>CAWJNH010000001.1:0-214981 GCA_963844215.1 uncultured Actinomycetota bacterium
CAAGGTGGACCGCGATCACCGTCGGCTGGTCACTGCTCACTCACCGGATTCTGCCAGCAACCCGTTCGCAGCCGAGGCGGTTCAGCAGTCGAACACTGACCAACAAATCTCGTTTCGCAGCTGCTGATCCTCAAGCACGAGCTCGCGGATCGCGTCCGGAAGCCGGCCACGCTGCCAGCCGCACTCACGCAACCCAGCAGCCCGGCTCTCCCCCTCAGGCGCGGCAGCGCGGGCTGCCTTGATCGCATAGGCAGCAGCGCCGAGTTCATGTGCGGCGACGTGCGCGACGACAGCGGCCTGGCCAGCAGCGTAGGCGGCGTACCGTGCAGCCCCGCGCGAGGTCTCTGGCCGCGCCCATCGCATCCCCGCCCGCAGCGCGAGCCTGCATCATCGTGACCTCGCCTCGTGCCCAGGCGCGGGCATGTTCGATCGCTTCACGCGGTCGTGAATCATGAGGTCGAGCCACCTCGAAAAGATCAAGAACGTGCTCCGCGCAAGATGCCGCCCAGAGGGCCAGGAGGTGATGATCGGGATCCGTGAGTGTCCCGCCGCGACGGATCGTCACCAGGCGTGGGTCTCGAACCGCCGGAAGGATCACGGCTCCCCTTCCTATCATCGCCAGCAGCTCCGGTCGGACCGGGGCCGTTCCTGCGGTGAGCGGTAGCAGGTTTTTGGCAGCGTGGGTTATTTGACCGGACGTGGCGGCCTACAGGATGCCTGCCAGCGCCTGCCGGAGCCGCCGGAAGGTGCCCCCGATGTCACCCTCGGCGCTTGCGAGGACGATCGCACCGGGTCGAGCGGCAAGCACAGCCAGCAGTGCGTCGTACATCTGCCCGAGACCCGCTCGGCCACCTGCCAGCTCGGCGGCCTCCCGATGCTGTTCCGACCCGTCGGGCGCCTCCGCGCGCGCCAGAAACCGCGCGATCGCGCTACTCCTGCTGTCCATCAGCGCTATGTGACGGAACGGCGCGTCCACCTCCCCTGCCAGCCGCTCCAGCCGCTCGAGGAACGGCAGGCGCCCGAGGAACTGCGGGACGACGACCGCATGACCGCTCATCAGGTGGACGCGCGCGGCTGCCACGGCGAGTTCCCGCGCCAGCAGGCCGCTCCGCTCCGGGTGCTCGTCCCACCGCCCGAGCGAGCGCCGAAGCAGGTCGAGATCCAGGCAGAGGGCCAGCGGGTGCTCCTGAACCAGCAGGCGCGCCATGGTGGACTTGCCAACGCCGGGAGGCCCGTTGAGCAGCAGCAACGATCCGACCGGCATCAGCCAACCGTAAGGCCGGCCCAGTCAGAGCAGCGGTAACTGCTCGGACAGGTCGGCGCGGTTGCCGCTGGCCCGAACCTGGCCGGCGGCTGACCGCGGCCGCCCAGCTCGACCGGCCGGTAGCCAGCCGCAGGAAGGTCAGCGGTTCGGTCTCGACCACGTTCGGCGGCGTGCCCCGGGTGTGCCGTGGCCCGCTGATGCACTGCACGGCGGCGTGCGGCGGCACCCGCACCTCGACCGACCGGCCCGGATACCTCGGCCGCCAGCATGCCGGTCAGGCTCCGGACCGCGATGCCCAGCGCCGTCGGTCCAAGCGCAATCGGCGCTCGATCGCGGCAGCGACCGGTTCAGGTCGTCGGAGTGCACGACGATCTCGATGACCCGGGTGATCAGGCAGTCGGCCGTGGTGATCGGCCCGCGCGGGGCCTGGATCACCTTCGGCAGCGGTTCGGCCAGCCGCAGCCCGCAACGCCTGCGACCGCCTGTTCGAGCTCGGCCAGCAGCTCGGCCGGCGTCCGGTCGGCCGGCCAGTTCGCCGGTGGTCGCCGTCGATCTGCTGGTGGCGCGGCGCGGTAGCGCCGACGTAGTCGTGCGATCGCCAGCGGCGCCTGGTCGGTCGGCCGCTGCAGCGACCCGCAGCAGGCCGCGGTGCACCATCAGCAGGTGCCCGGTCAGCAGCCGGACGTCCCAGCCGGCCAGCACGCTCGGCTGGCTGAAGGATTGCGCGGGCAGCCGGCCAGCCAGTCCCGGACCAGCGCCGACTGGGCGAAGGACGCCGTGCGGCGCCGCCTCGCCGGCGGATCGAGCGGCCATCGCGCTCAGCCGAACAGGGCGGGCAGGGTGGCCGCCCAGGCCGATCCGCAGTTCCGAGGTCGGCAGCCGGAACTGGCCCTGCACCTCGATCGCCGACTCCAGGATGTCCAGCACGCCGATCCGCGGCGCCGGCAGCTCGCGGGCGGCGCACAGTGTCGGCGAACCGCGCCTGCTCGGTCGCGGCACCGCCACGATCGCCCGGCCGGCCGACTCGGAGAACAGGAACACGAACGGATCCACGTCCGTCCGGCACGATGCAGCCGGACGCCGGCCGTCGCCGCGCAGGCAGGCCTCGGCGACCGCCACGAACAGGCCGCCGTCGGACAGGTCGTGCGCGGCGTCGATCAGGCCGTCCCGGGAGGCGTCGATCAGCACGTCGGCCAGCAGCCTTCTCCCGCTGCCAGGTCGACCGTCGGCGGCCGGCCACCGAGGAAGCCGTGCACGACGTGCGCCCACTCCGAGCCGCCGAACTCGTCGCGGGTGTCGCCCAGCAGGTACAGCAGGGCGCCGTCGCCGCGCAGCGCCATCGGGGTCCGCCGGGTCACGTCGTCGATCACGCCGAGCACGCCGACCACCGGGGTCGGCAGGATCGCGGTGGTGCCGGTCTGGTTGTAGAAGCTGACGTTGCCGCCGGTCACCGGGATGCCCAGCTGCTGGCAGCCGTCGGCCAAGCCGCGGACCGCCTCGGCGAACTGCCACATCACCGCCGGGTCCTCCGGCGAGCCGAAGTTCAGGCAGTTGGTGACCGCCAGCGGCCGGGCGCCGGTGGTGGCGACGTTGCGGTAGGCCTCGGCCAGCGCCAGCTGCGCGCCGGCGTACGGGTCGAGCCGGGTGTACCGGCCGTTGCCGTCGACCGAGACGCGCGATGCCGGCGGTGCCGGGCTCGCCGTCCGCGGCTCGGGCAGCCGGACCATGCCGGCGTCCTCGGGCTGGGCCAGCACCGTGTTGCCCAGCACGTACCGGTCGTACTGGTCGGTCACCCAGGACTTGTCGGCCAGGTTCGGCGAGCGACATCAGCTTCAGCGCGGTCGCGCGCAACTGCTCGCCGGTCCTGCGGCCGGGGCAGGCCGTTGCCGTGCTCGCCGTTGAGCGCGTCCTGGTCGTACGGGCGGCGGATCGGCCGCTGGTAGACCGGGCCCTCGTGGGCCAGGGTGCGCGGCGGGACGTCGACGATCTGCTCGCCGTGCCAGCGCATCACCAGCCGGCCGGTGTCGGTGACGGTGCCGATCACGGTGGCGGTGACGTCCCACTTGGCGCAGACCGCCAGGAAGGCCTCCAGGTTGTCCGGCGTCGACGACCGCCATCATCCGTTCCTGCGACTCGCTCATCAGGATCTCTTCGGGCGCCAGGCGTCTCATCGCGCAGCGGCGCCAGGTCGAGGTCGACGTCCATGCCGCCGGTGCCGGCCGCGGCCAGCTCGGTGGTCGCGCAGGACAGCCCGGCCGCGCCCAGGTCCTGGATGCCGGTGACCAGGTCGGCGGCGAAGATCTCCAGGCAGCACTCGATCAGCACCTTCTCGGCGAACGGGTCGCCGACCTGCACCGCCGGCCGCTTGCGCTCGCCCTCGGTTTCGAAGCTGGCACTGGCCAGCACCGACGCGCCGCCGATGCCGTCGCCGCCGGTCCGGGCGCCGAACAGCACCACCTGGCTGCCCGGGCCCGTCGGCCTTGGCCAGCTTGATGCCGTCCGCCGGCAGCACCCCGACGCACAGCGCGTTGACCAGCGGGTTGGCCAGGTAGCTGGGATCGAACGACAGCTCGCCGCCGATGTTCGGCAGGCCCAGGCAGTTGCCGTAGCCGCCGATGCCGGCCACCACGCCGGGCAGCACCCGGGCGGTGTCCGGCGGCGTCGGCCGGCACCGAACCGCAGCGCGTCCATCACCGCGATCGGCCGGGCGCCCATGGTCAGGATGTCGCGGACGATGCCGCCGACCCCGGTGGCCGCGCCCTGGTGCGGCTCGACGTAGGACGGGTGGTTGTGCGACTCGATCTTGAAGGTGACCGCCAGGCCGTGGCCGACATCGACCACGCCGGCGTTCTCGCCCATGCCGACCAGCAGGATGTCCTTCTCGGCCTCGGCCGGCTACTTTCTCGCCGAACTGCTCAGGTGCACCTTGGACGACTTGTAGGAGCAGTGCTCGGACCACATCACCGAGTACATCGCCAGCTCGGAGCTGGTCGGCCGGCGGCCCAGGATCTCCTTGATCCGGGCGTACTCGTCGTCGGCCAGGCCGAGTTCCTTGTACGGCTGCTGCCGGTCGTCGGCAGGCTCCGGCGCCGCTGGACGGTGTCCAGCGATGGTGCGCCGGCCGCGGCGCGCTCACGAGCGGCACCAGGCCGTCAGCACCGAGGTGAAGAAGGCCAGCCCGTCGGTGCTCGGCCCGGTCAGCGGACTCGACCGCGTGCTCGGGATGCGGCATCAGGCCGACCACGTTGCCGGCGGCGTTGCAGATGCCGGCGATGTCGCGGTACGAGCCGTTCGGGTTGTCGCCCGAGGTAGCGGGCCACCACCCGGCCCTCGGCCTCGAGTTCGTCCAGCGTGCGCTGGTCGGCCACGTAGCCGCCCTCGCCGTTCTTCAGCGGCACCACGATCTCCTGGCCCGGCTGGTAGCCGCCGGTCCAGGCGGTGTCGGCATTCTCGATCCGCAGCCGCTGGTCCCGGCAGACGAACTTGCGGTGGTCGTTGCGGATCAGCGCACCGGGCAGCAGGTGTGCCTCGCACAGCACCTGGAAGCCGTTGCAGATGCCGAGCACCGGCATGCCGTTGCGGGCGCCGTCGATGATCGACTCCATCGCCGGCGAGAACCGGGCGATCGCGCCGCAGCGCAGGTAGTCGCCGTAGGAGAAGCCGCCGGGCAGCACCACCGCATCGACGTCGGACAGCCACTTCTCGCCGTGCCAGAGCGGCACCGGCTCGGCTCCGGCCAGCCGGATCGCGCGCAGCGCGTCCCGGTCGTCGAGACTTCCGGGAAAGGTCACAACTCCGACGCGGACGCTCACGCCACAGAGATTACCGGCTGGCGCCGTCGGCCTGAATGCTCCGGCCGCCACTGCGGTTGCCGCACTACGGTACGGCGCCGCTCAGCGGTGGATGGTGAAGTCCTCGATGACCGGGTTTGCCAGCAGGGTGTCGGCCAGCTTGGTCACGGTGTCGTCGTCGAGGTCGTCGTCGACCTCGAGTTCGAAGTGCTTGCCCTGCCGCACCGAGTTGACGCCCTCGATGCCGAGCCGGCCGAGCGCGCCGAGGATGGCCTGGCCCTGCGGGTCCAGGATCTCCGGCTTCATCACGACGTCCACCACCACGCGGGCCACGCTCGCTCCTTCGTCCTCAGCTGTCGGCCGCTCGGCTGCGGCCACCCAGCTGGGGACACCCTAGCGCAGCGGGCCGTGCCGTAAGCTCGGCGTCCGTGCAGCGCGTCCTGATCGCGGGTTCGACCGGGGCCGGCAAGTCGACGCTCGCCGCGGAGCTGGCCCGCCGGCACCGGCTGCCCTACACCGAACTGGACTCGCTGTTCCACGGTCCCGGCTGGGTGCCACGGCCGGAGTTCCTCGACGACGTCCGGGCCGTGATCTCCGGCGACCGCTGGATCTCGGAATGGCAGTACGACGAGGCCCGGCCGCTGCTGCTGGCGCGCGCGGACACCCTGATCTGGCTGGACTTCCCGCGCCGGACGGTGATGCACCGGGTGCTGCGCCGGTCGTTGCGCAGGGCCCTGCTGCGCGAGCGGGCCTTCAACGGCAACACCGAGGGCTTGTGGAACTGGCTCGATCCCGGCCACCCGGTCCGCTGGGCGTGGTCCAACCACGCCCGGGCACGGGCCCGCTTGCTGGGCGCCATCGAGCAGCGCCCGGAGCTGACCGTCCTGCGGTTCAGCTCACCGGCCGCGGTCCGGCGCTGGCTGGCATCGGGCTGATCCAGCGCCGAGCTTCAGGCACCGGCCGCAGCTGCCTGGAAGTCCGACCGGAACAGGCCCATCAGGACGAGGTCCTCATACCGGCCGCCGGACCAGACGTGCTCGCGCAGCCGGCCCTCCTCCACGAAGCCGACCGCGCGGTAGGACCGGATCGCCCGCTCGTTGCTGCCGTGCACGGTCAAGCAGAGCTTGCGCAAGTTCTGCATCCGGAAGCCGTAGTCGGCCAGCAGGGTCAGCGCCTCCCGGCCGTAGCCGCGGCCCCAGTAATTCCGGTCGCCGATGCCGATGCCCACCTCGGCGGTGCCGCCACGGTGGTCGGCGTTGAACAACCCGCAGTCACCGATGAACACTCCGTCTGCCTCGATCGCGAAAGTTCTGGCTGCCCCTGTCCTTGGCCCGCTCGTCGAAGAATTCCGGACCAGCGACAGCGGCTGCGGCCGGGGCGGCTCACCGCCCCCGAACAGCTCGACCTCGACGTCGTTCTTGAACTCGGTCAGCCTCGGTAGGTCGGCCTCGGTCAGGGCCCGAAGCGTGACCCGCTCGCCGACCAGCATCGTGTGCCATCCCCTCCGTGTCAGCCGGCGGCCGCCCGCCGGAGCGCCCGGCTACGACCTGGCCGGCGCCAGCCAATCGGCGAACCGTAGCCCGGTGAGCCGTTCGTAGGCATCCAGATATCGCTGCCGGGTGGCGCTCACCACCTGCTCGGGCAGCGGTGGCGGCGGCTGGTCGGACTGCCGGTCCCAGCCCGAGGCGGGCGAGCTCAGCCAGTCCCGGACGTACTGCTTGTCATAGCTGGGTTGCGGGCCGCCCGGCTGCCACTGATCGGCCGGCCAGAAACGGGACGAGTCCGGGGTCAGCACCTCATCGCCCAGCATCAGCTCGCCGGTGCAGGAGTGCAGCCCGAACTCGAACTTGGTGTCGGCCAGCAGGATGCCGCGGCCGGCCGCCAGGTCACGGGCCCTGGCGTAGATCGCCAGGCTGAGCTCGCGCAGCCGGCCGGCCGTCCTCGCGCCGACCTGCTGGACGACGGCGGGAAGCTGATGTTCTCGTCGTGCTCGCCCACCGCGGCCTTGGCAGCCGGGGTGAAGATCGGCTCGGGCAACCGGTCGCCATCCACCAGCCCCGGCGGCAGCGCGATGCCGCAGACCGACCCGGTGGCCTGGTAGTCCAGCAGGCCACCACCGGTCAGATAGCCGCGGACCACCGCCTCCACCGCGATCATGTCGAGTGTGGGGCACAGCATCGCGCGGCCGCGCCAGGCATCCGGGATCAGCTCGTCGTCGCAGCTGAGCAGGTGGTTGTCGACCAGGTCGGCCAGCTGGCCGAACCACCAGACCGACATCGCGGTCAGGATCCGCCCCTTGTCCGGGATCTGGGTTGGCAGCACGTGGTCGAAGGCGGAGATCCGGTCACTGGCCACCATGATCAGGTGGCCGGTGTCGGTGGCGTACAGGTCGCGCACCTTGCCCGAGTGCAGGTGGGTGAGCCCCGCCCCGGCTGGATCGCCGGGCTGCTCGGTGGACTGCCGGGTGGCCGGTGTCGGAGGCACAGGCGCATCCTGTCACACCCCGGAGAACGATGCCGGGTTGCCTGTGACAGCCATGCGAACCGGAACGCCGCTGGCAATTATATTGCTCTGCTGCTGGGTGAGATGCCGTCTGGGTCTGGTCTGGGGAAGTTACTTTGCGTATGGTATCGCATGCCTATAAAGCATATATCTGTACACCATGACTGCGGCAAACGTCGGATCGCTCAGCAAGCGGTCGGTCCCGGATTTGGCCGCAAAGTCTGGCTGGAGGCTCGATGACCAGGCGACGCACGCCCGAGACGTTTCGCAACAGCGTCGAGGGCCCCACCTACCAGAGCGCGTCGTACTACTTCGACGACGCCGACCACGTTCGCGCCGGCCTCCACGACCAGTCCGAGCCCGCCGGCCGCTATGGCCGGTACAGCAACCCGTCCTGGGTCGAGGTCGAGCGCATGCTCAGCGAGCTGAGCCGGGCGGAGTCCTCGTTGCTGTTCGCTTCGGGGATGGCAGCCCACTTCACGACCTTCATGGCGTTGCTGAGTGCGGGCGATCAGGTGGTGCTGCCGGCCGAGTCGTACCGGCAGGTACGTAACGTCTTCCACACGATCCTGCCCAAGTTCGGCATCGTGGTGCACGAGATCTCCATCAAGGATCCGGAATTCTTCATAGCTCGGCTGAGGCAACTGGCCGGCCAGGTGCGACTGGTCCATCTGGAGATGCCGTCCTCGCCCCACCAGTACCTGATCGACGTCGCGCTGGTCCGAGAAGCCCTCGGCCCGAACGTCGTGGTCACCCTGGACAGCTCCTTCTCACCGCCGCCGAACTTCTACGCCCTGCAATGGGGCGTGGACCTGGTGCTGTTCAGCGCCACCAAGTACCTGGGCGGGCACGGGGATCTGGTGGCCGGAGTGCTGTCCGGGCGGGCGGACCTGATCGAGCGAATCCGGTGGTACCGCGACACCACCGGACCGATCGCCGACGGCAGCGTCGCCACCCTGCTGCGGCGCAGCCTGTACACCCTGCCGTTGCGGATGAGCCGGATCAACGCGCAGGGCGGCGAGCTGGCCGGGTACCTCGACTCCCATCCCAGTGTGAGCCGGGTCTACTACACCGGCCTCAGCTCCCATCCGCACTTCGAACTCGGCCGGCGCTACCTCAACGGGCACGGCGGTGTGGTGACCTTCGAACTCGGCACCGACGAGGCCACCGCAGCCCGGGTGGTCGACCAGCTGAAGGTGCCGTTCATGGCGTCCAACTTCGGCGCGCCACATACCCTGGTCGAACAGAGCACCTTCTTCACCTACTACGAGTACGACGACGAGGGCCTGCGCGGTATCGGGGTGGACCGCAGCACCATCCGGATGGCACTGGGCTACGCCGACCAGGTTTCGGAGGTGATCGAGGATCTGGACGCCGCCCTCGCGTCGGCATGATCGTGCGGGATGGTCTGTCGCTGTCGGCCGGACGCACCGTCGCCGAGGAGTTCCGCTCGGTACCGGCCATGATCGAGGCCACCGTCGACCGCTGCCCCGACCGGATCGCGGTCGGCTACGACGGCCGGACGTTGAGCTACCGCCGGTTGGACGCGCTGGCCAACGGGCTGGCCGGCGAGCTGGCCGACCTGGGAGTGGCGCGCGGCTCGATCCTGCCGAGCCTGCTGGTCAACTCCCTGGAGCTGCCGGTGGCTTACCTGGCCGCGTTCAAGCTGGGAGCGGTGTTCGTGCCGCTGGATCCCTCCTGGCCCGACGGCAGGCTTCGCGCGGCGCTCGACGCGCTGGCCAGTCCCCTGGTCCTCGTCGCCTCCGACTCGGCGGGCGACCCCCACGGCGTCGCAGGCCATCCGGTCCAGGTCGACCAGCTGCCGCTCTCGCAGCAGCGGCCGGGTGTGCTGATCGAACCGGGGGACCTCAGCTACGGCATCTTCACCTCCGGCACCACGGGAGCGCCCAAGTGCGCGTTGAACTATCACGGCGGCCTGGCCAACCGGTTCCGGTTCATGTCCCGGTACTTCGGCGCGACCGGGGAGGAGGTGGTGCTGCAGAACAGCAAGCACACCTTCGATTCCTCGCTCTGGCAACTCCTGTGGCCGCTGACCGAGGGTGCCCAGGTCGTGCTGCCGATCCAGCGAGAGTTCCTCAACCTGCACCAGACCATCGACACCATCGCCACCCACCGCGTGACCGCCGCCGACTTCGTCTCCAGCATCTTCAACGCGTTGATGGCGATCGTCGACAGCGAACCGGACGCATTGGCCAAGCTGCGCTCGCTGCGGTGGCTCGTCGTGGGCAGCGAGCCGGTGAACCCACGCGCGGTCCAGCGGCTGATGTCGTTGCTGCCCGGGCTGCGGATCACCAACGGGTACGGACCGACCGAGACCTCCATCGGGATGGCCTTCCATCCGATGTCGTCCGAGGACGGCGACGCGGTGCCACTCGGCCGGCCGATCGACAACTGCCACGTGGCTATCGTCGACGACCGGCTCCGGCTGCTCCCGGTCGGGCAGGTGGGCGAGGTGGCAGTCGGCGGGGCCTGCGTCGGACACGGGTACCTGCGCGCGCCGGGCGTGACCGCGAGCGCGTTCGTTCCCAATCCGTTTCCGGACGAGGTCGTCGGTGATCGGCTCTACCGGACCGGTGACCTGGGTCAGCTCGACGAGCACGGCCGGCTGTTCTTCCTCGGCCGTCGCGACTTCCAGGTCAAGATCGGCGGAATGCGCATCGAGCTGGGCGAGATCGCCTCGGCCGCCGAGCGTTGCCCTGGGGTCCTGCAGGCGCAGGTGCTGGTGGGCGAGCGCGGTGGCGACAAGGTCCTGGGCCTGTTCACCCGCTGCGACGCCGGCACCAGCGAGGCCGCGCTGCGCGAGCGGTTGCGGGCCGAACTGCCACGCACCAGCCTGCCGGCCTACTACTTCCTGGCCCCGGAACTGCCGCTCGGCGACAACGGCAAGGTCGATCGCGAGGAACTGCAGCGCCAGCTCGACGACCGGATCTCAGGGGAGCAGGTTGCCCCGCCCGACCCGGAGCCGGACGCGATGCTGGCGGGCACCGTCCTTCGGGTGATGCGGTCCGTTCTCGCCCGCCCGAACCTCGGACCGTTCGAGCACTTCCTCGACGCGGGTGGGGACTCGCTCAAGGCGGTGTCGGTGATAGACGAGCTTCGACGGACCTGCTCCGTCCCGCAGATCTGCGCCCAGGACCTCTTCGACCATCCGACCGCGGACCGGATGTCCCTGGTGATGGAGATGTACCTGGCCGACGCGGCCACCGTGGAGTCCGAGTACGAGCTGATGGCCCGTGACGCCGACGCGGGCGCCGCGATCGCGCCGTCGCCGCCGGTCGGGCACACCACGGTCGACACGGTGTTGCTGACCGGCGCTACCGGCTTCGTCGGCAGCTACCTGGCCTATGAGCTGCTGTCCCGAGGCCTGCGGGTGATCTGCCTGGTCCGCGAGGGCGACGACAGCCGGGCCCGGGGCCGCGTCGTGGAGATCCTGCGGAGGGCCGGCCGATGGCGTCAGGAGTTCGACGACCGGCTCGACGCGGTCGCCGGTGACCTCAACCTCGCCCGGCTGGGCCTGCGCGAACAGGCCTGGCAGCGCCTGGCCGGCGGCGTCGACCTGGTCCTGCACGCCGCCGCCCGGGTGAACTTTCTCTTCGACTACCGGGCCCATCGGCGAGCCAACGTGCTCGGCACCGCCGAGCTGCTCAGGCTGGCCCTCGATCAGCGGCCGGTGCCGTTCCACCACGTCTCGACGTTGGCTGCGCTGCAGGGCGCGCTGACCGGCAGCCAGCTGCAGGAGATCGCGCCGGACTCCGTGCCGCCCCCACCGCACGGCTACAACCAGTCGAAGTGGGTGGCCGAGCGCTATCTGAACGCCGCCCGGACCCGCGGGGCGGTCGTGACGTTGCTGCGGCGAGCGCCTCGCCGCCCAGCTGGAGGAGGAACCGGCCGGCCCCTCCCGGGTCCGGCCGGTCGCCGAACTCGCCCGGACTCTGACCTTCCGCCACGAGATGCTTCAGGAGCTGGCATGAACGCGCTGCGACCGCACGCCGAGGACCAGTACGCCGACGAGTTGGCGCTGCTGGCCGCGACCGACGACCGGCCCCGGCCACCGGGGTGGCGGTTGTCCCCGCACGCCGTGGTGACCTACCTGCTCGGCGACGGCGCCAAGATCACCCCGAAGTACGTCGGGTCGCGCCGGCTCATCGAGGTCGCGGTGTCCACGCTGGTCACCGATCGGGCGTTGCTCCTGCTCGGGGTGCCGGGCACGGCCAAGACCTGGGTGTCCGAGCATCTGGCGGCGGCCGTCTCCGGTGACAGCACTCTGCTGGTGCAGGGGACCGCCGGAACGGCCGAGGAGGCCATCCGGTACGGGTGGAACTACGCCCGCCTGCTGGCCGAGGGCCCGACCGACGCGGCGCTGGTGCCCAGTCCGGTGATGCGGGCCATGCAGATCGGCTCGATCGCCCGGGTCGAGGAGCTGACCCGGGTGCCGTCCGATGTGCAGGACGCGCTGATCACCATCCTGTCCGAGAAGACGCTGCCCGTGCCGGAGCTGAACACCGAGGTCGCGGCCGCAGCGCGGCTTCAACCTGATCGCCACCGCGAACGACCGCGACCGGGGTGTGAACGAGCTGTCCAGCGCGCTGCGGCGGCGCTTCAACACGGTGGTGCTGCCGGTGCCGGCATCGGCCGACGAGGAGGTCGACGATCGTCGCCCGGCGGGTGGCCCAGCTCGGCCGCTCCCTCGACCTGCCCGACATTCCCGCGGCGCTGGACGAGATCCGGCGCGTCGTCACCGTCTTCCGGGAGTTGCGTAACGGCCTCACCGAGGACGGCCGCACGAAGCTGAAGTCCCCGACCGGCACCCTGTCGCCGGCTGAGGCGATCTCCGTGATCACCAGCGGGATGGCGCTGGCCGCCCACTTCGGCGACGGGCGGCTGCAGGCCGGGGACGTCGCCTCGGGCATCGTCGGTGCGGTGATCAAGGACCCGGCGTCCGACTCGGTGGTGTGGCGCGAGTACCTGGAGACGGTGGTGCGGGAACGCCCGGACTGGCGTGACTTCTACCGAGCCGCCCGCGATGCCTGAGCAGCTGTACGGGATCCGTCACCACGGTCCGGGGTCGGCCCGCGCCGTGGTGGCTTCGCTGGAGGAGCAGCAGCCCGGCATCGTTCTGGTGGAGGGGCCCCCGGAGGCGGACGACCTGGTGCCGTGGGTCGCCGACGACGGGCTGCAGCCGCCGGTCGCGCTGCTCGGGTACTCGGCCGACAATCCGCGGCGGGCGGCGTTCTGGCCGTTCGCCGTGTTCTCACCGGAGTGGCAGGCGATCCGGTGGGCGGTCGGTCACGGGGTGCCGGTTCGGTTCTTCGACCTCCCGTACGCGTACCGCATGGGCGGTCCCATCCGGCCGCCATCGCCGTCGTCGCCTCTCGCGCCGTCGATCGCCTCTCGCGCCGTCGTCGCCCCTTACACCGTCGCCGGACGCCTCTGATGAGGACGCCGGTGAGCTCGGGCGGGCGGCCGACGGGCCGCCGAGCCCGCCGCTGCGGCCGGTCGACCCGATCGGCGAGCTCGCCGCGGCCGCCGGGTACGACGACCCGGAACGCTGGTGGGAGGACGTCGTCGAACACCGCGGGATGCCGGTGTTCGAGGCGATCGGCGAGGCGATGGCGGCCATCCGTGACACGTCGCCGGAGGACCCCGAGGACCTGGTGCGCGAGGCGTACATGCGGACCGTTCTGCGGCAGGTCCGCAAGGAGCACGACAACATCGCGGTGGTGTGCGGCGCCTGGCACGTGCCCGCCCTCACCCGCAAGGTGGCGGTCAAGGACGACACCGCGATGCTCAAGGGCCGACGCAAGGGCAAGGTGGCGTTCACCTGGGTGCCGTGGACGTACGGGCGGCTGGCGTCGTGGTCCGGTTACGGCGCCGGCGTGCGGTCCCCCGGCTGGTACCACCACCTGTTCACCACCGGCGACGACGTGGTCCCCCGGTGGCTGGTGGACGCGGCCGGCGTCCTGCGGGCCGAAGGCGTGCCGACCTCGTCGGCACACGTCATCGAAGCCACCCGGCTGGCCGAGACGCTGGCCACGCTCCGCGGGCGGCCGCTGGCCGGCCTGGCCGAGGTCACCGAGGCGGCCGAGGCGGTGATGTGCGACGGCGAGCCGCTGCGCGTCGAGCTGATCGGCCGGCGGCTGGTGGTCGGCGAGCGACTGGGCGGCGTGCCGGACGCGATGCCGGCCGTCCCGCTGGCCCGCGACCTGGCCGCCCAGCAACGCGCGGTCCGGCTCAAACCCGAGGCCGGCGAGCGCAACCTGGAACTGGACCTGCGCAAGGACATCGACCGCAGTCGCAGCCGGCTGCTGCACCGGCTGCGCGCGATCGACGTGCCGTGGGGCGAGCCCGACGCCGGCCGGCCGGGCACCGGCACGTTCCGGGAGACAGTGGCGGCTGCGCTGGCAGCCCGAGTTCGCGGTCCGGCTGGTCGAGGGCAGCATGTACGGCACCACCGTGGTCGCCGCGGCCACCGCCCGGATCACCGGCGCCGCCGGCCGGGCGGAAACCCTGGCGGAGGTCACCGCGCTGGTCGAGACCTGCCTGCTCGCCGATCTGCCGGCCGCGTACGGGCAGGTGCTGGCGGCCGTCGACGCCCGCGCTGCGCTCGACGCCGACATCACGCACCTGATGGCGGCCATCCCGGCGCTGGCCCGGACCTTGCGGTACGGCGACGTCCGCCGCACCGACCTGGCCGGGCTGTCGACGGTGACCGCCACGCTGCTGCGCCGGGTGTGCGCGGGCCTCCCGTCGGCGATCGGTTCCCTGGCCGACGAGGCGGCCACGGAGCTGCGCGCCCGGATCGACGGCGTGCACTCGGCGGTGGCCCTGCTCGACGACGGTGAACTGCGCGACCGCTGGCTGGCCACTCTCGAGTCGGTCGCCACCCGGGCGGACCTGCACGGGCTGCTGGCCGGCCGGCTGACCCGGCTGCTGCTCGACGCCGGACGGCTGGACGCGGCCGAGGTCCGCCGGCGGCTGCGGCTGCCGCTGACGGTGGGCACGCCGCCGGCGCACGCTGCCTCCTGGGTCGAGGGTTTCCTCTCCGGCGGCGGGCTGCTGCTGGTGCACGACGATGCGCTGCTCGCCCTGCTCGACGACTGGCTGGCCGACATCGCCGCGGACGCGTTCGACGACGTGCTGCCGCTGTTGCGCCGTACCTTCGGCGCGTTCGAGGCGGGCGAGCGCCGGGCCATCGGCGAGCGGATCGCGGCCGGCCGCGGCGCGGCGCTCACCGCTGCCCCGGCGCCCCTCGACCCCGGCCGGGCGGCGTCGGTCCTGCCCACCCTGTCGATCCTTCTCGGCCACACCGTGACTCCGTTCGGCGTTCCGCCGCCCGGCGGCGAAACCCTGGCGTCCGGTGATCGAGAACTTTCACGCGGCGCGGGGCCGCCGGCCGGCGTGGCGGCCGCGCCGGGTGATCCCGGTCCCCCGCCCGGCGACGCGGTGGCCGATGCGATCGACCAGGAGGCGCGATGACGGAGGAGACCGACCGGGAGCGGGGGCGGCGGTGGCGGCTCGTCCTGGGCGGCCCGGCCGAGGACGCGCTCGGCGCCGCCGAGGGACGCGACGGGAAGATGGACGCGGCGTTGTCCGCGCTGTACGACGCCGGGGCGGCCGGCGAGGACGGACCGCGTTCGCAGCGTTCGGCCGGACTGGGCGGCTCGGCGCCACGGGTGGCGCGGTGGCTGGGCGACATCCGCCGGTACTTCCCGAGCACGGTCGTCCAGGTGATGCAGGCCGACGCGATCGAGCGGCTCGACCTGACCCGGCTGCTGATGGAACCGGAGATGCTGGCCGCCGTCGAACCGGACGTCAACCTGGTCGGCACGCTGCTCTCGCTCAACCGGGTGATGCCCGACGAGACGAAGGAAGCGGCCCGGCAGGTGGTGCGTCAAGGTCGTCGACGAGCTGGAGAAGCGCGTCGCGCAGAAGACCCGGTCGGCGGTCACCGGCGCCCTCAACCGGGCCGCCCGGATCAACCGGCCCCGGCACGCCGACATCGACTGGGACCGCACCATCCGCGCCAACCTCAAGCACTATCAACCCGAGCACCGGACGGTGATCCCGGAACGGCTGATCGGCTACGGCCGCCGCACCGCGTCCGTCCAGCGGGACGTCGTGCTGTGCGTGGATCAGTCGGGCTCGATGGCGTCGTCGGTGGTGTTCGCCGGGGTGTTCGCGGCGGTGCTGGCCTCGATGCGGTCGCTGCGGACGTCGCTGGTCGTCTTCGACACCTCGGTGGTGGACCTCACCGACCAGCTCAGCGACCCGGTCGAGGTGTTGTTCGGCACGCAGCTGGGCGGCGGCACCGACATCAACCGGGCTCTGGCCTACGCCCGGCAGCTGGTCACCCGGCCCCGGGACAGCATCTTCGTGCTGATCAGCGACCTGTACGAAGGCGGTGTCCGCGAGCAGATGCTGCGCCGCGTGGCCGAGATGGTGTCGGCCGGGGTGCAGGTGGTGGTCCTGCTGGCGTTGTCGGACGAGGGCGCGCCCGCGTACGACCACGAGAACGCGGCGGCCCTGGCCGCCCTGGGCGTGCCGGCGTTCGCGTGCACCCCGGACGCGTTCCCCGATCTGATGGCCGCGGCCATCCAGCGCCGCGACCTGATCGCCTTCGCCCAGCGCCAGGCCGCCGCGGCCGGCCCCTGACGGAGCGAGGCGGGTCAGGCGCGCCGGTCAACCGGGCGACGTGGTGGCCGGCCAGGCATCGAAGACGGCAGGCACGGGCGCGGCGGCGTCGATGCTCTCCGGATCATCGCCCGCGTCCCGGGGAACAGTGACGCTGACCGCTCTCCGGTCGCACCCCGGGAAGCAGCTCTTCTACGCTGTTCTTCGGTGGACCGAACAACAACCCGAGCAAGGAGCAGGACATGCCTCTGACCGGACAATACGCGCCGAGCACCGCCGACTGGGCCCGCGAGCAGGCGGAGGCCTACGAGGCCAGCGGCGGCGAGCAGGCCGGCGATCTGCGCGGTATGCCGGTCATCGTGCTGACCACGGTCGGCGCCAAGACCGGTCTGTTGCGCAAGACCGCCTTGATGCGCGTCGAGCACGACGGGCAGTACGCGGTCATCGGCTCGCTGGGGGCGCCCCCAAGCACCCCGTGTGGGTGCACAACATCCGCAAGCAGCCGCACGTCGAGCTGCAGGACGGGCCGGAGAAGCACGACTACACCGCAGCCGAGGTGGAAGGAGCCGAGCGCGACCTGTGGTGGGAGCGGGCGGTCGCCGCCTACCCGCCGTATGCGGACTACCAGACGAAGACCGAGCGGGTCATCCCGGTGTTCGTGCTGCACCCGGATCGAGGCCTGACCCGGATCGAGGCCTGACCCGGATCGAGGCCTGACCCGAACCGGCGGATGACCCCGACCGGCGGATGACTCCGACCGGCGGCACCACGACGGCGCCGCCCGGGGCCGCCCGGGGCCGCGCCCGAGTCTCCGCGGGCGGCCGTGACGCCACCGGCCGCCCCCGACGGGCCGGGCGCGCCGCGACGGTGCCACGGATGGCCTGACCCAGGCGGAAATTGTGAGCGCGGGCCCCGCGTCAACCCTCCGATGAGGACTGTCTCCGGCCCGCGCGCAAACATGAAAACCGCTGTGAAAATTGCCGTCCCAGGACGATCATGGAAGGCATGCGTACACCGCACCAGTCCGTCGACCGGCTCGGCAGCCGCCCCGCGGAGCAGGCGGTCACCCCGCTCGCCTCGCTCCCGCTGTCCGGCGCCGTCGACGACGCCGACCGGCTGGTGGACGTGGTCGATCTGCTCGCGCTCGACGCCTTCGTCACCGGCCGCGAGCCTTTCGGCCGTACGAACTATCTGGAGCACGTCCGCGCCGACGCCGCCCTGACCATCGACGAGGCCCGCATCGTGCGCGACGCCGTGGAGGAGGACGGCCAGCGCCGCCTGTCCGCCGGCGACGGCTGGACCCTGCACGTCACCCGCTGGGCGCACAGCCGCCGGGCCCGGGTGACGGTCACCGCCATCACCGCCGAACTGGCCGAGTCGGTGCTGGCCGCGGTGATCGAGAACGCGGTCGACGAGCCGGAGCCGTCGGCGGACACCGTGCCCATCGGCTTCTGGCACTACGGTCCGCACGGTCCCCGGCGGGTCGCCCGCGAGATCGACGCCGCGCCCTGGGCCGAGATCCGCCGCAACTACGCCGAGCCGGTCGCCCAGACCCTCGAGCGCCTGATGGCGGTCGACGGGACCGCGGTCAACGGGCGTCTCCTGCTGCTGCACGGCGAGCCCGGCATCGGCAAGACCACGGCGCTGCGGGCGCTGGCCCAGCAGTGGCGCGCCTGGTGCCAGGTGGACTGCGTGCTGGACCCGGAGCGGCTGTTCGGCGACCCGGCGTACCTGATGAGCGTGGCCCTGGGCAGCGGCGACGAGGACGAGCCGCGGTGGCGCCTGCTGATGCTCGAGGACTGCGACGAGCTGATCAGCGGCGAGGCCAAGGCGAGCGCGGGGCAGTCGCTGTCGCGTCTGCTCAACCTCACCGACGGGCTGCTCGGGCAGGGCCGCAACGCCTTGATCGCGATCACCACGAACGAGGACCTGGCGTCCCTGCACCCTGCGGTGGTCCGGCCCGGGCGATGCCTGGCCAGCATCGAGGTCGGCCGCCTGCCGTACGCCGAGGCCACCGCCTGGCTGGGGACGGCCACCGGCATCGGCGGCGACGGCGCCACCCTGGCCGAGCTCTACGCGCTCAAGACCGGCGCCCAGCCGGTGACCGTGCCGCCGCCCGCGCCGTCGTCGACCGGCATGTACCTGTAGCGCGCTACTCCGGGGCGTTGCCGGCCTTGCCGCCGACCCGGTACGGCGTGGTCACGTCGCTGTAGGCCAGGTGCGCCAGCAGCCCGTCGGCAGCGTGCTGCAGATTGTGGCAGTGGTCCACCCAGATGCCCGGGTTGTCGGCGACGAAGGCCACCACGTACGTGTCCCCGTTGGCCACGTCGAGCGAGTCGAACCACCACGGGGAACCGGTCGCGGCGACGCCGTTGCGGCTGAGCACCACCGCGTGGTGGCCGTGCAGGTGCATCGGGTGGACCTCGCCGCTGGAGTTGGCGATCGTCATCTGCACGATGTCGCCGGTGTCGACCATGAACATCGGCACGTCCGGCCACATGTGCCCGTTGATGGTCCACCACAGGCCGGGCTTGCCGTCGAGGAAGCCGGGGGCCTTGCCGATCCGGTATTGGAAATGCCGGTCGGCCTTGGCCGGGTCGAAGCCCAGCGGCGCCGGCGTCCCGTAGGTCAGCAGATCGACGCCGGCCCTCGGCTCGGGCCCGGCCGCCGCGGGCCCGGCCGCCGCGGGCCCGGCCGCCGCGGTGCCGGCCGCCGCGGTGCCGGCCGCCGTAGTGCCGGCCGCCGTAGTGCCGGCCGCCGTAGTGCCGGCCGCCGTAGTGCCGGCCGCCGTAGTGCCGGCCGCCGTAGTGCCGGCCGCCGTAGTGCCGGCCGCCGTAGTGCCGGCCGCCGTGGTGCCGGCCGCCGCGGCCAGGCCGCCGCCGAGCGCGACCTGCACCCCGCCACTCGCGGGCACGGTGAACTCCAGATCGACCCGGCCGCCCGCGGTCACCAGCACCTCGGTGTCGCGCAGCGGCGACGGCGAGTGCACGTCGCGCCCGTCGACGGCGGCCACGGTGTACTCGGCGCCGCTGACCCACGCGTGGAACGGCGCCGAGTCGGTGTTGATCACCCGGGCACGAACCTTCTCCCCCGGCCGCGCGTCCAGCCCGGACACGCCGGCGGCGCCGTTGATCGTCCGTCTGCCGTCGTACGTGTGCACGGCCAGCACCGGATCGCGCTCGACGCCGAGCGGCGTGGCCGGCTCGACCACCAGCGTGCCGAACAGCCCCAGCCGTACTTCCTGGTGCGAGATCTGATGGGAGTGGTACCAGTACGTGCCGGCGTCCTGGGCCACGAACCGGTACTCGTACCGGCCGCCCTTGCGCACCGCGTCCTGCGTCACCCCGGCCACGCCGTCCTCGGCGTTGGGCACGTCCACCCCGTGCCAGTGCAGGGTCACGCCGTCCGGCACCGACTCGTTGATCAGCGTCACCCGGATCAACTGGCCGACCGTGGCCCGGATCTCCGGCCCCGGCGTCCGATGGTTGAGCGTGTACCGCCCGCCCTCCTTGCGCGCGGTCAGCGTGACCGAGACCTGCGCCGGCCCGGACGGCCCCTTGAGGTCGGCGACGCTCAGGCCGCCGGAGGAATGCCGGTGCGCGTCCGGGCCGCCCCCGTTGTCGGCGTAGCCCATGGTCGCCATGTCGTAGGTGGACGGCACGAGGCTGTCGAGGAAGAAGTAGCCGAGGGGTCCGAGCACGGCGAGGGCGGCCACCACCGCGATGGCCGCCCGGACAGAGGTCCGCATGAATCAGGCGGCGACCGGAACGCCCGGTGCCACCCGGGCCTTGCGCATCGCGATCGACGCCACCCCGGCCAGCGCGAAGGCGTTCAGCCCGTGCAGCAGCCCGATGATCGGCACCGGGAAGCTGAACGCGGCCAGCGCGATCTGCAGCACCCCGACGCCGAATGTGATCGCCGCCCACTTCACCCCGCCCGGGATGCCGGCGAAGAAGGACACGATCAGCAGCACCAGCGCGATCAGCACGATCAGGTATCCGGCAACGGCGTGCGCGGCGAAGCCTGCACCGGGACTGTCCTTCTCGAAGGACTTGCCGTTGTCGCTGCCGTGGAAGACCGCGAACGTGCCCCAGGCGATGAACGCGGCCTGCAACACGACACCGATGGCGACGAGCATGGCCAGAACTCGGTAGGTCGCCCTCATGGCGACTCCTTCCGTCGCTTATTGAGTCTGCCTATATATAGCACGAACCCGCCACGCTCGGACACCGCCGCACGGTCGAGGCGGTCGTCGTTCACCCGACAACGGCCATGTCGCGCCCGGGCGAGCCGGCAGGTTTCCGACAAAGACCCCGCCCGCCGCCGGTCAGGTCCAGCCGTGCGGGCCCCGGGTCCACCGGCGCTCGTCGGTCGCCGCGAACGTGCCGCCGTCCCAGACGCGGACCTGAAGGTCGAGGCGGTCACCCGTCCACTCCAGGAGGTTCCAGGACTGCGGCTGTCCCGCCCGGACGCGGACCGAGGCGCAGGTGCCGGCCATCACGCCCAGCACCCGACGATCAACCGACGGCCACAGCGTCGACAGATCCGCCGACGCCGCGACGTGGTCGTGTCCACACAGGATCAGATCGGTCCCGGAAGAAGCGGCGGCGCGGACCGCGCGGGCGGCTCCGCGGACGATCCGCTCGCGCGGGCGCCGGGGTGACCGGAACACCGGGTGGTGGACCATCACCACGGTGAGGCCGGCCGGGGGCAGCGCGGCGATCCGCGCCGACTGGGCCGCCGAGATCCGGCCACCCTTCCAGTAGTAGCGGCGCGGCGTCGACAGCCCGAGCACCTGCAGGTCGCCGTACCGCCGCAGGGCCTCGGGCTCGGGACCGTACGCGCGCAACGGCCGGAACCACCGCGCCAGCGGGCGGTCCAGCGGCAGATCGTGGTTGCCCGGCACCGCGAGCCAGGGCACCCCGAGCCCGTCGAGGAACGTCCGGGCGGCCGCGAACTGGCCGTCCCGGGCCCGCATCGTCAGGTCCCCGCTGACCAGCACCAGGTCGACCTGCCGGGCGGCCACGTCGGCCGCGAGGCCGGCCACGACGAGCGGAGAGGTGGCGCCGAAGTGCGGGTCGGACAAGTGGGCGATCCGCACCTCAGACCCTGTCCTCCAAGTTGCGGACCACCTTACGCAGCAACGCGTTCAGCGCGAGCAGCTCGTCCGGGCCGAGGGCGGACAGCATCCGCTGGTCGCGGGCCATGCCGGCGAAGATGTGCTCGCTCCACGCGGCGCGACCGGCCGCGGTCGGGCGGATCATCACCCGGCGCCGGTCGCGGGGCTCCTCCTCGCGGGTGACCAGGCCGGCCTTGACCAGGCGGTCGAGGCGGCTGGTCATGGCGGCGCGGGTGACACCGGTGACATCCGCCAGTTGCGCGGGGGTGGCCTCGGTCGGGAACGGCTGGACCATCAGGCCGTGCAGCGTCTTGTAGTCCTCGAGCGAGAGGTCGGCGTGCGCGAACGCCGCCGCGTCCTCGCGCCGGACGCGGTTGAGGATGTGGCTCATCCGCACCAGAGCTCCCTCGACCTCGGGCACGAACTGCGGGTCGTCCTTCCAGTAGTCCGACCACCGGGCCACGTGGTGGTCGACCGCGTCACGCTCGTCCATGCGCACCAGTGTGCCAGGACTGACGACGTCTGATAGTTCATTGACTAATAGTTCGACGTCGTATTACCTTCCAGGGCGTGAGCGATTTCCGCCGGCTGGCCACCGGCCAGTGCCTGTCCTGGCTCGGCAACGGCTTCCAGACCGTGGCGCTCGCCGTCGCGATCGTGCTGGCCGGCGGCGGCGCCGGCGACCTCGGCCTGGTGATGGCATCGCAGTTCGGCGCGATCCTGGTGTGCGCGCTGTTCGGTGGCGTCTGGGCCGATCGGCTGCAGCCGCAGCGGGTGATGGTGCTGTCCGACGCGGTCCGGTGCCTGACCGCGGGCGGCATGGCGGTGATGTTCGCGTCCGGCACGTACCGTCTGCCCCTGCTCTGCGGTCTGGCCGCGCTGGCCGGGGGCGCCGGCGCGTTCTTCGACCCGGCCGAGGCCGCGCTCAAGCCGATGCTCGTGCCACCGGCGAAGCGGCAGTCGGCCAACGCGACCCTGAGCCTGCTGCGAACGATCTGCTCGGTGATCGGACCGGCGCTGGGCGGGCTGACGGTGGCCGCGTTCGGCGCCACCACCGGGTTCACCGTCAACGCGGTCAGCTTCCTCGCCTCGATGACGGCGACGCTGCTGATCTCCGCGCGGGTCGAGCGGACGGGCGGGCGTACGGGCATGGTGCGAGAACTGGCCGACGGCTGGCGGGAGATCCGCTCGCGGACCTGGCTGCTGGTCGGCATGCTGGCCGCCACCCTTTACCACGTCGCCAACGGCGTGATCCTGGTCCTGGTTCAGGTGCTGGCGATCCAGAAGCTGGGCGGGGCCGGCGCGGCCGGGTTCATCTCCGCCGCCGAGGGGTTGGGCGGGGTGGCCGGCGCGACCGGCGCGTTGCGGTGGCGGCCGCGGCGGCTGCTGCGGGCCGGCTGGCTCACCCTGGCGTTGATGGCGCTCTGGCCACTCGCGTACGTCTGGCCGGGCATGCTCGTCGCGGTCATCGCCGGGGCGGTTGTCGGGTATGCCGGCCTGACCTTCTACGCGGTCGCCTGGGACACCGCGATCCAGGACCACGTGCCGCACCGGCTGCTCGCCCGGGTGACGTCGTGGGACGTGCTGACCTCGTTCCTGGCGCTGCCGCTGGGCAACGCGCTCGCCGGCCCCGTGTCGGTGGCGGTGGGCGTGAACCGTACGCTCGTCCTCGGCGCGGTCATCCTGCTGGTGGCCAGCCTGGTGCCGCTGCTCGGAGCCGGTACCCGCCGGCTGACCCGGATCGGATCCGAGGTGGTGGTGCCGCCGACCCCGGCACCGGTGGAGGTCCAGGCGACCAGATGACCGCGTACGTCCTGCTCAACCCACGCTCCGGCGGCGGGCGGGTGGCCGAGCACCATCTCGAGTCCCGGGTCCGCGACGCCGGCGCCCGGCCGTACGTGCTGAAGCCCGGCGACGACGTGGAAGCGCTCGCCCGACGGGCGGCCGGCGACGGTGCGACCGCGCTCGGGATCGCCGGGGGCGACGGCTCGCTCGGCCCGGTGGCCGGGGTGGCGATCGAGCGCGATCTGCCCCTGCTGGTGCTGCCCGCCGGGACGCTGAACCACTTCGCCCGCGACGCCGGTCTGAACACCGACGATCCCGGTGACGCCCTGCGCGCTCTGCACGGCGGCCGCGAGAAACGCGTCGACGCCGGCGAGCTGAACGGCGCCCACACGTTCCTCAACGTGGTCTCGCTCGGCTTGTACGCGGCGATGGTCGCGGACCCGGATTACCGGCACGCCAAGGGCAAGATCGCCCGTGAGCGCCTCGCCGACGCGCTCGCGCACGGCCCGCAGCCGATGTTCGCGGTCGGGCTGCCGGACGGTTCGGCGCTGCGCGATGTGCTGGTCATGCTGATCTCCAACAATCCGTACGAATTCCCACGGCTGCGCTGGGACGCCGAGCGGTTCCGGCTGAACTCCGGCGAGCTGGGACTGTCGGCGATCGCGCTGCCGCCGGGTGAGGCCCGCCACCGGCGGGAGGCGCTGGCCGAGGTGGTGCTGCGCGGCCGCGACCGCAGCGAGTTCTGGCGCGCGTGGCCCGCGCCGTCCTGGCGGCAGGACTTCGAGGGCGGTCGCGTACGGGTCGCGCGCGACGGCGAGCCGCTGACCGTCGACTCGCCGCTGCGCGTGCGGATCCGCCCGGGAGCATTGCGGCTGCTGGTTCCGGCCGGGGTGCCGGACGTACGGTCGCGGGATTCCCGGGTCGCGTCACGGCACTCGGCGGCGTTCGCCTGGCATGCCTTGCGGCGCTGGCTGCGGGTCACCCGTCAACGGCGACCAGGGGACCGAGCCGCTCGGTGAGACGTACGGCTTCGGTGAATGCCTCGCATGCCGGCCGGCCCTCGAGGATTGAGGGCGGCCGGTGCTGTTCCGGCATGATCAGGTTCCGGACCGAGACCTGGGCAAGCCGGTCGGATCCACTCAAGTTCCTCACTCTGGGCAATCGCCCGCATACTCCACGTTACGCTTCCGGCGAGACGGCCCGCCGTCATCGACACGTGCGGGCACACCCACCCAAGAGCGGCCAGAAGGCCGTAGGAGGACCTCGCATGCGTACGACCCAGAGAAGTACCCGAGCCCGGCTGGCACCAGCCGGGCTCCTGACCGCCGGGGCGGTCGTGGCCGCCCTGCTGGTCGCACCGTCTGCAGCTTTTGCTGTGACGCTGGACTCCATGAGCCCGGCATACGGCCCGGTCGGCACCACGGTCACGGCCACCAAGACCGGTGGCTACTCCGCCGATGGGCCCGGCGTCATCTTCACCACGACCAGTTCATGCCCGTCGACGTACAACATCACCGCGCCGAACGTCGCGGCCGCCAACGTCAACAAGGTCAGCGCGAACGCGGTGTCGTTCACGGTGCCGACCACGCTGCCGGGCGGCACCGCCGGCGCCGTGAAGCAGTACTACGTCTGCACTTACGTCGGCACCACGGCCGGCACCAGCCTCGCCGTGAACGACGCGGGTTCGAGCTTCACGCTGACCCCGGGCGGGACGGTCAGCCCGGCCACCGGCAACAGCGGTGGCGGCGGCACCGTCACGCTGACGCTGCCCTCCACCGCGACCGTGGTGCCGGCCACGCCGGGCGTCACGTTCGCCCTCTCCAGCACCGGCTGCCCCGGGACTTACGGAGCGTCGCCGACCAACCCGAGCACGACGGTGACGCGGACCTCGACCACGGTACTGACCGCGTCGGTCCCGGCGGCCACGCTCGCCACCGGACTGAACACGCCCTACACGATCTGCGTGTACGCCGGCACGGGCACCAGCAGCGCGCTGCTGGCGACCAGCTCCACCGGTGGGTACGCGGTCACGCTCCCGGCGACCACGCTGAACAACGCGACTCAGCCGCCGAGCACCAGCGGCAACCCGGTGAACCTGACCATCAACAGCACCAGCAACTTCCTCACCGGCGTCACCGCGCCGGCGGCGGTGTTCCTCGCGTCGCCGACGACCGCGCCGACCTCCTGCTCCGCGCTGTACCCCGCCAGCCCGGGTACCAACATGGCGGCCACCGTGCGCAAGCTGGCCAACAACAAGGCAGCGCTGACGGTGCCGATCGGCCCGGTGGTTTCCGGTGGACTGCCGACGCCGTACAACCTGTGCATCTACAGCAGCACCAGCACCACCACCGGCAAGCTGCTGAGCGTGGTCAGCTACACCGTCGCCAACGTGCCGACCATCACCGCCGTGACGCCCAACAGCGGTCCGGCTCTGGGTAACAGCACGATCACCGTCAGCGGTACCTACTTCCCGTCGTCGGGCATCACCGCGACGCTGGGTGGGGCGCCCCTGACGCAGATCACTCCGCTCGACGCCAACACGTTCACCGCCGTCACGCCCCCGCACGCGACGGGCCCGGTGACGCTGAGCGTCACCACGTCCATCGGCTCGGACAGCATGTCGTCGGCGTACACCTACCTGAACAGCGTCTCGGTCTCGCCGAACACGGCGCCGAGCACCGTCACCGCGCAGGACGTCGACGTGCAGGGCACCGGTTTCTTCGCCCTGTCGTTCGGCTCCTCTTCCACGGCGGCGAAGGTCTACCTGGTCAACGGTGTCTACAACGGCCGGGGTGCCACCAACAAGGCCAACGGACCGGTCGCGAACTGCGGCAACGTGATCGTGATCACCGACTCCGAACTGGTCTGCAGCCTGAACCTCACCGGCGCGCTGGACAACACCGGCACGGCGTCCTACACCAACTACCGCGCCGGTGTCGCCGCCGGCGTCACGAGCGCCAGCAACGTGCTGACGCTCACTTCGGCGACGTTCAATCCGAACGACATCGGCGCGCCGGTCGTCCAAGCCAGCAACACCAACATCCCGGCCGGCACGACCATCGTGGCCATCACCAGCCCGACCACGGCGCTGATGTCCGCCAACGCGTCCAGCACGGCCGCTTCCATCACGGTGACCATCGGCACCACCGGCACCGCGACCGTGACCTCGGGTGCGCAGGACGCGTTCACCGTTACCGGCGCGGCCAATGCGTTCAGCCAGGCGAACGTCGGCAGTGCCATCTCCGGCACCGGTATCGGTACAAACGCCGTGATCACCGGGGTCGACCCGACCGGCGCCACCGCCACTCTCTCGGTGGCGAACTCGGCGGCCATCAGCGGCTCCACCACGGCCACTCTGACCAGTGGAAACCCGGTGCCGGACGGTGCCTACAACATCACCGTCGTCACCGACGGCGCGTTGAACGCAGCCACCACCGACACCACCTACAACCAGTCCGTCATCTCCAGCCAGTCCACCTTCACGGTGGCGCCGTTCTGATCGGCATCGCGTAGCGGAAGGGCCCGGAGCGAAAGCTCCGGGCCCTTTCTCGTTGCCGGCGTCTCAATCCATCTGAGCCCAGCGCCGGTCCAGCGCCGAGACCGCCGCGGCCATCGTCGGCTTCCCCTGAGTCCGGACCAGCACCACCGCGACACTCCTGGTGGCGCTGGTACGCCAGCACAGCATGAGCGTCGGCCGTACCGATGGCGTGGTGTTGTTGGCGAACTTCAGTTTCTGCGTGCAGTGCGCGTCCCCGTACTTCACGCCGTCGTCCGCCGCCCACGCCAGCTCGCGCTGCCCGGTCAGGTCTCCGCGCGCCGAGACGGTGCGCAGCGTCCCGCCCGAGGACTCCGGCGACCCGGAGTTGGTCACCGTGATGTCCTCCGCGGGCACCGTCACCGCCGGCAGCGGGCGCATCAGGGGAACGCCGTGCTTGGCCGCGTTCTCGCGGGCGTCCTTGATGCGCTGCTCGGCCGACTTCGACGACGCCGAGAGCGACGGGGTCGGGCTCGCCTCCTTGGCGGCAGTCGCGCCGGAGCGGCCGTGGCGGGTGGCGGACGAAGACGCCGACGGGGAGCCGGGGGCGACGCTGGGCGACGCCAACCGGGACAACGCCCCGCTTTCGCCGGCGATGGTGCCGGGCTTGTCGGTGACCAGGTTGGTGACCAGGAATGCGCCCCCGCCCAGCAGCGCGGCCAGGCCGACCGCGCCGACGGCGGCCTTGCCGCGGCGGCGGGCGCGGCGGGCGGCCTGGTGGTCGTACGCGTAGTCGCCGTCGGGATCGAAGTGGGTCATCAGGAGGTCCCCCTGCCGGTCCGGTGGCCCGGCCGCAGGCCAGGCCCGTGAACCTATCGTCCCAAGAATCCGGACAATACGGGCGGAAACCAGCAAGCACCCGAGGATTCCTTCAGCCGGCCGGACGCCCAGCCGATCGGAGCTGCCGAGTCGCACTCCGGGGAGGAATCACATGGGCTCGAACCTGCGCACGTTCGGCTTCGGCGCGTTGGCCGCCGGCACCGCCGCGGCCGCGGCGCTGGTGGCGCCGCAGCTGGCCGGCACCCCCGGCGGCTGGACGCCGGTGACGCGCGGGCTGTCCGCGGCCCCGAGCGCGATCCTGCCGGCCACGGTCTCACCCGCCCATCCGGTCACCGTCGTCAGCACCGCGCTGGACGCCCAGGGCCGCCCGGTGGTCACCGCCCGGACCGCCACCGACGCCACCGCCGCGGCCGGGCTGATCCGCGCCGGGCAGAAGGCGCCGCGAGCGGTCGCGGTGGAACTCGACGCCCCGACGTCGGCGCTGGACGTGCCCACCGGGACCGACCCGGACCGTCCCCTGCAGTACGGGCTGGACAAGATCCGGGCCGGCGCCGCCTGGACGTCCTCCACCGGGGGCGGAGTCACGGTCGCCGTGCTCGACACCGGCGTCGACGCCGCCCACCCGGACCTGGCCGGGCAGGTGCTGCCGGGCTACGACGCCATCGACGACACCACCGGCACCAGCAGCGACGGCAAGGGACACGGCACGCACGTGGCCGGCATCATCGCCGCGCTCACCGGCAACGGGATCGGCGTCGCCGGGACGGCCCCGGACGCCAAGATCCTCCCCGTGCAGGTGCTGGACGCGACCGGTGCCGGCACCATGTCGGCGCTGGCCACCGGCATCGTCTGGGCCGCCGACCACGGCGCCTCGGTGCTCGAACATGTCGCTCGGCGCGACGACCCAGGTCACCGCGGTCACCGACGCGATCTTGTACGCCCGGTCCAAGGGCATCACGGTGGTGGCGGCGGCCGGCAACAGCCGGGCGAACGGCAGCCCGGTGTCGTACCCGGGGGCCGACCCGGGCGTCATCGCGGTGGCCGCCACCGATCAGAACGACGCGTACGCCTCGTTCTCGAACAGCGGCAGCTACGTCGACGTGGCCGCGCCCGGCGCGCAGATCGCGAGCACCTGGAACAACGGCGGCTACGCGTACGCCAGCGGCACGTCGATGGCGTCGCCGTACGTGGCCGCGACGGCCGCCCTGATCGACGCCGCCCGGCCCGGGCTGACCCCGGACCAGGTCGAGCAGGCCCTCGAGTCCACCGCCGTCGACCTCGGCGCCACCGGCAAGGACAACGATTACGGGTACGGCCGGATCGATGCGGCGTCCGCCGTGGCCGCCGTGACCGCAGCCGGTGACCCGTCGACGACGCCGGCCACCAGCACCCCCGTCGCCACGCCGACGACCGAGGTCACCACCACGAGCCCCACGGCCGAACCCGACCACCAGCCCCACGACCGAACCCACCACCAGCCCCACGACCGAACCCACCACCAGCCCCACGACCGACCCAACCACCAGCCCCACGACCGAACCCACCACGAGCCCGACCGCCGAGCCGAGCGCGAGCCCGGCGCCCGTCAAGATCACGCCGGTCATCACCACGGTCGACGCCCAGAACCGGACGGTCTTATACGGCAGCGTCGTGACCGCGACCTTCTCCGTCCGCGTCGGCGGCGCCCTCGCCCCGGGCCGGGCGGTCCAGCTGTGCACGGCCGGCGGCGTGTCCACCACCTTCACCTGCAAGCCGGCGCTCACCACGTCCGCCGGGTCGGTCAGCTCACGGGTCACCGTCACCGGCCCGTACCGGGTGAAACTGATCGTTGACGAGATGGCGACCACCGCGGCCGTGAGTTCGGCCGTCTACAGCACGACGGTGCAGGCGCTCGCCCGGCTGGCCGTCCGCAATCCGACCACGCTGACCGCGACCGTGGCCGGTCCGGCCGGCCAGTCCGTGCAGGTCCAGCGCCAGTCCGGCCGGACGACGTCGCCGTGGACGGTGTTCCGCACGTACGCCGCGGTGCCGGTGGCCACCGTCACCGGCGTCGCCCGGGGCTACCGCTACCGCCTGGTGGTGGCCTCCACCGCGGCCGTCAGCGGGTATACCAGCCCGAGTGTCACACCGTAGGGGCACAATCGACGGATGACCAATGAGGACGGCCGGGCTCTGGTGCTCGGCGGCGGCGGAGTGACCGGCGTGGCCTGGGAGATCGGGCTGCTGTACGGGCTGGCCGAGCTCGGCGCCGATCTGTCCCGCGCGGACCTGTTCGTCGGCACCTCGGCCGGCTCGGTGGTGGCCGCTCAGGTGACCGGCGGCTCCACGTTGCCGCAACTGTTCGAGCGCGAGCTCGCCGACACCGGCGGCGACCGGAACGCCTCGATCGGCGCCGGTGTCCTGCTCGCCTTCCTCGGCGCCGCGGTGTGGCCCGGTGACCGCCGCCGGGGCCGGGCCTGGCTGGGCCGGCGCTCGCTACACAAGGCGACGGTGCCGGAGTCGGAACGACGGGCCGCGATCGCCGAGCGGGTGCCGGGTGACGACTGGCCGAAGGCGCGGCTGCGGATCCCGGCCGTGGCCGCGGAGACCGGTGAGGTCGTGGTCTTCGACAACGACAGCGGCGTCCCGCTGCTCGACGCGGTGGCCGCGAGCTGCGCGGTCCCGCTGGTCTGGCCGCCGATGACGGTGAACGGCGTCCGCTACATCGACGGCGGTGTCCGGTCGATCGCCAACGTCGATCTGGCCGCCGGGTACGGGCGGGTGGTGGTGATCGCGCCCGTCACCGGCGGCGTCCGGCGTGGGGACAGCCCCAAGGCGCAGGCCGCGGCGCTCGGTCCGGGCGTACGGACGGCGGTGGTCAGCCCGAGCGACGCGGCCCTGAACGCGATCGGCCGCAACCCGCTCGACCCGGACCACCGGGCCGACGCGGCGCAAGCCGGTCGGCGCCAGGCGGCCCAGGTCCACGAGCGCGTCGCGAAGGTCTGGAACTAGCCGGCCCGCGGCGCGCCGGCTGACCGGAAACCGCCGCGTCGGCGCGGATCGCGCACATTGGCCGCCGGCAAGTCCGGTTTGGGCGTGCGCTGAGACACGGAAGGGGTTCCGCCGGCACCGATGTGCGGTTTACTGATCGGCTATGAGCATCATCACGCCCGGCTTCGGCGGGCACCGGCGCTCCTCCCGCCCCGACCTCCCGCCGGGGCAGTACCTCACCGAAGGATTCCCGGTGCTGTCGGCCGGCCCGACGCCCAAGATCCCGCTGGATCGGTGGACGTTCACCATCACCACGGAGAAGGGCGACAAGACGTCCTGGACGTGGGACCAGTTCATGACCTTGCCGTCCGAGGACGTCACGGTCGACATCCACTGCGTGACGAAGTGGTCCAAGCTGCACACCACCTGGCGCGGGGTCGCCGTCCAGACGCTGTTCGAGAACATCGACACGGCGGCCGAGTACACGATGGTGTCCGGCTACGGCGGTTACACCACCAACGTGCCGCTGGCCGACCTGCTCGACGGGAAGGCGTGGGTGGCGTATCGGTTCGGCGGTAACGACCTCGCGCCCGAGCACGGTGGCCCGGCGCGGCTGGTCGTGCCGCACCTGTACTTCTGGAAGTCGGCGAAGTGGGTCAACGGCATCGAGATGATGGACCGGGACCATCCGGGGTTCTGGGAGCAGGCCGGCTACAACAACTACGGAGACCCATGGCGGGAACAGCGGTATCAGGGCGACTGACCTGGCGGGTGGCCACCCTCCAGGAGGCCCGTCCGGAGTCGGCGACGGCGCGCACGCTGGTGCTCGACGTCCCGGACTGGCCCGGTCACCGGCCGGGCCAGCACGTCGACCTGAGACTGACCGCACCGGACGGGTACAGCACCGAGCGGAGCTACTCGATCGCGTCGGCGTGGACCGGTTCGGGTCCGGTCGAGCTGACCGTCCAGCGGGTCGACGACGGCGAGGTTTCGGCGTATCTGACCGACAGCTTCGAGGTCGGGTTTCCGCTGGAGCTGCGCGGGCCGGTCGGTGGCTGGTTCGTGTGGCGCGAGACGTCGGCGGCGCCGGTGCTGCTGATCGGCGGCGGCTCGGGGGTCGTCCCGCTGATGTCGATGATCCGCCAGCGCGGCGCGGTCCGGGGCCGGCAGCCGTTCCGGCTCATCTACTCGGTGCGGACGCCGGACGACGCGATCTACGGGCCGGAACTGGCCCGGCACGTGCGCGACGATCCGGGCCTGGACGTGACGTACGTCTACACCCGCCGTACGCCCGATCTGTGGCCGGACAAGCCGAAGCGGCTCGGGCTGGCCACGGTGAACACGCACGGCTGGCCACCGGAGTTCCATCCCGACGTCTACGTCTGCGGCCCGACCAGCTTCGTCGAGGCGGTGGCGGACATGCTCGTCGCGCTGGGCCACAACCCGCGGACCATCCGCACCGAGCGATTCGGGGGCACGCCGTGAACGAGCTGGACGGCAACGCGATGGCCGGCGATCTGCGCGAGATCTTCGCCGTCGACGTGACCGCGGCCATGGTCACCTGCGCGGGATGCGGCAACGAGGACGCGGTGGCGACGCTGCGGCTGTGGATGCCGGCGGCCGGCCAGGTGGCCCGCTGCGCCAAGTGCGATCACGTGGTGCTGCGGATCGTGCGCGCCTCCGACCGGGTCTACCTCGACCTGCGCGGCGCCGTCCGCATCGAGGTTCCCCTGCCGTGATCGGCTGAGTCAGAACCGGAAGTTCTCCCGCAGCCGCTGGGTCAGCGAGGCCGGCGGCCGCGGAGGCTTCGACGCGGCCGTACGGGTGGGGTGGCTCGGCCGGGACGGCCCGATCGGCTGGTCGTAGTCGGCCGTGGCGATCGCCTCGATGATCTGCGCGTCCCCGAAATTCTCCGAGCCGGGGATGGACGCCACGAACCCGACCAGGACGCCGTCGCGCATGATCTGCGCCTCCAGCCCGGCCGTCCCGTCGTTGTCCCAGACCGCCTCGCGGCCGTCGGGCAGGACCACCCGAACCCCGTACTGCGTGATGCCGGCGTGCGGCAGCTTCACGTGCGCGAAGACGTTGCGCGACCGCAGCGCCTCCACCACCTGACGTGCCCTGACCTCTTCCATGGCTCCGACGTTAACCCGGTCGGCTGACAGCATGCTGAACAAGCCCTGTGGTCGCCATGTGAAGTGATCACCTTCCGAACACGTTACGTGACGATGGGACATCCATGCTGGTCACATCGACCCACGTTACTACCTAGTAACACCGATGTCATGATGTTTCTTTTATTCAGGCCTTGACTTACTCTTCGGTAACCGGAGCGCTTCGGCCCCCAGATCCCCCGCGGATGGAGGCCACCGATGAGCAGACGTCACCCCGTCCTCGCCTGCCTCGTCACACCCACCCTGCTGACCCTCGTCGCCGCGGCCCCCGCGGCGGCGGCGACCGACCCGCACACCATCCACTACGTCGCACTGGGCGACTCGTACTCCGCCGGCGTCGGCGCACCCGGCCAGAGCGGCCCGTGCCTGCGCGGAACGAGCGGGTACCCGGCACTGTGGGCCGACCGCAACGATCCCGCGTCGTACACCGATCTCGCCTGCTCGGGCGCCACGACCGACACCGTGCTGGCCACCCAGATCCCGTTCCTGTCGTCCCGGACGGACCTGGTCACCATCACGGTCGGGGGCAACGACGCCGGATTCGCGCCGGCCGTCATCTCCTGCACCGTGGACAGTGACTCCGGCTGCGCCGCCGTGGTCGCGGCCGCCCACACGTTCATCACCGGGCGGCTCAAGGCCAAGCTCGACGCCACGTACGCCGCGATCAAACGCCGGGCCCCGCACGCCGAGGTCGTCGTGCTGTCCTACCCCGTGCTGTTCGACACCACGCGGTCGAGCTGCGGGGTGGGCGGGATGGACCTGGTCAAGCGGCGGGCGCTGAACACCGGCACGCAGGATGTCGACGTTCTGATGGCCGACCGGGCCCACGCGGCCGGCTTCACGTTCGCCGACGTGCGCGACCTCTTCGCCGGGCACGGCATCTGCGGGTCCCGCCCGTGGCTCAACGGGCTGACCCTGCGGCCACCGACCAATTCCTTTCACCCGACCGCCACCGGCTACAAGTCGGGCTATCTACCGGCGCTGACCCGGGCATTGGGCTGAGGAACACCGGACCCGGGCGCCCGGCACCCGGGTCTTCGTCCGGCCCTGCGTCTCAAGCCTTGGTGATCTGGTCCAAGGGCGCCATCACGATGCGCGGGTGCTGGGCCGGATCCAGCCACCTCAGCACGCCGACCAGGCCGGCCCGGGCGATGGAGACGCAACCGGCCGTGGAGCCGGCGCCGCTGACGTGCAGGAAGATGGCCGACCCGAGCTTGACGTCAGCCGGCTGGGACGTGACGTGCTCCCCCAGATCCGGCCGCCACCGCAGGTGTCGCGGATCCGGGCGGTTGTAATCGATGACCACGGCGTACGCGTACTGCGTGGGGTAGGCCGCCAGCCGCTCGGCCTCGCTCGTACGCCACGTGCGTGTGGCCGGCGCCGACGGCTGGACCATGTTGTACGTCCCGGCGTCGCGGTTGTCACCGACCCAGTAGTCGTTGCCGTCGGCATGCCGGTACGGAAGCTTCGTGCCCGGATTGGCCAGCAGCCCGAACGCCTCGGTCAGCGTGTACGTGCCGGCCGGCGTCGTTCCGGTGCCCTGCACGCGTTTCGAGCCGGTGACCCAGCCGTGGTACCCGATCCGGGCGGGCATCGCCGTGAACCGGGCCGACCAGGTGCCGTCGGCGTTCTTCTGGTACGTGCGCAGCGTGGCGTAGGTGTTGAGGCTGCCTGCGTAGCTGAGGTTGTTGTTGGTGGTGATGGGGTCGTAGGTGGTGATGGTGCTGCGGTTTTCGCCGTAGGGCCACTAGTCGTAGCCGCTGCTGGCGAGGCCGCCGGTGGTGTCGATACACCTGGGGTGCTGCCTCAAGACGATGGGGCTTGCGGGAGATAGGCGTAGATCAACTGCTTAGCGTTTTTCGCTGGAAGCTTACGGGCGCCCCAGCATTACCCGACCCCATGGTGGATGGGAGGAGAACGTCCCCACCGTTGTCTCGGAAGGGACGTCCCCAAATAGACGATACAAATTTGACATGCGCTTAGACCCAAGAAAAGTTACAGATGGCCAGGAAATTCACTTCGCTCAGCGAGGTGCTGCTTTCCTTTTGCGCATCAGTACCACACCGCACGCTACACCCAACATTAGCAAAAATACTCCAATAAAAATACTTCTGGGGTTCTGGCGCATCACAGCGATCACCACACCTCCTAGCAGGACGAGGAATGCGCCGGCGAAGGATAGAGCTTGGATGGTCGAGCCAGTTCGGGCTGACTCTCGTATGTAGTCAAAGGTTCCAGTAAACAAGATCAGCGCCAGCCCAAGTCCTGCTAAGGCAAATCCGGTACTGTCATAGTTGCCATCCCCACCCATGATTGTGGTGACTAGCGCGACCCCCATAACAATCAGACCGAGTGCAGCGATCGCTCGCAATACTTTGTTCCCGGCCATTTCGGCTCCCTAGCATTGATCCCTGGCATCGGCGGCCGCTCCGACAGCGACGGTAAATGCTCCCACTGCAACGAGCGCTGTAACCCCAATGACCGGTGTGGCGAAAACCGCACCCTCGAATAATAGTGCAGATCCCACCGCAATCGCGACCGATGATCTGCAACTACCTCCGGTGGGGTCGATGTTGGTGACGGGGTTGTCGGCGGCGTAGGCGTAGCGGTTGCCGTTGGTGGGGTCGCCGAGGATGGACCGGCTGTCTTGTTGGCTGAATTGTCCGATGGACGGGTCGTACTGCCCGGCGTTGCCGACGTGGGTCAGCCGGGCCGGGTCGTACGGCGCGGTGGCCGCGTCGGCCCGCGTCACGAAGACGACTCCGGCGGCCGACACGGCGGCCACGGCGACCGCCAACGCGAGCTTCCTCATCGGTTTCCGACGTTAGCGGACAAAACCCTCCCGTTCGGCCGAACCACGGACCGTCCGGCCGGCGCGTGAGGCCGGAGTCGCGGATCAACCGTCACCCGGCCCGTCCGCGGTCGTTGCCGCAACCGTGACCAGCATCGTGAGCCCCTGGCCGGACGTGGACGACGACGAGGACTTCGACCTCGTCGCCCGCGACGACGACGCGCTCGCCGCCGGGGTGGTGGCGGTCCTGGCCGCGCACGGCGTCACCGCGCCGCCGGTCCGCTATCCGGCCGGCTACCTGCCGGTCTACGCCGCCGGCGACGCGGTCCTGAAGATCTTCCCGCCGCCGTACGCCGCAGCCGCCGAGGCCGAGGCGGCGGCGCTGACGGCGGCGCACGGACGGCTTCCGGTGGCCACCCCCGGGCTGCGGCACGCGGGCGAGTTTGCCGGCTGGGACTACCTGCTGATGGACCGGCTGCCGGGCGTGCCACTGGCGACGGCCTGGACCGGGCTCGGTCGGGACACCCGGGACCGGATCGCCGGGCAGCTGGGGGCGGCCGTGGCCGCGCTGCACGACCTGCCGTGCGCCGACGCCGGCGACTGGGACGACTTCGTGGCCCAGCAGTGGGACCTGTGCCTGGCCCGGCAGCGCGCTCTCGGGCTGGGGGCGAGCTGGCTGGCGCAGATCCCGGCATTCCTGGGATCGCTCGATCTCAGGGCCGCGCCGGTGCTGGTGCACACGGAGTTGAGGGCCGAGCATCTGCTGGTCGCGGACGGCCGGCTCACCGGGATCGTGGACTTCGAGCCGGTCCGGGCCGGGGCCCCCGAGTACGACCTGTGCGGCCTCGGGATCCACGCCGGGGACGCCCCGTTCGCGGCGGCCACCCTCCGGGCGTACGGCAGGGTGACGATCGACCCGGCGCTGGGCCGGCGCCTGCTCGGGTGGTACCTGCTCCACCAGTACGGCAACCTGGCGGCCGCGCTCGAGCGGCTCCCCGCCCCGCCCGAACCGACCCTCGAGGCGCTCGCCCGCACCTGGTACGGCATCTGAGCTCGGTTGCATTCCCCGTGAACCGCCCGCGTCCGGGGCGTCCGGCACCGATCATGTCGGTATGGGTGTCATGGCATATCCCCTCCGGTACGCGCTCGCAGATCTCGCTCTCGCCCTGAGCCGGGTGGCCGAGAACTCGGCCGAGGTGCAGTCGACCGCGGCCCGGGCGGCCACCGACATGATCGGCGACGGGGCCGGCGTGCAGCTGCTGCGCGAGGACGGGCGGTACGACCCGATCAGCTACCAGCACCTGGACGGCGAGCGGCAGTCGCCGCGTGACCGGGGCGGCGAGCTCCCCGACGACGACCTGTCCACCACCATGTCGGCCAGCCGCCGCCCGGTGGTGCTGACCTCGGACCACGCGGACGGGCTGACCGGGCTGCCGGGCGTGCACGCGGCCGTCCTGTGCCCGGTCATCGTCGACAACACGTACGCCGGTTACCTGCTGCTGACCCGCTCCGAGCCCGGCAGCGTGTACTCGTCGGCGGAGGTCGAGCTGGCCCGGGACATCGCCGGCGAGCTCGCCCTGGCCTGCGGCACGGCCCGCGCCCGGGAACGGCTCAAGGTCAGCGAGGAGCGGTACCGGCGGGTGCTCGAGACCATCCCCGAGGGGGTGCTGCAGCTCGACTCGGAGGGCGTCGCCACGTACGCCAACGAACCCATCGGCGTGGTGCTGGGTCTCCCTCGGGCGCAGCTCATCGGGGTCTCGCTGCGCGGCTTCCTGGACGAGCAGGGCCAGGCCGAACTGGGCCGGCGGCTGACCGAGTGCAAGGCCGGCCGGTCCACCGTCGGCGCGACCCGGCTGATGCGCGCCGACGGCTCACAGCGCAGCGTCCGGATGAGCATGATGCCGCTCTCCGACGACCAGGGCCAGTTCTCCGGCGTGGTCTGCATGATCACCGACACCACCGACCACATCGACGCCCGCGGACTCAAACGCCAGCTCGACCATCTGCGCCGGCTGGACAGCCTGGGCCAGCTCATCGGCGGCATCTCGCACGACTTCAACAACCTGCTGACCGTGGTCGCGGGCTCGGCCGACATGATCGCCTCGACCACCGCCGAAGGTTCGCCCCAGCACCAGATGGCCAAGGACATGCTGGAGGCGGTCGCCACCGGGCGCACGCTGACCCACCAACTGCTGGCATTCGGGCGCACCGAGGGCAACCGGCCGGAGATCATCCCCATCCCGGACCTGCTCACCGACGTGCAGTCGCTGTTCTCCCGGACGCTCGGCGAGCACATCGGGCTGGACCTCGCGTTCGGGCCGGACGTATGGCCGGTCCGGGCCGAACGCGGTCCGCTGGAGCAGGCGCTGGTCAACCTGGCCGCCAACGCCCGCGACGCGATGCTGCACGGCGGCATGCTGCGGGTCGCGGCCAGCAACGAGGTGATCGATCCGGGGCAGGTGGCCGCGGGCGCGCCCAGTGGCAAGCTGGTCCACCTGGTCATCACCGACACCGGTGTGGGAATGGACGACGAGACCCGGAAACGGGCGCTCGAGCCGTTCTTCACCACCCGGGCCACCGCCGCCGGTCTCGGCCTGGCCACCACGGCCGGGATCGTGCAGCGGTTCGGCGGCCACATCGCGCTCGAGTCGCAGCCGCGGATGGGCACCACCGTGCACCTCTACCTCCCGGCGGCCGAGGAACGGGCCTTCACGCCGTCCGGAGGCGGCCTCCGGGTGATCGGCCGGGTGCTCATCGTCGAGGACCAGCCCGAGGTCGGCCAGCTGGTGCAGCGCCTGATCGCCCCGGCCGGCTACGAGATCACCGTGGTCACCGACGCCCTGCAGGCAGTCACCCAGGTCGCGTCCGGCGCCCGCCCCGACCTGCTGATCACCGACGTGGTCATGCCGTCGATGACCGGCCCGGAGCTGGCCGCGGCCCTGCGCACCCACCGCCCGGAGCTGCCGGTGCTCTACATGTCCGGGTACACCGCGGCGTCGCTGGGCCCGCAGCTCCACCTGGACGCCAACAGCATGCTGCTGGAGAAGCCGTTCACCCGGTCCACCCTGCTCGGGGCGATCCGCACCCTGTGCGGCCCTCAGCCCGCACCCCCGGCCTGACCGCACCTGTCGTCCGGGTCAACCTGGGCTGAGGTGGGGGATCACGACCTCCGGCAGCTCGGCGCCCGGCGGCAGATCGGGGACGAAGCGCACCGTCCCGCCGGCGTGCTCGACCGTGAACAGCGTGCCCGGCGGGTAGGCGCCCAGCACCTCCGGCGGCAGCTGCACGGTGCCGTCCCCGGCGACCACGGCGAAGTCCTGCCCGTCGCGGCCCTCGGCGCCGACCCGGCCGTCGCGGATGGTGACGGCCCGGCCCAGCCGCGACCCGACCTCGTTGTCGTGCGTGACGACCACGATGGTGGTCTGCCGCTCCCGGTTCACCGTCTCCATCGCGGCCAGCACCTCGTCGCGGCCCGCCGTGTCGAGCCGGCTGGTCGGCTCGTCCACCAGCAGCAGGCCCGGACCGGTGGCGATGCCGACGGCCAGCGCGGCCCGCTGCCGGCCGCCCGGGGTCAGGTCGGACAACTTGGCGTGACCCTGGCCGGGCAACCCGACCAGGTCGAGGATGCGGTCCGGGTCGTCGAGCTTGATGCCCCGGGTGTGCGCCGCCCGGCGCTGCGCCAGCCAGATGTTGCGCTGCAGGGTCGCGTACGGCAGCAGGTTTCGCGAGGCGCCCTGCAGGACCACACCGAGCTCGGTGCCGCGCAGCCGGGAGATCTCGCCGTCGGACAGCTTGCCCATGTCGTACGTGCCGATGTTGATCCGCCCGGCCGACGGCCGCATCAGCCCGGCCAGCAGCGCGATCAGCGTGGACTTGCCCGAGCCGGACGGGCCGACCAGCGCCAGGGTCTCGCCGGGGGCGATGGACAGGTCGACGCCGGCCAGCGCCACCACGTCCCCGGCGTCCGCCCGGTAGATGTGCACGACGCGCCGACAGGCCACGGCAAGTCCGTTCATGGACGTCAGGCTAGCGTGAGCGCCTCACCGACCGGCGTGAATGTCACCTCGACCTCGCTCGCGGACGGCGTCACCGTGCGCGGGCAGACCGCCAAAGGTCGCCCGCACGTGTCCGGCGGCGGCCTTCTAGGGTGGTGATCGTGCGCGACATCGCCGTCTTCACCGGAAGTGCCCACCCACATCTGGCCGCGGACATCTGCGAGCACCTCGGCGTGCCGCTGCTGCCGGCCCGGACCTCCCGCTTCGCCAACGACTGCATCGAAGTCCAGCTGGACGGCAACTGCCGCGAGCGGGACGTCTTCCTCATCCAGCCGCTCGTCCCGCCGGTCCAGGAGAACCTGGTCGAGCTGCTGTTCATGCTGAACGCGGCGAAAGGCGCGTCGGCCGGGCGGATCACCGTGGTGCTGCCGCACTACGCGTACGCGCGCAGTGACAAGAAGGACGCCCCGCGCATCTCCATCGGCGGCCGTCTGGTGGCCGACCTGCTGCAGACCGCGGGCGCCGACCGCATCCTGGCCATGACCCTGCACTCACCCCAGGTGCACGGATTCTTCAGCGTCCCGGTCGACCACCTGCACGCGCTGCGCGAGCTGGCCCACCACTTCCGCGGCTACGACCTCTCGAACACCGTCGTGGTGGCGCCCGACCTGGGTTACGCCAAGGAAGCGGCGGCGTTCGCGCGGCTGCTCGGCGTCGAGGTGGCGGCCGGCGCCAAGCAGCGGTACGCCGACGACAAGGTGGTCATCAGCTCGGTCATCGGTGACGTGGCCGAGCGCGACGTCATCATCCTGGACGACGAGATCGCCAAGGGCAGCACGGTGTTCGAACTGCTCGACCGACTCCGCGAGCGGCACATCCGCACGGTCCGGGTGGCGTGCACGCATGGCCTGTTCACCGGCGACGCGATCGGCCGGCTGTCGGCCGAGAAGGACGTCGAGGAGATCGTCTGCACCAACACCGTGCCGATCGACCCGCGGAAGGCGACCGAGAAGCTGACCATCCTGTCGGTGGCGCCGGCGCTGGCCGAGGCCATGCGGAGGATTCACAACGGAGAATCGGTCAGTGCCCTGTTCGCCTAGCCGGGTCTCGGGCACGGATCAAGCCGGCCGGTGACGGTGCGGGACCGAACGGGATGCGGGCTGCGCGAGTCCGGACGCAGCGTCTGCGCCGCGCTCCGGGGTCCTTCGACCTATCCGTCACCGCGAACGAGGGTGGCCAATCCGTCGACGAGGTGGAGTTCGCGGTCGCACGCGGCCGCGGCCTCCGGGTCGTGGGTGGCGAAGACCACGGCCGCGCCCCGGTTCGCTTCGGCCCGGAGCAGTTCCATCACCCGCTGGCGGTTGGCCGCGTCGAGCTCGCTGGTGATCTCGTCGGCCAGCAGCACGTCGCCGCGCAGGGCCAGGCCGCGGGCGATCGCCACGCGCTGCTGCTGACCGCCGGACAGTTCCTCGATCAGCTGGTCCCCCTGCGCCGAGAGGCCGAGCTTGTCCAGCGACTCCGCCGTGCCCCGGCGCGCCTCCGCCGTCGAGGCGCCGGTGGCGATCATCGCCACCGTCACGTTCTCGGTCGCGGTCAGGATGGCGGCCAGGCCGTTGTCCTGCGGGATCAGCACCACGCCGAGGGACACCGCGTGGTCCCGGTCGCCGATCAGGGCACCGTCCACGAGTGCGGACCCGGCGGCCGGCGGCAGCAGCCCGGCCATCGCGGACAGCAGCGTGGTCTTGCCGGCGCCGGACGTGCCGGTGACCGCCAGCACCTCCCCCGGGCGGGCCACCACGGTCACGTCGCGTAGCACCGGTTCACCCTGCCCGTACGCCAGGGAAGCGCCTTCCACCGTCAGTGTGGTCATTCGATCCCCTTCAGGGTCCGGCGTCCGGCCAGGTAGGCCACCAGGGCGAGGACGATCAGCACGATGGCGCCGTCGGCGGCGACGATCGGCCATCGGGGCCAGCCGGCGAGCGGCAGGTCGGGCGGATCGACCCCGGCCAGGGGCAGGGACCAGCCGGTGAGTGCCCAGCCGATCAGCGCGACGGCCAGCCCGGCGACCGTGGCGAGGGCCACCAGCACCGGGTACGTCCAGACGGTCGCCTGCCGCAGCGCCCCCCGGCTCAGGCCCTGGGTCCGCAGCGCGGTCAGGTCCTCCACCCGGCGGCCGCGGTCCACGGTGGAGCTCAGCACCAGGGCGCCCGCGGCCAGCGCGACCGCCAGGCACGCGGCCAGCACGAAGAACCACAAGGCGAGCGCCGGGCCCTGCTGGTCGAGCTGGCGGCGTACCTGGGCGGCGTCGGTTTCCCGCTGGACCACCAGGCCCTGGCTCTGCAACCGGTCGACGACGTCGGCGGGCGCGGACTTCGACAACCAGACCTGACCGTTGGTCGTCGGCGACCCGTCGGTGCTGAGGCGGTCCGCGTATTCCAGGTCGAACAGCTCGGCCGACGACCCCGCCGCGGGCACCGCGGACAGACTCGCGATCCGGCGGACGGGCAGGTCCCGGCCGTCGAAGTTGGGCATCGACGTCGCGTACGAGGTCCCGGCCACCGCCACCGGCAACGGGTACGGCGTGTCCACCGGCTGCACGAACAACCCGTCGCCGAGCCCGATCGCGGCGTCGACGGTGATGCGCAACCCGTTCCCGCCGGGTGCCACCCGGGCCGGTCCGGAGACCCGCCAGGTGCTCGCGTCACCCAACCGGGCCGGCGTCACGGCCGGCGTGGGCGGGTTGAGGATACCCAGCGCGGTGACGGTCACCTGGCCGGTGACCGAGGTGACGCCCCGCTCGGTGGACAGCTCGACGGCGTTGAGACGGCAGCCCCGGCGGCACACCTCGGTGCGCTGGCTGTACGAGTAGGGACCGTCCTGCAGGTCGCCCAGCTGCACCACGACGTCGCCAAGCCCGGCCGTCGAGGACAGCACCAGGCTCAGCTTCACCGGTTTGCCCGGGTCGAGTCCGGAGCTGGTCACGTCCGCGGTGACGTCCCGCCCGGCCAGCACCACCGAGGCCGGGGCGGCCGGGCGGAGCTGGGCCGCCACCTGGGCCGCGGGCACCGCGCCGGCCGGCCAGAAGGCGGTCGCGGCGAGCCGGGTGCTGTCCACTGCGAGCTGCGCGGGCACGCCGGGGGTCGCGGCCACGGCGACCGCCGCCATGGCGTACCGGCCGTCCGGGTCGACCGCGCGCACCGCCGACAACAGCTGGCCGCGGCTGACCGAGGCGACGCTCAGCACCCGGTTGGCGCCGGCGCCGAGGGTGGCCACCACGGTCCGGTCCCGGGCGGCCACGCCGGCCGCGCAGGCCGCGTACCCGGTCACCGCGACCGCGGCCACCAGCAGCGCGAACAGCCGGGCGGCGCCGGGTCGGCGGGACAGCTGGTAGGCGGCCAGCGCCACGCCCAGCCGCCGCCCGGCCAGCGCCCGCCGGGCGTACCGGGTGATCGCGGGGAGCAAGGCCCGGGCCCCGAGCAGCGCCAGGGCCAGGATGATGAGGGCGGCGGCGAAGGTGCCGATGCCGGCCAGCCCGCCGCCACCGAGCCACAGCTGCAGTCCGGTGATCACGGCCAGCAACGCCACCGCGGCTTCGATCGCGAGTGCCCGGGCGCCGGCGGCCACGGCGGGAGCCCGGCGCAGCAACTCGGCCACCGGGGTGAGCAGCTGGCGGGCCTCGGCCAGCAGCGCGGCCAGGACGGCGGTCAGCGCGGCCCACGGCGCCCACGTCAGCGAGGACAGTCCGGCATCGGTGCCGACGCCGGGGAAGCGGATCGCCGCCACCAGGTTGACCAGCAGCTGGCCGGCGACGCAGCCGATCACCGCGCCGGCCATGATGGCCACCAGGTTCTCGCCGGTGGCCAGCCACCAGCGCTGGCCCCAGCGGGATCCGCGCAACGCGACCACGGCCAGTTCCGGCCGGCGGCCCTCGGTGCCGTAGCCGGCCGCGAGGAAGATGCTCAGGCAGGCCAGCAGCACCAGCGGCACGGCCAGGACGGGGACGATCAGGTGGGCGGCCGACCGGCCGGCGTCGATCCGGTCGAGCATGTCCGGGATCGAGGTGCGGACGTTGACGCCGGAGCCGAGGGCCGTCGCGGAGATCGAGACGCGGTTCAGATCGGAGCGCAGTGCCGGAAGGCGATCCACCTGCAGTGCGGACGCAGTGGCCAGGCCGTCGACGGAGAGCTCAGTCGCCCCGTGGTCCATCGCCGCGACGGTGGCGGCGTCGGTGAACAACGGTTCGCCGGGCCGGTTGCCGGGGTCGCCGGCGAAGTAGCCGTGCGTCCCCCAGTAGGTGGCGTCCGGTTCCGTCGCCCGGTAGACGCCGACCACGGTGAGGCGCTTGGGCTGGCCCTGGGCGATGAAGATGGGCGTCCGCGGGTCCGGGTTGAACACCGCGAACTGCAGGTGGGCCGGGTCGCCGACGTCGTACCGGAGCCGCTTGGCGGCCTGCTCGCCGATGACCACCTCCCCCTCGGCCAGCGGGCACCGGCCACGGAGGATGGTCAGGTGGGCGCAGACGTCCTGCCGGTAGACCATCCGGGTGCGGTAATGCGCGTCCGGTTCCATGCCGATGGTCTGGTATTCGGCGGCGTACACGTACTGGAAGCCGGGCAGGACGGACAGGGCCGAGCCGATGTCGGCGAAGTTGGTCGTTTCGCCGGCGTCCGCCGAGCCCTGGCGGTCGTCTTCGACCGCGTTGATCTCCAGGCTTCGCTCGGCCGGGGTGGCCGTGCGGATCTGGCCGGCGGCGATCGCGCGGTCGGCCGCCCGCAGGTAGGCGGGGGCCGCGACGGCGGCGGCCACCGCGAACAGCGACAGCAGCGCCAGCGTGACGGCCTGCGCCCGGCGGGTGCGGATCATCGACAGAACGAGCGCGATCATCGGCGACCCCGGTCGATCCAGATCAGCCGCACGCTCACCGGCCGGCCCCATGGTCAGCTCGCCCGCGCAGGCGGCGGGTCAGCGGGCGGACCGCGAGCCAGGTGGTCAGGCCGAGCGCGACCAGAGCGGCCAGGGCCGCCGGCAGCAGCGCGGATCCGCCGAGCGGGCCCGGTGCGGCGACCACGCGCCACCCGTCGATGAACGGCGGCGCCACCGTGCCCGCGACCGGCCGGGCGATCAGCGCGGCGATCACGCCGCCGAGCAGGCCGGCCACCACCAGTCCGGCCAAGCCGGCCCAGCCCGCCGTGACCGCGATCCGGCGGGACAGGCCCTGGGTGCGCAACGCGCCGGCCTGTTGCAGCTGCGGCGCCCGGTCGGCGGCGGCGGTGACCGCCACCGCGGCCGCCGCCAGCAGCACCCCGATCCCCGCGGCGAGCAACCCGAACCGGACCACGACGGCCGGGCCCTGCTGGCCCAGCCGGTTCGCCCGGGCCGCCACCGAGTCCTGTCCGGTGATCGTCAGGCCCGCCCGGGTGAGCGCGCCGGTGATCGACCGCGGCGCGTCCGGAGCCAGCCAGACCTGGAAGTCGCCGCGCAGGTCGGCGTCGGCGGCGATGCGGGTGGTGGCGTCGAGATCGACCAGGATGCCGGTGGCGCCGAGAACCGGCAGCACCCCGGCGGTGCCGGCCACCCGGGCCGGGGTGCCACCCTGTCCGAAGGCGAGCGTCGAGGCGTCGCCGAGCCGCCAGGCCGCCGGCATCGCGCCCGCCGTCACCAGCGGCAGTGGCAGCGGCGCGTCCACGGTGTACACGTCGGCGCCCCGGACGGGGAAAGCCAGGTCGTTGTCGTCGGCGGCGACAGTCAGGCCGCCGGCGTTCCCGGACAGGTCGAGTCCGGCGCCGGCCAGGTCCGGGTACCAGCGGCGGAGGTCGGTGAGCCGGGCCGGGTCGAGGATGGTGGCGGCCGGATTCTGCTGGGCCAGCCCGCGGATCGTCATCCGGCCACCCACCGGCGGCTGGCCCGGTGCCAGTCCGGACGTGTCGTTCATCTCGAATCTCACGAACCGGCAGCCGGGCGCAGTGGTGCATCCGGCGACCGGAACCGACAGCGTGTGCCGGCCCGGGGTGATCGGGCTGTACGTGACGGTCACGGCGGCACCCGTCCGCTCGTTCTGCAGCACCGCGAGCAGGGCCAGCGGCGGCTTTCCGAGGTTCTCCACGTCCACCGTCAGCGCGGTGCCGGTGACCGGCGGCAGGGCGGCCGGGACGCCGACGGCCCGGATCGCCCGGGGCAGCGTGGTCACCGGGCCGTAAGCGGGCCGCCAGCGGGCCACCGCCGCCAGCCGGCTGCTGTCCACCGCGAGGATCGGCGGGGTGCCGGCCTGGTCGACGACCGCCGCCATGGCATACCGCCCGGACGGGTCGGCCTGACGGACCGCGTACTCCAGGGCGGTACGGGTGTCGGCCTGCACGGACAGCACCCGGTCGGCGCCCAGTTCGACCTCGGCCCGGTCGTACCGCTCGGTCCGGGCCGCGGCGAACGCCCCGGCGGCGGTGCCGAACATCGCCACCGCGACCACCACCAGCGCGAACAGCCGGTCGGCGCCGGGCTGGCGGGACACCCGGACCGCGGTCAGCCCGAACCGCAGCCGCCCGGTCCGCAGCGCCACCGCGCCGGTCCGGTCGGCGACCCGGCCCAGCAGCCGGGCCAGCAGCAACGCGACCGCCACCGCGACCAGGGCGGGCGCGAGCAGCCCGAGCCCGCTGGACGGGCCGCTGGATCGGGCCTGGTAGACCGCCGCCGCCGCCACCGCGAGCAGAGCCAGATCGACCACGTCGGCCCGCCAGTCCCGGCGCCCGGCCGGCACCTGCCGCAGCAGCGTGGCCACCGGCAGCCGGAGCACCACCGCGTCGACCACGGTGAGCACGATCAGGCCGCCGAGAAGGACAGCGCCGATCGCGGCGGCGGACAGGGCCAGCGCGGCCGGCACCTCGGCGCGGACCGGCCGCGCGCCGGACAGGGCGAGCGAGGCGGCGATGCCGACCGGCACGCCCACGATCACGCCGCCGATCAGCGGGATCAGGTGCTGACCGGAGGTGAGCCGCAGGATCCGGGTGGCGGTGTTGCCGCGCATCTTCAGCAGGGCGGCATCGGTGCGCCGGTCACGGCCGGTGTAGCGGCCGGTCAGTCCGATCGCGAACCAGGCCAGCACCAGCACCTCGCTCAGCGCCACCAGCACACCGAGCCGGATCGCGGCGCGGTCCCGGGCGATGGTCTGCAGGATCGTGCCGGTCGGGTCGACCAGGTCCAGGCCGGCGGCGGACAGCTCACCGTTGGCGCGGGCCAGGACGCCGGACAGGTCGTAACCGTTGTCGCCGCGCAGCTGCGGGTCCGGCACGATCACGTCGTAGACCAGGGTCGGCTGCCGCAGCTGTTCGCCGGCGAAGGTGTCCAGGGGCGTGTAGACCGGGTCGAGTTCGGCGCCCGCACGGAACAACGGGTCGCTCCAGTACGCGCCGGTCGGGTCGGCCAGGTCGTACCGCCCGACCACACGCAACTTGATCGGGTCGACGGCCGGCGCGGACCGGATCTCGACGTTCTGCCCGAGCGCGATCCCGAGCTGCTGGGCGACGACCCGGCTGAGCGCGGCCTCGCCCGCCGTGGCCGGGCAGGCGCCCTCAAGGTGCACGTGGGCGCAGAACTGGTCGCGGTAGATGGCCGTCATGGTGACGTCCGCGCCACCGCGCCGGGTGAGCATCGCCTGGGACAGGCCGAGGACCGCGTCGGAGTTCCCGATCGGCAGCTCTCTCCGGACCGTCGCGGAGAGGGCGCCGAGCGCCTGGCGGGGCTGCCCGTTGGTGTCGCCGATCTGCCGGACCGAGACGACCCGCTGCCCGGCCGGGGCGGCGGCGACGTCGGCGGCGGCCGAGTGGGCGGCGGCGGACAGGCCGTACCAGGGACCGGCCACGGCCACGGCGGCGGCCAGCGCGGTGAGGATTCCGACCGTCAGCGCCTGCGCGGTCCGGGCCCGGACCGCGCCGAGGACGAGCGCCAGCATCCGCCCTCCCCGCGTCGGAGTCACAATCGATCAACGGCACCTTACGCGGACCGCCCGACCGCGGTGGGGCGGTACCGCCCTCAGAGCCACTTCTGGCGCTTGAGGTACCAGTACAGCCCGACCGCCAGGGTGACGATCAGCGCGGTGCTCATCACGAAGCCCCACCACTTCTCGTACCCGGGATAGGGCAGGTTCTGGCCGAAGTACCCGGTCAGCGCGGTGGGCACGGCGATGATCGCGGCCCACGCGGCGAGCTTGCGGGTGACGTCGTTGAGTTGGTTGCTCTGCTCGTTGAGGTCGACCTCGAGCAGGCCGTTGATGCGGTCCCAGGCGTGATCGATCGTGTCGCTGGCGTGCCGGGCGTGGTCGTCGATGTCCCGGAAGTACGGCTGCAGGCTGTCGGCGACGACGTCCAGGTCCGGCCGCATGAGCTGTTCGATCAGCTGGGGCATGGGAGCCACGCCCCGGCGCAGCGCGGCCAGCGCCTTGCGCAGCGCGTACCCCTGGCGGCGGATGTCCCGTGGCGCGGCGCCTTCGTCCATGATGACGTCCTCGGTGTGATCCATGGCCTGGTCGATCATCTGGGCGACGGCGTTGTGGTCGTCCACGATCACGTCCAGGAACCCGTACAGCAGGAATCCCACGCCGGTGCCCACGCCCAGCTCGGCGTTCGCCTCCCAGCGCCGGAGCAGCCGGGTGGTGTCGCTGGCTGATTTGCGCGCGGTGATCAATGCCCGTTCAGTGACGAACGCGCTGATCTCAGCCTTGCGGACCTCCGGATGCGGGGAGGTGGTGGTGGCCTCGACCGCGTACACGTTGAGGAAAAGGTGACCGGGGTAGCGGTCGAGCTTGGGCCGCTCGTGGTCGAGCACGGCGTCCTCGACGGCCAGCGGGTGCAGCCGGAACTCGTCCGCGATCGACTGCAGGTCGGCCTGGCCCGGGTCGAACAGGTCGAGCCACAGCACCGCCTCGGGGTGCTGGGCGAGCTGGTCCGGCACCTCCGCGGCGGCGAAGTCCGCCGCGATCACCTTGCCGTCCTGCAGGAGACGGGTCTGGATGGGGCACTTCAGGCCCGCCTCGGTCTTCTGGTCCACGGGCCAATGATGCCCTGGCGGTGAGACGGTTACTCTGGGTCCGATCAGGGAGGCCACGTGACCGAGGCGACTCGCTCCGACCAGCGCATTCCGGGCTCACGGTCGGCGACCGAGCCGGACCGTCTCCTGCCCCGTGGCCGGCACGACCTGCCGCGCGAATTCATCGCCCGCACCCAGCGCGACCGGCTGATCGACGCGATGGCCCGGACGGTGGCGGAGAAGGGCTACACCGGGACGTCGCTGGGTGACGTCTGCGGGTCGGCCGGGGTGTCCACCCGGGCCTTCTACGAACACTTCGCGGACAAGGAGACCTGCTTCCTGGCCGCCTTCGACCGCGGGGCCGGGCTGCTGCAGGGCGCGGTCGCCGGGGCGTACGGCCGGAGTGCGCCGTGGCCGGATCGCATGCACCGGGGTCTGGACACGCTGCTGCGGATCCTGGCCGCCGAGCCCGCGTTCGCCGCGCTGGCGGTGGTCGAGGTGATGGCGGCGGGGCCGGTCGCGCGGGCCCGGAGGCGGCTGCTGCTGGACGCGTTCGAGGTGTTCTTCACCGCGGCGCCCCGGTTGCCGGACGTGCCCGAGCCACCGGCGGGCGTGGTCCACGCGGTGATCGCCGGCGTCTACGGCGTCATCTACGACTTCGTGTCCACCGGCCGGGCCGGCGAGCTGCCGGCCCAGCTGGCGGATCTGACCTACCTGGTGGTGGTGCCGTTCATCGGCCCGGCGGCCGCGGTGCGCGCGGCCGCCGGTCCCGTGCCGGAGTGACACTCAGAGGCTGTCGCCGGTCGGCTCCGGCGTCGGAACGTCGGAGGGTTCCGCGGTCGACGGCGACGTGGGCTCATCGCTGGGCGCGGCGGTCGGTTCGTCCGTCGGCGTCGGTGTGGGCTCCCCGGTCGGGGGAACGGTGGGCTGGTCGGTCGGCGAGGTCGTCGGCGTCGCGGTCGGCTCCCCGGTCGGCGGCACCGTCGGCTCCCCGGTCGGCGTCGCGCTGGGTTCGTCGCCGGCCGATGCGGACGGAGACGACGGGGTCGCGCCGGCCGACACGGTGATCCGCTGTGACGAGTCGCTCGTGTCGGTGGTCGTGTACTTGGCCTTGAACAGCGCCGACGTCGAGCCGGTGGGGCAGGCGGCCCCGCCGGTGACCTTGATCGGCAGGTTCACCCCGGCGGAGAAGTCCAGCACGGGCTGACTGGTGCCGTCACTGTTCACCCACGGGCCGGTGAACGAGGTCGGACCGTTCGGGGCCACGGTGATCGTGCACGAGGCCAGACCGGAGATGGTGGTGATCACCCCGGCCTGCGGGATGGTCAGCGTCCCGGTGGAACCGGCGTCGTCGTAGTGCAGCCCCATCGTCCAGTTGCCGTTGGTCGAGTTGGACACCGTCTTGGCCGTGGTGAACAGCACGTTGGTGGGGCAGTCGCCGCCGTTGTTGGCGAACGTGGACGGGCTGATGGTGGACACCACCGCGTCCGCGGCGGTGTTGCCGGGCTCGGCCGGCAGGGCACCGGTGTTGCCGGACTGGTTGCAGGTGACGGTCGTCGAACCGACCACGAAGGACGCGGTGGTCCCGCTGACCAGCGTGGCCGAGAAGCTGTGGCCGGCCGGGGTGACCGTGGTGCCGGTGCCGGCGGAGGCCGGCAACGCCAGCGCCGGGATCGCGATCAGGCCGGCGCCGGCCACCAGGATTCCGGCGATGGTCAGCGTCGAGCGTTTGGTAAAGGTGGGCAGGGTGAAGCGGCCCATCTGGTCTCCTTTGATTTCGGGCAGGCCGGGCGGGGCGGGACTTACCTCAGAAGCACTCGTGCTTGCCGTGGACAAGACGCAGCGAGAGGCCGGTCAGGTTGAAGTCCTCGGCTTGGGTGCCCCAGGCGACCTGGTGCAGATTCTCGATGACGACCGACTTGGCCTGCTGGGCGAAGAACGCCTGCTGCCGCTGGGCCATCTCGCCCGGGTCGTTGGTCGGACCCTCGTCCAGAGTGGACGCGTCCCGGCCGATCTGAATGTTCTTGAAGTCGGCGTTGCCGTCGAGTTGGTTCATGTCGACGACCATGTTGGAGGCGGTGACCGGGTGGTTCGGGTCCTTACCCGCCTCGATACGGAGGGTGACATCACCGAACGCGCCAAGATCGGTCACGACGGTCTGGCAGAGGTTGTAGAGCTTGGCGTCGGACATCGCCGAGATCGCCACCGGCTCGGGCTCCGGGTCGCCGCCCCGCACGGCCCGGGCGTCGACGCTCCCGTACTGGATGAAGCTGTTCGCCACCAGCCGATCGGCGCTGACCTTGAACTGCTGGCCGGACACGGTGAAGCTAGCCGCGAGGGCGCCGTGCGCGGCCAGCGCGAGCATCCCTGTCGTTGCGGCGGCGCTGAGCACCATGAGCCCGCCGAAGCGGCCCCAGCGAGTTCGCCCCTCGACCATTACGTTCACCTTCCGTAGCCATGGCAATATCAGAAAAGGTTTCTCTTCTGAATGGCACGCACGCTAACGTGGGCCTCACCCATCGTCAAGCGTCGAATTGTGGCGCTTCCAGCCGCGGGAGACAGTACTCGACCGCGATCGGAGAGGAGCGACCGGCTCAGGTCAGCGTTTGTTGTAGACGGCCAGGTAGTCGATGGTCATCTGCGCGCCCGAGATCGTGCGGTCGTTCGGACCGCCGCCGAAGGCGTCCGGGAAGCCGCCGCCGATGGCCAGATCGACGATGATGAAGAAGGAATGGTCGACGGCGTCCGCCCAGGCATTCCCGGCAACCCGGTTCTGCTCGAGGGTGAAGTAACTCTTCCCGTCCAGGAACCAGCGGATCCGTTCCGGCGAACGAGAGCGGTCGATCTCCACCGTGTACGTGTGGAAACCGGTCCGGCATCCGGCGCACGCCTTCTCGCCACTGCCGATGCCGGTCGACTCGCTGCACGGGCCGCCCGGAGCGGAGCCGCAGTGCAGGGTGCCGAAGACCGAACCGTGGCCGTTGATGTCCTCGAGGATGTCGACCTCGCCGACGTCCGGCCAGGTCCCGCCGTGGCGCAGCCCGTTGCCGAGTATCCAGAACGCCGGCCAGTACCCGGCGCCGTCGTCCTCGGTCACGGCCGGCTGCCGCAGGCGCGCCTCGATCCGGACCACGCCGCCCCGGGCCGCGCCGAAGCTCTCCCCGTTGGTCTCGAACCGGCCGGAGGTCCATCCGCTCGTCGGGTCCCCACCGCTGTGCAAGGCCCGTACCACCAGGTGACCCCGGCCGTCGTGGAAGATGTTGCCGGTGCTGTCCGTCATCGTCTCGATCTCGCCGGTGCCGAACTTGCCCTGGCCGGTGTCGTATCTGTAGACGCCGCGGTCGAGACCGGCGCCGGACGTGCCGTCGAAGGTGTCGCCCCAGGTCAGCCTGAATCCGGCCGGGGCGGCCGGGAGGCCGGCGGCCGTGGCGGTGGCTCGTCCCGGCGCTGTCGTCCGAATCGGGGCCCGGCTGCGCGCCGGAGCCGGAGCGACCGGCATCGGGCTGGGTCCACCGGTGACGGGCGCCATCCGTGCGGGTTCGGAATGGACGGTGCCGGCGGCCTGCGCATCAGCCCGGCCGCCGCGCAGGTGGGCCAGCCCGAAGGCGACGGCGGCGATGGTCAGCACCACCGCCAGCGCACCGCCCGCCAGCGCACCGCCCGCCAACGCGCCGGGCAGGCGGCTCCGGCGCCGGTGCCGGCTCGGGCCGGACGCGGTGTCGACGCTCTGCAGGTCGGACATGACGCTCCTGGGACAGGCGCCGGCCGGCGGAGGTCGGCCGTTCGCCGGTGGCGGCCGGGTGTGATCCGGGCCGTGCGGTGAACCCTGTGCGGTGGACACAGTGGCGCCACTCTACGCACGGTGCCGTCCGTGCCGATCAGGCCCGGTCCCGCAGACCGTCCTCGCGTACTCGACGGCCGCCGTGACCGTTCGGACCGCCCATGTTGTACGAACGGGCAGGAATGGCATCGGTATTCATCTCTTCGGCGGCGCCTCCCGTGTGACCGATGGATGGGCGAGGGGCCCATCCACTTCTTCAGGGGGAACGGATGCTCGACACGACTCGGTCCCGGGTCCGCGCGCTCGCGGTCGCCGGCATGGCCACCGTCATCGGCGGCATCGGCGCGGTCGCGTACCAGGCGAACGCGGCCGAGGTCCCGGCGGCTGCTCCGGCCGCGGCGGCGGATCTGGCCGGCGGCCGCCCGGTGCCGATCCCGGCGATCAACGAAACGATCAAGCCGCCGCCGGGCTCGCGGCCGATCGGCGCTTACGTGGTGACGACCGGCACGCAGAACTACCCCTGCGACACGACGACCGGCACGTTCTCCGCCACGTCGACCCCGGACGCGCAACTGCTCGGCACCGGCGGGCGGATCCACCACTTCGGGCTCGACGGCAAGCCGCACTGGCAGTCGCTGCGGGACACCTCCGAAGTGATCGGCAAGAAGGTCGACAGCGTGAATCGGACCGGCACCATCCCGGAGCTGCTGCTGCAGGTCACCGATCATCTCGGCGCACCGGGCGTGCTGACCAAGGCCGACTACATCAACCGCCTCTACACCTCGGGCGGCGTCGTGCCGACCGGCGCGTGCCTGGCCGGCGACGTGGCCAAGGTGGCCTACAAGGCCGTCTACGTCTTCTGGGACGCGCCGCCGGCAGTCTGATCACCGCCGGCCGGGCGCTTCACGGCGGGGCGCCCGGCCGGTCCGCCTACAGTGACGGCGTGCGGATCGACGGGAGCGTGGCCCTGGTGACCGGGGCGTCGTCGGGCATCGGGCGCGAGGTCGCCCGGCGGCTGGCCGGGGCCGGCGCGCGGGTGCTGGCTCACGGCCGGGACGCCGCCGCGCTGGCCGGACTGGACGCCGTCCCGCTGATCGAGGACCTGGCCGAGGTCGGAGCCGGCGCCCGGCTGGCCGAAGCGGCCCTGCGCGCGGCGGGCCGGGTCGACATCGTGGTCGCCAACGCCGGGCAGGGGTGGGCCGGCCCATTCGCCGCCATGCCGCCGGAGACGACCGGCCGGTTGATCGCCGTCAACCTGGCGGCGCCGATCGAGCTGACCCGGGCCCTGCTGCCGAGCTTCGGCGCCCGACCGGGCTACCTCATCTTCGTCACGTCGATCGCCGGCCGGATGGGCGTCGCCGGCGAGGCCGTCTACGCGGCGACCAAGGCCGGGCTGGACAGCTTCGCCGAGAGTCTGCGCTTCGAGCTGCACGACCGGCCGGTACGGGTGGGCGTGGTGGTGCCCGGAGTGGTCGACACCGCGTTCTTCGACCGGCGCGGACGCCCGTACGACCGGCCGAGCCCGCGCCCGATCCCAGCCGCGCGCGTGGCCGAGCGGATCGTGGACATGATCCGTCGAGGGAGTGCGGAGTCCTACACCCCGGGGTGGCTGCGCCTGCCCGTCGCCGTGCGCGCCACGCTACCGAGTGTGTACCGTCGGCTCGGGGCGCGGTTCGGGGGTTGAGGGGCTGAGGGGGCAGGCGTGTATCTCGCCGTGGCGTTCGGTCTGCTGGCCGGTTTCCTGTTCGCCGCCGCCGCGTCCCTGCAGCAGCACGTCGCGCGGAACACCGCCACGACCACCGGCAGCACCGCCGCACTGACCGGCAAGTCCATCGTCGGCCCGTTGTTCACCCTGATCCGCCGGCTCGTCCGGCATCCGCTGTGGCTGATCGGCTGGTGCACCAACCTGGTCGGGTTCTTCGTCCAGGCGGCGGCCCTGCACTTCGGCTCGGTCGCCCTGGTGCAGCCGCTGCTGGTCACCCAGTTGCTGTTCGCGATGCCGCTGTCCACGGCGTGGGCCCGGCGCTGGCCGGCCTTCGTCGAGTGGCTCGGGGTCGTCCTGATCAGCGCCGGCGTGGCCGTCTTCGTGCTGGTCCGCGAGGCCGCCCCGGCCGACGGCGCGCCCGACCGGTCCCGCGTCATCCTGGCCGGTCTGATCGCCGGGGTCCTGGTCGGCGTGCTCGTGGTGGCGGCCGCCGGGCGGACACCGCTGCTGCACGCCACGCTGGTGTCGGTCGCCGCCGGACTGTGTTTCGCGTACAGCGCGGTCCTGATGAAACTGACCACCGACGATCTGTTGCACCGCGGGGTGTCGGCCACCGCACTCGACTGGCCGGGTTACTGCCTGGCCCTGTCGACGCTCACCGGTCTGCTGCTGGAACAGGGCGCGTTCGCCACTGGTTCGCTGTCCGCCGCGGTCGCCGCGATGACCATCACCAACCCTCTGGCGAGCTATCTACTGGGGGTGCTAGCGTTCCGCGTCATGCCGCCGACCAGCCCCGGCGCCCTGGCCGCACTGGCCGGGTCGGGCGCCTTGCTGATCGCCGGGGTGGCGGCGCTCTCGCGGTCCCCGACCGTGCGCCGGCCGGACGCCGCCGGTGGATCATCTGAACCGCGGGTACCTCTGCAACGTACTTCGGACCAAGTGACCGAATCGTCGTCGACACCGGACATGGGATGACAGCAGATCCTCAAGAGATGCATCACGGGCCCGTCCACGAGATCGTCATCGAGCTCGGACGGCTGAAACCGCAGCTCCTCCGGGGCGCCCGGATGTTCGTGGAGACCGTCACCGTCCCCACCGCGCTGCTGTTCGTCCTGCTGCACACCGCCGGCCTGGTCTGGGGACTGGTTGCGGTGATCGGCTGGTGCGCGCTCACCCTCGGTGTCCGCCGCCTGTTCGGCCAGCATCTACCGGGCACCCTGCTGCTCTGCGCGGGCATGCTGTGCGGCCGGGCCGCACTGGCCCTGGTGCTGTCCAGCGCGCTGGTCTACGTGCTGCAGCCGGTCTTCGGCTCCGTCCTGATGGCGCTGCTGTTCCTGGGCAGCGCGGCGGTCGGCCGGCCGGTCACCATCCGGCTGGCCCGGGACTTCGTCTCGCTGCCCGCGCAGTTGTTCCACCACCAGGGCGTACGGCGGATGTTCACGCAGGTGGCGATCGTCTGGGGGATCTCCCGGCGTGATCGACGCCGGGATGAGCCTGGGCCTGCTGCACTTCGGCGTCGACTTCGGCCTGCTCTCGCGTGGCCTGTTCAGCGGGCTGCTGACCGCGCTGACCATCGGGGTCTGCGCCGCCTGGGGGGTCCGCGCGCTGCGCCGGATGCCGGGCGTGACGTTGCGGCTGGGGAACACCGCCTGAACGTCAACGGGTGACATGGCTAACGCTCGCCGTCGACTGCGATAACTGTTAGAAGTCAGGGGTGACCTTGGCGCGGACGAGACTCTGGCGGGAGTTCGCGCTGGGGCTCGTCGTGTTCGGGTTCTACAGCCTCGTGCAGGTGATGCACAGCCCGGCCCGGCAGCGGGCGGCCGACCGGCACGGCCGGCAGATCCTCGACCTCGAGCAGCGCCTGCACCTCGACCTCGAGCCGGCCCTGAACCGGTGGCTGGTGCCCCACGGCGTACTGCGCACGCTGGCCAACTACGAGTACGCCACGACCTACGTGGTGGCGGCGGGGATCACGCTGGTCTGGCTGTACGTGCGCCGGCCGGACCGCTACCGGGAGATGCGCACGTCATTCCTGCTGATGACCGTGGCCGGCATCGCGGGCTTCGCGGTCTACCCGGTGGCGCCCCCGCGGCTGCTGGCGGGCACGGACTTCGTCGACACGGTCCTGCAGGGCCGCACCTGGGGCTCGTGGGGGTCGCCACTGGTCGGGCACGCCAACCAGCTCGCCGCCATGCCGTCGTTGCACGTCGCCTGGGCGCTGTGGGTCACGGTGGTGCTGGCCGAGCTGAAGCACACGCGTACGGTGCAGGGCGTTTCCCTGGTCCACGTCGCCGTCACCCTCTGGGTGATCATGGCCACCGCGAACCATTTCCTGCTGGACGCCGCCGGCGGCGCGGCCGCCGTCGGGGTGGGCATCGTGCTCGCCCGGTGGCTGACCCGGGATCCGGCGCAGGTCCCCGGGCCGGACGCGTTCTTCCTGTACGTCGAGTCTCCGGCCGCCCCGCAACAGGTCGGCGGTCTCGCCGTGGTCGACACCTCAGCCGGGCCCTTCCGGCGCGAGACACTCGCCGCCACCATCCGCGCGCACCTGGACGAGCTGCCCCGGTTCCGGCAGCGGCTGCAGTTGCGCGGGCGCTGGCAGCGGCCGCGCTGGGTCGAGCACCGGGAGCTGGACTGGGACTGGCACGTGCCGGTGCGCGACCTGACCCGGCCCGACGGCACCCCGGGTGGCTTCGGCGCGCTGCACGCGCTGGTGGCCGAGTTGGCCGCCGAGCCGCTCCCCCGCGACCGGCCGATGTGGCGGTTCGTGGCCGTGCCGGGCGTGGCCGCCGACCGGGCCGCCGGGATCCTGATCGTGCACCACGTCATCGCCGACGGGGTCGGCACCGTGCGCCAGGCGCTGAACCTGCTCGAACCGCCGTACACCCCGCAGATGCCGGCCCAGCGGATGCCCGGTCCGGTGAAGCGGGCCGCCGCGATCACGGTCGGGCTGGCCCAGCTGGCCACCGACGGCCTTCCCCGGCTCAAGCTGCCGGCCGGCAACACCCCGGCGCGCGGCTTCACCACAGTCGACCTGCCGCTGGATGGAGTCCGCGCGATCGCCCGGGAGCGCCGCGTCCGGGTCAGCGACGTGCTGCTGGCCGTGGTCGCGGGCGGACTGTCCCGGGCCGTCCCGGCGGCTCCGCACGGGTTGCTGCGGGTGTCCGTGCCGCTGATGGTCCGGCCGCCGGACGCCGCCGCCGAGGGCAACCTGACCGCCGCCGTGATGACCGAGGTCCGGCTCGGCCCGATGGACGGCGGCGAGCCGGCCCGGCTGGCCGAGGTCGCCCGCCGGAGCGGCCGGCTCTACACCGGCACCCGGACGCTGGCCGGGAACTTCGCCATGCGCGCGGCCGGGGCGCTGCTGCCGGTGCCGGCGCACGCGTGGTTCGCCCGGACCGTCTACGGCGGCTTCATGTTCCAGGCCATCGTGTCCAACATGCCCGGTCCGGACGTGCCGCTCAGCCTGGCCGGGACACCGCTGGCCGGGGTCTACCCGATCCTGCCGCTGGCGCCGGGCGTCCCGATCGCGGTCGGGGCGCTGGGCTGGGACGGTGTGCTGTCGGTGGGGGTCGCCACCGATCCGGCGTTGATCGACGACGCGGCCGGCCTGGCCGTCGCGATGACGGCGGTCTTCGACGAGCTGCGCAGCGGCCCCTCAGTCCGCCTGGCGCCGCCGGTGGCTCAGGGCGGCGGGATGGCCTGAGCCGCCCGTCGCCGGCCGTTTCGGAGCCGCGGGGGTGCCCCAGGCCAGCGCCAGCGTCAGCCGGGTGCGGGTGGCCGGGTCGTCCAGCGCAGGGCCGAACGCCTCGTGCAGCTGGCTCATCCGGTACCGCACGGTCTGCGGGTGGATGTGCAGCTCGGCCGCTACCGCGTGGCGGTCGCCCATGTGCCGTAGCCAGGCACTCAGCGTCTCACCGAGCCGTTCCCGGACGGACGGCCCGAGCAGCGACAGCGGAGCCAGGACCTGCTCGCGGAGCGCTGCCAGCAGCTTGGCGTCGCGGTGCACGATGAGCGCGTCCAGGTGGTCCTCGACGAAGACGGGATCGTCGGTGAGGATGCCGGCGGCCCGCAGCCGGGCGGTCAGCTCGGCGAACTGGATGCTGATCGGCAACTGCTCCAGGGTGACGGGCGGCCCGACCACCGCGCCGGCTCCGGCCAGAGCCGTGGCCAGCCGGGCCCGCCGGCCCGGGCGGAACGGAGTCGGGACGATCGCGCCCAGCAGCGTCCGGCGGCGGATCAGCAGGCACGAGCTGTCCAGGCGGTTGAGCACCTCGTGGCCCATCGCCGTGTTGGCGGCCAGCAGGATGACCGAGGCCTCCTTGGGCACGGTCCAGCCGGCCCGGATGGCCCCGGTCCGGACACCGTCGGTGGTGGACCGGTCGGAGAGCAGCAGCTCGACCAGTTCGTCGCGGAGCAGCTCGCGCTCGGCGACGCTTTGCGACTGTTCCATCACATAACCGCGGGCCGAGGCCGAGGACAATTGGTCGACGAACGCGAACACGGCCTCGGCCAGGGCGGCCAGCGTCGCCGGTTCGACGCCGGTCTCCAGGGCCGCGCCGGACACGTACCGCCACGCCACCCGGGCGCCGACCTGGTAGGCGGACAGCAGTGTGGAGACCTCGCGGCCCTCCCGCCACTGCACCCGGCCGATCTCCTCGAACAGCTCCAGCTGGTTGCCGATCGGTCGCTCCCGCGGGCGCTCGCCGTCCTGCTCGACCGTGTCGATCAGCCAGAGCATGAACGCGGCGGCCGCACTGGTCACCTCGTCCTGCTCCTCGGCCAGGAACTCGGCGTAGTCCGGCCAGCTGTGGCTGAGCATGTCCCGGACCTCGTCCAGCATCTCCGGCAGCCGCTCGAACAGCACCGGCAGCATCTGCACGAGCGTCGGCTCCTGTCCGATCCGCTCGAGGTACGAGGCGAGCTCGGCGCTCCGGCCGATCAGTCCGAACGGTTCCTGGTCGCCGTCGCCGACGGCTTTCGACGTACGCATCCCGCCACCTCACCGGCGAAGTTTGTTCGTGCGTGACAAAACGCCGCGCAATAACCACCTCTGCCTGCGCAGATCATGGTCCCCCCGACGGAGCAGCATCAAGGGGTGGCGAAAGGGACGGGCGTCACTGTTCCGGCGGTGACCGTGGCGGACAAGATGCGTACGGAGAACTTTCCGGTCGCGTTGCGCCTTCTTCCGCGCCGATTTCGAGGCCATCTGCAAGCTGTGTACGCATTTGCCCGTACGGTCGATGATCTGGGCGATGAGTCCAGTGGCGACCGTCTGGTCAACCTGAACGTCTTCGCCGCCGACCTGAACCGGATCTGGACCGGTGGCACCCCGGCGTCGCCCGTCCTGGCCCGGCTCGCGGGCACGGTTCAGGCCTGCGATCTGCCGGCCGAGCCGTTCCACCGGCTGGTCGAGGCCAACCGCCAGGACCAGCGCGTCCGGTCCTACGCGACGTTCGGCGACCTGCGGGACTACTGCACGCTGTCGGCCGATCCGGTCGGGCGGATCGTGCTCGGCGTGTTCGGCGCCACCAGCGACACCCGGGTGGCCTGGTCCGACGACATCTGCACGGCGCTGCAACTGGTCGAGCACTGGCAGGACGTGGCCGAGGACCGCCGGGCGGGCCGGATCTACCTGCCGGCCGAGGACATGACCCGGTTCGGTGTCACCCCGGCCGACCTCGACCGGACGGCGACCCCGGACGCCGTACGGCGCCTGTTGGCCTTCGAGACCGACCGGGCGGCCGAGTTGTTCCGCCGCGGCTCCCCCCTCGTCCGCGACCTGCACGGCTGGGCCCGGCTCGCGGTGGGCGGCTTCCTGGCCGGCGGGCTGGCCACCGTCGACGCACTCCGGCGGGCGCGCTACGACGTGCTCGCGCGGACCCCCCGTCCGCGCCGGACGGGTGTGCTGCGGCATCTGGTGGCGGCGGTGGCCCGATGACCACACTGGCCGACGCGTACGCGCAGACGGAGCAGATCACCCGGACCGAGGCCCGCAACTTCTACTACGGCATCCGCCTGCTGCCGGCCGACAAGCGCCGGGTGTTGTGCGCGGTCTACGCGCTGGCCCGGCGGATGGACGACATCGGCGACGGCGACCTGCCGGTGGACGCGAAGACGGCCGCGCTGGCCGGGTTGCGCACGCAGCTGGCTCACCTCTCCGGCAGCACCGACCCGGTCCTGGTGGCGGTGGCCGACGCCGCCCGCCGCCACCCGATCCCGCTCGGCGCCTTCGACGAGCTCATCGACGGCGTCGAGATGGACGTCACGGGCCGCCGCTACGACACCTTCGACGATCTGGTCACCTACTGCCGCTGCGTGGCCGGCGCCGTCGGCCGGCTGTGCCTGGGCGTGTTCGGCAGCCGGCCGCACCCGGACGCTTCGCGCTACGCCGACGAACTGGGAATCGCGCTGCAGCAGACGAACATCCTGCGGGACATCCGCGAGGACCTGATCAACGGCCGGACCTATCTGCCTCAGGAGGACCTGGACTCGTTCGGCGTGACGCTCGCGCTGGACGAGGACGGCGCGCTGATCGACGCCGACGGCGGGCTGACCGCGCTGGTCCGGTTCAGCGCCCGGCGCGCCCGCGGCTGGTACCGCGACGGCCTGCGGCTGGCCCCCCTGCTGGACTGGCGCAGCAAGGCGTCCTGCCTGGCCATGTCCGGCATCTACCGGCAACTGCTGAACCGGATCGAGGCCGAACCGCGCCTGGTCTTCACCCAGCGCCTCTCGCTCTCCGGCCCGGAGAAAGCAAGCGTGGCCCTGCGGTCGCTGACCGGGCGGGCGTCGTGAGCGCCACGGTGGCGGTGATCGGCGGCGGGCTGGCCGGTATCACCGCGGCCCTGCGCCTGGCCGACGGCGGCGCGACCGTGACGCTGTTCGAGGGCCGGGGGAAGCTGGGCGGCCTGACCCATTCGTTCCGGCGCGGCGACCTCGACGTCGACAACGGGCAGCACGTGTTCCTGCGTTGCTGCACGGCCTACCTGTCGCTGCTGGACCGGCTCGGCGTCGCTTCCCGGGTGACCGTGCAACCGCGCCTGGCCATCCCCGTCGTGTCCCCGGGGAAGCCTCCGGCGTGGCTGCGCCGCGATCCGCTGCCCGCGCCCACCCACCTGGCCCGGTCGCTGTTGCGGTACACGCCGCTGAGCCGGGCGGAGCGGCTGAGGTTCGTCACCGCCGCGCTGGCCCTGCGCCGCGTCGACCCGGACGCCTCGGTCACCGACGAGCAGAGCTTCGGCGCCTGGCTGGCCGCCCACGGGCAGAGCCGCCGGGCGATCGAGACGATGTGGGACCTGGTCGGCGTGGCCACGCTCAACGCCGCCGCCGGCGACGCCTCACTCGCGCTGGCGGCCAAGGTCTTCCAGACCGGCCTGCTCACCCGGGCGGACGCGGCCGACATCGGCTGGTCGCTGATCCCGCTGGGCGAGCTGCACGGTACGGCCGCCGTGCGCGCCCTGTCGGCGGCCGGTGCCGAGGTGCGCACGTCGGCCAAGGTGACCGCGGTCCGCCCGGCCGGCGCCGGCTGGGACGTCGACGGGCGACGTTTCGACCAGGTGGTCTCGGCCGTCCCGCCGGACGTCGCCGCCCGGATGCTGCCTCTGTCGCTGCCCGGCCCGCTGGGCACGTCACCGATCGTCAACCTGCACGTGGTCTACGACCGGACAGTGCTCGACCAGCCCTTCGTCGCGGCCATCGACTCGCCGCTGCAGTGGGTGTTCGACCGCACGGCTCAGGCCGGACTGGGCCAGGGGCAGTACATCGCGGTGTCGCTCTCGGCCGCCGACGACCTGATCGACGTGCCGGTGGCCGAGCTGAAGGCCCGGCTGCTGCCGGAGCTTGCGGCGCTGCTGCCGGCGGCCCGCGGCGCCGAGGTGCGCGATTTCTTCGTCACCCGGGAACGGCACGCCACCTTCCGCCCCTCCCCCGGCACCGCCCGGCTCCGGCCGCCCGCCGCCACCGCGCGGCGCGGGCTGTGGCTGGCCGGCGCGTGGACCGCCACCGGTTGGCCCGCGACCATGGAGGGCGCGGCGCGCAGCGGCGACGCGGCCGCGGCCGGAGTTCTCGACCTGTTCCGTGCGGGGAGCGCTGCAACCGGCAGCGCCGTGTCTTCATTGGACGGTGTGGCGACATGACGACCATGCTGGAAACTCTGCATCGCAGCCGCGACGCCATCACTCCGGCGATGCGGGCCGCGATCGACCGCCTCGACCCGGCGACGCGTCATCAGGCGGCGTACCACTTCGGCTGGATCGACGCCGACGGGCGACCCGACTCCGGCGGCGGCAAGGCGGTACGCCCGGCGCTGGCGCTACTGTCGGCTCAGGCCACCGGCGGAGGAGAGGACATCGGGCTGCCGGGAGCGGTGGCCGTCGAGTTGGTGCACAACTTCTCCCTCCTGCACGACGACCTGATGGATCACGACCGGGAACGCCGGCATCGGCGTACGGTCTGGGCGATCTGGGGTTCCTCCAGCGCCATCCTGTCCGGCGATGCCCTGCTCGGGCTGGCCCAGGAGGTGCTGCTGGACAGCGGTTTGCCGACCGCCGCTCCGGCCGCGCTGCTGCTGGCCACCGCCACCCGCAAGCTGATCCGGGGCCAGGTCCAGGATCTCGCGTTCGAGCAGCGGGACCGCGTGTCGGTGACCGAGTGCCTGGACATGGCGGCCGGCAAGACCGGGGCGCTGATGGCGGCGAGCGCGGCGATCGGGGCGGTGCTCGCCGGGGCGCCGGACGAGACGGTGGCCGCCCTGAAGACGTACGGCGCGCAGGTCGGCCTGTCCTTCCAGCTGGTCGACGACGTGCTCGGGATCTGGGGCGACCCGGCCGTGACCGGCAAGCCGGTCTTCTCCGACCTGCAGGCGGACAAGAAGTCGCTGCCGATCAGCTACGCCCTCGGCCAGGACCCGTCGATCGCCCGGATCGACCCGGCCGACCTGCCCCGGCGGGCCGACGCCATCGCGGCGGCCGGCGGCCGGCGCTGGGCGATGGAGGAGGCGGCCCGGCGGATGGACGAAGGCGAAGCGGCGCTGGCCGCCGTCGACCTGCCCGACGCCGTACGAGCGGAGCTGATCGCGCTCGGCCACTTCATCGTCGACCGGGAGGTGTGAGTGACCACGTCCGTACGCGCCCGGCCGACCGCAGCCGCCGGTGCGCTGCACAGCGCGGTGGACCACCTTCGCAACCTCCAGAACGAGGCCGGTTGGTGGAAGGGTGAACTGGCCACCAACGTCACCATGGACGCCGAGGACCTGCTGCTGCGGGAATTCCTCGGGACCCGGGAAGCCGCCGAGACGCAGGAGGCGGCCCGGTGGATCCGGTCGCAGCAGCGGCCGGACGGCACCTGGGCCACCTTCGCGGACGGCCCGCCGGACCTGTCGACCACCGTCGAGGCCTGGGTCGCGCTGCGGCTGGCCGGCGATCCGGTCGACGCGCCGCACCTGCGACGGGCCCAGCAGTGGGTGCTGGCCCACGGCGGCCTGGAGAGCACGCGGGTGTTCACCCGGATCTGGCTGGCGCTGTTCGGGCTGTGGTCCTGGGACGAGCTGCCCGAGATGCCGCCCGAGATGATCTTCCTGCCGAAGTGGTTCCCGCTGAACATCTACGACTGGGGCTGCTGGGCCCGGCAGACGGTGGTTCCGCTGACCGTCGTCAACGCCGTGCGCCCGGTGCGGCCGCTGCCGTTCGGGGTGGACGAGCTCCGGACGGGCCGGCGCCCGCAGCGGGCGGACCGCCTGTTCTCGTGGCGCGGGGCGTTCCAGCGCCTGGACATGGTCCTGCACACCTATGGCCGCCATGCCCCCAAACGCCTGCGCCGGACAGCGATGAACCGCGCGGCGGAGTGGATCCTGGCGCGGCAGGAGGCCGACGGCGGCTGGGGCGGCATCCAGCCCCCGTGGGTCTACTCGCTGCTGGCGCTGCACCTGCTGGGCTACGGCGACGACCACCCGGCCATGGTGCGAGGCTTCGCCGGACTGGACGGCTTCCTCGTCCGGGAGTCCACACCGGACGGTGTGGTGCGCCGGCTGGAAGCCTGCCAGTCCCCGGTCTGGGACACCGGTCTGGCGGTCATCGCGCTGCTCGACGCCGGGGTGCCGGCCGACGACCCGGCGCTGACCAGAGCAGCCGACTGGCTGCTGGCCGAGGAGGTCACGGTCAAGGGCGACTGGGCGGTGCAGCGACCCGACCTGGCTCCGGGGGGCTGGGCCTTCGAGTTCGCCAACGACTATTACCCGGACACCGACGACACCGCCGAGATCGTGCTCGGCCTGCACCGCGTCGTGCCCGGCAACCCGGCGGTCGGACGCGGGGTCGCCTGGACCATCGGGATGCAGAGCCAGGACGGCGGCTGGGGCGCCTTCGACGCCGACAACACCAGCGTGATGCCGACCCGGCTGCCGTTCTGCGACTTCGGCGCGGTCATCGACCCGCCGTCGGCCGACGTCACCGCACACGTGGTCGAGATGCTGGCCGCCGTCGGCCAGGCCGGTGGCGAACCGGCCCGGCGCGGCATCCGGTGGCTGCTGGACCACCAGGAGGCCGACGGCTCGTGGTTCGGCCGATGGGGCGCCAACCACGTGTACGGCACCGGTGCGGCGGTGCCCGCCCTGATCGCGGCGGGCGTGCACCCGTCCTCGGTGCCGATCCGGCGGGCCGTCACGTGGCTGCTGGCGCACCAGAACACCGACGGCGGCTGGGGCGAGGACCTGCGCTCGTACCGGGAGCCGGCGTGGATCGGCCAGGGTGCGACCACCCCGTCCCAGACGGCCTGGGCGTTGCTCGCGCTGCTGGCCGCGGGCGGTGACGTCGACGTGGAGAAGGCGATCGAACGGGGCATCGCCTGGCTGGTCGACAACCAGCGGGAAGACGGGTCGTGGGACGAGCTGCACTTCACCGGCACCGGCTTCCCCGGCGACTTCTACATCAACTACCACCTGTACCGGATCGTCTTCCCGATCACCGCGCTCGGCCGGTACGTGGCGAGCCGCTCATGACCGCCGTCATCGGCACGCCGCTGCGGATCGAGGGCTGGGCCGTGCCCGGGGCGGTCCGGGTCGGCATGGGCCGCCGTGCCGGCCTGCCGGACGGTGCCGGATTCCTGATCGCCGGCGTGGCCGGTGGCCTGGCCGCGCCGGTCCGGCCGGGTGACGTGGTGGTCGCCCCCGACGCGTCGGCGCCGTTGCTGGCCGGGGCGTTGCGGCGCCTGGGCCTGACCGTCCAGGTCGGAGCGATCCACACCAGCGACCGGATCGTCACCGGGGCGTCCCGGGACCGGCTGGCCGCCACCGGGGCGCTGGCCGTCGACATGGAGACCGCGGTGCTGCGGGCCGCCGCCGGCGACCGCCCGTTCGCCGCCGTCCGGGTCGTCACCGACACCGTGCGGGCGCCGCTGTGGTCGCCGGGGACGCTGTGGCGGGGCGTACGGGCGCTGTCGGCGCTGCGCACCGCGGCGCCGGCGCTGCGGCAGTGGGCGGCGGCGGTCGGAGCCCGCGACATCATGCTTGCCGCTCGGCTCGTGACCAAGGTGCGCGACGAGGCGATGGCCGGGTTGCCCGGTTCGACCGAGCCGCGCCGCGAGGACCGCTGCCACGCCACCACCGACCGTCAGCAGGCGGTCACCGCCGTCGCGGGCCGGAGTGACCTGGTCCTGGTGGTCGGCTCGGCCCACTCGTCCGACTCGCTGCGCCTGGTCGAGGCGGCCGGGCGGTCGGGAACCGAGGCCCATCTCGTCGCGGACGCCGGCGGAATCGATCTCGCCTGGCTCGCCGGCGCCCGCACCATCGGCATCACCGCCGGGGCGTCCGCCCCGCCGCATCTGGTCGACGAGGTCGTCACCGCCCTCGCCGGGCTCGGCCCGGTGACCGTCCACGAGTCCGCGGCCGGCACCGAGAACATCACGTTCACATCGCCCAAGGAGGTGAGCTAGGTATGGGGATGCCATTCCGCCAGACCGTCCGGCTCGGCCGATACGTGATCAAGCAGAAGCTGAAGGGCGCCAAGAAGTACCCCCTGCTCGTCGAGCTGGAGCCGCTGTTCGCCTGCAACCTCAAGTGCATCGGCTGCGGCAAGATCCAGCAGCCGCACACGTTGCTCAAGCAGCGGATGCCGGTGGAACAGGCGGTCGGCGCCGTGCTGGAGAGCGGCGCGCCGATGGTCTCCATCGCCGGCGGCGAGCCGCTGATGCATCCGCAGATCGACGAGATCGTGCGGCAGCTGCTCGACCGGAACATCATCGTCTTCCTGTGCACCAACGCCGTGCTGCTGCCGAAGCACCAGCACAAGTTCACGCCGCACAAGAACTTCACCTGGATGGTGCACGTCGACGGGCTGCGTGAACGGCACGATCTGTCGGTGTCCAAGGACGGCGTGTTCGACCAGGCCGTCGCCGCCATCAAGGAGGTCAAGGCGGCCGGCTTCCGGGTGATGACCAACAGCACGTTCTTCAACACCGACAGCCCGCAGACGGTGATCGACGTGCTGGACTACCTCAACGACGAGTTGCAGGTCGACAACATGCAGATCAGCCCCGGGTACGCGTACGAGAAGGCGCCCGACCAGGACCACTGGCTGGCCGTCGAGGAGACGCGGGAGCTGTTCCGGAAGGCATTCGGCGAGGGTCGCCGCAAGAAGTGGCGGCTGAACCACTCGCCGGTCTTCCTGGACTTCCTGGAAGGCAAGAAGGACCTCGAGTGCACGCCCTGGGGCATCCCGTCGTACTCGCTGCTCGGGTGGCAGCGGCCGTGTTATCTGCTGGCCGACGGCTACGCCCAGACGTACCAGGAGCTCATCGACACCACCGACTGGGAACAGTTCGGCCGCGGCAAGGACGAGCGCTGCGCGAACTGCATGGCCCACTGCGGGTACGAGCCGACCGCGGTCATCGCCACGATCGGTTCGCTCAAGGAGTCGCTGCGCGCCGCCGTGAGCGTGTGACCATGACCTCTGTCCTTCCCGGGCTCGACCTGCCGAGCGGCCCGGCCGCCCTGAAGGCGCTGCCCGCCGGGGCGTTGCCCGAGCTGGCCGCGCAGATCCGCGGCCGGCTGATCGACACGGTCGGTCGCACCGGCGGTCACCTCGGGCCCAACCTCGGCGTGGTGGAGCTGACGATCGCGCTGCACCGGGTCTTCGACTCGCCCAACGACTCGATCGTCTGGGACACCGGCCATCAGAGCTACGTGCACAAGATGCTCACCGGCCGGACGTCCGAACTGGACACGCTGCGCCGGCCCGGTGGCCTGTCCGGCTACCCGCGGCGGCGGGAGAGCCCGCACGACCTGGTGGAGAACTCGCACGCCTCCACCGCCCTGTCGTACGCGGACGGGCTGGCCAAGGCGTACGCGCTGCAGCGGCGGGCGGACCGGTCGGTGGTGGCCGTGGTCGGCGACGGGGCGATGACCGGCGGCATGTGCTGGGAGGCGCTGAACAACATCGGCGCCGCCCCGCACCGACCGGTGATCGTGGTGCTCAACGACAACGGCCGGTCGTACTCGCCGACCGTCGGCTCGGCCCACCCGGTCCTGCCGGCGGTGTACTCGTCGCTCGGGTTCGCGTACCTCGGGCCGGTGGACGGGCACGACGTGGCGGCGGTGGAATCGGCGCTGACCGAGGCGCGGGCGCTGGGCCGCCCGGTGGTCGTACATTGCCGGACGATCAAGGGCAAGGGCCACCCCGCGGCCGAGGCCGAGCCGTACGACCGGATGCACGCGATCAGCCCGCCCCCGTCGTCCTCGTCATCGGTGTCCGCCCCGGCCCGGGTGTCTTGGACGAGCGTGTTCGGCTCGGCCCTGGCGGGGCTGGCGGCGGCCCGGCCGGAACTGGTCGCGATCACGGCCGCGATGCTGCACCCGACGGGGCTGGGCGAGTTCGCGGCCGCCTACCCGGACCGGGTGTTCGACGTCGGCATCGCCGAGCAGCACGCCGTCACGTCGGCCGCGGGCCTGGCCATGGGCGGCATGCACCCGGTGGTCTGCCTGTACGCGACGTTCCTCAACCGGGCCTTCGACCAGTTGCTGATGGACGTGGCGCTGCACGAGCTGCCGGTGACGTTCGCGCTCGACCGGGCCGGCGTGACCGGCAGCGACGGCCCGTCGCACAACGGCATGTGGGACCTGTCGCTGCTCGGCATCGTGCCCGGCGTCCGGGTGGCGGCGCCGCGCGACGGCGACAGCCTGCGCCGGTTGCTGACCGAGGCGGTGGACTGGCCCGGGCCGGCGGTGCTGCGGTTCCCCAAGGCCGACCTGGGTGTCGAACTGCCCGCGGTCGGCCACATCGGCGGGGCGGACATCCTTCACGAGTCGCCCGGGGCGTCGGTCCTGATGCTGGTCACCGGACCGCTGGCCGGCCCGGCCCGGGACGCGGCCCGGCGGCTCGAGCAGGAAGGCATCGGGGTCCGCGTGGTCGATCCGCGCTGGCTGCTGCCGGTCGAGCCGGCCCTGGCCGACGCGGCCGCCCGGCATTCGCTGACCGTGACCGTCGAGGACGGCGGTGTGGCCGGCGGCTTCGGCGCGTCGGTCGTCCGAGCCTGCCCGGGAGCCGGGTCGAGGTGCTCGGCCTGGACCAGGAGTTCCTGGAACACGGCTCCCGCAGCCAGCTCCTGGCCGGCCAGGGCCTGGACGCCGCCGGCATCGTGACCGCGGTGCGGCGCGCGGTTCAGGTCTGACCGCCGGACCCGGAGAAGGGCCGGCTCACCTCAGCGGTGAGCCGGCCCTCTTCCGTCAGGTGATCAGGTCCGTCCGGTGATCAGGTCCGTCCGGTGATCAGGTCCGTCCGGTGGTCAGACCTTGGCCGCCCGCAGCGGGGCGCCGACCTCGTGCAGGTAAAGCAGCGCCTGGCGGTACGACTCGATCAGGCCGGTCTGCTCGTACGGCACACCGATCTCGGCGCAGTACGCCTGCACGATCGGCTGGGCCTTGCGCAGGTTCGGGCTCGGCATGGCCGGGAACAGGTGGTGCTCGATCTGGTAGTTGAGGCCGCCCAGCGCGACGTCGACGAACCGGCCGCCGCGTGACGTTGCGGGAGGTCAGCACCTGCTTGCGCAGATAGTCCTCGTCGCCGGTCGGGTGCGGCATGCCCTTGTGGTTGGGCGCGAACGTCATGCCCAGGTAGACGCCGAACAGTGCCTGGTGCACGACGAGGAAGGCGAGCGCCTGCAGCGGGGAGAGCACCAGGAACAGCACGCGTGAAGTAGACGACGAAGTGCAGCGATCAGCAGCCCGGCCTCCAGGCCCCGGCGCTTGACCACGCCCGCCCGGATCGCCTTGACGCTGGACACCTTCAGGTCGACGCCGAGCAGGGTCAGCAGCGGGAAGAACAAGCCGGCCTGGTGGCGGGTGACGAACGCGGCCAGCCCCTTGCCGGCCGAGCGCCGACCTGGTGGCCCAGATCAGCACCTCGGGCGCCACGTCCGGGTCCAGGTCGTCGTGGTTCGGGTTGTTGTGGTGGCGGGTGTGCTTGTCCATCCACCAGCCGTAACTCATGCCGATCGCCGAGGTTCCCGGCGATCCGGCCGGCGATCGCGCTGGGCCGCTTGGTGCGGAACACCTGGCGATGGGCGAGATCGTGCGCGACCAGCGCCAGCTGGGCGAACGCCACGGCGAGGACGGCGGCCACGGCCAGCGTCCACCAGGAGGAGCCGACCAGGAAGAAAGCGGTCCAGCCGGCCGTCACCAGCAGCCCCACCAGCGTGAGGCGCAGCGGCGTAGTAGGCCGGGCGCCGCCGCATCAGGCCGAGCGCGTTGATGCGCCGATTCAGTTCGGCGAAGTCGCTGGCGGTGGTGGCGGTCCGCCGGAGTGTGGTTGCCGTCATGTCCTCAAGTGTCGGAATCCGCTCGGCCGTACGGTCAGGAGTGCGAGGCCCCCACCGCGTTGGGGTGCTACCACCCCAGCGCTGCGAGCGGTGACGCATGATGGGCACATGACAACCGCGAGACCGGGTACGCGACGGGCCTGCGCGCCACCGCCGACGGCCTCTTCGCGACCGGGCTGGCGACCCTCAACGTGCCGGTGCTGGCGATCTGGCTGGCCGGCCTGGTGCTCAGCCCGCTGCCGGTCCTCGGCATCGACATCCTCGCGTGGCCGCCACCATCGTCCGGTGGCGGGCCGACCTGGAACGCCGCCTCAGCGCGCGGGCCGGCGTGCCCATCCGCCGCCCGTACATCCCGCCGCCGAACCGTTCCGAGCTGGGCACCCGCCGATGGCTCCGGTGGATCATCACCGACCCGGCCACCTGGCGCGACATGGCCTGGCTGCTGCCGGGCGCGGTGGTCGCGACCGGGCTGGGCCTGATCGCCGTCGCGATCCCGCTGTACGGCCTGGTCGGCGTCGGGTTGCTGCCGCTGTGGCTGTATCTGGCGAAGGTCTGGTTCGGGTACGGCGTGTTCTGGCCGACCGAGCACCTGACCGAGGCCTGGCTGGCGCTGCCGCAGGGCCTGATGATCCTGGCGGTCGGACTGACCGTGGCGCCGCTGCTGCGGTCGACCGACGTCCGGTTCACCCGGCTCTTCCTGGCCCCGACCAAGTCGTCCGAGCTGCGCCTGCGGGTCGCGCATCTGACCACCACCCGGGCCGACGCCATCGACGCGCAGGCCGCCGAGCTGCGCCGGATCGAGCGCGACCTGCACGACGGCGCGCAGGCCCGGATGGTGTCGGTCGGGATGACCATCGGGCTGGCCGAGCGGCTCGTCCGGCGCGATCCGGCGGCGGCCCTCAAACTGCTCGCCGAGGCGCGCGCAGTCCAGCACCGACCGCGCTGGTCGAGCTGCGGCACCTGGTCCGCGGCATCCACCCGCCGGTGCTGGCCGAGCGCGGGCTGGAAGGGGCCGTGCAGGCGCTGGCGCTGAGCCTGCCGGTACGGACGGCGGTGACGGTCGGACCTGCCCGGCCGACTCGACACGCCGGTCGAGTCGGCGGTGTACTTCGCGGTGGCCGAGGCGCTGGCCAACATGGGCCGGCACAGTTGCGCCCGGTCGGCGTGGGTCACCATCGGCCACGCCGACGGCGTACTCCTGGTCGAGGTCGGCGACGACGGCGTCGGTGGCGCCGACGCGGCGCGCGGGACCGGGTTGCTCGGCATCGAGCGCCGGTTGGACGCGTTCGATGGGACGATCGCCGTCTCGTCCCCGCGGAACGGCCCCACCGTGGTGACCATGGAGGTGCCGTGCGCGTTGTCATCGCCGAAGACCTGACTCTGCTGCGCGACGGGCTCACCCGTCTGCTGGAGGCGTTCGACTTCGAGGTGGTGGAGGCGGTCGACAACGGTCCCGCGCTGCTCCCGGCCCTGCTCAAGCACCGGCCGGACGTGGCCATCGTCGACGTCCGCCTGCCTCCCACCCAGACCGACGAGGGGCTGAAGGCGGCCATCGCGGCCCGGGCCGAGATCCCCGGGATGCCGGTGCTGGTGCTCTCCCAGCACGTCGAGCCGCTGTACGCCCGGGAGCTGCTCACCGACAGCGCCGGCGGAGTCGGCTACCTGCTCAAGGAACGGGTCTCCGACGTCGAGCAGTTCGTCCAGGCGGTGCACCGGGTGGCGGCCGGGGGCACGGCCTTCGACCCGGAGGTGGTCACGCAGTTGCTGGCCCGCCGCGAGCCGCTGTCCGGCCTGAGCCCGCGCGAGCACGACGTCCTCCGGCACATCGCCGAGGGCCGGTCGAACGCCGCCATCGCGTCTCGCCTGTTCATCACCGAGAAGGTGGTCAGCAAGTACATCAGCAACATCTTCGCCAAGCTCGGCATGCCGCCGTCCGACGACGACAACCGGCGTGTTCTGGCGGTGCTGATGTTCCTGGACGCCTGACTCATCCCTCCATAGGTCGCGTACCGCCCGAACTGGTCGTGTGCCATGTCGCCGAGCCGACGCCGCGGGCGCGCGTCCGGTCGCCGGGGCGCGTACAGTGAGCGGCTGAGTGCACCCGAAGCGGCCTCGGCCGCGGGGGGTACGAATCCGATTCGTTCCTGCTGGACCGCTCCGCATACCATTCGGCCGGGTCCGCAATCCGACCGCGTGGCGCACGGCCTCGCAGCGACATGAGGAGCAGAGTGCTGCTAACGCCAGCTGACATTCACAACACGGAGTTCGGGAAGGCGCCCCTCGGCCGTCGTGGCTACGACGAGGAAGAGGTCGACGCCCTCCTGGACGAGGTCACCCAAGAAATGATCAAGCTCCTGGAGGAGAACGAGGTCCTCCAGCGCCGGGTCGGCCGTCCCGATGCGCGCGCCGACCAGGCGCCCCCCGCGAGCGCCCTCCTGGCCGAGATCGACGCCGCCGGTGCCGAGCTGGACCGGGCCCGCCGGGCCTGCGACCAGGCCGAGCAACACGCCCACCGGCTGCAGCGTCAGCTCGAGGAGGCGCGGCAGGCGGCCGCCGGCGCGCCCGCACCCACGTTCGGGGCGGAGACTCCGGACCGCGTGCTGGCCATGGCGCAGCGGACCGCCGACGACTACATGAACGAGGCCGACCAGAAGGCCCGCGAACTGATCACCGAGGCGCGGGAGCGGTCGGCCGATCTGGCCGACGAGGCGCACACCATGGCGGCCGGCATCGAGGCGGACGCCCAGCGCCGGTACCGCGAGGCGGCGGACGCCCTGCAGGCCACGCACACCGCGCTGATCAAGGAGATCGAGGAGCTGACCAGCTTCGCCGAGAACTACCGGATCGCGCTGGAGAACCACGTGGTCCGGCAGACGCAGCTCCTCGAAGGCGTCGCCGACGCGGACGCCGCTTAGCCCGGCCCGGCACCGTTCAGCCGTAGACGCGGACAGAAAAACGGCGGCCCGCCGGAACCGGCGAGCCGCCGCCTTGCTCAACCGCTTACAGCGGCCGGATGTTCGCCGCCTGGGGGCCCTTGGCACCCTGGGTGATCTCGAACTCGACCCGCTGGTTCTCATCGAGGCTGCGGTAACCGTCCGCCGCGATCGCCGAGAAGTGGGCGAAGACGTCGGGGCCTCCGCCGTCCTGCGTGATGAATCCGAAGCCCTTTTCGCCGTTGAACCATTTCACGGTGCCAGAAACCACTTTTTCCTCCTGCATACCGATGCGGCCCCGCACTGTGCGAGAACCGCCGTCGCCGCGTTGATGAACCGCCGTATGCACGGAGAAAACGCCAAAACGCCTGGTGGGCTCGGATACCCATCAGGCGCCTGAATGCGTCAACGGAATCAAAACTGCAACCGCCCGACCATATCATCAAGCCCGGTCATATGCGACCGGGCCACCGGGGCACGCGGGTTTCTCACACCATTGCGGGCACTTTAGTTTGGGCCGGCGCCTCATTTATCGATTCGGCCGCCGGGAACCCGCAGGCGAAGCGGCGCCCGGTGCATCCGCGGCAGCCTCGGTGGGCCGGGCTCGCCGAGCCGGGCGGATGTCCCGCCCGACGCTGTGACCATCGTCATGCGACTGCTCCCCAAATACGGAACGGATTAGTTTCGAAACTCAGCGGTGCCGGATACGTTTGCCACATGTCCGAGAACCAGGTCGTACCAACGGCCACCTCCGGGCGCTGGCTGACGCTCACCACCGTCGCGCTGGCGCAACTCATGGTCGTGCTGGACGCGACGGTGGTGAACATCGCCTTGCCGTCGGCCCAGGCCGACCTCGGCTTCTCCAACGGCAACCGGCAGTGGATCGTCACCGCCTACTCCCTCGCCTTCGGCAGCCTGCTGCTGCTCGGCGGGCGCCTGTCCGACCTGATCGGCCGCAAGAAGACGTTCATCATCGGCCTGATCGGTTTCGCCGGCGTCCTCCGCGCTCGGCGGCGCCGCCGGCAGTTTCGGGATGCTGGTCGGCGCCCGCGCGCTGCAGGGCGGCTTCGGTGCGTTGCTGGCCCCGACCGCTCTCGCCGTGCTGACGACGACCTTCACCGTGCCTCGCGAACGCGCCCGCGCCTTCGGCGTCTTCGGCGCGATCGCCGGCGCCGGCGGCGCGGTCGGCCTGCTGCTCGGCGGGTTCCTGACCGAGGATCTGAGCTGGCGCTGGTGCCTGTACGTCAACGTCGTGATCGCCGTGGTCGCCATCGCCGGCGCGCTCGTGTTCGTCCCGGCCGTCGCGCGCACCGGTCCGCGGCCGAGGCTCGACCCACTCGGCACGGTGCTCGTCTCAGGCGCGCTGTTCGGGCTGGTCTACGGCTTCTCGAACGCCGAGACCCACGGCTGGGGCGCCCCGCTGACCTGGATCATGCTGATCACCGCGGTGGTGCTCCTGAGCGCCTTCGTTCGGTGGCAGCAGCGGGCGTCGCATCCTCTGCTGCCGCTGGCGATCGTCCTCGACCGCAACCGCGGCGCGGCCTACAGCTCGGTGCTGATCGCCGCGGTCGGCATGTTCGGCATCTTCCTGTTCGTCACCTACTACCTGCAGGTGTCGCTGCACTTCACGCCGATCCGGACCGGGCTGGCGTTCCTGCCGATGATCGCGATGCTGATCACCGCGGCGCAGTTGTCGACCAACGTCCTCCTGCCGCGGCTGGGTCCCAAACTCATGGTGCCGGTCGGCATGGCCATCGCGGCCGCGGGGATGCTGTACCTCACCCGTCTCGGCCTGCACAGCGCGTACGCCGCGGACGTCCTGCCGCCGTTGATGATCCTCGGGCTCGGCATGGGCACGATCATGCCGGCCTCGATCCAGACCGCGACGCTGGGCGTCGACCGTACGTTCGCGGGTGTCGCCTCGGCCCTGGTCAACACCAGCCAGCAGGTCGGCGGCTCGATCGGCACCGCGCTGCTGAACACCCTGGCCGCGACGGCGGCGGCGAGCTACCTGGCCGCTCACGTGCCGCCCACGGCGGCGGTCGCCGCCCAGGCCGCCGTACACAGCTACGCGGTGGCCTACCGGTGGGACGCCGGCATCTTCGCCGCCGGCGCGGTCCTGGCCGCCCTGCTCTTCCGGCGCCGCGCCCGGACCCGTCCGATCGGCGAGCCCGCCGCAACGCCGGCCACCGGGCACGAACCCGTGGCGGTCCACTAGGCACGGGTGGCGTCGGAACAGGCCTCCGACCGCTGCGATCCGGTCGCCGGCCGGTGCCGTCAGCGGCAGCGAGGCAGAATCCGGTCGCCGGCCGGTGCCGTCAGCGGCCGCGAGGCAGAATCCGGTCGCCGGCCGGTGCCGTCAGCGGCCGCGAGGCAGAATCAGGTCATGAAGGCCATCGTCTACCGCGACCACGGCGACCCGGGTGTTCTTCAGCTGGTCGACCGCGACCAGCTCGAGCCCGGTCCCGGCGAGGTCCGCGTCCGGGTCGCCGTGTCGGGGGTCAATCCGACCGACTGGAAGACCCGCTCCGGCGCCACCAACCCCAAGCAGTTCCCCGAGGTCACCCCGCACCTGGACGGCGCCGGCACCGTCGACGCCGTCGGCGACGGGGTCGACCCGGGCCGCGTCGGCCAGCGCGTCTGGCTGTTCATGGCCACCGCCGGACGACCCACCGGCACCGCGGCCGAGTTCACGATCGTGCCCGCCGGCCAGGCCGTGCCGCTCCCCGACGAGGCCGGCTTCGACCTCGGCGCTTCCCTCGGCGTGCCCGCACTCACCGCGCACCGGGCGCTCACCGTGGCCGAGGACGGCCCGCGGCGGCTCCGGCCGGGCGCGCTCGACGGCCAGGTCGTCCTCGCCGCGGGCGGAGCCGGTGCGGTGGGGCACGCCGCGATCCAGCTCGCCCGGTGGGCCGGCGCCACCGTGATCAGCACGATCAGCGGCCCGGAGAAGGCCCGGCTGGCCACCGCCGCCGGCGCCCACCACGTGATCAACTATCGCGAAGGTGACCCGGCGGCCGCGATCCGCGCGATCGCCCCCGGCGGGGTCGACATCATCGCCGAGGTCGCGCTCGGTGCGAACCTCGCGCTCGACCTGACGGTGCTTCGCACGCGCGGCACGATCTCGACGTACGCCAACGGCGGCGGCAAGACGGTGGAGCTGGACGTACGGCAGAACATGACGCTGAACACCCGCTTGCAGTTTCTGGTGCTGTACACCGTCGGGGTGCAGGCGCTGGCCGCGGCGGCCGGCGCGGTGTCCGATGCGGTCGCCGACGGCGCCTTGCCCGTCGGCGAGGAGCACGGTCTGCCGCTGGTCCGCTTTCCCCTGCACCGCACCGCCGACGCGCACCGCGCGGTCGAGAACGGCGCCGTCGGCAAGGTCCTGGTGGACGTTTCCTAGATCAGAGCCGCCGGCGGCGGACGGGTACGTCGACCGTCAGTCGCGGTGGTGGGAGGGGCGCGAGCCGGCGGCCGTCCGGGTCGCCGGTGTCCGGGAGGTCAGCTGGTCCGCAGGGCTCCCCCGCCTTGCCAGGTCGTCCACGAGACGTTCCAGTCCCCGTACCCGTCCCAGCTGGGCATCGTCGGCCCGCCGGTGTTGGCGTACTCGGTCACGTCGCCGATCTGGGCGAAGTTGTAGAAGTGCTGGGCGTCGGCCACGTTGAGGTTGGTGCAGCCGTGCGACGTGCTGCGCTGGCCGATGTTGCCGCCGTTCCAGCTGGCCGAGTGCACGAATTCGCCGGAGTTGGTGATCCGCACCGACCAGGGCACCTTGAGGTCGTATCCCGGGCCGGTCATGCGCTGGACCCGGTCCTTCTCCATGACGATCTTGGTACCGCTGAAGGTGGGCGTGCCGGCCTTGCCCAGCGAGACCGGGAAGGTGAACACCTGCTTGCCGTCCGAGGTGACGGTCATCCGTTCGGTACGGCCGTCGATCTTGCTGATGTTGGCCGGGCCGGTGGACATGTCGAGGGTCAGGCTGTTGTCGAACACGAGACCGGGGCCGGCCGACTGGCCCTTCGCGGCCAGTTCGAGATGGATCTTGGCGTGGGCGGGCCAGTAACTCTCCGTGCGGTAATGGGCTTCGAGCGGATAACCGGAGTACGTCGCCGACTTCTCGAAGTACCAGCCGCCCTGCGCGGGCGCCCCGTTGACGGTGACCGTCGTGGCGGCAGCGAAGGGCTTGCCGTCGGTGACCTTGGCGGAGAGGTACGCGATGATCGGCATCCCGACCCCCCACGTGGAGCCGTCGCCCTCCAGAAACCGGACGTGCACCGGCTTTCCGGACGCGGTCGACGGGGCGACCGACGGGACGGACGCGCCGGCCGAGCTTGCCGGCCGACCCTGCCAGGTCCCGCCGGACGAAGACCCGCCACAGGCCGCCGACACGGCCAGCGTCGTGCCGAGTACGGCCGCCGTTGCCACCGACCGCCACGAATGAGAACGTCTCATGACCGCGACAATGCTCCGGATCCGGCCCGTCCGCCACCTCGGGTGTGAATTCACGGCACGAAAAGGCAGGGGACCGCGTCTCCCCGCCACCTCAAACATCTACTCCGTAGGGGGACTTGCGGCAAGCCCCCGGGACCGGCGAAGAATCGTCGGCCGAAGCCGAGAACCGGGGGTCGCATGTTCGACGTCATCATTGCCGGCGCGGGCCCGACCGGGACCATGCTGGCCGCCGAACTGCGGCTGCACGACGTACGGGTGCTCGTGCTGGAGAAGGAGCCCGAGCCCGCCCCGATGGTCCGCGCACTCGGCCTGAACGCGCGCAGCGTCGAGATCATGGATCAGCGGGGCGTGCTCGAGCGGTTCCTCGAGCACGGCACGAAGTACCCGCTCGGCGGGCATTTCGCCGGGATCGACAGGCCTGCGCCCGAGAGGCTGGACACCGCCCACGCGTACACCCTCGGTCTTCCGCAGAACATCTCCGACCGCCTGCTGGCCGAGCGCGCCACCGAATTGGGCACCGAGATCCGGCGTGGCGCCGAACTCTCGGGTCTGCGCCCGGACGACGACGGCGTGACGGTGGAGCTCACCGACGGCACGCGGGAACGCGCGCGCTACGTCGTCGGCTGCGACGGCGGCCGCAGCACCGTGCGCCGGCTGCTCGGTGTCGGATTCCCCGGCGAAGCAGCCCGGCACGAGTGGCTGCTGGGCGAGATGGAGGTGGCTGTGCCGGCCGACGAGGTGGTCGCCGTGGTCACCGAGATCCGCAAGGTTCAGAAGCAGTTCGGTCTCGGTACGTTCTCCGAAGGGGTGTGGCGCGTCGTCGTGCCCGCCGCCGGGGTGGCCGGGGACCGCGCCGCCCCGCCGACCCTGGAGGAGGTCAAGGAGCGGCTGCGAGCGGTCGCCGGCACCGATTTCGGCGTGCACTCACCACGCTGGCTGTCCCGCTTCGGCGACGCCACCCGGCTGGCCGACCACTACCGGGCCGGCCGGGTGCTGATGGCCGGCGACGCCGTGCACGTCCATCCGCCGCAGGGCGGCCAGGGCCTCAACCTCGGCGTCCAGGACGCGTTCAACCTCGGCTGGAAACTGGCCGCGGCGATCGGCGGATGGGCGCCGGCCGATCTGCTGGACAGCTACGAGACCGAACGGCGCCCGGTCGCCGCCGACGTGCTCGGCACCGTCCGCGCCCAAGTGGAGCTGCTGCGACTCGAGCCCGGACCGCGGGCGGTGAACCGGCTGCTGGGCGAGCTGATGGACTTCGAAGAAGTGACCCGGCTCCTGATCGGGAAGACCACCGGCATCGGGATCCGCTACGACTTCGGCGTCGGCGACCGCCCCGGGCTGGTCGGGCGGAGGCTCAAGGATGTCCGGCTGACGCAGGGACGCCTCTTCACCCGGATGCACGCCGGCCGGGGCCTGCTGCTCGACCAGACCGGAAAGCTGTCGGCCGAGGGCTGGACGGACCGCGTCGACATCGTCGCCGACCTCAGCGAGGAGCTGGACGTGCCCGCAGTGCTGCTGCGGCCGGACGGCCACGTGGCCTGGGCCGGCGACGATCAGACCGCCTTGGCCGAGGTGTTGCTCCGGTGGTTCGGCGCTGCCGCCGGCTGATCAACGGGAGCGGTTCGAACCGTCGGTGCGCTCACGCTTCGGCCCGCGGGGCGGCTTGTCGTTCGTCGCGAACACGGCCGCGAAGACCACCCCGACGACGACGAGCGGAATGCCGGCGAACACCAGGGCGCCTTCAAGGTCTGTCACCCGGGTAAAGGTACGCGCCCGGCCGGCGGCGGACGGGACAGCGGTGGCTTCACCTACCAGTTATCGTCACCCTTCCGGACCAGAAGGGATCAGCAGCCATGCGGCGTCATGCTCCGGTGTTCGCGCTGTTCTTCCTCAGCCCGCTGGTCGCCGAGTTCTTTTCGGGCACCACGCTGCCGATCGTCCTGATCTTTCTCATCGTGCCGCTGTCCCTGTACTACGGCAGCGGCGCGTTGTTGATCCGCGAAGTCACCCGGCGGACCGGGCGGGGCTGGCCCACGATCCTGTTGCTGGGACTGGCGTTCGGCGTCCTGGAGGAGGGTGTGATCACCCAGTCGCTGTTCAACCCGAACTACCTCGACCTGAACCTTCACCTGCTCGACCCGGGCTACGTCGCGGCGCTCGGCATCGGCACCCTGTGGACGGTGTTCGTGCTGGGCGGCCACATGCTCTGGAGCATCGGCGCCCCGGTGGAGATCGTCGAGGAGTCGACCGGGTCCCGCCGGACCACCCCTTGGCTCGGCCGCCGCGGCCTGGTCGTCGTCGCGGTGCTGTTCGTGATCGGCTGCGTGATCTCGTTCGCGGTCACCAAGGCGGAGGACGCCGGCGCTCCCTTCTCCGCCTCGCCGGCCCAGTTGGGGGTCAGCACCGCGATCGCCGTGGTCCTGGTGGTCGTCGCGTTCCTCCTGCCCCGCGGCGAGCGCCGGCCGGCACCGGGCCGGGCGCCGTCCGCCTGGCTGGTCTTCGCCGCCACGATGATCGCCGGGGCGGGCTGGGCCCTGCTGGCCGGGGCCACCTCCCTGCCGTGGTGGCCGGCCTCGGTCGCCGTGGCGCTGGTGTACCTGGGCGCGCTGGGGTTCCTGGTCGCACGGTGGTCGCGGCGCGACGGCTGGGGCCGGTGGCACCGCCTGGCGGTGGCCGCCGGGGCGCTGGCGACGTCCGGGTGGCATGCGTTCGCGATGGAGTATTCCAAGCCGGCAATCGTCGACATCGTCAGCCGGGTGATCTACCTGGTGGCCGCGGGGGCGATCGTGTGGCTCGCGGTCCGGAAGGTCCGCACGGACGCCACCCCGTAGGTTGGTTTCCATGGAGTACACACGTTTGGGAAGTTCCGGCCTCAAGGTCAGCCGGATCGCGCTCGGGTGCATGAGCTTCGGCGAGCCGGACCGCGGGACCAATCAATGGTCGCTGGGCGACGACGCCGCCGAGCCGATCTTCCGCCAGGCGATCGACCTGGGCATCACGTTCTGGGACACGGCCAACGCGTACAGCGACGGAACCTCCGAGGAGATCGTCGGGCGGGCCCTCCGCAAGTACACCGACCGTGACTCGATCGTGCTGGCCACCAAGGTGTTCTTCCCGGTGCACGACGGTCCGGGCGGCTCCGGCCTGTCCCGTAAGGCGATCTTGGAGAACATCGACGCGTCGCTGGCGCGGCTCGGCACCGATTACGTGGACCTGTACCAGATCCACCGGTTCGATCCGGAGACTCCGGTCGAGGAAACCATGGAGGCGCTGCACGACGTGATCCGCGCCGGCAAGGCGCGGTACATCGGGGCCTCGTCGATGTGGGCCTGGCAGTTCGCCAAACTCCAGCACGCTGCCGACCTGGGCGGCTGGACGCGGTTCATCTCCATGCAGAACCAGTACAGCCTGCTGCAGCGCGAGGAGGAACGCGAGATGTTCGGCCTGCTCGCCGACCAGGGCGTCGGGTCGATCCCATGGAGTCCGCTGGCCAAGGGGCGGCTGGCCCGCCCGTGGGACGAACAGACCACCACGCGGGCGGAAGTCGATCCGCTGCATTCGCGCTACGACGGCGAGGAGAACCGACCCATCGTCGATGCGGTCCATCGGGTGGCCGAGGCCCGCGGCCTTCCGATGGCGCAGATCACGCTGGCCTGGGTGCTGCACAACCCGGTCGTGGACGCCCCCATCGTCGGTCCCACGAAGTCCCATCACCTGGCCGACGCCGTCGCCGCCCTCGACGTCGAACTGACCGATGACGAGCTGACCACGCTGGAAGAGAACTACACGCCCCGGCTCCCGTCGGGCTACTGATGGAAACGGCGCGGCTTCACCTCGTTCCGCTCGATCACGAGACCGCTCAGGCCATCGCGGACGGCAACCGCACCGGCCAGGCGTGGCACGAGCGGTTCCCCCGCGAGGACGACCGTGACGGGGCCGGTCTGTGGCTGAGCCACCAGGACCCGGTGTTCGGCACCTTCGTCATCGCCGAGCAGGCGTCCGGGCAGGCCGTGGGCACCATCGGCTTCTTCGGGCCGCCCGACGCGACAGGCACGGTGATGATCGGGTACGGCCTCGTCGAGCCGGCCCGCGGCCACGGCTACGCCACCGAGGCGCTGCGGGCACTGATCGCCTACGCCGCCCGGCAGCCCGCGTCCCGGCGCATGGTGGCCGACCCGGCCAAGGACAACGTGCCGTCGCAGCGGGTCCTTCTGAAGGCCGGCTTCACCGCGACCCACGAGACCGACGACGCCCGTTGGTACGCGCACGACCTCGCCGATGATTGAGAAGTTCAACGCCTCCCCGCTGGGGCCTGCCTTCACCTCGGCCAGCACGCTGCTGGGAGTGGCCGCCCTCGGCTACCAGGGCCAGCTTGTCGAGGTCGACCTGACCGCGGCCCTGCAATAGCGGCCGGCTCGGGCGGCCCCTGACATGCCTCAGCCGATTCTGCGGACACAGCGCCTGGTGCTCGTCCCGCTGGCGGACCGCCACCTCGATCTGGAGCTCGAGCTCGACGCCGATCCCGAAGTCCTCCGCTACATCACCGGCCGCGCGCGAACCCAGGAGGAGGTTGCCGAGTCCCACGCACAGCGGATGGCTCTCGCGGCCGAAGTGGACGGCCTGGGCTACTGGATCGCGTTCGGCGCTGACGGCGACTTCGTCGGACTGATGATGCTGCCGCCCGCGCACGGCCCCGACCAATCCCACGATCCGACGGTCGCGGAACTCGGCTATCGGCTCCTGCGCCGTCACTGGCGCCGGGGCTTCGCCAGTGAGGCGTCACGGGCCCTGCTGCGGCACGCCTTCGACACGGTGGGGCAGCGCAAGGTGATCGCACAGACGATGGCCGTGAACGCCGGGTCGCCGGGGCGTGATGACGGCGGTCGGGATGCGGTACGTCCGGACGTACTACCCGGCCTGGGACGAGCCGCTGCCCGGCGCCGAGTCGGGTGAGGTGGAGTACGAGATCACCCGAGCGATGTGGGCGGCCTGAGGTACCGCACCGTCACGGCGGCGGGCGCCGCAGCGCGGTGGAGTTGCGGACGACGAGTTCGGGTTCGTGGAGGAGTTCTTTGGGGGTGGGGTTGTCGCCGGTGATCTGGTTGGTGAGGAGGGTGACGGCGGCGCGGGACATGGCGTCGATGGGTTGGCGGAGGGTGGTGAGGGGTGGGTCGGTGTAGTTCATGAAGGCGGAGTCGTCATAGCCGACGACGGAGAGGTCGGTGGGGACGGTGCGGCCGGTGCGGCGGGCGGCGCGGATGGCGCCGAGGGCGAGGACGTCGCTGCCGCAGATGAGGGCGGTGATGCCGGTGGTGAGGAGGTCGGTGGTGGTGGCTTGGCCGCCTTCGAAGGAGAACAACGCATGCCCGACCGGGCCGCCCGGGCTCAGCCGCCGGAACTCCTCGACCTTGCGGCGCGACGGCCCGTGAGTGGCCGGGCCGACGAGGAGACCGATCTCCGTGTGGCCCAGGGTCGTCAGATGGGTGTACGCCTGGCGGACCGCGTCGACGTCGTCGGTGGAGACCCGCGGGAACCCCTCGTAGTCGACCGCGGAGTTCAGCATCACCACCGGGACGCCGCGCTGGACCAGGGCGGCGTGCTCGTCGGCGGTCAGGCCGCCGCAGAAGATGACTCCGGAGACCTGCTGGTCGAGCAGCATCGTCACGTACTCGGCCTCGGTCAAACCCCCGGCTGTGCGGGTGCACAGTAACGGCGTGTAGCCGAGCTGGACCAGGGCTCCCCCGGCCACCTCGGCCAGCGTCGAGAAGATGGGGTTCTGCAGCTCGGGAAGCACGATGCCGACCAGGCGGGCCCGGACTCCCCGCAGTTGCGTCGGCCGCTCGTAACCGAGGATGTCCAGGGCGGTCAGCACCGCCTGCCGCGTGGTGTCCGACACTCCCTGCTTGCCGTTCAGCACCCGGCTGACCGTCGCCTCGCTCACCCCGACGCGGCGGGCCACGTCAGCAAGTCTTCGAGCAGCCACGGGCGGGCCCCTGATCTCGGCAGAACGCAATCACCGCTCATGCTAACGCCGAGATCAGGGGCACCGGGCCGAGCAGCGGGCTCCGCCGAGCCCGAATTGCTCAGAATCCCGAATTACCAGGTCCGCGGGTGACGACGAAGGCCGGCGACCCGTTGTTGTTGATGCCGGCGGCGCCGGTCACCGAGGTGTTGCTGATGGTCATGGCACCGCTCACGTCGTACAGGTCGAAAGCGTACGTACCGGCGCCGGCGATGACGTCCCGGTCGACCGTCAGGTTGCTGATCCGGTGGTTGTAACTGAGCAGCACCGCCTGGTAGGTGCTGGCGTTGATGGTGTTGCCGCTCAGCACGATCGGCTGGGTGATGTCGCCCTGGTCGGCGGCGTAGATCCAGAGGGCGCCGATGTCGGTGCTCCAGTTCTTGTCGTACGACCCGGCCCGCTCGAGCAGGTTGTCACGCACGGTGGTGGGGCCGGAGAAGTTCTGTCCGAACCAGGAGCTGACCGTGATGCCGGACCCGTTGACGACGGTGTCCCGGACGACGTTGTTCTCGACCACGTTGTCGCCGCCGCCGTAGACGCCGATCCCGTTGGCCAGAACCGGGGTCTGCACCGTGTTGTGGCTGATCGTGCAGCCCGTGACGTTGCCGCCCTCGGTGTCGAGCGCGATGCCGTCGTCGCCGGTGTTGCGGACCGTCGACTGCTCGGCCCGGCTGCCGGTCGAACCGCCGTGCACGTGGATGCCGTCGGCGTAGATGTCCCGCACCCGCAGGCCGGAGGCGAGCAGCCCGGTCCCCGGCACCGCCCAGAGCCCGACCTTGGCGTGTTCCATCCACACGTCGAAGATCAACGATCCCGGGGTGAAGGTGCCCTCGATCGCCGCCGCGCCCTGGTTGTTGTTGCGGAACGTGTGGTCGCCGGAGATTGTCAGGTCAGCGATCTGGTTGCGGCCGCCGGTGGTGAAGAGGCCGCCGTTGCCGTTCTCGGCGGTCGACTGGATGGTGGTGCGCCACTCACCGGCTCCGCGCAGCGAGACCCCGGCGAGATTCACCCGGCCCGAGATCGAGTACGTGCCGGCGGGCAGGAACAAGCCCTGGCCTTGGCCGGCGGCGGTGGCGGCGGCGCTGGTGAGGGCCGAGGTGACGTCGCCGCCGCCCGGGTTGACCCCGAGCGTGTTCGCCGAGACATAACCGGCGGGAATCGCGTACGCCGGATCGGCCAGTTCGGTGTCGATGACGTCGACCGTGTAACTGCTCGCGGTGTCGCTCGCGTCCTTCTGCAGTTTGAGCACGGTGCCTGCGGCCCAGGTGGTCGGGTTGAGGTACCGCACCTCGTCGTAGAAGTGGTGGCCGGTGGTGGCGTCGGCGGTGTTGGTGTCGTTGTAGCCGTCGCCGTACAGCCAGCTGTACTTGTCGGTCACGGCCAGGCCGGTGACCTTGGCTCCGCCCGCGTACAGCGACAGCGTGCGGTTGCCGGAACCGTCCGGGATCGAGTACCGGACGACCACGGCGTTGGCCGGCTTGCTCAGGGTGACCTGGACGTACTGGCCGGTGCCGGTGAGCTGGACCGCGCTGCGGCCGGTGGACTCCGCGGCGAGGCTCGGATAGGAGCGGCCCGCCGCGAGCTTGGTCCCGGTGGTGGTGGCGTCGGCCGCCCGGAACTCGGTGTACGGAAGGGTCGCCCCCTGGCCGCTCAACGCGGTGCCGCCGTCGACCGAGACGCTGTCGACGGCCACGTTGCCGGTGTCACCGCTGTCGTGCTCGAGCCCGATCAGATTCAGTCCGGTGCGCAGGGTCAGGGTCACCGGCACGTACGCCCAGCCGGTCGCCGCCGGCAGGGAGAGTGACCGGACCTTCACGCCGTTGAGGTACAGCGACAGAGACTGGGCCGAGCCGGTGGTGTTCTGGTAGGTGACCGCCACCGGGTACGACCCGGCCGACGGCACGAAGGTGTCGACGACCGTCTCGGCGCCCGCGCCGGTGAAACCGGTCAGGTAGCCGCTGCCGGTGTACCCGGCCAGCGAGGTGCCCACCGACGGACCGCCGGTCACGAACGCCGTCTCAGCCTGATACGCCTGGCCCGGCGCGCCCCGGTCGGTGGCGGCGGAGGCGGCGGCGGCGACGTGCTGGTCGCCGTGCCGACGGTGATGTAGTCGAGGTTCACGTTGCCGTTGTCGGTGCTGTCGTAGCGGTACGAGATCGTGTTGCCGCCCGCCTTCAGCGTCAGGCTCTCGTTCCGGGTGGCCCAGGTGTTCCAGTCCGCGGTCGGGGCGAGCGTGGTGGTCAGCGCCTTGGTGCCGTTGAGGTAGACGGACAGGGTGCGCGAACTGCCCGTCCCGTTGGCGTAGCGGAGCCCGACCGGCGCCGCGCCGGCCGTCGAGGTGGTGACCGCGAATGTCGCGGCCGCGGTGCCCTTGTTGCTGTCGGTGAAGCCGCCGGCGAAGCCGGTTCCGGAGTATCCGGTGTGGTCGCTTTCGGTCACCGCGCCGCCGGAGAGGGTGGCCTGTTCGGCCTCGTACTGCCCGGACGCCGCCGGCGTGGCCGGGGCGACGGTGATGGCGTCGAGGTTGACGTTCGCGTTGTCGGTGCTGTCGTACCGGTAGGCGACCGAGTTGGTGCCCGCGGCCAGGCTCAGCGACGTGGCCACGGTGGACCACGAGTTCCAGTCCGCCGTGGCGGGCAGGGACACGGTCGCCTTCTTCTGCCCGGCGACGTAGAGCGACAGCGTGCGCGAGCTGCCGGTGCCGTTGGCGTAGCGCAGGGTCGATGTGTACACGCCGGCCGTCGGGACGCCGACCGCGAAGGTGGCCGCGGCGGTGCCCTTGTTGGCGTCGGTGAAGCCGCCGGCGAACCCGCTGCCGGTGTAGCCGGTGTGGTCGCTCTGCACCACGGCGCCGCCGGACAGCACGGCCGACTCGGCCTGATAAGTGGTGGTGGTGGTCGCCGCCGAGGCGGCGAACCGGGGCCACGCGACGGCCGCGGCCATCAATGCGAGAGCTGCCACCAAAAGCAGCGTGCGGTTTCGGAATACGGAGGACATCGGCGCGCTCCCAGAACTGATGAAGAGCGGAATGGGGTGCCGCCGACCGTAACCTGTCATTAACAAATTAGCAACATCTTGTACTAACCGATGTTGTCAATTTTTTGCGTTGAGTTTCGTAGAGTTTTTGCGCCGCCTACGGCAAATCCCGTACGGTAATTGCGCATTGGCGTTTATCTGTTGCTAAGCGCCCGACGAGCACGTAACTTGGCCGTTACATGAGCGGGGTTTCTCCACCGCATTCTATTCCACGAGCAGGGATGAATCATGCCCAATTTCTCGACCGGAAATGTGGCCCGTACCACGGTCGCCGCCGCCGCCGCGGCGACGCTCGTGCTCGGCGTGAGCGGGTGCGGCGGTGACAAGCCGGCGGCGTCGGCCGACGGCGTCGTCACCATCACCGTCAACGACGAGCCGGCCAAGACCGACCCGGTCAACCGCGAAATCTTCCTCTCCGACGTGACCGCCTTCGAGCAGGCCAACCCGAAGATCAAGGTGGTGCCGCACGAAGGCCAGATGGATCCCCAGACGTTCGCCGCCAAGCTGGCCGGCGGACAGCTGGAGAACGCGTTCTACGTCTACTTCACCGACCCCGCCGGACTCATCGCCAAGCACCAGGCGGCGGACATCACCACCGCGTTGAAGAGCTTCCCGGCCGCCGCCGAGGTCAAGCCCGAACTCCGCAAGGTCTTCCAGGACGCCCAGGGCCACACGTACGGCGTGCCCGAGGGCAATTACTCGATGGGCCTGGTCTACAACCGGAAGCTGTTCCAGCAGGCCGGCCTCGACCCGAGCCGGCCACCGGCCACCTGGGACGAGGTGCGAGCCGACGCTGTCAAGATCGCGGCGCTGGGCAAGGGAATCGCCGGGTACGGCGACTACAGCAAGTCCAACACCGGTGGCTGGCACTTCACCGCCGAGATGTACTCCCGCGGCGCTGACGTGGCGGCTCAGCAGAGCGACGGCAGCTGGAAGTCCAGCTTCAACAACGACACCGGGCGGGCAGTGCTGCAGCAACTGCACGACATGCGCTGGACCGACAACTCCATGGGGCAGCGGCAATTGCTGGAGTGGGCCGACCTGTTGCAGATGATGGGCTCGGGCAAGCTCGGCATGTACCTGGCGACCTCGGACAACATTCCGACGATCGCGGCGCAGTACAAGGGAGACCCGAAGGACTACGGCCTGGGCCCGATCCCCGAGGGTAAGGGCACGCTGGCCGGCGGGGGCGGCTTCATGTTCAACCCCAAGGACACCCCGGCACAGATCAAGGCCGCGCTGACCTGGGTGATGTTCAAGTACGAAAACCCGGACCGGATCGCCGCGAGCGCTCAGCGGGCGGCGGACAAGAAGCAGCCGGTCGGCCTCCCGGAGCCGAACATCTGGACCGGGGCCGCGGAGCAGACCAAGGCGGCGGCCGACCAGAAGTACGCGAACGAGCCCGTGGAGAACTACGCGCCGTTCACCAAGGCCACCGGCACCATCCCACTGAAGCTGGAGCCACCGAAGGCCCAGCAGATCTACGCCATTCTCGACACCGCCATGGCCAAGGTGCTGACCCAGAAGGACGCCGACATCAACGCTCTCCTGGCCGACGCCGCCAAGCAGGTCGACTCCCTGCTGGCCACTCCGTAATGGCAACCTCGCTGGCGCCGCACCCCCGGGTGCGGCCCGCGCCGGCCCCCGCCCGGCCGAGCCGGGCGAACCGAATGCGCCGGCGAATCGGTGACAACCTCACCGCATACGCGTTTCTCGCCGCAGGCATCGTCTGCTTTGCCTATTTCTCGTGGTATCCGCTCGTCCGCGGGATCGTGCTGAGTTTCCAGCAGGACTACCTCATCACCGATCCGGAATGGATCGGCCTGACCAATTACCGGCACCTGTTCGCCGATCCGCTGTTCTGGACGGCGTGGCGGAACACCGCCGAATTCACCGGTCTGGCCTTGATCCTGGGGTACGCCGTGCCGTTCGTGATCGCGGTGCTGCTGAACGAACTGCGGCACTTCAAGGCGTACTTCCGGATCGCCGTTTACCTACCGGTGATGCTCCCACCGATCGTCAGCGTGATGCTCTGGCAGTACTTCTACGACCCCGGGCCGGGCCTGTTCAACACCGTCCTGCGCGGGGTCCACCTGCCGGCCTCGCAATGGGTCCAGTCGCCCCGGACCGCGATGATCTCGCTGGTCCTGGTGTCCACCTGGGCCAACATGGGCGGTGCCACGCTGATGTACCTGGCCGCGCTGCAGTCGATCCCGGGAGAGCTGTTCGAGGCGGCCGAACTCGACGGGGCCGGAGTCTGGGCGCGGCTGCGGTGGGTGCTGCTGCCGCAGATGCGCTTCATCATGCTGGTTCTGCTGCTGTTGCAGATCATCGCGACGATGCAGGTGTTCATCGAGCCGTTCCAGCTGACCGGCTTCACCGATCCGTCGACGATCACCGTGATGACGCTGATCTACCGGTACGCGTTCGCGGTGAACAACGACTTCGGACTGGCCGCGGCCATGAGCGTCCTGCTGTTCGCTGTGCTCGGCGTGTTCGCGGTGTTCTACCTGCGCCTGACCCGGGAGGGGGACCGGTGAGCGCCCGCAGCCTGATCTCCGAGCAAGCGCTGGCTCGGCCCCGCAACCGCCGCATCTACTTCGCCGTGCTGACCCTGACCGTGGTGGTGTTCGCCGTGGCGTTCCTGTTCCCGGTCTACTGGATGGCCAGCTCGGCCCTGGAGACGCCGCAGCAGTTCGCCGCCCAGACCCCCACGCTGCTCCCCAAGTCCGTGCATTTCTCGGCCTACCGCGACGCGTGGACCCAGATGGACGTCGCGCACTTCTTCCTGAACACCGTGCGGTACGCGGCCGGGGGCTGGTTCATTCAGCTCGCGGTGGACGTCAGCGCCGCGTACGCCCTGTCCCGCCTGCGTCCCGTGCTGGGCGGGCTGATCTTCGGCGGGATGCTGGCCAGTCTCCTGCTGCCGACCGCCGCGCTGCTGGTGCCGGCCTACCTGACCGTGACCGACCTGCCCCTTCTGCACATCAGTCTGCTCAACTCGCCGTGGGGGCTCTGGCTCCCGGGCGCGGCCAACGCGTTCAACATCTACGTGCTGCGCCGGTTCTTCGACCAGATCCCGGGCGACATCCTGGACGCCGCCGCGATCGACGGCGCGGGCCGGCTCCAGGTGCTGTTGCGCGTCGTCCTGCCGCTCTCCCGTCCGGTCCTCGCGGTCGTCTCCATCTTCTCCGTGGTCGGGATCTGGAAGGACTTCCTCTGGCCGCTGCTGATCCTGCAGGACCCGGACAAGCAGACCCTGTCGGTCGCGCTGCACCGGCTGTCCGCTTCGACGACCCAGGTGCCGCCGACCGAGATGATCGCCGGGCTCGCCATCGCGGCCGTACCGATGGTCGTCCTCTTCCTGTTCTTCCAGCGCTACATCCTCGGCGGGTTGTCCGCCGGGGCGCTCAAAGGCTGAAAGGAGTCCCCTTCGTGCCCGCAGCCGACCAGTGGTGGCGCACTGCCGTCATCTATCAGGTCTATCCCCGGTCCTTCGCCGACGGCGACGGCGACGGCATCGGTGACCTGACCGGCATCCGGCAACGCCTGCCCTACCTCGCCGATCTGGGGGTGGACGCGCTGTGGTTCAGCCCCTGGTACGCGTCCCCCCAGGCCGACGGCGGCTACGACGTCGCCGACTACCGGTCGATCGAGCCCACCCTGGGCACCCTCTCGCAGGCCGAGGACCTGATCCGCGAAGCACACGACCTGGGCCTGCGGATCATCGTGGACATCGTTCCCAACCACGTCTCGGACCGGCACTCGTGGTTCCAGGAAGCCCTCGCGGCGGGACCGGGTGCGGAGGCGCGCGAACTGTTCTGGTTCCGGCCCTCTCCCCCGAATCAGTGGCAGTCGGTGTTCGGCGGACCGGCGTGGAGCCAGGTTCCCGACGGCGAGTGGTACCTGCACATGTTCGCGGCCGAGCAGCCGGACCTGAACTGGAACAACCCGAAGGTCCGTGAAGAACACGAGAGCGTGCTGCGGTTCTGGTTCGGCAAGGGCGTCGACGGCGTACGGATCGACTCCGCGACGATGCCGGCCAAGGACGCTCTTCTACCCGACCTGACACCCGGCGCTCCGTTGCCCTATGTGGACCGCGACGAGGTGCACGACATCTACCGCGCGTGGCGCGCCGTCGCCGACAGTTTCACGCCGCCGCGCGCACTGATCGGCGAGGTCTGGCTGGCGGACCCGGTCCGCTTCGCCCGGTACCTGCGGCCCGACGAGATGCACGCGGCGTTCAACTTCGACTACCTGAACAGTCCGTGGGACCCGGCCGTGCTGCGCCGGGTCATCGACACCACCCTCGACGCGCACGCCTCCGTCGGCGCTCCGCCGACCTGGGTGCTGTCCAACCACGACGTCACCCGGCACGTCACCCGCCTCGGGCGGGCGGACACGTCCTTCGGGACCGGCCCCCGTCAGCACGCAGCACCTGCCGATCCGGTGCTCGGCACCCGGCGCGCCCGCGCCGCGCTGCTGCTCACGCTGGCTCTGCCCGGCGGCCACTACCTCTACCAGGGCGAGGAACTGGGGCTCGAGGAGGTCGAGGACATCCCGGCCGCACGCCGGCAGGACCCCATGTTCCACCGTACGGGTGGGGCGGACATCGGACGCGACGGCTGCCGGGTGCCGCTGCCGTGGTCCGGGACGTCGCCACCGTTCGGATTCAGCCCGGCCGGCGCCCGGGCCGAACCGTGGCTGCCGCAGCCGTTGTCCTGGGCGGCGTACACCGTGGAGGCGCAGGACGGGCGGCCGGAGTCGATGCTGACGCTCTACCGGACCGCCCTGCACCTGCGTCGCACGTCACCTGGTTTCCGGGGTGAGGCGTTCCGCTGGCAGCCCAGCGAGGACGGGGTGCTCGCGTTCGAACGAGCCGACGGCTTCCGTTGTGTCGCCAACCTTTCCGACCGTACCGTGCCCCTGCCGTACGGCTTCGCTCCGCTGCTTGTCAGCTCACCGCTCAGCACCTCACCGGGCTCCGGTGGGCTCGCGCCCGACACCACTGCCTGGCTTCGGCCGGCCGACTGACAGGACGAACGGCATGCATCGACGACTTTCCGAAGTGGCTCGCCGCGTCGGCGTCAGCGAGGCGACGGTCAGCCGCGTCCTCAACGGCAAGCCCGGGGTGGCCGACTCGACCCGGAGTGAGGTGTTGACCGCCCTGGACGTCCTCGGTTACGAGCGGCCGACCAAGCTGCGCGGCGTACGGGCCCGGCTCGTCGGGCTGGTCATGCCGGAGCTGCAGAACCCGATCTTCCCGGCGTTGGCCGAGGTGGCCGGCGGAGCCCTGGTCCAGCTCGGCTTCACGCCCGTGCTGTGCACGCGCACCGCCGGTGGCCTGACCGAGGCCGAGTACGTGTCGATGCTGCTTGACCAGCAGGTCTCCGGGGTCATCTTCTGCGGCGGGCTCAGCGCCGAGGAGAACGCGACCCTGCTGTCGCGTCGTGTGCCGGTCGTCCTGCTGAACGCCGCCGTCGACTACGCGTCCGGCTTTCCGCAGGTCTCCACCGACGACGCCGCCGCGGTTCAGCAGGCGTGGGCGCACCTGACCGCACTCGGCCACACCCGGATCGGACTGCTCGTCGGCCCGGCCGATCACTCGCCGTCCCGCCGCAAGGTCGCCGCTTTCCGGAAACTCGCCCCGGACATCGAGCACTACCCGATCGGGCATGCGTTGTTCTCCTTCGAAGGCGGCCAAGCCACCACCACCGACCTCCTCACCACCGGCATCACCGCCCTCATCTGCGGCAGCGACGTCCTCGCCCTCGGCGCCATCCGCGCCGCCCGCCGCACCGGCCGCACCGTCCCCACCGACCTCTCCGTCGTCGGCTATGACGACTCCGCCTTCATGAACTACACCGACCCACCCCTCACCACCCTCCGCCAACCCATCGACGCCATGTCCCGCGCCGCCGTCACCCTCCTCACCAACCAAATCACCGGCGACAACCCCACCCCCAAAGAACTCCTCCACGAACCCGAACTCGTCGTCCGCAACTCCACCGCCCCGTGCCGGTCCGTCTGACACGCGACGGCCGGCCCCACTTGGCGCCGACCCGCTGACCGCCGACCCTATTTACCGGTGATCAGGCGCTGGGCGAGCGCCGGGTCGAAGACGCCGGCCGCGGTGGTGGGCGCGACGCCGCACCGGCCGTCGGAGTTGCCGGGGTTCTTGACCCACAGTTCGAGAGCCGCCGGATCGGCCACCGAGATCTCGCCCAGCTTGCGGCCGCGCGGATTGCACCACTGCCCGGTGCCGCTGCTGCCGTTGCCGTTGCGGCTGGTGTCGATGAGGTACGAAGCCGGCCGGTGCAGGGCGGCCCGGACCTGTCGGGCGTACCGCCGGGACTCGGCCGTGCCGATGAAGTTGGACACGTTGACGGAGAAGCCGTGGACCCGGGCCACGCCCGCCGCCCGGAGCCGCTGGGCAATGGTCGCCGGACCTATCCAGCCGGCGTGTCCGGCATCGATGTAGGTCCACGTGTTCGGGGCCTGCGCGGCGAGAATCCGGGTGGCCGCGTTGAGCAGCCGGAGCCGGGCGGTGACCTGCGCCGCGCTCAGGCACCTGAGATCGCCCAGCGCGTCCGGCTCGAGGACGACGATCGCGGGCCGTACGCCGATCGCCGCCGCGAACGCGGTCATCCACGTCCGGTAGGCCGCCGGGCCGGTCGCCCCGCCGGCCGACTCCGCACCACAGGCGTCCCGGTCCGGCAGATTGTACGCCACCAGCACCGGCAGCTTGCCGGCGGCCTGCGCGGAGGCGGTGTAGTCGGCGACGGCTGGTCCCAGGTCGGCGTCGCTGGTGCCGGTGAACCAGTGCGCCATGGGCTGCAGGCTGATGGCGGCCCGGATGCCGGCCGCCCGGGTGTCCTGCGGATGTGCGGCGACCCAGCGGGCGGCGGGCAGTTGCGGGTCGACGAAGAGCCCGCTGGTCCGGCTCAGCGGGTTGCCGTTCCCCGTCGGGGTGGCGGCGGGAGTGGCCGCCGCGCGCGCATTCGGTGCACCGGCGGCCGGTCCCACCGCGGCGTCGGCCGACAACAGCGGCACGGCGGCGAGTGACGCCATGGCGACGACCGCCGTCAGCAGGGCCGCGGTCCGTCTGGTCACGCTCTGCCTCACAGCGGTACGGCGATACAGGTCAGCCGTTCCCATCGACCGGCCGTCGCCGGACCTGAGGAGTCCGGACCTGAGGAGTTCAGTGGCGGCCGGTCAGTCCGAGGCCATCCGGATCAGGGCATTGCCGCCCAGCAACAGCACGTCGGCACCGGCGATGAACGCCATTCCCCGATGCAGCCGGCGTGCGCCGATCTCCGGATCGGTCGCCACGAACCCCTGCACCACGTTGACCAGCCCGGCCACCAGCAGCGGCACCCCGCCGATCAACAGCAACCCGACTGGCCGCGGGGTGTCGCCGCGCGCCACCAGCAGGGCGACCATCCCCGTCGGGAGGATGCCGAAGAAGACGGCGGCGAGGCCCGCGTACCACTTCAGGGGCCGCGTCGGGTCGGTGGTCTGCACCCGCCGATCCTAACGGGCGGATTCAGTGCTTGACCGCGACGCCGCCACTCATCTGCACGTCGGCGTCGGTGGCCTCGTCCGTCGGGTCGTCGGGGCGCCACCGGTGCACGAGGGTGACACCGGGCTCGAGAATGTCCAGGCCGCGGAACAGGCCGGTCACCTCGTCGTCGGTGCGCGCCTTCGCCGGGAGCCCGCGCCGGGTGTACTCCTCGGCCGCCGCGACGGCCTGTGGATTGTGGGCGGTCACGGTGGAGATGGTGAGGGCGCTCCCGGACGGGAGCGCGGCCATCAGCGTGTCGATGATCTGGTGTGCCTGCGGTTCGTCCGGAATGAACTGCAGGACCGCAATCAGGCTCAACGCCACCGGCCGGCTCAGGTCCAGGGTCCGGACGACCTCATCGGAGGACAGGATCGCCGCCGGGTCCCGCAAATCGGCGTCCAGGTAGGCCGTGGTTCCCTGCGGTGTCGGCGTCAGCAGAGCCCGGGCGTGGACCAGGACGATCGGATCGTTGTCGACGTAGACGACCCGGGCCGTCGGCGTCACCTCCTGCACGACGTCGTGCAGATTCGGCGCCGTCGGCAATCCCGTTCCGATGTCCAGGAACTGGTCGAGGCCACGCTCGACCGCCAGATACCGCGCCGTCCGGGCCATGTAGTACCGGTTCGCGCGCATCGAGACCGGCAACCCGGGTGACGCGGCCACGATAGTGGCCGCGGCGGCCCGGTCCGCGGCGTAGTTGTCCTTGCCGCCGAGCAGGAAATCGTAAATGCGGGCGGAGTGCGGCACCGACGTATTCAGCTCAGCGGACATGCCGAGACGCTACAACACTGTCCGACATGGCTCAGGCGTGGCGGTAGGAACGGCGGCGCCGGGACGGGTGCTGCGGGGTGGCGGCCGGTTCCGCGGCGGATCAGAACGGCGCGGGGCCGCTGCCGGCGAGCGACACCAGCGTCTGCGTGGCGAGCAGCTTCCGGACGCCGGTGACGGACACCACCCCGACCTGGTCGTACGGCAACTCCAGGTGCAGCCCGTCACCGGCGACCTCGATGCCGGCGCTCGTCTGATCCGGGCGGAAAGTGCCGCTCCAACCGGCGATGCCCCTGTTCTGATTGGTGCTGAGCGAAGCCATGCCGGACACGTGGGTGCCGTCGACGAGGGTCAGCCTCGCCGGGCCGGAGTAGGTCGTCATAGTTGCCAACCGTAACCGGAACCCCGGGGCGGGGATCCGGCCGAGGGCAGTGCCGACCGCTGAGCTGCGGAAATGGACGGCGGTCGATTCGGCCACGGAACCGTCAGTCCCGAAACGGATTCAGGTCAACACCCACGGCCATCGTGCGCCGGCGTGCCCGGTCGGTCGCGGAGGGCCGACCGGGCGCGCCGGCGGAACGATCACGCCAGATCGAACCGGTCCAGGTTCATCACCTTGGTCCAGGCGGCGACGAAATCGGCCACGAACTTGTCGCGGGCGTCCGCGCCGGCGTAGATCTCGGCCAGCGCCCGCAACTGGGAGTTCGAACCGAAGACGAGGTCGACCGCGGTGGCCGTCCACTTCACCTCGCCGGTCGACACGTCCCGGATCTCGTACGCGTGCTCCTCGGACTCCGACGCCTTCCATCGCGTGCCCGGGGAGAGCAGGTTGGTGAAGAAGTCGTTGGTGAGCGCCCCGGGCTGGTCGGTGAGGACGCCGTGCCGGGAGCCACCGACGTTGGCCCCGAGCGCGCGCAGGCCGCCGACGAGGACGGTCATCTCCGGTGCGGTCAGGTTCAGCATGTACGCGCGGTCGACGAGCAGCACCTCGGGCTGAGCCTTCTCGCCGGCACGGAGGTAGTTGCGGAAACCGTCGGCACGCGGCTCGAGGACCCGGAAGGACTCGACGTCGGTCTGCTCCTGAGTGGCGTCCGTACGTCCGGGGTGGAACGGCACGGTCACCTCGGCCCCGGCGTCGCGCGCCGCCTTCTCGACCGCGGCCGAGCCGGCCAGCACGATCAGGTCGGCCAGCGAGATCTTGGCGCCGCCGGCGTCGTTGAACTCGCGCTGGATGCCTTCCAGGGCCGACAGCACCGTCGCGAGTTGCTCCGGCTGGTTGACCTCCCAGCCGCGCTGGGGCTCGAGACGCAGCCGGGCGCCGTTCGCGCCGCCCCGCTTGTCGGTGGAGCGGAAGCTCGCGGCCGCGGCCCACGCGGTCGAGGCCAGCTGAGCGGTCGAGAGCCTGGACTCGAGCACCTTCGACTTCAGGGCGGCGATGTCGGCGTCGCCCACGAGGTCGTGGTCGACGGCCGGGACCGGGTCCTGCCACAGCTGCGGCTCGGCCACCCACGGACCGAGGAAACGGCTGACCGGACCCATGTCGCGGTGCAGCAGCTTGTACCAGGCCTTGGCGAACGCGAGCGCGAACTCGTCCGGGTGCTCCAGGAAGCGGCGCGAGATCTGCTCGTACGCCGGGTCGAAACGCAGCGCCAGGTCGGTCGTGAGCATCGTCGGCCGGTGCTTCCGGGCCGGGTCGTACGGGTCCGGAATGATCTCCGGCGCGTCCTTGGCGACGTACTGCTTGGCACCGCCCGGGCTCGTGGTGAGCTCCCACTCGAACCCGAAGAGGATCTCGAAGAACCGGTTGCTCCACTGCGTCGGCCGGTCCGTCCACGTCACCTCGAGGCCGCTGGTGATCGTGTCGGGTCCCGTGCCGCTGCCGTACGTGCTGAGCCAGCCCAGGCCCTGGTTCTCCAGCGGGGCGCCCTCGGGTTCCGGGCCGACGTGGTTGTCGGCCGGGCCGGCGCCGTGGGTCTTGCCGAAGGTGTGGCCGCCGGCGATGAGGGCGACGGTCTCCTCGTCGTTCATCGCCATCCGGCCGAAGGTCTCCCGGATGAAGTGGGCCGCCGCCCGGAAGTCGGCGCTGCCGCGCGGTCCCTCCGGGTTGACGTAGATGAGCCCCATCTCGGTCGCGCCCACTTCGGGCGCCATCTCGGACTCGCTGACGTAGCGCTCGTCACCCAGCCAGGTGTCCTCCGGACCCCAGAAGATCTCCTCCGGCTCCCACACGTCGACGCGGCCGAAGCCGAAGCCGAAGGTCTGGAACCCCATCGATTCCAGGGCGACGTTGCCGCCGAGGACCAGCAGGTCGGCCCAGGAGACCTTCTGCCCGTACTTCTGCTTGACCGGCCACAGCAGGCGCCGGGCCTTGTCCAGGTTCGCGTTGTCCGGCCAGCTGTTCAGCGGGGCGAAACGCTGGCCGCCGTCGCCGGCTCCACCGCGTCCGTCGTAGATGCGGTACGTGCCGGCGGCGTGCCAGCTCATCCGGATCATCAGACCGCCGTAGTGACCGAAGTCCGCCGGCCACCAGTCCTGGGAGGTGGTCAGCACCTCGGCGATGTCCCGCTTGAGCGCCTCGACGTCGAGCTTGGCGAACTCGGCGGCGTAGCTGAAGTCCTCGCCCAGCGGGTTGCTCTTGGACGAGTGCGCGTGCAGCACCGACAGGTCGAGCTGGTTCGGCCACCAGTCCTTGATGGTGCGCGGACGGCCACCGGTCTTCGGGGTCGGTGAATCGATCGCCGGGTTCTCGCTCTCGCTGCCGTGCGCGGTGACGGAGTCGTGCGCAACCGGGCAGCTTGTCGGGTCCACCCCCTGCGCACTGGCCGTGGCGTTGTCCTGGGTGTCGCTCATCTGCTTCCTTCCGAACTGGCGTGTCACTGGGCTTCCGAACTGCCGAGGGACGAAGATGTGGCCGCGCAATCGGGGCACGTACCCCAGAAGACGACCTCCGCCTCGTCGACCACGAATCCGTGGTCGTCGGAGGCGGTCAGACAAGGGGCGTGGCCGACGGCGCAGTCGATGTCCTCGATGGCTCCGCAGGAACGGCACACGACATGGTGATGGTTGTCGCCGACCCGGGATTCGTACCGGGCGGTGGCGCCGGCGGGCTGGATGCGCCGCACCAGACCGGCGTCGGTGAGCGCGCGCAACACATCGTAGATCGCCTGGTGCGAGACCTCGGGCATGTCCGCTCGAACAAGCGCGATCACCGTGTCGGTGTCCACGTGCCGGTGATCCCGCAACACCGAGAGCACCGACAGCCGGGGCCGCGTCACTCGCAACGAGGCCGCCCGCAGCTGCGCCGCAAAGCTTGACGTCACGCACCGACCGTAGGGCATTTACTGGAATAGTTCAAGATTATGGCGCAGGCACCCCGCGCGGCCCGACGTCGATGACCGCGTCGAGAAGGCCGGTCAGCCGGAAGTAGTCCGACAGCGCGCCGGTGGCGCCGATCGGGTGAAGCAAGTCGCCGAGACGGTCGCCCGCCTTTCGCGTTCACAGAAACCGCATAGGATGCGCATAGGGTGCGGGCCTCGAATTCTCAGCATCCCGTCCGATCGTTGGGGACATGACGGCAACGGCCCCCTTCCAACGACAAACCCCAGCACCACCTCGAGCCAGCCGGACGGCTCTTCCCGCGACGCCCCGCTGGTGGGCCGACGCGGGCGGCGTGGCGGCAGCGGTCAGCCTGCTGATCGTCACCGCACTGTGGGTCAGCAACGGCGGCGTCGGGCAGATCATCGGCGGCGGCGCCGACGCGGTGTCTGCGGTCGGCCGGCTGACCGGGCTGTGGGCGTCCGACCTGCTCTTGCTGCAAGTGCTGCTGATGGCCCGCATTCCCATGGTGGAGCGGGCATTCGGCCAGGATCGGCTGGCCCGCTGGCACCGCTGGACCGGGTTCTCGTCGTTCTGGCTGATGATCGCCCACATCATCCTGATCACCATCGGCTATACCGGCACCGACTCACCGAACTTCTTCGGCGAACTGTGGGACCTGATCTGGACCTACCCCGGCATGCTGCTCGCGACCGCGGGCACCGCCGCGCTGATCCTGGTCGTGGTCACCTCGATCCGGGCCGCCCGCCGCAAACTGCGCTACGAGTCCTGGCACCTGCTTCATCTCTACGCGTACGCCGGTGTCGGCCTCGCCCTGCCGCACCAGCTCTGGACCGGCACCGACTTCATCGGCAACACCCCGGCCACCGTGTACTGGTGGACGCTCTACGCCGTCTCGGCCGGCGCCGTCCTCGCGTACCGGATCGGCTTGCCGCTCTGGCGCAACCTGCGCCACCGCCTGGTGGTCGACCGGGTGGTCCCCGAAGGACCCGGTCTCACCTCCGTCTATCTGAGCGGCCGGAACCTCGGCCGGCTGCCGGTGCGGGCCGGGCAGTTCTTCCAATGGCGATTCCTCGACGGCCCCGGCTGGACCCGCTCGCACCCGTACTCGCTGTCGGCCACCCCGGACGGGCACCAGTTGCGGATCACCGTCAAGGATCTGGGCGACGGCAGCGCCCGCGTCGCGTCGCTCCGGCCGGGCACGAAGGCCCTCATCGAGGGACCGTACGGCAAGCTCACCGGCGAGACCTACACCGGCGGCCCGGTGGTCATGCTGGCCGGCGGCATCGGCATCACCCCGCTGCTCGCCCTGCTCGGGGAGCTGCCCTACGGGCCCCACCAGACCACTCTGATCTACCGCGCCCGCAACGAAGCCGAGATCGCCTTCCGCGACGAGCTCGAATGGTTCGCCGCCCACCGCGGGGTCCACCTGATCTATCTGCTCGGCCCCCGCGCGACCCGGCCGTCCTGGCTGCCCGCCCCGTACGCCGGCCACGCCGACGCGGACGCGCTGCGGCACATGGCGCCCGCGATCGCCGGCTCGCAGGTCTACCTGTGCGGACCGCCGGCGTGGACCGACGCCGCCCGGGAAGCGGCCCGCGAAGCCGGGGTCGCCCCGGAGAACCTGCACACCGAACTGTTCGCCTGGTAAAGAGGATCGATAACCCATGCGCAAGATCACGCTCTGGTTGATGTCCACGGTCGCCGCCCTCGTCCTGCTGTTCAGCTACCGCACCAGCACGGACAGCGGCAGCCCGGTCGCCGCCACTCTGCCCGCAGCCGCCACCCCCTCCCCCACTTCCTCGTCGGCCGCCGCACCCAGCCCGAGCGCCTCCAGCTCGGCCACGTCCGGCTCGTCCTCGGCGACCAAGACCTATACCGGGTCCACTGCGTCCACCCGCTGGGGCGATGTGCAGGTCAGCATCACCGTCACCAACGGCAAGATCACCAACGTCCAGGTGCCGGTCTACCCGAACAACAACGGCCGCGACCAGGAGATCAACGCGTACGCCCTGCCGGTACTCACCCAGGAGACCCTGACCGCGCAGAACGCGAACATCGACACGGTCTCCGGCGCCACCGTCACCAGTGACGGCTACCTGCAGTCGCTGCAGTCCGCCCTCGACGCCGCGCACCTCTCATGACCGCCGTGACATTGGACCGGCGGGCGTGGGTGGAGCAGATCATGGGCCTCCCGGTCAGCATCCACGTCCGCGGCCACCCCACGGGTTCGGACGAGGTCCAGACCCGGGTCGCCGCCGTCTTCGCCGAACTGCGCCACGTGGATGAGGTGCTCAGCCCGTACCGCGACGACAGCGACCTCTCCCGCTGGGAACGCCGCGAACTCCGTCTCACGGACGCCGACCCGATGCTCGGCGAGGTCATCCGGCTGTGCGACGAGGCCGGTGCACGCACCGACGGCTGGTTCAACCCCCGCGGGCTGCCGGACCCCCGCCACGGGAACCCTCGCTACGATCCGTCCGGGCTGGTGAAGGGCTGGGCGGTGGAACGCGCCGCCCGGCACCTGGCCGGCCGGCACGACCTCGGCTGGTGCATCAATGCCGGCGGTGACGTCCGCACGTACGCGCCCGCGGGGCAACCAGGTTGGCGCGTCGGCATCGAACACCCCATCGACCCGAGCCGGATCATGCAGGTCGTGGAACTCCGAAGCGGCGCGGCCGCGACCTCCGGCAGCACCCACCGTGGACACCACATCATCGACCCCTACACGCACCGGCCCGCCACCGCCGTGCGGGCGGTCACGGTCACCGGGCCCAGCCTGCTCTGGGCCGACGTGTACGCCACCGCGGCCGCCGCCCGCGGGACGACCGCTCCGGCATGGCTCGAAGGCATCGATCACCATGAGGGCGTGCTGGTCTCCACCGGCGGGCTTCTCCGCGCCACCAGCGGCTGGTCGCGCGCCGTGACGGAGTGACCGGAATTGCCACCCGGCACACCGGTGGAGCGGGCCGCGCTTCGCACCGCGCGGTCATGGACACCCTTTCCGTCAGACACGGTCTCCGGAGACGGTGAGGCGGACCGCGGTGTACCCGCGCAGCACGAAGGTCGGGCGGTGCACCGGCTCGGCGGCGAGCGCCAGCCCAGGGGCCTGGTCGAGGAGGGCAGCCAGCGCGGCCCGTAGTTCGATGCGGGCCAGGGGCGCGCCGAGGCAGAAGTGCAAGCCTGCGCCGAAGCCGACGTGCGGGTTGGGATCGCGGCCCACGTCGACGTCGTCGGGACGGGCGAACACGGCCGGGTCGCGGTTGGCCGCGCCGAGCAGCGCGGCCACCTCGGCCCCGGCCGGGATCGTCACCCCGGCGACCGGCACGTCGGCGGCGGCGGTACGGATGAACATGTGCAACGGCGGGTCGTACCGGATCATCTCCTCGGCCGCGGCCGGGATGAGGGTCCGGTCGGCGCGCAGCCGGGCCAGCTGATCCGGATGCCGCAGCAGGGCCACCACTCCCCCGCCCAGAGCGTTCACCGAAGCCTCGTGGCCGGCGTTGAGCAGCAGGATCGCCGAGGCGACCAGTTCGTCGGCGGACAGCCGGTCGCTGCCGTCGCGCGTGGCCACGAGATGGCTGATCAGGTCGTCGCGCGGCTCGTCCCGGCGCTTCGCGGCCAGCGTCGCGAGGTAGTCGGCGAACTCGACCGCGGCCGTCACCGCGGCGGCTTCCGTCTCGGCCGATCGCGCGACCTCGTACATCCGTACGATCGCCGCCGACCACGGCCGCAGCCGATGGCGGTCGGCGACGGGCACGCCGAGCAGCTCGGCGATGACCGTGACGGCCAGCGGCTCGGCGACGTCGGCCAGCAGGTCGAACTCCGGACCGGCCGCGGCCAGCAGGACCGTCGCCTCCGCGGCCACCGCGGGCCGCAAACGTTCGACGTGGCCACGCGCGAACGCCCGGGCGACCAGCGAGCGCAGCCGGGTGTGCACCGGTGGCTCGTTCTCCATCATCTGGTTCCGGTGCAGCCGGTTGAACGGTTCGAAGACGTCGACGGGTTCCCGGTCCTGCCAGAACCGGCCGAACCGGCGGTCCCGCAGCACCGCGTCCACGGCGGCGTGGCTCGCCGCCAGCCACCGGCCCGTGCCGGCATGCCAGCTCACCGGCGCCCGCTCGCGCAGGCGGGCGAGACTCGGGTACGGGTCCTGCAGGAAGTCCGGATCGGCGAAGTCGATCTCCACCCGGCCCATCATCCACCCGTCGACGTCTTGCGATCCGGTGGATACGTCCGGTGATCCGGGGCACGCTCACCCCAGCCGCGGAGGGTGACGGTAGCGTCGAGTGCGAGGTGGCCGGAGGTCGGACTTCGCCGATGCGGATCTCGGTCGACGGCGGCCACGATGGCGCCTTCCGTACCGACAGTGTGGTCGGCGCGGGGCGACGCCTCCTGGCTTCGGCACAGCTCGCTCGGGCACGGCGCGTGGTCAGTCGGAAGGTATGTGTGATGAGCGATTCCGGTCGTGTCGACAGGTTCCAGCGCGAACACGCTTGGACCGGCTTTCCGCTGGCGGTGTTGTACAAGTTCTTCGACGATCAGGGCAGCTACCTCGCCGCTCTGATCGCCTACTACGCGATCGTCTCGATGTTTCCGTTGTTGTTGCTGTCCACGACGATCCTGGGTTACGTCCTGTCCGGCAACCCGGGCCTGCAGCAGCACATCCTCACCTCCGCGCTGAGCGAGTTCCCGGTCGTGGGTGACCAGTTGCACCAGCCGTCCCGGATCGGCGGCGGCGTCGCCGGGCTGGTCATCGGGATCCTCGGAGCGCTCTACGGCGCTCTCGGCGTGGCGCAGGCGGTGCAGTACGCGATGAACTCGGTCTGGCAAATTCCGCGCAACGATCGGCCCAACCCGATCAAAGCCCGCGGTCGCAGCCTGCTCCTGCTGGCCACCGTCGGGCTGGCCGTCGTCGGGACGGCCACGCTGTCCACCTACGGCCGGGGCGACGCCGGGTCGCTCGGCGGCCTCGCGCGGACCTTCCTGCTCGTCGCGTCAGTGGTGATCAACGCGATCGTCTTCGTCTTCGCCTTCCGCGTCGCGACCGCCCGGCCCCTGACCGTGTTCGACGTGGCGCCGGGCGCGATCGGGGCGGCGGTGGTCTGGCAGTTGTTGCAGACCTTCGGAGCCGCGTACATCCAGCACGTGGTGAAGGACGCCAGCGCGATCAACAGCGTCTTCGCCGTCGTACTCGGCCTGCTGGCCTTTTTCTACCTCACCGCCGTCACGATGGTGCTGTGCGCCGAGATCAACGTCGTACGCGTCGAGCGGCTCTATCCCCGCGCGCTGCTGACCCCGTTCACCGACAACGTGCAACCGACTAGCGGTGACCATCGCGCGTACACCGGCCAAGCTGTCTCACAACGCAGCAAAGGCTTCGAGAATATCGACGTCAGTTTCGACAAGCCCGCTCCGACGGTCGAGGATCACGACGACCCGAGTGCGGAGGATGAGGAAACCGCGCCCGATGGCGGCCTTGCACCGGAACCGCCGCCGGAACCGCTCAGCCGGCACACACGGCCGGGCCAAGGGTGACCGGGACGGACTGACCACGGTGCGACGGAATCCGACATGATCGAGCCGTGCGCGACCTTCTGACCAATCTGCTGGCAAGCATCATCGCCGGTACGGCCGTCTGGCTTGCCGGGTTCGTCCTCCGCCGGCGCAAGCTGAGCCGCGAACGCGCCTTCTTCGGCCTCACCGCCGGAGCGAGCTGCCTGCTGGTGGTCTCCAGGCACGCCTCATCACCACGCGAGTTCAGCGTCCACCGCCGGGACGTCGCCGCGTTGGTGGAGCTGGCGATCATCGCCCGCGAGTGCGGCGCGCGCGCCGATCGGGTCGGCGAGAACCAGCCCACCGGAGAGATCGGCCGGCTCACCGAATTCTGCGTCGGCGGCCCCGGCGCCGCCGGCCCGCGCAGCGCCACACACGTGCGCACGATCCTGCGCGGCGTGACGTACGAGGTGTTCGACGAGGAGAAACGGCGGATGTCGTTCACGGTCGGCGGGAACGAGTACGTCCAGACCGAGGACACCCACTACGCTCTGCTCGCCCGGTTCTGGGGGCCGGCCGGTGGACGCCCGGTGTTCTTCATCGGCGGCCTGACCGCGGCCGGCAACCTCGCCGGCGCGCGTTACCTCGCCACACACCACGCCGAACTCGCCCGTACATACGGCGCCGACCGACCGTTCGCACTCGTGCTGCGGATCGTTGAGCCCACCGCCTACGGCGCCGATTTCACGGAACCGGTCGCCGACGTGACCGACGTCGCGTTCCAGGCGCCCGCTGCGGCCGTCCCCCATCCCGACGACCGCGCCGATCCGTGACCGCCGGTCACACGACTCAGGGGCGCGCTCAGGCGTCCCCGAGGGTGCTGAATTGAATGCCGGCAAGTCGCCAGCCGTCGGCTTGCTCGACCCAGGTCTGGCTGACGCGGGCGGTCAAGGCCATCTCCTGACCCCGCCAGATGGACGTGCTGTGTTGCACGTACCGGACGATCGCCGCATGGTCATAACAGCTCACCTCGACGTCACTGCTCTGCAGGCCGGTGTAGGAGAAGTCGGCGAACTTGCCCAGCCATTGAGCCTTGTCGAGCATGTAGCCCTGATCGCCGATGGAACGGAAATCCTCGCTCAACAACGTCTGCAGCGTGGCGGTGTCGGCGTGTGATTCGGCCTCCGCGAAGGCTTGCTGGAGGCTGGACGGCTCGAGGTTCATCAGGAGATTCTTCCCGACCGCGTACGCGCGGCGACTCGGACCCGTGCCACCGGGCACTTGGCCGCTCATCTCAGCCGGACGGCCGGCCACGCCGACGCCCATGGTCATCCACGGCCATGGTCATCCACGGCCATCTGACACCCCGGCGATGGGGCACGGGCAAGTCGTCCGGCTGTCGATCTGCCGTTCAGCGGGCGTAGCGGGTCTCCGCGCGGGCGCGCGCCTTGGCCGCCTCGACGTCGCGGTTCTTCGGCGGGGCCGTCGTCACCAGCTGTTGCAGCAGGATCCGGGTAGCCTCGGCCACTGCGGCAACCGCCTGGTCGAAGGCCTCCTGGTTGGCCTGCGACGGCCGGGTCGACCCGCCGACCTTGCGGACATACTGCAGCGCGGCCGCCTGCACTTCGTCCGCCGTGGCGGGCGGCTCGAAGTTGTGCAGCTGATGGATGTTTCGGCACATGGCAGCCAGCCTACGACTCCACCGCGCGACCTGCTCCGGCCGCGGCGGAAGCGTGTCGACGCCGCGGTCGATGGCATGCTTGATCGGTGGGCGCGCTCAACGAGACCAGGAGAGAGTCCGTACGGCTGGTGGCCGCGCCACGCTGGGTCGCACCCGTCTTCGCCGTACTCGGCGTGGTCACCGTGCCCTGGACGGTCTACCTCGCGATGACGCTCCCGAAGCAGGCGAACACCCACCATTACCGGCTCGCGTGGGTGGGGTACGACGCCATGCTGATCCTGGTCCTGCTGGCGACTGCTTATGTCGCGTGGCGGGGCAACCGGCTGGTTGAGCTTCTGGCCACCATCACCGCGACCATGCTCGTGGTGGACGCCTGGTTCGACGTGACGACCTCGAACCGGACCGGCCGGCTGGTCGCCATCCTCTCCGCGCTGTTCATCGAACTGCCGCTGGCGGCCGTATGCGGCTGGATCACGATGCACGTCGATCAGGTCATCGAACGCCGCCTGCGCGGGCTCGCCCGGCGTGCCTCGCGCTTGTCCGCGGCGGCTGAGGCCCAGGCGACCGCGTTGGAATTGATCCGGTCGGCGCGCTCCGCCACCGCCACGGCGGTGCTGCGCGACGAGGATGCCGCGGAGGGCGCGCGGGCCGCGGAACGTACGGTCCGCGACGCTGAGAAGGACGACCCGGCCGTTTGACGTATGGCGCCGGCTGGGCGCATCCGGCGAGCCGGACGCTGACCAGACCCGACCGCAGTGCCAGATTCCTGTGCTTCGACTTGGTCGAGGTACTCCCGCGCGCCCGGCCCGACTGCACACCGGCTTCCGCTTCGGACAGCGATTCCGGGCGGATTAGCGCACGCGTGCGCGGGTAGGCGCAGGGCGACGACAGGAAAGGGTGGTGGGCATGCCGATCGCGACGATCAACCCGGCCACGGGTGAGGTGGTCAAGACCTTCGACGCGCTGCCGCAGGAGCAGATCGACGCCGCGATCGGCCGGTCGGCCGGCGCGTTCCGGGCGCTGCGGGCGACGTCGTTCGACCAGCGGGCGGGTTGGATGCGGGCGGCCGCCGACCGGCTCGAGGCCGAGCAGGACGAGTTGGGCGCGCTGCTGACCCTCGAGATGGGCAAGACGCTCACCGCGGCCAAGGCCGAGGTGGTGAAGTGCGCCGCGGCGTGCCGTTTCTACGCCGAGCACGCCGAGCAGTTCCTGGCCGACGAGCCGGCTGATTCCGAGGCGGTCGGCGCCCTGCGCGCGTACGCCCGTTATCAGCCGCTGGGACCGGTGCTGGCGGTGATGCCGTGGAACTTCCCGCTGTGGCAGGCGATGCGGTTCGCCGCCCCCGCCCTGATGGCCGGCAACACCGGCCTGCTCAAGCACGCCTCGAGCGTGCCACAGACCGCCCTGTATCTGGGCGAGCTGTTCGCGCGCGCCGGTTTCCCGGCCGGCGCCTTCCAGACGCTGCTGGTCGGCTCGGACGCGGTCGAGGGCATCCTGAGCGACCCGCGGGTCCGCGCGGCGACGCTCACGGGCAGCGAGAACGCCGGCCGGTCGATCGCCGCCATCGCCGGCCGGGAGCTCAAGAAGACCGTGCTCGAGCTCGGTGGCAGCGATCCGTTCGTGGTGCTGCCGAGCGCCGATCTGGACCACGCGGCGCAGGTCGCGACCACCGCCCGCACGCAGAACAACGGCCAGTCGTGCATCGCGGCCAAGCGGTTCATCGTGCACACCGACGTGTACGACGCGTTCCTGGCCAAGTTCGTGGCGAACATGTCGGCACTGACCGTGGGCGATCCGATGGACGACGGCACCGACGTCGGACCGCTGGCCACCGAGCAGGGCCGCGCGGACGTCGAGGCGCAGGTGGCCGACGCGGTGGAACGGGGCGCCTCGGTGCTGTGCGGCGGCCGGCGCGACGACCGCGCCGGCTGGTGGTACCCGCCGACGGTGGTAGCCGGCCTAACCCCCGAGATGCGGATGTACGCCGAGGAGGTGTTCGGTCCGGTGGCCGGCGTCTACCGGGCCGGTTCGCTGGACGAGGCGATCGAGCTCGCCAACGGGACTTCGTACGGGCTCGGGGCCAACGCCTGGACCAGCGACGCCCCGGAGAGCGAACGGCTGATCGACGAACTCGAGGCCGGGGCCGTGTTCATCAACGGGATGGTGACCTCGTACCCGCAGCTGCCCTTCGGGGGCGTCAAGAACTCGGGGTACGGCCGGGAGCTGTCCACCGCCGGCATTCGCGAGTTCTGCAATCTGAAGGCGGTGTGGGTCGGGGCCGGCGACGAGGCGAGCGTGGGCTCCGCGACCGAGTAGGGGAAGGAGAACGGCAATGACGAAGCGGTACACCGACTACGACCGGGTCGCCGTGGTGACCGGTTCCGACTCGGGGATCGGCGAGGCGATCGCGGTGGCGCTCGCCGAGGCCGGGTTCGACGTCGGGGTGACCTACCGATCGGACAAGGCGGGTGCGGAGAGTACGGCCGAGAAGGTACGCGCGGCGGGGCGGCGATCGGACGTACGGGCGCTGGATCTGACCGGCGTGCCCCAGGCGGCCGAGGTGGTCGACGAGCTGGCTGACGCCCTCGGCGGTCTCGGGGTGCTGGTCAACTGTGCCGGCACCGGAACCTCGACCCCGATCGTCGAGACCAGGTACGACGAATGGCGCGAGGTGCTGTCGGTCGACCTGGACGGTCCGTTCCTGTGCGCTCAGCGGGCCGCCCGGCGAATGCTGGCCGCCGGGCGCGGTGGCCGGATCATCAACATCACCAGCGTGCACGAGCACGCCCCGCGGGTGGGTTCCGGCGCGTACTGCGCGGCGAAGGGCGGTCTCGGGATGCTCACCAAGGTGATGGCTCAGGAGCTGGCCGCGTCCGGAATCACGGTGAACGCGGTCGCGCCGGGCGAGATCGCCACCGAGATGACCGGTAACGAGGACGTCGACCCGCACACCGTGGACCGGCCGGGCATCCCGGCGGGCCGGCCCGGCGATGCCAACGAAGTCGCCGCGGTGGTGGCCATGCTCGCCGGACCCGCCGCGGCCTACGTCACTGGGGCGTCCTATGTGGTGGATGGCGGCATGCTCCTGATGGGGCCGCAGGCCGGTTCGCACCTGACCTCGGACGAGTGGCGCAACGGCTGAGACCAGCAGCGCACGATGACAACCGGCCTGGCCCGAGCCAGGAATGGGACGCGGGACGGCGGGTACCCGCCGGGACATGACCACAGACGCTTTCACCGAGGTGCAGAACCTGCTGAACGATCTCGACTTCCCCGCCGACAAGGATGCGGTCGTCCGGCACGCCGTGGGACGCGGCGCGCCGGAGGATTCGCCGGCGGTCAAGGCGCTGCGGGCGATGCCGGTGGCCACGTACCGCAACATGTCCGAGATCCGAAGTTCGGTGGACCTCCCCCCGGACGAGATGCCGTCCTGAGCGGCGGCGTACGCCGGCCGTTGGCCACCGGCGTCCCCCTCAGCTCGAACCCCACGGCGGGGTGTTACGTTCGCTTCATGGGGGCGTCCGGGGGCAACCGGCCGCGCCGGTCCGAGTATGTCGGCGTGCGGTTCGAAGACGTCTCGCCGGGCTGTCCGCCGGAGTGGGGACGGCGCGGCGGCGCTCCGCAGCCGAGGCGGCAGATTGTGGGGTCGAACCGGTGATCGAGCCGCTGTTGCCGGACGGTGTGGTCGCCTACGAGGAGTTCGCCGACCAACCCGACGAGCCGCCCTTTCCCGGGGAGGAGCTCCTGATCGCGAGGGCGGTGGAGGGCCGCCGCCGGGAGTTCATCACCGCCCGTGGCTGCGCCCGCCGCGCTCTGGCCGACCTCGGCCATGCACCCGCACCGATCCTCTCCGGCGCCCGGCGCGAGCCTCTTTGGCCGGCCGGGATCATCGGCAGCATCACGCACTGCGCCGGCTATCGGGCGGCCGCCGTCGCCCGCTCGGATGATCTCGCCGGTCTGGGTATCGACGCCGAGCCGAACGCTCCGCTGCCGGATGGTGTCGAGGAGTCGGTGGCCTCCGCCGGCGAGCGGGAGCGACTGCGCGAGCTCTCGGTCCGGGCGCCGCACGTGAGCTGGGAGCGCCTGCTGTTCAGCGCGAAGGAGTCCGTCTACAAGGCCTGGTTTCCACTGACCGGGCGGTGGCTCGGCTTCGAGGACGCCGACCTGACGATCGACCGGGCGGCCGGCACGTTCCGGGCGCGCCTGCTGGTCGACGGTGAACGGATCGACGGTGGCACGCCGTTGACCGAGATGAGCGGGCGGTTCGTCGTGGGAGAAGGGCTCGTTCTGACGGCAGTGGCGATCAGCCGATGATCCGCTGGACGATCATGACGGTGCCCAGCACCACCAGGATGACGCCGGCGTGATCAGGGGCGGTACTCCTCGGCGATCCGGGTCACGGTGCCGGCTTTGATGGTCACGTGCACCAGGAAGTTCACTTTGTTGGCCGCGGCCATCGAGGAAAATGTGGCGGTGTTCACCGGGCAGCTGCCACCCTCGTTGATCGAGCCGATGCACTCCCCGTCATCGGTCACGGCCCTGAAGAGCTTGACGCCCGGGCTGACCGGTACGGCCGCCTTCTGGTAACTCCGCACCAGCACCGTGTCTTGGCCGCAGCGTCCGTCGTCGGCCCTTATCCGGTACTTCTTGCAGAATGCGGCGGCGTCCATGAAGACCACTGGCTCGATTACCGCCGAGTGGGCGGCGGCGTCGAACGAATACAGCATCGCTGCCGTTGAACTGTCGCCTTGGGTGACGTCCGGATAGCTCGGGCCTGGGGCCGGTGGTTTCACCGAGGTCTTCGGGGCGGGGCTTTGGCTCGCCGCCGTGGTGGAGGCGGCGTGCGGCTCGAGACCGGCCGCGGCGCAGCCGGTCAGGAGCATCGACAGGGGCAGCGTCGTCAGGGCCGCGACGCGGAATCTCGCATTCACCATCGTCATCCTCCGAGCCGGATGTGACACCGGCGAAAGGCGGTCAAAGCTTCTTGATGTCGATTTCGGAGAACCCCACCCGGCTGTCCGAGCCATCCCCGGTGGGTGTCGCGCCGAGTACGACCTTGCCGGCCGGCAAGCTCGGGTCGTTGACGGGGGCCGAGGTCACTTGCTTGCCGTCGACGGTGACGGCGGCGACGTCGTGGCGAATGGCGATCCCGAGCGCATGTTTGCTACCGACGGTGAAGGTACTCACCGCTGCCTTGGTCAGCGGGTGCAGGTCGTCGACGTCGTCGATGGCGACGGCCACTTCGGTGGCGCACACCGCGACTCGATAGCCGCTCTGTTTCACGTACCGGAACCACACGGTCGCGCAGCCGCTCGGGGTCTGCAACTGCACATCGACCGTGATGGACTGATCGCCGGAGAAGGTGTCCGACGGTCCCGGGCACTGGAAAGCGGCAGTCTCCGACGGTGACACCACCAGCGCGCCGTTCGCGAACTGGCAGCGACCGGCCTCGACGAACGTGGTCGACCACAGCCCGGGCCGGTCGAGCCGGTCGTAAATCCTCGGCCCTTGGACAGCCGGCGAAGATGAAGTGGCCGACGGTGACGGGCCGGCGACCGGTGCACCTGCTCTGGCGCTCGAGTCATGGTTGGCCAGCAGCACCCCGGCCCCGGCCCCGGCGGCGGCAAGGACCACCAGCCCGGCAGCGACCAGCTTCGGCGTACGACGACCGGGTTTGCGCGTGACGACAGTCGTGATCGGCGCGCCGAGCCGGTTCCCGGTCGCGTAGGGGGCGGAGTTCTGCGCCGCTTCGGCCGCCTGCCGCAGCTCCGGGTGGGCGGCCAGGCTGACCGCCGCATCGTACGAGCCGGCGGTCAGCAGCTGCTCGAGCAGATCGTGGGCGGTGGGCCGGTCCCCCGGTTCCTTCGCCAGGGTCTGGGCAACCAGATCCTTCAGCCGGCCGGTGAGCCCGGTCAACACCGGGGGCTGGGTGAGAATCCGGGCGGCCGTGGCGGCGGCCGAGTCGCCCGCGAACGGGGTCCGGCCGGCGGCCGCGTACGCCACAACCGCGCCCCACGCGAACACGTCGGCGGCCGGCGTGACCGCGCGGGCGTTGCCGTCGAATCGCTCCGGCGACATGTACGCGACCGTGCCCACCATCTGGTCGGTTTTGGTGTGCTGGCTGGTCACCTCGAGCGCCCGGGCGATGCCGAAGTCGATCACCTTGGGGGTGCCGAGCGAGAACAGCACATTGGCCGGCTTCAGATCGCGGTGGATGACCCCAGCGCCGTGGATCGCCGCCAGTGCCGTCGCCACCCCGATGGCCAGACTGTGCAGGTTGCCGGCCGTCAGCGGGCCCCGATCGTCGACCACCTGGGCCAGGCTCGGCCCGTCGACGTACTCGACGACCAAGTACGGCGTGCGGTGTTCGGGGTCGGCGTCGAGCAGCTCGGCGGTGCAGAACGGCGGCACCTGCCGCGCCCGGTTGACCTCACTGCGGAACCGGGCCCGGAACTCATCCTCGGCCGCGTACTCGGGCCGAATGACTTTGACGGCGACGAGCCGGCCCGAGGCGGAACGGCCGAGGTAAACGGTGCCCATGCCGCCCTGGCCGAGGCGTTTCAGCAGCTCGTAACCGCCGAGGTGCCGAGGATCACCCGGGCGCAACTCTTGGCTCACCGGCCGCAGGTTACTAGGTCAACGTCACTGTTGCATCGAGGGATGCCCAAGATCGTTGGCGCAAATTCTTCGGACGACCCTGGGACGAGTCGACCCGGCCGGCAGCCAGGTCACCAACGTCCGATTTGCCTGATCCGTACAGGGTGCGGCAGCCCCGGACGGGGCCTCGCAGGGTGTACGCACGCCTTGCGGGTCTCGAGTACCGGATCTGCCGGTGATGGCCGCCGCCAACGCGGTGTAGTCGGTGCCGGCACTGAACAAAGCCACCCGCGGTACGACGGATCGCCGTGTCGATCTCCACGCATCGCCTCGCCGGCCCGCTCCCACCCGCGCAAACCCACGCCGCCGGATGGCACAAAACCGGGATTTGCCGCCTCCGCCACATCCATACGCTTCACCTCAGTAAGCGATCACCACATCAACCACAACCACACTCTTCAATGACCGATAGGAACAATCATGCGCGTCTCCCGGGCCCACCTCCTCCTCGCCACCGGTGTCGCCGGCACCGCCGCCGTCCTGGCCACCGTGAGCGGCATCTCCATCGCGAACGCAGCCGGAACCCACCCCGCCGCCCAGACCGCACGCCCCGTCGCGGCCGCCGTCAACGCCGCCGCCACCACCAAAACCGCCACCACCAGCAGCAAAACCGCCACCACCCACACCAGCGGCAAGGCCACCACCAGCAAAACTGTCACCGCCACCACCGGCAAGGCCGTCAACGGCCGTCTCGGCCCGATCATCTCCACCGGAATGGACGCCAGCAAGATCAGCGAATGGGTCATCTACGGCATCCCCGTCAAGAACAAGTACAACCCGCTGACCACGTTCGGGTTCCGACTCAGCGAACGGCACAACAACGGCACCCTCACCCCGGACCTGTACATCGCCGAGACGAGCCGCCCGGACCTCGCACCGGGGTTCCACGCCGTCGAAGGCGCCTACACCCTGGAAGGCGGCATCGAACAACCCGCCTTCGGCTACTTCGTCGGACACCCCGCGAAAATCACCACCGACGTGGCCGGCAAGAGCGTCACCGCCCACACCGTCGTCTGGAGCCAGAACCCCGCGGTCACCGTCTTCTGGTTCGACAACACGAAGGTCACCGGAGCCACCACCCTCACCACCATGAACGCCTACGACACCACCGGACACCGCACCGCCACCACGGCCGTCCCCTACCAGTGACCCCCGCAACCGCCAACTGCCGCCCACGTCCACACCCGGACGAGGGCGGCAGTCCTGTCACCCATCGCCGGGCTTGGACCGCCGCGCCGTCCAGCTGACGCGGTCGGCAGATGGTGCGCCGATCCCGACCAGAGGCTGGCTGCCCTTGGTCGGGAACGGTCATCGGGTGGTTCCGCTCTCGCTGTTGGTGGCTGATCGAAGGAGGCACCCGACTTCGTACCGGCACTTGTCGCCACGGCTACGCCGCAGTCATCAGGTGCTCCTCGATCGGCCGTTGGCCCGTTGGTCGGTTACCGACCCGCGAATGTCAGGACGACGGAACGGCCGAGGGGTTCTGGCCGGTGGCGCGGGGGGTGAGGGTGAATTTCTGGTTCCCGCCGTCGTTCGGTGCCCACTGAATGAATTGCGTGCCGGCGGCAGTGCTCCAACCCGGGTCGTCGAGCACCAGCTTGCTGTTGCGGTTGTAGAAGGAGTAGGTGCCGTCGGCGTTGTGGACCGGCAGCCACTGGTCGTTGCCAGGGACGATGGCACCGGCCGGCCACTGCACGATCGGGGCGCCGGGCTTTCCGGAAGCCGAGCTCACGTTGAGCACCTGACCGCTGCCCGTGTTCTTGATTTCGTAATAGCCGTTGCTCTTCGGGACGAACGTCCACGAGGAACCGGCACCGCCGTTGTCAGTGTTCTGCACGATTGCGGCCGAACTGCCCTGTACACCCAGCGACATCTTGCTGGCGACGTTCGCGATCTCGTAATTCCCCGAGAACGGTGAGGCCGCGGTGTTCGGCAGCACCTGGAACAGACCCACCATGCCGTTCATCTCGAACGCGTCGGCGCTCGGGTCATTGGTGGGTTTCTTCCAGTCGTTCCAGGTCAGATTCGCACTGTTGCGGACGCTCCAGGCCTGTGCGGCGTTGGCGCGCATGTAGGCGTCGTACCGGCTGCAGAGGTCGGCGTCGGTGCAGAAGTCGCTCATGCCTTTGAACAGCCAGTACTGGTACGAGCTGCCCTTGGTTTGGTTGTTCGCGACGATCGGCACGGTGTTCACGAAATGGTCCGCGGTGCGCTGCGCGTCATCGCGGTACTGGCTGTCACCGGTGACCCGGAACAGGTTGTCCGCCGCCTCGATGAACGATCCGGCGTTGTAGGCGTTGTCCGACTTCTGTACTTCGGTCGCCCCCTTGTTGCCGTTCGGGAAGGCGATGCACTCGTTCACCACGCCGCTGGAGGTGTCCACGATGTGGCTGCGTACCCAGGCGTAGATCGCCTTGGCCTTGGTCAGATACGCCCCGTCACCAGTGATCAGGTACAGCGAGGTGGCCGTGCTGATCATCGGGTCGTTGCTGAGCGCACACTTGCTGTAGGTCGGGTCCATCGCCTCCCAGATCCCGCCGCCGCCGTCCGCCGTCCATCCGCGGTCGTAGGTCTTGTTCCACTGGTCCGCTGCGGTCTTCAGCCAGTCGGCGTCTCCGGTGACCTGGTAGCCGCGCAGAACCGCGGTGATCATCCACGCGACGTCATCGTTCCAGCCGTCCCACGCCGTCCAGGTGGTGCCCTCCTTCTTCAGGAAACTGGTGACCAGATCCCTGACCAGCTGACGGTCAGCGGGCGCGTGGGTGCGTTCGTAGACGTCCTGTGCGATCTGGATGTTCAGCGCCGCGATCCACGTACCGGAAGGCGTCGTGGTGCCTTTGCTCTTGAGTCCGTTGGTGTAAAAGGCGCTGCCGTTGCCCTGCACCAGGAATGCATCGTTCCAGGCTTTGAACACAGTGTCCGCGGACGGCAGGGCGGTGTCGGCGGACGGCGTGGTGCCGGCGTGCGCGATCGGCGAAAGCACAAGAGCCGTCGCCGCGGCCGCCACGGCCAGGCCGGCCGCGCCGAAGACCTTCAGTTTCCTCACAGTGAAAAGCCAATCTGTTCGGGTGTGGGGGGAAAAACTTCGGATCGCGGCTCAGAACGGCGAGGGTGTCCACTGTTGGTTCGCACCCGAGTCGCAGTCCCAGATGTCGAGTTGAGTTCCGTCGCTGGCGTTCCAGCCCGGGTCGTCGAGGCAGCGGCCGGACGCGGGGTTGCGGTAGCCGACGCCGGTCGGCTGCCACTGCTGGTTACTACCGCCGTTGCAGTCCCATAGTTCGAGCTTCGCCCCGTTGGCCGTGCCATTATTGGTTACGTCGAGGCACTTGCCGACCGCCCGCAGGGTCCCGTCGGCGTTCGCCGTCCACGACTGGGCATCGGTGCGGTTGCAGCCCCAGATCTCCACCCGGGTGCCGTTCGTGTCGGAACCGCCCTTGACGTCCAGACACTTGCCCGCGATACCGGACACGACAGCGACCGGCGCGTCACCGGAACCGAGAGTGATCCATCCCGAGGCGGCCGCCGCCTCGATGCTCTTGTTCCAAGCGACGGCCATTTTCTTGTATCCGTTGTCGTTGGGGTGCAACGCGTCGAACATGTCGGCCGTGGTCACCGCACTCATGTCGGCCAACGCCACATGCTCACCGGCTGCCTTCTTGGTCGAGACCATGTCGGCGACCGCCGTGTTGTACGCCGGCCGCAGGGGCGCGACCACCGTGTTCATGCTCGTGATGAGGCTGGCGACCAGCACGGTGGCCTTGGGGTCGTCGCGCAGGATCTTGTCGACCAGCCCACCGAGCCGGGCCGGTGCGGTGGACACTTGGTAGTTCTGACCCAGGTCGTTGGTGCCGGCCATCAGCAGCACCACGTCAGGTTTGTACGTGGCCATCGAGGAATCGGTGATGCCGGCGAGCTGGTCGATCCGCCAACCGGCGTGACCTTCGTTGTCCGGGTCGGACATGGTGCCGTTGCGGGCTGAGCCGACGAAATCCACCGCGTGGCCGGCGCCGGTCAGGTCGTCGTGCAGCGGTCCCCGGTAGCCGTTCCCGGTCGAGCTCTGGTTACCACAGGTGACGGAGTCACCCATCGGTTCGATCTTCAGCGGAAGTGTTTTCGCGGCTGCGGATTGAGTCGTGACGGTGGTCGCCAGCGCCGATACCGTGCCGGCGGCGACACCAGCCACAGCCACGATGGTCAATGCCGAGATGATGACAAGTTTTTTCATGACAACGTCCACTTCTGGTTCGCGCCGCCGTTGCACGTCCAAATTTCGAGGGGGGTGCTGTTGGCCGTGCCGTGGTTGGTGGCGTCGAGGCATTTGCCGGAGCCGACGGCGATGATGGTGCCGTCGGCGGCGACCTTCCATTGCTGATTGCTGCCGCCGGTGCAGTCCCAGATCAGCACCGCCGTCCCGTCGGCGGTACCCGCGCGGTTCACATCCAGGCACTTGTTGCCGTAAACGGTCAGCTGCTGCGCCGCGGTCGCGCTCCAGATCTGGTTGTCGTTGCCGCTGCAATCCCAGAGGGCGACCACGGTGCCGTTGGTATGCACGGCCCCGGGCACGTCGACGCAACGCCCGGACTCCACACCCTTGACCAGACCGGCACCACCGGTCGGCGGGGGTGGCCCGGCCTTGGCGGTGACGGCGAAGTTGTCGAACTGGTCGGTCTGGTAGCCCACGACGCCCAGCCCGGCCTGGCCTCGACCGTACGAGCTGTCGCTGGTGGTGCCGAGCGTGGCGCCGTCGAGGGTGGCAGTGATCTGCGTGCCGGAGAAGCCCAGACTGATGGTGTGCCAGGTGTTCAGGCCCAGTCCTGCATGGGTGCCGGAGGTCAGCGTGGTGCTGGTGTTGCTGGTGGTGTGCTTGACGATCGCCCAGGCGCCGGTGTCACTGATCCGCAGCTGGTAGGCGGCCTGCCGGTTCTGCGGGCGGGTCTGCGTATTGGCCCGGCCGAGCAGGGTCACCGTGCCGGCCTGCTGCATGTTGACGTCGGTGCTCACCGTGTAGTTCGACCAGGACGGGTCACCGACCAGGGTGAAGGCGTCGCTGTCGTCCTGCCAGTTGATCGGCTGAACCGGCGCCACCTGCTGCAGGCACCGACCGGAACGACCGGCGGCGCAGTCGCGAACCTCGTACGAGCCTTGCATGTCGGAGAAGTACTTCGCTTCCGACCGGTTGGCGTAGCCGTCGAAGTTGTCCGAGTAGGGCAATGACAACGTGCCCGGTGCGGGACTGGTCGCCGTGCCCTTGCCCTGTCCGGTCGTGGTGGTGACCGTGTAGATCCGGTTCGGCTGCAACGTCAGCGAGTACGACCCGTTCGCCGGGGTGATGTCGGCTTGCTTGACGAAGTAGCCGGCCGGGTCGGTGGAGCTCAAGTCGGTGGACCAGACGTGCACCGTGCCGGTGCTCAGGCCGCCACTGACGGTGACGTTCACCGTCTGCGCGGCGTTGGTGGTGGTGGTCTCGTACACCGTGGAGTAGTCGGTGTTGTTGGGCGACTTCAGCGAGATGTAGCTGCCGTTGGTGCGGTTGCCACCGAGGTAGCCGCTGGCGGAGTCGTTCAGGAACTTCCATCCCGGCTGAGCGAACTGGGTGACGTGCGCGGTGGCCCAGGTGCTTGCACCGATCGAGTACTGTCCGGACCACGGTTGCCCGGCGGTCATCAGGCCCACCGTGGCGTACGGAAGGTTAGGGGTGATCGCCGCGATCAGTGGCCAGTTCAGGTAGGCGGTCATCGTGGCGTCCAGGTAGCCCCGGGTGATCGACCGGATCAGCGCCGGCGTCCCCGACGTCTGGTCCTGCGACCCGTTCTCCGAGGCCCACATCGGCTTCCCGGTGGCCCGGGCGTTGGCCGTGGTGGAACAGGAGGTGGCGTCACCCCCGTCACCGCCGTTGCACGGGTAGTGGCTTCCGACCACGTCGACCGCGTTGTTGAACGCCGAGTCCTTGACCATGTCGTCGGCGACTTCCCAGCCGGAGTCGGCGCCTACCACCTTGACCGCGCCGAAACCGTTGGCGTTCAGCGCCGACCGCAGCTTCTCGTACCAGCCCTTGTCGTACCCGCGCTCGTTCCAGCCGCCGAGGTAGCTGATCGTCAACCCGTGGCCCTTGGCACAGTTCAGCCAGGAGATGTCGTAGTCGATCATGTCCTGGGACCAGAAGTTGTGGTTGCCGATCCAGCCCGGCGCGGTCCACGGCAGCCCGTACAGCTTGATGTTCGGGTTGCGGGCGGCCGCCTGTTCACCGAGCCAGAATTCGTAGCCGACGTTGCAGTTGACGTCGCCGCGCACGTGCTCGTGGCTGGGCTCGGAGCCGTCCGTGGAGTTGGCGTCCCCGCCGATCTCCAGCTTCAGAACCTGCACCTGCGCGCCGTAACCCGGCTTGAACAGGTAGTCGAGGATCTGCGAGCGTTGCGGCTCGGGGTAGTTGACGAGCAGCCGCGAGTTGCCACCGCCGCCGCTGATCGCACCGACACCGTCGAACGTACGGCCGGCCACCGCACCGTTCACGGCGACCGTGGTCGCCGCGGCGGTAGCGGGCGGGGTGGAGGCGTCGGCGTGCAGAGCCACGGCGACGGTGGAGGCAGATGCCACGGCAAGCACAGCCGCGATCCGGAGCACTCGGGTCGACCGTGCACGACGGCCAAGTTGATGAAGAGGCCTCATGGCGCTCCTGTCAGTACGGGGAAACGGGGATGTGGGGCGGGACCGGGATGTGACGGGCATCAACCGCGATGCCGGACGGGGGTGCCGTAGGAGGTGCCGGGGGTGGGTACCTCGAGGCATTTGTTGGCGTTGTTGCTGATCAACCGGCGGCCGGACGACGACGGCGGCGGCGGCGTGCTACTTCCGTCACCGGTGAACGGGTTGAGGATGGTGCCGGCCGAGGTGGGGGCGCCGTTGCCGGCGTGGCCGCCGATGGCGACCTGCACCTGTAGGACAGCGGGTCCGGTCCCGCCGACGTGGGCGACATCGGCGCCGGGATCACAGCGGGCACCGCTACGGCCAACGCTGGGACGACGCCGAATCGCTTCCTTCGAGTACGCACCGGGAACTCCTAGGTCACAGCAGAACAGGCGCCAAGTCCGGGCCCCCGCTTGGGGGGTAGGGGCCTGTGACCCGGCGGGAAGGTCACACCGTCAGCCTTGCCAGGCAGACGCCGATAGCGCTCTGAAGAGGATCGGACGGCGGGTGAGCAGAGTCAATGGATGTTCGCTTATGTGTTCCTTAGTTATTTCCGCGCCTGATAGTTGAGGGCCTATCGACAACTCCGAAGGTGACCGGACCGGACCCCCCATGCCTCTCCAGTTGCTCCGCTCCGCGGCGTCCGGACAAGGGATGGGGGCACCGGGCCGCCGAATAAGTTTCGGATGCACGGACGTCCGAAGCCGTCGGATCGGGCGCAGTGAGGGGCATCACGGTCGGGCTGACGCCATTGCTAAGCTTCGCCGAGAACGTCTGTAGCCTGCCGCAGCACGGACTGCCGTCCTGCTAACCGCCGTCCTGTTGGCCGCCGTCCTGTTGGCCGCCGTTCTTGCTGGCCGCCGTCCTGCTGGCGGCCAGGGCTGCACACGAAGATCCCCGGCGCCGGGGCTGCATCCGTATGGTCGCCGCCATGTGGCGCAACCGCGATCCTCGCTGAGGCGGAGGTCGCCGGCGACGCCCGCACGCAGGCTGTGCCCCGTGGTCGAGATTCGACTGCCGCGGAGCCGACGGCAAGATTGTCGCCAACCGCACCGGCTCGATTCTGAACGAACAAATTCGCACTCGACACAATCACGGCTGCGGCATTGAGAGGCGCCGTTAGAACCGACAGTCATCACGGATGCTTCGGCTGCATCGCGCTGAGGCGGCCGGATACCGGGTGCCGGGTCGTACACCGGTGACGACCGAATGATGTCTCCGGTGGCCGATCAACGGCAACGCGCTCGCGGTGCCGGAACGGCGGGAGCGCCGTCCGCGCGGCACGGTCGTGCATGGAGGTCGCTGCATGTCCTTCGACAGCTCGTCGCCGGTGCGGTCGGACGCAATTCCTGAAGGACGTGACGCCGGATCCGGTAGGCGAGCGGAGAATCAGTACGCAGTGAAGTAGTCGCCGTTGTCGAGATCGTCGAGCAGCGTCCAGTGATGGGGAGTCCATCCGAGCAACTGTTGGGTCTGTGCGCTGGATGCGGGCGCGTCGGCACCGTAGACGGTTGCCATGAACGGGTTGCCGAAGTGTTCGGCGGCGTCGGTGACCTCGACCGACCGGGTCGGGATGCCGAGCTTTTCGCCGATTTTCCCGGCGATGCTCTTGAACGGGATGGCGCTCTCGCCGACGCCGTGCAGCGCGCTGCCGGCCGGCGCCTGTTCGAGGGCGAGCCGGTACAGGACGGCCGCGTCGAGGCGGTGGACGGCGGGCCAGCGGTTGGAGCCATTTCCCACGTACCCCGAGTATCCGGTACTGCGCGCCGTAGCGATCAGCATCGGGATGAACCCGCGGTCACGGGGACCGTGGACGGTGGGCGCCAGGCGGACCACGATCGAGCGGACGCCTCGCGAGGCGAGGTCGAGGCACGCCCGCTCGCCGTCGTAGCGCAGGCCGGCGATCGAGTCCGGGCTCGCCGCATCGGTCTCGGTGCTGACCCGGCCCGGGGGCATGACAAGCGTCCCGGACGTGACGATCAGCGGCTTGCCGGTTCCGACGAGCGGCTCGCCGAGCGCGCGGATCGCGGCGACATCACGCCGGGCCATGCTCGGCGGGTCGCTGAAGTCAGCGCCGCCGAAGGCCATGTGCACGACTCCGTCGGCCTGTTCGGCACCGGCCGTCAACGCTTCCAGATCGTCCAGCGAGCCACGGACCGATGCCGCGCCGAGATCTTCGAGCCGCGCCGCTGCGTCATCCGAACGCGCCAGCCCGGTAACCCGATGACCGGAGCCGACCAGTTCAGAGACGATCGCGGGTCCTGTCTGACCGGTTCCGCCGGTGATGAAGACGTGCACTGGGCTTCTCCTTTGACTCAGGATCGTTGTGTCACTCGATGACACTATCATGTAGCGTCAGTGAGTGACACAAAGATGCGACATCGAGTGACGCAACGGGTACTCTGGTGCCATGCCCCGAAGTGGTGCCGAAGCGCGTGACCGGTTGGAGCGAGCCGCGCTCGAGCTTTACCGCGAGCGGGGGTACGACCAGACCACCGCCGCTGACATCGCCGCCCGCGCGGGTCTCACAGCGCGCACCTTCTTTCGGCATTTCGCTGACAAGCGCGAGGTTCTGTTCAACACCGAGACCGGTTTGCGGGAGGAGATGGCGCAGGCTCTCGCCGCCGTGCCCGAGGGCGAACGGCCGCTGGCGGCAGTGCTTCAGGCTTTCCGCTCCATGGCCCCGGGGCTGGAGGAGAGCCGGCCGCTCGCCGAGGCTCGGCACCGCGTCATCGCCCAAACCCCAGCGCTGCAGGAACGGGAGTTGGCGAAGGCCGCAGCCATGAGCGTCATCGTCGCTGAGGCTCTTCGTGAGCGCGGCGTCCCTGACTGGCGGGCCACGCTGCTGGCTCACATCAGCGTCGCAGCATTAGGGCACGTCATTCACACCTGGACGGCCGATCCATCGAGTGATTTCGAGGCTCTCATCAGCCGGGCATTCGAGGAGATGCGCAACTTCTCCGAACCCTGAGGCATCCGCGTCTGAGGCCGATGAACGTGCCACGAACGTTGGTCCGCTGAATGCGGTCGAACGTGTCGAGCGGCATGATGCCCGCCGTGCGCACCACGATGTCGATGCCACCGAACTGCTGGGTGGCGTTGATCTGAAGCGACTCGTACGGGTCGTGACCGCAGCCGCAGTCACGCCACGTACGGAAGTAGGTGTGGCCGAGGGCAGTCAGGCCACACCTACTCACGAACTGTCACGCGGGTCCTCGGCCGGTCCGGAGCGGGGAACATCAGACTCCGCGGTGCTGGGGGAAGCGGCTGGAGCGAGTCGCCGGGACTCGATGGCGTATCGCCCAGAGGCACCGGCTGCTTGGTGCCTCTGGGCGATGCGTCGTCGGTCCGCCTGCTTCTTAGGTGCGGTTCCAGACCTGGTTGCCTCCGCCGGTGCAGGGCCAGATCTCCAAGGGCGTGGTGTTTGCGGTGCCTTGGTTGGTGGCGTCCAGGCATTTGCCCGAGGGGACGCTGATGACCGTGCCGTCGGCACGCACCAGCCATCGCTGGTTGGCGGCGCCGGTGCAGTCGTCGATCTCCACCGATGTCCCGTCGGCCGTGGCCCCGCCGGTCGTCTGCAGGCACTTGGTGTCGAAGATGGACAACTCGTTGTTGGCGGTGGACGTCCATGTCTGGTTGGTGCCGCCGCTGCAGTCCCACAGTGCCGGTCGGGTGCCGTTGGACTGGTTACCGCCGGGTACGTCTACGCATCGCCCGGACTGCTGGCCTTTCAGCAATGCCGTGATCGGTCCGCGGTCCCATTGCTGGTTGGTACCGCCGTTACAGTCCCACAGCTCCAGGCCGGTGCCGTTCGTGGTGCCGCGCGAGGTGGCATCGAGGCAACGGCCGGACCCGACGTTCACCACGCTGCCGTTCGCGCTCACCGTCCATTGCTGCGCGGCGGTGCTGTTGCAGTCGTTGATCTGGACCGCGGTGCCGTTGGTGGTGCCGTTGCCTCGCGGCTCGAGGCACTTGGTGCCGTATACCTGCAGCCGTTTCTGCGCGGTGAGCGTCCAACTCTGGTTGATGCCGCCGGTACAGTCCCACAGAGCGACCTGGGTGCCGTTGGTCTGGGTTACGCCGGGCACGTCGACACAGCGGCCGGACTGACGGCCCTTGAGGATTCCCGCGAGGTTGCCGGCCGGGTTCGCCGTGACGGACAGATTGTCGAACATGTCGGTCTGGTAACCCACGACACCGATGCCGGCTTGGCCGGTGGTGTACGAGGTGTCGGTGGCGGTGCCGAGCACGGAGCCGTCGGCGGAGGCGGTGATCAGGTTGCCGGAGAACCCGAGGCTGAGCTTGTGCCAGCTGTTCAGGCCGAGGGCGCCGCGGGTGCCGGAAGCCAGCGTGCTGAGGTTGCCCGCCGTGGTGTTCTTGGCGATCGACCAGGAGCCGGTGTTCGCGATCCGCAGTTCGTAGGTGGCTTGGTGGCTCTGCGGCCGCTGCTGGGTGTTGGCGCGCCCGAGAACCGTGACAGTGCCGCTTTGTTGCATGTCCACATCGACGCTGACCGTGTAGTCGCTCCAGGTGGTGTCGCCGACCAGGCCGTACGCGTCGGAGTCGTCCTGCCATTCGATCGGTTTGACCGGCGCGACCTGCTGGAGGCACTGGCCGGCGTGTCCGGCCGTGCACGGGCGGATCTCGTACGCGCCCTGCATGTCGGAGAAGTAGCGAGCCTCGGTGCCGGTCGCGTCCCCGTCGAAGTTGTCGGCGTACGGCAGCGGCAACGCGGCCGGTGCCGGACTGGTCGCGGTGCCTTTACCCTGCCCGGTGGTCGTGGTCACGGTGTAGATGTAGCCGGGCTGCACCGTCAGCGAGTAGGACCCGTTCGACGGTGTGATGTCCTGCGAATGCACCATCGAGGTCGTCCGGCTCGGGGCATTGACCGCTGTCGACCAGACGTGCACGGTTCCGGTGGAAAGCCCGTTCCGCACCGACATGTTGACGGTCTGTGCCGAACCGGCGGTCGTGGTCTCGATGACGGTCGAGTAGTCGTTGCCGGTGTTGGACTTGATCGTCACGTAGCTGCCGTTGGACTCGGCGCCGCCGAGGTAACCCGAACCGGTGTCGACGAACTTCCACCCCGGCTGAGCGAACTGGGTCACTTGAGCCGTCGCCCAGGTGCTCTCCCCGATGCTGTAATTGCCGGACCAGGGTTGTGCAGCGGTGGACATGCCGTCGGTGTCGTACGGCAGATTCGGATAGATCGCCGCCAGCAACGGCCAGTTCAGGTACGCCGTCATCTTCGCGTCGACGTAACCGCGCACGATCGACCGGATCAGTGCCGGAGCCCCGGTATTCATGTCCTGAGAGCCGTTCTCGCTGGCCCACAGCGGCTTGCCGTTGTTCTTCGCGGTGGTGGTGCTCGAACACGTGTCGGCGCTTCCGCCGTCGCCACCCTCACACGGGTAGTGGGCACCGATGACCTGTACCGCATTGTTGAACGCGGAGTTGCTGGCCATGTCGTCGGCGACTCCCCAGCCGCTGTCGTCACCGACGATCTGCACGGCGCCGTAGCCCGCCGAGTTCAGCGCCGACCGCAACTGGATGTACCAGTTGATGTCATGACCACGCTCGTTCCAGCCACCCAGATAGCTGATCGTCAGCCCGTGCTGCTTGGCGCAACCGAGCCAGGAGATCAAGTAATTGATCGTGTCGGTCGACCAGAACCCGCCGCTGATCCAGCCCGGCGCGGCCCACGCCAGACCGTACAGCTTGATGTTCGGGTTCCGGGCTTTGGCCTGCTCCATCAGCCAGAACTCGTAGCCCGCATTGCAGTTGATCACTCCGCGGGTGTGCTCGATCGATGGCTCGGCGCCGTCGGTGGAGTTCGCGTCGCCACCGATCTCCGCCTTGAGGATCTGCAGGTTTGCGCCGTAACCAGGCTTGAACAGGTAGTCCAGGATCTGGGTCTGCTGTGCGGCGGGATAGTCGGTGAGCAGCCGTGAGTTGCCGCCACCGCCACTGATCGCGCCGATACCGTCGTACGTTCGGCCGCCGCTGCTGCCGTCCACGTTGATGGTGGTATTGGTAGCGGCGCTCGCGGTTTGTGCGGTGACCGCGTAGAACGCGCTACCGGTCAGAGTCAAGGCCGCCAAAATGGCGAGATTCCGAAGGCCATGCCTTCGCCGAATGAGATGCACGGGGACGTCCCCTTTCATCAGGATCACGGGATCCGACGGATTGGTGCTAAGCTTTTGCCGCAGACAGCTTTGGTAAAAAGCTGGTGCGCCTTTTGAATGATCCGGGGGTGGGGACGTCCATACGGCGAACGGCGAAATTGCGTATCGCCCGATGATTGTTCTGGAGCCACTGCCTCCGAGCCGGGTATCGACTTCGGTGCCGCGGCACGGCCCGGCGGATGTGGATGGATCCGCCGTGACCGACGAGTTCCTGGAGGGGTTCGGTCGACCGTGAAGTCGGACCGGCTCCGGACGACGGCCGGCGAAAGTTCCAGGATCACCTGCTCCGCGCCGCCACTGACGGCTCATCGCTCGGCCGGTGACGAGACTGCGCCTCATGGGCGCGTCGCGGTCGGCCTTCTGAGCCGGCACGGAGGCGGGGACACAAACCGAACCAGTCGACCTTCATACCCCGGCACCGAGGTTGGTCAATCCGGGGATCGGTCAGCAGGTGGCCGTCAGCAGCCAGGGTGGGAACGGTATGGTTGCGGCATTTGGGGTGGGCCTTCTGCGCATGGGAATTCTCCTTCGACGCGGGCAACGTTGAGGAGCAGCAGTCGTCCACATCCGAACGGAGCCGGCCTGAAGGGGCGTCAGACCCTCAGAGCTCCGGCCGAACATCAGGCGAACATAGATGGACATGGGTCATCAAAGATGAACGCCAGCTCGTTGTCAACCAGAAGATTGCATCAATATGAGCTTCGTGATCGACCGGAAACCTTGACACCTTCCAGCGCTTCTTGCCCCAAGACCCGTGGTCCTAGATGAGCGGCACGTTCACAGACCTCAATTGATCAGGCACTTTGCACCGCTGCTCCGCTCGTCAGGTCGATCGATAGCTGCCCGACGGATCTCCGATACAACCGGCCCATGCCGGTCGGGCGAGAGCAGCAAGCATGCCCGAAAGACGTTTAACCCACTTGTGAACAGGCACAAACGCGCACGTCGGCGCATGACGGCGGGTGTGCGGTCACCATCCGGCACCGGCGCGTCGCATCCGTTCGAGGAACGTTGACGTTCTGTTGACGTCCAACTTTGATGACCGTTGTAGAAGTTTGTTCGACTGACGCATCCGTTGTGCCCCCGCGGCCACGCATGTGCCGCTGTGGACGCGGTTCGCGACATCGGTCGACGCCGCCACCACGCCCGGCGAGCCTCTCCGGCCAAGCGGCCTGCCGTTGACACGCCCCGTCACGATCGCCTCCCAGGGCGAATCTCTCGGCGCCGGCACTACCTCCGGATGGTTAGCGCGACGATCGTCAATACTGCCCACACCAAGGCGAACAGTCCGGGGGCCGCCCGGAAGAACAGCATGCTGCGCCACTGATCGGGATCCGCGCGGCGATCACGGCGGACGTCCGCGGATGGCTCCCACAGCGTCGCCATGAGCTTTGGATTTCGTTCCAGCAGCTCGGTCTGACGCGCAGTCCAGCCAAGTATGATCTTGACGGTGGCCGCGACGCCGGGCCAGGCAAGCACGGCGAGCACAAAGCCCAACAGCGACAGAATGGGCGACACCACGGCGGCGAACGTCGCCCCCCAAGGGGTGCCGTTGCTCATGGCGGCAGTGAAGGCGATCGTCAAGAACGCCTCGGCAGCGACCAGTGCGTTCACTCGGGCATGCAACAGCCCGATCTCAAAACGCGTTGTCTCACGGATGAAGGCGAGCCGCTCCGGTGCCGTGAGCGGCTCCCCGGCTTCGTTGTCCACCACGCGCACGACTCCCTTCGGGGCGGGGGCACACCGCCCTCGTCGCAGCTGTTCCGCCTTACGGTGAGGGCTCCTCAGGCCAGTTCGCCCAGTGCCCCTCGAACGAGGTTTCGTGCCGTCTCGGTCAAACTCCCAACCGCTGCCTCCGGTGGCAGCTTATTGAGATCAAGAAGACTGAACAGCGCTTCGGCGCTGATGACCACGGACAGATCGTTCCGCAACTGCCGCAGCCGATCACATTCCTTGTCCGCGAGGGGTGCCAGCGCCGCCTCGATCAGTCCCAGCCGGTGACCTGGGCGGGTTCCGACGAGGTCGGACCGCGCGATCGTCAGAGCGATCATGGTCCTGACCCCACCTTGAATCTGCAGCACGTTGCGGGCGAAGAAGTCGGCGGCGATTGCCACCCGTTCGACCGGGTCGGCACACACCTCAACACCAGGGAGGACTTCGTCGGCGCGAGGCCAGACACCGACGAAACCGACTTGCAGAATGGACAGAAGGTCCGGGAAGTAGCGGTAGGCCGTCGCCTCGGACAGGCCGGCAGCGCGTGCGATGGCGGGCATGGTGATGACACTGCCCGAGCGGATCAGGGACCGGGCAGTCTCGATCAGGACCGCACGGGTGTGCTCGCGCTGAGCTTCGCGCTGTGAGCGGCCGGGCTTGCGGTCGTCAGCCACCGGCAGGGGTCGACCAGACACCTGTAGAAGTGTACGGTATCGGCAAGTGATAGCGCACTCTTACGAGTAAAAGCGCGCTCTCGTCAGACTGAGACTCGAACGGAGTGTGGTTGTCATGAGGGAAAACGACGGGGAACGCGGCTTGTCGGATTTGGTCACCAGCGCCACGTCCGCGCAGGGGTATTGGCAGATGGGCATCCTTTGGACACCACTGGTCGCCACCGATCAGACCCACGGACAATATTCGCTGATGGAGCAGCTCATGCCGGTTTCGGCGGGGCCGCCGCCGCACGTGCACGACCACGGCGACGAGGTCTTCTACGTCCTCGACGGGGAGATGGCCATGCAGCTCGGTGACCAGGTCGTGATCGGCAGTAAAGGACAACTGGTCCGCATACCGGCGGGGACGACGCACGCCTTTGTCGTGACCAGTGAGACCGCCCGGGTGCTGAACTTCTACGTGCCCGCCGGGCTTGACTTGCAGATCGCCATGCTCGGAACACCGGCTACGAGCGCGATACTGCCCCCTGAGGGCGCCGAGCGGCCGCCGACGAAGGAGCAGCAAGAAGCCTTCGCGAGCCGGCTGCACGACCTGGCAACGCAGACCATGGCCTCCGTACCGGACCTGCTTTCGCAGTACCGACCGGCCCACAGCAGTGGCCCGATGCCGTAGGTCCGGCTTCGCGATGGCGTTAACGGGCTACGGCCTCCGGGTGAGTGATGTCCCGCCGAGGGACCCCGCTGAAGTACATCGGGTAGCAGATTCATACGACCGGCTGTTGCTCGATGTCCGTGCGGGTGGAGGCAGAGGTGGGTTCTTCGGCACGGACGGCTCGCCCGATGCGGGCGGACGCCCAGCGGAATCCACAGGCGCTGCTCTCGTGGCGGCGGCGGAGATGTTCCGGACACGGGGTCCGGAGGTGTCGATACTGGAGATCGTCGAGGTCGGCGTCGGTACGCTCTACCGACATTTCTCGCAGCGTGAATCGCTGGTGATGGCCGTCGACCACGAAAGCCTCAGGGCCGTGTGCGACGAGGCCATCCAACTGCTTGCCAACCGCGGTACATGATGCGGGCGGTCGAAGCCTGGTTACCGCGGCTGAACACTGATACATCGCTCTTTATCAATACCAGCGGCAGACGTCGACACCGACATGGAGGAGACGCTGTCCGCGCTTACCGACCGCGTCCGGACCGGGAAGGTCCGGGCCATCGGTACCTCGAAGCAGCCGGCCGTCGACATCGTGGAGGCGCAGTGGCTCGCCGGGCGGCGCGGCTTCGAGCGGGTCCGGTGCGAGCAGCCGTCGTACTCGATCCTCAACCGTGGTATCGAGCGTGACGTGCTCCCGACGACCGAGAAGTACGGCATGGGCGCCATCATCTTCAGCCCCCTCGCCCAGGGCATGCTCACCGGCCGGGTGCGCAACGGGCAACAGTCGGGGTTGAACCGCGGTGGTCCGGCCTTTGAGCACTTCAACGACCAGCGCCGAGCCAGCCCTGACGACACCGTCGCTGCGGCGCCGGCCGGTCGCCGCACGCTCTGCCCCGGGAACCCCCGACGTTGACGCACTGACCGAATCCACGCCGTCGATGCGGCGGGCGGTATGGGCTGCCGGCCGCTTCCACGGCAGCTGGAATCACGCGGAACGTGCTCACGCTCACGGGCAACCTGCGAGCAGCGGTGGCCGGGCCCGATTGGTCGGGCCCGGCCACCGATGATGCCGGTCAGATGGTGCGCTCGTTGTTCCTACAGATAGTTCCTACGGATAGTTGACCAGGTAGACGTTGTTGTTGCTGGAGTTCGCCGGCCCGCCGGTGCTGTTGATGATGTTCGAAATGGTGCCGACGCCACCCAGGGAGACCACCGCCATGTCGTGGAACTTCACTCCCGGGACCGCCGGAACTTCGAACGAGCGTTGCGAGACCACGGACGGGTTGACGTTGAAGTAGCAGTAGCTTCCGAGTCCCCAAGCTTCGAACGTCGAGACGCCGGAGGCGACCTTGATCGCTGGATAGCCGTTCTGTGAACCGTTCATCCAAGCGGCCTGGTTCGGCGGGTCGTACGGCATCTCGTTCTGGAAGAAGATGATTTTGCCGTTGGCGCCGTTCCAGACGACTTCGTTCTTCTGGTAATGCTCGACGAACAGGCCGGTCGCGAGCACGTTGTCACCGTTGACGGTCAAGCCGTTGTCCGCGGTGTTCACCGTCCAGCCGATTCCGGCGCCATGGTCGGCCCGCCAGGCCCAGGTGTGGTCGACGATGGCGTTGTTGCTGTTGATGACCAGGCTGTTGGTGGCCTTGCCGGCCACCGCGCCGCCGATCCGGAAGAAGACGTCCTGCACCGTGGTCGGATTCGCCGCGTGTGAGACGCCCGACTTGGCCAGGCCCACCTTCAGCAGAGTGTCGCTGTTGGTGGTTCCGGCGTCGAAGAGCAGACCCTTGAGCCGTACGCCGTCCACGTCGGCAACGTCCATCGCGTTGACCCCGTTGTCCGGGACGATGGTCGGGTAGCCGATGCCCAGCACGACCGTGTTGGCCTTGGTCACGTGCAGGGTCTGGTTGACGTGGTAGATGCCCGGGGTGAAGAAGATGTTGCACCCGTTGGCGAGGGCCGCGTTGATCGTTGCCGCCGAGTCGGCCGGCTTCGCGACGTAGAAGTTGCTCATCGGCAGCGAGGTCCCGGGGGTGCTACCGCCGGCCCAGCTCGGCCCGCTGGCGTTGGTCCGCAGGGACGGCAGGAAGACCCGGTACTTGCCCGACGAGTCGATGTAGAGGTAGGGCACGTCCCGCGACACCGGGGTGGTGGCGAGGGTCGTGTAGCGGGGTCCGGCCGCGGCCGTGTTGAAGTTGGTCGCCGGGGCGCCGTTGGTGCCCGAGAAGACCATGTTCCAGTTGGAGCCGCTCCACGAGCCCAGCGTGCTGTCCTTGGTGTACCACTGCTGCTGGGAGGCAGACTCGGTGTTCCCGTCGACCTTGGTGTCGGAGATGTAGCCGCCACTGGCCCAGCCATAGCTGGCCGGGTAGAGGTTGAGTCCGCCGATGACGTGGATCCGGCGGAACGGCGCAGCCTGCGCGACGGCCCAGCGGTCGGCGCCGCCGAGCGTGTTGATCGACAGGTTCTCAGCCGACCGCCAGAAGTTCTGCGTCGCGTTGCCGGCGTCGCTGGGGTTGAACGCGTCCACCGTCACCGCGCCGTTGATGCGCACGTCGTCCGGGTTCTGACCGGCTCCGAGGATCGAGGTGTTGAAGCCGATGTTCGCGCCGACGGTGTACGGCGTGGTGCTCGGCTTGAAGATCTCCGCGTCGCGACGGGTGCCGAACTGCGCCGAGTTGGTGTCCTTCTGCGCGTTGAAGATGCTGTCCAGCGAGGACTGGATGGCGGCGTCCGACATCGAGTGGTCGTAGATGTGCACGTTCGGGCCGAAGTCCGGGGTGTCCGAGTAGGTCGGGCAGGTACCCGTCGTCGTAGTCCCGGTCGAGACCGAGAATGCCTGGTCGCCGCTGCCGTTGCAGTCCCAGATCTGCAGGCGGGTCCCGTTCGCCGTGGCTGCAGCCGGGTGCGTCCATGCAGCGGCCGGACTGCGGGTTCACCAGCGTGCCGTTGGCCTGCTGGACCCACTGCTGGTTGCCGGCGCCGTTGCAGTCCCAGAGCTCGAGCAGGGTGCCGTTGGTGGTGAGGTTACCCGTGACGTCCAGGCAACGACCCAGAGTGGTCAGCGCGGTGCCGCTCCAGGTCCAGTGCTGGTCGGCGCTACCGGCCTGGCAATCCCAGAGCTGGACCGCCGCGCCGTTGCCGCCGGTGTCGTCGCCGCTCACGTCGACGCACTTGCCGGCCGGCCCGATGATGTTATTGCCGGTGATGGTGGCGGCCGAGGCGAACTCGTTGGCACCGACGATGGTGAGTGCGGCGACCACACTCATCACCAGTGCCGCGAGCAACCCGCGGCGGCGCCAAGGGCGGGAAACTTTCATGGGCTCTTCACTCTCTGGTAGGTGCCCGGCGTTGTGCAGAGGGACGGACAGTGGGGACGTCTTCGGCCGGTGGGGCGGCGAAGGTGGGCAGGTCGGTGCGTAGGAGGGGCAGGGCGGCGATCTCGTGCGCACTAAGGAGAGCGCTCTCAGAAAAGTTTCACAAGTGTTACGTCGACAGAGGTGCAAGTCAATGCCTGGACGACCCCTAAATTGCGTCTTCTGCGACCGGCGCTCGTGGTGGCGCAGATGACAACGATTTCCCTTCATTGCGTACGAAGGCGGTGACTGTGCGGGATGGTGATCGGGTCCCGACGAAGGTGCGCGGAGGTGACGCTGCGTAGCGCGTCGGCAGTGGCTTCGGCGCAGCCATCCGGGCCTCGACCGCCGGTGCTTTCCCACGGTGACTTCCCCGTACACTGTCCGCCACGGCGGTAGATCCGGGCAGTTTCGCCACGGACCGCTTCACCGCATCGGATGCAAGATCCCGTTCACGATCTCGCGCCGCGAGCGCTGCTCCGGACGGCCATCTCGGCTCAGTTGCGGTAGAAGATCCTTCCGCGTCCCAGGCACGGAATCGCTCCACCGTCCGGCCTGACCCGGCGACCGCGGTCACTCCGTCAGAAGTTCGCGTGGTAATGCCAGGCCACGGTTTGATTGCTGAGCTGGGTGGAGTAGAACGCGACCTCATCCAAGGTTCCGGTGAGAAAGCTGTTCACCGGGCGGTTCGGCCATCCACTGCCCGGGTCACCGCCGCCCCAGCGCCAATAGCCGGAAGTGGCGGCCGCCGTGGTGGTGGCCGGCTTCGAGGCTACGAGGGCACCGTCGACGTACAGGCGCAGCCCGGCCGCGCCACCGCTGGCCGCGACGTAGTGCCAGCTTCCGTCGTTGTACGCCGCCGGGCTGCGGATGGTCACCGGCGTTCCCGACGGTGCGGTGCCGAAGGTCAGGCGGCCACCGCTGTCCAAGTAGATCAGGCGGTCACGGGTCCCGGAGGAGCCGGTCCGAGTGGGGAAGAAGCCCATCAGCAGACCGCCGTCGCTGCCGGAAGCCTTGAACCAGCACTCCAGCGTGAACGCGGTCGGGGCCGAGGCGATCAGGGTGTTGTCGTAAGCGTTGCTGAGCCCGGCGTACGCGATCGCGGTGGTCGCCTGCAGTCCCTGTTGGCCGCCCTGTAATGCGCCGGGAATGCCTGCCGTCATGGCGACCGGCGCGACCGGGTTGTACAAGTTCGCGATCTGGGTTCCGGTAAGCGCCTGTTGATAGGTGCGAACGTCGTCGATGGTTCCGGCGAAAGGGTTTTGCCAGGCACCCCCGCTCTTCTGCCGACCGAGTTGTAGCGGGCCGGACGCGGTCCACGACGACGAGTGCGGCCCGGACGTGGCGGGGGCACCGTCGATGTAGAGCGTCAGCGTGCCCGCTGTGGCGTCGTACACGCCGGCCAGGTAGACCCAGGTGTTCGCAGCAGCGGTAGAACTGGTTGTACCGGCACCGTCCAACGTTCCGCCTTGGCTGTGGGACGCGACGAACTGCCACCTATCGGTACTGGTGAAGTACTTGATGGATGCGCCGTTGTCGGTGCCGCCGGGTATGCTCACGACTGTCCGGTCAGCAGTCTTGTCCGTCAGGTATGCCCACAAGGTGAGGGTGAAGCTTTGTGCGGTGTCAACGGCTGCCGTGGTGCCGGCGACGTAGGCGTTGCTGCTGCCGTCAAAGGTGACCGCTTTCCCGGTGTGGCCGCTGGTGGCGAATGAGGCACCGCTGCCGAGGGTGCCCGTGTTGCCATTGCCGGACAAGTCCGCGGTGGTCGCTCCGCTGCCCTCCTCGAAATCCCACCGCGTGGTTGGATTGTCCCCGTACAGGGTGTCGACATCGGCAGCCGACAAGGGCCGCCGGTAGGTGCTCATTTCGGCCACGCGCGCCGCGAGGTAGTCGACCCACCCGCCGCACCGTTGGCTGCGGCCAACCTGGAGAGCACCGGAAGCGTTCCAGGTCGCGGTGTGCCCACCCGCCGTCGGCGTGCCGTCGTCGACGTACAGCTTGAGCTGCTGCCCCGCTACGGCGGACGTGTCGAACACACCGACGAGGTGCGTCCATACGCCGATGTCGGCGACCGCCGCTGACCGGGCGTAATCGACGACCGGGCTGCAGACGTCGGACTGAGTCATGTCGAATTGCCACCTCTGGCTGGCCCCGTCGTAGGCGAGTTCGAAGCCGGCGCTGGTGCCACCCGCCTGGCTCACCACCACAGAGGTGCCGGCCGGTGGCGACTGCAGATAAACCCAGGCGGACACGCTGAAAGAGGCATCGGTGGAGACCGCAGGCGCTGCACCGGTCACGTGTCCGGTGGCCGTACCGTTCAGGACAACCGCATCGCCGGTGTGACCGGCGGTCGTCCACGTGGCCCCGGCGCCTAACGTGCCGGGGTTGGCCGCACCGGAAGAATCGTCCGCCACGGTGCCCGTGCCCTCGTCGAAGTTCCACCGGGTGGACGGGCCGTTCGTCTGCCCGTCGTAGGTCCCGGATCGGCCGTTGCCCGAGGAATCGGCCGCGGTCGAGGTGACCGACGACGATGCGGTCTCCTCCCCTCGAAGATATGCCCAGGGCGAGTCGGAGGTAATTGATGCGGGATACGCGGGGAATGTAGCGGCAGCGCTGAATTGGTTTCCGGAGTTGGCGGACGTTCCCACGAACGCCGCCAGCGATCGGGGGATGAGGTGGGTCGCTCCCAGCATGACAACCACGACGACAACGGTGACAGCCGATCGACGGCGCGGCTGCCGACTGCGCCGGTAACGTGGTGTGGCGCCCATGACCGTCGAATCGGCACCGGGATGAACAAGCTGAGGACGATCGGGCGAGACACTACCGGACGGTCGGGTTGAGCGGCCGCCGTACACACGGCGCCTTCGGCCCGCGCGGCGATTCCGACCGGCGGCGCCGCATATCCCTTTTACCTGACCGCCCATACGCATGGGCATTGATCGGTATCGCGGCAATCAGACGAGATGACGGCCGCCTGCGCCTCATCCGCTCAGGTGCGACCGGCCCGCAGCCGATGAGGAGCAGTGATCGGGCATTCGTCGGCGGAGAGGTGGTGGGGGCGGTGTCGCTCGCTCGCGCCGTGCCCGGACACCTGATGGTGGTCGGCATGTTGGGCCTGGCCGGTGCGGCGTTCGCCGCGATCGACTGGAGCACCGACCCGCTGAGCCGGGCCGTGACGGTGATGCAGACCGTCCCGATCTTCGACGACGACGGTGGGGACGCGATGTTCGCGCTCACCGCGATGGCCCCCGGGGTACCGGTCAGCCGGTGCATCCGGATCGGCTACGACGACGCCGACGCGGCGGGTACGGTGGGGCTGGCCGCCGAGTCGGTCTCCGGCGCGCTCGCCGACCACCTGCGGATCGCCGTCGAGCGCGGCTCGGCCGGCAGCTCCCGCAACTGCGCGGGCTTCTCCGGGACCTCGATCTACGTCGGTACGCTGACCGGGCTGAGCCGCGGTGTCTCTACCGGCTGGACGCCGGTGACGGGGAGCGCGCAGACGTTCCGGATCACCGCGACGTTCACTGACGAGGCGGCGCCGACGTCCGCGACGAGTTCCCGAGCCGATTTCGTCTGGCGGGTGCAGGGCGGATCGACCACTGCCACCCCATCGGTCGGCGCTGCGACCCCACCGGTCGGCGCCGGCGTCCCGTCCGTCGGCGCCGGCGTCCCGTCCGTCGGCGCCGCCGCCCCGCCGGTCGGCGCCGAGGCCTCGCCGACGGCGCCGGCACGCGGCCCGGTTCTGGCCGAGCCGGGGCACCAGTCCCGTACCGCATCGCAGACCTTCTTGGAACTGATCATCAAGCTGGCCAAGGAAGCGGCCCGGCACGCGGCGATCCCGGCCGTCCTGATCGCCGCGTTGATCTTGTTCCTGCTGGGGCAGAAAGCGGCCGACCGGCGCGACCCGAAGCTGGCGCTCGCCCCAGTCTGGCGCAACCGCTACCACTGGATCCCGTTGCACCCGGAGGATGGTCGATGAGCGGCAGCCGCGCGTCGGACGACTTCGTCCCGGTGGCTGACCGGCTCCGCTGGATGCAGTTGTGCCGGGTGGTGATGTGTGCTGCGCTGCCCTTGCTGGCCGCCGGCACCGGGAGCCCGGCGGCTGTGGTGCAGCGGCAGGCCACCGTCAGCATCGCCTGGGTGGTTCTGTCGCTGGGATTCTGGGGCCTGTCCGCGATCGGTCGTCGATCGTCGATCCTGGTGCTCAACGTCGCCCTGCTCGGCGACGGTCTGGTGCTGGGACACAGCTGGTTCGAGTTGCACGAGCTGAGCGGGCCGGTCGGCATGGTGATCATGGTGCATACGATCGCGGTGACGCTGGTCGCGACGTTCCGGACCGGGATCAAGATCGTGCTCTGGCATTCACTGCTGGCCATGCTGATCCTCGACATGCACGCCACCGGGATCCTCTCCCCGGTGTTCGCGTTCCCGGTGCGGGAGACCGTGACCTACCTGAGCGGGTTGTGGGCGGCGGCCCTGGCGACGGCGTTCCTGGCCGCCGCGAACGAGCGCGAATTGCGGCGCCGCCGGTACGACGAACGTGTCCTGCGCGAGCTGGCCCTGGAATTGGGCGCGCAGCAACGCCCGGCTGAGGTCGCCGCCACGCTTGCCCTCTTCGTGGTGGCCGAACTCGACGTGCGCCGCGCAGCCGTCGTCGTCCTGCCCGACGACCGCTTCACCGCCCAGCTCGGCGCGGGCGGTATCGCGGCCACGGTCGGCGCCGACGGTCGGCTGCGTAAGGCCAAGCTGTCCGGCGCGTTGCCGCCGCCGGCATTGGAAGCGGACCGGTCCCTGTTCCGCCACGTTCTCGACCCGGTCGCGGACGCCTGGTTGCTGAGTGTGATGCCGCGCGGGCGGAACCTGATCACCATCCCGTTCGGGGAGGGGCAGACGGCCGGCGTGCTCATCGTCGAGACCGTGCGTCGCTGGCCCGACCGGTATTCCCGGCGGGTTGAGCGGCGGCTCATCGCCACTGCCCGGCAGGCCGCCGCACAGAGTGCCGCGGCCGTGGGCCGGTCGCTGGCCACCATGAAGCTGGCCGAGGCGGCCAACACCGACGGCCTCACCGGCCTGACCAACCGGGCCCGGTTCGACGTGCTGCTGGCCGAACGTGCCGCCGGCACCCAGCCGTTCTCGGTCATCCTGCTCGACCTGGACCACTTCAAGAGCGTCAACGACACGTACGGGCACCAGACCGGTGACGGTGTGCTACAAGGGGTCGCCGCCGCGTTGCGGTTCAGCTGTCGGGCCGGTGACGTCGTCGCCCGATACGGCGGAGAGGAACTCGTCGTCCTGGCCGACGGTGACGCCGCCGAGACCAAGGAGACCGCCGAGCGGCTGCGGGCCGCCGTCGCCGCGGCCGCCACTCCGGTGCCGGTCACCGCCAGCATCGGTGCGGCCTGTGGCCCGGCGGACGGCCGTACGCCCGAGAGCCTGCTGGAGACGGCCGACCGCCGGTTGTACGTCGCCAAGCGGACCGGCCGGGACCGATCAGTGACGGCAGCCGACGACAATCCGGCCGAAGCCGAGAGAACGCCGGCTGGACCCGGGCGGATCGGATGAGCGCGCACGCCGCCACCACCCCGGACCACCACCGCCGCCGGTCGGCCGCCCTCATCGGACTCGCCGCGGCGCTGGTCGTCGGCATCCTGTCGGCCGGCGCCACCTGGTCGGCCTGGAACGCCCAGACCAGCAACTCCGGGAACAGCTTCACCACCGGCACCGCGGTTATCGGCACGGATTCGCCCGCCACCGCGGAGTTCGCGGTGCCGGCCATGCGACCGTCGATCCCCCTCGACCGGTGCATCACCGTCACGTACCACGGCACGTTGCCGGCGGCGGTCCGCTTGTACGGCCGGGCCACCGCGGGCACCGGGCTCGGCTCGTACCTGCGTCTGACGATCGTCCGCGGTACCGCCACGGCGGCCCGTCACGGCGACTGCGGGACCTTCGTCCCCGACGACGGGGGCGGCATGCGGTACCACGGGCTGCTCGCGGACCTTCCGGCCGGGTACGACGGCGGCGTCGTCGACCAGACCGCACGGTGGACGTACGGCGAGAGCCACTCGTACCGGTTCTCGGTCGAACTGATCCCCGACAACGCGGCCCAGGGCCGCAGCGTCACCGAGTCCTTCACCTGGGAGGGCCGGTGAGGACGAGTCATCTGGCCGCCCGGGCGGTGGTGACCTTGCTGGCCGCCGCCGCGGTACTCGCCGTGGGCGCGCGGATCGGCGGGTACAGAACGCTGGCCGAGAAGTCGTCCAGCATGGCGCCCGCGATCCGGCCGGGCGACCTGCTCGTCGTCCGCAGCGTGCCGGCCCGCTCGGTGGCCGTCGGCGACGTGGTGAGTTTTCATGACGCCGGCCGCGGCGGGCGGCTCATCACCCACCGGGTGACCGCCGTGCATCGCGACGGCCTCCTCGTCAAGTTCCGGACCCGGGGCGACGCCAACCCGGGTGACGAGCGCTGGTCCAGTCCGGCCGACCGGGATCTCGGCCGTACCGTGGCCACGATCCCCCGCGCCGGCGCGGTGATCGCAGTTCTCGCCGACCCGTTCGTGGCGGCCTGCCTGGCCGGGATCCTCGCGACGTTGCTGCTGGTCACGGCGGTGGAGCGCCGGCGTCGTGCCGTTGCGCCGGACCAGTGGCGGACCGCACGATGACCCGGTTCCGTGCGGCTCTCGGCGAGCTGTTTCAGGCGGCCCGGCTGACCGCACTGGTAACCCTGCTCTCGCTGGGCGCGTCGTCGCTGCTGCCGCTGGCGGCCGGCTGGATCCCCGCGGTGGTGGTCAGCGGCTCCATGACCCCGGCCGTACGCCCGGGAGATCTGGTGTTCTATCAGCGGGCCCGGAGCGCCGACGTGCGCCCGGGCCGCATCCTGCTCGCCGACCAGCCCGGTCATGAAGGCGAACTGCTGTCGCACCGGGTGGTCTCGGTCGACCCCGACGGCACGATCACCACGAAGGGCGACGCCAACGCGACGGCCGATTCCGATCCGGTTGCGCCGGGCGCGGTCCGTGGCCAGGCGCGGCTGATCGTGCCGTACGTCGGGTTGCTGACGCTGATCAACCGGCCGGAGCAGCGGAAGCGGATCGCGGTCTTCGTGATCGTGGTGCTTCTCGCCGCGTCCTACCGGCCGGCCGGCCGTCGCCCCGCGCCCGTCGTCGGCCCGGCCGGCCGGACCCGGCGGCGCCACCGCGCCCGGCACCGGACCAGGAGTCATCCGGTTGCGATCGCAGTGAACCTGTCACCTTCGAGCCCGACATGACGAACAGTCACGAGCCGGCAATCGGCGATCGCCGCGAAGGGGAGGTTCCGGGATGGCACGGCAGACCGTTCGCTCCGGAGCCGCTGTGGGCGGCCGCGTGAGGGTTCTGGCGGTCCTGATCGCCCTGCTGACCGCCGGCGGCACGGTGTGGCATGCGTCCAACGCCGCTTTCAGCGCGACGACCAGCAACAGCGGCAACACCTGGACCGCCGGCACCGTGGCGCTCACCGACGACGACACGAACACAGCGATGTTCACCGCGACCGGGCTGACGCCGAACCGGACCGCCGCCAAGTGCATCACGGTCGCGTACACCGGAAACATCGCCTCGTCGGTGAAGCTCTACGCCACCGGTTACACCGGCACGCTCGGCACGTATCTCGCGCTGACCGTCGAGCAGGGCACCGGCGCCGGCCACTCCAGCTGCACCGGGTTCAGCGGGTCCACCATCTACGCCGGCACGCTGGCCGGGTTCGCCGGCGCGAAGGTCGACTGGGCCAGCGGCGTGGGGTCATTCACTCCGTCGAGCAACGGAGCCACCGCGGTGTACCGGTTCACCTACACCTTGCAGGACAACGACAGCGCCCAGGATCTGTCCTCGGCCTGCAGCTTTACCTGGGAAGCCCAGAACACCTGATCCTGGCGACGCCGACGAGGAGTGCCACCCATGGCAAGGCATACCGCAACGAAGGACCGGACCGCCCCCGGCCGCAACCGGCTGCTGGTGATCCTGGTCGCGATCGTCGGGACCGGGGCGCTGATCTGGACCTCGTCGAACGCGGCGTTCACCGCGACGACGTCGAACGGCACCAACTCGTGGGCGTCCGGCCAGGTGAGCCTCACCGACGACGACTCGAACACGGCGATGTTCACCGCCACCGGGCTCAAGCCGGGCAGCACCGGATCGAACTGCATAACCGTCACCTACACCGGAAACCTGGCCGCGTCGATCAAGCTGTACGCCACCACCTACATCGGCACGCTCGGCTCCTACCTGAGCCTGACGATCGACCAGGGCAGCGGCGGCAGCTTCGGCAATTGCGGCAGCTTCAGCGTCGGCTCGAACCTTTACACGGGCACGCTGGCCGGGTTCGCCGGCGCGAAGGTCGACTGGGCCAGCGGTGTCGGCTCGTTCACGCCGTCGAGCAACGGAGCCACCGCGGTGTACCGGTTCACGTACACCCTGCAGGACAACAACCTCGCCCAGAACCTGATTGCGACCTGCGGGTTCACCTGGGAGGCTCAGAACACCTGAGCCGGATCGTCAGCCGCCGCCGGACGCCGGTTTCCCGGTCTCGGTGCCTGTCTGCGTGCCGCCCAGCGGCCCGGTCAGCTTCGCCGTTGCCGATCGAGATCCCGCCCCGCCGGCACCACGACCGCACCGAGGCGCCACTGCAGCCGGGCCATCCGAGGACGCACCGGTTTCCACCGCGGCCGGCTCGACAGCCTTGAGAAATGTGTACTTGCGCCACTGTTGCCGTTAGGCAATGGTCGCGCCCGCGGCGAGGCGGATGTAACCTGCGGCGACATGAGCCACAGCGACCGGTTCGGCGAAGGCGCGGGATCCCGCGCGTCGATCGCCGAGCCGAACGTGGTTTTCCAGCAGGGGTTCACCGAGAGCAGCGTGACCGCACTGCGCGGAGCCGTGAGCGCCACGATCGCCACCGCCGGTCTGTCCGGAGACACCGCCGAGGATTTCGTGCTGGCAATACACGAACTGGTCACCAATGCGGTACGGCACGGCGGCGGCTCCGGTCAACTGCAGCTGCGGCTGATCGCCGACGTGCTGGTGTGCGAGGTCGTCGACCACGGCGGTCCGCCCGGGAAGTTGCCAGTGCGGTTACCGCCGACCGACCGGCCTGGTGGGCGTGGCCTGTGGATGGCGCACCAGCTCACCGGTTCACTCCTGCTGACTCAACGTCCGGACGGCGTCACCGCCTCGGTCAGCATCTGCACGACTGCGTCGGTCGCCGGGTCCACGTCTCATCCGGTGAATCAGATCGGCGCTCACATGCGTCCGGACAGTCTGAGCGAGGACGGGTGAGCCCGGATTCCACCTGGCACCACGCGATACGCCCGACCACAGCCACACCTCCGTCGCGCTGTCCGGCGAGATCGACATGACAGGTGGCGGGCCGCAGCACGACCGCCGAAGGGCCACCGATCGGCGCATCGCGGCCGCTCGCGGCGTCTGCCGACAGCGTCCGGACCGGTCTACGCCCGGGTGGTAGGTGATGCGCTGGTTGGTCCATCGGCATGGACAATGCAGGGATTTGTAGCTGTCGGGGTCGTCACCGGCCGGCGGGCCACAGTCTCGTGAAGCTTGTGAAGAATCTCGTAGGCAGTGAAGGGTTTTTCGATGAGGATGATGTCGTCGTCCAGGGCCCGCGTCGTGCCGAGCATGCCGTTGCTGTAGCCCGACATGTAGAGCACCGGCAGGTCCAGGCGTTGTTGACGAAGCAACTCGGCCAAGCGGGGGCCGGACATCTCCGGCATGATGACGTCGGTGAGCAGGGCGTCGCAGTGATGGCGGCCGAACAGCTCGAGCGCCGCCGGTCCGTTGTGCGCCGCGACGACACGGTATCCCGCCTCGGTCAGGATCCGCGTGATGATTCGGGTCAGGGCCGCTTCATCCTCGACGACCAAAATTGTTTGGCCGTTGCCGTGCGGAGGTTGCTGCTGTCGCGTCGCTGTGCCGGCCGCGGTTGCCGGCGTGGTGACGACGGGCAGATAGAGGCGGAAGGTCGTCCCGATGCCGGGCTCGGAGTAGAGATTGATGCTGCCGGCGGCCTCGCTGACGATGCCGTAAACGGTGGCCAGTCCGAGGCCGGTGCCCTTGCCGCGGGGTTTGGTGGTGTAGAACGGCTCGAAGATGTGCGCGGCGACGTCGGCGGGTATGCCCTCGCCGGTGTCGCTGACCAGGAGACGGGCGTAGGTGCCGGCGGCCAGCGGCGGTTGCATGTTCAGTTCGTCGCCGTCGAGGGTGACGGTGTTCGCCTCGAGGACCAGGGTGCCACCGTCGGGCATGGCATCGCGGGCGTTGATGGCGAGGTTGAGCAGCACTTGCTGAAGTTGGCCGGGGTCGGCGCGCACGGTCAGCGGTTGGGGACCCGGCCTGGTGACCAAGGTGATGTGCTCGCCGATGGTGCGTTCCAGCATGCCGTGCACCTCGGCCAGAGCGGTGTTGAGGTCGACATCCTGCGGTTGGATGGTGTCGGCCCGGGTGAAGGTGAGTAGTTGCCGGGTCAGATTGGTGGCCCGGTCAGTGGCGGTGCGCACCTGCTTGAGGTCGGCCCGCACGTCCGGGCCGGTGCTGGCTTCCAGGGCGAAGTCCGTGTAGTGGGCGATGATGGCCAGGATGTTGTTGAAGTCGTGGGCGATTCCGCCGGCCAGTTTGCCGAGGCTTTCCATGCGCTGAACTTGGTTGCTGCGTTCCTGCAGGGCCCGCTGCTGATCGGCCGCTTCCTTGGTGGCGGTGATGTCGCGAGCGACCACGGAGGCTCCGGTGACCGTCCCCGCGCCGTCTCGGATCGGTGCGATGCTGAGGCTGATGTCGATCGGGCGGCCGTCCTTGTGTAACCGCCGGGCTTCGTAGTAGATCCCGCGCTCACCCTGTCGGATACGGTGCAGCACGTCGCTCTGCTGACCACGACCGCCGTCGTCGGCGAAGATCCCCGCGGGCTCGTCCAGCACCTCGTCGGCGGTATAGCCGAACAGCCGCTGAGCGCCATGGTTCCAGGCGGTGACCCGGCCTTCAGGGGTCAATCCGATGATCGCGTCGTCGGTGTGTTCGACCACCGCGGCCAGCATCGTCCGGTGGCTTTCGGCGGCGTCGAGCGCGGCCTTCTCCCGGGCGTCCGCCTCCTCCAGTCGCCGGTAGTGCCAGGGGTCGACGAAGATCGCACCTTGGCCCAGCAGCACGCCGTACGCGCGGCGCAAGGTCCAGTAGTAGACGCCGACCGAGCCGGTGAACAGGTCCCACAGCGCCGCAGTCCAGGACCAGCCCGGATTTGCGAGATGATCATGACCGGTGATGTTCGCCTGGACGATGCTCCGGTATGTCATCGCGGCGTGCAGCCCGTGCCCGACCGAGCAGCTGAAGAAGATCAGCGCGGTCGCGACAGCCAGCTTGTTCGTCCGCAGCTGTCCGGCCCGGGCGACGGGCACCACGATGGCGAACGTGATCGCTGCGTACGCGCACATGATCACCAAATTGGCCAGCAGGAACACCTGGTCCGCCATGTTCGCCCTATCGGAGCGTCCCCGGCAAACCTGAGCATCCGAGCTCAACTCAGCCGGCACACCACCTCGCCACGCTCACAAGACGCGGCTGATCGAAGATCAGATCGCTGAGGGTCGCCCAAGGCCGCCAACTCCCCGGGATCCACGGCGTCCGCAGCCACGTCACCGCCGTCAAGGTCGCCGGCATCACCCATCGGCCTCGAAGCCCAGCGACGATCTTCCCATCTGTCACGCGGCTGCGACGGTTTGCTCCGTATCGGCACGGGGAAACGCGATATACGGATCGCCCCGACTGCATCAACGGGTACGCAATTCTGCCTGTCGCCAGCGGTCCCAGGAGACCCTCCGGACGTGAATCGCACCAACCGGCCGCAGCCCCAGAACGTCCGTACTACTTTCAAGTTGTCGGGGTGAGTGTTTTTGTCACGCGCGGCTTCAGCGCCGCGCAAGCTCCCGCGCTTCTGATCGGCCCGCCCCGGGCAACCGGTTCCCCGCGAGCGAATGGGCCACCTGCTGATTCCAGGTGGCCCATTCGTGCCGTCGTCACCTATCCGCGGACCTTGTCCTTACCGGGACCACCGGCGACGTTGTCCCTTCCCGGGCCTCCCTCGATGGTGTCGTTGCCCGCACCACCCCTGATGGTGTCGTTGCCCGCGCCGCCGTACAGCTTGTCGTTTCCTCTGTTGCCGTACAGCTTGTCGTTGCCGGCGCCGCCGTACAGGTACTCCGTGCCACTTCCACCGTTCAGCGTGTCGTTGCCCGCACCGCCCTCAACAAAGGAAAATACCGAGGTCTTGTTGGTGAACGTGTCGTTCCGGTCGCCCAGATCGGCGACGTACACCTCCGGCTTGCGCGCAGTCGTGCAGCGCACCTTGGTCTTGTCACCGCGAACCGCGGTGCAGCCCTTGCCAGCCTTGATGGCGACGACGTCATCAAAGGTGGTGGTCCGGCCAGAAACGGTTACGACCAGCTTGTTGATCTGGCCCTTGGCGGCGGTGAAGCTGAGTTCCCCCGCTCCATCCGTGGTCGGGTCCACCTGCACGAAACCGGTCCCGCCGGCGAACGCGGGCGACATTCCGAGCGTTGTGGATCCAATCGCGACGAAGGCGAGGCTGATGCCGGTCAGGATCCGACGGCGTGATGCGAACATGTTTGTCCCCCCATGGGTTGATGCCGTTGACAACTGCAGGCGCATACCGGAAGCCGACAAAGTCCGCGTCACACTCTTGCCTGTCCGTCGGGCTTTGCAGCAATTCCCGGTAGCCATTTGAAATACTATTCTTGAGGACGGTGACACGAATCCCGACTTCGTGCCAGGCTCCACTGTGGCCGGCATCAATGCCGATCTCCGGGGTGTGCGCCGGCCGCGGCGGCTCGGCGTACGTTGACGACCTGGCCGCGCTCGTCGATCGAGCCGGATCACAGTCGCGCACACGATGGTTCGGACACTTCGCGTGACAGAGCCTTGTTTTCCGGCCCCGACTTGTGTCGTGCTCCGGACGATGGAGATAGCGCTTCGTGATCGGTCGGTAGCGTCTGCGGAGAACCGCCAACTGCTCAGGGAGTCCTACCATGTTCACCATCCGGTTCGTGACGGAGACGTACGCGCCGAACCAGACCGTCGTGATGCGCTGGGCGCCCAACTGGACGCTCGACCGGGGCGGCGTCTACACCAACGGCGCCTGGACCTTCTACCTCGACGAGGATCAGTTCCCGGCCGGGATCGAGTTCAAGTTCGTCCTTGCGCCGGTCCGCTGGATGGCCGGCGCCAACCTCCAGCTCACCCGCGCCGAGATGGTTGCGGAGCGGACCTTCACCGACGACGACGTGACCTTCCCACCGGTGGACGCGCTCGTCACCGAGCACGGTGTGATCCCCCAGCGGTTCTTCATCCGCAACCTCGACCCTGAGCACGAGTACGACGTACTGGTCGTCGGGTCCGGCATGGGTGGCGGCCTGCTCGCGTCCCGCCTGGCCGGCGCCGGCGCTGACGTCCTGGTATTGGAGGCCGGGTCGTACCTGTTCCCGACGCACGTGGGCAACCTGCCGCGCCGGTTGAAGATCGGCCGCTTCGACAAACACATCTGGTCGCTGTGGCCGGACTTCCGGGTCGTGAACTACCGCAACACACCGGCGTCGGCGTTCGCCGGCGGTCAGGCATTCAACCTCGGCGGTCGGTCGGTGTTCTGGGGTGGATTGATTCCGCGACAGTCGGCGTGGGAACTCGCCCGGTGGCCCGCCGACGTACGCGACTACCTGCTCGGCACGGGGTACGACGACGGCGAATCCGCGATGAACCGGGCGGCTCCGGCCGACACGGCCTACCAGAACGACGCGCGCACCTTCCTGGAGAAGGCCGTCGCCGGGTACGAGGGATTCGACGCGCCGGTGGCGGTGCAATATCGCGGCGCAGTCGGTCTGTCGATTCCCGCCGGGCTGTTCTCCACCGCGGACCTGATCATGGAAGACCGGCTCCTCGATGATCCCGGGCACCGGCCGCCGACGGTGAACTTGAACGTCGCCGCGTGGTCGGTGGTGAAGGACGCGGCCAACCCGAACCGGGTCACCGGCGTGCGAGGCTGGGACCTGTTGGCCGGCAAGGAGCGAACATTCCGCGCCCGTACGGTCGTACTCGCCGCCGGCACCATCGAGTCGGCCAAGATCGCGTTGCAGAGCGAGCTCACCGACCCGAATGGGCGGATCGGTCGCGGCATCACCGACCACACCATCCGGTATCGGCATTTCACCTTGCCGCCCGGCGCGCCCCTGGCGAGCGCCACCGACTCGGCGAAGGTGCTCCTGCGCCATCCCGATGCGGCGGACGGTGCGCACGCGTTCGATGTCGTGGTCGAGCTCGGTGCCGACTTCAACCAGGGCCGGTACGTGGACGGGGCGAACCTGGCCGAGGAACGCGCCAAGCGCAACGGCTGGATGCTGTGCGAACTCGTCTTCATGTCGTACGCGAACCTCGACGACCGCAACCTGGTCCAGTTGACCGGGGCGCCGGCAGATCCGGTGGAGATCACCATGAATCCGGTAGCGCCGTCGCCGCACGACGTGGCGGAGTCCGACCGGATCGCCGCCGACCTGTTCGCCGCCCTGGGGGCCCAGCCCGTGCTCGGCGAGGACGGGCTGGGTCTGCAGACGGCGGACCTCGGTGGGGTGGCGCACGAGGTCGGAACGCTGCGGATGGCGGGCGACGGCACCGGCGTCGTGGACCAGGATCTGAAGTTTCTCGCGTACGACAACTTGTACGCCTGCGACAACTCTGTCTTTCCCACGTCGCCCGCCGCGAACCCCAGCCTGACGCTTGCCGCACTGGCGCTGCGGCTCGCCCGCACTCTCCGATAAGGACGGCGAGCGGTGTTGCATCGGGGATGCGGGCGCATGCGCTGTTGCGTCGAGGAAACGTCGTAACACGTCGAATCCCGCGGCTACGGGCGGCAGGCCACGCCCCCACGACTTGGCGCTCCGAGCGAGTGGGCGGGATGGTGGCGTGAGCCGGCCACCGGCCCCGAGCCGTACGACGTGACCGCCGCTACCGCGCCACGGGGCCGTATGCGGCCAGTACGGCGTCCACGACGGCGGCCGGCATGTCGCTCGGGATGGGCCGGTGGGCCACGAACCGGCGGTAGAAGAACGGGGCGGCGAGTTGGTCGACGACCAGGTCCACGTCGAGCGTGGGCGCGATCGTCCCGCGCTGCACGGCCAGGACGAGCAGGCGGGCGAGCGGCTGGCGCCGACGGTCGGTGAGTTGGGCGTGCAGCTCGGCCAGGGCCGGTGCGCGTTCGGCCGCGTCGATGAAGGCCGCCAGCAGGCGCGGGAACCGGACGTCGGTCAGCGAGCACGCGAAGCCGGTGAGCAGGGTGATCAGGTCGGCTCGCAGGTCGCCGGTATCGACGTCGGGCAACGGCCGGAACTGCGCGTCCATGGCGTCGACGAGCAGGGCCGAAGCGGAGTTCCAGCGCCGGTACAGCGTCGGCTTGCTGGCGCCGGCACGGCGGGCGACGGCTTCCATGCTGAAGCCCGGCATGCCATCGTCGGCCAGGACGTCGAGCGCGGCCCGCAGGACCCGCTGACGGGCGTGTTCGCCGCGGCCGAGCTGCTCCTTGCCGGTACCTGCCGTCACGTCTTTCCTTTCCGCTAAAGAAACGCTAGCGTATCGTCATTCAGCGACACGCCTATCGTATCGATAGCGCCTTCGTATCGACAGCGCCTCTACTCCTTCCTGACGGGAGACGTCCGATGTCCGAGCCCCGTGCCCATACCTTGCGCTTTCAGACCGCGGCCAACCGCATTACTTCCGCGCTGCTGCACATACCCGGGCTGTCCCGGCTGGTCGGCCGGCGCCTGATCGTCATCGACGTGGTGGGGCGCAAGTCCGGCAAGACGTACCGGGTCCCGGTCGCCTTCACGCGCAGTCGCGGCGACCTTCTGGTCGGCACACCGTTCGCTTGGGGGCGCAACCTGCGGACCGGCGAGCCGGTGACGGTCCTGTACCAGGGGCAGCGGCGCCGGGCCGAGGTCGTCGCGATCACCGACGAGACCGGCGTCGTCGACGCGTACGGCGAGATGGCCCGCGACAACCCGCAGTTCGCCAAGTTCAACCAGATCGGGCTGGACGACCGGGGCAACCCCAGCCCGGCCGATCTGCGCCTCGCCCACAGCGCCGGCGCCCGGGCGTTCCGGCTCACCCTTACGCGCTGAACGCACACATTCGAGCGGCCGTCAGAGTTGACCCGGCGCTGGTAGAAGAGGTCGATCAAGTTCAGCCCCAGCTGCTGAAGCGACCCGGCGGGTGCGCGGCGGCCCGGGAGGATGGTGAAATCCTCCCGGGCCGCCGCTCCGCCGTACGCGTCAGGTCAGCCCTGGCGCCACTTCTGGTTGAGGCCGCCGTTGCAGCCCCACAGCTGCACCGGCGCACCGTCGTGGCTGTCGTACGCGTTGATGTCGACGCACTTGCCCGACGCCGAGTTCACGAGCTCGCCCGAGCCGTTGAGGACGAACTTCTGAGCGGGTGCGCCTGAGCACGTGGCGATCTGGATGGGCGTGCCGTCCGCGGTGCCGGCGCCGGCGGCGTCGACACACAGGTTGTTCTTCGTGTGGATGGCACCGTCGGCCATGTGCCAGCTCTGGTTGTCACCGCCGGCGCAGCCCCACACGTTCAGCCGGCGACCGTCGGCGAAGTCGCGTGCCGGAACGTCCAGGCACTTGCCGTCGTACTGGCTGATCAGCCGGTCGCCGGTGGCCGGCCCACTCTCAGACGGCGCGGGCTTGGCGGTGGGCGGGGTGTCGCCGGTGTTGGGGGCGCCGCCACCGGAGAACGGGTTCAGCGTGATCGCGGCCGAGGTGGGCGCGTCGTCGTGCACCAGCGACTCGAAGTTGCCGACGTCGTCGAACGCGAACCCGTACGCTTTGCCGTCGGCCATGGCCGAGTGCACGATCTTGGAGTACAAGTTGCCGTGGTCGCCCTCGTAGAACTGGCTCGCATCGGTGGTCGGCTGGGTGTCGACGGTGCCGAGGGTGCCGCGGTTGAGCGCCGCGCACAGGCTTCGCGCGATCGGGCCGACGACCTGGTCGTTCGGGGCGCCGAGGTTGCCGGCGCAGCCCCACACGTCTGCCGAGCTGGGCTTGTTGAACGAGGCGACCTGCTTGCCGGAGCCGTCGGTGAACGTCATGACGTTGCCGGCGGTGTGCCCGAAGAACTTCTTGTCGGGCTGGTCGGCGAACGGCACCACGGTCAGCGTCTTGCTGCTGTAGGCGCCCCACGCCGAGGAGATGTACTGGTCCATCCCGGTGGGGGCCAGGTGTCCCGCGTCGGAGGCCTTGCCCGGCGCGAGCACGCGCAGCACGGTGCCGTCGGACCGGGTCTGCACGGCGCCGCCCATGCCGGCCGACTTGATGCCGTCGATGACCTTTTCGCGGCCGTCGGCGACCAAGGTGCCGGTGGAGTGCGTACCGGCGCTGCCGGTGACCGTCACGGTGTGCGGGATGGCGAACATGTCCACCTGCGAGCTGTTCAGCCACAGCCCGGCGTCGTTGTACGTGAACTCGCTCCAGTCGAACAGGATGTTGCGGTTCGCGTCACCGTCGGCCCACGGCGCCGGCTGCACCAACCCGTCCGGCGTCAGGAACAGCTTGAGCTTGTCGCCGAAGGAGAAGTAGAGGCGGGCCGACAGTCCACGGGGGATCTCGACCGTCGTGCTGGCGCCGTTGCCCGGGCCGGGGATGGCCACGTCCGGGGCGGGCACCGGCGGATTGGCGCCCGCGGGCCAGTTGACGAAATCGCCGGAGGCATCGACGTACCCGAGCTTGCCGGTGTTCACATTGGTGCCGATCACGTACAGGTAGACCGACTCACCGCGACCGGTGTCGTTGGTCACACGCACAGGTAGCGCGGCCGGGCTGGTCAGCGCCAAGGCCGGTGATGTCGCGGCATAGACGCCACCTCCGAGCACGACCGCAAACGCGCCGATGATGCTGAACAGTTTTCTTCGGGAACGCACCAGGAGGCTCCTGTGGGGACAGTGGGGGGGCGGGACGGATCGGCTTCGCTGGCCACGGCACAATGTCCGCTCGCGCAGCACCGTCCGTTCGCACAGCACCGCCGTACCGGAGGGGGCCCGGTACGGCGGTCAATGTCGGAAGACAGCATCGGTCTAATTAGACCGGCATCGCAATGGGTAGCGCCTTATAGTTTCCTTAAGCGATGTCCGGTGACCGTGTGATCGTCTGGTTCGGACGGTGAGTGATCATCTAGGGATGCGGGTGCTCTCGGTCTCTCACCTGGAGTCAATGCCCTGTTCACCGGCTCCACCTGCCCCAGTTCCACCGCCTCGTGCGTCTGGTCTCCCGGCGGAATGCGGACACCATCGCCGACGGGCGGCCTGGACGTGCGTGGGCGCTCACCCCGCCGACCGAGTGCTACGGTCCCGACCCGCGACCACCGGGCGGCCCCGCAGAGCAGGAAGTACCGCTGTTCGGCGAACTTGTGAGTCGCCATCGACGCGAACACTCGCCTGTCATAGCGTTGGGTGATCCGCAGCCAGCAACCGCAACCGCACGCTGATCCATCGCAGCAGCGGCATCAAAGACAACCTGGCCGGGCGTGCGGTGATGGCCGACGGTGCCACCGCGGCAACCCTGAAGTGATCAATCCGTACGCCAACCACGTGCCGGCAGCGAGCTACCGGCCGGGAAACAGGACCACAACACCTGGCACCGGAAAACCCGGGCCCGCGTCGAACACGCCCCCGCCCGGCTGATCATGCCCCCGATCCTTCGCGACTACCGCCGCTCCGGGCGCACCGTCGCAACTACCGAGATACCAGGGTGTACTCATGTGGTCACGAGAGCCCAGTGGTAGGCCGACAGCGCGTGCTCGACCGATGTGGCGCTGGGCCCGGCTGCACCTGGCCGCGTTGCCCGGCAGGACTTTCATCCTCCGGAAGACCGCCAGGGGGTCACCAGCCAGAGGACCGCGGTCGCCAGAGCGACTGACGCACGAGCGCCCGGCGGGCGGTGGGCGGTGGGCGGTGGGTCGGTGATCACACCGGCCATCGAGTCCCGGGCGGCGCGGGCCCGTATCCCGGACGATCCCTAGTTTCGGACAGCCCGGACGCCAGCGTCTCGGACGCGATCGCCGCCGCCACCGGGTCGAGGCGGGCGGTCACCATGATGCCGACATGCGCGGCCGTCAGCACCTCGGCTTGCGCCGCACGGGCGCCCGGGCCGGTAATCGGCACCAGGGCGTTGGTGACCGCGCCGTGTACCCGTGCGCGGTACTGCGACACCATGTCGGTCGCCCGCTGGTCCAGCTGCTCGAGCTCGAGAGCGATGTTGATGATGAAGCATCCGCGCCGGGCGAAGCGGTTGTCCGGCGAGCGCAGCACGGCCGCCACCGCAAGGAAGAACGCCTGGATGTCCCGTCGGTCGGCGCCGGCCGCTTCCATCGGGGCGAGGAGCGGATCGACGATGTCGGCCAGATAACTGAGAGAGGCCCGCTCGAAGAGCTCACGCTTGCTTCCGTACGCGGCGTAGATGCTCGACCGGCTCAGACCGGTGACGCTCTGCAGCTCCGCCAACGACACCGCCTCGTAGCCCTTTTCCCAGAAGAGCTCGCGTGCCGCCCGCACCGCGGCCACGTCGTCGAAGCTACGCCTGCGTGCCATCCGCTCTCTGACCTCTGTCCGGTAGTGCGTGTCCAATTCTGGACCGGTTGTCCAGCCGGTTGGACTGCGGTTCGATGTCCGTGTCCGGCCAGCGTAGCCAATTCGGGTACGCCGGCTCCGAGGCTCGAAGGGCCTGGCATGACGCTCGTTCACGACACGCGCCAGTTCGTTCCGGAGCACCGCCTTCGCGGACGCCTCCAGCTTCGGGCGCAGGTTCCGAGCGGCGTACGGCGTCTCGCCGCGCGAGTGGCGGGACGTGCCCCGCGTCGCGCCGCGCTGACAGCCGCCAGTCGGCAGTTTCCGCACGGGAGTCGGCCCGCCGTGCACCGCCCGGATTTCACCTCGGATCGCTCGTACGGTGACGGGACAGCGCTCGATCTCACCTGAGGCGTGACGTCATGCTGATCGGTCGAACATCGGAACTGGCCGCCCTCGACGGGGTGGTTCGTTCCGTGACGTCCGGGCTTAGCGCCGCCCTGGTCCTGCGGGGCGAGGCCGGGGTCGGCAAGACCGCCCTGCTCGACCATGTCGCTGAGACCGCCACCGATCTCGAGATCCGGCGTCTCTCGGGCCTGGAATCCGAGGCCCACCTGGACTTCGCCGCGATACATCGGCTGCTGATCCCGCACCTGGCGCGCGTGGACGACCTGCCACCGGCGCAGGCGCAGGCGTTGCACACCGCCATCGGCCTGTCGGACGCCGCGCCCGCGAACTCGTTCATCCTCGGCCTGTCGGTACTGACCATCCTGTCCCAGGTCACGCGCGGGCAACCACTGTTGATCATCGTCGACGACGCGCAATGGCTGGATCCGGAATCGGTGGAAATCCTCGGCTTCGTGGCCCGGCGGCTGCACGCCGAGCAACTCGGCATGCTGTTCAGCGTCCGGGAACCGGCCACGCCGCCGCTGCTGGAAGGCATTCCCCAGCTCCCCGTCGTCGGGCTCCGGGAGCCCGCGGCGGTCGACCTGCTGCTCAGTCTCGCGCCCGGCCTGCTGGACCGGCAGATCGCGCAGCGGGTGGCCGCTCAGTCCCGCGGCAATCCCCTGGTCATCGTTGAGGTCAGCCGAGAACTGAACACCTTCCACACGCCCCGGCGCCTGCTGGTCGACGACCCGCTGCCGATGAGCGAGCGTCTCGAGCGCCACTTCCGGGAAAAGATCGGCGATCTGCCCGAAGACTGCCAGCAACTTCTCCTGTACGCGGCCGCTCACCCGGACATCGACTCGGATCTGGTCTGGAGCGCGGCCGCCCAGGAGGGGCTGGACCCGGAAGCGGCCCGGCCCGCCGTGCTCGCGGGTCTGGTCCGGCTCGCTCCCCGGTTCGAGTTCCGGCACCCGCTGATCCGATCGGCGGTCTACGCGAGTGCCACCGGGGCCCGGCGCCGGCAGGCCCATCGCGCACTGGCCGATCAGATCGACGCGCGCACGGACGCCGATCTGCGGGCCTGGCATCTGGCCGCGGCCTCGGCCGGCCCGGACGAGAGTGTCGCCGCAGCCCTCGAGCGCGGCGCGCACGCGGCCAGGTCCCGCGGCGGCTACCTGTCCGAGGCGGCGTACCTGGCCCGGGCCGCCGAGATGTCGCCCGATCCGACCCGCCGGGCGGCCCGGCTGCTCAGCGCCGCCGTGGCCGCCCTGACGGGCGGCGCTCCGCTGCGGGCGCAGGCCCTGCTGGAGGCCGGCCTGTCCGACGACGGCGACCCGTTCCTTCGTGCCCAGTTCAAGAAGTTGCAGGCCAACGCGCTGCATCGGGCGGGCCGGCCAGGCCGCGACACCCCGGCGATCCTGCTCGGCGCGGCTCAGGTCTTCGCCAAGATCGACCCGACGATGGCCCGCGAGACGATGCTGGAGGCGCTCGAGCAGACCTTCATCCGAGGCAGCCGGATCCTCGACACCACGCCGTTCGAGGTCGGTGCGGCGGCGACCGCGATGGTCACCGGCGACGGCTCGCTCACCGATGCGCTCTTGGACGCCGCCGGTACCTACCTGCAGGCCGGGTACCTCGAAGCGGCCTCGAAGATCCGCGTCGCCCTGAACGAGCTGGCCGCCGACGGTGCCCTCGGCGAAGAGGTCCCCCGGTGGTTCGCACTCGGCCAGTTCCTGGCCCAGTTGATGTGGGACGAGAAGGCCGCCCACAACTGGCTCCTGCGGTGTGAGCGGCTGGCCCGCCGTACGGGAGCTCTGGAGTTCTTGACCATGACCTTGACCCCACTCTCCGGGACCGAAGTCGTGCTCGGTCAGTTCGCCCGTGCCGAGGCGCGGATCGTCGACCTGCGGCAGGTCTCCCGGGCGATCGGGGTGGACGCGGACCGCGCCGCCACAATGACCAACGCCCGGCTGCTGGCCTGGCTCGGCAAGGACGCCGAGGCGCGGGCAGCGGCCCAGCGGTCGCACGACGCCGGCGCCCGGATGGGCGCCGGAAACCATCAGCGGCTCGCCCAGCTGGCCCTGGTGATCGTGGAGCTCGGCCGGGCCCACTACGCCGAGGCCTACCGGTTGTCGAAGGCCCTGGTCGAGGACGATCCGCTCGTGTTGATCAACGAGGCGCTGCCGAACCTCATCGAGGCCGCGACCCGGACCGAGCACCACAACGAGGCCCGTCGCGCGCTGGCCGAGTTGCGGAGCCGGGCCATGGCCAGCGGTACGCCGTGGGCCCGCGGCGTCCTGGCGATCACCGAGGCGATCCTCGCGCCGGACGACCGGGCCGAGCCCTTGTTCCTGGCCGCGATCGGCTGTCTCGGGCAGACCGAGGTGCGGACCGACCTCGCCCGCGCCCACCTCCTCTACGGCGAGTGGCTGCGACGGCGGAAGCGCCGCGCGGACGCCCGGCGCCAGCTCCGGATCGCGCAGGACCTGTTCGACGACATGGGTGCGACCGCCTTCGCGCAGCGGGCCCGCACCGAGCTGGCCGCGACGGGCGAACGGAACACCGGGGACCGCAACGGGCTGACCCCGCAGGAGGCGCAGATCGCCCGGCTCGCCGCGGGCGGCGCGACCAATCAGGAGATCGCCACCCAACTGTTCATCAGCACCCACACCGTCGAGTACCACCTCGGCAAGGTCTACCGGAAGCTCGACGTCACCAGTCGCCGGCTGCTCCGCGTCGCCATGGCGTGACTCACCCCTAGTGGATTGTTGCCTTCCGACTACGGGCCGGCACCGATGCGACCACTTCCCCCGCGGCCCAACGATGAGGACGCCCCGCTTCTCAAGCGCCGCCAATTTGGGAGAATTCGTGCCACACCTCAACCTCGGCCAGGAGAATTCCGGCCCCATCGAACTGCACTACGAAGATCACGGGACGGGGACGCCGGTCGTCCTCAGCCACGGGTACCCGCTGAGCGGGGCGGCCTGGGAGAAGCAGATCCCGATGCTGCTGGCGGCCGGCCACCGGGTCATCACCTACGACCGCCGCGGATGGGGTGGTTCGAGCCAGCCGGCGATCGGTTACGACTACGACACCTTCGCGAGCGACCTCAATACCCTGATGGAGGCGCTCGACTTGCGGGACGCCGTCCTCATCGGCCATTCGATGGGCTCCGGCGACGTCACCCGCTACCTCGGAACACACGGCTCGGGCCGGGTCAGCCGGGCGGTGCTGATCTCACCCATCCCGCCGTACTTCCTGCAGGCCGAGGACAACGCCGAGGGCGTACCCCAGTCGCTGTTCGACGGCTTCATCGCGGCGGCGAACGGCGACCGGCCCGCTTGGATGAAGGGCTTCCTCGAGAACTTCTACAACTCGGACATCTACCTCGGCACCCGGGTCAGCGAGCAGGCGTTCCAGGCGAGCTTCAACGTCGCGGTCGCGGGCTCGGCCATCGCCGCCGTCGGATGCATCCCGACCTGGGGCACCGACTTCCGTGACGACGTGGCGAAGTTCGACGTCCCGGTCCTGGTCATCCAGGGCGATCAGGACCGGGTGCTGCCGATCGAGCTCACCGGCAACCGCCTCAAGAGCCTGATCAAGGAACTCACCTTCGTGACGGTCGAGGGTGGGCCGCACGGCATCCCGTGGACTCACGCCGACGAGGTCAACACCGCCATTGCCAAGTTCATCTCCTAGGCAGGAATCCACATGCACAACAAAAGACTCGGCGCGCTGTTTGGTCTTGGCGCCGTCGTCGCCCTCCTCGCGACCGCCGGAGCGACCGCGGCCTCGGCCGCCTCGCCCTCCGGCAAACCGACCATCGTGCTCGAACACGGTGCGTGGGCCAACGGCTCGAGCTGGGACGCCGTCGCGCTGCTCCTGCGGAGCCAGGGCTACCGGGTCGACATCGCCCCGAACGGCCTCCGCGGACTGTCCGCCGACACTGCCCAGCTGCGGACCTACCTCGCGAACGTGCGGGGACCGGTCGTGCTCGTCGGCCATTCATACGGCGGCGCGGTGATCAGCGACGCCGCGAGCGGCAACCCGAACGTCAAGGCACTCGTCTTCGACGACGCCTACATCCCGGCCGCGGGCGAGAACGTCGCCACGCTCAGCGGGGCCGACTCGGCCCTCGCCCCGGCGGCCACGAACCCGGCGTCGGTCTTCAATCTCGTGCCGAACGGCGACACCTACGACACCTATCTGCTGCCCGGGGTCGTCGCGACCGACTTCGCTCCCGACCTGCCCAAGGCGGTGCAGGGATACCTCACCCGCACGCAGCCGCCGACCTCATTGATCGCCCTCGGCGAGCCTTCGGCCGCGCCGGCCTGGACGACCGTGCCGTCGTGGGACATCGTCGGTAAGCAGGACCGGATCATCCCGCTTGCCGCCCAGTTGTCGATGGCCCGGCGGGCCGGATCGTACGTGACCCAAGTCGACTCATCGCACGTGTCGCTGATCTCGCACCCGGTCCAGGTCGCGGCCGTGATCCTGAAGGCCGTCCACGCCACCGGCTGAGTAACTCGCAGGTTTTCGCAGGGGCGGAGCCGGCCCGACTCTGCCCCTGATCCGCTTCCCACAATCCACTATGGAGCGACGATGACCACCGTGTCCGATCTGCTCGCCCGCAATGCGCTCTTCGCCAACGAACGCTGGCAGTCCGACCTCAGCATCAACCCGAGTGGCAACCTGATGGTGATCGGTTGCGTGGACCCCCGGGTCGATCCAACCTCTGTGCTCGGCATCGACCAGGGCGAGGCAGGCATCATCCGCAACGTAGGCGGCCGGATCACCCCGGCCACCCTGAAGACGCTCGCTCTACTCCAGCGGGTCGGGGCGGCCAACGCCACCGGGCCTCGGACCGCCGACTGGAACCTGGTCGTGCTGCACCACACCGACTGCGGCATGACCGACCTCGCCGCGTTCCCCGATCTGCTGGCCGGGTACTTCGAAATCGACGCGGCCGAACTGGCGGCCAAGTCGGTCAGCGATCCGCTCGGCTCGGTCCGGGTCGACACCGACGTCCTGCTGCAGTCGCTGCACGGGCAAGCCTTCTACGTCTCCGGCCTGGTCTACGACGTGTCCACCGGCGCGGTCGAGGTCGTCGTGCCGCCGTCCCCGCTCGCCGACATCGGTGCAACCGGTACGAGCGGATTGTCGTCCGGCTCGCCGAAGTAGGCGACTCGCTCGCCCCAGCCCCCTGCTCGGACTCGCCGCGGTGTCCTGCTGGCAGATCGCGACGACGCTGCGCCGGCACGGTGCCGCCGACGCAAGCGAGTCCAGTCCGAACGCTCCGCCGACATCTGTCGTGACATCGACACCATCACGTCGAACTTGGACGACCGCTTCCGACTGCCGGATGTCCGAGTGAGAGCATCGCTGGCAGTACTGATCGACGACGCGCACTGGCTGGAAACCGATAAACTGGGACTGCTCGCTCTCACAGCAAATGAGCTCGTATCTCGTGGTGTAGTGGTGGAGGTGGCGCTGTGGCAAGAAGAGTAGCATGAGGTGAAGGAAGAGATAGAGTAAGTAGAAAGAAGGCACAGCAAAAGTGCGGTGAGGATGGATATGGAAGGGTTGGATATTCATGCAGTGAGAGAGCTGCTAAGTTACAGAGATATAGAGAAAAAAGGAATAGAAATGAAAAAGGAAATGGTGAAGCGCAAAGGGGGAAACAAACTCTTAGTGTGGGAGATAGTAAGTATGCTCAAGAGAGAAAGAAGATAGGAAGTAGAAGAAGTAGAGAAGGAAATGAAGAGAATGTGAGGGATGTGCTGAGTAGTAGCTAGGAAGGCTGAAGGAAAGACTGAATAGCTGCTCGCTGTGGTAGCTCTCATAAAAAGGGGGAGGAGGTCAGTGTGCTGGAAGGAGTGAAAGGGATAGTGAGGAAGAAGTTCTGGACTTAGCAGAGGCTGAGGTAGCTATAGTTTGTTGGTTGAGGAAAAGTACTAGGGAGAGTTAAGGCTCAGAGAAGACCTGGTAAGGTAGACACTAGAGGAGTTGCTCTCGAAAGAGGGAAGACAAGGCTTCAAGCGAGCATAGCGAGGAAGATGCAGGAGGAAGAGGAGCGGGCGACGTCTCTGCTCACAGAGAGAGTGGCAGAGATAGCGCGAAACTCGTACTGGCAGAGTAGGTTGTAGGAGAGGAAGCGGATATTAAGTACTGGTGGATGTGGATGAAGACGCACGGACAAGATAGGCATTATACCTCACGGAGAGGGCGCTTAGCGCGGCTCTGGACCTCTCGGCTCGCATCGCGGACAGAAACGCGGGGCGATCGTCGAGTTCGAGCTGATAAAACTGACACTGCAGAGCAATCTGGTCTAGGGCTAGAGGGTTATCGCATGTTCGGAGACAACTAGACAACGGAAGGGCGGACGCTCTCGGTGGACGTAGCTGCGGATATGGTGGCGTGGTGGGGATAGCAGATCGCGCAACTGACTGACGGCTGGGTGGGAACGGCGCTGAGCGCAACAGAGAAGGCATTGACGCGTTCTACCGACCGCCATCCAAGCGATGGTCCACTCGACGGCCGGGCTGTGCCACTTCATCAGGGAATGGAACTGGCTGACGAGAATCTCGCACTGGCGGAAACGCTCGAGCGGCGCGGCATCGACGGCACGGAGCTGCTTGAACGGTGGGTTGTCAACATGGTGGTGTCGGCTCGGACTATCTGTGCGGGAGCGGCCGTGGTGGCGGAGAACTGGGCGGTGGCGGATGCGCACGTGGCTCGCGCTCGTACCGGAGCCGGCACCTCCCGCAACGAGCTCATCATCGTGGAGTACCACTCGGCCTGGCGTGCTGCGCAGCAAGGGGATGCCCGGGCTGCCCAGCACCACGCTGCGATCGGGTGGAGCCGTCGAACGCCCGGACGGCCTTCCTGGCGGGCGGTCAGCAGGGTGGCCACGACGGACGGGGCGAAGGAACCGACGATCAGCAGCGGCAGCCGCAGGCTCGAGGCCGCCCCGTGCAGGAGCCCGGCCGCGACGAAGCAGGTCCAGGTCACCGCGTAGGTGATCAGGAAGAACTGGGAAACCTGGGTCAGGGGTCGGACGACGCCGGGTCGGACTGCGGTGCCTGTGAGGGCGTGGCCTGTCATCGGATCTCCCGGCGTCACGTGACCCACTGGGCGTGGGCTTCTGATAGTGGAAGCGTGCTCGACCGGACTTGGACGATCCTTGCGTGCGCCCGGATGCCGCAAGGCGCACAGGGCCGCCTGCTTCAAGGATTCTGCAAACCGCAGGACCGAGGCTGTGGCTCAGACCCCGTGGCCCGGCAAAACATTTGCGCCTGCCGATATCGTCGGAGGAAGAGGCGCCTGCCTCCGGGCGCCGGAACGACAGGGGGATCGTTCGATGTCCGTACCGCTCACTCGTCGTACTGTGCTCGGCCTCGCCGCCGGAAGCGCCACCGCCGTCGCCATCTCCCCCACCGCGGCGGATGCCGCCGCGAACACCGCGTTCCCGCACAAGGAGATCAACGCTCTCGAGGACAAGATCCGCGACGGCATGGATCGTTACCGCATCCCCGGAGTGGCCGTCGGTCTGTGGTCGCGCGGCGTCACCTACCTCCGCGGCTTCGGCGTCACTGACGTCGGCCATCCCACGCCCGTCACCGCCGACACCGTCTTCCGTGTCGCCTCCACCACGAAGACCTTCACCGGCACGACGATCATGCGCCTGGTTGAGCGCCACCGAATCGAACTCGACCGTACGGTCCGCAGCTACCTTCCGGACTTTCACACCGCCGACGGGGCCGCTTCGGATCGGGTCACCGTCCGGCAGATGCTGAACCACACTGCCGGGTGGCTGGGCGACTTCTTCCTGGACACCGGCGCCGGCGACGACGCGATCACCGAGTACGTGGCCGCCATGGCGCAGCTTCCCCAGCTCACGCCGCCGGGCACCACGTTCGCCTACAACAACGCAGCGCTCGCCCTGGCCGGGCGGCTCATCGAGACGACAACGAGCACGACGTACGAACAGGCGGTGCGGGATCTGGTCATCCAGCCACTCGGACTGCGACATACCGCGTACTCATTGGACGATCTCCCAGGCGCCTCCTGGGCGGTGCCGCACGACATCGACCCGACCACACTCGAGCCCGTGGCCGAGCCGGGTTACTGGGCTCTGCCCCGCAGCATCCAAGCGGCCGGCGGTCTGATCTCCAGCGCGCGCGATCAGCTCCGATGGGCCCGGTTCCAGCTCGGAAACGGCCGGCCGCTGCTCACCACGCGGGCCCTGCGGTTCATGCAGTCGCATCCCGGCCCGGGCGGCACCCTCTTCGTGGAGCTGGACGGCGCCGGGGTCACGTGGATGATCCGCCCTACCCTGGAGGGTCCCAAGGTCGTCCAGCACGGCGGCGACTGGGCCGGCCAGCATTCCGGCTTCCTCATGGTCCCGGAGCGGGACTTCGCGCTCACCGTGCTGACCAACTCCGAGGGGGGTCCCGGGCTGACCGCCGAGCTGTTTTCCGACGACTGGGCGCTCCGGCGATTCGCCGGCGTCAGTAACCTGCCCGCGATCCCACGTGCGCTGCCCGGGTCCGTGCTGGCCGGCTACGAGGGCGCCTACGCGGCCGAGGAAGTCCTGCCCGACGGCAGCGCCGTGGTGATCTCGTTCGACGTGGTCGCGGACGGTGGCCGGCTCAGTCTGCGAGTCGGCGGCGTCGAGGGTCTCCGCCTCGCGTTCTACCATCGCGACTACGTCCTGGCCCTCGCCCCCGACGGCAGCGACACCCATGCCCGCTGCAACTTCGTCCGCGGAGCGGACGGCTCCGTCGCCTGGTTGCGCTACGGTGGCCGGCTCTACCGCCGCGGCGGCGCAACGACCCCCTTCCGTACGGCCGGAGGTCGTATGCCCGCACCCTCGACCCTCCCGTTCCCGAGGTGAGCGCCTCGGCCGTGGTCGTTCGCCATCGGCGGGCCGGACCTCCTCCGGCTCGGCTCGACCGTTTTGTCCCAGCCCGGCGGTCCCTCCTTCGTACCGTCCCGCAGAACCAGTCATTGATGTAGTCGCGTGACTGACGAGCCGGGCACCGGTGCCTACCTACCGTGTGGGCACCTGGCCAGCTTCGATCGAAGGACGGCGACCGTGTCTCATCATCTCGATTCACCGGCCTCGCGGCGAGACCCGCGATTGAACGTGACGGACAACTACGTCTTCGATGGTGACAACGCGACCGTTTTCGTCATGACCACGAATACGTCGCTCGCCGGGGCGGCCCGCGTTCCCGGATTTCACCCGGAAGGCCGCTATGAGGTCAAAGCGCACCTCGACGGCTCCGCCAAGCCTGCGCTGACGTATCGGTTCGCGTTCGAGCCGGCCGATTCTTCCGGAGTTCAACAGTTCGTCGTCGACCGGCTCGCGGGAACTGACGCCGGCCACGATGACGCGACCGGCACCCGCGTCGCCGACGGACGCACCGGCGAGACAGTCATCGGTTCCGGTGTCCGCGCATGGGCGGGATCCGCGGCCGACCCGTTCTACCTCGATCTGCACCACTTGGCCCATCTGCTGGAAGGGTTGCAGAACAAGCAGCCGATCGACAACGGCGAGTGGACGCCCGGCGAGGCGGCCAGCAGCTTCACCGGCTCGCAGGTCGCCGCCGTAGTCCTGGAAGTCCCGCACAGTGATCCGGAGATCCGCCCCGGTCGCCGGATCGGCGTGTGGGCCGGTACGAAGCTGGCCACCGACGCCGGAGGCTGGCGTCAGATCAACCGCTCCGGCATTCCGATGATGTGGCCGTTGTTCCGGGCCCTCGGCGGCGACGACGACAGCGTGGAGTATCAGCGTGACACGATCGCAGAACCGGACGACGATCCGGCGAACGACACCGACCGGGTCGCGGCGTTCGTGTCCGCCGCCGTGCGGCGCACCGGGGTGGCCGACCCGGACGGCTACGGCCGGACGGTCGCAGCCCGGCTGTTGCCCGATGTCCTGCCGTACCGGGTGGGAACGGCTGCGGCGTTCACCTTCGCCGGCTTCAACGGCCGCTCCTTGACCGACAACGCGCCCGAGGTGATGTACGGGTTGATCACCAATTCCGCCGTACCGACGGGGCTGGTCGCCACATCCGCGGCGGAGACCCGGCAGGACAAATTCCCATACGTGGTGCCGGCCTGACCTCCGGCCACAGTGCCGAGATCGGTTGCCGGTCATGGAGGAGTTCGGATCAACCACCGTCGGTGACGTCGCCGCCGTCCCCGACCAGCTTCGGGCGCTGTTCAACAAGCCCGAGGACGTACGGGTTCAGCCGTTGCCGTGCCGGCTGCCGGGTCTGCAGTCGACGGCGGTGTACTTCGGTGCCGGCGCCCGCACCGTTCCGCACGTTCACCGCGCCGGCCAGCACCTGGTCTACACCGACGGCGTCGGCGTGGTCGGCGACGAGGCCGGGGTCCACGTCGTTCGGGCCGGTGACGTGGTCAGCAGTCCGCCGGGCGGCTGGCACTGGCACGGCGCGACACCGGCCATGCCCGCCACGCATGTGACCTTCGAACGGGCCGGAGACGTCGACCGTGACGTCGACCGCCGCGATTGGGATGACGTATATCCCGCCGATCTCGGTGAGTAGACCCCGGAGGCCGTCGAAGAACAGGGCGATGGCCCACGCGCAGTTCCGCGCCAAATTGCAGGCCGTCGGTTCGGGGCATTCATTCCCTTTTTCTTTCGTCTGGACCGCAATGTCGCTGGACGCACGTAGCTTCATCACTCACATCGGAACGCTGACCCGGGTGCCGGTCTTCTTCGTCGCCCTGCTGATCGTGCGGGGGCTTCCGGCTCTCCTCTACCGGCGCCTGCTCACCTCCGGAAGACAGGTGGTCACCGCCGAGCTACTGCAAGCGACAAGCCTGAGTATCCGATCGGCGGCGGCACGATCGGCGTTGATCTGGGCCTCATCCGTCCGGACAACTACGTCGCTCTGGTCGCCGCGGGCCTGATCGCCGTCGTGGCATCTCCGATCCTCGCGTCGGCACTCACCGGGCCTAAGCTCGAAGCGACCGCGGCGCAACGGAGGCCAACGTGGCCGATCGCATCTCCCTCGCCGGACGAGATCCCGAATGCGCCCTGATCACCCGGCTGCTCGACGAGGTCACGAGGCACGGCGCCACCCTGGTCATCCGCGGGACCCCCGGGGTCGGCAAAACCGCCCTGCTCGATTGGGCGGACGCCGCCGCCGGCGAGTCGTTCCGGACGCTTCGGACGGCCGGTTCCGCCGCCGAATTCGGCCTGCCGTACGCCGCCTTGCACCAGCTTCTGCGACCCGTTCTCGGCCACGCGTTGCAGCTTTCCCGGCGCCGGCGCGACGCCCTCGAAGTCGCCTTCGGTCAGGCCGCCGACGGTTCCCCTCAGCTGTACTCGGTGGCGATGGCCGCGCTGGACCTCCTCGCCGAGGTGGCGGTCAAGACGCCCGTCCTGATCCTGGCCGACGACGTGCAATGGATGGATCCCTCCAGCCGGCAGGCACTCGCCTTCATCGGCCGACGGATCGCCGCCGACCGCATCGTGCTGCTCGCCACCCACCGGGACGGCGAGGACGGCCCGCTCACCGATCCGCCGTTCCACGGCATCGACCTCGCCGCGCTGGACCCGTCGTCGGCCGCCGAACTGCTCGACCGGGGACACCATCGCGTCGATGCCCGTACGCGCACGGTGATCCTCGACGTCGCCGGGGGTAACCCGCTGGCGCTGCTCGAACTCCCCCGAACACTGACGGCGGCCGAGGGCACTCCCGACATCGACCGGTTGCCGTTGACGCGGCGATTGGAGCGTTCCTTCGGCTTCCGCATCGGCGAACTGGATACCACGACACGAACGGCGCTGAGCCTGGCCGCGTTGAACGACACCGAGGACCTCGCCGAGGTCGTCGCGGCAACCGAGTTGCTCACCGGGAACGCGACCTCGGCCGCCCTCGATCCCGCGGTCTCGGCCAGACTGATCACCATCGACGGATCGGCCGTGCACTTCGCGCATCCGCTGATTCGTTCGTCCCTCTATCAACAGCTCAGCCCAGCCACCCGCCGCGCCGGCCACGACGCCCTGGCTCGCGCCCTGCGGGATCACCCGGAGCGGGCCGTTTGGCATCGAGCCGCCGCCGCCATCGAACCGGATCCCGCACTGGCCGCCCAACTCGAACAACAGGCGGAACACGCGCTGAAACGCGGCGCCACCGTCAACGCCGTCCAAGCGTTCGAGCGCTCCGCGCTCCTCTCCGTCGCCGCCGGCGATCGCGGGCGGCGACTGTTCCGGGCCGCGTCTCTCGCCTTCGCGGCCGGACGAACCGCCCAGGGCGACGGGCTACGCTCACGCTATCGGGATCTCATCGAAGACGACGCCGACCGGATCCGGTACGAGTGGTTGTGCGAACTGTCCGGCACCGACCGCGGCGCCGACCAGCGCGTCGACGTCCTCGTCGAACTGGCCGGCCAGGCGCACGCCCTCGCCGACGACGTGCTGGCGGTCCAGTTCCTGCACGCGGCGGCGCTGCGCTGCTGGAACTTCCGGCCCGATCAGCCCATCGGCAAATCGGTGATCGCCGCGGCCGATCGTCTCGTGCCGATCGACCCGGCCGCACGGGCCGGGCTCCTCGCTCACGGCGCACCCTTCGAAAGCGCCGACGACGTTCTCAAGATCATCGCAAGTGTTCCCGCTTTCGACCGGGACGCGACCACCACGTTCCGGCTGGCCCACGCCGCCGCCTGCGTCGGAGCGGTCGAGGTCGCCGAACCGCTGTTCACCGTCGCCGTGGAAGCACTGCGCGTCGAGGGCCGCCTGCACACCCTGGCGACCGCGCTGGTGCTTCTGTCATGGTCCGCCCTGCGCCGGGGCCGCTGGGCGATCGCGGTGTCGGCCGCGGAGGAGGGCAGCCGGCTGTGCGCCGAAACCGACCAGCCGTTCTGGCACGCCTGCGGCCTGGCCGCCCACGCCGTCATCGCCGCCCAGCGCGGCAACTTCGACGACGCCGACCAGCTGACCCACGCCGCCGAACTGGTTGCCGCCCCGCACCAGTTCGCCGCCGCCGAAGCGGTCATCCTCATCGCCCGCGCCGCCTCGGCGGCCGGTCAAGGTCAGCACGACCGCGCCCTGACGCACCTGCTGCGGCTGCACGACCCCGGCGATTCGGCGCACCATCCCGTTCATGGGCTCTGGTCGATCGCGGGCATCGCCGACGCGGCGATGGCGTGCGGCGAGGTCGGCACCGTCCGGCAGATCCTCGCCGAGCTGCGGCCGGACGTACGCCGTACCCGGTCACCGGCCGGGCAGATGAACATCACCTACGCCGAAGCGGTCATCGCCTTGGATGCCGACGTCGAGGACGGACTGCCCGAGGCGGTTCACTCGACCACTACCGCGTGGCCGATCGAACACCACCGCCTCGCGCTGACGTATGGCACCTGGCTACGGCGCCAGAAACGAGCACGCGAATCCCGTGACTACCTGCGCGCCGCCCGCGACGGTTTCGAGCGTCTCGGCGCCCGGCCCTGGGCCGAGCGCGCTCGCGGCGAGCTGCGCGCCGCCGGCGAACAGAGCCTCGCGCCGGCCACCGACGCCTGGGAGTCCCTTTCCCCGCAGGAACTGCAGATCGCATCGATGGCCGCGCGTGGCCTGACCAACCGGGAGATCGGCCAGCGATTGTTCATCTCGCACCGGACCGTCGGGGCCTACCTCTACCGGCTGTTCCCCAAACTCGGGATCAGCTCACGAACGGAACTCATCCGGATGGCCGCCGGGCGACCGGAGAAGTGACGCCCCACCGCCGGACCGCGCTCGTGCGAGCGCACAGCCTTTGGCCGCGGCCTCGATGCTGGAAACAGGACCACAACACCCGGCACCGCGTCGAACACGCCCTGGCCCGGCTGACACCGCGCGCCGGCTGGGCGAGGACTACGCCACCTGTGGGGTCTCAGCCGACCAGGAACGTACCCGCCGTGAAGACGATCAGTAATACCACCTGCATGGCGACGCCGCCGGTCAGCACCAACCGGTCGACCACCTGGTGCGCGCCGATGCGGGCCAGCACCAGTACCACCGCGACCGCCTCCAGGGTGTACCGCGCCGACGACTGCATGGCCCGGCCGCCGACCTCGGTGGAGGTGACCAGGACGAGGGTGGCCGCCGAGTACGCCACCAGGTACAGCTGGTCGCGGCGAAACCGGAACGGGCCCACCACGCAGAGGACGAGCAGCACGAGGGCGACCAGCACCGTACCGGCGTCCAGGATCGCGCCCAGGGTGCGCCGGTCGAGCAGACCGCGTCCGGCGGCCTGCTCGACCGCGATCACCAGGGCCTGCCCGGGGAACGTATACGCGCGCCCCCACTGGTGCTGCGCGGTGCTGAACGCCAGCGGGTCGCCCAGTTCCCGCCAGCAGTACACGCCGTAGGCGACGACGCCGAGCGGCACGAGTGCCAGGGCCAGCACGTCGGGCCGGATGCGGCGAGGACGCCACTCGCACCGGCGCAGGTACTCGATCGCCAGCGGCAGCATCAGCAGGAGGCCGAACATGCGGGTGGCGGAGGCCAGGGCGCCCAGAGCGCCCGCGAGCCACCAGTGGCCGCGCCGGCCGGCGTAAAGGGCGCCGATCGCCAGCAACAGGAACAACGATTCGTTGTAGCCGATGAACAGGAAGAAGCTCATCGGCAACGCCGCCAGGTACCCGGTGGCGCGCTGGGCCACCTCGGGTCCGAACTCGTGCTGGGCCAGCCGGTGCAGCAACGCGAGTGCGCCGAACGCGGCGGCGTTCGCGACGACCAGCGCGCTCGCCATGCCGCCGCCCGGCAGCACCGGGTCGAACACCCGGATGACCATCGGGTACAGCGGGAAGAAGGCTGGGAAGCCGGGGCCGAGGTGGTAGCCCTCCTCGGCGATGCGCACGTAGTGGCCCGCATCCCACCGGTTCCAGCCCAGGATCAGGCTCGTCCAGCTGGGCGACGGCCCCGGTCCCCGCGACAGCCAGGCCAGCATCGTCACGGCGAGGTGCATCACGGTCGCCGCGGACCACACCACCGCCGCCGCGAGCAACGCCGACCGCCACGGCGGGCGCGACGGCGCCGGCGACGACACCTCGGGCGGAGCCGGGGCCGGGGCGGTCAGGACGTCGGTCATGCGTACGCCCGGGGCCGGTGAGTCGGGGTGTCCGGAACCGGGTCGGTGACGGCCGAGTCGTAGGCGATCACGTACGCCGGGCGGCCCTGCACGGAGGTGAAGATGCGCGCCACGTACTCGCCGAGCAGACCCAGGCAGAGCAGCTGCAGCGCGCCGAGGAACGCCAGCGCCACGAACATCGACGACCAGCCCGGCACGGCGTCGCCGCGGACGTACGCGATCAGCACGTACACCGCCAGGACGGCGCACACGACGATGCCCGCGCAGCCCAGCCAGGTGGCCATCCGCAGCGGGACGGCGGAGAAACCGATGATGCTGTTCAGGGCGAGCCGGATCATCTTGGACAGCGGGTACTTGGTATGGCCGGCGGCGCGCCGCTCCCGCGTGTAGGTCACCTCACCGGTGGGGAGGCCCAGCCACGGCACGAGCAGCCGGTACACGGGCAGGTGCTCGGGCAGGGCGGTGAGCGCGTCGACGGCCGCTCGGCTCAGCAGGCGGAAGTCCCCGGCGTTCTCGGGCACGGCCGCACCGGCGACCCGGCGCATCAGGCGGTAGTAGAGCTGGGCCGTCCACCGTTTGAACAGCCTGTCGGTGCTCCGGTCGGCCCGTACGCCGTGTACGACGTCCAGGCCGGACGCCTCGGCCAGCCGCAGCATCTCGGCGATGACCTCCGGCGGGTCCTGCAGGTCGACGTCGAGGCTCGCCACGTACCGGCCGCGGGCCCGGTGCAGGCCCGCCGTCAGGGCGTTCTGGTGGCCGCTGTTGCGTCGCAGCTGGATGACGCGCAGCTGCGGCCAGCGGCGTCGCATCACCTCGAGCACAGCGCGGGTGGCGTCGCCGCTGCCGTCGTCGACGGTGAGCACCTCGTAGGACACGCCCATGTCGTCGAGCACCGGCCGCAGCCGCTGCGCGAACAGCGGTAGCACGGCCTCCTCGTTGAACACCGGCACCACCACGGACAGGTGCGGCGGCGCGGACCGCTCGACGGTCATGAGTGTTCCCCCATTCTCGATCTTCGCCGGACGGAGCCTGCTCATGCTGCCATAAGGGCTGGGCAGGAGCGGTGCGCCCGTCATCGAGGGGGCCGGGCCCAGCGGGGACCGTGATGGCGCCGAGCGTCCGCGCGGCCCGTCCGGGGCCGGTCAGTGGGCCGTGAACCCGCAGCCCACGATGGCCGTGTTCCTCGCTCAGGTCGGCGATGCCGGCGCCGCAGGCTTCCAAGATCCATCCGCCAAACAGTGCGATGACGTCGAAATGTTTCGGGTTGCTGGACTGCCGGGCGGTGGTGATCAATGCCTCGAATCGCAGACGTCCCGGGCCGAGGCTCGGTGATTCAGCCGGCACGGTGGGGGCGCCGGACGCTGCGACCCGCGCAACGAGTTGACGGCACCCGATCGGGTGATGAGCGGCACAGCCCCGCCGTCGTACGTTGACCCGGCGTTTGAGCAGCGACTCGGGTCCTGGAGGGCGACGACGATGTTCACCACCACCGCCACGGCGCCGTTCGACGGTCGCGATGGCCGCGTCCCCCTCACCCCCGAGCAGGTCTGGGGCGGTCTGCAGATCCGGGCCCGCAACGGCGACGAACGCTTTGCCCCACCCGGCCACACATTCGAGGTGGTCTCCGACGACGGAGAAACCGTGATGCGTAAGGCGTTCCTGGCCGATGGCGCGGTGGAACTGCAGCGGATCACCTCGCACGGCTCCCGGGTCCAGGTGTTCGAGTTCGTCCAGGGCCCGCAGAAGTCGGTGATCCTCTGCTGCATCGAGACCGACGCGGACGCACAGTTCGTGCTTCGGCTGACCTTTCTGACGACGTTCCCCGGCCTGGAGCACGGCAGCGCCGAGGAAGCCGCGTTCGCGGCGAAACGGCGGCCGCTGATGACCGGGCAGCCGGCGCACGTGCTCGACGTGATCCGCCACCTTGTCGACGAAGGAGTCCTGCCATGAACGATCCGCAGTCAGCACTCGAGTTCGACAAGGTCGTTCTGCTCACCCAGAGCCTCGGCCCGCTCGCCACGTTCGCCTGCGTGGACGACGACGGCACGCCGCACGTCGTACCCGTGATTCCGGTCTGGTCGCAGGCCATGATGGTCTTCGCGACCCGCGCCGGGAGCAGAAAACATCGCAACCTTCGGCAGCGCCAACGCGTCAGCCTGCAGTTTCTGACCCCCGGCGAGATGTTCCCGGAGGCTCTGCTGATCAAGGGCGTAGCGCGGGTGGTGCATGACGATGCCGAGCGTTCGGCGTACTGGGACAGCGGCGCGATGCCCTGGCTCGCCGCCATGTACCCCGGACCGGCCGACCCGGCGCTGCGCTTCGTGGAGGTCACCCCGACCAGCGCTCTGGTGGTCCGAAACGGGGGGCGAGGACCGGTCGAACGGTGGCGCCGACCCGCCGCGTCGCCGACCAGCCTCGTGGAGGGCGTCGCCGCCGCGGTGGCCGGGTCATGACCGGCACGTTGGCGACAGTCGCGTCGACACCGGCCCGCTCCGGCGCGCGAGACGAACTGCTGGCGGAGGTTGCCCGGTTGGCGCCGCTGATGCGCGAGAACGCCGAACGTGCCGAGGCGCAGCGCAGTCTGCCCCGTCCGGTGGTGGACGCCATGCGCGATGCCGGACTCTTCCGGATCGCCGCACCGCTCGGGGTGGGCGGGCTCGAGGTGGATCCGATCACCCACCTCGAGGTGATCGAAGCGGTGGCCCGCATCGACAGTTCCGCGGGCTGGACCCTCATGATCGGCGCCCAGGGTGCGGCGATGATCGCCACCTTCGGCTCGGACGCCGTCATCGAGCGCGTCTTTGCCGGCCCGACGTGGCCGATCGCCGGATCGCAGATGGCGCCGCTCGCCGGCCGGTTCCGCGAGGTCGACGGGGGCTACCTGGTCAGTGGCCGCTGGTCGTTCGCCTCGGGGATCCGGCACGCCACCTGGACGATGTTCACCGCCACCGCCACCGAGGGTCCCCCGCGGGTGCTCGCCGGCGTCCTGCCGGTCGACGAGGTCACCGTGCATGACACGTGGCACGTCAGCGGGCTCAAGGGCACCGGCAGCGACGACTACTCGCTCGACGAGAAATTCGTCCCCGCGACCATGGCATGGCCGATGCCGCCGTCCCTTCAGCGCGGTGGCCCCCGCTACCGTCTGAAAATCCCACAGGCCACCCTCGCCGCCTTCGCCGTCGGTCTCGCCCGCCGATCGCTCGACGAGATCGCCGAGCAGGCGAAGGCGAAGATGCGGCCCGGCTCGGTGACCGCGGTGGCCGCTCGGCCCTACTTCCACCACGAGCTCGGCGAGCTCGAGATGCGGTGGGGCGCGGCGCGGGCCGGACTGTACCGCCTCGTCGGGGAGATGTGGGACCTCGCCCGGGCCGGTGAACCGCTGCCCGACGCACTGGACCTGCGCATGTCGGCCATGCCCGCGTTCGTGCACGCGGTCGCGGCCGAGATCACGTCGACGGCGTTCCGCTTCGCCGGGTCCAACGGGGCGCGGCTCGACAACGTACTGCAGCGCAACTTCCGGGACATGGCGGTGGCGGCCCAACACATTCAGGCCAGCGAGCAGACGTTCGAAGCGCTCGGCCGCGCACTGCTCGACCAGGCCGGCTGAGCTCGCCGTGCGCCATCATCGAAGGGCGTACCGGCCTAGGGTCTAGCTATGGCGTACGTCACCGCACACACGCGCCGCGACCCGCCGGCCTCGGATCTGATGTCCCGCGACCGTCTGCTCGGTGCCCTCAGTGCGCGATCCTCGGGAGCCGGCGGCGCGTTGGTCACCACCGTTGTCGCCCCGGCCGGTTACGGCAAGTCCGTTCTGGTCGAGCAGTGGCGGCAGACGGCGGCCATGCGGTCTCGACGGTTCACCGCGATTCGGCTGGACGAGCGGGACAACGACCCCGCCCGGTTCTGGTGGCGGCTCGCCGACGCGGCAGCGGAGCTCGGTGCGCAGCTCGGCGAGACAGCTGAGCCGCTGCTGCGCGACGAGATGCGCGACGCGCCTGACAGTCCCCCGGAGGCCTTCCTCGCGAGGCTGCTGGGCGCACTCGAAGGGGTACCCGAACGGGGGGTCCTCGTCCTCGACGAGCTGCACCGGATCACCAACGGGGTGGTCCGCGACGGGCTCGGCGACCTGATCGCCGGGTGCCCCGCCACGACCCACGTCGTGTTGCTCAGCCGCGCCGCCATTTCGGGCGTACGGCTGCACCGATTGCGGTCCGCGGGGCGCCTGCACGAGCTGACCGCCCGAGACCTCGCCTTCGATGCCCGAGAGGCGCACGCACTTGTCGCCCGGGTCAGCGGACGGCCGATCGACCGGGCCGATCTGCAGATCCTCATCGAACGCACCCAGGGATGGGTGACCGGCCTGCGGTACGCCGCGTTGGCACTGCGACACGCCCGCGATCCCGGCGCGTACGTCCGCGGTTTTGCCGGTCACATCCGTGATCTCCGCGAGTTTCTGGTCCACGAAGTCCTGGACGACGAGCCCCCCGACCGGCGCGCGTTCCTGCTCGACGTCTGCGTGCTGGACGAGCTGACCGGTCCCGCGTGCGACTGGCTCACCGGACGCAGCGATTCCACGACCCTGCTGCGTGAGCTTGAAGCGGGCGGCTCATTCGTCACCGGCGTCGACGAATACCGGCAGCGGTTCCGCCTGCAACCTCTGTTTCGTGACCTGCTGCTGGACCAGTTGCGCCTGTTGCCCGGCGAGCGTGCCGCGGTGGCGAACGGCCGGGCCTCGCAGTGGTACGAGCAGGCCGGCGACTTCTCGTTGGCCGTCGAGCACGCACTGCCCGGCGCCGAGTTTTCCCGCGCGGCGGCGCTGATGGCCGCCCTGGTGCCGGACTTGCACCGGCGTGGGCTCGACGCCACGTTGCAACGCTGGTTCGCGGCGTTGCCGGCCGGGCTGCTGGCCGAGCGCCCACAGCTGGCACTGAAACAGGCCTGGATCTCGGCGTACGGCGACGACCCGCGAGCCGCGGTGCAGTGGTGCGAACGGGCGGACCTGGCCGCCGGCTCCAAATCCGCCGGCTCCACCTCCGCCGGCGATGAGGTGCGCACGGAATCAGCGTGCCTGCGCGCGGTGGCGTACTGGATGCTCGGGGATCCCGCGTCGGCGCTCGACTGGGGAGCGACGTCGCTCGCGCTGCTGGACAGTCGCGATCACGACCACCGGCAGGCCGACAGCTACGCGCGGCTGGCGATGGTCGGCGCGGTGGCCGAGGCCTACGGCGCGACGGGTCGCGCCGAGGTCGGCGCCCGGTTGCTCAGCGACAACTTGGACCGGGTACGCGACACCCCCAGCGCGTTCGCGGCCGTGGGACTGCCGAGCACGATGGCCGGGTTGCAAAGTCGCCTCGGCCGGCTCGACCAGGCGGCGGCCTTTGCCGAGCAGGCGCTCGCCGAGGCCGCGCGCATCGGGCTCAGCACCGGTGCACCGATCGCCGAGGCACACGTGGCCCTCGGCGAACGGCACTGGGAACGTGACGAGCTGACCGCGAGCGCCAGCTCCTTCGAGCGGGCGGTCGACTGCGCCGCTGCCGCCCGCAGTGTGTGGGTCCGCGGCCGGGCACTGCTCGGGCTGGCCAAGTGCCGCTCGGCGTTGCGGCAGTTCGCGGCCGCCGGCCAGGTCCTCGACACGATCCGCGAGATCTACCCGCGGGGAGCGCTGCCGGGCTTCGTCCAGGCGCAAGTGGCCGAGATGCGGCTGCTGATGGCGGCCCGCCGGATGGACGCACGGGCCGCGCGCGATCAGCTCGAGACGTTGGCCGGGTTACCCGTCGCACCGGCGCGATGGGATCAGCTCACGGATGTCGTGCTGCTGATCGAAGGCCGGTATCCCGACATGGTCGAACGACGCATTGCCCAACCAGCGGCGGTCAGCCCCACCGCAGCGGGACCCAAGGTGGCCGGACCAACCGCAGCCCGAACCTCCGCGGCCGGAACGGCGACCAACCCGCGGGCAGAGCTGGAACGGCTTCTGGTGGATCTGCGTCTTGCCACGGTGACCGGCGCCGCTCAGGCGGACGAGCTGCTCGTGCGGATCTTGGTGCTCGGTCAGGCCGGCGGGTTCGTCCGCACCGTGATCGGCCCGGACGCGTCGCTCCTGATGACGCGACTGCGCACGCTGCCCGCCCGCGAACGCGCCCGGAACGCCCTTTCCGGCAGTTATCTGCACCTGCTCCAGCAGGCGGCGCGGCGAGAGCTCGGCCGCACCGATGACGCCCCGACGCAGGCCACCCGCGGTGGCATGGACGAACCGTTCTCGGAAGGCGAACTAGCGATCATTCGCTTCCTGCCGAGCGACTTCACCTACGCGGAGATCGCCACGCAACGGCACGTGTCCGTCAACACCGTGAAGACCCAGCTGAAGAGCATCTACCGCAAGCTCGGGGTGAGTACCCGGGCGGGCGCCGCGGAACGCTGCCGGCAGCTGGGCCTGCTCGCCTGAGCCGGCCTCGATCACCCGACCAGGTGATGTCCGCCGGAGCGGACGGTTCGACACTCAACCCGCAGGCTTCGACGAAGGGGTTGAGCGATCATGAAGGTGTTGTTGATCGGGGGAAGCGGGTTCATCGGGACCCGACTACGCAAAGCGCTCGCCGAGGCGGGACACCAACTTGTCTGCACGTCGTCCACCGACCAGGGGGCCGCCCGGCTGGCCGCGGACGGCATCACGGCCGCCCCGGCCGACATCTGCGACCCGCAGAGCGTCGTGAATCTCGCCCGGGACGCCGATGCCGTGATCAACCTCGCGTTCGCCGCCACCGACCCGGCCGGCGCCGAGCGCCGCCTGGCCGAGGCGTTGCTGGCGGCGTTGCGCGGCACCGGCAAGACCTTGCTCTGGACGTCCGGAGTCGGCGTCACCGGTGCCAGCACCGACCGGTCGACCGACGAGACCGCCGCCCTCGCGCCCATCGGTCCGGTCGCCTGGCGTGGGGAGGTCGAGACGATGGTCGTCGCGGCCGGCGACGACCGCTTGCGAACCATCGTGATCCGACCGTCCATCGTGTACGACGGTGCCCAGGCGCAGGTCTACGGCATCCTCGCGTTCGCCGCCCAGGGCGCCGACGCGGTGCCTTACCCGGACGACGGCGACGCCGAATGGTCCACTGTGCACGCCGAGGATCTCGCGGACCTGTACGTCCGCGCACTGCACGCCGCACCGGCCGGATCGGTCTACATCGCATCGTCCGATCACTACGTGCGGGTCAAGGATCTGGCCGCGGCGGCGAGCACGGGACTCGGCCTGGGCGGCCGTACGGTATCGATGCCCCTCGAGCAGCTTCGCGGGCGGATCGGTCCGCTGGCCGACCTGCTCGCCACGCCCGCCGTGTTCTCCAGTGCCCGGGCCCGCCGGGACCTCGGCTGGACCCCGACAGCACCAGTGCTGCTGGGCGAGCCGGCCGGCGCATGATCATTTCGAATGGCTGCACCCGGACGGAGAATCGTAGTGACCACGACAACAGCGCAGCAGCGGCTCGCGGTTCCCGCCGGCCCGGTCGACCCAGGTGACACACCTGTCGGCCCGGACGAGTTCAAGGCCGCGTTCCGCAACCATCCCGCCGGGGTCGCCCTCATCACGGCGCAGACGGACGGGCGTCCCGCAGCGCTGACCGCCAGCTCAGTGTTCTCGGTCAGTGTGGAGCCCCCGCTGTTGGTATTCGCGGTGTCGGAATTCTCCTCGAGCGCCCCGACGATTCGCAGCGCCGACACCGTCGTGGTCCACCTGCTCGGAGCCGACCAACTCGACCTGGCTCTGCTCGGCGCCACCAGCGGGGTCGACCGGTTCGCGGACCACTCGAGGTGGAACCGCCTGCCCACCGGCGAGCCGTACTTCCCCGGGGCGCCCGCCTGGATTCGCGGCCGAATCGTGAGCGAGATCGAAGCGGGTGGTTCGACGGTCATCGTGGTGCAGGCACTACAGACCAGTGCGGCGCCCGCGGGTGACGTCACCGCCCACGCGGCGGCCACCCGGCCACTCGTTTATCACAACCGGACGTGGCACCGGCTGGACGAGTCTTCGAAAATCCGCTGACGAGCGTCGATCCGCCGGCATGCGGTGCCGCTCCCGAAGGTGACGGCGCACTCGCGTCTCTCGACAATGTTGCTCCCGGTACGAGGCAAGCCCGCTCAACGCCCCCGGCGGCGAGGAATCAGGGATCGAGTCGCCGGCCCTGCCCATCGCCCAACTTAGCGTCTCGCGAGTCCACGGCAACGTAGTGTGACAACGTGTTCGGGTCACCGTCGGCCACCGCGTACGCGGCCGCACCCCGCGGCCGAGTCGGCCAGGCATAGCGCCATCGCGAGGTACAGCGGACGATCTCATTCCCCCGGCGGCAAGGGCCTTGCCCCATGACGGTCGAACATCAGACCGTGCCCGGCCGTCGTGAGCACCGCAGCCCGATCCGACATCCGGTCCGACGGTCCGGCGCGTGATCCATACGGCCGGCGGCCTTTTCAGACAGTGTCGCGTCGTTTCCGTCGGAGTTGCACGGCCGCCGAGGTCAGACAGCTGATCGCGGCCAGCGTCGCCACCACGCCGAGGATGATGCGCCAGACCCGATTATGGTCGTCGACGGCCAGCCCTATCCATTGGGACGCGGCGATGAACACCCCCAACGTCCCCAGGCTGAAACCCCACACGGGCGTGTGCGACAACTGCGACGACGGACGCTTCGCGGCGGTCATCGTTAATTCTCCGGCTGGTGAAGGCCGCCGATGGTCGCCAGGTACCCCTTGCTGCGTCGGCGCACCACCTGCAGAAGGCAGATGTCGACCGCCAGGAACACCGAGGATGCGGCGGTCGCGGCCGTGCCGGACGTGTCGGCACCCCGCGCCAAGCGGACCAAAATCAGGGTGAGTTGGACCGCGAGGATCACCGCGAAGAAGGCCGGCAGCCGGCCGTTGCGGACGTTGCGGACGGCGGTCTCCCGCATCACCGCCTCATAGCGGGGGTCGTCAACCTTGCCGACACGCAGAGGCCGCCACACGATCCGCCGAGAACCTCGCCCTGGTCGCGCATCGTCGCTGGTCATGGCGTTGCTGGTACCCGATCGCGTCGGGGCTCACGCACCGGACGTGTGCCCCAGCGGGACACGGCGCGCGCAAACACCAACAATCCCGACGCTACACGCCGGCACTTGCCGTCCCGTCGTGGTATGCCGGGCGAGTGCGACCCGCACGGCTGCAGGACCGGTCCGCAGGAACCTGACCTCGACGGTGAAGACGGTTCCCCCGACGGTGTCACGCACCCGTGGCGGACAGTTCGATGGCGCATCGGAACCCGGGATCAGCCGGCGACCGGCGGGGTCTCTGCCGCCTTCAGCTTCGGCAGCGCGACCAGCACGCCCGCCACCGCGAAGCAGGCACCGACCAGGGAACGCCCGATGGAAGACCGACGCGGGGGCGATGTCCATCAGCGCCGGGCTGCCGCCGGCCCACCTGTCGAGCTGGTAAACCGCGGCCAGGCCGCTGACCGCGCCCCAGCCGCCCAGCGCCTTGTTACGCTCCGGGCCCTCGGGGGCTGGACCGTGCTGAAACCGACCGGCTCCTGCCCGGGTCCTAGTTGTGGGCGCGGGCAAGAGCCGGGTCAGTCAGCTGGGCTGCAGACCAAGTCGAACGCGGCTCAGTGAGCCGCGGTCTTCGTCGACTTGGCGGCGGCAAGGTCGGTGCGCAGCTTGGCGAGGTCGGCCTTCACCGTCCGGCGGCGCGGGTCAGCCGCGCGGACGTCGGCCATCGTGGTCGCCGCGTCGACCTGCCGGCGCCAAGTGGCCGTGTCGGCCAAGACCTTGGTGATGTCGGCCTGCAGGGTGTTCTTGGCGGCAGCAAGGGCCGGCCGGCCCAGACGGCTCTGCTGGGCTTGCATCTTGGCCGTGATGTGCTGGGCCTTGGCGTCCACGCGGGCCCGAACGCTGGCTACGGTCTTCGGCGTCGTTGGCGTCGTCGGCGTCGCGGCGAAGGCGGGAGCCGCTGCTCCTGCGGCAAGGGTGCTGAGCGCAACGGTGACCAGGACCGTTCGTACGATCTTCATTTAATCCCCTTATAGGTGATTTGAACCTTTTGTCAAGGTAGACCGGAAGTCGTCAGCGGCAAAGGACATTCGGTTGTACCTATCGTGAAGCGGGAGCGAGCGTGGCAGACGCCCCAGCAATGCCGCCTCCGCGGCGAGCGCGAGGGATCGCCGGCCTTGACCATGTGACTGAAGTAGAGCTGCGGCCGCTCGCCGGTCTCCTGGCTGTAGAGGAACGTCCGGCCGGCGAGGAGGGGGAGATCAGAGCAGCCCGTCGTGTCCAATCCCCGGGTTGACACCGCCCCGGGATCTCCCGTCCAGCGGTACGACCAAGGGCTCGGCGGCAAGGACAACTTCGCCGCCAGTCGTGAGTCCGGCGAGATGGATGCGATGATGCCGCCGTGGACGACGGTGCCGCGGCCGGGTTGCTTCACTATCGGCTGGCCGCCCCACCGGATCCGCCGGAGCAAATGACATCCCCTCCTGGGGCGCCCGAGAACGGGGACAGACATTCATGGGCCACGACCAGCGCCCCCGATCAGATGCCGCGGAACGCGCGATCCAATCCACCGCCGAACAGGATTCGCGTGCCCTTGCCGCGGAGGTGAGCGACGCCGGAGCGGGCGAGAAGTTGCTGGCGGCCGCCGAGGACGCCGCTGAGGCCGCAAGAACCCCGGAGACGCCGCTCGGGCGCCCCGGCCGGCCGATCAACCGGCGTTCGCCTTTCGTGATCGGCATGCTGGGGGCGGCCGGCGTCGCCGTGACGTACGGGCTGATCAGGCTCCTGGCCGCGTCGAGCGAGGTGCTGCTGCTCGTCGGGGTGGCCTTGTTCCTGGCCATCGGTCTCGACCCGGCCGTCCGGTGGCTTTCGCGGTGGATTCCTCGAGCGGCCGCAGTCGTGGCCGTTGTAGTTGTCGTCCTGGGCGTCGTGGCCGGCTTCATCGCCGCTGCGGTCCCGCCGCTGGTGGCTCAAAGCAGCCAGCTCGTCCGCCAGTTGCCGCACTATGTCGGGCAGTTGCAGGACCGCAGTTCACTGCTCGGCCGCCTCAACGCGCAGTTCCACGCCCAGCAGCGCATCGAGGCGCTCCTCTCGGGTGGTGGACAGAGCATCTTCGGCGGCCTGCTCGGCGCCGGGCAGATGGTGCTCAGCGCGGCCGGGGCCATCGCGACCGTGCTGGTGCTGACGATCTATTTCCTTGCCGACCTCCCCCGGATCCGGCAACTGATCTACCGGCTGATGCCCAACAGCCGCCGGCCCCGGGCCATCCTGATCGGCGACGAGATGTTCGGCAAGGTGGGCGCCTACGTCCTCGGCAACTTGGCGACCTCGCTGCTGGCCGGTGCCAGTACCTTCGTGTGGCTGCTCATTTTCGGGGTGCCGTACCCGTTGCTGCTGGCGTTGATGGTCGCGCTGCTGGATCTCATACCGATCGTCGGGTCCACGATCGGCGGGATCATCGTGTCGCTGGTCGCGCTCAGCGTGTCCGTCCCGATTGCCATCGCGACCGCGGTGTTCTACCTCGTGTTCCGGCTCCTCGAGGACTACCTGATCGTTCCGAAGATCATAGGTAGGGCGGTCGAGGTCCCAGCGACCGTCACCGTGGTCGCGGTGCTGTTCGGCGGCGCGGTCCTCGGGATCATCGGGGCCTTGATCGCCATCCCCGTCGCCGCCGCCGCACGCATTCTGCTGATGGAAACCGTCTTCCCGCGACTCGACCGCTCCTGACCATGCTTACGGTGGACGGATCGAACGGGCCGTCCCACGCTGTCGCCTCAGGTGGTCCACCAGCGATGCGGTAAGAGCCATGGCCCTCGAGTAGCAAACATGAGACCTTTCAGTGATTTCTCAGCCTACGGTTGCGATGCTTGCGCGATGAACACACTGCGGCCGGACGATTCCGAGCGCCCATGCCGCGGTGCGGCTTGAGCGGGTTGCCCGGAGGTAAGCACCTGTTCTGGCTCACCATCGTCCTCGCCTGAGCAATCAAGCGACGTCCGGCTCAGTGGCGGCAGCTGCTCAAGGGTGACGACGCGCCGCCCCGTCAACCGTTACGGAGGCTCTGGAATGAGGTTTTCCGTCGGTTTGAGGTGGAGTCGCCGCACGAGAGCCATCGCGCAAGGCATAAGTTGCGCAGCGATGGTGTAATGCTGGTCATCACCAACGTCGACTTTCAATTCCCGAGCTGACGGTGGCCGCTTCCGGCTGGAGTATCGGGGCAACGGTGGAGGATGGGTGTCGAAAGGAATGCCGTTGCCGGGCACGTCACAGTTCGGTGCCCAGTCGTGAGCAGCAGGACACTGAAGCGCGCCGACCGACTGCGCATGCCGTCGGCGCGGAGTTGGCGGATCCTGCTGCTGGTGGCATGCCTTGCCGCGGCGGTGGCAGCCGCCAGAGGCGCATCGGCGGCAGGGGTGTCGTGGATGGCGGCGTTCCGGCTCATCGGGGCGCTCGCGTGGTTCCAGGTCGTGGGACTCGGAGGCCTGTGGATACTGGGCCTTTACATACATACGTTCGTACTGGCGGCGGCCCTGCCGGGGTTGACGCGCCGACGTGCGCTGACGTTGAACTTGACCGGTAGTGCCGTGTCCAACGTCCTGCCCCTGGGCGGCCTGGCCGGCACCGCGCTGAACCTGACGATGACCCGGTCTTGGGGGCACAGCCCCCTGGACTTCGCCCGCTTCGTGACCGTGTCGACCGCCTGCGACGTCATCGCCAAGCTGCTGATGCCCGCCGCGGCGCTCGCCGTGTTACTCGGTGCCGGCACCATCACACCGGCGGCAGCCGGCGCCTGGATGGTTCTGGCAGGGGCCGCCGCCGCCGCCGGGATCCTGTTGCTCTGGGCGCTGTGCGGACACGGGACGCCCCTGCTGCGCTTGGTCGACATCGCCGCCCGCAGTTGCACGCGGATCTTGCGACGGCCCGTCGGTGCCACATGGTCGGCCACCGTGTCGGCGTTACTGGCGGGAACCGATCAGATAGTGCGCCGCCGTTGGGCGACGTTCGCGCTGGGTATGACCGGTTACCGGCTCGCCCAGGGCATGCTGCTGTGGTGCTGCCTGCTGGCCGTCGGCGCCCGGCCGCTGCCGGCGGTCACGTTCGCCGCGCTCGTGGTCGAGCGGGCCGCGACCCTTCTGACGGCGACCCCCGGCGGCACGGGCCTGGCCGAGGCCGGCATGGCGTCGGTCCTGATTGCCCTGGGCACCGATCCCACGGCGGCGTTGGCCGGGACAGTTCTCTACCGGGCCTTCGTCTTCGCAGCCGAGATCCCCGTCGGCGCGGCAGTCGCAAGCGGATGGTGGCTGGTGCAGCGCGCGCACGCACGCGGAGAGCGCAGACGAGAGGACGGGATACCACCGGCATGCGCATAGCTCATGTCAGCGACGTCTACTTGCCACGACTCGGCGGCGTCGAACTGCAGATGCATGATCTCGCAACCCGCCAGCGCCGGCACGGCGACGAAACCTTCATTCTGACCACCACCGCCGCTCGGGACGGTGATGTCGGCGAGGTTCCCGTCCTACGACTGGGCACCGGCCGCATCGGAGTCGACCCGCACCGCAGAGTGCCCGGCCACGAGCTGCTGACCGCGCTGCGAACCACCGGCGCGCAACTGGTACACGCCCACATCTCGATCTTCTCGCCCCTGGCCTGGACCGCCGTACGGCTCGCCGCGGCGGCTGGTCTGCCCACGGTCGTCTCCGTGCATTCCATGTGGCACGACAGACTACCCCTGCTGCACCGGTACGCCCGGTGGCACGGAGCCGCCCAGTGGCCCGTCGTGTGGACAGCCGTCAGCACCGCGGCGGCGGACGCCGTCAGCACGGCGCTCGACGGAACGCCGATCGCCGTCCTGCCCAACGGCATCGACCCTGGCGACTGGCGAAACCCGTCTCCTCCCCCCGTTTCGTCCATGCTGACGCTGATCAGCGTGATGCGGATGGTCCGCCGAAAAAGACCGCTCGCCCTGCTCGACATGCTCCTCGACCTGCAGATCGCCCATCCCGGCCGGTTCCGTGCCGTCCTGGTCGGCGACGGACCGTTGTTGCCGCGGCTGCGCCGACGTGCCGGCACATCCAAGTCCGGCCACCACATCCGGCTGACCGGGGCACTGTCGCGCCCCGAAATCCGCCGCGTGCTGTCCTCCGGCGACCTCTACGTCTCGCCGGCTCCGCGCGAATCATTCGGCATCGCCGCCCTGGAAGCGCGTACCGCGGGACTGCCGGTTCTGGCACGCGCCGACTCCGGGACCGCCGACTTCATCCGCCCTGGAGTCGAGGGCTGGCTGGCCGACTCCGACGAGGATCTGGCCTCGACGATCGCGCGCCTGCTCGCCGATCCGTCCCGGCTCGCTGCCGTCGCCGCGCACAACCGCCGCACCACTCCCCCGATGCAATGGCGCGCGGTGCTCGGCGCCGCCGAGGCACTCTACGCCGCGGCGACGGACAGGCGAGCTCTCCCTTTCCCCGCGTCTGAGGTCGGAACCGCTCGGTGAGACGACCATTCACCCTGGTGGCCTTCCACGCCCATCCGGACGACGAGAGCCTGCTCACCGGCGGCACCCTGGCGCGCGCCGCCGCCGAAGGCCACCGCGTCGTCCTCGTGGTGGCCACCCGCGGTGAGGCCGGCGGAACCGGTGGCGACGCGCTGGGCGCCCGCCGTCTGGCCGAGTTGTACCGCGCCGCGGCAAAGCTCGGCTGCGCCCGCGTCGCCGAACTCGGCTATCACGATTCGGGCCTGCGCGGTGACGCGGTCGTGGCACCGGGCCAAGCACCACGATTCGTCGACGTCCCGGTCGAGCAGGCCGCCACGGCGCTCATCGACATCCTCCGGGAGGAGCACGCAGACATCCTGACCGGGTACGACGCACATGGCGGATACGGTCACCCCGATCATCGGCAGGTGCACCGCGTGGCACGGTTCGCGGCCGCGGCGGCATCGACTCCGGTGCTGCTCGAGGCGACCGTCAGCCGCAAGCACCTGCGGGCAGCGCTGCGCCTGCTGCGCCCTGTCGGGCGACTTGTGCCGAGGTTGCCCCTGAGCCCGTCGTCCGACGCCTACGCCGCCAGCCACGACATCACGCATACCATTGACGTACGAAAGTATTGGCGTCAGAAGCGGGCCGCCCTGCGCGCCCACGCGAGCCAGACAGAAGGTGGCGGAAGCCTTCGGATCGTCGCGCTGCTCGGGTGTCTGCCCGGGCCGCTGTTCCGCCTTTTCGCCGGCCGGGAATGGTTCATCGAAGCGGACCGCGAGCCAGGCGGACGACCGGAGACCGACCTCTTCGCCGGCCGACGCTGATCATCCGATAGGCCATGCCACCGCGCTGAACACCATCGAATGGGGCCGGGAGCCACACCGTCGACCGTCAATCAGGCGAGCTCGGCGGCGCGGGATTCGAAGATGGTCCGTTCGCGGGCATTACGCGTCATGGCGGCGGCCCGGCGGAACTCGTCCCGGGCCTCGGCGGTGCGGCCGACTTTCGCGAGCAGGTCGCCTCGGACCGCGGGCAGCAACGGATAGTTGGGCAACGCGAGGGCGTCGACGATGGCGAGGGCACGGGCCGGGTCGTGGGCGTGGCCGACGGCCACGGCTCGGTTCAGGTCCACCACCGGGGACGGAGCTACGTACGCGAGCACCTCGTACAGCGCCGCGATGCGGGGCCAGTCGGTGTCCTCGGGGTTGAGCGCCTGGGCGTGGCAGGCAGCGATCGACGCCTGCAGGACGTACGGGCCGAAGGTGCCCTCGGCCTTGGCCAGCGCCTCGAGTCCGCGCCGGATGAGCAGGCGGTCCCAGCGCCGCCGGTCCTGGTCCGGTAACAGCACGGGCGATCCGTCGGCGGCGGTCCGCGCCGGTATCCGGGACGCCTGCAGTTCCATCAGTGCCACCAGCCCGTGCACCTCGGGCTCCTGCGCCGCCAGGCCGGCCAGGATCCGCCCGAGACGCAGCGCCTCCGTGCACAGCGCCGGCCGCATCCAGTCCTCGCCGGCGGTCGCCGCGTACCCCTCGTTGAAGATCAGGTAGATGACCTCGAGGACCGAGGCCAGCCGGTGCGCCGCCTCGGACGGGGGTGGCAGTTCGATCGGCGCCTTCTTCTCGGCGAGGGTTCGTTTGGCCCGGGTGATCCGCTTGCTGATCGTCGCCTCCGGGACCAGGTACGCCCGGGCGATCTCTCCGGTGGTGAGGCCGCCCAGCAGCCGCAGGGTCAGCGCCACCCGCGACTCCGTCGGCAGAACCGGGTGGCACGTGGTGAAGATCAGCCGCAGCAGGTCGTCGCCGACGTAGTCGTCCAGGTCCGCGGCGCTGTCGGGGTCGACCGCCTGCGGTGTCGCCCGGCCGATCTCGGCGAGTTTCTCCTGGTACCGGCTCTGGCGGCGGAGCAGATCGACCGCGCGGTGCTTGGCGGTGGCCATGAGCCAGGAGGCCGGATGTTCGGGTACGCCGGCCACCGGCCATTGTTCGAGCGCGATGACCAGGGTGTCCTGGGCCAGTTCCTCGGCCAGCCCGACGTCACGGACCATCCGGGCCAGCCCGGCGACGATCCGGGCCGACTCCATCCGCCAGACCGTCTCCACCAGGCTGCGGGGATCGGTGACGGCCACAGCCACCGATCCTCGCATCAGACGACTGCCGTGGTCACGCGCCCGGCCCGAAGTCCTGCGGCCCGAACACCTTCAGGACCTCGGCGTCGCCCTCCCACCCGGGCCACATGTCCCGGTGCAGGGCCAGGAACCGGGAAGCCCATTCGACGGCCTCTTGTTTGGACCGCACCTCGTACAGCGCGTAGCTGATCGTCTCCTTCGCCTCGGCGAACGGGCCGTCGGTCACGCTCAGCCGGCCGGCGGTGAGGGACACCTTGGCGCCGGCGGTGCTCGGGGCCAGACCGGCGGTGTCGAGCAGTGCGCCGGCGGCGGTGGCGTCGGCGCCCAGTTTCATGATGGCGTCCATCAGGCCCGCCGGCGGTTCGGTCGTCGGCGGGGCCGCCTTCAGCATGATCAGGTATCGCATGATCGCATCCTTTCGGTGGTGACGGCCGCGCTCAGGCAGCCGCGCGGTAGAAGTGGACGGAAATGGTCGCCAGCCACGCCCAGACGAGCAGCACCGCGGCGACGAAGGCGAGCGTGGTCGGGCCGTGCGAGCCGCCGGCGACCCCGGCGAAGGCGCCCAGGAACGCGACGCCGGTGACGCGGGAGAACCAGGCCAGACCCGTACGGCCGGATCCGGCGAACCGGGAGCCGAGCATCAGGCACGCGGCGATCAGGCCGAGGAAGCCGATCCCGCTGGTGAGAAAGTGCAGCATGCCGTGCCAGCTCATGGTGGTGACCTCCGGCGTGCCGATCGGAAAGCCCGCGGCCGGGTCGGCGGTGAACAGGCCGGCGCCGAGCATGCCCAGGCCGTACACGAAGATCAGCCACGGCACCCAGCCTCGGCCGCGACCGGTTGTCATGGCCCGGCGCAGGCCGGCGGCCGCGGCCATGGTCATCAGACCGGTGACGATGAAGTTCGTGATCTGGATCCAGCCCAGGGTGCCGTTCTCGAGCAGGCTCCAGGCGTGCTTGTCCAGCTGGAATCCGTCGCGGGTCAGGGCCTGGCCCAGGCTCACCGCCACGTAGAACGGTCCGGCGACGACCCCGTAGCCGAGAAGCGAGCGAGTGACCCGGGCGGCCGGTGAGCACTGCTGATCGACCGTCCCGGTGGTGGTCTGCGCGGTCATGGTGGTCTCCATAAGGTTCATGGTCTCTACCTGGACCTCGAACGGGCGGACCGGCTTCGGACACGACGGCGTGATTAATTTCGTTCTGGCCGGGGCCGGCGGGCCGCCCAACACGCGGATGGCCGCCGGCCGGCAGATCAGCGACGACACGGTCCGTCGCTCCCACCGATGAATCAGCCTTGATGGCCGCTGTTGATGATGGTGAGGACCTTGTCGTATTCGCCCCGTCGTTCGGCGAAGCGCTGAAAGTTGACATTGTCGACGAGGACTTCGTGCACGTCGGGGGCGCTCTCGAGGATCCCGAACGCGGCATCGATGAAGTCGTTCAGCGGCATGGCCCGAGGGTTGTCGACGTTGTTCATCAGGGAGGTCTGCACGGCCGGGGGGACGAGTTCGATGACCTGGATGGAGGTGTCCGCCAGTTGCAGGCGTACCGACTCTGACAGGGAGTGGATTGCCGCCTTCGTGGCGCAGTAGGTCGCCGTCAGCGACAGCGGCACGAACGCCAGGCCGGACGAGACGGTGATGATCGCGGCGTCCGGCTGCGATTGCAGCTGTTCGGTGAATGCTGCGATCAGCCGTACGGGTCCGAGGAAGTTCGTGGCGACGGTCTGCTCGGCGGTGTCGAGGAACCGGTCCGGGGTGTGCCAGTCCTCGGGCTTCTGGATCCCCGCCATGGCGAGGAGCACGTTCAGGTCGGGGTGGGTCGAGATGACGTGTTCCGCGGCCGCGCTGATGCTGCGCGGATCGGTGATGTCGATCTCGACGGTGTCGAACCCGTCCTGCCGTTTGAGCTGGTCGAGGAGCTCCGCGCGGCGGCCCCCGATTATGACGGTGTTGCCGTGGGCTTTGAATCGGCGGGCCAGGGCCAGGCCGATGCCGCTGGTCGCGCCGGGGATGAAGACGGTATTGCCGGTGGTTTTCACAGGTCAGCCCTTCTGGCTGGTGGTGAGGAGCTTCTGAAAGTTCATGAAGTTCATGGCTTGCGCGATATGGGCTTCGGTTTGCTCGACGATGGTGTCGACGCCGAACCGGGTGAAGTCGACGATGCTGCGGAAGGGGCGCTGCCCGAAGGGCAGCGCGAGAATCCGGGTGATCTCGTCGGCGACGGTCACCGGATCAGGGTCGACTCCAGGGGGGAAGAGGCTGTTGGTGGCCTCCAGGTTGCGCGCGACCAGGGGGTCGATCTCGGCGTAGCCCGCCGCGACGGTTGTGTCGGAGGCATGGCCGGCGTTGGAGAAGTGGGCCGTGCCGCGGGTGAACGGGCCGGGCATCACGATGACCGACTCGATGCCCAGCGGGGCGACCTCGTACCGGGTGGCCTGAGCCATCACGTCGAATGCGGCTTTGGAGGCGACGTAGGGGCCCAGGAACGGCGGAACGTCGATGATGGAGGTGCTGCCGACGTAGACCAGGGTGCCGACGCCGCGTTCCCGCATGTGCGGCAGCACCGCGCGGTTGACGCGCTGCGCGCCGAGAACATTGATGTCGAACAAGTGGGCGATGTCGTCCGCGGTGAAGGATTCGACGTAGCCGACGGCGAGGTGCCCGGCGTTCTGCACGACGACATCCAGCTGGCCCGCGTCGTCGACGATGGTTTTTACCGCCGCGCGGGCGGAGTCCTCGGACTGGACGTCGAGGGTGACCGTGTGAAGCGCGAGGCCCTCGCGGCCGGCCAGCTGACGCAATTCTTGCCCGTGTTCGGCGTTCGGGTCTCGCATGCTCGCGTAGACGGTGTGGCCGGCGCGGGCAAGGGCCCGCGCGCTCAGGTGGCCGATGCCGGTGCCGGCGCCGGTGATGAGGATGGTTGACATGGTGTTGCCTCTTGTCTTACTGGTGGGTTAGCGACTGACGGTCCGGGCGGTGAGTGCGCGGTCTTCTTCGAGGGCGGTGATCAGGCTGGGGCGGGTCGGCGCCCAGCCGAGCGCGTCGAGGGTGATGCGGTTCGAGGTGGGGTTGTCGAGACCGACGAACGCGCTCAGGTAGCCGAAGTGCTCTTCGACGTCGGTGGCGGCGACCGGTGTGACGGCAACATCGAGGCGGCGGCCGATCGTCTCGGCGATCTCACGGACGGGGATGCCGTCCTCGGCGACGGCGTGCAGCCGTGCTCCCGCCGGCGCTGCTTCGAGGGCAAGGCGGTAGGCGTGGGCAACATCACGAGCGTCGGAGGACGGCCAGCGGTTGCCGCCGTCACCGACGTAGCCGGAGGTGCCGGTGGCACGGGCGATGTCGATCAGCCCCGATACGAAGCCGTAACGGCCGTTGTGGTGCACGGCCGGCGGGAGACGGACGACGCAGGAGCGTACGCGGTTCTGGCTGAGGGCGATCACGGCGTTCTCGGCATCGATGCGGGGGCCGCCGGGCAGCGTGTCTCGTTCGGTGAGTTGTCCTTCGAAGCCGGCCAGCGCCATTCCGGCGGTCGCGTTCGTGCCGACGAAGGATTTGCCCGAGCCCGCCAGGGCGGCGCCTATCGCCTGGATCGCCTGCAGGTCTGTCGCTACGGCGCCCGCCAGGTTGCCTGCGCTCTGCTGCTCGTGGTCGAACGCGAGGTGGATGACGCCGTCGGCTTCTCGAACAGCGGCGGTCAGGGCGTCGAGGTCGTCGAGATCGCCGAGCCGTACCTCGGCGCCCCGCGACCGCACGACCGCGGCGGCCCGGTCTGAGCGGGCGAGGCCGGTGACGGCATGTCCGGCGGCCAGGAGTTCAGGGATGACCGCAGAGGCGATGTTCCCGGAAGCACCGGTCAGGAAGATGCGCATTGCCAGGTCTCCTTCGTCGGGGTTTTGCTGCTTTGAGGGTCAGGGACGCTATTGCAGTTCATGCAATCACCGTACACGTTGATGACAGTCGCTGCAATCACGTAAGGTGTCACCATGCCTCGCTGGGAACCGAACGCCGCTGGCCGCTTGCACGACGCCGCCCTCGGTCTGTTCGCCGAGCAGGGCTTCGAGCACACCACCGTGGCGGAGATCGCAGCCCGGGCCGGGCTGACCGAACGCACTTTCTTCAACCACTTCGCCGACAAGCGAGACGTCCTGTTCGGCTCGACCTCGACGGCGCAGAGACACGTCGTCGTCCGCGAGATCGCGGCGTGCAGCATGGACACCGCGCCGCTCGACGCTGTCGTGCGCGGCCTGCAGGCCGCCGCCGACGAGTTCCTCGAACAGCTCCGCGGCCCCGCCGCGCACCGGCGACAGATCATCGACGCCACACCGGAGCTGCAGGAACGCGAGGAAGGTAAGCGGGCCGCGCTCACCGTCGCCATCGCCGACGCATTGCGCGAACGGGGCTTGGACCCCGACACCGCGTTCCTCACCGCACGCGCCGGCGTCCTCATCGAGCAGACGGCAGAGCACCAGTGGGTGCAGCCGAGCGAGCAGCGGCCCCTGCGAGAGCTGCTGTCAGCCGCGCGGCTCGCGCTCCGCGCTGTCGTCGACTGACGTCGGCCCGCCTAACGTCCTCACCAGCGCGGCGCCGACACCGCGACGACGCTGCCGTGGTCACAGCTCGGTCCGTGGCTGGTTCGGGTTTCGCCGCCTCTGCCCGCGGTTACTTCCTTGTCCGGCATCCATAGACGCCGGCTGTGAAATCGCGCGGCGGCGCCGATTGGTGGAGTGGTTGTCAGGGCCTCGGCAAAGTCATCGGGTGTTTGCGTCGGCTCTACCCGTGCTGTTCGCGGTTCGCGGTTCGCGGTTGGTGGTTCGGGGTCGGCCGGGCAGGACAAGCGAAAGCAGGACGGCGAGGCCGGTGAAGCCGATGGACCACCAGAATGCCTGGTCGAACGCGGTCGCGGTGGGGCTGTTGCTGCTTGTGGCGTTGGCGAGCGCCCCGTCGAGAATGACGGCGAGGATGGCGACGCCGAACGATCCGCCGATTTGCAGGGCGATCCGCGTGATGATGCTCGCGTGCGGTATCTCGGGCCGGTCGAGGCCGACGAACGCGGCGGTGAACAGAGAGGTCGTGACGGCGCCGAGTCCGAGGCCGCGGAGAATCAGGACTGCCGTGAGGATCCATTCGCTGGTGGTTCCCCCGGCCCGGGCGAAGGGGACGGTAGCAGCGCCGGTGATCGCGAAGCCGGCAGCGGTGACCCACTTGGGGCCGATGGCATCGGTAAGGCGCCCGGCGAGGGAGCGGCTGAGCAGGGTACCGATCCCTTGCGGCACCAGCAGCAGCCCGGCACCCAGGGCGCCGGTTCCCCGGACGTCCTGGAAGTACAGAGGCAGCAGCAGCATCGCCCCGAACAACGCCCCGCCGGACAGGAAGAGCAGCGCGGAGGCGGACGCGACGGCGCGGTGCGCGAACAGGCGCACGTCGACGAGTGCGGGCTCGCCCCGCCGGGTTGCGAAGATGCCGAATGCCGCCAGCAGGACGGCACCGGTCAGCACCGGCGCGAGGACGTCCGTACGAGCGAAACCGCCCCTCATGCCGGCGTTGGAGATGCCGTAGAGGATGGCGACGATGCCCGGGGACAGGAGGACGAATCCCGCCACGTCCAGCCGCGGGCGTGATGATCTGGTATCGGCCGGCAACAGTTTCCCGGCGAGAAGGAAACCGGCGACACAGAACGGGACGTTGACCCAGAACAGCCATCGCCAGTCGAGCCAGTTAAGGATCACCCCGCCGAGGACCGGCCCGAGTACTGGGCCCAGAGTCGCAGGCAGGCTCACCACCGACATCGCACGGCCGAGCGCCTTCCCGCCGGCGGCCTGCATCACCAGGGTGGACATCAGCGGCGCCATCAGTCCGCCGCCGATCCCCTGCACAGCCCGGAAGGCGATGAGGGTGGCCGGACTCCAGGCCAGGCTGGACGCGACCGAGCCGACCAGGAAGATCACCAGCGCGGACATCCACACGCGCCGGCCACCGAAACGGCCTTGCGCCCACCCCGCCAGCGGAATCGTCACGCCCAGAGCGAGCAGGTAAGCGGTGCTCACCCATTGAATCGTGGCGAGCGAGGTGTGCAGTTGACCGGCGAGCGTGTGCAGGGCGACGCTGACGATGGTCGTGTCGAAAATCGGGGCCAACCCGCCGATGACCAGCACGAGGGCGACTCTCCGGACCTGCGGGTGGAGTCGGTCGCTGCGCGATGGAGTACGCACAGTGTTCTCCGTTCGGGTGGGTGTGTGCGGGTGGCGTTGTCATCTGCGAATCTCGATGAGCAGGACCCAGGCGTTGTAGGTGGCGGTGACCAGGGCCGCGACGATCTCGAGGGCCGCCCAGTACAGGCCGCCTCCGACTCCGGCCACCAGCGTGGCGCCGCAGACCAACGCGGGAAGCGTCGAGGCCGCGGTCAGGGCCAGTCGGCTGACGCGCCAGCCGAGGCGGGTGAGGTGGCGCAGACCGGTGAGGACCAAGGCGAAGGTGATCACCGTGACGGCCACGCCCACCGCCAGGACCTCCACGCCCAACGCGACACGGTTCTGGCCCGGGATCAGGCCCGCAACGCTGAGGACGGTGACGCCGATCAGCAGCGTGATCGACACCCCCGCCAGTTCGGGCAGCGTCGGCATCTTCAGGACCTGCTCGTGGTTGAGAGAGACCGCCACGAACAGCAGCCCCACCAGGGCGGCCGAGGCGCCGCCGGCCATCACGAACAAGTCGTGCCACGGATCTATCTGCGTGGAGAGCATCGCCCCGGCTCACCTCCTCGACGTCGCATCGCCTGTCCGCTGCGGTCGGTCACCGGTGGGCGTCGATGAAGGCGCTGACCTCGGCGAAGTACCGCTCGGGCTGCTCGAGCTCGATGAGCTCCCCGGCCTGCTCGAAGGTGACCAGGCGAGCGGCGGGGATGGCGGCGGCGAGGTCCTCGGAGTTGGCCAGGAGCGTGCAGGCGTTGTGCGTGCCGCTCAGTACGAGGGTGGGCCGCTCAATCCGGGAAAGCCGACCGGAGGTGTCGTGGGCGGCGATCATGTCGATGCGCGCCAGGCCGACCTCGATGTCCCCGGGTTGGACGGGAGCTCCGGCGGCGCGATCGATCCACTCTTGGACGGCCTCGGGGTGCTCGCGGGTGTAGCGGGGGGAGAACAGGAACAAGCTGTAGCCCTCCATCAGGGCCTCGCGGTCCCACTCGGCGGCCAGCCGGCGCCGGACAGCGAACTCGCGCTGCATGAAGGAGTCGAAGCGGGCGAAGGTGGAGGACAGGGTGAGGCTGGCGACCAGCTGGGGGGTCTGCAGGACCATGTGCTGGGCGATCGCCCCACCGGTGGAGGCGCCCACGACGTGCACGGGAAGAACCCCGAGATGCTCGACGAGGGCGGCCATCTCGGCGGCGAGACCCTCGGTGGTATAGCCGTCGCCGGCATGGGTGGAGCGTCCGGTCCCGCGCTGGTCGGGCAGGATGACCCAGTAATTTCGGGCGAACAGGTGCACCTGCGGGCCCCAACTCGCCCCGATACCCCCGAGCCCGGAGATCAGCAGGACCGGCGGGTTGGAAGGATCTCCGTGCGTCTCGTAGTACAGCGAGATCCCGTGGGTGTCGAGCGTGGGCATGGCGGTCTCCAAGCGACGTGTGGTCCAAGGCCGGTGCGCCGAACACTCACCAGAGTCGGCGGGAGCTGTCAGAACCGACAACTGTTAGGCGCAAAGCCGTCGAATCCTGCCGCCATGGGGCCACGGCAGTCGTAAACTTCCACCGTGGACCGGGTGGACCGTCAGATCCTGCACTGCCTGAAGTTCGACGCCCGAGCGTCGTTTCGAACCCTCGGCACCGTCGTCGGGGTATCCGAGCAGACCGCAGCGCGCCGCTACCGTGCGTTGCAGGAGGCCGGCGTCGTGCGCGTGGCCGGCGTTCCGGGCCGCCGCGAAGGCGCGGCGCTGTGGTTCGCGCAGGTCCACTGCCGGCCCGGCTCCGGCACGGCGATCGCCGAGGGGATCGCTCAGCACGCCGACGTGTCGTGGGTCAGCTTGACCGCCGGCGCCTCCAAGGTCATCTGTGCCATCGAGACCCCCGAGACGGTCGACGGCACCACACTGCTGGACCGCCTGCCCCACGCCGCGCACGTATTGCACTTCGAGGCTGTCGCCGCCCTCCACGTGCACGCCGGCGGCCCCGCCGAATGGCACGCTTTCGACGACGCCCTCACCGACGAGCAGCTGACCCAGGTCTACCGCAGCGCCGACACCCGCGTGCCCGAGACGAGCACCGCCCCCGACGCCGCGAAGGGCACCGCAGCTATCACCCGCGACGACCAGGCGCTGCTGACGGCCTTGGCCGATGACGGGCGGGCGAGTATCGCCGCCCTGGCCGACGCCACCGGGTGGACGGCCGCCCGGGCCTCCCAGCGCCTGCACCAACTGCTCATCAGTGGCGGCATCAGGATCGAAGCGGACCTGGACACCAGCGCCCTGGGCTTCCACGCCTCGGCGTTCCTGTGGCTGAGCGTGGCCCCCGGCCGCCTGCCCGAGGCCGGCTCCGCCCTGTCCACCCGCCCCGAAACCGGGTTCACGGCCGCCACCACCGGCACGACCAATCTCGTGGCCGCCATCACCTGCCGCAACAACGAAGGCCTCTACGACTACCTGACCACCGCCGTCGGCGACGTGACACCCATCCGGTCGGTCAGCGTCGACCTGATCACCCGACGAATCAAACGATCAGTCCTGGCATAGTGAACTGATCTCAGCGACCAGGCCGCACCCGACCTGATCTTCCTCCGGCAGCGTTGAGGCCAGACCTAAAGGGACAGAGGGTTATGGTCGAAACAGGACGGCGGTTCGACCCGGAATTCCGGGGCGGTGCGGTGCGTACTGTCGGCGTACGGCTAAGAGTGCAGAGCTGCGTACGGGTGAAGTACACGGCAACCATCGACGTTGGTACGCCTGCAAGAGCAAGCCCGGAGCGTCCGTCGACTACAGGGAGTAACCCTAGCCTGGGGCAGCGGTGGACGGTTTTCCGAGTTGCGGACGCCCGGTCGGGCAGAAACGCCGTTGCGAGTTTCCGACCGCGTCCCTAACGTCCACGATCATGATTCCGGTGACTTGGATTCCCTACCGGCGCGACGAGGACGGCGAGCTCTTGGGCTATCTGCGTCCTGCTGGGGGCTCGACCAATCGCTTTCTTCCCGTCACGGTGTTTGGTTACCCGCTCAGTGACGAGGTGGACGAGGACGCCGCACAGCGGATCCTGGAGTCGACGGGACTCAGCTACCTCGCCGACCGCTGGCTACTGAGTCTCGACGAACGCGCCGAACCAGTGTCAGTTGAGATTGTTGAGGCGAACCCGGAAAGGCTGCGCGTTCAGAACGTCGATTATGGATACGAGGCCAACTTGGGCAAGATCTTTGTCCTCGACGTGCCGACCGGCGATGTGCTCCGGCGACGCTAAGGGCAATGTTCGTATTTGCCGCCATCCGGGCGCCATCTCACGTATACCGATTACTCATCGTGGGTGCGGACGTAGGGTGCCGGGCTTACCGCCCGCGGCGTCCCGACCGCCTGGCGTCCCTGGACCTCTGCACATTTGGCGTACCCGCCTCTGCACTGGAACCCGTACGCCGACACGTACCGTGCGGGAGAGGAAGAAACCGATCGCGCGGGGACCGCGGGACTTCGGGATCCACGAGGGAACCTTGGCGAACTGTGTGAACAAGGACATCGAGCGGCGGCTGCGGTCCCAACGGTGGGGCGTCGGAGTCCGAACGCGAAGAGCCGCTGCGGCTGCGGCGTGAGAACGCCGAGCTGGCGATGGAGCGTGATGTCCTCAAGCGTTCGGTGGTCTTGTGGGCGAAGGAGGCGATGACGTAGCTGTGGTCGCCTTCATCTGTTCCGAGAGCAGCGAGCACGGTGTGCCGCACGCGGAGACCTGCCGCGGGCTCGGGCCGTCGAGTCCTGCATCTCCAAGTGACGCGACCGCAAGCCCACAGCCCGGCAACAGCGGCGGGCCGGGCTCGCCGGCACGATCCGGGAGATCTTCGACGCGTCGGGCGGCGCGTACGGCTCGCCGCGCGTGACCCTTGAGTTGCAGGCCGCCGGGTGGCAGGTCGGGGAGAACACCGTCGAGGCTTTGATGGCGCAGCTCGGCGCGGCCGGCCCCGGTCCGGGCCAACTGCACGGCGCGTAGACGGAACCCGACAGGGTGGAGAGCAGGCATGACGCGACGTCCCTTCGGGAAGCCGTTTGCCACCTTCCCTCAGGGGTCCGGAAATTTAAAGCCAAGCCCGGGGCAGGCCCAGGCCCTGGGTTGATCAGCGATAGTAGAATGTGGCTGCAGGGATTCAAGTGATCATCAGTACAGAGTTGCTGGCAACGAGGACACGTTGCGAGATGTTCGCAAGTTCGTAGCCGAGGCCGAGCGGGTCGGTGCGTCCGATGATCAAAATCTCTGTGAGTACAACTGGAGCCCTTCCGTCATCGCGCTTCGAGCTCTCGCGACGAAGGGGCAATCATCAACCGGGCTGGCATTCTTTTCGTGGCGGCCGTGCTGCCGACGTTCGGAGGGGCTGCAGCGCCCCGATCTTGGTTCGACCGTTTGACCCGGCGTTGGCGGTAGTGCCGCGCTGAAGCTGATAGTCACGATAGGAGTAGACGTGGTGTGGGCGATCCGTGTGCAGACTCGTGAAAGTGAACCTCTTGTCAGTCCAGCGTTCGATGACCGTGGAGACGCTGAGAGCGACATTGAAGAGTTGCGCTCGTGGCTGGAGGGAGGCCTGCTCAGCGTTGGCTGGCTCGCAGCAACACGCGAGAATGTGGTTGGCGCCTACCTCATCGAAGTCGACTGAGAGCAGAGGGGCGCAGTCCCCGTAGATTCAAATCGACTGTGCACTGAGGCCTTCCGGCGCCGGCGACGCAGCCGAAGCGGGCAGTGGGCAAGTGCCGCCGGCCGCTAAGCGGCGGCAACGAGGCCCTCCCCTGTCAGGTGCCGAGGAGTCACGATCCTTGAGGCCCTGGTAAAGAAGGGTCCAGGTGAGGTAGTAGCGGGCGAGGCGGCTGGTCATGATGATCATCATTGCCCGTTGGGCCATCGCGGCGTGGTGCTGTGGGAAGTCGTTCGTAGTCGCGGACGGTGCGTCGGCACAGATGATCATGGAAGATGGGTCGGCCGCGCAGCGAGGTGCCAGCCGTTGGGCTGGTCCTTTCCGCGCGGCCTCCCGCCGAACCGGATTTGATGGTTTCCCGATCGTCCGGCTCTCCAGTGACCTTTGCGTGAGCGGTGTGGCTGGTTGCCCGGTATGGGGAGGCCATGGCCAACCGCAGACCACGAGGGTCATGCGTCTGCGGTTGGCGATGGCCTTGGCCCACTGTGGTTGTAGCGGCCCGGGTTGGCCGAGGTCGGCGAGCGTGCGGACGTGGTGGACTTCCACCTCGCCGGGTTGCTGGCAGACGTCGCAGACGTCCGCAAGGAGTCGTGTGACGAGTTCCTTGAGCGGGGAGTCTGGATTTGGTTTTGTGCTTGGCCGCCATCTTCGACGCCGTCGAACGGTGCTTGCCTGCCAGGGTCTTGAGCAATGGAAGTCTCCATGACCCAGCGCAGCCGGTGAAGCCGGTAGACGTCCCTGGGGGAGCAGGTACTGGACGACGCCCCGGTAGATGGGGTTACGAGACATCGCTTAGTGCTTCAGGGTTGAGGAGTGGGGGAAGTGCAGGTCAGATCGGCGGCGGGGAGTTGGCCGGTAAGGAAGTAGGAGGACACGTGTGTGCGGGCGCAGGTGTTGCCGTTTTCGAGGTAGATACCGTGGCCCTGACCGTTCCCCACCGTGACCATCCGTGAGCCGCGCAGGAGGCGGTGGGCGGCCTGAGCTCCCGGCAAGGGGGTTTGCCCGTCCCACTGGTTCTGGATCATCAGTAGGGGCACAGAGTTGGACACGGTGACGGGTGCTTCTGCGGACCGGTAGGGCCAGAACGCGCACGGGGTGATGTCGTTGGCGATGTCCCCGGCCAGGGGGAACTTCTTCTTCGCCTCCAGCGCGGCCTGTCGGTAGTCATCGGGATTAGTGGGCCAGCCACGCGATTCTCCACACATCACCGTGTAGTCAAGGGCGGTAATTGCCGAGTCGACGGGCTCGATGGTTTCGTCGGGGCCGCTGGGCGGCATCCACGGGAAGGTTTCCGCCGTGTCCTTACGGTGCTCCACCACGTATTTAGATGCCTCTTTCACGTCATACACATCGAGACGCATGACCTCACGCAGGGTGCCGCCGCTGTCGGGGCCCATCTGCTTGACGATGGCGTAGAAGGTGTTGCGCACCGCCGCGGGAGTCTTGCCCAGATGGTAGGTGTTGTCATGGGTAGCGGCCCAGGACGTCCAGTGCGTGAATGCCGGCTCGGCCTGCGGAGCGTAGTCGCGGAGCAAGCGGGATGAGGCGAAGGCTTCCGGGTTCACTGTGCTGTCCAGGACGAACCGGTCGGTGCGGTCGGGGAACAGCTGCGCATACACTGCCCCGAGGTAGGTTCCGTAGGACACTCCGAAATAAGAAATCGTCGGCACACCCAGGACGCTGCGGAGCACGTCCATGTCTCTGGCGGTGTTGGCCGTGGTGTAGTAAGCCAGGTCGGGGCCGATCTTCTTTCCGCATTTGTCGGCAATGCCACGCGCCGCCTTCACCCTGTCGGGGAACGCGGCGGGCCGGTAGGCCCTCAACGAGCTGAAGGCCATGTCGATCTCGCCGGCTGTCATCTTGCCCTTGCACTGCAGGGGCTGGCTGCCTCCGGTCAACCCGCGCGGGTTCATCCCCACCAGGTCATACCGGTCGGTGACGGCCTCGGGTGCCTGATCGCGGAAGAGCCCCACCATGTCGATCGCTCCGATACCAGGACCACCAGGGTTCATCATCAACACCGGACGCATCCCGCGATCAGGGCCAGCGCGCAGACGCCCCACCGCCACCTTGATCGTCTTACCGTTCGGGTCGCGGTAGTTCAACGGCACCCTCAGCAAGGCACACACCTCGCCCTTCACCGCGTCCTCTCCCTGCAGCATGCCCGCAGAACACGTCCCCCACGACAGACGCTGTCTGCGGAATTGGCGCAAAGAATCCACCCCCGAACCCGACTCCGGCAGTGCGGTGACCACCGAATGCGACACCTGCGGTGCGGGTGGAACGGTCGCACCCGCCGAAGCCACTCCTACGCCTGCCCCCACTGCCAGGCACGCCCCCAACACACAGCCAGCGTCTTGCGTCCCCAACCACCTCCAGACCGGATCATGCGCCCGATCCTGGATGAGGACCGGCGCTTTCCGCGTTCGTGAAATGACGTTGATTCCATATCTCTTACACTGTCGCGACGCTGGTACCCCCACATCCCCTCGCGATCTGACCTATCGACCTTCGCCAGTACGACCCAGGTCTGACAAAAACCCTCAACGCGGCACCTGGTGGGGGGCCGACCGGGGTCCTCCGGGTGCCGAAGTCGTCGAGCGGGGGCTGTCCCACGAAGCGTTACGGACTCCGTCGAGCCAGGGTTCGAGCGGTTGGCGGCAACTGGCCGCACCCGGCTGGCTGCGATCGACGCCGGCACCGGTGCCCGTTGGTGCGGATGGCGGTTATCGTAGCTGCTGTGTTGGACAGGTTGGTGTCGTCGCGGTGGGGCTGGGTCCTGTGGGATCTGGTCATTTCTACTGTCGTCGCCACCATCGCCGTGGAATACCGCAGCCAGTCGCGGCAGGACGTGGTGATCGGGCTGGGTATGGCGGCCGCCGTCGTGTTCCGGCGGGCCGCGCCGGTGCGGGTCTTCGCCGTGGTGTCGGCGCTGGCGTTGTTGCAGGCGTTCGTGTGTCCGGGTGTCCCGACCGGCTACGACCTGGCGGTGCTGGTCGCGATGGTGGCCGTGGTCTACCACGGCCGGCACGCGTGGGCAACGTACGCCGCATCGGCCGTCGTTGTGGCCGGGGTGACCATCCTCGTGGTGGAGCGCACCCATAGCGGCCCCGGGTCGGTGCCCGACTACAGCAGCCTCATTTTTTTCACGCTGGTGCTCGTCGCCTGCGCGGGGTTGTGGGCACTGGCGTACGCGTTGAGGGGGCATCGGGAGCGGAACGTCGTTCTGGCCGATCTGCTCGCAACGGCGCAGCGCGAGCGGGACCACCTCGCCCGGCTGGCCGCAGCCGACGAGCGTGCCGTCATCGCGCGCGAACTGCATGACATCGTTGCGCACGGCTTGGCCGTGATGGTCGCGCAGGCCGACGGGGCGAGTTACGCGATCGGAACGGACCCTGTCCAGGCGCAGAAGGCTATGCGTGTTGTCGCGGGAACGGGCCGCGAGGCGCTCGAAGACATGCACCGACTCGTCGGCGTGCTGCGCGCCCCGGGGTCGACGGCCGATGAACCCGACGATCGTCGCCGTAGGGGGATCGATCAGCTGGAAGCGCTCGTCAGCCGAGCCCGTACGGCGGGGGTCCACGTCGATCTTCGTGTCGCTGTGCAGCCGGGCGAGCTGCCCCCGTCCATCGAGCTGACCGTGTACCGGATCGTGCAGGAGGCGTTGACCAACGTGTTACGCCATGCCGGCCCAGGCGTGACGGTTGAGGTGGCGCTGGAGCTTGTCGCCGGGCAGGCGGTGCTGAAGATCAGCGACGACGGCAGCGCATCGTCCGCCGGGCAGCGCGTTGGCGGGGGCAACGGACTGGTCGGTATGCGGGAGCGAGTTGCTGTGCACGGCGGCCAGTTCGCCGCCGGACCACGGCGCGGCGGCGGTTGGCAGATCAGCGCCTGCATCCCGGCGAAGGGTGCGGCGTGAGTATCCGTGTCGTTCTCGTTGACGATCAGGCTCTCGTCCGGGCCGGGTTTGGGATGGTGTTGTCCGCCCAAGACGACATGGAGGTGGTCGGTGAGGCCGGCGACGGCGCCGAGGCTTTGGCGCTGCTCGCGCGGACCGCAGCAGATGTCGTGATCATGGACATCCGGATGCCGGTCATGGACGGGATCGAGGCAACGCGAAGGCTCTGCAGCGGGGCCAGCGAGCCGAAGGTGCTGGTGCTCACGACATTCGACACCGACGCGGACGCTTTCGCCGCCCTGCAGGCCGGGGCCAGCGGCTTTCTGCTCAAGAACGCGCCCCCGGAGGAACTGCTCGCCGCGATCCGGGTGGTGGTGGCCGGTGAGTCGGTGGTGGCGCCTCGGGTGACCCGGGCCCTGCTGGACAGATTCGCCGGTCAACTGACGCTCGCCGGTTCTTCCGACGCCCGCTTGGCTGCGCTCACCAACCGTGAACGGGAGGTGCTGGAGCAGATCGCTGCCGGCCTGTCGAACAGTGAGATCGCGGAACGTCTGCACGTCGCCGAGGCGACGGTGAAGACGCATTTCGGGCGGATTTTGACCAAACTCGGCCTGCGGGATCGGGTGCAGGTAGTCGTGTTCGCGTATGAGATCGGTCTGGTCCGTCCCGCGTCCTGACGGTGGTTGTTGGAGGGTCGCCCCCGCGGCACGTGCGACTGGGGTTGTACGTGGGGTGGCGGGAAACCGGTTCTGGTGCTGATGCGCGGGGGTGGATGTGTTTTACAGAATTGGGGGTGTCAGAACGGGTTCCGTGTTGGGGAGGTAGCAGATGACGAAGGTTAACTGGGGCAAGATATTGACGTTGGGCGTGTTGACGGTTGTGGTCCTCGGGGGTATCGCGTTCGGCGTCAATTACGTGTGGCAGAAGCACTTCGGTCCGACTCCGGCGTCGGCGGCGGATTGCCGGCTCGCGCAGAAACTCATTGATCAGGCTGGTACGGCGCCTAAGGTCGACGCCGAGGCTGAGAAGTGGGAGCAGGATATCCGGCAGGTCCGTTACACCCGGTTCAAAGACGACGGCATCAGCACTCAGGTCGGGTATTACGTCTATTGGAGTCGGGTCAAGGCGACCGGTGTTGGGGAGTTGCCGACGGCCAAGGAGTTCCAGCATATGAAGGACGAGGCGTTGGGTCACTGTGCCGACAGTGGCGTCGCCCTGAAGATCCCTGCGATCGGGTCGTGATGCGGGCCGCGGTCACCGCGACGGACCTGGTGAAGGTTTACGGAGCGGGTGATACCAGTGTCCGGGCGGTTGATGGGGTGACGGTCAGCTTCGCGGCGGGCCGGTTCACCGCGATCATGGGTCCGTCCGGGTCGGGTAAGTCGACGTTGATGCATTGCTTGGCCGGTCTCGACGCGGCCACCTCGGGACGGATCACGATCGGTGAGGTGGAGTTGACCGGTCTGCGTGACCGGGCTTTGACGGCGGTGCGCCGTGACCGGATCGGTTTCATGTTCCAGGCGTTCAACTTGTTGCCGCAGCTGACCGCCCGGCAGAACATCACCCTTCCCGCGGACCTGGCCGGTCGGAGCGTCGATCCGGGTGTTCTGGACCACGTCGTGGACGTGCTGGGTATCCGTGACCGGTTGGCTCACCGCCCGGCTGAGCTTTCCGGTGGTCAGCAGCAGCGGGTGGCGTTGGCCCGGGCCCTCGCCGGCCGCCCGGATGTGATCTTCGCGGACGAACCGACCGGGAATCTGGACACCCGGTCCGGTGGGGAGGTCCTCGACCTGCTGCGTGACTCGGTGCATCAGCTCGGCCAGACGGTTGTCATGGTCACCCACGATCCGGGTGCCGCGGCGTACGCCGATCGGGCGTTGATGCTCGCCGACGGCCGCGTCGTCGCGGACATCGGTAACCCCACCCGGGCGGCTGTCACGGGACTGTTGCAGCATCTGGGAGATCCGCGATGAACGTGAGTGTGTTGAGAACTCAGCTCAGCGGGGTCCTGCGCCGGCCGGCGCGGTTGTTCATGACCGGGCTGTCGGTGCTGGTCGCCGCGTTCGTGGTGTTCGCCACCGTGCTGGCCTATCAGATCGTCACCCGTACCACCCTCGACACGTTCAGCGACACCCCGCCCGGTGTCAGTGTGGTCGTGTCCACCGGCGACGGCGGCGGTCCACTGACCGCGCAGCAGGTCGAGCGGGTCCGGCGGATGCCGGGGGTGGCTCAGGTCGCGGGGCGTACCACGGTGAGTTTCACCACCGGCGGGGCCGCGTCGGGGCAGCCGGTGGACGTCGTCGCCGATCCGGGATCGGGGCCGCTGTCGCGGGTCACCCTGGTCACCGGTTCCTACCCGACGAAGGACGGGCAGGTCGCCCTGGACCGGCGTGCGGTGGGGCGCCTCGGCGCCGGGCCCGGCAGCACCGTGCTGCTCCGCAGCGGCGGCCGGGGTGCGGCCCTGGTCCCGGTGACCGTGACCGGAGTCGTCGACGGCCCTGAAGGCGAGGCCGAACGGGCGTACGCCCCGGACGTCGTCGTGGCCGGGCTGGGCAACCCCCCCGGTCACCCCCGCCTCGGTTACCCCCGCCTGGACATCCTCACCACACCGGGCACGGACCCGGGGTCGTTGCTGACCCCGCTGTCCGATCAGCTGTCCGGTGACCCGCAGAACGCTATCGGCGTCACCACCGGCGAGACGACACGCCTGTCCGAAGCCCACGACGCTGTCCGGCAACTCGGCGACATCTTCGCCCTGGTGGCGATGTTCGTCGCGATCGCCGTCGTCGCGGCGGCGCTGGTGGCCACCTCCACGTTCCGGATCGTGTTCGCCCAACGGCTGAGCCAGCTTGCGCTGCTACGCACCATCGGCGCGCAGCGCCGGCAACTGATCGTCGCGCTGGCAGTCGAAGGCACCGTCGTGGGGATCGTCACCGGAGCCACCGGCGTGCTACTCGCCCTCGCCGCGGGCCTGACCGCCCCCGCCGTCGCCCGAGCCGCCGGTCACCCCCTGTCCAACCCCGACGTGCCGGTCGGGGCCGCCGTGGCCGTGGTCATCGGCGCGGCCCTACTCACCACCGGTGCTGTGCTCGCACCGGCGTTCTCCGCCGCCGACGTCGCCCCGTTGCAAGCGTTGCGCAGCGCCGGAACGGTGGCGTCCGAACGCGGCATCTCCCTCGCCCGGATCCTGGTCGGGGGCCTACTCACCGCCGCCACAGCGGCCCTGGCCGGGCAAACCCACCACGCACTCACCCACAAGAACGCAGCCGCCACAGTCCTGCTGGACCTCGTCGGTCTCGGAGCGCTGACCTTCGGTGTCCTGATCGCGTTCGGGCCGCTGCTCATCCGGCCCGTACTCGCCGCTGTCGGGTGGCCGCTACGCGCCCTCGGCCCGGTCGGGCGCCTCGCCGTCGGTGGGATCGGCGGCACCCCCCGCCGCGCCGCCGCCGTGTCCGTCGTCGTCGCTCTCGGCGTCACCCTCGTCGCCGGCACCGTCGTCGGCGCCGCGAGCCTGCAAACCTGGACCGACAGTAAACTAGCCAACCGCTCCCCCGCGGACTTCGCGTTGTCCGCGGACCCCGGCAAGGACACCACAGACGTCGTGACCCGGCTGACCACCGACCCGCACTTCCGCAACGTCACACCCTTCACCCTCGGCGGCTTCACCCAGTCCGGGGAATCCCACATCGCGATCTCCGTGGACATGAACGCCCTCCCCGCCCTGGCGAAATTACCGGTCACCGCAGGCACACTCAGCGCCCCGCAACCCGGCGAAGCCATCCTGTCCGGCAGCTACGCCCTGGACACCGGCGTCAAAATCGGCGACACCATCTCACTACCAGCAACCAACGGCGCCACCATCCACGAACACGTCACAGCGATCCTGATCGCTGACGCACCACTACAAACAGACGCCGTACTCGCCCCCGCCGACCTCGCCGAACTCGGCAACACCTCCGCCGGCGTGTTCGCCAACACCGCCAACGGCACCCGCGACCAAGCACTCGCCGCGTTCCGCCACGCCGCTGAAAGCACCCACGGAGAGGTCGAAGTACTCGCCGACAGCGGCGACAAAGAGAAAGGAGAAGTATCCACCCTCCTAACCGCCGCCCTCGGCCTCCTCGGACTCACCGTGCTCATCTCCGTCATCGGCGTCGGCACCACCACCGCACTATCAGTCGTCGAACGAACCCGCGAATCAGGCCTGCTACGAGCACTCGGCATGAACCGCCCCGCACTCCTAGCCATGATCAGCGCCGAAGCCGGCCTCTACGGGGCCATCGGAGCCGTCCTCGGCATCACCCTCGGCATACCCTTCGCCTGGCTCACACTCACCGCGCTGCAACAAGACGTACCCCTCACAATCCCCACCGGACAACTCACCCTCATCACCGCCACCCTCATCCTCATCACCACCGCAGCCGGCCTCCTACCAGCCCGAAAAGCCACCCGAACCAGCCCCATCACCGCCCTCGCAAACGACTAACACAACCACCACACCACCCCCGCCTCAGCGGACTCGCTGGTCACGGCATTGATAAAGCCCTACGCCCGAAGGGACTCGAACCCCTAACCTTCTAATCGGAGTCAGAATCCCTATCACTGCTGCCCATCAAGGGGTTGGCCCCTGCAGTTGTTACTACATCCGGCACCAGGCCGACGCCCTTCGGGCGTCGGCTTTTCCGTTGCCGGGTCCAACCCGGAGATCCCCTCGCCATGCCCAGGAGTAGGTAATGACCAGGTCGACACGACCCCCTGCCGCAATACCCGCGACGCGGCCAACCGACGGCCGGCACGGGGCCCCGCCCCGGGCGGCAACGCCGAACAGCCGTCAACAGCCCTCAACAGGAACGGACGGACCGCAAGCCTCTGACCAGCGATTTCGCAAAGGACCTGCGCTAACGCGACGCAGTTCCGCGCAGCCCAGAGCCGTTGACGGCCATTCAGCGAGCCACTGCTCCCAATCTGCTCCCAGCCGAAGCTGGTCGACTGCCTACGGACTTTCGGTTAGCCGGCTCCGCACAACGCCTCCGAGCTGGACGCAGACCAAGCTGACACCGGTTCAGCCGAAGTTAACGGGGGAAGGCCCGTTTGTCCGCGGTTGTGCGGGTGATACACCCTGGGCTGAGCAATGACAGCAGCGACAACCGGAGGAACGATCAAGATGGCGCTCGGCAGCCGGTCATGGGGCCACCTGAGGGCCGCGGTGGGAGTATCCGCGGTCATGGTGGTGGCCACCCTGGTTCTCACCAGCGTGGCTGCGCAGGCCTCGGCGGTCAGCATCCACGATGATTCCCACGTCCTCGACGTCACGCGGGTGCAGAACGACGCCGCGACGCTGCCCGACCCGGTCGCGATCTACACCACCACCCAGGACGCCGGCGACAAGGCCGCCTTCGACCGCGAGGCGCAGGCCAAGGTGACCGCGCCGACGCTTGTCGTCATTGCCGTCAACACCCAATCCCACCATCTCGCGATCCGTACCGGACCGCAATCGCGCGTCACCCAGCCGCCCGCAACGGAGGCCACCCAGGCGTTCATCAACACGTTCCACGGCAACTCCGACTACACCGCGGCGACGATCGCGGCGCTCGGTTCCCTCCGCACCGCCATCCCCGCCGGCGGCCCGGCCCGGAACGGCCCGCAGCGACGTCCTACCGCCTACGCCTCGAGCGGGGTGCCGGTCGGTGGTCTGCTCTGCCTGCTGGTGGTGATCGGCGCCGGAGCCGTGTTCCTGCTGCGGCGCCGCCGGCGGCGCGGGCCGAGCGTCATCGACTACGAACAGGGACCGCCCGGTTACGGGCGGACCGGCTACTACCCCGGTCCGCCCGGATATGGTCCGCCCGGCTACTACCAAGGCGGCCCAGGCTACGGCGGCTCTGGGGCCGCCCCGTGGGTTGCCGGAGGGGTCGGCGCGGCTGCGGGCGGCCTGCTCGGGTACGAGCTCGGCCGTAACGAGGGCCGGGAGGAGGAGCGCGAACGGGAAGAGCGCTACGACGACGACGGCGGCGGATTCGGCGGCGGGGGTGCCGACGGCGACTTCGGCGACGGTTCCAGCAACGGCGGCGGTGGCGACTTCTGACCGCGACGTCCCGGTGTCATCGACGGGGCCGCCCCGCCGTCAAGAACCGGTGACCTAGCTCGACGTCGCGCCGAGGACCGCGGAGCCGTCGACGTCAGTCAACTTGCGACTAACGAAATCCGCAGAAGGCCGAGGCCTGCACGCGCGACGGTGGCTTATCCTGCTTCAGCGCCGACGATGATGTCCACCACCTCGGCCGGCGGCTGCGCACCGGTGGCGAATTGACGTGTGGTCTGACTGAGGTAGCGGTCCAGCACCTCGCGGTAGCGCCCGACTTGAGCCAACATCTCGTCCCAATCCCGACCGGCGTTGGCAACGAACTCGCTGGTCAGGGCGCCTGGCTCGACCACAATCACCGAGTACGAGCATGCCGCATGACCTGCATGGACGGAATTTGTCGGCGGGGACCGCGTCGAGCCGGGGCCGGCACCCAGTAGGGCGGCGTGGTGCGCTCAGCCTAAAACGGAAAGACGGGTTTGGGTACGGTGGCTCACCTGCCGAGGCCGCCGACGGTGTGCACGGCGCGGCGCATGCGTGCGCCGGCGTCGAATAGCCAGTCTATGTAGGTCTCCCACTCGTCTGCGTTCTCAATCGGACTGTCGATACGGTCGTCGGCAACGCGGCAGGCCTTCCTGCCCTCGAGCGGCTGCCAGTCGAGGGTGCGGCCGTAGGCGTGCTCGAAACGGTCGCGGAGCTCGACGAGGCGGTCGAAGGCCTGTCGGTTGGAATCCGGGTCGGGAGAGCCGAAGTACAGCTCGCTGCGCAGAGCACGGTTGCCGGTGAAGTTAAAGCCGTACCAGGCCATCGACGTCCCAGCCGGTAGCGTCGTCCAGGACACGGTCGTGGGCAGCGTGGCCTTCGTCCAGGTCGGGTGTTCGACGCGGAGTCGTTCGAGCATCCGCCCCCAGAAACGTCGATACAACACCGCCCGCTCGGTCAGCGTCGCCGTCTGGCTTGTGCTGCTACGGACCTTTTTGCCCCAGTCATTGGATTGAGCGACGAGTCGAAACAGCGGCGCCGGTCGCGACGCGCCGATACGGACCACGCTGATCTCAACACCGAAGAAGCGAGTGTCTTCGGTGGTCCGTTCGTTCAGCCAGGTCAACGCGGCCCGGTGTTCATCGCGGAACCGCGGCGAACACCAGACGACCGTGACCGGATCGGTGCCTCCGGCGTAGGTCAAAAGTTGGCCCAGATGGGCGTGGTCGCTGACCTCCAGCTGGTTCTCGACGATGATCCGCTCCCCTGTCGACACGTCCTGGCCGATGAGGTCCAGGGCGAAACCGCCGACCTTGTGCTCGGCCTCGGTGAGTTCCAGTTCCATGCCCAGGACGTCACCGAGCACGTCCGCGTTGGCCAACAGCCACGTCGTGAAGTCGTGCGCCTCGTGCCGCCAAACTGCGCGGGGGTCAACGACCTCCAACCGATCAAGTACATGCTGCTGATCGGGTTCGGCCACGGGCGGCAGTGCCGCAGAGTGCGGATCCACGGACAAAGCGATTGCCCCAGGGGATGAGAGCGGGACCGTTTGGTCGTACGACATGTGGGTCACTCTTGCATCCCCGCCAGCAGCGCGCGGTGTCGCCCGGAAATCGGCACGACCGTCGTGAGCCGAGGACGAAGGCGGACTGACAATGGCAGGCCATCCTCGCCCTGCACAGCATCGAATCGAACCGCTACCCAAGATGATAGCCCTCCATGATCAACTTAGGCTTCACGGCACTGCGTCTGGACCGGCGGCAGGAGCGCCGGGGCTCGTCATCGTCAGCATGAACTGCGACGCCTGGTCGTACCCGGTTCGGTAGGCGTCATCGTTGTCGAGTTCCTGCTTGTATCGCTGATGCAGCCGCCCCGCGACGTAGGAGCTGAAGATGACGCCTCCCCCTGCCATCATCAACTGAATCAAGCTGAGTTTGTAGCTGTCCAACTCATTCCTCGTCTGATCACAGGATCGGGGCCGGCGGCCTTTCAACTACGAGCGATGGTGTGCCATCGCGTCGATTTTGGTGTGCTGCAGCGCCGTATGTCGGTGACCTGGGCTGCGACGCGGCGCCGACCTGACGCCGCGGTCGGGCTCGGGTCCCGCCGGCGGTACGCCGCGGGTGGCGAGATGGAACAGAGCGTGCGAGGCGCGGTCGTAACCCTCCCGGAAGGCGTCATGCCGTTCGAAGGTTCGACGCGACCACTGGTGGATCCGTCCCGCGATGTACGCAGTGAACATCACCATGACGACAGAGAGGACTACCTGGACAGTATTAGTGGTGGTTGGCATGGCACAGACGGTATTAGGAGGCGCTTTCCGGCGCAGCCGCGGTGTCGGCCGAACTTACTCACCGACAAGCTTCTCGTATCGGGCTGTTCGTCCGGCGCGGCGCGCGTGACCCGATCGCCCCTTTGTGCTGATTGATCCACATCCTGCGCCGGTGGCGACATATGTCACAACGGCGTTTCTTTCCCCTGTTTCGCTGAGTTGCGATCCGAACCAACACCTGCGTTTTCGTGATGGTCGGTAAGCAAACCTAAGTGGAAAAACGACCGGTTAGTCGATGCGCCGTTGTCGGCCTGACGTGACGACGTAAGTGACCTCCTCATTGATGGGCCATCGAAATGCAACGGAGCGCCGTGTAACCGCGACTGTAACCTTCACCGCAGATCGGGGACGTTTCATGAATGTTCTGCACAGCTCCTTCGCCGCTGCGGCGCTGAGCAGCGTGGTAGCGATTCTCGCGTCATACGTATCGGGATGCCTGCACGAACAGCTCCGGCACAGCAAGGAGTGCGGTGACGCTTTTAGAGACGGCTTTCACCGGGCGTCACACAACCTTGTCCGCTTGGTCGATTCGCCCAATGTCGACGCTTCGGTTTCGCTGGCATCGAATGTCGGCGGGGGTTATGGCGCGCACGGGATCGAGTGGGATGCCCGGGCGCGACACAGTTGACCATGAGCGGTCGGTTCAGTTGAGCCGTACCCTCTGCGCGCGAATGATCGAGGAATGACGGCATGATCGCCTCAGAAAACAGCATCATCAACCTGGTCCTTGCTGTAGGTTTCGTTATTGCGAGCGGATACGCGGTGGGTCGTATTCACCAGCGCAAACGGTACATGACCGAATGCGACGATGCTTTCCGGGCTGGGTACGGCCGGGCGGCGCAGGCTCTGTTCGACATCGCGAAAGAAGTGAAGCGCGAAGCCGTGGTCGCCCCTGCGTCGTCGGTTCAGCATGAGCCGAGGGGCGCTGTTGCGTTCTGGGATCAGAGGACGCGCCGAGCCCAACCGTGACAGTGTCGTCAGATTGCGCGGCAAGCTCGGTGAAAGCCACAGGGAGCCGTAACGCGCTATGTAGCGTTTGAGCACGCGGATGATCTCGCAGGGTGTGCGGCCTTCAGCGGTGCGGCGAGTGATGTAGTCCTTGGTCGGTTGGTGGTATCGCTGACGGGACTTGGCAATGGTGTGGATGGCGAAGTTGAGGGTCCGGTCGCCGCCGCGGTTGAGGCGGTGGCGCACGGTGCGGCCGGAGCTGGCGGGCACGGGGCTGACCCCGGCGAGGACGGCGAAGGCGGCTTCGCTGCGAACGCGGCCGTGGTGCGACCAGGAGATCAAAGCGACCGCGGCCGTGGCGGGGCCGATGCCGGGCTGCTCGAGCAGCGTCGGATACATGGCGGTGACCAGGTCTCGGACTTGGCGCAGGTTCGCGGCCAGCAGGTGGTCAAGGTCGCGGATCTGGTGAGCTAGGGCGGTCATCTGGCCGCGACGCAGGCGTGCGAGGGCATCGCTGTCCTCGTCGGCGGTGAGGTCGGTGGCGTGGCGAACGTGCTGGTCGGTGTTTCGGCCGCGGAACTGCTCGCGTAACTCGTCGTCGGCGGTGAGGATCAGCGACTTGAACAGGTTGACCGTCGCGGTGCGGGCGTCGGTGTAGTGGCGGCGGCAGGCATGCGGATCCGCAGGGCTTCGCGGTCGCCGTCGGGTCGGGGTGTGGCGATGTGGTCGGCGGCCAAGACAGCGCGAGCAGCGTGGAGGGCGTCCAGAGAGTCGGACTTGCCGCCGCGGCGCCGGGCAGTCGCCGTGGGTTTGGGCGCCTCGAAGACGGTCTCACCGGCGGTGCGCAGTGCGCGTAGCAGTCCGACTACGTGTGAGCGTGCGCTGTCCAGTGCCCAGGCGCGACGCCCGGAGCCGAGTCTGTCGGTGTGCTCACTGGCCCAGGCGATCAGGGAGGCGACGCCGTCGGTGGTGGCCGTGACGGTGAGTTCGGCAATGACTGACCCGACCGGTGAGACCACCGCAACGCCTGGCGGATCGCGGCCTTGAACACGGTGCACGTGTCGATCGCGACCGTGCGGATCTGCTCGCGCCAGGCCGGCGGGCGCCCGGTCAGCCAGTCGGTGAGCGCGGCAGTGGTGCGCCCTTCGACCTGGGCGAGCAAACCTTGACCGCCGGATAGATCACAGAACCCGACGTGCCACCGGTCGGCGGTCGTGGTCCTCGAGCCGACAGGACGGTGGTGGCGTACGCGGTGAACGCGACGGCGGCGACGACCGGCCAGGACACCCCGTGATCAAGGGCGGACTGCGCGACCGTACGGCCGCCGTCGGCGACCGCCGCACCCGCCGCCTGCCGCAACCGCCTGGTCAGCCGTGATCGGACCGGGACCTGGGCGACCTTCTTGGTGAACGACTGACCGGGACAGGCTGTGCTCGGGCAGCACCAGCGTCGTTTGCGCCAGCGCAGCAGCACCGGCTGCCCGCGACGGGCAGGTCCCGCGGCCGGGTCGTGGTCCACTGCTTCACCCGGACCGCTCGCTGACCGCATTGCGGGCAGCATCGGGGCCGCTCACAACCGGTGGAAGGGTCCACCACGGGAGCGCCCGCGGCGTCCAGCTCGACCCGCTCGACCACCAGGCCATCCAGGCGCAGCAACCGGGTCGTATCGTTGACCATGCTCGCAGCTCTTCACCTGTGACCATCCGAACTCGACACTCAGATGATCACCGATGAGCTGCGAACCCTCCACGCCTGGCTGGCCGTCAGCCGTGAACCCGCTCAACTTCCAAGAGCCGTAATACGTCCGGGAGAGCGGACGTGCTACCTGCGCTTCGAAAGCTCAACCCGCATGCGCTGATCATGATCCGTCACCAGCGCGAGGAGAGCGTCGAACCCGCACTCATCAGCAAAGCACTTGGGATGTACGAGCCGCGTGGGTGTGCCGCGTCGGTCCTCGATGAAGGGGGTCCACGAGTGCACCCAATCGCCGGAGTCATAGCGACGCGATGACACTCCCGGGCCTTCGGCAACCTGCTCATGGCCGCACAGCGGACACGTCAGCGAAGACATGGGCTCATCCTGCCACACCTGCGCTCATCGGAATGTCCGTGCGCTGGTCGTGTCGACCCAGTCGTGACCGTCCGTAGCGGGCGGTTCGCGTCAGATCCGGACGGGTCGTCCGCCGTGTCTTTGATCGGACTCAGTTGTCGCCCGCGGGGTGGAGGACGGGGTTGATCTGGATCAGGACATCCCGCAGTTGAGTGGCTCCGCGGCGAAGCACTCGATCAGCGCCCTCGAGCAGCACGTCGCACATGCGCACGGCGGCGTCGCGCTGGCTGGCATAGACCGTGAACACGTTGTCGACAGCGGTGTAGATGTAGTCAGCATGATCGGCGTCGGCGTTGGCCACGGCTCGCGCCACGGCGGCCAGACCTTCTGGGTCCTCCCGCCGAAGCAGGGCCTCCGCGGTCATCTGGGTGACGAACGTGTCGGCGGCGTCGAGCAGGAGCCGCTGCAGCGGATGCCTGGTCTCGGGCATGTCCACGAAGCTTGCCATGGCCTGGCCGGCGTCGGCTCGGTCCCGGTAGTGGGCGCTGCCAGCCAGCAGTGACAGCGCCGCCACCACGGCACGCCGGGTCTCATTGTCCATGGATGCCATCATTCAATGCCCTCAGCCGGGACACACCGGCCCATCCAAGATCACATCAGTCAGGGCGACGTCCCCACGCCGAGATCAGGGGTGCGAGGGTGAGGTCGAGCTCGCCGACGGCGACGGCGGCGACGTGCGCGTCGATCTCGGCGTCATCGGCGAGCCCGGCGGCGACCAGCTCGACGCGGACCTGCCGCATCGTCGCGATCTCCAGGCGGTTGCAGACCGTCCCGCCGACCGGGAAACTGCCCGCCGCCGCGACGTCGACCAGGCCGACCTCACGCAACGTCCTCGGCAGCGTACGGCCGTAGCGCAGATCGGCGCCACGGCGCGTCAGCAACTCCCGGAAGGCGCGCCGCAGCCGGTTGGCTCGCCGCTGCGCCGGACCACTTTCGTCAAGGCACACCAGCGGCTGCAACTCGGTATCGGCGTCCTCCACCAGCAGCCAGCCGCCAGGCCGCAGCGCCGCGACCATCGTCGCCAGCGCTCGATCACGGTCGGGCACATGCACGAGCACGAGCCGGGCGTGCACCAGGTCAAACGTCCCCGGATGCGGCGGCGGATCCGCGGCGACATCGTGCCGGCGGACCTCGTAGCTCCCATCCGGGTCCAGCCACACCGGATTGATGTCCGTCGCCAGTACGTACCCCGTGGCTCCGACCGCCGCGGCGAGCGCCTCGGGGATGCTGCGGCCTCCGGCCCCGACCTCCCAGCAGCGCCATCCGGATCGCACCCCCAGCCGGTTGAAGTGCCCGCGCGTCACGCCGTCGAACAGCTCGGCGAGTGCGACGAACCGCTCGCCCGCCTCGACCTGCGCGTTGTCGAGCAGGTAGCGGCGATCAGGGGCAGCCCCGAGCAAGCCCGACGACGCAGCCCCGCCCGGCGAGCCGGCAGCCTTTGCGGGCGGGCTCGCGGTGGTGCCCGGATCGGCTTCGGGGTCGACATTGCGGGCCCGCGGCGAGGAGTTCACCGCCACATCTTCACCTCCTACCGTGCGGCCCGTACCGCGACGCGGGATCAATCACTGCCACTGGGGAGCACCAAACCGCTGTGCGCGTTCAGCCGTACGTGGCTGGGCACTTTGGCGCGTACCCCGACAGCTCAGCAACGTAAGTGACGTTCCGAGCACCGGGTCGCGGCCAAATCCGTACGTTCCGCCGGGCGTTTGGGACCGCCGGCTGCGCGGTCGCTCCGCGCGGCTAGTCGTGGCGGTGTTCACGCTATGAGCAGACGAAGGCCGAGTTCTGCTGCGTCGAGAGTGACGAGGTCACGGTTGCGCTCAGCCCATCGACCTGAGGACAGGTCTGCGCGGAGTTTGCCTACTGCCCGCTGCTCGGCCTGCGGTCCGACCCTGGTCCATACCGACACCGCGCGGCGCACATGTTCGTCCAGATAGGCCTCGGGCCGGCGCCAGTGCGCCTCGAAGAATCCATCAGCGCAGTCCCACGGAATGAGTACCGGCTCAGCGCGGCCTCCGATCGAGTGAGTTAAGTCGGCCAAGGACGGCCAGCCGATGAGAAGGTCAGCGAACTCAGGCAGGTAGTCACGGGTGAGCCAGAACCGCTCGCGCCAACCGGTGTTGTCGGCGTCGTAGGTGAACACGACAACCCGGCGGGCCACCCGCTTCATCTCCCGCAGCCCGGCGACTGGGTCCGGCCAGTGATGTACGGTGCTGACCGCCATCGCGGCGTCGAACGACTAGTCCTCGAACGGCAGATTCTCCGGCTCCGGCTGCGACGCACGGTGCGGCATCCGCGCGACGTTGTGCCCGCATGACAGCTGACGGCTCCACCGCCGTGACGTCACGGTCTGGTGGTTCGTAGGAGCCGGTGCCTGCTCCGACGTTCAATACTGTATGGGCGTCCCCCAGTGCGTCCCAGATGCGCTCGGCGATCCGGGGTTCAGTGCGCCGAGTGGTCCGGTAGGCCGATCCGATGGCGTCGTACAGCTGCGCGCCGAACATTTTCAGTTGCTCCTCCGGGGTTGTCCTGATTCCCATTGCCCGGGCCTGCAGTTCGCTGTCGATGGCCGTCACCATGGCAGCAGCACGGTCACGCTGTTCCAGCAGCAGCCTCCGTAGCCGGCGCAGGTGTGCGACCGCGTCGGTGGCCGGGCCGTCGACCAGATCCGCGATCTCCCGCAATCCGAAGCCCAGCCGCCGGTAGGCGAGCACTTCCCGCAGCCGTTCCACGTCATCTGCGGAATAGGCCCGGTATCCCGCGACGGTCCGCGCCGATGGCCGCAACAGGCCGATCCCGTCGTAGTGATGCAGCGTGCGGATGGTCACGCCGGCCAGCTCGGCCACACGCCCTACGGTCAGGTGCTCCTCCATGCCTCCGACTATGTGGCATGACGCCACGTGAGGGACAAGCACTTCCCCGGCATGAACGGCGGGGTGGCAATTTTGCGACGGGGTGGCGAAGTGGCCGGCCATGTGGCGACGCAGGTTGGTACGTTCTGGGCGCCCTTGAGCTTCTCCCGCAGCCGTCAGTGGTGGGTCTGGTTCATTGTCGTGTGGGCCGACGGGGATCGTGAGCCCCTCGACGAGGACTACCCGCCGTGGACCGTGGTCGGTGAAATGTTGTCGGGGACCTTTTCCTGGGAACAGGATGACGCGCACGCCGGGAGCTACACCGTTGAATGGCTGCCGGAGGAAACGCGCTACGAGACGCTCGCGGCGCTCGGAATCCGGCCGGAGGATTTCTGACCGACTCGATCTGCGTGGCTCCCTCATTGGCATGGCCGGATGCCGCCGCAGAGCGAGTCGTTGGTACGGAAGGTGATGAGCTGACGGTAGTCCCGGCGCACGGACAGCGCATGACAATGCACTCGATCTTTCGCCCGGCACCACCATGATCACAGTGGATGGCACGATGCGTTGATGCTCTGGCCGGTCTTGCTCAATACTGATCCCCGCGAAGCCACCTGGTCTCTGGGCGAGCGGGTCACGACCCGGCTGAGATGGCTCGACGACCCGGAGCTGCCCGACGACCTGGTACTACACCAGGTCGTCGTACGCTCTCGCACGTTGCTCGACGTCGACGGGCACCCCTGGGCTCAGCTTGTCGAGGCCGGTGACCTGATCGCGGTCCGAGAAGGCGATCACCGCGACGGTGAGGTGATACTCGACGGCTGCCTGGGCTTCGACGCGTACCTCGGACTGATCGGCTATCTGCCCTCGACGGCGGGCGTCGTGCGGCGGATCCGGGTCGTGCACGACCTGTACGACCGCGGTACCGACGGGTGGGTCCGCCGCCCCAGCGTTATACGGCTGACGGACGTCCCCGACGCCGTCCCGGGACGCCTGGCCAACGTCCCTTCCCTCGCCGGCCCGCCGGTGCCTGACGGGCATCAGCCCGACCCGGGCACCATGCAGTGGCTCAGCTCCACGCAGCACTTCCAGATGTACCGCGATCGGCTGCCCGCACAACAGTGGCAGGCCCGCGGCTTCCTCGTCGACCTCGACATCACCGACCCTTTGCAGGGCCTCGCAGCGCCATGACCCACACCCGGAAAGGGTCGCGACGACGCCGAGACAGCGCCCGCTTCGCGGTATGACCGAGTATTAGGCGCACCGCCAGCACGGTAGGTCGCCAGGACTATGTGACGTCTCGAGCACCGTAGGCAAAGGCACCCTGACGGTAGCGAGACAAAATGCTCGTAGCCACTTCCTCCGGAGTTCCCCTTGGCTCGATAATCAGGTGCCGGGCGTCGATGCGGGCTTGCTCGAACTGTCCGTGCATATACCGCGTACCGGGCTCGTCGTCACGGTTGCCCTCCCGGATGGTGACGTTCTGCACGCACCGTTCTACCGAGGGCAGCAGAACGGCGTAGTGCAACTCGTTCAGTCCTGTGGCTTCGAAGAAGGCCGGCAGGAACCATGGCCCCATGACTCCGTCGAAGACGGACTCGTATCCTCCCCGCGCGAACTGCCCAGCTGCCGCACCCGAGGCGCGGATGACCGTCTGGTTCTGATCCTTCGCCTCTGGCCGCCACGGCTTCTGCGCACCCTGGTCCAGGAATCGGAAGAAGGCGTCTCCGCGGATCAGGACGCTTGGTGAGAGACGCGAAGAAGCGATGGAGCTGACGGTCGACTTCCCGGCTCCGGGTGGCCCGGCGATGACAAGAAGGGTGGACATGTGGCCCTGTGTATCCGCATCGCACGGCGTTATCAAGGCAGTATCGGAGGCGCTGAGGTCACCATCCGGCGATCGGGCGCCGACCCCATCCGTCAGGCATCTGTCCATGGTCGCTCATTACGCCTTGATGGCGTACCAGCCGGCTCAATCGGATGCACTCATCTCGGCAAATCCGTCCACCGCTGCCCCCGGGCTTGGGTGACTCACTGTAGTCGACGGACGCTCCGAGCTTGCTCTTCCAGGCGTACCAACGTCGATGGCTGCCGTGTACTTCACCCGTACGCAGCTCTGCGATTTAGCCGTACGCCGACACGAGGTCGATCCTCCGGACCGCAAGACCCGCCGCTTCCAGGGCAAGTCGATCCCATCGATGCCATCCGGGCTGCCCGGACCGCCCTCGCCGGTGAGCGCCGGCACTCCCAACCAGCGTGACGGTCGCGTCGAAGCGCTACGCACTCTGCGCGTGGCCCGGCGCAGCGCTGTCGAACAGCGCGCCGACACCCAGCGCCCAAATGAGAACCCTGATCGTCACCGCCCCCGACGAGCTTCGTGCCCGGCTGCGCGGGCTGAGCGTCAAACAGCTGGCCGCCACCGGCGCGAACCTGCGCCCTGAACGAGCCGGCGCCGCGACCCCGGTCACCGCCCTCGAGCTTGCCTTGCGCAGCCGGGCCCGCCACCAGCAACTGTCGGCCGAGATCGCCGACCTCGACGACCTGCTCGAGCCGCTCGGCGCCGCGATCAACCCGGCTGCCAGCCGCCAAGGGCGTCGCCGCCGACACCGCCGGACAGCTGCTGGTCAGCACCGGCGAGAACCACAACCGGCTCGCCTCCGAAGCCGCGTTCGCCCTGCTCTGCGGCGTCGCCCCGATCCCCGCCAGAACCACCCGGCACCGGCTCAACCCCAACGGCGACCGGCAGACCAACGCCGCCCTCTCCGGGTCGTGCTCTGCCGCCTGCGTTGGGACCCTCGCACCCGCGACCACATGCAGCGACGCACCAAAGAAGGCACGTCCAACAAAGAAATCATCCGACGCCTCAAGCGTCACGGCGCGCGTGAGCTCTACCAACTCATCACATCAGACGACCTGGAACTCGCCGCTCGACATCCATCGCAGCATCCGCGACGGCACCCACCTGGAACAGCGGCAGAAAACCCGGACGGCGACGCGCCGAAAGGCCCAGACCACCGGTCCGGGCTCCACGCGTTACGGGCCAACCAATATCCGTGATCCGGCCAACCGACGGCGGGCACGGCAGCCTCACTCCGGGGCGACGACGCCGAACGGCCGTCAACAGCCTTCAACAGATTTGATCTTGTTCTTCCGTTTGCTCCCACAGTAAGAAGCAACAACCGAACACCTCTTACAAAGAGGCTGACAAACGGGCCCTGACCTGCGGAAACGTGGTGGGCGATACTGGGATCGAACCAGTGACCTCTCCGGTGTGAACGG
>CAWJNH010000002.1:0-657500 GCA_963844215.1 uncultured Actinomycetota bacterium
ATAGTCTCGCGCGGTGGCGCAACAGGATACCGACGTCTTCGTCCGGCTGGAACGGTTCTACGACGCTGTACCCCGGCCCGACGCCCACGCGGAGGATATCGGCGATTTGATTCTGTTCGTCCGGAACGGCGACGGCTACCCGTACTACGCCCGGCCGCGACCGGGCGGGCCCGTTCCGTCCGCTGCCGATGTTACCGCGGCCCGGAGCCGGCAGCGAGAGCTCGGCCTGCCCGAGGCGTTCGAATGGGTCCACGAGAACAACCCGGAGATGCTCGAGGTCGCGCGGTCGGCCGGCCTCCAAGTGCTGATGGCCCCGTTGATGGTGCTGGAGCAGGCCGCACTGCTGCCCGACCTGCCGGTGGCCGGGGGCGTCATCCGCCTGCTCGACCCGGCGTCGCCCGGGTACGCCGCCGACCTGGCCGCAGCCGGCGCGGTGGGCCGGCTCGGGTTCGGCGCGCCCGCCTCCACCGACCCGGCCACGGTCGCCGCCGGTGGGCTGGCGATCACGCCGGCCGGTCCCCGCGAACGCGACCTGGTGCCGCCGCCGTCACCCGAAGCGGTGGAGAACTCCCGGAGCCGTACGATCGCGGGCCGGTCGTTCACCGCGGTGGTCGACTCCGCCCCCGACGGCATCGTGGCGAGCGGGTCCTACCAGCGGGCCGGGGACGTGGCCGAGATCGCCGGCGTGGCCACCCTGCCGTCGGCCCGGCGGCGGGGGTACGCGTCCCAGCTGACCGCGACGCTGGCCCGGCACGCGCTGCAGCACGGGGTGCACCTGGTCTTCCTGTCCGCCTTCGACGACGACGTGGCCCGGCTGTACTCGCGGGTCGGCTTCCGGCGGATCGGCACCGCCTGCATCGCCGAGCCGTCGGCCGCGGCCTTTTAACCGGTCACGGGCGGCTTCACCGGTCACGGGCGGCTTAACCGGTCACGGGCGGCTTAACCGATCACGGTCGGCGAAGGGCCGACTGATCCGCCTCGTACGGGGGCAAGGTTGATGTCATGACGGATCTGACTCTGCCCGGCGGCCGCTACCCGGTCGGCGGCTTCACCCTGACCCGCTTCGGCTACGGCGCCATGCAGCTCGCGGGACCGCACGTGTTCGGGCCCCCGCGCGACCGCGACGAGGCCATCGCCGTGCTGCGGACCGTGGTCGAGCTCGGCATCAACCACATCGACACGTCGGACTACTACGGCCCGTACGTGACCAACGAGATCATCCGGGAGGCGCTCTCGCCCTACCCGGAGGACCTGCACATCGTGACCAAGGTGGGCGCGCGCCGCGACGCCGCGGGCGGGTGGCCGCAGGCGCGGACGCCGGACGAGCTGCGGCAGCAGGTGCACGAGAACTTGCAACGCCTCGGCCTTGAGGCGCTGGACGTGGTCAACCTGCGGATGGGCGGGTTCGACGCGCCCGAGCCCGGATCGATCGCCGAGCCGTTCGGCGCGCTGGCCGAGCTGCGCGAGCAGGGCCTGATCCGGAACCTCGGGCTGAGCACGGTGAACGCCGCGCAGCTCGCCGAGGCCCAGCAGATCGCGCCGGTGGTGTGCGTGCAGAACTTCTACAACATCGCCAACCGCCGCGACGACCCGCTGATCGAGTCGACCGCGGCCCAGGGCGTCGCGTACGTGCCGTATTTCCCGCTGGGCGGATTCTCCCGCCTGCAGTCGGGGGAACTCGACGCGGTGGCCAAGCGGCTGGACGCGACGCCACTCGCGGTCGCGCTGGCCTGGCTGCTGCAGCGCTCCCCGAACATGCTGCTCATCCCGGGTACGTCGTCGCTGGCCCACCTGCGCGCCAACGTCGCCGGGGCCGGGCTGTCGCTGCCGGCCGACGCGGTCGCCGAACTGGACGCCATCGGCGCCTGATCAGCGGGCGATCAGGTCGGCCAGCCGTTCCGGCAGGCCCCGGGCGAAGAACACGTGACCCATGCCCGGGACGACCTCGAGGTGCGCGTGCGGGATGGCGGCGGCCAGGGCCTCGGCGTGGGCCAGCGGAAAGACCGGGTCCTGGTCGCCGTGCACGATCGTGGTCGGCGCGGTGATGGCCGACAGGGGGACCAAGCAGTCGGGGCCGATCACCCGGGCGGCCCGGTGGTGGTTGGCCGCGGCGGCCGGGTCGGCGGCGCGGGACCAGGCGGTTTCCAGCATGGCCCGGGCGGACGGCTCGTCGAACTCCAGGACGTCCCCGTTCATCACCCGGAACAGGGCGACGTCGGCCTCCGGCCCCGGCGGCACGTCGCGCGGGCCGGCCAGGTGATCGCGGAAACGCGGCGCCGGGGGCGGCAGGTCCGGGCGATGGCCCATCGGAGTGGTCCCGAGCAGGGTCAGGGAACGGACGCGGGCCGGCTCATGGACGCCCAGCCACTGGGCGATCACGCCGCCCATGGAGGCGCCGGCGAGGTGGGCCGCGGACACGCCGTACGCGTCCAGAACGGCGAGACAGTCGGCGGCCATGTCGCCGATCGCGTACGGATCGCGGTCGAAGTCGACCGTGCTCGAGCGGCCCGTGTCGCGGTGGTCGAAACGGATGACCTGCAGGCCGCGGCGGACGAGGTGGTCGACCAGGGGGTCCGGGCAGGTGATGCCCTGGGCGGCCGCGCCCATGATCAGCAGGACCGCCGGGTGGTCCGGGTCACCGGAGCGTTCGGTCCACAACCGCAGCGGGCCCGAGGACACGAACGTATCCATGGCCGGTGACTGTAGTGGGCCGGCCATCGGGCGGGGGACCCATTTCCGCGCCGCTACTCGGGGGCGGTCCAGTCCGTGGTGCCGCCCTGCGTCGTGCCGAGCAGGCGCGGGCGCAGCTGATTGAGGGCGGCGTCGCGGGCGCGCAGGGCCAGCCGGCCACGGGCCTGGACCACCGCCGACATCCGCCGGGTCTGGCGTACCACGCTGGTCGTCCGCGGCCGGCGGGCCCGGCTGTACGCGTCGATCGCCTCGACCAGTTCCGCGCCGGGCGTCGCCGTCGGCCACCAGCGACCGCAACGTCGCCGCGTCCTCGAACGCCAGGCACGCGCCCTGTCCCAGGTGGTGCGGCATGGCGTGGGCGGCGTCGCCGAGCAGCACCACGCCGCCCGGGCCGGACGGGAAGCCGTACGCCCGGGGCAGCGGCCGCAGCTCCCGCACCTCCTGCGGCACCAGGTCCTCGGGGCGGGTGGCCGCCAGCAGATCACCGATCGGCGGGTGCCACGCGGCGAACCAGCGCCGCAGCAACGCCAGCTGGGTGGCGGCGGGCTCCGGCCGCGACGCCCCGGCCGCGGTCGCCACCCAGTACACGCCGCCCGACGGCGCCGCCCAGCGGCACGGACACGAACCGGTAGCCGGCGCCCAGCGTCTCGCCGCCGGCTCCTCGCCGGGGTCCGGCGCCCGGAACGCCGGGATCACCGCCTGCCAGGCGGCGAAACCGGAACCGATGGCGACCGATTCGGGGGCCAGCGCCAGGCGGATCGGGCTGTCGATGCCGTCCGCGGCGACCAGCAGGTCGGCCTCGAACCAGTTCCGTCCGTCGCCCACCGCCGGGCGCCGCCCCGGACCGACGCGGACCTTGGACACGTCGGTGCCGGTGCGGATCTCCGTGTCGCCCAGGCCGGCCACCAGCGCGTCGTACAGGTCCTCGAGGTGCACCACGGCCGGGGCCGGGCCGGCGGCCGGGACGGCGCCGTTCTGCCGGGCCCGCGGGGGCACCAGCCACTGCCCGTCCGGGCGGCGCACCCCGCCGTCGCGCAGCGGCGACGCGATGGCGTGCCAGCCGCCGTCCGGGTGCAGCGATTCCAGGGCCTTGCGCCCGTTGCCCCACAACACCAGTGCGGTCGGCGGGGCGGCCACCCGCTCGCCCCGTTCCAGCAGCGTCACCTGCCAGCCGGCCCGCGACAGAGCGCCGGCGGCGGCCAGTCCGGCCATCCCCGCGCCCACCACCACGGCCGTACGCACGCCGCCCGCCCTCCGCGCCGGTGTCCGCGGGTCAGTGCTCGTCGGTCGGACCGGGCCGACGACCCGGCCTTCTCGGCGTCCCCGGGTTCGTCCCCGGGTGGCGGCACCGGAACCGGCCGGCTCCAGGACACCGGTCCGTTCGTACTCGCGGAAGCGTTCCTCGCTCACCACCTGGTACGACTTCGGCGCCGTACGCGGCTCCCGGGCGCCGGCGGCGGACACGTCGACCGCGGACACGTCACTGTCGGCGGGCGGCTCGGGCGGCGCCGACGGCGCGTCGGCCGGCACGACGTACGCCCGTGGGCCGCGGACGGCGAGGAAGTAGACCAGCGCGCCGATGAACACGATCACCGAGGTGAACACGTTGAGCCGGATGCCGAGGATGTGGTTGGCGTCGTCCACGCGCAGCATCTCGATCCACGAGCCGGCCCGCCGTGTACGCCATCACGTACAGCGCGAACGCCCGTCCCCGGCCGAACTTGTACTTCCGGTCCAGCCATATCACCAGCACGGCCACGCCGACGTCCCAGATCGCCTCGTACAGGAACGTCGGGTGGTAGCAGCTCGGGCCAGGGTGACCGGCTTGCCGTCGATCATCAGCGCGTGGCCCGGGTTGGCCCGGTCCATCTCGTGCACCCGCAGTCCCCACGGCAGCGTGGTGACACTGCCGTACAGCTCGTTGTTGAACCAGTTGCCGAACCGGCCGATCGCCTGCGCCACCGGCAGGCCGGGCGCGAGCGAGTCGGCGACCAGCGGCCAGCGGCAGACGGAGCTGCCGGCAGGCGAGCCACGCGCCGATCGCCCCGCCGGCGACCGCGCCCCAGATGCCCAGGCCGCCCTCCCAGATCAGGAAGATCCGGATCGGGCGAGCCGCCGGCGCCGAAGTAGTCCTGCCACGAGGTGATCACGTGGTAGATCCGGGCGCCGACGATGCCGAACGGCACCGCCCACACCGCGATGTCCAGCGACGCCCACGGCGCGACGCCCCGGCGGCGCATGCCGGTGTTCCATGATCAGTTCGGCGGCGACGATGCCGAGGACGATGCACAGCGCGTACGCCCGGATGGGCAGTCCCAGCACGTGCCAGACCGATGTCGACGGGCTGGGGATTGCGGCGAGGGTCACGGGCGCACACGTACCGCCGACGCGCGGCGGAAGCAATCAAAGGCGGCGAAGGTGCGCGCACTCCGGCCGCCAGATCGGCGCACAACGCGCGGAGGCCCGCTCGCCGGTCGGCCGGGCCGGGCGCGTCGAGCACGCACCGGACCAGCGCGCTGCCCACGATGACGCCGTCCGCGAACGCGGCCACCTCGGCCGCCTGGGCGCCGTTGCCGACCCCCAGCCCGACGCCGACCGGCAGGTTCGGGTCGACGGCGCGGACCCGGGCGACCAGTTCCGGCGCCGCGGAGGAGACGCTGGTCCGGGCGCCGGTGACGCCCATCAGCGCGGTCGCGTAGACGAAGCCGCGGCAGCTGGGCCACGGTCATCGCGAGCCGCTCGTCGGTCGACGACGGCGAGACCAGGAACGTCCGGTCGACGCTGGTGCCGCGTCGGAGGCGGCGATCCACTCGCCGGCCTCGTCCGGGATCAGGTCCGGGGTGATCATGCCGGTCGCGCCCGGCCGCGGCCAGGTCGCGGGCGAACGCGTCCACGCCGTACTTCTCGACCGGGTTCCAGTAGGTCATCAGCACGACCGGGACGCCGGCCGACGCGACCGCCTCGATGATCCGCAGCGTGTCCCGGGTGCGCACGCCGCCGGCCAGGGCGATGTCGCTGGCCTTCTGGATCACCGGGCCGTCCATCACCGGGTCCGAGTACGGCATCTCGACCTCGATGACGTCGCAGCCGGCCTCGGCCATCGCCGATCATCGACGGCGATGCTGTGCGTCGACCGTCGGGAACCCGGCCGGCATGCAGCCGACCAGCACCGCCCGGCCCTCGGCCTTGCGCCTTGCCGAAGACCGTCGCGCGATGCTCACTGCGTCTCCGTTCTCCCGGCACGAGCGTCTCTTCCTCGTCGAGGATCCCGAAGTACGCGCCGGCGGTGTGCACGTCCTTGTCGCCGCGGCCGGACAGGTTGACCACGATGGTCGGGGGGCGGCCCAGCTCGGCGCGTCAGCTGCGGGGCGATCCGGGCGCGCCCCGGCCAGCGCGTGCGCGCTCTCGATCGCCGGGATGATCCCTTCGGTGCGGCACAGCAGCTGGAACGCGGCCATCGCCTCGGCGTCGGTGACCGGCTCGTAGGTCGCCCGGCCGGTGTCGTGCAGCCAGGCGTGCTCGGGGCCGACGCCCGGGTAGTCCAGGCCGGCCGAGATCGAGTGCGACTCGACCGTCTGGCCGTCGTCGTCCTGCAGCACGTACGTCCGGGCGCCGTGCAGCACCCCGGCCGAGCCGCCGGTGATCGACGCCGCGTGCCGGCCGGTCTCGACGCCGTCGCCGCCGGCCTCGAACCCGTACAGCCGCACGCCGTCGTCCGGGACGAACGCGTGGAAGATGCCGATCGCGTTGGACCCGCCGCCGACGCAGGCGGCCACCGCGTCCGGCAGCCGGCCGAGCTGGTCGAGGCACTGCGCACGGGCCTCGATGCCGATGCCGCCGACGAAGTCGCGCACGATCTCCGGGAACGGGTGCGGCCCGGCCGCCGTGCCGAGCAGGTAGTGCGTGGTGTCGACGCTGGCCACCCAGTCCCGCAGCGCCTCGTTGAGGGCGTCCTTGAGCGTGCGCGAGCCGGTGGTCACCGGGACGACGGTGGCGCCGAGCATCCGCATCCGGGCCACGTTGAGCGCCTGCCGCTCGGTGTCCGTCTCGCCCATGTAGACCACGCACTCGAGGTCGAGCAGGGCGGCCGCGGTCGCGCTGGCCACGCCGTGCTGGCCGGCGCCGGTCTCGGCGATCACCCGCGGCTTGCCCATCCGCTTCGCCAGCAGCGCCTGGCCGAGCACGTTGCGGACCTTGTGCGCGCCGGTGTGGTTGAGGTCCTCCCGCTTGAGCAGGATCTCCGCGCCCAGCCGGTCGGAGAGCCGCTCGGCCGCGATACAGCAGCGACGGGTAGCCGGCGTAGTCGGTGCAGCAGGCCGGTCGAACTCGGCCTGGAACTCCGGGTCGGTCTTGGCCGACCGGTACGCCGCGTCGAGCTCGTCGAGCGCCCGGACCAGGGCCTCGGGGACGAACCGGCCGCCGTACCGCCCGAAGTGCCCGGCCAGGTCCGGCAGACGTCAGCGCGCTCATCGCGACCGGCCGTCGGGCGTCGCCGGGTGGTTGCCCGCGTTGACCAGCTCGGCCACCGCGTCGCGAGGGCTCTTCTGGGTCACCAGGCCCTCGCCGACCAGCACCGCGTCGGCGCCGGCGGAGGCGTACCGGATCAGGTCGTGCGGCCCGCGCACGCCCGACTCGGCGATCTTCACGACGTTGCCGGGCAGGCCCGGGCGCGATCCGCTCGAACACCGCCCGGTCGACCTCGAGGGTCTTCAGGTCGCGGGCGTTCACCCCGATGACCTGAGCGCCGGCCTCCAGTGCCCGGTCGGCCTCGTCCTCGTTGTGCACCTCGACCAGCGCGGTCATGCCCAGCGACTCGATCCGCTCGAGCAGGCCCATCAGCACGTTCTGCTCGAGCGCGGCCACGATCAGCAGCACCAGGTCGGCGCCGTGCGCGCGGGCCTCGTGCACCTGATAGCTGGAGACGACGAAGTCCTTGCGCAGCACCGGCACGTCGCACCGCCGCCCGGACCGCCGCCAGGTCCTGCAGGGAGCCGCCGAACCAGCGGCCCTCGGTCAGCACGCTGATGCACCGGGCCCCGCCGGCCGCGTACTCGCCGGCCAGGTCGGCCGGGTCCGGGATGTCGGCCAGCGCGCCCTTGCGACGGCGACGACCGCTTGACCTCGGCGATCACCGCCACGCCCGGCTTACGCAGGGCCGCGTACGCGTCGATGGCCGGCGGCGCCGCGGCGGCCAGCTCCTTGACCCGCTCCAGCGGAACCTGTTCCTGCCGCGCCGCGACGTCCTCGCGGACCCCGGCCAGGATCTCCTCGAGCACGTTCGCCGGCGCCGTACCACGCTCCGCGGGGCCGCCAATGCCCGCGTCCGCCTGATCCGATGTCACGTAATGACTCCCCTCTCCGGGTGTCTTCCGCCCGATGTTAGTTGCCGGTTAACATCGCCGGCCCCCCGGGGTATGCGCAGGTTGCGGTCAGGTGGGATCCGGCATAATGCGCCGCTGTCGCTTCCGTCACAGCAGCCCAGGGCCTATACCGGGGGCACGCTGGGGCGCCTCGGACGATCGGCCGATCCAGTGTCGTTGTGATGGCGATGTGATGTCGCCGAAATACGACTCCGACACCATTCGACTCGGGCACACTGATTCCCGGAATGCCCAGCCGAAGAAATCAGTGGAGTTTGAGATGGCCAGTGCCACGACCACCGCACCCATCGGCTTCGCCAACGTCTCCCGTGCCGTCGTCGCCGCCGCCGCGGATTTGGTGGCCGGCGTCGAGCGCACGCTCCTCGGGGACGGCCGCATGGTCGACCGCCCAGGGCAACGCCTGGGCCGCCATCGAGGCCGACCGCGCCCGCAACCAAGCCCGCCACGACATGGACCAGATGGTGTCGGCACTGGCCGGCCGCCGCTAGAAGTTTCCGCCTTCCGCCGATCGGCCCCGTGGGGTCAGCGGTCCGTAGGGTCGACGCCGTGGTCGAGCGCGTCCCAGGTGGCGCGCGTGTCCGCCGGTCCCCGCGGGCCTGCCGGTTCCGCTGCGGTCGAGGCGGGGGTCCGGTCGTACCGGGCGCACATCACCGGCCAGCGATGGCCGGACCGCGCTGCGATCAGCCCGCCGCCCGCGATGACCGCGCCCCCCACGGCCCCGGCCACCGGCCAGGCGACCGACCCGCCGGCCAGGGCCGCGCGCCCGGCGATCGTCCCGGCGGCGACGGCCAGCCCGGCCACCGTCAGCAGGACGCCCAGTGCCCGCCGGAGCAGGCCGCGGGTGGCCAGCAAGGCACCGGCTCCGGCCAGCGCGACCAGCGCCAGGCCGGCCACCCACGGCTCGGCCGCCGTCCCGGTGCGTGGTGTCCCGCAGCGGCGACAGCCCGGGCCGCACGGTCACCGTCACCGACCACATCCGGGTGACGGCGTAGAGCGCCAGCCCGGCACCGGCCAGGCAGGCCAGCACGGAGCCGCCCAGCTGTCGTCCGGACGTCATCGGGCCGCGCGCAGCGTCTCGGCCGACGGCGATCGCGGCCAGCACCGCCGCGGCCTTGTTCCGGGTCTCCTGCTCCTCCGACGCCGGATCCGAGTCGGCGACGATGCCCGCCCCCGCCCCGACGTAGGCGACGCCGTCGCGGATCAGCGCGGTCCGGATCGCGATCGCCATGTCCATGTCGCCGGCGAATCCGAAGTAGCCGACCGTACCGCCGTAGAGGCCGCGCCGGGTCGGCTCCAGCTCCTCGATGATCTCCATCGCCCGCACCTTGGGCGCGCCCGACAGCGTGCCCGCCGGGAACGTCGCGGCCAGCGCGTCGAACGCCGAGCGGATCGTCGGCCGCAGCTCGACCGACCACCGTGGAGACGATGTGCATGACGTGGCTGTACCGCTCGACGCGGGCGAAGTCCGGCACCTCGACCGTGCCCGGCCGCGCACACCCGGCCCAGGTCGTTGCGGCCCAGGTCGACCAGCATCACGTGCTCGGCGCGTTCCTTCGGGTCGGCCAGCAGCTCGGCGGCGAGCGCGTTGTCCTGTTCCGGGGTGGCGCCCCGCCAGCGGGTGCCGGCGATCGGGTGCAGGATCGCCCGGCGCACGCCGCGCTCGGCCGCGCTCACCTTGAGATGCGCCTCCGGCGACGAGCCGACGATGTCGAAGTCGTCGAAGCGCAGCAGGTACATGTACGGGCTGGGATTCGTCGCCCGCAGCACCCGGTAGACGTCCAGCGGATCGGCGTCGGTGGCCCGCTCGAACCGCTGCCCGACCACGATCTGGAAGCACTCGCCGGCCCGGATCGCCTCCTTGGCCTGCTCCACCGCCTTCGGGTAGTCACCCGCGGGCGTCCGGCTGAGCACCTCACCCGGCGACACCCGGTCGACGGTGGAGATCATCGGCGGGGTCGGCCGGGACAGCGCCGTGGTCATCGCGTCCAGCCGGCCCGACCGCGTGGTGGTAGGCGGCCCGCTGGTCGCCGCCTCCGAGGCGTCCTCCGGCAGGATCGCGTTGGCGACCAGGAACGCCGTGCCGTCGTAGTGGTCGAGCACCACCAGGTCGGTGGCCAGCATCATCCCGAGCTCGGGCAGCGGCAGGTCGTCGATGGCCGTCGACGGGCAGCCGCTCGAACCGGCGGACCAGGTCGTAGCGCGAGGTAGCCGACCATGCCGCCGGTCAGCGGCGGCAGGTCGGCGTCCGGGCGGTCGCCGGTCGCGGCCAGCGCGGCCACCGTCTCGCGCAGCGCCGTCACCGGGTCGCCGTCCGTGGGCACGCCGGCCGGCGGGTCGCCGAGCCACGCCGCCTGGCCGTCCCGCTCGACCAGGGTGGCGGCGCTGCGGACGCCGACGAACGAGTACCGCGACCAGGCCACCCCCTGCTCGGCCGACTCGAGCAGGAACGTGCCCGGGCCGCCGGCCAGCTTGCGGTAGACGCCGACCGGCGTCTCACCGTCGGCCAGCAACCGCCGGACCACCGGCACCACCCGCCGGTTCAGCCGGACGAACGTCTCCTCGTCGGGTTGGACGGCGCCGCTGGTCACTGGGCCTCCTCGAGCTTCAGCTCGTCGGTGAAACAGCTGTGCGTGCCGGTGTGGCAGGCCGGTCCGACCTGCTCCACCGTCAGCAGCAGGGCGTCACCGTCGCAGTCCAGCGCGACCGACCTTACGCACTGGGTGTGGCCCGAGGTCGCGCCCTTGACCCAGTACTGCGACCGGCTGCGCGACCAGTAGGTGGCCCGGCCGGTGGACAGCGTGCGGTGCAGCGCCTCGTCGTCCATCCAGGCCATCATCAGCACGTCGCCGCTGCCCGCCTCCTGCACGACGGCGGCCACCAGGCCGTCGGGGTTGCGCTTCAGGCGGGCGGCGATGGCGGGGTCGAGATCACTGGTCACGTCGTCATTCTTCCGTACGCGCGGGCGGCGTCCACCCTCTGTCCGGTCACGGGGGTGTGCCCGGCGGCCCCAGACGGTACGGTCGTCCGAGCGCCGCACTGCCCGAGGGTGCCCGCTCGCGTACCGCCCGGTCGTCCCCCGGCCCCGCAGGTCGCGCCACCAGGCGACGGGAGTCTTGATCCATGGAATCGACGTCCAGTTCCGACAGCGGCCGCCCGTCGCGAGGCCTGGCCCGGTTCTGGCCGGTGCACGGCATGCCCGCACCTGGCCAGCGGCAGTCTGACGAGGACCGGGCGGACGACACGGCCCCGGACCACGCCTCCGTCCCCGCAGCCGGGGCGTCCGTCCCCGCAGCCGGGGCGTCCGTCCCCGCAGCCGGGGCGTCCGTCCCCGCAGCCGGGGCGTCCCCGGAGGACACCCGGACGGGCGATCCGCCGGACGCTCTGACGAGTGACACGCAGATGGTCGCGCTCGGGTCCCGGCGGGCGCCCGAGCCGATCAACGGCGGCCGTCCGTGGAGCAACCAGGGCGGATTCCCGCCGGCCGACGCCGAGCGCGGGGTCCGCAATCCGGATGGCTCGATCCGGCACGGCGCCGGACCGGTGCCCAGGACCCAGCCCGCCTCCCGGTCGCCGTTTGCGACGTCGTTGGCCGGCGCCGCCGGATCCGCCGCCGTTCCTGTTCTTCCCGCTGCTCCTCCCGGTGCTCCTCCCACTGGGGGCGAGCCGCTTCCGCCGGCCTTCGCGCCGGCGGCCGAGTCGCCGTCCGAGGCCCAGTCGCCGTTCCAGGGCCAATCGCCGTCCGAGGGCCAATCGCCGTTCCAGGCCCAGTCGCCGTTCCAGGCCCAGTCACCGTTCCACGCCCAGTCGCCGTTCCAGGCCCAGCCGCCGCTCGACGCCGGGTCTCCGTTCGACGCGGGGTCGCCGTTCGCGCCGCACATGGCATCCCGCGGTAACGGACCGGCTTCGGTGGCGGCGGCCTCCGACGATCCGGACGTATTCGGCCTCGCCGTCCAGGGTCGGTCCGCGCCGGGAACTCCGTCGAGCGCGTCCGGCAGCCTGTCCGGCTCGCGGACCGATCCGCCGAGCCGCCCGAACCAGCCGGCATCGTCGATCGCGCCGGCCGCGTCGCCGGTGTCCGGCGGCGGAGTGGCCGCGGCGGGCGAGTCCGGGGCGGCCGGGGGCTCTCCGGCGCTGCCGCTGAGCGGGCGCCCGGAGCCGGCCGGTCCCCGCACCGAGAGCGAGCCGCCCGCGGCGAACGGCCGGGCGGAGGTGCCCCTTTCCCGCCCGGCGGCCGGTTGGGCCTCGGTGCCCACCTCGGGCGTGCCGACGGTCACCCACACCCCCGCCTCCGGCTCGGCGCCGGTGGCCAACGTCGGCACGATCACCCCGGTGACCGGCTCCCCGATCATCGGCGAGACGAGTGGCGGCCGGCGCATCCGCCGCGAGGACGACGAACCCCGCTCGTCCCTGCACCGCTCGACCACCCTGGGCGACGCGGAGTCGCTGCACCGCTCGACGAACTCGGGCAACTCGGAGTCGCTGCACCGCTCGACCACACTGGACGACGCCGACGGGCCCCGCCTGCGCGGCCACCGGGCTGCGCGCGATGCGGACGAGGCCGAAGCCGGGCAGCTGGACGAGCCCGGCACCGAGGAAGCCGGAACCGCGGAAGCCGCCACTAAGGAAGCCGGTACCCCGGAAGCCGGGACCAAGGAAGCCGGGACCAAGGAACCCGGGACCAAGGAAGCCGGGACCAAGGAAGCCGGGACCAAGGAAGCCGGGACCAAGGAAGTCGGGACCGCGGGTCGTACGGAGGCGGGCACCGACGAGCAATCGGACGAGGCCGATCCCGGTGACGGCCGGACGGAGAAGGCCGACGACCCCGAAGTCCGCACCGGGCCGGCCACGCGCAACGGCACCGGTCCGGTCCGTGACAACCCCTGGTCCGAGGCCGCCACCGGCCCGGCCGCAGCGGCCGGTGACCGCGGCGGCGCCGGGACGGGCCGGGCTGCCGTCGCCACCGGCCGCGCCGGCGTGCTCGCCGACCGCGCCGGCACACTCGCCGACCGGGCCGAAGCGATCGCCGAACAGGCCGGGACGCTCGCGGCGCGGGCCACTGCCGGCGTGCCCGAGACGTCGACCGCCGTCACGGACACGTCGCCCGGCAAGCCCGACGCGCCGGCGACCGACGAGGCGCCTGGCACCCGGCGCGCGGCGATGCGGGAAAGCGACGAAAAGCCCGAAATTGCAGAAAAGCCCGAAATTGCCGGAACTGCCGAGACGCCGGAAACCGCCGGCACCGCCCCCAAGCGCCCCGGCGACGTCGACGAGACGGCGATCGCCTTCTGGGACCCGGAGGCGGTCACCCACTTCCGGAGCCAGTGGCACGAGGTCAAGGCCGACTTCGTGGACGACCCGGTGACCGCCCTGACCCGCGCCCACGATCTGCTCACCGACGCGGTCAACGAACTCACCGAGTCCCTGCTGGCCGAGCGGGACCAACTGGACCCGTTGCAGGAAACCTCCACTCCGGACACGGAGAGCATGCGGATGGCCATGCGCGGCTACCGCGAATTCCTGGACCGCATCCTCGCCCTCTGACGAACCGCCGGAAACGGCCCGCCGACCTCGACGGTCGGCGGGCCGTTTCTGTGCCACCTCCCCGACCACCCGTTGACCGCGGCGGCAGATTTCATCTAGCGTTGATTTCAACAGTCGTTGAATTCTGCGGAGGTCATCATGACAACTGCCGTCGAGGTCCGGGACCTCGTGGTCGAGCGGGGACGAGCGCCGCGTGCTGCACGGCATCGGCTTCGACGTGCCCGCCGGGAGTGTGACCGGGCTGCTCGGACCGAGCGGAAGCGGCAAGACGACGCTGATCCGGGCCGTCGTCGGGGTGCAGCTCGTGACGTCGGGCACGGTCACCGTGCTGGGCGAGCCCGCCGGGGCGGCCGCCCTGCGCCGGACGGTCGGGTACGTCACCCAGGCCCCCAGTGTGTACGCCGACCTGACCGTCCGGGAGAACGTGCGCTACTTCGCCGCCCTGTACGGCCTGGGCGCGGCCGCCGCGACGGCAGCTATCGCCGGCGTCGGCCTCACCGGGGCGGCCGGGCAGCTGGTCGGCAACCTGTCCGGCGGGCAGCGCAGCCGTGCCTCCCTGGCCTGCGCCATGATCGGGTCGCCCCGGCTGCTGATGCTGGACGAGCCGACGGTCGGGCAGGACCCGGTCCTGCGCGCCGATCTGTGGGCCCAGTTCCACGCTCTCGCCGCGCAGGGCACCACGCTCTCGTGTCCAGCCACGTGATGGACGAGGCCGGCCGCTGTGACCGGCTGATCCTGATCCGCGAGGGCCGCATCGTCGGCGACGACACGCCGGCCGCCATCCGGGCCCGGGCCGGCACCGACGACCTGGAGGAGGCGTTCCTGCGCCTGATCCGGAACCAGGAAGAGGTGCCGGCGTGACCGCGCCGACGAGTTTCCGGATCACCGCCGCCACGACCGGGCGAATCCTGCGCCAGCTGCGCCACGATCGCCGGACGGTGGCGCTGCTCGTCCTCGTGCCGGCGTTGCTTCTGACCCTGCTGTACTTCATGTACCAGGACGCGGGCCCGACCTTCGACCGGATCGCGCTGGTGATGCTGGGCATCTTCCCGTTCGTGATCATGTTCCTGGTGACGAGCATCGCGATGTTGCGGGAGCGGACCAGCGGCACGCTCGAGCGGCTGCTGACCACTCCGCTGGCCAAGCTCGACCTGCTCTTCGGGTACGGGCTGGCGTTCGGCCTGGCCGCGGCCGTGCAGGGGGCGGTGACCAGTGGGGTCGCGTTCTGGCTGCTTGGACTGGACACCGCCGGCAACCCCGGCCTGGTGGTGCTGATTGCTGTGCTGAACGCGGTGCTGGGGGTGGCCTTCGGGCTGTTCTGCAGTGCCTTCGCCCGCACCGAGTTCCAGGCCGTACAGTTCCTACCGGTGGTGGTCGTGCCGCAACTGCTGCTGTGCGGGCTGTTCGTGCCGCGCGGCCAGATGGCGGGCTGGTTGCAGGCGGTCAGCGACGTCTTCCCGCTGACGTACGCGGTGGACGCGCTGACCCAGGTCGGCCGGCACGCCGACCCGACCACCACGATGTGGCGCGACCTGACGGTGGTGCTGTGCGTGACGGTCGGCGCGCTGGTCCTGGCCGCGGCCACACTCCGGCGCCGGACTCCCTAGGAGATGGATGTGGCGAGGCGCAGCGGCCGGCGTCCGGGCAACCAGGACACGCGGTACGTCCATCCTGGACGCCGCCCGCAAGGTCTTCGCCGAGAAGGGGTACGACCAGGCCTCGATCCGCGCCATCGCGGCCGGCGCCGAGGTCGACCCGGCGCTGGTGCACCACTACTTCGGCACCAAGGAGAAACTGTTCCTGGCGTCGATGGACGCCCCGATCAATCCCGGCCGAGCTGATCCCGGAGGCCTTGAACGGACCCCGCTCCGAGGCCGGCGAACGCCTGATCCGCCTGGTCCTGAGCGTGTGGGACTCGCCCGCGGGCGCGGCCGCGATCGGCATGTTCCGGTCGGCGCTGAGCAACGAGTGGACGGCCCGCCTGCTGCGCGAGTTCATCGTGACCCAGATCCTCCGCAAGGCCGTGGCCGAGCTCGCCCTGGACCCGGCCGAGGCCCCTCTCCGCTCATCGCTGGTCGCGACCCAGATCGCCGGCGTGGTCACCATCCGCTACGTCCTGAAGGTCGACCCGGTCGCCTCGATGCCCGCCGAGCAGCTGGTCCGGGCCCTGGCCCCGAACATCCAGCGTTTCCTCACCGCTCCGATCGCCGACGTCATCGGCGGATGAACACCGTCACTTCGGCAACGCCGTCACTAGTTAGGGTAGCCTTACTAAGGCAACCCTAATGAGTACCGGAGGCTCCGTGCACAACTCCCGTCCCAAGGCCAAGCTCTCGCGGGCCCTCGGCATCCCGCTGACCCGCAAGTCCGTCAAGTACTTCGAGCGGCGCCCGTTCCCGCCCGGCGCGCACGGCCGCGGCCGGCGGAAGGCGTCGGACTACCAGGTGCGGCTGCTCGAGAAGCAGCGCCTGCGCCACCAGTACAACATCAGCGAGGCGCAGATGCGCCGGGCGTACGACGACGCCCACCGCGGCAGCGGCAAGACCGGCGAGACCATGGTCGTGCTGCTCGAGCGCCGGCTGGACGCCACCGTGTTCCGGGCCGGACTGGCCCGCACCATCTACCAGGCGCGGCAGCTGGTCGCGCACGGCCACTTCACCGTGGACGGCAAGAAGGTCGACCGGCCGTCGTACCGGCTGAAGCCGGGCCAGATCGTCGAGGTGCGCGAGTCGAGCCGGGCGAAGGAGCCGTTCCAGATCGCCGCGGCCGGCGCGCACGCCGACGGGCCGGCCGCGCCGTACCTGTCCACCGTGCTCGAGGACCTGCGCACCACCGTGGTCCGTGAGCCGCTGCGCGCCGAGATCCCGGTGCTGTGCGACGAGCAGCTGGTCGTGGAGTTCTACGCGCGGTGAAGCTCAGCGGGTCTGCTCGAGCCAGGACGCGTACAGCTTGGCGTAGATCGACTCGGTGTCGGCCACCAGCGCCGCGTGCGGACCGCGCTGCACGATCCGCCCGGCATCGACCACGATCACCTCGTCCGCGGCCTCGGCGGTGGACAGCCGGTGCGCGATCGCGACGGTCGTCCGCCCGCGGGTGACGGCGTCCAGCGCGCGCTGCAGCCGCACCTCGGTCGCCGGGTCGACCGCACTGGTGGCCTCGTCCAGGACGAGCAGATCAGGATCGGCGACGTACGCCCGGACCAGCGCCACCAGCTGCCGCTCCCCCACACTGAGCGCCTCGCCGCGCTCGCCCACCGATGTGTCCACTCCGGACGGCAACCCGGCCACCCAGTCGGCCAGCCCGAGCTCGGTGAACGCCAGGTCGAGGTCGTCGCCGGTCAGCTCCGGCCGGGCGAAGCGCACGTTCTCGGCCACGGTGGCGTCGAACAGGAACCCGTCCTGCGGCACCATCACGACCCGGGACCGCAGCGACGAGAACCGCACCGACGGCAGCGGCACGCCGGACAGCCGGACCACCCCGGTGTACGGGTCCATCAGCCGGGTCAGCAGCTTGGCGAACGTGGTCTTGCCGCTGCCGGTCTCGCCGACCACCGCCACCTTGGTCCGCGGTGCGATCGTCAGCGTCCACGTCGGTCGAGCACCACGGGGCCGCCGGGGTAGCGGAACGACACGTCGTCGAACTCGACCGACAGCGGGCCGGGCGGCAAGGCCTCGCCGGATGTCGTCCGGGTCGGCCACGTCGGGTTCGAGGTCGAGCACGTCGAGGACGCGCCGCCACCCGGCCACCGCGTTCTGCGCGTCGTTGAGCACGTCGGTCGCGATCTGCACGGGCTGGATGAACAGGGTGACCAGGAACAGGAACGCGGTCAGCGTGCCGACGCTCAGGCCGCCGTCCACGCCGAGCAGCACGCCGACCACGACGACGGCGGCCAGGGCCAGACCGGCGCCCAGCTCCCCGCTGGAGAAGCTGGTCACGCTGGTCCGCAGGGCCCGCTGCTGGGCTTCGCGCAGATCGTCGATCGCGGTGTCCAGGCGTTTCTCGGTACGCCCGCCCACGCCGTACGCCCGGATCACCGACGGCCCCGACCACACTCTCGGCGATCGCCCCGAGCATCACGCCGGTCCGCTCGCGGACCGCCCGGTACACGCGCGCCAGCCGCCGCTGGAACAGTCGGATGACGATCACGGCCGGCCCGAACGCGACCAGCACCACGCAGCGCCAACTGCCACGAGTAGACGAACATGACGACGGTCGACACGACCAGCTGACCCGACGACAGGATCAGCATCACGCCGCCGGTCTGCAGGAACTGGGAGATCTGGTCGACGTCGCTGGTCACCCGGGACACCATCGAGCCGCGCCGCTCGGACTGCTGGTGCAGCATCGACAGGTCGTGGATGTGCCGGAACGTCCGCGACCGCAGGGCGCCGAGCGCGGTCTCGCTGACCGTGAACAGCCGGCGGGTCATCAGGTAGCCGCACAGCGTGGACACGGTCAGCGCGACGAGCGGTGAGCGCCACGACCACCGCCACCACGCGCAGGTTCGGGCCGCCGGGAGCGCGGACGCCGTGGTCGATGCCCTGCTGCACGGCGATCGGCACGGCGACCCGGCCGCTCATCTGGACCAGGGCCAGCGCGATCGTGCCGGCCAGGCCGGGCCGCAGCTCCGGCGACAGCGCGAGTCCACGCCGGACGGTGGCGAGGGTGCCCTCGTCCCGGGTCAGTACGGCGGTCGTCATGCGGCGACGCTTTCGTAGGCGGTGACCAGCGCGAGATAACCCGGCTGGGTCTGCATCAGCTCGGTGTGGGTTCCGGTCGCGATCACCCGGCCGTGGTCGAGGTAGACGACCTGTCGGCCAGGGCGATGGTCGCCCGGCGGTACGCGACGACCAGGATCGACGCGCCCGCTGTCGTGGCCGCGCAGGGACGCCAGGATGGCCGCCTCGACCCGCGGGTCGACCGCGCTGGTGGCGTCGTCGAGCACCAGCAGCCGGGGCCGTCCGGCCAGCGCCCGGGCCAGCGTCAGCCGCTGCCGCTGCCCGCCGGACAGCGAGGTGCCGCGCTCGCCCGACCGCGGTGTCCAGCCCTCCGGCAGGTGCTCGACGAACCGGTCGGCCTGCGGCCAGCCGCAACGCCGACCACGCCCGGTCGTCGTCCAGGCCGTCGCGGTCGAGCGTGACGTTGCCGCGGACGGTGTCGTCGAACACGAACGGCACCTGCGGCACCAGCGCCGCGGTGGCCGCCAGGGCCGCCCCGGACAGCTCCGGCAACGCCACGCCGTCCACCCGGACCTCGCCCGACGCCGGATCGACCAGCCGGACGGCCAGGGAGGCGATCGTCGACTTGCCGGACCCGGTCGGGCCCGACCAGCGCCACCGTCTTCCCGGCGGGCACCGTGAAGGTGACGTCGTGCAGCACGTCCGGCCCGTTCGCGTAGGCGAAGGTGACGCCGTCGAAGCGGAGCTCGGCCGGCCCGGCCGTCTCCGGGACGGTCGTGCCGTAGGCAGGTCGCCGGTCGCCGCCGAGCACCGCCTGGACCCGTTCCCACCCGGCCACGCTGCGCGGCAGTTCGGCGACCACCCAGCCGATCGCGCGTACCGGGAAGGCCAGCACGGTGAACAGGAACGCCACGCTGACCAGCTCGGTCACGCTGATCGCGCCGGTCTCGCAGCCGCCACGCGCCGAGCAGCAGCACGGCCAGCGTGCCGATGCTGGGCAGCGCGTCCATCAGCGGGTCGAACAGGCCGCGCAGCCGGCCGACCGAGATCAGCGCGTCCCGCAGCTCGGTCGACGAAGACCTGGAACCGGCGTGACTCGTCGGCCTCCCGGCCCATCGTCTTGACCACCAGCGCGCCGTCGAAGCTCTCGTGCGCGACCGCGCTGACCTTGGCCCGCAGCTGCTGGGCGCGGATCTGCCGGGGCGACATGCGCCGCGAGTAGAGCACGTTGATGCCCGAACAGCGCCGGGAACAGCGTGATCGCCGACCAGGGCCAGCACCCAGTCGGTGAAGAACAGCGAGACCACCGCGGCGACGATCATGACGATGGTGCCGACCGCGAACGGCAACGGCGCGATCGGCACGAACGCCGCCTCGACGTCGGAGTTGGCGTTGGACAGCAGCGTGCCGGTGGCGTGCCGCTGATGCCAGGCCGGCGGCAGGGCCAGGTAGCGGCGGGTGACCGCGCGGCGGTACCGGGCCTGCAGCCGGAACTGCATGTAGCCCGCGCCCAGGCGGCGGCCGAAGATGCTGCCGACCCGCAGCACGCTGATGCCCAGGAACGCGGCCGCGATCAGGCCCAGCTCGGCCGCGTGGGCCCGGTGCCGGGCGAACGCCGGCACCACGACGTGCCCGATCACGGCGCCGACCAGGTACGAGTTGGCGATGGCGAGGAGGCCGAACAGCGCGCTGCCGATCGAGCCGATGGTGAACAGCCGCGGTTCCGTCCGGATCGCCGAGCCGAGCACGCGCAGGCCGCGACCCAGCACGTCCCGGCTGGCCTTGGTGGTCACGGTTGGAGGCACCCCGTTCGTCAGGTCGGGTCGTAAGGTCGGGCCGGGTACGGCTGCCCTTACCATCCTGCCGAATCCCGGCCTTCGTTGACACTGGCGCCGATGTGTCCAGGGCCACAGGGCGGCCTAAGATCGACCGGTGACCCGTTACGCGCGTCAGGAACGCCGCGAACTCGCCGATCTCCTCCTCGCCTCCGGGCCCGACGGCCCACGCTGTGCACCGGCTGGACCACCCGCGACCTGGCCGCTCACCTGGTCGTCCGGGAGCGCCGGCCGGACGCGAGCGCCGGGCAGGTGATCCCGCCGCTGGCCGGGCACGGTGAACACGTCCGGCAGCAGATGGCGGCCCGGCCGTACGAGGAGATCATCCGGGATCTGCGCACGCCGCCGTGGTGGAGCCCGGTCGCCAATCCGCTCACCGACGAACTGTTCAACGGGCTGGAGTTCTTCATCCACCACGAGGACGTCCGCCGCGGCCGGCGCGGACTGGCTTCCCCGCGACCTGAGCCCGGACCACGAGAAGTCGATCTGGAACACGGTCAAGGTCACCGCCCGGCTCGGCCTGCGGAAACTGCACATCCCGGTGACCGTACGGGCGCCCGGGCATCGGCGAGGTGACGGTCGGCGGCGACGCGGCGCCGACGGTGATCGTCGGCGCGCCGGGCGAACTGGCGATGTTCGTGTCCGGCCGGCAGCGCGCCGCCCGGGTCGACATCGAGGGCGCCGCCGACACCGCGGAACGCCTGCGCACGGCCCGTATCGGGCATGTGAGATCGGCTCCGCCAACCGGGCCGATATTGGCTCCGATGGCCGAGCCAATCAGGTCCTAGGTTCGTGTCATGCAGCAACGATGACCGTGTCCCAGGGAACCGCCCTCTCCGTCGGCGCCGTCCTCGGCACCGGCGTGATCTCGATGCCGGCGCTGGCGGCGTCGGTGGCCGGCCCGGCCTCGCTGGTCGCGTGGCTCGCGCTGATCGCTGCTGTCGGCCCCGCTGGCCTGGACGTTCGCGGCGCTCGGGGCGCGGCATCCGGACGGCGGCGGCGTCTCCACCTACGTCCGGCTGGCGTTCGGGCCGAAGGCGGCGGCCGCGGTCGGCTGGTGCTTCTACTTCGCGGTGCCGCTCGGCGCACCGGCCGCGGTGGCGTTCGCCGGCGGGTACGTGGCCGACGTGCTGGGTGGCGGCCGGACCACCGAACTCGGCCACGTTCGCGCTGGTCATGGCGGCCGTGTTCACGATGAACTGGTTCGGGTTGCGGATCTCCGGCCGGGTCCAGCTGGTGCTCACCGGCGTGCTGGCCACCCTGCTGGTGGTGACCGTGATCGCCGCGCTGCCGCACGCGCGACTGGCCAACCTGACGCCGTTCGCGCCGCACGGCTGGTCCGCGGTCGGACGCGGCGGCGGCCGTCCTGGTCTGGGGCTTCGCCGGCTGGGAGGCGGTGTCGTCGCTGTCGGCCGAGTACCGCAACCCGCGCCGCGACGTGCCCCGCGCCGCCGCGGTCGCGGTCGTCGTGGTCGGCGTCCTCTACTTCGCCGTGGCCGCGACCAGCGTGCTGGTGCTCGGCCCGGCGCTGGCCGGCAGTCGCGCGCCGCTGGCCGACCTGCTCGCCGCCGGGGTCGGCGGGCCGGTGCGGATCGTCACCGCGATCGTCGCGGTGCTGCTCACCCTGGGCGCGGTCAACGCCTACCTGGCCGGGGCGTCGCAGCTGGGTGCGGCGCTGGCCCGGGACGGCGCCCTCCCGGCCCGGCTCACCGGCACTCCCCGCAAGTCGCTCGCGGTGGTCACCGTCGGCGGCCTGGCGGCGGCCGCGCTCCCGGTGAGCCTGCACATCATCGTTGCTGCTGGTCACCGGCTGTTTCACCCTGGTGTACGTGCTGGGCACCGCGGCCGCCCTGCGACTGCTGCCGGCCGGCTGGTCCCGGCGCGGCGCGGCGGTGGGGTTCGTGGCGGTCCTCGGGCTGCTCTGGCTCAACGGCGCGCCCGGCCCTGCTCAGCCTCGCCTTCGCGGCCGGCGCCATCGTCTATCAGGTGGTCCGGACGAGGTCGTTTCAGCTGGTCCGGACCAGGTCGGCGAAGATGTCCAGCCCGGGGGCGATCCGGTCGGCGGCCACCGCGCCGAACCCGAACACGAAACCGGCCGCCTGCGTGGCCGACTCGTAGGCGTACACGCTCAGATCGTCCAGCACGACACCCCGCCGGGCAGCCGCGGCCACCACCCGCGCGGCCCGTTCGGCGCCGCCGTCGCGCAGCAGCGCGGTCACGTGCAGGCCGGCCGCCGACGGGACCACCTCGAGGCCGTCCACCGTGGCCAGCCGGTCGACGATCCGGGCGTGCCGGGCCGCGTACGCCTTGCCGGCCGTGCGGACGTGCCGCGCCAGCCGGCCCTCGTCGATGAAACGGGCCAGTGCCGCCTGCAGCGCAACCTGCCCGTACCCGTCGCCCATCTGCCGGGCCGCCACCAGCGCCGGACGCAGACCGGCCGGGGCCAGGACGAATCCCGTCCGTACGGTCGGCAGCATGGTCTTGGAGAACGTGCCGACGTAGAGCACCCGGCCCGCCCGATCGAGGTTGTAGAGCGGCTCGAGCGGGCGCTGCGAGAACCGGAACTCGCTGTCGTAGTCGTCCTCGACCACGGCCACCGGGCGGCGCCGGGCCCAGTCGAGCAGCGCGTGCCGGCGGGCCGGCGTCATCGCGCCACCGAGCGGGAACTGGTGCGACGGCGTCGTGTAGACCAACCGGGCATTCGCCGGGAGCCCTTCCACGACCAGGCCCCCGGCGTCCACCGGCACGCCGGTCACCCGGGCGCCGAGCGACTCGAACAGCCGCCGGGCCGGCGGGTAACCCGGCTCCTCCACCGCCACCACGTCGCCCGGCTTCAGCAGCACCCGGCCGATCAGGTCGAGGGCGTGCTGGGTGCCGTTGGTGACGACCGGCTCGGCGCCGGTGGCCCGGACCGTGCGGGACACGCCGAGGTAGCGGGCGACGGCCGCGCGCAGGGCCGGATGACCGTCCGGTTCGGCGTACGTGCCGGGACTGTTGGCCCGCAGCCGCACCTCCGCCGCCACCAGGCGCCGCCACGTGTCGAACGGGAACAGACCGGCGTCCGGGATGCCGGTGCGGAAGTCGTACGGCGGTGATTCCCGGTCGGCGCTGACCGGCAGCGGCGCGTACGTCCACCCGGTGCGCGGGCGCAACGGGTCGGTGGAGGCGCCCCGCGGCCGGACCGGTGCGCTCATCCGCGCGACGAACGTGCCGGACCCCACCTTCGCCGCCAGGAAGCCCTCGGCGGCCAGGCGCTCGTACGCGCCGGAGACGCTGTTGCGGCCCACCCTCAGGTCGGCGGCCAGCACCCGGGTCGCCGGCAGCCGGTGCCCGGCGGGCAGCCGGCCGTCGATGATGGCCGCGCGCAACGCCCGGTACACCTGGACGGTCCGCTCCCCGTCGCCGTCGTCGAGCACCAGGTCCATGACTCAATCGTCGCTGCCGGCACCACGGGCGGCCGGCACCGGGGTGCCGCCGTCGCCCGGGGTGCCGCCGTCGCCCGGGGTGCCGCCGTCGCCCGGGGTGCCGCCGTCGCCCGGGGCGCCGCCGTCGCCGGTGATCGTGAAGCGACACGGTCGTGGTCCGGCGATCGTGGCCGCCGCCGGCGACGACGAGGCCGGGGCTCGGCCTCGATACGTGCGGCAGGCCGTTCTCCGCGCCGGCGCCATGGACGTCGGCGCGCTTGGCCCGGTTGACAGGTCGGCCCGTCGGAGGAGCACCCCTCCCGGCAACGGCGGTGCCCACGTCACGCTGCACCTGCCCGCGGTATAGACATTTCGGTATAGCCGGGGGCGGTCGTTCTGCCCCTAATCTCATGCGCATACGGACATCCGAGTCTGGCATCTCGGCCCCGTCGGTGAGAGAAGGAAAACGCATGGCGATTCGACGCCCCCGAAACGGCGGCCCGGTCCTGGCCGTCAGTCTGCTCGTCGTAGCCGCCCTGACGGCCGCAACCGAGGTCCCGGCCACGGCCGCCGGCCGCGCCCGGCCGACCGGCACCGCGGTCCGCGGCAACCACGTCATCGACATGCACTCCGGGAGTGGTGTGTCGCTGCTGTAACCACCCTCGACTCGTGCAGTAGTCGCCACTGCACACCACGAAACCCCCGCGGCTGGTGCCGCGGGGGTTTCGGTTTCGTTTCACCGGCCGGTCGGGTTCGGGCTACCGAGCCGGGCTCGGCTGGGCGGTCAGCCTTTTAGGGATCGCTGAGCCCGGCCAAGAAGCGCGCTTCACTTGACGCCACGCCGGTGGCTTGCTCGCCGTCGCAACCGAGCCCAACGCCGGTGTCGACGCCCGACCAGTCCGGCGAGAGCCAAGATTCGTGCCCAACCGGACCAGGAGCAAGGTTTTCCGCCTCGGCCGGACCACGGCATCGGCCGGCCCCAGCCAGCCGAAGGCCATTGAACCCGGCCATAACCAGCAAGGCCGTTGACCGCAGGCACAACCGGGCAGGGGTTTGGCCTCGGGCAGGGCCGGGCCGAATTCGGCCTCGGGCAGCAGCCGGGCAACGGGTCGCCGCTCGGGCAGCAGCCGGGCAAAGGCGAGGCCCCGCCGGCCCGGACTTCGGCGCACGCGGTTGCCCAGTGTTCGGGCGTGGCCCTTCCGTTCGCCTACAACAGGCGCGAGGTGTCCTTTCGGTGGACTACGAAGCTGCCCCTCCGGCGTGAGTTCCAGTTGGGCGGGTCGACGAGGAATGAGGTACGGCCGGAGTATGCCGCGATATCAGGCCCCCCGAAAATTGTCCAAGAAAGGCATGATCAACTACTGACATGAGGCGATAGATTGGCTAGATAATGGAGGCATGGGTCAGATGGAATTGTTCACCCGAGCAGAATTGGCCGGCATGCGCGATCGCAGCAAGGCCCGCAATTAATCGGCTGAGGGTGACGATTCCCGCCGTGAGCATGAACGTCACCGCGCGTGGGGATTAGTCCAGCGCCACGCCCGGAAGCTGCGTCGCCTGCATGGCGCGAACGACATCCTCGCCCCGAGCTCCGGTGCATCTCGGTCTGAGCCCTGCGTGCCGGCATCCCGGGAGCAGGAGGAGGGCCGGATGCTAGGCGCAGATCAGCAGAGACGCCCGCGATCTGGATTGAGGTCCGCCACCGGGTCCGGCCGGTCGGCGCCGGCCGGGCAGCACGAGCTCAAGGCCGATGACCAGCAGGAAATCGGCCCCACTGCACGACTTCAACCGGTGCCGGCAGCGCAGCCGCATCAGCCCACATCGACCACGCAACATCAGCCCAGACCGATAGGACAGCATCGGCCCAGCGTCAGCATTCGCCGGCAGCACCGCATCAACCCAGGCCGGCCGGCGTGTGCGGGAGGCCGCATCCGAGGTCGCATTCGTGGGCCGCCGGCACACTGGCGTGTGGCCCACCTCCGGAGGACCGCTTGCTCTTTTGGCGGCACGAGGTCCGGGCCGGAACAGCCGAGGCGAATGCGGGCAACAATGCCATTCCGAAATCCGGCGGAAGAAGCGGAAAGGCCCTAGGCCCGGATGGGCCACAACACTCGATTGGAATAAGGTCGGGAGAATGATGGGCGTCGCCGGATCAAGCGACTAAGCACTGCCATGGCGGCAGTTCCGACGGTGAAATGATCGCCTTGGCGGACCTGCTTCGGCTTTATGCTGCTCGCCACTCATTCGACCACCATCAGCGGGCTTGGGCCGTGTGCTCGCTTCAGCCCGGCGGACGGCGACGGCTGGGAGCGGTGACTGGATCCGCCGGCCGGTGGTGGACTTGTGCCGGGCGTACCTCGAAGGGTTGAAGACCGGGCGAAACGGGCGAGCTCTCCCTCGGTCTCTGACTTGTAGAATTTGAGAGAGGGTGCCCTGGATCTCTGGGCGCGGGCCCGGGATACTGCCCGGTAAGACCGAAACGTGAACTCCCTCTGAAGGCGGCGCCTGATGGCTCTTGAGGTTCCCTACCGGTCGATCCCCGACATGATTCTCAAGAGGGTGGCCAAGACGCCCAACGGGCGCGCGTTCGCCGTGCCGACCCCGGACGACACCGGCATCAGCTGGATGACGTGGGGTGAGGTGGGCGAGCGGGCCAAGGCCATCGCCGCGGGGTTGGTGACGCTCGGGGTGGGCCTGGAGGACCGGGTGTCGATCCTGTCCGGGACCCGCCTGGAGTGGGTGCTGGCCGACCTCGGCATCAACTGCGCCGGCGCCGCCACCACCACCGTCTATCCGACCACCGAGCCGGAGGACGCCTGCTACATCGTCGTCCGACTCGGGGTCGAAGGTGCTGATCGCGGAGAACCCGAAGCAGGCGATGAAGCTGTCCGGGGCGGAGACCTCGGTGACCCACGTCGTGGTGATCGACGGGCTGGCCGACGCGGGGGCGACGCCGCCGCAGATGACGCTGGCGGAGCTGGAGGAGCGCGGGCGGGGCGCGCTGATGGAGAACCCGCGACTGGTCGAGGAGATCGCCGGCACCGTCGGGCCGGACAACGTGGCCACGCTGATCTACACCTCGGGCACCACCGGGCGGCCGAAGGGCGTCGAGCTGCTGCACGGCGGCTGGACCTGGGAGGGCTGTCGCCCAGCAGGATCTGGGGTTGTTCGAGCCGACCGACTTGCAGTATCTGTGGCTGCCGATGTCGCACTCGTTCGGCAAGTCGCTGCTCTGCGGCATCATCCACGTCGGCGTGCCGACCTACGTCGACGGCCGGGTCGACAAGCTGGTCGACATGCTCGCCGTGGTCAAGCCCGACGCTGATGTGCGCGGCGCCGCGGATCTTCGAGAAGGTCTACAACCGGGCGGTCACGACCGCGGGCTGGGCGACGGCGGGCTGAAGGCGAAGATCTTCAGCTGGGCGGTCGACGTCGGCAAGAAGAAGGTGGCGCTCGAGCAGGCCGGCAGAAGCAGGTCCGCCGCGGTGCTCAAGGCGCAGTACGCGGTGGCCGAGCGCCTCGTCTTCAGCAAGCTGCAGAACCGGCTCGGCGGCCGGCTGCGGGTGCTGGTCAGCGGGTCGGCCCCGCTGAGCCGGGACATCGCCGAGTTCTTCGCCGCGGCCGGGCTGCCGATCATGGAGGGGTACGGGCTGACCGAGATCGAGCGCGGCCAACTTCGTCAACCGGCTCGGCAAGCTGAAGATCGGCACGGTCGGCGCAGCCGCTCGGCGACCTCGAGTGCCGGATCGACGCCGACGGGGAGATCCTGCTGCGCGGCACGCCCGTGATGCGCGGGTACCACAACCTGCCGAAGGAGACCGAGGAGGCGTTCACCGAGGACGGCTTCTTCCGCACCGGGCGACATCGGCGAGCTCGACGCCGACGGCTACCTGAGGATCACCGACCGGAAGAAGGACCTGGTCAAGACGTCCGGCGGCAAATACATCGCGCCGTCGCACGATCGAGGGCATGTTCAAGGCGGTGTGCCCGTACACGTCGCAGGCGGTGGTGATCGGCCAGGCCCGCAACTACGTCACGATGCTGATCTCGCTGGACGAGGACTCGATCGCGGGCTGGGCCAGGGGCGGCCCGCTGGACGGCAAGAGCTACGAGCAGATCTGTCGCCGCGCCGGAGACCGACGAAGCTGATCGCCGGGTACATCGAAGAGCTGAACGGCAAGCTCAACCGCTGGGAGACGGTCAAGAAGTTCGCCATCCTGCCGCGCGACCTGAGCATCGAGGCGGGCGAGGTCACGCCGTCGATGAAGATCAAGCGGCGCGGCGTGGAGACAGAACTTCGCCAAGGAGATCGATGCGATGTACGAGGGGACGCTGGAGAAGATCTAGAGCCATTCCCCGTCGCGCATGAGCAGCCGGCCCGTCAGCTCGTCGGCCTCGCGCCACGCCTGGATCCTGATCGGGCGCAGCGTGACGTACCGGTAGTCGCCGGGGTCGTCGCGCGGGTCCCAGTCCGACTGCGCGGCGTAGGCGTCGGCCAGTTCGTCCGGCGCCTCGGCGACCGGCACACCGCGGTCGAACACGGCGTCGATCATCACGACGTCACGCGTGTGCCCCAGCCCGAGCCGGGCGGTGCCGTCGGCCCGGATGTTTCGGTACGTCCGGGATGACGCCGCAATCGCCAGGACCAGCCGGTCGCCGGTCCACACCACGGACAACGGCACCAGATACGAGCCGGCCGTGGCGACCCACGCGTCGGCGGCCGGCGCGGTGAGCCACCCGAGCGTGTCCGCCCGGCGCTGGTCACGGGAGCGGGGGCCCGCGGCCGGCCGGGGTGCGGCCGCCGCGGGATCCGTAGGCGCGCTCATGCCTGGTGGTACAGCCCGATGACGTTGCCGTCGGCGTCGACCACGGTCGCGGTCGAGGCGCCGGCGCCGACCTCGCGGACCGGCTGCTTCTCGGTGGCGCCGGCCGCGACCAGCTCGGCCACGGCGGCGGCGATGTCGTCGACCTCCCAGTAGGTGATCGGCCCGGTGCTGCCGGACGCGTGCCCGTTCGGGTCCAGCCCCACTTCGGGCGCGCCCTCGGGCTTGAAGCCGACGTAGTACGGCTGGTCGACGTACGGCTTGACCCCCAGCAGGGCGGTGTAGAGGGCAGTCGCCGCGGCCAGGTCCTTGACGGGGACGGCGATGGTGCGGATTCCGGATGCCATGGCATTCTCCTTGGTGGTCACAACGGGCCGCTGCGGTCCGTCAAAGCTATGACGGATACCGGCGCGGGAGTGTGACGATGACTGATCTGGAGGGGCTGGCTCGGCGGTTCGAGGCCGACCGGGGCCACCTGACCGCAGTGGCCGGGCGGATCCTCGGCTCGGCCCACGAGGCCGAGGACGCGGTGCAGGAGGCGTGGGTGCGGCTGAGCCGGACGGACACCTCCGGCGTGGGCAATCTGACCGGCTGGCTCACCACCGTGGTCTCCCGGGTGTGCCTGGACATGCTGCGGTCCCGGTCGGCCCGCCGGGAGGAGCCGGCCGAACTGGGCTTCGTCACAGACGCGGCCGATCCGGAGCACGAGGCCGTCATGGCCGACGCCATCGGGCCGGCGCTGCTGCTGGTGCTGGACACGCTGAACCCGGGCGAGCGGCTGGCGTTCGTGCTGCACGACATGTTCGCGGTGCCGTTCCCGCAGATCGCCGAGATCGTCGGCTGCACCCCCGCGGCCGCCCGGCAGTTGGCCAGCCGGGGCCGGCGGCGGGTGCAGGGGTCGCCGGCACTTGACGACGACGACCGTAACCGGCGCCGGGAAGTGGTGTCGGCGTTCCTGGCCGCGTCCAAGGGCGGCGACTTCGGGGCGCTGCTGGCGTTGCTCGACCCGGAGGTGGAACTGCGGGCCGACGCGGCCGGCGCGTCGATGGGCGTCGCGGCCATGCTGCGGGGCTCCGACGCGGTGGCCACGATGTTCTCCGGCAAGGCCAGGGCGGCCCGGCTCATGCTGGTCGACGGGCTGCCGGCCGCGGTGTGGTCGCTGCGGGGCGAGCCGCAGGTGGTGTTCGCCGTCACGGTCGGGGCGGACGGGCTGATCAAGGGGATCGACCTGCTGGCCGACCGGGAGACGCTGGACGCGATGACCTTCGAGCGGCTGCCGGTCAGGCGATGACCGCCGGGGCGCGCCACGACGGGCGGCTGCTGTGGTCGAGATCGTGGCGGACCGAGGCGATACGCCGTACGGCCTCGGTGAGCTCGTCCGCCGGCAGCGCGAACGGCAGCCGGAGGAACCGCTCCAGCGTGCCGTCCAGCCCGAACCGCGGCCCGGGGGCCAGCCGCACCCCGACGTCCTCGGCCGCCCGGGCGAGGGCGCTGGAGATCGGCCCGTCGAGTTCCGCCCACAGCATCACGCCGCCGCCCGGCAGCCGGAACCGCCACTCCGGCAGGTGCTCCCGCAGCGCCGCCACCAGCGCGTCGCGCCGCTCCCGGAGCTGCGTGGCGCCGGGTGGCCACGATCTGGTTCGACAACCGCAGCAGCCGCACCGCGACCAGCTGTTCGAGCACCGGGCTGGACATGTCCACGCCGACCCGCAGCGCGGCCAGCCGCTGCACCAGCGGCGCCGACGCCCGGACCCAGCCGATCCGCAAACCGCCCCAGTAGCCCTTGCTCATCCCGCCGATCGTCACCACCCGGCTGTGCCGGTCGATGCACCGCCATCGGCCGCGGCATCGGGGTGCCGTCCAGCGGCAGGTCCACGAACGACTCGTCGGCGACCAGCTCGGTGCCGGTGGCGTGGGCGGCGGCGACCAGCCGTTCGCGCAGGTCGTCGCTCATCAGGTGGCCGGTCGGATTGTGGAACTCGGGGATCAGGTACGCCAGCCGCGGGCGGGTCTGGCGCAGCGCCCCGAGCAGCATCTCGCCGTCCCAGCCGGTGCCGGCGTCCAGTCCGTGGGTGCTGATCCGGGCCCGGCGGGCGGACAGCGCGGCCAGCGCGTTGGGGTAGGTCGGCGACTCCACCAGCACCGGCGCGCCGGCCGGCACACTCAGGCGCAGCACCAGGTCCAGGGCCTGCTGGGTGCCGCTGGTGATGATGATCTGCTCGGCGCTGGTCGGCACGCCGCGGGCCGTGTACCCGGCGGCGACGGTGTCGCGCAGCTCGATCAGCCCGGTCGGGTGGTAGCCGGCGCTGCCCAGGAAGCGGGGCAGGTCGTCGGCCGCCTCCCGGGCCGCCGCCACCAGTTCGACCGGGGCCGCCGACGCGGCCACGCCCAGGTCGATCATGTCGAGGTCGTCATCCGCCGTCCACAGGCCCGAGCTGGCCACCCGGTGGCCGGTGGGCAGGGTGGTCCAGCTGCCGGCGCCGCGTCTGCTGGTCAGGTGGCTGGTCTCGCGGAGGTGCCGGTACGCGGCGGACACGGTGGTCCGGCTGACGCCCAGCGCCTCGGCCAGTTCCCGTTCGGCCGGCAGCCGCACGCCCAGCGGCAGCCGCCCGTCGGACAGCAGCCCCCGGACCGCGCCGGCCAGCGCCGCGTAGTCGGGACTGCGGTGGCGGCTCGGCAGCGCGTGCCACTGGCCCAGCAGACGGGCCAATTGGCCCCCGCGAACCGTGGTCGTCATAGCCACCTCCCGCAGATTGGCCCTTTGATCCCCGGCAATTGGCCTTCAGAGTGGCAGATATGAGATTCGGCGGCAACCTCGTGCGGCGCGTTCCTCAGCTCTTCCTGGGGCTGGTCCTGTACGGGCTCAGCATGGCCATGATGGTCGACTCCGGGCTCGGGCTGACCTCGTGGGACGTCTTCCACCAGGGACTCTCCCGGGTCACCGGACTCAGCCTGGGCTGGATCGTGATCCTGGTCGGCATCCCGGTGCTGCTGCTGTGGATTCCGCTGCGCCTGAAGCCGGGCTTCGGCACGCTGGCCAATCTGGTGGTCGTCGGCCTGGCGGTGGACTGGGCACTGGCCCTGCTGTCGCCGGTGGAGTGGCTTCCCGGGCGGATCCTGTACCTGCTCGGTGGCATCGTGCTCAACGGGGTCGCCACCGGGCTGTACATCGGCAGCGACTTCGGGCCCGGCCCGCGCGACGGCCTGATGACCGGGGTCCACGCCCGGTATCCGCGGTTGTCACTGCGGCTGGTCCGGACCGGGATCGAGCTGACCGTGCTGGTCGCCGGCTTCTTTCTGGGCGGCACGGCCGGGATCGGGACCTTGGCGTACGCGCTGGCCATCGGCCCGTTGTCCCAAGTGTTCATCCCCATGTTCACGGTCCGCCGGCCGGCAACCGCCATAGTCGCCATGGACACGGCTTGGTGATCATCCCGACACAATCGCTTCCGGCCATGGCGGCCACACGGCATCATTGCCGCATGGGGGTCGGCGGCTGGCACTGGAACGACGCGTGGATCTTCGTGTCCGCGGTCATCGCCGAGCGCCTCGAACGCGACCGCGCCCTGCACGCCTCCCTGCCGGTCACCGGCGCGAGCCTCGCCGACGTGCTCGCCGCGGCCGACTTCCTGCATCACAGCGTGCCCAGCCGCGACGAACTGGAGTCGGCCATGCGCCGACTGGCCGGCGCCGGTCTGCTGGTGGTCGAGGACGATCTGGTCGAGATCGCGCCGGCCGGTGAGCAGCTGTGGCGGACCCGCCCGTTCAGTGGCCTGTCGTCAGCCGTGGTGACATTGCAGACCCAGCTGAATCGAGCCAGCACGCCGGGTGAGTCGGATTGGGAGCTGCCGGAGTCTACGTACAACACGGCCGTCCGGGAATACAGCCTCCGGCTCGCCGACGAGCGTTAGCGGATCTCACATCCGGCCGCCCTCAGCGTCGTCTTGACCTCGCCGATGGTCAGGTCTCCGAAGTGGAAGACGCTGGCCGCGAGCACCGCGTCGGCGCCCGCCGCCACCGCCGGCGGGAAGTGGTCGACCGGCCCGCTCCCCCGCTGGCGATCACCGGGATGTCCACCACGGCCCGGACGGCCGCGATCAGCTCCAGGTCGAACCCGGCCTTGGTGCCGTCGGCGTCCATCGAGTTGAGCAGGATCTCCCCCGCGCCGAGCTCAGCCGACCTGTTTCGCCCAGGCGACGGCGTCGAGGCCGGCGCTGCGCCGGCCGCCGTGGGTGGTGACCTCCCAGCCGCTCGGCTGGCCTGCGCTTCGGCGGACGTCCAGCGACAGCACCAGCACCTGGTTGCCGAACCGCTCCGCGATCTCCCGGATCAGCTCCGGCCGGGCGATGGCGGCGGTGTTCACGCCGACCTTGTCCGCGCCCGCGCGCAGCAGCACGTCCACGTTCGCCACGCTGCGGACGCCACCGCCGACGGTGAGCGGGATGAACACCGACTCGGCGGTCCGGCGGACCACGTCCAGCATGGTGCCGCGGTCGTCCGAGGATGCGGTGACGTCCAGGAAGGTCAGTTCGTCGGCGCCGGCCGCGTCGTAGGCGGCGGCCAGCTCGACCGGGTCGCCCGCGTCGCGCAGCGCGACGAAGTTGACGCCCTTGACCACCCGCCCGGCGTCCACGTCCAGGCAGGGGATGACCCGCACGGCCACGCTCATGTCTCGACCTCCACCTCGACCAGCATGTCCGGGTGCAACAGGGCCGCCACGACCACCAGCGTGGCCGCCGGGCGGATGGCGGCGAAAACGTCGCCGTGCGCGCGCCCGGCCGCGTCGGCGTGCTCGGCCCCGACGACGTACATCCGGGTGCGGATCACCTGGTCCGGCTTCGCGCCGGCCCCGGCCAGCGCCGTCCAGGGCGATCCGGAAGGCGGTCCGGGTCTGCTCGTACGCGTCGCCGGCGTGCCGGACCGCCCCGTCCACCGTGGCCGTGCACCCGGCGGTGACCACGCGGTCGCCGCTCTTCACGACGCGGGAGTACCCGTACGTCTCCTCCCACGGCCCACCGGAGGCGAAGCGGCTCGATCATCGCCAGCACGTCCAGCGCTTCCCGCACCGTGAACGCGCCGGCGTAGAGCGCCTTGCCGGCGATCACGCCCTCCACCCCGAGCGTGCTCCAGAGTGGCCAGCGCCCGCAGGTCGTCCAGGGTGGACACGCCGCCGCTGGCGATGATCGGGCGGTCGGTCTGCGCGCAGACCTCGCGGAGCAGGTCCAGGTTCGGCCCGCGCATCGTGCCGTCCTTGGTGATGTCGGTGACCACGTACCGGGCCGCGCCGGCCTTGTCCAGCCGGGCCAGCACGTCGAACAGGTCGCCGCCGTCGCGGGTCCAGCCCCGGGCCGACAGGGTCCGGCCGCGCACGTCCAGCCCGATCGCCACCCGGTCGCCGTACTCGCCGCAGACCCGGTCGCACCACTCCGGATCCTCCAGCGCGGCGGTGCCGATGTTGACCCGGGCGGCCCCGGTGGCCAGCGCCGCGGTCAGCGACTCGTCGTCCCGGATGCCGCCGGACAGCTCCACCTTCACGTCCAGCCGCTCGACCACGCCGGCCAGCAGCGCGGCGTTCGAGCCGCGGCCGAACGCGGCGTCCAGGTCCACCAGGTGCACCCACTCGGCGCCGTCGTGCTGCCAGGCCAGGGCGGCGTCGAGCGGGTCGCCGTAGCCGGTCTCGGTGCCGGCCGCGCCTTGGACCAGTCGTACGGCCTGGCCGTCGGCGACGTCGACGGCGGGCAGCAGGGCGAGCGTCACAACGATCTCCTCATGGTTGTCGGCCCAGCACCGCTCATGGTTGCCGGCCCAGCACCGCTCATGGTTGCCGGCCCAGCACCGCTCATGGTTGCCGGCCCAGCACCGCTCATGGTTGCCGGCCCAGCACCGCTCATGGTTGCCGGCCCAGCACCGCGACCACCAGGGCCGGCAGGACCAGCACGATCACGGCGGTCAGCACGATGCGCAGCGACAGGTCGGGCACGAACAGCCAGACCAGCACCGCCGCCAGCACCGGGACGACCGCGATGCCGGCCCGCTGGGCGCGGTTGCGCCGGTACAGGCGCCCGGTCCGGCGGCGCCGCGGGGTCAAGTTCTGCAGCAGTGCGCGCCGCTGCCGGCGCCGGGCGACCTTCCGGGCCTTGGCCGCCTTCTCTTTCTCCCGCAGTGCTCGGCGGCGCGCACGTTCCTTGACTCACAACCCGGCGACCCAGTTCCGCAGAAGCTCGAACCCGGTGTCACCGGACTTCTCCGGGTGGAACTGGGCCGCCGACAGCGAGCCGAGCTCGACCGCGGCGGCGAACGGCCGGTCGTGCGCCGTCGTGGTCACGCGCGCCCCGGCGGCCGCGAGCGCGTCCAGGTCGGAGGCCGCGTACGAGTGGACGAAGTAGAACCGGGCGTCCGCCGGCAACCCGCGCAGCAGCACCGAGGAGTCCGGCACCGCGACCGTGTTCCATCCCATGTGCGGCACCCGGGCGGCGTCCAGCCGGGTGACCGCGCCCGGCAGCAGGCCCAGCCCTTTGGTCTCGACGCCGTGCTCGACGCCCGAGTCGAACAGGATCTGCATGCCGACGCAGATGCCCAGCACCGGGCGGCCGGCCGCGACCCGCTCGGCGATCACCGGGCCGGCGCCGAGCTGCTCGATCCCGGCCATGCAGGCGGCGTAGGCGCCGACGCCCGGCACCACCAGCCCGTCGGCCTCCAAGGCGGCGCCGAGATCGCTGGTCACGGTGACGTCCACGCCGGTGCGGGCTACCGCCCGCTCGGCCGACCGCAGATTGCCCGACCCGTAGTCGAGGACGACGACGCCGGTCACACCAGCCACGCGATTCCGCCGGCTGTGGCCAGCGCCGCCAGGACCGCCACGACGCCGACACTGAACTTGGTCGCGCCCTGCTGGACGAGGGAGACGACACCGCCGACGAGGATCCCGGCGATGACGAACAGGACGATGGCCATCACAGGACACCCTTGGTCGACGGCAGGGCGCCGGCGTTGCGCGGGTCGATCTCGACCGCTTCCCGCAGCGCTCGGGAGAACGCCTTGAACTGGGCCTCGACCACGTGGTGGGCGTCCGGCCGGCCGCCGTCGCGGGCCGCCCGCAGCACGCTGACGTGCAGGGTCAGCCGGGCGGCGAACCCGAACGACTCGAAGATGTGCCGGGTCATGCTGGTCGGGTAGACCGGCCCGATGTACGGGGCCAAGCTCCGGCTCGTCGTGCACCACGTACGGCCGGCCGGACAGGTCGACCGCCGCCCGGCACAGCACCTCGTCCATCGGGATAGTCGCCGACCCGTACCGCCGGATGCCCGCCTTGTCGCCGAGCGCCCGGGCGAACGCGTCGCCGAGGGCGATGGCCGTGTCCTCCATGGTGTGGTGGGCGTCGATCTCCAGGTCGCCCTCGGTGCGGACGGTCAGGTCGAAGCCGCCGTGCTTGGCCAGCTGGTTGAGCATGTGGTCGTAGAAGCCGACCCCGGTGGACAGCTGCGCCTGCCCGGTGCCGTCGAGGTCGATCTCGACCAGCACCTTGGTCTCGTTGGTGACGCGCTCGACGCGCGCGGCCCTGGTCACAACGCCTCCAAGCTGAGCTTCTCCAGGAACGCGGTCGGTCTCTTCTTCGGTGCCCGCGGTCACCCGCAGCCAGCCGGCCAGGCCGACGTCGCGGACCAGCACACCGTGATCGAGAAGTCGCTGCCAGGCGACCCGCTGGTCGCCGCCGACCTCGAACAGGACAAAGTTCGCGTCGCTGTCGGCTGCTTCGACACCGCGGTCGCGGAGCTCGACGACGATCCGGTCGCGCTGCTCCTTGATCGCGTCCACGGTCCGCAGCAGCGCCTCGCGGTGCGCGACCGCCGCCCGGGCGGCGGCCTGGGTCAGGGCCGACAGGTGGTACGGCAGCCGGACCAGCTGCACCGCGTCGACCACCGCCGGGTCGGCGGCGAGGTAGCCCAGCCGTCCCCCGGCGAACCCGAACGCCTTGCTCATCGTCCGGGTGACGACCAGCCGCGGGTGTCCGGGCAGCAGCTCGAGCGCGCTCGGCGTGCCCGGCCGGGCGAACTCCGCGTACGCCTCGTCGACGATCACCATGCCCGGCGCCACGTCCAGCACCGCGTCGATCACCGCCGGGTCGAGCGCCGTGCCGGTCGGGTTGTTGGGCGAGCACAGGAAGACAATGTCGGGTTGGTGCCGCCGAGACCCGGGCGGCCGCCGCCGGTGCGGTCAGCCCGAAATCCGGGTCGCGCAGCGCCCCGATCCACCGGGTGCCGGTGCCCGCGGCCAGCAGCGGGTGCATCGAGTAGGACGGCCCGAACCCCAGCGCCGACCGCCCCGGGCCGCCGAAGGCCTGCAGCAACTGCTGCTGCACCTCGTTCGACCCGTTGGCCGCCCACACCTGGTCGCCGGTCAGCCCGTGCCCCAGGTAGTCGGCCAGGTCGGCTGCGCAGCGCCACCGCCTCCCGGTCGGGGTAGCGGTTGAGGTCGCGCAGCTCCGCCTGCAGCGCCTTGCCGATGGCCTCGACCACCGCGTTCCGGCACCGGGTACGAGTTCTCGTTCGTGTTCAGCCGCACCGGCACGTCGATCTGCGGCGCGCCGTACGGCTGCTGCCCGCGCAGGTCGTCGCGGATGGGGAGCTCAGTCACGGCGGAACCTCGCCGTCACCGCTTCGCCGTGGGCCGGCAGGTCCTCCACGTTGGCCAGGTGACCACGTGGTGGGCGACGTCGCGCAGCGCCGCCTGGTCGTACTCGATCACGTGGATGCCCCGCAGGAACGACTGCACCGACAGCCCCGACGAATGCCGCGCGCAGCCGCCGGTGGGCAGCACGTGGTTGGACCCGGCGGCGTAGTCGCCCAGCGACACCGGCGACCAGGCGCCGACGAAGATCGCGCCGGCGTTGCGCACCCGCATCGCCAGCTCGCGGGCGTTCACGCGTCTGGATCTCCAGGTGCTCGGCCGCGTACTCGTCGACGACCCGGAGTCCCTGGGCGAGGTCGTCGACCAGCACCACGCCGGACTGCGGCCCGGTCAGCGCCTCCCGCACCCGCGACTCGTGCTTGGTCGCCGGCACCCGGCGGGCCAGCTCCGTCTCCACCGCGTCCACCAGTTCGACCGAGGGCGTCACCAGCACCGACGCGGCCAGCGGATCGTGCTCGGCCTGGCTGATCAGGTCGGCGGCCACGTGCACCGGGTCGGCCGTCGTCGTCGGCCAGCACGGCGATCTCGGTCGGGCCGGCTTCGGCGTCGATGCCGACCGTGCCGCGCAGCAGCCGCTTGGCCGCGGTGACCCAGATGTTGCCCGGCCCGGTGATCACGTCCACCGGCTCGCACCGGTCGGACTCGTCGGCGCCGTCCGAGCCGTAGCCCAGCATCGCGATGGCCTGGGCGCCACCCACCGCGTACACCTCGTCCACCCCGAGCAGCGCGCACGCGGCCAGCACCCGGGCGTCCGGCAGCCCGTTGTTCTCGGCCTGCGGCGGCGACGCCACGGCGAGCGCGCCGACACCGGCGACCTGGGCCGGCACCACGTTCATGACCACGGTCGACGGGTACATGGCCAGGCCACCGGGCACGTACAGCCCCACCCGGGACACCGGCACCCAGCGCTCGATCACGCTGCCGCCCGGCACGACCTGCGTCGTCACGTCGCTGCGGCGCTGGTCGGCGTGCACCTTGCGGGCGCGGGCGATGACCTCGAGCAACGCCGCCCGGACGTCGGGATCCAAGGTCGACTCCGCCGCCGCGATGGCCGCGGCCGGCACCCGGAGCCGCTCGATCGAGATGCCGTCGAACCGCTCGGTGGCCTCCCGGATGGCGCTGAACCCATGCTCGTGCACCGCCTCGACGACCGGGCGGATCTTCTCGACCGCGACGGAGACGTCGAGTTGGGCACGGGGCAGCAGGCCGCGCGGGTCCCGGGAGGAGCCGCGCAGGTCGATCCGATTCAGCACGGGCCCAAGTCTAGGCGGGCGGACCGACAGGATTTCCGGCACCGTCCAGCCATCGGGATCGGTGCTTAGGGCGGTTTACCCGGAATATGCCACTACCCGGCTGCGCGCGGACGTCGACTCTGCCGATACGGTAGCTGCGTGGGCGCGATACTGCCGGTCTTCCCCCTGAGCACGGTGCTGTTCCCAGGCCTGGTGCTGCCCTTGCACATCTTCGAGGAGCGGTACCGCACACTGGTCCGCGACCTGATCGCGTCGACCGACGACGGCCCGCAGGAATTCGGCGTGGTCACCATGCGCCGCGCCCTCGAGGTCCAGGCCGTGGTCGAGGGCGAACCGGAGCCGCCGGCGACCGAGGCCCCGGTGACCGCGTCCCAGGTCTTCGACGTCGGCTGCACGGCCGAGCTGCGGCAGGTCACCGAGTTGCCGGACGGCCGCTTCGACATCGTCACCGTCGGCCGCCGCCGTTTCAAGGTGCTCAGCCTGGAATCCGGCCCGTTGCCCTATCTCACGGCCGAGGTGGACTGGCTCGCCGAGGACGAGGAACCCGACGAGACCGCCGACCGGCTGGCGGCCCGCGTCCTCGCCGCCTTCCGGACGTACCTGGACCTTCTGCGCCCCGACTCCGAAGCCCTGGAACAGGTCCCCGACGACCCGACGGTGCTGTCCCACCTGGTCGCGGCCACCGCTCAGCTGACGCTGGACGAGCGTCAGTCCCTGCTGGCCGCGGCCGACACGGTGTCCCGCCTGCGCGCCGAGCTCAAGCTCCTCAACCGCGAGGCCGGCCTGCTGGCCCGGGTCCGCGCCGTCCCGGTCCCATTGAGCGATCTGGCCCGCCCGGCCAGCCCGAACTGAACATCCTCAAGTACGAGCCGCCCCGGAGAACCGAGCCCGCCCGGCGATCCCATCAGTGGTCCCGGCCGCTGCGCCCCTTCCGGGCTGACGCCGGCCCCACCCGCACGACGCGAAGGTCAACCGCGGCGCCCCCGCGCGGTCCGGAACCGCGTCCGGACGGCGGGAGCCGGACCGCCGGAGTACCCGGATGAGCGAGCCGCCGCGGCCCGGTACGACGTCGTCCGCGTCCGCAGGCGACGGGACGCCGCTCAGCGGCGGCCGCTGGACCGCCGGCGTCGTCCGCGTGGGCGACACCGTCCGCCGCCCCGGCACCGAGTTCACCGCAACGCTGCTGACGCACCTCGAGGCGAACGGCTTCGGCGGCTGCCCGCGCCACCTGGGCTGGGACAACCGTGGCCGGCAGATCCTGTCGTTCATCCCCGGCGACGTGCCGCCGAAGTGGCAGCGGTTCACCGACGACCAGGTCGCCGCGGCCGCCGTCCTCCTCCGCCGCTTCCACGACGCCGGCCGCGACCTGGCCGCGAGGCACGGCGGTGCGGTCATCTGCCACCACGACGCCGGCCCGAACAACACCGTGTTCCGGGACGGGCATCCGGTCGCGCTGATCGACTTCGACTTCGCCGCGGCCGGTCCCGCCCTCGACGACGTGGCCTATCTGGCCTGGTCCTGGTGCATCTCGTCGCGGCCCGACCGCCGGCCCGCCCGCGCTCAGGCGGCCCAGGTCCGCGTGCTCGCGGACGCCTACGGCCTGACGGCGGCCGACCGAACTCACCTGCCCGCCGCGATCGAGTCCCGCTTCGCCCGCAACGAACAGATCTGGCGGGAAGTACTCGACCACACCCGGACATCCACCTCGGACGCTGCCCACGTGACCGAGGTACTGCGCTGGACCCGCCGCGAAGCCGCGCACTTCGCCGCCACCCGAAGCGCATTCACCACGGCATTGACGGCTCTTGTGACTTGAGGTGAGGGCTCGGTCGCCATGAGATCCCCGACCCGCTTCCGGCCGTGTCACGGCGTGACCGGGCCGAATCTGTCTAACGGACCAGGCAAAAAGGGTGGCCGGCCGGGTCGAGGAAGACCCGGAAGTGGCCATCGGTCGTCGGCTGGTGCGGGTGCCTCGTCGCGCCCAGCTCGAGTACCCGTGGTTCGGCCGCGTCGATGTCACCGACGGAGAAGTCCAGGTGCATTTGCTGGGGGTGCGCACCTCCCGGCCAGGTTGGGACGACGTAGTCCTCGATGCGCTGGAACGACAGGGTCGTCCGACCGCCCGGATTCTCCGCCGACACCCCCCCTCCTGGCGGCACGAGCGTCACAGACGACTCGTCGGACCCGTCCTCGATCGGCCAGCCCAGCAGCTCGCTGTAGAAGCGGCCGAGCTCGACCGGATCGGCACAGTCGAGAATGATCACGTCGAGCAACGCCGCGTGGGGCACGGAAGAGGTCACGAACGTCACCATGCCATGCGCTTTTCGGCAGCGCGAACGGGGAGGTTCCGCGCCGGGGCGACTCCCGGCTCGCCGGCTTGACCAGGGCCGCCCGCCCCACCTCGAGGGACGAAAGCCACATGGACACGCGGACATACGAGCGCGTGATCGGTGCAGCGTCAGATGGCCGTCCGGCTCTGGTCACGCTGGGCAAGGCCGGGATGGGGTCACCCACGATGTGGCCGACCGAACCTGTCAGGCCCGGTCCTCTCCCCGAGCGGGCGGCCGAGGGGCAGCACCGGAGGCAGGTCAGGTGGTGTCCGGGCGCGCCCAGCTGGACGGGAGGTCGTCCGGAGGCGGGGACGGTTCGGGGTGCTGGAGGTCCCGGCCGTAACCGGGGCGGGCGCCGGGCTGGTCCAGGTCGGGGTCGTTCGACCAGCCGGCCAGCAGGGTCATCACGATCGCCGCGGCGAACGCCGGGACCAGCAGGACGCCGTGGGTGTGCAGTTCCGGAGGCGCGTGGAAGGTGCCGCCGGTGGTGGCGGAGCCACGCCAGCTCTGGTACGCGCCTCGCCCGATCCACTGGCCCGCCTGCCATGCCACCAGGGCCGCGCCGAACGCGCCGACGGTCACCGCGAGCAGCAGGGCCGGTCCTCGGTCGCGACGCCGGACCATCCACGCGGCCACGGCCGCGACCACGCCGAACGCGAACCCGAGCAGGGTGAACCAGCCGTCCGCGGCGACGTACTCCTCCGGCGACGGGTCGTTGACCACGATGCCGCCCGGCCCGGTGTCCAGCACCGGCACCGTCGGCGCGACGAAGTGCCACGTCACGCCCAGGACGACGCCGGCCACGGCAATGGCCAGAGCGGTGAGGACGGCGATGCGCAGCGTCTGTTTCCAGGGGCGGCGCGGCGGCGGTTCGGCCTCCCACGGCCCGTACGGGTACGGGTCCGCACCGGGATCGGCCGGCGGCGTCTGGTCCTGACTGGTACTCACGCCACGATCCTGCCAGGTACAGCTGAAAGCCGTCGCCGGACGCCCACCGGCACGCTCAGAACCCCGCGGTCAGAACCCCGCACTCAGGCCACGGCCGACGGCCCGAGGATGGTCTTCAGGTCGGCGCGCAGCGCGGTGGTCGGCGACACCCGCACCCCACCCAGCCGCATCACCGTGGTCCGGCTGCCGTTCTGCAGGTGGACGTGCACCTCGGCGTCGCCGGGGTGGCTGACCAGGATTTCCTTGAGCTGGTCGACCATCGGCGGCGTGCACCGGGTGATCGGCAAGGTCAGGGTGATCGGCTTGGTCGTCCCGGCCGCCGACACGTCCGGCATCGACATGTCCATGGCCATGATCCGCGGGGTGTCGTCGCGCCGGTCGACCCGGCCCTTGACCACCACGATCGCGTCCTCGGCGATGTACTGCCCGATCACCTCGTAGGTGTTGGGGAAGAACAGCGCCTCGACGCCGCCGGCCAGGTCTTCCAGCGTGGCCGAGGCCCAGGCCCGGCCCTGCTTGGTGATCCGCCGCTGCACGCCGGTGAGGATGCCGGCCAGCGTGACGATCTGACCGTCCGGCACCGAGCCGTCCTCGTTGAGCGCGGCGATGGTGGTGTCGGCCGCGTTGCTGCAGGATCTGCTCGAGGCCGGCCAGCGGGTGATCGGAGACGTACAGACCGAGCATCTCCCGCTCGAAGGCGAGCTTGTCGCGCTTGTCCCACTCGCCGTCGCCGATCGGCGGCATGGCCACCGTGGGCGCCGCCGGCGCCGCTGTCGTCGCCGAACGCGCCGAACAGGTCGAACTGGCCCGGCCGCCTCGTTGCGCTTGACGTCCGCGTACGCGTCGATGGCCTCGGCGTGCACCGCGAGCAGGCTCTTGCGGGTGTGGCCCATCGAGTCGAACGCGCCCGCCTTGATCAGCGATTCCATCGTCTTCTTGTTGCAGGCGACGGCGTCCACCTTGGACAGGAAGTCGTAGAAGTCCTGATAGTTGCCCTTCGCTTCGCGGCAGCGGACGATCGCGTCGACCACGTTGTGCCCGACGTTGCGGACCGCGGCCAGACCGAAGCGGATGTCCTTGCCGACCGGGGTGAACGGGACCGGCCGACTCGTTGACGTCCGGCGGCAGGACCTGGATGCCCATGCGCCGGCACTCGGCCAGGTACATCGCCATCTTGTCCTTGTCGTCGCCGACGCTGGTGAGCAGACCGGCCATGTACTCGGCCGGGTAGTTGGCCTTGAGGTAGCGCCGTCCAGTACGACACCAGCCCGTACGCCGGCGGTGTGGGCCTTGTTGAACGCGTAGTCGGCGAACGGGACCAGGATGTCCCAGATCGCCTGCATCGCCTCGTCGTAGTAGCCGTTGGCGCGCATCCCGTCGCGGAACGGTATGAACTCCTTGTCCAGGACCTCCTTCTTCTTCTTGCCCATCGCCCGGCGCAGCAGGTCGGCCTGGCCGAGGCGAGTACCCGGCAAGAATCTGCGCGGCGCGCTGCACCTGCTCCTGATAGACGATCAGGCCGTAGGTCGGTCCGAGGATCTCCTCCAGCGGCTCTTCGAGCTCGGGGTGGATCGGCGTGATCTCCTGCAGGTTGTTCTTGCGCAGCGCGTAGTTGGTGTGCGAGTTGGCGCCCATCGGGCCGGGCCGGTAGAGCGCCAGCACGGCGGAGATGTCCTCGAAGTTGTCCGGTTTCATCAGCCGCAGCAGCGAGCGCATCGGGCCGCCGTCGAGCTGGAACACGCCCAGGGTGTCGCCGCGGGCGAGCAGGTCGTAGGTCGGCTGCGTCGTCCAGCGGCAGCGCCAGCAGGTCGAGCTTCCGGCCGTGGTTGAGCTCGATGTTCTTGACCGCGTCGTCGATGATCGTCAGGTTCCGCAGGCCCAGGAAGTCCATCTTGAGCAGGCCCAGCGTCTCGCAGGTCGGGTAGTCGAACTGCGTGATGATCGCGCCGTCGGCGTCCCGGCGGGTGAGCGGGATGTGGTCGATGATCGGCTCGGCCGACATGATCACCCCGGCCGCGTGCACACCGGTCTGCCGGATCAGGCCCTCGATGCCGCGCGCGGTGTCGATCACCTTCTTGACGTCCGGGTCGGTGTCGTACAGCGTGCGGATCTCGCCGGCCTCGCTGTACCGCTTGTGGTCGGTGTCGAAGATGCCGGACAGCGGGATGTCCTTGCCCATCACGGCCGGCGGCATCGCCTTGGTGATCCGGTCGCCCACCGCGTACGGGTAGCCGAGCACCCGGGCCGAGTCCTTGATCGCGGCCTTGGCCTTGATCGTGCCGAACGTGGCGATCTGCGCGACCTTGTCCTCGCCCCAGCGCTCGGTCACGTACCGGATCACCTCGCCGCGGCGGCGCTCGTCGAAGTCGATGTCGACGTCGGGCATCGAGACGCGCTCGGGGTTGAGGAACCGCTCGAAGATCAGGCCGTGCGGCAGCGGGTCGAGGTCGGTGATGCCCATCGCGTACGCGACCAGGGAACCGGCGGCCGAGCCACGGCCCGGGCCGACCGCGATGCCGTTGCGCTTGGACCACTGGATGAAGTCGGCGACCACCAGGAAGTACGACGGGAAGCCCATCTGGATGATGATCCCGAGCTCGTACTCCGCCTGCTTGACGATGCGTGTCGGGGATGCCGCCGGGGAAGCGCCGGTGCAGGCCCTTCGAAGGCCTCGTGCCGGAACCAGGACTCCTCGGTGTGCCCGTCCGGCACCGGGAAGCGGGGCATCAGGTTCTTGAAGGTGAACATCCCGTCGGTGTCGACCCGCTCGGCCACCAGCAGCGTGTTGCGGCAGCCCTCCAGCCAGGTCTCGGACGAGTCGACCGCGCGCATCTGGTCGGCCGACTTGATGTAGTAGCCGCCGCCCTCGAGCCGGAACCGGTTGGGGTCGGCGATGTTGCTGGCGGTCTGCACGCACAGCAGGATCTCGTGCGCCTCGGCCTGGGACTCGTAGGTGTAGTGCGAGTCGTTGGTGACCAGCGGCGGGATGCCGAGCTTCGACCGATCTCGATCAGGCCGTCGCGGACCCGCTTCTCGATGGACAGCCCGTGGTCCATGATCTCGAGGAAGTAGTTGTCCTTGCCCAGCGCGTCCTGATAGGCCGCCGCGGCCTTCAGCGCCTCGTCGAACTGGCCCAGCCGCAGCCGGGTCTGCACCGCGCCGGACGGGCAGCCGGTGGTGCCCATGATGCCCTCGGCGTGCTCGGCGATGATGTCCAGGTCCATCCGCGGCCACTTGCCGAGCTGACCCTCCATCGACGCCCGCGAGTTGAGCCGGAACAGGTTCTTCAGCCCGGTGGCGTTGCGCGCCCACATGGTCATGTGGGTGATCGCGCCGTTGCCGGAGATGTCGTCGCTCTTCTGCTCCGGGCGGCCCCACTTGATGCGGGTCTTGGTCAGCCGGGACTCGGGCGCCACGTACGCCTCGACGCCGATCACCGGGGTGATGCCGGCCGCGGTCGCCTGCTTGTAGAAGTCGTACGCCCCGTGCATGTTGCCGTGGTCGGTGATCGCCACGGCCGGCATGCCCAGGCGGGAGGCCTCGGCGAGCACGTCCTTGATCCGCGCCGCCCCGTCGAGCATCGAATACTCGGTGTGCACATGGAGATGCACGAACGAGTCAGACACCCCGGGGCCCCCTATCTCTGGTCCGCGACCGACGAGGCGACTTTAGTCCGGCCCCCCGACAAGAATCGAGCGGCGACACCCGGCTTATTCGGCGAACGGTTCGATCATCGTCGACGCGGCCCGGAGCCACGCGGCGCGGGTCTCGGGCAACAGCTCGGGGTACTCGATGGAGGACCCGACCTCGAGGGCCGGGTCGTACGGCACCACCGCGACGGCCCGGGTCCGGGTGGCGAAGTGCTTCTTCAGGTCGTCCAGCATCGGCAGCGGACCGGGCGACGGGCACGAGATCAACGTCACAGCGTTTTTGACCAGGTCGTCCATGCCGATCTCGTCGAGCAGATCGAGCATCCAGTCGGCGGTGAACGCGGCGTCCTCGCGCGGCACAGTGGTCACCACCAGCTGGTCGGCCGCCTGCATCACGGTCTGCCAGTTGACGCTTTCCACGTTGTTGCCGGTGTCGACGCAGATCACGTCGTGCGTACGGCGCAGCAGGTCCATCACGCCGCCGGACGGTGCTCTGGTCCAGCCGCTGCGCGAACCGCGGGTTCTCCTCGCCGGCCAGCACGTCGTACGACCCGTCGGAGGCGTGCCGCAGATAGTCGTCGAGCTGCTGCAGCAGCTCGTCGCCGTGCATGTTCTCGATCTGCAGCAGGTCGCGAGCAGATGCCGGATGGTCCGGGCGTGCCGGGCGCTGCCGGCCCGCAGGCCGAGGGTGCCCCGCAGCTCGTTGTCGTCCCAGGCCAGCACGCCCCGGCCGCGCACGCTGCCGATGGTGGCCGCGGCCAGCACGGTCGCGGTGGTCTTGTGCACGCCGCCCTTGGGGTTGGCGAAGGCCAGCACCCGCGGGCGTGCTGAGCTTGCGGCGCATCACCGCGACCGCCCGGTCGGTGTCCTGCTCGGGCTGCGGGCGCCACTCGATGCGGGCCGGCGCGGGCGACGTCGGGGCCGGCGGCGCGGACCGCGGCGGCGCGACCGGCGGGACGGCAGCCGAGCCGACGGAGGCCGCGGCCCGGCCCGGCGGATAGCTCGCGGGCGGCGGGGCGGGCGGCGGGGCGGGCGCGGTCCGGGTGGCCGGATTGAAGAAGCTGTGCGGAGCGTCGCCGTCGCCGCCGCGGCTGTGCAGGCCATCGGCCAGCCGACTCGGGCGCCGCACCTCCAGCGGGTTCACCGGACGACCGTCGGGTGAGGGCGCCGAGGGCAAGGCGGCGGGCGGGCGGAGACGGCGGTCCAGCGGGTTCAGCGGCCGCCGGTCCAGCGGGCGCGGCGGCTCACCGCCCGGCCGGAGGTCACCCGCGGGACGGGCATCGGCCGCGCGCAGCTCGGCCAGCGGGTTCGCCGGTCGCGCGGGCAGCTCGGCCAGCGGATTGACCGGTCGCGCGGGCAGCCCGCCGGCTGGGCGCGAGGACGGCTCGGCCGCACCGTTGACCCGGCGCTGGGGCAGCTCGGAACCGCCGTTGGCCAGCCGCTGCGGGAACTCGGAGGCGCCGGTGGATCGGCGCTGCGGCAGCTCGGACAGGCCGGCGCCGGGCGGGAACGCCTCGGCCGGTGGGCGGGTCTCCAGCGGGCGGCGGCTGGGCAACGGCTGGGCCGCCGAGGCCGGGGCCTGCCGGATCGGCGCCGCGGGCGGAGCGCTCTCCTCCTCGTCCGGCTCGCGGGCCTCGTCGGCCGTCCGGGACCCGTGGCGGGCACGGTCGAGCAGCGCCCGCCATCGCGGTGCGGGCTCCGCAGGGCGGCCCCAGCCGGTCTCGGTCCCCTCCACGGCTCGTCCTCCTGCCCTGCTCTCAGTACCGCCGCCGGTTCCGGTTGATCCGGCGGTCACGCTCTTGCCTGCCCCAGGCTACGGAGCCGAAGCCTGGTCGGGCCACCCCGCGGGCGGGATAGTCCCGAAGTACTCGATCACCCGGGATGGACGGGCGAATCACCGCCCGGATGCGCCGGTCGTCGCGACCGGCTTCGATCGGGGCGGTCCGGCCGCGCGTTCCTCCGACGCCGGGACGTACGGGCCCGATCCCGCACGGGACGGGAGCGGTGAGCCCGACACGTCACGAGCCCCGAGCGACGAGGGTACTGGCGTTGCCGTGGCCGGGGCAACCGGCGCCGACGGCGATCCGGAGGGTTCGCCGACGGCCTGCTGCTCCGGTAGCGGCGGGTCGAACTCGACGCCGTCCAGCGAGGTCAGCTCGGGCGCGGGGTCGATCGCGCGCACAACCGCACGGTCCGCCACCGAGGTGAGCGCGGCCGTCGAGGCCCGGACCACGGCCGCGAACACACAGGCACAGCCCGACCGGTACGCGGCGGCCTCGGACGAGGCCACCCCGGCGGCGGTCGCGTACGCCTGGCGCAGCCGCGCGTCGCTCGGTACGTCCCCGTTCACCCGCCGCATCAGCTGCAGGTAGTCGGCACTTTCCTGCTCGCGCAGGGCGGCCGTGGCGCGCATCCCGTCCACCACATCCAGCGGAATCCGGTACGCCGGGATCCGTACCACCGGGGTGGGCGCGCCGGGGAGCGGTGCCCGCGCGTACACCTGGGCCACCGCGACCCCGGCCAGCGCGGGCGCCAGCCTCTCCGGCGGGACGTACGCGCCCAGCGTGACCAGCGCCCAGGTGTCGCCCACCCGCGCCGGACTCCTCGAGCGCGGCCAGTTCGTCGTGCGAGGCGTCGAGGTAACCGCGCACCGACTGGCCCGGGAGCAGGCCGATCCGGACGACGCCCGGTGGCCCGCTGGTCACCGGCGGGTCCGGTTCGACCAGCCAGATCACCGCGACCACCAGCGCCACGGCCGACGCGATCGCAAGACCGGTCAAGATCCGCGTCCCCGCCGCCATGTCGGGAAACTCCCTGTCAGCCGGTTTCGCGGAGCGCATCCAGCGCGCGCTCCAAGTCTTCAGGGTAGTCGCTGACGAAACGCACTTCGTCCTGCGTCCGCGGGTGCCGGAAGGCCAGCTCGTGGGCGTGCAGCCACTGCCGGTGCAGGTCCAGCCGGGCGGCCAGGGTGGGATCGGCGCCGTACGTGAGATCGCCCACGCACGGGTGTCGCAGCGCGGAGAAATGCACCCGGATCTGATGGGTTCGCCCGGTCTCCAGCCGCACGTCGACCAGGCTCGCCGAGCGGAACGCCTCCAGCGTGTCGTAGTGGGTGACGCTCGGCTTGCCCCCGGACATCACCGCGTACCGGTAGTCGGCGGTCGGGTGCCGGTCGATCGGCGCGTCGATGGTGCCGCGCAGCGGATCGAGGTGGCCCTGGACCACGGCGTGGTACCGCTTCTCCACCTCGCGCTCCTTGAACGCCCGCTTGAGCGACGCTGTACGCCATCTCGCTCTTGGCCACCACCATCAGCCCGGTGGTGCCGACGTCCAGCCGGTGCACGACGCCCTGGCGCTCGGCGCGCCGGAGGTGGCGATGTGCTCGCCCATCGCGGCCAGGCCGCCGATCACCGTCGGCCCGGTCCAGCCCGGGCTCGGATGGGCGGCCACACCGACCGGCTTGTCGACCACGACGATGTCGTCGTCGGAGTAGACGATGGTGAGGCCGTGCCACCGGCTCGGCCGGGGCGACCGGGGCGGTCGCCGGGGCCGGCAGCGTGACCTCGAGCCAGGCGCCCGCGCGAGACCTTGTCCGACTTGGGCCGCGGGATAGCCGTCGACCAGCGCGTACCCGTCCTCGACGAGCGTCGCCGCGGCCGTCCGGGACAGCCCGAAGAGCCGCGAGACAGCCTGGTCCAGACGCATTCCGTCGAGCCCGTCGGGAACCGGTAGGGAGCGCTGGGCGCTCACGACGCGGTCTCGGTCTTCGCCGCCGCACGCCGGGCCCGGATGCCGTCACGCTGCAGACCGATCAGTTCCAGCAGTACGGCCAGGGCCACGCCCACGGTCAGGCAGCTGTCGGCGATGTTGAACACCGCGAACCGTTCCCCGTACGGCGCGAACACGCTGATCATGTCGACGACGTGCCCGCGGAACGGCCCGGGCGCGCGGAACAGCCGGTCGGACAGGTTGCCCAGCGCTCCGCCGAGCACCAGGCCGAGCGCGACGCCCCACGCCACCGAGCGCAGCTTCCGGGCCATCCAGACGATCCAGCCGATGACGACCACGGTGATCAGCGGGAAGACCCAGGTGTGCCCGCTGCCGAAACTGAACGCCGCTCCGCTGTTGCGCAGCAGCGACAGATAGATCAGTCCGCCCAGGATGCGGACCGGCTGTCCCTCGTGCAGATGCGCGGTGGACAGGTGTTTCACCCACTGGTCCAGCCCCACCGCGAGCACGCCGGTGACGCCCAGGGTCACCAGTGCCGCGGTGGTGAAGCCGGAACGGGCGCCGCCGGACCGGCTCGGTCACGGCCGGAGCCCGCGCTGCCTCGTCGGCGTTCAGCGTCGTTCCTCCAACTGCTTGCAACTCACGCACAGGGTCGCGGACGGGAACGCCGCCAGCCGCTCGACCGGGATGGCGTTGCCGCACTTCTCGCAGTAACCGTAGTTGCCCTCGCCGAGCCGGTCGATGGCGCGTTCCACCTGGTCATGCGCTCCAGCAGACTGTTGGCGAGGGTGATCTCCTGCTCGCGCTCGAACGGTCTTGGTCCCGGTGTCGGCCTGGTCGTCGCCGGCCGAGTCGGTCAACCGGCCGCGCTGCAGCTCGGTGATCTCCGCGAGCGTGCGGTCGTAGTCGGTCTGCAACTCGTCCCGGCGCTCGTGCAGAGCGTCGCGGATCTTCTCGTCTCGGCCGCGGTCCGGGTCCGCTGCGTCGCGGCCTTGGCGGTCGAGGCTGACCTGGTGTCGGTTGCCTTGGCCATCGTCGCTCCCTCGGCCGCGAAACACGCGGCGGTCGGCGGTGCGGAACGCAGTCGGTTCGGCCGTGGTTCGGCCGGTCCCACCGGTCCCCTGTCTGAAGTGCCGGTCCCCTGTCTGAAGTGCCGGCGCCCGCGCCGGCCGGCACGACCGTGTGGGCCGTCCGCCGTGCCGAATTCCCCCCTTGCCGGCCCACACTCTTCCCGGTACTTGCGCGTCTTATGCCTGCGCAGCGCCTCCGCCTGCGCAAACGGCGCGGTGAGCCAGCCACCTCGCACAGCCGAAGGGGCAAGGATACGGAACGTGAAGACCAGCGACAACCGCCCGCTCCGGGCGGTAAGCTCGCCAACCGGCACGAAACGCCCGAGCGGCGTGGTCGGATAACCGACGAAGGCCCAGGATCGCAGATTTCCGCCGGTCGGACCCGCTGTTCAGAAAGGGTTCCCGCGTCCATCCTGGCCGTGGCGGCGGGCCGTGCGGCCGCGGTCAGCGGTGCGCCGTCTGGGCCATCAGCCGGTCGACGGGACGGCAGAGGCCGCACGGGCTGAAGCCGAGCTCCACCGCCTCGGACACCGGCAGCGGATCGGTCAGCCTGCCGGTCAGGTGCGTGCAGTCGGCCATGTGGTAGCGCGGCCGCCCGTCCACCACCACGACCTCGTCGTCCAGCTGCGCCACCCGGACGGCGTCGGCCGGCTTGACCGCCTGGGGCAGCGGCTCGTCGTCGGGGTCGTCGGCGTCCGGCTCGGCGAACTCCGGGGACACTCCGGCCGGACCCGGCCTGGCCGCCGCGGCGTCGCGGACCGCTTCCGGGGACTCGGCGGCAGCGCGGCGCCAGGCATCGGCCCCGGGAGTTTCGCTGCGGGCGCCGCCGATGTAGGAGGACGCCTGGTCGTAGTCTCCCCCGCCGGCCCGGGCGGCCCGCTCCCGCTCGTACGCGTCCTCATCGGTGAGGACCGCGTCGTTGTACCCGGACTCCTGATACTCGGGTTCCGGACCGTCGAGATCAGGGCCGGGATCGGGGGTGCCGTAGGTCTCCTGGTACGCGGCGTCGGCCCGCAGCGCGGCCTCGGCGTCCTCCCGGCTGGCTCCTCGCGCGTGCATCGAGCCGGCGCTGGCCAGGCCCTCCTCCGGAGCGGAAGGGTCATCCATCATCGAGCCGGGGTCATTCACCCGGGGCGTCTCGGCGTGGCCGAACTCCGGCTCGGCGTATCCGGAGGCCGGCTCGGCGTATCCGGAGGCCGGCGAAGGCTCGGTCTGGCCGGGAGGGGCGTAGTCGGACTCGTCGGACTCCGGCGCGGCGTAGTCGGACAGCCGGTCGGAAGATCGTCCAGAAGCGGATAAATCGGACTCGGCGCCGAGCGCCGGATCAGCACGGACCTCGGCCGCCCGGCGGGCCGACGCGGCCGACCGCGCACCGATGACCAGCGCGATCGCGGCCAGCAGGCTGGCCGCGATCGACGCGATGAGGAGTGTGCTCGAGCCGTCGGTGAGGCCCAGCACCAGCAGCGCCACCGCGACGAAGATGAGCAGCAGACTGGCTACGATCATGGCTCATCCTCGTCGAGGCGCCGCCGGCGGTGCTCGGCGTCAGCGTCCGGTTTCGATGGAGTCGGGCGGCGGCCGCCGTACGAGCCGGCCAGCCCCGCCGCGGCGAGGCCACCGGAGCCGCCGACGGCGCGGCTGGCGTCCGCCCGCGACATCTCGGCCTCGAGGCCCTGGCCCCGGCCGTCGAGGTCGCGCAGCTGGCTCTCCAGGTACGCCTTCAGGCGGGTGCGGTACTCCCGCTCGAACTGCTTGAGCTCCTCGATGTGCTTCTGCAGCGCCGAGCGCTTGGCGTCCAGGCCGCCCATGGCCTCCTGGTGCCGCTGGCGGGCGTCGCGCTCGAGGGCGTCGGCCTTGGCCCGCGCCTCGCGGGTGACCTCCTCCGCCTTGGACCGGGCGTCGGAGAGCAGCTTGTCGGCCTCGCGGCGCGCGTCCGACACGTGGTCGTCGGCGGTGCGCTGGGCCATCATCAGGACCCGCAGCGCCTGCTGCTCGCCGTCGCCGCCGGAAGAGGTGGAACCGGCGCCGACGCCGGGCCCTGGGCCCGGACCTGCTCGAGCTCGGCCTGCATGCGACGCGCGGCCTGCTCGGCCGCGACCTTGTCCCGCTGGACCCGGTCGAGCTGGGCCTTGATGTCGTTGAGCTCGGCGGCCAGACGCGGGTCGGCGCCCGAGACGGCTGGTGCGCCACCCCGGCCGCCGCGCTCCACCTGGGCGCGCAGCTCGTTGTTCTCCTCGATCAGACGGGCGAGCTCGCGCTCGACCTCGTCCAGGAAGGCGTCGACCTCCTCCTCGTCGTACCCCCGCTTGCCGATCGGGGGCTTCTTGAAGGCGACGTTGTGCACGTCGGCCGGGGTCAGCGGCATCGAAACTCCTCGGGTCAGTTGCGGCCGCGTGGGCGCCGTCGGTCACACAGCGGTACGCGGTGACTACGCGACCGGTGGATCAGAGGCGCTAACACGAAGTTCATGAGCACGAACAGGATAACCAGCAGGACCAGGGACGCCAGGTCCAAGCTCACGTTACCAATTCGAAGCGGTGGGATCACACGCCTCAACGCCTTGAGGGGTGGATCAGTGACGCTCCACACCGACTCCAGGGCCGCCGCGGAGCCCCGTCGGGCTGCCAGCGGCGCCCGTACTGCAGCACCGCACCCAGCACGAACCGGGCCAGCAGGGTCAGGAAGAAGACGTAAAGCACCAGGTAGAGCACCTGGAACACGATCGACAGCACGTCGGACGGGTCCCTCGTTAGGGTCAGCTCTGGGTGAAGAACCCGCCCTCGGCGATCTTGGCCTTGTCTTCGGCCGTGACCTGGACGTTTGCCGGTGAGAGCAGGAAAACCCGGTTGGTCACGCGCTCGATCGTACCGCGCAGGCCGAAGGCCAGCCCGGCAGCGAAGTCAACCAATCGGCGGGCGTCGCCCTCATCCATCTCGGTGAGATTGATGATCACCGGTACGCCGTCGCGGAAGTGCTCGCCGATCGTGCGGGCCTCACGGTACGTAGTCGGGTGCAGCGTGGTGATCTGGTACCGCTGCTCCTCCTCGACCGGCCGCTGATGCACCTGCGGCCTGCGGCGCGAGCGCCAGATTGTCCCGGGTCGAGTAGCGCAAAGCTTCCGAGGAGTCACTGACCGTGGTCGACGGGCGGGTGATCGACCGCACCCTGGCGCGCTCGGGGCGCTCGTGCTCCTCGTCCTCGGCGGCAGCGGTCCGGGCGGACGAGCGTTCGCTCAGTCGCACGCGCTCGGACTGCCGCGCCCGCGGCAGCGGAGCCGGGGCGTCGTCGACATCGTCGTCCTCGTCCGCGAACTCGTCGGAGTACCGGTACCCGGTGTCACGATCACGGTCGCTGTCACGGTCCCGGTCGCGCTCTCGGTAACCGTTCTCTCGATACCCACGGTCGTCGTACGCCCGCTCGTCGTCCTCCTCGACGAGACCGAGCCACACGCCGGCCTTTCGCAACGCGCTCATGCCCGGCCTCCCTCGCCCCGCACGGTGCTGCAACCGCCCGTCCATGCCCCCCACCTCCGTGTTTCTGCGGCCCCCGCCCCCTCTGGCAGGCCGCGTCCCCCCTGGTGGCAGGCCCGGTGGGGACCCGCCGCGACGCTGTGCCGTCGGGCGCGCCGGCCGGCCGGGCACGTCGCGCGTAAACAACACCTATGTAGTTTGCTGCCCGCCGCAAGGCTACCGCAGCGGGTTTCGCCTTCCGAGTAAAGAAGTACCGATCCGTACGTGTGTCGCCCCATGCCTGACCGCTTGTTCGAGATCGCCACTCATCCCGGCGGACATCATGGTCGCCCCCGGATGACCGGCCGCGAGCCGCGCCGACACGTCCGCCAGCTTCTCGAACGCGGTGTCCGGATCCCAGTCCGGCGGAGCCACCGCCATGACCCCGCCGCAGCCGCAGCCGGCGCGCGGCGCGTCAACCACGTCCGCGACCGGGGCGACGTCCACGACGCCGCCCCGGGCCGGGTCGCCGTCCAGGCTGACCTGGACCAGCACGTCCAGCGGCCGATCGCGATGCCGGTCCGAGCGCGCCGTCCAGCGCTTGCGCCAGCCGTACCGAGTCGACCGACTCCACGACGTCGGCGTAGGTCGACCACCGACCGGACCTTGTTCCTCTGCAGTTGCCCGACGAAGTGCCAGCGCAGGTGCACACCGGCCGCGCGGACCGCGGCGGCCTTGGCCGCCGCCTCCTGGTCCTTGTTCTCCCCCACGTCGGTGAGACCCAGCCCGGCGAGCAACTCGACGTCGCTCGCCGGGTACGTCTTGGTCACCGCCACCAGCGTGACCGCGTCCGCCGCTCGCCCGGCCGACGCGCAGGCGCGCTCGATCCGCTCCCGCACCTCGGCCAGGGAGGCGGCGAGCTGAGCGCGCCGGTCGTGCCGTCACAACAGTCAGGAGCCGTTCTTCAGGAAGTCCGGCACGTCGACGTCGTCGAACAGGACCCGGCGCGGCGTCGGCGTCGGAGCGGCCGCCGGGACGACCGGCGCGGGAGCCGGAGCCACCGGCGGCGCGACGGCTGGTGCACGACCTTGCGGGCCGGCTCGGCCGGCTTGTACGACGGCGTGCCGCCGTCGAAGCCCGGCCGCGATCACGGTGACCCGGACCTCGTCGCCGAGCGCGTCGTCGATGACCGCGCCGAAGATGATGTTGGCGTCCGGGTGGGCCGCGTCGGTGACCAGCTGGGCCGCGTCGTTGATCTCGAACAGGCCCAGGTCGGAGCCGCCGGCGATGGACAGCAGCACGCCCCGTGCGCCGTCCATGCTCTGCTCCAGCAGCGGGCTGGAGATCGCCTTCTCGGCCGCCTCGACCGCGCGGTTGTCGCCGCGCGCGCTGCCGATGCCCATGAGCGCGCTGCCCGCGCCGCTCATCACGCTCTTCACGTCGGCGAAGTCGAGGTTGATCAGACCCGGGCGTGGTGATCAGGTCGGTGATGCCCTGGACGCCGGACAGCAGCACCTGGTCGGCCTGCCGGAACGCGTCCATCATGCTGATTCCGCGGTCGCCGAGCGCGAGCAGCCGGTCGTTCGGGATCACGATCAGCGTGTCGCACTGGTTGCGCAGCTCGTCGATGCCGGACTCGGCCTGCACCTGGCGGCGCTTGCCCTCGAACGAGAACGGCCGGGTGACCACGCCGATGGTCAGCGCGCCGAGCTTGCGGGCGATGTTGGCGACCACGGGCGCGCCGCCGGTGCCGGTGCCGCCGCCCTCGCCGCAGGTCACGAACACCATGTCGGCGCCCTTGAGCACTTCTTCGATCTCGTCGCGGTGGTCCTCGGCGGCGTTCTTGCCGACCTCGGGTTGCGCGCCGGCGCCGAGGCCGCGGGTCAGTTCGCGGCCGACGTCGAGCTTGACGTCGGCGTCGCTCATCAGCAACGCCTGGGCATCGGTGTTGATCGCGATGAACTCGACGCCCTTGAGCCCGACCTCGATCATCCGGTTGACGGCGTTGACGCCGCCGCCACCGATGCCGACGACCTTGATGACCGCGAGGTAGTTGTGCGGAGGTGTCATCGGGCTCAGCCTTCCCTTCGGGGTTGGCGGACGACGAGGGCCCCTGCGGCCGGTTCCGGACCGCACCTCGTCACTCGCTGCCGTACAAGGGAGGGCGAGGAAACCCTCACCCTCTACTAGAGGCTTAGAGTTATGTCAACTACTGAACCTCTCGACGCAACGTAAGCGGCCGTCTACCCACATCCAAGGACCGACGGCGGCGTGTCGGCGTCCCGTTGCGGGAGCGAACATCCGACCGAGCCGTAACCTCGGCCTATATGCGATGTTTGCTGCTCGCTGTCCGGTTACTTGATAGTCACCACGTCCGGGGCGCTGACGTCGATCAGTGTCCCCTTTCCGGCGCAGCAACGCGGTCGCCACCTGAGCCTTGGTGCCGCTCGGCGGTGTCGTCGCCCCACACCACCGTCCGGCCCGTCGCGCAGCTCCAGCCTGATCCGCGCCGGCGCGGCCACCGAGATGGCGACCAGCTGCTCGCGGAGATCGGGGGTGAGCGCCGCCAGCACGGTCAGCGCGGCCCGGGTGTTCAGGTCGGCCGGCGCCGGTGCGGCCAGCCGGGCCAGCGGCAGACCCGGCCGGGCGTCGCTCGACCGTCCGGTAGGCGACGCCCTCGTCGTCGATCAGCGTGAACTGCTTGCCCGGCCGGGACGGCGGCCACCGGGGTCCGCTCGGTCACGTGACACCAGGGTGGACGGCCAGCTCCGGCGACACCACCGCCCGGCGCACCGGCGGCAAGGCCTCGACCCGGGCCCGGACCGCGTCCAGGTCGACCCGGGCCAGCGGCGTCCGCAGTCGGTCACCGCCGCCGTCCGCTGGACCTGCCAGCGGGGTCACCACGACGCCGCCGTCGACGCGGACCGCCCGCACGCCCAGCACCGACGTGCCGTACACCATCCAGAGCAGAGCGCCGACGACGAGCAGGACGCCGGCGGCCACGGCCCACGGCAGCGCGGCCCGCAGCCGGCGCTGCCGGGCCCGCGCCATGAACCGGCGCACCGACGACGGCACCGCATCGGTGTCCGCCCGAACCAGCCGCCAGTTCCGTCCGCCCCCGCTTGCGCACCGGCTGCCTCCGTCTACTTCGCGTCCGACTCGGCCAGCGCGTCGAGCAACTCGTCACCCATCAGCGAGATCGGCGGCGCACCCATGGTCACCACCACGTCGCCCGGGACGGCTGCGACGGACCACCTCGGCCGGCACGTCCTCCCAGGACGGCACGAACACCTTCGTTCGAGCCGGCAGGTCGACCGCCGCGGTCAGCGCGACGCCACCCTCTCCCGGCTCCGCGGACCTCGCCCGGCCCGAAAACCTCCATGACGATCACCTCGTCGGCGATGGCCAGGCCCTCGGCCAGCTCGGCCTGCAGGTCGCGGGTGCGGTACACGCCGGTACGGCTGGAACACCACCACCAGGCGCCCGTCCCCGGCCACCTCGCGCAGCGTGCGCAGCGCCGCCTTGACCGAGGTCGGGTGGTACGCGTACTCGTCGTAGACCCGCACCCCCGCGGCCATGCCCTTGCGCTCGAACCGCCGCCGTACGCCCGGGAACGACGCCAGCGCCTCGGCGATCTGCTCGCGTGGCACGCCCAGCTTGAGCGCGGTCAGCACCGCGGCCGCGCTGTTCAGTCCCATGTGGCGGCCGGGCAGCGCCAGCCGGATCTCGCCCAGCGGCTCGCCGTCGCAGCTCGGCCGCGTACCGGACACCCTGGACGGACGACACCACGCCGGAGATGCGCAGGTCGGCGCCCTCCGCCTCGCCGTACGTGTAGACGGTCCGTCCGCCGGCCCGCAGCGCCGCGATGAGCTCCTGCACGCCCGGGTCGTCGTGCGCAGGTGACCACGAAACCGTCGTCGTCGGTGAGCTCGGCGAACTGCCGGAAGCCGGCCTTGAGCCCGTCCAGGTCGACCCAGTTGTTGAGGTGGTCGCCCTCGATGTTGGTGATGATCGCGACGTGCGGCCGGTAGATCAGGAACGACTTGTCGCTCTCGTCGGCCTCGGCCACGAAATGCGGGCCGGTGCCGTGGTGGCCGTTCGAGCCGGCCTCGGAGATCTCGCCGCCGATCACGAACGACGGGTCCTGCCCGGCGTGCTGCAGGATCACCGTCATGATCGAGGTGGTGGTGGTCTTGCCGTGGGTGCCGGCCACCGCGATGGTCGCCCGGCCCGGTCATCGCCGCGGCCAGCGCCTCCGAGCGGTGCATCACCCGCAGCCCGCGCCGGCGCGCCTCGACCAGCTCGAGGTGGTCCTGCGGGATCGCGGTCGAGTAGACCACCGTGTCCACGCCGTCCAGGTTGGACGCCTCGTGCGACATGTGGATGGTGCCGCCGAGCGCGCGCAGCGCGGCCAGCGCCGGCCACTCCCGCAGCTCGCTGCCGCGAGACCGGGACGCCCCGGGTGAGCAGCAGCCGGGCCAGGCCGCCCATGCCCACCCCGCCGATGCCGATCAGGTGCACGCTGCCCAGGTCCTCGGCGGTCAGCTCGCCGGCCGGGGTCAGCTCCGCCGTGTTCACAGTCGTACTCCCAGATCGGTCTTCAACGGGCAGGTCATTGGTGGGCCACGGCTTCCACAACGAAATCGAGCAGCGCTTCGTCACCGTCTCGGCGGCCGTACGCGGCGGCGGCCGATCCCATCTGGTGCAGCCGCTGCGGATCGCGGGCCAGCGGGACGACGTTGCGCTCGATCCACTCGGGGGTGAGGTCGGCGTTGTCGACGATCAGGCCGCCGCCGGCCTCGACCACCGGCAGGGCGTTGCGGCGCTGCTCGCCGTTGCCGAACGGCAGCGGCACATAGATGGCCGGCAGCCCGACCGCCGTCGTCTCGGCCACCGTGATCGCACCGCCCCGGCAGAGCACCAGGTCGGCCGCGGCGTACCCAAGCTGCATCTCGGACAGGTAGGGCACCACGACGTACGGCACCGGAGGTCCGGCGGGCACCTCGAACGGCTCGTTGCGGCCGCCCTGCACGTGCAGCACCTGGATGCCGGCGTGGGCGAGCGCCTTGGCCGCCCCGGCGACCGCCAGGTTGATGGTCCGCGCGCCCTGGCGAGGCGCCGAACACGAACAGCACCGGCAGGTCGGGCCGCAGCCCGAACTGCGCCAGCGCCGACGGGCGCAGCGCGGGCCGGTCCAGCCGGGTGATCGAGGTGCGCAGCGGCACGCCGACCACCCGGGCCGTAGCGCAGCGCCTCCGACTGCACCGGCTGGTGCGGGAAGCCGACCGCGACGTTCTTGGTGAACCGCATGCCCATCCTGTTGGCCACGCCCGGGCGGCACGTTGACCTCGTGGATCACGATCGGCAGCTCGCGGCGCCACGCGGCCAGGTAGGCCGGCACCGAGACGTACCCGCCGAAGCCGACGACCACGTCCGCCTGCACCTCGTCGATCACCTTGCCCGGCCGCGTGCGCCGACTTCCACATCCGGTCCGGGCGTGCGCAGCAGGTTCAGGTTCATCGACCGGGGCAGCTGGTACGCCGGGATGACGCCGCAGGTCGTACCCGGCGGCCGGGATCGATCTCGCGTCTCCATGCCCTTCGGCGCTGCCGAGCGCAGGTGATCCGGACGTCGGGGTAGTGCCGTCGCAGCGCGTCGGCGAAGGCGAGCAGCGGGTAGATGTGGCCGCCGGTGCCTCCTCCGGCGAGCACGACCGACCGCAGCGGGGGCATCACCGTCTCCTCTCGCCCCCCGCGGTCCTGGGCGATTCCATCGGGTCTCCAGGCGCGCCGCCGCTGCGGGGGAAGCGGCGGCAGCGGGGCCCAGACTAGCCGTACCCATCGGGCGGGCGGACGGGCGTTCAGGGCCTGAGCCGCGTCCGGCTCGGCGCGGGCGAACGAGGCCAGCATGCCGACGGCGGCCAGCGTCACCACCAGGGCGCTGCCACCGGCGGAGATGAACGGCAGCGGCAGGCCGGTGATCGGCAGCAGCCCGACCACGCCGCCGATGTTGATCACGGCCTGGGCGACCAGCCAGGTGGTGATCCCGGTGGCGGCCAGCCGGCGGAACGGGTCGGTCGACGCGCCGGGCGATCCGGAAGCCGGTGTACGCGAGCACCGCGAACAGCGCAGCACCAGCACGCAGCCGACCACGCCGAGTTCCTCGGCGACCACCGCGAAGATGAAGTCGTTGTCCGCCTCGGGCAGCCAGTCCCACTTCAGCGTGCCCTTGCCCAGGCCGACGCCGAACCAGCCGCCCTCGTAGATCGCCGACCGGGCCTGCATGAGCTGGTAGCAGGGGCCGTTCAGGTCGCACTTGTCCAGCGGTGTCAGGAAGCTGGTCAGCCGCTCCAGCCGGTAGTTCTTCGCCCGCGACCGCGCCCGAGCCGGCGCCGCCGGAGGCGGCCGCGACCAGCAGGCCGACCCCGGCCAGCCCGAGCACGCCGAGCGCGGCGAACATCCGCAGCCGCACGCCCGGCCGCCCACAGCAGGCCGACGACCAGCGCCAGCAGCACCAGCATGGTGCCCAGGTCGTTGTAGCCGACCAGGACGAAGAGCAGGCCGATGACCGGGAACAGCGGCGTCGTGCAGCTCCCGCCAGCAGCGCGAGCGCGGGCCCTTGCGGGCGATCACGTCGGCGCCCCACAGCACCACGCCCAGCTTGGCCAGCTCGGCCGGCTGCAGGGCGATCGGGCCGAGGTAGAGCCACAGGAACGGCTCCTGGGTGTGGATCGGGCCGATCTGCGCGGTGGACAGCAGGCCGATCGACTTCAGCCCGCTGAGCAGGTCGAGCAGCGCCAGCGAGGCCGACCGCGGCGCCCAGCACGTACTTGCCCAGGGCCCGCAGCGTCCGGGCGGGCAGCCGCTGGCAGACCCAGAACCGACCAGGCCGAGCAGCGCGTACGATGGCCTGGTTGCCGATGCCGGTGTAGGCGTTGCCGTCGGCCGCGTACGCCTGGACGCTGGTCGCCGAGAAGACCATGGTCAGCCCGATCAGCAGCAGCAGGCCGGCGCTGGCGATCAGCAGGTAGTACGAGGACAGCGGCCGGGCCAGCAGCCCGTGCACCGCCGGCAGCAGCTGCCGGCTCAGCGACGGCCGTGGCCGCCTTCGGCGGGGTAGACGCAGTGGTCGGCCATGCCGACCATCATCGTCGGGCCCGGGTTTGATCAGTCCGAACGTGAGCCGGGCGTGTCGCGTACCCGTTAACCCATCGCGGTGAGGAAGTCGCTGTAGAACAGGCCCAGGCCGATGGCGACACAGATACCGGCCACGATCCAGAACCGGACCACGATGTTGACCTCGCTCCACCCGGCCAGCTCGAAGTGGTGCTGCAAGGGCGACATCCGGAACACCCGTTTACCGGTGGTCTTGAACGAGATGATCTGGATCACCACGGACATCGTGATGATGACGAACAGGCCGCCGATGATGATCGACAGCAGCGTGGTACGGGTGGCCATGGCCAGGCCGCCGATCAGGCCGCCCAGGCCGAGCGCGCCGGTGTCGCCCATGAAGATCCGGGCCGGTGACGTGTTCCACCACAGGAAGCCGACGCAGGCGGCCGCGGCCGCCGCCGGCGATCATCGCCACCTCGAGCGGGTCGCGCACCTCGTAGCAGTACTGGCGGTGGCGCGAGTAGGCCAGGTCACCGCACCAGTGCCGGTACTGCCAGAACCCGATCAGCGAGTACGCGCCCAGCACCAGGATCGAGGCGCCGGTGGCCAGGCCGTCGAGGCCGTCGGTGAGGTTCACGCCGTTGGACATCGCCATGATCACGAAGACGAAGACAGCACCGCGCCGACCTTGCCGACGTCCAGCCAGCTGATGTCCCGGATGAACGAGATGTGCTCGCTGGCCACGGTCTGGCCGTTGGTGCTGGGCACGTACAGCGCGGCGATGCCGAAGCCGACGCCCGACGATCAGCTGGCCGAGCAGTTTGCCCTTGGCGCTCAGGCCGTCCGAGTTGCGCTTGCGGACCTTGAGGAAGTCGTCCAGGAAGCCGACCGCGCCGCAGAACACGAACAGCCCGAGCAGCACCAGGGCGGTCATCGTCGGGCTCTCCTGGCGCGATCTGCCGCTCCGGCAGGGTGGTCAGCGCGGCGTGCCCGGCGACGTACGCGACGACCGTGGCCACGATGAAGCCCACGCCGCCCATCGTCGGCGTGCCCTTCTTGCCCATGTGCGACTGCGGCCCGATGGACGCGGATCGGCTGGCCCGGCCTTGAGCGCGGTGAACACCCGGATCGCGATCGGGGTGCCGAACAGCGAGATGATGAAGGCGACCGCGGCCGCGACGATGACTGCCCTCACGCGGCGTACCTCCTCGGGTCGCAGGGAGTCCACGACCTCCCACGTCCGGTACCGCGAACCCTTCACCAGCACCACATCGCCGGCCGCAGGTCAGATCGCAGGGCCGCGATGGCCGCCGCCTGATCGGTGACCGCAGACCGGCTCCCCGGCCCAGCCGGCCACCTCGGCCGCGCCGTCCAGCATCGGGCGCGGCCTCGCCGACCGCGAGCAGCCGGTCCACGCCCAGCTCGGCGGCCAGCCGGCCGACCTCGCTCGTGCCCGGCCTCGCTCGTAGTCGCCCAGCTCGGCCATGTAACCGAGCACGGCCACCGTCCGGCCGTCCGGCAGCCATCGCGGCCAGCGCGCGCAGCGCCGCCGCGGTCGAGGACGGGTTGGCGTTGTACGAGTCGTCGATGACCGTCACGCCGTCCGGGCGTGTCGAACACGTCCATCCGCCGGGCGGAGACGATGCCGATCTCGCCCAGCGCGCTCGCCGACGGTCGCCGAGCGGCATGCCCAGCTCGAGCGCGACCGCGGCGGCGGCCAGCGTGTTGCTCGACCTGGTGCCGGCCGGCCACGCCGAGCGTACCGGCGCGCGACCGTCACCGGTCAAGCGGTACGAGGCCCGCCCGCGCTCGTCGAGCCGTACGTCCGTGGCCCGGCACGTCCGCGCCCGCGCTCTCGCCGAAGGTCACCACCCGGGCCCGCGTCCGCGGCGCCATCGCCGCGACCAGCGGGTCGTCGGCGTTGAGCACCGCGACGCCGGTCGTCGGGCAGCGCCTCGACCAGTTCACCCTTGGCCCGGGCGGTGCCCTCGATCGAGCCGAACTCGCCGATGTGCGCCGCGCCGATGTTGAGCACCAGCGCCGACCTCGGGGCGCGGCGATCTCGGCCAGGTAGCCGGATGTGCCCGATGCCGCGGGCGCCCATCTCGAGCACCAGGATACCGGGTCTCCGGCGTCGCCTTCAGCACCGTGTACGGGTGGCCGAGCTCGTTGTTGAGCGACCCGGCCGGCGCGACCACCGGGCCCGAGCCGGGACAGCAGCTGGCCGATGTAGTCCTTGGTCGTGGTCTTGCCGGACGAGCCGGTCAGCCCGACCACGGTCAGCTGGTGCAGCCGGTCGAGCACCACGCGGGCGAGCCGGGCCAGGGCCGGCAGCGGGTCGTCGACGACCACGCCCGGCTGCGCCGGTGTCGCGGGTGCCGAGCACCGCGGCCGCGCCCGGCGGCGATCGCGGTGGCGGCGTAGTCGTGGCCGTCGACCTTCTCGCCCTCGAACGCCACGAACAGGCCGCCCGGGCCGATCTGCGGGAGTCGTACTCGACCGCGCCGGTGACGACCGCGGCCGGGTCGGCGTCGACCAGGGTCCCGCCGGTGACGGCGGCGATCTCGTCCAGCGTCATCCGGATCACTGTGACCTCCGGCGCCTTGTCCTCGGACGGCGCGGACAACCGGGACCCCTTCGGGACCGCCGCCGCGTCGAGCGCGTCGCGGAGTTCGATCCGGTCGTCGAACGGCAGCACCTCGCCGTTCACCTCCTGGCCCCGCTCGTGTCCCTTGCCCAGCACCGCGATCACGTCGCCGGGGCCGGCCAGCCGCACCGCCTCGTCGATCGCGGCCCGCCGGCCGGCCACCTCGATGATCTTCGCCGCCGCCCCGGCGCCCTCGGCCCCGGCCCGGACCGCGGCCCGGATCAGCGCCGGGTCCTCGGTGCGCGGGATTGTCGTCGGTGACGATCACCAGGTCGGCGCCGCGCGCAGCGGCCGCGCCCATCAGCGGCCGCTTGCCGCGTGTCCCGGTCGCCGCCGGCGCCGATCACGCCGATCAGCCGGCCGCCGCGGCCGGTGGCCAGCTCGCGCAGCGCGGCCAGCGCGGCCACGATCGCGTCCGGCTTGTGGGCGTAGTCGACCACGCCCGAGGATCTCGCCCGGCGCGTCCACCCGTTCCAGCCGGCCGGGCACGCCCGCGCAGGCGGCGACGCCGCGGGCGGCCGCGGTCGGCGGGTCACCCCGGCCGCCGACCAGCGCGGCGAGGGCCAGCAGCGCGTTGGCCACGTTGTGCCGGCCGGGCAGGGCCACCCCGGCCTCGACGCGCGTCCGTCCGGGCCGATGGCCGTGAACCGCTGCCCGAACGCCGACGGCCGGACGTCGGCCCGCCCGCCAGGTCGCCTCGGCCGCGCCGGCCGTCGGAGTAGCTGATCGTGGCCGGCTTGAACAGCGGCCGCAGCGCCGGGTCGTCGAGGTTGAGCACCTCGTACCGGCAGCGGCCGTCGAAGAGGCTGGGCCTTGGCCGCGAAGTAGTCCGTCCACGGTCGGGTGGAAGTCGAGGTGGTCGAGGCCGAAGTTGGTGTAGCCGCCGACGTCGAACCGGACCCCGCCGACCCGGCCGATCGCCAGGGCGTGGCTGGACACCTCCATGACCACCGCGCCGGACACCGCGCTCGCGGGCCACGGCGAGCATGGCGTGCAGGTCGGTGGCCTCGGGCGTGGTGCGGACGCTGTCGACCACCAGGTCGCCGAGCCGGGTCTCGACCGTGCCGATCAGGCCGGTGGACCAGGCCGGCCGCGCTGCAATCCGGACTCGATCAGGTACGCCGTGGACGTCTTGCCGGCCGTACCGGTGATGCCGATCATGATCAGGCCGGCCGTCGGATCGCCGTAGATCGGCCGAGGCGACCGCGCCGAGTACCGCCCGCGGGTCGTCGACGACGAGCACCGGCAGCCCGGCGGCGGCCGCCGCGGGCTGCCCGGCCGGGTCGGTGAGCACGGCCACCGCGCCGGCGGCCACGGCGGCCGCGGCGAACTCGGCGCCGTGCCGGCCGGCGCCCGGCAGTGCGGCGTACAGATCGCCCGGCCGGACCTCGCTGCTGCTGTGCGTGATGCCGGTGACCCGCGGTCCGCACCGGTCAGGGCCGCCGGCATGGGCCGCGAGGCAGCCACGGTACGGCGGAACGGACTGGGGACGGGGAATGCCGGGCACGGCGTCAGACCCTACCCCGTGCCGGCACCGCGGCAAACGCCATGCTCCGCCCCAGCCTACGGATAGATCTTGAACTTGGGCGGCTTGGTGCCGGACGGCGGCACCTGGTAGTGGGCGAGCGCGAACGACATCATCTTGCTGAACGCCGGCGCGGCCACGTCGCCGCCCGTGCCGTTGGGCACGTCGGCGAACACGGCGATCACGAACCGCGGGTTGTCGGCCGGCGCCATGCCCACGAACGAGCCCGCGTTGTACCTGCGTGTACTGGCCGTCGACCAGGCGCTTGCCGGTGCCCGTCTTGCCGGCCACGCGGTACCCGTCGACCGCCGCCTGGGTGCCGGTGGCGCCCTTGACGTCGACCACCGCCTCCATCATGGTGCGCAACTCCTGGCGCCACGGCCGGGCTCAGCACCGGGTGCGTCTCCGGCGCCGGGGCCGGGGTGACGTTCCCCTGCCGGGTCGATGGTGGCCTTGATCAGGTGCGGCTGGACGTACGTGCCGTCGTTGGCGATCGTCGCGTATGCCGGCGGCCATCTGCATCAGCGTGGCGTCCACGCTCATCCCGATCGGCACCGAGCCGGACGCCGAGCCGCTCCACTCGTCCGGCGCCAGCAGGCGACCGGTGGCCTCGCCCGGCATGCCCTCGCCGGTGGCCTGCCCGAGCCCGAACTTCTGCTGGTACTCGTACAGCCGCTGCGGCCCGAGCATGTCGGCGATCCGGATGGTGCCGACGTTGGACGAGTAGGCGAGCACGCCCGGGATGGTCAGCTTGGTGCCCTTCGGCTGCGGGTGGGTGTCGGCGAAGGTGTACCCGCCGCGGCTCAGCGCCGGGCCCACGGTGACCGGTGCGAGTCCGGCGTGATGACGCCCTCCTGCAGCGCCGCGCCGATGGTGAACGCCTTGTGCGATCGACCCCGGGTCGGCGACCACGCTGCTGGCCACGTCGTCGCGGTCGATCGGCTTGGCGTCGAACGGCTTGGCCGCGTTGTAGCGTCGGATAGCTCGCCTGGGCCAGCACCTCGCCGGTCTTGATGTCGAGCACCACCGCGGCGCCGATGGCGGCGTGCACCTTGTTCATGTCGTCGCTGAGGATACCGCTGCACCTCGAACTGCAGGTCCCGGTCGATGGTCAGCTCGAGCGACGTGCCCGGCTGCGGCCGGTGTCTCCCGGTGGTAACCGCCGGGGATCTCCTTGGCCAGCTTGCCGTGCTCGACGCGGGTTGCCGGTCTCGTAGACCCGCTCGCCGTCGGTGCCGCGGAGCAGGCGTCGTAGCGGGCCTCGAGCCCTCCAGGCCGGTGTTGTCGTCGCCGGTGAAGCCGATCAGGTTGGCCGCCAGGTCGGCGCCCGGGACGTCCCGGCGCTCGTCCCGGCCGCTCGCCGATGCCGGCCAGGTTCAGGCGGTGATCTTGTCGGCCGCGCCGAACGTCGACGCCCTGGGCCAGGTACTCGAACCGCGACTCGCCGCCGCCGGGCCGCTTGTGCGGGCCATCAGCGCGACCAGCTGCGACGGGGCCACGCCGAGCAGCGGCGACAGCTTCGCCGCCTCGCCCGCCGGGTCCTTGACCAGCACCGGGTCGGCGTAGATGTAGCGGGCCTCGACGCTGTGCGCGAGCACCGCGCCGGACCGGTCCAGGATGCTGCCCCGCGGCGCGGGCAGAACCACCTCGGTGAGGCGGTTCTGCCGCTGCTCGAGCAGGCTCTGAGCTTCGGCCGGCGACTCGACCACCTGCATCACGACCAGCCGGACGCCGATGATGGCGAACATGGCCAGCGCCAGCACGGTGCCCAGCCGCAGCCGCCGGGTGCTGTTGGCGAGCCGGGGCGGCTCGGGCGGGGGCGCGGGGACGGGGCGGCGGCTGACCGGGCGCGGTTCGGTCCGCGGGCCGCGGCCGTCGCTGCCGGAGGCGGTACGGCGAGGCGCGGGGGTCACCGCCACCTTGCGGTCCCGGGCGCCGGCGGTGGTGCGCCGGGACGGCTTGGTGCGCTCGGCCGGGCGGGCCGGGGCGGAGCGGCGCGCGGAGGTGCGCTCGCGGCCGGCCGCGACCTCGAGTTCTTCCTCCGCGGCCCGGCGACGCTGCTCGACGCGGCGGCTGCTGTCCCGCGCCGGCTCGGCCCGGCGGCTGGTGTCCCGCGCGGGCTCGGCGCGGCGGGCGTTCTCCCGCGCGGGCTCGGCGCGGCGGCCCGTCTCCCGCGCCGGCTCGGCCCGGCGGGTCGTCTCCCGCGCTTGCTCGGCGCGGCGGTTCTCGTCCTCCGGAGGCTCCGCTACCGCCGGGCCGCCGCCGCGGCGGGCCGGCGGGCGGCCCCCGTCGACCACCTGCAGCGCCGGGCGGAACGGATCGGACGTCCGGCCGGCGCGGGGGGAACGGGTGCGCTGATCGCGTTCGGCCACGGTCCGGCCCCGCGGCGTGTACGCGCGGGCCTCCCCGATCCCGCCGAAGCCCCGGCGCTGATCCCCGTCGGCCGGCTCCGCCGGAAGATCGCGGGACGCGCCGCGCCGGCCATCGTCGCCCAACGCGCCCCCGTCCCCCGATGCGCCTCCATCCCGGGACACGCCTCGATCCCGGGACGTGCCCCGGTCATGGGACGCGTCCCGGTCATGGGGCGCGCCGCGCGCGGCGTCATCACGAGAGGCGCCGCGCCGGGACTCGGAGCCCCGGCGCGGCGGCTGGTCGGCACGCGGCGACACGTCACTGACCCGCGATCTGCGGAACCTGGTTCGGACCGGCCTGGGTCGGACCGGCCTGGTTCGGACCGGTCTGGTTCGGACCGGTCTGGTTCGGACCGGTCTGGATCTGGCCGCCCTGGATCTGACCGCCCTGGACGGTCCCGTTCTGGACCGCGCCGTTCTCCGCCGACGTCAGCCCGCTACCGACGGCGGTCACGCCGTTGGCGGCGTCCCCGTCCGGCGGCGTGGCGGCGGCCCCCGACGGCGGGGCCGACGGGTCCTGGGCGGTCACCGCGGTCGGGCCCTGGCCCGGCCGCGGGACACCGATCACCCGGCCGTCGGGCAGCCGGATGTACGCGGGGGTGTCCGCCTTGACCAGGCCCAGGCGGCGCGCCGCGGCGTCCAGGTTGCCGGTGCTCTCGTAGCCGGCGATCTGGTTCTCCAGGTTCTGCTGCTGATTGTCCAGCGCCGCCTGCTGATCCTGCAGCCGGCTCAACTTGAACGTGTTCTCGTTGGTCCGGGTGTTGATCAGCAGGATGCCGACCACGCCCGCCACCACCAGCAGAATGACCACCGCGATGAACGGTGCCCGCGGCGCCTGGATCGGCGCCGGCGGCGCGACCCGCAGCCGCGGCGCCTTGATGTCAACGGTCTCCGGCTGCAGTGCCGCCGACCCGTCGGTGCGGTAGGAACGTGCTGCCGCGGTCCGGCCCCCCGACCGCGGCGCGTTCGTACGCTCGCTCATGTTTCGCCCTCCCCCTCCTGCGTTCCCCCCGGGCGTAACCGCCCGCGTCCCCCGTGCGTTGACATCCGGGGCCGTTCGCGGGCGGCCCCGTCCGTCTCGTTCTGTCGCCGTTCCACCGCCCGCAGCTTCACCGAGGCCGCCCGCGGGTTCGCGGCGATCTCGTCCGGTGTGGGCGGTTCCGATCCGCGGGTGAGCAACCGCAGCGTCGGAGCCGTGCCGGGCAGTTCGACCGGCAGGTCGATCGGGCCGTGCTGCGTGCCCTCGCGGCGAAGGCGCGCTTGACGATCCGGTCTTCCAGCGACTGGTAGCTCATCACCACAAGGCGCCCTTTCGGCGCGAGAGCGTCCAAAGCGGCCGGCAGGGCCGACTCCAGTGCGGCGAGTTCGCCATTTACCTCAATACGTAGTGCCTGAAACGTTCTTTTGGCGGGATTGCCACCCGTTCGGCGCGCGGCGGCCGGGATCGACGTCGCGGACCAGCTCGGCCAGCCGGGCCGTCGAGGTGATCCGGGTCCGCCCTCGTTCCCGCACGATCGCCGAGACGATCCGGGTGCGCGAACTTCTCCTCGCCGTACTCCCGCAGGATCCGGACCAGGTCGCCGGGCTCGTACGAGTTGACGACCTCCTCGGCCGTGATGCCGGCGGACTGGTCCATCCGCATGTCCAGCGGTGCGTCCTGCGCGTAGGCGAAGCCGCGGTCCGGCTCGTCCAGTTGCAGCGACGAGACCCCAGGTCGAACAGGCCACTGTGGATGACCGGGATAGCCCAGATCGGCCAGGACCGCGCGGCAGCTCGTCGTAGACCGCGTGCACCAGATGCGTACGGTCGGCGAACCGGGCCAGCCGCTGCCGGGCGTGCGCCAGCGCCTCCGGGTCCCGGTCGAGCCCGACCAGCGGCACGCTCGCGGAATGCGCTCCAGCACCGCCTCGGCGTGCCCGCCCAGACCCAGCGTGAAGTCGACGTGCACGGCCGCCGGGACGTCGCAGCGCGGGGGCGAGCAGCTCGAGGCACCGCTCGAGCAGCACCGGCACGTGCGTGCCGCGAGGCTCCCCCATGTCCGACCCCCATCGCCCCACGACCGCGCCTCCACGATGCCGAGCCGCCGAGAATTGCGGGCCCGCACCGGCCGGACGTCGGTCCGTACCGCCAGATCCCCATCCGCTCGTGCCCGGTTGCCGGTCGGGCGCGCCCTATGGCCGGACACGCGCCTGGCACCGGGGAAGAGGCGCCAGGAGCGGGAGCGGCTGGAGATCTCGCAGTACGGCGGCAGCGACGTCCGGGCCAGGCACGGCCCGTCGTGGATGCGCGCCTTACAGTCCGCCGGGCAGCACCCCCTCCTCGATGTCGGCGAAGTCGTCCTCGCTCGCCGCGAGGTACTGCTCCCAGGACTGCTTGTCCCAGATCTCCACCCGGGTGCTCGCCCCGATCACCACGAGTTCGCGGTCGAGTGCCGCGTACTCCCGCAGGTGAGCCGGGATGGTGACCCGGCCCTGCTTGTCGGGAACCTCGTCGTGCGCGCTGGCGAAGAACACCCGGCTGTACGCCCGGGCGGCCTTGTTGGTGACCGGCGTTTCCCGCAGCTGCCCCGCGATGCGCTGGAACTCCGGCATCGGGAACACGTACAGGCAACGCTCCTGCCCCTTGGTGATCACGACACCCCCCGCCAGCTCGTCCCGGAACTTCGCCGGAAGGATCAGCCGGCCCTTGTCGTCGAGGCGTGGGGTATGCGTGCCGAGAAACATCGGCCCAACCCCCCGCCCGCTTCGAGAGCGTGGGGCGGTTCGCGGTGCCGCCGTCTGCTCGGGCCGGCAGGCCCTCACTCGGCCCTGCCACTGCGCTCCACTCTACTCCACTTCCCTCCACCCGCAACCGGATTGGCCCGGCCCGTGAAGGCTTTTCGCGGACGAAACCGCACGTCAACCACGGTGGGGCGGAAGTGGAGGGGATCCGCGCTCCAGCCGCCGGTCCACTATCCGACAAGCCGCCCAGACGGGCAGGAAGCACCGCCCGGAACCCCGATTTGCGGCTCCCGTGGAGGGGAGTGGAGGAGAAAAGTCGAGAGACGCCAGTGGGGCGTGACCCGAAACGGGTCACGCCCCACTGGCGTTGGTTCGGTGGCTGCCGTCAGACCAGGCGGCGTACCACGTAACTGCTGCTGAATATCTTGTGCTTGCCGACCCGCGCACCCGTGTGCGGCGCGTCGTACATGTAGCCGCCGCCGGCGTAGATGGCGGCGTGGTACCCGTACGAGCCGGTGCGGAAGATGATCAGGTCACCGGCCTGGGCCTTGCTCTTGCTGACGGCGCGTGCCGTAGTCCTGCTGCGTGTCGGCGTTGTGCGGCAGCACCTTGCCGACCGACTTGCGGTAGACGTACATCGTGAAGCCCGAGCAGTCGAAACGGCTCGGACCGGCGGCGGCGAACAGGTACAGCGCGCCGGTGTGCTTCTTCGCCTCGGCCAGGATGGCCGCACCCTTACCGGACTGGGTGACCCTGATGGTGATCTGCTTGCTGTTGGCCGACCGGTACTTGCCACTTCCGAGGTACAGCGAGCGCAGGATCAAGCTCTTGCTCGGATGGATGCGGAAGTCGGCCATGCCGGACGAGTTGGTCTTGGCCTTGTCGTACAAGTGCCAGGCCGCGTTCGCCCGGTACTGCAGCCGTACGGTTTGATTCTTGAGGCCGATGCCGGTGCGAGGGTCGATGACCTTCGCATGCACCCGGACCAGCGTTCCCGCCTTGGCCTTGGTGGTGTTGACGCTTTCCCGGACGGTGGGGGTGACCGAGGGCGAGGCCTTGGCCGTGACCGCCGCGGGGGCGGCCTCGGCGGCCGATGCCATCAGCGGGCCGGCGATGAGCTGACCGGCGCAGAGGCAGAGACCGAGCTTCATGGCGAGTTTGCCGGTTCCGGCCGAAGACGCGCTTCGGTGCCGGCCCAGACGTTGTCCGTGCACGGTGGAGTTGTCCCTCCGGCACGCCTGCGAGGTTAGCTGTCGGGTTCGGGCGGGAAGGCTGCCCGGCCGCCCAAGGCGGCTTCACCCCAAGGTCCTCCGCGGCGCCGCCGGACGAGGCGATCGACGCGGTGGTGGACCGTCGTTCTGGGTCCCCCGTCCCTGCCCCCGTATGCCTTTGTGGATGGTGACGAACGTGTGGTCGTGCGATCGACCCGGGGCAGGGCTCGGCGTTGGCCGATCATCACGACCGGCGAGCGGATGCTCACCGGCGGAACCTTCTTAACCGAAAACGGGGAAGTGTGCAGCCGCCTGGCCGGTCACTGTGCGTGGTTGGCACATCGGCGAATGTCCGGTTTGTAAATCTCGATAGTCAAATGCCATCGCGTTGCGTGTATGGGCCATCACCAGTCGTCGACGATGCTGAGTGAGTTAGACCACACAAAAATCATTTCGATGCCGATCAACACGTACGTCCGCTCTACCCGAACCGTGCCCGGCACTACTCACCTGCGCATCCACTGATCATCCGTTCGGGGGACATCGGCCACTGTCCACACCCGCCGGCGCGCAGCGTCGAGACGACTCGCCGTTCCGGTACCCTCGCCTCCGTGACGGACGGGAAGATGCCCATCAGGGCGAAGGTCGCGAGTTCGGTGTCGCGAACCGCAGCGGCATTGTCGCGACGCGCCGGGCGCGGTGACGGATCGGTGATCGGCGGGTGGATCGGTCTCAAGATCGATCCCGAGCTGCTGGCCCACCTCGCGTCCGGCCGCGCCATCGCGCTGGTGTCCGGCACCAACGGAAAGACCACCACCACCCGGCTGGCCACGGCGGCCCTCGGCGTGCTCGGCCCGGTCGCCACCAACGGCTACGGCGCCAACATGCCCACCGGGCACACCTCGGCGCTGGCCCGGGCCGGCGCCACCCCGTTCGCCGTGCTCGAAGTGGACGAGCACTACCTGGCCCAGGTGATCGACGCGACCGAGCCCCGGGTGGTGGCACTTCTCAACCTCTCCCGCGACCAGCTCGACCGGGCGAAGGAGGTGGCGATGATGGCCCAGCTGTGGCGGACCGCGCTCGCCGCCCACCCCGACGTCGCCGTGGTCGGCAACGCCGACGACCCGATGGTGGTCTGGGCGGCGCAGCACGTCGCCCACGTGTCCTGGTTCAGCGCCGGCCAGCGCTGGCACGACGACTCCTGGGTCTGCCCGGAGTGCGGTTCGGCCATCGAGCGCGCCGGTGGCGACTGGTGGTGCACCGGCTGCCCGATGCGCCGGCCGGCCGCGCAGTGGACGGTCGAGGACGAGGGCGTGGTCGACCCCAAGGGCGACTGGCACCTGGTCAAGCTGCAGCTGCCCGGCCAGGTCAACCTGGGCAACGCGGCCACCGCGCTGGCGGTGGCGGCCGAGTTCGGCGTCCGGCCGCTGGAGGCGATCCCGAGGCTCGCCTCGGTGACCTCGGTCGCCGGTCGTTATGCCCAGGTCGAGCGGGACGGACGAAATGTCCGGCTGCTCCTGGCCAAGAATCCGGCAAGCTGGCTGGAGGCGTTCGACATGGCCGAGGACGCCCCGACCCTGTTGTCCGTCAACGCCCGTGACCCCGACGGCTTCGACACGTCCTGGCTCTACGACGTGGACTTCTCCCCGTTGCGCGGGCGGCCGGTGCTGATCACCGGCGACCGCGCCTTCGACCTGGCCGTCCGGCTGGAGGTGAACGAGGTGGCGTTCCGGCACGTGCGTACGTTCGACGAAGCGGTCCGAGGCGAGCCCGCCCGGTCGCCTCGAGGTGATCGCCAACTACACCGCGTTCCAGGACATCCGAGCGGAGTTGGACCGTGTCAACTGAGCCTGCCGGCGCCGGAGAACCGAGGTCGAACCATGAGTGACAGCACCCTGCGGATCGTGTGGATCTACCCGGATCTGCTGTCCACCTACGGCGACCGGGGCAACATGCTGATCCTGGCCCACCGGGCGGCCCGGCGCTGGCATCCCGGTGGAGACCGTCCAGGTGTCGCTCGGACCGGCCGATGCCGTCGAACGCCGACATCTACCTGATCGGCGGGGGCGAGGACGGCCCGCAGGCGCTGGCGGCGCAGCGGCTGCTCGCCGACGGCGGCCTGCACCGGGCGGTCAACCAGGGCGCGGCGGTGCTCGCGGTGTGCGCCGGGTACCAGCTCTTCGGCAGCTCGTTCTTCGCCAAAGGCGCCCGCTGCCGCCGGCCTGGGCCTGCTCGACATCGCCAGCGACCGGGGCGAGTCGCGGGCGGTCGGCGAGGTTCGCGGGGACATCGACCCGCGGCTCGGGCTCCCGCCGCTGACCGGTTTCGAGAACCACGGCGGCCGTACCCACCTGGGCTCGTCGGTGGCGCCGCTGGCCCGGGTGACCGCCGGGGTCGGCAACGACGGGCAGACCGAGGGCGCATGGCACGGCAAGATCCTGGGCACCTACGCCCATGGCCCGGCGCTCGCCCGCAACCCGGCGATAGCCGATCTGCTACTGCGTTGGGCCACCGGGGCGGATAGCCTTGGCGACCTGGACGACACGTGGCCGGCGCGACTGCGGGCCGAGCGGCTCGCCGCCGCAAGCGCCTGACCTGCGAAGACACTACTCACCAACAGTTGGGGCGGTACGCCTGCATGACTGACACCCTGATCACAACCACGGGGCGCGGGCTCTCCGCGCCGCCCGGAGGACCAGGCGCCGGTAGCAGCACAGCCCCCCACGACGCCACCATCGGTGCGCTTGCGCCCCGGATGAGCTGGAAACGACGCCTCGTCCGGATTGCCGTTCTGGCCGCGGTCGTCGGCGGCCTCGCCGGCCTCTCCACCGTGCTTCCGTTGCGCGACATCGCCGCCACCCTGGCCGGGCTCGGCCCGGCGGCCGCGGTCGCCATCGCCGTCATCGGCGGACTGCTGCTGTCGGTGATGGTGCCCCGGACCATGGTCACGCTGATCTGCGGCGCGCTGCTCGGGCCGGCCACGGGGGCGGTCACCGCACTGGCCGCGGCGGTCATCGCCGCCATCGCCACCTACTACGCCGGGCGCTGGGCCGGGCGGGGCGCGCTGTCGGCCAAGGCCGGCGGCCGGATGCAGCGCCTGGACGGCTGGCTGAACCGTCGCGGCCTGTCCGCGGTCCTGCTCGTCCGGTTCCTGCCGCTGGCCCCGTTCGGGCTGGTCGGATACGCGTACGGCACCACCAGCGTCTGCCGCAAGCGGTACCTGCTGGGCACGACGCTGGCCGCGATCCCGTCGGCCGTGTCGTACGCGATCATCGGACACGCCGTCGCCTCGCCGCACGGAATGAGCCCGCTGACGCTGTCGCCCGCGTTGATCGGCATCGCGCTGACGACCGTCATCGTGGTCCGCTGGCGCCGGTCGGCCCGCAACACGCCCGCCACGGCCTGATCAGTCAACCCGCGCCGGCCGGTCGGGTGGGATCCGCGGCAGGCGGCACGCCGGTCCAATCCCCGCCGAGAGCTGGACGATATGGACCGACGGCGCCGCTTGACCCGTCCCGATGCTGCTCGTCCTCAGACGACGACGCTGACCAGCCGTCCCGGCACCACGATGACCTTCTTGGGCGTACGCCCGGCCAGCGCCTCGTCCACCTCGGCCAGCGCCGCCTCCCGGACCGCCGCCTCCGCCGTTTCCGGGCTGACCTCGATGCGCCCGCGGACCTTGCCGTTCACCTGAACCGGGTAGGTGACGGAGTCGGCCACCAGCTGCGCCGGGTCGGCGACGGGGAAGTCCACATAAGCCAGCGAGCCGTCGTGGCCCAGCCGGCGCCACAGCTCCTCGGCCATGTGCGGCGCGAACGGCGACAGCATCAGCACCAGCGGCTCGATCGACTCGCGGGCGGCGACCGGCAGCGGGGTCAGCGTGTTGGTCAGCTCGATCAGCTTGGCGATGGCGGTGTTGAACCGCAGCTCGTCCAGGTCGGCGCGGACACCGTCGATGGTCCGGTGCAGCGCCTTGCGGACGACCGGCTCCAGCGGCCGCGTCGAGACCCGGGTCTGCCCCGGTCTCCTCGTCGACGACCAGGCGCCACACCCGCTGCAGGAATCGCTGCGAGCCGACCACGGCGCGGGTCTCCCACGGGCGGGAGACGTCCAGCGGGACCCATCGCCATCTCGTACACCCGGAACGTGTCGGCGCCGTACTGCTCGCTCATCTCGTCCGGCGTCACCACGTTCTTCAGCGACTTGCCCATCTTGCCGTACTCGCGGGTGACCTCCTGCTCGCCGTAGAAGTACCGGCCGTCGCGCTCGACGACCTCCTCGGCCGGCACCGGGACAGCCACGCGCGTCGCGGTACGCGTACGCCTGGATGTAGCCCTGGTTGAACAGCTTGTGGAACGGCTCGAACGACGACACGTGGCCCAGGTCGTACAGGACCTTGTGCCAGAAGCGGGCGTACAGCAGGTGCAGCACGGCATGCTCGACGCCGCCGACGTACAGGTCGACGCCGCCGGAGTCGCCGTCGCGCCGCGGGCCCATCCAGTAGGCCTCGTTCTCCGGGATCGACCAGCACCTTGTCGTTGTGCGGGTCCAGGTAGCGCAGCTCGTACCAGCAGGAGCCGGCCCACTGCGGCATGGTGTTGGTCTCGCGGGTGTACTGCTTCGGGCCGTCGCCCAGGTCCAGCTCGACCTCGACCCAGTCCTTCTTGCGCGACAGCGGCGTCTCCGGCTCGCTGTCGGCGTCGTCCGGGTCGAAGGTGCGCGGCGAGAAGTCGTCGACGTCGGGCAGCACCACCGGCAGCATCGAGTCGGGCAGCGCGATCGGCAGGCCGGTCTCGTCGTAGACGATCGGGAACGGCTCGCCCCAGTAACGCTGCCGGCTGAACAGCCAGTCGCGCAGCCGGTAGGTGGTGGCGCCGCTGCCGTGGCCCTGCTGCTCCAGCCAGGTGATCATCCGGGCCTTGGCCTCGGCGACGCCCAGCCCGTTCAGCCACTCGCTGTTGATCGCCGGCCCGTCGCCGGTGTACGCGCCCTCGAAGCCGTCCGGAGTTGCGACCGTGCGGATGATCGGCAGGTCGAACACCTCGGCGAAGGCCCAGTCCCGCTCGTCCTGGCCGGGCACCGCCATGATCGCGCCGGTGCCGTAACCGGCCAGCACGTAGTCGGCGATGAACACCGGGATGCGCGCGCCGTTGACCGGGTTCGTCGCGTACGCGCCGGTGAAGACGCCGGTCTTGATCTTGCCCTCGGCGGTCCGCTCCTCCTCGGTCTTGGCCGCCGCGTCGGTCCGGTAGGCCTCGACCGCCTCCGCCGGCGTGGCGTACCCGCCCGTCCAGGCCTTCTTGGTGCCCTCCGGCCAGGTGGCCGGCACGACCGCGGAGACCAGCTCGTGCTCCGGCGCCAGCACCATGTAGGTGGCGCCGAACAGCGTGTCCGGCCGGGTGGTGAAGACCCGGATCACACCGTCCTCGACCCCGAAGTCGACGTGCGCGCCCCGGGAGCGGCCGATCCAGTTGCGCTGCATCAGCTTGACCGGCTCCGGCCAGTCCAGCGCGTCCAGGTCGTCGACCAGACGGTCGCCGTACGCGGTGATCCGCATCTTCCACTGCTTCAGGCTGCGCTGGAAGACGGGGAAGTTGCCGCGCTCGCTGCGGCCGTCCGGCGTGATCTCCTCGTTGGCCAGCACGGTGCCCAGACCGGGGCACCAGTTCACCGGCGCCTCGCTGATGTAGGCCAGCCGGTGGGAGTCGACGATCTTGCGCCGCTCGACCGGCGACAGCTGCGGCCCACGGCGCGGGCGCTTCGCGCTCCCCCGACTCGTACTCGGCGATCAGTTCGCCGATCGGACGGGCCTTGCCCCGCTGCGGGTCGAACCAGGAGTTGAAGATCTGCAGGAAGATCCACTGTGTCCAGCGGTAGTAGTCCGGGTCGGTGGTGGCGAACGTCCGGCGCTCGTCGTACGCCAGGCCCAGCTGGCGCAGCTGGGTGCGGTACCGCTCGACGTTGGTCTCGGTGGTCGTCCGCGGGTGGGTGCCGGTCTGCACCGCGTACTGCTCGGCGGGCAGCCCGAACGCGTCGAAGCCCATCGGGTGCAGCACGTTGAACCCGGCCTGGCGCTTGTACCGGGTGTAGCAGTCGGTGCCGATGTAGCCCAGCGGGTGGCCGACGTGCAGACCGGCGCCGGACGGGTAGGGGAACATGTCCTGCACGTGCAGTTTCGGCGCGCCGGCCCGCGGATGGGTCGGGGTCGGCCAGCTCGCCCACCGGGTTGGGGGCGTGGAAGGTGCCGTGCTGCGACCAATACTGCTGCCAGCGCGGCTCGATCTCGTTCGCCATCGTCGCGGTGTACCGGAACGGCGGTGTCTCGGACTCGCTCATCGTCACCATCTCGCTCAAAGTCAATGGGCCTCGGGGCACAAAAAAGCCCCTCACGCAGGAGGGGTCGCCGTGCTGGTCAGACACTCGGTCTGAGACTCAGCACGGCGGAATAAGAAGCAGGGACCACCGGGCCATGTGTGCATGGTACCGGTTACCGGGAGGCGGCGGCGACCGGTATCACACGGACGTCGCCCGCCCCGCCGTCGAGGCCGCCGGCCGCGGGCGGCCATGCACCAGCAAATTGCCGGGCGGCACGGTGACGGACCGTCACGCGTCGTGGCGGTGGACCGGACGTCCGACCACGTGGGCTCGGCGGTTCGGGCCGACCGGGCTAACCTGTCAAGACGGGCGGCGAGCGCCGGAGGTCCACGGATCGCCGGCCGCCCGCGAACCTTGCGCCCTCTTCCGGTGTACGGACTTGCAGAGGGCGACATAAACCTGGAGGAGGCCCGTGACAACCCCCACCTGGGACGAACCCGGCGGTCCGATGACGGCCGAGGAGTTCCGCGTTGCGACCGAGGCCGTCATGGCCAACATCGAGCAGGTCATCGAGGGCAAGGGCGCGACCGTGCGGCTTGCTCTGGCGGTGCTGCTGGCCGAGGGTCACCTCCTGATCGAGGACGTGCCTGGCGTCGGTAAGACGAAGCTGGCCAAGGCGCTCGCCCGGTCCATCGACTGCTCGGTCCGCCGCATCCAGTTCACGCCCGATCTGTTGCCGAGCGACGTCACCGGCGTTTCCGTCTACAACCAGGAGACCCGGGACTTCGAGTTCAAGCCGGGTGCGGTGTTCGCCAACCTGGTGGTCGGCGACGAGATCAACCGGGCCTCGCCGAAGACCCAGTCCGCGCTGCTCGAGTGCATGGAGGAGCGCCAGGTCACGGTCGACGGGACGACCTACGAGCTGCAGGCGCCGTTCATGGTGATCGCGACGCAGAACCCGATCGAGATGGAGGGCACCTACCCGCTGCCGGAGGCCCAGCGCGACCGGTTCACCGCCCGGATCGCGATGGGGTACCCGGACCCGCGGGCCGAGCTGGCCATGCTCACCGGGCACGGCGCCCACGACCCGCTGAACGACCTGCGCGCGGTCGTCGACGCCGTGATGGTCCGCCGGCTGATCGCCGCGGTCCGCGACGTGCACGCCGCCGACGCCGTCCAGCAGTACGCGATCGCCCTGGTCACCGCCACCCGCGAGGCCCCGGAGCTCCGGCTCGGCGCGTCCCCGCGCTCGACGCTGCAGCTGATCCGCACGGCCAAGGCGGTCGCGGCTCTGGATGGCCGCGACTACGTGCTGCCGGACGACCTGCAGACGCTGGCCGTCCCGGTGCTCGCGCATCGCATCATCCCGACGGCCGACGCCCAGCTGAACCGGCGCACCACCGATGCCATCGTGGCCGAGATCGTGCACCGCCTGCCGCTGCCGCACGAACGCAGCCGGTCACCGTACGACACCCGGCGCCGGGAACTCCGACCTGCGCGGGCAGTACGGGGGTCGCTGACGATGCGGGAGGCCATGCGGGGGCTGACCACGCGGGGTCGCTCGTTCCTGGCCGCGGCCGCCGCCGCCGCCATCTCGGCGCTGGTGCTCGGCGAACGCGATCTGCTCCGGGTCGCCGTGCTGCTGGCCGCGCTGCCGCTGCTGGCCGCCGCGTACGTCGGCCGCAGCCGGTACAAGCTGGCCTGCACCCGCTCGCTCGACCCGGCCCGCGCGCCGGTCGGCTCCAGCGCCCGGGTGATCCTGCGCCTGCAGAACCTGTCCCGGCTGCCCACCGGCACCCTGCTGCTCGAGGACCGCCTGCCGTACGCGCTCGGCAGCCGCCCCCGGGTGGTGCTGGAACGGCTGGGCGCGCACCAGGCGAGCTCGGTCGCCTACACCGTGCGGGCCGACGTCCGCGGCCGGTACCCGGTCGGGCCGCTGGTGATCCGGCTGACCGACCCGTTCGGCCTGTGCGAGCTGAACCGGTCCTTCCCCAGCGTCGAGTCACTGACCGTGATCCCGCAGGTGGTGCCGCTGCCGGCGGTCCGGCTGGCCGGCGAGTACGCGGGCACCGGCGACAGCCGCGCCCGGTCGGTGGCGGTGCACGGCGAGGACGACGCCGCCACCCGCGAGTACCGGCGCGGCGACGATCTGCGCCGCGTGCACTGGCGCTCCACCGCCCGTACCGGGGAACTGATGGTGCGCCGCGAGGAGCAGCCCTGGGAGAGCCGGGCGACGGTCGTGCTGGACACCCGGGACGTACGCGCACCGCGGCGAAGGCCCGACCGCGAGCTTCGAGTGGGCGGTGTCGGCGGCCGCGAGCATCGCCATGCACCTGCGCGCACGCCGGCTACAAGCTGCGCCTGGTCACCGGCTCCGGGGTGGACGTGGACGCGACCGAGGTCGGCGGCGAGGGCGATCATCCTGGACACCCTGGCCGACGTCCGGACTGGCGCAGAACGGCGACGTCTCGGTGCTGGTCGAGCAGGTGCGCCGGCGCTCGGACGGCGGCCTGGTGATCGGGCTGTTCGGCGCGCTGACGGCGAGCGAGGCGGAGGTGCTCAGCGGGCTGCGGGGCAACGGCGCGACCTGCATCGGCTTCGCCATCGACACCTCCACCTGGACGACCATGAGCGGCAGTGACCGGCAGGAGTCCGACCGGCAGCACGCGGCGGCGGCGTTGTCGCTGGTGCGCAGCGGCTGGCGGTCGGTGCCGGTGGTGCACGGCGACTCCCTGCCGGCGTTGTGGCCGGCCGCGGCCCGGGGTTCGACCGGGTTCGCCTGGCGGGCCGCGATGGCGGAGACGGTGGCCGGAGGAGGCAGGCGATGACGGGCCGACGACGACTGGGACTGGTGGCCGCCAGCGCGACGCTGCTGGCGTCGGCGCCGTTGTCGGCCATCTTCGCCAGCTGGACCTGGCTGATGGAGTGCATCCTCGCGGTCGGCCTGATCGCCGGCGCCGCGGTGCTGGCCCGGACGCTGCGGTTCCCGGTGTGGGCCCAGACGGTGAGCATGGTGGCGGTGCTGCTGCTGGTGCTGACCTGGATGTTCCCCAGCGGCGGGGAGCTGCTGGCGCTGATCCCGTCGCCGGCCACGTTCACGCACTTCGGCCAGCTGTTCGGGCAGGCCGGGCAGGACACCCGGTCGTACGGCGTCCCCGTGCCCGACCGCGACGGCCTGTTGTTCATCGCGGTGCTCGGCATCGGCGCGGTGGCCATCGCCGTCGACCTGCTCACCGTGGTGCTGCGCCGGCCGGCGCTGGCCGGGCTGCCGATGCTGGCGATCTACTCGGTGCCGGTGGCCGTGTACGTCGACAGCGTGCCGGTGCTGCCGTTCATCGTCGGCGCCGTCGGCTACCTGTGGTTGCTGGTCGCGGACAACGTGGACCGGGTGCGCCGGTTCGGCCGGCGGTTCACCGGTGACGGCCGCGACGTCGACGTGTGGGAGCCGTCCCCGCTGGCCGCGGCCGGCCGCCGGCTGGCGCTCGTCGGCGTGGCCGCGGCGGTGCTGCTCCCGCTGATCGTCCCCGGCATGACCACCGGCCTGCTGTCCCGGCTGACGCAGAGCGGCGCCGGCGTCAACGGCAGCGGGATCGGCGGCACCGGCGGCGGACGCATCAACCTGTTCGCGTCGCTGAGCGGCCAACTCACCCAGACCGACACCCGGGAGCTGCTCCGGGTCACCACCGACGAACCGAACCCGTTCTACCTGCGGGTCGGCATCGCCGACGTGGTCAGCAGCCAGGGCTTTGCCAGCCGGTCGAGCAGCGGGCGCTCGCTCTCCCAGGGCCTGCCGGACCCGCGGACGAACACCACCGCCGGTGGGCCCGGATACACCGAGTACCACGCGACGATCCAGTCCACCGGGCTCGACCAGGCGCTGGCGCCGATCTACTCGTCCGTGGTCGGCGTGCACGACCTCAACGGCAACTGGTACTACGACCCGCAGGCACAGGACATCTACTCGCCGCGGACCACGACCAAGGGCAAGAAGTACAAGATCGATTACGTCCGGGCCAGCTACACGCCGGCCCAGTTGCGGACGGCCCAGCCGTTGCCCAGCGGCGACCAGCTGCGCGCGGCGCTGACCACGGTGCCCAAGGACACGTACGTGGACGGGGTCGTCGCCAACCTGATCAGGAACCAGAAGACGGATTACGACAAGGTCCGCGCGATCTACAACTTCTTCTCCCGCGACAACGGATTCTCGTACAGCCTGCAGACCCAGACCGGGACGACCGGCTCGGACATCGCCGCCTTCCTGAAGAACAAAGTCGGTTTCTGCCAGCAGTACGCGGCGGCGATGGCGTGGATGGTCCGCGACGCCGGCATCCCGGCCCGGGTGGCCTTCGGGTTCACCCGCGGCGGGACGAAGGACGGCAACACCTACGTCATCTCCAACCGCAACGCGCACGCGTGGGCCGAGGTCTACCTCAACGGGTTCGGCTGGGTGCCGTTCGACGCCACCCCGGCCGGCAGCGTCGTCGGCTCGGCCCGCTCGGGCTGGGCACCGGACACCGATCGGCCGGCCGTCACCCCGACGACGACGGGCTCGGCCGCGCCCGGCGGTGCCACCGGTGCGTCGGCTGCCCCCGGCGGCGCCGACAAGCCGGACCGCGGTGGGCTGACCGGCGACTCGTCCGCGCTCGGCGCCGACGCCGGCGCCGGGCTGTCCCGCAACGCGGTCATCGGCATCGTGATCGGGGCCGTGCTGCTGGTGCTGCTGCTGATCCCGATGGTCCGGCGGACCCTGCTCCGCCGGCGCCGCCATCGCGCCACCGTCCCGCGCACCACGCCGGCGGCGGTCCCGTCCGGCGGTTCTCCGCCGGACCGGCCGGAGGTGACCGTGACGGTCGAGACGGTTCAGGCCCGCGAGGACGCCCACGCCGCCTGGGACGAGCTGATCGACACGATGATCGACTACCGGGTGCCGGTCGACCCGACCGAGACGCCCCGGCACACCGCGGCACGCCTGGTCCGCGAGGCGGACCTGCGCGACCGGACCGCTGAGGGCACGGTCCTGCTGGGCACGGCCGAGGAGCGGGCCCGGTACGCCCGCCGCCCGATGCAGGGGGTCGAGCTGACCGAGGCGCTGGCCCAGGTCCGCAAGGGCCTGGCTCAGCAGGCGACGCTACGGACCCGGCTCGGCGCGGTCCTGTTTCCCCCATCGGTCCTGCTGCACTGGCGGCTGGCCGTGGGTGACGTGTCGGCGCGCTCGGTCGGCGTGATGGGCCGGTTCCGTGAGTCTTCGGCTCGCTTCAGCCCCCGCCGGCTGCTGACCCGGGGCGCCCGCTAGAACGTTTCGCCCGGCTTTCCGGACCCCGCAGCCGCTCCGCCGCTCCCCCGGCGAGGCGGCTGCGGCGCATCACCGTAGCCGCTCCGGAACAGCAGCGCTGACATTGCTGCGTCTTCTTCCCGGCCCGGACTCAATGCGGTATCACCGGCTCGCGATACCTCGCCGGAAGCGTCCTCCTCCGTGCTGCGGAAACGGCGATGGCGGCCGTCCGGCCGCCATCGGTCACCGTAGATCGTGCGCTTAGCGCTGGCCCTCGGGACGCTGCCGCCAGCGTTCCTCGAGCCGGTCCAGGAGACCGCCGCGGCGGGCCTGCCGGGTGCGCCGGCTGGCGGTGCCGCCGACCGAGTGCAGGTCGGGTGTCTGGACCTTGCGGCGGGACTGCATCGCGAACGCGGCCGCGCTGAGCATCACCACGAAGCCGCCGACGCCCAGCAACGTGTTGCTGCTGACCGTGCCCAGACGACCAGGGCCAGGCCCAGCACGATCACGAACGCGGCGAGTACGATCCGACGCCGAGCGTGGAAACGCGGGTCGCTGGCCCGCACAGCCGAGGCGAATTTGGGGTCCTCGGCAAGCGACCGCTCGATCTGATCGAACAGCCGCTGCTCGTGCTCCGAGAGCGGCACGGCATTCCTCCCCGGGCGCATGTCCGGCCCCCAGGCGGGCCGGGGTGGTGCGTGTGAGACCGATGGATCGAGACAGCCGACTCGGCTGCCTTCCCCCGAGTCTACGAGGGGGTTGCCGGGTCGGAAAGCGGGACGACCGCCGAGTGCGGGTGATTTTCGGTCCGGCGAAGATCAGTTCGGCGCAGAAGACTGGCCGGACCGACGATGGCTCGCCCGAAACGGGCCGCCAGGGCGTCCGCAGCGGCCTCCGCCTCGCGCCACCCGCGTTCCGGCTCACCCAGGGTGAGCTGCCGCGATGCGGTCGACGCGGCGGCCAGGCCCTCGACCCGGACGCCGATCAGACGGATCTGTCCGGCGTTTCCGGCGTCGCCGCCGAGCCCCTCGAAGAGAGCCCATGAGGTCTCGAAAATCTCGCGCGCCACATCGGTGGTCGTGCGTATCGTGCGGGACCGGTTGATCGTCCGGAAATCCGCGAACCGGACTTTGATCGCGATGGTCCGCCCGACGTGCCCGGCGGCCCGCAACCGGCCGCCGGTCTTCTCGGCCAGCGCCAGCAGACTGCGCCGGATCAGCTCGGGATCGGACACGTCGACGTCGAAGGTCATCTCCGCCCCGATCGACTTGTCCTCCTGGTCGGGACTGACCCGCCGGGGGTCCCGCCCCCAGGACAGCTCGTGCAGGTGGGCCGCCGACGCGTCGCCGACCGCGCGGCGCAGCATGCCGAGACCGGCGCGCGGGCCAGGTCGCCGACCGTGCCCAGGCCGAGCCGGTGCAGGTTCTCCGCCGCGCGCTCGCCGACCCCCCACAGCGCGTCGACCGGCAGCGGATGCAGGAAGTCGAGCACCTGCCCGGCCGGGACCACCGTCATCCCGTCCGGCTTGGCCCGCGTGGAGCCGAGCTTGGCCACGAACTTGCTCGGCGCGACACCGACCGAACAGGTCAGCCGCTGATCGGCGAACACCCGGTCGCGGATGGCCGCGGCGATCACCGCCGGGCGGCCCAGCAGCCGCTGCGCGCCGGCCACATCGAGGAAGGCCTCGTCCAGGGACAGGGGCTCGACCAGCGGTGTCACGTCCCGGAAGATCGACATCACCGCTCGGGACGCAGCCGAATACTCCTCGAAGTCGGGCGGCAGGAACACCGCCGCGGGACACAGCGCCCGGGCGCGCATGGCCGGCATAGCGGACTGCGTACGCCGTACCGCCGGGCCTCGTAGCTGGCCGAACTGACCACGCCGCGCGGGCCGACGCCCCCGACCACGACGGGTCGGCCGCGCAGCTCGGGCCGCCGGCGCACCTCGACCGACGCGAAGAACGCGTCCATGTCGACGTGCAGGACGGTGCAGCCCGCGTCGTCGGCCGCAGGGCCGAAACGCGGGTCGCGACCTTGTCCGATGGCCTGGCTGCGTCCCACGGAAGAAATCTAGCCCGGGGGTACGACAAACTCAGCGACGCACACCCAGCAGCGGAATCGTCATCTCGGCCGCGGTCACCGACCCGTGGTAGGCGACCAGCCGCGCCACCGCCGGCGGTTCGTGCCCGGATGCCAGCACGATCGTCCGGTCCAGGCCGATCACCACCACGTCGCCGATGCGGGCGGCGTGCGACGGCGGCACCGGACCGAGCCAGCCGCCGCGACACCAGTTCGTCCCGGGTCAGCACCCAGGCGCGGTCGCCGAGGACCGAGCGGTACGCGGCCAGCACGTCGTCGCGCGCCCCGGGGGCGGTCCACAGGTACCGGACCCGGGGCTCCCCGGCCACCGCCACCACGCCCGCGGCCAGCGCCGGGTCGGCGCCGATGTCGACGCGCGCCGACGACGGCACGTTGAGCTGCCCGTGGTCGGCGGTGACCAGCAGCGCCGCGCCCGGCGGAAGGTCGGTCGCGAGCCGGTCGAGCAGCCAGTCGACCCCGCGCGCCGCCGCCCGCCACGGCACCGAGTCGACCCCGGCCTCGTGACCCTGGTGGTCCAGGTCGGGGTGATACCCGTACACCAGGGACGGGCCCGGACCCCGCAGCGCCCGGAGCATGCCCTCGGCGACGGCGGGCGCATCGGGGCGCCGACGAAGACCGGGCCGCGCTGCGACGCGACGGTCAGGCCGCTGCCCTCGAACTCGGGGCGGGTGACCGCGGTGACCTGCACGCCGGCCGCCGCCGCGCGCTCGAAGACGGTCGGCTCGGGCTGGAAGGTGTACGGGTCGGGGTCGTCGCCCCAGCGGATGTGGTTGAGGATCCGCCCGTCCGGCAGGCGCACGGTGAAGCCGACGACGCCGTGCCGGCCGGGCGGCACGCCGGTGCCCAGCGTGGTCAGGCTGACCGGCGTCGTCGAGGGGAAACCCGAGGTCAGCACACGGGCGAACCCGCCACCGCCGGCCGCCAGATCGGCCAGCACGGGAGCGTACCGGGAGGCCACCGGCAGCTGGTACGTGCCCATCCCGTCGACCAGCAGCACCGCGACGGAGGTCACACCGTCCAGCGGCAGCCCCAGCACGTCGGTGCATCCCGGCACGCCGAGCCCCGCGGCCACGCTCGGCAGCAGGTCGGCCAGGCTGCCTGCGCCGTACGCGGGCGGCAGCACCCGGAACGCATCGGCCGGCAGCTGGTCGTCCGGCGTCACGGGCGGCGGGCGAACACGTGCAGCTGTGCGGCGATGTCCCGGAACGGCGGCCGAGCGGCCAGCGCCAGCTCGAGGTCGAGCATCGCCTGCGGGTCGTCCTCGACCACCACGGCCGGCAGCAGGTCGGCCAGCACCCGTACGCCGTGGGTCTCCTCCACCACCAGCCCGGCCGCGGCCACCAGCGCCGACGCGGTGGCCAGGTCGTACCGCCGGCGTAGCGTGTCGCGCGTCCCGGACCGCCCGTCGGTGTCGGTGAGCAGTGCCGACGCCGCGTCCAGGTGCCCGTTGAAGGCCCGGCCCAGCACCGCCGCAGCCCGGCCGGCGACCAGCAGGCTGACGGCGCCGCCCGGCCGCAGCGCGGTGGCGATCGCGGCCATCACCTCGGCCGGGTCGTCGACCACCTCGAGGACGGCGTGGCAGAGGATCAGGTCGGCGCTGCCCGGTTCGACCAGGCCGGCCAGCGCGTCGCCGTCACCCTGGACCGCGCGGACACGGTCGGCCACGCCCGCGTCGGCGGCCCGGCGGGTCAGCGCGGCCAGCGCGTCCGGGCTGGCGTCGACGACGGTGACCCGGTGCCCGGACTCGGCCAGCGGCACGGCGAACCCGCCCGTACCGCCGCCGACGTCGAGGACGGTCAGCTCCCGGCCGGCGTGCCGGCCGAGCTCGCGGCGCAGGACGGCCCAGACCGCGGCGGTCCGGACACCGGCGGCCGGCGGGGACGTACGCGTCGGTGTGCTCTCCACCCGCGCAGCGTATCGGCTGGCCACCATCCGGACCGCGCCCGGCGGCCGGTCCGCGGTCGTGGCGGCGGTCAGAACTGGAACAGGACGCCGGTGGCGCGGTTCATCTCGCACTGGTTGCCGTAGGTCTTGGACCACGTCACCGGGCGGCCCTTCCACGTGCCGGTGATGTCGGCGCGGATCGGAGCGTAGATCAGGTAGCACATGGACCGGGTGGGGGTGAGCCGGTCGGGACGGCCGCCGGCCTTCTTCAGCTCGGCGCAGGCCTGCTTCCGATGCGGGTGGGGACCGGTCGCGGGGTCGCAGCCGAGCTTGAGGGCGGCCGCGTAGCCGGCGTCCGCCATGTAACTGAGGGTGAGCTGGGTACGTCTGACCGGCGGCGCGATCGGCGGCGACGTGACCAAGGGTGACGTGGTCGGCGACGACGTAACCGGCGGCGCCGTGATCGGAGGCGACGTGACCGGAGGCGACGTGGCGGGCGGCGTCCCGGGTCCGGGCGACCCACCGGTTTTCGCCATCGCCGGCCCTGTCGCGCCTGCGAGCAGCGCCGCCGCTGCCACTCCGGCCACTGCCAACCTCGTACGGAACATGATCGACTCCCCGTCCGGCTCTCCGGTGCGCATCGTTCGTACGCCACCAAAGGTGCAAGATGCGCGAAAGCCGCAGAATAGTGCCGGTTCAGCGGAAGTCGCGGGACGCGGGGCTGATCGGCGGGGTGACCTTCTCCAGCTTGTCCGCCACCAGGTTCAGCACGCCCTCGGACTTCTCCAGCCGCCCCCGCACGAGCAGCCCGGCACTGGTCCGGGCCACCCGCTGGTACCGCTGCCACAACCCGGGCGAGCAGGTCACGTTGAGCATCCCGGTCTCGTCCTCGAGGTTCACGAACGTCACCCCGCCCGCGGTCGCCGGGCGCTGCCGGTGGGTGACGATCCCGCCGACCCGGATGCGGGTGCCCGCCTCGATCTCCCCCAGCGACGCGATCGGCACCGCACCGGCCGCGTCGAACCGGTCCCGGATGAACTGGGCCGGATGCGCGTCCGGCGCCAGTCCGGTCGCCCACACGTCCGCGACCAGCCGGTCCACGTCGGCCATGCCGGGCAGCGTCGGCGCGTCGGTGCCCACCACCGTGCCGGGCAGGCGGTCCGGCCGGTCCGAGGCGGCCGCGCCCGCCGCCCACAGCGCCTCCCGCCGGGACAGGCCGAAACTCCGCGAACGCGTCGGCGGTGGCCAGTGCCTCCAGGTGGGAGGTGGCGCAGCCGGTGCGCCGGGCCAGGTCGGTCAGGCTGCGGTACGGGCCGTTCGCCCGCCGCTCGGCCTCGATCCGTTCGGCCAGACCATCACCGAGCGTACGGACGGAGGACAGCCCCATCCGTACGGCCGGGCCGCCCAGCCCCCACGCGGACGGCGGCTCGCCCGGCTCCGCGCTCCACCGGGTCCGCGGCGTTGATTCACAGTGTGGCCGCGGCGTCGCTGCGGTTGATGTCCGGCCGGCGCACCTCGACCCCGTGCCGGCGGGCGTCGTCGACCAGCGACTGCGGCGAATAGAACCCCATCGGCTGCGCATTCAGCAACGCGGCGCAGAACGCGGCCGGGTGATACCGCTTCAGCCACGAACTGGCGTACACCAGATAGGCGAAGCTCATCGCGTGGCTCTCCGGGAATCCGTAGCTGGCGAACGCGGAGAGTTTGAGGAACAGGTCGTCGGCGAGTTCGCCGGTGATGCCGCGCTCGGCCATTCCGGAATACAGCCGACCCTTCATCTTCTCCATCTTCTCGACCGACCGTTTCGACCCCATCGCCCGCCGCAACTGGTCGGCCTCGGCCGGATCGAACCCGGCCACGTCGATCGCCAGCTGCATCAGCTGCTCCTGGAACAGCGGCACACCCAGCGTCTTGGCCAGCGCGTTCTCCATCAGCGGATGCGGGAAGGTGACCTTCTCCTTCTTGTTCTTGCGCCGGATGAACGGATGCACCGAACCGCCCTGGATCGGGCCCGGCCGGATCAGCGCGACCTCGACCACCAGGTCGTAGAAACAGTCCGGTTTGAGCCGGGGCAGCGTCGCCATCTGCGCGCGGCTCTCCACCTGGAACACGCCGACCGAATCGGCCCGCTGCAACATGGCATAGACCTCGGGGTCGTCCAGCCGCATGCTGCTGATGTCCAGGTCGGACTCGATCATGTCGTACGCGTAGTGCAACGCCGACAGCATGCCCAGCCCCAGCAGATCGAACTTGACCAGCTCGACCGCGGCGCAGTCCTCCTTGTCCCACTGCAGAACGGTCCGGCCTTCCATCCGGCCCCATTCCACCGGGCAGACCTCGATGATCGGCCGGTCGCAGATCACCATTCCGCCGGAGTGGATGCCGAGGTGCCGGGGGAAGTTCTGCACCTCGTTGGCGAAGTCGACGACCTGCGCCGGGACATCATCCATGTCCACCGTGGCCACGCTTCCCCACCGGTCGATCTGCTTGCTCCACGCGTCCTGCTGACCGGCGGAGAAACCGAACGCCTTGGCCATGTCGCGGACCGCCGACCGGGGCCGGTAGGAGATCACGTTCGCCACCTGGGCGGTGTGCTCCCGGCCGTACTTGCGGTAGACGTACTGGATGACCTCCTCGCGCCGGTCCGATTCGATGTCGACGTCGATGTCGGGCGGCCCGTCGCGTTCCGGGGCGAGGAACCGCTCGAACAGCAGCCCGTTCGCGACCGCGTCCACATTGGTGATCCAGAGCGCGTAACAGACCGCCGAATTGGCCGCCGAACCGCGCCCCTGGCAGTAGATGTCCTCCTCGCGGCAGAACCGCACGATGTCGTAGACGACCAGGAAATAGCCCGGGAAATGGAGCTGGTCGATCATGCCCAGCTCGTACTCGAGCTTGTCGTAGGCCTTCCGGTGGGATTCCGGCGGCCCGTACCGGACACGGGCGCCCTGCATGGTCAGTTCCCGCAGCCAGGTCATGTCGGTGTGCCCGTCGGGCATCGCGAAGTCGGGCAGCTTGGGCGCCACCAGCTTGCAGGTCGAACGCCAGGTCGCGGCCGAAGTCGGCGGCCTGCGCGACGGCGCCCGGGTAGGCGGCGAACCGGCGGGCCATCTCGGCGCCGCTGCGCAGGTGGGCGGCGCCGGCCGCGGGCAGCCAGCCGTCCAGCTCGTCGAGGCTGCGCCGGGCCCGGACGGCGGCCAGCGCGGTCGCCAGTCTGCGCCGGCCGGGCGTCGCGTAGTGCACGTTGTTGGTGGCGACCACGGGCAGGCGGCGGCTGCGGGCGATCCCGGCCAGCGCGTCGTTGCGGTCGTCGTCGTAGGGGTCGCCGTGGGCGGTCAGCTCGACCGCCACGTTGTCCCGCCCGAACAGGGCGACCAGCCGGTCGAGTCTCGGCCGCGGCGGCCGCGGTCCCGCCGGTGGCCAGCGCCCGGGGCACGCTGCCCTTGCGGCATCCGGTGAGCACCAGCACGTGGTCGCGCAGCACCTCGGCGATCTGCTCCAGGTCGCCGTAGTCGGGTTTGCCTTTCTCCTCGCCGCGCAACTGGCCGCGGGAAATGGTCCGGGCCAGCCGGGCGTACCCTTCCGGGCCGTGCGCGAGCGCGAGCAGATGGCGGCCTTCCGGGTCGGCCTCGCCGTTCTGCGGTTTGCTCAGATCGAGGGAGAGTTCGGCGCCGAAAATGGTCGGCAGCGCCAGTTCGTGGGCGGCCTGGGAGAACCGGACCACCCCGTAGAAACCGTCGTGGTCGGTGACCGCCAGCGCCTCCAGGCCGAGGCGGGCCGCCTCTTCGGCGAGCTCTTCGGGATGGCTGGCGCCGTCGAGGAAACTGAAGTTCGTGTGGCAGTGCAGTTCCGCGTACGGCACGGTGTTCTCGGATTTGACGAACGCCGGAGCGGCGTACGGCTGGCGTTTACGGCTCCACGCCGGGCGAGTCCCCGCCGTCGCCGTCCACCGCCAGCGGATCGACGACGTGCGCCGGCTCGGCCTGTCGTCCGGCCGGAAAGCGCACCCTCCAATTCGGACCACGGCATCCGCGGGTTATGAAAGCCCATGCTTGTTCCTCTCAGTCATAGATGGCCTCCACCGCCCAGTGCCGCCGGACAGCGCGAGCAGAAAGGCCCGGCCGTCGGCGACACCGATCTGGAACCGGGCCCGGCGGCGCGCCTCGGCCGGCGCCCACCAGCGTTCGTCCACCGGCCACGGCCCGGCCCAGCCGGTGATCTCGATCGGCGGGCCGCTCTCGATGAGCAGGCCGGGCGGGTTCGCCGGTGAGTTCGAGGCGGGCGCTGACCCGGACCGGCTGCTGCCGCGCGTCCAGCACGACCGCCCCGACCGGCTGTGGCAGCACGACGGCCGGCGCCGGTTTCGGCAGCCGTCCCGGCCACGGAGGCAGGGCCGGTGGTGGCTTCCGCACCCGGCCGCGCGGCTTCGCCGGCTCCACCGGCGTCTCCGTCGGCGCGGCCCGGCGCGCGCTTCCGCGGGGCATCGTCCTCGGGAACGCACTCCTGCCCATGCCTTCGCCCTGCGCGTACGCGACCGACAACGGTCCCGTCCCCTCCGCCGGCCGCTCGCCCGGCACGTCGTGGAGAGCCGGTATCGGCAGTGGCTCCTGCCCGAACGACTCGCCCCAGATCGCCGCCACCGGTGCTTCCGCTTCCGGTTCCGCTTCCGGTTCCGGCTCCGGGCTTTCCGCGGCGGCCGGTAGGGGCAGCACCGCGGCGGCGTCCGGCGCCAGCACCACCACGTTGGTCACGCCCGGGATCGGATCGGTGTGGCCACCGGCCGGCCGGTCCGGCACCCGCTCGTCCCCGAACGGCACCAGCCGCGCCTGATCGTCCGCCGACCGCCCGCCGTCGATCACCGGCGTGAGCACCGCGTCCGGCCCGAGCAGGCCCTGCACCCGGCTCAGCGCCCGATGGGCCCGTTCCCGCTCGTCCCCGGTGTCGCCCCACAATCCGGGCTGCAGTCCCAGATGGACCAGCACCCCGTCCGGCACCAGCCGCAACCGGACCAGCCCCGCGGTCGGCCGGGCCGGCGCGCCCCGCCGCGCTCCGGTGAGCCAGCCGTCCAGCTGCCAGCGCACCCGTTCGGCGATCGCGGCCGCGGTCAGCGTGCCGTCGTGCCGCCAGACCCGGTGCAGTTCCTGGCCGTCGGCGGTGACCGCCTCGATGCCCAGCCGGGTGCAGGCCAGGCCGTGCGCCGCGAGCTTGTCGTGCAGCCGCTCGGCCAGTGCGCGCCCGGCGAAGGCGGCCACGTCCACCCGTTCCAGCGGTTCGTCGTACGTGTCTTCGACGTCGAGATCCGGCGGCGGGCTGCCGGACGGCGAGCGGCCGGTGATCCGCGGCCCCGGCCAGCCGATGCGCGAGCGCCCCGTCGAACCCGAACCGGCTCAGCACATCGGACGCCGGCAATCGCCGCGTACTCGCCCAATGTCTTGATTCCCAGCCGCCGCAGCAGATCGGCGAGTTCCGGCCGTTCCAGCGCCTCCACCGGCACATCCGACAAAAACGCCTTCGTCTCCCCCGGCGCCACCAGCCGCCCCGCCTTCGCCGCAAGTCCGGCCGCGAACACCCCGTCAGCGATCCCGACCTGGCCTTCCACGCCGCACTCCTGCGCGATCTGCTCGACGATCCGCTCGGCGGCCCGCTCTTCGCCGCCGAAGTACCGCGCCGGCCCCCGAGCCGCGAGCGCACACGCCCCCGGCCGGATCACCTCCACGCCGACAGCCACCTCCTCGACGGCCGCGACCACCGGTTCGAACGCCCGCGCATCCCGCCCCGCGTCGTGCTCGACGACCACCAGCTGCGGGCACCGGCTCTGCGCCTCCCGCCGCCGCAATCCCCGCCGCACCCCGTCTGCCCGTGCGGTCTCGGAGCACGCCACCACCCGGTTCCCGTGCAGCACGACAACCGCCCCGGAGGCCTCGACGCCGTCCACGATCTCCGCGGCCGCCACCGGCCAGTCCGGACACCACACCATCAACGTCCGCACGTCACCAACCCCGACCCATGAAGTACGAGCCGCCCCGTCCCAGAGAATCGGCCCGCCCCACTCCCGCGGATGGATCTGGCTGCCACTCCAGGCCGTCCCCGGCCGCCGGGCTGACCTGCCCACTCCGGCGCACCTCCCCGCCCCCGCCGGCCGGGTGTGGCACCCCGCCACGCGGGCTCGTCGCGCACTTCCGCTGCGAACTCATGCCGGTCCTACCGGGTAGAGCGCTCCGCGAGGCCGCTTCGGCCGCCGCCCCGGTCGCCCGCCGCCCCGGCCCGCCGGCACCCCACCCGGCACTGCCGGATCGGCCGATTCCTGTTCTTCGTCCGCTCGGCTCGGCACCACGGCGAGCGGCGGATGGGAAGGCCGCCTCACCGCCGGCTCGCCCGGCTCGAGCAGAGGCGGCTGAGCCGAAGTCGGGTAGCCGGAAGCCGTCTGGGCCGAAACCGGGTAGCCGGAAGCCGCCCGGGCCGAAACCGGATCGCCGGAGACCGGCCGGGTCGAGGCCGGGTAGCCGGAGGCCGGCCGGGCCGGAGCCGGCGACGCGGAGGGCGGGATCGTGGTGATGCCGGGCATCCAGAGGGTGAGTTCGCGCGGGCGGGCCGCGGCGCCGCGGCCGCGGGCGGCGATGGTGACCTCGCGGCGGCGCAGGCGTCCGTGGCCGAGGCCGAGGCCGTCCCACATGCCACGGACCACTTGCAGCGTCACGTCGGCGCCGTCCCACCGCCCGTACGGCATCAGCACGCACCCGCGTTGCCGCGCCCGGGCGGCGAGCCGCCCGACGATCGACGCGGACACCGGCCCCGGCACCGCGACGACGACCACGTCAACGCCGTCGATCAGGGCGGCGACCACGGTGGGCCACTCCGGGCCGGGATTGGGCACGAGCGCCAGCCGGTCCAGCGCGATCCCGCTCTCGGCTGCGGCCAGCACCCCCAGCGTGGGCACGCCGACCACCGCGCACCACGACCCGGCCCGGGACGCACCGGCCAGCAGCGCAAGCAGCAGCGACGTACCACCGCCGGCCGTCGCCGCCCGCCCACCGGCGACGGCGACGGTGCTTCCCCGTCGCATCCCCCGGCCGGGCAGCAGCCCGCTGAGTTCGGGCAGTACCGGCACCATCCGGTGCGCGCCGACGTCGTCGGCTTCGCTGGCCGGCCGCACCAGCTCAGCAAGGGCAGCGGCCCCGTTGATCATCCGCCCAGCCATCGCCTCGCTCCGCTCTCCACCAGCCGTCCCCGTGATCGCCACCCCGCCGGCCCCAGTCACAGCCGCGCCCGCAAGACAAGCCGTGAGAACCGAGCTGTTCAGTGGACGCGTGCTGATGCCGACCCGAACTGTCCTGAATCGACCGCTCCGATCTCCCGCAGCCCTGGCACCCGCAGCCCTGGCACCCGCAGCCCTGGCACCCGCAGCCCTGGCACCCGCAGCCCTGACTCCCGCGCAGCCCTGTCCCCCGCAGTCAGCGGGGCGCAGTCCGACCGGCGGCATCGGAAAGAAACCGAGCCACCCGCTGCATCGGCGGGACCGCGGTCAGGCGGCCAGCGGCGGCTGGTAGATGAGACCGAGCGCCGACTCGACCACGTCGACGAACTGCTCGGCCGCACGAAGTAGATCGTCGGCCTCGCGGGGAGTCACCACGTGCGGGATGCCGGCCTCGGCCGCGGCCCGCTTGCTCGCACCGAGCGCGAAGTAGCTCGCCCACTCGCTGAACTCCGGCGACACCAGGACAAGCAGCGACCACGCGCTGGTGATCCGGGTACGCCGGTTGCTCGCCGCCGGGCGGGCCCGCGCCGCGAGCACCGCGGCCGCGGCCCGCAGCGCGGCCAGGTGAGCGGTGGCGTACCGCAGCCCGTCGGGCCGGGTACGCGCCGCCTCGGCCAGCCCTTCGCGGGCGATGGCCAGCAGCTGACCCGGCGAGCGGTGCGGCAGCATGTGCGCCGGGATGGCGGTCTTCTCCGGCCCCTGAGCCGCCGCCGACGTCGGCGCATGCGCCGCCCCGGCCAGCGAAACGCCGGACGCGTGCCCGCCGGACGCATGTGCGCCGGACGCCGGGCCGCCGGACGGCGGGCCGCCGGACGCCGGAGTGCCGGCAGTCTGCGCGGCGGACGGCCGGGCGATGGGGGCCTGGCCGCGGAAAGTTTCGGGTGCGGGCGCGCGGGTGTCCGGCGCCGGCGGCCGGACGCGCGGCGGCGCTGCAGGTGTCTGCCCTGCGGGTGCCTGTGCGGGCCCCGCATCGGGCGGCGGGATGAGAGCCGTCGCCGTGTTGCTCGCCATGGTCGTTCTCCTCGCGTCTTCCGCATCCGACGTGCTGCTGGGTCGAACCGAATCGCTGCGGAGGAAGACGCAGCGCTGAGACAGCCGGCCGGGTGCGGATGCTTCCCCACACCACACCCGGCCGGACTTGTCCGGCGGGTCCGCCACCCGCCGCCCGGGGGTCGGGGGCGGCGGGTGGCGATCCTGCCTTGTGAGAGCCCGGACCCGCGAAAATCCGGACCTCGCGTGCGGCGCTTCGCGGGCGCCGCACCCGGGAGCTGCGCCGCGAATCGCCTCTCCCGGATGTTAGGACGAACGTTCGAGTCATTCGAACACTCGTTCTAACCACTGAAGACTAGCACCCGGGTACGACAAAAACGCAACTCCCCGAGCCGTACGCCGCCGGCCGGCCGCAGGACGTCAACAATCACCCAAACCCCAGCTCAGGGAGTGGATCAACCACGGCGGCCGAGTAGGCACGCCCCGACCGCGGCGCCACCATCCGCCTCAGGCCGGGTTGATCCGCTCCAGCAGCGTCCGCAGGGTGAAATCGAAGAACGCGCCGTCCGCGACCATCGGAGGCGGTAGGTGGCCGTTGAGCTCGAGCGAGATGACGCCGTGCATGGTGGCGTAGGTCCACATCGCGGCGGCCAGCGCGCTCGGTGGCACGTCCTGCCCGGAGAGCGTGGCCCAGGACCGCAGGCCGTCGCGCAGACCCGGGTCGATCGTCGGGTCGAGCCGGTCGGCGTCGATCAGCCCGGACTCGACGGCGTGCGCGGTGAGCTCGCGCAGCGGGGCGAAGGACCGTTGGGCCGCCGCGAGCGTCTCCGGGGTGCCGTTGTGGTCGGGCAACGACGTGGAGAAGATCAGCGCCCATTCCGCGCGGTGCGCCAGAGCCCAGCGCCGGTAGGTGTGGGCGACGGTCAGGAACAATTCGAACGGGTCGGCGCCGGTGGCCCGCCCGGCGTCGTACTCGGTTCGGACCTGCTCGCCGAGGGAGTCGAAAGCGTCGAAGATCAGGGCCGAGAGCAGATCCGTACGACTGGGGAAATAGCGGTAGAGCGCCGACGGCGCCATGCCCAGCCGGCGGGCCACGTCGCGCAACGACAGCGCGGACGGCCCCGCCTCGCGCATGGCTGCCCAGGCCAGCGACTTGATCGCGGCTTCGGTCTCGGCGCGCACGCGTTGTCGTCGGGTCGCCGGCTGAGCCATCGCCCCAGCCTATCAACGGTGAACACCACTCACGACGCGAACAGCGCTCTTGACTCTGCCGCGACGATCTGCGAACAATGTTCTCGTCAAGAACAGCGTTCACATCGGGAGATGGCCATGCCGGTCAACGAAGCTCTCTGGAAGCCCTCGCGCGGCGGTCCGCTCAGCGTCGGACCCGCCCCCTACCCGGTGCCCGGGCCCGACCAGGTGGTGGTCCGCGTGCGCGCGGTCGCGGTGAACCCCGTCGACCGCTTGTCGGGGCCGGCGTACCGGGTCGTCGCTCCCTGGCTGACCTTTCCGGCGGTCCCGGGCTCGGACGTGGCCGGCGAGGTGGCCGAGGTCGGCTCGGCGGTGACGGGGTTGCGAGTGGGCGACCGGGTGACCGGCCACGCGTTCGGCTTCGAGAAGGGCCACGATCACGCCGCCGAGGGCGCCTTCCAGACGTACGCCGTGCTGCCCGCCCGCATGGTGGCGCCCATTCCGGACGGTCTCGCCTTCGAGAAGGCGGCCGTCCTGCCACTCGCACTGTCCACGGCGGCGACCGCCCTGTTCCAGCGCGACCACCTGGGTCTGGCGCTTCCGGTGGTCGACGCGGCCGACCGTGGTGAGACGGTGCTCGTCTGGGGGGCGTCGACCAGCGTCGGCTCCAACGCGGTACAGCTCGCGCGGTGTGCCGGCTACCGGGTGGTGGCCACCGCCTCGCCGCGGAACTTCGACTTCGTACGGTCGCTGGGCGCGGGCACGGTGGCCGATTACCGCAGCCGGACAGTCGTCGAGGAGCTTGTCGCGGCGGTCGGCAGCGGTCCGCTGGCCGGCGCGTTCGCCATCGGCAAGGGCTCTCTCCCGCCCGCCGTCGCGATCGCCGCGCGGGTGCCCGGCAGGCGGCGGGTCGCCTCGTCACTCCCGGCCGCCCTCACCCGCCTCGCGCTCCTCGGCCGCCGCCGCCACGGCGTACGGGTGAGTGGGGTGTGGGGCGGCACGCTTCTCGGGAACGAGGTCGGACCGGCCGTCTACCAGGACTTCCTGCCGGCGGCCCTGGCCGCGAAGCAGTACCGGCCGGCGCCCCGCGAGGTGATCGCCGGTGAGGGGCTCGCTGCCATCCCGGCCGCCCTGGACCGGCTCGGCCGGGGTGTGTCCGCCCAGAAGATCGTCGTCCGCCTCCCCTGAGGACGATCACCGGCAGGTGACACCAGTCGCGCCCCCGGCCGGCCCGGTGCGGTCGTCTTGCTCGCCGCGCAACCAGGCGGGCAAGGACTCACCGCGACGTCAGCCGCGGCGGGTCAACGGCGACGTCGCTTTTTCGCTCGCCTCCCACAGCCGGGCCGCCGTGCCCGGGTCGGCGGCGGCCGCGGCCGGCTGGGTCAGCTTGTGCCCCACGTAGTAGCCGCCGTCGGTCAGCTCGGCCGCGGGCGCGGTCGCCAGCCAGACCAGCTGCGCGCCGGCCTGCTCGGGGGTGACCAGGTCCGGGAGCGTACTTGTAGAAGAATCTGGTGAGCGCGCCGGTGCCGAAGTTCGTGCGCACCACGCCGGGATGGAACGAGACCGAGAAGACGTCTGGCCACCGGCGGGCGGCCTCGGCCGCGAACAGGATGTTGGCCGCCTTGGAGGAGCCGTACGACCGCCAGGCGCTGAACCGGCCGGGCTTGCCGACCAGGTCGTCCGGGTCCGAAGTCGACCACCGGTGCGCGTCCGAGGCAGTGCTGACCAGCCGGCCGCCGGCCAGTCGCGGGCGCAACAGCTGGGCCAGCAGAAACGGTCCGAGGTGGTTGGCCTGCAGGGTCGCCTCGTACCCGTCGGCCGTACGGCGGTATCCCTTGATCATCCCGCCCGCGTTGGCGGCCAGCACGTCGATCCGCGGGTACGTGTCCAGCAGATGCGCGGCGAGGGCCCGGACGTCGTCGAGCCGCTCGAAGTCGGCCCGGAACTTCCCCGGCTCCCGCCCGTCGCCGGCCGCCCGCACCTGCTCGACCGCCGCGGCCAGCCGTTCCGGGTTGCGCCCGATCATCACCACCTCGTCGCCGAGCTGCGCCAACTGCACCGCCGCGGCCAGCCCGACTCCGGAACTGGCACCGGTGATGACGACGGTCCTTGGCATGGCCTTCTCCCTCTGCGCGTGAGTCTGTCCCGCCCATCGTGCATCCTGACACCGTGAGTGCGCAGATCACCGTTCCGGCGTCGGTTCCCACGCCGGACGGTTCCCAGCCGCCCGGCCACACGGTCACCCGATGGCTGCTGGCGAACCGGGTCCAGCCGATCGGGCCGGAATCCGACGGCAGCGGCGATCACCAGCCGCAGTCCTGGTGGAAGGTCATGTGCCTGACCGGCGTGGACTACTTCTCCACGCTGTCCTATCTGCCCGCCATCGCGGCACTGGCCGCCGGCGCGCTGTCGCCGCTGGCCACGCTGCTGATCGTGGCGCTGACCCTGCTCGGCATGCTGCCGATGTACCGGCGGGTGGCCCACGAGAGCCCGAACGGCCAGGGCTCGGTGGCGATGCTCGAGGACCTGCTGCCGTTCTGGTACGGCAAGTTGTTCGTGCTGGTCCTGCTCGGTTTCGTGGCCACGTCCTGGATCATCACGATCACCCTGTCGGCGGCCGACGCCACCGTGCACATGGCCGAGAACCCGTACCTGCCGCACTTCCTCGGCGGCCACGCCGTGCTGATCACGGTGATCCTGCTGCTGATCCTCGGGTTCGTGTTCCTGCTCGGGTTCAGCGAGGCGGTCAGCGTGGCCATCCCGCTGGTCGGCGTGTTCCTGGCGCTGAACGCGGTGATCACGGTGGTCGGGCTGGTCGAGGTGTTCACCACGCACGGCGCGTTCAGCGCCTGGTGGCACGGGCTGACGTCGAGGCGCCGGATTCGGGTTCATCGGCCCGGCCGTGCTGGCGTTCCCGGCCCTGGTGCTGGGCCTGTCCGGGTTCGAGACCGGGGTCAGCATGATGCCGCTGATCGCGGCGGACGGGAAGACGCCGAAGGCCCGGCTGACGTCCCGCATCCACAACACCCGCAAGCTGCTCACCACGGCCGCGCTGATCATGAGCGTCTACCTGATCGCCACCAGCTTCGTCACCACCGTGCTGATCCCGGCGAAGGAGTTCCAGCCGGGCGGCGGGGCGAACGGGCGGGCGCTGGCGTATCTCGCGCACGAGAAACTGGGCGAGGTCTTCGGCACGGCGTACGACGTCAGCAGCATCCTGATCCTCTGGTTCGCCGGCGCCTCGGCCATGGCCGGCCTGATCAACATCGTGCCGCGGTACCTGCCCGGGTACGGCATGGCGCCGGACTGGGCCCGGGCCGTACGGCCGGTCGTGCTCGTCTACACCGCGGTCAGCGTCGGCCATCACGCTGGTCTTCCGCGCCGACGTGAACGCGCAGGCCGGCGCCTACGCCACCGGCATCCTGGCGATGATGGTGTCGGGCGCGGTGGCGGTGACGTTCTCCGCCTGGCGGCGCCGGCAGACCGGCGCCGGCGATCGGCTTCAGCGTGCTCACCCTGGTCCTGCTGTACGCGCTGGGCGACAACATCGTGGAGAAGCCGGACGGCATCGAGATCTCCGGCGTGTTCATCGCCGCGATCATCCTGGTGTCGCTGGTCTCCCGGGTGACCCGGACCACCGAGCTACGCGCCGACCGCATCGAGTTCGACGAACCGGCGCGCCGGTTCATCGCCGAGTCCATCGAGCACGACGGCGAACTCAACATCGTCGCCAACCGCCGCCAGGCCGGCGACGAGCACGAGTACGCGGAGAAGGAACGCCAGCAACGCGGCATGAACCCGGTGCCGGGCGGCGGCGACGTCCTGTTCCTCGAGGTCGACGTGGTCGACCCGTCCGACTTCAGCGAGGTCCTGCACGTCCACGGCGCTCGAGGTGGCCGGGTACCGGATCCTGCGCGTCCGTAGCCCCGCGGCCCCCAACGCGATCGCCGCGGTTCTGCTCGCCCTGCGCGACGCCACCGGCGTCAAACCCCAGTGCTACTTCGAATGGGCCGAGGGCAGCCCGTTGGCCCACCTGTTCCGGTACCTGCTGCTGGGACGCGGCGACACCGCCCCCGTGGTCCGCGAGATCATCCGCCAGTGCGAGCCCGACCCCGGCCGCCGCCCCGGCATCCACGTCGGCGGCTGACGTTCACGATGGCGTCGGCGTCCACTTCTGCGCGCCGGTGCCGTTGCAGTCGTAGATCTGCAGCTGGGTCCAGTCAGCCGTCGAACTGTTGGGATCATCGAGGCATCGCCCGGATTGCGGGTTGATCAGCGACGAGTTCGCGCCGGTGACCCAGCGCTGATTGGCCGAGCCGGTGCAGGCCCACAGTTCGACCTGGACGTAGTTGTCCGTGCGGCCGCCGGTGACGTCCAGGCATCGGCCGAGTGCCCGCACAGCGCCGCCGGCAGTGCCGGCGCCCGGTGCGTAGGTCCACCGCTGAGCCGTGGTGCTGTCGCATCCGAAGAGCTGCACGGGGGTGCCGTCGACGGAGCTGGACCTCGCCACGTCCACGCACTTGCCGGGGATGCCGGACCGGAACGTGACGGACCGCAACTGCCCCGTTGCCAACAGTGCCGCTTCCACCGCTTGGGCGGCTCCTCGCATACCGGCCTCCTTCGGGTGGTACGAGGAGCGCCCGGCCGGCGGTTGACCCGTCTCGACCCAGGGGTCGGCCGAACAGGCGTCGTGTCCGTGACTGGCCGCGGCCAGATCAACCAGCGTCGCGCCGGTGGCGGAGACGGCGGTGGCGGTGGCGGCTGCAAGGCGGGTGGCGATGCTCCGCTCGTACGTCAGCTGGTCCGAAGTGAGCGGCACTCCCGCGCAGGCGCCGGAGTCCGGCAGCACGGTGAAGTAGTTGACGAAGTAGACCTTCGCCTGGGGCGCGGCGTTTCGCACGGCCGTGATGACGTTCTCCAGTCGCCCCGTAAGCTCGCCGAACGTCTTGTCGATCGCCGTACGGTCCACCGTCCCGCAGTTGGTGCCGCCGTTGTCCTGGCAGGTGTAGGTGCTCAGGCTGCCGAGATAGTCGACGTCATTGCCCCCGATCGTCACGGTGACCAGGGTGGCCGAACTCGTCACGCCGGTGATCTGCGGTGGCTGACTGCCCTGGTTGGCGGTGAGCACGTTGGCGGTCGTCGCCCCGCCGCACGTGACGTCGGTGAGGTTCGCCCCCACGTCACGGGTCACCAGGCTGGCATAGTTGTTGGCCGACCGGCCGCAGGGGGCGGCGCCGCTGCTCGACTGCACCGGCGGAATCCCCGGTCCGGCGGCGAAGGAACTGCCGATGGCGACGTAGTTCAGACCGTCCGCCGTCGCCGCCTCGGCTTTCGACCGAGTGCCGGCCACCGTGGCCGTCACCGTCAGTGTGACCGCGGCATACAACACACACCTACCGGCGAGCGAACGCGCACGGTGTTTCACCATCGACCTCCAGGCCCCGAGAGCAATGGATCATTATCACCGCGGGCGATCGCTCAGCGACAGTTGCGAACGACATTTATTCCTGGCGACGCAAAGACCAGCACGGGCCCGTTCCGGAGCCCGGAGTCACGAACGTCTCCGCGGGAAGCTGTGAGACCGCTGAGCAGAATGGCGGCCCGTCCTGTACCGCGCGTGCGGGCGGCGGGCAAGATGTAACGCATGGAGAACCATCCGAACGTCCAGGCGGTGCGGGACGCCCTGTACGCCGCCGGGTCGCGCGCACAGGACGGCGGGTCGCCGGAGGTGCTGGTGCTGGACGACGCGGTGCACACCGCGGCCGCCGCCGCCGCGGCGCTGGACGTCGAGATCGGGCAGATCGCGAACTCACTGATCTTCGACGCCGACGGGCAGCCGCTGCTGGTGCTCACCTCGGGCGCGCACCGGGTGGACACGGCCAAGGTGGCGGCGGCGCTCGGCATCACCACGCTGAAGCGGGCCACGCCCGAGTTCGTCCGCGAGCACACCGGCCAGCCGATCGGCGGAGTCGCCCCGGTCGGGCACCCCCGTCCGGTCCGTACGCTCGTGGACACCGCCCTGGAGCCGTACATCGCCGTGTGGGCGGCCGGCGGCATCCCCCGGGCGGTGTTCGCCACCACGTACGACGAACTGCTCCGGGTCACCGGCGGCGCCCCGGCCGACGTGGCCTGAATGCGGGTCACGCTGCACGTCTGGCGCGCCCCCGCGCGCAAGGCGTTCCCCCGGATGGCGTTCGAGCCGCGCCGCGTCCGGAGAATTCCCGGAGTCCGGTTCGCGAAGCTGATGGGCACGGGGACGGGCACCACGTTCGGCATCGGCGACGCCGACCTGTCCCGCTGGGCGGCGCTGGTGGTGTGGGACGGCGGCGAACCGGACGTCGAAGCGATCGAGCGGAACTGGGTCGGCGCCGCCACCCGGAAAGCCCGGATCGACCTCACTCCGGTGTCCAGCCGCGGAACCTGGTCCGGCGGAGAACCCTTCGGGCGACCCGCGGCGGCAAAGCCCGGAGGTATGGTGCTGGCCCTGACCCGAGCGCGCATCCGCCCGGCGAAGGCGCTGACGTTCTGGCGGGCCGTCCCGCCGGTGGCCGCGAAGCTCGCCGTCGCCGAAGGGCTGCTCGCCCGGTTCGGGGTCGGGGAGGCGCCGGTCGGTTTTCAGGGCACCGTCAGCGTGTGGCGAAGCACGGCGGATCTGACCGCCTTCGCGTACCGTCAGCCGGAGCATCAGGCGGTGATCGCCCGGACGCCGAAGGACCGGTGGTACGCGGAGGAACTGTTCGCCCGGTTCACGGTGGACGGCCTCGAGGGCGAGCGAGACGTGTTGGGATGGCGGGAAGAAGCGATGAGGCTGGTCGCCTGGCAACCGGACGACCTGCTCCGGCGCCTGGACGACGTGGTGAGCGTGTACGGCGAGGCGATGGGCTACCGCGCCGAGCTGCTGCAGACGCGCCGCGGTTACATCGGCGCGCACGTCCGCCGGGCCGGGTTCCGCGCCGTCGCCACCCTGACCAGCGACGGCCGGCTGGCCGGGTTCGGGTACGGCTACACCTCCGGCCCGGGTCAGTGGTGGCACGACCAGGTCCGGTCGGCCCTGGCTCCGGACGATCGCCAGCAGTGGCTGTCCGACTGCTTCGAGGTGGTCGAGCTGCACGTGCGGCCGGCCGCGCAGGGCCACGGCGTCGGCGCCCGGCAGCTGCGCGCGCTGCTGGCCGTGGCCGACGGCAAGACGGTGCTGCTGTCGACCCCGGAGGCGGACGAGCAGCAGTCACGGGCCTGGCGGTTGTACCGCCGGTTCGGGTTCGTCGACGTGCTGCGGGACTTCATCTTCCCCGGCGACGAGCGCGCCTTCGCCATCCTCGGCCGGGAGTTGCCGCTGTCCGAGCGTACGGGCTCCGACGCCCCGGGCATCGTCGGGATCTAGTGCGCACCACCGTTTCCTGGGTGCTGCTCGGCGCCCTCGTCCTGACCCAGATCTCGTACCCGCTCACGCACGGCCCCGCCCGCGCCGGGGTGACCGTGGCGACCGTCATCCTGGGCTACCTGCTGTCGGTGTCGCACGCTGTGCTGACCCGGGGCGTGCGGGCGGCGTTGACGCTGGTCGGCATCGCGACGCTGGGCGGGTTCGCGATCGAGGCGGCGGGCGTGGCCACCGGGTTTCCGTTCGGCACGTACGACTACTCCGGTCAGCTCGGGCCGAAGCTGCTGGGCGTACCGTTGATCATCCCGCTGGCCTGGACGTGGATGGCGTGGCCGGCGTGGCTGGCGGCGCAACGAACGAGCCGCAAGGCGTGGATCCAGGTGAGCTGCGCCGCGCTCGGGCTCGCCGCGTGGGACCTCTTTCTCGACCCGCAGATGGTGTCCGAGGGCTACTGGACCTGGCGTCACCCGACGCCTGCGCTGCCCGGTCTGGGCGGCATCCCGGTCAGCAACTACCTCGGCTGGGCCGGGTTCGCGGTGCTGCTGGTGGCGGTCCTGCGCACCGCCGCCCCGGCACCGGCCGCCGCGGATGCGCCGATGCTCGCGCTGTGGTTCTGGACGTACGCTTCGTCGGTGCTGGCCCACGCCGTCTTCCTGCGCCTGCCCGCGTCAGCGGTGTGGGGCGGCGTGGTGATGGGCGCCGTGGTCATCCCGGCCGCGGTCCGGGTGGCCCGGCGATGATCTGGCTCGCGCTGCTCCCGTGGCTGGCACTGACCGGGCACACCGCCGTCAACGCGTCCCTCCTCCGCCGGCCACCGTCGCCCGCCACGACGGCGGAGAAGATCGCCGTCCTGCTGCCGCTGCGCGACGAGGCCGCCCGGGTGACGCCGTGCCTGGAGGCGTTGCTGGGCCAGCGCGGCGTCGCCCACCTGCGGATCCTGGTGCTCGACGACAACTCGTCCGACGGCACCGCCGAGGTGGTCCGGGCGGTCGCCGGCGACAAGGTCACGTTGCTGGCCGGCGCGCCGCTGCCCGCCGGGTGGCTGGGCAAGCCGCACGCCTGCGCCCAACTGGCCGCGGCTGCGGCCGACGACGACATCCTGGTCTTCGTGGACGCCGACGTCGTCCTCGAGCCCACCGCGATCGCCGCCGCGGTCACCGAATTGCGAGCGGCGGGCGTGACGCTGCTGTCGCCGTACCCACGGATCACCGGCGCGGGCCGGCTGGTCCAGCCGCTGCTGCAATGGAGCTGGCTGACCTTCCTGCCGTTGCGCGCGATGGAACGCTCGCCGCGCCCGTCGCTCGCCGCGGCCGGCGGTCAGTGGCTGGTCGCCGACCGGGCCGGTTACCGGACGGCGGGCGGCCACGAGGCGGTCCGCGACGACGTCCTGGAGGACATCGGCCTGGCCCGCGCGGTCAAACGCTCCGGCGGCCGGATCGCGCTCGCCGACGGCTCCCGCCTGGCGCGCTGCCGCATGTACGACTCGACCGCCGACGTGGTCGAGGGATACACCAAATCGCTGTGGGCGTCGTTCGGCTCCCCGGCCGGCGCCACCGCCGTCGTGGTGCTTCTCCTCGTTCTGTACGCGGTCCCTCCGCTGGTCGTTGTCGCCGCCGTTGCGGCCGGCGCCTGGGCCGTCGCCGCCACGAGCGGGGCCGCCTACCTGCTCGGCGTCTCGGGCCGCGTCGTCACGGCCCGCGCCACCGGCGGCCGGGCCTGGCCCGACGCGTTCGCCCACCCAGTGTCCATCGTGGTCTTCGCCGCCCTGGTCGCGCGGTCGTTCGCCCGCCGGCGGCAGGGCCGGCTGAGGTGGCGGGGGCGGGCGCTGTGAGCCGGATCGTGGTGATCGGCGCCGGGGTCGGCGGGCTGACCGTCGCCGCCCGGCTGGCCGCCGCCGGCCACCGGGTCGTCGTGCACGAGAAGGCGCCGGCCGCCGGCGGCAAGCTGGCCGTCTACGAACGGGACGGCTTCCGCTTCGACACCGGCCCCAGCCTGCTCACCCTCCCCCAGGTCTTCGACGACCTCGGCCTGCATCCGGTCCCGCTGGATCCGGTGGTGCGGCACGTCTTCCCGGATCGGACCGTGCTCGACTCGTCGTCCGACGCCGGCGTCTTCCGGGAACGGATCCGGGAGGCCCTGGGCGACGAGGCGGCCGCGGACTGGACGCGGTTCTGGGGGCGGGCGCGGCGGATCTGGGACGCGTCCTGGCGGTCGGTGCTGCGCCGGCCGATCACCCCGGCGTCGCTGGCCGCGTTGTCCTGGCGGGTCGGTGACCTGGCCGCGATCGCGCCCGGGCGGACGTTGCGGGGGCTGGGCGAGCGGTACCTGCGGGACCCGCGGCTGCGGATGATGCTCGAGCGGTACGCCACCTACACCGGAGCCGACCCGCGCCGGGCCCCGGCGGCGCTGGCCGCCGTCCCGTACGCCGAGCTGGCCTTCGGTGGCTGGTACCTGCCGGGCGGCCTGGGCACGCTGGGCGACGCGCTCGCCGCCCGGTGCGCGGCCCTGGGCGTACGGGTGGAGTTGTGCTCGCCGGTGACCGCGATCCGGGTGACCGGCGGCCGGGTCACCGGGGTCGAGGCCGGTGGCGTCGTCGAGCCGGCCGACCGGGTGGTGTCCGACGTGGACGCCCTGACCCTGTACCGGGACCTGCTGCCGTCGCCGCGGCGGCTGCGCGGACTGACCGACCGGAGCCTGGCCGGCTTCGTGATGCTGCTGGGCGTCCGCGGCCGCACCCCGCAACTGGCCCACCACACGGTCTTCTTCCCGTCGCACTACGACGCCGAGTTCGACGCGGTGTTCGGCGACGCCGGGCGGCGGCCGCGCCCGGCATCGCACCCGACCGTGTTCGTCACCCGGGCCGACGACCCGGCGGTCCGCCCGCCGGGTCACGAGGCGTGGTTCGTGCTGGTCAACGCGCCGCGACACGGCCACGACGAGTGGGCCGTGAACTGGCGCCGGCCGGGACTGGCCGACGCGTACGGGCGGCACATCCTGGACGTGCTGGCGGCCCGTGGGCTGGACGTGCGCGACCGGTTGGTGTTCGCCGAGACGCGCACCCCGGCCGACCTGGCCGACGCCACCGGCGCCCCGGGGGGTGCCATCTACGGCACCGCCGGCGGCCTGATCCGGCCGGCGAACCAGGGTCCGGCCCGGGGCCTGTGGCTGGTCGGCGGCTCGAGCCATCCGGGCGGCGGGCTGCCGATGGTCACCCTCTCGGCGCAGATCGTGGCCGACGCGATAGGGCCGGCCTGAAAGCCACCGAACCGCGTCGTCGCACGGGATCGTCTTCTCCGCGTCCACCGGCTCCGGCGCCCATCGTCGCCGTCGGATCGGTGGCCGGTCAGCCCAGTGACGCGGTCGCGGCTCGCAGTTCGCCGAGGGCGGCCAGGGCGTAGGGCGCCAGGTCGTCGCCGGCGCCGTGCCCGCCCTCGGACCATTGGGCGTAGCCCCGCTTGAACGCCAGAACGCCCAGCTCGCCGGCGAGCGCCGCGGTCGCGTCGGGCGTCCCCCGGGCGACCAGGGCCGCGGTCATGGCCGCCGCCATGCTGACGGTCTTGAGGGCGTCCCGCTCCTGCAGTTCGGCGCTGGCGGCGACGGCCGCCTTCAGACGCGGGCCGAGATCGCGATTCATCGAGCCCATCGCGCTGGACGCCCGGACCAGGCCGGCGGCGACCGCCTCGAGAGGGCCGGCGGCGGCGGGCGCCTCGGCGATCCCCTCGGCCAGCAGCCGGCTCAACGTCTCCTGCCCGGCCACCAGGAGCTCGCGCTTGTCGGCGAAGTGCCGGAAGAAGGTGCTCTTGGTGACGCCGGCGCGTTCGGCGATCTGGGCGACCGTGGTGGCGTCGTACCCCTGCTCGGTGAACAGGTCGACGGCGGCCACCACGAGGCGGTCGCGCGCTCCGGGTTCCCATCGGGCCATGAGGCCCATCATAGGTGATGGTACCGATGTCCCATCACCTGCTAGCGTGTGACGGGACAACAGTCCCATCATCCTCCGGAGGATCTGATGCACGTCTTCGTCACCGGTGGCACCGGCCTGGTCGGCTCCGCCGTCGTCGCCGAGTTGATCGGCCACGGCCACACCGCCCTCGTCCTCGCCCGGTCCGACGCGTCCGCCACGGCCGCCGAGTCGGCCGGCGCCGAGCCGCTGCGGGGAAGCCTCGCCGACCTGGATGCGATCCGAGCCGGCGCCCGGCGGGCCGACGGGGTGATCCACCTGGCGTTCGCCAACGACTTCAGCGGGCCCGAGGCTCTGGCGCAGGCCGTCGCCGAGGAGACCGCGGCCCTCACGGCTCTCGGCGAGGAACTCGTCGGCAGTGGCCGCCCGCTCGTCACCGTCTCGGGCACGCCCTGGGTGCCGGGCCGCGCCTCCACCGAGGCCGACCCGTTGCCGACCGACGGGCCGGTCGGCGGTCGCAGCCGTACCGTGACCGCGATCCTGGGCCTGGCCGCGCAGGGGGTCCGGAGCACGGCCGTACGGCTGCCGCGCACCGTCCATCGCGACGGCACGGGCGGATTCGCCGGCCTGCTCACCGGGATCGCCCGGCGGACCGGGGTGTCCGGTTACCCCGGCGACGGCGCCCAGCGCTGGCCCGCCGTGCACGCCCTGGACGCGGCCGCTCTCTTCCGGCTGGCGCTGGAGCAGGCGCCCGCCGGCAGCGCCTGGCACGCCGTCGCCGACGAGGGGGATGCCGTCCGGGACATCGCCGCCGTGATCGGCCGGCGGCTGGGCCTGCCGGTCGAGGCGGCGCCGGCGGACACCTACGGCCCGCTCGGCCCGATCTTCGCCACCGACCAGCCGTCGTCCAGCGCCCACACCCGGGAGGCCCTGGGCTGGAAGCCGGTGCACCCGGGTCTGCTGGAGGATCTGGAGAACCTTCAGCCGTGACGATCCCGGAAGGGACGGCAGCCCCTCAAAGAACCCGTACGCCCGGCGGCAGCGCTCCCCCGGTCGTGATGTGGCCGAGCAGCGTCGCCCGCAGAGCCGCGGCCGCGTGCGGCAGCACCGATCGGGCGCGGTGGGCCAGCGCGATGGTCCGCCGCATCCCGGGCGGCGCCAGCGGCGTGGCCCGCAGCAGCGGCCGGTTGACCAGCACCATGCTCGGCACCACGGCCACGCCCAGGCCCGCCTCGACGAACGCCAGCACCGCGTCCATCTCGCCGCCCTCGACCGCGTACGACGGCGTGAACCCGGCCCGGCGGCAGGCCTCGAGGGTGGCGTCCCGCAGGTCGTAGCCCGGCCGGAACATGACCAGCGGCTGGTGCTGCAGCTCGGTCAACTCCAGTTCGCGGCTGACCGTCGGGGGTGGACCGGCGGCCCGGGACGCCACGACCAGGCTCTCCTGCAGGATCGGAGCGGCGTCCAGCCCCGGATCGGGACCCTGCGCCGGTTCCACGATCAGCGCCAGGTCGAGCTGGTGGCCGAGCAGGCCGGCGATGAGATCGGGCGAGCCGCCCTCGGTGACGTGCAACGCGACGCCGGGGTGGGCCGTCCGGAACAGGCCCAGCACCGCCGGCACCAGCGACGAGCACAGCGACGGGGTGGCGCCCAGCCGGACCTCGCCCCGCCGCAGCCCGGCGATGTCCCGGACAGCGATCCGGGCGGCGTCGGCGTCGGCGACCATCCGGCGGGCCGGCGGCAACAGCGCCTCGCCGGCCGCGGTCAGTCCGACCGCGCCACGGACCCGGTCGAACAACGGCGCCCCGAGAGTCGATTCCAGCGTGTGAATCTGCTTACTCAATGTGGGCTGGCTCACACCGAGCGCATCGGCCGCCCGGGTGAAATGCCGGGTATCGACCACGGCCAGAAAGTATCGGAGCTGTTGGAGCTGCATGGTCATGGCCTCCGTCTATCATCGCCGCGACTATCATGCATTGGACGAATCAAGTCCCGCTACCTAGCGTTCGAGCCGTGGCACTAGACACCCGCGTCCGGCCCGCTGCGGCGGCCACGCCGAAGACCTCCTCGGTGGCGCTGAAGATGCTCATGGCGGTCACCGGGATCCTGCTGGTGGCGTTCCTGTACCTGCACATGCTCGGCAACCTGAAGATCTTCTTCGGCGGCCCCACGTTCGATCACTACGCGGCCTGGCTGCGCACGATCGGCGAGCCGCTGCTGCCGTACGGCTGGTACCTGTGGGTGCAGCGGGCGGTGCTGACGCTTGCGGTCCTCGGGCACGTCCTGGCCGCGACGATCCTCGCCCGGCGGGCGCGGAAGGGCCGGCCGGTGCGGTACGCCCACCGCCCCAAGGTCCAGGGGTCGTACGCCGCCCGCACGATGCGGTGGGGTGGGGTGATCATCCTGCTGTTCGTGATCTACCACATCCTCGACCTGACCACCGGCACGCTGAACCCGGCCGGCGACAAGCAGGACCCGTACGGCAACGTGGCCGCCGACTTCGCCCCCGGCCGCTGGTACGTGACGGTGTGCTACGTGCTGGCCATCGTCGCCGTCGGCCTGCACCTGCGGCACGGCATCTTCAGCGCCGCCCGCACGCTCGGCCAGCGCACGGCCCGGGGCGAGCGCATCGCCCGGGTGTCCGCCCTCGTCCTTTCCGGAGTCCTGGTGACCGGCTACCTCTCGGTGCCGCTCGCCGTGCTGACAGGAGTGGTGAGCTGATGATGGATCTGTACGACACCGGCGAGGAGATCCGCGGACACCGCCGCCCCGGACGGCGAGATCCAGACCCGCTGGGACCGCCGCAAGTTCGCGGCCCGGCTGGTCAACCCGGCCAACCGGCGGAAGCTGAGCGTCATCGTGGTCGGCACCGGGCTGGCCGGCGGGTCGGCCGCGGCCACTCTGGCCGAGGCCGGGTACCGCGTCCGGTCGTACTGCTATCAGGACAGCCCGCGCCGGGCCCACTCGATCGCCGCGCAGGGCGGCATCAACGCGGCCAAGAACTACCGCAACGACGGCGACTCGATCTACCGGCTGTTCTACGACACGGTCAAGGGCGGCGACTTCCGCGCTCGCGAGTCCAACGTGTACCGGCTGGCTCAGGTGTCGGTGAACATCATCGACCAGTGCGTGGCCCAGGGGGTGCCGTTCGCCCGGGAGTACGGCGGTCTGCTCGACAACCGCAGCTTCGGCGGCACCCAGGTGTCCCGGACGTTCTACGCCCGCGGGCAGACGGGCCAGCAGCTGCTGCTCGGCGCGTACCAGGCGATGGAACGGCAGATCGCGGCCGGGACCATCGAGATGCACGCCCGGCACGAGATGCTGGAACTGATCGTGGTCGACGGGCGGGCCCGCGGGATCGTGGTCCGCGACCTGGTCACCGGCGAGATCTCGGCCGATGTCGCGGACGCGGTGGTGCTCGCCTCCGGCGGGTACGGCAACGTCTTCTTCCTGTCCACCAACGCCAAGGGGTGCAACGTCACCGCGACCTGGCGGGCGCACCGGCAAGGGCGCGCTGTTCGCCAACCCCTGCTACACGCAGATCCACCCCACCTGCATCCCGGAGTCGGGCACCCACCAGTCGAAGCTGACGCTGATGAGCGAGTCGCTGCGCAACGACGGCCGGGTGTGGGTGCCGCTCGTCAGCCGGCGACCGGCGGGCGCCGGGCGACATTCCGGAGGGCGAGCGGGACTACTACCTCGAGCGCATCTACCCGGCGTTCGGCAACCTGGTCCCCCGGGACATCGCCTCCCGCGCGGCCAAGAACGTGTGCGACGAAGGCCGCGGCGTCGGGCCGGGCGGTCTGGGCGTGTACCTGGACTTCGCGGACGCCATCCAGCGGCTCGGCCGGCACGCCGTCGAGGAGAAGTACGGCAACCTGTTCGAGATGTACCAGCGGATCACCGGCGAGGACCCGTACGTCGTGCCGATGCGGATCTACCCGGCGGTGCACTACACGATGGGCGGGCTGTGGGTGGACTACGACCTGCAGTCGACCGTTCCCGGGCTGTTCGTGATCGGCGAGGCCAACTTCTCCGACCACGGCGCCAACCGGCTCGGCGCCAGCGCACTGATGCAGGGGCTGGCCGACGGGTACTTCGTCCTGCCGTACACCCTCGGCAACTACCTGGCGTCCGGCCCGTTCCCCGACGTCTCCGGCGACCCGGCCGTCGGTGCGGCGCTCGCCACAGTCGCGGACCGGATCAACCGGCTGCTGGCCGTCGACGGGGACCGGACCGTGGACTCGTTCCACCGCGAACTCGGCCACGTCATGTGGGAGTACTGCGGGATGGAACGCACCGAGGAGGGTCTGACCAAGGCGATCGGCCTGATCCGCGGTCTGCGCGACGAGTTCTGGAACCGCGTCAAGGTGCCCGGCACCGGCGAGCAGCTCAACCAGAACCTCGAGAAGGCCGGCCGGGTCGCCGACTTCTTCGAACTGGCCGAGCTGATGTGCATCGACGCCCTGCACCGGCGGGAGTCGTGCGGCGGCCACTTCCGGGCCGAGTCGCAGACCGCGCGACGGTGAGGCGCTGCGCCACGACGACGAGTTCGGCTACGTCGCCGCGTGGGAGTTCGGAGCTCGTCACCGTCCTGCACAAGGAAGAGCTTGATTTCGAGTACGTCCACCCCAGCACGAGGAGCTACAAGTAGTGGACATCCAGGTACGTGTCTGGCGCCAGCAAGGCCCGGCCGACAAGGGACGGATGGTCAGCTACGACGTCCACGACATCTCGCCCGACGCGTCGTTCCTGGAGATGCTGGACGTCCTCAACGAGAAGCTGATCCTCGACGGCGACGACCCGGTGGCGTTCGACCACGACTGCCGCGAAGGCATCTGCGGCATGTGCGGCATGGTCATCAACGGCGTGGCGCACGGCCCCGCGCGCGCCACCACGACCTGCCAGCTCCACATGCGACACTTCGCCGACGGAGCCGTGATCGACGTCGAGCCGTGGCGGGCGGCCGCCTTCCCGGTCATCAAGGATCTGGTCGTGGATCGCGGCGCGTTCGACTCGATCATCCAGGCCGGCGGCTACATCACCGCATCCACCGGTGCCGCGCCCGACGCCCACGCCACCCCGGTGCCCAAGGCCGATGCCGACGCCGCGTTCGAGGCGGCCACCTGCATCGGCTGCGGCGCGTGCGTGGCCGCCTGCCCGAACGGCTCGGCCATGCTGTTCACCGCGGCCAAGGTCGGTCACCTCGGCCTGTTGCCGCAGGGCCAGCCGGAACGCGACTCCCGGGTGCTCGACATGGTCGCGGCCCAGGACGAGGCCGGCTTCGGCGGCTGCACCAACGCCGGTGAGTGCACCACCGTCTGCCCCAAGGGCATCCCGCTCACCCTGATCGGCCGCCTGAACAGCGACTACCGCCACGCGCTGCGCAAGCGCTGACGCCGATCGAACGGGACTCCGCTTACGCTGACCTCATGGCGCGCAGTCGGAAGGCAACGGTCGCGGACGTGCACGCGCTGGCGTCGGCCATGCCGTACGCCACGGTGTACGACGAGACCTCGGACAACCCGGTGTACCAGGTCGGCGGGAAGTCGTTCATCTTCTTCCGCAACCCGCGGCCGGACGCGTTCGACCCGGTCACCAACCAGCGGTACGACGACGTGATCGTGTTCTGGGTCGAGTCGGAGGCGGACAAGCAGGCGCTGCTGGCCGACGAGTCGCTGCCGTTCTTCACCACGCCGCACTTCGACGGCCACCCGTCCGTCCTGCTGCGGGCGTCCCGGATCGGCGAGTTGACGCTGCAGACGCTGACCGAGGTCGTGCAGGACGCCTGGCTGTCCCGGGCGTCCAAGCGCCGGCGGGACACCTGGCTGGCGGAGAACGGTTATGCGCCGCCCGGTCCGTGACGGACGAACGGCGTCAGCGACTCGATCACCTCGTCGCCGGGCAGCGCACGGCTCGGGCCCTCACGCGGACAGCGCCCGGCGGACCGCCGCGGCCAGCTGGACCAGGCCGATCAGGGCCAGGGCCAGCCACGCCGCCGCGGCCGCCGTCACGATCAGGGCACCCCAGCCGTCGTGCACCAAGGCGGCCACGCCGCCGATGACCAGGCCGCTGACCGTGACCGAGACCCGCGTGGGTCGCTCCGCCACGGTCACCACGCCGATCTCGTTCATGCCGGCGGACGCGGCGCGCGCCCGGACGTACTCGTGCAACCAGCTGACGCCCCCGGCCGCGACGGCCAGCCACGCGGGTGCGCCGGCCACCCACAGCGCCACCAGCCAGGCCGCCTCGCCGAGCCGGTCGGCGACCGAGTCGTACACGTACCCGATCCGGGTGGCGTGCCCGCTGACCACCGCGACGGCGCCGTCCAGGCCGTCGGCGAAGCTCGCCAGCAGCACCACCAGGCCGGCCGCCACCGGGCTGACCAAGGTCGTCACCGGCACCAGGACACAGAGGAGCAGGCCGACGGTGGTGACCGCACTCGGGCCGACCCGCAGCCGGGCCAGCGCGGTGCCGCCCCGCCAGGCCAGCCGCACCCAGCCGCGGACCAGGAACGATGCCTTCTCCGGATCGAAACCGCCGTGCAGCGCCGACCACGCGGTGGCGTACTCCTCCCAGGTCACCGCAGGTCAGGCGGCCGCGGGCGACGCCTGTCCGGCGAGGTGCAGCCAGACCTCGCGGGTCGCGGTCGACCGGTTCAGGGTGATGAAGTGGATGCCGGGCACGCCCTCGTCGAGCAGCCGCCGGCACATCTCACTGCAGAGATCGATCCCGAGCGCACGGACGGCGGCATCGTCGTCGGCGACCCGCTCGAACCGCTTCAGCAGATGCGGCGGGAACGGCGCCCCGGAGAGCTGCTCCGACCGCGCGATGGTGGCCATCCGCAGCACCGGCATGACCCCGGCGACGATCGGGGCCGGGCAGCCGGCCGCGGCCACCCGGTCGCGCAGCCGCAGGTAGTCGTCGGCGTCGAAGAACATCTGGGTGATCGCGAAGTCGGCCCCGGCGGCGCACTTGCGGATGAAGTTGCGCGTGTCCGACTCGATGTCGGCCGACCGCGGATGCTTGTACGGGAACGCCGCCACGCCCACGCTGAAGTCGCCCGACTCCTTGACCAGCCGGACCAGGTCCTCGGCGTACAGGACCCCCTCGGGGTGCCGCACCCAGTCGGCGGTGGGATCGCCGGGCGGGTCGCCGCGGACCGCGAGCACGTTGCGGACGCCGGCGCCGGCCAGCCGCCCGATCATGTTGCGCAGCTCGGCCACCGAGTGGTTGACCGCGGTCAGGTGAGCCATCGGCAACAGGGTGGTCTCGGTGGCGATCCGCTCGGTCGCGGTGACCGTGGTGTCGCGGGTGGTGCCGCCGGCGCCGTACGTGATCGACACGAAGTCGGGGCGCAGCGGCTCCAGCTGGCGGACCGTCTGCCAGAGCTGCGTCTCCATCTCCGGCGTTTTCGGCGGCATGAACTCGAACGAGAACGTCGGGCTCGGACGACGGATCAGCTCGCCGATCGATGGAACGGCGGGCATCCGGGAGGGTAGTCCGAGAGACACACCGAGCAGCTTACCGGTTAGGTTGGGCCCCGTGACCTCCCCGCTGGACCGTGCCGGCCTGCGCCCCCGTGTCGACCAGGCGCTGGCTGCGTTCCTGGCGGACCGGCGCACCCAGCTGCGGGCGATCGACGCGGCCCTCGAGCCGGTGTCCGACGCGATCGAGGCCTTCGTCCTGCACGGCGGCAAGAGGCTGCGGCCGGCCTTCGCCTACTGGGGGTACCGCGGCGCCGGCGGGCTCGACTCGGACGCCGTCGTCGCGGCGGTGTCGGCCCTCGAACTGGTCCAGGCGAGCGCGCTGATCCACGACGATCTGATGGACCGGTCCGACACCCGGCGCGGGGAGCCGGCGGTGCACCGCCGGTTCGAGACGTTGCACACCGTTTCCGGCTGGCTCGGCGGCTCGGCCGCGTTCGGTGACAGCGCGGCCGTGCTGCTCGGCGACCTGACGCTGGTCTGGTCGGACCAGCTGCTGCATTCCAGCGGGGTCGAGCCGGCCGCCCTGGTGCGGGCGCGCCCGGTCTTCGACCAGATGCGGACCGAGGTCAACGTCGGCCAGTACCTGGACGTGCTGACCCAGGCCGGCGGCGACCGCACGGTCGAGCGGGCGAGCAAGGTGGCCCGGTTCAAGGCGGCGAAGTACACCGTCGAACGGCCGCTGGAGATGGGCGCGGCGCTGGCTGGTGCTCCGTCCGCGTTGCGCGAGGCCTATGCCGGCTTCGGGCTGCCGCTGGGCGAGGCGTTCCAGTTGCGCGACGACGTGCTGGGCGTCTTCGGCGATCCCGTACGCACGGGCAAGCCGGCCGGCGACGACCTGCGCGAGGGTAAACGCACGTACCTGGTGGCCTGCGCCTGGTCCGGTCTGGGCGACAGCGGGCGGGCGGCTCTCGAGGCCGGCCTGGGTGACCAGGGACTGGACGATTCCGGGGTGGCGCGGCTGCGCGAGCTGATCGCGGAGAGCGGGGCGCTGGCCCGGACCGAGGAGCGCATCGCCGTCCTGACCGACACCGCCCTGGCCACGCTGGACGCCGCCCCGCTGCGGGACGACGAGGCCCGCACGGTTCTGCGCGACCTGGCCGACGCCGCCACCCGCCGCACGGTCTGACGCCCTATCCGAGGTGTTCGTCGAGGCCGCCGAGGTCGCCGACGAACCAGATGTGGCGGCCGCGGTTGGACTCGCGGACCAGGGCGGCCAGCGGCTCGCTGCCGGTGACGTGGGCGGTGATGTCGCCGACGATCGCCAGTTGCGTCCGGTAGTTCACGAACTTCTGCATGATCTCGCCGGCGAGGCCGGTTCGGAGGTCGAAGAACGCCGGATCCAGCCGCTCCACCGGCAGCGCGACGACGTCGGCCCGTCCGAACGCGGAGCCGAGCAGGTCGAGGGCGTCCTGCGGGCTGCGGACCACCGGGCCGCCGACCGCACACACCAGCACCGGCACTCCATGCCGCTCAACCACCTCGTCGCGCGCCCCGGCCACCTCGTCGCCCCCCTCGTCGCCCATCGCCCGCCCCTTCGTGTCCGTTCCGTGCGCCCAGCATTGCGGCCGCCGTGGCGGCGCGCGACCGGATATCCGCGCGTGCGGACTTTGTCGGGCGGCGGGACAGGGCCGCGTGTCCAGGGGCACGGAATTCGCCCCGCACGGACCTGGCAGGGCCAGGGCCACCGGAGGTGGGCCCCGGCCCGGTGCCCGCGGGAGCGTACGTCTCGGACCACAACGGACGTGGGAAGAAATGCTCGTGACGGGAAGATCAGCGCCGGGAGCGGGCACGCAGGCGGGACAGCAGACGACTGCCCTCGCCGGCGCGGGGCGTGCGCTGAATGCCGCGGCGGCCCAGCCAGACCCAGACCGACAGCGTGAGCAGGACCATGGCGAAGCCGAAGGGCAGATCCTCGACCGGGGCGTACGCGATCCGCACCCCCAGAATCGCCGCCGGGTCGTAGCGCACCACGCGGCGGCCGGTCAGGATGCCGTTGGAGAGCAGCTGGAAGACGACGACGATGGGGTACGTCGCCCAGAACACCACGCGGGTGACCAGGCGGGTCCGCAGCACCAGCAGGTCGACGGCCAGCGCGCCGAGGACGCCGATCAGCGCCGCGGCGGTGTACGTCACTCGTCGCCGGCCGGGCGTCGCAGGACCGCCCGCACCGCCTCGAAACCGAGGATCGCGCACACCGGCACGACCAGGAAGAACAGCACCTCGTCGAGCGGCAGCCGGCCGGGCAGCCGGATGCCGGTGATCTGCGTCGGGTCGAACATCCAGTGGCCGGCCCGGATCGCCAGCAGGTCCCAGAGCACGAAGACGACGCCGACCGGCAGCAGGGTCAGCAGCAGGCGGCGCCAGCGGCGGAAGACGTGCACCTTGAGCAGCGGCTCGAGCCAGACGGCGGCGGCGAGGCAGCCGGCCAGGACGGCCACGTACGTCAGGTGCCGCATGTCCCGGTCAGAAGCCGAGGGCCTGGGCGCGCCGTTTGACCTCGCGGGCGCGAGGGCCGCCGAGACCGGTGGCGGCGCTGCCGTCGAGATCCGGATCCGGCGTGTACAGCCACCGCAGCGCCTCTTCGTCGTTGTACCCAGCGTCGCGGAGCAAGGTGAGGATGCCGGGGAGGTGCTTGAGCACGGTGCTGTTGGCCACCAGCTCGGCCGGCACCACCCGGATCCCGTCACGCTTGACCGCCAGCAGATTCCCGTCGCGAACCATCTGGTTCACCTTGCTGATGGACACGTCCAATTTGTCGGCGATGTCCGGAAGGGTGACCCACGCGGTGGGGCCTGCGGCAACGGAGTCGTTCACGACTCCAGCCTGCCATATCCCTCCGGGACGGCCCCGGACCGCATCCGCGGAGACGAAGAGCGGAGTACGCCCCCGATGAGCCTGCTGCGGAAAACCCGCACCGAGGTGGCCGGCGCGTGGCGATCGTTGCGCTACGACATGGGCAAGCGCCCGGTCGGCGCGCCCGCGCCGTTGCGGCCGGGCCCGGACGTCACCTCCACCGGGCTGAGCACGTTCGGCGGCCCGGTCGGCGGCCTGCCCCGCGGGTACGACGAGGACCTGCGCCGGCGCCCGCGGCGGCTGGTGGCGTTGTCCGCGTTCGGCGTCCTGGCCCTGACCGGGGCCGTCGGCAGCTACTTCGCGGTGGTGCACGGGCTGGGGCCGGCGCTGGCCGGGCGGCCGCAGACGCCCGTGCGGGCGCAGGCCGAGGGCCACACCTATCCTCTGACCGCGACCCGGGACACACCGGCCGGGAACGCGCGCATGGGGCGCGCCGCGCCGCCGGCCGCCGCCGCCGTGGCGGAACCGGCCAGTCCGAAAGCGGTGCCCACGACCGCGCCCGCCGCCCGCCCGGCCAAGCCCGCCCGGTCGCCGGCGATCGAGTGCGACTGCCTGCACCCGCCCGTCCCCACGCCGACCGCACCGTCCGGGTCGCCCAGCCCGACCCCGCCGGCGTCGGCGTCGGCCCCGGCGTCGGCGTCGGTCTCGGCGTCGGCGTCGGTCTCGGCGTCGGCGTCGGTCTCGGCCAGCCCGTCGCCCTCGTCGGCGAGCCCGTCCCCCACGACGTCGGCGGACAGCGAATCCGTCCGGCGAAGGCGGCGGCACCCGAGCCGTTACTGAGCGGATTCGCCGCATTCCGGGGCAGGTCACAGCGCTGTGGCTTACCCGTTCGGACTCAGCTGTGACATCCTGGGCTGTCATCACCCGAAGGGCACATACACTTCACGCCGATGGACACCACTGTCGCCGACACGTTGATCGGCACCACGATTGACGGGCGCTACCGGATCACCGGTCGCGTTGCCCGTGGGGGCATGGCGACCGTGTACACGGCGGTGGACGACCGACTCGAGCGTACGGTCGCGCTGAAGATCATCCACCCGTCCCAGGCGACCAACGTCCACTTCGTCGACCGGTTCACCGACGAGGCCAAGACCATCGCCCGGCTGACTCATCCCAACGTCGTCGCCGTGTACGACCAGGGCCGCCACGAGGGCCTGCCGTACCTGGTGATGGAGTACGTCCAGGGCCGCACGCTGCGTGACCTGCTCAACCAGCGCCGCCGGCTGAACCCGGTCGAGGCGCTGGCCATCCTCGAGCAGATGCTGTCGGCGATCGCCGCCGCGCACCGCGCCGGCCTGGTGCACCGGGACGTGAAGCCGGAGAACGTGCTGGTCGCCGAGGCGCCCAGCGGCGGCCTGGCCAACCTGATCGACAGCGTGGTCAAGGTGGCCGACTTCGGTCTGGCCCGCGCCGTCGAGGCCAGCAGCATCGACGAGTCCGGGCAACTCATGGCCACCGTCGCGTACGTGGCGCCGGAACTGGTCACGGACGGGCACGCCGACGCCCGTACGGACGTGTACTCGGCCGGCATCGTGCTGTTCGAGATGCTCACGGGCAAGGTGCCGTACGACGGCGACGTGCCGGTCGACGTCGCGTGGCAGCACGTCGACAACGACGTGCCGAAACCGTCGAGCGTGGTGCACGGCGTGCCCGGCGCGCTGGACGACCTGGTCGCCCGGGCCACCCGCCGCGACGCCGGCGCCCGGCCGACCGACGCCGGCGCCATGCTGGCCGAGGTCCAGGTGGTCCGGGACGACCTGGGCGCCGCCAACGTCGAGACGGCGCTGCTGCGGCAGGTGCCGTCCCGGCACGCCGTCGCCGACGCGACCGCCGTGGTGCCGGCCGTGGGTTCGGCGTACGGCGGGGCCCGGCCGACCTGGGCGCGGCTGCCCCAGCAGGGCGGCCGGCGCGTCGCGCCCCCAGGCACCCCGATGGAGCGGTGGCACGCCCTGCGCGGGGACCGGCGCCGTTTGCTGCTGCTGGCCGCGGTCGCGGTCATGGTGCTGACGGTGGTCGGCACGATCTGGTACGTCAGCGTCGGCCGCTACAGCCAGGCGCCGCAGCTGGTGAACATGACGCGGCCGCAAGCCGAGGCGGCGGCCCACCGGGACGGGTTCGGCCTGATCTACACCGATGGCGAGTACAGCGAGACCGCGCCCAAGGACACCGTGCTGAGCCAGGAGCCGTCGGCGACCGAGAAGATCGTCAACGGCGGCACCATCACCCTGAAGCTGTCGCTCGGGCCGGAGCGGTACCCGGTGCCCGACCTGGGCGGCGTGGACCTGTCCGCGGCCAAGGGCCAGCTGGACAACGACAAACTGGTCCTCGAACAGGGCGCCGGTCAGTACAGCGACACCGTGCCCGAGGGTGCGGTGATCTCCACCGATCCCGCGGCGGGCACGACCCTCAAGCCCGGAAGCCAGGTCGTCGTGGTGGTCAGCAAGGGCAAAGCCCCGATCACCGTGCCCGACCTGTCCGGCAAGAACATCAACGACGTCCGCTCCCAGCTCGCTGCGCTCGGCCTGACCCCGGTGGAGCAGTACAAGCAGGACAACGCGCCGGCCGACACGGTCATCGGGCAGTCGCCCCAGGCCGGCACGGGCGTGGCCAAGGACGCCGAGATCAAACTGGACGTCAGCCAGGGCCCGCCGCAGGTCACCGTGCCCGACCTGAGCAACCAGCCCTGCCAGCAGGCCGTGCAGAAGCTGCAGCAGATGAGCCTGCAGCCGCAGGTCCAGTTCAACCCGAACGGGTTCGTCCACAACCAGCAGCCACCGCCGAACACCCCGGTTGCGCCGCAGACCGCGGTCGTCCTGCAATGCGTGTGAGTCCGGTCGGGTCACACACCAGCACGGCCGGGGGCTTGGCCACGGGCGGTCTGGCGTACGCCGAGAAGGCCGGGTCCGAGGTCGTGCAGGTGTACGTGTCGAACTCGCGCGGCTGGGCGCTCCCACCCGGCGACCCGGCACAGGACGTCCTCTTCCGCGATCGCGGGCGGCCCACCTACGTGCACGCGTCACTGCTGGTCAACCTGGGTTCACCGACCGAACTGACGGTGGCGCGCTCGGTGGACACGCTCCGCCACGCCCTGGAGCGCGGCGCCGCGATCGGCGCGTCGGGTGTGGTGTTCCACGCCGGCAGCGCCGTCGACCCGGCGCACGAGGCGAAGGCCCTGCACCAGCTGGGCGAGGCGCTGCTGCCCCTGCTCGACCGGGCGGCCGGCGCCGGGCTGCCGAAACTGCTGGTCGAGCCGACGGCGGGCGGCGGCCGGAGCCTGGCCTCGTCCGTCGGCGACCTCGCCCCGTACCTGGCCGCCGTGGAGAATCACCCGTGGCTGGGCGTCTGTTTCGACACCTGCCACGCCTGGGCCGCCGGGCACGATCTGGCCACCCCCGGTGGGATGACGGCCACGCTGGACGCCCTGGTCGCGGCGGCCGGCCCGGACCGGCTGATGCTGATCCACGCCAACGACTCCAAGGACGCGTGCGGCTCCGCCCGCGACCGGCACGAGTCGATCGGCGCGGGGCAGATCGGCACCGCCGCCTTCGCCGAGCTGCTGGCCCACCCGGCCGCGGCCGGCGTCCCGGTCATCGTGGAAACCGCGGGCGAGTCCCACGCAGCCGACATCGCACTGCTGAAGTCGTTGCGGGCTCAGGGCGCGGTGAGCGACTCGACCGAGTTGAAGCCGAAGTAATACATTCCGTGGCCGCCGTGCGCGATCAGCGTCCGGGCGATGGGATAGCGGTCGTCGGGGGCAGCGGGCATGACGACCAGGAATTCGCCGTGGGTCAGGGCCTCGGAGTAGAGGCCGAGGATCTGCTCGTAATACGTCCAGTTCTGCAGCAGACGGTGCAGCCACCCCGTCACGCCGTGCCGGCTGCCGCGCTGGTCGAGGATCCGCAGGCCTTCCTCGCCGTGCATCACCTCGATGACATCACCGTCGTGGCCGTCGGCGTCCAGCGCGCGGATGGCGTCGTCCACGGATTTCCGGTCGGGCAGCACCGCCGCGACGGCGTAGGTGGGGTGGACCTCGAACTTGTCGACGTTGTCATCGATCGGGACCATGGCCGCCTCCTCAGGGCACCCCGACATCGTGCCGTGCGGACCCTTCAGAGGTCCAGCACGACGTCGCCGCGGGGCTGCGCCGAGCAGATCAGGACGTTGCCGGCGGCCGGTGGGTCGACCGGCTCCACCCCGTACGTCACGTCGCCCGCCAGCAGGCCGGTCTCGCAGGTATGGCACACCCCGACGCGGCAGGACCAGCGGGCCGGCACGTCGCACGCCTCGGCCAGCTCCAGCAGGCTGGCGCGACCCGCGGCCCACGGAACGGTCAGATCGCTGCGGGCGAACGACACCGCCGGGCCGTCGCCGGGCGCACCGGCCGGCGGGTGCGGCGGCCCGTCCGGCACGGCGCTGATGCCGGGGGTCAGCCCGGGCTGGGACCCGAAGATCTCGGCGTGCATCCGGCCGGCCGGGACACCGCTCGCCACCAGGGCCGCGGTGACATCGGTGAGGAAGGCCGCCGGGCCGCAGAGGTACGCGTCGGCGTCGGCCGGAAGACCCTTCAGTGTGTCCGCAGACATTCGCCCGGCGCTGTCGTAGTCCCGGCCGAGCACGTCCTGCGGCCCGGGCCGGCTGAACCAGACGTGCGAGCGGGCGTGCGGCAGGGCGGCGAGGAGGACGGCCACCTCGGCCCCGAACGGCCGCTCGGCGCCGTCGCGGGCCGCCTGCAGCCACCACACCTCGCGCGTGGACCTCGCCGCCGCCAACGCGTGCAGCATGGCCAGCACCGGCGTCGCCCCGACACCGCCGCTGACCAGCAGGACCGGAGTGGATTTGTGGTCCAGCACGAACGCGCCCCGCGGCGCGGCCGCATCGATCACATCACCCGGGTGGAGCTGCGTGTCCAGGTAGACGCTGGCCACGCCGGACGGCTCGCGCTTGACGCTGATCCGGTAGGCGGCATCCCCCGGCGCGCCGGACAGCGAGTAACTGCGGACCACGGCCGGGCCGTCGGCATCGGGCCGCAGCCGTACGGTCAGGAATTGTCCCGGCAAGGCGGCCGGCACCGGCGCCCCGTCCGGATCGGCCAGCCGCAGGGACGCGATGGTGCTGCTCTCCGACTCGACCGCGGTCACCCGCAGCGGACGGAACCCGGGCCAGGCGGCCGGCGGCGCGACGACGGCCAGTCCGGCGTTGCCCCCGGCCGACTCCGGTTCGGCCAGGATCGCCCGGAACGATCCCTGCCAGCCCGGGCTCAGCGCCGGGATGCGCAACGCCTGCCGGACCCGCCCCCGCGGATGCCCGGGCAGGTAGAGCAGCGCGTCCACGTCGGCCACCGTCATGCGTTCCGGGCCGTCGGCGACCTTGACGATGTCGTCCTCGGCGCGCACCTCGCCCGCCTGCAGCACGCGGAAGTAGAAGCCGGGCCGGTGGTGCTGCACGAGCAGCGCCGGCATCCGCGGATCGTCCATCCGGATGCCGACCCGGTAGCAGGTGACCCGGGGCTGGGTCACCTCGAGCAGCGCCCCGCCGATCCGGTACCGGTCGCCGATGCACACCTCGTCGTCGGCGAGGCCGTCCACGGTGAAGTTCTCGCCGAACTGGCCGTAGGTGAAGTCGTCCCGGCCGAGAACCTTCTGCCAGTACCGGTAGGCGTCGAGCTGGTAGACGAAGACGGCCCGTTGCTCGCCGCCGTGGCCACCCAGGTCGCCCTGACCGTCCCCGTCGATGTTGAGGCGCCGGACCATGGCGGGGCCGTCGACCGGCGCCTTCCAGATGCCGGTGTGCACCGTCCGCCCCTGCCAGCTGATGTCCTTGGGCTTGCCGACGTTGACCGACCGCAGAGTTCCCACCTCTGCCATGGTGCCGAACTTCGGTCCGACCGTGTAGTCCGGCGAGTACGCGGATTTGCCGTCGTCGTCGGTGATGGGCGGTCCGCCGACAGGCCGGTCAGCTCGCCGGTGCCGGAGTCGAGCGCCACCGACACCATCTGGGTCACGCTGGTGCCGGTCAGGTCGCCGGCGAAGTCATGGGTCACCCGCAGCCGGCCCCGCCACTCCTCGTCGCTGAGCCGGGGCTCGAAACCGACCTCGAAGGTGCCGGTGGCTCGTTCACTCATGCACCGAGTCAACCAGAGAACCCGGACGGACTCCGGCCGGGAATCCGGCGGCCGCCGGCCGAAGCGGGATCGTGCAGGCGACGACGAAGCAGAGATACAGCGAGGTGATCAAGGTGGCCGCCCACGCACCGTACGGGTTGCTCACCTCCATGCCCGGGCGCCAGCCGCCCAGTGCGAAGAGACCGGCCAGGCCTCCAGCCGGCAGTCCGAGCACCCACCGCAGCCACCGCCGGCTACCGGCCAGCCCGTACGCGCCGGCCAGGCCGAACCCGACGACGCCGATGTCGCCGCCGCCGAAGCCGTGGTGGACCAGGTTCGGAATCGCATCCGGAAGGATCAGCGGAGCAACCCCCAGCGGCACGACCCCGAGCAGGAACCGCGCGTCCGGACTGCCGATCCGCCGGCGATGCTCGGCCAGGCCGAGCAGCGCCCCGACGACGGCCGCGGGAATGATCAGCGCGCCCACGGTGTACCAGGTGAAGCGGGACTCGGACCCGGCGAGCTGCTGCATCCAGGCGCGCATGCCCGACGACCAGGCGATGCCGAGCAGCGCGCCCACCGTGATGAGGCGTTTCACGGCCGTACGGCCACCGGGCGGCGCAGCCCGGGCAGGGTGAGCCAGACGCCCGCGACGGACAGCACCAGACAGACGGTGACCAGGAGGTCCACCCACCCCGGGGCGCCGAGGAAGTAGGCCGGGACGCCGAGCGCGGCGGAGACCAGGCGGGCGAGATAGGCGGCGACCAGGCCGCCGCGGCTGCCGAGAAGGGCCGCGAGCGATACCACTCCGGCGGCGAAAACGGTGATCAGGACGGCCGCGGGTGCGGAGTCGGAGTCCGACGTGACAGTCCAGGTGAGCACGATTTCGACGATGTCGAGAACACCGGCAAGGACGAGTGCGGCGATGCCCGCCGTGCGGGCGGTGGAAGTAGTCATGCCGACGACGCTAGAAATCGGCGTGGCCGGCGACGATCCGGCTGACCGCAGACCGGATGGCGGTTTACCTGGTGTTCCGGTTGCGGCTGGGCCGCCAGACTGAGCCCATGCGGCACGCGACGAAGGTGCTGGGCGCGGTCGGCGGCATCCTGCTGGGCGCCGCTCTGGTTCTGGTGCTCTCCACCGGCCGGCCGCTCGAGGTCGTCTGGGTGCTCATCGGGCCGGCCCCGTTCTACGTGATCGGTCTGTGGCTGTTGCGCCGGAAGCCGGGCAACATGGCCGCGCTGTGGCTGCTGGGCTTCGGGGCCGGTTTCCTCATCCAGACCACCCTCGGCGACGAGCTGCTTCCCGTGGTCCGGAACCAGTCGTGGGCCTGGGTGCCGTTGATCGTCCGGGACTGGGGCGACGAGCTCGGCACGGCCGCCGGCATCGGCCTGTTCGGGCTCTTTCCGGACGGCCGGCCGCAGCGCCCGTACGAGTGGCGGCTGATCCAGATCGCGGTCGCGGCCGGCCTGCTCGTTCCGGTCCTCTACGCAACGACGGGGTCCGACCCGCACGATCCGCTGCTGCACAACCCGTTCCACGTCGCGGCCGGCGCGCCGATCTCCGGCGTGATCGGCGCGATCTACCACTTCTCCATCCTGTGGCTCCTGGTCCCGGTCGTGATGCTGGCCCTGCGGTACCGGCGGACCTCGCCGGCCGAGCGCCGCCGCATCCGGTGGCTGGCCGTCGGCATGAGTGGCGCGCTGATCCTATGGACGGTCCTGTCCGCGATCGCCTACCTGGTACCGGCGCCGACGGCGTCGCTGACCACGGTCGAGTACCTGCTGTGGCCGGTCTCGCTCGTACTCGCCCTGGGCGCACCGATTGTGGCCATCGCTTACGACGGCGTGCTCGGCATCGATCAGCCGCTGCGCCGGGCGGTGGTCTTCCGGACGCTGTGGACGCTGATCGCGGTGGTGTACGTCGGCATCGCCACCGCGTTCGGTCTGACCGCCGCTCAGTACTTCCGCCCGGCCGCGGCGGTGCTGCTCGCGGTAGCGGCCGCGCTGCTGTTCCAGCCGGTGCAGCGGCGCCTGGAACGGCTGGCCGACCGGTGGGTGTTCGGGGACCGGCTGGACGGCTACCGGGTGCTGACCAGTTTCGGCGCGGCCCTCGAGTCGGCGCCCGGGCCGGCCGAACTGCTCACCGCGCTGGCCGCGGCCGTACGGGAAGGGCTGGGTCTGGACTGGGTGCGGGTGACGCTGGAACCGGGGATGACCGGGACCGCGGGAGACGGCCGGGCCGAGCCGGTGACCGCCGGCGGCTTCGTGGTTCGCTGGAGGGCGGCTGGATCGAGTGTGGACCGCGGCGCGACGGCGAACTCGTCGACGAGGACCGGCGGCTGCTGCGGCAGCTCGCCGGACAGGCCGCACCGGCGGTCCGGAACCTGCACCTGACGGCCGAGCTGACTGCCCGGCTGGAGACCATCCGGCAGCAGGCGGCCGAGCTGTCCGAGTCCCGGGCCCGGGTCGCGACGGCCCAGGACGCGGAACGCCGGCGGATCCAGCGCGATCTGCACGACGGGATCCAGCAGGATGTGGTCGTCCTGACCGCGAACCTGGCGTTGGCCCGGGAACGGCTGCGCCGCGGCGGCGACGCGGACCGGCCGCTGGCCGAGCTGCAAGAGGATCTGGGCCGGCTGCTGGGCTCGGTCCGGGAGTTCGCGCACACCATCCACCCGCCGGTGCTGGCCGACCAGGGGCTGCTGGAGGCGGTCGAGGCCCAGGCCTCCCGGCTGCCGCTGGCCGTGGTGATCGAGGCCGACCCGGCGCTGCGCGGCGCCCGCTACCCGCAGCCGGTGGAGGCGGCGACCTGGTACGTGCTCTCGGAGGCGCTGACCAACGTGGTGAAGCACGCCCGCGCCGGGCAGGTGTCGGTGACGCTCCGGCAGCCGGACGGCCGGCTGAGCGTGGAGATCCGCGACGACGGCTGCGGGTTCGATCTCGGGGCGCCGCGCGGGCTGGGTCTGACCGGCCTGGCCGACCGGGTCGCGATCGCCCGGGGCACGTTGCGGGTGGACAGCCGTCCGGGCGCGGGGCACCACGCTGTGCGCGGAGATACCGGTGGCCACGCGATGCCTGAGCCGCTGCGCGTGGTCGTCGCCGACGACAACTACCTCGTCCGCGAGGGCACCCGGCGGCTGCTGGAGGAATCCGGTGCGGTCAGCGTCGCCGCGGCCGTCGGCTCGGCGCCGGACCTGCTCGACGCGGTCGTCCGGACCCGGCCCGACGCGGTGCTCAGCGACATCCGGATGCCCGCGCCGGGAACGACCGGTCCGTGCGATGGAGGGCATCGACGCGGCCCACGCGATCCGGTCGCGCTCCCCCTCGGTCGGCGTGGTGATCCTTTCCCAGTACGCCGACGAGGCGTACGCGTTCGAGCTGTTCCGCAACGGCACGGCCGGTCTCGCGTACCTGCTCAAGGACCGTATCGGCGACCTGGCTCAGCTGCTGGCGGCGCTGCGCGCGGTGATCGCGGGCGGCTCGGTGATCGATCCGCAGGTGGTCGACGCGCTCGTCGCCCGGCGGGCCCGGCTGCGCGAGTCGCCGCTGGCCCGGATGACCCCGCGGGAGCTCGACGTGCTGCGGGAGATGGCGCAGGGGCACGGCAACGCGGGCATCGCCGGGCGGCTGTCGTTGTCCGAGTCGTCGGTGGAGAAGTACGTGAACTCGATCTTCACCAAGCTCGCGCTGACCGCGGAGACACAGGTGCACCGGCGGGTGGCCGCGGTGCTGACCTTTCTGCGCGACGCCGGTCTGACCCGGCCGCCGCCCTGAGCGTCAGGGGAACCGGGCGGCCGAGAGAATCAGCCGTCAGCCGTGGGCCAGCAGCGAGCCGAGCACGTCGATGGCCTGGTCGATGCCGTTGTCGTCGACGTCCAGGTGGGTGACCAGGCGGGCCAGGTGCGGCAGCATCGGCGCGAGCAACACGCCGTGCTCGGCGGCGCGGGCGGCCAGCGTGGGTGCGTCCAGGCTGGTGCCGGTCAGGTCCAGGATGACCAGGTTGGTGCGGACCGTCGCCGGGTCGATGACGCCGTACTTCTCGAAGGCGACGGCCAGGCGCTGGGCGCGGGCGTGGTCGTCGGCGAGGCGGTCGACGTGGTTCGCGAGGGCGTGCCGGCCGGCCGCGGCCAGGATGCCGGCCTGGCGCATGCCCCCGCCGATCCGCTTGCGCAGCAGCCGGGCCTGAGCGATCCGGTCGCGGCTGCCGATCACCAGGGAGCCGACGGGGGCGCCGAGTCCCTTCGAGAGGCAGACCGACAACGTGTCGAACAAGGCGCCGTACGTGGACAGCGGCACCCCGTCGGCGACGTGGGCGTGCCAGATGCGGGCGCCGTCGCAGTGCAGTTCCACGCCGGCCCGGTCCGACAAGTCGCGGATCAACGCCAGAGTGGCGAGCGGTACGACTCCCCCGCCGCCGAGGTTGTGCGTCTGTTCCACCGCCACCGCCGCGGTCGGGACCGACGGATAGCCCGCCGGCCGGATCATCGAGGCGATCTGGTCAGGGTCCAGCGAGGCGCCGACCGACGTCCAGGTACGCGTGGAGATGCCGCCCAGCGCCGCGGCCGCGCCCAGCTCGTACGACACGACGTGCGCGTCCGCCCCGGCCAGCAGCTCCCCGCCGCGCGGCACCAGCAGCTGCAGGGCGATCTGGTTGGCCATCGTTCCGGACGGCGCGAACAGCGCCGCCTCGTGCCCGAACAGCGCCGCCACCTCGGCCTCGAGCGCGTTGACGGTCGGGTCGTCGCCGAAGACGTCGTCGCCGACCTCGGCGTCCGCCATGACCGAGCGCATCGCCGAGGTGGGCTTGGTGACGGTGTCCGACCGGAGATCAACCACGGAGCATCTCCGCCACCAGGAAGGCCAGTTCGAGACTCTGCTGGGTGTTCAGCCGCGGGTCGCAGGCGGTCTCGTACCGGTCGGGCAGGTCGAGGTCCTCGATGCCCTGCGCCCCGCCCAGGCACTCGGTGACGTCCTCGCCGGTCAGCTCGATGTGGATGCCGCCGGGGTGGGTGCCGAGGCCGCGGTGCACCTCGAAGTACCCGAGGACCTCGTCCACGATCCGGTCGAAGTGCCGGGTCTTGTAGCCGTTGACTGGACTCGTGCGTGTTGCCGTGCATCGGGTCGCACTGCCAGACCACCTTGGCCCCGCTCGCGGCCACCTTCTCCACGATCGGCGGCAGGCTGTCGCGGACCTTGCCGTTGCCCATCCGGCTGATCAGCGTGAGCCGGCCGGGGATGTTCTCCGGGTTGAGCTTCTCGCACAGCTCGATCGCGGTCTCGGGTGAGGTGCCCGGCCCGAGCTTCACGCCGATCGGGTTGGCCAGCCGGCGGATGAAGTCGATGTGCGCGTGGTCCAGCTGCCGGGTCCGCTCGCCGACCCACAGGAAGTGCCCGGACAGGCCGTACGCCTTGCCGCCGGACACGCGGGTCAGCGCGCGGTCGTACTCCAGCGCCAGCGCCTCGTGCGAGCAGTACAGGCTGACGGTGCGCAGCGCCTCGTCGTCGGTCATCCCGCAGGCCCGGATGAAGTCCAGCGCCCGGTCGATCTCGCGGGCGATGGCCTCGTACCGCTCGCCCGCCGGTGAGGCCCGCACGAAGTCCTTGTTCCAGGTCGTGCAGCCCGTGCCAGGTCGGCCAGGCCGCCGGCCAGGTAGGCGCGGAGCATGTTCATGGCGGCGGCCGAGTTGGCGTACGCCCGGATCATGCGCTGCGGGTCGGCCACCCGCGCGCCCTCGTCGGCGTCGAGGGAGTTGATCATGTCGCCGCGGTACGCCGGCAGGCCGAGCGCGTCGAGTCGGCGCCGAGCGCGGTTTGGTGTACTGGCCGGCCACCCGGGCCACCTTCACCACCGGCATCGAGGCGCCGTACGTCAGCACCACCGCCATCTGCAGCAGCGTGCGCGCGTTGGCCAGCAGGTGGCTCTCGGTGTTGTCGGCGAACGTCTCGGCGCAGTCACCGCCCTGCAGCAGGAACGCCCGGCCCTCGCACACCTCGGCCAGCTTGACCCGCAGCTGGTCGACCTCGTACGGCGCGACGATCGACGGCACGTTGTCGAGCACCTGGCAGACCGACGCCACCTCGGCCATGTCCGGCCACGGCGGCATCTGGACCCGCGGCCGGGTGCGCCAGACGTCGAGACCGAGCGCGGCGTCCTCGGCCGAATCGGTGGACGGCCGGGACGTCTGCAGGGCCTGCGTTCCGGCCGAGGGATTGCTGAGCTGATGCCACTCGCGTCGCATAGCCGCAGCCTAATGAAGTGAAGGACCCCACTGCCGCCCGGCCCCAGCGGTTAAGAAGGGTGACAAAACCGCACACTGACAGTCGCGGAGGTACGACGGCGTGTCATCGAACCACCGCAGCGCGTAGTCTGCCGTCATGACCATCTTCGACGTCGACATGGATGCACTCGCCGGGGGTCCGGCCGAAATGGACCGCTACCGCGGCTCGGCCGTCCTGGTGGTCAACGTGGCTTCCCGGTGCGGCCTGACCCCGCAGTACGCCGGACTGCAGGAACTCTACGACCGGTACGCCGACCGGGGGCTGGTCGTGCTCGGTGTCCCGTGCAACCAGTTCGGCGGCCAGGAACCGGGCACGGCCGACGAGATCGCCGACTTCTGCTCGGCCAACTACGGTGTCTCCTTCCCGCTGACCGAGAAGGTGGATGTGAACGGACCGGACCGGCACGCGCTCTACCGGGACCTGATCGGTGACGGCCCGGACATCCAGTGGAACTTCGAGAAGTTCCTGGTCGCCCCGGACGGTACGGTGGCCGCCCGGTTCGCCCCGCAGGTCGCACCCGCCGACGAGCAACTGGTCGCGGCCGTCGAGAAGCACCTCCCCGGCTGACGGTCACCATGACCATTCATGTGATCGGTGTCGACGCGTACGCCCTGGGCTGGGTCGGGGTCGAGCTGCGGGACGGGGTGTTCGGCCGGGCGGTGCTGGCGTCCACCCTGTACGAGATCGTGGCCGGCAGTTCGGGCGCGGCCGTGATCGGGGTGGACATCCCGCTGGGCATGCTCCCGGACCGGTGGCGGGCGGCCGACACCGCCGCCGCCGACCAGCTCGGGCCACGGCGCAGCAGCGTGTTCCGGGTGCCGCCGCGGGCGGTGTGGATGGAGCCCGACTTCGCCGGCGCCAACCGGCTGTGCCGGGAACTGACCGGCGCCGGGCTGAGCCGCCAGTCGTGGGCGCTGCGGCCCAAGCTGCTGGAGGCCAACGCGATCTGGGAGCGGCACCCGCGCCTGTTGTTCGAGGCGCACCCGGAGGTGTCGTTCCGCGAGATGGCGGGCGAGCCCCTGGCGTACGCCAAGAAGACCTGGACCGGCCAGGGGCGGCGGCGGGAACTGCTGGCCAAGCACGGCATCGTCCTGCCCGAGCAGCTCGGACCGGCCGGTCAGGCGCCGCCCGACGACATCCTGGACGCGGCCGCGGTGGCGTGGAGCGCCCACCGCGTGGCCACGGGGGCGGCGCTCTCGCACCCGAACCCGCCCGAGGAGAGCGACGGCGTCAAGATCGCCATCTGGTACTGACCCGCTCCCCGCCCGGAGGGGCCGGCGCCGTCAGCGGGCCTGCTCGGCGATCTCCCGGGCGCGGTCGCGGGCGGCCTCCAGGGCGGACAGAAGGGCGGCGCGGACGCCGTGGTTCTCCAGCTCGCGGATCGCCGAGATGGTCGTTCCGGCGGGCGAGGTGACCGCCTCCCGCAGCTTGACCGGGTGCTCGCCGGAGTCGCGCAGCATGATCGACGAGCCGATCGCGGTCTGCACGATCAGCTCGTGCGCGACCTGACGCGGCAGCCCGAGCAGGATGCCGGCGTCGATCATGGCCTCGACCAGCAGGTAGAAGTACGCCGGGCCGGACCCGGACAGCGCGGTCACCGCGTCCTGCTGCGACTCGGGCACCCGGATGCGTCTTGCCCAGCGGCGTGAACATCTCCTCGGCGAGCGCCAGATGCTCGCGCGGTGGCGTGCGGGCCGGCCGAGATCGCGGTCATCGCCTGGTCGACCAGCGCCGGCGTGTTGGTCATCACCCGGACGACCGGGGTGCCCTCGGGCAGCCGGGCGGCGAAGAAGCTGGTCGGCAGGCCGGCGCAGAGCGACACGATCAGCTTGTCGGCCGGGACCTTGGCGCGGATCTCGTCCAGCAGCGCACCGGCGTCCTGCGGCTTGACCGCGATCGCGAGCACGTCGGCCTCGGCCACGGCGGTGAGGTTGTCGACGTGGCGGACGCCGTACCGCTCGGCGAGCTCGGCACGCCCGCGCCGGGCGACGGGCGGTGGCCAGCAGCTGGCCGGCGGGCCATCCGGCCCGCAGCAGGCCGGAGAGCACCAGCTCGCCGATCTTGCCGGCCCCGATCACGGCGACGGTGTGCTTGGCCATGGACGCCTCCAGAAACGAAGCGCCGGGGGCCGCGAAGGCCCCCGGCGGAAAAACGCAGCGTCAGCTGCCGAAGAAGACTTCGGCCTCTTCGTAGCGGGACAGCGGCACGGTCTTGAGCTCGCCGGTGCCCTCGATCAGCGGCACCCGGACGATGTCGGTGCCGCGCAGCGCCATCATCTTGCCGAAGTCGCCGTCGTTGACCGCGTCGATGGCGTGCAGGCCGAAGCGGGTCGCGAGCACCCGGTCGAACGCGGTCGGCGTGCCGCCGCGCTGGATGTGCCCGAGGACGACCGTACGGGCCTCCTTGCCGGTCTTCTCCTCCAGCTGACTCGGCCAGCCACTGGCCGATGCCGCCCAGGCGGACGTGCCCGAACGCGTCCAGCTCCTGGTTGACCAGGCGCATCTGGCCCTCGAGCGGCTGGGCGCCCTCGGCGACCACGACGATCGGCGCGTACTCGACCTGGAAGCGCTTCGTCACGTACGTCGCGACCTGGTCGACGTCGAAGTTGCGCTCCGGCAGCAGGATGACGTTGGCGCCGCCGGCCAGGCCGGCGTGCAGCGCGATCCAGCCGGCGTGCCGGCCCATGACCTCGACGACCAGCGTGCGGTGGTGCGACTCGGCGGTGGTGTGCAGCCGGTCGATCGCCTCCATCGCGATGTTGACCGCGGTGTCGAAGCCGAACGTGTAGTCGGTCGCGTTGAGGTCGTTGTCGATCGTCTTGGGCACGCCGACGACGTTGACGCCGAGGTCGCTGAGCTTGGTCGCGACACCCAGGGTGTCCTCGCCGCCGATGGCGACGAGCGCGTCCACGCCCTGCTCGGCCAGGTTCGCCTGGATCCGCTCGACGCCGCCTTCGATCTTGAACGGGTTCGTCCGGGACGAGCCGAGAATGGTGCCGCCGCGGGGCAGGATGCCGCGGACCTCGGCGATGCCGAGCGGCTTCGTCAGGCCTTCGAGCGGGCCTTTCCAGCCGTCCCGGAAGCCGACGAACTCGTGACCGTAGACGGCGACGCCCTTGCGGACCACCGCCCGGATCACCGCGTTCAGACCGGGGCAGTCGCCGCCGCCGGTGAGCACGCCGATGCGCATGATGCTCGTCCTCCCTGAAAAGGGTCGCGAAGAATGCCCGTCGTCCCTGAGGGCGGTCGTCGGCGTCACTGCCGGGTCCGGGGCGGGCCGCAAGCGCACTGTAGCCGCCGCGGCCGCACCGGATCAAAGCGCCCCGCTTACAACGTCACTGTTTCGTTCTCCCCCGCGTCCGGAGTCTTTCCGGTTACCGCGGCCTTGGCGTACCCGAGCAAGGTGACCACCCGGCTGCTGTGCGCGGCCTCCCAGTACTCAGCCGTGTCCGCGTGCACCTTGACCAGCGTCAGGTTGGGCGTGTCCAGGCCCTCCGGGAACCACGCCTTGAGCATCGGGTTCCACAGTTCCTCGGCCTTGGCCCGATCGGTGCGCTGCTCGGCCGACCCGGACACCGACACCCAGGAGTTGTTCTTGTCGTCGCTGAACGCGACGTTCACCTGCGGGTTGGCGGCGATCTGAGTGACCAGGTCGGAGTCCGCGTAGGCGAAGAACCAGAGGTCGCCGTCGAACTCGACATCCTGGATCGCCATCGGCCGGCTGACGTGCCGGCCGTCGGCGGTCATCGAGGTCAGCATGCCGATCCGCGCGTGCTTGACCAGGTCCTTCAGGGTCTCGCGGCGCTCCTGCTCGGTCTTCTCGGCCATCGTGGTGCTCCTCACGGTAGGTGATCTTCCTTCTCCCCGGAGGATTCCCGAGCGGGAACGGCCGAAACTGACCCTCAGCGCTTGCGGCCCCACATCAGGTACGCCACGGGACCGAACGGCTGCACGGTCAGCACCGGCCACCACAGCAGTTTCGGGCCCCGTACGGCCGACTTCTGGCGCCGGGCCAAGTCGACCGCGGCCCGCGCGGTCAGCACCACCTCGGTCGCGGCCAGGGCAGCCACCCCGGCCCGCTGCCAGCCCGGCATGTCGTGCCACCGCTGTCTGGCGTCGGCCCGCTTCTCCGTTGTCATCCCGCCATTATTCGCCGGTCATGGCGCGCCAGCGGGCCAGATTGTGCTTGGCGTCGACCAGGGCGTCGTGCCGGCCGGTGGCCCCGGGCAGCGGCGGCCGGCCGAGATCGTCCCAGCGCTGCCGGAGGTCCTTGGTGAACCGCGGGATCTCCCGGGGCAGCGCCGGCATGGCCCCCCAGAGCTGGGCCAGCACCACGTGGTCGTACGCGGCGTACCAGGCCCACAGCTCCATCTGCTCCGACCGGCCGCCGAGCGGTTCGGTCAGGAACGCGTACAGGTCGTCGCGGATGCGCTCCCGCGACCGCCACGCCGGGTCGGCCGGGGACGGCAGCTTGTCGAGCACGTTGCGGCGCACCCACGGGACGGCCCGGCTGTCGTCGAACTCGGTGGACACCGCGTAGAACTCGCGGCCGTACTCGTCGACCACTCCGATCGAGACCAGGTCGACCACGCGACCGTCCTCGATGAACTCGCAGTCGTAGAAATAGCGATAGACCATCGCGGTCCATCCTTTCTCATGGCGAACCGGCCGTCGCCTCCAGGGCCTCCCGCGCCCGTCCCAGCGCGTCGGCGTCGCCGCCGAGGGCGGCCCGGTCGGCGGCCACGGCCCATCGGAACCGCACCAGAACGGGCAGCGCCGCGTGCAGTTCGTCCGGCCGGTACGGGGCCGGCCGCTCGGTAGCCGTCGAGCAGTTCGCCGGCCTGGTCGAGGCCGCCGGCGTAGACGACGGCGGCGGCCACGTCGTAGACCAGCGGGCCGGTGCCGCCGACGCCGCAGTCGAGCAGCCCGGCCCGTCCGCTGTCGGGGTCGACCACGAAGTCGCCCGGGGCGGGATCGCCGTGCAGCACGCCGTAGGTCAGCCGGTCGGTGACGGTGAGCCGGGTGGTCGCGCTGATCGCGTCGGTCACCGCCGGTCGCAGCCAGGGCTCCGCGTCCAGGTGCGGCGCGTACGGGTCGAGCACCTGGAACGGCCGCAGCCCGGGGTGGTGGAAACGCTGGCCAGGGCCCGGTGCACCGCGCCCAGCCGGTCGCCCCAGAACTGCTGGTCGACCGGGTCGCCGCCGTTCAGCGGGCGGCCGGGCGGGCCGGCGCGGACACGGCGAGCGCGCCGCCGTCGACGACCGGCGGTGAGGCAGGCCGCCGAGTGTCCGGACCGGGACGGCCGACCTCGACGCCGTGGTCACGCAGCGGTTGCGCCGCGGCCAGCGCCGCGGCCAGGGCGGTCCGGCCGCCGGCGTCGACCTGGCGGCAGACGTACCGCTCGGCGCCGGCCTCGACCTCCCAGGTCCGCGACAGCAGCCGCACCGGGACGGGGTTCGATCCGCGCGGCGGCGAGGTGCCACTGGTCCCGGAGAACGATGAACGAGGTCGTCGTGCCGGCACGGCGGCGATTATCCCGCCGCACTGGCCGTAAATGCAGACGGACACGATGGGCGGCAGTCACGTCAGGCGATCAAGGGTGTACAGATAGCAATCGACGCGACATGATCGGGTACGGACAGCCGATGGCGTATCACGAATGGCGTCCGGCGACTCTCTTCATGCTAAGAGTGATCGTTCGCGTCGTGGGGCCGGCGCGGCTGGGCAGCCGACAGCGGTCACCGACCGGGGAAGGGATAGCGCCGTGGACCATCGATCTGCCGGACAACGGCGACGCGCTCACCGGCGTGGAGATGTTCGCCGGGCTTGAGCCCGACGTACGGCAGCGGGTCATCGCCACGGCCGTGCCGCGCACGTACCGCAAGGGTCAGATCCTGTTCGTCGAGCATGATCCCGGCGAGTCGCTGATCATCATGAAGCGGGGCGCGGTGGCGGTCTTCCGGACCGCGCCGACCGGCGAGCGCGCGGTGCTCACCGTGGTCCGCCCGCCCGACGTGCTCGGCGAGGTGTCCCTGCTGGACGCGTTGACCCGCAGCGCCTCGGCCGAGGCGATCGAGGACTCGCAGGCGCTGACCCTGTCCCGGGCCGCGTTCATGGAACTGGTGCATTCCAACCCGCGGATCCTGGACGCGGTGATGCGGTCGGTCGGCGCGCTGATCCGCCGGCTCACCGAGCAGAACTCCGACCACGTCTTCCTCGACCTGCCCGGCCGGGTGGCCAAGACGCTGGTCCGGCTGGCCGGCGAGAGCCAGGCGCCGATGATCACCATCGAGCTCAACCAGAGCCAGCTGGCCGAGATGGCCGGCGGCTCCCGGCAGAGCGTGAACCAGGCGATCGGCTCGTTCGCCAGCCGGGGCTGGCTGCGCACCGAGGGCCGCCGGATCGTGGTCACCGACCTGCGGCCCTCCGGCGCCGGGCCGGGATGCAGACCCTCTGACAAGGCCCCGGGCCTACGTCCTTCCCACCCGCTCGGCCGCGAGTGGAGAGGTTTCCGCGGTCGACGGGGCGGCTGTCGCCGTCTTCAGGGTGCGGCGTAGACGTCGACGTACGGCCGGCCGGTCAGCACCATCAGCTCGTACATGATCTCGTCGGTGATCGCGCGCTCGACCAGGCGGTCGCCTCGGCCGTCCGGCGTACCGGGAGAAGTCCAGCGGCCGCCGAACCGGATGCGTACCCGCATGATGCTTGGGATCGTCGTGCCGGTGGGCTGGATCTCGTCGGTGTTGAGCAGCGCGACCGGCACCACCACCGCGCCGCTCTCCAGCGCCAGCCGGGCCACCCCGGTCTTGCCGCGGTAGAGCCGGCCGTCGGGCGAGCGGGTGCCCTCGGGATAGATCCCGGCGACGCTGACCGTCCCGCAGCACCCGCAGCAGCGTGTCCAGAGCCGCCTGGGCCGCCTTGCCGCCCGACCGGTCCACCGGAATGGTCCCGGTGGCGAGGAAGAACTGGCGCATCAGCCAACCTTTGATGCCCTTACCGGTGAAGTACTCCGCTTTGGCGACGAACGTCACCCTCCGCTTGACGACCAACGGTGTGAAGATCGAGTCGGAGAAGGAAAGGTGGTTGCAGGCGAGGATCACCGGGCCGTGGGCCGGGCACGTTCGCCAGGCCTCCACGCGGGGCCGGAACAGCAGCCTTCAGCACGGGCCCGAGCACCACGTACTTGAGCAGCCAGTAGAACACCGGGGTCCTTTCGTCGCGGCATCGGGCGAACCTCGGGTAGGCACCGCAGAGCGTACGAAGCGGGAGCGGCACGCCACAACGCACTCCCGCAACCGGTACCTGTCGTGTCACCATTCAAGGCACGGTCGGCGAGGGAGTGTGCAGGGTGACAGCGGGTGGCGCCCGTCGCGGGCGGCGGGACAACGGGCTCGACGCGGCCGACTTCGCGGCTGGCGGGCGACGTCGATCCTCGCGTCGGCGAACATCTCCTCGACGTGCTCGCGCTCGAGCGGCATCGCGGCCTATCTGCAGCCGACGGCCGACCTGAACCCGATCCTGCGCGCCACCACGCTGCCCGCCGCCCGACCGATCGGCTGTACGTCGACCGCACCCAGCTCGCCGACGCCCGCGACTACATGACCCGGCTGACCGGCGGCGCCGCCGGCGCCGCGCCGGCCGAGCCGACGTGGACGACCGCCCGGCGCCGGCGGCCGGCAGAGCGAGGTCGACGCCGAGTGGGCGAAGATCATCGCCGGTTTCCACCCGCACCCGACCGACCGCCGACCGCCTGGCCGGCCGCCGAAGGCCATCGGACCGCCCGGCGACCCGGTCCGAGCCGCCGCGCCCGGCGCTGCAGTCGGCGGCCGACTTCTCCGGCATCACGCTCAACCGCCGCCGCACCGACCAGCCCGAGCCGTCGCTGCTCGACGGCCTCGACGCGTTCGACGACCGACCGACGACGACGACGAGCGGTACATCCCGCCGCCGCCTCCGCCACTGCCGCACATCTCCAAGTACGCGATCGCCGGGCGTGCTCGGCGTCGTCGTCGGCTTCGTTCTCTTCCTGCGTCCCCGACCTGCTGCCGATCGACCGGGACTTCGTGACGCTGCATCGGCTTCTCGGCGATCATCTCCGGCGCGGTGACGCTGGTCTGGCGGCTCCGATCGGGTGACGAGGACGATGACGTTCGACGACGGCGCCGTCGTATAGATCCACGATCTGTCCTGTCGCATTGCGTAGCGGTACCAGTAACCTGCGTGATGCGTCAGAGCTCCCTGGTAGTCGTCGCCAACCGGCTTCCCGCTCGATGACAGTGCCGCCCCGGACGGCGCGTGCGAATGGCGCCGCAGCCCCGGCGGCCTGGCCAGCGCACTGCACGCCATCCTCGCAGACAGACGCCGGCCACCTGGGTCGGCTGGGCCGGCGGCGTCGGACCGGCGCCCGCACCTGCCCGACATCGGCACGCTGCGGATGCGACCGGTCGCGACTGTCCGAGGCGGAACTGCGCGGCTACTACGAGGGGTTCGCCAACTCGACGCTGTGGCCGCTCTACCACGACGCGGTCGAGCCGCCGGTGTTCGACCGCGGGTGGTGGGAGACGTACCGAGACGGTCAACCGCCGGTTCGCCGAGGCCGCGGCCGAGGTGGCCGAGCCGGGCGCGCGCGGTCTGGGTGCAGGACTACCACCTGCAGCTCGTCCCGCAGATGCTCCGGGAGATGCGGCCCGACCTGCTGATCGGCTTCTTCCTGCACGTGCCGTTCCCGCCGCCGGAGCTCTTCATGCAGCTCCCCCGCCGGGTCGAACTGCTGCGCGGGATGCTCGGCGCCGACCTGGTCGGCTTCCAGCGGCCGCAGGCGGCGCACAACGTCGCCCAGCTCGCGGCCAAGCTGCTCGGCGCCGACGGTCGCCGCCGACGACGCAGATCGTGCTCGACGGGCGGGTGGTCCGGACCGGCGCGTTCCCGGTCTCCATCGACGTCGCCGAGATGCGCGGCGCTGCCCGCCCGGCCCGACGTGCTGGCCCAGGCCGCGCCAGCTGCGGCACGACCTCGGGCCGCACGCGCCGGGTGCTGCTCAGCGTGGACCGGCTCGACTACACCAAGGGCATCGAGCACCGGCTGACCGCGTACAGCGAGTTGCTGCGCGACGGGCGGGTCAAGGTCCGCGACACGGTGATGGTGCAGGTGGCGGTGCCCAGCCGGGAACGGGTGGAGAGCTACCGCGGGCCTGCGCGAACCGGATCGAGCGCGAGGTCGGCCGGATCAACGGCGAGTACGGCCGGGTCGGCGAGCCCGCCATCCACTACCTCAACCAGCCGTTCGACCGGGCCGAACTGGCCGCGCTCTACCAGACCGCCGACGTGATGGTGGTGACCCCGCTGCGGGACGGGATGAACCTGGTGGCCAAGGAGTACGTGGCCGCCCGCGCGCGACGACACCGGCGCGCTGGTGCTGAGCGAGTTCGCCGGCGCGGCGGCCGAGCTGGCGGACGCGTTCCTGGTCAACCCGCACGACGTCGACGGGCTCAAGGACACGCTGCTGCGCGCGATGGACGCCGACCCGGCCGACCTCGGCCGCCGGATGGCGGCGATGCGGCGAGCACCTCACCGAGCACGACATCCTGGCCTGGGCCCGCGACGTATCTGCAGAGCCCTCGACCACACCGGCCGGCTGGCGGCCCGAGTCCCGTCCCCCCGATCGCCGACGGTCAGTTCCCGTCCGTCAAAATCCGCCGGATGACCCGCGGGCACGTGCGACGTCCCGAGTTCGTTGTCCCGCACCCGGCACCGGTCCGGTGCCGAATCCGGCCGTCAGCGGACAGTTCCTTGTCGAGCCAGTCCAGGATCGCGTCGATCGGTTCGGCCCAGCCGCGCGTCGAGCATCAGGTCGTGACCCATGCCGGGGAAGAGCAGCGGCGCGCCGCCGTACCGGGCGGCGGTGCGGTCCAGCGACGGCGCGCGGCACCACCCGGTCGTCGGGGCTGCCGACCACCAGCACCGGCGGGCGCGCCCACCGGGCCGGGGCGCGTGCCGTGGGTGACCAGCTCGCCGCTGGGCCTCGCCCCGGCCGGTCGCAGCCGCTCGCGGAACGCCGTCGGCCTCGCTCGTCCGGCAGCTCGGCGCTGAACAGCTGCCGGCGGCTCAGGCCGCAGGCCGCCCGCCGAAGAGCGCCGGCAGCGTGCCGACCGGGTTGGCCCGCAGCGCCGCCCGCAGACGTGGCCCAGCCGTCGAGCACCGGCGACGGCCAGCACCGCCGCCCGGGCCGGGTAGCGGCCCAGCGCGAGCGCCACCGTCAGCGCGCCGGCGCCGTGCCCGACCAGCACCGCCTGCCGGGGCAGGGACGCGGCCACCTGCACCACGTCGTGCACGTACGCCCGCAGGTCACCGTCCGGCCCGCGGGGTCACCGCGTACGCGGGGAACCCGCGCGACGCCGCGTGGCCGAGCCAGTGCTCGGCGAACGCCCACGCGCCGTGGCCGAGGCCGGGGACGAACAGGAGCGGCGGCAGTCCCTCGTCACCGGCCGACACCGGACCGGGCGGGCCCGCAGCACCTCCCGCTTCACCGGCGGCACCGGTGACGTCCAGTCGTCGAACCGCAACACCTCGGAGCTCACGGCCGCCTCCGTTTCCCGGCTCGGCGACCATCGGCCATGGTCTCGCGCTCGCTCATGCCGGCTCCAGCTCGCACAGCAGACCCTCCAGGGCCCGCAGGTAGTCGACGTGGCTCGACCTCGAACCAGTGCCGGGTCGACGGGACGACCTGCCGCCGCGACCAGCGTCCGCACCGGCCGGGCCGACTCCTTCTGCTGCACCGCCGCCGCCCGGGCCGGGTCGGCGACCCGCAGCCGCAGCCAGCGGGCGACCGCCACACTCTGCCAGTGCGCGAGCGGGAACAGCCCCGCGTCGGCCTGGAGCAGGCCGACCACGGCCAGCGTCGGATGCCGCCGGGCGAACGCGTGCAGATGCAGGTCGGGCCGGCCGTCGGCGTCGATGTCGAGCAGCTCCGGGTCGAGGAACTCGAACCTCGGCCGGTAGCCCGGTCGCGGTGATCACCAGGTCGGGCTCGATCCGGGCTGCCGTCGGCCAGCTCGACGCCGAGCGCCGTCGAACCGGGCGACGTCCGGCACCGGCGTGATCCGGCCGTGCCCCAGGTAGTACGACGAGCTGGCTGTTGACGATCGGATGGCTCTCGTACGGCCGGTGGTCGGGCGCCGGCAGGCCGTACCGGGTCAGGTCGCCGACGGTCAGCGCCAGCGTCCGGCTGGATCAGCCACTGCCGCAGCCGCAGCGGCAGCCGCCACTTGAGCATCAGGTCGTTGACCTGGTCGGCCGGGCGGCCGAACACGTACTTCGGGGCGTACCAGTAGCCGCGCCGGGTCGAGTGCCAGACCGTGGCCGCCTGCTGGGCCGCCTCGACCGCGATGTCGCAGCCGGTGTTGCCGCCGCCGACCACCAGCACCTTGCGGCCGCGCAGCTGCGCCGGATCCTTGTACGCCGACGGAGTGCATGACCTGGCCGCGGAACTCCAGCCCTCGATCACGGGCTCGGCGGGCGCCCAGTTGTGCCCGTTGGCGACCACCACGCCGGCGTACCGCTGGACCCGGGACGAGCCGCCGCCGGTGGACTGCGGGTGGTCACGTCCCAGCGCCCGTCGCCGGCCGGGACCGCCGAGACCACCTCGGTGCCGAACCAGATGTGCTCGCCCAGGCCGAAATGCTCGGCGTACCGCTCCAGATAGGACAGCACCTGGCCGTGGTGCGGGTAGTCCGGCCAGGTGTCGGGCATCGGGAAGTCGGGGAACTCGGTGAGCGGCCGGGACGAGATCAGGTGCGTGCTCGGCGTACACCGGGCTGCGGTCGTGCCGCCAGTTCCAGGCGCCGCCGACCGAGGTCTCGCGCTCGTAGCAGTCGACGGCGAAGCCGTGCTCGCGCAGGTTCTTGACCGCGGCCAGCCCGCTGGCGCCCGCGCCGATGACGCAGACCGCGTCGTGCCGGTCGGCGATGTCTGGGGTAGGTCGTGCACGCGAGCGAATCCTGCCAGATCTCGGGGCCCTTGCGAGGAAGGCAGCGAAAAGCTCGGCCAGGACCGGCAGGTGGTCGCTGGCCCGCGCGGGCCCGGTCGGTCGTCGACGCACCTCGTACTTCTCGATCGTGATGTCGGGCGAGACGAAGATGCCGTCGAGCCGCCGGGCCGGGGCAGCGTGGCCGGGAACGTCGGCGTCGCCTCGCCGGCGAGGTGACCAGACCGTCCTCGACCATCCGCCAGGCGCTGCCGCCCGGGCCCTCGTTCAGGTCGCCGGCCGCGATCACCGGGCCCTCGACGGCCGCCAGCGCTGCCTTCCACATCGGCGGCCTGGGCCGGGCGCTCGGCCGGGTCGGTGGCCAGGTGCGAACCGGAGATGGTGAACCGGCCGCCGCGCACCGAGCAGCGGGCGAACGCGGCGCCGCGCAGGTGCCGGCCCGGGGTGAGCGGGTACCGCAGGCACCAGGTCTCGTGCACCGCGCACCCGCAGGGTGACCAGCAGCAGGTTGCCCAGCGCGGGCTGACCGCCGGCCGCCGACCACCATGCCCAGTGTCGTCGGCCAGCGCCGCGCACTTGTGCCGCCAGCGGAACCGGCGCGGCGCCTCCTGCACGATCAGCACGTCCGGCGTCGAGGTCGCGGACCAGCTCGACCAGCGCCGCCCGGTCGTCGCGCCAGCCCGTGCACGTTGTAGCTCAACACCCGCAGCGGCACCCGGACATTCGACCCCTCGTCGCTCAGATCCGCCGGGCCAGGTCGGCGGCGCCGACCACCCCGGCCGTGTTGCCGGCTCTGCGGCCGCCACGACTTCCGCGACCGGGAACCGGCCGCGCTGCTTGAGTTGGTCGCGCGTACGTCGTCTCGGGTCGGGCCCATCAGCAGGTCACCCGCGTCGATCACGCCGCCGCCGACGACCAGGATCTGCGGGTCGAAGATCTGCGCCAGGTCGGCCATGGCGACGCCCAGCCAGTAGCCGATCTGCGCGAACGCGTCCCGGGCGACCCCGTCGCCGGCCTGCGCGGCCTCGGTGATCTGCCGGCCGGCGATCGCCAGCGGATCGCCGCCGGCCAGTTCGAGCAGCTGGCGCGGCCCGATCCGGCTCCTGCCGGGCGCCGGCCCGGGCGAACCGGACCAGGGCGTTGCCGCTGGCGTACTGCTCCAGGCAGCCCAGCCGGCCGCAGCCGCAGGGATGCCCGTCCGGCACCGACTGGATGTGGCCGAGCTCGCCGGCGATGCCGTTGGCGCCGCGCCAGAGCTCGCCGTTGAGCACGATGCCGCCGCCGATGCCGGTACCGACGGTGATCATCACCATCGAGTCGTCGGCGTGCCGGGCCGCGCCGAACCGGAACTCGGCCCAGGCGGCCACGTTGGCGTCGTTCTCCAGCACGGTCGGCAGGCCGACGGCCTTGGTCACGTAGTCCCGCAGCGGCTCGTCCCGCCAGGCCAGGTTGGGGGCGAACAGCACCGTCGAGCCGGCCGCGTCGATCCAGGCGGCGGCGCCGATGCCGACCGCGGTCGCCGCCGGGTACTGCCGGGCCAGCTCGGCCGCGACGTCGACGATGGTGTCCCGGGTGCCGGCCGGGTCCTCGGCCGGGGTGTCCCGGCGGTTGGTCGCCAGCACCTTGCCGTGCTCGTCGACCACGCCGCCGGCGACCTTGGTGCCGCCGACGTCGACTCCGATGGTCAGCGTCACGCTGCCAACTCCCTATCCCGCGATTTCGGCCGTCGTCCCCGGATGGCCCGCAACATCATGATCCACGCTGGTCCCGGCCGCCACGCCGGTTCCGCATCGATCCGCCATGCGGTTACTCATCCTCAGATTCAACGGCATCGGCCGTGGGGGTTCCAGGCCCGGTCGCGGCGCCCGGCGTCCCGTCGGCGGGCAGTGGCCTCTCCAGCGACCCGGCGGGCGTCTCCGCCGCGGCCGGCGTTCCCGGCGCGGCCGGCGTTCCCGGCGCGGCCGGCGTTTCGGGCGCGGCCGGCGTTTCGGGCGCGGCCGGCGTTTCGGGCGGCGCGGCGGGCGTCTTCAGCGGCGTGGCCTGCTGCTGGTCCGGCCCGCTGGGCGTGACGGCGGGCGGAGGCGGAGGCGTGACCGTGGCCGCGGCCCAGATGTCACCGGCCGCGCGGCCGGTCGCGGGTCGCGGTGCGGGCCGGCCCGATTCGGCGGCGGCGGTGGCGGCGGCCAGGCGTTCGGCCGCTTCCGCGTCGGCGCGGGCCCGGGCCGCGGCGGCCTCAGCCACCCGGCGGGCGGCGGCTTCGGCCCGGCGGCGGGCCGCCTCGGCCTCGGTGCGCAACCGGGCCGACTCGGCGGCGGCCCGATCAGCGGCCGCGACGGCGGCCCACACCTCGGCCGGTCCGGCCCCCACGCCCGGTCCGGCGGCGGCCGCCTGCGCAGCAGCCGACTCGGCAGCGGTAGGTCCGGAGGCTGCAGCCGGCCCTCCGGATACGGCCGGCGCAGCGCCCGCGGCCGGCTGCGGACTGCTCGCGGCTGCGGGCGGGGCGTTCCGGCGGGTGGCCGCCGACCAGGCCTCGTCCGGGGCGGGCTGCGGCCGGACCGGCTGGGTGCGGCGCGTCTGGGTGCGGCGGGCGGGCCGGGGCCGGGTGACCCGGGAGACCACCGACGCCGCCCGCATCAGCGACGCCACGCTGCCGGCCAGATCACCGGCGCCGGTGGCGAGCCGGACGGCCGTCTCCGGGCTCGGCTCCCGCATGGCCGCGATAGTCCGGCAGATCGGGCAGACGCAGCACTCCGGGCTCCCGGTGGCCCAGCGCCCGCCGGACACCATCCCTCCGGACGAAGGCCCCCCGGACGCCGAGCCGCCCGACGATGACCGGCCCGAAGACGAACGGTCCGCCGACGAACGGCCAGACGACGAACGGCCGGACGACGCGATCCCGGCGACGATCGACTTGCCGAACGCGGCGGCCTCGGCCAGCCCGGGCGTACCGCTGAAGTCCCACCCACCGGTCCGGGACGTCCGGGTCGCAGCCGACCAGACACCGCCGTCCGCCGGAATCGGCTCCGCCGGGACCACGCGCTCACCCTCGGCGTCGTCCGGCGCGGCCGCCGGGTCGGCATCCGCGGGGCGGGAAGCCGCCGGGCGGGGGGCGTCGGTACCGGCGGCGGCCAGCCGGTCGACGGCGGCGCTGACCCCCCGGGCCAGAGCGCCCAGGCCTTCGCCGAGCCGTTTGGCGGTGCCGCTGAAATCGGGCGACGACGACGGCTGTCCCCCGTCGGCCATGGCGAGGACGGTCGCGACCAACCGCTCGGCCTCTTCGCGTGCGGATGCCGGCATACGTCCTCCCGTGTGTCAGTCCAGGCTCTCGACGCGGCGTTTGAGCTGCTTGAGCGCCTGATCCATGATCATTTTTTCCGCCTTGCGACGGAACATCCCGAGCATGCCGATGGCCAGCTCGACCTCGAGGGTGTACGTCACCGTGGTCGTCCCGTCGCCGTCGTCGGCCAGGTCGTACGACCCGCGCTGCGACTTCTGCGTCTTGCTCGGCGCGACCAGCTGCCACTCGATGCGGGTCAGATCCTCCGCGTACGCGTACTCCAGGGTGTAGTCGTCGGCCATCACCCCGGCGTCGATCACGAACCGGACCTGAGCCGCGTACCCGTCCTCGTACTGCTCGACGACCTCGACCTGTTTCATCGCCTCGGCCCACGCCGGATAGCGCCGGGAAGTCGCAGATGACCGCGGCCACGCGTCGCAGGGGCGCATGGACCTGGATCGACTGCGTCGAGGTGTCCGCCATGCGCGGCAGGCTACCCGGTGGGCACGACAATTCTGCCGACCGGGCCGTGCCCGGCTACCGACGCCTGGTCCTCCGGACGGCGCGGAGGGCCTGGCCCGGGGCGATGCGGCTACCATCCGTCACGTGCCCGCCTCCAGCAGCGTCCCGACCCGCGGCCAGCCGCTCGCCATGGCCGCGCGCATCGTCATGCTCGGCCTGGTCGCCGCGCTGACCCTGATCGCCACCGAGAATGTCGGTCAGCTCCGCTGGATCGCCCTGCTGCTGGTGGCCGCACTGCCCGCGTTCGCCGCCCCGGACCACCGGGTGGCCGCGCCGCTGGGCCGGTTCGCGGAGGTCGCGGTCACCGGGCTGGCCGCCGGGTCGGTCGCCGCGGCGTCGGTGTCGAGCACGCTCAACGCCGGGTTCGGAGCCGAGGCCGTCCTGCCCTACCTGGCTGTACCGCTGCTGACCGCGGCCCTGCGCCGTCGTCCCACCGAGGGCGCCGGCCCTGCTCGGCGTCAGCGCCGTGGCCATGGTGATCGGCGGGGTGCTGCCCGGCGGCGACGTTCTGCCCGATCACCCAGCCGGGCTACCTCGCGGCCGGCGCGCAGTGGCTGGTGCTGGGCGCGATCATCACGTTCGCCGCCGACACCATGCGCCAGTTCATCCAGCCGGCCGAGCCCACCCCCAGCCGTACGCGGAAGCCACCCGCCTGCTGACCCAGCTGCGCAGCGTGGCCCGATCGCTGCCGGGGGCCACGCTCGACCCGGGCGGCATCTCCGAGCACCTGCTGGAGGAGCTGCGCACCGGTCGCCCCGGCCGATCGGGCCGCGGTGCTGTCGGCCAGCGGCGGCGGCCGCCTGGTGGTGCTGGCCCAGACCGGCGCCGAACGGGTCGACTGGGAGGTCACGCTCGACTCCGACTCGGCCATCGCGGACGCCTGGGCCACCCAGCAGCCGATGACGGCCAGCCGGTCACAGGCCCGGTCGCACCGCGGCGGCGACGTCTCCTCACTGGTCGTGCCGCTGGTCGCCGGCGTCCGTACGATCGGCCTGGCCATCCTCGAGGTCGACGTGGCCGGCGCGTACCCGTCGGCGGTCGTCGCCCAGGTGACCGAGGTGACCGGCCCGGCCGCGCTGCGGCTGGAGGCCGCGCTGCTCTTCGACGAGGTGCGCTCGCTGGCCACCAATGAGGAGCGTCAGCGGCTCGCCCGGGAGATCCACGACGGCGTCGCCCAGGAACTGGTGATGGTCGGGTACGGCATCGACAACGCCCAGGCGACGCTGCCCGAGGGCGCCGACGAGACCGCCGAGGAGCTGCGCACGCTGCGCGGCGAGGTGACCCGGGTGATCACCGAGCTGCGGCTGAGCCTGTTCGAGCTGCGCAGCGAAGTCGACCGCAACGGCGGGTTGGCGGCGGCCATCGCCGAGTACGCGCGTACCCTCGGCACCTCGGCCGGTCTGCGGGTGCATTTCACGTTCGACGAGTCGACCGCACGGCTGCCCGGCCGCGACGGAGGCCGAGTTGCTGCGCATCGCCCAGGAGGCGATCACCAACGCCCGCAAGCACGCGGGCGCCTCCAACCTGTGGGTGACCTGCACCGTCGACCCGCCGTACGCGGAGATCGAAGTCTCCGACGACGGAAAGGGCTTCGCCGATGAGCGGCCGGACGGCCGTTACGGCTTGACCATCATGGCCGAGCGGGCCGAACGCATCCGCGGGAAGCTCAAGATCACGCCACGACACCCCAGCGGGACAACTGTCGCCGTGGTGCTTGGATCTCCCGCCCGGCGCGATAGCGTGCGGGATAGCGTTTCCGCTCCAGAAGGGGAGTAACCCGAGCATGTCGACCAGTCCTGCGCCGACGGCGCGCACCAAGGTCCTCCTTGTCGACGATCACGATCTGATCCGTAAGGGGCTGCGACACGCATTCGAGCGCGACCGGCAGTTCGAGGTCGTCGGCGAGGCCGCCACCGCCGCCGAGGCGGTGCGCCAGGCCGGTGCGCTGCAGCCGGACGTCGTGATCATGGACCTGCGCCTGCCCGACGGCAGCGGCCTCGAGGCCACTCGCGCGCTGCGCAAGAACAACGCCAACATGGGCATCGTGGTGCTCACCATGTACGCCGGTGACGATCAGCTGTTCGGCGCGCTGGAAGCCGGGGCGTCAGCGCCTTCGTGCCGAAGACGGCTCCGGCCGACGAGGTCGTGGCGGCCGCCCGGCACGCCGCGTCGGCGCCGAGCGCGTTCACCGCGGCCGATCTGGCCGAGGCGATGAAGCGGCGGCTGGCGCCGTCCGGGCCGCAGCTGTCCCCGCGCGAGGGTCAGGTGCTGCGGCTGCTGGCCGACGGCATGAGCGTCGCCGGGATCGCCAAGCAGCTGTTCGTTTCGGAGTCGACGGCGAAGACCCACATCTCCAAGCTGTACGAGAAGCTGGGTGCGGCCAACCGGGCGCAGGCGCTGATGACCGCTCTGCGGCTCGGCCTGCTGGAGGCCCCGGACGCGCCGAAGTTCTGAGTCGTTCCAGGTACGTCGGACCGTCGGGCCGCCACCCGATGGTCCCAGGCCGCGCGCCTCGCGGGGACCCGCCGCCCGCCAGTCCTCAAGCCGCGCGCCTCGCGAGGACCCCGCCGCTGGCAGTCCTCAAGCCGCGCGCCTCGCGGTGACCCGCCGGGCCGCCAGGTAGGCCTCGCAGCCCACGCAGAGCCCGAACGCGGCGTTCAGGAAGGCCGCCAGCAGGCCCAGCGCGGCGAATGTCGATACCCAGCGGCGTCACACCGGTCAGGTACCCGATCGAGGCCACCGCCAGGAAGACGAACCCGACCAGTTGCGCGAAACGCACCGGTGCGGCGTCCTCCCGTTCGGTCGTCGGCCCGAGGCGGGGCAGGATCAGGGCGCGGTAGAGATAGCCGTACGGGCCGTATCGCGGGTCGAGGGCCGTCATCGCGAAGACGACGGCCTGGGCCAGCGCCAGCCACCCCCATCCCGTCACCAGCACGACGATCAGGACGACCTGGTCACGCTCGCGGCGAACCGGGGCCCACGCGGATCAAGCTGCATGTCTGTACCTTCGCACCCGGCGCTCGCGCTGCCATCGTGACGGCCATCACCGGCAGCGAGGTGCACATTCAGCCGGCGGCCGGCAGGACCTCACCCAGGGCCGCGATCAGCTGCGGCTTGGTCGGGACGCCGGTCGCGCGCCGCGTCACCCGCCCGTCCCCGTCCAGGACGAGCAGGGTCGGCGTCCGCCAGATGTTCAGCGTCCGCACCTCGGCGAGGTGGCTCTCGGCGTCGACCTCGATGTGCTGCACCCCTGGCAGCAGGCCGGCGACCTCGCTGCTCACCCGGCGCACGGCCCGGCAGGGAGCGCAGAAGGCCGACGAGAACTGCAGCAGCGTCGCCCCGGCGGCCCCGACGCCCAGCCGCTGCAGCATCGCGGGGTCCAGCCGGCCGTCCTCCACCTGGTTCCCGTTCATCGCCGTCGCCTCCGCCGTTGTCATCGGCCGCCCTGTCCCAGCCGACGCCGTCCCAGCCGCCGCGCCGGCTTGGCCGGGGCCGGTCAGCGGCCGGCGGACATCAATCAGGCGGCCGTCCGTGCGGCGCCGCCACAGGCCGACCGCAAGGCCCACGATCAGCACCGCGACGACGACGACCAGACCCAGCCGATCCATGGGATTACTGTGCCACGGGATCACGCCGATCGGTAGGCGCTCCCCGGCGACGTGACCAACTGCGGGTAGATCGATCTGTACGCATCAGGGCCAGCTGATCTCCGAACCGGACCACCCGGCCGTGGTCGAAGACCTGATCCGATCGGCTTGGCCGCTCAGTGCACATCGTCCAGCAACCTCGCCATCCGGGCCGCCTGGGTCTCCCAACGCCACTCCCGCTCGACCCAGGCTCGCCCGGCCGCCCCCATCGCCCGGGCCTGCTCCGGATTGCCGAGCAGCTCGACCAGGCGCTCGGCCAGGGCGGCCACGTCGCGGCCGCCGACGACGTAGCCGGTCTCGCCGTCCAGCACCGCGTCCGGCGCGCCGCCGGAATCGCCGCCGACCACCGGCAGACCGGTGGCCGACGCCTCCAGGTAGACGATGCCGAGACCCTCGACGTCCAGGCCACCGGCGCGGGTGCGGCACGGCATCGCGTACACGTCCCCGGCGGCGTAATGCGCCGGCAACTCGTCCCACGGCACCGAGCCGGTGAAGATCACCTCGGACGGCGACCCGCTGCTCGCGCCGCCAGCGCCTCCAGCTTCCGGCGGTACGGTCCGCCGCTGACCAGCAGCAACGCGGCCTGCGGGACTCGCCGCCGGACCAGCGGCAGCGCGCGGATCAGCATGTCCTGGCCCTTGCGCGGCACCAGCCGGGACACGCAGACGATCACCGGGCGGTCGTCCAGCCCGTACCGCTCGCGCACCGCGCTGCCGCGGACCGACGGGTGGAACGCGTCGGCGTCCACGCCCGGAGCCAGCCGGCGCAGTTCGGTCAGCCCGTGCAGCGCGCCGGTCGAGGCGCACCCGCTGGTAGTCGGTCAGATAGGTGATCACGTCGTTGTCCCGGGCGATCCGCCGCAGCAACGGGCGAGCCCCGGGCAGCGCCGCCCAGCCGATCTCGTGACCGTGGCTGAGCGCCACCGCCCGGGCGATCCCGGCCCGTCGGCGCAGCCCGCCGGCCAGCAGCCCGAGCGGTGCGGCGGCACCGAACCAGACCGTGTCGCAGCCGTTGCGCCCGGGCCAGCGCCGCCGCCCGCCGCGCCACTGCCGGCGTCGGCAGCAGCAACGACGGTGGCCTCCCGCACCACCTCGAACGGCTGCTGGGCGTCGAACGTGGCCGCCCCGTCCCAGGTCGAGGCGTAGACGACGAGCGAGCCCGATGGTCTGCCGGACTGCGAGGTTGTGCACGAACTGCTGGATGCCGCCGGGGCGGGGCGGGAAGTCGTTGGTGATCAGCAGTGTCCGGCCCATCAGCGGCTTCCCCGGGCGTACGCGCGGGCGGCCGCCATCCGCTCCACCGTGGACGGGTGGCTGGCGCCCAGCGCCCGCTCCCAGGCCGGCGGGTCGGGATCGGAGAGGTTCACCGAGCCCAGCCGGCGCTGCATCGCCTCGAACGTCACCGGGTCGCCGGTCAGCGTCAGCGCGTGCGCGTCGGCCCGGGCCTCGATCCGCCGGGAGACGAACGCCTGCGCCGGGCCGCCGGCCAGGCCGGCCACCGTGGACACGGCCAGCAGCAGCCCGATGGCCCGCGGCTCGGCGATCGAGTCGACCCCGGCCCGCCGCAGCAGGGCCGCCCAGAAACCGAGCAGATACAGCACGATCACGCCGGCGGCGGTGCCGAGCGCGCCGAGCAGCGTGCCGATGAGGACGTCGTTCTCCTTGGCGTGCCCGAGCTCGTGCGCCACCACCGAAACGACCTCGTCCGGCGTCGCCTCGGTGAGCAGGGTGTCGTAGACGACGATCCGGCGGGTCGGCCCGAACCCGGACACGTATGCGTTCACCGCCCGGGTGCGCCGGGACGCGTCGGCCACCAGGACATCACGCACCGGCACGCCGTCCCGGCCGGCCATGGCGATCAACTCCGTCCGCAGCGGACCGTCGGCCATCGGCGTGAACTTGTTGAAGATCGGCTCGACCACCACCGGCAGGACGAACGACAGCAGCACCACCAGGGCGGCCGCCCCGGCCGCGGCCGCACGCCCACCAGTACCGCGGCGCGAGCCGGGTGAGCAGGAAGAACAGGAATAGCACGACGGAACCGAGGACGGCTCCGATCGCGAACGACTTGAGCCGGTCGACGAGCCACGGTCCCCAGGTCTGCACCGAGATGCCGTACCGGACGGCGATCACGTGCGGACCACGCGGCGAACGGCACCGTGATCAGCTCGGTCAGCAGCACGATGGCCAGACCGCCGAGCACCGCCCGGGCGACCCAGCTGCCGCCGAAGGACGCGACCAGCCGCGCGCCGAGCGGCGTGAATCCGAGCAGGAGCCCGGCGACCGCCCCGATGCCGAGCGAACCGTAGATCGCGGGCCGCATGCGCGACTGGAACTCGCGGGCCCGGGCGACCTTGTCCGCCGGGAGCTCGCGCAACGCGGCCAGCTGGTCGGCCCGGGGCGCCGGCGGCCGGTGCCACGGGATCAGCACCACGGCGACCGCGACCAGTCCCGCCACGAGCAGGGCGAGCACGCAAACGGCCCAGAACCGAGGCGTCACGCGTGCTCCTCTCCTCCGACGGCCGGGGTCAATCCTGACAGAAGGCTCAGGCCACATCCGAGCGGCGCGGGAACATCGGGACCAGCGCCGGCGGCGCCGGGGTCTCGAGCAGCTCGACCTCGAAGCCGGCCAACTCGAACGTCTCGATCGCCCGGATCTCGCCGGAGGTCAGGTCGGCGATGCCGTCGGGCGTCCCGGCGAGCACGCTGACCAGGCAGCCGTGGCACTCGCCGGCCCGCTCGGCACAGCGACCGCAGTCGATGATCATTTCTCCTCCTCGTACGTCTGCCGTGAACGTTAAGGAGGGGGTACGACAAAAACGCGTCAGCCGCGGGACAGGCGGCGCAGCAATGAGTCGGCGCCCATCGGGTAGGCGCCGTGCCGGCGCACCCCGTCGGCCACCTCGCGGTCGGACGAGACCACCACGAGCGGCCGCCCGGCGGGCTCGGCCCGGACCAGTTGGCGGATCAGCTCGTCGGCGGTGTCGCCCTTGCGGGAGAAGAGCACCCGGACCCCGCGCGGCGTCGGCGGCAGCCCGTGCACCCGCTCGGCGCCGTCGAAGACGACGGTGACCTCGTCGCCGGTCTGCGCCGCGATCCCGCCCAGCCCGGTGATCAGCCGTTTGCGCTGCTGCTCGAGCGACATCTCGGCGAAGCCCCGCTTGGTCACGTTGTAGCCGTCCACGATCAGGTGGGCCCGGGGCAGCGCCAGCAACTGGTCGAGCCGGCCGGGATCGTCGGTGTCCTGGGCCCGGGCCTGCGAACGCTCCGGGGCGGCCGGCGGACCGGCCGCGGTCTCGGCCACGAAGTCGGCCGGCCGCTTGTCGGTGGGGCCCAGGGCCAGCTCACGCCGCAGTCCCGAGGCGGCCTGACCGATCGTCTCGAGAGCAGCCAGAGCCGGGCGTCGTCGGCCGCGCGGGCCTCCTTGGCCGTCTGCTTGCCCGAGGCCGCCGCCGACTCGGCCTCGGCCAGCTTGGCGCGCAGCCGCCGCAGTTCGGTGTCGTGGTCGGCGGTGATCCGGGCGGCCCGGCCCTTCTCGGTCGCCAGCAGGTCACTGGCCCGCTTGTGGGCGGCCTGCGACTCGCGCAGCGCCTTGCCCGTGCTCCGCGCCTCCTCGCGGAGCTGACCCATCTCCTCGCGGACCCGGGCCAGCTCGTCGCGCAGCTTGTCGGCCTCGACCCGGGCCACCGCGCGGTCGTGCTCGGCCCGGTCGGCCCGCTGCTCGGCGTCCCGGATCTGGTTGGCCACGGCCGCGCTGTCCGCCTCGGCCCGGACCGCGTCGCCGGCCGCCTCGATCAGGTCGCGCCAGCCGTCCGGGCGGGCCAGGTAGGCCAGCGCGGCCACCTCGACCGGGTCGGCCGCGGCCGGGGCCATCCCACCGGCCACCGCGGCGCCCAGGTCACCGGCGTCGGTGACCACCCGGCCGCCGATCCGCTGGCGGAACAGCGGGTCGGACGCGAGCTGGGCGGCGATCGCCTGACTGCCCATCCGCGCCCGGCGGTTCGGGGCGAACCGGGCGACCCGCCGCAGCGCCATCGGCATCTCGTCCATCGGCAGCGCCGGCAACGCGCTCGCCACCAGGGAGGTGATCCGCTGGCGGACGGCCTCGGGCAGGACCGGCTCGGGGGCGAAGTCGGATTCCGCGGGCACGCCGGGGTCCGCCCCGTCCATCGGGGCGTCGTCGGACGGCAACGGCGCGGACATGAACCCATTCTCCCACCGTGTCTGCGGGAAACGCTTGCGTACGCAAGTGATCTTTTCGAATGGCGTCCGGGAAGTTGTCGTACCCCCGCCTAATCTGCCCGGCGTGGGACAACCGGCATACGTGCAGGGCACTCTGGACACGCTCCTGAGCGCCGACGGCTCGGTCGATCCGGCGGCGCTGTCGCTGCGGGACACGACGTTCGTGGTGCTCGACCTGGAGACCACCGGCGGCGCGCCCGGACGGCGGCGGGGTGACCGAGATCGGCGCCGTCAAGGTGCGCTCGGGCGAGGTTCTGGGCCAGTTCGGCACCCTGGTCAACCCGGGTGAGCGGCTCCCACCGTTCATCACTGTGCTGACCGGCATCACCGAGGCGATGCTGGCGCCGGCGCCGCCGCTCGAGGTGGTGCTGCCGAGCCTGCTGGAGTTCCTGCGGGGTGCGGTGCTGGTCGCCCACAACGCGCCGTACGACGTGGGTTTCCTCAAGGCGGCCTGCGTCCGGCACGGCTACCCGTGGCCGCAGCCGCGGGTGCTGGACACGGCCGCCCTGGCCCGGCGGGCGCTGACCCGCGACGAGGTGCCCAACCGCAAGCTGGGCACCCTGGCCCGGTTCTTCCGCGCGGCGGTCGAGCCCACCCACCGGGCGCTGGACGACGCGAAGGCGACGGTGGACGTGCTGCACGGGCTGATCGAGCGGTTGGGCAGCTATCGCGTGCACACTCTGGGTGACGCGATCGAGTTCGCCAAGGCGGTGACCCCGATCCAGCGACGCCAGCGGCATCTGGCCGACGGCCTGCCGCACGTCCCGGGGGTGTACGTGTTCCGGGCCGCCGACGACCGCGCCGCTCTACGTCGGCACCTCGAAGGACATCGGCGCCCGGGTCCGCAACTACTTCACCGCCTGCGGAGAAGCGGGCGCGGATGTCGGAGATGCTGGCCGCGGCGGTCCGGGTCGAGGCGGTCGAGTGCGCGCACTCGCTCGAGGCCGAGGTCCGCGAGCTCCGGCTGATCGCCGCCCACTCGCCGCCGTACAACCGCCGGTCGAAGCATCCGGAGCGGGTGGTCTGGCTGAAGCTGACCGACCGAGGCCTATCCGCGGTTGTCGGTGGTGCGGCAGCTGGCCGACGACGACGCGGCCTACCTCGGGCCGTTCTCGTCCCGCCGGACGGCCGAGCTGGCCGCCGCCGGGGTGTACGACGCAGTGCCGCTGCGGCAGTGCATCGCACAAGCTCTCGGTACGCACCACGACGCCGGCCTGCGCGCTGGCGGAGCTGGGCCGGTGCCCGGCACCCTGCGAGCACCAGATCTCCGTGACCGAGTACGCCGAACGGGCGGCCACGCCGCTCCGCAACGCCACGTACGGCGACCCCGAGCCGGTGGTGGACGCGCTGATGGCCCGCATCCGGGTGCTGTCCGACCGCCGGCGCTACGAGGAGGCCGCGGTGATCCGGTCACGGCTGGTCGCGCTGCTCCGGGCCACCCTGCGGATGCAGCGGCTGGACGCGCTGACCCGGGTGGCCGAGATGGTCGCGGCCCGGCGGAACACGGTCGGCGGCTGGGAGATCGTCGTGGTCCGGCACGGGCGGCTGGCCGCCGCGGCCACCTCGCCGTCCCGCGAGCACCCGCGCCCGACGCTCGACGCGGCCCGGGCGACCGCCGAGACCGTACGGCCGGGCCCCGGCCCGGTGCCGGCCGCCTCGGCGGAAGAGACCGAACGCATCCTGGCGTGGCTGGAACGTCCGGACACCCGTTTGGTGGAGACTTCCGGTGACTGGGTGTCACCGGCGCGCGGCGCCGCCCGGTTCGCTGACCTGCTGACCCGGGCCGAAACCGCAGTTTCGGGGAAAGACTCGTCCGTTCGCTCATCGGTAACTGGCCGTTCGGATGACGCTCGCTCGCTTAGGCTGTAAGGACGTGGGGCCAGGGTCGAGCGGTCGGACCCCGCGCGCGGTTTCGTACCCTTGGGTGGAAACCAGATGGTGAGGGGGTGTCCGAGTGGATGTCGACGCCGGCCACGGCGCCGCCCTTGGACGCGCCCGTCCGGGCGTGAAACCTCCCGCCGACGTCACGCTAACCCAGCGGATCCGGTCGCTGCTGAGCTTCCCCAGCAACGACGACGACCCGGTGACCAGGCTGACCCGGACGCACAAGAGCGTCCACCCCGGTGCCGACGCGGCCGTTCTGCGCCGCAGCTACGCGGTCGCGGAGAACATGCACCGCGGCCAGATGCGCAAGAGCGGCGACCCGTACATCACGCATCCGCTCGCGGTCGCGCAGATCTGCGCCGACCTGGGCATGGACACCACCACCCTGGTCGCCGCGCTGCTGCACGACACGGTCGAGGACACCAGCTACACGCTCGAGATGCTGACCGGCGAGTTCGGCGCCGAGGTGGCGCACCTGGTGGACGGCGTGACCAAGTTCGACAAGGCGTTCTACGGCAAGTCGGCCGAGGCCGAGACGATCCGCAAGATGATCGTGGCGGCCGGCAAGGACGTCCGGGTGCTGGTCATCAAGCTCGCCGACCGGCTGCACAACATGCGCACGCTGGACGCCCGCTCCCCCGCTTCGCGGGCCCGGATCGCCACCGCGACGCTGGACGTGCTGGTCCCGCTGTGCGACCGGCTGGGCATCCAGGCACTCAAGCGCGACCTCGACGACGCGGTGCTGTTCCACCTGGAACCCGACGCGTACGCGCGGATCGAGGAGCACGTCCGCAACCGGCCGGGCTGGGACGAGTACCTCGCCACGGTGACCGGCCAGGCCCGGACCGCTTTGCGCCGCGGCCGGGTCGACGCCGTCGTCCACGCGCGGCCCCGGCACTTCTACTCGATCTGGAAGGACACCGTTGCCGGTGGCCCACCAGGTCCCGTTCGACCTGCCCCGCATCGCGGTGATCGTCGACGGACCGGAAACCGACTGCTACGCCGCGCTGGGCGCGATCCACGGCCAGTGGCGGCCGGTGGCCGGCCGGTTCAAGGACTTCATCGCGTCGCCCAAGAACAACCTGTACCGCTCGCTGCACACGACCGTCACCGGTCCGGACGGCCGCCTGGTCGAGGTGCTGATCCGCACCGAGTCGATGCACCGGTGCGCCGAGTTCGGCGTGGCCACCGGCTACCGCTACCCCAAGTACGACCGACTGGACCGAGACACCGGGCTCGGACCAGCTCACCTGGCTGCAAGCCGGGTGCTGGACTGGGAGTCGGAGACCGCCGACGCGGGCCAGTTCCTCGCCTCACTGCGCTGTGACCTGGCCGAGGGGCAGATCACCGTGTTCGCGCGGGGCGAGTCGTTCGAGCTGCCGTCCGGGTCGACGCCGGTCGACCTGGCGTACGAGCTCAGCTCCGAGCAGGGCGACCAGTGTCTGGCCGCGACGATCAACGGCCGCCTGGCCCCGCTGAGCTCGCAACTGCGCGACGGCGACGTGGTGGAGATCTTCCGAGTCGACGGCCGAGGTCGACCGAACGCGCCGCACGGCCCGCGCAAGGAATGGCTGGGCTTCGTCAAGTCGAGCCAGGCGCAGATCTCGATCAACCGCTTCTTCGCCGAGGACAACGAGGCCGGCATCAGCATCGCCGGACAAGGTCCGGCTGGGCCGGGCGACCATCGGGCTGACGCTGCGCAAGCACGACCGCGGGCTGGCCAGCGAGGTGCCGCTGCGCCGACTGGCCGAGGACCTGGGTTACCCGGACCTCGAGACGATGCTGGTCGCCGTGACCGAGCGCAACCTCGATCCCGATCAGGTCGTGGAGCAACTCATCGCTCTGGTGGACCACCCGGACTGAGCCGCCACGGTTCGGCCCCAAGCGGCCCAGGTCCTCCGCGCCGTTCTGGCACAGCCCGTAATCTGGCGGGGTGAATATCTCCGGGCCGATGCGCGGTGTCGCGTACCAGACGTTCTACCGGCTGCCGCAGCCCCGTCCGCCGCCGCATCGTCCGGATGGTCGTCGCCCAAGTTATCTGGTCGGGGCGGTCACGCTGGTCCGCGACTCGGAAGCGGACGGCGCCGGGCGGATGCTGCTGCTGCGCCAGCCGCCGGGCCGCCGCTGGGGCCTGCCCGCCGGGCCTGCTCAAGCACCGCGAGGAGCCGGCACGTCGGCGGCGGCCCGGGAGCTGTTCGAGGAGTCCGGCGTCGAGCGTCGACCCGGAGCGATCTGGCGCCGGCCGTCGCCCAACGCGATCGTCCACGTCAAGGGATGGGTCGACATGGTCTTCACCGTCTCGGTGCCGGCGTCGCGCGACGACGCTGGTGGTGGACGGCGGCGAGGTGCTGGAGGCCGCCTGGTTCCCGATGGACGGCCTGCCGCCGCTGACCGTCAACACCGCCGCCCTGCTCGGGCGGTACGGCATCGGCCCATGGGCGACGTGACCTCTGCACCAGGCGCGACCCCGTCACCAGAATCAACCCCGTCACCAGCGGCGACCCCTTCACCAGCCGGCGCGACCGGAGCCGGCGCTGTCTGCGCGGTCGTGCTGGCCGCCGGCGAGGGCCGGCGGCTGCGCCCGCTCACCGAGCTGCGGCCGAAGGCGCTGTGCCCGGTCGGCAACGTGCCGCTGCTGGACCGGGCGCTGGCCCGGGTGGCCGGCTGGCCTGCCGGGCCGCGGACGGTCGCGGTCAACGCCGCGTACCTCGGCCGATCAGATCGTCGCGCACGTCGGCGACCGGGCGCACGTGTCGGTCGAGCCGGACGGCCCGCTCGGCACCGCCGGCGGCATCGGCAGCCTCAAGGGCTGGATCGACGGCCGGGGCGTGCTGGTCGGCAACGCCGACGCCTACCTCGACCGACCCGGCGCGCGCGCCCGGCAAGGACATCGCGGCGCTGCTGGACGGTTGGGCCGGCGGACGGTCCGGATGCTGACCCTGCCGAACCCGCCCGGCGCGCACCGGTGGGTTCAGCGGCCGCCGCTTCGCCGGCTTCTCACTGCTGCCCTGGTCGCTACGTCCGCGAATCCTGCCGTCCACGCCCGGCGAACTGGTCGGCGCGGTCTGGCGCCCGGCCGAGGCCGCCGGCGAGCTTGAACTGATCGGTTACAGCGGCGCCTACATCGACACCGGCACCCCGGCCGACTATCTGCGCGCCAACCTGGACGCCGCCGGCGGCACCCTGATCGATCCCACCGCGACCGTGACCGGCCGGGTGGAGAACTCCGTGGTCGGCGCGGAGCGCGACCGTCCACGGAGACGATCACCGGCTGCGTGGTCTGGCCCGGCGCGACGGTCGCGGCCGGCGAGTCCCTGACCGGCGCGATCCGCGCCGGCCACAACGTGACGGTCACCGCGTGACGCGTCGCCAACGATCGGCACCCGGTCGGTCAACACCGTGCACGCGACCTCGCGTCTGCTGCTCCCGGTGCTGACCCCGCGCCGATAGCATGTGCAGCGCAGACGTCATCGCAACCCGACGAGGAGCCCCGTGAACACCGCGATCGTGCACATCGACTGCGCCACCGACTCGATCCCCGAGGTCGCCGAGGCGCTGGCCGCCCTGCCCGGGGTCAGCGAGGTCTACTCCGTCGCCGGCAACGTGGATCTCATCGCGATCGTCCGGGTGGCTCGGTTCGACGAGATCGCCGAGGTCATCGCCGGCCGGATCTCGAAGACGCCGGGCGTGCTCAACACCGAGTCGCACATCGCGTTCCGCGCGTACAGCCGGCACGACCTGGAGGACGCCTTCGCGATCGGCCTGCCGGACGCCGACTGAACCGCCCACACGCGCAGAAAGGGGGCCCGAAGGCCCCCTTTTGCATGGTTGGGACGTTACCGGCCGGAGGTGATCTCCTCGCGGTCCGGGCTCGGGCTGACCGGCGGCATGCCGGGCGAGACCGGAGCCTCGGCCGGCTTCTCCACCGGGAAGAAGAAGCCCTTGACCGCCGGGGCGAGCGCGCCGAGCCGGTTCATCTTCTTCGGGACGACCCAGCCGGCGTAGTCCAGCGGCGCCGGGTGTCCGTGGTCGTCCACCGGCGACCAGCGGCTGATGGACCTCGATAGAACCGGCCGTCCGGCAGCTCGCCGGATGATGCCGGTCTCGACGCCGTGGGCGAGCACCTCCCGGTCGTGCTGTTGCAGGCCGAGGCAGATGCGGACGGCGAGGAAGTACGCCAGCGGCGGCACGATCAGCAACCCGATGCGGCCGGCCCAGGTCATCGCGTTGAGGCTGATGTGGAACTTGTCGGCGATCACGTCGTTGCCGCCGGAGAGCGTGGCGACGAGGAAGAACGTGAACGCCATCGCGCCCGACGCCGACCCGCTCGGGGGCGTCGCGCGGCCGCTCGAGCAGGTTGTGGATGCGCTGGTCCTTGGTCCGCCGGGCCTCGATGAACGGGTACGACCATCGGCACCGTGGTCAGCGCGCCCAGGCCGACCACCGCCGGCCAGAACAGCGGCGGGATGCTGTAGCCGTGACCGCCGCCGATGTAGATCGGCAGGGTGATCTGCCAGTTCGGCATCAGACGGACCAGGCCGTCCATGAACATGACGTACCAGTCGGGCTGGCTGGCCGAGGACACCTCGGACGCCCGGTACGGCCCGAACAGCCAGATCGGGTTGATCTGGAACAGACCGGCCATCAGCGCGACCACGCCGAAGACGGTCATGAAGAAGCCGCCCTGCTTCAGCGCGTACCGCGGGAACATCCGCTCGCCGACCACGTTCTCGTTGGTCCGCATCGGGCCCGGCCACTGGGTGTGCTTCTGCTTGAAGACCAGGCCCAGGTGGACGCTGATCAGCGCGAGCAGGCTGCCCGGGATGAGCAGCACGTGCGCGATGTAGAACCGGCCGATGATCAGGTGGCCGGGGAACTCGCCGCCGAACACCGACGCCGAGATCCAGGTGCCGGCGACCGGGATGGACAGCATGATCGCGCGAGGCGATGCGCAGGCCGGTGCCGGACAGGCCGTCGTCGGGCAGCGAGTAGCCGGTGAAGCCTTCCAGGAAGCCGAGCAGGAACAGCGCGACACCGATGGCCCAGTTCGCCTCGCGCGGCTTGCGGAACGCGCCGGTGAAGAAGATGCGCGCCATGTGCACGACGATCGACGCCATGAACAGCAGCGCCGCCCAGTGGTGCATCTGCCGCATGAACAGGCCACCGCGCACCTCGAACGAGAGGTGCAGCGACGACTCGTACGCCGCCGACATGTCCACGCCGCGCAGCGCGGTGTAGGCCCCGTTGTACGTGACCTCGTTCATCGACGGGTCGAAGAACAGGGTCAGGAACGTGCCGGTGAGCAGCAGGATGATGAACGAGAACAGCGCGATCTCGCCGAGCAGGAACGACCAGTGGTCCGGGAAGACCTTGTTGAGCAGACTGCGCAGCGGGGTGGCCACCTGGTACCGCTCGTCGACGCCCGCGGCCGACGTTGGCGGGTACCTGAGCAAGGTCGAGCTTTCGGCGCTTCATGGCCGCTCCCAGAAGTCAGGGCCGACGGTTTCCCTGATAGTCCGACGCTGCCACAAAGTAGCCCTCGGCGTCCACCGTGAGCGGCAACATCGGAAGTCGGCGGCTGGCCGGGCCGAAGATGGGCCGGGCGTTGTCCGTGATCATGGAACTGCGACTGGTGGCACGGGCAGAGCAGACGGTTGGTCTGCTGCTCGTACAGGCTTGCCGGGCAGCCGGCGTGCGTGCAGACCTTGGAGTACGCGACGTAGTTGCCCCACATCGCTCCGTGGTTGGCGTGATCGTTGTCGCTGTTGCTGTGGGCCGTGGCGGCGTCGTCGGCCCGCAGGTGGATCAGCAGCGTGGGCGAGTCGGCGTACTCGTTCGTGGCGCCGTCCGGGGATGCCGGGGAAGACGGTGATCTGGCCGCCGACACTGACGTCCTCGGGCCGGACCGGCGTGCCGTCCTCGCGGGTCAGCCGGACCGGCTTGCCGCCGCTCGCGCCGACGCTGTAACCGGTGCGGAACAGCGGCGGATCCTCGCCTCGGTCGGCCTTGTGCGGGTCCTTGATCAAGCCGCCGATCAGCGGCGCGGCCGCCACCAGGCCGAGCGGGGCGAGACCGAGCGCGATCGCGCCCTTGAGCAGCGGGCGGCGCTGGACACCGAGCTCGTCCGCCACGTACACCAGGGTCTGACCGGTGATCAGCTGCTCATCCCGTGTCGACTGCGCGTCGGCCGGCGACGGGGCGTCGTGCCGCGCCTGGATCGACACCTCGTGCGGCAGCAGCTTCTTGGCCCAGGCCAGGATGGCCAGACCGAGGTTCAGCAGGGACAGCCCGAGGGAGATGCCGAGGACCGGTGTGTAGTAGTCGTTGATATTGCGGCCGAGCTCGTAGCGCCAGGGCCACCAGATGTACGCAACCAGGAAGATCAGCGCGAACAGGCCGGAAAGCATGAACAGCAGCGCGATCGAGCGGACGACGCGCTTCTCCGCCTTCGAGTTCGGGCCGGGGAACTGCGACTCGTACGTGACGATCTCGATGTCGTCGCGCCGCGCGCCCTCTTTGACGATGTCGAACCGGTCGAGCCGTGGGTCGTTGACGTCGACCTGCTTGGTGGCCGTGCCGTGTCCGCCGTTCACCACGGTCATGACTTCCCCGCAATCCAGAGCGTCGCGAAAACAAGCACCGTCATGCCGACGAGGAAGATCGCCAGGCCCTCGGTGACCGGACCGTAGCGGCCGAGGTTGAACAGGCCGCCCGGGTCCTTGTCCTGCTGCAGCTGAGCCGTGATGTAGGTGATGATCTCGCGCTTCTGGTCCGGCGTGAGCTCGTTGTCACCGAACACCGGCATGCTCTGCGGGCCGGTCAGCATGGCCGCGTAGATCGTCTCCGGCGACGCGCCTTTCAGGCGAGGGCGCGTACTTGCCGGAGGACAGTGCGCCACCGGCGCCGCCGTAACTGTGGCAGGAGGTGCAGTTGAGCCGGAACAGCTGGCCACCGCGGGCGAGGGCGTCCGGGTTGGCGTCGGCGTCGATCGTGTCACGGGCCGGCGGGCACCTGCGGGCCGCCACCGAGCTCCTGAATGTACTGGGCGATCTGCTTGGTCTGGTCCTTGTTGAACAGCGGCGGTTTCTCCTCCGCCTGGGCCTCCTGCCGCGCCAGCGGCATCCGGCCGGTGCCGACCTGGAACTCCACCGCGGCCGAACCGTCGCCGATCAGGCTCGGGCCCGCGACCCGTGACGCCTTCCGCGTTCTGCCCGTGGCAGGTGACGCAGCTGTTGTCGTAGAGCGCCTGGCCCTCCATGCGCCGCCTGCGAGAGCTGCCGGCTGTCCTCGGCGAACGCACCCGGGGCGAACGCCGAGTAGATGCCGCCGGCCAGCGCGAGCGCGGCGACCATCCGCGCGGCCGCGCCGAAGCGGCGGCGCGCCCGGCTGGCGCGCCGAACGCCGCCGGCGGAACACCCGGCTGAGCCGCCGTCGCGGGGGTGTCAGAAGTCATGGGCTTGTGTCCTCTGGAGTTCGACCTTGGAGCGCATCGGATGCGGCGCGATCAACTGAAGCCAATAGATCATCGAGAAGAGCGCGATCCAGACCACGTCGACGAAGTGCCAGTAGTACGACACGACGATCGCCGAGGTCGCCTGGGCCGGCGTGAACCGGCCCATGGTGGTGCGGATCATGTAGACGATGAACGCGATCAGACCGCCGGTCACGTGCAGGCCGTGGAAACCGGTGGTCAGGTAGAACATCGAGCCGTAACCGTCGCCGTTGATCTTGACGCCCTCGCCGACCAGGCTGCGGTACTCGTTGGCCTGGCCGAGCACGAAGATCAGGCCCATCACGAAGGTGATCGTGAACCAGCGGCGCAGCGCGAACACATCACCCTTCTCGGCCGCGAACACGCCCATCTGGCAGGTCACCGAGGACAGCACCAGGATGATCGTGTTGGTCGTCGCGTAGGGGATGTCGAGCTTCGGCGTGTGCTCGGCCCACTCGGCGGGCGCCGCCGCCCGGATCGAGAAGTACATCGCGAACAAGGCCGCGAAGAACATGAGCTCGCTCGAGAGCCACACGATGGTTCCGACGCTGACCATGTTCGGCCGCGTCAGCGAGTGGATCCGGCTCTTGTCGATGGCTGAGGCCGCTGTCACGGGCTCATTATTGCCCCGCGATCAGTCCTGCGTGCCGCGGGGGGCCCAATCCGTCACGTGTCGTGGCCCGGCGGCAGCCGCGCCGTGCGCCGGGGGCCTAGCCTCAGAGTGGTGCGGCTTGCCGAAACGCCGGCCCTGGCGGACGGCGGCGGCGGATACTGTCCTCCCCCCGTTCACGCCGGCCGAGATCTTCACGCAGATCCGCCTGTCCAGTGTGATCGCGGTGTTGTTGCTGGTCGCGGCGTTCCTGTACGGGTACGGCGTGTACCGGATGCATCAGCGCGGGGACCGCTGGGCCCCGGCCCGTACGGTCGCGTTCCTCGTCGGCGGGCTGGGCACGATGGCGTTCGTGACGGTCACCGGGATCGAGGCGTACGACGACACGCTGCTGTCCGTGCACATGATCCAGCACATGGTCCTGTCCATGCTCGGCCCGATCTTCCTGGCCCTGGGCGCGCCGGTCACGCTCGCCCTGCGGACGCTCGCCCCGGGGCCCCGCAAGAAGCTGCTGCGGGTCCTGCACAGCCGGGTGGTGAATGTTCTCACGTTTCCGCTGGTGGCCTTCGGGGTGTTCGTCGCGACGCCGTTCGTCCTGTACTTCACCGGGCTCTACCAGGCCACGCTCGAGCACCCGTGGCTGCACGAGCTGACGCACGTGCACTTCGTGATCGTCGGCTGCCTGTTCTTCTGGCCGCTGCTGGGGCTCGACCCGTTGCCCAACCGGTGGCCGTACCCGGCTCGTGCCCTGCTGATGGTGCTGTCGGTGCCGTTCCACACGGTGCTCGGGCTGACCATCATGCAGAGCAGCACGCTGCTGGCCGGCGACTACTACCCGAACCTGCACCTGGCGTGGGCCGATCCGCACACCGACCAGGTCCTGGCGGGCGGCATCCTGTGGGCCGGCGGCGAGGTGATCAGCGTGACCATCCTGGGCGTCCTGGTGCTGCAGTGGATCAGGCAGTCCGAACGCGAGGCGAAGCGGATCGACCGGGCGCTGGACCGGGCCGAGGCCGAGGAAGCGGCCCGTCTCGCCGCGTCCGCCACCAGTCCCCCTCCACGGCCGGACTCGGACTGACCGGTTCGGTACGATCACCGCGAAGCCACAGAGCGGAGCAGGTCACACCATGAGCTGAGTCACACCATGACTGACACGTACACCGTCCTGCTCTACAGCGACGACCTCGCGGTGCGCGACAAGATGCGGCTGGCCATCGGCCCCCGTCCGGCGGCCGACCTGGCGATCGAGTTCGTCGACGCGTCGACCTGGGAAGAGTGCCGCCGGCTGCTGGACACGTACGAGATCGACCTGATGATCCTGGACGGCGAGGCGGCGCCCGCCGGCGGCATCGGCATCGCCCGGCAGATCAAGGACGAGTACGCCGACCCGCCGCCCACCTGCGTCGTCCTGGCCCGCGCCGCGGACCGCTGGCTGGCCGCTTTCGCGCAGGTCGACGGCACCCTGCGGTACCCGCTCGACCCGGTCACCACCGGCCAGACGGTGGCCGCGATGCTGCGCGCCCGGCGCAACGGCGCCACGCCGCTGGGCACCATGCACACGCTCGGCTCCTGAGCGGTCCCGCCCGTCCACCCCGGCAACCCCCCGACGGAGGCCCCGCCATGGGCGCACCCACCTGGCCGAACCTGCTGAGCGCCCTGCTGCGTGGCGAGGAGCTGTCCGCCGCAGGACACCGCCTGGGCGATGGGCGAGATCATGGCCGGGAACGCGACGCCGGTACAGGTCGCCGGCCTGGCCATGGCGCTGCGGGCCAAGGGCGAGACGCCGGCCGAGATCGCCGGGCTGGTGGAGGCCATGCTGGCCGCGGCCACCCTGGTCGAGCTGCCCGAGGCCACCCGGGCCGACGCGGTCGACGTGGTCGGGACCGGCGGCGACCGGGCGCACACGGTGAACATCTCCACGATGGCCGCGATCGTGGTCGCGGCGGCCGGGGTCACGCGTGGTCAAGCACGGCAACCGGGCCGCCTCGTCCCAGTGCGGCACCGCCGACCTGCTGGAGTACTTCGGCATCCCGCTCGACCTGGGTCCGGCCGGAGTGGCCCGTACGGTCGCCGAGGCCGGCATCGGGTTCTGCTTCGCCGCCCGCTATCACCCGGGCATGCGGCACGCCTCGGTGACCCGTCGCGAGCTGGGCGTGCCCGACGTTCTTCAACATGCTCGGCCCGCTGACCAACCCGGCCCGCCCGCACGGCGGCCGCGGTGGGCTGCTTCGACCTGCGGATGGCCCCGGTGATGGCGGCGGTGTTCGCCCGCCGCGGCGACTCGGCGCTGGTCATGCGGGGCGAGGACGGGCTGGACGAGTTCACCACGGCCGCGCCGACCCGGGTCTGGATCGCGCGCAAGGGCGAGGTCACCGAGTCCGTGGTCGACGCCGCCGACCTCGGCCTGCCCCGCAGTGCGCCGGGTGACCTGCGCGGCGGCGACGCCGCAGTTCAACGCGGACGCGGCCCGGCGGACGTTCGCCGGCGAAACCGGCCCGGTGCGGGACGCGGTGCTGGTCAACGCGGCGGCCGCGTTCACCGCGCAGGCCGGCTTCCCGGGGTCGTTCTCCGACGACATGCGAGCCGGCATCGCCCGGGCCGCGGCCACCGTGGACTCCGGCGCGGCGACGGCGTTGCTGGAGCGCTGGGTCGCGGCCGCGCAGATGGCGAAGGCCGCCTTCCCCGAGTGAGCGACACGCCAGGCTCAGATGCTCGGCATCCACGCGCAACCGTGGCAGCGTCGGAAGCACCATTCGGGTAATTCCACCTTCCGACGAAGAGGAGCCACCCGTGCCGGAACGTGAACTGCGCTGCATCCTCTGCAACGGCGACATGCTCTTCGAGGTGCCGCCCTGCCCGGACGGGCACGAGGAGTGCCCCGAGCTGGTCTGCACGCGCTGCGGCGCCGCCGAGGTCCTGGTCCCGATCACCATGCACCTCTGGCACCGCCCGAACGGCCGCATCGCCCCCCAGCAACGCCGGGCCGCCTGACCCACCACGCGATCACGGCCCGCCCCCGGAAGTCCGGGAGGCGGGCCGTGACCTGCGTTGAATCGGTTAGTGCTCCGCGGTGTGCCGGGTGCCGGAGTAGTACTCGAAGAGCAGGCCGCACGCGGAGGCGATCACCAGGACCAGGCCCAGAGCCAGCAGCCACCACATCACGAACACCAGGCCCAGGCCGGCGATCGCCGCGGCCAGCGCCAGGCCGAACGGCCAGTAGCTGCCCGGGCTGAAGAAGCCGATCTCGCCCGCGCCCTCGGCCATCTCGGCGTCCTCGCGGTCCTCGGGGCGCAGGTCGATACGCCGGGCGACGAACCAGAAGAACCCGCCGCACATCGAGCACAGCAGTCCGGACAGCACCAGCGCCACGGTGCCGATCCACTCCAGGTGGCCGACCTCGCCGTAGGTGCAGGACGCCGTACACGATGGCCGCGACGAAGAGGAACACGGCGACGCCGCCGAAGATCTTGTACTCGGTCCGCACGGCGCTACCTACTTCCCCTGCGCGACGGCGTTGGTCTGGTTCCAGCTGTGGTTCTGCCGCCGCGTGTTGAACGGCTGCGTGGTCACCGCGTACTCCTGGTTGCCGGTGAAGCCGATGTCACCCATCGCCTGCTGGGTGGACGCGCCGGCCTTCTTCGCCGCCAGGAACTGGTTGAACTTCGCCGGCGAGACGACCACCAGCTCGAATTGCATGAAGGCGTGGTACGTGCCGCAGAGCTCGGCGCACCGGCCGACGTAGCGGCCCTCCTTGTCCAGGGTGACCTCGAAGACGTTGCGGATGCTGCCCGGGAAGACGTCCCGCTTGAACAGCAGCTCCGGCACCCAGAACGAGTGGATGACGTCCTTGCTGGTCTCCTCGAACCGGATCTTCTCGCCGGTCGGCAGCACCAGGATCGGGATCACGTCGGAGGTGCCCAGCGTGGACGCCACGGTGTGCGCGTCCTTGCCGATGCCGTCGCGGTAGTTGAACTGCCAGTTCCACTTGAAGGCCACGACCTCGACGACCTGGTCGGGGTTCTTGGAGAGCTTGTCCACGTTCGGTCTGGACGATCGCGGTGTAGTAGAAGAGGACCGCGACCACGAGGATCGGCGTGACCGTGTAGAGCGTCTCCAGCGGCATGTTGAACCGGGTCTGCACGGGCAGCTCGTCGCCGCGCTTGCGGTACCGGATGACGCACCAGAAGATCAGGCCCCACACGAAGAAGCCGACGATCAGGGCGGCGATGACCGACGCGATCCACAGGTCGTACATCTTGTGGGCCTGCAGGCTGACGCCTCGGTCGGGCCAGCCGAAGTTGCCGAACGCCCGGCCGACGCCCTCCATCGAACAGCCGGACAGAAGCGGCAGCAGCGCCGCGCTGCCGAGACCGAGACCGGCGAGCCGGACTCGCCCGCGGCCGCGTGGCCGAACTCTTCACGCCCACCTGCTCCTGCCTCCTATGCCGCGCCCCCGGATGCTCGACCGGTGCGAAAACCGGACACCCGGCGGCAAGCGTCACCGACGGTCGCACATTACTCGACCTGCCGCTCCCGGACGGTTGCGGGGGGTCGGATCTTCGTCGAGCCCGGACAACCGGACGATACCGTTCGCGGGGTGGATAACACGGCTGTTCCCGCCGCACCGACGTCGTACCTCGACGCGGCGACGGCGGCGCCCCTGCATCCGGTGGCCCGGCAGGCCCTGCAGCGCGGCGCTGGACGACGGCTGGGCCGACCCGGACCGGCTGTACCACGCCGGCCGGCGGGCGGCCCGGTTGCTCGACGCCGCCCGCGAGACCACGGCCCACACCCTGGGCGTACGGCCGGACGAGGTGACCTTCACCGCCGGTGGCACGGCGGCCGCGCACGCGGCGGTCCTCGGCGGGCTGGCCGGGCGGCGGCGCGCCGGTGACGTGCTGGTCCACTCGGCCATCGAGCACTCGGCGGTGCTGCACGCCGCTCGCGCCCACGGCCGCGCCGTCGAGGTCGGTGTGGACCGCGCCGGGCGGCTCGACCTGGACGCCTGGCGGGCCGCGGTCAAGGCCCCCGGCGTGGCGCTGGCCGCGCTGATCAGCGCCAGCCACGAGGCCGGCACACTGCAGCCGGTGGCCGAGGCGGCCGCGCCGGCGGCGTGCCGTTGTACGTGGACGCGGCCCAGTCGCTGGGCCACGCGCCGATCCCGGACGGCTGGTCGATGCTGACCGCGAGCGCCCGCAAGTGGGGTGGCCCGGCCGGCGTGGGGTTGCTGGTGGTACGCAAGGGGACGCGGTGGCGGGCGCCCTATCCGGCCGACGACCCGCACTCCCCCGCGGACACCGCCCGTGACCTGCCGGCGATCGTGGCCGCGGCCGCGTCGCTGCGGGCGGTGCGGGCCGAGGCGGGACGCGAGTCGCCGCCCGACTGTCGGCGCTGGTCGACAAGATCCGGGTCGACGGTCGCCGGCGACCGTGCCGGACGTCGAGGTGGTCGGCGACCCGGCCGACCGGTTGCCGCACCTGGTCACGTTCTCCTGCCTTTACGTGGACGGCGAGGCGCTGCTGCACGCCCTGGACCGGGCCGGGTTCGCGGTCTCGTCCGGCTCCTCGTGCACCGCCTCCACCCTGCGCCCCAGTCACGTGCTGGAGGCGATGGGCGTGCTGAGCCACGGCAACGTGCGGGTGTCGCTGCACCGGGACACCACCGCGGACGAGGTGGACCGTTTCCTGGCGGTGCTGCCGGGGATCGTGGCCCGGATCCGGGCCGAGGCCGGGCTGTGACCACGCTGGACTGCCTCGGCCAGCGCTGCCCCCGGCCGATCATCGAGCTGGCGAAGAACATTCGTTCCGTCGAGGTCGGCGGGCTGATCCGGGTGCTGGCCGACGATCCGGCCGCGGCCAACGACATCCCGGCCTGGTGCCGGATGACCGGCCACGAGTTCGTGTCGCAGGACGGCACCGGCTTCGACATCCGGCGACTCGGCTGAGGTAGTCGGCTCAGCTGAGGCGGTCGACTCAGCTGAGGTAATCGACGATCGACGCGACCGGTTCCTCGGCCAGAAACGTGTCGACCACCAGGCGCGGACCCAGGTAGGGCTGGTACTCCGCCTGGCGTTCCAGCACGCGGACCCAGTCCGGGATGCCGTCGTGGTCACGGGCGGCGTACCGGGCCTCGACGCGGCGGCGGTGCTCGGCGTCGTCCCCGCACACCACCTCGACGACACGCAGCGGCACGTGCACCTCTCGGCCAGGTCCACCCAGAGCTGCCGGGCGGCCCGCACCGGGTTCACCGCGTCGATGATGACGTGGTGACCGATGCCGAGCTGCACCTCGGCCAGCGCCGCCACCACGCCGTACGCGGCGTACCCGGGCCGGGCCTCGGTCACGTCGTACCGCTGCAAGGTGAAGTCGACGGTGTCGACCGCGAGGACGGTCGCCGGCAGGGCCGTGGCGACCAGGGCGGCCAGCGTGCTCTTGCCGACGCCGGGCAGTCCGGCGAAGACCGCGAGGACCATCGGCGGACGGTCAGGCGGGAAGGTGCGGGAGGACCTCGGCCGCGGCGTCGTCGCCGTACGAGTCGGCCAGGCGCTTCAGCGAATTCGTCCCGCTTGACCTCGTACTCCTGCGGTCCGACCGTCTCCAGGACCAGCGCCGCCACCAGCGAGCCGACCTGCGCCGCGCGTTCCGAGGCCGAGGCCCCAGCTGAGCGCGGCGAAGAAGCCGGCCCGGAAGCCGTCGCCGACGCCGGTCGGGTCGTCCGCGATCACGTCCCGGGCCACCGGCACGTGGATCCGGTCGAGGCCGTGGCCGGTGATCTCCACGCCGTCCTTGCCGAGCGTGGTGATCCGCACCTTCACCTCGTCCAGCACCTGGTCGCCGGTCAAGCGCGGCCTTGGTCTCGAGCAGGGAACGCTCGTACTCGTTGGTCAGCAGGTAGTCGGCGCCGCGGATCAGGGTGAGCACGTCCTGCCGTCCATCCGGGCCAGCTGCTGCGACGGGTCGGCGGCGAACGCGTACCCGCGCAGCCGGCACTCCTCGGAGTGGCGGATCATCGCGGCCGGGTCGTTGGCGCTGATCAGCACCAGGTCGAGGCCGCCGGCGCGGGCGGCGACCGGGGCGATCTCGATGTTGCGGGCCTCGGTCATCGCGCCGGCGTAGAACGACGCGATCTGGTTCAGGTCGTCGTCGGTGGTGCAGACGAACCGGGCGGTGTGCGCGACGGTCGCTGACGTGCACCGAGTCGCAGTCCACGCCGTGCCGCTCGAGCCACGACCGGTAGTCGGCGAAGTCGGCGCCGACCGCGCCGACCAGGATCGGCCGCAGCCCGAGCATGCCCATCCCGAACGCGATGTTGGAGGCCACGCCGCCGCGGCGGACCACCAGGTCGTCGACGAGGAACGACAGCGACACCTTGTGCAGCTGGTCGGCGATGAGCTGCTCGGCGAACCGGCCCGGGAAGTGCATCAGGTGGTCGGTGGCGATCGAGCCGGTGACGGCGATCTTCATGGCGGTCCCTCGAAGGGTCGGGAGCAACGGGGGATTACCGGCCGAGCCTACCGGGCGGTCGCCTCCCGGACATGCCGCAGGCCGTACGAGAGGCCGCCTCCGGACGGGAGACGGCCTCGGACGTACGGGCTGATCAGTGGAACGAGTCGCCGCACGCGCAGGAGTTCTGCGCGTTCGGGTTGTCGATGGTGAAGCCCTGGGCGTCGATCCGGTCGGCGAAGTCGATCGTCGCGCCGGCCAGGTACGGCGAGCTCATCCGGTCGACCACGACCTCGACGCCGCCGAAGTCGGTGACGATGTCGCCGTCGAGCGAGCGCTCGTCGAAGAACAACTGGTAGCGCAGGCCGGAGCAGCCACCGGGCTGGACGGCGATACGCAGGCGCAGGTCGTCGCGCCCTTCCTGCTCGATCAGGGTCTTGACCTTGTCAGCGGCGACGTCGGTCAAGATGACGCCGGTCGGCGCGGCCGTCGGGGCCGGGATCGACTCGATGTGCGCTTCAGTGGTCACTTAAGTAACTCCCTGCCGGTGCGGACGATTCTGCCGTAATGACCAACGCTAACTCTCCGGGCGAAGATTCCCAATCCGGGTAGCGCAGATCACTGAGCTTTACCAAGCCTGGATTATCGGTCGGCGCGGCTCCATTGCTTGGCCGCACGGGCGGCGATCTCGCGCAGGCCACGGGCCGGTTCGGCCAGCGCCACCTCGACCGAACCGAAGTGTTCCACCAGCGAGTATGCCTCACTCACCCCGGCCGCGGCCGCCTCCCGATACCCGGTCTCCACCCGGCCGGCCATCACGATGCACGGCAGGCCGCGGTCCCGGGCGCCGCCGGCGACCCCGGCCGCCACCTTGCCGCGCAGCGACTGGTGGTCGAACGACCCCTCCCCGGTGATCACCAGGTCGGCCCGGTCGAGTTCGGTCTCCAGGCCGATGAGACGGGTGACCAGGCCGATCCCCGAGGTCACCTGGGCGCCGAGCGCGATCAGCGCCGCGCCCAGGCCACCGGCCGCGCCGCCGCCAGGCACGGTGGCCAGGCCGGACACCCCGAGCCCGGCCTCCAGGACGCCCGCGAAGTGCTCCAGCGCCGCGTCCAGCCGCAGGACGTCCTCCCGGGAGGCGCCCTTCTGCGGGCCGAAGACGTTGCTCGCGCCGTGCAGGCCGATCAGCGGGTTGTCGACGTCGGTGGCGGCGACCAGCCGCACCGGGCGCAGCTGCGGCGGCCCGGCCAGGCCGATGGCGGCACTCAGCGCCGCTCCCCCGTACGGCAGGGCGGTCTGCTCGACCCCGACCGGGCCGGCGCCGAGCGCGGCCAGCATGCCCGCGCCGGCGTCGTTGACGGCCGAGCCACCCAGCCCGACGACCACGTCGGCCGCCCCGGTCTCGGCCGCGGCGGCCAGCAGCAGTCCCAGCCCGTACGACGTGGCGACCTTGGGGTCGCGCTCCCCGGGGGTCAGCAGGTGCAGTCCGCAGGCTTGGGCGCTCTCCACGTACGCCGTGGTCCCGGCGAGCAGGATCTCGCCCGTCGACCGGCCGGCCGAGCGGGTCGACCGTCCGGACCGCGATCCGGCGCGCCGCCCAGCGCACCGGCCAGCACGTCGACGAAGCCCGGACCGCCGTCGGCGAGCGGGCGGCGGACCACGGTGTCGCCCGGGGCCGAGTCGAGCCAGCCCTCGGCGATCGCGGCCGCGGCCGCCGGGGCGGACAGGGTGCCGGCGAATTTGTCCGGGCAGATGAGGACGCGCACACGAGGAGTGTGCCAGCAGGCATCCCTCGTGTCGAGCATGGCCGGTGTGACAGCCTCATGTGACCTGGGCCGAGCGAAGCACCGCCACCGCCCTGCTGCTGCTCGGGCGCGGGTCCGACCCGGCCAGCGAGCGCGGCGTCGACTGCCCGGGCGACCTGCCGCGCCGAGCGACCCGGACCTGGTGGCCCGCGCGGCAGCGGCCAAGGCGGCGCTGGGCGACCGGGTGTTCGTGCTCGGCCACCACTACCAGCGCGACGAGGTGATCCAGTTCGCCGACGTCACCGGCGACTCGTTCAAGCTGGCGCGCGAGGCGGCGGCCCGCCCGGAGGCCGAGTTCATCGTGTTCTGCGGCGTGCACTTCATGGCCGAGAGCGCGGACATCCTGACCGGTGCGGCGCAGCGGGTGGTGCTGCCCGACCTGGCGGCCGGCTGCTCGATGGCCGACATGGCGGTGCTGGGCCAGGTCGAGACGGCCTGGGAACACTTCGAGGACCTGGGCATCGCCGGCGACGATGGTCCCGGTGACGTACATGAACTCGTCGGCCGACATCAAGGGCTTCGTCGGCCGCACCAAGGGCGTGGTCTGCACCTCGTCGAACGCGCAGCGGGCGCTGACCTGGGCGTACGCGCGCGGCTCGAAGGTGTTCTTCCTGCCCGACCAGCACCTGGGCCGCAACACGGCCGTGCTGGAGATGGGCTTCGACCTGGACGACTGCGTGCTGTACGACCCGCACAAGCCGAACGGCGGGCTGACCGGCGAGCAGCTGCGGAACGCCAAGATGATCCTGTGGCGGGGGCACTGCTCGGTGCACGGCCGGTTCACCCTGGACAGCGTGCGCGAGGTCCGCGAGCGGGTGCCGGGCGTGAACGTGCTGGTCCACCCGGAGTGCCGGCACGAGGTGGTCACGGCGGCCGACATGGTCGGCTCGACCGAGTACATCATCCGGGCCCTGGACGCGGCCCCGGCCGGGTCGGCGTGGGCGGTGGGCACCGAGCTGAACCTGGTCCGGCGGCATGGCGCAACGCCCACCCGGACAAGCAGATCATGTTCCTGGACCGGACGGTCTGCTACTGCTCGACGATGAACCGGATCGATCTGCCGCACCTGGTGTGGGCGCTGGAGGAGCTCGTGGCCGGGCCGGGTGCCCAACCAGATCACCGTCGATGCGGACACCGCGCACCACGCCCGGGTGGCGCTGGACCAGATGCTGGCCCTGCCGTAGGCGTCACCACAAAGGGTGACCGACCTCTGCCCGTACGCACGGCTGTGTCTTTGTGTTGTCTTAATCATCAGCAATTCGTGCCGCGCCGGGCGTTGTGATGACTTCTGCCCTTGTCACTCAGGGCTATGCTGCCCGGGCGGACGTGTCCCGCGAACGTTGCCGGACGCCCTCTCCGCGCGTTCGCGCCCGCGCTGGAGGTTACGTTGACCGACGACGTCCTGGTCGTGCACGGCGGTGCGCCGCTGCACGGACAGATCCGGGTCCGTGGCGCCAAGAACCTCGTCTCCAAGGCCATGGTGGCCGCCCTGCTGGGCGAGACGCCGAGCCGCTGTTCGACGTGCCCCGCATCCGCGACGTCGAGGTGGTCAGCGGCCTGCTCGAGCTGCACGGCGTCAAGGTCACGACGGGCGCCGACGACGGCGAGCTGGTGATGGACCCGACCAACGTGGAGAGCGCCAGCACCGACGAGATCAACGTGCACGCCGGCTCGAGCCGCATCCCGATCCTGTTCTGCGGCCCGCTGCTGCACCGGCTGGGCCGGGCGTTCATCCCCGACCTGGGCGGCTGCCACATCGGCCCGCGCCCGATCGACTTCCACATCCAGTCGCTGCGCGAGTTCGGCGCGGTCGTCGACAAGGCGCCCGAGGGCATGCACCTCACCGCGCCGAACGGCCTGCACGGCGCGAAGCTCGAACTGCCCTACCCGAGCGTCGGCGCCACCGAGCAGGTGCTGCTCACCGCGGTCCGGGCCGAGGGCGTGACCGAGCTGCGCAACGCGGCCATCGAGCCGGAGATCATCGACCTGATCTGCGTGCTGCAGAAGATGGGCGCGATCATCACCGTGCACACCGACCGGGTCATCGAGATCCAGGGTGTGCCCCGCCTGCACGGCTACCAGCACCGGCCGATCCCGGACCGGATCGAGGCGGCGTCGCTGGGCCGCGGCGGCGCTGGCGACCAAGGGCGAGATCGAGGTCCGCGGCGCCCGGCAGGCCGACATGATGACCTTCCTCAACGTCTTCCGGTCGATCGGCGGCGAGTTCGAGATCACCGACGACCGGGTGTCCCGGCCGGGCGTCACCGGCGTCGAAGGCGGCATCAAGTTCTGGCACCCGGGCGGCGACCTGCAGCCGGTCGCGCTCGAGACCGACGTCCACCCCGGCTTCATGACCGACTGGCAGCAGCCGCTGGTGGTCGCGCTGACCCAGGCCCGCGGGCCTGTCGATCATGCACGAGACGGTGTACGAGCAGCGGCTGGGCTACACCGAGCGCGCTCAACCAGATGGGCGCCACCATCCAGGTGTACCGGGACTGCCTCGGCGGCACCCCGTGCCGGTTCGGCCGCCGCAACTTCAAGCACTCCGCGGTGATCGCCGGCCCGTCCAAGCTGCACGCCACCGACCTGGTCATCCCCGACCTGCGGGCCGGGTTCGCCCACCTGATCGCCGCCCTGGCGGCCGAGGGCACCTCCCGGGTGTACGGCGTCGACCTGATCAACCGCGGCTACGAGGACTTCGAGGGCAAGCTGGCCGCGCTGGGCGCACACGCCGAACGTCTCTGAGCCTTTTCCTTCCCGGCGGGCGCGGTGTACCCCTCGTCGCCGCGCCCGGTTACCCTTCTGACGTGCCCTCGCTCTTCCGTCGCAGCAAAGACGACGCCGCCGTGACCACCGCCGACCCCGAACCGGTGGAGGTGGCCACGCCGCGGCCGAAGGGCTACACGCCGAGCAAGAAGGAACTCGGCGTGGTCACGCCGAAACGGCAGGCCGCCGGTCGGCGCGTCGATGCCGTGCCGGCGAACCGCAAGGACGCCCTGAAGCAGACCCGGGAGCGCCAGCGGGCCGAGCGGGCCGAGGCCTCCGCCGGGATGCGCGCCGGCGACGAGCGCTACCTGACGGCGCGCGACCGCGGCCCGGAGCGGCGGCTGGTGCGCGACATCGTCGACTCCCGCCGGACCGTCGGGACCTGGTTCTTCGGCGGCGCGCTGATCGTGCTGCTGGGCTCGTCGACGAAGATGCCGCCGATCGTCCAGCTGGCTGCGAACCTGCTGTGGGCGATCCTCGCGCTGGGTGTGATCATCGACAGCGTCCTGATCTCGCGCAAGATCAAGCGGCTGGTCACCGAGCGTTTCCCCGACACGAACGTACGGGTGGGCTCGCTCTACCTCTACGGCATCATGCGCGCGCTGGCCTTCCGGCGGATGCGGGCGCCCAAGGCGCAGGTCGAGATCGGCGCCAAGGTCTGACCCCGGCTCAGCCGGGTCCGGCCCGTCAATGGACGCCGGCCAGCCGCAGCAACGCGGCTGTCGCCGCCGCGGCGACCACGACCACCACGAACGGCGCCCGCCGCCAGGCCAGCAACGCGCCGACGGCGACGCCGGCCGGGCGGGCAACGCCGGCGAATCCGGCGTCCTCGGTGAGGGCGGCGGTGACGGCGAGCGCGGCCAGCAGGGCGGCGGCGGCCATCGGAAGCAGGCGTTGCAGACCGGCCGAGAGCTCGAGGCGGTCGCGCATCAGCACCCCGGCCAGCCGCATGGTGTAGGTCCCGGCACCCAGCGCCACGATGGCGACGATCAGCATCACGCCTCCTCGCCCTTCTCCGAGCCGGCCGGCCCTGCGCCGGTCGTCTCCTCGTCGCCCGGTACCGGGCCGGCCATATCCCGGGCCGGGCCGGCCATATCCTGGCCGGCGGCCATATCCCGGCCGGCGGCCAAATCCCGGCCCGCGGCCAAATCCCGGCCCGCGGCCAAATCCCGGCCCGCGGCCAAATCCCGGCCCGTGGCCATATCCCGGCCCGTGGCTACCGGGCCCATCATTTCGCCGCCGATGGCCGACGGGCGGCGCCACCGCGGGATGAACAGCACCGACAGACCGAGGAGGGCGGCCAGGACCGGCAGCCCGGCGGGCAGCACCGGCGTGAGCAGGACCGCCAGCGCCGCGCCGGTCAATGCCACCGCCCGAGTCGCCGGATCCCGCAACGACGGCAGGATCAGCGCGATCAGCCCGGCCGGGAACGCCGCGTCCAACCCGAGCGTGCCCGGATCGCCGACGGCGCCGCCGAGGAGCACGCCGAGCGCGGTGCCGGCGTTCCACGACGTGATCAAGGTGATGCCGATCAGCCAGTACGTCCGCCGGCGCCGGGCCGGATCAGCTTCGCGGAGGGTGAACGCGACCACCTCGTCGGTCATCAGATGGCTGCCGATCAGCTGGTCCCGCCGGCGCGGGCCGATCGTCTCCGACACCGCCAGCCCGAACGGCAGGTGCCGCGCGTTCAGCAGCAGACCGGCGAGGACGGCGGCGATCGGGTTGCCGGCCGCGATCAGCCCCACCGCGAGAAACTGTGCGCCTCCGGCGAAAACGACCGTCGACATCAGGAACGGCACCCAGACCGGCAGCCCGTACCCGATCGCGATGGCACCGAACGAGCCGCCGACCGCGATCATGGCCGCGGCGATGGCAGCCGCATCCCGCACAAGAGCGCGCTCCGGCGTTCGAGGTGTCGTACGCACGGTTTGACATATTGACCGACAACGCTATCGTTCGTCAAACCGAACGAGTCGACCGCTGGAGCGAACGTTGTCGAACCCTGCTCCCCCACTGGCAACCATCGCCGCCGCCGTACGCCGGGAGCGCGAGCGCGTCGGCGTGTCGATCGCCGAACTGGCCCGGCGCGCCGGCGTTGCCAAGTCGACCTTGTCCCAGCTCGAGGCCGGGACCGGCAACCCCAGCATCGAGACACTGTGGTCACTCGGTGTGGCCCTCGGGGTCCCGTTCAGCCGGCTGGTCGATCCTCCAGTCCCGGCCGTCCGGGTGATCCGGGCCGGCCAGGGCCGACGGCTGCACAGTGACCACGCCGACTTCACCGCCACCCTGCTCGCCGCGGGCGCTCCGCACACCCGCCGCGACGTGTACGTGATGGAGCTCGAGCCCGGCGCCGCACGAACGGCCGACGCGCACCTCCGGGGCAGCGTCGAGCACGTGGTGGTGGCGGCCGGCCGGGTGAAGGCGGGCCCGTCCGGAGAGCCGGTCGAGCTGGGCCCCGGCGACTACGTGACCTTCCCGGGCGACGTGCCGCACGTCTACGAGGCGCTTGCGCCCGGGAGCTGGGCCGTCCTCGTCATGGAGCACCGCTGACCGATTCCCGGCACGGCCCGATAGCGTCGACAGCCCACGAGTAGCCCGAGAACCGGTGAACGCGGGTGGAGATGAACCAGGATCAATGTCGGTGCAGGTCCTCAATGACGTCCGGTCGGACCGCTATCGCGGCGGCCCGGACAGGGAGTTTCACGGTACGAAAGTATGCCTTCCGGCGATCGACGAAGACGTCGTGCGAGCAATCCGGTGGATCGGCAGGCGGGCCGGCGCAGCCGTTCCGGCCTCGATGGTCGCTAGAGGGCAGCCGATAAAGGATCGCCGTAAAACTCTGAATTTGGCATGATCAACTACTGACATGAGGCATGGCCCCGGCGAGACAATTGAGGTATGAGGCAGCTTCAATTATTCACGAGCACAGAGTTGTCGGTCATGCGTGACCGGACCAAGCGGCGCAACTATTCTCCGGAGGCCGACGAATTTCGCCGCATTCACGAGCGTCACCGCGAATGGGGACTTGTCCAGCGGCACGCCCGGAAGCTACATCGCCTGAACCGCTGCACCAGCAGCTCCCCGACGCCGAAGCCGGACCCGCCGCATGTCCCAGCCCATGAACCAGCACCGCCGGCCCAACCGGCGCGGTTGGCTCAGGTAGACAAACCGGTGCCACCGGCCCAACCGAGCGAACCGGCGCGCTTGGCCCAGGTGAACAAGCCGGTGCCACCGGCCCAACCCAGCGAACCGGCGCGCTTGGCCCAGGTAAACAAGCCGGTGCCGCCGACCAACCGAGCCAACACCGCTGGCCCGGAGGCATCGACCAGTGCCGTCTGGCCGGGCATAAGAGCCGGCACCGCAGGCCCAGCTGCGCGAACCGGCGATGCCGTCGTCGTGCAGCGGCTCCCACCGCGTGCCACATGCGCCAATCGAGGAAGCGCCTCATCCGCGCCTGTCAACCATTCCGCTGCCGGCGGAGACCTGGCCGGAGACCGCTTATCAGATCGGCCTCCAAGGCGCAGCGACCAAACGCCGGAAGGCCAATTTATCAATGCCGCACCAACACAGACCGCGTGGACAAGTCTCGTCGAGAGAAACGCTTGGGCAGACCGGAATGGTGGCATGGCCCGACGATTATGGCTAGGCTCGCCGGTCATCTTGCAACCGGCACGGACAATACGTGGAAACGAGCAGAGGACACGGAAACCAGCACCGCAAATCGGGCGAGAAAAAGCAGGCACGGAAACGGGCCGCGGAAACCGAGCCGAGGACACCCGCAGGAGCAACCGATCGGGGAAGCCGGATCAGGTCCCCGAGAACGCCTACCGGAACGCGAACGGAAGGAATTGCCGAATCCTGGGCCGGGCGAACCGGACAGGAGTCGGGTGCAAGCGACTACCTCTGACCAAAAGTGCCGACCTCCGGACACCCGACACCACGCAACACAGATCCAGATGGCGACGGACCACGAGGACGCTAACCCGCGTAGAGGCGGGCCACCACGTCCTCGATGTCCGGTTCGACGAGGGACAGGTCGCGGACCGAGGCGGCGGCGACGAGTTGGGCGACCACCGGGCCGGCGGCGGCCGAGTCCAGGGTGAGGGTCACGCGGTGGCCGTCGGCTTCGACCGCGGTGACGGACGCGCCGGTTGCGGTGAAGTCCGGGGGCAGCGGGGTGTCCAGGTCGGCCACGAGACGGCGGCGGGAGCCGTACCGGCTGTGCAGGTCCTCGATCGTCCCGTCGTGGACGACGTGGCCGTGGTCGATCACCACCAGCCGGCGGCACAACCGCTCGATGTCGGCCAGGTCGTGCGTGGTCAGCACCAGGGTGACGTCGCCGCGGTCCCCCAGCTCGGCCAGGAACGACCGGACCGCCTGCTTGCTGACCACGTCCAGACCGATCGTCGGCTCGTCCAGGAACAGCACGCTCGGGCCGTGCAGCAGCGCCGCGGTCAGCTCGCCGCGCATCCGCTGGCCCAGCGACAGCTGCCGCACCGGGGTGTCCAGGAACGGCCCCAGATCGAGCAGGCCGATACAGCGCCGCAGCCGGGCCGCGTGGTCGGCGGCCGGCACCCGGTAGATGTGCCGCAGCAGGGTGAACGACTCGCGCAGCGGCAGGTCCCACCACAGCTGGGAGCGCTGCCCGAAGACCACGCCGATGCGCAGCGCCAGCTTGGTCCGCTGCGGCACCGGCCGCAGGCCGCAGACCTCGACGTCGCCGCCGGACGGGGTGAGCACCCCGGTCAGCATCTTCAGGGTGGTCGACTTGCCGGCGCCGTTCGGTCCGATGTAGCCGACCATCTCGCCCGCGGCGATCGCCAGGTCGATGCCGTCCACCGCGGTCACCGTCCTTTTCGTCCGTCGCAACCGGCCCGCGCGCACCCGGACGGTGAACTCCTTGCGCAACCCGCGCATGTGAATCATGAGCCGGTACTCCGGTAGTGGCGGATCCCGATGCGCCAGACCAGTCCGGCGACCGCGGCGTCGACCAGCGCCACCAGCGGGGAGAGGTAACCGGTCCAGGTCGGCAGACCGTCCGGGTCGGGCTTGCCGAGCAGCGTCAGCGCCGGCTGGTAGGCGACGAATGCGAATCCCAGGCCGTACGCGAAGACGGCGCGGAACCAGCCGCCGTACACCGGGACCGGGTACGACGTGAAGTCCCGCCCGCCGTAGGTGAACGCCGCACCGACCTCGCCCGACTCCACCCACCAGAACGCCAGGCTGGCGCTGAGCACGAAGATCGCGCCGAAGAAGACGCCCCCGGCCAGCGGCGTGACCACGATCAGCACGACCCGGCCGGGCGTCCAGCCGATGTGGTTGATCCGCACGGCCAGCCCCAGCACCCCGAACGCGAACACGAGCCGCAACGCTTTGCGAACCGGCAGATCCATCAGGATCAGCTGGATCATCGCGCCGAGAGGACGCACCAGCACGGCGTCCATCAACCCGGTCCGTACGTACGTCTTGAGCTTGTCGATGTTCCCGACGGTGAAGTCGGCCAGCGCGAACCCGGACGCGGACAGGCTGACGATCATCATCGCCTGGCTCAGGGTGAAGCCGCTGACCTGCTTGGTCACCCGGAACAGCACGGCCACCGTGACCACGTCGAGCACGGTCGTGCCGACGTTGCTGACCAGTTCCACCCCGAACGACGCCCGGTACGACGCGAGCGAGCGCAGTTGCCCGGCGGCCAGGGCGGCGTAGGCGCGCAGCTCACCCACCCTGGACCACCAGCTTCCGCTCGGCCCGGCGCTGCACCAGAACGGCCAGCGACAGGGTGATCGCCGCCCACATCGCCTGCAGCGCGACCAGCCCGGCCTGCAGCGCCGGCGGGTCGCGTTCGACCACGACGTCCAGCGGCGTCTGCAGCAGCCCGGGGAACGGGGTCGCGACGTACAGCGTCACGGCCACCCAGCCCGGCAGCAGCCGCAGCGGGAAGTAGAGCCCGGAGAGCACCCCGGCCGCCAGCGTCCAGAGCATGATCGGCCCGCGGACGTCCTGCAGCCAGTACGCGGCCGCGTTGACCAGGTAGCGGCAGCCGAAGCAGGACAGCACCGCGAACAGGATCGACGCCCCGAACAGGGGGACGGTCTGGGGCCGGCCCGGCACGTACATCGGGAAGAACAGTGCCCCGACGACCAGCGGCGGAAGGAACCGGGTGATCAGGGTGTAACCGGCCCGGCCGAGATCGGGGGCCAGATAGCCGAGCACCGGGTCGACCGGACGGAGGAGATCGGCACTGACGTCACCGGTCCGGATCCGGTCGGCCAGGTCGGTCCAACCCCATAAGGCGACTACGGAGAGCAAGCCTTGACCCAACCAGACGTACGTCGCCAGCTGGGCGCGGTCGTAGCCCGCGGGGCGACCTCCGGCGGCGCTGGCCGCTACCGCCAGCAGGACATAACATCGGAGGAAGCCGAACACCACATTGGTGAAGGCGCCGGCCAGGGTGGCTTGCCGGTAGGTGGCGTACCGGCGGAAACCCGACCACGCAAGTACACCGAGGGTAACTAACGACGCGCAGAAGGGCCGGTTCGGAGAGATCCTCATGACCCTGGCGTCGAACCCGTCCACGCCGCTAATCTCCTCTCCATACCCCCCGCAGTGGAGCCGGGCGACTCTACCCGGCGCCCCGGCCGGCCACCGCGTATTTCTGACAAGGTGGGATCCGACGTGACGGAGCGTCGCCAACCATCGGGCTGCGCCCGATGAACGGCTGGAGTTCCCTCGCGGGCTCGGGCGGGTGGGACGACGGGCCCGCCTGGCTGTACGAGATCACCTGGGAGTGGGAGCCGCTGCCGGGTCAGCGCTACCCCGGCGACCCCGGGCGCCGGCGGGTCGTGCACACGCCGGTGTACGAGGCGTCGCGCGGACCCGATCCGGACGAGCCTTACTCCGGCCCTTCGGGGCAGGCGCCGTACGCCGGGATGCCGCGCCGTCCGGACGCGACGCGGAACCCGGACGGGCCGGTGTACCCGGGACCGCCGGCGCAGCGGCAGTCGCGCCGGCCGGAGTACGACGCCGGGCCGCCGGAGTACGACGTGGCGGCGCGGGGGTACGACCAGGCACCCCGGCCGGACGAGCCGCGACGAAGTGGGGCACGGCCCGGCGAACCGCGACCGGATGGGGAACGACCGGCTGCGGCACGACCGGGTACGGCACGACCGGCCGGACCGCCGCCGCAACCGCGAGGCGAGCCGTCCTGGAACCAGCCGGTGCCGTTCCCGGAGCGGCTGACCGACCCGCGCTCCGGGCGCCGGGGCGCTCCGCCGCCCGACGCCACCCAGCCGCTGCCGGGCAGCCGCGGCAGCCGGGGCACGCCACGCCCGGACGGGCCGCCGTACGCGCCGCAGCCGCGCGCCCGGCACGAGTACGGCGAGGCCCAGTACGGCGAGGCCCAGCACGGCGAAGCCCAGTACGCCGAGACGGAGTACGGCCAGACCGAGTACGGCCGGTCGGACTACGCCGCACCCGAGTACGGCCCGCCCGCCTCCTATCCGCCGGCGCGGCCGGCGCCGGAACCGCCGAGCCCACCGTCCCACGCCCAGGTGTTCTACGAAGCGCGGCGGTTCACCTCCGACGGGCGCCCGCAGCCGGCGGACCGGCCGGGCTCGCCGGCCGGGATGCCGACGCAGCGGCCCGGCTCGTCGGGCCGCCCGCCGATGCCGCCACCGGCTCAGCGGCCGCCGGGTTCGCCCACGCCGTTCCCAGCTTCGCCCCCGCCGTTCCCAGCCGGTCCGGGCGCACCGGCGCAGCGGCCGGCGCCGTCCGCGCAGCGGCCGACGTCGCCTGGACAGCGGCCGATGTCGTCTGCGCAGCCCGGTGCACCGCGGCCGATGCCGACCGGGCCGGCCCCGGAGTTCCGGATCGCGCCGGCCGCCCAGGGCACACCCGAGCCGTTCTTCCGGCACCAGCCGCCGGGTCCGGCCGACCTGCATCCGCGGCCGGCAACGCCGCCGCGCCCCCAGTACGACGTCCGGCCGGATCCGCGGAACTCCGCGCCCGGATCCTTCCCGCCGCAGGCGCCGGTGCCGCCGGGCTTCGCCGGACCCGGCGCGACGTCCGGCCGCCGGTCGGTCCCGGCCCACCTCGAGGACACGGGCGCGACCAGGTTCGGAACGGTGTCGTCCGAACGCGACGGCCGGGTGCGCCGGCCCGACCTGGAGGACACGGGCGTCACCCCGCTGCCCCCACCCGATCCGCGCCGGCCCGATCCCCGCCGGCCCGATCCCGGCCGCCCCGACCCGCGTCGGTCCGATGCACGCCCGTCCGCTGTGGAGGACACCGGCGGCATGCCCCTGCGCCGATCCGATCCGCGCCGGCCGGACATGCCGAACCCAGACGTCACGCCGGTGTCGCACTACGGTCGCCCGCGGCACGCGGACGGGGATGCCGAGCCGGGATACGAGCTGTACCGGGACGCACTGCCGCCTGGGGACTCCTACCAGCCGCGGACGGCCGAGCCGGTGGCCGGCGGCGAGGATCCGTACCGGTTCACGTGGGAGCCGGTTCGGCGGGAGCCGACCGCGCACGAGTACCTGGCCCAGCCGATGTCGGATCCGCCGATGCCTCCCGACGACACGCACATCGTCTACCCGGCGGCTGACCTGTCCTCGACGGCGCCGCGGGCCGACCCGAGCCGGTCCCGTGGCCCGTTCACCGTGCCGCGCGTGCCGATGCCGCCGGGTTCGCCGTGGCCGGCCGACCCAGGCCGGGACCGGAGAGCCGCCCCGCGGAACCGAAGGGCGGACGAACCGGTGGCCGCACCTCGGGCACCGATCTGGGGCAACCGGAACGAGCCGGTGACCGCTCCCCCGGCCTCGACGGCGCCGGACTGGTTCGCAGATGCGCCGGTGGAGGACGAGTTCGCGACCCAGTCGTCCGCCGGCGAGCCTCCGCTGGACGACGTGACCTGGCAGTCGACCTGGAACCGACCGGCCGACATCGAGGGCGAGGTCATCGTCGGCGAAATCGTGGACGACGTGCCGATCGGTGACGTCATCCGGGCCGAGATCATCGTGCTGGAGCCGATTCCGGACGAGCGGCAACGTCCGGGGACCGGTACCGGCACCGGCCGGCGCCTCTTCCCGGCGATGATCGAAACCGCCGCGTCGGCCAAGCCCGCGGCCGCCGAAGACGTCGAGGCCCCGCAAGACGCTGTCGCCGACCCGGAAACGACCCACCCGGAAGCCACCGAGCCAGAAGTGGCCGAGCCAGAAGTGGCCGAGCCGGAAGTGGCCCAGCACGCCGAAGTGGCCGAGCACGCCGAAGTGGCCGAGCCGGAAGTGGCCGAGCCGGAAGTGGCCGAGCACGCCGAAGTGGCCGAGCACGCCGAAGTGGCCGAGCACGCGGACGTCGTTCCACCCCCAGCCGTCGAGTTCGAAGTGGAGCCGGAGGTCGCCGAGACCGAGGTGGCGGAACCGCCGGCGGACGGCCTCGTCGTGGCGGAGACCGCCGTCGACGACGTCACCACCCCCACCGTTCCGGACGAGCCCGAGATCGTCGAACCGACCGTGGACCTGGTCAACCGCCTGCCTCCGCCGCCTCCCCCGGTCGCGGAACCGTCCGACGGCGACGCTCCCAGAGACGGCCACGCTTCCGCAGCCGACGACACTTCCGCAGCCGACGACATTCGCCGGGACGGCGACGCTCCCGCGGACGGCGACGCTCCCGGGGACGAGCATGGGCTGGGCTGGCTGTTGCAGCAGAGTGGACTCGGCGCGAGCACGATCCCGCCGGAAGCCGACAACAACGGCCCGAGTGCGCCGCTGCTCCGTCCCGTGCGCGATCAGCCGCCGCCCGACGAGCCCGGCCCGGTGAACGAGCCGGTCGAGCCGACGGCCGAGACGACGGTCGCGCCGGCGGAGGAATCCACGCCGGACGGACAGGCCGAGGATAGTTCGCCCACACCGGACTGGTTCGCCCCGGAACCCGCGAGCCCCGTCAGCGCCGCCCCGGTCAGCGCCGCCCCGACCAGCCCGGCCCCCGTCAGCGCCGTCCCGACCAGCCCGGCCCCCGTCAGCGCCGTCCCGACCAGCGCGGTTCCGGTCAGTGCGGCCGCCGCCGCATCGGCCACCGAATCAGCCCGGCAGCAGGGTGATCAGCGCGGGGAGCACGAACGCCGCCTCGTCGATCCGGAGCTGGTCCTCGCTTCGTACCCCTGGGTTCTGGATCCCAGCACCCTGCGTGAGCTGAACGACGACCCGGACCAGCTCTTGAGCGTGCGGGACCGGCTCACCGACAAGGTCGAGTACGCCGAGCGCGACGCCGTCCGGGCCCGGCTGCTGAGCCTGCGCGCGGTCGTCGAGCGCATCCTCGGTGACCTGGACGCGGCCGAGGCCGACGGGCGGGCCGCGCTGGGGCACGCCGAGGTCACCGGGGAGTTGCGCCGGATCGCCATTGCCCAGGCCCGCCTGGCGCACGTGCTGCAATGGCGGGGGGAGTTCGCCGAGGCCGACCGGCGGTACGCGGAGGCCGACTCGGCCGAGCTGCCGGAGCGGCTGCGGGCCGAGATCCGGGAGCTGGCCGGGTGCTCGGCGTACGAGCAGGGCCGCTACATCGAGGCCATGAACCAGTTCGAGATCGCGCTCGACCTGCGCCGGCGTCCGGACCCGGAGATGACCGCCCGGATCGAGATCGCGCTCGACGCGATCCTGGTCAAGGTCGGCAGCGGCGGGTGGGGCCCGTACCCGCGGACCGACGACGAGATCCGTGGCCGGCATCCGGTGCCCGAGCCGGCCCGTGACGACCGCACCGGCTTGTGGGGCTACCCGGGACTGGCCCGGCCGGCCTACCGCGACGCTCAGCCGTTCCACGAAGGACTCGCCTGGGTACGGCGGCCGGAGGCGGCCGCGTGGGAGCTGGTCGACGAGCGGGGCACGGTGCTGATCGACGCCGGCGACGGCTATCTCGGCGCCTCCCCGTTCGCCGAGGGCCTGGCCTGGGTGAGCCGGGAGAGCACGGGCGGCTGGTTCGCCGTCGACCGGCGCAACCGGGTGATCGTGCCGGGCGCCTTCGACGACGTCCGGCCGTTCCACCGGGGCGTGGCGCCGATCCTGCGGGGCGGCGGCTGGGGCGCGATCGACCGGCACGGGCGGATCGTGGTGCAGCCGAAGTACCGGGCGTTCGCCACCCGGCTGACCGGCGGACGCCGGGTGGACGGGTTCACCGACGAGGGCCTGGCCGTGATCGACGCCGGCGATCGGCTGGGCGTCGTCGACCGGACCGGGCAGCTGCTGGTGGCGCCGGTGCACGCGGCGCTGGCCATCCATCCGGTGGCGTTCGTGGTCGGCGACCGGCAGGGCCGCTGGGGTGCGCTCGATCGCAACGGTGATCCACTCATCGACGTGGTGCACCGGAACGAGACGGAGGTCACGGACGAGATCGACCGCCTGCTGGCCGACACCCGGCCGGTTCTCTGACCAACCCGGTACCCGAGGGGTCTGCGCGCCGTCCGGCGGGCGGGCCCCGGTGGAGACACGTAGGGTCGGACCCATGGAGTTTCGTCACCTCGGCCGTTCCGGCCTGTTGATCAGCGAGATCGCGTACGGCAACTGGATCACCCACGGCTCCCAGGTCGAGGAGGAGGCGGCCGACGCATGCGTCAAGGCCGCGCTCGACGTGGGCATCACGACGTTCGACACCGCGGACGCGTACGCGGGCACCAAGGCCGAAGAGGTCCTCGGCCGCGCCCTGAAGGGCCAGCGCCGCGAGGGCCTGGAGATCTTCACCAAGGTCTTCTGGCCGACCGGGCCCGGCCCCAACGACCGCAGCCTGTCCCGCAAACACATCACCGAGTCGATCAACGGGTCGCTGCGCCGGCTGCAGCTCGACTACGTCGACCTCTACCAGGCCCACCGGTACGACTACTCGACGCCGCTGGAAGAGACGATGCAGGCGTTCGCCGACATCGTGCACTCCGGCAAGGCGCTGTACATCGGGGTGTCCGAGTGGACCGCGACGGAGATCCGCGCGGGCTGGGAGCTCGCCCAGGACCTGAAGATCCAGCTCGTCTCGAACCAGCCGCAGTACTCGATGCTGTGGCGGGTCATCGAGGCCGAGGTGGTGCCGACCTCGGAGGAACTGGGCATCGGCCAGGTGGTGTTCTCGCCGATCGCGCAGGGCGTGCTGACCGGCAAGTACAAGCCCGGTCAGGCCCCGCCGGCCGGCTCCCGGGCAACCGATGAGAAGTCGGGCGCCGACTTCATCTCCCGGCTGATGACCGACGACGTGCTGACCACGGTGCAGGGTCTGCAGCCGCTGGCCGAGCAGGTCGGGCTGACCATGGCGCAACTGGCCGTGGCCTGGGTGCTGCAGAACCCGAACGTCTCGGCCGCCATCGTCGGCGCCTCCCGGCCCGAACAGGTGCACGACAACGCCAAGGCGGCCGGCGTGAAGCTGGACAGCGACCTGCTGAAGGCCATCGACGAGGTGGTCGGCGGGATTGCCGAGCGGGACCCGGCGAAGACGGTCAGCCCGGCCAACCGCCCCTGATCAGACCGGCCCTGATCAGAACAGCTCGGTCCAGAACCGCATCCACTGAAGCCCGAAAGCCCCCAAGGACTCCGGGATGCCGATCGCGTCACTGATCCAGCCCACGAAGCTGAAGAACCAGACGTTGATCCGGGACTGCCAGAGCAGCAGGAAGAGAAGGATGAAGCCGTACGGCGCGAAGAGGTTGTAGGCCCGCGCGTACTGAGCGTTCAGCCAGGGCCGGATGATGTTGCCGCCGTCCAGTCCGGGCACCGGGATGAAGTTGAGGATGCTGGCGGTCACCTGGAGAAATCCGATGGCCGCCAGCGCCACCCAGAAGTTCGCGTGGGCGCCGGCCAGCGTCGCCCCCTCGAAGTGGACGTCCGGCCGGCCGATGATCCAGAACGGGAGCGCGCAGACCGCCGCCAGGAACAGGTTGCTGGCCGGGCCGGCCAGGCTGATCAGCGATTCCTGAGCCTTGCTGCGGATCACCGCGTGGTCGATCCAGACCGCGCCGCCGGGCAGGCCGATGCCGCCCAGGATCACCGCGATGATCGGCAGGATGATGGACAGCACCGGGCTGGTGTACTTCAGCGGGTTGAGTCGCAGGTATCCCCGGTCGGCGACGCTGCGGTCGCCGCACAGGTAGGCGACCAGCGCGTGGGCGTACTCGTGCAGGCAGAGCGACACCAGCCAGCCGCAGACGATCAGCAGGAAGACATCCACCCGGACGTTGCCGAACCCGGTCCAGGCCATCCATGCGCTGACCGCGGTCAGCGCGACGATGCCGACGAAGACCGGGCTGGGCACGAACGCGTTCCGCGGGGCGGACCGCGAGACCGGGAAGCCGGTCACTCGGCCGGCTGCAGACTCATGGAGTAGTCGACCCGGTCGTCCTCGACGAGCACGACGGTGGCGACGCCGGACGTGGAGAGATCCCGCCACACCTGACCGATCCACGACTCGGCGTCGGCCTGGCTGCTGAACGTCTCCTCCGGACCGGCCACCGGCTGTCCGTCGGCGCCCTCGTACCGCCAGCTCCACGGCATGAGCCGTTCCCCCTCACGTCTTCGATCAGTGCCATTCCACCCTACGGCGTCCGGGAAGCCGGACCGGCCTTAAGGTACGGGGCATGTCGGTTGATCGGTGGACCACGGTCCTGGTGCTCGGCGGGATCCGGTCCGGCAAGTCCGGGTTCGCCGAGTCGCTGGTGGCCGACGCGCCGTCGGTGCGGTACGTGGCCACGTCGGTGGGCGGCGCCGACGATCCGGAGTGGCGCGAGCGCATCGAGACCCACCAGCGGCGGCGCCCGCAGTCCTGGACGACCGAGGAAACCGGCGCCGACCCGGCCCGCCTGACCGCCGTGCTGACCGAGGCCAAGCCGGACGACACCCTTCTGATCGACGACCTCGGCGGCTGGGTGGCGGCGCTGCTCGACCCGGCCCGCCAGCCCAGCAACGACGTGGCCACGGTCGAGGCGCTGGCCGAGGCGGTGCACTCGAGTGCGGCCCGGGTGGTCATCGTCAGCCCGGAGGTCGGGCTGTCGCTGGTTCCGGTCACCCCCGTCGGCCGGGCCTTCGCCGACGCGCTCGGTACGGCCAACCAGGCGCTGGCGAGCGCCTGTGCGGGGGTCGCGCTGGTGGTCGCGGGCCGGGCGCTGTGGCTCAAGGGCGACCCGGCGTGGACCGCCGGCGACGCGCAGGTCCCGCCGGCCGTCGGGCCCGCTCCGGAATCCGGTGCCGGGCCCACGCCGGTCGCGGTCCCGCGCGGGCCGGCCAGGCCCATCACCGAGTCGTCGGTCATCGCGCCCGTGCCGAAAGCACCGCCGAGAGCAGCGCCCGAGAACCCGGCGGTCGACGTGCTGACCGCGCCGACCATGATGCTCCCGCTGGTGAAGTCCGGGATCGTCATCCAGCCCGGGATGGAACTGCCGCTGCCGGACAGCGACGCCGGCCCCGACGCGCGCGACCGGCTGGCCACGCTCGACCTGCCCGGCCTGGGCATCGGCGCGCTGGGCGAGGCGGTCGAGTTCGCCGCGGCCACGCAGTTCACCACCGTACCGGCGCCGTGGCGGGCCGTCCGGGTGCTGCTGTTGGCCGGTGACCACGCCGGTGGCGCCGCGGCCGGCACGGATCCGGCCGAACCCGAGCGCCGGATCGCCGCGCTCGAGGCCGGCGACGGGGCGCTGGCCCGGCTGGCGGCCGAGGCGGGAGCCGACGTGGCCGTGATCCGGGTGCCCGCGGCCGGGCCGATGGAGGACGGCCCGGTGATGGACCTGGACGCGGTCGACGCCGCGTTGCGCGAGGGGTGGCAACTGGCCGACCGGGCGGCCACGGACGGCCGGGACGTGCTGGTCCTGGGTTCGGTCGGCAACGGCACGGACGCCGCCGCCACCGCGGTGCTGGCCGCCACCACCGGCGCGGAGCCGGTGGCCGTGCTGCCGCGGGTGCTCCGCCCGGGCGGCCGTTACGACGATCAGGCCTGGATGACCCGGGCCGGGGCCATCCGGGACGCGATGCACCGGATCCGGCAGGAGTCCCGTGGCGCCAACGACATCCTGGCCCAGCTCGGCGGCCCGGACGTGGCGGTGGCGGCGGGGGCGTTGCTGGGCGCCACCCAGCGCCGGATGCCGGTGCTGCTGGACGGCCCGGTCGGCATCGCCGCCGCCCTGATCGCCCGGGACCTGGCCGGTCAGTCCCGGCACTGGTGCCTGCTGCCCGACGCCGGCACGCACGCGCTGGTCCGGCAGGGCGCGGACGTGCTCGGCCTGACCCCGGTGGTCTCGCTCGGGCTGGACCTGGGCGAGGGCGCCGGCGCGCTGGCCGTCCTGCCGCTGCTGCAGACCGCGATCGGGCTGGCCGGGACGCTGCCGCGGCATCCCGCGCTGCGGGAGATCGAGCCGAACGACGATCCGGACACCGACTTCGCCGAGCCCGAGCCGTACGGTCCGGGGCCGGCCACGGTGCCGGACGAGTGATCGACGGGCTCCGGCTCGCCCTCACCACCCTGACCGTCCTGCCGGTGCGGGCCGGCCGGATCGACCGCCGGTCGGCGGCGGTCGCCATGTCGCTGGCCCCGCCGGTCGGCGCGCTGCTCGGCCTGGTCCTGGCGGCCGTGCGGTACGGGCTGCGGGTGGCCCACGCGCCCGGTCTGCTCGCGGCGGCCGCCACCGTGACCGCCGGCGTCCTGCTGACCCGGGCGCTGCACCTGGACGGGCTGGCCGACACGGCCGACGGGCTGGGCTCCTACCGTCGCGGCGCTGACGCCCTGGACATCATGAAGAAGTCGGACATCGGCCCGTTCGGGGTGGTGGCGATCGGCCTGGTGCTGCTGCTGCAGACCGCGGCCGTCGCCGGGCTGGATCCGTGGTCGCTGCCGGTGGCCTGGGCCGCGGGCCGGCTGGCGGTCGGGGTGGCCTGCCGGCCCGGGGTGCCGGCGGCCCGGCCGGACGGGCTGGGGGCGCTGGTGGCCGGAACGGTTCCGGTGGCCGTCACGGCCGGGACGGCGGTGGTCGTCGCGGCGGCCGCGTGGCCCGGCCACGGATGGCCCGGGCCGGTGGCCGTGGCGGTCGCCGTGCTGGTCGCGTACGGCCTGGTCCGGCATTGTGTCCGGCGCTTCGGCGGGATCACCGGGGACGTGATCGGCGCGGCCGTGGAGGTCGCGACCACCGTCGCGCTGGCCGGGTTGACGCTGAGCTGAGTCGCACGCCCGGGGCAGCGCCGGCACTCACTTCATCCGTCGCCGGTGACGGCCACGGGTTCACCGCACCGACGACGGCACGAACGGCGGCTTCACGACGCGGGCCTCGATGCGCCGGCCGCGGATGTCGACCTCGACCAGGTCGCCGTCGGACAGTCCGGCCGCGGTGTCCAGCAGGGCGAGGGCGATGCCGGCCTTCTTCGTCGGGGAGAACGTGCCGCTGGTCGTCCGACCCACCCGCCGGTCGCCGGCGTACACGTCCATGTGGCCGCGGGGAACGCCCCGCCCGGTCAGCTCCAGCCCGCGCAGCGTCCGGCGCGGACCGGCCGCCTTCTCCGCGGTCAGCGCGTCCCGGCCCCAGAACTGAGGCTTCGACCAGCCGACGGCCCAGCCCGCCCGGGCCTGCACCGGGCTGATGTCGAGGGACAGGTCCTGCCCGTGCAGCGGGTAGCCCATCTCGGTGCGCAGCGTGTCCCGGGCCCCGAGCCCGCACGGCTGCACGCCCGCCTCGATCAGCCGGTCCCACACCTCGGCCGCGGCGTCCCAGCCGATCACCAGCTCGTAGCCGTGCTCACCGGTGTAGCCGGTGCGGCACACCACCAGGTCCCCACCGTCCTCGAAGGACATGTAGTCCAGGTCGGCCGGCAACCCCAGCTTGGCCAGCACGTCGGCCGACTGCGGGCCCTGCACGGCAAGGATGGCGTACGTACGGTGCTCGTCGGTGACCGTGACGCCGGCCGGGGCGGCCGCGGACAGCCGGCGGACGACCTCGCCGGTGTTGGCCGCGTTCGGGATGAGGAAGACGTCGTCCGGGCCGTACAGGTAGGCGATCAGGTCGTCGACCACGCCGCCGGTGGCGTCGCAGCACATCGTGTACTGCGCCTGCCCGGGCCCGATCCGGCCGAGGTCGTTGGTCAGGCTCGCGTTGACCAGGGTGGCGGCGCCCGGCCCGGCCACGCGGGCCTTGCCCAGGTGCGACACGTCGAACACCCCCGCGGCCGTACGGACGGCGGTGTGCTCCTTGAGCACGCCGGCCCCGGCGTACTCCAGCGGCATCTCCCAGCCGCCGAAGGCCGCGAATTTCGCGCCCAGCGCCTCGTGCCGATCGTGCAGGGGGGACCTCAGCAGCATGTGTGTCAACTTACCCGCGACCGTGACGTTAGAGTCGGCGGGACATCATCCGCGGGCGCGACCACGCCGGCGGGCCGCCCACCGCCGGGCCGCCCAGGAGGCACCCGGCGCCCAGACGTCGCGGAGTGCCCGAGTGACTCAGCCCAGTGTTCGCCTGGTCGACACCGACCCGGCCGAGTTGGCCGTCGATGCCCTCGTCATCGGACTGCACAGCCAGCCCGACGAGGACGGGGCACTGTTACCGGCAGTCGGCGCGGAGAGCATCGCGGCGGCGTTCGAGGGCAAGCTGACGTCGACGCTGGCACTGCTCGGCGCCACCGGCGCGCCGGGTGAGATCACCAAGCTGGCCACCTTCGGCACGGTGGCCGCGCCGATCGTGGTGGCGGTCGGCCTGGGCGACGAGCCGACCGGGTCCGCGCCGGGCGCCGAGACGCTGCGCCGGGGCACCGGGGCGGCGGTCCGCGCGCTGGCCGGCAGCGCGACGGTGGCGCTGGCCCTGCCGCTGCCGGACGACGCCGACGCACCGGGCATCCTGCGGGCGATCCTCGAGGGGGCGCTGCTCGGGTCGTACCGGTTCGCCGGCTACAAGACCACTCCCCTACCGGCCCACCGGCAGCCGATCGAAGCCGTTCAGGTGTACGTGCCGGACGCCGCCGACCCGGCCGCGGTGGCCGAGGTCGGGCGGGCCGAGGTGGTGGCCCGGTCGGTGCGGCTGACCCGGGACTGGGTCAACCAGCCGGGCAACCTGCTCCGCCCGCCGCAGTTCGCCGACGCGGTGGCGGCCGCGGCCGAGGGCACCGGCCTCGCCGTCGAGGTGCTGGACGTGGACGCGCTGACGGCCGGCGGGTACGGCGGCATCCTGGCCGTCGGGCTCGGTTCCGAGGCGCCGCCGCGGCTGGTGAAGCTCACGTACACGCCGGAGGGAGTGGCCGACCCGCAGCGGGTGGCGCTGGTCGGCAAGGGCATCACGTTCGACACCGGCGGCATCAGCATCAAGCCGAACGCCGGCATGTGGGAGATGAAGTCGGACATGGCCGGCGCGGCCGCGGTCGGCGCGGCGATGCTGGCCGTGGCCGCTCTCAAGCCGGCGATCGCGGTGACCGGTTACCTCGCCATGGCGGAGAACATGCCGTCCGGGTCGGCGTACCGGCCGGGCGACGTGATCACCATGTTCACCGGCAAGCGGGTCGAAGTGCTGAACACCGACGCCGAGGGCCGGATGGTGCTGGCCGACGCGATCGGGCGGGCCTGCGCCGACGGCGCCGACTACCTGTTCGAGGCGTCGACCCTGACCGGGGGGCAGGTGACCGCGCTGGGCAAGCGGATCGCCGGCGTGATGGGCTCCGACGACGCCTGCGCCCGGGTCAAGGCGGCGGGCGACCTGGTCGGCGAGCCGGCCTGGCCGATGCCGCTCCCGGACGAAGTGCGCAAGGGCATGGAATCGGACATCGCCGACATCTGTCAGACCAATGCGAACATGGACCGGGCCGGGCACATGCTGCAGGGCGGCGTGTTCCTGCGCGAGTTCGTGGCCGACGGGGTCGAGTGGGCGCACATCGACGTGGCCGGGCCGGCCTTCACCGGCGAGGCCGGCGGTTACTGGACGAAGGGCGGCACCGGTGTCCCCGTCCGGACCTTCCTGGCGCTGGTCGACGCGCTCGCCGCCGGCTGAGTCAGCCGTCCTTCTCCGTCGGCCGGGCGTTCTTCTTCTGCCGGGCGTTCTTCTTCTGCCGGGCGTTGAAGTCGCGCATGCGCTGCGGGTAGCCCAGGTGCCGGATGTCGTAGACCGGCATGGCGAGCTGGTGGGCGAACCGCCGCGCGTGGTCGTCGGAGCCGATACGGCGACGGGTCCACTCGCCGTCGTGGGCGACGAGCAACAGCGTGGTCTCGGTCACCGTGGTGCGCGGCTCGATGAAGGCCTCGACCCCGCGCCGGGATCGGACGAATTCCGCAAGGTGGTTCAGGTCGTCGCGATCGGCCGGACGCCCGCTCGTCCGACCCGGCTCGATGCGACGCCGGAACCAGGCCACTCGCGTCTCCTCCCGTGCGATTCGAGCCAGCGTACTTCCGACGCGCCCACCCGATCGGCCCTGAGTGCGTTGATCGGTTCGCCGAGTGACAAGATGACCGGGACGACTTGTGACCGTTTCCATCGTGTGACCCACGTGGCGACGACGCTGATCAGGAGTTTGACGTGAGCCAGCCGAACACCTTCGACATCGTGATCCTCGGAGCGGGCAGCGGAGGATATGCGGCGGCGCTGCGCGCGGCCGAGTTGGACCTCGCCGTGGCGCTGATCGACAAGGCCGAGCTGGGCGGCACCTGCCTGCACCGGGGCTGCATCCCGACCAAGGCGCTGCTGCACGCGGCCGAGATCGCCGACCAGACCCGGGAGAGCGAGCAGTTCGGGGTCAAGGCCGACCTGGTCGGGATCGACATGGCCGGGGTCAACGCGTACAAGGACGGTGTGGTCTCCCGCCTGTACAAGGGCCTGCAGGGCCTGCTCAAGCAGGACAAGATCACCGTGGTCCAGGGCGCCGGCAAGCTGGTCGCGAAGGATACCGTCGAGGTCGACGGGCAGCGCTACACCGGCCGCAACGTCATCCTGGCCTCCGGCTCCTACTCGCGCTCGCTGCCCGGCCTCGAGGTCGACGGTCAGCGGGTGCTGACCAGCGAGCACGCGCTCAAGCTGGACCGGGTGCCGAGCTCGGCCATCGTGCTCGGCGGCGGCGTGATCGGCGTCGAGTTCGCCAGCGTGTGGAGGTCGTTCGGCGCCGACGTCACCATCCTGGAGGCGCTGCCCCGGCTGGTCGCGGCCGAGGACGAGGAGATCTCCAAGGCGGTCGAGCGCGCCTTCCGGAAGCGGAAGATCAACTTCAAGGTGGGCAAGCCGTTCGAGAAGATCGAGCACACCGAGAACGGCGTCCGGGCGACCATCCAGGGCGGCGAGACCGTCGAGGCCGAGGTGCTGCTGGTCGCGGTCGGCCGCGGTCCGACGACCAAGGACCTGGGGTACGAGGAGCAGGGCGTCCGGCTGGACCGCGGGTTCGTGCTCACCGACGAGCGCCTGCACACCGGGGTCGGCAACATCTACGCCGTCGGTGACATCGTGCCCGGCCTGCAGCTGGCCCACCGTGGCTTCCAGCAGGGCATCTTCGTGGCCGAGGAGATCGCCGGGCGCAAGCCGGCGGTCATCGACGAGGCCGGCATCCCGCGGGTCACCTACTGCGACCCCGAGGTGGCGTCGGTCGGGCTGACCGAGACCCGGGCCAAGGAGCAGTACGGCGCCGACCAGGTCAGCACCTACAGCTACAACCTGGGCGGCAACGGTAAGAGCCAGATCCTCAAGACGCAGGGCTTCGTCAAGCTCGTCCGGCTCAACGACGGCCCCGTGCTGGGCGTCCACATGGTGGGTGCCCGGATGGGTGAGCTGGTCTCCGAGGCGCAGCTGATCTACAACTGGGAGGCGTTCCCCGAGGACGTGGCGTCGCTGATCCACGCGCACCCGACCCAGGGCGAGGCGCTCGGCGAGGCGCACCTGGCGCTGGCCGGCAAGCCGCTCCACGCGCACGCCTGAGTCCCACCGTCCTGGTACATCCGTTCCTGGTAAGGAGTTTCAAGACATGCCGGTATCGGTCACCATGCCACGGCTGGGTGAGAGCGTCACCGAAGGCACTGTCACGCGCTGGCTGAAGCAGGAGGGTGAGCGCGTCGAGGCGGACGAGCCGCTGCTCGAGGTCTCCACGGACAAGGTCGACACCGAGATCCCGTCGCCGGCCGCGGGTGTGCTGTCGCGCATCGTCGTGGGCGAGGACGAGACCGCGGACGTCGGCAGCGAGCTCGCCGTGATCGCCGGGGACGACGACGGCGCCGGGTCGTCGGCGCCGGCGCCGGCCGCATCGGCTCCCGCCGCGTCGGCGCCGGCCCAGGCCGCCCCGCCCGCGCAGGAACAGCCCGCGCAGGAACAGCCCGCGCCGCAGCAGCCTGCGCCGCAGGAGGAGCCGGAGCCCGAGCCGGCCGCGCTCACCGTGCCGTCGACCGAGAAGCCGGTCGAGGACGAGACCCCCGCCCCGCAGACCGCCGCGCCCACCGGTGGCGGATCCTCCGGCGGCACCGCGGTCAAGATGCCGGCGCTCGGCGAGAGCGTCACCGAGGGCACCGTGACCCGCTGGCTCAAGCAGGTCGGTGATTCCGTCGAGGTGGACGAGCCGCTGCTCGAGGTGTCCACCGACAAGGTCGACACCGAGATCCCGTCGCCGGTGGCGGGCACGCTGCTCGAGATCAAGGTGCCCGAGGACGAGACCGCCGACGTCGGCGCCGACCTGGCCCTCATCGGCGCCGAAGGCAGTGCCCCGGCCGCCGGCCCCGCGCCGTCGCAGCCCGCCCCACCGCAGTCCGCCCCACAGCAGTCGGCGCCTCCGGCCGCGGAGCAGAAGCCGGCGGAGCAGAAGCCGGCCGAGCAGAAGTCGGCGCCGGTCGACGAGCCCAAGGTCGAGACCGCTCCGGCACCCGAGCCTGTCCCGGCCTACGAGCCCTACGGCGAGTCGTACGCGGAGCCGTCGGCCGAGGCCGAGCAGGCGTCCGACCCGTCCGCGGCCGAGCGCAACGCCGAGCCGCCGTCGCCCAGTGTCTCCCCCGACGCCGAGGCGGTCCGGTCCAACGGCGCCGGCGACGCCGGTTACGTCACGCCACTGGTCCGCAAGCTGGCGGGCGAGCGCGGCGTGGACCTGTCCGCGATCAGTGGCACCGGGGTCGGCGGCCGGATCCGCAAGCAGGACGTGATCGACGCAGCCGACAAGGCGGACGCGGCCAAGGCGGCGGCCGCCCAGCCGAAGGCCCCGGAGGCGGTTCCGGGAGCGGCTCCGGCGGCGGCCCCGAAGCCGGCGCCCAGCCCGCTGCGCGGCCGCACCGAGAAGCTGCCACGCATCCGGCAGACGATCGCCCGGCGGATGGTCGAGTCGCTGCACATCTCGGCTCAGCTCACCACCGTGGTCGAGGTGGACGTCACCCGGATCGCCCAGTTGCGGCAGCGGGCCAAGGCCGACTTCCAGGCCAAGAACGGCGCCAAGCTGACCTTCCTGCCGTTCTTCGCGCTGGCCACGGTCGAGGCGCTGCGCCAGCACCCGGTGGTCAACTCGTCCGTCGACCTGGAGCAGAACACCGTCACCTACCACGACGGCGAGCACCTCGGCGTGGCCGTGGACACGCCCAAGGGCCTGGTCGTACCGGTGATCCGGGACGCCGGCGACCTGAACCTGGCCGGTCTGGCCAAGCGGATCGCCGACGTGGCCGAACGCACCCGGGCCAACAAGATCAGCCCGGACGAGTTGTCCGGCGGCACGTTCACGCTGACCAACACCGGCAGCCGGGGCGCCCTGTTCGACACCCCGATCATCAACCAGCCGCAGGTCGGCATCCTTGGCACCGGCTCGGTGGTCAAGCGGGCGGTGGTGGTCGAGGACCCGGCGCTGGGCGAGGTCATCGTGCCGCGCTCGATGGTCTACCTGGCGCTCAGCTACGACCACCGGATCGTGGACGGCGCGGACGCGGCCCGCTTCCTGGTCTCGATGAAGGAGCGCCTGGAGGCCGGCCACTTCGACGGCGACCTCGGCCTGGGCTGAACGACGATGGTGTTGCCGCGCTGACGAGTTCGGCCCGGTCCGGCTGACACCCGGGCCGGGCCGAAGCCATCGAGGCGCACGCGCGACCGGGCGAATCAGGTTCAGCGCTCCGCGCTTTTGAATCCGTTCACCAGTGGGCAAGGATGATCCCATGCGGATTCTCCTGGCCGGCGCGTCCGGCTTTCTCGGCACTCGACTCGTCGAGCGGCTGCAGGGGCAGGGCCACGAGCTCACCCGGCTCGTGCGCCGGCCGGCCGAGTCCGCCGGCGAGGTCACCTGGCAGCCGTCGGCCGGTCAGCTCGACCCCGCCGTGGTGGCGGGCGCCGACGCCGTGATCAACCTGGCCGGCGCCGGGGTGGGCGACCACCGGTGGACGCCGTCGTACAAGAGCCTGCTGCGGTCCAGCCGGGTGGACAGCACCGGCACGATCGCCCACGCGATCAAGCACCTGCCCGCCGCCGACCGCCCCGCCGTGCTGATCAACGCCTCCGCGGTCGGCTGGTACGGCGACACCGGCGACCATGAGGTGACCGAGGACGCGCCGGCCGGCAGCACCTTCCTGGCCGATGTGTGCCGGGTGTGGGAGGCCGCCGCCCGTCCGGCCGAGGACGCCGGGACCCGGGTCGTGCTGCTGCGTACCGGCCTGATCCTGGACAGCGTGCTGAAGCCGCTGATGCTGCCGTTCAAGCTCGGTCTCGGCTCCCGGATCGGCTCCGGAAAGCAGTGGTGGCCGTGGTTCGCGCTGCCCGACTGGCTGGACGCGGCCACCTTCGTGCTCGACACCGGCGCCGTGTCCGGCCCGGTCAATCTGGTCGGGCCCGAACCGGTGACCAACGCCGAGTTCACGGCCGCGCTGGGCCGGGCGCTGCACCGCCCGGCACTGCTGTTCGTGCCGCCGATCGCGCTGCGGACGGCGCTGGGCGAGTTCGCCGACGAGACCATCCGGAGTCAGCGGGTCCTGCCGGGCGCGCTGATCCGGGCCGGGTTCACCTGGAAACACCCGACGATCGACGCGGCGTTGCGGGCGACGGTCGATCCGCACGCCGCGGCGGCTGTGTAGGACAGCGGCGGCCTCTTGCTAACCTGCGGCTGATGTCCGTCGCCGCCCCCGCCGCCGCCGCGTCCGCCGATCCGCCCAGCGAGCCTGTGGCCGAGCCGGCGATCCGCGCTGCGATGCGCCGGCACGGGCCGGTCGTGGTGGCCGCGGTCGCGCTCGCGGTGTGGGTGACCCGGGGACTGTGGGCTCAGCCGTACGACCACGTCCTGGCCGCGAACGTCGGCGATCAGGGCTTCTTCGAGTGGACGCTGGGCTACGGCGTACAGCTGCTGACGCACGGTGGCGACCCGTTCTTCACCACCATGCTGAACACCCCCCTGGGGGTGAATCTCGCCGCCAACACCTCGGTCACCGTGTACGCGATCCTGTTCGCCCCGCTGACCTGGCTGGCCGGTCCCCAGGTCACGTTCGTGACGGTGCTGGCCGGAAACCTGGCCGCGTCCGCCGTCGCGTGGTACGTCTTCTTCCTCCGCTGGCTCGTTCCGCGCCGCGGCGCGGCCGCCGTCGGCGGGCTGTTCATCGGATTCGCGCCCGGGTTCATCTCGCACGCCAACGGCCACCTCAACTTCACCTCCGGCTGGATCGCGCCGCTCGTCCTGTGGTGGCTGTTCAAGCTGCGCGAGCCCGGCCACTGGCTGCGCACCGGGGTGGTCCTGGGCACCCTGCTGGCGCTCTGCTTCACCATCGCGGCCGAGGCGCTGTTCTTCACGGCCCTCGCCGCCGCCGTGTTCGTCGGCGTGTGGGCGTCAGCGAAACCGAACCGGTCGGTGGCGCGCGAGGCGGCGCCGCGCTTCCTGGCCGGGCTCGGAGTCACCGCCGTCGTCTCCGGCGCGCTCCTGGCGTACCCCCTGTGGATGCACTTCGACGGCCCCCAGACGTTCGGCGCCACCGGCTTCAACCAGGCGCACTACGTCGAGGACCTGGCCGCGTACATCGGGTTCTCGTCCCGCTCGCTGGCCGCTTGGGCCGGGCTGGGCAGCTCCTGGCTGGCCTCGAACCCGACCGAGGAGGCGTCCTTCCTCGGGCTCCCGCTGGCCGTCCTTCTGGTGTGGTCGGTGGTGCTGCTGTGGCGGCGCGGGGACGGCCGTCAGCGCGCCCTGCTCCGCGCGCTGGTCGTGGTGGCGGGGCTGTTCCTGGTGCTCTCGCTGGGACCCGGGCTCCTGGTGCTGCAGACCGAGACCGGGATCTGGATGCCGTACGCCGCCCTGCAGCACCTCCCCCTGTTCGACTCGGCCCTGCCCAGCCGGCTGGCGCTGGTGGTCAGTTCGGTGGCCGGGATCATGCTGACCGTGGTGGCCGACTGGGTCGCCGCGCACCGCTCCGACCAGGGTCACGTGACGACGGCGATCACGGCCGCGTTCGTGGTCGCGCTGCTGCCGCTCGTACCCACGCCGCTGCTGACCCGCAACCGGGCCCCGGAACCGCCGTTCATCGCCAACGGCATCTGGAAGCAGTACGTGCCGGACGGCGCGGCCCTGAGCGCGTTGCCGTTCGCGGTGAACCTGGCCGACGACGGGCAGCGGTGGCAGGCGTACACCATGGCCCGCGGCGGCAAGCAGTACAAGATCCCCGACGGGTACTTCCTCGGCCCGGGCGGCGCCGGCAACACCGGCCAGGTCGGCGCGAACTGGCACCTCACCGACTGGATCTTCTTCCGGGCGGCGGAGTACGGCTACATCACCCCGATCGACGACTACTACCGCGACCAAGCGCGCAAGGACTTCGCGTACTGGAACATCCACGCGGTGTTCCTGGCCGACGACATCACCGGGCCGGAGGGGCCGCTGTACCGGTCGGCGGTGGAGATCGTCGCGACCAGCCTCCTGGGACAACCGAAACGCGTCGGCGGCGTCCTGCTGTGGCCGATCAGACCCGGCGTCGACCCGGTCGCCTCCCCGTCGAAGTGACTAGGCTAAGACCGTGATGACGCCTACGCTCACCGTGCTGCGCCCCGGCCTCGTCGACTACGTCGAGGCGTGGGACAAGCAGCGCGAGATCCACGCCGCCGTGGCGGCCGGTACGCAGCCGGACACCATCCTGCTGCTCGAGCACCCGAGTGTGTTCACCGCCGGCAAGCGGACCGAGCCGGAGGACCGCCCGACCGACGGCAGCCCGGTGGTCGACGTGGACCGCGGCGGCAAGATCACCTGGCACGGGCCGGGTCAGCTGGTCGGTTACCCGATCATCAAGCTGCCGGACCCGATCGACGTGGTGGCCTACGTCCGCCGGACCGAGCAGCTGCTGATCGACGTGTGCGCGGAGTTCGGCGTCGCGGCCGGGCAGGTCGAGGGCCGCAGCGGCGCGTGGGTGAAGGCGGCCGGCGGCGGTCCCGACCGCAAGATCGCGCAGATCGGCATCCGGGTCGCCCAGGGCGTCACCCTGCACGGCTTCGCCATCAACTGCGACTGCGATCTCGGCAACTTCGACCGGTTCGTCCCGTGCGGCATCCGCGACGCCGGGGTCACGTCGCTGACCGAGGAGGCCGGCCGGACGATCACCGTGGCCGAAGTCATGCCGGTGGTCGAGCGTCACCTGGCGACGCTGCTCTGACCCGCATCGCGTCGGCCCGACCGGACAGGCCAGGTAATCGGGCTTCCCGGCCCGATCGGCCTTGGACGGCAGGTTAACAACGGACCACCAGCGGTGAAACCGATTTTGCGCCGGCGGGGTGAGCGCGCTCACACGAACGGCCACGTGAGCCTCGTCGCCTGAAGGGTAAGCACGGGTGCGTTCGGGCGTAACCTCGGGGATGTGACTATTGCTCCCGAGGGCCGCCGCATGCTGCGCATCGAAGCGCGCAACGCCGAAACTCCGATCGAGCGGAAACCCCCGTGGATCAAGGTCAAGGCGAAGATGGGCCCGGAGTACACGCAGCTGCGCGGACTGGTCCAGCGCGAGGGTCTGCACACCGTCTGCCAGGAAGCCGGTTGCCCCAACATCTACGAGTGCTGGGAGGACCGCGAGGCGACGTTCCTCATCGGCGGCGACCAATGCACGCGCCGGTGTGACTTCTGCCAGATCGACACGGGCAAGCCGGCGGAGTTCGACGCCGACGAGCCGCGCCGGGTCGGCGAGTCGGTGGCCACGATGGGCCTCAAGTACGCGACGGTCACCGGTGTCGCCCGCGACGACCTGCCCGACGGCGGCGCGTGGCTGTACGCGGAGACCGTCCGGCAGATCCACAAGCTGCAGCCCGGCTGCTGGCGTCGAGCTGCTGATCCCCGACTTCAACGCCGACCCTTCGCAGCTGGCCGAGGTCTTCGGCGCCAACCCTGAAGTGCTCGCGCACAACGTCGAGACGGTGCCGCGGATCTTCAAGCGGATCCGGCCCGGTTTCCGGTACGAGCGCTCCCTGGGCGTCCTGACCTCCGCCCGTACGGCCGGGCTGGTCACCAAGAGCAACCTCATCCTCGGCATGGGCGAGGAGCGGGCCGAGGTGTCGCAGGCGCTGCGCGACCTGCACGACGCCGGCTGCGAGATCATCACCATCACCCAGTACCTCCGGCCGACCCCGCGCCACCACCCGGTCGAGCGCTGGGTCAAGCCGGAGGAGTTCGTCGAGCTGGCCGCTGAGGCCGAGCAGATCGGTTTCGCCGGCGTGATGAGCGGGCCGCTGGTCCGGTCCTCGTACCGCGCCGGCCGGCTCTACCAGCAGGCCCTCGCCGCGCGGGGCTGACCGGTTATAGCGAGTCCGGTTCGCCGCCGAAGCTGAGCAGCCAGACCACCTCGTCGTACGCCGTGCCGGTACCGGATCCGCAGCATCGGCGCCGCCGGGTGCGCCACTCGGAACGCGTACCGGCCGCCCGCGATCCGTTCGTCGCGCCCCGCGCCGGCGGACACGTCACCGCCACGTCTTGGTCTCTCCTGGTCAGTCACTTGAGCTCGGCCGCCACGCCGTAGTGATCGGACAGGTACTCCGACCGGCCGTCGTCCAGGGCAACCTTGTCCTGCAGGACCAGGTCGGCAGCGGCCTGCAGCCCGCCGCGGACCAGGACGTGGTCGAAGGCGGGCGGGTTCGGCCACTGAGGCGTTGGCCGATAGGTCGGCCGCGTGTCGGCGGCCAGTACGTCCCGTAGCCCGGTCTCCGCCAGGAACTCCGGAAAGACGACCGAGTCACGGGGGACGTTCAGATCGCCCACCAGAACGAGCGGTACCGAAGGATCGACGGCCGCGAGCCGACCGGCGAGATGGGCCAGTTCGGCCAGCTGCACCCGGGTGTAGCGGTTGGCCGGCGACCAGTCGTCGTCGCGGTTCGCCGAGAGATGGGTGTTGACCACGACCAGCTCGCCGTATGGAGTGGCGACGCACGCCAGCTGCGCGCCCTTGCGCATGAGCAGTTCGGGCCGCGCGGGCGCCCTCATCGGGTAGCGGACGAACCGGCACCGGGCGATCGGCCAACGGGACAGCAGCACCAGGCCGCCCTTCAGCAGGACCAATCCGGTGTACGCGTGATGTGGATGGATGTGGCGCAGCAGCCGGGCGTTCCGCCGGTACATGACTTCTTGCAGGCATACGATGTCGTGGTCGGCCTGCGCGAGGGCGGAGCCCAGCGCCCGCAGCCGGGCCCGGACATCCCCGGTGAACAGGGTGTTGAAGGTCAGCAGCCGGATGCTCGTCATGGCGCCGGCGCCCGGTACAAGACGGCAGCCCGGTCGACGCCGCGCGGTGGTAGGGCCACGTGTCACTCCCTTTGCTCAAGGACGATGATGCGGTGCACTCCGGTGAGCCGGTACACCGCCAGGATCCTGGTGCCGCTCGCCGGGTTCTCCGACATGAACCGGAAGGCCACCGCTCCGGTACGCGCCGGCCCCGGTCCGCGCCCCGTTTCATCAAGGCGTGATCGGGAACTTGAACGGCATGTTCCCAGCTGAGAATCTCCGCGACTGGCGAGGCGAGAAGGTCATCGATCCGGACGGTGCCAGGATCGGTGATCTGGAGGCCGTCTACTTCGACACCGCCTCCGACGAACCGTCCTTCGCGACCGTCAAGGTGGGGATCATCGGCCGTCACCGGCTGGTGTTCGTGCCGCTGGCCGGCGCCACCGTCAGCCCGTCCGCCGTCCGCGTCCAGTACGACCGGAAGCTGGTCGGCGAAGCCCCGGGCATCGACCTGGACGGCGAGCTCACCGCCACCGACGAGCCCGCGGTCTTCAGCTACTACGGCCTGGCGTACCTGCCCGGCGCCTCGGGCGAGCGCCGCCTGGCCCGCCGCTGATGACCGCATGAGCCGGCCGCCCCGTACGGCGGTGGTGGTCCGGCGTACGGCGGTGGTGGTCCGGCCCCGGAGCTGAGCGGCCCGTCACCTCGGCGGCGGCGCCTTCGACTCCGGACGTTTCGGCGCCACCGCCGGAGGGAATCCGCCGATCATGGACACTCCCCACGACCCGCTGCCCGTGGCCACCGTGAACATCGGCATGACCGTCGTCGACTCCGCCGGCGAGGAGGCCGGCACGGTGACCGCTGTGCAGATGCCGGGCACCGACGTACGCCCGGACACCGCCGTCGGTGTCGCCGAGGACCTGATGAGTGTCGGGTACATCCGCATCGACGGGACCGGCCTGCTCTCGAACGACACCTACGCCGGCGGCGACCAGATCGACGAAACCGTCGAGGGCGAGCCCGGCGTCGTCAACCTGCGCGTCTCCCGCGACGAGCTCCACCGGTCGGCCAGCTGACCGCGGCGCAGTTCGCAGGCCCGGAGGTGCGGTCCGGCGGTAAGGCCCTCAGCACTACACTCGGGGCATGGCAAAACCCGAGGAGAAGGTGTCGTTCGTCGACCGCCTGAAGCAGATCGGCCAGGTGTTCGCGTTCACCGCGAAGCAGGACAAGTGGTTCGTCCCGCTGATCGCGGCGGCGGTGCTGATCCCGATCGCACTGACGGTGCTGGCGGTGCTCCTCGGGCTCGGCGTGGTCGTCATCCCGGTCGGCGTGCTGGTCGCGCTGCTCGCCGCGCTGATCGTGCTCAACCTCCGGTCGAACGCGGCGATGATGAACGCGGCCGAGGGCCAGCCCGGTGCCGCTGCATCGATCATCGAGAACATGCGCGGGGACTGGCGGGTCCGGCCCGCGGCCAGTTCGACCACGCAGTTCGACATGGTGCACGTGGTGATCGGCCGGCCCGGCGTGATCCTCGTCGGCGAGGGCCAGCCGCAGCGGGTGAAGGGCCTGATCGGCCAGGAGAAGCGCCGCCTGTCCAAGGTGATCGGCAACGCCCCGATGTACGACTACGTCCTCGGCCACGCCGACGGCGAGCTGCCGATCAAGAAGATCCGCACCACGCTGATGCGGTTGCCGCGCAACCTGACCGGCAAGGACGTCAACGCGCTCGACAAGCGCCTGGCCGCCCTGATGGCCCGGCCGCAGATGCCGAAGGGCGCGATCCCGAAGAACATGCGGCCCAGCAAAGGCGCGTTCCGCCAGCAGCGCCCACGCTGACATCAGCCCGTACGTACGGGGAAAGGGTTTCAGGCGCGCGGCCGGAGAATGACCACTGACCCGGCCGCCCGGTCGTGCAAACCCCGCCGGTCGCCGTCCAGGAACACCGCGGGGATCACCAACGCCAGCAACACCGCCCGGATCAGCGCGCGGCCCAGCCCGATGGCGCCGCCGTCGCGGATCGAGATGCATCGCAGCCCGGCCACGGCCATTCCCGGCGTCCGTCCGAACAGGCCGATGCCCACCGTATTGATCAGGATCAGCACCGCCACCGGCGGCCAGCCGACCGCCCGGGGATCGGCCACGAACGCGCCGGCCACCAGGCACAGTGCCCAGTCGATCAGCAGGGCGCCGAAACGCCGGCCGAAGTTCGCCGGCTCGACGCCGTACAGGTCGAACGCCGCCGGGTTGCCGTTCGCCGCCGGGTTGCCATTCGCGGAAGCTGCCACGGGGCATCAGCGTACCGGGGTAGCCTGCGGAAGGTCACGGACTGCTCACAGGCTCCGTAACACGGCGGAAACAATAGGGATACGCCCGGGCAACCCGCTGCCCATAGGTTCGCGACCAGCCCTGCCACGTGGCGGCGTCGCCGCCCGGACTCGAAGATCTTGCGCCAGGAGGACGAGTGTTCGCCAATCCCGAGGAGCTCCTGCGATACCTCAAAGACGAGGACGTGAAGTTCGTCGACGTTCGATTCTGTGACCTGCCCGGCGTGATGCAGCACTTCAACACGCCCACGGAATCGTTCGACGACAGCATCATCACCGAGGGCCTCGCCTTCGACGGATCGTCGATCCGCGGGTTCCAGGCCATCCACGAGTCGGACATGATGCTGCTGCCCGACGTGACCAGCGCCTTCATCGACCCGTTCCGGGCCCAGAAGACGCTCGCGCTGAACTTCTTCATCCACGACCCGTTCACGCGTGAGGCGTACTCGCGCGACCCTCGCAACGTCGCCAAGAAGGCCGAGACCTATCTCGCCTCCAGCGGCATCGCGGACACGGCGTACTTCGGCGCCGAGGCCGAGTTCTACATCTTCGACTCGATCCGCCACGAGACCGCGGCCAACCGCGCCTTCTACTACATCGACTCGATCGAGGGCGCCTGGAACTCCGGCAAGGACGAAGAGGGCGGCAACCTCGGCTACAAGACGGCGTACAAGGGCGGCTACTTCCCCGTCGCGCCGCTGGACCACTACTCCGACCTGCGCGACGCCATGGTCACCCGCCTGATCCAGGCCGGTTTCACCGTCGAGCGTTCGCACCACGAGGTCGGCACCGCGGGCCAGGCCGAGATCAACTACAAGTTCTCGACGCTGCTGCACGCCGGCGACCAGATGCAGTTGTTCAAGTACATCATCAAGAACACCGCCTGGGAGCACGGCAAGACGGCGACGTTCATGCCGAAGCCGCTGTTCGGTGACAACGGTTCCGGCATGCACACCCACCAGAGCCTGTGGATGAACGGCGAGCCGCTGTTCTACGACGAGACCGGTTACGCCGGACTGTCCGACACGGCCCGCTGGTACATCGGCGGCCTGCTGCACCACGCGCCTTCGCTGCTGGCGTTCACCAACCCGACGGTCAACTCGTACCGGCGCCTGGTGCCCGGTTACGAGGCGCCGGTCAACCTGGTCTACTCGCAGCGCAACCGGTCCGCCTGCACCCGCATCCCGGTGACCGGCAGCAACCCGAAGGCCAAGCGCATCGAGTTCCGGGTACCGGACCCGTCGTCCAACCCGTACCTGTCCTTCGCCGCTCAGATGATGGCCGGCCTCGACGGCATCAAGAACAAGATCGAGCCGCCGTCGCCGATCGACAAGGACCTGTACGACCTCCCGCCGGAGGAGTTCGCCAGCGTCAACCAGGTGCCCGCCTCGCTCGACGCGGTGCTCAACTCGCTCGAGGCCGACCACGAGTACCTGACCGCCGGTGGCGTCTTCACCGAGGACCTGGTCGAGACCTGGATCGACTACAAGCGCGTCAACGAGATCGACCCGGTCCGCCTGCGCCCGACCCCGCACGAGTTCGAGATGTACTACAACGTCTGACCCGGCCATTCTCTGACCTGGGGCTACGCGCTCCGCGTAGCCTCCGGGACCAGATTGGGACCAACTGGCGAGCCGTCGACTTCGCCCCTCAGGGCGCGGTCGACGGCTCGCCTCGCTTTGTCCGGCGCAGAGGGCATGAGGTGGGTGTACGTCCGCAGCGTGAAGCCGGGGTCACTGTGACCGAGGTACTCCGCGAGCGTCCGGATGTCCACGCCGTCGGCTAGCAACATGCTCGCGTAGGTGTGCCGCAGCGCGTGGAAACCGTGCTTGCGCGACTCCACGTACTTGCCGTCGACCGGCTCCGGGATCACGCCGGCGCTGACGAGAGCAGGCTTCCAGAGGTTCTGGTTGACGTAGTTGCGGTTGCACGCTTTGCGCTCGCGGGAGGTGAAGACCAGCGCTGCAGTATCCGGCCGGCCGGCGGGCTCCCGCCACGGCAGCGTGACGGCATGTGCCGGGTGCCGCTGGAGGTGTGCAGCAAGGCTAAGCTTCACCGACTCTGGCAACGGGACATCGCGCTCCTTACCCTCTTTAGGCGGCGCGAATACCAACCGGGCACGGACCACCTTGACCTGTCGTCGAACGTGCACGATCAGGCGGAGCCAGTCGACATCCTCGACGGCCAGACCGAGCGCCTCGCCCTGCCGTAGCCCGACACCGACCCCGAGATCAACCATCGCACGGTAACGGGGAGGCATTCCTTCCCGCACCGCGTCGATCCGATCGAGGGTCCACGGGACGGCCCGGTTCCGTACGGCCGCGGGTGGTCTTACAGAGTCCAGCCGGCAGGGATTCCGGCTGATTTGGCCGTCGTCGTGGGCCGCCGTCAGGACGCCTGACAGATTGGCGAAAATCGTACGAACGTAGTTGTCCGCCAGCGTGTCAGAGAGCTTTCGGAGCCACCCCTGAAGGATGGACGGCCGCTGCGCCAACGTCTTCAGCGCATAGTCACCGAGGGTCGGAAGCACGTGAAGCCGGAACCTCGTCTCCATCACCTCCCGGGTGGACGGATCGGACGTCTGAGAGGCCAGCCAGGTCTCGACGTACGACCGGAGCATGGTGCTGCCCGCGTCCGGGTCGGAGTAGGTGCCGCGGGCCACGTCGGTGCGCATGGCCGCATCATGCCGGTCAGCGTCCCTCTTCAGCGCGAAGACCTGCGCACGAGCTTTGCCATCTGGGTCAGTCCAGCGGACGCGGTAGCGCTTACCGCGGCCGTGCTTACCGGCCGGGATTCGCTGCCCATCCGGGCCTCGCTCCTTCCGGTACCAAAGGTCGTCTACAGCCAATGTTCTTCTCCTGCTGCTCATGGTCGCCACGACTCAGCGCCGACCGGGGGAACCGCTAGCCGAGTGCGTTCGCAAGGGCACCGTGAGACCCGGACCAAGCTAGCGGCGCAGTGTCAATTAACGAGAAAACTCGGGGTGGAATTACGAGTGTTAGGGGCATTGGCTGCAAGCGTCAAGCCGCAGGACACGATTAGGTGAAGATGTCGGAGAAGTACCGGCAACGTTGCATGTCTGCCCTTCCGCGCAATTGGCAACCACTTGCGCGCAGGAGCAGCAATTAAGCGCGCTATTGGGAAGGCACTAGCAATCTCCCGCCATTGAACGGCCACTTGCCAGACTTCTCGACACCGGGTTACATCTCCTCAGCGCCTGACAGCGCCTCTTAATCCGCATCACTCGGAATGGAGCATCTCGCGATGTCCGAGCCTCTTCTGTCAGTCCCCGACATCTCGACCAAGCTCGGCGTGCCGCCTGCCACAATCTACCAATGGCGTTACCTGGGGAAAGGACCTCGTGGCATCCGCGTCGGCCGACACCTGCGCTTCCGCCAGGCCGATCTCGACAAATGGATCGAAGAGCAGGCCGACCCGATTTCTTGAGCGCGACTCCCGTTTCAGCTCTCGTCGCATTCAGCCGACGCTGACCACTAAGCCGGCGGATGCGCCAGGCGAGCAATAATCTACGGCCGCGGCGATCCCCCGCACGTGCGTCGGTCGCTCATTTCACGCCAAGAAAGACGAATCCGTGAGCGATATTCAGGGTCCCACCCGCCCCGAAGCGAGTGGGACCGCAAACCACAGATCACCGGTCTCAGATTCTATCCGTCACGCCCTTGATGATCCGCCCGTGACTCCTCTAATGGGTTCGAACATCGAGCGTTGGCGTCGGCGGCAATGGGCTCATGACGTCCGCGCACGTCGGCGCAATTCTGCTGCGCTCGATCGGCTCATAGCCCATCACTCGGGCGGGAACGACGGGCGGCAGAGCCTGGTCATCCTGGCGGACTTGAACGATGTGCTTCTCCTGCTGCACATCCTCAACGAGCCTGCCGCCGGTCCGTCCGCTGACCCCTACGCGGACATGGGGCTCACGCTCGGGATGCCGGAGCGCGTCGCGGCCGGGCGGGCGCTGCTGGAGACGGAGCCGGCCGCGTGACGGAGTACGACGCCACCCGGGACCGGATCGACGCTGCTGAGCGCGTCGTCCTCGGCACCCTGATGATGCACCCGGCCGCGGTCCCGGACGTTGCCGGCCGACTGGATCGTGCGGCCTTCTACGACACCCGCAACGGCGCGGTCTTCTCCGCGATCGTCGCGCTCCATCAGGCGGGGCGTCCGACAGCGCCCGCGGCGGTGGCTGATCGGCTGGATGCGGCGACCCTGGAGCGGGTCGGCGGTGTGTCGGTGCTGCTGGACATGGTGCACGAGGCGGACGCACCGGGGGCTGTCGGCTACTACGTCAGCATTGTGGCCGACCAGGACAGGCGTCGGCGGTTCGTCGCGGCCACAGTCCGGCTCCAGCAGACGGTAGAGCGCCCCGATCAGGACCCGGCCGCGATTGCCGGCGCAGTCGATGCCCTGATCGAGCTGACACGAGAACAAGCGGGCGAGTTGGGAGACGCCCACCGGCCGCGCTACGGCGATGTGGCAGCGCTGGTGGCAGGTGCCCTGCCGGGACCAGCACAGCCGACGATCCTCCACCGGACTGACGGGGCCGCACTGCTCTACCGCGGGAAGGTCAACGTGCTGTTCGGGGACTCGGAAAGCGGTAAGACCTGGCTGGCTCTAGCCGCGATCACGGAACAACTGACCGCGGGCGGTAAGGCCGCCTTCATCGATCTCGACCACAACGGCATGACGGAGATCGTGAACCGGCTGATCAGCTTGGGCGCGAAGCCGGCCGACCTCGCCGACCCCGACCGGTTCCGGTACTGCGAACCCGAGGATGCGACCGAGCTGGACTACTTCCTCAACGATCTCAGCGCGTGGCGGCCGGAGGTCGCGGCTCTGGACAGTCTCGGCGAGATCCTTCCGATGCTCGGGTTGTCCAGCAATCTCCCTGACGACTACACCACCGGTCACCGGAAGGCCCTGTTGCCTCTCGCGCGCGTCGGTGCGGCGGTAATCGCCATTGACCATCTCCCGAAGGACGACGCTGCGCGGGCGAAGGGACCGACGGGCACGCTGGCCAAGCAGCGCGCGGTCAACGGGGTGACGCTGCGGGTCGACGTTGTGGACGCGTTCGCCCCGGGACACGGCGGATCAGCCAGCCTGGCGGTGTTCAAGGACCGCGGTGGCGGACTGCGCGGCGTATGCCCGCCCGGCAAGCGCCCTGCTGCCGGCCGGTTCGTCATGCAGGACAACGGCGTTGCGGGATTGGCGTGGTACATCACCGCGCCCACCGGTCCCCCGACCAGGGTCAATGCCGGCGTTCCCGACGCCGATCTGGCCGAGCTGGACGGACTTGATCCTCCGGCGCGGAGCGTCCGCGAGGTCAAGGAACGCCTGAATTGGGGAACGAACAGAGCTGCGGCGGCTATGAGTCGATGGCGTGAGCTGCGGAAATGCCTCCCAGAGGGCAAGGCAGCGTGATCGGAGGTAGCCCAGTGTTCCTGTTCCTCTGGGGTTACACCCCCCCAGAGGAACAGGAACGCTCATGGGTGTTCCGCAGGAACGCTGCGGAACACACGAGGAACGCGGAACACCGTTGACCAACCCCGACGATCTTGTGACTTCTGGTCATGTTCGAGCTGCTCACGACCACCTACCATCGATCACGAGAGGAAGCCATGACTGACATCGTTGCCGACACTGCTAACGCGCTGCTGCTGGACGTGCTGCCGACCGACCCGGCCGCGCCGCTCCCGGTGACCGCGCTGCTGCACGCTGTCCGCGACCGGCACGGTGTGCGGATGCCGCGCCCGACGGCCTACTCCGCGTTGAACCGGCTCATGGCTCGGTCACTCGCTGCCTATGTGGACGATCCGGACGGCGGGCACCCGCGGCGCTGGTTCGCGGTTCCACGGGCGATGCGATGAACGTCGATATGCAGCAGCAGGACGACATCACGTGGATCCGTTGCGCCGTAATGGAATCACGCGCGCTATCGCGAGATTTGTTCACATTGGATCAGGCTGGCGCGTCGGGAAGCATCGCCGGTCACCGATGGATCACGGGAACGGCGGTGATCGATGCCCGCGACGTTGAGGGTGATCGATGCGAGGCGTCCCGGCGGACGGCCGGCAGGGGGGAGGGGTGTCCATAGACAAACGTGAATGCCCATCTCCGGGACCGCGTGGCGTCACGGCTCGCGTGGGGACGAAATTGATCTTCTCGAATTCCATTGACTTACGTAAATTCCCTGCGCGAATGCGATTCATCGGTGGTTAACGATGGGTTGATTCCACTCCGGAGCCGTCGCTGTCCACCCTCGACATAAGGCGAAGATGTTTCACACATCCCAGTTGGACGCCGGCGAGGCCCTCTCCCTCATCGCGCGAACGACTGCGCACATCCCACCGGGTGCCAGCCTAGGGAGGATCTTCTATGTCTCACCGGCTGGCATCCTGACGCTTGACGATGCCAGCGCCGAAGTGACGTACGGCTATGACGTCGACGATGATCACACCTGGCGCATGGTCCCAGTCAGCGCGAGCCTCTATGAATGCACGAAGTGGCGAGACGGCAGGGAGATCGGCCGCTACGTGATCAAGTCAGCGGACGACGAGTGATCATGGGGCGTCCGGTGTAACGTCGGCCGTGACCTCAGTCGGGCTCGCCACGTCGCACCGGAATGAACCCGTCTTCATCGGTCCCGGACCCCTGCCCCAGTACCGGCCGGTCACGATCCAGTGGTCGCCGGATCTAGTCGCCTGCGGGTCACCCGTCGAGTCGTCGAAGCGAACTTGATAGCCGTTGTTCGGTACCTGAGCCTCAACGCTGCTGGTACAGACGTCGATGGCGTCCTGCCTCAGCTCATCCTCCGATTTGCCGCAGCCGGTGGCCGTCAGCAGAACAAGTCCGACAGCGATCAACAGCTTGTGCATGGGCAAACCCTACAGAGCTACAGCACCATGGCGTGATTCGGTAAGTACGGCTAGTCGGCTTCGTTGTTGTCGTCGGTCTCTTGAGGTGGGTCCGGCCTTTGCCTGTGTAGCGCCTCGATCTGCTGTATGGCGGTCTTAATTCCTTCACGCCTGCGCTCTCGACGCTCGTGCAGTCGCTCTCTGAGAACTCCCCGGACACGCCGCCCTGGAGCCCCAATAACCTTGCTGATCCAACCACCGAACTCGGGCAGACGCAGGTAAGCCGCCAGCAGGACGCGCAGAGTAGACGGGTACGGCGTTGGCTCACGAAGCCACTTCATCGGCGATCGGTTGCCATTGCGCCGGTACCACCGGTAGCCCTCGGCGTCGGTGTACACCAGGAGAAAATCCGGCTCCGTAATCCACACGGTGTTCTTCAGCTGCAACGCGTAGGGGCGAGTTACGACAATGACTCGGTCCGCTCCGGCCTCAAGAGGGTCGGTGTTGCGACTGGACGGTGGTTCGTATCGCTCGCCGTCAGCCGACATCGTCCAGATGCCCACGTCGAGCACAGGTCGATCGCCGTAGTTGTGCACGTGATAGTCGTACCGCAGGCCGTTGCCGTCATCATCGTCGATGGTGATTCCCCGCAGCAGGACCAGCCGGGCCAGAGCGGAGTCCGCGAAGTCGCGCTCCTCGCGCCGGGTACGAATCTCGTGTCGCAGGAGCCAGCCAGAGAAGATCAACGCACCGAGCGCAAGGGGCAACGACAGGACAGCGCCCCATCCCTGCATCCAGTCGGCGACGGTTGGTGAGTTCGCCACGATCTCAGGTGTCATCGCGACCGACCGTATCGCGCGCAACCGTCTCTTGTGCTTCCGCGGCGACCCGCTCCAGTTCTTCCGGCGTCATCGAGTCGACCCATTCGGCGGCCGGTGCGGATGCGGTCAGCAACGCCTCGGTGTAGACGCCGGTGCGCGTGACCTGGCGCAGGCTGATCCGGCCGTCCAGCAGATCGCGGGCCATCTCGGCCAGCTCATCGCCGGCCACGCCGTCCCGGAGCCGGGCCAGGTTGCCCTTGACCGCGCGCACCATCGCCGGGTTGCCGAGCATCGCCGTCAGCTCACCGTCGATTGCGTCCTGAGTCATCAGCGGTCACGCTCCCGGCGCGGTGAAGGCGGCGGCCGGTAGCGGCACGCCGGACAGGTGGTTGGACTGCGCGGCTGCTTCCACGACGCCACCGAACCCGCCGAGCACGACGGTCCCGGCCGTGTTGATGATCTGCGAGGCTTGGTTGACCAACTTCAGCGCTCGCGTGACCTGGATCGCGACGATGCCGTAACCAACCACCGCGCCGACGCCGGACTCGGCCGTTACCGTGCCGGCGGCTGCGGCAATCGAGGCGATGATCAGTTCATCCGTGACCGCCTGGACGATGTTGCCGAGCTGGTTGGCCAACTGCCACGCGGCGGTGGCGGCCTTGTGGTAGCCGTCCTCGGCGTTCCACATCGCCTCCTGCTGCCCGCTGGTCGCCGCCGCCAGCGTGGAGAAGTAGTTGAACGCGGAGTCCGCGGCGTTGCCGTGCCACGACCGGTCCACCCGTAGCTCGGCTTCCTGGATGTTGACGCCGATGGCCTGCATCGCGCGGGCGAGGTTGCCGACAGCATCACCGAACTTCCACAACGCCTCCCAATCACCGGCGATGCACTCAGTGATCCACCCGAGAAGGTCCACGTGAAGAAACGTGTTGATCAGGTCGTTAGCGATCGCGGTGGGGGCTGACGTAGTTGAACAGGTCGAGGGGATTGGCGAACCCCTGCGAGACACTCCCCTCGGGCTCGGCCGGCTCGACCAGGAACGCCTGTGGTTCGTCCACGCTCGTGTCACCACCCCGACGGCGGCGCGGCGGGATAGTTGCCGTCGAACTGGTCCGGGTTGGCCGGCGGACGCGGCGACGCCGGGCAAGACGTATCCAGCCGTGCCGCTGATGCCCGGTCGGTGTGCTGGTACTGGGCCGCCATCTGCCGCACCGTCGATTCCGACTGGTCCGTCACGTCGGTCAAGTGCTTGAGCATGCCCGTCAGCGCGGCCAGATAGTCCCGGTGACCCGGGAACAGGTACCCCATGGCCCCGGTGCTGTGCCAATCGAAGCTGCCGTACTTCGTGATGTAGCTGAGCGCGTCCTCGGCGGCCTGACGGGCGGCGGCCAGCTCAGAGGCGAACACGCGCAGCTCGGCCGGGTCGACTGGCTTCGGGCGGGTACGTGTGCGGCCCGGGCGGTGCTTCCAGCGTCATCTTCGTCAGTTCCCCGTGTGGGCGATGATGACGATCGTCGCGATGCCCAACGCCAGACCGATCACCGCGAACAACCCGGCCCGCGTCAACATCCTCTTCTGCCCCGCCGGGTCAGCGACCTGGTGCACCTTGACCGCGTAGTACGCGGCCGGCACCAGGGCGAATCCAGGAATGACGAAGAACAGGATGTCGATCGGTGGCACGTCGGCCGTGCCACCGACGGCCACCACGACGCCGATCACGGTCAGCAGCAACCACACCCCGGCGATCAGCAGGGCAAAGTTCGACAGCGCCCGTCTGACGTCCGTTCCCGAATCCGCCACGGTCTGCTCCTACGCCGTCACAGTTGCCGGCAGACGGTAGCAGCCGCGACGCTCGCACGGTGCCCCGCTGACGATGAACGTCGATCCGCCTTGGGTGCGGATGGCATGGCGTTCGAACATGCGTACGATGCCAGCATGACTCAGCCGTCACCCGCCGCGATCCGCCTGCCGCAGGATGTCGAGTCGTGGCTGATCAGCCGCGCCTACCGGCTGCACAGCGGGTCGTTCCGCGATGCACTGATCAAGGTACTGCGCGAGGCGAAGCGCGCCGACGACCGCGAGCGGATCGACGCTGCCCGCACCGGACTTCCAGAAGAGTTGTGGGCCGGAATTGAAGCCGAGGCGCGGCGTCGACCAAGCGATCCGGACGCGCGCCGCCGACGCTGACGCAATTGCCGGCAGGCTTCGCACATAGCGCTGCACCGCCGCAAGGCAGCTTTCGAACTGATTCTTTCTCGTTTGGACTCGTGATACTCCCGGCCGCTCATAGGTCCATTCTCGGGTAGAATTGACGGACAACGGCGCGCGCCTGCTCCCCCGCCGCGGGCGCTCGCATAACAGTGAACGGGAGCAACCGAATGACGGGGACCTCGATCTATGGCGCGTCCGTAGACGACATGAACGACGCTTTGCGCAAAACCATAGGCGAAGCCTCAGACATCACCACGGCCGCGGTCGATGAGGGCCGGGAACTGACCGACGCCGAAAACGGTCGCGTCGAGGAATTGCTTCTCCGCGCCGACGGAATCAAGTCCAGAATCACCCGCAAGAGCGCTCCCGAAAAGGAGACCAGGGCCGCCGGGAAGAACTGGGTGCCGGCCGCCGACCTCAACCAGGTTGCGATCGGCGACGATCGGCACAGCAAGGCCCGGCGCGGCTCGTCCTGGGGAACGGCCGTCGTCAAGCAGTGCTCCGACGGCGTACACCGCTTCAAGGGCCTGACACCGACCGGCAGCGTCCTGGTCGACGTGCCGGCCCCGGAACCGGTTGCGTTCGGCCGGCCCGTCACGTCGCTGCGGTCGCTGATCGCCTCCGCGCCCACCGACGGCGTGTACTCGCTCCTGAGGCAGACGCTGCGGACCAACAACGCCGCCCCCGTCGCGCCCGGCGCCTTGAAGCCCACGTCGCCGTACAACTTCGAACGGGTTCAGGACCGCGTGCGGGTCCTGGCCCACCTGTCCGAACCGATCCCGCGCCAGGATCTCTCCGACGCACCGTTGTTGCAGGCGTTCATCCAGAGCGAGATGTTCTACGGCCTGGAGACGGCGCTAGAGGATCAGATCCTCAACGGCGACGGCACCGGCGAAAACCTCCTCGGGCTGGCGCACACCCCCGGCTACCTCACCGTGTCCCCCGTGCCCAACGCGACCGCGCCGGACCCCGTGCTCACCATGCGCCGCGCCATCACCCGCTTGGAGGCCAGCGGCATCGAGGGCACCGGGTGGGTCATGAGCCCGACCGACTGGGAGGCTGTCGAGACCTGGAGCACCACGCAGGGCGTCATGGTCCTCCAGGGCGCGGCGCAGACCGTGCCCATCGACCGCGCCGCGCGCCGACTGTGGGGAATCCCCGTGGTGTCCTCCGTCGCCTGCCCGCCAGGAACGGCGTGGCTGGCCGACTTCGCCGGCTCGACGAAGCTGTACGTGCGTGAAGAGGCCCGGCTGGACTGGAGCGAGAACACATTCCGGCCCGATGCCTTCGGCCCCGGAGAGGGAGCGTCCGACTTCTCGCGGAACCTGCTCGCGTTCCGGGCCGAGGGTCGCTTCGGCTTCGCCGTCACCCGGCCGAGCGGAGTCGTGCGGATCTCGCTCAGCTAGCCGACCCCACAATCGCGGCGTCAACCTCACCAACGCGTCGTCGCGTCTGTTCGGACGCGTTGGACGGAAGGCCACCACGAGCGACCGTTCCGCTCCGACCGGTGGACCTGCGCCGCACAAGGGCGGCCCGCACCCTTCTTCCGTTCGGGTGCGGGCCGCTTCTCAACACTGCTCAAGATCAACGGGACCAAGTCCGGACCAATCCAGAGCGTGAGAGACCGGCCTAGCGATAGGAAGCAACGTGAAGCGCTGCGAAGTGTCTTCGCTGGTCAGACTGCCTGTCAGAGGTTCCGGCCCTGGTCACGATGACGCAGACATCAGAACTACAACGTCTGACTTGAATTAGGCGGTTGACCTGCGGTTCTGGCTCGCGCCAAGATGGCAGCGCCAACTTGGCGACAAACTGCGAAGCGGCGGTCATGCCCGGCTCCCAGCCGACGTGACCGCCGCTTCCGGCTTCCCGAGCGCCCCGTCGACCAGAGACCGGGTCCGGTCCAGCACGTCCGGCCACTCGTGCACGTACTCGTTCAGCGTGACCGTCGGCGTCGAGTGCCCGAGCGCGAGCTGCACCGTCTTGACGCTCGCCCCGGCATGGATCAACAGCGTCGCGTAGTAATGCCGAAGGCCGTGGAAGCCCCACCGCGGCGGCAACCCGACCTGGGCACGGACCGGCACCCAGGTCCGAGAGAACGTCGACGCGAACACCGGGCCGCCGTCAGCACTACGGAACACCAGAGCAGCCGGTCGACGCGTCGGCCGCCGAGGGTTCGTGTCGTCATCGACCTCGACCGGGTCCGCAGCTTTCTCGAGGTGTCGACGGAGCGCGTCGGCCACCACCTCGGGCAGCTCCACCACCCGAATGCTGGTCTTGGTCTTCGGCCGACCCAGGTACGGCGGCCGACCCTTGTGCGACTTGAGCTGTTGCCGCACCGACAACTCAGCCCGGTCGAAATCGATGTCCTCCACCTCCAAGCCGAGCACCTCCCCCAGTCGGAGGCCGCACCCTGCGGCCACATACACGGCCGCCGACAGCCGGGCAGGCAACAGCGCTGCGAGCCGATGTACCTGCTCCGGGGTCGGAATCACGCGCTTGCCACGGTCGATGTCCGGCAATCTGATACCGACGCACGGTGAGCTGGCGATGAGTCGGTCCCTTACCGCGGACTCGAAGATGGAGTTCAAGTGCCCGTACACGACCCGCAACGTCGTGGGCGCGAGAACAGCTGATCGATCCTTGACCCAGCTCTGCACGTTGCTCGGGCGTACCCGTCCGATCGGGAGTTGGCCGAGCGCCGGAGCGATGTGCAGTCGGATCGCATGTTCGACCTTGATCGCGGTGCTCTCGACGTGGAGCTGGTCCGCGCGCCATTGCTCGGCGAGCTCGGCGAGCGTGATCCGCCCGCTCCGGTCGTCGATGTATTGACCACGGCTCAGGTCCGCATGAACGTTGGCGTCGAACCGTTCCGCATCGACGCGGCGATCGAAGAAGCGCGAGCGTGATCGCCGCTGGTCATCGATCCAACGAACACGCCACCGTTTCCCCCGCCCGTGTGCCCGGGACGGCAGGCGGGCACCGTCGCTCCCCCGAGCCTTGAGGTACCAGACGTCGTCAACGGCCATGGCTACGCCGCCTGACCGGTGAGCCACGAGCGGACGGCCTCAGGGTCGTAACGCAGGAGCCGTCCGACCTTGAAGGCCGGCGGTCCGACGCGGTGGTGCCGCCATTGGTAGATCGTCGCGGTCGGCACCTGCAGAAAGGCCGAGACGTCATCGATCGTCCACAACCTCTCGACAGCCGCCGCCGAGACGGGCGCTATCGCCATCTTTCTGTTGCTCCCATCCGAGAGGGACCTCGGCGCCTCGTTTCGCTACGAAGCGTCAAGGTTGGCTTGACGGTTGACGGCCGTTCACGCGGCCACTGTGGACAGGTACTCACGAGCGGCCTCCTGGTGCTCACGGGCCATAGCAGCGGAGGTGTTCGCCCTATGGAGTGTCAAGTCGTTGCCGGGTTGGGCTCGCGAGGATCGCATTGGTGAGGTGCCGGTGGATCTCGCGGGCGATATAGCGCTTCAGACAGCGGATGCCTTCGCGGCGGCTTTTGCCTTCACGGGCTCGTTTGGCCAGGTAGGCGCGGCTGCGGTCGTCGCAGCGCAGTCGTGACAGGGTGATGCGGTAGAGCGCGGCGTTGGCTTGCCGGTTGCCGCCGCGGTTCAGTCGGAGCCGGGTTGGTCCATCCCTGGTTAAGCGCTAAAGATGCGCCCCTGCCGCCAGCGCAGCGAGACGAATGGCCGCGTGTAATGCAAACGAAGCCCTGGTGGGCCAGTCTCGGGACGTGGGTGACACGTCCGGCTAGGGAAGTTCCGTAGCCGTGACGTTAGTCGATTCCAGGATGCCCCGTGCCTCGGCGATGACGCCGGCGTCGATGTCGCGTTCGGTCATGTCTGTGAGTTCGAGGCAGTCGTAGACGTGGTCCAACTCGACGAGGCGCTCGGCCAGTTCCAGCGTGTCGTGACCGAAGGTGCGGTGTGCCCAGACGGTTAGAGCGCTCGGATCCATGAGTCCGGCAGCGGACCGGCACGGCCAAGCCGACGCGGACCAGCTGCCCACACCCGGGCCGCAGGGCGCATCGCGGCCGTCGAGCTCATGGAGCGACGCCGCGCATGGTGTCCGGGCCGCCCTCCCCCGTCAAAGGCGCTTCCCGTCGCAAACGACGGCCAACTCGGCCGCCCTTGACCGTAGAGCCTGTACGGCCCTGAGCAGTCAGGGGTCAAGCTGTCTGATGGCTCCACACCTACCCGGGAGGTCCTCACCCGTTCAAGATCCCAGCCCTGTCACCAACGTCCATGGACGGAACACCTAGCCCGCGACCAGCCCGGCCGCATCCGCTCGCCCCACCCGGGAATCCTCTCACCCTGTCAGCTTGACCGTTTCGTCGACGGTCCCGACGTACGGTCCGCCAGACGGCATGACGGTAGGGCAGGGCGCGTCGTGAAGCTCCGTCGAGGCGGCCGGGCCGGCGCGTCCGTCCAGCGCGACGCAAAGACGCACGGTCATGCTCACGTAGCTCGAGCCACCCCCGTCCTCCGCTCTGCCGTAGAACACCATCTGCTCATGAACGGTACGGTCGGCATCGGCCGTGACGGCCACCACCTGACCGCGGGCCTGCCCGTAGGAACCCATCTCGGAACGGATGCGATCGGCGAGCGCGGACGGTTTCTGGGTGCTGGACGGCGGGTCCCGCAGGATCCGGTCGAGGTCCTGCTGCGCGGCGTGGGCACCGTCGCGGACGATCCCGACCGCGGTCCGCCGGGCCCGCGGTTGCGGATTCAGTGGATCTCCGCAGCCGGCCGTGACCGCCAGCGTCACGACCGCCAGTAACGAGGGCCACCGATAACACTTCGTGCGGGCCGGCGCCACCAAGCCGATCTCCTTCCAGCGTCCCCCGAGGTGGGCCGCACGCGGCAGCCCACCCCGACGGTTGACGTGTCCTACATACCCATCTGGCGCAAGGTGCTCGACGCGACGCCCGCGTAGAGACCGGCCCCAGCGATCGTCGGGTGGAAGCCCTGCGCGGACACAACGCCCTTGCCGGGCCAGTACTCGAAGCCCGGCTTGTCGCCTGGCGTAAGCGTCGTGACGATCCCGTTAACGTCTGCGGGCTGCCGCAGAGCGCCTTGCCGGAGAATGCCTGCTCCGGATCCGCGAAGGTGGCCGGGATGCCTTCCGCCTTCACGGTGTCGACGGCGGCCTGCATCGTCGAGTCGAGGAGCGCGCCCATGCTGTTGAGCCAGGGCGCCTCCGCGGCACCGATCCCGCCGATGCAGGAGCCGTCACCCTCGAAAAGCTGCGGGTAACCCATCAGCAGGATCTTCGCGTTCGGCGCCTTGGAGTGGATCTGCCGGAGCACCATCTCGATCGAGGACCGCACGCCGCCCTGGATCAGCGCGGGCTCGCTCTGCGACATGGGGCCGACTCACCGTCGAGAGTCGAATTCTGGCAGACGCTCAAGGTGCCGTAGATGCATTGCGAGACCACCTTGGAGAAGTTGGAGTCGTTGCCGCCGATGGAGAGCGTCACCAGGGTGGTGTCGGTGTCCACGTACCCCGATTCCAGCTGCGGCACCTCACCGTATTGACCCTCCGACTTATTGCCCAGGGCATTGGTGAAGGTGTACGGCAGCAGGTTGTGAGTGCGTGCTCCCGAGCAGGCCACCATGTGGTAGTCGATGTCCGAATTCATCGCGTCGCTCCGAGCGCCGACCTGGGTACTCGAATCGTTCAGCGTCATCTGGCGCGACCACGAGTAGTGCGACCGGTGGCAGGCCTCGGCCCAGAAAGCGGCATTGGTCAGGAAGAGGACCGCCATGATGAGGCCGACGGCCATGACGGCCTGAAGCGGCCCCGACCGCCGGTATGGGTGCTCGATAACTATCAGCTCCTAGCAGACGCCCGCCATCATGATCGATTAAAGCTGGGGCGGCCAAGTCAACCCAACAGACGAGACGGCTGAAGCAGGCGAACGCGACCCGGCAAGCCGCAGGCCGCGCGGCGGCATGTCCGCACCGCCCGATCTTCGGGAGAAATCTGGGAGACGATCTTGCGAAAAGGGCCCCGACACTTCCCCAGACCAACGACAGCCAACGCTCTGACCAGGCAATAGGTCCATAGGCCCACGGCTGATCTTGGTCTCGACCTTGCTGACACGGAAGGCGTCGTCAGTGCGGTCGGATTCACGCTCACGCAGCGCTCGACCTCGCGGAGGCCCATGATCGTGGGCGACAACCTGGCGACAACTCGCCCGCAGAACGACCAGAAGACAACGAGAACCAGCGCGAAGCGTTGATGCAGGTCAGACGGCTTTCTCCGGCGGTCAGCCCAGGCAAGGCGGCATGCATGATTAATTCGAAACGTACTACAACGTCTAGTTTTCCGGCTTGCCCCGGGCACAGATTAGGCACAACGTACGGAACGGCGGTCATGCCTGGCTCCCAGCCGGGTGTGGCCGCCGTTTCGCGTTTCCACCGGCGCTGTCGGCCAGCGACCGGGTGCGGTCCTGCACGTCCGGCCGCGGCGTCCTCGTTACTCCGGTCCCGGTGGATGGCATCGAAGGCTCCGTGTCGCCACACTCATCGAGCCTCCGGCTTCCAGGGTTCCTCGCCCATCGGCCTGAAGTTGCGGGGATCCTCCGGCTGATCCTGTGGTCGAAGCCCTAGTTCCACGTACCCCGGCGAGCCGGTGCGCGACTTCGCATGCTGTCGAAGCGCGGACAGGACGGCGCCGCGGATCACGTAGTACAGAATCGTGAAGGTCACCGCGACGATCAGCAGCAGGCAGAGCAGGACCGAACCGATGTTGAAAGGCATGCCTCCATGATTCGCAACTGTGCGAGCGCCAGATACCGGCTTTCCGGACTTTCAATCGTTCCGATGCGCAGCGGTCGCTGCCGCTGACCGGCCGCCGCGCCGCCCGCCCGGGGCCGGCGCTACGAGCAACCGGCCGCCTGCAGAGTCCGGTTCCGCAGTCGACCGACGACGATTGCCGTCGTCCGCGTCGAAATTCCGTCGATCGACGGTAGATCCGCATGGTTGTCCTGGCGGAAGATGGGACGCACGGGAGCCATCACGGATCGACGACGTTCGGGACGACTTCGCGGCCAAATGCCGGTACGGAGGAGTCACCTTGGAAGCGACCTTCCACCGGTACGACCGGCGGACACCGGTACACACCGCGCTGACCTTGGGCGTCCATGAGAACTGATCCGGAGGATCCTCATCGGTCGGCGGCCGAGCAGGCGGCGTTGCGGCGGGTGGCGACGCTCGTGGCTCGGGGAGCCCCCCGTGCGGAGATCTTCGAGGCGCTGGCGACCGAGGTCGGCTTGTTGACCGGGGCGACCGACGCGGCTTTGGTGCGGTTGCACCGCAACGAGACAGGCACGATGCTCGGCCGCTGGAACCGACTCACCGGGTACCAGAGCATCCAGGTTCGTCATCCGATCGGCTCCGGCACCCTTGCCCGGTTGATCTGGGACTCCCGGCGCCCGGGCCGGATCACGACGTATGCACAGGCGTCCGGCTCGTTGGCCGACATGATCCGTGGCTGGGGCTGGACGTCGTCGGTCGGCGCCCCCGTGGTGGTGAACGCGGAGGTGTGGGGTCTGACCGCCGTCGGATCCACGAACGCCGAACCCCTCCCGCCGGGTACCGAGGAGCAGTTGGCGGCGTTCACCGAGGTGCTGGCCGGTGCGATGGGCACGGCACAGAGCCACGAGGAACTCGAAGAGCTTGCCGCCGCGCTGCGGCGGGTCGCCCAGTTCACGGCGCACGACGCCGCTCCCGGCGAAGTCCTCGAGGCGGTCGTCGCCGAGGCGGCGCGTCTGGTCGGCGTCGGGTTCACGACGCTGCTGCGCTTCGAGCCCGATGGGGCGACGGAGATCGTCGCGATTCACGATCCGCCCGAGGGCGTCGTGGTGGGAATTCGGGCCCCGGCGGGCGGCGACGGCGCCTCCCAGCGCGTCTGGCGGACCGGACGACCGGCGCGCACGGACCGACGGCCCGACATGTCGAAAGAGTGGCTGCAGGGCGAGTTCCTGTCCAGCGTGGCCGCGCCGATCATGGCCGAGGATCGGTTGTGGGGCGTTCTGGTCGCCGCCCGGCGGGCTGACCTGCCACCACAGGTCGAGGAGAAACTGTCACGCTTCGCGGAGCTGGCCGGTACGGCGATCGCCGGTTCCCAGGCGCGCGCCGACCTCCAGGCACTCGCCGACGAACAGGCGGCCTTGCTGCGCGTCGCGGAACTGGTAGCGGGCGGTGGGCCTTCGGACGTGGTGTTCGCGGCCGTGGCGGCCGAGGCGCAGCAGCTTCTGGACGGCCAGCCGGTGACCCTCGTCCGCTACGAGGAGGACGAGGCCCTGACGGTGGTCAGTCGAAGCGGTGGGCCCGTGCCGCCCGGGACCCGCATTGCGTACGAGCCGGGGTCGTTGCCGGACCGGGTCCGGCGAACGGCGACCGCTGTGCGCGTGGACGACTACGGTGCGGAACCCAATGCCGCCCGCGCTCAGCAGTACGGTTTGGCCGCCGCGGTGGCGGCGCCGATTGCGGTCGAGAGCCGGGTCTGGGGCACGCTCACCGCCACCTCGGCGGACGGACCGCTGGCTCGCGGTGTCGAAAAGCGTCTTCAGCGGTTCGCCAATCTGGCCGGCACCGCGGTGAGCAACGCGACCAGCCGCGCTCAGCTCGTTGCTTCCCGCGCCCGCGTCCTGTCGACGGCCGACGAAACGCGTCGCCGGCTTCAGCGCGATGTCCACGACGGCGCGCAGCAGCGCCTGGTCCACACCGTCATCGTCCTGAAGCTGGCGCGGCAGTCGCTGGACCACGGCGACGTGCCGGCCGGCGTCGCTCGCGTCGAGGAGGCGCTCAAGCACGCTCAGCGGGCCACCGCCGAACTACGCGAGATCGTCAGCGGAATCCTCCCGGCGGCGTTGACGCGGAGCGGCCTGCGCGGCGGCGTGGCGTCGCTGCTGTCCGACCTCCCGTTGCGGGTCGACGCCGCCATCGAGGTCCCGCGTGTGGCGGTGGAGGTCGAGACCACCGCGTACTTCGTGATCGCGGAAGCGCTGACCAACGTCGTCAAACACGCGAAGGCCGGCCGGGCCTGGGTCTCGGCCGGTCTCACCGCCGGCATGATCCGCATCGAGGTGGGCGACGACGGGATCGGCGGGGCTCGCACCGGTGCGGGCTCCGGTCTGACCGGACTGTTCGATCGCGTCGAGGCGCGCGGTGGTCACCTCCGGGTCAGCAGCCCGCCGGGGGAAGGCACCACGATCGAGGCGACGCTGCCGGTCGGCGAACCGCCGGCACCCGTCCCGGACCCACCTCCGCCGGTGACGCGTAGCTGACCGTCCGGCTGCCGCCGACCTGGCCGGGCCGGCCGCACGTCGGCGTCCATCATCGGGTGCGCGGCATCGGAAGGACGATCCGCACCGCCGTTCCCGCACCGCCGGCGCTGCTCAGGATCATCGTGCCGTTCAGGGCGTCGACCCGGTCGGACAGGCCGGTCAGACCGGAGCCACCGCGAGGATCGGCACCCCCGACGCCGTCATCGGTGACCTCGACGACCAACTTGTCCGCGTCGCCGGCCACGGTCACCCGCGCCCGCGTCGCGTGGCCGTGCTTGACGACGTTGGTCAACGCCTCGGCGACAACGAAGTACGCGGTGACCTCGATGTCGCTCGGCAACCGCTCCCGGGGCAACGCGGTCAGGTCCAGGTCCACGGGTAGGACCAATGGGTTGAGCAGCGAGTCGATCCCGGCGCGGAGGCCGCCCCGGGCCAGGGCCACCGGAAGGATCCCGTGCACGATGTCGCGCAACTCCACCGTCGCCCGGTCCGCATGCTCGAGGGCCTCGCGCATGAGATCGACGGCGTCCTCTCCGCGGTCCGCCGCGGCCAGACCGAGCTTCAGGGACAGCACCGTCTGAACCAGCCGCTGCTGGGCGCCGTCGTGCACGTCGCGTTGCACCCGCTGTCGCACCTCATCGGCCGTCGCCACCACTCTGGCCCGGGAGGCCCGGAGCTTCTCCTTGTTCTCGGCGTTGGCGATCGCGGCCGCGGCGAGCTTGGCGAACTCGGCGAGTCGATCCTCGGCGTCGGCCGGTGGCGGCTCGCCCCGCGTGGTGGTCGACATCCCGCCCCACAGCCGGCCTTCCACGAAGATGGGGACGGCCACCAACGCGGCGACGTTGAAGTCACGGGCGAACTCGGCTGAGTCGGTTCCGGCCAAGGACGAGAAGCGGCACGGCCGCCGAGCCCGCATCACGCGGGCGCCGGCCGAGTCCCCGTCGGCCCGGCTGCGAAAGCCCACGGGTACGGAGCTACGGCACGTGGCGACGACCGTGCACCAGGTGCCGTCGTACTGGAAGAGGTCCGCGGCTGCCTCGCCGAGGATGTTCGAGGCTTCCGTCGCGACGGCGTCGAACACCTCGCCGAGGGCGGCTCCGCCGGCGACCAGTTCGGCGACCCGTCGCAGAGCGGCCTGCCGGGCGGCGAACTGGTGGAGCTCGGTGTGGGCCTGAACATTGGCGAGGGCCGAAGCGATCAGCTCGGCGAACTTGCCCAGACGTTCCTCCGTGTCCGCCGGGAGCCGCCGCCCTTCGTTCAAGGTGCCGAGCGCGCCCCACAGCCGGCCGTTGACGATGATGGGGACCGACACGCTCGACCCGACTCCGAAGTCCTGACGGAAGTACGTCCGGTCGGCGAACTGGTCGTAGCGGTCCAGCCGCGCGGGCTTCAGCGTACGCATCATCGCGTCCAAGGTGCCGGCGTCGTCGACCGGAACCGTGACCCTCGTGCCGACCGGGGCGGGACCGTTGCGGTGCGCGAGCACCGTGAACGAGCGGCTGCCCTCGTAACGGACCAGTGTGGTCGGTTCGTCGTGTATGAGACTCGCCGCCTCCGTGGCGACGGCCTGGAAGATCTCGGTCTCACTGGCCCGGTGGGCCACCAGGGCCGCCACCCGGAGCAACGCGGCCTGCTCGCCGGCCAGGTTGTGCAGGCTCTCGCGGACCGCCGCGGTCGCTACGGCCGCGGCGACCATGTCGGCGAACAGCGCCAGCCGGTCCTCGGTGCCGGCCGGCACGGGAACGGTCCGGGAGCTCAGGCTGAGCGCGCCCCAGAGGCTTCCGTCCACAGTCACCGGGACGGCCACGACGGCCCGTACTCCGAGATCCGCATCCATCGTCGCTCCGCCGGCGCCGGTGTAGCCGTCGATGCGCTCGGCGCGGCCCGACCTCCGCATGCGGCTGGCGATCTCGTCGCCCGCCAGGTGGCACCGGGCACCGACGGTGACGTGGTCGCCCGTCTCGGCGATGACGACGGAGTCCGACCCGCTTCCCTCGAATCTCGTCAACGCGATGGGCGCGTCTCCGAGCAGTGCGGAGGCCTCGGCGGTGACCGCCTCGAACACGGCTTGGGGCGGCGCACCGGCGGCCACGACGGACATGACCCGCTGCAGCGCCGCTTGCCTTTCCATCAGGTGGCGCGCGTGCGGGGCGGCCCGGACAGTGGCGATGACGGAGTGCACCAGCCGTACGTACTTCCGTTGGATGTGCACCGCCCGCCGGGTCATCGTGGCCGATCGTCGGCGCGCAGATAGGTCAGAACGGCTTGCACCCGCCGGTGCTCGTTGTCGGCCGGAGTGATGCGCAGCTTGCGAAAGATCGCCGTGACGTGCTTCTCGACGGAGGCGTGGCTGATGAGCAGGCTTTCCGCAACGCCCAGATTCGACATCCCTTCGGCCATCGCGGCCAGCACGGCCCGCTCGCGGGGGGTGAGCAGGTGAAGCGGATCTTCCCTGGTGCGGCGCCCGAGCATCCGGACGACCACTTCCGGATCGAGTGCGCTCCCACCGGCCGCGACGCGGGTGACCGCATCGACGAAGGCCGTGACGTCCCCCACCCGCTCCTTGAGCAGATATCCGATGCCTTCGGGTCGCTCACCGAGCAGGTCCATCACGTACGCGGGCTCGCAGAACTGGGACAGGATCAGCACACCCACCTGCGGCAGGCGGCGCCGTAGCTCCATCGCGGCCCGCAATCCGTCGTCCTGCCACCGGGGCGGCATCTGCACGTCAGCGACGACGACGTCGGGACGGTACGCGAGGGTGCGCTGCAGCAGGTCGTCGGCATCGCCGGACCGGGCGACGACCTCAAGTCCGGCTTCGGTGAGAATCCGGGCGACGCCCTCGCGAAGCAGCACGTCGTCCTCCCCGATCGCCACCCGTAGCGGATGCACGGCGTCATCCCCGGTCATCGGCCCGGTCCTCGATGAGTCGTTGCAGGGCCGGGCTCAACAGCTCTTCCTTGGGGAAGAAGCCGATCGCTCCGGCCCGTTCGGCGGCCGCCACGTTCGACGGGTCGGCGTCGGAGGAGAACAGGACGACGCGCATCGCCCAGGGCTTGGCCCGAAGTTGCCGTGTCAGAGCGAAACCGTCCCCGTCCGGGAGGCCGATATCGACCAGCACGACACCGGGACGCCGGGCCTCCGCGTACGCCAGGGCCTCGGCGACCGAGCCGGCCTCGCCGATCACCGCGTGGCCCCAGCTCCGCAGGATGCGCACGACGAGTCCGCGGACAGACGCGTCGTCGTCGACGACCAGGGTCGAGCCGAGCATTCGCTCATCGTCTCAGCGCGCCTCCCCGGACGGGGTAGGGCTGACCGGAAATTGTCCGGACCAGGAGGGCAACGGCGATCACCACGGCGGCGCACACGAGCCGGACCGTCATGTCGCCGGCCGCGGTCGTCACCGGTTTCTTCCGGTGAACACCCCCCGGTCTTCGGGTCAGCCGTCCTGGTCATCACGCGCGCGGCCTGCGAGGTTCACCCCAGACCGGACAACGGAGGAGTGCACATGACCACCATCACCGTCGGCACCGAGAACTCGACCTCGATCGACCTCTACTACGAGGACCAGGGAAGCGGACCGGCCGTCGTCCTGATCAGCGGCTGGCCGTTCGACAGCCGCTCCTGGGAGGCGCAGGTGCACCCGCTGCTGACCGCGGGCTACCGGGTGATCACCTACGACCGGCGCGGTTTCGGGCAATCCAGCCGGCCGGCCACCGGCTACGACTTCGACACGTTGGCCGCGGACCTCGACAAGCTGCTCACGGCACTCGATCTGCGCGATGTCACGGTTGTCGGGCTTTCCCTGGGAACCGGAGAGGTCGCCCGCTACATCGGGGTCAACGGCACCCAGCGGCTGAAGTCGTGCGTGTTCATCGAGAGCCTCGCGCCGTCGTTCGCCAAGTCCGCGGACAACCCGAACGGCGTCGATCAGGCCGGCGTCGACGGTGTCCAGCAGGCCATCCTGCACGACCGGCCGGCCTGGCTCACCGGGCTCATCGGCGACATGCTCAACCTGGACGACCTACTCGGCAAGCGCGTCAGCGAGGAGGGTGTCCGCAACCTGTGGAACGCCGGCGCCGGGGCATCACCGGAAGCGACCTGGGCGTGCCCGCAGACCTGGCTGGACGACTTCCACAACGACCTCAAGCGCATCGACATCCCGGCCCTGGTGCTGCACGGCACCGCCGACCGGATCCTGTCGATCGAGGGCCAGGGACGGCGCATGCACGCCGCACTGCCCGCCGCCCGGTACGTCGAGATCGACGGCGGGCCGCACCTGATGTGTCTCAGCCACGCCGACGAGGTCAACCGCGAACTGCTCGCCTTCCTCGCCGAGTAGGTCACCACCACCGACAGGAGCGTCATGATGTCCGAACACCCCGCCGTCGTCCTCGAGCCCGCCGCCCAGCAACTCGTGGAGGCCACCGCCGACCCGCTGTTCCTGATCACCGCCGGACCGGACGGCGCCCGCAAGATCCTGAACGATCTCCAAGCCGCGCCGGTCGAGAAGCTGCCGGTCACCGACGAGTGGATCACCGTGCCGGCAGCCGTCGGCGACGTCCGCGTCCGCATCGTCAAGCCGGTCGACGCCGACGCCGTCCTACCGGTCGTCCTCTACATGCACGGCGGCGGATGGATCCTGGGCAACGCCGGAACCCATGACCGGCTGGTCCGCGAGCTCGCGGTCGGGGCGCACGCGGCGGTCGTCTTCGTCGAGTACACGCCGTCCCCGGAAGCGCATTACCCGGTCGCGATCGAACAGGGGTACGCGGCGGCGCAGTGGGTCGTCCGGGAGGGCGCCACGCACGGCCTGGACGCCGGGCGGATGGCCGTGGCCGGTGAGTCCGTCGGCGGCAACATGGCGGCGGCCCTGGCCCTGATGGCCGAACAGCGCGGCGACGTCACCTTCGTGCAGCAGTCGCTGTACTACCCGGTCACCGACGCCGCGATGAACACCGGTTCGTACCAGCAGTTCGCCACCGGGTACTACCTGAGCCGCAAATCCATGGAATGGTTCTGGGACGCCTACGCCCCGGACAAGTCGAAGCGCGCCGAGAACACCGCCTCACCGAACCAGGCCACCACCGACCAGGTCCGGGGACTCCCGCCGACGCTGGTCTTCGTCGACGAGGCCGACGTGCTGCGCGACGAAGGCGAGGCGTACGCGGCCAAACTACGCGGCGCCGGCGTGCCCGTGACGACGGTGCGCTACGACGGCACCGTCCACGACTTCATGCTGCTGAACTCGCTGACCGGCAGCCGAGCCACCCGCGCCTCCGTCGACCAGGCCACCAGCTTCCTCCGCGCGGCGTTCGCCGCGAAGTGACCGTTCCGACCACAGGAGGTTCCCGCCCATGTCGTCCGACGCCGCCGAACACGTTGAGCAGGCCGACGAGCTCGCCGCCATCCTCAAGCGCACGGAGACACTGCACCGCAGCTCCTCCATCCCCGGGCGCGACATCGTCCAGGTACGTACGGAGATCCCGGCCGGCGTCGAGTCGGGATGGCACGTTCACCCGGGCGAGGAGGTCGGCTACATCGTCGCCGGGACGGTGCGGATGGAGATCCACGACCAGCCGACGCTGACGCTGCATCCGGGTGACGGCTTCCTGATCCCGCCCCGGACACCGCACAACGCCACGGATCTCGGCCCCGACACCGGGCTGATGCTGTCGACGTACATCGTCGAGATCGGAGAGCCACTGGCAACGTTCGTGCACTGACCCGCAGTGCATCGATCTGTCGCCGCGGATGCCGGCTGCTCGTCCCGGCGGGTGGGAAACCGGACTTCGGCCGCCGGAGCCGCATCCGTCGGCGGGCGGTCCGGGTCCCGCCGGCCGGCGGATGCGCGGTTTCTCGCGCTGCCCGGGTGTTGGCGCCGGGGAGCCGGGGTATCCGCACGCCATGCCTTGGATCCGCCGCAGCCGGTACGACCCTCGTTACGATCCGTACTACTACCAGCGCCGACCAGCCGGCTCGTCCTGTCTGCGAGATGCCTGCCTGCTCGAGACCGGGTGTTGCGTCGCGGAAGGACTGGACGGCAACTGTCTGCTGCTCGCCCTGCCGCTGCTGCCACGGTTCCTGTCGCTGGGCGTGCACGGCCTGACCCGGCGGCGGGGCGCGCCCAGCGCGGTTCTGCTCGGCGCGATCCGCCTCTACCAGCGTGAGATCAGCGCGCACCGGCCGGCGTGCTGCCGATTCAGCCCGAGCTGCTCCCAGTACGCGGCCGAGGCGATCGAGGGTCACGGCGCCGCCCGCGGGCTGGGTCTGGCCGTCCGGCGGCTCGCCCGGTGCCGCCCCGGTGGGTCGCGCGGCCTGGATCCGGTGCCGGCCTGAGGCAGGCACCGCCGCTCACTCCCGTGCTCACGACTGACACGGCTGATCGACCCGGGATCGACACCGCCGTCGAGCTGGGCATGTCACGACGTGACGTCGCCGCAAGCGTCCGGGTGATCGCGCAGGAGAAGAACGTCGGGGGTGCGGCCGGCCATGTCCCAGTCGTGCACGACCTCCTCGACCAGGCGGCGGACGTCGGCCGCCGGAGAGTCACGGTCCACGGCCGGTCGGTGGCCGCCGGGCGCTGCCGCGAACGCCGCGGCCTGCGCCGCAAGGACCGATCCGGCGCTGGCCACGGCATTGTGTGCCGCCCGGGGCACCTCAGCGGTGCGGCCGTCGCGGGCCAGCGACGCGGCCTGGGCGGCCCACTCGGCCGGAGCGATCGGGTCGTACTGGCCGCGGAGCACCAGGATCGGCGCCGCGACGAGCGGAATGCGCCGGTCGATGTGATGACCGACCGAGTGCCGGAGGGTGCCCAGCACGCGACGGGGTCCGGCGTCCCGCACGTCGGTGAGGATGGTGGGTATCTGCTGCGGATCCTCGATCAGCAGATCGCGCGCCCAGCGGCGGATCTGCCCGCCGGCCGTCGGTGCGGCGGGGTCGACGGTCGGTCCGTCGAGGATGAGCGTGGCGACCAGGTCGGGACGCCGGACGGCGAGCTCGACGGCGATCTGGCACCCGAACGAGTTGCCGACGACGTGGGCGGCGCCCAGCCCGGCCGTGTCCATCCAGGTGGCGACGACGGCCGCGTGCTGCTCGGTGGTGAGCACCCGCGCCGGTTTGCCGGAGAGCCCGAAGCCCGGCAAGTCGGGGACGTAGACGGAGCCGGGCAGCGCGGCCGCGGTCGGCATGAGGTACCGGTGCGACACCGCCAGCCCGTGCAGGAGCACCCACGCCGGCGCGGCCGGGTCCGGGTCGGGGCGCTGGCGGATGTGCAGGCGCAGCCCGCGGGCCGTCGCGGTGACGCTGACGAAGCCGCCGGCGGGGCGGGGTGCGGCGCGGGTCAGGCGCCGTTCGGCCGGACTCATGCGGGCGGTGCGGGGTCGGAACATGGCCCGTGGGTACCCCGGTGCGGGCGGGTTCACCGCGGAGGGCCCGGTGTTTGCCGCGTACCGGTACGGGTAAAAAAACATCGCCATACGGACAGGACACGAAGGGGGCGCGCCATGTCCACGGACGCGATTGTCATTCTCAAGGACGACCACAAGCAGATCCGCAAACTGTTCAGGCAGTTCGAGCATGCGGGCGAGGACGCGACCCAGGCCAAGGGCACGATCGTCGAGCAGATCATCGAGGCCCTGACGGTGCACACCTATCTCGAGAACGAGGTGATGTACCCTGAGGTCCGCAAGCTGCTGCCCGATCTCGAGGATGACGTGCTCGAGTCCTACGAGGAGCACCACGTCGCCGACGTCCTCTGCGCGGAGCTGCACACGATGAAGCCCGACGACGAACGCTTCGACGCCAAGACGACCGTCCTCATCGAGAACGTGAGCCATCACGTGGACGAAGAGGAGCAGGAATGGTTCCCGAAGGTCCGCGAAGGGCTGAGCCGCAAGCAGCTGCAGGAGATCGGCGCCCGGATGAACGAGCTGCGGGCCGACGCCCCGCGCAGCCCGGCGCAGCCGTCCGCCTTGAAGAAGGCAATCGACGCGGTGACAGGTTGACGCGAGCGGTGAGTTTCTCGGATCGGGCGCGGGCGCGCCTGGCAGCGGCGGCGGCGCGCAACGCCCCGCCGCCCTTCACGCCCGACCCGTCCCTGGGCGACGAGTCGGCGCCGATCGTGGTCGTGCAGCGCCCCCGCGAGGACGACGGGGTGCCGCGCTCCGTCCGCACCGCCGGCGCCTGGGCGTGGCGGTTCGTCGTGTTCGTTTCGGCCGGTTACATCCTGCTGAGGCTGGTCGGGCTGCTGCGAGTGGTGATCATCCCGGTCGTGGTGGCGATGCTGCTGGCGGCGCTGTTCCAGCCCGTCGCGCGCCTGCTGAAGCGGCACGGCGTGAACCGCTCGCTGGCCGCGGCCATCGTGCTGGTCGCGGCCCTGCTGGTGGTGGCCGGTGGTCTGGCGGTGATCGTCAGTACCTTCATCGCTCAGATCGACACGCTGTCGTCGCAGGTCAGCGCCGGCATCACGCAAGTGCAGAACTGGCTGTCGCACGGCCCGCTGCATCTCACCGACACCCAGCTCGCCCAGTACGTGCAGAAATTCGAGACGACGATCACCTCGAACGAGGGCAAGCTGACCAGCGGAGCGCTCAGCACCGCGGCCACCCTGGGCGAGGTCGTCGCCGGGTTCTTCCTCACGTTGCTGACGTTGTTCTTCTTCCTGCGCGACGGCGACCGGATCTGGTCCTTCGTCTGCCGGCTCCTGCCGCGGTCCGCAAGGGTGCCCACCGCCCGCGCCGGCCATTACTCCTGGCACACGCTGGAGTCGTACGTGCACGCCACCGTGCTCGTGGCCCTGGTCGACGCGACCGGCATCGGCATCGGCCTGTTCGTCCTGCGTGTCCCGCTGGCCCTCCCGCTGGCCGCGCTGGTGTTCCTGGGCGCTTTCATCCCGGTCGTCGGGGCCACCCTGACCGGGACGGTGGCGATCCTGGTCGCGCTGGTGGCGAAGGGGCCGGTGACCGCGCTGATCGTGCTGGGCGTCGTCATCGCCGTCCAGCAGCTCGAAGGGCACGTCCTCCAGCCGCTGATCATGGGACGGGCCGTGGCCCTGCACCCGCTCGCGGTGATCCTGGCGATCGCGTCGGGCATCGTCATCGCCGGCATCGTCGGCGGGCTGATCGCCGTGCCGCTGCTCGCCGTGATCAACACCGCGGTCCGCTACCTGGTCCGCCATCCGTCCGGGGAACCGACACCCGACCGGGAATCACCCGGGACCGTGCCGGCCGGCGAAGCGGACGAGCGCGACGGGACTCCGGTGGGCACGCCGTCCCCGGATAGCTCGGTCGCCGACGAAGGTCCGCTGACGCCGACCGCTAGCGGGCCGGCTCGACAATAACCTTGAGGCCGGTGCGGGCGACCGCGTCGGTGAAGGCGGTCCGGACGCCGGCCATCGGGTACCGGTGCGTGACGAGACCGCGCACGTCGACCAGGCCGGCCGCGACCAACGCCATCGCCCGCGGGTACACCTCCTTCATCCGCCGCACCATGGCCAGGGTCAGGCCCTTGCGACGGGCGTCGGACGCCGGGAAGGCCGAGTCGTGGGTGCTCGGGATGCCCGCCAGGACGACCCGGCCGCCGGGCCGGACCACGTCCACCGCGGCCGCGATGGCCGGGTCGGTGCCGGCCGCCTCGAAGGCGACGTCGACGCCGAGGCCGGAACTGAAGTCGGCCAGCGCGGCCCGGTAGTCGTCCGCGCCCGGGTCGAGGACGACGTCAGCGCCCCGCTGGGCGGCGGCGGCCCGCCGGTGGGGCAACGGGTCGGCGGCCAGGACGCGTACGGCCCCGGCGGCCCGTACGGTCTGGAGCAGGAGCAGCCCGATCGGCCCGCAGCCGATCACCGCGACCGACCCGGTGAGCGGGACGTGACCGAGGTCGGTGGCGTGGATCGCGACACCGAGAGGTTCCAGGACGGCCCCGTCGGCGTCGGTGAACCCGTCCGGCAGCGGGTGGAGCAGGTGGGTGGGCCAGGCCAGGTACTGCTGGAAGCCGCCGTCCAGGTCGGCGTGCCCGGCGAACCGGATGTGCCGGCACAGGTTCGGGTCGCCGCGCAGGCACATGTCGCAGGTCAGGTCGGCGATGGCCGGATCGACGGCCACGTGGACGCCGTCGAGCGGACCACCCCGGGCGATCCCGGCGATCTCGTGGCCGCCGACCAGCGGGTGCCCGATGCGGCTGTCACCGATGCCGCCCTCGTCGTACCAGTGCAGGTCGGAACCGCACAGCCCGACGGCGGTGATCTCGACGAGGGTCTCCGACGGGCCGACGGCCGGCATCGGCTCGCTCGCCAGCCGGATGTCGCGGGCGCCGTGGAAGCGGGCGGTCGTGTTGGTGTCACTCATGACTGCGATGTTCCCCCGGACATCGCACAATCCCGTCCGGGCGGCGCTTCAATTCCGGTCCCGTACGGCCGTGTTCAGTGCGTGGCAGGCCAGGACCAGGCCCAGATGACTGAACGCCTGCGGGAAGTTGCCGAGCATCCCCCGGCCGTCGCGGTCGACCTGTTCGGCCATCAGGCCGAGGTCGTTGGCGTACGACGCCGCGCGCCGCAGCACCCGCTCCGCCTCGTCCGTCCGCCCGGTCGCGGCCAGGGCCTCGACGAGCCAGAACGTGCACAGCAGGAAAGAGCCCTCTTTCCCCGGCAGACCGTCGTCGGCCCGGTACCGGTACAGCAGACCGTGGTCGTCGGACAGGCCCCCGACGATCGCGTCGATCGTCGAGTGCAGACGCGGGTCGTCCCCCGGCAGGATGCCGACCACCGCCATCAGCAGGGAACTGGCATCCAGATCGTGTCCGCCGAGGGTCTGGGTGAAGGCGCCGGTCTCGGCGTTCCACCCGTCGGTGAGGATCGCCGTGCGGATCTGCTCGCGGGCGTCCGTCCATCGGCCGACCCGGTCGGTCGCGCCGATCGTCCCGGCCAGCCGTACGCCCCGGTCGAGCGCGACCCAGCACAGCAGCGCGCTGTACAGGTACCGCCGGGCCGGGCCGCGGATCTCCCAGATGCCCTGGTCAGGCACGTGCCATCGCTCGGCGGCGGCCTCCACCGCGGCGATCAGGAACCGGCGGGACGGCTCGTCGATCGGGTCCAGCCGGTCGCGCAGCACCCACGCCGCGTCGAGGACGGCCCCGTACACGTCCCGCTGCTGCTGGCGCCACGCGCCGTTGCCCACCCGGACCGGGCCGCTGTCGCGCCAGCCGGTCAGGTGGTCCAGCTCCCGCTCGGTCAGGTCGCGCTCGCCGCCCAGCCCGTACATGATCTGCAGGTGCCGGCCCCGATCCAGCTGGGTGCCGGACGCCCGGGCCAGGAAGTCGAAGAACCGCTGCGCCTCGTCCGGGCAGGCCGCCACCCAGAGGCCCCGCATCGTCATGCTGGAATCCCGCACCCAGGCGTACCGGTAGTCCCAGGTCCGCCCGGTGCCGACCCCTTCCGGCAGGCTCGTGGTGGCCGCCGCGGCGATCGCACCGCTGCGGGCGAAGGTCAGCCCCTGCAGAACGAGCCCGCTGCCGTGCACCAGATCGCGCAGCGGGCCTTCGTACGCCTGGTGCAGCTCCGACCAGCTGCGCCAGGTCCGGACCGTCTCGTCGATCCGCCGGCCGATCTCCTCGGCCGGCCAGACCAGCGGCGGCTCGGCCCAGGCGTCGGCCTGCTGCACGGCCAGGCACAGCTGCTCACCCGGATGGAGCCGCACCGTCGCCCGGGCCACCGCACCGGTGACCGTCAGCGGTGCGTTCACCGACAGCAGGGTGACGGTCGACCCGCCCGCGCCGCGGACGCCACCCGACACCAGGTCCAGCCGCGGATGGACGAGCCCGAACTCCGGCCGGGGCGCCCACTCCACCGTCATGTCGACGTGGCCGTCGGTGCAGATGGCCTCGCGCAGCAGAGCTCCCGGCGCCGTCAGGCCCAGCTCGTGCCCTCGCTCGTGGTCCCCGAGAGCCATCGCGTCCCGAACCACCACGCGCCCCGAGGCACACGTCCAGACGGTCTCCAGGACCAGGCTCTGTGGAAGGTAACGGCGTTCGGCCCCGGCCTGGTCGTCGACGGGCCCGAACAGGAGATGGCCGGCGCCGTCGTCCAGCAGGCGGGCGAGAACGGCAGGGCTGTCGAACCGCGGCAGGCACAGCCAGTCGACCGAGCCGGCCCGGGTGACCAGCGCGGCCGACGAGCAGTCGGACAGGAAGGCATGATCCTCGATCGGGATGTTGCTCACGAGGCCCAACCTACGGCGGACGGCGCCGCCGCACCCGTTCGACCCGTGCCGGCCGCTCACGATCGGCCGTCTACTCGAGCTGATCGGCCCGCGGAACCGAGCGCCGGCGACGCCGCCAGGAGCGCCCCAGCACGGTGACGACGGTCGCCACGGCCACGACCCCGTAGATCTCGAGCAGGCCCCGGCCGTAGTCCAGGGCAGCAGCGACGGGTTGTCGGCGGCCCGGCCGTGGCCGAGCACCAGCGGGAACGCCACGACGGTCGACGGCCAGGCTGACGATCAGCGCCGCGCGCGACCAGGCCGCGCAGCCGGGGGCGGGGTGAACCGGCCGGCGAGCACGCCGACGCCGATGGTCACCGGCAGCAGGACACCGTCGTGCGACGACCAGCACCCGACCAGGAAGATGCAGACGCCCCGCCCTTGACGTCGGCGTCGGTGAGCGCGCCGATCACCGCGTACGCCATGGCCGAGCGCGCCGAGCCCGAGCAGGCGTGCGCCGCGCGGTTTTCACGACGCGCTCCGCGACGGTGATCCGGGCGACCCACTTGGTCTGCAGCACGCCGGGGCGGTTCGGGGCGATGAGCCGGGCCGGATAGCCGTGGTCGGGGTGCAGGGGCTCGCCGCCGCAGCCGCAGCGCGATCAGGGTGTACGGGTCGCGGACGTGCGGCGGCGGCACGGTCGTGGCGCGGTACCGGCCGCCGCGGCTCGAGCGACTCGACGTACGCCTCGGCGTGCGTCCGGGTCGCACGCCGACCAGCGGCGACCAGGTCGCGCAGCCGCACCCCGGTCCACGTCGCCGGTGGAACTCCACCCCTCGACGCAGCTGATCGGCAGCGACGACGGTGTGCTGCGGCAGCGCGGTCAGGTCGGCCAGCGGCGAGGCTGACCGTCCGTCCGGACCGGCGACCGTCAGCCGGTAGGCCGGGTTGAACAACGCGTCGCGGACCCCGGCGCCGCCGGCGGTCTTGTTGACCGGCAGGTGCTGCGGGCCGGTGCCCGGGCGGCGCGGCGCGAGCACGCGAGATCGGCGACAGCGGGCGACGGTCTGGCCGACGGTGGACAGCGTGATGATGCCGCGGCGGCCGCGCCGACCGTGGCGAGCAGCCCGCGCCGGCTGAGCGGCCCGGGCGCGGTCCGGTCCGGGCGTGGCCCGGGTGCAGCGCCGCCGGATGATCGGGAGTTTCACGCCGATGTGGACGAGCAGGGCGCCGATCGCCAGCCAGGCCGACCAGTAGTGGCCGGCGGTGAAGAAGAACGGCATCGGCGCGTACCAGCGGGCGATGTTGAGGATGCCGCTGATCACCTGGAACAGCGCCGCCGGCGACGAGTGCGGCGATGCTGGCGCGTTCGATCGCGTGGGCGAGGTCGCGCGCCGGCGGCCAGGTGAACAGCCGCGGGATAGACCGACCAGAGCTTGGCGCCGAGCAGCGGCACCGACGCGAGGCCGGTCGCGACGTGCACGCCCTGGGTGACCCGGTAGAGCCCGACCGGCCGCGACGGCCAGCCGAACCAGAACGGCGGGTGCTGGATGAGGTGGCTGAGCAGCCCGGTGACGAAACAGACGCCGAAGGCCACGCCGAGCGCGAGCCCGAGCAGGCTGGTCAGCCGGGGCGAGCGCAGCTTCGAGTCGAAGCGCCGCGCCGAACGGGCCCCGGCGCAGCGCCGCCGGCGGCGCCGGCAGCGGTCGCTGGAGCCAGGTCGACCAGCCGGCCGCGGCCGGGGTCGGGGCGGCGTCACCTCGGGGTCAGCGTCGCGAACCATCGGCCCGCCTCCGTCCACGTGTCGAGAACGCGCAGAGCGCCGGCGGCGGCCAGCGCGGCCAGGTCGTCGGCGGCCAGCACCGCCCAGCGGAACGGTGCGCTCGGCTGGCCGTCGCCGTCCCGGCAGCCGCACCTCGCCGGACCAGCTGCGGGGTGCCGGGCGGGCCAGCTCGACGATGCGATCCGGCCGTCCGGGGCGAGCAGCTCGCGGCAGCGGCGCAGCAGCCGGCACGGGATCGCCGCCGATGCCGATGTTGCCGTCGGCGAGCAGCAGGTGCCGCCACCGGCCGTGCCCGGGCAGCGGCGCGAACACGTCCCGGCGCAGCGCGGTGGCGCCGCGGGCCCGGGCCAGCCGGACGGCGGCGGCGCTGACGTCGATGCCGAGCGCGGGATGCCCGAGCCGGTTCGAGGGCGCTGGTCAGCCGGCCCGGACCGCAGCCGACGTCGAGGGTCGGCCCGGCGCAGCGGCCGAGCAGCCCGCGGTCGCCGGGCAGCGCGGCGGCGGCACCAGGCGCCGGGGTCCATCGCGGTGATCGGCGCCGGCGGCGTCCGCGGATCGGTCAGCGTCGGACCGGGTGCGCCGGCGGCGGCGCGGGAGAGAGCGGCGTCGAACACGGCCAGCGCGGCGAGCGCCCAGCGCGGTCGACGGTCACGCGGCGACCTCCGCCGGGACGGATCGGCGGCACGGCGAGCGGCGAAGCGCGCTGTCCGGGCGGGCAGAGCGCGGCCACCGCGTGCGCGTCGGCGGCGGTGTCGACGTCCCGCAGCACCGGCAGCGGCAGCCACCCGCAGTCCGCGGCGACGCCAGCGCCGCACCGGGTCAGCGCGCCCGGTCGTCGCGGTGGACGTCGGCGACGTCGCGGAGCAGCGTCGGCGTGCGCTCGGATCGCGCAGACCCGAGCGCCCACCAGCCGCCGTCCTCGGCCGCGCCGAGCACCGCGTCCGTCCCGTCCGCGCTCAGGCGCCGCACCGCCGCGGCCGAGCAGCGCCGGGGTGACCTGCGGGGTGTCCATGCCGATCAGCAGACTGGCCAGACCCGGCACGAGCGTGTCGGCGAACGCGCCGGCGAGGCGTTCGCCGAGCCGGTCGCCGTGCTGGGCCGCCCGGATCCAGCCGTCCGGCGCCGGGTGGTCGCCGTCGACGACCAGGGCGCGCACCGCGGCCGGGGTCGCGGTCGACGGCGTCGAGGGTGTCGGCCAGCGCCGCCGCGGCGACCGCCGCCGCCTGCTCGGGCGTGCACGGCGGGCACAGCCGGGTCTTCACCCGCCCGGGTACCGGCGTCTTGGCCAGCACGAGCAGCTGCACCATCATCGGGCCAGCACCGCGCTCATGTCGCGGACGGCGCGGGCGGTGCCGCGGACGGATGCCGGTGACCTTGGACCGGGTGCCGGCGGTGCGCGGGTCGTAGTCGACGTCGACCTCGGCGACCGCCCAGCCGGCCCGGGCCGGCGGCGATCAGCAGCTCGAGCGGATAGCCGAAGCGCCGGTCGCGCAGGTCGAGGGCGAGCAGGTCGTCGCGGCGGGCGGCCCGCATCGGCCCGATGTCGTGCACCGGCAGGCCGGCGGTGCGGCGCAGCCGCCGGGCGAGGAGCGGCGTTGCCGAGCCGGGCGTGCGCCGGCCAGGCGCCGCGGGCGGTCGGCCGGCGGCGGCCCAGGACCAGCCGCGCGGCCCCGGCCCGCACCGGGTCGGCGACCAGCGGCAGCTGGGCCGGATCGAACGAGCCGTCGGCGTCCATCACGCACACCACGCCGTCGACCGGTTCGGCGGCCAGGAGCCCGGCGTGCACGGCCGCGCCGTAGCCCGGGCCGGGGAACGGTCACGACCCGCGCGCCGAAGCGGCGGGCGACCTCGGCCGAGCCGTCGGTGGAGCCGTTGTCGGCCACGATCGCCCGGTACCCGGCCGGCATCCGGGGCAGCAGCCAGGCCAGCGCGGGCGCCTCGTCGAGGCAGGGCAGAACCACATCGGTCATGACCGCCGAACGTAGCCGGATACCCGGTGGTACAAGGCCGGGATCGTCTTACGGCTCCCTTACGGGCCGGGAGCTTCTTACGAACCGCTGACGTGTCAACGCCATCGGCGGTTCGGCCCCCGGATCGCCCGTACGGTCAGCGGGTGACCCATGTCCTCGTGACCGGCGGCGCCGGATTCATCGGATCGCACGTGACCGCAGCGCTGGTGGCCGCCGGTCACAGGTGCGGGTCGTCGACGCCGGGCACCCGGCCGCCCACTCGGGGCCGCTGCCGGACCACCGTCCACGGTGTACCGGTGCTGCGGGCGTGACCTGCGGGACCGGGTGGCCGTCGCCGACGCGCTGCACGGTGTCGACGCGGTCGTGCATCAGGCGGCCATGGTCGGCATGGGCGTGGACCTCGGCGACCTGCCCGACTACGTCGGCTGCAACGACCTCGGCACCGCCGTGCTGCTGGCCGGGATGGCCCGCGCCGGCGTGCAGCCGGCTGGTGCTGGCCAGCTCGATGGTCGTCTACGGTGAGGGCGCGTACGCCTGTCCCGGCCGACGGTCACGTCCGGGCGGCCGCGCGCGAGGTCGCCGATCTGGTCGCCGGCCGGTTCGAGCCGCCCTGCCCGGTCTGCCGGCAGCCGCTGACCTCGGTCGAGGTCGGCGAGGACGCGCCGCTCGACCCGCGGAGCGTGTACGCCGCGACCAAGCTCGCGCAGGAACACCTGAGCGCGGCGTGGGCCCGGCAGAGCGGCGGTTCGGTGGTCGCGTTGCGCTACCACAACGTGTACGGCCCGGGAATGCCGAAGGACACGCCGTACAGCGGAGTGGCAGCGATCTTCCGGTCGGCGCTGGAGGCCGGCCGGGCGCCGCGTGTCTTCGAGGACGGCGGGCAGCGGCGCGACTTCGTGCACGTGTCCGATGTGGCCGGTGCGAACCTGGCCGCGCTGGAGGCCACCGCCGGTGGCGGATCCGGGTCTTCGCGCCTACAACGTGGCTTCGGGTCGTCCGGCGACCGTGGGCGAGATGGCGGCCGTGCTGGCCGCGGCCGTCGGCGGTCCGGAGCCGGTCGTCACCGGCGAGTTCCGGCTCGGCGACGTCCGGCACATCGTCGCCTCGCCGACCCGGGCCGCCGCCGAGCTCGGGCTTCACCGCGCAGGTCGACCTGGCCACCGGCGTCACCGAGTTCGCTCACGCGGCCCTGCGCGGATGACCGTCCGCGAGGCCGGCCCGCGACCACCCGGCGCCGACCTCCTCGCCGCCGGTTCCGCCTTCGGCCTGATCGCCCTGGCCGCCGTCACCGGCGGCCTGCTGTATCGGGCCGGCCGGCCGGTGCACGCGAGCTCGGCCCCCTTCACCGGCGTCTGGCTCCCGCACGCCGGCCCGGGCACGCCGCTCGTGCTCGCCGTCGCCGCTCTGGTCGTGCTGGCACGGCCCGCGCCTGGCCGCGACCCTCGGCTGGCGCCGGCTGCTCGCGGCCGGGTACGCCTCCGCGTTCGGCTGGATCCTCTCGCTCGCGCTGGTCGACGGCTGGCAGCGGGGCGTCGCCGGCCGGCTCGACGACCAGCCACGAGTATCTCAGCGAGGTTCCCGGGGTCACCGATGTGCCGGCCATGCTGCGCGGGTTCGCCGGCCGGATCGTCGACTTCCAGCCGGACTCGTGGAACACCCATGTCGCCGGTCATCCGCCGGGCATCTTCCTGATCTTCATCGGACTGGACCGGATCGGGCTCGGCGGCGGCGCCTGGGCGGCGATGCTCTGCGTCGCGGCCGGAGCGCTGACCGCGGTGGCGGTTCCGGTGACGATCCGCGTCCTCGGCGACGAATCGGCGGCCCGGGCCGCGGTGCCGTTCCTGGTGCTCTTCCCGGGGGCGGTGTGGATCGGGGTGTCCGCCGACGGCCTGTTCGCCGGGGTCACCGCGGCCGGTCTGGCGCTGCTGGCGGTCGGGCTCACCCGGCGCCGCGCCGCCGCCGGGCTCGGAGGCGGACTGCTGCTGGCGGTCAGCCTCTACCTGTCGTACGGGCTGCTGCTGATCGGTCTTCTCGCGCTGGCGGTGGTGCTGCTCGCCCTCCGGGCGCGGCCGTGGCCGTGGCCGACGCTCGCGGCCGCGGTGGGCGGTGGCGTGGCCGTCGTCGCCGCCTTCACGCTCGGCGGGTTCTGGTGGCTCGACGGATATCACCTGGTGGTCGTGCGCTACTGCCAGGGCATCGCCAGCGCGCGCCCGTACGCGTACTGGGTGTGGGCCGAACCTGGCCCTGGTCGTGGCGACCGCCGGACCGGCGGCGGCGGTGATGCTGCGCCGGGCCGCGCTGCTGGGCCGCCCGTGGCGGGTGACCCTCCGGCAACCCGCCGTCGTGCTGGCCGGCGCCGGACTCGCCGCGATCCTGGCCGCCGACCTCACCGGGCTCAGCAAGGCGGAGGTGGAGCGGATCTGGCTGCCGTTCGCCGTGTGGCTGATGGCGGCCGCGGTCCTGCTGCCGCCGCCGACCCGGCGGTTCTGGCTCATCGTGCAGGCGCTGATCGCCCTGCTCGTCAACCATCTCCTGCTCACCACCTGGTGAACGGGCCGATCAGGCCGGCAGGCGGATCTCGAACCGGCAGCCGCCGCTGACGTTGCCGGCCTCGACCCGGCCGCCGTGCGCCTCGACCAGTCCGCGGACGATGGCCAGCCCCAGGCCGCCGCCGGCCTCCGCCCCCGGAGTCCGCGCCCGCGAGCCCCGGAACGCCACATCGAAGACGCGCGGCAGATCGGCGTCGGGGATCCCGCCGCAGGTGTCCGACACGCTCAGCCACACGTCGTCGCGGTCCCGGCCGCCATCGATGTGGATGGTCCCGTCGGGTGGGGTGTAACGCACCGAGTTGATCAGAAGGTTGGCCACCACGCGCGACAACTCGGGCTCGCTCGCGGTGACCGTCGGCCAGCCGCTCTCGGCGGCCACGATCCGGATCCCGCGACCGGCCGCCAGTGGCGCCGTGGCCGCGATGGCATCGGACACCACATCACCCAGCGGGACCGTGGCCGGGTTCAGGCGCAGCGCGCCGGCGTTGATCCGGGACAGCTCGAACAGGTCGTCCACCAGCGCGCTCATCCGGTCGGTCTCGATCCGGATGCGGTGGTGGTACACGGCCGTCGTGGCCGGATCGGCGACCACGCCGTCCTCCAGCGCCTCGGCCATCGCCCGCAGCCCGGCCAGCGGTGTCCGCAGATCATGCGACACCCACGCGACCAGGTCGCGCCGGCTCGCCTCGGCCTGGGCCGCCCACATCGCGTCGCGGGCCAGCCGCCGCCCGAACACCAGGCCGACGACCAGCCCGGCGATCGCGGCCGCGGACACCGTGAGCAGAACGACCTTGAGGTCGTGGCCGGACAGGAACATCGCCTGCGCCACCGCCACCACCCCGGCGACCACGCCCGCCACGGCCACGGCCACGATCGTGACCACGTGCGCCGTGATCGACCGCCCGCGCAGCAGCCGCAGCACGCCGGCCCCCGCGAGCCCCACCACCGCGCCCGCGACCAGCGCGTACGCGGCGATCAACAACACGTCACGCATGGGCCACCGGCTCGTACCGGTAACCGACACCCCACACCGTGAGCAGCCGCCGAGGGTCGGCCGAATCGGCCTCGATCTTCTCCCGTAACCGTCGGACGTGGACGGTCACCGTCGACTGGTCGCCGAACTGCCAGCCCCACACCTGGTCCAGCAACTGCGCACGGGTCCAGGCCTGCGCCGGGTGCCGCAGCAGAAACTCCAGCAGATCGAATTCCCGCACGGTCAGGGCCAGCGGCAGCCCGCCCAGCGTCGCGATCCGCCGCCCGGTGTCGGCCACCAGATCGTCGTCGGCCAGCACGATCGGCTTGTCCTCCGGTTTGGGTACGGTCCGGCGCAGCACCGACCGTACGCGCAACACCAGCTCGCGCGGCGAGAACGGCTTCGTCACGTAGTCGTCGGCGCCGACCTCGAGCCCGACCACCCGGTCCGACTCCTCCCCCAGCGCGGTCAGCATGACCACCGGCAGGTCCGGCAGCCGGCGGCGCAACCGGCGGCAGACCTCCAGCCCGTCGATCCCGCCCAGCATCAGATCGAGCACCACCAGATCGGGCACCTCGTCGGCGACCGCGGCCAGCGCGGCCGGACCGTCCGCGGCCAGGCGCACCCGGCAGCCGTCCTGTTCGAGGTAGCGCCGCACGACGTCGCTGACGGTCGGGTCGTCGTCCACGACCAGCACATGGTGTCCCACGGTGCTGACGCTACCGACTCCACCGCCCGGGACCACCTTTCGAAACCCTTACCGCCGGCTGGTAAGACCGGCGCCCGGGCGGACGCCTACGGGGTGACGACGGGTACGGAAGGGCGGTCGAGGACCCTGCTGGTTCAGCGTGCGCGGTCGCGTACCCCCGGGGCGGCCCGCGCGGACGTGCGGCTGGCCGCCGATCAGATCCTCGACCCTGGTCAGGAGTGGTAGATGTCCGGGTCGGTCGGCCCCTGCCAGGCTCCGTGGCTGGCCGCGGTCATGTGGTCCGCCGGTGCCGTGGTCGACGCGGTCGCGCCGTGCGCGAACGAGCCCGGGTACCGCCTCGTCATGCGGTTGTCCGAGCTCGGCTACGCCGCCGTCTTCGACGTCAGCGTCTGCGACGACCACCTCGATCACCTCCGGCAGTCGCCGTATCACGTGACGTCCGAGGCTCTGCGGCCCTGACCGTCAGCGGTACTCCGGGTTGGGGAAGTCGGAGCGGCTCCCCGCGTCCCAGGCGCTGCGCTGGTTGCCGTACGCCGGGATGCCCCCGTTGTCCTTGAGCAGCCGCGCCAGGTGCAACAAATTCCAGGTCATGAATGTGGTGTTGCGGTTGGTGAAGTCGTTCTGCGGGCCGCCGGATCCGGGATCGAGGTAGGAGGGGCCCGGACCGGCCTCGCCGATCCAGCCCGCGTCGGCCTGCGGCGGAATCGTGTAGCCGAGGTGCTGGAGGCTGTACAGCACGTTCTGGGCGCAGTGCTTGACGCCGTCTTCGTTGCCGGTGATCAGGCAGCCGCCGACCCGGCCGTAGTACGCGTACTGGCCGACCTCGTTGAGCAGATGGGAACAGGCGTACAGCCGCTCGATGATCCGCTTGGTCACCGAGGAGTTGTCGCCCAGCCAGATCGGGCCGGCGACGACGAGGATGTCGGCCGGCAGCACGCTGTCGCGGTAGATGGCGGGCCACTCGTCGGAGGCCCAGCCGTGCTCCGTCATGTCCGGCCACACGCCGGTGGCGATGTCGTGGTCGACGGCCCGGATGACCTCGACCTGGACGCCCTGCTTCTCCATGATCGTGCGGCCGGCGTCGATCAGCCCGCCGGTGTGGGTCAGTTCCGGGGACCGCTTCAGGGTGCAGTTGATGAAGAGTGCCCGCAGGTCGTCGTAGCGTGTGTCCGGCATGCGTTCACCGTCCCACTCGCCGGGTGCGGTGTCACATGACGAAGTCCTTACGGTCGCCGCCGGCGTTCCGAGCTACGAAACGCCCGCGGATCCCGGCACACCGGCCGGAATCCGCGGGCGGCCGAGCTAGGTTTCCGGAAGGGGCGGCGGCGCGGCGGGGAGACCCACGGGGTCGACCAGCGCCGAGATGAGACGGCCGCGCGGCCGGCGGGCGCCCGCGGTGGCCGGCATGACGACGACCGGGCAGGCCGCGCGGTGGATCAGGCGGGGCGCGACCAGCTTGCCCACCGAGGCGAGCTTCTCGCGGCGCGGGGAGTCGATGACGAGCAGATCAGCCGTACGGGACTCGGCCAGCAGCACCCGCACCGGGCCGCCGAGCGGGACCACCTCCTCGACCGGCACCTTGTCACCGGCCGCCTCCAGCGCCGCCGCCACGAAGTGGTTCAGCACGTCGGCCGGCGGCTCGGCCGGGCCGGTCGAGGAGACGGCGGGCGGGTGCCCGGCGGGAGCGGCCGGCGCGCGGGGCGGCCGCCAGGCCATTACCGCGCGCACCCGGCCGTCCACGTGCGAGGCCACGTCCACGGCCCACTCCAGCGCCGTCGGCGAACCGGTCCGGGCGCTCACCCCGACCACGATCAACGGACCCCTACTCACGCCGCCACCTCCTCTTTCGCGGAGGACAGCGGCGCGGCGATGTTCTCCAGGGACTGACCCTCCGCGTTGACGCCGAAGAACCAGGCGATCAGGCCGCCGGCGAACATCACGGCCGCACCGATCAGGTAGCCGACGGTCAGCGGGCCGCGGTGCGACGCATTGCCGATCAAGGCGCCGAACAGGTACGGCGCGGCCACGCCGCCGGCCAGCTGGGAGATCGCGAAGAACAGCGCGATCGCCTGGCCGCGCAGCTCCAGCGGAAAGATCTCACTGACCGTCAGGTACGCCGACGACGCACCGGCCGAGGCCAGGAAGAAGATCACGCACCAGAACAACGTCTGGGTCACCGCATTGAGCAGATTCGCCTCGAAGAAGAACGCCGATATGGCCAGCAGCACCGCCGAGACGCAGTACGTCGCCATGATCATCTTTCGTCGGCCGATGGTGTCGAACAGATGCCCGATGGTGAGTGGCCCGAGCAGGTTGCCGATGGCGAACGGGAAGAAGTAGTACCCCAGATTGTCGGACTTGACGTGGTAGAAGTTGTGCAGCACCGACCCGTTGGAGAAGAAGATCGCGTTGTACAGGAACGCCTGCGTCACCATCATGCTGAACCCGAGGAACGCCCGGCCGGGATAGTCGCGCAGGATGATCCGGGCCGTTTCGATGTACCCGATCGGCTCACGGGCGGTGACCTCCAGCGCGCTGGAGTCGGCCACGGGAGTCAGGCGCACGCCTTGCCGCTCGGCCGCCTCCTCGATGTCGGTGACGATCTTCTCGGCCTCGGCGTTGCGCCCGTGGGTCATCAGCCAGCGTGGGCTCTCCGGCAGCACGTACCGGAGGTAGATCGCGACCAGGCCGAGCACCGGGCCGATGAAGAAGCCGATCCGCCAGCCCACGTTCACCGGCAGCAGGTCCGGGTTGAGCAGGAAGATGGACGCGCCGGCGCCGATCATCGCCCCGGCCCAGTACGTGCCGTTCACGGCGATGTCCGTACGGCCGCGGTATTTCGCCGGGATCAGCTCGTCGATGGCCGAGTTGATCGCGGTGTACTCGCCGCCGATCCCGAGACCGGCGATGAACCGGAAGATCAGCAGGAACCACAGGCTGCCCGAGAAGCCGGCGATACCGCTGGCCACCAGGTACGTGATCAGCGTGATGAGGAACAGTTTGCGCCGTCCCAGCCGGTCGGTGAGCCAGCCGAAGAACAGCGCCCCGACCACCTCGCCGAGCAGGTAGACCGAGCCCAGCAGGCCGACGTCGGCCGCGGTCAGGTGCAGGGTCGCCTTGTCCTGCAGGACGGTGCCGACGGTCGCGACGATCTGGATCTCCAGGCCGTCGAGGATCCAGGCGGCGCCGAGCCCGAGGATCACCCGCCAGTGGAATCTGGTCCACGGCAACCGGTCCAGCCGGGCCGGTACCAGGGAGCGGAACGTGGGTGCGGATACAGCAGCGTCGGACGCCATCGGCGGCCACCCCTCTCGAGGACCTCAGGACGGTGAGGAACGCGGACGACCGGCCGCCGGGGTGAGAGCCCTGATGAACACGGTCAATCGCCTGCTTGGAGCACGCAATTTCCCGGTCGACGTCGGTCTAATCACACCCGGTCAATGTTTATGTGCCCACTGCGGTGGGCGGCGATCTCCCGCCCGTGGCCGTACGGGTCGGCGTACTCGGTCGCAGCTCCGGCTGAATCCCGGTCCTCCCGCACTCCGGCGGGGCAACCGGAGGCGAATCCGGTTGCCCGGCCGGGCAGAATCGAGGGGTGGAGATCGCGGTGCTCGGGCCGTTGGAGATGCGCGCCGGCACCGGCCAGCCGGTGCCGGTCGGTGGCGCGCGGCTTCGTGCGGTGCTGATCCTGCTCGCGCTGAGCCCGAACCGGGTGGTCCCCGCCGACCGGCTGATCGACGCCGTGTGGGGTGACGAGCCGCCGGCCGCCGCCGGGAACGCGTTGCAGGCGCTGGTCTCGCGGCTGCGCCGGGCCGGTCTGGCCGTCGAGGCCGCGCCGAACGGGTACCGCCTGGTCATCGACGCCGACCGGGTGGACGCGCACCGGTTCACCGCGTTGGCGACGAACCCGGGTACCGCGGCCGAGGCGTTGCGGTTGTGGCGCGGCCCGCTGGACTTTCCCGACGGCGCGCGGGCCGACGCCGTACGGCTGGAGCAGCAGCGGATGACGGCCGAGCTCAACCGGTTGCGGGCCGCGATCGCGCAGGGGAACGGCGAGGCCGTGGTCCCGGAACTGGAGGCGCTGACGGCGGCGCATCCGCTCGACGAGCCGGCGGCCGCGTTGCTGATGCGGGCGCTACTGGCGGTGGGCCGCACCGGGCGGGCGCTGACCGCGTTCGAGCGGATCCGCGCCGACCTGGCCGACACGCTCGGCGCCGACCCGTCGGCCGAGTTGACCGAACTGCACCTGCAGGCACTGCGCGGGCCGGCCGAGGCGCGGCGGGGCAACCTGCCGGCCGAGGTGAGCAGCTTCGTCGGGCGGGAGGCGGATGTCCGGGCGGTGCGCGAGCTGATCGGCGCCCACCGGCTGGTCACGCTCACCGGGCCGGGCGGGTCGGGCAAGACGCGGCTGTCGGTCGAGGCCGGACTGTTGATCGAGGCCGGTCCGGGCGTACGGATGCGGCATGGTGTGTGGCGGGTGGAGTTGGCGCCGATCACCGACCCGGCCGAGGTGCCGGTGGCCGTGCTGACGGTGATGGGACTGCGCAGCCAGTTGGTGCTGGGGCGCGAGGCGTCCGATCCCCTGAGCCGGCTGGCGGACTCCGTCGCCGGCAAGGAACTGCTGCTGATCCTGGACAACTGCGAGCACCTCATCGGTACGGCAGCTGTGGTCGCCGACCGTCTGCTGCGGGCCGCGCCCGGGCTGCGGCTGCTGGCCACCAGCCGCGAACCGCTGGGCATCCCGGGCGAACGGATCTACCCGGTCGAGCCGCTGGCGCTGCCACCGGACGGGGCGGACGCCGGCGCCGCGTCGGGTTTCCCGGCCGTACGGCTGCTGCTCGACCGTGCGTCCCCGTTCACGCTCGACGCGGCCACGGTCGACCCGGTGGTCCGGATCGTGCGGGCGCTGGACGGGATGCCGCTGGCGATCGAGTTGGCCGCGGCGCGGCTGCGGACGCTGCCCGTCCGGGTGCTGGCGGACCGGCTGGCCGACCGGTTCCGGCTGCTCACCGGCGGCAGCCGGACCGCGCTGCCCCGTCACCAGACGCTCCGGGCGGTGGTGGACTGGTCGTGGGATCTGCTGTCCGAACCGGAACGGGCGCTGTGGCGGCGGTTCGCGCTGTTCCACGGCGGCGCCGAGCTGCCGGCGGTGGAGGCCGTCTGCGGCGCCGACGTCGACGACCTGGGCGCGCTGGTCGACAAGTCGCTGCTGGTGCTGTCCGGCGGCGGCCGCTACCGGATGCTGGAGACGATCCGGGAGTACGGGCTGGAACGGCTGGCCGCGGCCGGGGAGGCCGAGTCCACCCGGCGGGCGCTGGCCGGCTACCTGCTGGGCCTGGCCACCGAGGCCGAACCGCATCTGCGCCGGGCCGAGCAGCTGGTCTGGTTGGGCCGGCTGAGCGAGGAGCATGACAACCTGCAGGCGTCCGTACGGGCGGCCATCGACGCCGGCGACGCCACCACCGCGGTCGCCCTGACCGCCCAGCTCAGCTGGTACTGGTGGTTGCGTGGGCATCGCAGCGAGGGAACCGCGGTCGCCGCCGAGGTGCTGGCGATGGCCGGCGACAGCGACGACGCCGAGCGGGCGCTGACGTTCATGTTCCGCGCCATCAACGGGCTGGAAGGCTCGGCCTCGATCGACATCGTGACGTCGGCGTTCCGGGAGGCGCAGCGGCTGAGCGCCGGGCACGAGGACCGGCACCCGGCGCTGCGGCTGCTCAAGCCGCTGACCGCGATCTACGACACCCGCGGGGACCAGGGTGGGTTCGCCCAGGCCGCCCAGCTGTTCGACGATGCCGACCCGTGGTTACGGGCGACCGCCAAGATGATCGTCGCGCAACTACGGCTCAACTTCGGGCACAGCGCCGAGCTCGTCATGGCCGAGATGCGCGAGGCGCTCGACGGGTTCCGCTCGATCGGCGAGCGGTGGGGCATCGGGTTCACCCTGAGCGCGCTCGCCGACATGGCCGCCGCCCGGGGCGACTTCGCGCTGGCGGTGACCTGGCAGTGGGAGGCGATCGCACTGGTCCGTGAGCTCGGCCTCAGCGAGGACCTGCCGCAGATGGAGTCCAAGCTGGCCTACCAGCTGTGGCTCTCCGGCGAGAAGGACGAGGCCCGCCGGATGTTGAAGCAGGCCCGGGCGTCGGCCGAGGACGTCGGCCTGTCCGAGGTGATGGCCTCGGTGGAGTACGCCTACGCCACGGTCGCCCGCGACGAAGGCGACCTCGAGGGCGCGGCGGAGCGGATGACCCGTACGGTCGCCATGCTGGGCCGGTCCTCGTTCGCACCGCAATTCCTCGCGCAGGCCCGCTCCACGCAAGGTCTGATCGCGGCCGCACGCGGGCAGCTGGCCGGCGCCCGGGCGATCCACGCCGACGCGCTGACGATCGCGATCGAGACGGTGGACTCGCCGGTGGTGGCGACCGTCCTGGTGGGCATCGCCGACCTGCATCTCAAGGGCGGCGACCCGGTCCGGGCGGCGACGGTGCTGGGAGCGGCCGACGCCGTACGGGGATCGATCGACCGGTCCGTCCCCGACCTGGACCGCATCACCGCCGAAGCCCGCACCGCGCTGGGCGACGCCGGCTTCGACCGGGCCTACGCCGCCGGGAGCGGCGCGACCGTGGCAACCGCGATAGCCGTCGCGGGACTCACTCCCGCTCTCTGATCGGGCCTCCGATCGGGACGGGCACGTGGGTGGCGCTCCGGGTGCGCAGGAAACCCCACCCGACGAGGGCGGCCGCCACGACGGTGAGCGTGAGGCCGGCGACGGTGATCGCCTCCCGGAACTGGGCGGTCTGCCGGGCGCGTCCAGGCCGAGGTGGCGATGTCGCCGGTGAACAGGGCCGCCAGGATGGTGCCGGTCACGGCGAGGCCGACGCCGGTGGAGACCTCGGACGCGGTGTCGACGAGCGCCGCGCCGATCGAGGTCCGGTTCTGCGGCAGTCCGCGCAGCACGTTGGTCCCGGCGACGACGCCGTTGACCCGAAGCCCGGCCGCCACCAGCACGAGGGCGAGCGCGACCCACCCGTACCCGAAGCGGCCCAGTACGGCGTAGACGGCGAGCCCGGCCACGGCCGCGACGGCGCTGAGCCAGGCGGCCCGATCGAAGCCGACCTTCGCCACGAACCGGTTGACGAACGGGCCGGCCGCGACCAGGACGATGACCTGCGGGAGCATGCCGACCGCGGCGAGCGCGGGTGACCAGCCCCAGTCGAGCTGCAGCTGCAGCGTCACCATGTAACCCATGCCGGCGATCGCCAGCCCGGTGGCGGACTTGTAGGCCAGGCCGCCGGCGACCAGCGGGCGGGCGACGAGCTTCAGGTCGAGAAGCGGATATCGCGCCGACCGCTCGCGCCGGACGAACAGGATCAGCCCGGCGACGGCCGCGGCGGTCGCCGTCCAGGGCGCCCACGAATGTCCGCCCTCGATTGACGAACAGAGTCGGGGCGACGAGCGCAAGCACGATCGTCGCCGTGCCGAGCACCGCGCCGGGCACGTCCACCGGGTCGCGGTGCAGCTCAGCCGGGTCGTCCGCGGCGATGCCCGAGCGGATGCCGAGGATGGCGAGCGCCGCGATCGGCACGTTCACCAGCAGCAGGATCTGCCACGGGGCGATGGCGAGCACGAAACCGCCGGCCGTCGGGCCGATCGCGAGCCCGACCAGGCCCACGGTCGAGATCAGGGTCATCGCCCGGACGCGCAGGCTGTCCTCGGCGAACAGCCGGAAGGCCAGCGCGATCGATCCCGGGGGTGGTCATCGCGGCCGCGACACCCATCACCGCCCGGACGGCGATCAGTTCGCTCCGCGGTCGTGACGAACGCGGTTGCCAGGCTCGGCCAGGCCCAGCAGCGCCAGCCCGATGAGCATGATCCGGCGGCGGCCGAACCGGTCGGCGATCGCCCCGAACACCAGCATCGATCCGCCGAACACGACCGCGTAGGCGCCGGTCACCCACTGCAGCGCGGTCGTCGACGCGTGCAGGTCGCGGCCGATGGTGGGCAGCGCGACGTTCAGGATCGAGTTGTCCAGCATCTCGAACAGGAAGACCGCGGACAGTCCGGCCAGGGCGATCCACGCCTCGCGCAGCGACCGGGGATGATCCTTCATATCTGGAGCCTACAACAGATTTGGTGTCTACTCTAGGTTTGTGGCTTGGTACAGTTACGGGCGTGGCCGAAACCCGACTCCGCGACGTGAAGAAGGCGCGCACCCGCCGCCTCATCGCCGACACCGCCGCCCGGCTGTTCGCCGAGCGCGGCTACGAGCGGGTGACGGTCAGCGACATCGCGCGGGCGGCCGAGGTGGCCGAGCAGACGCTGTACAACTACTTCCCGACCAAGGAACAGCTGCTCGCGGACCGGGAACAGCAGATCGAGCAGAACCTCAGCGATCTGATCCGCACCCGGCCCGCCGGAACCAGCCCGGCGGCCGCCATCCGCGACTTCGTCCGGCAGAACGTGGCCGACATCGGCACGATGCAGCCGGAGGTCGCCCGCGGGACGCTCGGCTACCTGGCCGCCGTCAGCCCGGCGGTCAACCGGCTGGTGCTGGAACTGACCGACCGCCAGGCGGCCGCGCTCACCGCCGTGATCAGCGAGACGGGCACGGTCGCACCCGAGATCGCCCGCTTGCAGGGCATCGCGCTGGCGTCCGTCTTCCAGATCGTCATCCGCGAGTCCGGCCGCCGCATGCGCGACGGTCAGACCCCGGCGGAGATCGCCGATGGACTACTCCCCGAGGTGGAGGCGGTCCTGGACGAGCTGGACCGCTGGCTGTCCGCGTGACGCGGTGTCCGGTTCCTGGGGTTCGACCGGTGTGCCGGCGAGCAGGGCCAGGCTGAACCAGAAGTAGAGGTTGCCGCCGAGGATCGCCAGCGGGGGCCGCGGGACCGCCTCCCACAGCCAGGTCAGCCGCGAGGTCATCAGCACGTACGCGCTGCCGCCGAGCCACAGCGGCCACGCCCCCTTCACCCTCATCGCCGCCTTCGCCCTGTTCACCGCGGAGACGCCGCCCGCGGGACCCGGCAACGGCGGCAGCGCGGACAGGCCGGCGTCGACGCAGCGGACGATCGCCGGCAGCAGCCACACGCAGTGGTGGATCCAGGTCACCGGGCTGATCAGGCAGCCGAGGACGCCGGTCAGGGCCAAGCCCCCGAACTCGTCGCCGGCGGCCGCCGTCCGGCGCAACCGCCAGACCCAGAAGGCCAGGAGCACCAGCACGCCGGCGATCCACAGGTCCGACGCGACCGGGTCGACGGGCAGCCGGGCCAGGAAGCCACGGTAGGACTGGTTGGACAGGAACGACAGGACCCCGACCCGGCCGGTGTCCCACAGCGCCGACGTCCAGAACTCCCGGGACTGGTCGGGGGCGAGCACCGCGGCCAGCAAGGACACCGCGGCGGCGGCGCCGACCGAGGTCGCGGCCGCCTTGAACCGCCGGGTGACCAGCAGGTACAGGATGAACACGCCGGGCGTGAGCTTGATCGCGGTAGCCAGCCCGACGCCGACCCCGCCCCACGCCTTCCCCCGGGCCACCCCGAACAGCAGGTCGGCCGCCACCAGGGTGAGCAGGAGCGTGTTGACCTGGCCGAAGGTGAACGTCTCGCGGACCGGTTCGAACACCAGCGCCAGGCCGGTCGCGACGGCCCACGCGTACCACCGGGGGGTCCAGCCCCGACGCGCGAACAGCGGGGCCAGGAACCACCACGTCAGCAGGCCGGTGGTGACCACCGTGCCGATCGACGCGAACACCACCACGAGCCAGAACGGCAGGACCGCCATCGGCGACATGACCATGGCGGCGAAGGGCGGATAGGTGAAGCCGTACGGCGTCCCGGCGCGCAGGAAGTCGTAGATCATCCCGTGGTCGCGCAACCAGTACCGGACCGCGCCGGAGTACACCTTGGAGTCGAAGAACTGGTTCCGTTGCTCCAGCAGCACCAGGACGGCCGCGGTGACCAGCACCAGCCCGGCGAGGATGAAGATCTTCTTGGTCACGCTGGAATCTCCTGCCGTTGTCGTCGCCGCCGCAGCGCCACCACGGCCGAGGCGCTCAGGCCGAGGGTCATCGCGACCGCCCCCTGGGTCCGAATCGCCAGCGCCAGGTTGTAGCCGTCGGGCAAGCACAGCACGCTCGCCGCCGCGCACGGGACGGCCAGCCACCGGGAATCGCGGGGCAGCGTGGCCGCGAGCACGGTCAGCGGCCACGTCGCGTACCAGGGGTGGAAGACCGGCGCCAGCGCGACCGTGGCGGCCAGCGCGAGGCCCGCACCGAGCAGCGCGTTGCCGGTCCGTGTCCGCCACCACAGCCCGATCAGCACGCCGGCCAGCGCGACCAGGCCGAGCGTGCGGGTCACCGCGATCGCCGCCGAGCCCTGATCCGGTGTCCGGGTGATCAGGTCGACGGTCATGCCGACGGCGGTCGCCGGCGACGTCCACTGGATCGAGAGGCCACCGCCGGACAGGTTCGTCACCCAGCCGAGACCGCGGCCGGCGGCCAGCGACGCGCCCGCGATCGCCGCCACGGTCCCGGCGCCGAGCGCGATCGCGGCCCGGAGCCGCCGCTCGGCCAGCAGCACGGCGAACGGGATCACCACCACCGCCGTCACCTTGACCCCGGCGGCCAGGCCGAACAGCACACCGGCAGCGACCAGGGCCGCGTCGGTGCGCCGGGCGGCCGCCACCGCCAGCCCGGCCACCATCAGCCCGATCATCACGGCGTCGTTGTGCGCGCCGGACACCAGGTGCACGGCGACCAGTGGACAAGCCAGCGCCAGCCACACCGCCCGCCCGGGGTCCACACCGGCCCGCCGGGCCAGCATCGGCAGGCACGCCGCGGTCAGCAGCACGCCGAGCACTGCGAAGATCCGCAACGCGGCCACCGTGCCGGTCAGGCCGCCACCGGCCTTCGTGGCCAGTCCGGCCAGAACCAGGAACACCGGGCCGTACGGCGCGGGCGTGTCGTGCCACGTCGGCGCCACGGCATCGCGCCACGGGCAGCCCAGCACGTCCACACCCCCGGCGTACGGGTCCAGGCCGTGCGCCTGCTGCCAGCCCTGACAGGCGTACGAGTAGACGTCGTAGCTGCCCAGCGGGAGCATCGGCAGCAGCGGGACCACCCACAGCGCCGCCGTCACGTACGCCCACCGCGTCGACGGCACGACGTGGCGGCCGGCCCACCACGCCCCGGTCAGCAACAGCGTGCCGGCCAGCCAGGCGAGCGGGGTGAGCACGCCGTCGCGGCCGGACGCGATGGTCCCCGGGGTGACCGTCGGGTGCCACGGCGAGGAGGCCCCGGCGCGAAAGGCGGCCACCGCCAGCAGCACACTCCCGGCCAGGCCCAGGTAGCGCACGACGAACGGGCGGGGCACGACGGCCACCTTATCCTGACTCGCTGCTACGGTCGGGCACGTGTGGATGCGCCGCCGGCCGGAGTGGATCACCGCCCTGCTCGCGGCGGCGCTCGGGGTCGCGTACCTGCTGCTTCCCCGGATGGGCACCGACCTGGCGGCGCAGGTGGCGCGGGCGGACTTCTTCGCCGGCCACGGATACACGCCGATCGACCTGCGCTGGTACGGCGGCGTCGACCAGCTCGGCTACAGCTGGGTGTCGCAGCCGGTGATGGCGGTGCTCGGCGCCCGGCTGACCGGCGCCGTCGCCCTCGTCCTGGCCGCGGTGACGCTGGCCGTCCTGTTGCGCCGGACGGGGGCGCCGCGGCCGCTGCTGGGCGCGCTGGCCGGAGCCGCGACCATCGCCGGCAATCTGGTCTCGGGGCGGGTCACGTACGGCCTCGGGGTGTTCTTCGGCCTGCTCGCCCTGGTTCTGCTGACGTTTCCGAGGATCCGGTGGCTGGCGGTGGTGGCGGCGCTGTTGACCGCGGCCACGAGTCCGGTGGCCGGCCTGTTCCTGGGCCTGGCCGGGGTGGCGCTGATGGCGACCCGCCGGTGGGCGGACGGCCTGCTGGTGGCGGTGCCGGCAGCGATCCCGCTGGGGCTGACCGCCGTGCTGTTCGGCGACGGCGGCTGGATGAACATCAGCCACGCCAACACGGTCCAGGCGGTGGTGACCAGCCTCGTCGTGGCCGCCGTGGTGCCCGTCCCGGCCGTACGGACCGGCGGGCTGCTGTCGGCTCTGGGCGTGCTCGCCGCGGCGCTGGTGCACACGCCGGTCGGCCTCAACGCGACCCGGCTGATCACCATGTTCGCGCTGCCGGTGCTGGCCGGGTACGCGGTGATCCCGTTCCTGCGCCGACCCGCACAGGGGCCGGCGGTGGCCGTGCTGTTCATCGCCGCCGCGCTGTGGCAACCGCCGGTGATCGCCGGCGACTTCACCGACCGGGGCGACCCGGCGTCGTCGGCGGCCTACTTCGCGCCGCTGCGGGCCCGGCTCGCGCAGGAGGACCTGACCGGGCGGGTGGAGATCCCGCCGACCCGGGACTACTGGGAGGCCGCCCTGATGGGCGAGACGCCGCTGGCCCGGGGGTGGCTGCGGCAGGCCGACATCGCCCGCAACCCGCTGTTCTTCACCACCGTGCCGGGCGCGGCCGGCACCGGGGTGCCGCTGACCGCCGCCACGTACCGGTCGTGGCTGGCCGAGCAGGCGGTGCAGTTCGTGGCGGTGCCCGACGCCGCGCTGTCCTGGCCCGGGCGGGACGAGGCGGCGCTGGTCACGGCCGGCCAGTCGTACCTGTCGCCGGTGTGGTCGGACGCGCACTGGACGCTGTACGCGGTGGCCGGCGCGCAGCCGATCGTGGCGCCTCCGGCCACCATGGTCCGGCAGTCGGCGACCGACATCGTGTTCGACACCGCCGACACCGGGACCGTCGCCGTCCGCGTCCATCACTACCCGTGGCTGACCGCGAGTGGCGGGGCGACCGTCTCCGCCGGCGGCGACTGGACGCTGGTCGACGTGCCGGCCCCCGGCCGCTACACGCTGAGCAGCCGGGTCTCCGGGGTTAGGCTCGACCCATGATTGATCGCGTCCCGTTCGGTGCCACCGGTCACGACTCCAGCCGGGTGATCTTCGGGGCCGCGGCCCTCGGCTCGGTCTCGCACGCCGACTCCGAGCGCACCCTCGACCTGCTGCTCGAACACGGCATCAACCACATCGACGTGGCCGCCAGTTACGGCGACGCCGAGCTGCGTATCGCCACGTGGCTGCGCCGTCATCCCGACACGTTCTTCGTCGCCACCAAGACCGGCGAGCGGACGTACCGGGGCGCCCGGGAGGAGATCCGGCGCTCGCTCGACCGGCTGGGCGTGGACCGGATCGACTCGATCCAGCTGCACAACCTGTCCGACGTCATCGACTGGGACACCGCCCTCTCGGCGAACGGCGCCCTGGAGGCCGCGATCGAGGCCCGCGACGAGGGTCTCGTCCGCTTCATCGGTGTCACCGGGCACGGGCTGGCGGTGCCGGAGATGCACCGGCGCAGCCTCGAGCGGTTCCCGTTCGACTCGGTGCTGGCGCCGTACAACTACGTCCAGATGCAGGACGACCGGTACGCCGCGACGTTCGACCGCCTGGCGTCGGTCTGCGCGGAACGCAACGTGGCCCTGCAGACCATCAAGAGCCTGGCCTGGCGCCGCTGGGACGGTCGCGAGCACACCGCGTCGACCTGGTACGAGCCGCTCACCGACCAGGCCGACATCGACCTCGCGGCGGCCTGGGTGCTCGGCGACCCGCAGGCCTTCCTGGTCAGCACCGGCGACGTGGACGTGCTGCCCCGGCTGCTGGACGCGGCCGAGCGTTTCGACTCCCGCCCGTCCGATGCCGACATGGCCGCGCTGGCCGCCCGGCGCGAGCAGACCCCGCTCTTCGTCTGACTCAGCGGACCTCACCGTCGAGGTCGTACGAGTCGATCACCTCGCCCACGGGCACCGGCCGCGACGCCACGTAGGTGGCGTCGCGGCCGCTCTCGGGGAACCGGCGGACCACCTCCTGGATCCCGGTCAGCAGCCCGGCGAGTTCTCGCGCGTCGGCCGCGGACGACATCGTCCAGCCCGGCTCGTCGCCGCCCACCACCACGGTGTTGCGCCGGCCGGCGGCCACGGTCACGCGCCGCAGGTCGGCGTACGCGTACTCGTGGCCCTTGACGTGGTGGACGCCCCGGTCGGTGAACACCACCGGCGGCACCGCACGGGCCCGGGTGGCCGGCAACGCCAGCAGGCAGGCCGTGCCGGTGGGCAGCCGGAAGCGGCGCCTCAGCTCCTTGAGCTCCCCCGACACGGTCAGGTCCGGGTACGCCCAACCGAGGATCCCGGCGCGGACGGCGTACCCGTGCAGATGATCGGCGACGGCCAGGGCCAGGGTGTCGCCGATGCGGTCGTCCGGCAGCCACAGGCGGTCCCGCAGGGTCAGCCGGGCCAGGTCCGGCTCCCCCAGCACCCACAGCCAGCTGGCGAGCTGGAAGTAGTCGGTGTCGTCCCGGTCGCGGTCCCGCAAGGCGTCCACGAAGGTCCGGAGGTGGTCCCGTTCGCCGCGGCGCCGCAACTCGATGATCACCTCGGCGACGCCGGTGAGCGGCCGGTCGGCGGCGGACGCCAGCAGGTTCCGGGCGGCTCCGGTCGAGCCGGGCCGGGTCACGGCGGACGTGACCGTCACCAGCTCGCCGGCGGGCCGGACGGCCAGCGCGGACAGCAGGCCGGTGCGCCCGTCGCTGGTCGCGAACCAGGCCTGAATGGTCTGCTTGGGCAGCTCGGCCAGGAACGGCGCGACGGCGCGTTCGGCCGCGGCCGGATCGGCGAAGCTCCGCCGGATCTCGTCCACGATCTCCGGCAGGTCCTCGTCGCCGGCCAGCTCGGCCACGGTCAGCGCGGTCCGCGTCCGGCCACCGTCGACGGCCGCGGCGGCCAGACTCCGCGGGCTGCGGCCGCCGGGCGGTCCGGCGGCGGCCCGCAGCAGGTCCCGCGCCGCCGCGCCGGCACCGGACTCCAGCAGGTCGGCGACCACGGCGACCAGGTCGGCGTCCGGCCGGCGCAGCAACTCGGCCGCCAGCTGCTCCCGGCGTCCGTCGTCGCGGGCCGACAGGACCCGGTACAGCGCGGCCGAGCGGTGCGGACGCTGCCGCGCGGCCGCGGCGAACACCCGGCGGTTGCCGCTGGGTGTGCCGGCCCGGGTCAGCCGTTCGAGGTCCGCCACCGGCCGCACCTGGGCGGCGTGGGTCAGCAGATCGAGCGCGTCCATCGGCCGCCCCTGGTCGAGCAGGCTCGCGTGCAGGCGCACGATGTCCTCCACCGGCCGGTCGATGGCGGCGGCCAGGTAGAGCCGGAACGCAAGTTCCTCGCGTCCGCGGTCGCGCAGCTCGCGGTACATCTCGTCCAGCCGCGACCCCGGCAGTGTGGTGCCGAGCGTGTGGACGGCCTCGTCGAGCGCCGCACCCTCGAGGGCCGCGACCAGCTCGGCCAGGCGGTCCGGGCGCGACCTGCGGTAGGCCGTCACCGCCTCGCGGGCCAGGGCGCGCCCGGCGTCACCGTCCAGCGTGGCCACCATCAGCGCGATCTGCGCCGGCTCCCGCCGGGCCACCGCGTCCGCCGCCGCGCCGTACCACGGGTAGGCAGCCTTGTCCCGGCCACCGTCGCGCAGATCGTCGGCCACCACCGCCAGGTTCTCCGGCGTCAGGACGCTCCGGGCCACGGACATCAGCAGGTCGGCCGCCTCCCGCCGCGGTTCCAGGAGCAGGGCGTGGCACAGGTCGGCCACGCGGTGCGGCCGGTCCTGGGCGGCCACCACCGCCGCCCGCAGCAGCAGGGCGAGGGCGTCGTCCGCGGGGTCCAGCGCCGCGGCCAGCCGGGCCGTCCGCTCCGGCAACCCCATCGCCACGACCTTGAGCAGCCCGAGCGCGACGGCCCGCTGGTCGATCTCGACCAGGACGCGGTAGATCCCGAGCAGTTCTTGCGGGTCGCGGATAGCGGCCGCGAAGGCCACCTCGGCCACATCCCCGGCCCGTGCGAGCGAGGCCAGCATGACCATGATGGAGGCGACCTCCTGCGCCGGCCGGCGCCGGCCGCCGGCCGCGAGAACCGCCGCCGCGGCGTCAGCCCGTCCCTGGGCGCGCAGTGTGGCCACCGTCTCGGCCAGCGCAGCCGGGGTCAGCCGCAGGTACGGCCGCTCGTCGATCGCGGGCGGCTCCACGGCGGGCTGATGCGGTGCCCGGTTCCGGAACAGCGTGATCGACCGGCCCCGCTGCTGCGGCCGGTGTCCCCGGCGCATCCGCAGGTAGAGCGCGTCGGTGTCGATCAGCTCCGGTCCGTCGGCGATGCCGTGGTCGAGCACGGTGATCAGCTCACCGGTGACGGCGGGCGGGCCCGGTGTCATGCCGAGCAGCAGCCAGCCGCCGTCCACCGCCGCCCGATCCGCGATGTCCGGGACGACCGGCCCGTCGTAGGAGCAGTCCAGGATCATCGCCGTGGACCGGCACGGCGCGGCCAGGACTTCGCGTCGGAGGTCGGCGTAGCGCATCGACCGGTACAGGTGCTCGGTGTCCGAGCCGGGCAGGGTGAGCAGCAGGTTCGATTCGCCGTCCAGCAGCGCGTGCCCGGCGTAGCCGATCAGCAGCGTGTCCGTGGCCTCCCGAGCGGCCCGGTGCACCACATCGAGGAGCTCACCGGCCGAACCCGGGTCCAGGACGACCGTGCAGTGGTCCGCCGGCAGACCCCAGACGTCCGGGTCGGTCAGCCGCGCGGCCAGGCCGGTGAGGTGGTCGGCGACGTCCGGCAGCGGCTCCAGATGGCGGTACCCGGCCGTGCCGATCAGCACGGCACGGGACCCGTCCACATCGGGCAGCGGCATCGGCCTGTTCCATCCCCGTCCGGACTACGCCCTCGTCAGTCAATGCCGACAAATATAACGAGCCGGCGGCGACGGCGGCGCCCACCGGGTCGGGCGGGCCGCCGGTCAGGAGTCCAGGACGCGTTCCATCGCGGCGCGGGAGCGGCGGGTCAGGCGCAGGTAGCGGTCGACGAACTCGCCCGGGTCGCCGCCGCCCAGAAGCTGGACCGACGCCCGCCAGCTCGACGCCGTGCCGCGGCAGTTGGTCGGTCGGCGCGGCCGCGGACCAGCGTCAGCGCGTTGCGGACCTGGGCCGCCAGCGTCCAGCCGGCGGTCATCGCCGCCGCGTCGGCCTTGTCGATCAGCCCGGCCTCGCATTCGGCGGTCAGCGCCTCGATCGTCCGGGTCAGGCGCAGCTCGGGCAGCGGCGTACGCGTGCCGCAACTGCATCAGCTGGACCGCCCACTCGACGTCGGCCAGACCGCCCCGGCCGAGCTTGGTGTGCGTGTTCGGGTCGGCGCCGCGGGGCAGCCGCTCGGTCTCCACCCGGGCCTTGATCCGCCGGATCTCGATGACCTGCTCGCGGGTCAGCCCGCCGCTGCGGGTAGCGCATCGCCGTCGGCCAGCTCGCTCGAACTCCAGGCCCAGGTCCCGGTCGCCGCACACGAACCGGGCCCGCAGCAGCGCCTGCGACTCCCACACCTTCGACCAGCGGGCGTAGTACTGCTGGTAGGCGTTGAGGCTGCGGACCAGCGGACCCTGCCGGCCCTCGGGGCGCAGGTCGGCGTCGACGCCCAGCGGCGGGTCGGGGGCGGGCGAGGCGAGCAGGCGGCGCAGTTCCTCGGCGATCGCGTGCGCGGCCGCGGCGGCGTCGCCGTCGGCACGCCGCGGCGGTGCGTAGACGAACAGCACGTCGGCGTCGGACGGGTAGCTCATCTCGTAGCCGCCGAGCCGGCCCATGCCGATCACCGCGAACCGCAGGCCGGCCGGGCCCGGCGTGGACCGCGCCGGGCGATCGCGCAGCGCCGCGCCCAGGGTGGCGTCGGTGACGTCGGACAGCGCGATGCCGATCGCGTCGACGTCGAGCGGGTGGCGCCGGGGCCAGGTCGCCGGCCCGGCTGAGGATGTCGGCGCAGGCCAGCCGGAACAGCTCGCGGCGGCGGCAGCGCCCGGACGGCGGCGATCGCCTGGTCCGGGTCGTCCGGCGTAGCGGTCCGCGGCCGCGGCGAACCCGTCGATCAGCGACTTCCGCGGCTGCGGGGCAGCAGCTCGGCTGTCGTCGGCCAGCAGGCGCAGCGCCTCGGGGTCGCGGGTGAGCAGGTCGGTGGCGTACCGGGAGAGGCTGAGCACCCGGGCCAGCCGGCGGGCGACCGGGCCGCCGTCGCGCAGCAGCCGCAGGTACCACGGCGTGCTGCCCAGCTTGTCGGAGACGTGCCGGTAGTTGAGCAGGCCGCGGTCGGGTTCGGGGGCGTCGGCGAACTCCTCCAGCAGCATCGGCAGCAGCGTGCGCTGGATGGCCGCGGTCCGGGTCACGCCGCCGGTGAGCGCCTGCAGGTGGCGCAGGGCGGCCGGCCGGGTCGGCGAAGCCGAGGATCTCCAGCCGGCGGCCGGCCGACTCGGCGGTCATCCGCAGCGCCTCGGCGGGCACCCGGGCGACCGCCTCGAGCAGCGGCTGGTAGAGCAGCTTCGACGTGCAGCCGGCGGACCTGGGCGGCGTGCCCGACCCAGTCCGAGCGGAACGCCTCGACCGCGTCCCGGCCGGGCAGCGCGGTGTAGCCGAGCGCAGCCGGCCAGCCAGCGCACGGCCGGCCGGATCGTCGGGCACGGTGTGCGTCCGGCGCAGGTGCTGCAGTTGCAGCCGGTGCTCGACGCCGCGCAGGAACCGGTAGCCGCGCAGCAGCGTCTCGCCGTCCTGCCGGCCGACGTACCCGCCGGCGACCAGGGCGCGCAGCGCCGGCAGCGTCCCGGGCGTCGCGCAGCGACTCGTCGATCCGGCCGTGCACGAGTTGCAGCAGCTGCACCGCGAACTCGATGTCGCGCAGGCCGCCCGGCCCGCGCTTGATCTCGCGGTCGACCTTGTCCTTGGGCACGTTGTCGATGATCTTGCGGCGCATGTCGCGGACGTCGACGACCGCCTCCGGCCGCTCGGCCGCGTGCCAGACCAGCGGCGCCAGGTCGTCGATCCACTCATCGGCCAGGGCCAGGTCACCGGCCGCCGGGCGGGCCTTGAGCAGCGCCTGGAACTCCCAGGTCCGGGCCCACCGCCGGTAGTAGGCCTGGTGGCTGGCGAGCGTGCGGACCAGCGGCCCGCGGCTGCCCTCGGGGCGCAGCGCGGCGTCCACCGGCCACGCGACCTGCCCGCAGATCTCGATCAGCCGGGCCGCCGACGGTGGTCCCGGCGCGGCAGGTCCTCGTCGCCGGCGGCCACGAAGATGACGTCCACGTCGGACACGTAGTTGAGCTCGTTGCCGCCGCACTTGCCCATCGCCACGACGGCCAGCCGCGGTTCCGCGTGCCCGTCGGCCAGGCCGGCCACCGCGATCGCGTACGCCGCGGCCAGCGTCTCGTCGGCCAGGCGGGACAGCGCGGCCATGGTCGGCTCGAGGCCGCGGCCGCCGGTCAGGTCGGCCGCCGCGATGCGCAGCAGCGCGACCCGGTACGCGCGTCCGCAGGGCCGGCGACGGTCGGCGGACCGGCGCCCATCGGTCCCGAACTCCAGGTGGCCCTCGGCGCTCGGCGGCAGCCCGGTCTTGCCGGTGGCCAGCGCCCGCCACTCGTCCGGGTTGGCCACCAGGTGGTCGCCGAGCGCCGAGGACGCGCCGAGCACCGCGATCAGCCGGCGCCGCAGCCCGTGGTCCCGGTCAGCGCGTCGAGCACGGCGTCGGTGGCGGCGTTGCGCGGCGATGTCGCCGGCCGGTCCGGTGACCCGGCCGCCGTTGCCGCGGTCGGCCGCCCGGCCGGCCGCCTCGACCATCCGGTGCAGCTGGCGCAGCGCCAGGTTCGGGTCGGCCGCCCGGGACAGCGCGTGCAGCAGCTCGGCCGCGTCGGTGCCGACCGGCTCCTGCGCCTGGGGGTCCCACAGCCGCAGCCCGGTCGGGCCCGAGCAGGTCGACGGCCCGGGCGCCGTTGTCCGCGAAGCCGTACCGGGCCAGCCGGCTGGGCCGGGTCATCGTTTCACTGGCCCAGCAGCGGCAGGGTCGGCATGGTGCCCGGGTTCGGGATGTCGGCGTCCGGCAGCGTCGCCCAGCGCGAGCGGCGGCGAACCGGGCCGCGAACGGCTGCCAGACCTCCTCGACGTCGGCCAGCACGGCGGACGATCGCCTCGACCACCGCGTCGGCGTCGTAGCCCAGCTCGTCCAGCGTGACGGCGTCGTCGGCACGGCCCAGTCGGCGATCATCGCCGGCGTCGCACTCGATGTGGAACTGCAACCCCCAGGCCCGGTCGCCGAGCCGGAAGGCCTGGTTCGGGTAGCGGCTGGAGGCGGCCAGCAGCACCGCGCTCAGCGGCAGCTCGGTGATCTCGTCGCTGGTGCCACTGCACCACGTCGGGCAGCAGCGGCACCCACTTGAACAGCGGATCGGTGTCGGCGGCGTCGCGGCGGCCGACCAGCCCGGGCCCGATCTCCGGCCCTGAGGTGCTGCGCTCGACCAGGCCGCCGTGCGCGGTGGCCAGCAGCTGGGCGCCCAGGCACACGCCGAGCGTGGGCACGTGGTTGCGCACCGCCTTGCGCAGCAGACCCTCGAGCTGCCGGGAACCAGGGCGCGCCGGGCTGCCCGGCGGCGGTCGGGTACGCGTCCTGGTCGCCGCCCAGCACGACCAGCGCCAGGTAGTCGTCCAGCGTCTCGGGCAGCGCCTCGCCGGCGTGCGGCCGGACGACGGTCAGCTCCAGCCCGGCCTCGGTCAGCCACTCCCCCAGCCGGCGCAGGTCGTCGGACGGGTCGTTCTCGATGACAAGTGCGGTGCCCACCCCCCGAGGCTATCCGGTACGCGGTTGGGAAACACCGACAGGACGTTGTCGGGGGCGGCCCGCAGGCTACTGGCATCACACGGGCAACAATCAGGAGGTCAGTCATGGTGGGGATGAACGGGATCAGCTGGGTCGAGATCGGGACCGACCAGCCGGCCGCCACCGAGCGGTTCTACGCCGAGATGTTCGGCTGGACCTACACGGACGACGGCAACTCGGTGTCGGCCGGCGGGGCCCCTTACCGGATCATCAAGACGCCCGTCGAGGGCGGCCTGGGCGGCGGCGTGTACGCGACCGGGGGCCGGACGCCGAACTACGCGATCTTCTACGTCATGGTCGCCGACCCGGCCGACGCCTGCCGGCGGGCGGAGGCGGCCGGGGGCAAGGTGCTGGTGGCGCCGTTCACCGAGCCGGGCGGGCTGACCTTCGCCCACCTGCTCGACCCGACCGGCAACCACATCGGCGTCTACAGCCCGCCGGCCGGCCACTGAACGCGCGACAACACTGAACGCGCGAAAGCAGGGCCGCGGGCAGCGCGGCGGCGGCCCTGCTGTCGCCACCGCCGGACACACACGGTGGACGGTCACACCAATTCGAGGGTGCGCATCTTCTCCCCGGGGATGTCGAGGTCGGAGGCGGCCAGCGTGCGCGGCGGCGGGACCTCGGCGGTCGCCGTCGCGGTGCTGATCCGGTCGGTGCGGAAGGCGCGCACCCCGGACCGCAGCCGGCACCACGCCACCAGGTACCAGTGGGCGCGGGTTCCGACGTAGCCCAGCGGCTCGATCTCGCGGACCGTCGCCGAGCCCGTGCGGTCGGCGTACCGGATCCGCATCACCCGGCCGGCGGTCAGCGCGTCGGCGACCAGTCGCGGCACCGGTGCCACGCCACCGCCGCGGCCGACCAGATGGATGCGGCCGGCCAGGTCGCGCGCGGCGGCCGCGTCGTCCGGCCCCATCGCCGCCACCAGCTTGCGCAGCGCGGCCGCGGCGGTGGCGTGGAACGGCGTGTCCGCCAGGGCGGGTAGCGCCAGCGCCATGGCCACCGCCTCGCTCGGCGTGAAGTTCACCGGCGGCAGGGTGCGGGTGCGATCCACGCAGTAGCCGCCGCGCCGGCCCGGCTCGGCGTAGATCGGCACGCCCGACTGCTGCAGGGCGCTGATGTCCCGCTCCACGGTGCGCCCGCTGACCTCGAAGCGGGCGGCCAGCCACGACGCGCTGCGGGGGCGGGGCGCGACGGCGCGTAATTCCTCGACAAGGGCGTACAGCCGATCGGTACGGTTCACGGCGAGAACCGTAGACCGGGGGTACGACAGAAATGGCCGAGCCGCAGACCGCGGGCGATTTCCGGGTGTCGACGCTGGAGCTGTTCTTCGACCTCGTCTTCGTCTTCATCATCACCCAGCTGGCGGAGACCCTCTACGAGCATCCGACGCCGGCCGCATTCGGCGACGTCACTCTGATCCTGGCCGTGGTCTGGTGGATGTACTCCGGCTACGCCTGGCTGACGAACGCCGTCGCGCCGAACAGCGCCACCCGGCGCACGCTGCTGCTGATCGGCATGGCCGGTTTCCTGCTGATGGCGATCGCCATCCCGGAGGCGTTCGGCGAGTACGGCTGGCTGTTCGGCGCCAGCTATCTCGTCGTCAACATCGTGCACGCGGTGCTGTTCCTGCGCGGCTGCGCGCCAGGCCATGCGGGTGGTCACCCCGCTCAACATCCTGGCCGCGCTACTGGTGCTGGCCGGCGGCGTGCTGCCCGAGCCGTGGCGGCACGTGTGCTGGGTGGCGGCACCGCTGGTGCAGGTGCGGCGGGTACACGCAACCGGGTCGAGATGCACTCCATCGCGGCCGGGCACTTCGCCGAACGGCACGGGCTGGTGGTCATCGTGGCCATCGGCGAGTCCATCGTGGCGATCGGGCTCGGGTTCGCCGGCAAGCGTCTCGGGCCGGGCGCGATCCTGGTGGCCGTCCTGGGGCTGACCATCGCGTACTACCTGTGGTGGTTCTACTTCGCCGGCGACGACGAGCGGGCCGAGCACGTCCTGGCGCGGACGGCGACCGTGCGAGCGGGCACGGCTGGCGCTGCACGGGCTACGGGTACGCCCACTTCCCGATGCTGCTCGGCATCGTGGTGGCGGCGGTCGGCATCCAGAAGGTCGTCGGGCACGCCTTCGACGCGGCTGCGCTGGGGCGAGGCGATCATCCTGTCAGCGGCGGCGTCGCGCTGTACCTGGCCGGGCACGGCGTCTTTCTCCGGCTGCTCCGCCTGCGCGGCGTGCGGTATCCGGGTGGCCGCGGCCGTGCTGGTGCTGGCCACCGTGCCGCTCGGGCACGTGGTGGCGATCGCCCAGCTGGCGGCGATCCCGCTGATCATGGTGGCCGCGGCCATCACCGAGGACATCCCGGAGATCCGGCGGTCCGGGCCGGCGGCCATCGGCGACTTCGGCCGGGGGACGACCGACTGATCCGTACGGCGGCGCAAACAGGCGCAGCCGCAGCTTCCGGCACGGCCCGACCGCCGCGTAGAAGAGCAAGTCGGCGGCCAGCTTGCCGATCAGCACGCCGGCGGTGAGGTGGCCGAGCACCACCGGCGCGGCCCCCATCAACGCCGGCCGGAACAGCACGGTGTCCAGCACCTCGGCCGGCCCGAACTCGACCAGCAGGCCCGGCAACTGCGCCCGGAGGCTCGGATAGAGCCGCCGGTCGCGCCACATCAGCGGGCCGTAATAGCCGATGGTCTCGGCCACGATCGTCGCCGCGGCCGACACCGCCACCGAGCCGGTCCCATGAGTCGCACCGGCCGCGATGACCGCGGCCACGTTGCACAGGATCTCCGGGAGCACGTACCGCCGCCATGTCACCGGGACACGGTAAAACCGGATGTCGGCCGCGTAGTGCTATCAAACGGACGTATCGGTACGGCCTAAGCCTTTGGGGTCGGGCCTCAGGCGATGCACGCACAGACGATCAGCGCGGCGCCGAAGTGGGAGGCGGCGCTGACCATCGCGCCCGGGTGCCGCTCGGGGGTGCAGATGACGTCGCCCAGCTTGCCCGGGGTCAGCCAGTCGAGGACCACGAAGGCGAAGCCCATGACGGCGATCCCGATGATCCCGAAGATCACGGTGGACAGCAGGCCCTGGCCGAACGACGTCGTAGCTGGTGAAGATCGCGGTGAACACGATCGCGGCGATGCCCAGCTGGTTGGCCGCCAGCAGCATCGCCGCGTTCGGGTTCTTGTCGACCCAGATCAGGTCGCGAAGCTTGCCCGGCGTGAGCAGGTCCACCAGGACGAAGCCGAGAGCCATCAGGCCGATGCCGACGCAGTCCGAACACGACGCTGCGGCCGGCGCCGGAAAGCAGATCATGCGAACACGGTACCACACCGTCAGCGGAAATCCGATCTCGAGCGTGCTCACCTACAGCGTGCTCAGGTACCGCTGCCGTTCGTACGGCGTGACCTCGCGGCGGTACTGCTCCCACTCGGCCCGCTTGTTGCGCAGGAAGAAGTCGAAGACGTGCTCGCCCAGCACCTCGGCCACCAGCTCGGACTTCGCCATCACGTCGATCGCCTCGGCCAGGTTCTCCGGCAGCGCTTCGTACCCCATCGCCTTGCGCTCGGCCGGGGACAGCGACCACACGTCGTCCTCGGCGCCCGGGGGCAGCTCGTACCCCTCCTCGATGCCCTTCAGGCCGGCGCCGAGCATGACCGCGAAGGCCAGGTACGGGTTGGTCGCCGAGTCGATCGAGCGCACCTCGACCCGGGCGGAGTTGGGCTTGCCGAAGGCGGGCACCCGGACCAGCGCCGACCGGTTCAGGTGGCCCCAGCTGACGAACGCCGGCGACTCGGTGATCCGGTCGGGCAGCTGCAACGGGAACAGCCGCTTGTACGAGTTGACCCACTGGTTGGTGACGGCGGTGTACTCCCGGGCGTGCACCAGCAGTCCGGCGATGAAGGCGCGGGCCGTCTTGGACAGCTTCGCCGGGTCGTCGCCGTCGTAGAACGCGTTGCGCTCGCCCTCGAACAGCGACAGGTGCGTGTGCATGCCGCTGCCGGGCTGATCGGTGTACGGCTTGGGCATGAAGGTCGCGCGTACGCCCTGGGACAGCGCCACCTCCTTGACCACATGCCGGAAGGTCATGATGTTGTCGGCCGTGGTGAGCGCGTCGGCGTACCGCAGATCGATCTCCTGCTGGCCGGGCGCGACCTCGTGGTGGCTGAACTCGACCGAGATGCCGATCCGCTCCAGCGACAGCACGGCCTGCCGGCGGAAGTCGCGGGCGATCGAGTGGCTGGTGTGGTCGAAGTAGCCGCCGTTGTCCACCGGGATCGGCACCGAGCCGTCCAGCGGCCCGTCCTGGATCAGGAAGAACTCGATCTCGGGGTGGGTGTAGAAGGTGAAGCCCTTCTCCGCCGCCTTGGCCAGCGCCCGCCGCAGCACGTGCCGCGGGTCGGCCCAGGCCGCGTTGCCGTCGGGCAGCAGGATGTCGCAGAACATCCGGGCGCTCTCGCCGCTGACGCCGCCCTCGAACGGGAAGACCTGGAACGTGGTCGGATCGGGCATGGCGACCATGTCGGACTCGTAAACGCGGGCGAAACCCTCGATGGCCGAGCCGTCGATGCCCATGCCGTCCTCGAAGGCCGACTCCAGTTCCGCCGGGGCGACCGACACACTCTTCAGCGTGCCGAGCACGTCGGTGAACCAGAGCCGGACAAAACGGATGTCGCGCTCCTCGAGCGTACGAAGCACGAACTCCTGCTGTCGGTCCACGACCACCCCTCGCCCGTCTCCTGGCGGGTCAGTCTTCACCCGCCCCATTACGCAGAGATTACGCTGACCATGGCGTTCGGCGACGGTCCGGGTGCGGAACAATGGACGTCATGCCCACCCTTCGGATCGCCCTGGCCCAGGTGAACTCGACCGTCGGAGACATCGCCGGCAACGCCGCGTCGGTGCGCCGGTGGTCGCGTGCCGCCGCCGACGCCGGAGCCCAGCTGGTCACCTTCCCCGAGATGATGCTGACCGGGTACCCGATCGAGGACCTGGTCTTCCGGGACTCGGTCGTCGAGGCGTCGCGGCGCGGCCTGCGCGCCCTGGCCACGGACCTGGCCACAGACGGTCTCGGCGACCTGGCGGTTCTGGTCGGGTACGTGGACGCGGACGGTCCCGCGCCGACCAGCGCCGACGGCCGTTCCCGGCAGCGGCCGGCGGGACGCGTCGGCGCTGCTGCTCGGCGGCGAGGTGGTGGCCACGTACTACAAGCACCACCTGCCCAACTACGGCGTCTTCGACGAGGACCGGTACTTCGAGCCGGGCGAGTCGCTGACCGTCGTGCGCTACGGCGGCGTCGACATCGCGCTCACCGTCTGTGAGGACCTGTGGCAGGCCGGTGGCCCGTTCGCCGCCGCCTGCCGGGCCGGCGTCGGCCTGGTGGTCAACATCAACGCCTCGCCGTACGAGCTGAACAAGGACGACGTACGCCTCCCGCTGGTCAAGCGGCGCGCGGCCGAGGCGGGCGCGACCGTCGCGTACGTGAACATGATCGGCGGCCAGGACGAGCTGGTCTTCGACGGCGACTCGATGATCGTGACCGCGGACGGCGAACTGCTCGCCCGGGCCGGCCAGTTCACGTCGGAATTGCTGGTGCACGACCTCGACCTGCCGGCGGCGAACGAGGCCCCGAACGACCCCGGCACCGGCCCGGCGCTGGTCGGCCGCTCCGACGAGTCGCCCGGCGGCGAGGCGTCGTCCGACGGCGACATGGCCATCGTCCGGATCGACCTCCCGCAGCCGCCGCGCCCGTTGTCCGGCGATCGGGTGGTCGGCGGGATCGCGCGCCGGATCGCCGACGAGGAGGAGATCTGGTCGGCACTCACCCTGGGCCTGCGCGACTACGTCAACAAGAACGGCTTCCGCTCGGTGGTGCTCGGCCTGTCCGGCGGCATCGACTCGTCGGTGGTGGCGGCGATCGCCGTCGACGCGCTCGGCCCGGAACGGGTCCTCGGGGTCTCGATGCCCAGCGGCTACTCGTCCGCGCACTCCAAGGACGACGCGTCCGACCTGGCCAAGCGCACCGGCCTGGACTACCGCACCGAGCCGATCCAGCCGATGGTCGACGCGTTCCTGGCCAATCTGTCGCTGTCCGGGCTGGCCGTGGAGAACCTCCAGGCCCGGGTCCGCGGGGTGATCCTGATGGCGCTGTCGAACCAGGAAGGACACCTCGTCCTCACCACCGGTAACAAGAGTGAACTGGCGGTCGGATACTCCACGCTGTACGGCGACTCCGTCGGCGGCTTCAACCCGCTCAAGGACGTGCCCAAGACGCTGGTCTGGAAGCTGGCCCGCTGGCGTGACACCCTCCGCGGACGCGCCGATTCCGGAGAACTCGATCACCAAGCCTCCATCGGCCGAGCTGCGCCCGGGCCAGCTGGACTCCGACTCGCTGCCCGACTACGAGCTGCTGGACGCCATCCTCAACGGCTACATCGACAACGACCAGGGCCGTGACGACCTGATCGCCGCCGGGCACGATCCGGCACTGGTCGACCGGACCCTGCGGATGGTCGACCAGGCCGAGTACAAGCGCCGGCAGTCCGCGCCGGGCACCAAGATCTCGGTCAAGGCGTTCGGCCGTGATCGCCGGCTACCCATTACGAACCGGTTTCGAGAAGGTGTGTGAGAGTTCGCACTGACCCCTGACCAGGGATGCCGTCTCGGTGCGACCATCGGATCCATACCCGGGGACCGCGCGGTGCGGCCTCGAGGGAAGGAGAATGCGATGTCCGAGGTGACAACCCTGTACGGCGGTCCGCCGACCCGTCGAGTACGGACGCGGGACCTGCGCGCGGCCAAGGTGCGCGGCGACCGCTGGCCGATGCTCACGTCGTACGACCAGTACACGGCCGGCATCTTCGACGCCGCCGGCGTACCCGTCCTGCTGGTCGGTGACTCGGCGGCCAACAACGTGTTCGGTTACGAGACGACCGTTCCGGTCACCGTGGACGAGCTTCTCCCGCTCGTACGGGCGGTGGTGCGCGGCACGACGACGTCGCTGATCGTGGCCGACCTGCCCTTCGGGTCGTACGAGGAGGGCCCGACGCAGGCGTTGCGGACGGCGGTCCGGTTCATGAAGGAGGGCGGCGCGCACGCGGTCAAGCTCGAGGGCGGCCGTCGCGTCACCGCGCAGATCGCCGCGCTGACCGGCGCCGGCATTCCCGTGATGGCGCACGTCGGCTTCACCCCGCAGAGCGAGCACGTGATCGGCGGCTACCGCGTGCAGGGCCGCGAGAACGACGGCGCCGAAGTGCTGGCCGACGCGCACGCGGTGGCCGAGGCGGGCGCGTTCGCCGTGGTGCTGGAGATGGTGCCGGGCGAGGTGGCCAAGCAGGTCACCAAGGAACTGACCATCCCGACCGTGGGCATCGGCGCGGGTCCCGACACCGATGCGCAGGTGCTGGTCTGGCAGGACATGGCCGGGCTGCGGACCGGACGCACGCCGCGATTCGTGAAGAAGTACGCCGACCTGGCGTCCGTGCTCGGTGAGGCGACGAAGCAGTTCGCGGCCGAGGTCCGGCACGGCGAGTTCCCGGCCGCCGAGCACACCTTCGAGGTTTAAGGGCGCGCCAACTCGACATCTCGGCCTGCGGGTCGGCGACCGCTGCCGCCCGTCATACGGTCGGCACCCGGCCGTCATACGGTCGGCACCCGGCCCGTCATGCGGTCGGCACCCCCGCCCGTCATACGGTCGGCACCCCGCCCGTCATGGGTGGGCCGAGAGTAGGCGCCCGGTATGACATTTTCCGGCGCCTGTCCACAGCAATCGGGGCCACGCCGTCACGGCGTGGCCCCGAATGTCGGTGCAGTGGGTCAGCGAGCGGCGGTCGTCCGCTTGGCCGGCGTCTTCTTGGCCGGCGCCTTCTTCGCCGCCGACGCCTTCGGGGCGGCGGTCCGCTTGGCGGCGGTCTTCGTCGCAGCAGCCTTCTTGGCCACCGTCGACTTGGTCGCCGTGGCTTTCTTCGCCGGCGCCTTCTGGGCCGCCGTCTTCGACGCGGGCGCCGTCCTGGTGCCTGTCGCCCGACTCGCCGCCTTCTTGGCCGGCGCCTTCTTGGCCGGCGCCTTCTTCGCCGCCGTCGACTTGGCGGCGGTGGCCTTCACCGCAGGAGCCTTCTTCGCGGCACCCGCCTTGGTCGGCACCGCCTTGGTCGCCGTGGCTTTCTTCGCCGGCGCCTTCCGGGCCGCCGTCTTCGACGCGGGCGCCGTTTTCGCAGGCGCCTTGTTGGCCGCGGACTTATCGGACGCAGCCTTCGTGGCGACCGTCTTCTCAGCTGCGGCCGACGTCTTCTTGGCCGCAGTCGGGCGGGTGGCAGTCGGGCGGGTGGCGGCCGGGCGGGTGGCGGTCCGGCGGGTGGTGGCCGGGCGGGTGGCGGTCGCACTCAGCGTGGTCGGTTCGGCCTCGGTGGCGGCGGTCGCCTCCCTGAGGTCCGCGGTCGCGCTGACGACGGCCGGCCTGACCGTGGAGGTGGCGGCCGAGATCCGCTTGGCCAGGGCCTCGAGGGCCGTCACCGGGCGCTTGGTCGCGCTCGGACGGCTCGTCGTGGTCGCGGTCGCCGGACGGGCCGTCGTCCGCTTGGCTGCGGTCGCCTTGGTCGCGGCCGACTTCTTGGCGGCCGACTTCTTAGCGGCGGACTTGGCGGCCGTGGCCTTCGCCGCGGCCGGCTTGGCCGCCGCGGATCGGGCCGCCGTGGGAGTCTTCGTGGCCGCGCCCGAACGGCCCACGGTGGTGCGGCCCACGGTGGTGCGGCCCGCAGTGGTGCGGCTGGCCGCCGACTTGGCCGGGGCCGACTTGGCCGGGGCCGACTTGGCCGGAGCCGACTTGGCCGGGGCCGACTTGGCCGCCGAACCCTTCGCCGCCGAACCCTTCGCCGCCGAGGCCGTGGCCTTGGTCCCGACCGGCTTCGTGGCGGCCTTGGTCGCGCCGACCTTCGTCCCGGTGGCCGTACCCGCCGCCGCTGACCTCGTGGCGGTCGCCTTCCGCGCCGTCGTGGTCTTCGTGGCGCGGGCGCCGGTAGCGGCGGCCTTGGTCGCGGTGGCCTTCTTGGCGGCCGCCGCGCGAGCGGCGGCGACCCGGGCCGCCGTGGCCTTGCCGGACGGGCTCTTGGCCGCCGTCGTCTTGCCGGCCGTGTTTGCGGCGGCGGTCGCCGTCTTCGTCGACGGCGCCTTGGCGGCCGTGGTCCGAGAGGCGGCCGGCTTGCGCGTGGCCGCCGGCTTACGCGCGGCGGTCGCCTTCGTCGCCGTGCCGGCGGACGCGGCCGCGCGGGTAGGCGCCTTGGTGGCAGCGGGCATCGGGATGTTCCTCCTTGCGAATGACTGCGGGCTCGTCTCCGCCTGGAGACTTCGAGAGTGCGATCCGGCTTGGACGCAGGAAGTCGGCGCCGGTCTAGCCTTTTTCCCCTGTCCAGCGGGCATCCTCGGCGTCCCACTCCGCATTGCGCTTCTCGACCGTCTCGAGTGCCCGCGACGCTTCGTCAGCCGTGGCGTAGGGGCCGAGCCGGTACTGGGCGGGACACAGGTCGTCGCCCGTCTCAACTCGGCTGTCACGGAGGCACCAGAAGAAGCCACCCCCGCCAGGCCCACTGTCGTTCATGAAAACACTGTGCACCTCAAACCGACCATGCGCGACCGATTCGGGCAAAAAGTCCAGAATTTCCATTGTGGATTGTCAAGAAGACTCCCCGAACGGACGAAAAAACACCCGCCTCGCGACCCACGAGACGGGCATCGGTGGTACGTCCGCGACCCGGGCATCATTGGCCCGAGACCGTGCACCGGACTCCCGTGCGGTACCAGTGGCGCGGTGCACTGGTACCGCACGGATGCTTCCACCGGCGCGACGGGAGACTGGTGTGCCACTGCCACAAGCCGCGAACAGCGACCCGCCGGTGACCCGGGTGCCGAGCCGTCGCCGCCGGCCCCGTGACGGATTAAGCCTGCGCCGCCAGCAGCTCGGCGATCTGGACCGCGTTCAGGGCCGCGCCTTTGCGCAGATTGTCGTTCGAGATGAACAGGGCCAGCCCGTTCTCCACGGTCTCGTCCGCGCGGATCCGGCCCACGTACGACGGATCGCGGCCGGCGGCCTGGAGCGGCGTCGGGATGTCGGACAGTTCGACGCCGGGCGCCGAAGCGAGAAGGGACGTAGCGCGCTGCGGCGACAACGGCCGGGCGAACCGCGCGTGCACCTGGAGCGAGTGCCCGGTGAAGACCGGCACCCGGACGCACGTGCCGGAGACCAGCAGCGACGGGATGTCGAGGATCTTCCGGCTCTCGTTGCGCAGCTTGTGTTCCTCGTCGGTCTCGCCCCGGCCGTCGTCGACGATCGAGCCGGCCAGCGGCAGCACGTTGAACGCGATCGGCCGGGCGAACTGGCGGGGCGTGGGGAACTCGACCGCGCGGCCGTCGAAGGTGAGCGACGCGGCGCGGTCGGCCACCTTCTGCACCTGCTCGTCGAGCTCGGCCACGCCGGCCAGCCCGGCGCCGGAGACCGCCTGGTACGTGGTGGCGACCATGGCCACCAGTTGCGCCTCGTCGTGCAGCGGCCGCAGCACCGGCATCGCCGCCATGGTGGTGCAGTTGGGATTGGCGATGATCCCCTTCGGCCGCCGAGCCGCTGCCGCCGGGTTGACCTCGGCCACCACCAGCGGCACGTCCGGGTCCATCCGCCAGGCTGACGAGTTGTCGATCACCACCGCGCCGGCGTCGGCCACCGTCGGCGCCAGCGACAGGGAACTGCCCTTGCCCGCGGAGAACAGCACGATGTCGAGTCCGCGGTAGTCCGCCGTGGCGGCGTCCTCGACCGTGACCTCGCCGTCCGCCCACGGCAGAGTGCGGCCGGCCGACCGGGCCGACGCGAAGAGACGAAGCTGGTCCACGGGGAACGCGCGCTCGGCCAGGACGCGGCGCATGACGCCACCGACCTGTCCCGTCGCGCCGACGATACCGATTCTCATACGCACGAAAGTACGTCCTGACCTCGTCAACCGGAAAAAGGGTTAACCACATCGTGAGAGTGCCGTCCCACCATTGAAGACGACGGGTCTACCGTCGATGACATGGCTGCTGTCTACACGCACGGGCATCACGAATCGGTTCTGCGCTCCCACCGGTGGCGCACCGCAGAAAATTCGGCCGGCTATCTGTTGCCGCACCTGACGTCCGGCGCGAGGTTGCTCGACGTCGGCTGCGGGCCGGGCACGATCACCGCCGACCTGGCGGGCCGGGTGGCCCGCGTCACCGCACTCGAGGTCACCGCGGACGCCCTCGACCTGGCCCGGGCCGAGATCGCCCGGCGCGAGCTGACCAACGTCGACTTCGCCGTCGGTGACGTGCACGCGCTTGACTACCCCGACGACTCGTTCGACGTCGTGCATGCTCATCAGGTGCTGCAGCATGTCGGGGACCCGGTGGGCGCCCTGCGGGAGATGCGCCGGGTCACCCGGCCGGGCGGGATCGTCGCGGTCCGGGACGGGGATTACGCCGCGTTCACCTGGTGGCCCGAGGTGCCCGCGCTGGACGAGTGGCTGGATCTGTACGAGCGGGTCGCCCGCGGCAACGGCGGCGAGCCGGACGCGGGACGGCGACTGCTGTCGTGGGCGCACGCGGCCGGTTTCACCGACGTGACGCCGTCGGCCGACGCCTGGTGCTACGCCACCCCGGACGACCGCGCGTGGTGGGGTGGCATGTGGGCCGACCGAGTCCTGAAGTCGGACATGGCCCGGTCCGCACTGGAGCGCCACGAGGCCACCCCGGAGGACCTGCAACGCATCTCCGACGGCTGGCGGCAGTGGGCCGCGGATCCGGACGGCTGGCTGATCATCCCCCACGGCGAACTGATCTGCCGGGTGTAGAGCTCACGGCCCCCCGGTAGGCACGACTGGGCCGGCCGCGCGGCCGGAGAGTGCACGGCGTCAGGCCGACTTCGGCTTGTACGCCCAGTGCCACGACTCCCGCGGAACGTTGTTGACGAAACCGTAGTCGGATGCGTGCTGCTTCATCCAGGACTGGGCTGACGAGTTGAGTTCGAGGTCGGTGGCCATGCCCCAGCCGTGCTCGCTGGTGCCGGGCTTGGCCGCCAGTCCGCCCTGCGAGTAGAGACCCTTTCGCCGGGCCAGATCCACCTGTTCCGAGTACGGCCGGTAGGTCTCGTTGATCCCGATCGTCACGCCGTCCTTCTTGGCGTCCTGGATCATCCGGGTCAGGTTCTCCGCGGCGGGCGCCCACAGCTTGTAATTGGTGTTGCCCACCGGTTCCAGGGCGCTTGCCGGGATGTGCCCGTTGCCGTACGCGGCCAGTTCGGTCGGAATCCCCTGCGCGTTGAGCGTGTAGGTCTTGTCGGCCGCACCCGTGGTCGACACCGCGTCCGAGAGGTAGCCGGCGAACGCGGCCCCGTTGGCCGTCGCCGCGCCTCCGCTCGACGTGGTGCTCGTGGTGCCTTGTGTTGTCTGCTGCTGCGTCTGCAGCGCGATGATGCGGCTCTGGATGTCGGCGATGCGCGCGTTGACGCCTTCGATTCCCACGTCCTGAACCTTCGGCGCACCGCGGCGATCACTGAGCGGCAACCGGATCAGACGGCGAGCGCCAGGTCGATGGTGTGGTGGGTGTGCTCGACCTTGGCTTCGAGGTACCGCAGGTTCGAGCTGGAGGCGTGCACCTGGGTCGGCAGCACGGTCCGCACGTCGACACCCAGCGAGCGGAGCTGCGCCGGTTTGTCCGGGTTGTTGGTCAGCAGGTCGACCCGGCCGGCGCCGAGCGCCTGGAGCATCTGCGCGGCCGCGGTGTAGTCCCGCTCGTCGTCGGCGTGACCCAGAGCCCGGTTCGCCTCGTACGTGTCCATCCCGAGGTCCTGCAGCGCGTAGGCGTCGAGCTTGGCGTACAGGCCGATGCCCCGCCCCTCCTGGCGCAGGTAGAGCAGGTATCCGCCGACGCCGGCGATCCGCTCGACGGCTTCGCGCAGTTGCGGCCCGCAGTCGCACCGTTGCGATCCCAGGACGTCACCGGTGAGGCACTCGGAGTGCGGCCGGACCAACGGAACCCCGGCCTTCGCGACATCGCCGAGGGCCAGCGCCAGGTGTTCCCGCCCATCGGCGAGGCCGGTGAAGGTGATCACCTCGGCCGTCGTGGCGTACCCGTCGGCGAACTTCAACGGCACGGTGACGCGGCGGCGGATCTCTGCGGAAGACATAGCACGATCAACAGTGCCCGGCGGACCGGAATTCCTCAGGGCCGGACATAGTCGCCCACCATGGCCAGAAGGGCACGGGCGGCGGCGCTGGGCGCGCGTACGGCCGAGGTCCCCACGCCGAGTGGCCAGTTCAGGTCCGCGCCGGACACGGCCAGGTTCACCAGGCCGGCGCCGTCCGGCACGGCGAACATCGGCAGGATCGCCACGCCGAGCCCTTCCCGGACGAAGTCCGCCGCCGAGGTGAGGTCGCTCACCTCGACGGCGACGTGCCGGTCCACCGCGGCGGCGGCGAACGCGCGGTCGACCACGACCCGGTTGCCGTACCCGGCCGGAAAGTCGACGAACGGCTCGCCGGCGAGATCCTCGATGCCGACCGTGGGCTGCTGGGCGAGCCGGTGATCGGCCGGGACCACCAGGTCGAGCCGCCGCCACAGCAGCTGCCGGACGTGCACCCCGGCCGGCGGCCGTCCCGGCACCGACACCAGCGCGAGATCGAGCAGACCGGCGGTGAGGGCGTCGAGCAGACCGGCGGTACCCCGGGGCGACACGGTCAGCTGCAGGGTCACCGCCGGGTGCGACCGGTGGAAGTGGCCGAGCAGCGCGGGCAGGTCCAGCAACGCGATCGACGCGAGTGTGCCCACCCGTACGGACCCGCGAAGGCCACCGCGCACCTCCCCTACCGCGTCCCGGGCCGACTGGGCCGCGTCCAGCACGGCCTGGGCGCGCGGCAGCAGCGCCGCCCCGGCGTCGGTCAGCGCCACCCGTTTCGACGTGCGCTCCAGCAACGGTGCGCCCAGCTCGCGCTCCAGAACCTTGACCGCGGCCGAGACGCCGGACTGGACGACGTGCAGCCGGGCCGCGGCGCGGGTGAAGCTGCGCTCCTCGGCCACGGCCACGAAGTATTCGAGATGCCGGAGTTCCACGCAGGCAACTATCTCACTGCGTGATCGTTGCCAGCATGAACCTTCGTTGGACGAGATGGTCGATCCGGCGCACCGTTGCAATATGTCCACGATGACCGCACCGAGCCGGACCACGCACCGGGGTTCCACCCGCCATGGCGTGGCGTTCTGGCTGATCGCCGCCGTGTTGCTGGTGTCCATGGCGTTCTCCACCGTGCCCGCCCCGCTCTACCCGGTCTACCAGGCGCAGGACGGCTTCTCGCCGTTCACCGTGACGGTGATCTTCGCCGTGTACGCCGTGGGCGTGGTCACCAGCCTGCTGCTCGCCGGGCACGTCTCGGACTGGGTCGGCCGGCGCCGGGTGCTGCTGCCCGCGCTGGGCCTGGAGATCCTGGCGGCGGTGCTCTTCCTGGCGTGGCCGGCGCTGCCCGGCCTGATCCTCGCCCGGCTGCTGACCGGGCTGGGCGTCGGCATGATCACCGCCACCGCGACCGCGTACCTGCTGGAGCTGCACGCCGCCCACCGGCCGGCGGCGTCGCGGAACCGGTTCGAGCTGGTGTCGGCGGCGGCCAACCTGGGCGGCCTGGGAACGGGCACGCTGATCGCGGGCGCGCTGGCCCAGTTCGTCGCCGGCCCGCTGCGGACGCCGTACGTCGTCTTCCTCGTCCTGCTCGCACTGGCCATGGTCGCCGTGGCCGTCGTGCCGGAGACGGTGGACATCCCGGAGCAGCCACCGCGGTACCGTCCGCAGCGGATCCGGGTGGCGTCCGGCGACCGGGCCGCGTACGCCGTGGCCACCCTCGGCGCGTCCACCGCCTTCGCCGTGTTCGGCCTGTTCACCTCCCTCGCGCCGAGCTTCGTGGCCGGGACGTTGCACCACCCCGGGCGGCTGCTGGCGGGCACCATCTCGTTCCTGGTGTTCGGCGCGGCGGCGGCCACCCAGGCCGTGTCCGGCGGACTGCGGGACCGGCAGCGGTTCCTCAGCGGCCTGCTTTGTGAGGCGGCCGGTCTGCTCGTGCTGGCCGCCGGCGTGCACTTCGCGCAACTGGCGCCGTTCCTGATCGGCGGCGCGGTGGCCGGCGCCGGGGCCGGCATCCTGTTCAAGTCCGGGGTTTCCGCGGTGGCCGCGATGGCCCCGCCGGAGGAACGCGGTGAGTCGCTGGCCGGACTGTTCCTGATCTTGTACATCGGTCTGATCGGGCCGTCGCTCGGGCTCGGCATCGCCACCCACTTCGTGGCGGTGACCACCGCGATGCTCTGGTTCAGCGGATTCCTGCTGGCGATGCTGGCACTGGTGGCGGTACTGGACCGATCATCCGGGGCGGGGCGCCGCCTTCGGCCCGGTCGTACGGCGAAGCGGAGTTGACCTTGAGGATCAGGCGAGATCGGAAGGGTCGGTGTTGGCCCCGCAGAGCAGCACGACGACCCGCTCGCCGTCGGCCGGGCGGTACGCGCCACTCGTGACGGCCGCGTAGGCGGCGGCCGTGCCGTGCTCGACCACGATCCGGCAGTCGTCCCACAGCCGTCGCCGGGCGTCCACGATGGCCTGGTCGTCCACCACCAGCGAGGTGATCCCGGCGTCGGCGGCCAGCTCGAACGGCAGGATGCCGGCCCGCCGGGCGCCCAGCGAGTCGGCGGCCACCCCCGAGACGGGCACGTCCACCGGGCTGCCGGCGGCCAGCGCGTCGTGCAGGGCGGGCGCGGTCACCGGCTCGACCGAGACGACCCGGGCGGTGTCGCGCAGGGCCGCGATGACTCCACCGATCAGCCCGCCGCCACCGACCGCGACCAGCACGGTGTCCAACCGGCCGGGCAGCTGCTCGAGCAGTTCCAGACCGAGGGTGCCGTTGCCGGCCATCATGTCGTCACTGTCGTAGGCGTGCACGACCAACGCGCCGGTCTGCTGCGCCCGTACGGTCGCGGCCGCCGCGGCCTCGGCGTACTCCCGGCCGACCTGGGTGACCCGGGCGCCCAGCTTGCCGAGCTTCGCCACCTTGACCGGCGGCGCGTTCACCGGGACGTACACCTCGGCCGGGACGCCCAGTTCACGCGCGGCGAAGGCGGCGGCCAGGCCGGCGTTGCCGCCCGAGGCGGCGACCAGGCCGGCCGGCGGGAGTTCGCCGCGTTCGGCCGCGGCGAGGATCTGGTTGAGCATGCCGCGGGTCTTGAACGACCCGGCGTGCTGCAGGTATTCGAGCTTGAACCACACCTGGGCGTCCCCGGCGAGGACCGGTGTGCGCCGGATGCGGCCGGAGATGCGCCGAGCCGCCGCCCGGACGTCGTCGAGACCGATCACCCGGCCAGCGTATGTCACCCGGTGAGGGGCGTCAGGCGAGGCTCCAGCCGACGTGCAGTGACTCCGCGGCCGGTTCCGGGTCGGCCCGGCCGAGCAGCCGCGACAGGTCGAGGAGCCGGTTGGCGAAGCCCCACTCGTTGTCGAACCAGCCGCGCACCTTCACCCCGCCGTCCGCGCTGACCTGGGTGCCGGACGGGTCGAACAGGCAGGAGGCGGGGTTGTTCTTCACGTCGACGGACACGATCGGGTCCGGGTCGTACGCGAGAACTCCGCGCAGCGGACCGGCGGCGGCCGCGGCCATCGCCCGGTTGACCTCCTCCACGCCGGCCGGACGATCGGTCAGTCCGCTGATCTCGGCGAGGGATCCGACCGGGGTCGGCACGCAGTAGTAGCTGTAGCGGATGTCGCCCAGTTCCGGCAGCGCCACTCGCACCAGGTCCCCGGCCACGTGGTTGTGCGGAATGATGCTCTCGGTCGTGGACCGGCCAAGCCGCGGATCGTCACGGGAGTTGCCGACCATGGAGTCGTGGACCTTCTGCCAGCCCTGCTCGGCCAGGATCACGGTGGTGCCGACCGAGCGCAGGCCGAACTGATCGAGCAGCACCTTGGCCATCACGGTGAGCGCGTTCACGCCGCACGAGGCCGGTGAGACCACGTCGTGCCGGGCCGGGTCGTACGTCTCGTGGTTGGCGCCGTAGATCAGCACCGCGTCCGGGTCGTCGGCGGAGGCGCTGATCACCACCTTGCGCGCGCCGCCGTGCGTGATGTGGACGCGGGCGCCGGCGCCGCTGCGGAACCGGCCGGTGGCCTCGATGACCACGTCCACCCCGGCATCGGCCCACGGGATGCGTTCCGGCTGCCGGTGGTTGAAGGCCCGGATCTGACGGTCGTTGACGATCAGCTGGTCTGCACCGGCGGTGACCGTACCGGGAAAAGCGCCGCGGAGACTGTCCCGCTTCAGGGCGTACGCCATCCGGTCGGGCGGCGCGAGGTCGTTCACGGCGGCGATCCGGATGCCGGGGTCGGCGGCTGCGCTGACGATGCGGGTGATGCTCCGGCCGATCCGCCCGAAACCGTTGATCCCCAGCGTGACTGTCACCAAGACTCCCTCAAAGGTCGAGGACGGCGCGCAGCGGAAAGGGGCAGCGTCGACGCCGCGTTACCTACTGGACACTATGAGTGTGCAACTTGCACGTCAACCGGAGACAATGGACCCCAGCTCACACGCTTGGAGACGACCTGCCCACTCGCCCACGCGCCGCCTGATCGATACGGAACCGGTCCTCGCCGAGGCCGGCCCTCGATGGTATGCCGACGGGCGGGCGCCCGACGGCAAGTTGATCACCGTACGCCCCGGAGATGCCCGCAAGCCGATCACCCCCGGCCGATCGTGGCCGATTGGTCCGCCCCCGCATGAGACCATTGGGCGACCACTGTGGACAGCAACGGCGACCTCGTCCCGGCTGCCTGGCGACCAGCCGACACCGCTGCCGGGTGACGGCGTCGGCTCACTGTGGACGGCCGGCGGCGGCTTTTCGGGCCCGATAGGCGCCGACCGCTGCCCGATTCCCGCAGCCGGCCTCACAGAATCGCTTGGACCGATTCTTCGACAGGTCCACCACGACGTTGCCGCAGTCAGGGAACTCACAGATTCGCAGCCGGCTCAGCTGCCCCTCCCGGACGACGTCGACGAACGCCATCGCCGCCTCGACCGCCATCCGGGTGGCCAGCGGCGCGTCCGGCGGCGTCGCGTGCAGGTGATAGGGCCAGCTGTCGTGCCGGACGAGCTGCGGCAACGCGTCCGACTCGCGCAGCAGCCGGTTGACGATCGCCACGACCTCGTCCTCATCGGCCTCCCAGATCCGGCGCAGCCGCGGCCGCAGCTCCCGCACGGCGGCCAGCTCACCCTGAGTGCAATCGCGGCGCCCGGTCCAGCCGTACGCCCGGAAGAAGCGATCCAGCGCGGCCACGTCCGGCAACCGCTCGCCGTCGGTGCCGCCGGTGTTCACCAGCGCCGCCGCGGCCGCCAGAGCCAATTCCGTGTCATGAGCGAAAACCACGTTGACTCCTGTCGGACGGCCCGGCTAGTGTCATGAGCATACCAGCGTTTCACTCATGACACCGACCCTCCGGAGGTCCGCGATGCCCGCCCCTCGGTCCACCGGCGCCGGCCTCGGCCTGGCACTGCTGTCGGCCGCGACCTTCGGCACCTCGGGCACGTTCGCCCGCTCGCTGATCGACGCCGGTTGGTCGGCCGAGGCGGCGGTCGCCACCCGCATCGGCATCGCCGCCGTCATCCTCGCCGCGCCGGCACTGCTCGCGCTGCGCGGCCGCTGGACCGTGGCCCGGCGCTCGTCCGGATGGATCGCGCTGTTCGGGCTGCTGGCCGTGGGCGGCGCCCAGGTGGGCTTCTTCAACGCGGTCCGCTACCTGCCGGTGGGCGTGGCGCTGCTGATCGAGTACTCCGGCATCGTGCTGGTGGTGCTCTGGATGTGGCTGGTCCACGGCGACCGCCCGCGCCGGCTGACCGTGTTCGGCGCCATCGCCGCGCTGGCCGGCCTGGCCCTGGTGCTGGACCTGACCGGCAACGCCGGCGTCAGCCTGCCCGGCGTGCTCTGGGGATTGCTGGCCGCGGTGGGCCTGGCCACGTATTACGTGCTGTCGGCGCGGGTCGACCCGGCGTTGCCGGCGGTCACCCTGGCCTGGGGCGGCATGGCGATCGGCACGGTCGCGCTGGTGCTGCTGGGGTGGGTCGGCGCGCTGCCGATGCATGCCACCTTCGGCGACGTGTCGCTGGCCGGGCACACCACGAGCTGGCTGGTGCCGATCCTGGGCGTCTCGCTGGTCGCGGCCGTCGTCGCGTACGTCGTGGGCATCGGCGCGGCCCGCATCCTGGGCGCCAACCTGTCATCCTTCGTGGGCCTGACCGAGGTCCTGTTCGCGGTCCTGATCGCGTGGGTCGCTCTGGGGCAGCTCCCCACCCTGATTCAGGGCATCGGCGGCGTCCTCATCGTGGCCGGCATCGCCCTGGTCCGCGTGGACGCGATGCGCGCCGCCGCCGCCGAGCCGTCGCCCGAACCGGTCTTCGCCGGCTGATTCCCCGGCGGCGGGCACGCATCGATGCGATGGTCCAGGGCCCAACCCGTCCCGGAGACCAGCCGGCCCCTGGGCCTAACCGTTGACCGTGAGGGGGTCGGGCGCGCCCGACCGCTTGACCCGCGGCGAGCCGAGCAGCCGGTCCGCCATCGGCGCGAAGATCAAGCCGATGGCGGTCCACAGCACCAGCTGAGCGCCGATCGAGTAGAGCCGGAAGGTGAACAGCACGTCGGCCGGAAAGCCCGGGAACAGGATGTTTCCGCCGGCGTCGGTCAGCGGCCCCGGCGTTTCGGTCTGCTGGTGGAGTTGCTTGTTCGCCGCAAGCTCTCCGAACGACGGCAGGATCAGGATCACGATCGCGGTGGCCACGATGAACACCCCGCCGGCGATCAGGACCGCGTTCCAGTTGCCGAACCGGCGCTGCAGTCGCTTGCCGAGCCACACCGTGAGGACCAGCAAAAGCACCGAGCAGGCCACCATCAGCAGATAGAGACGGCTGCGCTGCTGGATGGTGTCCTCGTGGCCGATGGCCGGCGGATTCGCCGGATACTTCAGGAACGGCACCAGGTACATGGCGACGAAACCACCGGCGGCGACGAGCACGGCCAGCGAGCGTGGCCGCAGCCGGCCGGCCCGGCCGAGATAGAGGGCGTACGCGACGGCGAAGAGCGCCCCCATGGCCGCCCCGAAGAAGATCAGCGCCACCCCGATGCCGACGTTGGCCTGCACCGCCCGGCTGAAGACCTCCATGCCCTCGGCCGCGGCGGGTTGGCCGGCCGCCTTGTCCAGTGCGTCCTGCGCGGCGTCACGGCCACTCTCGTAGTCGATCGCCTGCTGGATCGCCGGCTCGGCGAAAACCCGGGCGAACACGAAGGCGAGCAGGCCGCCGACGGCGCCGGCCAGGATGCCGCGCCAGAGGATCTGTTTCTCCATCTCGAGTTGCCTCCGGCCGACAGGCTCAGTGGCAGGGGAAGCCGAGGAAGTGGCGGCCGTCGTGAACGAACTCGTGGATGTGGGTGTCGTTGCCGAACACCGAGACCGCACCCTGGTCGACGCCGACGAAGTAGTAGACGGCGAGCGCGAGCAGCGCGGCGCCGACCAGCCAGAGGGCGGCCCTCACGCCCGGGATGACCAGGGGGGTGACCGCGGTGGTGGAGTGCGGCATCGAACTCATGTGAAGCCTCCTTGGGGATCTTGCGTCCCTCGTTCTGTTGGGGCGTAGGCGACGGCGAAGTGTCTGACTCGCCGGAAAGCCCGGCTCACAGTGGCGCGACCGTGCTGGATTTCCACCAGCTTCCTCACACCGTCCCGAGGTTGACCCTAGGGGCCGGTGGCGAGAGGCGTCAATGCAAGCCACTCCTGGGCGCCCGGAGGCGGCACACTGTTGCCATGGACACGTTATCGCCAAGAGGTTGCGATAGCCGGGGTCATCGGGGTTAGCTGTCGATCAGACACCCCCGTTGCGGAAGAGGGCTTCCATGGCCAACACGCTGGCTGCCGACGTGTCGCGGGTCGCCGGATTCCGGCAGAGTCTCACCGGCCGGGACCGGCGATCGCTGGCCGGCATGACCGGCGTGATCGTGCTGCTGCACGTGGCCGGGTTCGCGATCCTGTTCGGCTTGGTCGTGCCCCAGCATCTTCGTCTCGGCGGGGACCACCCGGTGTTCACCGTCGGCGTCGGCGTCCTCGCCTACACGTTCGGCCTGCGGCATGCCTTCGACGCCGATCACATCGCCGCGGTCGACAACACCACGCGCAAATTGATCCAGGACGGCCCGGGTAAACCGCTGTCCGTCGGCTTCTGGTTCTCCCTCGGGCACTCGAGCATCGTCTTCGCGCTCACCTTCCTTCTGTCCCTGGGCGTGAAGGCGCTGGCCGGCCAGGTCGAGAACGACGGCAGCACGCTGCACTCGGTCACCGGGGTGATCGGCGCGTCGGTGTCCGGGGTGTTCCTGTGGATCCTCGGCGTCCTCAACCTGGTCATCCTGATCGGGATCATCAAGGTGTTCCGGGACATGCGGCACGGCCGCTACGACGAGGAGGCGCTCGAGGAGCACCTCAACAAGCGCGGGTTCATGAACCGGATCCTCGGCGGCCTGACCAAGTCGGTGCGCAAGGCGTGGCACATCTACCCGATCGGCCTGCTCTTCGGCCTCGGCTTCGACACCGCCACCGAGGTCGGGCTGCTGGTGCTGGCGGGCGGCGCAGCCGCCTTCAACCTGCCGTTCTACTCGATCCTGGTGCTGCCGATCCTGTTCGCCGCCGGTATGTGCCTGATGGACACCATCGACGGTGTCTTCATGAACGCGGCGTACGGCTGGGCGTTCGCCAAACCGGTGCGGAAGGTCTTCTACAACATCACCATCACCACCATCTCGGTCGCGGTGGCCCTGGTCATCGGCACGATCGAACTGATCGGGGTGCTGGCCCAGCAGGCGGACATCACGACCGGGCCGGTGGCCGCGATCGCCGGCATCCCGCTGGACTACGCCGGTTACGGCATCGTCGGCCTGTTCGTGGTGGCCTGGATCATCGCCCTGGCGGTCTGGCGTTTCGGCCGCATCGAGGAACGGTGGTCGGCCGACCTCATCTCCAAGTAGCGGCGACGGCGACAATCTGCTCGAGCCCGGCTCGGTGCCGTGTGGTCGCTGTTGCCCATCGTCCGCACCGGCTTGTACCTATGCCGTTCTGGCCGGCGAAAAGACTCGAGGGCCGGCCGATCGGTGATCGGCCGGCCCTCGCGTGACGGAGCCGTCAGACGGCGAAGCCGCGGTGGCGGCGCACCAGCTTCCGCAGCATGAACACGGTCTGGGCGATGGTGGCGAGGTACAGCACCGGCCACCCCAGGGACAGGATCGCCGACTGGACGCCGAGGCTCTGCTGACTCCAGGCGAAGACCGCCCCGCCGATCAGGGCGAGCAGCACGACCAGCGGCATCACGTACGCCGACCCCTTACCCTTCTCCGCGTTCGCCTGGGCCGCCCAGTTGTCCTGGTCGGATTTGGCGAGGAACTGCGTCCAGGCGGAGACGAAGTGGCCCATCCGGATCCACATGTACATCTCGGCCGGGAGCGCCAGGGCGGCGTACAGGATGTCGGAGGCGCTCTTGTCCTTCATCGCCAGCGCCAGCCGCAGGTTCAGCAGCGCCGCGACGGCCGGCGGGATGAGCCAGATGGGGTTGAAGATGAAGGCGTGGATCGACAGCGCCGCCACCAACAACAGGATGAAGCCCAGCCGGGAGGCGATGTTGAACCCCATCGACACGTTCTCGTACCACCGCAGCCGCAGGTTGGGGTGCAGCGGCTGACCCTTGTTGTCACCCCGCTGGCCCGGCCAGAACAGGTCGATGGCGCCGAAGTTCCACTTGACCTGCTGACCGTGCAGCGCGCGCAGGTTTGTCATCGGGCCGACGAACGCCCGCGCGGTGGCACTGATCTTCGTACTGAAGCCGGCGTCCTTGATCTGCAGGGACAGCTTGCTGTCCTCGACCTCGCTGTCACGGACCCACGGCGCCTGCTGGTGGTGACGGACCATCACCATCTCCAGCGCGCGCATGCTGAACAAGCTGCACTGCCCGCCCAGCACGGCCATGTTGCGGCCGCGCAGCAGGTTGTCCATGTTGAACGCGCCGAACTGGGCACGCTGGCCGGCCACCAGGAAACGCGCCATCAGTCCCTTGTAGCGACTCTTGTCGATGCTGTAGATGGCGCTCAGCCCGCCGATCCGCGGATCGTCGGTCATCTCCAGTTCCAGCCGCTCCACAGCGTCCCGGGCCAGCGTGGTGTCGCCGTCGACGCCGAGGATGTAGTCGAAGCCGCGGGACAGGAAGTAGCCGTAGTTGAGCGCGCCCACCTTCTTGTCCGGGTTGACGCCCATGTCGTGGACGAAGACGGTGGTGACGAACTCGTCGCCCTTCACGCTGCGGGTGTGCCGGCCCTCGAAGCCGCGGGCGATCTCCGGGGTGTCGTCGTCGGTGTTGTTGATGATCACGTGGACGACATCCGGCAGCCGCGTCTGCGCGAGGATGCTCTTCAGCACGTCGGCGATCGTGTCCTGCTCGTTGTAGCAGGGGATGATGCAGCTGATCGTGGCGTTGCGCGGGGTGGCACCGGTGGTGGCCGCGGCGATGTCGCCGGCCACCGTCTCGACGGCCTCCAGCTCCAGCAGCTGCGGTACGGTCGGCGGCAGCGCCAGCGGCCCCGCCTTGGCGCTGCGGGCCAGCAGGATCTGGCGGTCGGTGGCCCGGCGGAGGCCGGGGCTGAGCTCGGTCATTGCTTGGCACCATTCGTGAGCAGCGGCAGGGTGAGGGTGTCGAGCGCGGTGGAGCGGTAGTAGCTGTTCGACTTCGGGGCGGTCTCCACCAGAAGATCCATCCGTACGGTCAGCGTCAGCGTCGTCGCTCCCGCCGTGGCCGCCGGCAGTGTCACGACGGTGTTGTACGGATACGGCGGGGTGACGTCGAAGGTGCCCTTGTCGGAGGTCACCGTCGTCCGCGCGGTGCCGTCGTCCTGGATCACCTCGAAGGTGCCGACAACGATGCGGTGAGTGCTGTCGGTGTCCTCGATGTGCGCGGCGACGTTAATCGTCTTGACTCCGGCCGCGGTGTAGACCTTGGCGTTGTCAGCGGTCCAGTACGTCACCTGCACGGTGAAGTTGCCCTGCTTGAGGCGGTGCACGACGGTGCCCGTGTCCAGCGGGCCGCTGGGACGGACCGGCGCACTGGACGCCGACACCGACAGCCGAGGGCGCCGGCGCGGCGGTGGCCTTGGGCTTGCTCGCCGATTTCTCGTTCAGCAGCGGTTTGCTGCTGCTGGTGAGGTCCTTGAGGTCACTGCAGCCGGTCAGGCCGCCGCAGAGCAGCACGGCGGCCACGCCTGCGGCCACACTTCGGGAGAGGCGGTTCAGGGGGGCGGGAGTGCGAGTCATAGGATGTCCTGCGTTCGGCTCGGCCAGGGGTCGACTGTCCAGGTCGGCGGCGGGCTCTCGCAGTTGAGCTTTCGGCCCGGGTGATGACCGCGGAAGCTCTCACTCGCTACCCGGCCGATCCATCCCGGCACCAGCCGACGGCCACCCGCGTCCTGTCCCGTCCATGCCGTCCCCTCCGGAACAGCAGAATCCACGCCCCGTACGATCGGGGGGCGACGGACGAGTTGGCTGGGCGGTCGCGTCGGTGCCCTCCGGGGTGCCGCCGAGGAACGTCCGGACTCCGCAGAGCAGGGTGGTTGTTAACGGCAACCCGGGGCGACCCGCGGGAAAGTGCCACAGAGAACAGACCGCCGGCGTACGCGCCGGTAAGGGTGAAACGGTGAGGTAAGAGCTCACCAGCACCCCGGGTGACCGGGGTGGCTTGGTAAACCCCACCCGGAGCAAGGCCAAGTGAGACCGCAAGCCCTCTTACGGGGGTGGCGGTCGGCGCAGGCGTTCGAGGGCTGCTCGCCCGAGCCTGCGGGTAGGCCGCACGAGCCTGCCGGCAACGGCAGGCCGAGATGGATGGCCGCCACGGCGGCGAATGCCGCCGACAGAATCCGGCGTACAGGCCGACTCGTCCGTCGCCCTCCCGGTCCGGTGGCTCACGCTGCTCGACCGCGGCCATCGCCGGTCGCTCCTTGCGGGGTAGCGCTACGCTCGCCGTAGGTGTGCCGGGAAGTCTGGTCGGCGGGTGAGTGCCGTATACCCGACCGGCCGGAGGCCAGCTGATGCCGGATGTCTCTCGACCCACGATGGTCGCTGAACTGGGCGCCGGCCCGGTCGAGTACCGGCTCGATCGGCGCGGCGATGGCGTCGTGGTGGTGTTCCACGGCGGACACATGCGGGCCGGCCTGGCACTGGGCGAGGAAATCTTTGCCGCGGCCGACCACACCGTACTGGTGCCCTCCCGCCCCGGCTATGGTCGCACCCCGCTGTCGACCGGCGCGTCCGTCGAGCAGTACACCGACGTCATCCGGGCCCTGTGCGCCCACCTCGGCATCGCCCGAGTTGCGGCGGTCGTGGGCATCTCCGGCGGCGGGCCGACCGCGGCCACGATGGCGGCGCGGCACGGGGACCTCATCGAGCGTTTGGTCCTCGTCAGTGCGGTCGGCTGGTTGCCCTATCCGGACCGCTGGACCCGTCTCGGTGCGCACGTCATCTTCGCCGGTATCGCCGAACAGGCGACATGGGCCGGCGTCCGCACGCTGGGCCGCATGGCGCCCGACACTTGTTTGCGGATGATGCTCGGCAGCCTGTCCACTTGCCCGCCCAGTGAGGTCATCGCGGCACTGGGCGAGGCCGACCGCGCCATGTTGCTGGCGCTGTTCGCCCGGATGCGCTCCGGCCGCGGCTTTGTCAACGATCTCCGGGCCACGCCGGACGTCACCGCTCGAATCGATCAACCCACTGTGGTGATCGCTACGCGCACCGACCGCGGTGTCCCCTTCGCCCATGCCGAATCGCTTGCCGCCGGCATCCGCCACGCCGAACTCATCGAATCCCAGGCCGCCAGTCACTTCGTCTGGCTCGGACCCGACTGGCCGGTGATCGCTGAGCAGATTCGCGTGTTTCTTGGCACCGACACGCCACCGGAGTCCGGCCACGGCGCCCCACGGTCTGATCCGGCGCCACCGCCGGCACCCGATCCTGGGACATCCAGCGGGGTGGTCCGGGCGTTCCATCGGCCGCTGCGGTTTGCCACCGCCGTGCTGGCGCTGGCCGGAGCGGTGCTCGCAGGGATCAGCTGCGGACCTGCCTTCACCCAGCTCGGCCCGGGCCGGGGCCTCGCGTTCGTCGCTGTCGCCGTGGCCGCTGTCGGTTTCGCCGTTGTCGTCCTGCGGGGCGCTCGCATTGCCTTGACGGTCGCCGCCGTGCTGCTGGGCGGCCAGTTGGGCGGGGTCATCGGGACGGCTTGGGAACTGGTCGGCGGCATCGCCACCAGTAAGGCGGAGGTGATCCGCCGGCTCGGTTGGTCGCCGACGGCCGGTGTCTTCATCAACCTGGTCTATTCCACGGTGGCAGTAGCCCTGTTCTGCTGGTTCGCGCGGCGCTGGCTGAGACTGCGCCGTGCGCCCAGGCGCGGCGCCGGCGACTCGGCATAGGCGCCCGGCGTGTCCTTGGCTGTCGTTGACGACCCTGAACCGGTCGAGGTCGAGGATGGCGATCGCGATGGGGCCACCGAGGCGTTCGTACCGGGTCTGGGCGTGCTTGATGAGCTGTTGCCAGGCGCGCCGGTTGGGCAGGCCGGTCAGCGCATCGGTCTCGGCGCTGAGTTGTTGCCCCCGTGGCGTTCGGCGATGCGCTTGCAGATGGCGGGGCGAGGGCCGGCCGCAGCGGAGAGCAAGGCTGACGGGCCGGTGGGGCGGGCAAGCTGGGGAACCCGTCGGCCGGCTGCTCGACCTCCGGGCCCCAAGCGGGCCCGAGCGTCGAACTGCACGGCCGTGCCGGCCTGAATACGGAGCTGTTCCCGAGGCCTCCCCGATCAAACGCAGTGCAGCTCGGCCGCGCCTGCGGATCAGGTGACGGTGGGGTCAGCGAGGCGTTCGTACCGGGTCTGGGCGTGCTCGATGAGCCGTTGCCAGGCGCGCCGGTTGGGCAGGCCGGTCAGCGCATCGGTCTCGGCGCTGAGTTGTTGACGCAGCATCGCGGTGGTGGATCGGTCGCGCGCGCGGTCGGCGGCCAGGGCGGCGGTCAGTAGCTGTCCGAGCAGGGCGAGCAGCGGTTCGGCCTCGGCCATGCGGGGGTCACCGGTGCGCGCGTTGGGGTCGAGGCCGCAGATCGCGCCGAAGAGGGTGCCGTCGGACTCGGTGATGACCGCTCCGGCGTAGGTTCCGATGTCGATGAGCTGGTTGACGCCGGCATTGGCGTACGCGGGTATCTGCTGGGCGTCCCGGGCCACGGTCGGGGCCCGACCGGCGGACATGTGCACACAGAAGCTGTCCGGCCAGGGGTGACTTTGTCCCTGCCGCAGGCCGTACCCGTTGTCGGCGTCCAGGTACAGGTACATCTGGCGACCGTTCTCGACCCGGGTGACCGCCCAGAACGCCAGCGGCATCCGCTCGTGGAGGTAATCGAGAATCAGGTGCGCCGCGTGCTCGAACGTCGCCGCCGTGGACAGCACCGGCTCACTGGATTCGCTGGGTGTCGTCTCCGGGGGCGGTTCGGGGGCGTCCGGTGCCGGCAGTGCGGCGGTATCGGACTCGGCCGCGGCCGCGGCGGACTGCGCATCCACGGGCAGGGTGACGATGAGGCGCGTGCCTCGTCCGGCGGGATTGTCGGTGGCGCAGATGGTGCCCCCGTGGCGTTCGGCGATGCGCTTGCAGATCGCGAGGCCGAGGCCCGTACCGGAATGGCCGGCCGCGGGGTGGGCGCGATGGAAATTGTCGAAGACGGCCTCGTGCTGCCCGTGCGGGATACCGATGCCGTTGTCGTCGATGGTGACCGCGACCAGGCCGTCATGACGGTCGGTGCCGACGGTGATCTGCGGGACGACGCCGGACACGCTGTACTTGACGGCGTTGCCGACCACGTTTTCCAGCAGCTGACGGATCAGGACGGCGTCCGCGTACACCGGATGCAGGTCGCCGACGACGAAGCTCGGCACCAGCGCGCCGTTGCTCTGAGCCTGATCGATTCGGGCGATGGCGATGTCGTTCACCAATACCCCGAGATCAACCATGGTCGGCGACAGAGTGGCGTCGCGGGCGGTGGTGTAGTCGAGCAAGTCGTTGATCATGTTGCGCATGCGGGCCGCGGCACGCCTGATCCGCACCACGGCGTCGGCCTCCTCAGCGGAGGCCACCCCGCCCGGGGCGTCCTCGATGGCCTGCGCGAGGACCTCACTCCACCCCTCCACGGTGGCGAGCGGGTTCTGCAGGTCGTGTGCCACGGCTCCAGCGAAGGAGGCCAGCTCGTCGCGGTGGCGGCGTTCGGCCGTGACGTCATGGAACACCGAGACCGCGTAGCGGCCACCGTCCTCGTCCGGCAGGGCAATGGCGCTGACGCTGAGGATGCGACCGTCGGGCAGGCCAGGCGGCGGTAGCGGATGTGCGTGGTGAGCGGTGAGTGGAGCACCTCGACAGGTTCGAAACCGAAGGATTCAACGCCGTCGAAGAGGCGCTCGCCCGAACCGAGCAGGACTGGGGCGATGTCGAGGGCGAGTTCGTCGATCACGCCGGCGATCAGGGCCTGCCGGACGGTCGACGCGCCACCGGCGATGTCCACGCCGTTGTCCCCGGCGACCTCGCACGCGGCGGAGTAGGCCGCGTCGAAGCCCTCGGTGACGAAGTGGAAGGTCGTCCCGCCTTCCATCGGGATCGGCTCGTGTGCGTGGTGGGTCAGCACGAACACCGGCGCGTGATACGGCGGCTCGGGGCCCCACCAGCCGCTCCACTCACCGTCCCAGTCCCCGCGGATCGGGCCGAACATGTTCCGGCCCATCACGTACGCGCCCCGCGGCCGCATGAGCCACTCGGCCGCGACCTTGTCGGCATCGGTGGCGCGCGGGTCGCCGATGTGCCACGTATGCAGCTCCACCCCCCGCTTGCCCAGCCCGTTCTCCAGGCTCTGGTCCGGCCCGGCGACGAAGCCGTCCAGCGAGATCGACATGTGGCAGGTGGTGTCCGGCACCGCGAACCTCCTGAGTGATTGCGACTTGCAAGCGGTCCTGGGGACCATAACAGGTGCGGGCGAACCGCAATGCGGTACCGGCGATGGTGCCGCGGAGGTCGGACCAACCGCCCCCGGGCTGCGCGATCAACGCGGCGACCTGGCCGTCCCGCACCGTAAACCCGGTGACGTCGGTGGCCGTGCCCGCGACAATGGCCGGCGTGGAAGAGGTCGAAGTCGTCGTCGCCCACAACGAGCGCGCGACGCTGCGCGTCGGTGACGTGTTCCTGAAGGTCGACGGCGATCAGACGCGCACCGACGTCGAGGTCGCAGCGATGGCCATCGCGCCGATCCCGACCCCCGAGGTCCGGTGGCGCAAGCCGCCTGTGCTCGCGATCGCCGCCCTCCCCGGCACGGCTCTCGGCCGCCTCGGCGAGCCGTCGGCCGCGTCGCCGGCGGCGTGGGCCGCGGCGGGTGCGGCCGTACGGACGCTGCACGACGCGCCGCTGCCACCGTGGCCCGGCCGGGACTTCGACGCGATGACGGCGGGCCTCGGCGACGAATGCGAGTGGCTCATCGCGAACGGCGTCCTTGCCGCCGACCAGGTCGCCCGCAACCGCGAGGTGGCGCAGGCCGCGTTCCGTCCGTGGACACCGGTGTTCGCGCACGGCGACCTGCACGTCAGTCACGTGTTCGTCGACGGTGACGACATCACCGGAGTGATCGACTGGTCCGAGGCGGGCCGCGGCGATCCCCTGTTCGACCTCGCCTCCTTGACGCTCGGACACGAGGAGCACCTGGGCGACGTCCTCGCCGGCTACGGCACCGGCGTCGACCTCGACGTGATCCGCGCGTGGTGGTCGTTGCGCAGCCTGCTGAACATCCGTTGGCTGATCGAGCACGGCTTCGACCCGTCCGCGCCCGGCTGTGAGGTGGACGTGCTGAAAGCCCGGATGTAGGGGCGAACACCTGCCGGGAGCGCAATCTGCACGCACCGCCGACTGCACCCCGGGCGAGGTCGGACGACGGCCGTCTCCCGGCCGGGGACCTCGACCCGGGCGTACGGGCCGAACTGCTGTCCGTGTTCCGGAATGGGGACGCCGACCGTGGATGACGGCTCCTACGCCAGTTGGTCACGCCGGCGGGTCAGGTGGGCGGCTTCGGCGGTGTTGCCGGTCAGGCCGATGGCTTTGCCGTACGCCGTACGGGCCTCGTCGCCGCGGCCGAGCCGGCGCAGGAGGTCGGCGCGGGTCGCGTGAAAGGCGTAGTAGCCGGCCAGCTTCGCGCCGAGGCGGTCGACGACCGCCAGGCCGACCTCCGGGCCGTCCAGTTCGGCGACCGCGATGGCCCGGTTGAGGGCGACGATGGGCGACGGGTCGATGGTGGCGAGCTGGTCGTAGAGGGCGACGACCTGCGACCAGTCGGTGTCGCGGACGTCGCGGGCGGAGGTGTGCACGGCGTTGAGCGCGGCGAGGATCTGGTATCGCCCCGGCGCCTGTCCGGTGGCCAGGCGTTCGCGGACCAGGTGATGCCCCTCGGCGATCAGCGTCGCGTCCCAGGTGGCGCGGTCCTGTTCACCCAGGGTGATCAGATCGCCGGTTGCTGACACCCGGGCGGCGCGGCGGGCCTCCGTGAGGAGCATCAGCGCGAGCAGACCGGCCACCTCGCCGTCCGCGGGCAACAGGGCCCGGATCAGGCGGGTGAGCCGGATCGCCTCGGCGGTGAGGTCGTGGCGTACGGGGTCGGTGCCGGGACCGGTGGTCAGATAGCCCTCGTTGAAGACCAGGTACAGAACGGCGAGGACGCCCGACACCCGGGCCGGGAGATCCTCGGCCGACGGCACCCGGTACGGGATGCGGGCCGTCTTGATCTTGGCCTTCGCCCGGGTGATCCGCTGCCCCATGGCCGTCTCCTGGACCAGGAAGGCCCGGGCGATCTCGGGCACGGTCAGACCGCCGACCATCCGCAGCGTCAAGGCCACGCGGCTGTCCATCGCGAGCGCCGGGTGGCAGCAGGTGAAGATCAACCGGAGGCGTTCGTCGTCGATGGCGCCGGGCGGCTCGGCCGGGTCGTCGTCGTACCACATCTCAGCCCGCTTCTGCTTGTCGTCCCGTTTGCGCTCGCGCCGGATGTGGTCGATGGCCTTACGGGCGGCGGTGGTGGTCAGCCAGGCGCCGGGATTGGGGGGCACGCCGTCGACCGGCCACCGGGCGACGGCCGTGGCGAACGCTTCGGCCGCCGCCTCCTCGGCGATGTCCAGATCACCGAAACGCCGGGTCAGGGCGGCGACCACCCGCGCCCACTCCGCGCGGTGGGTGCGGGTGATCGCCTGCCCTACGTCGTCGTCGCTCACAGGAACGGCCGCACCTCGACCCGGCGGTTGCAGGCCTTGGAGCCGCCGGCGGCGAGCTTGAGCGCCATGTCGAGGTCGGCGGCCTCGATGATCCAGAAGCCGGCGATGTACTCCTTGGTCTCCACGTACGGCCCGTCGGTGACCATCGCCGCTCCGCCCCGGTTGTCGATCACGGTGGCCGTGTCCGGCCCGCCGAGGCCGCCGGCGAAGACCCAGTGGCCGTCGGCCTGCAACTGCTCGTTGTACGTGTCGATCGCGGCCATCTCGTCCGAGGTGGCGGATTCCGGCGTGTCGTCGAGCACGGAAACCAGGTACTGCATGGCTGTCCTCCTGAGTCACGGTGGCTGGTCACTCGGTTCGGTCTTCGTTCGCTGTCATCGTGACCACGAACGCCCCGGCCCCGATTCGACACCTTCTCCCCACTATTTTTCTCCGCCGCGCCCGACGGGATGGCACCCGGTGGAAACTGCTGAACCTGCGGACGAGATCGTCGCCGAGCAACGTCGACGTCTCGCCGGCGAAGCGTGCGGCCCGCCGCTGAGGTGACGCCGCATGCCTTATGCATCTATGCTGCGTCAAACTCCGTATGACTAATTCATAGTCAGAGATGCATGTGACGGACGCGGATTCGACCCTGGCCTCGCCCGACGCGATCGCTGAATCAATTCAGGAGACCGGAGAAGAACCATGGCGGATCACAGCGCAGTCCTGAACACCATCGAGACCCAGATCGCGTACCTCATGCGTATGGGCGAGGCCAGCCGCCGAGCCACCGCCGTGAAACCGCACCGCGCGCTGGACCGGGCCGCGTACGTCATCCTCCGCTGCCTGCAGGACGAAGGCCCGCAGAACGTGTCGGCCATCGCCGAGCGGCTCAACCTGGACGGCTCGACGGTGACCCGGCAGGTGACCGCGCTGCAGCAGGACGCCCTGATCGAGCGCCGGCCCGACCCCCGCGACGGGCGCGGCACCGTGATCGAACCGACTCCGCTGGGGCTCAAGCAGGTCAACGAGGTCCGGGCAGCGCGGCGGGAGCTGTACGAGAAGGTGCTGGCCGACTGGTCCGATACGGATCGCGACCAGCTCGCCGTCCACCTGTCCCGGCTGACCCACGCCATGGACACGTACGTGAAGTCGGCCTGAGACAGGCGGACGGCGGTGAAGCTACGTTGACGAGACCGTCTCCACCGTGGTCGCGGTCTTGTCGATGCGGGGATCGTCCTCGTCGGCGAAGTAGTCGTCCGGCGTGGTGCCGTCCACGCCGTCCGGGGTCTTGGCCGCCCGCAGGATGAGCGTCACGACGACCGCGATGAGCGCGTTGACCAGGACCGCGACGAAGCCGACGTAGACGGTCTTCGGGGTGTCGAAGCCGAACTTGGACAACGCGAACGCCGACCCGCCGAAGTGCGCCCGCTTGGTCGCCGCGTTCGGGATCTCCCAGAGCATCCAGAACGCCAGCACCATGCCGGCCACCCACCCGGCGATCAGCCCACCACGATGGAACCAGCGCGTGTACAGGCCGAGCGCCACCGAGGGGGCCGTCTGCAGGATGATCACGCCGCCGATGAGCTGCAGGTCGATGGAGAACTGCGGGTCGAGGAACACGATGAACGCGACCGCGCCGACCTTCACCACCAGCGACGCGATCTTGGAGACCGCGGCCTCCTGGGCGTCGGTGGCGTCCCGCTTGAGGTACTCCTTGTAGATGTTGCGGGTGAACAGGTTGGCCGCGGCGATCGACATGATGGCCGCCGGCACCAGCGCGCCGATGCCGATCGCGGCGAAGGCGATTCCGGCGAACCAGGCCGGGAACTTCAGGTCGAACAGCAGCGGTACGACGGTGTTGCTGTCCAGGCTGCCGGGCTTGTTGCCGGCCAGCGGTTTGACCCCGGCGGCGATGGCGGCGAACCCGAGCAGGGCCAGCAGGCCGAGCAGGAAGCTGTAGGCGGGCAGCGCCGACATGTTGCGCTTGATCGTGTTGCGGTTCCGGCTGGCCAGCACGCCGGTGATGCTGTGCGGGTAGAGGAAAAGCGCCAGCGCCGAACCGAGCGCCAGCGTGACGTACTGCAGCTGGTTGTTGGCATTGAGCAGGATGCCGTCGGTGGGCGCGGGGGACGCGGTGAACTTCTTGTTGGCGGCGTCGAAGATGCCGCCCCAGCCGCCCAGCTTGGCCGGCAGGTAGATCACCGCGACGATGATCACGATGTAGATGAGCGTGTCCTTGACGAACGCGATCAGCGCGGGCGCGCGCAGGCCGGACGAGTACGTGTACGCGGCCAGGATCGCGAACGCGATGATGATCGGCAGGTGCCGGGCGATCGCGCTGTGGCCGGTCACGCCCATCGTCTTGAGCACCGATTCGATGCCGACGAGCTGCAGCGCGATGTACGGCATGGTGGCCACGATCCCGGTGATGGCGACCAGCAGCGCCAGCGTCGGCGAGCCGAACCGGGTCCGCACGAAGTCGGCCGGTGTGACGAAGCCGTGCCGGTGCGACACCGACCAGAGCCGGATCAGGATCAGGAAGAACAGCGGATAGATGATCACCGTGTAGGGCACGGCGAAGAACCCGGCGGCGCCGGCGCCGAAGATCAGCGCGGGGACCGCGACGAAGGTGTACGCCGTGTAGAGGTCGCCGCCGACCAGGAACCAGGTGATCCAGCCGCCGAAGCTGCGCCCGCCCAGGCCCCACTCGTCGAGGTGCGCCATGTCCTTCGGCGCACGCCACCGGGCGGCGATGAAGCCCATCACGCTGACCAGGAGGAACAGGATCGTGAAGATGACGATCTCGGTGACGTGATCACGCATCGGGATCACCCGCCGTGGGCGCCGGCGAGATCGGCGTCGAGGACCGGCGGCGGGTCCGGGTCATGTTGTACACGACCGACGTCGTCGCCACGCCGACCAGGATGAACAGGAACTGCAGCCAGTAGAAGCCCGGGAAGCCCCACAACCGCGGGGTGTCGAAGTTGAAGATCGGGGTCAGCAGCGGCAGCACGATCGGGATGAGCAGCAGCCAGTTCCACGGGCTGCGGTCGGATCGGGCCACCGGAGATTCGGGCTCGGTCATGAGCCGTACCTCCCTCGTCGACAGGAAGAACCACCTTCGACCGTATCGATGACCTCTGATCGGGATCGATCATCGTGCGCCGAACGGCGGAGGTGGTGCGCCGAACGGCGCACCACCTCATCCAACCGATCCGTCAGCGCCGGGGTGACCCCAGGCCGGCGGAAACCGCCCTGGTCAGCGATCCGTTGGCGTCGTCGCCGTCGAGCGACCACACCATCGCGCCACCGAGGCCCTGGCCGCGGATGTAGAGCATCTTCTGCAGCACCTGCGCCGGGTCGTCGTACGTCCAGAAGGTGGTGCCGTTGGACAGCCAGGAGTTGCCGTCCGGCCAGTCGCGGTGCAGCGTGTAGCCCTGCGACTGCAGCGTGGCCAGGACCTTGTAATCCTCCGTGCCGGGACCCCAGGTGCCGAGCGCCGGTCCGGTGGCCGGGGCGAACAGCCCGGAGCCGGTGGTGCCGGTCCAGCCCTGCCCGTAGTACGGCACGCCGAGCACCAGTCGCGTCCGCGGCGCCCCGCGGCCGATCCAGGCGTTGACCGCGTTGTCCAGCGAGAAGTCCGGGTTGTCGGGGGCGCCCGGGGGCACGTGGATCGAGGACTGCTGGTTGGTCCGCAACTCCCACGAGCCGTGGAAGTCGTACCCCTGGACCGTGCCGAAGTCGAGGTACCGGAAGATCTTGCTGGCCTCGAAGCCGGCGTCGATCTTGGCCGGCGCGGCCGGCAGGAACGCGCTCAGGTCGTAGTGCTTGTGGATCTTGTGGCCGAGCGCGTCCAGCTCCGTGCGGAACTCGGCTGCCAGCAGCGTGAAGTTCTGCTTGTCGGCGGGCCGGATCACGTTGCCCGCGTTGCCGTCCGAGCCGGGCCACTCCCAGTCGAGGTCCACGCCGTCGAAGATGCCGGCGGCGACGCCCGTGGTCAGACCGGGCAGGTTTCCCTTGATCCACAGGTCGATGCAGGAGCTGACCAGCTTCTTGCGGGAGGCGTCGGTCAGGGCGGCGTCCGAGAAGTACGCCGAGCCGCTCCAGCCACCGAGCGAGATCAGCACCTTGAGCTTCGGGTTCTTCTTCTTGAGCTCGGCCAGCTGGTTCAGGTTGCCCGAGATCGGCTGGCCGGCCACGTCGCCGACGCCGTCCACGCTCAGGTCGGCCGAGAACGGCGTCTGCCAGTCGGCCCACGGGTCGGCCGAGGCGCACTGGCCGGCCGCGGTGACCACGCCGAACGCGTAGTTGAGGTGCGTCAGCCGGGCCGCCTGCCCGGAGCTCTGCACCTTGCTGAGCTGGTAGTTACGGCCGTAGATACCCCACTGGGTGAAGTAGCCGACCTTGACGTACGACGGATGGTGGCCGTGGCCGTGGGCCTGAGCGGCGGCCGCGGGTGCGGCCGCGACAACGGCCGTGGCGGCGGCCGCGACCGCGATCAGGCGACGGGACAGTCCGCGCATGAGCCCTCCAGGGGCGACGATGTCGACATCAGGAAACAAAGTTTCCTGATCGACGAAGCTAAACGTCGCCGCTGGTCAGGTCAATGGGCCATTCAGCGCAGGTGGCTGGTTTCGTTGACCGAACGCACGGCGATGCCGCCGTCGGGCCAGACATCCATGGTGGACACACCCGCCGCATCCAGGAACAACCGGTGCAAGAAGGCATCCTCGGCGGCGAGCGCGTTCTGCAGGATGAGCTTGATCGGCGAGACGTGCGAGACGATCACCACCACCCCCTGGCCGTACGCCCGGAGCACGGTCGCCAACGCGTTCTGCACCCGCACCCGCACCGTGTCGAACGACTCCCCGCCGGGCGGCGCGACCGACGGCGACGCCAGCCACGCCGACATCGCCTCCGGCCACCCCTCCTGGGCCTGGGCGAAGGTCAGCCCCTCCCACCGCCCGAAGTCACACTCGATCAGGTCGGGCAGCACGGTCACGTCCACCCCGCCCAGTTCGGCCGCGATCAGTTCGGCCGTGCGCACACACCGGGACAGTGGCGAGGTGAACACGGCGGCGACGTCCCGGGCGATGCCGGCCACCCGGGCGCCGGCCGCCATCGCCTGGGCCTCCCCCTGCTCGGACAGTGGCGGGTCGCCCCGGCCGGAGTAGCGGCCCTGCTGGGTCAGCGCGGTCTCGCCGTGCCGGACCAGGATGATCCGCAGCGCTTCCTCGGTGGAGGCCGGCGGCGCCCAGGACTGCTTCGGCGGCGCCGGGGCGGCGGCGGGGGCGGGGGCGGGGAGATCGAGGTCGCGAACGGGTTTGCCGGTGGCCTCGTCCATAGCCCGGTTGGCCAGCGCGTCGGCGGCGCGGTTGCGTTCCCGCGGGATCCACTCGTACGACACCGACTCGAACCGCCCGGACAGCGTGGCCGCCTTCGCCGCCAGCGGACGCAGGCCGGGGTTCTTGATCTGCCACCGCCCGGACATCTGCTCGACGACGAGCTTCGAGTCCATCCGGACGTCGACCGCGGTGGCGCCGAGCTCGAGCGCCGCGGCCAGCCCCTCGATCAGGCCGGTGTACTCGGCCACGTTGTTGGTCGTGGTGCCCAGCGACCCGTACCGCTCGAGCAGCGTCTGGCCGCCGGCGTCGCGCACCACCGCGCCCTAGCCCGCCGGGCCGGGGTTGCCGCGGGAACCGCCGTCGGCCTCGACGGTGACGGTCAGGCTCAAAGCCCCGACTCCGCGGTCCGGACCATGATCCGGCGGCACTCCTCGCACCGGACGACCTCGTCCGCGGGCGCGTTCTTGACCCGGGCCAGGTCGGCGCCGTAGAGCTCGATCCGGCAGCCGCCGCACCGGCCGGACCGGACCAGTGCCGCGCCCAGCCCGGAGTCGGCCCGGATCTTGTCGTACAGCTCAACCAGGTCAGCCGGCAGATCCGCGACCAGCGGCGCCCGCGACGACGACTTGAACTCCTGCTCCTTGGTGATCTCGGCGGTCGACTCGTCGCGCCGGCGCTCGGCCGCGGCCCGCCGCTCCGCCGCCGCGGTCAGCCGGCCCTGCACGTCGCCCAGGGCCTGCTCGGCGCTCTCGCGCTGTTCCATCAGCTCCAGCTCGGCGTCCTCGAGCTCGGACTGCCGCCGGTTGAGGGTCGCCAGCTCGTGCTGCAGGCCTTCGATCTCGCGCACCGCTCCCCCGGCGTCGAGGCGGGACTGGTCACGGGACTTGCGCGTACGGACCTGGTCGATGTCCTTCTCGAACCGGGCGATGTCGCGGTCCAGGTCGTCCACCGCGACCTGCGCCCGGATCCGCTCGTCCTCCAGCGCGGACAACTCGCGGGCGACGGCGTCCAGCTCGGCCAGTTCGGGCAGGGTCCGGCGCCGGTGCGCGAGCTGCGCCAGGGAGGTGTCGACGGCCTGCAGGTCGAGCAGGCGGCGCTGAGCTTCGGGAGACGCCTTCACTGGGGGAACTCCTTGTCGAAAGGGCTGACCGCGTGCACGGTCCAGGGGTCGGTGTCGAGATCGGACACGACGGTCCGCACGGGGAACTGCCCGTGCAGCCAGCCGGCGACCTCGTCCAGCCACGGGCGCTCGCCGGCCCAGTGGGCCACGTCGAGCAGGGCCGGGCCGCCGGCGGCGAGGTGTTCCCCGGCCGGGTGGTGACGCAGATCGGCACAGAGGTACGCGTCGACCCCGGCCGCCGCGGCGTCGGTCAGGAACGAGTCGCCGGCGCCGCCGCAGACCGCGAGCGTACGGATCTCCCGCGCCGGGTCGCCGGCCGCCCGTACGCCCCCGGCCGTGGCCGGCAGCACCCGCGCGGCCAGCGTGACCAGGTCGGCCAGCGGAAGCGGGGTGGGCAGGGTCCCGATCCGGCCGATTCCGCGTCCGCCGCCCTCGCCCGCACCGGTGGCCGGCACCAGCGGGCGCAGGCCGGTGAGCCCGAAGCGGGCGGCGAGCGCGTCGGAAACGCCCGGATTGGCGGTGTCGGCGTTGGTGTGCGCGGCGTAGAGAGCGACGCCGCCCCGGATCAGCCGATGGATGATCCGGCCCTTGTACGTGTCCGGCGCGATCGACGACACCGGTTTGAGCAGCAGCGGGTGATGGGCCACCACCAGGTCGGCGCCGGCCGCCAGGGCCTGGTCCACGGTTTCCGGGACGCAGTCGACGACGAACAGCACGGTGGCGACGGGAGCGTCGAAGTCGCCGAGCACGAGACCGACCCGGTCCCACGACTCGGCCCACGCCCGCGGGTAACGCCGGTCGAGGGCATCGACGACCTCCCGGACGGTCGGCGGAGCGGGCTGGTTCACGGCCGCCAAGCCTAGTACGTCTAGGAGAGCGCCCCCGGCTCGACGCGGGTGTTCGAGACGACCGCCGCGCTCACCACCTGCAGCGCCCGGCGCCACGGGAACGCGCTGCGGAACCGGTCGGTCTGGCCGGGACCGCCGAACTCGCCGTGGACCACGTGCACGCCCCAGTCGCGCAGCTTGGCCAGACTGTCGTGCAGCGCCGGGTGCAGCGCCATCACCTTGTTGGTGTACGGCACGACCGCGGTCGGCAAGCCGTACCCGTAGCCCTCGACCAGCAGCCCGAGCACAAGGGTGTCGGTGATGCCGGCGGCCCACTTGTTCACCGTGTTCACCGTGGCCGGGGCGACGATCATCGCGTCCGCCGCCGGCAGCACGTCGGGTTCGCCCGGCGCCTTGTAGTAGGTGCGTACCGGATGTCCGGTCTGGGCCTGGAGCGCGGTCACGTCCACGAACTTCCGGCCGTCCGGGGTGGTGACGACACAGACCTCCCAGCCGTCGCGCTGGGCGAGGTCCACGAGCGTACCGACGTCCCGGGCCATGGGCGAGCCACAGACCAGCACGTACAGCACGCCGCGCGAGGGGTTTCCGGTCATCACGCGGGGACCCACCTCAATGCCCTCATACGCCGACTCCCATCTGCTCGGCCAACTCCGCCACGGGAGCCGGTGGTGTGCCCCGCGTACGCCGGAGCACGTCGGAGAGAACCTCGTGGGCGAGCGGCCGGCAACGGATCTCCGAGGGGGCCAGCCGATCACCTTCCAGCAACATCTCGCTGGCCTTCTCGATGTCGCCGATCTGGGTGTAGCCCCGGGCGATGTCGAGATAGTGGTGCGCACGCCGTTCCGGCAGCATGGCGGCGAACCCGTCCGGGTCGAGCCGCTCGTGCGTCTCCACCGCGGTCCGGCCGTCGCCCAGTTCGACCGCGGTCGCGCAGCGGTGCAGCTGCACGTTCGTCGGGCCGAAGCTGGTCCAGTAGTGGTTCTGGTCGCCGCCGACGGCGAGGGCCGCCTGATCGGCGCCGGCGATCAGGTCCCGGACGGTGGCGCTGTCGCCGATCCGGGCCGCCGCCATCGCGCCGTTGAGCAGCAACATGCCGTACACCGAGAGGCGTTCCGGGCCGCGGTCGGGCGCGGTCGCCAGCCGGTTGGCGATGTTGACGTTGACCTCGAGGGCCGGGCGAACGCGGCCGAGAGCGAGCAGGGCGCTGCCCACGCGGTAGCTGGCCAGCCCGGCCAGCAGCTGGTCGCCGGCCCGCTGCGAGACCGCGATCGACCGGTCCGCGGCCAGCCAGGACAGTTCGTGCTCGCCCACCTTGCGCAGCGCCGACGACGCGATCTGATACACCTGCCCGAGCAGGTGCGCGGCGTCGCGGGCCTCGTCGGTGTTGGCGTGCGCACTGTCCGCCGACTGCGCGTCGCGCAGCAGTCGCGGCAGCGTGCGGGCCAGCACGCCGTATTTGGCGTGCTGGTAGGTCAGCCAGGCGTGACTGACCGCCTTGCGCATCTCCGGCAGCGGCGGCGAGTGCGGCACCGCCTGGAAGAACGCACTCATCTGGTCGTACCGCTCCAGCGCGGCGCGGATCTCCTCGACCTCGACCTGGTCGATGCAGTTCTGCGTCTCCGGGCGCCGTTCCACGTCCTTGCCCAGCAGCAGCTGGACGTCCACGGCCAGGACGTCCGCGATCTCGTAGACGACGGAGAATTTGTCGAGCCGGCGGACGCCCCGTTCCACCTTGTCCACCCAGCTCTTGCTCTTCCCCAGTCGATCCGCGAAGACCTGCTGAGACATCTTGCGCCGACCACGCCAGTAAGCGACGCGACGGCCGATCGGCAGCTCGTCCACGGGTGCCTCCCCTGCTCCTCCGGCGACCCCTGCCGGTGAGCGTTGTTGTCTCTCTCGCAGTCTGACCGCTCCACAACCGCACTGATCGCACAGCGTGTGTGATCGCCTGCCTGCCGCCGCTCGTAGTTTCTCATGCAACTTGCAAAACGTGGATCTGTCCGGACCAACGATGCGTGTCGGGCTTGGGAACGCCGCACGCCGCTGATAGGGGGTATGGATCGTGGGATTGAGTAATGGCCGGCCGTTCGGCGCACCCGCTCGCCTCGATCGGCTCCGGTTGCGCTCCGCCGCTCTGCGTTACGCGCGGCACGGATGGGCGGTGACACCGGGCGCCTGTCTGGATGGTGCGCGGTTCGCGTGTGGACGGCCCGGATGCCCGATCATGAACTGCCATCCGGAGATCGAGTCCTGGGAGGACCACGCCGGTACCGACCCCGAATTGATCCGGACCTGGTGGCGGCGCCGGCCGCACACCGTTCTGCTGGCCACCGGCTATCGGTTCGACGCGCTCGAGGTGCCCGCGGCGCTGGGACTGCGCGCGCTGGGTGCGGCCCGGCTGCGAGCCGGCGTCCGGGGCGTGGCTCCGACGGGGACCGCCGGACCGGTGCTGGCGACCCCCTCGGGGCGGTGGATGTTCCTGGTCCGGCCGGGGCTGCCGCTGCGGGCCGAGCTGCGCCACCGGTTGGACGTGGTCCGGCACGGCCGCGGGTCGTGGATCCCGGCGGCGCCGAGCCGGATGCCGGAGGGGACGGTGCGCTGGGCGGTGCCGCCGGAGCCGGCACAGTGGTCCCTACCGACGTCGGCCTCGGTGCAAGCCATGTTGATCGACGCGCTGGGCTCACTCGGCCACCACCCGGTCGTCGCGGTACCACGGCAGATGTCGACGACCCGGCGGGCCGCCTGACTTCCGCCCTCCATGCCCGATCGCCAAGATCGTTGAACTCTCCGCCTCGTTGAGCAGAGCGGGACGGTCTTTGAGGCATGGGCGGGGGCACGCATGTCGAAACACAACGTAACGGACACCTGCACACGGGTCGAGTCACCCGAAGGGCTGAACGAGCGTGCCAAAGCCGCGGGAACCCGGCCGACCGGCTCTCGCCCGGCCGGGTCGCGGCCGACGGGATCGCGTCCGGCTCGCTGAGCTGAACCGGCGCACCTCGTTCCTACCCGCCGGATCCGAGCTCGCGGTAGGCCGCGATCACCGCGGCCGTACGCTCGGCCAGCTCCGGCCCGGCCTCCCACGACCGGCCGGCGCCGGACGCGGTGAGCTGGGCCAGCGCCTGCTCGGCCCGCTCGGCGGTGGCGCCGATGCGCTGTTCCCGGATCAGGTTCTCGCCCGCCACCGCGGCCGCCCCGATGCTGCGCAACAGCCGGTCGGCGGTCACGCCGGCCTCCCGGAAGTGCACGTTCACCCGGGACCGCTGCTCGGTCAGCGCGCGTACCGCCGGGCTGTCCGCGGGCAGGTCGCGATGGTCGACGCCGGTGAGTTCGGTCCGCAGCCGGCGCAACTCCTGCCGCCGGCCCAGCACCGCGGCCAGATCGTCCAGCGCCTGGGTGAGCGCCCGGTCGGCGTCGGCGGGATCGATCATGTCGGCCAGCGCCGGCGCCGCCGCCCGGATCCGCTGAGCGACAGCCAGCGCCTTGCCGTACGCGGTGCGCTCCTCGGGCGTGCACAACACATGGTGTCCGCCGCCGGTGGGGACCGCGATCAGACCGGTACGCGCGGCCCGGGCCTGCCGGGCCACCAGTCCGGCCACGGTCAGTGCCGACGCGGCGACGAGCAGCCACCAGTCGAGGCCGGCGGCGTTCAGCACTCCGGAGACGAACAGCAGCACAAGGGTGAGCTGGAAGGCGTTGCGAGCACGGTCGGCGCCGCTGCGGCCACTGGCCGGGACCGGCACGACCTCGACGACCGAGCCGTGGCGGCGCCGCCGGGCGCGACCTCGGCGCACGGTGAGCGGGGTGGGGCTGACCACGATCTTGTCGGGGTCCACGCCGATGTACAGCGTCACGCGTGGCTCCCTTCAACCGCGAACGTCAACCTGGACGGGCCCGATCGCCGAGGGGGTGCAACCGGACCCGTCCACCTGCGGACACCCCGCCGGTGCCAGAGGAATCGGTCGGCTCCCAGGCCACATGAGCCCGCTCAGGTGCAGTTCCGGTGGCGAAAACGACGGGCTCGGGTGCAGCCGGGCCCGCTACGGTCGTGCGGTGACCGACGACCGGCTCGTCCTGCGCCAGACCTTCGACTCCGTCGCCGGCCTGTACGGCCGCGCCCGCCCCGGCTACCCTCCGCAGCTGATCGACGATCTGGGACTCCGGCCCGGAACACGCATCCTGGAGATCGGCCCCGGCACCGGGCAGCTGACCGTGCCCCTGGCCGCTCGCGGCGCGGCGATCACCGCCGTCGAGCTGGGCGCCGAGCTGGCCGCCGTCGCCCGCCGGCGGACCGCCAAGTTCCCCGCGGTCACGGTTATCCCGGCCGACTTCGACACCTGGGCGCCCCCGCCCGAGCCGTACGACCTGGTGGTGTGCGCGACCGCGTTCCACTGGCTGGACCCGGCGACCCGGATGGCGCGGGTGGCCCGCGGGCTGCGGCCGGGCGGCCGGTTGGCGGTGATCGAGACCCACCACATCGCCGGGGGCACGCCCGGCTTCTTCGCCGACGTGCAGGGCTGCTACCTGCGGTACGACCCGCGGGCGACGGCCGACGAGCACCCGCCGCGGCCGGACGAGGTGGTGAGCGAGGACGTGTCAGGGCCCGGGTTCACGCCGCCGGAGATCCGGTCGTACGAGTGGGAGCTGACCTCCGCGACCGGCGACTACCTGGACATCATCCGCACGTACTCGTCGACCCTGTCGCTGCCCCGCGAGTCGGCGGAAGGGCTGCTGAGCTGCATCGGCGAGCTGATCGACGCGTACGGCGGGACGGTCACGAAGCGCTACCTGACCCGGTTGCAGCTGGTCACTCGAACAGCCTGAAACCCGAACCGTCCCCCTCGACCCGCTCCTGTGTGGCCACGACCGATCGAGGCGGCCGAGGCGTGCGGCACCAGGGAGAACCGGTCATCCGGTCAGGCGGGCGCGCAGGACCGCCACGCCCGGACCGTCCAGCTCGCCGACGACTATCGCCCGGCCGGTCATCGCCATCATCAGCGCCTCGGCCGGGCCGGCCAGCACCGGCCCGGTCCCGTACGCCCAGTCCAGGTCGGTCGCCTCGAACCGCAGCCCGGCCAGGCGCCGCTTCGGCGCGAACCCGACGGCCCGCCCGCCGACCAGGAAGGTCAGCGACTCGCGCAACCGCTCCAGCCGCAGCCCGTGCGGCAGGCCGAGCGGGCGGCGCATGTCCTGCCCGTGCACCTGCAGATCGGTCAGCTGACCGGCGGCGCCGACGATCGGTGGCCGGAACGGGTTCGCGGCGTTCGCCCGCAGCCCCGCGGCGAGGTCGGCGGCCGGGCGTTCGGCGGTCCGGGTGGCCAGCCGCGCGTTCGCCACGTGCAGCCGGAATCCGCTCCGTACGGCCATCGTCAGGTACTCCCGCGGCGTCCCCACGACGGCCGCCAGCAGGTGCCCGGCGACCTCCTGGACCGTCCAGTCACCGCACAGGCTGGGCACGGCGAGTTGCTGCGGGGTGAGGGAGTCGACCAGGTCGGCGATCCGCCGCCGCTCGTCCGCGATCGCGGCCGGCACGTCCACGGCCGCCGGCCATGCCGTCACCGGTAGATGGAATCGGCGTACGCCGGGCCGTAGTACCGCTCGAGCTCGGCCATGTCGTCGTCCGGCCGTTCCAGCGCCTTGGCGATCCGCGGCCGCGACGGCACCGCATCGGAGCCCCAGGTCTCCGGCTTCCACAGCGACGACCGCAGGAACGCCTTCGAGCAGTGGTAGAAGATCTCCTCGATGTCGACCACCACGGCGAGGATCGGCCGGTGGCCCTTCACGACCATGCGGTCGAAGAAGTCCGCGTCCCGGACCAGCGTGGCCCGCCCGTTGATCCGCAACGTGTCGGTGCGGCCCGGCAGCAGATAGATCAGACCGACATGCGGATTGTCGATGATGTTGTGGAATCCGTCGGCCCGGCGATTGCCCGGTCGCTCCGGAATGGCAATCCTGCGGTCATCCAGCACAAGTGTGAAACCGGGCGGATCGCCCTTGGGCGAGACGTCGCAGCCGCCGTCCGGGCCGGCGGTGGCGATCAGGCAGAACGGCGATGCGGCGAGCCACTCCTTGTCGATTTCGTGCAGCTCAGGGCGGTTCTTGCCGGCCACCCGGGGCAGTGGCTCCCCCAGCAGTTCGCGAATCTCGTCGTGCGTCGTCACGGCTTCCATGACCCACACCGTAATGGGCCGGGGGTGATCTGCTGAATCGATTTTGGGCGCTTGACCGCGCGTACGGGCACCGTCGACAGTCGAGGCATGACCGATGCGCCGGCAAATCTCTGGCGCAACCGGGAATTCAATCTCCTGTGGGTCAGTCAGGCCCTCTCCGACCTCGGCAACGCGATCTCCACGCTGGCCGTGCCGCTGCTGGTCCTGGGCGTCACCGGCTCGGTCGTGCAGGCCGGGCTGGTCGGCACCATCGGACTGGTCGTCATGGTTGTCGCCCGCCTGCCGGCCGGTGTCCTGGTCGACCGGCTCGACCGGCGCAAGGTGATGCTGGCCTGCGACGCGGTCCGGCTGGTCGCCTACCTCACGCTGGGACTGGCCATCGTCAACCACCAGCCCTCGGCCGCGGCGGTTCTGTCCGTCGTGGTGGTCGGCGCGGCCGGCAATGCCTTGTTCAGTACGGCCGAGCACTCGTCCCTGCGGAACCTGGTCGCGTCCGGTCAGTTGCCGGCCGCCGTCGCGCGCAACGAGGCCCGTACGTACGCCACCTCGCTCGTCGGTCCGCCGCTCGGCGGGGTGCTGTTCGGGCTGGGCCGGGCGTACCCGTTCCTCGGTGACGCGCTGACCTTCCTCGCGTCGTACCTCGGGGTGTCCCTGGTCCACCGCCCGATGCAGCAACCGCGGGCCGGGCCACCCGGCCGGGGCGCCGACGACCTCGTCGAAGGTCTGCGATTCGTGCTGGGCAATCCCGCGCTGCGGGCCATCCTGCTGATCGCGGCCCCGCTCAACCTGGCCATCAACGGAATCATCTTCACCATCATCGTGACCCTGCAGCGGCAGAACACCCGGCCCGGGATCATCGGCCTGGTGGAGACCGTGGTCGCCATCGGTGGCCTGCTCGGCGCGCTGGCGGCGCCGGCGCTGCAACGGCGGCTCCCGCTCCCGGCGCTGATCCGGGGCATCTGCTGGGCGGCGGCCGGGTTCATGGCCATCAGCGCGCTGCTGACCTCGTCGGTGCTGGCCGCCGTACCGGTGGCCGCCGCCGTGTTCCTCGGCCCCGCCTCGAACGCGGCGCTGTTCGGCCACCAGGCCGCGATCACCCCCGACCGGCTGCAGGGCCGCGTGGTCAGCGTCATCATCGTCGTCGCGACCTCGGTCTCGGCCGCCGCGCCGCTGCTGGCCGGCGCGTTGATCACCGCGATCCGGAGCCCGGCCACCATCCTGGTGTTCTCGGCCGTGGTGGCGGGCTCCGCCGTCGCCGCCACGTTCAGCCGGGGCATCCGCGCGATGGACCCCGCCGCCGCATAATCGTCGGGTGTACGCACCCCCACCGGCCGCCCTCGAGGCCTTCGGCATCACCGAGACCCCGCGTCGGCTGGACGGTGGCCAGGGCGGCACCTACCGCGCCGGCGACGTGGTGCTGAAGCCGGCCGAGGGGCCGCTGTCGCGCTGGCGGTCGGACGTCCTGTCGGCGCTGCCCGGATCGGCGCGCTTCCGGGTGGCCCGCCCGCTGCGGACGCGCGCCGGCGGCTGGGTCGCGGCCGGGTGGGAGGCGATGTGGGCGGTCGCCGGCGAGCCTGCCCCGCAGCGACCCGACCACGTCATTCACGCCGGCATGGCGTTCCACGACGCGGTGGCCGCCCTGCCGCGGCCGGCGGTCCTGGAGGAGCGGAACGACCCCTGGGCGTACGCCGACCGCCTGGCCTGGGACGAACCCGTTCCGACCGGTACGTCTGTCCCCTCGGCCCTGCTCGCGCCGCTGACCGCCGCCCGGCGTCCGGTGTCCTCGCCGGCCCAGTTGGTGCACGGCGACCTGCTCGGCAACGTGCTGTTCGCGCCGGACCGGCCGCCCGCGATCATCGACTGGGCACCGTACTGGCGGCCGCCGGCCTGGGCGTACGCCGTCGCGGTGGTCGACGCCCTGTGCTGGCACGGTGCCCGACCGGGACTCCTGACGCGCCACGGCGACCAGCCCGAGTGGGGCCAGATGCTGCTGCGGGCCGTGATCTTCCGCATCGCCACCTGGGACGCCGCCGGCTGGCAGGCGCCGCCCGAATCGGTGTACCGGCCGGTGGCCGAGCTGACCATCGCGTACGCCCGGGACCACGGATAGCCTTCGCCCCAGGGCTACGAGACTTTGTCCGCCCAGATGCCGAAGCGCTTGTAGCGTCCGAGGATGAACGCCGTCCGGGCCGGTCGCGAGAGGAAGCCATGACTGATCTGCGGAAGTTGCTGGTGGTCGGCCCGGGGCCGGTCGATCTCGCCGGGATCGACCCGGCCGGCACCCCTGGTCTGCCGGACGACCGCGCGATCCGGCGCCATCCCAAGCGCTGGTCCCGCGGCCGGGTGGCCGCCATCGGCGACGACCTGGGCGCCTATCAGGAACGGCTGTACGCCTCGGCCAAGCACGACGCGCACGCGAAGCGGGTCCTGCTGGTGCTGCAGGCGATGGACTGCGGCGGCAAGGACGGGACCGTACGGGCGGTCACCAGCAGGATGAACCCGGCCGGCCTGTCGGTCGTCGGCTTCGGTCCACCGACCGACGAGGAACGCAGCCACGACTTCCTGTGGCGGATCCGCCGCGCGCTGCCCGCAGCCGGCCAGGTCGGGATCTTCAACCGCTCGCACTACGAGGACGTGCTGGTCGCCCGCGTGCACCAACTGGTGCCCGAGGACGTGTGGACGGCCCGCTACGACCAGATCAACGCGTTCGAGGCCGAGCTCGTCGCCGATGGATTCACCCTGGTCAAGGTGATGCTGCACATTTCGTTCGCGGAGCAGAAGAAGCGGCTGCAGGACCGCCTCGACGATCCCACCAAGTACTGGAAGTACAACCCCGGCGACCTGGACGAGCGGGCCCGCTGGGGCGAGTATCAGCAGGCGTACGCCGACGCCCTGAGCCGGTGCAGCACCGGTGTGGCGCCCTGGTACGTGGTGCCGGCCGACCACAAGTGGTACCGCAACTGGGCCGTCACCACCCTGCTCCGGCAGGCCCTGGACGACATCGACCCGCAGTACCCGCCGCCGGCCTTCGACGTGGCCGCCGAGCAGGCCCGGCTGAAGAACGCGGCCTGACCAGCTACAGCCGCCGCGGGAGCCCGTCAGCTTCTCGTGCCCAGCCTGCCGAGCGCCTCCCGCCGCAGTCGTCCTATTGCTTAACTCTTCCTCGGCCAGTGACAGCGGTCGCACCCGACGAGCCGCACGCCATAGGCTCTGGGCGTGACGACTGATGTGCGCATCGAGATCGGCGGCGCGGCGCTTACCTGTCCACTCCTCGACCCCATCTGCGCTCTGTACGACGAGGTGTTCTCGACGCCGCCCTTCTTCTGGCGTGAGGATGAATCGGAGCTGCACCGGCAGCGGCTCCTGCGACTGTTGGACGACCCGACGTACGGCATTGCGGTGGCGTGGGCCGAGGACGAACTGGTGGGATTTGCGTACGGCTTTAGTCTGCCGGCGGACACGAAGCGCTGGTCAGGACTTCTAGAGCCGGTGTCGGTTCAGGTGACGGGTGAGTGGCCGGGCCGGACGTTTTTACTATTTGACTACGCGGTGCAGGCGTCACGACGGGGACATGGCATCGGGCGGAAACTGCATGACGGGCTATTGGGGAGCCGTCTTGAGGATCGGGCGACGCTGACGGTGCAGCCTACGGCTACTGACACCAAGCGGATCTATGAGCATTGGGGCTGGTGGCGGGTCGGGCAGGTGGAGGGCGGCCTGCAGGCGGCAGCGCCGAGATTTGACGTGTACCTGCGTGACCGCTTGGACGACTTGCGAACGGCGGTTCAGGCGACGCCGTAGAAAACCATTTGGTCGCGGACCGCCTTGACGGCGGGGGCGTCTTGCCAGGGCTCCAACTCGCGCCAGCCCCACTGAAGCCTTTCAACGAGGCGGGCGGAGCGGTTGTGGGCGGCGAGGCGAGCCGCATCGGCAATGGCTGCGGCACCACTGTCGACATCCGGCCTGTCTCGGTGCAGATGGCAACTACCGAGGCGCAGGGAGGTCAGCGCCAGGTTACGCACAAAGGAGCCGTCGATCCCGGCGAGCGAACGCTCGGCCGCCTCGACGCCCTGGTCGGCTTGACCCAGTTGGAGGTAACAGACACTTTCGGTACTGGCGAGTTGGCCGGCGCTGAAGAAGTAGGCATAGGTGTCGGTCCGGCTGTCGGGGGTGGCGAAGGAGGCCTGGGCCTGCTGGATGGCATTACGCGTCGCGCGGTCCTGGCGGTCCATGGCATAGGCGCGGGCGGCGACGTCGTAGGCGTAGGCATGAAGTCGAGAGTCACCGGTTTGGCTGGCCCAGCCGATGGCGGCGAGGGCGTGGTCGATGCCGGTTCGTGGTTGCTTGCGCCAGGTCGCCAGGTGGCTCATGTTGCAGAGCACAAAGGCGCCGAGCTCGGTGTTGTGGGCTTCGTGAGCCGCCTCGCGGGCGGTCTCGTAGTAGTCGCCGGCGGCATCGTAGTTGCCGAGATCGAAGGACAGCCAGCCGGCGAAGCGCGACAGGTTGGCGTACAGGGATAGCAGCCGGTCGCGCAGGGTGTTCGGCGCGGCGGGGAGGAGGCCGCGTACCAGGTTGCGCTGAGCCAAGGTGGTATCGAGGGCGGCCTGCGGGCCGAGGGCGTCGTCTTGGCGCATGCAGCGCCAGAGCACGTCTTCGATGTGGCCGATGACGGTACCGTCCACCCGCGACGGCGTCGCGAACGCCTGAGTGACCCGAGCTTGTTCGCCTCGGTCGAGGCCATCCAGTACCGGTGCGGCGGCAGCTGCGGCTGCGGCCGAGCTGAGCCACTGCAAGATGTCACGGCGTTTCATGCGGCAGGCCCATTCGACGAGGTCAGCTACCAGCTGGTGATAGTCGGACTCCCGCGTCGCGAGGGTGTCCGAGGTGGCAATGAAGCGGTCGACGCGGGTGAGTACGTCCTCCGGTTCGGCTTTGGGTACAGCGCCGCCGGTGATCCCCGAGGCGGCGTCAGTCTGGCTGTGGTCCTCGCCGTCCAGGAGTTCAGCGGCACTGGCGCGGTAGATGCGAGCCAGACGGTTGAGGGTCTCGGCGGACGGCGGGCGGCCGGTCTGCTGCGGCCAGGCTTCCCAATACGAAATGTGTTTATGGGTAATGGTCGAGGCGCCATCTGCTGACGGCCAGAGCTGATTCCAGCGGTCGGCGACTTGCTGCTGCGTGAGACCGTGGGCGTAACGGTAGGCGGTGCGGGCTCCTACGTTGTAGCGGAACCGAATGAGGCTCGCGATCTGGCGAATCGGCGCGCCCTTGGTGGTCAGCTCGGACCGGAGCGCCGCCAGTTCCGCGCGGCGGCTGCGGTGGCTCGGTTCCACTTGCCCTCCCCGAACGCGACCGGCCCAACCGGTTCCTTCCGGTCCGGGTTGGTCCGATGATACGACCGAAGACGCGACCAAGGATTGCCTCAATTGCGGTCCGACAAGGATTCCACGTGGGTGGGGAATTTCCGTCAAGAGATCCGCGCGGACGTGGTGTGACCGGTCGGGCGCGCAGGACAGGGTGGTTGGAACGGTACCGGAACGAACGACCGTGGACCGCCGGATAACGGCGCACCTGTCCCACTGCCACACAGAAGACGGTGCGGCGGCCCCCTCTGTCAGCGCGTTCCTCGTTCCGGTACCGCCCAACACGCGAGAGGGGCCTGTGATGCCGCTGTACCTGCTGATCCCGATGTTTGCGGGCGCGATCTTGTTCGGCTGGGTGGCCGGCATGTGGACGCATAAACGGGCGGAGCATTGGTGCGCAGTGTGCGGCTCGCAGTTGGACTGCGGACGGTGCCAGCGCACGGGAGTCCACCCGTTGGTGGCCGAAGGCACGCGGTCGTAGTGTCCGGGCCGTATACGGAGGACTTCCGGCTACCGCTGGTTGGTGACGTACTTCAACCATGGCGTGACTTGCTCGAGCGACACACCAACGACCTCGTGAGTGGCCGTTGTAGAGAATGCAAAATCGAGTTCTGCGAACGCTGGCGGTGGGCGCGGGAGCGGTTGGTCGAAGAGGGCGCGCTGCCCGGAGCCATAGCAACACCGACAAATGCGAGCGAGCCCACGGACGCTCAGCCGTGAGTGTGCCGGGGCCGGTCAGCCCGAAGCCAGGCGAGGTGCTGAAGATCCATGAGGACAACTACCGCTGCGGAATTGGTGAACTCGTCCTCAAGGTCACTCAGGTGCGGTCAGCGCAGCAACTGCCGGACGGTGAGTGGGTCACGATTGTCGGGGTGCAACTGGCCTGGGACGGCAGCGACTTAGAGGAACGCGAACTGCTGGTGCGGTTGAGCATAAAAGAAGCTACTAGCCTGAAAGGTATTCAAGCACCGCGTTCGCCGCAGCGTTCTTCATCTGTCGTGCGCGAATCTTACCCACCTGTCGGGCTCGAACAAATATCGCCTCGTCCGCTTCGAGCACATCTCCAATCGTGTATAGCTCAAGTTCACCAAACTTCTTCCGAAAGAAATCGGTGACATCGAGAACCGAGGCCGGAGACCGGAGCCTTTTCTGTAACGCAGCGTTTCCTACCGGCTCGATATCGTTCAAACTTTGATCCCGCAGGCCACCAAACTCGGGCGCATCGCTCGGATACTCAATCACGCGGGTGGTGAGATTATCAACCAACTTCATGCAATATTCGATAGGATCGTCATCGAGAACGATGTGGCAGCCAAGATTGACGAGATAGCGAGAACCTATTCCTTTACTCCCCTTAACGTTGCGCCGCTCCAGGCGGAGGATGCCGCTGTAACAGAGCAGTTGCAATGCGCGATGAACAGGGGCTGGCGCGTCTTTATGCACCCAAATACGAGAGACCGCCTCCTTAGAGCCGGTATTTCGCTGCGCTATGCGTGGTATAACGACCTGTTCGAGAAACGCCCTGCCCCAGTCGATAAGCGCGCTATACCCCGCATACTTGTCCACCAGGTCAGAGTGCTCGACCCAAATCGTCTCGCCGTACTGAATTCGGAGAGAATCGCGGACCTTCTGACGAGCGAGCTTGCGATTATCGATTACTGTCTTAAGAAGAATTCTAGGATTTCCCGTTGCCGCGTAAGCCAAGGTATTGAACGCGGCATGGTTTCCCTCTATGCTACGCGTAAGCGCAGAATCGTGCGCGATCGCAATGTTTCGCATGGAGTCGAGGTAACTCCCGTCGGTTATGTTGCGGTCAAGCTGCAGGAGCTCTGCATCATGATTTATGTCGAAACTATCTCCAAATGAGGTGATACCGGGATAGGTGGCCGCCTTGACCGTAATTCTTGGACTTCGAAGGTCCCTCATAAGAGTAAAGAACTGACGCTGCTGATCTGGCCGAAAGGCGTGTATAGCCTCATCAATCAGGAGATTCACGCGCGCCAGGCCAGCGTCTACGCACAAATCCTCAACAAGGCGAATGAGCTCCTCTGGGTCTGGCGTTACGAAATCATCCCGGTTGCTCTCCGGCCGGCGATATGAATCCTCAAGGTATGCCTGAACCTCTTCCATGGTGCTTGTCCCATCGCCCCGCTGATCCCTGATCGCCCTAATGATCGAGTTCTCGGGAGCGAGAACACCCGCCATAGTGGCAGCTCGGGCAATCTCAGTTCGGAGTTTGGCGACCATCCACGCAAGGAATCCATCCGGCCGGCTTGTAGCGATTAACGCAGTTTTGCGAAATATCACATATACGGGGAGAATTTTATTCACATTGAGGGATTCGAGCAGTTCAGCCTCAGCTGCTCGCATGAGAATCGACTTGCCAAGCCCTCGACTTCCGCTTAAGACTATTGGCGTCCTATCTTTAAGCCGGTCGATAACCTTGCGCTCTACCGAGGACTCGACGAGGTGCCCGAGAGCCTCCTCCGAGGTCATATCCTCGGTTCTCAGTATTATCTCTTTCGGCACTAAAGATGCTCCCAGCGGGAAGAGGCGATGGCCGCCCTAATGAACGGGAGATGGTTCAGGGACGACTCGAGCGTTGCGGTGAGCCGGCCGTCATCTTGCAACAGCAACTCTCTGCCGTATCTACATAGAACAAGATAGAGAACGGTTTCGGTGCCGCGCTTGGCGGTAGCACACCAATCCGACATCGCTTCGGCAGAATACGAAATCGTTTCCGGTATCGGGACCTTCTCTCCGATTCTGCCGTGCGTGTAGTTTGAGCAATGTCTATAGGTTTCGGACGCCAATTTTCGATATCGCTCAACCTCGGGCACCGCCGATGGAAAAAAGTTCTGGGCGAATGATGGTGAGAGCAGACCTTTGTGTGGGTCGAGCGCTTCACCCCACAGGAAGTTCGCCTCTCCACTGAGCCAGCGCAGACGCTCCCATTCATGCACCGAGAAGTTCACCGTCGCAAAGCTCATCTCAAGGAACAGGCGGACTCCGTTATACGCTTGACGATAAAGTCCTGCCGCAGCGGAGTACAACGCAAACCCGAGTTCTCGGCGACCGGCATTGAACAATTCCATCTCAGGCCGCTCAGAAAGCACAGCCGCCCACGTCCCAAGATCTATTTCCTGCTGTTGAACCGAGCCTAATCCTGGTCCGTGCTCGCCAGCCGATCTCAACAGACGCCCTCGCGCATCTTCGTGGAGGTCTAGCAATGCTTTGGCTAGGGAACCTGGGCCGATCTCGGCGTGATCTTGCACGTCATCCCTCCTACAACGGTGGGAGCGTATTGGTGATCTCCGTTTCCCAGTCCTGCACTTGCGACTTTGCCATAGCGGTAATCACTTGTCACCCCCCATGGATGGGAAAATGCCCTGGCCCGATATGACCGAAATATGAGCCTGGTCTCATGATGCACGACATCATCTCGGCCGGGTTACCCACTCCCCTTCTGTCGGACGCTCCGCTAGAGTTCGCCAAGTGGCAGCCAAGTCGGAATGGGCAGTTCGTAGTGTCCCTGGAGAGTCTCCGCAGGTGGGCAAGGTTGTTTATCGGGGTGGCCCACGTGCGGCTATTCTAGTCGAGTGGGAGAACGGCCGAGAGCAAAAGGTCAAGCCCTCGGATCCCGCAGTGCGCTTCGCTGCCGCAGACACCCGCAGATTTGAATGGCTTCATGAGCCTGAAAAGTTGCGCCATCAGTTCCATACTGACGCGCCGTCCGTTTTCATCGATGTAATCAAAGATGAGGGTGCCAAGATACAAACGCTTCAGATTAAGAAGCGGGTGATCGATCTCGGGCTTGATGCAGAAGCGGTCAATGCTGCCTTCACCTCAGCCAAGGCGATTCTGCGAAAAAATCCGCACGTCGTGATTAATGGAGCGGCACATTCTTGGAGCGACGTTCCTGTCGATCCTCTGGCGTCGTTGCGAGCCCTTGATCCTCATGATGCTCTCCAACGGCTTGTCGATACGTCGCGACTGGCCGTTGACAAGAAAGCAGCCCTTGCTGACGCGGTCCGACGCGCGCTCGCTGCACGGTAGTCCGACATACCGGGTTCCAGCGCATCGGACACCTTTAGCGCATGCACCCTGGCTTTCACCGGCCGTCGACGTGAATTGCATCAAACGAATCGAGACTACGACTGGAACGGATAGGCCGCCGGTCCCCGTAGCTGTTTCTCATACTGGTCGACCGGTAGGTCGGGAAGATTCCGAACCTACGACCACTCGCTTTGTATGTCCTGTGCGGCGCGTCCGGCGTCGTCCGTGAGAGCGCGTTTTAGACGGCTTATTCGGGCGTGTTGTGGTACCGGAGGGGCGTGCGTACGGGGGGAGCCGCACGGTCCAGCCACCAGGTACCGCCACGCGCACCCGGTCCACCCACGTACAAGGTGGTATTCACCATCACCCCACGTGGATGCTCTCCGACCCACCCATCCACTTCGGCCGCGGCAGCATCGGCTCGATGAGTTCCCACTTGCTGTTCCGTCAAATCGGAGGGGTACCGGCGTGATCGATCCATGCCGATCATCGTCTCACCGGCCGCCGGACACGCCGTGCGACCCACATCTAAACTTTCTCGTACCCCTGCTCGAATATCGGGAAGGCAGAAGACAGAGCGGAAACGGCTCGCCGACGTGTGGCAGGCCACGGCTTGGCATTCCCTCCGAGCTTGGGACGCCCGTAGAGCCGCGTAACCTCAACCGCCACTTCACGGCTCTCCGTGAATGAGTCGGCCACCCGAGCGTTCGACTGCATGACTTGCGGCACACAGTCGTCTCGATGCTGATGGAGCTCGGTGTGCCGCCCCATGTCGTCCAGGCCATTGCCAAGCACACCGACGTCAAGCTCACGCTGAACGTCTACTCGCACGCGAACTTGGACGCTATGCGCGAAGCGCTCGGCAAGCTGGACGGGCGGCTGTTGTGAACGCCATTTGCTGTCAGCGCTGCTGTCAACGGCCGCCCGTGCAATCTTGCTGCTTGCTCCACTGCTGGTCAGACTCGTGGGCGCGGCAGGTTTCGAACCTGCGACCCCTCGCTTGTAAGGCGAGTGCTCTCCCACTGAGCTACGCGCCCGGCACACGACCGGAGCCCCGATCGTACCGGAGCGGGGTCAGGTGAGCGCGGCCAGAGCCTGCCGCCAGGTGTCCTGGTTGCGGGACTCGCCCGGCCCCAGCATCTCGGCGAAGCGGATCACGCCGTCGCGGTCGATGAGGAACGTGCCGCGGTTGGCGAACCCGGCGACGGGGTGGAAGACGCCGTACGCCTGGGCGACCGCCCCGTGCGGCCAGAAGTCCGACAGCAGCGGGAAGTCGAAGCCTTCGCGGTCGGCCCAGACGCGGTGAGCCCACGTCGAGTCGACGCTGACCGTCAGGATCTGCACGGCGTCGTTCGCGTACGCGTCCAGATTTTCTTTGACCTCGGTCAGTTCGCCCTGGCATGTCCCGCTGAAGGCCAGCGGGTAGAACACCAGCAGGACGGCTTTGCGGCCCGTGAAATCGGACAGCGAGACGTCCTGGTTGTGCTGGTCCTTCAGGGTGAAGGCGGGCGCGGCGGAGCCTGGAAGCACAGGCACGGTTATTTCTTCTTCGCGCCCCGGGGGGAGACCAGGCGGGCGCCCGTCCAGTCCTTGCCGGCGTTGATGGTGGAGGTCTGCTGCAGGCCCGCGGTCGGCGCGGACTCGCTGATCTCGCTCGGTTCGACGTGGCCGTCGCGGCCCGCCTTCGGCGTCAGGAGCCACACCACGCCGTTGCCGGCGAGGGGGCCCAAAGCGTCGGTGAGCAGCTCAAACAGGTCACCGTCGCCGTCGCGGTACCACAACAGCACCGCATCGACGACCTCATCGGTGTCCTCGTCGACGAGCTCACCCACGCGTTCGGTCAGGGCATCACGGAGGTCTTCGTCGACATCGTCGTCGTAGCCCATCTCCATGACCACCATGGTCGGCTCGAAGCCGAACCGGTCCACCAGACTGCGTACGCCGTCAGCCGGACCAGCGGTCGCGCTCACTGTCTTGGTCCTCCTGCCACAACTAGGGAATTTCAAACGGAAAAACTTTGGGGGTAGTCCACACACTTGCAGGCCCGGGCGCAAGTGGCGCACCGAGTGTGTGGCAATTTACCGTGCCAGCAGCGCGTGGGCACCCTGTGTGATGGCATCTTCCCCGATCAAGACGTGTTGCGCGGCCGGACCGAGCGGAATGAGGGAATCGGCGGCGGCGATCCGGCGGGCGGAGCCGATGAAACCGCCGTCGACCAGGGCGGCGAGCACACCTTCGCCGACCCCGCCGGACCGGCGGGTCTCGTCCACGATCAGGACCCGGCCCGTGCTGCCGGCCTCGCGGACGATGTCGGCGGCCGGGAGGGGGCTGAGCCAGCGCAGGTCCACCACGCGGGACCCGTACCCCTCGGTAGCCAGGCGGGCGGCGACGCGCAGCGACATCCGGACGCCGTTGCCGAAGGTCACGATGGTCAGATCCTGGGCCGAGCCCACCGGGTACGTCCGGGCCCGGCCGATCGGCACGTGGGTGCCCGACCAGTCCCCCGGCGCCGGGTACACGGCCAGCCACTCGTTGTCGCCGGCCTGGTAGAGGTCGCGGGTGTGGTAGAGCGCGATCGGCTCCAGGTAGACGCACACGCTGCCGTCCACGGCGGCCGCGGCCAGGCAGGAGCGCAGCAGCGGGGCTGCGTCGGCCGGGCCGGACGGCACGGCCACGACCAGGCCGGGTACGTCGCGGAGCACGGCGACCGAGTTGTCGTTGTGGAAGTGCCCGCCGAAGTTCTCCTGGTACGCCAGCCCGGCCACCCGGACGACCATCGGGTTCCGGTACGCCCCGGACGAGAAGAACGACAGCGTGGCCGCCTCACCCCGCAGTTGATCCTCGGCGTTGTGCAGGTACGCCAGGTACTGGATCTCCGGGATCGGGGTGTACCCGGCCAGCCCGGTGCCCAGGCCGAGCCCCAGGATGGTGGTCTCGTCGAGCAGCGTGTCGAACACTCGTTCGGCGCCGAACCGCTCGCGCAGGTTCTTGGTGACGCCGTAGACGCCACCTTTGCGGGCCACGTCCTCGCCGAACAGCAGGGCGCCGGGCATGGCGGCGAGGGCGTCGGTGAGGGTGGCGTTGATGGTCTGGGCCAGTGTCATCGGGCCGGCCTGCTCGGGCAGTTTGCCGCCGAACGCCCGGGAGCGGGCGGCGGCCCCGGCCCCGGTGGCGCGGGAGGCGGCGTCGGCGATCGTCTTGGCCACCCGGACCGGGCGCCGGGGCGCGAGCGGGACGACGACCTCGGTGGCGTCGGCCAGCTTGGGCTCGCCCAGCACCTCCTCGGCCACCTTGCGGACCTGCCAGCCGACCTCGTCGTACCGGGTGATCAACTCGTCGGGGCTCGCCACGCCGGAGTCGACCAGCAGCCTCGCCGTGCGGATGAGGGGGTCGCGGTCCAGGTCGGCGGCGATCTCGTCGGCGGTGCGGTAGGCGACCTCGGCGTCGGCGCCGGCGTGGCCCATCAGCCGGACCATGGACAGATGCAGCACGGCCGGGCGGCGCTGGTCCCGGACGTACGTGGCGGCTTGGACCGCGGCGTCGTAGGCGGCGGCGAGGTCGGTGCCGTCGGCGGCCGAGTAGCGCAGGGCGGGCCGGGACGTCAGCATCGCCGCCACCCAGCCGTCCGGCGACGGGACGCTGACGCCGAGCCCGTTGTCCTCACAGACCAGCAGCAGCGGCAGCCGTACGCCTGCGTGGTCGTACCAGCCGGCCGCGTTGAGCGCGGCGGTGGCCGACGCGTGGTTGATGGACGCGTCGCCGAACGAGGCGACCACCACGGCGTCGTCCGGCCATTTGCGATCGACGCCGGCCGCCGGGAGGGTCTGCGCGTACGCCAGCCCGACCGCCCGCGGCAGGTGCGAGGCGATGGTGGAGGTGGTGGGCACGATGTTCAGGTCGGCCCGCCCGAAGACCTTGTGCCGGCCGCCCGCGATGGGTTCCAGTGCGGACGCGACGACCCCGCGCAGGATGTCGCGGATCGGGTCGGCGCCGGCCGCCCGGACACAGTAGAACGCCGCCGACCGGTAGTGCAGCAGGGCCGGATCGTCCGGGCGGAGGGCGGCCGCCACGGCCGCGTTGCCCTCGTGGCCGGACGATCCGATGGTGTAGAAGCCTTCGTTGAAGCTGCGCAGCCAGCGGGCCGCGAGGTCGAGGTGGCGGCTGGTGAGCTGGGCGTCGAACAGTTCCCGGGCGCGGGCGCCGGTGAGGGTGGAGCCGTCGCGGACCGGTTCGGCGGGCGGTCGCCGCGCGGCCGGCGACGGGAACGCCGCCACCGTGTCGCGGAACCGCTCGTCGAGGTTTTGCGGGGTGGTCACGCGACCCAGCATTGCCGACCGGCGCGACCCCTGCCACACGCGAGGAGGGCAATCCGGCGATCGGCGGCGCGCGAGGGCGGCCCGATGCTCCACTGACGTCATGATCGTGCTGCGGTCGGCCGTCCTGCTGACGTTGTTCCTGACCTTGTCCGCGACGGCGTTCCTGCTGCTGGACCTGTATACGTAGAGCATGCGCACCGAAGTGATCACGATCCGCACCGGGGACCGGCCGGTGGTCCGGGACATCACCAGTGAGGCCGCGAGATTCGCCGGGTCCGAGTCGGACGGGTTGCTGCACGTGTTCGTGCCGCACGCCACCGCGGGGCTGGCGATCATCGAGACCGGCGCCGGGTCGGACGACGACCTGCTGCGGGTCATCGACGACCTGTTGCCGGCCGACGACCGATGGCGGCACCGCCACGGCTCCCCCGGGCACGGGCGCGATCACGTGCTGCCGGCCTGGCTGCCGCCGTACGCCTCGATCCCGGTCCTCGACGGCCGCCTGGCCTTGGGCACCTGGCAGTCGATCTGCCTGGTCGATCCGAACGGCGACAACCCGACGAGACAGGTACGCCTGTCGTTCCTTCCGGGGTGAGAGCAGGGTTACCCACCAGTACGGCAGTAGGCGTGACGACACCCGGCGGCAGGGGGCAGGATGGAAGCATTGCCGTACGCCCCACACGATGGGAGCGCCCGGACCGATACGACCAAAAGGACTGCCTGTGGCCACGGAACGCAAGCGCCCGGTGATCAGTGACGGCCTGCCGAGCCAGCTTCCGGACATCGACCCGGAGGAAACCTCCGAGTGGGTCGAGTCGCTCGATGGACTCATCGACGAACATGGGGCCAAACGAGCCCGCTACGTGATGCTGCGCCTGCTCGAGCGGGCCCGGGAGCGGCAGGTCGGCGTCCCGCCGCTGACCTCGACCGACTACATCAACACCATCCCGCCGGAGCAGGAGCCGTGGTTCCCCGGCGACGAGTTCGTCGAGCGCCGGATCCGGGCGTTCATCCGGTGGAACGCGGCCATGCTGGTGCACCGCGCGCAGCGGCCGGACATCGGCGTCGGCGGGCACATCTCCACCTACGCGTCGTCGGCCAGCCTCTACGAGGTCGGCATGAACCACTTCTTCCGCGGCAAGGACCATCCGGGCGGCGGCGATCACATCTTCTTCCAGGGCCACGCCTCCCCCGGCATGTACGCCCGGGCGTACCTCGAGGGCCGGCTGACCGAGAACGACCTGGACGGCTTTCGCCAGGAGCTGTCGCATGCGGGCGGCGGCCTTCCGTCGTACCCGCACCCGCGGTTGATGCCCAACTTCTGGGAGTTCCCGACGGTCAGCATGGGCCTCGGCCCGCTGAACGCCATCTACCAGGCCCGGTTCAACCGGTACCTGCAGAACCGCGGCATCAAGGACACCTCCCAGCAGCACGTGTGGGCGTTCCTCGGCGACGGCGAGATGGACGAGGTCGAGTCGCTCGGCGCGATCGGCCTGGCCGCCCGCGAGGAACTGGACAATCTCACCTTCGTGATCAACTGCAACCTGCAGCGGCTGGACGGGCCGGTCCGCGGCAACGGCAAGGTGATCCAGGAGCTGGAGTCGTTCTTCCGCGGCGCCGGCTGGAACGTGATCAAGGTGATCTGGGGCCGCGAGTGGGATCCGCTGCTGGCCAAGGACTCCGACGGCGCGCTGGTCAACCTGATGAACGTGACGCCCGACGGCGACTACCAGACCTACAAGGGCGAATCCGGCGCGTACGTCCGGGAGAACTTCTTCGGCCGGGACCCGCGCACCCGCAAGCTCGTCGAAGGCATGACCGACGACCAGATTTGGCAGCTCAAGCGCGGTGGCCACGACTACCGGAAGCTGTACGCGGCGTACAAGGCGGCGACCGAGCACACCGGTCAGCCGACGGTCATCCTGGCGCACACCATCAAGGGCTGGACGCTGGGCTCGCACTTCGAGGCCCGCAACGCCACGCACCAGATGAAGAAGCTGACCCTGGACGACCTCAAGGGCTTCCGGGACCGGCTCTACCTCGACATCAGCGACAAGCAGCTCGAGGACAACCCGTACCTGCCGCCGTACTACCACCCCGGCGCCAAGTCCGACGAGATGGAGTACCTGCAGAGCCGGCGCCGGGAGCTGGGCGGTTACCTGCCGTCCCGGCGGACCAGCACGCCGGCGCTGAAGATCCCGTCGTCGGACAACTTCGCCGGCGTCAAGCGCGGTTCGGGCAAGCAGAAGATCGCCACCACCATGGCCTTCGTCCGCCTGCTGAAGGACGTGATGAAGGACAAGGACTTCGGCGCGCGCTGGGTGCCGATCATCCCCGACGAGGCCCGTACGTTCGGGATGGACTCGCTGTTCCCGACCCGCAAGATCTACTCGCCGCACGGCCAGACGTACACGTCGGTCGACCGGGAGCTGTTCCTGTCCTACAAGGAAGCGATCAACGGTCAGATCCTGCACGAGGGCATCAACGAGGCCGGCTCGACGGCCAGCTTCATCGCCGCGGGCACGTCGTACGCGACGCACGGCGAGCCGATGATCCCGCTGTACATCTTCTACTCGATGTTCGGGTTCCAGCGGACCGCGGACGAGCTGTGGGCCGCGTCCGACCAGATGGCCCGCGGCTTCCTGCTCGGCGCGACCGCCGGGCGGACCACGCTGAACGGCGAGGGCCTGCAGCACGAGGACGGCCACTCGCTGCTCATCGCGGCGACCAACCCGGCGGTGGTGAGCTACGACCCGGCGTTCGCGTTCGAGATCGCGCACATCGTCGAGAACGGCCTGCACCGGATGTACGGGGACAACCCGGAGAACATCTACTACTACCTGACCGTCTACAACGAGCCGATCCTGCAGCCCGCGGAACCGGCCGAGGTGGACGTCGACGGCCTGCTCAAGGGCATTTACCGGTACTCACCGGCGCCGGCCACGACCGGTGCCAAAGCGCAGATCCTGGCGTCGGGCACGGCGATGCAGTGGGCGCTCAAGGCCCAGCAGCTGCTGGCCCAGGACTGGGGCGTGGCCGCCGACATCTGGTCGGTCACGTCGTGGACGGAACTGCGCCGGGACGCGGTCGAGACCGAGGAGCACAACCTGCTCAACCCGGGCGAGCAGCCGCGCCGGCCGTACGTCTGGCAGAAGCTGGAAGGCACCGAGGGCCCGGTCGTCGCGGTCAGCGACTTCATGCGGGCGGTACCCGACCTGATCTCGCGCTGGGTGCCGAACGAGTGGACGTCGCTGGGCACGGACGGCTTCGGCATGAGCGACACCCGGCACGCGCTGCGCCGGCACTTCCACGTCGACGCCGAGTCGATCGCGGTGGCGACGCTGCGCCAGCTGGCGGCCCAGGGCAAGGTGCCCGCACACGTCCCGGCCGAGGCGGCCAAGAAGTACGCGATCGACGACGTGAACGCCGCCCCGGTCGGTGAGACCGGCGGCGACTCCTGAGAAGTCCGCATGGCGTCGGGGCATCGGCCGGCTCGTCGAGCTGCCGGCCGGTGCCCCGGCGCCGGCCGCGGCCATCGGGCGATCTGGTCGGGACCGGTTCAGGCGGGCCGGGCGACCCGGCGGGGAGCGGCGAACCTCCGCACGATGATGACGGTCGCCCTTCCTCAGTGGGCGGGGGTGGGCGTCGTGGCCGGACTCCAGAACTGCCGGTATCGCTCCATCCACTCGGCGGCCTCGCGCAGCGACTCGCCCTCGAGCCGGCACGGGCGCCACTGGGCGTGCCGGCCGCGGGAGATCAGACCGGCCGCGTGGAGGACCTTCAGGTGCTTGGAGACGGCCGGCAACGTCAGGTCGAACGGCGCGGCCAGCTCGTTCACGGTGGCCTCGCCGTGGGCCAGCCGGGCCAGGATCGCGCGGCGCGTCGGGTCGGCGAGCGCGCCGAAGATGACACTCAGACGGTCCGTGGCCGCCGTGCTCATCGCGGTTACGCCGCCGGCGTGTAGGTGATGACGGAGACGCCGGACTTGGACGTCCAGGACTTGGCCACGTCGAACTTGGCGGCCACGCCGTCGGACCAGAACTTGCGGCCCGAGCCGACCAGCACCGGGTAGACCATGACCCGCCACTCGTCGAGCAGGTTGTGCTTGACCAGGTAGTTGACCAGGCTGGCGCTGCCGTTGACGAGCACCGTGCCGGGTTCGGACTTCAGCTGGGTGACGAACTCGGCCACGTCCCCCGGGATGAACTGAGCGTTCCACTCCGGCTCGGTGAGCGTGGTGGTGGCCACCCACTTCGGCATCGAGTTCATCTTCCGGCCGAAGTCGCCGGTCTGCTCCTCCATCGCCGGCCACGCCTGGCTGAAGCCCTCGTAGGTCTTGCGCCCCAGCAACTGGACGTCGGCCTCGGCCAGGTTGTCGGCCTGGAAACTGCTGATCTCGTCGTTGAAATACGGCCCGCTCCAGCCCGGCTCCTCGAACGCACCGTCGAGCGTGAGGTAAGTGACCGCAACGATCTTGCCCATGATCTGCGACTCCTGTGTTCAACCGATAAGTACTTAACCGATAAGTTAATTAGCCTGTCCGGAAATTACACATCATCGGCGCAGGCGTCAACCGATCTGCGGGGAGGCCGCGGGGCCCTCGATGCCGATCTGGTGGTCCGGATCCAATCCGCGCGGTGAGCCGCCGTACCCTTGGCCGGTGACTGTTCGAGTACGTTTCGCACCCTCCCCGACCGGCATGTTCCACGTCGGAGGCGCCCGCTCGGCGCTGCAGAACTGGATCTACGCGCACCAGCACGACGGAGTGTTCGTGCTGCGCATCGAGGACACCGACGCCGCCCGCAACCGGCCCGAGTGGACCGAGGGCATCATTCAGGCGCTCGACTGGATCGGCATCGAACGCGGTTCGTACGAGGGGCCGTACCACCAGTCGGACTACGCCGGCGAGCACGCCGCCGCCAGCACCCGGCTGTACGGCGCCGGCCAGGCGTACTACTGCGACTGCACCCGCGACGACGTGATCGCCCGCACCGGCGACCCGCACAAGGGCTACGACGGGTTCTGCCGCGACCGCGGCCTCGAGCCCGCCGCGGGCCGGGCGCTGCGGTTCCGGACGCCGGACGAGGGCGCCACCGTGGTCGACGACCTGGTCCGCGGCAAGGTCACCTTCGAGAACAAGCTGATCGAGGACTTCGTCATCGCCCGGGGCGACGGCTCGCCGCTGTTCCTGCTGGCCAACGTCGTGGACGACATGACCATGGGGATCACCCACGTGATCCGGGCCGAGGAACACCTGCCCAACACGCCCAAGCAGCAGATGCTGTGGGAGGCCCTGGGCGCGACGCCGCCGATCTGGGCGCACGTGCCGGTGATCGTCAACGAGAAGCGGCAGAAGCTGTCCAAGCGGCGCGACAAGGTGGCGCTGGAGTCGTACCGGGACGAGGGCTATCTGGCCGCGGCCATGCGCAACTACCTGATGCTGCTCGGCTGGGCGCCGTCCGGTGACCGGGAGATCGTGCCCTGGTCGGTGATCGAGGACGAGTTCCGGCTCGAGGACGTCAACCACGCGCCGGCCTTCTTCGACGTCAAGAAGCTGCGGGCGTTCAACGGCGACTACATCCGGGCGCTGTCCCCCGACGACTTCGCGCAGGTCTGCGCCCCCTGGCTGAGCGGCACCGACACGATCCCGGCGCCGCCGTGGGAGCCGGCCGCCTTCGACGCCGACGTCTTCGTGGCCGCCGCGCCGCTGGCGCAGACCCGGATCACGGTGCTGAGCGAGATCGTGGACTACGTCGACTTCCTCTTCCTGGACACCCCGGTGGACGACGAGGCGTCCTGGGCCAAGGCGATGAAGGGGGACGCGGCGGAGATCCTGGACGCCACGCAGGCCGCGTTCGGCGCCCTTGAGGACTGGGCCGCCGATCCGCTGAAGGCCGCTCTCGAGCGGGTCGGCGAGGAGCGGGAACTCAAGCTGGGCAAGGTCCAGGCGCCGGTCCGGGTGGCGGTGACCGGCCGTACGGTCGGATTGCCGTTGTTCGAGTCGCTCCAGATCCTGGGCCGCGCGAAGACGCTCGAGCGGATCGCCGCGGCCCGCGCCCGGCTGGGCTGATGTCGAACGGCCTGATGTCGAACGGCCTGATGTGGAACGGCCTGATGTCGAAAGCGGCGTATTCGTAACGTGGCCGGGTGCAACATCCGGTCACGTCCAGGCGTCGATAGAGCATGAAGTTCCGCCCCCCGGGTGACCGGGGCACCCACGGGTGCCATGGACCGGCTACTATCTGGCCGCTGATCAACGGTCGGGTGCCCCCGCGTGGCAGTTCCCAGATAGCTCCAATTCGTCCCGGCGCGAGATGCGCCGGGGGCGCTCTCCAGGGACCCTGTAGGGGGCTGGATCGTGGTTCGGGCGCGAGAGTTGGTCCACGGGGGCGGGGAGGCCGGACGGTGGTCAGACGAAGGGTCGCACGGCTCATGGGGCTGGGGGCCGCACTCATCGCGGCCCTCACGGTGACGCTCGGCATCGGACCGGCCGCGGCGATGGCAAAGCCGAGGAAACCGCCGGCACCGACGACGATCACCATCGCCGGTCCGGGCCTGACCGGCAAGGTCGAGGTGCAGAACTCGACCCAGCCTCAGCTGTTCAGCACGCTGCTCACCGAGGTCAGCTGGTTGGCCACGGCGACGCCCCAGACCACGGCGCCGAAAAGCACGAATCTGGGGCCCAAGTACGTCGTCTCGGTGCTGATCAAAGACGCCGCCCAGCAGACCTACGACCTGTACCCGTCGGCCGTCGGCGGGCCCCGAGCCCACCGCGGGGCCGGCCAGCCGTCCGGCAAGGTGACCGACGGCTGGTTCTACGGCCGGTTGACCATGTCGGAGTCCTTGCGGCTGGCCGGCGCGCCGCTGAAGCCGAAGCCGGACGTGGTGACCGGCGGCATCGGTGGCGGCGCCGGTCACGACGTGACGGCCGACGAGCTCGACCCGGTCGCCGGGATGAGCAGCTTCCTCCAGCAGATGCGGCAGTTGTTGCTGCTCAACGGGGCGGTGCTGGTGGTCGTGCTGTTCGGCCTGGCCGGCGTGGCATTCATGATCCGCCGCCGCGTCTGACCACTACCTCTCGATCGTCACCGGGACCCGCAGGACCGGGCAGGACGGGTCGCCGGTGCAGTTCTCCTCCGGATCGAACGCCGCTGCCAGCCCGGGGTCGGTGGCCACCCGGGCCGCGACGAGCGGGCTCAGCGGCGGGCGGCCCGCCGACCGGCTGCCGGTGCCGCGCTCGCCGGTGGCCTGGACGACCACCGTACGGCCGCCGGTGAGATGACGGGCGACGACCTCGACGACCTGCCAGTCCGGGTCCTGGTCCTCAACGTATCGAACATATTGGACCCTCGCCGGGCCGGTCATCGGGCGGGCACAGGCGGCTTTGCCGGCCGCGACCGGCAAGCAAAGGCCCTCCGGTGCGGTGTAGGCCGACACCTCGATCAGGCCGTGCGGGCGGCCGTCGGCGCCCCGCACGAGGTACTGCCGCCAGCCGGCGCCGCGGGCCGGTTCGCGGGCGACCACGCTCAGGCCGGATGCGCGAACGGCAGCCGCGAGCAACTCGCGGATCCGGTCGGGCCGCGGCGGGGCGGGCGCCGCCGCGGTGTGGGCCGGCGCGGCCGGTATCGACAGGGCGGTCAGGGCGTACCCGGTCGCCGCGGTCAGGGCGGCCACGGCGGCGCCGGCGGCCAAAACGACGCGGGCCCGGCGACGCCGCAGCCGCTCGGCCCGGCGGAAGATCTCGTCGACGGCGTCCCCGATCGGCGGCTCCCCGGCCAGGGCCGGGGCGAGGCGGTCACCGAGGCCGGGCGCCACCGGGGTGCGTCCGGTTTCCTCGTCCAGCGGCGTGGTCATCGCGCCCCGGCCGGCGTGTCCACGGCCCTGAGGCCGGCCGCCTCGTACGCCTCGGCGCGCTCGCTGCTGAGGCCGAGAACGTCGGCGGTCTCCTCGATCGACAGCCCGTCCCAGTGGCGCAGGATCACCACCGCCCGGCAGCGCGGAGCCAGGCGGCGCAGCGCGTCCAGGGCCGGTACGGCGTCCGGGCCCGCGGCGTCGCCGTCCGGGGTGGCGACGGACCGGTACTCCCACCGGCTCGGGCCGGTCCGGTGGATCAGGCCGTGCATGAGTTCGGCCCGGGCGTACGCGTCGGGATCGGTGACGTCGCCGCGCCGGCCGTCGGCGACCAGGTGAGCCAGCGTGTCCTGCGCGACACGGGCGGCCACGCCCCAGTCGCCGCACATCAGGAAGGCGGAGCGGCGCAGGGCCGGGTACCGGCTGACCACGAAGTCGTGCAGTGTTCCTTCGTCGTCGCTCCGCATGCCCACCTTTATAAGCATTCCGCGGGTGCGAACGGTGCCGAACCGCGTCAGCCGACCCGAACGGACGTCTCCACGAGACGGATCAGGTCGTCGAGATCACGGTCCTGCTCGTCCGGACCGGCGTACGGCAGGCCGCCGGTGATCTCGCCGGTCGCCTGGCCGAGCAGGAGGGCGCAGATCATCCGGGCCAGCCGGGGCACGTCCGCGGCGGTCACCCCGGCGTCGTGCAGCACGTGGCGCAGGGCCGCGGTCAGCCAGGACGTGGCCGCACCGGCGGCCGGGCGGGTGAGCAGCAACGGGAAGGCGCCCGGATGCTCGTGCGCGACGGCCCGCACCGCGCGGCCGAGAGCCCGGAGCCGTTCCCGCCAGCCCAGCTCGGCCGGCTCCACCCCGTAGGAGGTGTCCAGCTCCAGCCTCAGCAGATCGACCAGGCCGTCGAGCAGCGCATCCTTGCCGCCGACATACGGGTAGAGCGCCATCGAGGTCAGCCCGACCCGTTCGGCCACCGCACGCATGGACATGGCGGCGAGGCCGCGCTCGTCGACGAGGGCGAGCGCCTGGTCCAGAATCAGCCGTCTTCTGTCGTCCATGCCTGCCACCGTGGCCGCCTCGAGGGCTGAAGGCTGGCTTACGCGCCCGGGGGCAGCCCCCAACCACCCGGCCGGGTGAGGGTTGCGGTAGTCGACGGGACTCGGTCCGGGCCGCACATCGCCGGCTCCGAGGGCGGTCAACGGCAGCCGTACGGCCCGCCTAATGCCTGGTGGACCGCTCCACCGCATTGTGCTGTGTTCAGCACCAGCGGCCCGGAGGACGGCCGCGGCCGGCGGCACGGCGGCGGGGGCGGACCGCGCCGTGCAGGTGGGCGCCGGCCCAGCCGCGGAGTTCGGTGCGGCAGCCGACGCGGGCCGGGACGAAGTCGACCGGCTCCTCCTCCGGCGCAGTCGGCGGAACCGCTTGCGGCTCGTCAGCGGCCGGGTCGGTCCCGGTGCGCGGCCCGTCCTGGTGTTCCGGCATCTCGCCTCCTTCGGCCGCCGACTTCGTCTGGCCGGCATCGTGTCGTCGTCTGATCGGGATGGTGTCGTCGTCTGGCCGGCATCGTGTCGTCGTCTGATCGGGATCGTGTCGTCGTCTGATCGGGATCGTGTCGTCGTCTGATCGGGATCGTGTCTTCGTCTGATCGGCATCGCGGACGCAGGCTTGACCGAACCGGCTTCGCAGGACGCCAACCATGCCAGGTCACGGACCGAAATCAGCGCAGAGGCGCACCGCTATTCGTAACAATACGGACAAAGATGTCCAGGAACGTGGAGCGATTCTCATTTCGCCCGGGGGCGAGGGCTACTCACGACGCATCCCGCCCGTGGTGAACGCGGCCGCCCGCACGCAGAAATCCGTGGCGATCCCGAGCGGGGGCGACGCAGGTCGCCGGAGCCCGAGTCGCGGAGGCGGCATGGATCCAGCCCGGGTCGCGGAGCGGCCGGACCGCCGGAGACTGGGCGGGTCGGCGGCGGCGTGTCACGCTGATGCCGTGACAAGGGCGCGTGACGACGGCAACCGGGCGGACACCGCCGCGGCGGCCGGCCCTGAGCTCGCCCCGGTGGCCTCCGACTCCGGGCCGGCCCCCGACTCCGAGTCAACCGGGGTGATCGCGAGCCTTGAGCCCTCCGGCGTCGCGCCCCCCGGCGTCGCGATCGGCGTCGATCTCGCCGAGCAGATCGCCGAGGCGCTCGCTCCCACCCGCGGAGAACCGACGGTGGCCGGCGGGACCCGCCCGGGGTTGCCCGCCGGTGCCCGCCCGGCGGCGGCCACCCGGGCCGTGCGGGGCGGCCGGGCACGTTCCCCCGGCCGTACGGCGAAAGGGGCCTCGACCGCGGCCCCGCAACCCCTCGCCGCCACGCTCCGCCGGATCGAGCGCAGTGCGGGGGGCCTGGCCAGCGCCTCCATGGCGCGGATGGATGAGACGCTGCCGTGGTTCCGGGCGCTGCCGGCCGACCAGCGGGCCTGGGTCATGCTGGTCGCGCAGGCCGGCGTCCGGTCGCTGGTGGAGTGGCTGCGGTCGGGCGGGACGGTCGCCGCGTCCACCCAGGAGATCTCGGACGAGGTGTTCGCCGCGGCGCCGCGGGCGCTGGCGCGGTCGATCACGCTGACCCAGGCCGTACAGCTGATCAAGGTGACCATCGACGTGGCCGAGTCGCAGGTGGCCACGCTGGCCGCCACGGGCGAGGAGGCCGCGCTGGCCGAGGCGATTCTGCGGTTCTCGCGGGAGATCGCCTTCTCGGCGGCCCGGGTGTACGCACGGGCGGCCGAGTCCCGGGGCGCCTGGGACGCGCGGCTGCAGGCGCTGCTGGTCGACGCGTTGCTGCGCGGCGACTCGACGGACGCGCTGGCCAGCCGGGCGGCGGCGCTCGGGTGGGCCGACGCGCCGCCGGTGTCGGTTGTGGTCGGACGGTCCCCGGGCGGCGACATCGGCGCCGTGCTGCACACCGTGTACCGGGCGGGGCGGCGGGCGCGGATGGAGGTCATCGGCGGGGTGCACGGCGATCGGCTGGTCGTGGTGATGGGCGGTGTGCCGGATCCGGTGGCCGCGGCGGGTCAGCTGGCGTCGTCGTTCGGCCAGGGACCGATCGTCGTCGGACCGGCGGTGCCGACGCTGGACCAGGCGAACGAGTCGGCCCGGGCCGCGCTGGCGGGGTACCGCGCGGCCGTCGCCTGGCCGGGCGCGCCGACGCCGGTGGCCGCCGACGATCTGCTGCCGGAACGGGCCCTGGCCGGCGACAGCGAGGCCCGGCGGGCACTGCGGCACGACGCGTACGGCGCGGTGGTGCGGGCCGGAAGCGGTCTGCTGGACACGCTGGACGCGTTCTTCGCCGCCGGCGGCGTGCTGGAGAGCGCGGCTCGCGAGCTTTACGTGCACCCGAACACGGTCCGGTACCGCCTCAAGCGGGTGGCCGAGGTGACCGGCCTGTCGCCGCTGGACGGACGGGACGCGTTCGCGTTGCGCCTGGCCTTGATCATCGGGCGGCTCGACCCCACCACGTGACGGGGCGGCGAGACGCAAATCACCACGGCGAACAAGCGTGACCGGGTGCCGATAAATGCTCCCCTAACGGGGCAAAATCCCACCCGTCTTGGAGGGTTTCCACAACGCTGGTCGTAGGGTTTCGTACCGTGCCGCTACCGCGCGATCTCTGCTGATCCGGGAGAGTCAACACCGTGCTCGCCGTCCTCTGTCCCGGCCAGGGTTCCCAGAAACCCGGCTTCCTGTCCCCGTGGCTGGACCAGCCCGGCGCTCGGGCGCGCCTGCGTGCCTGGGCGGAACCGGCCGGCGTGGACCTGATCCACCTCGGTACCGAGGCCGGCGCCGACGAGATCAAGGACACCGCCCGGACCCAGCCGCTGCTGGTGGCGGCCGCGCTGCTGGTGGCCGGGCAGCTGGACCTGCCGGACTCGATCGTCGTCGCCGGGCACAGCGTCGGCGAACTGGGCGCCTCGGCGCTCGCCGGCGTGCTGTCGGCCGAAACCGCAATCACACTGACCGCGGTGCGCGGACGCGAGATGGCCGCGGCCTGCGCGCTGGAGCCGACCGGGATGAGCGCGGTGCTCGGCGGCGACCCGGACGACGTGGTCGCCACCATCGAGACGAACGGGCTGTACCCGGCCAACCGCAACGGCGCCGGTCAGATCGTGGCCGCCGGCGCCCTGGACGGGCTCGCCGCGCTGTCGGCCGAGCCGCCGGCCAAGGCCCGGGTCACCGCGCTTTCGGTGGCCGGCGCGTTCCACACGCCGTACATGGGGCCGGCCGAGCTGGCGCTGGCCCGTGAGGCCGAGCGGATCACCGCGAAGGATCCCAGCCGCACGATCCTGTCGAACGCCGACGGCGCCGACGTCACCGCCGGGCCGGAGATGCTGCAGCGCCTGGTCCGCCAGGTGACCGCGCCGGTGCGCTGGGACCTGTGCGTGCGGACGCTGCGCGAACTCGGCGTCACCGCCGTCCTCGAACTCCCGCCGGCGGGCACGCTGGCCGGCTTGATCAAACGCGAACTCAAGGGCGAGGGCGCGCCGGAGATCGTCACCCTGAACACCCCGGCCGACCTGCCCGCGACGCGCGACCTGATCGCTCGGCACAAGTGAAAGGAGCGTCGCTCATGCCCGCGGGTTCCCGCATCGTCGCGCTGGGCCACTATCAGCCCTCGCGTGTCGTCACCAACGACGACCTGGCCAAGATCGTCGACACGAACGACGCGTGGATCCGCGACCGCGTCGGCATCGCCGAACGCCGGATCGCCGACCAGGAATCGGTGGCCGACATGGCCGCCTTCGCGGCCGAGAAGGCGCTGGCCGGGTCCGGCCTGAGCGCGGCCGACATCGACATGGTCGTCGTGGCGACCTGCTCGTCGATCGATCGCTGCCCCAACGTGGCCACCCGCGTGGCGGCCCGGCTGGGCATCATGGCGCCGGCCGCGATGGACGTGAACACGGCGTGCTCCGGCTTCTCGTACGCGGTCGGCGTGGCCGACCACGCGATCCGGGCCGGCGCGGCCGGCAACGCCCTGGTGATCGGGGCCGAGAAACTGTCCGACGTGACCGACTGGACCGACCGGACGACCGCCGTCCTGTTCGGCGACGGCGCCGGCGCGGCCGTGTTGACTCCGGTGGCCGACGGTGAGGAGCCGGGCGTCGGGCCGGTGCTCTGGGGATCGGCCCCCGACAAGGGCGACGTCCTGCGGATCGAGGGCTGGCAGCCGTACATCCAGCAGGAGGGCCAGATCGTCTTCCGCTGGGCTACCACGGCTCTCGCACCCTTCGCGCTCGAGGCCTGCGCGAAGGCGGGCGTACGGCCGGAGGAACTGGCCGCCTTCATCCCGCACCAGGCCAACACCCGCATCATCGACGGCATCGTGAAGCGGCTGAACTTCAGCCCGGACATCGTGGTCGCCAAGGACCTCGTCGAATCCGGCAACACCTCCGCGGCCAGTGTGCCGCTGGCCCTGTCGAAGCTGATCGAGCAGGGCCGGGTGCCGTCCGGCGCCCCGGTTCTGCTGTTCGGCTTCGGCGGCGGCCTCACGTACGCCGGACAGGTCATCCGCTGTCCGTAAGGTTGGTAGGTCCCACCATTGAGAGGAAACACGCAACATGGCAACTCGCGCTGAGATCACTTCGGGCCTCGCCGAGATCCTCGAGGAGGTCGCCGGGGTGAACCCGGACGACGTCGCCGAGGAGAAGTCCTTCACCGACGACCTGGACGTCGACTCGCTGTCCATGGTCGAGGTCGTGGTGGCGGCGGAGGAGAAGTTCGGGGTCAAGATCCCGGACAACGAGGTGCAGAATCTCAAGACCGTCGGCGACGCCGTCAGCTACATCGAGGCGAACCACTGACATGACTACCTCTGACGTCGTCGTCACCGGGCTCGGAGCGACGACCCCGCTGGGCGGGGACGTCGCGTCCACGTGGGACGCCTTGCTTGCCGGCCGCTCCGGGGTGAGTGCGCTCACTCAGGAGTGGGCCCAGCAGTTGCCGGTCCGTATCGCGGCTCAGCTGGCCGTGGATCCGTCCGAGGTTCTCGATCGGGTCAAGCTGCGCCGGCTGGACCGGTCCGAGGCGATCGCCCTGATCGCCGCGCACCAGGCCTGGGCCGATGCGGGCCTGGCCGATTCCGGGCTGGACCCGGAGCGGCTCGCGGTCAGCTTCGGTTCCGGCATCGGCGGCGCGGTGACGCTGCTCAACCAGGACGACATACTGGAGCAGTCCGGCCCCCGCCGGGTCAGCCCGCACACCGTGCCGATGCTGATGCCGAACGGCCCGGCCGCCTACGTCGGGCTCGAGCTGGGCGCCCGGGCCGGCGTGCACGCGATGGCCAGCGCCTGCGCGACCGGCGCCGAGGCGTTGTCGCTGGGTCTGGACATCATCCGGGCCGGCCGGGCGGACGTGGTCGTGGCCGGCGGCACCGAGGCGGTCATCCACCCGCTGCCGATTGCCGGCTTCGCGTCGATGCGGGCGATGTCGACGCGCAACGACGAGCCGGAGAAGGCGTCCCGGCCATGGGACAAGGGCCGGGACGGGTTCGTGCTCGGCGAGGGCGCGGGCGCGCTGGTGCTGGAGCGGGCCGACCACGCCGTGGCGCGTGGCGCCCGGATCTACGCTCGACTGGCCGGCGCCGGGATCACCTCGGACGGCTACGACATCGTGCAGCCGCACCCGCAGGGCGAGGGCGGGATCCGTGCGATGCGCAAGGCGCTGCAGGACGCCGACCTCACCGGGGCCGACATCGTGCACGTCAACGCGCACGCCACGTCCACGCCCGTCGGCGACATGACGGAGATCCACGGCATCAAGGTGGCGATCGGCGACCACCCGGTGCTGACCTCCACCAAGTCGATGTCCGGGCACCTGCTCGGCGCGGCCGGCGCGCTGGAGTCGATCGCCGTCATCCTGACCATCCGCGACGGTGTGGTCCCGCCGACGATCAACCTGGACGATCCCGACGACGGCCTGACGCTCGACGTGGCCGCGCACAAGGCGCGGCCGATGGACGTCCCGGCGGCGGTCAACAACTCGTTCGGCTTCGGCGGGCACAACGTGGCCCTGGTATTCACGCGGGCCTGAAGCTGAGCCCGGCCTGAAGCTGAGCCCGGCCTGAAGCTGAGCCCGGCCTGACGCTGAGCCCGGCCTGACGCTGAGCCCGGGCGAAAGACTCAGGCGGTCGCCGAGGCGATGAAGAATGGCACCGCGACCATCATCCGGCCGGCGGCGGCCCGACGGCGTTGCTCGTCGAGCCAGCCGCCGGTGTCGTACACGGCGAGCATCGGCAGCGCCTCGGCCCCGGTGAAGATGGCCGTCCGCACCTCCAGTTCCGGGTCGGCGAAGCCGGCGTCGACCAGCAGCGTGCGGTAGTGCCGGGCGATCCGCGGATGCGGGACGGTGTCCGCCCGGGCCTGGACCAGCCGCCGGGTCAGGTCGCCGTCGTCGGCGTCGATCATCACGCCCTCCCAGTCCCGTCCGGACAGGACGATCCGTCCCCGCGGCGCCAGCACCCGGCGGGCCTCGGCCACCGCCCCGGCCGGGTCCGGCACCAGGTGCAGCACGCGGTCGGCGCGGTAACCGTCCAGCTCACCGTCGGCGAACGGCAGGGCGTCGGCGGTGCCGGGACGGATGTCGAGCGCCGGCCGGTGGTCCCGCGCGACGGCCAGCGCACCCTCGTCCGGGTCGAGCCCAACGGCATCGGCGCCCTCGGAGATCAGCTCGGCGACAGCACGGCCGGTGCCGCACCCCAGGTCCAGGATCTTTCCGCGGTACGGGCGGAGCAACTCGTACGTCCGCCGCCGGATCGCGGTGAACTGAGGCAGCGCGTCCGCAGCCTCCAGTCGCGTGAACATGTCCAGTGGCGTCGACATGGGTTCACTCTGCCGCCTCGCGCGCGGAATGGCAGAGCGACGGTCAGCCGACCCGGGTGAGCAGCGTCACGGGGGCGCCGTCACCGGCGTAGCGGTACGGCTCGAGCTCGGCGTCCCAGGCCGTGCCCAGCGCCTTCTCCAGGGCATGGGACAGGGCCTCGGGGGCACGGGCCGCCGCCATCAGGGCACGGAGCCGGTCCTCGCCGAGCTGGATGTCGCCGGCGGCGCCTACGGTGCCGTGGAAGAGACCTCGCCCGGGGACATGCATGAAGCGTTCACCGTCGACGCCGGCACTCGGCTCCTCGGTGACCTCGAACCGGATCATCGGCCACTGTCTCAGGGCAGCAGCCAGCTCGGCACCAGTGCCGGGCCTTCCGGTCCAGCTGCACTCGGCACGGCGGGCGCCGGGATCGACCGGCTGGCCCGTCCAGTGCAAGGTGACCGGCGCGGTCAGGACGCGCGCGATCGCCCACTCGACGTGCTGGCACACGGCGAGTGGAGTCGAGTGGACGTATACGACGCCACACGTTGGCACGGTGACCTCCCGGAGACCGAGGTGCGTCTTCCCCTACGACCTCGACCGCGGTTGATCGTGTCCCATGATGCCGAACGGTTCGGATGGTGCGCCAGAGAAACGGCAATATCGGCGATGGGAATCGGCCCTAGTGGCACACCGGGCTCAACGGCCGACGGGCTCGAGCGGCACGGGTACCCGCCGGTCATGTAGAGTTGACGGGGCTATTTTTATGCCCTACCTGCTCCTCAAGCCTGTCCTTCCCACGGGCCCCCTTCCGATGGGCCCTGTCTGCTTTCTCAAGGAGTACCGCCGTGGCGAGCAACACCTCCAAGACCGCCCGCGCATCAGTCCGCGCCGGCCAGAGCACGGGCGGCGCGCTGAGCGTGCTCGGTGAGTTCAAGTACCTCATCCCGCTCGCGCACGGGAAGTTCGCGTACGTGCGCAATCTGACCAACGGCAAGACCGCGCACCACAAGACCGACTCGGACGCCTTCGTGGAGGAGATCCGCGTGATCGCGGCGGCCGGCCACGGCGCCAAGATCCGCTCGGAGATCGAGTCGCTGAACGAGCAGTTCCCGAACGACGGCTGGTCGACCACCGAGAAGCGTCTCGCCGACGCGGGTGTCTTCGAGGGCTGACCCACACGTCAGAACGCCCTTCCGGCTTGTGGCCGGAAGGGCGTTCTTGCACATGGCGGTGATCAAGTCCCGTCAGTCCAGCAGGTTCACCGATCCGGTGTCGAGGTCGTAGAACGCGCCCGCGACGGCGACCCGGCCGGCGGCCACCGCCTCGGCAACCCCGGCGACGCCGTACATCCGCTCGACCGTCCGGGTCACGTGCACGCGCATCGCCTTGTCGACCACGTCCGGATCGTCCAGGCCGATCTCGCGGACGGCCGGCGCGATCTCGTCGACCAGGTATCCGACGTCGCCCTCCGGCCGCTCGCCGGCCCGCAACGCCGCCACCGTCGCCTGGACCGCTCCGCACCGGACGTGCCCGAGCACGACGATCAGCGGCACGTCGAGTTTCTCGACGGCGAAGCCGACCGACCCGAGCACCGCGCGGTCGACGGCGTGCCCGCCGGAGCGCACCACGCAGATCGACCCGAAGGTCTGGTCGAAGATGGCTTCCAGCGGCACCCGGGAGTCGATGCAGCCGAGCACGACGGCGTGCGGTTCCTGTCCGCCCGAGGCGGCGGCCGCGGCGGCGACGTCGTGCCCGTGCGTGGGGTGGCCGCCGACGAAACGCTTGTTGCCGGCCAGGAGTTCGGCGAGCGCATCGTCCGGCCGAACCGGAGGGGTGTTGCTGGGCGGGGCGGTGTCGGGGGTCGCGGTCATACGAAGAATTCTCGCTGAGCGGAGCCACTCCGGCCCACTGGGAGAGGCAGATCACGCCCGTACGGCAACCGCTTGCCCCCGGCCGGCAACCGCCCGGCGCATGATCCGTCCGGGCGGTGGTATTTCGGGACGGCACGCGTGATGCTTATTACCCGTGGGTACAAGGGGGCCCGTGCGACCGGCGGAGGTGCCCATGAGCGAACGTTCGGAGATCGTCCTGCCCGACGGCGTCCGTCTCTTCGTCGAGACGTCCGGACCCCTCGACGCGCCGCTCACCGTGGTGCTGCTGCACGGCTGGTGCCTGGACCGGCACTCCTGGCACCACCAGGTGAGTGCGCTCGAGCGGTTGATTCCCCGGGTTCGGATCCTCCGGTACGACGCCCGCGGCCACGGCCGGTCCGGGTCCACCCGCCGGAACGCGGCCACCCTGGCCCAGCTCGGCGCCGACCTGAGCGAGGTGCTGCGGCAGTGCGCGCCGCACGGGCCGGTCGTGCTGGCCGGCCATTCCATGGGCGGCATGACGATCATGGAGTTCGCCGGCGACCGTCCGGACGAGTTCGCGGCGCGCGTGGCCGGCCTGGTCTTCGTCTCCACCACCGCCGAGGGCACCGCCCACACCCGCTACGGCCTTCCGGCTCCGGCGGCCACGCTGTTCCACCTGACCGAGACGCTGGGCGCGGGCGTGCTGGCCCGGTCGGGGGCGTGGCGGCCGCACCGGGCGGTCGTGCCGGTGCTGCGCCCGGCGATCCGCTGGCTGCTGTTCGGCGACGAGTTCACCGGCGACGACCTGCGGATGACCGTACGGGCGGTGGGCTGGACGTCGCTGCGGGCGATCGGCGGCTTCCGGACGTCGGTCGAGCTCCAGCGCCGCCTCGAGACGCTGGTCGCGGTGCACGACGTGCCGTCGGCGGTCCTGGTCGGCGACCGTGACCGCCTCACTCCCCCGGATTGTGCCCAGTGCATCGCCGGCGCGCTGCCCGGCAGCGAGCTGACGGTCTACCCGGGCGCCGGGCACATGCTGATGATGGAACGGCCGGCCGAGGTGTCGGCCGTCCTGACCGACCTGGTGGCGGGCGCCGGCCGGGGCCACCGCGGGAGTCGCTACCCCGAGGCCGCCTGATCAGTCGGTGAGCGACACGCCCAGGGCGTCCAGCAACAACTCGGTGCCGTGGCGACGCATCGACGGCTGGTCGAGCCCGTCGAGGTAGACGCCCTGCTCGGTGATCCGCAGGTCGGTACCGCCGGACGCGGCCGCGGTGACCTCGATGGTGGCCACCGACACGGAGATCCGCTCGCCGCCCATGGTCATCTCGTAGGTGTAGACGATGCGCTCGTCCTTCACGATGTCGGTGTAGGTGGCGTAGTAGCCCATCTCGGTGCCGTCCAGGTCCGAGATCATCGTCTCCCGGCCGCCCTCGCGGAAGTCGACGGACCGCTTCTCGTCCGGGCCGCCGAACCACTGAGCCTTGGCCTCCGGGTCGGCGAAGGCCTGGTAGACCCGGGCCGGCGCCGCGTCGTAATGCCGGCCGATGACGAACGTGTCGTGCACGGTGCTGCGCGTGGTCATTCGATTCCCTCTTCCGTCAGATAGTCCTCGAGTCGGTCCAACCGCTGCTCCCAGCCCCGGCGCCGGTCGGCGATCCACCCCTCGGCGGCGCTGAGCGCGGCCGGTTCGAGGCGGCAGGTCCGGACCCGGCCCGCCTTCTCCGACCGGACCAGCCCGCTGTCCTGCAACACCTGGAGGTGCTGGAGAACAGCCGGGAGGGACATCGTCAGCGGCTGGGCCAGTTCCTTGACCGATGCCGGTCCGCGACTGAGCCGCTCGACCATGCTGCGGCGGCTCGGGTCGGCGAGCGCTGCGAACATCAGGTCGAGCGACAGCGATTGGTTAGGCACTTGCTTAAGTATTCGGAACCGACGCGATCTGTCAAGGCGTCAGGATCGGGCCACCGTGGGACGCGGACGGCCCGGCGGCGCCGCGGCCGGCGCCCGCGGCTACGGACGGGCGTGCGGGCGTCAGCGCGCCGCGGTCGACGGAGCCAACCCCGGAGGAGTAAGTTCGATTGCCCCCTTCGTGCGGGCGGCATGCCTCAGAGGGAGCACAACCGACGTTGAGTGACGCCACCGTCCTCCAGCAGGAAATCGCAGTCGAACAGGAACATGTCGATCGGGTGTACACGCGGCTCGCCGAGCTGCGCCGGGACGCGTCCCGGGCCGAGCGGGAGGGCTACCAGCTCGCCGGGGTCGGCACGTTCGGCGCGCTCGTCGAGCGGGACGCGATGGTCTTCCACGCCGCCCGGCGCCGGCACGCGCTCGACACCGAGTACGAAGGTCTGGTCTTCGGCCGCCTCGACCTGGACACCGACGCCGTGCACTACGTCGGCCGGATGGGCATCCGCGACCAGGACGCCCAGCCGCTCGTGGTCGACTGGCGGGCGCCGGCCGCGGCCGCGTTCTACCGGGCCACCGCGGCCGAGCCGCTCGGCGTGGTCCGGCGGCGGATGATCCAGTCCCGCGGCGAGAAGGTCGTCGGCATCGAGGACGACCTGCTGATGCCCGACGCGGCCACGCCGGGCATGCGCGTCGTCGGCGACGGCGCGCTGCTGGCCAGCCTGTCCAAGGCCACCGGCCGGGGCATGCGCGACATCGTCGCCACCATCCAGCGGGAGCAGGACGAGGCCATCCGCTCCCCCGCCTCCGGCATCACCATCGTCACCGGCGGCCCCGGCACCGGGAAGACCGCGGTCGCCCTGCACCGGGCGGCGTACCTGCTCTACTCCGACCGGAACCGGTTCGCCGGCGGCGGGATCCTGGTGGTCGGGCCCTCGGGCGTGTTCGTCGACTACATCGCCACGGTGCTGCCGTCGCTGGGCGAGGAGACGGCCACGCTGCGGTCGCTGGGCTCGCTCGTTCTCGGCTACGACGCCGCCCGCGTCGACCGCAGCGACGTGGCCGCGATCAAGGGTTCGCTGCGGATCCGGCGGGTGCTCGAGCGGGCCAGCCACGACGCCGTCCCCGGCGGTCCGGTCGAGCTGCGCCTGCTCTACCGGGGCACACTGCTGCGGCTGGACCAGCGGCAGCTCGACCGGATCCGGCGCCGGGCGCTGCCCCGGGGGGCCCGGCGCAACGAGGTCCGCGGAGCCGGGTTCGACGGGGTCTTCGACGCGCTGTGGGCCCAGGCCCGCGACCAGAACGTGCGCAACCTGCCCGAGAAGCCCGATTTCGAGGCCGACATCGCCGACCGGGCTGATTTTCGGGACTTCCTCCGGGCGTGGTGGCCGCGGTTCACCCCGATGCGGGTGCTGGGCTGGCTGGCTCAGCCCGCGCGGCTCCGGTCGTACGCCAACGGGATTCTCACGGCGGAGGAGATCGCCACGTTGCAGGGCGCCTTCGACGACCTGGCCGAGCGGGGCCCGACGATCGCCGACGTGGCCCTGCTGGACGAGCTGGACGAGCTGCTCGGCCGCCCCAAGCAGGCGGCTCGCAAGACCCGCAACCCCTTCCACGTACGCGACGGGGTGCAGGAGGTCAGCACGTACGCCGACCGGCAGGCCGCCGCCCGGGCGCAGCAGGTGCAGCGCGACGACGACTACCGCGAGTACGCCCACGTGGTCGTCGACGAGGCTCAGGACGTCTCACCGATGCAGTGGCGGATGATCGGGCGGCGGGGTTCGTACGCGTCGTGGACCGTGGTCGGCGACCCGGCCCAGACCGCGTGGGCCGGCGATCCGGCCGAGCTCGACCGCGCCCGGGACCGCGCGCTGGGCAGCCGGCGGCGCAACACGTACGTGCTGAGCACCAACTACCGCAACAGCGCGGAGATCTTCGCGGTGGCCGCCCGGGTCATCCGGACGATCATGCCGGACCTGCCCCTGCCGACCGCGGTCCGCAGCACCGGCGTCGATCCGGTCGACCTCGTCATCGACGCCGCCGGCTTGCCCCGCGTCGTCCGGTCGGCGGTGGAGCAGCAGCTGGCCGAGGTCGAGGGCACGGTCGGCGTGATCACCGCGGTCCCCCGCCGCGACGAGGTGGCGGCGTGGCTGGCGGACCTCGGCGGCGACCGGCTGCAGGTGGTGACGGCGCTGGAGGCCAAGGGCATGGAGTACGACGCGGTCGTCCTGGTCGAGCCGGCCGACCTGACCAAGGACGCGGCCGGCCTCCGCACCCTGTACGTGGCCTTGTCGCGCGCCACCCAGCGCCTCACCACCATCGGCACCGACCCGGCCTGGCTGCCCACGTCCTGACGCCTGGGCGCATCGCCCCCGGCGGTCACCGGGCGGCGGTGCGCGCCTCTCGTCGGTCGGGCCGGCGGCCGATGAGTGAACGGCAGCGTTGCGGGTCGCATAATGTTGCACACATTGCGATACGCGCATATATTGGCGGAGGCTGGGGGCCACGACGGAAGGTAGGACGCATGGGAGCCGGGCACGACCACGGCGGGTCGGCGGTGCGCGCCGGCGCGAAGCACCGTCCCCGCCTGTGGCTGGCCGCGGCTCTGCTCGCCGCGTTCATGGTCGTCGAGGCGGTCGCCGCCTTCCTCACCGGCTCGCTGGCCCTGCTCTCCGACGCCGGTCACATGTTCACCGACGTGCTCGGCATCGCGATGGCCCTGGCCGCCATCACCGCCGCCGGCCGGGCCGCCACCGATTCGCAGCGCACCTTCGGCCTCTACCGGCTGGAAGTGCTGGCCGCGCTGGCCAACGCCGTGCTGCTGACGGCGGTGGCGGTGGTCGTGGTGGTGCAGGCGATCCGCCGGTTCACCGACCCGCCGGACGTGCCCGCCGGCCCCATGCTCATCGTGGCGGTCGGCGGCCTGCTGATCAACATCGTGGCGTTCCTGCTGCTGCGGCCGGGCGCACAGGAGAGCATCAATGTCCGCGGGGCGTACGTCGAGGTCGTCGGCGACCTGCTCGGCTCGGCCGGGGTGATCGTGGCCGCGATGATCATCGCGTTCACCGGCTGGCAGTACGCCGACCCGATCGTCGCCGTAATCGTCGCCCTGATGATCCTGCCGCGGACCTTCGACCTCGGCCGGTCGGCCGTCCGCATTCTGGTCCAGGCCGCTCCGGACCGGCTCGACGTGGCCGTGGTGCGTGACCGGCTGGCCGCCGTGCCGGGAGTCTGCGACGTCCACGACCTGCACGTCTGGACGCTGACCTCAGGCATGGACGTGGCCTCGGCCCACCTGTCGCTGGAGCCGGCGGCCGAGCTGGGCGCGGTGCTGACGTCGGCCCGCGAGGCGTTGCATCACGACTTCGACATCGACCACGCCACGTTGCAGGTGGAGCCGGTCAGCGCCGGCGGAAGTTGCTCGCCGAGCGGTTGGTGAATCGAGCCGTCGGCGGAAACTGTGGCGTTCGTCACCGGCGCGACCCACAATGATGGACATGACACAGTCGGTCATCCATCCGCAACGGGTGGCCTGGGACGCGGCCCGGGTGTTCGTCCGCGAGGCCTACGGTCCCCACTTCCCCGAGTTCGCCGGCCGGGTGTACTCCGCGCTCGGGCCGAAGGCGTACGACGACCTGCTCGCCACGCGCAACCGGCTGGACCGCTGGATGCGCCGCCCGCCGGCCGACCGCTACATGTTCGACGTCGAGGCCGGCAAGTGGCGGGTGGTGCTGCAGGAACTGGTCACGCTGCGTCCGGAGCTGACCGGCCCGCTTCAGGACCTGGCCGGCTGACAAGGGGAGCGCCGAAGCGCTCCCCTTGTCCCCTCAGTAGGCCGCGACCAGCTTCCGCACCGCCCGATACGGATGCCCGGCCAGCAACTCCTGCTCGGCGTTCCCGGTCAGCGCCGACGCGTTCGCGCTCGGCGCAGCGACCATCTTCGCCTGCACCAGATCCCGCACCACCGACACGAGCGGGTCGAACTGCGCGGTCACCGGGAGCGAGGTGCCCTCCAGGAACGCCGATGCCCCCGTGACGGCCGCGATCACCACGGCCGGATTGCGGACCGAGCCGTCCGCGTTCCAGGCCGACCGGGTCAGCCCGGCGTCCAGTGAGAAGACCGCCAGCTTCAGCCGGAGCAGATCAGCCCGGTTGGCACCCCGTGCCGGATGGCGCTCTTCCGCGGCCAGCGCGTTCCGCACCGCCTGCAAGCGAGGCTTGGCCGCGTCGGTCCGCAGCCCCCAGCCGAACGGGTACAGCGGGTCGTAGGTCGCGTCGCCCACATTGATCGGCTCCTGCGCCATCGTCTTCGGCCAGGAGTCGGGCAGCCGGCCGGTGTACGCCTTGTCGCCGAACAGCGGCTGCGCCACGCCCAGCCCCTCGGTGCCCGGCAGCCAGGACGCCACCACCGCACCGACGTGGCCGAACTGCGCCGGGTCGAGCAACTGCGGCCGCCCCGACACGACCAGCACCGCACACTTCATCGCGGCACAGACCTTGTCGATCGTCGCCCGGTCGGCCGCCGAGAGGGACAGGTCGGCCCGGCCGTTGCCGACGTCGCCGACCCCCTCCGCGTACGGCGTCTCGCCCACCACGACCACGCCGACGTCGCTGCCGGTCATGTCGGCCGAAGCGTCCTTGGAATACGTCACGTTCGGGTCGAGCGCCTTGATGCCACCCAGGATGGTGGTGCCGGGATCGGTGTTGCCGCTGGCCCCCTGCCAGGTGACGGTCCAGCCGCCGGACTGGTTGCCGATGTCGTCGGCATTGCTGCCGGCCACGTACACGTGCGCGTCCTTCTTGAGCGGCAGCAGGCCCCCGGTGTTCTTCAGCAGCGTCTGCGACTCGGCCGCGGCCTGCTGGGCGACCGCCCGGTGCGCGGCCGATCCGATGTCACCGATCTTGGACCGATCGGTGTACGGGTGCTCGAACAGCCCCAGCTCGAACTTCTGGGTCAGGATCCGCCGGACCGCGTCGTCGATCCGCGTCTGCGGCACCGCGCCGGCGCCGACCTGCTCGGTCAGCAACTGCTGGAAGTTCGTGTACTGGTACGGCACCATGATCATGTCGAGTCCGGCGTTGATCGACGTGGTGATGTCGCTGCGGTAATCGCCGGGCAGCTGGTCGATGGCCTGCCAGTCGGAGATCACGAACCCCTTAAAGCCGAGCTGATTCTTCAGCACGTCGGTGATCAGGTGCTGGTTCCCGTGCATCTTCACCGGGCCGGAGCCGGTGTTGACGCTGGAGTAGGACGGCATGACCGCACCCGCCCCGGCCTTGATGCCGGCGATGTACGGGGTGATCTCCAGGTTCCAGAGCTGCTGCTCGGTCAGGTTGGTGACGCCCTGGTCGACGGTGTAACTGCCGGTGGTCGAGCTGCCGTACGTGGTGGCGCCGTCGCCCACCCAGTGCTTGAGCGTGGCCAGGACGCCGTTCTTCTCGTACGCCCCGGCGATCCCGGCCATCGAGGTGACCAGGGCCGGGTCCTCGCCGAAGCTCTCGTACGTCCGGCCCCAGCGGTCCTCGCGGGCCACGCAGAGGCAGGGCGAGAAGTCCCACTGCGGCCCGGTGGCCCGGACCTCCTGGGCGGTGACCGCGCCGACCTGGTCCACCAGCGCCGGGTCGCGGGTCGCGCCCAGCCCGATGTTGTGCGGGAAGATCGTGGCCCCGACCAGGTTGTTGTGTCCGTGCACGGCGTCCACGCCGTAGAGCAGCGGGATCTGCAGCGGCGCCTGCTGAGCCCTCAACTGGAACCCGTCCACCATGTCGGCCCAGGCGGCCGGCGTGTTCGGCGTCGGGGTCGAGCCGCCGCCGGAGAGCAGCGACCCGAGCCGGTACTTCGCGATGTCGTTCGGGTCGGCGAGGGCGGCCCGCTCGGCCTGGGTCATCTGGCCGACCTTGTCGGCCAGCGTCATCCGGGACATCAGATCGGCCACCCGCGTGGCGATCGGCAGGCTCTTGTCCTGGTAGGGCAGGCCGTGCGCGTTGATCACCACGGTCGCCGGCAGGTCGGCCGACAGCCGGACGTCGTCCGGGGCGGTCAGCTTCAGGCCGATGGTCCGGGCCACGCCGGCCGGACGGTTTCCGGCGGTGTGGACGGTCACGGTCTGCGTCGCCGGGCCGCCCGGGGTGAAGGTGACGCTGCCGTCGGTGGCGGTGTAGTCGGTCCCGGCCGTGGCGGTACCGTCCGACGTCGCGTACTTGACGGTCACCGGCGCGTCGAGGGGGTCGGTGCCGGTCGGCTTGAGCGTGATGCCGACCGTGGCCGTGTCACCGTCGTCCACCGTGTAGACCGGCTTGTCGGTGGAGACCGTGGCCACCGGCGGGGGAAGGGCGACGCCGTACACCTGGATGTCGTCCAGCGCGAACGATCCGTTGTGCGCGGTCGGCGGGGTGAACGCGTACCCCCACATCGCCGTCAGGTCGAGCACGTGGTTGATGCCGCCGACGGGCTGGTAGTCGGTGCGGTAGACGAACTGGCTGAACGGGATCTCGATCAGCGTCCAGTCGTCGAAGTCGTCGGTGAACGACGTGGTCCACAATTCGGTCTGCTCACCGTTGACGCCGCCGTCCTTGATCTCGATGTTGATCTTGGGCCCGGAGCCGGGCGGGAGCGGCGCGGTGTTACCGCCGTGGAACCAGAACCGGAAGCCGAGGTAGCCGCTCCAGTCCTGCGGGTCGTGGTCGTAGGTCATGTCGTCGGAGAAGCCGCCGTACTGGACCGCGTGGTATTTCACGTTGAGCACGTGGTTGCCGGCGGGTGCGCCCGGGCGGGTCATCTCCGGGGTGGTCAGCTCGGGCTTGTCGGCGTCGCTGCCGCCGAACGGCCAGATGTCCTGCGGGCCGGCGCCGATCGGAACGGTGCCTTCGAAGTCGCGCAGAGTCTTCGGTACGCCGCCGGTGCTGGGGACGTCGTCGTCGGCGATGGTGACCGTGGTCGTCCGGTTCGGGGACAGCAGCACGCCGGTGCTGGGGTCCGACAGCTTCACGGTGAACGTCTCGTCGGGCTCGTCGATGGTGTCGTCGATGGCCGCGATCGGGATGTTCTGCACCGTCTGGCCGGGCGCGAAGGTGAGCGTGCCACTCGCCGCCACGTAGTCGGCGCCCGCCGTGGCCGTGCCGTCGGCGGTCGCGTACTTCACCGTCACCGGCTGGTCCGACGGCTGGTTCAGGTGCACCGGGATCTGGGCGGTGCCCTTCTCCCGCAGGCCGACGGCGTCGCGGGCCAGCGACACCGCCTGTTCGGTGAACGTGCCGAGGACCTGCACTTCATAGAGCGAATAGCCGTACGCGGTGGCGCGCGCGGTGCCGGTGACCCGGACGTACCGCAGGGTCGTGCCGCCGGCGTCGATGCTGTCGGTGCCGCCGTCGCCGTCGGTGACCGCGGTGATCGGCTTCCAGGTGGTGCCGTCGGTCGAGCCGTCCACGGTGTAGGCCTTCGCGTACGCCGTCTCCCACGTCAGGACGACCGAGTCCACGGTGGCGCGGGCGCCCAGGTCGACGGTCAGCGTCTGCGGGTCGGCGAACAGGCTCGACCAGCGGGTGGCCGGGTCACCGTCGATGGCGTTGCCCGGCCCGACGCCCGCGTTCTCGCTCGAGGACGCCGTGGCGGTGCCGTACAGGGCGAGGTTGGTGGCGGTGGCCGCCGACGCGGACAACGGGATGGCGAGCAGGGCGCCCACCGTGACGGTGGCCGCGATGCCGGCCAAAAGTGATCTGGTACGCAACGGGGATCTCCTCAGCGCGCAGTGGAGGGCGTCGCGCGAAGCTGGTGGGCCCTCGAGCATGGCGATTGTGTGTCCGCAGGATGACGGACGTCAATCGTTTGAGCAAGTCCCGGAACCAGCCGCTCCCGGTCGCCCGATCGGCAACACTGGCCTCATGAGGCTGCTGATCACCAACGACGACGGGATCGACGCCCCCGGCCTGCGCGTCCTCGCCCGGGCGGCGGTCCGCGACGGCCACGACGTCGTGGTGGCCGCCCCGCTGACCGAAGCCAGCGGTTCGGGCACGGCGATGACCGCGGTCCAGCAGGACGGGCGGATCGTGGTGCAGTCGCGGCAGCTGCCCGGAGCGCGCAACGTGCCGGCGTACGGGGTGGCCGCCTCCCCCGCCTTCATCGTGCTGCTGGCGTTACGGGCGGCCTGGGGCGACGCACCGGATGTGGTGCTTTCGGGCATCAACCGGGGCGCCAACGCCGGGGCGGCGGTGCTCCACTCCGGCACGGTCGGGGCCACGCTGACCGCCTCGCACGAGGGGGTGCACGGCATGGCGGTGTCGCTGGACGTCTTGACGCCCGCCGCCCTTTCGACGGACGAGCTCGCCCGGACCGACGACGAGCACCGGCACTGGGCGAGCGCGGCCGACCTGGCGATCCGGCTGCTGCCGACGCTGACCCACACCCCGGCCGGGACGGTGCTCAACTTGAACGTGCCCGACCTGCATCCGGACGGCATCCGCGGGCTGCGGCGGGCCCGGCTGGCCCGTTTCGGGCAGGTCCAGATCAGCATCGCGGAGGCCGGTGAGGGCTACGTCCGGACGGCGGTGCAGGCGGCCGACGAGTCGCTGGAACCGGGCACCGACCTGGCCGCGCTGGCCGACGGCTACGCGGTGGTGACGCCGATCCGCGCCCCCGGCGAGGCGGCCGAGGTGCAGGTCAACCTCGAGTCCATCCGCGTTCAGCCGTCCGCCTTCTGAAGCCCCGTTCCGGTACGCCGGCCGCCCGGCCGGCCGCACGAACCTCGCTGCCGTGCCACCGGCGGGCTCCACCGGCACGCCGGGCGAGCAGCCGGCCCGGTGAGGGCCACCGGCACACCGGGCGAGCGACCGGCCCGTCAGGCGCCACCGGCGGGCGCCACCGGCACACCGGGCGAGCGGTCAGCCACCGGGCGGCGATGACGGCCGGATCGGACGGGTCGGCGGGAGGGCCCAGTGCGGGACGGGACGGCCAGGGCGGCGCGGTGGTGGCCGGCCAGCACGTCCCACAACGCGAGCGCGACGGCCGCGCTGGTCGGGCGGTCGTCCGGGTTCTTGGCCATGCAGGCGCGGACCAGGCCGGGCAGCGGCGGGGGCAGGCCCGCGACGGCCAGCACCGGGGTCGGGGCCAGATGGGCGACCCGGCCGGCGGCGACGATCATGGCCGCCACCTCCGGCGGGTAGGGCGAGCGGCCGGTGAGCAGCTCGTACAGCAGGACACCGAGGCTGTACACGTCGTCCGAGGGCCGGGCGAACGCCGTCTTCGGGTGGGACAGCCGGGGGCGGTCACCGTTGCGCACGACGATCGGATGCCGGCCGGAGTCGGCACCGCGCAGGGCTGCCGTGGCCAGGCCGAAGTCGATGATCTTGATGCCGGCCGGGGTGACCATGATGTTGCGCGCGGACAGGTCGCGGTGGACGACGCCGCGGCGGTGGGCGACCGCCAGCACGTCGGCCGCCGCGGCCGCGATCCGGACCGCCTCGGGCCAGTCCAGCGGGGCGCCCGCCAGCCGCTCGGCCAGCGGGACGCCGGCCAGCAGTTCGAGCACCACGTACGGGACCACGGTGCCGTCCGGAAGCGGGGCGTCACCGTACTCGAAGACGCGGGGGACGCTGGGATGCCGCAGCCGGTCGGTGATCAGGGCTTCCCGGCGGACGTCGTCGCAGGCGGCCGGGTTGTCGGCGAGCGTGGGCGCCAGCACCTTGACCGCCACACCACGTCCCCGGCGGGCATCCACCGCCGAGTAGACGGTCGAGACGCCGCCCTGGCCGATGGCGCCGGTCAGCACGTACCGCCGCAGGATTGCGGTACCCATCGGAAGTAGGGCCACGCCAGGCGACTATTCCGCAACCGGACACCGGCAACAAGGCACTACGCAGGGCCGAAGGCGAGAATCACTGGCCGTCAGGCGCCGGACACCGCTGGTTGTTCCGCCGGTTCGATCCACGGCTGCGGCGAGCCGAACAGCCCGAGCAGCCCGGTGACCCAGAGCTGGCGGTGGGCGAAGCGGCTGGGCCGCGTGACCACGAGCTTGACGCCGGAGATCTGAGCCAGCTGGAACGCGCCCACCATGGCGCTGATCCCGACCGAGTCGATGAAGGTGACCCGCTGCAGGTTGAGTTCGATCCGGCCCGGGGTCGAGTCGGTCAGGCGGGCGGCGACGGCATCCCGGATCTCGTAGGCGTTCTCCACGTCGATCTCGCCCTCGAGCAAGATCTCCACCGAGTCGCCCGCCGGTGCCGACGTCGATATCGACAGCGTCACGCCACAACCTCCACCTACTCGGGATGCCCCGAGCGTCTCCTCAGTGCGCGGGCCGCGACGCAGCGTAGTGCTGTGCCGATGTCGGCCCAACGCCGGGGGCAGTGTGCATGCCCCCATCGGGTCCGGTGAAACGTCACGAACACTAAACACCGAACCTGTGGCCTGCCTGAGCGTCATCCCCGGCCTGCCTGTTGAACGGGCACCAGCCTACCCACGGTCGTCCACCGAATCGGCCTTCGCAAGGCTGACGTGATGGTGTCCACATCCGACACCGTGCACGCCCCGCTTCGGCGACCCGGTTTGGGCTAAGGTACGAATCGGGCAGGCACGGTCGGATGAGCCCAGAGGTCTGACGGTTCTCGCAGGAGGTAACGACACGATGAGCTCGCGTACCGATCGGGCCGAACGCGCGGCCACGCAGGCCTGGGACTACCTGGCGGCGGCCATGGCGTCGGCCGCGGACAGCGCCCGCGAGGCGGGTAAGCAGACCGCCGGCGCCGCGAGTGGCACCGCCACCGGCCTCGCCGGCCGGGCGAGCAGCACCGCCACCGGTCTCGCCGACCGGGCCGGCAGCACGGCCGCGGACTTCGCCGGCACGCTGTCGGACCTGGCCCTGGCGGCCGGCAAGAAGGCGCGCAAGGCCCGCAAGGCAGCCGGCAAGAAGGGCTCCAAGCTGGGCGGGCGGGCGCAGAAGAAGGTCAACAAGGCCGCCGACGAGGCCTGGGCGCGAGCGCATCTGGCGGCCGACGCGCTCGGTGGCAGCAAGCCTGGACGGTCGTGGAGCCTGGTGATCGGCGCCGGACTGCTCGGCGTGGCCGTCGGCTGGGTCGCCGCCACCGCCGGCCGGGCCGCGGTGGCCCACCGGGCCGAGGCAGAGGAACGCGAACTGGCTGAGACCGGGCTCATCATCACCCCGGCGGAGGAGCGCAGCTGAGCTGAGCCGGAATCACGGCGTTCGAGGAACGCAAGCCTGATCGGGCCGCGATCTACGCGTACGAGCAACCCGAGAGTGCCGACCTCGATGCCGACCAGGCGAGCCGCCCGCAGACGGTGCCGGAGGCTCGGGCGTGGTATTCGGCGGAGTCGCCGTGGTACCGCAAGGCGGCCGCGCATTGGATCACGGGCGCCAAGCGACCGGAGACCCGGGAACGCCGGCTCGCCCAGCTGATCACCGACTCGGCGGCCGGGCGCGCGGTTCCGCCGCTGACCCGGCGGTGACGACCCGGCCGCTACAGTGGGGCGTCGATCCGCCTCTCCCGATTGGATAAGGTCCGCCCGTGCTCGATTCGGGACACGTTCTGGACAACCGGTACCGGTTGGACGAGCGCATCGCCACCGGCGGCATGGGTGACGTCTGGCGGGGCACGGACATGGTGCTCGGCCGCGTGGTGGCGGTCAAGGTGCTCAAGCAGGCCATGCTGCGTGACCCGGAGTTCTCCGCCCGGTTCTACGGCGAGGCCCGGATGATGGCGGCTTTCCGGCACCCGGGCGTGGTCGAGGTCTACGACTACGCCGGTGGCGGTGACGGGACCGACGAGGACGACGTCGCCTACCTGGTCATGGCGTACGTCGAAGGTGAGCCGCTGTCCGCCCGCCTGAAGGAGGCCGGTCACCTGAGCGTCACCGAGACGATGTCGATCGTCGCCCAGACCGCCGAAGCTCTGCATGCCGCCCATCTGCACGGCACGGTGCACCGGGACGTGAAGCCGGGCAACCTCATCGTCAAGCCCAACGGCACGGTCATCCTGGTCGACTTCGGGGTGGCCCGGTCCGCCCAGGTGACCAGCATGACCGGGCTGAACGCGATCGTCGGCACCGCGCTCTACATGGCCCCGGAGCAGGTGGCCAAGGGCGATGTCACGCCGGCCACCGACATCTACGCGCTGGGTGCGGTGGCGTACCACTGCATCACCGGCGGGCCGCCCTTCGACGGCGACAACGCCCTGCAGGTGGCGCTGCGGCATCTCGACGACGACCCGCAGCCGCTTCCGGCGGAGGTCCCCGAGCCGGTCCGTGAGCTGGTCACCCGGGCCATGGCCAAACACCCCGCGGACCGGTACGGCAGCGCCGCCGAGATGGGCGCGGCCGCCCTCGCCGCCACCCGGCCGTTGGACTGGCGGGCGATGACCGGCACGGGCAGCATGATCGGCACCGCCCTGACCGGCACCGCCCTGACCGCCGCCCGGACCACGACGCTGACGCCCCCGCTCGGACCCGGCCCGGGGACGGCCGCCCCGCCCGACCCCGGCATGCCGCGCGGCCAGATGATGGTCATCGCGGCGATCGTGCTGCTGTTCCTCACCGCCGGCGGCCTCGGCCTGGCCATCTGGCTGGGCGGCGACAACAAGTCCACGACCGGCGGCACCCCCGCCCCGGCGCCGGGCGCCACGTCCACGGCGTCGCCGGGCGACAACCCGATCGACACGCCGTTCACGGAGAACCCGACCCGTACCAGCCGGCCGAACGGCGCTCCCCGGCCGACGGTCCGGCCGGCCAGCCCCACCCGCGTCTCGGCCACCACCAGCCCCACCCCGCCGCCGGTGAAGACCACCACCCCGGCCCCGCCGCCGACCACGGCGCCGGACACCGGCGGCCCGACGCAGGGACCGACCGACGGGCCGACCGGCGGCACCGGAACCGGTGGTGGCGGCGGAGCCGGCGGCCTCGGTTAGCAACGCCGATTTTGCGATCACCGGCTAAATTGTCCGGCATGACGGTCCTCGACCTTCCCGCCAACCAGCCCGAGACGTTCTACACGGGGGCGGGGCGGATCGCCGCGTTCCGGTCCGCGCCCGGGCTGCCGGACCGGCCGGAGGACTGGGTCGCCTCGACCACGGCCCGCTTCGACCTGGCCCCGTCGGGCCTGACCACGCTTCCGGACGGCCGGGTGCTGGCCGAGGCGGTGGCCGCCGACCCGCAGTGGTGGCTCGGACCGGAGCACGTGGCGCGGTTCGGCGACAACCCGGCGATCCTGGTCAAGCTGCTCGACGCGGGTCAGCGGCTGCCGCTGCACGTCCACCCCGACCGCCGGTTCGCCCTGTCGCACCTGGCCTCGCCGTACGGGAAGACCGAAGCGTGGGTGATCGTCTCGGCCGAGCCCGATGCGTACGTGCATCTGGGGTTCCGCCGCGACGTCGGCCGCGACGAACTGGCCGGCTGGGTGGCCGGCCAGGACACCGAGGCGATGCTGGCCGCGACCAACCGCATCCCGATCCGGACCGGCGACGCGGTGCTCTGCCCGGCCGGGATGCCGCACGCCATCGGGCCCGGCATCCTGCTGGTCGAGGTCCAGGAGCCGACCGACTTCTCGGTGCTGCTCGAGTACGAGTCGTTCGGGCTGCCCGACGGGCACCTGAAGCTGGGCTACGACCTCGCCCTCGACTGCGTCGACCGCACCGGCTGGACCGAGAACGAGCTCGAGGCGCTGCGCGGGCCGGCCGGGACGACCCGGCTGCTGCCCGCCGCGGCGGACGAGTTCTTCACCTGCGAGCGGGTCCGCGGCGGCGATCTGCTGCCGGCCGGGTTCGCCGTCCTGGTGATCACCGGTGGGTCGGGCACGCTCGACTCCCTTCCCGTACGGGCGGGGCAGACGCTGCTCGTCCCGTACGCCGCCGGTCCGCTGACCCTGACCGGCGACGCCGACGCGGTCCGCCTCAGCGCCGGGCGCGGCTAGGTGACCATGGCGGGTGACGTCCGGGAGCGGATGGTGCAGAGCGCCGTCGTGCTGCTGGCCCGCCACGGGTACCCGGGCACCTCGTTCGCCGAGGTGCTGACCCACTCGGGCGCGCCGCGCGGATCGATCTACCACCACTTCCCCGACGGCAAGGATCAGCTCATCGCCGCCGCCGTCGAGCTCGCCGGCGCGCGGGCGGTGGCGCTGCTGGACGGGCTCGACGGCGCGAGCGCGACCGAGATCGTCGACGGCTTCGTGGCGATGTGGCGCGTGGTGCTGGAGCGGTCGGAGTTCGAGGCGGGGTGCCCGGTGCTGGCGGTGACCGTCTCGTCAACCTCGGAGGAGCTGCTGAACCAGGCCCGGGACATCTTCCGCGCCTGGTCGGACCGGCTGGCCGAGCTGTTCCGGGCGAGCGGGCAGAGCAACGCCGAGGCGGCCGGCGCAGCCACCCTGCTGATCGCGGCGACCGAGGGCGCGGTGGTGCTGGCCCGTGCGGATCGCAGCTTCGCCCCGCTGGAGGCGGTGGGCGCCCGCCTGCGTGACATTCTCGGTATTTCGCGGGTCGGCTGAGGGATTCCTCAGGTCGGCCGGGCCGGCGCCGATGGTTGCGACGCTGCACCCGAGCCGCTTCCCCCCGAAAGGCCCCGCCCATGACCACGCAGGTCCCGCAGCCACCCCCGGGTTACGCCGGCCCCGACCAGGCCACTGCGCACACCCCGTACCGGACCGCTCCGCCATGGGCCGCGGCGGCTCCGGCGCCGCCCGGAGTTCCGGCTGCGGCGCCCCTCCCACCGTACGGGCAGCTGCTGGTGCCGTTCCCGGAGGAGATGCAGAACGCCGGCCGCGCGGGCGCCCCGGCCTGGTGGCCGATCATTTTGTGGACGCTCTTCCTGGGTGGCCTGATCGGCCTGATCTCCACGGCCCGGCGGGCCGGCCAGGCCCGGCGCACCCGAAACAGCGTCGCGCCGTACTGGATCACCTGGGCGGCCACCCTCATTCCGGCTGCGCTGATCTGGAGCCTTCTGGTTCTTCCGTTCGCCCGGACCGGGGGCTCGGACTGGCTGGAGCACGCCCGCACCGACAACCTGCAGAGCGCCCTGGCGCACGACGGCAGCCTGAAGACCGCCACCGGCGCGACTCCCACGTCGGCCCAGTGCGACGCCCTGGGCGTCCGGGGTGTCGCCGGTGATCGCCGCTTCACCTGCCTGATCCGCTTCAGCGACGACAGCACCGGCACGCTGGACGTGGTCGCCGGCACCGACGGCCATTGGACCGCGGTCACCGCCGCCAAATAGTTCGGTGAGCCCAGACATGCCGTCGTGGCCCTCCGGGCGGGGACGAGTCGCCTACCATTCGCGGCATGTCTGGTGACGGGGAGCTGCCGGGGCGTCCGATGACGCTCGGAGAGCTGCTGGACACGGCCGTCGAGCTGGTCCGCCGGCGGGCGCGGTCACTGCTGGTGGTGTCCGCCGCGCTCGCCGCCGGGGAGCAGTTGGCGCTGTTCGGGCCGCGGCGCGCGGCCGACCTCAGGCCACCGTTCTACGGCCCGGCCTCCGACCACCTCTCCGGCTGGTGGGCGGTCACCGCGGCCGGGTTCGGGGTGGAGGCGGCGATCATCACGCTGCTCGGCGCGGTGGCCGGCGGGGCGGCGGCGCGGATGGTGAGCGGGCGCCCGGTCACCCGGATGCCGACCGGGCGGCTGGCCGTGGCGGTCGCCACCGCGGTCGTCCTGGGGCTGGCCTGCGCGCTGGCGGCGTACCTGGGATTCGTCCCCTGGCTCGTGCTCTACCCGCTGTTCGGCCTGGCCGGGGCGGTGGTCGCGATCGAGGGCGGGGTCTTTCCGCTGGGCCGGTCGGCCGCCCTGGCCGTACGGTCGGGCGTACGCGGCTGGCGCATCCTGCTGGCCGGCTACGTGAGCTGGTTCGGAATCCGCGTCGCCTTCGGGGCCGGCTGGATCGAGGTGGGCCGGTACTTCTTCAGCGCCCGCCCGCAGTGGCAGACGTGGCTGGCACCGATCGCCTGGGTGCTGGGCGACACCGTGGCCTACGCCGCGCTCGGGGCGCTGGCCGCGGTGCTGGTGCTGGACATCCGGATGCGGACCGAAGGACTGGACATCGCCCTGAGCCGGACCCGCAGCCTCGGCGCCGACCCGGCCACCGCGCTGGCGCACCACCGATGAGGGCCGGGCGATGATCCGGGCGTGGGACGAGGCCGCGGCCGCGGTCTTCGATGTCGTGCCCGGGCCGCTGCTGTTCCTGGGCCTGCTGGTGGCGGCCGCGATCGGCGGTGCGCTCTGGTACTCCTACCCGGCGTGGCTGCCCGGGCCGCGGCGGCCGCGGGCCCGGCGGAAACGCACCAAGCGGGCCAAGACCGCCAAGGCCGACGTGCTCACCGCCGCCGAGCCCGAGCCGGAGCCGGCCGAGGAGGGCGAGCTGAGTCTGGCCGACCGGCTGGCCGCCGCGGGCCGGTACGCCGAAGCGATCCGGCAGCGGCTGCGGGACGTCATCCGGGACCTGGTCGAGGCGAAGGTGCTGGCCCCGCAGCCGGGGTGGACGGCGGCCGAACTGGCCGTCCTCGCGGCGGCGCAGCGGCCCGCGGTGGGGGCGCCGCTGAGCGCGGCCACCGAGCTCTTCTCCGAGATCTGGTACGGCGCCCGCCCGGCCGGCGCCGCCCAGGACGACCGGATGCGGCTGCTGACCGCCCAGGTCCGCGCGGACCTGGTGGCGACCGCATGAAAACTCGGAACTGGCGCTGGCTCCGGTTCGCCGGACCGGTCCTCGCCGTCGTCCTGCTGGCCATCCTGACCGTCGCCGTCCACCTGATCGAACTGGCCCGTCCCCAGAACGCGGCCTTCCTCTCCCCCACCAGCACCGCGGGCATCGGGGCCAAGCGGCTGGCCGACCGGCTCACCGCCCGCGGCGTCGCCATCGATCGGGAGACGACCACCCCGGACGCCTTGCGCGTCGCCGCCACGACCGGCTCGACGCTGCTCGTGACCACGCCGGGACTGGTCTGGCGCGGTTACCTGCCCCGGCTCGACGGCCTGCCGACCACATCGCGGGTGGTCCTCGTCGCGCCGACCGCGCAGACGCTGGGCGACCTCGGCCTCAAGGTGGCCGTCGAGGGTCCCCGCTGGACGGCCTGGGCGCCCGGCGCCGGGTGCGACGCCGGATGGGCGACCGGGCGGGCCACGGTGGCCCGCTACCGGTACCGGGCGGTCGCCGGCGGGCTGTCCGACTGCTACGGCGGCGGCGTGCTCGATGTGGACCGCGGCGCGGCGCCGTTCACCGTGGTGGGCGCGGCCGACGTGTTCCGCAACGACCGGGCCGGCGAGTACGCCAACGCCACGGTGGCCGCCGCGCTTCTCGCCCGTACGCCCCGGGTCGTGTGGCTCGACCTGCACCGGGCCGAACCGCCTCCCGCACAGCCGCCGGCCCCCACGCCCGCGTCCCCGGCCGACCCGAACGGCAGCGGCCGCGGCGGCCACCGGTCGACCGGCGACGACCGCGGCAGTGACGCAGGCAGCATCTTCCCGGCCGCGTTCTGGGCCACCCTCGCCGTGCTGGCGCTGGCCGGGATCGCCCTCGCCGCCGCCCACGGGCGCCGCGTGGGAGCGCCGGTGGCCGAACCGCTGCCGGTCCGGGTGCCGGCGGCCGAGACCGTACGCGGGCTCGGTGATCTGTACCGCCGGTCCAAGGCCGACGACGCCTCGCTGGCCACCATCCAAGCCGCCGCTCGCCGACGGCTGGCCGAGCACCTGGGCGTACCGCCCGCAGACGTCCCCGGGCATCTGCCGGGGATCCCGCCCGAGACGGCCGAGCGGCTGCTCGGCGACCCCGACCAGGACCTGGCCACGACCGGCGAGGCCGTGCAGAACCTCGTACGCCACATCAAGGGAAGCCCGACGTGACATCGACAACCTCCGCAACCTCCGCCCAGAACGCGCTCGGCCGGCTGCGGCTCGAGGTCGGCAAGGCCGTCGTCGGCCAGGACCCGGTGATCGGCGGCCTGATCATCGCGCTGCTGTGCCGGGGCCACGTGCTGCTCGAAGGCGTGCCCGGAGTGGCCAAGACGCTGCTTGTCCGGGCCTTGGCCACCTCGCTCGACCTGCAGACCAAGCGGGTGCAGTTCACGCCCGACCTGATGCCCGGCGACGTCACCGGTTCACTCGTCTACGACGCCCGTACGGCCGCGTTCAACTTCCGGGCCGGCCCGATCTTCACCAACCTGCTGCTGGCCGACGAGATCAATCGGACGCCGCCCAAGACCCAGGCGGCGCTGCTGGAGGCGATGGAGGAGCGCACGGTGAGCGTCGACGGCGAGCCGCGGCCACTGCCGGATCCCTTCATCGTGGCCGCGACCCAGAACCCGATCGAGTACGAGGGCACCTACCCGCTGCCCGAGGCCCAGCTGGACCGGTTCCTGCTCAAGCTGTCGGTGCCACTGCCGGAACGGGCCGACGAGCTCAACGTGCTGCGCGCCCACCACCGCGGTTTCGACCCGCGTGATCTGGCCGCGGCCGGTCTCTCGCCGGTGGCGTCGGCGGCCGACCTGGCGGCCGGGCGGGAGGCGGTCCGCCAGGTGACGGTCACCGATCCGGTGCTGGAGTACATCGTGGACCTCTGCCGGGCCACCCGCGTGTCGCCGGCCCTGGAACTGGGCGCGTCCCCGCGCGGCGCCACCGCGATGCTGGCGGTGTCCAAGGCGCGCGCGTGGCTGAGCGGGCGGGACTACGTGACGCCGGACGACGTGAAGGCGTTCGCGCTGCCCGCGTTGCGGCATCGGGTGCGACTGCGGGCCGAGGCCGAACTGGACGGGGTCACCGTGGACACCGTGCTGCGGACCGTGCTGACCGCCGTCCCGGCGCCGCGCTGACATGGTCACCTGGCGTCTCGCCGCGGTGCTGGCCGCCGGCGCGCTGTTACCGGCGCTGCTGCCCGACCCGTGGCTGGTCGCGGCCGCGGTGGTGGGCGTCGTGCTGGTCGTGGGCCTGTGGGATGCGGGGAGCGCGGCGCCGCTGACCGGCGTGCGGCTGTCGCGGGCCGGGGACACCACCGTCTGGCTGGGACAGAGCGCGCTCACCACGCTGACCGTCACCAACACGTCCAGCCGTCCGATGCGGCTGCGGCTCCGCGACCGCTGGGTGCCGTCGGCCGGCGCCGCCCGGCCGGAGCACCGGCTCGACCTGCCACCCGGCACGTCGGTGTCCCTGGACACGGCGCTGACGCCGACCCGCCACGGTGACCGGGCGGCGGTCCGGGTCACCTTCCGGTCGTACGGCCGCTGGGGTGTGGCCTTCCGGCAGCGCCGCGAGAAGTGGTACGACGACGTCACTCCACCCTGGACGCTGCGGGTGCTTCCGCGGTTCCCCGCCCGGCGGCTGCTGCCCGAGAAACTGGCCCGGCTGCGCGTGTTCGACGGCTCGGTGGTCACCCGCGGCCGCGGTCAGGGCACCGAGTTCGACAACCTGCGGGAGTACGTGATCGGCGACGACGTCCGCTCGATCGACTGGCGGGCCACCGCCCGGGCGCACGACGTGATGGTCCGCACCTGGCGGCCCGAACGCGACCGCCGGGTGGTCTGCGTGCTCGACACCGGCCGCACGTCGGCCGCCCGGATCGGCGACGAGCCCCGCCTGGACGCCGCCATCGACGCCGCGCTGCTGCTGTCCGTCCTGGCCACCCGCGCCGACGACCACGTCGACCTGCTGGCGCTGAATTCGGCCGTACGGGCCCGGGTCTCCGGCGGTCCGAGCCGGACCCGCCTCACCCGGCTGATCGGGGCGATGGCCCCCCTCGAGCCGGAGGTCGCGGAAACCGACTTCGGCCTGGCCGCGGCTGAGCTGTTGCGCCGCGGCACCCGGCGCTCCCTGGTCGTCTTCTTCACCGCCCTGGACGCGGCGCCGCTGGTCGAGGGCCTGCTCCCGTTGCTCCCGCCCCTGGCCGCCCGCCACCGGGTGGTCATCGCCGGCGTCCAGGACCCGGAACTCACCCGCCTGGCCACCCTCCCGCCGGCCGGCACCACCCGGGAGGCCGCCCACCTGGCCGCCGCGGCCGAGAAGACCCTGGCCGAGCGCGACCGGATCGCGGCGGTCCTGACCCGCCTCGGCGCCATCGTCGTCGACGAGCCCCGCGAGACCTTCGCCTCGAAGGTCGCCGACACCTACCTGACCTTGAAGGCCGCCGGCCGCCTCTGACCGAAGGCCGTCGTGAGGGCTCCCGGACAACCGCATGACCAGGTCGACTGCGGCGACAGCGTCAGGTGAGTTCAGCAAGCAAACTGCGGCCGGCGGCCACACGGTGGGCGTATTGCGTCCGACTGATGCCGCGCACGACCAGCGGCAGAGCAGGACGGTGGCGCTGGTCGCTCGACGGCACCCGGTCACCGGTTCTGCGGAGGTCACTGCATGGCGGTTCCCACTATTGAGCGGTAGTCGTCATGTGCGGTCGTGCGCAAGGTGCTGCTGTTGTCGCTGTGCGCTGTCATCCCTTGAGGTCGGCGCACTTAACCGCGCTGCCGTGCTGGACAATGACGTGGTGTTCAGAATCGTCAACGCCTACCGTCGTGGGTACGAGGCCGCCGGGGCGGCCCTGGTCGCCGCGGACCACTGCTGGCCGGCCCGGCTGATCACCCACCCGGTCGCGGTCGACGACAGCGCCGTCGCGTTCACCCGCCGCGCCGGTGACGTGACGGTCGTCCTGGAGTTCGGCCGGTGAGCCGCATCGAGGACTACGCGCTGATCGGTGATCTGCACACCGGCGCCCTGATCGGCAAGGACGGCTCACTCGACTGGTTGTGCCTGCCGAACTTCGACTCGCCGGCCTGTTTCGCCGCGCTGCTGGACACCCCGCGGGCCGGGCGATGGCTGATCGCACCCGCCGGTGGGGGCGAGTGCACGCGCCGCGCGTACCACGGTGAAACGCTGGTCCTGGAAACGGAGTGGCAGACCGCGACAGGCCGGGTCAAGGTCATCGACTTCATGCCGCCCCGTTCGGCGGCGGTCGACGTGGTCCGGATCGTGGAAGGCGTCAGCGGCTCCGTGCCCATGCAGACCGAGCTGGTGCTGCGCTTCGACTACGGCCATGTCGTTCCCTGGGTACGCCGTCACGCCGGCGGTCTGCAGGCGATCGCCGGGCCGGATGCCGTGTGGGTGCGGACCCCGATCGCGCTGCGGGGCGAGGAGAAGACCACGCTGGCCGACTTCACGGTCCGCGCCGGTGACCGGGTCCCGTTCGTGCTGACCTGGTCACCGAGCTATCGGGGGACGCCGGCCAAGGTCGACGCCGACGAGTTGTTGCTGGCGACCGTCGAGTACTGGACGAAGTGGTCCAACCGGGCGACGGTCTCGGGAAAGTACGCCGAGCCGATCAGACGATCGTTGCTGACGTTGAAGGCGCTGACGTACCAGCCGACCGGGGGCATCGTCGCCGCGTTGACGACGTCGCTGCCCGAGCAGATCGGCGGTCCCCGCAACTGGGACTACCGCTACTGCTGGCTACGCGACGCGACGTACACGTTGCAGGCGATGCTCGCCGCCGGCTACATCGACGAGGCCAAAGCCTGGCGTGACTGGCTCCTGCGGGCCGTCGCCGGGGACCCGGCCGAGCTGCAGATCATGTACGGGCTGGACGGCAGCCGCCGGCTACCGGAGTTCGAGCTGCCCTGGCTGCGCGGGTACGAGGGATCCACGCCGGTGCGGGTAGGCAACGCCGCCGCCGAGCAACTGCAACTCGACGTCTGGGGTGAGGTCCTGGACGGGCTGTTCCTGGCCCGTGAGGCCGGGCTGTCTCAGCAGGCGGATGCGTGGGATCTGCAGGTGGCCCTGCTGGACCATCTGGAAGGGGCATGGCAGCAGCCGGACAACGGGCTGTGGGAGATGCGCGGCGACCGCCGGCATTTCGTCCACTCGAAGGTCATGGCGTGGGTCGCGTTCGACCGGATGGTCCGCACCGTGCGCGAGGGCAGGCTCCACGGCGACGTCGACCGGTGGGAAGCCCAACGCGACACCATCAAAGCCGAGATCCTCGCCAACGGCTTCGACTCCGACAAGAACAGCTTCGTCCAGTCGTACGGCAGCGCGGAACTCGACGCGTCGCTGCTACTCATCCCACGGGTCGGCTTCCTGCCCGGCACCGACCCGCGCGTGATCGGCACCATCGAGGCGGTCCAGCGCGAGATCACCCAGGACGGATTCGTGCAGCGCTACCGTCCCGGACCCTCCGACGACGGGCTTCCCGGCGGCGAAGGCGTCTTCGTCGCCTGCTCATTCTGGCTCGTCGACGCCCTGCACGCGGCCGGCCGCGAACAGCGAGGCGACCGAGCTCTACGAACGGCTACTCATGCTGCGTAACGACGTTGGGCTACTCAGCGAAGAATGGGATCCCGTCGCCAAACGCCAGCTCGGCAACACCCCACAGGCGTTCAGCCACTTCCCGCTGGTCGTCAGCGGCCTGCAACTGCATACCGGCACCACCCGGCGCAGCGACCAAACCGTCCCGCCCCGGTCCCGCCACAGATAACACCCAACGAATTCCTAGCGGCAGCTCAGAGCGCGCTGGATGTGCCAGTCGGTGGGACTGGGCTACCCCTGATCACGAGAGACCAGGTCGTGCTTCTGGGGCCGTCCGGGCCTGTCTCGGGAGGTTAGTCGGCGGGAGATCAGCTCGTCCTCGACGTGATGGAGCGTTCGGATTACGAGGTCGAGTTCTGCCGGGTCGTCGAGGATCCCGTCAAGGGTCTCGCTCCAGGTGGTGCGCAGGGCTTCAGTGCTCTCACGTGCCCGCTCGGTCGGATACAGGCGCACCACGCGGGCGTCGTGGTCATCGGCATCTCGCGAGATGAGGCCTTTGGATTCGAGGCCGCGGAGCACCCTGCTGAAGTTGCTCGACGGAAGCAGGGTTGCTTCGGACACGTCGCGGGCGGACGCGCCGGGTCTTCGGTTGATGACCCGCATCACGTTGATCTCGACCGGAGTGCAGTCCACGAAGGCAGGGTCGGTCGGGAGGCGCAGCTGGCGCACGACTCCGACGACCGCGTCGGCCAGATCGGCGAGGCGGGACGCGTTTTGGGTGGCTTCCACCCTTGCATGGTAGCTGCACTATCAGACGATAGCTATCGAGTGATAGCATACTTTGATCGACTGGACCTTCGGAAGGAAGCCAGGAATGGACATCAACGGAGCCGTGGTCTTCATCACCGGAGCGTCGTCAGGGATCGGCGCCGCGACCGCGCGGGCCGCCTCGCGAGCCGGCGCACGGGTCGTGCTCACCGCCCGGCGCGAAGACAGGATCACAAAGCTCGCCGATGAGCTGGGCGATGCGCTGGCAGTCTCGTGCGACGTGACCGACCGCGGTCAGGTCGACTCGGCCGTGACGGCCGCGGTCGAGCACTTCGGGCGGATCGACGTCCTCGTCAACAACGCGGGACAGGGCCTGCAGGCCACGATCGACGCCATCGATCCCGGCGACTTCCGCGCGATCATCGAACTGAACCTGATCGCGCCGCTGGTCGTCATGCAAGCCGTCCTGCCGGTCATGCGCCGCCAAGGCGGCGGGACCATCGTCAACATCAGCTCGGGCACCACCTTCGGGGCGATCCCGGGCACGGGGGCCTACACCGCCACCAAGTACGCGCTGGAAAAGCTCACCGACATCGCCCGGGCCGAGCTCGCCGACAAGGGGATCGTGGTCTCGACGATGCTCCCGTTCCTCACCGATACCGAATTCACCTCGGCCATCCGCGCCGGCGCCGGCGAGGCGCAAGCGCTCTACGACTCGCTCGGCACTCAGTCCCCCGGCCACGTCGCCGACGCCATCCTCGACCTCATCCGCACCGGCGATGCGCGCGCCGATCTCGTCCCAGTCCAGTTCGGCGGCACTCTCCCGGCATGACCGGCCAAACCGAGAGGACTCAGGTCGTGACCCGGTCCTGGACACCTGAACAGCTTGACCGCATCGACGGCTCCCGCGAACTCCAGATCGCCAGTCGCCGACCGGACGCAACCCTGCGCCGGTGGCTGCCGATCTGGGTCGTGTGCGCCGGTGGCCAGGTCTACGTCCGCACCTGGCACCGACGCACCACGGGATGGTTCGGCCAGGTCGTCGCGACCCGGCAAGCCCGCGTCCGTGTCCCCGGCCTCGAGATCGACGTCGTCGCCGAGGACATCGCGGACCGCGACACCAAGCTGCGACTCCAGGTCGACCAGGCCTACCGAGCCAAGTACGCGCCGCAGCAAGGGGGCAGCGTCGGGCAGATGACCACGCAGCCAGCTGCCCGCACCACCCTCCGCCTCTCCCCCTCCGGCGACGTCACGGGGCAGGCCTAAACGCTTCCTCACCCCGGCAACTTCTCAACTTCAGTCGCTGCGCTCGGTCGGCGCGGAGCGGTGAGCGTGGCGGCGGTGCACAACGTGATGGCTACCGGCCGGCCCCCGCCGACTACCGTGATGACCGGGCTCGGCCCGGGATGCCGTCCACAGCTCGGCCACAGCCGATGATCGCTAGCCTCTGGGCGTGACCGAGGCTGTTCGAACCCTCCCGCCGGGGCCGCGCGCGACCGGATTCACCCGCCGCTGGGCGCGTCGCGTCGCGCTCACGGTGGGGGTGGCCTTCCTCGTCACGACCGCGTTCTGCTGGATCTACAACGCCGGCACGGCCGGACGTCGGGAGCCGCCCTCCGGCCTGACCTTCATACGCACCGGCGACTACCTGACCCGCTCGCGGTCCTGGGGCACCACCGGCAGTCCGATCGTGCTGGTTCACGGCGCCTTCGAATCCGCCGACACCTGGCAGCCCACCGCCGAGTTACTCGCGCGCACCCACCGGGTCTACGCACTGGACCTGGCCGGCTTCGGATACACCCAACGCCGCGGCCACTACACCCTCGACGACCAGGTACGCCAACTGCTCGCCTACCTCGACGCGCTCCACCTGAACAAGCCGGCGCTGGTCGCCCACTCCAGCGGCGCGGCCATCGCCGCCGAGGCCACGCTCCGCGCTCCCGACCAGGTCGGCGCTCTGTTACTGCTCGACGGCGACGCGCTGGCCACCGGCGCCGGGCAACGCACCCCGCTGAGCCACCTGGTCATCCCCCCGTACCGCGTCACCCTGCTACGCCTGGTCCTGCGCTCGGACTGGCCGATCCGCACCGTGTACCAGAAGCAGTGCGGCCCGGCCTGCCCTCGGCTGGACACCGCCGGGGTGGACACCTGGCGCCGCCCGTTCCAGGTCGCCGGTGCGGAGGCCGCCGTCTGGGCACTGCTGCACCAGGGCGTGCCCGGCCTGGCACCGCAACGCCTCGCCCAGATCGGCCGGCTGCCACTGCCCAAGGCGGTCGTCTTCGGCGCCCAGGACACCGTGTTCAGCCCCGACAGCCCGATGAAGACCGCCCAGGCCATCGGCGCTCCGGCACCCACGCTCATCCCCGACGCCCGGCACCTCACGATGATCAGCAACCCCGAGGCCGTCGCCGCCGCGGTCAACATCCTCGCCGCTCGGATCTGACGCGTCCTTCCTCACCCCAGGCACGGGCGCCGGAAAGTAGGGGCCGGACCTACCGATCACTCGATCGGCATGAACGCGGCGCGCTGTCAACGGCAAGTACGTGCGCCACCCCAAGGGACGGCGTATACCGAACGTGCCAACCAGGCTTGCCGGCGCGCCCGGTCGGCGGCATAAGCGAGCGTTGGCGACGCCGGGCGACTATGTCCGGTGGTCCTCATATCAGGTCGCTTGGTTCTGCTGCGTGGCCCATTCGGCGACCCGCCGCGCGCTTTCCTCTTCGGACAGGTCCTCGACCCGGGTCATGACCGACCACCGCACACCGAACGGGTCCCGGATGCTGGCGAACCGGTCGCCGGATACGAACGTGGATGGTGCCTCGCGAATGACGGCACCGGCCGCCGCGGCCCGGGCCACCACGGCGTCGACGTCCGGACAGTACAGGCCGACGGAGTAACAGTCCTGGTCCCCCTCGGGCGCCGCGACAAGACCGTAGTCGGGCATCGGCTCGCCGAGCTGCAGCAGCCCGTTGCCGAAGTCGAGGACGGCGTGAGCCACCACACCGCCCATGTCAGTCACGTCGACCACGCGCGCCCCGAAGATCTCGTGATAGAAGTCGATGGCTGCGCGGGCATCCGGGATGACCAGGAAGGACGTCAGGCTGGTAGCGCCGCGCGGCGTACCGTTCGTGGTGTACTGGCCGTCGGCGGCTCGGTTCGTCTCAGTCATAGGCCAGGATCCTAGAAATGCCCAGCGTGGACCGGCTTGAAGATTCGCGACAAGTACCCTGCCCGGACGCGGCGAGCCCGCGGGGAGTTCTCTATCCGGCACGGTTGCCCACCTTCGACCGGCTTCCGGCGCCGGATGCGGTGGCGCATCTGGTGCGGTGGTTCTGGATTCCGGAGTGGCAGATACAGCCGGGGCGGTCCTCCCGCCAGCACCTGATCGCCTTCCCCGCCTGCAACCTCGTCGTCGAGCCGGATGTGGTCGGCCTCGCCGGACCAACGACCAGAAGTTCGTACCGTGATCTCACCGGCACCGGCTGGGCCGTCGGGGCCTTGCTGCGACCGGCGGCGGTGCCCCGCTTCGCCGCCGACCCGGCGGCCCTGCGCGACACGTACCAGCTGGTGAACCAACCGGTCTTGCAGCAACTGGTATCCCGCGTCATGACCGGGCCGGGCGACCGACCGACCCGGCACCGCCGCGCCGTCGACGCCTTCACCTCGTGGCTCGCCGGCATAGTTCCACCGCCGAATGACGAGGCCTTACTGGCCAACGCGATGGCCGAGGCAATCGACTCCGATCCGACCATCCGCACGGTCAAGGACGCCGCCGCATGCCTGCGCATCTCCGCCCGGTCATTGCAGCGGCTCGCGTGCCGGTATGTCGGGTTGTCACCGTCGGCGATGATCCGCCGACGCCGGCTACAGGAAGCGGCCGAACGCCTGCGAACGGACCCGTACACGACCTTGGCCGCGGTCGCCGCCGACCTCGGCTACAGCGACCACGCCCACCTTGCCAACGAGTTCCGGTTGGTACTCGGCCTCACCCTGAGCAGCTACCGGCAGCGGGTCGCGCTTGCGCCGTCGGATTCCGACGCCCTGACGCTTGCCGGACCGGGCGGCACCGTATAGGCGTCGGCCATGGGCCGGCCACCGCCAACGAGGACACGGCACGGTCCCGGCCCTGACACCGACCACGGCGGCTGCGGCCGTGGCACCACCAGCACCACGACGAGCGCCAGGATCAGCCTCCCGCTCTCGGCCGCCTGCTCATCAGAAAGCGGACCGGCTTCGGGCACCGTAAACCCAGTGAAGAAAGCCGCAACAGCAAGAACAGGCACCGGCCAGAACCACGGCGTCATGACGACGATCACCGTCGCGGCATTCTGCCGGCGCTTCGCGACCATCTCCGGATCAGAAATCGACCTGGGTACACGTGGACCTCAGTCGACCAAAATAGCCGGAGTCTTGGTGGCAGCGGTCATGCAACGTAATGGTGAGCAGATGGTGCGGTACGTCGATGATTTGATTGCGACCACGCAGGTCGGAGCAGCAAACGCAAGCTGATAGAAAGCTTGGAACCGGCGGCATGTCCCGCTCGTACGGGTATCCAGTGCTTACGCTCGGCCCATGATTGAACCGGGGACCGAGTGTCGCTTCTCGCCGCACGCCGGATATCCCGCCGACGTCATCCCGTTGCAGTACCAGGCCGTGATGCTTGCCGACGAGCGCCGGATGACCGCCTTCCGCGACGCGGTGGCAAGCGTCGTCACACCGGGAATGCGGGTCCTCGACCTGGGGGCCGGAACCGGTGTGCTCTCCTACTTCGCCGCCCGCAACGGTGCCACCGTAACCGCCGTCGAACGGGAGCCGCGCGTCTTTGCCGCTGCTCGATCTGCCCTGCGGGCCGCTTTCGGTGACGCGGTGCAGGTGCTGTTGGCCGATGCCCGCGACTATGTCCCCGACGAGCCGGTCGACGTGGTGCTGTGCGAGATGCTGCACGTCGGTCTGCTACGCGAGCGCCAGATCGAGGTGATCGATGGCTTTAAGCAGCGGTACCGGCAACGCTGCCTCGACACGTTACCGCGGTTCCTTCCGCAGGCGTGTGTGCAGGCCGTCCAGCCAGTGGAGCACGACTTCACCTACTTCGGCTACACCGTACCCGCGCCGGTCTTTCAACCCCCGGAAAGTCTGCACCCGCGAACTGTCGAGGTCGCCGGTCCGCAAATATTTCAGCACTTCTTCTACCGCGACCCGCTGCCCAAACGGTGCAGCGGCGATCTCACGTTCATCTCCACCCGCGAGGCCACCGTCAACGCGATCCGCATCATCACCAGGAACGTTCTCGCGCAAACCCTGGAACCTCCGGGAAGCATCGATTGGACGATGAACTACCTCATCGTCGCGCTACCCCACCCCATCCAGGTAACCGCCGGCCACGAGTTCCAGATCCAGTTCTCCTACCGCCCCGGTGACGAGATCCACGACCTCACCGACAGCCTGAGAGCAGCATCCTGAACCCGGACATGACTGTAGGCATTGAACTAGATCCAACACCCGCCGTTTCCAGCCCCACTTCCTCAGTCACAGGCTCCCTCCACGGCGTGAACGGACCTACTCGCCGATCGGGCCGCCGGCGAGTTCGGCGACAATGTCGAGGTGCCCGAGATGACGGGCATATTCCTGAAGGAGATGGAACAACACCCGTTCCAGCGTCGCCGGAGGCGCGCCTGCCCACCTCGGACCAGGAGCTCCGACCGTCGTGAGCTCGTTCCTTGCGACCACCACGCCGGTATGCGCTCCCTGTGCACGGAGCGCCGCCAAAAGAGCGTCGCGCGTCTCGTCGGGCGCGACGTACCACCGGTCCCCGCGTCGATCACCCCACGGCTCCTCCACCTCGCCGCCCTGAAATCCCCACTCGATCCAGCGCAACTCGACGTAGCGCAGATGCTTGAGCAACTCGAGCGGAGTCCACCCCGACGGAAGCCTGCTACGGCGTAGCTCCTCATCGGGCAGCGCGGACACCTTCGACAGCACCGACTCCCGGAAGTAGGCGAGGTACCGCAGGAACACCTCGGGCCGCCCGGATGCTGGGTCCGTCGGCGAAGGAAACGGCATCGTCATCTCGTCATTGTCCGTGTCCCGGACCGCTCCTGCCGGCGCATTGTTCTCGGCAGGTGACGAGGCGACTACGAATCGTCAGGCGGTGGGGATCGGAGCGTCGAGGAGGTCGGGGTCGAGGTCGGCGGTGTCGCCGCGCTGGTCGGCCACGCGGCCCCAGACCAGCGCGTACGTCAAGAAGGCGAGCCATGCCAGCGCGCCGATCGCGATGCGGACCGCGGCCGGGAGGGCCGACGGGGTCACGTACGCCTCGATCAGGCCGGAGACGCCGAGCGCGACCGTCAGGCCCAGTGCGACCACCATCCCGCTGCGCGCCCGCGAAGCCAGCGCCTGACCACGGGTGCGGTGCGGGCCGGGGGCGACCCACGCCCAGCCGATCCGCAGGCCCACCCCGGCGCCGACGAAGACGCAGGTCAGTTCGAGCAGACCGTGCGGGGCCAGGTACTCCAGCAGGACGCCGGTGCGCCCGGCGCCGGCCATCACGCCGCCGACCAGCCCCAGGTTGAGCACGTTCATGCCCAGCAGGTAGAAGACGGGAACGATGAGGACGCCCGCGGCCAGGCACTGGGCGGTCAGCCAGGCGTTGTTGGTCCACACCTCGGCGGCGAAGTTCTGGGCGTGGAACTCGCTGTAGTAGCCGACGAAGTCCTTGCCGATCAGTTGCTGGATGTCGGCGTCGCTCATGAACTTCCGCGGCAGCTCGGGATGGCCGGCCACGTACGCGACCAGCGCCACCGACGCGACCATGCTGACCACCGCGACGGTCCCCCACCACCACCGCGCCCGGTACAGCTCCCCGGGCAGCCCGGCGGCGAAGAACCGGCCCACCGGCCGCAGCGAGAAGCGCCGCCCGCCGGTCAGTGTGGTCCGGGCGGCGCTCACCAGCCGCGACAGCGACGCCACCAGCGCCGGGTCGGGCGCCTGGCTGCGGACCACCGACAGGTGGGTGGCCGCCCGCTGGTACAGCAGCACCAACTCGTCGGCCTGGGCCGCGGTCAGCCGGCGGGTCCGGGTCAGTTCCCGCAGACGTTCCCACTCGCCGCGGCGCTCGGCGGCGTACGCGTCGAGATCCACGAGCCGCAGCTTATCGTGGGCGGGTGACCAGCGAGCGGCTCGTGAACGGCGAAGGCGTGGAGGTGGATCTGCGGTACGCCCGGCTCGGTTCCCGCGGGTTGGCCCTGCTGATCGACATCCTCTCCGAGATCGCGCTGTTCGTCGCGCTGCTCCTGCTCGTCGGCGTGATCGCCACGGCGCTGCCCGGCGACCTGGCCGACGACGCCCTGTACACCGCGTTGACCGTGGTCGTGATCGTGCTGGTGCTGGTGGTCTATCCGGCCACGATCGAGACGCTGACCAACGGCCGCAGCCTGGGCAAGCTCGCCGTCGGGCTGCGGGTGGTCCGGGCCGACGGCGGCCCGATCCGCTTCCGGCATGCGCTCACCCGGGCTCTGGTGGGCGTGACGCTGGAGTGGCCGGGGCTGATGCTGCCCTTCGTGACCTGGGTGGTCAGCATGATGACCATGTTGTTCTCGCCGCAGGGCCGCCGGCTCGGTGATCTGGCCGCGGGCACGTTCGTGGTGCACGAGCGCACCGCCGTGTCGTGGGCGGCGTTGCCGCCGATGCCGCCGCCGCTGATCGGCTGGGCGCAGTCGCTGGACCTCAGTGCCGTGGACGACGATCTCGCGCTGGCCGCCCGGCATGCGGTTGCCCGGGCGCCACAGATGACTGAGCCGTACGGCCGCCGCCTGCAGCAGGCGCTGACCGACGAGATCTCCGTCCGCACCGGCCGGCCCCCGCCGCCGGGGACGCCGCCGTGGTTCGCGCTGGCGGGGGTGCTGGCCGAACGCCGCCGGCGCGCGAGCGAGCTGGTTTTCCCCGCCCGCGCGCTGGTCGACAAGGTGTGGCCCGGATTCGGACGACCGGAGCTGCCTACATCCGATCGGGCGTTCTGATCCCCAGCAGCCCCAGGCCGAGCTGCAGCGTCACGGCGGCTCGCCGGCACAGCGTCAGCCGGCTCGCCCGCACCTCCGGCGAAGCGGTCAGCACCGGGCACTTCTCGTAGAAGGTGCTGAACGCGGCGGCCACCGCGTACAGCTGGGCGCAGAGCCGGTGGAACTCCAGGTTCTCCCCGACGGAGGCGATCACCGGTTCGACCGCCAGCAGCTCCAGGGCCAGCGCACGCTCGGCCGGCTCGCCCAGGACGACGGGGCCCGGCTCGTTCTTCGACGAAAGGATCGACTGGATCCGGGCGTACGCGTACTGCAGGTACGGCCCGGTGTTGCCGGTCAGCGCGAGCATCCGGTCGAAGTCGAGGCTGTATCCGGACATCCGGTCGCTGGACAGGTCGGCCCACTTGATCGCCCCGACACCGATCTCGGCCGCGATCGCGCGGTTGAGCGCCGATGCCCGATGCACCGCCTCGTCGATCAGCGCGGCCAGCTTGACCGTGGATCCGGCCCGGCTCTTGAGCATCTTGCCGTCCGCGCCCAGCACCGATCCGAACGCGATGTGTGAAGCGGTCACGGTGTCCGGCAGCCAGCCTGCCTCCCGGGCGACGGCGAACACCATCTGCAGGTGGATCCGCTGCGGCTCGCCGATCACGTACAGCAGCCGGTCGGCGCCCAGCTCCTGCACCCGGTACCGGACCGCGGCCAGGTCGGTGGCGGCGTAGCCGTACCCACCGTCGCTCTTGCGCACGATCAGCGGCAGGGGCTCGCCGTGTCGTCCGGTGAAGCCGTCCGGGAACGCGCACAGCGCGCCGTCGCTCTCCCGCAGCAGCCCGAGCGCGGCCAGGTCGTCGACCACGGCCGGCAGCCGGTCGTGGTGGGAGCTCTCGCCGGCGAAGTCGTCGGCGGTCAGCGTGACGTCCAGTCGGTCATAGACGTCCAGGAAGTACGCCTGGGACACGTCGACCAGCCGCCGCCAGAGCGCCCGCGTCGGCTCGTCCCCGGCCTGCAACGCCACCACCCGGTTCCGCGCTCGGGTCCGGAAGTCGTCGTCGGTGTCGAACCTGACCCGGGCCGCCTGGTAGAAGGCGGTCAGGTCGGCCAGTCCGTCGGTGTCGGCGCCGCCGATGTCGCGCAGGTGCTCGATCAGCATGCCGAACGGAGTGCCCCAGTCGCCGACGTGGTTCACCCGGATGACCTCGTGTTCGAGCCAGGTCAGCACCCGGGCCGCGGCGTCCCCGAGGATCGTCGACCGCAGGTGCCCGACGTGCATCTCCTTGGCCAGGTTGGGGCCGGAGTAGTCGATGACCACCCGTTGTGCCCGCACCGGCGGCGGCACCAGGGAGAAGCCGCCGGCGATCAGCGCGTCGTCGGCGGTGAGGTTGATGAACCCGGGCCCGGACACCGCCGCGGTCGCCACGCCGGCGAGGTCGGCCGCGGCGATCACCCCGGACGCGATGTCGCGCGGTGACCGGCCCAGCGACCGGGCCAGCGCCAGCGCCGCCCCGGACTGGAAGTCGGCGTGCGGCGACCGGCGGATCACCGGATCCACCGGATGCCCGGCGACCGCGTGCAGCGCGGGCGCGAGCCGATCGGACAGCAGCGCTTCGAGATTCATGGCAGACCCATCGACGGTTGGTGAACCGGAGATCGATCGGTGCCATGCAAGGAGGCCTCGGCGGGATCGACCCGCCGGGCGAGGACAAGCATCAGCGCGGGCGGTCGGAAACACCCCGGCGTCGCTCGATGCTGAACATGGGAGAAGCGTACAAGATGGTCGGGTGAAGAAGCTCATCAACTCCTCGGCGGGCGTGGTCGGCGACGCCCTCGACGGCGTCACCCTGGCCGCGGCCGGGATCGCCCGGCTGAGCGGCTCGACGACCGCGGTCCGCTCCGACGTGGAGGCGGTCCGGGAGGCCGGTCAGGTGGCGATCCTCGCCGGGGGTGGCGCCGGGCACGAGCCCGCCCATGCCGGGTACGTCGGCGAGGGCATGCTGACCGGCGCGGTCGCGGGTGAGGTGTTCACCTCCCCGTCGGTGGACGCGGTGCTGACGGCGATCCGAGCCGTGGCGTCGCCCGGCGGCGTACTGCTGATCGTCAAGAACTACACCGGTGACCGGCTCAACTTCGGGCTGGCGGCCGAGCTCGCCCGGGCCGACGGCATCGAGGTGGCGATCGTCGTCGTGGCCGACGACGTGGCGCTGGCCGCCGGATCCAGCGCCGGCCGGCGCGGCCTGGCCGGCACGGTCCTGGTGCACAAGGTGGCCGGGGCGGCCGCGGCCGCGGGATTGCCGCTGGCCGACGTGGCGGCGCGGGCCCAGCAGGCCGCCGACGCGGTGGGCACGATGGGCGTGGCGCTGAGCGCGTGCACAGTGCCGGCGGCCGGGCAGCCCGGCTTCCTGCTCGACGACGACGAGGTGGAGTGGGGGCTGGGCATCCACGGCGAGCCCGGCGTCGAGCGCGGCACCCTGGTCCCGGCCCGCCAGGTGGCCGAGCGGCTGCTGACCACCATCGTCTCCGACCGTGGCATCGCGGCCGGCGATCGAGTGGCGTTGCTGGTCAACGGCCTGGGCGCGACCCCGCCGGGGGAACTGTCCATCATGGCCGCCGCGGCTGTCGATCATCTGACCGGGCGGGGCGTGATCGTCGCTCGCCTGTGGACGGGCACCTTCCTCACCGCGCTCGACATGGCCGGCTGCTCGCTCAGCCTGCTTCCGGTGGACGACGCCCGGCTGGCCGCGCTGGATGCGCCGACCACCGCGCCGGCCTGGCCGCAGACCAGCTCCGCGGTGGCTCCGGCGACGGTGGACGCTCCGGCCGCGGAGGCTCCGGTCACCGGCGTTCTGGCGGTCGACGATCCGGTCCGGCGCGCGCTGGAAGCGGTGGCCGAGGCGATGATCTCGGTCCGGGACGAGCTGACCGAGCTGGACCGCGAGGTGGGCGACGGCGATCTCGGCATCAGCCTGGCCCGGGGCGCGGCCGCGATCCTGGCCGACTGCCCGCAGTACCCCGGCCAGGGCGGCCCGGCCGCGGTGCTGCGGGCGGCCTCGGCCACGGTCCGGCGCAGCGTCGGCGGTACGTCCGGGCCGCTGTACGCGATCCTGTTGCTGCGCGCGGCGGCGGGCTGGGAAGCCGCTGCCGAGAACGCCGTGCCCGGACCGCAGGCGTGGGCGGCGGCGTTCCGGGCGGCGGTGATCGGGGTGCGCGAGGTCGGCGGGGCCACGGTCGGGGACCGCACCATGGTGGACGCGCTGGCCCCGGCGGCCGAGGCGTTCGACCTGGCCGCCCGCGACGGCGGGGCGGTCGCGCTGGGCGCGGCGGCCGACGCGGCCGCCGCCGGGGCGAACGCGACCGCGGACATCCAGGCCCGGCTCGGCCGGTCCAGCTACCTCGGCGACCGGGTGCTCGGCCGGCCCGACCCGGGCGCGCAGGCGGTGGCGCTGTGGTTGAGCGCGCTGACCGCGGTCTTCCCGGAATGACCGCGGGCACGCTGCGGCTGCCGTCGGGTCGCGTCGTCCGGGGCCGTGGCCGGCGCGACGCGCCGCCGACCGGGCACCCGCCCACGTTCGGCGTGTTCCTGCTGGGCCGCCGGCCGCCGGAGGTGGGCTGGGAGACCCGCTGGATCCGGTGGCCGGACTTCTGGCTGCCCACCGACCGGGTGGCCGCGGCCGAAGTGCTGCGGGAGGCGTGGCGGCGGGCGGCGGACGGGCGGGTCGAGATCGTCTGCGGGGGCGGTCGCGGACGGACCGGCACCGCCCTGGCCTGTCTGGCCGTCCTCGACGGGGTGCCGCCGGAAGACGCCGTCGCGTACGTCCGGGAGCACTACGACCCGCACGCGGTGGAGACGCCGTGGCAGCGGGCGTACGTCCGCCGGTTCACGTGATCAGCGACCGCACGTACGCGTCGACGCGATCCGACAGGCTCTGGTCGGTGATCAGGAACTCCAGCCCGTAGGTGTCGCCGTCCTCGCGGTTCGCCACCCGGGCGTGCACCGGGATCCGGTCGCCGCTGCCGTCCAGCGCCAGCTCGACGATGTCGTCGAGGGACAAGGAGGCGCCCGGGTCGAGCCGGACCCGCATGCCGCCCCCGCTGACGTTGAGTTGCGTCGCCCGGATCGGGCTGCGAGTACCGGGACGCCGCAGCGCGATCATCCCGGACACGGCGATCCGATCGGAGTGCCGGCGTTCCAGCTGGGCCGCCAGCCCGGACATCTGTTGCACCCGCTCGATCGTCCGGTTCATCTGCCCGCTGAGCCGGCCGACCACCGCACCCTGGTCGGCGGCGACGCCGCGCAGGGCGGTGGCCGAGTCACCGATGCTGCCGATCCCCATGACCATGGCCGAGATCGTGCCGGCCATCTCGGCGGTGTCGCGTTCCAGTTGCTCGATGGTGGCGGTGATCTGCTCGGTCGACTGGGAGGTGGTGGTGGCCAGCTCCTTCACCTCGTCGGCGACGACGGTGAAGCCGAGGCCGAGCTCGCCCGCCCGGGCGGCCTCGATGGTGGCGTTCAGCGCCAGCAGCCGCGTCTGCCCGGCGATGCCCTGAACCAGAGCGGCCGTGTCGGCCACCCGGCGCAGACTCCGCTCGAGCGAGGCGATCACCTCCTCGGCCCGCCGCGCGTGGTTGACGACGGCGCTGGTGACCCGATCCGTTTCGGAGATGCCGCCGTCGATGGTCCGGGCGGCCTGCTGGACGTCGTCCACCTGCTCGGTCACCACTCGCAGCTCGTCGGCGATGACCGACGTCGACTCGTCGATGATCGACTGGGCCCGGTCGCGCAGCTTCAGCTCGGCCTGCTGCTGGTGCCGGAAGGTGACCCGGAGCTGTTCCTCCCGTACGGCCTGGGCCTCTTGCAGGCCGGACTCCTGGCCGACCAGGCGTGCCCGGGCGGTGGACAGGGCGCGTCCGATGTCGCCGAGCTCGTCGTGTCCGGTCGGAACGGCCCGCTCGGTGAAGTCGCCGTCGGCGATGGCGGTGACGCCGGTGACGGTCAGGGCCACGTCGTGCCGGGTTCGCCAGAGCACGGCCAGCCCGAACCAGACCGCGATCCCGAACCCGGCCGCGGCCAGCGCCAGGATGGCCGTCCGCCGGCCGGTGAACCCGCCGATCCGGGCGTTCAGCAGGCTTCGGAGCGTGTCCACGACCGGCGCCGTGGAGGCGGCAGTGGCGGTTCCGGCGGCGGTCGCATCCACCGGGCCGGGATGGTCGAGGGCGCCGGTGAGCGTCTTCGCCAACGCGGCGATGGCGGTCGCGGCCCCGCTGACCGGGGCCAGCCGGGCCGCCAGGCCGGGCATCATCGTGTTGCCGCCGGCGGTGGTGATGTCGGTGCCCAGGCTGTCGGCGGCGCTCGACAGCGTGCCCGCCAGCACCGCCTGCGCGGCTACGGTGGACGTCGGGGCCGCCTGCGCCTGGGCCGCCGCGACCAGGGCCTTCGGCAGTTGGACGATCTGCGCGTCCATCACGTAGAACGAGTCGAGGTCGGGGTCGAGGATCAGGTTCGAGGTGTTGCCGGTCTCGGTGATCAGCGCGGCCAGCGCCTCGGCGGTGCCGACTCGGTCGGTGGCGGTGGCCGGTAGTTTCGCCACCACGTCGTCCAGCTTGAGGTCCGGCCGGGCGGCTGCCGCCTGCCGGACCGCAGCCAGGTCGGGCGTCTGCCCGGCGACCGTCGCCGCCAGCGCCAGCAGCGCCGGCCGGACCACGCCGGTGCCCTCCTCCTCGGCCGCGCTGAACGCGATCTTGCTGTTCACTTCGCTGGTGTACGCCCAGGTGGCCCCGATCCCGGGCACCATCAGCACGAGGACCAGGACGCCTAGCCGGACGCTGGTGCGCATCCGGTCGGCGGCGGCCAGCACCGGCCGCAGAAACAGCGGCGCACGTGTCCCCATGGTGCCGATTTCACCACGTCCGGCGGGCCGGGCGGGCCGCGTCCCGTCGATTCGGGGCGCGGCCACGCCGACGCCGCCTTACCGTTGGCGGGTGACCATCGTGGTGCGGACGTTCGCCGTCGCGGCGTCGCCCGCCGCCGTGCTCGGACATCTCAGCGACTTCGGCAACACCCGCGAACCCGCGGCCACCCGGCAGGACAGCGGCCCGGTCACCATCGGCTCGAGCTGGCAGCACGAGTCGCGGATCTTGGGCCGGGCCGCCGAGCTGACCTACACGCTGACCGAACTCACCCCGGACCGGGTCATCTTCGTCGGGCGCAACGAGAACGCCACCTCGGTCGAGGTCATCACCGTACGCGCCGTGGCCGGCGGCAGTGAGGTGACGTACCGGGCCGATCTGGAGATCCACGGCCTGGCCAAGCTGGCCACCCCCGTGCTGCGCGGCGAGTTCGAGAAGCTCGGCGACGAGACGGCGGCCCGGCTGACCGACGCCCTCAACGCCCTGGCGTCGGCCGCCTGAGGGCTGGCGATCACCTCGGCCCAGCCGAAGGTCGCCGCGCCGATGACCGTTGCGTGCCGATCATCGCCCCGGTCGTCCAGTGTCCCCAACCGGATTTCCGCGTTAGTCGTCGCATGATGACGACTCGACGCCTGGTCCTGATCGCAGCGGCCACCCTGGCCCTGGCCGGATGCAGCAGCAAGACCCCTTCCGAAGGTTCCGGCGCGGCCCCGCCCGACCCCGGCCCGTCGCCGTCGGCCTCGGTGGACGCGGGCACGATGGATGCCACCGCGGCCTACCTGACCGCGCTCGGCGAGGTGGACAAGAAGCTGGTCACCGACACCCGGACGGCGCTGGACAACGGCATGGAGACCTGCGTCGACATCGACGAGCGCCGGCCGGACGCCGAGCAGGAGAAGAACGTGGCCACCCGGTTCGCGGTGACTCCGGCCGAGGCCAAGAAGGTGCTGGCCGCGGCCAAGGACAACCTCTGCCTGGAGTGACCGGTCAGGCCAGCAGGACCACTTCCCGGGCGCAGCCCCAGCTCAGCGTGACGCCCGCCCCGCCGTGCCCGTAGTTGTGGATCACCCGGCCGTCCCGTTCCAGGCGAACGGTCGGCCGGGTCGGGCGCAGCCCGCACCGGTGCTCGAGCACCGGTGCGGCGGCGATGCGCTTGTCGACCTCGGCGCAGCGGGCCACGATGGCCTCGGCCGTCGCCGGGTCGGGTGCGGTGTTCTCGTCGCCGGTCTGCGCGGTGCCGCCGAGCAGCAGCCGGTCGCCCTGCGGGAACCAGTACACCGGAGGGTCGGCCTCGCTGACGAAGAACTCGGTGACGCCGGGGTTGGCGACAATCACGACCTGCCCCCGGACCGGCACCAGGCTGGGGTCGGCGGCGAGCTCGCGGGCGCCGACGCCGGTGCAGTTGACCACCACGGGCGCGTCCACCGCGTCCAGCGACCCGATCCGGCCGCGGGTGATCGTGACGCCGGCGGCCCCGGCCCGCCGGCGCAGGTAGGCCAGGTAGACCGGCATGTCGACGACCGGCGCGACCAGCCGGTAGCCGTTCTCGACCGCGGTGACGTCCTGCAGCTGCGCCTGCCACGGCGGCGGCCCGTCGCCCGACAACTCCACGCCGGACCGTAGCGCGACCCCGGTTCCGGGCTGCTCGGCCAGCTCGCGGAGCACGGTCAGCGTGGTGAAGCTCCACCGCTGAGCGCGCTCACCGAACTCGACCAGGTACGGGCTCCACGTCGCCCCGGCCGCGTACGACGTGGTCTCCGCGCCCGTACCGGCGGCGACGATCGCCACCCGGCGGCCGGACTCGGCCAGGCACACGGCCGTGGTCAATCCGGACACGCCCGCGCCGACCACGACGACCTCGCCCTCGCCCTCGCCGCCGGTCATCGGGCGGCGGGTGGACGCCGGAACGAACGGACGTTCGGTTCGGGGGGCTCGCCCGCGGCGGCCGCCCGCATGGCGCTCAGGTAGCCGTCGGTCTCCCGCTGCTCCCCGTAGTCACCGATCCGGTCGTTGAGCTGTCCCAACTCGATGCGCAGCGCGGACACTCCGGACTCGTCCGCGAACCGCTCGATGATCTGGTCCCGGAACCACACCACCAGCGTCGCCAGCCAGGCCAGGACGACCAGGCCGGTGAGGACGATGAACAGCACCAGTGAGTCCAGGTCGGGTGGCGGAGGCAGCTGGCCGTTCGGTGGGGGTCCCCCGGGTGGGCCGGGAATCCCGACCGCCAACGCGACGACCAGCGCAGCCGTGACCGCGATCGCGGCGCCGAGGCACGCGACCAGCTGCTTGCTCAGGTGCACGTGCAGTCCGCCAACTGCCCGTTCAGTCATACGTCGAGATTAGTGACATCGCGGTGGCAACGCGAGACAACCCCTCGGACGGGCTGCCGTCAGGCCGATCGGCGGCGGCGCACGACCTTCCGGTAGGGCTCGATGAGACGGTCGATGGTCGTCTCCAGGGCCCGGCGGTCCGCGTCCGGGAGGGGCGAATCGTCGGCCAGCATGGCGGACAACTCGACGATCAAGGCGTTCTCGGCCGCCGGGGCCGGGGGTGCCAGCCGGTCCGGGTACGCGGCCACCACCAGCTCGTTGATGGTCCGGTTGAGGATCGGCGCGATCCGCTCGATCGAACGGATGGTGGGCCGCTGCTCCTCGCTGAGCCAGCGCAGCACGACCGACGGATCGGTGCCGGCGGCCCGGGCGAAGTGGGTCGGCGTCGGGAAACCTCCGGTGCGGATCGCTTCGGACAGGTACACGCCGAAGCCGACCGCCCGCTTCCGAGAGGACATGGCCGAAAGCATGGCACAAGAGACTGTCCGATGGAGATATTGGTTCAGGCCAGGAGCGATGCTAGCGTCATTGGCTGGATAACCAATGACACGCGGGGGCGGTTCGGACGATCCGAGAAGGGACGTGGGCGTCGTGGTTCAGACCATCGTCTGGGCGGGTTTCGGCATCGTGTGCGTGGTTGCAGGCCTGCTGACGGCCGTACGGCTGCGGGGCGTCGCCGGACCGGCGGCCGACCCGGACGGCGGGCCGACCGTGCCACCGCCGCCCCTTCCCGTCCGTCCCGCCACGGGGGTGGAGCTGCCGGCGGCCATGGCGGGGCCGCCGGCACCCCCACCGTTCTCCATCGGCCGGCCACTCCCCCGGGTGACTTCCTTGCCGACCCGTACGGCCGCGGCCCGGCCGTCGCCGTCCTCCCTGGGCAGCCGCAGTGGACGGCGCAACACCGCGTCGGGCCGCTGGACGCGCCCGATCAACACCAACCGCCCGACCGCCGGCTGCGGTCACGCCGAGGCGTCCGCGCTGTCTCAGTCCTGACCGGCATCGGCCCCGTCCCGAACCACCTCGTCCAGCGCGCGCACCCCCCGACGCACGGGCGTGGTATCGGGCAGGCCCGCGGGTCAGCGCGTGATGACGGAGATGTCCTGCTCGCCCCTCCCGGCGTCGCGGGCCCCTTCCAGGGACGCGTACGCGCCGGTCAGCGCGGGCAACGGCCGGTCGGCGGTGTGCACCATCAGCCGGATGTCCTTGAGCAGCAGATCGACCGAGAACTGGGTGTCGTCGTAGTTCCCGTCCCGGACGGCGTCGCCCTTCTGCCCGGTGATGATCGACAGCGGCGTGTTGGGCAGCCCGGTCACCGCCAGCACCTGACCGGTGTCCATCCCCGCGCCGGCTCCCAGCCGTAGCGCCTCGGCCAGCCCCTGCAGGGACACGGCCAGCGCCAAATTCGCGATCAGCTTGGCCGCGGCGGCGTGCGCGGGGTCGTCGTAGGTGAGGATCCGGTCCGGGTCGGCCCACCGCGACACCAACGGCCGGGCCTCGGCCACGTCGTCGGCCGCCCCGCCGAGCACCACCGCGAGCCGCCCCGCGCGGGCCGGGCCGAGTGACCCGATCACCGGCGAGTGCACGTACCGCACCCCGTGGCCGGCGGCCCACCCCGCGAACCGGGCCGCGTCCGCCGGGCCGACGCTGGTCACGTCGACCCACACCGCCCGGCCGGCGAACGGCAGGTCGCCGTCCACCACCACCTCACCGACGGCTTCCGGTCCGAACAGCACGGTGAACACCACGTCGGCGCCGCGCACGGCCTCGGCCGCGGTCGGTGCCACCTGCTTGAACCCGGTGGTCGCCGAGGCTGTCCGATTCCAGACAGTCACGTCGTACCCGTCGTCGATGAGATGCGCGACCAGTTCGCGCCCCATCCGCCCCAGCCCCAAAAACGCGATCTTCATGCGCGGCGGGTACCCACTCCAGCGGGCACCAACCGGCCGGGATTCTCCGGCGCGGGCGATGGGCGCGGGCGGTGGGCGGGCGGTGGGCGCGGGCGGTGGGCGCGGACGGCGGGCGCGGACGGCGGGCGCGGACGGCGGGCGCGGGCGATGGGCGCGGGCGATGGGCGCGGGCGGCGTAGGCGACCGCTCAGGCGCGCGAGGTCGAGCTGGGCCGGATCACCCGAGGTGCGGCATCGCCTCGGTGAGCATCGTCCGCCAGTACGGCAGCGGCGCGATGCCGGTGCCGGCCCAGCCGTCGTGGCCGAGCACGCTGTAGGTCGGACGCCGGGCCGGACGGGGGAACCGGTCGCTGGTGGTCGGCCGGACCCGGGCCGGATCGAGCCCGGCCTCCGCGAACACCGCCCGGGCGAGCCCGTACCAGCTGGTCTGCCCGCCGGCCGTGCCGTGGTAGACCCCCGGCGCGACTCCGCTCGCGGCCAGCGCCACCAGCTGCCGGGCCAGCGCGTACGACCAGGTCGGCGGCCCCTCCTGGTCGGCGACCACGTCGACGGTCTCGCGTTCGCCGGCCAGCCGCAGCATCGTCCGTACGAAGTTGCCGCCGTGCGCCCCGTACAACCAGGCCGTCCGGACCACGTACCCGCCGGCGGACAGCACCGCCCGCTCGCCGGCCAGCTTCCCCCGGCCGTACGCGTTGAGGGGCGCGGGTTCGTCCCCTTCGCCGTACGGCGCCGTGGCCGCCCCGTCGAAGACGTAGTCGGTGGACACATGGAACAGCTTGGACCCGGCCGCGTCGGCCAGCACCCGCACCGCGTGCCCGTTGATCGCCGAGGGCGGCGTCCTCGTCGGACTCAGCACCGTCCACATCGGTCCAGCCGGCCGCGTTGAGCACGACGTCCACACCCGACACGGCGTCCCGGACGGCCGCGGCGTCGGTGATGTCCAGCGTCTTGCGATCGGCGGCGACCACGTCGTGGCCGTCCAGCACGTCCACGAGGTCCTGGCCGAGCATGCCGCCGGCGCCGGTGACGAGCCAGCGCATCAGATCGCGGCCCGGGCCTTGAGGGGCTCCCACCAGGCGCGGTTGTCGCGGTACCAGGCGACCGTGCCGGCCAGCCCCTGCTCGAGCGTGACCTGCGGCTCGTACCCCAGCTCGGCCCGGATCTTGCTGATGTCGAGCGCGTAGCGCCGATCGTGGCCCTTGCGGTCGGACACTTCGACGACGCGGTCCCAGCCGGCTCCGACCGCCTCCAGCAGCCGTCCGGTCAGCTGGCGGTTGGTCAGCTCGGTGCCGCCACCGATGTGGTAGACCTCGCCCGCCCGGCCCTTGTCCAGCACCAGTTGGAGGCCCCGGCAGTGGTCCGCGACGTGCAGCCAGTCGCGGACGTTGCCGCCGTCGCCGTAGAGCGGCACCGTGCCGCCGTCCAGCAGATTGGTCACGAACAACGGGATGACCTTCTCCGGGAACTGGTACGGCCCGTAGTTGTTGGAGCAGCGGGTCACCACCACGTCCAGCCCGTGGGTGCGGTGGGCGGCGAGGGCGAGCAGGTCGGACCCGGCTTTCGAGGCGGCGTACGGCGAATTCGGGGCCAGCGGCCACTGCTCGGTCCACGCGCCGCTCTCGATCGACCCGTACACCTCGTCGGTGGAGACGTGCAGGAAGCGCCCGATGCCGGCCGCCCGGGCCGCGTCCAGCAGCACCTGGGTCCCCAGCATGTTCGTCTCCACGAACGGCACGGCGCTGTTGATCGAGCGATCGACGTGCGACTCGGCGGCGAAATGGACGATCACGTCGTGACCGGGCAGCAGCCCGCGGACCAGATCGGCGTCGCGGATGTCGCCGCGCACGAACGTCAGTCGGGGATCGGACTCCGGGAGGTTCGCTCGATTCCCGGAATAGGTCAACGAGTCGAGAACCGTCACCGCGGCGCCCGCGACCTCGGCGTACTCATCCTGCAGAACGGCCCGCACATAGCTGGACCCGATGAACCCGGCGCCGCCCGTCACGAAAATCCTCACAGCTGCGGAGTCTAGCGGTAACGCTCCGAACGTTTAGGCTGCTCCGGTGCGTGGAATTCTGCTGGCCGGTGGCACCGGCTCACGGTTATGGCCGATTACCAAGGCGATGTCGAAGCAGTTGATGCCGGTTTTCGACAAACCGATGGTGTATTACCCGCTGACCACCCTGGTGTCCGCCGGTATACGCGAGATCCTGGTCATCACGACACCGGACGATCAGCCGCATTTCCAGCGACTGCTGGGTGACGGCCGCCAGTTCGGGCTCGAGCTGAGCTACGCCGTGCAGCCGGAGCCGGACGGCATCGCCCAGGCCTTCGTGATCGGCGCCGACTTCATCGGCGACCAGCCGGTGGCGCTGATCCTGGGCGACAACATCTTCCACGGCGTCGGCCTCGGCCGGCAGCTGGCGCAGCACGGCGACCCGGAGGGAGGGCGGATCTTCGCCTACCCGGTGGCCGACCCGCACCGCTACGGCGTGGTCGAGTTCGACGACGCGGGCACGGTGCTGTCGATCGAGGAGAAGCCGGAGAAGCCCAAGTCGACGTACGTCGTGCCCGGGCTCTACTTCTACGGCCGCGGACGTGGTCGAGATCGCCGCCGGCCTGGCCCCGAGCGACCGCGGCGAGCTGGAGATCACCGCGGTCAACGAGGAGTACCGCCGCCGCGGCGCGCTCACGGTCACCGTGCTCGACCGGGGCACCGCCTGGCTGGACACCGGCACGTTCCAGTCGCTGGTCCAGGCGTCGGAGTACGTCCGGGTGATCGAGGAACGGCAGGGCTTCAAGATCGGCTGCGTCGAGGAGGCGGCCTGGCGGCTCGGGTTCATCTCCGACGCGTCGCTGCGTGAGCTGGCCGAACCGCTGACCAAGAGCGGGTACGGGCACTACCTGCTGCGCCTGCTGGACGTCGATCAGTACGGCGGTGCCCGATGAAGATCCGGCCGATCGAGCATCCCGGGCGCCTTCGAGGTCACCCCGGTCCAGCACCGCGACTCGCGCGGCACGTTCCTGGAGTGGTACCGGTTCGACCGGTTGGCCGAGGCCGTCGGGCGCCCACTCGACCTGGCCCAGGCGAACCTGTCGACCTCCTCGCGGGGCGTGGTCCGGGGCATCCACTACGCCGACGTCCCGCCCGGGCAGGCCAAGTACGTCACCTGCGTGGCCGGCGCGGTGCTGGACGTGGTGGTGGACATCCGGGTGGGGTCGCCGACGTACGGCCGGTGGGAGGGCGTCCGGCTGGACGACGAGGAGCGCCGCGCGGTGTATCTGGCCGAGGGCCTCGGGCACGGCTTCTGCGCGATCACCGACACCGCGACCGTGGCCTACCTGTGCTCCAGCACCTACCGGCCGGGCGCCGAACACGGCATCGACCCGCTCGACCCGGCACTCGGGATCGACTGGCCGGCCGACGCGCCGGCGCTGTCCGACAAGGACGCGGCCGCTCCGTCGCTGGCCACGGCCCTGGCGACCGGCAAGCTACCCCATTGGGACGCTGGTGTTACCTACATCGAAACAGGCGTCCGACCGTGACCTATTTCACGCAACAAAACTAGTTATTTTACGTCGTGCCATTCGACACGAGGGCCCCGAAGCGCGTCCGGCAATTCCGTCTCGCTGACCACGGCGCGCAACCAGGCCCGAAACCGGTTCGTCCGATTCGTCGATCTTGGTCAGTTTTCCATTTGTCATCTAACCGACTGGCCATGCGTATCGAACAAAAGGGCCTAGCGCCGCCGACCGGTTTACGCGAATGTTTCGGGAGGACCCAGCAGGGTCCACGGGGTGGGGAGTTTCCAGGCGCCGGCGGGACAGGCACTGACGTACCTGAATCCGGCATTTGGTATTAAGTGCCACTCTCTGGTCATGTGGGATGGCGGAGGCGAAGCACGTGCAGTCGATCGAGCCGATGACCACAATGGATGTCGCCGCACGACCGGAACCGGCCATGCGGGCCGGCGCCGCCCGCGCCGGCTGGCAGAACCGCTATCTCGTGGTGCTGTGTCTTCTCGACACGGTCGTCGGGCTGGCGGCCGCATCGTCGGCGCTGGTGCTGCGATTCGGGTCCTACAGCCTCGCGCCATACCTGATGGAGTATTTGCTGTTGACCTTCGCGCTGCCCGTGGCCTGGATCGCCGCACTGCTGCTCAACCGTGCGTACGAGGCGCGGCACCTGTTCGTCGGCACCGACGAATACGCCCGCGTGTTCCGGTCCGGCATCGGGCTGACCGCCACTCTGGCGATCATCTCCTTCACGTTCGATCTCCGGCTGGCCCGCGGCTACGTGATCATCGCGTTGCCGCTGTGCACCATCCTCGGGGTCATCGCCCGGTACTTCCTGCGGCAGGTGCTGCACCGGTCCTGGGCCCGGGGACAACGGTTGCATCGTGTCATCCTGGTCGGTCACGAGCGGGCGGTGGCCGACATGACCCGGCGACTGCGCGACGAGCGGCACCACGGTCTGGGCGTGATCGGCGCCTGCCTGCCCGGTGGTATGGACGCGAACACGTTCGCCAGTGAACTGCCTCCGGTGTACGGGGATTTCAGTGACGTGGCCCAGGCGGTCCGGCGGTCGGACGCCGACACGGTGGTCGTCCTGGCCTGCCCCGAGATCGACGGCGCAGACCTGCGCCGGATGGCCTGGCAACTGGAACGCGAGCAGGTCGACCTGATCGTGGGCAGCACGCTGGTCGACGTGGCCGGGGACCGGATCGCCATCCGGCCGGTCGACGGTCTGCCGTTGCTGCACGTCGAGCACCCCAGACTCAGGGGCAGTGGACGGGCGTTCAAGGCGGCCTTCGATCGGGTGGGAGCGCTGACGCTGCTGATCCTGGCTTCGCCGGCGCTGGTCGCGATCGCCGCGCTGGTCCGGTTCGCCCCGGGCAGCCCCGGCCCCGCCATCTTCCGCCAGGAACGCATCGGCAAGGACGGGCAGCCGTTCACGCTGTACAAGTTCCGCACCATGCGGCTGAATGCCGAGGATCGCCTGGCCGAACTGCGCGCCCTCAACGACCATGACGGCGGGCTGTTCAAGATCCGGAAGGACCCCCGGATCACGCCGCACGGGCGCTGGCTGCGCCGCCTGTCCATCGACGAGATCCCCCAGCTGGTCAACGTGCTCAAGGGTGACATGTCGCTGGTCGGCCCGCGGCCCCCGCTGGCCGAGGAGGTGGCCGGCTACCCGGCCGACATGCGACGCCGGCTGGTCGTCAAGCCCGGACTGACCGGTCTGTGGCAAGTGTCCGGCCGTTCCGACCTTTCCTGGGAGGAGTCCATCCGGCTCGACATCGCCTACGTCGAGAACTGGTCGTTGGCCATGGACGTGGCCATCCTGGCCCGCACCCTGCGGGCCGTGATCGGCAGCGCCGGCGCCTACTGATCGACCTCGGACGCAGGTACGAGTGAAGACTGACCGAAAGGGTTGCCGGTTCTGCAGATCGGTTCTGCACCCATCGACAGCCGGTACCGATGCCGTCAGCGCGCCTGGAACTCGACAACGCGCGCTGTCTACCATGAGCTCGCCCCTACCGCACAGGCTGGAGTCCTGAAAATGCGTGTTCTCGTTACCGGCCACGAGGGTTACCTCGGCAGCGTCCTGGTGCCCCGGCTGGTGGCGGCCGGCCACGAGGTGATCGGCCTGGACACGGGCCTGTTCGCCGACTGCGTCATCGGCCCGGCGCCGGACCCGGTGCCCACGGTCCGGGTGGACCTGCGAGACGTCACGACCGAGCATCTGACCGAGATCGCCCCGCAGGCCGTGATTCATCTGGGCGCGCTGTGCAACGATCCGCTCGGCAACCTCGACCCGGACCTCACCTATGAGGTCAACCACCGGTCGACGATCCGGCTCGCCCGGGCGGCCAAGGCGGCCGGCACGACCCGTTTCCTGTTCTCATCCTCGTGCAGCCTCTACGGCGCCGGGGCCGACGACAGACCGCTCGACGAGAACGCCGCCTTCAACCCGATCACCCCGTACGGCGAGTCCAAGATCCTCTCCGAGCAGGATCTGGAGAAGCTCGCCGACGACGACTTCTCGCCGACGTTCCTGCGCAACTCCACGGCCTACGGATTCTCGCCGCGCCTGCGGGGCGACCTCGTCGTGAACGATCTGGTCGGCAATGCGCTGAGCACCGGGCGGATCGGGCTGCGCAGCGACGGTACGGCCTGGCGACCACTGGTGCACGCCGACGACATCGCCGGCGCCTTCCTGGCGCTTCTCGAGGCGCCCCGCGAGACGGTGCACGCCCGGGCCTACAACGTCGGTGACAGCGACGAGAATTACCTGATTCGGGACGTGGCCGAGATGGTCCGGGAGGTCGTCGGCGGCACCGTCACCTTCGCCGAGGGCGCCGGGGCGGACGCCCGGAACTATCGCGTGACGTGCGACCGGATCGCCCGCGAGGTGCCGCAGTTCCGTCCGCAGTGGACTCTCCGTAAGGGCATCGAGCAGCTGGCCGAAACCTACCAGCGTTACGGATTGCGGCTGGACGACCTGATGGGCGAGCGGCACCAACGCCTGAAGCGGATCAACGCGCTGCACGCGGCGGGCCGGCTGGACAGCAAGCTCCGGTGGACGGAAGCGGCCCGATGACGACCGTCGAGAATCCCATCGCCCTCGATCTCCGGGTCGGCGACGTCGTCGAGGTGCTCAGTGCCGACGAGATCGGCGCGACCCTGGACCAGAACGGCGAATTCGAGTCGTTGCCGTTCATGCCGGAGATGCTCCGGTTCTGCGGACAGCGCCTCACCGTGGACAAGGTCGCGCACAAGGCCTGCGACACGATCAGCCGGACCGGCGTCCGCCGGATGGAGAACGCGGTCCACCTGTCCGGGGCCCGGTGCACCGGTACGGCCCACGGCGGCTGCCAGGCCGCCTGTCTGATCTACTGGAAGCACGCGTGGCTCCGGAAGGTGGATCCGGCCGATGTGGTCGGCGGCGTCCCGCCGGCGCTGCCAGACGCTCCGCTGACGCCCGACGCCGACCGGCTGGTTCCCCTGCTGACCATCGCGTCGCGGCGGCCGCCGGCGGAGGACGGGTCGGCCGTCTACAAGTGCCAGGCGACAGAACTGTTGCGCGCGGCTCCGGAACAGTTGCCGCTGCGCCAACTGGGCCAGTTCGTCACCGACGTACGGACTGGCAATTTTGGTCTTCTCTGGACGCTCCGGGCGGTCCTCGTCGCCGCCTACAACCGCATGCAGGGCCTCGGCAAGCGCATGCTCCCGCCCCGGCTACGCCTGCGCGGTGGACGGCACTGGGGCTTCCTTCGCGGGACGGCGATCCAGACGCCCGTGGTGCGCACCGGACTGCAGCCCGGCGACACCGTCCGGATCCGGACGAAGAAGGAGGTCGCCGTGACGCTCAACGCCGATCTGCTCAACCGGGGCCTGGGCTTCGACGCCGAAATGGGCCGCTTCTGCGGCCGGACCGCCCGGGTGGCCCGGCGAGTCGACCAGATCATCGACGAGACCTCCGGCCGTATGATCAAGATGCGGAATCCGTGCATCGTGCTCGAGGGCGTGGTTTGCGAGGGTGCCTTCAACTTGAATTGCCCGCGGGCCATCACGCCCTACTGGCGTGAAGCCTGGCTGGAGAAGATCGGCTCGGAGGGCGAACTGCCCCAACGGCCCGCGGAGACGGACGTTTCCACCCCCACCCGAGTCGCCGAGTGACCACCTCCGAACTCGCCCCCAGCGCCGACGCATCGGAATCGATCGGCCGGCAGGCCGGACGCGGCCTCCGCTGGAGCTTGTTCGGCACGATGGCCAGCAAGGTCGGTTCGTTCGCGATGGGGCTGGTCCTGGCCCGGCTGCTCTCGCCCGCGGACTTCGGCACCTTCGCCATCGCCTTGGCTGCGACCGCGATCCTGATGCGGATCAACGACGTCGGACTCATCGCGGCCACCGTCCAGTGGCGCGGGAAGCTGGAGGACATGGCACCGACCGCGGCCGGCATGGCCGCGGTCTTCGGCGTTGTCCTGTACGGGTTGTTCTGGTGGGGCGCACCGGCATTCGCCTCCGCGTCGGGCAACCCGGACGCGGCTCCGGTCGTCCGACTGCTCGCCCTGGTCATCGTGATCGACGGCGTGACGGCGGTGCGAAGCGGTGCGCTCATGCGCAGGTTCCAGCAGAACAAGCTGACCGTGGCCAACGCCGCCGGCCTGGTCGTGAACGCGATCGTCTCGATCAGCCTGGCGGTGTCCGGCGCCGGTGCGTTCAGCTTCGCCTGGGGGCAGCTCGGTGGCGCTTTCGTCACCGGAATCCTGGTGTTCGTGTTCGGCCGGGTGCCGGTGCGGGTCGGGTTCGATCGGGAGGTCGCCCGGAAGCTGATGCGCTTCGGGGTGCCCCTGGCGGCCAGCCTGTTCGTCGAGGCGATCTTGCTGAACGTCCAGTTCGCCGTGGTGGGGAAGATCGCCGGGTCCGTCGCCCTCGGCTTCTTCCTGCTCGCCTACAACGTGGCCAGCTGGGCCCAGACCACGCTCGGCATGGCGATCCGTTACGTCTCCGTGGCCGGCTTCTCCCGGTTGTCGGAACGAGACGATGACGCGCTTGCCGCCGGTGTGCAGCGCTCGATGCCGTTGCTGGTCACCGTGGTAGCTCCGATCGTCGCGCTCACCTCGGTGCTGTCCGGGCCGTTGGTCGGACTGCTCTACGGATCTCGCTGGAGCGCGGCCGCGCCGGTGCTGCAGGTGCTCGTCTTCCTGACACTGGTGCGCATGGTCACCGGCCTGGCCGGCGATGTGCTGATGGGTGCCGGGGCGACCTGGTCCACGCTCTGGGTCAACGCCGGATGGGCCATCGCTCTGATCCCGACCTTGTGGTGGGCCACCGAGATGTCCGGCATCGAGGGCGCCGCCTGGGCACAGAGCGGCGTCGGCCTGCTCGTGGCGATTCCGCTGTCGGCGTACGCGTTGCATCGGATCGGGATCGCCCTCACGCCTATCGGGCCTCCGTTGGTCCGCCCGGTTCTCGCCGCGCTGCTGGCCGGGCCCGTGGCGTTGCTGGTGGCTCGGGTGACCGGGCCCCACATGTTCGTTCAGCTGGCTGTCGGCGGCGTCGCCGGGCTCGCGGTCTACCTGCCGGTCGCCGTCCCGCGCGACGATCTGCGGCTCCTGCTGGCGCCGCTGCGGCGGCGATCCGCCGACCAGCCGGCCACCGCCGTCGTCATCGATTAGTTCCGAGCACCGGCGATCGCCGGTCGGCGTCGGCGGGCTCGGGCGATCCCACCACGGGCGGGAAGGTGCCGGAGACCGACGCCGGGCGACGGGACCGCAGCCGCGCCGCCGGACGGGCGTCGGGAGCGAACCACCAACGGGCGGTGGATGTGCGGACCGTCCGCGCCGGATGCGTCAGCCGCCACACCGTGCCGCACAGGCCGAGGGTGAGAGCCAGCGTCGTGGAGTACGTCATGAAGCTCATCGAGTCGAACGTCCCGGCCACGAGCAACCCGATGACCTGAGTCGCGATCAGCGCCGCGCACAGATGGCGGTCCTCCTGCCGGCTCGATCGCCGCAGGGCGAGGGAGGCCAGCACGATTCCGGTGAGGTGCAACGCCAGCGTCGCGACCGCGCCGATGAAGCCGGTGGAGAGCAACGTGTCCAGCCATTGGTTGTCCATGATCTGGTACTGCGGCGAGATCCAGGTCCCGGTGCCGCGACCGAGCCATGGGCTCTCACCGATGTAGTGGAACGCCAGAGGGTAGCGCGCCTGGCGAACAGTGAAGGCCGGATTGTCCGCGGGATTGTCGAACAGGTGGAGAAGCGTGTTGATCAGCCCTGGGCTGACCGACGCGAGCGCGACCACCACCCCGAGGGCGATGAGACCCACGTTGTACCGCATGCGCCAGGTCCAGACCGGGACCAAGGACACCACCACGATCGCCAGCGCCAGCATGCCGGTCCGGGAGATGGTGGCCGCAATGCCGCCGAGGATCAGCACCGTGACCAGAAGGGCGAGCGTCCGGCGGCCACGGCGCTGGCTGAAGATGGCGAAGTGAATGGCGAACGGCAGGCAGGTGGCCAAGAACGCCGCCAGCTCGATGTAGTGGTTGGTCGTGCTGGCCACGCGCACGCCGGCGCCCCGGGCCTCGAACGTCGGCGTCCAGCCCTTGGCCTGCAGCCCGGGCGGGATCATGTAGTTGGTCAGATCGAAGTGCACGGTGTACTGGACCAGTGCGATGAACGCGACAATGCCGGAGCAGGCCACCAGGACCTTGAGCAGGCCGCGCAGGCGCAGCCAGTTCGGCACCCCGTCGGCGGCGGTCAGCAGCACCCCGCCGAAGACGCAGAAGTACATCATCGTCCGGTCCGCGCCACCGGCCTCCATACTGGTGAGACCGCGCATGTACCCAGCGGCGTACGACGCCGTCAACGAGATGAAGAACACGAAGAAGGCCCAGCGCATCGGCTGTGGGCCGGTCATCGCCAGACGGGGGCTGAAGTGGGCCAGCAACCACCAGAAGAACAGCGCGAATCCGACGATCAGCGCAGGCCGTCCGAGATCCGTCATGCCCGGAACGATGAGCCGTGACGGGATCATCGTGAGCAGGACGACCATGAGGCTCAACAGCGCGGCGGCGTCGACATACGTGGCTCGCCGACGGGACACGTAGGTTTCGGCGTACGCCAGAGACGGCTCGAGATCCTCCGCCTTCAGCCGGGTGAATGCCAAGAGAAACCCTTGCCCTTCAATCGAACCAGCGCATCGTCCACGCATCAGCCTAGCTGCGCCGCGCCCGCCGGGACGGGCCGCGCAGCGATGCCGGCCCAGCGGTCGGGATGTGGACACGGGCACCCGCGACCAGCCGCCCGGTAATACTCTGCCTGCCAGGAATTCCGTACGTTGTCGGCGAGTCAGTCAGGTCTTCCGACGGACGGGCAGTTGCTTCGGCCGATCTACCGATGGCCCGCGAGCACGCCGGCGATCGACGATGACCACGCTGAAGATCGATTGCGAGTACGAGCGGAGGATGCTTTGCGGCGGGTCGTTCCCCCCTCTGTCGTCATCGTCAACGTACACGGGATCGGAGAACCGCCACGGCGTCTCGACCCGGGCGAGGACATGGCCTGGGTGAGCATCGCCCAGTTCGAGAAGGTGCTCGACGCGGCCACCGGCCGGGACGACGTCCGCCTGACGTTCGACGACGGGAACGCCTCCGATGTGGAGGTCGCACTTCCCCGGCTTCGGGAACGCGGCCTTCAGGCGGAGTTCTATCTCGCGGCCGGTCTGCTCGGCGAGCCCGGCCGGCTGGACAAGGACGGGGTGCGCGAGTTGCGCCGGGCCGGGATGCCGATCGGTTCGCACGGCTGGGCCCACCGGGACTGGCGCCGGCTGACTCCGGAGCAGGCCAACGAGGAGTTCGTCGAAGCGCCGCGTGTGCTGAGCGAGTTGAGTGGTGTGCCGGTGACTCGCACATCCATCCCGTTCGGCTCGTACGACCGGCACGTGCTCGGCCATCTCCGCGCGGCGGGTGCCACCCGCGCCTGCACCAGTGACGGAGGCCGGACCCTGGATGGCGACTGGATCCAGGCCCGCAACAGCCTCCGGAACACCCTTGACGACGACTGGATCCGACGCGTGATGCTCGGATCACCGTCCGCTCCCCTGCGCGCCCGGCAGATCGCCGCGCGTACCGTCAAACGAATCCGCGGGTGACCATGGGCAACGACATCGAATCCGCGCCGGCCCGGATCGCCGTGGTCATCGTGACGTTCAACAGCGGCGACGTGCTGGCCGGGTGTCTGCGGTCGCTGGCCGCGCTCGACGCCGTGCAGCTGTCCGCGGTCGTCGTGGCCGACAACGCCTCGACGGACGACTCGGTGGCCATCGCCGACGCCGCCTCGGATCTCCCGGTGCACGCCGTGCAGCTCGGCCGCAACGCCGGCTACGCCGCCGCCTTCAACGCGGGTCTGGCCACTCTCGACCTCGGCGCGCTGGACGCGGTGTTCCTGATGAACCCGGACTGCCGGGTCCGGCCCGACACCCTGGCCCGGCTCGCGGACGCGCTGCGCCGGCCGGGCCGGGCCATCGCCGCGCCCCGGCTGCTCAATTCCGACGGATCGTTGCAGCCCTCCTTGCGTCGCCGGCCGACCATCAGCCGGGCGCTGGCGGAAGCCGTCTTCGGCGGATTCGCCGGACGGGTCGGCGCACTGGGCGAACTTGTCACCGATCCGCGCGAGTACGAAACTCCGGGAGAAGCGGTCTGGGCCACCGGCGCCGCCATGCTCATGTCGGCCGGCGCCCTCCGCGAGCTGGGCCCGTGGGACGAGTCATTTCTGCTGTACAGCGAGGAGACCGAGTTCTGCCTGCGGGCCGGCGATCACGGTTGGGCGACCTGGTACGAACCGGCGGCGGTGGTCGAGCACATCGGTGGCGACTCCGGTACCAACCCGCTGCTGGCCGCGCTGCTGGTGGCCAACAAGGTCGAGCTGTTCCGGCGCCGCCGGGGCGCACCGGCCTGGTGGGCGTACCGCGGCGCGATCGCGCTGGGCGAAGGCGCACGAGCGCTGGCCGGCCGTCGCACCGCCCGCACCACGGTGGCCGCGTTGTTCAGCTCGGGCCGTCGCACACAGATCCGGCGGGCGATCACGGGCGCGACCCGATGAGCAGCGCGGTCGGCGATCCGGTGACCGGGGCCGAGACGACGACGGTGCGGTTCGCCGACTTCGACCGCCTCTCGGCCGAGGAAGTGGACGCCTGGCACCGGCTGCGGGCCGGCAACCCGGCGTTGGACAGCCCGTACTTCCATCCGGGTTTCGCCGCCGCCGTTCACGCCTCGGGTAAGCGGGTCCAGGTGGCGGTCGGCCGGGACGCGCGCGGCGCGGTGTCGGCGTTGTACCCGCTGCATCGCGACGCGGCCACGCTCCGGCCGGTGGGATGGCCGGGCGCGGACTTCCAGGGCCCGGTGCTGGCGCCGGACTCTGTGCTGGCGCCGGCCCGGCTGCTCACCGGCGGCGCCCGCACGCTGACGTTCGACCACTTGCTGGAGCCGCGTCCCGAGTACGCGCCCTGGGTCGAGTCCACCCGTCCGTCCCCGTTCGTGGACACCACCGGCGGGCTGGACGGCTACCTCGGCCGGGCGTCGAAGAGCGGCAAGGACAACATGGGGCAGGCACGGCGCCGCACCGCCAAGGCGGAGCGTGAGCTGGGTCCCGTCCGGTTCGCCGCGGACGTGGTCGACGAACCGGCGCTGCGCCGGATCGTGGACCTCAAACGCGCGCAGTACGCCGCCACCGGCGCCCGCGACCACTTCGCCGAGTCTCAGCGGATCGACCTGCTCACCCGTCTCCTCCATACCCGTGGCACCGCGTTCGCCGGGGTGCTGTCCACTCTGTATGCCGGCGACCAGCTGCTCGCCGCACATTTCGGGATCCGGTCGGGGGCGGTGCTGCACTGGTGGTTCCCGGTCTACGACCCGGCGTTCTCCGGGTTGGCGCCGGGCTGGATGCTGCTGCGCGAACTAGTCTCCGCGTCGCCGGCCATGGGGATCGGCCGGATCGACCTGGGCCGCGGGGACGACGAGTACAAGCGCCGCGCGAAGACGGGCGAGGTGACGGTCAGCCAGGGGGCAGTGACTCGCAACGGGGTGAGCCGGACGGTGCGCCGGACGCGGAATTCCTTGATCTCGGCGGCGAAGTCGTCGGCACTGGGACCCGGGTTGCGCCGGGTCGTGCACGCGTGGCGCGCACACAACTAGGGAGAAGTCATGAGGATCAGCGTTTTCGGGCTCGGGTACGTGGGCAGCGTATCGGCCGCCTGCCTGGCCGCGCAGGGACACCAGGTGGTCGGCGTCGACGTCAACCCCACCAAGGTCGAGCTGATGTCCCGCGGCCAGGCGCCGGTGGTGGAGGAACGAATCGGCGAGCTCACCGCTGACGTGGTCGCCACGGGCGCGCTCCGCGCCACCACGAGCGTGACCGAGGCCGTCGAGGCGACGGAGATCTCGCTGGTCTGCGTGGGTACGCCGCAGCGCCTCCAACGGAAGCCTGTCCACCACCTACCTGGAGCGGGTGGCCGAGCAGATCGGCGCCGCGCTGGCCGGGCTGGACCGCTGGCACACCGTGGTGTTCCGCAGCACGATGCTGCCGGGCACGTGCACCGACCTGCTGATCCCGATCCTGGAAAAGGAGTCGGGCAAGACGGTCGGGGTCGAGTTCGGGGTGGCGGTCAATCCGGAGTTCCTCCGCGAGGGCAGCAGCGTCAAGGACTTCTTCGACCCGCCCAAGACGGTCATCGGTGAACTCGACGCGAGGAGCGCGGAACAGGTCGCAGCGATGTACGAGGGGCTGCCGGGAGAGGTTTTCCGGGTGCCGATCGCGGTGGCCGAGATGGCCAAGTATGCCGACAACTCGTTCCACGGCCTCAAAATCGCGTTCGCCAACGAGTTGGGAGCGATCTGCCGGGCACTCGGCGTCGACTCCCACGAGATGATCGACGTCTTCCTGGCCGACACCAAGCTCAACGTCAGCCCGGCGTACCTCAAACCGGGTTTCGCCTTCGGCGGGTCGTGCCTGCCCAAGGACCTGCGCGGTCTGGTCTACGCGGCCCGGCGCGCCGACGTCTCGGTGCCGCTGCTGTCGCATGTGCTGCCCTCCAACGAGGAACATCTCAAGCGCGCGCTCGACCTGGTCGACCGCGACCGGCAAGAAGCGGATCGGCCTGTTCGGCCTGTCGTTCAAGCCGGGCACCGACGACCTGCGGGAGAGCCCGCTGGTGGAGTTGGCCGAGCGGCTCATGGGCAAGGGCTACGACCTGAGGATCTACGACGGCAACGTGGCGCTGAGCCGGCTGATGGGCGCCAACCGTGAGTACATCGAGGGTCGCCTGCCGCACCTGGGCGAGGTTCTCAGCAACTCGGTCGACGACGTGCTGGACCACTCCGAGGTGTGTGTGATCGGCTGTCTCGAGCCGGAGGTGCTGCGGGCGCTCGCCGACCCGGGTGACCGCGTGATCGTCGATCTCGTCCGGCTCCCCGACGCGGACTCGCGCCGGACGTCCGGGGGGTATCAGGGCCTTGGCTGGTAAACACGCGTTGATCCTTGTGGAGAACCTGTCGGTCCCGTTCGACCGGCGGGTCTGGCAGGAAAGCCTGGCGCTGCGCGGCGCCGGCTGGGACGTCAGCGTGATCTGCCCACAGGGAACGAAACGCGACACCGAGCGGTACACCGAGATCGACGGCGTGAAGATCCATCGCTACCCGCTGGCCCCGGCCACGGGCGGACCGATGGGCTACCTGAGGGAGTACGGCTCGGCGCTCTGGCACACCTGGCGCCTTGCGCGCAAGGTCGGCCGGGTCGACGTGGTGCACGGCTGCAACCCGCCGGACCTCTTCTACCTTGTGGCCAAGAGGCTGAAGCGGCACGGCGCGAAGTACATCTTCGATCAGCACGACCTCGTGCCCGAGCTGTACCTGTCGCGGTTCAACCGCGGCCAGGACATGTTGTACCGGGCGGTCCGCTGGGTCGAGCGGCAGACCTACCGGACCGCCGACATCGTCATCGCGACCAACGAGAGCTACAAGGCGGCCGCGATCACTCGCGGAGGCAAGCGCCCCGAGGACGTGTTCGTGGTACGCAGCGCGCCTACGGTGGAGCGTTTCCATCAGGTGCCGATCGACGAATCGAGTTCGGCGCGGAAAGCCGTACCTGTTGTGCTATCTGGGCGTGATGGGCCCACAGGACGGCGTCGACTACGCACTGCGGTCGCTCGCTAAGCTCCGGGACGAGCAGGGCCGGACGGACTGGCAGGCCGTGTTCGTCGGCGGCGGCGATACCTTCGAGCAGATGGTGGCGCTGGCCGGCGAGCTCGGCCTGGCCGGCTGCGTCGAATTCACCGGCCGGATCCCGGACGAGGAACTGCTGCGGTATCTGTCCACCGCGGACGTGTGTCTCTCGCCGGACCCGCTCAACCCGCTCAACGACGTGTCCACGATGAACAAGGTCATGGAGTACATGGCGATGTCCAAGCCGATGGTGTCGTTCGAACTCAAGGAGGCCCGGGTGTCGGCCGGCGATGCCGCCGTCTACGCCCCGGCGAACGACGAGTCACAGTTCGCCAAACTCATCGCCAAACTCCTCGACGACCCTGCGGAGCGACAGCGGATGGGCGCGATCGGCCGGGCCCGGGTCAGCGGCCCGTTGTCCTGGGAGCACTCCCGAACGGCGCTGCTGGCGGCCTACGCCGCAGCGGTCGGGGGGCATCCGGCCGGCGCTGCGCCGTCAATTCCCCGGCAGCGACGCGCGGGTGCTGAGGTCGCTGCCCCACACGTCGCCCCGGTCCTGCCGCAGCCGCGTCAACGCCCGGTCGAGGACCAGCACGGCGAGGTAGCAACCGCCGTCGAGCGGGCTGACCCGGTGACGGCGCACCAGACGGCCGAGGTCGCCCAGCGTGAGACGGCCCTCCGGGGCGGACCGGCCGAGGGCGGCGAGCTGCCGGTTGCCCCGGCGAACCCGCACCCGGCGGTTCAGATAGGCGGAGACGGTCCGGGCCGGCCGGACCACTGACCGGGCCGACGGCACCACAACCCGCTCATGAGGAGCGAAACTCGTATGGACCAGACCATCGTCGGAGATGACATCCGGCATCGGGAACACCCGGTCGTGGCCGGCTTCCGTGAGCACGTAGACACCGGCGCCGGCCAGGGCGCGCCGCGAGCCGATGAGCGCCTCGTGCACCTGATGGACCCGCTTGACGACCACGCCCGCCCCGGTCAGATCCAGCATCGGCGTCGGAGCGCAGGCCAGCACGGCCGGGTCGGCGCAGGCGGCGACGAGTTCGCGGACGGATCCGGCGTCCAGCCGCACGTCGGCGTCGAGGTAGACGCGTGGGTAGGCGACGCATACGGAATCGCCCAGGCGCAGGGCGTTCGGCTTGCCGGGCACCTGCGTCTCCAGCACACGGACACCCTCGACCCCGCGGGCCGCTCCGGCCGTGCCGTCGGAACAGGCGTTGGCCACCACGATGACGTCGAACTCGCCCGGCGCGCTGCCGTCGAGGAGGCCGCGCAGATTGGCGGCGATAACCGCTTCCTCGTTGTGTGCCGGGATGACGATGCTGACCGTGGCCTGTCTCACGGCCGTCAGAATAGCCAGACCGGCCGTACCGCAAGCACCGCCGAACGGACCGAGAAGAACAGAACGGGAGTCGTCCGCCGATGAGCGAGCTGGCCGTCATCACCCCGACGTATCGCGAGGACGCCGAGATCTTCGATGATCTGCATCGGTCCGTGCTGCGGTTCACCTCCCAGGACACGGTGCACCACGTGGTCGTTCCGCCGAGCGACCGGAAGCTGTTCGCACGGTACCGCGGACCGCGCTGCCGTCTCTGGACGACGGCGGAGCTGCTGCCCCGGCGCTACATGCACATCCGGCTCGGCGGCCGGGAAGTGTTCGCCAATCTGCGCCGTCCGTGGCCGCCGGTGCGCGGCTGGATCAGTCAGCAGGCGATCAAGATCGAGATGAGTGCCCGGCTCGACGCCGATGTCGTCCTCCTCGCCGACTCCGACGTCGTCCTGGTCCGTCCGGTACGGGCCGACCGCTTCTCCATCGACGGGCAGATCAGCTTGTTCCGTGATGAGAACGCCGTGACGAGCGACATGGAGCGGCACGTCATCTGGCACCGGGTCGCCCGCGAGTTGCTGGGACTGCCGCCGGCGCCGCCGCCGCCGCTGCCCGACTACGTGTCGCCGTTCAACGCCTGGGACCCTGCCGTGGTCCGGGCCATGCAGCAGCACATCCGGAAGGTGACCGGTCAGGACTGGCTCGACATGTTCTGCCGCCGGCTGCACATCTCCGAGTTCGTCCTGTACGGCGTGTTCGTCGACGAGGTCCTCAGCGGCTCGGGTCCGCGGCCGCCGGCCGACAACGGCATCTGCCACAACTCGTGGGACCGGACTCCCCTGGACACGCCGGCCGCGATCGCCTTCGCCGAGCAGCTCAAGCCCGAGGCGGTGGCGATGATGATCTCGGCCAAGTCGCACACTCCGGACGAGGTCCGTCGCGCCGCCATCGCGCGCTGCGCCGAGCTCACCGACGCCGGGTGACGAGATGACCGCAACCCAGGAGACTCCGGTTCCGGCGATCGGCCCGGCCACGTCGGACCCGGCCACGTCCCAGCCGACCACGTCCCAGCCGAGCCCGTCCGACCCGAACCGGCCGCGGCTGGCCGGCCTGGACGGCATCCGCGGCCTCGCGGCTCTGTTCGTCGTCCTGCACCACTGCTACCTGCTGTCCTACCCCGGCTATCCGCGCAACACCGGACCGGCCGGGCTCGCCTGGCTGTTGTACGGGCATCTGGCCGTGGTCGTCTTCATCACGCTGTCCGGGTTCTCGCTGGCCGTCTCGCCCGTCCGCAAAGGCTGGAAACTGGGCGGCAAGGCCCGGTTCGCCCACCGGCGAGCGTGGCGCATCCTGCCTCCGTACTGGGCGGCCCTCGTGTTCAGCCTGATCATCGCGTGGACGGTGGTACCTCAGCCGGATTCGGCGCCACCGAACGGCAAGGCCGTTGTCATCTACGGGCTGCTGCTGCAGGACGTGTTCGGGTCGCCGGTGCCGAACGGCGCCTTCTGGTCCATCGCGGTAGAGGCCCAGCTGTACGTCGTGTTCCCGCTGCTCCTGCTGGTCCTCCGGCGTGCCGGGTCGGTCGTGATGGTCACTGCGGTCACCGCGCTGGTCGTCGCGGCCGGGCTGCTTTCCCCGCATGTCGCCGCCGTGGACCTGTTCATGCGCTTCACACCCCAGTTCGCCGCACTGTTCGCGCTCGGACTGGCCACCGCCGGCATTCTCCGCATGAGCGAACGGGTACGCCGACTGCCCTGGCAGTGGTTCGCGTTCGGCGCCGCCGTGCCCGTGCTCGTCGTCCTGATCGTGCAGGGTTCGGTGTGGTGGGACCGCGAGCACTTCTGGATGGACCTGGCCTGCGGCCCCGCGATCGCCTTGCTGCTGGCGGCGGTGGCCACGCGGCGGAGCCGACCGATCGTCTGGCTGCTCGACACCTGGCCGGTGCGTCGGCTGGGCACCTTCTCGTACAGCCTTTACCTGATCCACGCGCCGATCGTCGTGGCGATCAGCGAGAAGATCGTGGCGCCGCGGGTCGGCCCCGGAATTGGGCGGCTGGCCCTGACGATGGCTCTCGCCGTGCCGGTGTCGCTCCTGGCGGCGCGCTGGTTCGCGGCACTCTTCGAGATTCCCTTCCAGCGGCACCGAAGCTGGCCGGCGCTGCGCCAGGCGATCCGCGCCCGGCTCCGGCGCGGAGCCGCGGTGCCGCCCGAGCCGGCGGCCCCGGTCCCGGCGGTCGCGCCGGCGGCCCCGGTCCCGGCGGTCGCGCCGGCGGCCCCGATCCTGGCCGGTTCCGTCACGCCGCCTGGCACCGGCGCTCCGGCCGTCTCCGCGACTTCGCCGGGTGCCGAGCTCGATACCGGCCGGGAGATCAGTTGACGCAAGACAGCGCACGCACCGTCGACGTCACGTCATAGTCCGAATCAATCTTCACCACGGTGTTGCCCGACCAGTGCTGGTGTGCACACGAACCGCGTGCGTCGGCGGGCCCGTAGGCCCATTGGCCGTCCACCACCCGGTTGTCGTGAACTTCGTAGTCGGGGCCCTGGGTCCACCAGAAAATGACCGTGTAACTGCCGCCCATGACGAGGTTGTCGTTTGCCGTCCATCCGCTCGTCGGGTTGCCGTCGAAACTCATGTACGTCATCCCAGAATTGCCGTTCGGACCGCGATTGTCGATGGTGTTGTGAATGAACACCGCATTGTGGCAGACACCGATCCGGCAATCCGCCTGGATCCCGCCAGAATGCGAACCGTCCGGCGGCGCCAGCGCCGGCGGGTTCCAGCACAGCTTGGCGTACGAGTCGTAAATCTTGACGTCGCCCGGGGTGTCCACCCGGAACCCGTCGTCGTGACCAAGGACCTGGACCCGCCGTGCGGTGTAGTTCGACGAGGTCAATCCGGGCGACGTGATGCATTTGGCGGACAGTCCGACGGTCGAATCAGTGATGGTGTACGGGTACTTGGTCCCGTTCTGTTCGTTGAAGACGGTACCGTCGATCTGCGTGTTCCGGACCGTGATGTTGTCGGCCCAGATGAGCAGGTTGCCGGGAATGTGCTTGCCGTCGATCACGGTGTTCGCCGTCCGTACGGCATAGGAGTCGTTGTCAATGTTCAAGGCCAGCGTGCTGAGCCGGGTTCCGGCCGGGACACCGGTGCAACTGGGCTTCGGGTATTTCGGAAGCGGGCAGGCGCTGCTGCCGCCGTCCGCACCGGGCGCACTCTTGCCGGAGACTGTCGGCGCGGTGCTGGTACTCGCGGCCGGCTTCGCGGACGGCGGCACCGAGCTGGACACGACCGCACCGGCCGGAGGCGCCGACGGGCGGGACGACTCGATGCCGCCGGCCAGCGCCTGCTGATCCCCGGGCCCGCCGCCGGAGCGGGTCACGAACCAGGCGGCGACCAGGGCGGCCACCAACACCACCACCAGCCCGGCCGGAAGTCCGACGGCCAGCAACCGGCGACGACCCGGACGACTACGAAATTGCGATGTCTCATTCATGGTGATGAAGGATTCTCTCGTTCAGCCGACTTTCCGCCGGTGCCGACGTGATTGATCCGGTGCCGACGTGATTGATCCGGGGCCACGGGAAGCAGACTACACCGATCGGTCGAACAGTTCGGACAATGGAAGCGCCAAGATAGAATGGATGCGCCAAATAGAATTGAAAGCGGCGATCGGGACCAGAGTAGGCGATCTGCTTCGGGTTGGCCGGAATGTACCTTCCGGCACGGCGCGCGAGGCCATCCGGAACGAGGTTTCATTGACCCGCGCATCGCACGTCGATAGGCTGACTCGCCGGTCCGGCCACCAATCGGGGTGCCAGTTGTCATGACGTATTCCACGCCGCCGAAAACACCATCGACATCTGATCGTCCGGCATTGCACCGGTGGGGCCTGCTGACCCGGCCGGTCGTTGCGGCTCCGTTGGGCGTGCTGGTTGTCGTCATGATCGTCGTGGCGGCCGCCCTGGTCACTCGCCGCCGGGAGCACGACCCGGCTCTGGCCGCCGGCGTCCCGTCCGCCACCGCCGGGACGGGTGGCGCGGTGCCCGCAGGCACACCGCCGCTCACGTCGTCCGCGCCCGGACAGCCGCCGTCGAACGTGCGCACGCCCGGCGTGACGCCGGCGCCCTGCCGATCCGGTCCGGACTGCCCGTCGTCCGGCCTGACCGGCGCCCGCCCACCGGTCCGGCCGGCGGCCGGAAAGCAGTGGGCGTTGACGTTCGATCAGGAGTTCAACGGTTCCGACTACGACCACCACAAGCTGACGCCGTGTTTCGACTGGAATGACGGCGACTGCACGGCGACGTTCAACCATGGCCGGGAGCACTACGAGCCGTCGCAGGTGAAGGTGTCGGACGGCACGGCCAAGCTCATCGCCCAGCCCGCGAGCAAGCCGATTCCCTCGTCGTCGTGCCGGGACGGTTCGTGCACGTACGTCGCCGGCCTGCTGTCGACGGCCCGGGCAGGGGCCAGCGGCGATCAGCCGTACCTGTACAAGTTCACCTACGGTTACGTGGAGTCACGCTTCAAGTTCCCGGCCACGCGTGGGTTCTTCACCGCGTTCTGGATGCTGCCGGCCGATCCGAGCTACGACTACAACACCGAGATCGACATCCTCGAACTGCTCGGCGACGATCCGACCACGATGTACATGACGTACAGCTACCAGAAACGGGCTCAGGCCTACAACGTCAACACCGGTAAGCATCACAACGGCGCGTGTCCGGCCCAGGACTACTCCAAAGGCTTCGTCGACATGGCTGTCGACTGGGAACCGAACCGGATCGCGTGGTACATCAACGGGGTCCAATGTGCCGAGTACACCGACGCCGCCGAGATCGAGCACGGCCCGATGCAGATCCTGCTGAACATGATGGTGGACAACGATTGGCAGCGGCAGTGGGACGTCGGGCTCACCGACCCCACCCTGAAACGGCAGCTCGAGGTCGACTACATCCGCGTCTACCAGCAGCGACCGGCTTAGGGCTGCACCGCCGCGAGCAGGTTGACCAGGAACGCGACGGTCGTCGGCGCAGCGTTCTCCGTTCCGGCGATCAGGCCGTCCAGCCATTGCGGGTCGACCCCGGGGACGTTGCGGATCGCCGCGCAGGCCGAGGGGTCGGCTCGCCAGTGCGCCAGCACGAGATCGGCCACGCCGGCCGCGCCGAGCTGGGCTTTGCGCGCATGCGTCAGGCGCTGCCTGACCTTCCGCCCGGCCTGCCGGGCGGTGACCGAGGCGACGGACAAGCGCGTCGCCACGCCGCGGCGTCCCAGCCGGGCCGGGACGAGACCGGTGTCGAGCGGGATTCGGGCCAGTTCCGGATCGAGAAGGGTCATCAGGCGGCCCAGCAACAGCGAGTCGCGTTTGTCGACCGGCGCCACGGTCAGGGCGAGTTCGAGAAAGCGCCGATCGAACATGGGATTGACCGTGTGCCGGCGAACCGCGGCGACGGTGCCGTGTGCGCCCGACCACCGATGCATCCGGTGGTAGAGGTAGAACTGATCGGTGGCGCGCAACCAGTCTCCCGCCGGGAACAGGCCGTCCAGTCTCGACCAGGTGGTCTCCCGCGCCTCGGCGCGGAACGCCGGGTCGAGGGCGGCATCCTCGACCGCCTCGTTGCTGGTGATCCGCCACTGAGCGAGCCGTTTGACCAGCCGAGGTGAGGTGACCGCGGCGGCCGGCTGGCCCGCGTAGTAAAAGCCACGGGCCACCTCACCGCCCAGCCCGGACAGGCGGTGGCCCTGGTCAAGATGCTTCTCGGTGACCAGCAGCGGCGCCAGAGCCATCGGGCTGGCCAGACATTCCAGCGCTCGAGCGGCGGCCAGCGACACCTCGTGGGCCTCGGCCGGAGTCGGATGGGACTCAGCGAGACTGCGAACCGTGTGGTGCAGGCCGTACCGCTCGGACAGACGCGCCGCGATCATCACATCCGGGCTGTCCGGATCACCGAGGGTCAGCGCCTGCCGGCCCTTTCGAAGCTTCTCCGGGATGGCGCCGAGCAGTATCCGCGAGTCGTGGCCGCCGGTCAGCTGCAGCACGGTGTCGGGATGGATCTCCAGGTAACTGGTCTGCCAGCGAGTCAGGATGTCGGCCATCTCGGCCACCGCGTCGTCGAGCGCCGGCGCGGGTCCGTCCTGGCCGAGGGGCGCGGCGTACTGGCGGAGCTGGACCGAGCCGCCGGTCAAGGTCGCGAGCGTGGCCGGTGGGAGTGCACGAACACCGTCGAAGATGGTCCGGTCGCCGATCTGCCAGCCGATCATCGCCTGGGCGCCGAGCCCGGTCCGGTCGAGCCGGCCACCGGCCAGGATGGACAATGCGCGGGCACTGGTCGACACGGCGGCCGCCCCGTCTCCCTGCCACCAGTACAGTTGCCGGTAACCGAGCCAGTCGGTCGCCACCGTCACCGGACCGCCGACCCGATCGCGATGCGCCGCCGCGAACGGCGGCAACAGGGTGGCGAGGGAGGCGCCGTCGGCCATCATCGCCGGCACGTCGGCGGTCGCCAGTTCGGCGTCGCGGGTTCGCAACAGCCGGCTCAGCCGCACGGTGAACGCATCCGAAGGCCGCCCCAGGATGTCGTGCTCGTCACGGCCGGCGAAGGCGACCCAGGGGTCGCCATCGTCGACGCGGTCGACGGAGGTGTCGTCATCGGCGAGGCAGCGCGTCACCGCCTCCGACGGACGCTGGAGACGTGCAGCCGCCTGAGGCGTCGCAGACACCGCGAGGAACGCTCTCACAGCTCGCCAAAGTACTGAAGCCGGGCCGGTTTCCCCATCGGTCAGTCGGATAGGCGGCTATGACGGTTGGGCGCGCGCCGTTGCCATCCGGACCAGCTTGCGCCCCCGGCGCTGCAACACCTTCCACTGCCGCGTCACATACATGCGGCGTACGGCCGACCGGCCGCGGCGCCGGTCCGCGGCCGTCAGCGTGACCTGGTCGAGCCACCGGGCGGTCTCCCGGGCCTGAAGCGCGTTCCGGATGCGCCACTGCCACATCGGCACATCGAGGCGCCGGCCCAGGGCAGCCACCTGGTCGTCCTTCCACACCCGCTCGGCCAGAACCTCGGGGACGTGCCCCCACGGACCGGCCAGCGCCAGCTTGGAGGCGAAGATCTCGTCCTCGTGCAGCATGTTCCGACGCGGGATGGCCGCCACGGCGTCGCGCCGCATCATCCCGTAGAGCGGGTCGATGGTGAGATGGCTGGTGTTGAGCAGACGCATGAACTCCAGGAACCGCACCATCGGATCGTCCGAGTCGAGGACGGTTCCTTCGTAGCGGTCCGTCTGCACCGATCCGTCCTCGCCGACGTACGAGATTCCGGTTGTCACCAGGATGAGCCGTGGGTCCGCCTCGAACGCGTCCAGGCAACGGGTGGCGTATCGGGGGTCGAGGCGGTCATCGTCCCCGATCCAGCGGAAGTACGATCCGCGGGCCGCACCGATGACGTACCGGAAGTTGTTCAGCAGCCCGATGTTCTGCGGCTGACGGTGGTAGACCACGCGGGCATCCGACTTAGCCAGTTCGCGGCAGACGTCTTCGGTGTCGTCGGTCGAAGCGTTGTCGGAGATGACCAGCTCCAGCTCAGCGTGGTCCTGCGTCAGCACGGAGCGGACCACGTCGGCGACCCGCTCCCCCGCGTTACGGACCGGAAGGCCGACGGAGACCAGTGTGCCCGGCTGTGACATCCGGAGTCCTTTCTTCGACCGGATCCGCACGTGGCGCACCGAGGTCGACATGGCGCAACAAGGTCAGGAGGGCCGCAGCGACCGCCGCACTGCCGGCCACCGCCAGCAGGCGCCCGGCCAGCAGCATCGCGGAAGCCGAGACACCATGGCCGGACGAAGTGAGGGCCAGACACACGATGCCGGCCGCAACGGCGATGGCGACAACCGCGACGGCGAAGTAGACGGCACCGATGAGGTCGCGAAGAGCACGTCTCACCGGCGTCGGCAGCCCCGCCTCGCGCACCTTATCGCACCTGGCCAAGACCGCGACCGCCGTACAGGCGTACACAATCGCAATGAGATCGGCGCCGATCGTGTCGCTGGGCCGGTGCCAGCCGGCGGTCACGGCGGCGACCCCGACACCCGTCGCGGCGGTCGAGGTGATCAGCACCGCCACCCCCCGAATGCGGTACGGCACCACCATCACCACGGCGGTCATCAAAGACATGGCCACGGCGGTGTGCCCGCTGGGAAAGCTCTGATCTTCCCGGCGGTACCCGTGAGCGAGCAATATCGGTCTTTCTGCGAAATGTTGGAACAACTCCGTGGTCGTGATGGAAGCGGCGATTACGGCAACCGCCACCAATCCGAGAAATGGCCGTCGGCGGATCAGCGCAACGACCATGACAATAATTGCGAAGACCAGCACCGAAGGGACACTGATCTGGTCCAAAATGTCGAGGGCACGGGCCTGTTCGGCGCCGCCGGCGACCCGATCGGCCGCCCGCAGCACGGCATCCTCGAAGCGCTGTCCGGACGGAGTCCACACGGCGCCCAGGTAGACCACCGTCAAAGCGGCCAGGCAGGCGACACCGAGGACAGCCGCCCGCCGCCAGACCTTGGTGGTCAAACTACTCATAACCGTGACAGTACCTCAGGTCTGTATCACGGCAATCCGCGGAAAAGGCGACCGGTAATTGACAGTGAATCAGACCGTCAGAGCTGGTTGCGCCGCCAATCCAGTGCCTAGAATCGTGGCGTCCAGGCGTTCCGCGCCGATGCGAGGAAAATGTGTGACCGAGATTACTGCGGAAACCGAGTCCATCGGACGTAAGGCGGGCCGGGGGCTGGGCTGGGGCCTGCTCGGAAACGGATTGACCAAAATCGGGTCATTCGCCACCAGCCTGGCATTGACCCGGCTCCTGGTGCCGCACGACTTCGGGGTGTACGCCGTCGCCCTGGCCGCCATGCAGTTCGTCATCCACATCAACGACGTGGGGCTGATCCCGGCCACCATTCAATGGCGGGGCAAGCTCGAGGACATGGCGCCGACGGCGGCCACCCTCGCCGCCGGGTTCAGCCTCATCATCTACATCGGATTCTGGTTCACGGCACCGTCGTACGCGCACTTCACCGGGGTCGCCGAGGCGACTCCGGTGATCCGGCTGTTCACCGCGACCATTCTGGTCGACGGCATCACCGCCGTCCGCAGCGCCTATCTGCTGCGCACCTTCCAGCAACAGCGATACGTCGCGGCCAACGCGGCCGGCATCGTCGCGAACGGCGCGGTGGCCATCCTCCTCGCGGTGCGTGGGGCCGGTCCCATGGCTTTGGCCGCGGGCCAGATCGCCGCCTCGCTGACCACCGGTACCCTCGTGTTCCTCTGGGCGCGGCTGCCGGTCCGCGTCGGGATCGACCCGGCGATCGCCCGTCGGCTGCTGGCCTATGGCGTGCCGCTGGCCGCGGGCCTGGGTGTCGAATCGATCCTGGAACAATCCGACAAGGTCATCCTCGGCCGGGCCGAAGGCGCCGGCGTGCTCGGCTTCTATCTTCTGGCGATGAGTGTCTCCAGTTGGGCCCCGGGGATGATCGGCAGCGCGGTCCGGTTCGTCTCCCTGCCCGGTTTCGCCCGGCTCTCGGAGCAGGACGAGGACAGTCTGTCGCGCGGCGTGGCCGGTACCCTGCCCCTGCTCTTCCTGGCCACGGTGCCCATCGCGGTCCTGGTCGGCGTGCTGGCCGAGCCGACCATCTCATTGCTGTACGGCGCGGTGTGGCGGCCGGCCGCAGCACCGCTGCGGTTTCTGATGATTCTCATGGTGGTCCGCATGGTGACCGGGCTGTGCATGGACATCCTGATGAGTACCGGCGCGACAAAGTGGACACTCTTCATCAACGCCGGCTGGCTGGTCGTGACTGTGCCGGCGCTGTGGTTCGGCACGCGGGCGGACGGCGCCGAGGGCACCGCGATCGCGCAGGCCGTGGTCGGCGTCGTCGTCGCGATCCCGTTGGCAGCTCTCGCCTTGCACAAGGTCGGTGTGGGCCTGCGCACCCTCGGCCGCCGGATGGTCCGGCCGTTGGTGGCCGGTGCCGTCACCGCCGTCGTCGCCTTTCTGCTCGACCAGGCGTTGCACGACGACGGCGCCTTCGTGCGACTGGCCGTGGCCGGCACCACGGGGCTTCTGGTCTATCTGCTGATCGCCGTTCCCCGCGCCGACCTCCGGATGTGGATCGCCGCGGCCCGGTCGAGCCGCACGCCCCTCGATTCCTCCCGTCCGGTGAGCCGGAACGAGTGATGAGCCTCCTCGGCGCCGGACCCTTCTCCTTCCGTCCTGTCGGTGGATGTCTCCGATCCTCCGGGCGTACGGTCGTGGACCTCCGGTTCGGCTGCGAATGTGACCGATCCGGCCGTGCCGGCCTCTTCTCCCGCCGTCCTGCACGAAAGCGTGACATCCTGCGGGGAAACGCTGCAGCGGTGGCGGAAGCGGTTCGGCCTGGACTACTTCCACATCCGCGGGAACCCGTCGGCTGCGGCTTCCCGCTCGCCGGCGCCTGATCGAGGAGAGGCTCTTGTCCCGAGTGTGTGACGCGTGCGCTCAGGCGACGCTCGTGCCTTTCGCCGACCTCGGCGACATCCCGGTCCTGTGCGGGGTGCACTACGCCGACGCCGGCGAGGCTGCGGCCAGCCCGGTCGGACGGATGACGCTGGCCTACTGTCCGTCCTGCGCCTACGTGCGGAACGTGGCCTTCGATCCGGCGGTCATGGTGTACGACACGACGATGGACACCAACCTGCACCACTCCCCCGCCTTTCAGTCGTTCTCCGCCGAACTGGTCAAACACCTGGCACAGCGTTACGACCTGGCCGGCCGTCGAGTGCTGGACATCGGCTGCGGACAAGGCGAGTTCCTCCGCGAACTCTGCCATCACGCGGGCAGCATCGGCATCGGCTACGACGCCATGTATGCCGGTGTGGAGGGGCCGGATCCGTCCGGTGCGACGTTCCACAGCGGGTACGCGCCACGCGGCGCGGAGCTGCCGGGGTTCGATTTCGTCACCTCCCGGCACTGGTTCGAGCACATCGCCGACCCCTACGAGTTCCTGGCCGACCTCCGGGCACAGGCGGGTGACCGCCCGGTGCACGGCTACCTCGAGGTGCCGGACGCGGGCTACGACCTCGCTACCGCGGGCTGGGAAGTGATCTACCCCCACGTGTCCTACTTCGACGCTCATCCACTGGTTCGGATCGTCGAGCGCGCCGGGTGGCGGGTGACGGACTCCGGCACCCTGTTCGGCGGGATGTTCCGGTACATCGAGATGTCGGCGAACGCCGACGACCGGACGCCCCACGACGACGTCGCTGAAGCCGGCCGGCCCGACCGCGATCGCCAGCTCGCCTCGATCGCCACCTTCGCCCAGCGCAACGAGTCCGAGCGGGTCGCCTGGCGCAACCGGATCGGCGAACTCATCGACAAGGGCGATCGGCCGGTGCTGTGGGGCGCCGGATCGCGCGGTGTCCAGTTCCTCACCTTTGCCGACGCCGACAAGCGGCTGGCCGCCGTGGTCGACGTCAATCCCCGCAAGTGGGGCCGCTACCTGCCGGTGACCGCGCACCCGGTGAGCGCTCCGGAGGCGCTCGCCGACCTGAGGCCACGAACGGTCATCATCACCAACCCGTCCTACCGCACCGAGATCGCCGAGCAGCTCCGTCAGCTCGGTGTGGACGCCGAGCTGCTGCTCGCCTGACCCGGTTCAGGCGAAGCGTACGGCCGCTTTGGTGCAGTCGTACGCTTCGGCGTACCGCGATCGGCACTCCATGCCGCGCAGCCGGGCCAGGCCGAGGAAGACCTCGTCGTCCCACCAGTCGCGGGCCTTCTGCGACGGGAACGACTCGTGCAGCAGCTCGACCTTGCGCCGGGCGACGTCGTCGGGCAACGGCAGATAGAGGTTGCGGCGAGCCAGGTCGCCGTCCCACTTGGGAATCTCGTAGTGCAGCACCAGCTGGTCCCGGAAAACTGTGGGCGTCTGCTCCCCCAGCAGGCGATGGTCCTGGTGGGCGTCGTTCTGCGCCGGGCATATCACCAGGTCCGGCTGCACCACCGAAGCCGCTTCATGCAGAATCTCCTTCACCGCGTCCCAATGCGCCGGCAGACGGCCGTCGGGCAGCTGGTGAAGTGCGAAGGTCAGCTCGGCCCCAGGGAGGAAGGCCGCGGCCGCGGCTCGGGCCTCGGCCTGGCGATCGGCTGAGCCGGTGCAAAGGACGTAATGCACCCGGACGCCCGGCGATGCGGCGGCCAGGCTCAGCAGCAGACCGCCGGCCGCGATTTCGAGGTCGTCGGGGTGCGCGCCCACCGCGACGAGAGAACGCACCCCGGTCAAGGACAGATCCAGCACGGAGCTATCCCGCCAGCACCTGATCCGCCGTACCGGACGGTTCCGGCACGGATGCTTCCGCCACGGTCAGCGCCGCCTGCCCGTTGTGAAACGGGTCCCACAGCATCCACGGGCACTGTCCACGGTGGTACATGTCTTCGAGTTCGGCGCGATCCTTGAACGTGTCCGCCGCCCGCCAGAAGCCGCCGTACCGGTGCGCCAGCAACTGCCGCCGCGGCACGAGCCGGTCGAACGCGTCCGGCACCATCTCCTCGCCCTCGCGCAGCTCGTCGAAGATCGCCGGCCGCATGACGAAGTACCCGCCGTTCTCGTACTGCATCAGGTCGGTGACCGCCCGGACCCCGGTCACCTCGTCGTTCTCGCCGACCTCGACCACGTGGTGGGTGGAGACGGGCGGCACGGCCAGCATGCTGACCACGGCGTCGGGGGAATGCCGGAATCGGTCGATCAACTGGTCGAGCGGCACGTCGGTGAGCGTGTCGGCGTAGTTGGCCAGGAACATCTCCTCGTTCTCGACCAGCGAACGAACCCGCATGAGCCGTTCGCCGATGGACGAGTGCAGCCCGGTGTCGATGAACGAGATGTTCCAGTCGGTGATGTCGGTGCTGTGCATCTCGATGTTCCGGCCGCCGGCGACCAGCGTGAAGTCGTTGGACAGGGTCTCGTCGTAGTGCACGAAGTAGTCCTTGACCGCGGCCGCGCCGTAGCCCAGACACAGAATGAACTCGGTGTGGCCGAAGTGAGCGTAATAGCGCATCACATGCCACAGCAGCGGACGGTCCCCGATCATGTTCATCGGCTTGGGGGCGCTGGTCGGCCCCTCGCGCATCCGCATGCCGAGACCGCCGCAGAACAGCACGACCTTCACGTCAGACCACCTCGAGCGTCGGAATCGGGAACACCAGCTTGCCGCCCCACTCACGGACGTAGCTCAGCTGCTCACTGATCTCGGTCCGCAGGTTCCAGGGCAGGACGACCACGTAGTCGGGCTTGTCCACCGCGATGCGGTCCGGGTGGTGGATCGGGATGTGCGTGCCGGGCAGGAACCAGCCCTGCTTGTGCGGGCTACGATCCACTGTGTACGACATCAGATCCGACCGGATGCCGCAGTGGTTGAGCAACGTGTTGCCCTTCCCGGGCGCACCGTACCCGACCACCGACTTGCCTTCGGCCCGAGCGGCCATCAGGAACGACACCAGATCCCGCTTGATACCGAACACGGCCTCGGCGAAGCCGGCGTGGCCCTCGAGCGTGTGCAGCCCGGCGGCCTCTTCGGCGGCCAGTACCGCCTTGACGTTCGGCGACGGCTCACCGGCATTGTCGACCGGACGGGCATACACGCGGAGCGAACCGCCGTGCGTGGCCAGCTCGTCGACATCGACGACGACCAGACCGCCGGTCGCCAGCGCCCGGGAGGCGGTCAGCAGCGACAGGTACTGATAGTGCTCGTGGTAGATGGTGTCGTACTGGTTGCGCTCGATCAGCCGCAGCAGGTGCGGGAACTCGAGTGTGACGAGCCCGGTCGGCTTGACCAGCGCGGCCAGGCCGGCGGTGAAGTCGACGATGTCCGGCACGTGCGCGTAGACATTGTTGCCGGCCACCAGGTCGGCCTGCCCGTACTTCGTGGCAACGGCCGCGCCGGTCTCGGCCCCCAGGAACTCGACCTCGGTCCGGATGCCCTTGCCGCGGGCCACCGCCGCGATGTTCGCCGCCGGTTCCACGCCGACCACCGGGATCCCGTCGGCGACGAAGTGCTGCAACAGGTAGCCGTCGTTGCTGGCCACCTCGGCCACCAGCGATTCCGGGCCCAGCCCCAGGCGATCGGTCATGTCCAGCGCGTACCGGCGGGCGTGCTCGACCCACGACGTCGAGTACGACGAGAAGTACAGGTAATCGGAGAAGATGTCCTCACCCGGGACGTACGCCGCCAATTGGACGAGCAGGCATGCGGAGCAGATCCGGACGTGCAACGGATAGAACGTCTCGGGTCCGTCAAGCCGGTCGGCCGGGACATAACTCTCGCACAGCGGCGACATGCCCAGGTCCACAAAGGTCTCGGTCAGCGGCTCGCCGCACAGCCGGCACTGCACTGCGGTCATCAGGTCCCCCATCATCTACGGGCCGACACCTCGAACCGGCACGGTCGAGCCGATGGCCAACGTCGGAAGAAGACCAGCGGGCGGTCCCCGACCGGGAAGTCCTTACGCCGCAGAGAATATTGCGCGGCGGCGATGAGGTCTGTCGGGTATTCAGCAGCCTCCCGGCCACCGATCGGTCACTGCGACTTGCCGCCGTTCTCCGAGCCCATCCATTTGGGCTGGAGAACCACCCGAACGTCCGAGGGCTCGGGCTCAGCGTCGCCGTTCGAAGCCTTGACCTCGACCTCGTGACCGTTGCTGTCGTTGTCGTCGCTGGACCGCTTGACGTTCGCCGACCGATACGTGGCGGCCGGCGGCCGGCTGGCCGGCGGGTGCTTGGCGGCGGCCTTGACCGACCGCTTCACCACCGCGGTACGGTCCGACGAAGAGCCGGCCGCCGACTTGTCGGTCGACGCGGGAGTGAGTTGACGCGTCTTGCCCTCTCCCGTCTGCGGGGGTATCACCACGCCCTTCGGCGCGACGGGAACGTCCTTGCCCTCCGCCCCGTTATGACCGTTCAAGGTGCGCCCATTCCGTACCGGGCGCCCGTTGGCGGTGTCGTTGACCACCATCGTCTCGTCCGGCGGGGGCACCAGTTCGGACTCGAGATGCTCGTCCCTCTCCTGTTCCTCGCGCCGGCGGGCCCGGCGGCGGAGCAGGGCGTCGAAGCCCACCGTGCCGCCCGCCGTGAGCAGGATGCCGGCCGCGCCGACGGCAGCGAGGGCGCGCTTCACCTTGCCGCCGTTGGGCACCAGGTTCTGTCCCTGGTCGAGCCGCTGGGTCGGGATGACGTCCTTGTCCAACACCCCGCTCTGCCGCTGCAACGACAACGCCGAGGCGCGGAGCCGGGTAATGACCATCTCGGTGGTTTCCCGGGCGTCGGCCGGATTTTTCCCCACGACCTCGACCGTGACGATCGGGTTCGGATACGTCATGGTCAGGGTGAAGTTGTCGGTGTGGTGATTCTTCTTGAGCGAATCAAGGAAGCCCTGATCCTGAGTCGCGTAGATGGACGCCTGGCCGAGTGTCGCCAAACCCAGCTGGTTCCACGGATTGCGCGCCGCCGCCGCCAGAGCGTCCTCGGTGGGCCCGATCCTTGCCGGTATAAACTGGACATAAGACGTCATCGTGTAATCCGGTTTGGCGGTGAGCCCCACCCAAGCAGTCACCCCGATGGTCACCACGAGCAGTGGAAGAGAGATCTTCCACCGCCGGAAGATGACCACGGTGAGGTCCCAAAAGTCCAATTTACTATCCCTCTTCCGGGATCGGTTCACCCTTGCCACGGGGGTGAGCTGAGTCCGCTTGAATGCTATCGACCGTCGACCACGGATCAATCGGCCGCCGGTACCGACAAAATGACCGGGTCAGAGCGCATCCGGCCGCGAAGTGGCCCACCTGATCATGCCAGCCGACGCTTAGCGCGCACCCCCGACCTGGTCACATCACAGCCGCCGGACGGTTGTGCTGCGCTGCGTGAGCGGAAGAGACAGGCCATCCCGAGCCCGCCTTCTCAGGCCGCTCTCAGGATCTCCGCGATACCGGCGAACAACTATCAGTAAATTGACAGTGGTCGACATGTGGTCACCGAGTCCGATGTGGTCACCGGGTGACCGGGCTCAGAGCCGGGCGTCTCCAGTTTGGGGTTCCCAACCTGTTCACCGGGGAAGGTGCGGCCCGCCTCCTCGAAGTTCCACACGTAGCGCCGGCTCCGGAGAGCTAGGCCGGCCCGGACGTGCCGAGCAGAGAGCGGGTGATGGATTCGCGCTGGGACAGCATCTCGTCGAGCGCCGCATCCAGATCGTCGTCGGCCGGGGTGTGGCCGGCCTCCGCGGCGATCAGCACCGCTCGCCGCACGAGCTCCTTCACGAACGACGCGGTGATCCCCGCCGATCGCACCGCCGCCGCGTCCAGCGTGGCCGCGGAGAACGGGAGCGCGCGGGTGTACAGCCGGAGCAACCGGCGCCGGGCGGCCTCGTCCGGCAGCGGCACCTCCACCGCGAGATCGACCCGGCCCGGGCGCTGGGCCAGCGCGGGCTCCAGCACGTCCACCCGGTTGGTGGTGAGCAGGAACGCCACGTCGGCGTCGTCGCTGAGGCCGTCCAGCGCCTCCAGCACCATGAAGAGCAACGGCTGTTCGCCGGTGTGCCGGTCGCGGCTCTCGGCCACCAGGTCGCAGTCCTCGAGGACGACCAGCGCCGGCTGCAGTGCCCGCGCCATCTGGGCCGCCTCCGCCACGTACTGGATGGCCGGCCCAGCCAGCAGGATCACCGTCAGGTCGGGTAGCGCGCCGAGCAGGAACCGTACGGTGTGGGTCTTGCCCGTGCCCGGCGGCCCGTAGAGCAGCAGCCCGCGCTTGAGGTGCTGTCCGGCCGCGCGGAGCAGCTCGCGGTGCTCGGCCACCCCGGCGACGTGGCGGCGGACCCGTTCCAGCACGCCGGCCGGCAGCACGATCTGGTCGGGTTGCAGCACCGGCCGACGGTGGAACGTGATACCGCCGACACCCGGCTCGTACATCGACCCGCCGAGCGACAGCACCTGGCCGCGGAGCACAGACCTCTCCACCATCAGCTTCCGTACGGCCGTGATGAGCTCGGCGGCCACGCCCTCGATCGGCGTCAGGATCTCGATCCCGGCGGAGCTGCGCCCGTACTGGGGATCGGAGGCGCGCTGAAGCACCGCCACCGGCGTGCCCTCGAACGCGAACAGCCGCAGCCCGAACGACACCGCCTGCCGCGCGCTGTCCGGACCGGTGGCGATGCTGCGGTAGTCCACCGCGCCGATGGGGAACTGTCCGTACGCGCTCTGCTCGAGCATCTCGCTGAGTGAGTTGTGCCGCCGCTGCTGACCGCCCCCGACGCCGAGAAGCCGCGCCTCGATGCGATCGCCGGCCCGGGGTTCGCTGGTCTGGATGGCCTCCAGCGCCAGGTCCAGGTCGACGAACAGGTGGGCGGCCACCTCCTCGGTGACCACCGGCAGCCGGCGCGGGTCGGTGCCGAGGTGCGCGGCCAGCACGGTGCTCAACTGGTCGCCGTCGTCCTCCTGCTGCTCGCGCTGCGCGTGGACGACTTCGTCCAGGAACTCCCGGACCGAGGTGACGAAGGCGGCCGTACGCTCATCCATTTGCTGATTCACCCACAGTCCGGCCGGATCCGCTCAGCTTTTCACTCCTGCGCACTTTCCCGAACCGTTCCCGGCCGTTCGGAGCGGGCCGGCTCAGCCGCGCGAACGCGGCAGGCAGCACTTCTTGTACTTGTTCCCGGAGCCGCACCAGCACGGGTCGTTGCGCTCCGGCGGCCAGCCGATCTGCCCGATCAGTGACCGCGCGTAGCCGGCCCGCACCTTCGGATCGGCCGGATCACCATCGGCGCCGGCGTACCCGGTGAGACCGGCGACGGAGCCGCTTCGCAGACGCAGTCCGGCCTGGCCGACCAGTTCCTTCTCCAGGTGGGCGCGGTGCGAGTCCCAGTCCTTGCCGTACGCCTCGGACACCGCCGGCCACTGCGCCACCAGGCGGTCGAACTCCGCCTGCGGCCAGAACAGCAGGTCGGCGGCCGCCGGGGCGGAGGCGCCGGCCAGCCTGGTCTCCAGCCGCTCGGCCAGGTTGTCGTGCGTGTCGTGCGGCAGCCCGACGACGTGGCGGATCCGGTGCCGTTGCTGCAGCAGGAAGAACAGCAGCCCGGCGTCGCCGGCATCGGCCGGCTCGGCGGTCTGGCCGCGGGTGGCCATGGCCGTACGCACGGCCTCGGTCAGCCACTCCTCCGCCACCCGGTTCTGTCCCCCGGCGGCCAGGGCGGCGGTGACGTACGCGGCCGCGTCCGGATACCGGGTGAGCAGCGGCCGCAACGGTTCCAGCTCGGCCATCGCCTCCTCCGCGCGACCGGTCCGGAACAGGATCCGCGCGTGCAACGCCCGGGCGGCGCCGGCCCGGCTGTCGTCGCGGTTCTGCTCCACCTCGACGGCCCGATCCGCGTACCGGAGGGCGGCTTCGAGCTTCGACCGGCTCTCGGCGATCTCGGCGGCGAGCACGAGCGCAGGCCCGGCGTCGTCCGGGTCGGCGAGGCGCCCGGTGTCCACGGCGTCGGCCAGATCGGCGGCCGCGACGCCCAGCGGGTCGGCGGCACCGAGGACGGACTGCCGGATCTCGACGAGGTCGGCACTGGTCAGGTCGGCTGTTGTCGGCACGCCGTCACGCTACTGCCACACGTACGCCGGCGGCTGTTGTTCTGGGTCACTTCAGGTCCGAGTTGCGCCGGCGGCGGCGGACCTTTGCTTCCGTCGCCACCGGGCGAAAGGCCGCGCATTTGCGCACCATTATGGACATGCGGCCGGGCCGCCTTCTGTCCGCGCCGGCTGTCATCGGGCCGGACCGGCGGCCGAATTCGGCGGACCCGGCCGTTCGCCGGCGTTATGCCGCCCGGTCGGCGGGGACCGGGATCCGGCGGACGCTGCCCGCGACCAGAGCAGCGAGAGCCAGCAACGCGGCGACGACGATCAGGGCACGCAGCACGGTGATGTGGTGGCCGAGGAACCCGATGGTGGGCGGCCCGGCGAGGAAGGCACAGTAGCCGATCGAGGCGATGACGCTGACGCGGCCGGCGGCCCGGTGCGGGTCGTCGCCGCCGGCGCTCATGCCGACCGGGAAGCCGAGGGACGCGCCGAGGCCCCACAGCAGGACGCCGGCGTAGGCGGGGATCGGGGACGGGCTGAAGACGAACAGGGCCACGCCGGCGATGCCCACCACGGCCAGGGTGCGCACCACGCCCGTACGGCCGTACCGGTCCAGCAGAGCCGGGCCGTACCAGCGACCGGCCGTCATGGCCGCGAGGAAGCCGGCGAAGGCCAGCGTGCCGAGCGTGGCGGTGACGTGGTGCCCGTCGATCGCGGCGACGCTGATCCAGTCGTTGCCGACGCCCTCCGCGAACGCGAACGCCAGCACGAACAGACCGATCAGCAGGGTGCGCGGCTCACGCCAGGCGGCCAGCGCATTTTCTCGTGGTGGCGCGGCGCCGGGCGCGGGCTCGGACTCCTCGTGATCTGCGACGAACCGCCGGGCGAACCACACCACAGCCACCGCGACCAGGACCGCAACGACGGCCAGATGCGTCGCGACCGGCACCCGCAGAGCGACCATGGCGGCGCCGAGAAGGGCGCCGGCGACGGTGCCGAGGCTGAATCCGGCGTGGAAGCGGGACATGATCGACCGGCCGAGACGGCGCTCCACCACCGTGCCCTGCACATTCATCGCCACGTCCCAGGCGCCGTTGGCGAAACCGAGCAGGAACAGCCCGATCACCACCGGCACGATGCCGGCCAGTGAGCCGATCGCCGCCGTCATCAGTCCGGCGCCGAGCAGCACCGCCATCGCCATCACCGTGCGAGCGGACCCGATCCGGGCGACCACGGGTCCGGACAACGGCAGCGCCAGGAGTGAACCGGCGGCGATGGCGAGCAGCACCAGCCCCAGCGCGGCGGAATCGAGATCGAGCCGGTCGCGGACCTGCGGGATGCGGGAGGCCCAGCTGGCGAAGGCGAATCCCGAGCCGATGAACGCGGCGTAGGTGGCGCGGGTAGCTTCACGAACTGCTCTCGGCGTACGCGAGGAGGCGACAGTCGGAGTCATATGTACAACCGTACCCATGATGTGTACGGGTGTACATAGCACCGTGTACGCTCGCACCTGTGACCAGCCCGACGGATCGGCGCACGATGCGTGAGCGGATGGTGGCCGGCGATCTCTACATCGCCGACGACCCGGAGATCCAGGAAGCCGCCCGGCGGGCCATGGACCTGATGGAGGCGTTCAACGCCACCCCGGCCCGCGACACCGCGAAGCAGCGCCGGCTGCTGTCCGAGTTGCTCGGCGGCATCGGGGCCGACAGCTACCTCAGGGCCCCGCTGCGCGTGGACTACGGCCACAACATTCACATCGGCGCCCGTACGTTCGCGAACTTCGGTCTCGTCGCCCTGGACGTCGCGGCGATCACCATCGGCGACGACGTGCAGATCGGCACGAACGTCCAACTGCTCACGCCGACCCACCCCGTTGATCCCGAGCTGCGCCGAGCCAAGTGGGAGGCCGCGAAGCCGATCACCATCGGTGACAACGTGTGGCTCGGCAGCGGCGCGATCGTGCTGCCCGGCGTCACCATCGGCGGGAACACCGTGGTCGGCGCCGGCGCCGTGGTCGCCCGCGACCTCCCGGCGGACGTCGTGGCGGTGGGCAACCCGGCCCGCGTCATCCGGACGATCGGATGAGCCCGGTCCCCACCACCGCGCGGCGGCCTCGACGACAGGACCCGGGTCGGCGCGACCGCATCATCGACGCCGCGCTGACCGTCATCGCCGAGAAGGGCGTGGCCGGCACGACGCACCGCGAGATCGCCCGCATCGCCGATGTTCCGCTGGGCTCGATGACCTACCACTTCACCTCGCTCGACGAGGTAGTCACCGAAGCCTTCACCCGGCACGCGGAAACCGCCGCCGCAGTCTTCGACGAACGCCTGGGCGCCGCCCGCAACCGCGACGAGGCCGTCGAAGCGGTGGTGACCCTGATCAACGACGACCTGATCAACCCCGGTTCGGACCGGAACCTCATCCTCGCCGTGGAGCTGTACGGGGCGGCCGCCCGCAACCCGGCGCTGCGGGTCGTCACCCAGGCCTGGATGGCCCGCAGTCGCCGGGCCCTGGAACGGCACTTCGACGCCACGACCGCTCGCGAACTGGACGCCTTCATCGAAGGCCTCACCCTGCACAGCACGCTGTCCACCGACCCGATGACCAAGCAACAGGTCCGCGACGCCATCCACCGGCACATGCGCTGAGTCGGAAGCGTCTGTCGACCTGCGGATCCGCCTCCGCCTGACCGGTAGCGTCAGCCGAGCGACTCCTCGCCGTCCGGCGCAGGCTGCGCCGCTCGCAGCAGGGGCAGCACGCCGGTGATCTCCAATACCCGGGCCACCGCGTCGGGCGGCTGGACGACGACGAACCGGCAATCCGCGTCCCGGGCCGCGACGTAGGCCGCCACGAGGCTGGTGATGCCGGCCGAACCGAGGTACCCGACTCCGCTCAGGTCGACCTGCACACGGTGCACCCCCGGTCGGGTGACCTCGTCGATCAGCACATCCCGGAGTTCGTCGCGGGCATCGAGGTCCACGTCACCCGACACCGTCACCGTGCAGACATCGCCGACGCGGCCCACCGCGTACTGCCAGGGCTTGTTGTCCATCGTCCTTCCTCCGCAAAGCCGACGACCACCGTCACCGACGACCGGAACCGCTGCCCACGAAGCGCCGCGGGGACGCTCGACCAGCGCGGCAATCATGGCTTGTGAGCATTAAACCAAAACTCCCGGTCCCCTCAAGACCTGCGGCGACGTTTGCCGACACGTCGGCCGGTCAATCCGCGAGGTATGACAAACGTCCGAGTACGCAGCGGGGTCGCGCGCCGTACATTCACCGCCCGGCCGGCCGCGGCACAGCGACGACTGTGACGAGCCGGTCCAATCCGACGAAGTCGCCGGGGTTGGTGGTGTAGAGCGGAAGCCGGTTGGCGGCCGCGATGGAGGCGATCATAAGGTCGGCGACTCGACGACGTGGCGTCCGCCCGGCAGCAAGGACGGCCGCACACACCATGCCGTAGGTCCGGGCGGCCTCAGCGTCGAATGGCAGCGGGTCGAAGGTTGCTTCGGTGTGCTGCAGCACGCTCACTCGCCTTGCCCGCTCGGCGGAGTCGTCGGTGTGGTGCGGACCGGCGGACAGCTCGGCCAGAGTGATCGCACTGACGACCATCTCGTCGGGCAGCAGGGCGGCATCGAGCGCGGCCAGATGAAGAATGATGTTGGTGTCGATCAGGCCACGCGCGGCGTTACCAGTCACGGTCAAACGGATCCTGCTCGACGGCGGCATCGAGGTCGGCGCGCAGCCGATCGGGGTCGACGACCGCGGCTGTGGCGAACGTGGCCATCACCTGCTCGCGAGGAACAGAGGTGCGCCGCCGAAGTGGGATCAGTCGGCCGATCGGGGTCCCGTTTCGCGTAATCGTGTAGGACTCGCCGCGCTCGACACCGCGCATGATTGCGCCGGAGTCGTTACGAAGCTCGCGTTGAGTGATCTCGCGAAGCATCGGATCAGCCATGAGTCCAGCTTAACGCATTGTGCTACGAAGTGCTACGCCCGTCCCCTCCGCTGCGGCAGCCGGGTTCCCGAGCACACCCGTGGCTCGGGGCGCGTGCATGGTTCGCGCGATCTCGGCTCCTACGCAGCCCCCGACAGGAGGCCTGACCTGGCCTATTTTTCACCGGAGAACCGCTCCCACGCGGATTGCCGGGTGATTGCGAGGGCGGCGCCGATGCGCGCCCAGGTCACCTTGCGCTCCCGCAAGAGGGTGACCAGTCGCAGGAGGCTCGCCTCGGTCTGAGCCGCGACCGCTGCGATGCGCGGAAGCTGGTGGAGGAGCTGCTCGTCGGCCATCCCCCGCTCCCAGGCGGACAGTCTCGCGTGCGAGTCGAGCGGCTCCGGCTGCTCGGACCGGAGGATGTCGTTGCACAGTCGGACACACTCGTCACAGATGTACACGCCAGGTCCGGCGATCACCTTCTCGACATCCGAGCTGGGCTTGGCACAGAAGGAACAGCGCACCTGCGTTGCGGTCGTGGCGGCGTTCGTCTCGCTCGTCATGGCGTCTCCCGGCGGTAATGGCCTGTCAGGCAAGCCCTGACGCCGTCAGGCTACGCCTGACAGCGTGGGATACCTAGCGCCATCTGTCAGACGCCGAATGGCGGGCCGAGCGAGGTCGCGGTGGCCGCGCAGCCGAGCAGGGGCAGACGCAACTGCTCCTCGGTGTATCGCAGGGTTGAGCAGTGGGTCAGCGGCTGCGAGACACTCCGGTGCCGGACGGCGGGTGCGATCACGACCGTCGGGATGTGGTTGCTCGTCGAGGTGCCCTCGTCCCAGGTGATGATCACGGTGAGTCGGCCCGCCCGGTAATCGGGGCCGGCCATGATCTGCGGCAGCCACGCTTGCAGCCACCGGTCGCCGGCGGCAATCAGATCGCCGGCGCAGCCGGGACCGCCGTGCATGTCGTCGCAGGCGTCCGGGCTGACGAAGGCGAAGGCGGGAAGAGAACCGGTCGCGACGTCGTCGTGCAACGCGCCCTTGTCGTCGCCACCGAGCGGCACTGTCCAACGGCGGCAGTCGTCGCGCACGTCGCGGTAGTAGGTGGCCGGCACGTGGCGCACCAGATAGCGACCCTGGCCGGTGAGGACGCAGTTGCCGGGCGCCGCTTCGGCGTAGTTGCGCCACTGCCGGCCGGACTCGCTCACCTGATGGAAGACGTTGTCCGTGGTCAGCGGATGGGCGCTCGGGTCCTCGTCATCGCAGATCCCGTCACTGAGGCCGCTGGTGATCAGGATGTACGCCGCCAGTGACCGGCACGCCGGCGGGTAGCCGGCGTCGTAGTCGGTGGCGATCCCGTACGTCGTGGCGAGCTGGTTGAGGTAAGGAGCACCCGAGCTGCCGATGATCTGTCCGTAGCCGTGGTTCTCCTCGGCGATGATCATGACCTTGCGGCCGGCCTCCCCCGGCGATGCCGAGCCCGCCGCGGGCGTTGGTGATGCCGGCCGCGAGACGCTCGCTGTGGGCGTCGGTGCTGGGCCACCCGGTCCGCAGGCCGCGACGAGCGCCGCGCCCAGGACGGCGACTGTCTGGAGCGTCGCCCGGCGGCGCGCCGGGCCGCGTGGCCGACGTGGGGTCATGCTTCGGACCATAGCGAGCCGAAGCTGAGAGCCGGTCGGGGCGGGGCGAGGTTGCCGAAAACGTGTCGAGGTAACCGCATGAGACTGCTTCAGCTGGTACGGGATGGGAAGCACCCAGCTCTATCGCTCCGGCCAGGAACTTGCTCTTGGCAAGCGGCATGGTCGAGCTGAGGAAACGCTGAAGACGGCGGCGCGGTTCCTCAGGGTGTTCTCCGCCGACAGGGTCCAGAGTCTCCAGCCGTGGCAATCTCCTACGACGAGCGGCGATCGGCCGCGCTGACCAAGGTCCCGGCGGTCACGGCACTGTTCTGGATCATCAAGGTGCTCACCACCGGGATGGGCGAGACCGCGTCCGACTGGCTGGCCCACCACCTCGACCCGCCGGTGGCGGTGGCGCTCGGGGCGATCGCGTTCGCGGCCGCGCTGATCCTGCAGTTGTCGGTCCGGCGGTATGTGGCCTGGATCTACTGGACGGCCGTGGTCATGGTCAGCGTCTTCGGCACGATGGCCGCCGACGTGCTGCACGTCGGGCTGGGTATTCCGTACCTCGTCTCGACCCTGTTCTACGTGGCCGTCCTGGCAGCCGTGTTCACCGTGTGGGCCCGAACCGAAGGCACGCTCTCGATTCACAGCATCACCACCCGCCGGCGGGAACTGTTCTACTGGGCCACCGTGCTGGCGACCTTCGCCCTCGGCACCGCCACCGGCGACCTGACCGCAACCACGTTCGGCTGGGGTTACCTCGCCTCGGCCGTCATCTTCGCGGTGGCCATCGCCGTGCCGGCCATCGCTCATCGGGAGCGCCGGCTGAATCCGGTGACGGCGTTCTGGGCCGCGTACGTCATCACCCGTCCGCTCGGCGCCTCGCTTGCCGACTGGATGGCGCTGCCGACCGCTCGCGGGGGCCTGAACTTCGGCACCGGCACGACCACGCTGGGGTGGCTCGCCGCCATCGTCGTCCTGGTCGCCTACATCTCGATCACTGCTCGCCCGCCGGATCCGGTGATCCGCCGATCGTGATCCACGGGGCCATGCAGACCACCGTGACGTCCATCGGCCTCCGGGCAGCGAGGCGGCCAGGTTCTCACGCATTTCTTAGTCGGCCGAGGCTGATGTTCTTAGGCTGGCGGCCGATGATCGAAGGATGACCAACCACGCCTGCGCAGCCGGTGCGCGCAACGCCGGTGATGGCGGCTGCCGCTGCTGATCGGCCCGGCCGCGTCGGGTCTTCGGGCCGCCCGGTGTTGCGCCTCGCCTCTTGTCGGCTTCCTTCCAGCCAACGGTCGCTCACGGGACCTGGATGGCCGCCGAACGGTCTGCTGAACCCACTGATGGAGGACAACCATGAACGACGGGCGCATCGTCGTGTCCGGCTTGACCAAGCAGTACAAGGGCCTGACCGCGGTGGATGATCTGTCGTTCACGGTCGAGCCCGGCCGGGTCACCGGATTTCTGGGCCCCAACGGCGCCGGCAAGACGACCACGCTGCGGATGCTGCTGAACCTGGTCATGCCGACCGCCGGCACGGCCACCATCGGCGGCGAGCGGTACGTCGACCTGGCCGAGCCGGACCGCGTCGTGGGCGCCGTCCTGGAGGCGTCGTCCGCGCACAAGGGCCGGACCGGGCGCAACCACCTGCGCGCCTGCTGCATCACCACCGGCCTGCCGTTCACCCGGGCGGACGAGATGCTCGAGCTGGTCGGCCTCGAGCCGGCCGCGGACCGCAAGTTCAAGGGCTACTCGCTCGGCATGAAGCAGCGGCTCGGCATCGCCGCCGCCATGCTCGGCGACCCGCGGGTGCTGATCCTGGACGAGCCGGCCAACGGCCTCGACCCGGAGGGCATCCGCTGGATGCGCGAGCTCCTCCAGCGGCTGGCCGCCGAGGGCCGCACCGTCCTGGTCTCCAGCCACCTGCTGTCGGAGATGCAGGCGCTGGCCGACGACATCGTCATCGTCGCCGCCGGGCGCCTGGTCCGGCAGGGCGCGGTCTCCGAGGTACTCGCCTCGATGGCCGGCCACACCCGGATCCAGGTCGGTACGCCCGATCCGGCGACCCTCACCGCTGCTCTGACCGCTGCCGGCGCCGAGGTGCACCCGGCCGGCCCGGACACGCTGCTCGTCACCGGGGCCACCCCGGCCATGGTCGGCGACACCGCGCTCGCCGCCGGTGTCGCCGTGCACCACCTCAGCACCGACCAGCCCGACCTCGAAGACGTGTTCCTGACCCTCACCACCGAGAAGGCCGCCATCCGATGACCAGACTGATCCACGCCGAGATCTTCAAGCTGCGCACCACGAGCATGGGCTGGCTGTTCGCCGGCGCCACCGTGCTCAGCACCGATCGTGATGTTCATCGTCTCCGCGGTGAACGCCCACTCCCTGCTCAAGCCGTTCGCGGGGTTCGTGGCCCTGGAGACGCACGGCCACGGCGGCCAGATCCCGCCGGAGTTCCTGGCCCACCTGCAGAAGCGATTGGCAGCTCGGCCACTCCGCGGTCACCCAGGCGGCCACCCTCTACACCTCCGGGCAGCTGATCGGCGTGCTGCTGGCCTGCCTGCTCGGCATCGTGCTGATCACCAGCGAGTACCACCAGCAGACCGCCACCACCACGTTCCTGCAGACCCCGCGCCGGACCCGGGTCGTGACCGCGAAGCTCGGCACCGCCGTGCTCATGGCCGGGCTGGCCTGGCTGGTGTCCACCGTCATCAGCGTCGTCGCCGGCGCGATCTTTCTCCACAGCGAGGGGTACGGCACCCAACTCGGGCACTGGGGCGTGGACCGGGCAATCCTGCTCAACCTGGCCGCGTACGCGATCTGGGCCGTCTTCGGCGTCGGGTTCGGCGCGCTCGTCCGCAGCCAGCTCGGCGCCACCGTGACCGCGACCGTGCTCTACCTGGTCGGCGCCTCGGCCGCGTCCAGTGTGTTCGACCTGCTCCACACGTACGTGATCGACAAGGACTGGGTCCTCACCCTGCAGGTGATCGTGCCCGAGGTGGCGTCCGCGGTGATGATCTCGCCCACCAAGACATTCGATCAGAGCCCGGCCGAGTGGGTCGGCGCAGCCGTCCTCATCGGGTACGGCATCGTCGCCGGACTGGTCGGCACGTCGGTACTGCGCCGCCGCGACATCGCCTGAGAAGGTCAGCGGAATCTCCGCCGCCCCGGCTCGGACGGCCGGGACGGATCGAGTTCTGGCGGTCGAGGGCGACAATGGCGGGGCTTCCAGTCGAACGCCCAGGACCTCGTTCCGCCCGCACACCACGACCGGCGTCACCATCCCGGCCGCGAGCCGGTGCGACAGCCGGGTCACCCGAGCCACGCGACCCGGGCGCCTCGACCGCGTGCGGCCGCCGGCCCCAGGTGCCCGGAGCGACCGACAACTGCCGGGCGTACGTCGTCCGGAGCGCTCGTCCCAGACCGGGCGGCAGCAAATCGTCGGGTGATCTCTCGAGCGGCGCCGTCGTGTCCGACGCCGATGCTTGCCGAGATCACCACGACGGGGCTCACCACACCCGGCTCCGGAGCGGCCGACCGACACCGAGCGTCGGCCGGTCCGTGGAGGACCCCGTCAGATAGGCCACCACGGCGACGATCGCGGCCAGAGTGGCCAGACCGGTGACGGCCAAGCCGAACCCGAGACCGCCGCCCTCGCGGGGCTGAGACAACAGATCACCCGAGGACGCGCCGAGCGGACCGGTCAGGACGAACGCCGCCCAGAAGCCCACGACCGAGTTCAGGCCGAGACGGCGGCCCCCCGCCACGAGGGCGACGAGAACGGCGAACAGGGCGGTGGAGGCGCCGTACCCGGGAGCGGTCAGGTCGCCGGCGGCCGTGCCGAGCGCGAAGCTGAGCAAGACGGCCAGCCAGTAGAACGCCTCCCGGCGCGGGGTGTCGACGGTGTGGATGGACAGCGTCTTCTCGGTCGCGTACCAGGCAGCGAAGGCCGCGGCCAGAGCGGCGCCGAACGCGCCGGCGGCCGCCGCCGAGGAGACGTTCCAGTCGATCATCAGGTCGTCGGGGACCAGCGTGCCCACGACCGCCGCCAGCAGCACGACGACCCAGTAGACACCGGGGACGTACCGCCGGATGTGCAACTGCACGACCAGCGCGACGCCGAGCAGAACGCCGGAGACGGCCGCGGTGAGCGTCACCTTCGGGCCGACGAGATCGGCCAGCGTCTCGCCGACCGCCGCGGAGAGAACCTTGACGATCCAGAAGAAGATGGTGACTTCCGGAACCGTGCTCAGCTGGCGCCGGAAGGGCCGGTCGGCGGGGTTCATACCGCCGACATTCGCCGTCCGCGGCTAAGAGGCTGCTGAGAACCCGCCACTGGGTTCGAGGCGGTACCCGGCGCCGCGTACGGTCTCGATGGCCGCCCGGCCGAACGGGTGGTCGATCTTCCTCCGCAGGTATCCGATGTAGACCTCGACGATGTTCGGATCACCGTCGAAGTGCGCGTCCCACACGTTCTCGATGATCTCCGTCTTGGTGACGGCGCGCCCGCGGTTGCGCATGAGGAACTCGAGCAGCGCGAACTCCCGCGGGGTGACCGCGACGGTCTCGGCGCCGCGAGCCACCCGCCGCTCGGACGGGATCCAGGGTCAGGTCGCCGGCTTCGAGGACGGCCGGGCGTTCCGGCGCGCCCCGGCGGACCAGCGCGCGCAGCCGGGCGATCAGCACGACGAACGAGAACGGCTTCACGATGTAGTCGTCCGCGCCCAGGTCCAGCGCATCAGCGAGGTCGTACTCGCCGTCCTTGGCGGTGAGCATCAGCACCGGCGTCCACACCTTGCGCTGGCGCAGCGTCCGGCAGATCTCGTACCCGTTCAGTTTGGGCAGCATGATGTCGAGCATGACGACGTCGTACGCGCCGTAGGGCTTCTCGGTGGCCATCCACAGCCCGTCGACGCCGTCGTGGGCCAGATCGACGGTGAAGCCTTCCCGGGTCAAGCCGTCGCGGATGGTCTCGGCCAGCCGGACTTCGTCCTCCACCACCAGTACCCGCATGCCACCAGAGTGCCGCACGACGGCTGAGAACCCGCTGAACTGGTCCTTTCAGCGCGCCCTCAGTGCGCCACGGATACCGTCACGAGCATGCGATCGGTGCTGGAACGGCTACGGCGGCGGGTGGGAGTCCGGTTCCGGTCCGCGCTCGCCGCCGGCGCCGTGGTGGCCGTCGCCTCGGTGCTGGCCGGTGGCGTGCTGCTGGTGACCGCCCGCGGGATCCTGCTCGACAACGTGACCGGCGCCGCGACCGACCGCGCGACCCAGGTGGCGGCCGCCATCCGCACCGGGCAGGACGCCCCGGTCAGCTCCGACCGCACGGTGTATCAGGTGCTGGACCCTTCGGGCCAGGTACTCACCGCGTCGGCCCTGCTCACGGGCGCGCCGCCGATCTCGGACCTGCGGCCTGCGACCGGCATCCGTCGGCTGCAGACGCGGGAACTGGAGATCGGGCACCACAGTCCGTACCGGATCATCGCCGAAGGTGTGACCACTCCGAGCGGAAGGCGGATCGTGCTGGCCGCCGAGTCCATGGACGTGGTCAGCGACGCGACCGAGGCCATGCTGGCCGCGCTGCTGCTCGGCATGCCGGTCCTCGCGCTGGTCGTCGCCGGTGCCACCTTCCTGTTCGTCGGCCGTACGCTCCGGCCGGTCGAGGCGATGCGGCGGCAGGCGGCCACGATCACCTCCCGGAGTCTGCACACACGCCTGCCGGTACCAGCGACCGAAGACGAGATCGCCGCGCTGGCGGCCACGATGAACACGATGCTGGACCGCATCGAAGCCTCGACCGCGGCCCAGCGCCAATTCGTCGCCGACGCCAGCCACGAGTTGCGCAGCCCGCTGGCCACCGTTCACGCCAACGCCGATCTGCTCGCCGCGGCCGGGCTCGACGACGACTCAGCCAGGTCGATCAGCCGGATCCAGTCGGAAAGCGCGCGAATGGCCCGCCTGGTCGACGACCTGCTGCTGCTCGCGCGAATGGACGACCAAACGGTGTCGGGCCGGCCGGGCGATGTCGACCTGGACGATCTGGTGTACGCCGCCCGGGAGCGGATCGCGGTCGAGCGCCCGGACCTCGCGGTCACCGGGACCGTGCAGCCCGTCCGGATCACCGGCGATCCGGACCAGCTCCACCGCGCCCTGCGCAACCTGGTCGACAACGCGGTCCGGCACGCCAAGTCGACCATCGCCGTGACGCTCACCGAAAAGGACGGCCAGGCTCAGATCGTGGTCGCCAACGACGGGCCGCCGATCCCGCCGGCCGAGCGGGAGCGGATCTTCGACCGGTTCGTCCGGCTGGACGACAGCCGCTCCCGCGCCGGCGGAGGCGCCGGCCTCGGCCTGGCCATTGCCCGCGACATCGTCGCGGCCCACGGCGGCGTCCTCGCCGTCGCGGACCTGCCGTCCGGAGCCGCCATGCACATCAGCATTCCGGCGCCTGAGTCCTACCGCATGGACGATGCACCATGACGTTCCTCAACCCCGCAGTGGTCGGCCGGCGCCGGCACTCTCACGTCTGCGATCTGAGGACACGCTGAAGGGTTGACACTGCCGGCGAGGTTCTCGACACCTCGCGTTCGTCTGACGCGGCGCAGGCGTTCATTCCACCCTTCTAGAAACAGGCGGCACACCTCGCTCACCAGAGAAGGGATCGCGAGATGGTTCGCTCCGCCTGGGCGTCCGTTGCCGTCCTCGGACTGCTGGCCGCCGCGCCGGCGTCCGCGGCACCGGCCCGGCCACACCCGCCGCGCGCGTCACACGTACTGCTGATCTCGGTCGACGGGCTCCACCAGCAGGACCTCGACCGCTACGTCCACACCCACCCGCGGTCGGCGCTGGCCCGGCTGGCCGGGTCCGGAACCGTCTACCGCAACGCCGCGACGCCCTTCCCGTCCGACTCCTTTCCGGGCATGCTGGCCCAGGTCACCGGCGGCGATCCGCGCACCACCGGCGTCTACTACGACGACTCGTGGAACCCGGCGCTGCTGCCGGCCGGGACCACGGCCTGTGCCACGGCCAAACCCGGCGCCGAGGTCGACTACGCCGAACCCGCCGACAAGGACCAGTCCCGCCTGGACGCCGGACAGGGCTTGACCGGCCTGCCGACCTCGATCCTGTCGCTCACCGGCTCGCCCGAGCAACTGCTCGACCCGGCCCAGCTGCCGGTCGACCCGCGGACCTGCCGCCCGGTGTATCCGCACCAATATCTCAAGGTCAACACCGTCTTCGAGGTCGCCCGGCAACACGGCCTGGTCACCGCCTGGTCCGACAAGCACCCGGCGTACGACCTGCTCCAGGGACCGTCCGGGACGGGGATCCAGGACCTGTTCACGCCCGAGATCAACAGCACCGCCGACGCGTCCGGCGACGACTGGACCAGCGTCAACCGGCTGACGCAGCAGTACGACGGCTACAAGGTGCAGGCGGTCCTGAACCAGATCGACGGGTACGACCACAGCCGCTCGGTCAAGCTGGGCGTGCCGGCCGTGTTCGGGATGAACTTCCAGTCCGTGTCGACCGCCCAGAAGCTTGCGGTCTCGGACGGGCAGCCCGGCGGCTACCGGGCCGACGGGATCACGCCGGGCCCGGTGCTGTCCGGGGCGCTTGACTTCGTCGACGCCCAACTCGGCCGGTTGGCCGCCGAACTGGCCGCCCAGCACCTGGCCGGCCGGACCACGATCATCGTCTCGGCCAAGCACGGCCAGTCGCCGACCGTGCCGCAGCAACTGACCCGGATCGACGACGGCCCCGTCATCGACGGCCTCGACGCGGCCTGGACCGCGGCCGGCCACACGGGCAAGCTGGTGGCTTTCGCCATCGACGACGACGTGATGCTGATATGGCTGACCGATCGGTCGGGGGCGGCAGCCGCGTTCGCCCGCGCCTACCTGCTCAGCCACGGCGGGATCGGGAACGACATCACCGGCGCCCCGAAGGCCTACGTGGCCTCCGGCCTCGCCCGCGTCTACGCCGGACCGGCGGCGGCCGCATTCATCGGCGTCCCGGCCGGTGACCAGCGGGTGCCCGACCTGATCGGCATCGCGCAGCCCGGCGTCGTCTACACCGGCAAGAAGTCGAAGATCGCCGAGCACGGCGGGGACACACCGGCCGACCGCCACGTGCCGATCCTGGTGTCCGGCGCCGGTGTCGCGGCCGGACGGGCGGTGTCCGCGCCGGTCGAGACGACCCAGATCGCGCCGACCATTCTGCGGCTGCTCGGGCTGAACCCGGACGAGCTGGCCGCCGTCCGGGCCCAGCACACCGCCGCACTGCCCGGCTGAGCCGGGACCGGCGTGTGGTCCGAGAGGTCAGGACCACACGCCGGTGATCGGCGCGGCGGCCGCGGACTGGCCGGTCGGCGCCAGGCCGTACATCTGCTGCAAGGTGCGCAGCAGGTTGTAGTGATCGACCCGGACTGGGTACTGCCCGGCCTTGACGTGCGCGCCGGCGACGATCGTCGGGATGTGGTTGCCGTCGGTCTGGTTGTCCTCGTCGAACGTGAGGATGAACAGGCTGTTGTGGGTCTTCGCCCAGGTCAGGTACGGGGTGAACGTCTTCTTCAGCCAGGCGTCACCCTCGGCCTTCGGGCAGTCGTGCATGTCGTGGCACAGGTCCGGCACCACGTACGCGAGAGTGGGCAGCTTGTGGTAGTCGCTCGGGAAGGACGTGAACGGCCGGCTCGCCGACGCCGGGATGTTGCTGAAGTTCGTCCAGGGCACGTGCCGCCGGACGTACTTCGCGGTCCCGCAGCCCTGGTAACCCACCGACGGCAGTCCCTCGGCGTACCCGCTGAACGTACGTCCGGAATCCATCAACTGGCGGCCCAGATTGGGCCGCGCGCCCAGCTCGTGCGGGCAGTTGTTGTCGGTCACGCCCTGCGTCGAGCCGGAGAACAACGCCAGATAGTTCGGCTGGCTGGGGTGGGTCTCGGCGTAGAACCGGGTGAAGTTGGCGCTCTGCTGCGCCAACGCCGTGATCCAGGGTGTTTTAGGATCACCGACAATCTTGTCGTAGCGCTTGTTCTCCAGCATCACGATCACCACATGGTCGGGGCGGGGCAGGCCGGGCGCCGCGAGCGCGGCGGTACCGGTGACGCCGAGCAGGACCAGCGCGGCGCCGCCGACGATAAGCCGTCCGATGCGTGTCATGGCACTCCTTCTGAGTTGAATGTCCGCTTCATCCGGCATCTTGGAGGAACGCGCGGACTTACTCGGCAAGGGCGCGCCCGGGCTCCATTCAGCGTTTTCTTACCTACCGGCGGTCAGCCTGGCCAGCATGAAGATCGCCATGGTCACCGCTGCGATGCTGCTGGCGGGGGCCGCCGTGCACGCCGCCCCGGCCGCCCTGGCGATCGGCCCGGTCCGGCGCCGGTTCGCGCCCGGGCTCTCCGGCGTCGGCGATCCGGGCCATGTGGCGCTGACCTTTGACGATGGTCCACACCCGGAAGCCACGCCGGCATTCCTCGACCTGCTCGACGTGGCCGGCGTGCGGGCCACGTTCTTCTTGATCGGACGCGACCTGGAGGAGAACCCCGAACTGGGCCGGGCCATCGTCGCCGCCGGCCACGAGATCGGGGTGCACGGGTACGAGCATCGGATGCTCCTGGGCCGTACGCCCCGGGCCACGGTCACCGACCTCAGCCGCGCCCGCGAAGCCGTCATCGCGGTCACCGGAACCACCCCGCGCTGGTGGCGGCCGCCGTACGGGATGGCCGGCACCGCGGCGCTGGTGGCCGCCCGCCGGTTCAAGCTGACACCGGTGCTGTGGACGACGTGGGGCCGCGACTGGACGCCGAGGGCGACCCCGGACCGGATCCACCGGACGGTCCGCCGGCGCCTGGCCGGCGGAGGCACGATCCTTCTCCACGACAGCGACCACTACGGCACGCCGCGCTCCTGGGAGTCCACTCTGGAGTCGCTGCCCGGCCTGCTCAGCTTGTGCCGGGCGCGGGGCCTGGACGTCGGCCCGCTGCGCGAGCACGGCATCCTCCACTGACCTTCTGGCCGCACTGCGCCGATCAGCCCCACAGGCCTTGATCGGTGTGCCGGCGGCGGTCGGACGACTATTTCGCATGGAGATCGACAGCACCACTCCGAGCAACCGCAGCCGCATTCACCCACCCAACGCTGCGTAGCCTCGACGCAATCCATCTGGCGACGGCCCAAGTCCTCACCTACGAGTCCGGCGCAACGCTGACCGCCTTTGTCACCTACGACCGGCGGCTACTCGACAGCGCCAAGGCGGCCGGACTACCCACGGCCAGCCCAGGGCAGGACTGAGCTCGAGGGCCAAACTGGACGTGCCGGTCTCCCATCCGTCGGCGGGAAGTCTGGCCAGTTCGCGGCGCAAGCGATGACCGATACGAGCGGTTCGGGCATCGATCATGCCTCAATCATCGCTCGCTGCTGCCGGTCGCGCCGTTGTCGCGCAACCACCCGACCAGCAGATCCCGGCGGGTGTCCGGCCCGGCGGCGGCCTCGACCGCGGACTTTGCGGCATAGCCGGGCCGGCCGTTGACATCCGCGCCCCGGGCCAGCAGCAGCATCGCGGTCCGGCGTTGCCCACCCGAGCATGCCTGCCAGAACGCGTCCGTGACCGTCTGCGCATCCGGGGCCGGCTCCGCCGCGAGCAGCTGCTCCACCCGTCCGGTCAGGCCCAGTCCTGCTGCCTGCCACAAGTGCTCGACCCGAGCACCGCGGTCGACGAGGAGGCGGGCGACGTTCCAGCAGCCGTAGCCGACCGCGTTGTCCAGCGGCGTACCGATCGACCCGCCCGGTGTATCCAGGTCGGCGCCCGCGTCGATCAGAACCTCCGCGACCTCAAGGTCATCGGTCGACGCCGCCCAGTGCAGCGGGCTCTCCGGCACGCCTTTGCCTTCTGTCAGCGCGTCAGGGTCGGCGCCCGCATCCAAGAGCCGCCGGGCCACCTGCGGGCCGTTCGGAAAATAGCCGGGCCAGTCCGTGACCACATGCAACGGAGTACGTCCACCGTGCACTCGAGCGACCGCCAACTCCGGCGACGCGGACAGGAGCTGACTCACCATCGTCAGGTCACCCAGCCGGATCGCAGCGGTTAACCGCAGACCCGGCTGCTGGTCATCGACGTCCATAACCCGCGATCCTCGCATTCGATCCGCCGACAGTCGTCATCTGACTCCCAAGTCACTACAGCCTTGACCTGGCATCTCTTTAGCAGGTCCCGACCCGATGATGATCAGATTGCAGACCTCGTCCATCACGCGCCGGCTGGAATGAGGTCGGCCAGCAGCGCCTCGATCCGGGTCTTGATCTCATCGCGGATCGGGCGGACCGCCTCCACGCCCTGACCGGCCGGGTCGTCGAGTTTCCAGTCCTCGTAGCGCTTGCCGGGAAAGACCGGGCAGGCGTCGCCGCAGCCCATGGTGATGATGACGTCGGAGTCCTGCGCGACCTCGTACTCAAGGATTTTGGGCTGTTGGTCGGTGATGTCGATGCCGACCTCGGCCATGGCCTCGACCGCGGCCGGATTGACCGTGTCGGCGGGAGCGGAACCGGCGGAGCGGACTTCGACCTTGTCGCCGGCAAGGTGGCGCAGCCAGCCGGCGGCCATCTGGGAACGGCCGGCGTTGTGCACACACACGAACAGGACGCTGGGCTTGTCACTCATGACGTGATCCTTGCGGTGAGAGGTACGAGTGAGCAGGGTCGATGGGCGCGGGTTCGCCGGCGGAGGCGGGCTCGTGCTCGACGACGACCTGGTCAGCGGCGGCACCGACGTTCGGGTACAGCGCGGCAAGCAAGCCGACACCGACCAGGAGCCCGATGAGCTGGGCGATGACGAAGCCGGGCACGGAGGCCGGGGCGATCCCGGCGAAGGTGTCGGTGAAGGCGCGGCCGACGGTGACGGCCGGGTTGGCGAAGCTGGTGCTGGAGGTGAACCAGTACGCGGCGCCGATGTAGGCGCCGACCGCGGCCGGGGCCACCGCGGCACGGCCGGAGCGGGCCAGGGCGAAGATCAGCAGGAGCAGGCCGCTGGTGGCCACGACCTCGCCCAGCCACAGGTGCGCGGCCGACCGGTCTTTGGTGGAGAAGGTGACCGGGTGCAGGGCGAACATCAGGTTCGCCAGAATCGACCCGGCGATCGCACCCAAAACCTGGGCGACGACGTAACCGGCGAGATCCACGGCTTTCAGGCCAGTACGGGTGCGGCGGCCGAGGAACCAGTCCGCGGCCGACACGACCGGGTTGAAGTGCGCGCCGGAGACCGGGCCGAAGGTCAGGATCAGAGCACCGAGCGCGAACGCGGTGGCGACCGAGTTTTCGAGGAGCTGCAGGCCGACATCGTGTGGGGACAGGGTGGTGGCCATGATGCCGGAGCCGACGACGGCGGTCACGAGCAGGGCGGTGCCGATGAACTCGGCGAGCAGGCGGCGCCAAAGGGCGGGTGCGGGCATGGCAGCGGGACTCCGGTCTGTGTGTCGCGGGAGGGCAAACCGTCCGGTGTCACGGTGTCGATTGCACCGCAGTACCGGTAGGCCGGGCGGGGAAACCGGGTCAGTTCTTGCCGACTGCCGGGTGGGCGACGGGCGCGATCCGGTCGATGCGGCCGGCAAGGTCGGTGTACGCGGCCTCGAACGCGGCGTCGGTACCGACCGTGACCGGGTCGGCCACCGACCAGTGCAGCGCAGGCCGGACCTCACCGGTGAGGTTCTCGTGGGCGTTGTCGCAGACCGCGATGACCAGATCCCCGTCGTGCACCACATCGGCGACGTTCGCGGTTTCGGTGGCGTCGATGCTCAGGCCGTGCCGGTGCGCGACCTTCACCGCGCGGGGGTGCACCCGGGCGGCCGGTTTCGTGCCGGCGGATGTGACGTGGCCGCCGACCCGGTCGCGCCACAACGCCGCGGCCAGCTGCGAGCGGGCCGAGTTGTGGGTGCAGACGAACACAACCCGCTCGGCGTCGCGCAACGGCGGCGGGGTCAGCGAGGCCAGCACCGCCGGTTGCAGGCGCAGATAGGTGCGGCGCCGGTCGCCTTCGGAGCGGGTCCGCACAGTCAACCCCGCACCCTGCAGCACCTTCAGATGATGGGCGACCAGGTTGGTCGGCATGCTCAGGTCGTGCCCGATCTCCCCGGGCGAGGCGTCGCCGAGCGACAACGCGTCCACGATCGCCAGCCGGGCCGGGTCGCCCAGTGCCGCGTGGATGCGGGCCCGCGCCTGCAAGGAAGAAGCATCACTGTTCATTGACTCAATAGTCACTGACCTTATTGTCGGCGTCAAGCCGCCTGGACCGGATATGCCTTGCTCCCAGTTGCGAGATTCCCGGCTCGAACCGCTTGCATCCGGTACCCGGGTACGGGCTTACCGTCGTGGCATGACCAGCGAAGACCAGGCCTGGGCGCCCGCGACGTGCACCCTTCCTACCGTTGAGCGGCCGTTGCGGCGGGCCGAGTTCGACGACCTGTTCGCCACAGCGTTGCGCGGCCAGCAGCGACTGTCGCCGACCGTGTTGCGGTGGCAACTCGACCCGGCGGCCGAAGCAACGGCCCGGGATCTGACCGCGCGGGAAAGCTCGTGCTGTTCCTTCTTCTCGTTCTCCTTCGCCTCGGATGGTGAGCGCCTGGCCGTGGAGGTGCAGGTGCCGGCAGCGCACGTCGACGTGCTGGACGCGCTCGCCGATCGGGTCGCCGCCGGGATCGCTGGGTGAGCGGGCTGCGCAGCGGCGAGGTCGCCGACGCCGCCGGGGTGAATCTGCAGACGCTTCGGTACTACGAGCGGCGCGGCCTGCTCGCCGAGCCGGACCGCAGCCCGGGCGGCCACCGCGTGTACCCGGTCGAGGCGGTCACGGTGCTCAAGGTGATCAAAGCGGCGCAGCGGCTCGGGTTCACCCTCGACGAGGTCGCCGACCTGCTCGAAACCGGTCGGCATCCGCACCGCCACGCCGACGCCGGGCTACGGGCCCGGGCGCAGGCGAAACTCGCCGAAGTCGAGGCGAAGATCGCGGACTTGCAGGTCATCGCCGGCAACCTGCGCGCCGCCACTGACGCCGGCTGCGATGACCTGATCACCTGCGCCGGGCAGTCCTGCTGCCCGATCCCGTTCGCCATCATCGCTGCAGGAGCCCCGATTGCCGCCCCTCGTTGACCGCATCCGCCGGCTGCCGCCCTCGAGCCTCGCCGGGGTGGCCTGCGCGGCCTGCTGCGCGATCCCGGTGCTGCCGGCCGCCGGAGCGCTCCGGTGCCGGCTCGGCCGCTGCGGTCTCCCTGCTCCCGGGCGTCGCCGTGGTCCTCGCCGGTCTGGCCGGCGCCGCCTGGTGGTGGAAGTGGACGCCGACGCTACCTCGCCGGGGTGGATCGCCGCCGGGATCATCGCCCTCGGGGCGTACGGCTTCGTTTCCTGCCTGCAACCCAGCCCCGACTTCGGGCGCATCCTGGCCGCCTACGGCGGCATCTTCGTCGCCGGGTCCCTGGCCTGGGGCACGGTCATCGACAGGTACCGGCCGGACGGCTGGGACCTGATCGGCGTCGCCGTGATCATGTACGCGTCGCGAGGCGGCCACACCCCCCCTTGACGCTCACCTGCAATCCGCCGCCGCCCCGCAGGGTGGCGCCGGACCCTTCAGCGGCGCCCGGCCCGCCGGCTGGATGCTCCTATGGATGTCCGGCGGCGACGGGTTGCTCGACCGCGAGCAGGGCGGACAGCTGGCCCATCAGAGCCGGGCGGGGCCGGTAGTAGACCCAGCTGGCGCGGCGTTCGGCGTCGACCAGGCCGGCCTCCCGCAACACTTTCAGGTGATGCGAGACGGTCGTCGCGGAGATCGCGAACGCCGGAGTGAGGTCGCAGACGCAAATCTCTCCGCCGGGCGCGGACGCGATCATCGACATCAACTGCAACCGGATCGGGTCACCGAGCGCCTTGAACGCCTGCGCGAGCGTCGCCGCCGCGGGCGCGGGGATGCGCTGCTGCGCCATCGGCGTACAGCACGGCACCCCCTCGAGATCGACCGGAGACACTGCTGGGTTCGACATGCGTCGAGTTTGACGGTTATCGGATCCACGTGCAACCATGGTTTCGACAAACATCGGATTCGATTACTGTCGAAGCCGCGTAGTGGGTTTCATCGGCCCGCTTGCCTGGTCCCGGTTGACGACAACGAGGAGTTCCGGCATGAGTAGCGACGCTTTCCCCATCGGCTCCGCCGCCGCAGCGGACCCGTGTTGCGGTACCGCCGAAGCAGCCGCGAGCGGCGAAGCGTGTTGCGCGCCGGCGGCCAAAGCGATCGCGGTCACCGAAGGCGCCGGTTGCTGCGGCCCGGCCGGGGAAACGGACGCGTCAGATGCCGGCTGCTGCGGCGCCGCCACCACGACCATCAGCGCGATCGAGCTGCTGCCCGCCCCGGTCGCCCGTCCCGTACCGCTCGCCGCGGGTCGCCCGGAGGATCTACCCGTCGTGGTGATCGGTGCCGGCCCGGTGGGCCTGGCCGCGGCGGCGCACCTGCACGAACAAGGCGTCCCGTTCCTGGTCCTGGAGGCCGGCGACCAGGTCGGCGCGTCGGTGCGGCAGTGGGCGCACGTCGGCTTGTTCAGCCCATGGCGCTACGACATCGACGCCGCCGCCCGCCGGCTGCTCGACAGGGCCGGCTGGGCCGCGCCGGACGACGAGGCCCTGCCGACCGGTGCGCAACTGGTCGAGGACTACCTGCAACCCCTGGCGAAGCTACCCGTCATCGCCCCGCATCTGCGTTTCAACGTCCGGGTCGTCGCGATGAGCCGGGTCGGCGCCGACCGGGTGCGCACCGCCGGGCGTGCCGACCTGCCCTTCGTGATCCGCCTAGCCGACGGCACCGAGGTTACCGCGAGCGCGGTCATCGACGCCTCCGGCACCTGGCGCACCCCCAACCCGCTCGGCGTGAACGGCCTGCCCGCGTACGGAGAGGCCGACGCCGCTGACCTGATCGACCACGCCCTGCCCGACGTCCTCGGTGCCGACCGCGACGCCCACGCCGGCCGCCACACCGTCGTCGTCGGTTCCGGGCACTCCGCCGCCAACACCCTGCTCAACCTCGCCCGCCTCGCCGAAGCCTCCCCCGGCACCCGCATCACCTGGGCCGTACGTGGCGGCTCCGCCCAGCGCGCGTTCGGCGGCGAAGACGCCGACGAACTACCCGCCCGGGGCGCGCTCGGCAGCGGCCTGCGCACCCTGGTCGACACCGGCAAACTCACCCTCGAGACCGGCTTCGGCGTGCACACCGTCCACCGCACCTCCGGCGGCATCACCCTGATCGCCGCCGACGGGCGCACCCTGACCGCCGACCGGGTGGTGTCGGCCACCGGCTTCCGGCCCGACCACAGCATCTCCGGCGAGCTGCGCCTGGACCTCGACCCGATCCTCGGCTGCACCCGCACCCTGGCCGACCTGATCGACCCCAACGAGCACTCCTGCGGCACCGTCTCCCCGCACGGCTACCGCGAACTCGGCCAGCCCGAACCCAACTACTACGCCGTCGGCATGAAGTCCTACGGCCGCGCCCCGACCTTCCTCATGGCCACCGGCTACGAGCAGGTCCGCTCCATCGCCGCCGCCCTGGCCGGCGACTTCGACGCCGCCGAAGACGTGCAACTCGACCTGCCCCAGACCGGGGTGTGCAGCTCCAATCTGGTCGCCGAGAACGCCGCCCGGGAGATCGCCGCCCGTTTCGGGCTCACCCCGGACGTGCCGATCACCCTCGCCACCACCACGATGGACCTGCTGCCCAGCGCGGCGTCCACCAGCGACGCGGTTCGCGCGGCGGCCGACAAGATCGGCCTCGATCAGGACGTCGCGCTGCAGATCGCCGCGCTCACCGAACAGCCCGGCGCCCTGCCCAGCGTCGCGGGGCTGATCAGCCTCACCCCGGCCGGTAGTAGCTGCTGCTCGTGACCAGACCCGTCGAGGCATCGGCGCCCGCCGGCCAGTTAGCCGGCGGGCGCCCGCCGTTGACGCCCGACAGCAGCCGGGCGCTCGTGGCCGCCTTGGCGGTCACCCAGACGGTCGGCTACGGCACCCTCTACTACGCCTTCGCCGTCTTCCTCGTCCCGGTCTCCGCCGCCCTGCACACCTCCACCACCGCCGTGACCGGCACCTTCACCGCCTCCGTCCTCGCCGCCGCCGCGCTGGCCGTGCCAGTCGGCCGGTGGCTGGACCGCCGCGGCGGCCGAGCCCTCATGACCGCCGGCTCACTGCTCGGCGCCGTCCTGCTGGTCGCCTGGTCCCAGGTCCACACCCTGGGCCAGCTGTACGCGGTCCAGATCGGACTGGGTATCGCCGGCGCCGCGAGCCTCTACGAAGCTGCCTTCGCCGTCATCATCGCCTGGCACAGCCCCGACCGGCGCTCCTCGGCCCTGCTGAGCCTGACTGTCGTCGCCGGGTTCGCCAGCACCATCTTCCTGCCGCTGACCGGCTGGCTCGTCGACCGATACGGCTGGCGTACCGCGCTGCTGACCCTCGCCGCGATCCAAGCCGTGCTCACCGTCCCGCTGCACGTGCTAGTGGTGCGGGCTGCCCCGCGCCGGCACGATGCTAGAACGTCTACCCCGCCCATCCCGTTGCGCTCGGTGGTCACTGACCCGGGTCTCTGGCTGCTGGGGGTCAGCTTCACCGCCAACACCGCCGCCATCGCCGTGGTCACTGTGCACCTGGTCGCCGCCCTGCTCAGCTGGGGCCACCCGGCCCCGTTCGCCGCCGCCGTCGCCGGGCTGTTCGGCATCCTGTCGGTCACCGGCCGGCTCGCCACCACCGGCCTGCAACGCCGCTACCGCACCACCTCGATCGTCGCCGCCATCTTCGCCGTCCAAGCGATCGCCGTCGCGGCCCTACCCCTGACCGGGCGAAACGCCGTCGCCGCGATCATCGCCGTCACCGGATTCGGGCTCGGCTTCGGCGTCGCCGCCATCGCCAAACCGGTCCTGCTCACCGACCGCTACGACACCCGCCGGTACGCCACCATCGCCGGCATCCTCGTCGTCCCCATGACCATCGCCAAAGCCACCGCACCCCTGGCCGCCGCGTTCGGCAGGCTCTCGATGGCGACTGGGGCGTCAAACTCGCGGCAGGCGACTTGCCCCCACACGGCCGTAACCGGACCGCTGGGCGCGACCGCCAGACCGTGGGTCTGGGGTTGCCCTCAGGCCAGTACCGTGGCCCGGACAATGCACCATGCGAACCGCCCGACCATCGTCACCGGTGACCCGCTGCCGGGACGTTTGACCAGTTCACGGGCGAGCATCAGCGTCGCGAGGCGATAGCCGACGCGCACACCGAGCCGTCAGGTCACACTCGGCGTACGACCAATCCCGGTTTGATCTCGGCCGCGGCGCCGAGTCGGGTGATGTCACCCGGATCGCTGGTGAACACGATCGCCCCGTACGCCAGCGCCACCGTTACCACCGTGGCGTCGACGACGTCACGGGTCCCCGCCTTACCGCACAGGACGCCAGCCGCTTTCGCTGTCTCCATGCCTACCGGGAGCACCTCACAGCCGTGCAGGAATCTACCGAGTTGCACCTGCCGACGGGCATCACGCCAGGCCTGGGCCACGACGACTGCGGGAACGAGCAAGCGGCGCCCCTCTTCCAGCGCCAGGTGATGGATGACCCACCTCCGCCGTTCATTGCCGTCGATCGCCAGCAGCACACCAGCGTCGTACACGTACGGAATACTCACGCCGCCGCTGGCCCGGAGACGTCAAAAGCTTCCGCGTCCGCCGTAGCCATCTCCGCCCGCGCTGCCGCGAGTTCCTCGAGCGTGAACGCTCCATGCTCGGCCTGCCAGTCCGCGACAACCTTCCGGCCCACCCGTCGCCGGAGCTCGCTCTCCGCCGCGCTAGCCACCAGCCGCGATAACGGAACCCCGTCCTCGCGCGCAGCCGACCCGAGAGCCTCTACCAGCTCTTCGGGGAGCGTCACCGTCACCTTCTTCACTGCCATAGGATCACCATACTCTTATATGGCGCGGGATGGCTTTCATCAAGCTGACGATGTAACGGGAGCAACTGTCAGCATCAGCAACTATGGCGGTTCGCGCAATGCCTCATTCGGCCCCCCGAGGATTCGCAGGTCAACAGGTGGTGGACCGGACGTTGCACCATGCGAACCGGACTACCGCCGTTCCTGGCATCCCGAGGCCAGGACGTTTGTCCAGGTCACAGACGCGTCGCGATGCGAGCTGAGCGCCGCCATAGCCGCATTTGACAGTTCGTCGCGGCTCAAGCGGCCTCGAAACCCACTCTGAGTCGTACGTCCAACGCCGTCGCCAGCCGTTCCAGCACCGACAAAGTAGGAACCGTTCCGCCGGCCTCGAACCGAGCGACCGCGGACTGCGTCATTCCCGATGCCTTCGCAAGCTGCGTTTGGCTCCAACCCCGGCGCTCACGAAGTTCTCGCACAGAACGACCGAGTTCAAAGGCCAAGCGCGCAGCGTCGTATGCCTCGGTGGCCCCTGGCTCAGCCATCCGCCGCTCCCGCATCGCGGCCCAACCGCCACTTTCGCTCATGACCCAGCCTCCTCGTCCACAACCTCGTGCGCATCGTCGATGCACCGTGCCAACGCTCGGCGCGCCCTGTCGATCTCCCGCTCGTCTCGCATACGCGTTTTGTGGAAGACCGTCAATAGGATGATCCTCCGGTCGCTCGCGATCCAGTAAGTGATTCGTACCGACCGCCGCTCGACGTGGAACCGCAGCTCGCGCAGCTTACGATCGAGCTGCTTCGTGTAAGGCTCACCCAGCAGCGGTCCGTGCTCAGCGAGCAGATCGACGTAGAACGCCGCGTGGGCGAACTGAGCAGTCGGTAAGCTCTCGAGCCACTTCTCCACCTCCGGCTCGAGCTCGACAGCACCCCACGACATAGCAACGATGCTATACCGTGTTTAGTCCCGCCACCGGTTCGCGCAACGCCAAGGTTCGATCGAGATGACCGCAGGTCAAACACTGGTGGGCCGGACGTTGCACCATGCGAACCACCCGATCATCGTCACTGGCGATCCATTGCCGGGACGTTTGGCCAGTTCAAGGGGTATTCGGCCAGCCCGTTAGCCTGATTCGGACCCGCCTTCAGCCGCCTCGGACGGCTGCGCTACCAGGCCGGGGGACCAAGATGGCGTCGTACTTCAGCGGCGAAGCTGGGTACGCCGGTGCGCTGTAGAAGGACCAGGATCTCCGGCACGGTGTTCGGCGCTCGCCGGTAGGACGCGGCTTGGTGACGGAGCACGTCCATGGTCAGGCCGGGGTAGAGATCGAGTTGGTCGAGGAGGAAGTCGTCGGGGTGGATGGCTGCGATGTCGTATGGCTTGAGGGCCGGCTCGGGGAAGTCGCGGAGGTTGAAGGTGACGATGACTTCGGCGTTGGCGCGTACGGCGGCAGCCAGAATGCGCCGGTCCTTCGGGTGGTTCGTCATGCCGTCAATGAGTGACTCGTAGCCGGTGACCAGAGCGTCGGGGAATGACCGGCTCATCTGGCCGAGCCGCCGATCGACCCGATCCGGTGGTAGCCCACGCTCGATGAGGTTGCGATGCAGTTCGGTGAAGACGTCGGCCGACCAGAGCGGCCGGTACGCGGAGGCTTCGGCGAGGCGAAGCAGGGTGTCGCACAGGTAGGCCGGGTAGAGCACGCAGGTGTCAAGGAACGCCGGGAACGCCACCATGACCGGCTGTCACCTCGACGGCGGGGAGTCGAGGGTGATCTCGTACAGGTCGTCGTCCTCGGCATCGGCGGCCATCTGGTCCAGGGCTCGGCGGCGTTCGGTGCGGGTGCGCTCGGAGTAGTCGAGAATGTCACGCAACAGGACTCGTCGATGCCGGCCGCGCAGGCTGTGCGGAATCTCGCCGTCGGTGAGCAGGCGGACCAGCGTGGGCCGTGAGATGTTGAGCAGGTCAGCGGCTTCTTGGGTGGTCAGCATCGTGTTGTGCGGGGCGATCGAGATGGCCATACCCTGGGACAGGGCACCGACGACGTCACGCAGCAGTTCGTAGAGTTCGGCCGGGATGTCGAGCTGCGAGCCGTCCGGGCCGACCAGCTTCGCTCGCTCGGGGGCCTCGGCGTCGGCCATACCCCGCGCGAAACGCACCAGGTCGGCGGGGTTTTCCGGCGGCAGAACGGTCCGTTCACGCAGGGTGCTCGACATGGAGCCAGCATACCGCTATCGAAAAATCCGAAAGCCGCTACGGCTCGACGAAGCCCAGCGCCCGATAGCCGGGCATACGGCGCTGCAGCAAAACGGCGAGGATCGGCGTCACCGGGTCGTGGTAGTCGTGCACCTCCGCGAGGGCCTTGCCGGGTGCCGCGCGGATGACCCGGTCGGCGCATTGGATCAGCAGGCCGTCGAAGGAGATTGGCGATGTCTGATGCCGCGCTGCTACGACGGGCTGGTGACCTCAAGGGCGAGCTGGTGGCGTTTTCTCAACAGCCCCGCTACGACCATCGACCACATCCAGCCCGGGACAACACCCGAGCGACCCGTGGTTCGCGCAATGCCACATCCGACCAGCATGAACACGCAGGCCAGGCCTGAAGTGGGCCGAACGTTGCACCATGCGAACCAGTCGATGGTGGTGACAGGTGCTCCGCTCACGGACATTTTGACCAATTCGCGTGGTATGCGCACCTTTAGGCAAGGCACACTTTCGCGGTCACCAAGTCGACTGTGGTGGTCGCACGACTATAGTCATGCGAATGCGCTCGGGCTGAGGCGACTCTCCCGAGCTCCTAACCGGCACAGTCTTGGGAGTCTCAGTGTCGCGGTATGGTGACTTCATGGCCGAGGGTCGCACCGTTACCGTGCCGGTCGTCGTCGAGCGTGACGAGGACGGCGTGTGGTGCGCTCACGCTCAGTTGCGTCCAGGTGTGGGCGCACACGGCGAGGGCGACACCGAGGAAGCCGCGCTGGATGATCTCCGTGAGGCGCTCATTGGCTTGATCGAGGAGTTCGGCGTTCCTCGGGAGCTTTCGGTCACTCTGGCCGCCTGATGCCTCCGCTTCCCTCTGTCTCCGGCGCCCGTGTCGTTCGCGCTCTGGAGGGACACGGCTTCAAGATCGCGAGAATCAGCGGCAGCCATCACATCATGCGCCACCCGGACGGGCGCGGTACAACCGTCCCCGTGCATGGCAACCGCGATATCGCCAAGGGCACCCTGCGCGGCATCCTCGGCGACGTCGGTATGACAATCGATCAACTCGCGCCCTGACCTTGACGGGCTAGCAACATCGGGCAAGCCCCTCTTGATGGTTCGCGCAATGCCTCATGCTCCGAAGAGCCACTGCAGGTCAGCCGCATGGTGGGCCGGACGTTGCACCATGCGAACCGCTCGGCGGTCGTCGCCGGGATGCCGTTGCCCGGACATCTGGCCGGTTCGCGGCGAAGATGACGGCCAGACTCCGGCTGCGCGGTGAGCCGGTTCGGTCGGTCAGGCGATCTGTGGAAGGTCGTTGCCGTGTCGAAGATGATCCGCATCCGAGCACCGAGCGAGCTAAACATCAATGACAGCGGGTTCGCGCACTACGCCATCGCCGGAGACGCCACTGCTGACCAGCATGAAGGTGGGCGGAACGTGGACGGGGATCCTGCGAATCGCCTCGCTGTCGTGATACGCCGCCCGCTGCCCGGACGTTTGGCCATTTCAAGGTCAAGATTAAGAGCACCTTGCCACGATCCACCTAGGGATCGTCACCACCAGCCTTGGTTATGGCCGAAATCGGCTGAATTCCTCCGTTCGACGTCAGTTCAACCCTGATCGTTGTCCAGCCTTCGCTTCCCGCACCAGCCAAGGACAGTCAGGAACACGTCGGAGCACGTCAAGCCATTGACCGATGGCACTGGGTAGTGGTTCGGTATCTAAGTGTCACAGCGGAGGCTCTGGGTCTTGGCGGCGGGTCTCGCCGTACTCGCCGCCGCCGTCGCGGTCAGCTCGATCTTGCTGCACGGAACAACGGCAAAAGCGGTCACTGCAGTCCTGACGACAGCCTTCGTAGTACCGATTGTTGCCGCTCTCGTGCAATTAATCCGTGAGCGTTGGTCACAAAATAGCGACCGGCTAGCCAAACAAGAGGGCGCGGCGGCGGCACTCGTCGGACGCGAACCCGAGCTCATCTTGGCCGAAAGGCGCGTTAGCGATCATCCGCTATCATTGGGGATTCATCCGGCAATCCCCTTATACGACTCTAGCGGCTTGTCGAGCGCCATGCCGCAATACATTTTGCGAACAAAGGATCCCGATCTGCGCTCCAGAGTTGCTGAGATGGCTCGGTCGCGCGGAGGATTCATTCTACTTGTAGGACCGCCGCTTTCTGGGATGAGCCGAAGTGCGGCGGAAGCCATCAAGGCGGAATTGCGCGATTGGCGCCTAATAATTCCGGATGACGTGGGACGTCTCGTCGAATTTATTGAATCCGATGCAAGTCTTGCGCGAACCGTCGTCTGGCTCGACAACATTCATGAGCTGCTAGAGTCAGATGACTCTGGTGACTCCCGACGATTGTATTCATGTATCCACCAAACTCTTTATCTCAAGCCTGGCCCAACCGTCTTGATTGGTACCACATGGCTCACTAAATCTGAGATCTTCGAGGCGCCCCCTCGCGACGAGATCGATCTGCACAAGTATGCACGTAAGATAGTCACCCAAGCCGCTCGAGTTTACTGGGGGGCAAACTTCGATGACGATGAGTTATCGGCGGCAAGGGCTGTCGCGAGAGTGGACCGACGGATAGCAGAGGCTCTCGACTACGGGGCTAGGAGTATCCCTGAAGTATTAGTTAGTGCCGACGACATGGAGCGCCGTTTGCGCCACAACTCGGATACTTTTGAAATGGCGATTCTCAGGGCAGCCGTAGATGCGAGAAGATGCGGTCATCCGGAGTTGATCCCGAATGATCTACTGCAAGGTCTGTCGGAGCTCTATCTAGCCGGCTTCGAACCGATTATAAATTCTAGTTCGACATGGTACGACGAAGCCGTAAAGAAGGCGTCCACCCCTAGCAAGGGGGCAGGATCTGCACCACTACGCTTCCAAGTCAAAAACGGTGACGGAATCAGCGGATATGCGGTCTCTACAATTCTCCTTGGAAGGGCGCAGCGAAGCGACCATAATGCCAAGGTTCCCGATACAACCTGGCGTTATATCGTGCAAAACGCCTCGGGCGCGGCGCACGCAGGGATCGCTGTGGAAGCCAAGGATGCCGGCCTCCATGAAATAGCCGAATTGGCGGCAAGACGCGGAGACGAGGAAGGCGACGCGTACTGCTCTTTCTTGACGGGAGTGCTGCTCAGCGAGCGGTCCAGAGCCGTTGACGCAGAACCGTTCTTTCGTCGTGCGGCAAAACGAGGTTATATCGAGGCGGCAGAGAAGGTTGGAGATTTGCTGCGAACTCACGGCAAAGCGGATGAAGCCAAGCTTTTTTACAGTATGGCTGCAGAAGCCCAAAGCGAGAGTGCGCTAGTCCGCCTCGGCGAACTACTTGTAGAGGAAGGGAATTGGGAGCGGGCACGCAACTACTTTGAGCAGGCGGAACGTGCAGGAAGTCGAGATGCCAAGCAGGCACTGGCCGACGTGATCTGGCGACAAAGCCAGCAAGAGAACGCGGAGATTGTCTATTCGCAAGCCATCTTTCTTGCAGAACAGAATCGGATCTCTGAGGCCGAAACGCTCTACCGGCAAGCTACGGGAGCGGGCCATGTAGATGCCGCTCTGGCCTTAGCCCGTCTCCAGGTCGCAGACGGACGATTCGCCGAGGCTGAGCCGTTCTATCAACAAGCTGTTGACGCTGGTCGCAGCGATCCGGACCTCGCCTTTGCGCTCGCTGGCTGGCACGCAAGCAACGACCGCATCACCGACGCGGAGCGACTTTATCTGCAAGCCGCAGGAGCGGGCCACGCTGATGCCGCTCTGGCCTTAGCCCGTCTCCAGGTCGCAGACGAACGATTCGCCGAGGCTGAGCCGTTCTACCGACAAGCCGTTGACGCCGGCCACAGCGACCCAGACCTCGCCATTGCGCTCGCACGCTGGTACGCACGCAGCGGCGAATACGCACAAGCTGAGCCGTTCTATCAACAAGCCGTTGACGCCGGCCTCACCGACCCAGACCTCGCCCTGGTCCTCGCTGGCTGGCACGCCGAGCAAGGCCAACTCGCCGAAACCGAACCGCTCTACCGCCAAGCCATGGAAGCCGGCCGCACCGACCCGGCACTAGATCTATCCCTCGCCAGTTGGCACAGCAGCAACCACGAATACGCACAAGCTGAGCCGTTCTATCAACAAGCCGTTGACGCCGGCCTCACCGACCCAGACCTCGCCCTGGTCCTCGCTGGCTGGCACGCCGAGCAAGGCCAACTCGCCGAAACCGAACCGCTCTACCGCCAAGCCATGGAAGCCGGCCGCACCGACCCGGCACTAGATCTATCCCTCGCCAGTTGGCACAGCAGCAACCACGAATACGCACAAGCTGAGCCGTTCTATCAACAAGCCGTTGACGCCGGCCACAGCGACCCAGACCTCGCCCTGGTCCTCGCTGGCTGGCACGCCGAGCAAGGCCAACTCGCCGAAACCGAACCGCTCTACCGCCAAGCCATGGAAGCCGGCCGCACCGATGTGAGTTTGGCGTTCGCGCTAGCCCGTTGGCACACCGATCAAGGCAACCAAGCCCGCGCCGAGACGCTCTTCCGACAGGCCGCGGAAGCAGGCCATGTGGATGCCGCTCTGGCCTTAGCCCGTCTCCAGGTCGCAGACGAACGATTCGCCGAGGCCGAGCCGTTCTATCAACAAGCTGTTAACGCTGGCCGCACCGATGTGAGTTTGGCGTTCGCGCTAGCCCGTTGGCACACCGATCAAGGCAACCAAGCCCGCGCCGAGACGCTCTTCCGACAGGCCGCGGAAGCAGGCCATGTGGATGCCGCTCTGGCCTTAGCCCGTCTCCAGGTCGCAGACGAACGATTCGCCGAAGCTGAGCCCTTCTATCAACAAGCCCTCGACGCCGGCCACACCGACCCGGATCTCGCCTTTGCCTTGGCCGGTTGGCACACAAGCAACGGCGATTACGTTCAAGCCGATACATGGTATCGCCAAGCTGTTGACGCTGGTCGCAGCGATCCGGACCTCGCCTTTGCGCTCGCTGGCTGGCACGCAAGCAACGACCGCATCACCGACGCGGAGCGACTTTATCTGCAAGCCGCAGGAGCGGGCCACGCTGATGCCGCTCTGGCCTTAGCCCGTCTCCAGGTCGCAGACGAACGATTCGCCGAGGCTGAGCCGTTCTATCAACAAGCCGTTGACGCCGGCCACAGCGACCCAGACCTCGCCATTGCGCTCGCACGCTGGTACGCACGCAGCGGCGAATACGCACAAGCTGAGCCGTTCTATCAACAAGCCGTTGACGCCGGCCTCACCGACCCAGACCTCGCCCTGGTCCTCGCTGGCTGGCACGCCGAGCAAGGCCAACTCGCCGAAACCGAACCGCTCTACCGCCAAGCCATGGAAGCCGGCCGCACCGACCCGGCACTAGATCTATCCCTCGCCAGTTGGCACAGCAGCAACCACGAATACGCACAAGCTGAGCCGTTCTATCAACAAGCTGTTGACGCTGGTCGCAGCGATCCGGACCTCGCCTTTGCGCTCGCTGGCTGGCACGCAAGCAACGACCGCATCACCGACGCGGAGCGACTTTATCTGCAAGCCGCAGGAGCGGGCCACGCTGATGCCGCTCTGGCCTTAGCCCGTCTCCAGGTCGCAGACGAACGATTCGCCGAGGCTGAGCCGTTCTACCGACAAGCCGTTGACGCCGGCCACAGCGATCCAGACCTCGCCATTGCGCTCGCACGCTGGTACGCACGCAGCGGCGAATACGCACAAGCTGAGCCGTTCTATCAACAAGCCGTTGACGCCGGCCTCACCGACCCAGACCTCGCCCTGGTCCTCGCTGGCTGGCACGCCGAGCAAGGCCAACTCGCCGAAACCGAACCGCTCTACCGCCAAGCCATGGAAGCCGGCCGCACCGACCCGGCACTAGATCTATCCCTCGCCAGTTGGCACAGCAGCAACCACGAATACGCACAAGCTGAGCCGTTCTATCAACAAGCTGTTGACGCTGGTCGCAGCGATCCGGACCTCGCCTTTGCGCTCGCTGGCTGGCACGCAAGCAACGACCGCATCACCGACGCGGAGCGACTTTATCTGCAAGCCGCAGGAGCGGGCCACGCTGATGCCGCTCTGGCCTTAGCCCGTCTCCAGGTCGCAGACGAACGATTCGCCGAGGCTGAGCCGTTCTATCAACAAGCCGTTGACGCCGGCCACAGCGACCCAGACCTCGCCATTGCGCTCGCACGCTGGTACGCACGCAGCGGCGAATACGCACAAGCTGAGCCGTTCTATCAACAAGCCGTTGACGCTGGTGGCAGCGACCCGGAATTTGCCTTTGCTCTCGCGAGCTGGCACACAAGCAACGGCGATTACGTTCAAGCCGATACATGGTATCGCCAAGCTGTTGACGCTGGTCGCAGCGATCCGGACCTCGCCTTTGCGCTCGCTGGCTGGCACGCAAGCAACGACCGCATCACCGACGCGGAGCGACTTTATCTGCAAGCCGCAGGAGCGGGCCACGCTGATGCCGCTCTGGCCTTAGCCCGTCTCCAGGTCGCAGACGAACGATTCGCCGAGGCTGAGCCGTTCTATCAACAAGCCGTTGACGCCGGCCTCACCGACCCAGACCTCGCCCTGGTCCTCGCTGGCTGGCACGCCGAGCAAGGCCAACTCGCCGAAACCGAACCGCTCTACCGCCAAGCCATGGAAGCCGGCCGCACCGACCCGGCACTAGATCTATCCCTCGCCAGTTGGCACAGCAGCAACCACGAATACGCACAAGCTGAGCCGTTCTATCAACAAGCCGTTGACGCCGGCCACAGCGACCCAGACCTCGCCCTGGTCCTCGCTGGCTGGCACGCCGAGCAAGGCCAACTCGCCGAAACCGAACCGCTCTACCGCCAAGCCATGGAAGCCGGCCGCACCGATGTGAGTTTGGCGTTCGCGCTAGCCCGTTGGCACACCGATCAAGGCAACCAAGCCCGCGCCGAGACGCTCTTCCGACAGGCCGCGGAAGCAGGCCATGTGGATGCCGCTCTGGCCTTAGCCCGTCTCCAGGTCGCAGACGAACGATTCGCCGAGGCCGAGCCGTTCTATCAACAAGCTGTTAACGCTGGCCGCACCGATGTGAGTTTGGCGTTCGCGCTAGCCCGTTGGCACACCGATCAAGGCAACCAAGCCCGCGCCGAGACGCTCTTCCGACAGGCCGCGGAAGCAGGCCATGTGGATGCCGCTCTGGCCTTAGCCCGTCTCCAGGTCGCAGACGAACGATTCGCCGAAGCTGAGCCCTTCTATCAACAAGCCCTCGACGCCGGCCACACCGACCCGGATCTCGCCTTTGCCTTGGCCGGTTGGCACGCGGACAGTGGCCGCGTTGCCGAGGCTGACCTGCTGTACCGACAATCCGCAGGAGCGGGCCACATAGAGGCCGCACGTCACATAGCGGAGCTCCTCATTATTCGAGGGGAATTAGAGGCGGCGGAACCCTTCCTGCGAACCGCGGCACTGCGCGATAACAGCGATTCATTGAATGCGCTCGCCAACGTTTTGGTTGTCAAAGGCGATCTAGTTGAGGCTGAGTCGCTCTACGATGATGCCGTAGAGCTCGGTAAGGTCGAAGCGAAAATAAACCTCGCAATCTTGCGTGCAAGAATTGGGAAGCTAGAGGAGGCAGAAAGTCTCTATCAAGGCGCTGAACGCGACGGCATCATCGCATTTGCGCTGGGCGCAACACTAGCAAGCCGCGGAGATCTTGGGCCAGCTGAGCAACTTTATCAACGAGCCGTGGCGGCCGGAAATTTGAGTGCATATAGCAGTCTCGTTCGGTCACTACGCGTTCGGGGCCAGGCGTCTCAGGCTGACGAAATGGTGCTGGACGCAATCAAAGCAGGATATCTCTGGGCATTCGAGGATCGCGCCTCGGGTAGAGCCGACCTTGAATAGACTACCTATAAAGGCACGCGAATCCTGGCGGGCACAATCTTGCCGACGATGAGTGTAGCGCCGAGCAGACGGCCCTTAAAGAACTCTTGGCCGGGCTCGCCGTCGATACCTTACCCGCACAGCACTCCGTGTACCTCTTTGCATAGACAGAGAAGGCACACGTTTAGTAAGGGTCCCGACCGCGCCATCGTTTCGACACCGGACAGGCTTCGTCAGAGTCAAGCGAATGGGGGGAGGGCAACTCTTGAAACTGTCTAATGTGGTCGCTGGCGCTGAAAAATTCATCCCCGACTTGCATTAATACGCGAGAACAGGGCGGCGAAGCGATCGAGTGTGGTGCGGGAAAGTTGCGGTAGCAGAGTCACTTGACTCCTGAGCAATGCTTCAGCTGGCTTGTAGTGATCGAACTTTCTATCGGCCAACTTTTCGCTTATCCGCTTAACGACCCGATCGCCGTAACCAATGGAGGATGAGGTTGCTTTTCGCTTGAATGCAACATTGTAAAGAGCTAAATAGTCCTCAAGCACAAATACGTCTTCTATGTCACTGTTCTTGTTACCTGTTATCTCACTAATCTCGATCAACCGGCGCTGGTTGAGTCGTCCCGCCTCAATGGCCCTTTGTAGACGTACCCCTCCCTCCGTTCCGGCATCTATTAGGACCGAAACCTCGAGGTCCGTTCCAATCAAAGCCACAAAGGACGGGATGTTATTGGCTCCACCTGCAGGCAGGATACGCCAGCCTTCATCTAAATGCGGCATCTTTTTTGATGCAAGATAGCGGCTCATCGTATCGAGGTAGATGAAGTCACTTGACCCCTCTACAACCAGGTTCTTTTCGCCAATGAAAAGATGCTGCGCTACGTCGTAGCCGAGAGCGGCCTGGAGCGGGAAGAGGCTGTCTTGACCAACGCGCAGAACCTCTTTGCTGACGGTCGCCCCAGTCTCTGGCCCACCATCCTCGACGATCCGGACGCGCTGAATCTTGCCGGTCTCAACCATGAAAGGCGAATGGGTGGTATATAAAACTTGAGCGACAGGGGCAAGTCGGTCGTTGATAAAGTCAAGTAGGTCTGCCTGTGCGCGGCCATGAAGAGTCAAGCCAGGCTCATCCAACAGCACCACAAAGTCGTCTTCGCCCTGTCGCATCTCGAACTCTGTGAACGCAGCGAGGAATGAGAAGAACCAACGGAATCCCGACGATCGCTGGCTAAAGTTGTTGGTGAACGAATGGCGTACGTCCTCTACGCGGACTTCGAGGAAAGGCGTGATTATTGGTGCGCTTCCGTGACTCGGGTTGTCTCTCGATACTCGGTCAACATCAAAGCGAACTCGGAGGTTGGGGTTCTGTTTCCAGTAACGAAATACTTGCTGAGTTAGATCGTTCCCGACAGCTTCCAATTCGGCTTTGCGGTCCTCGTACTCGTCCCCGGCAAGTTCATCAGGCGTCGTCTCGGCGAGCCTGAGAAGTGACCGCGCAGTCTGATTGGATGTAGACGCGGCACGGTCATTCGACCTCATATCCAGTTGCGAAAGATCAACGCGCCCTTCAAGGATACTATAGTGGCCAAAGTAGAAGAATCGAGGCGTACGCGGGCGCAAGAGGGCAGCGACGACATTTATGGCATCAACAGGTCCTCTTGGTCCAAATACTTCTGTCAATAATTCGTCGATGCGGCTTAGGCCGGTCCGGCGAGACGGATCTTCTTCATCGGCGCCTGACTCTTCCTCCAACAGTCCCTGCACTTTGGCCGATAACTCAGTTAGGTCCGTGCAAACCTTCAGTAGGCGGACCAGGTCGGGCGCGATATTGGCGCGCTCTATAAGATTAGAGACCGCGGTGCTGGCGTTGACATGCAGCCACCATTGAGGCTGACCGCTCGATCCGTAGCTCTTTGCAGCTCGGATTGTCGTCCCCGCCGTAACGACTCCATTCCCGAGCACTTGCTCGACTACCTTCAGGTCGGCGTTCGTGATGCGGAACGTGGCCTCGATCGGTTCAGTGCTGTCGACCTGGCCTGCCCGACGGTCGCGAGTAAGAAGCCAACGTGGATAGTCTTGCTGAATATTGAAGCTATCGGAGTCAGTTGGATTGAGTCGATTTAGCGCTGTCAAGACCGCCGTCTTGCCGGCCTCATTCATGCCGACCAAGCAGCTCACGTCCGACTCGACATCCACATCGCCGCTATCGATGATGTTGCGGAACTTGCGAACCCGAAAGCTGACGAGCTTCATACCTAGCCTTTCTATGCGGACGATAGCTTGGTCCAGTTAAGGTGATCAAATCGGAATGCTGAAGTAAAGAGCCTGCCCCAGCTTAGCCGCCGTCATTTTAAGTGGGTGCAGTCGCTAACGCCAAATCTCGTGGGCTGCTGACCAGGAAATTTTGTAGCCGATCGTCTTACTCGACGTCCTGCGGAGCCTTGGGAGGCTAGACGCTGTCTTACCTGAAACCACCAGCTATGACCATCGAAGCGCCGGATCACTTTGGCTGAACAAAGGTGCCGCGTTGCGGGACCGTATATACCAGTCCTCGTTCGCGTAGGAGGTTGACCGCGCGGCGAGCTGTTGTTCTGGCTACGCCCCACTCGGCGTGCATGTCGTTCTCGGTGGGGATGCGGTCGTGGGGTTGGAGCCGGCCGGTCTTGATGTCGTCTTCGACGTAGTCGGCGATCTGGACGTAGACCGGCACTGGTCCGTCGGTGCGTACCGGTCGTGGGCTCACGAGCGCCAACTTACGAAGCGTGCCATGTATCCCTATCGGCAGCTACGAGGCGATACATAGGTAGACAAGCAGAGACAAGATGAGTAGCTTGGTTGGTGCGGCACCTCGCTGGCGGAGGCCGCTGAACGCCGGCGAAGCCCAGAGGTGACCTGCGGTTGCTGATGGCAGCGTGGCCCCGTGCTCGGACGTCCAGCACGGGGCTCGTGGGCTTCCGGCAGGCACGGCCCCGCTGTGATGCCTCTGCGGGACGGTCAAGATCGCCGCCGCTTGCCCTTTGAAGTGTTCGTCATCTGAGAAAGCTCGATAACCCTGTTGATCGGCGGGGCTATTGGGTTTCTTCTGGTGGGCGTATCCCGTGTGGCCGGTTGCCCGTCCGCTGGGACCCGTGCCTAAGCAGCCTTAGACCGCATCTCATTTGGGGTTGTTGCTGGTCAGCAGGTCCAGCTTGACGGCGCGGCGATAGCAGATCAGGGCGCATGCCAGGCGCAGGAATCCGAGGAAGTGGGAACTCTTGTGTTCGTAGCGGCGGGCCAGGCGACGGAACCGGGTGACCCACTCCAGGCAGCGTTCGATGACGTAGCGGTGTCGACCGAGACGCTTTGATGACTCGATGCCCTTGCGGGCGATGCGACCCTTGATCCGGCGTCGGGCCAGGGCTTGGCGGCAGGACCGGTAGTCGTAGCCTTTGTCGCCGTGCAGCTTCGCTGGCCGCTTGCGGGGTCGTCCGACTGGCTGACGCACGCCGGGGATGCCGTCGACCACGTCTTCGAGCATCTTGTGGTCGTTGACGTTGGCAGCCGAGATGTCGGCGTGCAGCGGAAGCCCGTTCCGGTCACTGATCGCGTGGACCTTGGAGCCGGGCTTGCCGCGGTCTACCGGGCTCGGCCCCGTCAGATTCCCCCTTTTACCGCTCGAACGTGCATCGCGTCGATGCTCGCCCGCGACCAGTCGATCTGGCCGGCCGTGCCGAGCACGTCCAGCGTGGCTTGCTGCAGGGCGTCCATCACGCCGACCTCGACCCACTCGGTGAACCGGCGGTGCGCGGTCGCCCGGGAGATCGGGAAGGACTCGGGCAGCGCGTCCCAGGGGCAGCCGGTCTGCAGCACGTACGTGATCGCGGCGAGCGCGGTCCGGTCGTCGATGCGTCGCCTGCCGCCGCCTTGATGCCTTTGCGGGTGCTCCGGCAGCAACGGCTTCGCCAGGCTCCACAACGCATCCGGGCAGAACTTCTCGACGTCACCCATGCCCGTACAACGAATGATCTTGCGCTACAACAACCCCAAACGAGACGCGGTCTTAGGTGAGCAAGCCGGTTCACGGGTCTGAGGACTGTGGGTGGCTGGTTGGCATCGGGCGGCTCCGGTGATCGGGCGGACCCTGAATCAGGTACCCACGCCGGTGAGTTGAGCCCCGGTGTTCGACACGCGTTGGATGCGTGCGCTGCGGCCCGATCTGAGCTTGCGGTGGCGCGTGTCTGCGCAGTGTCGGCGCCTTGCTCCTCGCGGCCAAATCGAACTGCTGTGGCTCCGCCTTCTACGGGCGGGCTCCGGTGGCGTTGGTGTCGGCCGTTCGCTGTCCGCCGCTGCCTACGGAGTTTGTCGATGATCTCGGATTGTCTCTGTCTCCGGCGTCCGTCTGGGCGCCGGAGCTCGAATGGTTCCGCCGTCCCGCGGGCTGTCCCGTCGGGGATCCGGTTGGGTGGTTTGCTTGAACGGGACACCCAAGAGGACGTGCTGTTGGGTCTGACAGTGCAGCTCAAGCCCGCTGTCAGAGAGCACGACGGCGCTGCGACTGATCCCTTCCTGGGGATCCCCCGACGGGGAAGCAGCCGCAAGGGCGGTCGTCATGGGTGAACCCCTGATGCGGGTCCAGGCCGGGCTGACCGATCGGGATCTGGTGCTGTTGGGATGGCTGGCCGATCACGGCGTGCTGACAACCGACCAGATCGCCGCCGGGCTCTTTCCGTCGGCCAACTTTGCCCAACGCCGCCTCCGCGCCCTGATGAGCAAGCAGCTGGTCGACCGCTTCCGCCCGCAGCGGCCCGACGGCGGCTCGTACCCCTACCACTGGGTCCTCGCCCAACTCGGCTCCGATGTAATGGCCAGCCAGCGCGGGGAGCCGATGCCACGCCGGGATCAGGCGCGGCTACGGCGCTGGCACCTGACCAGCCGGGCCAACCTGCCGCACCTGTTGGGTATCAACGACTTCTTCACCCAGCTGGCCGGATACGCCCGGACCCACTCAGGCGCCACGTTGAGCCGATGGTGGTCGGCTGCGCGCTGCCAGCAAACCGGTGCCTTCACCGGCCACGTCGGCTCCGGCGAGCGGTTTGATGCGGCAGCCCTGGCGTACCGGCCGAGGGTCCGCCCGGACGGGCACGGCATCTTCACCGACCGGGGTGCCTCGACCGCCTTCTTCCTGGAGTACGACACCGGCACCGAGCCGCTGGACCGCCTGGTCGACAAGGTCAGCGGCTATCGCGACCTAGCACGGGTCACCGGCCGACTCTGGCCGGTGCTGTTCTGGCTGCCAAGCTCGGCTCGCGAACGCCACCTGCATGACGCACTCAGCAGCGCCCGGGCCGGCTACCCAACGGCCACCGCGGTTCATGGCCAAGCAGGCCGCTTCCCGACCGTCGTCACGGAATCTGCAGCTAAACCAGCGGTTCCGGTGTGGTGGCTGCATCAGCATTCCGGCGGCGCCCTGCCCCTGGCGGAGTTGAGCGCCGCTATCGACGACCTCGCGCGAGAGGTCGCATGACACGCCAGGCGTCACACCGAGGCGGGTGCCGGTCGCCGCCCAGCGGACTTTCTCAAGAAACACCAACCGTTCAAAAACAACGATTTAGCGAGGGAGGTAGGGGCCAAATGCGGACCAGCTATTTGGCAGCCAAGAGAATGATGCATCTTGTGGAGGCCTATGGGCAGCGACCCCCATGGCAACCCCGAATCCGGGTATGATGACAACAGCAATCGCATCCGCCGAAAGCACGGACGATCAGTTATCACAGACATGACCATCGGGCGCATTGAAACGGTCACCATGACCAACACCGAGTACGCCGACGCCGTAGAAACACTCGCCGTACTCATCGCCCGTTATGAACGGCACCACCATGACCAATCCAGCACCGCCGCATAACTCCATACGGACGACTGAGCGTCGGTGGCGGCCAACAACCCGCGCCGCCACCGACCTCCCTCCACCCGAAGGACGCGCCCACATGGCAGCGACCACACCCAGGACAAGACGCCGCCGACCCCGCACCGGACTCGGCGACACACCGACCGGCAACCGTCGCATCGCCGTCTACGTCCGGCGATCCACCGACGACGAACACCAGCCCTTCTCCATCGACGCCCAGATCGCCGCCCTGACGTCCTACATCAACTCCCAGCCCGGCTGGGTCGCACTGCCGGAGCCGTTCTCCGACGACGCCTCCGGAGCAAGCACCCAACGGCCCGGCCTGCAACGCGCTCTCCGCGCGGCGAGAGCGGGGCGCTTCGACGTCCTCCTGGTCTACCGGGTCGACCGTTTCTCCCGCCGGCTCTCTGACCTCCTGGAGCTGCTCGCCGAACTCGACGACGCCGGCGTCGCTTTCGTATCTGCGACCGAGCCATTCGACACTTCCACCTCCATCGGCCGGATGCTCGTCCAACTCCTCGGGGTATTCGCCGAATTCGAGAGGGAAACCATCATCGACCGTGTCGTCAACGGAATGAACGCCAAGGCAGCAAAAGGCAAATGGCCTGGCGGCCACCGCCCTTTCGGCTACCTGGTCGAGCCGCAGACACAAAAACTCGTCCAGCACGACAGCGAGGCGCCGATTCTGCGGGAAATCGTGAACATGTACGTGAACCAGCGACTTGGCACCCGCGCCATCGCCGACGAGCTCAACCGACGCGGCGTCAGCAACCGCCAAGGCAAGAAGTGGTCCGGCATGACAATCGGCCGCATCCTCGCCAACCCCGTCTACACCGGCGACATCCTCTACGGCGACGTCCACGTCACCGACGCCCACCAAGCCCTCGTCGACCGCGACACGTGGCGACGCGTCCGCGACATAGCTGACACCCGCGCCGACGCCCACAACCAACGAGCTATGAGCGACTCCGACTACCACCTGACGGGCCTGATCACCTGCCCGCACTGCGGGAACAAATACATCGGCACCTCAGCCGAGGGCCGCAACCGCACCTACCGCTACTACACCTGCTACTCCCGCGTCCGCTACGGCACCCACGGCTGCGACGCACCACGTCTGGACGCAACCGCGATGGACACCGCCACACTGCAAGCGCTCTACGACTTCTACCGCAACGCCGACCAACTCATCACCGACGCCATCACCCGCGCCCAACACCACCACCGCGAAGCCAACGCCGACCGACGCGGCGAACTCGACGCCCTCGAAACCGCCATCACCACCAAGACCGCAGCACGCAACCGCTACCGGACAGCCTTCGAGAACGGCGCCATGGACGAAGCGGACGCCGGTCCCCGCCTGCGAGAGCTGCGCGCGGAAATTGACGCGCTCGCTGTCCGACGAGACGAGATCGCCGACGCCATCGAAGACGAGCCAGCCGCGCCGTCGCCGGCCACGCTCGACCGCATCCGCGAACACCTGGCCAACGTCATCGCCGACGGCACCTCAGCCGAGCGCAAGGCCACCATCGAACAGCTCATCGCCGAAATCCGGATCACCGACGACGACAAAGTCATCCCCGTCTTCCGGGTGCCAGGCCCCGACGAAGCGGTTCGCGCAATGCCTGGTTTGGTGGGCCCGAACCAACAGGATGCGAAATCCGTTCGGGGTTTCGTCGATGATCCGCTCCCGGTACAGGCCGCCAAGGCCATCAAGCGCTGATACCGCATTAGCCTAGCCAGGAGCGGGCCCCGCGCTCCGCGCTCACCGGCTGGCATGGCGCTGATATCGCCTATCGACCACGAGCGCAGGGATCGTGCTCGCGGCCAGCCTGGGCTTTGCGCCAAACAAGCGGTGTGCGAACACTTCGGTGATGACGCCTCACGGCTCCGCCGGTTCTTTCGTCGGCTGGACGATGCCGACCCGGTCGCTGCGCTTGAGGTCTGGCTCTTTCCTCGTCGCGTTGATCCGCCGTGGCCCGTGGTCGCGGCGGATCGATCTTGGCCCGCACCGGCCCATCAAGGGGCCCTCGCCCGCGGCCAGCTATCTGATGCAGACTTGCTACCAGTAGTCGCAGACCGATTGAAATTCCTCGTGTGCAGCGTCGATCGCATCGGCTTTCCGGGCCACCTCGTCAGCCGCGAGGCCGTCGACGGCCATGAGGTAGGTGTCGACTGCTTCGATTACCGAAGATGCGCGGGGATCCTGCAGGCCCGTAACAACGTTCCGGTAGACGACGGCGTCGGACCGCAGATCTACCGACTGAGCCAACGACGGCAGGCTCGTCCCTGTGGAAACGATCATGAGTGCGCGCCACCTGACGTACGCGTCATCTTCACGTCGGCAGGGTGAGTCCGCATCGGTACCGAACGCCCAAGACCTGAAGTCGTCGTTCAACGTCACCGCCAGGCCGAAGCCCCACACCAGCATGATCGCGAACCCAGCCAGCACTCTCCACTGGTTGTGTTGGGACGGCTGCGGCGCGGGTTGCGGTGTCGACCGTAGCGGGGAGACGGGTGACCTGCGAAGCACCCGCGCGGCGCGCTTGGCGTCCTCGACGACCACTGGCTCACCCACGGCTGTATCGAAGTAGGACATCTGCTGCGCTTGTGTGAAGACGAGGTCGTCCACGCGCAGCGGCACCTGCCCCGCGATGGTCCAGGTCGGCCCGGCCCCCGACCCGTTGAGCGGCTGAAGAACGATCCGCGAATGATCCTTCTCGACGACGATCTCCCTGACCGCATACGACTTCCATCCGCGGTCCCGCAGGTCGCTCGGGCTCCGCCCGGCGTTGAAGTCGCGGCGGCTCGGCGCTCGACAGTCCGCTGGCTGCGCCATGCCGTTGTCGGTGCACGGGTGCTTGGGCCACGGCGGTCCCAGATCATCGAAGAAGACGCGGCTGCCGTTCCGGTTGGCATAGAAGAAGACCGCGGCGCCGCAGACCGGGCAGCGCGCGTTGGGGTTGATCCACCCCACCGAGGTGCTGGTAGGCACACGCGGTGGCGCCGGCGATGGCATGTATGACCGGCTCGTGTACGACGGGCGCGGCGACAGGAAGGACCTGCCGGACGACCGTGTCACGTTGTGGGTGTTTACCCAGTGGCGGCCACCGCTCGGGCTCTTACGCCAGTGACCCTGGCGTCGGTACCTCGTCACCCGTCACACCACCGGCGCCGCGTTTGCATCGGAGAAAATAGCCACAGCTCCTGGCCGCTTCTGAGCTGGACCCGACCTATCCACAGCTCTGATCTCAGGCCCCTGACCTCGTTCTCCGGCGCCTACAACCCAGATCGTCATACTGCCACAACCGGTGCGGGCCGCGACGATCCGGGCAAGGCGGTCAACCGCTCCCACGCCCGTGTCCGCGCGATCGGTGAACGCGCCATCGCCACCCTCAAAGGCTGGAAGATCCTGGCTAAGCTGCCCTGCTGCCCACGCCGCGCCCCCACGATCGTGCAGGCCATCCTCGTTCTCCACCACGCCGAGAACCCAAGCTACGCAGGATGAAAATGGCTCACTACAGCTGATCCACACCCTTAGCCGCCTCCAACGCGGCGGCGACAGCTTCGAACTCGACCAGCGCGGCGGTGAGATCCTCGACGATCTCGCGGGCGAGGACCTCGGGGGCGGGCAGATTATCCATGTCTTCGAGAGACTCGTCACGAAGCCAGGTGATGTCGAGGTTGGTCTTGTCGCGAGCGATCAACTCGTCGTACGTGAAAGGCTTGAACCGTTCGGTCTCAACTCGTTCGGAGTGGAGTTTTCCCGGCAGATAGCTGGCGACGAAGTCGTCCAGGTGGGTCCGGCGCAGCGGGTTCTGTTTCAGGGTGAAGTGCTGGTTGGTCCGCAGGTCGTAGATCCACAGCCGGTCGGTCCAGGGGCGTTCCGCGGCGGGCTTCTTGTCGAAGAACAGCACATTGGCCTTGACGCCCTGGGCGTAGAAGATCCCGGTGGGCAGCCGCAGCATGGTGTGCAGGTCGAAGTCGTGGAGCAGGCGACGGCGCAGAGTCTCCCCCGCACCGCCTTCGAACAACACGTTGTCGGGAAGAACCACGGCAGCACGACCGTGGATGGCGAGAATGGTGGCGATGTGCTGCAGGAAGTTGAGCTGCTTGTTGGCGGTGGTCACCCGGAAGTCGGTTCGGGAGATGGCCCGCTCCTCGCCGGCCTCCCGACCGTCCGCACCTACCATCGTCAGGGACGACTTACGGCCGAACGGCGGGTTCGACAGCACCACTGAATAGCGGTCACCGGGGTCGGCGATCAACGCGTCCTTGACGTCGATGAGGCTATCCCCGGTTGGCGTACCGATGCCATGCAGCAGCAGGTTCATCGCGGCGAGCCGAGCAGTGCCATCCACCAGTTCGACGCCGTGCACAAATCTGTCGCGCAGGTGAGTGCGTTCGGCCGGAGTCAAAGTTTCGGCGTTGCGGGCAGCGTGGTCGTGAGCAGCGAGCAGGAACCCACCCGTCCCTGCCGCCGGGTCGACCACGGTGTCACGAACCGTCGGGCGCACGCAGTCAACCATCGCCTGAATGACCGCGCGAGGCGTGAAGTACTGCCCGGCGCCGGACTTGATGTCCTCGGCGCCCTTGGACAACAGCTCCTCGTACGCGTCGCCCTTGACGTCCGTGCCGGTCGCCGACCAATTCTCCTTGTCGATCAAGTCCTTGATCAGGCGCTTGAGCTTGGACGGGTCCTGGATGCGGTTCTGCGCCTTACGGTAGATCGTGCCCAACGTGCCAGGCTGCCGCGCCAACTCCTCCAGGATATGACGGTAGGTGACCTCCAGGTCATCACCTTCGGCGTCGAGGAGCCGCTGCCACGAGCATGTCTCGGGCACGATGCGTTCCGGTCTCAGCGGACGAGTTTCCCGCTCATGCGCCATCTTAAGGAACAGTAGATAGGTCAGCTGCTCGGTGTACTCGATCGTGCCGACACCGTCATCTCGCAGGACGTGACAATACGACCACAGCTTGTCTACTAACCGCCGCGCCTCAGACACCCGCCAACTCCTCAACCATGTCTACGTCGCTCGCTCGCCCAATGAGCCGACCCGAGAAGGCTGCTTCAAGCAGCGAACTCCGCAAGGCTTGTGAGCGAACCAGGTTGGATACCACCTGCTTGGCTAGCCGGTCGATGCCAGCGAGCTGGTCACTGATCTGTTGCACCAGTCCCGGCTGGATTTCTAGCGGTGGAACCGGTATCGGCATCAGCCGAATTTTCGACAGACTAATCGAGGCAAGATTGGTGGTTTGCTTGCCGTTCCGCTCGGCCCAAGGTGCGCCGAGCGTATTCGCTGCCCACGAGAGGAGCCGTGGATCGATCAAGCCGCCCCGCACCCGGGCGCGGAAGACATGATTCTGGTGAATGCAGGGATCTATCTGCCCCTCCCAAATCCAGCCCCGGGCAAGCTTGTCCCTATCCCCGCCTTCGTTAAGTAGCACATCGCCGGGTTGCAAGCGAAGCGCGTCAGCTTTCTTTGGAGCGACGCGGATCGTGGCAACGTTGTCCAAATTAAGGTGACCACGTTGGACATTTGCGACCCGCAAATAGGGGACCTCTACGAATGCCGGGTCAGACTGCCGCTTGGAGTCCTTCGTTACCCCGCCGACCACATCGGCAACGTCACCAAGCCGCAGCCACTGCCAGCCATGCGGCAAAGGCGATGACGCGCCATCATCTATACCAACCTCGGGTACCAATTTGCATTCGCGCGGGCCAGACACAGCCGCTCCGAGCAAAACCGAACTAAGGAAAGCATGCTGGAGCGCTGACAGCCTGCGCATCGAACGGCGCAGCCCTACTTCGGCGGCGTCGATCCGCGATATATGGTCTTCGAGGACAGAAACGACTCGCCGCTGCTGATCAACATCGCAAATCGGAATCTCAACGGATTTAATCTTGGCTGTACTTAGCGTATACAGGCCGCTAGTCGTTCCTGCAATACTGCGAAGATGTGCTGATGTTGTAGGAGAATTCCATGCGTATGCGAGAAACTTCGGCAGAATCTTACTTGACGGCCGTACCCGAATTAGATGATTCTGATGAACACAGTCGGAAATGCTTCCGTCCCAGAGCGCAGCTCGTCCGATCTGATCCGGGCTACCATTGCCTTCAACAACCAGCAAATCACCGGCTTCGAGACGGAATCGATTAATCTCATCGTTAAAAAGTTCGATCTCATGGACGTCGCCAAGCTCCAGGCTGCCGCGCAAGACGTTCGCGACCCGCAAGAACGGATACTTGTTTCGAACTGGGCGCCTCTTGGCCTGTTTCTGGATGCCGCCCTGAACAAGTGCGACATCTGAAACACGAACGGTGGTCCAGTCGCCCCGGGATGCGTTCATGCGGTGAGTTCGGAGTTGAGTTGGTCAACCAGGTCTGCGGTTGCGGGGCCGAGGTCGCGGATGGCGCCGTCGATGCCGCCACGTTCGGTGAACGGGGCATTGTCGAGGTCGTCCGGGGTGATGCCGGCGGATGCAGCGATGACTTGGGCCATGCGGTCGAGCCACCACCTTTGTGTCTCAGTGAAGTCGTACGCCTGCTTGTTCTTGCTGGCGCAGCCAGCCCGCGTACCGTTCCCGAACCTTGTCGGCGTAGGGCACGAGATGATCGTCCTGCCCGACGGTGTAGCGGATCAGCGAGACCAGGTCGGTCAGGGTACGCCGGTCGTTGTGCCAACGGACCCGGGTAGTGTCGATCGCGGCGTAGGCGTTCCAGATCAGATCCGGGGTCCAGTTGTGGGGCGGGCGCTGGATGCGGTCGGCAAGCTCCTGGATGTCGGCGAAGGAGATCTTGCCGGTCCCGAGCCTCGGTAAGCAGCTGGATCGCGGTGATCTCGTCGCGGTGTTCGTCGAGATAGTCACGCCAGGAATCGACGATGGATTGGGCGCGGGAGGTGTCGACCACGCCGTAGGCATCTAGCAGGATGTCGACGCTGACTTCGTCGATGATGCGGTCGTGGGCGCGGCGCAGCTCGAGGATGCGGGCGCGCAGGTCGGGGTTCGCGGCGATCGGGCGTACGGCCGCATCGAGCAGGTTCTGGACGAGCGGCATCCGGGTCGGCCGCTGTCGCTGTGATGCGTGCTTGGGTGTCGGGATCGACGGCGTCGACTAGGCCGCGGACGATGTCGCGGACCGGGCCGCCGGCGACCTGGTCGAGCTCGGCACGTTCAGCGGGCGTGAGCTGTTGTTCGAGTGCAGCGAGCCGGGAGGCCAGGGTCGCCGTCTCGTCCTCGGTGAGGGTGAGGGCGGCGGCCTTGTCCAGCAGCTTCTGCAGGCTGATCGACTTTTGTCACGGTTCAGAGGCGGGTCGACGAAGTCGTGCTCGGTGACCCCGACCGCGTCGACGATGACGAACCGGGTCTTCTGGGTCGGCGTCCGGCGTGACGGCCTGGAAGTCGGCGGAGGCGATGGTGCGGGCACCGCGGCCCTTCATCTGCTCGAAGTACGCGGCGGAGCGCACGTCGCGCATGAAGAACACGCACTCCAGCGGTTTGACGTCGGTGCCGGTGGCGATCATGTCGACGGTGACGGCGATCCGCAGGCTCGGCGAGGTGCGGAAGGCTTGCAAGCTGACCTGTTCGGGTCTTTGGCGTTGTAGGTGATCTTCGCGGCGAAGTCGTTGCCCTTGCCGAACACCTCGCGCACCGTGCGTGACGATCTCCTCGGCGTGGGCGTCGTCCTTGGCGAAGATCAGCGTCTTCGGCACGGTGCGAGCGGCCGGGGAAGATCTCGGTGAACAGCCGGTCGCGGAACGTCTCGAGCACGAGCCGGATCTGGTCGGTCGCGGTGACCGCGCGATCGAGCTGGCGTGCGGTGTAGTCGAGGTCCTCGTCGAGCGATTCGTAGCGCTGCGCGCGGGTGCGCCGGTCGACCTAGCCGGCACGACCGTGCCGGCTTCGATGGTGGAGCCCTGCTCGCTGATCTGCGTGCGTGATCCGGTAGACGTCGAAGTCGACGTTGACGTTGTCGGCTACCGACTGCGGGTAGGTGTACTCGGAGACCAGGTTCTGCCGGAAGAACCCGAAGGTCTGCTTGCCCGGCGTCGCGGTCAGCCCGACGATGTGCGCGTCGAAGTACTCCAGCACGCCGCGCCACACGCCGTAGATCGAGCGGTGCGCCTCGTCGACGATGACCAGGTCGAACGTCTCCGGCGGCATGTGCTGCGTTGTAGGCGACCGTCGACCGGCTCGTCAGGGACGCAGCCGTCCAGCCCGGGATCGTCGTCAGTCGGCAACGGTGCTCGCCGCGCAGCGCCTTGTAGACCCGCTGGATGGTGGAGATGACGACGCTGGAACTGAGCCGAGCATGCCCGCGCCGGTCAGCTTGTCGACGTTGTAGAGCTCGGTGAACTTCCGGCCGTCGTCGGGGGTGCGGTAGTTCTGGAACTCGCGCCATCGTCTGGTCGGCAAGGTTGTTGCGGTCGACCAGGAACAGCACCCGGTCGAAGCCGCCGTACTTGAGCAGCCGGTAGCACTCGGTCACTGCGGTGTACGTCTTGCCAGCGCCGGTGGCCATCTGCACCAGGCTGCGGTCGAAGCGCTGCTCGGCCAAGGCTGCGCTCGATGCCGCTGATCGCGGTGATCTGCGCCGGCCGCAGTCCGTCCGCAGTCGAGGGCCGGGCAGCTGACGGACCTTCGCCCGCCACGTCGGGCGGTCCGGGTCGGCCTGCGCGTCGCGCACGAACCGGGCGAGCGTCTCCGGCTGGGGAAACGTGAAGACGCGCCGGGCGCGCGGCTGCAGGGTCGTAGCCGTTGGTGAAGTGGGTCTCGGAGCCGCTCGCCTCGAACACGAACGGCAGCCGGCCGTCTCGGGTCAACGCCCGCAGGCGTACGTCTGCGGGCAGGCCCGTCGGCGTACATCGCCGACTGCCACTCGACCCCGGACAAGCGGCGTGCCCTCAGGCTTGGCCTCGATCACCCCGACGACCTGCTGGTCGACGTACAGCAGGTAGTCGACTCGGCCGTGCCCTGCTGCCATGATCGATTCGCGGACCGCGACGCCAGGCCCGGCGAACAGGTTCAGCGCAGATTTGTCCTGCACCAGCCACCCGGCCTCGGTGAGCTGCCGATCGATCATGACGCGGGCCTTCTGCTCGGCCTGAAGCCGAATCTCACTCACCGAATCCGCCACGTAACTACGCTAGCGGACTGCGTCGAATGCCGGGAGCCAGAGGGATGCGACAGTCTCGAGCTTCGATCCACCCTCATGGGATGTTCATGAGAGCGCACGAGTCGCTACGATGGGTGACTCGCGCGCCGAGATCTAGCCTGACCCGGTCCTTGGCGTTTGCAACGCGCTACACAAGCAGCCCAGCCTGGCGCACAAGAAGGATCGTCAGCCCTGGTAGGGCCGCGGAGGTTCGGGCCGCCCGAAGCGCTCTGCGGCGATGACAACGAAGGTCGACAGTTAGGTAGTCGAGTGAGCGGAAACCCCGTTGCGGCCGGCGCGCCTCCCCACGAGGCATCTACGGAAACGCAGGTCCGACAGGTGCGGGATGCCTTGCTGCGAGAATTCCGCGAGCTGATAGACGTATCGGATCTCGCCAACAAGCCGCCGGATGCGCTTGAGCAGTCACTTCTGTCACGTGCCCTGGCCGCCTTGACGGTGCGCGACCTTACCGGCTGCGAATCGGCTGCCGCCGCCGCGGCCGTCATCGACGGCCGAGACGACATCGGCATCGACGCGGTGGCCACCGACGAGAACGCGTCACATCTATGGCTGGTCCAATCGAAGTGGAGCGATAAGGGCAGGGCACGGTTCGAGCTTGCCGACGCACTCAAGTTCATCGAAGGCCTCCGGTATATCGACGCTCGCAAGTTCGACCGCTTCAACATCCGCTTCCAAAATCTCGCGGACCAAGTCGCAGCCGTTCTCAGTAACCCGGGATCAAAGATCACCCTGGTGACCGCCGCGATGCGCGCCGACCCGCTCGCCCGCGATGTCGTGCTGCGGCTTTCAGATGCCCAGGACGAGTTCAATCAACTCGGCAATATTCTCGACCAGCGCAGCTATCTAGCCCGCGACATCTGGGAGGTGGTGCGCAACGACTTCACGGAACCTTCTGTCGCGCTCACCGTGAGGATGCAGGATTACGTCAAGATCACGGAACCGTACGAGGCGTTCCAGGGCCTCGTCTCGGTAGCCGACATCGCGACCTGGTACGACGACCACGAGGACCGCCTGTTCGACCGCAACATCCGCAAGCCGCTCGGCATCACGCAGGTCAACCAGGGTCTCATCGACACGCTGACCGAGGAACCGCACAATTTTTGGTTCTTCAACAACGGGATCACCCTGCTGTGTGACGCCCTCACTCCCGACTACTTCAGTCGGGCGACGCGTTCACCGGTTTCGCTCAAGCTGAACGGAGCCAGCGTGGTAAACGGCGCGCAGACCGTCCACGCGATACACCGGGCCTCCAGGAAGGACGCTGCGGCAATCGGTGACGGATACGTGACCGTCCGAGTTATCTCGCTAACCAACTGCCCGGAGGGCTTCGCGGACGCGGTGACCACGGCAACAAACACCCAGAACCGGGTCGAACGGCGCGACTTCGTTGCTCTCGATCTCGTTCAAAGAGCCATCCGAGAGGATTTTCTCCTCTCGCTCCAGAAGACGTACGCGGTCAAACGAGGAGAACCGGAGCCCTCACCGGAGAGCGGCTGCTCGGTGGAGGCTGCAGCCACTGCTCTGGCGTGCGCGCACCGGAATTCGGATCTCGCCGTCCGGTCTAAGCGCGGCGTGGATCTGCTCTGGGAGCAGGGCGCCCAGGGTGCATACCAGCTATTGTTCAACGCTCAGGACCGGCCCTCTGCCTACCAGATCTGGCGCAGCGTCCTCGTGCTACGGGAGATCGATGCAACTCTCCACCGCACCGCGAAGAACCGCCGGGCGCGAGCCGAGGCGATCGTGGAGCGGGGAGACCGACTCATCGCGCACATCGTCTTCCAAGCGCTGAACCTCGACGGCATAGACGAACCCGACACCGATTGGGACGCGGTCCTCATCCAGGTGCCGGACGCTGCCGAACGTGCCACGGCCTGGCTCGTCCATCACGTTGATGCCGAGTTCGGCCAAAATTCGATCGTATCCAGCACGCTCGCCGACCCCGACCGCTGCCGCACCCTCGTAGGTCTGGTCCTGGCGGACCTCAAGCGCGGCGTCCCGATCCCCGACCTGCCACCGGAATACCGCATCGCAAAAATCCCAAAGCAACAGCGCCGGCCCAATGCCGTACCCACCCTCATCGATGCCAGAGCGCTGCCTGACGGTACGCCGCTAACCTACCGGGCAACTGGCGGACCCGAACGGGAGGCGATGGCCACATGGCTCGCGGAAGACTCAAGCCGGGGCAGCGCAACGTGGGTCAATCAACGGGTACGCCCGATCCTGTGGGCGGCCGATGGAAAGCTTTACTCGCCTTCAGGCCTGGTGCAGGAGATGTGGCGGTTGGCGGGGTGGAGCAAGGCGCCCGTCGCCGCCCAAGGTCCGTCCCGGTGGTATGTCCCCGATGGGAAGTCGCTGTGGGCGCTGGCGCAGAATGCCTTGGACGCCCTGAGCGACGGCGTTGCCGAGGACGCGTGAGATGCGGCCCTCGCGTTCGCACTCACGGAGGTCGTAACTCGTCATAGTCGGTCGTGCACTGTCACTGCATACTGCGGATCACCGATTCGGCCTGGTTGAGATGTTGGTTCAACTGGGATACACCACGGGTGGGGACGTACCCACGATCGAGGCCGCACTCGTACATCGTTTGCGTTAGGCGGCGACTCTGTTCGCCGGTCGCCAGTCCGCGACAACCAGGGTGGGTAAGCACCTCTCGAGCGGCATATCCATCACGATCGGCCTGAAGCAGCAGTCCGGTGGCTATGGCGACCGCTTCGGGCTGGCCCATACCGATCGCATCGATGATGCTGAGCTTGAGCCGGGTCCAGAACAACACCTGGCCCGGTTCGGGTTCCGGAAAATCTGTTGCCTGCGGAGTACTGACTCGACGGTCGGCGGTGCAGATCAGGGTGAGGCATCCGCTGACTGTGTTTTCCCATGGCTTGCCGGGAATGGTGGTGCGAAGTAGTTCTTGAGCTTGCCGGTGGCGTCCGGCACGTATGTGGGAGACGACTGCGATCTGTCGCCCGTCGAGCATGCGTCGTCCGATGCCGTGGTGTTGTTCAAGGCGTTGTCGGGCTTCGTCCCAGCGGTGAGCGGATGCCAGGGCGTGGGCTCCGGTGCCGAGGAGCACCGTCCAGATCCATTGCCGGAGTTCTTGGTGGGCGTCGCCTGTTGGGGTGAGGTCGGCGGTGGTGATGGTGATGCCGTCGATGGTGACTGTGGTGCGGTCGGTGACGGCCTGGTAGAGGGTTTCGAGCATGGTCCAGGCGGTGGTGCCGTCGTTTGCGCGGATGCGGAGCCGGGCGAGGTTCACGATGGGTTCGAGGGCGTTGCGGCCGGGGTGCGGGCGGCTGAGGGTGGCGTGGGCGAGGCGGTGACACCAGTGGCGGGCCAGGTCGTGGGCACCGCAGTCGGAGGCGACCAGGGCGGCGAGGTTGAAGACGGCGGACGCGGTCGCGATGTCCCCTGTCGAGGTGGCTTTGTCCGCGAGGGTGTTCAGATCCTCGATGCGCTGGGGTAACGGGGTGCAGGCGGGTCGGGGCCGGGCGATCAGCGGGAACCGGCGGGCGGTAGCGGCGTCCATCAGACTGCCATCGTCTCGGTGACGGCGGTGCTGAGGCTGGGGTCGGTGCCGAAGATGACAGTGCGGGCGGTGCTGGCGAGTACAGCTTGGTCGTGGTCGGGGATGCCGCGCCGGTTCCAGGCGAAGATGATGTGGTGGACGAGCACTTCTCGAAGTCCCCGATGCAGGTGTCCGCTGTCGTTGATGCGGCGTATGGCGGCGCCGGCGCTGGTGAAGGCGTCGAGCCAGGTGGTGGCTGCGGCCAGTGGCGCGCCGGTGTGGACAAGGCCGGCCGGTACGACCGTCAGCAGCCGTCGGACCGGGTCGAGCAGGTGTTGGATGTGGTCGGGGTTGGAGGGGTCGCGGTGATCGGCGGCTCGGGCCCAGACGTCGCCTTGTTCGTACCAGTCCAAGCCGGCTGCGCGCAGCATCTCGGCGCACAGGAGCAGCGACAGCTCGCGGGTGCGGGTCGGGCGCGGCGGGCTGGGTGTCGGGGTGAACAGGTGGCGGCTGTCAAGGTGCCAGAGACGGTGGGCGATTCTCATGGCCTGGTGTCCGCCGAAAGCGTGGACCTCGGGTTCGTAGACGGTCTCGACGACGTCGGTGAGGTGGCCGGCCCGGTGTAGAGCGGTGAGGCAGTCGGTGATGTGGGTGTGGGCGCTGCCGGTGCGGGTGGGCAGGTACCGCAGTCGCCAGTGGGTTCCTTTGCGGACGACGAACCAGGCACTGATCAGCCGGGTGTCCTCGGCGCGAAGGAGGATCGGGATGACGTGGGTGACGGCGGTGCGTTCGGCATCGCGGTGATCGGCGAATCCGATGGTGGCTTGCTGCCAGCCGGGCTCGTGCATGGAGTTCTCCCTGGGGAGAGTCAGGTCAGGAGGAGGAAGGCGTCCCAGTCGGTGTGGCAGGTGCCGGTGTGTGCGGTGTGCAGGGCGAGTGCGGCTCCGGCGGTGCCGTTCATGAACTCCGGCGTGTCGGGCGGCGTGGTCGCGAGTTGTCGGGCGAGGTCGTCGGCCAGATCCGGGATGTGCCTGTTGAGCTGGGCGGCTGTGTTGCTGTCGCTGGTGGTGGCGGTGCGCCAGGCGGCTTGCAGGAGTCCGGCTTTGCCGTGGCAGAGGCCGGGTTCGGGGAGCAGGGTGCGCCAGGCGGGTTCCCGGATCGCGGCGAGCATCGCGGTTTCGGCGTGTTCCTGCCGGACGGTGTCATCGAGGGCGAGCCCGGCCAGTTGCTGAGAGCGGGCGGTTCCGGCGGTGCCGTAGCACCAGGACGGCCGGTGCCGTGGCGGGGCCGGATTGGGTGGGTCGGTGACGTACTGGGGCCACCAGTAGGTGCGGCTGCTGCTGTCGTGCTGGCGGTGCTGGTCGGTCCAGGAGCACAGGTGGGCGAGCGCTTCGATGGTGCCGGGTGGGTGCTGGCCGGTTCGGATGGCCAGGGCGAGTAGGGCGATGACGGCGCTGATGCCGTGGGCGACGCCGAGGTTGCTGTGCCCGTACGGGAATCGGGGGTCGGGGGTGCCGGCCAGGCCGGAGTCCAGCCACCAGGGCGGCCGATCGGGTCGTGTGACGAGAGGTTCGGTGAGCCGGTTCAGGTAAGTGAGGACGTCTCGGGTGATTGGGTGGTCGGGGTGGCGGCGCAGGTGGTAGACGCCGTGCCCGGTCAGGCCGTGGACGAGGTCGAACTCGCGCATGGGCAGCGGTTGTCCGGCGTCCAGGCGCGCGTTCGCAGCGGTCAGCCGCTCGCTGGTGAGAGCAGTCGTCCGCTCGGTGAGGGCGGTCGCGGCGCGCTGGTAGCCGCCCAGGAAGGTGGTGGCGGTGTGCAGGAGCAGGGCCAGGGTGGGTGTGCCGTGGAACAGGTTGGCGTTGGGTCCGGCGCTCACACCTTCCGTGGCGGCGGCATGGATCCAGCGGTGCGCGACGGCTTCATCGCCGTGCCCGGAGATAGCGCGTTCCAGGTGTAGCAGCGCGATTCCTGCCGCACCTCCGGCAAGAGAGGCGGGGCTGGTCCGCTCGTCGGAGGACCGGTCGATGATGGTGGGGTCGGCGAGCTGCGCCGCGATGCAGGCCAGTAGATCGCCGGTGTTCTGGCTGTTCGGGACGGTGTGGGTCATGCGGTGCTCCTGGCGCGGGCGGCCCAGCTGAGGCCGGCGGCGCGGGCGAGGTGCAGGCAGACGGCTTCGGCGGCCCGGTCCGGGCCGGCGACGCGGGTGTGGTGCAGGTGCAGCAGATCGGGCAGCAGCGTGACCGGGTCCAGGCCCGTGGCGTGGAGAGCGTCACGGTAGGTGGCGAGGGCGGCGGCCCGCGCTTGCCAGGTGTCCAGGACCTGATGGCCGAAAGGTGCTGCGGTCAGGGCGGTGCGTGCCGGGTCGGACAGGTGCACCGCCTGTTGATAGACGGTACGGGCGGGAGCAGACCGCTGGGTACGGACGTGGTCGGTGAGCCATCGCCGGGCTTCGTCGGGGTCGCCGAGCAGGGCGGTGGTGAGGTCGAGCAGGCTGGCGGCGGTCAGCGCTTGCCGAGCCGGGCCGTTGCGGCAGGTGGCGGTCAGTTGGGCCAGGACGGCGGCGGAGTCAGCGGCGAAGAACGCTTCCACGGTCGGGTAGGTGGCGGGGCCGCCGAAGCGGGCGGTCTCGGGGTAGTCGGTGTCGAGTTGGGTCCTACTGGTCAGGCCGTGTTCGCGCAGCCGCCGGGCCCACCAGCGCAGGGTTGCCGGGTCGTTGCCGGTCAGGCGCAGCCGTAGGTGCGGGTCGGGGTCGTGGTAGCGCTGGAACCACCAGGGGCCGGGCATCTGGGTGAGCAGGTCGCTGAGGTGGCCGGTGAGGATGCGGTCCTGAACCGTGCGGTCGGCGTACACCTTCAGCAGCGTGCGATGACCGCCGGGCAGGAAACCGTGGTCACGGACCTGCACCACGTCGGCCGGTAACCGGGGAGCGGGTACGGGCCGGGCGGTGGCGGCGAGCGGTATGACGATCTCGTGGGCTCGGTCGCCAATCCAACCCGCACCCGCGGGTGCTTGGCTCAGGACCGCGACCCGGTAACGGCCAAGGTAGTCGCGCAGCAACGCCTGGTGGGAAGGTTCGTCGAGGTCGATGACCAGGCATTGATCACCGCTGCCCAACGCGACCCTCGGCGGGCAGCCGGTCATCTGGCGCCACTGCCGAAGCCGACTACTCCAGATCGGCCAGGCGGCGGCAGGGTCGGGCAGGTCGTCAGCGGTCAGCCGCCACCGGGCGGCGCTGAGCACGGTGCGGCCGTACCGCAGAGCAGGCAGGAAGGGCAGTTCGCGGGCAGCGGGACCCCAGTCGAACGGATGGCAGGGGGCGGCCAGGGCAGTGCAGGCCTCGGCCAGGAACCGGGTGATCGGCATCATCTGCCGATCCGGTTCCACGGCGGTGATCGGTACCGGCTGGATCGGCCGACGTCGGGAGAGGCAGATCAGATAGAGACGGTGGGGGTCGGCGGTGACGGCGATGTCGTCCACCGTGATCCGCTCTGGGTCGCCGTCGGCGCGGAATTCACCCAGCGAGATGAGGTACGGCAGGACGCGGGGTGAGCGGGCCACGTCCATGCTGATCGCGTACCGGGTCGGTGCCGCGAGCTGCGAGATCAGGGCTGTCTCGACGATCGGTGGGGTGCCGTCGGTGTAGGCGGCGGCGAATCGCTGCTGGTCGGCGGTATTGAGTAAGTCCAGGATCCGGCCGGTGCTGGTCCCGGCGTTGCGGGAGACCCGGACCACCGACAGGCTGAACCGGCCGTCGCGGATGCTGTCGAGGTCGGGAGCGTGCACGCGTACGGTCAGCTCGGTGGTGACCTGCACCGCCTCCGGCCGCTCGTCGCCGCACCAGGCGGCGATCGTCGTGTCGTCGAGAACGATCTCCTGTTGCCGGGCCAGCGCTGCCCGTTGGGCCACGGCGAGCAGGTTCCGGTCTCGGTCGGTGACCGGCGCCGCTGGTGCTGGGGCTGCGCCGGCGAACCCGGCGGGGTAGCCGAGACCGAGGACCGGGTCTACGGCGTCGAGCACCGGCACCAGCGCGTACGGGCCAAACCGTTCGAGGAACCGGCGATGCCAGCTCGCCCAGCCCACCGGCGAGGGAACAGCGAGGCGGGTCAGCGCGGACGCGGCCCGGCATACTTCGGCCGTCACCCCGGGCGGTAGCGCGATGTCGCAGTCCAGCCGCAGATCGACTCCGACCGCCGGGGTATCGGCAACCACTGTGGCGGCGGTGGCGGCGAGGTCACGCCGGTAGGTGGCGGCAGTAGCGCCGCTCACGGCATGGTCGTGCTCCTGCTTCTGTTTGACGATGCTCCGCAGCACGTCCACCAGCTCAACCGCACCAACGTCCCCAGCGGCAGCCGAATCCGTGTCCTCGAGAGGCAGCCGGTCCAGGACATCCAGCAGGACGGCGAGCGGATCGGTGCAGGTCGTCGAGGGCCGCAGTTCCGTGACAAGCAGCCGCTGCCGGACCAGTTGGGCGAGCAGCCGGTCAACGGCCGCGGGCGTCGCGCCGCCCGCAGCAGCGACCGTGACCGCGAGTTCCCCGCAAGTAATCGGTGTGTTGGCGGCGGCGAGGGCAGCGGTGACGGGGGTAGGGGCATGGACCCGGACGTGGACCGGGGCTCCGCCCGGCGCCGTGCTGGCACGGTGCTCCAGGATCAGGTCGCCGCCTCGCTCGACCAGCAGATCGTTCGCGCGGACCCGCAGGTGCCGGCGGATGCTCGGGTCGGACTCCAGCCGGTCCAGAACGTGCTCCAGCCATGCGGTTCGGATTCGGGCCACCGGCCGATGAGCCGTACCGAATCGAACCGTGGCCTGGTCCTTGATGGTGGCTGCGGCGATACCGGCGAACAGCCCGTACGGGGTGGCTCTAGTGGTGGCACGCAGCAGGTAGCGCATGACCGGCAGGACCACCCGTCGGACGTCGCGCTCCGGCACCCTCCCTGATTGGACAGCGCGGATGCGGCTGGTGAGGTCGGGGCTCGCGTACTGCAGGGCTGCCGCGAATCCGGGGATCTCCAGCGTCTGGGTCAGCCACGGCATCCACGAAGCCGCAGTGCCGTCGATCAGGTCCGGCCACGCGCCGACCTGGTCCGGGGTGCAGACCGCCGCTCTGACCAGCACCGCGTCATCCAAGCTCCGGTACACGGCCCCTCCCTCCCGTTAGTTGTGATTCGGCGCAGGTCGGGGTGCCCGGCAGCCTGCCCAGGGCACCCCGACAGCTGCTACCGCTGGCCGGTGGTCAGCAGGTGGTGCAGGCGGACTGGCACGTGGTGCCGCAGTTGTCGCCGGTCATCTTGATGATGTGTTGGACGCTGTCGCCGGCCTCGATGAACGTGATGTCCAGGTCGAAGCCGGTGTCAGGCTCGTCGACCTCCGGCGGAACAACGGTGGCGCGTTCGATGGTGGGTGTGGTCACAGCAACCTCCTCTTATCGGGGGATAGCGGGTTTCTCCGGCCCACGTGGAAACGGGGCCGGAAACTCTTCAGGACCAGCTGATCGCGAGAACGCCGTGGCGCTTCACCGACCGCCATCCGGCCAGACCGGTGACGTCGGTACCGGCCGGGTAATACACGATCCGGGCGGCACCACGCCGGAAATGGTCAGTGCCCCAGTCCCGGACCAGCGCGAGCATCCGCTCCCCGACCGCCTGCGCCTGCGGCCCGTGCGCCCGGACCCCGGCCTCGTAGCCGCTGGCGAACTTCTCGCTCTCCCGCTTGATCCGGTACGCGAAGCTGCCGCCCTGCACCAACACCGGCAGGCCGTGCCGCACGGCGGGCTCGACGACGCCCTCGTCGACCGCCTTCTGCGCGGCGTGCAGCATCACCATCCCGGAGCCGCCGTTGGTGAGCTGGAACATCGCCAGTTCGTCGGGCATGTCGAACGGGGTTCCGGCCCACAGATCGACCGGCGCACTGCTCAAGGCTGCTCGCAGCGCGGGCACGTCGAAGTCGACGTCGTACTGCGGATCGACGTACAGGCCGAGGTCCGCGGTGATGGGCACCAGCTGCTCGTTGCTGGCCCCGTCCCCCTGCATGGGTACGAAGCCACCGAGCCGGTAGTTGTCGGCCGTCAACGTCTGGCCGGTACGGTCGAAGGCGATCATCCGGGTGATCCCGCTGAACCGCAGCGGCACCACGATCCGGCCAGTGTCCGTGAGCTGGGAGATCCAGGCAGGCGGAATGTCGCTGGCACCGACGGTGACGAGTATCCGGTCATACGGGACATGCTCCGCAACGCCGTACTCGGCGTCGGCAAGCACCACGTTGACCCTGTCGTATCCCGTGGCAGCGAGGCAGGCTCGGGCGCGCTCCACCACGCCGGCGTCGATGTCGACGGTAGTCACCGCGCCGGTTGGGCCGACGACCTCCGCGATCAGCGCCGCGTTGTAACCCCCGGAGCCGATCTCCAGCACCCCCATGCCCGGCTCGAACCCGGCCATCTCCAGCTGGATCGCCTGGATGTGCGTGGCCGAGACCACGCTCGACTGCGACCCGTCGGCGAACAGCACCGGCTCCAGAGTGGTGTGCGTGTCGTAGACCTTCGCGAGGTCGGTCTCGCCAGGCGCGAACTCATGCCGCGGCACGACAGACAGTGCCGCTGCGACCCGGTCGGAGTACAGCAGCCCTTGGTCGCGTAACGAGGTCACCATGGCCTCACGCAGGACGGCCGGGTCGTGGACTGATGTTCCTGCCATGATCGAATCTCATTTCCGATAATCCGTGGGAGTGTGGTCATTGGACGTGCTGGCAGCTCCGGCCGCCAATACTGTTCACAGGCCCTCGGAAGGCCTCTTTTCATTCACTAGGGCGAACGCTCCAGTGGGTTTGCGAGCAACGCCAGGCCGGGACCGACCGTGGCGGTAAGGCCGGCATCGTCATGCGGCCTTGAGCCCTAGCCCGCCGTACACGGACACGTGGTCCGGTGGTGGCAGGTCCTGGCGGTCAGGTTGCCAGCGGCTCACCACCTCCACGCCCGGCGGTACCAGGTCCAGGCCGTCGAAAAAGTGCAGGAACTGCGCACGGCTGCGTCCCACGAAGTCACCCTTGCCGGGGATGGGCTCGGTGGCGAAGGCGGCGGCGGTGTCGGCGGGCAGCAGGTCGTCGGTGGCGTGTGACGCGGCGAGGTAGCTGCCTGGCGGCAGCCTGTTCATGACGGCCTTGACGGCGGTGTAGGCCTGTTCGGTGTCGGGCAGGAAGTGCAGAACGGCGATGAGGAGCAGCCCGACGGGCTCGTCCAGGTTGAGTGTGTCGGTCAGGGCGGGATCGTTCAGGATCTGCTCGGGGTGGCGGAGGTCGGCGTTGACGTACGCCGTGTTGCCTCGAGGATCGCCGGTCAGCAGGGCTCGCGCGTGGGCCAGTACGAGAGGGTCATTGTCGACGTAGACGATGTGGGCGCTGGGGTCGATGGCTTGTGCCACCTGGTGGGTGTTGTCGGCCGTCGGCAGGCCGGTGCCGATGTCGAGGAATTGCCGGATGCCGGCCTCACCGGCCAGGTAGCGCACGACACGGTGCAGGAACCGCCGGTTCTCCACGGCTGAAGTGCGGATGTGGGGATAGATCGCCTCGATGGCGTCGCCGGACTCGCGGTCGGCGGCGAAGTTGTCCTTGCCGCCGAGCCAGTAGTCGTAGCGCCGGGCGGGATGCGCGACGGTGGTGTCAAGGGTCCGGTCTGGCTCGTCGGGGTTCATCGGCTGGGCCTCGTCGTCGGCGCATCAGGGAAGCGCAGTGCGGGTGGTGGGGATGGCGGCTCCGGCTGGGGATGCCGGACCGGCCGGCCATGTGGACGGCTATGAGGGCGTGGCCTCGGTTGGCGGCAACCGCCACATCGGGAACAGGGGTGGCCCGTCGCTGGTGATGCGGTAGACGGGCCGGGGCCGGTAGCCCTGTCGGGTATAGAAGTGCCGGTTGCGTGGCCCGGTGGCTTCGAGATACGCCGCGGTGCCGGTGGCGTCGAGTTCCGCGTCGTGGTGCCGGAGCAGGGCCGCGCCCAGGCCGCGGCCTTGGTGATCGGGGTGCACGGCCAGGAAGGCGAGATAGTCGTGCGGCTGGTCGTACCGGTGGTGGTTGTGCATGGCCTGGTCGAGCGCGGCGAAGCGGTGATGGAACTCGCCGGTGATGTCCGCCAGGCGCTGGTCGTAGTCGGGCGGCTCAGGCAGCGGGGCGCGGTCGATCCTGTACCAGATGGACACGGCGGTGTCGTGGCCGGTGAGTTCGACCCGTCCGTGAGCGAGGGCGTGTTCGGTAAGCAACGCGAAGTAGGGCGGGTAGGTGCGGGCGCGGGTGTACAGGTGCGGGATGAGCCAGCCGGCGAGGTCGGCGTGCAGGAACGCCTCGGCCAGCAGTTCAGCGACCGTGCTGAGGTCCTCCGAGGTGGCGGCCCGGACGGTGGTGGACGCGTAGGGGGTCATACCGGTCACCGGCCGACGTGTGACAATGGACGGTCGGCGGAGGTGGCGCTGTTCGCGCCCCGCCCGATCACGGCGTACGCCTGCGGTCGTGTGCTTCGGCAGATCAGCGCCCATGCCACGCCGATCGCGGCGGCGATCGCGTAGGTGGCGGGGAGTTCCCAGCGCAGGGGTGAGCTCGAATCGACGCCGAGCAGGGTGGCGAACTGGTCGAGGGTCACGACCAGCACCGCGGCCAAGGCGAGCGTGGCGATGATCGGGACGAGGATGCCGCGGCCGACGCCCACGGTGTCGCGGCGACGGGTCGGAGTGAAGTAGGCGATGACGGCCATCGAGGTGACGGTCATCAGGATCAGCACGCCGAGGCCGCCGAGGACGGTGAGCCAGAAGAACAACTGGACTACGGGATCCCACCCGGCGACGATGTAGACGGCGAGTACGACCGCGGCGATACCAGTCTGGGTCAGTGAGCCGACGATGGGTGCCTTGGTCTTGGGGCTGGTGCGGCCGAGCGCGGCAGGGAGGACAGATTCACGGCCGAGGGCGAAGAAGTAGCGGGCGCTGGTGTTGTGGAAGGCGAGCAGGGCCGCGAACAGGCTGGTGATGAACAGCAGATGCCCCAGGATCAGCATTCCTGACGGCAGGTAGGGCTGTACGAGGTTGAAGATCATTTCGGTGCTGTCGGTGCGGGCCCGGTCCACGATGTGCGCCGGTCCGGTGGCCACGCTCATCGCCCAGGCGCAGAACGCGTACAGCAAACCGATGATGGCCAGGGCGATGTAGGTCGCGCGGGCGACCGTACGCTCGGGATCGCGGGATTCCTCGCTGAACACGGCGGTCCCCTCGAAGCCGACGTACCCGGCGATCGCGGTGGCGAGGGCCGCACCGAGCCCGCTGGTCAGCAGGTTCGACGGGGACAGGGTGGCTGGCGACAGGTGCCCGCCGGCGGGGTGCGCCACCTGCACGACGGCGAACACGGTGGCCACCGCGATCTCGGCGATCAGCAGGCCGGCGAGGATCCGGCCGTTGAGATCGATGCGCCGGCCGCCGAGCACCGCGATGACCGCCCACCCGGCGAACGCCCACATCCACCACGGCGCGACGATCCCGGCCTGGTCGGCGGCGAAGTCGGCCGTGACTTTGCCGAAGCCGCCGTACAGACCGACCTGCATCGTGTTGTAGGCCAGCACCGCTACGAAGGCGGCGCCGACTCCGGCCGGGCGGCCAAGCCCACGGGCGACGTACGTGTAGAACGCACCGGCGTTGACCATCTGCCGCGACATGGCGACGTACCCGACGGAGAACACGCCGAGGATCACGGCGACGACGAGGTAGCCGAGGGGAATCCCGGTGACGCCGGTGATGGCGAACCCGGCGGTGGCTCCTCCTGCGACCACGGTCAACGGCGCGGCTGCGGCCATCACGGTGAATACCAGCGTCCACACGCCCAGCTGTGAGCGCGCCAAGGCCAGGGCCACATTGGTGACGGGTCGATGTGTTGCGGTAGCGGAGGGGGAAGACACGACGATCGACTCCAGGGATGCGCGATGTGGGATGGATGGTTCGGGGTCAAGCGAGGGTGGCTACGGCGTCGCCCACGGTGGCCTCGGTGTGCCCGATCAGCTCTCGGACGGCGGCGGGCGCGTGATTGATTTCGCGGCGCAGTCCGGTGGTGATGTCGGCGGCGGCACCGGTCAGGACGGTGCGGTGCAGGTCGGTGGCCAGCACCAGCCCGCCGAGGACCGTGTCGAAGTCGTCTAGGCGTCGGTCCGCGCGGAGCAGGCTCGACAACCGTGCCCACGGCCACGCCGCCTGGTTCATGTCCGTCGGCACGTAGCGTGTCGAACGGCGCAGCAGTCTGCGGCTGCTCTGCTCACGTACGTGACCGGCGCGTACCAGCCGCAATGCCACCTCGCCGTAGGCGCTCTGCGCTAAGAACGCCAACCAGACACGTACCGGGTGGCGGGCCGGCTCCCCCGCGAGGTGATCCAGGACTGTGTGCGCCAGCGCGTCACCCGGCGGAGTGACACCGTGGACGTTGACCACGCCGTCTCGCACTCCGATATGGCCGCTGAGAATGAGTTCGCCGAGCAGCGCAGCCGCGAGAGCGAGCGCAGTAACGTCCGGGTGCAGGACGGGGTTACCGTCATCGTCGTGCGCGATGCGGAACAAGTCATCCGCCAGCAACGGCCACGTCGCGGCGACTCTTCGGTTGGGCATCAGGTGGAAGGCCGAGACTGACCGGTCAGCGGCCAAGCCGTTGGCCCCATGCCGGGTTATCGAGGGCTCATTCGGCGCGTGGGCCCGGTCATCGTCCTGGGCTGCCGGCAACCAAGACGGACCTCGCTGCGGACCATTTCTGTTCAGATACGCCATCTATGCCTCACCTCCCGCGCCCAATCGCCACCGAAGGCGGGGACGAACATGGCGATGGCCAAACCGTTCTCCATCGGCGGAGATGTCGGGGGTGCGCACAGCCACCTGACTGCCTTTCTTGTCGAGGGGTGAACGAGGAGACGACAGGTGAAGGGCTGGGCGTGCCGCGTTGCGTAGCGGGCGCCACCGGCACACCCAGCCCGCTGGCGTCCGGTCGTCGGAGGATTGCCGCAGGTGGTCTACGGCACGGCCGGACACGTTGGGGGCCTCACCCCGTCACGGCTCAACGGCAGCGTGACGGAGCGAGGAGCTAACTGGGGCAGCCGGTCCGGGTGTCCGCCACATCGCCTGCACCGGCGGGCCGGCCGGCAACAATTGAGGCGGCCCGATCGCGGAATAGCCGTGTCGCTCGAACCAGGTCTCGGTGTGGCCGGCTGAGGCTACAAGGTAGGCCGGGGCTTGTATGACGTGCAGGAACGCGTGATGTTCGAGAAGGAGACGGCTCCCCACACCCTGGCCCTGCCGGTCGGGGCGAACCCCCGCGCTGACGAGCTGCTGACACGCCACGTCACGCGGACGTCGCTCGTCTACAACGCGATCGAGCTCGCGTCGGCGCCGATGTGCCTCGGTCAATGCCGTATCGGTGTTCCCGTAGGCGAGGCGCGACGCGATGGACCGGCCTGCGCCGCTATGCATCGACCACATCGCGGCGCCGACGATCTCGGTGCCGTCGACGGCTACCCGGGCCATGCCGGAACCGATTGAATGTCGTACCAGGCCACCGATGTAGGCCAACACCGTCAGCCGACGGTGTCGCTCATCAGGATCAAGCCAACGCGCCACCGGATCGTCGATCAAGGCCGCAGTCAGCACGGTCGTGATCGGCAAGAAGTCCCGTGGAACCGCGCTGCGGATCACCAACGTGGACGACAAGGAGTTCACCATGGTTGTTCCCGATTCAGGCTGGGGGTGGTGGACGGGCAGGCGCGCCCCGGGGTTCACGGCCTGCCGCATTGCCTGACCAACCACCTAAGATCGGCCGACACGGGTAGCCTGTCCGACACGTTCAGCAATGGGGAGATGTACCGCGTACGCGGACACGTCCGCGTACAGCCCGGCGGGAGGCGACGTGAGCACGTTCGGCCAGATTCTTCGGCAGCACCGGCAGAACCGGCAGCTATCGCTGCGAGATCTTGGCGGCCTGACCCAGTTCGGGTTTACGTTTCTCTCCCAGGTCGAGCGCAGCGAGCGAAAGGCCACCGAGAAGCTTGCCCGGCGATGCGACGCCGCACTTGGGGCAAACGGCGCGCTGATCGAGGCGTACCGGGAAGATCAGACAGGCGATATCGACATGCACCGACGCACCTTGCTGCGGGCCATGGGAACGCTCGCCGCCAGCCCGCTGCCCTTGGTTCACTGGGAGGCGTTGCGACAGGGGATCGCCGTCGCGGTGGATCCTGATCTGGACCAATGGGATCAGGTCATCGCCGACTACGGTGTCGCGTATTACCGAATGTCCCGCGACCAGATGATGGATACCCTGCGCGCGGACCTTACGGTGCTCCAAGCGCTTATCGCAGTGGAGGTGGACGAAGCAGCGCGCGGTCGGCTCTTGCGCGCCGCCGGCCGTCTTTCCGTGATCGTCGCCCTGAATATGTTCGCGGCCGGTAACACCCTCGCCGCTGGCAGGTGGTGGCGCGACGCACGCCAGCACGCCGCTGACTCCGGCGATCCGGACACCATCGTGCTCGCCCGCGCGTGGGAAGTCGTGAACGGATGTTACGACGGCCGAGCGCCATCGCGCGCCGTCTCGCTATCCGAGGAGGTGCTGCCGTTGGTCGTGGGAATGCCTACAGCAGCGTCCTGCGGACTTCTGGCGGGTCGCGCCCAGGCCCTCTCGCTCGCGGGCCGGCACGCGGACGCGATCGATACGCTTGGTCATCTGACAGATTTGGCAGGCCAACTACCTACAGCCGTAATCAACGATGTCGACTCGCTCTGGGGATGGCCTGAGCACCGGCTCCGGCACACCGAAGTCTGGGTGTACGCCCACGCCGGCAGGCTCGCCGACGCAGAGCGCGCCCAGGAACAGGCCATCGCCCTGTATCCGAGCACCATGGTCCGACTCCGCACGCAGGTTCAGCTGCACCACGCCGCAGCCTTGATCCGAACCGGGAAAATCCCCGACGGCCTGCGCCTCGCCGCCGACCTGCTCGAAGAGCTACCTGCTGCGGAACACAACAAAGTGGTGAGCACGGTGGCTCGCCAGGTGATCGACGCCGTACCCGTCAAGGAACGCGGCCGGCCCGCCTACCGGGAGCTGACCGACCGCGTCATCGCATAGCATGCCGACGCATGGTCACTTACTCGCGTCATACCGGAGACTCCGTATCGCCGCTGGTTCCCGCCCTGGTGGATCTGTATGCGGTGGTCTACGGCGAACCGCCCTACGAGGAAGGCCCGGAGCAGGTCGAGCGCTTCCGCACCAGCCTCGGCGAGGAGGCGACCCGCCCCGGCTTCACGTTGATCACAGCGCATGACGGCGGGCAGCTCGTGGGTGCCGCTTACGGATGGACGATGCCGGCCGGGTCATGGTGGTCCAGAGCAGACCGAGACGCACCCGCCGGCATTGGTGACGCCGACAAATTCGCCGTCATGGAGTGGATTGTTCATCCTCAACGTCGCGCGGAGGGCATCGGTGCCGAGCTCATGCGGCGGCTAATGCAAGATCGAGGAGAGCCCTACGCTACCCTCGCCTCCGATCCCCGTGCTCCGGCGCGAGGGATGTATCAGCGGGCGGGATGGCGTCAAGTCGCGCAAACGAAGCTCTCCTGGGGTCCGGCGATGGATTTGCTCGTCCTCGAGACGGCGCGACACCCAGAACCCTGACTCAGGCTTTCCGACCAGGATCAAACACGACCATTAATCTCTTATAAGCACAAAGAGGCACGCCTCTTGCGGTGTTGCGGCTCTAGAGCGGGGGCGGCGGAGCGAGCCGTGACGGCTCGCTCCGCCGCGGCAGCCCGATAGATCGGTGCGGTTCCGATTTACCGGCTGTCCATGATCTGTAGCAGCTTCTCGGCCAGCCACTGTCGTCCGTGCGGGAGGGCGACGATGTGGGGTGCGTTGATCCTGGTGGCGTGGTCGATGGCGCGTCGGTCGTCGGGGGCGAGTGTGGCCACGACGACGATGCCGCCGCAGTACAGGGGTTTGCGGACGCGTCCGATGAGGTCCGCACCGATGATGATCATCGGGCGGCGGCGGGCGTTCCTGCGGCTGTCGGGAAGGGAGTCCATGACGTCGATGTCACATCCCGCTTGCTGCTCGACCTGTTCTACTTCCTGGCGGATCCAGGAACTGGCGGTGATGGCGATGGCCGGATACCAGAGGGGCCGGGACCTACTTGTCATGGTCGTCCTCCGGGTCCCCTGCCGTTTCCGGGTGGATGATCGACCGTTCGATCTCTGCAGGGCTGATTCCGGACTTCACCGCCCAGAGAACGGCGGTGGCGTTCTCGTTCGCCGGGTCGACCCGCAGCGCACGGCGCGCGGCCAGCTCGGCGAGCATGCCGTCGCCGAATCCCCACGCGGTGATGGCGAGCAGCGTGGCGGGGGCGGGGACGAACGGTTCGGGTGCCCTGCGGGTGACTTCAATCCAGAACCCGAGGTGTTGCGGGCTCGCCTCGGTGCGGCTCAGGACCAGACTCCATATCGATGGGCGCGACAACAGGACCAGAAGCCAGGCCAGTTCGGTCTCATCGGGCGAGACACCGCCGGCATACCGGCGGAGAGCCGCGGTAACGGCCGGTGCCGCAGCCTCGCGGTCGTCACCCTGCATGTCGAGGCGTGTGATTGCCTCGATGATCGCCCGCTGGATCGTTTCGCCGGTGGCGGTGGGGTCCGGTTTGAGCAGGGCGGCCTTGGCGTCCCGGCTGGGTAGAGCGACCACGCCGGCGTACGTTGCCTCGGCCGGGATCGGCGAGGCGCAGGGGTCGAAGGGTGTGCCGTCCGCCGGGCAGTCGGGGTGGGTGCAGCCGAGGTGGTGGATGCGGTTGTCGGTCACGCGCAGCGGCGGACGCACGGGTAGTCCGTCGATGGCAAAAACGGCGGCGACAGTGTGCAGTGCCGGGTCGAGGTCGGCGGCGGGGCCGTAGCCGATGAGGACCATGGCGGGGTCCGGGTGGGCTCGGCGGGCGACATCGGCGATGTGGTGACTCATGTCGAGCAGCGCCGCGGTGGGATCGTCGGGTCCGGGGAGATCCAGGCGTGCGCCGAAGACGACGAGGTTGTCGGCGACGGCCATGACGACGATGCTGCCGTCGCCGGGTTGGAAGCCGAGCAGGTAGGGCACGACGGCGACGAGGTCGACATCGCTGCGGATCTGTAGTTGGAGTACGGCATCGGACATGAAAGGGCTCCTTGGCCAGGGTCTGGTTTCGCTGCTGGTGGGGTGTTCGAGTCGGCTGACCACCGGGGCAGCACGCAGGGCGGCGTGTCGCTGCGCGTACCGGGGCAGGTCGGCCCGGTGAGGCGCGCACCGGTGGGGCGGCGTTTGTCCTGCGGGACTGCCGCCGTCATGCACGGGATCGGCTGCGCCGTGGTGGGTGAGGTTGGGCCTCACCCACCACGTGCGGGATCACTCGGGTGTGCTGTTGCCGGTGTCGGGGCGTCCGCGCAGGACGCGGACGGTGGTGCTCAACTTGATGGGCAGGTGTTCGTCGCCTTTGAGGAACGGCTGGATGTCGACGGGCCGGCGCAGGCTTCGGCCGGGGCCGTACGCCTGTTGACGTTCGTGGCCGGAGACCCAGAACCGGTGGTCGGGCTTGGCCCGTGTTCGCGTGCTGCCGCGCCTCTGATCCGGTTCGGCCGTGGTGGTGGTGCGGGGTTTGATCCGTACGGTCCTGACCTCGGGTGCCGGGCGTCGGCTGCGCTGGTAGGCGCGGATCGTGCCGTTGGGCAGTTTCGTCGCCACGGTGTCGGCCATCTGCTGGTGGATCAGCAGCCAGGTGGTGACCAGCGGGCTGAGCGGGTGGTCACCGTCGATGGCAGCCCGGCGGGTGAGATGTTCAGTGTGGATGGGCAGCAGCCAACCGATCTCATGCCGCAGCTGGGGCATGAGGGTGTCGGGGACGGCGGTGCCGATGCTGCGGTAGCCGATGAGCCGCCAGCCGTCAGTGGTCTGGGTCCAGGAGACGGCGGCGAGTTCCTTCCTGGTGCTGACCGGCTCGGCCCAGACGATCAGGCCGTCCGGGGTAGGTGCGATCTCGTCGGTGAGTCGGGCGGTGGGCTGGTCGGTGCTGACCGCGGTGACCAGGCCGGTGAACTCGTCGTTGACCCAGTACATCGGTGCGACGTCGAGTTGGTCGGCCAGTCGCCGCCGTCCGGTCGGCTCGTTGATCGGGTCGGGTAGCCGCACGCTGCCGCGCAGCAGGCCGGTGAACCGGTCACGGACCTTCGGCAGCATGTCGGCGGCAATCCGGGCCGGTGGCCACGGTGTGGTGGCCAGCAGGGTCCGGTCTTCGCGGCCGAGGACGATGCCGCGGTGCAGCAGGTTGAGTTGGGTGTACTCGATGCTGCCGAAACGCCATCCGACCAGGCTCGCGCACCGGGCGGTGAGAGCGTCGATGTCGTCGGCCTCGATGATCTGGGCGCACGGGTAGCAGATCTGCCAGTGGTCGTTGTAGGTCTGCACGACACCGGCGTCCACGGCCAGGAGTTGGATGAGCCCGGTCCGGTAGTCCCAGACCGGAAGGCCGGTGGAGCAGGTGTGGCAGCGGTGGAAGACGTCGCGCAGCAGGGCTGCACTGATCGGGGTGACCGGGTGGTCCTTCTCGGCGACCGGGTGCCGGTAGCTGACGCTTCCGCCGTCGTGGTGTTCGGTCAGGGCTTCGCGGCAGAGGGCGCAGGCCATCAGGTCAGCGAGGTTCATGCTTCGCCGCCGTTCGAGGTGCGACGCTGGTCGCGCAGGCGGGGTCCGCGACGCGGCGGCCGGGTGGGCATTGTCATGCCGGCCCGGTAGAGGACGTACTGGTTCCCGCCTTGCTGTTTGGCGTGGTACATGGCCATGTCGGCGTGGTGCAGGGCAACGCCTTCGAGCAGGTCGGTGCTGGAGGCGACGGCGATGCCGAGGCTCGCGGTGACCGTGACGAGGGCGGGCCCGTCGTCGGTGCGAACCTCGACCGGTTCGGCGATCACGTTGGTGAACAGCAGGGCCATGTGAGCAAGCCGCGTTGCGTCCAGCGATGCGATGACGGCGAACTCGTCGCCGGCCAGCCGCGCGGCGTGTCCGTTGTAGAGGGCGGAGAGTCGCGCGATTCGGACTGCGGTCGCCTTGAGTAGGTCGTCTCCGGCGTGGTGGCCGTACGCGTCGTTGACCTGTTTGAACAGGTCGAGGTCGATGAGCACGGTGACGATCTGCCGGTACTCGGATGCGGCGATGGCGGTGTGGATGGTGCGCAGGCCGCTGCGGTTGTTCAGCCCGGTGAGCGGGTCATGGGTGAGCTGCCAAACCTTGTCGGCCAAGTCGTCGCGCAGCCGGGCGATGATCAGCCGGGTAGCCCTGCGGCTGGTCAGGAAGCCGATGACGGCTCCGAGCGTGGCCGCCACAAGGGTGGCGATCACGAGGGGTGTGGTGAACACTGGGTTCCTCCATTTCTGGTGGAGAGACCCGGGACGCGCGTTGTCTAGGCGAGGCGTCCCGGGTTCCGGATACGACGACGGCCCGCCTTCTGGCGGGCCGTTTGTGTGCTTCGGGCGCCGTGTACGGCGGCCCGGGTCAGGTGGTCTCGGGCTTCGCGATCGAGCCGTCCCAACTGAAGGTGGCGCCGACGCGCGCCGGGTAGCGTCCGGCGGAGCCCTTCAAACCGAGCCGGTCGGGCGGGCGTGGCTCGTCGGTGCGGGGCCGCCGGCCGATCACTTGTGTGGAGCCGGGCGGAGTCCCCTGGGGGCGCAGTTCGTAGCGCTCGTGCACGCCCCTGACGTAGTCGATGTCAGAGTCCAGCGGGTGGTAGTCGCCGCGCAGGATGGTGCCGCCGAGCCGGTTGCAGCAGGCCACCGTGACGGGGTACCAGCCGGTCAGGGCGACGAAGACCGTGTGGCCGCAGGACAGGTCGAACTCGAACACGCACAGCCGGTACTCCTCGACGTCCCCGGTGGTCGAGCTGACGGGCGCGGACGGCGTGCATGGCTGGCAGATCGGGCCGAGGTCGGCCTGGTATCCGCCGTCGCAGTGTTCGCAGACGATCCGGAGGCAGGCGCGGCATTCGCCGGAGGCGCCGTCGTTGAGGCTGGTACCGCAGAACCCGCAGTCGCCGGTCAGGCATGCGTCGGTGTGCTGGCCAGGCCGGTGCTGATGGCAGGGATGCTCACCCATGGTGGTTCCGGTGCAGGTGCTGGTAGATGGTGTCGGCGGTCAGTGCCTGGCCGGTGCGGTTGTCCGGGCTGTCGATGCGTCGCCACCCGGCGAATTCGTACGCCAGGAAGGTGGTGGTCTGCTCGCTGGTGATCCCGAGGACGTCGCCGGCCGACAGCGACCGCAGCTTGAGCAGCCGGTAGGTGCAGGCGAGCAGGAAGTCCAGCTCGCCGCCGTCGGGGTATCCGCGGCGGCCCTGCAGGGTGTCGAGGTCGGCGTTGAACAGGGCGAACGCCCAGTCGGCGATGTCTTCCGGGCTGGTCTCGGTAGGCAGGTCTCGCCAGTGGGAGATGACCTTGGTGAGGCGTGGCCGGGCTCGTACGGGAAGAAGCGGCTGTCGGTGTTGTGGTAGACGGCGCTGTAGAACAGCGTCATGATCGGGCCTTTCGCTGGTGCCTGAGTGGGATTCATGCCGGGACCGGCGCGGCGGTGAGGGCTGCTTGGAGGTGGCGCAGGCCGCGTCGTTCCAGGTCGCGGACGGCTTGGGTGCTGCGGTCCATGAGCCGGGCGGTGTCGTCGCGGGGGTAGCCGTCGAGGTAGCGCAGCTGGATCGCGCGGCGCTGGGCGGCGGTCAGCCTCGCCATCGCGTGGGCGAAGGTGATCCGCCCGAGCCGGTCAGGCGGCGCGGCGGCGGCCGGGGCGGCGGGCGCGGGCTCGTGGTCGCGGACGGCGTACGCGGCGCGGACGTAGCGGCGTCGGGACCAGTCGTGCTGGTTGCACGCCCTCGCGGCGTGCCAGATGAACCAGCCGCGCACGTCGAGCAGCGCGGTGTTCAGGTCCGCCAGGGCCCCGGTAAACGTCTCCTGCACGAGGTCGGGGATCGCGTCGCGGTCGCGGCCTCGCAGGCGCACGGCCACATACCGGGCGACCGGTTCGCGGAAGGTGAGGTAGAGCTGCGCGAACGCGTCGCGGTCGCCGTGCTGGGCGCGGTCGAGCAGCGCGAGAACCTGCGGGGCGACGTCCGGACGCCGACGGCGCGAAGGCACGGCGGGGTGGTGGCGTGGCGTACCGAGGTCGGGGTACGGCATGGGATTCCTCCATCCATCAGGGGGAATCCGGGCACGCCAGATCGGCCGTGCCCGGAAGAGTGCGCGGGATTCGCGCGGTCGGCCGGGCACGGCCGAGGAGGTGATGCGAGCGGTTACGCGGGGAATCGGCTACTGAGTGAGTCCGTACAGCCGCAGGTGTGCCTCTTTGAGGTGTCCCGCGACCAGCTCGCTGTTGGCGCCGGCAGCGCTGAGGCTGTCGGTAATGGCTCGCAGCGCTGCGGCTGGTGCATCGACGGAGCCAGAGCCAGCACGGGCATCGGTGTTCGACGCGATGCGCTGGATGGTCTGGGTCAAGTGCGCCTGAATCAGGTTGAGGCCGCACACCAGTCGGGCCAGTTCGGCGAGGTCGTGCAGTTCGGCGGCGTGGGTCATGATGTCGCCGAGGTGTTCAACAGCGAGCAGGATGATGTAGGTCATCGCGACGGTGACCGGCGGATCCAGGCGCGCATTATCGCCGAGCATCTGAGCGAGCATGTTCACGACGTCCTGGCCGTCATCGTCGATCCCGGGACGATCCGGGACCTGCGCGTACCAGTCGGCACCAGGCAGGTACCAGGCGGGTTTGAGCATGTCGTCCTCCTACGGACAGCAGAAAGGCGGCCATCGGGTGATGGCCGCCGCTGGAAAATTGGGTGTGCGCTACCGCGCCCTGGCCGTGTCAGCGGAGGGCGTCAGCACATGGGTGCCAGATCCGAGGCTGGCGGCGGCGGCCGACCGTGATGGTGGGCGCGATGCCGTCGCGCGGGGCAAGGGATCGGGACACAGAAAGAAAAAGGAGAACCTTCAGCGTATGAGGGACCGGCGGCCCCGGTGCTGGGCTGTCAGATCGGCCGGTCTGGCAAAACCTGTCAGCCGGGCAGTCCCGCAGTCCCGGTCAGGTCCCCCGCTCGAGCGGGACTGTGCGGGACATCAGCGAAATCCCGCTCGACGGGACTCCTCCAGCCGGCGGGTCCCGCTTCGGTCGCCGAGGCGGAGCGGGACCCGCCGCCGGGACTCGTTCGGCGGCGGCCCGTACGGCAGAGTCCCGCTCCGCCGGGACGTGCCGGGTAGCCCCACCAGTCACCGGCTATCGGCCAGTGACCGGTGAGACCGGGACCCTGACACGGGGCAGCAAACGGCAGGCAGGACAGCGCCGGGTGGCCCCTGTCAGGTTCCCGGTTCTGACCGGGTGGCACCTGTCAGGTTCCGGCTGCGCCGCCGTGCGGACCTGTCAGGTCGGGCACGGCGGCCAGAAACAGCCCGACGACCAGCGCGCGGTACACGAGACACGGCAGACGAGGCAAGATCAGCTTCCGCGGCGAGGCGATCGCGGAACTCGGGTAGCTTCCTCCGGCTCCCGTGGCGACCTTCGAAAGAGTTTGGACCCTCAATCACTCTGACGGCCAAGGATTGCATCGCCCACTCTCGCTGCTGCCTCCGCTTCTGTGGTGAATCGCTTCCCCAAACGTCGATAGATCTGAATCGACTCTTGGCTATCAGCAAGGGCTTGTTCTGTCAGGCCGAGGTCGACCTCGATTGCTGCGCGCGTCGTTAAAGTCCGTGCCAGATTCGGCAGGCGCCCTGGATCCGTATCCACGAGTTGCCGGTTGAGCTGCACAGCACTCGAGATTTGAGTGTGGGCCTCGCCGAGGCGTCGAACGTTCAGCAGTGCGATCGAGAGGTTGGCGACGGAATCGGCTAGATCCGCCGTGTATGCGCCTGGGTTCGACTGGGCCAAATTCCGACGTAGTTCTGTGGCTTCCAACGCCGAAGCGATTGCGAGCTCGTAGTCACCATGCCCTGCACTCACTGCGCCGCGCAGATCGAGTGATGTCGCCAATGCGGGCTCATACGCTGTCGGATTGGCCTCGGCAAGACGTCGTCTGATCATCGTCGCCTCGTCGGCGGCATCCATCGCCTCGGATCGTAGGCCAACGGCTTGCTGTCGCACAGCCAAGTTATGCAGGGCCGTCGCCAAATCTGCTAAGAATGCGGCCGGGTTCTCGGCTGCCGCCGTGCGGTAGATCGCGACGGACTCGGCTGCAGCAGCCAAAGCCTCCTCCGGCCGCCCGAGGTTCGCCAAGGCAGTGGACAGATTGATCAATGCAGACGCCAGGTTGATGTCGCGGTCCGCGTCATCGTGATTCCCGACCTGTCGGTAAAGAGCGACAGCTTCACTCGCTGCCGCGACCGCGTCCGGGAACCGCCCGAGCGCCGAAAGCGTACGCGACAGGTTGTTCAGGGATACCCCAAGATTCGGCGCGAAGCGGGCAGGATTGGAGTTCATTAGCCGCCGGTACAGTTCTGTCGCTTCTGCAGCATGCGCATGGGCGTCCTCGCGACGGCCAACACCAGACAATGCCACCGACAGGTTGTTGAGGGAACTGGCGAGGGCAGCGCGCTGCTCGTCGTCGTCGACCTTTTGTCGGTAGAGGTCTACGACTTCCGATCCGACGCGGAGCCCGTCCTCTCGTCGTCCCACGCTCATCAAAGCAACGGAAAGATCCTCCAACGCTGCTGCGAACGCATGCCGATGTTCCGCAGGTTGCGCGTTGGCAAGTTCACGGTAATCCGCGACTGCTTCAGAGATCGCTTCCATGGCCCTGTCGTACAGGCCGGCCTCCGCTAGGCGACGCCCTAGGGCCAGGAGCAACTCAGCGCGCCTCTCCCGATTCGTTTCGGCCGCCAACGATCGTACGACGGCGCTCATGTTCCAGCCGGGGTCGCGTCCTTGCCGCTGTGACTGGTCCGCAACCGTTTCGAGAATCTCGACATCCAGTGGTTGGAGGTGCGAGACCGGGGCCGAGATGATTTCGGCCGCTAGCAAGGCGATCTCGGGCTGGCTGCGCAACAGCGGAAGTAGATAGTTCTCAGCGACATGCGGCCAGCGGCGAGCCGTGGCCATCAGCACCGCGATGGCTCGCCTCAGGTACGGCAGATCGACTTGCTCGAACAACCATCGCAACGCTTCGGCTGCCCACGGATCTTCCTCCGCATACGCAAGGTTAGAGCCGGGAAGCCGCAGAGCAATGAAGTCTTCGCTGAGACTATGCGTCGGCAGCTGATCCAGCACGTTAGGTGGATCCAGCTGCGGATAGATCTGAAGATGGGCGCTGATCAACGCGAGCGCGTCGCGACTGTCCGTCGCCACCCGCAGTCGCAGCAGCGTGGTCCTCGCGTCATCAGGAGACAGTGGACCTGCCATGGCTGAAACGAAGACCGTTCGGGCCAAAGCCATTGGTTGAATGCCGTGAGCGTCTGCCGCTGCTGCCCATTGGGAGTACTCGCGATTGAGAAGATAGGCCGACAGTCTGGGTAGATAGCTTGTCTCCACGTCCACGCCGTCGCGAGACGCGAGGACTTGCGCAAGGGCAGCCATATGGACAGCAAGCACCGATTGCTCCAGCGGCTGAGCCGGGACTGTCCGAGCGACTTGCTCGACCTGGAGGAACGCAGCGAAGCTGTCGCGTGCACTGGCAAACATCACCTCCGCATCTGCGCTGGTCTGCGGCCAAACAGGAAGCGGCAGTACGGCCGTCGGCAGACTCCTGGTGGTCAGCTCGTAGCGCAGCTCCGCCAACCATTGCCCAGCAGATCGCGCAAGCAACAACATTCGAACCTTTGAGCCAACGCTCCTTAGATCCATAGCGAAGCGCATGAAGTCGGCCGTCGGCCAGCGATCCGCGTAGTCGATCACCACCAGCAACCGATCGTCAGGGCCGATGGCGAGGCGACTCTCGGGACCAGTGCCTCGTTCGGCGGGATCTGATGCAAGGGCGGCGATCCAGCCGGCGCGAGCCGACTCCCGGGCAAACTCCAGCGCAAGCCGAGTCTTTCCGCTTCCGGCAGGAGCATGAACGACCAGAACGCTGGAGTCGTCGGAATCACGCCAGGCTTGAAGTCGGCTGAGGTCTTTCGAACGCCCTGTAAAAGGAACTACCGCATAGCGCGGTGAAAGTAGGAAACTAGGAAAATTCTTGCGCAAATGCGGCAAGACCGCATCCGCCTCGCTGAGACGCCTAAGTGTTACGGTTGCCTCAGGCCGAGCATTGTACAGAGAGCCGATCACGGCATTACCCGAGTTGACGATACTGACGCCGCCGACGTTGTACGACGAGTTGGACTCCGCTCCGGCTGGACGGTCATTCATCAGCTGCCTCCGCAGGCTCGGGTGCCGCCGGGGAATACCGTGCGATCAGCTGCGCGGTGGACACCTCGGAGTAGGAATACCAGACCAGGCCCTGGGCCAGATCTTGCAGGACAAGCAGGGGCGGGTCTCCGTCCGGTAGATGGGCAGCGACTCCCGGAGCAGGTACGCCTTCGACAGTAGTCGCTCCGGTGGGCACCGCGGAGGCTGGACGACGCGCGGTCTGAACCGCCAACCGAGCGACACGGAACAGCTGGCCCCAGGTGTCATACCGCCCATCACCTGGCGCCTTGCTATTGGCCCTGTCGAGAATCGTCTTCAGGTTTGCCTCGGTTGGCAGCTTCAGATTGCTGCCGGCAGCGTCCGAGAGCGTGCTCCGGGCGATGCTCGTTGCGGCGGCCAGATCCTCCAGCTTGCGGTAACCGGCGCTGTCGATTGCTTGTCGTAACGCCCGCTTGAAGTCGAGGACCTCACCGGGTAGGTCTAGGGAGAGCGGTGCCCACCGAACCATCCCAGGCCCACCTCACCCGCATCCGCAGCTCATCCGGCGTCCATCCGTAGCCCGTTCAGGTCCACGACCACCTTTGCCCTGGTCAGGAGAATTCATCCGACAGCCTGTCCGTCGCTTGGTGCCGGATCAGATCCAGGCGCCCATCGTAGGGCACCTCACCAGCCGACTCCCGCAAGGAAGTGGTGTCAGATGGACATTTCTCGCCTGGGCCCTTGGGCCGCACTCGCCGTCATCGCCCTCTACCTCGCTACCGTCGCGGCGGTCGCCCTCATCGCGGCGGTGCACCCGGATAAGTCGCGGCGCCACGACGCGCACACGGTTCTGGATCAACTGCTGCGGCTGATCCCACCGCGACGTCGATAGTCCCCATCGGCACGGCACCCGGCGACTTTGACCTATCGTGATCGGCCATAGGGCGACGACACATGCGCCGCCGCCCGCGGCCGAGTGCTCACCTGCAACCGGGCGGTCCCATCGAAGGAATCCGCGGGCTCTTACGAACTGTGAAGCTCCACGTAGTTCACTGGGCCGAAAAAGTAGGCCGAACTCAAGTGTCCAGGTGGCACGATGAGGGACTGTGCCAGGAGCGGTGTTTCCGGCCCGACACGCCGGGCTGAGGTCCGGCGAGATGGGCACCCTGAGTGATGACATCGAACATTGTGAGTCCACGGAAGAAGATCGACGGTGACGGTCAGCAGCTGTCGCCCGAGCAGGCCGCGGCAGCGGCGATGGTGGCCGAGGCGAAGGCGCGCGGGCTGGAATTGACTGGCCCGAACGGCTTGTTGAAACTGTTCACCAAGAACGTGCTCGAGACCGCGTTGAACGAGGAGATGACCGAGCATCTCGGCCATGAGAAGAACCGGGCGGAGCCAGGACGCGAGTCGGCCAATATCCGCAATGGCAGCCGCGGTAAGACGGTGATCTCGGATGCGGCTGGCGAAGTCCGGATCGATGTACCCCGGGATCGGGAAGGAACGTTCGAGCCGCAGATCGTGAAGAAACGGCAACGGCGGCTGACCGAAGTCGACGAGATCGTGTTGTCGTTGTATGCGAAAGGGATGACGACCGGGGAGATCTCCGCGCATTTCGCCGAGATCTACGATGCGTCGGTGTCGAAGGAAACCATCTCCCGGATCACCGACAGGGTCATCGCGGAAATGACGGAATGGTCGTCACGGCCACTGGATGCCGTCTACGTCGCCGTGTTCATCGACGCCATCGTCGTGAAGGTCCGGGACGGCCAGGTCGCGAACCGGCCCATCTACGCGGCCATCGGCGTCACCGTGGACGGCCACAAGGACGTCCTCGGGCTGTGGGCCGGCACCGGTGGCGAGGGCGCCAAGTTCTGGATGAGTGTCCTGGTCGATCTGAAGAACCGCGGCCTGGCCGATGTGTTCTTCGTCGTCTGTGACGGGCTGAAAGGCCTACCTGACACGGTTGAGGCAGTGTGGCCACAAGCGATTGTCCAGACCTGCATTATCCACTTGATCCGGAATACGTTCCGGTTGACCTCCCGCAGAGACGCCGACGCGATCAAGAAGGACACTAAACCGATCTACACCGCGGTCAACGCGGACGCCGCGCTGGCCGCCCTCGACGATCTCGAGGAGAAATGGGGACGCCAATACCGGGCAATGATACGGCTCTGGCGTAACGCGTGGAACGAGTTCATCCCGTTCCTTGACTACGACGTCGAGATCAGAACAGTGATCTGCTCAACGAATGCGATCGAATCACTGAACGCCCGCTACCGGCGCGCGGTCCGCGCCCGCGGACATTTCCCGAGCGAACAGGCCGCCCTGAAATGCCTGTACCTTGTGACCCGCAGCCTGGACCCGACCGGGACCGGCCGCGCCCGATGGACGATGCGTTGGAAGCCTGTGCTGAACGCCTTCGCCATCACCTTCGGTGACCGCTGGCCGGCCGCCGAGAGCTACTAACCGAGAAGCCGGAAACACCGATCTTGGTACGGACCCCACGATGAGCACATTGGGTACTCGGATTCGCTTTGCGAACACTTGGGTTCGCATGAACTTCAGGACTTTCAGCAGCGGCGCAGGACCAAGACGTCCTCGTGCGCGATGAGGTGGACGGGGATGCCTTCGGCGCGGGCTCGGCGTACGGCCATGAGCCCGAACATACTGGCGCGGTGCACGATCTGGCCGTCGCGGACGGCGGCGAGCATCGCCGCGCACCGCTGGACCGGGACCAGTCCCGTTGACCGGGCGACGGCGAGGAGTTCGCCGGGCAGGTCGATCAGGTCGTCGCGCTGGCGGCGGACCGGTCGGCAGGTGATCACCACGGTCCCGCCGGGACGCAGCAGTTGATACGAGGCGGCCAGGATCGTGGCGAACCCGTCGAGCAGGCGGGACCATCCCGCGTAGGCGAGGTTGCCGCGTTCCCGGTCCCCGTACAGGTGGTCCCGCTTGCGTACCCCGGTGCTGTCCGCTCGCACGAGCCCGTGAGTCCCGCGCCCGTAGGGCGGTGAGGTGAGCACGAGTCCGACCTGACCGACCGCGGACGCGGGGGCCAGGTCGAGTAGTCCGGTGGCGTCGCCGGTGACGACCTTCGCCGTGCCGGCCGCGCCCTGCGACGACGCCAGGGCGACGTTCTGCTCGGCCAGGGCGGCGAAGCGGGGTTCGATGTCGATGCCGATCGCGTCACGGCCCAGATGCATGGCCTCGACCAGGGTGGTGCCGGAGCCTGCCATCGGGTCGAAAACCAGGTCACCCGGCGCGGTGAACGAGCTGATCGCCTGAGCGGCCAGGTGCGGCAGCATCTTGCCCGGATGGGTTGAGGTCGCCGGGACGTAGCGGCCCCGGCGCTGGTCACGCGCGGGTTGCTGGCAGGTCAGCCAGACCGAGGTGACGGGAAGGGTGTCTTCAGCCATCTTTGCCTCCGTTCTCCGTCGCGCTGCGGGTCAGGATCAGCACGTCGGTGTGGATGTCGAGTCGGGTCTGCTGGCCCCGGCGGGGCTGCCGGTCGGCCGCCACGATGTGCTGCAGGTACGCCAGTCCGGCCTTCTTGGCCGCGGTGATGACGTCGACCGGGAGGATGACGTCGCCGTGTGGCAGCAGGACGGCCACGCAGCCGCCGGGCACGAGGCTCGTACGGCAGCGGTCGAAGAAGTCCCCCGGCTCGGAGGGGTCGTCGGTGGGCCATCCGGTGACGACCAGGGTCGCGGTGTGCCACTCCCAGCCGAGCGGCCGGGTGTCCTGAAGGTGGCTGCGGCGCCGGGCGGCGATGATCGCGCGGGCCAGCTGCGGCCCGGCGGTGAGGTCGGTGATCAGGTCGGACGGGTGGGTGAGGTTGTGGACCAGCCGTACCCCCATCGCGTTGGACATGGTCTCGCCCCGGATCGGGGCGGGAACCGGCCACACGGTGATCGGCACGGGCGGGTCGCCGGACACCAGGTCCCCCACGGGAACCGGTGCCTGCTGGTGTTTTCTCTCGGTCATGGGCTTCGTGGCCCCCGGACCGGCGGGCGCACTGACGATGCATAGATCTCGGTTGTCAGGTCGATCGAACTCGGCCCCGTCCTGTCAGGACCGGTCATCGCAGCGTGCTGACAGATTCGGCGCGCGGGGCGGCAGGGCGGCGAATCTGTCCGGACCGGTCACGACCTGTCCGAAGTTGACAATCGCTTCTGGTGTCAGGTCGGGCTGTCCCAATCGGTGCCTCGGAGCGTTCGCACCCGGCGAGGCGCTCCCCACCGAGGGGAACCGATCATGGCGACGACTGCCCGCACGAGAACAACCAACACCGCTTTGACCAGCGCGGAGAAGGCATTCGCGCTACTGACCTGCGAACCGGCTCCGTTGGTGTTCGACGCCCGGCCCGTGCCGGGCCTGCCGAACACGACGATGCCGCTGGACCGGCTGCGCACCCTGCTGGTGTACGAGCGGTACGACAGCGACACCACCGACATCCTGTGGCGGCAGCTCGCCCGCCACGCCCGCGAATGGGGTCCGGCCTGGGTCGTCGGCGCGATCGGCGTCGCGCTGCCCGCACTGACCCACCTCGCGGCGAAGATCAGCTCCGGTCGGCCCCGGCTCGCCGACGACATCGACTCCGAAGTCCTGGCCGGGTTCCTGGAGGCCATGCGTAGCACGGACCTTGACCGGCCGCGGTTGTGGCTGCGGATGTGCTGGGCCGCCTGGCGCGCCGGAGCCTCCGTGATCAAGGACCAGGAGGGCGAGGAGCTGCCACCGGATCTGTCCAGCGGCTCCCGCACCCCGCGCATGCCCTACGGGCACCCGGACCTGTTGCTCGGCCGGGCCGCCGCCGCCGGGCTGATCACCGGCGAAGCCGCCGAGTTGATCAGCGCGACCCGTTTCGGTGAGGCGCTGATCGAGCAGTTGGCCGCCGAGCAAGGCACCACGGCCTCGGCGCTGCGGATGCGGCGTCGCCGCGCTGAAAGAGTCGTGGCAGCGGCGGTCGTACGCGGCGACCTCTCCGGCCCGTTCCGCTGCTGCGCCAGCGGCGACGAGGCAGCGGCGGCCTGAGCATCCCGTCATCGTCGCGGCACGAAGGCCGTACCGGGCGTCCCGCCTGGTGCGGCCTTCGCCTTGTTTCTCGTACCGCGTCGTCCCGCCGGCGCCATGAAGTTGTGACGGATCTTGTCAGGGCGTGACAGGAGTTCACCGAGTTCGATCGGCCTGACAGTCCGGATCTGGGCGGTGCATGTCATCCACGGCATGCCCGCCCGGTGGGGACCACCCCAGCGGCGAGGCCCGATGGTCCGGCACGGCTGGCGCGGCGCACTGACACCGCAACCCTTCGCCACACGCGAGGGAGGAGCGCCCCCAACCGGACCAGCACGACCTTTCGCCCGGTCCCCACCGCGGCGGCCCCGCAGAACTCCTGTGGAGCCCCGCGATGCACACCAGTCTCACCGTTCTTTCCCGTCTCGCCGCGCAGGCTGCCGTGCAGCCGCTCGCGGCCCCGAAGTCCATTCCCGACGTCATCGGCGGCATCACCGGCTGGATCATGGGCATCATCGCGATCGTCGCGACGATGTTCCTGGTCATCGGCGGCCTGCGGTACATGGCTGCCGGAGGCGACCCCGCCCAGGTCGAACAGGCCAAGGGCAACTTCAAGTCCGCGCTGATCGGCTACGCCCTCGCGTTCCTGTCCCCGGTCATCCTGCAGGCGTTGCAGGGCATCATCGGGGCCAAGTGATGAGTGACTGGCTGATGGACGGCCTGGTCAGCTGGCTCGCCGAGAGGGTCGTGGACCTTCTCGGCGGGCTGCTGACGCTGCTGGCCTCGTCGTTGTTCACCTCGCCGGACGTCACCGTCCTGCCGCAGGTCAGGTCGATCGCGGACAAGAGCGCCCTGATCGTCAACGCCTGCTTCATCCTCGCCATCATCGCCGTCGGTATCGCCACCATGACCGGCGACTCGATCCAGCTGCGCTACGGCATCAAGGAGCTGATTCCGCGGCTGGTCGTCGGGTTCGTCCTGTCCGCGTTCTCGGTACCGCTGACCGGCGAACTGATCAGCGTCGCCAACGCCCTGACCGTGTCGATGACCGGCACGACTGCGCCGACCACCGAGACGATCAACTTCGTCAAAACGCGCATCTCCGCCGCTTTGTCTGACCAGGGCTCCGCGCTGCTGGTGGCCGTCATCGGCCTGCTGATCGTCGTGCTGATGTTCATGCTCGTCGGTACCTGGCTCACCCGGATCGGCGTGCTGCTGATCCTCGCCGGGATCGCACCGGTGGCCCTGGCCTGCTACGCCACCCCGTGGACGCAGACCGCCGCCGACCTGTGGTGGCGTACCACTCTGGGGTGCCTGGCCACGCCGGCGCTGCAGGCCGTCGGGTTCTCGGCGGGCATCGATCTGCTGATCAATCCGGGCTCGAACCTGCCGATCCTGCTCGGCCTGCCCGGCTCGGACACGTTGAATCTGCTGCTGGTCGCCGGCGTGCTGTGGGTGACCGTCAAGATCCCGTCGATGATGAGCCGGTTCGTGACCCGCAAGGGATCACCGAACCTCGGCGCAGTCCTGCTCCGCGCCGTAGCCATCCAGAGCATCACCCGCCGGCTGCCGCTGCTGCGAGGTGGGCGATGACCGACCAGGACACCACCCCACGCGCCGCGGTTGCGGCCAATATAAATGAGCCCGACCGCATTGCGTTCGGGCTGACCTTCCGGCAGCTCGCCATCATCGGCGGCACCGGGCTGCTCGGCTTCGGTTGCTACCGCACCTACGGACCGCTCCTCCCGCTGGCGGCGTGGATCGTCGCCGGGATCATCATGTTCGCCGTAGCCGTGGTTGTGGCGCTCGGCCGCCGGGACGGTCTGCCGCTGGATGTGTGGCTGCGGCACGGCTTCGCGTTGTCGCGCAGCCCGCGCACCCTCGCCCCCGGCCAGCAGAGGGCCACCTCGGTTGCGGCTGTGGCCGGCAAGCCGAGCGTTCCGGCGCCGCTACGTTCCCCGGTCACGAACATCAGCCCGGCCGGGGTGCTCACCAGCGAAGGCACCGGCAAGAGGCTGATCGCGTGCGGCACGACGAACATCCACCTGCGCACCGGCGGCGAGCAGGCCGCGCTGTTGGACGGGTTCGGCCGGTTCCTCAACTCGCTGACCGGGCCGGCGCAACTGCTCGTGGCCGCGCAACGGCACGACCTGAGCGTGTACGCGCAGGCGACCGCCGATATGGCGCCGCGGCTGCCGCACCCGGCGTTGCAGACCGCCGCCGACGACTACGCCGGATTCCTGCTCGACCTCGACGCTGAGCGGGATCCGCTGCGCCGCCAGGTCCTCGCGGTCGTCACCGGCGAGCAGTCGGCCGATGCCGCGGTGCGCGCCCTGTCGGGCCTCGGTGTCGAGGCCGCCGCCCTGGACGGCCCGGCCGTCGCGGCGGCCCTGGCGAGCGCCGTCGACCCCTTCAATCCTGCGGTGCCTGGCCCCCGTGCGGTGCCCGGCGCCCCCATCACCGTACGGAGCACTCCATGAGCCTGTTGAAGTCCAAGAACAGTGACCCGGCCGCAGGCGGCATGCCGTCCCCGGCCGCGCTGTCGGTCACCCCGGCGCACGTGCGAGTCGGCGACGGGTACGCCGCCACGTTCGTCGTGTGTGGCTACCCGGCCGAGGTCGGACCGGCCTGGCTCGACCCGCTGCTGTCCTACCCCGCACGGGTCGACGTCGCGGTCCACATCACCCCGGTCGCACCCCAGCTGGCCGCACCGATGCTCAAACGCCAACGTGCCCGGCTCGAATCCTCGCGCCGCCTGGACGCCAACCAGGGCCGCCTCGGCGACCCGATGACCGACGCGGCCGCATCGGATGCCGCCGACCTCGCCGAACGGGTCGCCCGCGGCGCGGCGAAGCTGTTCGACACCGGCATCTACATCACCATCCACGCCCGCGACCTGGACGAACTGCGCACCGTCACCGCCGGAGTCCAGTCCGCCGCCGCGAGCGTGCTACTGGACTTGCAACCGGCCACCTTCCGCCACCAGCAGGGCTGGATCTCCACCCTGCCCGTCGGGGTGGACCCGCTCCGGATGCGCCGCATCCTCGACACCACCGCCCTCGCGGCGGCGTTCCCGCTCGCCTCGGCGGACCTCGCCGCCCCCGCCCCCGGCGTCGTGGCCGCACCCGACGGTGTTCTCTACGGACTGAACACCACCAGCAACGGAGTCCTGTTGTGGAACCGGTGGGCGCAGGACAACCACAACTCGGTGGTCCTGGCCCGCTCGGGCGCCGGCAAAAGCTACTTCGTCAAGCTGGAGATCCTGCGCAACCTGTACCAGGGCACCACCGTGTCGGTCATCGACCCGGAAGACGAATACACGCCCCTCGCGGAGCACGTCGGCGGCACGGTCGTGCAACTCGGCCTGCCCGGGGTACGGGTCAACCCGCTCGATCTTCCCGCCGACGACCGGCCTGACACGCTCACCCGGCGCGGCCTGTTCCTGCACACGCTGATCTCGGTCATGCTCGGCGCGACCCCGCCGCCGGCCGAACGAGCCGCCCTGGACCGGGCCATCACCGCCACCTACACCCAGGCCGGGATCAACGCCGACCCGGTCACCTGGAGCAGACCCGCGCCGCTGCTGCGCGACCTCGCCGCCGTTCTGGCCGCTGATGACGATCCGGCCGCCGCGCAGCTCGCCGCGAGGCTCGCGCCGTGGACGGCCGGGAATTTCGCCAGCCTGTTCGACGGCCCGACGACCGCCGCGCCGGGCGGGCACCTCGTGGTGTGGTCGCTGCGGCACCTGCCCGACGAACTGCGCACGGTCGGCACCATGCTCGCGTTGGACGCGATCTGGTCGAGCATCGACGCTCCCGCCACCGGTGGACGCCGGCGGCGGCAACTCGTCGTGGTCGACGAAGCCTGGCTGCTGATGCGTGACGGCGAAGGCGCACGGTTCCTGTTCCGGATGTCCAAGGCGGCCCGCAAACGGCTCGCCGGGCTCTGCGTCATCACCCAGGACGCCGCCGACGTCCTGTCGACCGATCTCGGCCTGGCCGTGGTGTCCAACGCCGCGACCCAAGTGCTGATGCGCCAGTCCACCCAGTCGATCGACGCGGTCACCGAGGCGTTCGGCCTGACCGGCGGAGAAGCCCGGATGCTACTGGCCGCATCGCGCGGCGAGGGCCTGCTGGTCGCGGGTCGGTCGCGGATCCCGTTCCGCAGCGTCGGCTCCGCCGCCGAACACAAAATTGCCGTGACGGGGATCGGCGAGGTGACCGCATGATCACCGCACCGACCTGGCCCACGCACCTCGCGCATTGGGTCGTGGCGCGGCCGTGGCTCGGATTCGTCGCCGCCGCGATGATCGTCGCGGCGGTGTTCGGCCACGATCAACTGCTCAACTGGCGGCACCGCCGGTTCGTCACCGGCGCTCGCTGGGTGACGATCGCCGCGCCGCCGGAGGTCACCGCCGAGGCCGCCGCCGCGTTCTGGACCACCCTGGTTGGCGTCCTCACGCCGTCGGTGTGGCGGCGCAGGATCTACGGCTACCCGCATGTCGGCTGGGAGTACACGTGGACCGGCCGCGCCCTGGCGATCCGGGTGTGGGTGCCCGGCACGGTGCCGCCCGGCGCGGTCGAAGCCGCCGTCCGCGCGGCCTGGCCCGCCGCGACCCTCACGGTCGAGGACGCGGAAGCACCGATCCCCGCCGAGGTGGGCGAGCAGGCGGGCGGAGCGCACTGGCCTCAGCATGCCGACGTGCTGCCGCTGCGCGTGGAGCACGACGCGGACCCGTTGCGGGCGCTGTTGTCGGCTGGGGCCGAGGTCTGGCACCGCGAGTACGCGTGCGTCCAGGTGCTGGCCCGCCCGGCATCGGCCCGCCGCGTGCGGGCAGCCCGCCGCTCAGCAGCCACCTCGACCAACCACCCGCAGGGGCGGCCCGACCCGGCGACCCGCGCCGCCGCAGGTGCGGCCCGGTTGGCGATCGAACCGCTGCTGTGGTTGCTCGAGGTCTTCCTTCCCGGGCCGTCCCGGCCGGCTACCACTACCCGCTCTGCCTCTCGACCGGAGGTCCGGGACCCGGTCGCCGGGGCCGATGCGCGCACGGTGGTCGAGAAGGCCGTACGGGTGCCGCACTTCGAGATCGCCGTGCGGTTCGCGGTCGCCGCGCAGCCGGACAAGACGCCGCCCACGCCGCAACGGGCCGAGGAGGTCCGGCGGCGGCTGATCGGGCTCGGGCACACGATCGCGTCGGCTGCCGCGGCGTACACCGGCCCGAACCGGCTACGCCGGATGAAGATGCCGCAACCTGTCGCCACGCTCGCCGGACGCAGGTTGCGGCGCGGGTTCCTGGCCACCGTGCCGGAGCTCGCGGCGCTGGCCGCACTGCCGCAGGAGCTGGCGGTGCCCGGATTGGATCGGGCTCGGGCCAAGGCAGTGCCGGCGCCGGTGCAGGTCCCGAGTGGTGGCCGAGGCGTGAAAATGCTGGGCCGCTCGCAGGTCGGCAACCACAAGGTCGGCTTGAAGGTCGTCGACTCGCGGCAGCACATGCACATCGTCGGCAAGACCGGTTTCGGCAAGTCCACTCTGCTGCTGAACCTGATCCTCGGCGACATCAAAGCCGGGCGCGGGACCGTGGTCATCGACCCGCGCGGGGATCTGATCAACGACATCCTCGACCGGCTCCCGGCCTCCTACGCCGGCCGCATCCACATCATCGATCCGGACCAGGAGAACCCGGCGTGTTTCAACCCCCTCGATGACCAGGGCGATCCGCATCTTGCGGTGGACAACCTGGTCGGGATCTTCGCGAAGATCTTCCAGGGCCAGTGGGGGCCGCGGATGGACGACACCATGCGTGTCGCGTGCCTCACCCTGATGCGGCACGCCAAACCCACGCTAAGTCTGGTGCCGTCGCTGCTGCAGGACCGGCAGTTCCGCGGCCGGTTCACCCAGGGCCTGGACGACCCGGACGGGCTCGGCGGGTTCTGGCTCTGGTACGACGGCATCAACGAGCAGTTCCGCGGCCAGGTCATCGCCCCGGTCCTCGCGCGACTGAGGGCGTTCCTGCTCAGGGATTTCGTGAAGAACGTGATCGGCAACGCCCACAGCTCGTTCGACATGGGCAAGGTCCTCGACGGCGGGGTGCTGCTGTGCCGGCTACCGAAAGGGCAACTCGGTGAGGAGACCAGCCGGATCCTCGGCTCGCTGATCGTCGCCCGGGTGTGGCAGGCCGCCATCGCCCGCGCCGCGATCGGTGAGGACCAGCGCAGGGACGCCACGTTGTACGTGGACGAGGTGCAGAATTTCCTCACCCTGCCGGGCTCGGTCGGCGACATGCTGGCCGAGGCGCGCGGGTACCGGCTCGGCCTGGTCATGGCGCACCAGGACCTCACCCAGCTGCCGAAGGACGTCGCCGCGGCGATCAGCGCGAACGCTCGCACCAAGGCGATCTTCAACGTCGACCCGGCCGATGCGCGGGAGCTGTCGCGGCACACCAAACCCGAGGTGGACGAGCACGACCTCGCCCACCTTGACGTGTTCACCGCCGTGGCCCGGGTGCTGGTGGACAACCGGGAACTCCCGGCGTTCACCTTCGTCACCAACCCGCCGCCAGAACCCGACGGGGAGCCGACCGCGATCCGGCAAGCGTGCGCCGCCGCGAACACCCCCGCCGGGGAGGAGCCACCGATGCAGCAGTTGGCTCGCACGGTGATGAAGCGGCGCATGACCGACCGGGACCGCTGACCACCGCTGCGTACGGGGGCTCGTCCGGGTGCGGCATTGGGGGCTCGTTTGGGGGTGTCTGCGAGACGAGGCCCCAGACGAGCCCCCTGCACGTCGCCTGTCAGGTACTTGAGCTGGGCACCCCCGGCCACCGGCGACCCCAATCTCAAGATCCACACGTCCAGACTCCCTACAGGGTGTCCTTCTCCCACCGGGGGTGACGTCTATGCCGCTCTCTCGTACGGCCAGCCTGCTGTCCATCTATCCCCACATCACCAGCCGTGACCGGCTCTTGCTCCAGCTCCTCGACGACCACCAGGTCCTGACCACCGGCCAGATCCACCGCATGCTGTTCGCCGCGCGGCGCACCTGCCAGATCCGGCTCAACGAGCTGGCCGCCCTCGGCCTGATCGAGCGGTTTCGGTTCTCCCGCGACGGCGGCGGCAGTCAGCCGTGGCACTGGACGCTCGGCCACAACGGGCAACGTTTCCAGGCCGCCGCCCACCAACGGCCCGAGCCCACCGCCCGATCAAGCAACCAGACCGTGCAACGGCTGTCGGCCAACCCGAATCTGACCCACCTCGTGCTGACCAACGAGTTCTTCGTGCGTCTGAGCGAGCACGCCCGCCGGCACGACGATGCCCGGCTCGATCGGTGGTGGTCCGAGCAGGTCACCCACAAGCAGTTCCGGAAAGTCACCGCTGACGGGCACGGCCTCTGGACCGCCGGCGGTGTCACGGTCGGGTTCTTTCTGGAGACCGATACCGGCAGCGAAGCCCTCGGTAGCCGGGTCGTGGCGAAACTTGAGAAGTACGGAACGTTCATCCGGGACAGTGGTGGCACCCGATATCCGGTGCTGCTCTGGCTCGGCAGCGAGCAACGCGAAGAACATCTGCACCGGCTGCTGCCCGGCCAGCACGCTGGCGTCCCGGTCGCCACCGCCACCCACGCCGCCGATCCCGCCGCCCGCGTCTGGCTTGCCCGCGGCACCACGAGCCGGGTGGCACTCACCGAGCTGCCCAGCGATCACGGCGAAGCCCTGGCAGCCAACCCCAACTACGGCGACGGTGTTTTCCTGCCCTGACAAGCGCTGACAGCTCCACACCAGGATCTGTCAGTCCAGGTCACGGGCATGATCGCGAATCCTGACAGAGGCGGTGCTGTCAGATCACGAAGCTACGGTGCAGCTTCTTCTCTTTCCTTTCTGTTCGCACCGCCGCCCGTCTCGACCCGCCTCGCGGGACTGCCGCGCCCGGCCCAGCTCACCCCTTGCCCACCTCTTCGGTCGGCTCGTGGTCTGCGCCCCGCGCATTCCTTTTCGGCAGTTTCCCGCCGGTCCAGACGCCGCGATCCGGTGGCACCACCTCGCATCACCACCCCCAACCCGCTTCGCGAAGGGAGCACCGCCATGCCCACCAACCACCCTCTCACCGACCAGATCGTCACCGTCTGCTTCAACCCCGGCGAGGACGCCGACTGGTTCGCCGCCAGCGAGAAGGTCAACGACCTCATGAACGCCAACGGCACCCCCGCCCGCCGCTTCCGCGTGCGGCACCGCACGTTCATCGGCTGGCTGACCCGATTCCTCGGCTACTACCTGCTCGACGCCGCCCGCAAGTTCGGCGCCATCACCCTCGCCGCCGGAGGCCGCAAGAGCCGACTCGACCTCCCCGGCATGTCCATGATCGCCGCGAACGAAGCCATCGCCCGCTGGCGAGCCTGGAACTACCACATCAACGCCACGACCAAGCCAGCCCGGCTCTGGGAGGACTTCCTCGCCCAGCACCACGCCGACCCGAACAAGGTCAGCCTGGCCGAAGCCCGTCGCCGCTTCGAGCAGCAGCCCCGCGTCCTGGCGATGCTCGCCTTCAACGGCGGCCATCTCTTCGACCCGTACGAGCTGTCGCTCTACCAGGCCGGCGAGGCCACCTACGCGGGCCTCTACTGGCGAGCCGCCCTTGTCGGCGACGCGCTGATCACCACCGACGGACGCATCATGCGGCCCGCCACCGACACGACAGCGGACCGGCTCCGGTTCCTCAACGAGGCGTGCATGTACCTGCGCACCCTGCACAACCGCGCACGGCTGTGCGCCGTCGCCATCGCCTGACCCACCCCCATCCACCGCGCCTCGAAGACCGGCCGCAGCTCCGCTGTGACCGGTTTTCGGCGTGCCCGAACCATGTAAAAGGAGACCCGTGATGTACCTCGACCTGGTGGAGAGGTGGATCGTCCGGACCACCGGCCGGACCCTCGATCAGCACGCCGCCGATCCCGTCCCGGCCGCCGCCGCCTTCCCGGCATCCGCCGATCAACTGCGCCTCGCCCGCGAGGTGCTGCTCACGGCGGTGGACGAGTTCCGGACCCTGCTCATCAACGGCGACGACCTGACCGGCTCGCCCACGGTGCTGGCCAGCACGCTCGACGAGATCAGCGGCCACGTCAGCGACTACCACAGTGCGCGCATTCACCTCGACCGGCTCATCACCGACCCCGACCGCACCGGGCACGTCGCGACGAACCCCGTGCAGCCGGTCCGGCGCCGCTACGTCAACCCCGGCGACACCGTCCTGATCGTGCTGCCGCACCACGAATACCTACGCAAGCAGCAGATCGCCGGACGAGCCGTGAAGGCACAGATCAACACGGCCGACGTCGAACTCGACCCCGCCGAGTTCCCCGGCCCCGTTCGCCTGGCCCACGGCCTCGCCGGGATCTACCGCGACCGCGTCGAGGACCGCCTCTACCACCTACGGGCCACCGGCGAACGCCGGATCTCCCGCCGCTGATCACCCCGGCCCATCGCGCCGGGCGTTCACCCCTCGACTCGCGCGTTGCCACCCGTTGGTCGCCCGCGCCGTCGAGAACCACCCCCAGCACCGTCCGGTGCCGGGGCGTCACCCCTTATTCCCGAGGAGGGAAACCCCATGGAATTGCAGTCCCTGACGCCTGCCACGCAGGCCGTCCTCAAGGCGCTGGCCGAACTCGGCCAGGGCAACGTCCACGAACTGGCCGAGAAGTCGGGCAAGGCCCGGTCCACCACCGACAAGGCCATCCGGACCCTGGCCGACGCCGGTCTGATCGTCGAGATCGACCTCGGCGGCGACGCGGCCGAGGGCACGCCCGCCCGCTGGACCCTGTCGGACGACACCGCCGCCGCGCTGGACTCGGCCGACATCGCTGACGAGAACACCGCCGGCCCGGACGAGCCGGACTTCGACCCGGCCGACGAGGCAGCCAGCGACGAGAGTTCGCCGACCGGCGACGACGACAGCCAGCCTACGGAAACCGGTAACTCCGGCGACGAGGCCACCGGCGAGCAGGCCACGTCCGACGGCGACGGCGACGGCGAAGGTGACGAGGACGACGGCGATGAGGACCAGGACCAGGATGATAAGGAGGACACGGACGCCCCGGCCACGGGCGAACCGCGTACGGTCGTTGCGCCGCCCCGTCCCGGCGATCGCAAGGTCATGGCCATCAAGGGTGTCCTGGCCGAATTCGGCGATGACGGCGCGACCGTTGACATGATCGTCGTCGAGAGCGGCATCAGCCACCCCACCACCATCCGGCTGCTCGACGCGATGCAGCAGGCCGACGCCGCCCGCCGCCTGCCGCCCAAAACGGGCCAGCCGGAACGGTGGATCGCCGGACCGACCAAGGCATCCGAGGTCGACCCGAACCCGGAGCCGCCGCGCTGCGCGCTGTGCTTCCAGGTGATCCGCGGTGTCACGAGTACCCCGGCCGCCGTCGCCGCGGTACAGAGCCTGATCCGCACCGACGGAACCCTGCACATCCTCGGCCCGGACGACGAGGTCCACGCCGTCAAACTGCCGACCCGGCTGCCCCCGCGCACGCTGAACAACACCCCGATCCCCCTGGGGCACCGCAGCGACGCGACCGCCAACGCCGACGGCAACCAGCCCTTCCAGCGCGGCGAGTTGGAGCGGCTGACCGTCGCCGAGCTGGCCGCCCGCCCCGGCCGGCCGATGACTCCGCAGGAGATCGCCACCGTGATCAGCGCGAAGCTGGGCGGTCGCAGCGTCAGCTCCGGCGCGGTGCGCAACAACTGCACCAAGGCCGCCGCCGCCGGCAACATCCTGTTGGTCTCCGAAGCGCCGCTGACCTTCGTCTTCCCGAAGCCCGTCGTCAACGACGACACCGGCGACGCCGAGACGGAAGCCGAGCAGAACGACCACGGCGACGGCGCGGGCGACGACCAGGCCGAGCAGACCGACAACAACCAGGACACCGGCGACGCCCAGCAGTCCTGACCGATTCCCATCCTCGCGGGGCCGAGCGCACATGCGCCCGGCCCCGCACCCGTTCCACGAGAGGAGCAACATCCATGACCGACCTCCCCGGAGCCGGTTCCGGCGCACCGGCCGACCGACCCGCAGTAGTCGGCAGCACCGGGCAACACCACACGCCGCCGGGCGACGGTCCTCGGCAGCCGTACGACCAGCTAGACAACGAGTCGGCGCAGATCATGCGCGCGATGCCCGACCGTGGCTCCGTAGCGCCGGAGCAACTGGCCGCGTGCACGGGGCTCCCGCTGCGCATCGTGCTGCGGCGGCTGCCCTTGCTGGAACTGGCGGACCTCGTGCACCGCCACGACGGCGGTGTGGCCTTGGCCAAAGGCGACAGCCAGGTCGATGCGGCGTCGGCTGACCTGGTCAGCGCCTACTGCGCCGCCAACCCCGGCCAGCCGCTGAAACCGTACGAGATCGCCCGAGGCATCACGACTGCGACCGGCCGTCACCTCGGCACGGCCGCTGTCCTCAACTGCTGCCTGCTCCTGACGTCCACCGGCCGCCTCGCCCAGGTCGCCGAAGCACCGATCGCGTTCACCTTCCCGACGGCCAGGATGCCGGCCGACGAAGACCGCACCCCTCAGCCCTGACTGACCACCCACTCATTCCATCGCGGGGCCGAGCGTCTGCTCGGCCCGCACCTGAATCCGAAAGGAGCTTTCGTGCCACACGAACTCGAGCAATTCGCCGATGGCAGTACCGCGTTCGCCAGCGCCCGCCTGTCGGCCTGGCACCGGCTCGGCACCGTCACCCAGAACACCATGAAGGCCGAAGAGATCATGGCCGCCGCCCAGCTCGGCAACTGGGGCGTACGGACCATCCGCACGGTCGGCATCGACATCGTCGACGGCGTCGAGGTGCACATCCCCGCTGACGACAAGCAGATGACCGTACGCCGCAACCCGGTCACCGGCGTAACCGAGTATCTCGGCGTCGTCGGCACCGACTACACCGTGGTCCAGAACGAGCAGTGCGCCGAGATGCTCGACCGACTCGTGGACCAGGTCGGCGGCGCCCACTTCGAGACGGCCGGCAGTCTGCGGCGCGGTAAGAGCGTGTTCGTCACGCTCAAGCTGCCCGACGCGATGCAGATCGCCGGAGTCGACCGGATGGACCTCTATCTGATCGGCACCACCAGCCACGACGGGACCGCCGCGCTGCGGGTGGACGCCAGCCCGATCCGGGTCGTGTGCGCCAACACCCAGCGGGCCGCGTTCGAGGCGGCGGTCGGGCACTACACCTTCCGGCACACCTCGAACGTCGGCTCCCAGATCAGCCAGGCCCGCGAAGCGCTCGGGCTGATGTGGAAATACATGGACACCTTCGAGAAGGCCGCCGAGCGGATGCTGAACACTCCGCTGCTCATGCGGGAGTTCGAGCAGGTCGTCGGGCAGGTGTGGCCGGTCAAGGACAACGCCTCCGACACCACCCGCCGCAACGCCAAGCAGCGGCTCGGCACCCTGAAGTACCTGATCACAGAGGCCGACACCCAGAAGGCCATCACGGGCAGCCGGTGGGCCGGCTACCAGGCCATCACCGAGTACCTGGACCACTGCCAGCCCGCCAAGAACGAACTGGTCCGCGCCAACCGCGTGCTCACCGGCACCACCGGCGATCTCAAACTCGTCGCCTTCGACCTGCTGAAGGTCTAACCACCCGCACCCCTTCACCCGCCCGGGGCACGTTGACCCCGCGCGGGGTCAACGTGCCCTGGCTCGTCCCCGAAAGGACACGGGCAGATGATCCCGATAGCCCCTCACCTGCCGCATCCCCGAGACCCGCGCCAGTCCGTCTGCGGATCCCCGCCGAAAAGGTCCGCCGGTGGGAGACCGGAGACCCGCCCCGCGCCCACACCTGCGAGGACTGCCTCACCCAGTACGAGGAGGCGGCCCGGCCCGACGACGCCAACCACCCGATCGGCGACGCGACCCTCATCGACACGCTGCGCCGCATCGTCGCCGAGCGCCAGTACGCCAAGATCGACGGGGTCCTGGTCGACGTCTGGTCCGCCAGCGTCACCGTCCTGATATGGGACAACCTGCGCGAGGACAAACGGCAACGCCTCCTGAAACTGCCCTCGCACGAGCTGATCTTGCGATGCATCCGCATCTATGCGTCCCTCGCCACGAAGCGAGGCGAACGATGACGGACAGGCAACCACAGTGGTTCCGCTTCGGCCCGTACGTCTTCGATATCGACGCCGCCCTGGCGCTGATCGACGCCGCGCTCCGCGACACCCTCGCCATCGACGTCACGGCATGGGCCACCGGCTACGGCCTGACCCGTCTCGACGATTCCGACCACACGACGGCCAATCTCATCGGTCCCACCTCCGACGGCCTCGACCGGCTGTACGCGATGAGCACCGACCTGACCAACCCAGTACTGCTCGGCTTGGTCCGCATCGGCGACCAGACGCCCGCCGCGCTGCTGATCGACGGCATGCACCGGCTCTACCACGCCTGGCGCAAAGGCATACCGCAACTGCCGGCCTACCTGCTCACCGCCGAGGAAACCCGAGCCGTCCAGCACGACAAGCTCCTCGGCCCCGGCGGCACCAGCCTCATCCGCCCCGACTCCTGACCACCGACACCCCCGTCGACATCGATACGGAGACACGATGCTGACCTACCTGATGCCATGGCAGCGCCCATGCGACTGCCGCTGCCCCGTGCACCACAAGCGGACCCGGCTCACCTACGACGAGTTCGGCTGCGCGTGCACGATCGCTTGCGCCTCCCAGCCCATCACCCTGCTGGCCGACCGCTGGAACTGCGCGCTCTTCCTCGACCAAGCCGGTGACCTCTGGCAGGTTCCCGCCCTGACTGACGGCACCTGGGACTGGGGGAACGCCGGAGAGATCGACACGCGGCACGACTTCTACCACGCGAGCGTGGTGATCGAGAGCCGGTTGCGGGAGTTCGTTCACGTGCTCGCGAACCCCGAGGTCTTCAACCTGTGAACCTGCAAATCCAAGGTGGGCCGCCCGCGCGGGCGGCCCACGGCCCTTTTTGTGTTTCACGACTCTTGGGGAGACAGCTATGTACAAGGCTCCTCGCCCGGCCTACGACCTCGCCTTCGATTGCAACTGCCCCGTCCACCGCGGGCTACCGCGCTCGGCCTACAACGCGCCGGGCTGCCGGTGCCTGAACGGCTGCGCCAGCCAGCCCATAACCGTGCTCGCTCCACAGATCAACGGCGCGTTGTTCCTCGACCGCGCCGACGCGCTCTGGTTCGTGCCCGCCTTGCAGCCGGGGCACTGGGACTGGCGCTGCGCAACCCCCGTTACCGACGGCCACCCACTGGCTGACGCCGACACCGTCGTCAGCAAGTTCCTCGCTGAGGTGAACGCGCGGCTACGGGCGTTCACCCACTGTCTCTGATCAATCCCTGATCGCCTTCTTCTGGCCGGCCGCGCACCCGCGCGTAGCCCGGCCTTTTTGTCTTCACCGAAGGGCCATCGCCTATGACCAAGGCCATCCTCGCCATCGTCGCTCTCGTCATCCTCGCCTGCCTCGGGCTGCCTATGCTGCTGCTGTCCGCCGTCATGGGCGGCGGCTCCGGATCATGCTCGGTCGCAACCATGCCGAGCACCAACGCGTCCGGGCAACCGGCGGACACCGGGAAGTGGGACGCCGACCAGCTCGACATCGCCGTGACCATCATCGAGGTCGGCGTCACCAAAGGCGTCGGCAGCTGGGGGCAGACGATCGCCCTCGCGGTCGCCATGCAGGAATCCGGACTGCGGAACCTGCCCTACCTCGGGGCCGACAACGACCACGACTCCATCGGCGTCTTCCAGCAGCGCCCGAGCCAGGGATGGGGAACGCCCGAACAACTGGCGGATCCCGCGTACCAGGCGGGCAAGTTCTACGACAAGCTCAAGACCATCACCGGGTGGCAGACGATGCTGCTCACCGATGCGGCCCAGGCGGTCCAGGTGAGCGCCTACCCGGACGCGTACGCGAAGTGGACCAACGACGCTATCGCCTTAGTTGATCAATACGGGGCCGGTGAGATCGGCCTCGACTGCTCAGCGATGCCGTTCGGCAGCGCCGAACCGGCGCCCCGCAACCCGGACGGCTCCTGGCCCGAGGAGACCTGCTCCGTCATCCCGGACCCGACGACCGGAACCGGCTGTCTCACACCGCGCACCATGCATCTCGTCCAGCAGGCCACCGCCGCCGGCTGGCCGAAGCCCAGCTGCTACCGAGTCGACGACCACGGGGAACACCCGAAGGGCCGCGCGTGCGACTTCATGATGACCTCCGGCGGCGAAGCAACCGGCGCGCAGAAGGCCAGAGGGGACGCGATGGCGGCCTGGGCCGTGGCCAACGCCGACCGCTTGGGCATCATGTACGTCATCTGGTTCCGGATGATCTGGACACCCGAGCAGGGCTGGCACGCCTACGACAACCCCTATGGGAGCGACGATCCGTCCGGCTGGCACACCAACCACGTCCACATCTCGATGTACTCAAAACATTGAAAGTTTCATCAGATGATGCATTCGCGTCGTTGGGCCAACGGCCGCATCGGTTCTACCAGCGGAAACTATAGCGCCAGCCTGCTGAGGTCATGAAGGGTCTAACCCTCAGCCTGACCAGGACTTTTGCCGAGTAGTCGGGCCCGGTGCCTCTATCGACGCTGCGGGCGTTGGCGCAGCTTCCAGCGGGGCCTGACGCCACCGTGGTGTTCCACGTGCTCGCACATTTCACGCGGCTGGTAGGCGCCGTCAACGCCCTGCCCGACTGCGGACCAGAACGGTCGGGAGTCGCGCAGATGGCCGCTACCGGTGTACCAGGCCACTCCAGGGTGTTCGGCGCGAAGCGCGGCCAGCCCTGCGGCGGCGAGCCCGCAGCGCTGGTAATCCTCTACCGTGTACGGCTTGTCCACCCAGCCGATGTTGCAGTACGGGCAGACCACGTACTCCACGACGAAGGCGAGTCCGCCCTTCAGGCTGGCCCGCCGGCATCGCCACCCGTGGTACCGCCCCGAGACAGTGTCCTGCCACGGAGCGTCCACCCAGGGGAGCTGACCGACCGTCGGTCGTGGCCGCCGATCGATGCGGCCACGGGTCACGTCGTACAACCAGGAGCGCACCGGAGTTCGCCCGGACACTCTGACGACATGGTCAGCTTCCTCCCGGAGTCTCCGTAGGGCGCTGCGTAGCTCATCGTCCACAGCGCGAGACTATGGTCCTCAAGGACGGCCAGTCCACGGGCGGCGGCGACCTCCGGTGCGACGCCTCGAACGGCGGCGCGCGCCGACCACCTCCGGGCTCATCCGCTGGTTCGGTGGCAGCTATTCGCCAGCTTCGAAAATGGCCCTCCGCCACTCACCGTGTTCCAGTCAACTCTTGTTGATGGCCTCTCCGAACTGCCGCGCCGCTTTGGGAGCGACGATTGCCACAGTCGCAGCAGTCGCGACGATCGCGACGCTGCTGATCAGCACCTTCTTGCTGGCCAGCTTGTCGGACAGCCGGCTGAGCAGGTTTTTGCTCTCGGTGTCCTTCGCGCCTTCCATCTGCACGAGCTTCATCAGCAGGTCGAGCACGTACCGCTGCTGTTCCCACTCCAGATCTTGCGCGAGCACAACCCGGAAGATGTCCCGGGTGTCCTGGCATGCCTGGTGGAACCACTCCTGACTTTGGCCGTTGGCCCCAAGCGTGGCGTTGTGATGCCTCTCAAGAACATCAAGCGCGTCGGTAGCGAGTTCCCTGAAGTTGTCTAACTCCCCGACGCGCCGACGTACCACGTCGATGTCCGCGTCCGGCATCGTGGACGCGATGTGCAGAAGCTCGTTGCCCTCGTATAGGTCAGCTCCGGAACTGACGTCGGCCGCCTCCACCTTGTCTTCGTCCTCGTGGCTCACGCAGCTACTCCGCTCTCACAGACAGCACCGATTCACAGCAGCGCCCGCGGCTGGGTGATCCGGCTCCTCGCAGAAGAGAGTGTAGGCAGAGCAGACCAGAGTGCACGACGTGAGACGCGCCCTTCGAGGGACGCGCGCAGGGGCTGTTATCCGGGCGTGCTGAAGGTTCGGCGGCGTTGCCGGGTTGCGGGCCGGCCGCGGTCGAGTCGACGGACCATGGTGTTGATCGCGGCCCAGCGGATCAGCGCTTCGAAGACGGCGGGATCGTGTTCGTAGTCGCGGGCTAGGCGTCGATGTTCGGTCAGCCAGGCGAGGCGGCGCTCGACCACCCACCGTTTTTCGAGCCGATGCCGATGGCACATTCTGGCCGACCAGATTAATTAGTTTATGTAAAATTTAGGTATTTCCCTTATGGGACCAAGTCAGGAAGTGACATAGAGCGTCTCGCCGCGAATCAACCGTTCAGTGGGATTAAACGCCTCGGCCATATCTGTCGACGAGAGGCGAAGTCCACTGCCATCGAGCGCCGCAACAATTCGGTGTGCCAAATCTTCGCTCACGATAATATCGTTACGAGCATTCGCGCTTAGGGTGATCCAAATTCGCAAATCACTACCTGGAGAAACTGTCACTTCAGCCTCCGGCAAGTTGAAGCCGATACCCGCGGTCGCTAGTGCGGCGCTTGTCTTCGCCCGGAGGTCGGCGGTGTTTTTAATGTCGACCTGATGAGCCGCTAGATAGATTGCATTTGATAGCTCCGCAGCCGCTCTATCCGCAGCATCAATGCTGATTGTATACGGGCCCAGAGAAATCGTGCCCCGACTGGAGTCGTATTCAAAGCCCCAATACTCGCGCGCTACATCACGCAAAGCGGCGCCAGTATCGCGGCGCTGCTTCTGGGGGCCAAACTTCCCTTCCCCGCGTGACCATTCGTCGAAATGCACAAGCGCGTCACGCATATGCTTAATTCCTGGCAGCGCATCAGTGAATCGCTGACGAGCGGTAGACAGAGTTGCGCCGACGGCAGAGTCAATTCCGAGTGTCGATAACGCGAACTGCTCCAACCGTTCGGCGTTGAGAAGCTGCCGCAGAGCGAAGACAAGCTGGCGTGCATCGATCTGGCGCGAACTGAACCATGATATCCGTCGGTCATCATCCTCGCGAAGGCGCAATACGGCGAGTTGGGTCGCTCGCTGCCACCACTGAGCCTCCGATACTGCTATGGCGTACGGGTGGTCTGCGGGCGACCAATCATCGAGGGTAACGCTCGTCATCGCAGCATTGTGACTCATAGATGACACTGGCACCACCTATTTTGCTATCGTTTTAGGACTGCAGAGTAGCGAAAGCTCAGATGCACTGATGCGGTCGGTGCTCAGATTCGGGTCGAGTGTCGATCAAGGTCGTCACACCTGCCTGGCATCACGTCATCCTCATTTGCCGCCGACCGCGCAGGCAGCCCATGCGGCCGTTGGTCGTGAAGGGATGAAACACTCCTGCCATCTCGAATGGCATCGACTCACGGGGTGGGTTTGCCGGGTTGGACGCGTGCCCCTGCCGGTACCGAGGTCAACCCCCGCCATAACCGGGTCGAAACTCAGCATCTTTCTACGCTGGGTCGCCAATCAGACCTCAACCTGCACGATGCATTACGGGCTGACATCGAGTGGGTATGCCCGATGACCCCAGGCCGTCTACACTACTGATCACATCAAGTGGCCAGTCGGCCGCTCTACTCGACCCGATCGGAGAAGCGGTGGCTCGCTTCGTTTTTCAGGACGCTGTCGAGCGTTTCATTGTTGCTCTTGAGGATGCCCTACTGCTGGATATCGAGGCGGGCCGGGTGAACGCGCGCAAGGCAAGCCAGCGGGGCTCCAGCGGCGGCGGCCTTAATGTTGAGTCGCGGGCTATATACCGAGCAATTGCTGTCATGTCCGTGGCCGCTTGGGAGGACTTCAACGAACAGCTTGTTTTGGCCGGCTTCAACCACCTCAAGAAAAGCTCCAGCGGCGTCCCCGCCAACCTGGAAAAATGGTTTCCGGTTAAAGATCTGCAATCTCCTGGGCCGTTTCACGTCCGGAAGCTGTACTGGGCATACTTCAACCTCGACCCCATGCCGTCGTGGTGGTTCTCTTTCGCCGCGCGAGCCCGCGACATCGGAGTCGACGCTGACTGGTGGGCACCCTTCAATGATTCAAGGGAAATTGAGAAGCGCACTCGCCGTGGAGAAGACGCCGCGAAGTGGCTCGACTCGTTGGTGAAGCTGCGACATGCAACCGCACATCAGGACCGGAGGCATTTCCAGCAGGAACCTGAACTTGGTGTCGCTACTCGCAACCGTGGCAGTTGGGGTGCTACTAGATACACGGCTCAAAACTCAATTGCTGTCGTTACCCAGCTTGCCCTTTGCACTGTCGGAGCCCTATCGCGACACCTATCGTGTCCAGGCGAACTGCGATACTCCCGCGCCCTCCGCTCATGGCAACTTTCCGGAAGCTCCTTGAACGAGCTACCTCAATGGCCTTCCAGCTAGGTATGAACCAGGTCGGCCAACTCCTAATAGCGAGCGGCTCACTCTCATGCCGGCGATCTCCATTCGTTACGTCCTGGCCCGTTTGATCCGCCCTACAAGGTCGACCATGTCGACCGGGCGGCCGGTGTCGACAACCACCACTGGGGAAAGGCCGAGAGGAGCGGCCTCTCGTTCCCACCGCGGCCACGCGTCAACGAGTTGGCGTTCGTCGTCGTGGATCGGGTGTCGTCGGCGGGTGGCGTACCGGCTCTTGGCAAGGTCGGCCGGCACCTGGCACCAGATCTCGACCACGGTCGCCGGGTCGCACCGGCGCAGCCCGGCCTCGACGAATTGCAGGTCGCGTGGCCTGAACCACCAGGACTCCAGGATCACGGTGCCGGACAAGGCCGACGCGAGGGTCCACATCATCTCGCTGGCCGCGATCCCCAGAGCCCGCTGTGGAGCCGCAGACACCACGCCCGCGACGGCTTCCTTGATCGCGTCCTTGCCGATCAGCGGCGCCTCCAGGACCGGGGCCAACCCGGCTGCCAAGGTTGACTTGCCCGAACCGGGCAGCCCGTTGATCAGAACCAGATCGAGCATGCCGCGATCCTGCCATCTCGTTACTCCACGACGCGCGGATACACCGCGACCCGCTCGCCGTCTGGCGTTACTGCTGCCAGGCTGACACCAAAGGGCCTCGCCGAGCTGGACGAGCAGCTGAGCGGGAACCGCATCCGCTCACTCTGCGCGCTGGCCGTTCAGGGGACATCGTGCCAGCCGTGGTTCCGATGCCCACCCGGTCAGTGGTGCCAGGGCAGTTGGACCACCTGTCGCGGGGTTCCCAGCGTGCTGATCTGATCTAGGAGAGGCGCCGATCCGAAAGGGTAGATGACGTCCGTACTGTCGGCCAGTTCGTCGAGCGACCACCAGTGGTGCCCGGCATGGTGTCGACGTTCGAGGGCTTCCATGCCGGTCGTATCGACATGGTGGGCGTCGAGACGGTGGAAGAAGAAGTCATCCCGGAAGATGCCACGCGCCCAGCCGACATCGGCGTACCCAGAACTGTAGGCCACGGGTTGCCCGAGCAACTCCGGGCTGACGATGAGACCGATCTCTTCGCGAAGTTCGCGGGCGGCCGCTTCCTGCAACAGCTCGCCAGCGTCCACGCCGCTGTCCGGGGTCACCCAGCCGTGTCCTCGTCCAGCGTCCATCGGGTCGAAGAAGAACTTCAACAGCAATACCCGCTGATCGCGGTCGAGAAGGATGACTCGTGCCGAGCGACGTCGGTATGAAACGGTCTCCGACATTCCGCTGATGGTAATAACGCCGACCATGCCTGGCGAACGAGTTGTCGGAGCAGTCTGGTCCGCGCGATAGACCCGAAGCACCAGACCATTGCGCCGCATGCCGGGCGGGTTGCGCGGTTCCGAATACGGGCACAGCGATCGTCTGTCTAGGGCTATCTGTCCTGGTAGGGGGCGGGCGCGACCGGACGTCGCGGTAGGGCTTGACGTTTCGCGCGGATGGAGTGGGAATCGCGTCCGTCCGACACGAACCGATCATCGCCCGTGAGGGGAACGTCATGACCTACCCGCACACGCAACATCCGGAACTGCTGATGGATGCGCTTACTGCTGTCCGGGACGCTATCTTGCTCTGCTCTCCGATGGTCAGGAACCCGGATCGGGAGTTGGTGACGGCCATGCTCAACACGGCCGCCGCGACCGGGGAATTCACCGAGCTTCTGCTGCGGGAATCGGCTCCACCTGCCGACGGTGAGGAACCAGGCACCGGCGAGGCGTTGGAGCGCGCGACCGATCTCGCGGGTGACACGCGCCGCCACCTCATCACGGCCTTTCACCTGATGGGCGGTGCCCGCGCCATCGCGACCAGCGTGGCCGAGAACCGCTAGCCGGACGAGGAATGCCCTTGCTGGCCTGGTGTCTGCGTCTGCGTCTGCGTCTGCCGAGCGGAGCACCGGGCCAGCGGTGTTTTCAGCGTCCGGCGGTTGCGGTGATCCTGATGTGTTCGGGGAGGTCGACTTCCCACTCGCGGCGTTTCCGCCGTCCGAGGCCGGTGCTCGGCGGCACCCCGGCCGCCCGGGAGAGTTCGGCCCCGGTGGGGACACGGCCCCGGGCGGTCTCACTGTCCCAGAACCGGCGCATGGCGGCGACAGCCGAACGGTCGGCTTCCTCGTCAGCGCCGTGTTCGTCGTCATCCTCGTAGGAGTCGCCATAGGGATCGGGTGTTACGGAAACCCACGGCTGCGATCGGCGATCTGCCCCAGGGACTTCGGCGGCCCACCGGGTGCTGTTGTGATCCCGCTGCACCTCTTCGTCTTCTGGCCCCGGCCCGGGACGAAATTCGTAACGAGGCTGCTGAGCCTGCTCGCCTTGGCAGCCGTTGCGGAAGGCAGATCTACGTGGCCGCCCGGCGCCGGTGGAAGCGCGGGCTCTGCTGCAGCGATCACCGGCGGCTTGATCTCGGCGGTGCCGGCCGGATTGAGTTCGGATGAAGCCGCTGGCGGGTTGCTCGTGTTCAGCCGCCAGGCGTTGAACCGGGCCACTGCCTCGGGAGAGGTGGCGTCGAGGGCGCGGCCGAGCCGGGCGCGGCGGCGGGCGCGGTCTACCTCGGTGACGTCGCGGTCCTGGGCCTCGGCCAGCCGCAGCCAGACGAGGATCCGCTCGACGGTGACCGTCCAGTGGATACGCGACATGGTGCGCCCGAGCCGGACGCTGCGCTCGGCAGCGAGCGCGCGTTCCCACATCCAGGCGGCGACGGGCGGTGCCGCCAGGCGTAGGCAGAGTTCCCGGAAGCTGCTGGCGTCGAGGGCCGCGAGGCTCGCGGTCAGCCCGGCGAGGACCCAGACCGCGACGCCGTCGACGCCGGTGGTGCCTTTCTCCGGTTCCCGCAGTAGCCGTGCCCGTGCCAGCAGCGCGGACGCGAACAGGGCGACCTCGATGTAGGCGAAGAACACGATCCGCAGCGGCGATTGGCCGATGATGTCGGTGAAGAACTTCCACATCCCCGACGCGGAGACCATCGTCGCCAGTGCCGCGGCGAGGACCGTCAGGACGTTGGCAACGAGCAGGGTCAGCCGGTGCTCGGCCAGCCGGCGGATCCGTTGGATGACGGGCAGGATCAGGCCGAGTCCGGTCAAGAAGGCGAGCGGACGGCGACGGCGACGTCACCCCAGCCGAGTTGTCCGCGTGCGAGGACGGCCAGGACCGCGAGGAGCACGGCGAGCGTGACCGCGGCGACGGCGGCCCGGCGCCAGGCGTGATGGTCCCCGGCGGCGGCGAGCAGGCCGAGGAATCCCACTGCGGAGGTGATGCTGATTCGCAGCGGGAGCAGCATGGCGGCCAGGTCGACAAAGATGAGCACGATCATGGTCGCGGTCCACCACGCGTACGCGGCGAGCGTCCACCCGCTCTGGCCGGTCAGCGCGAGGGCGACGGCGGCCAGGACGGTGGCCACTTCAACTATGTAGGGCAGTGCGCCGAGGCTGTGCCCGCACCGGTGCACCGGCCGGCGGGCGCGGCCGTGCTGCCCACAGTGGTCGGCCGCATAAGCACGCGGTGCGCCAGGGCTGGTCGTCGGGAACGCTGTGCGCGGCGATGGCCCAGCGCAGCAACGGGGTGATCGCGAGCGTGAACAGCACCCGAGCGCGGCAACGCTGGGTGGTGATCGTCACTTGCTGTCCAGGCTGGTGCGCAGCGTGTTGGCCAGTTCGAGGGTGTCTTCGCGCGGCTCGGCATCCAGGTCGGCCAGGGCCTTGGTGAGAGCGCGCAGCAGGGTCCGGATCCCGTCGGCGTCGGCCAGGGCGTGGCGGGCGTGCATCGCCTTGACGTAGAGGGCCTCGTTGTAGCGGTCCATCCCGATCGCCTTGTCGAGCAGATCGGACGCCGCCTGCGGTTCGCTGTCGAGCAGATCGTCGGCCAGCATCAGGTGCGCTTCGGTCCCCCAGCGGCGCACCGTCTCGCGGTGCGGCTGGATCCACTCGTAGTCCTGGCCCTCGGCCAGGGGCGCGCTGCACAGATCACAGGCTGCGGCCAGCAGGTCCCGGCGGTGCGGCTCGGTGGCGATGGCGGCCTTGCGCATCCGGTCCCGCAATGTCCAGACGTCGACGTCCACGGTTGCCGGATCGAGCCGGTACCGTCCGGCAGTTTTGATGACGTAGGCGTTCTTGGTCTCGGCGGTGCCGGCTCGGCCGAGGACGTGCCGCAGGTTCGAGGCGTTGGTGTGGACGCGTTGGTCGGCTTGGCTGATGCGGGCGTCGGGTTCGAGGTATTCGCCGATCTCGCGGGTGCTGGCGCCGTCGGGGTGGACGGCGAGGAACACCGCCAGTTCGAGGGCTTTGGCTCGCAAGGGCCGACCGTCCGCGGTGATGTTCTCGATCTGCGGCTTGCCGAGCACGCGTAGCGGCGCCCGGCCCGGTACTCGGGGCGCAGGCGGCAGGATGCCGGCTGTGGCGCTGTCGGCCTGCAGAGGAACCGGGGTGGCGGGACCATCGGTTTCGGGAAGGCCAGGGAAAGGCTGCGTAGGCGTTGCGCGACTGGTGGCGGGGGCTTCCCCGGTCTGAGCCTCTCGTGCAGTGTCGAGGAGATCGCGGGTTGCGGCGACGTCGAGAACGGCGAACTGCATGCCGGGTTCAGGCTCATCGGCTTCGAGCTGGGCGTCTCCGTCGTCGGAGACGGAAACGGTCGGGCCGTGGGGCCAGTGGCCGAGGACGATGGTGATGACGTCCAGGCCCTTCGTGAGACCGAAGGTAATACGCGCCCGGTTGCTTCCTGCGGCTTGTTCGGTGTCAGTGATCAAGAGCAGTGGGGGCAGGGTCCGTTCGCTGGGCACCGTGCTGCGCAGAGCGTCGATGTCGTCGAGACCGTGCTCGTCCAGGATGCGGGCACGTCGGAGCAGGTGGGTGTCGAGCAGTGTGAGCGCCTGATCGAGATCGTCCATGATGTGCAGCCGCGACCACCCGGCAAGCGGGGTGTCGCCGATCAGCGCGGTGAGGGTTGGCCGGTCGATGATGACTTCGGCGCGCTGCGCGGGTTCGGCGGGTGTCCCTGCGGTGAGCGCGGTGATGATCAAGCCGCGAGCGGCGGCGTCAGCGCCGGAACCGATGAGGCCGACACCACCGGAAGGCAGCCGCTCAGTGTGCGCTGGCTCGGCCGGTGCCGGCGTAATCGCGTGCCGGGTGTGGTGTTGGGCGGCGAGCACCGGGGCGGGTAGTTCGTGCAGGTCGTCATCGCTGCCGGGCCGGTAGCGGCGGCGGCGTTGCAGCCATACCAAAGCGGCGGTCGCCGTGATCGCGGTGGCCAGTGTCCACGGGATGACGTTCCCGCCGGGCAGGACGAGATCTCCGCCCGTTGGCTCGTGTCTGTCCCCGTCTTCGGCAGAGCCCGCATTCGGAGTTGTTGAGTGGGTTGGGCTGGCCGCTTCGGGACTGCGGGGTGCCGGTGTCGGGCTGGCGGTACTGGGCTCGCTGGGAACGGGCCGGTCCGGTGCGGCCGGTCGGGGTGGCGTCCGGGGTGGTCGGCGTGGTGGGGCTTCGGGCGGCGGGACGGCGTCGGCCGGTAGTCGAAGGTTCCAGCGGGGGTAGATCAGGTCGCAGTCGGTCAGTGTCCGGTCGTCGGAGAAGTGGCGGTGTTTGTTGAGGGAGCAGATCTCGGGCCATCGATTCTGGTCGCTCAGCCATGTCTTGGCGATCTTCGAGAGGGTGTCGCCTCGGCGGACGCGATAGTCATAGTGGGCGTGCTCGACGGTGACCGTGACCAAATCGCTGGGGACCCGAACCCCGGTGGCGTCCTGGCGTTCCGGCGTGGGCGGTGCGGCTGCCGACCGGTGCTGCGCCTCGGAACCGCTCGTCTGGAGTTGCGTTGCCGCAGCGGCATGAGCGGGCGGCGCGGCGAGGGCTGCGGTGACAGGCGTGGTGACGAGCGCGATGGTCGCGGTCCCGGTCAGGCCGACGACGAGGCGGTGCAGCGGCATCGGCAGGTGCCACCGCGGAAGTCGGCGACCGCGCAGTACGCCAGCGACGCTTCCGACCAGCAGGGTGGCGAGCACGGCCCATGCCAACCAACCCGCCCAGATCAGCGCGACGCGCAATCCCGCTGCGGGAGACGCGGTCGTGGCTGCGGTGAACGGGCCCGTACTCCACCACGACGACCACACAGTGACGGGGTTGCCGAAGGCCATCCACAACACCCACGGCGGGCCGCCGAGCAAGACCGCAGCCGTGACTGCCGTCCGGAGTAACAGCGTCGGGCGGCGGGTCGGGCTCGCCGTGGCCGGTTTCGGTGCGGCCCAGAGCGAGGGCTGCCGGGCGTACTGAGCTGCCCGCCGGCGTGCCTCCTCCGATACGTTCTCTTCCATCGGTTCGATTCCCCCGAGCCTTGGCCGAATCATTCTGCGTACCGGCCGGTGCCCGCCGCCCGCTACGGAGTGGCATCGAACTTTCACAATGCGAAGATCTGATCGCCAAACATGGTCGGGGTCGACGCCCACGAAGGTGGGCGGAGGACACTGCCCGGCATGGCAACGGGGGATCTTCATCTGAGCATCCACCTCGGACCGCGATGGACCGCAGCTGCCGCCACGGTCGGGGGCCGCACGTGGCCCGTCGCCTTCGACGGTCAGACCCGCTTGCCGAGCGGGGTATGGACCGACCCGCAAACCGGCAACATCGCGGTGGCCATGGCTGGGCTCACGGCCGGGACCGCCCATCCCGACGCGTACCTGCCCGACCCGCTGGCCGCCCTCCGGACGGCGCCGACCGAGGCTGACGCAGGACCGGGCGCGGCCGTCTCGGCCTTGCTCGCCCATGTGGCCAACACCGCCTCCGTGCAGGCCGGGATCGGGGTGGCCACGCTGACCGTCACCACGCCGGAGCCGTGGGGGCCGAAGTCAAGGCAACGCCTGGTTCAGGCCGCGACCGCGGCCGGACTACCCGAACCGGCCGTCGTCACCGCGATGGCAGCCGCAGCAGCGGCTTCACCACCAACCGGCGAAGCCCCGGGCGGCTTTGTGCTCGTCTGCGTCATCGGCGACGACTACCCACACATCGCCGTCCTGGACGCCACCGATCGGTACACCCAACTCGCTGCCGTGACTGTCCGCGATTCCGGCGCGCCCGGGATCGATCGAGCCGTAGCCGACTCGATCCGACACGGGGCAGGCTCCAGCGCCGACCGTCCGACCGAACTGGACTGGCTGACCGGTCTCGAGATCGACCGGGCTCGCACCGCCCTGATCGGCACCCCCCGGACGCCGACACTGTTGCCAGGTCACCTCGACCCGGTCGTCGTCGAGGGAGCCGACCTGGACAAAGCCGCCCGACCCCACCTCGATCAACTCCTACCAGCACTGACCCAGGCACTCGCCGACGCCGACATCGATCAGGGCGACATCACCGCGACCGTCCTGGTGACATACGACGCCACCGCCTCCGCAGCCCACACCGCGCTCGCCGACGCTGGGCTGCCACAGCCCACACTCCTCACCCAGCCCGAGCAGGTCGCTGCGGGCGCCGCACGCCTCGCCGAGGCCACCCACACACCCCAAGGCCCGACGGCCGCCACTACCCGGCTACCTCGTACCCGGCTCACCATCGGCAGCCTCACTGCGGTCGCCGTGCTCGCCGTCGCCTCGGTCGTATTGCTCCTGCAGACAGTCACCACCGCCGACATCTCCACCATCGCCGCCACTATCGTCGGCGTACGCCTCCCGGTCGCCAACCTCGCCCTCGCAGCAGCCATCGCCTCGACCGCGGCCGCCGCGGCGGCGCAACTCGCGCCAACGACCTGGCTCTCGCCGCAATGCCTGAACGATCCCGCCTCCACCGGCTACCTGCTGCGCCGTTCTTATCTCGGTGCGGCAGCGGCCTGCCTCGCCCTCGCCGGACTCTGGGGTCTGGGCACCGGCGTCGGTGTCGGCTGGACCGACCCGCAGTATCTGCGCTGGGCCCTGACTGCCGCTGCGCCGATCGCTGTCTGCGCGGTCATCATCGCGGCCGCCTCGCCCCGGATCCCAGCCACTCGGCTCGGTGACTGGCTGCCCCGCATGCGCCCACCGGTCTGGCCCATCGCCGCAGCCGCCGGCGGCGTCTACCTCGTCCGGGCCGCTTACACCTTGACCTTCCCGACCGACCTCACCGGTTTCCCCGGCCTCACCGCCGCGGTCGGTGCTGCCCTGCTCGGCGTCGCCACCGCCGCCACCGCCACCCGCCAGTTGGGCATCCGCATCGCCGTCATGCTCATCCTCGTCCCGGGCTACGCGCTGGTCGTCACGGTCAACACCATCGGCTACCTAACCGCGACGTACGCCGCAGCGCTCGCCTGGTGGCACCTCGCCGCAGCCTTCCACACCGTCCGCGAGGCCGCCCCGGACAACCCCGTCACGCGCTGGCTCGCCCGAACCTGAAACCCTCGGAGACTGGCCGACCCACGTTGCGCCGCACGGCTACCCCACCTCGGCCGAGGGCGGCCGACCTCTCGCTGAGTTGACGTCCGTCGTTGATCGGCAGTATCGCGCGAGACGCTCACGGGTTCCCAGCAAACGGACCGGCCAGCCTTGCCGCTGTGCAGCTGCCCTCCACCGCTCCACCCAGACTCAGCCAAAGCGTCCGGCTATGCGGCCCCGCCACCGTTCATGATCGCGGCGTCGGCATAGACCCTGCCGAGGCCGCCTGGACCGGCCACGGTAGCGCTGGCTATTGCACCGCCCCGCCTAACTGTCCGTACCGGCCGGATACGTCCCCGGACATGGCCCTGACCAGCAGTATCCGGACCGGACCACAGGCCCGCCCACCGGCGGCTTGACAGATCCGACGGATGGAGCGGCGATCGATCCATCCCGACACCCATTCCAAGATCAAAAAGGAGGTCACCGATGCCGGCCGATCAGCGACACGCATCGACCCAAGGAGCCTTATGCCACCACGCCCACCGGCCGACGACGGCCATCCCGCACGCGACCGGCACGACCGCCATACCCATCCGGCTGCCACCAGCAGCAGCAACCACACCGGCCCGCGCCGGACCACCCGGCCCCGCCGCAGCACCCGACCGACCGGACCCACTCTGGGGCCACCCAAGACCGTCCCGATGACCCCGGAGCAGTACCAGCAGGCCGTCGACCTCTGGACCACGCTGATCGCCCGCTGGCTCACCCAGCACCCACACCCGCCCCAAGACGAATGACACCGGCGTGGCCGGGCCGCCCGACGGCCCGGCCACGCCATTGCGAAAGGACCACAGAGCATGGCTCGCCGACGCCCCACACGCCGCCGCGAAACGATCACTGCGGACACCCCGCTGCGGGTCGCCCTCTACACCCGCCGCTCCACCGACGACGAACACCAGCCCTACACCATCGAGGCCCAGACCGACCGGCTCACCGCCTACGTCGCCTCCCAACCCGGCTGGAAGATCACCGCCCGCTTCACCGACGACGCCTCCGGCGCCACCATGGACCGACCCGGACTGACCGCCGCCCTGCAAGCCGCTGAAGCCAAGGAGTACGACCTGCTGCTGGTCTACCGGCTCGACCGGTTCAGCCGCCGCATCCGCGACCTCGCCACCTTGATGGATGACCTAGAAGACGTCGGCGTGCACTTCCGCTCCGCCACCGAACCGTTCGACACCGCCAGCGCCGCCGGACGGCTGTTCGTCCAGATGCTCGGTGCCTTCGCCGAGTTCGAACGCGAAGTCATCATCGACCGGGTCATCGCCGGCATGGAACGCAAAGCAGCCAACGGTGAATGGACCCACGGGCCCCGCCCCTACGGTTACACCATCGACCCCGACACCCACCGGCTGATCCCGCACCCCGAGGAACGGCACGTGGTCACCGACATCTTCACCCGCTACGCCACCACCCGCGCGGGCACTCGCGCCATCGCCGCGCAACTCAACACCGAAGGCAAACGCACCAAAGCCGGACGACCGTTCTCCGGCTGGACCGTGCACGCCATGATCAGCAACCGGCTCTACCTCGGCGAAACCTCATTCCGCGACGTCGTCACCACCGACGCGCACGACGCCCTCACCGACCCTGCGACCTTCGACCAATGCCAGCGCATCCTGAACACCCGCGGCGAGCCCGGCTCCTCACGGGGGGCGTCGAACTCCGGCTACTATCTCTCCGGCCTGATCACCTGCCCGCAGTGCGGCTGCAAATACGTCGGCGCCTCAGCCACCGGCAAACTACGCCGCTACCGCTACTACACCTGCTTCTCCCGCACCCGCTACGGCACCGCCGGATGCAACGCCCCGCGCATTGACGCCGACCTGCTCGACCCCGCCGCCGTCGAAGCCCTGATCGCGTTCTACGCCCGCACCGACCTGATCAGCGCGGCCATCGCCAATGAGCACACCCGCCGCGCCGATGACACCGCCCAGCACACCGCCGAGCTCGAGACCATCACCGGCCGCATCACTGCCACCCAGACGGCCATAGACCGCTACCTCGCCGCCTTCGAAACAGGAACTCTCGACGACGCCACCTGCGGAACCCGCATCGCCGCGCTGACCACCCAACTCGACCAGCTCACCGACCGGCGGGCCCAGCTCACCGACCTGATCGCCACCCCACCGCAACCAGTCAGCACGGACACCATCGAACAGATCCCACCAACACCTGGCCGAGATCCTGCGTACCGGCACCCCCGGCCAGCGAAAAGCTGTCATGGAAACTCACATCGCCGAAATACGGTTCGACGGCGACCGGCTGATCCCGGTCTACCGGATCCCCGTGGACGAATTTCGCACACGGGTTGGGGTTGTGGGGCGGGCGGGACTCGAACCCGTGACCGAGGGATTATGAGTCCCCTGCTCTAACCCACTGAGCTACCGCCCCGGAAAACCGGCGGCGATCCTATCCCGCCGGCGCGAAGCCGGCTACCGAATCAGGCCGACACCGGCGTGCCGAGGCCGGCCGGCCCCTATGCCCGACCGGCGCGCCCAGGCTGGACAGGACGGCGCCGGCCGTACGCCAGCCGCCGGCCAAGGCGCCCTGGATCGACGGGCTGTCGCGGTGGTCGCCGGAGACGAAGAGGCCGTCGCCCAGATCGACCGGTTTGCGCAGGCGGCCCTGCGGCGGCGCGGGCGGCCGGCAGCGCGGCGGGCAGCGACACGATCTCGAGCAGGTCCCAGTCGGCGGTGGGCGCGCCGTAGATGCCGGGCCAGTTCCGTCCGGATCACCGCTCGGAAGCGCCTGACGGCGCGGACACGCCGACCACGGACGCGGCGATGAGGGAGCGACCGGCGGGGGCGTACTCGGGGGCGGCGTTGCTCGTCACGATCGTGTTGGCGATGATCTCGCGCCGGTCGCCGTCCAGGACGAGGGTCGGTTCGTCGATGGGCGGGCGGTCGGCGCCGAAGTAGAAGGTGGTCAGGCCGTGCATGTCCGGTTCGGGCAGCGCGGGGAGCAAGGTCGACGCGGTGACCGGGTCGGTGGCGACGATGACCGCCCGGCAGCGAATCTCGCCGCCGTCGGTGACCACCGCGCCGGGGGTGACGGCCAGCACCGAGGCGCGCCGACCAGCAACTGCGGGAACGGCAGCGGGCCGGCGATCGCGGCCGGCAGCGCGGCCATCCCGGCCGCCGGTACGCCGATCCGGCCGCGGGCGAACGACCGCAGCACCATGGCCACGACGTGGCTGGAGGTCTGGAGGGCCCGGTCGCCGAAGACGCCGGAGAAGAACGGGCGCAGCACCTCTTCGATCATGCGATGGGACAGCCCGGCCCGGCGCAGCATGACCTGGGCGGTGGTCTCCCGTTCGGCCAGGAGCCGGGCGACCGGCCAGGTGGCGCACTTGGTGGCGAGCGCGGCGAACTTGATGCGGTCGGCCAGCGTGCCGACGCCGGAGGTGATCGTCTGCGGCATCCGCAGCGGGTCGCGCAGCGGGTTCTCCAGGCGGTGCAGCACTTCCCCGCGCCGGACCAGGACGCCGGAGGTGAAGTACCGCATGTCGAGCGCGGCCAGGTCGGCCAGGGCCGGTACGCGCGGGTAGGCGGTGTTCAGCACCTGGAAGCCGCGATCGAGCCGGTACCCGTCGATGACGTCGGTGGCGACCCGGCCACCGATCCGATCGGACGCTTCGACGAGCAGCCAGTCGACGCCCGCGCGGTCGAGTCGGCGGGCGGCGGCCAACCCGGCGAGCCCGCCGCCGACGATGACGACGTCCACCCCAACCGGCTGGGACACCACACACCTCACAACCCGACAATCGACACTGCCTGAAGACTATCGGCGGAGGGTGCCCGAAGCAGGGCGAACGTTCCGAAGGGAGGCTCCCCGAATAGGACTCGAACCTATAACCTGCCGGTTAACAGCCGGCTGCTCTGCCAATTGAGCTATCGGGGATCGTGCGGGCACCGGGACTTCCTGGCGCCTGGAACAGATTACACGACCCCCACTGGTTGTCGCGAAGGGGTGCCCGCCGCGCCGTTAACCGCCCGGAAACGACATTCGGGAGTGACACGGCGACAGGATGGGTATGCAGCAGCGCAAGACACTACGGAAGGAGCCGCAATGCGCGGAAAGCTCATGTTCCTCGGCGGCCTCGCGGCGGGCTTCGTCCTGGGCAGCCGGGCCGGCCGGGACAAGTACGAAGAGATCCGGGCCAATGCGAAGAAGGTCTGGGAGCACCCCACGGTGCAGGAAGCCGCCGGTGTCGCGCAGGCACAGGCGACCAAGCTGTACAGCGAGGGCAAGGACAAGCTCGGCCAGACCAAACTGGGCGAGAAGCTGACCTCCGGTACGAGCAGCGACAGCACCGATTCGCTGTCAGACACGGGTACGACCACGGGGTCGCTGTCCGGCACGACGAACACCAGCACCACCACGACGTACTGAGGCGAGCATCACGCAGAAGGCCGTCCGGAAATCCGGGCGGCCTTCTTGCCGAGGGCTTCAGGACGACCTTGCCGGAGGCTCACGACGACCTTGCCGGAGGCTGGGGACGACCTTGCCGGAGGCTTCAGGACGTCGAGGAGAACGCGGAGTCGAAGGCGGCGTCGGGCGGGTCGAACGCCAGCCGCCGCACGAACTGCACCGCCTCGGCCGCGCCGAGCAGCCGGTCCATCCCGGCGTCCTCCCACTCGATCGAGATGGGTCCGTCGTAGCCGATCGCGTTGAGCGCGCGGAAGCAATCCTCCCAGGGCACGTCGCCGTGGCCGGTGGAGACGAAGTCCCAGCCGCGGCGCAGGTCGGCCCAGGGCAGGTGGGAGCTGAGCCGGCCGCGGCGGCCGTCGCCCGTACGGACCTTCGCGTCCTTGCAGTCCACGTGGTAGATCAGGTCCTTGAACTCGAGGATGAAGTTCACCGGGTCGAGTTCCTGCCAGACGAAGTGCGACGGGTCCCAGTTGAGCCCGAAGGCCGGCCGGTGGCCGATCGCGTCCAGCGCGCGGCGGGTGGTCCAGTAGTCGTACGCGATCTCGCTCGGGTGCACCTCGTGCGCGAAGCGCACCCCGACGGAGTCGAACACGTCGAGGATGGGGTTCCAGCGGTCGGCGAAGTCCTGGTAGCCGCGCTCGATCATCGCCGGCGGCACGGGCGGGAACATCGCCACCGTGTGCCAGATGGACGAGCCGGTGAACCCGACGACCGTACGGACGCCGAGTTCGGCGGCAGCCCGGGCGGTGTCCTTCATCCGCTCGGCCGCCCGCTGCCGGACCCCCTCCGGATCACCGTCGCCCCAGATGGCCGCGGGCAGGATGTCCCGGTGCCGCTCGTCGATCGGGTGGTCGCAGACGGCCTGCCCGACCAGGTGGTTGGAGATCGCGTACACGGACAGGTTGTGCCGTTTGAGCTGGGCCAGTTTGCGCTCGACGTAGTCGTCCTCGGCCAGCGCCCGATCCACTTCGAAGTGGTCTCCCCAGCAGGCGATCTCGAGGCCGTCGTAGCCCCAGCCGGAGGCCAGCCGGCAGACTTCCTCGAACGGCAGATCGGCCCATTGGCCGGTGAAGAGCGTGATGGCACGCGCCATGTCATCTCCCCGATCGCGGTGGTCGACAGGGGTCCCGAAGGGGGCCGCTGTCGACTCTATCGGGTGACGCCGGGCGCGCCGAAGGTCAGGCGGCGCGGGCCGTCGTCGGCGGCGACAGGCCCAGCTCGGCCAGTTCCCCGCGGGCGTAGGCGAGCTCGGCGGCGATGCCGTCGGCCAGCGCCGCCGACCCGCTCGGGCGGGCGTCGGGGGGCAGCAGGTTCCAGGCCTCGGTCTCGAGGTCGAGGTACTCGGTGGCGGGCTGCAGGCCGTCCATCACATGCCGCAGCGCCGCCCGCCAGATCTCGGTGGTCGGCACCAGCGGCGGCGTCGGGGCGATGTGCAGCGGTACGTGGTACCGCACGCGCCACGGGCCCGGCGGGAAGTCGCGCAGCGCTTCGGACAGGTCGTCCCGGTACGCGCCGGCGGGGGTGGTGACCTGGTGGCGGTGACCCGGTTCGACGTACGCCCGGAGCGTCTCGGCCGCGTCGACCGGCCGGGGTACCTCGACCGCGGCGGCCAGTTGGACCCGGATCACCGACAGCCCGGCCGCGGCCAGCCGTTCGAGCGCGTCGGCGGGGTGTTCCCAGGTGCAGGCGAGGTGGGCCAGGTCGAGGCAGACACCGACGCGGTCCTTGTCGACCTTGGCCAAGGCGGCCACGGTGTCGGCGGACGAGTCGAGCACGCAGCCGGGCTCGGGCTGGAAGCCGACCCGGACGGCGCGGCCGGTGGTCCAGGCCAGGTCGGCCAGCCCGCGGGACAGCAGCCGCAGGAGCCGCTCGCAGGACTTCTCCTTGGCGTCGTCCCAGCCGGCCCGGCGGCCGATGCCGAGCGTGGTCACCGCGCCCCGGACAGCGTCGTCGGGCAACAGGTCGACCAGGATCCGGGCCAGGTCGAGCGTGTACTCGAGGCGGGCCGGGTCACTCCAGTCGGGGTCGTACCGGTCGGTGTCGGCGTTCGTCGCGCCGCCGCCCTCGGCGTACGGCACACCACTGAGCGTGACGACCTCGAGCCCGCGGGCGTCGAGCTCGGCGCGCAGCCGGGTTCGCGCGCGCCCGTCGACGGCGAGGGCGGCGGCGAGGGCCGGCGGCAGCCAGAGACTGACCCCGAGAACGTCGACTCCGAGCCGGGCGCGGGTCGCCGACGCGTACGTGTCGAGTTGGTCGATCAGGCTCGGGAGGTCCGGCGCGGGTCGCAGGTTCACCCCGTGGCTCAGGTGCACGATCCGGCCGGAGGGGTGCCGCAGCCGCATCAGAACCCTCCCTGGACGTCCAACCATTCGGTGCATCTGCACGTGCATACGACCGTGCTCAGCCCAGTATGGAGCAAATCCGTCCGGGTTTCTGCAGCGCTCGCGGCGAACGACCGGGTTGCCATGACGTCTCCATCCGTGGGGGTGCGTGTCCCCGGATACGAGACTCGGCCTCCGACCGGATCAGTGCCGTACGGCTCGTGCGACTCCGTGACCTCGCCAGACATGATCCACGGACGGTCGCTTGATCGCCATACGTCGATAAACTCGGCCATGGTGACCAGCAGGTGAACACCAGCCGGCGACGCTGACGTTTCGCCGCCATTCGTCGGTTCGGTGCACCAAATGCACGTTCGGACAGGCACCGGACGATGCGCGACGGACCGTCCTCCGGCCGGTCGGCGATGAGTGCCGGCCAGCCGGAAAAGCACGCAGCGTGACCTCAGGCAACTTGTGCCACCTCGGTCCACGACGAGGTTGCAGCCGAGCGCTCGACCGCGTCCAGCACCAGTTGAACCTGCAGCGCGTCGGTGAACGACGGCGTCGGATCGCTGCCCGCCGCGACGGCGGCGATCAGGTCGCGGATCTCGTGCGTGAAGGTGTGTTCGTACCCGATCGGGTGCCCGGCCGGCCACCACGCCGACATGTAGGGGTGGTCGGGCTCGGTCACCAGGATCTTCGTGAAGCCCTGCTCGGCGCCGGCCCGGGTGGCGTCGTAGAACTCCAGCTCGTTCATCCGCTCGAAGTCGAACACGAGCGAGCCGAGCGACCCGTTGACCTCCACCTTGAGCCCGTTCTTGCGGCCCGTGGCGAACCGGGTGGCCTCGTACGTGGCCACCGCTCCCCCGTCCAGCCGGGCCAGGAACAACGCGGCATCGTCCACCGTGACGTCGCCCATCTCGGCGCTGCCGGACGCGGCCAGCCCGGAGGACGCGGTGGCCAGCGGCCGCTGCTTGACGAACGTTTCGGTCAGCGCGCTCACCGAGCCGATCGACTGGCCGGTGACGAACTGGGTCAGATCGATGATGTGCGCGCCGATGTCGCCCAGCGCGCCCGAACCCGCGATCTCCCGCTGCAGACGCCAGACGAGGGGAAATGACGGGTCGACGATCCAGTCCTGCAGGTAGACGGCGCGGACGTGGCGGATGGCGCCGATCCGGCCGGCGTCGACGAGCTGCTTCATCAGTGCCACCGCGGGCGTACGGCGATAGTTGAAGCCGCACATCGACCGGATCCCCCGGGACTGCGCGGCCGTGGCCGCGGCCGCCATCTCGCGGGCCTCGGCCACGGAGTTCGCCAGCGGCTTCTCGCACAGCACGTGCTTACCCGCAGCCAGCGCGGCCAGCGCGATCTCGGCGTGCGTGTCCCCGGGCGTGCAGATGTCGATCAGGTCGATGTCGTCCCGGTCGATCACGTCGCGCCAGTCGGTGGAGTAGTCGTCCCAGCCGAGCCTGGCCGCGGCGGCCGCGACGTTGTCCGCGTCGCGTCCGGTGACCACCGACATCTGCGCCGCCAGCGGGAGGTCGAAGGCGCGGTTGACGGTCCGCCAGGCCTGGGAGTGCGCAGCCCCCATGAACGCGTAGCCGATCATGCCGACCCGGAGTTGCTCCGCCATCTGTGTCTCCCTGAACCGAGCTCGCCGTACTTGGTCGCGTTCTGCTTGGTGACCATCTCCGACGCTAGCGTGATTCCCCGGGACCCGAAATTCCCACCGCAAGCCGGTCAGCCGACGGGTTCGAGCACCTTCGGCTTCGGTTTGCCCAGCGGCCACAACGACGGCCGCCGGCGCGCCGCGAGGTCCTCCACCCAGCCGAACGCCACCACCGCCACCGCCACCAGAAGCAGTTCGACGGCCAGCAGAAGCAGGTAGTAACCGGGCGTGCCGTAGGTGATGGCCAGCGGGGTCAGTGCCAGGACGGCCACCGCGATCAGCGGGTAGTGCCACAGGTAGACGGTGACCGCCCGCGCGTTGATCAGCTTGACCGCGGCGCGTACCGGACGGGCCCGGTCCAGCCAGTCCATCTTCGGCTGCCAGCGCAGGGCGATCAGCACGAACGCCAGCGACCACAGCGCCCGCGCCACCGGGACCTCGTTCAGGTCGAAGCCGTCCGAGGCCGGATAGTGCCACAGCCAGAGCCCACCGCCGGCGGCCAGCGCGCCGACGATCGGTACGAACACCCGCACCGGCATCCGGCGCAGGCGCCCGTCCTGGTGCGCGAACCCGGCGATCCAGCAGGACGCGTACGTGACGAAGTCCCACATGATGCCGTCGGCCGGGTCCGGTAGCCGGAAGCCGGTGACCAGAAGCGCTCCCATGGCGGCCAGCGGCGCGGCGATGGTCACCCAGGGCGCGCGGCGGTACGCGGCGAACAACAGCGGTGAGGCGAGTACGAACCAGAGGTACGCCCGGAGATACCACAGCACCTCCCACAGCGGCTCGCCCCAGGCGCTGCCCGGCGGGTCGCTGATCGGGATCGCCCAGAAGATGAGGTGGCCCCAGCGGAACGGGCTGTCCGGATCGGTCCGCGACCAGCCGTGCCACATCATCAGCGGCACCGCGATCAGACCGAGCGCCCACAGCGCGGGCACCAGGCGGCGCACCCGGGAGGTGATGGCCGGGCGTGCGCCCGAACGGGTCAGCGAAGATGCCATGAGCGAGCCACCGAGCGCGAACATGACCCCCATGGCGGGCAGCACCACGGTCAACCAGGCCCAGCCGATGGCGTGATAGATGATCACCCGCACGATCGCGGCAGCGCGGAGCGTGTCGATGTAGCGGTTGCGCATGCGTGACCACCCAGCGTTGAGCCATACCTGACGCTGGCAACGCTACGTGATCGAAAGCGGGGATCGGTAGGGCAGGAGTCCACGCATATCGCGGGATTGTGACGGTTGTGGCCGGATGCAACGCATGGTGTGAGGTCTGGCCGAAAGGCCAGACCTCACGATCCGTTACGTCAGCCCTCGCTCAGGCCTTTCTCACTGCCCTTTTTGATCTTGCGATCGTCGCGCAGCTGCAGGAAGGGCTCGTCGTCCGGCGGGTGGCCGGCGGCGATCGCCCGGCCGCGCTCGAGTTCGGCGTCCAGCTCGGCGCCCAACAGGATGGCGATGTTCGAGATCCACAACCAGACCAGGAACGCGATCACGCTGCCGAGGCTGCCGTACGTCTTGCTGTAGTTGGCGAACGTGGCCAGGTAGAGGGCGAACGCCGCCGACACGATCAGCCACAACACCACGGCGAACAGGCCGCCGGGGCTGACCCACCGGAAACCGCCGGTCTTCGCGTTCGGCGACGCCCAGTAGAGGATCGCGAACATCAGACTGATCAGGATGATCAGCACCGGCCACTTGGCGATGCTCCACACCGTCACCGCGACGCTGCCCAGGTGAAGCAGCCGGCCGACCACCTCGGCCAGCTTGCCGCTGACGACCAGGATCACGGCCGAGGCCACCAGCATGACGCCGACGACCGCGGTCACGCCGACCCGGATCGGAAGGGTCTTCCAGATCGGCCGGCCCTCCGGCACGTCGTACACCGCGTTTGACGCCCGCATGAAGGCGGCCACGTACCCGGACGCCGACCAGAACGCCAGCACGATGCCGATGACGGCGGCGAACCCGGCCGCGCTCTGGTTGCTGATCTGGTTGAGCACCGTGTTGGTGAGGCTCTCGATCTGGGCGTTGCCCACGATGTCGTGAATCGAGTTCTTCACGGTCGTCTTGCCGTTCGGGCCGAGCAGCCCGACCAGCGAGATGAGCACCAGGGCCGCCGGGAAGATGGACAGCACGCCGTAATAGGTCAGCGCCGCTGCCCAGTCCGACAGGTTGTCCGTCGAGAATTGCTTGAACGTGCGCTTGATCGCGGCGAACAGGCCCTTGCCGCGCAGTTGGGTCGGACTCTCCGGGCCTTCGTCCGGGTCGGGCGGCGCCACGGCGTCGTTGGGCTTGTCGGCGCCCGTCTCGGTGGTGGCGGCGGCGTCCACGTCGAAGCCGCCGTCAGCATCGTTGCCGCGGGACTTGCCGGTCTTCCTGTCGTCGCCGGACCGCTCGGCCTTCACGGTATCGGCGGTGGTCTGCTCGTCATGCTGCACTGCCGAATTCACCGTTCCTTCATTCGACCAGCCGGCGGCTTCCTCGGCCGCCGCGCTGGAGGCGGCGCCGGCCGCGACCGCGCCGGCGTTCGACTCGGCCGCCGGCTGGCCGGCGTTGTGGCGAAGCTTCATCGCGGGGATTCCCTCCGAGCGCTGCGGGCGTTCGTCTGTCAGGTCGCACTGCCGCGGGCCGGCCCCGCAGCCGCCACGGAGATTGACCCCGAACAACCAATGCCCCCGACTCCGCCGATCTAATCCGTCCGGCGGAAAAGTCGCGTTCGTCCGTTATTTGCAGAGCAGTCGCTCCATCCGCCGACCGGCCACCCACAGTCCGGCGACCAGCAGGGCCAGCAGGTAGACCACATCGGCCGCCTGCGACCACCCCACTTGGCCCAGGCTGATCCCGCGGATCAGATCGACCGACCGGTACAGCGGCGTCGCCTCGATCACCCATCGCACCACCGGCGGGTACGTCGTCGCCGGGACGAAGGTCCCGGAGAACAGGAAGAGCGCGAACTGCCCGGCGGCGATCAGGTCGAATTCCTGCCAGCTGCGCAGCACGGTCGAGATCGCCATGCCCAGGCCGCCGAACGCGAATCCGGTCAGCACCGTCGCCGGGAACGCGGCCGCCGCCCGCGGCCACGACGTCAGGTCCAGCGAGGCCATCAGCACCCCGAAGGACGCCGCGTACACGCTGCCCCGCAGCATCGCCCAGCCGAGCTCGCCCACCGCGACCTCCATCGGCCGGATCGGCGTGGCCAGCATGCCGTCGTACAGCCGCATGAACTTCATCTTGCCGAAGAAGTTGAAGGTGGTCTCCGACAGCGCGCCCGCCATCGCCGACGATGCGAGCATCGCCGGCGCCACGAACTGCGCGTACGGCACCGACCGCCCGTCCGGCAGGGGCAGGTCGCCGACCAGCGAGCCCACCCCGACACCGATCGAGAACAGGTAAAGCGCCGGCTCCGCGAACCCGCTCACCATCACGATCCAGTACGTCCAGGACAGCGTGGCCGCGTTCCGCCCCATCACGGACCCGGCCCGGCGCCCCGACTCGCGTACCGCCAGCGTCAACGTCACCATGTCGCCCCCTAGATAGATGAGCCGCCGCTGGAACCGACGCCACGCCAGCAACCACCCGGCGCCGGCCCACACCGACAGCACCGCCAGGTGAATCAGCAGCGTCGCCACCGGAAGGCGCATCCCGAGCGTCGCCGCCCGGCACAGTTCCACGCCGTGCCACAGCGGCAGCGTCTCCGCCACCACCCGCAACCCGGACGGCAGCAGGCGCAGCGGGAAGAACACCCCGGAGAACAGCGACATCGGCACGACCCCCAGCCGCAGCACGATCGGCAGCAGGCTCTCGGTGGTGATGCTCGCCGTGAAGGCGGTCATCGGAGCCGCCACCGCCAGTCCGGTCAGCACCGCGGCCGGCACCGCCAGCACCGCCCAACCGCTGTGCGCCGCTCCGAACAGCGCCGCCACGGCCAGGAACCCGGCCACGGCCAGCAGGATGCGGAACAGCACGAACAGCAACTGGCCGCCGAGCACGTCGGACACCCGTAGCGGCGCCGCCGTCTGACCCAGGTAGGTCTTGTTCCACTCGAACTTGGACAGCACCGGCCACGTCGTCTCGCCCAGCGCCGTCTGCATCGCCGTCTGCGCCATCAGCCCGGGCACGATCCAGTCCAGATACCGCACGCCGTCGACGCCGCCGGGCACGTACGCCCCCACGCCCAGCCCGAACCCGAGCATGGTGAGCAGCGGCAGCACGAACGACGACCAGGTGCTGGCCCGCCAGACCCGCCGGTAGCTGACCAGGTGGAACTCGAACACCGACCACAGATGGACGGACCGCAGCGCCATCGTTCAGTCCACCAGCTGCCGGCCGGTCAGGTGCAGGAACACGTCCTCCAGGCTGCTGCGCCGGACCAGCACGCTCGCCGGGGACAGCGCCCGCCGGTTCACCTCGGCCACTGCGGCGTCACCGTCGGCCACGTACGCCAGGATGCGGTCGGGCAGGATCTCCAGCCGCTCCCCCAGTCCGGCCAGCTTGTCCGCGTACGCCTCCTGGCCGTCGCCGGCGAATCGCATCTCCACCACCTCGCGTGTGGAGTAGCGCTCGATCAGCGCCCGCGGCGAGCCCTCGGCCACGATCCGGCCGCCGTCCATCACCACCAGCCGGTCGCACAACTGCTCGGCCTCGTCCATGTAGTGGGTGGTCAGGACAAGGGTCACGCCCTGCCGCTTGAGGCGGAACAACCGCTCCCACACCAGGTGCCGGGCCTGCGGGTCCAGCCCCGTGGTGGGCTCGTCCAGCAGCACCAGGTCGGGCTCGTTGACCAGCGCCCGGGCGATCGTCAGCCGCCGCTTCATGCCGCCCGACAGCGGCTCCACCTTGCTGGCCGCCCGCTCGGTCAGCTGCACGAAGTCCAGCAGCTCGTCGGCCCGCCGCCGGCCCACCTTGCGCGGGATGCCGAAGAACCGGGCATACGTCGTCAGGTTTTCCCGCACGGTCAGCTCGGGGTCCAGATTGTCCAGCTGCGGGCACACCCCCAACCGCGCCCGGATGGCCGGCCCGTCGCGCCGCGGATCCATCCCGAGGATGCGCAGCACCCCGCCGGTGGGCGGCGACACGCACCCGATCATCCGCATGGTCGAGCTCTTGCCCGCGCCGTTCGGACCGAGGAATCCGAACGACTCGCCGGCTCGCACGTCCACGTCGATGCCGTCGACCGCGGTGAACTCGCCGAAGCGCTTGACCAGGCTGCGCGCGTGAATCTGAGGTTCGTCGCTCACAGGGCCGAACCCTAGGCGAGAGGTACGACAAGAACCCGCTACTCGGCCGGCGCCGCCGCGTCCCGGGCCGCGGTGACCAGCTCGTTCGTCACGTGCACGACCTCGTCCATGTCGACCGGCGTCCCCGAGTCGTACCGCACCGCCCAGCTCAGGCCGTTCTCGCCGCTCACCCGCCGGCCGACCACCCGCACCCCACCGACCGGCAGCGCGTAGTGCGCGGTGAACGCGACCGACTTGGTGACCCGCGTACGCACCTGGTCCGGGAGTTCGCCCGGGTCCAGCAGCAGGTAGGACACGACCGGGCCGTCGACCAGGACGGCGTAGCCGTCCCGCACCTGCGCCGACTCGGCCGGCGTGACCCGCAGTTCCCGGCCCGACCACGCCGCCTTGTGGATGTCGTGCCAGCCCAGCCGGGCGCCGCCGGGCAGCCACAGGCCGCGGGTGGTGGCGACCAGCGCCTGGCCGTCGCCGACCGCGGCCCAGGCCACCACCCGTTCGTCCGGCTCCAGCGCCGGGCGCAGTGCGGCCGGCAGCTTCGGCTTGCGTCGCAAGATGCTCACAGTCCTCCTGCCGCCTGCTCGCGCAGCGCCCGTGCGTGCTGTTCCAGCGAGAAGAGTTCCCCGGCCAGGGCCAGGTACTCGTCCTTGTGGGCCACCGGGTTGATCCGCTGGACCTTCGACTTCAGGTCGCGGATCCGCGTCGTCACCGATCCCACCTGCAGCCGGGCCAGCTGGGTCGACACGTAGTGCATGTCCACCTCGCCGTCCACCCGCGGCGGCTCGACCGACAGCTCCCCGATCAGCGCCTTGCCGCTGAGGTCGGCGCACGCGTCCCGGACCGCCTCGATCCAGACCACCCCGCCGGTGGCCGAGGCCGTGCCGCCCGCCGCCGCGATCGCCGTGCGGATCGCGCCGAACACCGGATCGCCGTACGTCTCCGGGCCCAGCGCGTCGAACATCGGGCCGGCCAGCACCGGGTACTGCAGCGCCAGCTTCAGCGACCTCCCGCTCGACCTGCCGCTGCGGGCTGTCGGCCGGGCGCCGCTGGGTCGCCACCGGGCGCTTCGCGGCGACATCGCCGAGTTCACCGCCCGCTGTACCGGTTCGATGTCCATGCCGAGGTCACCGGCCAGCTTCCGGGCGTACTCGGGGCGCTTCTCCCGGTCCTTGATCTTGGCCACCAGCGGCGCCGCCTTGCGCATCGCCTCGACCCGGCCCTCGACCGTGTCCAGGTCGAACCGGGCCAGGGTGTGCCGCAGCGCGAAGTCGACCAGCGGCTCCCGCCCGGCGATCATGTCGCGGACCGCCAGATCGCCCTTGGCCAGGCGCAGCTCGCACGGGTCCATGTTGTCCGGGCTGACCGCGATGAAGGTACGCCCGACGAAGCGCTGGTCCTCCTCGAACGCCCGCAGCGCCGCCTTCTGCCCGGCCGCGTCCCCGTCGAAGGTGTAGATGATCTCGCCGGTGAAGCTGTCGCGAGTCCATCAGCAACCGTCGCAGCACCCCGATGTGGTCGACCCCGAAGGCCGTCCCGCAGGTGGCCACCGCGGTCGGCTCGCCGGCCTCGTGGCAGGCCATCACGTCGGTGTACCCCTCGACGATCACCGCCCGGCCGCGCTTGGCGATCTCCCGCTTGGCGAAGTCGAGCCCGTAGAGCACGTGCGACTTCTTGTAGAGCGGCGACTCGGGCGTGTTCAGGTACTTCGGACCGTCGTCGTCGTCGAACAGCTTCCGCGCGCCGAACCCGATCACGTCGCCGGTCACTTCCTTGATCGGCCACAGCAGCCGCCGCCGGAACCGGTCGATCAGCGACCCCGACCGGGCCGGCTTGGCCAGCCCGGCGGAGGTCAGCTCCTCCGCCGTGAAACCCTTCTGCCGCAGATGCTTGGCCAGCAGGTCCCAGCCCTCGGGGGCGAAACCGCAGCCGTACTTCTCGGCCGCGTCCCGGCCGAAGCCGCGCTGGGCCAGGAACTCGCGGGCCTTGCGCGCGCCGGGGGTGGCGAGCTGGTCGCGGTAGAAGTCCTGGCGCGGCGACGTGCGCGGCCAGCAGCCGCTGCTTCTGCCCGGCCGGCGGCCGCGGGCCTGACTCCCGGCCGGTCTCCTCGTACCGCAGCTGGATCCCGGCCTTGCCGGCCAGGCGCTCGATCGACTCGGCGAACGACAGATGCTCGGCGTCCATCAGGAACTTGATGGCGTCGCCGCCCGCGCCGCAGCCGAAGCAGAAGTAGACGTTCCGGGCCGGGGAGACGTTGAACGACGGGGACTTCTCGTCGTGGAAGGGGCACAGGCCCTTCAGATTGCCGCCGCCCGCCGAGCGGAGCGTGACGGTCTCGCTGATCACGTCGGCGATCGACGTACGGTCGCGGACGAGCGCGATGTCTTCGTCCTTGACCCTGGCCACCGGTACATCCTGCCTCGCGCGATCAGTCGCCGGCCACGAGGGTCCGGTGCCAGCGCGGCGGCGGCCGGGTCGGTCAGCGACGCCACCTGATCGATCACCACGCGCAGCCGGGCGGCGTCGTCGGCCGCGGCTTTCCAGGCGTCGGCGAAGATGGGCTCGAGCTGGTCCGGAGCGCGCCGGCACAGGGCCTCGACGAGTTCGGTGAGGATCTCGCGCTGCCGGTCGTACCAGCCGTCGGCCCGCGGGTGCGCATCACGTAGCGCAGGGCCATGCCCTTGAGCAGCGCGCAGTGGCTGCGGACCGACCGGGGCACGACGAGGTCGGCGTCGTAGCGGCGCATCGGCTCGGCGCCGTACCGGGCGTTGGTGGCGCCGACGGCACTGGACACGAACCGGCCGGTGAGCACGCTGGTCATCCGTTTGAGGGCGATCTGGGAGCGGGACGAGCCGTCGTAGTCGGCGACGGCGCCGTACCGTCTCGTCGGCCAGAAGGTCCGTCAGGGCGGCGCTGAGCACCTCGACCGGTTCGTCGGAGTAGGTGGCGGCGACGTCGGCGCAGAGCTCGGCCCGCTCGGCCGCGGAGCTGATCAGCGGGTCGAGGATGAGGTAGCCGCCGTGGATGCCGTCCTCGACGTCGTGCACGGAGTAGGCGACATCGTCGGCCCAGTCCATCACCTGGGCTTCCAGGCAACGCCGTTCGGTGCCGTCGGCGCCGGCCCGGAGCCACTCGAACACCGGCTCGTCATCGGGGTAGAAGCCGAACTTGCGGGTGCCGTCGCGCCGCGGCCACGGGTACTTGCAGGATGCGTCGAGGGACGCGCGAGTGAGGTTGAGGCCGGCGCCCTCCACCTTGGCCTCGAGCCGGGTGAGGACCCGGAGCGTCTGCGCGTTGCCCTCGAAGCCCCCGCAGGGCTCGGCGACGGCGTCCAGCGCCGCCTCGCCGTTGTGGCCGAAGGGGGGATGGCCGAGATCGTGGGCGAGCCCGGCGACATCGACGACGTCGGGATCGCAGCCGAGCCGCAGCGCCCATCTCGCGGGAGATCTGCGCGACCTCCAGCGAGTGCGTGAGCCGGGTGCGCAGGAAATCGTCCGACCCGGCCAGGTGTGCACCTGGGTCTTCGCCGCCAGGCGGCGGAAACCCGCGGAGTGCAGCACCCGGGCCCGGTCGCGCTGGTACTGGGTGCGGCCGTGGCCGCTGTCCTTGACCGGCTCGGTGACCCAGCGCTGGGCGTCGGCATTGGCAGAGGTCACGGCTTCACCCTAAGTCGTCGGCGCGGCCGGCCGATGCGTTTGGTGTGCAGTCCATCACGCGTATCACCATCGTTGTCCGGCTCCTGCTGCTGGCCGGGGCCGGCCTGGCCGCGGTCGCCCTGGTCACCGGGGTGTCCAGCTGGGGTTCGGCCCATCAGGCGGAGGCCACCCGGAGGATCGGGGCGATCAGCGACGGGATGAGCCGGCAGTGGAACGCCGACATGATGCACGACGCGATCCGCGCGGACGTGATGTCGGCGTTGTACGCGCGGACCCCGGCCGACCGGGACGCGTACGGGGTCGCGGAGGTGGCCGACCACACCGCGGATCTGCTGACCAACTTCGACGCGGCGGCCGCGGCGGCCCCGGCGGATCTGGCCGACGACTACGCGGCCGTACGGCCGGGGCTGGCCGCGTACGCGCAGTCGGCGACGCAGATCGCGGCGCTGGCGGCGACCGACCCGGCGGCGGCCCAGGCCCGGCTGAGTGGTTTCCTGACCCAGTTCCGGACGCTCGAGAAGCAGATGGACGGGATCGACACGGCGATGCTGGCCGCGGTCGGCGACGCCGGGAACGCCGGCGCCCGCGCGGCGACGGTGAGCAGCCGGTTCACCTGGGGGGCGGCGCTGGCCGGGGTGCTCCTGACGGTGCTGGCGTCCTGGTCGGTCCTGCGGGCCATCCGGCGCCCGTTGCGGCACATGCTGGCCGCCCTGCGATCCGTGGCCGGGCGTGACCTGACCACCCGGGTGGAGGTCATCCGGGGCGACGAGCTGGGCCAGATGGGGGCGGCGCTGAACGACGCACTGACCGCCCTGCGGGGCACGGTGTCCTCCACCGCGGACAAGGTGGGCGCGTTGTCGGCGGCCAGCGGCGACCTGCGGCAGCTGGCCGGGAGCCTGGACTCGTCCGCCGAGCAGACCGCGGGCCAGGCCCGCCGCGCGGACGCGTCGGTGGGTCAGGTGTCGGCGGCGGTGGGCGACATGAGCGCGGCCACGGAACAGCTGGCGGCGTCGATCCGGGAGATCGCCCGGCAGACGTCGGACGCGGCCGCTACCACCGGTCAGGCGAGCGTGAGCGCGGCCGGCTCCGCGGCGGCGGTGGAGGCGCTGAGCGCGGCCGGCCGGGAGGTCGGTGACATCGTCGCGCTGATCGAGTCGATCGCCGAGCAGACGAATCTGCTGGCGTTGAACGCGACGATCGAGGCGGCCCGGGCGGGCGAGGCCGGCAAGGGGTTCGCGGTGGTGGCGACCGAGGTCAAGGATCTGGCGCAGGAGACCGCGAAGGCGACCGGGGACATCACGGCGCGGATCGGTTCGATCCAGGAGCTCACCGCCCGTACGGCCGCGGCCACCTCGACCATCACCGCGGTGATCGAGCAGATCGACGACGGCCAGCGGGCGATCGCGGCCGCCGTGGAGGAGCAGTCGGCGACGACGGACATGATGGCCCGCAACGTCACCGACGTGTCGGCGGCGGCGAGCGAGATCAGCGGCACGGTCTCCGGGATCACCGCGTCCAGCGGGACGACGGCCGCCGGGGCCAACACGACGCGCGAGGCGGCCGAGCGGGTGGGCGCGGCCGCCGCGGACATCCGGACGCTGATCAGCGAATTCCGCTACTGAGGGCGGCGCGAACTCAGCACACAGAACTCGTTGCCCTCCGGGTCGGACAGCACCACCCACGGCACGTCGTGCTGTCCGATGTCGACATGCCGGGCGCCCATGTCGACGAGCCGTTCGACCTCCGACTCCTGGTCGTCCGGGCGCAGGTCGATGTGCAGCCGGTTCTTGACCGTCTTGGGATCGGGCGCCGTGCCGAACAGCAGTCCGGGCAGTTCGTCGTGGCGACGGCGGATCTCCACCTCGTCCGGCTCCTCGTGCACGATCTGGTAACCGAGCGCCTCTGCCCACCACCGTGCCAGCCGGGCCGGATCCTCCGCGTCGACCACGATCTGCTCCCAGCGGCTGGGCATGTGCGCGCCTCCCGACGACAACCATCGAAGTGCCGATCATGGTACGCGCCGCCGGCGGGTGGCTGACATGTCGCACAACGGACTGTCCGTCCGACGACGATCGTCGATGGGTCCGACTCTGGTCACATGACTGACGGGCACAACGGTCCGCAGAACGGACACCCGGTGCGACAACTCACTTCCTGGTCGACACAGGATGGCTCACGGTGACGGCACGCCAACGCGGGTCCCTGGGCAACGCCGTCGCCGGCAGAGCCATGGGGGATCGCGGCAACGAAGCCCGCTACCCCGGGCGCAGAACCGCGCTGAGGAGTGATGTGCCCGGCGTCGAGCAGTGTCTACAGGAGGCGATGGCGATCCCCGGCGCGATCGGCGCCAGCATCGTCGACTACACCACGGGTTTTCCGCTCGCCGCCACGGGCGCGGCCCCGAACGCCGACCACGAGGCCGCGGCGGCCGGGGCCGCCGACGTGGTCCAGGCCGCGAACAGCCGGTCGTTGTTCGTCTCGGCCGTGCCGCACGACCTGCTGGAAGACCTGATCATCACCACCGCGGGGGGATACCACCTCCTGCGGCTGGTCCAGACCGACTTCGACAGCCGCCTGGTGCTCTACGTGTGGCTGGACCGCGTGCGCGGCAACCTGGCCGTGGCCCGCCGCCGTATGGAGAACCTGGCCGCCGGCCTGGTCGCCACCTAGATCATCAGTTGGGAGATTCGGTGAAGCCCTCGAAGACCGTCGCGCCCGGACGCCTGCTCACGCAGGTCGCGGGCGAGGGACGGACCGGTGCGCTGGTGGTCGGTGGCCAGCCCGGCGGGACGGTCTTTCTCAGTGCGGGGCACGTGACGTACGCCGAATCACCGGCCGCTCCGGGCGCGGGTGAGCTGCTCACCGCGTCCGGGCGACTGGCCGGTCGGACGTGGCAGGCCGCCCTGGACGCCGGCACGCCCCGCGCCCGGGTCGGCGCCCTGCTCGTCGAGCAGGGCCACCTCACCCAGGGCGAACTGGAACTGTGTGTGCTCGGCGCGATCTACGACGCCGGGTTCTTCGCCCTCTCCCCGAGCGCGGCGCCGGTCGAGTTCGCGGACGGGGTGGCGCACTGGCTGGGCCCGGTGGTCCGGGCCGACCCGCACGCGGTGGCCCGGGAGTCGGGGCGCCGGGCGCGGCTGCTGGACCAGATCTTCCCGGACGCCCGGGTGGACACGGCGCCGGTGAACCCGATGCCGCGGTCGCCGGTGGAACGGCTCACGCTGACCGCCTTGCAGTGGGAGTTGCTGGTGCACGCGGACGGTCAGCGCACCCCGGCTGACCTGGCGCTGCTGCTGGGCCGGGCCGGGTACGCGACCGTCCAGGAAATCCGCCGGCTGGCCGCCGCCGGCCTGCTCGAGCTGCCGCCGGTCCGGGAGCCGGTCGAGAACCCCGAGTTCGTCCGGCTTCCCCGCGTCCGGGGCACCGCGGTGGACGTCCACCGCCCGTCCTTCGCGGTGGACGAGTCGCCGACGGCGCCGGCGGTGACGGCGGTGGCGGGAGTGGCGGGAGTGGCGGCCGGGGACGCTCCCCCGGACGCTGCCCCGCCGGGCGAGGCCGGCGGGGATCCGCGGCCGCGGCTGGCCCGCCGCCGGCCCGGCGCCAAGCTGCCGAAGGACCTCGCCCCCGGAGAGTCCGCCGGTGCACTCCGGGACCGACGAGGTCCTGCTGAAACGCATCCGTACCGCGTTGCGGGCCTTGCGGTGACGCGCGCGCCTCCGATTGGCAGAAGGGAGCATCCGAGGATGACGGTGGATCCGGCGGTGTTGGAGGAGCTCGCGCGGCTGCGAAAGCGCCTGCCCGTACTCTCCGCGAGCGTGCTGGCCACTGCCGACGGGATGGTGGTGGCCCACGACGCGCACGGGATCGAGGCGGACAGCCTGGCCGCGCTCGCCGCCGCCCACCTGGCCCTGGCCCGCCGGTTCGCCCACGCGGTGGACCACGGCGACCTGCGGGAAGCCGTCGTCGAGTGCGACAAGGGCTACATCACCTCGTACGCGGCCGGCCCGAACGCGCTGCTCACGCTGGTCACCTCGGGCGACGCGAACCTGGCCATGGTGCATCACGAGGCCCGGCGGTGCGTACGCCGGCTCGTCTCGCTGATCACCGTGGAGCTTCCGCAGATCCGCCCGGAGATCCCCGCCCAGGCCGGGCCGCCGGCTCCCCTGGCCCGGCGCACGCCGATGGCCACTCTGCCCAACAGCGTCCGGTACCGGCAGGCGACCGGCTGAGAGAACGCACTTTTCGTACCACCGGCCCGCAGGTCGCGGGCCGGTATACACAACGGAGGAAGGTTACCCATGGCCGACATGGACACCGCACTCAAAGAGATCATGGAGATCGACGGCTGCATCGGCGTCGCGCTGGTGGACCACACCAGCGGGATGGCGCTGGGCACGCAGGGCGGCGGCAAGGAGCTCGACCTGACGGTCGCGGCGGCCGGCAACACCGACGTGGTGCGGGCCAAGCTGCGGGCGATGGAGATGCTCAACCTGTCCGAGAAGATCGAGGACATCCTCATCACCCTGGACACGCAGTACCACATGATCCGGCCACTCACGAGCCGGTCCGGCAAGGGCTTGTTCCTGTACGTCGCCCTGCGCCGCGACCGGTCGAACCTGGCCATGGCCCGGCACCGGCTCCGCTCGATCGAGAACGACCTCGACGTCTGACCGCCGTGCCCGGCTCCGGCGGGGAGGGCCGACGACCGCCCTCCCCGCCCGCGGGGAGGGCGGTCGCACATTCACTGCCCGGCGGTACCGAGACGATCGAGCTCTGGCCGCTCCACCGGGCAGGCTCCGGGCTCGCGGCGATGCCGATCTCCGCCCTCTGGACGCCGGGCCGCTGAACGTCGTCCGTAGGCTTGAGCGGTGGAAACCGTGGCCGGGACGGTGCAGGCGGTGCTGGCCGGGCGCATCGCGTACGAGGACGGGCTGGACCGGCTGACGGTGGCGCCGGCGGCGGAGGTCGACGCGGTGCTCGACGGGGCGCTGCAGCGGGCGTTCGCGGCGTTGTTCGAGCACGGATGGTTACCCGTCGAGCTGCAGCGGGTGGTCGGCCGCCGGGGTGATCCGCTGCTGGGGCGGCTGGTGACCGACGGGGCCGCCGCGTACCTGGCCGGCTTCGATCCGGGCCGGGTTGATCCGCGGTGGCGGGCGCAGGCCGGTGAGGTCTGGTGGACGGGTGCTCATCTGGCCGTGGCCGCGACCCGGTGGCGGGTCGACCGGGTCACCCTGCTCGACGCCGTACTCGTCCTGCTGGAAATTCTGCGGTCGCTGCCGGCGATCGAGGTGCTGGTGCCGCCGCCGGGGGCACCGGGGGCGGGGGTGCCGCACGGGCTCGACCAGCGGGTGCTGGCCCGGGTGCGGGCGCTGCTGGCCAAGGCCGAGTCGACGCACTTCCCGGCCGAGGCCGAAACGTACGCGGCCAAGGCCCAGGAGCTGATCAGCCGGCACAGCCTGGCGGAAGCGCTGCACGCGCCGCCGGAGGCCGCCCCGGTGGCCCGGCGGATCGGGGTGGACCACCCGTACGAGGACGAGAAGGCGACGCTGCTGGACGCGGTGGCCGCGGCCAACCGGTGCGAGACGGTGTGGTCGCCGGAGTTGGCGTTCAGCACCGTGTTCGGGTTCGAGCCGGACCTCGACGCGGTCGAGGTGCTCTACACGTCGCTGCTGGTCCAGGCCGGGCGGGCCGCCGGCCGGCAGCCGGCGAAGAAGTCGTTCCGGCGGTCGTTCATGATCGCGTACGCGGTGCGCATCTCCGAGCGCCTCGCCGCGGCCGCCGCCGTCGGAGTCGACCGCGACCTGCTGCCGGTGCTGGTGTCCCGCGAGGCGCAGGTCCGCGAGACCACACGCCGGGCGTTCCCGGCGACCGTCCGCAGCCGGGGCCGCCGGGCGGAGAGTGTCGACGGGTGGGAATCCGGTCAGGCCGCCGCCGACCGGGCCGATCTGTGAAAACCGGTTGACCCCGGCCGTACGGCTTGAGAAAGTCCCGGCATGCATCCCGCTTGACGTAGCGTCTCCCGCCGTCTGTACGTGGTTCGCGCGTGCCAGGACGGCGTGCTCCTCTACCCGGTGTACGCGTTGCTCTTCGCCGACGCCGGCCTCTCCACGGCGCAGATCTCGACGCTGTTCGTGCTGTGGTCGGTGGTCTCGTTCACGGTCGAGATCCCGTCCGGTGCGTGGGCCGACACCTGGTCGCGGCGACGTCTCTACGCGCTTGGGGCGTTCCTCACCGCGCTCGGCTACGCCCTGTGGGTGCTGTGGCCGGCGTACCCGGGCTTCGCCCTGGGCTTCGTGCTCTGGGGCCTGGGCGGGTCACTCGCCTCGGGCACACTCGAGGCCCTGGTGTACGACGAGCTGGCCGCGTCCGGCGCCACCGACCGGTACGCCCGGGTGGTCGGCCGGGGTGGCACCATCGGCATCCTGGCCATGCTGGCCGCCACCGTCCTCGCCTCCCCCGTCTACGCCTGGGGCGGTTACCGGCTGGTCGGCGCGGGCAGCGTGGCCGTGGTCGCGGCCGGCGGCTGGGTCGCGCTCGGGTTCGCCGAGACCCCGCGCCGGGAGGAGTCCGACGAGTACGGCGGGGTCCGCGGCTACCTGGCCACGCTCCGGTCGGGCCTGAGCGAGGTCCGGAACGGCCGCACGGTCGCCTGGGCGGTGCTCATCGCCGCGCTGGTGCCGGGGTTCACCGCGCTCGACGAATACCTCCCGCTACTGGCCCGCGACGCCGGCGCCTCGACCGCGCTGGTCCCGCTGCTGTTCGCGCTGCCGTCGCTGACCATGGCGGTCGGCAGCGCGCTCGCCGGACGCTGGGCCGGGGTGCGGCCGGGCCGGCTGGGCGCCGCCTGCGCCGCGGGTGCGGTGCTGCTGGCCGCCGGCGCGCTGAGCGGGCGGATCGCCGGCATGGCGCCGATCGCGGCGACCTTCGGGGTGCTGCAGTTCGCCATCGTCATCACCGAGACCCGCCTGCAGCAGGCGATCACCGGCGGCTCCCGGGCCACCGTGCTGTCCGTGGCCGGGTTCGCCGCCGAGGTGTCGGCGGTACTGATCTACCTGCTGCTGACCGCCGAGGCGTCCGTCCGGGTGCTGGTGGCGTTGTGCGCGATCCCGCTGCTGGCGACGGCCTGGGCGATTTCCCGCCGGCTGCCCGGCTAGCGTCTGAGGACATGATCTCGGCTCTGTCCGGCTTCGCGCTGATCGGTTTGATCGTGCTGGCCGGGTGGCTGGCCGGTCGCTTCGCCGGGCTGCCCGCCGAGACGGAGGCGGTGCTGGCCCGGCTGGTGTACACCGTGATGACGCCGTGCCTGTTGTTCACCAGCGTGTCCGGGGCCCATCCGGGCGTACTGCTGAGCGAGCCGTTGATCGTCTCGACGGTGGCCGCGCTGGCTTGCTTCGGGCTGCACCTGATGATCGTGCGCGGCCGCGACCTCGGCCCCCGGGTGCTGGGTGCGCTGGCCGCCGGCTATACCAACGCCGGGTACATCGGCATCCCGGTGGCGACGTACGTGCTCGGCGACGCCGCTCTGGTGGTGCCCATCGTCATGCTGCAGCTGCTGGTCATCACCCCGACGGCGCTGACCCTGCTGGAGGTGGCGACCACCGGGCACGCCTCGTGGCGGCGGACGCTGACCGCGCCGCTGCGCAACCCGCTGATCGTCGCCGTGCTGCTCGGCCTGGTCTCGGCGGTCACCGGCGTGCACCTGCCGTCCGTACTGGCTCATCCGGTGACCTCGATCGGGGCGGCCGCCGTCCCGGTGGTGCTGATCGCGTACGGCATGTCCTTGCGCGGCGAGCGCGTCCTCGCCGACGGTCCCGACCGACGGGGGACGATCGTGGCCGTCGCCCTGAAGACCGCCGGCATGCCGGCCATCGCGTTCCTGCTGGCCGCCGCGCTCGGCCTGGACCACCGGGCGATCTACGCGGTGACGGTGCTGGCCGCGCTGCCGACGGCGCAGAACATCTTCGTGTACGCGCAGCGCTTCCGGACCGGGCTGACCCTGGTCCGGGACGCCATCTTCCTGTCGACGGCCCTGTGCGTCCCGGTTCTGCTGCTGCTGACCGTGTTGTTCACCCGGTGAACCGGCCCACTGTTGTTCACCCGGTGAACCGGCCCACTGTTGTTCACCCGGTGAACCGGCCCACGCGGGCGGGTCCGGCCGGCCGAACAGCCGCGGGGTGTCTCCGGCGTGGATGCCGACCGAGTTGCCGAAGACGCCCCGCGCGCCGAAGCCCGTGACTAGCACCGGAAGCCCGGCCGGCCAGGGCCTGCGGTGTCACCCGGCGACGATCACCTTCCGGCCGGACGCCTTGACCGTGTACGTGACGGTCCGGTGGGTCCACGGGTTGGTAGCGGACAGCCGTGCGCCTCCCGGGATGTCGGTCACTCCGACCATGGTCACCTTCAGCGACTTGTTGATCCCGGTCGCCTCCTTGCGGACGGCTTTGCGCACCGATGACACCGACACCGCGTGGCCGTGGGCCCGGGCGCGCGCACCGGCGGCGCCCCCATCGGCCACGCCGCCGACGATGGTCGTCATGTCGAGATAGGCGAGGGCGCGGTCCATCGTGTTCTGGCTGACCGTCACCGAGGCCGCCGGAACCTTGAGGTGCTGAGGGCCGTACGCGTAGGACAACCGCACGCTGATGCCGGATCCGGCGCCCCGGACGGAGGTCACGTCCCCGCTCGGATCGACGTGCAAGGTGGCGGACATGCCCTCTTCGGTGACCCTGTAATCGGCCGAGCCGTCGTCGTGCGTGGTCCGAGTGCCCGCGGACGCGTCGTCGGCCAGCCCCTCACTCGGCGGCGACAGGTTGTCGCGCATCCAGGTGGAGAGCTTCAGCTTGCTGCGGGTGAACACCCAGCGGACCGACGGGTGGCCGATCATCGCCATCGCCTTCCGGGAGGCGCGGTCGCCGGCGTAACTGTAGACACCGACGCCGCTCACGGCGTACTCGGTGTTGTTGAACACCCCGGAAACGGTCTGGTCCATCGCGATGCCGTGGGCCGGGTCGGCCACGTACCGGCTGGCGAGCGAGAGGCCGCCGCCGGAAATCGTCTCCGTGCCCCGCCACCCGTGCCGGGCGGTGGCCGCGGTCGTGGCGGCTACTTCCTTCAGCGCCGCGGACATCTGCGCCGCCGACAGCGACGTCCGGACGTCGGCCGCGAAGGCAGCGCCCGGACAGATCAGTGCACCAGCTGTCAGAGCGACGGCAGCCAGCGTCGCCGGCCCAGAAACACGAAACATGACACGCCCCAGTCACGCTAGTAGACCCATTCAAAGTGAAACTTATCCGTATTTGTCGGGTAGCCCATCCCCCGATCGACGAGAACTTAACGGCCGTTCAGGCCGGGATTCGGGGCGGGACCCGTCCGGTCCCGCCCCGCGTCCGACCTCAGCGGCGCGACGGCGGCAGGGAGTTGAAGAACGTCCAGCCCGGCGACCCGACGCCGGTCTCGGTGTCCCATCCCCGGGTGTCGTGCAGCGTCGTGGTCTGCACGTCGATCTGCTCGAGCTCCGTCGTCGTCCCCGCGGAGGCGTCAACCGAGTTCACGTAGTCGACCCGCACCTGGTAGAGCGGGCGTCTCGGCGCGACGATGTCGCTGATCGCGCTGCTTCCGGACAGGCCGTAGAGCAGCGGATTGACGAAGCCGAGCGGGTGGCCGGCCCGCTGACCGGCGACCGCGATCACCCCGGCGAACAGCGGCGACGACAAGCTGGTGCCGCCGGCCCGGTATTCGTCGTAATAGGTGCCGTCCGGGAATGCCTGCGTCTCGCCCACCACCAGGCCGGTGTTCGGGTCGCCGGGCATCGAGACGTCCGGGACCGTACGCATGGCCCTGGTGGTGCCGCCCGTGGTCGCGATCGATGCCGGCACCGTGCCCTTCTGGTAGAACGGCTGCACGAAGAGCCGGCTCGTCCCGCCGCCACTGCCCGAGGAGTAGGTGAAGTCACCCCAGGCGCCGTCGGTCAGCGGCGCGTACGCCGTCTCCCAGCCGTGCTCCACCGTCCGGTTCCCCCACTTGTCGATGCCGACGCTGGTGCCGCCGACCCCGGTGACGTACGGCAGGTCGTTGGGGAAGTTGACGATCGGCCCGGTGGTGCTGGTGCCGTCGGGGCCGGTCTCGTCGCCGTCGTCACCGCTGGCGAACGTGTCGGTGATGCCGGTCAGCGCCGCCTCCAGGCTGAACTGCCGGTACAGCGCCAGCGTGCCGGCGCCGATGGCCGGCACGGTGTCGCTGGCGACGTCACCGAACGTCCACGAGTTGCTGATGACGTCGGCGACGTGGCTGTCGATGGCCTTCGCCCACGCCTCGGTCAGACCGGCGTAGCAGTCGCGGCCGGCCACGTAGACGATGTTCGCGCCCGGCGCCATCCCGTGCACGGCGTCCACGTCGAGGTGCTCCTCGCCGTACCAGCCCGGCGCGTCGCAGGCGTCGATCTGCTCGTACGCGTCAGCGGCCGGGGTGATCTCGCGGTACTGGCCCTTCTTCAGGGCCGGCAGCCGGTGCCGGGCACTGTAGGTCCTGATGTCGGCGAGCTCGGTCGACGAGGCGTACGCGTCGGTGATCGCGACGGTCACGCCGCGGCCGTCCACGCCGTTGGCGATCAGGCCGCTCTCCCCGTACGCGGACTGGTACTGCTTCGGCGTGTAACCGCAGACGGCGTACGGCTGCTTCGCGCCGTTGACGGCCGGCAGATCGGTCGCGATCTTCTGGCCGAAGTACGCCGAGCACGGCTGGAACCCGGTCCGGAACCCGTCCTCGGGACCGGGCAGGGTGTCCGCCACCGACTTGAGCTCCGCGCCCTGGTCGATGCCGACGACGCCGGTGATCAGACCGGCGACCGTGGCCGGGGTGTCCGCGGGCAGGGAGAGCGCGGTCGTGTTGGTGCGGACCGTCCGCTTGTCGTACGTGTACGTCGCGAGCGTCGTGGCGAACGTCTGCTCGATCTGCGCCTGCGTGCCGGTGGCCTCGATGTACATGCCGCCGCCGAGTGTGTCGCGGAGCGTGAAGCCCTCCTTGACCAGCCACGCCTTGACGGCTTGCACGGCGGACGGCACCGGTGCGTAGTCGCGGCTGAACTGGGCGCTGGACAGCCACTTACCGTAACTGTGACTCCAGGGATTTGAGAGCGCCGCCAGCGTGCTCTCCGCACCCGCACTGTTCCGCAGCGGCAGCACCAGCCCGAAGTCGATGGTGCCGTCGTCGTTCGGGACGGTGCCCTCGCTCAAGGTCGCCTTCGCCAGCCATGACGGGGCGCTACCGGCAAGAACGGTGCGTCCGGCAGCGGCCTGGGCCGGAGCCGAGCACACGAGGGCGGCGATGGTGGCGCAAGCCAGCGCGAAGGCCAGCCGACGCCTTCCTAAGGGAAATACGTTCACGCTTCCGCTCCGATCGGGTGGTATTCGACTCATGCAGCAAAGCGGACCTTTGCTACATAATGAATCCACCGAACGGTCACGCTGGGTAGCGTTGCTGGGGACGCCAACGGTCGTCGCCGCACGGGTCGAAGGCGATGCCGGCCAGCTGGGCCACGCCCCGGAAACGACCGATCCGTCAGTCCGGGTGCACCGTGCCGCCCGGCCCGACGGCGGTGAGTTACGGGCCAGTCGACAAGGGCTAACCCCCGCTGTTCTCGACCTCGGCGCCCTCGGGGACGGCGGGATCGTCACGGCTGTCCAGCCAGCCGTACGGGAGGGTCACCTTGCCCGGCGCGTTGATGCGGCCGCGGGGCTGGCCGAGCGACTCGCGGGGGAACGGCACGTCGGCGTCCAAAGTGGCCAGCAGGTCGTCCAACTCGGCCAGCGACGAGACCATCGCGAGGCCACGACGCAGGTCGCCACCGACCGGGAAGCCCTTGAGGTACCAGGCGACGTGCTTGCGGAAGTCGGCGCATCCGTGCTTCTCGTCCTCCAGCGCCTCGACCAGCAGGTGCGCATGCCGGGCCATGATGGCCGCCACCTCGCCGAGGGCCGGCAGCGTGACCACCGGTTTGCCGGTGAACGCCGCCTCCAGGTCCCTGAACAGCCACGGCCGGCCCAGGCAGCCGCGCCCGACGACCACCCCGTCGACACCGGTGTGCTCAACCATCCGCACGGCGTCGGCCGCCTCCCAGATGTCGCCGTTGCCCAGCACCGGCACGTCCAGCGCCTGCTTGAGCGTGGCGATCGCGTCCCAGTCGGCCTGCCCCGAGTACCGCTGCTCGGCCGTCCGGGCGTGCAGGGCGACCGCGGCCACGCCGGCGTCCTGCGCGGCCAGGCCGGCCTCGACGTACGTCAGGTGGTGATCGTCGATGCCCTTGCGCATCTTGACGGTGACCGGGATCCCGTACGGCCGGGCCGCCTCGACCGCCTGACCGACGATCCGGCCGAAGAGCTTGCGGCGCCACGGCAGGGCGGCGCCGCCACCACGGCGGGTCACCTTGGGCACCGGGCAGCCGAAGTTGAGGTCGACGTGGTCGGCCAGGTCGTCCTCGCCGACCATCCGGACCGCCGCCGCCGTGACGTCCGGATCCACGCCGTACAGCTGCAAGCTGCGGAAGTCCTCGTCCGGCGCGAACTCCACCATTTTCAGCGTCTTCGGGATCCGCTCCACCAGCGCCCGCGTCGTGATCATCTCGCAGACGTAGACGCCGCCACCCTGCTCCCGGCACAACCGGCGGAATGCCACGTTGGTGATCCCGGCCATCGGCGCCAGCACCACCGGCGGCCACACCGTGCGCGGCCCAAGCCGCAGAGGCTGCATGGCGGGCGCCGCCATTGTCGGGACAGCGGTCTCAGTCACGTCATCGAGGATGCCACGCCCCGCCTGGCCACCCACGAACCGGCCTCGTGCTATGCGTAGCGGTAGTGGCACGAAATGATCGTGATCGCGTCCGGTTCGACGGCGTACACCAATCGATGCTCATCATCGTTGCGACGTGACCGCAGGCCGGCAAGGTTGTTCCGCACGACTTCCGGTTTGCCGATGCCGGCACCGTCGGGATCTCGCTTGATGTCCGCGATCAGCCGATCACCGGATAGGGGCGTTGAGCAGGCCGCCCTTGTGGTAGAACGCCCAGGTGAGGAAGCCCGCAATGAGTACGCCAAGGGCGAACACGATCCAGCCGACGGTCACCGCGGCGGTCGCCAGTCCCGCCGCGCTGCCGTTGCGGGCCCGGATCCGCCGCCGGGCCACATGCCCAAGGATTGCGCCGACCGCACCCAAGAGGCCACCGAACCCGTACGCGCACAGACCGAGGACACCCAGCAACGAGACGACCAGCGCCGCCACCGCCATGGGTTCAGTGCGGGGAGCGGCCGATTGTGGCAGGTAGGGCGCGTCGGGCTGGTTGAGGGAGTACCTCGGGTCGCTCATCAGCGCATCCTCCAGACTTGACGGGTCGGCGGCGCCGGATAAGGCATAACGATGGCTCGCCGTGTCAAGGTGGGGTGGACTGCCCGGGGAGAATGCGTAGTCGGGTGACGGTGCCCTGAGCTGTGGTTCTGTACATACCTGGCCACCGTGGAGGCAAACGAAACGGGTGACGCCCTGTAGGTGATCATGGAGTTGCGACGCTTCATGACACCGAGAAGGAACTTCACCCGCCGAGGGCATCATCCCTGATTCATTCACTTGCCGTGACCGCACCCACCACCAACAACCTCGCCGTACCGGTCACGGACGGTGAACACGACAGCCTGCTATCGGCTGTGGCCGCGGTCGAGGGCCCACGTGACCCGCGCGGAACCCGGTACCTACTCTCTGCACTGCTGGCCGTGGGGTGCGTGCGCGGTGCTGGCCGGGGCTTCGACATTCGCGGCGATCACGGACTGGCCCCACCACCTGGACGACCACGCCCGCACCCGTCTCGGGTTCGACCAGGCAGCGCCAGTAGGCGGGCGGGCGGTGGGCGGGGCAGTCGTCGCGGTGGCGGTCTCGGCCACGCCATCGAGGATGCCACCCCCGCCCGGCAGCCCCAACTGGGCGACGCTGTTCGTTCGACTCCGAGCAGGTGGGCCGTCAGTGGCCGTCGTCGAGGCGCCGGCACGGCGAAGTGCCGCAACGGTCGACTCCTCGGTCGCACCGGCGGCGGGTTCGCGCCAGACTTCTGACGACCGGAGTTCCGGTTCGTGTCGTACAATTTGTTGTACGCCAGCCGGGGAGGCATCATGCGCATCGTTACATACTCAGAGGTCAGGCAGCACCTAGCCGAGATGCTCGACCACGTCGTGGACGATGCCGAGGAAGTGGTGGTCACCCGCTCGGGCCGTGAGGCCGCAGTCATCATCTCACTGCGTGAGTACGAGTCTCTGAAGGAGACGGCATACCTGATGGCCAGCCCAGCAAACGCTCGTCGGCTGAACGAAGCCGTCGAGGAACTGCGAAACGGTGGCGGAGAGATGCACGACTTGGTCGACGCAGACAGCAGCGCGGACGAGTCGCCGGCCGCGTGAAGATCCAGTTCGCCAGTCGAGGCTGGGAGGACTATCTGAGCTGGCAGCTGGATCGGCAGATGCTCAGACGGGTGAACACCCTGATCGAAGACGTCCGACGCAACGGTCACCAGGGCATCGGAAAACCCGAGCAGCTCCGCGGCAACTGGTCAGGATTCTGGTCGCGGCGCATCGATCAGGAACACCGCCTCGTGTACCGGATCATCGATGACACCGTAGAGATTGCGCAATGCCGATACCACTACCAATAAGATAATTCAGCTGCACCCACGGGGCCTTCCGGCCGTCGACTTCATCGTAACCACCAGCTGCGGAAGTTCTCGTCGGGGGCGAACTCGATCATCTTCAGCGTCTGGGGGATCCGCTCCACCAGCGCCCGAGTGGTGATCAGGACAGCGGTCTCGGTCACGCCATCGCGGATGCCACGCCCCGCCTGGCCACCCACAAACCGGTCTCGTGCTGTTCGTAGGGGTAGCGGCACGAGATGATCGTGATCGCGTCCGGTTCGACGGCATCCACCAATCGATGCCCATCGTCGATGCGACGTGACGCAGCCCAGCAAGGTTGTTCCGGAGGATTGCGGGTTGCGGATGCCGGCGCCGTCGGGATCCCGTTCGATGTCCGCGATCAGAGCGTTGATGCGCCGGCGGCGGAGCGTGAGCAGAGTCCAACAGACCGTGCGTTGGCAATCTGTGAACTCCGGCGGCCGGGGCGGTCGGGTGGACGCGGCGCCGGCGGTACGCCACACCTCTCGCGTGCAAGCTGCAACTGGCGTGGCGCTCAATTCCATGTCCGGCTACTGTCAAGCCCTTCTTGATCAACATCGATGGCGACGACCGTCGACCGGACATCGCTGAATGGATACAGGAATGACGATGAGTACGACCGAGGCCCGGCTGGACGCGCTTGACGACCTCGTGATGCAGGGGGTGAGTCAGGGCTTGGCGCACTGCGCGGCGCAGGATGATCAGCTGGACGGGCGGGTGATCACCGTCGACGGCAGACGCCTGGTCAGCTTCGGCTCCTGCAGTTACCTCGGCCTGGAGACTCACCCGGAGGTGGTCGCGGCGGTGGTGGACGCGGCGACGAGGTACGGCAGTCAGTTCTCCTCGTCGCGGACGTACCTGTCGGCACCGGGTTATGCCCCGGCAGAGGCAGCGTTGACGGAGATGTTCGGCCGCCCGGCACTGATCAGCCCGAGCACGACGATGGGGCACCTCGCCACGCTTCCCGTCGTGATCGGGAGCGACGACATCGTGCTCCTCGACGCTCAAGTGCATTTCAGCGTGCAGGTCGCAGCGAGGCTGGTGCAGGCCGACGGGATCCCGGTGGAACTGCTGCCGCACAGCGATCTCGCCCGCCTCGAACGCCGCGTCGCCGAGCTGGCGAGCACGCATCGGCGGGTCTGGTACATGACCGACGGGATCTACAGCATGTACGCCGACCCCGCACCCGTCGCACAGCTGAGCGACCTCGCGGAGCGGTATCCGAACCTGTGGTTGTACATCGACGACGCGCACGCGATCTCGTGGACCGGGCAATTCGGCCGCGGGTATGCGCTGGGGCGGCTGAGTTCGGCCGCGGCCGAACGGACGATCGTCACGGGCTCACTCAACAAGTCGTTCGCCGCGGCCGGCGGCGTACTGACCTTTCCCGACGAGGAGATGCGCCGGCGGGTATTCGCGCTCGGCGGGCCGTTGATCTTCTCGGGCCCGGTGCAGCCTCCGATGCTCGGAGCCATCCTCGCGTCTGCCCACCTGCACCTGACCGACGCGGTCGCGCCTCGCCGCGCCCACCTGAACCACCTGATCGACCTGTTCAACAGATTGGCCGCCGAGTGTGACCTTCCAGTGGTGAGCCCGAGCGCGACGCCGATCCGCTGCGTCGGCGTCGGTAAGCCGCCCCTCACCTACCGGGTGGCAGAGCTCTTGCGAGACGCAGGGTTCTTCGTCGACATCGCGACGTCCCCGGCGGTCCCGGCCAAACGGTCCGGGATCCGGATCTCGCTCACCGCCCACCACACCGACCAGGACGTGGTGAAATTGGTCGAGACGTTGGCCACGGCGCTGCCCCAGGCCCTCGCTGAAGGGGGCAGCTCGATGAGTGAGCTACGGCGCGCCTTCGGCCGGCAGCTCGCCGGCCGGGTCCTGCCGTCCCCCCGGGAGGCCGCCGAATGACCGCGGCCGCGCCGGGTTTGGCTCAGTAGGCCGGAGGCGCCGCCGATCAGGGGTAGGTGACCTGGCGACTGTGGCGCGGGGAGGTGGCGGAGCCGGACGGGTCCTTCCGACGGCTCACTGGGCATGCCATCGGCTGGCTCTACATCGCGTCGGCCGCCGTCATCTTCGGGTACGCACCAACGGTCGGGTCCGCTCGCCGGATCCTGGCGGTGTTACTGGGACTCGGGGCCGCGACCATGGTGTGCGGCGTAGTCATGTTGTGGCTGCCTTGGCACCGGTGGGGACGCCGGTGGCAGGTCCTGGCCATCCCGCCGTCGCTGGCCATGAGCGGGTTCGGCAACTGGATGGACCCCAACCCGTATCTGGCCGGCATCTCCTTCTTCGTCCTCGCGGTGTGGGCCGGCACCGCGCTGCGACGGGGTGCCGTCCTCGCGCTGAGCCCGCTGTTCATGGTGGCCTATTGGTTTCCGCTGGCAATCGTGGCGCACGAGCCTCGGCTCGCGTCCTCGGCCGTAACCTGCACCGTCATCTGTGTCATCACCGGCGAGTGCCTGGCGTGGCTGACCGCGCGCCTGCACGGATTGCAGGCACGGCTCCGCGAGCACGACGAACGCCGATTCCAGGCCCTCGTCGCCGCGTCGTCGGACACCACGATCCTGCTCGACCCCGAGGGCCGCGCCAGCTACGTCAGCCCCTCGGCGACACACTTGCTCGGCCGGCCGGCTGAGGCCCTCCAGGGACGCACCGCCCAGGCCCTGATCGCGGACCACGTTCACCCGGACGACGCATCGGCGGTCATCAGAGGGCTGCGGCTGCTTTCGGTCGGGCGCGGCTCGACCACGGTGATCCGGTTCCGCGCCCAGCACACCGACGGCACCGTGCACGACATCGAGGGCGTAGGCCGCGACCTCGTCGCCGACGAGGCGGTCAACGGCACACTGATCAACCTCCGCGATGTCAGCGACCGAGTCGCGCTGGAACGCGCCCTGACCCACCAGGCGTTCTCCGACCAGCTCACCGGGTTGCCCAACCGCCTCCGGTTGCACGACCTCCTCGGCCAGGCGATGCGTACCGCTGGACAACGTCTTGCGCGCACCGCGCTGCTGTTGACCGACCTGAACCGGTTCAAGGACATCAACGACACCCTCGGCCACCACTACGGCGACCGGCTGCTCGCACAAGTCGCCGAACGCCTGGTTCAGGTGTTGCGGGACACAGGCACGGTGGCCCGGCTGGGCGGTGACGAGTTCGCCGTGCTGCTACCGGTCGTCGACAGCGCCGACGCCGCCGTCCGGGTCGCGGCGAAGCTGCACTCGGCGCTGGAACAACCTTTCTACCTGGACGACCTGAGTGTGGAGGTCGACGCGGGCATCGGTCTCGCCATCTACCCCGACCATGCCACCGATCCGGACGAGCTCCTGCGGATGGCGGACATCGCGATGTACGCCGCAAAGACGGCACACCTGGAACACCAGGTCTTCGAGGCGGGACTCGACAAGCACAGCGCTCGCAAGCTGGCGCTGCTCGGTCAGATCCGAACCGGGATCGCGGAGGGCCAGATGGTGCTGCACTACCAGCCGAAGGTCGACGCCCGCACCGGGTTGCCCATCGGCGCCGAGGCACTCGTACGGTGGCAGCACCCCGACTTCGGACTGCTCGGTCCAGGAGAGTTCGTGGGTCTCGCCGAGGCGACCGGTCTGATCCACCCACTGACCTTTCACGTGCTCGAGTCGGCCCTGCGTCAGCAGCGTCGCTGGCTCGACGCCGGACACCACTGGCGTGTCGCCGTCAACCTTTCGCCGCACTGTCTCCGCGACCCCGCAGCACCCGCTCGGGTAGCACGGCTCCTTTCCGACACGGGTGTTCCGGCGGAGCTGCTGATCCTGGAGATCACCGAGAGTGCCGTCATGGCGGATTCCGGACGAGCCGTGGAGACGCTGAACCAGCTGCATGAACTAGGCGTGCGGCTGTCCATAGACGACTTCGGCACGGAGTACTCGTCACTGGGGCGGTTGAAAGACCTACCGGTCGATGAGTTGAAGATCGACCGGTCGTTTGTCTCTGCCGTACGAACGAGCCGCCGGGAACTCGCCATTGCCCGCTCCATCATCGAACTCGGACACAGCCTCGGCCTTGAAGTCGTCGCCGAGGGCGTCGAGGACCGCGAGACCTGGACGGAATTGGAACTGCTCGGCTGCGACGTCTTGCAAGGCTTCTACATCGCCAAGCCGCTACCCGCCGACGAGATGCCGGCTTGGCTGGCCACGTGGCCACCGCAACGAATTCTCGCTGCCGCCTGGCATGGGTGACCGATCGGCACGCACGCTTCAGCCATGTGACGGCAGCCTCCGGCACCCCCTCTCGGATGACGCGCAGATCCCTCCAAGACCAAGACCATTCAACAGCCGGGCAGGCGCTCGATCAGGTAGCGCTCGATCTCGGCCAGCGGCACCCGTTCCTGCTTCATCGTGTCGCGGTCCCGGACGGTCACGGCGTCGTCGGTCAGCGTGTCGAAGTCGACCGTGACGCAGAACGGCGTGCCGATCTCGTCCTGCCGGCGGTACCGGCGGCCGATCGCCTGGGAGTCGTCGAACTCCACCATCCAGCGCCTGCGCAGCAGCTCCGCCAGCCCGCGAGCCTTGGGCGACAGTTCCGGGTTGCGCGACAGCGGCAGCACCGCCACCTTGATCGGGGCCAGCCGCGGGTCGAAGCGCATGACCGTGCGCTTGTCAACGCCGCCCTTGGTGTTCGGCGCCTCGTCCTCGTCGTACGCCTCGAGCAGGAAGGCGAGCACCGCGCGGGTGAGACCGGCGGCCGGCTCGATGACGTACGGCACCCAGCGTTCCTGTTTCTCCTGGTCGAAGTACGACAGGTCGACGCCGGAGTGCTTGGAGTGCGTGGTCAGGTCGAAGTCGGTGCGGTTGGCGATGCCCTCGAGCTCGGCGAACTCGGTCCCGCCGAACTGGAAGCGGTACTCGATGTCGACGGTCCGCTTCGAGTAGTGCGAGAGCTTCTCCTTGGGGTGCTCGTAGAAGCGCAGGTTCTTCTCCGACAGTCCCAGGTCGAGGTACCACTGCCAGCGCTGCTGGAGCCAGTACTCGTGCCACTGCTCGTCGGAACCGGGCTCGACGAAGAACTCCATCTCCATCTGCTCGAACTCGCGGGTCCGGAAGATGAAGTTGCCCGGGGTGATCTCGTTGCGGAAGCTCTTGCCGGTCTGCGCGATGCCGAACGGCGGCTTCTTCCGGGCTGCGGTGGCCACGTTGTTGTAGTTGACGAAGATGCCCTGGGCGGTTTCCGGCCGCAGGTAGTGCAGGCCTTCCGCGGACTCGGTGGGGCCCAGGTAGGTCTTCATCAGGCCGTTGAACATCTTCGGCTCGGTGAAGGTGCCCTTGTTGCCGCAGTTCGGGCAGTTGATCTCGCCCAGCGACGCGGGCAGGTGACCGTGCTTGGCCTCGTACGCCTCTTCCAGGTGGTCGGCCCGGAACCGCTTGTGGCAGGACTGACACTCGGTCAGGGGGTCGACGAAGGCGTCCAGGTGACCGGAGGCGGCCCAGACGTCCTTGGCCAGGATGACGGCGGAGTCGAGGCCGACGATGTCGTCCCGCTGCTGGACCATCGTCCGCCACCACTGCCGGCGGACGTTCTCCTTCAGCTCCACGCCCAGCGGACCGTAGTCCCAGGCGGAGCGGGTGCCTCCGTAGATCTCGCTGGAGGGAAACACGAAGCCCCGGCGCTTGGCCAGGCTGACGACGGCGTCGATACGATCGGCGGGCATGATCCTCCTACGCCGGCTGGTTGTCGGCGGGGATGTCGGGGAAATGGGACAGATCCGGAGACTACTCCTCGACGCCGCAGACCTGGAATTGCCCCGTTTCCGAGTTCTGCCCCAGGGAGACGCGCAGCGTGCCGGTCCGGCCGTCGTCGTACTGCACCTGAACCGGGACGGTGAGATCGACGTCGGCGATGTTCACGTCGCCGACCCGGAACCCGGTGATCGGCTCGGTGGCGGCGACCCGGGTCGCGTACTCGGCCTGTGACTCCTGCTGCCGGACGTCGGCGCACTGCTGGGCGTACGCCTGGCTGTAGCGCTTGTTCTGCACGTCGGTGAAGTAAGTGGTGACCACCTTGTGAGCCTGCTCGTTGAGGGCCTTGCCGCCCACCGAGATCAGCCCGATCCCGGCCGCCACGCCGCCGCCGCAGAACAGCGCCAGCACCGCTCCCCCGATGCCCAGGCCCAGGCCGATGCGCCGGCCGCGACCCTCGGTCGGCGGCGCCGGAAAAGGCGGTTGTACGCCGGGCCCCATGGGTGGTGCGAGAGTCACCCTTTCAGGGTAGTGCTCACCGCCACGGTTCCGCGGCCCGGTCGGAAGCCTCGGTCACCACCGGGCCGCCGGGCACGGCACTGGCGAGGGTCTCGAACGCCGACGGCGTGTCCACCGACCGCGCCAGCAGCGGAGTGGCCCGGACCTTGACCTCGAAGCCGCCCAGCGCCCGCCGGTAGGCTCCGACGGACTCCCACTCGGTCACCAGCGTCCAGTGGGCGGGGTCGTCGAGCGCCCGGGTCAGCCGGCCCGAGAGGTATCCGGGCCGGTCGGCCAGGGCGGCGAGCGCGTCGTGGGCCTGTTCGACGAACTCGTCGTGGGTGTCCGGCGGGACGACGAAACGGTTGATCACCAGCATGTGACGAGCGTACGCACCATCCTCAGGAGTGATCCGTGACATCCACCGACAATCCGCTGCTGCGCCGGCTGGCCCGGGTGAAGCCGCTCCACGCGTTCCTCGTGGCGCTGGTGCTGTTGCTGGCGGGACTGTTCCTGCCCGGGATCGTCGGCGCGGCGCTGCTGGTCGTGCTGGGGCTGGGCGCGGCCGCACTGACCGCCACCACCTGGCCGGTGCAGCCGCCGGCCACTCGGGTCATCCGGGTCGTCCTGCTCGGTCTGCTCGTCGCCGCGGTGGCGGCCAAGGTGGTGTGACCCATGCGGTTTTGACAATCATTGTCAACGGCGCGCACAGTGGCCCCATGCGTATCCGATCGCTGCTTGCCGGGCTCGTCCTGAGCCTGGCCGCGGGCGGCTGCGCGACCGTGGCCGCGGGCACGCCGGTCGACGGGAAGCTGCCGGTGGTCACCTCGTTCTATCCGCTGCAGTACCTCGCCGCGCAGATCGGCGGCGACGACGTCACGGTCACCGACCTGACCAAGCCGGGTGCCGAGCCGCACGACATCGAGCTCAGTCCGCGGCAGGTCGCCCACATCGCCGGAGCCGCCCTGGTCGTCTACCTCAAGGGTTTCCAGCCGACGGTGGATCAGGCCGTACGGCAGGAAGCGGCGGCGCGCGCGTTCAACGCCGGCTCGGTCGTCCCGCTCCTGCCCTACAGCGGGGACGAGAACGAAGCCGCCGCCGGCAACCGGGACCCGCACTTCTGGCTCGACCCGGAGCGGTACGCGGTGGTGGCCGGCCAGGTCGGCGCCCGGCTGGCCGCCGCCGACCCGGCGCACGCCGCCGGGTACACCGCCCGGGCCCGCGCCGTGCAGGCCGAGGCGGCCACGCTTGATCAGCAGTACGCCGCCGGCCTGCGGGTCTGCGCCCGCCACGCGATCGTCACCAGCCACGAGGCGTTCCACTACCTGGCCGACCGGTACGGGCTGAGTGAGGTCGGCATCACCGGCATCTCCCCCGAGGCCGAGCCGTCCCCCGGCCGGCTGGCGTCGGTGGCCGCCGAAGCCCGCCGGACCGGCACCACCACCATCTTCTTCGAGACGCTGGTCAGCCCGAAGGTGGCCGAGACGCTGGCCCGGGAGGTCCACGCCCGGGCGGCCGTGCTCGACCCCCTCGAGGGCGTCACCCAGCCCGGCGCCACCTACTTCACCGTCATGCGCGCCAACCTGGCCGCGCTCCGAACAGCGTTGGGATGTGCCGCATGAGCATCGTGGGAGTCGACCATGTGGCCGTCCGGTACGGCGGCCGCGAGGTGCTGCGTGACGTCACGCTGAAGGTGGACCCGGGCGAAGTGGTGGCCATCCTCGGCGCCAACGGCTCGGGCAAGTCCACTCTGGTCCGTACGGTCGTCGGCCTGGTCCCGGCCAGTGCCGGCTCGATCGAGCTGTTCGGCGTGCCGCAGAAGCGGTTCTCCGACTGGTCGCGGATCGGGTACGTGCCGCAGCGGATGGGCGCCGGCAGCGGCGTGCCGGCCACCGTGGGCGAGGTCGTCGCGTCCGGGCGGCTGGCCCGGCGCGGTGTGTTCCGGCTGCCGCGGGCGGCCGACCGCGAGGCCGTCCGGGCGGCGCTGACCGACGTCGGCCTGCTGGACCGGATCAACGACCCGGTGGCCACGCTCTCCGGCGGCCAGCAGCAGCGCACGCTGATCGCCCGCGCCCTGGCCGGCCGGCCCGACCTGCTGATCCTGGACGAGCCGACGGCGGGGGTGGACGCCGCCAGCCAGGACGCGTTCGCCGGCACGCTTCACTCGTTCGCCGAGGGTGGCGGGACCATCCTGCTGGTCGCGCACGAGCTCGGGCCGCTCGGGCCGCTGATCGACCGGGCCGTCGTGGTGCATCACGGGCGGATCGCGTACGAGGGGGCCGTGCCGGAACCGGCCGGCCACCACGCCGAAGCGGGTCACGACCACGTGCACCCGCACGCGGCGATCGACGCGCCGGGTCTCTGCGAGTGGGCGCCGGCCGACCGGATGGACGGCTGATGGACCTGTTCGCGTACGACTTCATCATCCGGGCGCTGATCGGTGCCCTGATCATCGGGCTGGCCGCGCCGGCGCTGGGCATCTACCTGGTGCAGCGCCGGTTGTCGCTGATCGGCGACGGCATCGGGCATGTCGCGCTCACCGGCGTCGGCGTCGGGCTGCTGCTCAACCGGTCCCCGGTGATCACCGCGGTCATCGTGTCGGTGATCGGCGCCGTCGGGGTCGAGCTGGTGCGCCAACGCGGCCGTACGTCCGGGGATCTGGCCCTGGCCCTGTTGTTCTACGGCGGCATCGCCGGTGGCGTCGTGCTGGTCGGTCTGTCCAGCGACAGCAGCAACGCCAACCTGATCCAATACCTGTTCGGCTCGCTGATCACCACGTCCACGTCGGACGTCGTCCTGATCGGCGTCCTCGGCCTGCTGGTGCTGGTCGGCATGCTGCTGCTGCGGCCGGCGCTGTTCGCGGTCAGCAACGACGAGGAGTTCGCCCGTGTCTCGGGACTTCCGGTCCGTACGCTCAATCTGCTGATCGCCGTGACCACCGCCGTGACCGTCACGATCGCCATGCGGACCGTCGGGTTGCTGCTGGTCAGCGCGCTGATGGTGGTGCCGGTGGCGGCCGCCCAGCAGGTCACCCGGGGATTCCGGACGACGATGGCGGCGGCCATGGGCATCGGGCTGGCCGCTGCGGCCGGCGGCTTCTTCGTGTCAGCCGAGGCCAACACCGCCCCCGGCGCGACCATCGTGATCCTGGCCCTGGTCGTCTTCGTGGCGCTGGCCGTGGGAAGCGCACTGTGGCGAGGGCGGCCCAGCCGCGCCGACGAGATCGAGCCGCCGGAGGTGGTGCTGCATGGATAACCCGAACGGGTACGAGCTGTACGAGGGCGCGGCCGAGCTGCTGCGGGCGTTGTCGGCGCCGATCCGGGTGGCGATCGTGGCCGAGCTGGGCGCGGGCGAACGCTGCGTGCACGAACTCGTGGAGAAGCTGGCCGCGCCGCAGCCGCTGGTGTCGCAGCATCTGCGCGTGCTGCGCGGGGCCGGCGTGGTCCGCGGCACCCGGCGCGGGCGGGAGATCGCGTACGCGCTCGTCGACGATCACGTCGCGCACATCGTCGGGGACGCGGTGACCCACGCCCGGGAGGAGTCGTGACCGCCTGCACCGAGCGGCACCCACCCGCACCAGACAACGGCCTCGCAGGCGAGGGCCAGAAGGGCACGACGAAGGAGGCCCAGTCGTGACCGACTGCACCGAGCGGCAACCAGCCGCGCCAGACAACGGCCTCGCAGGCGAGGGCCAGAAGGGCACGACAAAGGAGGCCCAGTCGTGACCGCCTGCACCGAGCGGCACCCACCCGCACCGGACAACGGCCTCGCAGGCGAGGGCCAGAAGGGCACGACGAAGGAGGCCCAGTCGTGACCGACGAGAACGGGCCGCGGAACACGCGGCAGCGCAGCGCGGTGAGCGCCGCGCTGAGCGACGCCGACGGGTTCAACAGCGCCCAGGAGCTGCACGCCCGGCTGCGCGAGCGTGGCGAACGGGTCGGGCTGACCACCGTCTACCGGACGTTGCAGGGCCTGGCCGACGCGGGCGAGATCGACGTGATGCGGCCGCCGGGAGGCGAGCACCTCTACCGCCGGTGCAGTTCCGGCCACCACCATCATCTGGTCTGCCGGTCCTGCGGCCGGACGGTTGAGGTCGAAGGCCCGGCGGTGGAGACGTGGGCGGTCAAGGTCGCGGGGCAGCACGGTTTCGTCGATGTCTCGCACACCTTCGAGATCTTCGGTACGTGTCCGGAGTGTGCTACTAAGACCGCGTGAAGCTCTACGCCGACCGGCTGCCCGTCGCCATCCGCCAGCTCATCACCGACATCCTGGTGGTGATCTGGGTGTACGGCTGGATCCGAGCCGGCCTGTGGATCCACGACATGGTGCTCAAACTCGGCGTGCCGGGTCAGAAGCTGGAGAGCGCCGGCACCGGCCTCGCCGACAACCTGTCCGACGCCGGCGGCAAGGTGGGCCGGGTGCCGCTGGTCGGCGGCCAGTTGACCAAGCCGTTCTCCGGGGCCGCCAACGCCGCCCGCTCCGTGGCCGAGGCCGGTCAGCAGCAGCAGCAGGTGGTCGGCAACGTCGCGCTGATCACCACGCTGGCCGCCCTGGCCGTACCGCTGGCCCTGGTCCTGTTCCTCTGGCTGCCGTTGCGATTGCGCTGGATGCGGCGCGCGGGCGTGGCCACCGCCGTCCGCAATCAGCCCGCCGGCCGCGACCTGCTGGCGCTGCGGGCCTTGGCCGGCCGTCCGCTGAACCAGCTGTCCAAGCTCGGCCCCGACATCGCCGAGTCCTGGCGCCGCGGCGACGCCGCGGCCATCGACGCCCTCGCCGCCCTGGAGCTCAAGGACCTCGGCCTGCGTCCGACCGGAGGCCGCCGCTGAGCGGCGCGGCTCAGGCTGACGCCGGGGTCGCGAGTCGGCTCAGACCTTGCCGCTGAGGTATCTCTGCAACGTCGGACCGATCATGGAGACCATAGTTCATCATACGATGAATTAATTTCCACGAGTGATGAAATACCGCGGAGTGATGGACATGGACAGTGTGCCGGTGCTCGTGGTGGGGGCTGGACCGATCGGGTTGACAGCGGCGCTGATGCTCGCTCGCCACGGGGTCGGTGTGCGGATCGTGGACAGCAACGCGGGACCGACCGATCTCTCCAAAGCCCTCGTGCTGTGGAAGCGCACCCTCGACACGCTGAACCCGGCGCTGCCGTACGAACGATTCGCCGACGGTCACCCGCAACTTCGGCAGGCCGCGATCGGATTCGGCGCTCATCGGCACTCGCTGGTGCAGTTTCCCGAGCCGGTCGACGGTGCGCCGGCATCCGTGATGATCCCGCAGAGCAGCACCGAACGTGTGCTCGTCCAGCGGCTCGAGGAGTTCGGCGTCGACGTCGAACGCAAGACGGAACTCCTCCGCTTCGCGCCGGACGCCGCCGGGGTCACCGGCGTACTCCGCTCCCCGGCCGGCGAGTCGCAAGTGCGAGCCCAATGGCTGCTGGGTTGCGACGGAGCGCACTCCGTGGTGCGGCACGGGCTGGGCATCCCGTTCCCCGGCAGCACCGTCGACCGCCGTTGGATGCTGGCGGATTTCGAGGTCGCCGGTGACCGGCCGCCCGCAGCCGACCAGGTGGTGATTCGCCTGGCCCACGGAGTCAACGCCGCTTTCCCGATGGGCGGGTCACGCTGGCGCCTCATCGCCGACCTCGGGGCCGGCCGCGGCAAAGAGGGCGAGCTCGGAACCCCGACCCGCGAGGACGTGCAGAGCACGCTGAACAACCGCACCGACCTCGGCTGGCAGGTCGGGGACATCCATTGGACCTCGGAATTCGGCGTCAACGAACGACAGGTCGGACGGTACGTGCACGGCCGGGTCGTGCTGGCCGGTGACGCTGCCCATGTGCATTCACCGGCGGGCGGTCAGGGGATGAACACCGGTATGCAGGACGCCGCGAACGTCGCGTGGAAGATCGCACTGGTCTTCCGGGGTGCGGCCCCCGGATCGCTGGTGTCCACGTACGACAGCGAGCGGCACCCGGTGGGCCGGGACGTCGTCCGCAAGACCAGCCTCCTGCTTCGGGCCGCGATGCTGGACGGGCCGGTACAGCGACTCCGGGATCGCCTCGCTCCGGCGCTCCTGTCGCTGGCCGCGACACAGCGGATCTTCACCTCCTTCCTGATGGAGGAGTCGATCACCTATCGGGGCGGCGCCCTCTCCGACGGGTCCCGCCGGGGCGCCGTCCACTCCGGCGACGGCTGGTCGCTGAGCGGCGGTGCGCAAGCCGAACTCGTGCTGATGGGCCAGTTCGACATCGCCGGTATCCCGGCCACCTTCGGCGGCCCCGACGGGTTCCCGCTCACCGTGACCACTCTCACGCCGGACGATCCTCGAGCGTCGCGTCTGCCCCCGGGGCCGGCCGCCCTGCTCGTACGACCGGACGGCGCCGTCGCGTCGATCGGGTCGGATCTCCGCGACGTACTGGCCTGGCAGAGCAGGCTGCTGCGCGGTTGACGCGGACTTACAGGGTGGGCACGGTGGTCCCACCCTGGCCGCCCTCGAGCTCGAGGACCTGAACCTACGCCCCGCGGCCGGCCGCTACTGAGCGGCATAATGGCCGGGTGGACACTGCTGCGCTGCCATCGCGATTCGCCGACGCACATCACCGTGTGCCGCAGTCATGGCGTGATCTCAAGGGTCCGGCCGCCGGCGTCGTGCGCCTGCCCAACCGGCTCTGCTGGTCCGGTCCCGCCGACTTCGACGTCACCGACGCCGGCCAGCGCCTCACTCTGTACACCACACTCCTCGACTGCGGGCAGCGCGACGACGCCAACACCTACCTCAATCCTGATCTTCTCGAGCAGGATTGGCCCAAGATCCGGCGGCTGACCGCCCGCCAACTCGTCCATGTGTGGGAGCAACAGCTCCCACAACTCGCGGCGGCCTGACGTCAACTTCACGGAAGGCTTCCACCACGAGCTCGCCACAATCGCTTTCGGCGCCGGTGACGAGCTGGGTCTGGTCCTTGCCGGCGGGTACGCCGTCAAAGCGCACGCTCTGACCGATCGACCCTCCCGAGATCTCGACTTCGCCACCGCCGCCACCCTTGACCTTCCGGACATCGCTCGACGACTCGGCGACGCCTACACGCGGGCGCGCTATCAGGTTCCAGCTGGAATCGACGTCCCGGATGGCGCGTCTCTTGGTCACCGACGGCAACCGGTCGTGCGAGATCGATCCGGAGGCGACCGGACCAGGGCTACCGGATCGACCCAGCCGGGCCGACCGACTGGGACGCCTACCTCGACGAATCGGACTGACCGACGCCAACACCGGAGGCCGTTGCGGCGGCGAGGCGCCGACGAAAGGATCAGGAAGCTCCGATGCGGGCGAGGATGACGTCGGCGAGCGCGTCGGGGGCCTGCTCGGGAACCCAGTGGGAGACGCCTCGGAACGCGACCAGCTGGTAGTCGGCGCTGACCCAGTCGGCCGTGCGCAGCGCCGCGGTCAGGCCGACCACGGGGTCCTTGTCACTCCAGACGTACGTGGTGGGCACGGTGATCACACCGGCCGCGGCCAGCGCCTGGCCGTCGAGGGCGCGGTACCAGTTCAGCGCACCGGTGAGGCGGCCGGGCTCGCGCATCGCGTCGGCGTACTGGTCCGCCCGCGGGCCGAGCGGGGCGAGCATCGCCTTCAGCACCGCGCCGTCGCCGGCCAGCAGCAGACGCTCGGCCACCGGTGACCGGAACACCGCCATGTAGCCGAACCGGGCCCGCTGCGACGGCCGGGTCCGCAGCGCCAGCCGCAACGCCTTCGGGTGCGGCACCGAGATCGCGGTGAGGGTCGTCACCCGTTCGGGGTGGGCGGCGGCGAGCAGCCACGCCACCTGCGCGCCCCAGTCGTGGCCGACCACGTGCGCGGACTCGAGGCCGAGCGCGTCGAGCACGGCGACCGCGTCGGCGGCCGGCTCGGACAGGTCGTACTCGGTCACCGGGGTGGGACGCGCGCCGGGCGAGTAGCCGCGCTGGTCCAGCGCGTACGTCCGGAGACCGGCGGCGTGCAGCCGGGGCAGCATCAGGTCGAACTCGCGATGGTCCTGCGGGAACCCGTGCAGCAGAAGCACCGGACGGCCCTCGGACGGCCCCGACTCGTACACGTCGAAGGTGAGCCCGCGTGCCTTGATCTCCATGTGACGTCTCCTATGTCGCGCCCGGCCGCCTGAGTGTTAGCGTCATCGAAACATATGCAGTCCGACAGGGGAGCGCACAGCGCTGAGAGTGCGGATCACACGATCCGCAGACCCTCGAACCTGATCTGGGTAATGCCAGCGCAGGGAGATCGGGATCGTCTCAGGCGCGTCCTGTCCTCGGCACGGCCTGGGGACATGGCGTGGCGTCTCCTCCCGGTACAAGCTGGGAGGCACACATGAACACGTACCGTTGGCGCACCATCGACATCGTGATCGCGTCGGTGATCGCGGTGGCATTCGGCGTCATCTTCTGGGCCTGGAACCTGTTGTGGAGTGCGACGAGCGGCGCGTTCTCGTTCTTCGCCCCGGCCCAGACGGTGATCTACGGCGTCTGGCTGATCCCGGCGGTTCTGGCCGGGCTGATCATCCGCAAGCCCGGCGCCTCGTTGTACACCGAGACGCTGGCCGCGCTGATCTCGGCGCTGCTCGGCGACCAGTGGGGCGCCACCGTCATCCTGCAGGGCTTCGTGCAGGGCCTCGGCGCGGAGCTGGCCTTCGCGGCCTTCCGCTACCAGTACTACAAGCTGCCGTCGGCGCTGCTGGCCGGCTTGTTCACCGGCCTGACGGCGGCGGCGTTCGACTTCTTCGTCTGGAACGGCGACTACGCGTTGTTCAGCTACCGGATCCCGTACGCCCTGATCACGATGCTGAGCAGCACCGTCATCGCCGGGCTGGGCAGCTGGGCGCTGGTCCGGGCGCTGGCCCCGACCGGGGTGCTGGACCGGTTCGCCGCCGGCGGCGAACGCGCGCTGGTCTGAGAGATGGCCGAGGTCGTCCTGCGCGGGTTCGGCTGGCGGCACGCCGGGCGCCGGGCCTGGGCGGTGCGCGACGTCGACCTGCGGATCGCGCACGGTGAGCGGGTGCTCCTGCTCGGCCCGTCGGGGGCCGGCAAGAGCACTCTGCTGGCCGCGCTCGCCGGGTTGCTGCCCTCCGATTCCGGTGAGCCGGAGGGCCTTGCCGAGATCGACGGGCTGGAACCGCACAAGGCCCGGGAGCGGGTCGGGATCCTGTTCCAGGACCCGCAGACCCAGCTGGTGATGGCCCGGTCCGGCGACGATGTCGCCTTCGGGCTGGAGAACCGCGGGGTGCCGGCCGAGCAGATCTGGCCGGCGGTGGCGTCGGCCCTTCAGCGCGTCGGATTCCCGTACGGCGCCGGCCGCTCGACAAACGCACTGTCGGGCGGCGAGCAGCAGCGGCTGGCCCTGGCCGGCGTGCTGGCGATGCGGCCCGGGCTGCTGCTGCTGGACGAGCCGACCGCCAACCTCGACCCGCCCGGCGCCGCGCTGGTGCGGTCGGCCATCGCTGCCGCCCGCGACCCGGACACGACGACGATCCTGGTCGAGCACCGCGTCGCGGAGGCGCTGCCGCTGGTCGACCGGGTGGTGGTGCTGGAACCGGGCGGCGGCATCCGGGCCGACGGGTCGCCCGCGACGGTGTTCGGGTCGCACGGGGCGCGGCTGGCCGCCGAAGGGGTCTGGGTGCCGGGCTTCGGGTTTCCGCGGCTGACCGGGCGTACGGCTGCGGGGCCGGTGTTGATCTCGGCGTCCGACGCGGCCGTACGCGACCGCCTGCGCCCGACGACGCTGAGCGCCCGGGAGGGCGAGGTGCTGGCGGTGACCGGCCCGAACGGCGCCGGCAAGTCGACGCTGGCCCTGGTCCTGGGTGGACTGGTCGCGCCGACCGGGGGCGCGGTCCGGGGGTTCGGCGACCCGAAGCCGCCGCACAAGTGGAAGGCGGGGACGCTGACCCGGCGGATCGGTTCGGTTTTCCAGAACCCGGAGCACCAGTTCGTCACTTCGCGGGTGCGCGACGAGCTGGCGGTCGGCCTGCGCCACCCGAAGTCCGTCGTGGACGACCTGCTGTCGCGTTTGCGGCTCACGCATCTGGCCGGCGCCAATCCGTACACGCTCTCCGGCGGGGAGGCGCGGCGGCTGAGCGTGGCCACCGCGCTGGCGGCCGCGCCCCGGCTGCTGATCCTGGACGAGCCCACGTTCGGCCAGGACCGGACGACGTGGGGCGAGCTGGTCCAGCTCCTCGCCGGTCTGCGCGACGAGGGGCACGGGATCGTCGCGGTCACCCACGACGACGCGTTCGTGACCACGGTGGCCGATCGGGTGGAGACGCTGTGATCCTGGCCCGGCGCAACCCGGTGGCGAAGCTGGGTGCGGCCCTCATCCTGTCGCTGGCGCTGGTCGCCACCCTCGACCCGGTCACGCCGGCGTGCGCGCTGGTGGTCGAGCTGGTGGCGATGCCGTTCTTCGGCGTACGGGCGGGGGCGCTGGCCCGGCGCGCGTGGCCCCTGGCCGTGGCGGCACTGGGCATCCTGGTCACGATGGTGCTGTTCGCCGCCGACCGGACGGGCCGCCAGCTGATCTCGATCGGCCCGCTCGACCTGACCACCGGCGTGCTGTCGGACGCCCTCGCACTGACCCTCCGGGTGTTCGCGATCGCGCTGCCCGGCGTGTTCGTCTTCGCCACCACCGATCCGACCGACCTGGCCGACGCGCTGGTGCAGAACCTCGGCGCGCCGGCCCGGTTCGCGATCGGGGCGCTGGCCGCGTTCCGGTTGCTGCCGTTGCTGAGCCAGGAGTGGCAGATGCTCCGGCTGGCCCGCCGGGCCCGCGGCGTCTCCGGCGGTCTGCGGACCTTCGTCTCGACCGGGTTCGCCCTGCTGGTGGGTGCGCTGCGGCGGGGCGGCCGGCTCGCCGTGGCGATGGACGCGCGCGGTTTCGACGCAGGCGTCCCCCGGACGTACGCCCGGGTTCAGGTCTTTCGCGGCGCCGACGCGGCGCTGCTGGCCGGCACGGCACTGCTGGCGGGGGCCATCCTGACGGTGACCGTGCTGGCCGGCGCGTTCCGCCCGATCATCGGCTGAGCAGCTTGTGCAGAAGGCCACCGAGCCGGTTCCGCTCGGCCGGGCTGAGCGCGCCCAGCATCGGGGCCAGCAGCGTCGCGATCTCCGCCGTCCCACGTTCCGCCTCGCGGCGCCCCTCCCCGGTCAGGCTGAGCCGCACCGCCCGGGCGTCGTCAGCGCTGGCGACCCGGGACACGAGCCCGCGCCGGACCGCCCGGTCGACCAACCCGCTCACCGACGAACTCTCCAGGCCCAGGTAGGCGGCGAGCTCGGTCAGTTTCGGCTCGCGGTCACGCAGGATCGCCAGGACGCGCAACTGCGTCAGTGACATGTCGTGCGCGGCGGCCACCTGGCTGAGCAGCGCCATCACCGTGAAGGACGTCCGCACCAGACTCTCCAGCGCCTCATCCTGCTGGGCCATGACGCTCACATTACCTTGCGATTGTTCGTATCACCATCTAACTTAGTTCGTGATACGACATAATCCGGTCGGAGGTTCCCGATGTACGCAGCCGTGGTGAACGAATTCGACACTCCCCCGGTCTACGCCCAGGTTCCCGCGCCCGCAGCCGGCTCCGACGTTCTCCTCGACGTTCTCGCGGCCGGGCTGCATCCCCGGGTGCGGTCGCAGGCCGACGGGTCGCACTACACCAGCACCGGCGAGTTGCCGCTGATCCCCGGCATCGACGGGGTGGGCCGTGGCCCCGACGGGACGTTGCGGTACTTCATCCTTCCCGACACCCGGTTCGGCTCCATGGCGTCGCAGACGGTGGTCGACCCGCGCCGCAGCATCGCCCTGCCGCCGGACGCCGACCCGGTCACGCTGGCCGCCGCGATGAATCCGGCGATGTCGTCCTGGGTGGCACTGCGCTGCCGCATCGACTTCGCGCCCGGCCGAAGCGTGCTCATCCTGGGCGCGACGGGGAACAGCGGCCGGCTGGCCATCCAAGTCGCCAAGCACCTCGGCGCGAGCCGGGTCGTCGCCGCCGGCCGCAGTTCCACCGCCGGCCTCATCGCCGTGGGCGCCGACGAGGTGGCCGGATTCGACGACCTCAGCGTGGCCGCGGACGTCGACGTGGTCCTCGACTATGTGTGGGGCGCGCCCACGGCCGACGCGATGGTCCAGATCGTCCGCGGTCGCGAGGACCAGGGCCGCCCGCTGACCTGGATCGAGATCGGCTCGGTGGCCGGCCCCTCGGCGACCATCCCGTCGGCGGCACTGCGGGCCGCCCGGTTGTCCATCGTGGGCAGCGGCCAGGGCTCGGTTCCCACCCGCGACATCCTGGCCGAGTTGCCGGCCCTGGCCGCCGAGATCACCCGGGGCACGTTCCAGGTCGATGCCCGGGCGGTCCCCCTGGCCGACGTGACCATCGCCTGGAAGGACACCGGTGCGGCTCAGCGCACGGTCCTTGTTCCCTGACGAGGACCGCTCCTGGACACTCGGTCGATGTCGAGTGCATCCGTCGCCGAGCCCGATCGGCTGGCCCGCTTCTGCCGCGACGCACTCGACCACCGGCAGCAGGTCGGCAACCGATGACGCGGCGCCGTCGAGATGCTGATCGAGATCCCGGAAGCCCTGCTGGATGAGATCCGCCACCCGATCTGACCGCGGGCCGGGCGCGACCGCCATGATGAGGCCATGCTGGTTGCGTTTTCGGTGACGCCGTTGGGCGTGGGTGAGTCGGTGGGCGACGCGGTCGCGGAGGCCGTACGGGTGGTGCGGGCGTCGGGGCTGCCGAATCGGACGGATGCCATGTTCACCACCATCGAGGGTGAGTGGGACGAGGTCATGGCGGTCGTGAAGCAGGCCGTGGACGTGGTCGCGGCGGCGGCGCCGCGGGTCAGTCTGGTGGTCAAGGCGGACATCCGGCCCGGGGTGACCGGGGCGCTGGAGGCCAAGGTCGCGCACGTGGAAAGGCGCCTCGCCGAGTGAGGGACCTGGTCATGTGGGACATCGACTACACGCTGCTGCGTGGCGGCGGGGTGGCGTCGCGAGCCTGGAAAGCGGCGTTCACCGAACTCACCGGGCAGCCGTTCCTGCACATGCCGGACTTCGGCGGCCGGACCGACCTGGACATCTTCGCCGAGACGTTCCGGATGCACGGGGTCACCGACCACGAACCGGAGTTGTTCTTCGCCCGGTACGTCGAGGTGGTCCACTCGATGCGGCACGAGTTCGCGCTGCAGGGAACGCTGATGCCGGGCGTTCGGGAGGTGCTGGGGCGGCTCACCGACGACCCCACGGTGGTGCAGACGCTGGTCACCGGCAATGTGCCGTTCGTGGCAGCGGCCAAAGTGGACGCGTTCGGGCTGTCGGCGGTCTTCGACGCCTCGGTGGGCGGTTACGGCACGGACGACCACGTCCGGGCCACGCTGGTGCGGCGCAGCCAGGAGCGGGCCGAGGCCAAGTACGGCGAGGCCTTCCGGGTCGTGGTCATCGGGGACACGGTGCACGATGTCGACGGGGCCCGGGCCAACGGCGCGCGGGCGATCGGCGTGGCCACCGGCGCGCACCTCCGCCGACGCGCTGGCGGCGGCCGGCGCGGACGTGGTGCTGCCCGACCTCTCCGATGCGGACGCGGCGGTGGCCGCCATCCGCGGCTGACTGGCTGGGACCCGCTATGCGGGACTGACCGGGTTGGGGAGGGCGCCGCCGAAGCGGCGGTCGCGGCCGGCGTAGAGCTCGCACGCGTACCAGAGATGACGGCGATCGAAGTCCGGCCACAGGGTGTCCAGGAAGACCATCTCCGCGTACGCCGACTGCCAGATCAGGAAGTTCGACGTGCGCTGTTCCCCCGACGGGCGCAGGAACATGTCGACCTCGGGCATCTCGGGGTGGTAGAGGTACTTGGCGAACGTCTTCTCGTTCACCTTGTCGGGGCTGAGCTGTGCCCGCGGCCACGTCCCGGGCGATGGCGGCGGCGGCGTCGGCGATCTCGGCCTGGCCGCCGTAGTTGACGCAGAACTGCAGCGTCATCGTCTTGTTGCCCCTCGACATCTCCTCCGCCGTCTGCAGCTCGGAGATGACGCTCTTCCACAATCGGCCGGGCCGGCCCGACCAGACCACCCGCACGCCCAGGTCGACGAGCTGGTCGCGGCGCCGGCGGATGACGTCGCGGTTGAAACCCATCAGGAAGCGGACCTCCTCCGGCGAGCGCTTCCAGTTCTCGGTGGAGAACGCGTACGCCGAGAGATAGGGGACACCCAGCTCGATCGCTCCCTCGATGGTGTCGAACAGGGAATACTCCCCCTGCTCGTGGCCCTTGGTGCGGGACAGGCCGCGGTCCTTGGCCCACCGCCCGTTGCCGTCCATGACGATGCGCCACGTGCTTGGGCAGCGCCTCCTTGGGCAGGTCGGGCGGCCGTGACGCCGGAGGTGTGCGGAGTGGGGGGACGCGGGCGTCACGGATTCTCCCGTCGATCGACCAGCGGCAGCGAGCGCAGCGCCCGCTCCATGTGCCATTGCAGGTGGGCGGCGACCAGGCCGCTGCACTCGCGGCGGACCGGCGGCTCGGTGGCGTCGGCGACCGTCCAGTCGCCGGCGATCAGGGCGGCCATCAGGCCGATGGTGGCCGGCGCGGGGTGGGCCGAGCCGGGCGGGCGGCAGTCGGGGCAGACCGCGCCGCCGGCCGGCACCGAGAACGCGCCGTGCGGCCCGGGCGTGCCGCAGACCGCGCACTCGATCAGCGCCGGCGCCCAGCCGGCCACCGACATGCCGCGCAGCAGGTACGCGTCGAGCACCAGGGTGCCGGCGTGCTCGCGGGCGGCGAGCGCCTTGAGCGCGCCCAGGGTCAGCTGGAACAGCCGCAGCGACGGTTCCGCTCGATCGGGCTGAGCCGCTCGGCGGTCTCGGCGATGGCGCTGGCCGCCGTGTACCGCGGGTAGTCGGCGAGGAACTGCTTTGCCGTACAAGCGCCACCGCCTCGACCTGGCTGACCGAGTGCAGCGTGCTGGTCCCACTCCTTCGGGTGAGCCGGCCAGCTGCAGGTCGACGTGCCCGAACGGCTCCAGCCGGGCGCCGAACCGGGAGGTCGTGCGGCGCACCCCGCGGGCGACCGCGCGCAGCCGGCCGTGCCGCCGGGTGAGCAGCGTGATGATCCGGTCGCTCTCGCCCAGTTTCTGGACACGCAGCACCACCGCGTCGTCGCGGTAGAGGTGGCGTCGGTATCCACTGGGCACGAACCACATTGTGCCCGGTGGGTACGACAGAACTTCTCGGGACCGCGTCTCAGGGTTTTCTCAGGGCCGGGTTGGGTGGGGCAACTGATGGCGACGCGTACGGGCCCGGTCATAGCGTCGTCGCATGACCTCGAGAATCGCCGCCGTCGCCGTGATCGCCGCGAGCACGCTGGCCGTGGCCGGGTGCGGTGCGGTGGGCGGCGCGAAGCTCACCTACCACGACACCGAGAAGACCAGGGTGACCGGCATCGTGCTCGACGGGCACAGCGGCGACGTCCTCGTGACCACGGGCGCCGCTCCGGAAACGACGATCACCCGGATCATCCGGAACAGCACCGACCCGACGATGTCGTATCAGCTGGTGGGCACGGCGCTGCACCTGAGCGACGACTGCGGCGGCGACTGCTCGGTCTCGTACCAGATCGAGGCGCCCGCCGGGGTGACGGTGAGCGGCACGATGAGTTCCGGCGACGTGCATCTCACCGGCGTGGGCGCCACCGACCTGACGCTGACGTCCGGGGACGTGTGGATCCGGGACGCCGCCGGCCCGGTGAAGGTGCACGGTTCGTCGGGCGACGTGACCGTGGACGGGGCGAAAAGCGGCGTCACGCTGCAGGCGACCAGCGGTGACATCCGGGCGACGGGAATCACCGGCGGCCCGGTCACCGCCCGGGTCAGCTCCGGCGACGTGACGCTCGACCTGGCCACCGCCCAGTCGGTGACCGCCGGGACGACCAGCGGCGACGTGCAGGTCACGGTCCCCACCGGCAGGTACAAGGTGACGACCGACAAGGGTTCGGGCGACGTCTCGGTGACCGGCGTGACGGACGACCCGGCGGCCAAGGCGGCCCTCGATCTGCGGGTCGGCAGCGGCGACATCACCGTCCGTGGGGCGTGACCGAACGGCCTCCGACCGTCCACCCGGGTGCGTCGGCCGGAACCGGGGACCAGCCGGGCGGTTCAGAAACCGAGCTTCCGCAGTTGCTTCGGGTCGCGCTGCCACTCCTTCGCCACCCGTACGTGCAGATCCAGATAGCACCCGGCGGCCCAGCAGCGTCTCGATCTCCTTCCGGGCCCGGGTCCCCACATCCTTCAACCGGCTGCCCCGGTGACCGATCACAATGGACTTCTGGCTGTCCCGCTCGACGTACAGGTCGGCGAAGATGCGCACCACGTCACCCTCGTCGACCATCTCCTCGACCAGCACCGCGATCGAGTGCGGCAGCTCGTCCCGGACGCCTTCGAGCGCCGCCTCCCGGACCAGCTCGCCGATCAGCACCTGTTCCGGCTCCTCGGTGAGCACGTCGTCCGGGTACAGCCGCGGCGACTCCGGCAGGTGCTTCACCATCACATCGACCAGCGTCTCGACCTGATGCCCGGAGACGGCGCTGACCGGCACGATCTCGGCGAAGTCGTAGAGCTCGCTGACCGCCATCAGGTGCTGCGCCAGAGTGGCCGGATCAACCAGGTCCACTTTGGTCACCACCGCCATGACGGTCGCTTTGAGCTCGGCCATCTCGGCCGCGATGAACCGGTCCCCCGGCCCCACCCGCTCGTCCGCGGGGAAGCAGATCCCGATCACGTCGACCTCGCTCCACACCTCTTTGACCAGGTCGTTGAGGCGCTCACCGAGCAGCGTGCGGGGGCGGTGCAGGCCGGGCGTGTCGACCAGGACGAGCTGCGCGTCCGGCCGGTGCACGACGCCGCGGATGATGTGCCGGGTGGTCTGCGGCTTGCTCGAGGTGATCGCGATCTTCTGGCCGACGATGGCGTTGGTCAGCGTCGACTTGCCGGCGTTGGGCCGTCCGACGAAGCACGCGAACCCCGCCCGGAAGACGCCGTCGCTCTCCCGTTTGTACGAACTCGCCTTGTGCTGCCTCGGCGTCACGCTGAGCCTTCCTTTGGCATGCCGTTTCGGCCCTCGCCTTCAGCGCCGTCTTCCGGTCGAGCTGATTGCCGCTCGGTGCAGTCGGTCATGCCGGTAACCGTGCCGTGCAGGACGCCGTCCAGGCCGGCCACGTGGATCGGCGCTTCCTGGCCCAGGTCGCGCACGGCGGCCTGGCCGGACTCGTCCAGCGTGTCGGCCTCGGTCACCACCGCCGCCGCCTCCAGCCGGGAGGCGCCGGCCGCCGCTGCGGACGCCACCGCCAGCTGCAGCGCGGTCAGGGGCAGGTGGGCAGGGCCACGGTGGCGGCCGCGTACGTCCGGCCGTCCTGGTCGCGTACGGCCGCGCCCTCGGCCGCACCCACCCGGGCGCGGGCGCTCCGGGCGAGGGTGACCAGCTTGGCGTCCTCGGCGGTCAGCTCACGGCGATCGGCGTGCAACGTCTCCTCGGTCGAACTCGGTATCGGCGCGTGCCTCTCCTCGTCGTCGGCCCGGTCTCGCTCCGGATCGGTCGGCGCAACGCGGCGCACCAGCACCGAGTCGATCCGGTTGCGGCGGCCGGTGGTGCCCTCGGCGATCAGGTGCAGGCCGCCCACGTCGACGCTCGCGCCCGGGATCGGCACCCGGCCCAGCGTCTGCGCGAGCAGGCCGCCGACCGTCTCGACCTCGTCGGCCGGCAGTTCCACGCCGAACATGCTCGCCCAGGTCCTCGATCGGCAGCCGCGCGGTCACCCGCACCGAGCCGTCCTCGAGATGTTCCACCGGCGGGCGCTCGACGTCGTACTCGTCGGTGATCTCGCCGACGATCTCCTCGAGGATGTCCTCGATGGTGACCAGGCCGGCGGTGCCGCCGTACTCGTCGACCACGATGACCAGGTGCGTGCGGGCCGCCTGCATCTCCGACAACAGGTCGTCGACCGGCTTGGACTCCGGCACGAACGTGGCCGGCCGCATCAGGTCGGCCACCGCGCTGCGCCGGTCGCCGCCGGATCGCCGGACTGGGTCCGCCGGATGACGTCCTTGAGGTAGAGCACGCCCAGCACGTCGTCGACGCTGTCGCCGATCACCGGGATCCGGGAGAACCCGGAACGCAGGAACAGGTACAGCGCCTGCTGCAGCGTCTTCGGGGTCTCGATCCACACCATCTCGGTACGCGGCACCATCACCTCGCGGGCGATCGTGTCGCCCAGCGCGAACACCGAATGGATCATGTCGCGCTCGCCGTGCTCGACCACGCCCCGCTGCTCGGCCAGGTCGACCAGCTCCCGCAGCTCCACCTGGCTGCCGAACGGGCCCTCCGGGAAACCCTTGCCCGGCGTGACCGCGTTACCGATCAGGATCAGCAGCGAGGCCAGCGGGTTGAGCACCTTGCCGAGCCAGCGGATCAGCGGCGCCGTCGCCTTGCCCACCGCGTACGCGTGCTGGCGGCCGACCGTCCGCGGCGCCACGCCGACCACCACGAAGCTGACCAGCGTCATCGCAGCCGGCGGTGACCAGCGCCGCCCGCCAGCCCGCGCCCCAGGTGTCCACCGCGACCAGCGCCACCAGCGTGGTCGCGGTCAGCTCGCAGATCAGCCGCAGCAGCAGCAGCAGGTTGAGGTGCCGTACGCACGTCGGACGCGACCGCGGCCAGCGCCGTCGCCCCGCGTTGCCCCTCGCGGGCCATCTCGGCCGCCCGGGCCGGCGGACACCGTCGCCGAGCGCGGCGTCGGTCATCGAGGCGAGACCGGCCAGGAGGACCAGCACGACCGCGTAGATCAGCAGTTGCACGTCGGGCAGGCCGGTCGAGGACCGGACCGCCGCGAGGACGAGGTCCATCGGGCTCAGCCGGCCCGCCGTCCGGAGCGCCAGCTCTGCAGCAGCCGGTTCTGCAGCGCGAACATCTCGCGCTCCTCCTCCGGCTCGGCGTGGTCGTAGCCGAGCAGGTGCAGCGCGCCGTGCACGGTCAGCAGGTGCAGCTCGTCCGCCGCCGAGTGCCCGGCCGCGGCGGCCTGCTTGGCCGCCACCTCGGGCGCCGAGCACGATGTCGCCGAGCAGGGCCGGCTCGCCGGTGCCGGCCTCGCCCGGACCGTGGTCGACGCTGCCCTCGTCCATCGGGAACGCGAGCACGTCGGTCGGGACCGTCGCCGCCCATCCAGCGATGGTTCAGCTCGGCCATGTAGTCGGTGTCGACGAGCAGGATGGACAGCTCGGCGAGCGGGTTGACACCCATCTCGTCGAGGGCGTACCGGGCCACCGCGAGGATCGCGTCGGTGTCGACCTCGACTCCCGACTCGTTGGCGATCTCGATGGACATAGTGGTGCGCTTACCCCCGCTGATCAGCGCCGTCGCCCGGTACGGCCACCGCTGGCGGCGCGTCCCGGTACGGCATGGACGGACTGTTGCTGCTGCTGGGCGTCGTAACGCGCGTACGCGTCGACGATCTCCGCGACCAGCCGGTGGCGGACCACGTCGGAGCTGGTGAGCTGCGGAGAAGTGCACGTCCTCGACGTTCTTCAGGATGTCCCGGACCACCCGCAGGCCGCTGCTCGTCCCGCCCGGCAGGTCGACCTGGGTGACGTCCCCGGTGACCACGATCTTCGACGCCGAACCCGAGCCGGGTCAGGAACATCTTCATCTGCTCGGGCGTCGTGTTCTGCGCCTCGTCCAGAATGATGAACGCGTCGTTGAGCGTGTTGTGGGTGACGATGAGATCATCCGTCACGTACAGCGAGTCGGCCGCCGCGACCTGGATGCACACGGCCTCCATCGGGCCGACCGGCTCGATCGACTCGACGAAACGCATCGGCAGGCCGCTTTCCGGCAGCTCGATGTCGATGGCGAAGCCACCCGCCTCCGGTCGGCGGAAGGCGATCCCGCCAAGCGACCGAACCAGGAACATGACGTCCTCGGCCAGCCGCGCTGCCCCGGTCCAGGGTCGAGGGCTGCTGTCGAGGATCCCCTGCAGGACGGCCCGGCGGACGGCGGCGCTGTTGAACAGGTAGGCCTCGGGCACCGCGGTCAGCGTCGCCGTGACAGCAAGGTCGCGGCCCGCTCCGACGCCGGCCGGCTCGCCGCCACCCAGCGACCGCCCCATCGCGTACGGCTCGACGGGAACATCCTGCGGGGCGAACTCGACCGGGCCGACCAGCGGCAGCTCGTACCGGCGCCGGTGGCCGACCATGTCCCGGGTCTGCACGACCCGCCATCCGCGATCGTCGGGCGTCCGGACGGTCCACAGGTGTTCGCCGCAGGCCAGGGTGGAGGCGCCGTCCTGGGTGGTGACCCGGTAGATCTCCTTGCGGCCCTGCGGGTAGACGCCCAGCACCGGCGTCGGCCGCCCGTCCGAGGCGACCACCAGGTCGCCCACGGTCAGGTCACCGATCCGGCGCCAGCCGTCCGGGGTCAGCACCTTCGCGGTCAGCGGCTGCGCGCGGCCCCGCATGTAGGCCAAGGGCGCGACCTCGATCGTGCCGGCCTGCATGAGACGCGGGATGGACTCGGGGTCGAGCATGTCGTGCAGCGCGTCGTAGAGCGGCCGCAGGTACGGGTCGATCTTCTCGTTGAGCGTGCCGGGCAGGAAGCCGAGCCGCTCCCCGGCCTCGACCGCCGGCCGGGTCAGGATGATCCGGCTGACCTGCTTGGCCTGCAGCGCCTGGACGGCCTTGGCCATCGCCAGGTACGTCTTGCCGGTGCCGGCCGGGCCGATGCCGAAGACGATCGTGTTCTCGTCGATGGCGTCGACGTACCGCTTCTGCCCGAGCGTCTTGGGCCGGATGGTGCGCCCGCGCCGGGAGAGGATGTTGAGGGTCAGCACCTCGGCCGGGCGTTCGGTGGTGTTCTGCTCGAGCATCGACAGGGTGCGCCGGACCGCGTCCACGGTCAGCGTCTCGCCTTTCTCGATCAGCTCGATGAGTTCGGCGAAGAGACGCTCGGCCAGGGCGTTGTCGGCCGGAGCGCCGGTCACGGTGATCTCGTTGCCGCGCACGTGCACGTCGCTGACGAGAGCGCGCTCGATGAGGCGGAGGATCTCGTCCTTCGCACCCAGCAGATTCACCATGATCTTGGGATCGGCGACCGAGATCCTGGTCTGCACCCGCGCGACCTCGCCGGCCGCGTCCGAGGTGGGTTCCGTGCTGGTCATAGGGGCGGCCGTACGGCCTACGCCACCTGCTCTCTTTCTCTCGTGCGAAGGATGGCTCAATGGTATCCGTTCCGGCCCACTCCGCGCCGATGCCATTATCACCACTTCGGCCCCGTCAGCCGTCGGATGCGGGTACCCCGTCGAAGGCTTCCTGCACCCGGGTGAACCGATACGTGGCCCAGTGCATCCGTACCACTACTCCCCGTTCGTCCCGGGTCAGCCGAAGCTGCTCTCCGGCCTCGCGTCCCGAGACTGTCCGGAGCACGTCGCGCTGCCCGTCCAGTGGCCGGAACACGGCCGGCGGGCGCTCGGCCGGCGCGTCGGCGCCGCGGGCCTGCAGGGTGCCGTCGTGCCAGGCGAAGACGAACGGCATGCCCTCGCTCCACCACGGGCCGAGGATCGACCGGTACGCCTCGGGAGCGGGCGGCCCGGGAGCCCACGGTGTGATCTCGGCCGGGTCGGCCTCGACGGCGAGGCGCAGCAGTTCGTGGACGAGTTCGTTGGTCTCCACGGCGGTCCCGGACGAGCCGAGGACGGCGGCGCCGAGCGCGCCCGGGTTGCCGTCGCCGCCGCGCCGCCCGTACACCCCGGCCAGGAAGCCGGGCATCGCGCCGTCGTGGCCGACGTGCACGACCCGCTTGCCCTCCGGCACCAGGATCAGGCCGAGCCCGAACCCGCTCGACCACAGCGTCTCGTCGGTGGTGGTGAGCGGCCAGCGCATCTCGTCGACGGTGGCCGCCGCCAGCACCTCCGCGTCCGGGTCGATGATCTCCGGGCCGGCCAGGAAGGCGGCCCACCGGGCCATGTCGCCGGCGGTGCTCCAGAGCTGGGCGGCCGGGCTCGCGCCGCCCAGGTCGAGCTGGGGTTCCGGGTGGGCGGCGTCGGAGTACGCGTCGACCAGGTACCCCACCGCGGCCTGGCCGGTGGCGGCGAGGCAGTGGTGGCGGCCAGCCCGAGCGGACCGGTGATCCGGTCGGCCACCAGTTCCGCCCACGTCGCCGCCGCGCAGCCGGCCGACCAGGATGCCGAGCACGGCCAGGGCGAGGTTGGAGTAGTGGAAGCGGCGGTTGTTGGGCAGCACCCGCTCGACCCGGGCGAGGTCGGCCAGCAGGGTGGCCGCGTCCGGCGTGACCAGGGTGTCCCAGACGTCGCCGTGCGGTTCGCGCTGGAAGCCGGAGGTGTGCGAGAGCATCCGGCGGATGGTCGCGTCGCCGTGCGCGGGCACGTCCAGATGCTTGGCGATCGGGTCGTCGAGGTCGAGCAGGCCGTCGTCGCGGGCCTGCATCACCAGGGTGGCGGTGAACGTCTTGGTGACCGAGCCGATCCGGAACCGGCTGTCCGGGCCGAGCGGGTGCCCGGGGGTGCCGGAGATCGCCGACCGTGCTGGTCCAGAGGTCGCGGTCGGCGCGGTGCAGGGCCACCGACAGCGCCGGGATGCGGCCCTCGGCCTGCGTCCGGCGGACGGCCCGTTCGTACCGTGCGTGCGCGCTCATCGCTAGATCGTAGGGCGAGGCACGGCAGGATGAGGGGATGGACCGACGACTGGTGTTCGGCGACGACGCCGAGGAGTACGACGCCCGCCGCCCCGACTACCCGGACACGATGATCGACGACATCGTGGCCGCCGCCGGACCGGGACCCGCGCTGGAGGTCGGCGCGGGCACGGGCAAGGCGACCACCGCGTTCGCCGCCCGCGGGGTGGACATCACCTGCGTCGAGCCTGATCCCCGGATGGCGGCAGTGCTGCGGCGGCGGACCGCGGACCGGCCGCGGGTACGGGTGATCGAGACGCTGTTCGAGGACTGGATCCCGGACCGGCCGTACGGCTTGCTGTTCTCGGCACAGGCCTGGCACTGGGTGGACCTGGACCGCCGCGCCGGTCTGGCGGCGGCCGCGCTGGCGCCGGGTGGCGCGCTGGCCCTGTTCTGGAACGTGTCGCTGGTGGCCGACCGCAACGTGCACGCGGCCCTGGCCGAGGTGGACGACCGGTTCGGGCTGAGCGGCGACCACACGCCGCACAGCCTCCTGGCCGCGGACCATCCCGATTTGGGCCTGACCTTCGGGGACGACTGGCCCGAGCTACGGCTGCAGGGCGACGACCGGTTCACCGACCTGCGCAGCCGCCGTTATCCCCGGCCGGACGAGAAGCTGACCTCGACCGAGTACGCCGAACTGATCGCCACCACGTCGCACTACCGGATCCTCGAACCCGACCGGCGCCGGGACGTGCTGGCCGCGGTCGTGGCGGCGATCGACGCCGAGGGCGGCACCATCCGCCGGGTGATCGTCACCGACCTGGCCCTGGCCACCCGGGTCGGCTGAAGGAGCTCGGCCTGACCGAGAGCCTGGCGGTCGGCTACCGGCTCGCACCCCGGGCCGGGCGCTGCTTCGGTAGCGCTCGCTCACCAGCGCTCCAGTCGGGCGGCCAGCAGTGCGAGCGCGGCCACACCGGCGGTCGACGTGCGAAGGACCTCCGTTCCCAGCCGTACGGGCCGGGCGGCGCTCAGCGCGGCCAGCTCCGAGTCGGCGATGCCGCCCTCGGGCCCGATGATGAGCACGATGTCGCCGGCCCCGGGGAGGTCGGCGGTGGCCAGGCGGTCGGTGGCGTCCTCGTGCAGCACGAACGCCGTGGCGTTCTCGATCCGGGCCGCGACCTGCCGGGTGGAGGCGTCGGGGTCACCACCCACGACCGGCAGCCACGCGCGGCGGGCCTGCTTGGCCGCCTCCCGCGCGGTGGCCACCCATTTGTCGCGCGATTTGACGCCACGGTCGCCGCGCCACTGGGCGACCGAGCGGGCCGCGGCCCACGGGACGATCTCGTCCACGCCGACCTCGGTCATCGCCTGGACGGCGAGTTCACCCCGGTCACCCTTGGCGATTCCCTGGACCACGACGAGGCGCGGGTCGTACGCGGGCCGGGCCGTACGCTCGCCCAGCGCGAGCTCGAGGCGGCCCCGTCCGGCCGTGATCACTCCGGCCCGGACCAGCCCACCCCGCCCGTCCCCCAGCACGAGCTCCTCCCCGGCCCGGATCCGCTGCACGTCGGCAGCGTGGTGCCCTTCGGCGCCGGCCAGCGTGAACCGTGTGCCGGTGGGCAGCTCGTCGACCAGAAACAGGGGCGCGGACATCCCGGAGACGTTGATCTAGTGGCCGTTGAAGGCGTCGCGCATCCGGGAGAAGAAGCCGCCCTGCTTGCTCAGCTCGGCCACGTCCTCGCCGCGGGTCTTGGCGAAGTCGCGCAGCATGCGCTCCTGGTCGGCGGTCAGCTTGGTCGGGGTCTTCACGTCGAGGTGCACGAACAGTTCGCCGCGGCCCTGGCCGCGCAGGTGCGGGACGCCCTTGCCGCGGATGCGCAGCGTGCGACGCCGGCTGGGTGCCCGCTTTGACCTCGATGGTCCTCCTCGCCGTCGAGAGTCTTGATGGTGAGGCGGGTGCCGAGGGCCGCCGCGGTCATCGGAAGGGTGACCCGGCAGTGCAGGTCGTCGCCCTTGCGGGAGTAGACGTCGTGCGGACGCTCGTGGATCTCCACGTACAGGTCGCCGGCCGTGCCGCCGCCGGGGCCGACCTCGCCCTGCTGGGCCAGGCGGATGCGCATGCCGTCCTCGACGCCGGCCGGGATCTTCACGGTGAGCGAGCGGCGGGTGCGGATGCGGCCGTCGCCGGCGCAGGTCGGGCATGGGTGCGGGATGATCGTGCCGTGGCCCTGGCAGACCTGGCAGGGGCGGGAGCGAGACGACCTGGCCGAGGAACGTGCGCTGCACGCTCTGCACCTCGCCGCGGCCACCGCAGGTCTCGCAGGTGGCCAGGTGGGTGCCGGGCGCGGTGCCGGCCCCGGAGCACTGGGTGCACAGCACCGCGGTGTCGACGGTGATCGGCGCCTCGACGCCGAAGGCGGTCTCCACCAGGTCGAGCTCGAGACGCAGGATCGCGTCGGCGCCGGGCCGGGTGCGCGGGCGCGGGCCGCGGGTGGCGCCGCCGGCCGCCGTCCCGAAGAACGCGTCCATGATGTCCTGGAAGCCGACGAACGGGCCGGCGCCGCCGGCACCGCCACCCGGGCCGCCACCACCGCCGGGCGCCAGCGGGTCGCCGCCCAGGTCGACGATCTGCCGCTTCTGGTCGTCGCTGAGCACCTCGTACGCCGCGTTGATGTCCTTGAACTTCTCGTGCGCTTCCGGGTCCGGGTTGACGTCCGGGTGAAACTCGCCGAGCCAGCTTGCGGTAGGCGCGCTTGATCTCGTCGTCGGTGGCTTCGCGGCTCACGCCGAGAATTCCGTAGTAGTCCTTGGCCACGGGGTTTCGAGTCCTCATGTCTGTCGCGCTTGTGCAGGCTGTGCTAGCTAGTCAATGCGAGTTAGTTCTGGGCCAGTAGCTCGCCAACGTAGCGTGCCACTGCACGCACCGTAGCGATGGTGCCGGGGTAGTCCATCCGGGTGGGCCCGAGCACGCCGAGCCCACCAACGATCGTGGCGCCCGGCCCGTAACCGGTGCTCACCACCGACGTCGGACCGCAGGTTGTCGAACTCGTTCTCGTCGCCGATGCGGATCCGGGTGGTGCTGGGCTCCACCTCGCCGATGAGCTTGAGCAGGATGACCTCCTCCTCGAGAGCCTCGAGCACCGGTCGCAGCGTGCCCTGGAAGTCGAGCATGCCGCCGCGGGTCAGGTTGGCCGTGCCGGCCAGGGCGAGGCGCTCCTCACTCCGCTCGACCAGCGTCTCCAGCAGCACCGAGGCCAGGCAGGCCATGGTGGTCCGGCGATCGACCGGGCTAGTCGTCGACCAGGGCCTGCACCAGCGGCGGGGTGTCGGCCAGCTTTGCCCGGCGAGCTTCTCGTTGACCTTGCGCCGCAGGTCGATGACGTCGTCGGCGGGCACCGGACCGGGCAGCTCGACCAGGCGCTGCTCGACCCGGCCGGTGTCGGCGATCATCACCAGCATGATCCGGGTGGTGGAGATCGGAACCAGCTCCAGATGGCGGACGCGAGGAACGGGCCAAGCTCGGGTACTGCACCACGGCGACGTGCCGGGTCAGCTGGGCGAGCAGGCGGACCGTCCGGTGCACGACGTCGTCCAGGTCGACCGCGCCGAGCAGGAACCGCTCGATGGCCCGGCGCTCGGCCGGGCTGAGCGGCTTGACCCGGGACAGGCGGTCGACGAAGAGCCGGTAGCCGGCGTCGGTGGGCACCCGGCCGGCACTGGTGTGCGGCTGGCGGATGTAGCCCTCCTCCTCCAGCACGGCCATGTCGTTGCGCACGGTGGCCGAGGAGACGCCCAGGTGGTGCCGCTCGACGAGGGCCTTGCTGCCGACCGGTTCCTGGGTCTCGACGTAGTCCTCGACGATGGCGCGGAGCACCTCGAGCTTGCGGTCATCGAGACTCATCTGACCCCTCCCTCGGCTGTCTTGGTACTCCGGGTCAACTGTCTTGGCACTCCGGGTCAACGAGTGCCAGTCTACGTCGCCGCGGGCGTCCGGCGCGATGATCGGACGCACGGGTTAGCCAGTTGTCTATTCCACGACGTCTCCTGCCTGTTGCCTCGACCCGGTTGAGCTGCGGCCCTACCGTGTGCGCCATGACTGAACCGCCCCGGCCGCCCGGGCGAGGGAGACCCCTCGGACCCCACTGCGCCGTTCCATGGATATCCCGGTGCCGGCTCGCCGCCCCCACCACCGCCGTACGGCACGCCTCAGGCACCGTCCTCCGGCGCCGGCGGGTACGGCCCACCGCCCGGCGCTCATCAACCCCCGCCCGGCGCGTACGGCGCCCCGCAAGGCGGGTACAACCCGCCACCCGGACAGTACGGTCCGCCTGGGTACGGCCCGCCCGGTGCCGGCGGCTTCTCGTCGCAGGACGACCGGACCTGGATCATGGTGGCCCACTTCGGCGGCGCCGTCCTCGGCCTTCATCAGCGGCGGCTGGCTCGGCTGGGTCGCCCCGCTGATCTCGCTGCTGGCCCGGGGCAGCCAATCGCCCATCGGTCCGCCGGCAGTCGGTCGACGCGCTGAACTTCCAGCTTCTGTGGGCGATCGTGGCCCTCGTGATCACCGTGATCAGCAGCTGCCTGTCGTTCATCGTGATCGGCGTCTTCGGCTTCTTCCTGCTGATCGTCCCGTGGCTGATGGGCACGATCTTCGGTGTCGTCGGCGGGCGTACGGGCGCTCAACAACGAGCCCTTCGTCTACCCCGGCGCCCCGCACTGGATCAAGTAGGTGCCGCGGCGGTCCCCGCCACCGATGGCTGGGACCGCCGTTCACGGCAGCAGGTCGCGCACCACCGCATCGGCCAGCAGCCGGCCCCGCAACGTCAGGACGATCAGGCCCCGGCCGTACGCGTCGGCATCCAGCAGACCCGTGGGCCAGCGCCTGAGCCGCACCCCTCCGGCCGGTCGCCTCCAGCCGGTCGAGGGGCAGGCCGTCGCTGAGCCGGACCCGGAGCATCACGTCCTCGACGTGCTGATCGGCCGGCGTCAGCAGCTCCCGCCCGTGGCCGGGCGACGTTCCGGCGGCGAGCCGGGACGCGTACGCCGCCGGGTGCTTGACGTTCCACCAGCGGACCCCGCCGACGTGGCTGTGCGCGCCCGGGCCCAGCCCCCACCAGTCGCCACCGGTCCAGTACCGCAGGTTGTGCCGGCACCGGGCGGCCTCCGAGGTGGCCCAGTTGGATACCTCGTACCAGGCGAAACCGGCCGCCGTCAGGGCGGTCTCGGCGGCCAGGTAGCGGTCGGCGGCCACGTCGTCGGACGGGTACGGCAGCTCGCCGCGGCGCATCCGGGCGGCCATCCGGGTGCCGTCCTCGACGATCAGCGAGTACGCGCTGACATGGTCCACCCCCGCGCGGATCGCGGTGTCCAGCGACGTGGCGAACTCCTCCGGCGTCTCCCCCGGCGTGCCGTAGATCAAATCCAGGTTGACGTGGTCGAATCCGGCTTCGCGGGCCTCGGTCGCGGCCTGCGGCGCCCGGCCCGGCGGTGTGCCGGCGGTCCAGGATTTCGAGGACGCCCGGGGAGGCCGACTGCATGCCGAGCGAGATCCGGGTGAACCCGGCGTTCCGGAGTCGGCTGAGCGAGGCGGGATCGACCGACTCCGGGTTGGCTTCGGTGGTGACCTCGGCGCCGGCGGCCAGTCCCCAGGTGGCGTCGATGCCGTCCAGGATCCGGGCCAGATCGGCCGGATCCAGCAGGGTGGGCGTGCCGCCGCCGACGAAGACGGACTCGACCGGTGCGCCGGGGACGGCGCCGGCGGCCAGCTTGAGCTCGCGCAGGACGGCATCGACGTAACCCTCTTGCCCGGCCTCGTCCGCGGTGTAGGTGTTGAAGTCGCAGTAGCCGCACCGGCTCGCGCAGAACGGCACGTGCACGTACACCGAGAATCCGTTTTGTCCGAAACGGCGCAGCGCGGTGTCGGGAGCGAACCGTCAGTCGGGACGGGTTCGCCATCGGGGAGTGCGCCAGCCATCAGTCAAGTGTGCACGGCCGCCGATAGGGTTCCGGCATGGAGCTGGTCCGTACCGCTACCGCCGCCGGCGTGGCCACCCTGACCCTGGACAGCCCGGCGAACCGCAACGCCCTGTCCACCCCGCTGATGCGCCGGCTGCTGGACCACCTCGCCGCGACGGTCTCCGATCCGGCCGTCCGGGTCGTCGTCCTCACGCACACCGGCCCGGTGTTCTGTTCGGGCGCCGACCTGAAGGAGACGGCCGAGGCTCCGCGCCGACGGCCGGGTCCCGGCCGACAGATGCTGGCGACGTGCTGGCCGCGCATCTGGGAGTTCCCGAAGCCGGTGATCGCCCGGGTCGGCGGCCCGGCCCGGGCCGGTGGTCTCGGCCTGATCGCCGCGGCCGACATCGCGGTCTGCGCCGACGCCGCCACATTCGCCTTCTCCGAGGTCCGCGTCGGGGTGATCCCGGCGATCATCAGTGCCACCGTGCTGCCCCGGCTCGCCCCGCGGGCGGCGGCCGAGCTCTATCTGACCGGCAACGTCTTCGACGGGCGTGCGGGCGGCCGAGATCGGCCTGGTCACCTCGTCGGTGCCGGCGGCGGACCTGGACGCGGCGGTCGGCGCGTACGTGCACGGCCCTGGTCCGCGGCGGCCCCCTCGCGCTGGCCGGCACCAAGCAGTTGCTACGCCGGACCCGGCAGGCCGGCATCCGGGCCGAGCTGGCCGAGCTGTCGCAGCGATCAGCCGGTTACTTCCGCTCGGAGGAGGGACGCGAGGGCATCGCCGCGTTCCGGGAGAAACGCGACGCCATCTGGGTGCCGGGCGAGTGAGCCCGGTTGCCGGCCCGCGTTGTTTACGCTTGGCCGCGTTGTGGGGTGCCGGGCGAGTGAGCCCGGTTGCCGGCCCGCGTTGTTTACGCTTGACCGCGTTCTGGGGTGCCGACGAGCGGAGGCCGGGTGAAGCGGACGCCTGTGGTGCTGGTGGCCGTGCTGACGCTGGCCGCCACCTTCAGCCTGGTCGCGGTGATCCGGTCGATGAGCCACGACATCAAGATCAAGATTCCGGCGATCGGCTCCTCCTGCACAGTCCGGGCCGGCGGTGAGGTGACGCTCGACCTGGTCCAGATGGCGAACGCGGCCACCGTCGCCGCGGTCGGCTCGCGGCGCCGGATGCCGGAGCGGGCCATCGCGATCGCGCTGGCCACGGCGCTCCAGGAGTCGAAACTGGAGAATCTGGACGACGGCGACCGCGACTCCGTCGGCCTGTTCCAGCAGCGTCCGAGCCAGGGCTGGGGCCCGGCGGACAAGATCCAGGACCCGCGGTACGCGGCGGACGAGTTCTACACCGCGCTCAAGAAGGTCAAGGGCTGGCAGTCCATGAAGGTCACCGAGGCTGCTCAGCGGGTGCAGCGGTCGGCCTTCCCCGACGCGTACGCGAAATGGGCGGACGAATCGGCGGTGCTGGCCAAGGCGCTCACCGGCAGCGCCACCGCCGCCGTGTCCTGCACGCTGACCGGCAAGCCGGTGCTACGCGGCCCGGCGGCCGCGGCGGCGCTGCTGAAGGGACTCAGACTGGACTGGGGCAAGGGGCTCGACCCGGACCGCCGAGCAGGGATCGGGCCTGACGGTCGCCGTCGGCGACCCGAGCGCCGGCTGGCGGTACGCCCACTGGCTGGTTGCGCATGCCCACGACACCGGTCTCGAACGGGTACGTTTCGCGGACCTCGAGTGGCGAGCCAGCGCGGGCAAGTGGCAGTCGGTGACCGGAGACGGTGGCGCCGACGAGCGCAACGTGATCGCCGAGGTCTTCGCTTGATGCCGATAGTGACGTGCTTGACAGAATTGTCGGTTCGAACGGGGCTTCCGGCGAGCGTCGCTCTGCGTAATTACACTCTGCCGCGCACGTGATCGCGTTGCGTGTCACCATGATGGACAGACGACTCCGGCGCTGGTACTAGTTAGGCGTGCTCGAGGCCATCGAATGGATCGTGCTGGGCGGCGTCGGCACGGCGGCGATCATCGGCGGGGTGGCCTGGCATCGCCCGGCCCGGGTCGCGCCCTGGGCGCTGCTCGCCGTTTCCCTGGTCAGCCTCGCCGGCGGCGACGTGTTCTACGCGCTCGACCACCAATCCGTGGCCGGCGTGCTCTACCTGGCGATGTTCGCGTTCGTGGCTGTCGGGCTGGTGCACTTCACTCGCGGCGGCGCGCTGCTGGGGGACCGCGCCCGGCTGATCGACCTGTGCGCCGCGGCCTGTGCCGCGCTGCTCCTGGTCTGGGTGTTCGTGGTCGGTGACCAGGGGACGTTGGGCAAGATCCCGGCCGCCGACGTGATCGGTGACCTGCTGCTGATCGCAGTGGCCGGGCGGCTCCTGGTGGCGGCGCGGCGCAACTCGTCGGCAATCCTGCTGACCGTCGGCGCGGCCGCGATGCTGTCCAGCGACATCGCCTACGCGCTGGCGCCCAGCCACCTCAGCGAGATCGGGTACGTCGTGCTGTACCTCGCCTGGGGCGCGGCCGCGCTGCACCCGTCGATGGTCCGGCTGACCCAGCCCGCACCGGCCCGGCCCAGCCCGTTCGACGGCCGCTGGGCGGCCCTGCTCGGGCTGTCGGTGGCCACACCGCCGGCCGTCCTGCTGATCGAGGCACTGACCGGCGGGGTCACCGACGGCGTGGTGATCGCGGTCGCGTCGGGCGTCACCCTGCTGCTGACCATCACCCGGCTGAGCGACTCCCTGGTGCAGCACGCCCAGGCGCTCGCCCGGGAACGTGGCCTGCGCGAGGCCAGCGCGGCCCTGGTCGCGGCGGCCGACATGCCGGCGGTGGACGAGGCCGTCCGGCAGGCGGTCGTCCAGCTGCTGCCGGCCCAGGCGATCGAACGGATCGTGTTCGCCCCCGACGACCGGCAGTCGGCCCTGGCCGCGTTGCCGACGACCGACGCCGGCCCGCGCTCCCGGAGCTGGTGGGCCGACGAGCCGGAAACCACGCTGGTCTGTCCGCTGTGGCTGGAACCTCTGGCCGTGGCCCGGCCGGGCGGCGGCGCCCTGGTGCTGACCGGCCGACGCGACTTCCTCGCCGTGGCCCGCGACATGCTCGAGGTCCTGGCCGGGCAAGCCGCGCTGGCGCTGGACCGGATCACCCTGGTCGACGCGATGGGCCGCCGGGACAGCGACCTGTATCTGCGGGCGGTCATCCGCAACACGGCCGAACTCATGCTGGTGATCGACGAGGACCAGCGGATGCGGTACGCCAGCCCCGCGCTGCGGTCGCTGCTCGCCGTCGAAGAACTCCCCCCGCTCACCACGTTGCCCGATCTGGTGCACACCGACGACCGTGCCGAGCTCCGCCGGGCCCTGTCCACCGGCGGCGACGGGGTGGTGTTCTTCGGCCTGCGCCGGGCCGACGACACCCAGACGCTGATCGAGGCGACGTACCGCGATCTGCGGGCCGACCGGCTGGTTCAAGGTTTCGTGATGACGCTGCGGGACGTGACGTCGAGTCATGACCCGGCGGAGCGCGTGCCGCAGCCGGAGCGCGTGGACGAACTCCCGGGCTGGGTCAACCGCCGAAGCGCGCAGCACAAGTTCCGGTACTAACACCGAGCCGATTCCTGGCGTTCCTGCATGATCCTGGCGTTCCTGCATGATCCTGGCGTTCCTGCATGATTCCTGGCGTTCCTGCATGATTCCTGGCGTTCCTGCATGATTCCTGGCGTTCCTGCATGCGGATGGATCCGGCACACCGGCGCTACCGGGGCGCTCGCTGGTCCGGGGGAGGCCGAGCACAGCAGAGCGCCGGACCCGATCGGGTCCGGCGCTCGCAAATGCCGCGTTGCGCTGAGGTCAGCGGGTCATGCGCCGACGGCCACCGATGCCGGCGACCAGAGCCACGCCGATCGCCGCGAGCACGACCTGGAAGAGAAGCTCGATCCAGTCGATGCCCTTGGTGTCGGCAACGCCCACGGCGCGGGCGATCACGGTGCCCAACAGGGCGGCCACGATGCCGATGACGATGGTCAGCCAGATCGGGATGTTCTGCTTGCCGGGCACGACCAGGCGGCCGAGCGCGCCGATGATCAGGCCGACGATGATCGCGGTGATGATGCCGGAGACAGTCATGGGAGGTCCTCCACGGGGGTTGAGCAATCGTTGCGTCCGTCGAGCCCCAGAGTTCCCGACCTCGTCGAAAACCAAACCGGTTGAATTACCGGCTACCTCTTCCCGGTGGTCTTCGCATCCGTGGAGTCCGACGTCGACAGCGCGGCGATGAACGCCTCCTGCGGCACCTCGACGCGGCCGACCATCTTCATCCGCTTCTTGCCTTCCTTCTGCTTCTCCAGCAGCTTCCGCTTCCGGCTGATGTCACCGCCGTAGCACTTGGCGAGCACGTCCTTGCGGATCGCCCGAATCGTCTCGCGCGCGATGATGCGGCTGCCGATGGCCGCCTGGATGGGCACCTCGAACTGCTGCCGCGGGATGAGTTTCTGCAGCTTGGACGCGATGCTGACGCCGTAGTTGTACGCCTTGTCCTTGTGCACGATCGCGCTGAACGCGTCCACCGGCTCACCGTGCAACAGGATGTCCACCTTGACGAGCTCGCCCACCTGCTCGCCGGACGGCTCGTAGTCCAGCGACGCGTACCCCTTGGTCTTGCTCTTCAGCTGGTCGAAGAAGTCGTAGATGATCTCGGCCAGCGGCAGCGTGTACCGCAGTTCCACCCGCTCCGACGACAGGTACTCCATCCCCAGCAGGCTGCCCCGGCGGCTCTGGCACAGCTCCATGACCGCGCCCACGTAGTCGTTCGGCACCAGCACCGTCGCCCGCACCACCGGCTCCCGGATCTCGGCGATCTTGCCGGTCGGGAACTCGCTCGGGTTGGTGACCGTGTGCTCCTGGATGTCCTCGGTGATCACGTGGTAGACCACGTTCGGCGCGGTGGAGATCAGGTCCAGGTTGAACTCGCGCTCCAGCCGCTCGGCGATGATCTCGAGGTGCAGGAGCCCGAGGAAGCCGCAGCGGAAGCCGAAGCCGAGCGCCGCCGATGTCTCCGGCTCGTAGGCGAGGGCGGCGTCGTTGAGCTTGAGCTTGTCCAGCGCGTCGCGCAGCGCCGGGTAGTCCGAGCCGTCGATCGGGTACAGGCCGGAGTAGACCATCGGCAGCGGGTCCTTGTACCCGCCGAGCGGCTGGGTGGCCGGTCGGCTGTTGCCGGTGACGGTGTCGCCGACCCGGGACTGGCGGACGTCCTTCACGCCGGTGATCAGGTAGCCGACCTCGCCCACGCCGAGCGCGCCGGCCTTCTCCATCTCGGGCGACACCACGCCGATCTCGAGCAGCTCGTGCACGGCTCCGGTGGACATCATCTTGATCCGGTCGCGCGCCTCGATCCGCCCGTCGATCACCCGGACGTACGTGACCACGCCCCGGTACACGTCGTACACCGAGTCGAAGATCATCGCCCGGGCCGGCGCGTCCGGGTCGCCCACCGGCGGCTTGAAGTGCCGGGCGATCTCGTCCAGCAGGTACTCCACGCCGGCGCCGGTCTTGCCGGAGACCCGCAGCACGGATTCCGGTTCCACGCCGATCAGCTTGGCCAGTTCTTCGGCGTACTTCTCGGGCTGCGCGGCCGGCAGGTCGATCTTGTTGAGCACCGGGATGATGTGCAGGTCGTTCTCCATGGCCAGGTACAGGTTGGCCAGCGTCTGCGCCTCGATGCCCTGGGCCGCGTCGACCAGCAGGATCGCGCCCTCGCAGGCGGCCAGGCTCCGCGACACCTCGTAGGTGAAGTCGACGTGGCCCGGCGTGTCGATCATGTTCAGGACCACGGAGTCGCCCTTGCCGTCGCCCTCGCGGATCGCCCACGGCATGCGCACGGCCTGGGATTTGATGGTGATGCCGCGCTCGCGCTCGATGTCCATCCGGTCGAGGTACTGCGCACGCATCTGCCGCTCGTCGACCACGCCGGTCATTTGCAGCATGCGGTCGGCCAGCGTCGACTTGCCGTGGTCGATGTGCGCGATGATGCAGAAGTTGCGGATGCGACGCGGATCGGTCGCCCCGATGACATTCACGGCGGCGTCGAGCGGTCCAGGCACGGTGTTCCGTTCTTCTCAGTCGTTCCGGCTCGTCGTCCGGCACGGGCGTGCGGTACAACCGGGCAAGCCCGGCATTTGCGGTACGGCCGGTCAGTCCGGCTCAGCGGTGCGGCCCGGGCGGGCGCCCGGCTTTGCGGTACGGCCTGAGCGTGCGCCCGGCTCGGCGGCACGGCCAGGCGGCCCGGCTGCGGTATGGCCGGACACGCAAGGCACGCAGGCAGAACAGCCCCGGCCCGCCGTGCTCGCGGTCTCGGCCACCGGCGCCGCGGCACCGAGCCCCGACCGGCCACCTACCTATCGTCCCACGCCCGCCCGCATCCTCGGATCACGCCCGCCCGCATCCTCCGATCACGCCCGCCCGCATCCTCCGATCACACCCGCCCGCATCCTCCGACACACCCGGCACAGCTCCGGCGCACCACCGCTCGGCCCGGCCCGTCAGACGCACTCCAGCGGCTCGTGAGGGCCCGGCGGCAGTTCGACCCGGATCACATCCCCGGGCCGTACCGCCCCGCCGTACAGCACAACCGCCATCACTCCGCCCTTCCGGACCACGTTGCCTTCCGCATCGTGCTCGATGACCTCTTTGAGCAGCCCGGACCGGAACGTGTTGATCTGCTGACAGGGATTCCGCAGTCCCAACACCGCCACGGCCGTGTCCCCTGGTCCGGCCCGATCAGCGGCCGCCCGGAGAGCCAGCACCGCATTCGCCGTCGCCGCATTGAGCGAGGCCCCTCCGGCCGCTGCCAGCACACCCTCGACCGCGTCCCGGGCCGTCCGGCTCCGCGCCGTTGCCGGCACGCCCTCGACCGCCTCCCCGGCCGCCCGGATCCCACTCGGGTCGTCGGCGACCGGCGGCTCACTCGCCAAGCCCGGACCGTCACCGTCGGGCCGGTCGCCGGCTGGAGGTTCCCCTCCGCGACCGGTGCGCGGCCCGAAACGCAGAATCGTCCCCCGCGGCAGTCCGAGCAGATCGATGCCGCGGGTCGTCACGTTCTCCCCCAGCTGACCCGGCTCGACGCCGTAACCCCGGTCGCGTAGTTCCTCGAACAACTCGGCGTGGATGAGGTGGACCTGCCGCAGATTGGGCTGCGACGGATCGGCGCGCACCCGCGCCCGGTGCCGCACGTTGACGCCCGCATGCGCGTCCCCCGCGACTCCCAGCCCCGCTACCAGCACCACTTCGTTCCGCTGGGGCTTGCTGAACGAGTAGCTCTCATTCCGGTTCACCGCGACCACCACGCCGTCCAAATCCTCACCCTCCCCGATCCGGCGCCCTCCGCACGACCCCGTTTTCCGCCGGCCAGGACCCCGGGCCGCGCCCGCTCACCCGGCGAGCCCTCCCGCCGGGGGGCTCCCCCAGTCAGGCGGCTCGCCTCAGTCGGGCGGTGCCAGGAAGAGCGCAGACAGCCGAGGCAGGCGGCGTTGCATCTCCTCCTCGTCGTCGAAGTCCCAGAGGTCGGCCGCGTCCGGCCGGGTCGGTGACGCCTCCACGGCCGGGAGTTTGTCGCCCGTAGCCTGCTCGTACGCCTCCGAAGCGATCGACAGCACCGCCTCCGCCTCGAACACCGCACCGCTGTCGGCGGCCGCCTTCACCGACGGCAGCCCGGATAGCGAGTCGGGCTCACGCACGGCGTTGGCCAGCACCTCCCGGCCATTGGCGATGAGCCAGCCGCGGAAATTGTCGAACCCGTCGTCGGAACACCCGCCGTTGATCAGGTAGGCCGCCGCCCACAGATCCTCCGTGCCGGATGCGGCCATGACCTTGTCCAGGTGGCGGCCCCACGCGACGATCTCCTCCGGGTCGCGGGCGGCGAGGTCGGCGACGGCCCGCTCGGCCACCTCGTCGGGTGAGCCCGGCCGGTCGGCGGTGGCCCGGTCGATGACGGCCCAGAAGTCGTCGGTTCTCATGCGTCAGATCGTGCCAGCCGGGTACGACATTTTCCGGCGCCGCCCATCCAGTCATACGCCCGGTGGCGGCTGATTTGGGGGCGCCGGTCCGCGGCTGGTAGTCTGGTCCATCGCGTGTGGTGACGCGCCGCTACCTGCTGCGAACACCACCGACCGAGTCATCATCCGAACACCTAGTCAGGACAAGGCTGTCGCGTGGCGAACATCAAGTCCCAGATCAAGCGCAACCGGCAGAACGAGAAGGCCCGGCTGCGCAACAAGTCGGTCAAGTCGTCGCTGAAGACCGTCATCCGCAAGCTGAACGAGGCGAGCGCGAACGGTAACGCCGAGACGGCGGCCGTGCTGCTGCGTGACGCTTCGCGCCAGCTCGACAAGGCCGTGAGCAAGGGCGTCATCCACAAGAACCAGGCGGCGAACCGCAAGTCGGCCATCGCCAAGCGCATCGCGTCGCTGTCCGCCTGATTCCGTAGCGCCCAGATTTGTGGCGCCCAGCGCCACCGGGCATCGCCGGACCTCCGGGTCCTCGGCGATGCCCTTTTGGCGTTGGTGCGGGGCGTGATGTGGGCATTCACCGCGTGAGCCGGGCGAGGGCCTCGCGGACCGGCACGCGCACTACTACGGCGCCGCCGGGCCACATGCGACTTCCTCGGGCGCTGCGGAGCTGGACCGGGTTCGGGCGGCTCTGAGCCAGTTTCTCCGGCACCATGGCCGCTCGCCCGCATCCGACGAGCACACGCGCCGATGCTCGCGGCAGCGGTCGGAGCAAGCTCTCCGGCTTCATGGCTGCCCGCCCGCATCCGAGAAGCACTCGCGCGATGCTCGCGGCAGGGGTCTGAGCGAGCTCTCTGGCCCCGCTGCGGCTCACCGGCATCCCAGCGAGCACTCGCGCGGATGCCTGCGGGAGCGTTCCGGCCGCGCGGGCTACTCGTAGCGGCGGGTGGCGCTCTGCCGGACCCGCTGGTCGGCCCAGAGCCGAGCCACCGGCGGCCCGTTCAGCGCTCCGGCGTCCACGTCCCCGGGTTGCGGCATCACATCCGACAGCCGGCCTCGCAGATCCACGGTGCGGGTCTCGTCCGGCCAGATCGGCGTCCGTGGCGCGGCCGGGCGTACGGGCGGGCCCGGCCGTTGTGTTGCCCCCGCCGGAGCCGGCGGCCGGGCGAGCATCCCGGCCACGACGTCGTTCAGCTTCACCATCACTGCAACCGACAGCGGCAGCGCCAGCACGCCCCACCAGCTGACCAGCTCGGCCAGCGCAAGCAGGAAGCCGAGCGCCACCGCACCTTCGAGGAACGCGAAGCACAGGAAGCCGCTGGGGGCCAGGTACTGCAGGCCGAGCATGCGCGCGTAGAGCGGCTGCTGCGCCACCTGATCCCGGGACAACCCGGCGCGCCGGGACCGCACGACGCGGGTCATCGGCCGCCCCCGGACTGCCGCGCCGCTGCGACCGCGAAGATCGCCTGCTCCAGGGCGAAGGCGCGGTCCTCGCCGCCACCCTTCACCGCTTCGTTGCAGTGCGCGGCCGCCTGCATCGCGTCGACCAGCCCTTCCGGCGTCCAGCCGCGGCTGCGCTCCTGGGCGCGCTGAATCTTCCAGGCCGGCATGCCGAGCGTGTTGGCCAGGGAGTACGGGTTCCCGCGTCCCGCCGAGGCGACGCGCGCGACGGTCCGTACGCCGTCGGCGATGGCGTCCGCGATCGGCACCGGGTCGACGCCCACGTGCAGGGCCCAGCGCAACGCCTCGAGCGCGCCCGGCACGTCTCCGATCATCGCCGCGTCGGCCACGGTGAAGCCGCTGACCTCGGCGCGGCCCTTGTAGTACCGGCTGACCACCGCCGCTGTGATCTTGCCGTCGGTGTCGGCGATCAGTTGAGAGCAGGCCGCCGCGATCTCGCGCAGGTCGTTGCCCACGGACGCCAGCAGGGCCGCGGCCGCGGCCTCGTCACACTTGCCGCCGCCGCGGCGGAACTCGTCCCGGACGAACGCGATCCGCTCCCGGTCGCCCTTGAGCTTCGTCACCGTCACGACGTCGGCGCCGGCTGCCTTCAGACCGTCGGCGAACGCCTTGCCCTTCGCCCCACCGGGGTGTCCGACGATGAGCGAGACGTCCGGGTCGGGGTTCTTGGCGTACGCCAGGAGCGCCGTCACCAGGTCCTTCTTGGCGTCCTGGCCGTTACGGATCACCAGCACCCGACGGCCACCGAACAACGAGGGGCTGAGCATCTCGGCCACCTCGCCGGGCAGTAACGCACTCCCGTCGTACTCGCGCACATCCGCCGGCTCCTCGGCCGCCCGGGCCGCGTCGACCGCTGCGGTGATCGCGCGGGCGGCGAGAAACTCCTCGTCGCCTTGGACGAGCAGCAACGGAGCGGGGGGCACGGTACTCACGGCAACATCGTTGCACGATGTCCCGACGTGCCGGCAGGCCTCACTCCTTCGCGCCGCTCGCCGATCGCGCCGTGCCAAAGCCGACATATCAGCCCTCGGAGATGCGTCATCGACGGTAAAGTCGCTCGATCAGGCTGAATGTCTCCGGCCGCGCGCGGACGTGCTCCAGCGCATATCGAGACCGATCGCCCCGCATCTCCTCGTCCGAACGGCCGACCCCGGGCGTGTCGCGGCGCGCCGTCATCAATGATCGACCGGAAGGTCCCCGGCGGCGGTGGCCCATGTCGTGTCCGGAGCGTCGCCCAGCGTGAACGCCACGGTGCCGCCGCGCTGCAGGAATGACTCCGGCAGCCACGATGCCGGCTGCACCGATCCGTTGACGCGTACACCGTGGACGTACGCCCCGGTGGTGTTGCCGGTGATCGTCAGTCGGGCCCCGTTGCTGCGGGCGACCAACACCCGCGTGAAGACGGGGCTGCCGAGCAGCAGTTCAGCCCGGCCCGGCGACTGCGGGAACAGCCCGATCGCGGCGAACACGTACCAGGCGCTCATCGTGCCCAGGTCGTCGTTGCCGGGCAGGCCGGATGGCCCGATGCCGTATGCGGTGTCCACGATCTGCCGGACCGTGGCCTGTGTCTCCCATGGCCGGCCGAGCGCGTTGTACAGCCACGGCGCGTGGATGTCGGGCTCGTTGGTCGGGTCGTACCGCAGCGCGCTGCCGCCGAGCACGGCCCAGTTGCCGGCGTCATCGTGGAAGAACCCGTCCAACCGGGTCGCCGCCGTGGCCCGCCCGCCCATCGCGGTCGCCAAACCGGAGACGTTCTGCGGCACCATCCACGTGTACTGGGCGCTGGATCCCTGGGCGAAACCATCCCCGGTGGACGGCGACCAGCCCGTCTGCCAGCTGCCGTCGGCCTTGCGGGCGGCCTGGTAGCCGACCGCCGCGTGGTATGTGTTGATCCAGTAGCCACCGCGCAGCCGCAGCTGCCCGGCCGTCCCGGGGTGGCCGATCCGCTCGGCCCACTGACCGAGCGAGTAGTCGGCGACCGAGTCCTCCAGCGTCTCGGCTGCTCCGCCCCAGCAGTGGCAGATGTCGTTGGCCGCGTACTTCAGGGCCAGATAGGTGTCGAGCGTCGGCCGCTGGCCGGCGCACTGACCCGGGCATCCCGCGTCGGAGAGCGCACCCGGGTTCTGCACCGTGGCCTGATGCAGCAACGACGCGAAGGCGCCCTGGACGTCGAAGTTCCGCACGCCCATCGCGTACCAGGTGGCCAGCGTGGCCGCCGACGGGTCACCGGTCATCACATGCGTGGGCGCGGCCAGGTGCAGCCACCGGTCCCAGATCCCATTGTTCTGCTGCGCGAACGCCAGCATCGACTGGGCCATGTCGCCGGCCACGTCGGGTCTCAGCACGGCCAGCAACTGGATCTGCGCCCGATACTGGTCCCAGCCGCTGAACGTGCCGTAGACCGCTTTCTGTCCTGGCACCATCGCGTGAACCTGCAGGTCCGCGCCGAGATAACGCCCGTCCACGTCGTTCATGGTCTGCGGCTGCATCAGGGCGTGGTAGATCGACGTGTAGAAGGCGGTGTACCGCGCGTCGGTGCCGCCACCGACCCGGATCCGCATCAGTTCGGTGGTCCAGGCCGCCCGGCCGGCCGCCGCGACCGAATCGACAGTGGCCGACGCTGCGACCTCGGCGTCACGGTTCGCAGCCGCGCCCTGGACGGACACGTACGAGATGCCGATGCGCATCTGCACGTCGCGGCTCGTGGCGGTGTCGAACCCGACCCAGCCGCCCGAACCTCGGCCCTGCCGGTCGGCGCCGGTCAGATAGCCCTCGCCGCCCGAGGCAGTGCGGCCGCCGGGCGTGACGGTCGCGTTCTGCCAGGTCCCGGTCCGGGCGAAGTCCCGGTCGAACACCGCGCTGAAATAGATGCGGTAGTACGTCCGCCGATCCGGGTTGTCCGCCCCACCGCCGTTGCCACGACGCCCGCAGAAGCTGCCGGTGAGCACCGATCCGGTCACCGTGCGCGTGGCCGGGTCGATGGCGACCGTCGCGTCCTCGCTGCCGTTGATCGAGTTGGACGTGCGGAACAGCAGGTTGGCCGCTGATCCGGCGGGGAACGTGAAGTCCCCGATGCCGGCCCGGGTGCTCACCGCCAGATCGGTCCGTACGCCGTTGTCCAGCGCGACGGTGTACCGGCCGGGGGTGGCCGTCTCGTGGGCGTGGGTGAACGTGGACGCGTACTTGGCGTCGGTGACATCAGCCGTGGGCGAGGAGTCGACGTCGCCTACGTACGGCATGATCGGGACGTCCCCGGCGGCTCCGGGCGCACAGCCGGCGCCGTTCAGGTGGGTCAGGCTGAAGCCGCGGACCTTGGCGACGTTGTACGAGTATCCGTTGGCCACCGGCGTGTTCGTCTGATCGCCGGCCGTGGCGGTCGGGCTCCACGCGATCATGCCGAACGGCCGGGTGGCACCGGGCCACGTGTTGCCGTCGTGCGCGGTGCCGATCAGCGGGTCCACATAGCTCACCGGATCGGCGACGAGGGGCGCCTCCGGGGTCGGGGCGACGGCACCGACCGGAACGCCGGTGACCGCCAGCATCAGCCCGGTCATACCGGCCGACAGGGCACCTCGTCGGGTCCAGGACATCGGTCAACCTCCAAGTACTCGCGACGCGGAAACCGTACGGCCGCACCGGCGAGAAGTGCGCAACGTAACGGTGAACATCTATGTATTTCGAATCATGGCGGCGGCGGTGGATCGCCGCGCGCCACCACCGCCAGACCGACCGTGGATCTCGACCGCGGCCAGGTCACCCTGCTCGATCGGTACGCATGACCCGCGCTCCGCCTCGGAGGCCAGGCGGCTCAGCAAGGCCAGGTTCGGATGGCCGTAGTCGTTGCCCAGTCCGACCGACACCAGTGCCACGGCCGGATCGACAGCGTCCAGGAACGCCGGGTCTTGGTACGCCGACCCGTGGTGCGCCACCTTGAGCACGTCCGCGCGGACGGCCTGCGGCCCCAGATGCGCGAGCAGTTCCTGTTGCTCCTCGGTCTCGGCGTCGCCCGGCAACAGCAGCGTCTTGCCGTCCTCCCGGACCGTCAGCACGAGCGAATTGTTGTTGGGGTCGGAGTTGGTGCCGCGCAACGGCTCGAACGGGCCGATCACGCGCAGTCGACAGACCGCCCACGGCATACGCCCATCCGGGTCCGACGGTCAGCATCGGAACCCGCGCGGCTCGCGTCGTGGCCGTCACCGAGGCGCGACCGACGGCCGGTTCGGGCCAGTCCGGGGCGACCACCGCCCGCACCGTCCGGCCGCGGAAGACGCCGGCCACGCCCCCGACGTGGTCAGCGTGGAAGTGGCTGACACCACGAACAGCGCCACCAGCGACACGCCTAACCGTCGCAGGCAATGATCGATCGGATCAGGTTCCGGCCCGGAGTCCATCACCACCGCGCGCCCGGGCCCGGCGGGCAGCACGATCGCGTCACCCTGCCCCACCGCGCAGACCACGATCAGCCAGCCCGGCGGCGGCCAGCCCGGTGCCACCAGCCGGACGGGGAGCGCGCCCAGCACACCACCCAGCGCGACCACCGCGACCAGCCGGCGCACCACCGCGCGCCGGGCCGCGATCAGCAACGCGACCGTGATGACGGCGAGCAGCAGCGCACCGGTCACCCCGCCGGGCCACGGCACCGCACCGGCCGGGATCCGCGCGCCGTACGTCGCCACCAGCACCAGCCACTGCGCCGGCCAGTGCGCCAGCCACGCCGCGAACTCCGCCCCGGCCGGCCACACCGGGGAGATCACCGCGGCGGTGACGCCGAGCAGCGTGGCCGGTGCGATCGCCGGCACGACCAGCAGATTCGCCGGAATCGCGACCAGGCTGACCGTGCCGGCCAGACCCGCGATGACCGGCCCGCACGCCACCTGCGCCGCCGCCGGCACCGCGACGGCCTCGGCCATGCCCGCCGGCCAGCCCGCCCGCCTCAACCCGTCCCGCCACTTCGGAGCCAGCAGCAGGAGACCCGCCGTGGCCAGCGTGGACAAGGTGAAACCGGGGTCGCCGGCCAGCTCCGGGTCGTACACGATCAGCACCGCGACGCCGGCGGCCAGCGCCGGCAGGGCCACCCGGGGCCGCCCGGCGGCCAGCCCGATCAGGCCGATCGCCGCCATCGCGGCCGCCCGCACCACGCTCGGCGACGGCCGGGCCAGAATCACGAAGCCGAGCAGCGCCAACCCGCAGAGCACCGCCGACGGCACCGGTCCGGCCCGGGTCCGCCGCACCGCGAACAGCACGACTCCCATGATGATCACCAGATTTCCGCCGCTGACCGCGACGAGGTGGGTCATCCCGGTCGTCCGGAAGTCGTTCTGCAGGGCCGGGTCCAGGTTGCTGAGGTCACCGACCACGAGCCCCGGCAACAGACCGCGGGTCGCCGCGGGAAGCGGGGCGCAGGCACGCCGCAGCCCGGCGCGGAGGACACCGGCGGCGCGCTGGGGCCATGGTGGACGTCCAACGAGAACGGGCGCGTCACGGACGGACACCACGGCTGCGCTGAGGTCGCCACCACGAGGGGCGAGCAACCTTCCTTCCGCGGACGCGTGCTGGCCCGGAAGGAGCCCCTGCCATTGCGGCGAGCGGCCGAGGACCAGCGCCCGGGCATTCAGCCGCAGGGTCCGCGGCGGGTCGTCGCTGCGCGCCCCGGTCAGATCCACAGCGACCACGTACGTCGGAGGGAGCGCAGCCAATCCGCGTACCGTCCGCGGATCGTCGCGTACCACCAGATCGACCCGTACGGGCAGGTCCGCCCGGATCAGGGCGGTGAGCGGGCCGGAGTCCTTGACGCTGACCCGCGCCGCGGTCGCGGTGGACCCGCAGGCCGCGCCCAGAAGCACTGCCACCGCGATCCAGCGCGCCGCCTCACGGACCGCGAGTTGCTCGCCGAACCGCAGGCGGGAGACCACGACCGCGGCCGTCAGCGTGCCCGCGCCGACGGCGAATCCGGCGGTGGCCGGCAGGTGGAGCGCCGCCAGTGCGGACAACCACGCGGCGACCGCGAAGCCGGCGAGGCGCAGATCCGGCGGTCGGCGGGTTTCCTCGGTCATACCGTCACCAGGTCCTTGAGCTGCGCGTACCGCGAGTCGCCGATACCGCTGACCTTGCGGAGGTCGCTCACCGCCCGGAAGCCGCCCTGGGCGTCACGGGCGCTGAGGATGCGCTGGGCCAGCACCGGACCCACGCCCGGTAGTTTGTCCAGGTCGGCCAGCGTGGCGGTGTTGAGGTTCAGCGGCCCGCCCGGTGCGGTGTTCGCGGCCGAGCCCGACCCGCCCGCGGGTGCAGCCGCGCCCACCATGATCAGTTCGCCGTCGACCACCTTGCGGGCCAGATTGAGAGCGGTCACGTCGGTACCGGGCGCCGGGCCACCGGCGGCTTGCAGGGCGTCCGCGACCCGGGACCCCGGCGGCAGGTGGATGAGACCGGGTTTGCGAACCTTGCCCCCGACCGCGACGACGACCTCCCCGCCGGAGGAGGGACGCGGGGTCGGGGCGTTTCCGCCGTCTGGTCCAGCGGGTAACGGCGGTTCGGCCACCGGATCGACCTCGGGCCGGGCGTGCCACGCCAGGAAGGCGGCGATCAGGACGACCACGACGGCCACCGCCGCCAGCGCCTTGGCACCTCGCCGTCCGGGGTCGAACGGCAGCAGGCGGGTCAGGGCGGATTTGGACCGTTCCGACGAACCGAACGCCCCCGCGCCGGTCACCACGGAGTCGTCCGCATAGCTCCACTCGGGCATCCCCATCTCGGCCGCTGTCGCGGGGCCTGGCCGCCGGGCTGGACCCGGAGCGGCCAGCGGCTCGAGACCGAACGACTCGAGGGTGAGCGAGCCCGGATCCAGCCGATCCTGCGGGTCCCAGGGATAACGCTCCGCTGCCGACGGTGCAGAAGGTGGAGGCGAGGCCGCCGGCGCCGAGGAAGCGGGCGCCGGCGGGACCTCATCGTCGAGCTCCGCCCCGGCCCACCCCGGCGCGACGTCGGTGCCGCTCAACGAGCTCATGTCGGAGAAGTCCCCGGCCGGTGCCGGGTCCACGACGGGACCGGCCACGACCGTCCGCAGCCGGGTTCTCACCACGTCTTCCGAGTCCTTCGCGTCTCGCACGCCCCGGAACGTACGGACGACCGCACGGCTTCGCCGCCAGGCCTGTGGACAACCAACAAATGTGGACAACGAACACGATCATGCGGGACGTGATATGAGCCGCGGCGGGCTCCGAAAACCTGTCGTACGGGCGGTGTAGACCTGGTTTCGTCGATCGGAGCACGACTGGACGAGGGAGCTCGACATGACACTCACCGAGGTGGCGGCCGCGCTGCGGGCCGCGGGTTGCGTTTTCGCCGAGGACGAGGCGGCGATCCTGCGCGCCGCCGCACCCGACGAGGCGACCCTGACCGAGCTCGTGCGCCGGCGGACCATCGGCGAGCCTCTGGAACAGGTGGTCGGGCACGCCGACTTCGCGGGCGTGCGGGTCCGGCTGAGACCCGGGGTGTTCGTCCCCCGGGTCCGTAGCGAGTTGCTGGTCCGGCACGCGGCCGACGCGACCGGCGGGAAGCCTCGGATCGTGGTGGATGTCTGCTGCGGCTCGGGCGCGCTGGGCTTGGCGGTGACCGCGATCAATCCGCGGATCGAGTTGTACGCGGCGGACATCGACCCGGTGGCGGTGGCGTGCGCCCGGGACAACCTCCGTTTCGACGGTCGCGTCTATCGGGGTGATCTGTTCGACGCGCTGCCGGCCGACCTGGCCGGGCGGGTCGACGTGCTGATCGCCAACGTTCCCTATGTGGCGACCGGTCACATTCCGTTGTTACCGGCGGAGGCTCGCGATCACGAGCCGCGCACCGCGCTGGACGGTGGCGAGGACGGGCTCGACGTGTTCCGCGCCGTGGTCCGGGCCGCGCCGCAGTGGCTGGCGCCGGGCGGCGTGCTGTTGTCCGAGATCACCGAGGCTCAGGTCGAAGGGGCGACCGAGGCGGTCCGGCTCGCGGGCCTGCGCGCCGAGATCGCCTCCGACGAAAGTCTCGAGGCGACGGTGGTGATGGCCTGGTCGTAGCAATCTGCGGCAGGGTTATGCCTGTCGGCCGGCTGCGATATCGTCGGCGGCCGGCGGCGGTTGTCTGCCTGGCAGAGAGGAGCGCCCTGGTGAGCCTGTGGCGCCGGATTGCCCGGGCGAGGGTGGCCAGCCAGGTGCTGCGGCGGCTGCGCCGCGGTGGGGTGCGGAACGCGCGGTACGACACGCGGTCGTTCTCGGTGCGCTTCACGCCGGATGGCCACGAGGTTCCGACGGTGCTCGAACTGGCCGGGCTGCTGGCCGACCGGTCGGGGCGGCGGCGGGTGCGCCGGGCGCGGCGCAACCAGTTCGTCGACGGCTTCCTGCGGTCGCCCGGCCTGCCGGGCGTCTGGAACGAGGCATGCCCGCGGCTGCGGCCGGTGCTGCGGGGCGTCACCGCGGTCGAGACCGGCGTTAACGCGCCGCTGCGGCGGCCGGCAATGCCGTTCCTGGCCGAGTTCGTGGTGATCGACGAGCCGGACACCATGACGTACGTGTCCGCCGACCAGCTGGCCGGGTGGACGGTCAGCGCCGAGGAGGTGTTCGCCGCGGCTCGGGCCAATCTGATCCGGGCGGAGCTACGGGGCGTCGCCCAGGGGCCGACGGTGGTCCGGTTCGTGGACGACGGCGACGCCTACTGGACATCGCACCTGCTGTTGCCGGGCTGGCTGGGGCGACTGACCGGCCAGGTCGGCGGAGCGCCGGTGGCCTTCGCGCCGGAGCGAGGGACGCTGCTGGTCACCGCCGAGGGCGGTAAGCATCTGACCGAGCTGTTCGCACAGGCCGAGGCGACCTATCTGAGCTCGGCCCGGCCGATCTCGCCGATGGCCTACACCGCCGACGACCGCGGCCGGACGGTGCCCTACGCCGTGCCGGGTGACCATCCTCTGCGCTGCCGGATCGAGCGCGCGGCGGCTCTGCTCGCCGCCACCGAGTACAACCGTCAGGCCGAGCGGGAAGAACCGGCCGGAGAGCGGCGGTGGTCTCCCATCGAGGTCGTCGGGTCCGACAGCGAGGGCTGGCGCACCCGGACGGTGTGGTCGGGCGACGAGGCGGCGCTTCTGCCGCTGGCCGACGAGATTCTGATGGGCGATCGAGTCCTGGCGTGGGCCGAGGTGGGCGTGGTGCAGGAGGACGGTTTCGAGCCCGCCCGGTACCGCGTGACCAGCCGACCCTGACCAACCACGCTCGCCAGGCCGAACCGGCCACGACCAGCCACCCGAACCCGCCACGACCAGCCACCCCAACCGGCCACGACCCGAAGACCGCCGACCGCGGTCATTGACCTGACCGGTCGCGCTCAGCGGAGCTGGGCCGTCGGGGCCGGCGTCAGCGGCGGTGGACGACGACGCCCGCCACACCCGGCCCGACGTGGGCGGCGACGACGGCGCCGACCTCGGTGATGTAACAGTCGCGGAGGCGATCACCCAGGCGCAGGGTGAGCGCGTCGGCGAGGGCCGTGGCCCGCTCGGGCGCGCCCATGTGGTGAACCGCGATGTCGGCGTCGCCGTCTCCGGAGGCCTCGACGGCCAGGTCGACCAGTCGGGCCATGGCGCGGCCGGCCGTCCGGACCTTGTCCCGGACGACGATCGATCCGTCCTTGACGTGCAGGATGGGCTTGACCGACAGGGCCGTGCCCAGCAGGGCCTCCGCCGCTCCGATGCGGCCGCCGCGGCGCAGGTACTCCAGGGTGTCGACGTAGAAGAGCGTGCTCACCCGCGACGCGTGCTCGATGGCAGTATCCCGGACCTCGTCCGGTGCCGCGCCGTCGCGGGCGGCCGCGGCGGCGGCCAGCGCGGCGAATCCCAGGCCCATGCCGGTGGTCATGCTGTCCACGACCTGCACGTCCGGACCGAACTCGGCGGCGGCCAGTTCCGCCGCCTCGTAGGTGCCCGACAGCCGCGACGACAGGTGCACCGACACCACGCCCTCAGCTCCGCCGTCGAGCAGCCTGCGGTAGGCCTGCGCGAACTGGGCCGGAGCCGGGCGGGAGGTGCTGACCGCGAAACGGCGGCCGCTCAGGGCGCGGGCGACCTGGGCCGGGGAGATCTCCTCGCCCTCCAAGCCGTCGTTCGCCGTTGATGATCACGGTGAGGGGCACGACGGTCAGGTCATACGTGCCGCTCAGCTCGGCCGGCAAGTACGCCGTGGAGTCGGTCACGACCGCGACGGGCATGCGGGCAACTTATCCGATCGGCGAGGCTCGTCCGGTCACAGCCCCGCATCAGTCCACCGCCATCGCTTCCACCAGGAACGGAATCCCCTGCTGGCATGTGGTCATCTGGGCCGGCCGGGCCTGGCCGACGACGGTCACCGTGTCGCCGATCTTGGCTTGCTTCTTGACCTGCGGGTCGGCGAAGTACAGCGAGTGGTCTCGCCCGGCGCCGCGAAGGACGAGGCAGTTGGGCTCGACGCCTTCCTCGAGCCTGCCGGTGAGCTTGGTCGAGCTCCCCGACGGGCCCGGCGCGGGCGCACCGGAGGCACCCGAGGCACCGGGCGGATGCGCGCCGGAGACGCCGGGTAGAGGCGCGCCGGAGGCGCCGGGCGGAAGCGCACCGGAGGCGCCGGGGGCCGGCGCCGAAGGCACACCGGACGCTGACGACGCCCCCGAAGCGGCGCCGGACGGCGACCCCGAAGCGCACCCGGCGGCGAACACGGCCACCCCGGCCATGACCATCAACAGACGCTTCACCATGACGACTTGGACGCTACCGCCCGCGCCCTGGTTCCGCCGCGGCCGGACCCTTCTCAGCCCGGACCCGTCAACCGAGGGACAAGCCCCGGGCCAGAAGGGGACCGGTCACGCAGGACCGGGCGCAGGGCCGGACAGCCGCGGACCGGCGGGCGGTCAGACGGCGGGCGGGGTGGGGCGGTCGGAGAAGGAGCCCACGTTGTACGCGCCCAACTGCCATCCGCGGGTGGCGTCGTGGGTCAGCTCGACCCAGTGGCAGTTCTGCAGGGCGCGGAAGGTACGGAGCGTGGCACCCGGCCAGCCCAGCAGACGGCCGACGCCCTGGCGGGCGGCGGCGCCGTGGGTGGCGACCACTACCGTGCCGCCGGGTGGGCACTTCTCGGCGGCCGCCAGAAGCGCCTCGGCGACGCGTTCGCCCAGGTCGGGTAAGGGTTTCCACGTCGCTGCCGATGTCATCCTCGCCGGCCGTCCAGCGCGCGTGCTGCTCGGGGCGCTGCACTTTCACCTCGGCCATCGTCAGGCCCTGCCACTCGCCGAAGAAGCGCTCACGCAGGCGTACGTCGTACTGCACCGGCAGCCCGGTGAGGGCGGCGAGGGCCGCCGCGGTGTCGGCCGCCCGGTGCAGATCGCTGGCGACGATCGCGTCCGGTTTCAGCCGGACCAGCAGGTCGGCGGCGTCCACCGCCTGCTCCCGGCCGAGGTCGTTGAGCGGCACGTCGATCTGACCCTGGACGCGGTCACCCGCGTTCCAGTCGGTGTTGCCGTGCCGCCAGACGATGAGCCGGTTCAGCCGGCTCATGCGGACTCGGCCTCGAGCCAGGTCCCGGTCGACGAACGGGATGGTGGGGCAGTCTTTCCACAGCCGGTCGAGCGAGTAGAACTCGCGCTCCTCGGCGTGCTGGATGTGCACCACGATGTCGATGTAGTCGAGCAGCACCCACCGGCCGGCCCGCTCGCCTTCGCGGCGGACGGGTTTCGCCTTTTCCGGCAGGGCGAGCAGCGCTTCTTCGACCGCGTCGACGATCGCGAGCACCTGCCGCTCGTTCGACGCCGAGGCGATCACGAAGGCGTCGGTGATGGAGAGCTGGTCGCCGACGTCGATGACGACGATGTCCTGCGCCTTCTTGTCGGCGGCGGCCTGAGCGGCCGTCAGCGCCAGTTCAAGAGCGCGTTCGGTGACGGGCAAGAGCTTCCCCTCGGTAGGTTTCCAGGTACTCACAAGCGTCTCACACGGGTATGACATTCCCCGAACCGCGATAGAGGCCCCGCTTGTGATGTACTGCACCACCCCGTCCGGCACCAGGTACCACACCGGTTTGCCGGCGGCGACCCGCACGCGGCAATCAGTCGACGAGATGGCCATGGCCGGCACCTCGACCAGGGTCGACGCTGTCGGGCGGCAGGTGGTCGTCGGAGAGGTCGAAGCCGGGCCGGGTCACCCCGACGAACCGCGCCAGCGCGAGCATCTCCAGCGCGTCTTTCCAGGACAGGATCTTGCGCCAGCGCGTCGGCGCCGGTGATGAAGAACAACTGCGCCTCGGGCCCGTACGATCTTGTGCAGGTCACGCAGGGTGTCGATGGTGTACGTCGGTCCCGCGCGGTCGATGTCGGCGCGGCTGACGTGGAATCGCGGGTTGGAGGCGGTCGCGATGACGGTCATGAGGTAGCGGTCCTCGGCGGGCGAGACGCGGGTGTCCCCTTCTCGTACGGCTGGCCGGTGGGCACGAAGACGACCTCGTCGAGCCGGAACCGCGCCTGCCACCTCGCTGGCCGCCACGAGGTGCCCGTGGTGAATCGGGTCGAACGTGCCACCCATGATCCCGACCCGCCGTCCACCCATCCGCGAAATATAGATCAGCCGACCGGCTCAGCCGACCGGTGAGCGACCGACTTCACGAAACGGACAGCGGAGAGAGCGGGAAGGGCAGGGACCAGAACTGAGGGCGGCGCCGGAGGCATTGGCGACCAAGCGCTGCGGCCAACGGCGCCCGCCAGGCCAAGGGGCAAGACCGGCGTCCGCCAGGCCAAGAGGGCAAGACCGGCGTCCGTCAGGCCAAGAGGGCCAGGCCGGCGTCAGCCGTCGAGGCGGTCGGGACGGCGGTGAGCAGGTCGGCCGCCGTGAAGGGTTTCTCCAGCAGAGCCACGCCCGGCTCCAGTGTGCCCTGGGAGGCCAGCACCGGCTGGGCGTAGCCCGACATGAACAGGACCCGGGTGCCGGGGTGCGTCTCCCCCAGGCGCTCGGCCAGTTCCTTGCCCAGCATGCCCGGCATCACCACGTCACTGAGCAGCAGGTCGATCGTGCCCTCGTGCAGGGCCGCCACCTCCAGCGCGTGCATTCCGCCATCAGCGGCCAGCACGTGGTAGCCCGCACCGGAGAGGATCCGGCCGGCCACGTCCCGCAGGGCCGCCTCGTCATCGACCACCAGCAACGTCTCCCCCGAGCCGGCCGGCGGCAGTGACGACGCCGGGGACGACGCCGAGGACGACGCCGGGGACGGCGCGGACGGATGGGCCTGGCGGTCGACCGGTGCACCGGCCGGAAACAGCACGGTTACCGTGGTGCCGAGCGCGGGCGCCGACTCCAGCGTCACGTACCCGTCCGCCTGGGTGACGATGCCGTACACGGTGGCCAGGCCGAGCCCCGGCCCCTCGCCGCTCGGCTTGGTGGTGAAGAACGGCTCGAACGCCCGCTCGGCCACCTCGGGTGTCATCCCGCGCCCGCTGTCGCGGAGACGCAGCCGTACGTACTCGCCGGGCGCGGCCTCGGCATCGCCCGGCGCGACAGTGACCGTGGCGGTGTCGATCGACCAGGTTGCCGCCGGACGGCATGGCGTCCCGGGCGTTGACCGCGAGGTTGACCAGCAGCTGCTCGAGCTGCCCGGGGTCGCAGGTGATCGGTGGCAGCGACGGGGCCGGCCGGGTGATCAGCGTGACGTGCTCCCCGACCGAGCGTCGCAGCAGGTCTTCCGCGCCGGCCAGGAGCGCGTTGAGGTCGAGCACCTCGGGCCGGACCACCTCCCGCCGCGCGAACGCGAGCAACTGGTGGGTGAGCTCGGTGGCGCGGTCGCCGGCCCGGGTCACCTGGCGGGCGTCCGCGACGATATTGGCCAGGTCAGGCGTCGCCGACTCGGCTTCCTCGATGACGAAGCTCGCGTAATTCATGATGACGCCGAGCATGTTGTTGAAGTCGTGGGCGATCCCGCCGGCCAGCTGGCCCAGGCCCTCCAGCCGCTGGTTGCGGTGGGTCTGCGCCTCGACCCGTAACCGCTCGCGCTCGGTGAGGTCGCGGATGACGGCGACGATCAGGCGGCCGCGAGCGCGTCTCGACCGCGGCCAGCGACGCCTCGACGGGGAACTCCGACCCGTCCTTGCGCCGGGCGGTCAGGGACAACGTCCCCATCGGGCCGGCCTGGGGATGGCTGATCCGCCGGGTGAGCTGCTCCGGATAGACCAGCACCGACGCCTCGGTGAGCAGCGATCGCGCCGGCCGGCCGACAAGGTCCGCGCGGGACCAGCCGAACATGACCTCCGCCCGGTCGTTGACCAGCACGATGAGCTCGCCGTCCATCACCAGGATCGCGTCCGGCGCGGCCCGCAGAAGGCCACTGGACAATTCCTCGGACCACTCCACACGCCACCTCCCGTAGGCAGCGTATATGGCTACAAATGCGCGTAAGGTCCGAATCGGCTTTCCAGCGCGCGACGAACGTCGTCGTCCGCGTCGGTGACCACGCGGCGCAGGATCGGCGAGAGGTCATCGCGCGCTCAGCAGCTCGGCGGCCAGCTCGCCGGGTGCGCGGTTCGACGACCAGGGCCGGGTAGGCCGTGAGCGCCACCCGCTCGGCCGTGAACCCGGAGCGTACGCGTCATCATCTGCGGCATCTCGGCGAAGTACCGCTCGCACGTACGCGGCGGTCAGCGCGAGCTGCTCCGGCTGCCAGAACCCGCATCGCGGCCGCCTCGGCGATCCGGTTCGAGACCGAGGTGTCCGTGGTCAGCGTGGCCCACGCCGCCGCCTTGGCCTCGGCCGAGGGCGTGGCCGCGTGGCAGCGGGCGGCCCACTGCTCGCCGGTCGCGCTGCGGTCGGCGGCGTACTCGGCGTCGATCGCGGCTCCGGCCGGCCGCGCCCAGCACGACCAGGCGGTACAGGATCAGCCAGCGCAGATCGGTCGTCGACGGCGAGACCGTCGGGCGCCGCCGGCCGTCCAGCCAGCCCTGGCAGCCGGGCGGCGTCGACGCGTCGCCCCGATCAGGCCGCGGGCCGCCGCCAGCTGGCGCGAGCTGCCCGCCGGGGCCGTCGCCAGCAGCCGGTCGCAGGCCTGGGCGACGAGTTCCAGCGCGGCCGGCCGGGTGTCCGGTGTCGCAGTAGCGGTCGACCAGGCCGCGGGTCGTGCTTGCAGCACGTCCTCGACGATCACCACTTCGGTCTCCACCGGCAGCGCGGCCAGGACCTGAGTGACCAGCTCCGACGACCGGGCGTTCGCCGTCGACCACCGCGTCCAGCGTCGCCGCCCAGATCACCGCCCGGGCCAGCGAGTCGCCGAGCCGCGGCAACATCAGCGGCACCGCCGACGACCGACGCCGGGTCGAGGCGGATCTTGGCGTACGTCAGGTCGCCGTCGTTGAGCAGCAGCAGGTCCGCCACCGGTTCCCCGGTCAGCGCCGGCACCGGCCGTCGTGGCGGCGGCGTCGATGTCGAGATCGAGCCGGCGGCGCAACGACACCGTGCCGTCCGCCGAACGGTCGTACAGACCCAGGCCGACGCGGTGCGGCCGCAGCGTCGGGTGGTGCGGCGGGAGCGGTCTGTTCCACGACGACCACTCGCGTACGACCCGCCGGCCACCGCGGCGACCTGACCCGCAGCGTGTTGATCTCGGGCCGGCGCAGCCACACCTCGGCCCATGCGGACAGGTCCCGGCCGCTCGCCTTGGACAGCGCGCCCAGCAGGTCGGCCAGCGTCGCGTTCCCGTACGCGTGGGCGGCGAAGTGCTCGTTCAGCCCGGCCCGGAACGGCTCGTCGCCGATCCAGGCGACGAGCTGCTTGCAGCACCGAGGCGCCCTTGGCGTACGAGATGCCGTCGAAGTTGAGCAGCGCCAGCGCGGTGTCGGCGACCTCGGCCGGCGCCACCGGGTGGGTGGACGGCCGCTGGTCGGCCCGCATCCCCCAGGCCTTGTCGCCCCATCGCGAACGTCGTCCACGTCTGCGTGAACCGGGTCGCCTCGGCGGTCGACCCGGGTGCCCATGTACTCGGCGAACGACTCGTTCAGCCACAAGTCGTCCCACCAGGCCATGGTGACCAGGTCGCCGAACCACATGTGGGCCATCTCGTGCGCGACCACGTTGGCCCGCGGTCTCGCGCTGGCTGTCGGTGACCGCGGACCGGAAGATGAACTCGTCCCGGAAGACACGAGCCCCGGGTTCTCCATCGCGCCGAAGTTGAACTCGGGCACGAACGCCTGCTGGTAGTGCCCGAACGGGTACCGCACGGCGAACATCTCGTGGTAGCGGTCCAGGCACTGCTTGGTGACCTCGAAGAGCTCGCGGCGCGTCGTGCGTCGAGGTGCCCGGCCAGCGCCGCCCGCGCGTACAGGGCCAGCGGGATGCCGTCGTGCTCGTCCCGCACGGCGTGGTACGGCCCGGCGATCAGCGTGACGAGGTACGTCGACAGCGGTTCGGTGGTCTGCGAACACCCACCGGCCGCCGGAAGCCGACGAAGCCGGCGCGTTCGCCGCGACCAGCCACTCCGGCGGCGCGGTGACCGACAGGTCGTACGTGGCCTTGAGGTCGGGCTGGTCGAAGCACGGGAAGATGCGCCGGGCGCCGTCCAGGAACATGTGCGGCGTAGAGGTACGTCCGGCCGTCCGCCGGGTCGATGAAGCGGTGCAGCCCCTCGCCGGTGTTCGAGTACGGCATCGACGCCTCGACCACCAGCTCGTTGTGCCCGGCCAGCCCGGTCAGCGGGATGCCGGGCGCCGTCCAGCTCGACCGGCACCCCGTTCAGCGTGGCCGAGTCCAGGGCCGCCGGCTCGAACTCAGCGAAGGTCGAGACGGCGGAGGACGCGCCGGCCCGGGCCCGGAACGTGACCACCGTGCGGGACCGGAACGTGTCGCCCTCGCCGGTCAAGTCCAGATCGATGGCGTACGACTCGACGTCGACAATGGCGGCCCGGGCGGCGGCCTCGGCTCGGGTCAGGCTCGGCATGCGGCCCATCATGCCCGTCCGGGCGGAGACTTCGCACGGCGAAACAACTCGGATGAACCCTGATGAGACCCAACGGGCAGCGATGGGACCCGTCATGACAGCTTGGGCCGGCCACCACGACGTTTCCGGCACCGCCGAAACGCGCCGCTGGGCTACCATGACCGTCATGCGCGTGACCAACCAGAATTGGTGGCTGCCCTGACCGGCGGCCCGTCCTCGCGCGCATGACCTGATTTCATCCGCGGCCGCCTTCCCCAAGGCGGCCGTTTCGGTGTCCGGCGGAAGGCGGTCTCCACTCGAACGGAGACCCGGCATGACCAGCCCGACCCGCCGCCTCACCGGCTTCCAGCCGACCGGCCACCTGCATTTCGGCAACTACCTCGGCGCGCTGCGCTCGCTGATCGCGGCCCAGGACGCGGCCGATTCCATCGCGATGATCGCCGACCTCCACGCGCTCACCCGGACGCACGATCCCGCGGCCGTACGGGCCCTGACCCTCGAACAGGTCACGGTGATGATCGCCGCCGGGGTCGACCCGGACGCGCACCACGATGATCGTCCAGTCCCAGATCCCGGAGCACACCGAGCTGCACTACCTGCTGGAATGCGTCACCGGGTACGGCGAGGCGACCCGCATGATCCAGTTCAAGGAGAAGTCCGCGGCCGGGGCGGTGCGCCTCAGCCTGCTCACCTACCCCGTGCTGATGGCCGCCGACATCCTGCGTCCACGACGTCACCGAGGTCCCGGTGGGTGCGGACCAGAGCCAGCACCTCGAGCTCGCCCGGACTCTGGCCCACCGCTTCAACCAGCAGTACGGCCGGACCTTCGTGATCCCGTCGGCGGTGCTGCCCGGAGTCCGCGGCCCGGCTCATGGACCTCGCCGACCCGACGTCCAAGATGGGCAAGTCCACCGGCACCGGCGCCGGCCGGATCGGGCTGCTCGACCCGCCGCAGCTGATCCGCCGGACGATCGCCCGGGCCGTCACGGACACCGTCGGCCAGGTCCGGCACGACCCGGACGGCCAGCCCGGCGTGACCAACCTGCTGTCCATGCTGGAGGCGGTCACGGGTGCGCCGGCGCCGGCCATCGGCTCGTACGGGGAACTGAAGAAACTGGTGACCGAGGCGGTGCTGGCCGTTCTCGAGCCGCTCCAGGCGCGCGCGGCCGAGTTGCGCCGCGATCCCGCCTACCTGGAGAAGGTGCTGGCGGCCGGAGCCGAGCGGGTGCGGCCGCGGGCGGCGGCCACCGTCCGCCGGGCCAAGGAGGCGATCGGCCTGCTCACTTGACCGGTACGGCCAGGTGCTTCTCGAAGCAGACGCTGAACGGGTTCCCGACGTACTCGCCGTACGGGGCGATCGGCTGGTAGCCGGACGAGCGGTAGAGGGCGATCGCCGACGGCAGGTACGTGCCGGTCTCCAGCCGGATCACCGGCCGGTCCGCGGCGAGCGCCTCCTCCTCCAGCGCGACCACGAGCTGGCGGGCGATGCCCCGGCCACGGAACGCCGGACGAACGTACATCCGTTTGATCTCGGCCACGCCGGTGTCCAGCGGCTGCCAGGCGCCGCAGGCCACGACCCGGCCGTCCACCGCCGCGACCAGGTAAGTGATCCCGTCGTCGAGGCCGTAGGCGATCGGGTCCCGGCCCGCCGCGGCGTCGAGGAGTTCCCGCTGCTGGGCCACGACCAGCGCGGACAGTTCGGGGTCGAGAGCGGGCCGAGTTTCGATCAACACACGCGACACGGTATGCGGGCACCCTTTCGGGAGGGTTGCGACAGGCTGGACGACACCCTATTCGTCCGTGTCGTCCGCGATGAGAACGGGTTGGTGGGCGTTGGCCATCGTCGTCACGGTGCCGTCCGCCGACATGTGCAGCAGCTCGTCGTCCGGGCGCCGGCGCCGGGCCTTGCGCGCCGCCAGCCGCTGGGCCGCCGACGCCCGGCCGGACGGCTCCTCCAAGCGGGCGTCGGTGCCGCGCGGGCCGGCCACGAACTCCCCGGAGAGCGGCTGCCAGTCGAACTCACGGTCGGCGATCCGGACCGGGTCGCCCGGCTCGGCGCCCTGCTTGGCCAGCGCGGCCTCCACGCCGAGCCGCTCGAGCCGGTCGCCCAGGTAGCCGATGGCCTCGTCGTTGTCGAAGTTGGTCTGCCTGATCCAGCGCTCGACCCGGACACCGCGGACCACCCACACATGGTCGGCGTCGCGCTCGATGGTGAAGCCGGTCTCGTCGACCGCACGGGGACGCACCACGGTCCGGGTCGGCTCGGCCACGGGGGTGGTGAGGCGGTTGGCGGCGACCACGTCGGCCAGCGCGTAGGTGAACTCCCGGAGACCCTCGCGGGTGATCGCGCTCACCTCGAAGACGCGGTAGCCGCGGGCTTCGAGGTCGGGTCGGACCATCTCGGCCAGCGTCCGGGCGTCCGGGATGTCGATCTTGTTGAGGACCACCAGCCGCGGCCGGTCCTCCAGTCCCCCGTACGCGGCCAGTTCGGCCTCGATCGCGTCCAGGTCGGCCAGCGGGTCCCGGTCGATCTCGGCGGCGGCCGCGTCGAGCACGTGCACCAGCACCGCGGTCCGCTCGATGTGCCGGAGAAACTCCAGGCCGAGCCCCTTGCCGGTGGCCGCGCCGGGAATCAGGCCGGGCACGTCGGCCACGGTGAACGTCTGCTCGCCGGCCTGGACCACACCCAGGTTCGGCACCAGGGTGGTGAACGGGTAGTCGGCGATTTTCGGTTTGGCCGCGGACATCACCGAGATCAGCGACGACTTGCCGGCCGAGGGGAAGCCGACCAGGCCGACGTCGGCGACGCTCTTGAGCTCCAGAACCACGTCCAGCCGGTCGCCGGGCTCCCCCAGCTCGGCGAAACCGGGCACCTTGCGCCGGGTGTTGGCGAGCGAGGCGTTGCCCCGGCCGCCACGGCCGCCGCGGGCCACCTCGAACGTGGTGCCGGCACCGACCAGGTCGGCCAGCACCTCGCCCTCGGGCGTCTGCACGACCGTGCCGTCCGGAACCTTGACCACCAGGTCGGCGCCGTTCGCCGCCGTCCCGGTTGGCGCCGGCCCCGCCGGCGCCGTTGGCCGCTTTGACGTGCGGGCGGAAATGGAAGTCGAGCAGCGTGTGCTGCTGCGGGTCGACGACGAGGGTGATGCTGCCGCCGTGACCGCCGTTGCCGCCGTCCGGGCCACCCAGCGGCTTGAACTTCTCGCGGCGCACCGAGACACAGCCGTGCCCGCCGTCACCCGCCTGCAGGTGCAGCACGACCCGGTCGACGAACGTGGTCACTTCAGCCTCACTAACGACAACAATCCCTGGAAAACACAACAACGGGCCGGGGACCCGAAGTCCCACGGCCCGCCGGTTCTCGCCAAGTACGACAGCGGGCTGAGGGACTGCGTTCCTCAGCCCGCTGTGAGCAAAACGCGGAGGTATTACTCCGCGGCCGGAACGATGCTGACGGTCTTGCGGCCGCGCTTCGTGCCGAACAGCACGTTGCCGGTCACCAGAGCGAACAGCGTGTCGTCGCCACCGCGGCCGACGAGCTCGCCCGGGTGGAACTTCGTGCCCCGCTGGCGGATCAGGATCTCGCCGGCGTTGACCAGCTGGCCGCCGAACCGCTTGACGCCGAGCCGCTGGGCAGAGGAGTCACGGCCGTTCCGCGAGCTGGAAGCACCCTTTTTGTGAGCCATGGCTGGTCTACCCTACTTCCCGCTGGAGATGCCGGTCACCTTGACGAGGGTCAGCGGCTGACGGTGCCCCTGGCGCTTGTGGTAGCCGGTCTTGTTCTTGAACTTGTGGATCCGGATCTTCGGACCCTTGGTGTGCTCGGCGATCTCGCCGGACACCGTCACGTTGGCAAGCTTGGCCGCTTCGGTCACCAGGTTGTCACCGTCGACGAGGAGCACCGGGACCAGGGTCAGCGAGTCGCCGGGCGCGCCGACGATCTTCTCGACCTCGATGACGTCGCCCTCGGCAACCTTGTACTGCTTGCCGCCGGTCTTGACGATCGCGTACATGAGACGCGGACTCCCTGAGACTTACGCAGCATGCGCTGCTGGCGGATGGAACGAGATCTCCCTCGGGGGCCACACCAATGGCGTGGAGCCGCACGCTCGGGAAAACACGGCACTGCACAAACACGGCACTGCAGAACACGGTGCCGCAAAAGCACCGTCAGACAGCTTACGTCATGAGCGCGGTGAGACCCAAACTGGGCCCACCGCGCTCACCCGCGTCAGGGACGGGTCCGGCGGCGCGTCCCACCCCGGCGCGACCGGCGGCGGCCACCGGCGCCGGCGCCCACCACGTCGTCGTCCTCGTCGTCATCGGCCGCGTCCGGATCGTCCGTGCCGACCAGTTGCAACGGCTCGGTGTCGTCATCGTCGCCGGGCGTCTCGTAACGGGACAGGTCGTACCCGCTGATGTCGTAGTCGTCGTCGGCGTCGTTCGCACCGGCCACGGGCGCGGTTCGCGCGACGATGCCCGACCCGGCCACCGCCGCCGGGGGCAGCCCGGCCGTCTCCGCCGCCGGACCGTCGGCCTCGACCACGTCGAGCACCTCGGGCACGTCGACGATCTCGGCCACCTCGACGACCGCGGGCTCGACCGGCGTGACGTCGCCGCCTCCGCCGCGACGCCGGCGGGACGACCTGGTCGGCGCCGACGTCGCCGCGGCCACCGCCTTGACCTGGCTCACCGCGCCGGCCGTGCGCTTCTCCGGCACCGGCTCGGTGTGGATCAGGACGCCCCGGCCCTTGCAGTGGTCACACGTCTCGCTGAACGCTTCGAGCAGGCCGGAGCCGATCCGCTTGCGGGTCATCTGCACCAGGCCGAGCGAGGTGATCTCGGTGACCTGGTGCTTGGTCCGGTCGCGGCCCAGGCACTCGGTGAGCCGGCGCAGCACCAGCTCGCGGTTGCTCTCCAGCACCATGTCGATGAAGTCGATCACCACGATGCCGCCGAGGTCCCGCAATCGCAACTGGCGCACGATCTCCTCGGCCGCCTCCAGGTTGTTGCGGGTGACCGTCTCCTCCAGGTTGCCGCCGGCGCCGGTGTACTTGCCGGTGTTCACGTCGACGACGGTCATCGCCTCGGTGCGGTCGATCACCAGGCTGCCGCCGGACGGCAGGAAGACCTTGCGGTCCAACCCCTTGAGAATCTGCTCGTCGATGCGCTTGTCGGCGAAGACGTCGGCGGTGCCGGTGTACCGGTGCAACCGCTCGACCAGGTCGGGCGACACCGAGTCGAGGTAGCTCTCCACCTCCGAGTACACCTGGTCGCCCTGCACCACGAGTTCGCGGAAGTCCTCGTTGAAGAGGTCCCGGACCACCCGGATGACCAGGTCGGGCTCCTCCGACAGCGCGGCCGGGGCGTGCCCGTCGGCCGACTTGGCCTGGATGTCCTCCCACTGCGCCTGCAGCCGCTTGACGTCGCGGGCCAGCTCGTCCTCGCTGGCTCCCTCGGCGGCGGTGCGGACGATCACGCCGGCGCCGTCCGGCACCATCTTCTTCAGCACGTCCCGCAGCCGCTTGCGCTCGTTGTCGGGCAGCTTGCGGCTGATCCCGGAGGCGTTGCCGTTGGGCACGTAGACCAGGTGCCGCCCGGAGAGCGCGATGTGGCTGGACAGGCGGGCGCCCTTGTGCCCGAGCGGGTCCTTGGTGACCTGCACCAGCACCGAGTCGCCGGAGTGCAGCGCCTGCTCGATCGACCGGGACCGCCCTTCCAGACCGGTGGCGTCCCAGTTCACCTCGCCCGCGTACAGCACCGCGTTGCGGCCCCGGCCGATGTCCACGAACGCCGCCTCCATGCTGGGCAGCACGTTCTGCACCTTGCCGAGGTAGACGTTGCCGACCATGGTGCCCGAGCTGACCCGAGACACGTAATGCTCGACCAGCACGCCGTCCTCGAGCACGGCGATCTGGATGCGATCCGGCTTCTGCCGGACCACCATCACCCGGTCCACCGCCTCGCGGCGGGCCAGGAACTCCGACTCGCTCAGGATCGGCGGCCGGGTCCGGCGCTGCTCCCGGCCGTCGCGCCGGCGCTGCCGCTTGGCCTCCAGCCGGGTCGAGCCGGACACACCCTGCACTTCGTCCGTACGCCGTGGTTCGCGCACCCGGACCACCGTGTGCACGCCGTCCTCGATGCCGCCGACCTCGGCGTCCCCGGAGCCCTTGCGGCGCCGGCGCCGGCGGCGGCGGGTGACCCCGTCGCCCTCGTCCGGCTCCTCGGACTCCTCGTCGTCGGATTCGCCGCCGTCGGCGGCGACCGGCTCGTCCTCGTCACCCTCGTCGGTGGGGCCCTTGCCGCGACCCCGTCCCCGGCGACCCCGGCGGCGGCGCCGGCGACCGGCGGCGTCGGTGTCGTCGTCGTCCTCGCCGGATTCGTCGGTCTCGTCCTCGACGTCGTCGGCGGACTCGTCGGCTTCGTCGAGGGCGAGCGGCGCGATCGGTTCGGCCGGTTCGTCCACCGGTCCGCCACGGCGCCGGCGGCGGCTGCGGCGGCCGGTCTCGGCCGGTTCCTCGGCGATCCCGGTCGCGGTCGGCGAGGTGTCCGGCTCGGCCTCGGTCACGGCGTCCGCCACGGCCGGGATGGGCAGCTCAGCCGCGGGCGGGGTGGCCTTGGTCGTCCGCCGCGTGCGACGGGCGGCCGGGACCGGTTCGGCGTCGGGCTCGGGCGGCATGAACAGCACCGGCGGCGGCAGCGGGGCGCGACGGCCGCTCGGTGCGGCCGGCTGGTCCTGGACCTCGACCAGCGGCTCGTCGAGCGGGATGACGCCGATGAGCGTGGGCTCCGGGGTCCCCGCCGCGGTCTCCTCGGCCTCGTCGACCTCTTCGATCGGGGGCGGCGGCGGGGGTGCGGCCTTCTTCCGGCGGCTCCGGGTGGCCTTGACCGGCGTCGGCGCGGACTCGCCGGAAGCCGGAGCGGCCTCGCCGGCCGGTCCGCCGGTCGGCGCGGCGTCAGCCGCCGGCCCGCCGGTCGTGGCGGCCTCGGCCGCTGGTCCGCTGGTCGTGGCGGTCGGTGCGGTGTCGGGGTCCGGGCCGGCCGGGGCGGCGGCCGCGGGTGCGGTCGCCTTCCGGCGGCGCCGGGTAGCCGGTGCGGGCTCGGCCGACGCGGCCGCGGCGTCGGAAGAGGCCGCCGCCTCGATGTCGGCGCCGGGTTCCGCCCCGGGCGCGTCCAGCGCCGCGGCGGGTGCCGCCGCCTTGCGCCGCGGGGCACGCGTACGACGCGCCGGGGGCGCGACGCCGCTCCCCACGGCGCCTTCCGCCGAAGCGGAGGCGCCGGTGGAGCCGGACGTGGAATCGGCCGGCGGAGTGGTTACCCCCGCCTGCTCTCCACGCCCTTCTTCGGTCTCAAACTGTGGCTCGTTATCGAGCATGAACGCTCTCCAGTTCTGGCGGCCCCGGGCGCGGGTGAGCGCTGCCACGCAGGGTCGCCGCAAGTTTCTCCGCGGCCCGGCCGAAAGAGACCAGGACGCCGAAGTCTGCCGGCGAGCGCAGGCCGAAGATCAGCTAGCGCTCTCCGATGGACACGTCCTCGCGATCCGCTTCCAACGGATCGACGATATCCCCCTGCGGGGTGAGGGTGCCCTGGGCCAGCCGGGTCACCCGTGGGGGCACCGGCGGCCCCAGGCCAGCCGCCACGCGCAGACCGGAAAGGACGTCATCGGGCCGCACGGCGGGCGTAACCTGCCGTACGACAAGGTCGATTATCGCACACGGTGGGCCGTCGGCCGCGGAAGGTGCCGGAGACTGGTTCGTCACGTCGATCGTGGTCACTGCCGCCCGCGCGTCGAACGACCGCTTTCCCTGCTTCGTCATGCGCTCGACCTGCACTTCTGCGGCGTCGATGAAGACCCTGACGGCGGCCGCGGCGGTGTCCGGCGACACGCCGGGGAGCTCGATCCGCCAGTGCGAGGCGTCGATCCGATCGGCCAGGCTGGTGCCCTCCGCGGCCGTGACCGCGTCCAGCACGTCCAGCCCCGGCGACAGCGCGGCGTCCAGAGCCACGCGCAGCCGTTCCGGGTCGACGGCTGTGCGCAAACCGATTTCCAGGTACTCGGCCTCGCTGGCCACCCCGGTGGGCGCCGCGCTGGCGTACGAGATCTTCGGGTGCGGGGTGAACCCCTGCGAGTACGCGATCGGCACCCCGCCCCGCAGCAGCGCCCGTTCGAACGCCCGGGCGAAGTCCCGGTGCGAGGTGAACCGCAGCGGTCCCCGCTTGGCGTACTTCAGGCGGATCCGCTGGACGACCGGCGCCTGGCCGCCCGGGGGCTGGTTCTTGGCGATCGTCCTGCTCCTTCGTGAGATCCGTCGGAGTCATCCTCCCCCACCGGACGGGTCAGGTCCCAATCGGCCGGCGGAACGCCCACCGCCGGCTGGCCTGGTAGTTGATCACCGGGCCGACCGTGATGACGATCGCCTGCCCGATCAGCGGGTGCAGCCGGAGCACCGTGACCAGCACCCACATCCCGGCCAGGTTGAACCCGAGGGCCCAGAGGCAGATCAGGTAGAACTTCAGGAAACCGGCCAGCCACGGCCCGGTCGCCCGGAACACCACGTGCCGGTAGAGCGGATAGGTGGCGATCGCCGTGAGCGTGCTGGCCAGGGCGGTGAGCACCGGGTACGGCACCTCGCGGCCGGCGGCCAGCCAGCCGGCCGCGAACAGCCCGTAATAGCAGGCCGCACCGACGCCGCCGGCGAACAGGTAGCGCACCCGCTGGTCGGCGGCCACCCGCACGAGCACGGTCAAGGTCGGGGTCACGCCCCGTTCAACCGCGGAAGTCCCTCAGTGGATGTGCTCGGGCACCGGCAGCGAGGTGACCGGGGTCAGTGGCAGCAGCTTCTTCCCGGTCGGGCCGATCTGGATCTCGGTATCCATCGACGGGCAGACGCCGCAGTCGAAGCACGGCGTCCATCGGCAGTCGTCCTGCTCGTACTCGCTCATCGAGTCCTGCCAGTCCTGCCAGAGCCAGTCCTTGTCCAGGCCGGAGTCCAGGTGGTCCCAGGGCAGCACCTCGAGCTGCTCGCGCTCCCGGGTGGTGTACCAGTCCAGGTCGACGCCGAAGCCGGGCAGCACCTCGGCCGCCGACTCGACCCAGCGCTGATAGGAGAAGTGCTCCGACCAGCCGTCGAACCGCTGACCTTTGTCCCAGGCCCGCTTGATCACCGCGCCCACCCGGCGGTCGCCGCGCGAGAGCAGGCCCTCGATCAGCGACGGCTCGCCGTCGTGGTAGCGGTAGCCGATCGCCCGGCCCAGCGACCGGTCCGAGTTGATCTCCTGCTTGAGCAGCCGCAACCGGTGGTCGATGACCTCCGGACGCTCCATCGCGGCCCACTGGAACGGGGTGTGCGGCTTGGGCACGAACCCGCCGATCGACACCGTGCAGCGGATGTCCTTGGTGCCGGTGGCGGCCCGGCCGGCCTTGATCACCTCGTGCGCCATCCGGCCGATCTGCAGCACGTCCTCGTCGGTCTCGGTGGGCAGACCGCACATGAAGTACAGCTTGACCTGTCGCCAGCCGTTGGTGTAAGCGGTCACCACCGTCCGGATCAGGTCCTCCTCGGTGACCATCTTGTTGATCACCTTGCGGATCCGCTCCGAGCCGCCCTCGGGGGCGAAGGTCAGGCCGGTACGCCGCCCGTTGCGGGACAGTTCCTGGGCCAGGTCGATGTTGAACGCGTCCACCCGGGTCGACGGCAGCGACAGCGACACGTTGGTGTCCGCGTACTGCTCGGCCAGGCCGGAGCACATGTCGCCGATCTCCGAGTGGTCGGCGCTGGACAGCGACAGCAGACCGACCTCGGAGAAGCCGGAGAACTCCAGCCCCTGCTTGACCATCTGGCCGACCGTGGTGATCGAGCGCTCCCGGACCGGCCGGGTGATCATGCCCGCCTGGCAGAACCGGCAGCCGCGGGTGCAGCCCCGGAAGATCTCCACCGCGTACCGCTCGTGCACCGTCTCGGCCAGCGGGACCAGGGGCTTCTTCGGGTACGGCCAGGCGTCGAGGTCCATCGTGGTGCGCTTGGACACGCGGAACGGCACGTCCGGGCGGTTCGGCACGACACGCTGGATGCGGCCGTCGCTCAGGTAGTCGACGTCGTAGAACTTCGGGACATAGATGCTTTCGGTACGCGCGAGACGCAGCAGCAACTCGTCCCGTCCGCCGGGCGAGCCTTCAGCCTTCCAGGCTCGGATGATCGCGCTGATCTCCAGCACCGCCTCCTCACCGTCGCCCAGCACGGCGGCGTCGATGAAGTCGGCGATCGGCTCCGGATTGAAGCTCGCGTGGCCACCGGCCAGCACGATCGGGTCGTCGAGGCTGCGCTCGGCGGCGTTCAGCGGGATGCCGGCCAGGGCCAGGGCGGAGAGCAGGTTGGTGTAGCCGAGCTCGGTGGAGAACGAGACGCCGAGCACGTCGAACGCCCGGACCGGCCGGTGCGCGTCGACGGTGAACTGGGGGACGCCGTGCTCGCGCATCAGCGCCTCGAGGTCCGGCCAGACCGCGTACGTCCGCTCGGCCAGCACGTCGGGCTGCTCGTTCAGCACCTCGTAGAGAATCTGCACGCCCTGGTTGGGCAGGCCCACCTCGTACGCGTCGGGGTACATGAGCGCCCAGCGCACGGTGGCCGCGTCCCAGTCCTTGACGACGGCGCCGAGTTCGCCTCCCACGTACTGGATGGGCTTGCTGACCAGCGGCAGCAACTGCTCGAGCTGCGGAAACACGGATGCGACGCTCATGGGGTCCCAGGTTACTTGGTGATTAGTGGCCGAGGTCGTCCGCGGCCCGTTCGAGGTCGGTCGCCAGCAGGTCGTCGCGGAAGGCGCAGAGCTGCAGCGTCATCCGGGCGGCGCCCGCCTCCCCCACCACCAGGCGGATCGCGGTGCCCTGGTCGTCGAGATCGCCGACCAGCGTGTCGAGCAGCCGGACACCGGCGCTGTCCAGGAACGAGACCGCGGTCAGGTCGATCAGCACCGCGCCCGAATCGGTCATGTGGGCGACGATCTCCCGGCCGATGCCCGGCGCCGTGGCCAGATCGATCTCACCTTCCAGGGTGACCACGTCGGCCCGCCCGCGCCGGGAGAAGTGCACCTGCTCGCCGTCAGTCATCGCGCCCCTTGCGCGTGCGCCGCATGGTCACTGTGGTCCCCTCGCCGCGTTCGAATCCCACCTGGTCCATCACCTGGCGGATCAGTTGGAGCCCGCGGCCGCGGGCGACGTCCGTCTGGGCCGGCCGCCAGCTGCCCCGGTCGGCGACACGGATCTCGACCGCTTGTGCGCTCACCGTCGCCGACACCTCGACCGTGCCGAACGGATCGTCGCGGTAGCCGTGCTCGATCGCGTTGGCCACCGCCTCCGAACAGGCCAGCAGGATGGCCTCGGCACTGTCGTCGTCGACCGCGTTGGCGGCCAGCCAGTTGCGCAGGTCACGACGCAACAGCGCGATCTGCATCGGGTCGGCCCCGATGGACCGTTGCAAGCGTTCCTCGCTGCCCAGGCCGAGGCAGAGCACACAGACGTCGTCGGCGTGCTCGGGCCCGACCAGTGTGTCGGCGATGGCCGCGGCCAGGCCCTCGATCGGCGCGGCCCGCCGCCGGGCGAAGTCGCGGGCCAGCAACTCGAAGCCGGTGTCGAGCGGCCGGCCGCGCCGCTCGACCAGGCCGTCGGTGTAGAGCAGCAGCCGGCTGCCCGGGCTGAGCACGACGGTCTTCTCGATCCGCCCGGTACGCCCGGCCCGTGAGCCCAGCGCCGCTGACCGGCCCTCCAGCAGGTACCGCGGCGTGCCGGCCGGTTCCTGCACGAGCGGCGGAAGGTGGCCGGCGCAGGCGTAGGTCATCTCGCCCGTGGTCAGCGTGACCTCGGCGTAGGCCACGGTTGCCATCCGGGCTGATTCGACCCGCTCGACGAACCGGTCCAGGCGCTCGATCAGCCGCGCCGGGCCACCCTCGTTGAAGGCCAGCGCCCGGATCGCGTTGCGCAGCTGGCCCATCGTGGTCGCCGCGTCGATGCCCCGGCCGACCACGTCGCCGATCACCACGGCCAGCCGGTCCGGGCTGATCAGGAACGCGTCGTACCAGTCGCCGCCGACCTCGAGGTCGTGCGCGGCCGCCTGGTAGTGGGTCTCGACCGCGAACCGGGAGTCGCTGGGCAGGTCGGCGGCCAGCAGGCTGCGCTGCAGGGTGCGGGCGATCGCGCGTTCCTGCTCGTACAGGCGGGCGTTCTCCAGCGACAGGCCGGCCCGGTCGGCCAGGTCGGCGAGGAACCCGGCTTCCCCCGGGGCGGTCCGGGCGTCGGCGGCCGTCCGCACCGCGAGCGTGCCCAGCACCTTGCCCCGGGCGGTCAGCGGCAGCACGTACGGCTCGCCGTCGTCCCCGCCGTGCGCGTCGCCGGACGCGGTGACCGCGGCCAGCAGCTCGGTCAGCCGGTCGCGGTCCGGGGCCGGCCCGCCGGCGTCGGTGACCACGCCGGCCGGACCCACCTGGAGGCGGATCGAGGCCCACTCGGCCACCTTGGGCACGATCAGATCGGCCAGCCGCCGCGCCCGAGCCATCAGACGGGGGATCTCGTCCAACGCCCGGGTGCACTCGGCGAGGAACGTCGCCCGGTCCTCGCGGCGGCGCGCGTCGTCGTACAGGCGGGCCCGGTCCAGCGCCTGACCGGCCTGGTGCCCGAGCAGGCGTACGACCCGCAGCTCACTGTCGGTGAGCTCCCGTTCCTCGGCGAAGCTGAAGACCAGCAGGCCCAGCACCTCGGAACCGCCCGGGTCGTCCGCGGTGGCCGCGGTCAGGGGCAGCAGCACCGCCGCGGCCCGGCCGGATCGGCGCAGGTCCGAGGCCAGTTCCGGCAGGTGGACGGCGGCGTCCGCGAGCGAGGACACCACCTGCAGGTCACCGCGCCGGGCGACCTCGGCCACCGGCCGGTACGAGCTCCGCGGGATGACCGTCCCGTCCGGACGGTCCTCGGTGGAGGCGACCTCCGCCAGCCCGCCGGACTCCGGATCCACCAGCCAGAGCGTGCTCCCGGCGGCGCCGAACGCCGGGCCGGGGGCGCGGACCACCGCCTCGGCGACCTCACGGGCGGTCGGGGCGGCGGACAGGTCGGCGACGATCTGCTGCAGGACCCGCACCCGCCGCTCGGACGCCTCGGCCACGCGCCGGGCGATGAGCAGTTCCGTTTCGTAGCCCCGGCGCTCGGTGGCGTCGAAGATCGTGGTCCGGATGACCCGGGGCAGCCGCTGCGGGTCGCGCGCGAGCACCGAGTTCACCAGGGTCGGCAGCCGCGAACCGTCCGCCCGGAGGACGTCGAAGGCCACCTCGTGCACGTCGTCCTGCATGGTCAGCAGCGGCGCGTAGTGGGTCTCGTGGTAGATCCGGCCACCGGCGGTGAGCAGGTCGCGGAACCGGCGCCGGCCGATCAGCTCGGTCCGTTCGTACCCGGTCCAGGCCAGGAACGTGGCGTTGACCTTGATGATGGTGCCGTCCGGGAGCGTGGTGAGGTAACCGCAAGGGGCGTGCTCGTAGAGGTCACCCGGGTCTTCCTCCCAGGGCACCTTCAGGTCCTGCGACACGTCCGGCTCACTCATGCGTCCTACAGGTACGCCTTGATCGCGGCGATCGTTTCCTCCGGCGCACTGAGGTTCGGGCAGTGGCCGGTCGCGTTCATCGGGATGAGGGTACTGCCGGGCAGGTGGCGGTGGACATAGTCGCCGACGACGGCCGGGGCGATCACGTCGTCGGAGCACTGCAGGATCAGCACCGGCGTACGGACGCCGGCCAGGTCGGCGCGGTTGTCGGAGAGGAAGGTGACCCGGGCGAACCGCCGGGCGATCTCCGGGTCGGTGCGGCAGAAGCTGTTGGTGAGTTCCGCACCCAGTTGCGGGCGGTCGGGGTTGCCCATGATGACCGGGGCCATCGCGCTGGACCAGCCGAGATAGTTGCTGTCCAGCGATTCCAGCATCTCGTCGATGTCGGACCGGCCGAACCCGCCGACGTAGTCACCGTCGTTGACGTACCGCGGCGACGGCCCGATCAGCACCAGACGGGCGAACCGTTCCGGCGCGCGGACCGCGGCCAGCACGCCCATCATCGACGCCACCGAATGGCCGACGTAGATCACGTCGTGCAGGTCGTTCTCCTCGATGATCTCGAGGATGTCGCTCGCGTAGCCGTCCAGGGTGGAGTAGCGCTTCTCGTCGTACGCACCGAGATCCGACTTCCCGTTGCCCACATGGTCGAAGAGCACCAGTTTGTACGTGTCGGCGAAAGCCGGTGCCACGAACCGCCACATGTTCTGGTCGCAGCCGTACCCGTGCGCGAACATCATCGGCTGACCGGACGGCGATCCGGTCAGCGTCACCGCATTCCTCTTCGTCGTTTTCATCTCGCGGTCACAATACGGCTTCGGAGCGTCTCGCACATCGCCCAGGTCGTCCACCCTTCGTGAGATCTGTTCCGTTTTCGCGGTGCGGGTCGCTGGCGGAGGCTGTCTAACCTGGGAGAAGGCGCTCGCCGGAGAACCGAGAGGAGATCGACGGATGGCCGACACCCAGCCGGGCGACCCCGGCCCGGCCGAAACCGTCGAGCGCACCGCTCGCGAACCCGGCCCCGCCGAAGCCGTCGACCGCACACTTCGCGACCCCGGCCCGGCCGAAACCGTCGAGCGCACCGCTCGCGAACCCGGCCCCGCCCAGGCGATCGACCGCACCAAACGCGAGCACCGTCAGACGCCGGCCGATCCGACCGCGCCCGCCCCGGTGCGCTGGTCCGGTTCGGCGGCGGTGCCGGCGTCGCCGCCCAAACGTTCGCGCTGGGACGACGCGGAGGACGCCGACGATTGGGCGGCCACGCCGGCCGTCGATCCGTGGGCCGGCCAGGACACCCCGTGGGACCTGATCGCGCTGCACACGCTGCCGCCGACGCTGACCGCCCCGCCGGCCCCGAGCCGGCTCGAGCCCGCGCCGGCACCGCCACAGCGGGTCCCACCGGCGACCACGGCCGCCCCCGCCCCGGCCGCGACCAAAGCCACCGCCGCGCCGGCGCCGGCACCGGCCCGCCGGACATCACGGGCCGAGGCGAAGCGACAACGGGCCCTGGTGGCACCCGCCGGAAAGCCGCCGCTCGACCGTGCCCCCGTCATGGGCCGCCGGGCGACCGGCCGCGGGACCACCGACTGGATCCATGGCCCGCCGGGACTGGACACGTCCGCCGTCCGTACCGGAAAAGAACCGCCGCCCCCTCGCACCGCGGCGGCGACGGAACAGACGGTGGCCGGCCAACCTGGCGTTGTTCTCGTTCCTGAGCTTCGCCTGCTGTTGTGGCATCCCGGCCTATTACGCCTGGCCGGCCGCGCGGCAGTACCCCGTCAGCGCGTCCCTTCCGGACACCGTCGGCGATCTCAGCCTGCGTGACGACACCGCGTCGAAGGACGCCGCCGACCGCCTGGGCCAGCAGATGCGCGACGAGAACGCCTCGGTCGACAGCGTGTTCGCCGGCGTCTACGGCGATCACAACGGTAAACGGGTCACCGTCTTCGGCATCACCGGGCTGAGGCTGGCCCCCGGCTCCGATGTGAAGAAGCAGGTCGCCCGGTTGAGCGACACCTACGAGCTGGGTGCGACCACGTCGTTCGATCTCGGCGAATCGGGCGTGCACGAACTCTGTGGCGTCGGGAACGCGGTTGTGGTGTGCGCCTGGGCCGACCACGGCAGCCTGGCCACGGTGATCCTGACCGGGCGCTCGCTGGACGAGAGCGCCGATCTGGTGGGTGTTCTGCGGAGTGCCGTGCTGACGCGCGGGTAGTCGGCGACGATGTCCGACATGACCCGGCGCTGGCTGTTCGCCGACCAACTCGGCCCGCACTTCCTGGACGCGCCCGATCAGCCGGTGCTGCTGGTCGAGTCCAAGGCGGTGTTCCGGCGCCGGCGGTTCCATCGGCAGAAGGCCCATCTGATCCTGTCGGCGCTCCGGCATCGAGCGGCCGAACTCGGCGCCCAAGCCCGATTTGTCCAGTCGGAGACCTATGCGGAGGCCGTGGCCGAGCCGGTCAGCGTCTGCCATCCGACGTCGCGCGGCCGCCCGCGGCCTCGTGCGACGACTCGGCGTCACCATGCTGCCGCCGCGCGGATTCATCACCGAACCGGCCGAGTTCACCGCCTTCGCGCGCGGTCGCAAGGCGCTGCGGATGGAGGACTTCTATCGCGACGCCCGGGTGCGCACGGGCGTGCTGATGGACGGCGACCAGCCGGCCGGCGGCCAGTGGAACCTGGACGCCGACAACCGCGAGCCTCCCCCGCGCGGCGCGGAACGGCTGGAGGTCGCCGGGCCGCCGCCGATCGTCGAGGACGAGATCGACGAGCAGGTCCGCGCCGACCTGGACCGATGGGCGCGCGAGGACGGCATCGAGTTCGTCGGTGTGGACGGACCGCGGCTGTTCCCGGCGACCCGGCGGGAGGCGCTGGCCCGGCTGCGACATTTCGTCGAGCATCGGCTGCCGTCGTTCGGCCCGTACGAGGACGCCATGCTGGCCGGCGACCCTTGGATGGCGCACAGTCTGCTGTCGGCCCCGATGAACCTCGGGCTGCTCGACCCCCTCGAAGTCGTGCACCGCGCCGAGGACGCCTACCGGTCGGGGAACGCGCCGCTGGCCGGCGTGGAGGGGTTCGTCCGGCAGATCATCGGCTGGCGGGACTTCATCTGGCACCTGTACTGGTACTTCGAGCCTTCCTACCGACAGGCCGACGATCTCGGCTCAACCGGCCCGATCCCGGCGTGGTTCGCCGACCTGGACGCCGGCGCGGTCGAGGCGCGCTGTCTGGCCGACGTGCTCGCCGGGGTTCGCGACCGGGGCTGGGTGCACCACATCCCGCGGCTGATGGTGCTGGGCAACTACGCGATGCAGCGCGGCTGGCGGCCGGGGGCGATGTCCGACTGGTTCCACCGCAGCTTCGTCGACGGGTACGAGTGGGTGATGACGGCCAACGTGATCGGCATGAGCCAGTACGCCGACGGCGGCCGGATGAGCACCAAGCCGTACGCGGGCGGCGGCGCCTACATCAACCGGATGAGCGATTACTGCGGCGGCTGCCGGTACGACCCGAAGGTCCGGGTCGGCGACGACGCCTGCCCGTTCACCGCCGGCTACTGGTCCTTCCTGGCCCGGGCCGAGCCGGCGCTGCGCGACAACCACCGGATGCGGCAGCCGCTGACCGGACTGCACCGGCTGAGTGACCTGGACGCGGTGGTCGAGCAGGAGTCCGAACGCGGGTCCCGGGCACCCTAGGCCGGCTCGTCCTTCTTCGGGGCGTATCGGGGGACGTACTCCTGGCCGGTGAGTTTCTGGATCTCGGCCATCACCTCGTCGGTGAGGGTGCGCAGCGACGTCCGGTCGTCGGATCGGCCGGTGGTCTCGATCGGCTTGCCGAACCGCACCGTGACCACGCCCCGCCGGACCGACGGGAACCGCTGGCCGATCGGCTGGATCTTCTCCGTGCCGAGTGTGCCCACCGGGATGATCGGCACACCGGCGGCCACGGCCAGCCGGGCCACGCCGGTGCGGCCCCGGTAGAGCCGCCCGTCCGGCGACCGCGTGCCCTCGGGGTAGACGGCCACCATGTCGCCGCCCTGCAGCACCGGGATGGCGCCGTCGAACGCGGTCAGCGCGGCCCGCCCACCGGCCCGTTCCACTTTGATCGCGCCCAGGCCGTGCATCAGGCTGCGGGTGAACCAGCCTTTGACGCCGGTGCCCACGAAGTAGTCGGATTTCGCCCAGAACGCCAGGTGGTGCGGCACGACCGACCCGAGGAACAACTCGTCCGCGACCGAGAGGTGGTTACCGGCGAAGATCGCGCCACCCTCGCGGGGAATGTGCTCCAGGCCTTCCACGTGCGGCCGCCAGCCGAGAATCATCGCATTACCGACAGTCACCTTGCCGATCGAGTAGAGCAGCGGCAACGAGTTCCTCCGAGCGGGGAGCGCACAAGCGAGAAACGGGGTGATCCGAGGTTATCGGACCACACCCCGGAAAGCGGCTTCGATCTTGTGACGGCGGCCCGGACATTTGCCGTACGAGCGGCAAAGATCCGGGCCACGCGTCGCTTCTCACACCGCTCGGGCCACTCCCACGGTCACCGGCTCGCCGTCGCCGACCTCGCCGGTGAACCCGGAGGCGTCCCCGAACACCACCGACGTGGCCAGCGTCTCGGCCGCCACGAACTGCTGATGCGTCCGAACCGCGTCGCTGACCCCGGCCGACGCGCCGAGGGTCAGCGTGATCCGGTCGGACACGTCCAGGCCGGCGTCACGGCGGGCCTGCTGGACCACCCGGATCACGTCCCGGGCCACCCCTTCGGCCGCCAGTTCGGGCGTGACCGTGGTGTCCAGCACCACGACGCCCGCACCCGCCGGGAGCGGCGCCGAGTTCTCGACGTCCGACGCCACCTGCCTCAGCTCGTACTCGCCGTCCTGCAGGGTGATGCCGGCTGCGACCGGGGCGCCGTCGACCAACTCCCAGTTCCCGGCCTTGACCGCCTGGATCACCGACTGCACCTGCTTGCCCAGCCGCGGCCCGAGGGCGCGCGGCACGACCGTCAGGACCGACCGGCTGTACGCGGCGACGTCGGTGGTGAGCTCGACCGCCTTCACGTTCACCTCGTCCTCCAGCAGCGCCACCAGCGGCTGCAGACTCGGCGCCGCCGGGGTGGCCACGGCCAGCTTGGCCAGCGGCAACCGGACCCGCAGACCCTTCGCCTTGCGCAGCGACAACGCGGCCGAGGCCACGTCGCGCAACGCGTCCATCGACGCCACCAACTCGTGGTCGGCGGGGAAGGCGTCCAGGGACGGCCAGTCGGTCAGGTGCACCGACCGGCCGCCGGTCAGGCCGCGCCAGATCTCCTCGGTGGTCAGCGGGGCCAGCGGCGCCATCACCCGGCACAGGGTCTCCAGCACCGTGGCCAGGGTGTCGAACGCGCCGGCGTCGCCTGCCCAGAACCGGTCGCGGGAGCGGCGCACGTACCAGTTGGTCAGCGCGTCCAGGAACGACCGGACCGAGCCGGCCGCGCCCGAGATGTCGTACTCGTCCATCTGGGCGGTGACCTGGGCGACCAGCTCGCCGGTCTTGGCCAGCACGTACCGGTCGAGCAGGTCGGCCGAGTCCGTCCGCAACCGCGCGGTGTGGCCGGACGCGTTGGCGTACAGGCTGAAGAAGTACCAGACGTTCCACAGCGGCAGCAGCACCTGGCGAACGGCGTCGCGGATGCCGGTCTCGGTGACCGGCATATCGCCACCGCGCAGCACCGGTGAGGACATCAGCATCCAGCGCATCGCGTCCGAGCCGTACGAGTCGAACACCCCGTACACGTCCGGGTAGTTGCGCAGGCTCTTGGACATCTTGCGCCCGTCCTCGCCGAGCAGGATGCCGTGGCTGAGGCAGTTGCGGAACGCGGGCCGGTCGAACAGGGCGGTGGCCAGCACGTGCATGGTGTAGAACCAGCCGCGGGTCTGTCCGATGTACTCGACGATGAAGTCGCCCGGGTAGTGGTGCTCGAACCAGTCCTTGTTCTCGAACGGGTAGTGCACCTGGGCGTACGGCATCGAGCCGGACTCGAACCAGCAGTCCAGCACCTCGGGCACGCGCCGCATCATCGACGTCCCGGTCGGGTCGTCCGGGTTCGGGCGGACCAGATCGTCGACGTACGGGCGGTGCAGGTCGCTGACCGTGACCCCGAAGTCGCGTTCCAGCTCGGCGAACGAACCGTAGACGTCGACCCGCGGGTAGTTCGGGTCGTCCGACTTCCACACCGGGATGGGCGAACCCCAGAACCGGTTCCGGGAGATCGACCAGTCGCGGGCGTTGGCCAGCCACTTGCCGAACGAGCCGTCCTTGATGTGCGCGGGCGTCCAGCTGATCTGCTGGTTGAGCTCGACCATCCGGTCCCGGAATTTGGTCACGGCGACGAACCACGACGAGACCGCCTTGTAGACCAGCGGGGTGTCACAACGCCAGCAGTGCGGGTACGAGTGGGTGTACTGGTCGACCTTGACCACCACGCCGGCCTCCCGCAGCGCCGCCAGCACCGGCCGGTTGGCGTCGAACACCTGCAGGCCCTGGAAGTCCGGGACGAGCGCGGTGAACCGGGTGTGCTCGTCGACGGTGACCACGGTCGGGATGCCGGCCGCGTTGCAGACGTTCTGGTCGTCCTCGCCGAACGCGGGCGCCTGGTGCACCACACCGGTGCCGTCCTCGGTGGTCACGTAGTCGGCGGTCAGCACCTGGAACGCGTTCGGGCCGCCCTGCTCCACCAGATAGTCGAACAGCGGCGTGTACCGGCGACCGGCCAGGTCGCGGCCGAACACCGTGCCGACCTGCTGGTAACCCTCGAGCTCCTTCTGGTACGCGCCCACCCGGGCCGCTCCGAGGATGACCTTCTGCCCGTCCTTCTCGAGGACCGCGTACTCGATGTCGGGGCCGACGGCCAGCGCCAGGTTGGACGGCAACGTCCACGGCGTGGTCGTCCAGACCGCGATCCGCTCACCGGTCTCCAGCGTGAACCAGACGGTCACGGCCGGGTCCGTACGGTCGCGGTAGACGTCGTCCATCCGCGTCTCGGTGTTCGACAACGGCGTCTCGCACCGCCAGCAGTAGGCCAGCACCCGGAAGCCCTCGTACACCAGGCCTTTGTCGTAGAGCGTCTTGAACGCCCAGATCACCGACTCCATGTAGTCCGGGTCGAGGGTCTTGTAGTCGTTGCCGAAGTCCACCCAGCGGGCCTGGCGCGTGACGTAGCGCTCCCAGTCCTTGGTGTACGTCAGAACCGAGGTGCGGCAGGCCTCGTTGAACTTGTCGATGCCGAGCTCGAGGATCTGCTGCTTGGTGGTGAGCCCGAGCTGCTTCTCCGCCTCGACCTCGGCCGGCAGCCCATGGGTGTCCCAGCCGAAGCGGCGCTCCACATGCTTGCCGCGCATCGTCTGGTAGCGCGGGACGACGTCCTTGACGTAACCGGTGAACAGGTGGCCGTAGTGCGGCAGCCCGTTGGCGAACGGCGGGCCGTCGTAGAAGACGTACTCGTTGCTGCCGTCGGCGCCCGCCGGGCGCGCGTCAACGCTGGCCTCGAACGTCTTGTCCGCGGTCCAGTGCTCGAGCACGGCCCGCTCGACCGCGGGCAGGTCCGGACTCGCCGGAACGCCCGGGGCGTCGGTGTGCTGGGGATAGGCCATCTCGGTCTCCTCGCAGTTCGCGTTCAACTGCGAGGACGAGCTCGGGAGCCCGCGGTACCACCTCGCTTGACGCCTCTCGACGTCCGCTCGTTGGCCGGATCGTGGCGCGGTCCGATATTCCGCCCGGGTCTAATAGAGCGTTGCCGCCCGTTCTTCCGGAGGCTCCCCGGTGATGGCCGGTTCGACGCCTGCGCAGATGTAACGATACCGAAGCCGCCGGGATTCCTTCACCCGGATTACCGGGACAGGTTCGCCGGCGCTGCTCGGCCTGGACGCCGACCCGTCCGACCAGCCCTCGGCTAACCCAGGTCGGGGAACCAGAGCGCGAGCTCACGCTTGGCGCTCTCCGGCGAGTCCGAGGCGTGCACCAGGTTCTCCCGGTTCGACAGCGCGTAGTCGCCGCGGATCGTGCCGGCCGCGGCCTTGCGCCCATCGGTCGAGCCGATCATGGTACGGACGACCTCGATCGCCTCGTCCCCGGACAGCACCAGCGCGGCCAGCGGGCCGCTCGTCATGAACTGCTTCAACGGCGGGTAGAAGGCCTTGTCCACGTGCTCGGCGTAGTGCTGGTCGGCCAGCGCGGCGTCCATCGTGCGCAGCACCAGCGCGTCGACCACCAGGCCCTTGTGCTCGAACCGGGCCAGGATCTCCCCGAGCAGACCGCGACGGATCGCGTCGGGCTTGATGAGCACGAGCGAACGCTCGCTGGGGGTGGACACCGGGATCCTCCAGATGACGGGGTACGACACGCGGAAGGTCAGCCTATCGGTACCCCGCGGCGGGCCGGGCGTCAACGGTCGGATACCGCCCTTCCGCTCCGTGGTCGGCGCAGCCTAGCCTGTCGGTAACGAAGTGGGAGGTCCACATTGGCGAACCAGCCCATCGCACCGGCCCGCCGGCTGGTGGCCGCGATCATCGGCACGGTCGCCGTCTTCGTGGTGGTCTTCGGTCTGGGCATGACCAGCTGGGCCATCGTGGTCATGGGGCTGGCCGTGCTGGCGCTGGCCATCGCGCTCGGCGTGGTCAACGTGGTCCGGCGCGGCTCGCGCGCCTGGGTCGCCGGGACCGCGCAGGTCAAGGCCATCTCCGACCCGCCGGCCTCGACCGCGTACGGGCGGGCCGAGCTGCAGATCGTGGTGGTGGCCCCCGGGTTGCCGATCACCGAGGTGCTGGTTCGTGACCCGCGGGTGCCGGTGAACAAGTGGCCGCGGCTGGGCGAGACGCTGCCGGTGATGGTCGACGTGGAGGACATGCGCCGCGTGCGCATCGACTGGCCCAACGCCCCCGACATCGCCGACCCGCCGCCGCCCGGGCAGCCGTACTCCGACCTTCCGGTGGCCGACGACCCGCTCGACGAGTACGACGACGACCTGCTCGGCCCGTTGCCCCCGCCACCGTGGGCGGGCGGCGCGCAGTGGAGCCCCGAGGAAACGTCACCGACGTCACCACCCGCTCCGCCGCCTCCCGGCGATCCGGGGGACGGACCGCGCACGATCGACGGCGAGTTGGTCGGACCCGGCGAGCCGGCGCCGCCACTGCCCCGGCGCGGCACACGCCCCAGCCCGCGGCCCCGCTCGGGCGCCGCCACCGCGACGGTCGAACCCGAAACCGTCCCGGACGACGACGTGGCGGCGGGCTACGCGCCTCCCGATCCCTCGTCCCCGACCTCGTCGCCACCCATGGCGGAGCCCGCTGCGGCGGCGGCCGCACACACTCCGGCGGCTGAGTCCGCCGCCGCGGACGCCGACGCGTCTCCGGAGGCCGGAGCGGCCGCCACCTCGTCCGCCCCGGCCCCCGCCGGTCCGGCCGACCAAGCCGCCCCGGCACCCGCCCCCGCCGCGGCCGACGAAGCCGCCCCGGCGGCGGCCCCGGCCCCGTCCGAAGCGTCCCCGGCGGCCTTCGCCTCGGCACCGGTGGACGACGACATCGACCTGCCACTGGATCCCCGGCCGCCGACTCCGAGCACGGTCGCGCCGCCGCCGGGCGATGTGCCGCGCTTCGTGCCGCCGCCGCGGGAGAAGCCGGCGGCGGAGAGCGACTCCGGCAGCGCCGCGACCCCAGCGGGCTCCGCACACCGCAACTCGTCCAGCCCAACCCCGGCCAGCCCAGCGCCGCCCACGGACGCACCGACCACTCCCGCGGCAACCACTCCGGCCCCGGCCACTCCCGGCCCCGCACATCCCGGCGCAGTCGACGGACCACGCCGACGACGCTCCGGTGATCAGCGGCCTCGACATGCCGGTGGCCGCCACCGGTGATGGCGCCGGCCCGTGGGCCGACCTGGAGGGTGGCGGTTACGAGCCCGACGACCGGGCCGACGACGTGATCACCGGCTACCCGAGCGCCCGCCCGGGACCGGCCGGCGCCATCCACGGGGTCGGCCTGACCGTGCTGGTCACCGACCTGCCGCGGGCCGTCGCGTTCTACCGGGACACGCTCGGCTTCTACGAGATCGACAAAGGTGAGGGCAACGCGGTTCTGGCGTCCGGCGACACGCGACTGGTCCTGCGTACGGTCGGAAGCCTGTCCTCAGCCGGCCGCCTCGTCTACCTCAACCTGGAGGTGGGCGACATCGAGGCGACGTACCGGGAACTGGTCGCCAAGGGCGTCACGTTCGAGCACCCGCCGCAGGTCGTCAACCACGGCGAGCGGCTCGAACTGTGGTCGGCCACGTTCCACGACCCGGACGGCCACAACATCGCCGTCACCCAGTGGCGGTCGACGAGCCGGGCCGGCTAGCGACCGAGGATGGTGCGGCGTACGTACGTCGCGTAAAGCCAGGCCGCCCCGAAGATCAGCCCGAGCGCGGCCAGTGACCAGTGCAGCAGACCGCAGAAGATCAGCAGCACCTGGAGCACGCTGCCGGCGTGCCAGACTCGCGGTTGCCGCAGCCCTCCGGCGACCACCAGGCACAACACGGCCAGCCCGACCACGGCGCCGACACCCCACCCGCTCAGGTGCCCGCCGAAGATCCGGATCGGCTGGATCGCCAGCAGCAGCACGATCGCCTCGAGGGTGAGCGTGCCGGCCCCGAGCCCGCGAACCGCGGCCTCGGGGTTACGGAGTCCGGACCGTCGCGGGCGGCCTTCCTCCGGCGACGGCTCGGTCATCTCCGCAGCAGCTTCCGGGCGTCGGCGACGGTGACGATGGAGCCGGTGATGAGCACGCCCACGCCGCTGAGCTCGCCACTCGCGTCCTCCTCGGCCAGCACCACCGCTTCCTCGATCGCGTCCGGCATGTTCTGCGCGACCGTCACCCGGTCTTCGCCGAAGATGTCCGTCGCCAACTGGGCCAGTTCGTCCAGCGGCATCGACCGCGGCGAGCTGTTCTGCGTCACCACGATCCGGGCGGCCACCGGCTCGAGCAGGTCGAGCAGGCCCGAGACGTCCTTGTCGCCGAGTACGGCCACCACCGCGACCAGGTGCCGGAAGGAGAAGTCCTCCTCGAGCGCGTTCACGGTCGCCGCCATGCCGTGCGGGTTGTGCGCGCCGTCGAGCAGGATGGCCGGCGCGCTGCGGACCCGTTCCAGCCGGCCGGGCGAGTCGACGGTGGCGAACCCCTCGCGGACGAGCTCCTTCTCCAACTGCTTGTCCTTGCCCGCGCCCAGGAACGCCTCGACCGCGGCCAGCGCGACGGCGGCGTTCTGGGCCTGGTGGGCCCCGAACAGCGGCAGGAAGATGTCGTCGTAGATGCCGCCCAGGCCCTGCAGGGTGAGCTGCTGGCCACCGATCGCCTGCAGCCGCTCCACCACGCCGAACTCCGACCCCTCCCGGGCCACGGTGGCACCCATCTCGGCGCTGCGCTCCAGCAGCGGCCGTAACGCCTCCTCGGTCTGCAGCGCGGTGATCACGGTGGCGCCCTTGTGGATGATGCCGGCCTTGGCCCAGGCGATGTCCTCGATGGTGTCGCCGAGAAACTCGGTGTGGTCCAGCCCGATCGGCAGGATCACCGCGACGGCGGCGTCGATCACGTTGGTGGCGTCGTCCTCGCCGCCCATGCCGACCTCGACCACGGCCACGTCCACCGGCGCGTCGGCGAAGGCCGCGTACGCCATGGCGGTGGTCAGGTCGAAGTAGGTCAGCGGCTCGGCCACCCGCGCGTCGATCAAGTCGGCCAGCGGCTCGACCTCGCGGTAGACGTCGACCAGCCGCTCCTCGGAGATCGGCTCGCCGTCCAGACTGATTCGCTCCCGGACCGTCTCCAAGTGCGGGCTGGTGTACCGGCCGGTGTGCAGCCCGTGCGCCCGCAGCAGACTGTCGACCATCCGGGCCGTACTGGTCTTGCCGTTGGTGCCGGTCAGGTGGATCGCCGGGTAGGCGCGCTGCGGACTGCCCAGCACGTCCATCAGGTCGCGGATCTTCTGCAGGTCGAACGCGATCCGGGTGAAGCCGCGCGCCAGCAGCGCGGCGTTCACGTCGTCGTACTCACTCATCTGCCGTCCCCCTCACACTGAGGGCAACGCGCTGAGGGCCGCATTGATTCTCGTCAGGTCCGCCTCGGCCGTGGCCAGCCGATCCTTGATCTTGGCGACCACCGCCTCCGGCGCCTTTCCGACGAACGCGTCGTTGCCGAGCTTGGCGCGCGTCTGCGCGGCTTCCTTCTCCGCCGCCGTACGGTCCTTCTCCAGCCGGGCCCGCTCGGCGGCCACGTCGATGGTGCCCCGGGTGTCCAGGTCGACCGTGATCCCGCCGGTGACGGTCAGCGTGGCCGTGGTGGCGAAGTCGGCGCCGGGCGCGTCCAGCCGGGCCAGCGACCGGATCAGCCGCTCGTGCGTGTCGATGCCGACGTTGCCCAGCCCGGTCAGTGCGGCGCTGACCCGCTGGCTGGGCCGGAGACCCTGATCCGATCGGAACCGGCGGACCTCGGTGACCACCTTCTGCAGGGCCGCCAGTTCCTCCTCGGCCGCGTCGTCGACCCGCCGCTGGTCGGCGACCGGCCACGCCGCCAGGGTCACCGTCTCGGCCCCGGTCAGCACGGTCCACAGTTCTTCGGTGACGAACGGGATCACCGGGTGCACCAGGCGCAGCAGCTGGTCGAGCACGTGCCCGAGCACCCGCCGGGTCCGGTCGGCCTCGGGCCCGCCGGCGGCCAGCACCGGCTTGCTCAACTCGACGTACCAGTCGCAGACGTCGTCCCAGGCGAAGTGGTAGAGGATGTCACAGGCCTTGGCGAACTCGTACTCCTCGAAGCTGTCGTTGACCTCGGCGATCGTGTGCTGCAGCCGGGACAGGATCCACCGATCCACGGCGTTGAGGTCGGACGGGCCGGGCAGCTCGCCCTCCACGGTGGCGCCGTTCATCAGCGCGAACCGGGTCGCGTTCCAGAGCTTGTTGCAGAAGTTGCGCGAGCCCTGGCACCACTCCTCGCTGATCGGCACGTCCGAACCCGGGTTGGCGCCGCGGGCCAGCGTGAACCGGGTGGCGTCGGCGCCGTACCGCTCGACCCAGTCCAGCGGATCGACCACGTTGCCGAACGACTTCGACATCTTCTTGCCGTGGCCGTCACGGACCATGCCGTGCAGCGCCACCACGTCGAACGGCTGGACGCCATCCATCGCGTACAGGCCGAACATCATCATCCGGGCCACCCAGAAGAACAGGATGTCGTAGCCGGTGACCAGCACCGACGTCGGATAGAACTTCTCCAGGTCGGCCGTCTGCTCGGGCCAGCCCATGGTCGAGAACGGCCACAGCGCCGAGGAGAACCAGGTGTCGAGGACGTCCTCGTCCTGGCGCCAGCCCTCGCCGGTCGGTGCCTCGTCGTCGGGGCCGACGCAGACGACCTCGCCGTCCGGGCCGTACCACACCGGGATGCGATGGCCCCACCACAACTGGCGGGAGATGCACCAGTCGTGCATGTTGTCGACCCAGGCGAAGTACCGCTTGGCCAACTCGGCCGGTTCGATCGCGACGCGCCCGTCGCGCACCGCATCACCGGCCGCCTTGGCCAGCGGCCCGGTGTTCACGAACCACTGCAACGACAGCCGCGGCTCGACGGTGGTCCCGCACCGCGAGCAATGCCCGACCGAATGGACGTACGGGCGCTTCTCGGCGACGATCCGGCCCTGCTCCCGCAAGGCGTCGACGACGGCCGGCCGGGCCTCGTACCGGTCCAGCCCCTCGAACGGCCCGGGCACGGTGACCACGCCGCGCTCGTCCATCATGGTCAGGCTGGGCAGCTCGTGCCGCCGGCCGATCTCGAAGTCGTTCGGATCGTGTGCGGGCGTCACCTTGACCGCACCCGTACCGAACGCCGGGTCGACGTGCTCGTCGGCCACGATCGGGATGCGCCGGCCGGTCAGCGGCAGCGTCGACCTCGGTGCCGACCAGGTGCCGGTACCGCTCGTCGTCCGGGTGCACGGCCACCGCGGTGTCGCCCAGCATCGTCTCGGCCCGGGTGGTCGCCACCACGATGGCGTCGTCGCCGTCGCCGTAGCGGATGCTGACCAGCTCACCCTCGTCGTCGGTGTGCTCGACCTCGATGTCGCTGAGCGCGGTGAGGCAGCGCGGGCACCAGTTGATGATCCGGTTCGCGCGGTAGATCAACTCGTCGTCGTACAGCCGCTTGAAGATCGTCTGCACCGCCCGCGACAGGCCGTCGTCCATGGTGAACCGCTCACGCGACCAGTCCACCGAGTCGCCGAGCCGGCGCATCTGCCCCAGGATCGCGCCCCCGGACTCGGCCTTCCACCGCCAGACCCGCTCGACGAACGCCTCCCGGCCCAGGTCGTGCCGCGACTTGCCCTCGCCGGCGAGCTGGCGTTCGACCACGTTCTGGGTGGCGATGCCGGCGTGGTCCATGCCCGGGAGCCAGAGGACCTCGTATCCCTGCATGCGCTTGAGGCGGGACAGGGTGTCCTGGATGGTGTGGTCGAGCGCGTGGCCGATGTGCAGCGATCCGGTCACGTTGGGCGGCGGGATGACGATCGAGAACGGCGGCTTGTCACTCTTCGGGTCTGCCGTGAAGTAGCCGGCCGATACCCACCGCTCGTACCGCCGCTGCTCTACCTCGCCCGGCTGGTACTGGGCGGAAAGGGCACCGGCGGGCCGGCTGTCGGGGGTACGGGTTTCGGTTGCATCGGTCACCCGCCAAGTCTACGGAGCCGTACGACATCCCCGTCGCCCGCACCGCCTGTCCGCCACCCGCTCGCCCTTGGACCGCGCGCCCACGCCGCCGGTGCGCCGGCCCGCCCTGAACCGGCACTCTTCGCCCAGGCCGCCGGTGCGCGGCCGCCCCTGAACCGGCACTCCTCGCCCAGGCCGCCGGAGCGCCGGCCGCCCCTGAACCGACACTCTTAGCTCATGCGGCCGGTGCGCCCATGGCCGCCCGTTCGCCTGTGATCCGCGGGCTGCGGCAGGTTGCTAGGCTCGCCCGATGCCGGACCGCGGACCATCGTCACCGCCCGATTTCGCCGACGGGCCCGGGGGTGACATCGACGCCGGCACGGTCGACGCCGGGCAGCCGATCGAGCTGTCGTCCGAGCCGTTCTCCCTGACCGAATCACCGGAGGCGGCTCCGAACGAGCCGCCCGCACCGAAATCACCGATCCGCCGCGTGGCGCTCATCAGCCTGCTCGTGGTGGCCATTGCCGGGCGCGGTCGTACTCGGCTACGCCTCCTGGCAGATCCTGACGCAGAAGGACGCGACTCTCACCGCTCCCGCCCAGCTGGGCAGCCTCCGCCGGGACGACAGTCAGGACGGCAAGGACACCGCGGACTACCTGCGGACCGCCCTCGTCGCCGAGATCGACCTGAAGAAACCGGTGGGGGCCGTCTACACCGACGGCACCGACCACGACGTGCTGTTCTTCGGCGGTACGGGCCTCATCTGGTCCCCCGGCAAAGAACTCGACGCCGCCTTCGGGATGATCTCCGACGATCAGGGTGCGGTGACGAACGTCCACGACGTCTCGGCCGGCAGGCTCGGCGGCACGATGCAATGCGGCACCACCAAGACGGATGACGGCACGATCCCGGTCTGCGGCTGGGCCGACCACGGCTCCCTGGCTTTGGCGATGTTCCCGAATCGCGCCGAGCCCGAATCCGCCGAGCTCCTCCTCCAACTCCGCGACGCGGCCCAGTCCCGCCACTGACCGAGCCGGCGCCCCCGTGAAGCTCTCATAGTTGGCCTGTACGTATGCCGCCCATGGGGCTCGGTCGCCACAGTTACCGGTCGCTGCTGCGAGAGTCACCCCGCTCGCCGCGAGGCCGATCGCCGCCCTCGTCGCGACTGCGGCCAGGCGGGCCGCCGCCGGCATTCTGGAGACAGGCCATAGGGCGTCGGTTCGGCAGCGCGCCCATTGTCGTGGGGGGTCGAGGGAATGCAGAGTCGTTGGTGAGGGTGGGGAAATGCAGAATGGCCCACCCCGTGTGGGGCAGGCCATTCTGTACGTTGAGTCCGGCGGCGTCCTACTCTCCCACACCCTCCCGAGTGCAGTACCATCGGCGCTGGCAGGCTTAGCTTCCGGGTTCGGAATGAGACCGGGCGTTTCCCTGCCGCTATAGCCACCGGCACAATCACCAACACCACAAACCACCAACCCCCAGGACGCCCGGGGTGGTTGTTCGTTCGTTGTGAATCACACAGTGGACGCTCACACCTGAAAAGTTTTTGTGGTTCCTTGGGGTGGTTAAGCCCTCGGCTTATTAGTACCGGTCAACTGAACCAGTTACCTGGCTTACATCTCCGGCCTATCAACCCAGTCGTCTAGCTGGGAGCCTTACCCCCTCTAGGAGGTGGGATACCTCATCTCGAAGCAGGCTTCCCGCTTAGATGCTTTCAGCGGTTATCCCTCCCGAACGTAGCCAACCAGCCATGCCCCTGGCGGGACAACTGGCACACCAGAGGTTCGTCCGTCCCGGTCCTCTCGTACTAGGGACAGCCCTTCTCAAGTATCCAACGCGCACGGCGGATAGGGACCGAACTGTCTCACGACGTTCTAAACCCAGCTCGCGTACCGCTTTAATGGGCGAACAGCCCAACCCTTGGGACCTGCTACAGCCCCAGGATGCGACGAGCCGACATCGAGGTGCCAAACCATCCCGTCGATATGGACTCTTGGGGAAGATCAGCCTGTTATCCCCGGGGTACCTTTTATCCGTTGAGCGACACCGCTTCCACCCGCAAGTGCCGGATCACTAGTCCCGACTTTCGTCCCTGCTCGACATGTCCGTCTCACAGTCAAGCTCCCTTGTGCACTTACACTCAACACCTGATTGCCAACCAGGCTGAGGGAACCTTTGGGCGCCTCCGTTACCCTTTAGGAGGCAACCGCCCCAGTTAAACTACCCACCAGACACTGTCCCTGAACCCGATCAGGGCCCGAGGTTAGATACCCAAATCCAACAGAGTGGTATTTCAAGGTTGCCTCCACCCGAACTGGCGTCCGAGCTTCACCGGCTCCCACCTATCCTACACAATTACATTCGGATACCAATGTCAAGCTATAGTAAAGGTCCCGGGGTCTTTCCGTCCTGCCGCGCGTAACGAGCATCTTTACTCGTACTGCAATTTCGCCGGGCCTGTGGTTGAGACAGTGGGGAAGTCGTTACGCCATTCGTGCAGGTCGGAACTTACCCGACAAGGAATTTCGCTACCTTAGGATGGTTATAGTTACCACCGCCGTTTACTGGCGCTTAAGTTCTCCGCCTCGCCCTCACAGGCTAACAGGTCCCCTTAACGTTCCAGCACCGGGCAGGCGTCAGTCCATATACATCGTCTTACGACTTCGCATGGACCTGTGTTTTTAGTAAACAGTCGCTTCCCCCTGCTCTCTGCGGCCATACCACGCTCCACCCGCTCGGGGCTTCACGCGTCCGGCCCCCCTTCTCCCGAAGTTACGGGGGCAATTTGCCGAGTTCCTTAACCACAGTTCGCCCGTCGCCTCGGTATTCTCTACCTGACCACCTGTGTCGGTTTGGGGTACGGGCCGCTCGGAACATCGCTAGAGGCTTTTCTCGGCAGCATAGGATCACTGACTTCACCTGAATCGGCTCGGCATCACGTCTCACCCCTCATGCACCACGGATTTACCTATGGCACGGGCTACACGCTTACCCCAGGACAACCACCGCCTGGGACCAGCTACCTTCCTGCGTCACCCCATCACTCAACTACTACCCCACAAGGTCCCGCGCTCCACCCGATCAACCCGAAGGTCTCACCGGCTTAGGGCAGTTAGTATGTGAAGGTTCGTCGTGGGCGTTCCTACGCGGGTACGGGAATATCAACCCGTTATCCATCGACTACGCCTCTCGGCCTCGCCTTAGGCCCCGACTCACCCAGGGCGGATTAGCCTGGCCCTGGAACCCTTGGTCATCCGGCGGAAGGGTTTCTCACCCTTCATTCGCTACTCATGCCTGCATTCTCACTCGTGTAGCGTCCACAGCTGGATCACTCCGCCGCTTCACCCGCCACACGACGCTCCCCTACCCACCCACACACCTGAACCAACCGGACAAACCGGCGGCTAAGCTCATGTGTGAGTGCCACAGCTTCGGCGGTGTACTTGAGCCCCGCTACATTGTCGGCGCGGAACCACTTGACCAGTGAGCTATTACGCACTCTTTAAAGGATGGCTGCTTCTAAGCCAACCTCCTGGTTGTCCCTGCAATCCCACATCCTTTTCCACTTAGCACACGCTTAGGGGCCTTAGCTGGTGATCTGGGCTGTTTCCCTCTCGACTACGAAGCTTATCCCCCGCAGTCTCACTGCCGCGCTCTCACTTACCGGCATTCGGAGTTTGGCTGATTTCAGTAACCTTGTAGGGCCCCTAGACCATCCAGTGCTCTACCTCCGGCAAGAAACACACGACGCTGCACCTAAATGCATTTCGGGGAGAACCAGCTATCACGGAGTTTGATTGGCCTTTCACCCCTAACCACAGGTCATCCCCCAACTTTTCAACGTTGGTGGGTTCGGTCCTCCACGCAGTCTTACCCACGCTTCAACCTGCCCATGGCTAGATCACCCCGCTTCGGGTCTAGAACATGCGACTCAACGCCCTCTTCAGACTCGCTTTCGCTACGGCTACCCCCCACGGGTTAACCTCGCCACATGCCACTAACTCGCAGGCTCATTCTTCAAAAGGCACGCCATCACCCCCACACCCCGAAAGGTGCATAAAGCTCTGACGGATTGTAGGCGAACGGTTTCAGGTACTATTTCACTCCCCTCCCGGGGTACTTTTCACCATTCCCTCACGGTACTCGTCCGCTATCGGTCACCAGGAAGTATTCAGCCTTACCAGGTGGTCCTGGCAGATTCACAGCACATTTCAGGAGTGCGCTGCTACTCGGGTGCTCTTCACAGAGGTCACAAGCTTTCGTCTACCGGACTCTCACCGTCTACGGTTGGCTTTCCCACACCATTCGACTAACCAGCGACTTTATCACTCTGCCGGAGACTGTCAGATCTCCACCGAAAAGTCCCACAACCCCGCATACGTAACCCCTGACAGGTATCACACGCACACGGTTTAGGCTCAATCCGCTTTCGCTCGCCACTACTCACGGAATCACTGTTGTTTTCTCTTCCTACGGGTACTGAGATGTTTCACTTCCCCGCGTTCCCCCCAACACCCTATGAATTCAGATGCTGGTAATACCACATGACTGGTATTAGGTTCCCCCATTCGGACACCCTGGGATCACAGCTAGGTTGACAGCTCCCCCAGGCCTATCGCGGCCTCCCACGTCCTTCATCGGCTCCTGGTGCCAAGGCATCCACCGTTCGCCCTTGACAACTTAACCACACAACAAACCACAGAAAACAAGATGCTCGCGTCCACTGTGCAATTCTCAACCAACGACCAACCCACAACCCACAGCCCCCACCAAACCCTGACCCGCGACCAACCCGAAAGCCAGCACCACAGACCAAAACGGTATGAGGACCAGGTCATGCCTGGCACTGA
>CAWJNH010000002.1:660000-1840000 GCA_963844215.1 uncultured Actinomycetota bacterium
GTGACACCCATGGGCGTACTGGCCGGCGATGCGCTGCTCGATCTCCTGATGCCGCTGTGGCAGGTGGTCATCGGGCTGCTGCTGCTGGTTGTGCTGGTCGTGTCGGTGCACCGGTTGTTCATGCGGGGCCCATCCCGGATGGGCGGGGCGATGCTCCTGTTCGGCGGCGCCGTGGTGTGTGTCGCCGTGATCAGCTACGTCGTCCAGTCTCTGTAGCCGTTCAGAGGCGCCGGTTGGCCAGACTCGGAAGGTCGCGCCGGATGGCTTCCAGGCGATCCAGGTCCAGGTCGGCGGTGACGATGCCGACCGCGTCCGGCGCCTGGGCCAAGACCGTCCCCCACGGGTCGACGATCATGCTCCGTCCGAAACAGGTACGGCCGGGATCGTGATCTCCGATCTGGCCCGCAGCCACCACGTAGCACTGGTTCTCGATCGCCCGCGCCCGCAGCAGCACCTCCCAGTGGTCACGCCCGGTGTGCAGCATGAACGCGGCCGGCACCACCAGGATCTTCGCGCCGTCGATGGCCAACTGCCGGTACAACTCCGGAAACCGCAGGTCGTAGCAGATCGACAGCCCCGTCGGGACGCCGTCGACGGGCGTCACGACGAGCTCACGACCCGGTGCCACGGAACGTGACTCCTGGTAGGAGACTCGGCCGGCGATTTCCACGTCGTACAGATGGATCTTGCGGTAGACCGCGACCGGCGAACCCGCGCGGTCGAAAAGCAGCGACGTGTTCCAGGTTCGCCCGTCATCCGGTCCCGCCTCGTGGAACGAGCCCGCGTGCACCCAAATCCCGAGGTCACGCGCCGCGTCGGCGAAGAACTGCGCGAACTCGCCGTCGATCGGTTCCGGCTTCGGCGCCCGATCCCCCGGTCCGAGGTAGTCGACGTACTCAGGGAGCACGGCAAGGTCCGCGCCACCCGACGCCGCCTTCTCCAGCAGGCCGCGGGCCACGGCCAGGTTGTGGTCCCGGTCGTCGCGAGCGTTCAGCTGGCAGACTGCGACACGCATGAATCGAGAGTACGGCGTAACCACGGTGAACGCCCCATCCCCCAGCCGGTCAGCGGTCCCGCTCCCCGCGGGACTTCCGGGCTTGGCGACAATCACCCACAGGGCCAGGACGGCTCAGTCCGGATGGCGGGCGAGCAGGACTGGCGAGCCGACCCGGAGGCACCCGACCGCCGGCAAGGCGCGCAGGCTCGGTGCGTTGCCCGAATGATCAGGGCCCATATCGGGCGAGGCTCCGGGATAAGGCGGCGGGCCGCGGCGCGCCCGTGGCGGTAGCCCGGGCGTCCTCGTGCGCATCGATTGCGGCCGCCCAGGCCACGCCCGACCACCGGGACACCCGACGGGGGGTGGCCCAGACGTGCACGCCGGTGCGGACGCGTGAGCGCCGGGCAACCCCGGGATGGTCAGGCCGACTTCTCCTCGCGGTCACGCCGGGCGCGGCGGCCGACGAACTCACGCGGGACAATCGTCGGGTTCACGTTCTCCAGAACGACCTCGCGGGTGATGAGCACCCGGGCGGCGTCCGGGTTGCTGGGCACCTCGTACATCACCGACAACAGGACCTCTTCCATGATCGCGCGCAGACCACGGGCGCCGGTGCCCCGGAGCATGGCCTGGTCGGCGATCGCCTCGAGCGCGCCGGTGTCGAACTCCAACTCGACCCCGTCCAGCTCGAAGAGGCGCTGGTACTGCTTGACGTACGCGTTCCGCGGCTCGGTGAGGATCTTGATCAGGGCTTCACGGTCGAGGTTGCGCACCGTGGTGATCACCGGGAGCCGGCCGATGAACTCGGGGATCAGGCCGAACTTCAGCATGTCCTCCGGCATGACCTTGCTGAAGATGTCGTCGGTGTCGCGCTCCGAGATCGACCGCAGGTGTGCGCCGAAGCCGACGCCGCCCTGGCCGACCCGGGACTCGATGATGCGGTCCAGGCCCGCGAACGCTCCACCCACGATGAACAGCACGTTCGTCGTGTCGATCTGGATGAACTCCTGGTGGGGGTGCTTGCGGCCGCCCTGGGGCGGAACGTTCGCGACCGTGCCCTCGAGGATCTTGAGCAGGGCCTGCTGAACGCCTTCACCGGACACGTCACGGGTGATCGACGGGTTCTCGCTCTTACGGGCGATCTTGTCGACCTCATCGATGTAGATGATGCCCTGCTCGGCTCGCTTGACGTCGTAGTCGGCGGCCTGAATCAGCTTGAGCAGGATGTTCTCGACATCCTCACCGACGTAGCCGGCCTCGGTCAGCGCGGTGGCGTCGGCGATCGCGAAGGGCACGTTGAGCATCCGGGCCAGCGTCTGCGCCAAGTGCGTCTTACCGCAGCCGGTGGGACCGATGAGCATGATGTTGGACTTGGCCACCTCGACGTCGCTGCCCGCTCCGGGAGCGCCGGACGACTCGGCCTGGATCCGCTTGTAGTGGTTGTAGACGGCGACGGACAGCGCCTTCTTGGCCTGCTCCTGCCCCACCACGTAGTTGTCCAGGAATTGGCAGATCTCCATCGGCTTGGGAAGCTCTTCCCACTTCACCTCGCCGGTCTCGGCCAGCTCCTCCTCGATGATCTCGTTGCAGAGATCGATGCACTCGTCGCAGATGTAGACCCCAGGGCCCGCGATGAGCTTCTTCACCTGCTTCTGTGACTTCCCACAGAAGGAGCACTTGAGTAGGTCGCCGCCGTCACCGATCCGTGCCACCTACGTTCTCCTGCCGCTCATCGGCCGGCTGAAGCCGGCACGTGTGGCCCAAAGCGATGTGCTTAGCACTCTTTGACTAGCTCGGCGTGCAACTAGCGCAGTTCGGACTAGCACAGTTTCTGGGCTTGCACCATTCATCGACTGCCGGCCCGCGTAGCTGAGGCTGCAGGCTTGACGTTACCCGCTGGAGGGCGCATCTCCGACCCCCCAAAACGGGCGTGTCAGGGGCCAGTCACTTTAACTCAGGTGACCGGCCCCCGACAGGGGCTCGTTCAGTTGCCGACGCCGGCGGTCTGCAGGCTCTTCTTCCGGCTGACCAGAACGGTGTCGACCAGACCGTACTCCTTGGTCTCGGCCGCCGTCATGATCTTGTCGCGGTCGATGTCCTTGCGGACCTTCTCGACCGCCTGGCCGGAGTGCTTGGCCAGCATCTCCTCCAGCTGGGACCGCATGCGGAGAATCTCCCGGGCCTGGATCTCGATGTCCGAGCCCTGGCCGTAGCCCCCCTCGGTGGCCGGCTGGTGGATGATGATCCGCGAGTGCGGAAGCGCCATCCGCTTGCCCGGCGTACCGGCCGCGAGCAGCACCGCGGCGGCGCTGGCGGCCTGGCCGAGGCACACCGTGATGATGTCCGGCCGGACGTACTGCATGGTGTCGTAGATCGCCGTCATCGCGGTGAAGGAGCCGCCGGGCGAGTTGATGTACATCGTGATGTCGCGGTCCGGGTCGGTCGACTCCAGCGTCAGGAGCTGGGCCATCACGTCGTTGGCGGACGCGTCGTCCACCTGGACGCCGAGGAAGATGATCCGGTCCTCGAACATCTTGTTGTACGGGTTCGACTCCTTCACCCCGTACGAGGTCCGCTCGACGAACGAGGGCAGCACGTAGCGGTTGGTCACCGGCGCGAACCCCTGAGGCAGGGAAAGGTCAGTCATGTTCTTAACTCCTCAGTTCAGCGTTCCGGCGCCCTCGGGGACCTGCTGAGCCCCGGTGATCACCTTGTCGATGAAGCCGTAATCCTTCGCCTCCTGGGCGGTGAACCAGCGGTCGCGGTCGGAGTCGGCCTCGATCTGCTCCTGGCTCTGGCCCGTGTGGTGGGCGACCCGCTCCTGGAACATGCGCTTGGTGTAGAGCATCTGCTCGGCCTGGATGGCGATGTCGGCGGCCGTGCCGCCCATGCCGCCGGAGGGCTGGTGCATCATGATCCGCGCGTGCGGCAGAGCGAAGCGCTTGCCTGCGGTGCCGGCACAGAGCAGAAGCTGACCCATCGACGCGGCCATGCCCATCGCGACGGTCTGAACGTCGTTGTCGATGAACTGCATCGTGTCGTAGATCGCCATGCCGGAGTAGACCGAGCCACCCGGCGAGTTGATCCAGAGGTTGATGTCGCGCTCGGGGTCCTCCGCGGAGAGGAGAAGCAGCTGCGCGCAGATGCGGTTGGCAACCGAGTCGGTCACCTCGCTGCCGAGGAAGATGATGCGCTCGCGCAGCAGGCGGTTGAAGACCGAATCGTCGAGGTTGCCACTGAGAGAGTCGCCTCGCAGGAGGGGACTCGCGGGAATGTGCAGATCGGTCATGGCAGCCCTTCGCAGCTGACTTGCCGGCCGCGCCGGCGGATTGGGCGTCGTACGACCAACGTAACGGGTCCGATGGTCATCAGCTTCCCGCTCGCGCGGGTGTTCGCTGACAGCAGACCCGGCCCGATCTCAGTGGTCGTGGCCGGCGTGCTCGTCCTCGCTCGCGTCGCGGAGGTCGTCCAGGGTGAGCGTGGTGCCCGCGTCATCCTGCATGGTGACCTGCTCCAGCACCGACGCGAGGGCCTTGCCCCGGCGTACGTCCCCGAAGACGGCGGCCGCGTTGCCGGACTGGACCAGCTGGTCGTAGTACTGCTGCGGCTGCATCTGGGCGCGCTGGGCCCGGTGCACGATCTCGTGCCCGAACTCGTCGTCCGACACCTGGACCTCGTCCCGGTCGGCGATGGTGTCGAGCAGCAGCTGGATCTTGACGCCCTCGGTGGCGGCGTCGGTCAGCTCCTGGTCGATCTGCTCCTCGGTCTTGTCCTCGGAGGCGAGGTAGTCCTCGAGCGAGGCGCCGATGCGCTCCAGCTGCTCGGACATGGCGGCCTTACGGCCTTCGACCTCTTCCCGGACGATGCCCTCCGGCGCGGGGATGTCGGCCGCCTCGACCAGCTGCTTGAGCGCCTCGTCGCGGGCCGCGTAGATCTGCTCGACCTTCTTCACCTTGGTGAGCCGCTCGCGCAGGTCGCCGCGCAGCTCGTCGAGCGTGTCGAACTCGCTGGCCAGCTGAGCGAACTCGTCGTTCAGCTCGGGCAGCTGCTTGTCCTTGACGCTGCGGACGCTGACCGAGACGTCGGCGTCGCGGCCGGCGAAGTCACCGCCGACCAGCTGCGTGGTGAAGGTGGTGTCCTCGCCGGCGGACATGCCCACCAGCACCTCGTCCAGGCCGGGAAGCAACTGCTTGCTGCCGACCTCGTGGGAGATGTTGCTGGCGGTGCCACCGGGCACCTCCTCGCCGTCCACGGTGGCGGCCAGGTCGAGCTGCACGTAGTCGCCCTCGGCGGCCGGTCGCTCGACCGTCTTCAGCGTGGCGAAACGCTCCCGGAGACCGCTGATCTGCTCGTCGATCTCGTTGTCGCCGATCTCGATGGCGGGGACGGTGACGCTGATCGTGGACAGGTCGGGAAGCGTGAGCTCCGGCCGTACGTCCAGCTCGGCGGTGAATTTCAGCGGCTCGCCGTCGGTGAATTCGGTGATCTCGACCTCGGGCCGGCCCAGCGACTTCACGTCGTGCTCCTGAACCGCGGCGAGGATCTGCGCCGGGATCGCCTCCTGGACGGCCTCGTTCAGGACGGCGCCCCGGCCGACCCGCTGGTCGATGACCGCGGACGGGATCTTGCCGCGACGGAAGCCCGGGACCTGCACCTGCGCGCCGATCTCCCGGTACGCCTTCTGCAGGCTCGGCTTGAGCTCGTCGAACGGCACCTCGATGGCGAGCTTCACCCGGGTCGGGCTCAGTGTCTCGACGGTGCTCTTCACAGGCGTACTCCTCGTTGCATCCGAGATTGGTGACAGTCGGGGTGGCGGGATTTGAACCCACGGCCCCTCGCTCCCAAAGCGAGTGCGCTACCAAACTGCGCTACACCCCGGTGGTGCGACGGCAAGTGTATGCGGTCGGCGGCGGCCGGTGTGCCTGGGAGTCACCTGATCGCCGGTAGGCGCGGAACCGGGTCGCACCCGACCCCGGTCGATCTGTATCGTGTGGGGCACGCGGGCGTAGCTCAATGGTAGAGCCTCAGTCTTCCAAACTGATTACGCGAGTTCGATTCTCGTCGCCCGCTCCACGACGAAAGCCCAGGTCAGGAGATGTACCCCCTGGCCTGGGACTCTCATTTAGCTGGGTTCCTCTGCCCCGTCGTGCCCGTTACGTGCCCGATCACGTTCCTCGGCGATGCTGTCACTGAGCGCGTCCGCGATCGTGGTGTCACGTTGCTGGGTGGCGTGCTGATAGATCATCGCGGCTCGGGCCGAGCCGTGGCCCATCCGCGCCATGAGGTCAGCGAGGCTCGCTCCGGTGTCTGCGGCAAGCGTATTGCCGGTATGGCGAAGATCATGAAAGTGGAACCCGTTAAGCCCAGTTTGTGCTATGGCATCCGCCCAATGTGACTGCGTCTGGAAGCCAGAGCGGCGTAACGGTGCCCCCTTAGCGCCGGTGAAGATTAGGGCGTCCGGTTGGTCGGCCACGTAGTCACGCAGGTGCAGCCGGAGATCGTCGCGGATGGCCTTGGGGATTGTGACGGTCCGACGACCGGCCGCGCTCTTGGGCGGCCCGAACATGATGGTGCCGTTAGTCAACGTTGAGAGGGTAGAACGCACGGTGACGGTGGCGAGGCGTGGACCGAGATCAGTGCGCCGCAGAGCGACGAGCTCGCCGTAGCGCAGGCTGGTAAAGGCAGCAAGCAGGATGAGTGCCCGGAAACGGGCAGGGACGCGCCCAGCGAGGTCGAGAACCTGGGCCACGCTAGCAATAGGCCGCTCGGGAGTGTGAGCCTCTCCGGCTCCACGAATGCGGCAGGGATTGCGGCGGATCAGCTCGTCATCAAGTGCCGTGTTCAGTACGGCATGCAGCAGCCGGTAAGCCTTGGCGATCATGGTGGCAGTCGTGCCACTCGCCACAAGCTCGGCGCGCCAGGCCCGGACGAGTCCAGGGGTGATGTCAGCGATCATGACGCCGCAGAAGGTTTGTTCGAGATAGCGCTTGTAGAGCCAGCGGTAGAGCTGGACTGTGCGCGGGCGCAGGTTGGCCCTGTGATCGATCCAGGTAGGCAGGTAGGTCCCTAAGGTGATTCGCCCGGCATCTGGATTACGCCAGGCACCCGAGAGGATGTCGCCTTCGACGGCGTTCAGCCACCGGTCGGCGTCCGTTTTGGTGGCGAAGGTGTGCGGGGCGGGCCGGTCGGTGCCGGTCGGGTCTTGGTAGCGGGCTTGGTAGCGGCCGGACGGCAGTTTGCGGACCCGGCCGAAGCGGCGCTTGCTAGGCATAGGTGGGTGCTCCTCTCTGGTCGTAAGTCAGGACGGGCCGGATGGGATCGACGCGGCCTTGTTGGATGTAGGCGGCGAGGTCGTCAGGATGGAAACGGACGTACTTGCCGACGTGGTAGAAGCGGATGCGGCGTTCCGCGACAAGGCGGCGGACGAAGCGGACTTTGGTGCCGAGGCGTTGTGCGGCTTCCTCCACGGTGAGCATGTTGACGGTGGTCTCCGATGTGTTCAGGGTGGTACTCCTCGTCTGTCTGTCGTGGACTGGCTGGCTCGGATTCCGTTGTGTCATGCGGCTTTCAGCGCTCCCGGGTTGAGAGTGCCGGTTTCGTGGGCGAGTTCTTCGCTGCCGGTGCGGTATCGCTCACGGGCGAGGGCGGCGGAGGTGTTGGCGAGGAGGGCGTCGCCGGTGGTGTGCCAGCCGACTCCGGCGAAGCCGAGGACACCGACGATGACGGCCTGCTCGACAACTTCGAGGGTGGGGAGGTGGTCGGTGTGGTCGAGGTCGGTGACGCGGCGGTAGGCGACGCGGGCGGCGCGCAGCGCGCTGAAGGTGACGGAGTAGCGGCGGCCTTTGGTGAGGAAGTGCCCGCCGAAGCCGAGCATGTGGGCCCAGCGCCGTAACCGTTGGTAGGTAACGGTTTCCGGGTCGATAACCGGTGGGGTGTCAAGGCCGGATTGACATGGGAACGGTTGGTGGAGGGGGCGGCCGAGTCGCCAGCACGCGGCGACGAGTCGGGTGGTGTGGCCGCCTTGGGGGTCGATCGGTTCGTCGGTGTCGGCGTTGATCCGGGTGGATTGGTAGCCGGTGGCTTCGGTGCTTTTGGTGGCGTACTTGGCGAGGTACGCGGCGGCTTGGGCGTCGGAGACGGCACCGTCACCGGCCAGGGCGAGGGGTCGGATGTCGAGGCCCTTGTCGGGGTCGCCCCAGCGGATGGGCCAGCCGTCGGGCCGGTCGGGGTGGGCGGGGCTGGTCTCGTGGGTGACGGTGACGGCGTGCCGGATGGCGTCGGTGAGGTCATCGACGGTGAGGCCGGCGGGTGGCGGGATGATGGCGTCGGGGTCGGTGGGGTGGATGCCGTCGAGGCGGACCAGGGCGTGGAAGTGGATGGCCCCGCGTCGTTGCATCTCGGCGGCTTTGCCGGGTGACAACCGGACCGGGGGTTTCATGGTGACCTTCCCGGTGGTCGGTGAGACGACCGGGACACGGGCGATACCCCGTCGCTTGCACAGGCGGGTGAGGTAGCGCAGGGCGTTTTGGGTGGTGCGGTGCCAGAGTTTGCCGGTGAACAGGTTCCACACGGCTTGGTGGTCGTAGTCGTAGCAGTCCAGGCACAACGGCTGCCCGAGTTGGGGGTCGGACTCGTCGTGGCGGGCCCAGCAGACGGCGGGAACGCCGTGGGTGCAGGTGCCGACCTGGCGGCGGGCGTGACACGGTTCGGGGCGGCAGTCGCAGCGACGACGATCCCGGCAGGTGTGTTTCTTGACGTGCCGGGTGTGCACGGTGCCGAACGAGGGTGCGGTGAAGGTGGCGAACACGGCCGGGTGCAACACCACCGTGTCGGGGATGCCTTTGCCGCCAACGATTCCGGCCCGCAGGAGTTGGTACGCGTCGGCTTGGTAGGTGGCGGCGCAGGACGGGCGAACACTGTAGCGGCGGTTGCCGCACGCTTTGTAGATCGCGGCGTCGGGCATCGAGTCCGTGTGCACGGTGTCGAGCAGGCGGCCGGTGGCGGCTTCGACGGTGGACAGGGTGCCGGTCAGCCGGATCGGGCGAGTGCAGCCAGCGGCGGCGGACACGTGCGCGAGCCACCCGAAGTAGTCCGGCGAGCTGGCGCGGGTGAGGACGGAGCCTTGGGCGGACCACTCGGCGCTGGTGGCCTGCAAGCCGGGGTCGAGTGGTCCGGGTCTGTGGGGCCGGAGCCCCCCGTACCGATCACTATGGAGGCGAGATCGGGCCGGGGGGACGCCAGGCTGAGGTCAGCGGGCACAGGCGTGCCCTGCGTCACTCTGCGGTTCGGTGCGCTCGGGTAGCAGCGCGTTGGGGTTGCGGAAGGCGTACTCGATCAGCACGGCGTACTGATCGGGAAGTGGTTCGCGGTGTTGTTCCCAGAGGAACAGGTACCGCAGCAGCTCGTAGGTTTTCGGCAGATCGATACCCGCGTGTTCGGCGAGGATCTCGATACGGCCGATGAGCTGCATGGGCTGCCACCCGTAGGTGAGCCGCCGTTGGTGGCACGGGTGCATCACAGAGCTGTCGGTGGTCATAGGACCACCTCGATGAGTTTGTGCACGTCGACGTCCAGGACGCGGGCGAGTTCCCGCAGGGCGCGGATGCTGTCGATGGTGCGTTCTCCGCGTTCGACCTGGGACAGCCAGGATTCGGAGTAGCCGATCAGGTCGGCGCACGCGATCTGGGACAGGCCGCGCTTGCGGCGCAGTCGTCGGATCACGATGGAGATCGCGGGGAGTTCCGGGGTGACCGGAACGGGGTGCAGATGGGCGGCCGGGTTCGGGCACATAACCCGATGGGTGGCCGGACGGGTCAGGGTCGGGGCGGTCATGCTGCCACCGCCAGATTGGTCTGGGTGAACTGGTCGGCCAACTGGTCGACGGTCATGGGATCGAAGAGACGACCGGTGACGTAGTGCCGGTAGGCGTTGGCCGAGCTGGCGGTGTGATCCCAGCGGTTGGTGTCCGGGCAGAACCGGTCGATCAGCGACTTGTCGTGGTGCTGTTCGGCGTACTCGAGAACAGCGGCGACAGCTTGGATGCTGTCCAGGCCGAGCCGGGCAGCGGCAGCGGCGAGAGCGGTGACCATGCGGGAGATGCCGCAGGTCGGAGAGATGATGTCGTCGTAACGGCGTTGGTAGCCGCTGGCGTAGATGACGACACGCAATTGCCAGATGGTGAGGGTGGTCGGGTCGAACGGTGCGGCAGTGTGGTGGATGGTGTGGCCGTAGTCAGCGGGGGTGAGGTGCGGGCGGAAGCCCGCGGGCGTGTCCTGAGCCTGTACAGGGGTCAACGCAGCCGATGGGTGCCGAGAGAAGGTAGGCACCCTCGGAGCGTCTGTCTGAAGACCCGAGGTCGGACGCGCACTGTTCTGGGTACGCTGAACAGGCATCGTTTGGTCCTTCGCGAGGAGACCGATGCACCGGGCCTCGGCGGAGTTGCACCTCCGTCGGGGCCTTCTTTGTCGCCTGTCACTGCTGTGTGGACTGGCTTAAGCCAGTTATATGCCATCCCCTAGGGCCGCGTCAAGAAGTGGCTTGAGCCAGTTGGGATAAGATGGAGGCAACTATCCGATCTTGGGAAAAGGATCAACGGCATGACGTCCGACAAGGACGAACGACGCCCACCAAGCCGACGAATCGCGGACGATCTCAGGGCGCAGATCAGCGATGGGACGTTCGGCGCGGGCAACAAGCTTCCTTCGGAGCGAGACCTAGCCGCCCGCTACGGAACGGCGCGCAACACCGCCAAGGAGGCCATCGACATCCTCCGGCGAGAGGGACTGGTAGTCGCTAGGCACGGTGCGGGGGCATTCGTGCGCGAGCACGTCCGTTGCTACGACTGGGCTCCAACCGCTACTCGCGGACTCTCCGAGAGACGACGGGGCTTTCGCGGTACCGCGCTGAGGTAGCCAAGCAGAGTCGTACCGCCCGTGTTGACTGCACATCGATTACACGTGTCGACGCGCCAGCCGATGTCGCCGAACGGCTAGAACTTCCGGACGAAAATCGATCTGTAACACGGCGAGAGAACTGGTACTACGCCGACGATGAGCCCGTCCAAGTCGGCGTCACCTACATTCCGTGGAACATTTCAAAAAACTCCGTACTAGCCACCAGTGCCAATACCGGGAAAGGAAGCATTTACGGACGATTCGAAGATCTTGGATATGTGATAACTCGAATTCGCGAGGAGATTTCCGCGCGAATGCCAACACCCGAAGAGGTCAACGGACTAGCAATTCCTGACGGTGTTCCGGTTCTTGATGTTCTCCATACCGGAATCGACGAACAGGGACGCCCGTTCGAGGTTACGCGGTTTGTCCTTCGTGCGGACTTGAACGGACTTGACTACAACATACCGATTGAGGACTAGCCGTGAACAACGGAAAACAAGACGTGCTCATCCGCTATCGAACCGACGCTGACGTGCCAGCCTGTGCAGACCTGTTGCGAGAGGTGTACGCCGTTAATGGATACCCAGTTGAGGGCGTTGACGACGCTGAGGGCTGGATGTATCCGGAAGGACTGATGTCGGCGTGGGTCGCAGAGCGGGACGGCGAAGTGATCGGCCACGTAGCTATATGCGCGCCGCAGGACGATGACGCGGCAGTTAAAATGCTCATAACCCGATCGCAAATCACGAGGTCAAACATAGCCGTGCTTGCTCGGCTCTTTGTCGGGCCGCATGCCCGCAGTAGCGGAACCGGCCAACGACTAGCAAGAGCCGCACTTGAGTACGCAACCGCAGAGAACTTGTCCGCCGTCTTTGACGTAATGGAAAAAGACGATGCCGCAATCCGAATGTACGATCACCTAGGCTGCGTGCTTCTAGGTCGCACCTCACACCACACGCCCGACGGACGGATCATTCCTGCGGTTTGTTACGCAGCACCGGGGACGACCCTCGATAGCTAACGGCCTCCGGGGAATCGTGTGCAAACTTTCTGTACGTCTTCAAGGCGGCCCGAAGCGGGCCGCTCGCTCCGTCGCCGGGGGCAGCGCACCGCCGCCCGCGGGAATGCGGGCGGCGGCACGCTAACCGCTCCCCGGCGACACTCGTGGAGAGCGCGGAGGAGTCGGGCCTGCCGAAGGACTGACGAAAGTCCCGTTGGGTGGGGGGGTTGGCTCAGGCGGCCGACCGGCACCGCCTGGGCGACGCGGACGAGCTGCCACCAGCAGGCCGTAGGGCGCGTGTCGGACCGTAGACGGCTTGAGGCTAGTGCGCCTCCGGCGGGGGGCTCCGGCTCTGGGATGGACGCGCTCAGCCCGCCACCCTCGGCCCGGGGCAAGCCGAGCACACCCCGCCGGCCCCCGCCAGCCTGGTTGCCTAGGGTCACGGTCACAGCGACGCGGCGGGCGCCGGCGGGGTCCGCTCCCTGGAAGGCGGGTCGAGGGTGACGGGATGGCGCTAAGCCAAGAACGCTCCGGGGCAAGCTAGTGTCAAGACAGGCTTGACACCTGATTAAGAGATTCCGACCTGCCCAAACGCCGCGCCGAGACTGTGCCCGTGACGTGCCCGATAGCGGGGTCATCAGGGGTCAACATCGGATCAAGCGAGTGAAATCCTCATCGCCCCGAACCGTAGAGACTCGCAGGTCACGCAGCTCAAATCACGATCGAGACGCAACGAGCTAGGCACCTTCCAAACTGATTACGCGAGTTCGATTCTCGTCGCCCGCTCCACGATGAACGCCCAGGTCACAGGTATGACGTTCGCCAGCTTCACCTATTGCACGGCAGGCTGGCTGCGCGCGGGCCAAACGCCGATCGCGGCCTGGAGTGACTGCCGGTCACCCAGCCCACGTGGAGCTCCCGGGGTCCTCCGTCAGTAGGCGCAGGTGGTCCGCCCGAGACTGGAGGAGGCAGAACAGGTTGCCGCCCGGGTCCACCATGACCACCCAGCTTTCGTCGCCGGGCTGCCCGATGTCGGCGTGCCGGGCACCCAATTCGAGCGCCCGCGCCACAGCGGCCGCTTGATCGTCCGGCCGCAGATCCAGGTGGACCGCGCCAGACACGACCGGCTCGGCGGACGGCTGGATCAGTAGGGTCGGCTCGCCATCGCTGACCAGCAATACCGAGTTGCTGTGGTTCGGCGCGACCCGATAGCCGAGGAAATCTCGCCAGAACCGGGCGACCTCGGATGGCATGTGCGTCTTCATTGTCACGGTTGCGATCGTGACCTGGACCATGCCGAGATTATCGGTTGGAAGTGCGCACCTGTCCGCTCTGATGAGGGTGGTCGCGCATGTGCGTCCGGCGCCGAGCGCGGTCGGGCGATCACAGCTGCGAGGCGCCGCCGTCGACGGTCAGTTCGGCGCCGGTGGTGTACGTGGCGTCGAACGCCAGAAACAGCACCGCTTTCGCCACCTCGACCGGCTCGCCCATCCGGCCCATCGGGTTGCGGGCGACATACTCCTGCTCCAGCCGCTCCGCCACGTCGGCCGGCATCGAGCGCCGCAGGATGCCGGTGTCGATCGGGCCCGGGCTGACCGCGTTGACCCGGATTTTTCGGTCGGTGAGCTCGCGGGCCAAGCTACGGGTCATCGAGCGCAGCGCGGCCTTGCTGGCGGCGTAGACGCTGCTCATCGGTAAGCCCATGACGTTGGCGACCGACGTGGTGAACACAACCCCACTGCCCTCGGCCAGCACCGGGGCGAGCCGCTGCACGGTGAAGTACGGTCCCTTGGCGTTCACGGCGAACAGCTCGTCGTACGCCTCTTCGGTCATCTGCTCGAACGGCAGATTTCGCGTCACCCCGGCGTTCACCAACAGCGCGTCGACCGTGCCGAACTCCGCCTTCGCCCGAGCGGCGAGCGCGTCGACCTCGGCCAGCGACGCTGTATCGCTGCGCACGGCCACGACATTCCCGCCCAGCCGCTCCCGCGCGGCATCGAGCCGGTCCGGATCACGCCCGGTGATCAGCACCCGGGCGCCGCCGTCCGCCAGAAGCCGCGCCGTGGTCAGTCCCAAGCCGCTGGTCCCACCTGTGATCAGAACGTTCTTGTCCGCATAGCCGCCCATACCCCCACTCAAGCCCCCTCCCGCCCCTGACGTCCAAGACCTGGCCTGCAGCGCGCCATACCATCGAGGCATGACGCGGATGCCTGACATCGACCTGCGACTGGTCCGCTACTTCACCGTGCTGGCCGAGTACGGAAACTTCGGCCGGGCAGCCGCCGTCCTACACGTGGCGCAGCCGTCGTTGAGCCGGCAGATCCGGCGGCTGGAGGACCTGCTCGGGGCACATCTGATCAACCGCACCCCGCAGGGCAGCAGCCTCACCGAGGCCGGTCAGGCGTTCCTGACCCAGGCGAAATCGTTGCTGCACGCGGCCGAGGAGGCCACGCTGGCCGCTCGGGGCACCGGGCCGGCCTTGACCATCGGCCACGTCGGCGACCTCGTCGTCACGGAGATCGTGTTGCAGCTGCGGCACCGCTTCCCGGCCGCCGTCATCCGCACCCGCCACCTCACTTGGCAGGAGCCGACCGCCCTGCTCGACGGCCGGGTGGACGCGCTGATCACCCGCCTGCCCCTGTCGTTGCCCGCGGACCGCCTCCAGGTGGACGTCCTGCACGACGAGCCGCGGGTGGCGATTCTGCCCCGCTCTCATCGCCTGGCCGGTCGCGACTCGCTCACCGGCGGCGACCTGGCCGACGAGGGCCTGGTCGGATGCACCAGCACTCCGACCATGTGGAGCCGGCCGCCCGAGCCGGAAGACAGTTTCGAGGACAAGCTCGAGCTGGTCGCGGCCGGAGCGGTCGCCGTCCTCCCGGCCGGCGACCGCCGCAGTACGTTGCACCCGGGCGTCGTCACCATCCCGATCACCGGCCCGATCACCGGCATCGAGGCGGGACAGGTCGTAGCGGTCACCCGGACGTACGACCGGAACAGCCTGACCACCGCCTTCCGGGCGGCCGCGCGCGCGTGGAGCGCCAAGGTCAAGGCAGCCCAGCCACCGTTCTGAACCGGGGTCGCCGGGGTCGCGTTCGAGGCTGTCGGCGATGGCTTCGAAAAGCGCCTGCTTGGCGGCGGCCGGGCGGCCGTCGAACGACAAGGCCACGATCACCGCGTCTTCGCTGCGGGGACTCCGCAGAAGTTCGACGGCAGGGCGATGAACGGGGAACTCCGCTCGACCGGGCCGGGTTCTTCAGGTCGTCATCGTGACTGTCCGGTTGTCCTGGAGCTGGCGCTGGAGGTGGTGCGTGGTCATGTCGGCGAGAGCGCGCAGGCTGTCGAGTTGGCGGTGGGTGGGGGTGCGTGGCTCGGTGCCGAAGATGCACAGCGTGCCGATGACGTGACCGGCGTCGGTGGTCAGCGGTGCGCCGGCGTAGAAGCGCATGTGTGGTGCGTCGGAGACCACGGGATGGTTGGCGAAGCGGGGGTCGGCGGTCGCGTCGGGGACGATCAGCAGGTCTGGCGTGGTGATGGTGTGGGTGCAGAACGATTGGTCGCGGGGCATGGTGGCGATGTCCAGGCCGTGGGTGGCAACGAAGGTTTGCAGGTCGTCGTCGATCAGGGTGACGAACGCGTATTCGGCGTCCAAGGCGGTGGCGGCCAGGGTGGTGACGTGGTGCAGGACCGTGTCGTCGGCGGCGGTGGTGGCGAGGTAGCGGCGGGCATGGGCGGCGCGGTCGGCCTCGTTCGGAATGGTGGGTGCCACCGGCGGCTGCCTGGGCTGGTTGCGGTCGGTGAGGAGCTGGTCGATGTGGGCGGCGGTGACGGGGCGGCTGTGCAGGAAGCCTTGCACGGTGTTGTATCCCCATTCGGCGATCAGTCGGCCGGTGGGTTCGTCTTCGACACCTTCGGCGACCAGCTGGAGTCGCATGCGGCGGCCCAAAGATGCCACAGCTTGGGCGATGGCGGCGTCGGCGACGTGCTCGCGGGCGCGGGAGACGAACTGACGGTCGAGTTTGATCTCGTCGAGGGGTAGGTCGGCGAGCATGGCCAAACTGGTGTAGCCGGTGCCGAAGTCGTCGAGTGAGATTTTCGCCCCGATGGCTTGGAGGTGGGCAAGGACTTCGCGGCTGCGTTCGGGTTGGGTCAGCACGGCGGTTTCGGTCACTTCGAGGGTCAGCAGCCGTGCCGGTAGGCCGTGGCGGTGCAGCAGTTGCGCGATGTCGTTGACGAGGCCGTCATGAACGAGCAGGCGGGGCGACAGGTTGACCGAGATCGGCAGCTCGTGACCTTGGCGGTACCACCGGGCGCCTTGGCGGATCGCGTCGTCGAGTACCCAATAGGTGAGATCGACGATCAGCGGACCGCTTTCGGCGACCGGCAGGAACGCGGCCGGGCTGAGCAGACCGTGGTCCCGGTGTTGCCAGCGGACCAATGCCTCGACGCCGGTCATGACCGTTGAGTGGGCGTTGACCTGCGGCTGGTACAGCAGCACCAGTTCCTCCGCGGCGAGGCCGCGACGCAGGTCGGCTCCGAGGCTGATCTCCGCGGCGGCGTCCGAGCTCAGCTCGGGCGTCCAGAGGCGCACGTCGCGTCCCTCGAGGGTGGCGGCCGTGAGCGCCTGCATGGCTTGGGTGAGCAGCGTCCCCACAAGTTCGGTGCCGGCGGCATCGGTGCCGATGCTGACGCCGGCGGTGATGCTGATGTCGATGTCGAGGCCCTGGACGGGGTAGACGCCTTGCAACGCGGCGCAGATTGCCTCGGCGTCGGCGAGCGCGGCTTTCCGAGCGGTGAAGGCGACGGCGAAGACGTCACCGCCGAGGCGCGCGAGTATGGCGGACTCCTCGACGTGGTGGCCCAACCGCTGAGCCAGCTCCTGCCACAGCTGGTCACGTCCGGCGATGCCGGCGGCCGCTCTGATGCTCGCCGCGTTCTGCACCTGGAACACCAGAAGGGCCTGAACGGGTGCGGGTGTCCGCCAGTGCGCGTCGAGTAATCCGTTCTCGGTGAGAAGGCCGGTCAGCGGGTCAGTGTGGGCGGCCCGGCTCAGGCGGCGTACCAGCTGGTCGATGATGCGACCGGTCGTCAGCACCACGCCGATGACCATCGCGGCGTTCACCGCTGCGGTCGGCAATGGGTAGGCGATCGCCAGAGCGGCGGTCACCGAGATCAGCGCAGCGGTGCACTGCAACCAGGCGGTGCGGGTGGGGAAGAACAGGAATGCGTAGGTGACGACCCAGACGGTGAACATGGCGTAGGTGATGCTGGCCACGCCGCCACCGCTGACGGCGGTCAGCCCGGAGATCAGCAGGCTACCGCTGATCAGCAGCACCCGCGCCGCCGGCAACGTCAACGTCCGGCGGCGCAGCAACCAGCACGTCACCGCGGCGGTCAGCCCAGCGGCGCCCACCACCGCGGGATGACCGCTGACCGCCCAGCCCGGCGCCAACCCGGTCAGCAAGCACAGCAACGAACTCACCCCGTAGAACACAGCCAGGGTGAGACGCCGGGCCCGGTCCGCGCCCACCTGTCGACCAACCACGCGTGCCTCCCAGTCGTCTGCCTACCCCATCGACAGCCAGTCCGGGCACATGAGCGCACCGCAGCGCTGACCGTTTCGCGTCTCGGACCCGGCTGGATACCGGAAACGCCGGTCTCGCGGGTCGCGGTGGCGGCAGGATGAGATCCGGTCTGCCGATCGCCGCGGTGATCGGGATGTGCGCCACGGATGGTATGGCCACGGGCCTTACGTCGTCGGATGAGGGAAGTGGGAGTCGAATGACATCCGTGTCCGGTCCCGGTGCCAGTACTGCCCGTCCGCGTGGTTTGTCGGGAGCGACGATCGGGCGGAAGTTGACTGCCCTGTTCGTGGCCATCGGTCTGTTGTTCGCAGTGGTCTGCCTGGTGGCATACCGCTCGGTCGACGAGCTGGTGAAGAACGCGGGCAAGGTTCAGCACACCTACCAAGTTCTCAGCCGCCTCGACGCACTCAGTTCCAGTCTCAAGGACGCGGAGACCGGTCAGCGCGGGTTCCTGATCACCGGCGGCGACGCGTATCTGGAACCGCATCAGCGGGCACTGACCGATCTGAGCACTGAGCAACAGGATCTGCGCAAGCTGACCAGTGACAATCCGCATCAGCAGCAGCGTCTCGACGCGCTCGGACCGTTGGTGCAGGCCAAACTCGCGGAACTGCAGCGCACCATCGACCTGCGCCGCACCCAGGGTTTCGACGCCGCGCAGAAGGTGGTCCTGACCAATCAGGGCAAGGCGGTGATGGACCAGATCCGCACCCTCACCACCGCGATGAGTGATGAGGAGAGCAGCCTGCTCGGGCAGCGGGCGGCTGCGACCACCGCGGCGCAGAACCGCACCAAAGTCACCATCGTGGTGGGGTTGCTGGTCCTCCTGATGGGGATGACCGCAGCCGGAGTGGTGATCACCCGGCAGACCAGCCGCCGGGTGGCGGGGCTGCGGACAGCGATCCGCACCCTGGCCGGCGGTGATCTGACCACCCGTTCGGGTCTGCGTGGCAGCGACGAGTTCGGCACCATGGGCACCGACCTGGACACCGCCGTCGAAAGCATTCAGCGCACCGTGACCGACCTGGCAGCGACGGCGCTGACACTGAGGAGCTCCGCGCAGGAACTGTCGAAGGTCAGCGGTGACCTCAACACCGGCGCGCAAGATGCCTCCGGGAAGGCGTCGCTGGCCGCTGACGCCGCCGACACCATCAACAGCAACGTCCAATCGGTCGCGAGCGGCGCCGAGCAGATGACCGCGTCCATCCGCGAGATCGCCGGCACCTCCGCCCAGGCCGCGGCCGTCGCCGCCGAGTCCCTGCAGTTGGCGCAGAGCACCAGCGGACAGCTGACCGCTCTCGGCGAATCAAGCATGCAGATCGGTGAGGTCGTCCGGCTGATCACCTCGATCGCCGAGCAGACCAACCTGCTGGCGCTCAACGCCACCATCGAAGCCGCCCGCGCCGGCGACGCGGGTAAAGGCTTCGCCGTGGTCGCCTCCGAGGTGAAAGACCTGGCCCAGGAAACCGCCCGCGCGACCGAGGACATCACCGCGCGGATCAACGCCATCCAGGCCAGCACCGAAGGCGCCGGCACCGCGGTGCAGAACATCGAGCAGATCATCGGCCAGCTGTCGGAATACTCCACCACCATCGCCGCCGCCGTGGAGCAACAGTCAGCCACCACCAACGAGATGACGCGCTCGATCAGCGACGCCGCTCAGGGCACCGGTCAGGTCCAGGCGAACTTCACCGCCGTGGCTCAGGTGACCACCGCCACCTCGACATCGGCTCACGCCAGCCGCGAAGCCGCCGACGACCTGTCCGGACTGGCCACCAAACTCAACACCCTGGTAGCCCACTTCACCTACTGACCAACGAAGGCCCCACTGAGGCGGGCACGAGCATGGTTCGAGGACACCATGATCCTTGCGCCGCTCCAACAGGGCCGCGGACGGCCACGTCGGTAGGTTCCCGGATGGTCGTCCTCCCCGGCCTCCTGATGGAGGGATAGACGAAGGCATTCCTGCGAATGGACGCTGCGGGCGTGGGGTAGTCGTGGCCGTCACACGATGTGACGGCGGGGCGGCGGTATTGTTACTTCGCCAAGCAACTACATCCGTACCGAAACGGAGTCTTCGTGAGTGAGCTCAACCTGCTGGTCGTGGTGGTGAGCACCCGCCCGGGGCGGATCGGTCTGCCTGTGTCGGAATGGTTCGTCGCGGCCGCGAAGGAGCACGGTGGCTTCCAGGTGAGCGTGGCCGACCTCGCCGAGGAGAACCTCCCGCTGCTGGACGAGCCACACCACCCCCGGCTGGCGAACTACCTGCACGATCACACCAAGCGCTGGAGCGAGAAGGTGGCGGCCGCGGACGCCATCGTGTTCGTGATGCCCGAGTACAACTTCTCGTTCAGCGCGTCGCTCAAGAACGCGCTCGACTACCTGCACCTCGAGTGGCAGTACAAGGCGGCCAGCGTGGTCAGCTACGGCGGCGTCTCGGCCGGCACACGCTCGGCGCTGACCTTGAGCATGGTGGCCTACCCGCTGAAGATGTTCCTCATCCCGGAGTCGGTGAACATCCCGTTCGTGCGCACGTTCCTCGGCGAGGACGGTGCGATCCACCCCAACGACGTCATGTCCGGGGCGGCCACCGCGATGCTGGACGAGCTGGCCAAGGTGGCGCAGGCGCTCAAGCCGCTGCGGGCGGCGTAGGCCGGGAGACGTGGGCGGTGACGATGCGCCAACCTTCGGGCAGGCGCACCCACGTCTGCGTCTGACGGCCGAGGACATCGTCGCCCGGGTACGCGAAGAAGGTCGTGACCACCGCCAGATCCCGGCCGTACGCCTGGATCGAGGTGTCCTTGAGCTCGCGCCCCGGCGGCAGTGCCGGTTGGGCGCGGCGCCACCGTTCCTGCTCGGCCAGCCCGGCCTGATGGTCGGCGACCCCGAACCGCACCGCGTCGGGCGCGAAGAACCCGAGAATGCGGTCCACCTCGTTGTCGACCAGGGCCCGCTCGTACTCGGCGAAGACGGCGGCCACCTCGTCGACCACATCGGAGCGGTTACGTTCCACGACGGCACTCCCCGGCGAAGACGGGGCGGCCCGGCGCGTGTGACGCCGGGCCGCCGGACGGATCGGATCAGGCGGTTGAGGCGGTTGCGGCGGTTGCGGCGGTTGCGGGCTCGGCCTGCTTCTCGACCGGTACGCCGCCGAACGGCGCCTCGGTGAACTCGTTGCCCTCGAACGACGGCGGCTCGCCTTCCTCGGGCACTCGCGGCGCCGGCTTGGTCAGCGCGAACAGCACCAGGACGACGGTCAGGAACAGGTAACCCAGCGCCACCTGGCCGTCCGCGTTCCACTGCACCTTCGCCGCGTGGATCAGGCCGACGAAGGTCAGCACCGCCCCTGCGCCGGAGAAGATGGCGGCGTTCCAGAACCGTTTGTCGATGATGAACGCGACGATCGCGCCGAGCACCAGACCGGCCAGGATCGCGCCCTCGCCGAGCGTCTTCAGCCCGTCGTAGACCACGCCGGCGCCGGCCAGGTTGCCGATCCCGACCTGGGATGCGCGTGGTTCCGGCGGCCGAGAGGACGTTGTCCATCTGGCCGGTGGCCCAGGAGGCGATGTTCGGTATCAGCGCGGCCACCACCGCGGCGGCGTGGGCCCGCGGGGTCGCCTGGAACGCCTGGGCGCCGATCAGCAGTCCGATGTAGAGCAGGATGGGCACGATCGCGGGAGTCGGGAAGACGGCGCCGAGCAGCCCGAACAAGCCGAAGAAGCAGAGCAGCGCGATGACCACGCCGGTCGCCATCGAGTAACCGGTGCGGCCGCCGGCCGCCTTCCAGCCCGGGTGGCCGACGTACACCGCGGGCGGGAACGGGGAGCCGAACAGCGAGCCGATGATCGCGCCGGAGCCGTCGGCGAGCAGCACGCTGCGCAGGTTGTAGCGGTCGCCGGCGGTGGCGGCGCTCTCCACGTTGGTCATCGCCTCGGTGAAGTTGTAGACGCCCAGCGGGATCGCGGTGGCCAGCAGCGGGGCCATGTCCTTCAGGCCATGAATGAGCAGGTCGACCTTCAGATGCGGGAAGGCGAAGGCGATCGTCCTTGGCCGCGCCGGTCACGTCCGGCACCGACATCGCACCGCCGATCCAGCCGATCGCCGTGCCGACGAGCAGCGCGGCCAGGCCGATCGGGATGTTGAACGGCAGCTTGATGTCGGTCAGCAGGCCGATCAGCAGCAGTCCGAACACCGGCAGGGCGATCCAGGCGGCCCTCCACATGTTGCCGGCCGGGTTCATCGAGATGAACGTGATCGAGATGCCGGCCAGGGTGCCCAGCAGGGCCGCCCGGGGCGCGTACTTGCGGATGTACGGGCCGACGAACGCGCCGATCAGCACGATCACGCCGATGATGAACGCCCAGGCGATGCCGGCCGTCCAGGCCCGGATGGGGTCCTTCGTGTACAGGTAGATGGGCAGCATGATGACGAAGATGACGATGAACATGTGCGGCACGCTCGGGCCGTACGGCATCGCGGTCACGTCGTCGCGGTTCTCCCGGGCGGCCAGCCGGCGCGCCAGGAACGTGTAGTAGATGTTGCCCAGCACCAGGGCGATGCCGAGCGCCGGCAGGATGACGCCGAACACGTCGGACGCCGGCATCTTGATGACCCCGATGCACAGGCCGGTCAGGGTGAGCACGTTGACGAGGACGTTGACGCCGAAGCCGAAGAATGCGTTGGTATCGCCGCGTACCCAGTAGGGCAGCTTGGCGGGAGCCATGGTTGTCATCGGGCGATCTCCTGGATGAGCGACGGGGACTCGGCGACCCAGCCGAAGATGCCGCCCTGAGCGGCGATCATCTCCAGGCCGACACGCTGGAATTCGGGGAAGTAGGAGCCGACGCAGTCGGCCAGGCACGAGGCACTCGTACCCGCGGTCGTTGGCCTCGCGGACCGTGGTGTGCACGCACACCTCGGTGGTGACGCCGGTGACGACCAGGCTCTTGATGCCGTCCTTCTCGAGGAGGTCCGGCAGTTCGGTGGCGTAGAACGCGCCCTTGCCGGGCTTGTCGATCACCGCCTCGCCCTCGATGGGCTGGAGTTCGTCGATGATGTCGTGGCCGTACTCGCCACGGATGAGGATGCGGCCGAATGCGCCGGGATCCCCGATCCGCTTGCTGGGGGCGCCGCGCTCGAGCTTGGCCGGTGGGCAGTCGGACAGGTCGGGCAGGTGCCCTTCCCGGGTGTGGATGATCGGCAGACCGGCCGTGCGCCACGCGGCGATCAGCGCGGCCAGCGGTTCGATGGTGCGGCGCAGTTGCGAGACATCGTTGCCGAGGCTCTCGCCGAAGCCGCCGGGCATCAGGAAGTCCCGCTGCATGTCGATGACCAGGAGGGCGACCGAATCCAGCTCGAACGAGAAGGGTGAGGGTGTGGCGTCGACTGTTGGCATGGTGAGACCGCCTTTAGTCCGCTTGTGGGTGGCGGGTGGGGTGCGTGGGTGGTTCCGTGGCCGTGGCCGCGATGACGTCGTCCGAAGTGGCGACGCAGCCGAAGACCCCGCCCTGCATGGTGACCATGTGCAGGGCGGCGGTGTGGTTGGCGGGATCGGTGGCCCCCGTGCAGTCGGAGAGGATCAGGCACTCGTATCCGCGATCGTTGGCCTCCCGCATGGTCGTGTGGACGCAGACGTCCGTGGTGATGCCGGTCAGGATGATGTGGGTGATCCCGTGGGTGCGCAGAACCAGGTCGAGGTTGGTGGCGTAGAACGCGCCCTTGCCGGGCTTGTCGACGATCACCTCGCCGGCGGCCGGGGCGACCTCGGGCACGATCTCCCAGCCGGGTTCCCCCTTGGTCAGGATCCGGCCGCACGGTCCGTCGCTGCCGATCTCGGCGCCGATCTGCGCCGACCGCCACCGTTTGTTGGCCGGCAGGTCGGACAGGTCCGGGTCGTGGCCTTCGCGGGTGTGGATGACCAGCATGCCGAGGCTGCGGGCGTGGTCCAGGAGCCGGGCGGTGGCCGGCAGCCCGGCACGGGTCAGTTCGATGTCGTAGCCCATCGAATCGACGTAGCCGCCCTTGCCGCAGAAGTCGACCTGCCAGTCGATGCAGATCAACGCGCACTTGTCGACCGGCACCGATCCGTCGTACGGCCACAGGTACGGGTTCGCCGTGACCGGTCCGATTGTTGCCGTCACTACTACCTCCCCAGAGATTTCCGGTACGCCCGCCAGCCGCCGCTCGCGGTGATGTCCTCGGCGCCCGCCACCGCGTACGCCTCACAGAGAAAGCCGGTGACCTCGCGCCCGTCGTCGAGGCGGACCCGCCCGAAGCCCAGGGGCGCGTTCACACCGGCCAGCAGACCGCCGACCTCGGACGCCGGCAGCCGCCACAACTCGACGTCGATCGACCGCGCCGCCGTCGCCGCGGACCAGGCCGGGCACGTCGTTCGGCAGCCGGTAGAGCCGGTACTCGCCGGCCGTACGGGCCGGGCCGAGCAGCGTGGCCCCACGGTTCAGCAACTCGCCGTTGCGGGGCTCGCCGCTCAGATGCAGCCCGACCACGGCCAGCGTCACCGGCTCGTCGGTGAGCGACCCGGCCAGGTGGGCCAGCGTCTCGTCGGAGCCGGCCGGGCCGAGCAGCGTGATGCCGGCCGGGCGCCCGTCGGCGGTGAAGCCGTTGGGCACGGTCGACCGCGGCCATGTCGAGCAGGTTGGCGAACTGGGTGTAACGGCCGAGAATCAGGTTCCGGCCGACCGGGTCGGCGGCGATCTCGGCGTGCGTGAACGTGGTGCCGATGGTCGGCACGACCAGGACGTCGATCTCTTCCCAGATGCGGTCGGCCTGCTGACGAAGCGAGGCCAGCCGGTGCTGGGCACGGAACGCGTCCACGGCCGTGTACGCCCACCGCCTGATCGAGGACCGCGCGGGTCACCGGCAGCACCGATTGCGGATGCTCGCGCAGGAAGTCGCCCAGGTCGGCCAGCCGCTCCGCCACCCAGGGCCCGCGGTAGAGCAGGTCACCGGCCTCGTACAGCGGGTCGGCGTCCGACTGCGGCGGCGTCACCGAACCGGCTGGTGAACGCCTTCTCCTGACCGGTGTCACCGAAGAACTCGAGGTCGCGGGGCACTCCGATGCGCGGCTCGACGATCAGCCGGCTCTCCCCCGTGGCGGCTCCGCCGGCGACGCGCATGACCGTACGGGCCGAGGCCACGTCGGGGGCGAAGATGGAGACGCAGTCCAGCGACCGGCAGGCGGGCACCACCCCGACCGTGCTGAGCAGGCCCCGCGTGGGCTTGATCCCGACGATGCCGTTGAACGCGGCCGGCACCCGGCCGGACCCGGCGGTGTCGGTGCCGAGCGCGAACGCCACCGTGCCGTTGGCCACCGCCACCGCCGATCCGGAACTGGAGCCGCCGGAGATGAGCCCGCCGCCGAACACGCTCTCCGGCGTGCCGTAGGGCGAGCGGGCCCCGGTCAGGCCGGTGGCGAACTGGTCGAGGTTGGTCTTGCCGACCAGCAGCGCGCCCGCGTCGAGCAGGCGCTGCACGACCGGCGCGGTGCGGCCGGGCACGTACGCGAAGTCGGGGCAACCGGCGGTGGTGGGCAGGCCGGCCACGTCGATGTTGTCCTTGACCGCGAACGGCAGGCCGCGCAGCGGCAGCGGACCCGACGCGTCGAGTTCGGCCGCGCGCTTCCGCAACTCGTCCGGCGGCACCACGCTGATCCAGACGCCGTCGTCGCCCCGGGCGGACAGCCGGTCGAGGACCGCTTCGGCGATCGCCGTGATTCGCTTCACTCTGTCGATTGTCGACCGTTTGGTTACGCGGAAGGTCTCGCGATGTAACGGACAGATGTCCTAACTCAGATAGGCCCGCGCGCCGTGCCGGGTCAGCGCGTCCAGGATGTCGCCGTTGATCATGGCTTCGTACAGTCGCTCGTGCCGGTGGACGCCATCCGCCGCCTCCGCCGCCTCGGCCTCGCGCCGCAGGTTGACCGCCATGTAGAGCTGCAGCCGGACCAGGATCGACTCGTACAGCTTGGTCAGCTGGCGGTTGCCGCCCAGCGCGACCACCTCGACGTGGAAACGGCGATGCGCGTCGGCCAGCGTCAGCCGGTCACCGGACTCGGTCGCCACCTGCATGTGCTCCAGCGCCGCCTTCAGGGCAGTGACGTCCGGCGCCTCGGGCAGGGTCGACATCGCGTGCCGCTCGAGCACGTCGCGGACGTCGTACAGCTCGCGGACATCGTCGTCGGACAGGGTGGCGACCCGGACGCCGCGCCGCGGGATGTGCTCGACCAGACCCTGCTGCGCGAGCTGACGGAGGGCTTCGCGCAGCGGCGCCCGGCTGATCCCCAGCTGACGGGTGAGCTGCTCCTCGACCAGGCGCTCGCCGGGCTCGGTGCGGCCGCTGAGAATCTCCCGGCTCAGCCGGTCGAAGGCCAGTTCGACGAGGCTGGGGGACTCCAGCTCCCCGCGAGGAAGCTCGCCGTCTCTCACGACGTCGAGTGTGCCAGAGCGGCCGGACGATGACGCGTCCGGCCGCTCCGCGGTCCCCCGCTGCTCCGCTCCCGGCGCCTCGCCCTACTCCGCGAAGGCCTTGTCGGTCTCGATCAGCGTCTTGAGGTCGCTGAGGATCCAGGCCCAGCCGCCACCCGCGGCGCCATCCTCGGTGCCGGCCACCATGGCTGCCGTCGCCGGGGCGCCGGCCAGCTCGTGCGTCACGGTGAGTTTGCAGACGCCGGGCTGCATCTTGGCGTCCTCGATCTCATAGGTCAGCGTCGTGAACGGCTCGGCCGCGGTCGACGGGTCCATCAGCATGCGCCAGGTCTGCACCAGTTTCCGCGGCGGATCGGCCTCCACGACCGCACCGTCGACAATGACATCGGGCACTGAGAACCCATTCTGCGCGGCAAATTCCTTCATCTGATCGGTGGCCGTCGAATAGTACGAACCGCCGGGCTTGAGGTCGTAGTGCACAGGCGCGGCGTAGGCGTACCGCGACGTCCAGGCGGGGTCGGTGATGGCGGCCCAGATCTTCTCCGGACTCGCCTTGATCCAGACCCGGTAGACCTGCGTGGTCAGGGCATCGGTGGTCATTGGTCCTCCTCGAGTTCGCGCTTCAGGTCGGTGAGCGCAGTGACGTGATGCTCGGTGTACTTGTCGATCCAGCGGTCATGGATCAGCCGGATCGGCACCGGGTTGAGAAAATGCAATTTCTCGCGACCGGAACGCCGCGTGACGACGAGGCCGGCCTCTTCCAGCACCCGCAGATGCTTGGCGACGCCGAACCGCGTCATCTCCAATTCGGACTCGAGCTCGGTGAGCGTGCGGCCGTCACGCCGGAAGAGCAGATCGAGCAGAAACCGACGGCTCGGATCGGCCAGCGCCTTGAACACCAGATCCTCCGTCATGACCACAAGTTACGAGACCATTTGGTCACATGTCAAGGTCTTCTCCAGTACGGGCGGATGACCGTGGAGTGGAAGCACGGCGGCCACCGTCGTGGTCCAGCGGGTGCCGCCCGCGCCGGGCCGATTCGGTGGTCGCCCGGAAAGCTCCGCGGACACTGTCGCGGGCTCAGCCGGGATCAGCCGCGGGGTCAGCCCGGGGTCAGCCGGGGTCAGCCGGGGTCAGCCCGGGTCAGCGGGGGCGGCGGCGGACCAGGCGGCGGAGCTGGATGATGCGGGCTGCGGACACGGCGATGGCGATCAGGGCGCCGCCGACGCCGGCGATGAGGAAGGCCACCGAGATCGGGAAGTCGCCGGTCATCCAGAGGAAGTGGATCCGGACCCGGGCGGTGTTCTGGGCGACGAAGATGATCAGCAGGATCAGCGCCAGGGCGCCGGCCACGACGCCGAACCACACGGCGCTGATCCGGGTACGCGGCACGCGGGGCGGCGGCTGGTGCAACTGCGAGCCCGGACGACCGGGATGCAGCCCGCCCGGCCCCGGGGAGTCCGCGGTCGGCGGCTCGAGGACTCCGCCGGCGGACGGCTCGTGGGCGGGCGCGGCCGGCTCCAGGGCCGAGGTGTCCGATCCCAGCACGGTCGATCCCGGGGCAATCGATCCCGTAGCGGTCGGGCCGGCGAGGCCTTGGCCGGCGGCGGCCGCTTCGGGGACGGGCGGCATCAGAGGTTCGGATGTGGACTGGTGCGGCGCGGTGTCGCCGTTCTCCGATGCGTACGCCATGGTCTCAGTCTGCTCCTCCGCGCGCCGCGGCAGACCCTCCCGAACCAAGATCCTCCGCCGGATCGACGATAGTCTTCATTGACCGGCCCAGCCGCGCGCCAGGTACGTCGCCGGATCCGTCCATACCGAACGGGTTTCGGATTCCCCATGCCGACGCGCGCGCACGGTCGGCTGCGACCGGTGCGCGGGCATCGTCACCGACCCGACCGGCACGCTTCCGGGACTCAGGACTTCGCCCGTCCGCTGGGATGAGCGCGGTCAGGACACGGTCTTGAGGACCCAGCTCAGCGCGTTCATCACCCAGCCGGTCTGCTGCAGGTGCGCCAGACCGACACCGGCCAGGAACAGCGCCGCCACGGCGTGCGAGCCGCGGGCCGACCGGCGTACCCGGTGGAACTGCTTCTCCAGCACGATCCGCCCGACCAGCCGGGACAGCGCGAACAGGCCACCGGCCACGATCACGCTGACCACGAAGATGATGACCTTGGTGGACCAGAGGCCGTCGTTGGACAACGCCCAGATGCCCCAGCAGACGAACGCCCAGAGCAGCGCGGCCGAGGTCCACTCGCCGCCGCGGCGCAACTGCCGCATGGTCGGCCGGGTGTACGGCACGTCGGCGCCGGGCCAACCGGTACCGGTCGGCTCGTGCTCGGCCACGAGCGGCTGCGACCGCGGGTGGGGCCGGACGGACGCGCGGCCGGCCGAGAACGGCAGATCCACGGGCGCGGCACCGGCCGCCGGCGGGGCCGACGCCGGCCGCGTGCCGGCGGAACCATCGGCTCGGGCCGGCGGCGCGCTGAACGCGCCGGGCCGAGTCTGCACGCCGGGATACCCGTCCGGGCGGGTCTGCGGGCCAGTGAAGCCGTCCGGTCGGGTCTGCGGGCCGGTGAAGCCGGGCGGCGGGTACTCCGGGACCGTGTGCTCGGGCGCCGTCGGGGCGTCGGCCCACGGGTCCTGCGGCGGCATGTCGAGCGTCCGCTCCGGCCACTGCGGTTGCTCCGGCATCGTGCTCCTCCCAAGGGTGTGAGCGACCCATACGCCCTATCGAGAGTAGCGAGCCCACAAATCGCTCGCCTGGACGCGCTCGTTGAAGTACACACGAGTCCATGAAGCCGACCGAGATTCGCATCCGCCGAGGCGTCGCCGAGGACTGGGAGCACATCGCCGAATTGATGCGACATGTCTTTCATGAGCCGGCCGACGAGGAGGCCGGGGCTCTCGAAGCGTCGACCTTCGAGCCGGAACGATCGCTCGTCGCGGACGACGACGGCCTGGTCGTGGGCCACGCGATCGCCTTCACCCGGGAACTGAGCATCCCCGGCGCGGTGGTGCCGGCCGCGTTCGTGTCGCTGGTCGGCGTCGCGCCCACCCATCGCCGCCAGGGCCTCCTGAACCGGCTCATGCAGCGCCAGCTCCAGGACGTCGCGGCGGCCGGCCGGGAGCCGATCGCGGTGCTGTGGGCGAGCGAAGGCCGGATCTATCCGCGGTACGGGTACGGCCTGGCCGCCGAGCGCCTGCTCTTCGACATCTCCAGCCGTGACCTCCGGCCGCCGCAGGCCGAGCTCCCACCCGGCGCCAGACTGCGCCTGGTCACCCCGCTGGGCGGCCTCGCCGACATCGCCAAGGTGTACGACCAGCTGCGCGGCGACCGCCCCGGGTTCGCCAGCCGCGACGACCGGTGGTGGAAGTACCACTTCGGCGACCCGGCGTCCCGGCGCGGCGGCGCCACCGAACTGCGCGGCGTGGTGCTCGACACCCCGGACGGCCCGGCCGGGTACGCGGTCTGGCGGGTCAAGAACGACTGGGACGCCGCAGGCCCGGACGCGACCGTGGACGTACGGGAGGTGGTCGCCGCCGATCCCGGCTCGTACGGCGTGCTGTGGCGCTTCCTGCTCGGCGTCGACCTGGCCCGCACCGCCACGTACTCGTTCGGCGCGGTCAGCGATCCGCTGCTGCATCAGGTCGACGAGCCCCGGCGCCTCGGCGCCCGGCTGGTGGACTCGCTCTGGGTCCGGGTGATCGACGTCGGCGCGGCGCTCGCCGCCCGGCGCTATCGGACGGAGGTCGACGTGGTCTTCGACGTGACCGACGACCGGCTGACGGCCAATACCGGGCGCTGGCGGCTGACCGGCGGTCCGGGGGGCGCGACCTGCCGGCGTACCGGCGATCCGGCCGATCTGGGCTGCACGGCGCTCGAACTGGGCGCGGCCTACCTGGGCGGTCCGTCGCTGGAGGCCCTGGGCCAGGCGGGTCGTGTCCGCGAGCTGACGCCGGGCGCGCTGGCCGCGGCCTCGGTGGCGTTCGGGTGGCACCGGTTCCCACAGGCGCTCGAAGTGTTCTGACCGGAGCGGCGACGGTAGGTTCGGTGTCATGGCCGAACCCGAACGTCGACGCCGCCGGCTGCGTGCCTCCTCCTCGTCGGCGACGGCGGATTCGGACAAGACCGAGGCGGGGCCGGCGGAGGACGGACCGGCCGACGCGGCGCCGGCGGAGGACGGATCGGCCGAGGCCGCACCGGCGGCGGACGGATCGGCTGAGGCGGGGCCGGTTGAGGTCGGATCGGCTGGGGCGGGACCGGTTGAGGTCGGGCCGATTGAGGCGCCGAAACCCGGACCGCCCGCCATCGCCAAGCCCGTACCGGCCGATCTCACCCGGACCGGACCGGCTCAGCCGGACAGCGACGAGCCGACGGCGGAGACGGCCGCAATCGTGGACGGGCCGGGCGAGCCGGCCGGGGCGCGGGTTCCGCGGCGATCACGGCCGACCTCCGGGGCGCCGCTCGACGACCGGGAGGCCGAGCGGGGCCTCCGCGGCCTCGTCGGTTCCGGCTCGTCCCAGGTCAGCGTGGGTGCCGCGCTCCGGGCCCGGGACGCCGCCCGACCGACCGACGCCCAGGTCGCGGACGCGGAGCAGAACCTGCCGATCGTGCGCCGCAACTGGACGCCCCGCGAGGATCTGCCGCGTAACCGCTAGCGGTCAGGTCGGCGGCAAGGCCGGCAACTCGCGGGTCTTCTCGAACTCGGCCACCTCGGCGATCCGCCGGGCATGCCGCTCGTTGCCGGAGAACGGCGTGGTCAGGAAGGCTTCGGCGAAGGACGTCGCCTCGTCCAAGGTGTGCTCGCGGGCGCCGATGGAGAGCACATTGGCGTCGTTGTGCTGACGGGCCAGCTGGGCGATCTCGAGCCGCCAGACCAGAGCCGACCGTACGCCCGCGATCTTGTTGGCGGCGATCTGCTCACCGTTGCCGGAACCGCCGATGACGATGCCCAGGCTGCCCGGATCGGCCACCACCCGGGCGCCGGTGTGCAGGCAGAACGACGGGTAGTCGTCCTCGGGGTCGTAGACGTGCGGGCCCACGTCGACGCACTCGTACCCCTGCTTGGTCAGGTATTCCACGAGGTGCTGCTTGAGCTCGAAGCCCGCGTGGTCGGAACCCAGGTAGACGCGCATGACCGCATCTTTTCAGAACGCCAGGATGTTTTCAGAATGTGAGCGCGGCGCGCAGCGAGGACGCGACCTGATCCGCCGCGGCCCGTGCGGCGTCGAACAGCACCAGCTTGCGGGCGAAGCCGTGGTTCATGCCCAGGTAGCGTGTGTGCACGACCGGCACCCCGGCGGCGACCAGCGCGTCGGCGTAATCGCCGCCCTCGTCGCGCAGCACGTCGTACTCGGCCGTGACTGATCAGCGTGGACGGCATCCCGGTGAGGTCGGCCGCCAGCGGCGCGACGTCCGGGGTGAACCGCAGCCGCGGATCGGGCACGAACGTTTCCCAGGCCAGCTTCATCGACGCCCGGTCCAGGCCGTACTCGCCCAGTTCGGCGTACGACTCGGAGGCCAGCATCGGGTCGATCACCGGGTAGATGAGGACCTGGTGGTCGAGCGGGGTGGCGGCGTCCCGCTGGCGGCGGGCGACCACGGTGGCGAGCTGCCCGCCGGCGCTGTCCCCGCCGATGGCCAGCCGGGAGGCGTCGACACCGAGCGCGGCGCCGTCCCGGCGGAGGTGGCCGAGCACGGTTTCCAGGTCCTCGACGGCGGCCGGGAAGACGTGTTCGGGGGCGAGCCGGTAGCCGGCCGACACCACCGCGCAGCCCGACCGGTCGGCGACCCGGCGGCAGAACCGGTCGACCGTCTCGATGCTGCCGTAGCACCAGCCGCCACCGTGCGCGTACACCAGCACCGGGGCGTTCACGGTCCGCGCGTACAACCGGCAGGGCACGCCGGAGGCGTCGAAGTCGGCGACCACCGGCAGCGGCAGTTCCGGGCCGGTCTCGGCCTCGTTCGACTCCTCCATCGCGGCCCGGATGAACTCGAGCTGGACGATCGGCTCGGCCGCGAGCACCTCGGCCGGCGGCCGGCGGCGCAGCCCGGCGGTGGCGGTGATGTCGGGGTGCAGCATCAGTCGAGTTCGGCCAGGACCAGGCCGGCCCGGGCCTTCGGGGTGAACCAGGTGCTCTTGCGCGGCAGCTTCTGCCGCGCCAGGTTGACCGCGACGAAGTCGTCCACGGTCACCGGCGCGATGAACACGGCCAGCTCGGCGCGGCCGGACTCGACCTCCGCCCGCAGCCATGCCGCCGGGTAGTCGCCACCGACGTACGCGATCCGCTTGTCCTCCGGGTCGAGTCCGAGCACCTGCTGGAACAGCACCCGCTCGACCCGGGCGTGATCGAGGTTCTCCACGTCCGGCACACCGGGCTCGGCCGGAAGCCGGAGGGCGAACGCGGCGCCGTCCAGGGAACGCTGCAGCGCGAACGCCTCGACCGTGCCCTTCTCCGGGATGTCCGCCGGGCGATCCAGCTGCTTCAGGCCGGCGCCGGCGTCGATGAGGCGGGACACCATCTCGTCGGGCCGGATCGGCAGTTCGCTGATCAGACGGTTGTACGGCTGGATGGCGACCGAGGCCGGGGTGGTGACGACGGCCAGGAACCGGGGCAGGCCCCCGGTCTGGGCGGCCAGGCTGCGGTGGTTGCCGTCGGCCACGATCAGGTCGCCGCCGCCGGCCAGCGCGGTCAGTTCGTCCTGGAGCGGTCCGGGCGGGACGGTCCAGACCTCGTGCGTACGCCCGGCCGGGTCCACGTCCGACACGGCGGGCACCCCCGCGGCGTCGATCGCCCCGGCCAGGGCGGCGTGCAGTTCGTCACCGCGCGTGGTCTGCAGCAGCAGCACCGGGGACAGCAGCGTCTTCAGCGCGCCGGCCAGCGCCACCCGCTCCCTGACCTTGCGCAGGAACACGTCCTCATTGCGGATGACCAGGCCCGGCTCGTCGGCGCTGGTGGAGATCTGGTCGGTGTCGACCATGGCCCACAGGCCGTACGACGGAGCAGTCCCGGGCGCGGTGATGCGGTAGAGCGCCACCACCTGCTCGGCCGGCACGTAGTGGCCGTCGGCGCGCTCGGCCGCCAGCCGCGCGGCCGCGTCGGGCAGCGAGGCGATGAAGTCCTGGGTCGGCGAGTCCGGAACCAGATGCGGCATCTCGATGGCGAGCGCGCTGTGCGGGTTCGCCCGCGATGATGTCGGTGATCTCGGCGTCGTCGGCGAATTCGTCATAGTTCTGCGCGCCGGTGCCACCGGTGGTGATCCAGGCCCGGCTGATCGGATGCACGACGGTCATGACCGGAAACCTACCGGGCCGGGCGGTGATGCCTTCCGACGGGCATGTTGCCGCGCGACCGGGCCTGCTGGCCGGCCCGCCACGGGTCGACCGGCCGGTCGATCAGGCGGCTGGACACGGTCACCGGCGGGGCGACCAGTGCGGCGATATCGGGGTCCGCCCACGTGCCGCCCTGAACGGCGATCGTGCTGACGGCGCAGTCGGCCTGGGACATTTCCGAGCCTCCGGTGTGATGTGGTTCTCACCCCATCCAACGACGCACCGGAGGCGCGGGTGTCCCTTTACTCGAAAATGGGACCGATGTCGCGGGTGCGCTTGAGCTCGTAGAAGCCGGGCGTGCCGGCGACGAGGACCACGCCGTCCCACAGCTTGCCGGCGGCCTCACCTTTCGGGGCCGGGGTGACCACCGGGCCGAAGAAGGCGACGGTCGAGCCCGCCACCGGGCCGGGAGCGTGGATGACGGGGGTGCCGACGTCGGTGCCGACCGGCTTCATGCCCGCGTTGTGGCTGGCCACCAGGGCGTCGTCCCAGGCGTCACTGGTCGCCGCGTCGGCCAGGGCCGGGTCGAGGCCGACCTCCTCCAGCGCCTCCGTGTAGAGCTGCGGGCCCAACTCGTACTTCTTCAGGTGGATCCGGGTGCCGAGCGCGGTGTAGAGGTCGCGCAGCACCTCCGGGCCGGCGGCCTCGGCGGCGGCCATGCAGACCCGCACCGGGCCCCAGGCCTTGTCCATCATCGCCCGGTAGTCCTCGGGCAGGTCGCGACCCTGGTTGAGCACCGCCAGACTCATCACGTTGAATCGGACGTCCAACGGGCGCACGTCTTCCACCTCGAGCAGCCAGCGGGAGGTCATCCACGCCCAGGGGCACAGCGGGTCGAACCACATATCGACTGTCGCGCGTTCGGTCATGATGCGATCCTGCTCCTTCGGAGGCCCGCCCGCGGGGGTGACATGGACCACGTCGGTAACGAATAGGGTGGCGTGGAAAACTCGGTACCCGAGGGTCCGCCCTCACCCGCCGCAGTCACGGCCGCCATGTGGCTGCGGAGAGTCAGCAGACAGGAGAGTGACCGTGGCCGGAGTTCGCAACCTGACCCAGGTCGAGGCCGTGGAGCGGGCCCGCCTGCTCGAGGTGTCCGGGTACGACATCGCCCTGGATCTGACCGACGGGTCGGGCAATCCGGGCGAGACCACGTTCCGGTCCACCACCGAGGTCACCTTCCGTTGCACTCAGCCCGGGGCGGCCACCTTCATCGAGGTGGCGGCGTCGGGTCTGCGCTCGGCGACCCTGAACGGGCAGCCGGTCGACACGTCGGGCTGGTCGGCCGAGACCGGGCTGACGCTCACCGGCCTGGCCGAGGAGAACACCCTGGTGGTGGACGCCGACTTCGCCTACTCGGCCAGCGGCCAGGGTCTGCAGCGCAGTGTCGACCCGGTGGACAAGGAGACCTACCTCTACAGCCAGTTCGAGACGGCCGACGCCCAGCGCGTCTACGCCTGCTTCGACCAGCCCGACCTGAAGAGCGAATTCACCTGGCACGCGACCGTCCCCGGGCATTGGAAGGTCATCTCCAACATGCCGGTCGGCTCCTCGGAGAAGGCCGGCTCCGGCGCCCGGACCGTGCACTTCACCCGGTCGGTGCGGATGAGCACGTACATCACCGCGCTCTGCGCCGGGCCGTACCACGAGGTGCGCGACGAGCACGACGGGATCTCCCTCGGGGCGTACTGCCGGGCCTCGATGGCGCAGTACATGGACACCGCCGACCTGTTCCTGATCACCAAGCAGGGCTTCGACTTCTTCCACGAGCAGTTCGGCGTGCGTTATCCGCTGCCCAAGTACGACCAGCTGTGGGTGCCGGACTTCAACGCCGGCGCGATGGAGAACTTCGGCTGCGTCACCCACGCCGAGGCCCATTACATCTTCCGGTCGCAGGTCACCGACTTCGAGTACGAGCAGCGGGCCAACACGATCCTGCACGAGCAGGCCCACATGTGGTTCGGCGACCTGGTCACCATGCGCTGGTGGAACGACCTGTGGCTGAACGAGTCGTTCGCCGAGTGGGCCAGCCACTGGTGCAACACCCAGGCGACCCGGTTCACCGACGCCTGGACCACGTTCCTGTCCGTCCGCAAGAACTGGGGCTACCGCCAGGACCAGCTCTCCTCGACCCACCCCGTGTACTGCGAGATGCCCGACCTCGAGGCGGTCGAGGTCAACTTCGACGGCATCACGTACGCCAAGGGTGCGAGCGTGATCAAGCAGCTGGTGGCGTACGTGGGGCTGGACTCGTTCCTCAACGGGCTCCGGGCGTACTTCGGCAAGCACGCCTGGGGCAACGCCACCTTCGACGACCTGCTGACCGAGCTGGAGACCGCGTCCGGCCGGGAGTTGCGCAAGTTCGCCGCCCAGTGGCTGGAGACGGCCCAGGTCAACACGCTGCGCCCGCTGGTCGAGATCGGCCCCGACGGCACGTACACCAGCGTGGTCGTGCAGCAGGAGGCGCCGGCCGACTACCCGACGCTGCGGACCCACCGGATCGGCGTCGGCCTGTACGACCGGCAGGGCGACCGGCTGGTCCGCCGCGACCGGGTCGAGCTCGACGTCAGCGGCGAGCACACCGCGATCCCGGCGCTGGCCGGGGTGCCGGCGGCCGACGTGCTGCTGCTCAACGACGACGACCTGACGTACGCGAAGCTGCGGCTGGACGAGCGGTCGGCGGCGACCGTGGTCCAGCACATCGCCGGGTTCGACTCGTCGCTGCCGCGGGCGCTGTGCTGGGCCGCCTCGTGGGACATGCTGCGCGACGCCGAGCTGGCCGCCCGCGACTACGTGGCCCTGGTCTGCAGCGGCCTGCCCGCCGAACGGGACATCAACCTGACCACGGCCACGCTGCGGCAGGCGCAGTCGGCGCTGAGCATGTACGCCGACCCGGGCTGGGCGCCGGAGGGCTGGGCGGCTCTGCACGCGACGGCGACGGCGGCGCTGGCCGCGACCGCGCCGGGCAGCGGCTTCCAGCTGGCCTGGGCGCGGGCGGTCATCGCGTCCGCCCGTACGGCGAAGGAACTGGCCGTGCTACGGGGCTGGCTCTCCGGTCAGGGCGTACCCGAGGGACTGACGGTGGACACCGAGCTGCGCTGGTCGCTGCTGGAGGCGCTGGCCGCGTTGGGCGCGGCGACGGACGACGAGATCGGGCGCGAGCTGGACAACGACCGGACGGCCAGCGGCGAGCGGGAGGCCGCGTACGCCCGGGCGCTGCTGCCCGCGCCGGAGAACAAGGCCCGGGTGTGGAACCTGCTCACCGGCGACGAGGAGGTGCCGAACTGGCTGCACCGCTCGCTGCTGCAGGGGTTCCAGCACTCCACCCAGGTCGCGCTCACTGCGCCCTACGCGTCGAAGTTCTTCGAGGCGGTGGACGACGTGTGGAAGCGGTCGGACAGCGAGCCGGCGCAGGAGTTCGTGATGATGGCATACCCGGCGTACCAGGTCACCGACGAGACGGTGGTCGCGACGGACACCTGGCTGGCCGCCGGTGGGCACAACCCGTCGCTGCGCCGGCTGGTGGCCGAGGGCCGGGACGGTGTGGCCCGGGCGCTCCGGGCCCGGGCACGCGACGCGGCCTGACACATTCTGGGAAAAGCGGCTCCCTCCGGGGCCGCTTTTTTCATGCTCGAAACCCGTCCGACATCAAGGAGAGTCAGTACGCTGGCATCCGCGGGTACGGGAGGTGGGCCGGTGCCGGTCGGATCGAGCACGGTGAACCGCTGGACCGCGCCGGAGGGTCCGTGGACGGAGCCGGACCTGCACTTGTTTCCGCAGGACGGCCACCGCTACGAGATCGTGGACGGCGCCCTGCACGTGACGCCGCCGCTGACCGCCGCGCACGCCGCCGCCGTCCAGGCCCTGGTCGCCACGCTGCGGGCCGCCGCCCCCGACGGCTGGTGGGTGTGCGACCGGCTGGGCATCGCGTCCGGCGCCAGCAACCTGATTCCCGACGTGACCGTTCTGCGGCCGCTGTCGTCCGGTGCGATCTGGTCCGACCCGCGCGATGTGGCGCTGGTGGCCGAGGTCGAGGAGGCGTGCAGCCGCCGCTGGAACCGCCTGCTCAAGCCGGCGCTGTACGCGGAGGCCGGCATCCCCGCGTACTGGCGCGTCGAGCTGACTCCGAGCCCGGCGATCCACCTGTACGCGCTGACGAATGCCGGCTATGAGCTGGAGCGGACGGTGTGCGGCCCCGAGCCCGAGCGCCTCAGCTCCCCGTACCCGCTCCGCGTAGCCGCCGCGACCCTGGTCTGAGCGCGTCGCGTCCCGTCTCCGAGGCGGCCGCTGACACTCCGGGGCGCCAGCCGGCGTGGCGGGCGCTGGTCAATCGGCGTGTGCTACTGGGCACGCGCCCGGGGCAGCGCGCGAAAGGCGCGTCCTCGGCCTGGAGCGGATGATCAGGCCGCGCCCGCGGGCCAGGCGACGTCGCCGCGGCCCGTACGGTCCGGAATTCAGTGCCGACCGGCGTGGCTGGCCAGTTGGTCCAAGCCGGCCAGGATGCCGCCGGCCAGGTCGCCGCCGGCGAAGGACGCGGCCATCGACAGGGCGGCCAGCTTGGCGTCGCGGTCGGACATGCGCTTGCGGGCCGCGTTGCCGGTGACGATCTCGAGAACGCGCTGGTTGGGCGACACCGCCAGCAGCACCGCCCGGTCGGGGTCGTCCAGTTCCCGGTGCAGAAGTTTCGGCCGTCGCGCGGGTGGGCTCCGCGAGCTCCCCGACGTACACCGAGAAGACTAGGCCGGTCTGCTGGTCGGCGACCCGCATCGCCTCGTCCAGCCGCAGCAGCTGGCGGGTGCGTGAACGGGCCGGTGTTCGTGGCCGGGGAGAGGCCGGGCGCCTGCTCCGCGACCTCCTGTTCCTGCTCGGTGGTCAGCTCACCAGCGGTCACTTGCGCCTCCTATGGGACCGGGCAGCACGCGCTGGCCCGAGCTGTCCTCGAACGCCGTCGCGGTGAGCTGCGGCTGCGGATGGCCCGAATCCAGCGCCCGGGTCGAACCGGCGCCGGCGATCTCGGGGGCCGACAGGAACCAGACCGGCTCGAAGTCGTAAGGCCGGCCGGGGCGGTAACGGCTGCGGCGCCGGCCCCGTTCGCCGCCGAGGAACGCCAGCGACGCGATCACCAGGATGATGCCGAGCGGGATGACCGCATAGATCAAAAACGTGTTCAGCACTGACATCGTCAACGCCCCCAGGCGCCAGCTTTCCCGATGATCCGGACGCAATCACGGTAGCGGAGCGCGAGTCGTCCCGGAGCGCCGGGTCTCATCGGAGAGTCTCACGCCGTAGGGATCTACGCAGAATCGCCGCGGAGGTGCGAAAATCACCCTCACGCGCCGTCTGTGACCTTCGTGTTCGCGACGGCAGAAGGGGGAGCTCATGCGTACGTCCGTCCCGGCCGCACTGGCCGCGCTCGCACTGGGCGTGCCCGTCCTGTTCCTCGACGCGGCGCCGGCCCAGGCGGCCGCACTCTACGTCGAGACCACTCCGTCCACCGCTCGTCCCGGTGACGAGGTCGGCATCCGGGCCAGTTGCACCGACAACCTCAGCGCGGCCGCCGTGACCAGCGGCGCGTTCGGCTCGGTGGCCGTGAAGCCGAACTTCGGGCTGCTCACCGCCACGGTGACGCTGTCCACCACGCTCAAGCCGGGCGACTACCACGTCAACCTGGTCTGCCCCGACAAGAAGACGGCGTCGACCACGCTGCACATCGTGGCCCGGGTCGAACCGAGCCGCGGGCCGGCCACCGGCGGCGGCGGGACCGCACCCAACCGGTCGGCGCCGATGCTCATCGGCGGCGGTGTGACCGCCGTCGTCGCCGGACTGGTGCTGGCCGGACAGTCCCTGCGCCGCCGGCGCTTCAGCTGACCCGTCGAGGACAGGGAGAGCGGTATGGCCCGACCGGTACTCCCCCCGCCCCATGACGGACCACAGATGCCCGAGTCGGTGCTACGCCGCCGGCCGGCCGTGGTCCTGCCCCGGCAGCGGCCCGCGGCGGCGACCTGGACGGAGCCTCGGGCGCCGGCCGCTGCCACCCCCTCCGAGCGTGCGGGGGCGCCGGACGTTCCCGTTGCCGCTGGTCGCCGCCGGACTCGTGTTCTTCGGCCTGTTCGCGGTGGCCGCCGGGCTCGGCGCGGCCACCGACGTCGACCTCAGCGGCTGGTTCCGCGGGCCGGACAAACCGCCGCCGCGGGCGTTCCCGGTGCTCGACCCGAGCCGTCCGGTGCAGCTGACCATTCCGTCGATCAAGGTGGACGCGCCGATCATGGACGTGGGACTGGCCGCCGACGGCAGTGTCGACGTGCCGCCGCTGGACAAGCACAACGAGGCCGGCTGGTTCGACCAGGGGCCGACACCGGGTGAGTTCGGGCCGGCGCTGATCGTCGGGCACATCGACACCCGCCAGGGACCATCGGTCTTCTACAACCTCGCCAAGATGAAGAGCGGCGCCACGATCGAGGTGGAGCGCCGTGACCATCGGGTGGCCGTGTTCGAGGTCAACTCGGTCGAGCACTACGGCAAGGGCGAGCTGCCCGTCGGCAAGGTCTACGGCGACTACAGCCGGCCGGCGACTGCGCCTGGTGACGTGCGGCGGCAACTGGCTGGGCGGCGCGCAGGGATACTCCGACAACGTCGTCGTCTTCGCATCCCTGGTGAAGGCCGAGGAAGGTTAGGCGGGGTCAGGCGGCTTCGGCCTCGGCCGTGGCCGGCAGGTCGAGCCAGTCGGACCAGCGCGGGTCGGGCGTGCGGTGCCCGAGCACCCGCCACGCGACCCCGCGCGGCGCGGCCGGGACGGAGTGCAGACGCCAGCCCAGCTCGGCCGGCGTCTTGTCGCCTTTGCTGTGGTTGCACTTGGCGCAGGCCGCCACCACGTTCTCCCAGGCGTGCAGGCCGCCCCGGGACTGCGCGGGAAGACGTGGTCGATGGTTTCGGCCGAGCCCCGGCAGTACGCGCACCGGCCACCGTCGCGGGCGAAGATGGCCCGCCGGGACAACCCGATGTGGGTGCGGTACGGCACCTTCACGTACCGGGTCAGCCGAACCACGGACGGGACCGGAAGGGCGTAGGGGGCGGCGTGCAGAATGCCGTCGCCGTCGGAGACGCACTCGGCCTTGCCGGTCAGCACGAGAATGGTCGCTCGACGCACCGATACGACGCACAGCGGCTCGTAGGTAGCGTTCAACACCAACGCGGACGAGCCCACCGTGGGTCGTATGTCAGGCATCGCGATCACCCTTCCGGGGGTCAGTGCTGGTGGCGCTCCCGAGGTACGTGAAATCCGTGGCGAGCCCGGCGTATCCGGTGCTCGTGGCGCCAATGGTCCCTGATGAAACACGAATTTGCGAGCACAATCTGTAGCCGGCCGGGTAAACGTCCGAGGTCTCGGCGGGCGAGGGCGGTCGAGGGCGGTCGAGGGTGTCGCCCGGCCTTCTCGGTACGGTGTGTGCCCGTGATGCTGCTAGCTCCGAGTCCCACTCCGTCGCCCAGCCCTGCACTGGGATCCGAACGTGCAGGCGAGCTGCGCCGCCGACGCGCTGTGCACCCAGGTGCTGGACCTGACCGGCTCCCGGTGGTTCGCAGCCAGCAGTTACGTGCTGATCATCAAGCCGTTGCGGATCATCGTGATCATCCTCGTCGCGATCGCGATCCGGTGGGCTCTGCACCGCACCATCCGGCGGCTGGCCAACAGCACCACCCAGGCGTCCATGCCGGCCCTGCTGAAGCCGCTGAAGGAGCGCCGGGCGGCCGTGGCGGAGGAGGGCCAGTTCATCCCGGAGCGCCGCCGGCAGCGGGCCGAGGCGATCGGCCGGCGTGCTGCGCAGCTTCGTCACCGCGGTCGTGTTCACCATGGCCGTGCTGCTGGTGATGGGCGAGTTCGGCTTCAACCTGGCCCCGCTGCTGGCCAGCGCCGGCATCGTCGGCGTGGCCCTCGGCTTCGGCGCCCAGAGCCTGGTCAAGGACCTCATCGCCGGGCTGTTCATGCTGCTCGAGGACCAGTACGGCGTGGGCGACACGGTCGATCTGGGCGAGGCCACGGGCGTGGTCGAGACGGTCGGCCTGCGGATCACCACCGTCCGGGACGGCCGGGGCGTGCTCTGGTACATCCGCAACGGCGAGATCGTCCGGGTCGGCAACAAGAGCCAGGGCTGGTCGATGGTGGTGATCGACATCCCGATCGGGTTCGTCAACTCGGAGGCGGCGATGGCGGTGCTCCGGCGGGCGGCGCGGGAGGTGGCCGGGCGAACCCGCGCGCGCCAGACCAGTTCCTGGAGCCGCCGGACGTGGTGGGGGTGGAGCAGCTGACCGTGGACGGCGCGGTGATCCGGACCATCGCCAAGACCACGGCGGACGGCCAGGGACCGATCGAGCGGGAACTGCGGCAGGCGCTGACCGAGGCGCTGGAGAACTCGGGACTGTCCGCAGCGGATCGCCTCCAGTCGACTGCTGCCGCGCCCCGCCGTGCCCCCGGTCCTCTCCTCCGGTCGGGAACGTGACAGTGAACCGGGCGGGGCGACCTGAGGTGCTCCGACGTCCCGAACGGGTGATGACCGACCTCGGCCGAACGGCCGACAATCCCGTCCGTACGCCCTAGCCACGGCTCGGACGATCGGGCAGAATCCGCTCTGAGCACCTGCACATGCAAGCGTCACATTCCGGCGCAATTCCACTCGGGACGTGTTGCCCGGCGGCGGCCGCGATCCGGCCGACCGTTCGCGATCGATGGAGGCGTGGTGTCCGATGACACTCCGGACGCACTGTCGGCTGACCGTGCCGGCGTGGTGACCGGCGCGGAACGCCCGGCCACCTTCCGGGACGTCTTCGCCGTTCGTGAGTACCGCGCGCTGTACCTCGCGCTGGTCGTCGACTGGGTCGGCGAGTACCTCGCCCGGGCCGCCATCACCGTGCTGGTGTATCCAGCAGACCCAGTCGGTGGTGCTGTCGGCGGCCTCGTTCGCCATCAGCTTACCTGCCCTGGATCGTCGGCGGCCCGGTGCTGGCGGCGCTGGCCGAGCGGTATCCGTACCGCACGGTGATGATCATCTGCGACTGCGCCCGCCTGGTCCTGATCGGCGCTCGTGCTGATCCCGCGGCTGCCCATCGCCGCCATCCTGGCGCTGCTCTTCCTGTCCTCGCTGGCGAGCCCACCGTCGCAGGCCGCCCGCTCGGCCATGCTGCCGCTGCTGCTGGGCCGCGAGCGGGTGGTCATCGCGCTCGCCGCCAACGCGACCACGATGCAGGCCGCCCAGGTCATCGGTTACTTCGGCGGGGCCACGCTGGCCGCGGCGATCGAATCCGCGCTTCGCCATCGGCGGCGGTCGCCGTCGCGTACGCCGTCTCCATGGTGTTGATCCTGACCCGGGTGCGGCCGCGGCCGGTCGCCCGGGCAGCCCAGGAGCGCAGTCACCTGCTGCGGGAGACGGCCGAGGGCTTCCGGGTGGTCTTCGGCGACCGGGTGCTGCGGCCGATCGCGCAGATCGCCATCGCGCTGACCATGTTCGCCATCGTGCCCGAGGGACTCGCTGCGGCCTGGGCCGCAGCAAGGCAACCCTGATCCGGCCGGCCACGGCTTCGACCAGGGGTTGATCATGGCGTCGGGGCCGGTCGGCTGGATCATCGGCGGGATCGTGTTCAGCCGGTACGCCCGCCCGGCGCTACGGCTGGTGCTGGTCCGCCCATTGGCCGTGCTGGCTCCGCTGGCCCTGATCCCGGCGCTGACCGCTCCCCGGGCCGAAGTCGTGGCCGTCCTGTGCGTGCTGTCCGGGATCTGCCCAGGGCGGGCTGATGCCGACGCTGAACGGGCAGTTCGTGCTGGCGCTCCCGCACGGCTACCGGGCCCGCGCGTTCGCCGTCGTGCAGGGCGGGATGCAACTCGCCCAGGGGTTCGGCGTGCTGGCCACCGGGCTGCTGGCCGAGCACTCCCGGGTGCCGATCGTGGTCGGGCTGTGGAGCAGTCGGCGGAACCCTCCTGATGGGGCTGCTGGGCATCCGATGGCCGGGCGCGGCGGCGTTCGACCAGGCGATCGGGCGCGCGGCCGCCCAGACACCGCCGACCGCCGAGCTGGACGACGAGGACACCCAGCCCCTGAACGACGGCCGGGCGTACGGGATCGCCACGGCAACGCGCATCACACCGGAGCCGGGCTGATCGGCCGCCGGACGGCTGGCAGGATGGAGGGGTGAGCACAACCAGCGACGGCCGCACCGAGATCCCGGTGACCTCTTCGGCCCCTCCGGAGAAGGTGGAGGAAGCCAGTTTCTTCGATCGCGGTCGGGGGCGAGCCGACGTTCCGGCGGCTGGTGGACCGGTTCTACCAGGGCGTGGCCGCCGATCCGCTGCTGCGGCCGATGTACCCGGAAGAGGACCTGGGTCCGGCCGCCGAGCGGCTGACGCTGTTCCTCATGCAGTACTGGGGCGGCCCCGAACACGTACTCGGCCAGCCGCGGTCACCCTCGCCTGCGCATGCGGCACGCGCCGTTCGCGGTCACGCCGGCCGCCCGCGACGCGTGGCTGCGGCACATGCGGGACGCCGTCGACTCGCTCGGGCTGCCGGAGCCGCACCACTCCGCGCTGTGGGAGTACCTCGAGCGGGCGGCCACCTTCATGGTCAATTCGGCCTGACCGGGACGCATCTCCCGAGGTGGCTCCGTCGTTGACCGGGGTGATTCTTTCAAGAACGGAACCCTGGAGCTGCCCGATATGCGACGCCGCCTGTTCGCCGCTGCCCTGCTTCTCATATCGGCCTCAGCCGCGGGCGTCGCCACGCCCGCGTCCGCCGACATGGCCCAGTCCGGGGTGGTCTCGGCCAACCCGGTCGACTTCACCCCGCACGTGCTCGACGGCACCGTGTGGACGCTCGCCCTGGTCGGCGACACGGTGATCGCCGGCGGAAGCTTCACCAAGGTCACCGACGCCGCGCGGACGACGACGTACGCGCGGACCAACGTCTTCGCGTACGGCCTCACCGACGGCAAGATCCGCCCGTTCGCGCCCAAGGTCGACGGCGCGGTGTACGCACTGGCCGCCGGCGTGAGCAACACCGTCTACCTGGGCGGCGCGTTCAAGACGGTGAACGGCACGACCGAGCGTGGGCTGACCCGCGTCTCGCTCGACACCAGCGCCCGGATGAGCACCTTCACCGCGCAGATCAACTGGGGCGACGTACGGGCGCTGGAGGTGTCCCGCGGCTGGCTGTACGCCGGCGGGACGTTCTCCGCGATCAACGGAACCGCCCGGACCGCCCTGGCCCGGATCAACCCGGCCAGCGGCGCGCTCGACACCGGCTTCGACGCCCGCCTGACCGCGCCCGGCCTGGACCGCACCCGGGTCGAGCACTTCGACATCTCTCCCGACGGCACCAAGCTGATCGCGATCGGGGCGCTGCTGAAGTCGGGCGGCGCCGACCGGACCCAGATCGCGATGTTCGACGTGTCCGGCGCGACGGCCGCCCTGACCAGCTGGTCCACCGACGCGTACAAGCAGGCCTGCATGCAGGGCTTCGACACGTACCTGCGGCAGGTGAAGTTCTCCCCCGACGGCAAGTACTTCGTGGTCGCGGCGACCGGCCGCGCGTCCTCGCCCACCAAGCTGTGCGACTCGGCCGCCCGGTTCGAGGCGACCGGCGCCGGCAACCACAACCCGACGTGGGTGCAGCGCACCGGCGGTGACTCGCTGTACGCGGTGGCCGTCACCGGCGCCGCGGTCTACGTCGGCGGCCACGAGCGCTACCTGGACAACCCGTACGGCACCGACGCCAAGGGTCCCGGGCCCGGCGCGGTGTCCCGGGTCGGCATCGGCGCGGTCAGCCCGTCGACCGGCAAGGCCCTGGCCTGGAACCCGACCCGCGACCGAGGGGTGGGCGTCCGCGCCTTCCTGGTCACCAGCAACGGCCTGACGGTCGGCTCCGACACCGACAAGCTCGGCAAGGAGTACCACGGCCGCATCGGCATGTTCCCGCTCAGCTGAACCACGAGTGAGAAGAAGGGCTCTCCGTCAGGAGGGCCCTTCTTCTTGGGTCAGAGATCGCGGTGCACCCGATTTTGCCGGTTATCAGGCAAAATCCGCGGAGCGATGCGACGCCATGTCACAGCAGCGCGCCCTCGTCGTGCAACCAATCGACGAACGAGGTGGCGACCGCCGCGCCGCAGTCGAGCATCTCGACCAGCAGCGGGTCGTGGGCGCCGGAGTTGAGCGGGACCTGCAGCTCGGCGTAGATCGGCAACTGCCCGCGCTCGGTCGGGTCACCCACGTACGCCTTGCAGAACCGGCGGGTGTGGTTCCACTCGTTGACCACCCGGTAGGCCCGGTCGGCCCAGTCCGGCGGTACCGTCGAGTGCGGCCGGGCCCGCATGACCAGGATCTCGTCGTCCGGACCCTCGAGGGTGAACAGCACCGCGTGCCGTTCCCACATGGCGAGCAGGCTGCCCCCGCCGTCGGCGAGGAATCGGATGTCCAGCAGGTCGAGAGCCTTGCCGATGCGCTCGAGCGTCACCGGGCCGACCCGGTCGGAGTCGTCGATCGTGGACAGTTCGGTCGAAACGCTCGAAGAACTCGGCTCACGCTGGGCCGGCACTCCGACGCGGACGCTGCCCTGCAAGGCCGAGATCGTCTCGGGTCTCCGGTTCGCGGTTGCGGGTCGATCCGGCACGCCAGGACCACCACGGCATCGTTGAGCACCTCACTCCCCAGAGGCCCTCGAGCCGCCGGACGTAGCGGTGGGACCCGAGGGGTGACGGTACCCGTACCGGTGGCGGAGGTCATCCCCCCAACCGGAGGGCGCGACCGGACGGCCGAACAGGCATCACCCGATCGGGTGAGGACCTATAGGCATAACCGTCAAATTCTTGACACTTTGTAGCCACGCAACTCCATATGGTGCCGAAATTCCCACCCAGCGTCCCGACGTGCACACGCGCGCGACGGCACCGTCCACACCGGCCGGTCCGAGGAAGCCCATCCGTGTGACGGCCTGCACCAATCGCTGCGGGACGTCCACCGGCTCTCCCCCGGCCGGCGTGACCACCAGGGCGACATGATCGAGCAGGGCGTCCCGGACCGCCCGCTGCCCGACCGCCCGGCCGGCGAGCCCGCCGGCGGTCACTTCGCGGAGCGTGCCCGCCGCGGCGGCCGCCAGCCCGGACAATTCCGCCACGGCGACCGTGTCGACGACCTGCCCACCGGCCGGCGGCAGCGGCCAGCGCCACTGCGCGTCGCGCCGGGGCGGCAGGTCGGTACCGCCGGCGGCCAGGGCCGACAGCAACTCGGCGGCCGACACGGTGGCCTCGGGCACCGCACCGGCACTGGCCACCTCCCGGGTGACCAGCACGTCCCACGGCAGCGTGGCCCACAGCGCCGTCCGGGAACCCGACGAGCGCAACCGGACCAGCGCGCGCGGATCGAGGCGGATCAGCCGGGCCAGGAACGCGCCCGCGTCGGCCACCCCGGCCAGCCCGTGCGCGGTCATACCGCGAGGTACGGCTTCAGGAAGTCCCGCTCGGCCTCGTTGAGCCGGCGCGGGAAACCCTGCTGCCAGGTTGTACGGCACACACACCGACCGGGCCCGGCTGGCCAGTGCGCCCGCGTCGTACATCTCGTAGGCGACGGTGAACGAGGCGGCCCGCATCTCGGCGATCCACATCTCCACCCGTACCGGGTCCTGGTAGTCGACCGGCTTGAGGTAGTCGACCTCGTGCCGGGCGATGACGATGCCCTCCTCGAACGAGCCGAGGCCGTGCGACCGGGCGCCGACGAAGAACATCGCCACCCGGGCCTCTTCGTACAGCGTCAGAAAGCGCGCGTTGTTGACGTGGCCGTACGCGTCCAGATCGGACCACCGCAGGGCCACGTCATAGATGAAGCGTTCAGTCACGCGTGAGCTTCCGGTAGGTCACCCGGTGCGGCCGGGCGGCGTCGGCGCCGAGCCGGTCGATCTTGTTCTTCTCGTACGCGTCGTAGTTGCCCTCGAACCAGAACCACTTGTCCGGGTCCTCATCGGTGCCCTCCCACGCCAGCATGTGGGTGGCCACCCGGTCCAGGAACATCCGGTCGTGGCTGATCACCACGGCACAGCCCGGGAACTCGAGCAGCGCGTTCTCCAGCGACGACAGCGTCTCGACGTCGAGGTCGTTGGTCGGCTCGTCGAGCAGCAGCACGTTGCCGCCGATCTTCAGGGTCATCGCCAGGTTGAGCCGGTTGCGCTCGCCGCCGGACAGCACCTTGACCGGTTTCTGCTGGTCCGGCCCCTTGAAGCCGAACGCCGCCACGTACGCCCGGGATGGCATCTCGACCTTGCCGACCATCAGGTGGTCGAGCCCGTCGGAGACGACCTCCCACACGGACTTGGTCACCCTGCAGGCCCTCGCGGCCCTGGTCGACGTACGACAGTTTGACGGTCTCACCGACCCGGACCGAGCCCTCGTCCGGCTTCTCCAGCCCGACGATGGTCTTGAACAGCGTGGTCTTGCCGACGCCGTTCGGGCCGATGATGCCGACGATGCCGTTGCGCGGCAACGAGAACGACAGGTGGTCGATCAGCGTCCGCCCGTCGAAGCCTTTGACCAGGTCCTGGGTCTCGATGACGGTGTTGCCCAGACGCGGGCCCGGCGGGATCTGAATCTCCTCGAAGTCCAGCTTCCGGGTCTTCTCGGCCTCGGTCGCCATCTCCTCGTACCGGTCCAGGCGCGCCTTGCTCTTGGTCTGCCGGGCCTTGGCGTTGGACCGGACCCAGTCGAGCTCGTCGGAGAGCCGCCGCTTCAGCTTCGCGTCCTTGCGGCCCTCGACCGCCAGACGCTGTGACTTCTTGTCCAGGTAGGTCGAGTAGTTGCCCTCGTAGGGGTACGCCCGGCCGCGGTCCAGCTCGAGGATCCAGCCGGCCACGTTGTCCAGGAAGTACCGGTCGTGGGTGATCGCGATGACGGTGCCGGGGTAACGGGCCAGGTGCTGCTCCAGCCACTGCACGCTCTCCGCGTCCAGGTGGTTGGTGGGCTCGTCCAGCAGCAGCAGGTCGGGTGCCTCGAGCAGCAGCTTGCAGAGCGCCACCCGGCGACGCTCACCGCCGGAGAGCTGGGTGACGTCGGCGTCCGGGGGCGGGCACCGCAACGCGTCCATGGCCAGCTCGAGCTTCGAGTCGACCTCCCAGGCGTCGAGGTTCTCCAGTTCCTCCTGGAGCTTGCCCATCTCGTCCATCAGCTCGTCGCTGTAGTCGGTGGCCATCTGCTCGGCGATCTTGTTGTACTGCTCGAGCTTGGCCTTCGTCTCCGCGACCGCCTCCTCGATGTTGCCGAGGACGGTCTTGGCCTCGTTGAGCGGCGGTTCCTGAGCGAGCATGCCGACGGTCTGGCCGGGCATCAGCCGGGCCTCGCCGTTGCTGACGTTGTCCAGCCCGGCCATGATCCGCAGCAGGCTGGACTTACCGGCGCCGTTCGGGCCGACCACACCGATCTTGGCGCCCGGCAGGAAGTTGAGCGTCACATTGTCGAGCACGACCTTGTCGCCGTGCGCCTTGCGCGCCTTCTCCAGGACGTAGATGAACTGGGCCACAGTGCGGCCTACCTCCATGATCGTGTTTCGCCGGAACGGCCTGATGCAGGACGCAATCTTTCCAGGCGCACCTGCGGCCGATTACAACAACCCCGTCCGGCCCGTCGAGATTCCCTCCGCGGCTTCCCGGAACTCCTCCGCGAACTGCAGCCGCCGGACCCAGCGGGCCGGGATCGAAGCCGCGCCGTCGCGCAGTCCGAGCAGGCCACCGGCGATGGCCCCGTTCGTGTCGGTGTCGCCGCCGAGCCGGACCACGTCGACCAGCACGTCCTCGAGCGGCCGCGGGTCGAGCAGGGCGGCGACCGCCAGGCTGAGCGAGTCCAGGACAAAACCCGTCCCGCCGTACGGCAGTCCGCCCGGCCCGTCGGCCACCAGTCGCGGCAGGCTCAGCCCCATCCCGAGCTCGACCGCCCCGGCCACCTCCGGCACACCCTGCTCGTACGCGGTGGCCACGCCGGCCCCCGCCGCGGTCCCGGCGGACGCGCCGCGGAGCAGGACCGCCGCGATCTCGTTGTAGACCGCGCAGCCGGCCGTGCAGCGCGGGTCGTCGTGGGTGATGGCCGAGATCTCGATCGACTCGCGGATCCGGCGCGGGCGCTCGCCGACCATCAGCGCGGTCGGCAGGCAGCGCATCAGCGACCCGTTGCCGGCCTGCCCGGCCCCGGCCCCGCCGCCGCGCGGATCGCCGATCCGCCGGTAGTTCTCCAGCCCGGTCGCGGTCGCCCCGCCGATGTCCCGCGGCCGCTGCCCGGCCGGGCGGCCCGGCCACCGGCCTTCGTACCAGTCGACCATCTCGTCGGCGGCGGCGCGGACCACGTCCGCGGCGCCGGACAGGTAGCCGCGCAGCACCGCCCGGGTCAGGTCGGTGTCGTCGGTGGCCGAGCCCGCCGGCCAGCCGAACGGGCCGCCGCCGACGATGTCCCGCAGACCGTCCGGGTAGCGCTCGCGAATCTGCGTCCACGGCTGGAACTCGCACGTGGCGCCGAGCGAGTCGCCGGCGTGGACGCCGAGCAGGCCGCCGGCGATCCGGTCGCGGCGCTCGGCGGGCGACAGCCCGGGCACGTCACCGGTCAGGCTCAGCGGCGCGCCGTCGCCGAACTTTCCCGGGCTGCCGGCGGGCAACGGGGGCTGGTCGCGCACGGCAGCCATGTCTCGGCGGACCAGCGCGATCATCTCGGCCGAGCGGCGCCGCTGGTCGGGCGTCAAGGGCTTCTCGTCGGTCACGTCAGTCCTCCTCGAGCGTGATGATCCACGCGTCGGCGCCTTCGTCCCAGACGCGGTCCAGGACCCGGAAGCGGGTGCCCTTGTCGTACAGCACCTCGTGTTCATGGGGATACGCCGAGTACGGCGCGACGTTACGGCCCGTACGCCCGTGCACGACCAGCAGGGTGTTGCCGCCGAAGAAGTGGCCGGCCACCGACATCGTGCGGCTGCTGCTGGTGAACGCCGCCTCCCGGACCACCGTGCCGGGCTGGTAGACGTCGAGCGCCGCGCCGGACAGGGTCGTCCCGCGGAAGGTGATGCCCGGCTGCGGATCGAGTTTGGCCAGCGCCGCCGACACCTCGTCGGCCCGCGCCGCCAGCACTCCCGAGCACCCCTGCGACCTGCGCAGGCACCGGTTCAGCGCCCGGTAACCGAAGCCGGTGTAGTGCTGCAACGCGGCCTCGTCCGCGCCGGACACCGGATCGGCGATCCGCCGCCGCACCGTCCCGGCGGCGGCCCGGTCCGCGAGGGTCGCCAGCCGGCCGGCGGCCCGGGCGACCAGCGCCGACAGCCGGGCCACGCTGCGCAGCAGGGCGCGCAGCCACTCCGCGATCCGCGCCGCCCACTTCGCCACCAGCACGGTGACCTGGGCGACGACCAGCGGGGTGCCCAGGCCGAAGGTGCTCAGCTCCGTCAGCGCGTACGTGATCAGGCGGGCCACGCAGGCGGCGATCGCGTCCCGGACCAGGGCCCGGACCGACGCCACGACCGTTCCCGCGGCCTCGGTGGCGGCGGACAGCAGGCCGGCCCCCGAGCCGAGGGCGTGCACCCGCGCGACGTCCCGGCCGGCCCATTGCCGGTACGCCCCGGCGGCCGGCCCGGTCCAGGCGGCCACGTCCCACCGGGCGGCCCGGTCCAGGGCGGCCGAGCCGGCGGCCAGGGCGGCCGACGCCGCATGCCACGTGCGCGCCTGGGCGGCCACCTCGCCCGGGTCGCCGGTCAGCGCGTCGAGCGCCTCGGTGAGCGGGCGGACGTGCTCGATGAGCCAGGCCACGCCGTACTGGGCCAGCGTGCCGAGCGGGTCGGCGCCGAAGCCGACGGCGTCCAGACCGGCGCCGAGGCCGCCGAGCCCGGCGTCGACCCAGTCCTGACCGGCGATCCCCTGCCGCAGCAATTCCAGGTCCTCGGCCGCCCACACCCCCGCGTACGCGTCCGGCGGGCCCTCCACCCGGCTCGCCACCAGCGGATTCAGTGTCACGGTCACGTCGGCTCCCTCGTTCGCCCCAACCGGTCGAGCCGATCCTGGCGAGGCGCGGGGGTCGGCTCAACCGGTTATGGGGACAACCGGTCAGCCGGACGAGTACTGAACCTCGGTGGAGCCGTCCTTGTGCCGGATGAGCAGGCGCGAGGAGGTCACCGAGATCACCACTCCGTCGTTCGTGGTGGCCTCGTACGTCTCGCCCTTCTTGACGACCTGGGTGAGGAAGAGCGCCGATTTGCCCTCGACCCAGTCGGCACCGCTCCCGGCGTTGTTGGCGTGGTAGTAGAGGTTGCCGTCGCCGTCCTGGCAGATGTAGACGGTCGAGGTCTTCGTCTTCAGCAGCAGCACCTGGAACAGCGGGCCGGCGATGCCGTGCGCCTGGGCGGTCTTCTGCGTCTGCTCCAGACAGGCCTTTCCCGCCGGCAGGCTCGAGCTGGGAGTCGGCGAGGGGGCGTGCGTCGCGGGTGCCGACGGGTTCGATGGCGACGCGTTCGCCCGCCCGTCCGGTTTATGCAGCGCGGCCAGCGCGAGGCCGGCGCCGACCCCGATGAGGCACAGCAGCACGGTGGCGAGAACCACAGGCGCCAGCAGCGGACGCCGCGGCGGGGGAAGATCGTCGGACTGGACCACGGGCCAAGGATGTCAGACCGGGGCCAGCCGCCCAGGGCGGTCGCCAGTAGGCTCGAAGGCGGGAAACAACGCCGACTCGGAGGTGCACTCAGCGTGACCGAACGCAGTTCGTTCGTCGTGGTCGCCAATCGTCTGCCCGTCGACGAGGTCACCACGCCCGACGGCGAGAAGCAATGGCGGCCGAGCCCCGGCGGGCTGGTGACCGCGCTGCACCCGGTGCTCGTGCAGCACCGGGGCACGTGGATCGGCTGGGCCGGCGGTGACGGCGACGCGCCCGATCCGTTCGAGCTCCAAGGCATCCAGATCCACCCGGTCCCGCTCAGCGGCGAGGAGCTGGAGCGCTACTACGAGGGCCAGTCCAACGCCACGATCTGGCCGCTCTACCACGACGCGGTGGAGACGCCGGTCTACAAGCGGCGCTGGCGTGAGACGTACCGGCAGGTCAATCAGCGGTTCGCCGCGGCCGCGGCCCAGGTGGCGGCCGAGGGCGCGACCGTCTGGGTGCAGGACTACCAGCTCCAGCTGGTCCCGGCGATGCTCCGGGAGATGCGCCCCGACCTGCGGATCGGCTTCTTCCTGCACATCCCGTTCCCGCCGATCGAGCTGTTCATGCAGATGCCGTTCCGGGCCGAGGTCCTCCGCGGCCTGCTCGGCGCCGATCTGGTCGGGTTCCAGCAGCGGCTGGCCGCGCAGAATTTCGTCCGGCTGGCCCGGCACCTGCTCGGGCTGCGCTACGAGGGCCAGTCGATCCAGGTGGACGGGCGTCAGGTGAAGGCGGGCGCCTTCCCGATCAGCATCGACACCGAGGGCATGGAACGGATGGCGGCCGACCCGAAGGTGCAGGCCCGGGCCAAGGAGATCCGGGCCGAGCTCGGCGATCCGCGGACCATCATCCTGGGCGTCGACCGGCTGGACTACACCAAGGGCATCGAGCTGCGGCTCAAAGCGTTCCGGGAACTGCTCGCCGACGGCCGGATGAACGTGCCGCGACGCGGTGATGGTGCAGGTCGCCACGCCCAGCCGGGAACGGGTCGAGCACTACCACACGCTGCGGGTGAAGGTGGAGCGCGAGGTCGGGCGGATCAACGGCGAGTTCGGCCGGGTCGGTCGTGCCCGCGGTCCACTACCTGCACCAGTCGTACAGCCGGCAGGAGCTCGCCGCGCTGTACGTGGCGGCCGACATCATGATGGTCACCCCGCTGCGCGACGGCATGAACCTGGTGGCCAAGGAGTACGTGGCCTGCCGCGGCGAGGGCGGCGGCGCGCTGGTGCTGAGCGAGTTCGCCGGCGCCGCGACCGAGCTGCGCCAGGCGTTCCTGTGCAACCCGCACGACCCCGACGGCGTCAAGGACGCGCTGCTGCGGGCGGTCGCGGCCGAGCCGGCGGAGCAGCGCCGCCGGATGCGGGTGATGCAGCGGCACCTGCGGACGCATGACGTGGCCGAGTGGGCGCGCAGCTTCCTCGACGAGCTCGGCGTCGACTGACGCACCTGCCGGAACAGGCAGCGGGCCTACAGGAACAGGCAGAACGGATGGCCGTCCGGGTCGAGGCAGACCCGGACGTCGTCCTGCGGTTGGAAGGCCGCGACCGTCGCGCCCGCCGCGACCGCATGCGCGGCCGCCCTCTCCAGGTCGTCCACCCGGATGTCGAGGTGCAGGCTCATCTGCTGGTCGCCGGGGCGGGCCGGCCACACCGGCCGGACGTACTGCTTCTCGGTCTGGAACGACAGGTCGGTGCCGCCGTGCGGCGCTCCCAGCACGATCCAGTCGGTTTCGTCCTGAATAACCGTCCAGCCCAGCAGCCGGTGGTAGAAATCGGCGAGCGTACGGGCGTCGGGGGCGTCCAGTGTGACCCCCGCCAGAATCATCTGCGGTCGATCAACCATCTCTGAGCGTTACCCACCCGTCACTCGATCTAAGCCAGCGTGGTGACGACGTCGCCGATCACCACGACGGCCGGGGGACGCAGGCCCGCGGCCTGAGTGTCCGCGGCCACCCGGGCCAGCGTGCTGCGCAGCACTCGCTGACTGTCCGTCGATCCTTCCTGGACGACCGCGGCCGGGGTGTCGGCGGCCTTGCCCTGCTCGATCAGCTCCGCCGCGATCGCCGGCAGGTTCTTCAGACCCATCAGGACGACCAGCGTGCCGCGCATCCGGGCCAGCGCCGGCCAGTCCACCAGGGACGCCGAGTGGTCCGGGGCCACGTGCCCGGAGACGACGGTGAACTCGTGCGCGACGCCGCGGTGGGTGACCGGGATGCCGGCCAGCGCCGGCGCGGCGATCGAGCTGGTCACGCCGGGCACCACGGTCACCGGAACGCCGGCCTTGGCGCAGGCCGCCGCCTCTTCGCCGCCGCGGCCGAAGACGTACGGGTCGCCGCCCTTGAGCCGGACCACGAACTTCCCGGCCTGCGCGCGGTCGACCAGGACCCGGTTGATCTCCTCCTGCGACGCCGACGGCCCGTACGGGATCTTGGCCGCGTCCACGAACTCGACGTCCGGCCGCAGCTCGCCCAGCAGCAGGCCGGGCGCGAGCCGGTCGGCGACCACCACGTCGGCCGCGGCCAGCATCCGGCGGCCCTTGACCGTGATCAGCTCGGGATCGCCGGGACCCGCCCCGACCAGGGCCACGCCGGTGTACTCCGAACTTGCCGCGGGCCCGGCCTCCAGCGCTTCGGCCACCAGGTCCCGTACCGCCCGGGCGGCACGCCGGTCGCCGCTGTCGGTCACGGCCACCGTGATCGGGCCGTGCCGGGTCACCGCCGGGGTCCAGGCCGTGGCGGCGGCGCGGTCGTCGGCCCGTACGCAGAAGACCCGGTGCCGTTCCGCGGCCGCGCTGACCTCGGCCGCCGCCGCCGGGTCGTCCACCGCGACCTGCACCAGCCAGGCGCCCTCGACGTCGGCCGGTTCGAAACGCCGCTCGATCCAGGTGAGCCGGCCGGCGTCGGCGTGCGCCCGCAGTGCCGGGGTCAGCTCGGGCGAGACCAGGTCGATGCGGGCGCCGGCGGCCAGCAGGGCCGGGACCCGCCGGGTGGCGACCGCGCCGCCGCCGACGACCAGCACCCGGCGGCCGTCGAGGCGGAGGGCGAGCGGGTAGAGCATCACTTCTCCGACACTCCGGCCGCGTCGAAGGTGGCCACCTCGTGCAGCACCCGGACGGCGCAGGCCACGATCGGCAGCGCCAGCACCGCGCCGCTGCCCTCGCCCAGGCGCATCCCCAGGTCGATCAGCGGGGTCGAGGCCGAGGTGGGCCAGCGCGACGCCGGCGCCGGGCTCGGCCGACCGGTGGCCGGCGACCATGGCGGCAACGGCGTCCGGGGCGAACGCGGCGGCGGCCAGGGCGGCCGAGGCGGCGATGACGCCGTCCAGGATCACCGGCACGCGGCGGGCGGCGGCGCCGAGCAGGAAGCCGGTGAGCGCCGCGTGCTCGAGGCCGCCGACCGCGGCCAGGACGCCGAGCGGGTCGGCCGCGTCCGGCTGGTGGCGGTCGAGGGCGGCGGTGACGACGGCGACCTTCCGGGCGTACGTCTCGTCGTCCACGCCGGTGCCGCGGCCGGTGACGGCCGCCGGCGCGGCGCCGGTGAAGACCGCGATCAAGGCGGCCGCCGGGGTGGTGTTGGCGATGCCCATATCGCCGGTGAGCAGCGCCTTCGCACCCGCGTCGACCAGCGCGCCGGCGACACCGATGCCGACCTCGACCGCGGCCTGCGCCTCGGCCCGGGTCAGCGCCGGCTCCTCGGTCATGTCCCGGGTGCCGCGCCGGATGTTGGCGTCGAGCAGCGTCGACCCGCCGTACAACGGGAAGGCCACGCCGACGTCGACGACCAGGACGTCCGCGCCGGCCTGGCGGGCGAACGCGTTGACGACCGCGCCACCGCCGACGAAGTTGCTCACCATCTGGGCGGTGACCTCCTGCGGCCACGGCGAGACGCCCTGCGCGTGGACGCCGTGGTCGCCCGCGAAGACGGCCACCGTGGCCGGTTCCGGCATCGGCGGCGGGCACACGCCGGCCAGTCCGGACAGGCGTACGGACAGATCCTCGAGGTCGCCCAGCGAGCCGGCCGGTTTGGTCAGCCGCGCCTGCCGGTCGCGGGCCGCGGCCATCGCCGTCCGGTCGGCCGGGCGGATGGCGGCCAGCGTGGTTTCTATGGTCACCCGACCAGCATGCCTGACCGTTTCCGCGGTCTCACTTCGGCCGTTCCGTACAGACATGAGCGTTTTTGTCATACCTTCGACAGGTGATGAGGAGCCCGCTCGCCGCCGCTGGTCGTATCGCCCCGCTCATCCGAGCCGGACTCATCGCCGGGCTGGTGATGGCCGGCCTCGCCTATCCGCTGGCCGCCCTGGCGGGATACGGCGTGAAGACCGGCTCGGACGCGCTGCAGAAGATGCCTGCCGAACTCACCGTCGTGCCGTCCGCACAGACCAGTTACGTCTACGCCGATGACGGAAAGACGCTGCTGACCATGTTCTACGAGGAGTACCGCAAGCCCACGGCCATCGCCGACATGTCACCGTTCGTCACCGAGGCCATCGTCGCCTCCGAGGACACCCGGTTCTACGAGCACAACGGCGTCGACGTCAAAGGCGTGGCCCGGGCCTTCGTCGCCAACCAGCAGGCCGGGGGCGTCTCGCAGGGCGCGTCCACGCTGACCATGCAGTACGTCCGGATGGCGCTGCGCGACGGCGCCCAGACGCCGCAGGAAGCCCTGGAGGCGACCGAGCAGACGACCGGCCGCAAGCTGCGCGAGATGCGGCTGGCCGTCGAGCTGGAGAAGCGCATCTCCAAGCAGGAGATCCTGCAGCGGTACCTGAACTCGGCCTACTTCGGCCACCGGGCGTACGGGATCTACGCCGCCGCGCAGGTCTTCTTCTCCAAGTCACCCAAGGATCTGACCCTCAACGAGGCGGCGCTGCTGGCCGGCCTGGTGAAGGCGCCCTCGGCGTACGACCCGGCGATGAAGGGCAACCAGAAGGCGGCGATCGCCCGGCGCAACTACGTGATCGACCAGATGCGCAAGATGGGCACCATCACCCCGGCCCAGGCGGCCGCGTCGTCCAAGGCCGAAGCATCCACCTGACGCTGACCACCCCGCCCAACGACTGCGTCTCGGTCAGCCGCCGGCACAACGACTGGGGTTTCTTCTGCGACTACTTCCGCCAGTGGTGGCTGCAGCAGCCGGCCTTCGGGGCGTCCCCGCAGCTGCGCGAGGAGAACCTGCGCCGGGGTGGCTACAAGATCATCACGAGCATCGACCCGAAGATCCAGGCGTCCGCGCTGAAGCACGTGCTGGACAAGGAGAAGCGCTCCAGCAAGTTCGCGCACGGGGAGGTCGTCATCCAGCCCCGCACGGGTGCGATCAAGGCGATGGCCGTGAACCGCACGTACTCGCTGGACCAGAAGGACAACAAGCCGTCCAGTGACCCGGCCAAGCGCCGCGAAGGCCTCGTCGGCAACTATCCGAACACGGTGAACCCGCTGCTCGGCGGCGGCGACATGGCCGGTTACCAGGCGGGGTCCACGTTCAAGATCTTCACCATGCTGGCGGCGCTGGACAAGCACATGCCGCTGTCCACGTCGTTCTACGCGCCGATGGTGTTCAAGTCGAAGTACATCACCGGACGGGGGCCGTCGTCGTGCGGCAACTACTGGTGCCCGAAGAACGACAACGCGTCGATGGTCGGCCGGCAGACCATGTGGAGCGGGTTCGGCAAGTCGGTCAACACGTACTTCGTGCAGCTGGAACAGAAGGTCGGCGCCCAGAACGCGGTGAAGATGGCCGAGCGGCTGGGCCTGCAGTGGCGGACCGACGTGGACCGGACGATGGCCGCGCCCGACCGGGCCGCCGGCTGGGGATCGTTCACGCTCGGCGTCAGCGACGCCACCCCGATCGAGATGGCCAACGTGTTCGCCACCCTGGCCGCGCAGGGCAAGTACTGCGAGCCGCTCCCGGTCACTTCGATCACCACCCGCAGCGGCACGCCCGCGATGTACCGGGGCCAGGCCGTGGCGGCGCCGCGCTGCCACCAGGCGGTGGACCAGGCGGTGGCGCTCGCGGCGACGGACGCCGCCCGGTGCGTGACCGGGTACGGCGCGGCCAAGGGCAGCTGCGGCGGCTGGGAGACGTCCCGATGGTCTACGCCACGCTGGGCCGCCCGGTGGCCGGCAAGAGCGGCACCACCGACAGCAACAAGAGCCTGTGGTTCTGCGGGTTCACCCCGCAACTGGCTGCGTCCGCCTTCGTGGCCGACCCGGACAACCCGCTGGACGCGGTCGGGTCGAGCCGCAGCACGATGAACAAGTACACCGTGGCCGAGACGCTGAAGGACGCGCTCAAGGGCCAGCCCAAGGCCAAGTTCGAGCCGCCGCCGGACTGGATCGTCAAGTGACCGCGCGGCCGGCGGCGCCGGCCGACCCGATCCGGATCAGTGGATCGTGGCGGAGCGCCAGCCGGGGTCGCGGCCACTGAGGGCGATCACCTGATCGAGCAGAGACGCGTCGTTGCTCGTCTCGACCGGCGGCCCGAACACCTCCGGCACCCCCGGCCACGCGCCCTGCGACAGCAACTCGATGACCACGTCCAGGATCCGCGGGTCGGCGGCGTACTCCTGATCGGTGGCCCGGGCCAGGTCCCAGCTGTGCATGAGCAGTTCGGTCATCGCGATCGTGCCCATGGCGGTGGCCGGCATGGTGAGGCCGGCCGCCTGCGCGGTGCCGGTCCAGGCGGCCGGGTCACGCCAGGCGACGGCCAGATCTTCCAGCAGCACGGGCAGCCGGCTGCGCCAGTAGGCGGGCAGGCTCGCCGCCGACGGCCGGCCCGGACGATCGGCGGTGCTCGGGTCGGTGACCTTGCGGGCGGCCTGGGTGAAGGCGTGGACGACATGGCTGATGTGGTCGAGCAGGTCGCCGAGCGTCCAGTCGTCACACGGGGTCGGGCCGGACAGGTCGTCGTCGGTGATCCCCAGCAGCAGCTCCCGCAGCTTGCGGACCGGGGGGTCGAAGTCGAGGGGCACGCGGTCGGCCACTGGTCCTCCTTCGGTCCACCGTTGTTCCCCACACGTTACGGGTGGGCTACGACATCCGCCGTGTCCCCGTCCCCGCCATCTGCGGTCCGTGCCGGAAGGCCGGCCGTGGTGCGGTTGCCGAGGTCCTGGCGATAGCCGTTCTCGACCTCCGGCCGGTAGCCGTTCCCGGTCTCGTGCCGGTAGCCGTTCTCGGCGTCGTGCCGGTAACCGGTCTCGACGACGTGCGGATAACCGTTGTCGGCGTCGTACCGCCGGCCACTCTCGGCCTCGTGCCGATGCCCGTTGCCGGTGTCGTGCCACCCGCCGTCGTCGGCGTCCGGCCACTGACGTTTCCCCGGGTCACGCCACTGGCCATCGTCGGGCCGCGGCCCGATCTGTGCGGGGACGCCGGCGCCGGGCGGGCCGGCCGCGGCCGCGGCGACCACGCGCCGGGCGATGTCGGGCACACCGGCCCAGTGCAGGCCGAGCTGGGAGGCGTGGACCTGCCGCCAGACGTACCCCTCGGGATTGCCGCCCGACCAGGTCCAGGCCGGCACCGGACCGAACCGTGGTCCGACCATCACCCGGTGCTGCTTGTACCCGGTGATCCGGGCGCCCGCCGGGGCCAGCGCCGACGCGACCGCCGCGGTGGCCTCGCGGTATCCGGCCACGGTCTGCTCGGCGGTGTGCGCCGTCGCGTCCAGCACGCCGCACATCGGGCGGCCGTCGAGTTCGTGGGTCAACCACGGCAGGCCGACCCCCTCGGCGACCACCGGCCAGCCGCCGCCGGGCGAACTGGGCCACCTCGCTGCAGAGCCGCCGGTTCGCGGACAGCTCCTCGGCGTACCCCTCGGGCAGTCCGGCGCCGATGATCAGCGCCCGCGCCCCGGCGGGCAGCGTCTCGTCCCGCAACGGATCGAACAGCACCACGTCGGCGCCCGCCGCGGCCAGCAGCTCGGCCGTCTCCACGTACGTGTAGGGCGCGCCCGGGCCGCCGGCCAGCGCGACCACCGCCCGCTCGGTCGCCGGGCCGGCCTCGTCCGCCGGCGTCCACACCGGCCCGGGCAGGGCGGGGGCGGAGTTGGCCAGCGCGATCAGCCGGTCCAGGTCGAGCGCACCGGCGACCGCTTCCCCCAGACGCCGTACGGCCCGGACCGCGTCCACCGTCCGGTGCGCGACCGGCACCGGTCCCTGTCCGCGGGAGGGCAGCACCGCGGGCAGGTCGCCGCGGCGCAGGGCACCCAGCACCGGCATGCCGATGTCGTCGAGCGCGGTCCGCAGCATCTGCTCGTGCCGCGGTGAGGCGACCCGGTTCAGGATGACGCCGCCCAGGTGGACCATCTCGTCGAACATCCGGAAGCCGTGCACCAGCGCGGCCAGCGAGTGGCCCATCGCGGCCACGTCGACGACCAGCGCGACCGGGGCCCGCAGGCTGGCCGCGACCGCCGCCGTGCCGTCGATCTCCGGCTGCCCGGTGAGGCTGTCGAACAGGCCCATCGCGCCCTCGATCACCGCCAGCTGGGCGCCCGCGGCGCCGTGCGCGAACAGCGGTGCGATGCGCTGCGCGCCGACCAGGCGCGGGTCCAGGTTGCGGCCCGGGCGGCCGGCCGCGAGGCCGAGGTACGCGGCGTCGGTGTGATCGGGCCCGACCTTGAAGCCGGCGGCCGGCATCCCCCGGGCCGCGATGGCGGCGAGCACGCCGACGGCGATCGCCGACTTGCCGTGCCCGGACGACGGTGCGCTCACCACCAGACGTGGATATGCGGTCATGACGGAACTCCCCCCGGGGCCGTGCTTTCGCGCGAACCGACCCACCTGCTCCCCCCGGAGTGCGGGCCGCGCCGAATCCCGCACCATACCCGCCGCCCACCAGGTCACTCCCAGCGGCGGGTAGCCTCGGGGTGTGTACCGGTTCCTGCTCACGCCCCGCTGGATCGGGGGTTTGGCGCTGGCCGTGGCCGCCGCGGCGGTCATGGTGTTCCTCGGCATCTGGCAGCTTCACCGGTACGAGGAGCGAACCGCGATCAACAACCGCATCGACTCCGCCGACTCGGTCCGGGCGGTGCCGATGACGTCGGTGATGGCCCGGCCCTCGACGTCCGGTTCGGCCGGTCCGGCCCCGGGCAAGGATGTCTCCTGGACCAAGGTCACGGTGACCGGGCACTACGACGTGGCCCACGAGATCCAGGCCCGCGCCCGTACGGTCAACGGGGACGTCGGCTTCGAGATCGTGACACCGCTGGTGCTCGCCGACGGCACCGCTGTCCTCGTCGACCGTGGCTGGATCCCGCCGCAGGACGCCGGGGCGGAAGCCGCGCCGGTGGTCCCGCCCGCACCCGGCGGCTGACGTCACGGTCGTCGGCCAGATCCACCTGTCGGAGAGCCGTCCCACCCCGATCGCGCACCGCGACGGCCGCCTGGACACTCGGCGGATCACGGTGCCCCGGCTGGCGCACCAGATGCCGTACCCGATCTACGGCGCGTACGTCCTGCTCACCCAGCAGACGCCGGCCGTCGTCGCCGACGTTCGTCGCGGTCCCGATCGACCACGAGGACGCCTGGCAGAACGCCGGCTACACCGTGCAGTGGTGGCTGTTCGCCGCGATGGCCCTGTTCGCGTTCGTCTGGCAGGCCCGCAAGGAGGCCCAGACCGAGCCGTCGTCGCCGTCGTCGTCCGACTCGCCGTCCGAGCGCCCGCCCGGGTCTGAACGCCGCGCCGGCTCCCGGCCCAAGCCCACCGGCGACCGCGTCGAAGAAGCCGATCGCCGGGCCGCCGCGGCGGCGGCCGCCAACCCGGAAGTGCCCAGCGCTCGCCCGCCTGACTGATCGCGCTGCGGTCGCCTTCCGGCAGGGTCCCCATTAGGGTCAGGGACGTGGCTTCCGCACCGGACATCCCGCCCAGCGACCCCTGGAGTCCGCCGCCGGCCTATCCGCCGCCGGCCCACTCGCCGCCGACCTACTCGCCGCCGGGCATGCCTGTGCCGCCGGACCCGGTTCCCACCGGCCGGACGGCGATGACCCCCGGCCCGGTGATCCTCCAGATCGGCGACATCAGCGTCACCTCGACGGTGGTCCGGACCCCGGCCGGCGACATCCCTCTTGCCGGCTCGAGCTGGCAGGTCAGCGATTACTGGTACAACGAACAGAAGATCCCCACCTGGGCGATCGTCTGCGCCATCGCCGGCTTCTGCGTGCTCACCGTCTTCAGTCTGCTGTTCCTGCTGGTGAAGGTCACCGTTCCGCGCGGCACCGTGCAGGTCGCCGTCACCAACGGGTCCCGGCAGTACGTCGCCCGCATCCCGGTCACCGACCAAGGCCAGGTCACGCACATCAACCAGCAGGTCAATTACGTCCGCTCGCTGGCCGCGATCTGACCGCGCTCCGACCGGCAGGCGCTGCCCACCTCAACCGCCGGCGCCTCCGATCGCCTTGACCATGTCGATGGTGTCGGCCTCGGCGGCGCGCTTGTCCGCCCGGTACCGCAGCACCCGCGCGAATCGCAGCGCCACCCCGCCCGGATAGCGCGGCGACGTCTGCACGCCGTCGAACGCGATCTCGACCACCTGCTCCGGCCGCACCGTCACGACCCACCCGGAATCGTCGACCGCCAGCTCCTTGAACCGCTCGGTCTGCCACCTGCAGCATGTCGTCGGTCAGGCCCTTGAACGTCTTCCCCAGCATCACGAAGCCGCCGGTCTCCGGGTCCAGGGCGCCGAGATGCAGGTTGGACAGCCAGCCCTGGCGCCGCCCGTGCCCCCACTCGACCGCGAGCACGACCAAATCGAGCGTGTGCCGCGGTTTCACCTTGACCCAGGCCGAGCCGCGGCGGCCCACGTCGTACGGCGCCTCGGGGGCCTTGATCACCACACCTTCCTGGCCCGCGGCCAGCGCCGCCGCGAACGCCTCGCGCGCCTGCTCGTCGTCCTGCGACGGTGCGGCGGCCCACGATCAACTCATCCGGCAGCGCATCGGCCAGCGCCGCCCACCGCACCCGGCCCGGCTCGTCCAGCAGGTCGGTGCCGTCCAGGTGGAGCAGATCGAAGAAGTACGGCACGAGCCCCGGCGCCGGCTCACCGCCGGCGGCGCCGCGGGTGGCGGCCCGGCTCGACGTCTCCTGGAAGGGCCGCGGCCGCCCCGTCGCGTCGAGCGCCATGGCCTCGCCGTCGAGCACGATCTCGCGCACCGGAAGCGCCCGCACCGCCGCGACCACACCCGGCAGCCGCTGGGTGATGGTGTCGAGGCTGCGGGTGAACACGGCGACCTCGTCACCGGACCGGTGCACCTGGATCCGGATGCCGTCGAGCTTGACGTCCACGGTCGCCGGGGTCCCGGTCGACACGAGCGCGGCCGAGACGTCCGGCGCGCTCTGCGCCAGCATCGGCGTCAGCGCGGTGCCCACTCGCAGGTGAAACGCGGCCAGCTCGGCCGCGCCCCCGCGGAGAGCGGCCACCGCTACCTGTTTGAGGTCGCCCGACAACAACAGCGCCCTCCGCACCGCCGTCACCGGCACCGCGGCGGCGGCGGCGATCGCCTCGGCCAGCAACCCGGCCTGCGCGCCTTGCCGCAGCTCGCCGCCGAACAGGCCGGTCAACAACCGCTGCTCCGCATCGGTGGCCGCCCCGAACAACGCGCCCACCAGTTCCCGGCGCCGCGCCTGCGAACCGGCTCCGGTGACGAGCGCGATCTCGGCGATGGCGGAGTCGACGGCGCGCACGGTCAACGTGGCCTCCGCGGCCGGGGGCGGCCGGTCGCGCAAGCTCGCGTATCCCACCCCCGTCTGCCGCTGTGGCAGCTCCCCGGCCAGGTAGGCCGACCCGGCCGCCACCTCGTCGGCCTCGAGCCGCCGCAGCGCGCCGGCGAGCAGCTCGATCTTGGCTTTTCGCCCCGGCACCGCACTGACGGCCGCCGAGGTGGCCGCGAGATCAACGAACAACACGCTCACATTTTGACAGCCGGGTACGACATCATCGGCCCTGTTAGCACCCTTCCGAGCGGTGACCGGCCACGGCCGGACCGGCCCCGGAGACGAGGACGTCAGCGATGGCTCAGCGTTTCACCGCGGCGGCCACGTTGCGCAGCAGCAGCGCCTCGGCCAGGCAGACGCGGGCGAACTCGCCCAGATGCAGGCTTTCGTTCGGCGCATGCGCACCGGAGTAGGGATCCTCGACGCCGGTCACCAGGATCGCCGCGCCCGGGAAGAGCTCCTGAAACGTCGCGATGAACGGGATCGAGCCGCCGATGCCCATGTCCACCGGCGCCGTCCCGTCCCAGGCGGTGCGGAAGGCGGCTCGGGCGGCGTCGTAGGCGGGACCGGTGGCGTCGATGACGCATGGCGGCCCGTCGTTCTCCAGCGTCACCTCGATCGCTGCGCCCCACGGCACGAATTTCTCCAGGTGCGAGCGAATCGCCGAATACGCCGACGCGGGGTCGTCGCCGGGTGCCAGCCGCACGCTGATCTTGGCCTTGGCCACCGGGACCAGCGCGTTCGGCGCCTCGTTGGTGCGCGGCGCGTCGATGCCGAGGATCGACACCGACGGCTTGGTCCAGATCCGGTCGGTGATGGTGCCCTCCCCGATCAGCCTGACGCCGTCGACCAGGCCGGCCTCGTGCCGGAACCGGTCCGCGGGATAGTCCACACTGGCGCCCTCGCGCCGGACCAGCCCGTCCACGGCGACCTCGCCGTCGTCGTCGTGCAGGGTGGCGATCAGCCGGGACAGGACGATGAGCGCATCCGGCACCGGACCGCCGAACATCCCGCTGTGCACCGCGTTGTGCAGCACCCGGACCTCGGCGAAGCAGTTCACCAGCCCGCGCAGCGACGTGGTCAACGCCGGCGTGCCGATGTCCCAGTTGCCGGAGTCGGCGATGATGATCACGTCGGACCGCAGCTCATCCTGATACGTCTGCAGGATCTCCTCCAGCGAGACGGAGCCGTACTCCTCCTCGCCCTCGGCGAAGACCACCACGCCGACGGGAAGCTCATCGCCGTACGCCCGGAGCGCCGCGACGTGGGCCATGATCCCGGCCTTGTCGTCGGCAGCGCCCCGGCCGTACAGGCGGCCGTCCCGCTCGACCGGCTCGAACGGGTCGCTCGTCCACAGCGCCCGGTCGCCGACCGGCTGGACGTCGTGGTGGGCGTAGAGCAGGACGGTCGGCGCCCCGCGGGTGCGGCCCGGCGGCCGATCACCGCGGGGTGACCGCCGCCGGCCGCCCGCACGATCTTCGTGTCCAGACCGCAGCCGCGCAGCAGCTCGGCCACCGCCGCGGCCGACCGCTCGACCTGGCTGTGGTCGAAGCCGTCGAAGGCGATCCCCGGAATGCGGACCAACCGCTCGAGATCGGCGCGGACACCGGGCATCTCGCGCGCGACCGCGGCGCGCAATTCGTCTTCGCTGAGGCTCATGCCGCCGATCGTAGGCCGCACCCGACCGCCCGGGCCGGGCCGGTGGATACCTTCAGGACTGCGGCGGGTTCTCGTCCGCGCGGCGATCGCGGCCGGCGTTGGTCGCCCAGTCGCGCGCGCCCCGGGCGGCCGAACCGGCCAGGTCCCCGAAGCCGTCGCCGAGCTTGCGCACCAGCCCGACCAGTGGGTCCTGCGAGCTGCGGAAGTCCTCACGGTACGAGTTGGCCGCCGCCTTGACGTCCTCGGTGACCGAGGCGTTGCCGTCGCCGTCACGCCGCGGGTAGTCGCCGCCGAGAATCCGGGCGTACTCCCCCGAGTCGATCCATTTGCGCAGCTCGGACGCCCGGGCGACCGGCACCGGGTGGGTACTCCACGCCGTCATGCTGATCTTGTGAATGCTGTCGCGCAGGTCGCCGCCGCTCTCGTACTCGGCCGCCTGCTCGAGGAACGCCGCGGTGTCGATCTGCGTCAGGTCGCCGCCACCGGCCAGCTTCATCAGCAGCCGGGTGGACGCCGCCGGGTCCTGGCAGGCGAGGAGGCCGGCCCGGTCGGCGGACAGCTCAGCCTTGCGCCACCACTCGAACATGGCCGCGAGGATCGCCCGCAAGGCGATCGCCCCGATCGGGAGCCAGCTGATGTTGACCGCCCAGCGGGTCAGGATGGTCATGATCGTCTTGTAGACGGCGTGGCCGCTGCGCACGTGACCGATCTCGTGCCCGAGCATGGTCCGCAGCTCGTCGTCGTCCAGCTTCTCGACGGCGGCCGTGGTGATGACGATGAACGGTTTGTCGATGCCGATGGCCGAGCCGTTGATGATCGGGTCCTGGCTGACGTAGAGCTCGGGCAGCTCGGCCACGTCGAGCGTGGACGCCGCCTCGGTGAACCGCTGGTAGACCCGCGGGTACTGGCGATGATCGACCCGGATGGAGCCGGCCAGGAACTGCAGGCGGAAGCCGCGCTCGTTCCACATGCCGAAGAACGCCTTGATCAGTTCGTCGAATCCGCGCAGCTCACGCAGGGCGGTCAGCGCGCCCCGGTCGGCGGGGTGTTCCCAGGCCCGCGAGCTGATCCCGGTGAGCGTGACCCTCCGCCGCGCCGGCCGGCCGTCGCTTACCGGCTGAGTTTCGTCCGTCATGTCCTACCCCGTCCTCGCCGCATCGTCCGCTGCCCCGTCGACGGTCAGATCGGCGTAGGCGGCGGTGTCCTCTTCGGCGAAGTGCCGATCCTCGGCAGTGCGCCAGCGCTCAAGGTACGCCCGGAACACAAGATCATGTCCAGCGTCACGGGCGACGGTGCGTTCCAGTCGCAGGTCGGGGGGCGCGGTGACGAACACGGCCAGGCTCAGCTCGGGGCGGATCACCCGGCGGGCCGACCCCACACCTTCGAGCAGGACGACCGGAGCCGGCTGGATCACCACCGGATCGCCCGTGAAGTCACCGGTGTCCCACCGATAGATCCGATACCGCGCAGGCCGCCCGGCCCGCAGCGGGGCGAGGGCCAGCCGCTCGATCCGCGGCCACGAGGTGAACTGGTCATCCCAGCCGTCCAGCAGGTCGTCGGTGTGGATGACGGGGGCGCCACCCAGCTCGGCCGCCAGCCGGCCGGCGAACCACGTCTTGCCGGCGCCGCTGGGCCCGTCGATCGCGACCAGCCGGACGTCACCCAGCCGGGGCGGCCGGCCGGTGATCCGCCGGGCCAGCTCCGCGTACCTCACGACGGCGCCCCCGGCGCGAGGAAGCGCAGTCCGGCCGTCGGCCCCGACTCGACCAGCCGCCACAGCGCGTCCGTGTCCAGGTGCTCCTCGACCAGGTCGCCGAGCACGTCGAGGGCGCGCTCCCGGACGGCGGCATAGCGCGTGTCCGGCGCGACCCGGAACCCCCGGCGCCCGGCCATCCGGGCCGCTGCGGTCAGGAACCGCCGCCGGAACTCGTCCGACTCGAATGCCCCGTGCCAGTGCGTGCCGGCGACGTGGCCGACGACGGCGCCCTCCGGTCGCCCGTCGTCGTAGCGCAGCAGCGGCTGCGGCGCCTCCCGGGTGACCACGCCGTGGTGGATCTCGTAGCCGCGGACGGGCGCGCCCAGCCCCGCCCCGGCCGAGTGGGCGAGCGTCTTGCGGGCGCCGAAGGTGACCTCCACCGGAAGCAGTCCCAGCCCGGGAACGGTGCCGTGGCGGCTCTCCACCTCGTCGTGGATCGTCTCGGCCAGCATCTGGAAACCACCGCACACGCCCAGTACCGGCTTCCCGGCGGCGGCGTGGGCGCGTACGGCGTCGGCCAGTCCACTCTCCCGCAACCAGGCCAGATCGCTGACGGTGGCCTTGGAACCAGGCAGCAGCACCAGGTCGGCGTCGGCGATCTCGGCGGGCTCGACGGTCAGCCGGACGTGCACGCCCGGCTCGGCCGCCAGCGCCTCGGCGTCGGTGGCATTGGACAACCGGGGCAGCCGGATCACGGCCACCCGCAGCCACTCGGTTCCGGCCGGAGCCGCCGGCCGGCCCAGCACCCGCCCGTACGCCAGGGAGTCCTCGGCGTCGAGCCACACGTCCCGGGCGTACGGCAGGACGCCCAGCACCGGCCGCCCGGTCAGCCCGGTGATCGAGTCCAGCCCCGGCCGCAGCAGCTCCAGATCGCCCCGGAACTTGTTGACCACGAACCCGCTGATCAGCGCCTGATCCTCGGGGCTGAGCAGCGCGACCGTCCCGTACAGCGCGGCGAACACCCCGCCGCGGTCGATGTCGCCGACCACGATCGCCGGAAGCCCGGCCTGCCGCGCCAGCCCCATGTTGACGAAGTCACCCTCCCGCAGATTGATCTCCGCCGGGCTGCCCGCCCCTTCGCAGATCACCGCGTCGTACTCGGCCCGCAACTGCGCCAGCGCGGCGTGCGCAGTTTCGGCCAGCCGCGGCCGCATGGACCGGTAGTCCCCCGCGCGCACCGTGTCGATCGCCTCGCCCAGCAGCACCACCTGACTGGACAGGTCACTGCCGGGCTTGAGCAGCACCGGATTGAACCGGATGTCGGGTGCCACGCCGCACGCTGCCGCCTGCATGGCCTGTGCCCGGCCGATCTCGCCGCCGCGCCCGTCCGGCCCGAGAACCACGACCGAATTGTTGGACATGTTCTGCGCCTTGAACGGCGCCACCTTCACGCCGCGCCGGTACAGCCAGCGGCAGATCCCGGCGGTGAGGACGCTTTTGCCGGCGTCCGATGTGGTCCCCGCGACCAGCAGCCCGCCGCTCACCGCCGCACCACCGCCACGGCCGCGGCAATCGCCAGCGCTGCCAGCCCGGTCGCGGACGAGATCCGTGCGGCCCGGCGCAGGTGCCCGGCCGACGGTTTCGGCCCGTCCCCCAAAAACGGCCGCACCTCCGTACGTCCGAAGTAGACGTTACGCCCACCCAGCCGTACGCCCAGCGCCCCCGCCATCGCCGACTCGCACTGACCGGCGTTGGGCGACGGGTGATCGTTGCGGTCCCGCCGCCACACCCGCCACGCCTCGGCCCGCTCACCCCCGCCGACCGGCGCCGCGGCGATCATCAGCAGCCCGGTGAGCCGCGACGGCACCAGGTTCAGCCCGTCGTCGAGGCGGGCCGCCGGCGTCCCGAACCGGGCGTACCGCGCCGACCGGTGCCCGACCATGGCGTCCAGCGTGTTCGCCGCCCGGTAGCCCAGCAAGCCCGGCAGTCCGGCCACCGCCCCCCAGATCAGCGGGGCCACCACCGCGTCGGAGGTGTTCTCGGCCACCGACTCGACCGCGGCCCGCGCCAGTTCCGGCTCGTCCAGCGCCGATGGATCCCGCCCGCACAGGTGGCCGAGCCGCGCACGGGCAGCGGCCAGGTCGTCGTCCGCGAGATGTCCGGCCATCACCCGCGCCTCCGTCCGCAACGTCCGCCCGCCGAGCACGGTCCACGTGGCCGCCGCGACCAGCACCGCGCGGGCCACCGGGCGGCGCCGGGTGGCGGCGGAAGCGACCGCCCCCGCCAGCACCGGAAGGCCCGCGGCGAGCGCGGTGAAGGCCGCCCCCGAGCGGCGATCCGGCGCATAGAGCCGCCACTCGAGCGCGCCGGCGGCCGCGCCGAACCCGGCAACCGGGTGGAATCGGCGCGGATCTCCGAAGATCGCGTCCACGGCGTAGCCGGCCATCAGCCCGGCCGCGTCCGCCACTGCTCGTCCCCGCACTCGCCCAGTCTGCCCGGTGACGCGGAACGGCGGGAGAAGGGTGCCGCCGTTCCGGGAGATCGCGGGGGCGTCACTCCCGGAACGGCGGCGGCTCATCAGGCCGGTGCCATCAGTGGGCGCCGCCGCGACGAGGAACGCCGCGGGCGACCGGCCGGGTCCTCCGGCGGGTCGTCGACCGGCTCCGGTTCCTCGTCCGGGCCGAGCAACGCGGACTCGGGTGCCGTTTGCGGCTCGGGCTCGTCGGGCACGCCGTCGCCGTACCGGGCCGGGACCTCGTCGTCGGGCACGAGCTCGGCGACCTCACCCCGGACGTACGCGCCGGCCTCGGCCATCTCGACCTCGCTGATCGGACCCGGACGCCTTCGTCCGGTAGAACCGGCTCTTGCCGCGTGCCAGGTCGTGACCCACCGCGGCGGCCTCCATCTCGTACGAGGTCCGGTTGTTGTTCTCCGAGTCGGTCCAGTCCTGGGTGAACAGCCGGCCGGCGACCACGACCGGGTCACCGACGGCCAGGCAGGAGCTGACGTTCTCGGCCAGCCGGCGCCAGCAGGTGACGCGCAGGCGCAGCTGGTTGCCGTCGACCCACTGGCCGGACTCCTTGTCGAAGCGGCGCGCCGTCGAGGCCATGCGGAAGTGCGCGACCATGACGCCGGTGCCGGGCGTCCGGCGCCACTCCGGCGCGGTCATCACATTGCCGACGACCACAAGGTTGGTGTCAAACACGGTTCTCTCCTCACCACGGAAGGTTGTGCGGTGAGCTTGGCCGGAACCACGAAAGTCTGCTGAAAGGCCTGTGGACAGCCGGAATTGTGGATAACTCCCGAGCCCTCCCCCGGGTGTGGTACGCGCCGGTAATGTGGCCGTCGTGGAGACGGACGTTCTGGGCACGCCGTACGAGCGGCACACCATCGACCTGGGCAGCGACGACGAAGGCCCGGTGGTCGCGACCCTCGTCCGCCGGCGCGCGGAGACCCCGACCCGGCGGGCGGTGCTCTACGTGCACGGCTTCGTCGACTACTTCTTCCAGACCCACCTGGCCGACTTCTTCGCCGCACGCGGCTGGGACTTCTACGCCCTCGACCTGCGCAAGTACGGGCGCAGCCTGCTCCCCCACCAGACGCCGAACTTCGCCCGCAGCCTGACCGACTACTTCCCCGAGCTGGACGAGTCGGCCCGGATCATCCGCGAGGTCGACGGCCACGACCAGCTGCTGGTAGCCGGCCACTCCACCGGCGGCCTGATCACGGCACTGTGGGCGCACGCCCGGCAGGACGAAGGAATTGTCGACGGCCTCTTCCTGAACAGCCCGTTCTTCGACTTCAACGTGCCCTGGGCGATGCGGCGACCGCTGATGCGGGCGCTGACCGCGTTCGCCGGCCGGACGCCGTACCGCATCCTGCCGATGACCTCCCTCGGCCTGTACGGCGAGAGCCTGCACAGCGACCACCGGGGCGAATGGACGTACGACCTCGCCTGGAAGCCCGTTCGTGGTTTCCCCGTACGCTTCGGCTGGCTGCAGGCCATCCAGCGCGGCCAGCAGCGCCTGCGGCGGGGCCTGTCGATCAACGCACCGATTCTGGTCGCCTGCTCCAGCCGTACGTTCCGTGGGCGCGCCTGGACGGAGGACGCCCGGCTCACCGACTCGGTGCTGGACGTCGAGCACATCGTCCGGTGGGCGCCCAAGCTGGGCCGGAACGTCACGATCGCCCGTTTCGACGGCGGCCTGCACGACCTGACGCTGTCCGGCAAAGACGTCCGCGCGGAGGTGTTCCGTGAGCTCGGTCGCTGGGTCGACGCCTTCCTGCCGCCACCCGGAACCCCGAAGATCGAGGTGCCACCGGCGCCGGAGGATGAGGTCGTGCCAACGGAGACGGCGGACGACAAGTCCCAGGCGACCGCCTAGGATGTGCCTGCCGGGCGGAGCCTCTCGCGCCCGAGCAAGCGCTCGTAGCTCAGCGGATAGAGCAACGGACTTCTAATCCGTCGGTCGCAGGTTCGAATCCTGCCGGGCGCGCCCAGGTGAAGGCCCGGCACGGACCGGTGGTGGCGGCCTGCGCGAGACCGGTGGGCACGACGAAGCCCCGGCACCCTCACCTATCGAGGGGCCGTGGCCGCGGCCCCCAAATCCCAGTGCAACGTGCGGTGTCGCCGCGCTGATCGTCAGGGTCGATTTATATGCAGCGTGAGCAGCGGAGCCAGGAGCCGGCCCAGAGGCGAACCAGACTCCTCGAGAAGTCGCAGTTCGGAGCCGGCAACCGCAGCAGCAATGCACGCCGAGAGGGCACGGAAACGGCCGCGGGATGTGCCGGAGCCGCGAATGCAGGCACCTGCGGCCTCACCTCGAACGCTGATCGGCCGGCCACCCTGAGCGCCATGACGTCCAACCCGACGAGACACAGGAGCAGCACCGCCAAGAACGGGAGCGCCCACAAAGTCAAGGTCGGCACCCACGATGCGGCCAGCACATACCCGACCGCTACCGCGAGCCCGAGGGCCAGAATGACTCGCCGGTGGCGGCCGACTGCTGCTGGCAACGTCGGGTATTAGAACTGCCGGAATACCAGTCTTCTCCGGCTGCGACAGCTTCGTGGGTTGCGGCCGCACATCACGGACCTTGCCTTCGGGCGGCTGGGATCCAGCCGTTCTCGCCCGGCACCACCCACACGAGTTTCCGAGGCCTGATCAAACCAGGCCCGCGACCGAGAGATCAGCGTCGCGGGGCCATCGGCGGTCGTCAGCCGACCCGCGCGGAAGCGATAGATCACCACGGAATCACTTCACCGTTCCACAGCGTGAAGGTCCCGGTAGGCCCGTCGGCACCGAGCAACGCCACCCGGACAACCTCTCGGGAGCCGTCCTCGACTGACTCGGTTCCTTGAAAGTTGTTCAGCGCCGTGGCCGTGAACGCGGGCGAGACGACATTGACTTTGATATTCGTACCTTCCAGTTCGATCATCATTGCCATGGCCATGGCGTTGAGAGCCGTCTTCGACGCCGGGTAACCTGGGCCGAAGGTGACCCGGTAGGGATAGGTCGGGTCGGCCGTGGAGGCAAGCGATCCGAGACCACTCGAGACGTTGACGATCCGGGCGTCGGACGACTCGCGAAGAAGCGGGAGCATGGCCTGGTAGACGGCCAGGGTCCCGAAGACGTTGACGTCCCAGATCGCGCGCACCTCGTCGATGGACGCTGTGCTCGCGTGGGACATGGCGGCGTAGTCGTCCATCGTGAAGCCCTCCTGCGTGTGGGAGATCCCGGCATTGTTCACGAGGACGTCGAGACGCCCGAAGTGTTCCCGGATCCACACTGCGGCCGACGCGACGGACACGTCGTCGGTGACGTCGATTTGAAGCGCCGTCGCGCCCTCACCGATCTCGGCGGCTGCTTCCTGCCCGCGGGCGAGGTCTCGGGATCCGACGATGACGGTGAGGCCATTCGCGACGAGCTCGTGTGCGACCTGCTTTCCGACACCTTTGTTGGCGCCGGTAATGAGAGCGATTCGATCAAGTGGCATGAGGTTCCGTTTCTGTGAGGTGAGGTGAGGTGAGGTGAGGTTCACCAATATCCGCCGGTCGGGCTCAGGCAGGAACGCCCGGAGGAAGCTGGTATCGACAGGGACAGGTAATCTGGTCTTGTCGCGTCGGAACCACGGAGAATGGCCTTATGCAGGTGGGCGCACGTCCCGAGCTCGGAGAGTTCCTTCGCCAGCAGCGGGCGCTCATGCAGCCGCCCGAACGCCCGGGGAACGGCAGGGCATCTTCGCGGCGAGTTCCCGGATTACGGCGTCAGGAGCTCGCGGAAGCGGCTGGAATCTCGGTCGAGTACTACACGCGCCTCGAGCAAGGGCGGGCACCGCGGCCGTCGCGCGAGGTCCTCACCGCTCTGGAGCGGGCCTTCGGGCTGTCCACGGCCGAACGTGAACTTCTCTTCCGGCTCGCCGGCGAGCACCCACCGGGGCTCGAAGTGCCGGCGAGCGTGATCCGACCGGGACTGGAGCAGCTCCTCCGCGGACTGGACAAGGTGATGCCAGTGACCGTCCATGACGGTCGGCTTGACTTCCTGGCCGCCAATGAGGCAGCTACCGAACTTCTCGGAACACTCGTCGAGACTGGCCCCTTCGGCCGCAACGTCGCATACCTCGCGTTTACTTCACCCAAGGTGAGAGAGGTCGTCGGCGAGGAAGGAGCGAAGCAGTTGGCCCGGGTCGCGGCTTCGGAGCTGCGGATGGCACTGAGTCGCTATCCGGAGGACGCGTATCTACGCACGATCTTCCGAGACCTTACCGACCGAAGCGAGATGTTTCGCGAGTACTGGGAAATCGGCGAGGTCGGCACCTGGCGATCAGCGATGAAGCTGCTGCACCATCCCGAGAAGGGCTGGCTGCGCTTCGAGAGCGAGATGCTCCATGATCCCGAGAACGACCACTGGATCATGCTCTACACGCCTCGCGGTGACGCGTGAGGCTTAGGGCGCGAAGTCAGCGTCCGGACGTGGCCGAGAGGGTCGGGTTGATCATTCGCCCCACCGCTCGCAGCAGCGCCCGGAACTCGGCACCATTGGGCCGAACGCCGAGACCAGCGTACAGGAATGCATTGGCGTATTCCGCCATTCTCACGATCTTGCCGTTCTCGACGTCGAACCGGGTCAGGTAGGTGTTGCGGTATGGCTTGCCGTTCCAGGTGACGAGCATGTCGCCCCGCCCGAAGAAATACACAGCATCGCCCTTCTCCGAGCAGCTCCAGCTGTGGTCACGCCAGATCAGAGGAGTGAACTTCCGAAAGAGCGCCTCCGTGTAGGCCATGATCTCGTCCCGGCCGTTGACGTCCGCGACACAGAGACCCTTAGCGCGACCCGTAATGAGGTCGGCGACGCCCGCATCCGTGGTTGTGCGGACCGAGTGCATGAAGAGCTGGCGAGCATCGTACGAGAGGGTCGCCTCGACGGCATCCAAGTCCTTGGCCTCGACAGCCCTGATGAACTCCTGAGCTGTCTCGACTGCGGTGCGGGCGGCGGGTGCGGCGGTGGTCATGTGTACTCTCCAGAATTCCGTGGGCTGATCAAGAATCGAGTCTCTCTCGAATCGAAGCACCCCGGAAGACCACGTCGAGACTGGTACCCCGAGGGCCAGGCAGCCCAAACGCGAGCGAACGGTTACGAGATCGTCATCGCCAACTCGCGAGGGCCGGAAGGTCTCCAAGACTTTGAAAGGCCCCAGCCGGCCGTTTCATACCGGTCCGGGCGGTGACGGTCTGAGGGTTTGCCAAAAACCTGGTCACAGGACGGACGGTACTGCCTTGCAGTTCTCTTGCCGGCCGTACCGTCGATCATCTCAACCGTGAGGTGAGACGCGACCAAAGGAGCACGGGCGCATCCTTGAACTCTGATCTTGGCGCCCGGCCATACTCCCCTCGACCCCGCTGCTCTGCGATGCCAGCCGCCTTGCCGCAAGCCATCGGGGCGGTCGAGCTCGATGTGCTCCTTCGCAGGTTCGAATCCTGCCAGGACACTGCGAGGACACTGCCGGGCGCACCGAGTCGCTCAGGTACACCGACGCTGACGGCGGGTGTCCGGGCCGTACCGGCCTCGGCGCGACGCAACCCCATTGGGTACCTGTCTCAGCGGCCACAGCGTGGCCGCTGCGCCAGCATGGGTTTGGCCGCACGGACGAAGTACCGACTCCAGCGGCGTCGCACTGTGTTCATCCACGCGTCCGGCCCGTTAATCAGCAGTAGACCGCGCGACCCGATTAGAGCCTCGAGGTATACGGCGACAAGCGCCTCGACGTGCTGGGCCCGGAGAACACTGCCGACGACACCCCGGTCCTGGTGTGGACCTGCCGCGGCGGCGCCAACCGGCGGTGGACCATCGCAGTAGCGCCTGAGCGACGGCTGGTCGCCCTTCGACGTTCGCCCGGTGGGCGGGCAGAGTCATCACCCCGACACTGAGGGTGTCCATATCGGACGTCTTCGTTACGCTCGGCACCGCAGTCCACCGCTCAGGGGGTCAACGATGCCGCTCATCCGTCACGCCCGCATTCCGATCGCCGTACTCGCAGCGACCCTGCTCAGCGCCACGCTCGCCACCCCGGCCCGCGCCGACACCCCGCAGGCGTTCCTCGACTCCGATTTCGGAGCCTCCGCGATCGCCGTCGGCTCTGCCGGTAAGACCGTGCCGGTGTGGTATCGGGCCGGCGGCGCGACCGGCGCCGTTTTGCCGGCGACGGTACGGCTGCGGATCGACGCATCCGCCGCCCAGGCCGTCACCCTGCAGCTGGCCACACCGTCGCCCGGCTGCACCCAGGCCGGCGCCGTTATCAGCTGCGCACGACCGACCGACGTGTTCTACACCCCGGCCGGGGACCTTCAAGTCGTATTGCGCCCGGCGCCCGGCGCGAAGGCCGGCGACGTCGCGACGATCACCCTCACCACCACCGCCGACGGCCTCGAGACCAGCGTTGAGAACCACGACGTCACCGTCTCGGCACCCGGTCCTGACCTGCAGGTGAACCGACTGCAGACCACCGGTGCACCGGGCGGCACGGCCCAGGGGCGCCCCACCATCCGCAACGCCGGCGATCGCAAGGCCCGGACCATCCTGCTCTCCCTGTCCACCGGGTCGTACGCGACGTTCACCACCCGGTACCGCAACTGCCACTACAAGCGCGACGACTACGGCTTCGAGTACGCCGTCTGCCTGCTGCAGGACGTCGACCTCAAGCCGGGCGAGGCGTTGACCTTCGCCGAACGCACCCCGTTGGGGTTGACCATCAGCCCCAATGTGCCCGGTCAGTTGCGGATCACCCGCTACGACCCGCCGCGGCAGCCGTACAGCACCTACGTGGCGTACTCGGTGGACGTGTTCGACACGGTGCCCACCGACGACCGGCTGGCCTGGCCGGTGGGCACCGGTCCCGCGCTGACGTTCGACCGTACGGGCGCGTCGGTCAGCACCCGGACAAGTGCTCTCGCGGTCGACCCGAGCGACGACTGGGGCAACCTCTCCGTCACCGTCACACCGAACAATCCCACCGACATGACCGCGGTCGGCGCCGCGATCCGTGGCCAGGTCGGCGACCTGGTGTCGCTGAAGGTCGGCATCGTCAACAACGGACCGGCCGACGTGCAGGCGACGCCGGACGCCAAGGGTGGCGACCCGACCGACCCGTACAACGCGGGACTGCGGTTCACGGTGCCGGCCGGGGTGCAGGTCGTCGACGTCCTGCCACCGCCGGGCTTCCTCTACCAGGCCTGGTACGAGCAGTCCACGCCCGCCGGCCCGTCGTACCTGGTGCTGCCGTTCAGCTTGAAGAACGGTGAGCGGTACACCATCGAGTTCACGGTACGGATCATGTCGGCCCGGCCGAGCCGCGGCACCGTGGTGGCACAGGGCGGCACGTTCGACCCGAGGACGTCCGACAACACCGCGATCGTGTCGGTCAACTGCCGCAGCGGCCACTGACCTATGGGAGGGCTCCCGGGGAGGAAATGCCGACCGGGAGCTCTCCGGCAGGCGTTGCGGTGTCGGTGAGTGTCATGTCTTACCGTGGCCTTCCCTGGCCGCGGGCGCCAGGAAAGGGTTTTGCGGTAGGAACAGCCGTACCACCCTCAGCGGGCCCCGACGGGAGAAACTTGGCGTCATGATCCCTTCCCCGTCAGATCGCGCCGCGACCCTGCGCGCATGGCGCGATCGCCTCTCTCCGTCGGCGGCGGGGCTGCGCAGCGGCAACACCCGCCGGGCCCCGGGCCCGCGCCTCGAGCAGCTGGCCGAGCTGACCGCGGTCTCGGTCGACCATGTGGTGCGTCCGGAGCAGGGACGGGCAAGCACACCTTCCGCGCAGGTGGCCGCTCGTGCCCTGGTCCTAGCCGCGATGCTCGTCGGGCCGGTGTCCGGCTGCAGCGCGCCTGCCAGGCTCACACCACCGCACCCCGCGGCATCGCCCGCGCCGTCAGCCAAAGAGCCGTCGCTGCCGGATCGACCGGCAACCCCGATCGGGGTCGTCGCGCCCGGCACCACCCTGGCCGGCGCGCAACTGGGACGCGCGGTACCCGTCGATCCGGCCCAGATCACCGCCCTGCCGGCACCGGTCGGACGGGGAGCGGTCGCCCGTGGCACCGTTGCCCGAGTGGTCTTCCACGGGCCCCGGAACCGCCCGCGGGTCGCGCTGACCTTCGATTCCAACATGACCGACGCCATGTTGCGCCGGCTCACCACGGGGCAGGTTCGGACGTACGCCAACCCCACCGTCGTCGATGAACTGCAGCAGCTGAAAGTGCCCGCGACCTTCTTCCTCGCCGGCAAGTGGATCCAGGCCTACCCCGCCCTGACCCGCCGCATCGCCGCCGACCCGTCCTTCGAGCTGGCCAGCCACTCCTGGGCGCACGAAGGATTCCGTTCCCACTGCTACACCCTCGGCACCATCCCGGCCGACGACATGGCCGCCGACGTCGAGCGGTCGTTTCAGATCCTCCAGCAGTACACCGACGAACCGACCCGCTACTTCCGCTTCCCCGGCGGCTGCTACGACAAGGCCGCATTGACAGCGATCGCTCCGGTGGGCTGCACCGTCGTTGAATACGACGACGTATCCGGTGACGCCTTCGGCACCAGCACCGACAAGATCATCAGGTCCACCCTCGGTCAGGCCCGACCCGGCTCGATCATCGTGCTGCACATCACCGGGTCGAACGCTCCCCGCACCGGTGAGGCCCTGCCGGCGATCGTTCGCGGACTCCGCAAGAAGGGCTACGAGCTGGTCACGCTCGGCGACCTGCTCGGCTGACCGCCTGGCGGCCGGCGCACCGGCGCGTGATGCATCGCCCCGGTCGGCCCCGCCATCCGACTTGCCGCGAGCCATCGCACACCGAAGGCAACCCGCCGGCCCATGGGATGACGCGACGCCGATGCCTCCTCGCCGGATGGTCGAGGAGGCATCGGAACCGAACGGGTCAGGACCGGTCGCGGTGATCCTCGGGGCGCTCGAGCTCGATCTGCTCCTTGCGGACTTCGCCGGTGACGTTCTGCTGGTCGGTGACGGTCTCCTTACCGAGGCGCACCCGCTCCACGGGCACGGCCTCGGTTTCCACGACCGGCCGCTCAGCGCGCAGGGTGACCTCGTGCTCCTCTTCGGAGATGTCGGGGCCGTCCAGAGCGTCACCGATGTTGGCGTCGGTGATGGGCTCGCGCTGCAGGGTTGCCTCCTCGTGGGAAACCGGCACGCTGACCTGCTGCTGCTCGGTCACGACGTACTTGCGCAGTCGTGCTTTGCCGACCTGTTCGCTGCGGGTGCCCGCGACGAGGCGCTCCTCGGAGCGGGTCATCGCGTTGTCCGTCGTAGGGCCGGAGGTGTCGTGGCCGGTGTCCTCGGTGTCCCGGTAGGTATCCGTTCCGGTGTTCCGAGCGGTGGCGTCGCCGGCAACCGTGCGGTCGCCGTCGGTCAGGCGTCCATCGGTCGAGGCCAGGCCGTAGTAGGTGTACAGCTTGTCCTCTTCGGCCGGGCTCAGGTCTGCGTCGGCGTCGATCTGAGGCGCGTCCTTGACCTGGCCCTTGCTGAACGGCACCTGGATCCGGTCGCCGTTGAGGGTGGCCTTGTCCAGCGGCACGAAAGACTCCTTGGTGCCGAACAGGCCGGTCTTCACGGTGACCCACTCGGGGGCGCCGCTCTGGTCGTCGAGATACACCTGACCGGCCGAGCCGATCTTGTCGCCGTCGGTCGTGTAGACGTCGGTGCCGGTGATCCGCTGAATGTCGTTCTGGGTGATCATGACGGTCCTTTCTTCGTTGCGTGCCGGCCCGGCGCGCGCCTGGCCGGTGCTGAGGCACGGGTGAGGTACGTCCGGGCGTCAGCGCCCGAGGCCGGCCTTGTCGACCTTGCGGTGGAAGCGCATTCCGGCCAGGCCGCCGAGGACGGCGCCGATGAGCGCGGCCACCACGGCGATGATCAGGGCGACGATGCCGCCGGTGGTCACGTCGCCACCGCCGAACGGCAGGCGGGGGAAGCCGCCGACCTTGTCGAGAATGTCGAACTTGCTGCCCAGCGCCGCGCCGGCCACTCCGACCAGGACGGCGATGACGATGGCCCACAGCCACACGGCGAGGCCCTGCTTGACGCCGTTGAACCGGGCCATCCGACCGGCCACGTAGCCCCCGCAGTAGTACGCGATGAGCAGGACGGCGAGCAGCACGATCCCGCCCACGACCCCGATCGTGCCGGCATTCTTCGACGCCTGAGCCTGCGCGTCACCGGCGTTCGTACCGGTGGATACGCCGACCACGGCGCCGGCGGCGACCAGGACGGCGGTGAGGATGACGGCGGTGCCGGTGGCAGTCAGCCAGCCGAAGAACGCCGATCCCCATTTGATGCCGCCGTAACGGTCCTTTTCCCGTGCCACGACGGAATGCCGATCGGACAGAACGGCTGCGCTCGCGCCATTCCCCCGATCGGTGCGACCAGGCTCCTGCCGATCGTCGCCGAGATCGTCCTCGCGAGAACCGGTACTCGATGACTGAGGGGAAGTACTCATGACGACTCCGATGGACAGACGGACGTACGGAATGTCAAGAGCGTCTGCTTGCCGCTCGGCAAGCTCTCGACAGCGTCGGGTATGCCCCTGGCTTTACGCCATAAACAATGGACCCGAGACTTCTTCGCCCTTCGCGCAGTCCCCGGCGGGGTGGAAGCAGTGGCGCCCGGTCCGCGACGCCTCGAGCGCTTCCTCGAGGTCCTGGGCGGCGACGTCGCGGTCAAGAGCCCATCCGCCTCAGGACTGTCGTCTTCGGTGTGCGGGCCGGTGGGCGGTGCGGCGTCGGTGGGTGTCATTGACGCGACGACGTCGATTGTGAGCCATGCAAGAACGGACGGCCGGGATTGACTCGTTTGGCGACTGCGACCCCGATGCGGTGAATCCGGTCCAAGTCGTCGGGTTCGAGTGTGTCGATGTAGAGCTCACGGACCGTCCGGACGTGGTCGGGGGCGGCGGCGGCGACCGTGGTGTACCCGTCGCCGGTCAGCGTGACGGTGGTGCGCCGTCCTGACCCCGGGATCCGGGCGCGGCGGACCAGTCCTTGCTTTTCCAGCCGGGTCACGATGTGTGACAGCCGGGAGAGTGACACGGACACGCCGGCCGCGATGTCGCTCATCTGCATGGTCCGGTCGTCGTTTTCCGACAGCACGGCCAGGACCATGTATTCGACGAAACTCAGGCCGGTCTGCTGTTGCAGCCGGGCGTCCAGCGCCGCCGGCAAGCTGATCATGATCGCGGCGGTGGCGAGCCAGGCCGATCGTTCCGCAGGGCTGAGCCAGGGTTCGTGCGGTGCGGTGTGCGCCGACGTCTGCGAGGTGGTCATGCTCACAGCCTACTTGTTTAAGCTTAAACAACGGAGTAGAACTTTAAGCGTCAAGTTCGACTGGATCGGAGGCCGGTGGCGATGAACCGCGGCACATCCCTCACTCCGCTCGTCCGCTCCGCCATCCCGGCCGGCGCTTACGACGATCACCTCGCCGGGGTGCTGGCCTCGGGCCGCCACCAGCGGGCCTGGATCCCGGACGACGGGCTGATGCCCAGCTTGTTCGTCAGCCACGGCGCACCGTTCACCTTGGACGACCCGCAGTGGCTCGCCGACCTGTTCGGGTGGGCGCAATCGATGCCCAAGCCACGGGCGATCGTCGTCGTCTCGGCTCACTGGCAGCAGGCGCCGGCTGCGATCTCCGGCGCCGTGTCGGGCACGCCCCTGTACTACGACTTCTCCGGCTTCCACCCGCGGTACAAGACGCTCACGTATGCGACACCCGACGCGACCGGCCTCGCCCGGCGGCTGCGCGGCGCACTGAGTGCCACCACCGAGGTGCACCAGTTCGCCCGCCGGGGACTCGATCACGGCGCGTTCATCCCACTCATGGCCATGTACCCGGCAGCCGACATCCCCGTCGTTCAGCTGTCGATGCCGAGCCTCGACACGGACGCCCTGCTCGATCTCGGGAGGCGGCTGCGGCCGCTGCGCGAGGAAGGCGTACTGGTGCTCGGCTCGGGCTTCATGACGCACAGCTTCGCTGTCTTCCGGCACCCCGAACTCGCCGCGCACACCGCCGACTTCGACCAGTGGGCGGCCGACGCGTTGGACCGTGCGGACATCGACACCCTCGCCGACTTCCGCCGAAAAGCGCCCGGTGCTGCGGTCGCCCACCCGACCCCGGAGCACTTCGTCCCCCTGCTGCTCACCGTCGGCGCCGCCACCGACCCCACCAGCGCCATCAGCGCCCTGGACCGGATGGTGATGGGCAACTCGATCCGATCCATCCAGATGCGCTGATCCATCCAGATGCGCTGATCCATCCAGATGCGCCGAGCCTCAGCACACCCCGCAGAAAGGAACCGACATGGTCAAGATCAGTATCCTGCTCACCCGGCGTCCGGACCTCACCCACCAGGAATTCGTCGACTACTGGACCGGCAAGCACACCCCGCTGCTCGCCTCTCTGCCGCCGGGCGCCCTCTCGGTAAGCCGCTACGTGCAGTTGGTGGCGACGGACGGGCACATCCCCGGCGTCACGACCGCGGACTACGACGGCGTCGCGGAGCTGTGGGTGGAGTCCGTCGCCGACGCCGCCGCATGGTTCACCTCCGACACCTACAACGGCGCGATCGCCGCTGACGAGGAGAACTTCCTGGACCGCACCAAGACCCTTTTCCTCTACGCCAACGAGACCGTCGTCTTCGGCTGACCGCCCGGACCAGAAAGGACAGTGCCATGACCTACACCAGCCCTGACCAGATCCACGACGTGTTCGCCGACGCCTTCGCCGCCGGTGACATCGACGCCCTGCTCGCCCTGTACGAGGACGGAGCCGTCCAGCTGCAGCGCGACGGAAGCGTGATCAGCGGCCAGGACAACCTCCGCGCCGTGTTCACCCAGCTGTTGTCACTCGGCCTGACCATGAGCGGCAAACAACAACACGCCATCGTCGCCGGTGACCTCGCCCTGACCTCGACCCGGTACGAGCTGCCCACCCCGGACGGCACCGGCACGACGACGATGTCGACCGCCGAAGTGTCACACCGTCAGCCCGACGGCACCTGGCGCGTCGTCATCGACGCCCCATCCTTCGCCTGAGCCGAGCGCCACCCGGCAACCCGTTACCGGGACGCAGATCGGTATCCGTAGTGCTTGATCAGGAAACCGCCCTTAGCAGCCGACCACATCTGAAGCAGATCTCCTGAAGGAGCGAGTGCCATGAGTAAGCCCCTCACCGACGCCTCCACCATCCCGGTCAATGAGTCCGGGCCCGTCATCACCTACAGCCCCGTGGTCCTGAAGGTCCCCGGCCGCCTCGTCGACCTCGAGATGAAAGTCTCCGCGCCGGCGACCGGCGACGACCTACCGATCATCCTGCTCTCTCACGGGCACGGCGTCGCGAACTTCCTGTCGTCGCTGCACGGCTACGGCCCGCTGGCCGACTTCTGGGCCGCGCACGGGTTCGTCGTCATCCAGCCGACGCACCCGGACTCGACCGCTCTCGGGCTGCGGGAGTCCGGCGACCCGGAGGCCCCGCTGTTCCTTCGCAGCCGCGCCGCGGACATGAGCCACATTCTCGACCACCTCGACGACATCGAGGCCACCGTCCCCGGGCTCGCCGGCCGGCTGGACCGGGATCGCATCGCCGTGGTCGGGCACTCGCTCGGCGGCGCCACGTCATCGATGCTGCTGGGCGCGCGGGCCTTGGACCCGAACGACCACAACGAAAAGGACCTGTCCGACTCCCGCATCAAGGCCGGAGTGGTGATCAGCGCGCCCGGCGTCGGCAACGACGGGCACCTCTCGGCCTGGGCGGCGGCGAACTACCCGGCGCTCAAGTATTTCGACTTCACCACGATGACGACGCCGGCGCTCGTGGTCGCGGGGGACCAGGACATCAACTTCAACTTCTCCAACCGGCTCGGTTACCGCGCCGACGCATACGCACACAGCCCGGCCCCCAAAAGCCTGCTGATGGTCTTCGGCGCCCAGCACATGCTCGGCGGCATCTCCGGTTACGACGCCCTGGAGACCTTTACCGAGGACCACGAGGATCCCGAGCGCGTCGCTGCCGTGCGGGCGCTCTGCTGGGCCTACCTCTGGTCCCAGCTGTACCCCGACAGCAAAGCATGGTCCGATGCCCTCGCCGCCCTGCAGAGCACCCCGAACCCGGTTGGATCGGTCGAGTCGAAGTGACCGCTTGAGCTGCGACCCGCCGGCACACCGGCGGGTCGCCGTGCCCGCACGACACCATCCACCTCCTCTTGCGGGAAGGAGGACGTCTCGTGTGGACGAGTTTCGCCGGTGCCGCAGTCGGCCTGACCGGACTCACGTTCATCGTCGTGGCGATCCGCTTCGACACCCTGGCGGTATCCGATGAGTACCGCAGTGGGGCCGCTCAAACCCCCTGTTCTGGCGTCGGCACTGACCGTGTTCGCGACGTGCATTGCCGCCGGCGGCCTGCTGCTCCTGCTCGGCCGCCAGTGGGGCATGTACCTGTACGTGGTCAGCGCGGTCGTCGCGCTTGTGACCGGGGTGCTCGGCGCGTGGACCTTCCTCACCCGTGCCGGACTGAAACCGAACAGGCTCGATCCAGCGGCGGCTCCGCGCGCCGCCGGCGGAACATGACGAATTCATCGGTGAACAATTAATGTGCCGCGGGGAGGCTTCGGCCCCGGTCGCGGTCGCGAATATGAACTGATCGAGAAATGGAGATGTCCGAGACGCCGCTGATGGTGCGAGCCGATGTATTGGGTTCGGTGGCCGTCCGGCGGTCCGGTGTGGGCGGCGTCAGACCACCTCGGCGGCGCTCCAGTGACGCGCGTGACCGAGTCACACCGCGCACTGGTCAAGCGACCTGCTAGCCACTGATCGCCGGCTCGGCCCGGTACCTGCTCGCCGTTCCCGGGCCGTCGTGTCGTAGACTTGCCAAACCATGTTTACGGCATAAACTCTGGCGAGCTGTGGCGGCGGGCGGCGTCGCCCGGTCCGCGATGACGGTGATTCACCGGGCACCGCCGCAGGATTGCGACACGCCCGTACCGGCCGCTGGCAAGCGATCGCGAAGGCCGTCGGGCGCGCCGCCAGCGATCGGATGCACTCGGAAGGCCGGCGGAGGCGCAGTGAGCAACGAACTCGATCTCAGGGAGCACCGCCACGGCGACGGGTCGGTCCAGCTGGCGGTGGCCGGAGAGGTCGACACCGACACCGCCGACCAGCTCGTCCAGGCGGTCCGGAACATCCTCAGCGCCGACAGTCACCGAATCGTCGTCGACCTCACGAGCGTGACCTTCCTCGACTCGTCCGGCATTCGGGCCCTGCTGACCGCGCGGCGCATCGCCGGCGAGCATGGGGCAGCGCTGACGGTCACCGGAGTTCACGGCATCGTCCACCGGGTGCTGACCTTGACCGGCCTGCTCGACCTGCTCTCCGACGACGAAACAACGGCTCATCACTGAACCGCGGGAGTGCCGCACCACCGTGATGGAGAGCCCGGCCGGGGCGATCAACGGATCCGCCGGCGCAGTCCCCGCACGAAGATCCGGAGACCCGGGATCGAGATCGGTGGCGCTTGGAACCGTCGGATACGGCGCGGGATACGGAATCGCGCCCATACGTGTTTGCGACCGTCCATCGCGTACCAACCGGTGTCCCGCGCCAACTCCTGAGTGATGCGGAGTCCGCGCCCCCCGGTGCCCAGCGCACCTTCCTCGACAATCTGCGGCGGTGCGGACGGCAGTTCGTCCGCGACGTCGACCACGAAAGCGGCCACCGAACGGCTCAGCCGTACCACCGCCGGGGACTGCCCGTGGCGCAGGGCGTTCGTCGCCAGCTCCGTTGCCACGATCGCCATACGCTCCGCCAGATCGTCCAGCTCCCCGCCCGGCAGGAGTGCCTGCGTGTCGAGGGCCTGCCGCAGAGAGGCCCGCATCGGACCGAGCTCCTGGTAGCCGGGCACGATCCATCGCTGCACCGCCGTGGACGGCGGAAGCGGGGCGGATCGCAGAACAGCCACCTGCGTCGATTACCCTCGCCCGGCCCGGCCATGCTCGTTTGCGCCGCACGATCACTTGAGGCGCCGCTCGTTCAGGACAAGGGCAAAACGGCGTGGCAGGCGTCGAGGTGGTGGAGCCGGATGTCGGCCCGGCGTCGTGGTTGCCAGGTGTCCCGGCCGAGTCGCCATCGGTTGAGCAATGCCGGCTCGCCACGCCGTGTCGCCCAGTCGAACCCGTTGGGCTGGTAACCCAGGCGCCGGGAGACTGCGTTCGAGCCCTGGTTGTCCACGAAGGCGTCGCTGCCGGCCTCCTTCGCCCCTAGGCCGTCGAATGCGAGGTGCAGGATCGCCTCGCGCATCTCACGTCCGAGTCCTCGACCACGAAGATCGACCGACAGCCAGGAGAAGGTGGTGACCGTTCCCAGAGCGGCGAACTGCACCCCGGTCATCGTCTGTTCCCCGACGGGACGGCCATCGACCATGACCACGAAGAAGAGGCGCCAGAAATCCGGCTCGACCGTTCCGCGACGCCGCCAGATCGCCCGGAGCCACTTGGCGACCCGCACGTCCGGGTCGGTCTCGTAGAACGACATCGGGTCGTCGTACGGCGCCGGTTCGGCGTGGGTCTTGCCGGCGCGCACCAGGTCCGCGAGCTGGTCGAGCAGGTCGTCCGTGGCGGCGCGGAGCTCCAGCGCCGGCGTGGTGACGCGCACGTCGAGAAGCGGATAACTCTTCATCTCAGGTCACCCGGCTCTCACGGTTGCGGGCGGAGCAGTCCAGCGCATACGGCGGCCTCCTGGCGGTCGTCATCACGGTGCGGCGGGCGCCGGAACGCGCGCGTCCCAGTCGATCGCGTAGCGGTGCATCCAGCCCATCATCTTCTCCGGGCGGTAGAACGTCCGCATTGCCAGCGGGAAGGTCAGGTCCCGGATGACCCGGGCGATCGGACCCGGCGCCTTGTCGTGATTGACCCGGGCCGTCTGCGCGATGACCTTCTCGACCCGCGGGCGACGGAGTCGTTCATACGCGGCGAAGGCCTCCCCGGCCGGAAGGTCTCGCAGGCAGCGGGCCAGCTCGACGGCGCTCTCGATGGCCAGCGAAGCGCCCTGTCCCGAGCTCGGCGACGTCGCGTGGGCGGCGTCGCCGACCAGGACGGCGCGGCCGCGGTGCCACACCGGCACGGGCGGCATGTCGTGCATGGCGCCGACGGTGACCAGCTCCCCCGGCCTCACCAGGTCGAGCATCCGTAGCGCGGGCAGGGTGTCGGCGGCGTACAGATCCTTCAGCCGGCGCAGCCACTCCTCGTCCGGAATCGCCCGGGCCTCGGCCGCGGTCAGCGGCAGCGCGGAGGGCAGGTTGGCGAACCAGCCGGCGTGGCCGGAGTCGACGGAGTACCCGAAGAAGGCACGCCGGCCGAAGGCGAAGTGCATGGCGCCATCGGTCCGGGGAAGGCCGGTCTCGTCGGCGACCCAGCCGCCGAGCCCGAGCAGGCCGACGTACCGCGGGTCCGGGGCGTTCGGGTCGAGGAGGGGGCGAACGGTCGAGCGGATGCCGTCGGCCCCGATCAGGACGTCGGCGGTGGCGGTGCTGCCGTCGGCGAAAACGGCGGTCACGCCCGAGCCGGTGGAGTCCAGGCCGGTGAGCCGCTTGCCGTACGCGAACTCGACACCGGCCCGCACGGCGACCGTCACCAGTGCGCGGTACAGGTCGGGACGGGCAAAGAGGTGGCTGGTGGGCAGGCCGGGCAGGTCGTGGAACTCGCCCAGGCGCTTACCGACTTCCGTCGGGACGGTCGCCGGGGCGAGCTTCCCCCCGACCTCCGCGGGAAGCTGACCGGGAGCTCAGCCGGCGACGGCGAGGTCGCTCTGCCGCAGCACGTCGGCGGCGGTACGGCGGGAGAGGCCGACGACGCCGGTCGCGGCGAGCACGCCGGCGGCCACCGCGGCGACGGTGCCGAACACGCCGAACCGGAACCCCTCGCCGAACACGGCCACGCCCACGATCGCGGCCACGACCGGATTGGAGACGCTGACCATGGCGAGAGGGGCGGAGAGGCCGACGCCCTTGTAGGCGAGCTGACCGAAGGTGAATCCGGCGACGGCCAGCAACGCCACGATCAGGGCCAGCCCCACTGAGAACGACGAGAACAGCGACTTGGCGAAGACGGAGGCCATCGCGAACGCCACGCCGGAACCGGCCGCCAGGGCCAGGGCCCGGCGCAGCGGCGACCCGGACAGCCAAGCGGCGACCCCGAGTGCGGCCACCACCGCGACGGCGCCCACGGTCAGGTAGCGACAGAGGTCCGGGGTGACGACGCCGGTGCCGGTGGGCACCGCGGTCAGCGCGATCAGGCCGACCAGCCCGGCCACGGTGAAGCCGGCGTCGCGCCATGCGGACGGGCCGATCGGTGACTGCGTCCGCCAGGCGGCGATGGGCAGGGCGAACAGCAACGTCAGCGTGCCCAGCGCCTGGACCCCGCCCACCGTGCCGAAGTCGAGGGCCACCACGTGCAGGACGGCGCCGAGTCCGGTGAGCGCCAGCGAGGCCATCCAGCGGGACAACCCTCGATGCCCGGCAGCGGCCAGCTGCTCCTGCACCACGGCCGCCCCGGCATAGCTGACCGCTGACAGCACGGACAGCACGGCTGCCCACCCCAGCGAACTCATGCGGTCAAGCCTGCTCCCTCGAACGCCCGGTGACGTCCTACTGACGCAGGAATCACATCTACTACGTCGGTCGTACGAGCCCGGTCTGGAACGCGATCACGACCAGCTGGGCCCGGTCGCGCGCGCCGAGCTTGGTCATCGCCCGGTTGACGTGGGTCTTCGCGGTGAGCGGGGACACGTACAGACGCTCGGCGATCTCGTCGTTGGACAGACCCGACGCGACCAGGACCAGAACCTCCCGCTCCCGCTCGGTCAGCACCTCCAGCGCCGCGGGCGCGGCCGTCGCGTCCGGTTCCGGCTGGTCCAGAAACCGCTCGATCAGGCTGCGGGTGGCCTTCGGCGACAGCAGCGCCTCCCCCGCGGCGACCAGCCGGATGGCGTCCAGCAGGTCGGCCGGCTCGACGCCCTTGCTGAGGAACCCGCTGGCTCCCGCGCGCAGCGCCCGCAACACGTTCTCGTCGATCTCGAACGTGGTCAGGATCAGCACCCGGACGCCGGCCAGGTCCTCGTCGGAGGTGATCAGGCGGGTGGCCTCGATCCCGTCCATGTCCGGCATCCGGATGTCCATCAGCACCACGTCGGCCCGGAGCTTCCGCGCCAGGTCGAACGCCTGCCGACCGTTCGTCGCCTCGCCGACCACCTGCAGGTCGGGCGCGGAATCGACCAGCACCTTGAAGCCCGCCCGGATCAGCGTCTGGTCGTCGGCCAGCAGCACCCGGATGGTCATGCGCCGGTCACCGGCGCGGGCAGGAACGCCTCGACCACGAACCGCCCGCCGGACTGCCCGGCCGACACCGTGCCCCCGACCGCGGCCGCCCGCTCGCGCATGCCCAGCAGGCCATGGCCTCCGCTCCGGTCGCCCGGTGAGGCATCGGCCGGATTGCTCACCGAGATCTCCAGACCGGCCGACGTGTAACCCAGCGTGAGCCGCGCCCGGCCTTCGGCGCCGTGCTTCTGCGCGTTGGTCAGCGACTCCTGCACGATCCGGAACGCCGCCAGGTCGACCGCCGACGGCAGCTCCCGCGATGCGCCGTCCTGGTGGTGCTCGACCAGCATCCCGGCGCCACCCAGCGCGTCCAGCAGTCCGCCGAGGCGAGCCAGGCCGCGGGTCGGTCCGGTGTCGTCCGGCTCGCCCGGCCGGCGCAGCACGCCGAGCAGGGTCGATGTCTCGTCGAGCACGGTGCGGGCCGCCTTCCGTACGTGCGCCAGAGCGTCCTGCGCCTGATCCGGATCCGATCGCAGCACGTGCGCGGCCACGCCGGCCTGCACGTTGATCAGCGCGATGTGGTGCGCCACCACGTCGTGCAGCTCGCGGGCGATGCGCAGCCGCTCCTCGACCACCCGGCGCCGGGCCTCCTCCTCGCGCGTCTGCTCGGCCCGCAACGCACGTTCCTCGATCGCCGCCACGTACGCCCGCCGTGATCGAAGGGCATCACCGACGGCGATCGCCATGCCCAGCCAGGCGACGATGCCCAGGCTCTCCGGCGACGTCCAGCCGCTGCCGGTCAGGACGGCCCCGAAATACAGCACCAGCGCCGCGGCCAGGCCGGCGGTCCACGCCGTCCGGCGGTTGGTCAGCGTGGCCATCGTGGCCGCACAGATGAACGTCGCCGCGAGAAGCACCGGGGTCACCCCGTGGGCCGCCATGGTGACCAGCGCACAGAGGGTCGCCACCGCGAACACCGGCATCGGCCACCGCCGCCGGCAGGCGATCAGCACGAACGCGCTCAGTCCGCTGGCCACGACCCAGAACGGCGACACCCCGACCGATCGGTGCGGCGGCGCGATGCCAGTGGTCACCACGATGATCGGCAGCACGCCGACGAGCAGGCCGAAGGCGACGTCGAACGCCACCGGGTGGCGCCCGGCCAGGCTGCGCGCGCGCAGCAACGTCGCTCGTTCGGCCATGGATCAGACGGTACGGCAGGGTCTGCGGGCGTGGCGTCGTCCGGCGACGGTACGGGCGGTACTGCGGCGGTGGTACGCCCGGATGTCCGCGGATGGACGACGCGGACTACGACCCGGGTCGGGCACCGTGGTGGACATGATCGAGGTACGCGAACTCACCAAGCGGTACGGCCCGAAGACCGCGGTCGACGGCCTGACCTTCACTGTCCGGCCGGGTATCGTGACCGGCTTCCTCGGCCCCAACGGGGCCGGCAAATCGACCACCATGCGGATGATCATCGGACTGGACCGGCCGTCGTCCGGGTCGGCGACGATCGACGGCCGCCCGTACGGCCGGTTGAAGGCCCCCATGCACGAGGTCGGCGCCCTGCTCGAAGCCCGCGCCGTGCACACCGGCCGGTCCGCTCTGAACCACCTGCGGGCGATGGCCGCGACCACCGGCATCCCACGGTCGCGGGTCGACGAGGTGATCGACCTGGTCGGGCTGCACGAGGTCGCCCGGCGGCGGGCCGGCGGGTTCTCGCTGGGCATGGGGCAGCGGCTGGGGATCGCCTCGGCGCTGCTCGGCGACCCGCACACGCTGATCCTGGACGAGCCGGTCAACGGCCTCGACCCGGAGGGCATCCTCTGGATCCGCAAGCTGATGCAGACCCTGGCGGCCGACGGGCGGACCGTTTTCGTGTCGTCGCACCTGATGAGCGAGATGGCGGTGACCGCGGAGCATCTCATCGTCATCGGGCGCGGCCGGCTGATCGCCGACACCGGAGTCCAGGCGTTCATCGAGTCGGCCGCCCACAACACCGTACGGGTGCGGTCGCCGCGGGCGGTCGAGTTGCACGACCTGCTGACCGGCCCGGATGTCACCATCACGAGCGTCGGCCGCGGACTGATCGAGGTCGCCGGCATCAGCGCCGAGGTGATCGGTGAGCGGGCCGCCGCGGCCGGCATCGTGCTGCACGAGCTGTCCCCCCAGCAGCCGTCCCTCGAGGAGGCGTTCATGGAACTGACCAAGGATTCGGTGGAGTACGCGGCGCGAGAGGCGGTGCCGGCATGACCGCGGCGGTTGAGCTCAAGGTCACTCAGACACGGGTGATCAAGTCGGAGTGGATCAAGTTCTGGTCGCTGCGGTCCACCCGCGTCACGCTGGTGGCGGCGGTGGTGGTCTTCGTCGGCATCGGGTTGCTGGCCGCGCAGGTCGGCGGGGCGGGGCCCCCCGGCCAGGGCAGCACCAACCCGATCGACCTCAGCCTGGCCGGAGTCAACCTGGCCGAGCTGGTGCTGGGCGCGCTCGGCGTGCTGCTGATGTCCGGCGAGTACGGCACCGGCATGATCCGCTCCACGTTCGCCGCCGTGCCCAAGCGGTTGCCGGTGCTGTGGGGCAAGGCGGCGGTGTTCACCGCGGTGGTGTTCCCGCTGATGCTGGCGGCCGCGTTCGTCGCGTTCCTGGGCGGTCAGGCGATCATCGGTGACGGCGGCGCCTCGCTCTCCGATCCGGGTGCATTGCGGGCGATCATCGGCTCGGCGGCGTACGTGACCGGCGCCGGCCTGCTCGGCCTGTCCCTGGGCGCGCTGCTCCGGTCGACCCCGGCCGCGATCAGCACCTTCTTCGGCGTGATGTTCCTGCTCGACGGCATCGTCCGGCTACTGCTGCCGGACAGCTGGCGCGACACCCTGGGGCCCTACCTGCCGTCGCAGGCCGGCGCGGCCATCGGCGCGGTCGCCTCCTCGGCCGGCTCACTGGCCCCGGCGGCCGGCCTGGCCGTCTTCGCCGGATACCTGGTCGTCCTCGCGGCCGCGGCCGGCACCCGGCTCAAACGACAGGACGCCTAGCGTCGCCCCGTGCGTCCAGGAGCGGCTGCTCGTCCTGGCTGAGGCCGCCCGTCCGGTTCACCCGGGCGGGCGGCCTCCGGCGGCTCGGGACCAGAAAGTTGTCCACCGGGCCGGAAACTCCGTTTCGCGACGGCGGCCGGGTTGTCAGGATCTCCTGATGATTCCCGCGCAAGGTGTCCGGATCGGCTGGGCCGAATTGCCCGAGCAGGTGATTCGCGCGGTCGGGGACCTGCTCGGTTCGCCGGTGGTGAAAGCGGAGACGCAGCCCGGCGGGTTCTCGCCCGGCACAGCCGACCGGGTGGTCACCGCGGACGGCGGGCGGGCCTTCGTCAAGGCCGTCGGCACGTCGCTCAGCCCGCGCTCGGTCGAGCTGGCGCGCGCTGAGGCGCACGTCACCCGGCACTTGCCTCCGGAGGCGCCGGTGCCGGCGCTGCTCGGCTCGGTCGACGACGGTGACTGGGTGACGCTGGTGTTCGCCGACGTCGACGGGCGCCATCCGCGGACGCCGTGGGTGGCGGAGGAGATCGCCTCCGCGCGGGCCGCGCTGACCGAGCTGGTCCGGACGACCACGCCCGTGCCGGTGCCCGATCCGGTCACCGTGCAGGACCTGTTCCGGTTCGACTTCGGCGGGTGGGACCGGCTGGCCGCCGACCCGCCGGCCGACCTGGACCCGTGGGCGGCCGCCCATCTGGACGACCTGCGGGCTTCGGCGGCGCGGGGTCTCGCCTCGCTGGGTGCCGGAGACACGCTCACACACTGTGACATCCGGGCGGACAATCTTCTGGTCCGTAGGGACGGGAGAATCGTGATCGTCGACTGGCCGTGGGGCGCGGTGGGGCCGGCGTGGTTCGACACCGTACTGCTCGCGATCGACGTGGCCCGGTACGGCGGGGACATGGCACCGGTGCTGACGGCGGTCGACCCGCGTCTGGCGGACGACGTGATCGCCGGTCTGACCGGTTACTGGCAGTATCAGAGCCGGCTACCCGATCCCACCGGGCTGCCGACCGTACGGGCGTATCAACGCGCGCAGGGTGAGACGTTCCTGACGTTGATGAAGACGGCCCCGGCCGCGCATTAGTCTGGACCGCGCCCCCTCCCGACGATGAAACGGAAAGTGATGATCGACCAAGCCAAGGTGCGAGTCCTGTTGCTCGAGAGCATCCACGCCGACGCGGTGTCGCGGCTCGAGGCGGAGGGCTACCAGGTCGAGTCCGTCCGCAACGCGCTCGACGAGGTCGAGCTGATCGAGCGCATCCCCGGCGTGCACCTGCTCGGCATCCGGTCCAAGACCAAGGTCACGGCCAAGGTGCTGGAGGCCGCCGACAGCCTCGTCGCGGTCGGCGCGTTCTGCATCGGCACCGACCAGATCGACCTGGCCAACGCATCCGCGGCCGGGGTGGCGGTGTTCAACGCGCCGTTCTCCAACACCCGTTCGGTCGTCGAGCTGGCGCTGGCCGAGATCATCGCGATGACGCGTCGCCTGACCGAGAAGAACGAGCTGATGCACCGCGGCGTCTGGGACAAGGCCGCGGTCGGCAGCCACGAGGTCCGCGGCCGCACGCTGGGCATCGTCGGTTACGGCAACATCGGCACCCAGCTTTCCGTGCTGGCCGAGAACCTCGGCATGCACGTGGTCGTTCTACGACACCGCGGACAAGCTGGCGCTCGGCAACGCACGCCGCTGCAGCAGCATGGACGAACTGCTCGCCGAGTCGGACGTGGTGACGCTGCACGTGGACGGCCGGCCGGGCAACGCCGGATTCTTCGGCGCCGAGCAGTTCGCCCGGATGCGCCCGGGTGCCATCTTCCTGAACCTGTCCCGCGGCATCGTGGTCGACCATCAGGCGTTGCGCGAGGCGCTGAGCAGCGGGCACCTGTCCGGCGCGGCCGTCGACGTGTTCCCGTCGGAGCCGAAGGCCCGGGGCGACGAGTTCGTCTCCGAGCTGCGCGGTCTGCCCAATGTCATCCTCACCCCGCACATCGGCGGGTCCACCGAGGAGGCACAGTCGGACATCGGCGACTTCGTGGCCAACAAGCTGGTGCATTTCCTCGCAGGAGGGCAACACCACGCTGAGCGTCAACCTGCCGTCGATCGCGCTGCCCGAGCAGTCCGGGATGAGCCGCGTGGTGCACGTCCACATCAACACGCCGGGCGTCCTGGCGCAGGTCAACAGCATCCTGGCCGAGCACCACGTCAACGTCGAGGGTCAGCTGCTGAGCACCCGCGGCGAGTACGGCTACCTGATCACCGACATCGGCGGCGCGTTCAGTGACGAGGTGCTGGACAAGCTGCGGGCGATGAGCCAGACCGTACGGCTGCGGGTGTTGTCTTAGCCGGCGTTGCTGACCGACAGCAGCGTCACCCGGGCCGCCGCGTCCACGTCGTACCGGTTGGTGACCTTCCAGTCCTTCGGGGTGAGCGTCGAGCCGGGCTTGACGTCCTTGAGGGTCACCTTGCCCGCGGCCACCGTCTTGGCGCCGCTGTCCACCTGTACCCGAACCGGGTTGCCCACCGGAGACTGGATCGAGAAGTCCTCGATCGCTCCGGTGATGTGGACCGGCACGGTACCGATCGGTTTCGGCAGCTTGAGCTGGAACCGCCGGACCCCGCCGAGGACGTCGAGCCCGCTGAGCTGGCCGCTGGACAGGTCGACGATCTGCTCGTCGGCAGCCGCGGTGAACCGGAGCGCCCAGCTCACCTTGGACGACAGCAGCACGTCGACGTCGCCGCTGGCTCGCCGCCCGTCCGGCGTCAGGTGCAGTTGCACACGATCGTCGCTGAGCACCGGGCTGGGGCGCATCCCGGAGCCGTCGGGCGCGGTGATCCGGTAGAGGTCGTCGCCGAGATCGGCCGTACGGACGGTGGCCTTGGTGGTGGCGGCGACGAGTTCGAACTGGGCGGTCGTGCGCCCGTCCAGGGGCGCCGTGACCGTCCGGTCGTCGCCGGCGGCGCCGAGGGTGAGCATCTGTCTCATCGACGTGTCGTCGCCGGAGAAGTACGCCATCCCGGCGAGGCCGCCGCCCAGCAGGACCAGCGCGGTGAGCACCGCGGTGGCGAAGATGGTAAGGCGGGAGCGGCGGCGGGGCGGTTCGCCCGGCGCCGGCGCGCGGTGGGCCTGGGCCGGCTTGTAAATGGTCTCCGGACGATCCGCGGCGTGACCACCCGGACCCCGACGCGCGGCGTGGCCGACCGGACCGGCATGGCCGCCGAGACCCACAGGATCGGCGGAATCGGGATTACCAGTCAGATCCGGGCGACCGGGATGACCGGCGGGAGCGGCGGGACCGGCGGGATCGGTGTTGGCGTGGGACGGCACCGGATCCGGGAACCGGGGCGGCGCCGCCGGAGAGATGGGGCGCGGAGCCGGCACGGCGAGGGCCGCGGCGGAGGTCGGCCGGTGGCTCGGGGAAATCGGGCCGGCCGATGCTCCAAAGGAGATCCGACCGGTCCTGGCCGGCGGCACGGGCTCGTCCTTCGGCGCCGGGCGGTGCTGCCCGGCCGGCTCCGGTTCTCCGACCGGGGCCGGCGCCTCGGCCTCCGGCGTCCGCACCGGCAGGTCGCCGGTCGGCCCGCTGCCGGGCGTACGGACCGGAAAAGAGGCGGCGGGCGCGTTGTCCGGGGTCCGGCGATCGGCGTCGGCGAACCAGCTCGTGGACGGCAGCTCCGGCAGATACGCCGAGGGCGACAGCTCGCCCGCATCGGCCACCGGAGCCTTCTCATCAGAGCTCAACGCCGGTGGCCGGCGGAACGTCGTGCTGTGATCACCGCTGCGCCCCGACCCGGGCGCATTGTCGCGGTTGGCCCAATGTGCCCCTGAAGCCGACGGCACTTTCGCCATGACTTCGTTCCCGGCGGGTCTCGGTTCCACGCGACGTCCTCCATCCGCGCCTACGGCCCGATCTCCGCAGTCAGCGCCCCGCTGTGAAATACGGAGCGCAGCACGCATCGGATGAGTGTCGACGCGAATTACTGTCCGCTACTGCACGCCCGACTGCGGCTCGATGAGGCCACGACGCCGGGCGACCGCGACGGCTTCGAGCTGGCTGTGCGCGCCCAGCTTGGCCAGCACCGCCTTCACGTACCCGCGGCAGGTGTGCACGCTGATCCCCAGACGCCGGGCGATGGCCCGCGGATCGAGCCCGGCCGCCATCAGCTCGAGCACCTCGAACTCACGCGCGGTGAGTCCGCCGGCGCGCGGCCCGACCACCGGCGACGTGCTGCGCAGCAATCGGGCGAGGATGTCGGTGGAGACGGTCATGCCGCCGCCGTGCGCGGTGTGCACGGCGTTGAGCACGTCGCCGAGCGGGCCGTTCTTGGTGAGGAAGCCGGCCGCCCCGGCCGCCGTGGCTCGCCCGACGAGCGCCTGTTCGTTGCTGGCGGTCAGGATCACCACGCGCGTCTCCGGGAACCGGTGGCGCATCAGCTCCGCGATCGCGATTCCGTCCGCATCGGACAGTTCCGGATCAAGCAGGACGACGTCGGGCCGCAGATCACCGACCAGCCGCAGCGCTTCCGGCGCCGGTCCGGGCGTGACCGACGTACCGCAGGTCGGGTTGGCCACGCAGCGCGACGCCGAGCAGCTCGGCGAAGGTCTGATGACCATCGACGACGAGCACACTGATCACTGCGTTCAGCCATCCGCCACCTCTAGTCCGACAGACGTCGGAAGTCTATGTCTGGGTTGCACGGTAGCCCGCCGGGTAAATGGGCGGACCGCCGGTGCGAGGCGGGGCGCAACCTCCTGTACTCCCGCTGTCCGGATGAGGCCGACCGGACCGCGGCACCACGTCTTTCGGCCGAGGCTCCCCCTCACTCTCGGGACTTGTCACCTCAGTTTCCCGTGGCGCAGAGTTCCGGCTCATGTATCGAGATCCGGCTCTTCGGCCCGCTGCAGGTCCGCACCCGCGGCATTCGCCTGGCCGGACACGATTTCGGCGGCGACGAACCGCGCCACATCCTGGCGTTGCTCGCGCTGCGCGGCGAGCTGTCCTCGGACGTCCTGCCCGATCTTCTCTGGGATGGACAGCCGCCGGCTGATCACCGTCAGGCGGTACGCGATCACATCGCGCTGCTGCGGCACCGGCTCGACCCCGACGCGTCCGCCGCCGACTCGGTGATCGCCACCACCGGCCGCGGATACGCCCTGGTGCCGGACCGTGTCCGAGTGGACGTGGCCCGGTTCGACGAGTTGATTGCGGCCGCCGGCCGCCGGACCGCCGTCCGGGCCCTGCCGCCACTGATCGCGGCCGCGCACCTCGCCGACCGGCCGTTGCTGACCGGGGAGTCGCCGGCCTGGGCGGATTCGGCGCGCGAGATCTACCGGTTACGGCTGCGGAACGCGCTGCTGCAGGCGGCTGCGCACTCGCTCGACACGATGCGCGTACGGGAGGCCGTGACGCTGACCGAACGCGCCCTGGCCCTGTACCCGGGTGACGAGCGCGGCGCCCGGATGCTCAACGCGGTCCACCGGCACCTCGCGGAACGGTTCACCGGCGAGCGGTTCGCCGTCCCGGCCTGAACCGCGCACTCCGCGACGCTCACCAGTGAGACGCTCGCCACAGACACCCGGAAAACCAGGCGAGAAATGTCGTACCGGGACGACACAATCTCCGCGTGGCTCTCCTGACGACCGCTCTGCATCCGGTGCCGCTGGTGCCGGAGATCTCGCTGCACCTGGCCGACGCCCAGGTGGGCCTGTTCGATCTGACCGGCGGCGAGTTCCGCAGCGACGAGCCACCGCCGTTCTGGGCGTTCGTCTGGGCCGGCGGCCAGGCACTGGCGCGCTACGTGCTCGATCATCCGGACTCCGTCCGCGGCCGTACGGTGCTGGACCTGGCGGCCGGCTCCGGAGTCGGCGGCGATCGCGGCCGCCAGGGCCGGCGCCGCCGCGGTGACCGCGAACGACGCGACCGGCCGCGGCCGCGGCGATCCGGCGCAACGCCGAGGCCAACGGCGTGACCGTCGGGGCCGAGGCGATGGACGTGGCCGACGCCGGTCCCGCCCAGGTGCGTCCTGGCCGGCGATGTCTTCTACAGCCCCGCCGTGGCCGATCGGATGCCGTCGGTGCTGGCGGCGCGTGCCCGGCGAGGAGCAGCGGATCCTGGTTGGCGACCCCGGGCGGGGGTATTTCCCGGAGCGGCTGTTCCACAGGTGGCCGAGTACGTCGTGCCGGTGCCCACCGCCCTCGAGGAGGCCGAGACGCTGGCCGCGGGCGTGTATGAGATGCGTCCGACGTCACAGCCCCGTTGAGGTGAAGGAAATGTATTCGTCACCCAACAAGTTGTACGCTGCAGCAACAATCGATACCCATCAGGCGTCATCACAGGAACGAGCAAGTGCGCGGATCGGACGCCAGGGACGTCACCACCCGTCTGGCCGACGAAGTTGTGCGATTCATCCGGCTGGGGGCACGCGCCAAGGGCATGCTCAACGTCGGAGACCTCGGCGCGGAGTTCTCCGCCCTGATGCTGCTGTTCCCGCTGCGACTCGATGGGGCCGATGCGAGTCACCGACCTCGCTGAGGTCAAGCAGGCCGACCCGTCCACCGATCAGCCGGCAGGTCGCCCAGCTGGTCAAGGCCGGGCTGGCCCGGCGCGAGGCCGATCCGGTCGACGGGCGGGCGTCACGGCTGGCGGTGACCGAGGCCGGTCGGCACGCCGTGCGAGCAGCTGCGCGCCGGCGCGGCGACGCATGCTCAGCCAGGCGCTGAGCGGCTGGCCGGCCGAGCGGGTCGCCGCCTTCGCCGACCTGTTCGAAGAATTCAACAGCTCGGTCGAGGCGCTGGTTCGCAGCGATACGGGCAAGCCACATCACGGGAGATCGCGTGAGTAACCCCAAGTACCACGCACGGCCGGCCGGACCGCCGGCCGCAGCCAGTCCGCGGAATTCACCCATCGGCAGATCCTCACGATCCTCGCCGGCCTGATGATGGGCATGTTCCTGGCCGCCCTGGACCAGACGATCATGGCGACGGCGACCCGGACCATCGCCGACGACCTGCACGGCTTCAACCTGCAGGCCTGGGCGACGACGGCGTTCCTGATCACGTCGACGATCTCCACGCCGCTGTACGGCAAGCTGTCCGACATCTACGGCCGGCGACGGCTTCTTCCTGTTCGCGATCAGCATCTTCATCGTCGGCTCGATGCTGTGCGGCCTGTCGCAGAACATGTACGAGCTGGCTGCGTTCCGGGCGATCCAGGGCATCGGCGCCGGCGGCCTGATGTCGATGGCGCTGGCCATCATCGGCGACATCGTGCCGCCCCGCGAGCGGGCCAAATACCAGGGCTTCTTCCTGGCCGTCTTCGGCACCGCGAGCGTCATCGGCCCGATCCTCGGCGGCTTCTTCGCCGGCCAGGACTCGATCATCGGCATCACCGGCTGGCGCTGGATCTTCTACCTGAACGTCCCGATCGGCGTCGCCGCGCATGGTCGTGGTCGCCCGGGTGCTGCACCTGCCGCACACACCGCAACGACCACCGGATCGACTGGCCGGGCGCGGTCGCCCTGATCGTCGGCCTGGTGCCGCTGCTGACCGTCGCCGAGCAGGGCCGCGACTGGGGCTGGGGCTCCGGCCGCGCGCGTGGCTGTGCTACGTCATCGGCGCGATCGGCATCGTCGCGTTCATCCTGGCCGAGCGGGCCTACAAGGACGAGGCGCTGCTGCCGCTGCGGCTGTTCAGCAACCGGACCGTCGCGGTCGGCTCGATCTCCAGCACGATCGTCGGCATGGCGATGTTCGGCGGCCTGCTGACCGTGCCGCTGTACCTGCAGATCGTCAAGGGCTCCTCGGCCGACGACCGCGGGCCTGCAGATGATCCCGTTCGTGGTCGGCATCATGGCCGGCTCGATCACCGCCGGCCAGCTGATCGCCCGCACCGGCCGTTACCGGATCTTCCCGATCATCGGCGGCGTGCTGATGGCCGGCGCGCTCGCGCTGTTCGCCACGATCGGCGCGGACACCGCCGCTCTGGAAGACCATGCTGATCATGGTGCTGATGGGCCTCGGCCTGGGCGGCAACATGCAGCCGATGATCACCGCCGTGCAGAACGCGGTCTCGCCCCGCGAAATCGGGGTGGCCACCAGCTCGGTGACGTTCTTCCGGTCGATGGGCGGCACGCTCGGCACCGCCATCTTCCTGTCGGTGCTGTTCAACGTCCTGCCCGGCAAGATCAGCGGCGCGTACGCGACGGCGCAGCGCACGCCGGCGTTCCAGCAGGCGCTGGCGGCCAACCCGCGCCAAGGGCAGATCCTGCAGCAGCAGACCGCCGGCGGCGGCGACGCTGAGCGACACATCGTTCCTGAAGCAAGCTGGCTCCGGCCATCGTCGCACCCGTTCAAGGTCGGATTCTCCAGACGGGATCACAATCGTCTTCATGCTGGCTGCTGGCGGTCATGATCGTCGGCCTGATCGCGGTGCTCTTCCTGCCGGAGATCCCGCTGTCGCGCCGGTCGGCGCAGCAGCAGCGCGCCGACGACATCCTGGCCGCCGAGAACAGCGACGGCGTACCGGGTGAGGTCGGTGCGGGCCCGCTGCACGACGGACCGGCGGCCAACAGCGCCGCCTCCGCCGGATCCGGCGGACCCGTTCCCGGCGGCGCCGCCCGCCACGCTTCGGGAGACTCCGAGGCGGTGCCGGCCAACGCCGGCAACGACGGGCCACGCCCGTAGGGCGAACCGTTTGCGAAGGGGCACCGGCGTGATCCGCCGGTGCTCCTTCTGTCTTCCCGCCCGAGGCCGCCGCCATTGGGCCGCGGCCGCAGCCAACCGTGCACGGCCGGGCCGGGGCTGAGCCGGTCGGCGCCGCGGGGGTCCGGACGAAGTCGGCGCCGAGGGGGTCCGGACCAGGTCGCGGCCGACTGGTTCCGGATGGGCCGTACCGAGGGGTTCCGGCGCCCGGCCGAGGGTCAGGACGGGGTCGGGGCGCGGTGGGCGTTGCGGGCCGCCGCGGCGACAAGGCGTTCGGCGACGGAGTGGCGGTCCAGGCCCAGGCGGTTGGCGGTGTCGTGGAGGATGTCGTAGGCCTCGCCCACGCCGCAGCCGCGCTGGGCGATGATCACCCCGGCCGCCCGGTCGACGGCGGCTCCGGCCGTCCGGCGGGTCCGGCGATGCACCTCGCTCAGCATGATCTCGGCTTGGTTGACGATCGCCATGGCGGTGAGCAGCACGTCCGGGTCGACGGTGCGCGGGTGGGCGACGTACACGCACAGCGCACCGACGGACGCGCGATCCACGTCCAGCGGAACCGCGGCGACCGCGTACCCGGCGCCTGCGGTTCGAGTGCGGGCGGCCAGTTCCGGCCAGCGCACGTCGGCACCGAGATCAACGGTGGTGACCAGCGCGCGGGTCCGGGCCGCGTCGAGGCCCGGACCCTGCCCGAGGGTGTACTGCGGGTCCTCGGCGGGGGTCCGGCCGCCGGGTTCCGCGCCGGCGACCGTCAGCGGGGCGTTCTCCCCGATCAGCGCGACGGAGCAGCGGTGGGCGCCCGGAACCGCCCGGACGGCAAAGGCGGCCAGCCGGTCCAGCGCCTGCGGCACCCCGTCCGCCCCCAACAGCCCTGATGACAGCTCGTGCAGCAACCCCGCCAGCTCCACCGCATGCGGCCCGGCAACGGACCTCTCAACGGCGTGGGCAGCCGCACCCCACACGGCCGGGGAAGCGGCACCCGACACAGCCGGGGAAGCGCCACCCGGCACGGCCAGGGAAGCGGCACCCGACACAGGCCGTGAGGCGGCACCCGACCCTGGCCGTGAGGCGGCACCCGACACTGGCCGTGAGGCGGCATCGGACGCCGGTCCGGACACGACCGGGCGCCGGTCAGATCCGCGCGGCGTACCCGGTCTCGGGATCACGGAACGGCCCGGGACGGCGGACGAACCGCTCTCGGTGGAGCCTCGGTACGCAGCGGACATCTGACGGATAGTGTCACGGCGATCGACGGACCCGGTAGGTATGTGCCCCTACCGAGTGGTGTCGGCAGAAGTGACCGTTTCCTCAGAAGTGCGGTGTTCCGGGACCGGTGCCTCGCCGTACTCCCGCTCGTCCGACTCCTCGAGGATCGCCTTGGCCTGCGCTGTCGAATCGGCACTCCCGGCCGCACGTTCTTCGGGAAGCAGGTCGTCGGCGCGCGAGCTGATCCGGTCATCGGTCATGACCGGTGCGTTACCCCTGACCGGCAAAGTAATGCGCCGCCCCCGGGAGAACCGGGAGCGGCGCAGGTGCCGGTGTGCATGTCGCCTCGCGGCGAGAGGCTCAACGCGGCTCCAGCCGAACTGGTATTCCGCGAAGGCAATATGGTGAGGCCCGGGGACACTGGACACACCGACATCCGTACACAACCGTCGGTCACCCAGCGGGATTCCGGGAGGGATCGTGATCCAGGCCACACGGCATAAGCAGGGATCCTGCGGGTACACCGGGTTGGTGAGCGACAGCAGCGGACACTTGGAAGCCCTGGCCGACGACGCCGACGAGGCGGAGACCGGCGACGCCGACACCGATTTCGCCGACGAGCACGCGGACACCGCCGTCGACGAGTCGGTTGTCGACGGGGACGGCGGCGAGGACGTCACCCCTCGTGGCTGGGACGGCATGGACGGCGACCGGATTCCCTAGAGCTCCGAGGTCAGTCGCGACGGGTCGACCTCACGGCCGGGATGACGGGCCAGGTACTCGGTCTCGAGTTCGGCCGTACGGCGCAGGTGGTTGTCGAGTGCCGCCTCGGGACCGTGCCGCAGCGTGTCCAGGCGGGCGCGGTGCAGGCTGGCCAGTTCCCGGTAGAGGTCGTCGTCGGTGAGTGTGCCCGGGTCGACCCCGAGCTCGAAGTCGGTCATGGCGACCCGTTGCCCGTACGGACGGAGACGAAACCCTCCTCGGTAGGCTCGCAGGCATGAAAGGGCTGTGGTCCCCGGCCTGGATCGCCCGCCACCTGATCGCGATCGCGCTGGTGCTCGGGTTCCTGACCCTGGGCTGGTGGCAGTACAGCCGCGCCACCGGTGGAAACGCGCTCAGCTGGGGCTACACCTTCGAGTGGCCGCTGTTCGCGGCGTTCGTCGTCTTCATCTGGATCCGCGAGATCCAGCACGAACGCCGGACGCCGGGCGAACCCGGGGGCGACACGGAACCTGAGGAAAGGCTCCCAGGTGCGCCTGTTACGGTCGGCCGCCCGGTTCGCGTCGAGACCCGGGCGGCGGCGCCGGAGGACGATCCCGACCTCGCCGCCTACAACGACTACCTGGCGTGGCTGGCGGAGCACCCGAACGCCCGGCCCGGTGACTATCCCGGGACCCGGGCCAAACACTGAGGACGTGGATCGTGCAGGGAGCCCTCACCCGCTACCGGGTCATCGCCTGGATCGTCGGCGTGGTTCTGCTGGTCCTCGTGCTGGTGGGCGTGCCGCTGAAGTACATCGGCGGGGACGACACCGTGGTGGCCGTCGTCGGCCCGGTCCACGGATTCCTGTTCATGGTGTACATCGTGCTGACCTTCGATCTGGCCCGGCGGGCGAAATGGCCTTTCGGGCGGATGATTCTGGTGATGCTGGCCGGCACGATCCCGTTTTTCTCGTTCTGGGCAGAACGTAAGGTAAGTCACACCTGGGCGGCGGAGACCGCTCGAATTAACGCTCTGATTCCGGTTGGTCGCGGCGAGTTATCCCGATCATTTGCCTAAACTGCCCCATTGTCTTAAGTCGCTCTGTGGGGTCTTGCTTTAATTCCTTACGTCGATAGGTTGGTGCGGTTGACTCGGTCCGCAGCCACATCGTCGGTGGCGCCGAGTCAGCGCCGCCGAATCATCGCGGCGCCCCGGGACCGGCTTCCAAGCCGAGCGCCGGGCAGCCGCACCGAGCCGGGGACCCATCTGCACGTGGGGTGAATCCGCGCTTCTGCGGTAGGGCGATCTTCCCGCCCGAATCCGTCAGCTAACCCGGTAGGCGGCCGGCGGAAGAGAGGGTCGCATTCCGTTGTCCGCAGCCCGAACGAGAGCTCGAACGAGGCTTCACGCCTTGATCGTCGCCGCTCTGGCGATCACGATCACCGCGACGGGTACGACCGCCGCGCACGCGGCGCCGTCCAAGAGCACGCTGACCAAGCAGATCTCCGATCTGCAGAACCAGCTCGAAGACATCACCGAGTCGTACAACAAGATGAACATCGGCCTGCAGCAGACGGTGTCGGACGAGAAGACTCTCGCCGCGTCTCTGGGGCCGGCCAAGGTCGCCCTCGCGGCGGCCAGCGCGCAGATGCAGACCATCGCCGCCACCTACTACAAGACCGGCCAGGTCGGCGCGATGAACGTGCTGATGGACGGCGGCGCCGCGAGCGACATGCTCGACCGGCTGGACGTGATCGATCAGATCTCGCGCAGCCGGCAGCGGGACATCGCGAACTACACGGCCAGCGCGCAGAACTACACCGCGCGCCAAGCGGCGCTGAAGCTGGCCCAGACCAAGCAGACGGCCGAAGTCAACCAGCTGTCCAAGGCGAAGTCGACGATCGAGGCCAAGATCAAGGTTCTGCTGGCCGAGCGCAAGGCCGCGTACGGCCGGGCGCAGGACCCGACCAGCACCTACACCGGTCCCGTCCCGCATCTCGCGGGCGCGGCGGGCGAGGCCGTCGACTACGCGTACGCGAAGCTCGGTCGCCCGTACGTCTACGCCGCATCCGGCCCGGGCTCCTTCGACTGCTCCGGCCTGACGATGGCGGCGTGGGCCGCAGCCGGAATATCTCTGCCGCACAACGCCGCGGCTCAGTACTCGGCGACGGCACGGATCAGCAAGTCGGCGCTGCAGCCGGGCGACCTGGTGTTCTACCGCAACAACGCCCACGTGGCGATCTACATCGGTGGCGGCCAGATCATCGCGGCGCCGCACACCGGCACCGTCGTGCAGAAGCAGTCGGTCGACATCATGACGCCGAACGGCTACGGCCGGGTCCGGTAGGGACGGACACAGCGCAACGACGAATAGGGCCGGTTCCCCGCGGGGAACCGGCCCTATTGCTGTCGGTAGAACTTACGCGGCCTGCAGACCCTCGGCCCGGGCCAGCTCGCGCAGCCGGCCGAGCGCCTGGATCTCGAGCTGGCGGATCCGCTCCCGGGAGAGCGAGAACCGCGAGGCGACCTCGGTCAGCGAGTGCTCGCGGCCGTCCTCCAGCCCGTACCGCGCCCGCATGATGCCGGCCGACCGGTCGTCCAGGTGGTTCAGCAGACCCTCGATGCGCTGCCGCTCCAGCGCGGTCAGCACGATCTCCTCCGGCGACGGGGCGTCGCTGTCGGCGACCAGGTCGCCGAGGTTGGTGTCGCCGTCGTCGCCGACCGGGGTGTCCAGCGACACGGTGTCCTGGGCCCAGCGGGTCAGCTCGTCGACGCGCTCCACGGTCACGCCCGAGGGCCGCCGCGATCTGCTCCGGCTCCGGGTCGGCGCCGAGTTCGCGGACGAGCTGCCGGGTGACGTTACGCATCCGGTTGACGTCCTCGACCAGGTGCACGGGCAGTCGCACGGTGCGCTCCTGCTGGGCGATGGCCCGGCTGATCGCCTGACGGATCCACCAGGTCGCGTACGTCGAGAACTTGTAGCCGCGCTCGTAGTCGAACTTCTCGACCGCGCGGACCAGGCCGGTGTTGCCTTCCTGGATGAGGTCGAGCATCGGCATGCCGGACCGGACGTACCGCCGGGCGATCGACACGACCAGCCGGAGGTTGGCCCGGATGAACAGGTCCTTGGCCTTGTCGCCCTCGAGCGACGAGCCGCTCCAGTTCTTCCCGGCTGACCCCGCGCTTGACCTCGTCCGACGTCGAGCAGGTGCTCGGCGTAGAGGCCGGCTTCGATCGCCTTGGAGAGGTCGACCTCCCGAGCTGCGTCCAACAGCGGCGTCCGGGAGATCTCGTGCAGGTAGACTCCGACGAGGTCGCGCTCCTCGGCGACTTCATCGGTCCGCATCACGGTATTCTTCTCCACGTTGCCCACGGTCCCCTCATAGCCATCACTAACCCTGTTACGGGCGATACCTGCGTCCATCAGCCCTCCCCGTAACGTCCGCAGTTCGTGCATTCGCGGAGCTGACATCTTGCACAACAGATCGCCGCCCCGCACTGATTCCGGCTGGTGGGTCGAAAGTGTCACGAATGTCTGAGGTGCTGGCTGAGAGCCCAGTGCATACTTGCTGGGGAAGTCCCCGGCGTCGTCATCGGAGGCAGCCCGGCTTTGGACGCGCCCGGCAGACGCATACCCGTCGCCCGCTCCATGACACCATCGACCCCTCATCCGTCACAGCGACGGGCATCACGGCCGGCCATGCGATGCTCGTCACTCGTCCATACGGCAACGGGGTCGGTCGGGTTCAGTCGCCGCACGAAGAAGTTCCGGCGTCACAGGACCCAACGCCGGGCGGTAAGGGGTCCATTCCCATCGGAGAATGGACCACCGCCCACAATGCGGCACGTCGCTGCGGTATTCACTAGCTCGTCCGAGTGACCCTCGGTCGGGTGGCCGAGGGGTTCCCGGCCTTTCCCAAGGCATTCGGAGCAGACCCCCTCCTCGGATGCCGAGGTGACCGAAGACACATCCGTCACACCCGATCGGCACGTCGCAGCGCGCCTCGGAGGCGTGCAAACGCGGGTGGAGCCCCGCGCGCGGCCGCCTGTCACGGAATCCCCACAAACACGCTCACACTGCGCCATGGTGTGGAGGATCGGGAGCACGGGTAGTCGAAGTCGGCATATCCGCCGAGTCGATGACAGGAGACCACCATGCCGCACCAGGTGGACGAAGGACTGGCCACCACGCTGAAACGGGTGGCGGCCGCACTCAAGCAGGCCGAGGTGCCGTTCGCCCTCGGCGGCAGCTTCGCCGTGTACGCCCACGGCGGCCACTCCAGCGACCACGACGTCGACTTCCTGATCCGTGAGCAGGACCGCGACCGCGTTCTGGCCGATCTCGGCGCGGCCGGCTTCGAGGTCGAGGAGCCACCTGAGGACTGGCTGGTCAAGGTGTTCGACGAGGGCGCATGGTGGACCTCATCTACCGGCCGGTGGAGTCGCCGGTCACCGACGAGACGCTGGCCGAGTCCGAGCTGCTGTCGGTCGAGGCGATCAGCATGCCGGTGGTCGTCGGCCACTCAGCTGATGGTCCACAAGCTGCTCAGCTACACCCAGCATCACTGCGACTTCGCCACCGGGCTGCCGGTGGCGCGGTCGCTGCGCGAGCAGATCGACTGGGACCGGGTCCGCCGGGAGACTGCGGAGTCGCCGTACGCGGTGGCCTTCCTGGTTCTGCTGGACCGGCTGGGCGTCGTCCCGATGCCCGATGCAGAGATGCCCGATGCGGAGAGGCCTGATGCGGAGAGGTCGGAGGGAGACCAGCGATGACCGACTACGACGAGGCCGAGATCCATCGCCTGTTGGCCGGGGACGAGCGAGGCCGAACAGGGCATCACCGTCGCAGCGCCGGGAGCAGACCGTGGTGCTCGGCGGCGAGGTGGAGAGCGCGGACCGCCGGGACGCGATCTGCCGGCAAGGTGACCGAGCAGTTCCCGGGTCTGACGATCGCCTGCGACATCGGCGTGGTCCGTGCGCAGGCGCCGTCCGAGGTGGAGGAGATTTCATGATCCGGATCGCTGCGGTCGGCGACGTCCACGTGGACAAAGATGTGGTCGGGCGGTTCCGGCCGGCCCTGGAGCGGCTGCCGGACGTCGCCGACGTGCTGCTGGTCGCCGGCGACCTGACCCGGCACGGCACGGTCGACGAGGCGAAGTGCTTCGCCGACCGAGTTCGGCGGGCTGGGCGTGCCGGTGGTGCTGGTGCTCGGCAACCACGACTACCAGAGCGACCGGCCGGACGAGGTGGCGGGCGTACTGACCGACGCCGGGATGACCGTCCTCGAAGGTACGTCGACCGTGCTGACGCTGAACGGCCACCGGCTCGGCGTGGCCGGGGCCAAAGGGTTCGGCGGCGGGTTCACCGGAGCCAGCGCCGAGCAACTTCGGTGAACGCGAGATGAAGCTGTTCGTCGGGACCACCGAGGAGACCGCCGCACGTCTGGGGGCGGCACTGCGCTCGACCGCAGTGTGACGCGCTGGTGGCGTTGACGCACTACGCGCCGGTGCCGGAGACGTTGGTCCGGGGAGCCGCGGGAGATCTACCCGTTCCTCGGCGCGTACCAGCTCGGCCAGGCCATCGACTCGGCGCCGACCGCGCTCGCCCTGCACGGCCACGCCCACCACGGCAGCGAACGCGGCCGTACGGCCGGCGGAGTACCGGTGCGCAACGTCGCCCATCCGGTGATCAAGCAGGCGTACAACGTGTACCAACTGCTGTCCGGTGAGGTCGACGCGAACCTTGCATCCGCCGAGGTTTAGCGGCTCGCACGTCTCGGGTATTGCCGTTACATGTCCTTAATCCTCTGGATCCTCGCAGTCATTCTGGTGGTCGCCGGCATCCTCGCGCTGTTCCGGCGGCAGCTCCTCTGGGGCATCGTGCTGATCATCGTCGGCCTGCTGGTGGGCCCCGGTGGCGTCAGCATCTTCACCTGAGCCGTTCAACGAGCTCAGCCCGACGACTCGGGTCACCGCACCGCCCGTCTCCCCGTCCCGAACCGGGGCCGCCGTGCCACCCCTCGCAACTCCCCCGCGAGTGGTGGCACGGCGGCCCCGGTTCTCTCTTTCGGGTACGCCGTGTCATGAGCCGCACACGGCGTGCGTTCCGCTGACCCGCACACAGGCGTAAATCTCTCGCGACGGTTCGTCCTTTCTGTCGCGAGGTGGCTTCTGTGGCGCACATCCATCACTTCACATATGGGGCCTTCAATCCGATCGCCGCGTTCCTGCTGGCGTACCTCGGATCGTTCCTCGGTCTTCTCGCGACCGGACGCGCCCGGGAGGCCCGGACCCGGTCGAGACGCAACCGCTGGCTGTTCATCGCCGCGTTCGCGATCGGTGGGGGCGCCATCTGGCTGATGCACTTCACCGCGATGCTCGGCTTCGACGTGCCCGAAAGCCCGGTCCGCTACGACCCGCTGTTGACCATCACCAGCCTCGTCATCTGTGTCGTCACGGTCGGGTTCGGCCTCCTGGTGGTCGGCCATGGTCGCCGGTCGACCGCCAAGACCGCGGCCGCCGGCCTGATCACCGGCCTGGGCGTGCTGGCCATGCACTTCACCGGCATGGAAGGTATGCGGATGGCCGGCACCATCCACTACCAGCCGACGCTGGTGGTCGCCTCCGCCGTGATCGCGATCTCCGCCGCCACCGCGGCCCTCTGGTTCGCCACGTCGGTGCGGGGCTGGGGCCCGATCGCCGGGGCGTCGGCGCTGATGGCGGTGGCCGTGTGCGGCATGCACTACACCGGGATGGCGGCCATGTCGGTGCAACTCGGGCCGATCGAACGCACGACCGGACTGCGTCCGATCACGATGATCATCCCGATCACGGTGATCACCGCCATCACCATCATCGGCGTGGCCCTGAGCGCCCTGCAGGCGATGACCGAGGAGGAGTTCACCGACGGCGCCGGGATGCCGCGCCGCGGCGCGCACGCCGACCCCCAGTCGTGGTCGCTCAAGCAGGCATCCGTCGCCGCGATGCGACGTCCGTCGGGCAGCCGTCCGTCGGGCAGCCGTCCGTCGGGCAGCCGTCCGTCGCCGCGCCCGATCCCGCCGCGGGCCAAACCGGTCGAGGAGGCGTTCGAGACTGCCGGCGGCAACTGAAGTCCGGTTAGATGAGCGCATGCCCACGCTGCTGTCGATGCCGCTGCATGCGATCACCCAGGAGTACGGCGAGGCCGGCCTCCGGGACCGCCTCCAGTTGGAACTGTCCTCGTTCCCGCCGGCGGCGCAGGCCGAGCTGTCCGACGCGCTGGAACTGGCGGCGCGCCTGCACGCGGACGACCGGCGGGTCACCGAGCCCTACCTGAACCATCCGCTGCGCGTGGCCATCCGGATCATCCGCTACTACGGCGTCCGGGACGTCGACGTGATCACGGCGGCGCTGCTGCACGACGCGGTCGAGGACCATCCGGGGGAACTGGCCGGGCGTACGGACGGAACGCACGCCGACCTCACCGACGCCGCCCTGGACTATCTCGCCCAGCGGTTCAACCCGCGGGTGGCGGCGCTGGTCCGGTCCGTGACCAACCCGGAGTACGACCCGCGCCGGGACCGCCACGAGCAGTACCGCCAGCACGTGGCGGAGAGCCTGGACCGTGACCCGTGGGCCCGTGTCATCAAGGTCTCCGACTTCACCGACAACGGCGTCGGCGTGGTCCACACGACACCGGAGAAGGCCCACAGCTCGGCCACCAAGTACCGACCTCTGGTCCCCAAACTCCGCGAACTGGTCACTCGGCCCGACACCCCGCTGTCCCGCGAAGCCCGCAGCCACATCCTGGACCAACTGGACCTGGCCGAGGAAAGGTTTGCCGCCATCCTGGACGGATAGCGTAGATTGCATGCACCCTCGTGACTCCTGGTGGCGCGACGCCGTCATCTACCAGATCTACCCCCGGTCGTTCGCCGACAGCGACGGCGACGGCATGGGTGATCTGCCCGGCATCACCGCCCGTCTGAGCACTCTGCGCGATCTCGGCGTGGACGCCGTCTGGCTTTCGCCGTTCTATCCCTCGCCGCAGCACGACGCCGGCTACGACGTGTCCGACTACCGCGGTGTCGACCCCCGCTTCGGTGACGCTCGGCGACGCCGACAAGCTGATCGCCGAGGCGCACCACCTGGGCCTGAAGGTCATCGTCGACCTGGTGCCCAACCACACCTCGTCCGAGCACGAGTGGTTCCGGGCGGCGCTCGCGGCCGGCCCCGGCAGCCCCGAACGGGAGCGGTACATCTTCCGCGACGCGCCCGCCCAACTCATGGCGCAGCGTGTTCGGCGGCAGCGCCTGGGAGCAGGTGCCGGACGGGCAGTGGTACCTGCACCTGTTCGACGTCACCCAGCCCGACCTGAACTGGGGCAACCCCGAGGTGCGGGCCGAATTCGTGGACATCATCCGGTTCTGGCTCGACCGGGGCGTCGACGGGTTCCGCGTCGACGTCGCCCACGGGCTGGTCAAGGACGCCAAGCTGAGCGAGTGGAAGTCGGCCGGCACCGAGGTGCTGGGCGGCCTGGTCGAGGACGGCCCGCCGCCGCCGATGTGGGACCAGGAGGGCGTGCACGACATCTACCGGGAGTGGCGGTCGGTGCTGAACGCGTACGGCGATCGCATCCTGGTGGCCGAGGCCTGGGCGAGTTCCCCCGAGCGCCTGGCCCGGTACGTACGGCCGGACGAGATGCACCAGGCCTTCAATTTCCACTACCTGGACACGCCGTGGGAGCCGGGGCCGCTGCGGTCGGTGATCGACCGGTCGTTGGCGGTCAACGACGCGGTCGGCGCGACCACCACCTGGGTGCTGTCCAACCACGACGTCGTCCGGCACCCGAGCCGCCTCGGCTTCCCGGCCGGCACCGCCCGGCCGCACGGCATCGGCGTCGGCGACCCCCAGCCGGACGACGCGCTGGGCCTGCGCCGGGCCCGGGCGGCGTCGCTGCAGATGCTGGCGCTGCCCGGGTCGGCCTACCTCTACCAGGGTGAGGAGCTGGGGCTGCCGGAGGACATGGCGATCCCGGACGAGCTGCGGCAGGACCCGGCGTGGGTTCGGTCGGGGCACACCGAGCGGGGCCGGGACGGCTGCCGGGTGCCGATCCCGTGGGAGGCGGACGCGCCGTCGTACGGGTTCGGGCCGTCCGACTCGAGCTGGCTGCCGCAACCCGCGATCTGGTCCGAGTACGCCCGGGACCGGCAGCGGGGCGTGCCCGGTTCGACGTACGAGCTGTACCGGGAGGCGCTGCGGCTGCGCCGGGAGTACGGGCTGGGCCGCGACCTGACCTGGGTCGGCTCGCCCGCCCCGGTGCTCGCCTTCCAGGCCGGTGACGTGCTGGTGGTGACGAACTTCGGCGACGAGCCGTACGAGCTACCGGTCGGGCAGCGGGTCCTGCTGAGCAGCGAGCCGCTCGACGACGACAGGTGGCTCCCCACCGACGTCACCGCCTGGCTCGGATGACGAGGCCAGCCGGCCGGCGGCGGCGAGCAGGGCGGCGTGGGTGTCCGCCATGTCCCGCCCCACCGTCCGGCTGGCCCGCCAATACATGACTCCGGTGGGAATGAAGAAGAGCTGGAAGCCGGCCAGCCCGACGGCGTAGTTCAGCGGCGGCGGGAACGCCGACGCCAGCGCCGCGGAAGGCCACCGCGACCAGCGCGTTCCCGCCGGCCCGGCCGAAGCCGTTGACCAGGTTGCCGAGGCTGTAGACGGTGCCGCGATGCTCGGGCGGGTTCACGTCGGCGATCATGGCGAACCAGTTGGGCGAGTTGGCCGAGGTCAGCGCGAGCGCGAAGATCGCCGTGGCCAGGCAGGCGCCGACCGTCGGCTCGGTGAACACGTCGGACAGCACGCGCCCGGATCACCGCCCCGGCGCCGGCGCCGTTCGGCACCTCGATCTTCATCGGGACGAAGAACAGCACCACGTAGAACGGCACGGCGGCCAGCACGCCGACCGCGGCGACCAGGGCCCGGCCGCGCGGGGTACGCCGTTGCAGCCGGTCACCGGCCAGCCCGCCGAGGATGCGACAGCGCGCCGCCGAGCTGGAACAGAGTGGCGAACACGCTGCCCACGATGATCGCCGTGCCGGCGGTGTAGCCCTGGTGCTCGGCCCGCGACCGGAACAGCACCGGCAGCCAGACCAGCGAGCCGAGCGCGATCTGCGCGGTGCAGCCCCTGCAGGATCAGCCAGACGGTTCGTCCGCCGGGCGCAGGATCACCGGCAGGTCGTCGCGGTGGATCCGCTCGTCGTACGTCGATCCCGGCCAGTTCCGGCTGGCTGTCGCCGCGGGGCACGTTGTAGGTGAACGACGTAGGCGAGCGTGGCGACCACGCCGGCGGCCGAGGTGACGAGGAACGGATCCGCCAGTCGGAGTGCCGAGCAGGCCGCCGACCAGGGTGCCGGCCAGCGTGCCGACGCCCTGGGACAGCCCCCAGAAACTCATCACCAGGCCGCGGCGCTCGCGGCGAGATCAGGTCGCTGACCACGGCGAAGCTGACGACGGCGACCGCGCCCAGGCCGAACGCGGCGACCACCTGGGACAGCAGGAACGACGTGTAGCTGCCGGACAGGCCGGACCAGACCGTGCCAGCGACCCAGATCAGGGTGCCGCGATCAGCACCGGCTTGCGGTTGGTGCGGTCCCCCAGCGTACGCCCAGCCGATCGCGGCGACCGCGCTGATCAGGAACATGACGGTGGTGGCGAGCGCGATGTGGCCCTCGCCGACGCCCAAGGTGTGCGCCGATGCTGCCGTACAGGGGCGGTACCAGCCCGATCGCGACGTTGTCCAGCGAGGCCAGGATCACGAACACGACCACGCTGTAGACGCGGTGCGTCGGCACCGCCCCGAATGGTCACGCCGACGAGGTTAGCGGTTCCGGGCGGTCGATGACAGCGTCGCGGGCGGCGGCGTACTGCTCGCGGATCAGCGGAACGCCACGGTCGGTCGTACTCCTCGGGGGCCTCGGCCGACCAGGTCGGGGGCGTCTCGGCGCCGAGCGTGACCCAGGCCGCCTGGCGGGCGGCGCCGTCGGCCACGTACTCCCCCGGCGGCGGGACGAGCACCGGCAGGCCGAACAGCACGGGCGCGATCCGCCGGACCGCCTCGCTGCGGGCGCCGCCGCCGACCAGCACGATCCGGTTGGCCACGGCGCCGTTGCGCGACCAGCGCGTCGAGCCCGTCGGCGAGCGCGCACAGCATGCCCTCGACCGCGGCCCGGGCCAGGTGAGCCGGGTCGGAGGTCTTCAGTGTCAGACCGTGGATCGCGCCGGTGGCGTTGGGCCGGTTGGGTGTGCGCTCGCCTTCCAGGTACGGGATGAGCACCAGCCCGTCGGCGCCGGCCGGGGCGGACAGCGCGAGCCGGGACAGCTCGTCGTGGTCCACGCCGAGCAGTTTGGTCGCCGCGTCGAGGACCCGGGCCGCGTTCAGCGTGACCACGATCGGCAGGAACCGTCCGGTGGTGTCGGCGAACCCGGCGACCGTGCCGCTGGGATCGTTCGGCGCCACGTCGGACGACACGAACACGGTGCCGGACGTGCCGATCGAGACGATCACGTCGCCGGGCAACGCGCCGGTGCCGAGCGCGGCCGCGGCATTGTCGCCGGCGCCCGGGCCCGAGCGGCGCCCCGCTCGCCAGCCGGCCCGCGACACCGGTCGGGCCGAGCACCTCGGGCACCGCGATACGCCGGCCGAAGCCCAGTTCCAGCAGCTCGGGCCGGTACTCGTTGGTGGCCGCCGACCAGTAGAGGGTGCCGCTGGCGTCGCTGCGGTCGGTGCGCAGCGCGTCCAAGCCCGGCGCACCCGGTCAGTTTCCAGGTCAGCCAGTCGTGCGGCAGGCAGACCGCAGCCACCCGGTCGGCGTTCGCCGGCTCGTGACGGGCAAGCCAGCGCAGCTTGGTCAGGGTGAAGCTGGCCACCGGCACGATGCCGACCGCGTCGACCCAGGCCTGGCGGCCCTTCTCGCCGCCGCCCAGCTCCTCGATCAGGTCAGCGGCGGCTCCGGCGCTGCGGGTGTCGTTCCACAGCAGCGCCGGCCGGACCACTTCGCCGTCCGCGTCGAGGACGACCATGCCGTGCTGCTGACCGGCGACCGACGCCGCGGCGACGTCGTCCAGGCCGCCGGCCTCGGTGATCGCGGCCTGCAGCGCCGACCACCAGGCGTCCGGATGGACCTCGGTGCCGTCGGGATGGCTCGCCCGGCCCTGCCGGACCAGTTTCCCGGTCTCGGCGTCGCGGATGACGACTTTGCAACTCTGTGTGGACGAGTCGATCCCGGCAACCAAGGTCATAGCGGCAATTCTCTCCGATGATCGAACGTCACGCGCTGCGCGCCGTCGTTGCCGGGTCGAAATCTCGCCGGCGGTACGGTCATCGAGCAGCTCGGTGTACGTCTTACCCGCTGACTCAAGCAGACAACGCGGAACCGGACGCCGTGGCGTCCCCGCCCGGGGTCTCGGCGACCACCGCGAACTCGGTCAGTCCGCGGATCAGGGCCGCCCGGCCGGTCGTCGACATCCGCTCCAGCACCGCGGTCAGCATCGCCCGCCGGGTGCGGCGGAGCTCGTCCAGCAGCGCTCGGGACGACGGGGTGAGGAAGATGGCGATCTCCCGCCGGTCGACCCGTCCGGGCACGCGTTCCACCATGCCCGACGCGACCAGCCGATCGGTCAGCCGGCTGGCTGAGGACAACAGCATCTTCAGTTCCTCGGCCAACCGGCGCAGGTTGATGCCCTCGGTGCGCTCGACGACGAGAAGCGCACTGAGTTGCGGAGCGGACAATCGCGGTGTGGCCTGTTCACGGGCGGCATCCCATGCGCTCAGCAGCGACTGCGCGGCGTCGTCGACCGCCGCGGCGCGCATCGGGTCCGGCCCAACCGGCCCATGGTATTCGGCCATGGTGCAGCAGACACTACCCTTACGCGGGCGACTGTCGAGGGGGTGAAGCCGTGTCGGATCGGGTGGCGGCCGTTGCGCGGGCCCTGACCGGGGCTCCGGCCGACGCGGTGCTCGAGTCGCTGACGGTCGCGCTGGCCAAGACCCACGACATCGACGACGTCGAACTGTTCCTGGTGGACTACCGCCTGGCCGCGCTGCTGCCGCTGAGCGGCGGCCCGGCGGTGACTCGGCCCGGCGACCCGGTGTGGCAGTCGTTCGACCATCAGGGCGAGGTCGCCGACGGCCGGGCGTCGCATCTGCCGGTGACGGCCCGCGGTGAGCGGATCGGCGTGCTTCGGTGCTCGCCGGTGTCCGCGGACCCGGAGCGGCGGGCCGAACTGGCGGAGATCGCAACCCTGCTCGCCCACGAGCTCCAGTCGGCCGCGGCGGGCACCGACCGGTACATGATCGCGACCCGCACCCGGCGACTCACCCTGGCCGCCGAGATGCAGTGGGAGCTGCTGCCCGGCCGGTCCCGGATCCGCCCCGCATTCAGCCTCGCCGGGCAACTGGAACCGGCGTACGCCGTCCGCGGCGACAGCTTCGACTGGGCCGAGTACGACGGCCGGGTCTACGTCTCCGCTCTGAACGGGATGGGCGAGGGCGTGACGGCCGCGCTGCTGACCTCGCTGACCACCCAGGCCCTGCGCAACGCCCGGCGGGCCGGCCTGTCCCTCGCCGATCAGGCGGCGCTGGCCGACCAGGCGGTGTTCGCTCAGTACCAGGGGGCCACGTACGTGTCCGCGCTGCTGCTGGAGCTGGACATCGCGACCGGTGCGATGACCGCGGTCGACGCCGGGTCGCCACACCTGCTGGTACTACGGGCCGGCGAGGTGCGCCGCCAGCCGTTGGAGGAGCAGTTCCCGCTGGGCATGTTCGACGGTTCCCAGTACTCGCCGCAGCGATTTCAGCTCGAGCCCGGAGACCGGTTGATGGTGGTCAGCGACGGGGTGTCGGACGCCCGGTCGGCGGCCGGGTCGTACGGCGACGTGGCCCTGGAACGGTTCGTGCGGCGCACCGGGTCGATGGCGCCTCTCCAGGCCGTACGGTCGCTGCTGGGTGATCTCCGGGCGTACGCCGGCGACGCCGATCTGGACGACGACGCGGTCGTGGTGTGCCTCGACTGGTCGGGCGCCGCCACCTGACCGGGCTCAGCCGGCGGCGCCGGATCGGGTCGCGATCGCCTCGAGGAAGATCTCGTTGATCTTCGCCGGGTCCTTGGCCAAGAACACCCCACCGGCGCTGGTCGCGTCCGTGATCGTCTGCAGTTCCTTGGGGTTGACCTCGTCACCGATGCCGATGATCACCATGCGGACCGGGCGCTCCGGGTCATTCAGCTTCTTCAACTGCGCGACCAGCTGCGGCAGGGTGAGGCCCCCGGGGTTGTCGTTCTGCCCGTCGGTGAACAGGATCACCGAGTTGATCCGGCCGCCGACCCAGCCGTCGCGGACCTCCTTGTAAGCCGCCAGGGCGGTGTCGTACAGACCGGTGTTGCCGTGCGTCGGCGCCAGGTACTTGACCGATGCCTTGAGCTTGTCCCGGTCGGTGGCCAGCGAACTGATCGGCACGATCTCCTGCCACGGGCGGGTGCCGTCCAGGTTGGTCGAGAACCGCCAGACGCCGACCGCCCACTTGTCGTCGAACAGCGACAGACCCTGGACGGCAGCCTGCTGGGTCACCTGGGCCCGGGTCAGGTTCTTGGCCGTGGGCACGGTGATGGACATCGAACCGGAGACGTCGAACACGGCCAGGGCCCGGCCGGGCACGGTGATCGCGGCCCAGCGCCCGATGGTCTGGTTGATGGCGCCGGCGTCCAGCCCGGCCGCGGCCGTTCCGCCGGGCCCGGCGCTGCCCGAGGACGCCGACCTGGTCGGTGGGGTGGCCGGCGGCGCGCCGATCGGCAGGCTGAAGCCGCTGCCGGCCGTCCCGTCCGGGCCGCGCAGGCCGGCCGTGGCCAGCGCGTTCTTGAACGACGTGGTGCTGAGCCGGCTGCGCAGACCCGCGGCCGCGGTCAGCTTCTGGGGGCTGAGCTCAGGCATTTCCGCGTACGGGTAGTCCAGCGCGGGCGGCAGCGGCTTGAGGTAGAGCGCGACCAGCGGCACCGACGGCTTCTGCGCGTCGTACGAGATGACATCCTGCTCGGACAGCGGCGCGGCGCCGACGCTGCTGGCGATGTCGTTCGGATCGTTGGCCGAGTGCGGGAACTTCTGCAGCAGGTCGTCGCGCAGCGCCGACGAACTCTGAGCGAGCAGCCGGAGCGCGCCGACCGCCTTCTGCTGCCCTTCGTCGGTGGGCGGCGCGACCTGGCTGAGCGCGAGCAGTCCGGTGAGGCCGGTGGCGTCGCGGGTGGGGTCGGCGATGCCGGGGTTGATCTTGTTGGTCTGTGTGAACAGGTCCAGCGCGTCCTTCCAGCCCAGGGCGCGGTCCGGCCAACCGGCGATGGCCTCGGCCACCGGTTTCGGCATGGCCATCACGACCGGGCTCTGCGCCACCGACGAGCCGTCGGTCGGCTGGAAACCCGGCGCTTCGGCCTTGAGCCGCAACAGCCAGGTCGACGAGTCGGGCACCCAGACATCCGGCACCGGCACCGAGGCCGGCGCGTCACCCAGGCCGGTGAGCGACACGTGGTGCTCACGCGCGACGGCGGCGGCCATGATGGCCGGATTGAACCCGTTGACGCTGATGGCCACGCAGGTGCCGTTGACGCTGGCGCCGTTGCTCACCCACTGCTGGGCGGCCTGATCGACCGCCGGAGCGATCTCGGTGGCCGCCGCCACGCTCAACTTGATCTGGCCGGAACAGCGCTTGTCGGACAGGTGCTGGTAGCCCACCCAGGCACCGGCCAGCACGAGGACCACGGCCATCGCGGCACCGACGACGCTTGCTCCCCGAACATTGAAATCTCTGCGATGACGGCCCGACACGCGGTCCATACTGCTGATCGGCAGACCCGAATGCCACCTATGTTTGGGCGGAACTTACTCGGATCGACAATTCCGCTCACGTCTGCGACAGACAGTGATGAAACGGTCTCGCCTAGTGAGAGATCCGTTTCCAGCCCAGAATGCAAGCCGGGTTCGGTTCGACGATGGGCGCACCCTGCGGACAGGGGATACCGGTGTCCGGGTCGAGCCGAAAGACCGTGACAGTGTGTGAACGCTCGTTGGCTACGTAAAGGTGATCGAACAGTAACGCCATGTGCCGCGGCCACGATCCACCGGCCGGGACCTCGGCGATCAGCGTGGCCGTGCCGTGCTCCCAGCCGAAGACCGACACCGTGTCCGGACCCCGGTTGGCCACGTAGATGAACCGTTCGTCGCGCCCCGCAACCACCTCCGACGGGAAGGTCCGGTGGACCGTGGTGCTGGCCGCCACCCTCCCCCGCGCGTGGTCTTGGTCCCGTCCGCCGCCGTCCTGCCAGCAGAGCGCGCCGGCCAGCTCGGCGGTGAGGAACAACGCACCGTCCGCGCCGACCAGCAGGTGGCGCGGCCCGGTGCCGGGCGGTACCGGCATGGCGACCACGGGCTCGCCCAGCCGCCCGGAGTGCGGGTCCAGTCGCGACCGCCAGACCCGGTCCGCTCCCAGGTCGGTGATCAGCACATCCGCGCCGGAGCGGCCGGGCGTCACCTGGTGGGCGTGCGGGCCGGCCTGACGATCCGGGTCGGGACCCCGGCCGTGCAGGTCGAGCACGTCGGTCCGTACGCCCGGGGCGCCGTCGTCGTCCAGCGGATGCACCGTCACCGAGCCGCTGGAGTAGTTGGCCACCAGCAGGTGCCGCCCGTCCGGGGTGACCGCCAGGTGGCAGGGGTGCCGCCCGCCCGTGTCCCGGACGGCCAGCTCGCGCAGCGAACCGTCGGCGGCGACGCCGAACGCGCTGACCGTGCCGGCGGTCGAGCTCGTTCACGGCGTACAGCACCGGCAGCGCGGGGTGCTGGGCGAGAAAGGACGGGGACGGGGTCCGGGCGGCGACGCCCAGCCGGGTCAGCGAGCCGGTGCGGGGATCGCGCCGGAGCAGCGCGATGCCCTCGCCCGCACCACCGCTCTCGCCGGTGTAGCTGCCGAGGAAGACGAACTCGCCGTACGTGTCCACATCGCCAGCAAAGCAGACGAACGCTCCGTCAACCGGCGGATCGCGCTCCCGCACCGGTCAGTTGCCGGCGGGCCACGTACTCGACCAGCTCGATCAGCACGTTGCGGGCGCCCAGCGGTTCGCGGGCGTCGAACTGCACCACCGGCACGCCCGGGTCGAGGTCGAGCGCCCGGCCCACCGCGTCGGCGCCGAACCGGCGTTCCGCGTCGAAGCAGTTCACCGCGACCACGAACGGGGTGCCGCGCTGCTCGAAGTAGTCGATCGACGGGAAGCAGTCGGCCAGCCGGCGGGTGTCGGCCAGCACCACCGCGCCCAGCGCGCCCTGACGACAGCTCGTCCCAGAGGAACCAGAAGCGGTCCTGCCCGGGCGTGCCGAACAGGTAGAGCTGCAGGTCGTCGGTGATGGTGATGCGACCGAAGTCCATGGTCACCGTGGTGGTGGTCTTGCCCTCGACGCCGAGCAGATCGTCGGCGCCCTCGACCCCGGTGAGGACCTCCTCGGTCTGCAGCGGGCGGATCTCACTGACCGAGCCGACCATGGTGGTCTTGCCCGCGCCGAAGCCGCCGGCGATGAGGATCTTCAGCGCGACCGGGATGCGCCGTTGCGGTCAGAGCGCACGGAGTCCATTGACAACCGCCTTGAGTACGTCGATGTCGTGCCGCTGGGAGGCCTCGGGTGGTTCGTACAGCGAGATGAGACCCGCCGAGCGTAGATCACCGAGCAGAACCCGGACGACCCCGATCGACAGATCGAGTTTGGAGGCCAGCTCGACCACCGACATCGGCTCCCAGGAGGCGCTGATGATGGCATGGTGCTCGGGCTGCAGGCTGGGCGGCGGCGGCGCGTCGGGCATCGGTCGCGACGACGAACGCGACCAGGTCGAACTCGGTCGACGGACGGGCGCGACCCGGCCCTGGGTCAGCGCGTACGGCCGCACGACCGGGCCCGGCGTCGGAGTCGAGCCAGTCGTGCCGGGCGCGCGGCGACTCAGCCGGCATCGGAGGCGCGCCACGGGCCGGTCGGGCGCGGCCATGAACTCACCGACCCGGGTCACGAGCATCGCCATCTCGTACGCGATCAGCCCGAGGTCGGCGTCGCTGGAGGCGAGCACGGCCAGGCACGCGCCCTGGCCGGCGGCGGTCACGAACAGGAACGCGGACTCCATCTCGACCACGGTCTGCCGTACCGCGGCCGGCCCGGAAATGCCGGCTCGCTCCCTTGGCCAGGCTCTGGAAGCCGGCCGCCATCGCGGACAGATGCTCGGCGTCCTCACGGGCCGAGTCCCGGCCGAGGCGCCCATCATGCAGCCCGTCCGCGGACAGCACCACCGCCTGCTGCGCGGTCGGCACTCGCTCCACCAGGTCGTCGAGGAGCCAGGTGAGGTTCGCGCTCTGCTTTCGTCTGTGTCACTTTGCGTCCTTATCCGGCCGGTTCTTCGGGATCTCGTCGGTGTTCGGCACGATCGGGAAGCTGACGGTAGCCGCGTCGGCGAAGTTCCGGTCGTCCGCCGGCGTGCGTGGGGCGGGGATCGGCGCTTCCGGATCGACCCCGGCGGCGGCCAACCGGCCACGCGTGGTGCCGCGTTGCAGCGCGCTCATCAGCGCGCGGATCTGCTCCGGGGATCGCAGCGGCGCGGGGTCGGGCTCGGGTCCGGCGCGGGGGCGCGCAGTTGCGGCGCAAGGCTGGCCTGCCGGACCCGGTGCGGCAGCTCCCGCGTGGCGCGGTCACTGTCCGCCGGGCCGGGTCCGGCCGGCGCCGGCGACGTCGGCGCCGGCGCAGGTGGGCGTCGGCCGGCGGTGCGGCGGCGCTGCACCAGGCCGTCGGCGCTCAGACCCTCGGCCACCGAACCGGGCCGCGGACCGCTCGGCACCACCGGCGGGATGTGGATCGTCTGGTCGCCCGGGTTCGCCCGGGGGACGGTGATCGACCGGAGCTGTTCGCTGCCCTGCCACTGCAGGGCGGCCAGCGAGTGCCGGGACGGGTCGTCGTTGCCCGACCCGACCAGCGGCCGGTCCCAGGACTTGTCGGGCCGGCGTCCGCGCCCGGGCCGGCCGGCAGTTCCATGCGGGCCGGCGCGCCGGTCACGCAGCTCGGCCGGGATCAGCACGATCGCGGTCATCCCGCCGAACGCGCGACGGGCGCAGCGACACCCGGATGCCGTGCCGGTTGGCCAGCTGGGCCACCACGAACAGGCCGAGCCGGGCGCTGTCCGCCGGGTCGAAGTCGGGCGGTTCGAGCAGCTTGCGGTTGGCCTCTTCGACCGCCTCGGCCGACATGCCGAGGCCGCGGTCCTCGATCTCGATCGCGTACCCGTTCGGCAGCACCTGCCCGGCGACCTGGACCCGGGTGTGCGGCGGCGAGAACGAGGCGGCGTTCTCCAGCAGCTCGGCCAGCAGGTGGATGACGTCGCCGACGGCCCGCCCGAGCACCGCCGAACTCTGCATGCCGCGGATGTCGACCCGCTTGTAGTCCTCGACCTCGCTGATCGCGCCGCGGACGACGTCGATCACCGGGACCGGGTTGCGCCAGCCCCGCCCGGGGGCGGCGCCGGCCAGGATGACCAGGTCCTCGGCGTGCCGCCGCATCCGGGTGGCGAGGTGGTCGACGCGGTAGAGGTCCTCGAGCTCCTCCGGCTCGGTCTCCCGGCGCTCCATCTTGTCGAGCAGCGCGAGCTGGCGGTGCAGCAGCGTCTGGCTGCGGCGGGCGATGTTGAGGAAGACCTCGTTGATGCCGCGCCGGACGCTGGCCTCCTCGACCGCCGACTGCACGGCCGTACGCTGCACCTCGTTGAAGGCGTGGCCGAGCTGGCCGATCTCGTCCCGGCCGTACTCCAGCGGCGGCGTCTCGACGTCGACGTCGACCGACCTCGCCGCGCTGCAGCCGCCGGACCACCGTGGGCAGGCGCTCGTCGGCCATCTCCAGGGCCTCGCCGCGCAGCCGGAGCAGCCGGCCGACGATCGACCGGCCGATCCGGACCGAGACGACGATCGAGATGACCAGCGCGAGCAGCCCGAGGACGCCGGCCAGCCCGAGCCGGATCAGCACGGCGACCGCCAGCGGGCGGGCTCGCCGGGTGAGCGGCGGCTCGGCGCGGATCTCGAACGCGCGCAGCTGCTGCGCCGACGGCGTCGTAGGCCGGCTGCCAGTCGACGCGCGGACACCGGCGATGTCGCGACTCGCCACGCTGTCGTGACGAGCTGGTCTGCAGCGTCCGTAGCCGGATGTACGCGTCGCCGTTGCTGATCTGCTGGTACTCCGTGCGGTCGGTCGCGGTCATGTCGGCGATGCCCTCGGTGAGCAGGAACGCGCGGTGCCGATGACCTGGCAGCAACTCGTCGCGCAGGTCGGCGTCGAGCAACGCCGGCCGCGTCGCGCCGGCCACCAGCGAGTCGGCGCGGCTCAGGTACTCCTGGCCGCGGCCGACCGTGGTCAGCGCCCGCAGCTCGCCGGTCGATCGTCCTCGTCGTTGAACGTGGCGCGTGGCCGAGAACATCTGGAATCCGGCGTCGATCATGGTGTTGTAGAAGCACTGGCGCGCCGACCGGCGTCGATCTCGTGCGCGTCGATGTGCCCGCGGTTGCCCGTCCAGACTGTCCAGCTCGGTGAACATCTGGGCGATGCGGTCGCGCAGGGTGTCGCTGGCCGCGTGCTGCGCGTCCCCGCTGCGGCCGCCCGCCGGAAATCTGCGGCGGCGCGGTCGGTGGCCAGCCCGCTGATCGGTCAGCTGAGTCGCGGTCTCCGTCCGGCGTCGGACAGGTATTCGACCGAGAACTGGCGCTCCGCCTGCAGCGTCGCGACCAGCACCTCGCCGGGGTTGCTGACGCTGTCCAGCAACGTCTGCGCGCGACAGCAGATTGAACGCGGGCCCGGCGGTCAGCGTGGTCGCGAAGATCCACAGCGCGAGGAGTGCCACCAGCGGCACGGCGACCAACGCGATGATCTTCGAACGGATCGACCAGTTGCGGGTTCTCATCAGGCTCCGCCCGAGGGTCGGTCCGCTGTCCGCGACCCACCGGTCCCGGCCGTTCGTCGGTGAGGAGGGAACGGTTGGTTACGGGCTGCGCGCGCTCTCCGGCAGAATACGTAATCGTTTCGGATCGAGCCACCTCTGCGCGCGCCCCACATCGACAGCTATTGTCCCTTTTGCGCAGTGAGTTGGCACTCACGCCGGACGATGCAGCTGGTCAATCTCGACCGCGCTGCGCGGAACGCGATTGGCCGACCACCGTGCGTGGAAATAACCCGGTGAAGAAGGAGGAGTCCCATGTCCCCCATCGCCGTCATCGTCCTGATCGTCGTCATCCTGGTGGTCATCGCCGCGATCGTCTTCGGCGTGCAGGCCGCCGCCGGCGAAGAAGCTGCAGAGCACGTTCGGACCCGAGTACGACCGGGCGGTGGCCGACACCGGCAGCCGCGCGGACGCCGAGAAGGAGCTGCGCGAACGCGAGAGCGCCGGCACGCCGAGCTGGAGCTCAAGCCGCTGAGCCCGGAGTCCCAGGCCCGGTACAGCGCCGCCTGGGAAGAAGTGCAGATCCAGTTCGTCGACGACCCCGACCGGCGCCGTCGACGACCGCCGACGAGCTGGTCACCCAGCTGATCACCGAGCGCGGCTACCCGACCCGCGACTACGAGGACCGGCTGGCCGACCTCTCCGTCGAGCACGCCAGCACCTTGAGCCACTACCGGGACGCGCACGAGATCAGCCAGCGCAGCCAGGCCGGCGAGGCGAGCACCGAGGACCTGCGCCAGGCGCTGGTGCACTATCGGGCGCTGTTCGCGGACCTGCTGGGCACCGACCCGGTCAAGTCGGAAACTGATACCACCTCCACGCCGGCCGCGCCCGCCCCGCGGCCGAAGACCACCGACGCGTCCGACACCACCGCCGCACCCGACACCGACGTCGCGGGCTCGCGTCCCGACGCCACGAGCCGCTAGGAGCCCCCGCCCATGCGCTTCTTCTCGAACGAGAACCGAGACTCCACCCCGGACGACCAGGATTCCACCGTTCAGCTCCGATCCGACGATTCGGCCGAGGCGACACAGGCGGTGCCGCTGCAGCGGACCGGTTCGCCGTGGTCGGCCGCCCCCGGTGACAACGATGACAACGCGGACGCCGAGCTGGCCACACAGGAACGGGCCGACGGGTCGGACGAGCCCGGGTACGCCGGTGACCACCGCACCGGAAGCGACGCCGCCGGCCTTCCGCCGGACGGCTCCGCGCCGCACTCCCCAGTGGCCGCGGTGGCGGCCGACGGCAGTCAACTGACGCCGGAGAGTTCGAGCACCACGACGTACGGGCCGGACGACAGCTTCCGGTCCGCCGTTACCGACTCGGACGGCAGCGTCGAGCCGGCGCTGAAGAACGACGGCGACTTCGACGGCCCGACGGTGGTCGACCCGGCCACCGACCGTCCGCTGGAGGGCTCGCGCCCCGCCGGCGCGGACATCGCGCCGGTCTCCGGCTCCGTCGGCTCCGGCTCCGTCGACTCCGGCTCCGGCTCCGTCGACTCCAGCTCCGACTCCGGGTCCGCCTCCGTTCCGGACGACGAGGAACTGGCCGCGGACGCCAACACCGTGGACGACGACGCGGTGGCGGCCGCCGACGACACCGGGACGGCGCCGCTGGCCGAGGCCCCCGCCGGCACCACCGACCGGGTAAACACGACGCCCGCCGACACCTCCGGGGCCGCCGACACCACCGGGCCCGCCGACACCACCGGGGCTCGCCGACACCACCGGGCTCGGCGGCACGCGAGCCGGCGACACCGCGACCGGCGACACCGCGACCGCGACCGGGGGCAGGCTGCCGGGCGCCGTCGCCGGGCCGGACCTGTCGTCGATTTTCGACGCGAACGACGCCTCGTCGTTCCACGACCGCTGGCGCGACGTCCAGCTCAAGTTCGTGGACAGCCCGAAGGAGGCCACCACCGAGGCCGCCGGACTGCTCGACGAGGCGGTCGACAAATTGGCCGCCAGCCTGCGCGACCAGAAGGCCCAGCTGCACCAGGTCGACTCGGACGACACCGAGCAGCTCCGGGTGGAGCTGCGCGGGTACCGCGACATCCTCAACCGCGTGCTCGGTCTCTGACCCCGCCCGGCCGCAGCCGTACGCGTTCCCCGCGCGTACGGCTGCGGCTTCTGGTTGGTGGCGGGGGTGCTGGAACGGGTCGAGCTTCGCGAGATGATTCAGGCGTCGGTTCATGATCTCGCCGAGGTCTGCCGTCCTTCGCCCGCCGGAAAGGGAGTGTCATGACGGACATGCTCGAGTACAACCGCAAGCTGATCGAGGAGTACCGGGCCGACGGCGGCAAGTCGATGGGCGATCGGCCCCTGCTGCTGCTGACGACGCTCGGACGGACCACCGGCAAGGAGCGGACCAGCCCGATGATGTACGTGCCGGACTCCGACCGTCTGCTGGTGATCGCCTCCAACGCGGGGGCGGTCGAACACCCGCAGTGGTACCGCAACCTGCTGGTTGACCCGTACGTGACCGTGGAGGTTCCCGGTCGCCGGTACCGCGCCCGGGCGACGCCGCTGACCGGCGAGGATTACGACCGGGAGTGGGCGGCGATCACCGACAAGTTCCCGTTCTTCACCGAGCACCAGGACAAGGCGGGCGACCGCCGGATTCCCGTGGTGGCCCTCACCAAGGCGGACTGAGCTTCTCAGCTGGCGATCGGCCGGCCGTCGCCCGTGCCGCCGCTGTCGCCGCCGCTGTCGCCGCCACTGCCGCCGCCACTGCCGCCGCCGGGAGTCTGGCCGGCGGGCGGCGACGGCGGCTGGTCGGCGCCGTCCCCGGTCCCGCCGCCGACCGGCGGGGTGGTCTGGCCGCCCTCGGCCGGCGCCGACGACTGGTCGCTGCTGGGTGACGGAGACACGCTGGAGGGAGCCGGAGAAGTCGGCGACTTGAACGTCCGGGACACCCCCGGGCGCCGCTTCACCGGGGACAGCGGCTTGGTCACGGCCTCGGGCGTGGTCCGGATGACCACCGAGGTGTCCGGGGCCGAACCGGCCTCGCCACCCTTTTCCTGCGTCTTCGCTTGCGTGCCGTGCTCCGACGTGACCGCCGGCGGGCGGGCCGGCAAATCGACCGCGGTGCCGAGCTGGGCGCCCACCCACATCGCCGGACCGAGTCCGACGGCGATGATGGCCCCGAAGAGCGCCATCGGTCCCCGCTGCATAGCGCCCTCCTGCCTGAACCCCCGGACCATGGTCTACCTAGGTCCGGCATCGGTACTACCCAATTCCGGTACACCCAAGCGAACAGCGTCTGAGCTCATTGTGACGCAAGGTCACTGATTGGTGGCCCGAACATCAGACATGTGACCATCTATCCATAATCACGGAGCGGGCAGGTTCGGGGTTCACCGCTCAACGCGCCTTTGTGCACAGCCTTCCGTTACCCAAGCGTGATCCGTCCTCTTTGGACAGGCAGGGTTCAGGCGGTGGTGGCGGTGCGGGACAGGAAAGCCACGGCATGGTCGAGAGCGGCCCACCCGCCGGGGAGTTCGTCGGAGTCGAGGGCGGTCCGAAGGGTCAGCGTGCCCCCCGACCGCAGGTTGAGATCCCAGCTCTTCGGCGTACGCCGAGTCTGGGCGGCACCGGTCAGGTCGGCGTACGGCAGGAACCGGCTCCCGGCCGCGGTCTGGTCCCGCTGCGTCGGGTGCACCGCCGCGAACTGGGCCAGCCGCCGCTTGGCCGAGCCGTTCTGCGAGCGCGGCAGCGCCGGGATCAGGAAAAATCCGGTATCGACGATCAACAGGTCGGTCCGGTTGCCGTCGACCACCAAGTTGACCACGCCTCCGACTACGTCCGCCCGGACATCGCCGGTCTCCGGCCGAGCGGCGGCCGTCGTGAGGTCGATGCCGAGTTCGGCCAGCCGCTCCCGGGCGGTCGCGGCCGTCGCCGGATCCGTCGACAGCGCGGCCACGCGTGCGAGGTCGAGGTGCCGCCCGTCGGGTGTGACCAGTTCGGCCGAGCCGGTCCAGCTGTGCCGCCACCGGGCCCCGCCGGTACGCAGTGCGGCGAGCGCCACGACCAGGGTGACCAGCTCGTCGATCCGCCGGGCGGCCTCGTCCGGCGGCACCTCGGGGAAGATCGTCTCGACCGCCTTGGCCAGCCGTCCGTCGGCAGCCAGGTCGAGCACGTCGGCCGCGCCGGTCACCGGCACACCCGCGGCCCGGGACAGCGCCGACAGCGCGCCCGCGGCCTCGCGTTCCATCTCCGCACTCCGTGCCGCGCCGAAGAACGCGTCCCACCCCACCGCCGTACGCCCCTGCGGCGGGAACGCCACGGCCTGCAAGGTGCGCGCCAGCCCCGGCAGATCCGGCACCAGATCCGCTGCCGGCTCCCACTGCGCACCGCCGCGTTTCGGCGGCGGGTCGCCACCCCCGGCCCTCCGACCGCCGGCCACGGCGCCCTGGTCGCCGCCCTGCGCCGTCGTACCCGTCTCGCCGGACGCGGCCACCGCACCGGCCGGCGCGTCCGCAGGCGGGGTCGTCGCGTCATTCCCGGCAGCGACGGCCACCGGCAACTCCGAAACCGGAGCGACATTCTCCAGGCGGTCGGCAGCCGGGCCATCGCCGGCCGCGGCATCGACGGCCGGGCCCTCAGTGGCCGCACCGTCAACAGTCGGCCCCTCAGCGGCCGCACCGTCAACAGTCGGCCCCTCAGCGGCCGCGCCGTCAACAGTCGGCCCATCAGCGGCGGCACCATCAACAGTCGGGCCATCAGCGGCGGCACCATCGGCGGGCAGCCCATCGGCGGGCGCACCATCGGCGGGCGGCCCACCGGCAGGCGGCCCATCGGTGGGCGGGCGACCGGCAGGCGGCCCACCGGCCGGCGGGCGGGCGGCCTCGGCGGACAGCGCGGCGAGGCGGTCGCGGCGGGCTGGGTGGCAGTCCCACACGCCGGGTTCCGGTGGTTCGCGGTGACGTAGTGCGGCCATCTCGTCGGCGCGCGCCGCGAGGACGTGCAGCAGGCCGCCGAAAAGGTCCTCGGGAACGTGACCGGCACGACGCCCGGGAGCGACGTACTCGGTCTGGAAGACGTGGACCAGCGTCTCCAGCGCCGGACCGTCCCGCAGGGCCGCGGCGGCCGCGTCGGCGCCCGCGAACTGCGCCGCGATGCGGTCGGCGGTCAGCTCCTGCGCGCGGCCGAACGGCGCGTCCACCCGGCGGTACCAGCCCGCCCAGAGGCGGATCAGCGGCCCGGCCGGGTTGTTGCGCGGGATCCGGGGAACCGCCCGGCTGACCGCGACGCGCCCGCGGTAGGCCACCGGGGCGAGCCGCCCGAGCGCCCTGGACTCATGCCCGAACTCGTGCGCCATCGCCGCGCGCAGCCGCCCGGCGTCCCAGGCCTGCAGCAGTGGCATGCCGATGTACAGGTCGCGCCGACCGCCGATCAGGCCGAGCAGCCGGCTCCGGCTGATCAGCGCGACGACCGGGTCCGCGATCACCGTGACACCCTCCGGCGGCGCGACGCCGGCGGCACTCGCGGCCGCGTCGACCATCGTCCACAGCGGGGCGGCGTCGTCCCGGCCGATCGGGATGCCAGGGGGCTGGGTGCGGCGGCGATGCAGCGCACGAACGATCGCGGAGCCCATGACGCCGACGGTCGCGATGCACAGCGGCACGCCCAGCCGGACCGCGGCCGATCCCGGAAGCGCGCTGAGCAGCAACCAGACCGGCACCGTGACGAGGGCCAGCAGCACCGCCGCGACCAGAGAGAACCCGGCCAGCATGACCACCGAAGGCCACGCCCGGGCGCTGCCGCTCCGCATCCGCATCTCTCCCGCTCCACCGCCCCGGCGCGCACCGGGCGGGATGAAGCCTAGGGCCGCCCACCGACGATATCCGCGTCGCCGTCCGTTTCGCCGATCCCGTGCAGCCGCCGTGACGTGCGGAAACGAGGTCGCGCGAGACCGCCGTAGGGCTGAAGATTTAAGGAAGATTTCGGGCGGCTAGGTCCAGTCGACCTCGGGGGCGCGGTGGAAGGCCACGCCGGCCGCGGTCCACCGGGGGCCGAACGCGGCCACCCGGCGGCGGAACGAGTCCCAGTCGCGGGCCGTCCGCGGCGACCAGGCGATCTCGGCCACCGCGGATAGGCGCGGGAACATCATCGTCTGGACGTCGGCGACGGTGCGGAGCGTCTCCGTCCAGAGCGCGGCCTCCACGCCGAGCAGGTCCTCCTCGCCGATGCCGGGCAGCCGGGTCGCCGGATCCCAGTCGTACGACCGGTGCAGCGGGATCAGTCCGGCCCAGTCCTGGCCCAGTGGGGTGTCCGCGTCGTATTTCATGTCGAGATAGGTCCGGTCGGCCGGCGCCATGATGACCTTGCTGCCCGTGACCACCGCCCGGGCGACGCCGTCGTCGGCCGGCTCGATGCGCCAGTACTGCGGGATCGCCTCGGCCGGCAGTTCCACCGCGGCCATCTCGTGCCAGCCGATCGGCCGCTTGCCGTACTTGGCGACCGTGGGCAGCACCCGGGTCATGAAGGTGCGGTAGTCCTCGGCCGAGGTCGAGTCGGCCTCGTCGCCGCCGATGTGCAGGTACGGACCGGGCGAGAGCGCCGCCACCTCGCGCAGCACGTCGTCGACGAACGCGTACGTCTCCTCCTTGCCGGCCACCAGGGAGCTGTAGCCGACCGCCCAGTCGGTCCGCGGCGGGACGGCCACTCCGTCGGCGGTCAGTTCCGGGTAGGCGACCTGCGCCGCGTTCACGTGTCCGGGCATGTCGATCTCCGGCACGATGGTGACGAACCGGGCGGCGGCGTACGCGACCAGCACGGCGTAGTCGTCGGCGGTGTAGAAGCCCGGACTGGTCCCGTCCACGCCGGTGCCCGCGCCGCCGCTGACCGCCGTCAGCGCGGGCCGGCTCTTGATCTCCAGACGCCACGCCTGGTCGTCGGTCAGGTGCAGGTGCAGGTGGTTGATCTTGAACTGCGCAATATCGTCGACGTACGTCTTGACCTCGTCGACCGTGAAGAAGTGGCGGGCGACGTCGATCATCACGCCGCGGTAGCCGAAGCGCGGCCGGTCGACGATCTCGCCGCCGGGCAGCGTGGCGTCGCCGTCGCCGCCGACCGGGACGAACTGCCGCACCGTCTGGACACCGTAGAAGAGGCCGGCCGGCGTGGCGGCGGCCAGCGTGACCCCGGCCGGCCCGATCGTCAGGCGGTAGCCCTCGTCGCCATGGCCGGCGTCCTCGATGGTCAGCGCGATCTGGCCGGCCTCGGTCTCGTCCGTGCCGCTCTCGCGGGTCTCCAGCGGTACCGGATGGCCGGTCGCGTCGCGGAGGATGGCGGCGAGTTGCTCGGCGATCAGCTCGGCGCCGCGGCCGGCGCTGACGGCCGTGTCGGCGGAGACGGTGAAGTCGGCGCCGGCCGGCCGCACCGAGGCCGGGACGGGGATCACGTCGCTCAGGGGCGTCGCGCTGGGTGGCATGTCTCGTCTCCTGTCGGCCGTACGGTCGGCCTGACTCTAAATCCTGTTTCCGATCGATGAGTGGCCCGAGTCGAGTGAGTCGCGTCGCGGATAAGGTCAAGGCATGTCGATCACCGTGCGCCGCGGGCAGCTGGGCGACGAGGCGGCGCTGCACAAACTGGCAGCGGAGACGTTCGGCCTGGCCTGCCCGCCGGGCACGCCGCAGTCGGATGTGAACGACTTCGTGTCGCGGCATTTGTCCGAAGAGCGATTCGCCGGCTATCTGGCCGACCGGAGCCGCACCGTGCTGGTGGCGGAGTCGGACGGCGGCGACCCGCTCGGCTACTCGATGCTGGTTCGCGGGCCGATCGCCGATCCCGACGTACGGGCCCTGGTCGACGGGGCGGCGACGGTCGAGCTGAGCAAGTTCTACGTGCTGCTGGACAGCCACGGCCGTGGGGTCGCGGCCGCCCTGATGTCGGCAACCCTCGCCGCCGCGGCGGAGACGGGCGCGGCCACGGTGTGGCTGGGCGTGAACCAGAAGAACGTACGGGCGGCGAGGTTTTACACGAAGAACGGCTTCGAGATCATCGGCACCAAGCGCTTCCTCGTCGGCGAACAGTGGCACGACGACCACGTCCGCCTCCGGCCCCTGCCTTAACTGCTCAAGGACCCGGCGCTGCGCGTCATGATCTCCGCCGCCGTGCGGACACGCTCGCGCAACTCCGTGGGGGACTCGACGGTGAAGTCCGCTCCGAGCCCGGCCAGCACCCAGAGCGGCCAGGACAGCTCGTCCGTGTGCATCCGCATCCGGCAGGAGGATTCCGTGATCGGCTCAACCACCGCCCACTGTCCGACGAAGGACACCACCCGCTCGGCGGGCGCGTGGAAGACGACCGCCACCTCATAGCGGGTCGGTATGGCGGCGATGCGTGACCGCAGCCAGTCGACCGGGTCGCCGCCGGGAATCTCCCGCGGACGGAACCGCGCGCCGGTCGGCTCCGGTGCCGACAGCCGGTCGACACGGAAGCTGCGCCAGTCGCCGCGGTCCAGGTCCCACGCCGCCAGATACCACCGACGGCCGAGCGAGACCAGCCGGTGCGGTTCGACGTGCCGGACGGACGACTCGCCCGCACGGGGCGTGTACGAGAAACGAAGACGCTCCTCGCCCCGGCAGGCCAGCGCGAGGGTGGTCAGCGTGGTCGCGTCCAGCTCCGGACCGCCACCGAGGGCGCCCGGGACGGAGACCGCCCGCAGCGCGTCGATGCGCTTGCGCAGCCGTGGCGGCAGGAGCTGGATCACCTTGGCCAGGGCCCGGACCGAGGTCTCCTCGAAACCGGCGACCCCGCCGGCCGCGGCGGTGCGCAGGCCCACGGCGATGGCGACGGCCTCCTCGTCGTCGAGCAGCAGCGGCGGGACGGCCGCGCCCGCTCGCAGCTGGTATCCGCCGGCCACGCCCCGGGTGGCATCCACCGGGTAGCCGAGCTCCCGCAGCCGGTCGACGTCCCGGCGCAGCGTGCGCGGGCTCACCTCGAGCCGGCCGGCCAGCTCGCCGCCCGGCCAGTACCGATGCGTCTGCAGCAGCGACAGCAGTCGCAGCATCCGCCCGCTCGTGTTCGCCATGACACCAGCCTCCGCCGGATTGCGGCCAGGATCTGTCCGGTTGCGGAGTCTACGGTGGGCGGGCGCGCATCCGCCCTACGGGCCGCTACGGTCGTGCCGTGATCAGGACCGCGCCGGACGCGCGGCCGGTGTGCTCGGCGCGGGAGGTCGGATGTTCGGGAGGTTGCGGCGACGACGGGTCGCCGGGATGCCGGACCAGATCGCCGAGCTGCTGCCACGGCCGCTGACGCGGCTGCTGGACTCGCTGGCGGGGGCCGGCCGGGACGCGCCCCCCGAACCGCGCCGGCACAATCCGGACGCGGTCGTCGACTGCGCGGTCTACCAGGCCGGCGGCCGGCGGCCCGGGAAGCCGCACTACCGCGAGGCGGCGCGGGCCGCGCACCGGAACCGGCACGCCTTCGTCTGGCTCGGCCTCCACGAGCCCGACCGGGCGACGATGCGGTCGGTGGCCGACGCCTTCGGGCTGCACGAGCTGACCGTGGAGCAGACGGTGACGGGCGGGCACCGGCCGGCCGTCGAGTCGATCGGCGACGTGACCCGCCTGGTGCTGCGCACCGCCCGGTACGTCGAGCACGAGGAACTGACGGCGGACTCCGAGGTGGTCGACACGGGCGATGTCACGGTGCTGATCGGTCCGCGGTTCGTGATCACCGTGCGGCACGGGGCGGCCGGGGCGCTGTGGCCGGTGCGGCAGGAACTCGAGCAGCGCGCCGCCCTGCTGACCGAGGGACCGTGGGCGGTGGCCCACGCGGTGTGCAGCCGGATGGTCGATCTGTACCTGGACGTGGCCGGCCAAGTCGAGCGCGACCTGGAACGGCTCGAGGAGGACGCGTTCGGCGAACGGCGCGCCCGACGTCGCGAAGATCTACCAGCTCAAGCGGGAGATGGTGGAGTTCAAGCGGGCCGTGCTGCCGCTGCAAGAACCGCTGGCCCGGCTCCTGGATCTGCCTGAGCCGGTGCCCGCCGTCCTGCGCCCGTACTTCCTGGACGTTCGCGGCCGGCTGGCGCGGGCGGTCGACCGGGTGGCCGGCTTCGACGATCTGCTCAACTCGATCCTTCAGGCCCGGCTGGCCCAGGTCTCGGTGGACCAGAACAACGACATGCGCAAGATCGCGTCCTGGGCGGCCATCGCGGCCGTGCCGACCGTGATCGGCGGCGTCTACGGGATGAACTTCGCATCGATTCCCGGCCTCAACTGGCGATTCGGGTTCGCGGCGGCAGTGGGGGCGATGGTGGTCGTCGCGGTCTTCCTCTACTGGCGGCTGAAGAAATGGGGCTGGCTGTGACGCTCGCCGATCCGGATCCCCGGTGGGTCGAGCTGGGGCAGGCCGCCTGCGCCGAGCTGACCGGCGAATTCCTGCACATCGAGCATCTGGGCAGCACCTCCGTCCCCGGCCTCGCGGCCAAGCCGGTGATTGACCTGATGGGCAGCGTGGCGTCGCTCGACGACGTCGATGCGTCGCGGCTGCCCGGCTACCACCTGGTGCCGGACGCCATGCCGGGGCGGCTGTTCCTGCAGCGATTCGAGCCGGGCATCGCCTACCACCTGCACATCGTCACCGCCGAGACCTGGGTCAACCGCAACGAGCGGCTGCTGCGCGATCACCTGCGCACGAACCCTGCGGACCGGGACCGGTACGCAGCGCTGAAGCGGGAACTGATGCATCGGTACGGGCCGGGTGACGCGTACACCCGCGGCAAGACCGCGCTGATCCAGGAGATGACCGACAAGGCGCGGGCGGCCCGCGGGCTACCCTCCGTCCCGGTCTGGGAAGACTGACTCCGCCGGCGAGTTCACTCTGCGCAACTGGCTCCAAAATCCGGCCGACAGAGACCGACATCACTCCAGCCAACGACGTGACCTGCGTTGACCGGGATACATGTGGGGTCACAGGCGTCTCAAACGTCCACCGAACAGGCGGAGCGAGCCGCCACTGCGCCCCACTTCCACTCCGGACAGTAACCGGAGAGCCGTACGCTTTGCCGTACCGCGCAAATACGACGAGTCATTACCTTTTGCTTGTCGACCATGGGGGGCACCTTGACTACGACCGAGGCCCGGCCGCCGAGCGCCGGCCCGCGCAGCAGCGGCATCGTGTCGACCCTGCGCGGGCATCTCGACCTGTTCCTCAACGCCGGCTCATTGATGGCCACGACGGTCGTCACGTCGCTGTTCGGATTCGCGTACTGGTGGGTCGCCGCCCGGACCGCGCCGGCCGAAGCCGTCGGGCAGGCCTCGGCCGCGGTGTCGGCGATGACGCTGATCGGGACCATCGGCATGTTCGGCATGGGCACCATGCTGATCTCCGACCTCGGTGGCCTGAAGGGCCGTCGCTGGGACCTGATCTCCACCTGCCTGCTGGTCGCCGGCAGCGCCGCCACCGCCGGCGGCCTGGTCTACGTGGCGCTGGCCCACCTGGCGATCCCGGGCCTGCGCAGCGCGCTCGGCGGTACCGCCGCCACCGTGCTGCTGGTCGCCGGCATCGCGCTCAACGCGATGACGCTGGTGCTGGACGAGGCGCTGGTCGGTCTGCTGCAAGGGCCGCTGCAGCTGATGCGGAACTTCTGGTTCTCCCTGATCAAGCTGGTCGCTGCTGGGCGCGCTGGCGCTGCTGCCGATCGCGCTGAACGGTGGGGAACTGCTGCTCACCTGGGTGGCCGGCATGGTGCTGTCGGTGGCGATCCTGGCCGCGTCGCTGCGCCGCCGCGGCATGGTCGACTCGCTCCGCCCGGACTCGCGCTGCTGCGCGGCCGGGGCCGGGCCACGTTCGACCACAACCTGCTCAACCTGGCGACCTACCTGCCGCGGGCGGCGCTGCCACTGGTCGTCACCGCGGTGCTGTCGGCGTCGGCCAACGCTGCCTTCTACACCGCCTTCATGGTGCTGTCGTTCCTGGCCATGGTGCCCGGCAACGTGGCGCTGACGCTGTTCGCGGTGGCCAGCGGCGACAAGGCGGCGCTGCGCTCCAAGGTCCGGGTCGGCCTGCTGCTCTGCCTCGCCGGCGGGCTGCCGGTGTCGATCGTGGTGGCGGTGGCGGCGCACCCGATCATGTCGATCTTCGGTGCGCAGTACGCCGACGCGGCCGGTCGCGCGCTCACCATCCTGGCGCTGACCTACGTGCCGTTCGTCTTCCACCACTTCTTCCTGGCCATCTCGCGGGTGCAGAACCGGGTACGCGGCGCCGGCGTCTTCTCGGTGTTCGCCGGTCTGGCCGAGCTGGCCGCCGCCTGGTACGGCGGCAGCCGCGGCAGCCTCACCGAGCTGGTCGCCTGGGTGGCGATCGTGATGGCCGTCGAGACGGTGCTGGTCGCGCCGACCGTGCTGCGGGTCGTCCTGGCCAAGCCCGAAACCGAGCTGGAGAACATCGTGTCCACCACCAAGCTGACCCTCCACGAGCGGGCGTGGCTGCCGCTGGAGTACATCCGTACGGTCGGGCCGCTGACCGGAGTGACCGCCGAGCGGATCCGGGCCGCGATGATCGGCCTGCACGACGCCGACCCGGCGCACCGGGCGGTGTCCCGCCTCGACCGGGCCGGTGCGCCGGTGGCAGCAGATGGACGGTGACGCGTTCCGGGCGTACGTCGGGGAAGCGGTCACCGACCTCGGCGACGGGCCGGCCGACTTCGACGCGATGACCCGGCGGCTGCAGTCCGAGCCGCGCGGTCACCACCCGGTGCGGATCCTGGCCGGCGGCGGGTACGTGGCGATGAAGGTGGCCCACTCGTACGGCGACGCGGGCCCCGTCAACGAACTGCTGCGCGAGCTGGTCCGCGCGGCCGGCCAGGAGCGCGCGGCCCGGATCCCGGCGCCGGCCGACGAGAGGCGGGCGCTGTGGACCGCGTGGTGGCAGCGGTTCGGCTCGCCCCGGCGGTGGCGGGCGGCCCTGGACATGTCCCGGACGCCGCATGCCGAAACTGTGGACCCCCGGCCGTGGACGGCCGAACTGACCGTGGAGACCGCGCGATCGGCGGAGGTGCTGAGCCGGATGCGGGAGTGGCGCGACGCCTACGCGCCCGGAGTGACCACGTCGGCGATCACGTTCGCCGCGTTCGCCGCGGCGCTGCAGGAGCTCGGCCTGAACCCGGACCTGTCCGGCGCGACCTTCCTCGCCGACGCCCGCCGCTACCTGACCGAGGGGCGGACGATCGACAGCAACTTCTGCTTCGGCCCGTACCTGCGCCCGGCGAGCCTGACCGACCCGGCGGCGATCCACACCGCACTCAAGGCCGAACTGGCCGGCGGCACCATGCTGACAATGATGCTGCTGCGCGCGGTGAAGCTCAGCGTGACCGGCGCGCCCGGCTATCCGGAGCCGTACCCGTCCGAGGCGGCGAACGTGCCGCGGCCGCGGATCACGTTCAGCAACCAGGGACGGCACGACGTGCTCGCCGACCTGCCCTGGGCGATCGGCCCGGCCAGCCGGGTGAACCAGAGTGTACCGACGCTGAACGGCCCGGAGGGCATCACGCTGACCACGTCCGAGATGGGCGGGGTGCTGCACCTGGAGGCGACCTTCCACGGCTCGACGTACGACCGGGTAGTCGTGGCGCGGGCCCTCGAGATGGTCTGCGCCGACCCGGCCGCCCTGATCATGGGTGCCCGGCAGGTCGAGCGATGAGCCTTTCAAGCTGATCTTGCAGCTCGCGGCGGGTGTGGCGGACGCCGGACGGCTGATCATCGGTCGCGTCGCGATAACAAAATGCCGACGTGGCGCCCGGGTTCGGCCTGTTCAACGCCCTTCCCTCCATAAGGCCGGCGCCTGGTGGCTGGTCTTGGCCGTCGCGGTCATTGACGGTACGGCGTGGGCTGCACCAGGACTGCCATCGTCCACGCGGCGACCCTGGTCGGCGTCACCTCGCCTTGGGCCCGCATCTCGCCTTGAGCCGTTCAAGCTCCTCATGATCACCGAAGCACCCCGGTAGCCGATCCTGAGCCGGTCAGGCCACCCTGGCCCACCGCCGCAACCAGGACCGGGACGGCCGTTGAGCGCGATCTGAGGCTGCTCCGCAGTCGCGCGCACCTGCAAGTGCCCTTGCACGAGGGTCTATGAAGAACTAGCACTAGCTATGTAGAGTGCGGCAATGCCGCAAGGTGTGGCTGTTTTCTATCCGAGGAGTAGCGACATGCGCACACGCAACAGTGTTCGACTGGCCCTGTCGACGGCGGCGGTGGGCCTTCTCATGACCGGTTGCGCAAACGTGGCGGACGCGGCGCAGGTCGGGTCGCAAGGCACGGCGAAACGCGACCTGATGGCCTCGATCGACGCCGTACGTCAGGGAAATTACGTCTTTTCAGTAGCTGGGAACGATGCCTACAGCGGCGTCGTCCACCTGCCGCAGAGCGCACTCATCGAGCACGCCGCCTTCGCCGGCAGTACGCGGGCGACGACCCTCAACATCGGCGATCAACGCTACATCAAGTACCGGATGTACGGCGACAGCGCAGCCCGCGTCCGCCAGGACATCGAACTGGCCCTCAAGAAGGGCCTGCCCCGGGCACAGGATATTCAGTTCGCCAAAGGTCGCCTGCGGGCAATGGACGCGTTCGACGGCAAACGGTGGGTACACGTCGATCCGGCACTTATGCAGAAGCTCGCACCAGGGGTTCTCGACCCCGGGCCCACCGTGCAACGTGCTGATGCCACGCCGCTGACCGCCCTGCTCGAAGCGGTCACCACCGCAGCACGGAACGGCAACGTCATCGCCGGTGCGCTCGACGCGTCGAAGGTTGACATCCCCAAGGATGACTACAACGGCGATCTGTTCGGTGACGACATAAGAAACAAGGGCGGTGCCGTTCCCTTCACAGCGCAACTCGACCAGCAGGGCCGACTCACCCGCTTCACTGTCGACGTGCCATCCGTGCCGCTATCGACGGAAGCCTCGTCGGGCCCTACCGGTACGGGGCAGGACAATCCCGACCAGCCGCCGTTCAAGATCGTGATCACGATCTCGGGTCCTGGAGCCGCGCCCGTGCAGAAGACTCCGCCCGCCGGCGCGATCACCGAACTCGCGGGCGACCTCTACGCACAGCTCGCCGCCTCCGTCAACTGATCCGTGATGGGGTCACTGCGCCACTCGCGCAGTGACCCACCACGATGATCGTCACGGCGTAGAACTGTGTCGAGCAGGTCATCGGCTACCTGGTCGAGGACCACCGGCGACGCACGTGGTCAGCGACTCACGCCGTCAGGCGCGGACGGTGAGCAGTAAGCCGGTTGACTTGCTCTGCGTGCGGTCGTGCCGGCCGCAGTAGTCGTACGTCAGGGTGCCGGCCAGGATGACCCACGCCGAACTGCCGACGTGCGGCGTCACCCGGAAGGCGGTGAAGTCCGTGTCGCGCCGGACGAGCGTGGGGCCGTCGTTGAAGGACGCATAGGTGCGGGTGCTGAGCGGGTAACCGATCTCGACCCGGGTGTTGTCCCACACGATCAGCTTGGCGTTGCAGATCGTCCGGTCGGTCTTCCACCACACCCTCACCCAAGTGGTCTTCCCGTCCTGGACGGCGATCAGCTGGTTGATCGGCTCCGGGCCCTTGGCCGCCGGCGCGGCCTTGGCCGGCGGCCAAGGGCCGGAGGCAACGCTGCGGACGCCGCCGTGCCGGAGACCGCCGCCGTGCCCGAGACCGCCGGCGCGGCGGAGGCCGGCGCCGCTGCCAGCGAGATTGCCGTCAAAACCGCGAAGCTCGCGGCGACAAGCGCCCCGAGGCGCCGAAAGTTGTTCATTGCTTCCCCCGATGGGATCGCGCATTCCATTGTCCCGGCTCATGGCGGGCTCAGGTTTATCTGCGCCCGGATACGGGCGAATCAGGAGACGACCATCACACTACGAATACGCCGAAATGTGCGGCCGGAGCCCGGCCGCACATTTCCGGTTCGTTGAAACTCAGGCGGTGTGGTCAGCCGGGTTGTGGCCGTGATCGTTGTGGCTGTGATCGTCGTTGTTGCCCTGATCGTGGCCGTTGTTGTTGCCACCCGGGCCGTTGTTGTCGCCCCAGTGGTTGTCGCCCGGGTGGTTGTCGCCCGGGTGGTTGTTGCCCGGGTGGTTGTTGCCCGGCATCACTCCGCGGGTCACCGGCAGGCTGAGCACCGTGGTGTTGCGCATGGTGCGGGCGTGCCAGCCGCAGGTGTCGTACGAGATGGTGCTGCGCAGCAGTGCGATGCCTGGACGCATGGTGTGCGCGTCGACCTCGACCGAGGCGTAGTCGGTGCGGCCACGCCGCAGCGAGTCGTCCTGGCTGAGGGAGGTGTACCGGGAGCGGTGGCCCGGGTAGTCGACGCTGACGGTGCGGCCGCCGTCCACGGTGATCTTGACGTTGCAGATGTTCGTGTCGGTCCGGTAGTACACCTTGACCCAGGTGGGAACGTTCGCGCGGACCGCCTGCACCCAGTTCGTGACCGGCTGCGGGCCCTGCGGACTGTGCGGAGCGGCGAGCGCCGGCGACGCCATCGCGGCCGACGTCATACCCGCGGTCACGGCCGTTGCAGCCAGAAGAGCTCCGATTCGCCCAACTTTGCTCATGCGATTCCTCCAGCTAGTTGTTATGTCCGCCTTCGTCCTGTTCGGCGGGACATGTGGAGGTTAGGGGATAGGGCCCGCGAATGGAAACAATTCGGACGTATGGCGCGTCTACTGCAGTTTCAGGTACATAACGTGGAGTCCCACTAGTCCGTTCGTACGATGATCAAAGGCCTCGGGCACGGTGGTGAGGATGCGGAATCCCAGCGACTGCCACAGCCGTACGGCCGGCGCATTGGCTTCCACCACGGCGTTGAACTGGATGCCGTGATATCCGGCCCGACGCGCCCTGTCGACGACGTATTCGCCCAGCGCACGGCCTGTTCCGCGGCCTTGCGCGGCCGGGTCGACCATGAAGCTGGCGGTGGCGATGTGGGCGCCCCGCCCCGGCCGGTTGGGGCCCATCTTGGCCGATCCGAGCACCCGGTCGCCATCGACGGCCACCACGACGTGACTGGGCGGCGGCTCCATCCACCACGACTCGGCATCGTCCGGGCCGAGACCGTCGGGGTACGCGTACGTCTCGCCGGCCGCCACGATCCGCGACCAGAACGGGTAGATCTGCGCCCAGTCGGCGCGCGTCGCCTCACGAATCTCCACCCGGCGACTCTAGTCAGAGCGCCCCGACCTCAAGATCATTGCCTGACGGGCGAACAGCAACCCAGACGCATCCGAACAACCACGGGGCGTCAACCGCAAACTCTTCAGCGGCCCCCCGCGGCACCGATACGGACTGCGACCAGGCCAACCATCCCGGCGCGAGCGGCACCGCAGAAGGAGATGACCGATGCTGCCCATCCTGCGGGGCGAGATCGCGCGCCGCTTGCCCGGCCGCGACGACTCCGGCTCCACGGCCGTCGAGTACGCCCTGCTCGTCGGGCTGATCGCGGTCATCATCATCTCCTCGGTGACGCTGCTGGGCGGCCACGTCGACGCCATGGTGGGCGGCGTCGCCCGCCATCTCGGCGCTGGCCCTTCGGCGTCCCCGGACGGCTCCGGAGGCTGATCGGCCGGTCCCGGCCCGCGCTGCGCCACGCGTCAGAACAAGCGGCGGCGGCTGCGAGTAAGGGCAGCGGTCGAGATAGCCATCCCCGCCCCTCGTCCGCCCGTGTCCCGGTCCGACATCGACGTTGTCCGGACGCGCCGCGGCGGCCTGCCGCGCAACGAGGACTCCAACGGATCGAGGGGTAGTTCCTGAGAGGGAGGAGGCGCCGCGCAATGTCGCCTTGGAGACGGACGACGGCTGCCCCGACCGGGGGAATGCTGACTGGTGTCAGTTCCCCTCGTTAGCGGTTGGAGTCAAGTCATGCTTATTGCGTCGATGCTCGTCCTGTCGTTGGTGATCGGGTGGTTCGTCCGCCCTCGGCTGACGGCCTACGTCGCCTATCTGGCCGTGTTCAGCCTTCTGTTCACGTTCCAGTCGGTCGTGTTGATCACGGAGTGGGCCGGCGGTGACCAGAAAGCCTTCGGTGCGTTTCCTAACTCGCCCCAGGGCGAGGTGTGGAGTTATGGCGCCGTCAACCTGGCGATCTTGGCGGTCGGGCTGGGGCTGCTCACGCTGGTCAAGGTTCTGGCGTCGCGTCGACGTGGTCCGAGCGCGGTGGCGGAGCCGGAGCGGATCGCGGCGTGATCTGTTGGGCGGCGCACCGGAAGGACGGCGACCGGTGCGCCGATCCGTTCCGGCCGACAAACTTGCCCGCTGTGTGACGGCGTCACACGATCTGATTGCGCAAGTGTTCGGCCGCCGGTCACACTTTCGATCGAGGTCGGTGGGGCCATGATGAGCTGGAGCGGGCTGAGGCGATGGCTGATCGCGCCGCTTCCCGGCCGGCCAGGCGTAGCGGCCGCGGATGTTCTGTTCGCGGTGGCGCTCAGCGCGTTCGCGGTGGCGTCGGCGGCGGGCCTGGAGGGTTCGAACGCGCACGACCCGAACGCGGGCGCCCCCGCGGCGGTCGCGGTGTTGGCCATGACGGCGCCGGTGCTGCTGGCGCGGCGCCGGCCGGTAACGGTGAGCGCGGTGTTGGCGGCCGGGGCGGCGTTGAACTGGCTGGCGATCGGACATCTGGTGCGCTGCGGGACGGGACTGCTCGCCGTGTTTACACGGCGTTCGTGATCGGCGTCCGCTGCCGCGTCCGCCCCGCGGTGCTGGGATTGGTCTTGCTGGCGCTGGATGTCGTCTGTCAAGCCCTCTCCGATCCGCAGCTCGGATCCGGCGTGATCGTGTATATGGTGCCGATCGCGGCGGCGTTCGCCGCAGCCGGCCGGCTGGTGTCCAGCCGCAACACGATCGTGGCCCAGCTGCGCGCCAACTCTGCCCAGTTGCGGGCCCAGCGGGAGGAGAACGCCCGGCTCGCGGTGGCATCCGAGCAAGCCCGGATAGCCGGTGATCTCGACGGGTTCCTGACCGAGCGGATCGATCGGATCACCGCCGCCGCCGCCGCCGGACCGGTGTTGCTGGCCGGATCGCCGGAGCAGGCCCGCGAGGCCTTCGAGACGATCAGCCAGTCCGGGCGTTCGGCGTTGACCCGCATGCGCGATGTTGTCGCCGACCTGCATCACGGTGGCGGACCGACCGGGACCGTGCCCGGCCCGGTTCTGGCGCGCCTGGACCGGCTGCTGGCGGAGGCCGGCGAGGGCCCGGCTCGGCTTCGCGTGGTCGGGGATCCACGGCTCCTGCCGCCGGGGCTGGAGTTATCGGCCTACCGGATCGTGGAACGGCTGCTGGAGGCGACCGATCGGGACACGTTCGGCGGGTTCGCGGATCACCCGGTCGAGGTGACGGTGGCGTTCGGGCAGCACGAACTGCAGCTGACGGTGGCCGGCCCGGCCGGGCGACGCGCCACCGTGCGGGCGGCGCTGGCGGCGGCGGCGGAACGAGCCGGCGTGCACGGCGGACGCCTGCAAACCTTGACGACCGACCGGCGCTGCACGACCGTGGTGACGTTGCCATTGGTCGCTGGAGCGCGGTGACGCCGGCCATGCCGGGCGGGGTTGTGCGCGGGGCGGCGTGGGCCCGACGCCACGTCGATGCCTCGATGGCGATCGTGCTCACCGTCGGGGACATCGCGCTCGGCATACCGGACTGGAGGAGTTCGACGCCGGTCGTCGCGGACAGCCTGTGCGTGGTCGCGGTGTGCGTGCTGGTCTGGTGGCGGCGCCGGTGTCCGATCGCCGTCGCGGTCGCGGCCGGGATTCTGCTGTTCGTTCCATACCTCAACCCCGGCGGCACGATCGTCGCCGACCGGGCGGTCAGCGACCCGGCCGCCGCAGCCTCGTTCCTGATCGCGCTCGCCCTCGGCACGCAACTCCCGTGGGCCCGTTCGCTGTTCGGTTTGGTGCCGCTCACCGCCGGCTTGGCCATCCCCGCCGGCCAGTTCAACCCGTTCCTGCTGATGCTCACGATCGGCCCGTGGCTGGCCGGCTTGACGTTGGCCTCTCAGCAGCGGGCCGCCGACCAACTCGCCCACCGCGTCCAGGAACTCGCCGAGGAACGCGAGGTGCTGGCGGAGGCGTCGGTGCGCTATGAACGGGCGCGGATCGCCCGTGAGCTGCACGACATCGTCGCGCACAACTTGAGCATGATCGTGGTGCAGGCCAACGCCGGTGTCTACCTGGCCGGCACCGACCCCGACGGCGCGAACGAGGCGTTCGGGGCGATCAGCCAGACAGCCGACCAGGCCCGATCCGAGATCGATCGTCTCGCCACCGTCCTCGACGCCATCGCCCTGACCACATCGGCCGGGCTCGAGGTCATCGACGAACTCGTCGAACGCGCCCGAACCGCCGGATTGCACATCACCTATCAGGTCAGCGGGGACGTCGCCCATCTGCCCACGGGCACCGCCGAGGCGATCCATCGCGTGATCCAGGAAGCGATCACCAACGCGCTCAAACACGCACCCGGCGCAGCGATCACCATCCACCTGCAAGGCCGAGGCGACTTCATCGAGGTCGTCGTCCGAAACCCGGCCACGCCCACGGCGGCGCGTCCCGCAGTGTCGTCCGCTGCGGAGTTGAGTGTGATCGGAGGCCGCCGCGGACTCGCCGGGATGCGTGAGCGCGTCCACCAACAGGGCGGCCAGTTCCACGCCGGCCCCGACGGTGAAGGTGGGTGGGGCGTGTCCGCCCGCCTGCCCCGGCACGCCCAGGTGACCACCCCATGAGCACACCCGACGTCGAGGGCCCGACCCCGGCCCCGATCACCGTGCTGGTGGCGGATGATCAACGGCTCGTCCGAACCGGCTTTCGCGTCATCCTCAACGCGGAGCCCGATATCACTGTGGTGGCCGAGGCCGCCGACGGAGCCGAAGCCATCGCCCAGGCGAAACGCCTCGCGCCCGCGGTGGCGCTCCTGGACATCCGCATGCCGAATCTCGACGGCCTGGCAGCCGCCCGCGCCATCCTGGCCGAGACCTCCAGCCGTGTCCTGATGCTCACGACGTTCGACTCCGACGAGTACGTCTACGCGGCCCTGCGCGCCGGGGCCAGCGGGTTCCTGCTCAAGGACGCCCCCAGTGAGCACCTGGTGACCGCGGTGCGCAGCGTCGCCCGCGGCGACGCCCTGATCGATCCCGCGATCACCCGACGCCTCATTCAACAGTTCGTCCATGCCGCCCGGCCGATCGGCGAGCTTCCGCCGCCGCTGCGCACGCTCACCGCCCGCGAGCGCGACGTGTTGCGACAGGTGGCCCGGGGACTGTCCAACGCCGAGATCGCCGCACATCTGGTGATCGAGGAAAGCACCGTCAAGACGCACGTTGCCCGCATCCTGACCAAACTCGACCTACGCGACCGGGTCCAGGCGGTCGTCCTCGCCTATGAGAGCGGATTCGTCGCCGTCCAGCGCTGAGCGCGCCGGGTCCGTCGCGGCGGCGACGATGCGGGTCTGCGCACCGTCGACTTCCATCGAAGGTCGTGCGCTGGTGTTACCGTCGCGTTGCCCGCGGGACCTATGAGTTTTCACACGTACGGCGGTAGTAGATCCACTACCCGGCCCCTATGCTTGCTGCACTGCAACAGAGGGGACACGCGTGCGCAGCTTGGAGATCCTGGTCGTCGACGATGACGACGCCGACGCTCTGATGATCTCCGAGGCGCTGGAGTCGGCCGAGCGGCGATCCGTCGTGAGCCGGGTGGCCGACGGTCAGGAGGCGCTGGAGTACCTGCACCGCCAGGGCCGCTTCGCCGCGGCGCACCGGCCCGACCTCATCCTGCTCGACCTCAACATGCCGCGGATGGACGGGCGCGAGACGCTGGCCGCGATCAAGGCCGACGACGAGCTCAAAGCCATCCCGGTGGTCATCCTGACCACGTCCGGGGCGGCTCCCGACATCGTCTCCAGCTATCAGCACCGGGCCAACGCGTACGTGACGAAGCCTTTCGGCCTGGACGACTTCGAGGCGACCGTACGGCAGATCGACCGGTTCTACCGGGAGGTCGCCCGGCTCCCGGACCGCGACGCATAGGCCGGTCGGAACGGGGGTAAAGCTCGGCTCATGGCAGACGACGAAGAGCCCGAGGACATCGGCGCGCCCGTTTCGTACCTGGTTCTGGCCAACGGCACGCCGGTCTTCGACCGGTCCGGCGACCGGGTCGGCACGGTCGACCATGTGCTCGCCGACGACCGGTCGGACGTCTTCCACGGGCTGGTGGTCAAGACCGGTGACGGTCACCGGTACGCGCCGGCGGACCAGATCGACGGGCTCTACCAGAAAGCCGTGATCGTGGCCAAGCCGGCCGCGCAGCTGCCTGAGCCCAGCGCCGACCCGGCGGCCGCGGCGGCCGCCGACTCGGGTCTGGGTGACCAGCTGAGGAAGGCGTGGGACTGGGTCGTCCAGCCCCATTGACCGTCAGGCACCCCAGCGGAGGACGCTGGCCCCGACCGACATGCCGCCGCCGAACCCGGCCAGCAGCACGATGTCGCCCGGCCGCATCTCGCCCGAGCGGGCGGCCTCGTCCAGGGCCACCGGCACCGATGCGCTGCCGGTGTTGCCGTAGCGGTCCAGGGTGAGCCACGTGTGGCCGCCGTCCAACCCCGCGGCGTCCACCAGGTCCTTCAGCATCATGCCGTTGGCCTGATGAGGGACGAAGTGGGCGACGTCCTTGGCGTGCAGCCCGGCCCGGCTCAGCAGATCGTCGAGGATCGGCGGCACGTGGTCGGCGACGAAGGTGGCGACACCCCGGCCGTGCATCCGGAAGAAGTGGTCGCCGTTCGCCAGGGTCTCGGCCGAGGCCGGCCGCCGGCTGCCTCCGGCGTCGACGTGGATCAGGCCGGCCGCGTCGCCGCGGGTGACCAGTTCGGTGTCGACGATCCCGAACCCGTCGCGGACCGCGCCCAGCACCACGGCGCCGGCGCCGTCACCGAACAGCACGGCCGTACGGCGGTCGTCGAAGTCGAGGATCCGGGAGTAGACGTCGGCCGCCACCACCAGGGCCTTGGCGCCCGGCCGGGCAGCGACCAGGCGCTGCCCGAGTTCGAGGGCGAACACGAAGCCGGCGCACACCACGTTGACGTCGAACGCGGCCGCCCGGTCGGCGCCGAGCAGGGTCTGCACCCGGCTGGCGGTCGGTGGCTGCGGCGAGTCGGGGGTCGACGTGGAGACGATCAGGTAGTCGATCTCCCGAGCCGGGATGCCGGACGACTCCAGCGCCCGGGCCGCGGCCTGGGCGGCCAGGTCGGAGGTGGCCTCGTCGGGGGCGGCGAACCGGCGCGCCCCGATCAGGGTCTTGCGCCGAACCCACTCCGGGTCGGCGTCCCGCACGAACGTGGCCAGTTCGTGGTTGGTGACCTCACGGGCGGGCAGGTAAGAGCCGGTGCCGAGAATGCCGACCGCCATCAGGAGTCCCCGTTCGTCGCGCAGCGTGACAGATTCCCTTTCATATTCCGTCATGATTTGTCCGCCGACATCGTCCGTTTCGGCAGCGTGCGGTCAGCCATGAGCACGGAGCGTGACGCCAGTACGATTACCCGGCGTAGCCTTGCCGGACCGCGTAGAGGGCCGCCTGGGTGCGGTCGGCCAGCCGCAGCTTGAGCAGGATGCTGGATACGTGGGTCTTGACCGTCTTCTCACTGAGGGCCAGCGCCCGGGCGATCTCCCGGTTCGACCGGCCCTCGGCCAGCAACGCCAGCACCTGCGACTCGCGGGCCGTCAGATCCTGCGGTTCGGCCAGCAGGGCCGCGGTCACACCCGGCTCCAGCAGCAGGTGACCGGCGTGCACGGCGCGGACGGCGGCCACCAGCGCGTCCGGCTCGACGTCCTTCGACAGGTAGCCGCGGGCCCCGGCGCGAACCGCGGGCAGCACCGAACGCCGGTCGGTGAAACTGGTGACCACCAGCGCCCGGGCAGTCAGGCCGCGGTCGCGCAACTCGTGCAGCACCCCGAGCCCGTCGAGGCCGGGCAGCACCATGTCGAGCAGCACCACGTCGGGCGCGGTCGCGGCCACCAGATCGGCCACGCAGGCGCCGTCGGCGGCCTCCCCGACCACCTCCACGTCATCCGACAGTTCGAGGAAGGTCCGCAGCCCACGCCGTACGGCCGGGTGGTCGTCGACGATGAGCACGCGGATCACCTCAGCCGCGGCCACCGGGCACCTCCAGCCGGACCACCGTGCCGCCGCCGGGCGCCGACTCGACCACCGCGCGGCCTCGCACCGAGCAGGCCCGGTCCCGCATCGAGCGCAGACCGAGACCGCCGGCCCGCAGCGCCGCCGCCGGGTCGAAGCCGGTGCCGTCGTCGGCCACCTCGAGCCGGGCCCCGGCCTCGTTTCCGGCCAGCGTGACCCGGACCCGGGACGCGCCGGCGTGCCGCAGCGCGTTGTGCAGCGCCTCCTGAGCCACCCGCAGCACCACCTGCTGCTGGGCCGGCGGGAGGGCGGGCGGGTCGAACTCCGCGTACTCCACCCGGGGGCCGCCGGCCCGGTTCAGCACCTCCGCCTGCTGGCGCAACGTGGGGCCGAGCCCGTCGGCGTCCAGCACCGCCGGCCGCAGCTCCTGCACCGCCGCCTGCAACTCCTCGGTCGCCTCGCGGGCCAGCGCCGACACCTCGGCCAGCTTGGCCCGGGCGGCGTCCGGGTCGCGGTCCATCAGCTTGTCCACCGCCCGTACGGTCAGGCGCAGCCCGAACAACCGCTGCGCCACCGCGTCGTGCAGGTCGTGGGCGATCCGGGCGCGTTCCTCGGCCACGGTCAACTCGCGGCTGCGGGCGTAGAGGCGGGCGTGCGTGAGCGCGATCGCGGCGTGCGCGGCCAGCACCCGCAGCTGCTCCTCATCGGATGCGGTGAACCCGCCGTCCTTGTTCGCCACGTAGATCGCGCCCAGCGTCTCGGCGCCGTCGCGGACCGGCACGCCCAGGAACGCCCGCAACGTCGGATGGGCGCTCGGCCACCAGCCGAACCGCGGGTCGGCCCGGACGTCGGCGAGCCGCTGCGGTTCCGGGTCGGTCAGCATCACGGCCAGCATGCCGTGCTGGCGGGGCAGCGGGCCGATCGCCGCCTGCTCCGCCTCGGTCAGCCCGGACACCAGGAACTGGGCGAACGAGCCGCCGCCGTCGGGCACGCCGAGCGCGGCGTACTCGGCGCCGACCAGTTCGCGGGCGGTGTCGACGATGGTCTGCAGCACGTCCGGCACCGACAGCTGGCCGCTGACCGCGAGCACGGCCGCGGACAACCGGCGGGCGACGGCCAGCTGGTCGGTCATGCTCCGCACGATAGCTTTTCCTTCCGGTCGCGCCCTCGGTCCGAGGTCCTAGGACCAAGGTCCCGTACGACGCCGGTCCGCCGGCCGATTCCGGTGGCGTCACGGCGCGGCAGCCTCGGATCCATGACGACTGCACTCATCACCGGCGCCTCCCGGGGACTCGGCGCGGCGCTGGCCTTCGGGCTGGCTCGCGAGGGGTGGCGGCTGGTTCTCGATGCCCGTACGGAATCGGACCTGCACGAGACCGCCCGCGCGCTGGCCGCCCTGACCACCGTGGTCGCTGTCACCGGCGACGTGACCGACGACGACCACCGGACGGCTCTGGCCGACGCGGCGGACGGCCTCGGCGGCGCCGACCTGCTGGTGAACAACGCGTCCACGCTGGGCGGCAGTCCGCCGCCGGCCCTGGCCGCCTTCCCGCTGCCGGCGCTGCTGGAGACGTTCGAGGTGAACGTGCTCGCGCCCATCGCCTTGACCCAGCTCGCGCTGCCGCAGCTACGGCGCTCCCCGTCGGGCGCGGTGCTGAACCTCAGCTCGGACGCCGCGGTCGAGGCCTACGCCGGGTGGGGTGGGTACGGCGCGGCCAAGGCGGCCCTGGATCACGCGTCGGCGGTGCTCGCACTCGAGGAACCGGACCTCCGCGTCTGGGCGGTCGACCCCGGTGACCTGCGGACGCGGCTGCAGCAGGAGGCGTTCCCGGGCGAGGACATCTCCGACCGCCCGCTGCCGGACACCGTCGTGCCGGCGCTCCTGGCCCTGCTCCGGGACCGCCCGGCGTCCGGCCGCTACCGGGCTGCGGACATGGGCGCCGGCGTGCTGTCATGACGGTCGCCGCGCTCGACTTCGACCTGCCGCTGGAGTTGGCCGCCCGCGAACCGGCCGAGGCGCGGGGACTGCGGCGGGACCAGGTGCGCCTGCTCGTCTCGCGCGCCGCCGGGCCACCGGCGCATCACATCTTCGCCGAGTTGCCGGGCCTGCTGCTACCGGGCGACCTGGTGGTGGTGAACAATTCGGCCACCATCCCGGCTGCGCTCGACGCCCGCTTGGACGACGGCACGCCAGTTCGCGTGCACGTGTCGAGCGTGCAGGCGGACGGCACGTGGCTGGTCGAGGTGCGTCGGCCGGTCGACGGAAGCTCGGCGCCCTTCTCCGGGGCGCGTACCGGCCAGGCGCTCGACCTGCCCGGGGCGGTGATGGTGCTGCTCCGGCCGTACACCCAGAGGTTGTGGGTGGCGACCGCCCCCGGGCCGCTGCTCGAGTACACGGCGCGGCACGGGCGGCCGATCCGCTACGACTACACCGACTCCGACTGGCCGCTGTCGGCCTACCAGAACGTCTTCGCGACCGTGCCGGGCAGCGCCGAGATGCCCAGCGCCGGGCGGCCGTTCACCGGCGAGGTGCTGGCCGGGCTGGCCGCCCGCGGAATCACGGTGGCGCCGGTGACGCTGCACACGGGGGTGGCGTCCCCGGAGGCCGGCGAGCCGCCCTACCCGGAGCGGTTCACCGTGCCGGCCGCGACCGCCCGCCTGGTCGCGCACACCCGGACCGGCGGGGGCCGGGTGGTCGCGGTCGGCACGACGGTGGTCCGGGCCCTCGAGTCGGCGGTGACCCGGGGCGCCGTACGGCCAGCGTCCGGCTGGACCGACCTGGTGATCACGCCGGACCGCGGGGTGTCGGTGGTGGACGGCCTGCTCACCGGCCTGCACGAGCCGCGGGCATCGCACCTGGCGATGCTGGCCGCGGTCGGCGGCGAGGCGATGCTGCGGGAGGGATACGCGGCGGCGCTGGCCGAGCGGTATCTATGGCATGAATTCGGTGATGTGCATCTGTTGCTGCGGTAACCCGAATGTCACTCCGGCATCCATTCACGAATGTCTGATAGACGTCCGGATTGCGTGTCCGCAGCGTTTCACAGCCCGGTCTATAGTCCAGCCATGGCCGTCGGACATGTGCTGGCCGCACCGGGTCCGACCACGGCCGGTCGGCTCGACCAACGCGCGTTCGCCCTGGTCGCGTCCGCCTCCCTGGTGGCTGCGGGGGCGTTTCTGATCGCCCCACCGATGGGCGTCGATCTCGCCGCGCAGGTGTGGCACAGCGAATTCTTCGGCCGGCACGGCGCCGCGGTGCTGGATTTCGGATGGTACGGCGGGACATCGCCGTACGGATACAGCCTTCTGACCCCGGCACTGATGTCCTTCCTCGGCGGCGGAATCGCCGGCGCCAAAATGCTGGGGGCGCTGGCCGCCGTGGCCGCGTCGGTGCTGCTGACTCTGCTGCTGCAGCGGACCGGAGCGCGCCGGGTGCTCCTGGCCGGGCTGCTGGGCGCGCTCGGCATCTTCGGCAACATCGTCTCCGGACGGGTCACGTTCACCGCCGGCCTCGCGTTCGGCCTGGCCGCGCTGCTCGCGCTGACCTGGACCCGGCCGTGGCCGCGGCGCGCGGGGGCGCTGGCCGGAGCCGTCCTGGCCGCCGCCGCCAGTCCGGTCGCCGGCCTCTTCGTCGGCCTCGCCGGAGTGGCCGTGCTCCTCGGCCGCCGCCGCCGGTGGGACGGCCTCCTGCTCGCCGCCGGCGCCGGTCTGTCGCTGTTCGTCACGAGCGTTGTGTTCGGCGCCGACGGCCCGATGAACACCATCGGCTCCGACACGTTGCGCTCGTGCACCGTCAGCCTGCTCGTCGCCATCCTGGTACCACGCCCGGCCGTCCGGGTCGGTGCGCTGCTCAGCGCGGCCGGCGTGCTTGCCGCCGCTCTCCTGACCACCCCCGTGGGCCTCAACGCGGGCCGGTTGTCGGCGACCTTCGCACTGGCCACGATCGCCGGGTACGCGGTATTGCCATCTTTTGTGAAACCGCCGGCCGCCTTGGCCGCGGTGCTCGCCGCTGTCCTGCTCTGGCAGCACCCGGTCGCGGTCAACGATCTGCGGCACGCCGGCGACCCGTCCGCGTCGGCCGCCTACTTCCGCCCGCTGCTGACCGAGTTGCAGCGCCGCCGTACGGCCGGGCGGGTCGAGGTGGTGCCGACCGCCGACTACTGGGAGGCCGCGTACGTGCCGCCGGTGTCCCCACTCGCCCGAGGCTGGTTGCGGCAGGCCGACACCGCCCGCGACCCGGTCTTCTTCGCTCACCTCACCCGGGCGAGCTACCAGAGCTGGCTGCTCGGCGACGGCGTCACCCTGGTGGCCCTGGCGAACACGGCCCCGGCCCCGGTCGGGCGGCAGGAGGCGCTGCTGGTCCGCGGCCGGCCGCCGTACCTGTCGCGGGTGTGGCGCGGCGGCGCCTGGACGCTGTACGCCGTCGCCGGCACTCCGGCCCTGGTCACCGGGAACGCCACCCTGGTGTCGTCGACCGACGCCGGGGCCGTCGTCGACGCGGCCGGTCCGGGCCAGGCCCTGGTCCGGGTGCGGTGGTCGCGGTGGCTGGCCGTCCGCGGGCCGGCCGGCTGCATCGAACCGGCCCCGGGGGGCTGGACGACGCTGCTGACCCGGGCGTCCGGCCGGTACACCCTCACCGGCTCGCTACGCCCCGGGCCGGCTTGCTAACGAGTCGTACAGGTCCTCGAGAAGCCCGGTCTGGGTGGCCAGGTCGAAGTTCGCGTCGGCGTGCTCCCGAGCCCGCGCCCCGAGCCGGGACCGCAACGCGTCGTCGGTGAGCAGGCGGCGCAGGTTCGCGGCCAGTGCCTCCCGGTCGCCCTCGGGCCCGAGCAGACCGGTCTCGCCGTCGACGACCACCTCGGGGATGCCGCTGTGCACCGTGGACACGGTCGGCAGACCGCGCCGGGCGGCCTCCACGATCGTGGTCGGCAGGCCCTCGGAGTCGCCGTCGGCGGCCGTCTTGGAGGGCGAGGCGAAGATCCGGGCCTCGGCCATGCTGCGCGCGACGACCTCCGGGTCCTGCGGGCCGAGGAACGTCGCGTCCAGGCCCAGCTCGGCCGCCCGTTTGCGGATCGGCTCCTCGAGCGGGCCACCGCCGACGAACAGCACCCGCGGACGCGGATCGCGCAGCGTGCCCAACGCCTCGACCAGGTCGTCGATGCCCTTCTTGGCCACGAACCGGCCGACGAACAGCACGTCCCACACCTTGTCGGCGGTCAGCGGCGCCGGCGCCGGGACACCCGTGTGGTGGACGCGGACCTTGACCGGGTCGGCGCCCAGGGCGATCGCCCGCTGCCGGATGTGCTCGCTGACCGCCAGCACCAGCGCCGCCCGGCGGAACGCGGTCCGCAGGTTGCGGCGGTAGCGGGCGCCGCGCAGGCCGGGCGCGTTCGGCTGCCGGGTCACGTCCCGCCCGTGCAGGGTGATGATCAACGGCAACCCGAGCCCCACGGCCGTACGGCTGATCAGCCAGCCGTCCCCGCCGAAGTGCGCGTGCACCAGTCGGGCGCCCTGCCCGGCGAGCAGCCGCCGGATGGTCCGCGACCGGCCGGTGGCGCGGAGCCAGACGAACGGCCACCGGCCGGACGCGGTCACGTCGGTGTCGCGGGCCAGCACCGAGTCGAACTTGGCGGCGCCGACGAACACCGGCCGCCAGCGGGTCATCGCACCGGCCTGGTTGCGGATGAAGGTCTCCGAGCCCGGGAGCAGGACGCTGCGCCAGACGGCGACGACCGGACGGCTCACGCGGCGCTCGTGCCGTTACGGCCCGCGTTCTTGCGGCCCGCGTTCTTCCGGCCCGCGTTCTCGCGGCCCACGTTCTTGCGGCCCGCGTTTTTCCGGCCCGCGTTCTTCCGGCCCAGCACACGGTCGCGCAGCTTGTGCCGTACGTCCGGCGGGAGCGCCCAGATCTGCAGGAACGTGACGTAGTCGATGAGGCCCGGCCGGCCGTACCCGCGGGCCTCCTTCAGCAGCGTCCGGAACACGGCCGGGCTGCGGGTCGGCGCGGCCATCGAGCTGAGCACGCTCATGGTGAAGGCCGCGTACGCGCGCGGGGTGAACAGCTCGCGGCTGGCGCGCAGCCAGGCCAGTTGAGCCTCCCACGGATTGGCCAGGCTGATCCGTTCGCGGTCCTCGTCCTGGTGCCAGATGACCAGCGGCTCCGCGGCCACCAGGAGTTCGCCGCCCTGCCGGACCGCCCGCAGCGTCCAGTCCAGTTCCTGCTGCCGGCGCAGGCCCTCGGTGAACGGCACCGCCCGGAACAGCTCGGTCGGCGCCAGGATCGTCGACGTCTGGACGAATCCGTCGCCGTAGAACAGGCCCTTGCGGACGGTGAGGTACTCGCTGATCGGCTCGCCGGGGGCGGGCAGGCGCCGCGGCATCACCGACTCGGCCCGGGGTGTGCGGTTGACGAGCCGGCTGGCCACGATCGGCCGGGACGCCCCCGATCCCTTGGCCCGGGCGAGTTGCACCTCGAGCTTGTTCGGCAGCCACTCGTCGTCGTCGTCGAGGAAGGCGGTCCACGGCGCCCCGGCTTCGGCCACCCCGGTGTTGCGGGCGCGCGGGGCGCCGCCCTTCTCGGGCTGCACCACCACGCGGACCCGCGGGTCGTCCAACCCGGCCAGCGCCTCGGGCGTGCCGTCGCCGGGGCCGTCGACGACCACGATGACTTCCAGCGCGTCGTACGTCTGGGCGAGCACGCTGCGGACGGCTCGGATCACGAGATCGGGACGGTTGAACGTGGGGATGACCACGCTCACCTCGGGGGTGGAAGGCATTCGACCCGCCCATCCTTGGGAGCCTGACTGTACGGGCGGGAGGATAGCCCGGCGACCTGCTCACCGTAACGCCCGGTGCCGTACACTCGCCGACGTTCCAATATCGGGAGGATTCATGAGCGTCGGCGACGCCGCGTCCCCGCGCGGCCGGATCGTGATGCTCGTGGACAACGGGGTCGACGGCGACTCGCGGGTGCAGAAAACGGCCCGGTCGGCCGCCGACGCGGGCTGGGACGTGATCCTGCTCGGCATCTCCCCCACCGGCCAGGAGGAACGCCGGCCGCTGGGACAGGCCGAGGTCCGGTTGCTGCCGATGGGTGGCGGCGGCGGCCTGAAGCAGCGGCTGGTGTCCCGGGGCGGACTGGTGGTGAAGGCGGCGCGGCTGGCCCGGCGGCCGGTCGAACATCTGCAGGTGTGGTTCTGGCGGGCGCTGCGCGGCGACCGGGCCTGGCGCGAGCTGGAACCGGGGCTGTGGAACTACGAACGCGCCTTCGGCCCGGTCATCGACGAGCTCAAACCCGACCTGATCCACGCGCACGACTTCCGCATGCTCGGCGTGGGCGCGCGGGCCAAACAGCGGTCGGGCACGCTCAAGCTCGTCTGGGACGCCCACGAGTTCCTGCCGGGGGCGCGGCCGCGGCGTAACAACGCGCGGTGGCTGCCGGCCCATCTGGCGTACGAGCGGGAGTACGTCCCGTACGCCGACGCCGTGGTGACCGTGTCGGACACGCTCGCCGGCCTGCTGCAGCGCGAGCACCACCTGCCGGTGACGCCGACCGTGGTCCTCAATGCCCCGTCCGCCCAGGCGCCGTCCGGGACCGTGCCGGACCTGCGGGCGCTGTGCGGCGTCGACGCGGCCACGCCGCTGATGGTCTACAGCGGATCGTTCAGTCCGCAGCGGGGCGTGGCCACCGCCGTGGCGGCGCTGCCGTCGCTGCCGGGCGTACACCTGGCTCTGGTGGTGAGCGACCCGTCGGCCGTGGCCGCCGCCGATCGGGTGCACGCCGTGCCGTACGTACCGCACGACCAGGTGTCGCGCTACCTGGCCGCGGCCGACATCGGCCTGATCCCCATCCACCACTGGCCCAACCACGAGATCGCGCTGATCACCAAGTTCTTCGAGTACTCGCACGCCCGGCTGCCGATCGTGGTCAGCGACGTGAAGACGATGGCCGAGACCGTCCGGGCGACCGGGCAGGGTGAGGTCTTCACGGCCGAGGACGTCGAGGACTTCGCCCGGGCCGTACGGGCGGTCCTGGCCGACCCCTCTCGTTATCGCGCCGTGTACGACGGCCCGGACAGTCCGTTGCCCGGCTGGACCTGGGAAGCGCAGGCGGCCACATTGGACACGTTGTACGAGTCGCTGGCGGCCGCGTGAGCACCCCCGACGGCACCGTCCCGGACGTCAGCGTCATCGTGGCTGTCTACAACACGATGCCGTACCTCACCGAGTGCCTCACGTCGCTGACCGGCCAGACCATCGGCGCCGGGCGGATGCAGATCGTCGCGGTCGACGACGGCTCGACCGACGGCAGCGGCGCGGAACTGGACCGGTTCGCCGGCGCTCATCCCGGCTTGTTCACCGTGCTCCACCAGCCCAACTCGGGTGGCCCGGCCGGCCCGTTCAACCGCGGCCTGGACGCCGCCACCGGCCGGTACGTGTTCTTCGTCGGCGCCGACGACCACCTCGGCCCGGACGCGCTCCGCCGGATGGTCACCGCCGCCGACGAGTGGGACTCGGACGTCCTCGCGGGCAAGGTCGTCGGCGTCAACAGCCGGCACATCTACCAGGACATCTTCGCCGCCAACCAGCCCGATGTGGACCTGTTCGACTCGCCGCTGCCCCGATCGCTGGCCAACACCAAGCTGTTCCGCCGCTCGCTGCTTTCCTCTCACGGGATCCGGTACCGCGAGGACATGCGGATCGGCAGCGACCTGCCGTTCACGCTGGAGGCCTGCTACCGCGCGCGGCGGATCTCGGTGCTGGCCGACTACGACTTCTACTACGCCGTACGCCGGTTCAGCGCCACCAACATCACCTACCTCAGCCGGCACCTCCTGCGGCTGGAGACGGCGGAGAAGATCGTCGCGTTCGTCGCCGGGCTGATCGAACCGGGCAAGCAGCGCGACGCCATCATGCTGCGACGGTTCGACCACGAGATCGCCCGGCTGCTGGAGGACGACTTCCTGACCGCCGGCCGTTCGGTCCAGCAGGCCTTCGCCGACGGGATCGGCGCGATCGTCCGCGATCACCTGACCGACGAGATCGCCGCCGAGTTGAACGCCGAAACCCTGATCCGGCTGCGGGTGGCGCGGGACGGCAGCCTCGACGATCTGCTGGCCGTGATCCGCCAGGACGCTTCGTCGGGTATCCCGTCCACGGTTGCTTCCGGCGACCGGCGCTTCGCCGCGTACCCCGGCTACGGACGTCTTCCCGACGTCTGCTTCGACGTGACGTCCTCCGTGGACTGGCCGGTCAAGCTGGACGCGACCGCGCTGGCGTGGGAGCGCGGGCTGCTCGTGATCACCGCCCAGCGCCCCGATCCGTTGCCGGCGGCGTTCGCCGTGTCGGCCGAGGAGGTGCCGGCATCGATTGAGCTCCTGTCGCCGTCGTCGGCCCAGATCTCGCTGAGCGCCGACGACCTCCTCGCCGCGTCCCCCGCGACCGGTCAGCGACGTGTTCTGTCGGCTCAGCCCGGCTCGTTCGACCCGGCGCGGGCGGTCGGCTCGGCCAACGCCACGGGCGCGGCCGGGGCCGCGGCGTTGCGCGCACCCACGTTGCGGCGCGCGGTTCCGTTGATGCGCCGGCGCGGCACCCGGTTGTTCGTCATCACCCCGGTGCTGGACGCCTCCGGCCGCCTGATGGTCTCGGTGGTGCCGTTCACGGCGGCCCGCGTGCGGGCGGCCCTTCGCCGCCGCTTGCTCCGCCGCTGAATCCGGGCCTTGAACAGGCCCGGGCGGCGGCCGCACTGCCGGAATCGCCCTCGGGCCTGCGCGTCAGGACAGCGCGCTGCCCTTCTTGAAGGTGTCGTAGCTGACGTTCCAGTCGGTCCAGCCGTTGCCGTTCTGCAGCGCCCTCCCGGTGCCGGAGACCGTGATCGGGTCACCCATCAGCGTGCGCGAGAACAGCCAGCTGCCCATCTTCTCGGAGACGTTCACGCAGCCGTGGGAGACATTGGACTTACCCTGTACGCCCTCGGACCAGGGCGCAGCGTGGATGAACTGGCCGCTCCACGTGATCCGCTGGGCGTAATCGATGTTGATCTTGTAGCCTTGGCCCTTGGGTAGGTCGTGGGTGGTGTCGAAGACGGTATGCAGCGGCTTCTCCATGACCACCATGGTGCCGCTGGAGGACGGCGTGCTCGGCTTGCCCAGGCTGACCGGGATCGTGTTGACGACCTTGCCGTCCTGGGTGACGGTCATCTTCTTGGTCGAGTTCGACACCGTCATCACGAACGACCGGCCGACCTGCAGATCGACGGTGAGATCCGATTGGCCGTACCAGCCGCCGCCCATGGGCACCCCGGCCAGCTTGACCGAGTAGTCGATCTTGGTACCGGCCTTCCAGTACGCCTTCGGCCGGTAGTGCACCTCGGTCGGGCTGATCCAGCGCCCACGTGCCTGTCCTGATCCGGCGTCGCCTTGACGATCATGCGGCGCTCGACGGTGGCCCGCGAGCTTTCCGGTATCGACCGGCCGAACTTGATGATCAGCGGCATGGCCACCCCCACGGTCTGGTTGTCGCCGAGGAAGCTCGACACCCGCACGAGTTTCGACGGCCGCGCCATCGTGGTGAAGCTGCTGGTGGCGGTCCCGCCCTTGCCGTCCTTCGCGGTGCCGTTGACGGTCACCGTGTACGTCTTGCCGTACGCGAGGGCGCCGGCCGGGCGGAACGTCGTCCCGTGGAGGTCCAGCGTGCCCTCGACCTCCTTGCCGGACGAGTCCTTGACCTCGACCGTGGTGTTCGCCGGATCCTCGGTCGAGTACTTGATCTCGGTGGAGGCCACCACGTCCTTGGCCCCCGCGGCCGGCTGCGTCACCGCCACCGTGCTCTGCGCCCGGCTGTGACGACGTGGAGCCGGACGAACTGCCCGCGCCTCCGCCCGAACCGCCCGGCCCCGACGATCCGTGGCCGCCACCGCACCCGGCGCTGAGCAGCACGACCCCCATCGCCAGCGCCGCCACCACGCCCCGCCACGGCCGCCGGCCGCCCACTCGTACTCTCCTGGTTTGCATGATCCCTCTCACCGGACTGTCGGTCAGGGGGCCAATACTCCTCTGGGCGGGGCACCTCCCCCATCCCGGTTTCGTGCCGCGATCGGGCCGCCCATCAGGCCAGGGACGCCGGCACCGGCAGCGCACTCCCCTTCACGAACTCGTCCCAGCTGACGTTCCACGGCGTCCAGCCGTTGCCGTACACCAGCTTGTCGCTCGTGCCCTGAACCGTGACCGGATCGCCGATCAACGTCTGGCCGAACAACCACGCGGCGTTCGACGGGGACAGATTGACACAGCCGTGCGACACATTCCGGTGGCCCTGAGCGCCCACCGACCACGGCGCCGAGTGGATGTACTGGCCGCTCCAGGTCAGCCGCTGGGCGTACTCGATGGTCATCCGGTAGCCCTTGGCGCCATCGGTGTCGGTGGTGTCGAAGACCGTCGACGTCGCCTTGTCCATCACCACCATGGTCCCGCTCGACGACGGCGTGCTCGGCTTGCCCAGGCTCACCGGCATGGTTCGCACGGTCCGGCCCGACCTGCATCACCGTCATCTTCTTGGTGGCGTTGTCGACCTTCATCTCGAGGTCACGCCCGATCGTCGCGGTCGCCGCCCGGTCCTGGTCGCCGTACCGCCCACCGCCGGTCGGAAGGCCACCGACCGCGATCCGCACGGTCAGCTTCGTGCCCGGCTGCCAGAATTTGGGGGCCCGGTAGTACGCCTGGGTGCCGGCCGACGTCCACGACCAGGTTCCCGGCTGGGGCGGGTCGGTCGTGACGAACATCCGCTTCTGTACGGCCGCCCGGTCGGCCTTCTTGATGCCCGGGACTGAACTCCGCCACTACCGGCATGGCCACCCCGTACGTCTGCTCGTCGAACAGGTAGAGGCCGGTGCCGGTCCTTCTGCGCGGGCGTGCCCATGGTGGTGAACTCCGTCGAGGCGGTCTTCGTCGTCCCGTCGCCGCCCGCCGGCGGTCACCGAGGCCGCGTACGTTGTCTTCGGCTTCAGCGGCCGGCTGGGCACCCAGGACGACCCGTCGTCCCGCAGCCACTCCCGGCACAGCCTTACCGTCCGGCCCCTTGAGCTCAACGGTGCCGACCCTGCCGTTGCTGATCGTCAGCCCGATCTCGGTGCTGACCGGCAGGTTCGACGCGCCCTTGGCCGGCGAGATGCTCAACGCCAGCGGCCCGGCCGGCGCCGGCGCACTCGGCTGCACCGTCGCGGCCGCCGCCTGCGCCGCGGGTCCCGGTGCTCTTGTGCTCGGCTCCGCAGGCCGCCAAGCCCAACGGCATGACGACCGCCACCGCGACCAGCGCCATAAGCCGCTTGCTCACCATCTTCGTGCCCCGTTCTCACGTTCCGCGGGCACATCCTGCCCTACAAAGGCGAATGCGGGGTTCGGCCATGCGGTTGGTTACCTGCGATCTTGACCCGAGGGATCCGATTTGAGCCCCCGGCGAAGGGTCATGTAAGGTTTACGTCGTTGCCAGCGAGCGCCGCTAGCTCAACTGGCAGAGCAGCGGACTCTTAATCCGCGGGTTGTAGGTTCAAGTCCTACGCGGCGCACCATGTTTGACCTGCAAGTATGCCGATTGCAAGATCGGCTGCTGGTAGGCGTGAGTCGACTGTGAGTCCGGTTCTGGACTCACAGATCGGCTCTTTCGTCGTTGGTGCACCGCGAAGGACTTGAGCCTGTAGCCCGTCGGATCGGGAGTCCCTACTCGGCCACTTGGCTAGTAAGGAACTCGATGATGAAGACGGCAACACGTAACGCCGGGCACTGGGTGGACGAAAGTTTGCGCAGGTGCCGGCCTAATGTTCGTCGGCCTCGGCCGGATCCTGGAGCGCCGTCGGTCGCGGGGTCGGTGTATCGGCGGTGTGCGTGCCGGGAGCCGTTGACGGGCCGGCAGCGCGGCGCGCAGTGCCACATGTTGGACGATCCGTCCCACGGACGCTGGTATTACTGGATCAGGGTGACCGGTGCTGATGGTCTGCGCCAGCGGGTACGCCGCGGCGGGTTCGCGTCCGAGGCGGCCGCGATCGCGGCCCGGGACGCAGCGGTCGGCCAGCCGAGCCCGCGGGTCCTCGCGCAGGCGTGGACGGTGGAAAAGTGGCTGACCGATTGGCTGGACCAGCTGGACCTGCGCCCGTCCACGTTGCGCGGCTACGCCACGAGCGTGCGCTGTCATCTGATCCCGGCGTTGGGGTCACATCGGTTGTCCGAGCTCGAGACCCGCGATGTCCAGCGGGCCATGGACACCATCGCCCGGAAAACCACCCGGCGTGGCGTGTTGGCCGCCTCGACCGTCGTCGGCGTCCTGGCGGTGTTACGCAGCGCGCTGGGCGCGGCGCGGGCTCGCGGCTACATCCGGTTCAATCCGGCGTACGGGGTACTGAAGATCAGGCCGGCGAGGGTGACGGCGGTGGTGTGGACGCCGGAACGCATCCAGCTGTGGCGTACGACGGGGTGGCGGCCGCCGGCAGCCGTGTGGGACACCGGCGGGGCTGCGACCTTTCTGGACTTGGTCGCCGACGATCCACTGCTGCCGTTATGGCGGCTGGTCACCCTATGCGGGCTACGCCGCGGCGAAGTCGCCGCACTGCGCGGTGACGACTTCGACTTCACCGACTCATGCGTACGCATCACGAAACAGGTCCACGTCGACGGACCGCGACGGTGGACCGGACCACCGAAATCGGCTGCCGGCACCCGGCTCGTGCCGCTGGATGACGTGACCAACCAGCTGTGCCACCGACTGTGGCTGGCCGTGGCCGCTGATCCGCGCCGGGCGACGTTGAACCCGGACGGGGCGATGTTCCTGCTGCCCGACGGCAGACCGGTCAGCCCGGACTATCTGACCCGCCGGTTCGCCCGGCTGGTGAAACACCATGATCTTCCGCCGATCCGGCTGCACGACCTGCGACATGAGGCGGCGAGCTTGATGGGCGCCGCTGGGGTAGAACCGCACGTGATCCAGCAGGTGCTGGGCCATTCCAGCGCGGTCACCACCGTCGACACCTATTGGCAGGTATTCCGGGCGACGGCGCGCGCGGCGGTCAACGCCTCCGCCAAGCTGTTACGCCGGCACGCGAGCCGCCGACGCACGCTGGGCGCGACGATCCTGGCATGAGGGGGCTCGGGCTCAGCATGGAGCTGGGGAAGACGGGTCGCCGGGACGTCTTCTTCTGCCTCCGCCCCCGGGAGGCTGCCGAGGACCCACCCGGTCTCCTTCAGGCACGTAGTCAAGACCGGCGACATCGCCGGGAACCAGGTCGCGGGCTTGATCTCGGATCGGACGTCCGTCGCGTATGACGCGGGCGGTCGCGAGCAGGAATGCGGCCAGGGCTTCGACGGCCCGTTCGGCCTGCATCGCCCGGACGAAGGCGAATCCGGCGTTGAGCGGGATGACCGCCACGACGGCGACGGCGAGCGCCGGTGTGCCGTCGGCCCGGAACGGGGCGATCGGCGCAGTCCGGTGGTGCGGTGTCCACGAGGTGCGGGGACCGGGTCATGGGGTGCTCCTCGCGGACTGCCGGGCCGGTGCCGCTGCTACGGCCGGTCCCGCGGTGGCTTACTCGGACAAGATGGGACTCTGTGGCACGACCACGACCGGGCACGGCGCGTGTTGCACGCAGTGCTGGCTGACTGAGCCGAGGAGCATTCCGGCGAACGTGCCGTGGCCCCGGGCGCCGACGACCAGCAACTGCGCGCCGTCCGCGGCTTCGATCAGGACCTGAGCCGGATGTCCTTGTACGACGCGGGTCTCGATCTCGACCGGCTTGATCTGCGGCCCGGCGACGTCGGCCACCGTCTCGGCGAGGACTTTCTCGGTGATCGTGGCGAGGCTGTCACCCTCGTACATGGAAGGCGACCAGCCGTAGGAGTAGCCGGTCATCGCCGGTTCTTGCCACGCGGCGATCGCCTCGATGCCTGCGCCGGTGAGCCGGGCCTGAGTCATCGCCCACGCCAGTGCGGTCTTGGAGTTGGGTGAGCCGTCGACGCCGACGATGACGCGCCGGCCATGATGTGCGGTCTGCTCCGTCATGGCGACCTTCGCTCGCGGTGGGCTGGTGCCGGTTGTTGTCGGTTCTAGTTGGCGGCGGGGAGCGGCTTGCCGTTGGTCGCGCCGGGCTGGACTGGCAGTACGGCCGGGGTCAACGGCACCGCCGGCGTGGAATGGGCAGCCGGTGTGGACGGTATCGCGGGGGTGGCTGGCGCGGCGGCGGCGGAGGTCTCTCGGGCGAGGAACGCGCCGAGCTCGCCGATGGTGCTCATCAGCGGGGCCGGGAAGACGACGGTGGTGTTCTTGTCGACGCCTATTTCGACCAGACTCTGCAGGTTGCGCAGCTGCAGCGCGAGGGGGTGGGCCATCATGATGTCCGCGGCGGAGCCGAGCGCGTCCGCGGCGAGCGCCTCACCCTCGGCGGCGATGATCTTCGCGCGCTTCTCCCGCTCGGCCTCGGCCTGCCGGGCCATCGCGCGTTTCATGCTGTCGGGCAGCTGAATGTCCTTGAGCTCGACCAGGGTGACCTCGACTCCCCAGGACTCCGTGGCGACATCGAGGATCGTCTTGATGTCGATGTTGATCCGGTCGGTTTCGGACAGCGTCTCGTCCAGGGTGTGCTGACCGACGACCTTACGCAGCGTGGTCTGGGCGATCTGGTTGATCGCGCTGGCGACGTTCTCGATCGCCACCACGGACTTGACCGCGTCGACGACCCGGAAGTAGGCGACCGCGGAGACGTCGACGCTGACGTTGTCGCGGGTGATGATGCCCTGCGACTGGATCGGCATGGTGACGATCCGCAGGCTGACCCGGTTGAGTACGTCGATGAACGGGATGATCACGGTGAGGCCGGCCTGCCGGGTGCCGATGACCCGGCCGAGGCGGAACAGGACGCCCTGCTCGTACTGCTTGACGACCTTGACGGCAAGGGTGAACAGGATCAGCACGACGAGAGCGACGATGACGATGGTCCAGATGACTGGCATGGCAGGGGTTCCTGACCCCGGCGCTGGGCCGGATGTCGGTGCTTCGAGGTGGTGCGGGACCAGCCGGCGCAGGGCGCATCGGTCTGGCTGCAATGAAGCTGAATGCCGCCCTCACCGGGCGGCGAGGCGGCAGCGACGGGCCTACACCGGCTCCTCCCGGCGGGAAGGAGCCGCGACGGCCGGCGTCAGATGAGCCAGCGGTTTTTCTGGACCAGGGGCAGCTGCGCCCACCGGCGTCCCAGGCCCCAGGTGTGCCCGGCATAGGTCAGGGCGAGGGCGATCAGGCCGGCGGCGTACACGAAGTGGTAGTCGGTGATCGGGTTGGAAGAGGTGCTCGGCGCGCCGGCCGCAGTGTGCCGGGCGAGCGGGAACTCGGCGAACCACATCATCGCCAGCACGAGCACCCCGGCACCGGCCGCGATCCGCATGCCGATCCCCGCGATCAGGGCGACACCGACGGCGAGCATGGCCAGCATGAACAGGCCGTTGGCGTACCAGGTGCCGGCCATCGTATGGAACATCGACTGGAACGGGCCCACGTCCACCGAGGACAGGAAGCCCTTGGTCGGGTTGCCACCATGAATCCAAGCCTTCGCCGACGGTGTCGAATAACCGAGCCCGAACGTCTTGTCGAGGAACGCCCACAGGAACACGAAGCCGGTGGCGATCCGCAGAACCGCCAGAGCCTTCGCCGCGGCGGTCGTCAGCATCGCACCGGGCGCCTCGACGTGCTCCAGGGCGTGGGTGGGGGGATTGATCTTCTGGACGCTCATGAGGGTCTCCTTCTTGCGGTTGACACCCATCACCCTCGTCCCCGGATCCCCGCGACGCCGGTGCTGCACGGCCCCACCCGGCGGGACTAAAGTCCCGTGCGGGGGTGCTCGCCGATCAGGCGGGTGGCCAGGACCGCCGCCTGGGTACGCCGTTGCAGCCCGAGTTTCGTCAGCATGCTCGACACGTAGTTCTTCACGGTCTTCTCGGCCAGGAACATGTTCGCGGCGATCTCGCGGTTGGTGAGACCTTCCGCGACGTACTCGAGGATCTTGCGTTCTTGATCGGTGAGCGAGGTGAGCTCGCGGGGCTGTTCCACGCCGTTGCGGATGCGCTCGAGCACTCGCCGGGTCACTGCCGGATCGAGCAGGGACTGCCCGGCGGCGACCCGGCGGACGGCGTCGACCAGGTCGGTGCCCCGGATCTGCTTGAGCACATACCCGGAGGCGCCGGCCATGATCGCGGCGAACAGCGCCTCGTCATCCTCGTACGAGGTCAGGATGAGGCCTTTGATCGTGGCGTCGACCGCCCGCACGTCGCGGCACACGTCAATGCCGTTGCCGTCGGGCAGCCGCGCGTCGAGCACCGCGACGTCCGGCCGCAGCGCCGGGATCCGGCGGGTCGCCTCCTGCGCCGAGCCCGACTCGCCCACCACTTCGATGTCACCGGCGGCGTGCAGTAGGTCGGTGAGGCCGCGGCGAACGACCTCGTGGTCGTCGAGCAGGAAGACACGGATCATTTGTCATTCTTACCGCCGGTACGGCAATCGCTGTAGGGCCGAAGGTCCCGTGCATCGCTAGCATGAGTTCCATGGCCGGAGACCCGGGTTCCGAAGCGGGCCAGCCGCCACGCAATGCGCCGTCGCTCGGCCTGAGCCCGCTGTCCCGCGTGCGGCTCGATGAACTCCTGCGGGAGATGCTGGATCGCGTCGGCGATGTGCTGGCCAGCCGCGAGCGGCTCCGCGCCCTGCTCGACGCTGTCGTCGGCATCGGCGGCGACCTCGACCTGCGCACCGTGCTCCAGCGGATCGTCGCCGCGGCCTGTGAGCTGGCCGACGCCCGCTACGCGGCGCTGGGGATCGTCGGGGCCGACCGGCAGCTCTCCGATTTCATCACCCACGGTATCGATCCCGACCAGCACGCCGCGATCGGCGAGCTGCCGCACGGCCGCGGGGTGCTGGGCCTGCTGATCACCGACCCCAGCCCGGTCCGGATGCCGGACATCACCGAGCACCCGCGATCGTTCGGCTTCCCGGCGAACCATCCGGCGATGCACAGCTTCCTGGGCGCCCCGATCCGCATCCGGGACCAGGTCTACGGCAACCTCTATCTCGCCGAGAAGCGGGGCGCCGCCGAGTTCACCGAGGACGACGAGGAGATCGTCGTCGCGCTGGCGGCGGCGGCGGGTGTCGCGATCGACAATGCCCGGTTGTTCGCCCTGGCCACCCGGCGGGAACGCTGGCTCGCCGCGGCGGCCGAGATCACCGGGGTGCTGTTGGGCAAGGTGCACCGCACCGAGGCGCTGCGGCTGATCGCCCGCCGGACCCGGGAGGTGGCGGACGCCGACCTGGTGCTGGTGCTGCTCTACGACGACGCGGCCAGGCAGTTCACGGTCGGGGCGGTCGACGGCCCAAAGGTCGACGGCCAAGAGAATGTGACAGCAGGCCTGGTCGGCGCCGTCCTGCCCGCGGCCGACACGACCTTCCTCGATGCGGTGACCGCGCCGAAGCGCATGCTGCTCGACGACCTGGCCGGCGCCGCGCCCTGGCCGGTCCCCGTGCCCGGCGGTCCGGCCATGGTCGCCCCGCTGGGGCGTTCCGAGGTGCTGCACGGCGTGCTGATCGTCGGCCACGGCGCCGCCCGCAGCGACGACGACGCGGCCCTACTCTCCAGCTTCGCCGACCAGGCCGCACTCGCCCTGGAACGCGCCCGGGCCCAGGAAGAGCGGGAGCTGCTGGTGGTGCTGGAGGACCGCGAGCGCATCGCCCGGGACCTGCACGACCTCGTCATCCAGCGGCTGTTCGCCACCGGCATGGCGCTGCAGAGCGCCGTGCCGCACACGTCCCGGCCCGAGGTCGCCAAGCGGCTCAACAACGCCGTCGACGCTCTCGACGAGACCATCCGCGACATCCGCCGGTCGATCTTCGAGCTGCGCACGCCGCTGGGGGTGTCGCTGCGGACCGAGTTACGCGACACCGTCGACGCGGCCGCCGTTACGCTCGGCTTCCGGCCCGTTCTGGACACCACCGGGCCGGTGGACAGCGCCGTGCCCGACGACATCGTCCCGGAGATCCTGGCGGTCGTCCGCGAAGCGCTGGCCAACGTGGCCCGGCACGCGAAGGCGAGCAGCGTGCGGCTGTCGGTACGAGCCGCCGACGGTCAGCTCGCCGTGATCGTGCAAGACGACGGGGTGGGCACCGACCCGGCACTGGCCCGCGGCGGGCTGGTCAACCTGCGCGACCGCGCCCGTGACCTGGGCGGCACGTTTGACGTCAGCCGCGGCGAGGGCGCGGGCACCGTCATCGACTGGCGGGTGCCGCTGAACGGCTGACCGCATCGAGCAGGCCTGGAGGCGGCAGGACCCTACGGCTCGGGTCCTTCGGCCCTGACGACCCGCCCGGGGAAGCGGCACTGTGGTAATGGACAGATGAACTCGCGCCGTTGTCGTTCACGACCCGCGATGTCCCGCAATCATGATCCGTGTCGCCGACGAGGCAGCGGTGAACAGGGGTGGTTTCCGTGACACCACAGCCCTTCGGCACGGCGGAACTGCACGCCGCTGCCGTAGCCGGCATCCGGGCGCCATCGCTGCACAACAGCCAACCCTGGCAGTTCCGGCTGCGCGACGGCGCGATCGAGGTGCTCGCCGATCCCCGCGATCACCTGGCCATGGCCGACCGGATCGGTTGGGCGGTGCGGATCGCCTGCGGCGCCGCGGTGTTCAACGCCCGCTTGGCGCTTCTCGCGAACGGCACTCCGGCCGCCGTACGGTTGCGACCCGATCCGGGCGACCCGATGGTGATGGCAAGTCTGCGACCGGGACGGCCGCGACCCGCGACCTACCTCGAAAGTGACCTTTACGCGGCGGTCGGCCGGCGGCGCAGCAGCCGGGAGCCGTTCTGGCCTGATCCGGTCCCGGCGGATGTGCGCAAGCGACTTGTCGACGCCGCCCGGGCCGAGGGGGCACGGTTGGAGCTGCTGATCGGGATGACCGCGCTCAGCGGCTTCGCCGAGATAGCGCAGAGCGCCGACCGGGTGCTGCGCCGCGATCCCGCCTACCAGGACCGGCTGTCCGAGTGGAGCCGCACCGAAGCCGCCGACGACGGCGTCCCCGCGACGGCGGCCGCCCGGCTCTCCGAACCGCAGGACCTCCTTCCCCAGCGGGCCTACGGCGATCGGTCGCGCGCCCCGGAGCGCGACTACGAGCCCGAGCCTTTGATCGCGATCCTCGAATCGACCGGCGACACCGCGGTGGACCAGATCAACGCCGGCCAGGCCCTGCAGCGGATGCTGCTCACCGCCACCGACGCCGGCCTCGCCACGTCAATGATCTCCCAGCCCATCGAAGTGCTCGGCGCCCGCGAACAGCTGCGCCGATCACTGGGCGGCCGCGCCGGAACACCCCAGATGGCCGTGCGCATCGGGTACGGAAACCCTGGCCGCCCGACCGCACGCCGCGACCTCGCGCAGGTCATCCTCTCCTGAATCGCTGGAAAGAGAGATACGGTGGGACCGCTGCTCAAGACCCCGGCGGTGCCGCAGTGAATCCTCACTGTGAAGACCTCTGGTCGGAGCCACCATGCATCAGCACCTCGGCCCGAGCCTGCGCACCAGCCGCATCGCAGCTTCGCGATGACCGCCCGACTGGACACGCGCAGTGACGCAGATCCGCGCTGGAGTTCGGGTGGTCTGAGCGTCGCCGTGGCGGGCGGCATGACTGCGGAGGCCGTGCTGGCCGCTCTGGACTCCGCCGCGACAGGGCTGTCTCAGGCTGAGGCGACGGACCGGGGCGCCGTCGTCGGCCCCAACGCCGTACGCAGTCATCAGGTCCACGCCTGGACGGTGCTCGGCCGTCAGCTACGCAGCGCCCTGCTGGTCCTGCTGGTGGTCACGGCGACGATCGCGTTCGTCCTGGGCGACCACACCGACGCGATCATCATCGCCCTGATCCTGACCGCCAGCGTCGGGCTCGGCTTTGTCAACGAATACCGGGCCGAGCGCGCCGCGCAGGCCCTGCACTCCGAGATCCGGCACACCGTCGCCGTCCTGCGCGACGGCCGCCTCACCGACGTCGACGTGTTCGACCTCGTGCCCGGCGACGTCGTCCACCTGCAACTCGGCGCCGTGGTACCGGCCGACATACGCCTGCTCGAAGCCAACGGGCTGGCCTGCGACGAGGCCGTGCTGACCGGCGAATCCCTGCCCGTCGACAAGTCCACCGGGGTGGCCGCGGCCGGCACCGTCTTCGCCGACGAGACATCGTGCGCGCTGATGGGCACGGTCGTACACGGCGGCGCCGGCGTGGGCGTGGTGGTCAGCACCGCAGGCAACACCGAGTTCGGCCGGATCACGCTCGGCCTGGGCGAACGGCCCCCCGAAACCGCGTTCCAAGCCGGGCTACGCCGCTTCTCCGTCCTGTTGCTCGAGGTCGCCCTGGTGCTCACCGTGGCCGTCTTCGTCATCAACCTGCTACTGCACCGCTCCCTGCTCGACTCCGCGCTGTTCTCCCTCGCCATCGCCGTCGGCATCACCCCCAACTGCTGCCGGCCGTGGTCAGCACCAGCCTGGCCACCGGCTCCCGGCAACTGGCCTGCCGCAAGGTCCTGGTCAAACGCCTGGTCTGCATCGAGGACCTCGGCGACATGGACGTCCTGATCACCGACAAGACCGGCACCCTGACCGAAGGAAGCATCAGCTACCGGGCCTCCATCGACCCCGACGGCGAAGACTCGACCCGCACCTTCAGGTACGGGCTGCTGGCCACCGAGGAACGCGGACAAGCCGGCGGCAACGCCCTGGACGCCGCCCTGTGGCAGGCCGCACCGACCCCCCTCGACACCTACCGGCAGATCGCGCTGGTGCCCTTCGACCACGAGCGACGCATGACCTCCGCCCTCGTCCAGGCTCCCGACGGCAGCCGGCTGATCGTCGTCAAGGGCGCGCCGGAGTCGGTCATCGGCCGCTGCGTGGACGTACCGGTCGCCGCCCAGACCACCTTGCAGAGCGCAGTTCGCCGCCGGCAGCCGGGTCGTCGCCGTCGCCAGCCGCCCGGCGCCCGAACGCCACCACGCCTCGGCGCCGTCGACGAACACGACCTGCACCTGGACGGCTTCCTGGTCTTCCTCGACCCGCCCAAGGCCGGCGCCGCCGACTCGCTGCGCCGGCTGGCCGCCCTCGGCATCACCGTCAAGATCGCCACCGGCGACAACGCCGTCGTCGCCGAGAAGGTCTGCGCCGACCTGGGACTGACCTCCGGCGGCACGCTGACCGGCGCGGACATCGACGCCCTGGACGACGCCGGTCTCACCGCCAGCCGCCACCACCGCGACGATCTTCGCCCGGGTCTCGCCCGAGCAGAAGGCACGCCTGGTCCGCTTGCTGCGCCCACACCACGACGTCGGATTCCTCGGCGACGGCGTCAACGACGCCCTCGCCCTGCACGCCGCCGACGTCGGCCTGTCCGTCGACACCGCCGCCGACGTCGCCAAGGACGCCGCCGACGTCGTCCTGCTGGAAAAAGACCTCGGCGTCCTGGCCGACGGCGTCGCCGAGGGCCGCCGGATCTTCGCCAACACCATCAAGTACGTCCTGATGGGCACCTCCAGCAACTTCGGCAACATGTTCAGCGCCGCCGCCGCGTCCGCCGTGCTCAAATTCCTGCCGATGCTGCCCGGCCAGATCCTGCTCAACAACCTGCTGTACGACTCCAGCCAGCTCGCCATCCCGACCGACCACGTCGACGAAGAGCAACTGGCCGCCCCCGCGCACTGGGACATCGCGTTCATCCGCCGGTTCATGCTGTTCTTCGGCCCGATCAGCTCGCTGTTCGACTTCCTGACCTTCTGGGTGATGCTGCACGTCTTCCACGCCGGACCGGCTCTGTTCCGCACCGGCTGGTTCGTCGAGTCGCTCGCCACCCAGACGCTGGTGATCTTCGCGATCCGGACCCGGCGGATCCCGTTCCTGCGCAGCCGGCCCAGCGGCCCCTGATCCTGGCCGTCGCCGCGGTGGTCGTGGTCGGCGGCATTCTGCCGTTCACGCCGCTGGCCCGTGTGCTCGGCTTCCAAGCGCTGCCGATCGGGCTTCTTCGCCGCACTCGCCCTGATGGTCGTCGGCTACCTGGCCCTGATCGAGGTCGCCAAACGCGTCTTCTTCGCCAACCCCGCCGGACGGCTACCCCTGCCCCGGCTCCGTGCCCGCAGTGACGGCCATCACCTGCAGCGGCGGCTGAGCCGCTTCAGCTATCCCGGACCGCGCCCGCACCATGACGTCCCCGCCTAGCGTGACCGCCACCGGCCCCGAAGGGCAGCCGGCGCCCCCTCGAGCCCGGCGCGCGGCAGTGCTGCACTGGCTGCGCCGCGGCGCGAGCGTGCTCATCCTGCTCGCCGTGATCGATTACCTCGTGCTACCGCAGGTCGCCGGCACCGAGGCCGCGCTGCGGCTGCTCCGCACGGTCAAACCGTGGGGCGCCGCCGCCGCGATCGCCCTCGAGATCGCCAGCCTGATCAGCTATTCGCTACTGACCCGCAGCATGCTGCCCGACCAACGCCCGCGGTTCTCCTGGCTGTTCCGCAGCGACGTCGCCGCGCTCGGGGTCAGCCATCTGCTGCCCGGCGGCGCCGCCACCTCGGGAGCCCTGCGCTACCGGCTCTGCAACAAGGGGGCGCTCCCGCCGGCGACGCCGCAGTCGGCATCGCCGTCGAGGGCGCCGCGTCGACCCTGATGCTCGCCACCCTGCTGTGGCTAGCTCTGGTCGTGTCGATCCCGGTGCTGGGCCTGCACCGCGGCTATGTCATCGCCGCCTTGATCGGCGCGGGCCTGCTCGCCGGCATTCTGCTGGCCCTGGGCCTGCACTCGCGCCAGCCAGCGCCGTCCGCCGAGCCGCTGCATGCCCTGATCGGCCGGCTGCCAGGCCGGCTCCGGCCGCGTATCCAGCGCGCGGTGTCGAACGCCGTGGTCCAGCTGAACCAGTTGCTGGCGGACCGGCGGACGCTGACCTCATCGGTGTTGTGGGCGGCCGGGAACTGGGTCTTCGACGCCGCCTCGCTGTGGCTGTTTTGGCCGCCTACGGCTACCGGATCAACCCGGTGACCCTGTTCGTCGCCTACGGCATCGCCAACCTGCTGGGCACCCTGCCGATCAGCCCGGGCGGCCTGGGCATCATCGAAGGGGTGCTGGTCCCGTCGCTGGTCGGTTTCGGCACCCCCCGCGCTGTCGCGGTGCTGGCCGTGGTCTCCTGGCGGCTGTTCGAATTCTGGGCGCCGATACCGATCGGCGGCCTCAGCTACCTCTCCCTGCGCCTGCAACGCTGGTGGGCCGCCCGCATCACGGCGTCCACGTCCAGTCCCGCACCTCCGGCATGTCCTCGAAGTTCGCCCGGACGTAGTCATGGTGACGGTCCAGCATCTGCTGGCAATACCGAGCCAGGTCAAGACCCTTCTCCGGTACGCGGCGGGCCCGCCGGAGTGCTTCCAGAACCAGGTGATAGCGGCTCATCCGGTTGAGCACGACCATGTCGAACGGGGTGGTCGTGGTGCCCTGCTCGTTGAAGCCCCGCACATGGAACCGGCCCGGATGCACCCGCCCGTGCAGCAGCTCGTGGACGGCCCGCGGGTAACCGTGGAACGCGAACACGACGTCGGTGTCGGCGGTGAACATGTCCTCGAACGCCTGCTCGCTGAACCCGTGCGGGTGATCGCCGGCGGGCAGCAACGCCATCAGGTCGACGACGTTGACGACCCGGACCCGCAGGTAGGGCACCCATTCGCGGAGCAGCCGCGCCGCAGCGAGGATCTCCAGGGTGGGCGTGTCGCCCGCCGCCGCCAGAATGACGTCCGGGACGTCGCCGTCGGTCTCGGTGCCGGCCCAGTCCCACACCGAGGCACCGGCCGCGCAGTGCGCGTTCGCCTCGTCCAAGGTCAGGTACTGCAGGTGCGGCTGCTTGTCCACCACAATGAGGTTGACGTGGTCGCGGCTGCGCAGGCAGTGGTCGGCAATCGACAGCGTGGTGTTCGCGTCCGCCGGCAGCCAGATCCGCACGACTCCCGGCGCGAGCGGAATCGCCGTGTCGATCAGACCGGGACCCTGATGCGAGAACCCGTTGTGGTCGTTACGCCAGCAGGTCGAGGTCAACAGCACGTTCAGCGACGCGACCGGCTCCCGCCACGGCAGATCGGCAGCGTGCTGCAGCCACTTGGTGTGCTGGATCAACATGGATGCGGACACCATCGCGAACGCCTCGTAGGTGGCGAACATGCCGTGACCGCCGGCCAGCAGATAGCCCTCCAGCCAGCCCTCACACAGATGCTCGGAGAGGACTTCCATCACTCGGCCGTCCGGCGACAGGTGGTCGTCGGTGGGCAGGACGGGGGCCTGCAGGCACCGGTCGGTCACCTCGAACACCGCGGCGAGCCGGTTGCTGGCCGTCTCGTCCGGGCAGAACAGCCGGAAGTCACCGCCGCCGTCCTCCGGGCGGATCGAGTTCGCATAGATGTCCCGCAGCAGCTCACCCAGCGGCTCGGTGTTCTCGTGTGACGTGGCGCCGGGGGCCGGCACGCTCAACGCGTAGCCCGTCAACGCGGGCACGGCGAGGTCTTTCAGAAGCCGGCCCCCGTTCGCGTACGGGGAGGCGGACATCCGCTTGTCGCCGTCCGGGGCCAAGGCGGCCAGCTCCGGGACGAGCCGGCCGGCGGCGTCGAAGAGCGTCTCCGGCGCGTACGAGTGCAGCCACTGCTCGAGCAACCGCAGATGTTCCGGATTTTCCCGGACCTGCGCCAGGGGCACCTGGTGGGCGCGGAACGTCCCCTCGATCTGCATACCGTCCACGATCCGCGGGCCGGTCCACCCCTTCGGAGTCCGCAAAATGATCGCCGGCCAGCGCACCGTGCCCGCCGCCGCGACCGCCCCGGCGATGCGAGCCTGTTGCTGGATGGCCCGGATCCGCGCGTGCGCGGCCGACAGCTCGCGCTGCAGATCGGTGAAGACCGCCCGCGGGTCGTCGCCGGCGACCACGACCGGGTCCCAGCCCTGCGCGGCCAGTAGACCGATCACATCGGCGTCGTCCGCCCGGCCGAGGACCGTGGGACCGGAGATCTTGTACCCGTTGAGGTGCAGGATCGGCAGGACCGCGCCGTCGCGGCGCGGGTTGAGGAACGCCGGGATCTTCCACGAGCCGGCCAGCGGCCCGGTCTCGGCCTCCCCATCGCCGACCACGCACGCGACCGTCAGGTCCGGATGGTCGAACGCGGCCCCCGCGGCGTGCGCGAGCGCGTACCCGAGCTCTCCGCCTTCGTGGATGCTGCCCGGCATCTGCACGCTTACGTGGCTGGGCACCCCACCCGGGGTGGAGAACTGCCGGACCAACGCGGTCAGCCCGTCCAGCCCGGACGCGATGTGCGGATAGACCTCGCTGTAGGTGCCCTCCAGGTAGACGTTCGCGAGCAGCGCCGGTCCCCCGTGGCCCGGGCCGGTGACATAGATGTAGTCCGCGTCGGTGTCCCGGATCAGCCGATTCAGCAGCGTGTAGATCATCGACAGACCCGGGCTGGTCCCCCAGTGACCCAGCAGCCGTGGCTTGATGTCGCCGGGCATCAACGCATCGCGCACCAGCGGATTGGCCTTCAGGTAGATCTGCGCCACGGTCAGGTAGTTCGCGGCCGCCCACCAGCGCAGGTCAAGCTCCCGATCCCGCTCGGTGTACGTCGACGGCGCGGTCACCAGCTCGGACAGAGTGTCCATCGGTAGCTCTCTTCCTCGTGCCTCGTGGATGCCGGCGGCCGGGGCGCCCGTCCGTCGGCGGACTACTACTTGTGCAGCAGGACTTTGAGCGCGCCGGTGTCGGCGGCCCGGCTGAACACGCTGTACGCGTCGACGACCTGGTCGAGCGGGAACCGGTGGGTGATGAACTTCTGCGGCGCGAGCTGACCGGTGCGCAGCAGCTTCAGCAGCGTCGGGGTGGACCAGGTGTCGACCAGGCCCGTGGTGATGGTGACGTTGCGCGTCCACAGGTCTTCCAGGTGCAGCGTCGCCGGTTTGCCGTGCACCCCGACGTTCGCGACGCGACCGCCCGGGCGGATCAGCCGCGTGCACATCTCGAACGTGTCGGCCACACCGACCGCTTCGATCGCGACGTCGGCGCCGAGACCGGTGAGCGCGGCGATGACCTGAGCTGGATCCTGCCGGGACGGGTTGACGGTGATATCCGCGCCGAACAGCTTCGCAGCGTCGAGCCGGCTGTCGGCCAGGTCGACGGCGACAATGTGCTCGGGCTGTACAACCGAGCCCCCAGGATCGCGGACAGCCCGATCGGCCCGGCGCCGACGATCGCCACCGTGTCACCGGGACCGATCTTGCCGTTGACGACGCCGACCTCGTACGCGGTCGGCAGGATGTCGGCGAGCATCAGCACCGCTTCGTCGTCCAGACCGGCCGGGATCAGATAGGTCGAGGTGTCGGCGAAGGGAACGCGTACGAAATCGGCCTGGGTCCCGTCGATCCGGTAGCCGAGGATCCAGCCACCGCCGCCGAGACACTGCCCGTAACGGGCCTCACGGCAGAAGCGGCAGCGGCCGCAGGCACTGACGCAGGACACCACGACCCGATCACCCGGTTTGACGGTGGTGACAGCGGCACCGACCGCCTCGACCGTGCCGACGGCCTCATGACCGAGGATCCGGCCGTGCGCGGTGTCGGGAAGGTCGCCCATCAGGATGTGCAGATCAGTACCGCAGATCGTGGTGGCGTCGACCCCGATGATCGCGTCGGTGTCGTCGACGATGCGGGGATCCGGAACGTCGTCCCAGCTCTTCTGTCCGGGACCGTGATAGACGAGCGCCTTCATGAGGTGGGCCTTTCCGAGTTCGGTGATCCCCGGGTGTCGTCGACGATCACGCGCGGAGGCGCTGCGCCGATCGAATCCTGCCGGGACCTCACACCCCGACTGTCGTCGTCCAGGACGCCTTCGGACAGAGGCTTTGGTCCCGTCCCGCGGGCAGAACGCTCCTGGAGGATCTGCTCCGCGCCGGGGCGCCGGGTCAGTTTCCGGAGCCGGGCCAGAGCCAGCACGGCGGCGACCGGGCGACAGCATTTCGACGGACGATCGGAGTCAGCAGCGCAGCGCCCATAGCGGCGAACGCGAGGTCACGCACACCGGCGGAGGCCGTCTGCGCAGCGGCCGGCAGGTCGACGGTGGCGGCCATCAACACCATGCCGGCGATCAGGGTGACTCCGGTCCACCCGGGCAGGACGCGGGCACGCATGACCGCGATACCGAACCCGACTCCGGCGACGACCATCAGGACCGAGTGGATCGTCAGCCAGAGGCCGAGGCGTTGTTTCAAGGACTGCCAGTCGCTGGTCCGCTCGACCAGCGCGTACGTCACCGTGCCGGTGAAATACACAAAGGTGTAGGCGCACAGCACCGCGCTGAGCAATCCGAGCCGGCCGATCTGCACCGCGCACAGGCCGAGGACGAACAACGGAACGGTCGCTTCCGCGATATAGGTGACGACCAGCTGCCGGACAGTCGCCGGGCGGCCGTGACGCGGGCGATCGGAGGCGCGACGTTCGTCATGCCGTACTCTCCTCGAGCTGGACGGGTGCGAGACGCAGGTTCGTCCCAGGTTGCCGGAACAGGGGGCGGTAGACGTAAGCGGTCACCCCGGCCAGCGACACCGCCAACAGGGTCGAGCCGACGACGGTGACCGCGGAGGCGTCGGGGTCGTGGCGGGCGGCCATCGTGATTGCCATGCCGGCGACCGACGCGCCGATCAACACATACGCACCCAGTAACGCGTAGACCGGTTTGCGGGCCCACGGGCGATGCCGCAGGGCGCCCACCCCGACGGCGATCGCCGCGGGCACGACGATGCCCAGATCCATGAACTTGACCACCCAGAACGCTGTCGGGCTGGACAGGTACTGCACGGTCGACGGATGGTCGCGCATCGCGTCCAGATAGTTCGGCAGGTGCAGACCCACGACGACGAACGCGGCGATCACCAACAGCAGCAATCCGGCCGTACGGTCGGCAGCCGCGGACGTCGCCGGAAGCCGCTCCGCGGGAACGCTGTTCCACGCCCGCAGGGCGATCACGGCCGCCAGGATGAAAACGCCGAGCAGCAGCGGGAAGAACCGCTCCACGTTGCCCGGCAGCCGCAGGTACTCATTGCCGAGGATCAACTGCGTATACGTGTAGACCACGAAGATCGACGGCGCCAGGGCCAGCACCGGAGCGGCCGGGTGACGGCGAACCGCCAGCACCGCGACCGCGACGGTGACCGGCACGACCACGGCCAGCGCGGCGGCGTCACCCCCGACGACTTGGTTCACGCTCGTCGCGGACGTCCGGTAGCGCAGCACGCCCAGCACGAGCGGGCCGAGCACCGCCACGACGCTGACCGCCGCACCCAGCACGAACAGCCCTGCACCGAGCAGACCGGTACCTGTTCTCATCGCGTACCTCCGCCGTTGTTGCCGTGAGTCTGCGCCCGGCCGGCCGCGATGAGTCAGGGCCATATGGCCCCTCTGGTGTGCTGCGTCCACCACCTCCTGAGGTGATCGAGTAGAGGCGGTGACGTCCGTGGCCGCGGAGCCGGGCAGGACCACGCGGACGACGTCCGGGATGGCCGCGAGGCGCTGCTGCCGCCCGAGGCGGCACGGATCCGATAGCCGAACAGCGCGGCGTTCGCCTCCGGGTGACCACCGACTGGTAACCAGGTCGATCAAGCCCCCGCCCGGCACGAACGTACGCGTTGGGCACGTTGTCCGGCAGGGCGCAAACCGACTGGCCAGGTGGGGTCTTTCGGCCCTGCCCGGAAGCGGGCGGCGACGGGCACCGTGGCGGGGAAGACCACAATCGAAAGGTTCTCACCATGACCGCCTCATCGGAGCGCCTGACGATCCGCGAGACGACGGCCGTCCTCGACAAGGCAGCGCGCGCCTCAATGCACGCGCCGTCGGTGTTCAACACCCAGCCGTGGAACTGGCACATCACCGGCGACACCCTGGAGCTGTCAGCCGACACCAGCCGGCGTCTGGACACCACCGACCCTGACGGGCGGCTCCTGCTGATCAGCTGCGGCACGGCGTTGCACCACGCCCGTACGGCGCTGGCCGCCGCCGGTTTCGCCGCCGCCGTCGATCTGCTCCCCGACCCGGACCGCCCCGACCTGCTGGCCCGCATCCAGCTGGGCGCCGCCGTACCGCCCGACCCGGAGGCGCAGCGGATGGCCGCGGCCATCCCCCGCCGGCGAACCGACCGGCGCGCCTTCGGTGACCGGCGGGTATCCGAAACGATGCTCACCCGGCTGCGCCGCTTCGTCGAGTCCGAGGGCGCCTACCTGCACGTCGTGCCCGAGGACCAGATTCCGACGCTGGCCGTATCCACCGAGCGGGCCGCCGGTACGGAACATAACGACCCCGCCTACCGGGCGGAGCTGGACCGCTGGACGAACCGGCCGCAATGGCGCGGCGACGGCGTGCCGCCCACGACCGCGGTGGAACCCGCGCTGCGCCGCGTCGGTGTCCGCGACTTCGTCCCTACGGGTGCAACCGCCGGCCTGACCGCCGACGACGGCGTCGACAAGGGGGCCGCGTACGTGATCGTGTTCGGGACCGGCGAACAACCTGCCGACCTGCTCCGCGGCGGCGAGGCCGTGTCCGCGCTGCTGTTGCTGGCCACCGCGGAAGGGCTGGCCACCGCACCACTGAGCGAGGCCGTCGAAGTGACCTGGCCCCGGCATCTGCTGCGCGAGCTGCTGTCCGACCTCGGCGAGCCCTACCTCGTCGTACGCCTCGGATACTCCTCCTCGAAGACACCGCTGCCGCCGATTCCCCGCCGCGAAGCCGAAAGCGCCATCACGATCGACGAACCCTGATCTCGACCGTGATGCCCCGGCCGGCCGAGACCGAAGATCGCGCTGAAGTGGGCCGTCGGCCGGCGGATCCGCCGTAACGCATTCGAACACCCATCTATGTTGAGGAGTCGGCAATGAGCACCGTAGCTGGAGCCGTAGTAGTCGTAGGCGCGGACGGATCGGCATGCAGCCTGTCCGCGGTCCGGGCAGCCGCATCCGAAGCCGTCGAACGGGGCCGGTCGCTGCGCATCGTGCACGCCTTCATTTGGCCGTCGCTGGGCGTAGCAGTCGGGCCCGCCGTGAATGGACCGTCGGACATGGGTGTGCGAGACGTCGCCGAACGCGTCCTGGCCGAGGCCGTCATCGAGGCGGAAAAGGCCGCACCGGGCGTTCACGCGACGACAGCGCTGGTCGACGGCGCGGCCGCCCCGGTGCTGCTCGGCGAGTCCCGCAACGCCGTGCTGCTGGTGATCGGTGACCGGGGACTGGGCGGATTCGGCAGCTTGATGCTGGGCTCGGTCGCGTTGCAGACCACCGCGCATGCCGCCTGCCCAGTCGTGGTGGTCCGCGGCCCCGAGCGCGCCACCGGCCCCGTCGTCGTCGGTGTCGACGGCTCAGCGGGATCCGAATCCGCGGTCGGCTTCGCCATCGAGGAAGCGGCGCAGCGTAAGACGGGCCTCATCGCCGTTCACGCGTGGGGGGCCTTCGACTCCGGCAGCCAGAACGACGTGCTGCCTCTGGTGTATGACCGGGATGCGCTGGAGGGCGAGGAGCGGCGCGTCCTGAGCGAGTCGGTGGCCGGGTGGGCGCAGCAGTATCCGGAGGTGACCGTCCGGCAGGAGCTTGTGCGCGGGCGGCCGGCGGCCGCTCTGATCGAGCGATCGCAGAATGCTCAGCTGGTGGTGACCGGGGCGCGTGGGCGCGGCGGCTTTGCCGGGCTGTTACTCGGATCCGTCAGCCAGACCGTGCTGCACCATGCCGGTTGCCCGGTAGCCCTCGTGCGAGCATCGCTGCCCCTGGTCTGAGGGGGAGACAGGGCCGGCCAGGCCGTGAAATGTGGCGGTCACCTGCCAGGTGGCTTCGCGTGCAGAGCACAAGGTATCGACACGGCCGGAACATTGGCCGGCCATCGCGCACGGCCCAGCACCGCCCCACGTCAGTCGGCCGGACGTTTTGTCGGGTGGATGCGACGGTCGAGTCTGATCGCGGCGTAGCCGAGGCTGGAGCAGGCCGGGACGATCAGCAGGTCGCCGATGGCCACCGATCGGGTGCCGAGTAGGTCCTGCAGCACCGGTAGATAGATCCCGGCGAGTTGCAGAGTCAACGCGACACCGACCGCGGCGAGCAGCATCGGGTTGGCCCAGGTGCGCGGGCGGGCCCGGGAGCCGAGCGCGACGGTGAGCTGGGTGGCGCCGAGAGCGAGGAACGTCAGGGTCTGCCAGGGCCGGTCGGTGGCGTGGGCCCATACCCCGACGCCCACGGTGACCGCGGCGATGACCGCACTGACACGGAAGATGCGTTGCCACAGGCCCGCGCCGAGCACCGTCTCGGACGGTGGCCGGGGCGGGCGCAGCATGACATCCGGGTCGACAGGTTCGCTGCCCAGGGCGAGACCGGGCCGGCCGTACGTGATGAGGTTGATCCAAAGCAGCTGCGCCGGTGCCGCCGGCCAGGGCGTAGAGCAGGAACCGGCGGATGTTCGCGTAGACGCAGTCGGCCCTCCTAGGCCGCGGCGACCACGGTGCCAGCTCGTCGTCGGCCAGGACCAGGTCGGCGGCCTGGCGGGCCACCTCGGTGCCGCGTCTATCCATGGCGACGCCGATGTCAGCGTGGTGCAGGGCGGGGTCCGTCGTTGACGCCGTCACCCGTCATCGCGACGACCTGGCCGGTGGCGCGCAGAGCGTCGATGATGGCGACCTTCTGCTGCGGGGTGGCCCGGGCGAAGACCCGGGTACCGTGCCCAGCGCGTACGCCCGGGTCGGTGGTGCCAGCTCAGTCGGTCGTCCGTTCGACCGTCTGGTTGGTGGACAGCCGGGGGGTGTGTGGTGCGGTGGATTCGGCCGGGTTGAGGACGCCGAAGCGCAGTACGAGGAACGGCCAGCCACCGTCGTTCAGCTGATGGCGCATGAGCTCGCGGGTGGCGGGGACCTCGATGGTGGCGCTCAAGGGCAGCACGGACACGTCGAGCTCGGTGGCGGTGAGCCAGGCCGCCGAGAGTGCCTCGCCGGCGCGCAACCAGTCCAGGGAACGGTCGCCCGGCCCGTACAGGATCGCGAAGACGGCGGTGCGGTCATGTGCCTCAGCGATGAGCATGTCGCCGTGGTGGCCGAAGTTCCGGCTGGTCACGGTGGTCGGCGTCAGGCCATGCGGGATGACAGTGTCCGGGAGGCCGGTGTCCAGAGCCCGGGTGCCGCCGGTCCAATGCTGCAGCTCGTCCTGCCAGGCGGCGTCGGCGGTCTCCGTACGGTCGGCGACGGCCGCGGCGGCCGCCAGTTCGAAGACCTGGCCGGGGCGCAACAGTTGCAGCGAGCTGCCCTGCGCCTGCGCGGCCACACCGATGGAGCGCAGTTTGTCGGCGTCGATATGCACGCCCGGGATCGGCCGCCGGTCCGTGTGCCGCATGCCGACGGCTTGCAGCTCGCGGACTGCCGCGGGCTCAACCGGGATCGGGCCGTCGGCGCGTATCGTCGCGAGGTGGCCGGGCTGTGGGGAGTCGGGCAACCGGGTCACCGTGGCGTGCCAGCCGTCGGCGGCGAGGCTGACGCGGGCGTGATGCAGAGCCGCGCCGCAACTCACGATCGCCAGCCGGTCGTCGGGGTCGGTGAGCTTCAGGGTGCGCCGGCGGTCGACGGACAGGTCGAGCTCGTCGCCGTGCAGCCTCCAGTGCCACGGCTGAGTGTTGTGGATCGACGGGGCGCTTCCCGCCGCGGAGGCCGCGTCGTACAGAGCCTGGGACCTGGCCTGAGTCTCGACAGGCCGGGACGAAGTGCTACTGACCATCACGGCTCTCCCTTCCGCATCGCTGAGCATGGACTGAGCCGGGATCACCGATTCCGAAAACCGTCAACCGGTGACGACCTACCAAACAGAACGCCTGCTCGTGCCGATCATGGGCCTGAGGGTGTGGATCTCGTCCACGCTGGGCGCCCACCAGGCGGCGAAGCGTCAGCCACCAGGGTCTCGAGCAACCACCCCGAACACTACGCCTGCTGCGCGCTCGCGACCGGCGACCAACGCTCGGCCGGCCGCGACGACAAGGTCGGCCGCGTGACTCGATTTCGATCGGATGTCGCCCCGGACAGGGTCGGCCGCACCTCAAGGTGTCACCCGGGTCTTCAACGCCGTCAAACTCAAGCACATCGCGCCTCGGACCGACATCAAGGCGGCCATCGAGGCCGCTCTGGTACGCACGCGAACTCCACATCTAGGAATGATCGACCGCCTGGCGGCCACGGCATCGACCGGCAGCGGCCCACAGCGGCTTCCACCGGGGCTCCGAGGACCCTCCTTCCGCCGGGCGCCGAGGATGGCGACCTTCTGCGGCGCGGGGTGGGCCGGGGGAAGATCCGGGTGCCCTGTCCGGCGTGGACGCCCGGACCGGAAGCGCGGCACTCGAGCACGTCTTCCCTGGCCGCGATGATGCCGAGCTCGGCGGCGATCGGGGCAGCAGCGGCTGGACGGTCGCCGGTGATCAGCACCGGCGTCGTACCCGCTGGCAGCGGCGATGTTGCCGGCCGCCGACGCTCGACGTGCCGGGGAACTCGGGCACTGCACCCAGGAGGGGCCGTTCGGCACTGGTAGCCGTCTGGGGCGCGGCGCTCTACTCGGGACAACAGATTCCGGAGATGCCATGAATCGTTTCCCCGTCCAAGTGCACGCTCATTGTGACGAACACCTCAGCCGCTGGCTATGGCTGGTGAAGTGGCTGCTGCTGATACCGCACTACCTGATCCTCATCGTGCTATGGATCGCCTTCGCCGTGACCACGTTGGTCGCCTACGTCGCGGTGTTGTTCACCGGCCGCTACCCGACCGCGATCTTCGCGTTCAACGTCGGCGTGCTGCGGTGGAGCTGGCGCGTCAACTACTACGGCTACCAGGCACTCGGCACGGACCGGTACCCGCCGTTCACCCTGGCCGACGTCACCGACTACCCGGCCCGGCTCCAGCTCGATCCGCCCGCTCGGCTACCTAGGTGGCGGCCCCTGGTGGCGTGGCTGTTCGCCGCCCCCCACCTGCTGCTCGTCGCCGCGCTGACCGGTCCTGCAACATGGCAATTCCAGCACGGCGCCTCCTCATCGGTGCCCATCGGTGCGGTCAGCCTCGGCCTGCTCATCGCCGGGATCAGCCTGCTGTTCACCGGCCGCTATCCCCGAGGCCTGTACGACCTGCTGCTCGGCATCGCCCGGTGGAGCCTGCGAGCCGTCGCCTATCTGGCCCTGCTGACCGATCAGTACCCGCCGTTCCGGCTCGACCAGGGCGACGACGAACCCAACCCCGGGCCGACCGGCCCCGTCGACGCACAATCCCGCCAACCCGCTGACGCCGAACCCAGTCAGCCCACCGTCCACCCGGCCGCTGCGCCGGCCGACCCCGCGACCTCGGTCCCGGAGCCCGCGCGAACCGTCTGAACGACCCGGCCAGGCCGGCGAGCACCACGATCAGGACGATGACGAGCACGAAGACGTGCCCGTCGCTGAGGCGGCTCATAAGCGAGTCACTCCTTGCTTGGTTGATGTCGCCTACTCTCGCGGGGCGCACGGCGGGGAACATGAGTAATCCGCGCCCGCCCGCCGGCTCCGCCGTGGCTGCCGAGCGTTCGCCGCAACCAGGCGAGAGCAGCGACGATTCATGTGGCCCAGATGCTCAGCAGATAGCTGCCGACCTGGCCACACGGCGGTTCGGCATCGGCATCTCGACAAACTCGACGCTGACACCGTCCGCAGAGCGGCGCGAGTGAGCCAACGGACGTCGGCCGGTGGCCCCAGGCCGTCGCCCGACGGTTAGATCACCAAGGTGAGCGACGCGATATCGGGGGTGATCGACCACCGTGACGGTTTCCCGAGCCCATGTTCCGGTTGCCCTACGGGACCCTGACGCCATCAATCGTCGGTCGATGCGTGATCCACGCGTGATCGACAGTCCTGGCGTGGGTCATCACCCGACAGCAGTAACCAACACTCGGAAATTGCGTATGCCCAGATGAGGTGGCATATTTTGAAACTAGAAAGCACTTCTTAACATTGGCTGATATGAATAGCAGCGGACTCTTAATCCGCGGGTTGTAGGTTCAAGTCCTACGCGGCGCACCATGCATCACCAGGGCGTATAGCTACTTGGCTATGCGCCCTTGGTCTTTGTGGGACGTCGGTGGGACGTGTGGGCGGCCCTGCTTCGAGCCTCTGCGGCGATCGGGACGCCTGGTCACGGGCCGTTCCGAAGAGCCGATCTCGCGCGGCCCAGCGGATTTTTCCTGGGCACCATTTCGGCGGTGCCGATGGCCGGGATTACGGGCCGCCGCGGCGAGCACCCGCTCTGCGGTGGCCTCGGCGGCGTACGCGAGGAGATCGGTCAGGACGCTGGTGTAGGTGTCGGCGGTCAGCACCATGCTCGAGTGGCCGAGCTGCGCCTGCACCGTCTTGAGGTCGACGCCGGCGCAGTGGGCAAGGCTGGCCGCGCCGTGGCGCAGGTCGTGCAGCCGGACCGGCGGCAGCCCGGACTCGCCGACCAGGTGGTGGAAACGGCGGGTCAGGAAGTCCGGGTGCAGCGGCGCCCCGTCCTCGGTCCACGAACACGTAGCCCGGAGTCCTGCCACGCCTGGCCCGCTGCGCGTTACTCGGCGCGTTGCCGGCGGCGGTGCTCGCGCAGCAGCCGCACCGTGTGCCGATCCAGCGCGACCAGCCGGCGGCTGGCCGCGGTCTTCGGCGGCCCGACCGTGACCAGATGACCGTTGGCGATGCGCTGCTGCTCGATCATCGCCACCCGGCCGTCGAGGTCAACATCGGCCCACCGCAGCCCGGCGGCTTCACCGCGGCGCAGGCCCCGCAGGGCGATCAGCCACCACATCACGGCGAGGCGGTCGTTCGCGACCAGGCCGAGGAAGGTGGCGGTCTGCTCAGTGGTCCACACCGCAACCGACGGCCGCTCTCCGGTCTTCTGCCACAGCTCGACCCGCTGCACGGTCCAGACCAGCGCATGCGGCCGCCGCGGGGACGGCACCTCGACATATCGGGCCGGATTGTCGCGCAGCAGGCCCTCGCGGATAGCGGCGTTGAGCGCCGAGCGCAGCGTCGCCCGAATGCGGTGCAACGTCGATGGGGTCGGCGTGCGCCCGTACCGGTTCGTCGTCTCGCCGATCGTGGTGATCATGTCGGTGATGTGCCGGCCGGTCAGCTCACTGAGCCGGATCCGACCCAGATGCGGGATCAGATGGTTCTCGACATGGGTTTCGTACGACCGCAGGGTCGTCGGTCGGATCTTCGTCCGCGTGGTCAGCCAAAGGGCGTCTGCAGACTGCTGATCAGAAAGTTACCGGCGTGTTTCATCAGCAAGAACCACAATTCGTGCTAGCCATTGACCTGCGTCGCTGGATCGGCTTGGCTGTCCCACAGATCCGTCACCGCAGACGGGACAACGTTGTCACCTGGAGTCTCCTCATGTTCGATTCGGTTGCCCGGAGTGGCGCGCACCTTCGGGCGGGTGGACCGTCGGGATTCGGGAAGTCCTCGCGGCGTTCGGGCGGGCTGCGGCGCTACCGACTGCTGGCGGGGATGGTTGTCGTGCCGCTGGTGGCCGCGAGCCTCGTATGGCTGGGCCAGTCGGAGAGCCAGGCTGCCACCGCCCGCCCGACGCTGACCTTTTCCAATGCGGGCACGCAGTCGACGCTCGGTTCGGCGTACACCAAGGCGCTGGCGAACCTGCTCGACGCGAACACGGTGACGTATGACCCGGCCACGTACAACAAGTCCGGTTTGATGACGAACAACCCGCAGACCTTCATCAAGGCCGGCCACGAGTACCCGCAGCCCTGGACCAGAGACGGGTCGGTCAACCCGTGGAACGGCGGCAGTCTGCTCGAGCCCAAGGCGGCGGCGAACACGCTGTGGTCGGTGGTGGACAAGACCGGCCCCAACGGTGGCCTGCGCGTGCTGCAGGACAACCAGTGGTGGGATCAGGTGATCTGGCTGACGGCGGCCTGGAACCACTATCTCGTGACCGGTGACCAGACCTTCCTGGCCAACGCCTACCAGACGGCGACGAACACGCTGGCGGCCCGGCAGACGAACTTCAACTCCTCCTACGGGCTGTTCCAGGGCCCGTCGTTCTTCAACGACGGCATCTCCGGGTACCCGGCCCCGCCGGCCGACGCGACCGAGAGCCACGGCGGTTTCGTCGGTGACTACTCGGCCACGGCGACGATGATGACGCTGAGCACGAACTCGCTGTACTACTCGGCTTACCGCAGCGCGGCGCTGATGGCGCAGGCGCTGGGCAAGTCGTCCAGCGAGGTCAGCGGCCTGAACACCCGGGCCGACACGCTGAAGTCGAAGATCAACCAGTACTTCTGGATCCCGTCGAAGAGTACGTATGGGTTCTTCATCCATAACGGAGACGGCATGAACGGCCAGCTCGACCCGACCGAGGAAGGCACCGGGCTGTCGTTCGCCATCATGTTCGGCATCGCCAGCTCCAGCCAGGCGGCCTCGATCCTACAGAACACGCACGTGCAGCCGTACGGGATCGCCGACACCTACCCGAACTACGCCCGCTACAGCGACGCCAAGCCCGGCCGGCACAACGTGAGCATCTGGCCGGTCGTGCAGGGGTACTGGGCAGACGCCGCGGCGCTGTCCGGCAACCAGGCCCGGTTCTCCAACGAGGTGCAGACCCTGGCCGGCCTGGCCAACAACAACAACGGCTTCTTCGAGGTCTACAACGCCAAGTCCGGGGTGCCGGACGGCGGCTGGCAGACCGGCGGGCACTGGGGACCGGTCACGGACCAGACCTGGTCGGCCACGGCCTACCTGAGGATGATCCAGAACGACCTGTTCGGGCTGAAGTTCACCACCGGCGGCATCACCTTCGCGCCGACCCTGCCCGCCGGCTGGGGCGACGCCACCTTGTCCAGCATCCAGTATCGCGCCGCCACGCTGAACATCTCGCTGCACGGCGCGGGCAACGTGATCAGCTCGTTCAAGGTCGACGGCAACACCTCGACGTCGAACTCGGTGTCGGCGTCGCTGACCGGCACGCACACCGTAGACATCACCCTGACCGGCGCTAACAGCGGCAACACCGACGGCGTCCTCAAGGGGGTCGAGTCCGGCCGGTGCGTCGACGTGCCCGGCGCCATCACCACGAGGGGCACCCTGGTCGCCCTTTGGGACTGCAACAACGGCGCCAACCAGCACTGGGTGACGACGGGGTCGCGGCAGTTGCAGGTGTACGGCAACAAGTGCCTCGAGGCGACCGGCCACGGCACCGCGGACGGCACCTCCATCGAGATTTGGGACTGCAACGGCGGCGGCAACCAGCAGTGGACGGTTGGAACTGACGGCGCCGTCGTCGGCGCCGAGTCGGGCAAATGCCTCGACGCCACCGACCACGGCACGACGAACGCCACCCCGTTGGAGCTGTGGACCTGCAACGGCGGCGCCAACCAGAAGTGGATCCGATAACGGATCTCACCCACAGACAGCCCAATCCAGCACCGATTCAGTTCGGGTCGGCCAGACACCGGCGACGAGCCTCGGCAAGGAACCCACGTAAGCCGTCTGACCCCGCGCAGCAGACCCTCGCGGGTGGCGGCGGTGAGCGCCGACCGCAGGGTCACCCGCGGCGCTCAGGTGGTGGTCTCGCCTGCTGGGCTCGACTCCTGCGGCACGGCTGTCCAGCTCGCCAGTAATGGCAGTACCCGCGCCGTGGGCGAGTCGGGTTCGACGGTGTAGACGACCAGGCGCTGTTCCGGATCGTGTGGCCCGACGACGGACTCGATGCCGAAGGTGAGCGGTCCGGCGGTCGGGTGGGTTAGGTGCTTGGTCAGCGAGGTGCGGAAGGTGACCCGCTGGTCGTCCCACCACTGCGCGACGTCGGGATCGCCGTGGCGCAGTTCCGCTACCAAGTCGACGAGGCGACGATCGTCGGGGTGGCGTCCTACCTCGTAGCGCAGCGCTCCGACCGCGGCGGCGGCGAAGTCGGCCCAGTTCACGATCCGTACCCGCGCGTCGGGGTCCAGGAACAGCCAGCGCGCGAACGACGACCCCGGCTCCAGACCCGGCCCCAGCACCGCACTCAACAGCCCGTTGCGGGCCAGCACCTGCGCACGCCGCCCCAGCAACAGCACCGGGACGTGGCTCAGTACTCCCATCAGGCGCAGCATCCCCGGGTCGGGCCGTTGAGCGACTTCCGGCCCCGCCCACCGCCGATGCGAGGTGGGGGCGGCCAGGTCCCGCAGGTGAGCGCGCTCGATCTCGTCGAGCTGCAGCGCCCGCGACAGCGCCTGCACCACCTCATCGGTGACGGTATGCTGCCGTCCCTGTTCGAGGCGACTGTAGTGGTCCGGGCTCAGCCCGGCGAGCACGGCGAGTTCTCCCTTGCGCAACCCCGGAACCCGCCGCGGGCCGGGAAAGGCCGCGATGCCGGCTTGGGCAGGCGTCAGGCGGTCACGCCGAGACCGCAGGAACGCACCCAAGGCAGCTCGATCAGCAGGCACCCACCCAGCATAGGAACGGACCGCGACGCGAACCTGGGCATGCGGTGACTAGGTAGGACGCGCCCTGGTGCGTGCGGCGCGTCTCGGGTGAGGTAGTGATCATGACCTTCACCGAGACTCCGGCCGAGCAGATCCGCACCGTATTGATTACCGGCTCCACCAGCGGCATCGGTGCCGCCACCGCCCGAGCCCTGGCCGCGCAAGAATGGCGCGTCGTCATCACCGGCCGCGATCAGGCCCGCGGCGCGGCAGTCATGGCCGACATCGAAGGCAGCGGCGGACAAGCCGTCTTCGTCCCCTCCGATCTGACCGGCCCACCCGAGTCGCTGCGGGCTTTCGCCGGCGCCGCCACGGAGGCCGCTGGTGGGCGACTCGACGCAGTGGTCCACAACGCCGCCCTGTGCCCAGCCGTCGACACGGTGAGCCTCACCGACACCGACCTAGAAGCCACACTCGCGGTGAACATCCGCGCCCCCCACGTGCTGACCGCGGCGCTGGCCCCCGTGATGGCCGAACGCGGCCGCGGCGCGATCGTCGTCATCGGCTCCTGGATGGCCCACGTCGGGCACCCCTACGTCGGGCTGTACTCCGCGACCAAAGCCGCCGAGATCCAGCTCGCCCGCAGCTGGGCCGCGGAGTTCGGCCCCCGCGGTGTGCGGGTCAACACCGTCTCCCCCGGAGCAACGCGTACCCCGATCAACGCATCCGACGGCGACGTCATCGCCCATATGACCGCCGGCACACCCGCCGGACGCCCTGGAACCCCGGAAGAAATCGCCGACACGGTGGCATGGTTGCTTTCCGAGCACGCCGGCTACATCCACGGCGCAGAGATCGCTGTCGACGGAGGCATCACGACGGCCCGTTCCGCATAAGCCGTGCGATGCACGCCCGTGCACAGGCCGAGGCCGCGCAGGGCAATCAGCTCAGGAGCAACGAATTCGTCACCTGCCGTCGGCGCGCCCGCACGGTCGGGATGACCGGCGCCGAAGGCCAGGCCAGAGTAGCCCCGGCGGCCAACAGCTCCACCTCAGGACCACGACCGGGGCGCCGATGATATGTACATGGGTCGGGCCGGACGTCACCGACCGCGGCCGCACCGCAGGCCGCGGCGGGCCGTCCTCGTCATCATGCTGTTCGCGGTGGCGCCGCTGGGCCTCGTGCCGATCAGTGCCGCCTTCACTGCAACGACGACCGGGGCGGCCAGTCTCTCGACAGCGGCCAACTTCGGCGTCGGTGCGCTCTACATGTGGGGCAAGAACGACTACGGTCAAGCCGGCACCGGATCCGCCGGTACGAACGTGCTGTCGCCGCAGAAGATCGGCTCGGTGACCACGTGGGCCACGCCAACCTCAGGTGGCGGGCACGTCTGCTCGACCCGCAGCGACAACACGCTGTGGTGCTGGGGCAAGAATTCCAACGGCCAGCTCGGCGTGGGCGACACGACTTCGCGGTACGTCCCCACCCAGGTGACGGGATCCTGGACCTTGGTCTCCGCCGGAGGGTTGCACACCTGCGGGATCCGTACCACCGGCGCCCTGTACTGCTGGGGATTGAACAGTGCCGGCGAAGTGGGCGACGCGACCACCACCGACCGCTGGTCCCCGGTGCAGGTCGGCTCGGCCACCGACTGGACATCGGTGGCCACGTCGAAGTCGCACACCTGCGGCCTGCGCGCCGGTGGACAGCTGTGGTGCTGGGGGTCGAACAATGGCGGCGAGGTCGGCGACGGCACCACCACGGCGCGCAGCTCGCCGGTTCGTATCACGTCCGGCGTCACGTACTCCAGTGTCAGCATCGGCGGCAACCACTCCTGCGCGATCAAAAGCAACAACACCCTGTGGTGCTGGGGTTTCAACGCCGCAGGCGAAGTGGGCAACGGTTCCACCACGCAGCAGAACAGCCCGGTTCAGATCGGCTCGGCGACGTGGAACATGATCGGGGCAGGCGACTTCTACATGTGCGCCATCCAGACCGCCGGTAGTTTGTGGTGCTGGGGGAACAACGCCTGGGGTCAGCTGGGCGACGGCACGACCACCAACCGCAACGCGCCGGTGCACATCGGTTCCTCCACCAGCTGGCTGAGCGTTTTCAGCGGATTCGAGTCGACCTGCGGAACGCGCACCAACCGTTCGGTGTGGTGCTGGGGGGGTAATGCCGAGGGCGAACTCGGCCTCGGCGACACGACCGAGCGTCACACCCCGACCCTGCTTTCCGGCCTGCTGGTGGAACCACTCACCACCGGGCCCCAGACGTACTCCCCGATGGGCATCGTCTGAGTTCGTACCGCTGGCCGGCGGAACCTCACCGTATCCTGACGGCAGGCGACGGCCGGGCCGCAACCGCGTCGACAGCTCTCCGAGTGCGACACCATGCCGATGTCGGAACTCGTAGAACGACGCCACATACCGACAGCGTCCGGTTCGCCGCCGCCGCCGACACCGGAGCCTGCGCCCACGGGAGCATCGGCACGCGCGCGTCCCGGGCCTGCTCCGGCGGCCGCAACGAGACCACGAACCCGCCCTTGCCCAGGTCCTCCAGCGCGACTTGGTCCCAGCGCAGTCCACGGGGATGTGATCCCGCCGGTCATGCGCGTAAGCCCGCCGCTGACACCCGTCGGACACGACTCGGTCCGGAGCATTGACAGCGCGTGTTCGCTACACCGCGTACCGGCGGCGAGGTCTGCCGTCGGGGGTGGGCGCGGCGTGCCGGGCCGTATAGCGACGCCGACGACCCGTCCGCGGCGTCGCGACAACGGGGTCGGCCAAGCCGGCCACCCCCGTCGGCCGAGACGCCGCCGTCGCCAGCCTCCCGAGCACGAGGGCACCCAAGACGGTGACAGTCAACGGCCTCGTCTGTCGGGTGCGCAACCACAACGAGACGAGACCGGCGTACGGGATCCGCACCCGCGACGCTCCGTATACCATTGCCGCCGGAACCCCGGTGCTGTCCGCCTGCCCATTGGCGTCGCCTTTGGTCGTCAGCGTGCCGTCGCGGTTAGGCCCGATGTAACGGTGAATGAGTCGCCGGCGGGGATCGGCGGGATCGGTGAAGTTGATGATCTCGCCGATGCGCAGCCGCCGAGCATCGGTTGGTACCGATACCACGACGTCGCCCGGACGGATCCGCGGCGACATGGAGCCGGACATGACTACATCCGAGCGCAACCCCAGAGCCAGTGGGACCAAAGACCAGAAGATCGAGCCCAGGACCACGGCCATGACCACGATCGCAGAAAGCTGCGCAATGCGCAGACCAGCGACGAGAAAAGAGCGATTCACGGCTTGCCTGCTCTTCCCGTTGGCTGCGAGCGATCCGGCACGATCAAATCAGGTGTTCTGGGCCTGCCAGTTGAACGTCGCCGCGGCGCTCGCACCCTGGGAGGTGTCCGGGGTGGTCGAATCCAACGTCATGGTGAACCGGTAAACCTTGGCCGTGCCGTTGGTCCAGCCGGTCGAGGTGGCACCGGTGGCGTACGCGGTGGGGAAAACGTTCAATAGATCTGACGCCACGCCGCCGTGGGTACTGCTGTCCCACAGGGTGCTGGTGGCGGAGAAGCCGTTGCAGGCCGGGCTGGCGGCGAACGAACTGCCCGTGCCTTCTTCGATTTTGACGTGCACGTACGCGGTCATGCCGGTGCTGACGCCATTGGTGTCGGTCACGCCGGTGGCGTATATCTTCACCGACGAGGCCAGGCTTCCGCTGTAGGTGACCTTGATGCAGTCGACGACCGCCTGCCCCGGCTTGAGACCGGCCGCGCTGACCTGGCCCGTTCCCGGTACGCCGGTGGTGAACATCGCCGATCCGCCGTCATCGTCGGAGATGGCCACGGTGCCGACGGACCAGTTGTTCGTCCCGTCGACCGCGGTTGCGGAGAATGCCGAGTAGGAAGCACCGAGCATCATCGCGCCACTGCCCAGCAAGCCGACGGCAAGCGCAGATACGGTCGCTACGGGCGCGGACAGGCGGAGATGGGCCACGGTGACTGCCTTCCTGGACAATCTGAAGAAACTGCTCGATGACCTATAGATCGTCCGCGCCCGAGCCGGTATGAGATTATCCGGGCGTTTCAACGTTGCCAATATGTCGCAGGCCGGTTGCGGAGGACACCTCTCGGTGTGCCGACACCGCTGGGCAGGCGGTCGCGTTCAGGGTCGCACTCCAGGTCCCCTCATGGGCGGTGACAGTGTGCCCGGCGATAACCGTCGCAATGGTGACCGGTATGCATCCGCCCCTCGGCGTGGCGAAGTGCGGCGGCCGGCGAAGGAGCAGGGGTGGATCGACTGAATCGACTCATGTCAGGCCGGTGGTCGGGTCGGGCGGGCGGGCAAGCGGTCCTAGTCGAGCGGAGTCGGGCCCAGTAACCGGATTTCCTCGATATCCATGCTGGCCTGGAGGTCGCGCAGCACGTAGTCGTCGATCTTGTTGGCATCGCGTAGTTGGGTGATCGTCTGGCGCTTGTGTTGCAGCACAGCAAGTCTTAGCTGGTGTTCCTGCTGCTGGTAGCGGACGGTCTTGCGGTCGTCGGTACCGTCGGCGTCTTCGGCCTGCAGGTCGGCGATGTGGGTCTCATAGTCGGCCCGGATCCGTGCCACCATGTCGTCCGGTGCGTTCATCGACTGTGCGAGTTCAGGTAGCGCCGCAAGAGCGCTCTGAGTTGCCTCCGCGCTGGCCTTGCGTGTTTCTCTCTCGCGCGTTTCATCACCGCTGTCCAGGCCGGCCCACCGCAGCACGTACGGCAGGGTGAGACCCTGCAGCAGGATGGTCACGACGATGACGGTGATCGTGGTGAACACGATGAGGTTACGTTCTTCATACAACGTGCCGTCCGCCAGCGTGGAGGGCACCGCGAGCGCCGCGGCGAGTGACACCGCCCCCCGGAAACCGGCCCAGCCGCTGGCCGTGCGGACCTTCCAGTTCGCGCGGCGGGTGCGCTGCACCGCACGTCGGTCGACCAACCGGATGATCCAGGTGATCACGTGTACCCAGGCCAGCCGGCTGAGGATCACCACTGCGCTGGCGGTGAGCGCGACCACGACCGCGTGGCCGAGCGTCGAGCCGTCGATGTTCCGGACCGCCTGCGGCAGTTGCATCCCGACCAGCACGAATAGACCGCCGTTGAGCAAGAACGTTGACAGGTCCCAGAACGCGAAGGTTCCGAAGCGCGACCGAGCACTGATCACCCGCGGGCCGTAATAGGACAAAATCAGGCCGCAGACGACGATCCCGACCACGCCGCTGGCGTGGACCACCTCTGCGATCAGGAACGCGAGGAACGGGGTGAGCACCGACAGGCTGCCCTCGAGCAGCGGATCGTCGAGATGGCGACGTGTGACCACAACGAGCGCGCCGGTCAGCGCCCCGGCCAGGATGCCGCCGCCGAACGACCAGAGGAATCGTGCGGCGAGCTCCGGCGGCCCGGGTACCGACCCGCCGTCGAGCGTGGCGAGAGTGATAGCGAACAGCACCAGAGCTGTGCCGTCATTGATGAGGCTCTCGGTTCGCAACGTGGTCAGTGTGCGCCGAGGCATTCGCTTCGCCAGGCCGGCGACGGCGGCGGCATCGGTCGGGGCCAGGACGGCGCCGAGGATCCAGGCCGCGCCGGCCGGGACGCCGACCGCCTGCAGCGCGTACGAAACGGCGAGCATCGTGACGACGACCAACGCGATCGCGCTCAGCAGGATGACGCGCAGGTTGGCACGGATCTCACGCAGACTCGTGTTGAGGCTCTCGTAATAGAGGATCGGCGGCAGAAAGAGTAGCAAAACCACATTAGGCTCGAGCGTGACGTGCGACAGCCGCGGGATGAGCGCCAGTACCGCACCACCGACGATCAGCAACACCGGCGGGGCGACGCTGTATCGGCCGCCGATGGCGGTGCCGATGAGCACTGCAGCGCTCAGCACAACCACAAGTAGTAACGCTTCCATGCAGCCCTTCTGGTGTTCTGCGGCGCACATGAGCAACGCATCAGCCATGCCGGACGAAGGACCGTCCCGAATCGGAACATGGTCGCAACCGTGCCGGCCAACGGCAAGTGCTCACCATTATTGAAGTCCGCATCATTATTGTCGGCCAAAGCGACGGTCCCCGGGTCTGCTCAGCCGACTCACCCGGCAATGCACGCCGAGACCGGATTGGTCGTGGTGCCCACGCCACCCGGAAGCGGCGAATCAGCAGGGAAGGATTGCCTCCGCAGTTTCAGTACCCCCGGCCGCGCCGCCTACCGGGGTCGACGTTGCCGACAGCGCAGGATTCGGGGGCGGTACGCTTCCGCGATGCGTGCGGGTCGTGTCGTCGTCGGGACGGTTTTGCTGTTGAGCCTGGCGGGCTGCGGTACGGGCGCAGACGCTGCGGGCAGCCCGTCGGCGTCCTGGATCGCGCCCGCGTCGCCGGTGACCGCGGCCACCCCGCCGCCGGGCGCGACGGCCTCACCGGTGGCGCCCCAGGCGAAGGCGTCGCCGACTCGGTCCGCCGCCTCCGGATCCACCCTCGCGGCGCGCATGGCCGCGGCGCGGACGTTCATCGCCTCCAAGCCGGGCACCATCGGGCTGGTCGTCCGGGACCGGCTGACCGGCGCGGTATGGCGGGCCGGCAACACAACGCAGTTGAACTGGACCGCCTCGACGATCAAGCTGGCCATCGCGTCGGCGATCCTCGAGGCCCGGCACGCGGGGCAGGTGACCCTCACCCCGGAGGACGAGAAGAACCTGCACCTGTCGCTGGTGAACTCCGACAACGACGCCACCACCGCGCTGTGGACCACCTTCCACGGCGCCGGGATGTTGACGCGTTTCCGGACCACGTACGGCATGTCCACGCTCGGTGTCGTGCCCGGCCAGGCCGTCTTCTGGCGCAATCTGCACTGCTCGGCGCAGGACCTGGCGAACCTCATGTCGTACGTTCTCGACAAGATGGACGCCGGCGACCGCGACGTCCTGGTCACCGCCTTGCGGGGCGTCGCCTCGTTCCAGCACTGGGGGGTGTGGGGCGCCGGCACGTCGCTGAACCCCGGCAACAAGGACGGCTGGGCGCAGAAGCCGGACGGCGGCGTCACCCACTGGGTCACCCACAGCGTCGGCTTCGCCGGTCCGGGTGAGCGCTACGTCGTCGCCGTGATGTATCGGCTGCCCGCGTCGGGCACGCTACGGCAAGGCGCTCAGACCACAACTGACCTGGTCGCCACCGTCTTCGGCGCAAGGACCCCGGCCCCCATCACCATACCGGCCGGTTGACGTACAGACGTTCCAGGCACACTGTCGCCCGGCGTGGGCCACCGGCATCGCGGTCACCGCCCTCGCGCTGTTGCTGTCGGTACGGCCCGGCTACGCGGCCCTCGGAGCGCTGCGCGGTCTTCGAGTTGGACGGCGTGATCACCACCGGCAACTGAAGCCGCACCTTCGCCATCACCTCCTGAGCCGCCCTGCAGCGAGACGAATGACGGAGGGGTGATCGTCCACGAGGCGGAGTACACGGTGCGGGGCGGTAGCAATGCGGGTCCCGTTGCACACAGCGGTCGCTAAGTGACTTAGCGTCGTAGTTGTGGCCCACGGACGGCCGCCTGCCGTGACGATGGCGATCCCTGCAAACTCACCCCGAAGGGCTTCGTCGTGATGCATCGTTTCCCCCGTCGTAGCGTGGTGACGGCTGCTGCCGTCGCGGCCGCGTTGGCCATGTCGACTCCCGCGATGGCCGCCGGCAGCAGCAAGCCGAAACCGGTGAAGTTCACTGCGCAAGGACTGGTTGTCGCCTCAACCTCGAACACGCTGCGGGTACTCACCCGGCGCCTGAGGGTCGGGGCCGCGAGCCTTCCGGCCAACACGGTCGTCACCGTGAAACGGCCGTCGGGCAAAGCCAAGAAGTCCAACGCCAGTTTGGTCGGGTACACCGTGACGATCAGCGGCAGCGCCGCCAAGTCGGGCAAGACCCTGACGCTGGCCGCGAGCACCGAGGTCGCCCAGCCCCAGCCCGCCCAGGTGTTCCTCGGCGTGGTCACCGCGGTGACCACCACCGGGCTGACGCTCGACGAGGCGTCAGCGGCCGGCGGTGACGACTTCGGCGACGATCAGAACACCCTGAACGTCGACACGTCGGCGGCGAGCGTCTCGGTGGACGGCGCGGCCGCGACGGTCGACGTGGACGAGTTCGTCATCGTTCTCGGCGAGCGCGACGCCAACAACGTCGTCGCCGCCACGGTGGACGCGTACACGAGCCCACCGGACGTGGAGGCGGGCCAAATTTCGGCAGTGGCCGGTTCCACGATCACGCTGGGCGACCAATGGGTCGGCGCCCAGGGCAATGACCGCCGGGGCGAGGACGGCCGACGCACCGGGGACAGCAGCCGGGGCAACAGCGAACGACACAGCCGAATCACCAACGGCGCCGACACGACTGTGGCCGGCGACGCGCCCCCGAACGAAACTCAGCCCGTTGACGACACCGATCCCACGGACGGCGGCCAGCCGGCCGACAGCACCCCGCCGGATGACGACCAGCCCACCACACTGGACCTGACGAACGTCCCGGTCGTGCTGAACGGCGGCTCCACCGTGGATCCCTCGACGCTGACCGCCGGCGAGCGGATCGTCGTGCTCGGTGAGACCAACGCCGATACCGGCGTCTTCACTGCGCAGATCGCCTTCGCTTTCAACGAGCAAGACCGCCACCCGGCCACCCGCCGTCACCACCACAACGACTGAACAGGAGTACGACGCACTCCGGCGATGTCGGGTCGGCAGCAGCCGGCTCGGCTCAGGCGGCCGCGGCGTACAGCGGCCATATCTGCCCGGCGGGCGGCGAGGACGGCGTTTGCCGCCGTCCGACGAACCGCTCCCGGCTCGACCGTGTGTGGTGCCGAGGAGACGTAACGGCCCGCCCTCAAGGCGGGCCGTTACGTTGCTCTTCAGCAGTGGTGGAGCCGAGGTGTCAGTCCGTGTCCGGGCTCGGAAGGTAGGCGCCCGGAACCTGCGACGGCGCGTAGATCTTGGAGTCGCCCGGGTAGGGCACCTTCCAGTTGTGCGCCTGGTACCACGTGTACCGGTTCATCTGCTCGGGGTTGGCGTAGTCCGGCACGGCGCCGTTGCCCGTGAAGTGCTGACCCTTCGACCAAGTGGCCCACTGTGCGGCCACTCCTTGTTCGGCCGACGGGACGGCCACCTTCTGACTCTGCTCGTTGCGGAACTTCTGGGCGGCGGCACCGGTCAAACCCAGGGTGTCCGGACCGCAGGCCGGCTGCGTGTCGATGTTCTCGGTGAGCGGGATCTGGTTGGGCACCGCGGTGAACGGGGTGTAGACGGGCTTCTTGGTGAACGCGTCGAACATCGGCGAGGCCGCGGCGACCTTCTGGTTGAGCGGCTGGGCGCCGAGGATCTGCTCGATGGTCCGGATCATGGAGATCTGGGAGTAGTAGGTGCTGATGACCTTGCCGTGCTCGGCCCAGGGGCTGATGACCTGCACGGGGGCGCGGTGGCCGTCGACGTGGTCGGCGCCGTCCTGGCTGTCATCCTCGACCACGAAGATCGCGGAGTCCTTCCAGTACTTGCTGTGCGAGATCGTGTCGACCATCTGGCCCACGGCCAGGTCGCCGTCGGCCACCTGCGCCTCGGGGTCCGGGGGCCCACCGGTGTGGTCGCTGGAATACCAGATCATGTTGAATGCGGCCGGGCCGTTCTTCTGGAAGTCCTGCTTCCAGATCTGGTACCGGTAGATGTCGGGGATCGAGAGGTCGAACGGCGGGGACTGCGGGTCGGTGATGGCGTTCAGCGAGGGGATCACCGAACCGTAGTTGCCCTTGAGCTCAGGGCTGGTCAGCTGGGCGGGATCGCCGCCGTTCTGGACGCTCTTGGTCGCGCAGTAGTACTGCTGCCAGGTGCCGGACGGCTTGCCTTCCATGTACAGGTACTCGCCGTAGTTCTTGGCGGTCTGGTGGGCGGATTCGACGGCGGTCCACAAGAACCCGGAGCGCTGGTGGCCGAGCACGTCCTCCTCGGTGTCGTAGCTGCGCTCGTATTCGCCGGCCGAGGATTCGGTGTACTCGGGGTTGTCACCCTGCATCAGCCAGTTGTGACCCTCGGCGGAGTTGGTGCCCACGTCGTAGGTGTTGTCGTAGAGACCGAACTGCCGGGCCAGGGCATGCTGGTTCGGCGTCGCCGTCTGGCCGAACTGCGTCAGGGTGCGGTCGCCGTTGCCCTTGGCGATGTCGCCGTACACCTGGTCGTACGTGCGGTTCTCCTTGACCAGCAGGAAGACGTGCTTGATGGTCGACGGGTCACCGACGCGGATCGGGACCGGGACCGGCGCCGCCGTACGGCCCGTGGCCTTCTGGACGTCCTTCGTGCCCCAGCCGTTCTGGGCGAAGACCGTCGAGGTGTACTTGGCGATGGCCTTGTCGCTCGGCAGCGTGAAGCGCGTCAGCGATGCGGTGGTGCTGTGCGTGCCGTGCCCGGAGACCGGCACGGTTCCGGTTCCCTTGTAGGTGGTGATCGCCGGTCCGCGTGCGTCGATCCCGCGGGTGTTGGTGACGATCACTCGATTGCCGCGGGTCGCCAGGGTCGCCGGGTAGTAGTCCGTCGGGAGCAGGCCGACGTAGCTCACCGGCTCCAGCGGCGCGCCGAAGTAGCGGTAGACCGCGACGGCGTTCGCTCGCGCCAGGCTGACCAGCAGGTGACCGTCTCCGGTCAGGGCGATGCTGGTGGGTTGATAGCCGACGGTGGAGGACGGCCACGGCTTGGTTTCGATGGTCTGCACGACCCGGTTCAGCGTCGTGTCGATGACCGAGACGGTGTCGCTGTTGGTGTTGGCGACGAAGAGCGCTTTGTCCTTGACGTACATCGCGGTGGGGTGCAGCCCGACAGCGATGGAACCGACGTTCGCGGACGGGTTCGCGGTGTCGATGATGCTGACGGTTCCCGTGGTGGACGTGCCGAGGTACCCGTCGGCCGGCACCGGGGTGCCGTAGGAATCCATGGTCGTGTCGCCGGTCTGGGCCGGACGACCCCCCTCGTTGCTCACATACAGCTTGCCCTGGGCGAAGACGAGCTCACGAGGCGCGATACCGACGTTCCAGGTCTGCTTGACGGCGCCAGTGGCGGGGTCGAGCGCGACCACGCTGTTCTGTCCGTTCAGCGCCGCGTACACGGTGGATCCGTCGGGCGAGTAGCGGATTTGACCGACGAGGGCGGAGTGACCGGCGACCTTCGGGATGGAGACCTGGTACGGCGCGCCGAGGGTCCCGTCGGCGTTGACCGGGAACCGGGTGAGGGCGTCCTGCTCCGGGAGCCAGAGGAATTTGCCGTCCGGCGAGTACGCCGGGCCTTCCTGCCCGACGGTGGTGTCGGCGAGTTTCTGGTTGATCGCGGGTGCGCTCCCGACCGTCCAGATGAGCTTGTAGCTCGACAGGTCGAAGATCTGCAGGACCACCGGCTTGTCGGCGCTGGTCGCCGCGAGGAAGCGTCCGTTGGGGCTCGTGGTCGAGCCCATGAATTTGCCGAACTGGGTGACGAGGCGCTCGCCGAGCGGCTTGAGGATCTGGTCGTCGGAGACCTGGAGTCCTTGCGGGTACTCAGTGCCGACCTGGTTGTGTCCGAAGACCTTGGTCGTCGCGTAGGCGGCTCCGGCGCCGGCGACCGCCATGACAACGGTGGTTCCCGCGGCGATGATGCTTAGCCGCCGGCTGTGGCCGAAAGGCCGGAAGCGGCCTCTCGGAATTTGTCGGCGCTGTCGTGTGACCTGCATACCTATCCCTTTCGAAGTGGAGGTCAGCCGATCGACGAAGCCGTCGAACAGCCAGAGGGCTTGGGGGCATCACCGTCGGCGCGCGCATTCGGCGGCGAACACGTCGCCGGCCGGCTGCGCAGTCGCCGGCGGCACGACGTAGGTGCCGGAGGATGACCGACCTTCACCGGCGGTCAAGTCCACGCTGCCGAGACCGACTCGCCGAACGAATGGCCACTTCACGCCCAGGAACTGAACGATCTCCTCGCATGGCGAGCCCCTCCATAACGACCGATGCATTGACGAACGTAACGACGCTCGGTGGATTCGACGGGTTCGCCACTGAAACGTTGGGTTACAGGGCGACGACGCGGCGCACTAGGCGAGCACTAGGCGGGCTCTTTCAGGGCGTGACCGGCACGGCGTGCTCGCCGCCGCGGTGCGGGGGTCTGGGCACCCGGCGGCAGCGCGGTCCAGGGCAGCCACACCCGGATCGGGCCACGAGCCGTACGTCTGGAGCCGTCAGGCCGGACCCGACCGGCTCCTCGCCGAAGCCGTCCAGTGCGTCGAGGGCCACGATCGCCGAGACCGCGCATCCGCAGAATCCCCGCGTGACCGTGCGCGGGCGACCGGCTCGCCACCGGCTGGCCCCCACGGACCGGTGTCGCCCCCTCATCCTGTCCGGGTGGGCATGCGTCTGGTCGTCACCGAACTTCAGAAGCAGGCGTCCCTCGTGGAGCTGCGCTTCCAGCGCGGCACCACCGAAGCTGCTGTCACATGGCCAGAGCCGGTTGGTCGAGTTGGGCCGGCGCGGCCGCGGTCAGATCCACGTAGAGCCCGGCGCCGGTGGCAGCGGCGGCGGCGGCGGCGATGACCAGGCTGGCGGTAGCCATGTCCTGGATTTCCGCGTGTCCGATCAGGGCTCGCCGACCGGGTCCTGCTCTCGGTCGGCTGTTCGGCCCGCCGCTGATCAGCGGGGCGGCCGTCTCAACTCTGGTCCAGCTCTCGGCGCACGGTGACGGCGATACGGCTCAGTGTGGCGCGGAGTTGGCGCCGTTGAGCCAGGGTAAGCGGATCCATGACAAGGCGTTTCACCTCGGCGACGTGTTTCGGCGCGCTCGCGACCACCTTCTGCAATCCGGCGTCGGTCAGGGCGGCTAGGGTGCATCGACCGTTGGTGGGGTCCGGCCGCCGGACAACCCAGCCGCGACCCTCGAAGCGGTTCATCAGCTTTGACAGGCGCGGTTGTGTGCTGTCGCAGTCCTGGGCGAGGTCGCTGAGCCGCATCGTGGCCCCGTCGCTCATGGACAGCCGGGCCAGGACGCTGTATTCGAAGTTCGATATTCCGGCGTCTCGTTGCATCTGACGGTCGAGGACGCCCGGGAGCCCGATGACGACGGTGAGCAGCGCCTGCCACAGCTGCTGCTGCTCGTCATCCAGCCAGGGCGAGGGAGTGTCCATGGGACAGCATCATACTTGCCTCGGCAACCATCGGCGTCCGACTGACCGGCCACGTGGGCACCTGGCGCCCCGGTCCACTTCAACCAGTCGCTGTTGGTGCATGGTCAACGCGTCCCCGACCGGACGGACCTCATCAATGTCTGGATCAATGTCTGCCATGCCCGAGCCACCCCGCACCGGGCGGCTCCACAAGGCTCGGACGGGCACACTCCCGGAACCTCAATCACTTGCCCAGGCAACGGAGGAGGGCTACGTTGAAGCTTGCCTGGGCAAGCGAGGCGGAGGGCTCACGCCTCCGCGCCGCGCCGGTCCCCGACCGCACCCATTCCCAGAGAGGCACGACGATGGCGATCGATCACCGCGAGCAGCTCCATGCCACGGATGCCGCGCGATTTCTCGACATCTTCGAACCCGACGCGATGGCCGTACTACCTGAAGGGGGACGGATCACCGGGCACACTGCGCCGCGCTCGATGCTCACCGGATTCATCGGAGCCGGCGGTGACACGGAGGGCGGCGTATGCAAGGTCTTCCCCAACGGGGATCTGGCCCTGACCTCGTCGGCCTGGTCCCGCACGACCACCCTCCCGGACGGGACGGTGACCCACCCGACACGGCACGACCGAACTCCCGCGTCATCAGCCCGACGGAACCCGACGGTTCGTCATCGACGACCCCAGCCTCGCCGGAACGCGCCGACCTGACGGCGCGCGGCGACCGGGTCCGCAGCACACCTGCCCGGGTACGGCGGACCGGGTTGTCGGCCGCCGTGATGTCACGGAAAACGTTCCATGTCGCCGGGAACCCGCCGCACATCAAGTGATCCGTTCCGGCTTCTGCCGCACTGCTCGCACCCGCACACATTCGCCGGGGTACCCGGCGCGAAGGAGCGTCATCATGAACCAGAACACGCCCGCCAGAACCCGCCGCGCCGTCCTGAAGGCAGCCACGGCCGGTGGCGCCGTCATCGCCGCGTCGGGCCTGCTGCCCCCCGCCGCCTACGCCGCATCCTCCGATCCCGCGGATCAGGTGCCAGGGATCGCGACCAGGGTCGACGCCTCGCACGCCACAGCCCGCCTCCAGGAGTGGATCATCGACTTCTTCCGCGCCAAGAGCCGGGCGGATGTCGACGGGACCATGGCGCATTTCGCCCGACACCCGTTCACCTACATCGACGCGACGGTCGGGTCGGCGTTCGTCACCTGGGACAGCCTGTACCAGCTGTACGCCACCTACATGCCGACCTGGCCGCGTGGGGCGGCGTCGTACCCGGTCCGCGTGATCGGCGACACGACCAGCGCGGTGGTGCTGTTCACCAACACCGCGGGTCTGTTCGGGCCTTCGGAGTCGCGCTCCTTCGGCGTGCTGAACTTCCAGCACGGCCGGGTGACGCGGTGGGTGGACTACTGGGACGGCCGGCACTTCGGCGTGGCCAACCTGAACGCCGTGAAGCTGCCCGACGCCGATTTCCCGACCGACTTCAGGGAGTCGACAGTGGGCGAGACCGCGGCACCGGTGTTGCGGCAAGTCGTCGCGAGGCTGGCCGCCGCCCTGCAGACAGGCGACTACGCGGCCGCGGCAGCGCTGTTCTCACCGGACGCGAGCTTCGAGGACGTACCCGCGCACCTGCAGGTCGCCGGGCCGCGCAGCATCGGAGACTTGCTGCGCGCGGCGGGCACCCACCTCCCGTACTCGGGTCCCACCACCGCGGTGCGGCACGTGGTCGGCAGCGCAGCCGGCGGCGGGTACGAATGGCGCGCAGCCGGAATCGTGCCCCGGGGCTTCACCGCCGTGGAACTCGACGGAGCCGGCCGAATCACCCGGCTCACGGCGATGTGGGACGGCGCCCGGGTCACCGACGACCACCTGCTGACGATCGCACGGGGCGCCATCGAACACTAGGCCCGGTGTCCTGACTCGGGTGCTGGGCGGGCCGTCGCCGCGCCGGCATCGCCCAATCAGTCCAGCGCGCCACCCCGCAGGGTGCCGCTGCGAAAGTGATCGAGTCACCCCGGCTCGCGGAACGCACTGCCGAACGGGTGGCGAGATCGCTTTCGTCAGCGATGGGTCCGGGTTCGGACGGCGGTACGCAAGCGGTCCTACGCGCGCACCGGGGCCGCAGCCGTCCAGCAGCGGGTCGGAGTCGCGCATCCGGTCGCGCTGGTCCAGCACCAGGGCACCCGGCCGGACCTGCATTTCCTCGTCGAGCGTCCGCTCCAGGCGGCGGTGGGCGCCCAGCGCCTCTCCGGGATCATGAGCCGGCGAGGGCCTCGGCAGGAGCCATCCGGCTGGCACGCAGTGCCGGGTACAGCCCGGCCAAGGCACCGATCATCAGGGTCGCGGCGAGCCCCCCGGCGGTGGCCCACGGAGGCACCACGGTCGGCCATCCCTGTGTCAGCGAGTAGCCGCCGGTGGCGACGATGCCGAGCAGCACGCCACCGCCGCCGCCGATGGCGGAGAGGATCAAGGACTCCGTGAGGAACTGCATGCGGATGTGTCCTCGGGTCGCCCCCAATGACCTCCGCAAGCCGATCTCGGTGCGCCGCTCCAGAACAGAGATCACCATCGTGTTGGCTACGCCGACCCCGCCGACCAGTAGGGCGACCGCGCCCAGCCCGAGCAGCAGTCCGGTGAGCGCCTTGTCGGTCGCCTGCTTCGCGGCGAGCGCATCCGACGGCCGGGAGATCGCCACCTCGTTGGGTGCCTCCGGGTTGGCGGTGCGGCCGAGCACCGACCGTACCGCCGCGATCTGCTTCTCCGCCGAGCGTGCGTACACGGTGGTGGGGTGGCCGTCGAAGCCGGTGTAGGTCTTGGCGGCCTCCCACCCGATGAGGGCGGCGCTGTCCAGATCCGGCGCCAGGGGCACCGGGTTGAGGACGCCGACGATGGAGAACCAGCGATGGCCGAGCCAGACGCGCGTGCCGGGCGTCGCCAGGTCGAGGCGTGCGGCGGCCCGGGAGCCGAGCACCACACCCGGGTAGGTACTGGTGGCCTGGTTCAGCCAGGCTCCGGAGTACATCGTGGCGCCGACGGTCCGGGGCAGGTCCCGACCGGCGGCGAGCACCACGACACTACTGGTCTCCCCGGTCGGTATCAGCTCGTTGCGGTAGACGAACACGTTGACTTGCCCGGTCGCGGCGACCGACTGTACCGGTCCGATCCGTCCCACCATGGCGGTGGCATCTTCTGGGAGCTTGGCGTTACTGCCGGAAGCGGTGCGGCCGGGGCTGACCGTCAACAGGTTGGTACCGAGCTTCGACAGGGTGCGTTCGAGTCCGGCCCGGCTGGAAGTAGAGATGCCGACGACGGCGACCATCGCGCCGATCCCGATGGCGATGCCCAGTGCCGAGAGGAAGACCCGGAGCGGCCGCGACTTCAGCCCGGCCGCACCGAGACGCGCGATGTCCGCCAACGGCAGCCGGCGCGTCCGCGGTTGCTGGTTCACCGCTGCCCCTCGAGCAGGCCGTCCCGGACGATGCGTCCATCCAGCAGCTCGACCCGGCGAGGCAGTTGCGCGGCGACACCCTGGTCGTGTGTGATCACGACGACGGTGGTGCCTGCTTCGTGCAACTCCCCCAGCAGCGCCAGCACCCTGCTGCCGGAGACCGAGTCCAGGTTTCCGGTCGGCTCGTCGGCGAGCAGCAGCGGAGGCTCGCCGAGGACGGCCCGGGCGATCGCCACTCGCTGGCGTTCCCCGCCGGAAAGCTCATGCGGCAGATGGTCAAGTCGGTGGGCCAGCCCGACCCGGACGAGCATTGCTTCGGCCCGGCGCCGGCGTTGCCGCAGCGGCACCCCGGAGTAGAGCAGCCCGTCGGCGACGTTGTCGAGCACCGGCGTGCCGCCGGCGAGGTGGAATTGCTGGAAGACGAAACCGATGGTGGTGGCGCGCAGCGCGGACAGCGCTCGGTCGGACATCTTCGCCACGTCGTGCCCGTTTATGCGGATCGTGCCGGTGGAGGGGCGATCGAGCGTGCCCAACAGGTGCAACATGGTGGATTTCCCTGAGCCGGACGGGCCCACTATGCCGATCAGCTCACCGTGATCGATCGTGAGATCGACGCCGTGCAGGGCGGTCACCCCGCCCGAGTAGGTCTTGGTGACCCCCTCGAGCTGCACGACCGGGCTCACTGCGGGATCCGTACATCAAGGCCGGCGGCGAGGCCGTCGCCGGTCACCTCGACTCGACCGTCGGCGAACATCCCCGCCTTGACCGCTACTGTCCGGGTGGCCGCGCCGTGGACGACCTCTAGTCCGTACCCGCCCTCGGCGAGGGCGAGCAGCGCGCTGACCGGCACGGTGAGAACTTGCTTGCGTTCCTTCGCGATCCGGCGCACATCCACGGCACCCGTCTCCGCGGCCCGCAGCGCCTCCTGGTCCGCGACGGTCACCGTGATCGAGATCTGCGGAGTGGCCGCATCACCGTCACCCGACCCGGCCGGTTTGCCCGTGTCGCTGTCCGACCCGACGGTCGTCGGGTCGGCCCCCACCTGGTCCACGGTGCCGCGGATCGCCTTTCCGCCGTCCGGTACGACCGTCACCTCCGCGCCGGAGGTGGCCCAGTCGGCGGTGCCTTGCTCCGCCGTGGCGGTGACGACCCGCGTCGTGCCGGTCCAGGTGAGCACGTCCGCGGGCACGGCCGCGCCGACACGGACGGACTGCTGGGCGATCCGCACCGCGGCCGGCGCGTACACCACGTCGCCCGGCTCCACCCGCCCGGTCTGCTCCTTACCGAGGTCATGCTGCCAACGCTTGACCGCCTTGGCGGTCTCCGCGGTGAACTCGTCGTCGACGGTGAATCCGTGGTAGCCGAGGCTGCGCAGGTTCTCCTCGAACTGCTTGACGTCGTTTCCGGTGGTCGGTTCGACGGCCGCCGGGGACGCGGTCCGGCTCGAGGGCGCCGCGCCGGCGGTCGACGTGGCAGCGGCCGGCTCGGCGGGGCGTGGCGCCTCGGCGAGCGTGCGGAACATCGGCAGACTCCCGTACAGCAACACCACCGGCTGGTCGTTGACCCGCAACAGCGTCTCGCCACGGCTCACCACGTCACCGCCCGGCGCAATCCATGTGACGGTTCCGGTGGCCTCGGATCGCATCGGTACCGGCGCACCGTATCCCACCTCGCCTTTCAGTTCGGTGTACTCCACCAGGTCAGCGCGGGTGACGGGGACGGTTTGGAACAGGCGGGGATCCACGGCCGGCTTCTCGGACCGGCCGGTGCCCAGTCCGAAGGTGGCCACCGCCGCTACCACCAGGACCAGCGCGCCGGCTCCCGCGAGCGCCCAGGCCCGGAGCCGGCGCCGGCGCCGGCGCCCTCCGACGCTCACCTCGTCCATTGTGCTCATCCCTGTCTCTCCTCACCGCGTCCGAACCAAGATCGAGCGGAAATCAGCCGTTGCCGGAGCCGGGGCTGGCCGGCGCTCCCACGATCGAGGCGCACGCGGCCAGCGCCTTCGCGCTCGCGGGAGCCTCCTGGTCCCACAGTGGCTTGCCGTCCTGCGTCTCCGGCCAGGATCCGTCCACCTGAGGATCGGGGAAGTCGGCCACCCCTTTGTCCCGCATGCATTTCGCGTAGCGGCCCTCCGCCGCGATCTCCTCGGCGCTCAGATTGGGCTTGTCCTCCAGCCCTTGTGGCATCGGCGGCAGAAGGCTCGAGCACTTAGTCTGCGCCGCCTGGAACTTGGCATCGCGCTTGAGCTGCCCGGGATCGCCGGTGAACTCGTACTTGCCCTTGGCGTCCGGGTCACTGACCGACACCCCTTCGGCGCGCAGGCAGGCGGTGTACTTCCGGACGTCGTCGACGTAGTCGTTCACCGAGTCGGCGGTGGCGACGGCGCTCGGCGCACCGCCGGCTGAGGCGACCGGCGGAACCTCGTCCTTGGCACCGCAGCCGGCGAGGGCGAGCACCAACGCCGCCGCACCGAATGCCGCGCCGGCTACTGGGGAAATCCGCACGATGCCATCTCCTTGATTCGTAATCGGGTGTCGCGATGCGGCGCCCAGGCTATGGCCGAGGCTATGAAGATCCCATGAAGAAGTTATTCGATGGCGGTTCCATTTCGCCGTCTACCTGAACGGTGACTCGTGCGGCGCGGCCTGCCGCCGGACGATGGTGGTGATCGGACGACCACGCACCGGTACCTTTGCAGGGACCGTCCGGCGAGGAATGCCGCCCTTGCCGGCGGAGGCGCCACACACCGCGAACAGACCAGGGGGAGCGTTGACCGCGCGGATATTGATCGCCGAGGACGACCGCAAGCAGTCCGAGCTGATCCGGGTCTATCTCGAGCGTGAGGGACACAGTGTGCAGGTGGTGGCTGACGGCCAGTCCGCCCTCGAACGGTGCCGGAGCAACGGTCCCGACCTGGTCATCCTGGACGTCATGATGCCCGCCATGGACGGGCTCGACGTCTGCCGGGTACTGCGTGCCGAGTCGGACGTGCCGATCATGCTGCTCACCTCGCGCAGCACCGAGGAGGACATCCTGCTCGGCCTCGAACTGGGAGCCGACGACTACATCACGAAGCCCTACAGTCCGCGGCAGCTGACCGCCCGGGTCCGCGTGCTGCTGCGGCGGACGGGTCGCGTCGCCGCCGAGCCGGAGGTGCTGGTCGTCGGCGATCTGGTGATCGACGCCGCGCGCTTCGAGGTACGGCTGCGCGGCGAGACGGTGCCGCTGACCCCCAAGGAGTTCGGCATCCTGCGGACGCTGGCCACCGAGCCGGGACGGGTGTTCAGCCGGGCGCAGATCATCGACCACGCCTTCGGCTTCGACCGGTACATCATCGAGCGGACGGTGGACGCGCACGTGATGAACCTGCGTCGCAAGATCGAGGACGATCCGGTCGAGCCGGTGTACGTGCAGACGGTTTACGGCCGCGGCTACCGCATGCCGGAGCAACCCCGGTGAGCTTCCGGCTGCGGGTGCTGCTGATGACGATGCTGATCGCGGTCACCGCGACCGTGGCGACCGGATGGCTGACGCTGCGGCAGGCGTCGCGCGAGTTCACCGCGACCGTCGCCGCCGACCATGACGAGCTCGCGTCGATCACGACGGGCATCGCCCAGTACGGCAGCCTGGGAACATGGACCGGAGTGCAGACCACGGTGAAAGAGCTGTCCGCGCGGACCAAGGAACGGATCCGCGTGGTGACCGAGACCGGTGGGGTGCTGGCCGACTCCGACCTGTCCGCCGGGCAGGAGGTACGCCCCACGACGGGGCCGCCCACGCTCGTCGACCCTCGGCCGGTCATCCAGCTGCCGGACAACGTGAACATCGAGGGGCTGGCCAAGACCATGGCGGTGGCGATCGCGCGGTACCGGAGCGCGTTGCGTGACGCTGCCTGCCTCACCGCCGCCGGCGCCGCCGTCCGCACTGAGCAGCCGCTGTACGGTGTGACGGCCTCGGTCCCGGCGGATCCCAACCACCCGGCGGCGAAGAAGTGCCGTAGCGAGGTGGCGTCGGAAAGCAACGCGACGCGATCGCACATGCTGGCGCTCGTACGTCCGTGCACCGCGATGAGCGCAGCCGCGAAACGCGAGTGCCTGCAACACGTCTTCATCGAGCAGACCGCGGCCTTCGCGCCGGAGCCGGTGCAGGTCTTCGTCGGCGCACAGAATGAACAGCCGCCGACGCTGCCCGGAGGCTCCTTCTCGTTGACGGCGTTGGTCGTCGCAGCGGCCGCGGTTCTGATCGCCCTCCTGCTCAGCCGGCGGGTGCTGCGACCCATCGCCGCTCTCACCCAGGCGTCTCGCCGGCTGAGTGCGGGTAAGTTCGACGAACGGGTGCCGGTCCGGGGCAACGACGAGCTGGCCGAACTCGGTCGCACGTTCAACAGCATGGCCGAGTCCCTGCAGCGCAGTGAGGAGCGGCAGCGGCGAATGATCGCCGACGTGGCCCACGAGCTGCGCACCCCGCTGGCGAACCTGCGTGGCTACCTGGAGGCGATGAAGGATGGAGTGCTGCCGCCCAGCCCGGAGCTGATCGCCTCGCTGCATGAGGAGGCGGTGCTGCAACAGCGCGTCGTTCACGACCTGCAGGATCTGGCGATGGCCGAGTCCGGAGCGATGACACTGCACCGGGCCCAGGTCGACCTTTGCGAGCTTGCGGAGATCTGCCAGTTCAGCCATGCGGCACAGGCCGACTCGGCGGGGGTGGCATTGCGCGTCGACGCCGAAGGGCCGGTCTGGGTGCTGGGCGATCCGGACCGGCTCCGGCAGGCGCTGGGCAACCTGATCCGCAACGGGGTGGCCGCCACGCAGCCTTGCGGTTCGGTCACCTTGGCCGTACGGGAGGAGTCCGGGGGCGGCCGGGTGAGCGTGACCGACACCGGCGCCGGGATCGCCGCTGAGGACCTGCCCCACATCTTCGACCGATTCTGGCGAGCGGACCACGCGCGCGGGCGGACCGGCGGTGGCAGTGGTCTCGGGCTGGCCATCACTCGCCAGATCATCACCAATCACGGCGGCACGATCACCGCGGCCAGCAAGCCAGGCACCGGCACCACGATGACGGTCGTCCTGCCCGCCACAGTGGAGTCAGGCACCGCGCCGCCTGAACGCTGAGTGGGCGGCTCGCCGGTGTCCGACGAGCCGCCCGAATTCCGGTTGATCCGGTGATGGTGCGCTGTCCGCTCGTACGAGCGCCGCCATGGCATGCGATCGATCTCGCTCAGTACGACGCCCGGACGGGCGTCACCACGTCTCGAGCCCTGCCACACCGCGGATGTCGGCCGGGCTCACCTTCGGATCGGACCTGACATACCCAGGCTGAGCGGCATCAGAACCCGCAGTAGACCAGGCTTCCGTTGTTGGGCAGGTTGGTGTCGCGCGACCAGCCCTTGATACCCGTCGACTCGTTCCGCAGGTACGTCCAGGTGTAGCCGTCGTTGCCCACGGTGTAGCAGTAGTAGTTCAGTCGCTGGGACGAGTAGGAAACGCCGAGCGGCGTGCAGCCGGTGCTGGACCCACTGCGAATCCGGGCCTGGTCGGCCCCGGTCAGGATGCTGCGGCTGTCCCGATCGCTGACGTTAGTGCCACAGGCAGCATTTGCCAGGGCAGGACTGCTCGTCACCAGCGGCGCGACCAGGATGGTGGCACCGAGTGCGATAGCTCCGAGCGACCCCCGCGTTGCTCTGCGCATATCATTCTCCTCAAGTAGTGTCACGGCGCGATTGTTCGCTCCCGCAGCGTGACCATAACGAAGGAGCTTGATGTGCTCAAGGCGCTCGGCGGCCTGGGAAGACAGCCGAGCGACCAAAGTCCACAGAAGACAAGAAGACCCCCGGCGCGACCGTAGACGATCGATCCGCGGCATGGGGGGCACCCGTGGCCGATGACCTTGTCGGGTATCCGTATCACCGACCCGAAGCCGCCTTGACCTGCGACGACTGAATGGCCTTCGCCATAATGCCAACATGTGGATCTCGACGTGATTTCGCGTCAAGTGAAGGCCTGGGCAGGTGTCCAACTAGGCCAGCAGTTCCGAAAGATTTCACATCATGGGATTGGCAGCGGCGTGCCGCGACGCCGTCACCTGTTCCGCGCGCCCGGTCGACGGGTTCGTCTCAAGAGGACAGCGCACTCTCCTCGAACGCCCGGGTGCACATCATCGTCCGATAAAGCTCGAGAAGATCATGCTGGTTACTTCTATGAGCCTTGTGGACATTCAAGTCCGTGTCGGCTGGCAGCGCGACGGCGCACGCCCGTCGGACAATGAGTTCAGGTTATGGCGGGCTCGAGGCTGAGCTGCCGCTCGACCGCTTCCAGGCTCTCGTCGATCACCTTGGTCATCTCGTCGCACTCCCGCGCGAGGTCACCAGCGGCGGGGACCGCGGCGACGCAGTCACCGGTGTAGTTGATTAGCACGCCGCGTTCCGTAGGGCCGCCGCACGGTTTCCAGCACGGCCATGGCCGGCGTCCCAGTAGCCATGTGTCACGCCGATAGGGTCACGCCGCTCCCACCACTCGACCCTGGCCTGACTGACGCGACCGGCGTCGTCGAAGTCCTTGCCCTGAGCGACAAACCGCAGTATCCGGTGAGACCAACGCGTCCAACGCATCTGCGATGCCAGATGCGGCCTCAGCACAGCCAGCTTCACCGCTAGGGCGTCCTCACTCATCACACCGAACCCAACGAGCCGATCATGAAAACCGCAGACCAGCTAATTCATCGTCAGGCCCTAAGACACTTCCCTCGCCGGCAAGAACACCGAGGTGCGGATGGCGACAGCGAGCCCACTATGGGTCTGCGTGCAGTCGATGAGACCGACCCGAGCCAGTACACGCAAATCTGGTCGCACAACTACACCGACCAACAAAAGGCTCGGTAAATCCGGTGCTGACGCTGCGCGCCGTGCTCGTCCGGGCCGCCCTCGTCATCGGCCTTGAGCGCTCGCCAGTTGGCCGGACCACTGCCACGGGGCGGCGGTGTTGCCGGGCAGGGAGTTGAAGTACTCCCAGCCGTCCACCCCGCCGAAGTCGGGATACTTGGCGACGAGCTGCCGGACGACGTCGGACAGAGCGTTCACCTCGACATAGCCCGAGCCGCCGTTTCCGGGATTGGTCAGCGCGCCGGCGACAATCTTCTGTGCCGGGATGAGGCCACGACCGACGATCGAGTCGTACTGGGCGGTGTTCGCCAGGGAGCCCCAGCCGTTGTAGAACTGCCCATTGAACCAGGAGATCGAGCCGCCCATGTCACGGTAAAGCTGCTCGTAGTCGAAGCCGGAGAGGTTGCCGCCGCCCTGAAGTGCGGTGGCCACCGGCGCCAGGGTGATGACAAAGCTCTGACCGAAGTCGGCGCGCAGCGTGGAAATCAGCCGCTCGACGCCACCCAGCGACATGTTCTCCTCGACGTCGAGATCGACCCCGTCCAGGTGGTACGTCGTGATGAGGTTCTTCAACACCGGGTAGTACGCGTTGAAGTCCTGGTCCAGCTTGGTGAAGCTGCCCTGGGCGGCGCCGCCGATCATGGCGGTGACGCGTACCCCTTTGCTCTGCATCGTTGCCAGCTCGGACCACATGGTGCTGAACTTGGCCGCGGACGGCGGGTCGTCGTTCAGGTTGACCGTCTTGTCGGCATTGATGTGGAAGGCCGCCACGACGACGTCGGACACCCGAGTGTTGTTGTCGATCAGTTCGAGCGGAGACACGTACGTCGCGCCTCGGTACTGCGTCTGGTAGTAGACGACCACGCGCTTGCTGGTCACCGGCTGCGCGGGAGCGGTCCACTTCTGGCCGGCCCGCCCGGCGCAGTCCTGGATCTGCAGGGCGGTGCCTTGGGCGCTGTTGTCACCGGCGACGTCCAGGCATCGGTTCGAGTGCGGGTTCACCAGGGCACCGGCGGAGGTGTAGAGCCACTGCTGGTTGGCGCCACCGTTGCAGTCCCACAGCTCGACCGGCGTGCCGGCAGCAGTACGCCCACCCGTCACGTCGAGGCACTTGCCCAGCGCCCGTACGGTGCCGTCAGGGACGAGCGTCCACCGCTGGGCTTCGTTGTTCAGGCAACTCCACAGCTGAACCACGGTGCCGTTCGCCGGGTTCCCACCATCCGCGTCGACACACATGCCGCCCGTGCCGGTGATCGCGCCCGCCGGAGTCACCGCGGCGCCCGCCGGAGTCACCGCGGCGTGCGCCGACATCGCGAAGACGACCGGAATCGCGACGGCCACCGCCGAAGCCCCGATCATCCAGGCGCGGGCCACATTCAGACGTCGTTTCACGGACTACCTCGCATCATCATCGACCGATGGAGCGTGATTGATCTTACTCGATGGTGTCGAGGTGACCGATGTCCGGGCTGGGTCAGTGGCAGCCCGGCCGAGGGGGACCCCGGTGTCCCCCTAGGCCGGTACCCGCACCAGAGCCGCCACGGCCTCGAGTCGTGACCGCGCTTCGAGCGGCAGCGTTGGCAAGCCGCTGAACGCGCCCGCGCGCCGCATCGCACCACCCCGTTCCGGCACGGCTACTGTCAGCCGCCGGGCTGGCGAACTCCGTTGACCGTCAGGGTGTATCGCGGGTGGATGGTCCGCTTCTCGGAGACGTCGTCGTAGGTGACGATCGCCGCAATGGTGTCAATTGTCGGCTCGGCCAGTGGCCGGGTCTGGGCTCCGGACAGCGACCCGGTCAGCAGTGTCGGCATCGGCAGGTCCAGCTGGACCACCTTGCCGGTGGTCGAGCTGTAGCCGACGAGCTGGACGGCGTAGCCCGTGCCCGCGGGCACCGCCTCGTCGCTGCTCCGGGTCCAGTCGTCGAGAGAGCTACCGTCGGCAATGACGGTGCCTCCCAAGGCGATGTTGTCGACGTACCAGCCGATGATGTTCGGGTCGGCGCTCACGTAACGCAGGCTGAGCCGGACGGACTTACCGGCGTACGCCGAGAGGTCGTACTTCTCCTGGTGGATGCCCTCGTCGCTGGCGCTCAGACCCGGCTGTACGGTCCGCAGGCGGCTGTCGCCAGGTACGTCCGGGCTCGCGTTGACCGTATCGGCGTTCGGGATCGTGACCTCGGTCTTGCCGCCGTCCGTCGACACCTGCACCACTCCGAGGGCCCAGCCCACCGGCGTCCGGATATAGCTGTCGAAGGTCAGCGTGGGTGTGGCGACCGGCACGGTGACCTGCCGGGAAATGGAACGGTCCAAGTTCTGTTGTGGATCCGCGAACGGGTCGGGTCCCGAGAACAGAAGGTCGCTGTCGTCGCCGAGGACATCGCGGTTCGTGTCGACGGTCCAGCCGTCGGCCTGCTGACCGGAGAAGCGGACGTTGCGTATATCGCTGGCCCGCAAGAACTTTCCGGAGCTGTCGCGCAGCCGGACGAAGTCCGAGCCGTTCGGCGGAACACCGGGGTTCGAGTAGGCGAAGGGGGAGTCCCAGTTGACCGTGGTGTCGAGCGACTTGGTGGTGTAGGCGCTCTTCAGTGCAGCCGGGGCGTCGCTCGACCGGGTCAACGGGCCGTCCAACGCGGTGGACGCGGCCCAGGCGTGCAGGGCGGTCTGCGCGGTGGCCTTCTTGTCGACGGCCTGCAAAGCCTCGGTGACGCTGGCCAGTCCTCGTGTCGTGCTCCGATGGATCTGGCTGATGACGGCGGAGCCGTAATGGTCGTAGAGGAACGTCAGGAAGGAGTAGGCCGCACCGTAGTCGGCGAAGATCTCGCCGCCGGGTTGATCACCCCAGCCGGTCAGGCTGTTCTCCGGGCCACAACCGGCGCGTGGGCTCGGGTTCGTCGGGGTCTGGATCCGCAGGTTGCCCAGGAAGCATTGCAGGTGACTGTCGAAGTTCGGATCGGTGACCTGTTTGGTCCCGTCGACGTAACCGGTTGCGGTCCGGGCGAAGTCCGACAGGCCCTCGTTCAGCCAGGTCTCCTCGAAGGGGTCCTGGTAACTCTCCAGCAGGTGTTGGTACTCGTGGGCGAAGGCCGCTTCGTAGAGCCGCGGGCGGGCCGGCGCACTCGCGCAGTTGTCCCCCGGCACCGGCGCGTCGGGCGGATTGGCGCCGGTACGGTGCAACCAGTCCCACGCGTCGATCGTCATCACGTTACGGTCGGTGGCGTCCGTGACGGATCGGGAGAAGTATCCGGCCACATAGGGCTTGTTCTGGCTGTTGTTGGGATCGTAATAGGCGTCGTCGCGGATGTTGTCCACCAAGGTGACCACCTTGTCGCCGGCGCCGCTCCACTTTTGACCGGTTCCGTCGTTCAGGGCCTTGCTGCCGTCCCGGTCGGGCGCCACGCTGAACAGCTTCGACTCGGTGGGCAGGATCGTGGTGTCGAACTCCTTGGCCAGGCTGTCGGCCTGCTCCTTGGTGACCGACGTGCGTACGTTGCGGCAGTCGTTGCCGGGGAACGTGGTGTCATCGGCGACCCAGACCTCGATGTGCGCCCCGATCGACCGCAGGGTGAAGTCCTTGAGCGCGAACGAGTTCTTGGCCTGGTCGATGGCGTACCACTGGCGCGTCGTCCCCACCGGGGGCGTCACCCCGGTGGCCGTCACGGCCGCGGCCGTCGAGGCCTTCGCTGTCGCCGAGCGGCGGGTCTTCGGGACCGGAGACGCCTGAGGCATCGGTTTTCCGCTCTTGTCGAGCAGCGGAAGCCCGGCGAGCCAGGCCGGGTCGAAGCTACGTACCTCGCCGACCGATCCGTCCGCCGCTGCGGTACCGGGCCGGGCGAGAGCTTGGGCCGGTGGCGGGACGGTCCGCGCCTGCGCCGGGATCGCCACCAGGACGACGGCGCCCGCCGCGGTGACGGCCATCCAAAGTGGAGTCTTCCATTGCATGTGTCAGCCCACACTTCCATCGAATCGCTCGACCACCGGAGTTCTTCCACCTTGGCACCGGCGAACGCGCGGACCCCCGTACCGGGCGGCCGAAGGCACCTTCGCCCCAGCGAATTTTCCCGTTGATACCCCGTCGCACAGTTCGTGGCGATCACGCCACCAGTCGGTGAACGGCGGTATTCAAGGCCCCGGCGCGACGTTCCGGAGAAGCCGGTCCGGGTCGCGTCGCAGCGGCGCCGCAGGTAGGTGTGGGTGATCTCAGCCGTGCTGTCGCCCGCGCCGCACGTAGCCGCCGGATCTCGTCGGCGGCCTCGGGAGGGTTCTGCCGCGCGCAGCTCGACGGCATGCCGACGTCGGCCGGCCTGCGGCCGTCGGGGTCTCACTCCGGATGTTGCATCAATCGTTCAAGCGATACGTCGGGCTGCCGCCCTTCACGTACCTTCGGGTCCTTCGGCTGACCCGGGCACGCGATGGCTGGTGGACGCCGGCGGCCACCCGCCGCCCCAACCGAAGCGAGCGCGCGGGATCGTGGCCGCCCTCAGGGTCAGCCACGTCGTCGGTGCAGCGGGCAGCCGGCCCGCCCCGGATGCGGGGCGGGCCGGCGTCGATGCCCGATCGATTCCTAGCCGAGCTTCCATTGCTGGTTGGCGTGGCCGTTGCAGTCCCAGATGATCAGCTGGTTGCCGTTGGTGGGGTCCGCCCCGGGCACGTCCAGGCAGCGGCCGGATTGCGGATTGAAGATGGATCCGTCGCTACGGACCTGCCATTGCTGATTGCCGGCGCCGGAACACGGCCACAGCACGGTCGGCGTGCGGTTGGCGGTGCCGTTGCCGGAGACGTCCAGGCACTTGCCGTAGGCCTGCAGTGTCGTTCCCTGCTGAGTCCACATCTGCGACGCGCCCTGGTTGCAGTCGTAGAGCTGCACCGGGGTGCCGTTGGCGCTGTTGGCGTCGCGGACATCGACGCACTTGCCGGCCAGGCCGGTGATCGGCTTGCCGGTGGTCGTCGAGCCGGTGGCCGTGGGCGGCGGGGCATCGGCGGGGCCGGTCCAGACCCCGACGTACTCCGCGTCGAGGTGGCCGCCACCGGTGGTCTGGTCATTGAGGGGGACGCCGTTGTTGACCGGCATCTGGCCGCCCATGGCAATGTTCAGGATGACGTAGAAGCCGTGGCTGGTGGCGGCGTCCCAGACGTCGGCGGGGATGTTGCCGCCGCGTGTGGTCTTGTGCACCTCCTTGCCATCGACGTACCAGGTGGCGGTGTTGTCGGCGCGGCTCCAGTCCAGGGTGTACTTGTGGAAGCTGGTGGTGCAGGAGGGCGTGCAGGTGTTGAGTTGACCGTTGACTTTGCCCCCGTTGCCGATGCCGTCATCTTCGTTGCAGGCGCCACCGGGAGCGGTACCGCAGTGCATCGTCTGCCAGCTGCGGTTGAGGGCGCTGACGTTCTCCATGATGTCGAACTCGCCGATCGAGGGCCAGTTCCACCAGTTTCCCCGGTACGGCGCGCCGAGGATCCAGAAGGCAGGCCAGTAGCCGTTGGACTGTCCGTTGGGGGCGACAGGCAGCCGCAGGGAGGCTTCGAATCGGACCTTGCCGCCTGCCGGGGGCTGGAAGTCGGTGCGGTTGGTTTCGATCCGAGCGGCGGTCCAGCTGGTTCCCGATTTTTGCGCGGTGATGCTGAGGGCGCCGCCCGAGACGGAGACGTTGTTGGGGGACGAGTTTTCGACCTCGCCGGTGCCGAAGCCGGCGGGGCCGCCCGGGTAGGAGTTGCCCTGGTCGACCAGCCAGTTGTTGGTGTCGAGGGTGGTGCCGTTGAAGTCGTCGCCGAAGACCTGCGTCCAGCCGGACGGGGCGGGGACGGCGGCGTCTGCGTTGCTTGCGGCGACGATGCCCGCGCCGGCCAGAACGACGGCTGCGGACGCGGCAAGTGCGACACGTATCCGGGAACGCCGGCGCTTGGTCGGCGCGTTGTCCGGGAGATTTTCGGACATGGTCATGGCTGCCTCACAGTCGGGGGAAGGATGAGACGGCGCCCATGCCCACTCGGGCAGCGCGACCCTCGTCGATGAGCCCGGCCAGCTGGAAAGCGCTCTCCCGGCCGCCTTGGCTCTTCCTGTCGAGGACCGTAGTCGATGTGATCAGCATCGTCTATATGTACGGCCAATTAACGAATAATTTCAGTTTCGTTGAAGCAGGCGGACCGGGCGTACGCCGACCGCCACCGGTGAGCGGGCCGTCGCAGTCGGTGGCCGAGTCAGGCAGGGAGGGCCCATCGCTGGTTGGTACCGCCGTTGCAGTCCCAGATCTCCAGCTGCGTGCCCCATGCGGTGGAGTGGTTGGGATCGTCCAGACAGCGGCCGGATTGGGGGTTGCGCAGGGAGCCGTCGGGTTGCGGGACCCACACCTGGGCGGGGCTGTTGTTGCAGTCGTACAGCTGCACGAGCGTGGCGTTGGTGGTGCCGCCGCCGGCGACGTCCAGGCACTTGCCGAGGACGTGCAGCGATGGTCCGGGCTGCACCGTCCACTGCTGGGCGTTGCTGCCGTTGCAGGCCCAGAGGTCGATCGGGCTGCGGTTGGTGGTGTCGGCGTAGCGGTCGTCCAGGCACAGCGAGCCGTACCCGATGGCCTGGCCGGGGGTGCCGCCGGTCAACGTGATGTCGACCGTGTGCGACCCGGTGAGGGTGGCCGGCACCGTGTGTGCCGACGACGCGGCGCCGTCCACCGTGAATTTGCTGATCGTGGTGCCGGCTCCGTGCAGGGCGATGGTCAGCGTCGCGCCGCGGTAGTTGATTCCGGACAGGGTGGCGTCGCCCCAGCCCCACGGCAGAGTCGGCGCGAACGTGATGCCGCCGGTGCCGAATGTGATGCCGAACAGGTCATTGTCGATCATCCGCAGGTACGCGGTCGCCGACCACGTCTGATCCGGCGCCGCGCCCCAGTGGCCGCCGGTCTGCCAGCCGCCGTCCACGGCACCGGTCTGCGCGTTGTACGCCTCGGCGAACTGGCCGCTGGAGTTCGCCAGCCCCGCCAGGTTCAGCACCTCGGCCGCGAATCGGGCTTGACTGCCGACCGAGGCGGCCGCGTCGGCCCAGTAGCCCTCGACCATCGGCCAGACGATGACGTTGTGCCGCCCGGGTTGCGCGGCGCTGTACCGGGCGAAGTTCGGGTACGTGTCCACGACGCCGTACGGCTGGATCGCCGTCTTCTGCATGATCGACTGTGCCTTCGCAGTGTCGGCGATGCCGAACAAGATCGCGAACGACAGCCCGGTGCCCTCCTGGGTCTGGTCGAGCTGCCCGGACAGGCTGTCGTTGCCGTAGATGAAGTAGCCGTACAGCCCGGTGCTCGCGTTCCACAGGTACTGGTTGATCTTCGTCTTGAGCGAGTCGGCGGTGCTGTTCAGCGCGGACACCTCGCTGCCGGGCCGGCCCAGCGTGGCGGCCATCAGCGCGGCGCTGCGGTACGCCGAGTAGTACAGCTCGTTGGTGCTGAGCGTCATCATGCTGGAAGTGGCGCCGTAGCTGCCGACGTAGGAGCCCTGGCTCTCGGTGCTGTCGGCCGGCGGTGCGGGGTAGCCGGCGATCCCGTCGTTGAAGAACGCCGGGCCGGTGAACAGCCCGTAGGTGGAGTTGAAGTTCTGGCTCCGGCGCAGGGTGAGCGTGTTCGTGGCCACCTGGTAGGCGTTGGACAGGAACGTCTGGTCGTCGGTCACCAGGTAGTGATTCCAGGCGCCGGTCATCCACACGACCTGGTCCCAGGTCTCGTTGTCCTGTTGCAGGATCAGCTGACCGCCGGACTGTTTGACCACGGTGGACCACAGGGTGTTCGCGGCCGCCTGGGGTTCCAGCAGGCTCGCGGCGTTCCACGAGTTGATCGACGCGTCGCGGGTCCACGGCTGGTCGTACCCGCCGCCGGCGCGGATGAACGAGCCCCCGGACATCAGGCCCGAGGAGTTGTATTTCGCGGGATCGTAGCTGACGGTGTTGGTGTCGAGCAGGTTGCTCAGCGCCTTGGTGTAAGCGGCGCCGAGTTCCGCCTGGGTGGTGCTGTTGGCGAAACTCAGGGTCGGACGGACGGTTGCCGCTTCGACCGGCCACTGGGCGGCGACGGCCACGGCACCGGCCACGACCACAACGCCGGCGGCGCACATCAGGGACCGCTTACGTGACACGGGGGACGTCTCCGATCGATCGGCCCACAACGGTGGGGTTGCCGTCGCGCGTGGCCGTCAGTCCGAAACGATCCAGTTGCCGGTGGCGGACCAGTCCGAGGCAGGCGGTAACCGGCCACGACCATGTCGTCAGCGGCGGGGACCGCGTCCGACTTGTCACGAAGCGGGCTGTCACGAAGAGGGATGCCAAGCTTCGATCGCTACGACTATGCCGCAGACGCGTCGTCCGGTAAAGACCCAAGGGGCCGTCGAGTCCGGGCGTCTCGATGAGGCCACCGGGCTGACGCAACCCGACTCCAACCGGTGGTGGATCGCGACGAGGAAGCCGGCGGCCGGTGGCGCCAGCTACCGAGCACCGACTGAACGGATCCGGCGCCCGGACATGGACCCAAACTTCCGGTCAACGGGCGAGCACCGCGGGTACGGGCCGTGCTTGGCGGTGCGCCGCAACCGTGGCCCCGACTTCGGCCGCGCCGGCTCAGGGCTTCGGTGTTGAGCTTGTGTGCGCGACCGGACGGCGCCACGGTCGACAGTGACTCAGAGCACTCTGTCGAATTCTTAGCGCGATCTTTCCTCCGGGCCGGATCTAGGCGAAGCTGTATCGGATTCATCGATGTCGGGTTGCGACTGATGTGAGTGGACACTGGCCGCCGAACTGTCGGCGTAGGAGAGTCCCCACCGGTTCGCCCACACGTGCAGTGCGCATTCGGGAGGTAGTGGGTGAGTACGGGGGCGGTCATCGATCGACGAACCATGTCGACGGGTCGGATGACACTGTTCGCGACACACGCGTCGGGACCGCTGGTCGTGATGATCGGTGGCATCCCGGCCGCGTACGCGGCCGCTGGTTCACCGGGAATTCCGCTGGGGTTCCTCTTGGTGGCGGGCGTCCTTTGGCTGCTGTCCGAGGGATACTCGGCGGTGTCCAAGCGGGTGCCGCACGCGGCCGCGTATTACGCGGTCATGGCCAAAGGGCTGGGCCGGCCCGCCGGGCTGGCCGCGGGCGTGCTCGCCCTGGTCGCGTACGGCTCGATCATCTGTTGCATGTACGGCTTGGCCGGCGGCTTCCTGACGTCGATGATCGGCGGCTACTGGTGGATCCACGCGCTGCTCCTGTGGGGCGTCGTGGCCGTGCTCGGGACGCGTCCGGTGGTGGTGTCCTCGGTGCTTCTCAGCGTGAGCCTCGCCATCGCGGTGATCGTCATCGGGTTGCTGATCTTCGCTTCGATCCGCCATCCGGCCGGTGGGCACCTGAGCGTCACCGGATTCACCTGGCACGCGATCTTGATCGGCAGCCTGGCGCCGGCGTTGGTGATGTGCGTGGCGTCCCCACTCGGGTTCGACGCCGCGCAGAGTTTCTCGACCGAGGCCGAGCACTCCGAGGGCCCGCGGCGGGCGCTGCGCATCGCCATCGCGGTCATGGGCGTGGTGTACGCCCTACTGGCCTGGGCGATCGGGATCGCGAACGGGCCCGATCAGGTTGCGGCGCTGGCGGCCGACCCGTCGGTCGGAGTACCGCTCAACACCCTCGTCAGCCAGTACGGGTTCCTGATGGGACCGATCACTGAACTGATGCTGGTGTTCGGGATCTTCGCGACGGTGCTCAGCGTGCACGCCATCTGCGCGCGCTACAGCTACGCCATGGCGCGTGAGGGAGTGATGCCCACGGCGGTCTCCTACACCGGCTCGGACGACAGCGTCGGCAGTCCGGTCGGCGGATCGTTGCTGATGTCGGCCGGCTCGCTGCTCGTCATTCTCGGCTTTGCCCTGTGCGGGGCTGACCCGGTCACGCAGATGTTCTCCTGGCTGGCCACCATCGGCGCGATCGGGTTGGTCACCCTGTTGGTGGCGTCGTCGCTGGCCGCTCTCCGCTGCCTCACCCCGGAGGACGGAACCTGGTCGCGCTGGGGAGCGCCTCTGCTCGGCCTGCCGCTCGGCATCGTCCTGCTGGTGCTGATGGTCACCCACAGCGCGACCCTGCTCGCCAGCGCCCCCGGCTCGGTCCTGCCGATCGTCATTCCCGCGGTCGTGCTGGCGGTCGTGCTGGCCGGATTCGTGTGGGCGGGATTCATCGCCGTCCACCGGCCCGACGTGTACAAGCGGATCGGCGGCCGGATGCCTGACTGGCTCGAAGTGCCCGACCGGCAACTCACCGCCATGAAACTCTGACCCCGGCGAGCATTGACGTGACATCGACTCCTTCCCACGAGGCGGACTGGCGCCCCCGGTCCGTCACCAACGAGAGCGCGGCTTCCCCCCGCCACGGCTATCCCCCGCCCGAGCCGCTCCCCTTCGGGAGCCCCGCCGCGGCGGCATCGCCGTGGACGGAGCCGGCCTGGACACAGGTCCCCGCCGGTTCGCATCAGGCTCGGAGCGATCGGCCCGCCTGGGGGTCCGACGCTCCTGCCGCTCCGGGATGGGGGCCGCCGGCGCCTCCGCGGGACTCCACCGCGACCACGTCCCTGCCGATCGTCACCGATCGTCCCGGGTGGAATGCTGAGGCGCAGCGAGGATGGCGGTCCGGCCGCCATGGTGACTTGTTGCACCAGCCGGAACCAGCCGCCCAACCGCAACCGGCTCCGCCACTCGATGCTGGATGGACACCGGACCGGCTCGCGGCCGGTCTGATCACTCCCACGCTGCGTGGTCAGATCGCGTCCCGGCTGGCGTCCGCCTCCTTGCGGCATGCCAGTCACGCGCTCGCCCATCTCGGCAACAAGAAGACGGAACCCGGGCCGTACGCCCTGATCATCGTCTCGGCGGAGTACCAGCCGACCGCGGCCCCGGCCCAGCCGGAGTGGTGGTCCGAGTCCCGGCAGCAGCCCAACGCCGCCGAACAGTCCCCCCGCGCCTGGTTGCGAGTCATGACCCGGCTCGTCCCGGCACTGGACTGCCCCGACCTCCTGAGCCTCCTCGATGATCTGACCCAGCTGGCCCGCGAGCGGATCCGGGACGCAGCCAACGCGCGACAATTGTTCGCTCACCTGGCGCAATCCAGCCGCGACACGATCGCCGCGCATCTCGAGCCCACTCGACCGGGCGGCCGCCGACGCAGATCCGACCCTCGTCCGATGGGCAACCCGGATCGGCCGGCGACCGCATCACCGTTTCCCTACCAAGAGGCCCTGGACGCCGGGCTTCTCTGGGATCCGCGAACGGTCGACGGACTCGGGTTCCGGCTCAACGACCCCGACCCGATCACCACTCACACGGTGTATCTCGGCGTCGCGGTGACAAGCCTCGACACCACCGACCACGTCCCCTGGACACAGCGGAAGAAAGCGGCCCGCGACCGGCTCGACCCCGGCATCGACCAAGCCGACGGCCGTACCGTGCCGGCCATCGCCTGGGCCCTGCTCGACGACCACACCGCTCTCCTGGTCGACCGTCCGGCCCAGACCTCGGCATCGACGCCGCTGCAGTACAGCGTCACCGCCAGCGCCACGGTCCTGCGCGACCCGAGTGACCGAGTCAACCGGATCACCCACGTCGCAGATCTGATCGCCGCCTCGCCGCGCCTCCGCCCGGGCGCCGACACCACCGCCGAGACCAGCCAAGAACTCTGGACGGCCCTCAAGGGGCTGCACCGGGAACTGCGCACCGCGCTTTACCCCGCGTCACCCACGCCCGACACCACCAGACACGCCAGAACGAGGCAGGCCCAGCCGTGACAGTAGCCACCGCCGGAACGACCTCACCGGCAGATACCGTGACCCCGATCGATTCCGCAGCCGTCGGCACCGGACGCTCAGCCGCCGGGACCGCAGCCTCAGCCGCCGGGACCGCACCCTCAGCCGCCGGCACCGGCCCGCAGACCGCCGCGGCCGGGGTTCCCACCGATCTGACGGAGGTCTTCGGCACCGCCACCGACGGCTCCACGCTGCGCCAGGCCTACGCCGAACTCGGCCGCCGGCACACCAAGCATCGGCGCACCTACCTGGGATTCCCCGTCGCGTACGATCTGGACTTCCCCCTCACCCGGGAACACCTCAGCGGCGGACTCTTCAACAACATCTCCGTGTCCACCCACTGGCCACCCGGGTTCCAGCACGCCATGGAAGCCGAGAGCTGCGTTCTCGACTGGCTGGGCGGCCTCGTCGGCATCCCGCCGGCGGAACGGTGGGGACATCTCACCACCGGCGGCACCGCCGGCAACCGGACCGGAATCCGAGCAGGTAGGGCGAAATACCCCGACGCCGTGCTGATCCACTCCGCCGCAGCCCACTACTCCGTACCCCGGGCGGGCCGAGACCTGCGCATCCCCACCTTCGAAGTACCCACCGACCCGACCGGGCACATGGACCTGAACGAGCTTGATGTCACCCTCCGGGTGATCACCCGGGGCAAGACCCCGGGCAGCGTCCCGATCATCGTTCTCGCCACCTACGGCACCACCATGACCGAGGCCGGCGACGACTTGACCGGCATTCACGCTGTCCTGTCCGAGCATCGCATCACCCGCCGGTACGTCCATCTCGACGCCGCACTCGCCGGTATCCCCCTCGCCCTCGACAAGGCCGCCGACTTCAGCCGCGCCGACAGCATCAGCGTCAGCGGATACAAGTTTCTGGCCGTTCCGGACGCATGCGGAGTCATCGTCGGCCGGGGCGGTCAGGACGACCTGCTCATCCCCTACACCGACACTCTCGACGCCACCGAAACCGGGGTTCGGTCAGGTCTGCACGCCGCCCTGCTGCTCGAATCCATCCGGACGGTCGGCGACGACGGTCACCGGGCCCGGGCCCACGCCAGTCGGCATCTCGCCGACCACGTCATCAAACGCCTGGGTAAGATCGGCGTGCACGCCTGGCGCAATCCCGAGGCGTACTTCACCATCATCCTGCCCACCCCTCCTCCGCCGGTCCTCGACAAATGGACCCTCTCGAACCATCCGACCGGCATCTCTCATGTCCTGACCATCCCCGGGCACGAGCAGAGCACCTTCGACGAGTTCATCGAGGATCTTGCAACCGCGATCGACCGCGGTCCGCGCGACCCCTTCGCCGCATTCCGCCGCGCGGCATCCAAGACGGCTGCTCGGGCCGGAGAACCACCAGCTCAAGCCACCACCCCTGGACACCTGCCGCAACGTCGCGTCACGGGAACCCCCGGGCCGGTACCCAGCTGACCGGGACTGTGCCACGAACGGCACCGGGTCCGTAACGTGAACGGTGTTTCTGGCTCTTCGGTTAGTAGTTTTCGGCGGCCGGCCAGCGGTCACCGAAAGTGATGGCGAAGGCGTTGATGGCTGGCTTCCAGCGCATCGTCCATCGTGCACGGCCGGCCCCGGTGGGGTCCAGGCTGCGGGTCACAAGGTACAGGCATTTCATCGCTGCCTGCTCGGTCGGGAAGTGCCCCCGGGCTCGGATCGCCCGCCGGTAGCGGGCGTTCAACGATTCGATCGCGTTGGTCGAGCAGATCACCGCGCGGACTTCGACGTCGTAGTCCAGGAACGGGATGAACTCGGTCCACGCGTTACGCCACAGCCGGATCATCGCCCGATACTGTTTTCCCCATTTCTCTTCGAGGTCATCCAGGGCGGCGAGGGCGGCGTCGGCATTCGGCGCGGTGTAGATACGTTTGATGTCTTTCTTGATGGCGTCGGCGTCCCGGCGGGAGGTAAGCCGGAACGTGTTACGGATCAGATGAATGATGCAGGTCTGCACAATGGACTGCGGCCACACATTCGTCACGACCTCAGGCAATCCTTTCAGCCCGTCACACACCACGAAGAAGACATCGGTCACGCCGCGGTTCTTCAGGTCGATGAGCACGCTCATCCAAAATTTGGCGCCCTCGCCGCCGGTGCCGGCCCACAACCCGAGGACGTCCTTGCGGCCGTCCACGGTGACCCCGATCGCCGCGTACACCGGCCTGTTGGCGACCTGACCGTCGCGGACCTTGACAACGATGGCGTCGATGAACACGGCCACGTACACAGCGTCCAGCGGCCGGGCCGACCACTCCTGCATTTCGTCGACAACCTTGTCGGTGATCCGCGATACCGTTTCCTTGGAAACAGACGCGCCGTAAATTTCCGCGAAGTGCGCCGTGATCTCGCCAGTCGTTAATCCTTTCGCGTACAGTGACAGCACGACCTCGTCCACTCCGGAAAGACGCCGCTGCCGCTTCTTCACAATCTGCGGGTCGAATGTTCCTTCACGATCGCGAGGAACATCAATCTGCACGTCGCCGACGGCGTCCGAGGTCACCGTCTTCGACCGGGCGCCGTTACGCACATTCACCGACTCACGGCCCGGCTCGGCCCGGTTCTTGTCATGACCGAGGTGCTCGGTCATCTCCTCGCTCAGCGCCGTCTCGAGGACATTCTTGGTGAACAGCTTCAGCAATCCGCCCGGGCCGGTCAGCGCCAGCCCGCGGGCCTTCGCCTCGGCCACCATCGCGGCCGCCGCGGCCTGCTCCGGCGACAGCTGCCGCCGCGCACCCTTCGTCTTCTTCGATGCGTCCACGATCTCTGATGTCATTACTCACAGTGCCCATCCCGCCGACCCTCAAGTCCGGCGAATCGGGCCAGAAACACCGTTTCGGGTACAGCCCCACGGCACCTCTCTTTTGTCAAGGCGTCGGCAGCAGAGAGGTGCCGTTCGCGTTACGGACCGCAGGAACAGCCGCTGCTTGCCATCGAAGCCGCGAGATGGGGTGCTCGGGATCCGATGGGTCAGGTCGCGGGGGTGGCGTAAACCTCGAATTCAGCAACCTGGGCCGAGGTTGCCCCATCATTCGAGGTGATCGCGGTCCGGAGGTATCGGTACTGAGAGGACGCGAAGTTGACGACGACCGTGTTGTTGGTCGCCGGATCGAAGGTGTAGTCGGCGGCAGGCACGATGGAGGTGAATGTGGTGCCGTCGTTGCTGCCCAGGATCTGGACGTTCTGGATTCGGCCGCCCCAGCCGCCGTTGAGTTTGAGCTGGACGCGAGCGACGGCGGAACTTTCGCCGAGATCCACGGTGATGCTGGCCGGGAAGCCCATTCCCTCCCAGTAGGTGTCAGTGTTGGAGTCGGTGGTGTTGCTCGCCGGGAAGCCAGGGTGTTCGCTGCTGGCGGTGACCGGTTTGCCGGCGGCGAGGTTTCCCACGGTGGTGGCGATCACCTGTCCGCGGACGTAAACCTGGTAGCGGCCGGCGGGCGTGCCGTCGGAAACGGTCAGTGCCCCCTGGCGGTCGCCTCGCTGCGTGGGCACGAACCGGATGGCGGCGGTGCAGCTGGCTCCGGGCGCCAAGATGTCGCCGCAGGTCGTGGACACGGTGAAAGCCCCGGTGATCGTCACCGACGCGATCCGGACCGGCTTTGAGGTCGGGTTGGTGATGGTGACGGTCTGCGGGTCGCTGGGGGTACCGATGGCGTCGGTGTGAAAGAGGAGGTTGTCCCCGAGATTGGTGACGGTCAGTGCCCCGGGGGTCGGGTAGCCGCAGCCGGCGTCGTTCCAGCCGTGGTTGCCGCCCAGGTCGGTGACCACGAACCCGGAGTCGCAGTCGTAGCGTCCGGCCGCGCCGAGCTGTGTGGCTACCACCTGGTGGAAGGTGGCGGAGCCGGAGGTGTTGAGCTGCAGAGCGAAGGTCCCGGTGCCGGCGAGCAGGTCTTGATCGAAGTGGACGTTGGTGATGGGGTCGCCGAGGAATTGGATCGCTTCGTAGGCGCTGTTGTGGATCAAATTGCGGGTGACATTGACGGTGCCGGTCATCGGAGAGTCGGCCGCCCAGAAGAGCAGTGCGCCGTTACCGATGTGCGAGAACAGGTCGAGTGTCCCGGTGCGGTCGAGGACGTTCCGGTCGATGGTGGTGGTGCCGGCCAGCGGAACGGAGCCGAAGCGGTTGGCCACCTGGACGCCGCTGCCCTGAGTGACGGTGTCGGTGAGCAGGTTACGGGTGATGGTGTTGTCGCTGCCGCCGTAGATGCCGATGGTGTTGGCGAGGATGGGGGCACGGACGGTGTTGCCGGCGAAGGTGTCGGCCGTGTCCGGGTCCTTCTCCGACCACATGGCCAGTCCGTCGTCGCCGGTGTTGCGGATGAAGCTGCCGGTCACCGAGGAGTTGGTGATGCCGTCATGGAAATTGATGCCGTCCGCGGTCTGATCCAGGATCCGCACTCGGGTGATCTTCAGGTTGGTGAACGGCCCGTCGAACCATCCGCCAACTTTGGTGTGCTGGATCCAGATGTTGTCGATGGTGGAGTCACCGAGCGCACCCCCGATGCCATTGACCTGATCCGAGTCGATGCGTTCTTGGACCTCGCCGAAGATCGCGAAATTCGAGAGGTGCACCTCGCTGCTGGGGGTGGGGTTGTACTTGCCGTAGACGCCGACGCCTTTGCCATGGAGGACGCTGTACCAGGGACCGGCCCCGGTCACGGCCACCTTGTCCACGATCAGGTGCCGGGTGACGGTGTACGTGCCCTGCGGAATCCAAACAGTCTTCCCGGTGCCGGATGCGCTGTCGAGGGCGCGTTGGATGGCGTCGCTGGAGTCCTTGGTGGCGGTGGGGTCAGCGCCGAAGTCTGTGATCGAGACGGCGCCTGCCGGTTCGTGGACGGGTGGGCTCACGTTCTCGAAGTCGGCTTCGTCGATGACGTACCAAGGGGCAGTGTCGGCGGCCCCGATTTGCAGCCGGACCCTGGTGCCGACCGGCAGAGTCTTCCCGAACATGACCCGCGAGTCGTCGTACAGCTGACGGCGGCCTCCATCCGCGGGGTTGTTGGACCACGGGTACACGCCGTAGTACCAGCTGTAGCGAGAGGTCACGTTCAAGGTGCTGATCCGCTTGCCCGCAACGACCACGCCGAGGGTGGAGTCGATCCCCGCGCCGTCGGCAGAATCCGGGACGCTGTATCGGACGTCGACCGCGTTGGCTGCTTTGACCAGTGTGAACTCCACGTAGCGGCCGGCGCCTTGCAGCTTCACCGCCTTCCGCTCGATGGCTTCGGCAGCCAACGTTCCGTAGGCCCAGTCCGGGCCGATCACTTCGCCGTTGGTCCTGCCCTGCTCGGCTTGATATTCGATGAACGGCGTCGTCGCCCCTACTGAAGCGCCTGCCGGCTGACTCGGGGACGGGACGCTGATCGAAGCCGACGCCGCACCCGAGACTGCTGCGTTCGCGCCGTTACTCGGCAAGGTCAGCAGGGCGGCGGTCAGCATCGCGAAAGCGGCGCCGGTCGCGGTTCTCTTCATGAGATGTGCGCTCCTCCGGGGGTCTGCAGCCGGTACTGCCGGCCAAGAGGCAGGCGGCAGCGCCGGCACACGCCGGTCGACAGGTGTTGGGAGAGGTTGCCTGGAGAAGAAACTGAGAAGTATTTCAACGCTGTAAACAGAGCAACGGCACGTTAACACGCGTAGCTGTCGATGCACCAGCGGTAAACCATGTTCCTTCATCGATTTGTTCTTGGTCAAGCACTACTGCCGTCAGGACTTTCAGCCCAGTCGTGACGAAAGTTTCCTCTATCTGCTCATATCTTGCGGCACCGCGCCTTGGGCCGCCGGGCTCGTTCGCACGGTGGTCGACCGGCCCGACACCGACGCCGACATTGGCCGGCGAGAATTTCGGTGACGACCGGCTCGTGCCGGCACAGTCGATCGAGGATGCCGGTGGGCGGCAACGCGCCGAGAACCCGCCGGATATGATGAGTGCGGGCAGAGCGCCTGCCCGTGCCCATCGGCGGCCCGCCCACGTCCGGCCGCCGGCGAGGGCCAAGAGTCCCCGACTCAGCGCAGCCAAGACCAGAATTTTCGGCGTCCATCTCACGCCGACCGTTCGTGGTGGCCGGATCGCCGGACCAGCGGCATCCCACGGTCCGGTGCAGCAGCCAGGAAAGGCCGGCGCGATCCCGAACAACGTGGCGACGGCGGCCACCGACCGTACCGGGCCGAAGCCTGGGTCCGGCCGAGAAGGGCGCCGGCCATGACCACGACCCAGTTCACGAGCTGAAGGCGAACGACAGGTCGCCAGCCAGGGCCGGCGATGGGATTCAGTCGAATGTCGGGTCAGTGGTGGATGCCGGGAGGAGGCTCACGGTGACCAGGGAGCACAGGTTGGCGGCACAATGGGCGTCTGGCCACGTTATGGCCACGATGACGCGGTACATGGGGATGAGGGTGGGACGCAGGGCGGCGGCGACGACGCTGCACGTTGCGCCGGTGGACTGTGCCCAACACCCGCCGACGTACCAGGACTCTTGGAAGATGGTGTTGGCGCCGGCGATCGTGACTTGTTGTGGAGTTGTGGGCAGACTCATTCCCGGGATGGCGGGGTCGGTGCTCCAGGTCGGCGCCGTCACGGTGGCGGCGAGGTAGGCAGACACGCCGGGGGCAACCCATTGACTGTTCACGGCGGTTTGCGTGCGTCCACTGAGCACGGCGGTGGCGTTGAGCAGGTGCACCTGCTCCATCGCGGTGGTAGCAAAACGTACGGCTGCTTGCGCATTGCGTTGTTGCTCGCTGACGGAGGTGCCGCGAACGTAGAAAGCGGCCATCGAGGCCATGACCGTGGCGATGATGCCGATCGCGACGAGCGTCTCGATGAGGCTGAAGCCGGTGTCGTTGACGGTGTCGGGAGGCAGCCTGGCCGCGCGGGTGTTCACAGTTCCCCGATGTCGGCGAGCTGGGGAGTGACCAAGTCGGGCTCGGCATTCCATTTCTGGGCGCTACCGCCGTCGCAGGGCGCGATGCGGACTTCTACCGCCACGTTCAACGGATCGGTGGTCAGGCAGTCACCTGTCATGGTGCCGGTGGTCTCGATCCGGTACCTCTCGTAGTAGGTCGCGGCGCCAGGACCCTGTACCCGCCAGGTCATTTTGTCGGGAACCGCCGCTCCGGTCGCGGGACAGACAGCGATCGTGACGTAGAGATTCGGATCAGTCAGGGGCGGAGCGACGAGGCAGTATCGGCTGGTCGACGTCGGCATGGTGTAAATCACGCCGGTGCCGCTCGGTGGGAGGTAGAACACTTCGTTCCACTCCAGGTTCGACGGGTTCGGGGTCTGCTTACAAGGGTAAATGTGAATGTCCGGTGCGCTGGTGTTGTAGCCCGGGACGTCGAGGCAGCGGCTGAATGCCAGGAAATTCACCAGTTGGTTGGTCGCGGTGCCCGCCGCGCCCGCACCGACCTTGCTGTCGGGCAGGAATGACCGGTTGTCATTACTGGCCGATCCGTAACAGGCGCTATGGCCGTCGTTCGCGGTCGCGCTGTTGTTGTTCAAAGTGATGGTGCTCGGGCCTCCGGGACTGGTGACAGTCAGGCACAGGCCATTGTTGTTCACGCCGTCATTAGTGCCGTAGATGATGCCGTTGGGCGAGTAACTCCACTGCTGGTAGGCCTGCGTCGTCGTACCGCAGGCGTGCAGTTTCATGGTCCCGCCCACAGCTTCCGACGAGCCTGCATCCAGGCAAAGTCCGACGGAGACCAGGACGATATTCAGATTGCCGGCGTACGCGAATTCCTGTTGAGGAGCAATGGGATTGAGGCACGGCTTGACCATGACAGTCGTGCCCACCGCCGGTGACGCGCCGGCGTCGAAACAAAGGTCGGGGTCGCCCGGGCTTCGATAAACATGGATTTGACCGCCGTCCTTGTTGACGTTCATCGGGGTTTTGAAGGTGTAGGTACCGAAGAGCGTGCGGGCCTCTTTGCTGCCCGGATCGGTACCGGTGGAGGTGACCCGGGCAAATCGGGGGACTTGACTCAGCGACGTCGGGCAGGTCACGCCGGTGGTGGCCAAGGCGGCGCTGGACAAAGTGCGAGGATCGGTCACGAAGTACGTGAGCTGAGCCTGGAACGTGGCCGCACCCTGACCCGCGGACCCGGTCAGCGGGGCGCAGGGCAGCGAAGTGACCGATCCGTCGCCGGAGGAGTCGACGCTGGCCCGGATGGCGCCGAGCGCGAGCTCCAGGCCGGCGTTAGCCCCGTCGAGGGCATGGGCGCGACCGATGTCGGCTTTCGTCATGGTCGTTTGCTGCAGCACAGTGGTGAGCAGCAGCGTGCTCATGCCCGCAGCCACCAGGGTGACCAAAATGGCGATCGGCATGGATCCGGCGTCGGCGTCTGGGCGATGTCGTCGCATCATGGCCTTCCCATCGTGCTACAGGCGGTATCCGAGGCTGTTTCCACAGTGGTGTTGAGCGCCGTGAAGCTCACCGACGACAGCTGTGTTTGCGCGGTCGCGCCGTTGCCGGCCTGCGCGGTCAATGAGATCGTCAATTGCTGGTAGCCGGGGCCGGTCATGGCTGCCGGCGTCCGTGCGAAGGCGACCGCACTGAGATGCGAGGCCATGGTGGTCCAAGGCCCGACCGAGCCACCCTGCGGCTGGGTCCGGGACTGCAGGAGGCCCGAGGAGCCCACCGCCCGAATTTGCGTACACACCGTGGCACCGGTGTAAGAGGCGGTGAACTCGACGTACTTGTTGCTGGCGACCGTTCCGAGGCCCGGGCTGCTGATGCCATCGGCATACCGGACTTGTGTATCCAAGCGCGAATACACCATGTGCAGTGCCTGCTGAACGTCAGCCAGGGCCTCCGACCGGTCGGCAACCCGGTAGGTCATGATCAAGCCGCTGCTGGCCAGGAGCGTAACGACTGCCATCAGCGACATGGACAGCATCAGTTCGATCAGGGTCACCCCCGCCTCTGCCCGCGGCCGCCCGAAGCGACACCGCGAGCGGCTTGGATCCTGTTCAAGGAACCGGCAACAACTGATCATTGACCTTCTCCCGACACGCATCGGGATACTCATCGGCACGCGGGCGCCCCACCTGAGTCTGCGCCGGCATGATCTTCACGGTCAGTCACCGGACACCTCGATCGACGGCCCGTCGCCATGGTGATAGGTCGACCGCAGCTTGATCTCCGCAGCTGCGGAAACCTCATCCATGCAGCTCAAGCTGCATGGATGACGATCTCGTCGAACATGGCGGGATCTCTGCAGGGTCACATTCAGGAGCGGTACCGGACATTTCGCCCAGCACGTGCCTGGCCTGCGGTTCCCAGGCAGAGTTAAGGTTGCCGACATTGCCACGGCGGTCCCACGGCGTTACCTTGCATCGTCAGTGACCGGTGTGCCGGGCCAGTCAACGGGCCTGTTGCCGTACCGCTGGCGACTAGCGTCCCGATGAGTTGGGCGTGACTGCACTGCATGGGAGGCCGAGCGCCGTTCGGACCTGAGTCGGAAGGGAACCAGCAGTGACCGTGGAGTTCCTGAACCGGGTCAAGCCGCTGCGCGCCAACGATCCGTCCCGGCTGGGCAGCTACCGTCTGGTCGGCCGGCTCGGCCTCGGCGGCATGGGGGTCGTCTACCTCGCCACCGACAGGACCGGAAAGTACGTCGCCGTCAAGCTCGTGCACGCGAGCCTCGCCGGCGGCGAGGAGTTCCGTCGCCGCTTCGGCAGCGAGGTGAACCGGGCCCGGCAGGTGCCGCCGTTCTGCACCGCTGAGGTGCTCGATGCCGACCTCGAGCACGAACCTCCCTACCTGGTGGTCGAGTACGTCGACGGACCGAGCCTCGCCGAGGTTGTCGAGGAACGCGGGCCACTGAACGCGGCGTACCTGCACAGCGTCGCGATCGGGGTGGCGACCGCGCTCACCGCCATCCACGGTGCCGCGGTGATCCACCGCGATCTCAAACCGAGCAACGTGCTGCTCGCCCCGGGCAGCCCGAAGGTCATCGACTTCGGCATCGCGCGCGCCTTCGTGGCGACCAGCCAGCACACCAGCACCGACCAGATGGTCGGGACGATCGCGTACATGGCACCGGAGCGTTTCGGCCCGGAGCCGATCACGCCGGCCGCCGACATCTTCGCCTGGGGCGTCGTCGTCGCGTACGCGGGCACCGGCCGTACCCCGTTCGGCGGCGACTCCGCGCCGGCCACCGCCGGCCGCATCCTGACCCAGCCGCCGGACCTCGCCGGCCTCGCGGAGCCGCTCCGCGGGCTCGTAGAGCTGGCCCTGGCCAAGGATCCGGCCGCGCGCCCGCACGCGCGACAACTACTGGACCTGCTGCTGGCCGCCGAGCCGCAACCCTTCACCGGCGCCGACACGGGGTCTCCGGTCGGCCGTGACGTGGCGGTCGGGTCTGCCGCCGGCCGTGAAGCGACGGTCGCCCCCGGTTGGAACACGCCGGTCGCCGCCGTGGGTCGCTCCGCGGGGCCGCCCTGGGGCCCGCCGGCTGCGGTGATGGGCAACTCGGCGTTTCCGCCCGGTGGGAACGGCGTCACTCCGCCCAGTGGATACCCGCCCGACCGGATCGCGCGGCACCCGGGCGAACCGGCCGGTTGGCCCGCACCCGCGTTCCCCCACCGCACCAACGGCAGCCGTGTCGCCACGCGACGGTGGGCCCTCGTCCTGGCCGCAGCAATCGCCCTGATCGGTGTGCCGGTCACCGCCTATACGGTGTACACCGGCGGCCTGCACCCGACCGCCGAGCACCGGGACACCAACCCCACCGGGGGCGGCGTAGCCGGATCGGGGCCATCAGTGGCGAGCGGACCCGGACTCCCGTCGGTGTCCGGTACGGCGCCGTCGGGGGCGTTCCCGACGACGACCAGCACGACGACGGGTGCTGTACCTGCTGGGCCTGGTACGACGCCGGCAACAGCGCCTTCCCCGACGCCCGTGCCGAAGATACCGGTCGGCGGCACCGTCTTGTTCAAGGATTCGCTGAAGGCCGAGGGTCAGTGGATCTTCACCGAAGTCGTCAATCGGGACGCCACATGCACCCTCAACGGCGTTCTGCGCGCTTCCCGCGCGACCCCCGGCACCATCCTGTGCATCGGCCCGGCGATGACTCTGACCGGCGACCATAGCGTCGCCGTCGACGTGAACCTCAAGACCGCTGGGTCCTGCGCCGGCATCTGGTTCTCCTGGACCGGACGCGGAGGCTACGTGCTGCGGGTCTGCCAGAACGTCATGACCGTCGGCATCGACAGCGGAACCAACAAAGCGGTGATCAGTCAGTTCCCCCTCGCCGCGCCGATCGGGCTCAACGAGTCCAACCGCATCCAGCTCGTGGTTCGGGGCAACAACGCCGAGGTGTACCGCGGCAGTCAGTATGTGGGTTCGGCCCCGATGACCGCGACCTCCCTACCCCGCGGTGAGGTGGTGCTCGGCGTCACGGCCGATTCCACCGTGGCCCGAGTAGTCACGTTCGCCAACGTCGAGATCCGTACTTACAGCAGTTGAGGTAGGCCGGCGACGGCTCCGGCGAGCGGTCGACAGAAAGCACACTGCGCATCGGCACCACCACGGTGCGCTCGCCCAGCCCGACGCGGCGGGCGTCCTGCGCTCAGGTTCTTGGCTGCACCTTCGGACGGGCGAAACGGGCGGGCCGACGTCCGTTCGGGCAGAGTCGCAACCGCGACGGCGGCACAGATCAGCGCCTCCACTACGGAAAGACATTGAAGAACAACTAAGCGAAACGCTAGGGTGACCCACCGACCACACCGGACGGGCGTCGAGGGGATCTCCACCATGCGCGTGCGTCGCGGACTCATTGCTTTCGGCCTGATGTCGGCGTTCTTCCTGGTCGGCATGTCCGGAGTCGAGGCCGACGCCGGCCAGGTCAAGCCGCCTGCGCCGGCCGGACCGCACCTCCACGACGCCTCCGACGGAGATGACCACGACGCGGACGGCCACGACGAGCACGAGCACATGCTCGAAGACATGGCCCAGACGCCGATCAACGTCATCGAGAAGCAGACCCGCGCCAACGCGGTACGCATCCAGAAGGCGACCGGAGTGCGGCCCGGCGCCGCCCGCACCGGGGCGGCCGTGGCCAGCGACCCGGGGAAGTCGGGCTCGTGGAGCCCGGTCGTGGACACGCCGGTCGTCCCGGTGTTCCAAGCGGTGCTGCCGGACGGAAAGGTGCTGATCTGGGACTCGGTCGGCGACAACGCGGCCGAGTCGTACCCCGTGCACGATTTCACCCGGGCCATGGTCTGGAATCCGGCCGACAACTCGTACAAGCGGGTCGACGTGCAGGGCACCAACATCTTCTGCTCGGGCTTCGCGCATCTGTCCAACGGCAACATCCTGGTCGCGGGCGGAAACCTCAACGCGCAGACCGAGGGGACCGTCACGACGTACGTCTTCGACTGGCGGACCGAGACGTGGACCCGGGGCCACGACATGGCCGCCGGACGCTGGTACCCGTCGGTGGCCGAGACGGCGAACGGCGAGGAGGTCATCGTCGGCGGCGGCCCCGCCACCGCGGAGGTGTACCAGACCGACGGCGCCATTCGTCCGCTCACCGGGTTCACCGAGTACGGCCGGCGCGTCTACCCCTTCATGCACTCCCGGCCGGACACCCAACTCGGATTCTTCGGCCCGTACGCGACCGGCTACACCATCAGCACGTCGGGCGGCGGCGTCATCACGGCTACGGGCACCCGTGACGGCATCGCCCGGGAGTACGGCAGCTTCGCGACGTACGACATCGGCAAGACCATGGTTGTCGGCGGCGGCAACCTCACCGAGGGCGGCGTCGCCAACGTCCCCACCCGGACCGCCGTCGTCCTGGACAGCAACGCCGCCGGCTTCCCCACCGTCGCCTCGACCGGGTCCCTGTCGACCGGCCGGCGGCAGCTCAACTCCACCCTGCTGGCCGACGGCTCAGTGCTGGCCACCGGCGGAATGAGCAGCGCCGCGACCAGCCCGCTGGTCGATCTGGACCACGCCGTGACGGCGGCCGAGCGCTGGGATCCCGCGACCGGCCAGTGGACGGTGCTGGCGAGCGCCGCCCGCATCCGGGAGTACCACTCGACGGCCGCGCTGCTGCCGGACGGAAGAGTCATGACAGGCGGCGGCGGGGTCTGCGCCATCTGCACGACGGACGGATATCTCGAGAAGAACATCGAGTACTTCAGCCCGCCGTACCTGTACGCCAAGGACGGCTCCGGGCAACTCGCTGCGCGTCCGGTCATCTCCGCCGCGCCGGCCAGTGTCGGTATCAATGCCGGCTTCACCGTTTCCACCCCGCAGGCGGGAAGCATCCGGAAGGTCGCTTTGGTCGGCCTTGCCGACGTGACCCACAGTAACGACCAGGGCCAGCGCTACGTTCCCCTGACGTTCTCGGCTTCCGGCGGGACGCTGTCGGTCACCGGGCCGCCCAACGGCGGCGTGACTCCGCCGGGCTACTACATGCTGTTCGTCGTGAATTCCGCCGGCGTGCCGTCGATGGCCAAGATCGTGCACGTGACGGAGGGCCCGGCGCCGGTGATGAGCCCGCTCCGGAACGGCACCGGCCGGTGCCTCGACGTGCCCCGGGGCTCGACGGCCATCCGCACGTACTTCTGGCTGTACGACTGCAACGGCAGCACGGCGCAGTCGTTGAGCCGTCTGCCGGGCGACAACACGGTCCGGGTCCTCGGCAACTGTCTCGACGTCCCGTCGGGAAGCCTCGTGCCCGGCCAGCGGGTCTGGGCCAACCGGTGCAACGGCACGACCGCCCAGACCTGGTCCTTCAAGGACGGCACGATCCGGCCGATGGGCAACACCGCGCTGTGTCTCGCCGCGGCCTCCTCGGCCAACAAGGCGGCACTCCAGCTCGCCACCTGCAACGGCTACATCATCCAGCGCTGGATGAGTCCGCCGGTCCAGCGAAGTCGCGGGCCAGCTGTTGACCTTGCGTACGGCCAGTCTGTCCCGTCCACGGCGGAGGCGCGTGGTCGATGAGCCCGACGCGGTCGGCGGCGGTCGACCGTGTGGCGATGGCGGAGGTGATGAGCCGGCTGGACCGGCTCGAGGGCAGGGCTCTCGTGGTGCGCCACAGCGACCCCAGCGACCGTCGCCTCCGCATTCGCGTGATTCAGTCGTTCCCGACCTTCGGGCGCGCGGCTAGGGTCCGCGTTGTGGATGATGAAGAGCAGGAGAGCGTAGCTCCGTCCGTGCGGCGGTTGCGGCAGCGGGCGATCACCGACCGGCTGCGGGAGAGTTTGCTGTTCCTGCCGATCCTGCTGCTGATCGGCGGGGTACTGCTCGAGCTGGCGGCGCGGGAGGTCGACCGTCACCTGGGTCTGGGCCGGCTCGGCCTGTTCGCGATCGCCCCGGACGCCGCGGTAACCCTGCTGTCGACCGTCGCCGGCGCCACCATCACCACTGCCGGAGTGGTGTTCTCACTGTTGGTGGTGTCGTTGCAACTGGCGAGCGGGCAGTTCTCGCCGCGGGTGCTGCGAACGTTCTGGCGAGACCGGATGGGCCAGGTGCTGATCGGCCTGCTGATCGCCACCTTCGCCTTCTGCGTCCTTGCGCTCAGCCAGCTCGACACGCGGGCCGCACAAGCCCCGCGGCTGACGATGACGCTGGCCGTCCTCCTCACGCTCGCGTCCATCTTGGCGATCGTCGGTTTCCTCAACCGGATCACTCGGCAGCAATACGTGGGCCGGATCATGGAACGCATTCAGGGTGAGGCGGTCGCGCTGATCGACGATCTGCCGTACGGGTCGAAGATGGGTCCGCGAAGCGGCACTCCGGTCGCCGTCCCGGACGCATCCGACCTCGGTGCGGCACTGGTGGTGCGGGCACACGCCGACGGATGGGTTCAGCAGGTCAGCCAGAGCGCAGTGTTGGCCGCGGTGCCGGCGGGCAGCACGATCCAGTTGGAGACCCGCGTCGGGGCATACCTGATCCGCGACGAGCCGTTGGCCCGGATCTGGCCCCGGCCGGACCCGGACACTGCCCGGCGAGCCGCCCGGCTCATCGCCGAGGCGGTCATCATCGGGGCGACCCGGACGATGCAGCAGGACATCGACTTCGCTTTGCGCCAGCTCAACGACATCGGTCTGCGGGCCTTGTCCCCTGCGGTCAACGATCCGACCACGGCCATCGAGGCCATTCTCCGGGTCTCGTCGGTTCTACGACCGCTGTTGCAGGCCGAACTGCCCGCACAAGGGCACCGCGATGAGCGGAACCGGACGCTGCTCACGCCGTGGGATCTCGACCACGCCGAGTACGTCCGGCACGCCTACGGTCAGATCCGGCTCTACGCGGGAGCCCACCCGCAAGTGGCGCTCACGCTGATCCGGGTGCTGCGGATGCTGCGTGACGTCGTCGCCGACCATCACGTCGACCGAACGGCCACCGTGGCCGAGCTCGACCGCCAACTCGAGGCGGTCATCGACGACGCTCACCGGGCCGGGATGGCCGACGCGGACCTGACCTCGTTGCGGGACGCGGCGCACCGCCGCCAGGAGTGACGCTTCGCCCGTCGGTGGACCACCGGCTCGAAATTGTCGGCCGAAGATTCGTGGGGAAAGTATCGAACAGCGAGAAGGGGGTACGCGGCGGCACCAAACGCATGGGAGAAAGCCGATGTACGAAACCGTGGACGCCGTGCCGGGCACGGCGTCGGCCGCCGCTCCCCGCCGCCGCCCCTGGCTGCGGATGTTCCTGACCGGCCTCGTCCTCTGGGCGCTGACCGTCGTCATCACCTTCGTGACGGGCAACCCCAATCTGATCCCGGCCCTGGTCCTGCTCGGCAGTTTTCTGGTGCCGGTGTCCTTCGTGGCCTGGGCGTTCACCCGTCGCCACAGCGGCGAAGTGACCGTCGAGCTGCTGTTCAGCACCTTTGTGACCGGCGGTCTGCTGGGTGTGCTCGCCTCGTCGCTGCTCGAGTCCTATCTGCTGCATCCCTCGCCGGCCCTGTTCTTCGGCGTCGGACTCATCGAGGAGGCGGCGAAGCTGGTCGCGCTGGCCTTCCTGACCCGCCGGCTCCGCCACAAGTACGCCCGGGACGGTCTGATCCTCGGCGCAGCCGTGGGGTTCGGATTCGCCGCGTTCGAGTCGGCCGGTTACGCGTTCACTGCGCTGTTCACGGAGAACGGCTTGTCCCTGATGCAGCTGGTGCAGACGGAACTGCTTCGCGGATTGCTGGCCCCGGTCGGGCACGGGCTGTGGACCGCCATCCTGGGCGGTGTGCTGTTCTCCGCGAGCGGTCGCCGGCACTTCGCGCTGACCGGCCGTCTGCTGCTGTCCTACCTCGGAGTCGCCATCCTGCACGCGCTGTGGGACGGCATGCACAGCATCGCGCTGATGATGGCGCTCCTGCTGACCGGAACCCCGTACCAGTACCGGCTACTGGAACAGGGCTACCAGGCACAACCGACGTCCACCCGGGCCGACCTGTTCACCGTGCTCTCGTGGGGCGGTCTGATCGTCGTCTCGCTGATCGGTGTCGGCTGGCTGCTGGCGGTCCGGCGCCGAGCCGACCGGGAGACGCGGTCGGTGCTGTGGCGTATCCCCATGCCGGCCTGACGGCACGGTCGGGGTCGGGCGCACCGGCCTCGCTGCTGGACCGGCACACCCTGGCCGCGCGCGGCGTCGAGGAAGATCGAGCGGTTGTCAATACGGTAAGCCGATCGTCGATCGCCCCGGTAGCGGCCATACACGCCGGTCACCTGGCCTCGACAGGGGATTGCCCGGAGGCGCGGCACCGCGAACGCGCCAGGTAATGTCGTCACCGCGGCGGCCGCACCGGCCGCCGACCAGCGTCAAGCAGCGGCGCGGGCCCGGGAGTTCGGACGGCTCCGGCAACCATGTTCGCCGACTCGCACGGCCACCGCGATGGCACCGTGCCCGCTGCAAGGATCACTCACGATTCATGACGCACGATCCGATGGACCCACTCGCCGCCTTCGCGGAACTCGGCCGCGTCAAATTCACCGAGACCAGCCTCGATGACGTCCTGAGCCGAGTCGCCGACCTGGCGCAGCGAGCACTGCCCGGCGCCTCCGACGTCTCGATCACGCTGGTCCGGCGGGGCGCCCCCTATACCGCGGCCTACACCGGCGAGCTCGCCCTGGCACTCGACGAACGGCAGTACGAGCACCTTCGCGGACCGTGCCTGCAGGCCGCCGCGGAGCACCGGACGATCTCGGTTCCCGACACGGCGACCGACGATCGCTGGTCGGGGTGGGCCCCACGGGCGGCAGCGGCCGGAGTGGGCAGCGTGCTGTCCGTCGGTCTCCCGGTGCGGGACGGGGTCAGCGGGGCGTTGAATGTCTACGGCCACCGACCGGCCGCGTTCGACGATGAAGCCGTCGTTCAGGCGGAGACCTTCGCCGAGTACGCGGCGGTCGCGCTGGCCAACGCCGACGCGTACCACGGTGCCGCCGGCCTTGCCCTGCAGTTGCAGGCGGCGATGGACAGCCGCGCCGTCATCGAGCAGGCCAAAGGCATCATCATGGCCGAGCAGCGGTGCAGCGCCGACGACGCCTTCGCCTTCCTCGCGAAAATTTCGCAGCACAGCAACCGGAAGGTCCGCGACGTCGCGGCGGCTCTGGTCGCCGACGTCCAACGGTCATCACGCTGACCCCGAGCAGAGTCAGCCGTCGTGGGCGATCAGGGCGGTCGCAGCTTCGGCGAGATCCGTCTGCGCTTCCGCGGCTCGGATGCACAGCGACACGTACGCGTCCTCGGTGCTGCACCGGTTGCCGGACCGGATGAGTTCGATCGCGAACCGGATGGTGGCGCGGATGCCGAGGGCCTCGGCGTAGCCGTTCACCAGGTCGAGCCCCCCGGCGTCCAGCCCGGCCATCGCCCGTTCCGGGTTGCCTTGTCCCGCCGGGTGGCCGTGCACGGCCAGGACTCCGGCGATCACCGGCGCCATCGCGGCACGATCGTGGCCGTACACGTTGAGAACGGCGATGGTGTCACCTCGCCCGGCGTACAGCGGAACGGAGATCGAGGTTTGCAGTCCCATCCGCGGAGCCGCCTCGCGGAATCCGGGCCATTGCACGGTGGCGTCGATATCGGGCACCCCGATCGGAGCATTACGGTCCAACGAGTCGAGGCACGGACCGGCTTGGTCGGCGTACTGCGCGTCATCGATGGCTTGGATGAGGTCGTGGCTCAAGGCCACGGTCGTGTAGTTCTTCTTCCGGACGGCGGTGATCGAGGCGTAGCTGGCGGCGCCGATCTGTTCCGCGGCGAGGTGCGCGATGGCCGCCAGTTGTGCGTCCACACTCGATGCGTGATCCGGCGTGCCGGCCAGAATGATCATGGAGGTGGCCAGCGGGCCGCGTGTCGATGGATATGACGTCGACGAAACCATGTCTGCTTCCTGAGGACGATCGGCTGCGGTTGGCCATACCCGCACCGCAATGGATTAACCAGGCGGCCCGGGCCCGGACGCTTCAGGGCCGCGCACCCGGACAGGACGGCGAAGACCGTCCGCCTGAGGCGGTCGGCGACAACTCGGCCGCCCTGATCAGCAGGATCGACCGTGACCAGCACGGCTGCGTCCGGGAATCGCTTCTGAAAAGGTCGGGACGAAGGGGGTGACGGCACAATGCATGAGTGCCGACCAACGAACCGCATTACCGCCGCGACCTCGCCTATGTTTTCGACCAGGGTTACGGCTTTCACGCCGAGTCGTGCGCGCCCGGCATCCTCGCCCTTCTCGAGCCCATCCGGGCTCGCCGGGGTTTGATCCTGGAGATCGGATGCGGGTCGGGCCTGCTCACGAAGCGCCTGGTAGACGCCGGCCATCGGGTGATCGCCACCGATGCCTCGCCGGCGATGCTCGAACTCACCCGAAAGGCCGTTGCCGGCACCGAAGACGTCCGGACCTTGGTCCTACCCGACGACCCGATTACAGCGGTGGACGCGATCGTCGGGATCGGTCACGCCCTGAACTACCTCGCCGATGCGGCCGCGGTCCGTCGTGGCCTTGTTGCTCTCGCCGATGCGCTGTTACCCGGTGGCCTGCTGGCCGTGGACCTGTGCGACCTCGAATGGGGCAGCGCCCGCAAGGATGCGGTTGCGCAGGGACGGGTCGGTGACGACTGGGCCATCATCACCAGGTTCAGCCAACCGGCGCCGGATCGGTTCGATCGGGACCTCACCACCTTCGTCCGCGTCGCGGACGGCAGCTACCGTCGCGAGGACGAGCACCACGGCAACGTCCTGATCGACACCTCATCGGTGCCGGCGCTGCTACGTGAACGTGGAGTGACGGCCACGATCGGCGACTCGTTCAACTACGATGATCACCTGCTACCCGTCGGACTGCGGAGCATCGTCGGTCATCGGTAACGTTCGACGCGTCGGCGCCTCCGGATGATCGTGACGAGGAGGGCAACTGCGCCGGAGCCGAGCACGACGTAACCGGCCGGGATGTCGAATTTAAGCAGTAACAAGGCCAGGATGGCGACCACCCCCACCACGACGAACGTCTGCATGAATTCGATGAACTGATTACGCCGGCCGGGCTTGACTGCCATACGCGATTCTCCTCCAGACCTCTGGACTCATACTGGCAGCCCCGGTCAAGGATCGCTCTCGGCCGTCCATGCGGTCGCATGGCCGCCGGCCCCGGGGAGCGGATCAGCGCCCGGGCCGGCGGACGGCACTGGCAACCAGCGCCGCAGCGACATCAGGGAGTGCGCGCTGGGCGTACTCGGAGACTTTCGCCAGGATGACGGATGCCTCCTGGGCCGTGCAGCGGCGCTCGGCCATGATGATGCCGATCGCCTGCTGGATCACGGCACCGTTGGGCATCGCGGCCGTTGTCCGGCCGGCCACGCCGTCGTGCCGAGGCGCCTTCGCCATCGCTTCGGCGGCATACCCGGCGAATGTCTCGGCCACCGCTACCGCGTCCTCGTGGAAAGCGTGCGGACTGACGGCGTACACGTTCAACGCGCCGCTCAGGGACTCGTGCGGCGGCAACCCGACGGAGACCGAGCTGTGTACCCCGGCGTCGATGGCCCGGCCGGCCCACTCCGGCCATCGGTTGTCATCGGCCATGTCCGGCACGCTCACCGTAATGGTGGCGGCCGCCGCGGCCAGGCACGGACCCTGACCCTGCTGGTACTGCCGTTCATCGAGGGTCAACGCCCGCTGTCCGCTGAACGCGGCGGTGTACGCGCCGTCAGGGCCGACGAGGGTGATCGAGACGTCATCGGCGCCCGGGACACTTCGCCGGGCGAGTTCGGCCACCTTGGCCAGCACCGTGGCGAGATCCATTTCGCCGACGTCGATCCGCCCGAGCTCAGCGAACGCGTCGGCGGGTGGCCGGGCTTGCGGTTCTGTCATGGGAAGGGTCCTTATGGCACGCCGCCGCACGAGCGACGTGCGGGGCCGGACTTGCGGGTCACTGCAAGGCCGCGATGGTTGCTGGTCCGGACCGCGCCGCTCGTTTGACGCTGACTCGCCGACTCCGGGCGTCAGCCGCAGAGGGCGCAGGTATGCCCGGTTCGCTCCTTCCGAAACCAGCCGCCGGGCATGTCGGCGGCGGGTGCGGACAGCCGGAGCGGACCGGCGGAAGAGCCTGCGCGAGGGGCGCTGACGGCCGGGACATCGGAACGACGGGATGAAGCGAGCGGGCGGTCTGACACGACAAAGGCCGAGCGTAGCGGCGAAGATCATTCACACCGGGGACAGCCGTCGACCAGTCACACCGGCCAAGGCCACGGTGATGATCCGGCGCAGACGCTCAGCGACATCGCCCGCGCGCGACCTCGCCCCCGGAACCGGTAGCCGACACCGGTCAGCCCAAAGTCGTCGGCTGCTGACCGGGCACGGTCACCTCGATCTGTTCCTTGGAGACCTGTCCCGAAGCGATGTGCTGCTCGGTCTCGACCAGTTTGCTCAGTCGCACCCGTTCGACCGGAACGATCTCGGTGCTGATGACGGGGCGTTCCTCGTGCAGCACGACCTCGTAGATGACGCCGCCGTCCGGGCCGCCGAACTCTTCGAGGGTGCCGAACACGTCCGGATCCTCGACCAGTTGCTGCTCGCCCGGCCGGATCGGTTCCTGTTCGAGGCGCAGTTTCTCCCGGCGGACCTGAACCGTGATCTGGACATCCTCGGTCACGACGTACTTGCGCAGCCGGGCCCGGCCGGTCTCGTACACCTCGGTGCCGGCGACCAGCCGCTGCTCGGAGCGCGTCATCGCGTCGTCGGTCGTTGGTACGTCGTCGTCCATTGTGCCTCCAGGTATGGGCCGACCCGGTGCCTGTCCTCGCATGGGGGAAGGCACCGGGCCGACGAACGTCGGTCAGCGCCGGTCGCTGCCTTCGGGACCGTCGAACTCGATCTGCTCCTTGCGCACCTGGCCCGTGACGGACTCCTCGTCGCGGACCGTCTCCTTGCCGAGCCGGACCCGCTCCACCGGTACGGTCTCGGTGTCCACGACCGGCCGCTCGGCGTTCAACGTGACCTCGTGCTCGGCCTCGGTGATGTCGGGGCCGGAGGTGGCGCTGCCCCGGTTCGCCTCGGTGATCGGCTCGCGCTCCAGCCGAACCTCTTCGTGGGAGACCGGGACGGTCACCTGCTGCTGCTCGGTGACCACGTACTTGCGCAGGCGGGCCTTGCCGGCCTCTTCGGTGCGGGTGCCGGCGACCAGGCGCTCCTCGGAGCGGGTCATCGCGTCGTCGCCGATCGTGGAGCCGGTGTCCCGGCCGGTGTTCGCGTAATCGGTGTCCGCGTAACCGGTGCCGCCCCCGGCCGTCGTCGTGTCCTGGTAACCCGTGGCGTACTGGTTGCCCAGGCCGTAGTAGGTGTAGAGCTGGCCCTCGTCGGCCTGCGAGAGGGCGCCGTCGGCGTCGACCTGCGGGGCGTCCTTGATCTGCTGCTTGGCGTAGGCGACGGTGACCCGGTCACCGCTGACGTCGGCGTCCTGCAGCGGGACGAAGGTCTCCCGGGTGCCGAACAGACCCGTCTTGACGGTCACCCATTGCGGGTCGCCCTTCTCGGCGTCCAGGTAGACCTGGCCGACGGAGCCGACCTTGTCACCGTCGGTGTCGTACACGTCGGCGCCGTTGAGCTGGGCGATGTCGTTCTGCGTAATCATGACGTTCCTTTCCGAGGAGATGGCTCACGATCAAAACGACCGCAACCGGGACGGGCGGACGCCGTTCACCATCGTCGGCTCGAAAAGCGCCGTCCTCGTCCCTGACGCCGATCACTTGCCCGCCGGTTTAGGCACTAAACAAGATGAGCCGCACCGGTTCTACTCGGTGAGGCGAGGCGGCCGGCGGCGCCGCGGCAGCAGCAGGGCCACCCGGTCGAGGAGTGCTTCCAGCGCTTCCTCGAAGTCCTCGGCGGCTGCGTCGACCGACAGGTGCGGCTCCATCCGCTGCAGGAGCGGGTAGGTGCTCAGGTCCTCGATCGGAGACACGTCCGGTTCCTCCACCGGGCCGGTTTCGACGCCGCGGGCGGACACCTCGAGCAGCAGGTAGCCGAGCAGGAAGCTGCTGAACGCGCGGTAGACGGCGGCGGCGTTCTCGTCGGAGAACCCGGCCCGGGTCATCACTTCGAGCATGGACTCGATCCAGCGCAGGCTGCGCAACGGCGGGCGTATCCACGGCGCGGCGGGCGGGCGGGTCGCGACCAGCGGAAACACCTCGGGGTGAGCGAGGGCGATGCGGCGCAGGCCGTGGGCCAGGCGTTGCAGGTAATCGACCCAGCCGGCGTGGGCTTCGAGATGGACCTCGGGGTCGCCGAACAGCTCGTCGACGACGGTTTCGACCACCCCGTCCAGCAGCGCCTCCCGCCCCGGCACGTACCGGTACAGGGCCATGCCTTCGACGCCGAGGTAGGCACCCAAGCGCTGCATGGTCAGCATGCGCAGGCCGTTCTCGTCGATGAACCGCACGGCGGCGTCCAGGATCCGCCGTTGATCCAGCCCGGTGCGCCCCGTGGCGGGGGTCTGCCCGGCGGAGAAGGCAGCCACGTCATCGGCCCCGGGGGTGTCGGGATGCTCCATGGTTGACAAGCCTCCCACGGATGCCGCCGGCGGATCATCGAAGTCGACGCTCCGGTCCGTAGGGCTGGAGCCTCGGAAACGTTTAGTGCATAAACGGGCAGGCCAAGATCGTGCCGGAAAACGTGATTGAGAATGCTCCCGGTAGGGGATTTCAGCGACCGTACCCCGCTCGATGGAGGAGGCCCAATGAGTGATCTGGCGACCGGCGCGTACGCGCCGGCTCCGGGCACACCGGATGACACGTCGACGGCCAAGCAGGTGGCCGGACAAGGAAAAGAAGCTGCCACCCAGGCGGCGGCCGACGTCAAGGACACGGCCAAGGAACAGGCGCAACGCGTCGGCGCGGAAGCGAAGGCGCAGGCCCGCAACCTCGCCTCGGACGTACGGAGCCGGATGGGCGAGCAGGCCCACACCCAGCACGACAAGCTGGTCAGCACCATCCGGGAGACGGCCGGCCACCTCGACGAGATGCGCGGCGACCGCACCGGCACCCCCGCCGCGACCGTCGTGTCGCGGGTCGCCGACAGCGGCCGGCAGCTGGCCGACTACCTCGACCGCAACGGTCCCGAGGGTGTGTTGAACGAGGTGCAGGACTTCGCCCGGCGGCGGCCCGGCGCCTTCCTCGCCACCGCACTGGTGGCCGGCTTCGTCGTCGGCCGCCTGGGCAAGAGCGTCGCCAAGGCCGATCCGGAGGCCGGCTCCGCTGACACCAGCCGGCCCACGCCGGCATCCGGCTACGCCCCGATCACTCCCCCGACGACCGTGGACCCCTATTACGGCACCCCCGCGGTCGTCGACGATCCCTACGCGTACCAGGAGCCCCGGCCGTGACCACGCCCCCATCGCCCGACGTGTCCGCGCAGGCGGCCGAGACCTCGATCGGCGAGCTGATCGGGAACATCAGCAACGACCTGTCCCAGCTGTTCCGCCAAGAGGTCGAGCTGGCCAAGGTGGAGATCAAGCAGGAGGCGTCGAAGGCGGGCAAGGCCGCCGGGATGCTCGGGGGCGCCGGGTTCGCCGGCTACCTGGCCGTCGTCCTGCTCAGCTTCGCCGCCGTGTTCGGACTGGCCAACGTGATGGACGCAGGCTGGGCCGCCCTGATCATCGCCGTCGTGTGGGCGGTCATCGGCGCCGTCCTGTTCGTGACCGGCCGCAGCAAGCTCAAGACCGTCGACCCCGTACCGCACCGCACCGTCAACACACTCAAGGAGGACGCGCAATGGCTGAAGAACCCGACCGGCTGAGGCAGGACATCGAGGACACGCGCGCGTCGCTGACCCGCGATGTCGATCTGCTGGCCGAGAAGACAAGCCCGGCCAAGGTGGCTCAGCGGCGGTGGACCGCGGTGAAGGGCAAGGTCATGGGCAGCACCGACCACGCCCGTCACGCGGCCGCCGACTCGACGTCCGCCGCGCTGACCACAGTGCAGGACAAAGCCTCGCAGGCCGCCGACGTCGCCGGCGACAAGGCCCACGACGTCGCCGACGCGGTCCGCAGCGCTCCCCAGGCGGTGGCCGGGCAGACCCAGGGCAACCCGCTGGCCGCCGGGATCATCGCGTTCGGCGTCGGCATGCTGGCCGCCACCCTGATTCCCGTGACCGACGCCGAACGCCGCGCCGGCCAGCAGCTCAAGGACAACAGCGGCGAGCTGACCGACAAGGTCAAGGACATCGCCACCGACGTGAAGGACGATCTCTCCGGGCCGGTGCAGCAGGCTGTCGGCCAGGTCAAGGACACCGCCCGGGACGCCGTTCAGACCACGCGAGACCAGGCGCAGTCCTCGGCCGTGGACGTCAAGGAGCAGACCCGGCAAGCCGTCGGGAACGCGTCCTGACGGACGTCGTCACCCGTGTGCCGGCCGCCGCATCGCGCGGTCGGCACACGGCGGGCACCGGTCGGTCCGACGTGAAGGGTCCGACGAAGGAATGGATCCGGTGTCAGGGCCGGAACCGATATCCCATGCCCGGCTCCGTCAGCAGGTGCCGCGGATGGGTGGGGTCGGCCTCGAGTTTGCGCCGCAGCCGCGCCATGTACTGGCGCAGGTAGTTGGTCTCGGTCTGATACTGCGGTCCCCAGACGTCGTGCAGCAAGGCGCGCTGGCTCAGCAGCTTTCCCGGGTGTCGCAGCAAGTGCTCCAGCAGCTGCCACTCGGTGGGCGTCAGGCGTACGTCCGGATTCCCGCCGTCGATCGAGTGCGCGGCCAGGTCGATGACGTGCCGGCCGAGCATGACCGTCGGAACTGCCTCGCCCGACGGCTGGACGCGCCGGGTGACGGCGCGGATGCGGGCCAGCAGCTCGTCGATGCCGAACGGCTTGGTGATGTAGTCGTCCGCACCGGCGTCGAGTGCGTCGACCTTGTCGCGGCTGTCCGTGCGGCCGGACAGCACGATGATCGGGGTGCTGGTCCAACCCCGCAGGCCCCGGATGACGTCCGCCCCCTCCATGTCGGGCAGACCGAGGTCCAGCACGACCAGGTCCGGGTGACGGTGCGAAGCGGCCCGCAGCGCCGTGGTGCCGTCCGGGGCGGTGTCCACTTCGTACTCGCGGGCCCGCAGGTTGATCCGCAGCGCGCGGACGAATCTGCGGTTCGTCGTCGACGACGAGGATCCGGGTCATGCGGTGTTCCCGGTGGGCAGCGCCAGCGTCATGGTGAGACCTCCGCCGGGTGTCTCCTCGGGGGTCAGCGTCCCGCCCATCGCTTCGGTGAGGCCGCGGGACAGGGCGAGGCCGAGGCCGACACCGGTGTGGTTGTCACGGTCGCCGAGTCGCTGGAACGGCAGGAACACGTGGTCCCAGCGGTCCCGGGGAATGCCCGGGCCGTGGTCGATGATCCGGATCTCGATCGTGTCGCCGGAGCGTGCTGGCGGTGACCAGCGGCGGACGGGCCGGCGGGCTGTAGCGCAGGGCGTTGGCGACCAGGTTGACGATGATCCGTTCCAGCAGGCCGGGGTCGGCGTGCAGATACGGCAGGTCGTCGGGGATGTGGACGGACGACCGTCCGGCCGTCGGGGCCGAGGTCGTCGAGCGCGCGGGGAACGACGTCCTCGGCACCGACGTCGATGGCGCGCGACGCCGATGCGCCCCGGCCTGCAGCCGGCTCATGTCGAGCAGGTTGGTGACCAGCCGGGCGAGGCGGTCGAGGGATTCGTCGGCGGTGGCGAGCAGTTCGCGCGCGGTCGTGGTCGTCGAAGTGCACGTCGTCGCTGCGCAGGCTGGCCACGGCGGCCTTGGCCGAAGCCAGCGGCGTACGCAGGTCGTGGCTGACCGCGGCGAGCAGCGCGGTGCGCATCCGGTCGGCCTCGGCCAGTGGCCTGGCGGTGGCCGCCTCGGCGGCGAGCCGTTCCTGCCGCAGCGCCACGGTGGCCTGGGCGGCGAACGCTTCGACGATGCGCCGGTCGCTGGCCTGCAGCGGTCGGCCGCTTCAGCAGCATCACCATGTCGTCGTCGACTTTGACCTCGGCGTCGGCGTCGGCGGTGTGGGTGCAGGCCGGGGCGCCGACTTCGGCCACGACGGCGCCGTTCTCGAGCAGGGTCACCGAGTCGAGGGTGAACGTCTCGCGCAGGCGCTCGAGCAGGGCCAGCAGCGGCCGCTCGCCGCGCAGCACGCTACCGGCGACGGTGGCCAGCGTCTGCGCGTCGGCGCCGGCCTGCGCGGCCTGCCGGGTACGGCGGGCGGCCTGGTCGACGACCCAGCTGACCGCGATGCGCGACGACCACGAAGATGGCCAGGGCCAGGAGGTTGTCGCCCTGGGCGATGGTGAACTTGCCGATCGGCGGGGTGAAGTACCAGTTCAGCAGCAGTGAACCGGCGACCGCGGCGAGCAGCGCCGGCCACAGCCCGCCGATCAGCGGCGACCGCCGACGACCGCGGCGAGGAAGACCAGGATGTCGTTGGTCAGCGAGAGCCCGGCGCCGACATGCAGCAGCCCGGTCAGCGCGGGCAGTCCCAGCAGGGTGGCGGCGAAACCGGCGATCCGGCGCCGGCGGGACAGCGCGGCCGGCATCCGCCGGGACCGGCGGCCCTGCGCGCGGCGCGCTCGTGCGGGACCAGGTGGACGTCGATGCTGCCGGACAGCGCGGTGGTGGTGACGCCGACGCCGGCCGCGAAGATCTGGGCGAGCCGGCCCCGGCTGGACGCGCCGAGCACGATCTGGGTGGCGTTGACCGCGCGGGCGAAGTCGAGCAGAGCCCGCGGTACGTCGGCGCCGGCGACCTGGTGATAGGTGCCGCCGAGGCTCTCCACCAGCACCCGCTGCTGGGCCAGGGTGGCCGGGTCGGCACCGGCCAGGCCGTCGTTGCGGGTGACGTGCACGGCCATCAGGTCGGCGCCCCCGTCCGGGGCGCGGGCGAGCGGGCCGCGATCCGGGCCGCCCGGCGGATCAGGGTGGCGCCTTCCGGGCCGCCGGTGAGCGCGACCACGACCCGTTCCCGGGTCTCCCAGGTGGCGTTGATCTCGTGGTCGGCCCGGTACTTGTCGAGCTGGTCCTCGACCTTGTCGGCGAGCCAGAGCAGCGCCAGCTCGCGCAGCGCGGTCAGGTTGCCGGTACGGAAGTAGTTGCCCAGCGCCGCGTCGATCTTCTCGGGCCGGTAGATGTTGCCGTGCGCCATCCGCCGGCGCAGCGCCTCCGGCGTCATGTCGACCAGTTCGACCTGCTCGGCCGCGCGGACCACGGCGTCCGGCACGGTTTCGCGCTGCTCGACGCCGGTGATCTGGGCGACCACGTCGTTGAGCGACTCGAGGTGCTGCACGTTGACCGTGGTCAGCACGGTCGATCCCGGCGGCGAGCAGCTCCTCGACGTCCTGCCAGCGCTTGGCGTGCCGGGAGCCGGGAACGTTGGTGTGGGCGAGTTCGTCGACGACGGCGATCTCGGGTCGGCGGGCCAGGACGGCGTCGAGATCCATCTCGGTGAATTCGGCGCCGCGGTAGTCCACCGTCCGCCGGGGCAGCGATCTCCAGGTCGCCGAGCATGGCCTGGCGTGTGCGGGCGGCCGTGGGTCTCGACGAACGCGACGACCACGTCGGTGCCGCGCTCGGCCCGCCGGTGCGCCTCCTCGAGCATCGTGTACGTCTTGCCGACGCCGGGGGCGGCGCCGAGGAAGATGCGCAGTTCTCCGCGTGCCATGCCGGCGCCGCCCTCCTTCCGTCGGTGGATTACTGCTGGTGACCGTCGAGGGCCAGGTTGAGCTTCAGCACATTGACGCCGGGCTCGCCCATGAAGCCCAGCGGCCCGCCCGTCGGTGTATCTGCTGATGAGGGTATGGACCTGCGCCGGAGTCAGACCACGTTCCCGGGCGATCCGCGGCGCCTGCAAGCTCGCGTACGCGGGGCTGATGTCCGGGTCGAGGCCGCTGGCGCTGGCGGTGACCGCGTCCGACGGCACCACCGGCTCGGCCGGCGCCGTGCCGCGGATCGGCGTGATCACCCCGCCGAGCGCCACGTAGTCGACGCCGTTCTTGGCCGGTTCGACGGTGACGCCGTCGTAGGTCCGGCACGAACGGGGTGCCGGTCTGGTTGACCGACACCACCCGGGTGACCGGGCCGGTGAGGCCGTCCCGGTGGAAGACCGCCAGGACCGCGCCGACGCCGTCGGAGGTGCAGTACGGCCGGCGGCCGTCGACCCCCTCGAGCTTGCCGATCGCCAGGCTGCGCGCGCAGACCTGGGTGAGCAGGCTCTGCTACGCGTCGTCGGCGTTGGTCGCCAGGGTGTCGACGACGCTCTCCGGGCCGAGGTTGCTGGCCAGGTGGAGGTCGGATCGTAGCCGTCGCCCGCCGCGGACGGGCGGCTCTGGAAGTACTTCGGGATCGGGTTGCCGTCCGAGTCGGTGAACGCCTGCCCGATCAGGGCGCTGCCGACGGTCTTGGCGCCGACGGTGATCAGCGAGCCGTCGTGCGGTCGTCGAGGCCGGGTAGCCGTCCGACGGCGACCATGGCCAGCGGGTAGGCGAGTCCGAGCAGGACGGTGAAGACGAGCAGCGCACGCAGCGCCGCCAGGTGCTGGGCGAGCCAGGAGGGAAGTCGCATGATCAGATCCCCGGGATGAACTGGATGAGAAGGTCGATGAGCTTGATGCCGATGAACGGCGCGATGATCGCCGCCGAGGCCGTAGATCCACAGGTTGCGGCGCAGCAGCGCGCCGGCGCTGGCCGGCGTGTAGCGCACGCCGCGCAGGGCGAGCGGGATCAGCGCGACGATGACCAGCGCGTTGAAGATGACCGCGGACAGGATCGCCGAGCCCGGCGAGTGCAGCCGCATCACGTTGAGCGTGTCCAGGCCCGGGATAGACGGCCGCGAACATGGCCGGGATGATCGCGAAGTACTTGGCGATGTCGTTGGTGATGGAGAAGGTGGTCAGCGCCCCGCGGGTGATGAGCAGCTGCTTGCCGATCTCCACGATCTCGATCAGCTTGGTCGGGTCGGAGTCGAGGTCGACCATGTTGCCGGCCTCCTTCGCCGCCGACGTGCCGGTGTTCATGGCCACGCCGACGTCGGCCTGGGCCAGCGCGGGCGCGTCGTTGGTGCCGTCGCCGGTCATCGCGACCAGCCGGCCGCCTTCCTGCTCCTTGCGGATCAGGGCGAGCTTGTCCTCCGGCGTGGCCTCGGCCAGGAAGTCGTCGACGCCGGCCTCGTCGGCGATCGCCTTGGCGGTGCGCGGGTTGTCGCCGGTGATCATCACCGTACGGATGCCCATCTTGCGCATCTCGTCGAACCGCGCCCGCATGCCGGACTTGACGACGTCCTTGAGGTGGATGACGCCCAGGGCCCGGGCCGGCCTGGCCGGCGACGCGTTCGGCCACGACCAGGGGCGTGCCGCCGGTGGAACTGATCATGTCGACGATCTCGCCGACCTGCTCGGTCGGGTGGCCGCCGTTGTCGCGAACCCACTTCATCACCGCCGCCGCGGCCCCCTTGCGCACCTGACCCGGTCGTCGAGGTCGACGCCGCTCATCCGCGTCTGCGCGGTGAACGGGACGAATGTCGCCCCGGCGATCAGGCCCGGCTCGCGTTCCCGCAGGCCGTACTCGTTCTTGGCCAGCACGACCACCGAACGGCCCTCCGGCGTCTCGTCGGCCAGGCTGGACAATTGAGCGGCATCGGCCAGATCGGCCGCGCTGACACCCTCGACCGCGACGAACTCGGCCGCCTGCCGGTTGCCGAGCGTGATCGTGCCGGTCTTGTCGAGCAGCAACGTGTCGACGTCGCCGGCTGCTTCGACGGCGCGGCCGCTCATGGCCAGCACGTTGCGCTGCACCAGCCGGTCCATGCCGGCGATGCCGATCGCCGACAGCAGCGCCCCGATGGTGGTCGGGATCAAGCAGACGATCAACGAGACCAGCACGATGCCGCTCACGCCGTGGGCGTCGATCGCGCTCGTGTTCGGCGCGGCCGCCTGGTAGGCCTTCGAGAAGATCGCCAGAGGCTGCAGGGTGACCACCGACAGCACGAAGATGATGGTCAGGGCGGCGAGCAGGATGTTCAGCGCGATCTCGTTCGGCGTCTTCTGCCGGTTGGCCCCCTCGACCAGGGCGATCATCCGATCGACGAAGCTCTTGCCCGGCTCTTGGGTGATCTCGACGATGATCCGGTCCGACAGCACCTTGGTGCCGCCGGTGACCGCCGAACGGTCACCGCCGGACTCCCGGATCACCGGTGCCGACTCGCCGGTGATGGCCGACTCATCGACGCTGGCGATGCCCTCGATGACGTCGCCGTCGCCGGGGATCGTCTCGCCGGCCTCGACCACGACCCGATCACCCCGACGCAACTCGGGCGCGGGCACCTGCTCCTCGCTGCCCCCGGCGGTGAGCCGGCGGGCGACGGTCTCCGTCTTCGACCGGCGGAGGGCCGCCGCCTGCGCCTTGCCGCGGCCCTCGGCCACCGCCTCGGCCAGGTTGGCGAAGATGACCGTGAGCCACAGCCAGACCGTGATCGACCAGGACAGCACGCTCGGCTGGGTGATCGACAGGACGGTGGTGAAGGCCGCGCCGATCTCGACGATGAACATCACGGGGTTGTGCCAGAGCGTGCGCGGGTCCAGCTTCCGGGCCGCGCCGGGCAGCGAACGCCAGAGCTGCGCCGGGTCGAGCAGGCCGCCGCCGACCCGGCGGTGGCTGGTCGCCGCGGGCGTTTCGATGGAGGGTTTCTCCAGGGTGGGGGTGGTCATGACAGGCCCTCCGCGATGGGTCCCAGAGCGAGAGCGGGCAGGAAGGTCAGCGCCACGAGCACGACCGTGACGCCGACGACCATTCCGACGAACAGGGGTTGATGAGTGGGTAGCGTGCCGTCGGATTCCGGCGTGGCTTTCTGCCGGGCCAGCGATCCCGCCAGGGCCAGCACGAGCACCATCGGCAGGAACCGGCCGAGCAGCATCGCCAGGCCCAACGCGGTGTCCCACCACGGCGTGTTCACCGTGATGCCGGCGAACGCCGAGCCGTTGTTGTTACCGGCGCTGGTGAACGCGTAGAGCACTTCGGACAGCCCGTGCGGCCCGACGTTCAGAGCCGTCGAGTTGTTTCCGGTGGCGAACGCGGCGGCCGTACCGATCAGCACGATCGCCGGCGTGGCCAGGAAGTACAGCGACGCAAGCTTCATCTCGCGGGCGCCGATCTTCTTACCCAGGTATTCCGGCGTCCGCCCGACCATCAGCCCGGCCACGAACACGGTGATCACCGCCAGGATCAGCAGGCCGTACAGGCCGGATCCGGTGCCGCCGGGAGCGACCTCGCCGAGCATCATGTCCGCGATCGTCATCGCGCCGCCGAACGAGGTGTACGAGTCGTGGAACGAATCCACCGCGCCGGTCGACGTCAGGGTCGTTGCGGAGGCGAAAGTGGCCGAGTTCGGAACACCGAACCGAACCTCCTTGCCTTCCATCGCAGCGCCCACGGCCTGCGGGACGGTCCCGGCACCGTGCAGCTCGAAGCCGACGGTCAGGGCGACCGACGCGACGGCCAGGATCGCCATCACCGCCACGATCGCGTAGCCCTGCCGGTTCTGCCCGACCATGCGGCCGAACACCCGCGGCAGGCTGAACGGGATGGACAGCAGCAGGAAGATCTCCAGCCAGTTGGTCCAGGCCGTGGGGTTCTCGAAGGGGTGGGACGAGTTGACGTTGTAGAAGCCGCCGCCGTTGGTGCCGAACTCCTTGATCGCCTCCTGCGAGGCCACCGGGCCGCCGGTGATGTGCTGGGTCGCTCCCGCCAGTGTGGTCACATCGGTGCCGCCGGACAGGTTCTGCACCATGCCGGAGATCATGAAAACGATCGCGACGACCACGCAGACCGGCAGCAGGACCCGCAGGATGATCCGGGTGAGGTCGACCCAGAAGTTGCCCAGCCCGGGGCTGGTGCGGGCGGCGAAGCCCCGGATCAACGCGACGGCGACGGCGATGCCGACGGCGGCCGAGGCGAAGTTCTGCACGGCCAGGCCGGCCATCTGGACCAGGTGGCCCATCGTCGACTCACCGGAGTACGCCTGCCAGTTGGTGTTGGTGACGAAGCTGACCGCGGTGTTCCAGGACAGGTGGCTGTTGATGGTGGACATGCCGAGCGACAGCCAGAGCTTGTCCTGAACCCGAAGGAACAGGTAGAGGAAGAGGATCGACACGGCCGAGAAGGCGAGCACACTGCGGGCGTACACGCCCCAGGTCTGCTCGGTCCGGGGGTCGACGCCGACCAGACGGTAGACGCCGCGTTCGACGCGGGTGTCCTTGGTTCCGCTGACCACGCGGTACAGGTAGTCGCCGAACGGGCGGTAGATCGCGGCGAGCGCAACGACCAGGGTGATGACGAACAGCCAGCCGGCCATCAGAACTTCTCCGGGAACAACAGGGCCGCGACGAGGAAGGCGGCGATCAGGACGGCCACGATCAGGCCGATGAGGTTGACGGCGCTCACCAGCGTTCGACCGCCCGGATCAGCACGGTGAGGCCGGCGAACAGCACCACCGTGAGCACGACGAACACGAGATCAGCCACGACTGACTCCTTGACGAGGGGGTTTCGTACCTTCCCCGGAAGCACAGCGCGCGCCGACCGGGGTTGTCATCGTCGTTAACGGGACCGCTACACCCCGGCGAGGTTTCTTGACGCCTTCTTAACGCCTGGCCGGCAGCCGATCCGCGGCCACCCGCCGGCCTGTCAACGAAGTGTTAACAACGGCTGGCCGGCCGTATCGAACGCGTCAAAGCCGTAGCCGTCGGCAGGTCCGGGGCGCTGCCATATGTGGGAGACCTCGCACGACACGGTGTCCGGCGAGGGCAACATTCGAGGCAGGCTGAGATGCAGGAGCAACGGACTGGCGACGCTTGGCCGACCGAGGCGTTCGGGCTGGCCGGCGGATGCGCCGCGGTGGTTCTCGCCGCCTTGGTCACGGCGGCCTTCGTCGCGCCCGACCACATCGTCGTCCGGGCGGCGGTGATGGCATTGGGCGTCGGCGTGCTGGCGGCGGTGCTGACCGACTGGCGCGCCTGCGTGGGCGCTGCCGTACTGGCCGGGCTGATCTACATCGGCTTCCTCGTCCATCGTGACGGAGTGCTCACCGGGGATCCGTCGGCCTGGCGGTACACCCCGGTGATGGGGGCCGCGGTACTCGTGGGCCGGATCGGGCGGCGGTTGCACCGCAGCGCAGAGATCCTCGCCGAGGAGGTGCCGGCCGTCAGTTCTTGACGCGTTCTTAACGCCGCACACCCTCGGCACCCGGTGGGGCCGCGGACATACTTCTCTGGTGACCGTCACCCGTCAGCGGCCCGCAGGTACCGAGAAGGCGACGCTGCGCGACTGGCTTCTCTCCGGTCTCAACGACCGCGCCCAGCAACATCCGGGCCCCCACGCCCAGCCGAAGGAGAAGCCGCACTCCTGGTGGCGGGTGATGTGCCTGACGGGCGTCGACTACTTCTCCACGCTCGGCTACCAGCCCGGCATCGCCGCCCTCGCCGCCGGCGCGCTGTCACCGGTCGCGACGCTGGTCCTGGTGCTGGTCACGCTGCTGGGCGCGCTGCCCGTCTACCGCCGCGTCGCCGCCGACAGCCCGAACGGCGAGGGCTCCATCGCGATGCTGGTCAAGCTCCTGTCGTTCTGGCAGGGCAAGTTGTTCGTGCTCGTCCTGCTCGGCTTCGCCGCGACCGACTTCATCATCACCATCACCCTGTCGGCCGCCGACGCCACCGCCCACGTCGAACGAGAACCCGTTCTGGCCGGACTCGCTGCACGGCCACCAGGTGATCGTCACACTGGTGCTGATCGCGCTGCTCGGCGCCGTCTTCCTGAAGGGCTTCACCGAGGCGATCGGCATCGCGGTCGTACTCGTCGGGCTGTATCTGGCGCTGAACCTGGTCGTGGTCGGCGACGGCCTGATCCGCGTCCTGACCCATCCGCATCTGGTCGGTGACTGGACCGCGGCACTGACCACCCAGCACAGCGATCCCGTACTGATGGTCGGTATCGCTCTGCTGGTCTTCCCCAAGCTCGCGCTCGGGCTGTCCGGCTTCGAGACCGGCGTGGCCGTGATGCCGCACATCAAGGGCGACCCGGCGACACCGACGCCAACCCGGCCGGCCGGATCCGGGGCGCGAAGAAGCTGCTCACCACCGCCGCCGGGATCATGAGCGTCTTCCTGATCACCAGCAGCCTCGTCACCACCGTGCTGATCCCGGCACAGGACGTTCCAGCCCGGCGGTCCGGCCAACGGCCGTGCACTGGCCTACCTGGCCCACCAGAACCTGGGCAGCGTCTTCGGCACGATCTACGACCTGTCCACCATCGCGATCCTCTGGTTCGCGGGCGCCTCGGCGATGGCGGGGCTGCTCAACCTCGTGCCCCGGTACCTGCCCAAGTTCGGCATGGCACCGTCCTGGTCCCGCGCCGTACGCCCGATGGTGCTGGTCTTCACCGGCACCGCTTTCCTCATCACGATCGTCTTCCACGCCGACGTCGACGCCCAGGGCGGGGCGTACGCCACCGGTGTGCTGGTGCTGATCACGTCCGCGGCCACCGCCGTCACGCTCTCCGCCCGGCGCCGCCGCCAGCACGGCCGTATGGTCGCGTTCGGCGATCATCGCCGCCATCTTCGTCTACACGACGATCGCGAACATCGTGGAGCGTCCCGACGGCGTCAAGATCGCCGCGTGTTTCATCGCGGCGATCCTCGTCGTCTCGTTACTGTCGCGGCTGTACCGCGCGTTCGAGCTGCGCGTGACCCGCATCGAGGCGGACACGGTCGCGACGACGTTCCTGCGCGAGTGCGGACGTCGCAAGATCCGCCTGATCGCCAACGAGCCGGACCGCCGCGACGCTCGGGAATACCGCGAGAAGATCGTCCAGATCCTCGCCGACAACGACCTCTCCGACGACAGCGACGTCATCTTCATCGAGGTCACCATCGTCGACGCGTCCGATTTCGAGACCGAACTGAACGTCCGCGGGGAGGTGCTGCACCACCGCTACCGGGTGCTGTCGATGCAGAGCCCGTCGGTCTCCAGCGCCATCGCCGCCCTGCTGCTCTACATCCGCGACGTCTCCGGCCGCCGCCCGCACATCTACTTCGAATGGACCGAAGGCAACCCGGCCGCCAACTTCCTCCGCTATCTCATCTTCGGTCAGGGCGAGGTCGCTCCCGTGACCCGGGAGATGATCCGGCAGGCCGAACCGAACCGCACTCGCCGTCCACACGTGCACGTCGGCTGACCACTCGCCGGAGCCGTCATCGTCGAGGGTGTACTCGGCGGTCAGCTCAGCTCCCGTCGTTTGCGGGCCGCGGAAGGAAACGGCGCACTTCCTGGGGCCAGCCGCAGGCCACCGCGATCTTTGCCGCCCACCGCCTCGCCGCCTGCTCGTCGGCGACGTCCACGACCGCGAAACCGCCGAGATACTCCTTGCTCTCGACGTACGGCCCGTCGGTGAACAGCGGCGTGCCACTGGACGCGTCGACGCTGACCACCGGCGCGGCGGGTTCCAGGCCGCCGGTGAAGACGAGCACGCCGGCGGCCTGCATCTCCGCTCGTACCGCATTGCCGGCCTTCGTCGCCGCGCGGAGGTCATCCTCCGTGAGATCGGGTACCCACCCGTCATTGAAGGCGATGAGGTATTCGGTCACGTCTCCTCCTCGATCCGGCCCGGCCCGGTGGCCGCCCTCCATCCTCTCCACGAACGGCGGCCGCCGGATCCGACACACCGCCCGAGAGAGATTCCCTCAGCCGATCGGACGTCGGTGAGGCGGACCTTGTCCGGGACGTCGAGGTGACCGTCTACCGGCCGGCGATGGTGGCGACGTAGACCGTATTGGCGGAGGTGCCGCCGGTCAACGGATTGGCGAAGCTCACCACATGGGCGGCCGCGGCGGCGAAACACCCGCCCAGAGCAGCCAGGAACGCGTCATCGGGCGGGTCGTCGGACCACAGTCCGAACGCCCCGCCCGGGCGCAGGCAGCGGCTGAGCCGGCGTAACCCGGCGGTGGTGTAGAGATCGGCGTGGGTGGCGTCCAGAACGTTGACCGGCGAGTGGTCGATGTCGACCAGGATGGCGTCGAAACGGCGGTCCGGCGCGGCCGGATCGAAACCCGCGCCGTCGCGCAGCAGCGCGAAGAAGTCACCCTCCAGGAACGTGGTCCGGGGATCGGTGTTGAGGGCGCGGGCCTCCGGAAGCAGTTCCCGCCGATGCCAGTCGATCACCGGGGCCAGCGCTTCCACCACCGTCAGCGACCGGACCCGGTCGTCGGCGAGGGCGGTGCGGGCGGTGTAGCCGAGGCCGAGTCCGCCGACGACGACATCCAGCGGTACGTCCGGCAGCGCGGCCAGCGTGAGCCGGGCCAGTTCCTCCTCGGCGACCGTGAACATGCTGGACATGAGGTATTCGTCGCCGAGTTTGACCTCGTACACCTCGGTCTTCGTGGTCGGCTCGAGACGCCGGCGCAGGCTGATCTCGCCGATGCGGGTGGGCGCCCAGCCGAGTTCGACGAGTCGCGGATGCACAGAGGTGTCCTTTCACGGGAGTAGGTAGCCGACGATAGCCCTGCGACTACCGGTTGGTGCTGCTACGCATCGCGTACGCGCATCGACAAGCTTCCGGCCAGGAGGGCGGCGGCGGCCCACCCGGCGTCGACGCCGAGACCGGCGGTCATCGGTGTGGTCGGGAAAGCACCACAACCACGGCGGCAACGTCCAAGTCATCACCGCACCGGACGGCTGGCCGATCTGGACCTCCGACGTACGGCCCGGCCGCGAACACGACACCACCGCCACACGCGCCCAACACCGAAATCCTGCCCGCCCTCACCGACGCCGGCGCGGACCTGCGCACCCTCGGCGATCTGGGCTACGAATGCCTCGCCGCCACGGTCACCGTTGCGTTCAAAAGACCGAAGAACGGCGGCCTGCTCCTTGTCCAGCACCAGTTCAATAAGGCCCACAACAGCCTGTGCCCAATCGGCGAGCGCGGCAACCCCCTGCTCAAGATGAGCTTCCGAGCGCTCCGCAACATCAGCCTCAACCCGTGGCGGATCGGGAAGATCGTCGCAGCCGCGCTGGTCATTCTGCACACCAAACACGACCGGACCACATGACCTTCGGTAGTCAGTTCCTTGCTCGGACAACCTCACTGAACTATCGACCCTCGGCAACGAATTCTCGGACGATCCAGTAGTCATATTCTTCGGCAGTGACACCACAAACAACACGGCCGTCCGTCGACATGCATACGAATTCAGGTTCAGCCGGATAGATGCCTAATGAGCGGACTAGACCTTCTCCAGATCCGCCGCTTACCAGGGTCCATGGCAGATCGGCCGCGCCAACGCCAGCGGTCGATATAAGGAACTCCCCGCGCAACCCGCGGAGACGACAATCTGCCGTGATCGTATCCCACTCATTTCCCAGACGCGCACCCCAGTCCAGGGTCGACCGAGATACAGCCGACAACGGCTGAGCATACCCACTAGAAACAGTCGCCCAGGCCTCGCGCACACTCAAGCGGGGGACAGTTGACCACCCTTCTTCAATGATGACTAGGCGTGCGTCACGCAGCTGCTGCAGTCTCATCTGCATAGGGGTCATCATCCCGCTCAGCCTGCCTCATAGTAAAGGTGATGCGCTCCACCTACAGGGCTATATCGCTCGAAGGGCCCACTCTGATCATATACGTCGTGCCCCAGGTTAACAAAGTTTCGCGACGGGTCCCCCTTCGGCTGACCTGCATGGAAGTGAGGCAGTGGCGCATTCGGGTCGTTGTTATGTTCAACAACCATTCGCGAACCGTTCTCGGTCTCAAATTGCTCATAATTGCCGTGCGACCCTGGATTAGAATCGAAACGATAATCTGGCTGACCTTGGCGAGTGACGTCGTCTCCAACTGTCCATGTTGCGTCAGGATTTGAATCCCTTGGAATGCCTGCACGAGCGTAGGCCGCATTCTTTGCTTCCGCGCGCGTCGCGAAGGTTTCGTTACAGTTGTGGACAAGTATCGGTGTGGTGGCAGCGAGTACATAGTAGGTGTGGAGGCCGTCAATGGTGAGGTCGTAGGTGGTCCGGGATGCGTGGTAAAGCCGGACACCGATGACGGACGCCGTTCCGGTCGGAGTCTGCAGCACGTCGCCGGCGGCGAGATCCCGGGCCTCGACGAAAGCAGCACGCGTGATGTCGTAGAACGGGTGATAGTAGGTGGTCGTAACGGTGCCGCCCTCGGCCGGCACCGGCAAGACCCCCGCACCAGCGGCGACAACGGCAACGCCGAGAACACCCACGGCGGCAGCCTTGACGCGATCGGTCCGCTTCACGGTCCGGCCGCCAGTCCGACCCGAAAACGCAGGTCGGGTCGAGGCCCGGCCGGCCGAAGCCGCAACCCTCGGCGCGACCGCGACATCGACGAAGTCGTGATCGGTCGTGGTGACGATGACCCGCTCCACCGTGTGGATCTCGGTGCCCATCTGACCGGGCGCCGCGTTGGCGACCTGATCGCCGGCCTTGACCTGGTCAATGGCCTTGGTCGCGCCGCCCGCCATCATCACCGGCGTCTCACCGGCAAAACTGTGTGGTACACCCGCACCGGCCCGGCAACCGCTTCCGGACTCGCGCCCAGCGGTCGGACGTTCACTGGTGGCGGCGGCCTCGGCCGGGTCGTCGGCGCTGGAGTGCGACGCCTGGCTGGCGGCCGAGCGGCCCTCGCTCTCCGCCGCCGAGTCGACGGCGTCGTTGGCGCCGGCCTCGGCCACCTCCGACGAACCGCGGCCGAACAAACCACCCAGCGCGTCCAACGCCTTCGGCGCCACCTTGCCCAGCAGCTTGCCGCCCAGCCCGCCGAGCACCCCGCCGAGCGCGCCCGCCGCACCGCCCTCGATCCCGGCGGTGGCGAACGACTTCAGCGAGCAGGCGCCCTTCTGGCCACTGCCGCACTTGAATCCCTGCTCCACCAGGGCCGCCGCCGCACCCGCGGCCGCACCGCAGGCGATCGCCCCCGGCACCGACAGCGTGCCCGCCGAGCCCGCGGTCAGCGCCGCCTCACACCCGGCGAAGACCACCGTGGACACCACCAGTGAGGTGATCGCCGCGGCGTGGCTCTTCAAGTATTTTCCGCTGGCTTTGGTCGCGCTGACCACGGCATGGCCGGTGGCCTTGGCCGCCTTGGTGACAGCTCTACCGGTGGCCTTGGCCGCGCGTTTGACCGCGTGGTAAGCGGTCTTCACCACATGAGCCGCGGCATGCAGCACCCTATGAACGGCGGCTCGGGCGCGGTGGTACTGGCGGGAGACGTACCGCTTGAAGGTGTGCACGACGTGGTGGTAGACGTCGTTGACCCGGTGGAGGATCTTCTTCGCCCTGTGCACCGCCGCGCGCACGACTGGTGCCACGTACGCGCGGTAGACGCTCATCGCCGGCCGGATGATGTCGTCCTGGACGTACCGCGCACCGATGCTGACCGCCGAGCTCACCCCGCTCGCGGCCTTCTTGACGCCGCAGACGACGTTGTACCAGGAGCAGTGACCGCTCGGGTCGGTGCCGACCATCGGGTTGTCACCGATGTAGGCGAACGGATTGGCCGCCGCCGGGTTCGCCGCGGGGTCCGTCTCGAACGTGTCCTTGCTGGTGAACTGGCCGACGGCCGGGTTGTACCAGCGGGCCGCCATGTTGACCTGGCTGGTTGTCGGGTCGGTGTACTCCGATTGGTAGCCGAGGTTGCCGGCCGTGGTCTTGGTGCCGACGACGTTGCCGAGCGGGTCGTAGGTGGCCGTGCCCGTCAACACGGCCGAGGAAGAGCCGAGAGTGCCGACCACGTCGCTGTGCAGGTCGGTCACGACGAGCTGGCCCGTCGACGCCGCCGCGCCGGCCGCGCGCAGGCCGACCACTGATCCGTCGACGTTGCGGGAGTACTGGAACTGGCCGTCGGCGGCGACCTGGTTGTCCGTGCCCGAGTACTGCAGGTTGGTGGCTGTGCCGGCCCGCTTGCGCTGGACGACCCGGCCGAGAGCGTCGTAGGTGTAGCGGACGGATCCGGCCGCGATCTGCTGCCCGTACGCGTCGCTGGTGTAAGCGGTCGTGCCGCCGCCGGTGCTGCTCTGCGACGACAGGACCCCGGCCGCGGTGTAGCTGTAGCTGTTGACGCCGTCGCTGGTGAGCTGGTCGCGGGCATCGTAGGTGTAGACGTTCGCGCCGACCTGGGTACGGTTCCCGGCGTCGTCGTATCCGTAGTCGACGACCTTGCTGCCGTTGTTCCACGACGTGAGGCGGTTGGCCCAGTCGTATCCGTACGTGTTCGAGGCGGCCGCGCCGAACCCGGTGGTGTTCTTCGACGTGAGGTTGCCGTCGTTGTCCCAGCCGTATCCGATGGAACTGACCGCGGCCCCGCCCGGCGTCTTGACCGTGTCGCTGGTGAGCCGGTGCAGGTCGTCGTAGCCGAACGAGCGGACGTCTCCCCCGGCTCCCTCGTTGATCGAGCTGACCTGGTTCATCGGGTTGTAGTGGTAGGTCTGCGTCATTCCGGTGGAGGCGTCGCTGACGGTGTCCAGCTGGTCGGCGCCGTTGTAGCCGTACGACGTGGTGCCCGACGCGTCGGCGCGGGACGTGAGCAGGCCGTCGCCGTTGTAGCCGAGGGTCGTCGCCCCGGCCGTCCCGCTGGCGGTGAGCAGGTCGCCGCGGTCGTCGTAGGTGGCGGATTCGGAGGTGTCGTTCGCGACGCCGTCCGTGCTGGTGTCGGACGTGGCCGCGGTCAGCATCCGGCCGGCCTTGTCGTACGTGAAGGTCCGCTCGGCGGTGCCGGCCGACGCCCCCGAGCCCGACTGGGTGAGCAGGTCGCCCAGCTTGTCGTAGGTGAAGCCCTGCGTCACCCCGCCCGGCAGCGTCTTCGTCGCGAGCTGGGCGTCGGCGTCGTACGCGTACGTCGTGGTGGAGTTGCCCGCGGTGCTGTAGGTGCTGGTGGCGGGCTCGATCTCCGAATCCGGCAGCCCCCACGCGTTGTACGCGGTGAACCAGTTGGTGTTCCGGCCATCGGTGTAGCGGGTGCGGTTGCCGGCCGCGTCGTAGCCGAAGCTGACGGTCATCGACTTGGTGGCGCTGACCGGCTGCACCGCACTGGTGACCATGCCGGTGGCGTCGTAGGTGTAGGTGGTGGTGTGCCCGTTCGGGTCGGTGCTGGCCAGCAGGTTGCCCGCAGCGTCGTAGCTCATGTGCCGGCGGGTCAGGGCGGTGCCCTTGGCGTCGTGGTCGACGACGTCGGTGACCTGCTGGTTGGCGTCGTAGTCGACCTCGGACGAGGTGCCGTCCGGGTTGGTCGTGGTGTACGGGTCGCCCAGGAACGTGTACGCGTACCGGGTGGTGTTCCCGGCCGGGTCGACGGTGGACACGTGCTGCCCGGCGAAGTCGTAGCCGTACGAGGTGACAGCGCCGTCGGGACTGGTGGTCGAGGCCAGGTTGGCGCCACCCGGGTCGGCGGCGGATGCGGCGTACGAGTAAGTGGTCGTCAGCGTGTGGGCGGTCGGGTACCGCTCGAGGGTGCTGGCGGTGACCTGCCGGCCGAGGAAGTCGTACGTGGCCTGGCTCTGCGCACCCTCGGGGTCGGTGACGCTCAACTGCTCGCCGTTGAGGTCGTACGTGTGGTGGGTGATCCCGCCGCCCGGATCCTTCTCGGTGGCGACGTCGCCCATCTGGTCGTACGTGTACTCGGTGGTGTGCAGCAGCGGATCCTGCTCGGACAGCAGGTTGTCTTCCTTGTCGTACTTCCACACCGTGGTCGGCACGATCGGCGCCGATGCGCCCGGCGGGGTGTAGGCGGGCAGCGTCTTGGACACGGTGTTGCCTTCGGCGTCGTACACCGTGTTGGTGATGTTGCCGTTGGCGTCCTGGGTCTGGGTCTCCTCGCCGAAGGCGTCGTAGCCGTCGGTGGTGACCGGCCGGACCATGGCGGCGGCCGAGCCGTACGTTTCCGCGCTGACCGGGGGCGAGACGGTGACGGCAAGGTGACCGGCCTCGTCGTAGCCGTAGGTGGTGACGTTGCCGTTGGGGTCGGTCTCCAGCACCGGCAGGCCGCGGGCGTCGCGGGTCCAGCGGGTGGTGTTCAGCGCCGACGAGGCGACCGTGCCGCCGCCGGAACCGGCCTGGAACAGTTTGGTGACGTCGGCGGCGGACAGCACCCGGTCGTACACCTGGACGTTGGTGACGGTGCCGGCGAGCCGGTCGGTGGCCGCGCCGGCCGCCTTGTCGCGGCCGATGACCAGGCCGCCGGTGGCCGGGAACGGCGTCGTGTCGCCGGCCGTGCCGGGCGTGGCGCTGTTGTTGACGTAGACCTTCATCGCGCCGGTGGCCGAATCGTACGTGCCGACCAGGTGGTACCAGGTGTTCGCGGCCGGCTTCCGGGCGATCTTGGCCCGGACGGTGGCGGCGCCGCTGGTGTCGGAGGCGGTCTGGGCGAACGCCCAGCCGCCGTCGGTCGCGTTGTACTGCAACGAGAAGCCGGAGTTCGTCGTGCCGTCCTGGGAGACCACGCCCTCGGTGGCGGTCGGCACGGCGCTCAGGTTGACCCAGGCCGACACCGAGTACGGCGCCGTGGTGGCGACCACCGGACCGTTGGTCGCGATCTGCTGACCGGCCGCGCCGCTGAACGTCGCGCCGGTCCCCGACCAGGTGACGCCGGTCGCGGCGGCGAGGTTGCCGGTGCCCGACGCGTCGGTGACGACGCTGCCGGACGTCTGGTTGAGCCGCCACCAGCCGACCGGGTGGCCGGTGGCGTCGAGGCCGACCGACTGTGACAGCGCGTTGCCCTTGCCGTCGTAGGTGAACGAGGTGGTGCGGTCCCAGCCGGACTTGTCCTTCTCGCTGGTGGTGGCGACGTCGTCGTCGGGGGTGTACGAGATCGAGGTGCTGCGGGCGACGCCGGTCGGGTCGACCGTCACCTTGGTGGTGCGGTCGGCGGCGTCCACCGATTTGGTCGCCGTGATCGAGCCGTTCTCGCTGACCTTGCCGATCTGGTTGCCCGCGGCGTCGTAGCTGTCGGTCTCCATCACGTACGAACTGACCGGCTTGCCGCCGGCGTCGAGCTGGCTGCGCGTCACCGACGCGACCAGCCCGTTGTCGGTGTACGTGTACGTGGTGGCGTTGTTCATCGCGTCGGTCAGCGAGTAGAGCCGGCCGGCCTTGTCGTAGACCCGGCTGATCTGCAGCTGGCTCCTGGCCCCGATCGGGTTGGCCGGGTCGCCGGTGTAGTTGGTCAGCGCCTGGGTCAGCATCCGCCCTTCACCGTCGTAGGTGTAGGCGGTGACGTCCCCGTTGGGGCTCGTCTCGGTGAGCAGGTCCCCCGCCGGGCCGTACGTCTTGGCGGTGGTGTGGCCGTTGCCGTCGGTGCTGGTGGCGAGCTGATCGTAGGCGTTGTACGTGTTGCTCACCGTGCGCGCCGCGTCCCCGCCGGCCGCGGAGTCGGCGACTTTCTGGCTGGTGATGTCGCCGTCCGGGTCGTACCCGGTGGTGGTGGTCGCGGTGTGCGCGGCGCCGGTGACCCGGTTCGTCACGGTCGGGTCGGTCTGCGTGACGACCTGCCCGGCGGCGTCGTAGCCGATCGTGGTGACGAGGCCGTTCGGGCTGGTGGTGGACACGGCGCTGCCACTGACGCCGGCGTCGTACAGCGTCTTGACGTCCCCATCGGACAGTGGCCGCTGGTACACCTGGACGTTGCCGATCGAGCCGTTGAAGAACGCGGACCCGTTGGCCGAGCCGATGCTCAACACCTTGGCGCCGTTCCAGGTTCCGGGTGCGTCGGCCTGCCCGGCCGGCTGGCCGTTGACGTACAGGGTCATGTGCCGGCTGGCCGCGTCGTATACGCCGGCGAGGTGATACCAGGTTCCGGCGGTCGGCGTCGCGGCCGGTGCGGCCAGCGTCTCCACCCGGCCGGTGATGTCGCCGTTGCTGGTCTGGAACTTCCACGCCTTGACCACGGGCGAATAGGTCAGCTCGGCCGAGGTGGCGTTGACGCCCTTCGCGCCGACCACGACCTCGGTGCTGGCCGGGACGGCGGTCAGCTTGGCCCAGGCCGAGAGCGTGTACCCGGCGTCGGTGTTGACCACCGGCGCCTTGGTGACGACCTGGCTGCTCGTGCCGTTGAACGCGCCGACGCCGCCGGACCAGGTGACGCCGGTGGCGGTGGCGGCGTTGCCGACGCCGGACGAGTCGGCGACGGTGGTGCCGGTGGTCTGGTTGAGCTTCCACCACCCGGTCGGCGCGCCGGGCGCGACCGTCTTGCCGACCACGCGGCCGACGCCGTCGTAGCGGTAGAGCGTGACCAGGCCGTCCTCGTCGGTGGTGGCGGCGACATCACCGTTGTGCAGGTACGCGATCCGGGACAGCGCGCCGCCGGCGGTGGTCTCGGTCATCGGCAGGCCGGCCGGGACGTTGCCGGAATCGGCGGCCGGGAAGGCCGCCGTGCCGTCGGAGTAGGTGACGGTGTCGCTGCGGCCGCTCGGTGAGCCCGGCACCGGCGGCGTGTTGACCGCGGTCCGGTTGCCGGCGGCGTCGTAGGCGTACGTCGTGGCGTACGTGCTGTCCGTGGCCGACGCCGACCGGCCGTCCCGGAACGAGGTCATCAGGTCGTTGCGGGGATCGGCGGTGGCCAGGATCGCCGTGGTGTCGTCCGGCCAGTAGGTGAAGTACTCCGTCGAGCACGCCTGGGCGGCCTGGTTCTGGCAGTCGGTCTGCGAGACGGTGTTGCCCCGTACGTCGTGGGCGGTGGTGGTGACGTTCCCGTTCGGATCCGTGGTGGTGTAGAGGAACCCGGACGTGTCGTAGCCGTAGCTGGTGGTCTGCCCGGCGGCGTCGGTCTCCGACAGCAGGCGGTCGCCGTTCTGCGCGTCGTACCGGTAGGTCAGCGTGTTGCCGCGCGGGTCGACCACCGTGTTGATCTGGGTCGGGGTGACGCCCGAGACGCCGGAGCTGTAGGCGGCGTAGTGGGCGGTGACCTGGTCGGCGGTGAGCTGGCCGCGGTAGAACCCGAACTCGGCGATGGAGCCCGGGAAGTATCCGAGGGTGTTGGTCGGGTGGAACGGCCAGGCCCCGTTCGACTCACCGGCGCCGAGATAGAGGTTGGTGAGTCCGGTGAGGGGCACGAGCGCGGCGTTGGACGTGCCCACGCTGGTGCCGTCGAGGTAGAGGGTCTGGCTCCTGGTGCCGGCGGCCAGGACGGCGTGGTGCCACTTGCCGTCGTTCACCAGCGATCCCGAGACCATGGTGGAGGCGGTGTTGCCGACCCAGAACGAGCCGTGCAGCCGGCCGTCCGTGCCCACGTACATCGCCGGGACCCAGCCCGACGCCTCCGGGGTGGCGCTGGTGATCGGCTGGCCCATCTCGTCGAACAGGACGCCGCCGTCGGTGCTGCCGGCCTTCATGGTGAACCACAGCTCGATGCTGTTGGGCCCACTCGTGATCGTGTCGCCGGCCGGCAGCGAGACGTACGACGAGGTGCCGTCGAACCCCGCGGCCGTACGGTCGGCGAACGGTCCCGGCGCGCCCAGCGTCACGTTGTGGTACCCGCCCGTGGCGGTGTTGACCTCGGAGACGGCGTCGCTCGCGCCGCCGGTCTCGCCGAGCCGGTAGTAACCCGCCGGTCCGGATCCCAGGACGGCGGCCCGGTACCCGTCGGACGAGCCGGTGACCGTCGGCGCGTTCAGCTTCCAGGTGCCGCCGTTCTCGTCCACGACCGAGGAGACGCGCGACGTGGCGGTGTCGTAGGCGACGGTGGCGAACGTCTTCCCGGAGGGCCGGGTGATCTTCGTCAGCAGCGACGCGGGGTGCGTGGCCGCGGTTTCCAGGCCGGTCAGGTCCGCCTGTACCAGCGGCTGGGTGAAGAACTGGACGTCCGCGATGGTGCCGGCGAAGTACGAGGCGTATCCGGTGTTGCTCCCGCCGGTGGTGAAGTGCGGCTCGTCCGGCCAGGCGCCGCCCCAGTAGCCGCCCCCGACATACTGGTTCTCCGTGCCCAGATCCTTGTACGGGGCGATGATGCCGGCCTTGGAGGCGACGAAAGCGCCGTCGAGGTACAGCGACTGGGTGTTCCCCGCGCCGGACAGCAGCGCGTAGTGCCACTTGCCGTCGGCCACCGCCGCGGGGGTCTGGATGGGCGCCAGGTTGCCGTTCCAGAGCTGGGCGTTCAGCTTGCCGGAGGTGCCGACGTACATGGCGGGCACGTAGTTGCCGGTCGTGGTGGCCCCCGCCGTCAGGCCGTCCGATTGGTACGAGAGCAGGACGCCCGGGCTGGTGGTCTTGAACCACAGGCCGATCGATTGGTAGCTGGCGCCGCCGACCAGGTTGTGCGGGAGCACCAGCGACGACGAGGTCCCGTCGAACGAGCCGGCGGTGGCCGTGCTGCCCGGGAAGGGCCCGGCCGCGCCCAGGGACACATTGTGGTACGTCGCCACGTCGTTCTGCTCGTTGGACAGCACCGCGCTGGCCGCCGTGGCACTTCCGGACGCGTCCGACAACGGCCAGAACGAGTGCACGCCGGCGTCGAGGACGGCGGAGGCGCCCTGCGATCCGTCGATGTAGCCGTACTTGGTGGCCGTCGCCGCGTTCGCGTCGGCGCAGTTGCCGGCCTGAGCCGGGTCGCACACGGTGGCGAGGCGGTCGCCGGTGTACCAGTACTTCCAGGTCAGATCGGTGTTCTGATCGGTGCCGGCGACCGGGTCGGTGAAGACCGTCGCGACGTGCGGCGAGGTCGCACCGTCCGGAGTGGACCAGGTCAGGTGCAGGGTGCGGCCGGACACCGAGGAGGTCATCGCCGTCACGTTGCCGCCGGCGCGGGTGAAGGTCACCGTGCGCTTGCTCGCGTCGGCCACGGACGCGATCCCGTAGGCACCAGCGCCCAGCGACTGGCTGAAGGTGTAGACCGTGTCGTCCTTGTCGGTCAGCGTGTAGCCGCCGCCGGTCACCGCACGCAGCATCGCGAACCGGCCGGACGGCGGCGAGAAGCTGCCGTCGGCGTTCTTCCCGAAGCCGACCTGCGAGCCGTCCGGATAGTTCACCAGCACCGAGGTGACGGCGCCGCCCGGATTGACCTGCTCCGTCGCCCGGGCGTCGAACACCGACGACCAGGCCGCGCCGAACGCGCCCGTCGTCCGCGGGTCCCGGGCGTTGTAGTCGCGCACCACCTGCAGCGACGGGCCGGTGGTGTCCACGTCGGCGTCCTTGGCCTCGGTGGTGTAGTTGCCGGTCGTCTGATCGAAGCCGTGCTCGTCGCCGGTCTGTGACAGCGTGGAGGTGATCAACGGCTGCGGCACTTCCGGGCTGAGCGCCCGGATCGGCGGCGCGACCGAGTTGAGGGTGCCGTCGTTGGCGCTGACCGACCAGTAGTACGTCTGACCCCACTTCAGCTTCCCGGCCGGCACCAGGTAGTCGCCCTTGGTGAGCTTTCCCGAGTCCGCCACGGCCGTGCCCGACGCGTCCACAACCACGAAGTCGTACGTCAGGGCGGCGGTCGACGTCGAGTCGGCGGGCTTGGTGGCGGAGGCGAGCAGCTCCGGGGTGAGCGTGGGCGGGTCGAAACCGTTCGGCGGAAACTGCGAGTTGACCTGCGGGGCGTGGTCGGAGTAGGTGACCGACAAGTACGGGCTCTGCGCGGACTCCACGTCGGAGTCGAACTTGCGCCAGGTCAGCGATCCGGTCGCCGCGGAGATGGCCAGGCCGTAATCCGGCTCGGCGTTGTACGACCAATTGTTGAGGAAGTCCAGGTTCGTGATCGGCACCGAGACCCAGTCGCCCTTGGTCAGCACGCCGCCGGTGTTCTGGCAGGCGTTCCAGGTGGCCGGGGCGGCCGATCCGATCACCGCACCGTGCGCGGGTCCGGGGTAGGCCTTGGCGCCCGGCACCGACCAGGCCTGGGTGATCGGCGCCACGTTGATGGTCGACCAGGTGACGTTCGGGTTGGTCGACACGCAGTCCGGAGTGCCGGAGGTGGAGGCCGTCCAGGTGTCGAACAGGTGCAGCGACGCCGCCGAGATCCCGTATCCCTGCCCGTCCGGGAACGTCGGGAACTTGATCAGGCCGACCGCGTTGGACTCCGTGCCGCCGCAGTTCTTGGCGACGCAGTCACCGGTCTTGATGGTCGTGTCGGCCGAGTAGTCGAACACCTTGTCGGTCGAGACGTACGTCGTGGACACGGTGCCCGCGGTGCCCAGCGTCAGCGTCGGGTCGATCGTCACCGGGTACGCCCGGGCCGGGTCGCTCAGCCAGGCGGCGTCGACGGCGACGGTGAGCCGGTAGTCGCCGCCGGCCCCGGTCAGCCCGTACGTGACATCCCACGTCGTGGCCGGGTCGCCGGAACCCGGATCCACCTTCGAGTCGTACGCGAAGGCGGGCGGGATGCGGCCGGCCACGGTGCCCTTGGGGTCCGTGAACTCGACCGATCCGTCCCTGTTCACGGCCGCGCTCAGACCCTGGGTGTGCAGGTCGAACGTCCAGATGTGGCCGGACGGCGGCTTGGCCAGGACGATCGCCTCCTTCGCCCCGGTCGGTCCGGCGGTCTCCACGAGATCCGTTCCGGGCAGCACGCCGGGGTAGGTGACGGTCGAGCCGTCGACCTCGGCCGGCGACGCCGCCGCGCCGGACAGGCCGAAGCCGACCGACTCGGTGCTCGAGGCCGACACGGTGACCAGATCCGTCGCGTCCGAGGCGGCCGCGGCGAAGCTCACGCCGAGCGAGTTCGCCTTCTCGGCGTACCGGCCCTGCGCGGTCTTGGCCAGCGACGTCTCGATCGGGCTCCACCGGCCCTTGTCGCGCTGATAGTTGACCGGATGCTGGGCGACGTTGCGGGTGATCGAGCCGTCGGCGTTGCGGAACTGCGTGACCGTCGCCGACGACCGCGCCGGATCCATCACCGAGGTCTTCGCGTCGAACCGGCTCCCACCGGACCGGCCGGACTTCCCGGGTACGGCCTGAGGTTGGTACGGCTTGTCCGCGGCGAGCGCCCCGGCGCCCTTTCCGGGCTTGTGGCCGGCGCCGCCGCGCGCGTGGGTGAGCGTTCCGGCCACCGGCGTGTGGTCCCGGCTGGGCGTGCCGACGTGCTGCACAGGCAGGCCGGTCCACGTCTGCGCGTGCAGCTTGGCGCGGAGACCGTCCAGCGACGGCAGCGGGAACCTGGCCTGGCCGGGCGCCGGGACGACCGGCGCCGCCTCGGCCGGATCGGCCAGCGGCAGAACCAGAAGCGGGACGATGCCGAAGATCAGCAGAAGCCGCATTCTGGGCAGAACGGAACCACGACCACGACGACGACGCACGCCCGAAACCCCCGTTTGGGCACGGCGAGAGTTTCACCGCCGTGAATCTGATCCTGAGTGGGGGAAGCGTGTCGCCCGGGAGACACCTGCGCAATACAGAGTGACGCCTATCACTTCCGGGCGATCGAACCGACCAGCCGATCGGCCTCCGCCGTGAGATCTCGCGCGCTGGTGGCGGCCATCGCCGACACGTTTCCGGAGCCCGTGGACGCCGGCACGGCGAAGCGCACCGCCGGGTAGGTCGCCGCCCGCTGCCGCACCGCGCCGACCTGGTTCGCCCCGACAGCGAGGACAAGATCACATTTGCGTTGGACCAACGTATTCACGTACGGAACGGCATTGTCCACCGAGTCGCCACCAGAGACCGCGAGATAGGACACCCGGGTACGCGTCCGGACCGATGCCGACTGCATGCCCGCCCACACCGCCGACGCCGGTGACGTGGTGATGCCCGTGGAGTCGGTCAGCAGGCAGGCACTGGCGTCGGTGTACACCCGCGCCCGCGTCGGCGGCAGATCCCGTCCGCGGGGCCAGACCGCCACGGTCACCACGACGGCCAGCACCAGCACCCCGGCCCCCGCCCACCAGTATCGACGCACCGCGATCCGCTCCCCCGACTCGGCAACGGCCGGAGGGTACGGCACCGGCAGGCGCGGCCTCTACCCCGCCGGGTCGCTCAGGCGGCAAAAGCGTGCTGTGCGGCGCCGGTGACGCCGACGTCGGCGGCGAAGATGGCGCCGGCGCCGGGCTCGGCCTTGTCGCCGAGGCCGTCGCGGGACGTCGTGATGTACAAGGTGGTGCCGCTGAACGTGCACGCCGTCGTCTGGCTGGCGGGAACGGTGACCTGTTCGGTCAGGGCGCCGTCGGGCGCGTACCGGTGGATCTCGCCGCTGCCCCACAGCGCGACCCACACCCCACCCTCGGCGTCGATGGCCATGCCGTCCGGCTGCTTGACCTCGGCCAGGGTCTCCCGACCGGCGAACGTGCCGGCGGTGGGATCGAAGGTGTACCGGGAGATCCGGCCGGTCGGAGTGTCGTTGTAGTAGGCGTGGTGGCCATCGGCGGCCCACTGCAGGCCGTTGGAGATGGTGACGCCGGTCAGCGTCGGGTGGACCGTCAGGTCGGGGTCGAGGCGGTAGAGCGTGCCCGCGCCGGGTGTTTCCGCGTACGCCATCGTGCCGCAGTAGAACCGGCCCTGCGGGTCGCAGCCGCCGTCGTTCATCCGGATCGCGGGGTCGTCGAACGCGGCGATCGGCGGCCCGTCCGGCGTGAGGTCGGCGGTGTAGAGCTGGAACCCGCGTTCGGTGGCGAGCACGTACCCGCCGCCGCGCCGGGCCCGGATCGCCGCCGCGACGCCGCCCACCTCGTACCGGGAGGTCTCGCCCGACGGTGTCAGCGCGACCAGCGCTCCGGCCAGCATGTCGACCACCAGCAACCGGCCCGCCGCCGCATCCCAGAACGGGCCCTCGCCGTGCTGCGTGACGACGTCCGTCACCTGTTCCGCCTTGCTCACATCCACCCGCCGATTTCTATCCAGCGCTGCGCCCGCCACGCCATTCCGGTCACATCTGTGGTCACATCGTCGGGATACACCTTCCCCGGGGAGCCACTGATCACGCGCGATCGACGCCTCGGCTTCCCGCTGAGCCCGACCCTCAACGTCGTCGGACTCCTCAAGGCCGCCCTTGATGCACGCTCAGCGCCATGACGGCCACGTCGTCGTCCAGCTCGTAGAAGGTGCCGAGAAGCTCGGTGAGGGCGCGCACCAGAGCACCCGCGGTGGCCGGCGCCTGCCGCGACGCGAAGGCCTGGAGCGCGTCACCGCCGTACCGGCCGTCGCGGCCGTCGACCCGGGCGTCGGTCAGCCCGTCGCTGTAGAGCAGCAGCGTGTCGCCGGGCCGCAGGGGCACCGTCCGGGTGACCAGTCTCGGCTCGGCCAGAATGCCGATCAGCGCTCCCCCGAGCGTGGTCTGGTACGTGGCGGCGCCGTCGGCCGGGATCAGCAGCGGTGGCGGGTGGCCGCCGCCGCCGATGGTGGCCGTGTAGCCGTCGCCGTCGGGCGTCAGCACGCCGTAGACGACCGTGCAGTGGCGGTGGGCGTCAGTGCGGATGTCCTGGTACAGCACCGAGTTCAAGTTCCGCAGAACGGCGCCGGGCTCCGGGTCGTTGACGGCCGCGGCGCGCAACGTGTAGCGGGCGGCGGCGGTGACGGCGGCCGCGTCGACGCCCTTCCCGCGGACGTCACCGAGGAAGAAGCCCCACCGTTCTCCGCGCAGTGGAAAAAGGTCGTAGAAGTCGCCGCCGACCTCGTCCGGTGAGGCCATGTGGTAGTAGCCGGCCGTCTCCATGCCGGCCGGCGTGGGCAGCGACGCCGGCAGCAGACTGCGCTGCAGCCCGCTGACCAGAAGACGCAGCCGCTCCCGGTCACGGTCGGCGTCGCGCCGGGCTTCGAGCAGTTCCCGTTCGTACGCCCGGCGCTCGCGTGCATCGAAGACGGTGATCCGGATCCGCCGCGGCCGCCCGTCGTCCCCGGCTTTGATCACCGCGGTGACCAGCACCGGCAGCTTGTCGCCGTCCACCGTCCGCAGGTCCAGCGCGACGCCGTTGATCTCCCGCCGCATCTGCAGCAGCGGCGCGAGGTGGGTCTCGTGAAACATCCGGCTGCCCGGCGACAGCAGATCGAGAAACCGCCGCTGCCCGACCAGCTCGTCGCGCTTGTAGCCGAGCCATCCGAGCAGCGTGTGGTTCACCTTGGCGATGGTGCCGTCGAGCAGAGTGGAGAGATTCCCGCACGGTGCGGTCTCGTACAGGTCGTCGACATCGTCCTCGACCATCGCCTCGTGCTGCGCCTCCATGCGGCGATTCTGCCACCCGGAACGCGCCGCTGCTCAGGCTGTCGCGAGTCGCCCCATGGCGTCGAGATGGCCGAGGGCCTGCGCGTACGACGCAATCGGTCCGGTCTCAAGATAGGAGACCTGCCGTGCGTCACAGAACGCCCGAACCAACGGCTGGGCGCGCCGCAGATTGCCCCGCGGCATCGACGGAAACAAATGGTGCTCGATCTGGTAATTGAGTCCGCCGAGCGTCAGATCGGTCAGCCAGTGCCCGCGAATGTTCCGCGAGGTCAGCACCTGCCGGAGCAGATAATCGGCATCCTGGGCCGGGCTGAGCGTCGGCATCCCCTTATGGTTCGGCGCGAACGAACACCCCAGATACAACCCGAACAACCCTTGATGAACCGCGATGAACACGAGCGCCTTCCCGGGCGACAAGATCAGGAAGACCATCCCGAGGTACGCGACCCCGTGCACCGCCATCAGGACGCACTCGCGCAGCGGCGGGCGATACCGCACACTCGCGACTCGCAGATTGACCGCCTCCAGCAGCAGCAGCGGGAAGAACAGCCAGGCCTGATACCGGTAGTACATCGCCGCGAACCGGCTGCTGGCCCGGGCCTGCCCGGCGGTGAAGACGAACGCCCCGGCCCCGGTGTCCGGGTCCTTCTCCTCGTCATTCGGGTGCGCGTGGTGGCGGTTGTGCTTGTCCATCCACCAGCCGTAACTGAACCCCACACCCAGATTGGCGAGCAGCATCCCGAGAAGGTAATTGGCCCGCCCCGACCGGAAGACCTGCCGGTGTCCGGCGTCGTGCCCGAGAAACCCGAGCTGCGTCGACAGAACGGCGAACACCACGGCGACACCGAGCTGCCACCACGAATCCCCGATCAGCACGAACGCGGCGATGGCGCCCGCGCACACCACGAATATGGCGGCAATGAGAACGGCGTAGTAGCCGTGCCGGCGCTCCAGCAGACCGGCGCGCTTGACCGCACGGGACAACTCGGCGTAGGCGCTGCCTCGCTCACCGCTCCCGGGCCGATGCTCGACAGGCACATCGATGGACTGCACTCAACCACTCCCACTCGTACGGACGACCAGACGGTGCCGCCGGGGGTCCGGAGCGGGCAGAGCCAAGACTGACGGCCATCCGGCGAGTTGACAACCGCCGAGGCCCGCACGGCCCGGTCGCTCACCGCAAATTCAGGTCCTCGACACAGCCGGTTCGCCGCCTTGAGCCCTCGTCACCGCCGTGGGCGACGACCGACCGGCGTAGACGACACGCCCGCGCCGGACCTCATCGCCGACATCGGGCGGCAGTGGTGTGCTACGTTGGGCGCGTTGCAGTTTTGATTTCCTTAGACGTTACCAACGCCTGAGGGGCCATCTCAGCCCCTCGGGCATTTTTGGTTTCAATCCAGGCGATCAACTCGGCGACGCGAGGTTCCGCAAGGTGTGGTCCCTCATTTTTCGGCAGGAGATAGATAGTGGCTACCGGTACCGTCAAGTGGTTCAACGGCGACAAGGGCTTCGGCTTCATCACGCAGGACGGCGGTGGCGCCGACGTGTTCGCACACTTCTCCGCCATCCAGTCCTCTGGCTTCCGCAGCCTCGAGGAGAACCAGCGCGTGGAGTTCGACATCACCCAGGGCCAGAAGGGCCTGCAGGCGGAGAACATCCGCCCGCTGTAACCAAACAACCCAGCGCCCTTGACCGGGCGCCGGGCGAGGTGGCGGCCGGCTGCCGCTGGTCGAGATCCGCACATCGCGTGATCTCCCGGCGCGGCCGGCCGTCTCCATGTCTGCCGCTCGTGTCGATTGAGTAAGCTGCCGGAATCAAGTCTCATCAATGGACGAGGGCGGACACGGCGGCGCATGCCGTGAACCGTCGTCAGCACAACGGGCGAAGGCTGTGACGACCAGCCCACTGGTCGCCATCACGGCTGGCGCCCGACCGGGCGCCTGGGCCGGCTTCGGCCCCGCCGAGGACATCGAACAGATCGTTCAAGGCGTCCAGAACGGCTCCTGGGTCGACGGCGCGCTGGGCACAGCCGGTGCGGGACTCGACGCTCTCGCCGCGATCTCCGATCCGGTTGGAGCTCTTCTCCAGTACGGCGTCGCCTGGATGATCGACCACGTGAGACCGCTGTCGGAAGCGCTGGACTGGCTCGCCGGCGATCCGGGCCAGATCTCGGCGCACGCACAGACGTGGCGAAATGTCGCCACGCGAATGTCGGACGAGGCCGACACGCTGGGTCGGGCCGTCCGCTGGGACGTCACCGAATGGATGGGCGCAGCCGGAGACGCGTACCGACGCCACGCCGGCGAGAAGGCGCAGACGTTGCGCGCTCTGGGCCGCGCCGCCGAAGGTATGGCGCTGATGACCGAGGGCGCCGGCATGCTGATCGGCACAGTTCGCATCATGGTCCGGGACGGGATCGCGATGCTGGTCTCCCGCCTCGTCGAATACGCGACGGAACTGGCCGGGACCCTCGGGCTGGCGACACCGCTCGTCGTTGAGCAAGTTGCGACCCTCTGCGCTTCGTGGGCCACCAAGATCACCCGGTGGCTCAAACAATTGATCTCCAGTCTGCACCGGCTGGCCCACGCGATGAACGAACTCGGCGAGCGCGTCGGCAGCCTTCGCCAGGCCGGTCGGACCGATACCGCCGACCTCATGGGCCGGAAAGTCACGCACCCCGCCGCGCGCCCACGAGCACCGGGCCGGCGCCCCGACGACTACCTGCCGGCAGGTGACCCGATTTACCACGGCACCGGCAGCACCGCGATCGGATACGACTCGGCGACCATGCGCAACTTCGACGTCGTCCAGCCGGAGCCCGGACTTCACGACGTGATCGTGCACGGCGAACGCAACGGCACGTTCCGTCCCGGCCTGGTTGGCGAGGACGGCCAGAACTACCCAGCCAACTTCACCGATCCGAACCAGATCGCCGCCGCAGTCGCCAACAACCCGAACTACACCGGCGGCCCGGTGCGTCTGGTGTCCTGCCACACCGGCACAGTCGATCCCGCATCCGGGGTACCGCCGGCTGCCCAGCAGGTAGCGAATTCACTGGGAGCGCCGGTCACGGCGCCGACCAACGCGGTGGGTGTGCGCACGGTAGGTTCGGGTCCGCAGGTGCCGCAGATTCGAAGCGGCGGCACGTGGGAGACATTCTATCCGGAGGTTGGCGGTGGGGCAGGGTGACGGTGCGGACGGCGGGAATGTTCGCCGAATTGACGCAGGCTGAGTATCCGACCCCTATCTCGAGCATTCGGAACAACATCTCGGCCCAGCCGCTGCCCGACACGGATGCGGTTACGGCCTATCTGGATGCCGGCCACGTAGTCATCGAGATGATGGACGTCGAAGACAACCCCTTCAACGCGGCGCAACAGATTCTCAACGGCAGCACGATGCTCACCGACGGCGAATGGCTGTGGCGAAAGGATTTCAGCTTCTACGTCCGGAACCACGACGTCAGCGTGCCTCCAGAGTTCCTGGCGGCGATCCGCAACCACGCGTACATAATTCCCGAGGTGCCCGAAGACCGGCTCATCGCGATCGCCAACGAGGCGGAGTGGTACGCCCTCGGCAACGACTGAGCGCCCACAACTCGTCAAGGCGCTTCGACTCGTGGGCCGATCGGACCATAGGAGTCTCGGTGTGGAGCCTGACACAGGCCGATCCTCGAACGTCGACGATCGCCAGGTGGCGTGGACATGCCGGTGTAGATGACGATGCCGACGAGGAAGTCGTCGCCGAGGCGGTCGGCCAAGCGGCGAAGGCCGCGGAAGTCGTCGAGACCGACCGTTGTGGCCGCTCCACACTTAAGTTGTCTGTACGGTGCGTGCAGGGATATCCAGTACGCTGAAGTCGTGGGTGAGTGTCCTGACGGCGACGACACCTGGCGACTCGAGCCGGTATCCCGGCCACCGCTGGGCTACCTTCCGTACGGTGAAAGAAAGCCGTATGTCGTGGCCGACGCCCTCACCGAGTTGAGCGGACCGACGCGTGGCCTCATCACTTTGCCCCGCCACCTCGACTGGTCAGGTAACGCTGAGTATGACCTGAGCCGCCCCGCGCGCATGGCCAGCATGTACAAGGTGGTGCTCACCGAGGCCGCTACCGTCGAGGATTTGCGCGCCTGGCTCTCCGGCGACTTGCTCCTCAAGTTCTGGCCGACCCTCTGGCTGCCCCCGCAACTTCGGCGGCGCTGGGAAGAACGCTTTCCGGACCTCGCTGCCACCCGCACGGACGCCGCGTAGCTGGTGGATCCCTTCCACGAACGGCTCGCCCGCACCGGACTTGCCGCCGCCCAGCAATATGGTTTCGCTCTCGCGGGCGGCTACGCGGTACAGGCAGCTGGACTTCTCGAACGACCCAGCGAGGATGTTGACCTGTTCACCGCCTGGAACCGTCGCGACGAGTTCGGCAACGCGGTCACCGCTGTGGTTCAGGCGTACCAGGACGACGGCCTCACGGGTTGAGGTTGAACGGCGGTATGACACGTTCGCTCGGCTGGCGGTAACTGGCGACGGCCACACATCAAAGGTGGAACTCGGCGTTGACTGGCGCGCCAACGAACCCATTCTCATGTCCATCGGACTGGTGCTGCATCCTGACGACGCCGTGGCTAACAAGATGAGCGCGCTCTACGGGCGAGCGTTCGCCCGCGACTTCATCGACATCGACGCCACGCTGCAATCAGGCAGGTATACCCTAGAAGCCGTCCTGCGCCTCGCCGAACGCGCGGATTCCGGCTTCTACCGACGCATCTTCGCCGATGCCCTCGGGCAGGCCGATCTGCTGGACCCGGACGACTTCGCCCAGTACGGCATCACCGGCGACGCGCTCGAAGACATCCGGAGCCGATTCGCGGCATGGCGTCGGGATCTGCGTGACGACTCCGAGCCGGAATAGTCGTGCGCTCGGCGCATAACTAACAGGTGGTGCCTGGCAGAACTAGCCTGCGGTCGGAGCATAGACCTGCCACAGGGCGCTGACCGGCAAGGCGCGAAGCTTGTTTCCGAAAGGCAGCGTGTACGTGCCGGTGTCGGCGAGTCGGCGTAGGCCGCGGGCACTACCTGCCAGTCCACTCGCAGACTGCGCCCTCGTGTCGCAACGGCACGTGAGTGAGTTGGCGCCGCCCGGCCCGCCACGTCCTGACGGTCCGACAAAACGTCGATACCGCCTCTTTGACCGAATTGTTCCGTACGGAGCGGATTCATTGCGTCGACCGCCCAGGACTCAAGTTCGGCCGCGCCCCGCCGATGGAACCAGTGATGATGCCCGCCGGCCGTGAGAGTGACGTGATCGAGCAAAGTCAAGGTGCGCTGGTCCTGGACGCCGTGACCGGGGCGCTGTCCCGTGCGTCGTTCCCCGCCCTGGCCGCCGCCGAGCTGACCGCCGCGGCCGCCCGCGGCGGCTCATGCTCGGTGCTGCTGTTCGACGTCGACCACTTCAAGTCGGTCAACGACTCGTACGGCCACGCCCGCGGCGACGCGGTGTTGCGGCTTATCACCGACCGGGTGCGGGCGCGGCTGGGCGAGTCCGACCGGCTGATCCGCTACGGCGGCGACGAGTTCGTGGTGCTGTTGCCGAATGCCGACCGGGCCGAGGCGGTGCGGACCGCGCTGGCCGTCGTCGCCGAGGTCGCTGACCAGGAGTTGCCCGGCGACCCCCCGCTGCAGGTGTCGGTGAGCCTGGGGGTGGCCACGTACCCGGACGACGCGACCGACGTAGCCGGCCTCCTCGAGGTCGCTGACCGCCGCAACTATCTGGCCAAACGTCGCGGCCGGGGCTGCGCGGTGGCCGACGACGCGGACACCGCAGCGGACGCCGGCGTGGTCACCTCGCGGCTGCTGGAACGCGAAACCGCGATGGCCGCCGTCAACGACCTACTTACCCTGCTGGCGACGGTCCCCGTGGAAGGGCTGGCCGTGCTCGGACCACCCGGCGCCGGCCACACCCGCTTCCTGACCGAAGTGGGCCGGGTGGCCCGGCTGCGCGGTTTCACCGTCGTCGACGCTGCGGACCCGGAGGCGGCCCGGCGGCCACTACGAGTACGGCCGGGTGCCACCGGGCCGCCCCGGGTGCTGATCCTGTCCGACGTCGGCACGTCGGCACGCATCCCCGACCTGATGGCGGCGATGGTCACGAAGGCGGCCGCGGTCGGCGTCGTGTACGCCGACACCGCCCCCGGCCAGCTCACCGGTCCGGCCACCCCGACTCGCGCGATCGAGCTGGACCCGTGGTCGCTGGGTTCGGTGCGGATCTGGCTGCGGTACGCGCTTCGCGGCGAGCCGACCGAGCGGCTGGTGGAGCACCTGCACGCCCGCAGCGGCGGGCTGCCCGCCGTGGTGGAGCGGGAATTGTCGCGGTTGCGCCGGACCGGGGAGCTGGTGCGGGACGCGCGGGGCGCCTGGTCGGTTGCCGTCGTCCAACCGGTCCGCCGGCGCCGGTGGGCGGCGTTGCCGGTGCCCATGACGGAACTGGTCGGCCGGCAGCCGGAACGCGACCGGGTCGTCGCCCTGCTCGAATCGGCGCGCCTGGTGACCTTGACCGGTCCGGGCGGCATCGGCAAGACCCGGCTGTCCCTGGCGGCGGCGGGTGTCGTGGCCGATCGGCTGCCCGACGGCGCCGTGTTCGTACCGCTCGGCGAGCTGGACCGCCCCGAGTCGGTGGCTGACGCCGTCGCCGCGGCGGTCGGCGCGGACCCCGTGCCGGGCCAAGCGCCGCTGGACACCATCGCCGAGCACCTCGGCGACGCGGCGATGCTGCTGGTGCTGGACAACTTCGAACAGGTGCTCGACGCGGCGGTGCTGGTCGCCGATCTGCTGCGGCGTACCCCGAACGTGCGGGTGCTGGCGACCAGCCGGGAACGCCTGGCGCTGTACGGCGAACGGGTCTACCCGGTGCCGCCGCTGCCGCTGCCCGCCGAGGGTGCGCTGCCGACCGGCCCCGACGCGGTGGAGCGAGCCATGGCCAGCTTTCCGGCGCTGGCCCTGTTCGAGCGCTGCGCGCAGGCCGTGGACTTGGACTTCGCGGTGACGGCGGACACGCTGCCCACGGTCACGCAGGTGTGCCGGCGGCTCGACGGTCTGCCGTTGGCCATCGAGCTCGCCGCGGCTCGCGCGGACCGGTGGGACCCGGGGCAGTTGCTCAAGCAGCTCGACGACCACTTGGCGACCCTGGCCGACGGGCCCCGCGACCTGCCCGAGCGGCAGCGGACGCTGCGCGGCGCCATCGACTGGAGCGTGAAGCTCCTGACGCCGCAGGAGCAGCGGACCTTCGGCCGGCTGGCCGTCTTCGCCGGCGGTTTCACCGTGGCCGAGGCGGCCGACGTGACGACCGCCGAGCCAGCTTCGGCCGAAGTCGAGGCGGTCGCGGCGCGGCTGGTGGCACTCGTCGACAAGAGCCTGGTCGTCGCCCGCGGAGACACCGAGGACGGGCCGCGGTACTCGATGCTGGAGACCGTCCGGGCGTACGCCGTGGACCGGCTGGCCGGCGACCCCGACGCCGAGGCCGTGTGGTTGCGCCACGCCGCCCACTTCGGCCGGCTGGCCGAGCAGGCCAACGACATGTTGACCGGCCCGGATCCGGCGCCGTGGGTTCGACGCATCGAGCGGGAGTATACGAACCTGCGGGCGGCGTTCGCGACGGTGATCCGGCGTGGCGACGCCGGGGCGGCGGCCGGGATCTGCCTCGGGCTGTGGCGGTACTGGTGCGACGCGAAGCACCTGGACGAGGGGCGCGCCTGGGTGGCCCAGCTGCTGGCCGACCCGAAGGGGCTGGACCGCCCGGTGTACGCCGAACTGCTCTACGTCGGGGCGGTGATCGCGCACACCCAGGACGACCACGACACCGCACAGGCGCTGGCCGAACGCTTCCTCGCCGAGGCGCTGGCACTGGGCGACCGGTCGGAGGTCGGCCGGGCGTACAGCGCGCTCGGGATGGCCGCCTACACCCGCGGCGACTACCGGCAGGCACACGAGAACCACGCGCGCAGCCTGGCCGAGTGGCAGGAGATCGGCAACCTGCGCGGTGTGCGCGTTGGGCTGGGCAATCTGACCAAGACCGCGCTTCGGCTGGGCGACCTGGACGCCGCCGAGTCGTACGTGGCGCAACGGCTCGCCATGGACGGTGCCGAGGACCCGCGCAACTGGCTGCTGGGGCTGGAGGACCGGATCGACATCGCGCTGGCCCGCGGCGAGGTGGCCGCCGCCGAGGCGTTGCTGGCCGAGTCGCGCACACTCAGCGCCGAGCTGAAGGACGTGGCCGGCGAGGCCATGGCACAGCATCAGTCAGGTCGGGCGGCCTGGCTCGGCGGAGACGCCGCGACGGCGCTGCGGCTGCTCGCCGAGGCTCTGGTCCACCGACACGCGCTGCAGCTGCACGAGGACGTGACAACGTCGCTGGAAGCAGTGGCCACCGTGCTGGCCGATCGGGACCCGGTGCCGGCGGCCGAACTGCTGGGCGCGGCGGACGCGCTGCGGCAGCGACGCCGGCTGCCCGTCCCGCCCAACGTGGCCGAAGCCCGCGCGGCGAGTGCGGACACGGCGCGGCGTCGGCTGGGTGACGCGGGGTTCCGGCAGGCCTGGGAGCGGGGCCGGGCCGCGCCGCTGGACCTGATGGTCGAACGCGCCCGGGACGCCGGGACGTCGTGACTGCGCCCGGTGGCACATGCGGTCGCCTGCGTCCTTAAGGTGAACCGGCCGTACGGAAAGACGGCGGTGGCCGGGTGCGACATGCACCCGGCCACCGTTGACGTGGAGCGACGTTACTTGACCAGCTTGTAGGACCGACCGGCCTCGACCGACGCGCCGTTGCCGGACTGGCTGACGACGTGGTGGCCGCTGAGCGCGCTGAGCACCGGACCCGCGACGACCGGGGCCGCGACTCCGAACGCTCCCAGGGCCACGACCAGGGTGGTCACGATACGAGTACGCATGGGGGGAACTCCTTCTCCGAGGGGGCGCCCACCTAGGCGCCGCATCCGTGCACTTCCGATCTCCAATGTGCGCGGCCCTCGTTGCAGCCCGGTTGTCGCCGGGGAGCCGTCCGGGTGCATCCGGCCGGGATGTCCTGGCACGGTGTCCCAACGCTGCATCCACCACAGAGGAGGCCGCGCGCATCGCAACAGCGGATCGAGGAATCAGGGTCGCCACGCGGCGACGATGTCGGGCGGACCCCACACCGCCTGAACGGCGTCGGCTGGTAGATCGGTCCCGGATCGGCTGACGACGATCAAGCTGGTCTGCGCTACGTCGAAGCCGGGGATGTGCCGTACGCCGTCCTGCAACGCCTCGTGATGGTCGCGTCGTAGTTTTCGGGTCAGGGCTCCGACGTCGCAGTATTGCAGGAGCCGATCGCCTGTCTGTACAAGCTGCGTCCCGGCGCAGTTGCCGACGCCATGCGCAGCCAAGATTGAGGCAGCCTCGCATTCCGTCCTCGTCGTGCAGGTTTGTTCAGGTGCCGGGTGTTGTCGGCGAGATCGCGCTGTGAACGCACTCGGCCAGCAGGGCGCGTCGTCGGTCGTGTTCCTCGGCGGGGTCGGCTGCGCTGGCGGCGTAAACGACGCTGGCCGCCGACCAGGAGAACGCCATGCTCAGGACCAGGGTGAACAGATCGAGGGGCTCGCCTTCACGGACCCGGCCGGCAGCTTGGGCGCGGATGATCTCCACGAGTTTCGGCTCGTGGTCAGCGGCCCGGCCGAGGTCCCCGGTGGGCTGTCGTTCCAGGCGCAGCCAGGTCAGCAGGCGGATCAGCTGGGGGTTGCGCAGGTTCTCGTCGTACATCGCTACGGCCCATCCGGGCAAGTCGTCCGCATCGAATGTCACTGTGCTCATGAGCTGGCCGGCACGGTCGGCGATGACGGCGTCGAACAGGCCTTCCTTGCTGCCGTAATAGCCGTACACCTGAGCCTTGTTCGTGCGGGCGGCCGCGGTGATGCGGTCGATCCGGGCTCCGGCGACGCCCCGCTCCGCGAACTCCACAGCCGCGGCGTCCAGGATGCGACGGCTGGTTGCGGCACCTTTGGCTGTTGCCGGACCTGAGGACATGAGACCACCTTAACAAACAGACGATTCGGTTTGCTTCTGACAGGTAAGGCGGCTACCTTCAGAACAGACCGAATAGTTTGTTTAAAGGAGCGGCATGCGGACGACAACGGGATGGCAAATCACCGACGGAACCGCCACTCTGCGGCAAACGGCGATCGAGCGCCTCGCGCAGGCCGCCGGCCGCTTCGACCTCATCCTGGACAGCATCTCCGGCCCGCACGACCTGTCGCCGCTGCTGCGGCTACTGACCCTCGACGGCACGCTCAGCGTGCTCGGCTTCCCGAGGCAGACACCGGTGAATCTCATGGAACTGGCCTTCGGCCGCAAGACGCTCACCTCATCGGGCACCGGCGGCACCAAGCACACCGCGGAACTGTTGTCCTTCGCCGCCGAGCACGGCATCACCGCCGACATCGAACTGCTGCCTCCGCCCAGGTCCATGAGGCTTTCGAGCGTCTCGAGCGCGGCGACGTCCGGTACCGCTTCGTGCTGGACCTTGCCGACCTCGACCGACCCGCGCCTAAGACCGCATCTCATTTGGGGTTGTTGCTGGTCAGCAGGTCCAGCTTGACGGCGCGGCGATAGCAGATCAGGGCGCATGCCAGGCGCAGGAATCCGAGGAAGTGGGAACTCTTGTGTTCGTAGCGGCGGGCCAGGCGACGGAACCGGGTGACCCACTCCAGGCAGCGTTCGATGACGTAGCGGTGTCGACCGAGACGCTTTGATGACTCGATGCCCTTGCGGGCGATGCGACCCTTGATCCGGCGTCGGGCCAGGGCTTGGCGGCAGGACCGGTAGTCGTAGCCTTTGTCGCCGTGCAGCTTCGCTGGCCGCTTGCGGGGTCGTCCGACTGGCTGACGCACGCCGGGGATGCCGTCGACCACGTCTTCGAGCATCTTGTGGTCGTTGACGTTGGCAGCCGAGATGTCGGCGTGCAGCGGAAGCCCGTTCCGGTCACTGATCGCGTGGACCTTGGAGCCGGGCTTGCCGCGGTCTACCGGGCTCGGCCCCGTCAGATTCCCCCTTTTACCGCTCGAACGTGCATCGCGTCGATGCTCGCCCGCGACCAGTCGATCTGGCCGGCCGTGCCGAGCACGTCCAGCGTGGCTTGCTGCAGGGCGTCCATCACGCCGACCTCGACCCACTCGGTGAACCGGCGGTGCGCGGTCGCCCGGGAGATCGGGAAGGACTCGGGCAGCGCGTCCCAGGGGCAGCCGGTCTGCAGCACGTACGTGATCGCGGCGAGCGCGGTCCGGTCGTCGATGCGTCGCCTGCCGCCGCCTTGATGCCTTTGCGGGTGCTCCGGCAGCAACGGCTTCGCCAGGCTCCACAACGCATCCGGGCAGAACTTCTCGACGTCACCCATGCCCGTACAACGAATGATCTTGCGCTACAACAACCCCAAACGAGACGCGGTCTAAGCAGCAGCACCACCACAGCGATCCCCACCACCAGGAAGGCTCCACCATGACCATCGCATCCGACCAGCGTCCCCAGACCACCCGATCGCGCAACCACAGCGAGGCCCGGTTCTCCCTGCCCGCTGGCGCCGACGACATCCGCGCACGCGTCGAACGGGTCGCCGGCGACCGCCCCGAGCTCACCCTGCTCAGCCTCGACGCCGCCACGGCCACCTTGAGGCGCCGCCCGAACCTGTTCAGCTGGGGCGAAACCGTCACGGTGCACTGGTCGGCGACCACGCGCGGCGTCGACGTGCACATCACCGCGGACGCGAAGATCCGCACGCTTCTCGGCGACTACGGACAGGGCCGCCGCGACATCGAGGCAATCCACCGCGCGCTCAACGACACCGCCCTTCGTCGCTGACCTGGTCGAGGTCGACGACGGTCGCCGGCGACTGCAGCGAGCTGATCCACCCGGACGCGTCGGTCGCGCCCGGAACGGAAATCCCATGTGGTTTCGACAAATCAGGAGAGCAAAGTGGTAGAACAGCGGCGCCTCGGGCGGTCCGGGATCAGCGTGCCGGCGATGGGCAACGGCACCCAGGCATGGGGAGACAAGCGCTTCGGGTACGGCACGAAGTACGGGCGCAACGAATTGTTCGCGGTCTACCGGACATGTCTCGACGCCGGCCTGAACTTCTTCGACACCTCGGACACCTACGGCCGGGGACTGTCGGAGCAACTGCTGGGCGACTTCCGTCACGAGGACGGCCGGCCGATCATCGTCGCCACGAAGTTCACCCAGGCGAAGCCGTACGACCCGAACAGCAACTTCTCCGTGAAAGCAGTCGGCACGGTCCTGGAACGCAGCTTGACGAGGCTTCGCACGGAGGCCGTGGACCTGTACCAAATTCACTACCCTCCAGCGCGTCGCAGCCTCGACAAGTACCTCGACGCCATGGCCGCCACGGTCAAAAGCGGCAAGGCCAAGGCGATCGGCGTGAGCAACTTCAGCACCGAATACCTGCGTCACTCCTACGAATACCTGGCGTCTGTGCACGGCATCACGCTGGCCTCCAACCAGATCGGGTTCAACCTGCTGCACCGCCACCCGGAGACCAACGGGATGCTCGCCGCCTGCCGTGAGCTGGGCGTCACGATCCTCCCCATCCTCCCGCTCGCCGAAGGAGTCCTCACCGGCAAGTACCGCGTCGGTGGTCAAGAATACGGAGGTCAACAGGCCACCCTGTTCCGCGGGGCGAGCCTGTTCGAACCAGGTGAGTCCTTCTTCAAAGCCATGCGGTCCAAGCCGTACGAGATGCACCGCGACGAACTCGAGCCGCTGTTTGCCGTCATGGACTCGATCGCGAAAGAGCACGACGGCACGATCGCCCAGGTGGCACTGAACTGGCTCCTCGCCACCGACCCCCTGGTCATCCCGATCCCCGGCGCGAAGAGCAAGACTCAGGCCGCCAGCAACGGGGCAACGCTCGACTGGACGATGACGCCCGAAGAGTTCGCCCGCGTCTCGAACACCGAGGCAAATATCCGGAAGTCGCTTGGCCTCAAGTGACTCGAGAAGGTAATTGCAAGTCCGGGGCAGGCTGACGGGCAGACCGTTCCACGGCTGAGCCGCGCCTACGGCATCGACGCTTGGCGATGCCGGACGGCTGAGTTGCCCGGCGCCACCTCATTCTGCCGTCGGCGCCGCGAGTGGGGCTCGCAGCGATCTACAGTCCTGTTTGCGTCGCCTTCAGACGCCGGTTCCCGGCGGCCCGGGGAGGCGCTACGGCAGGGAAGAACCATTCGTCTGGTGGGCTGTACGGGCCGCGTACGCGTGCCAGTCTCCGGCCGCCGTTCTCTGCCATGCCACGGCGCTGATGAAGTCGATGCCGAGGCAGCGGGCGAGGACGGCGGCGGGTAGTTTCGACGGCGAGTTGGGCCAGCGCGGCGGCGCGGGCGGCGCGGGCGGTCAGGCCGGCTACGGAAAGCCGCTTGCGCAGCATGGCAGCGCTGATGGGATGGCTGTAAGACCCTGGTAAATAAGGGGTTTAGGTGGGTTGGTGGCGGGCGAGTCGGCGGGTCATGATGATGATCATCGACCATCGGACCATCGCGGCGTGATGCTGCGGGAGCCGTTCGTAGTCGCGGACGGTGCGCCGGCACCGGTTGATCCAGGAGAACGTCCGCTCGACGGCCCACCTGCGGTGCAGGACCACGAAGGTGGTCTGCCCGGCCAGCTTCGTCACGATCTGCACGGTGAGTCGAAGCTGGTCGGTGGCCCAGTCGACGAGTCGGCCGGCGTAGCCGGAGTCGGCCCAGACCAGGCGGATACTGGGGAAGCAGGCGTGTAGCGCCCAGAGCAGCGGCCGGGCGCTGTCGCGGTCCTGCACGCCGGCGCCGGTGACCAGGACCGCGAGCAGGAGCCCGCAGGTGTCGACGGCGATGTGGCGTTTACGGCCGTTGACCTTCTTACCGGCGTCGTAGCCGCGGCTGGACTGCCCGACGGTCTCCGCGCCGCGCAAGGACTGTGAGTCGACCAGCGCTGCGGTCGGTTGCCGGTCACGGTCCTCGACACTGCTGGCGGACTTGTTCGCGCAGGTGGTTGTGTATAAGCGGTTCAGGGTGCCGTCGCGGTCCAGGTCTTGAAGTAGTGGTAGACCAGTTTCGGGTGCGGGAAGTCGGCGGGCAGCGCGTCCCACTGGCAGCCGGTCCGGTCGAGGTAGCGGATCGCGTCGACGATGTCGCGGCGCGGGTAGACGATCGGGCGGCCGCGGCCGGTCCCGGCCGGGCACGTGCGGGGCCAGGACGCCATTCGGCGTCGCTGGTATCGGACGGGTAGTGCCGGGTCGGGCGGTCGGCAGGTGAGCGTCAAGGGTGGCCGGGGTGGTCGATGCGGCGGTCCCGGCGACAAGGTATACAGACAGGGTTGGGCCTTCGGAGTCGAGCTGTTGGTTTAGTTACCTTTGCTCGTACCGAAGGCCCTTCCTCATGTCACGCCACCACGCCGGACACGTGCACGACCATCGATTTCCACCCTCGCCGCCGACCACCCGAACCCTTTATTTACCAACGTCTTAGAAAGTTGGGGGAGTCCATTTCTGGTTGATGCCGCCGTTGCAGTCCCAGATTTTGAGTTGAGTGCCGTTGACCGTGGTGAACCCCGGATCGTCCAGACATCTGCCGGACTGCGGATTCACCAGGCTTCCATTCGATCCCACGCGCCAGACCTGCCCAGCGGTCCCACTGCAGTCCCACAACTGCACGATGGTTCCGTTCGCGACTAGTCCGCCATTGACGTCGAGGCACAGGCCGCTGATCTGAAGGTTGCTGTATCGCAGCACCCACTGCTGGGCATGGCTACCGGTGCAGTCCGAAATGTCGACCTTGGTGCCGTTGACGCTAGCGCCATCGCCGCCCTCCAGGCACTTACCGGCGATGCCGGAGAAGACCGCTCCCAGCCCTGGCGGCGCCCACCGCTGGTTGGCGCCACCCCCGCAGTCCCACAGCTGCAGCCCGGTGCCGTCGGTGGTGGTGCTGTTCGGATCGTCGAGGCAACGCCCGGACGCAATGTTGACGTAACCGCCGTTGGCCGACTGCCAGATCTGGGCGCCAGAGCCGTTACAGGTGCGCAGCTCGGTCTTCGTTCCGTTGGCTGTGCCGCCGGCGACGGCGGCCAGACACTTGCCCAAGACCCGCAACGTGCTGTCGGAGTAGGCCGTCCAGGGCTGCGCCGGCGAGTGGTTGCACGTCCACAGCTGCACTCGCGTGCCGTCGGTGGCGTTGGCTCCGTTCACGTCCAGGCATTTGCCGGCGGCGACACCTGCGACGACCTCACCGGAGGCTTGCGCCACCGGACTGCCGATATTCGCCGGCGGGGTGATCCAGCCGGCGGTTACCGCGGTCTGGATACCCTTGTTCCACGTATCGGCCATCTTTTGGTAGCCGGCATCGCCGGGGTGGATGCCGTCGGGTCCGATATCCGCGCTCGTGATCGCACTCATACTGACGAACGTCACGTGTTTGCCGGCGGCCTGCTTAGCCTGCACCATCTGCGCGACGCCCGCGTTGTACGCCGGCCGGAAGGCCACGACGTTGGCGTTCGTGGACACCGGGAGGTCGGCGACCACCACGGTGACGCCGGCAGAGGCGGCCAGGACCTGGTCGACCAGAGCGCCGAGCCGGTCCGGGGCGGTGGCCACGTCATGGTTCTGGATCAGGTCGTTGGTGCCCGCGATCAGTGTCACCACGTTCGGCCGGTAGGTGGTGACCGAGTTAGTCGCGATGCTTTGAAGTGCGTCGATCCGCCAACCGGGGTGGCCCTCATTGTCGGAGTCGGCCATCGTGCCCTCGTGGACCGAACCCACGAAGTCCAGCTGGTGGCCTGAGTTGGTCAACGCGTCCCACAAGGGGCCGCGGTAGCCGTTTCCGGCGCTGCTGTGTGAGCCGTAGGTGAACGAGCTACCCAGCGGCTCCAACCGGAGCGGCGCGGTAGCCGCCACTGCAGCAGCGGTGGCGGCGATGGCGCGAACGGACGACACCGCAGCCAGTGCCGGCGAGGCGCCACCGGCCGCGCTTGACAGCAGAGGTATCAGCGCGGCTGCCAGGACGATCTTCTTCAAAGCCGACCCAATCTTCAAGGTGATTCAACCGTCAGCACAGCCGGCGCCCGGCGCAACCTGAGGGAGTTCCTCCAGGATTCTGCGCTTTAGACGTGCCATAAGGACACGTGCCATAAAGACAACGGTGAATCTCTCAATCTGTCAAGACCCTACCCAGTACGGTGATCATCAGGCCTCGGCCAGTCGAACAACGCGCGGCCAGGTGTGGGGCGCGGCAGACGTCCGGTCAGATTCCGGGCGCACTGCCGCTCTGCGGGGCGCTGAGCACCCTCAGGCGGCGGGTGTACTCGTCTGCCGCGACCTCTATGCCGTGTCGCCAGTCCGGTGCGAACTCTAGCCCGAAAGCCACTCTCAGCCTGCGTCGTGAGCCACGACCAGTTCGCCATTGTCGGCTGACGGCTCAGGGCGTCCTTCGTCAAGGGGTCGAGATGATCTTTGAAGGGCCGATCAGGGAGCAGGACGACGGCGACGACGAGGTGAAAGATACTGGGGACGTGCAGCAGGCTGAGCTGAACCGGGAGCAGCTACACCAATTATCCCGCTCCCTATCGGAAGGCTGCGCCCGAGCGCAACGCATGCGTTAGTCATCAGGCCTGAGGGGCCATTAAAAACGGCCGATTGTTGTCGGGGTGCCGGCCGACGCGTCGATGATGACGTGCCGGCCGGCGGCCCGATCAGAAACTGGCGGTCACGGCGACGCGGTCGGTCGTCCGGGTGTTGGCGGGGCGGTCCAGCCCGTAGTGCTCGCGCAGGGTCCGCCCGTGGTATTCGGTGCGGAACAGACCCGATCCGCCGCATGATCGTGCAGCGAGCCGGCGACGTTTCGCCAAGTCTGGGCATGCCCGGCGATCCAGCCCGGGTCACCGGCCAGCCAGTCGAGGGCCTCCGACAGCGGCTTGACGTGGTCGATGATCCACGCGACGCCGTACTGCAGCAGCGATCCGATCGGGTCGGAGACGACGGCCAGTGCATCAAGTCCGGCGGACGCTGCGCCAAGCGTGCCCTCGATTCAGCTGCCGTTCTTGACGCCGGCGCTGAGAGATTCGATGTCCTGAGCGATCCAGACACCGGAGAGCGGATCTACCGGGGAGCCGGCCGCGCTCGCAACCAGTGGGTTGGCGGCGCTCATCCGGCCTTGCGGACCTGGTCGCACGATTGGCTGTCGTGGCTACCCGGCCTCGAGCCCAACGCTTCAGCCGGACCCCGCGATTGCAGCGTCACGGGAGCCGCCCCCTCCAGTGATCCAGTCACGCACCCAGTCCGGCTGAGGCACCGCGGCGTCCTCTCCGGACATCGAACACCACACTTAAGCGACCATGGTTTGCGACGCCAAGGCTTACGCACCCGTGCGTTCTGCATGGCTTCAGCTGGACGATTGATCACGGACCGGGTGACGATCGAGCTGGTCTGTGCTTCGTCCTACCCGAGCACGTGCCGCGCGCCGTCCTGCCATGTGCGGTGCCGGCAACCGGTCTCATCTACGGAGGACGGATCTCCCTCAGAGCGGGCTGGTTGAGGTGTCAGATGCGCGGAATTGGTCCAGCAGGCCGGGGACGGCGGTGCGGGCTACGCGAATCGCCTCCGCGTCGGGGACGTCGGGGATGGAGTACTGCTGACGGCCGCCGGCCGTGGTCGCGGCCAACGTCATCAGGCCGAGCCGGCGCTGGAAGGGCGACGTGGTCATGTTCCAGCCGATCACCGCGTCGGTGTTCAGGACGTAGCGGCGGCGAACCAGGCTGCCCTGGCGGCTGACCAGCCAGTTGTCGGTAAGGGCGTGGCCGAGGTTGGCCGCCCGGTCCAGAGCCAGGACCATGCTGAGCGGCAGTAGCGCCAGCGCCGTCCAGAGGGCCCACCATGGGGTTCCGGCGAAGAGGACGAATGCCAGCACGATCAGGATCAGGATTGTGCTGACCGTCAGAGCCCGGGTGAAGCGGCGCCGGCCGGCCCGGGGGCCGTGGCGGGTCAGGGGCACGGTCAGCGGTTCGGGGTCGCTGACGATGGTTGCGGCCACGTTCAGCGCGACGGCGCGGGGTGCGGGGGGCAGCAGGATCGAACCGCCGCGGTCGCCGCCTCGACCTACTCGCAGGCCGGTGGCGATGGCCAGAATCCGGGCGCCGCCGACCGCTCGTAGCAGCAAGGGCTCGCTCAGCTCGACACCGCGCAGCCGGCGTTCCTCGATCGTGGTGCTGCGGGTGGTCAGCAGGCCGCGGCGTACGTGCAAGGTGCCGCCGCTGTGCCGGCTCAGCCGGAAGTTCCAGAACGTCAGGATGTAGCCGACGGTCGACGCGACCACGGTGAAGATGATCACCGCGGCGGCCACCAGGAGGATCGCGACCGGGAGCGGGCTGTTTCGCAGGTAGTCGATCGCGTCGTGGACGACGCCGATCTTCGTCGGGGTCGACGTGGCTCTCGTTCACCAGGCGGGTGCCGAGCCCGAACAGCACCCCGATCGCCAGCAGGCCGGACAGGGTGAACGGCCCGTACCGGACCCAGGCCGGGTCCAGCTTCGCGAGCACCGTCTCCGGCGACGAAGGGGAAGGCGACGAAGGGGAAGGCGAAAGCGAGGAAGGCGAAGGCCAAGGCGACGAAGGCGAGGACGGCACGGCGGCCGAGATCGGCCAGGTCGGCGAAGCGGACGACGGCGCCGCCGCGGGCGCCGGGCGGTGCAGCAACTCGCGGTGCAGGTTCTCGGCCGCGGCGGCGCTCAGGCCGTCCAGCTTCACGCCGTCGTTCTTCTTGTCGGTCTGGCCGGTGCCGACCGTGACCCGGGCCAGGCCGAAGATGCGGTGCAGCACGTTGGACGTGACGTCCACGGTGCGGATCCGGTCGCGTGGCACGGTGAGGGTCCGGCGGCGGAGCAGGCCGCGGCGTACCTGGACCTGGGTCGGGGTGATCCGGAACGACGTGGTGAAGTAGCGCAGGAAACCGATCGCGATGCCGATGCCGCCGATGCCCAGCGCCCACCAGCCGCCGTCGTCGCCGTTGCCGCTCTGCAAGCCGATCAGGACCGCGATCAGCGGGAAGATCAGCCGCCGCAGTTCCATCACGGGATGGACGGCCAGCATCCGGGGGCTCAGCCGGCGCCAGCCGTCGGCGCCGACTGCCGCCTTCCCCTCACCGGCGTCGACCGCGGTGGTCACGTGGCATCCCCGGTGGTCTGGCCGACCCGTACGGTCAGGTCGGCGACCAACCGGTCGGCGTCCGTCGCGGCCAGGCCGTCGATCTTGATCGGGCCGGCCGCCGATGCGGTCGTCACGGTGACGTTCGCCAGCCGGAACAGTTGCTCGATCGGGCCGCGTTCGGTGTCCACGGTCTGCACCCGCGAGATCGGCGCGATCCGGCGTTCCTGGCTGAACCAGCCGGTCTGCGTGAACACGGCGGTGTCGGTGGCCTCCCAGCGGTGCACGCGGTAGCGCCACTGGGGCATCACCACCAGATGTACGGCGGCCAGCACCAGCCACACCGCGGCCACGATCAGGTGGGGGGCGTTCGCTCCGCCGCTGTCCGCGATCAACCAAATCGCCTGGGGCACGAGCAGGACGACCCACAACACCGCGGCCTTCACCGTCCAATACCACCGGGCACGGGGGCTGACCCGGTTCATCGGGGGCCGCAACCGCACCACATCCGCCGTCATCGTCACGCCTTTCAGGGTCGCACCCGGACTCGATCCGCATCGGCCCGTTCGTCCTGGGTGCGACGGGACAAATGTCATGGGCGGTGGTGATCGGAGACGATACCCATTCCTCGCCGACGCCGGAGCCCCGACGGCGTCAATGCCCTGAAGGCGCTGAGTCCCGGATCAATCCGGCGTATCGGCAGCTGCGAATTTCGCGAGAGGAGTCTGTGAAATGGAAACAAATTCGGGAGATACTGCAGGCAAGTCAGCCCGTCGGGGAGCGGTGGACAGCGATGATCAAGCCAGCGATCCATGTCGTGACGGCGGCGCTCGCGGTTGCGGTCGTCGCCGGAACCGGTGGGTGCGCGCCGCCGGCGTTCACCTACGTGAAGAACTCCGGGCAGAAGACGTACTTCAAGGTTCCGCACGAGTGGCACGAGACCCAGACCAGTTCGCTGGACGACTTGCTCACCGGGACGAATCCGGACTCGGCCACCTCGCAGGCCCGCCGGCAGCAATGGTGGTCGGTCGCGTACGACGCCGACGCCGATCCGGCCGCAGATCATCTGATCTCCCAGAGCCCCACCGAGCAGCCCATCGTGTACGCGCGGATCTCCCCGCTGACTCAGGCGCAGGCGAACGAAGTCTCCCTCGACACGCTGCGCAACTCCTTCCTTCCGGTCACCGACGACGCGCGTCAGGCGGCCGACCAGAACGGCGGGATCGGGCTGACCGGGTTCGAGTTGGTGGACGACCAGGTGCTGACGCCGTCGAGCGGGCTGCACGGGGTCCGGGTCATCTACGACTACCAGCTCGGCAGCGGCGTGATGCACACCTTCGACCAGACGGCTCTCGTCAACAACGACGGCAGCAAGCTGTACCTGCTGATCATCCGGTGTTCGACGAGCTGCTACCGCGCGCGGTCCAGTGAGATGGACGCGATCGCGAAGTCCTTCACGGTGAGGAGCAACTGATGACGGCACCGGCGCCCACGGACCCCGTGGTGGAAGGACTGCGGCCGCCCGATGAGGGGCCGGACGCGCAGGTCCGTACGTACCGGAAGAGAATGGCGTTCTGGGACCGGATCAAGTTCCTTCTGCTGTTCGCGATCGCCTGGTTCGCGGTCGTGTGGGCGTCGATGGCGGACGATCCGATCCTGCCGTTCAACGACGCGCTGCGGCAGGAACTGCGCAGCAAGACCGGCATCACCATCATGGTGCTCTTCGGGCTCGAGCTGTTGCGGCAGCTGCACTTCCTGATCAGCGAGCACGCCTCGTGGTATCACCGCCTGTGGACGAAGGGGATCTTCGGCGGAATCGACCGTACGTCCCGGCGGCTGTTCTCCGACTGGACGCGTTTCCGGCTGATCCGGGTCTTCAAGTGGTTGCTGTTCATCGCGGTCGTGGCGCTGATTCTCGGCACCGTGCTGAAGACGTCGCCGCTGATTGCGCTGTTCCAGGTCCCGGCTCTGCTGTGGCGCGCGGCCCCGCTGTTCCTGCAGGTCATCTTCGTGCTGTTCATCGCCGTCGGGCAGTTCGGGGCGATCTTCTGGTTCCTGTCGCGGGGTGGCGTCGAGGTCTATTTCCCGGACGACGTGAAGACCCGGTTCACCGATGTGTGGGGTCAGGACCACGTGCTCGACCGGGTCAAGGAGAACATCGTCTACCTGGAGAACCCGGAGGCGATCGAGTCGCGCGGCGGATATGTGCCCGGCGGCATTCTGCTGTGGGGCCCGCCCGGCACCGGTAAGACGCTGATGGCCGAGGCGGTCGCGGGCGAGACCGGGAAGCCGTACGTCTTCGTGGACCCGGGCGCGTTCATCAACATGTTCTTCGGGGTCGGTGTCCTCAAGGTCAAAGGCCTGTTCCGGAAACTGCGGAAACTGGCGTTGCGGTACGGCGGCGTGATCGTGTTCTTCGACGAGGCCGATTCGCTCGGCAACCGGGGTGCGCTCGCGCAGGGCGGGCCGGGTGGCGGATTCCCGCGCGGAATGACGCCGGCGCCGTTCCGGGCCGACGGGTGCCACGGATTCTCGTACCTCTCCGACGATTCGCGGTGGATGCTCACCCGGCAGGCCATGGGCAGCGGCACCCAGGACAAGGCCGTGATGGGCGGCGGGATGGGCATGGGCGGCGGTGGCATGGGCACGCTCGAGGCGCTGCTGACCGAGCTGTCCGGCCTGAAGAAGCCGCGCGGATTCGTCAACCGGTACGTGCGGCGGGCGCTGGGCATGCGGCCGAAGCCGCCGCCGAAGTACCGCATCCTCGTCATGATGGCGACCAACCTGCCCGAGGCGCTGGACGAGGCGCTGCTGCGGCCGGGGCGCATCGACCGGATCTACAAGGTCGGTTACCCGAGCAAGGCGGGCCGGGTCCGGACGTACGAGGGCTATCTGGCCAAGGTGAAGCACGAGCTGACGCCGGAGCAGGTGGACAAGCTGGCCACGATCACGCCGTACGCGACCGGCGCGACCATCAAGGACATGGTGAACGAGGCCCTGATCACGGCGATCCGGGACGGCCGGGACGCCATCATCTGGCGGGACATCATCCGGGCGAAGCAGCTGAAGGAACTCGGACCGGCCGAGAACGTGGAGTACATCGAGCGCGAGCGGCACGCGGTGGCGGTGCACGAGGCGTGCCACGCGGTGATCGCATACCGCACCCGGCACCACATGGAGATCGACATCGCGACGATCGAGAAGGGCAGCGGCTACCTCGGCATGGTGGCCAGCATCCCGCCGGAGGACCAGTTCACCACCTGGCGCAGCCACTACGAGGCGGACATCTACGTGTCGCTGGCGTCGCTGGCCGGGGAACGGATGTTCTTCGACGGCGACAGTTCGTCCGGCGTGTCCGGGGATCTGGAGTCGGCGACGGCGGTGGCGACCAACATGGAAGGTGTCTGGGGGATGGGGTCGACGGTCTCGTCGTACGCCGCGTCGAGCCGGATCGGCGTCGGCACTCCGGGCGGGGCCGGCAAGGGCGAGAAGACCGAGGTGAGCGCGCGGCGGCAGCTCGCCGACCGGATCGAGGACAATCTGGGCGAGATGCTCGAGCGTACGGCGGCGCTGCTCAAGGAGAACCGGCGTGCGGTGCTGGCGCTGGCGCACGCGTTGGAGTCCCACAAGACGCTGACCGGTGAGGACGTCATCGCGGTGCTGGAGGGGCGGCCGGGGCCGCTGGTCGACGGTTCGATCTACGGCGACGACACGTTCATCTCGGAGCTGGAGGCGTATCACCGGGCGGTGCTGCACGCGCACCGTACGCACGGCCGGCTGACCGTGTCGCTACCGGCGCGGCAAGGGGCGGAACAACTGGTGCTGGTCGGCGATCCGACGCTGCCGCCGGGCGACACGACGATCTGGCAGCGGCCGCCGTCCGCCGCGGACACACCGTCGCCGTCCCCGAACGGCTCAACGCCCGAAAGCTAGCGCCGCAGCCACTCCGTGAGCAGCGCGCGCTCGGTGTCGGTCAGGGTCGGGAGTTTGGGCACGAGTGTCTGGAAGGCGATCACGGCGGCCGCCAGGTCGTCGGTGGCCAGCGCCGGCTCGTCGGTCAGGATCGCGTGCATGACCGCGTCGTACATGGCGTCGGCCAGGCCGAGATCGCGGCGTTCGGTGGCCAGCACGATGAGGACCGCCCCGTTGCCGGCGGCCGAGATCATCTCCGCGGCGCGGGTTTCAGGGACGCGGAGACGGCCGATCTCGGCGATCCGGCGGACGCGGGCTCGCAGGATCTCGATGCCGGCCGTGGCGGCGGGCATGCGGGCGCGGCGTGCGGGGTCGGCGTAGAGCGCGAGCAGCGCCGGATTGTCCAGGCTGAACCCGAGGTGGGTGTCCCACGCGGCGCGGAGGTCGGCGATCGGGTCGTCGCTGGGCGGCTTGACCGCTTTGCGGGCGACATAGTCGGCGAAGACGTGCTCGGCGACCGCGTCGAGGAGGGCGTCCTTGTCCGCGAAGATGCGGTAGATGACCGGCGTCTGCAGGCCGGCGGCCTGAGCGACGGCGCGGGTGGTGACACCGGAGGCGCCGTGGTCGCGGAGTAGGCCGGCGGCGACCTCGACGATGCGCGCTCTCGTGGTGTCCCGCGTCATGTTGCCAACGATAACAGAGCGTTGACACCAGCGGTGTTTACGGTGATAACGTCGGTGCCATGACAACGACAACAGGTTTGACCATCGTCACCGGTGCCACCGGGCAGCTCGGGTCGCGGATTGTCCGGCACCTGCTTGCGCGGGTGCCGGCCGCTTCGGTCGGGGTGAGTGTGCGGAATCCCGCCGGCTTCGACGTTCCGGGCGTACGGGTGCGGACCGCGGACTACGGCGACCCGTCCTCACTGGCGCACGCGTTCGAGGGGGCGTCGCAAGTGCTCGTCATGTCCGGGATGGAGAGCGGCGAGGCGTCGGTCGCGCAGCACCGGGCGGCCATCGATGCGGCGGTGGCGGCCGGCGCGAGCCGGATCGTGTACACCAGCCACCAAGGGGCGTCGGCGGATTCGTTGTTCGCTCCCATGCCGGACCACGCGGCGACCGAGGCTCATCTGGCGCAGACCGGCGTGCCGTGGACGGCCCTGCGTAACGGTTTCTACGCGACGACCGTGCCGTGGCTGCTGGGCCGGGCTGTTCCGGACCGCGCCGCGCCGGTGCGTGTCAACGATTCCCTCGCGGGTATCCGCGCCACCGGACAGCGGACCTGAGGGAGGACACGCGATGAGCAACGGCACACCCCGCGAGACCGAACTGCACAACCTGAAGGTGGACGAACTACGGGAACGCGCGCGGAAGGAAGGCGTGCACGCCCCCTCGCACATGAAGAAGGACGAGCTGGTCGCCGCCCTCTCCGGAAACGGTCAGGACTCCGGCGGCTTGCACACGGGTAAGCAGACCTCGAAGTCGTTGAAGTATTCGCAGGAGATCGACTCTCCCGACGACGAGCCGGAGCGCGACGGTCGCAGCCTCGCCACCACCAGTCACGACGTGATCCGGCAGTGGGCCGATAAGCGCGGCGGCAAACCGGCCACCGTCGACGGCACCGAGCACGGCGACCACCTCGGGGTGCTGCGCTTCGACTTCGGCGGCGACAACGAACGGCTGCGCGAGGTCAGCTGGGACGAGTGGTTCCGGACCTTCGACGACCGCAAACTGAACTTCCTGTACCAGGAGCAGCGCAGCGACGGCAGGCAGAGCAACTTCTTCCGGTTCGAGAGCCCGGACCGCGAAGACGCGTGATCACCCGGCATCGCGCCACCGGGTGATCACGCGAACGGATCACTTGGTGGCGCGGCCGGTGAGCCTGTCCCGCAGCCGGTCCACCAGGCCGACGCCCGGGCCGACCAGCTTGTGGAAGACCTCGCTGTTGGGCGCGCCCGGGTGCGGCCGCGTCGGGGCCAGCCGCTTGGCCGTCTCCACCTTGCCGGCCATCTCGACCAGCTCGTCGTGCGGAATCCGCCGGCGCAGCTCCGGGAACTGCTCCGACTCCTCGTCCTGGACGTGGTCGGCGAGCACGGTCTCGAGCTGGTGCAGCGTGTCGTCGAAGTCGGCGCTCGTGACGTCGAGGCCCTCGAGCTTCTTCATCGCCTGCTCGAGTTCCTTGTGCTCCTCGGTGTCGTGGGCGACGGCCTTGTCCCCGTCCGGAAGGTGTTTGCGCATGGCCGGGTAGACGTACATCTCCTCCGCCACGGCGTGCCGGACCAGTTCGCTGATCGCGGTGTCGGTCAGGTCACGGCGGATCATCGGATCACGGACCGTCTTGATCTCGCCGATCAGGGCGGTGACATCGCGGTGGTCACTGGTCAGGACGTCGACGACATCGGGTTCAATCTCACTGCTGGTCACGGTTTCCTCCACAGCCCTCAGTACGGACGGGCCGCACATACCCCGATCCGTCCGTCCTAGCCGCTCCCGCCGACGTACGGAGGGAGTCCACGAGTCGTCCGCGAAGGGCCGCGGCGACGACCTCGCCCGCGTCGGCTACACGAGGTAGACGGCACCGCAGGCCTCGGCCAGTCCCGGGCCGAAGAGAGCAGCCGGGGTGTAGGCGCCCGGGCGCCCCTCGCCGGCCAGCAGACGGCGGGTGATCTCGGCCGGGACGGCGCCGGTGAAGATCTGGGCGTCACCGAGACGCAGCCAGCCGTCGCGGACCTCGCCGCCGGCCCATTCGATGCGGGCGTGGCCCCACGAGGACTCGCGCGGACGCGGGCGCGCCTTCATCTCCACCGCGGCCAGCCGGCGTTTGGCGAACGTCCGCAGTGGACCGACAGCCAGCAGCGCCGTCGCGAGCGGCATGATCGCGCGCATGACGGGCGAGCTCGGCGCCTCGCTCGACGCGGCCATCACCGCGGGGGCGCCGCTGGCGCGCTGGGCCGCCATGAGTTCGCCGAGCGGGATGTTGGCCGTGGTCACCTGGGTGCCGTCGGGCAGGGTGAGGACGATGGCGTCGCCGCCGAGCCGGGCCGGTACGAGCCGTCCGCCTTCGTAGCGGCGGCTTTGGAATCGGCCGCCGCCCGGGACACCCGGGATGCCGTCGAGAATGGTCGCGGCGAGCGCGTCGCCGATCCGGCCGGGCTCGGACTCCAGCGACGGGATCATGTCGACCCGTACGCGGCTGGGGGTGGGCCGCCCTTCGCAGAGCTTGACCACGACGCTCTCGGTGGCCGTGACGCCGAAGCCCGCGCCGGTCACCAGCGTGCGGCCGGCCGTGGTGGCGGTGTCGTGCAGGCCGAGCAGGGCCGAGAGGGCGGCCAGGTCGTTGGCCAGGTCGATGTAGTGGTGGGCGGCCCGCGCGATCGGCATCGTCGTGGACGCGAACGGGCCTACCGTGTTGATCACCACCGCCGGTTCCTGGCGCCGGATCTCCGCGACCATGGCCGCGACATCGCCGGCCACGACCGTACGGTCGCCGCCGACCTGGGCCGCCGCCTTGGCCAGCCGGTCCGGGTCGCGGCCGACCAGGACCGGCTTGATGCCCCGGCTGATCAGCTCGACCGCGATCGTGCGACCGCTGCGGCCCGTGCCGCCCAGGATCCAGACGTCGTCGCTCATGGCGCATTCCTCTCGATGACATTGCGTGTCATCACAGTAGCTGCTCATGACATGCCGTGTCATCACGTAGACTGGAATAGTGAGCAGATGGCGGCCGAATGCGCGGGAGCGCCTCGAGCAGGCCGCCATCGACCTGTTCCTGGAGCACGGCTTCGCCGCCACGACCGTCCCCGAGATCACGGCACGAGCCGGGCTGACCACTCGTACGTTCTTCCGGCACTTCGCCGACAAGCGAGAGGTGATCTTCGCCGGCAGCGAGATCCCCGACCTCGCTTCCCGCATGCTCGCGGAGGCGCCGGCCTCGCTGGACCCGATGACCGTGATCATCGAGGGGCTGCGCGACCTCACCGCCGCCCGGTTCGAGGGGCGGCGGGATCAGATCCGCGTCCGGCGCGACATCATCCGCTCCGACGACGGCCTGCAGGAACGGGACCTCCGCAAGAAGGCCGCCTTGAGCGAGGCCATCCGGACCGGCTTCGTGGGCCGCGGGATCGACCGCGTAGCGGCGGCCCTGGTCGCCGAGACCTGCGTGACGCTGTTGTACGTGTCACTGGACGAGTGGCTCGACCGCGACGACGACGTCAGCCTGTTCTCGGTCATCCTGACGAACCTCGATGCGCTGCAGGCGGTCATCGCGCTCCCGGCCCAGCACTGAGCATGTTCGGGCGTTCCGTCTAGAGCACGACGGTGGCGCCGGAGAGCTGCCGCGGCCGGTGGCACCCACCGTCCGACGAGTAAGGCCTTTCGCCCTTCGCCGCTGCCCGTCACCGTCAATGGGACGCACACATCCGTGGCGGCATCCTGAAGCAGGCTCGTGACGTTCGCTGGAACAGTCTGCTCACGGCTCGTGAAACGGCGCCGGTTCGGGTGAGATGCGTGTGGACATCAAGCAGAACTCGTTGCCCTCGGGGTCTTCCAGGACGATCCACGAGCCGGTCCCGATGATGGCCGACCGGCGGGCACCCAGGCTGAGCAGCCGGTCCAGCTCGGACGCCTGGTCGGCGTCGGTCGGGCAGACGTCGAAGTGCAGCCGGTTCTTCCCGGCCTTGGCCTCGGGGACGCGGATGAAGAGGATGTCCGGGCTGGTGGTCGCGCCCCGGATGGCGACGCCGGTGTCGTCGCGGGCGAAGATGCGGTAGCTCAGGGCAGCCGACCAGAAGCGGGCCAGCCGCTCCGGGTCGGCGCAGTCGATGATCATGTCTCCGATGCGGCTCGTCACAACCCCGGATTGTTCCGCACGCCGCGGGCAGGACCGGACAGCTTCCCTGACGGTCGATGATGCGTGACAGGTGAGTCTCGGCGTCATGCATGTCGTAGTGAACGGCCTCTGCCGATGTCGCGACACCTCCCCCTCAGCTGAGAGCTTGGTCCACCTGCGGGTTGGGCGCCGCGTCACAATGGTGATGAACCGGCGGTCGATCGGCGTGATCGCCGGTGTACGAATCCGCTCGCACCGGACGGCCGGTGTCCTTGGAGTGAGGCTCTCATGACGGCATCCAGCATGACGGCATCCAGAGTCGGCGGCCCCGACCGCATCCTCACCGACGACGAGGTCCACAGCTTCGTCAAGGAGCAGCTGGCCGAACTCAACGTGGACGGGCGCAGCGTGTGCGTGCTGGTGCCGGACGGTACCCGTAGCGTGCCGCTGCCGCTGCTGGTCGGAGCCGTGCACGAGGCGCTGCACGGCCGGGTGTCGCGGCTGACCGTGCTCGTCGCGCTGGGCACGCACGGCGCGATGAGTGCCGACGCGCTGGCTGCGCACGTCGGCGTCCATCCGGGCACGGACGTGCGCAACCACGAGTGGTGGAAGCCCGAGACGTTCGCCCACCTGGGCACGATCCCGTCGGCGCGGATCGAGGAGCTGTCCGAGGGCCGGATCACCGGCGACGTCGAGGTGCACCTCAACCGGGCCGTCGTCGACCACGACATCGCGCTGGTCGTCGGGCCGGTGCTGCCGCACGAGGTGGTCGGGATGTCCGGTGGCAACAAGTACTTCTTTCCCGGTGTGGCCGGTCAGCGGATCATCGACGTGTCGCACTGGCTGGGGGCCCTGATCACCTCGGCCGAGATCATCGGCACGACCGGGATCACCCCGGTGCGGGCGCTGATCAACGACGGGGCGGCGCTGATCCCGGCCGAGACGTACGCGTTCTCCGTGGTCACCGCGTCTTCGTCCGACCACGGCCGGACCGAGCTCCACTCGGTCTCGTTCGGTGACTGCGAATCCTCCTGGGCCGATGCGGCGCAGGTCAGCGCGGCGACTCACGTGACGTACCGGGACCGGCCCGTACGGCGGGTGCTGTCGTTGATCCCGTCGATGTACGACGAGATCTGGACCGGGGCGAAGGGCTTCTACAAGACGGAGCCGATCGTCGCCGACGGCGGCGAGGTCATCCTGTACGCGCCGCACATCCGCGAGATCGCATCCAGCCACCCCGAGATCTACGACATCGGTTACCACTGCCGCGACTACTTCGTGAAGCAGTGGGACCGGTTCTCCGGCGTGCATTGGGGCGTGCTTGCGCACTCGACGCATCTGCGGGGCGCCGGCACGTACGACGACGGCGTGGAGAAGCTGCGGGTCACCGTCACGCTGGCCACCGGCATCCCGCGGGAGGTGTGCGAGGCGGTGAACCTCGGCTACCGCGACCCGGCGTCCATCGACGTGGCCGCCTTCGAAGCCGACCCGGACACCTTGGTCGTCCCGCGGGCCGGTGAGGTGCTTTTCCGTCTGCGGTGAGTGGCCGGCCGGCGAACCACGAGCCGGCCGGAGCTCCTCTATCGTCGACGGTCATGGGCGCGATCGCGGACGGATATGACCACCTGCGAGCGGTGGGCGTCTCGGCCGACCGGTCGGTGACCATCACGCTGACGGGCCGGGGCGGGATCGAGGTCATGGTCGAGCCGGGTACGGTCGGCCGGCTCAGCCCCGCGCGGCTGGCGGACGAGGTGCGCGGGGCGCTGGTGGCCGCGGTCGGCGACTATTCGCGGGCGTCCGACCGGCTCTTCGAGCGGTGGGCCGGCCCGGCCGTGGTCTGACGGACACCACGTTCCGGATCGTTGTGCTGCGCGGCGCGGGCGAGGAGGCCGCCGGCGACGTTCAGTCCGGGGTCGCCGCCTCGATCAGGTGGCGGCGCAGGACCTGAACCGTGGCGGTCAGGCGGCGGTCGCGGTGGTGGATCAGGCCGATCGGCGGATGCGCCGGGGCGGGGCGGACCGGGCGTACGGCAATCGGGGGTCCTTCTCCGGTGGTGGCCGACGCGGCCAGCAGCGCCACGCCCAGGCCCGCACTGACCAGCTCGCGAATGCCCGCCGGGCTGTGCGTCTCGAAGCGGACGTCGGCCGCGAACCCGGCCTCGGCCGCAGCCGTGTCGAGAATGGAGCGCAGTCCACTCTCGGCCGACAGGCAGACGAACACTTCCCCGCTCAGCTCGGCCATCTCGATCCGCGTCCGGCCGGCGCGGGGATGGCCCGGCGGCAGGGCCAGCACCAGGTGTTCGCGGGCCAGCAGCCGGGCCGAGAACCGGGACGCCAGATCGTCGTGCACAGGCCCCAGCACCAGATCGACCTCGCCCGCGTCGAGCTTGTCGAGCAGCTTGGCGATCAGCGCCGAGCGCATCGAGACCCCCACGCCCGGGTAGCGCTGCGCGAAGCCGGCCAGCGCGGACGGCAGGTCGAACGAGCCCAGCACCGACGTCGCCCCGAGCGTGACCCGGCCGGTCAGCGCCGACGACAGCTCGGCCAGCTCGCCGCGGGCCCGGTCGAGCTCGCCCAACGCCGCCCGGGCGCGGGCCAGGAACAGCTCGCCGGCCCGGGTCAGCGTGACGGTCCGGGTGGTGCGGGCCAGCAGGGTGACGCCGAGCTCCCGCTCCAGCGCCCGGATCTGGGCCGACACCGCCGACTGGGCGACGTGCAACTGCCGGGCCGCCCGGGTGAACCCGCCCAGCCGGGCGACCGCGTCGACGTACACGAGCTGCCGGAGCTCCATCGATTCATCGTGCTACGCGATGGGTGCCAGCGCAATCGAGTCTTGGACTTATCAGTACAGCCGGGTCACGGTTGCGGCATGAACCCACGACACCTCGGAACGCTGACCACGTCGGCCGTCGGACTCGGATGCATGGGCTTCTCCCAGGCGTACGGGCCGGCCGACGACGACGAGTCGGTGGCCGCCATCCGGACCGCCGTCGACTCCGGCATCACCCTCCTCGACACCGCGATGAGCTACGGCAGCGGGCACAACGAGTCGCTGGTCGGACGGGCCATCGCCGGCCGCCGCGACGAGGTCGTGGTGGCCACCAAATTCGGCATCGTCCGCACCGGCTCCGGCACGCACGTCGACGCGCGACCGTCTCGGGTGCCGGAGTTCTGCGACGCCTCGCTGCGGCGCCTCGGCGTGGACGTGATCGACCTGTACTACCTGCACCGCATCGACCCGTCGGTGCCGGTGGCCGACACCGTGGGCGCGATGGCGGCGCTGGTGGCCGCGGGCAAGGTTCGGCATCTCGGGCTGTCGGAGGCCAACCCGGCGCAGCTCGCCCAGGCGGCGGCGATCCATCCGATCGCGGCCGTCGAGTTCGAGTGGTCGCTGTCGTGGCGGGAGCCGGAGGACGACGTGGTGCCGGCCGCGCGGGAACTCGGTATCGGGCTGGTGCCGTACAGCCCGCTCGGCCGCGGTCTGCTCACCGGCGCCCTGCCGGCCACCGCCTTCGAGGCCGGCGACTTCCGGGCCGGTGATCCGCGCTTCGCCGGGAGCTCCCTGTCGGCGAATCTCGCCCTGGTGGAGGCGCTCTCCCGGGTGGCGGCCGCCCGGGGCGTGACGACCGGTCAGCTCGCGCTGGCGTGGCTGCTGGCGCAAGGACCGGACGTGGTGCCGATTCCGGGGTCGCGGCGGCCGGAGCGGATCATCGAGAACGCCGCCGCCTCCGCCGTGGTGTTGACGCCCGGCGACCTCGCCGCCTTGGAGACGGCGGCCGGGCGTCAGGCGTGGCAGGGCGATCGGCGGTCGTTCGCCGCGTACGGGGTCACTCGACGACCGTGAGCCGTCCGGCGATGGTCTTCACTGCCGAATGCCGACCGTGACCGTGGCCGTGTCGCCGGGTTCAAGACCTTCGGCCCGGCGTACGGCCTTCTTGACTTGCCGGGTCGCCCGCTCGGCTAACGCAAAGCGGGGACGCCGCGGAGACGTCCGGCCTCGGCTCCGGCCAGTTCCCGGGTCGCGGCCAGCAGTTCCACAACCTCGGCGGCCGTACGGCCCGGGGTGTCGTTCCAGTGGGTCAGGTCACGGATGCGGGCCTGCAGGATGATCGGCGCCGGGCAGTACTCGGCCGGCGGGACGCCGTCGCGGCGCAGGGCGTGCCACACCAGGTCGATGGTGCGCCGGACCAGTTGCGACCGGACCGTCCGGGGGCCACCGGCGGCGCGGACGATCGCGCTGACCAGGCACGCCTCACCGGCCGCGCCGTACCAGAAGGACGGCGCCCACCCGCGCTCGACGGTCCGGGCGGCTTCGCCGGTCAGGACAGCGATCTGGTGAAGCTCGGCGAGCCGGGCCCCGCGCCGGTCGGCCTCGGCGAGGCGGTGGCGTTCCCGGATCCATTCGGTGATCATGTCGACCCCCTGTGCACGGATGCTTCGGGGAATTATGCGCCGCTCGCCGGCAGATCGGCCACGGCGGCGGCCACTTCCCGGGGACGTTCCTCCGGCAGGAAATGGCCACCGGGGCCAAGGTGCACGGCGGCCAGGCCGGGCTGGGTCTCGATCGCCCAGCGGACCGCATCCGCGCCGACCACCGCGCCCGGCGTCGCGTACAGCAGTGATTTGGGAATCCGGCGGCGCGCCAGGGCGGACCAGCCCGCGGTGAGCAACTCGACCACCTCGGGCGGATCGCCGGCGACCGGGATCTCGCGCGCCCACCGCAGGAGCGGCCGGCGCGACGCCGGGTCGGGGTACGGCCGGCGGTACTCGGCCCGGTCGGCAACGGAAAGACCAGGCAGAGCGGCGGGCAGCAGGGTGTCGAGGAAGAAGTTCTCGTCCAGCACCATCCGCTCCCCCACACCCGGCTCGCGGATGTCCCGGAAGACGCCGACCGTCGCCCACCCCGGCAGCCAGGCGGCCGCCCGGGATGCCGGGACGAACGTTCCGCCACAGGTAGGACGAAGTCGGATTGCCGTGCAGGAAGACCACCGGGTGACCGGAGCCCGACTCACGGTGGTGCAGAACGGTCGTCATGTGCCCCCGGGCGCAGCCGTGTGCGTCAATGGACTCCTGGCGCGGGTCGCATTGGCCCGACACCGCCCGACCAGGCTAATCTCCGCCGGTGCGCCATGCCGCAGAAGAACTGATCGCCGACCGGTATCGGCTGCTCGCTCGCATCGGGCAGGGCGGTCAGGGCCGAGTCTGGCACGCCTGGGACGAGATGCTGCACCGGGACGTCGCGATCAAGGAACTCGTGCTGCCGGCCGGCACCGAGGACGACGAACGGGCCGAGATGCACGCCCGTACGCTCCGGGAGGCCCGCGCCGTCGCCCTGGTCGCGAATCAGCACGTGGTCCGCGTGTACGACGTGGTCCAGCACTACGACGAGCCGTGGATCGTGATGGAACTGATCGATGCCACGTCGCTCGACGACGCCGTCCACGACGGCGGCCCGGCGACGCCCGAGGAGGCCGCTCAGATCGGCCTGGCGCTGCTGTCCGCCCTGCGCGCCGCGCACCGGGCCGGGGTGCTGCACCGCGACGTGAAGCCGGCCAACGTGCTGCTGGCCGAGGACGGCCGGGTGCTGCTCACCGACTTCGGGATGGCCCAGATCAGCGGGGACGGCCGCCTGACCGAGACCGGCGTGGTGATGGGGTCGCCCGCGTTCATGGCGCCGGAACGGGCGCTCGGGCTGACCGTCGGACCGGCCGCCGACCTGTGGTCACTGGGCGCGACCATGTACGCGGCGGTCGAGGGCCGGACGATCTACGCCCGTACGACCTCGGTGTCGATGCTGGCCGCCGTGGCGACCCAGCCGCCCGATCCGCCGGAGAACGCCGGTCCGCTGGCCCCGGTGCTCGACGGGTTGCTGCAACGCGATCCGGCCGACCGGCTCACCCTGGAACAGACCGAGACCATGCTGCGAGAGGTGGTCGCCGGGAAGGTCACGGTCGCGATCGAAGCGCCCGTACGCCCGTCTCGCTCGCCGAACCGGCGGACCGTGCTGCTGGCCGTGGCGGCCGTGATCGCCCTGCTGGCGGCGGGCAGCATCCCGCTGTGGCACCGCGGCCGCACCGCGGCCGCCGTCAGCGACCCCCAAGCTGCGGCTGGTCCGGCGTACCAGGTCATCGGTGCGTCGACCGGCCTGTGCATGGAGGCCCTGGGCGCCACCCAGCGCACCGACCGCCCGGTACGGCTGGAGCCCTGCCTGGCCAACCATCCCGGCCAGCGCTGGACCTTCGCGGCCGACGGCACCGTCCGCACCGGCGGGCGCTGCCTGGCCACGACCGGGGACGCCACGAAGAACGGCACCACGATGGTGGTCTCCGTCTGCCGGCCCGGGGCGGCGTCGCAGACGTTCCGACTCTCCGGCGCCGCCGATCTGGTGAACGCCCGCACCGGCGCCTGCGTCAGCACCAGCGGCCGTACGGCCGACACGGCCCTGCAAATCGGGACGTGCGGCGCCGCGGCCGCCCAGAAATGGCGCCGTTCCCCCGCGGACGCTCCCTGAGGAGTTCCGGGGGCGCCCGCGAACTGCGACGGTCTGGCCGCCGTGCGGCCGTGGCCATCAGAGAGTCCCACCCCCCGATGGGGTCGAATTCGACCTTCCGGAGTCCGACCCGCACGTAGTTTCCTACCCTGGGTAGGTGATTCGTCCGCTGTCCGTCACCGCGCTGTCGATCGCGTTGCTGGCCGGCTGCTCGTCCGGATCGCCCACCCCGGCCGCCTCGGCCGCCTCGGCCGCCGGAGACCACGCCCCCTTCCCGTCGCCGTCCATGGCGCCGATCGACGAGCCGCCCGGCACCAACACCTGCGGACTGCTGGTGACGGCCATCAACGGGGCCACGCTGATGCAGCCGGGCGTGGTCGACGCGATCGTGAAGGCGAGCGGGACTGCGGACGCACCTCTGGCCGACGCCGCGCGCCGGCTGGGCGCGGCCTACCTCTCGGCGACGGCGGCGTCGACCGGGCCGGACGAGCCAGACAAGGTGGCTGCGGTCAGCAAGGCCGGCTCGGACATGGCTGTCGTCTGCGACGAGAGCGGCCTGGGCACCGTCGGCTGACTGCTCGACGGGGCTGATTCACGTGATCCAACGGACGTCGCCGGGGAACCAGTCGTCCGCCTTCAGCACGGTGTCGGCGCTGCCCCGACCGCACCGACCTCTCCGAACCCCTGCTTGGGGTGACCGACGGGATTCGAACCCGCGACCCCCGGGACCACAACCCGGTGCTCTACCAACTGAGCTACGACCACCATGCGCCGCACTTACGCGGGCCGGACAAGCATAGCCGGACGCTCGGGACCGTCGTCGACCGGGTTCCGGCGCGTCGGAGTTACCTACAGCTCGGCGGCGATCGCCTTGGCCGTCTCCACGTCCGGGCCGGGCAGCGGCACGAAGATCGTCCGCCGGTAGTACTCCAGTTCGCGGATGCTCTCCTTGATGTCGGCGAGCGCGCGGTGGGCGAGCCCTTTGGCCGGCTGGCCGAAGTAGACGCGCGGGTACCAGCGGCGGGCCAGTTCCTTCATCGAGGACACGTCGATCATCCGGTAGTGCAGGTAGGAGTCGAACGCCGGCATGTCCCGGGCCAGGAACCCGCGGTCGGTGGCGATCGAGTTACCGCAGAGCGGGGCGGTGCGCGGGTTGGGGACGAATTCCTTGACGTACGTCAGGACCGCCTCCTCCGCTTCGGCCATGGTGACCGCCGAGCGTCGCACCTCCTCGGTGAGCCCCGACTTGGCGTGCATCTCGCGGACGATCTCCGGCATCGCGTCGAGCGCGGCGTCGTCGGCGTGGATCACCAGATCGACACCGTCGCCGAGCACGTTCAGGTTGGGGTCAGTGACCAGCGCGGCCACCTCGATGAGCTTGTCCTTGCCCAGGTCGAGACCCGTCATCTCACAGTCGATCCACACCAACACGCCGTCCATTTTTCCCCTTTTCGGGTGATTCTAATCAGGCTAAAGAGGGAGGAACCACCCGGCCCAATTTCACCCGGTTATGTACCATTTGCCCAAAGTGGCATTTCTAGGCTGCAACTCAGTTGCACCTTCCAGTTGCAGCGCGGAAGCCGCCGAGCAACCGGGCTCCCCGGTTTACCTCAGCGGCTCCCCCTGTCTATGGATGGCGCAAGGTCAGGGTACCTCCGCGCGACCCTTCCAGCGGCCCTGTCCGGTCTCCACCCGCCGATGCTGATAGGACCAAGCCGTCACGCGGCCTCCTGAGCGTCGGTCGGCCAGGAAGGGCCGCCGATCCAGACCACCTGTGGGACCACCACCCAGCGGACCACCTCGTGGGGTGCCTCGTCGGTCGGCTCGGGTGCCTCCTCGTCGTCCGGCTCGTCGTCGGCTCGTCGGTCGGCTTTGGTGCTTCCTCAGCGGCTATCTCTGCCGCGCGCTTAGCTGCCCACTCGATCAACTCGTCACTCTGCTCAGCGGCCAACTCAGCGGCCAACTCGACCGGACCCACGGGGTCCAGCTCGACCACACGCCGGGGGGCTCTCACATTCACAGATTCGCGCTGTCCGGGCAGCTCGATCAGCATGTCCGTTGCAATTTTCGCGACGAGCTGACGACTCACGCCGGGGAACTTCGCAGCGATGCTCACGCCCGACTCATCCCCGTACCTGTTCTTGATCAGGTACCTAGCAATTTGAGTCTTGAGTACGGCCCTCTCCTGGTACTGCTCGACTTGCTCCGGGGTTAGGCCGTGGCCCGTCTTCGGCTCGCGTGGCGGATGTTCGATGACGTCTTTCCTCATCAAACAAAAATACTTCTCGCATTTGTAGCAGTAAAACGGCTCGATGTCCTCAGGCCCCTGGCCTCCGACGTCCTCCAACCTCCGGTCGTAGCCATGAAGAAGTGCCCGCACGGCAGCGGGTAGGTGTAGTACAGCTTTTCCCTCTGTAGATAGTCGACGAATATCGGGCCACGCAGCACGCATCGGAGTAGATCGAAGATCGGGCCGGTTCGCAGGAAAACCGGAGCGTGCCAGTCACGAGCGCATCTTTTGGCAGTTTCGGCCCAACGGTGCGGCGCGGTCCGCTACCATGCTCACCCCCTTAACGCTCGCCGGTAGAGTGGGTGTCAGAGGCAGACGGGCAAGACTCGACGCTTCTAACAACTTCCGGACTGCCCTTCGTGCGCGGCTCCGGAGGAGCAAACAGGTCACGGGGTCGTACCGGGGTTGCACTACCCGGTCGGTACGTCGAGTGCCGACCGGGTAATACCCGCTCGCACCGCCCCTGTTTGCTCTAGGTAAGACCCCGAAAATAGTCGATCCGTCACGGCCGCTTTAGAAGCACCGTGGCAAAGGGATCGTTTCCTGTCGGCTCCGCCTTCAATCTTTCCCTTCACTAGGAGAGATCCGCAAACACATCCCTGTCGTCAACCCGCCGAGGACGCACCTCACGGATTGCTTCACGGGATGCCGTATGAATGGCGCGCGCCGCATCAAAGGTAGAAAGAGGCATAGTAAAAATGCCAGCAATGACGCTTGAATATGCGCGCAAGCATCGCGATAAGCTCCGCAAGGAACTTTTAGAGATCGCGGCGCGACAGCGCGACATCGCCAATCGCGGCGCGAGCGGCGAAGAAATTTCGGCTCAAGAAGAAGCCGAGTATTTCCGCCTCAAAAAGCGCGCCGAGCAACACAAAACGGATCTCGAATACGCCTTGCTGGACGTTCAGGAAGGGGAACGGCTACTCGAAGACGAGGAAGCTATCCGCCTTACCAATGAGCGCGCGGGCATCGGAAAGGGTACAGGAAACATGAGTAACGTTGAGGTCCGGCACGGGATGCCCCTGCCGGAGGGTGGCCGATTCGCAGACCTTGAGGAGGCCGAAAAGGCCGGAGGACTCGCGGAATTCGGTTCGTACTGCCGGGCGCTCTTGATGGGTGAGCAGCGTTCGCAGTATGAGGGTGATAACGCTTCCGGCGGATATCTCGTTCCGCTGAAGTACGGTGCGGCCGTGCTTGACCTGGCTGTTAACGAGATGCAGGTTCGGAAGGCCGGAGCGCGGATCGTGCCCATGGATTCGCGGTCGATGCAGATCGCTCGCATCGAAAGTGACCCGATCCCCTCGTGGCGCGCGGAGAACGCGGCTATCGCTGAGGCGTCGGGCGTTTTCAGCGCGGTCACGCTCACGGCTAAGAGCTTGTCTGTCGATACGCGACTGTCCTTGGAGCTGATGGAAGACAGCGAGGAGAACATGGGCAACGTCATCGGATCGGCGCTTGCCCGCTCCTTCGCTCTTGAGGCTGACCGCGTGGCGCTCTACGGTTCCGGCAGCTCGAATCAGCCTCGCGGGCTGAAGAACACGACCGGCGTCAACATCGTCAATTACGTCGGTAGCAATGGTGGCGTGGTCGACGACACAAACGGCGACTACGCGGGATTCATCGCCGCTGTCGGTCGTTTGAAGCGCCGCAATTACACGCCTTCGGGTTTGCTCTACAGTCCCCGGACGGAGACGAGTTTCGCGGTTCTGACGGACACGACTGGTCAGCCGCTGTCGATGCCGGACTATCTCAAGGAGATTCCGCGCTACGTCACTGGGCAGATTCCCGATAACCTGACGGTGGGGACGTCGACCGACACGTCCGACTTCTTCGCTGGCGACTGGTCGAAGGTCCTCATCGGAGTCCGTACGCAGTTCAAGATCATGCCCATCAATGAGTATTACCTCGTGAGCAACGGCCAGATCGGCCTCGCGGGTGGCTCCGCATGGACGTTCAGGTTCTCCGATGGATGCCTTTCAGTACTCGCAGCAGTCCGGGCGTAAGTATTAGCTGCATCTTGTAATCCCTTGTCCGAGGCAGGCCGGCCGTCTATTCAAGACGGTCGGCCTCCCTTGTGGCGCATCAGGATACATATGTTCCACGAAAGAAGAATCATGGCCTACTCAACGCTTACCGCCAACGATGTGCGGCGTATCAGAACCCTCTATGCAGAGGGTGGAATATTGCAGAAGGAGATCGCTCGACTCTTCGGTATCAGCCGTGAGTCGGTCGGCCTGATCGTCAACGGCGACGTTGGGCGCACGTCGACTAAACATGCATTCACTCGTTCGAGTGAAAAACACAACATTCGTGGGGTGTCTCGACACCCCTGATATCAGACGATGTTGGTCGCGCGGCGGCCGATCGAGGGAGTTGGAATGAGTACAAGAGACAAGGAGGCAAGTGGACCGGTCACCAGCCCTTACGCCGAGGCGGCACGGGCGTACCTGGACGCCGGGTGGTCACCTCTCCCGCTACCGCTCGGTGCGAAAGGGCCGCCGCCTCCCGGCTACACAGGACGCGCGGCGACCAAGCGCGTAACGGCTTCCCTGGTCGGCGGTGGTCGGCCGGTGAGCCTCGCAACGTCGCGCTGGTCCTGCCGGACTGGGTCATCGGGGTCGACGTGGACGCCTACGGCGACAAGGAAGGCGCGGCCTCCCTCACGGCGGCCGAAGCGTCATACGGGGTACTGCCAGAGTCCCACGTCTCACCAGCCGTGACGATGAGGTGAGCGGCATTCGGTTCTACCGTGTCCCGCCCGGCACGACGTTCGTCGGGGACGTTGGTCCTGGGATCGACGTGATCCAGCACGGGCACCGGTACGCGGTCGCCTGGCCGTTCGTTCACCCGTCCGGCTCGACGTACCGATGGTTGAGAACCTCGATGGGACCGAGCGACCCTCTGTCCCGCTCGTGGGTGATCTCCCGGCGCTTCCCGGTCCGTGGCTGGCCGCGTTGGACGCCGGAGGCGCTGAGGCCGTCTCAGGCGGTCTCGATCCGTTGTCGGCTACGGATGCGAAAGCGTGGCTGTCTCGGCTGGTCGGCGGACAGCCATGCCGACCGGTCGCGGAGCACGGGATGCTGCCGTGCGCAACCTGGGAGCGAATCGGCACGACACGATGACCGGCGCTGTCTGGCAACTGGCGAGCCTCGGAGCGGAAGGGCATCGGGGAGTCCGCTCCGCGCTCCGCACGCTGCGCGAGGCGTTCACAGCCGCGCTCGCCGGAGAACGCAGCGCCGGACAGGAATACGCCCGCGCGCTGCTATCTGCCGTGCGCAAGCTGGACGGCCGGACGGCGCAACCGTGTCAGTGCGCCTCGACCGAGGTCCCATCGGCGTTTGAGGCGCGATGCCTTGTGGGGCGCGCGATTGTAACCTCGGTAGCGGCCTTCCGTCGCTGTGGGGACCGGCAGAAAGTCCGTTGTGGTCGCCGGGACAGTCATTGATGTTCGTCGGACCGTCCAGCGTCGGAAAATCCACGCTGGCACAACTCGCAATTCTCGCTCGTATCGGGATGCGCGGCGATGTGTTGGGCTATCCGGTCGAAGACGACGGCGGCCGAGTGCTTTACGTAGCCGGGGATCGTCCGATGCAGATCCGGGAGAGCATCGCTCGGATGGTCGATATCGACAACCCGAACTTTGACCGGCTGGTCATGTGGCCGGGACCGCTACCAGTTCCGATCACGGCGGAAGCCAACTGGCGATTCATCACCGAAAGGGCCTTGGAGGTTCGGGCCTCGACCATCGCCATCGACTCTGTTAAGGACGTAGTTCCGAACGTCAACGACGAGACGATGGCAGGCGGCTATAACCAGGCGCGTCAGTACGCCCTCGCGAGCGGTATCGAGTGGATAGAAATCCATCACTCCCGGAAAGCCACATCGGAGAATCGTGCCCCCCGGCGGTTGGACGACGTGCGCGGTAGTGGGACGCTGACGGCCGGGGCCGGCTCGGTAATCTCGCTGTTCGCCGAAAGTGGAGCGACCGAGGTTTCGTTCACGCACTTGAAGCCGCTGAAAGGCATCCATCGGCCGATGATGCTCACATTCGACGGTGACCGCGGCGAGGTATCCATATCGGAGGGGAGCAGCGTTTCGCCGGTCGATGGCGCGTTCCTGTTCATCGGTGACAACGGGCTGACACCGGACGAGGCGACCAGCTACGCGCACGGGGAAAGCGCCACACCGCGCGACCGCGACCGCATCCGCAAGGACTTGGAACGCCGCGCGCAGCGTGGAGAGCTTCTGAGCGTCAAAGAAGGACGCACGCGACGGTACTTCCTGCCTCGCACTACATCGACAGATATTCATCTGGACACCGTCCAGGAGGACGCGGCCTGACTTTCAGTCCAGATCATGTCCAGAACTGTCCAGGTAGGCCGCATAACCGCTGGTCAGCGCGTGTCTACGTTGTCCAGAACACGTCCAGGACACAGCCCGGACCACCTCCCTGGACACCTCCCCCCTATGTAAGGGGGGAGGTCGTCCAGGTGGCGAGGTTCTGGACTGTCCAGCGGCACTTAAAACTCTAATCAGGAGCGCGCACGGGCGGTTACCTCCCCCGCGCGCTCGAAGGAGCTAACCATGCCAGACCCCGAAACCGACTTTGAACTTTGGGCAGCGATGGCAACGCCGATCGAACTGCACCATTGCCGGGAAGACCTCGCGGAGCGGATGCGGCTCATCGATGATGAATTGTCGATGCGCCGTCTCACCCTGCACGTCGTCCGCAACGTCCGCCTGTCAGGCGAGAACCGCATAACGCAGGGTTTGTCAAACCTCGCGCATGTCTCAAACACCTAAATGGAGGAAATCCGAATGTCTACAAATATGCTCCCGCCCGAAGACCGCGACCCCACCGAGGAAGGCGGCCAGTCGCTCGCTGAATATGCCTTCCGAAACTCCGTCGCGTACGGCCTGGTGAAAGATTGGGAGGATATGAACGTTCACGCTCGGGACACAATGGATTCGATGATCGCCACGGCGTCAACGGCTCCGGACCTGTTTCGCGGGACACCTATGTACATCCTGAACGCACTCAGGCTGCGAGCGGCCTTCCTGGTCGAGATCATCGACTACGAGCGGGGACGGCGCGCGGACAACCCGGGAGACGCGAACCCTATTCGGGATGCCGACCTGTCGCCGCACCTGGAGGCACGCTCACAGGCCATCCGTGAGGCGGCCGAGGGCCGCGCGACACTGTGGCTCAGGGGGCATCGACCCCGATGACTATGTTGCTGACGCGATGGCCCAAGGTAGCTAAGCACCCAGCATTGCCACACGGTTGCCGATGTGGTGAGCGATGGGCCAAGCAGGCCGAGGCTCATTGCTCGATGTGTCACGAGACGTTCTCGACAGTGGACGGCTTCGATCGACATCGCAGACATGCATGTTGCTCGAAGCCTGTCGATTGCGGGATGAGCAGAAGCACGCGCAAGGGTTACGTCGTGTGGGACTGGCTGAGCTATGCCTAGAACCGGCTCAGAAATCCGCTGAGCGTCTGAACACCTTGCCCCTACTCGGGTATGGGCGGAGGCCCGTTCATTCGCTCACGGATTTCTGAGACGGCCGGAAAAATCTCTACAGCTTCCGCGCGGCTGGACCTGGTTAGCCGCGTCCGAACGGCCGCACTTCTATGAGTTTTGGTACCATTCTTCTCCTACCGATTTACTTCGGTATCGATCGTGTTTAGATCGAACTTGATCGAAATGGCTCTTTTTGCATCATTCACACATAGGAATAAGCAGGAGGGAATCCCCTCCTGCTTAGACGTTCACCGAAGATCGGCAATCAGGCGAGGTCGTCAAACTCTCCGTCGTGTGCTCCGCCGATGAACGCTGCCCACTCCGAGCGTGTGAAGCGCAGCACCGGGCCGTCTGGGTTCTTGCTGTCCCGGACACCGATGCCGTCGCCGATGGTGGCGACCTCCACACAGTCACCGGAACCGTTGCTCCGCGTGCTCTTTCGCCAGGTCACGCGGGCGGTCTCGTCGCTGGTCATCCCGCGCCGTCCTCTCTAAATCGGTGGATCGCTGCCGAGATCATACCGGCCGACTCCCGCTCACTGCGCGCTGTCGCGGACAGGTGAGCGAAGACGGCCGCGTAGTCCTCGACCTGCTGTCCTTCGAGGTAAAGACTACCCGCTCGTGTCTCGACATACCCGACCGGCGGGTCCGAGGCTTCACGGAACGTGAGCACTGAGAACGCCGATCCCATCGAGGCGTGCTCGCCAAGATCGAACGGCAGGACTTGCACCGTGTTACCGGGCGTGTTCGCTGCCTTGAGCAGCCTCTCAAGCTGCGCGCGCATCACGGTGAGTCCGCCGACCGGGCGAACTAACACGGCCTCGTCCAGGACATACCAGAGGCGGGGCGGCTGGTCATGCTCTTGACGCCTCACCCGAAGCTCTACCCGCCGCTCGACCTCAGCGTCCGGCGCGTCCGGGTGCTCGACGCGGATCACGGCGCGGGCGTACTCCGGCGTCTGGAGTAGACCGGGAACAAGTTGCGGCGAGAAGTGCCGGATTTCGCCGGCCTCTGCCTCAAGTCCGACGTAGACAGAGAACCAGTCCGGCAGAACGTCATCGTAGTTCTGCCACCACCCGCGCTTGCGCGCGTCCCTGGCGACCTGGACGAGCGCGTCAACATCGTTCTCCTCCACGCCGTACAGCTCCAACAGGGCTCGCACGACCGGCGGCATGACCGAGACGAGGGCGTTCTCGATCCGCGACAGCGCCGACTTGGAGATCCCGATCTGTTTCGCCGCAAGATCCGCCGTCATGTTGTTCTCCTCGCGGAGACGACGCAGCGCAGCGGCGAGCCGTCTACGCCGGACGGTCGGAGATCCACCGTTGGTCATGGACGGCAGTATCGCATACCGGTTGCCGTAAGAATCTCACGTCTCCCCGAGATTAGTTCCTAAGCGGGAGTTGCGCTCGGCCGACTCTCCGGACAGGATGTAGCTCTGGGTACCGGCCGTGCTGCCGACAGCAACGCCCCGTCCGGCGCGGTCGGTACCCCTTCAACCCGAAGCACGGACGCGAGGGGGCACGGTGTCGATCGACGTTGGACCTCTCGACCTCACAGCCGCGCCGCGCCAGTTCGCCGTGATCGCCCGGCGCGGGGACTGTCCGCCCGCCATCGTGGCTTGGGGACAGGACTTCGGAGACGGCACGATCATGCGCCTACAGGTTCCCGGTACCCGCATCCGGCAGATATTCGAGCACGACACCGCCGAGGCCGCGCTATCGACGCTGAACCGTCTCCGTTCGGAACGCTCGCACTCGTTTGGACAGCGCCGACCACAGAGGGAATCTGACATGACGACCTATCAAAGCGAGGCCGTGCCCACGGCGGGTGTCCTCCGGCTCATCGAAGACGCACAGAGAACCCTCAATGAACACGCGGCCGATCTCAACGGCACTTGCGTTACTTGCCACGTGACGAGTCCGTGCGCGCATCGGGAACCGGCCGTTGCAATCTTCTTTCGCTACTTCCGGGTGAGTCTCCCGAAACGGCAACCGGTCACGCAGCACGGTTCAGCCGACGCCGGTTGAATGGTTCCGCAATGAGCGACAGCCACACGCACACGATTACGACAACCGGAAAGCGACTGCCTACGATGCTGCGCAATGATCTCATTCTGCACCTGAGCCAACACGACAACGACACCGTGACCGTCGACGTTAACGGCGTCCTGGTCGACGTCGACACCGTGACGACCGACCGGGGCAGCATCGTGATTGTGCTCGATCCGGAGGACATGCAAAACGCGCTGAGCAGCGTTGCTAAGGCAGGCACCAACACGGCCGCTGAGAGCCACTGAGCCGCACTGGACGGTTCCGGGCATCGCGCCTTACGTCCAGACACACAGAGGCCGCTCAGGGAAACTGAGCGGCCTCTGTTCAGTTACGCCGCTAGGCGGCATCTCGCCGTACGGCAGAATCAGATCGGTAAGACGCGCCGCGAGCGCCTGTAGTTCCGCCTCCGACGCCTTTGTGTAGCGGCCGGTGATGTCGGGAGTGTGCCCCATAGCCGCTGTCCGTACGCTCGCCTTGAAGCCTTCGGACTCCGCGATCGTGGCGAAGGTGCGCCGGAGACCGTGCGGCCCGGAGAGCGGAGGGAGACCCAACTCTTTAGCTTGCCGGTTGAACCGCTGTGTCACCGTTGCCGGAGCGAGGTGGACACCGTGGAAGAACCGCTTTCCCTTACCGCGTCGGCGGTCGAATACCCATTCGCCTTGCCAGTCGGGAAGGCTCGCCTTGTACTCGTCTTGCTCGACTTTGCGCACTCCCAGCATTTTTCCGATTACGGGACCGAAGTACGCCTTGCGACGCTTCCAGTTCTTCGGCGTGTCCGTGTAGATAACTTCACTACCCGCTGTCGTGACGTTATCCGCCAACCATGCCCATCCGTCGTCAGCGTGCGTGTTGGTCCACGTGAGACCAATCGCTTCTCCACGACGCGCGCCTGTAGCCGCGACGAAAATCCAATAGTCTCGGAAGACCGGACATGATTCAGACTCAACGAAAGTGAGGAACTGTTCAGGTGTCCATACGTTGTCTGTGCTCTCTTTCCGCTCGTGCGCACGGTAGACGAGCTGACACATCCGCGTGGCCTGAGACTGCCAAACGGGTTGCCGACGACAAATTGGTTCGCTTCCGCCCAATCAAAGAACGTGCTCAGGATTTTGGCGACGTGGATGCGAGTCCAGTTGGGAGGCGTATCACTCAGGCACTTGTCGACGTGCAAGCCACGCACAAAGTCAATCGGAAGGGCACCGATCGGATGCCCCTTGATGTGTTTGTCGATGCGAATCCGATAGTCGATCCGTGTCGACTCCTTAAGCGAAGGGTGGCTTGTCAGCCAAACCTCGATCAGCTCACCGACCGTGGTCCGCTTTGCAGTAGACACGTCAAGCATTCCGAGAATCTTTTTCGCGTGCTCGGTTCGGAGCCAATCCCAGGCGGCATCCTCGGTATCGTGGATCTGCTTCGTCGTCCCATGCTCGGTGGTAGTTGCGCCAGGAACTTGTCTCCACGCCTCGACACAGAGCCGGGGATCGATGGACGCTCGCCCATGCGTGCCACCTCATTCGTCTTCCAGGGGCAAGAATGCTGCAACTCGTTGCAGTGCCTCGATCAGACGTTACACGTTTTCGCAGGTCAGCACGGTTGGATCAAGGGATTCTCACAGTCGACCCACACCAGAAGATCCGCCACCCGCACAGCGTACGCGTAGGCGGGGCCGCACGCCTCCACCTCGAGGCCCCCGCAGCCTCACGGTCGTCACGCCCGATTCGGGACAGGACTTCCCACTCAGCCGGTTGTCGGGTTAAACTACCTTTAACGGACGAAGCACCCTTCGGTTACTCCGTTCCCCCCGGTGAGGGGCCCTTCGCGTCGGCAGCGCGGAGGGCCCCTCTCTTTGCTCTTCTCTCGTCTACTCCGGCTTGTTCAGCCCTTTCCGGGGCAGCCGGGTGGCCTGGAACGGCATCTCGTCGAGCTCGTCATCGACCGGCAGGCCGGTGGGCGACTTACGCCGCCGCGCGCCGCCCGGTGCGAGGCCGGCCAGGAGCTCCGCTGCTTCCTCGGCGTAGTTCGACGTCCCGGCAGTCTGGGCTGTCTGGGCTGTCTGGGCTGTCTGGGCTGTCCCGGCTGCTTCGGCGCCTTCCAAGGGCCGGGAGTCGGTGCGCTGTTCGGGCGTCTCCGGCTGCGTGTCGCTCTTGAGTGCGGTGCCGGGACGACGGCCCGTCGCTTTCGTTCCGGCCGGGTAATCGCGGCGTCCGGCCACGCCGATCGGCCTCAGCGGTTCCCCAGCCGGCGCCTGGGCGTCGACCGCCGGATCCACCGGCTCGGACCGCGCTGTCGCTCCGGCTGCCGGTCGCGTCGGGGCCGGCGGCGGGGACGTCGGGCGGTTCGGGGTGGATGGGCGGCTCGGCGACGGCACGGTCGGCCGGATGGGCGCGACCGGGCGGGCCGGGGCGGGCGCGGTGGTGGTGGCATCGGCATCGGTCTGGCCGGCCGGGGAATCGGCCTTGGCCGCCGCGCTCGCTGCCGCTGGGTTGGCCGTGGCCGGCGTGTCGTCCGTGTGTGTCGGCCCGGACGCCACCGGTGGGGCGATGGCGGTGGGCTTGACGGTGAGCGTGTCCAGAGCGGCGGCCTTGTCGGCGTCCAGCTTCCCCTTGGCCAGCTTGGCGGTCTTGGCCACGGTCTGCGGGAAGTCGCCGGAGGACAAGCCGGCGGACCGGAGGTTCTCCGCTGCGGTTTCCTCGGTCAGCGCCTCGCGTACCGTCTTCGGGGCCTTCTTGGCGTCCCCGGACATCTTCCCGGCGGTAGTGGTCTTCGTCGGTTCCGTGCTGGCAGCGGCGGCGTCCGCGACGCCGGTGGTTGCCTCCGCCGCGGCCGGCTTCGCCGGTGCGGTCGCGGCCGGGGTGGCCGCCGCCGGAGTGGCCGCCGCCGGAGTGGCCGCCGCCGGAGTGGCCGCGCTCGTTGACGCAGCGGCGGACTTCACCTCGGTGGCTGCCGTCGCGGGCGTCGCCTCGGTGGCCGCCGTCGCAGGCCTCCCCGTCGTGGTTGCGGCCGGCTTGACCGCAGGGCCGGCCGCGGCCGGCTTCGCGGGGGCGGTGGCCGGCACGGCCGCACTCGGCTTTGCGACGGCGGTGGCCGGGGCCCGCATCGGCGGCGTGGTCGCCGAAGGCGCGGTCGCCCGGTTGGGCGCAGCCGGCGAGGCGTCCGGGATCTCTGCCGTCCGGCGGTCGCCCGGAGTGGCCGGCTCGGTCGGCGCTGCTCGCCGCGAGTCGGCGCGGGTCAGGCCGGTGGCCCAGCTTCCGATCGGCGCGGCCGAGGCGGCCGCGGACTGGGTCACCGGCGGCCAGGCCGGCTTGGGCTCGACGCTCGCGGGTGTCCCGCCCGAGATCTTCGTCTCGGCCGGACGCAGGTCGGCTGTGGCGGGCGAGGCCACATCGGCCGCGGGAGCCGGGGCGGACGGTGCCGCGGGTGCCGAAGCGAACGGCACCGCCGCAGCCGAAGCAGACGGCACCGCCGCAGCCGAAGCAGACGGCACCGCCGCAGCCGAAGCAGACGGCACCGCCGCAGCCGAAGCAGACGGCACCGCCGCAGCCGAAGCAGACGGCACCGCCGCAGCCGAAGCAGACGGCACGGCCGCAGTCGAAGCGGACGAATCCGCGGCCGAAGAGGTGGAACCCGCCTCGGACGGCACCGGGACAGTACCGGCCGACGCAGAAGACGTCGGTGCGGCCGGCGAGGTGGGGCTCGCGCTGGGTGACGGGATTGCGGTGGTGTCCGGGGTGGCGGAAGCGTTGCGGGCGACGGGCTTCGTGGCCTCGACGGCTCGGGCGGCCTTCGCGGCCTTCGCGGCCTCGGCGGCGAGGACCGCGGCGGCGCGGGCCTCGGTTTCGCGGGCCCGGGCGGCTGACGTCTCGGCGACCCAGGCGCCGACCGCGGAAGCCTCGAACGGTGCCGCGGCCGGGGCCGTCGCGCGGTGCTTGGCGGTGGTCGCCGAAGCCGTGCCGGCCGAAGCCGTGGCGGCCGAAGCCGGGGCCGCCGAGGCCGTGGCCGCCGGACGGGTGGCCGAAGTCATCGAACCGGCCGGCGACGCGGCCGCGTGGGCGCCGCGGCTGGTTCGGGTCAGGGCGCCGAGCGCGGATGGGCCCGAATCCATCAGGCTGAGCGGCTTACCGGGAGCGGGAGTGAATTCCCCCGGGCGGGCCGTGGCCGTGGTGGCGCCGGCCGCGGCGGGAATCGCCGTTGCCACCGCGTACTCCTCGGGACTGGGCGCGGCGGCCGGCGGCCAGGTCGCGGGCGGAGCAGCTTGGGCCAGGCTGCGGGGGCGGTGCCGCCCACCACCGGCGACGGCCGGACGGCCGACCACGGCGGTCAGCGGTGACGGTGCGCCGATCGCGCGGATCAGGTCGGGGACCTGATCGGGCTCGACCACGTACACGACCTCACGCTTGCGACCGGGCCACGCCAGCACCATCATGCCGATCATCACGGCCAGCGTGCCGAGGATGAGCAGCGCCCAGGTGGTGGTGTTGAGCCACCCCGGGCTGACCTCGGCGGCGCCGGTCAGGCGCAGGCCGGGGCGGGCGCCGGGGCTCATGATGACCAGGCTGTACGAGCGGCCGGACAGCTCGCCCGGGTTCCAGGACAGCTCCCCGCTGCCGGCCTTCCACCAGAACCGGGAGGCGGCGGGCACGTCCGCGGGCGCCTGCGTCCCCGTGAACCGGGACGTCGCCACGGGCAACGCGCCGGTGCCGATGTCGATCGAGTCCACGCGCTGCACGGGCACGTCGCTGAAGTACTTGGCGACGGCGTCGGACGGCGCGATCCCGATGAAGGCGGGGCCGTCGCCGGTCATCGACGTGATCCGCAGGCGGGTGCCGTCGTATCGGGCGAACGACGCGTCGTTCTTCAGCAGTGCGTCCATGTCGGTGACCACCACGGCGTACCCGGAGGTGGTCACGTCCTGCAGCGCGCCGCGGAACGCGCCACCGGCGTCGCGGTGCTGCATCGCAGCCCAGAATCCGGCACCCGCCAGCAGCGCCGGCAGGCCGATGGTCAGCAACAGCATTCCCAGGATCGTGCGGAGCACCCGCATTGCATTTCCCCCTTCTCGGGCGTCAGCGCTGACCATACAGTCGGAAAACCCACGAAAGCGGTCAAACGGTTGCCTAAGCCCCGACAGATGCACCAACGGCCCAGCCGCCGAAGCGACCGGGCCGTTGGCGAAGCCGTATGGCTATTGGACCTTGACCGTCATGGACAGCGTCGTCTCGTCGATGTCGCTGGTCCGCATGGTGAATTTCATGGTCCAGTCGCCGGCCGCGGGCAGCGCGATGTCGCCGATGGCGTGGAAGTCGGTGATCCGCAACAGCGGCACCTGGATCGGCTCGATGCCCTTGGCCGGCAGGGCGGCGGTGCCTGACCACTCGACCACCGGCAGCGGCTTGTCGTCGGGGGTGTAGGCGTAAAGGTGGATGGAATTGTCGCCGACCGTCGCCGGGAACACGTCGACCTGCAGCGACATGGTGCTGTTGCGCAGCGTCTGGGTGACCGTGGACGTCTGCGTCTGCGTGGTGTCGGCCGCCGCGGCGGTACGCGGCGGCGAGATCTGCACCAGCGACGCCGTCACGCCCAGGATGACCGCGGTGATGCCGAGTTCCAGGAACACCGGCCGGCGCAGGCGCTGCGGCGACTCCTCGCCGATCCGCGACCGCACCAGCCGCCGGGACCACGCGGCCACGCCCAGCACGCACGCCGCCAGTGCCACCTTGACCAGGATCAACCGGCCGTACGTGCTGTCGACCAGGCCGTGGAAGGACGCGACCTCGATCAGCGCCGAGATCGTGCCGGCCAGGATGAGCGCACCCACCGACGTGGCCGCCCAGCGCGACCAGATCGGCAGGATCGCGCCCAGCTCGCCCGCGCTGGCCCGGGGCAGCAGGAACGCCACCAGCATGACCAGGCCGCCCAGCCAGACCGACATCGCGGCCAGGTGGATGGCGTCGACCACGACGGACACGCCGGCCACCGGTGAGGCGGTGGGGTGCCCGGTCAGCGGCCAGGTGGCGAGCGCGGCCACGCCGAGTACGCCGAGCAGCGCCAGATCGGCCTTCGACTCGCCGCCGGACCCGCGCAGCAGCGGCCGGACCAGCACCGCGGCCGCCAGCACCACGCCCAGCCGCACCAGCATCACCGCGCCGTACGTACTGCCCAGCACGTCGCGGATGTCGCCGAACGTCACGCCGAACAGACCCACGTCGTACGCGTACGGCGCCTGCAACCACAACGCCAGCACGGTGCTGCCCAGCACCAGGCCGAGACCGGTCCGGACCAGGCGGGCCGGGCCGCGGCGGTCCAGCCGGTGCGGCCAGAGCAGCGCCAGCACCAGGACGGGCCCGACGATCAGCACCAGGCCGGTGTAGCCGAGATACTTGCCCACCGGGATCAGCCCGCGGACGATCGGGTCGATCTTCACGGTGTTCGTGGTGGCGCTGGGCGCGGCGGACGCGGCGCCGACGGAGTAGGTGATGCTCCCGCCGACCGGATGGCTGTCGGCGGAGATGACCCGGTAGCTGACCAGGTACGTCCCCCGGCCGGCGCCGGTCCGCAGCGGGATGGTGATCGTGTCCCCGTCCTGTGCCGGCGCGCCCTGGTCCGCGCGAGAGCCGTCCGGCGCGAGCACTTGGATCTTCCCGGTGACGATCTGGACCGTCTCGCTGAACTTCAGCGTGATCTTGCTCGGCGCGTCCGGCACCACCGAGCCGGACGCCGGATCGGTGGCCACCAGCGCCGCGTGCGCGCTCGCCGGGGCGGCCGGCCCGAACAGCACGGCCAGCAGCCCGAACAGCAGTCCGGCGCCGGCCATGAAGGCCTTGTGCCGGCGAGCTCGATCAAGGGTCATCGGATACGGCTTTCCCGAGGGGGACGGGGTGCGGCTGGACAGATGGTCGTCGGTTGCCGCGCAATAGTTCCAGAACCCACCGACATTTTCCGGCGCGTACCATCAACGCCCGTGACCGACCCGACCACCGAGCTCGCCCTGCGCGCACGCCAGGGCGACCGTGACGCCCAGGCCGGCTTCGTCCGGGCGACCCAGGCCGAGGTCTGGCGGTTCACCGCCGCGCTGGTCGACCCGGGGTCGGCGGACGATCTCACCCAGGAAACGTACCTGAGGGCGTTCCCGGCCCTGGCCGGGTTCGAGGGCCGATCGAGCGTGCGGACGTGGCTGCTCGGGATCGCCCGGCGGACCTGCGCCGACCACCTCCGGACGGTCGTCCGGCGCCGCCGCCTGGACGCCCGGCTGGCCGCCCAGGCGCTGACCGAGGTCCCGGCCCCCGACCCGTCCCACCGCCTGGGCGCCGCCGACCTGCTGCGACGGCTGCCCGAGGAACGCCGTACGGCCTTCGTCCTCACCCAGGTCATGGGCCTGTCCTACGCCGAGGCGGCCGAGGTCGAGGACGTGCCGGTGGGCACCATCCGGTCCCGGGTGGCCCGGGCCCGCGACGAACTGGTGATGGCCGTGGTGGACGCCCGCGCGAGCTGACTCTCAGTCGATTCACCGCGGACTGGCAGACAATCCCCAGCACAATAGGGGGAACCTCGAGGGAGCTGTTGTCGACTAAGTGGGCGTGACGATGGAAACCATGCCGGCTCGGGCCACACAGGCCTGGCCGTGGATCTCCACGGTGGCTCGTCTGGGGCTCGCGGCGGTGTTCCTGATCGCCGGGGCCACCAAGATCGGTGACCTGGCCGGGTCCGGGCGCGCGGTCGCCGCGTACCGCCTGATGCCGTACGACGTGGCCAAGGTGATCGGGGCGGCGCAGCCGTTCCTGGAGATCGCGATCGGACTGTTGCTGCTGATCGGCATCGCGACCCGGCTGGTCGCGGGGATCGGCGCGGTGCTGCTGGTGATCTTCATCGCCGGCATCATCTCGGCCTGGGCGCGGGGATTGCGGATCGACTGCGGATGCTTCAGCGCCGGCGGCGATCTGGGTGCGGGGCAGCTGCCCACGTACGGACGGGAAGTTCTGCGCGACGTCGGATTCCTGGTGCTGGCCGGGATTCTGCTGTGGAAGCCGCGCAGCCGGTACTCGGTGGACGCCGCACTGGCGGGACCAACGATGGGGGAACAGTGAGCAAGGCAGGCAGAGACCGCGGTCGTGCCCAGCGGATCGTCGAAGCGCAGAAGGCGGCCGACCGCCGCCGCAAGGTGACCCTGTGGACCACCATCGGCGTCGTCCTGGTTCTGGTGGTGGCCGGGCTGACCGGCTGGGTGGTGATCGCCTCGCAGAACAAGGGCAAGGTCGCCACGCCCAGCGTCGCGGTCGACTCCGGCACCGCGTTCACCGTCGGGTCCGGACCGGTCGTGATCGACCTGTACGAAGACTTCATGTGCCCGATCTGCCACGAGTTCGAGACCCAGTCCGGCGCCACCATCAAGCAGCTGGTGAGCCAGAACAAGGTGACCGTGCGGTACCACCCGGTGGCCATCCTGGACAGCTCGTCGAACGGCACCAACTACTCGACCCGCGCATCCGGCGCCGCGGCGGCCGCGGCCGAGGGCGGCAAGTTCATCGAGTACCACGACATCCTGTACCAGAACCAGCCGTCCGAAGGCAGCAACGGCCTGGACAACGCCAAGCTCATCAGTCTGGGCCGGCAGGTCGGGCTGACCAGCACGGCGTTCAGCGACGCGGTCGACAACAAGACGTACGACAAGTGGGCCGACCAGGTCACCGACACGTTCGCCAAGCGCGGCTACACCGGCACGCCGACCGTCCTGGTGGCCGGGAAGCAGCTGGCGCCCAACAGCGTACCGACCACGGCCCAGCTGACCGCGGCGGTCACCGCGGCGGCCGGGTGAGACAGCTTCTCCTTCTCGGATTCGTGGTGGCCGGTGCGCTCGTCGCGCCGGCCACCCCCGCGTGGGCGCACGCCGCCGACGCGCCGGACGCGACCGCGTACCGGACCGCGGTCACCGGGATCACCCCGGCGGTTCCGGGGCTGTCCGTCCGTACGGTCGAGGCCGGCGCCCGCCTCGAGCTGACCAACCGGACCGGACGTTCCATCGAGGTGCTCGGCTACTCCGGCGAGCCGTACCTGGAGATCCGGCCGGACGGGACGTACGAGAACGTCAACTCGCCGGCCACGTACCTCAATCAGACCCTGGCCGGCGACAGCCCGGTGCCGGCCACCGCCTCGCCGACGGCGCCGCCGGCGTGGCGCCGCGTCTCCACCTCGACCACCGTGCGCTGGCACGACGAGCGGATCCACTGGCTGGGTCCAGGGCTGCCGCCGGCCGCGGCCGCCGATCCGTCCCGGACGCACCGGCTCCGCGACTGGACGGTCCCGTTGCGCCAGGAGGTCACCGTGTTCGCGCTGCGCGGCACGCTCGACTGGGTGCCACCCCCGGTCGGCTGGCTGTGGTGGGCCGGCGCGGCGCTGCTGGCGCTGGCGGTCACGGCCGCGGCCGGGCGGTGGCCCCGGCTGATCGCGCCCGTCGCCCTGGTCGGCGGCCTCTGGCTGCTGGCGTACGACGTGGCCCGCGCGCGGGACGGCTCCGGCTTCTCCGCCGTGCTGGCCATCCCCGCGGTGGCCGCGCTTCTGGTGGTTCGCCGGCCCCCCGGGGCGGCGGTGGCGCTGGCCGGCGCGTTGCTGGCCGTCTTCGGCGGGCTCAGCCAGCAGGGCGTGTTCCGGGCCGCGGTGCTGCCCGCGGCCGGCCCGGCGGAACTGTCCCGCGCGGCGGTCCTGATCGCCCTCGGCGCCGGGATCGGCATGCTGCTCACCGGCCTGGTACGACTGCGCACCCCGGCACCGGCCGCACTACCCTCGTCGGCATGACCGATACTGCCCGCCTGGCGCCCGGCGACGCCGCTCCCGACTTCACGCTGCCCACCGACAACGGCGACTCCCTCGCGCTCAAGGATCTTCGCGGCAAGAAGGTGGTGCTGTACGCCTACCCGGCGGCGATGACTCCCGGCTGCACGACCCAGGCGTGCGACTTCCGCGACTCGCTCGGATCGCTGCAGGCCGCCGGGTACGAGGTGGTCGGCATCTCCCCCGACGCCCCGGCCAAACTGGCCAAGTTCCGCGAGCGCGACGCCATCACGTTTCCGCTGGTGAGTGACCAGGACAAGAGCGTGCTCACGGCGTACGGCGCCTATGGGGAGAAGCAGATGTACGGCAAGACCGTGACCGGCGTGATCCGCTCGACCTGGGTGATCGACGAGGACGGCACGATCGAGCGCGCCCTGTACAACGTCAAGGCCACCGGTCACGTGGCCAAGCTGCGCCGCGATCTCGGAATCGACTAACCCGCGGATCTTCTGCGGAGCTGCCGAAAAGGAGAGGTGACTCGTCCTCGGCGCCCGGGGCGGGTCCGGCCCGCCCACGGCGGCTGCCCTGCGGCCTGGATCCGCGAGGCGGCCGCCGTGCCATGCGGGAATCCGTCGTGCGGGTCTGCGCACGCCGGAGGGATCCCACATCCGCGGCAGTCGGCCCCGATGCCGGACCATTCCACCGTCTAGACTCGCAACGTCTGGCGGAAGTGGCGTAATCGGCAGCCGCGCGGGTTTTAGGTGCCCGTGTCTGAAAGGACGTGGGGGTTCGAGTCCCCTCTTCCGCACCGTTCTGTGGCGTTGCGCACCATCGGTGTCACGGCCCGCGGCGGACGAGTTGGATGTCCGGCATGGGCCTGGAGTTCCACCTGGACCCGGAGATCACCGGCGAGTTGCGTGACGCCGTGGTCGACCTCTGGGTGAGCGTGACCAACGCCGGCGGCGCCGTCGGCTTCCTGCCGCCGGTCGACGACGAACTGGTCGGGCCGGTCGCCGACGCGGCGCTGGACGCGGTCGCGAACGGACCCGACCACCTGCTCGCCGGCTTCGACGACGAGCGGCTGGTGGCGCTGCTGTTCATCACCGACAACCGGTTCCGGCTCAAGGGCCACTGGCGGATCCTGCGCCGGGTCATGGTCACGCCGGGCAGCCAGGGCAAGGGGTACGGGCGGGCGCTGATGCGCGAGGCCGAACGGGTAGGCGCCGACCTCGGACTGGACGGCCTGCAGGTCACCGTCCGCGGCGGGACGGGGACCGAGACGTTCTACGCGAAGCTCGGGTACTTCGAGGTCGGCCGGCTGCCGGGCGCGATCCGGGTCGCTCCCGGCGACGACCGGGACGAGCTGATCATGTGGCTACCGCTGGCCTGACCCGTTTCGCCGTCCGCGACCCACCGGTGGTCAGTGGCCGCACGAACCCGCTGCCCGGGCGGCGAGGTGCAGGGGCGGCTCGGTGATGGCGGGTGCCGCCGGTGCGGCTTCGGCGATCGTGGTCGACTCGATCAGCGCGGCCATCGGCGTCGCCGAGGTCTTCGGCTTCGGCTTCGGCTTCGCCGCGGGCGTCGGCTTCTTGGTCACGCCGCCGCCGGTCAGGCGTACGGACGTCTTCTGCGTCACGCCGGGCGCCAGCTTGATCCCGGGCAGCGTGGCGGTGTGCCCGAGCACGTCGGCAACCCGGACCGTGAACGGCCCCGCGCCGGCGCCGCCGTCGATGATCCAGTAGTTGTAGTCGGCCCGGATGGCCTTCCGTCCGTTGACCGTGACCGAGCGGAGCCGGTTGGCGTGGTTGTCGATCAGGGCGGCGAACCAGTCCGACGACGCGCCGTCCATGATCCGTACGCTCAGCGGCCCCGGCGTGGACGGGTTCGTCACGGTCCGGTACTTGATCGGCACGACGCCTTGAACCTCGTCGGCGATCTTTGCGAAGGCCGTACGGCTGAGGTCGAGATGACCCACCTCGCAGCCCGGGCAGGAGTCGAGCACCTTGACCCGGACCGTGCCCTTGGGTCCGGTGACGTCGAGGTAGCTGCCGCAGGAGGCGCCGGCCGAGTACTGCGACGGGCCGAGCGCGACGAACAGGTCGTCGGCCGGCGCGGACGGGAACGAGCAGTTGCCTGTGCCGCCGTCCAGATCGTAGAACGTGGCCTTGCCGCTGCCGGCCGATGACGAGGGCGGCGCGGCGCAGGCCGATCCGCCGTTCTGGAGCAGCAGAGCGGCGCCGACCGCGCCCGCGAGGACGACAGCGCCGCCGGTGGCCAGCCAGCGAACCGGGATGAGGGGCACGGAGAGCGATCCTTCGGGGCGCAGAGACCCCGGGGCAACGTTCCTAAGCGAGACCTAAGACTTCGTCACCCACACGCAGGACCCCGGAGGAGTCGGGGATCAGATTCATGCCGAACAAGAGGCCGCCGCCGATGGTGCGGTACTTCGCCAGAATCCGCAGCGGTTGCTTGCCCGGCTCGGCGGTGTCCTGATCGATGGTGGTCACCACGCAGCGGGCGCACGGCTTGGCCACCCGGAACGTCAGCTCGCCCAGCCGCAGTCGCCGGCCCACCCAGTCGTCCTCGGCCCAGGCAGCGGCGCCCCGGACGACCACGTTCGGCCGGAACCGGGTCATCGGGACGGGCTCGTCGCCCGCCTCGGCCAGCCAGTCGTTGACCGCGTCGAGGGAAGCGGTGCTGGTCAGCAGCAGCGGATACCCATCGGCCAGGCTGACCCGGTCGTCGTCCTGGGCGAACTCCGGGATCGCCCGGCCCTCGCGTGTCGGCCTGCCAGACGAGCCGGGCCGGTTCGCCGAGGTAGCCGGTGAGCCAGTCGGTCGCGGCGGTGGCCAGCCGAGCCGGTACGGGCGGCTTGCCGGCGAAGACCCGGACGTCCACCCGCGGGCCGCCGGCCGGGAACTCGACCTCGAGGCCGGCCTGGTGCGGGGCGCGCAGGCTCAGCCCGTACGGCTGCGGGGTGGCCCGGAGCAGACCGAGCCGGGCGACGTCACGCTGGGTGATCCCAACGCCCCGCGGGTCGACGACCATCCACCGCCGATCCCCCGCCAGCCCCCACGGCTCGACGGCGACCGACTCGTGCCCGATCCGGCGACACCCTTTGACCGGGTACGTGTAGAGCGACTCGATCCGCATCCACTCAGCGTGACACGCATACCGGAAGTGGCTGTCATCCGTGGGGCCGAGGCCGCGTCAAGGGCACCGACCAGTCCCCGGAGGCGGCCCAAATCAGTCACGGGCGCCCGGGGTGACCAGGCCGGTCTCGTAGCCGAAGACGACCGCCTGCACCCGGTCGCGCAGCCCGAGCTTCTGCAGGATCCGGCTGACGTGCGTCTTCGTCGTCTGCTCGGCGATGAACAGCTCAGCCGAGATCTCCGCATTCGACCGGCCCAGGGCGATCTCCCGGAGCACCTCGCGTTCCCGTTCGGTGAGACCGTTCAACGCGGTCGTGCCGGGCGTGGGGCGGGGCCGCGTCTCGACGAAGTTCTCGATCAGCCGGCGGGTGATGCTCGGCGCCAGCAACGCCTCGCCCTCGGCCACTACCCGGACGGCCCGCAGCAGTTCGCCGGGCTCGCTGTCCTTGAGCAGGAAGCCGCTCGCCCCCGCCTGCAGCGCCGCGTAGATGTAGTCGTCCAGGTCGAACGTGGTCAGCATCAGCACCCGCGCGGTGTGGCCCTCGAGCGCGTTCCGGCCCGAGCAGCGCCCGGGTCGCGGCCAGCCCGTCCAGCACCGGCATCCGGACGTCCATCAGCACCAGATCGGGTCGTAGGCTGCGGGCCCGGTCGACGGCGGCCCGGCCGTTCTCCGCCTCGCCGACCACGGTGATGTCGTCCTGCGAGTCCAGGATCGCGCGGATGCCGGCCCGGATCATCGCCTGGTCGTCCACGATGAGCACGCGGATCACGCGTCGCCTCCGATCGGCAGCCGGGCGGCGATCTGGTAACCGCCTTCGGGCGTGGGGCCGGTCTCCAGCGTGCCGCCGAGCAACCGCACCCGCTCCCCCATGCCGTGCAGGCCCTGCCCGACGCGGCCAGGTTCGTCCAGTCCGGAGCCGAGGGCGGTGGGTGGCACGCCGTTGCGGACGACGATCTCGAGCTGATCGCCGGCCACGGCCAGATCCACGGTCGTACGGGCGCCGGGTGCGTGCCGGATCACGTTGCTCAGCGACTCCTGCACGATCCGATAGGCGGCCGCGCCGACGGTCTCGGTCACCGGCAGCTCGGCGGGCATGGTGATGGTTACCGGCACGCCGGCCTGCCGGGCGCTTTCGGTCAGCTCGTCCAGGCGGTCCAGGCGAGGCACGGGCGCCAGCTGCGGGCCGGCCGTCTCGTCGCGCAGAACGGCCAGCAGCTGCCGCATCTCCCGCATGGCCGACCGGGCACCGGCGGCGATCCGGGTGAACTCCTCCTTGGCTTCGGGATCGAGGTCGGGCAGCCGGTACGACGCCGACGTCGCCTGCATGTGAATCACCGACATGCTGTGCGCGACGATGTCGTGCAGTTCCCGGGCGATCCGGGTGCGTTCCTCGGCCAGCGCCCGCTGGCTCTGCTCGATCGCGACGTCCTGGCGGGCGCCGGCCAGTTGCCACCGGACGGTCCGCCAGTTCCGGATGCCGAGCCCGAGGCCCAGTGCCAGCGCCGAACTGGACGGGTAGAGAACCATCGCCAGTACGCCGTCCACCACCGGCCGGCTGGGATTGACCAGCACCGCCGCCGCCAGTCCGAGCACGCTGATCCACCAGGTGGCCAGCGCGTTGCGCCAGTCGGTGCGGAACGCCACCAGCCCGATGTACGCGATCAGCGTGATCAGGCCGGAGACGGTCAGCGGCCAGATGGACGACTGGCCCCCGGGCAGCCCGAACGAGATCGACGCCACGCCCGCGAACTCCACGACGGCGGCCACCGGCGGGTACCGCAGAACCAGCAGCAGCGCTCCGCTCTGGGCGGACGCGGCCACGAGGGCGACCAGCGGGGAGACGCCGTAGAAACCGGTTGAGACAGCCACGTTGATGATGAACAGCGCGAGCGCCGCCGAGCCGACGAGGACCCACCAGAACAGCCCCACAACTTTGGTCTCGACGGCGGCGGCGTCGGTGGTGGTGGTGGTGGTGGTCACCGGCCGACAGTACCGAGCCCGGGACCTCCGCGACCTCCCGCTCGCGAGGTATCGCACCCCCTACTCCCGAGGTATGCGGATCGAACCCGCGGAGGGATGACCCGGATGTGACCCCGTACCCATAGTCCAGGCCATGGACGTGCTGACCAGTTATCCCTACGCCGTGCTGGACCCGCTGGTGGTGGCCGGACGCCCGGTCGCCACCGTGCCGGCCGGCACGCTGGCCGGCACCTTCGTGCAGCTGTACGCCCGGCCGGAGAGCGGAGTCCCGTCATGGATCTGAGCGCGATCGTCCACCCGATGATGGCATCGGTGTGGCTGTATCCGGCCCTGTTCGCACTGACCACACTGGACGCGGTGGTGCCGTTGATCCCGTCCGAGGCGATCGTGCTGGCCGCCGGCGTGTTCGCCGCGGGGTCCGGCGCCGGCCCGAGCCTGCCGCTGGTCATCGCGGCCGCGGCGGCCGGGATCTGGGCCGGGGACCACCTGGCCTATCTCGTCGGCCGCAGCGTGCTGGGCAGCAAGCTGCTGATGCGGTCGGGACGGCTGCGCAAGGCCGTCGGACTGGCGGCCCAGCAGCTGGACAAGCGCGGCGGCGGGCTGATCGTCACGTCCCGCTTCATCCCGGGTGGGCGGATCACGCTGAACCTGGTGTCCGGCATGACGCGGTTCTCGCCGGCCCGGTTCAGCCGGGCGTCGGCGATCGGGGCGGTGGGCTGGGCCACGTACACGGTGGGCCTGGGCCTGATCGGCGGCACCGCCTTCGCCGCGAACCCGCTGCTGGGTCTGGCGCTGGGCTTCGGCCTGTCGCTGGGCATCACCGCCCTGGTCGAGTACGTCCGGCGCCGCCGCTCCCGGCGGGCCGCGGCGGCGGCGGTCGTCGCGGAGACCATCGAGGCCCCGCGGGAATTGGTTCACGCCGGCTGAGACGAGCACTCCGGCGCCGTACACGGGCAGCTTCACGGAGACCTCATGCGGACGTTCGTTGCGCAACCTACGGCTTCCCGCTCCCACTGATCCGGCGCCGCGGGCACTAGCGCGGTGAAAGTTTTCATGCATACGCTGTCGGGGTGAATGGCGGACCGGGGCGGATGGTGGAGCTGTTCCAGGGCGCACGGCTGACGCCGACGCAGCGGCGGATCGCGCAGAGCCTGGTGCAGCACGCGCCCTCGGTGGCCTACCTGTCGGCGGCCGAGGTGGCCGGGCTGGCCGGTGTCAGTCAGCCGTCGGTGACCCGGTTCGCGATGGCGCTGGGGTACTCGGGCTATCCCGCCCTGCGCCGCGAGCTGCGGGACCGGGTCGCCGCCACGCCCGCGGAACCGGCGCCGCGCAACGCCGTCCAGCGGGCCGTGCAGGCCGCGGCGACCCAGCTGGAAGCGGCTCGTCGACCAGTTCGGTGACCTGAGCGCGGTGGCCAAGGCGGCGGAACTGCTGGCCGGCACGCGGCCGCTGCCGGTGCTCGGGCTGCGGGCGGCCGCGCCACTGGCCGGCTACTTCGGGTACTTCGCGGCCAAGGTCCATCCGGACGTACGGGTGCTGGACTCCGGGGGGACGCAGTTGCTGGATCGGCTCGACCAGGCCCGCACCGCGGGGGCGACCGCGATGCTGGCCATCGTGCTGCCCCGGTACCCGCGCGAGACGCTGGACGCGATCCGCGAGGTCGCGGCCTGCGGGTGGTGGCGATCACCGACTCGGCGGTCAGCCCGGTGGCCGGCCACGCCGACGTGGTGCTGCCCGCCGCGGTCGGCACGCAGCTGGTCTTCGACCTGCACACCGGGCCGATGGCGATGGCGATGGTGCTGCTGCAGGCGATCTGCGACGCGGCCGGCGAACCGGTCCAGCGGCGGCTGGAGGAGTTCGAGGCGGCCGCCGCCCGCCGGCACATCTTCGAAGCGTAGGAGGAGCAGAGATGCAGGCGCCGCACGGAAACACGTACACGGCGAAGGGCTGGCCGCAGGAAGCGGCCAAGCGGATGCTGATGAACAACCTCGACCCGGAGGTGGCCGAGCGGCCGGACGATCTGGTGGTGTACGGCGGAACCGGTCGCGCCGCCCGGGACTGGCCGTCGTTCCACGCCATCGTGCGGGAACTCGACGAGCTGGCGAACGACGAGACGCTGCTGGTGCAGTCCGGTCGTCCGGTGGGTGTCTTCCGGACGCACGAGTGGGCGCCCCGGGTCCTGCTGGCCAACTCGAACCTGGTGCCCGACTGGGCCACCTGGCCCGAGTTCCGCCGGCTGGAGAAGCTGGGCCTGACCATGTACGGCCAGATGACCGCCGGCTCCTGGATCTACATCGGCACGCAGGGCATCCTGCAGGGCACGTACGAGACCTTCGCGGCCGTGGCGGCGAAGCGTTTCGGCGGCACCCTGGCCGGCACGCTCACGTTGACCGCGGGCTGCGGCGGGATGGGCGGCGCACAGCCCCTCGCGGTGACCATGAACGACGGCGTCTGCCTGATCGTGGACGTCGACCGGACCCGTCTGCAGCGCCGCGTCGACAACCGCTACCTCGACGTGATCGCCGACGACCTCGACGACGCCGTCGCGCGGGCCACCACCGCGAAGCGCGAAAGAAAGGCACTGAGCGTCGGCGTCGTCGGCAACGCCGCCGTGGTCTTCCCCGAGCTCCTGATCAAGGGCGTCGAGATCGACATCGTGACCGACCAGACGAGCGCCCACGATCCGCTCTCGTACGTCCCGGTCGGGGTGGAGCCGGCGGACGCCCGTGACTACGCGGCGGCCAAGCCGGAGGAATTCACCGATCGCGCCCGCGCCTCGATGGCCCGCCAGGTGGCCGCCATGGTCGGGTTCCTGGACGCCGGGGCGGAGGTGTTCGACTACGGCAACTCGATCCGCGGCGAGGCCAAACTCGGCGGGTACGAGCGGGCGTTCGACTTCCCCGGTTTCGTGCCGGCGTACATCCGGCCGCTGTTCGCCGAGGGCAAGGGCCCGTTCCGGTGGGCCGCGCTGTCCGGCGACCCGGCGGACATCGCCGCCACCGACCGCGCCATCCTCGAGCTGTTCCCGGACAACGAGCCCCTGGCCCGGTGGATCCGGATGGCCGGCGAGCGGGTCGCGTTCCAGGGGCTGCCGGCCCGGATCTGCTGGCTGGGCTACGGCGAGCGGGACAAGGCGGGTGTCCGGTTCAACGACATGGTCGCGTCGGGCGAACTGAGCGCCCCGATCGTGATCGGGCGCGACCACCTCGACGCCGGGTCGGTGGCCTCGCCGTACCGGGAGACCGAGGCCATGCTCGACGGCTCGGACGCGATCGCCGACTGGCCGCTGCTGAACGCGATGCTGAACACGGCCTCCGGAGCGAGCTGGGTGTCCATCCACCACGGCGGCGGCGTCGGCATCGGCCGGTCGATCCACGCCGGGCAGGTGTGCGTGGCCGACGGCACCGCGCTGGCCGGCCAGAAGATCGAGCGGGTGCTGACCAACGACCCCGGCACCGGCGTGATGCGGCACGTCGACGCCGGCTACGAGTCGGCCGCCGCGGCGGGCGTGCACATCCCGATGCGGCGGGACCGTGACGTTCCGGCGGCTGTGGGACGAGATCTCGCCGATCGGCCGCGCCAACCCGGCGGCGGATACCTGCGGTACGCGCTGACCGAGCCCGAACTCGTGCTCCGGGACTGGTTCCGCAACCAGGCCGGCCGGCGGCGACATGCCGGTGACCGACGACGGCAACGGCAACCTGTTCGCCTGGTGGGGTGCGCCCGTGGGCGCACGGGGCGGTGCTGACCGGCTCGCACTTCGACTCGGTGCCGCACGGCGGCGGCTACGACGGTCCGCTGGGGATCGTCAGCGCGTTCGCTGGCGATCGACCGGTTGCGGGCGGACGGGTTCACGCCCGGGCGGCCGATCGTGGTGGCCGCGTTCACCGAGGAGGAGGGCGGCCGGTTCGGCCTGCCCTGCCTCGGTTCGCGGCTGCTGACCGGGGTCGTCGACCCGTCCGCCGCCGCCGGGCTGTGCGACGCGGGCGGGGTGACGTTCGCCGAGGCGCTGGGCGACCGCGCCGGCCGGCGCGCTGGGCCGGCTCGGCGACCGGATCAGTGCCGCCGTCGAACTGCACATCGAACAGGGCCGGGTGCTGGACCGGCCGGTCGGGGTGGCCAGCGCGATCTGGCCGCACGGGCGGTGGCGGTTCGACTTCACCGGTACGGGCGACCACGCCGGCACCACCCGGATGGCCGACCGGTACGACCCGATGCTGACGTTCGCGTACACGGTGCTGGCCGCCAACAAGGAGGCCCGGCTGGCCGGCGCGCACGCCACCATGGCCCGGGTCGTGGTGGAACCCAACGCCACCAACGCGATCCCGTCGCTGGTCCGGGGCTGGCTGGACGCCCGGGCGGCGGACACCGGCGACGGTCGACCGGCTGGTCGAGGCGGTCGTCAAGCGGGCCACCGAGCGGGCCGGCCGGGACGGCACCGGGGTGGTCGTCGAGCCCGAGTCCGGTCAGCCCGAGGTCGCCTTCGACACGTCGCTCGCGACGCGGCTCGTCGGCGCTGCTGGGCGACGCGCCGATCCTGCCCACCGGCGCCGGGCACGACGCCGGGCGTGCTGTCCGCGCACGTACCGACGGCGATGCTGTTCGTGCGCAACCCGACCGGGGTGTCGCACTCGCCGGCCGAGCACGCCACCGACGCCGACTGCGAGGCCGGGATCGACGCGCTGGCCGCCGTTCTGCGGGCACTGTCGTGACGCTTCCACGCCGAGTACGCCTGGATCGACGGCAGCGATTGCCCAGAACGTCCGGATCGAGGTCTCCGACGGGCGGTTCACCGCGGTGCACGGCCGGGCATGCCCGCGGCCGGCGGAACCCGGCTGCCCGGCCTGGTGCTGCCGGGCTTCGCCAACGGGCACTCGCACGCCTTCCACCGGGCCCTGCGCGGCCGTACGCACGGCGGCCGCGGCGACTTCTGGAGCTGGCGTGAGCGGATGTACGAGGTGGCCGCCCGGCTCGACCCGGACGGCTACTACGAGCTGGCCCGGGCGGTCTACGGCGAGATGGCCCTGGCCGGCATCACGAGCGTGGGTGAGTTCCACTACCTGCACCACGCAGCCGGACGGCACCCCCTACGCCGACCCCAACGCGATGGGGCTCGCCCTGCTGGCCGCGGCCGCCGACGCCGGAATCCGGATCACGCTCCTGGACGCCCTCTACCTGACGTCCACTATCGACGGCAAGCCGCTGGAGGGCGTTCAGCGCCGTTTCGGCGACGGGGACCTGGACGGCTGGGGAGCCCGGGCCGAGCTCTTGAAAGAGTCGCCGCACGCGAAGATCGGCGCGGCCATCCACTCGGTGCGGGCCGTGCCCGAGCGGTTCCTGGCCGGGATGGCCGGCCGCCGACCGCTGCACGTCCACCTCTCCGAGCAGCGCGCCGAGAACGAGCAGTGCCAGGCGGTGTACGGCTGCACGCCCACCGAACTGCTGCACCGCAACGGCGTCCTCGGCGCCGGCACCACCGCCGTGCACGCCACCCACCTGACCCCGGCCGACATCGCGTCGCTGGCCGGCAGCGGCGTCTGCTTCTGCCCGACGACCGAGCGCGACCTGGCCGACGGCATCGGACCGGCCCGCCGGCTGGCCGACCACGGCGCCCGCCTCAGCCTGGGCAGCGACAGCCAGACCGTGATCGACCCGTTCGCGGAGGCCCAGGCCCTGGAGGCGGACGAGCGGCTGGCCACCGAGAGACGCGGCCACTTCACCGCGACCGAGCTGATCGGCGCGGCCACCGAGCACGCGGCGCTGGGCTGGGACGACGCCGGCACGATCACCGCCGGGAACCGGGCCGACCTGGTGGCGGTGTCGCTGGACAGCGTCCGGGTGGCCGGGATCGACCCGGCCGCGCTGATCTTCGCCGCCTCGGCCGCCGACGTCACCCACGTCGTGGCCGACGGACGCATCGTGGTGTCGGACGGCCACCACACCCGCTTCGACGTCCCGGCCGCCCTGCGGAAGGCACTGCCATGAGTGTGCTGATCGACAACATCGGCGAGCTGGTGACCAACGACGGCGAGCCGTTACGCGACGCGGCCGTGGTGACCGACGGCGACCGGGTCGCCTGGACCGGGCCACGCACGCAGGCCCCGGCCGCCGACGACCGGATCGACGCCGGCGGCGCGGCCGTCTTACCGGGCTTTGTGGACAGTCATGCCCACCTGATCTTCGCCGGCGACCGGGCGCTGGAATTCGCCGCCCGGATGGCGGGCCAGGCCTACACCGGCGGTGGCATCCGGACCACGGTGGCCGCCACCCGGGCCGCGAGCGACGACGACCTGCGCGCGAACGCGGCCCGGCTGGTGGCCGAGGCCCGCCGCCAGGGCACCACGACGGTGGAGATCAAGAGCGGGTACGGGCTGTCCGTGGCCGAGGAGGCGCGCGGCCTGCGCATCGCCCGCGAGCTCACCCCGGAGACCACGTTCCTGGGTGCGCACGTGGTGCCGGCCGGGGCCGACCCGGACGAGTACGTGGCCTGTGTGTCCGGCCCGATGCTGGACGCGGTCACGCCGTACGCCCGGTGGATCGATGTCTTCTGCGAGCGCGGCGCCTTCGACGGCGACCAGACCCGGGCCATCCTGCTGGCCGGGGCCAAGGCCGGGCTGGGGCTGCGGGTGCACGCCAACCAGCTCGGCGCCGGACCGGGCGTGCAGATCGCGGTCGAGCTGGACGCGGCCAGCGCCGACCACTGCACCCACCTGACCGACGCGGACGTGGACGCGCTGGCCGCCGGCGACACGGTGGCCACGCTGCTGCCCGGGGCCGAGTTCTCCACCCGCTCGATGTACCCGGACGCGCGCCGGCTGCTCGACGCCGGCGTCACGGTCGCGCTGGCCACCGACTGCAACCCCGGGTCGTCGTACACCAGCTCGATGCCGTTCGTCATCGCGCTCGCCGTGCGCGAGATGCGGATGACCCCGGCCGAGGCGGTCACCGCGGCCACCCTGGGCGGCGCGCGGGCCCTGCGCCGCGACGACCTCGGCGTGCTGAAGGCCGGAGCCGTGGCCGATCTGATCATCCTGGACGCGCCGTCCACTGTGCACCTGGCGTACCGGCCGGGTGTCCCCCTCGTCCGCACTGTTCTGCACAACGGAGTGCTCTCGTGACCGTCATCGTCCAGCCCACCGGAATCACTCCCGCTGACGTGGTCGCCGTCGCCCGCCACGACGCCCCGGTCGAACTGTCCGAGAGCGCCGTCGCGGCGATGGCCCGCAGCCGCGGCATCGTCGACGGCATCGAGGCGTCGGGCAAGCCCGTGTACGGCGTGTCCACCGGCTTCGGCGCGCTCGCAGGCACGTCGATCGCGCCCGAGCGGCGGGCCGAACTGCAGCACGCGCTGATCCGGTCGCACGCCGCCGGGATCGGCGCCCCGATGCCCCGCGAGGTGGTACGGGCGATGATCGTCCTGCGCGTACGGTCGCTGGCTCTCGGGTTGTCCGGGGTCCGGCCGGCGCTCGCGCAAGGTCTCGTCGACCTGCTCAACCACGACATCACGCCCTGGGTGCCGGAACACGGCTCGCTCGGCGCGTCCGGCGACCTGGCCCCACTCGCGCACTGTGCGCTGGTGCTGCTGGGCGAGGGCTGGGTGCTGGGCAAGGACGGCGCCCGGGTGTCGGCGGCCGAGGCGCTGCCCCGGGCCGGGTTGCGCCCGCTCGAGCTGGCGGCCAAGGAAGGGCTGGCGCTGATCAACGGCACCGACGGCATGCTGGGCATGCTCCTGCTGGCCGTCGAGGACGCCGGTCACCTGTTCGCGATGGCCGACATCACCGCGGCCCTGGCCATCGAGGCGATGCTCGGCTCGGAGCGCCCGTTCCTCCCCGAGCTGCACGCGATCCGGCCGCACCCGGGCCAGGCGGTGTCGGCGGCCAACATCCACCGGCTGCTGCAGGGATCGGCGATCATGGACTCGCACCGTGACGACCTGGCTCATGCGGTACAGGACGCGTACTCGATGCGGTGCGCGCCGCAGGTGGCCGGCGCCGCCCGGGACACCCTCGAGTTCGTCCGGGTCACCGCCGGCCGGGAACTGCGGTCGGTGGTGGACAACCCGGTGGTCCTGGCGGACGGCCGGGTCGAGTCGACCGGCAACTTCCACGGCGCGCCGCTCGGGTTCGCCGCCGACTTCCTGGCCATCGCCGCGGCCGAAGTCGGGGCGATCGCCGAGCGCCGGGTCGACCGGCTGCTGGATGTGACCCGGTCGCGGCAGCTGCCGCCGTTCCTGTCCCCCGATGCGGGCGTCAACTCGGGCCTGATGATCGCCCAGTACACCGCGGCCGGGATCGTGGCCGAGAACCGGCGGCTGGCCAACCCGGCGTCGGTCGACTCGCTGCCGACCAGCGGCATGCAGGAGGACCACGTGTCGATGGGCTGGGCGGCGGCCAAGAAGCTGCGGACCGTCCTGGACAACCTGACCAGCCTGCTCGCGGTGGAACTGCTGTCGGCCGTACGGGGTCTGCAGTTGCGGGCGCCGCTGACTCCGTCCCGGGCCGGCCGGGCGGCCATCGCCGCGGTGGAAGGGTTCGCCGGCGAACCGGGCCCCGACGTCTTCCTGGCACCGGTGCTGGAGCAGGCCCGGGCCGTCGTCGCCGGGCCGTCGTTGCGGGCTTCGATCGGCAACGTGGATTAGCGGCGCCGGTCCGACGCGAACCGCGATCGAGATCGCGCGCGCCGGGCCACCCTTCCGGGGCCGGCTCGCCACCCGGGTTCTTTGCACAGCCATCCGGAGCCGTGCGCTTGACCTTGCCGCCGTCTTACGGAGCGTCTTACACTGCTGAGGTGTCCGACACAGTGACGATCCGCACCGACGCCGACACTGAACACGCCCTCGACGTTCTGACGCGCGACGGCACCAATCGTTCGGAGGCGATACGGCAGGCCGTGCTGGAGGCCGCGGTTCGCCGCGAACGCCTGGCCGAGATGAAACGCGCCTTCCTGCGTCGGCCCATGCCCCCCTCGGACGGGACCAACCTCGCCGACGACATCGCGCGCGAGCGCGAAGGCGACCCGCGTTGATTTATCTCGACTCAGCGGCGGCGGTCAAGCTCATACACAGCGAGACCAACTCTGCCGCCCTGCGCGGTTTCCTCGACCAACGATCCGACATCGAGTGGGTGAGTTCGACTCTGATGGAGATCGAGACGTATCGAGCGCTGGTCCGGGCGGCCGAGCCCGCCGACATACCGCAGTTGAGCGACCAGTTCGAGGCGTTGCTCGGCCTCGTCGTCCGTATCGAGATCGACTCGGGGATACGCATCGTCGCCCAGACAGTCACGCCGCCGACCGTGCGCAGTCTCGACGCCATCCACCTGGCCACCGGGATGCGTCTTCGCGACGAGGGCCGACTCACCGCGTTCGTCACCTACGACAAGAGGCTGGCGGAAGCGGCCTCGATCGGCGGGCTCGCCGTCACCATGCCCACTTAGCGGAGCTTCTCCGCGATGACCTTGGACAGTTCGCGGAACGCTTTCCCGCGGTGGCTGATGGCGTCTTTCTCGGCCGGGGTCAATTCGGCGTTGGTCCGGGACTGGCCGTCGCCGAGGAAGATGGGGTCGTAGCCGAAACCGCCTTCGCCGCGGCGCGCGCGCAGGATCCGGCCGTACTGCTTGCCCTCGACCAGGTGCTCCCGGCCGTTGGGCAGGACCAGCGCGGCGGCGCAGACGAAGGCGCCGCCGCGGTGCTCGTCGGGCACGTCGCCGATCTGGGCCAGCACCAGGTCGAGGTTCGCCTGGTCGTCGCCGTGCGTGCCGGACCAGCGGGCGCTGAACACGCCGGGCATGCCGTTCAGCGCGTCCACGGCCAGCCCGGAGTCGTCGGCCACGGTCGGCAGGCCGGTCCGCTCGACCCCGGCCCGGGCCTTGATCAGCGCGTTCTCCCCGAAGGTCAGACCCGTTTCCGGTACGTCCGGGTACTGCGGATAGTCGCCCAGCCCGATCAGCTCGACCTGGCTCGACCCGAGTGACTCGTCCAGGATTCGCTGCAGCTCGACCAGCTTCTTCTTGTTGCCGGTGGCCAGCAGCAGCCTGGTGCTGCTCACGAGCTCAGCGCCTTCTGCTGCAGGATCGCCAGGTCGGCACAGCCGGCCACGCCGAGGTCGAGCAGCGCATCGAGCTGGTCCCGGGCGAACACGCCGGCCTCGCCGGTCCCCTGCACCTCGACGAAGTCGCCGGTACCGGTGCAGACGATGTTCATGTCGACGTCGGCCTTCACGTCCTCGGCGTACATCAGGTCCAGCCGCGGCTCGCCGTCGATGATGCCGACGCTGACCGCCTGGATGGAGCGATGCATGACGTTCTCGACCTTGCCGGCCAGCGACTTGCGCCCGGCCAGCCAGGTGACGGCGTCGTACAGCGCGACGTAGGCGCCGGTGATCGCGGCCGTGCGCGTACCGCCGTCGGCCTGCAGGACGTCACAGTCCAGGACGACCGAGTTCTCCCCCAGCGACTTGAGGTCGATGCAGGCCCGCAGGCTGCGGCCGATCAACCGGGAGATCTCCTGGGTCCGGCCGCCGACCTTGCCCTTGACGCTCTCCCGGTCGCCGCGAGTGTTGGTGGCGCGGGGCAGCATCGCGTACTCGGCGGTGACCCAGCCCAGGCCGGAGCCCTTGCGCCAGCGGGGGACGCCCTCGGTGACGCTGGCGGTGCACAGCACCCGGGTGTCGCCGAATTCGACGAGCACCGATCCCTCGGGATGGATGCTCCAGCTCCGGGTGAGAGTCACGGGCCGGAGTTGATCGGGTCGTCGCCCGTCAGGTCGCGCCATTCCGCCACCTTATGCGGCGGCGCCGTGACGAGCGCGGTCAGCCCCGGCTTCCGGTGACGTCGAGGATAGGCCGGGCGAGCGCGCCCACTCGGTCTAAGGCAGCGGGACGGCCGGGCGCAGCGAGGCCGTCACCGGCTTGTGCTGGCGCGCTATCGCCGGGACGCCGTCGACCAGCCCGTGCGCGCGCAGGAACCCGGCCACCGCCTGCGGCCAGCCGAAACGCTCCGCCCGGGTACGGGCCGCGGCCCGCCGCTCGGCCTCGTCCCGGTTCATCAGCCGGCGGACCCCGGCGGCGAACGCCTCGGCGTTGCCCCGGACGGCCACCCCGGCGTCGCCGACCACGTCGGGCAGCGCGCTGGCCGAGTTCACCACCACCGGCGTGCCGCAGGCCAGGGCCTCCACCGCCGCCAGGCCGAACGTCTCCACCGGTCCGGGCGCGACGGCCACGTCGGCGCTGGCCAGCAGCGCGGCCACGGTCTCCCGGTCGGAGATGTGCCCGGCGAACCGCACCGGCAACCGGGCCGCCCGGTACGCCAGGGCCGCCCGCCGGGAACCGTCCCCGGCCACGACGAGCACGGCCGGCACCCGGGCCGCGCGCAACACCCCGACGGTGTCCACCGCCAGCTCGGGCCGCTTGTCCGCCGACAGGCGGCTGGCGTACACGATCAGCAGCTCGTCCGGGCGCGCGTACCGGGACCGGACGGCCGGGTCGGCGCGCCGCGGGTGGAAGCATTCCAGGTCGACTCCGAGCGGCACCTCGACCACATTGGGCACGCCCAGCCGGCGGAACTCGGCCCCGGCGAAGGCCGTGGTGCAGACGATCTGGTCGAACTGCTCGGCCGTGCGCCGGTTCAGCCGGTCGGCCAGCCGGTCACGAGCGGGCATGCCCCAGACGCCGAGCAGACCGGCCAGGCTCTCGTGCGAGACCATCATCGAGCCGACCCCGCGGCTGCGGGCCCAGCGGCCGGTCCAGCGCAGCGTGGAGCGGTCGGAGACCTCCAGCCGGTCCGGCTCCAGCGACTCCAGCAGGCGACCCAGTTCTCGCCGGGTGGCCATCACCCGGTAGCCACCGGTCCGGGGCAGCGGGGCGCTGGGCAACGTGATGATCCGGCCCTGGGACGTGGTGACGTCGGAGCGTTCCCGGCCGGGAATGATCAGCACCGCCTCGTGACCGGCGCGCTGGTAGCCCTCGCCCAGGTTGCGCAAGGCCGTCCGGAGACCACCGGAGCGGGACGAAACAAAGTTCGCCAGCCGGACAATGCGCATGCGAGGCACACTCCCAATGACGACGGTCGGCCTGAGGCTCAGAGATCGTACCGGGAGCCGGGACGAACGACCTCGACCGGTCCCGCGAACATCGCGGAGGCCGCCTCCACAGTAGATGCTTCGCTGCCCCACGCAGGCACCAGGTGGGTCAGCAGGAGCTGGCCGACCCCGGCCTTGGTGGCCGCCTCGCCGGCTTCGCCGCCGGTCAGGTGCAGGTCCGGGCGGGTTTTCCACGCCGTCGAGGTAGCTCGCCTCACAGAGGAAGAGGTCGGCGCCGGCGGCGAGTCGCAGCAGCGACTCGCACGGCGCGGTGTCCGCCGAGTACGCCAGGACCCGGCCGCCCTGCTCGATCCGGACGCCGTACGTCTCGATCGGATGGTTGACCCGGTCGACGGTGACGGTGAACGGGCCGATCGGAAAGGTGCCCGGCTGCAGCCCGTAGAACGTGTAGACGTCGTCGATCGGCTCGTTGTCCCCGCTGTAGGCGGCGGAGATGCGCTCGGCCGCACCCAGCGGCGCGTACACCGGGATGGGCGGCCGGGGACCGTCCGGGGCGTACCGCCGGACCACGACGTAGGAACACGCGTCGAGCATGTGATCGCAGTGCAGGTGGGACAGCAGGATCGGCGTCGACGTCCTCCAGGTCGGCGTACCGCTGCAGGGCCGACAACGACCCGGGACCGAAGTCGATCGAGCAGCCGGAAGCCCTGGGCCTCGATCAGGTAGGCGGAGCAGGCCGACTCGGGGCCGGGGAAACTGCCGGCGCAGCCGAGAACGGTCAGTCGCATGCGGGTCCCTCTGGCTCACGCTGGGTCGTCCGTACCCTGCCGCGCCGAGCCGTACCGCGCCGAGTCCTGCCGCGCCGAGTCCTGCCGAACCGAGCCCCGTTCGACCGGCCCATGGTGCAGTCTCCAGACCAGTCAATCACGGACCGAAGCGTACGCCGGGACCAGCACGCGTAAGAAACGTCTGATGGATTTGTCAACAAATGGACAAGGCAGATCACACCCGTCGTGACCTGCGTCATCGCGGTCCGGCGTTACGCGACGTCAAGCGACGCCGTTGCACAGGGTGAACGATTCCCGACCACGGAGGCGTCATGGCGACGACTGTCGATTCCCCGCCCGGCGCGCCCGCTCAGCGCAGCACGGGACCGGACCTGCTGCCGTTCGGCTGGGAGCCGGGCCTGGGCGACGAGCGACCGCCCGGAGCTGCCGGCGGTGTTCCGGTTCCCGGCCGCCGACGACCCGCACCCCGGCACCGGCCGGGTCCTCGGCATGGCCGTCTACGGCGCGTGCTGGGGCTGGGCGGGGTCGGCGTGGGGTTGCGCGCGTTCATCTCGTCGCTGAGCGGGGTGCCCTGGTGGTACGTGCCCGACGCTGTCGCTGGTGGGACTCGTCGGCGTGGCGGCTGGCGGTCGGCGCGTTCCTGTCCGTCCACCGCAAGGTCCTGTCCTGGACCCTCCTGCTGGCCGCCGGCATCCCCCTGGCGGGCGACATCCTTCTGGCCGGCGGCCCGCTCAGGCCCAGAGCTGGCCTTCGAGGGCATCCTCGGCGTCGGCCAGCGTGCCGCCGTACGCGCCGGTCGACAGGTACTTCCAGCCGCCGTCGGCAGACCACGAACGCCACGTCGGCCCGCCGGCCGGCCTTGACCGCCTCGTGCGCCACCGCCAGCGCCGCGTGCAGGATGGCGCCGATGGAGAAGCCGGCGAAGATGCCCTCGACCTCGACCAGCTGCCGGGTGCGCAGCACGGCGTCGCGGGTGCCGACCGAGAAGCGGCGGGTCAGCACGCTGGCGTCGTAGAGCTCCGGCACGTACCCCTCGTCGATGTTGCGCAGGCCGTAGACCAGTTCGCCGTACCGCGGCTCGGCGGCGACGATCTCGATGCCTTCGACCTTCTCCCGCAGGTACCGGCCGGTGCCCATCAGCGTGCCGGTGGTGCCCAGGCCGGCCACGAAGTGGGTGATCGTGGGCAGGTCGCGCAGCAGCTCCGGGCCGGTGGTCTCGTAGTGCGCGCGGGCGTTGGCCGGGTTGCCGTACTGGAACAGCATCACCCAGTCGGGGTGCTCGGCGGCGATCTGCTTGGCCGTCGCCACGGCCTGGTTGGAGCCGCCGGCGGCCGGCGAGAAGATGATCTCCGCGCCGTACATCCGCAGGATCTGGACGCGCTCGGCCGACACGTTCTCCGGCATCACGCAGACCAGGCGATAGCCGCGCAGCTTGGCCACCATGGCCAGCGAGATGCCGGTGTTGCCGCTGGTCGGCTCCAGGATGGTGTCGCCCGGCCGGAGGCGGCCGGACTCCTCCGCCTCGCGGACCATGAACAGCGCCGGGCGGTCCTTGATGCTGCCGGTGGGGTTGCGGTCCTCCAGCTTGGCCCACAGCCGCACCGGCGGAGCACCGTCCGGCACGGTCGGCGAAAGCCGGGGCAGGCCGACCAGCGGCGTGCCCCCGCAAGCGTCGAGCAGGCTCTCGTAGCGAGCCATGACGTCAGCGCCCGAGAAGCGCCGCAGCCGGCCGCGAACCCGAGCGCGCCGCCGGCCACGGCCGGCAGGATCGTGACCGAGTCGCCGTCGTGAACTTGGCGTCGAGCGAGCCCTGGAAGCGGACGTCCTCGTCGTTGACGTAGATGTTGACGAACCGGTGCAGGCCGCCCTCGGGCGGTGATCAGCCGGCCCTTGAGCCCGCTGTGCTTGGCGTCCAGGTCGTCGAGCAGGCTCGGCGAGCGTGTCCCCGGACCCTCGACGACCTTCGCGCCGCCGGTGTAGCTGCGCAGGATGGTGGGAACGCGAACTTCGATAGCCATGACGGTGATGCTCCTATGAACAGATCGATATCGTCGGACGGGCGGAATCGGGAGTCGTCGCTGCTCAGCGACACTCGTAGTACGACCGACGCCGGGCTCTGCCCGAACATGTACGACTGCACAGCACTCACGCGTCCACCGTCGCATCCACGATGTTGACCTCTTCTTCGGTCACCACACCGTCCACGATACGGAACGACCGGATCTCCGCGGAGTCCGGGTCGCGGGTCGAGACGAGCAGGTAGTGCGCGCCCGGGCTCGCCGGCGAACGACACGTCGGTCCGCGACGGGTACGCCTCGGTCGCCGTGTGCGAGTGGTAGATGACGACCGGCTCCTCGTCGTTGTCGTCCATCTCGCGCCACACGCGCAGCTGCTCCATCGAGTCGAACTCGTAGAACGTCATCGACCGGGCGGCGTTGTCCATCGCGATGTGCCGGGTCGGCAGGTCGCTGCCGACGGGGCCGGCCACGACGCCGCAGGCCTCGTCCGGGTGGTCCCGGCGGGCGTGGGCGACGATCGCGTCGACGATCGCGCTGTCGATGGTCAGCACGCGGTCCACCTTACCGCCCGGAACCGTCGACCCGGGCGTGGCCGTGCTCACCTCGGGTGTGCGACCGCTCAGGAAGCAGCGCGCACAGATATGGCACCGGGGCTCGACCTCCCGGCGGCCAGGCTAGCGGACCTTGGCCAAGGCGTTGAGCAGGGACTCCTGGAGGATGCCGAGGTACGCGTAAACCGATAGCTGGAACACCCGGCTCGACGCCGGGTCGTACCGCACCGCCTCGTCCATCTCCTCGTCGAGGTCGGTCTCGGCCCGGATGTCGAGCCGGACGCCCATCGCGAGCCGGGCGTCGTTGATCGCCCGCAGCCAGGCCTCGGCCGTCTCGACGTCGAGGCGGACCTCGCCCTCGCCCTCATCCGGCAGGGCGGCGAGGATCGCCCCGGCCTGGTCGATCTTGCCGCTTTTCAGGTCGCTCTCGGTGTAGAGGCGGAACTCGGCCGAGTCGTCCGTGTCGTCCGGGTAGATGTCGGGGAACAGCCGGTCGACCACCGGGTCGCCGTGGTCGAACCCGTCGGTCAGCAGGTCCACCACCTCGCCGGCGACCTTGCGCAGCAGGCGCACCTCGTCGACTGGCGAAGGTGGCCACGCACACGTGGCCGTTGCGTCGGAACATCAATCCACCCGCCCAGTCATGCCCATCCAGTCATGCCCGATCGCCAGTCATGCCCGATCGCCCAGTCATGCCCGATCCACGGTCGCCCACAGACCGTATCCGTGCAACTGCGAAGCGTCCATCTCCATGCGCTCCCGGGTGCCGCTGGAGACCACCGCCTTGCCCTTGTGGTGCACATCCAGCATCAGCTTTTCGGCCTTGTCCTGGCTGTATCCGAAAAGCTTCTGAAAAACCCAGGTCACGTAGGACATGAGGTTGACCGGATCGTCCCACACGATGGTGACCCAGGGCCGGTCGTCGGCCGGGACCTCCTCGATCTCCGGCGTCTCGGCGGGAGCGACCTGTGGCAACGCCATGCCCCCCATCGTGCCACCGGATTCCGGCAATCGGTGAACCGGAGCCCACAACACGGCCGGGGGTGCCCGGCGTCCCGCCAGGCCGCCCGGCACTCCCGGCACGGCGAAAACCGTACGGGGGGATCACCGTGCGCCGACAGTCGCGCCGATACTCACCGATTCGGGCGACCGTACTTAATGTCGACACCAACGGGCAGTGACATGAGCGTGACGGATCTCGATATGCTGACCCGGTGGCTCACTGGCACTTCGTCGGGCGCGCCGACGAGCTCGCGCGTCTGGCGGCCGCGGCCCGAGATCGCAACGATCACGGCCTGATCCTCAGCGGCAGCGCCGGGGTGGGCAAGAGCCGCCTGCTGCAGGAGGCGGTCCGCGAGCTTCCGGCCGGGCAGTACGCGGTGCACGTGGCCGCGGCCAACATCGCCAGCTCCGGCCTGCCCTTCGGCGGCCTGGCCCAGGTGCTGCCACCCGACCCACCGGCCGGTCTCTCCCCCGCCGGGCTGCTGCGCTGGGCCGTCGACACGCTGCACGACGACGCGGACGGCCGGCCCATCGTGCTCGCGATCGACGACGCGCATCTGCTCGACCCGCCCTCGGCCGCCCTCGCCCACCTGCTCGTTCGCGAGGGCGCCACGCTGCTGGGCACGCTGCGCACGGCCGAGCCGGTGCCGCCGCCGATCTCGGCGCTGTGGACCGAGGGGCTGCTCGAGCACACCGAGTTGGCGCCGCTGGCCGAGGCCGAGGCCCACGACCTGCTCACCGCGATGCTGGGCGGGCCGATCGAGGCCGGGTCGGCCGAGAAACTCACCCGGCTGGCCGCGGGCAACCCCCTGCTCATGCGCGAGCTGGTGACGGCCGCGAGCACAGGCGGTCAGATGACCCGGACGTACGGGATCTGGCGCTGGAGCGGCGAGATCACGCTTCCGCCGAGCCTGGCCGACCTGGTCGACGCCCGGATCGGGACCCTCACCCCGGCCGTGCGCGACGTGCTCGAACTGGTTGCGTTCGGCGAGCCGATCGGGTTGCCGCTGCTGGCCGGCGTCACCCAACCGGCGGCGCTGGAGGAGGCCGAGGAGCGCGGACTGATCCGGATCACCGACGGCACCCACCGGCACGACGTCCGCCTGGCCCACCCGCTGTACGCGCGAGGTCATCCGGCGCCGCTGCCCGATCACCCGCGCCCGGCGCCTGGTGGCCTCGCTCGCCGACCTGGTCGAGCGGTCCGGCGCCCGCCGCCACGACGACCGGTTGCGGATCGCGGTGTGGCGCCTCGACTCGGGAACGGCTCAAGACCCGGGGCGGCTTCTGGCGGCGGCGGCGCAGGCGTTCGAGCGGTTCGACCTGCCGCTGGCGGTCCGGCTGGCGGCGGCCGCCCGGGACGCCGGAGCCGGGTACGAAGCGGCCGACCTGCACGCGACCGCCCTGCTGTCGCTCGACCGGGCGGCCGAGGCGGTGGCGGTGCTGGACCCGGTCACCGACGCGCCCGCCGACCGGCTGGCCACCGCCCGGGCCACCGTCGCCTTCTGGGGTCTGGGCCACCCCGAGGCCGCCGACGACCTGGCCACCGAGGCGCGGCGTACGCCCGACGCCGCCGCCCGGACCCGGATGCGCTCCATCGAGGCGGCGATGCGACTGCAGATCAAGGACGTGCCGGCCGCCGACTCGCTCGCCCGCGAGGTCCTGGCCGAACCGGCCGCGGCCGAGCCTTCCCGGCAGGTCGCCCGCAGCGTGCTGGCGTACCTGGCGGCAGCCCGCGGCAACCCCGACGAGAGCGGCCGGTGGCTGGCCGGGACGCCGGCCGACACCACCATCTGGCACCCCGGCAACCCGGCGCTGCGGTACGTCGCGCCGGCGGCCCACGGCTGCCGGGTGAACGTGGCCCTGGATCTGGCCGGCATGGGCGACCTGGTACGGGCCGACTTCGCCCGCCTGTCCCGGTCCGGCGGCTTCGGCTACGGCTCGGCCTGGGCGTCCATGCTGGAGGCGCACAGTGCGTGGATGCGCGGGCGGACCACCCAGGCGCTGCGGGCGACCGAGCAGGCCTGCGCGATGGTGGCCACCAGCCGGCTCTACGACGGCAACGCGCACGCCTCCCGCGCACTGGTCGCCGCCCTGCGGGGCGACCTGGCCCTGGCGGCCGAGTCGATGGCCGTCGCCGAGCGGGCGGCCGGCACCAGCGGCGGCCTGTTCTACATGTGGCGGGTGGCCGCGCGAGCGTCGGTGGCCGCGTGCACCGGCGACGTGGCCACCGCCGTCCGGATCGTGTGCGGCCTGGTGGTGCGGTTGCGCGCGGACGGCTTCGCCGGGCAGGAACTGGTGGCGCTGTACGACCTGGTCCGCTTCGGCCGGGCCGACCTGGCCACCGACCGGATGACCGCCCTGCTGGCCGGCATGCCCGGGGGCCGGGCGGCGGCGCTGCTGCTGCGACACGCGCAGGCCGCCGCCGCCGACGACCCGGACGCGCTGTTCGCCGCCGCCCGGGATTTCGCCGCGCACGGCTACCTGGTGTTCGCGGCCGAGGCGGCGGCCGGCGCGGTCCGCCTGTTCCGGGGCGCCCGTGATCCCCGGGCGCTGGCCGCCAGCACGCTGCTGGCGGACGTGCTGGCCCGCTGCGACACCGTGCACACCCCGGCGCTGCTGGCCGTGCAGCCGTCCCTGACCAGCCGGGAACGCCAGGTGGCGGAACTGGCGGCCGAGGGCGTACGGAGCCGGGAGATCGCCGATCGCCTGTACCTGTCGCCGCGTACGGTCGAGAACCATCTGCAACGGGTGTACGCCAAGCTGGGGGTGAACGGGCGGGTCGCGCTGGCCCCGGCGCTGCGATCACTGCCACAGCCGCGCACCCCCTCGGAACCGTAGGGTAGGGGCGTGTACGCCTTCGCCCCCGCCCTGATGACCGATCAGTACGAGCTGACCATGGTCACCGCCGCGCTCAAGGACGGCACCGCCGACCGGCACAGCGTGTTCGAGGTGTTCGCCCGCCGACTGCCCCACGGCCGCCGTTACGGCGTGGTGGCCGGCCCGGCCCGGCTGATCGAGATGGTGCCGACTTCCGCTTCGACGCGGCGGAGATCGACTTCCTGACCGGCGCCGGCATCGTCGACCGGGCCACCGCCGACTGGCTGGCCGCGTACCGCTTCACCGGTGACATCGACGGGTACGCCGAGGGCGAGCTGTACTTCCCGGGCTCGCCGATCCTCACCGTCTCGGGCACGTTCGCCGAGTGCGTGGTGCTGGAGACGCTGATCCTGTCGGTGCTCAACCACGACAGCGCGATCGCCTCCGCCGCCGCCCGGATGGTCACCGCCGCCCGCGGCCGCCCGATCATCGAGATGGGCTCCCGCCGTACCCACGAGGACTCGGCCATCGCCGCCGCCCGCGCCGCGTACCTGGCCGGTTTCGCCTCGACGTCGAACCTGGCCGCCGGCGGCCGGTACGGCATCCCCACCACCGGCACCTCGGCGCACGCGTTCACGCTGCTGCACGACGACGAACCGGCCGCGTTCGCGTCCCAGGTGGCGGCGCTGGGCAAGAACACCACGCTGCTGGTCGACACGTACGACATCGCGCAGGGCATCCGCAACGCGATCGCGGTGGCCGGTCCCGACCTGCGGGCCGTCCGGATCGACTCCGGCGACCTGTCGGTGCTGGCCCAGCACTCGCGCGAACTGCTCGACTCGCTCGGCGCGACCGAAACCAAGATCGTCGTCTCCGGTGACATGGACGAGTACTCGATCGCCGCGCTCGCCGCCGAACCGGTGGACATGCTACGGCGCCGGCACCGCGGTCGTCACCGGGTCCGGCGCGCCCACCGCCGGACTGGTCTACAAACTGGTCGAGGTGGAGGGCCGGCCGGTGGTCAAGCGGTCGGAGAACAAGGCGACCGTGGGCGGCCGGAAGACCGCGGTCCGGCGGCACAAGCCCACCGGCACCGCCACCGAAGAGGTCGTGGTCTCCCAGGGCGTACCGGACCATCGGCCCGACGACCGGTTGCTGCAGCGTTCGTTCGTGGTCGCCGGCGAGCCGGTCGCGCCCGTACCGCTGACCGAGTCGCGGGAGCATCTGCGGGAGTGCCTGATCTCGATCCCGTGGGAGGGGCTGAAGCTGTCGGCCGGCGATCCGGCCATCCCCGTCACCATCGTTCCGACCGCATAAGGGGTTCCCGTGTCCCGCGCTCTGATCATCGTCGACGTGCAGAACGACTTCTGCGAGGGTGGCTCGCTGGCGGTCGGCGGCGGCGCCGGGGTCGCGGCCGGCATCACCGCCGCCCTCGCGTCCGGCCGGTGGGACCACGTGGTGGCCACCAAGGACTGGCACATCGACCCGGGCACGCACTTCAGCGACCACCCGGACTACCTGGACACCTGGCCGGCGCACTGCGTGGTCGGCACCGGCGGCGCCGACTTCCACCCGTCGCTGGACACCGCCCGGGTCGAGGCGGTGTTCCACAAAGGTCGAGCACGCCGCGGCGTACTCCGGGTTCGAAGGGCGCACTGACGGCGGCGAGGGCCTGGCCGACTGGCTGCGCGCCCGGGACGTGACCGACGTCGATGTGGTCGGCATCGCCACTGACTTCTGCGTACGGGCGACTGCGCTCGACGCGGTCGGCGCGGGCTTCGCCACCACCGTGCTCCTCGACCTCACCGCCGGGGTCGCGTCCGGAACCACCGACGCAGCACTGCAGGAGTTCACCACCGCCTCCGTGGCCACGACCGGTGAGCCCGTGGTGACGTCGATCTGATCGTATTGGGGTTTGTCGTTCCACTCCGGAAAGATGGTGACCCGGAGGTGACAACCGGCATGAGCCTGACGCCCTACCGCCAGACCCTCGCCCTGCCCGGCATCAAGTCGTTGCTGGTGGTGGCGACGTTGGCCCGCGTGCCCATCACCGCCAGCGCCGTCGTGCTGACCCTGCACGTGGTCAACGACCTCGGCCAGGGGTACGGGGCCGCCGGGCTGATCGGAGCGGCGTACACCGTCGGCGCGTCGCTGGGGGCGCCGGTCATGGGCCGGTTCGTGGATCGGCACGGCCTGCGACCGATGCTGATCGTGACCACGGTGGCCGAGGTGACGTTCTGGTCGGTGGCGCAGGCGGTGCCCTTCTGGGTGCTACCGATCGCCGCGGTCGGCGGGTTCCTGTCGCTGCCGGCCTTCTCGGTGGCCCGGCAGTCGATCGCCGCGCTCACGCCGGAGGCGCAGCGGTTGCCCGCGTTCGCGCTGGACTCGATCACCACCGAACTGTCCTTCATGGCCGGTCCGGCTCTGGGCGTGCTGATCGCCACCACCGCCGGCCCGCGCGTGGCCATGCTCGCCGTCGGCGCCGGCCTGCTGCTCGCCGGCATCGGCCTGTTCCGGCTCGACCCGCCGGTCCGGTCGCGCGACGAGGAGCAGACGGCGGCGTCCGCAGTGCACCTTCCGCGCTCGGCCTGGCTGAAACCCGAGCTGTTCGCGGTGCTGGCCGTGACGATGGCGGCCACGGTTGTGCTCAGCGGCACGGACGTCGCGGTGGTCGCGAACCTACGGCACAGCGGCGAGCTGGTCTGGTCCGGCGTGGTGATGTCGCTGTGGGCGGCCTATTCGCTGCTCGGCGGTTTCCTGTACGGCCTGGTGCGGCGCGGCCTGTCGCCGGTGATGCTGCTGGCGCCGATGGCGGTGCTCACCGTGTTCGTCGGCGTGGGCGGCGGCCACTGGTGGCTGCTGGCGTTGCTGCTGATTCCCGCCGGGGCCTTGTGCGCCCCCACGATCACCGCCAGCGCGGATGCGGTCAGCCGACTCACACCCGCGTCGGCCCGTGGCGAGGCGATGGGCTGGCACAATTCGGCGCTGACGGTCGGGGTGGCGCTCGGCTCGCCGGTGTCCGGCCTGGCCATGGACCGGTGGTCGCCGCCGTGGGGCTTCGCCGTCGTCGGCGCCTTCGGCGTCCTGGTCACCGTGATCGTCATCCCGGCCGAACTGCGCCGTCGCGCCCGAAACCGTGACGGGGCCGTTGTCACCGCCCGCGAGCCTGGAGTCGAGGCGGAGGCCGTGACCGCCGGCCCGCCCGGCGCCGCGACGCCGGAGGCCCGCACCGGCCCGGAGGCCTCGTCCGGCACGGCGCAGAAGCCGGCTGGGGGTGCGGTGGTCCGCGAAACGACCGCGGGCGGTTCCGCCGGTCGGCCCCGGGGGCGGGCGCGGGCGCGCCCACCAAGACGGCCACCGGCGCTGCGGATCGCGTGCCGCGGAAGGCGACTCCCGACACCACTGCACCGGAGACGTACGAGGTGACGGAAAACGCCGCCGTCGGCGAACCCACGGATCCGTCCGCGGGCCGGCCGGAGAAAGCTCCAGACGTCCCCGTCAGTGAGACCGTAATCGCGTCGCCGCCGGTGGTGGCGCCGTCGGTCGAGGCGCCGCGCTAGGTTCGTGCCCGGGTCATGGCGTCTCGGGCTTCCGGCCCGAGTCGCCATGACAACCCGGCGAATCGCGATCAGGTCGACGTCTCCGCGTACGCGTCGGCGGCCTCACGCCGGCGGGACATGGCCGACGACGCCGAGGAGCACGGCCTCACTACGGCGTCGTCCGCACCGTGCAGAACGCGATCGGCACACCCACCGCCTTCCGCCAGTGGTGCGACGACACTCCTCAAGCCGGCCGTTCTCGCGATCCAGCCCGACTCCGGCATGACGCCGATCCGGCTGCGGACGGGGGCGTCAGCCCGCCGGCAATGTCAGCCCGAGCGACGCGAGGACTTCAGCTCGAGCGCCGCCTGCACCGCGACGACGATGTCGGCGCCGCCGGCACCGAGGGCCCGCGCCTCCCGGACATAGGTCTCAGCCGCCACACGCAGCGACTCACCCGAAGAATCCGCCGTCGACAGCGACGGCGGCACCAGCGACGACAGCGACGGCACAAACGGCGACGGCGACGGCGACGGCGACGGCGACGGCGGGACCAGCGTCGGGGGAGGCGACGGCGAACCGCCCGACCGCAGCGAATCGGGCACGGCCGGCGAAGTGCCGGCCGGTGGGGTCGCTACACGAGTGCCGCCCCCGCGCCGAGACGTGATGAGGCCGGCGGTTTCCAGCTCGCGGTAGGTACGCGCGACCGTCCCGACCGCCAGGCCGAGGTCGCCGGCGAGCTGCCGCAGCGGCGGCAGTCGTTCCCCCGCCGGCAGCGCGCCGGCGCTGATCAAATCCGCGAGCTGGCGGCGGAGTTGCTCGTACGGCGGCGTGGGGTTGGTCGTGTCGACGATCAGCTCGAGCATGGCGATCGGCTCAGCGCCGTCCGACCGGGACGCGGACCGGCCCGAACAGCAGGACCGCCAGGCACCATGCGTTCGCCAGGAAGGCGAGCGTCGCCGGGACCTCCAGCGCCCCGCCGGCGCCTGCCCACCAGGCGTGGCCGCAGTTGGCCGCGAGGCCGCGCAGGGTGACGCCGGCGGTCAGGGCGACACCGAACAGAGGGACCAGGACCAGGATGCCGGTGGCTGCAGTGACCAATTCGGCCGAGCGGCGCCGCAGCGCATCGTCAGCCTCGACGGACGATGCCGGGCGCGGACGGCGGACGATGCGACGCAGGCTCAGACCGGTCAAGGCCAGGCCGGCGAGCACCGCCACGAGGGCGGGAACCGTGTAGAACGAGCCCGGCCACGGCCCGGCGCCGGCGCCCGAGGGGCAGAACAGGTACCGGCCGGGCCGACCCATGTCGTCCCGCGACGCGACTGTCGTCGTCACGGCCGCCAGCATGATCAGCAGCACCACCGCGGCGCTGACGACCCGGCTCAGCCAGATCGGAAGGTAATCGGGGACCCGGCGCACCCGGAGCTCGGCTCGGCGGACCACGCCGGCCGCCGGCAGGGTGGTCAGCTCGCCCAGCAGCGCCCCGATCACGGCGCACACCCCGAAGATCGGGGCCGCCAGCAACAGGCCTCGCCCGAGCTCGACGGACGTCATCGCCACGTAAGCCAAAATCGCGCCGATCAGGATCCCGCTCCACCGCCAGGCGCGCGCTCGCGCCTGGCCCCACGCCATCGGCCGTGACTCCGGTGGTCCCTGGTCGCCAAGGTCGTCGAACGCCTCGGCGCGGTCGGTGTGGTGGGCGTGGTCGGTCGGGGTGAGGTCGCTGGGCGTGACGTCGCTCCGGGCGGCACGCGGCGAGCGATCACCGGCTTGGCTCACGGTCACCTCACCCGGGCTGCTGCCGATGGTCGTGACCGGCAGCGGAGGGGGAGACGGGAAGGTCGACGGCCCGCCCTGAACCTCGGGGCCACGACCGAGGCCGGTCCACTTCGGGATCCACGGAGATCCGACGGCCATCTCGCTCGGTTCTCGCCGAGCCATGCCGGCTCTGCGGATCGCCACCGTCACCGCAGCAAGGACGACGAGCAACCCGATCAACAGCAGCAGAACGCCGAGCACCGCCGGCAGCAGCATCCCCATCCCCACCCCATCCGCCACAGCATCCCCGTTTGTATCAACCGCTTGATACAAGGACTGTCTCGCAAGGCCGCACTTGTGTCAACACAAATCCACGCTGCGCGGTCGGTGGCGGACAGTGAGCAGAGCGAAGGCAGGCACGGCACCGAGGGAGTTCAGTTACGCGGGTGAGCACCGCCTGAGCCCGGCGGGCGCGGACGGCCTGGAGCCGCCGGGAGCTACGTCGGCCGGGGCTGGCGGCGCGGCTTTCCGGTGGGGGCCGTCCGTACTCGGAAGAAAATGGAACGGCCCGCTCTGACTTGGCGTCGGAGCGGGCCGGGGAAAGCTGGGCGGATCAGTTCTGGTCGCGGTTGGTGCCGAGGTCTTCCTTGTACCTCGCGCCGCCGCTGGATTCCGAGTGCAGCACGCGGGCGCCCCCTTCGGGAGGGCCGGCGATCGACTGCTCACCGGCGGCCAACTCGGGGAACTTGAGCGTCGAAGGCCGGCCGCTCGGAGCGGATGCGCGGCATCCGGTCGAAGTTGCGCAGCGGCGGCGGGCAGGAGGTGGCCCACTCGAGCGAGTTGCCGTGGCCCCACGGGTCGTCGACCGTGACCAGCTCGCCGACCTTGTACGACTTCCACACGTTGTAGAGGAACGGCAGGGTCGACGCGCCCAGGATGAACGAGCCGATGGTCGAGAACGTGTTCAGGAACGTGAAGCCGTCGGTGGGCAGGTAGTCGGCGTACCGCCGGGGCATGCCCTTCGTGCCCAGCCAGTGCTGCACGAGGAACGTGGCGTGGAAGCCGATGAAGGTCAGCCAGAAGTGGACCTTGCCGAGCCGGTCGTCGAGCATCCGGCCGAACATCTTCGGGAACCAGAAGTAGATGCCGGCGAACACCGCGAACACGATCGTGCCGAACAGCACGTAGTGGAAGTGCGCGACCACGAAGTACGAGTCGGAGACGTGGAAGTCGATCGGCGGCGAGGCGAGCAGCACGCCGGACAGGCCGCCGAAGAGGAACGTCACCAGGAAGCCGATCGCGAACAGCATCGGCGTCTCGAAGCTGATCTGGCCGCGCCACATGGTGCCGATCCAGACGAAGAACTTCATGCCCGGTCGGGACCGCGATCAGGAAGCTCAGGAAGCTGAAGAACGGCAGCAGCACCTGGCCGGTGACGAACATGTGGTGCGCCCACACGCTCATCGACAGCGCGCGCGATCAGCAGGGTCGCGCGCGACCAGGCCCTTGTAGCCGAACACCGGCTTGCGGCTGAACACCGGGATGACCTCGGTGATGATGCCGAAGAACGGCAACGCCACGATGTACACCTCGGGGTGGCCGAAGAACCAGAACAGGTGCTGCCAGAGCATCGGGCCGCCGGTGTTGACGTCGAACACGTGCGCGCCGAGGATCCGGTCGGCGGCCAGCGCGAACAGCGCGGCGGCCAGGAACGGGAAGACCATGACCACGAGCAGGCTGGTGACCAGGATGTTCCAGGTCAAGATCGGCATGCGGAACATGGTCATGCCGGGCGCGCGCAGGGTCAGGATCGTGGTGATCATGTTGACGCCACCGAGGATGGTGCCGAGGCCGGAGAGCGCCAGGCCGACCACCCACATGTTGCCGCCGACGCCGGGCGAGTGCAGCGCGTCGCTCAGCGGCGTGTAGGCGAACCAGCCGAAGTCGGCGGCGCCGCCGGGCGTCAGGAAGCCGCCGACAGCGATCAGCGCCGCCGAACAGGTACAGCCAGTACGCGAAGGCGTTGAGCCGCGGGAACGACACGTCCGGCGCGCCGATCTGGATCGGCACCACGAAGTTCGCGAACGCGAACACGATCGGCGTCGCGAAGAACAGCAGCATGATCGTGCCGTGCATGGTGAACAGCTGGTTGTACTGCTCCGGCGACAGGAACTGCATGCCCGGGCGGGCCAGCTCGGCGCGCATGAGCAGCGCCATCAGGCCGCCCAGCAGGAAGAACACGAAGGACGTGACCATGTACATGATCCCGATCTGCTTCGCGTCCGTGGTCCGCAGGATCCGGGCGAGTGCCGAACCCCTTGACCTGCGGCCGGACCGGCCAGGGCCGGGTCACGATCGGCTTAGGCGCGACGGTCGTCACGGATGGCCTCCGGTGTCTCGTTCGTCCCACTCAGTACGCCTCAACGGAAAGGCGTACCTCGCAGGCAGAATAGTCCCCCATCGGGTACCGGCGGGCGGGGGGTGGACAAAGAGCGGCATGCCCTCACAGCGGCGGTACGAGGCCCCGGTACTGGTCGGCGAAGATCCGTCCGCCGCGCCGCCGCAGCATCGGATCGCGCAGTGCCGGGGCGACGTCGCGGGTCCGATCGCGCTCGTGGGTACGGTCGCGCACCTGGTCGCAGCGAGGACGGCGCCGCTCCTCGTACCCGCGGAGCGCCGCCCCCACGTCCGCCGGCGCGTGCCTCGAGCACCTCGCCGAGGACGACGGCGTCCTCGAAGGCCATCGCCGCGCCCTGGGCCAGCGTCGGCGCGGTGGCGTGGGCCGCGTCGCCGACCAGCACCACCGGCCCGCGTGACCAGCGCTCGAGCACGACCTCGTCGGTCCGCGCGACCTGCACCTTCTCCATGGCGGCGAGGATCGCCGGGACCGGGCCGCCGAAGTCGCCGAACAATTCCCGTAGCCCGGCACGGCGCGTCGGCGGCATCAGGCGCCTCGGAGGCGGTCTCGTCGGCGTGGAAGTACAACTTCCGCCCGCCCATCGGCATCACCACGAACGTCGTACCGGCGACCCGAGCAGCGCAGATCCAGTCGGTCACCGGTGGCCCGCCGCTGACCACGCTGCGGTAGACGATCTGGCCGGTCGGGGTGGCCGGCCCGCCCAGCCCGGCCTTGGCCCGGACCGTGGAGCGACGGCCGTCGGCGCCGACCACCAGGTCGTACTCGGCGACCTCGCCGGTGGCTGAACTCGACCTTGGCGGCGCCCTCGACGATGGCCAGATCGCGCACGCCGGTGTCGTACCGGACCTCGCCGCCGACGCCGGTCAGCAGCACCCGCTGCAGGTCGGCCCGTGGCAGCGCGCGGGACTCGCCGACCCCGGCCCACAGCGCGGCCACGTCCATCTCGAACAGTGGGCGGCCGCGCGCGTCCTGGAACAACTGCCGGAAGATCAGGTCACCGAGCGGGCGGAGCGGGGCGTCCAGCCCGAGCCGGCGGAGCGCACGGGTGGCGTTGCCGGGAAGATAGATGCCCGCGCCGGGAACGGTGGACGCGGGCAGTTCGTCGACCACGTCCGGCCGGAAGCCCGCGACTCGCAGGCCACGGGCGGCGGCCAGCCCCGCGATGCCGGCGCCGACGACGAGGATGCGCAACGTCATCGCGGCAGCGCCTCCGTGGGGGTATCGATACGCGTCGGAGCCAAGAGACTACCGGCCGCCACCGGGACGGGAAACCCGCGATCACCGTGGCGTCTGATTTGTTCAAGACCGGACGGTCCCCCCGGTCGTAGCGTCACGGTCATGGCACCTACTTTCGCTGCGATCGGAATCGTGGCCACGGACCTGCCGGCGTCCCTGGCCTTCTACCGCGAGCTCGGCTTCTCGATCCCGCCGGAGGCCGACTCGGCGCCGCACGTCGACATCGACCTGCCGGGCGGCCTGCGGCTCATGCTCGATCCACAGACCACCGTCGCCTCCTTCGACCCCGAGGTCGCCAACGCCGGTTCCGGCCGGGTGGCGCTGGCCTTCGCCTGCGACAGCCCGGCTGAGGTGGACGCCACCTACGACCGGATGATCAAGGCCGGGCACGCGGGCCACCTGGCGCCGTGGGACGCCGACTGGGGGCACCGCTACGCCGTCCTGCACGATCCGGACGGCAACGGGGTCGACCTCTTCGCCGCTCTCCCTACCTCTTCATGAGGACGGTCAGCGGCACGCCGGCCAGCGACCGCACCTCGCGGGCGAGATGCGGCTGGTCCGCGTAACCCGAGCGGACGGACACGTCGGCATACGGCACCCCGCGGCGGGCCAGCGCCAGCGCACGTTGCATCCGCAGGACGCGGATCAGCATCTTGGGGCCGTACCCGAACGCGGTCGTGCAGCGCCGCTGCAACTGGCGTGAGCTGAGCCCGAGGGTCCCGGCGATCGTGGCCACCGGGTGCCCGGCCCGCGCCCCCGCGGCCACCGCCACCATGGCCGGGTCGGGCTCGCGCCATCGCCGGCGGGCAGCGGCCTCGAGCGCGGCCATCGGGTCCTCGGCCTCGGCGATCGCCCGCACCTCGGCAGCCGGCCAGAGATCGGCCAGCGGAACCTCGCGGTCAGTCAGCTCGTCGGCCGGCACGCCCAGCACCACCGGGCCGGTGCCGGCGGCGAACCGCAGCGCGAACGACCGGCCGCCGGTCGGGGCCACCGCGACCTCGGTGCGCGTGTCGGGCCCGGCGACCATGACCTCACCGTCACTGACGATGATGTCCAGGCAGCCGTCGGGCAGGATCGGTGTGGCGGAGCCGGGCTGGACGGCGCTGCGCCAGGCGACCACATGCGGCAGGAGTGACGGCCGTTCGGTGTACATGGGGACAGCCTGGCACCGGGGTACGACACTTTCCGGGCGGGACAATATCGATGTGACCGATCCCCTGGATGAGTACCGGCGCAAGCGCGACGCCGCGCGAACCCCGGAGCCGGTGCCGGCCGGCAAGCCCCGCAAACAGCGCGACAACCGCTTCGTCATCCAGCAACACCACGCGCGCGCCTTGCACTGGGATGTCCGGCTGGAGCGCGACGGCGTCCTCGTCTCGTTCGCCGTGCCGCGCGGCCTCCCACGCGACCGCAACCGCAACAACCTGGCCAAACACACCGAGGACCATCCACTGGAATATCTCGATTTCCACGGCGAGATCCCGGCCGGCGAGTACGGCGGCGGCCGGATGCTGATCCACGACCGCGGAACCTACGACACCGGCAAGTGGCGCGACGACGAGATCGGCGTGACGTTCCACGGCGACCGGACCAATGGCCGGTACGTGTTCTTCCAGACCGGCGGCAACGACTGGATGGTCCGCCGGATGGACCCGCCCGAGCCCGGCTGGGAATCCATGCCCGAGTCGGTCGAGCCGATGACGGCCAGTCCGGCCGAGCGGCTGCCGACACCGGACGACGCCTGGGGGTACGAGCTGGACTGGGCCGGTCGCCGGACCATCGCCTATGTCTCCGGGGGCCGCGTCCACCTCGAATCCGACGGACAGCCGACGTGACTTCGTGGTTCCCCGAGATCCGGCCGCTGGGTGACGCCATGGCCCCGATCGAGGCGGTGCTGGACGGCGAGATCGTCACGTTCGACGGAACCCGCGTGGCCCCCGAGCTGCTGGCGAGGCGGACGGCGCCGCGAGACGCCGGCGCGGCCCGCCGGATGGCCGGGCGCACCCCGGTGCAGTTCCTGGCCTACGACCTGTTGTGGCTGGAGGGGCACAGCACCATCGAGCAGGTGTCGTACGCGCAGCGCCGGGAGCTGCTGGACGGACTGTCGATCGAGGGCGAGCACTGGCAGACGCCGCCGTACTTCGCGGGGGGCGGCCGGTTCGCCCGCGAGGCCGCCGAGGCGCAAGGACTGCCGGGGATCGTGGCCAAGAAGCTCGACTCGCGCTACGAGCCGGGGAGGGTCAGCAAGCAGTGGCGGCGCCTGCCCGGCCTTCGTTAGGTTTCGTCGCCGCTCACAACCGTTCGGAGAGCGATGAGCGTGTCCACGCCGTGGCCGGTGTGCACGACCGTAGCGCCGGGCAGCGGGTAGAGCTTCTCCCGGATCGAGGCGACGATCGTGTCGTAGTCGCTGTACGAGCGACCGGTCGCGCCCGGACCGCCGTGGAACAGGGTGTCGCCGGTGAACACGCAGCCCAGGTCGGGCGCGTACAGGCAGACCGCGCCCGGGCTGTGGCCGGGCGTGTGCAGCACGGTCATCCCGGCGATCGTCTGGCCGCCGGCCAACGGTTGCGGCATCGGCACGTCCGGGTGGACCAGCTTCCACAGCGGTTCGTCGGCCGGGTGCAGGTACATCGGCGCACCCGTACGCCCGGCCAGCTCCGGCGCCACCCGGACGTGATCGTCATGCGCGTGGGTGAGCACGATCGCGGTCACCCGGCGGCCGCCGACCACGTCAAGGATGCCGTCGACCGAGTGCGGCGCGTCGATCACGACGCACGTCTCGTCGTCGCCGACCACCCAGACGTTGTTGTCGACCTCGAAGGTCTGCCCGTCGAGCGAGAACGTGCCCGACGTGACGCCGTGATCCACCCGCACGGCCATCAGAAGACCACCACCGAGCGCAGCACGCCCCCGGTGTGCATCTTGTCGAACGCCTCCTCCACCTGGTCCAGGCGGATCTCCTCGGAGACGAACGCGTCCAGGTCGAGGCGGCCCTGCCGGTAGAGCTCGGTCAGGATCGGGAAGTCACGGGTCGGCAGGCAGTCGCCGTACCAGCTGGACTTGAGTGCGCCGCCGCGCCCGAAGACGTCCAGCAGCGGCAGCTCGATCCGTCATCTCCGGCGTCGGAACGCCGACCAGGACGACCGTGCCGGCCAGGTCGCGGGCGTAGAAGGCCTGCTTGTAGGTCTCGGGCCGGCCGACCGCCTCGATCACCACGTCGGCGCCGTGGCCGCCGGTCAGCGCCTGCACGGCGGCGACCACGTCGGTCCCCCGCGCGTTGACGATGTGGGTGGCGCCGAAACCGCGCGCCCATTCGAGTTTCTGGTCGTCGGTGTCGACGGCGATGATCGTGGTCGCACCGGCCAGCGCCGCCCCGGCGATCGCCCCGTCGCCCACGCCGCCGCAACCGATCACCGCGACCGAGTCACCGCGGGTCACGCCGCCGGTGTTGATCGCGGCGCCGATGCCGGCCATCACGCCGCAACCGAGCAGGCCGACCGCGGCCGGGCGGGCCGCCGGGTCCACCTTGGTGCACTGACCGGCGGCGACCAGCGTCTTCTCCGCGAACGCGCCGATGCCCAAGGCCGGTGACAGCTCGGTGCCGTCCGCCAATGTCATCTTCTGGTTCGCGTTGTGGGTGGCGAAGCAGTACCACGGCTTGCCCTTACGACAGGCCCGGCAGGTACCGCAGACGGCCCGCCAGTTGAGCACCACGAAATCGCCGGGCGCGACCTCGGTCACGCCCTCGCCGACCGACTCGACGACCCCGGCCGCCTCGTGCCCGAGCAGGAACGGGTAGTCGTCGCTGATCCCGCCCTCGCGGTAGTGCAGGTCGGTGTGGCAGACCCCGCACGCCTGGATCTTCACGACCGCCTCGCCCGGGCCGGGATCGGGCACGACGACGGTGGTGACCTCGACCGGCGCTTTCCTGGACCGGGCGATCACACCCTGGACACGCTGACTCATGGGGCACGGCACCTTCCGGAAGCTGGCGTTGCCTGACCAGCTAACCATCCCGGGGCCGGAGCGTGCGCAGTTGTCCACAGGCAGGGTTATCCACAGGGTGGCCGGCCGGGTGGCGGTTCGCTCTACGGTGATTGCCGTGCACCACGTCCGCCGCTTCGTCGCGGTCCTCTGCGCCGTGGCCGTCGCCGTCTCGGTGCCGGTCGCGGCCGTCGCCGACCCGCCGGCCCGGCTTGCGGCGCAGGTGACCGACTCCGCCGGGGTGCTCGGACCGGGCCGGCCGCAGGTGGATGCGGCGCTCGCCCGGCTGCGGACCGATGCCGGGATCCGGCTGTACGTCGTGTTCGTCCGGTCGTTCGACGGGGTGCCGCGGCAGCGATGGACCGACGAGACGGCCCGGCTGAGCGGGTTCGGCGCGCGCGAGTACTTGCTGGCGGTGGCGGTCTCGGACCGGTCGTACGCGTACGCCGTCGGGGCCGACGACCGGGTCGGGAAGGGTGCCCGGGTGGCGGTGGCGCGCAACGACATCGACCCGGCGCTGACCCGCGGTGACTGGACCGGCGCGGTGGTCGCCGCGGCCGATGGGTACCGCGCGGCCGCCACCGGGTCGGGCGGGTCGAGCGGGTGGTGGATCGCGGCGCTGCTGGTGGTGGCCGGCGGTGGTCTGGTCGGGAGTCTGTTGCGGCGCCGCCGGAACGGTCCCCCGGTGTCGCTGCCGGCGGTGTCGTCGGGGGCGGCGCCGATTCCGGCGGGCGTACGGCTGGGGTCGGCGCCGGTTCCGGACGACGTCGGCCGGATGCTCCTCGACCTGGACGACCGGGTCCGGGGTGCGCCGCGTGACGAATCGGCCGAGGCGGCCGCGGTGGATCTGCGCGAGGCGTTCCGGCGCTATCGGCGCGATCCGGCCGATCCGCAGGTGGTGGACCAGTGCCGGGCCGCGGAGCGGCGGCTGGCGACGGAGTCAGGTCCCGGGCCGCGGGCCGGCGGCTGGGTCGTGGATCCGGCCGCGGCGGCGGGCTGGGATGCGGCGGAACGGGTGGCATGGGCGCGGGCGGTGCTGCCCGGCGCGCTGGACGAGACGCGGAGGTTGATCGAGGTGGCGGATCCGGTGGTGAGCGGGCGGCGGGAGGTGCGGGCGCGGGCCGCGCTGTCGGAGGCGCGACGTCATCTCGGCCGGGCCGAGGCGCTGGCCGGCGTAGATCCGGTGGATGCGGTCGCCGAGACGCGTCAGGCACATGAGCTGGCCGCGGCGGCCGCCGGCGGATGAGGACTCAGACGGGATCGGACTCGACCGGGGCGTTGAGGAGTGCGTCGCACAGTCGTCCGAGCTGTCGGATCTGGGCCGAGGTGAGGCGGTCGAAAACCAGTTCCTGGACCGCTTCGGCGTGCCCGGGGGCGGACTCGACGACCTTGGTGTAACCGTCGTCGGTGAGGACTGCCACCTGGACGCGGCCGTCCTGGGGGTCGCGTTCGCGGCGCACCCAGCCCTGCGCCTCGAGGCGGGCGACCACGTGGGAGAGGCGAGACAGCGACGCGCTCGCCTTCTTGGCCAGGCGGCTCATCGCCATCCGGCGGTCGTCCTGCTCGGAAAGGCTGAACAACACGATGTAGCCGACGTGCGTGATGCCGGCGTCGCGCTGAAGCTGGGCCTCCAACGCGGCCGGGACCTTCACCAGCACTTCGACGAAGCGGCGCCAGACCTGCTGCTCCTCGTCGGTCAACCAGCGCGGTGCATCCATGGTGGCAGATTAGTAACTGGGCGCGGACCCGCCAGGTCCGGGTGGCCATGATCGGCGTCGGTGTCCGGACGGCGACAGCGGTCACCTTGCCGGGCGGCAAGTATCGGGCACGTTCGGCAAAACCGGAAATGCCGCCGCACGCTCAGCGATCGAGCGGCAGACCCTTTGAAAACTTCGGGTAACAGCCGTCGAACTATTGGGCAGGCCGATCGACTTCGGTGAACGTCCACCGGTAGTCTGACCACTGACTTCCACCCCGACACGGGGCCGGACCGGCTGGCTGGGGGGCCTCGGCCGGATTGGCGTCGTGGATGAGTCGCGGGTCATAAAGGGCGGCCCACGGCGCGACGTAGGGGTGACGAACGTGGGCAGCCCGCCATTTCACCGAAGCGGTTCAGGGCACACTCGCCATTCCACCGAAGCGGGTTCAGGGCACGCCCGCCATTCCACCGAAGCGGGTTGAGGGCACGCCGCCTTTCCGGCGAAGCGGTGCGGCACACGCTTGCTCAGATCCAGGCCGGCCCGGACGAACCGTCATGAACGGTGCAGGCCGACCGGTTCGAGCGGTGATGGGCGGCCGATGAAGTAGCCCTGGACGTAGTCCACGCCGAGTTCGCGCAACAGACGTAACGTCGGCTCGTCCTGGACGTACTCGGCGACCGTGTGGATGCCGTACGCCTGACAGACCTGGACCAGCGCGCGTACCAGGACCCGGTCCTGCGGGTTGTCGACGAGGCCGACCACGTACTCCCCGTCGATCTTCACCAGGTCGATCGGGAACATGCGCAGGTAGCGGAACGACGCGTAGCCCGACCCGAAGTCGTCCAGCGCCAGCTCGCAGCCCAGGTCGCGGATCCGATCGGCGAAGTGCCGGGCCTCGCTGAGGTTCCCGATCAGCGCCGTCTCGGTGATCTCGAAGGTGAGCCGCTCCGGGTTGACCGCGTACTGCGTCGAGCAGCCGCTCGATCTCGGGCGTCAGCCGCGGATCACCGACCGAGCGGCCGGAAAGGTTGATCTGCAACGACAGCTCGGGACGCTCGGCCGCGACCTGCAGGGCCCGCTCGACCACCCACAGGTCGATGTCGTAAACCGCGTCCAGTCGTTCCGCGGTGTCCAGCACCTGCGTCGGCGACTGCGGGCCACCGGACTCGTCCAGCACCCGCAGCAGCAACTCGTACCGGGTGACGCGGTTGCTCTGCAGCTCGACGATCGGTTGCGCGTACAGCGTGAACCGGTCGGTGCCCAGCGCGTCGGCGACCTGGGTGCGGTAGGTGCCCTGCCGATCGCGGCCCGGCACCGGCTGCGCCACCAGCGTGAGCGGGCGGTCGGCCGCGCGGGCGGAGCGCCAGGCGTGTTCGGCGTCGATCAGCAGCTCGTGGCTGCCCGGGCCGCCGTCGGCGTGCAGCCGGACCAGGCCGCCCCAGGCCCGGGCCCGGGTCCACGATTCGGGCAGCACGAAGGACTGCGTGCGCAGCGACTCCACGAACAACTGCGCCTGCTTGCGGGCCATCGTCCAGGAAGCGCCGGGCAGCAGCACGCCGATCTCGCCGGGCCCGATCCGGCCGAGCAGCACGGCGCCGCCGACCAGTCTCTCCGTCACCCGCGCGGCGGCGTGCAGGAAGTCGGTCCGGTTACCGCCCTCGGCCGGTTCCACCCGGACGACGAGCACGGCACCGCCGGCCCGCCGCAGGGCCCGGTCGATCTCGTCGGCGAACCGGGCGCGGGTGAGCAGGCCGGTCGCCGGGTCACGGTCGATCACCGTGGGCTGGACGGTGTCCACCCGGCGGGCGAGGCGGGCGACCTCACGCCGCGCCCGTTCGCGGACCGACACGTCGCGCACGTCGCCGCGGATGCCGCGGACTGCGCCGTCCGGGCCGGCGATCGGCTCGAGGCGGCAGTCCACGTCGAACCAGCCGCCGTCGCCGCGCATCACCCGGACGGTGGTGTGGACCGGCTCGCGACCGGTCCACGTGCGGGTGATTGCGCCGAGGGCGCGGGCATGGTCGTCGTGATGGATGTACCGGGCGAGCACCTGACGGCTGAACTCGTTCTCGATCGGCTCCCGCCCGAGCAGTTCGCTGAGCCCGTCCGACCACACGATCCGGTCACCGCTCGCGGTGTACGTGAACCACGCCGGTTTTTCCTGCGTACGGTCGTCGACGGGCGTTCGGGGCTCCGGCAGGACGGGCGGTGGGACCGCCGGTGGAAGGATGCTGGGGGCGGGGCGGCGGGAGGTACGTTCGCGCGATACGCGCGAACGCAGAAAGCGTTCGTCGGGTGCCGTCATCGCGCGTCGCCACCTCCCGCCCGGTGTTGAATTGCCCCTCGCCCTATTACGACCGGTCACGGGGCGGTTGTGACAGGGCTGGTCGGCATCAATGTTTTCGACTTGCCGCCAACAAAACTCCGACCAGGCGATTCTCGGCCGATCGGGGGTCAAGACAAGCCGATTGGGGGACGAGGACATGTATCCGGATCGTAACGTCACTATCCTCGGATCCATGACGGACAGTCACCACTAGCACACTCGCTCACTCGGTGCGGCCATCCCCCTCCGGCCCGTGACGAAGATCCGGCCCGGGTGGATATGGTGGCGAACAAGCGGAGGGAGGACGTGTGGGGATCATTCGGGACATGCAACGGGAGCATGCCACGCAGACGTCGGAACAGATGCGGGCGGGGACAGCCGCCGCGGCGCAACGCGAGCTGATCCGGCGCAATGCCGATCTCGCCATCGCCGCCGCGCAACAGGCATCGCAGGACGTCGAACGTCAGCGCGAGGGCCGCCGGTTGTACATCGAGGCCCGGACCGCCGACGCCGCCGCGGCCAACGCCGACCTGCGGGCCCGGCTGTCCGACCTCGACTCGCTGCTGGCGTCCACGCTGGACGTGGACGACCACATCGACCTCGACCGGTTCAAGCGGCCGGTGGTGGCGCCGCCGTTCGATCCCGGCCCGCTCGGCCGCCCCTTGGCCGAGCCGCGGTGGGAGAGCTTCGCGGCGTCCGTCCCGGCCGCCGGGTTGGGCAAGATCCTCGGCGGCGACCGCCTGACGCGGCAGGCCCGGCAGGCGTACCGGGAGGCGCGCGCCCGCTGGGCCGAGGCCGAGACCCGGCGGCTGCGCCAACTGGCCGCGCGTGAGCAGGCGTACGAGGACAGCCGGCGTAAGCACGAGGCCCGGATGATCGCCTACAACGCCGAGGTGGACCGGTTCGCCGCCGCGGTGGCCGGTCAGGACCCGACCTCCGTGGTGGAGTACTTCGCGATGGTGCTCGGCAACTCGGTCTACCCGGACGGGTTCCCGCAGCATTTCCGGCTCGCGTACTTGCCCAAACAGCGCCACCTGATGGTCGAGTACCGCCTGCCGCCGGTCGAGGTCATCCCGGTGGTGAAGGAGTACCGGTACGACCGGGTCCGCGACGATCTGACCGCCGTGCCGCGCGACGGAACCGAGATCCGGCGGCGCTACACCGAGGTGATCGCCCAGGTGGCGTTGCGGACGATCCACGAGATCGTCGAGGCCGACCGGGGCGGACTCGCGACACGGATCTCCCTCAACGGCATCGTCGACACGGTCGACCGCCGCACCGGACGGTCCGTACGGCCGTGTCTCGTCTCGGTCCGGACCGACCGGGAGACGTTCGCCGCGATCAAGCTGCGCCGCGTCGACCCGATCGCCTGCCTCCGGCACCTGCAGGCCGCGCTGTCGCCGCTGCCCGACGAACTGTCCGGCATCGTCCCGCAGCTGGACTTCGACCGCGACGCCGATCAGGACTTCACCGAGGAGTTCAACGTGCTGGCCGAGATCGACCAGCGGCCCAACCTGGCCACGCTCACCGACACGGAGTACGAGCACCTGCTGGGCGACCTGTTCGGCAACATGGGGCTGGACATGGGACCGGCCACCCGGACGCCGCAGGGCTCGCGGTGGCTCGCCACCGACCCTCGCCCGGTGTTCGGCGGCAAGGTGGTGGTGTACGCCGTCCGCGGTGCGGCCCTGGGTGCGGCCGCGGCCCACTCGCTGGCCGGCGCCGTCACCGCGGCCGGGGCGACCAAGGGCATCCTGGTCGCGATCGGCGGCTACGAGGCGGACGCGCACGAGGCCGTGTCCGGCCGGCCGCTGGAACTCATCGACGGTCCCGGTCTGCTGCGGCTGCTGGCCGAGCACAGCCGGATCAAGGCGCGGATCGAGAACCCGGATGAACCGAAGAGGTAGCCGCATTCGTAACTAGGGCGTGACGCTCACCACGGACGTACGGCCGCCGCCGGCTGAGGACTCTCCCACCGACGACGCGGAGCAGCCCCGAAGGCGGTCCCGGTGGCTGTCCGTGGCGGTCACGGTGATCGCCGCCGGCATCGTCTTCGGCTCCCTCGTGGTCCCCGACACGCTCGGCCGCCCGCACTCGATCGGCTACCTTGCGGCGTTCCTGCGGATTCCGGTCGAGGGCCTGATCGGCGCCGCCGTGCTGATGGTTCTGCCGCGCCGGGGCCGCCGGGTGCTCGCGCCGATGCTGGGCGCGGCGCTGGGTGTGCTCACCGTTCTCAAGGTCACCGATGTGGGCTTCAAGGGTGTGCTCGGCCGGCGGTTCGACCCGGTGCTGGACCTGCCGCTGTTCGGCAACGGGTACGACTACGTGCAGGAGACGTACGGGACGGCGGCGGCGGTGGCCGCGACGATCGGGCTGATCGGGCTGGTGCTGGCCGTCATCGTGGTCACCGCGCTGGCCGCCCTGCGGCTGGCGAACCTGGCCGCCCGGTTCCGCCGGCCGGCCGCCGGTTCGGTCGCCGGATTGACCGCCCTGTGGCTGGTCTTCGCGCTGCTCGGCACCACCTTCTACAAGGACTCGCCGGTCGCGTCGGACAGCACCGCCGCCCTGGCCCGGACGACCGCCCGGCAGATCCCGAAGTCGATGCAGGACCAGGCCGCGTTCGCCGCCGAGGCGAAGCAGGACGCGTTCGCCGATGTGCCCGCGAACCAGCTCCTGGCCGGTCTGGGCGGCAAGGACGTGGTGATCTCGGTGGTGGAAAGCTACGGCCGGTCGGCGCTGACCGACCCGCGGATGGCCAAAGTCGTCGACCCGGCCCTGGCCGTCGGGGCCAAGCAGCTGACCGACGCCGGATTCGCGGCCAAGAGCGGCTGGCTGACCTCGGCCACGTACGGCGGCGGCAGCTGGCTCGCCCACTCGACGTTCCAGTCCGGGCTGTGGATCAACAACCAGGGCCGCTACCGCCAGCTGGTGGCCGGCAACCGCCTGACCCTGACCAGAGCCTTCCACGAGGCCGGCTGGGAGACCGCCGCCGTCGAGCCGGGTAACCACAAGGTCTGGCCCGAGGCCAAGTTCTACGGGTACGACGAGACGTTCGACTCGAGCAACCTCGGCTACCACGGACCGAAGTTCGCCTGGTCGAGCATGCCCGACCAGTTCACCTTCGGCGCCTTCCAGAAGAACGTGTACGGCCCGGCGCACAAGCCGCTGATGGCGGAGATCACGATGACTTCGAGCCACTCCCCGTGGACCGCGGTCCCGAAGATGGTGGACTGGAACCAGCTCGGCGACGGCTCGCTCTACGGGCCGATGGAGAAGCAGGTCCAGAACGACGGGAATCCCCGCGACGACTACGCGCGATCGATCGCGTACTCGATGACCGCGCTGACCTCGTGGGCGTCCACCTACGGCGACGACAATCTGGTCCTGATCTTCTTCGGCGATCACCAACCGGTCAGCACCGTGAGCGGCTCCGGGTCCAGCCACGACATCCCGATCACGATCGTCGCCAAGGACAGGTCGGTGCTGGACCGGATCGCCGGCTGGAACTGGGCCGACGGCATCAAGCCGGGACCGGGCACGCCGGTGTGGAGGATGAACCAGTTCCGGGATCGCTTTCTCACCGCGTTCGCGTCGCCGCAGCCCGCCCGGCACTGATCGTCGCGGCGACGCTCCGGGCGTACCGGACCAGCTCCGGGATCAGGCTGTATCGATGTCCATCTCTTCGATCCGCTGCCACACGGGGCGCATCGCCGCCTCAGGCTCGCGGGCGAAGACACTTCCCCGGATCCGGACGAACACGCAGTTGCCGACCCGCTCCAGCACTGCCTGCCGCCGCATGTCGCTCGCCCATTGCTCCGGCCCGTGGTAGCTGTCGCCGTCGCACTCCAGCGCCAGCCGCCGCCCGTCCGGCGCGTTCAGCACGAAATCGATCCGGTAGGCGCCGATCCGGAACTGCGGCACCGGCCGGTACCCCCGGTCGAGCAGGCGGCGCAGCACGTCGCGTTCCAAGCCGCTTTCGCACCGGGCGGCCAGGTCGTCCGATGCCGCGGCCGGGACCGCGACGTTCTGCGCGTACGTCAGCAGCAGCGACCGGGCGTCGTCGGCCAGCAGCGCCGACGGCTGCACCGAGTGGAAGATCCACAGCTGGTCGCGGGCCCGGGACGCGGCCACGTTGATCCGCCGGTGGTACTCGCGCTTGGTGAACGCGGCGATCCGGGGATCGTTGGCCGACACCACCATGGACAGGAACATCACGTCCCGCTCGTCGCCCTGGAACGTGTACGCGTCGCCGACCCGCAACCGCCGAGCCTGGATCTCGTCCTCGCCGATCGCCTCGCGCAGCCGCTCCAGCAGGCAGGTCGCCTGTCCGCTGCTGGACAGCAGGCTGATCACGCCGATCGTGCGGCCGGCGTAGTCCGGGTCGGCCACCACCGCCGCCACCTGCGCCACCAGCGCGTCGACCTCGGCCACGTTGACGGCCCCCACGGCTGGATGTCCTGCCGGACGCCCTCGGCCAGGAAGACAGTGCGGATGCGGCGTCAACGCCGGCCGGTCCGCGCGCAGCGGCATGATCTTGTTGTCGTAGTAGTTCCGCGACGAGAACTCGATGATCTGCGGTACGCACCGGAAGTGCTCGGTGAGCAGGATCCGCTCCGGCGACCGCCGCACCGCGTGGTCGTAGAGCGACGATTCCGGGTCGAAGTGCTCGGCCGACGGCACGTCGGACAGGTGGCTGTGGATGAGCCCGCTGACCGACCCGACGAACCCGAGCTGCGGGCCGATCTGCTGGTCGTCGCCGACCACCACGGCCCGCTCGGCCAGCGCCAGCACCGGCAGGGAGAACAGGTCGGCCTGGGACGCCTCGTCCACGATGACGACGTCGAAGTGGGCGCCGCCGGCGAACTGCTCGATCGCCCGGTCGACCGACATGACCCAGACCGGCACCGCCTCGACCGCGGACTCCATCGCCCGCTGGGCGTGGGCCTGCCAGGCAGCGGCGTTGCGGCCGGTGCCCTTGCCGATCTTGCGCAGCGCGGTGGTCCAGTCGGCCAGGGCCGCCCGGCGCCGGTCGTCCAGGCCGCGCGACACCTCGAGCCAGGCACTGGCGACGACGAGTTCGCCGACCAGGCGCCGGATCTTCTCCCGCGACTGCTCGACGCGCCGGCTCAGCACCGCCGGGTCGACCGTGCCGACCACCTCGTCGAACCAGGTCTGGGCGCGCCGCCACTGCCACGCCGACAGGCAGGCCGCGCCGGACACGGCCGGCACCTCGCCCGCCTCGATCCGCTCGGCCCACTCCGGCGCCTCCCGGGCGAGCCGGCCGCGCAGCTCGACGTACCGCTCGACCGATGCGCCGCAGCGCGGCCAGCCGGTGGGCCTCGGCCAGCGCCGCGTCCCAGTCCGCCAGGTCGGTCCAGGCGGCGGCCATCCGCTTCCACAGCGGGTCACGCCGGACGGCGAGCCGTTCCGTGACGGCCAGCTCGGCGGCGGTGTGCGCGTCCAGCTCGAACACCGCCGGCGCGGCGCTCAGCCGGTCGAGCACCTCGGCCAGGCGGCCGGCGTCGAGCTCAAGGTCGGTCTGCGGGACGAGGATGTGCAGGCGGGCGGACAGCTCGGGCCAGTCGCGGCGGTCCCAGTCCAGCGACTGCGCCGCCTCGGCCAGCAGCGAGCCGGCCCACACCTCGGGGTCGCCGCCGGAGGGCGCCGGGACGTCCAGCCGCGGGATCCACTCCGACCAGTGCGCGCTCAGCCGCTGCCGGGCCTGCAGCCGCCGGACCCAGCCGACGACCAGATCCACGTCGGCGGCGCTGCGCACCGGCTCGCCGTCCACCCGCACCTCGTCGGCCAGTTTGTACAGACCGGGCTGCAGGAACCAGCTCAGCGCCCGGCCGGCGACGAACCGCTCGCGCATCTCGGCCAGCTGGCCGAGCAGCTTGCGGGGCTCGGCCGCGGCCGCGGCCGGCACGGTGATCCGGTGGCCGGCCAAGCAGACGGGTCAGGTCTTCCAGCGACCGCAGCAGTTCCCCGGTGGCGGTGACGTGGTCGTTCCACACGCGCTGCCAGTGCGGGTCGGTCAGCAGACGGCCGAGCCGGTCGGTCCAGCTCCCCTCGCGCCGCCGCAGCCAGGCGACCGCCTCGTGCAGTTCCGCCAGCAACTCCTCCGCGGCCGGGCGGCCCAGGGCCCGCAGCTCGCCGGAATCCACGCCGGCCTGTTCCAGCCGGGCCGTCTCGGCCAGCGCCGCCTCCCGCTCCGCCCGTGACCGGGCCGCGGTCGCCGCGTCGGGCAGATCGTCGATGGACGGCAGGGGCCGCAGCGCCGCCGCCCGGTCCGCCGGATCCAGGTCCACGGCGAGGGTCAGCAGGACGGCGAACTCGTCCCCGGACAGCGGCGGCTCGGTCGTCACCGGATCGGGGATGCCGCCGTGCGTCGCCGCCCGTTCGCGCAGCCAGGCGCCGACCTCGGCCGGCGAGAGCGGCACACCGTCGATGACGTAGGTGGTCGCCTCGTTCTCGGCGATCGCCCGCAGCCCGGCCTGAGCCTGGGCGAGTTCCCGTTCGGCCTCCTGGAGCCGGCCGGTGAGCCGCTCGACCCGGGCCGCCTCGGCGCCGGCGTCCAGCGTGGCCGCCCGGTCGGCCAGATCGCGGGCGGCCAGCTGCAGCTGAACCAGCTGATCGGTGGTACGCCCGAGCACGGCCAGGCACAGCGACCGCACACCCTCCGGCAGGCCGTCGCGCAGCACCCGCAACGGGTCTTCCTTCTGCGCCACGACCAGCACCCGTTTGCCGTTCGCCATCAGGTGGCAGATCAGGTTGCGGATGGTGTGCGTCTTGCCGGTGCCGGGCGGCCCCTGCACGGCGACGTTGCGGTGCTGGGCCAGCCGGCGGGCGATCGACTCCTGCGCCTCGTTGGTGGGCAGCGGCATGAGCAGCCGCTCACCCACCCGCCGCCAGGTCTCCGGCTGATCGTCGGGCATCCGCAGCTTGCTCGGCTCGTGGGCGACGATCGCGGCCAGCGCGCCGATGCTCGACGTGTCCCCGGCCAGCAGGCGGTCCCGCAGGTTCTCCAGGAACCCGCGCAGCTGCCGTTGTTTCGGCCGTACGAACAGCACGCCGGTGTCCACGATGTGCGGCTGGGTGGTCACCTCGCCCGGCGGAAGCACCAGCCGGTCGTACCCCAACCGACCCAGCGCCCGCTCGAACAGTTCGCGCCGGGAAAGGTCGTCCCACAGATCCACGTCGAGGGTGCCGGCCGGCCCGGCCAGGGCCAGCAACTGCCCGAGGTAGCGCTCGTCCAGGCCGGACAACGCATCGGTCTGCAGCCGGGACGGCCCGTTGGGGGCGACCGTGATGAGCGAGCGGTCCGGCGAGTAATCGATCACCACCGGCGTGGCGGCCAGCGGATAACGCACCCGGTGGCCGTCGATCACGGTCTCCAGCACACCGTGGCCCCAGACCAGCTCGGTGGTGGTCGCCCCCATGTCGAGGGTGTGCATCAGGTCGAAGAGTTGCCGGTGCAGTGCGCGGGTCGCGTCGGTGGCCGCGACCAGCCGCGACCAGGGCCGCCACTGCTGCTCCCGCCACGTCTCGAAGAGGACGTCGCCGTCGTCCAGTTTCGGCTCGTCGCCGGCCGAGACGTCGGTCAGCCGCCGCCGCAACTCGGCCGGCACCGCGACCGGCGTCGGCGGATCGGGCAGCCCGACGCGCAGCCAGCTCGGATCGTCGGCCGTCGGCCCGATCTCGCACGCCGGGTGAGCCGGCACGGCGTCCAGCCAGTACGCCTCCGGCGGCACCACGCGGGCCGGCCGGTCCATCTGCGCGCGCACGGCGAGCAGATAGTCGGCGACGGCGACCGCGCGGTCCCGGATGACCGCGGGCGACTCGGCGAGGGCCGGTTCTGACATGGCTCGAAGGTTAGCCGAGCCCTGCGACAGAAACGCGTTTCCGCAGCTCACACCGCAGGCTGTGCGTCGCGCGGGCTCAGAGGATCGCGCTGTACGCGTTCAACGCCGGCTGCCCACCCAGGTGGGCGTACAGAACCGTGGCCGAGGACGGGATCTCGCCCCGGGTGACCAGGTCGATCAGGCCGGCCATGGACTTGCCCTCGTACACCGGGTCGGTGACCATGCCCTCGGTCCGGGCCGCGGTCTTCATCGCGTCGATCGTCGCGGCGTCAGGGATGCCGTAGACGCCGGCGTGGTACCGGTCGTCGAGCACCACCTCGTCGTCGGCGACCGTCGTGCCCAGCAGCGTCGCGGTGTGCTTGGCGATGCGGGTGACCTGTTCCTTCGTCTCCGCCGGCTTGGCCGACGCGTCGATGCCGAGGATCCGGCGGCCCGAGCCGGCGAACCCGGCGACCATGCCGGCCTGGGTCGACCCGGTCACCGAGCAGACGACGATGGTGTCGAACCGGACGCCCAGTTGCTCCTCCTGGGACTCCAGCTCGCGGGCCCACCGGGCGAAGCCGAGCCCGCCGAGGTGGTGGTCGGAGGCCCCGGCGGGGATCGCGTACGGCTTGCCGCCACTGTTCTCGACCTCGAGGATCGCCTGGTCCCAGCTCTCCTTGAAGCCGATCCCGAAGCCGGCCCGGACCAGCCGGACGTCGGCGCCGGCGAGCCGGCTGATCAGGATGTTGCCGACCTTGTCGTAGACGCTGTCCGGCCAGTCCACCCAGCTCTCCTGGACCAGCACGCATTTCAGCCCGGCGTACGCGGCCACCGCGGCCACCTGGCGGGTGTGGTTGGACTGCACGCCGCCGATCGACACCAGCGTGTCGCAGCCCTGCGCGATCGCGTCCGCGACCAGGTACTCCAGCTTGCGGGTCTTGTTGCCGCCGTACGCGATGCCGGAGTTGCAGTCCTCGCGCTTGGCCCAGATCGCGGCCCCGCCGAGGTGCCTGGTGAGGCGGTCCAGCGGGTGCACCGGCGACGGCCCGAACAGCAGCGGATACCGGTCGAACTGGTCCAGACCCACGGGATTCTCCCAGGATGATCGGTGTCACGGTCCGGTTCGGTGGAAAAGCATCCCGTCCCGGCACTGAACCCTAGCGTCAGATCCAGCCGAAACCCCCCGGGCGAGCGACGGGGGTGAACCGTGTCCACGGTCTGGACCGGGTACGGGCGGCCCGCATACGGCGAGTTGCGATCCGCCGTCGCCGACCGCAAACTCCCCGGCCCGCTCACGCCCGTCACCGTGCTCGTCCCGTCGGACCTGGCCGGCGTGCTCGTCCGCCGGGCGCTGGCGCACGGCGTCGGCCCGTACGACGGGGTGGCCGCCCTGTCCGTGCTGACCCTGGACCGCCTGGCCGAGCGCATCGCCGCCCCGGCGCTGGCCGGGAGCGGCCGCCGTCCGGTCACCGATCCGGTACTGGCCGCGGCCTGGCGGCGGGCGCTGGCCGACGACCCGGGGGTGTTCGGGCCGGTGGCCGGGCACCGGGCGACCGTCCGGGCGCTGGCCGCCGCGCACCGCGAGCTGCGCGAGGTCGACGACGCCGGGCTGGACGCGGTGGCCGCCGGCGGCCCGGTCGCCGAGGACCTGGTCCGGCTGCACCGGCGGGTGTGCGCGCGGCTGCGCCCGGACTTCTACGACGTGACCGACCTGCGGCGCCGGGCGGTCGCCGGGGACGTCGGGGCGGTGATCCAGTTCCTGCCGCAGGACGTGCCGGCCAGCGGCGCCGCGTTTCTCGGGACCGTCGCCGATCTGCACACGATCGAGGGCATCGACCGGGCGGGGCCGGCGACCGCGGTGCTGTCCGCGTCCGACGCCGACGACGAGGTGCGGTGCATGGTCCGGCGGGTGGTCGTGGCCCTGCGAATCACGCCTGCGCACCGCGTGGCGGTGCTCTACGGCAACCTCCAGCCGTACGCCCGGCTCGTCGCGGAACACCTGGAGGCGGCCGGGATCGCGTGGAACGGCCGCGAGGTCCGCCCGACGATCGAGCGCCGCCTGGCCCGTCCGCTGCCCGACCTGTTCGCGGCCGAGGCCGGTGGCTGGCGGCGGGCCGACGTGCTGGCCGTGTTTCCCGGGCCGCCGACCAGTTGGGAACGCATCTCCCGGGCGGCCGGCGTGGTCGGCGGGGACGACTGGGACGTGCGGCTCAAGGCGTACGCGGAGATCCGCCCGAACGACGCGGACGCCACCGACGCCCTGCGCGCGGCCGTGGAAGGTCTGCGCGAACGGATGGCCGACGGCCGGGCGCTGACCACGTGGCCGGCGCTGGCCGAGTGGGCCGCCCGGACGTACGCGTCCCTGGTCGGCGAGGACGGCGGCCACCGGCCCGAGGACGAGTTGCGGGCGGTGGCGGCCGTCCGGCGTACGGTCGACGCCCTGGCCGGCCTGGACGTGGTCGAACCGGTCGCCGACGCCGGCCTGCTGGACGCCACCCTCGAGCTGGAGCTGGCGAACGACCTGCCCCGGCACGGCCGGACCGGTGACGGGGTGCTGGTCGGCCCGCTGTCGGCGGCGATCGGGCTGGACGCCGACGAGGTCTTCCTGCTCGGGCTGTCCGAGGATCTGGTGCCGGGCCGGATCCACGCCGACGCGCTGCTGCCGGACGAGATCCGCGCGCTGGCCGGCAATCAACTGCCGACGGGCCGGGACAAGCTCGAACGCCGCCGCCGGCATGTGCTCGCCGCGCTGGCCGCGGCCCCGGTCGTCACCGCTTCCTATCCGCGGGGTGATCTGCGGCGCGGGCAGGACCGGCGCCCGTCGCGGTTCCTGGACGGGCCGGTGACCGAATCCCGGTCGTACGCCTCGGAACTGCAGACGACCGGCGAGCTGGCCACCGAGCAGGAGTGGCGGACCCGCGCCGCCGCGGCCGGCGTCCTGACCGGCGACCACGTGGTGGCGCTGGCGGCCGAGATGCGGGCGGCCCGGGCGAGCGACCGGCTGACCCGCTTCGACGGTGACCTGTCGGGGACGGTCGTACCCGATCCGGCCGACGGGACGCCGGTGTCGCCGACCGCCCTCGAGTCGTGGACCCGATGCCCGTACGCGTACTTCGTGCACCGCCTGCTGGGCGTACGGCCGGTCGAGACGCCGGAGGAGCAGCTGACCATCGCCCCGGTCGACCTCGGCCGGCTGTACCACGACACGCTGGACCGGTTCTTCGCCGAACAGGAGGCGATCGGCGCGGTGCCCGGCGGCGCCACGCCGTGGACTCCGGCCCAGCGGGCCGAGGTGCGCCGGCTGGCCGCCGAGGTCGCCGACGACCTCTCCGTCCGCGGCCAGACCGGCCATCGCCTGTTGTGGCGGCAGGAGTTCACCGCCGTGCTCGCTCGTCTCGACGAGTTCCTCGACCTCGACCAGCAGGTCCGGGCCGGGAGCGGCCGCCGTCAGGTGCGCTCCGAGCTGGCGTTCGGCATGCACGGTCGACCACCGGTCCCGGTCCGGCTGGACGACGGCCGGACCGTCCTGATGAGAGGAAGCGCCGACCGGATCGACATGTCCCCCGGCGGCGGCATCGTAGTCGTCGACTACAAGAGCGGCAGCGCGCGCGGCTACGCCGGCATCGGGCCGGACAACCCGACGCTGAACGGCACGAAAATGCAGCTGCCGGTGTACGGGATGGCCGCGCGACGGGCGCTGGGGCTCCCGCACGCCGACGTGGCCGCCGAGTACTGGTTCGTGCACCGCGCCGCCGGCAAGCGGGTGTCGCTGCCGATCACCCCGGACGTGGCGGACGGCTTCGTCGCAGCCCTGACCGTGATCGCCGACGGCATCGGCGGCGGCCTGTTCCCGTTGCGGCCGCCCGACGACGACGGCTACGCCGGGTACACCCCGTGCCCCTACTGCGACCCGGACGGCCTGGGCGCCGGCGAACACCGGGAGTCCTGGTCCCGCAAGCGCGCCGACCCCCGGCTGGCCGGCTACACCGCACTGATCGAGGGCACCGGATGAAGGACCGGTACGCCCGCAAACTGATCCGGGAGGATCTCGGCGAGACGTTGTTCGTCGAGGCCGGCGCCGGTTCGGGCAAGACCACGTCGCTGGTCGAACGGGTGGTCGCGATCGTGCTCCGCGAAGGTGTGCCGTTGCGGCAGGTGGCGGCGGTGACGTTCACCGAGCGGGCCGCGGCCGAACTGCGCGAGCGGTTGCGGCTCGCGTTCACCCGGCACCTGCCGGAACCGCGGGCCGAGGCGGCTCTGTCCGATCTGGACGGCGCCGCGATCGGCACGCTGCACGCGTTCGCCCAGCGCATCCTGACCGAGCATCCGATCGAGGCCGGGCTGCCTCCGTTGCTCGAGGTGCAGGACGAGGTCGCATCCGGGGTGACGGCCGACGCGCGGTGGCTCACCCTGCGGACCGAGTTGCTCGAGGATCCGGACCTGACCGACACGCTGCTGCTGGCCATGGCGGCCGGGGTGAAGATCGAGCATCTGCGGACGCTGACGTTCGTGCTGAACGCCAACTGGGACCTGATCGGGTCGCGCGTACTGCCCGGACCGGTACCGGATCTGCCGCCGATCGACGTGACCGGGCTGGTCGCCGAGGCGCGCCGGCTGGCCGCGCTGGCCGGCCACTGCCGCGCCGCCGACGACAAGATGCGGCCGTGCCTGGAGCGCCTCGGCGAGTGGGCGTCGTCGCTGGCCGCCGCCCCTGGCGATGCCGCGCGGCTGACCGTGCTGGGCGCCGCGATCGCGTCGGGGTGGCATCTCGGCCGGGCGCCGAACTGGCCGGGCATCGACCTCGGCCGGCTCCGCGCCGACGCGCGTGCGGTCGCCGCCGCGGCCGGGGACCTGCGGGCGCGGATCATGGAGATCACGTTGCGCCGGCTCACCCGCCGTCTGGGTCAGGCCGTGCTGGACGAGGCGGCCGTACGGCGTGGCGAAGGCCGGCTGGAGTTCCACGACCTGCTCGTCCTCGCCCGGGATCTGGTGCGGTCACCGCGGTACGGCGCCGAGGTGCGCGGGCGTCTGCAGCAGCGCTACCGGCGGCTGCTGCTGGACGAGTTCCAGGACACCGACCCGATCCAGATCGACCTGGCCGTCCGCATCGCCGGCGGGGCGGCGGCCGACCAGTCCGACTGGCCGGACGTCACCGTGCCCGGCGGCAGCCTGTTCTTCGTCGGCGACCCGAAACAGTCGATCTACCGGTTCCGGCGGGCCGACATCGCGATGTACCTGCAGGCACAGGCGACGCTGGGCCGGGAGGTGCGGCTGGACACCAACTTCCGGACCACCGCGCCGATCGTGGAGTGGATCAACCACGTGTTCGGCCGCCTGATCGTGGCGAACCCGGAGTACCACCCGCTGTCCGCGGACCGCACCGATCCGGCGCCGGGCGGCCCGCCGGTGTGCGCGATCGGCTCGGCGCCGCACACCGACCGCCCGGACGCCGCCACCCTGCGCGAACGGGAGGCCGCCGACGTGGTCGCGGCGATCCGCACGGCTCTGCTGGAGCGTTGGCCGGTGGCGTCCGGCGACGGCTGGCGGGACATCGAGCTGCGCGACATCTGCGTGCTGGTCCCAGCCCGGACGTCGGTGCCGCAGCTGGAAGCGGCGCTGTCGGCGGCCGGAATCGCCTTCCACCCCGGGGCGACGTCGCTGGTCTACCGCACGCGCGAGGTCCGCGACCTGCTGACGGCGGCGCGGGCCGCGGACGATCCGGCCGATCAGCTGTCCCTGGTCGCGGCGTTGCGGTCGCCACTGTTCGGCTGCGGTGACGACGACCTGTGGACGTGGCGGCAGGCCGGTGGGCGGCTGAGCCTGTTCGCGGCGGCCGCCGTCCCGCCGGCGCATCCGGTCGGCGTCGCCCTGGCGTACCTGCGGACCCTCCACCAGGAGCGGGACTGGCTCGCCCCGAGCGCGCTGCTCAGCCGGCTGATCACCGACCGGCGGATGTTCGAACAGGCCGTCGGCGCGCCCCGGACCTCCGACGTGTGGCGGCGCCTGCGGTTCGTGGTCGATCAGGCGCGGGCCTGGTCCGACACGTCGCACGGCGGGCTGCGGGAGTACCTGGCGTGGGCCGCCCGGCAGGGCAGCGACACCGCCCGGGTGGCCGAGGCGGCGCTGCCGGAGACGGACGCCGACACGTTGCGGATCATGACCATCCACAGTGCCAAGGGGCTCGAGTTCCCGATGGTCATCGTGTCCGGCCTGACCACGAAGCTGGTGCCGCCGTCGTCCGGGCTCCAGGTGCTGTGGCCGGCGGCCGGCGGGTACGAGCTGCGGCTGCACAGCACGGCCAAGACCGCGGACTTCGACGCCACCCAGCCGATCGACGAGCAGATGAGCGCGGACGAGAAACTGCGGTTGTTGTACGTGGCGTGCACCCGGGCCCGCGACCACCTCGTCGTCTCGTTGCACCGCAAGGCGAACGGCGCCGAGACCAGTGCGTCGGTGCTGGCGGGCGCGGCCGGGAACATGGTTCCGCTCGTACCGTCGTCGTCGGATCTTCCGTTGCCGGCGCCGGTTCCGGTGTCACCGCCGCCGTCGTGGGGGCGGTGGACGACGGCGATGACCGAGTCGCGGGCGTCGGCGGCGCGGACGGCGGCGGCGAGCGCGTCCGGGTTCGAGGGGGTGCTGCCGTCGGTGCCGGATCCGGGGCTGGCCAAGGGGCCGCGCGACCTGGAGCTGGCGCCGTGGCACAAGGGCCGGTACGGGACAGCGATCGGGCGCGCGGTCCACGGCGTACTGCAATCGGTGGATCTGGCCTCGGGCGCCGGGCTGGACGACGCGGTGGCGGCGCAGACGCTGGCCGAAGGGGTGGTGCCGCACGCCGAGCTGGTGCGGTCGCTGGCCGTGGCGGCTCTGTCGGCGCCGCTGATCCGCCGGGCGGCCACCCGGCCGCACCAGCGGGAGTCCTATGTGGGCACGGTGGTCGGCGATCGGGTGCTGGAAGGCATGATCGACCTGCTGTTCACTGATGACGACGGCGGTCTGGTCGTGGTCGACTACAAGACCGATGCGGTGCCGTCGTCGGCGTTGTCCGCGCGGGTCGACTTCTACCGGCCGCAGATGGCCGCGTACGCGGCGGCGGTGTCGGCCGCGACCGGCGAACCGGCGCCGCGCTGCGTTTTGCTCTTCCTGGCTCCCACCGGCGCCGAGGCCTGGGAGGTTCCCGGGATCCCGGCGGCGATGACCGCCGTCCGCGCGGCCATGCCGGCCTGAGGCCGGCCGCCGGCCACCCTCGCGCCGCGCCACGCCCGTCCGCCGGCTTGCTGTCCGCCGGCTCGCCGTCCGCCGGCTCGCCGCCCGCCGGCTCGCCGTCCTCCGGCCGTCCCCTGAGCAGTCGGCCGGAGCACGCGCGGGTTCACGGGAACTGCATGCGTCGCGGGCGCGGGATCACCGGCGGCGGCAGAGGCAGGTCGTCGATGTGGCTCCAGTTGAGGTTGCCGTTGTCGGTCGACTTCACCTCGCCGAGGCAGGCACGGAGCAGACCGAGGTTCGGCGCGCCGGCAAACCCGGCGATGACCACTTCCGGTTTCGGGGAGATGGTGGCGATCGCGGCGCAGATCTTGGCCACCTCCCGCTCGTCGACCGCGTCCAGCGGCAACGGCGCCTCGACCGGCGAACGCCGCCACGGCGGCCCGAACCGCCGGAGCAGTTCCCGGGCAAGACGCCCGAACGAGCGGCCGACCTCCGCGTCCCTCATGGACGCGTTCGCCGACTGTCCGTAGCACCACGGCACGACGACGTGCCCGTTGATCGCCACGAGTTGGTAGACGGACTTGGGCACACTGATGATCTCGGCCCCGGGCAGTGTGCCGAGGAAGAGCACCAGCTCCTCGTACGGCAGAGGCCAACGGGGGTTGGCAAGCACTCGCTCCATCGTCTGCGTCATTGCGGGGTGAGCGTTGACTTCCCGGTCGATTGCTGTGCTCAACGCCTCGGGAACCCGAGTCCAGAGTTCGGCGGCGACCTTGTCACCGAACTGCTCGACGACCCATGGGCTCGGACCGACCAGAACGTCTGGGCGCATCCTGTACCACCACCGTCCGTGTCGCTGGCGCTACCGCTGGCTAGAAGAGTTCCACCTCCGGTGATCGACTGGAAGAGGAAATCTTTGACATCTCACAAATGTGCGTGAATGAAATCCAGCGGATCGATACAAACCGCTGCGCCGGCACTGGATCAGCAGCTCGGAAGGCTTGCGGGACGTGCAACTTGCACGGCGAACCGCACGTGCAAGTTGCAGGCCCAGCCTGATATCCGCCCCGTACCGTCAGTGCACCGCGCTGACATTTCAATCTGATGACCAACCTCTTAACAGCACCGCCGTTTGACCGCAGTCACCGGGGCTCAGCGTCGTCAGCCGCGATTTCGGGACCGCCGAATGGAAATCGAAGCGGAGCCGATTCGCCGTCCGTTCACCGACCGCCCCCGATGGACCGGAAGACATCGGCGCGGCGCTGATCGGTCGAGGCGTAGCCGTCGGCCGTGGTGCGCAGGCGGGCGCCGGTGTCGCGCAGGGACGTCGCGGCGGAGTCGATGCCGTCGATCAGGGCTTCCTGCAAGCCGTTCAGCATGACCGGGACCATCGCGCAGAGCTTGCCGTAGGCGTCGCCACCGGCTCGTACCGCCGAGCCGGCCCGCGCCGCCTCCGCGACCTGGTCGGCGACGCCGTCGACGTGGGCGGCGTGGGTGACCAACTCGGTGTGCCGGACGGCCACCTGGTCACTCATCGCCGGCACCTTCGCGGGCCGCGTACGACGCGATCACGGCCTTGCCGGTCTCCGAGCCGGCACCGATCGTCTCGGCTGTCACCGCCGTCGCCGCCTCGGTCAGGGCGGCCTGGGCCGCACGGAGGGTGGACAGGATCGCCCGCGCCGTCTGCACCGCCGGGCGGTCCCGGATGCCCTCCCGCAGATCCAGGCCGGTCATCGCGCCGGAGGCGCCGACGGTGACCCGCACCAGGCCGTCGTCGCTCTCCGCGGCCGCGGTCAGCGCCACCAGGCGGGCCGACAACGCGCGGGCCTGGGCGGCGCGCTCGTCGAACGCCGCCTGCCACTCGTCGATCATCTGCTCGGCCTGGTCGAGATCCTGTCCGTCGAACATGGAGCCATCGTGGTGGACGCCGCCCGGCAGGGGAAGCCCGTCATGCCGGCCTGTGGACAACCCCGGTCAGGTGGGCGAGCATCGCCTGGTTGGCCTCCCAGCCGTCCGGGAACTTGACCGGGACGTTGAGGTGCACCGGGTCGGACGACGGATGGGCGTCGAGGAGTTCGGCGATGCCGGCCCGGGCGACGACCACGCAGGCGTGCCGGTGCCGCGACGTGAGCACGCACAGCCGGCCCGATTCCAGGTGGAACGCGGTCGCGTCCGGCCGGCCCGACAGCGGGTGCAGCACGATGGTCAGGTCGTACTCCCGGCCCTGCAGGCGGTTGGCGGTGTCGACGGTGACGCCGGCGGCCGACGGCGGCAGGACCGAGCGGATCGCCGCCGCCTGGTCACGATGCGCCGTGCCGATGGCGATCCGGTCGGGCGTGAGCGCGCGCGGGCCGGCCTCGGACACGGTCGTCCCCCGCCGGGTCAATGCCCGTACGGCCAGGTCGGCGCACGCCGCCGGCGGCCTCCGCATCGGTCCGGACGGTGAATCGCGACGGCAGCTCGTGCAGGCCCCAGCCGGTGTCCGCCGCCGTGTCGAGCACCTCGTCCAGCCGCGACGCCGCGGGCGTGCCGAACGTCAGGATCCGATCGCCCGGGCCGGTGCCGGACCGGAAACCGGTGAACGGGTAGAACGCCTCGGCCACCACCGGCGCGGCCGACGCGGGCAGCCGCCATGAGACCGGCAGGCGATGCACCGGCAGTTCCGGGTTGTGCCGCAGCAGCACCGCCACCGCGCTCTGCATCGGGTCCCAGCTCAGCCCGGTCCACCGGTCCACCTCCACGGTGGAGAACGGGTCGAGCTGCCCCGGATCGCCGACGAACAGCGCCCGCTCGAAACGCGGGGCCACGCGCAGCAACACGTCCGAACGCATCTGGTATGCCTCGTCGACGATCGCCCACGCCCACGTGCCGTCGGTGACCGTGGCCCACTTGGCCGCAGTGCCGATGGTGACCAGGGCGCCGCTGAGCTCGCCCACCTTGGCGCCGACCCGGCAGGCGGGGTGTTCGGTGACCCGGGCCGACGGCACGTAGTCGACCGCGGACAACCGGCCGACGGCGAGCTCCGGCGACGCCACGCCCAGGCGGGCGATCAGATCGTCGACCTGCTCGTTGGTCTGGGCCACGATCATCAGCGGCTCACCCGCAGCGGCGAGCACCCCGGCCGCCCGTACGACCAGGGTGCTCTTGCCGGCTCCGGGCGGCGAGTCGACCACCACGCCGCGGTGCGCCGGAGACGCGAGATCGGCCAGGACGGCGTCGACGACGCGACCGGCCGCAGCAGCCGGCGGGAGCGGGGCGACAGTCACGACCGGCAGGCTATCCCGCGACCCTTTGTCGTACGCTTGTGCTAATGCTTCTGATGACGGCATTGGCGTACGCCCGGCACGGCATCCCCGTCCTGCCGGTGCACACGCCTGCCGACGACGGGAGCTGTTCCTGTGGTAGCGACCGCTGCGACCGGGCGGGGAAGCATCCCCGGCTACGGCACGGCCTCAGCGAGGCGAGCACCGACGAAGCGCGAATCGCCCGGTGGTGGGCCCGCTGGCCGGACGCGAACGTCGGCCTGCGGACCGGCGTGGTCATGGACGTGGCCGACGTCGACTCCGCGGCGGGCCGGGACGCTCTGCGTCACGTCCTCGGTGGCGTGCTGCCGTCCGGGCCGCAGGTGCGTACGGGTGGCGGTGGATGGCACTTCTGGTTCCGGCCGACCGGGTACGGCAACCGGGTCGGCCTGCTTCCCGGGCTGGACTGGCGGGGCCGGGGCGGCTACGTGGTGGCGCCGCCGTCGCGGCACGCGAGCCGGGTCGACTACCGCTGGCTGACCCGGCCGTCCGGCGATCCGCTGCCGGCCGTGCCGCCGGCACTGCGCGAGCTCATCGCCGGCCCGGCCGAGCCCCCCTCGCGGACGGCCATCGCGCACCCCGACCGGTACGCGGCGGCGGCCCTCGAGGCGGCGGCCGACCGGGTCGCGCGGGCACCCGCCGGGACGCGGAACGACACGCTCAACCGGGCCGCGTACGCGCTCGGCCGGCTGGTCGGCGCCGGCATGCTCGACGCGTGGCTGGTCACCCGGGAACTGACCGACGCGGCGCGCTCCGCCGGCCTGGGGCGGACGGAGGTCCGGCGGACGATCCGGTCGGGGCTGACGGCCGGCCGGCGACAGCCGTTCCCGGCGGCCGACCGCGCGGCTTGACCAGCGCCGCCGGATTCCGTCCGGCTCGACCGGCGCCGCCGACCCGCGCGGCTCGGCGAGCGCCGCCCACCGCGCGGCTCGGCGCGCGACCGGGATTCGCGTGGCGGCTCCGCGAAGCAGCGGCGAGGATAGGCCGATGACCGACCAACGGGTGCTCAAGCCGTACGACGTGGAGGTCACGCTCCCCGCCGGCCGTGACGAGGTGTGGGACGCGGTGACGCAGCTTCCGGTGCTGCGGCAGTGGTTCGGGTGGGACTACGACGGGCTGGAGAAGGAGATCGAGCAGATCTTCGTGACCGAGGCGACGCTGCTCGCCCCCGAGCGGATGGGCTGGGCCGACGGGTCCTATCTCGAGGTCACCGGTGACGACGACCGCAGCAGGGTCCGGGCGGTCCGGGAGAGCACACACCGGGTCGACGCCGACCGGTACGACGCCATCGAGGAGGGCTGGCGGGCGTTCCTCACGCAGTTGCGGTTCTACGTCGCGGAGCAGCCGGCGGGTGCTCGGCGGACCATCTACCTGACCGGCGAGACGACCGGGCGGCAGGCGCTGAGCCTGGTGACGGGCGACTGGACGGCCGCCGGCCCGCGGATGTCGTGGATCGCCGGCCCGGACGGGCATCTGGTCGTCGTGGGCAGCCACGCCCACCTGCACTCCCCCGAGGCATCCCACATCGAGGTGATCGTCTCGACGTACGGCCTGGACGACGCCGCGTTCGACGCCTGCCGCGACGACTGGACCCGCCGCTGGGCGCCGATCGCCGACGTCGCCGTGGTGACGGTCGCCGACGCCCCCGCCCCGAGGTGACGGACGGAGGCGAGCCCTCTCGGATGATTGATCATCGAGGTTCGGCGGGTAGCCTGACTGCGGCGAGCGATCGGGAGGGGCGATGGCGGACGAAGCCACGGGCGCGGGCGTCCTCGCCGACCCGGCGCGGCTGCTCTCGCTGCGACGCGCCTGCCTCACCCCCGAGCCGGACGAGGCCTTCGACCGGTTCGCCGAGCTGGTCAAGCGACTCCTGCGCGTACCGACCGCCCTGGTTTCGCTGGTCGACGACCAGCGGCAGTTCTTCCCGGGCATGGTCGGGCTGGCCGAGCCGTGGCGGGGCAAGCGTGAGATGCCGCTGAGCCACTCGTTCTGCCAGTACGTGGTGGTCGAGGGCCGGACCAAGGTCTACGCCGACGCCCGGGTCGATCCGCAGGTCCGCGACAACCTGGCCATCACCGAACTCGGCGTCGTCGCCTACGCCGGGGTGCCCCTGACCGACGCCGACGGCCGCACCCTCGGGTCACTGTGCGCGATGGACTACGTGGAGCGGCACTGGACCGACGACGAACTGGGCATCCTCACCGACCTGGCCGCGGTGTGCTCGTCCGAGCTGCGGCTCCGGATCTCCCGCGATCTGGCCGACGAGGCCCGGCAGCACGCGGAGAGCGCGCACGACCAGCTGGCGATGCTGGCCGGCCTGACCGAGACGCTGGCCGGGACGCTCGACATCGACGAGGCCATGACCCAGCTCGGCCACGCGGTCACGCCGCATCTCGCCGACTGGAGCCTGATCACGCTCATCGACTCGACCGGCGCGGTGCGGCGGGTGTCGGCCGCCCACCGCGACCCGGCCCTCCTCGACGACGTGCACCGCCTCGCCGAACTGATGGTCACCGGACTCGGCGCCCGGTCGATGACCCTGGCGGTGCAGCGCACGGGCCGGCCGCTGCGGCGGTCCGGCGAGTCGCCGGAGATTCTCGTCGAGCGCACCACCGACCCGGAGATGGTGCGGATCGCCGCGCGTCTGGGCTACGCGTCCTACCTGGTCGCCCCGATCATGGCCCCCGGCGGCCAACACACGCTGGGGTCGATCACGCTGGTCAACGGCGGGCAACGGCCGGGTTTCACCGACGCCGACGAGCGCACCGCGATGGACATCGGCCGGCGTGCCGGACTCGCCATCGACAACAGCCGGCTCTACCGGCAGCAGCGCCACGTCGCCGAGGTCCTGCAGCAGAGCCTGCTCACCGACCTGCCGGAGATTCCCGGTCTGGAACTGCACGCGCGTTACCTGCCGGCCCAGGACGGCGCCGCGGTCGGCGGCGACTGGTACGACGCGTTCGCCCAGCCGGACGGCTCGGTGATGCTCGCCGTCGGCGACGTCTCCGGGCACGACATCGAAGCGGCGGCCACCATGGGCCAGCTCCGCAACCTGGTCCGCGGCGACGCCTTCGCCCGCGACGACGAGCCCGGTCCGCTGCTGGCCCAGCTCGACCGCGCGGTCCGCGGCCTCGGCGTCCGGGCGGCGGCCACCGCCGTGCTGGCCCGCATGCGCCGGACCCGGAACGACGTCACCATCACCTTCTCCAACGCCGGCCATCCTCCGCCGCTGCTGCTGCGCCCGGACGGCACCGTCGACGTCTGGTGGGAAACCCCCGAACCCCTGCTCGGGCTCCTCCCCCGCGCCCGCCGCACCACTCACACCCGGACGATCCCGGCCGGGTCGACGCTGCTGCTCTACACCGACGGCCTGGTCGAGGACCCGGCGCGCCTGATCGACGAGGGCGTCGCCCTGATCGCCGACGTCCTGCACGACAACGCCGCCCTCCCCACCGGAGAACTGGCCACCCGCCTGGTCAACGCCGCCGCCCGCCGCGCCGACGACATCGCCCTGTTGTTGGTGCGCATCCTTTGAGTCCAGCATTCCAGCTACTGCTGGCGGGGCTCCGGACGCGAACGGGGAGGCTGGCGCTCGCGGGGACTCGCCTGGCCGCGGCAAAGAAGCAACGGCCTCTGTCGAGACCCCGACGGGTGGGGCCGGCACCGAGCCGAGCACCGTCCGACAACGGGAGGACCTCCTATGCAGAGGTAGCTCTAGCTGTATAGAGTCCCGCTATGGCGAGTTTGCGAATGACGACGCCGCGGCGGTTGGTGCTCGCGGCGTTGCTCGACGATCCGGATCGCGAGCGGTACGGGTTGGACCTCGCCGGTACGGCGGGGCTCGAGCCCGGCACGATCTATCCGATCCTCGTGGCGTTCGAGAACGCCGGCTGGCTGTCCAGCCGCGCCGAGGAGATCGACGTACACGCTGAGGGGCGGCCCCGCCGCCGCTACTACCGGCTGACTCCGGCGGGCGCGGACGCCGCTCGCGTAGCGGTGGACAAGGCGTCGCGACGCCGTGCTGCCCGGCCGTCCGGGAAGCTGGCATGGTGAGCCGGGCGGCGTCGACGTTGGCCGTCCTGCTGCCCGACGGGTTCCGCGACCGGCAACGCGACGAGTGGCTGGGCGACCTGCTGGCGCTGAGCGAGGCCGGCGCGGGTCCGGGCGCGCGGCTGCGTTACCTGATGGGCGCGGCGCGCACCCTGCCGATCCTGCGCCGTCAGGTGCGACGCGGTCACAGCGCCGGCGGCCTGGACGCGCGGCTCGGGCGACCGGGGAGCAAGGGTGTCGTGTGGGCGGCCGTCCTCGTCAGTCTCGTCACCGGCTTCCTCAGCGCCTGCGCGGCCGAGGCGGTCGCGTGGTCGGCGGCTCCGGGTGTGCCGGATCTGCGGTCGGTGGTACCGGTCGTCTTCGCCGGTGGGTCGGTGCAGCAGTCCCGCGACTCATACATGATCAATCCGGCCGCTGGTTGGCGGGAATACCTCACGGGCAGCGACAACGAGGACCAGTACGGGGCGCAGTCGCTGCGGCAGTCGGTACCGGCCACCGTCGATCCGGTCGTTTGGCTGGACGCGGCTCGGGGGCGGCTGGAGGCTGACGGCTGGGCGGTGCACGGCGCCGGGGGTCCGGAGTACGCGCATTCGTTCTGGGCGACCAGCCACGGGTACGCCGTCGAGGTGGGTATCGATGACCCGAGCAGTGGTGAGCCGGCGAACGCCACGGCGACGGTGACGCGAACCCGACCGTGGTGGATGGCCGCGGCGATGCTGCTCGCCGCCGGTGTCGGCGCCTTCGGCGGCTGGGGGCTGACCGGCTGGGTCAGCCGCCGGACCGCACACCGTCACCGAGTCGTCCGGGCCCGCGTCACGACCCTGACATCGACCGCCTTGGTGTTCATGGTGCCGCAGGCGTTGTTCGGTCTGCAGCTGGCGATGTCCAACATCCTGATGCTCGCGATGCCGACCGCGCCGCCCTGGGTGTCGCTGTTCAAAGCCTTCGGCTGGGCCATGTTCGTCACGTCGTTGGTATTGGCGGCTGCGGTCATCGCGATCGCCTCGTCCCGGCCGCCGGCGAAAGCTTCGGTTCGGCCGGTGCCGACGGTGTGCACGGTGTGCGGCGAGCATCCGTGACCTGAGCGCCGCCCGTGACGCTGTCGCCGCCGCCGGATACCGGCCTCTGCCAACAGCCGGGGTGCCCGCGAGCAGGTCAGATCGTCGGCGGCGGGCCGCCGTGGGTCCACGGGGTTTCGCCGGGGTCCGGGAAGGCGGACGGTGGCCGGTAGGCCTCCGACAACGTCGTGAGCAGCAACTGCTCGCCGACCGCGGGCACCGAGCCGGGTTCCGGAGTCAACTTGCGCCCCATCCCGCCGGAAAGCTCGAGCAGAACGTCGGTGCACGCGCCGGCCGGGATCAGCGAGACCACCGTGGCCTTCTGACCCGGCCGGGCGGGCGACGTCAGTGCCGCGCCGGGCTCGACGCGGACCGGCTCGGCGGTGCGGAGCATGATGCGGGGACGCAGCACCGGACGGCGGCCGGTGTCGTCGATCCGGTCGGGGGCGGCCAGGGTCACCGTGCCGGCGAAGGCGTTGCCGGTCAGGCGGTGTTCGGCCATCACCAGCGGATCGTCGAAGGCGCGCTGCACCGCGTAGCGCACGGCGGCGTTCTCCAGGCGCTGCAGCCGGGCGGCGGCGGCCACCGCACCGTCCCGGCGGGGTTGCGGCGGGCCGCCCGCGCCGAGGTGCTCCGCGAAGGCCGAGAACGCGTCCCGGTCACCGTCCCACCGGGAGGCCACGCGGGCGCCGGCCGGGAGGTCCCGGAGCAGGTCCAGCGCCTGCCACATCAGCTCCCAGGTGGGCGGCAGGTAGTCGCGGAGCACGGTTGTGAGCGCCGGCCCGTCGGATGACGAGAGCAGCGGCGCCAGCACACGATTGTCGAAGTCCGGATCGGTGGCCGGGCCGGCCGAGGGCGCCGACTTCTCAGCCTGAGAGGCAGCCGAAGAACCGGACGTGATCCAGGCCAGCAGCGTCGCCAGCTGGGCGTCCTCGGCCGCGCTCTGGCCCGACGCCCAGTGCAGGCTCAGCGCCTGTACGGCGTTGAGCAGCAACGACGCACCGGGCATCTCGGCCGATTGCGGCGAAGAAGGTCAGCCAGCGGCCGAGCAGCGGAACGGCCGGCGGCACCGGGTTGTCGCCGTCCACGCTCCGGAACCGGGTGGACCGGCCGAACAACCGGAGGAACTCGACGCCGCCGGTGTTCGGCACCCACAACTGGGGCGCGTCGGTGTACCGGTACCGCACGTCCCGCCCCCGGTCGACGGCGACGGCTTCGGTCAACGTGCCGAGCAGCGATGCGTCGGGGCCCACCGACGGGCCGGTGAACGTCGACAGGTAGGCCGAAAGATGCGAGCCCAGGGCCGCCGCGAAGGCGAAGCGCTCGTCCCGGTTCCGCGGCTGGGCCACCACCAGCAGCAGCGGGTCCGACCGGTCGGACCCGGCCAGCGCGGCCAGGGGGGCGTTGGCCTCGCCGGCCATGGCCAGCGGCATCAGCACGTACGGACGGTCGTGGACGTGCAGGTGCCGTACGGTCGCGATGGGTTGCGCCCGGCCGGACGCGACCGCCTGGGCCCGCGCGAGCGCGACGAGCGTGCTCAAGCGAGACCGAGCGCTTCCGCCCGCAGTCGCGCCGCCGCCCGGATCAGCGCCGCCGCCTCGGCCTGGTCCGGGCCCGGGGTCGCCGCGCCCGAGGCCAGGCGCAGCACCTCGGCGATCGTGCCGATGCCGCCCAGCGCCTCGCGTACGGGCCGGCCGAGCGCGGCGGTCGTCCCGGCGCTCTCGTGACGGCAGTACGCGGCCAGCTCGCACGCGGACAGGCATTCCGGGGCGTACCGGGCGGCCACCTGGCCCAGCGCCGCGATCAGCGCGTCCGGGGGCAGCGCCAGGTCGAACGACAGATCGGCCGGCAGCGCCTCGACCAGCGCGGCCACCGACGACAGCCGCGCCAGCTGCCGTCGCAACGTGGACAACTGCTTGCGGACGTCCAGGATGACCGCGACCGGCCGGAGCGAGAAGTTCGAGGGGCAGACCAGCACCACGTCGTGGTCGACGTCCGGCACGAGCGCCCGCAGGGCCAGCACGTAGACCGCGGCCTGGGTGGCGGCCGCCGCCACCTTGGCGCTGTCGGCCTGGCCGTCGACGATCGCGAACGACTTGATCTCGACCACCCGCAGCCGGCCGTCGCGGCGGAAGGCGACCAGGTCGGGCTCGAGGAACACGGTCTGTCCGGCCACCTCGAGCGTGAGCACCGGATGGTCGATCAGCGTGGCGTCGCCGCCGGCCAGCAGCGCCCGGGTGCGGTCGTGGCGGGCGGCGAGGGTGTCGTCGGCGTCGGCGCCCAGGTCGGCGTATACGACGGAGGGCACGCCGAGCGCCTCGCCGAGCAGAGCCCCGTCGTCGGCCTTGAGCATCGCCTCGAACGCGTTGCCGCGGGCCAGCGCGAACCGGGACTGGCCGAAGTCGCCGGGGAACCCGATGGTCTCGGCCAGTCGGGGCTTGTCCACGCCGGCCGCGTCGAGGACGGCTCGCCGCGAGCAACCGGGGTTGCCGGTGAGCGCGGCGATCGTCCGGGCGTTGTGACGTTTCCGGCTGGTCGCGCCGCGCAGCCGGTCCAGGCTGGTCACGCGGGGCCCCGCTGGAGCGGCATGGCCGGCCGGCCGAACCGCTGCTGTCGTGCGGGCAGCGCCTGCGCCTGGGCCAGCACGGCGGCCCGGAGCGGGCGTTCGGCCGCGACCGCGTCCAGCAGATCCGGGTCGTGCAGAGCCACCCGGACGGCATCCCGTACGTCCGGAGCTTCCGGCCCGTGCGGAACCGCCTCGGCCATCTCGCGCAGCAACCGGTCGGCACTGCGCCCGGAGAAGGCTCGCAGCGCGACCCAGTCGGCCACTCGCAGCACGAACCGCAACCCGTCCGCGCGCGCCGACGCCGGCGTCACGATCCGCCGTTCCAGGGGCCACGCCTCGAGCGCCACGGACGTACCGGTCAGATCCGCCGCCAGCCCCGCGCAGACCACCGGCGCCGGCGCGCGGTGCTCGTCGCGCAGCAGCCCGGCCAGCCCGGCCATGTCCAGGTCACCGTCGAACAGCGCCCGGTGCACCGACACGAGCAGGCGCGCCGGAGCCGGCGCGCCGAGCAGCAGCAGCGCGTGGCGGGCCTGCTCGCGGGCGCCGGGCAGCGTGATCAGGCGGGTCATGGCGGTCACTTCGGTCGGGGGATCGGCGGGTTGACTCTAAAGCCTCGGTCATCCCGCCAGCAATTGCCGGACGACTCACCACGTTTCACCCAGCGGAGGCGAATAACCCCCACATATCGGACGAGCGGATTTGCGCGCGCTACGTTTCGGGTATGCCGAAGGCCATCTGGAACGACGAGATCATCGCCGAGAGCGACGACACCGTGATCGTGGAGGGCAACACGTACTTCCCCCGAGCCTCGCTGCGGGACGACGTGCTGCAACCCTCCGACACCCACACCGTGTGCCCGTGGAAGGGCAAGGCGTCGTACTACAGCCTCCAGGCCGGTGACAAGTCCACCGCCGACGCCGTCTGGTACTACCCCGAGCCGAAGCCGGACGCCAAGGCGGTCCGCGACCGGGTGGCGTTCTGGAAAGACGTCAAGGTGGTCAACTGAGCCGAGGATGAGCCTCGTCGATCGAGGCCACGTCCAGGTAATCCAGCAGGTCCCGCTGCTCGGCCGGGTCGAGCGCGCCGAACGCCTCGTAGGCGGCTTCCCGCGCGTACGTCGTCTCGGCCGCCAGCAGCGCGATGATCGCCGACCAGGCCAGCGAGACCCGGTCGAACAGGCGCGCGGACCGCAACGAGGTGAGCCGGCTCAGCATGGCCACCTTGGTCGCCGCGTCGTCGTCGTGCCGCACCCGGTCGGACAGCTCGAACAACGCCTTCCCCCGGTAGGGGTGCTCGGACTCGATCATCCGGGCCAGGTCGGCGTTGCTCATCTGTTCGACCGGCGGCGCCGGGCCGCGGCGCGGCAGTTCCGGCCGCGGCAGCTCAGCGGGCACGGCTGTCCCGCCCACTTTCGAAACCACCGCCCGGCGCCTGGGTCGGCAGCGTCGGCCGGCTCTGGAACGTCGGGAACGGCGGCGTCGGCATCACCGGCTCGGCCGGCGGCTCAATCGGGAAGCGCTGGGCGAAGCTGTCGAGCACTGCCCGTCCGGTCTCGGAATCGGCGCCGACCGTGTCGGCGACGGCATCGGCCACCCGGTCGGTCAGTCCGTGCTGAGCCTGCCGCATCGTCCGCAGGATCGCCCGTGCCAGTTCCGGCATCTTCGCCAGCTCCAACCCGGTCAGGATGCCGGAACTGGCCACGGTCACCCGTACGCCGTGGTCGGTGTTCTCGGCCTCCGACGTCAGCGAGGCGACCCGGTCGGCCAGCACGGCCGCCGCGTCGGTGTGGTCACTGGCCGGCGTCGTCCACGAGCGTTGGGCGTCCGCCGAGGTCTCCATGTTTCGACCCAGCACAGTTTGTCCTCCGTTGCCGACTTTCTCTGTGTTGGCGTCCTATGAGATCACGCCCCGCCGGACCGTGCGAGCACGCCCTCCGGTCACGCCCGCACGTCACCCGACCCGACGACCGCCGAAACCTCGTGGCAACACATCAACGGTCATCGTTCGACCGACCGTCTTGTCCCACCGGCGAAGCAGGCACCCCGTCAACGGGGAGTCCCGTACACGAGGGGATCTTCACGACGACGCCTCCTGGACCGGATCGTCCTGGCGACCGTCGATGAGGCCCTGACCACCCAGCCGGAGACCGTGGTCGCCGTCAGCCGCGCCCTCGCGAACGACGCGCCCTCGGGAACAACGCGCCCTCGGGAACAACGCGCCGTCGGTAACGACGCGCCGTCGGTAACGACGCGCCGACGCCAACCGCGCCGGCGAGACGGCTCAAGTGGGCCGCGGCGGGACCGAAGTAAGACGCGGAGGTGAGACATGAGCCGGAGCAAGCCGATGGACCGCGTGCGGCGCGGCGTCGACGACGTGATGATCTTCGCGGCGTTGCTGCTGCTCGCGTGGCCGGCACTCCTCGACGGTGCGGTCCGCGATCATGGCGGGTTCCTGTCGCTGGCCCTCCCGATCGCGGTGGTGTTCTTCCTCGGGGCCGGGGTGATCATGCTGGCCACGCGGTGGCCGCTGCTGCGGTACGCCCCGGTCGCCTCGGCCGTGTTCATGGCGGGCTTCTGGAACTATCGGCACGGCGCGGTCGACCCGGCGCTCACCTGGTTGATCATCGCGGTGTCGGCGGTCATCCTGGTCCGGCAGTTCCTCGGCAGCCGAACCGACGAAGGGCTGATGCGGGATCTCACTCGGCAGCGCGCGATCCTGGCCACGCAGGCGTTCCGGGACCCGTTGACCGGACTCGGCAACCGCACCATGTTCATCGACCACGCCACCGACGCACTGGCCGACGCGGACGACACGATGACCGCGATGATCCTGATCGACTTGGACGGCTTCAAGGAGATCAACGACACGTACGGGCACGCCACCGGCGACGCCCTGCTGCAGGCCACGGCCGAGCGGCTGAACGCGAACGTACGGGCCAACGACACCGTCGCCCGGCTCGGCGGCGACGAGTTCGTGGTGCTGCTGCCCCGGCTGGTCGACGACACGATCGCCGACACGGTGGCCGACCGGATCCTGCGCGACCTGTCCCGGCCGCTGGTCGTCAGCGAGGCCGTGCTGAGCATCCCGGCCAGCGCCGGCATCGCGATCACCCGTGGTTCGGCCATGGCCGTGGACGAGGTCATGCGCGAGGCCGACCTGGCGCTGTATCAGGCCAAGGGCGAGGGCAAGGGCGTCGCCCGGCGGTTCGACCCGGCACGGTTCGCCGCGGCCGAGGAACGTCGCCGGGAGGAGGCCGAGCTGCGGGCCGCCCTCGTGCGGGGCCAGTTCGAGGTGCACTACCAGCCGATCGTGAACCTGGCCGGCGAGCGGACCGTCGGCGTCGAGGCGCTGGTCCGCTGGCAGCACCCGGAGCGCGGCCTGCTGTCGCCGGCCGAATTCCTGGAGATGGCCGAGGAGCAGGGCATGCTGCCCGAACTCGGCGGCTGGGTGCTGGACCAGGCGTGCCGGCAGGCCGTCCGCTGGCAGGCCGAGAACCCGGGCTTCGAGCTCAACGTGAACCTGTCGGCCTCGCAACTGGGCAACCCGCACCTGATCGACGAGGTCCGGGCCGTGCTCGAGGAGACCGGCCTGGAGCCGAACCTGCTGGTGCTGGAACTGACCGAGTCGGTCGCGCTGGTCGACCTGGTCGAGTCGGCCCGGGTGCTGACCGCACTCAAGACCCTGGGCGTACGGATCGCCCTGGACGACTTCGGCACCGGCTTCTCGTCGCTCAGTCACCTCGGTGCGCTGCCGGTCGACGTGGTCAAGATCGACCGCTCGTTCGTGCAGGCGATGCAGGACGGCACGGGCGCGTCGGTGGCCGAGGCCGTCCTGCAGATCGCCCGGACGTTCCGGCTGTCCCCGGTGGCCGAGGGCGTGGAGGACGAGGACCAGGCGACCCGGCTGCGCGAGCTGGAATGCACCCAGGCGCAGGGTTATCACTTCGCCCGGCCGATGCCGGCGAACGAGATCTCCGAGCTGCTGGTCCGGCAGTCGATCAAGGCCTGACAGCGACGGCGGGTCGGCCCGGTCGTCTGCCGCCGTACGTCAGGTTCTCCTTCCCGGCCCGCTCGGGGCCGTCAACCTCACGCCTGGACCGGCTTCTCGAACACGAGACCGAGCCCGGGAGCCAGTGGCGTGAGACGCTTGGCCCCGAGCAGCAGCAGCGACAACAGCGAGGCCACGATGGCCAGCGCCCCGGCGCCGTAGAAGGCCCAGTCGTACGTGCCGAGCTGGTCGCGCAGCAGGCCCGCGGCCGACGCCGCGATGGCCGCCCCGATCTGGTGCGACGCGAACACCCAGCCGAAGACAACCGCTCCGCCGGCCCCGAAATACTCCCGGCACAGCGCCACCGTCGGCGGCACGGTCGCCACCCAGTCCAGGCCGTAGAACAGGATGAAGATCACCATGCTGGGGTGCACGGTGGCGGCGAACAGCGACGGCAGCACCAGCAGCGACAGGCCGCGCAGGAAGTAGTAGCCGGCGAGCAGCAGACGGCTGTCCACCCGGTCGGTCAGCCAGCCGGAGGCGACGGTCCCGGCGATGTCGAACAGCCCGACCAGCGCCAGCAGGCTCGCCGCGGTGGTCTCGGACACGCCGTGATCGTGCGCGGCCGGGATGAAGTGCGTGCCGACGAGTCCGTTGGTGGTGGCCCCGCAGATCGCGAAGCCGCCGGCCAGCAACCAGAACCGGCCCGTACGGGCGGCCTGCCCCAGCGCCCGCAGTGCGGTGCGGGCGGCGGATCCGGCCGGCGGCTTGACCGCGATGTCATCGGCGGACGCGCCGTACGCGGTGACCCCCAGATCCGCCGGGTTGTCCCGCAACCGCCAGAAGACGAGGGGCACGACGACCAGCGCCCCGAAGGTCACCACCAGCGCCGCCGCCCGCCAGCCGGAGTGCACGGTGAGGCCGGCCAGCACCGGCAGGAAAATCAGCTGGCCGGCGGCGCCGCCGGCGGTGAGCACGCCGGTGACCAGCCCGCGCCGGGCCACGAACCAGCGCCCGGTCACGGTGGCCACGAACGCCAGGGCCATCGATCCGGTGCCCAGCCCGACCAGCACCCCCCAGCACAGCACCAGCTGCCAGCTCGCGGTCATGAACACGGTGAGCCCGCTCCCCGCGGCGACCAGCAGCAGCGCCACCATCACCACGCGGCGGATGCCGAACTTGTCCATCAGCGCGGCCGCGAAGGGCGCCGTCAGGCCGTACAGCAGGAGGTTGACCGAGACCGCGGCCGAGATCGTGCCGACCGACCAGCCGAACTCCTCGTGCAGGGGGCCGATCAGCACGGACGGGGTGGCCCGGAAGCCGGCCGCGCCGACCAGAGCGACGAACGCGACCAGCGGCCACGAGCCAGGCGGGATGCAGGCGGGTCTTCGTCACCACCGAAGTCTGCGGAACGAACAGCCGAACCGGCGAGTGGCCGGGAGGCCATCATGCGCAAGAATCGAGCCATGACTCATCGTGTGGCGGTGCTGGCGCTGGAGCACGTGGTGGCCTTCGACCTGGGCGTGCCACCGCAGGTGCTGAACGCCGCCCGCGAGTCCGCCGACCGCGCCCTCTACGACGTCCGCATCTGCGGCACCGGCCCGGTCCGCAGCACGGCCGGCTTCACGGTGACCCCCGACCACGATCTGTCGCTGCTGGCCACGGCCGGCACGGTGATCGTGCCCGGGGTGGGCGCCGGTCGGACGGTCACCGACGGCACCGTGCCGAGTGGGGTCGCGGCCGCTCTGCGGGCGGCGCACGAGCGCGGCGCCCGGATGGTGTCCATCTGCACCGGCGCGCGTGTGCTGGCCGCAGCCGGGCTGCTCGACGGCCGCCCGGCCGCCTCCCACTGGGCTTGGAGCAGGCGCCTCCGCAGGCTCTACCCGCAGGTGCGCGTGGGACTTCGACGTGCTGTTCGTGGACGACGACAACGTCCTCACCTCGGCTGGTGTGGGCGCCGGCGTGGACCTCTGCCTGCACATGGTGCGCACCGACCACGGCAGCGAGGCGGCGAACCGGGCCGCCCGGCGCTGCGTGGTGCCGGCCTGGCGGGACGGGGGCCAGGCGCAGTACATCGAGCGGCCGGTGCCCGGCGGCCGGCGGCGCCGGCAACCGAGGCCGACCCGGGCCTGGGCGCTGCGGCCGGCTGGCCGAGCCGGTCAGCCTCGAGGAGATGGCGCGGCACGCGCGGATGAGCGTCCGGACGTTCACCCGGCGGTTCCGGGACGAGACCGGGCTCAGTCCGGCCCGGTGGCTGCTGCAGCAGCGGGTCGCCCACGCCCGGCTGCTGCTCGAGTCGACCGATCTGGCCGTCGACGCGGTGGCCCGCCGGTCCGGGCTGGGTAGCGCCACGCGCTGCGGCAGCACCTGCACGCGGCGATCGGCGTCGCCCCGTCCGGCCTACCGCCGCACATTCCGCCAGTGACACCAAAGGCCAGCACCAACCGCCAGTAGCGCCAACCTCAGTTGTCGGCGGAAGTGTCCGATGGGACAGGCGTACCCCGCACGTACCGTTTGCTGAGGATGTTATGGACCAGACCTTCCGCCCGCTGCTGGACGCGCTGAAGCAGATCGGCGTCGATCCGCGGGCGCGTGGACGCGGCGGCAGCGGAGGCGCAGCGCAGCGGCCGCTCGGTCCGGGCGGTCCTGATCAACGACCAGGTCGTCACCGAGGAGCAGCTGACCTCGGCGGCGGCCGCCGCGTTCGGCATCAACACGCTCGACCTGGTCAGCCTTCAACCCCGATCCGGCGGCGCTCAAGCGCATCCCGCTGCCGGTGGTGCTGCGGCATCGGGTGCTCGGCCTGTCGATGGCCAACGGCACGAGCTGACCGTCGGGCGTCACCGACCCCGGCGACGTGGTCGCCCTGGACGACGTCCGGGCGGCCACCGGGATGACCATCCGCCCGGTGGTGGTGGCCCGCAGCGAGGTCCGCCGGATCATCGAGCGGCTCCAGCGCGAGGACAGCGACCTCGGCGACCTGGCCGACGGCTGACGCTCGACGACTCGGCCGGCATGTCCGCCCAGGCGACGAGCGCCGACGACGCGCCGATCGTCCGCTACGTGAACAACCTGATCGAGCAGGCCGTCCAGAACCGCGCCTCCGACCTGCACCTCGAGCCGACCGAGGACGACATGCGGGTCCGGTACCGGATCGACGGCGTGCTGCACGAGCTGGACAGCATCCCGCGGGGCGTGATGGCCGCGCTGACCTCCCGTCTCAAGATCATGTCGGGCGTCGACATCACCGAGAAGCGGGTGCCGCAGAACGGCCGCATCACCGCACTGATCCGGGACCGCCCGGTCGACCTGCGGACCGCGACGCTGCCCACGGTCTGGGGCGAGAAGATCGTGCTCCGCGTCCTCGACACCGGCGGCATCGACCTGGACATGAACAAGCTCGGCTTCACCCAGCACAACCTGAGCCGCTTCTCCGAGTCGTTCACCAAGCCGCACGGCATGGTGCTGGTGACCGGCCCGACCGGCTCCGGCAAATCGACCACGCTGTACGCGACCCTCGGGCAGATCAGCAAGCCGGAGGTCAACGTCATCACCGTCGAGGACCCGGTCGAGTACCGGCTCCGCGGGGTGAACCAGGTGCAGGTCAACCACAAGGCCGGGCTGACCTTCGCGGCCGTGCTGCCGGCCATCCTGCGGTCCGACCCGGACGTCGTGCTGATCGGTGAGATCCGGGACGGCAACACCGCGCAGATCGCCGTCGAGGCGTCGCTGACCGGCCACCTGGTGCTCTCCACGCTGCACACCAACGACGCGCCGGGCGCGGTCACCCGGCTCACCGAGATGGGCATCGAGCCCTTCCTGGTCGGCTCGTCGCTGGACTGCGTGCTGGCCCAGCGGCTGGCCCGCCGGCTCTGCGACTGGTGCAAGGAGGCGTACGCTGCCGCAGCGAGGAGGAACTGCTCGGGGCACGCTGGCCGATCGAGGACCTGAAGGTGCCGGAGGTGCTCTACCGGCCGCTGGGCTGCCGCAACTGCGCCAACACCGGGTACCGCGGCCGGATCGCGCTGCACGAGGTCATGCCGATCTCCCCGGAGATCGAGTCGCTGACCATCCGGCGCGCCTCGTCCAACGAGATCCGGGAGGTCGCGATGGCCCAGGGCATGTACGACCTGCGGGCGGACGGGCTGGCCAAGGCGTCCGGCGGCCTGACCTCGGTCCGCGAGGTCTCCCGAGTGGCCGATCTAGCAACATTACCCGCTTCGCGACCATTTCCCGCGAATCCGGTCGGAACCGGTCCTAAAGACGCCGTGATGAGTGCCGAATGGGGAGGCGTCAACAAAGTCGCAACAGATCGGGCCACAAATGACGGTGCAGCAGGAGTACGGGATCGGCCAGGTGCCGCCGCCGGCGACCCCGGTCGGCACGCCCGCTCCCGTGGACGGCGACCTCGCCATCCTCGACCAGATGCTGGTCGCGATGGTCGAGTCCCGCGGTTCCGACCTGCACCTGACGGTCGGCTCGCCGCCGATGATCCGGGTCGACGGCAGCCTGCGCGCGATACCCGGGTACGGCAAGCTCAACTCGGCCGACACCGCCCTGCTCTGCCGCGCCGCGGTCGAGCGCCGACCAGTGGGCCACGTTCCAGCGCGACCAGGAGATGGACTTCGCGCACAGCATCGTCGGGGTGTCCCGCTTCCGCGGCAACCTCTACGTGCAGCGCACTCCTGCGGAGCCGTCTTCCGGGCCATCCCGCACAAGATCAAGCCGCTGGACGAGCTCGGGCATGCCGGAGGTCGGTGGCCCGCTTCGCCCACCTGCCCCGCGGTCTGGTGCTGGTCACCGGCCCGACCGGCTCCGGCAAGACCACCACCCTGGCGTCGGTGCTGGACCTGGCCAACCGCAGCCGGGCGGCGCACATCATCACCATCGAGGACCCGATCGAGTTCCTCCACCCGCACAAGCGCAGCCTGGTCAACCAGCGCGAGGTCGGCTCGGACACCGAGACCTTTCCCGAGCGCGCTCAAGCACGCGCTGCGTCAGGACCCGGACATCATCCTGGTCGGCGAGCTGCGTGACCTGGAGACCACGGCCACCGCGCTGACCGCCGCCGAGACCGGTCACCTGGTGCTGGCGACGCTGCACACGCAGAGCGCCACCCAGACCATCGACCGCGTCATCGACATCTTCCCGCCGCACCAGCAACTGCAGATCCGCGCTCAGCTGGCGGCCAGTCTCGCAGGGCGTGGTCACCCAGGCGCTGGCGCCCCAAGGCGGACGGCAAGGGCCGGGCGGTGATCGCCGAGATCCTGACCGCCACCCCGGCGATCCGAAGCCTGATCCGCGAGGGCAAGTCGCACCAGATCCCGTCGTTCATGCAGGCCGGCGGCGAGCGAGGGCATGTTGGCCTTCGACCAGCACCTGGCCGAGAAGGTCCGCGAGGGTCATGGTCAGCCACCAGGTCGCACTGGAGATCTGCCACTCGCAGGAAGAGCTCAAGCGACTCATCGGACGGATGTGACGGCATGCCGGCCACCAAGACCTTCCACTACAACAGCATCGACTCGTCCGGGCGCAAGACCAAGGGCACGATCGAGGCGGCCAACGAGACCGCCGCGACTCATCAGCTGCGCCAGCGCGGCGAGGTGCCACTGGGGCTGTCCATCGCCGGCCAGGGCCTGAGCCGGGAACTGAAGATCCCCGGTATGGGCGGCCGGACCAAGCTCAAGGACCTGGCCATCTTCGCCCGCCAGTTCGCCACTATGACGGCGTCCGGCATGTCGCTGCTGCGGTCGCTGGCCATCCTCGAGGAACAGACTTCGGCGCTGACGCTGAAGAAGGCGCTCGAGCGAGGTCCGGACCGACGTCGCCAGCGGTGTCTCGCTGTCATCCTCGATGGCCAAGCACGACCGGGTCTTTCCCCGGCTGATGATCGCCATGATCCGGGCCGGCGAGGCCGGCGGCATGATCGACCGGGCTCTCGAGCAGATCGCGGACAGCCTGGAGAAGGACAGCGCGCTGCGCGGCAAGATCAAGAGTGCGCTGACGTACCCGGCGATCGTGCTCGGCTTCACGTTCGTCCTGATCGCGGCCGTGCTGATCTTCATCGTCCCGATCTTCGAGCAGATGTTCAAGAACCTCGGCGGCCACCTGCCGGCGATCACCCAGTTCCTGGTGACCGCCAGCCACAACATGTGGTGGATCGGGCCGTTGGTGCTGGGCTCTGATCATCGGCAGCTCGGTGACCTACAAGCGGCAGATGCGCCAGAGCGAGTCGTTCCGGCTCAAAGTCGATCAGCTCAGGCTCAAGGCGCCGGTGTTCGGCCAGCTGTTCCGCAAGCTGGCGATGAGCCGGTTCGCCCGCAACCTGGGCCTGCTGCTCAATGTCGGCGTGCCGGTGATGCAGGCGCTTGGCCGTGGTCGGCGAGACGACCGGCAACGAGGTCATCAACGCCGCGATGAAGGACGTGCAGAGCGCCGGTACGCGACGGTCAAACCATGTCCAGCGCCGCTGCGCCGGCACCCGATCTTTCCCGAGATGGTCACGCAGATGATCGAAGTCGGCGAAGAAAGCGGTCAAATCAGTCAGATGCTCGACAAGGTTGCCGATTTCTATGACAGGGAAGTCGACACCTCCGCCGAATCCCTGACCGCCTCGATCGAACCGATCATGGTCCTCGTCATGGGAGCCGTGGTCGGCGGAATGGTCATCTGCCTGTACCTACCGATGTTCACCATCTACCAGAACATCCAGAGCAACTGACGCCCTGGAGCAAGGAACGGCCGGTCTCCGGTCGACGTCGGGCGCCCGAGCCCAGAACAACCTCATCCCCGCCCCACCCTGACGCCCTACTGGAGGCACCCCCAATGCAGGACATCATCACCCGGCTGCAGGCCAAGAAGGAGCGACGACGGCTTCACGCTCATCGAGCTCCTGGTGGTCGTGGTCATCATCGGCGTCCTGGTCGCCATCGCGGTCCCGGTCTACCTGAACTACCGCCAGGGCGCCGCCGACAAGTCGGCCCAGTCCGACGTGCGCGGTGCGATCAGCGCGGTTGAGCAGTACTACACCAACAACAGCAACACGTACCCCGCCAACGCCGCCGGATACGTCAGCCAGAGCACGTCGCCGATCACGCTGACCGCAACGACCGGCGGCAGCGCGGGCATCATCACGCTGTCCGACAAGACCGTGCTGACGTACTACCTGGCCACCTCGGGCACCACCTACAAGCTGTGCGCGAACAACACCGGCGGCTCGACGAACAAGTACTACACCTACGACAGCAGCACCGGTGGTTCGGTCACGGGCATCACCAGCACCACCTTCAGCATGGCCACCTGTTCCTAGGACCTGACTCACCAGATGATGCCGCCGGTGGGCGGCATCACCGCCATCATCCGGGACGAGGCCGAGGAGGTCGGACATGCCACAGCCCCTACTGTGTGTGATCGTCGGCGTCCTCGGCCTCGCCGTCGGATCGTTCCTGAACGTCGTCATCCACCGGGTCCCCCGCGACGAGTCGCTGGTCCGCCCCGGTTCGCACTGCCCGCACTGCGAGGCCGAGGTGCGTCCGCGGCACAACGTCCCGGTTCTCGGATGGCTCCTGCTGCGGGGCCGGTGCGCGGACTGCAAGGCCCCGATCAGCGCCCGGTACCCGCTCGTCGAAGCGGGCACCGCGGCGCTGTTCGTCGCCGTGGCCGCCCGCTTCGGCTGGTCCTGGCAACTGCCGGCGTACCTGTACCTGGCGGCCGTCGCCGTCGCGCTGGCCGTCATCGACCTCGACGTCAAGCGGCTGCCCGACAAGATCGTGCTGCCGTCGTACGCCGTGGCGGTGCTGCTGCTGGTGCCCGGCCATGATCGCCGGCCGCAGCTGGACCGCGGGCCTGCGGGGGCTGATCGCCGCGGTCGTGCTCTACCTGACCTTCCTGGTGATCAGCTTCTTCGGGATGGGCCGCGGCGACGTCAAACTGGCCGCCCTGCTCGGCATCTACCTCGGCTGGCTGAGCTGGACCTCCGTCGCCGTCGGGATGTTCGCCGGCTTCCTGCTCGGCGGCCTTTTCGGGGTCGTGTTGATGCTCACCCGGGCCGCCACCCGCAAGACCCTGGTCCCGTTCGGCCCGTTCATGCTCGCCGGCGCGTTCCTGGCGGTGTTCGCCGCCGCCCCGATCGCCCACTGGTACTCGACCCTGCTCATCCCCTCGGCCTGAAGGAAGGTAACCGATGGCTGGCATCATTCCGATCGGGCTGGACATCGGCTCGTCGTCGATCCGCGCCGTCGAGGTACGGCGCAACAAGGACGACCACGCGCTGACCAACTTCGGCCAGATCCCGTTGCCCCCGGGCACCGTGCAGGGCGGCGTCGTCCAGGACCCGGGCACCGTCACGTCGGCCCTCAAGCAGCTCTGGGCCGCGTGCAAGTTCGACACCAAGAAGGTCCGGCTCGGAGTGACCAACCCGCAGCTGGTGGTGCGCGAGATGTCGGTGTCCAACCTGCCCGCCAAGGAGATGCACCAGTCGCTGCCGTTCCAGGTCCGGGACATGCTGCCGCTGGCGGTGGAACGGTCCATGCTGAACTTCCGGCCGCTGGAGGAGCCGGGCGACAGCCCGACCGTACGGGGGCTGCTCATCGCCGTGCCCAAGGAAGCGGTGATGACCGCCGTGGACGCGGCCGAGCGGGCCGGTCTTCGCGTCGTCGGCGTCGACCTGGCGTCGTTCGCGCTGCTGCGGGCGGCATCCCGCCTGGACGCCCAGGTCGAGGCGATCGTCGACATCGGCGCCGAGGTGACCAGCGTGGTGGTGCACGCGGACGGCGAACCGCTGTTCGTCCGGACCGTGCCGCGGGGCGGACACGAGGTGACCGACAACATCGCCACCCGGCTGGGCATCACGCCGGAGGAGGCCGAGGTCGATCAAGTGCCGGTTCGGCCTGCACGGCGACGGCCGGCCGGACACCGCGGCCGCGGCCGCCGACGCGGTCCGGCCCCTGATCAACGAGCTGCGCAGCTCGTTCACGTACCTGGCCTCGGGCGAACGGCAGAAGCAAGTCACCCGGATCTCTCTGGCCGGCGGCAGCGCGCTGATGCCCGGCCTGGCCGAGCATCTGCAGGAGCAGCTGCAGGTGGCCGTGATGTACGCGGACAACGCCGGCCGGCTGCGGGACACCCGCCGGGCCCGCGGACGCGGCTTCGACAGTTTCGTGCCCTCGGCCGCGGTGTCGATCGGCCTCACCCTGGGAGCGGCAGCCTGATGGCCACCACCACCCTCATGCCTCTGGACCCCGCGCTCAACCCGCAGCGGGTGCATCGGATCCTGGCCATCTCGGCCGACCTCCTGCCGGAGGAGGTGGTCGCCGGTCGCCGGTCCCGCCGCAGCCGAGGCTGGGTCGCCGTCGCGGTGCTCGTGGTTCTCGTGCTGCTCGGTTTCTGGTACGGCGCGGCGCTGCACAACGTCGACGCGCGCGAGAGCGAGCTCAGCGTGGCCACCAGAACGGCCACCGACCTGCAGAAGAGCGAGAACTCCCACCAGAAGGTGGTGACCACGCAGAACCAGACGACCACGATCACCAAACAGCTCAGCGAGGTCATGGCCGGCGACCTGCCGTGGGCGACGCTGCTGAACCGGCTGCGCAGCACCGGCACCGACTCCGGCGTGGCCGTCATCGGGATCACCGCGACCCTGACCCAGAACAAGACCGCCGCCCCCACCGACTCGCTGCCGAGCACCAGCAAGGCCCAGCTGATCGGGACGATCGCTCTCTCCGGCACCGCGCCGGACAAGCCAACCGTCGCCCGGTACGTCCAGAACCTGGGTGGCGTCCCCGGTGTGGCGAACCCCTACCTGACCACGGCGACCCAGTCCAACGGCGACACCTGGTCGTTCAGCATCACCATCGACATCACCTCCGGCAACGAGTGCGGCCGGTTCACCACCAAGTGCGGGAGCAACTGATGGGCGCGCGGTCCAGCGGGCGGCTGTGGGTGTTCGGCGGCGCGGCCCTGATCCTGCTGCTCGTCGCGGCTTCCTACTTCCTGCTCATCGGCCCGAAGTACAGCGAGGGCGACGACGTCGACCAGCAGACCGGCGCCACTCAGGACCAGATCGTGGTGCTTCGTAAGCGCAACGCCGAACTGAACAAGCAGGAGAAGCAACTGCCGATGTTCCTCGCGCAGCTGGCCACAAGCCAGAAGGCGCTGCCGGCCACGCCCGGGATGTCCGACTTCCTGAACCAGCTGCAAGCGGCCGGCGACAACGTCGGCATCTCGGTCAGCGGGCTGAGCGTGGCCGCGCCGATCGTGTCCACCAGCGCCACCGGCGTCTGGGAACTGCCGGTGACGCTCACCGCCGTAGGTGACGCCGACAAGCTCAGCGCCTTCCTGACCCAGCTGCAGAACGTGCAGCCGCGGGCTGTGCTGATCAAGTCGGTGGACTTCAAGGCGGCCGACGCGACGGCGGGCACTTCCGGCGACGCCGCCGCGAACCAGCCGACGATGAACCTCAGCCTGTCCACGTTCGTCGCGCCGCCGGCCGGATCCGGGACCCCGATCGTGACCACGAAATGAGGCACCGGCCCCTCAGTGCCCGGCATGACCACGGTTCCACGATGGTCGAGGTGCCGGTGTCGATAGCCGTCATAGGCAGCTCGCGGTCAGCGCGTTCGTCGTGAAGCCCAGAGCGACCGTTCGGCTGCAGGGTGCCTCCTCGGTCACCCGGACCTTCTCGGTCACCCGGACGTTCTCGGTCCAGTTCACCGCGCGCAACACGCCGTCGGGCATCGACTCGACGTGCATCAAGGCGTGACCCAGCGGGGCGAGGTCGAGGGCGCGATGCAGACCCCGGACGGAGCCTGGCGGGTCGAGGTGGTCCGCCGCGGCCGGACCCGGTGGTATCGGGTCGTACACGGTGACGACGAGCACGACTGGCTGCCCATCGCAGCAGTCGAGCGGATCCTCGCGGAAGGCGGCGTCACCCTGGGCGACCTGGTCGATGTTCCGCAGTGAAGCGCTGTCAGTGAGGCGCTTGTCAGTGAGGCGCTTGTCGGCGACGCGGTTGTCAGTGAGGGACGGGCGGTCGGCTCCGGCGCAGCTCGTCCCGCTGTTCCGGGGTCATCGCGGCCCACGCCGCCGCACGTCGCGCCGACATCTCGGTCAGCTCACCGGGTGACATCATCTCCGCCAACGCCTGGCGCAGCGCGGCCTTCTTCTCCAGTTCCTCCGCGTCCATGCTCGTCATCCCCTCGATCAGCGACACCAATTCCGCCGCGGACGGATCACCCGCAGCGTCGAACCTCCGGAGCACCGTGTCGAGCCGGTCACGCTGCCGGGTGGCCCGCGCGATCTGCTGAGCCGCCTGCACGTACTGCCGCTCCAGTAGTTCTCGGACGTCCGGCGCCGACGCGTCCAGCAGCGTGGCGATCTCGGCCAGACCGAACCCGAACCCGCGCAGGGCGACGATCCGGTGCAACCGGGCGACGTCGCCGGCGGAGTACCGCCGGTGGCCCGCCGCGGTCCGCTGCGACGCCGAGCACAACCCGATCTCGTCGTAGTGATGCAGCGTTCGAACGGTCAGGCCCGTCTGCGTGGCCAGCTCGCCGATGGTCCAGGTGTCCATATCGGAAACGTTAAGGCCTGCCGTTACGTGAGGTGCAAGCCCGAGATCTGATACAGCCCCGGAATCAGGGTTCGAATCGTCCGGCGGTCAGCGTCTGAGAAGCCGTGAGTTTCGCCCGATGGGTACGCCCCCCGGGCCACCGTCACGATGAGTAGAGTGCCGCTATGCCCTATGCGGTCCCGCCGACGCGCACCGCGGCGGTCGTCCGCCAGCTGCGCAACGAGATTGTCTCCGGCGAGCTTCCGCCGGGCACCCTGATCAAGGACGCCGAACTGGCCGCGCGCCTGGGCGTCAGCATCACCCCGGTGCGCGAGGCGATCGCCCAGTTGTCGGTCGAGGGCCTGATCGACATCGCGCCGAACCGGACGCGGCACGTCACCAAGGTCACCCAGAAGAACGCGCTCGAGCTGATCGACGTGATGGCCGTCCTGGCCTGTGCCGGCTTCGAGTGGGGGGTGGATAACCTCACCGAGAACAACATCGACCTGATGCGCCAGCGGCAGACCGAGTTCATCGAGGGCCTCAAGTCCGGCAACGTGCTGGCCGCGGCCGCCGCCGGCGCGGACTTCAGCACGGTGGTCATCCTGGCCAGCGGCAATCGCGAGCTGCAGTCGCTGGTCGACCTGGTCGTGGCCCGTACGCTCCGGATCCTGGCCACCAGCGCCGAGAGCGACCTGTGGTCGACGTGGATCGAGGGGCACGACGAGATCCTGACCCGGCTCGAGGCCGGCGACCGGCCGGGTGCGGTCGAACGCTACCGGCGCATTTACGTCGAGTACCGGGCCAAGGTGGAGACGCACCTCTTCCAGGAAGAATGAGCGGGCCGGGCGGCTTCCACGCCGAGCCCGAGCTCGGCTGCGACCCGCGGGCCGCACGGCGGGTGAAAGTTGCCCGCCGCCGCCGTCGGATTTGGGGGAATCTCCCGGAGGCCGGGGTCCGGGCGGCGCTGCCTAGAATGACGCGTGTGAGCTTGATCGAGGCGTACGTCACCGAACTCGACGACGCGCTGCGGGGGCCGCGGGGGCTCAAGGCCGACATGGTCGCCGAGGCACGCGACGGACTGCTCGACGCGTCCGAGGCCTATGTGCGAGCCGGCCTCGACGCCGACGGCGCACAACGCCGGGCAATCGCGGATTTCGGTCCGCTGGTGTCGGTAGCGCCGGAATATCAGGTCGAGCTCGGCCTGTCCCAAGGCCGGCGCACCGCCATGCTGACCTGCGTGTCGCTGGCCGCCCAGCCGTTGATCTGGCGGGTGCTGCTGCCGCTGGCGGGCCATCCGGAGACGTCCGGGGGCCCGGCCTACACGGTGGTGAACCATCTGGTCGAGGGTGTCGGCGCCCTGTCCATCGCGGCCGGGCTGGTGCTGGTGCTGGCGCTCGGCCCGGGTACGCGGTTTCTCCGGGCGCCCGCCCGGCTGGTCCGCGGCGCCGGGTTGTTCGCGCTCGTCGTGTGTGCGGTGTTCGTCGTGCTGGGCTCGTTGATGTCGGTGTTCGGGCCGGACGGCCGTGTCTGGAACGGGCTACCCCTGCTGGCCGTTCTGCTCTACCTGCCGCTGATGCACGTGGGCTTCGCCGCCCGGCGGTGCTTTCTAGCCGCAGCTTCGCCCAGCTGACGCCGGCAGCTTCGCCCAGCTTCGCCCAGCTGACGCCGGCAGCTTCGCCCAGCTGACGGAGTTCCAGGAAGTGCCCTTGGCGAGGGCTCGCCCCTCCGACTCACACCGGACGAGGTTGCGGGCCGGCCGGCATCCGCGAATGCCGTGCGGTCAGGCCGGTGCCGCTCCGGGACGGAGCACGCCCTCGATCACGGCGGCGAAACTGCGCCACTCGGTGCGCTCGGCCGAAAGCATCTTGCGGCCGGCGTCGGTCAGCTCGTACGTGCGCCGTTTCCGTCCGCCGACGGTGCTCCACTCGCTCTGCACGTAACCGGCCCGCTCCAGCCGCCGCAAGGCCGGATAGACGGTACCGGTGGGCAGGTCGAGCGCACCCCCGCTGTGCGCCTGCAGAGCTTCGATCACGGCGTATCCATGCAAGCGGCCGGCGCTCCAGCATTGACAGGATCAAGGCGTCCAGATGCCCCCTGAGCGTGTCCGGCCTCATGTAGGCAATCTACACCGACCGCGACGGTCGGAGCGGTTCGTCATATGTGCAACCGGCGATTCGCTCGTATCGCTCGCCCGGACTTGGGAGAATCGATCCCCGACGGTTGGCTCGGCCGTACTCCCGGTCGAACCACCGACGAAAAGGGGTCGCGTGAATCTCGATCGGCTGCGTTCGCTCGCCCGCCGGGTCGACCTGGACCGGCTCCGCCGCCTGTCGTCGGAGTATCAGGTCGAGGTCGACTGGGAGCGGCTCGGGCTGGGCAATCCGGTGACGCGGCGGCGGCTGCTGGGGGCCGTTCCCGGCGTGGCCGGAGCCGTCATGCTGGCCGGCGCGGCGGCGGCGGTCGCGGCGCCCGCGCCCGTACCGCTCCCCGTCGCCGAGGCCCGGGCCCGGCGGCATCGCCCGGAAAGCGCCCCCCTCACGCCGGCGGCCGTGCAGCGGAGCCCGGTGTACACCCTGGCCGAGTACCGCCGGCTGATGCCCGGCCCGGCGTTTCCGGCGGACGCGGTGGCCCTCACCATCGACGACGGACCGCACCCGGTATGGACACCGAAGATCCTCGACCTGCTCGAGAAGTACCACGTCCCGGCGATGTTCTGCATGATCGGCAACCAGGTGCTGGGCCACGAGAGTGTCGCCCGCAGCGTGGTCCACGCCGGTCACCAGCTCGCCAACCACACGTGGAGTCACCCGTCGAAGCTCGCTCATGAGCCTGCCGCCGCCGTGCACAAGGAGATCTACAAAGCGCAGGAGAAGATCCACGACACCACCGGTTACACGCCGAAGCTGTTCCGCTCCCCGGGCGGCGCCTGGTCCACGACGGTGCTGCACGAGTCGGCGAAGTCCGGCCTGGTGGCGCTGGACTGGAGCGACGACCCCCGCGACTGGTCCAAGCCCGGCACCGCGGCCATCACGCGCCGCATGATGGCCTGTCGCCCGGGTCAGATCATCCTCTGCCACGACGGCGGCGGCGACCGATCCGAGACGTACGCCGCCCTGAGCAAGGTCCTCCCCGCCCTGTCCGCCCGCGGTTACCGCTTCGTCGCCCTGTGACCCGTCCGGCGGTGCATCCCGCGCCCGCTGTTGACCATCCGTATCCGTAGACTTCCACCGTGGCGTACGACGAGGAGCTCGCCGACCGGCTGCGTGAGCTCCTCGCGGCTGAGGACGGGCTCACCGAGATGGGGATGTTCGGCGGACTCGCCTTCCTCATCCACGGCAACATGGCCGTCACGGCCAGCAGCCGCGGCGGGCTGCTGCTGCGCGTCGATCCGGCCGCCACCGAGTTGCTGGACGACCCGCACGCGCACCGGTTCGAGATGCGCGGCCGGGAGATGGACGGCTGGCTGCACATCGAGGCCGGCGGCGTGACGACGGACGCCGAGCTGCGGCGATGGGCCGGGCTCGGGATCGCGTACGCCCGCTCGCTGCCGCCCAAGCCGCGCCGCTGAGCATTCCTACGCTCCGCTGAGCCTTCGCACGCTGAGCCTTCGCACGCTGAGCCTCCGCACGCTGAGCCTCCGCACGCTGAGCCTCCGCACGCTGAGCCTCCGCACGCTGAGCCTTCGCACGACCGCCGCCACCCTCACCGGCTAATCACGCCGATCGCGGCCGGATTGCACCGCGGCCGCTCCATCGGCCGCACTCTCCCCCGACGGCCGGGCTCTTCCCCGACGGCCGGACGACCCCTGACGGGCCGCGTACTGTGTCGCGTTTACTACCTTGACAGGCACAGTACTCGGACGCACACTGGTCAGCGGGAGGTGACGAGGTGAGCTCCAGCAAAATCACATCCGATCTGCTACGGGGAAACACCGACACGATGATCTTGCGATTGCTGTCGGAATCCGACTGCTACGGCTACGAGATCGTCAAATTGATCGGCGAGCGCTCGCAGGGCGAGTACGAGCTCAAGGAAGCCACGATGTACTCCAGCGTCCGGCGTCTGGAGGCCGAGGGCGACATCACCTGGTACTGGGGCGATGAGTCGCAGGGTGGCCGGCGCAAATACTTCCGGATCACCGAGAAGGGCCGGGCGACCTATGCCCGCAACAAAACCAACTGGGAGTACGCGAAGCGCGTACTCGACACCTTGCTCTGAGGAGACCGAGGATGACCGACAAGCTGAACACCTATGTGGATGGTGTGTTCGCACCCTACGAAGGCGCCAAGAGCGTCAGTGAATTGAAGGAGGATCTGCTGGCGGATCTGCACGAGCGGTTCCGCGAGCTCAAGGCCGAGGGCAAGGACGACGCGGAGGCCTTCGAGCTGACCGTCGACAGCATCGGCGACATCGAGCAGACCGTGCAGGAGGTGTCGAACCTGTCCCGCACACTCGAACGCCAACTGGTGACCCGCTTCAACGCAAGCGCGCTCGCCGGCAGCGACTTCGCCGGTACCCGGGTGCCGGGCGGGAAGTTCGAGGCGAGCGCCCTGCGCGGATCCACCTTCGCGCAGGCCGACCTGACCGGCAGCTCGTTCAAGGCCAGCGATGTGGCGGACGCCAACTTCGACGGCGCCAACCTGACCGATGTGACCATGACGTCACTCGAGCTGTCCCGGTCCACCTTCCGCGGCTCCATCCTGGTGCGAACCGATTTCAGCAAGTCGGGGCTGACCGGGGTCACCTTCGCCGGGGTCGCACTCGTCGACGTCAAGTTGCGGATGACGGATCTGCGGCGTACGGAATTCGCGAACTGCACCTTCACCGGTGTGGACTTCTCGATGTCCGACCTGCGCGGCGTGAACCTGGACGGGGCGACCTTGACCAGCGTGCGGTTCGATCGGGCGGCGGTGGCCGGCGCCACGTTCCGGGGGGCGACGCTGCGGGACGTGTCCTTCTACGCGACCAGCCGGAAGTCCCGTTCCGCCATCCGTACGGTGGCGTTCGACGGGGCGCGGATGGACAAGCTGACCTACGTCGGGCTCAACAGCCTGGGCGCAGATCTGTCGAGCGTGACCGTGTCATGAGCGGCGCGACGGTACGGGTGCAGGGCTTGCTGAAGTCCTACCAGAAACTGGACGTCCTCCAGGGCGTGGACTTCGAAGTGGCGGCCGGCAGCATTTTCGCGCTGCTCGGCTCGAACGGCGCCGGCAAGACCACGGTCGTACGGATCCTCAGCACGCTGCTGAAACCGGACGGCGGCGCGGCGAGCGTCAACGGATTCGACGTCGTGTCCCAGCCGGAGCGGGTACGCGAGTCGATCAGCCTGACCGGTCAGTTCGCCGCGGTCGACGAGATCCTCACCGGCCGCGAGAACCTGATCATGATCGCCGACCTGCGACGGGTGAGGAACGGTGGCGGCGTGGCCGACGACCTGCTCGGACGATTCGGTCTGGCCGACGCGGCCGGGCGCCGGGTGGCGACGTACTCCGGCGGCATGCGCCGCCGGCTCGACATCGCCATGAGCCTGATCGGCGACCCGAAGGTCATCTTCCTCGACGAGCCCACCACCGGCCTCGACCCGGAGGCCCGCATCGAGGTGTGGCAGGTGATCCGGAAACTCGCGGACGGCGGCACGACGGTGTTCCTGACCACGCAGTACCTGGATGAGGCGGAGAAATTGGCCGACCGGATCGCGATCCTGCACCAGGGCACGATCATCGTCTCGGGCACCTTGGCCGAGCTGCGCAATCGGCTGCCGCCGGCGACGATCGAGTACGTCGAACGACAGCCCACATTGGAGGAGATCTTCCTGGCGTTCGTCGGGAACAACTCGAAGGGGCAGCGATGAACGCCCACTTTCCCGGCGACACCCGCGTGATGCTCAGACGGTCCCTCCGCCACGTCACCCGCAGCCCGGACACCATCATCACGGTGGCGATCATGCCGATCGCCTTCCTGCTGCTGTTCCGGTACGTGTTCGGCGGGGCCATCCAGGCCAACACCGACAACTACGTCAACTATCTGCTGCCGGGCATCCTGCTGATCGCCATCGCCAGCGGCATCTCCTACACCGCGTACCGACTGTTCCTGGACTTGCAGGGCGGCATCTTCGAACGGTTCCACTCGATGCCGATCGCCCGCTCGTCGGTGCTGTGGGGGCACGCCCTGACATCGGTGGTGTCCAACGCGATCAGTGTGGTGGTGATCGTCCTGGTCGCCCTGGGCATCGGCTTCCGCTCGTCGGCCGGAGTACTGACCTGGCTCGCCGTGGCCGGCATCCTCCTGCTGTTCACGCTCGCCCTGACCTGGATCGCGGTGCTCGCCGGGCTGTCGGCGAAATCCACCGACGGAGCCTCCGCGTTCTCCTACCCGATCATCTTCCTGCCGTTCGTCAGCTCCGCCTTCGTGCCCACGGCGACCATGCCCGGCCCGGTCCGGGCCTTCGCCGAGAACCAGCCGGTAACCTCGATCGTCAACACCATCCGGGCGCTGTTCGACCGGCAGCCGGTCGGCCACGACATCTGGGTCGCCCTGGCCTGGTGCGTCGGCGTCCTGATCATCGCGTACGTGGCGGCCATGGCGGCCTATCGACGGCGGACCGCGTGAGCCGTAATTCGTTGGACGGGGTCGGCGCCGTTCGCCATGGTGTGACGGTGACCGACCCGTACGCGGATGTGCGCACCTTGTTCGAGCAGAACCTGGCGGACGGGACCGATCTGGGTGCGGCCTTCTGTGTCACCGTCGACGATCAGGTGGTTGTCGACCTGTACGGCGGTTTCGCCGACGAGGCCCGCACCCGGCCGTGGCGGGCCGACACGATCGTCGGCGTCTACTCCACCACCAAGACGATGGCGGCGCTGACCGCGTTGCTGGTCGCCGACCGCGGCGAGCTCGACTTCACGGCCCCGGTGGCCCGCTACTGGCCCGAGTTCGCCGCGGCCGGCAAGGCGGAGGTCACGGTCGCCCAGGTGATGAGCCACTCGTCCGGGCTGTGCGGCTGGCGCGAGCCGATCACCACCGACGACGTGTACGACTGGGACAAGGTGACGGCGCTGCTCGCGGCGCAGGAGCCGTACTGGGCGCCGGGAACAGCGTCCGGATATCACGTACTGACCCAGGGTTATCTGATCGGGGAACTGATCCGGCGGATCACCGGGCGGACGTTGGGCGCGGTGTTCCGCGAGGAGATCGCGGGACCGCTCGGCGCGGACTTCCACATCGGACTCACCGCCGACGGGGATGATCGCGTCGCCGACCTGATCGCGCCGGTCGGCGGGGCGCCGGAGGGCACGGCCGAGCTGTGGAAGGTCGTTGCGGACAACCCGGAACTGGACCCGCTCATCACTCGCACCCCGGAATGGCAACGGGCCGAGATCCCGTCCGGCAACGGCATCGGCAACGCCCGCGCGGTGGCCGGGATCCACGCCATCATGGCCAACGGCGGCGTCTCCCGGGGCCGGCGCTTCCTGTCCGAGGCCGGCTGCCGGCGGGCGCTGGACGAGCAGACCTCCGGGGTCGATCTGGTACTCGGCACGACGATCCGCTGGGGTCTCGGCTTCGCCCTGGGACGGAACCTGCTGCCGAACGACAACACCCTGTACTGGGGCGGGTACGGCGGTTCGCTCGCCATCATCGACCTGGACGCGCGGACCTCTATCGCGTACACCCCGAACCGCATGGACGGCGGCACCGGAGGCGACATGCGCGGGCTGGGTCTGGCCATGGCGTTCTGGGGTGACTATGACCCGCGCGATCAACCGGACACGTGTAAGAATCAGCCTCCTGTCCGGGTGTGAATCATGAGGTGAACCGGTGCCGACGCAGAGCAAGCCCCGCCGGGGCGAGGCACGGCTGCCGTCGGCGGTGGTGGTCGCCGCCGCGATCGCGTTGTACGTGTTGCTGCCCGAGCAGTTGATTCTGGGACCCCGCCTGGTCATCCCCGCGCTCGAAGTCGTCCTGCTCACCGCGCTCATCATCGTGAACCCCCGCCGGATGACCCGCGACAGCCCGTGGGAGCGGGCGGCCGCGCTGACCCTGGTCGGCCTGATCGCCGTCACCAATGCGATCGCGCTGGTGCTGTTGTTGCGGCAGCTCGTCTCCACGGACAATTCCCGCGCCGTCGAGTTGCTGATCGCCGCGGGCGAGGTGTGGCTGACCAACGTGATCGTCTACGGGCTGGCGTTCTGGCAGCTGGACCGCGGCGGCCCGGTCGCCCGCACCCACCTCCCCCGCCACGACCTGGCTCCCGCCGACTTCCGATTCCCGCAGGACGAGGACCACGACACCGTCGACGAAGTCCAGGCCGGTTCGAGCAAGGTCAGCGACTGGGTCCCGGCCATCGTCGATTACCTGTACGTCTCGCTGAGCAACTCGTCCGCCTTCAGCCCCACCGACACCATGCCGCTGACGACTCGCGCCAAGATCCTCATGGGCATCGAGTCCACGTCCGCGCTGGTCATCTCCGTGCTGGTGATCGCGAAGGGAGTCGGCAGCCTCGGCCACTGACCCGGCTGTCGAAAGCGTCGCGCCGGACATTCAGGATTGGTGTCGTCGCGGCCGTCATCTATGCCGTAATCGTCACCTGGGTCGCCCGTGACCTGAGGGACAACCGAAACACCTTGTTGATACCGGCTCGTATCCTGCCCTCCCCGCACGCGACACCACGCTCGACGTGCGCGAACGGCTGGCTTCGATGCTGATCCTTGCCGCTGACCTCAGACTTGACCGCGGGCGTGACGGTCAGCGGGTGATCGGTGGAACCGCCGGCCGCCCGGCGTGCCGTTCCCCAGCCGGACATCCCGGCGCACATGCGGTCGGATCGCCGCGTCCTACTCGGAGTGAGCTGCGCGCCGGTCGCTTGCGGCATCGATACCGCTGAATAAATATGGATCGGGACCTGGCGTTTTGGCGCGGACTGCGCTGCGCGACAACGAACTGACCTGGCGTAACGATCAAGAAATTGTCGGGTGTCGGGGCCGAAATCGCGGTGAACGAGGGTTCCCGCATGTCCAGGCATGAGGCGAGCCCGAGCAATCGGCCCACTCCACTCACCGGACGGCGCCGCCGGATCGACGACGCCTCCCGGGTGCGGGACCTGCTGCGCTCTGCCATCACCGGCGGTCAGTACGGACTCTCCCTCCTGCCCAGCGAGCCGGAGTTGATGCTCGAGTTCGCGGTCGGGCGCAACGTCGTCCGGGACGCCCTGGACATGCTCCGGGCCGAGGGCCTGGTCGAGCGGGTGCAGGGCACCGGGACGTTCGTCCTGGTCACCAAGGCCGACCACCGATTCGACCGGGTGCACTCGATCAACGACTCGGTTGACACGCCGCTGGTCGACGGCGTGTTCCTGGCCTGGACGGTGATCACCGCCCCGCGGCCGGTGGCCGAGCTCTTCGGGCTCGCCGCCGGCAGTCAGTGCGTCGTGCTCCAGCACATCAACTGCGTCGGCGGCGAGACGTTCTCGGTGACCACCAGCTACGTGACCACCGAAACCGCCGCCCGCCTGGCCGGAACTCCGTTCAACGGCGACTTCTACGTCCTGCTCGAGCGGTGCGGATATGAGATCCGCAGCGCCGAGGAAGTGGTGGAGGCGACGGTCACCGACGACCTCGCCGCCGAACAGCTCGGCGTCGCCGTCGGGCTGCCCCTGTTGCAGTTCACCCGCAAGCTGTACGACCCGGAAGGGCGGCCACTGGAGCTCGCCTACGTCCGGTGTCGCGGCGACCGGTTCAACCTCCGGATCAAGCTGCCGCGTACGCGGCGGGAGGGCCAGTCGTGATCCCTTACCTGCTCAAACGGCTCGGGTCGGCGATCCCGATCCTGATCGGCGTATCGCTCGTCGTCTTCATCACCATCAAGATCATTCCCGGCGACCCGGTGGCCAGCCTCCTCGGCCCGACCAGTTCGCCGCAGGCCCGGGCCGAGTTGACCTCGCGCCTCGGCCTGGACCGCCCGCTGCCGGTCCAATATCTCTCCTGGGGCGGTCACCTGCTGCAGGGTGACCTCGGCGACTCGCTGGCCAAGCACGTGCCGGTGCTGCCGCTGGTGCTGGACGCGTTCTGGAACACGCTGACCCTGGCGGCGTTCGCGGCGATCGTCGCGTTCGTGCTGGGCATCGTGCTCGGCGGCGTGGCGGCCCTGCGCCGGGGCAAGATTTCGGCGGCGATCAGCAACGCGATCTCGCTGTTCTCCATCTCGGTGCCGCAGTACTCGATCGGTCTGCTCCTGATCATCTACCTGGCCACCGGGGCCGGTCTGTTCCCGACCGCGGGAATGTACGACCCGATCAACGGCGGCGGCTGGGGCGATCTGTTCCGGCATCTGGTGCTGCCAGGAGTCACCGCGGCGCTGGTGCCGGCCGGGATCATCGCCCGGATGTTCCGCTCCTGCGTCATCGACGTGATGAGCATGGACTTCATCGACGCCATGCGCTCACGCGGGCTGTCCGAGCTGCGCATTCTCCGGCACGCCTTTCACAACACGCTGCCCACCCTGATGACCATCGCCGGTCTGCAGCTCGGCTACCTGCTCGGCGGCGTGATCTTCGTCGAGACGGTGTTCAGCTGGCCCGGGCTCGGCCTGTTGGTCTACCAGTCGATCACCCAGCGAGACCTGCCGGTGATTCAGGCCGGCGTCATCGTCTCCGCCCTCGCCTTCGTCGTGATCAACGTGGTCGTCGACGTCGTTCAGGCCGCCATCGACCCGCGGGTCCGCGCATGACCGCCCGCATCGGGCGGCCGCCCGCCGCACGAAAGCACCGCGTGACCAAGGAGGTCCTGCCGTGACGGCAACCGCCATCGCCCTTCCCGTCGCAAAGCCGCGCCGCGCCCGCGCCCGCCGGCTCCCTCTCTCCGCCAAAATCTCCGCAGTGGTCATCGCGCTGATCGTCGGCGCCGTGCTGCTGGCCCCGGTCCTCGCCCCCTACAGCCCGACCCAGGGCACCCTCGGCCAACGCCTGTCGCCGATCGGCGCCGCCGGGCACCTGCTCGGCACCGACGGCCAGGGCCGTGACATCCTGTCCCGCCTGCTCTACGGCGGCCGGCTGTCGCTGCTGTCCGGGCTCATCCCGGTGATCGTGGCCGCGGTGATCGGCACCGTGTTCGGCCTGGTCGCCGGGCTCGGCAACCGGTTCGCCAACGGCGCGGTGATGCGCACGCTGGACGTCTTCTACGCGTTCCCGGCGGTGCTGCTGGCGATCGCGATCGCGGCCGCGCTCGGCTCCGGCGCCTCCAACGCGATCATCGCGCTGTCGGTCATCCTCATCCCGCCGATCGCCCGCATCGCCGAGACCGAGACCGCCCGGCTGCGCGGCGCCGACTTCATGGAGGCGGCCCGGGCCTCCGGTGCCCGCACCTCGTCGATCGCGATCCGCCAGGTGCTGCCGAACATCGCGCCGGCCATCGTCGTCTACTGCACCGCCTTGATCGGTCTCTGCATCGTCTACTCGGCCGGTCTGTCCTTTCTCGGCCTCGGCATCGCCCCGCCCGCCCCGAGTGGGGCGTGATGATCAGCGACCTGCAGCAGTACACGTTCACCCGGCCGGAGCTGCTACTGATGCCGGCCCTCGCGATCCTCGTCGCGTCGGTGGCCTTCAACGTCCTCGGCGACGGGCTGGGCGCCTACTTCAACGTTCGGCAGGAGGTCCGGTGAGCCAGACCGTCACGGAGATCCCGGTGGATGCGACCACAGCCGAGGCGTTGCGGGTCGACGATCTCGCCGTCTCGTTCGCCGTGCAGGGCGGCCGGGTCGACGCGGTGCGGTCCGTCTCGTTCGGACTGCGCGCCGGGCAGACGCTGGTGCTGCTCGGAGAGAGTGGTTCCGGCAAGTCGGTGACCGCCCGGGCGATCATGCGGCTGCACGGCCGGCGGGCCCGGGTCACCGGCCGCGTCGAACTGTCCGGGCGCGAGGTCCTGGCCCTGAGCGACCCCGAGGTACGCGTCCTGCGCGGCGCGCGGATCGCCCTCGTACCGCAGGACCCGAGCGCCGCCCTGGACCCGCTGCGCCGGGTCGGCGGCCAGATCACCGAGGTGCTGCTGCTGCACCGGGCCGTGAAGGGCCGGGCCGCGGCCAAGGCCCGGGCGCGGGAGCTGCTGCACGCGGTCGGCATCCCCGACCCGGAGCGGGCGTACCGGTCGTACCCGCACGAGCTGTCCGGCGGCATGCGCCAGCGCGTGGTGATCGCGATGGCGATCAGCTGCGACCCGGACGTCATCATCGCCGACGAACCGACCACCGCCCTGGACGTGACCGTGCAGGCGCAGATCCTCGACCTGTTCGCCGAGCTGCAAAGCCGGCTCAACACCGCGCTGCTGATGGTCACCCACGACGTGCACGTGGCGGCGGACGTCGCCGACGTCATCGCGGTGATGTACGCGGGGCGGATCGTCGAGACCGGACCGGCCGCCGAGGTGCTCCGGACGCCCCGGCACCCGTACACCCAGGCGCTGCTGGACGCGCTGCCGACCCCGCAGACCGCTCGCGGTGAACTGCATGCCATTGCCGGTTCGCCACCGGTGGCCGGCCAGGAATTCAGCGGCTGCGCGTTCGCCGACCGCTGCGCGCACGCCCGCGAGTCGTGCCGCACCTCGCCGCCACCGCTGGTCGAGGCCGCACCCGGACACAAGGCGGCGTGCCCGGTGCTCAACCCCGATCCGGTGGAGGTGGCGCGATGAGGCCCGAGGTGCTGCTGGACGCGCAGGACATCAGCAAGACGTTCGGCAACGGGGTGCGCGCCGTCGACGGCGTGAGCCTGCAGGTGTACCGGGGCGAGACCGTCGGCCTGGTCGGCGAGTCCGGCTGCGGCAAGTCGACCACGGCCAAGATGCTGCTGCGGCTGCTCACCCCGGACCAGGGATCGATCACCTTCGCCGGCGAGGACGTGCGGACGGCCCGCGGTCGCAAGCTGCGTGCCTTGCGCAAACAACTGCAGGTCGTGCCGCAGAACCCGCAGACGTCGCTGAACCCGCGGCTGACCGTCCGGCAGTCGATCGAGTTCAACCTGCGCGCCCACGCGTACCCGAAGAGGGAGTGGGGGCAGCGGGTGGACCGCCTGCTCGACCGGGTGGGCCTGGCGAAGATGCACGGTGCGGCCTTCCCGCACGAGCTGTCCGGTGGCCAGCTGCAGCGGGCGGCGATCGCCCGGGCCCTGGCCAGCGAGCCGTCCCTGGTCGTCTGCGACGAGGCGGTGTCGGCGCTGGACAAGACGGTCCAGGCTCAGGTGCTCAACCTGCTGGTGGAGCTGCAGCGCGAACTCGGGGTGGCGTACCTGTTCATCTCCCACGACCTGTCGGTGGTCGAGCACATCAGCGACCGCGTGGTGGTGATGTACCTCGGCAAGGTCGTCGAGGAGGGACCGTCGCATGCCCTGTGGTCGGCGCCGTCCCACCCGTACGCGACGACCCTGCTGTCGGCCTCGCCCGGCCAGGGCCGCAACCGCATCGTGCTGCAGGGCGACCCGCCGAACCCGGCCGATCCGCCGCCCGGGTGCACGTTCCACACCCGCTGCCCGGTCGCCGAGGCCCGGTGCCGCACCGCGATCCCGCTGCTGCGCACCGTCGGCGACCGCCACAACAGCGCCTGCCACCTGGTCGACGCCGCCCATCCCACCGCAGCCATCCCGGCGTGACTCAACCACATTCGTGCGGAAGGACTTTCGATATGTTCCGTGGCCTCAAACGCGCGGTCGCTCTGGCCGCCACGGTCGGCCTGGTGGCCGCCTGCAGTCCCGGCGGCGGATCGAGCGGGGCCGGCTCCGGCTCGGCCGACACGCTGATCATCGCGATGACCGCGTCCGACATCCCCAACGCCGACACCGGCCTCGCCCAGGGCCAGGGTTACGAGGGCATCCGGTTCGTGGCCAACCAGCTCTACGACGGCCTGACCAAGTTCGATCTCAAGCAGGGCACCGAGATTCCCAAGGTGCTTCCCGGCCTGGCCACCAAGTGGTCGGTCGACACGGCCGGCACCACCTGGACCTTCGACCTGCGGCCGAACGTCAAGTTCCACGACGGTACGCCGTGGAACGCCGACGCCGCGATCTTCAACTTCAACCGCTACCTGGTGAAGAGCGCGCCCGAGTTCTACCCCGCGCTCAACGCCCAGGCCGGCCTGGCGCTGGCCGGCATCAAGTCGGTGGCCAAGTCGGGCGACATGCAGATCAAGATCACTACCGACGGCAAGCTCGCCTACTTGCCGTCCAACCTGACGACGATCTTCTTCGGCAGCCCGACCGCGATCAAGGCCGAGGGCAACGAGGGCTTCGCGCAGAAGCCGGTCGGCACCGGGCCGTTCAAGTTCGAGAGCCTCAGCCGGGGCCAGCAGCTGGTGATGGACAGGAACCCGGACTACTGGGACGGCGCGCCCAAGGTGGCCAAGGTGGTGCTGCGGCCCATCCCCGACGCCACGGCCCGGGTCGCCGCGCTGCGGGCCGGACAGGTCAACTGGATCGAGGTGCCGGCCCCGGACGACGTGCCTCAGCTGACCTCAGCCGGGTTCAAGGTATTGACCAACACCTACGACCACGTGTGGCCGTGGGTGCTCGACGTGCGCCAGAAGCCGCTCTCCGACATCCGGGTGCGGAAGGCCCTCAACTACGCCATCGACCGCGACTCGCTGATCAAGAACGTGCTGCACGGCACGGCCGAGCCGGAGCTGCAGGCGGCCGCCCGCGGCAACGCCGGCTACGACCAGGCCAACGACATCTACTCGTACGACCCGGCGAAGGCCAAGCAGCTGCTGGCCCAGGCCGGTTACCCGAACGGGTTCACGCTGCGGCTGTCCTACCCGACCTCGGGCAGCGGCAACATGCTGCCCACCCCGATGAACGAGGCGCTGCAGGCTGACCTGGCCGCGATCGGCGTGAAGGTGAAGCTCGAACCGGTCGAGTGGGCGTCGATGCTGACCGACTTCTTCGCCCGCAAGATCCCGGGCGGCGCCCAGATGATCAACATCAGCCTGTCGATGCAGCAGGAGGGCTTCTGGTACAGCTGGTTCGGCTCGGACAGCGCCAGCAACGTCGGCTACTACCAGAGCAAAGAGGTCGACGGCCTGCTCGACAAGGCCAAGGCAACCTTCGACGACACCCAGCGGGCCAAGGTCTACGCCCAGGCCTCCAAGGTCATCACACAGGACGCCGCCTGGCTGTTCATCGTCAGCGACAAGAACCCCCGTGTGCTCGCGCCCAGCGTCAAGGGCTTCGTGCAGCCCCAGTCCTGGTTCGCCGACCTGACCACGATCTCCGTCAGCTAAGGAGTGCGCGATGACATTCCCCAACCAGGTGGACGACTACCGGTGGATGGCCACCGATCAGGGATTCACCTTCACCCTCGAACGCTATGCCGCCGCCATGACCCTGCACCAGGGAATGCGGGAGGCGCTGCTGCGGCTGCGCCGGGTCCCGCTCTCCTTCCTCGACCCGACCGAGCCGGACAGCGCACTGGTCTGGCTGGAGAACGGAGGCCACTCATGAGTCTCGCCGACGCCACCGCCAGCGAGTTGCTGGCCCGGTTCGCCGGCCGGCAGACCAGTCCGGTCGAGGCCGTGCAGGCCTGCCTGGACCGGATCGCCGAGGTCGACACCCACCTCAACGCTGTCCTGGTGCTGCTCACCGAGCCCGCCCTGGCCGCCGCCCGGGAAAGCGAGCGGCGCTGGGCCGACGGCACCGCCCGGCCGCTGGAAGGGATTCCGTTCGGGCTCAAGGACATCGTCGCCACCGCGGGCATCCCCACCACCGGCGGCTCGGCCCTGTTCAAGGACAACGTTCCCGGCACTGACGCCGCGCTGACCGGGCGGCTCACCGGGGCGGGCGGCATCCTCCTGGCCAAGTTGCACACGTTCGAGTTCGCCTGCGGCGGCGCCGAGAACCGCACGTTCGGCCGCTGCCACAACCCCTGGGACACCGACCGGACCACCGGCGGCTCGTCGTCCGGCTCCGGCGCGGCGGTCGCCGCCGGCGAGGTGCCCCTGGCGATCGGCACCGACACCGGCGGCTCGATCCGGCTGCCCGCCGCGTACTGCGGAATCACCGGCCTCAAACCGACGTACGGCCGGGTGCCGCGGCACGGCGTGATGGGCCTCTCCTGGTCGCTCGACCACGCCGGCCCGATGACCCGCTCGGTGGCCGACGCGGCCCGGATGCTCGGCGTCATCGCCGGCCGCGACGATCGCGACCCCACCTCGTCGCGGCGCGCGGTGCCCGACTACGTGGCCGCGCTCGAGCGGCCCGCGGCCGGACTGACCGTGGGCCGCGCCCGCGGCTGGTTCGAGGCGGTGCTGCAGCCCGAGGTGCTCGCGTCGTACGAGGCGGCCCTGGGCGACCTGGCCGCCGCCGGCGTCCGGGTGGTCGACGTCGAGCTGCCCGACGTGGACCTGTGGGACGTGGCCGCCTGGACCGTCCTGTACGCCGAGGCGCTGTCCTATCACCAGGACCATGTGCACGACGTGGAGAGCCGCGACGCGATGGGCGCCGGCCTGGTCGCCGGCGGCCCGTACGTGCAGACCGTCGACTACCTGCGCGGCCAGCGCTACCGACGGATCGCGCAGGGGCAGCTGGAAGCGGCGATGGAAGGGATCGACGCCCTCGTCACGCCGGGCGCCGTGTCCACCGCACCGCCGCTCGACGACATCGCCACCACCGGGGACAGCGCGTCCTGGCTGATCTCCGCCACCCGCACCTCGATCCCGTTCAACTACACCGGCAACCCAGGCCTGTGCGTGCCCACCGGCCTCGCCGCCGACGGCATGCCGGCGAGCCTGCAGTTCGTCGGCCGGCCGCACGACGAGAGCACCATCCTGGCCCTCGGCCACACCTACCAGACCGTGACCGACCACCACCTCGCCCGGCCCGCCGTGCCGGCGAGCGCCTGAGGAGGCCCCACCGTGACCGTCACCGAAACGACCAGCCAGCCGGACCTCTCGGCCGCCCCGGACGGGCTGCCGCTGACCATCACCGCCGCCGCCGCGGCCCTGCGCAGCGGCGCGCTGACCTCGGTCGAGCTGACCCAGGCCGTGCTCGCCCGCGCCGACAAGCTCGACAGCAAGCTCGGCACCTACATCACCCGGATGGACGAGACCGCCCTCGAAGCCGCCGCGGCGGCCGACGCCGAACTCGCCGCCGGGACCGACCGGGGTGTCCTGCACGGCATCCCGCTCGGCATCAAGGACATCATCGCCACCGATGGAGCGCCCACCACCTCGCAGAGCCTGATCATGGATCCCGCCTTCGGCGAGATGGGCGACGCCCCGGTGGTCGCCCGCCTGCGCGCCGCGGGCGGCGTCGTGGTCGGCAAGGCGACCACCATGGAGTACGCCATCGGCGAGCCCGACCCGAGCAAGGGATTCCCCACCCCCCGCAACCCGTTCGACCCGGCTCACTGGACCGGCGGCTCCAGCTCCGGCACCGGCAACGGCGTCGCGGCCGGGCTGTTCCTGGGCGGCCTCGGCACCGACACCGGCGGCAGCGTGCGGCTGCCCGCCGCCTGGTGCGGCATCTCCGGCCTCAAGCAGACGTTCGGCCGGGTACCCAAGTACGGTTGCGCCCCGCTCGGCTTGTCGTACGACCACATCGGACCGATGACCCGCTCGGCCCGCGACTGTGCCCACATGCTCACCGTCATGGCCGGCCACGACCCCCGCGACGCGACCAGCGTCGACGTGCCGGTCGGTGACTACCTGACCGGCCTCGACGGCGACCTGACCGGCCTGCGGATCGGCGTCGACCTGTCCCTGCTGGACCTGCCGTTCGTCGACCCCGACCTGGCCGCGCTGGCCCGGGCGGCGGTGCCGGTGCTCGCCGACGCGGGCGCCACCCTGGTCGACGTGAGCCTGCCGCTGTACGCGGAGCTGACCATGGCCACCATGGCCGGTTTCCTGGCCGAGGCGTTCATGTACCACCGCGGCGACATGCAGAAGCGGTGGACCGACTACGGCAAGCCCACCCGCAAGGCGGTCGGCCAGGGCATGTTCGTGACCGGCGCCGACTACGTGCAGATGCAGCGCGTGCGCCGGGTCGGCGTACGGCTGATGGCCGAGCTGATGAGCGACGTCGACCTGGTCGTCAACCCGACCACGCTGGTCTTCGCGCCGCAGCTTGACGGCATGAACTTCTTCGACAACGAGGTCGGCGCGATCTGCACGCCGTACTGGAACGCTCTCGGCCTGCCCGCGATGTCGATCCCGATGGGCAGCTCGCCGGGCGGGCTCCCGGCCGGACTGCAGCTCGCCGGCCGGCCGTTCGACGAGGCCACCGTGCTGAAGGCGGCCGACGCGTTCCAGCTGCGCACCACGTTCCACCTGACCGAGTCCGCGTTCGTGAAGGAGACCCTGTCGTGAGCACCGAGAACACCGTGACCGTTCTGCTGGAGATCGCCGGCGTGGCCGTGCCGCCGGACGAGTTCGACTACTTCGTTCGGGTCTACCCGGGGCTGCGCGCCGGCCTCGACGCCCTGTGGGCCGTACCGATGGCCAAGGAGGAGGAGCCGCAGCTGGTCTTCTCCCCGTACCTGTGACCGCCCGGGGCCGCCTGCTGGCCGCCGTGATGCTGTCCACCGGCCTGGTGGCCCTGGACAACACGGTCGTCGCGACGGCGGCCCCGGCCATCGTGCGGGACCTGAGCGGGCTCGCACAGTTGCCCTGGGTGTTCTCGGTCTACCTGCTCGCGCAGGCGTCCGGGACCCCGCTCATGGGCAAGCTGTGCGACCTGCTCGGGCGGCGGCCGGTGATGCTGGCCGGCATCGCCGCCTTCGCGACCGGCTCCCTCGGCGCCGGCCTGGCCTGGACCATGCCCGCGCTGATCGTGGCCCGGATGGTCCAGGGCCTCGGCGCCGGCGCGGTGCAGGCGGTCGGCATGACCGTCGTCGGCGACCGGTGGGAGCTGCACGAACGCAGCCGGGTGCAGGGCTGGGTGTCCGGGGTGTGGGGCGTTTCCTCGGTGCTCGGGCCACTGGTCGGCGGGCTCCTCGCCGACACCGCCGGCTGGCGCTGGGTGTTTTTGGTCAACCTGCCGCTCTGCGCTCTGGCGGCGATCGTGTTCGCCACCGGGCACCACGAACCGCGAGTGCGGCCGCGGTCCGGGGTGGACTACGCCGGCGCGGCCCTGCTCACCGCCGGCTGCTCACTGACCATCCTGACCCTGCTGTCCGGCGGACGGGCCTGGCCGGTGCTCGTGCCCGCAGCCGTGGTCTCCCTGGCCGCGCTGGTGGTGACCGAACGGCGAGCCGCCGACCCGGTGCTGCCCCGCCACCTCGTCCGCAACCGCACCGCGCTCGGTTCCAACCTCGGGTCGCTCGGGCTCGGCGCCATGATGATGGGCGTCAACTCGTACGTCCCGCTGTACGCGCAGACCGTGCTCGGCGCGGGCGCGCTCGCCTCCGGCCTGACCATCGCCCCGCTGATGATCGGCTGGCCGCTGGCCGCCGCGTACTCCGGACGGGTCTTTCTTCGCTTCGGTTTTCGCGTCGCCGCATTGGCCGGGGCCGGGATCGCCGTCGCCGGCGCGGGCGGGTTGGCCCTGCTGCGGCCGGGCACACCGCTCGCCCTGATCGGCCTGTGCTGTTTCGTCATCGGGCTCGGTCTGGGCCTGAGCACCACCCCGCTGATGCTGTCCGTGCAGATGACGGGCGGCCCCGGGCAACGGGGGGCGCTCACCGCGAGCGTCATGTTCGCCCGTTCCTTCGGCAGCGCCATCGGGGTGGCGGCGCTCGGCGCGGTCGCCAACGCCGCACCGGGCGGGCTCACCACCGCCCTGCACCGGGTGTTCGCCGGGTTGGTCGTGGTCGCCCTGCTGCTTCTCGCCGCGGTCGCGCTGATGCGTCGCGGACCGGTCACCCGGGACGGCGCACTCGCCGTCCCCGTCGCCAGAAAGGTTTCACCATGAGAGTCTTCGGATTCCTCCGCAAGCCCTCGGCCGAGGACGTGGCCGCGTACGCGGCGAGCCTCGGCTGGGATCTCAAGGGTGCCGAGCTCGACGCCTATGGTGCCAAGATCGGCCAGGCGATGGACGCCCTGGACCGGGTCGAGGACCTGCCCGAGACCCCGATCGAGCTGAAGTGGCCCACCCGCTCCGTCTCGGCCAAGGGGCCGGACCCGTACAACGCCTGGATCTCGCGCTGCGAGGTCAGGGGAGCCGCCGACGGGCCCCTCGCCGGGAGGACGGTCGGCGTCAAGGACTGCATCGCGGTCGCCGGCGTACCGATGACCAACGGTGGCCGGCGCACCCCGGTGCTGGTGCCGACCGAGGACGCGGTGGTCATCGAACGGCTGCTCGACGCGGGCGCGGTCATCACCGGCAAGACCAACCTCGAGGACCTCGGCGCCGGCCTGGGTGAGGGGTCGGCGTACGGAGCGGCCCGCAACCCGCTCGATCCCGCGCGCTCCACCGGCGGTTCGTCGTCGGGCTCCGGGGCGGCGGTCGCGGCGGGCGAGGTGGACTTGGCGCTCGGTGCCGACGAGGGCGGCAGCGTCCGCATCCCCGCCGCCTGGTGCGGACTGGTCGGTATGAAGGCCACCCACGGCCTGGTCCCGTCGTACGGCATGTCCTACATGAACCACACCATCGACCACATCGGCCCGATGACCAGCACGGTCCGCGACAACGCGCTGATGCTCGAGGTGATCGCCGGCCCCGACTGGCGCGATCCCCAGTGGACAACCGACATGCCCAGCACGTTCAGCTATCTCGGCGCTGAGGGCAAGGGCGTGCAGGGGCTCAAGGTCGGCATCCTCACCGAAGGTCTCGAACCGGTCGGTGCCTCGCCCGGCGTCACCGCCGCCTTCGAAACCGCCGCCAAGGTGCTGCAGCAGCTCGGCGCGACCGTGTCGACGGTGTCGGTGCCGCTGTGGGTGCACGGGTGGGCGCTCGGAAGCGCCGGCCTGGCCGCCGGCACCCACGCGATGATGACCAGCTACGGCACCGGCGCGTTCAGCCACCTCGGTCGCATCGACCCGCAGGCGGTAGCGGTCAACGTCGCCCAAGCCGCGCTCGGTGGCGACCACCTGCCGCCCATGTTCAAGTCGATGCTGCTGACCGTGGAACACGTGAAGAAGCACTACGGCCTGCTGCCGTACGTCAAGGCCCACAACCTGCGCCTGGAACTCCGCAAGCAGGTCAACGCCGCGCTCGCCGGCGTCGACGTGCTGATCATGCCGACCACGCCCGAGGTCGCCCACGAGCTCCTCACCGAACCGCACGGCCCCGAGGAGTTCATCGACGGCCGGGTTCACAAGTCCACCATGAACACCAGCCCGACCGACCTGACCGGCCACCCGTCGCTGACCGTGCCGTGCGGCACCGGCGAAGCCGGCATGCCGGTCGGCCTGCAGATCGTCGGTCCCCGTTACGCCGAGGAGCTGCTCTACCGGGTCGGTTTCGCCTACGAGGCGGCCCGCGGGTGACCGATCCCCCCACCTGGCCGGGCCGCCCGGCCGCCCTTCCCGTCTCGCTGGTGGGCCTGCCACCGACCGATCCTCAGGTCTGCGAGATCAACGCCGGCGTGGACCACCTCGGAATCGTCCACGCCGACCTGACCAGTGAGGATCCCGCCGTCGTCGAGCGGCGGGCGCGGTGAGCCGTCGTGGCCGCCAACGATGCCGGCCACGACGGCTCCTTGCGTTCGGCCGCATTCCGTCGTAGTCGTGGCGGCCGTTGCCGTGTTCGACATCCACCTGCGGTTCTGGCCCCCGCGCCACGGCTCGGGGCCAGGCGCCTCACGCTTCACACGGTCGGCGACGCACGCTCCAGGAATCGCAGGACGGCCAGGACTCGCCGGTGATCGCCGTCCGAGGCGGGCAGGTCGAGCTTGGTGAAGATGCTGTTGATGTGCTTGGCCACGGCGCTCTCGCTGACCACGAGTTTCTCCGCGATGCCGGCGTTGGACCTGCCCTCGGCCATCAGCCCGAGCACCTCCCGCTCCCGCCCGGTGAGCCGGTCCAGCGGGGTGTTCTGCCGCCGCACCAGCAGCTGCGCCACCACCTCGGGGTCCAGTGCGGTGCCGCCCGCGGCTACCCGGCGCAGCGACTCCAGGAAGACGTCCACGTCGGCGACCCGGTCCTTGAGCAGGTAGCCGACGCCGGTGGTGCTCGTGGAGAGCAGGTCGGCGGCGTAGCGCTCCTCGACGTACTGGGACAGCACCATGATCGCCACCTCGGGCCACTGCCGCCGCACCACGAGGGCGGCGCGGATCCCCTCGTCGGTGAAGGTCGGCGGCATCCGCACGTCCGCGATCATCAGTTCCGGGCGGTGCCGCTCCACCGCGGCCAGCAACCCGGCGGCGTCGTCCACCGCGGCGACCACCTCGAAGCCGGTCGTCTCCAGCAGCTTGGTCAGACCGGCGCGGAGCAGCACCGAGTCCTCGGCGATCACAGTTCGCACGGAAGCTCCACCATCATCGTGGTCGGCCCGCCGACCGGGCTGACTATCTCGAACCGTGCCGTCCACCGAGGCCGCGCGCTGCGCCAGTCCGGTCAGCCCGGAGCCGCGGGCGGCGTCGGTGCCGCCGATCCCGTCGTCCGCGACGGACAGCCGCAGCAGGCCGCCGTCAAGCCACACGTCCACCCGGGCCGTGGACGCTTGAGCGTGCTTGGCCACGTTGGCCAGAGCCTCCGAGACCATGAAGTACGCCACCGCTTCGACCGTCGGCGGGACCCGCCGGGGCACGTCCACCGCCAACCGCACCGGGACCGGGGAGCGGGCCGCGATGCCGGAGAGCGCCGCGTCCAGGCCGCGGTCGTCGAGGACCACCGGGTGCAGGCCGCGGACGAGGTTGCGCAGCTCGCCCAGGGCCTCCTTGGCCTCCTCGTGCGCCTCGGCCAGTGCGGCCCGGGCGTCCTCGGGCAGGTCCTTCAGGGTCGCCCGGGCCAGGCCCAGGTTCATCGCCAGGGACACCAGTCGCTGCTGGGCGCCGTCGTGCAGGTCGCGCTCGATCCGGCGGCGCTCTGCGTCGGCCGCGTCCACCACCGCGGCCCGGCTCTCGGTCAGATCGCTCACCCGGCGGGCCAGCCGCTCCGCCCGGCTGGGGCCGAGCAGGTCGGTGGCGAACTTCAGATCCCAGCGCACCGAGGCCATGACCAGCCAGGGCATGAGGTAGACCACTACCAGGCACACGAGCGCTCGCCAAAGCGCCAGGGACGTCGCCATGGACAGCCACTTCCAGTTCGGGCCGAAGGCGATCGCCGCCCCCAGCCAGCCGAAGCAGATGAGTCCGCTGACCCACATGGTGCCCGCGATCACGCCGACCAGGTTGGCCGCCGGTCCCGCAATCAGGTGGTAGCAGGCCTGCCGCCAGGTACGCGGGTGGCGCAGTCGCGCGCGCATCCGCGGCAGGAACGGCGCGTTTGCGGACGCGGCGTCCCGGGCCGTGCGCGGGAACCGTGGGAATCCGGACGCCCCGGATCTCGTAGTACGCGGACCGGCGCAGCGTCGTGAGCTGCGGGCCCAGCAGCACCGCCGCCAGCAGCGGGACCAAGGCGCAGGCGAGGATCGACGGTAGGTAGGTGGGAGCGAAGAACGCCCACGGCAGCCCGATCAGACCCACCGGCAGCAGGCTCAGCGCCGAGGAGAGGATCACGAACCACAGGTCGCGCCACGCCCGCCCGCGCCAGGGCGACAGCAGGAAGCGGCCGATCGGCGCCGAAACGGTGTTCATGGTCTCGACGGTATTCGACCACGTGATCGGCGCTCCATGGCATTGGCGCCCGCTCTGGTCTGTACCTGGCACCACCCCCGGAACGGAAAACCACGCTACTGATTCGCCCGGCCGCGGCGGCCAGAGTGGTGATCGTGCCCGGCGTACCTCCAGACGCCGACGCCGGGCGGAGAAGAGATGACCGCCATGCTCGCCGTCACGGACCGCCTCGACCGCGACCACGTCCTCGGTCGACGCCGGCCGATCGCGCTCGGCGCCGCCTTCGTGCTGGCCGGGCTCGCGATGATCCCAGTGGGTGTCCTACCTGTCGGTCACCCTGCCGGCCAGCGCGCTGGACCCGCACTGGTCGCTCGCCTGGGTCGGCCTGGACAGCTGCGAGGCGCTGGCGCTGTTCGCCACCGGCCGGTTCCTGATGCGGCGGGACAACCGGTGCGTGCTGACCGCGGTCGGCACCGCGGTGCTGCTGCTCGTGGACTCCTGGTTCGACGTCACCTCGGCGGCGCCCGGCGCGGACCTGGCCACTGCGATCGCCATGGCCGCCTTCGCCGAGATCCCGATCGCGCTGGTCTGCGCCGTGCTCGCCGCGCGCGTCCTGCGCACCCCGTTCCCGCGCGGCTGACCGGCCGACGCGCATCCGTTCCGTCCGCGCCCTGTCGTGCGTCACCGAGAAGAGAAGACCGATGCCGCTCATCAACCGTCACTCGCGCAAGACCGTCCTCGCCGCCACCACCGGAGCCGCCGCCGTCGCTGCGGGTGCATGGTGGTTCAGCGACCGCGCACCGTATCCGTATTCACAGCGTCGCCTGCTGGATCTGGAGCTGCCCTTCCTGGGACTGTCCGATCTGGACGCGGTGCTCCGTCCGCGGACGGGTGAACGGATGCTGGAACTCGGTCCGGGCACCGGTCTGCAGGCGCTGCACGTCGCGCCGCAGCTCGGTCCGGACGGACGACTGGACATCGTGGACGTGCAGCAGGAGATGCTCGACCACGTGATGCGCCGGGCGGAGGGAGCGGGGCAAGTGGGTGGGAACGCGGTGGCAGCGATTGTGCCGCACTGCTCGGACGCGCGGGAGATGCCCTTCGACGACGGCGTGTTCGACGCCGTCTACCTGGTGACCGCGCTCGGGGAGATGCCGGAGCCGGCCCGGGTGCTCAGCGCGGCGGCGCGGGTGCTGAAGTCGGGCGGGCGGCTGGTGGTCGGCGAGTTCTTCGACCGGCATTGGATCCCGTTCGGGCGGCTGCACCGGCTGGCCGACGGGCAGGGGCTGCACCTCGCCGAGCGGCGCGGGCCGAGCCTGGCGTACCTGGCCCGGTTCCGGCCCTGCGGCGCGGCGGCCGCGGCGGTCTGAGCGTCGGAGCGGCCCCTAGCGGCAATGCCGACCTGCTATCCGAACGCCGTACCCGGATCAGCCCCCGCGCCGGGAACCGAGCCATTTCCAACCACCGGACCAAAGGCGTCATCGACCGCACCGACCACCGCGATCGTCCTCGGTTGACTCACAGCCCAGCACCCAACTACGCGGCATTGCGACTGGCCCGATTTGGTGGACAACCCGCCGTCGTCGCCGGTCAACGTCAATAAGCGCCAACCGAAACGGCCTGAGCGCCACGGGATTCGGGGACCCGGCTGCCCGGCAGGGTGCGACACCACCCTGCTCACATTTCCACAGCTCAAGCGACGTATCGCGAGCAACACGGAATAGACATTCTTCGTGAATGCCATACCGTGGGGCTGAGGGGACTCGAACCCCTGACCCCCACACTGCCAGGGGGGTCCTCGCCGATCTTGGGTGAGCTGCAACCCGGTGACCTGCCTAAACCTGGCGCGTGTCACCGTTGCTCCCCGCTGTGCCCCGTCGATGACCGGCCAGCCTGGCACGGAACTGGCACGCGCAGGACCTAGTGGACTGTTCATCTCGATCGACAGTGGTCATTGATCGCGGGTACGCGACTGGGTTGTGCCTTGGTACGGTCGCACGACCCCAGCTTGAGAGGATCCGCACGGTGGAAGACCCGGCGTTGAGGCTACGCAAAGTAGTCGGGAAGTTCGTGCTCGTGCTGGCCGGCGTCTGGGTCATGATCGTGATCGCCGTCGTGGCGACACTGTCACAAGACGACGGTTCGAGCATCCCGGCGTTGAACTGGATCCTGGCCCTGCTCCCCGGTTGCGCGTTGGTGCCGGGAGCGATTCTGAGCGTGCGGCTCGTCCGCTCGGACGACCAGGCCCGGATCAAGGACTTGTGGGTCAAGTCCGCCATCTACGGCGTCGCTGGTGTGGCCATCGGCATCGGCTCCTTCATCGCGTTGGCTCAGATGCAGAACGGCGGAACCTGAGGGATGACTTGCCGATGCGGAGGAGATGATCTCCCTCGCCCGGTGGACGAGTCGGGCCGCACGTGCGCTGTTCATCGACGTATGAGCTTCGAGCTTTACCGCTTCGTCGAGCCGTCCAGGCCGGACGACAACAGATAGCACGACGCTAAGACAGCGACGCATGACGCCTTGACCCCTCAGACCATTTATGATCTTGAATGAGCTTGGTCAACATGCCAACGGGCCTGCGCATATCAGTCCAGGGACGTCCGTCGACGTCTGTCGTGATCACTGGCGGTTGTCACTCAGTTGGTCACTTAGGATCGCCGAGCGAGTTCTTCCCGTCAACTGGCCACTAGTCAGTCGTTCGGAACTCTGGTTGTAGTCCCCAGAATGTCTCGACCTCCGTGAGGATCGCTTGCAAGTTTTCGGAGATCTCGGCCGGCATCAACGACCCGTCGTCCCACCGTGGTGCCAATGGGAGGTAATAGAGGTCGCCGTTGGCGCCTAGCTCGACGGGCAGGGTCAGGACCTTGCCGTCACGTTCCAGCTTCATCGCTTCCCGCCCGGCACTGCGCACAACCGCGCCGGTCTCGACATGCTCGGCGGCCTGGGAACGTATTGCTCGGACTGTCACTGGCGCTTCTTCTCTCAGGTCAGGGGGCAGGGTCAATGATATGAATCTTGGTGACGGCGGGATTGTCTTCCAAGGCTTTCCTCTCGACGGTGTTCCAAATGCTGCCTGCCCACGAATCATGGGTCCACGCCGTAGCCTCACCGGACGCGTCTTGCGCGTATCGGCGGGAGAGCGTCTTCCAGATCTCCAAGGCTTGATCCCTTCGGATCGGCGAGGGATCTTCGAACAGCCGCATATCGTCGAAGCGTTTCCCGCCGGCTGTCTGCTCCAAGGTGACCTTGTTGATGCCGTCAACGTTGCCCTCGGCAACCTCCCGCATCGGCGTCTTGTCCGGCATTTTCCCGGAGTAGAAGTTCGCCCCGTCGAGTGGACTGCGCACGTCGGCCAGATCCGCCTCGTGCAGGAGACCCCTAAACGCCGTGTTCTCGCTATGGGTGAGGGCCTTCGCGGACAGCGTCCGGGCGCCGGCCTTCTCCAGCAACGCGGCGGCTTTGCTGAGCAGGCTCGCGATCTCCCGCTCCACCATTGCCAGCGCCTTCTGGACCAGCTTGCGGCACGCGAGCCGGGTCAGCGCGATCCATCCCGGGATCTCCGCCAGCGTCGCCCCGAACGACACCGACGCAGTGGCGATGGCCTGTCCCACCTCGAACGCCAACGCCGCCAGCTGGGCGACGAACGCTGTCTTCAGCGCGATTGTCACGCCGGCCATCGCGATCAGCGCGGCACCGATCAACTCGACCGCGACCGCGGCCTTGTCTAGGTGGTGGCCTGGGCCTTCACCGCTCCACCATTGCTGGAACGCGTCGATCCAGTCGCCGTAGTTGTTTTGCCAGACCTGCCGGGCGGCCGCGTTTGCCTGCTCCGCTTGGGCGCGCAGCTTCGCGCCGTAGTCAATCCAGGCGCGGCCGTCTTCGTACAGCTTGTCCTCGTCGGCTTCCGGCCAGGTCAGACCTATCCAGGACAGCGGTTCGGTCAACTCGTGCGGCAGCGTTATCGTCACCGGCCAGACCTCACAGGCCGGATCCAGCCTCGTCCACCCGCACCGCTGCGGCGGCGTCGCTGCCGACAACCTCCTGCGCCTGCTGGACGAGTGCCGCACCGGCGTAACCGACCTGCTCGACGTAGGATCCGAGCGCTTCGAGTGCGTGCCCCAGGACCACCTTGTAGATCCCGGCGAACATCGTGCCGGTCTCGTCGTCGCCCCACGGGTTGTTGCCAATCACCGCACCCTGCAGATGCGTCACGGCGTCGGCCATCTCGCCGGCTGTACGGGCCAGGCTCGACCCTGCAGTCAGTAACGACTCCGGTTGAATCTCGATCTGTCCGCCGGTCACCACTCCCGCTCCGCGCGCCGCTCCAGGCCGTAGAGCACCCGGCGATCTCCCCGAACCGTTGGTCGGCGACCGCCGACGACTCCTCCAAAACCGCCGCAAGGCGACCATCAACCGTGTCATTTGCTCGCTCGACACGTTCCCTCAGCGTCGCCTGGGCCTGCCCGACCGCGTCCCGCACCGCCTCGCCCAGTTGGACGTGGGACAGATCCATCGCACGCCGATCGAACACCACATCACGGCACTGTCCGCCCGCGTCAAGTTCCACGCGAACCCATCCCCGCGCAGCCTCACCAACTACGGGATCGAGACCGGCCGGTTCGGGCATCTGCTCGTCCACTCGGGTCTCCTGTCAGCTGGCTCCGAAGCAACGGCCACCCTACCGAACAACCAAGATCGGCTACTGCCCCTAGCGTCGTAGACCTGAAGCTCCGCATCCAGGACGTCGGCTGGGGCCGTCAGGTTGCCGGAAGAAGCTTGTTCGTCCATGAGGTAAAGGATGCCGCAGGACCATACTGCTTGTAACGCTCCAGCAGTCTGACCGTGGCCTTGGTCTCGGTGACGATCCGGCGTGAACCCAGAGTGCTTACGCGGCCACTACCGGCGTCGCGGTCACAATTGCCTCGCACCCGGGAGGAGTACGAACGGCATATCCGCCTCCACGTTAAGCCTTACCTCGGCGAGAAGCCGATGAACGAAATCAACGCACAGGGTATAAGGACGTGGCGGTCAGACCGCCTTAACGACGACGCCGGTCATTCAACCGTGGCTAAGACATATCGCATCCTGCACGCGATTTTCGCCACAGCCGTTGACGACGATTTAATGCGCCGCAATCCCTGCCGCATCCAAGGCGCCGGCCAAGACAAAGCCGAGGAACGCCCGACGGCAGCCCTGGATCAGGTTTTCGGTATCGCAGAGGCTATTCAGGCCCGCTACCGTCTTATGATCCTCCTGGCTGCATTCGCGCAGCTCCGCTTCGGGGAGCTTATTGCGCTGCGCCGGAACAATATCGACTTGGACAAGATGGAGCTGCGGGTACGCCGGGCAACCGCCGAGATGGAAGACGGCACTCAGGTCGACGGCGACCCCAAATCAGAGGCTGGCAAACGGCCTATCAGCCTTCCGGATGGCCTACGCAGTGACATCGAGACTCGCCTTGAGCGGTACGCCCAACCCGGCCTCACCGGCCGCCTCTTCGTTGGCCCGCAGGGGGGCATACCTCTTCGTCGCAATTTCAACCGGATCTGGCATGCCGCGCTGAAAGGCGCCAAGATTCCGAAGGAGACCGGTCTCCACCTTCACGACCTGCGCCACACAGGGAGCACCTGGTCCGCGCAGAGCGGCGCGACACTCAGAGAGTTGATGGCTCGCATCGGTCATTCCAGCACCCGGGCGGCCATGATCTACCAACACGCGAGTCGTGACCGAGATGACGCCATCGCCACCGCGCTCAACCTGCTCATCGTGGAAGCACGCGCCAAGGTCGACGAGTGATCTGGCACGGATCTGGCATATACGAAAAAGACCCGGACCGTTGTCCGGGTCTTTCGCCTGGTGGAGCTGAGGGGACTCGAACCCCTGACCCCCACACTGCCAGTGTGGTGCGCTACCAGCTGCGCCACAGCCCCTTGCCATGCGACCGGATCGCCCGGGCACTCACGGAATAGTACACAACACCACCCGTGCCCGGCGGGAGGGGGCTAGTTGAGTGACACGTCCGGGGGGAAGTGAGCCACCGCGGCCAGGATGTCGCCCTGGCGGCGCAGGACCATCGCCCACAGGTCGTCGGGGCGGTGCACGAAGGGGTCGCCGGGAAGGGCCTCGAAGACGAACCAGGAGCCGGACGAGACCTCCTTCTCGAGCTGGCCCGGAGACCAGCCGGAGTAACCGGCGAACACCCGGATGCCGGTGACGCTGTCCCGCAACCGGTCCGGGTCGGCGGACAGGTCGACCGTGCCCAGCGCGCCGGCCACCTGGTGGAAGCCGGTGATGCGCTTGTTCACCTCGGGACGCGTACGGGCCAGGCAGATCGCCGACTCGGGCTGGACGGGGCCGCCCTCGAACAGCACCGCGGGGTCTCCAGCCAGGTCACCCCAGTTTCCGAGGACGTCGGAGACCGGGACTTCGGTGGCGCGGTTGAGGACGACTCCGAGGGCCCCGCCGGTCTCGTGCGCGACCAGCAGTACGACCGTACGGTCGAAATTGGGGTCTTTGAGGGTCGGGGTCGCGACCAGCAGCCGGCCGGTCATCGACTCCATCGACCGCCCTCCGATCCGCTGTTCCTCGCTATGCACCGGACCACCACGCCCGGGGCGAAACTCAGCACCACCATGCAAGGCACGATAGCTTGCGATTCAGCGCGCCGATAAGGTCTGCGCATGAACCAACCACCCGTATTGGCGGAGATCGGGGTCATCGGCGGATCGGGTCTGTACGCGCTCCTCGACGGCGCCACGGAGCACGTGGTGTCCACGCCCTACGGTGAACCCTCCGACCCGATCACCATCGCCGAGGTGGGCGGCCGGCGGGTGGCGTTCCTGCCGCGGCACGGGCGGGACCACCGGTACCCGCCGCATCGGATCCCGTACCGTGCGAATCTCTGGGCGCTGCGGGCCCTGGGCGTACGGCAGATCATTGCCCCCTGCGCGGTGGGCGGCCTGCGGCCGGAACTGGGTCCGGGCACGTTCGTGGTTCCGGACCAGTTGATCGACCGGACCAGCGGACGGGCGCAGACGTTCTACGACACCGGCGCGGTGCACGTCTCCTTCGCCGACCCGTACTGCCCGGACGGCCGCACCGCGGTCCTGGCCGCCGCGGCCGCCGTCGCGCCGATCGACGGGGGCACGATGGTGGTGATCGAGGGTCCGCGTTTCTCCACCCGGGCCGAGTCGCGCTGGTTCGCGTCAATCGGCGGCACGATCGTCAACATGACCGGTCACCCGGAAGCGGTGCTGGCCCGCGAGCTGGCTCTCTGCTACACCACGATCGCGCTGGTCACCGACCTGGACGCGGGGGTCGAGGGCGATCACGGGGTCACCCAGGAGGAGGTCTTCTCGGTCTTCGCCGCGAACACCGCCCGGCTGCGCGAGATCCTGCTGGCCGCGGTGGTCGCGCTCCCGGCCGAGCGCACCTGCCCCTGCGGGCACGCGCTGGACGGCATCAAACTGCCGTGATCCTGGACGCCTTCATTCGGGCCGTACGCGACCACGATCTCGGCGCGTACGGCGTGGTCCTGCATCGGACCGGTCACGACCCGGTGGAGCACCGCTTCCGGTCCGACGACCGGGTGAACCTGTACTCGGTGGCCAAGACGTTCACGTCGCTGGCCGTGGGGCTGGCCGAGGCCGAGGGGCGGTTGAGCCTCGACGACCGGCTGGTCGACTACTTCCCTTCGTTGCCCGCGGCCGACGGCTTCGAGTCGGTGACGCTGCGGCACCTGCTGACCATGACCAGCGGCAGCAGCCACCGGTGGTACTCGTTCATGCCCATCACGGTCCCCGACCTGTTGCCGGAGTTCGTCGCGGCGCCGCTGGACGCTTCGCCGGGCACGCGCTTCCAGTACACCGGTTCCGGCCCGTACGCGCTGAGCCGCGTCATCCGGCGGGTGACGGGCGCAGATCTGCGCGCGTACCTCGGCCCACGCCTCTTCGACCCGCTCGGACTGCACAACCCGCAGTGGTTCACCGATCCGCTGGGTCACTCGTTCGGCGACAGCGATCTGTTCCTTCGCACCGGCGAACTCGCCCGCGTGACCCGGCTGCTGCTGCAGGACGGCATGTGGGACGGCCGCGCGGTGCTGCCCGCGGCCTGGGTGCGCCGGATGCCGGCGGAGACGGTCGACACGAGTGCCGTCACGCGCGGGACTCAGTACACCCACGGGTACGGCCTGGGCGTGTGGCTGGACCGCAACAGCACGTATCGGATGGACGGCCTCTACGGCCAGTACGCAGTCATCAGCCCCTCCCAGCAGTCCGCGGTGACAGTGACCGCCCACACCGAGCGCGACGCCGACCTCCTGACCGCCATCCACACCAAGATCCTCGACCGCCTCTGACCGGCTTTCATCGAGCACTCACCGACAACTGTCGATTTACTCGCGCCATTCAAGTGCGGTGGCTACACCCGCCAGCGACAGGCCTGCCGGCGCGTCGGCAAAGGGAAGCTCATCGGATGCCACACCCACCGCTTCGATCGCCTAGCCGGTACCCCGGTCGCCAAGGTGATCCCGTTGAACCGCAGGGTCGATCGAGCCGGGCGGGGCTCCCTCAGCGGCCAACTCACCCTGGCCGAGGACTGGGATTCGCCCGAGGTGAACGATTCGATCGCACGGGATTTCGGCCTGACATGAGCCTGCTTCTCGATACTCATGTCTACGTCCTCGGCCCACTCGAAGACCCGCGAGAGCTGTACCGCCAGGCGGACAAACGCGCCGTCAGGCTCTCAACCAGGCGTCTCTTCAAGAGCAGTTCCTCGGTGCCAAGCCACTTTGATTGCGGGTCTCCGGGGGCCAGGCCCCCGGAACAGACATACCGAAACAGCCCCCGGTTCGCGCTTTCCGCGAACAGGGGGCCGTCAGCCGTGTGGAGGTGCCGGGAATCGAACCCGGGTCCTTCGTTGCTTCGTCAGGGCTTCTCCGAGCGCAGCTCACTATGCCTCTACTCGGCCCTACCAATCACGTGAGCGAGTTGGTATGACGGGCCCAGTCGCTGATTGATCTCGCCGCACGCCCCCCGCGACCGGGAACGATTGGCCAACCTCCTAGCTGACGCCGGAAATCTGGGACGGAGGTACTCCCAGCCCGACGGAGTCGCTACTCGCCTCAGGCGGCGAGAGCGAACTCAGCGCGATTGGAATCGGCGCTTATTGGTTTCCAACGACCGATTATCGAGTCGACGTTGGCTTCCTCGGCTCGCTTCCCCTGTCTCCACCTACGAAGTCGAAACCAGTCACCCCCTGGACATGTACAACCGCCCAAGTCTAGCTCAGTCCATACCCTTGCTGCGACGCCCCATCGCCCGGGTGATCTCCCGCTTGGCGTCGCGGGCGGCGAGGTCCTGGCGCTTGTCGTAGTCCTTCTTGCCGCTTGGCCAGGCCGAGCTCGACCTTGGCGTACCCGTTGTTGAAGTAGACCGACAGCGGGACCAGCGTGAGGCCGCTCTCGCGCAGCTCGCCGGTGATCTTGCGGATCTCGTCTCGCCGGAGCAGCAGCTTGCGGACCCGCCGGGGCTCGTGGTTGGTCCACGTGCCCTGCGTGTACTCGGGGATGTGCATGCCCCGCAGGAACGAACTCGCCGGCGGTCTCGTCGGCGAACGCGTCGACCAGCGACGCCCGCCCGGCCCGCAGCGACTTCACCTCGGTGCCGGTGAGCTGCCATGCCGGCTTCCCAGGTGTCGAGGATGCTGTAGTCGTGGCGCGCCTTGCGGTTCGAGGCCACGACCTTGCGGCCCTGCTCGCGCGGCATGCGCAACCCCCTGGACACAGAAAGGTCCGGCAGGCGCCGAACCACTCAATGTTACTAGGGCGTCAGCACAGACAGGACGGCAGATACGGCAGGGGGTTTCTCGGTACGCCGTTGAAACGCGTCTCGAAGTGCAGGTGGTAACCGGTGGAGGCGCCGGTGGTGCCGACCAGGCCGATCAGGTCGCCGCGCCGGACCTACTCGCCGACGTGCACCAGGATCCTGGACTGGTGGCCGTAGCAGGTGGAGAAGCTCGCGCCGCGCGAGCTCGCCGTGGCCGAGGCAGGTGTAGTTGCCGTAGCCGCCGCTCCAGCCGGCCTGGATGACCCGCCCGTCGGCGGCGGCGTGGATCGGGCTGCCGCCGGGGGCGGCGAAGTCGGTGCCGGCGTGCAGTTGCCAGACCTTGTAGAACGGGTCGTAGCGTTCGCCGAAGTCGCTGGATTTCCAGCCGTGCACGGGCATCAGGAGCTGACCGCCGCCCGCCATCGGTGGGATCACGCCACCCTTGTTCTGCCAGCTCCGCAGGGCCGCCTCGATCCGCGCCTCCTCCACCTTGGCGGCCTGGTAGCGGGCCAGGACGGCGGCCCGCTGGGAGTTGGCCGCGGCCAGGGCCTGGGCGCGGGTGGCGGCCAGCGCGACGACCGCGGCCTGCGCTCGTTCGGCGGCCTGCTGAGCGGTCCGGGCGGCGGCGAGTTTGTCGACGGCGTCCTGTTCGGCGGCCTCGGCGGTCCGCTTGGCCAGTCCGGACTCGTCCTGGGCGATACGGGCGGCGCGGCGGTCGGCGGTGTTGTCCGCGACGGCGACCTGCTGCTTCTGCATGACCTGGTCGACGAGGTCGAGCCGATCCACCATGTCGGCCGGGCCGGTGGCGTCGATCAGCACGTTCAGCGCACCGAAGTCGGCGCCCATGTAGCTGGCAGCGGCGATGTCGTCGACCCGTTGGCGGGACTCGTCCAGGCGTTCCTGGCTCTGGTTGTACTGGACGGCGACGGCGTCGTAGCGGGCCCGGGCGGCGTCGGCCGTACGGCGGGCGGTGTTCGCGGTGACCTTGGCCGCGGCGACCAGGCCCCGGCTGGTGGCGACCTTCTGCTGGGCGGGCGGCAGGGCGGCGGTCGCCGTCTCCAGCTTGACCGCGGCGGCCCGGGCGGCGTCGGTGGCGTCCTCGAGCGTGGCCTCGATCTGGGCGGTACGACGGCTGGCGTCCTTGGCGTCGTTGCGCGGGTCGGCGGCCACGGGCGTACTGCCGGTGAGGCTGAGACCGACGGTGAGGAGGGCGGCGACGACGGCGGCCGGGACCATCCGGCAGAGTCGGTACGGGGAGCCCACGAAGAGTCACCGTACGCCGACTTAACGCGACAATTGGTCTTTTGCGCCCGAAACGGCGAAGGGGCCGCCGAAGCGACCCCTTCGTGTGCGTTGTCTGTCTAGACCCGCAGGTAGAACCGCAGGGTGACCCACGCGGTGATCGCGCTGACCCCGGCGCCGACCAGGGCCAGCAGCGGCAGCATCAGCCAGACGTTGCCGTCCGGAATCGGGGTGAGAATTTTCGTCAGCGCTTGCAACCGGCCGTCCAGCAGCAATTTCTTGCCGACGAACAGCGCCACGAAGCCGAGGACCGACGCCCATGACGCCGGCCACCACCGCCTCCAGCACGAACGGCGCCTGGATGAACCAGTTCGACGCGCCCACCAGTTTCATCACGGCGACCTCGCGGCGCTTGCTGTACGCGGCCACCTGAATGGTGTTACCGACCAGCAACAACGCCGCCACGGCCATGAAGGCGGCCACGACCAGGGACATCACCTGGATCGAGTTGAAGATGTTGAACACCTTGTCCAGCAGTTGCCGCTGGTCGACGATGTCCTGCACGCCCGGCAGGCTCTGCACCTGGGCCGCGAACTGCTTGTACTGCTCGGGATCCTTCAGCTTCACCCGGTACGACGCGGGCAGGCTCTCCGGCCCGACGGAGTTGACGAAGTCCGGCGAGTCCTGCCACAGCACTTTGAACTTCTGGAAGGCCTGTTCGCGACTCTCGTACGTCTTGCTGGCCACCAGCGGGCTCTGGTCGATCGTCTGGGCGATCGTGGCGCTCTGCCCGTCGGTGATCTTCTCGTCGAGGAAGATCGAGACCTCGATGGACCCGTAGTAGTAGTCCTTCATCTGGTCGACCTGCATGTAGAGCAGGACACTGGCGCCCAGCATGGTCAGCGAGACCGTCATGGTGATGATCATCGCGACGGACATCGTGACGTTGCGCCACAGGCCGACGAAGACCTCGTTGAGGATGTACTTCAGGCGCTGCATCGGGGGGTTCCTTCCGGGACCTCGCGTCGGACCGAACTAATGTGCATCATGCGGGGCCCGTGCTCAGCCATACACGCCGCGAGCCTGGTCGCGCACGATCCGGCCACCCTCGATCTCGATGACGCGACGGCGCATCTGATTGACGATGTTGGAGTCGTGGGTGACCATCACGACCGTCGTGCCGGTCCGGTTGATCCGGTCCAGCAGGCGCATGATCTCGATGGACGTGTCCGGGTCGAGGTTGCCGGTGGGCTCGTCGGCCAGCAGGATCAGCGGCCGGTTGACGAACGCCCGGGCGACCGCGACCCGCTGCTGCTCGCCACCGGAGAGCTCGTGCGGGTAGCGGTGTTCCTTTCCGCCCAGGCCGACCAGCTCGAGAACCTCGGGCACGACCCGGCGGGCCACCGCCTTGGTCTTGCCGATCACCTCGAGGGCGAAGGCGACGTTCTCGTACGCGGTGCGGTTGGGCAGCAGCCGGAAGTCCTGGAACACGCAGCCGATGGACCGCCGGAAGTGCGGGATCTTCCACGAACGCATGGAGGTGACGTCCTTGGCGTTCACCACCACCTTGCCGTGCGTCGGGGAGATCTCGTGCAGCAGAAGCTTGATGATCGTGGACTTGCCGGAACCGGAGGGGCCGATGAAGAAGACGAACTCGCCCTTCTCGATCCCGACGCTGACGTCGTCCAGCGACGGCCGAGACGCTTTCGGATACGTCTTCGTCACGTTCTCGAGCTGAATCACGGGAGTGGAGTCTACGCGGTGTAACGGAAACGCCAAGTCCGCCGGTCATCAGATTATGCACCGCAAGCTGGAAACCTCCGGTCGGCTAGGCCGCCTGCTGCTGCTGCTTGCGCCACCGGATGCCGGCCTCGATGAACTCGTCCAGCTCGCCGTCGAACACCGCGGACGGGTTGCCGGTCTCCTCCTCGGTCCGCAGGTCTTTGACCATCTGGTACGGATGCAGCACGTACGACCGCATCTGGTCACCCCAGGAGCCGGTCGTGTCGTGTTTGAGGCCGGCCATCTTGGCCTCCTCCTCCTGTCGCTTGCGCTCGAGCAGCCGGGCCTGCAGGACGCGCATGGCCGAGGCCTTGTTCTGCAGCTGCGACTTCTCGTTCTGACACGTCACGACGATGCCGGTCGGAATGTGGGTGAGCCGGACCGCGGAGTCGGTGGTGTTCACGCTCTGTCCACCCGGCCCTGAGGAGCGATAGACGTCGACCCGGATCTCGTTCTCCGGAATGTCGATGTGGTCGGTCTGCGCCACCACCGGCATCACCTCGACCCCCACGAAGCTGGTCTGGCGCCGCCCCTGGTTGTCGAACGGGCTGATCCGGACCAGGCGGTGGGTGCCCGATTCGACGCTCAACGTCCCGTAGGCGTACGGAACCTTCACCGCGAACGTGGCCGACTTGAGCCCCGCCTCCTCGGCGTACGACGTGTCGTAGACCTCGGTCGGGTAGCCGTGCCGCTCGGCCCAGCGCAGGTACATCCGCAGCAGCATCTCGGCGAAGTCGGCGGCGTCCACTCCCCCGGCCCCGGCCCGGATGGCCACCACGGCTTCCCGGGAGTCGTACTCGCCGGAGAGAAGGGTGCGTACTTCCATCTCCTCGATGGCCTTCTGCAGCGAGGTGATCTCGTCGCCGACCTCGGCGATCGACGCCTCGTCGCCCGCCTCCTGGCCCATCTCGAGCAGCAGTCCGGCGTCGTCCAGGCGGGAGCGCAACTTCTCCATGCGGGTGATCTCGCCGGAGAGGTAGGACAGCCGTGAGTTGACATCCTGAGCCCGGGCCTGGTCGTCCCAGAGATCGGGGGCGGAGGCCTGTTCCTCGAGGACCGCCTTGTCCTTGCGCAGCTTGTCGAGGTCCAGGACGTTCTCGATGTTGCGCAGGGTGGCGTCGAGGGCTTTGAGCTGTTCGGGATAATCGGCTGCACTCACAACGCTCAAGACTACGCCGCCCGGCCGATTGCCCGGCCGGGCGGTCGTCGCTTCGTCCCCGGCGAAGTCACTCCGCCGGGGCGACCTTGAGCCAGTTCAAAGCGGCCTTGTGGTACGCCACGGCGAACTCGAGGGCGGCGGCGCCGTACGCGTCGCCGGCCTTCTTCGCTTCCTTGGCCTGTTCGCGCGCCATCGCGAGAGCCTCCGCGTGGTACTCGTTGGCCCCGCTGTAGAGCGTCTTGAGCTGATTCCCCGCAGTGCTGCGAGCCGAAGGCGACCCGCAGGGCCACCGGATTGCGGATGGCGTCCCGGCCGGGCGCTTCCGCGAGCCACCGGCTGAAGGCGCGCTTGCCGGCGGCGGTGATGGCGTAGGGCTGGCTGGACCGTGGTCCGGGCTTGCCGAGTCGGACGAAACCCATCTCGGCGAGCACGGGCAATTCGCGGTAGACCTGGCTCCGCGTCATCGACCAGTACGGCCCGAGGCGGCGTTCGGCCGCCGCCATGAGCTGACCGCCGGTCATCGGCCCTTCGTGGAGCAGGCCGAGCAGAGCGGCAGCGGTGGGATTGATTTGAGTGTCGGGCATGCCTCCTAAGCTGCCACTTTGTAGCCTCGCCGTCCAGGATTTCGCCCGATCCGTCCAATTTGCGTCTCCACATGCGACTGTCCCGCACAGACAGTCCGACCACGAGGGTCGTGACCGGGCGTTTCACCCTTGTGGAGCGGCGACGCGCGGTAGAATGGCGCAGAGAATCGCCCAGACGGCGATGCACGGCCGTTACCCCCCGAAACGGGACAGCCAGGGGTCGCTACCGACACGCAAGAAAACACAAGAGCCCCAGTGACGGACAATCACCCCATGTGGGGGTAACGCCATTCCACCGCCGGCTCGAATGTCTCCTTGATCGTGCGGGGAGAGACCCAGCGGTACAGGTTCAGCACCGACCCGGCCTTGTCGTTCGTGCCGCTCCCCCGGGCACCGCCGAAGGGCTGCTGCCCCACCACGGCGCCGGTCGGCTTGTCGTTGACGTAGAAGTTGCCCGCGGTGAACCGCAGCGCGCCCGACACCCGGTCGACGGCGGCGCGGTCGGTGGCGAAGACGGAGCCGGTGAGCGCGTACGGCGCCGCCGAGTCGGCCTGCTCGAGCGCGACGTCGAAGTCGTCGTAGACATGGACGCTCAGGATCGGGCCGAAGTACTCGGTGCTGAACACCTCGTTCGTCGGGTCCGTGCACTCGACCAGCGTCGGCGCGACGAACCAGCCCTCGCTGTCGTCGGCCGTACCCCCGGCCAGCACCGTGCACGAGGCGCTGTTCTTGATCCGGTCGAGCGCGCCCGCCAGCTTGGCGAACGAGCGGCCGTCGATCACGGCGCCACCGAAAACGGACAGGTCGGTGACGTCCCCGTACTGAATGGACGCGACCGTGGCGGCCAGCCGGTCCCGCAGGCCGCCCTCCCAGATCGACCGCGGCACGTACGCCCGGGACGACGCCGAGCACTTCTGCCCCTGGTACTCGTACGACCCCCGGACCAGCGCGGTGTGCAGCGCATCCACATCAGCGCTCTCGTGCGCGAACACGAAGTCCTTGCCGCCGGTCTCGCCCACCAGCCGCGGGTACGTCCGGTAGCGCTCGATGTTCTGCCCCACCTGCTGCCACAGGTGGCGGAAGGTCGCGGTCGAGCCGGTGAAGTGGATGCCCGCCAGCTCGGGGTCGGCGAGCACCACGTCGGACACCGCCAGGCCGTCCCCGGTGACCATGTTGATCACGCCGGGCGGCAGACCGGCCGCCTCGAACAGCCGCATCGTCCAGTGGGCGGCCAACTGCTGGGCCGGCGCCGGCTTCCACACCACCGTGTTGCCCATCAGCGCCGGGGCGGACGGCAGGTTGCCGGCGATCGCGGTGAAGTTGAACGGGGTGACCGCGTAGACGAAGCCCTCCAGCGGGCGGTGGTCGAACCGGTTCCACACGCCCTTCGACGAGTCCGGCTGCCCGCTCAGGATCTCCTGGCCGTACGCGACGTTGAAGCGCAGGAAATCGATGAGCTCACAGGCCGAGTCGATTTCCGCCTGGTACGCCGACTTGGACTGGCCGAGGACGGTGGCCGCGTTCAAGGTGTCCCGCCAGCGGCCGGACAGCAGTTCGGCCGCGCGCAGGAAGATGGCCGCCCGCTCGCTGAAGGGCAGCGCGCGCCAGGCCGGTGCGGCCGCCTTGGCCGCGGTCACGGCGGCGTCGGCGTCCGCTGCGGTGGCGTTGCCGGTGACGCCGAGCACGTGGTGACGCCGGTGCGGCTGGACCACCTCGATCGCCGGGCCGCCGGCCATCGACTGCCGGCCGCCGATGGTCAGGGTCAGGTCGGGCCGTTCGTCGCGCATCGCGTCCAGCCGGGTCTGCAAGGCGGCCCGTTCGGCGCTGCCGGGGGCGTAGTTGCGGACCGGCTCGTTGACCGGCCGCGGCACGGAAAGCTGCGCGTCCATCACGTACTCCTTCTGCTCCGGGGTCTCCGGTCGTCGGTATCCATCCTTCCACGGGTGGTACCTCCCGCCGCCCGGCTCAGCGTTCCCCGCTGGGCGAGCGTCCGGCGACGTGGCCCGGGCCGTACCCTGTGGGTCATGGCTGCACCACAGGACACCGCCGCCACGCCGGACACGTCCGTCGAGCGGCCGGCGTCGTCCGGGCTGCTTCTGGCGTTCTTCGGGCTGGCCTGGATGGCCGGTCTGCTGTGGTCGGCCCGGCATTCGATCATCGCCGGCGACGACGTCGAAATGCAGGTCACCTCGACCGCGTACGCGCTGCCGGGCGCCATCTCGGCCAGCCTGATCGGCGGCGCCTCGGCCGCCCTGGCCGTGCTCAACGTCATCAGCCGCGGGCGCACGCTCAGCGCCTCGATCCGTTTCGCCGTGTCCACCGGGACCGGTCTGATCCTGGGCCTGCTGGGCGCCCTGGTGATCATCACGATCAACACCGCCGGCTGGGTGTACGCCGTGGTCGGCGGCACGATCGCCGGCGCCACGACCATCGGCGGCGCGCTCGGCGGCTTCCGCGTGCCCCGGGCGGTGGCCGCGATCTGCTGGGGCGGGATCGCCGTGTTCGCGGTCGGCTTCCTGATCAACGCCCTGCCGGTCTACGGACTGTTCTCCTCCGGCGACTCGGCGGCCCAGGTCAGCCGGGCCGGCTGGTTCGGCCTCCTGCAGGCGGCGCTGAGCGGGCTGGCGGCCGGCATCGTGACGTTCATGTCGCTGCGGCGGGCCAAGCGGGTCAGCGCCGGCACGGACGTGCGGTGGCCCCTGTACGCACTCGCCGGCGCCGGGCCGGGACTGGTGCTGCTGTTGTCCGAAGGGCTCGCCCGGATCGGCGGCGCCCGCGTGATCGACCTGGCCGGCCAGGTCAGCGAACTGGAACGGTCGGTGCAGATCACACTCAGCGGGTCCCGCCTGAACAGCGCCCTGATCACGTTCTTCATCGGCGCGCTGACCGCGATCATCCTGATCGGCCGGACGCTCGGGCCGCCTCCCGAGGGCGCTTAGGCCAGTTCGTCCAGCTCGGTCACCGCGTACCACGCCAGCTCGTGATCCTCGGCTCCGTCGACGGTGAACTGGGCGTCCGGGTCACCGGCGAGCGCCTCGTCGACCACATCGACGGCCGCCGCCACCGCCTCAGCCGCGTCGGTGCCGTCCACGTGGATGGAGGCGATCTCGGTCAGCGTCACGGCGTGCGGCAGGTGAACGGTGCTCGAACCGAGCTCGACCTCCTCCCGGAGCACCGCGCCGGCCGGCACGTCGGCCGACACCACCACCCGCCGCCGCGGCGCGGCCGGGTCGTGGCGCAGCAGCTGCAGGGCGGCCTGGGCGGCGCGGGTGAAGGCGACGTACTCCAGCTCCTCCTCGTCGCCCTCGGCGTACCACTCGCGTAACGCCGGGGTCACCGCGTGCGCGTCGACGGACCCCTTCCCGAGCTGGCCGTCGGCACGCAGAGCCGCCAGCATCGGTACGGTCGCCGGGACGTACACCCGGACCAGATCGGTGATCGGCACTCTTCCTCCAGCGATGGGCCGTCCTTGTAGTACACCGCCGGAACCGTGCGGGCCAAGACCTTCTCACCCTCAGCACTCTTCCGCTGTCAACAACCGCAGGTGGGCGCGGTCAGCGGGTCGGCTTCGCGCACGACCTCCCCGCCGGCCGTACGCAACGGGAAGCCCTCGCGCACCCAGTACTCGACGCCGCCGATCATCTCGCGGACGTCGTAGCCCTCTCGGGCCAGGGCCAGAGCCGCCCGGGTGGCGCCGTTGCAGCCGGGCCCCCAGCAGTACGTGACGACGGGTGTCGCCTTGTCGAGCAGTTCGGCGGCGCGGGCCGGGATGTCGGCGTGCGGCAGGTGCCGGGCGCCCGGGATGTGGCCCTGGTCCCAGGCGTCCTTGCGGCGAGCGTCGATCAGGACGAAGTCGCCGGGGGCGGCGGCCCGGACGTCGGACACGTCGGTCTGGAAGGCGAGGCGGTCTTCGAAGAACCGGATGGCATCGTTGTTCATGGCTCGACCGTAGATGGGCGGCCGGTGGCGTGGCAGGCCCGGCCAACGGCCTGTTGTTCGTCTCGCCGGTGATTCCACGGTAACTTGCCCTCATGGCGCTCGATCGCACGGACTGGTTGATTCTCGGCGCACTGCAGCGTGATGGACGGGCGAGCTTCGCCGATCTCGCGCGGGAGGCGGCGATGTCACCGAGCGCGGTGGCGGAACGGGTGCGGCGGCTGGAAGAGGCGGGCGTGATCGCCGGGTACCGCGCGGTGGTCGACCCGAGCGCGGTGGGGCTGGGCATCATGGCGATGGTCCGGTTGCGGTACCCGACCGGCAACTACCGGCCGTTCCACGCCCTGCTGGACAGCACGCCGGAGGTCATCGAGGCGCACCACGTGACCGGCGAGGACTGCTTCGTGCTGAAGGTGCTGGCCCGATCGATGCGGCACCTGGAAGAAGTCACCGGGCGGATCGCCGGTCTGGGTGCGGTGACGACCAGCGTGGTCTACTCCAGTCCGCTGTCCGGGCGCGCCATCGCGGCGTCCGAGATGGCAAACTGAGGCTGTCGAACGCGAACGGAGGATCTGCGTGGAGAGCCGGTTCATGCTGCTGTCCGACGTGGCGGCCGAGCTGAACGTCTCGGATTCGCAGGTGTACCACATGGTCCGCAGCGGTGAACTGCCCGCGATCAAGATCGGCGGACGCGGTCAGTGGCGGGTCGAGCGGGCCAAGCTGGAGGAGTACATCCAGCACAAGTACGCCGAGACCGCCGACTGGGTGTCGATGAACCCGCTGACCGACCGCGACTCCGATTGACCCTGATGTTCAGCTGCGGTCCTGCTCACGGGGCCGCTTCTTCTTGCTGTCGGATCACCCGCCGTAATCGACGTTGACGGATGCGTAGTCGTCTGCTGTCATAGGCAAACGCAAGCAAACGCAAGGATTGGCGGCGTTGTGATGACTGTGACCGAGGTGGTGCCGCGGACCGCGCCCAGGCCCGCGATCCGACTACGACCAGCGCCGCCGAGCGACCCTCCGTTCGACGACGAGCTGTCACCGGAGATCTGGGCGCCGGCTCATCAGCCGGCCTTCGAGTGGCCTTCCGTCCCACTGCCCGGCGGGGGTCAGGCCGGCGCGGGCCAGGCGGGTGGGGGTCAGGCCGGCGCGGGTCAGGCGGGCGCGGGTCAGGCCGGCGCTGGTCGGACTGGTGTGGGTCACGCCGGTTCCGTCGGCGGGGTGGTCGACGGAACCGTTGGGCGGCCGAGTGGCGCCGGTGCTCGCGTGACGGTGGCCGGCTCGGCGACTTCCGATGGGGCGGCGGCGAGGGCGGGTTCCGGCGCAGGAGGTTCGCGCCTCGCGACCCGCAGCCCGGGAGGCGGCGGTGACCGTGGGGCGGGAGGCGGCGGTGACCGTGGCGCGGGAGGCGACGGTGACCGTGGCGCGGGAGGCGGCAGTGACCGCAGCGCGAGAGGCGGCGCCGACGTCGGCGACGCGGGAGCCGGCGCCGTGGGCGGTGGCGAACCGTTCGGCGAGGCCAGGCTCGCCGTGCGGCGGTTCGTTCATCTGGCCGTCGAGGTGCTCAACGGGCATCGGCCGGCCGCCCAACTACGGCGGCTGGCTCATCCGATGGACGCGTCCCGGGTGGTCGCCCAAGCGGTCACCGGCGCGCACCGGGTCAACGAGATGCGACGCGCGGCGCGCCCGGCCGACCACAAACTGAACCGGCCGTCGCCGGTGGCCGTGCGGGGGGTGCGCTTCTGCGAGCCCCGGCCCGGCGCAGTGGAGGCAGCGGTCCTGCTGGAGACCGGGGAACGCACCTGGGCGATGGCTCTGCGGATGGAAGTCCTCCACGACGCCTGGGCGGCCACGGTGCTGCGCCTCATCTGAAGACCCCCGGGGCGTCCGTTCCGCGCTTGGGGAGCAGCGGGCGTCCTGGGCCCCATCCCCTTCGACCACGTGATGGTCAATGTGCGCAAGGCCGGGCGGGCTTTCCGAAGGGACCGCCCGGCCACGCACGGCGTCATCGGAGTCTCCTTCGATCAGCGGCCGGGAAGGTTCTTGAGGGCGCCCGAGCGGCGCTCGACAAGTTCGGCGTAGGTGCCTTTTCGCTCGGCCCAGCGGTGCTCCCGGACGGCCTCGACAAGGATCTCGTGAGGAGTCGGCGTCGCGGCCAGCAGCTTGAGCGTCTCGTCGAGGTAGGCGTCCAGGTCGAGTGCCGCGGGGTTGAGTTGTTTCTGCTCGGGCGTGGTGGCGACGGCCGGCGGGACGATCTCGGTGACCTCGACGCCGGTGCCGGCCAGTTGCGCGCGCAGCGATTCGGTGTAGGCGTGCACGGCGGCCTTCGACGCGCCGTACGTGGGCATCAGGGGGAACGGCAGGAAGGCGATGCCTGAGCTCACGGTGGCTATTGTTCCGGCGCCCCGGTTGATCAGATGTGGAGTGAAGGCGTCGATCACCCGGATGGTGCCGAGCAGGTTCGTGGCAATGGTGGTCTCGGCCTTGCCGATGTGAGCGGGGTCGCGCAGATCTTCGGGCAGCATGACCCCGGACATCGTGATGATCACGTCCAGGTCGGGGTGGTCGGCTAACACCTTGTCGCGGGCAGCCCGGATCGAGGCCGGATCGGTGACGTCGATGGTGACCGCGTCGATGCCGGCGTCCAACGGTTGGGCGCTGCGGCCGCCGACGACGACCTCGTTGCCGGAGGCGACCAGCCGGCGGGCCAGACCCAGGCCGATACCGGAGGTGCCACCTACGATGAAGACGGTGCGGTTGGTCAGTTCCATGTCTAGTTCCTCCAGTTGTGGCCTCTCTCCAGAGTGGGGCGTACTCGACGCCCGTAGTAGGGCCCCGCTGAGCCCTGGAGTGCCAGGACCTCCTTTCCGCGAGTGAGCGCGGTTACCGTTGCCTGATGAGCGACGGGGCAGCAGACGGCAACGCGCTGGGGGAGTATCTGCGGGCTCGGCGCGCTCTGGTGACGCCTGCACTGGCCGGCATCCCGGACGGTGGGCACCGCCGGGTGTCGGGGTTGCGGCGGGAAGAAGTCGCGCTGCTGGCGGGCATCAGCGCCGACTACTATCTGCGCCTGGAACGAGGCCGCGACCGGAATCCATCGGTCCAGGTTCTCCGAGCGCTGGCTCGCGTTCTTCGGCTGGACGACGTCGAGACCGACTACTTGCTCGCTCTGGCGGCTCCCGAACTCCGCGGGCGCCGACGCGCCCGCGCCGAACGTGTTCCGCCGCGTCTGCACCACCTTCTCGCCACGGTGCAGGTGCCCGCTTTCCTCGAGGGCCGCTACTTCGACGTGCTGGCCGCAAACGCGCTCGCCCAGGCGCTTTCACCCAGGCTCGCCGTCGGCCACAACCGACTGCGAGATCTCGTGCTCGACCCGGAAGAACGCGAGTTCCACCCCGACTGGGAACGAGCCCTCGACGACTTCATCGCAGCGTTCCGCATGTCTGTCGGCTACGACGAAAACGATGTTCGTGCCGTCGAGCTCGTCGGTCAGCTCTCGATGGCCAGCGACCGCTTCCGCTCGCGCTGGGCGCGCCACGACATCCGGCAGCTGCGCGGTGGCACCGCGATCTTCACTCACCCCGAGGTGGGCCGGCTGACCCTGCACCGCGACAAGCTGCCCATCGACGGCATCACGCTGGTGCTCTACTACCCCGAGCCCGGCAGCCCCTCAGCCGACAAACTCACCCTGCTCGCTTCCCTCAACGCCACCAACACCTCTAGTAACGCAGCGCGAAACGACGCAGCGCCTGACCGCGAATTGTCCTGAGCGTCAGGCGCAGCCCGGAAAGAGCCGCAGCCCGGAAAGCACGGCCGGCCCCGGAACAGGACGGCCGGCCGGACGGACCCGGAACAGGACGCGACCCCGGAACAGGACGCGACCCCGGCCCGCAGTGCGGGCCGGGGTGGCGGGAAGGCGGCGACCGTCAGGCGCCGCCGCTGGGTGCGCCGTGGCAGCGCTTGTACTTCTTGCCGGAGCCGCAGTAGCACGGGGCGTTGCGAGACGGCCCGTTGCTGCTCTGGGCCTGCGCCGGGTTGTTGGACGGGTGGGCGCGGTTGGCCGCGGCCACCGCGGGGCTCGGCGGGACCGGGGAGCCGCCCGGGCCGATGCCCAGAGCGGGCGCCGCGGGGGCCTGCCGGATCGTGGGCGAGCCGCCGCCGGCCTCACCGTCGATGGCGGGTGCCGTGTACTGCAGGTTCTGCGGACGGCGGTCGCCGCCGAGGCCCTTGGCCCGGAGTTCGACGCGCTCCTCAGTCTCGGTGGTGGCCCCGCCCGTGCCGGCGCCGACGGCGGACATCGGCACCGCCTGGCTCGGGTCGACCGTGACCGTCGGCTGCTCCTCGACCTGGACCTCCAGGTTGAACAGGAACCCGACCGCCTCCTCCTTGATGCCGTCCATCATCTGGCGGAACATGTCGAAGCCCTCGCGCTGGTACTCGACCACCGGGTCGCGCTGGGCGTACGCCCGCAGGTTGATGCCCTCCTGCAGGTAGTCCATCTCGTACAGGTGCTCGCGCCACTTGCGGTCGATGACCGCCAGCAGGACCTGGCGCTCGAGCTCGCGCACGGCCTCGGGGCCGAGTTCGTCCTCGCGGGCCTTGTACGCGGCCTGCGCGTCGTCCTTGAGCTGCTGGGTCATGAATTCGGCGTCGATCGCGCTCCGCTCGCCGCCGGACTCCTCGATCAGGTCCTCGATGGTGAGGCCGACCGGGTAGAGCCGGCGCAGGTTGGTCCAGAGCTGCTCGAGATCCCAGTCCTCGGCGTACCCGTCGGCGGTGGCCGCGTGCACGTAGTCGCCGATCACGTCGTCGATCATGTGCTGGGCCTGGTCGTGCATGTCCTCGCCGTCGAGGACCCGCTTGCGCTCGGCGTAGATCACCTGGCGCTGCTTGTTCATGACCTCGTCGTACTTGAGGACGTTCTTGCGGATCTCGGCGTTCTGGCCCTCGATCTGCGTCTGCGCGCCGCGAATCTGCCGGGTCACCATCTTCGACTCGATCGGCACGTCCTCGGGGATGTTGAAGCGCTCCATGACCGCTTCGACCGCCCCGGCGCGGAACCGCTTCATCAGGTCGTCCTGCAGCGACAGGTAGAAGCGGGACTCGCCCGGGTCACCCTGCCGGCCGGAGCGGCCGCGGAGCTGGTTGTCGATGCGGCGGGAGTCGTGGCGTTCGGTGCCGAGCACGTAGAGGCCGCCGGCGTCGATGACCTCGGCCGCTTCCGCCTCGCACTTCTCCTTCCACTCCGGCAGCACCTCTTCGAGGGCCTTGGCGTACTCCTCGGGGCTCTCCACCGGGTCCAGGCCGCGCTGGTGCAGCTCGGCCGCGGCGAGGAACTCGGGGTTGCCGCCGAGCAGGATGTCCGTGCCGCGGCCGGCCATGTTGGTGGCCACCGTGACGCCGCCCTTGCGCCCGGCCTGGGCGATGATCGTCGCCTCCTGGGCGTGGAACTTCGCGTTCAGCACACTGTGCGGGATGCCGCGGCGGCGCAGCAGCGTGGACAGGATCTCCGAGTTCTCCACCGAGACCGTGCCGACCAGAACCGGCTGGCCGGTGGCGTGCCGCTCGGCGATGTCCTCGATGACCGCGTTGAACTTGGCCTTCTCGGTCTTGTAGATGACGTCCGGGTGGTCGAGCCGGATCATCGGCCGGTGCGTGGGGATGGTCACCACGCCGACGTTGTAGACCTTGTTGAACTCGCCGGCCTCGGTCTGCGCCGTACCGGTCATGCCGCCCAGCTTCTCGTACAGCCGGAAGTAGTTCTGCAGCGTGACCGTGGCCAGCGTCTGATTCTCCTGCTTGACCTCGACGCCCTCCTTGGCCTCGATGGCCTGGTGCATGCCCTCGTTGTAGCGCCGGCCGTGCAGGATGCGCCCGGTGAACTCGTCGACGATCAGGACCTCGCCCTCGGGGCTGACGATGTAGTCCTTGTCCCGCTTGTAGAGCTCCTTGGCCTTGATCGCGTTGTTCAGGTAGCCGACCAGCGGGGTGTTCACCGACTCGTAGAGGTTGTCGATGCCGAGCCGGTCCTCGACCCGGGAGACGCCGCGCTCGGTGACGCCGACGGTCCGCTTCGACTCGTCGACCTCGTAGTCGCCCTCGCCTTCCTTGCCGCGCTCGAGGCGCTTGACGATGGAGGCGAACTCGCCGTACCAGCGGGCCGAGTGCTCGGCCGGCCCGGAGATGATCAGCGGGGTACGGGCCTCGTCGATGAGGATCGAGTCGACCTCGTCCACGATCGCGAAGTGGTGGCCCCGCTGCACGAGTTCGTCCCGCGACCAGGCCATGTTGTCGCGCAGGTAGTCGAAGCCGAACTCGTTGTTCGTGCCGTAGGTGATGTCGCAGGCGTACGCCTCGCGGTGCTCCGCGGCCGGCCGGTTCGGCAGGATGACGCCGACGGTCAGGCCCAGGAACACGTGAATCCGGCCGACCCACTCGGCGTCGCGCTGAGCCAGGTAGTCGTTCACCGTGATGATGTGCACGCCCTTGCCGGTGAGCGCGTTCAGGTACGCCGGGAAGACACCGGTCAGGGTCTTGCCCTCACCGGTCTTCATCTCCGGGATGTTCCCGAAGTGCAGCGCCGCGCCGCCCATCACCTGGACGTCGTAGGCGCGCTGGCCGAGCACTCGCTTGGCCCCTTCGCGCGCCACCGCGAACGCTTCGGGCAGCAACGAGTCGAGCGACTCGCCCTCGGCGTACCGCTCCTTGAAGGCCTCGGTGCATTCCCGCAGCTCATCATCGGTGAGGTCGACGTACTCGTCCTCGATCGAATTGACCGCGTCCGCGATCGCCTTGAGCCGGCGCACCATACGGCCCTCACCGGCGCGGAGGACTTTTTCAAAAATCGACACGGGTCAACGCTCCCCTAGACGGTCAACCGATCCATCCTACGAGCAACGACGGGAAGCGCGTGACCCGAGGCTCCTATCAACTTCGCAAACAGTACGAAAGCTCACTGCGAGTTCGCTGACAGCGGACCTTCTCGGCCACTGCAACCTTTTGTCGGGCCCAGGCGTGTCGGGCACGATGACCGGGTGGAACCGACCGAGATCCGGGTGGACGAGCTGCTGCTTCGGCGGTGGCGCGCGGCCGACGCCGAGGCAGTCACCCGGGCCTGCTCGGATCCGGTGCTGCAGTTCTGGTCGGGAAATCTGCCCGATCCCTACACGATCGAGCACGGCCGCCAGTTTGTCAGCGAGATCGCGCGCCGGGCGTTCCACACCCGGGCGGACTTCAGCTACGCCGTCGCCGACATCCGGACCGGCGAGTTGCTGGGCAGCGTGGCCGTCCACCACCCGGACACCCGGCCCGAGCTGGGCTACTGGTCGGCGCCGTGGGCACGCGGCGGACGGGTCACCGAGCGGGCGTCGCGCCCGCTGCTGCGGTGGGCGTTCGACGACCTCGGCGCGCCGGCGGTGGAGTGGACGGCCAAGGTCGGCAACCAGGCGTCCCGGCTGACCGGTCTGCGGCTGGGTTTCCGGATGGTCGGCCGCCTGCCGGCCACCCCGGGCCGGGCCGAGCGGTGGCTGGCCGTGCTGCGCCCCGGGGACCTCACCACCGCCGGGGCCGAGCTCGACCCGGTCGTACGGCGTCAGGCTCGGGTTCTCGGGGGTCCGCAGCCCGTCCTGGAGGCCGGGCCGGTGCGTCTGCGCCCGCCCCGGCTGTCCGATCGGGCCGGGCTGGTCGCGGCGCAGCGGGATCCGGAGGTGATCCGCTGGTTCGGCGGGCCGGAGCCGTACACGATGGCCGACGCCACCCGATATGTGGAAAGTGAGGCGCCGCTGGACTGGGCCCGCGGGACCGAGGCGACGTTCACCGTGGCCGGACCCGACGACGTCTACGCCGGCACCGCCGACCTGCGCATCGGCGACGACCCGGCGGTCGGCGAGATCGGGTACCTGATCGCCGCCCCCGCGCGGGGGCGGGGATGGGCCGTGGCCGCGGTCCGGGCGCTGGCCGCGTGGGGGTTCGGCCCGCTCGGGCTGACCCGCATACAGTGGCGGGCCGAGGTCGGCAACGAGGCGTCCCGCCGGGTGGCGGAGAAGGCGGGTTTCACCATGGAGGGTCTGGTGCGGTCGGCGGCGCCGGGCCGCGGCCGGCGGCTCGATCACTGGATCGGCTCGCTGCTGGCCACCGACGTGGTGACCCCGTGACGGCGGAGATGCTCGACGGCGACGGCGTACGGCTGCGGACGTTCCGGCCGGACGACGCGGACGACGTGGTGGCCGGTTACGCCGACGCGGCCACGCAGCGCTTCATGCCACTGATCCCGCGACCGTTCACCCGCGCGCACGCCGAGTGGTACATCACCGAGGGCGCGGCGGCGGCGTTCGCCGAGGGCGGGGGCGCGTACGCCGTCGTGGACCCGGCCACCGACAAGCTGCTCGGCGGCATCGGGATCACGCCCTACCAGCGCAGCCGCCGGCAGGGCGAGATCGGTTACTGGGTGGGGCCGTGGGCGCGCCGCCGGGGCGTGGCCACCGCCGCCGTACGGGCGCTCAGCGCGCACGCGTTCGCCACCGGCACCGCGCGGCTGGAGCTGCTCACGCACTGGGAGAACAACGGCAGCCAGCGGGTCGCGCTGGCCGCCGGTTTCGCGCCCGAGGGCGTACGGCGAGGAGCGCTGCCCAACCGCGACGGCGGGCAGGACGACCTGCTGGCGTTCGCCCGCACCGCCACCGACCCGGACGAGCCGGTCGACCGCCTGCTGCCGGACCTGCCCGGCGGCGAGCTCACCGACGGCGTGATCACCCTGCGGCCACTGGTCGGCGCCGACGAGGAGTTCTACACCGATCTGCACACCCAGGCGGACGTGGTCACGACCAGCGTGCCGCCGGTCGCGCCGAGCCCGGACCAGATCCACCGCCGCTGCACCCGATCGGCCGCGCGCTGGCTGCTCGGCGAGCGCGCGGACCTGGTGATCGTGGACGCCGCGACGGGCGCGGCGGCGGGCGAGATCGGGTTGTTCTATCAAGAGCCGGGAACCGGCCAGGCAATGATCGGTTACAGCATGCTGCCGGCCTGGCGCGGCCGCGGCTACGCGAGCCGGGCGGCCGCGCTGGTGGCCCTGTGGGCGTTCGCCGAGACCGGCATCGCCCGCCTGATCGCGGGCGCGCTGCCCACGAACGTCGCGTCCCAGCGAGTGCTGGAGAAGGCCGGGTTCCGGCGGGAGGCGTTCCTGGCGGCACGCCTGCCGGGCGCGGACGGCCGGCGCAGCGACGACGTCCAGTTCGTGCTCCTGGCCGAGGACGTCATCGCCGGTCTGCAGGGTCCGGGCGATCAGCCCGTGGACTCCAGCGACAGGATGCCGTAGTCGTAGCCGCGCCGCCGGTAGACGACGCTGGGCCGGCCGCTTTCCTTGTCGTGGAACAGGTAGAAGTCGTGGCCGACGAGCTCCATCTGGTAGAGGGCGTCGTCGACGGTCATCGGGTCGGCGGGGTGTTCCTTCTCCCGGACGATGCGCCACGGCTGGTCGTGGTCGGGCTGCACGAGGTCGAACGGCGTTTCCTCGGCCGCTTCGTCGAAGGCGGGCAGATCGGTCGGCAGGCCCGCCGTCGCGGCGGCCACGGAGACCGGGCGCGTGCTGCCCACGATGGACTCGGCGGCGATCGGCGGACCGGCGCAACCGGGCGTCAAGCTTGGTGATGGCCAGGTCCAGGGCGGCGTAGAAGTCCTTCGCACACGCCTCGGCCCGGACCACCGGACCTCGTGTCATGACAGTGATCTCGACCCGCTGGCACTTCTCGGACTGGCGTGGGTTGCGCTCGTGATAGAGCTCCACATCCGCCCGGATCAGTTTCTGGTCGTAGCGCTCGACCTTGCTCAGCTTGTCGGCGACGTGCTCCCGGTAGTGATCGGGAACTTCGACGTTTCGACCCTTGACGACAATGTCCACTCGTGACCTCCCCCAACGTTGGTGCTGCGGGGATTCGCGTTACGCCCCGATGATCGCGGAGCGTCACCGGTGCGGTCGTTCGAGACGGCTCCTTCCCGGTGCGCCGGTGCTCCGGTGGCGGCGCAGAGGCTCCGGCAGGTGCTCACGCTTACCCTCGTCACCAAGACGCTAACGTGCGGACGCCCACCCGTCACCCCTCGTTCGCGGATACCGAGCACATGATGATCGGAGTTCCCCGGACGTCCGGGGGGCAATTCGCGCGAACCTGCTCCGGGTGGCACTCCGCAAGCGGGTCGCAGCGAGCACTGCCGCCCCGTTCACCTGCATGTTCGCCTCCTCAAGCCGGGTCGAAACCACGGCCAGCGTGGCGCCCGTCGTGACGATGTCGTCCACCACTACCAGCGTGCCCCCGATCCTCTGCGCCCGTGCCGGAACGCGGATCCGAGAACGTCGGATTCGCAGCGAATTCTCAGCCGCCGCCGCCCGGCCCGCGGCGTCCAGCGACGCCGAGTCAGGCCGCGGCAACGCTCGAAGCAGTCGGTGTCACGTCAGCCTGCCAGCCGGACGCCCGCAGCCGACGCACCGCGTGTGTGGCCAGTCGCGCCATGTGGTCGCCGTGGCGTTCGCGAATCGCCTTGGCGGTCGACGGGACCGGCATCACGGTGACCGGCACGCGCCGCCCACCGCCGCCGCGTACGGCAGCCGCGGCGATCGCGCCGGCCAGCAGGGCGCCGAGCGGACCGGCCAGCCGGTGCCGGCCCTTCTCCTTGTAGGCCAGCAGAGCCGACCGCAACACCCCGCCGTACGCCCCGAGCGCCGTGCACGGCGGCATCCCGTACGGCGGCGGCTCGGGCGCGGTGGCGAACGGGGTCAACGCCTCCAGTTCGGCCACGCACGGCGCGCACGCCCCGGACCGCAGCGGCACCCGATCGGCGCCGCAGCCCGCGCACGACGCCGGCAGCACCAGATCGGCCAGGGCCGCGCCCAGACCCGCCATCCCGCCCCTACCCGAGGAAGGCGGGCGCGGTCGGCAGCGGCACGTCGGCCTTGGCGTTGGTCACCGGCACGGCCAGGTCCCGGGGGTCGATCTTGTCCGGCCGGGCCTCGTCGAACGCGGCCGTGCCGAGCACGTAGGCCACCGGAGCGGCGAGGTCGTCGCTGCCACTCGGACTGGCCGGGGACGCGACCAGATAATTGACCGGGACGTCGCCGAGGTCACCCAGGCGCAGTGTCTGCACGGCGCCGTCGATCGACACGTCCGAGATCGCGGAATGGCCGTTGTCGATCCTCGCGCCGGCCACCACCAGCGAGCTCTCGCTGGTCCAGTCGACCGCGGTCAGATTCTGCAGCAGCTGCATCTGGATCTGCACCGGCGGACTCAACTGAACGCCGTCGTCGTTGCTCATGGTGGCCAGGTAGAGCCGGCCGCCGGCGATGATCGCCACGCGGCGGGCGTCCGGGGCGACGGCCACGCCGGTGATGCCGCCGTAGCCACCGGGCCAGGCCACGCGGGCGATACCGGTGCCGTCCGGGGCGAACGAGTACAACTTGCCGCCCGCCGGGACCAACCCGACCGTGCCGTCGGCCCGGCCCACCGGCGGCGAGACCGCCCACACCGGCCGGCCGATCGGCTTGCTCAAGCTGATCATCGGCATGGTGGCCGGGCTGCCGGTGGGCGCCGAGCCGACCCGCAGCGCCGGCCGGCCGTTCGAGTCGTTCACCACCAGCGCCACGTACGTCCGGGTGAGCGACGCCCCGTACGTCACCATCTGGATGTTCTTGTTGGTATCGGCGGTGAGCCCCGGCACCGGATCGGCCGCGCGGTACGACCGGGCCAGCCGCCGCACCTGCCCCTGGTAGACCACGAACCGCTGCAACTGGGTGCTCGCCCGGTACGCGGCGTTGCTGGACAGATAGTCGGTGCCCTTGTAGGTCTGCGGCTGCTGATGCTCGATGTTGAGTTCCAGCGCCGACTGCAGGTCGGGTCGCAGCGACCACCGCAGTTGCAGTTGCAGCCGGTTCAGCGCGTCCTGCCGCTCGACCGCGGTCAGGTCGTCCGGCAACGCCTGGCCGCTCAGACTGACCTGCAGGGTGCCGTTGCCGACGGTGGGCACGTTGCCGATCGGACGCGTGTCCTGCGGCAGCCGTTCGGCCACCGGCTGAAGCCAGTCCGCCGGCCCGTTCGTCAGCCACTCCAGCACCTCGGTCGGCCGCTGCTCGGCGGGCACGCTGAGCGGCATGTAGCGGATGTCGGGGATGAGGCCGGAGTGGTCGGTGTTCCAGAAGTAGATGGTGCGCCTGGTGTAGAAACTGTTCAGCGCGGTGTCGTCCAGCAGCAGCTGGTTCTGCTTGTCGATGCCGGTCACGAACAGGCCGCTCTGACCCTGGACGTAATCCACCCGGAGGTGGTAATCCATCGTGTCCGGCGACAGCCACGGCTTGAGCACGCCCTGGTCGTCCAGCATGCCGACGATCTGCGCCTTGAACGTGACCAGCGGGTTGCCGACGTTGATCAGCGGGTTGCCGATCCGGCGGACCACGGTGATGGTCCCGGTCGTCGGTTTGAAGGTGCCGGCCAGCGAAGGCGCCATGTACGACTTCACGCCTTGGACGGCCGAGTCGTAGTCGCCCGCCGGAGCGGTGAGGAAGTTGTTCAGAAAGGTGGCAACGTCGGTCGTGTCCGCGCGGTCCGGCTTCGTCGGCGTCACGTCCGAGCCCGACGACTGGTCGCGGGCCGGGCCGGGGCCGACCGGGACGACGGCGCTGTTGTCCGGGATGCCGCAGCCGCTGAGCAGCAGTGCGGCCAGCACCGAGCCGCACCAGGGCCAGGCGCAGGCGGCGGATCATGGCGCCACCTTCTCGGCGTCGACACCCGAATCGATCTCGGCCCGGTCCCGCGGGATCAGCGGCAGCGGCGCCGCCACCAGCCGGTCGCCGGCCCGGACAGGCAGCGTCAACCGGAACTGGGCGCCGCCGCCGGGCGTCCCCCATGCCTCCAGCCAGCCGCCGTGCAGCCGCGCGTCCTCGACGCTGATCGACAGGCCCAGACCGGTGCCGCCGGTCTGCCGGGCCCGGGACGGGTCCGCGCGCCAGAACCGGTTGAACACCAGCCGCTCCTCCCCCGCTTTCAGTCCCACCCCATGGTCCCGCACCGTCACCGCCACGGCGGCGTCGTCACAGGCCAGGGTCACCACCACCGGCCGCGCCTCGCCGTGCTCGACCGCGTTGCCGACCAGGTTGCGCAGCACCCGCTCGACCCGGCGCGGGTCGACCTCGGCGATCACCGGCGTCTCCGGCAGCTTCAACTCGATCGCCACCCCGACCCGCTCGGCCAGACCGGCGAGCCGCTCCGCCACCCGCTCGACGATCGGCACCAGGTCGGTGTGCTCGGCGTCGAGCGCGGCGAACCCGGCGTCGAACCGGCTGATCTCCAGCAGGTCGGTGAGCAGGCTCTCGAACCGGTCGAGCTCGGCTTGCAGCAGCTCGGCGCTGCGGGCCACCGCCGGGTCGAACTCGTCCCGCTCGGAGAAGATCAGATCGGCCGCCATCCGTACGGTCGTGAGCGGCGTCCGCAGCTCGTGCGAGACGTCGGAGGTGAACCGCCGCTGCAGCCGCGACATCTCCTCCAGCCGGACGATCTGCCGTTGCAGATTGGCCGCCATCTGGTTGAACGCCGCCGCCAGCAGAGCCAGGTCGTCCTCGCCGGTCGACCTTCATCCGCTGGTCGAGCAGGCCGGCGGAGAGGCGCTGAGCGGTCCGCGCGGCCGCCCGGACCGGGTTCACGACCAGCCGGGTGACCAGCGCCGCGACCACCCCGAGCAGGATGACCAGGGCCAGCCCGGTGGCCAGCACGGTGGTGCGGATCTGGTTGGCGGCGCGGTCCTCGGTGGTCAGCGGGGTGATGTAGTACAGCTCGACCTGCCCGAAACTGGTCGGCACGGGCGACCCGTACACCAGGTACTTCTGCGTGCCGTTGCCCAGGTCGGCGGTCCGGATCTGGCGGGCGACCTGGCCCTGGCCGGCCGACGGCGTCGCACCAGGTCGGGCGTGATCAGCCGGTTGACGTCGACCTTCGATGAGGTCACCGCATGGATGGTGGGGAACTGGGCGGCCCGCATCGACACCACGGTGCCGCCCGAGGTCGGGCTCGGGTCGCGGGTCGGCCAGGTAGTTGACCGTGTCGTTGATCGTCGTCGCCAGTCTCGGGATCGGACACCGACACGTGCACGGTGAGCTGGTGCAACGCGTACTCGACCTTGCCCCGCAGTTGCGACTCGACCTCGTCCTGGGCCCGGTTGAGCAGGATGTCGGCACTACGGTAGGCGACGAACCAGCCGAACGCGCCGACCAGCAGGCTGGACGCGACCAGGGTGAGCGCGACGACCCGCAGCTGCAACGACCGCCGCCAGGCCCGCCGGGCCGGCCGGGCGGCACGCGCCGAACCGGCGCACGCCGAGCGCAACAGCCTGCCGCCGCACCACCCGGAGGGGGCGGCGGACGGTCAGCGGAAGCCAGGACTCGGTGCACGCATAGCGCGAGCAAGGTTAACGCCACCAGCTGGCTATCCGGTGCCCGCCTTGTAGCCGACCCCCCGTACCGTCAGGATGATCTCCGGTCTTCTCCGGATCCGGCTCGATCTTGGCCCGCAGCCGCTGGACGTGCACGTTGACCAGGCGCGTGTCGGCGGCGTGGCGGTAACCCCAGACCTGCTCGAGCAGCACCTCGCGGGTGAAGACCTGGCGCGGCTTGCGGGCCAGCGCGACCAGCAGATCGAACTCGAGCGGGGTGAGCTTGACCTCCTCGCCGTACCGGGTCACCATGTGCGCCGGCACGTCGATGGTGATCTGGTTGCCGGGCGGCCCGATGGTCAGCATCTCGGGCGCCGCGTCCTCGCCCCGGCGCAGCCGGGCCCGCATCCGGGCGACCAGTTCCTTGGGCTTGAACGGCTTGACCACGTAGTCGTCGGCGCCGGACTCGAGGCCGAGCACCACGTCGACGGTGTCGCTCTTGGCGGTCAGCATGACGATCGGAATGCCCGACTCGGTGCGGATCGCCCGGGCGACGTCGATGCCGCTCATGCCGGGCAGCATCAGGTCGAGCAGCACGATGTCGGGCCGGCTCTCGCGGAAGGCGGCCAGGGCGCGCTCACCGTCGGCGACGAAGGACGGCAGGAAACCCTCGCTGCGCAGCACGATGCCGAGCATCTCGGCCAGCGCGGGGTCGTCGTCGACGACGAGTACCCGGGCTCTCATGCGGTCCAATATTGCACTGTCTCCTCGAACTCCGCGAACGCGCGGGGCGATCTTGCCGGCGAGCCTACGCGAAGAGGGCGCTTTCCCCAGAAGTCGTCCGGACCGCGGAAACCCCGGGTGGGCAGGCGTACAGGCCGGAGCCGACGTGGTCGGATGTACTCGTTCAGCGCGTCGCTGGCGCTGAGCTTGCGCTGCAGCGGTACGAACTGGGTGCGCGGGTCGCGCTGGAAGGCGATGAAGAACAGTCCGGCGTCGAGCTCGCCGGTGTCGCTGAAACATGCCGTCGGTGTAGGAGTAGCCGCGGCGCAGGATCCGTACGCCGTCGTTGTTCTCGTGGGCGGCCAGCCGGATGTGCGCGTCGGCGGCGATCACCGGCTCGCCGGTGCTCGTGGTCGCGTCGCGGCGAAGTCGGGGTCGTCGTGCTCCGCGACACCGCCGAGCGGCGCGCCGCTGACCTTCTGCCGGCCGAAGACCGCCTCCTGATCGGACAGGTAGTCGCGGTCCCACGCCTCGATCTAGCATCCGGATCCGGCGCGTGACCAGGTAGCTGCCGTCCCGCATCCAGGGCTGGTCGGTGTCGGCGCCGACCCAGACGTGCTGGTTCATCAGGCGCGGCGTCGGCGGTCTCGATGTTGCGGGTGCCGTCCTTGAAGCCCATCAGGTTGCGCGGGCGTGTCCTGCGTCGGCGCTGGTCGAGGTGGCCTTGCCGAAGCCGAGCTGGGACCAGCGCATGACCGCCGTGCCGCGGCCCGAGCCGGGCCAGGTTGCGGATGGCGTGGAAGGCCACCAGCGGGTCGTCGGCGCAGGCCTGGATGCACAGGTCGCCGTTGCTGGTGCAGCGGGTCGAGCTGGTCGCGGGCGAACGCGCGGCAGGTCGGCCAGCGCGGCCGGGCGTTGGCCGGCCAGCCCGAACCGACTGGTCGAACAGCGACGGTCCGAAGCCGACGGTGATGGTCAGGTTGGCCGCCGGCAGGCCGACCGCCTCGCCGGTGTCGGCGGGCGGCGCGGCCGGGGTTGCCGTTGTCGCCGGGCACCATCTGCGCCGCGGCACATCGCGGCGGCGGCCGCGGTCCAGGTCTTCAGCAGCTGCTGAGCGCGGCCGGCTGGCGGTCGCGTCGCCGTCGACGGTCAGGTCGTAGGCGGCGAACGCGAGCCGCTGCTGGGCCGGCGTGGCGATGCCGGCCTGCCGGGCGCCGTGGAACGGCACCCGGTCGGACCGGCGGCGGGATGGTCGGTCCCGGTCTCGGCGGCGTGGCGTGGCCAGCGCGCCGGCCCCGGCGCCGGCGACCGCGGCGCCGCCGAGCGCAGAAATCCGCGACGCGAGGCTTTCATCCGAGCCTACCGGGTGACCTTGGCCGCGACCTGCGACAGCGGCTCGGCCAGCGCGTCGACCTTCTGGGTCAGCGCCCGGCGCTGGTCCTCGGTCACCGTCGAGTAGTCGACGTAGGAGTCGCCCTTCTGGTACGGCTTGATCGCGTCGAGCACCGCGGTGAACTGCTGCTGCACGGTCGTCGACAGCGCCGGGTCGAGCTTCTGCAGAGCCGGCTGCAGCAGCGTGAAGGCCTTCTGCGCGCCGACCACGTTGGCCTCGAAGTCGGAGAGGTCGGTGTGGCTGTACCGGTCCTCCTCGCCGGTGATCTTGCTGGAGGCGACCTCGTTGAGCAGTTCGGTGGCGCCGTTGGCGAGCTGGGCCGGCTGGAACTTCGCGGTGGCGACCAGCGTCTTCAGCTTGGCCACGTCGGCGTCGAGCTTGGTCGGCGATCGGCGCCATGCTCTTGGTCGACTTGTCGGCCCAGAGCGCCTTCTCGAGCCGGTGGAAGCCGGTCCAGTCGGCCGGGTCGTCCACGTCGTCGATCGCGGGCGTCGATGTCCGGGTCGAGGTCGCCGAAGCTCTCCGCGACCGGCTCGACCTCTTCGTAGAAGTACCGGGCCGGGGCGAAGGCGGCCTTGGCCGCGGCGAGGTCGCCGGCCCGTACGGCGTCGGTGAAGGTCTTGGTGGCCGGGACCAGCTTGTCGACCTCGGCCGCCACGTACTGCTGGTAGCCGGTGGTGGCGTCGGTCAGCGCGGTCTGCCACGGCCGGGTCGGTGGAGGCGCCGCCGCGCGATGCCGGTGACCGTGAAGTCGGTCTTCTCGGTCTTGGCGTTCGGGCAGTAGACCTGGTACTTGCCGGCCGTCCAGCTTGAGCGAGAACGAGCCGGACAGGCCCGGGGTCAGGTTCTCCTTCTCGCCCATGATGGTGTCCTCGCGCAGCAGCTCGGCCTCGCTGACCTTGGTGGCGCTCGTGTTCTTGACCTCGAAGTTGATCGGGCCGGCGCGCGCCGGTGGCGGGCGACGGCGTGCAGCCGTCGTCGGTGAGCGTGACGGTCACCGTGGTCGCGCCGGCCGCGGCCTGGCCGGCATCGACGCCGAGGACTTGCCGTCGGCGCAGGCGGCGGCGACTCCGGCGGCGAGGACCAGGACCGCGAGGCTGCGCAGCGCGGCGCGCAGGGGCGTGGGCATGGTGCGGGGACTCCTTGCGAAGGGCTCGGACGAGCGGTGGTCAGGCGGTGGACGCTCAGGCCGGCTGCGCCGGCCGTCTGGGGCGGCGCGCGGGACGGGCGGCGCCGGCGCGGCCAGGCCACGTAGGCGAGCGACCGGGACCGCGTAGACGAGCCAGGCGATGGCCTCGGCCACGCGTCGGTTTCGGCTGGATGCCCAGCACGCCGGTGATCAGCGAGGAGAGCACCGTGCCCGGCCGGACGAGCCAGGTCAGGTCGAGCGCGCGGTGGCCTGGCCGGCGGTCAGCCAGCCGGCCTCGAACGCGGTGTGCACCGCGGTCATCGCCAGACCGGCGGCGACCAGGGCCAGCACCAGGCCGGTGATCTTGAAGAACCGGCCCAGGTTGAGGTGCACGCCGCCGCGGTAGATGCCGTAGCCGAGGACCGACCGCGATCGACGATGCCGATGACCGCGCCCGTCGGTCGCGGCGCCGGCGCTGGCGCTGTTCTGGATGACGGCGATCAGGAAGACGGCGGTCTCGAAGCCCTCCCGCAGCACGGCCAGGAACGCCATCGACGACCAGCGCCCGGGCCGAGCCGTCGGCCAGCGCGTCCTGCGCGGCCCCTTCCAGCTCACGCTTCATGCTGCGGGCGTGCCTGGTCATCCAGAAGATCATGAAGGTGACCATGGCCAGGGCGAACAGCGCCGACCACGGTCTCCAGGCCCTCCTGGGCCTGCTGCGGCAGCTCGCGGGAGAGCACGAACAGCGCGACACCGACGGCCAGGCAGAGCACGACGGCCGCGGCGACCACCCAGCCACACCTGCTTGAGCGCGTCGCGCCGGCCGCTCTGGTTCAGGAACGCGGCGATGATGCCCGACGATCAGCGAGGCCTCGAGGCCTTCGCGCAGCCCGATCACCAGCGTCGGAATCATCGAACCCTCCAATAACTTAAGCAAGGCATACCTAAGTTAGGTTCGCCATACCTTAAACTGTCTTCCGTCAAGTTCACGCCCGGTCCGCGGTCTCACACGGCGGGACACGGCAAAGGCGGCCCGCGCACTGCGCGGGCCGCCTTTGCGGGCTGGTCGATTTACGCGGTGGGGCGGTCGAATTCCCCGTTCCGTACGCTCGCCACGAAGTCGGCGCCATCCGGGCGTGTCGAACCGGAGCACCGGTCCGGCCACGTCCTTGGAGTCGCGTACCAGGATCACGGCGGGCGTCTCGGCGATCTCCACACAATGCCCGGCGGCGCCGCTGCGCGTGCTTTTGCGCCAGGTCAGATCGTTCTGTTGCACTCTCAACCCTCTTCTCCGGACGTTCTTCGCCTCCACTATCGACGCCGACCCGACGGTCAGCCAGAGGCGTCGCCCTGAACGAGCGACCACCGAACGGCTGGCCTCGACCGGCAAAGCGCGACGGCGCAGGTCGGCGAACGCGTCCGCGATAGACGTGGATGTCGGCGGGCTTCGTCCGGAACTGTCCCCCGGTCAGGCCCTCGCTGTGCACCACCGCCGACCGGGTGTCCGGTCCGAAGTCGAAGATCACGAACGACTCGGTCAGCGCGGCGTGGGCCCCGGCGGTGAACGGCAGCACCCGCACCTCGACCTCCGGCCGGTGGCTCGCGTCGAACAGATGCTGCAACTGCCGGTCCAGACACGTCCCGGCCGCCGATCTCGCGGTGCAGGACGGACTCGTCCAGCACCACGCTCAGCCGCGGCGGCGGCTCCCGGGTCAGCACCGCCTGGCGAGCCATCCGCAGGGCGAGCCGGCGCTGGATGATGTGCGGTGCGCTGATGTCGGCGCCGACCTCGATCACCGCCCGGGCGTACTCGTCGGTCTGCAGCAGACCGGGCACGACCTGGCATTCCCACTCGCTCGATGGCGACCGCTTCGGCCTCCAGGGCGACGTATTCGTCGTACGGGTCGGGTACCGACGAGCGGTATTGCGTCCACCAGGCCCGGGTGCGGGTGCGCCGGGCCAGGCCGCGGAGCCGGTCACGCTCCTCGGTCCGGGTCCCGTACGCGGCCAGCAGACGGTCCAGATCGGACTCGGTGATGCCCGTACGGGCCGTCTCGATCCGGGAGAGTTTGGACTCGGACCAGCCGAGCTCGGACGCGACGTCGGCGCCCCGGCGTTCACCCCGGAGTCGCCGCAGTTCGTCGCCCAGCTCGCGCCGCGCGGTAGATATCGGCCTCGCCACGCAGCCACGGTACCGGGAACACCCTCACGTAGTGCAACTTGCACAGCACGATATGCACTTGCACGGCACATCCCGGTCTGTCGTAATGGATATGACCAGGTGGACCGGGTAGCGGCAACTGCCGGGACACCAAGAAGCGCCCCGTTCGGCTTAGCCTGAACGGGGCGCTCCGCTTGCAGGACAGCGGTGGCGGGCCAACGGCACGATCCCGCGGCATCCCGGAGCGGAACAGCGAACGGGGCGGCAGGTCAAAGACCTGCCGCCCCGTTCATCCCCCCGGTTTGGTACCGCGCGCGTCCGTGGGACCCCCCGATCACCATTGACGCTGCGTGCATGTAGCTTCACACTCCGCAACGACCCATGTCAAGCATTTCGGGAAAATTCCTTAAGTCGGGCAAGCCGTCGGTGGACAGCGGCGCTGCGCAGGCGCGGCAACCGGGCGGGATCGCCGGGTAGGAGCGCTACGGGTCAGGAGGGGACGGCGGCGACGAAGGCCTCGCCCACCCCGGCCAGCGTGATCGGGCCCGCGTCGGCGGAGGCGAAAGCGGCGCCGCCCACCGCGACCGAGACGGGAGTGCCGTGGTCCGCGGCCACGAAGACGTCGCCGGCGGTGCCGAGGACGATGCGCGGACCGGACGCCGGGATCGGCGTCGGCGGACGGGCGGCGGCGAAGTTCGACCCGGAACAGGGCGAAGTCCCGGACCGGCACCTCCCACGTCGTCACGCCCGGCGCAACCGCCGTCGCCGGCCGGACCGGATCGGCCAGGACCTCGAAGCGCAGCACCCGCAGCAACTCGTCGACGTCCACCCGCTTGGGCGTCAGGCCGCCGCGCAACACGTTGTCGCTGGCCGCCATGATCTCGACGCCGGTGCCGCGCAGGTAGGCGTGCAGGTTGCCGGCCGGCATCCAGATCGCCTCGCCCGGCGCCAGCCGGACGTGGTTGAGCAGGAGCGCCACCAGCACGCCGGGGTCGCCGGGATAGTGCCGACGCCAGCGACAAGGCCAGCGGCTGCGCCGGACCGACCGCCGCCGATCAGCGCCGGGCGCTCGGAAACGGGCCAGCGGAGCAGCGCCTCCACGGCGGGGCGCAGGCCGTGCACGCCGGTCCGGAGCAGCGGACACCACCGGCGCCAGCGCGGGAATGTCCAGCGACGCCAGCGCATCGGCCGACTCCGACGGGTCGCGGAAGCCGCACAACGCCTCGAACGGCGTCAGCGCCACCAGCATCTCCGGTTTGTGGTACCCGTCGGTGTAGTTGCGGGGCCGCGACGGGTCGGCCTCCTGCGCCGCGAAGGCTTCACGGGCGTACGCCGCGTCGGGGTGGGCCTGCAGCGACAGCGGCGCCTCGGCGGCCAGGACCTTCAACAGGTACGGCAGCCGTACGCCGAACTCCTGGACGACCGGCAACCCGAGCTGCCCCTTCGGGTCGTCGGCGATGAGCGCGTCCAGGGTGACCGGCCCGTCCGGCCCGCGGACCGACGACGGGGCGCCGGCGTGCGCGCCCAACCACAGCTCGGCCTCGGGCCCGTCGGCCGGCGACCGTCCCTGCAGGCCGGCGATCGCGGTGCGGGAGCCCCAGGCGTACGGCCGGATGACGCCGGTCAGCGGGTAGACGGTCATGCCTCGGCCACCGCCGCGGTCGACGGGGCCGGCGCCGGCGGCCGGACGGTAGATGTCGGGCTCGAGGTAGATCACCCGGGCGATCGGCAGCGCCGCCCGGATGCGCGACTCGGTCTCGTCGATGTGCCGGGCGACCTCGTCCGCGCGTTCCGTCCGGGGCACCGCGATCTTGGCCGCCACCAGCAGTTCCTCGGGGCCCAGGTGCAGCGTCTTCATGTGGATGATCCGCTCCACGCCGGGGCCGGCGAGGATCGGCCTGCTCGATCGCTGCGTACGGCCTCGGGGGTGGCGCCCTCGCCCAGCAGCAGGCTCTTGGTCTCCACCGCCAGGATCACCGCGATGGTGACCAGCAGCAGGCCGATCGCGCGCGGTGCCGATGCCGTCCCACACGCCGTTGCCGGTGACCAGGGTCAACACGACGCCGAATAGCGCGAGGACCAGGCCGACCAGCGCGCCCGCGTCCTCCAGCAGCACCACCGGCAGCTCCGGGGCCTTGGCCCGGCGCACGTACGTCGACCCAGGACGTGGTGCCCCGGGTGTGGTTGGACTCCTTGATGGCCGTCCGGAAGGAGTACCCCTCCAGCCCGATCGCGATGACCAGCACGACCACCGGCACCCACTGCCAGCTCTCGATCGCCTCCGGGTGCTGGATCTTGTGGTAGCCCTCGTACAGCGCGAACAGGCCGCCGACGCTGAACAGCACGATCGAGACGATGAACGCGTAGATGTAGCGCTCCCGGCCGTACCCGAAGGGGTGGTCCGGGGTGGCCTTGCGCTGCGGCACGCCGGCCGCCGAGCAGCAGCAGCACCTGGTTGCCGGAGTCGGCGACCGAGTGGATGGCCTCGGCCAGCATCGACGACGAGCCGGTGAGCAGCCAGGCGACGAACTTGGTGACCGCGATGCCGAGGTTGGCGGCCAGCGCCGCGACGATCGCGCCGGGTGCCGCCCTCGGCACTCACTGCGATCGCTCCGATCCTTCGGCATCGGGTTCGACAGTTCCTTCATCTCGTTGATCGCCGGTACGGCCATCGGGTCGAGCCCGTGCGCCAGCGCCAGGTAGAGCGACGCGAAGTCGGGGACCGCGATCAGCGACGCGAGCCGTTCCAGGGCGGAGCCGCCCTCGGCGGTGAGCACGTCGCAGCGCACCCCGCGGCGCTCGGCCAGCGTCTGCACCGCGTCGGCCCGGCGCTCCTCGACCGCGACCGGCTCGTCGGCCTCGTCCTCGGGGTTGAGCCCGCCGTCGCGCATGCACGACCAGCCGCAGCCGGGTCGAGCTCGGATCGTCCTCGTCCGGTCGGCGAAGATGTCACGGGACGACTCGGCCAGGCCGCCGAACACGCCGTCGAGCAGGCCGACCCGGCCGCGACCGGCCTCGCCCAGCGCGCCCGCCATCACCGGGTAGCGCGCGTTCGCGGCGAGCGTGTCGGCGAACCGGCGGGCGGCCACGGTGGCCAGCGGCGACGAGCCCCAGACGATCGGGATCGAGCCGGCCAGCCCGAGGGCCAGCGACTTGGCCGGGTTGACGAACGACTCGGCGCCCGGCCGGCAGCGCTCGGCGTCGGCGTCGAGCCGGGTCGCGGTCTCGGCGAAGTCGGCCTCGGTGACCTTGACCAGGCCGAGGGCGCGGGCGGCGAGCAGGACCGGGACGGTCAGGCCCCAGATGCTGGCCCGGGCGGGCGCGCGGCGCGGCACCGGGATGAACGGCGCCCGGGCCCGCTCGGCCATCGCCTGCAGCTCGGAGTCGGGGTTGCCGATCGCGACCAGCCGGGCGCCGCGGCGGGCGGCGGCGTCGGCGGCGGCCAGCGCCTCCGGGACTGCGGCCGCTGGCCGAGACGGCGATGACCACGTCGGCCGCGCCGACCCAGCCGGGCACGCCGGCGCTGCGGTGGCCGATGATCGGCACCGGGCAGCGAGGGCCGGCCACGGTGGCCAGGATGTTGCCGGTGAGGCCGGCGGTGCCGATGCCGGCGACGACGACCGCGCGGGGGCGGCCCTCGTCCGCGAGCAGGCTCAGGTCGGCCTCGGCGGCCAGCGCGGCCGACTCGCGGACCTGGGCGCCGGCCGACGCGGTGGCCCGCAGCATGCCGCCCGGGTCGTTGGCGAGCATCGCCTGCTCGTCGTCGAGCAGCGACTCGTCCGGGATCCGGTGGCCGTGCACGCCCGGCGGTGCCGTCGCATCGGACTGCCATCGGACGGCTCCCCGGCGCGCCTCGTCCAGCAGCAGGACCGGGATGTCGTCGCGGACCTCGAAGACCCGGCCGCACTCGGTGCAGGTCAGCGTCTGCGCCGCCGCGTCGTAGTCGAGGGGCGCGTGGTGCGTGTCCGGACAGGCCAGGATGTCGAGCAGTTGCGGATCGAGGGCCACCGACACGGCTCCTTCGTTCTAGGCGGTAGCGCTGATCCTAGCTGCGGACGATGGCGAGCACGTCGTCGCGCAGCGCCGCCATCCGGTCCGGCTTCGGCGCCTCCACATTGAGCCGCAGCAGCGGCTCGGTGTTGGACGCCCGCAGGTTGAACCAGGATCCGTCGGCGAGCCGGGCGGTCAGGCCGTCGAGCTCGTCGAACTCGGCGTCACGCGAAGGCGGCGCGGACCTCGGCCACTTTCGCCGGGGCGTCGGCCACGGTGGAGTTGATCTCGCCCGAGGCGCTGTATCGCTCGTACTCGGACCGCCAGCTCGGACAGCGGGCGGTCCTGCCCGCCCAGCGCGGCCAGGACGTGCATCGCGGCCAGCATGCCGGTGTCGGCGAACCAGAACTCGCGGAAGTAGTAGTGGGCGGAGTGCTCGCCGCCGAAGACCGCGTTCGTCCGGGCCATCTCGGCCTTGATGAACGAGTGGCCGACCCGGCTGCGGACCGGACGGCCGCCGTGCTCGGCGATGATCTCGGGCACCGCGGCCGAGGTGATCAGGTTGTGGATGACCGTGCTGCCCGGGAACTTGGCCAGCTCACGCACGGCGACCAGCGCGGTGACGGCCGACGGGGAGACCGGCTCGCCGTTCTCGTCGATCACGAAGCAGCGGTCGGCGTCACCGTCGAAGGCCAGTCCGAGGTCGGCGCCGTGCGCGCGGACGGCGTGCTGCAGGTCGACCAGGTTGGCCGGGTCGAGCGGGTTGGCCTCGTGGTTGGGGAAGGTGCCGTCGAGCTCGAAGTAGAGCGGCACGATCTCGCAGCGGCAGGGCCGGAAGGAGCTGGTCGCCGAGCACGGCCGGGACGGTGAAGCCGCCCATCCCGTTGCCGGCGTCGACGACCACCTTCAGCGGGCGGACGGTTCTCAGGTCGACCAGCGCGCGCAGGTGCGCGGCGTAGTCCTCCAGCAGGTCGCGGCGCTCGACCGCGGCCGGGCCGTCGGCGACGCGCGTCCACGTCGTCCAGTAGTTCCTCGGCGCGCTGCCGGACCACGGCCAGGCCGCTGTCCTGCCCGACCGGGCGGGCGCCGGCCCGGCACAGCTTGATCCCGTTGTACCTCGCCGGATTGTGGCTGGCGGTGAACATCGCGCCGGGCAGGCCGAGCGACCCCGAGGCGTAGTACAGCTCGTCGGTCGAGGCCAGTCCGATGGAGACCACCGCTGAACCGGCCGCGTTGGCGCCGGCGGCGAACGCGTCGGCCAGCGCCGGGCCCGAGTCGCGCATGTCGTGGGCGAGCACGATCCGGTCGGCGTCGTCGCCGGTCTCCCGCAGCATCTCCACGAAGGCGGTGCCCAGCGCGCGGGCCACCGTCTCGTTCGAGCTGTTCCGGCACGATGCCGCGCACGTCGTACGCCTTGACGATGCTGGACAGATCCGACACTGGGCCCACTCCTCGTCATGATGCGGTTGCCGATCGAGAGTATCGGAGCGGTGGTACCGGAAACGTCCCAACACTGAGGCCGGACCGTTTCGGGTGAGCTACAACTCGATCCCGGTCAGCACCATCACCCGAGCCTCGGTGTAGTCCTCGATGGCGCTGGCCAGGCCCTCCCGGCCGACACCGCTGCCCTTGACCCCGCCGTACGGCATCTGGTCGGCCCGGTAGGACGGCACGTCCCCGACGATGACGCCGCCGACCTTGAGCTCGCGGTGCGCGGCGAACGCGGTCTGCAGGTTGTGCGTGAACACGCCGGCCTGCAACCCGTACGCCGAGTCGTTGATCGCGGCGAAGCCGGTCGCGTCGTCGGCCACCGTCTCGACCACCAGCACCGGGCCGAACACCTCCTCGGCCACCACCTTGGCGTCGGCCGGCACCCCGGTCAGCACGGTCGGCGGGTAGGTGGCGCCGTCCCGGGCGCCGCCGGCCAGCACCTTGGCACCGGCCGCGACGGCTTCGTCGACCCACGCCTCGACCCGCTTGGCGGCGTCCTCGCTGATCATCGGGCCGACGTCGGTGGCCGGGTCGGACGGGTCGCCCGTGACCAGGCCACCGATCGCCTCGACCAGCCGGGGCAGCAGGTCGACGCCCTCGGTCACGTACACCCGCTGGACGGCGATGCAGCTCTGGCCGGCCTGGTAGTTGGCGAACGTGGCCACCCGGGACGCGGCCCAGTCGAGGTCGGCCGCGCTGCCGTAGTCGCCGCAGACCAGCACCGCGGCGTTGCCGCCGAGCTCGAGCGTGACGTGCTTCTCCGGGACCGACCGGCGGATCTGCGCGCCCACCGGCCCCGACCCGGTGAACGACACGACCGGCAACCGCGGGTCGGCGACCAGCGCGGAGGCGCGATCGTTGGGGACCGGCAGCACCGAGAACGCGCCGGCCGGCAGGTCGGTCTCCGCCAGCAGCTCGCCCAGCAGCAGTGCCGACAGCGGGGTGGCCGGGGCCGGCTTGAGCACGATCGGCGCGCCGGCCGCGACGGCCGGGGCGATCTTGTGCGCGACCAGATTGAGCGGGAAGTTGAACGGCGCGATGCCCAGCACCGGCCCGCGCGGGTACCGGGTGACCACGGCCAGCCGGCCCTTGCCGCCGGCGTCGGTGTCCAGCCGCTGCAGCGAACCGGACTGGCGGCGGGCCTCCTCGGCGGCCCAGCGGAACACCGACACCGCCCGGTCGGCCTCGGTCCGGGCCCACTTGAGCGGCTTGCCGTTCTCCGCGGTGATCAGCTCGGCGACCTCGTCGCGGCGTTCGGCCAACCGGCGGGAGACGTGGTCGAGAGCGCCGGCCCGGACGTACGCGGGAAGGGCCGCGACCTGGTCGGCGACATCGGCGGCAGCGGCGACCGCGGCCTCCACCTGGGCGGAGGTGGCCCAGGTGGTACGCCCGACCACGCGCCCGTCGTACGGATGGGTGACCTCGACGACGCCGTCCCCGCGCTCCGCCCGTCCGGCCACATAGAAAGCTGTCGTCTCCATGGGGCGACCCTATGCCGCTCCCGGCCATTTCTCAGGAGCCGGACTGTTGTCGGAAGCCGGTGACGCGGGTCACGATGGGGACGGCAGGAGGTGCGCATGTCCAACCCGTGGCTGGCGCTCGACCGCGGCACCGACCCCGCCGAGCGGATCCGCCAGGTCGGCCGTGCCCATGAACGCTTTCTGACCGGCGGCAAGACGAACGCGATGCGGCCGCTGGTGGTCGATTCCTGGCGCCGGTCCGCGGCCGCCATCACGGCCGACAGCACCGCTCCGATCGAGCTCAGCGACGGCGACCTGGAGGCCTACCGGGCCGCCCATCCGCTGGCCCGGGTCCTGCCGATCTTCCGCGACCTGCTCGGCGGACTGGCCTCCGACGGCGACCATCTGATGGCGGTCTGCGACGCGGGCGGCCGGCTGCTCTGGGTGGAGGGCACCGCATCGGTGCTGCGCGGGGCCGAGGCGATGAACTTCGTGCCCGGCGCCCGCTGGGACGAGGCCCACGCCGGCACCAACGCGCCCGGCACCGCGCTGGCCGTCGACCATCCGCTGCAGATCTTCGCCACCGAGCACTTCACCCGGCCGGTGCAGCGCTGGACGTGCGCGGCCGCGCCGATCCACGACCCGGTGACGGGCAAGCTGCTCGGCGCGATCGACGTGACCGGCGGCGATCACCTGGCCAACCCGCACAGTCTGGCGCTGGTGCGGGCCACCGCGCTGGCGGCCGAGGCGTACCTGGGCCGGCTCGGCGAACCGCCCGACCGGCCGGCCACGGTGACCACGGTGACCACGCTCGGCCGCGACGAGGCGGTGCTGACCATCGGCGGCCGCCGCGTGCGGCTCGGCCGGCGGCACTCCGAGCTGCTGGTGCTGCTGCTCGAGCATCCCGAGGGGCGCACCGGCGACCAGCTGAGCCTCGACCTCTACGCCGACGATCTCAACCCGGTGACCGTACGGGCGGAGTTGTCCCGGTTGCGCCGGACGCTCGGGCCGCAGGTGCTCGACTCCCGGCCGTACCGGCTGCTGACCGACGTCGACGCCGACTTCGTCGCGGTCCGGCGGTTGCTGGCGGCGGGGCGGACGGCCGAGGCGCTGAACGCGTACGCCGGGCCGCTGCTGCCGTCCTCGGACGCGCCCGGGGTGGTGCGGCTGCGCCGGGCGGTGGAGAACGAGATGCGTACGGCCGTCCTCGCCTCCGGCGACACGCGTCTGGTCAGTTCCTGGGTCGGCAGCCTCTGGGGAGCCGACGACCTGCAGGCCTGGGAGTCGTACGCGACCCTGCTGCCGGCCTCCTCCCCGACCCGCGGACCGGTCGCTCGCCGGGCCCGCGAACTGGCCCGCGAATACGGTCTTGCAACGTCCTTGCAACGTCCGCGTAACTAGCGTCCGCCTTGTCGCCTGCCGTTCCTGGCCGGGCGGCCACGTGACGGAGGCTGCGATGACCGTTTACTCCGCGCCCGGATCCGACGGCGCGATCGTCAACTACGAATCCCGGTACGACCACTACATCGGGGGCGAGTACGTACCGCCGGCCAAGGGCCAGTACTTCGCGAACCCGTCCCCGGTGACCGGCGAGGACTTCACCGAGATCGCCCGCGGCACCGGCGACGACGTGGAGAAGGCCCTCGACGCCGCGCACGGCGCCGCCGACGCGTGGGGCCGGACCTCGGTCGCCGAGCGCGCCACCATCCTGAACAAGATCGCCGACCGGATCGAGGCGAACCTGGAGAAGATCGCGGTCGCCGAGGCCTGGGAGAACGGCAAGCCGGTCCGCGAGACCCTGGCCGCCGACATCCCGCTGGCCATCGACCACTTCCGGTACTTCGCCGGCGCCATCCGGGCCCAGGAGGGCACGGCCGGCGAGATCGACGACGACACCGTGGCGTACCACTTCCACGAGCCGCTGGGCGTGGTCGGCCAGATCATCCCGTGGAACTTCCCGATCCTCATGGCGACCTGGAAGCTGGCCCCGGCCCTGGCCGCCGGCAACGCGGTCGTGCTCAAACCCGCCGAGCAGACCCCGGCCTCGATCCACTACCTGATGTCGCTGATCGGCGACCTGCTGCCGCCGGGCGTGCTCAACATCGTCAACGGCTTCGGCGTCGAGGCGGGCAAGCCGCTCGCGTCGTCCAACCGGGTGGCCAAGATCGCCTTCACCGGCGAGACCACCACCGGGCGCCTGATCATGCAGTACGCGTCGGAGAACCTGATCCCGGTCACGCTCGAACTCGGCGGCAAGAGCCCGAACATCTTCTTCGACGACGTGTCCCGCGAGGACGACGCGTTCCTGGACAAGGCGCTCGAGGGGTTCACGATGTTCGCGCTGAACCAGGGCGAGGTCTGCACCTGCCCCAGCCGGGCGCTCATCCAGCAGGGGATCTACCAGGACTTCCTGTCGGCGGGCGTGAAGCGCGTGGACGGCCTCAAGCAGGGCAACCCGCTCGACACCGACACCCAGGTCGGCGCCCAGGCGTCCAACGACCAGCTCGAGAAGATCCTGTCGTACTTCGAGATCGGGCGGCAGGAGGGCGCCAAGGTGCTCACCGGCGGCGCGCGCGCCGACCTCGGCGGCAACCTGTCGGGCGGCTACTACGTCCAGCCGACCATCTTCGAAGGGTCCAACTCGATGCGGATCTTCCAGGAGGAGATCTTCGGGCCGGTCGTGTCGGTGACCTCGTTCTCCGACTTCTCCGACGCCATCAAGATCGCCAACGACACGCTGTACGGCCTGGGGGCCGGCGTGTGGACCCGCGACATCAACCAGGCGTACCGGGCCGGCCGTGGGATCAAGGCCGGTCGGGTATGGACCAACTGCTACCACCAGTACCCGGCGCACGCCGCGTTCGGCGGTTACAAGCAGTCCGGCATCGGCCGCGAGAACCACAAGATGATGCTGGACCACTACCAGCAGACCAAGAACCTGCTGGTCAGCTACTCGCCGAACGCGCTCGGCTTCTTCTAGGAGCCAGATCTAAAGGAGCCCTGTGATGGCAACCCGCGTGGACGTTTCTCCCGCGGCGGCGGACCTGCTCCGCTCGCTGCGAGCCCAGCACGGGCCGCTGATGTTCCACCAGTCCGGCGGCTGCTGCGACGGAAGTTCCCCGATGTGCTACCTCGCCGGGGAGTTCCGCACCGGGCAGTCCGACGTCCTGCTGGAGAGCCTCAGGATCGACGGCATGGAGGAGACGATCGGGTTCTGGATGTCCGCGTCGCAGTACCAGTTGTGGAAGCACACCCACCTCACCGTGGACGTGGTCCCCGGCCGCGGCTCCGGGTTCAGCCTGGAGGCGCCGGAAGGGGTGCGGTTCCTGATCCGCAGCCGGCTGCTCACCCCGGATGAGCTCGTCGAACTTCAGACGGCCTGATCGCGGGGCGGCCTCAATGGTCGGGCGGCGCTGTGGGCTCGGCGGCCTCAATGGTTGGGCGGCCCTAATGGTCGGGCGGGATGACGCGGAGGTGGCCGCGGCGGCCGGTCTGGTGCCCGGGCAGCTGGTCGTCGGGACGGGACGGGGCGCGGGCGGGCCGCCTCCCGTACCGCGTCGGCCAGGGCGACCAGGTCGTCGGTGGTGGGCGGAGGCGGGGCGAAGTCGCCGTCGTGGCGGACCAGATCCCAGCCTCGGGGGGCGGTGAGGCTGCGGGCGTGCGGCTCGCACAGGTCGTACGTGTGGGGCTCGGCGAAGGCGGCGAGTGGCCCGACGACGGCGGTGGAATCGCTGTAGACGTAGGTGAGAGTGGCGACCGCCTGTCGGGGACAGCCGTTCCGGGAGCAGCGCCGTGGTGACCTCACGGCGGCACGTTATCGCTCCGTCGCCGCGCGTGGGGCGCACAACCGCTGCGACACGCCGACCCGCAATGCATCACGATTCGGCCATGCCCGGACGACACGCCGCCCCGACTGGGGGAATTCGCCGGACCGAAACACCGACGACCCGGCGTGACCGCGGGAAACGTTCCGGGCGGACTAGTCTTGCCCGGTGACCACCAGCCCCGACCGCCGCCGCACCGGTACGGATTCCAGCCGGGCCGCGCGCGCCGCGGGTCCGGGCCGCCCGACGCGCCGCGACCGTCACGGTCGCGGCCTGCGCGGCCGGCTGGTGCCGGCCACCGTCCCGCTCGCCCGGACCAAGGCGGAGATCTTCGACGACCTGGTGCTGGACACGGTCGAGGGCCTGGAGCGGCGGTACGCCAAGGAACTGGCCGGCGTCGAGTTCGCGGTCGAGGACGTGCCGCCGGACCTCAACGTGTACGACTCCGATGTGCTCGAGGACGGCGAGGTGCCGCTGGCCCGCCTGCTGCCCGGACGGCCCGGCCGGCAGGAGCTGCCGCCCCGGATCGTGCTCTACCGCCGGCCGCTGGAATTCCGGGCGATGGACCGTGAGGACCTCGCCGACCTCGTCCACGATGTGATCATCGAACAGGTCGCCAACCTGCTCGGCGTGGATCCGGACGAGCTGGCGTAACTCCTTACGCGACGCGGCGCTTGAGCTTGCGGCGCTCCCGCTCGGACAGCCCGCCCCAGATGCCGAACCGCTCGTCGTGCCCCAGCGCGTACTCCAGGCAGTCGGCCTTGACCTCGCACCGGCCGCAGATCCGCTTGGCCTCGCGCGTCGAGCCGCCCTTCTCCGGGAAGAACGCCTCCGGGTCGGTCTGCGAGCACAGCGCTCGTTCCTGCCACTCGGGCGCGTCCCCGAGCAGGTCAACCCCTTCAACCTGCGCTTCCATCGGCGTGCCTCCTTCTCCCGCGCCGGCTGTGACACCGGCGCTGACCCCCCACGCACGCGGCGTGTTATTTGCGGATCGAGCGCCTGCCCTGTGGCGTTCTTCCCGCAACCCCACGGAAATTACACGCGTGTAAGACGTGCGTCGTCAAGCCGAACCTGATAAATAGGCCCGTTTCCCCGAGGCGCCTCCGGCGCGTCGTGGTCCCGTTGCCTTGCCCTATCTGTCAGAGCCGCCGGAGGTAACGCCACGTCGGCGCGTCCTCGTCCATTTTAGTCCCGATTTGTAGACCGATCGCGGCGGCCGTACACCGTTGTTCGTTCGACCGCCGGGCGTCCGGCCGACGCGGCCAGCTCCTTCAACTGGGCGACCGTACGGGCGGAGCCGTGCTCGGACCCGGCCATCCGGGAGATGGTCTCCTCCATCAGGGTGCCGCCGAGATCGTTGCACCCGCCGTCGAGCATCGCCCGGGTGCCGTCGTCGCCGAGCTTGACCCAGGAGCACTGGATGTTGCCGATCCGGCCGTGCAGCAGCACCCGGGCCATCGCGTGCACCGCCCGGTTCTCCCGCCAGGTCGGCCCCGGGCGGGCGATGCCGGCCAGGTAGATCGGCGCGTTCGTGTGCACGAAGGGCAGCGCCACGAACTCGGTGAACCCGCCGGTGCGAGTCCTGGATGCCGGCCAGCACCCGGAAGTGCCCGAGCCATTGCCGCGGGTGGTCGACGTGGCCGTACATCATCGTGCTGCTGGACCGGATGCCCAGCTGATGCGCGGTGCTGACCACCTCGACCCAGGTCGACGTGCGGGCAGTTTGCCCTTGGTCAGCACCCAGCGCACGTCGTCGTCGAGGATCTCGGCGGCGGTGCCCGGGATGGTGTCCAGTCCGGCGTCCTTCAGCTCGGCCAGCCAGTCCTGGATCGGCACGCCGGCCTTGGACGCGCCGGTGACGATCTCCATCGGCGAGAACGCGTGGACGTGCATGCCCGGCACCCGCGCCTTGACCGCGCGGACCAGGTCGGCGTACGCGGTGACCGGCATCTTGGGGTCGATGCCGCCCTGCATGCAGACCTCGGAGGCGCCGTCGCGCCAGGCCTCCTCGGCCCGGTCGGCGACCTGCTCGACCGACAGCCGATAGGCGTCAGCGTCGCGCTCGCGCTGGGCGAACGCGCAGAACCGGCAGCCCACGTAGCAGACGTTGGTGAAGTTGATGTTGCGGTTGACCACGTACGTGACGTCGTCGCCGTTGACCTCGCGGCGCAGGTCGTCGGCGATCCGGGTGAGCTCGTCGAGGGCCGAGCCGTCGGCGTTGAACAGCGCCAGCGCGGCGTCCTCGTGCTTCGCCTCGAGCAGCGCGCGCCGGGTTCTCCGCGGCCAGCTTCAGCCCGGCGAGCACATCGGTCGGCGTCCTCGATACCGCCGGCCCGGCCGTGACGTGAGCGGCCACCTCGGCCCAGTCGCCGTACACGCTGTCGAAGTCGACCGCGGCGGTCAGCCGGTCCGGCCATCGGTGTCGATGGTGGCGAACAGGTCGACCCGGCCGCCGCCGTAGACCTCGTCCGGCTCCTGCCACGGGCCGACCGACCGGCATGGCGTCCTCGTCGGCCAGCCCGGTTCTTGCGTCGGCCAAGCGCGGCCACGTGCGCGGCAAGTCGCGGGTCGAGCCAGCCCTCGGCCGCCTGCTGCACGTACTCCGGATAGATCGTGAGGCGCTCTCGCAGTGTCGAAGCCGGACTTGGCGGACATCTCCCGGAGACGGTCGATCTGCCGGCCAGGGGCGCTCGGGGTTGACGTGGTCGGGGGTCACCGGCGACACGCCGCCCCAGTCGTCGATGCCGGCCCGCAGCAGCAGGTCGAACTCGGCGTCGATCAGGTTCGGCGGGGCCTGCAGGCGGGCGCGCGGGCCGAGGATGATCCGGGCCACCGCCACCGTGGCCGCCAGGTCGCGCAGTTCGGCGTCGGGCATGCCGCGCATCGCCGTGTCCGGCTTGGCCCGGAAGTTCTGCACGATGACTTCCTGGATGTGGCCGAACTCGCGGGCCGTCCGGCGCATCGCGAAGATCGCGTCGGCACGCTCGGCCCGCGTCTCGCCGATGCCGATCAGGATGCCGGTGGTGAACGGGACGCCGACCCGGCCGGCGTCGTCGAGCACCCGCAGCCGGACGGCCGGCTCCTTGTCGGGCGAGCCGTAGTGCGGGCCACCGGGCTCGGACCACAGCCGGGTCGCCGTGGTCTCCAGCATCATGCCCATGCTCGGCGCGACCGGCTTCAGCCGCTGCAGCTCGGCCCAGCTCAACACGCCCGGGTTGAGGTGCGGCAGCAGGCCGGTCTCCTCGAGCACCGCGATCGCGCAGGCGCGCACGTAGTCCAGCGTCGAGTCGTAACCGCGCTCGTCCAGCCACTGCCGGGCCGCCGGCCACCGCTCCTCCGGCCGGTCGCCGAGCGTGAACAGCGCCTCCTTGCAGCCCTGGGCGGCGCCCTCGCGGGCGATGGCGAGCACCTCGTCGCGTTCCAGGAACGCCGCCGGCAGCCGGTGCGGCACGGTGGCGAACGTGCAGTAGTGACACCGGTCCCGGCACAGCCGGGTCAGCGGGATGAAGACCTTGCGGGAGTACGTGACCACGCCCGGCCGGCCGGCTTCGCGCAAGCCCGCGTCCCGCACCCCGCCGGCGACCGCGAGCAGCTCGTCGAGCCGCTCGCCGTCGGCCGCCAGCAGCGCCGCCGCCTCATCGACGTCGAGGGCCTTGCCGTCAGCGGCGCGGCGCACGGCCCGGCGCACGCTCGCCTCGGTCGGAGTCGGTTGAACGTTCGACCACGATCAAGCAGCCTAGGCCGGAATGTCCGCGCCTGCCGCCGCGCGGGTTGGCCGCGGCTAGTGTCATAGGACACGCTGCTTCCGTCGCCTCCGGAAGGGGACGGAAGCATCCGGCCGGCAGGTCGTCGTTCTGCCCGGCCGGGTGTTCGGCCGCTTCCGGTTCGGCCCGCGGCGCGCGTGACTCAGGGGCGGTACTGGCCGTCGCCGGACGAGCCGAAGCCGGAGCGGTCGTCGGGGGCCGGGTCCTCGCCCGCGCCGTGCCGCGGCACCACCTGGGTCGGCTCGGAGTACGCGTCGTGGTCGGGCGCGAACGGATCGCCGGCGTCCGGGTACGACGGCGCCGGATATGCGGCCGGATACGACGGGGCAGGCGCGCCGTGGGTCCCCGGAGCGCGACCGGGCTCGGGCGCATACGGTCCCGCCGGCGGGTACCCCGAACCCGGGTGACCCGGGGCCGCCGAAGCCGCCCCGGGCTGAGCCGCCCCGGGCTGGGCCGAGGAAGGCTGGGTGGAGACCGGGGCGAGCGGGGCCGAGGACGTCGGCGGCAGGGGTTCGCCGGCGGGCGGCTGACCGTAGGACCCTGCCGGCTGGGCCGCCGGATAGCCGGACGGCGGCCCGTACTGGCCCGGCTGACCGTAGGCGCCGGGCTGGCCGTACTGGCCGGGCTGACCGTAGGCGCCGGGCTGGCCGTACTCGCCCGGCTGACCGTAGGGCTGCCCATACTGGCCGGACGGCGGCTGGCCGGGCTGGCCGGACGGCGGCTGGCCGGGCTGGCCGGACGGCGGCTGACCGGGCTGGCCGGACGGCGGCTGGCCGGTGCCGGGCTGAGGCTGGCCGGGCGCGCCCGAAGGCGGGCCGTAGCCGGGCTGGCCGGGGTAGGCGCCGGGGACGCCGTACTGCGGGTTGGCCGTACACGCCGGGCTGAGCCTTGGGCTTGGCCACGTAGAACAGGTGCCGCCAGATCTGGAACATCGCGTACGCGGCCACCGCGAAGACGGCCAGCCAGCCGACCCGGACCAGCAGTTCCTCGAACGCCGTGCGAACGCTGAACCCGGCGATCTTGATCAGTCCGATCGAGCATGCCGAAGACCAGCCCGAACACAGCGGCGACGGCGTACTCGATCAGCGCCACCAGGACGACCAGCTTGGCCTTCGGGTGCTGCGGCGCGCACCAGCAGCGACAGCAGCACCGCGCCGAGCGGGAACACGATCGTGGCCAGGTTCACGTAGCCGTAGAAGCTGTCCTGCGCGCGGCTGCCGAAGTCCGTCCCGACCGCCGGACGGGATCAGCCGGATGACGGCCACGAGCAGCATGAGCGCGGTGGCGGCCGAGCAGGGCGTACGCGGCGAGGTCGCGCAGTGGCCGGAGATGCTGGCTCGGCCGAGCGGCCCTCGCCCGGCAGCGGGCTGCGGTTGGCTGGTCACGGCTGCTCCCTACACGTGGTCGGGATCGATCGGGTCGGCTCAGCGTAGACCGGACGGGCGGCCGGAGCAGCGGTTCGGGTCCCATCGACTGATGGTCCGGGCTCGGGGCCAGACCCGGCGGCTCTTTCTGTCGTACCCGTGCGCAAGGATGGACCCGATGCGGATCGTGGTCCTCACCGGCGGCATCGGCGGCGCGCGGTTCCTCTCGGGCGTGCGCGCGCACGCGCGGCGCATCGGCGCCGAGGTCACCGCCGTGGTCAACGTCGGCGACGACGTGCGCATGCACGGGCTGCAGATCTGCCCCGATCTGGACAGCGTGATGTACACGCTGGGCGGCGCCGCCGACCCCGAGCGGGGCTGGGGCCGGGTCGGCGAGACCTGGGTGGTCAAGGAGGAGCTGGCCGCGTACGGCGCCGAGCCGTCCTGGTTCGGCCTGGGTGACAAGGACACGGCCACCCATCTGGTACGCACGACGATGCTCGAACGCCGGCTACCCGCTGTCGGCGGTCACCGCCGCACTCTGCGACCGGTGGCAGCCCGGCGTCGACGCTGCTGCCGGCCACCGACGACCGGCTCGAGACGCACGTGGTGGTCGACATCGACGGCGAGCGCAAGGCCATCCACTTCCAGGAGTGGTGGGTGCGCTACCGCGGTGACGTGCCGACGCACCGGTTCGTGTTCGTCGGCGCCGACGCGGCCAAGCCCGCGGCCGGGGTGCTCGAGGCGATCGCGGTCGGCCGACGTGGTGCTGCATCGCGCCCAGCAATCCGGTGGTCAGCATCGCGCCCGATCCTGGCCGTACCGGCTGCTCAAGGAGGCCGTGACGGACGGCCCGGCGCCGGTCGTCGGGGTGTCGCCGATCATCGGCGGATCGCCCGGTGCGCGGCATGGCCGACCGGTGCCTGGCCACGCTGGGCGTCGAGGTGAGCGCGGCCGGGGTGGCCGCACTGTACGGCGTCGCGGGCCGAGATCGGCCTGCTCGACGGCTGGCTGGTCGACACCACCGACGCCGGCGCCGACGTGCCCGGCATCACCACGCGCGCGGTCCCGTTGTGGATGACGGACGAGGAGGCCACGGCGACGATGGTGGCTTCCGCGCTCGAACTCGCGGGGGTCGCCTGATGGACGGCTTGGAGAGTCCTGCCGGTACGCGGCATCGGCGACGTGACGGCCGGGGACGACCTGGCCGCGCTGATCACCACGGCCGCGCCGTGGCTGCGCGACGGCGACGTACTGGTCGTGACCAGCAAGATCGTGTCGAAGGCCGAGGGCCGGCTGGTCGAGGTGCCCGCCGACGGGCCCGAGCGCGACGCGGCCCGGGACGCGGTGCTCGCCGCCGAGACCGCCCGGGTGGTCGCCCGGCGCGGCCCGACCACGATCGTGCAGACCCACCACGGCTTCGTGATGGCGGCGGCCGGCATCGACGCGTCCAACGTCGACAAGACCCACCTGGTGCTGCTGCCGGCGGACCCCGACGCGTCGGCCCGGGCGCTGCGCGCCGCTCTCGCCGCCCGCGGCCTGCGACGTCGGCGTCATCGTCTCCGACACGATGGGCCGGGCGTGGCGCAACGGCCTGACCGATGTCGCGCTCGGGGCGGCCGGGATCGCGCCGCTGCGGGACCACCGGGGCGAGATCGACCCGTACGGGAACGAGCTGGAACTCACCCAGATGGCGGTGGTCGACGAGCTGGCCGGCGGCCGGCGAGCTGGTCAAGGGCAAGTGCGACCAGGTGCCGGTGGCGGTGGTGCGCGGCTACCCGGGTGCCGGGCGCGGTGGTTCCCGAGCGGCGCCGCCGTGCTGCTGCGCGATGCGGCCAGCGACATGTTCAGCCTGGGTACGGCCGAGGCCCGCGCCGCCGGCCTGCGGGACGCCGCCACTCTGGGCGACCCGGCCGCCATGGACACCGGCCTGACCGGCGGCGCGGCCGCGGACCTGATCGCAGATCCGGCGGCCGTGGAGCGCGCGCTGGTGCTGGTCCCGTTCGCCCCCGGCACCCTCGTGAGCCGCGTCGGCGGCTCGGCCCTGCGCCTCACTCCCCCGGCGGGCGCGACACCGGCGGTGTTGATGCGCCTCGGCGCCGACGCACACCGGCTCCGCGCTGCGCTCGCCGCCGAGGGCCTCGCGTCCACGCTGGTCGTCGGGGACGCCGCATCTGCTGCTCACCCTGTCCCCCGCGTGACCCGGCCGGCCGGCGTCCTGTTCACGGACGCGATGACGACGCTGTCGGAGTGGACGGCCACGTCGGAGGAAGCCGAGATCGCGCGGAAGCGGACGCTCGAGTTGCTCGTCGACGGGCCGGCGGCGATGACGCGGGCCCACCGGGCCGGTCACGTCACCGCCAGCACGATGATCGTCGGCGCGGACGGCCGGCTGCTGCTCTGCCTGCACGGCCGGTTGAACATGTGGATGCAGCTGGGCGGCCATTGCGAGCCCACCGACTCCTCGCTGGCCGCGGCGGCGTTGCGCGAGGCGACCGAGGAGTCCGGTCTGGACGGTCTGCTGCTCGACCCGGTGCCGATCGACGTGGACGTCCACCCGGTGAGGTGCGCCGCCGGCGAGGGTTCCCCGGCCACGCCGTCGTTCCACTACGACGTGCGCTTCGTGGCCTTCGCCCCGCGCGGCGCGGTCGAGCAGATCAGCGACGAGTCCGCCGACCTGGCCTGGTTCGCTCCGGGCGCGTTGCCGTCCCCGCTCGCTTCGGGCGTCCGCCAGCAGATCGGTCCGGCCCTCGCGCGCATGCACTGACGGCCGACTCCCCGTCGCGTGCCGCCAGGTCGAGCCGCCACCCGCCCGTGGCCCGGGTCAGATGTAGCCGAGGTCGCCGGATTCCTTGAGCGCGTCGACCAGGTGTTTGACCTCCTGGGCGCGGTCCCGGGGGCAGACCAGGACGGCGTCCGGGCGTGTCGACGATGATCAGGTCGCGGACGCCCAGGGCGGCGACCAGGCGGCCGGAGTTGGGGACGACGACCAGGTTCTCGGTGTCGCGCAGCAGGACGCCGGGCTTGGGCAGGCTGTCCTTGCCGACCACGACATTGCCGTGCGGCGTCGGCGGCGAGGACCTCGCCCAGGGTGTGGAAATCGCCGACGTCGTTCCAGCCGAAGTCGCCGGGGACCGTGCCGACCCGGCCGACGGCGGCCGCGCCCTCCATCACCGCGTAGTCGACCGAGATGCGCGGCAGCGTCGGCCAGACCTCGCCGAGCACCTCCTCGCGGGCGCCGGAGTCCCAGGCCTGGGCGATGCGGGAGACGCCCGGCGGCCAGCTGCGGCTGCTGGCGGGCCAGTTCGGCCAGGAAGACGTCGACCCGCCAGACGAACATGCCGGCGTTCCACAGATAGTTGCCGGATTTCACGTAGCTCTCGGCCACGTCGTAGCACGGCTTCTCCTTGAACTCCTCGACCGGCGAGCACCGCGCCGTCGCCGATCGCGCCGCCGCACTGCAGGTAGCCGTAGCCGGTCTCGGGGCGGGTCGGGCGTGATGCCGAGCGTCATCAGCAGGCCCTGCTCGGCGCCGGACGACGGCCTGGCGCATGCACCTCGATGAAACGGTCGCCGTCGGCGATCAGGTGGTCGGCGGCGAACGAGCCCATGATCGCGTCGGGTTCGCGGCGGGCGATGACCGCGGCGGCCAGCGCGATCGCCGCGCACGAGTCCCGCGGCGACGGCTCGACCAGGATGTTCTCCTCCGGCAGACCCGGTCGAGCTGGCGGGCGACCGCGGCCGCGTGGGCGACACCGGTGACCACGTAGACCTGCTCCGGGCGGCGCCAGCGGCGCCGAGCCGGTCGCACGGTGGCCTGCAGCAGGGACGCGTCGGTGCCGGTCAGCGGATGGAGGAACTTGGGATGACCGGCACGCGACAGCGGCCACAGCCGGGTGCCACTGCCTCCTGCGGGGATGACGGCGTACAGTACGACACCGAGTCCTCAGACAAGACTCCGAGCGCGGGCTCAGGCCGTTGCCACGCGGTTCCATGTCGCCACGTGCACCTCTGCGCTGGACGCCCAGGTGAACTCCTTGGCCCGGTCGAATCCCGCCTTGGCCAGCGTCATCCGGCGCGGCTCGTCGTGCAGCAGGTCGGCCAGGTCCTCGGCGATCCGGTCCGGGTCCTCGGTCGTGTACGCGACCGCGTCGCCGCCGACCTCGGGCAGCGACAGCCGCGGGCGTGGTCAGCACCGGCGTGGCGCAGGCCATCGCCTCCAGGATCGGCAGGCCGAACCCCTCCCCGAAGGACGGGTACGCGGCGACCAGCGCGCCGCCGAGGAAGCCGGGCAGGTCGGCGTACCGCAGGTAGCCCGGCCGGAGCAAGCCGCAGGTGGGACGGCACCTCGACGACCGCCCGGTCGATCTCGTCGTCGTGGCCCTGACCGCCGGCGATGACCAGCGCCGGCGGACGCGGCCAGTCGGCGACCGCCCGGGCCCAGCCGCGGATCAGGTTGGGCACGTTCTTGCGCGGCTCCTTGGCGCCGAGGAACGCGACGTAGTCCGAGTCGCCGAGACCGAGCCGGGCCCGGACGCGGGCCTTCTCCTCCTCGGTCGGCGCGTGGAACGCGGTCGGGTCGACGCCGTGGTACGCCACGTCGATGCGGGTCGGGTCGGCGTCCAGCAGCCGGATCAGCTCGTCGCGGGTGGCCTTGCTGGGCACGATCACCCGGGCGGCGCGGCGCAGCGAGGTCTTGATCGCGCTGCGGAAGAAGGTGCGCTTGGTGTTGTCGTAGTGCTCCGGCTCGGTGAAGAACGTCGCGTCGTGCACGGTGACCGTGACCGGGCAGCCGGCCCGCAGCGGGCACGTGTAGAACGGCGAGTGCAGCACCTTCGCGCCGACCTGCTGGGCGAGCAGCGGCAGGCCGGTCTGCTCCCAGGCGAGCCGGGCGGGCGGTGCGCGACGGCGGCCGGGCCGGCGATGACCTCGGCGTCGGCGAGCATCCGGCGTAACGCTCCGCATCCGTACGCTGGGCCACCACGGCCAGGTCGATGCGGTCGGCGCCCAGTTGTCCGAGGGCGCCGAGCAGTCCGTCGACGTATCGGCCGACGCCTCCCCGGTCGGCGGGGACGCTGGTGGCGTCGACGAGCACTCGCGGGGGGCGACCGGCGGTCACGAGGCAACTCCCAAAGAGGTTGTGGACTTCGACCACTGGCAAGACTACGCCGCGGAATGCATCGGCGCACGTTACCGCGACACCGCCGAGTTGTGCACGCGTTTGCCCGTATCCTTCGGACTCATCCATCGCGCGTTCAGGACCAATACGCAGAGTGACGAGATTATCGTGAATCAGTGGAGACAACGATCCCGCAAGCTCTTCGCCGCACGCCGTCCGCCGCGACCCGGCCGACGCCGCTGCTGACCTGGTACGACGACGCTACCGGTGACCGCACCGAACTGTCCGGCGCGACGCTGGACAACTGGGTGTCAAGACCGCGAACCTGCTCGTCGACGGGGTCGGGCTGGACGCCGGGCGACACCGTCGCGGTGCTGCTGCCGCCGCACTGGCAGACGGCGGCGGTACTGCTCGGCGCGTGGTCGGCCGGCTTCGTGCCGACTGGGCGATCGGCCCAGCCGGTCGGATGCGCTTTTCGCGACCGCCGAAGGTCTGGTCGCGCCGGCAAGGCCGACCGGCGACCGGTACGCGACCGGCCTGCTTCCCTTGGCGATGCCGCTGCGCGACGTCCCGGCCGGATAGTCGGACTACGTGCTCGAGGTGCGCAACTACGGCGACCACTTCCCCGGCCACGCCGGTCGGCGACCCGACGACCCGGCGGCCGAGGAGCTCAGCCACCTGGCCCTGCACCGGATGGCCACCGAGCGCGCGGCCGAACTCGGCGTGGTGGCCGGCGACCGGGTGCTGGTCGACGCCGGCGCCTATCCCGACCCGATCGACTGGCTGCTCGCCCCGCTGGTGGCCGGCGCCTCGATCGTGCTCTGCGCCCACCTCGACCCGGCCAAGGTCGAGTCCCGGGCCGCGACGGAGAACGTCAGCGTGACCGTTCTTTAGCGAGCTGCTCGAACGCGGCCAGCGACTCCGGATTGGCCAGCGCCCCCTTCGCCGCCGCGGACTCGGCCGGTGTGCCGGTGAGGATCCGCTTGACCGGGACCTCCAGCTTCTTCCCGGACAGCGTGCGGGGCACGGCGCGCACCTGGTGGATCTCGTCCGGCACGTGCCGCGGCGACAGCACCGCCCGCAGGTGCGCCCGGATCCGCCCGCGCAGGTCGTCGGACAGCTCCAGCCCGCCGGCCGGCACCACGAACAGCAGCAACTCGTCGCCGCCCTCGTCGAGGTGGATCACGAGCGAGTCGACGACCTCGTCCAGCCCCTCGACGACCGAGTAGAACTCGGACGTGCCCAGGCGGACCCCACCGCGGTTGAGCGTGGCGTCGGAACGGCCGGTGATCACGCAGGTGCCGTCGGTGCCGATGCTGATCCAGTCACCGTGCCGCCACACGCCGGGAAAGACGTCGAAGTACGCCTCCCGGTACCGTTGCCGCCCGGGTCGTTCCAGAAGCCGACCGGCATCACGGCATCGGTGCGGTGATGACCAGTTCGCCGAGCTCGCCGACGACCGGGTGACCCGCCGGGTCGTACGCCTCGACCTTGGCTCCCAGGCAGCGCCCGGAGATCCGGCCCGCGATCACCGGCAGCAGCGGGGCGCCGCCGACGAACCCGGTGCAGACGTCGGTCCCGCCGGACAGCGACTGCAGCTGCAGGTCCGCCCCGACCGCCTGGTAGATCCAGTCGAACCCCTCCGGCGGCAGCGGCGCGCCGGTGCTGCCCACCCCGCGGATATGGTTGGCCGGCGGCCGCACCCCGGCCTTGCGGCAGGCCAGCACGAACGGCGCCGACGTCCCGAAGTAGGTGATGCGGCACGTCGCGGGCGAGCTCCCACAGCGCATCCAGCCCCGGATGGCCCGGATCGCCGTCGAACAGCACGATCGACGCGCCCACCGCCGGGCCGCTGACCAGGAAGTTCCACATCATCCAGCCGGTCGTGGTGAACCAGAAGAAGGTGTCGGCCGGTCCCAGGTCGTGGTGCAGGGCCAGCATCTTGAGGTGCTCGAGCAGGATGCCGCCGTGGCCGTGCACGATCGGCTTGGGCAGTCCGGTCGTGCCCGAGCTGTAGAGCACGTACAGCGGGTGCGCGAACTCCACCGGCGCGAACGCCATCGGCTCGTCCCGCTGGAAGTCGGCCCAGCCGTCGGCGGCCGAGTCGAGGTAGCCGATGGTGATCAGGTGCTCGACGCTGGGCAACGCCTCCCGGATCGCGGCCACCTCGTCGCGCCGGTCGACGACCTTGTCGCCGTAGCGGTAGCCGTCCACCGCGACCAGGATCTTGGGCCCGATCTGGGTCCAGCGGTCGATCACACTGCGGCGGCCGAACTCGGGCGCGCAACTGGAGAACACGGCGCCGAGGCTGGCGGTGGCCAACATCAGGACGTACGTCTCCGGGATGTTCGGGGCATAGGCCGCGACCCGGTCACCGGCCGCCACACCCAGGCCTGTCAATCCGGCCCGTACGCGCCGGACCTGGTCGCGCAGTTGCGCCGCGGTGAGCGTGACCGGCTGGCGGGTCTGCGAGTACGCGCGGACCACCGGATCGTCATCGCCGCGCCCCGGCATCCGCAGGACGTGCTCGGCGTAGTTCAGGGTGGCTCCCGGGAACCACCGGGCGCCGGGCATGTGCGCGTCCGCCAGCACGCCGGTCGGCGGGTCGTACGCGTGAACCTCGAAGTAGTCCCAGATCGACTGCCAGAACGCCGGCAGGTCGGACACCGACCACTCCCAGAGCGCGGCGTAGTCGGCGAACCGGAGCCCGCGGGACTGCAGCCAGGCGAGGTAATGGCCCATCCGGGAGACTTCCCGGACGTTCGCCGGAGGCGTCCACAGCACTCTGCCTGCCATGGAATCACCTTAACGGCCGGTCAGCGGACGGATGGCGGTCGTTGACCTTCCGCCAGGTCGCCGGTAAACGGTAGGTTCGCGGCGTGCGTCATCTCAGGTCGATTCTGTATGCCCTGGTGCTGGCCCCGGCCGTGTGGATCCTGAGTGGCGTCGGGTTCACCCACGATCTGACCGGCCGGGCCCGGGAGTCGGGCAGCGTCGAGACGGTCACCGGGCTGCTGCTCCTGCTGCTGGCGGGGGCCGCGTACGGCATCCTGCTGTTCGCGCCGATCTCGCCCGCCGGGCCGGCGCTGTTCGGCGTCGTCTACCTGGCCGTGGGCGTCTGGGCGCTGGCCGGCCCCGGGTCCTATGCCGGCCTGTGGCCCTCGTCGGTGGCGAAGCCGGGCTTCGATCTGAGTCGGCCCGGGTACGGGCTGGCCGTGCTGCTCGCGGTGCCGTTGATCGGCACGGTGCTGAGTGCGCGGCGATGGGATCGGTACGAACCCCCGCAGATTCCGCTGATCGGCACGCTGGGGCGGCCACGGGGCGCGGCGACCGTGGGCGGTTCCCGGCAAACCGAGATCCTGACGCCGTACGCCGCCGACCAGGCCGACCCGACCCAAGTCATCAAGCTGGCGGGCGGGGTGACCGCCGTTTTGCCGGAAATGGACGCCACCCAGGTCGTCGGCCTGTCGGGGCCGTCCGACCGCACACAGGTCATCCGGTCCGTCCCGGCTGACGCGACGTCTCCGGATGCGACGCAGGTCGTCGGCTCCATCCCGCCCGATACGACGTCTCCGGACGCCACGCAGGTCGTCGGCTCCATCCCGCCCGATACGACGTCTCCGGACGCGACGCAGGTCGTCGGCTCCATCCCGCCGGATGAGAGGTCGGACGCCGAGGACACCGAGCCGGACACGGCCGCGGTCGTCGATGACGACAGCGAAGCGGTCGCCGTGGGCGACGACGACTCCGGACCCGCCACGCTCGCCGTGTCTGACGACGCTGCAGCTGAGGCGGAACCGGCGACGGTGGCTGCGGTCGAGGTGACCGACGTTGCGGTGTCCGAAGCCCGAACGGCTGACAGTCCGGAAGACACCGTGACGGCTCCGGCCGAGGACGACGACGACGAAACCCGGGCGGGGCCGGTGCGGGTGGACGACGGGGAGGCCGCCGCCGCCGGGGCACCGGAGGCCGAGGAGTCGCCGGCCGCCGGAACGGACGATCCGGACAACACCGCACTGGCGGTGATCGAGGATTCCGCGGCCCCGACGGCCGCCGCGGAATCCGCGGACGAATCGGCCCCGGCGGAGACCGGGGAATCACCGGTCGAGGAGCCGGTGGTGGCCCAGGCCGAGTCCGAGGCCGAAGAAGCGGCGGCGATCGAAGCAGCGCCGATCACCGATGAACCGGTCGCGAAGGGAACGGCTGCGGAGGTGGCCGCTGCGCCCGAACCGGCCGCGGAGGAAGAAACGGCGGAGGAAGAAAGCGGAGGAAGCCGCGCCGGAGACCGCCGCCGACGTGGCCGCGCTGTTCGAGAAGCTCAATCCGCGAGTGACCCCCGGGGACGACCAGGAACGCACCCAGGTCATCCGGCTGCCGGAAAGCGAACTGGTCACCCACGATCTGCGCAGCCGGGTCACGCCGGTCATGCCGCCGCCGGACGACCGGCCGACCCGAGTGATCAACCGGGGCGCCCTGAGCGGATCGGAGCCGGGCGAACGTACGCAGGTGATCCGGATGCCCCAGAAGGCGGACACGGCGAAACCCGAGCCAGCCAAAGCCGAGCTACCCGACGCCGAGCCGTCGAAGCCGCAGCCGGCTCGGACCCACGGTGCCGACGAGGCCGAGCGCACCCAGGTGATCCGGCTCGGGGCGGGCACGGTCGACCCGCCGGACGAGCGCACACAGGTCATCAAGCTGCCGGCGCGTACGGAGCCGCGTACGGCATCTCGTACCGAGGACGAGCCGGCGGACAAGAAGACGCCCAAGGGACCGTCGTCGGTGATGGGCGCGGAGCGGCCGAACTTCGCCGAGGACCCGACCACCCGGCTGATGCCGCCCAAGGCCGACGATCCGGACGCCGAGAAGGGCAACTCCCGCACGATGACGGTCACCAACCTCGAGCGGCCCGCCGACGAAGTGGCCGACGACCTCACCCGTCCACTGGTTCCCGGCCCGCGCCGTCCGGAGTCCGAAGAGACCTGAACGGGCTGGTCGTGCAGCGCGGCCACGAAGCCGTGGGACGCCTTGCTGGCTCAGGCATCCGAGGCGGGCCTGATCGGCGCCGGGCAGAGTCTGCTGAGTCGCCGGCACCTCCGTCAGCTTGACACCTACTTCGCACCGGTCTTGTCAAGTGTGAAGTAAGGTGAGGAGATTACGCCATGAGTATGGACAACATGGCCGACATGCTCGCGAGCATTCGCAAGATCGGCGGCGAACCTTCGCGCATCGAAGCCACAGTACGTACTTGATCCGGCGATTCCCGGCCGCGCGAGGGTGCCAGATCTCTCCGCCCACCTCATGCCAGACGTCAGCGAAGCGCTCCGGATCAGAGTGGAGGCGACCGCCGGAGAACTTGTCGAGGACACCGGACTGTCGCGCACCGCCGTCCTCAACCATCTGCGCGCCCTGGCTGAAGCCGGAACCATTGTGGCCGAGGGGACCGCACGGAGCCCGAGGCGTCGGTATCGGTGGGTCGGTCATCGTTGACTTCCGGCTCGTGAGAGCGCGCCTTCAGTCCTTCAGGAGCTGGCGGGCCATCACGATGCGCTGGACCTGGTTGGTGCCCTCGTAGATCTGGGTGATCTTGGCGTCGCGCATCATCCGCTCGACCGGGTAGTCGCGGGTGTAGCCGTAGCCGCCGAGGAGCTGGACGGCGTCGGTGGTGATCTCCATCGCCGCGTCGGAGGCGAAGCACTTGGCGGCCGCGCCGAAGTAGGTCAGGTCGGCGTCGCCGCGCTCGCTCTTGCCGGCCGCGGCGTACGTGAGCTGCCGGGCCGCCTCGAGCTTCATGCCCATGTCGGCCAGCATGAACTGGATGCCCTGGAAGTCGGCGACCGCCTTGCCGAACTGCTTGCGCTCCTTGACGTACCCCAGGGCGAAGTCGAGCGCGCCCTGGGCGATGCCGACGGCCTGGGCGGCGATGGTCACCCGGGTGTGGTCGAGGGTGCGCATCGCGGTGGCGAAGCCGGTGCCCTCGGCGCCGATCATCCGGTCGGCCGGGATCCGGACGTTGTCGAAGTAGACCTCGCGGGTCGGCGAGCCCTTGATGCCGAGCTTCTTCTCCGGCGCGCCGAAGCTGACGCCCGGCGTCGGACTTCTCGACCACGAACGCGGAGATGCCGCGGGAGCGGGCGGCCGGGTCGGTGACCGCGAAGACGGTGTAGAACTCGGACACGCCGGCGTTGGTGATCCACCGCTTCACGCCGTTGAGCACCCAGTGGTCGCCGTCGCGGACGGCCCGGGTGGTCATCGACGCGGCGTCGCTGCCGGCCTCGGGCTCGGACAGGCAGTACGAGAACATCGCCTCGCCGGCCGCCACGCTGGGGCAGGTACTTCGCCTTCAGCTCGGCGCGAGCCGGACAGGATCAGCGGCATCGTGCCGAGCTTGTTCACCGCCGGGATCAGCGACGACGACGCGCAGGCCCGGGCGACCTCCTCGATCACGATCGCGGTGGCCAGCGCGTCGGCCCCGGCGCCGCCGTACTCCACCGGGATGTGCGGGGCGTGGAAGTCGGCGGCGCGCAGGGCGTCGTACGAGGCCTTGGGGAACTCGCCGGTCTCGTCCGCCTCGGCCGCGTGCGGGGCGACCCGGGCGTCGCAGACCTCGCGGACCGCCTGGCGGATCGTCGCGGTGGTCCTCGGGCAACTGGTACGACGTCGAATGCGCTCATGTCCTGCCCCTCCGCTGCGGCTGCCCCTGCCATGTTACCGACGCGTAGGGTACGCGTGCACCATCCTCGTCGCAAGGTGTTGGTGAGAGACGTGACGAGGCGTGGAAGCCCCCCGGACCCGACCCCGAGCGGAGACTCACGTCGTGACGATCCCGTACCCGACCACGAACCAGCCGGTCCCGGCGTTCCCCGCGGTCGATCCGCCGTCCGGCGCGCCCCGTCCCCGGCTGGCGTTCCTGGGCACCGGCTACCTGGGCGCCACGTACGCGATCTGTTTCGCCGAGCTGGGCTACGAGGTTCTCGGCTTCGACATCGACGGGCGCCAAGATCGGCAAGCTGTCCAGCGGCCAGGTGCCGTTCCACGAACCCGGCCTGGACGAGCTGCTGCGCCGCAACCTGTCCGCGGGCCGGCTGCGCTTCACCCACTCGTACGACGAGGTGGCCGAGTTCGCCGACATCCACTTCATCTGCGTCGGCACCCCGCAGCGCGGCGACGGGATGGGCGCCGACCTGTCGTACGTCGAGGCGGCCGTGACCAACCTCGCCCGGCGACTGAACCGGCGCGCCCTGATCGTCGGCAAGTCGACCGTGCCGGTGGGCACCGCCGAGTGGATCGAGCAGCTGGTGGCCAAGCACACCGACCCCGCCCTCGAGCGTCGAGGTGGCCTGGTCGCCGGAGTTTTTGCAGGAGGGCTTCGCCGTCGAGGACGTGCTGCGGCCGAACCGGATCGTGGTCGGCGTCAAGACCGACTGGGCCAACGGCATGCTGTACGCCGCCCACAAGGGCGTCTTCGACCTGGCGGCCACCGAGGACCGTGAGGTGCCGCTGGTGGTGACCGACTTCGCCACCGCCGAGCTGGTGAAGGTGGCGGCGAACGCGTTCCTGGCCACCAAGATCAGTTTCATCAACGCGATGGCCGAGGTGTGCGAGGTGGCCGGCGGCGACGTCACCCAGCTGGCCAAGGCGATCGGCTACGACCCGCGGATCGGCAACCGGTTCCTGCAGGCCGGCGTCGGGTTCGGCGGCGGCTGCCTGCCCAAGGACATCCGGGCGTTCCAGGCCCGGGCGCAGGAACTGGGCGCCGGCGAGGCGCTGCGCTTCCTGCACGAGGTCGACCTGGTCAACACGCGCCGGCGCGGCCGGGTCCTGACGCTCGCGGCCGAGCTGCTGCAGCGGCCCGCCGGGCCGGCCGGGCCTGACCTGTCGGGGACCAGGATCGCGGTTCTCGGCGCGGCGTTCAAGCCGAACTCCGACGACGTCCGCGACTCGCCCAGCCTCGCCGTGGCGGCGTCGCTGGCCAAGGCCGGGGCCGACGTCCGGGTGTACGACCCGGAAGGCATGGAGAACGCCCGTTCCGCCCAGCCCGACCTGACGTACGCGAAGTCGATGACCGACGCGGTGACCGACGCCGAGCTGATCTGCGTGCTGACCGAGTGGGCGGAGTTCCGCAACGCCGACCCGATCGGACTGGGCGAGATCGTCGCGAACAAGCTGGTCATCGATGGCCGGAACTGCTTGGACGCCGCGTTGTGGGCCCGGGCCGGATGGCAGTACCGGGGCATGGGACGCCCGCAACCGAAGCTCTGACCCCTTTCTATCGATCTCGACCCGCTTGAGCCTGTTCTAATTAGTTGTCGTACCGGCATGCTCTAGTGAGAACCGACATCTTGTCGGGTGGGTCGAGGAGGGGCCGTGGCGCAGGCCGAGGAGCCGAACAGCTACGACGAGGAGCTCACCCGCATCGACGCGTCGATCGCGGATCTGAAGATTCGTGACCTCGCCGCGGCCAACGAACGCAGCCAGATCGCCGCCAAGATCCAGGCGGCGCAGTTCCAGCGCGACATCCTCAACCACGCCAACCAGCAGAAGAAGAAGCCGGGCCGGACCCGCCGCCGGCCGGCCCAGTCGCCGCCGGCCGCGCCCCCGCCGGGGGCGCGGCGACCGGCGATGGCCGGCGCGTCGCCGGCCGGGGCGCCGGACTGGGCCGAGCCCGGCACCGCCCACACGGGCCCGCCCGGGGCGGCCACCGACGGCGTGACCGTGCTGGTCGACGATCCGCCACCGGCCGAGCGCCCGGCCGGCCGTCCCCACCGGCCCGCGGCACCAGGCGGGCATCCGCCCGAGGCGTCCACCAAGTCGGTGCAGAACATCCTGCTCGTGCTGGGCGCGCTGGTCATCGGCGTCGCCGCAGTGGTCTTCGCCGGGGTCGCGGTGACCAACCCGTACGGCCGGACGGCGGTCCTCGCCGTGTTCACCGCGCTCGCCCTGATCCTCGCGCCGGGGGTGTCGCGCCGCGGGCTGACCTCGACCGGCGAGACGATCGCGGTGGTCGGCCTGATCCTGTTGCCGATGACGCTGTTCGCGCTGCACGGCACCGCACTGGCCGGCGGTCCGTCCGTGCCCCGGCCGGTCTTCCTCGGCATCACCTTCGCGCTCACCACCATCGTCGCGTTCCTGTACGCCGGGTCCAGCCGGCTCACCTCGCCGCGGTACGCGACCGTGATCGCCCTGCAGCCGGTGCCGTTGCTGCTGGCCTAGCCGTGGATCCGGAGCCCGGCGGGGTGGGGCCTGGCCCTGACCGTGGTCGCGCTGCTCGACCTGCTGCTGCTCACCCGGGTGATCCGGCAGGGCCCGCTGGTCCCGCGCTGGCCTTTCCTGCGACCCCCGTCCGGCCCGGCGGGCGAGGCCCACGCGGCCGGCGCCACCGACTTCGCCACCCGCGAGGCCCCGCCGGAGCCCCGGCCCGAGGCGCGGCCCGAGGAACCGGACCTGATCATCGAATCGATCGGCCCCGGGGCGGCATTTCCGGCTCTTCCCGGCCGGCGCCGGGGCCGCCGCCGACCAGCCGCGCGGGGCCGGCCAGGCGGCCAACCGACTGGCTCCGGGAACTGACGTTCGCGCTGCTCTGCCTGGCCGTGGCCGGCGCCCTGCTGTACGCCGGGGGCGCGCTGATCGCGGCGGACGCGGTGCCCGACGCGATCCGTTCCGGCCTGATCCTGATCCTGGCCGCGGTGACGGCGTCAGCCGCCGCCCGGCTGCTGAAGAATGTGCCGGCGCGCAACATCGCCGGCGGCGTGCTGGTCCTCGCGGTGATCGCCACGGTCGCCCGGGTCGTGGACGTCGCGTCCCCGCACTGGACGCTGTCCGCGGCCGCGGCCGCCGTGGCGGTCAGCGGCGCGGTCGTCATGCAGGTGCCGGTCCAGGTCCGGCGGGGTCCGCAGTACGCCTCGGCCGGCGCGCTGACGCTGATCGGGCTGTTCGTCGCCGTCGACGCGCTACGGGCGGCGATCGCTCCGGTGCAGGCGGCCCGGCCGGTCTGGCACGCGAACATCGGCGCGTACGCGGGCACATCGCCGCCGCCGTCCGGCCCGTCGGGCTGCGCTGGTGGCCTTGAGCGCGCTGCTGCTGACGGTGGCGGCCGCAGCTGGCACTGCCGACCGGGTTCCGGCACGAGGGCGCCGTGGCCGGCGTGGCGCTGACCGCACTGTCGGTGCCGGCGTCGCTCGCCATGGACTGGTCGCAAGCGCCCTGGCCGCTGGTGCTGGCCGCGATCGGGCTGGGCGCGGCCGGCCTGGCGGCCAAGACCAGGCGGATCGCCGTCACCCACGTGGCCGCGGCCGGCGTCGTCGGCCTGTTCGGCGCGGCCGCGGCGCTGAGCGCATCCTGGCTGACCGCCGCCGTGCTGACCGCGCTGGCCGGCGCCGGCGTGATGCTGGCGGTCGCGGCCCGGCAGATCCCGCTGGAGCGGCTACTATTCGCCTGGCTGGTCGGCGACTGGGCGGCCGGCGCGGCCGCGCTGGCCCTGCCCGGCGCCGCGGTGACCGGCGATGCTCGCGGTGGCCGACGCCGGCAACGGGCCGCCGGACCCGCGCCGTGACCGTGCCGGCGCTGGCTGTCGGGTTCCTCGCCGTCGCGGCGACGCTCAGCTACGCCGCCGTCTTCCAGGTGGCCCGACGCCAGATCAGCCTGCCGCTGACCGTCGGCACCGGGCTCGGCGCGATCGCGATGGCCCTGGCGGCGATCCTGGCGCCCGACGCACACCGCCGCCGACGTCTGGGTCGGCGCGCTGCTGCTGGTCGCGGCCGGCCTGCTGTTCTTCGCCAAGTCATGGACAACGGCCGCCGCAGCCGACCGGATGCTCGACGGCACCGGACATCGCCGCCGCCGGCGGCCACCGTGGCGATCTGCGGCGCGCTCGCCCGGGTGGCCGCGCTCGCCTTCCCGCACGCGCCGCTGCCGTCGCCGCGGTCGTGGTGCTGCTGGTCGGATTCGCCATCCGGGCGCTCAGCTGCCGAGGACTGGCGGCGCGGCCCGGTGCGCGGCCTGGCCGTGGCCGGGCTGGTGGTCGGCGCCGATCGCCGGATATCATGGCGCTGCACGGGGGCCTGCGGAACCTGGCCGCGCCCGGCTCGGTGTGGGCGCGCGACCTCAGCAACTACTCGACCGCACCCCGGCCCCGGGCGCCTGGCAGGCCCCGTTCGCGCTGGTCATCGTCGCCGTTCGCGGCCGCGATCGCCGCTGCCCCGGCCGATGGTCGTTACGACATCGGCGCGGTGTGCGCGGCGCGCTGGCCACCATCGGCGCGCCGGCCGCGTTCGGACTGCCCTGGTGGTCGCCGCTGCTGGTGGGCGGCGCGGTGGCGCTCGGCTACGGCGTCGGTCGCCGCGACCGCACGACCCACGGGCCGGCGTACGCCCGGGCCGGCGCGGCCGCGCGTGGTGTCGCTGTACGCGGTCGGCGGTCGGACTGGCCCGGCCCTGGTCGACCGCGGCTCGGCCTGACCCTGGTGGTCGCTGGTCGGCACCCTGGTGGCTGGTCTCGACCGCGTCGGACTGGTGCCCGATCGGCGCCCCGCACCGGCAGCCGGACCCGCGCGACTGGCGGGCGGAAGCGGCCACCGACCCGAGGCAACCTGGCCCTGGACGACACCGGCATGCCGCGGCACCGGGCCCAGATCGGCGGCGCGGCCACCCTGGCGCGCTCTGCTGGCCGTGCCCGGCGTGTTCGCCGCCGCTCGCCGCCGACCAGGGCCGGGGCGTCCAGATCGTGCTCACCGCCGCGCTGGCCGCGTCCAGCGCTCAGCCTGGCCCTGCTCGCGCTGCTCGGCAAGCGGATCCCGCAGTACCTGCCGTGGGCCACCGTCGGCGTGGTCGGCGGCGCCACCGTCACCGCGCTCGGCGTCGCTGCCCACCGACCGGCCGACCGCGCTGTACGCCGCCGCGGCGGCCCTGCTCGGCGTGATCGCCGAACTGCTGCGCGGCGCCACCCCGGCGCCCGGACTGACCGTGGCACCGGCCCGGTCCTGGTCCGGCGGCGGTTACCGCCGGCCCCGGTGGACCGAGGTGCGGCCCGAGCGGCCTGCGCGGCCGCTGGCTCGTCGACCCCGCCAGCGGCGCCGTGGTCGTCGCCATCGTCCCGGCCGTCCTGGCCCTGATCTCGATCGCGCCCGCGCTCAAGACCGCGCTGGTCGACCCGCTGGCGCAGGCGTCCGGCACATCTGGGACGGCCCGCTCCCGGCGCTGCTCCATCCGGACGCCGGCGGCGTCGACAGCACCAGCGTGCTGGCCGCGGTGCTGCTCACCGTGGCGGCGGCGCTGGCCGCGACCGGGTTCGGCGGCAAGGCGTCCGAGTCCGTGCCGGTGATCCTGCCCGGCCTGGCGATCACCCTGCTGATCGCGCCGATCGCGCTGCACGCGCCGTTTCCCCGCGGCGACCACGGCCGCGCTGATCGTCTTCACCCTGGTCATGCTCGGTCTCGCGCTGACCCCACCGCCGGTGGCCACCCGGGCGGCGCTGCTGCGCGGCACCCGCAACATCGGTTTCGTGATCGGCCTCCTGGCCGGCGGGGCCGGGCTGGCCGGCAGCCTCGCCACCCACATGCTGACGCTGTTCACCCTGGGCTGCGCCGTCGGTGTCGGGCTGGTCGCGGCGATCGCCGGCCGGACCAGCCCACGCCCGCATCCTGGGCTGGCTGTTCGCCGCGTTCATGGGGCAGTTCTTCGTGCTCGCCATCGCGCTGACCGCCGGCCTGGCCCGGCGTGGGCGGCGTTCGGGGTACTCGGCGTGGGAGCGGGCCTGCTGATCCTCGAGTCGGCGCTGCCCCGGCTGGGACTGCCGCAGTACCGGGCCGAAGCGATGACGGTGGAGTGGAGCGGCTACGGGTCGGCGGTGATCGCCGGGGCGCTCGCGTTCGACTCGCCCGCCCAGCTCGCGGCGCTGCTGGCGGCGTTCGGCGCGGTGCTCGGGCCTGGCGGTCGGGCGACCGGGCCGGGACGGCCGCCAGCGGCGGACGATCTTCTGGACTGGCGATCGGCTTCGAGTTCCTCGGCTGGTGCGTGTTCATGACACTGTCCGATGTGGCCGTGCCCGAGGCGTACACACTGCCGTTCGCGGCTCTGGCGCTGCTGGCCGGCATCCTCGAGGTGCGCGTTCGCCCGGACCTGAGCAGCTGGGCCGCGTACGGTCCGGCGCTGCTGGCGGCCTTCGTGCCGACCGTGGCCATCGTGCTGGCCACCGACGCGGGCGACCTGCGGGAGCTGTTGTTGTTGCTGGGCGCGGTGAGCCACGCTGATCGTCGGATCGGTGTGGCGGCAGCAGGCGCCGGTGATCGTCGGCGCCGTGGCCACGGCCGTCGCGGCGATCCACTTCGCGGTGACACTGGTCGGCCCGTGGCTGGTGCTGGTCCCGATCGGCGTGATTCTGCTGGTGCTGGGCGCGAGCAACGAGAATCGGCAGCGGACCAGGGGCGCGCTGGGCCGCCTGCGATAACGGCCGGGGCCCGCGGAGTTGCCCGTCAGTCCATCAGGCGCTTGCGCAGCGCCGCGTCCTTGTCGGCGACCATCTGCTCGAGGCCCCGCTGGAAGCTCACCATCCGGGCCCGCAACGCTTCGTCGGTGCTGCCGAGGATGCGGACGGCGAGCAGGCCGGCGTTGCGGGCGCCGCCGATCGACACGGTGGCCACCGGCACGCCGGCCGGCATCTGCACGATCGACAGCAGCGAGTCCATGCCGTCCAGATACTTCAGCGGGACCGGCACGCCGATCACCGGCAGCGGGGTCAGCGCGGCGACCATGCCCGGCAGGTGGGCCGCACCCCCGGCGCCGGTGATGATCACCTTCAGGCCACGGGCGGCGGCGGTCTCGGCGTACGACACCATCTTGTGCACCGTCCGGTGTGCCGACACCACGCCGACCTCGAACGGCACCTCGAACTCGGCCAGCGCCACCGCCGCGGCCTCCATCGTGGACCAGTCCGAGTCGCTGCCCATGATGATGCCGACGGCCGGGGTCATCGTTCGCCGTCCTGCAGCCACGCGGCCGCGCGGACCGCCCGCGCCCGCACGTCGCCGAGGTCGTCGCCGAGCACCGTGACGTGCCCGATCTTCCGGCCGGGCCGGACCTGCTTGCCGTACAGGTGGATCCGTGCACCCGGGTCCTCGGCGAAGAGGTGGTGCACCCGCTCGTCCAGCGACATCCCGCCCGGCGCGCCGCCGAGCACGTTGGCCATCACGACGGCCGGCGCGGTCAGCGAGGTCTCGCCCATCGGGTAGTCGAGCACGGCCCGCAGGTGCTGCTCGAACTGCGACGTCCGCGCGCCCTCGATGGTCCAGTGGCCGGAGTTGTGCGGGCGCATGGCCAGCTCGTTCACGACGAGGCCGTGCTCGGTCTCGAACAGCTCGACCGCGAGCAGGCCGACCACGCCGAGCTCGGTCGCCAGGTCGATGGCGAGCTGCTGAGCCTCGACCGCGCGGGTTTCGGACAGGTCGGGCGCGGGCGCGAGCACTTCGACGCAGATGCCGTCCCGCTGCACGGTCTCGACGATCGGGTACGCCGCGACCTGCCCGAACGGCGACCGCGCGACGAGGGCGGCCAACTCCCGCCGCAGTGGCACCCGCTCCTCGACGAATCAGCGGCGTCCCGGTGCGGAACAATTCGGACGCCGCGTCGGGCCCGTCGAGCATCCACACGCCGCGCCCGTCGTACCCGCCTCGCACCGCCTTGGCCACAATCGGCCAGCCCTCGTCGGCGAAGCCCGAAATATCATCGTAAGTATCGACCGGGAGCCCACCGCGGAACCGGCGCTCCCCACGCGCTCAGCCGCTCCCGCATCCGTCGCTTGTCCTGCGCGAACTCCAGCGCCTCAGCCCCGGGATAGATCTTGACCCCTTCGGCCGCCAGCGCCCGGATGTGCTCCCCCGGCACGTGCTCATGGTCGAAGGTGACCGCGTCGCACCCCTTGGCGAACTCCCGCAACGCCGCCAGATCCGTATGACTCCCGATCCGCACATCCGCCGCGACCAGGGCCGCGCTGTCATCCGGCGACTCCGCCAGCACCCGCAGCGACTGCCCCAAGGCGATCGCCGCCTGATGGGTCATCCGGGCCAGCTGCCCGCCTCCCACCATGCCCACCACGGGCAACCCGGTCCGCGCATCCATCGCCCACCAGCCTATCCGCGGGCCTATCGGGCTTTCCCTCCGGGTTCTTTTGTCCGTACGGAACGACCCGCACCGCCAGATCGGCCCCGCCAGTCCCGGCGAGCGGATCTGATTGCCACGCCAGGCCGTTACCGGCCGCCGGGCTGAAGCCTCGGCCCAGATCTCCACCGGACGCACACCGATCAGCCGGGAAACTGTGCTGAGGTGGACGTATGCGTGTCGCCGCACCCGATCCGATCGCGTACATGGACGCCGCCGCCCGCAGCACAGCCGGGCGGGACTACAAGCGTCGCGTCACCGAACTGCTCGACGTGCGGCCGGGGCAGGTGGTCGTCGACCTCGGGTGCGGCCCCGGCACCGACCTGGTCGCACTCGCCGACCGTGCCGGCCCGCACGGACGGGTGATCGGCGTCGACCGGGACGGCCGGATGCTGGCCGAGGCCCGGCGTCGCCTGGACCAGCCGCCGGCCGTCGACCTCCACCAGCGTCCGGCCGGCAACCTCGACCAGCGACGGGCGGCCGGCAACCTCGACCAGCGGCGGCCGGGGGTCAACTTGCAGGCGGCCGACCTGCACGGATTGCCGCTCGTCGCCGGCAGCGTCGACCGCGCCCGGACCGATCGGGTGTTGCAGCATGTGGACAATCCCGGCGAGGTGCTGGCCGAGGCCCGCCGGGTGTTGCGGCCCGGCGGCCTGCTGGTCACGGCCGAGCCGGACTGGGACACCGTCGCGGTCGCCGATGAGGATCTCGAGTCCAGTCGCCGGTTCGCCCGGTTTCTCGCCGGGCAAGTTCGCCATCCGACCATCGGCCGGCAGTTGCCATGGCTGGCGGCACGGGCCGGGTTCGCGGTCGACGCGGTGGAGGCCGTCCCGGTGCTGTTCCGGGACTTCGAGACCGCCGACCGAATTCTCGGACTACGGCGCCACGGTGCCCGCGCGATGGCGGGGGGCACCGCCCGCGCGTGGCTGAACCGGCTGGCCGCCGGACCTTTCGTCGCCGGGTTCACGCTGTATCTCGCCCGGCTCAGCCCGGCGGACGCGACCGGCCTGGAGGGGCAACCGGATCCGCCCGCCGAGACGGCCGGGGGCCGTTTTCCGGGGACGGCCCGGGCGTACCGGGAAGTCAGAGGTTGAACTCGCCGTCCTTTTGGTGCCGCTGAGCCCTTGGAAATAAGGCTTTCAAGGCCGTGCGGCCATCGACGATCTTGACCGCGTCCCGGCGTGACGGGCGGAAGGGCCTTCGGATACGAGCAACGGTGAGGAGTATTCGTCTGCTATGTCAAACATCCTGTGCGCTGTTTTGCGTTGATCGCATACTCTGCGGCGGTCGCAAATCATCGACTGGACCGTTGCGCATCGGTCTCGACCGATCGTTCGTGAGAGGTCTCCGTTGGCGTTGCGGGACCCATACGGTTGACCAAGGTCGCCCCGGTGATGGTTTCTGCGGCACGCTGGTGGACGTGACCGCCAGCCGAGGGGAAGGGAGAGGTTGTTATGGACTTGAGGCCGGCGATTCATCGGGGAGCACTTGCGGCGCGGTTCGCCGACGGTGCCCTGGGCTGGGAATATCCAGGCGCCGACGTGCTCGTCAGGCGCGTGGATGGCCAGACGCTGCCGCGCGGGGACAGCCAGCTGCGGCCGGCGGCCGAGATCGCCGGCTGGCTGCAATGGTGTGACTGCGGCTGGGAATTCCGGCCGTGGATCAGGGTCGCGGATCCAGCTGAGCAGGATCTGGCGGCGCGGCGCGTGTACTCGGCGCATTCCTCTCCTCCGCTCGAGACGATCGGCGATATCACAGATGTCGAATGGATCTCTCACCAGGACGACAGCGGTGACACCGGGCGTGCGTGATGTGCCGCCGACGTCAATGACGGCCGCTCGATGATCATCATCGTGACCCGGCGCCTCGCCCGCCACCAACCCACCTGAGCGCCGGCCGATCGGCGGCGGCGGCGCCAGATCGCGGCGGAGAGATCCACGGACCTCCGTGACGGCCGATCCCCGGGCGGTGTCATGGTCGAAGGGACACGACGAGATCCTCGACCGTCGTCACCGGGCGGTCGCAGACGAAGCCGCGGCAGACGTACGCGGCCGGCGCGCCGTCGAGCAGCGGGCGCTCGGCGAGCAAGGGGACGCCGGGCCGGTCGGGTTCGCCGGCGACGACCACGGCGCCGGGCGGCGCGTACCGGTAGGCCGCCGCGACGAGGTCCGGCGCCGACCCGGCGATGGCGATCTCGTACGGCCCGGAGAGCGCCGCCTCGGCCGCCGCCGCGGACCAGCCGGCGAACCGGGGATGGCCGCCGATCAGCGGCCCGACCGTGGCCAGCGCCTGGTCGGCGGCCGCGCGGTAGGCCGGGTCGCCGCTCAGCGCGGTGTACGTGATCAGCGCCGCGCACAGGGCCGACACCCCCGAGGGCGTGGCGTTGTCGGTGGGATCGGCGGGCCGGGCGATCAGGTGTTCGGCGTCGTCGGCGGTGTCGTAGAAGCCACCGTCGCCGGTTGCGAAGTGGGCCACCGCCACGTCCAGCAATGCCTGCGCCGATGTCAGCCAGCGGCCGTCGCCGGTGAGCTGGTGGACCGCGCAGAACGCCTCGGCCACCGCGCCGTAGTCCTCGAGCACCCCGGCCGGGTCGCCGGCCACGCCGTCCCGGGAGACGCGGCGCAGGCGGCCGTCCACGATGTGCCGGTCGGCCAGGACGGACGCCAGCTCGACGGCGGCCGCGCGGGACGCCGGCGAGCCGGTGAGCAGCGCGTGCTCGGCCAGCGCGGTCACCGCGAGGCCGTTCCAGGACGCGACCACCTTGTCGTCGCGGGACGGCTGCGGACGGCGGTCGCGCGCTTCCAGGAGCCGGGACCGGACGGACTGCCAGCGCTCACCGAGGGTGGAGGTGTCCCGGCCCAGCACCAGCACACTCGTCCCGTGCTCGAACGATCCGGTGGAGGTGACCCGGAACAGGTCGGCGGCCCAGTTGCCGTCCTCCTCGCCCAGCGCCTCGACCAGCTGCGCCGGCGTCCACGCGTAGGTCAGGCCCTCGACCCCGTCGGTGTCCGCGTCCAGCGCCGAGGCCAGGCCACCGGCCGGGGTGGCCAGGTCGCGGAGCAGGAACGTGGCCGTCTCGTCGGCGATCCGGCGGGCCAGCGGGTCGTCGGTGAGCCGCCACAGCTGGGTGTAGACGCGGAGCAGCAGCGCGTTGTCGTACAGCATCTTCTCGAAGTGCGGCACGGTCCACGTGTTGTCCACCGCGTACCGGGCGAAGCCGCCGGCCAGCTGGTCGTAGATGCCACCACGGGCCATCTGCTCGGCGGTGTGCCGGACGATCTCCAGCGACCGGTCGGAGCCGGTGCGCTGGTGGTGGCGCAGCAGGAAGAGCAGGTTCATGTGCGGCGGAAACTTGGGTGCGCCGCCGAAGCCGCCGTACGCGGGGTCGTGCTCGGACGCCAGTTCGGCCGCGGCCGCGTCGAGCAGGTCGGCCGAGATCGCGGCGGTCGGACCACCGACCAGCTGGGCGCCGCCGATCGCCTCGACCACGGCCGCGCCCTGCTGGATCACCGCGTCCCGCTGGCCGGCCCAGGCCGTCGAGACGGACTCCAGCAACCGGGTGAAGTTGGCCCGGGGAAAGTACGTGCCGCAGAAGAACGGCGCCGCGTCGGGCGTCGCGAACGCGGTCATCGGCCACCCGCCCTGGCCCGTCATCGCCTGGGTGGCGGTCATGTAGACGGCGTCCACGTCCGGGCGTTCCTCGCGGTCGACCTTGATCGCGACGAAGTTCTCGTTGATCAGCTTGGCCACGCCGTCGTCCTCGAACGACTCGTGGGCCATCACGTGACACCAATGGCAGGCGGCGTACCCGACCGAGATCAGCAGGGGCACGTCTCGGCGCTTCGCCTCGGCGAACGCCTCCGGCGACCATTGGTACCAGTCGACCGGGTTGTCCTTGTGCTGAAGCAGGTAGGGCGACGTCGCGTCAACCAGCCGGTTCACCATGACGTCAGCTTCTCACGCGACCTCTCCGATCGCTCGACCGCCGCCGAGGCTGGAGCTTCGAGAGACCGTCGGCGCCATGGCACCAGTGGCAGGCGGCACAGCCGACAGACATCGGCACCGGCACATCACGCTCCTTCGTCTCGACGAACGCTTCCGGCCACCAGTCGACCGGGTTGACGGCGTGCTGCAACAGGTACGGGGCTGGTGGCGTCAGCCAGACGATTCGCCATAGGCTCAACCTGTCGCCCGACCGGGTACGGTGCGGTAATGCCTGTGGACGACGAGTCGGCCCGGTGGGTGGCCGAGCTGTCCCGGCACGACGGGGGTGCGGAGCGCCGCCTGCACGAGCTGCTGGTGCGGATCGCCCGGGCCGAGCTGAACCGGCGGTCGGGTCAGCTTGCGATCACCGGCCCGGAGGCGGACGACCTGTGCTTCCAGGCCGCGGCCGACGCGATGGTCATCATTCTGGCCAAGCTGGGGGAATTCCGGGGCGAGAGCCGGTTCACCACGTGGGCCTACAAGTTCGTCATGTTCGAGGTGTCGGCCAAGGTCGGCCGGCACTTCTGGCGGCGGCCGGCGACCGCCTTGGACGGCGACGATTGGGACCGGCTACCGGAGCGGTTCGGATTCGACCCGGCCGAGCAGTCCGAGGCCCGCGACCTGCTGGGCGCGTTGCGGCACGCCGTCGAGCACGAACTGACCGCGCATCAGCGGGAAGTCTTCACGGCCCTGGTTCTGGCGGCGATTCCGCTGGACGCCCTGGTCGTACGGCTGGGCACGAACCGGAACGCCATCTACAAGACGTTGTTCGACGCGCGCCGTAAGGTTCGCGCCGCGCTCGCCGCCAAAGGTTATCTGGACGGTGGTGAGTGATGAGCGGCTGGTCGAGGGTGGACGCCTTCCTCCGTACCGATCCGCGCGACGTCGGCTGCGGTGAGGTGATGGAGGTCCTGCACGTGTACGCCGAGGCGGCCACCGACGACCCGGCGGGTGCGGTCGAGCGCCATCCCGGGGTGGCCGCCCATCTGCGCGGGTGCGGCCCGTGCGCGACCGACCTCGACGGGCTGCTGAACGCGATAGACCTTACGAACCCCTGACGCGGCGTAAGGCTCTCCGGCCGGTCCGGCACGAACGCGGGTGACGGATCTTCCACCGAAGGAGAGTCATGGGTATCACCGCACGTCTCGCCGGAATCGCCGGCCTCGCCGTGGCCGCCGGCACCCTTGTCGGCAGCCCCGCGCTGGCCTCGAACTCCGCGGGCGCGGTCTTCGTCCAGACCGACGCCGTGGACGGCAACACCATCGTCGCGTACGACCGGGCCCCGGACGGCGGCCTGCACCAGACCGGCACGTACGGCACCGGCGGCCTGGGCGGCATCCTGGCCGGCTCGGTCGCCGACCACCAGGCGTCGCAAGGCTCGCTCGCCCTCGACCGCGCGCACCACCTGCTGTACGCCGCGAACGCCGGCAGCGACACGGTCACCGTGTTCGGCGTCCGGGGCGATCGGCTGACCCGGCTGCAGACCGTTTCGAGCGGCGGCCGGTTCCCGGTCAGCGTCACGGTGCACGGCAACCGGGTGTACGTGCTGAACGCGCGCGACGGCGGCTCGATCCAGGGCTACCGGCGGGTCGGCGCGTACCTGGTCCGGGTCCCGTCCTGGCACCGCGGCCTCGGCCTGGCCGCCGACCCGGCCGAGTTCACGCACACGCCGGGCCAGGTCGCGTTCACCCCCGACGGCAGCAAGCTGGTCGTGACGACCAAGGCCGGCGCGAACACGATCGACGTGTTCCGGCTGGGCCCCGACGGCGCGCCGGCGAGCACGCCGGTGGTGACGGCCACGCCGGGCGCGGTGCCGTTCGCGGTCGCCTTCGACGCCGCCGGCCGCCTGGTCGTGGCCGAGGCCGGTTCGAACGCGGTGGCCACCTTCACCGTGCGGGCCGACGGCACGCTGGCCACGGTGGGTTCGGTCGCCACCGGCCAGGCCGCCACATGCTGGATCGCGGGCGGCGGCTCGACCTTCTACGCGTCCAACGCGGGCAGCGGCTCGGTCACCACCGTCAGGGATGACCACGGCACGCTGACCACGGCCGGCAACACGGCCACGGGCGCCGGCTCGATCGACGCGGCGGTCTCGGGCGGCGGCCACTTCCTGTACGTCCAGAGTGGCGGGGCCGGCGAGGTGCACGGATACCGGATCGGCCACGACGGCGACCTGACCGCGACCGGCTCGGTCACCGTCCCGAACGCAGTCGGCGGCGAAGGAATCGCCGTCAGCTGATCGACCAGCCTGACCAGCGGCGACGGCGCGCGGTGCCGGCTCGGCCCGCGGCCGTCGCCGCTGTCGTCAGGAACCGCCGGATCGCCGCGGGTGTGCGGAGGTCACGAGGCTCCGTCGGCGCGGAGCGGCACGATGCGCGGCGGTGCGGAATCGGTGAGCTGGCGCAACGCGCCGACGATCTTGTCCGCGGGCAGGGGGCGGCAGAAGTGGAAACCCTGGGCCGACGTGCAGCCGAGCGCGATCAGCGCCGACCGCTGTTCGGCTGTCTCGACGCCCTCCGCGATCACCCGGGCGCCCAGCCGGTCGCCGAGTTCGACGGCGCCCCGCACGACCGCCTCGGCCACCGGCGAGTCGATCATCTCCTCGACGAACGACCGGTCGACCTTGAGTTCGTCTACCGGGACGCGGGTGAGGAACGACAGGGACGAGAAGCCGGTGCCGAAGTCGTCGACCGAGATCTGGATGCCGGACGCGCGCAGCTCGGCCAGGTTCTCGTCGACGATGTCCTGCTCGCTGAGCGCGACCGACTCGGTGATCTCCAGGACCAGCGCGTGCGGCCGGAGTCCGTGCTGCCGGAGCAGGTCGGCGATCTGCTGCGGGAAGCCCGAGTCGAGCAGATTGCGGGCCGAGATGTTGACCGAGACCGGCACGTCGATTCCCTGCGACCGCCAGGCGGCCGCCGACGCGAGCGATCGGTCCACGATGTACCGGGTGAACCGGGACAGCAGTTCGCTGTCCTCGACCGTGTCGATGAAGACGCCGGGCGCGAGCAGGCCCCGCCGCGGGTGCTGCCAGCGGGCCAGCGCCTCGACCCCGGTGGGGGCGCTGGTCCGTAGGTCGACCGCGGGCTGCAGGTGCACGACGATCTGGCCGCCGGCGTCCAGCGCATCGCGCAGCTCGGCCAGCATGGCCAGGTGGTCGGTGCTGCTCGGGTCGCGGCTGGTGTCGTACGTGGCGATGCCGCTGTGCTGCTCCTTGGCCTGGTCGAGGGCGATCGCGGCCCGCCGGACGAGTTCGTTCAGGTCGGTGCCGCCGGCCTGGTCCACGGCCACACCGGCGGTGCTCTCCAGCGCCAGCCGTACGCCCGAGATCTCCATCGGGGCGGCCAGCACGTCGAGCAGTTCCCGGGCCCGGCGCAGGGCGCGCGGCATCGGGCTGGGCGGACCGGCGTGCAGGGCGGCCGAGTCGGCGAGCACGGCGATGGTCGGCAGCAGGATCGCGAACTCGTCGTCCCCGAGCCGGGCGACGAGGTCGCCGTCGCGGCACACGTCGGTGATGCGCTCGGCCACCACCTCGAGCACCGTGTCCCCGGCCCGGAATCCGAGCGTGCCGTTGACCTCGCGGAACCGGTTGAGGTCGAGCAGGACCAGGGCGACGGGGTGATCACGACCGAGCGACTTGAGCCGCCGGTCGCCGTCGGCCACCAGCGCCGGGCGGTTGAGCAGCCCGGTGAGCGTGTCGTGGCGGCCCTGGCGGGCGAGCTCGGCGTCGAGGGCGGACAGCCGTTCGCGGGCGGCGGCGTCGTGCAGGGCGCCGGCCAGGGCGTCGCCGTACGCGGAGAACGCCGGTTGGTCGCGGGTCACGGGCGACGTCGGCTCGGGCAGCCACACGCTGAGCTCGCCGAACTCCCGGCCGCCGGCGGCCATGCTCCGGGTCAGCACCGGGCCGGGCCGGTCGCCGCCCGCCACGTCCGGACCGGGCGCGTCCTGCGTCCAGAAGCGGCGGCCACCGGCCGGGGCCCGCACCTCGATCTCGACCCGGCGCGCGCCGAACACGTCGAACGCGCCGCGCAGTCCAGCCTCGACCACCTCGGCCTGGGTGGCTACGGGCAGGTCGGCCACGGCCCGGGCGAACATCTTCCAGGTGCGCCGTTCCTCTTCGGCCCGCAGGTGGTGGCGGTACGCCCGCTGAAGTAGGTACAGCGCCGGGAGGAAGGCGACCAGCCACTGCGGGCGGTGGTCGAGCACGAACAGTCCGAGCAGGCCGACCAGCACGTTGCCGGCGAACATGGGCAGTTTCGCGTGCAGCGCCCGGGCCATGATCTCCGCCGGCGGGACGTCATGGCGCAGCGTCAGCGCGGTCACGGCCAGGCCGAACGTGACGAGCAGGAACACTGCCGCCCCGGCGACCAGGGCCACCTGCATCCGCAGGGAGGCCGGCGGCGCGTTCCCGGCGACCGCGGTGGTGACCACGGCGGCGCCCGCCGCACCCAGGCTCAGGGAGGCCGACACGGGCAGGATCTCGGCCAGCGGGCGGTGCTCGTGCAGCCAGGAGATCAAGAGCCAGGCGCCGAGCGTGCCGGCCAGCGTCAGCAGCGGCAGCCAGCCGGGCGGTGCGAGCGCGTAGCCGAGAATGAACGCGGCCTCACCCCAGGACACGCTGACCGTGCTGCGGCCGAGCCGGAAACGCTGGCGGCCGAGTTGACCGGCGCAGGCCAGCACGGCGGCCAGGCCGACACCGGCCGCGGCCGGGACCGCGTCCACGGTGAACCGCGGAAGCGGCAGCGCCAGGCCGAGGAGATCGACCAGGAGGGCGGCGCCGACGACGATGCCGGACAGTGCGCGGACGGGGCGTGACCGTCCGATCGGGGCGACACGCTCCGTTGTCCGCATCGGACTCGTCCTGGTCCGCGCGGTCTGCGCCGTCATCGGGCGACCCCCCGGTTCAGCCGGAGAAATCGCCGATGCACGTGCATCTGCCTGAAAGCAAGCGGGGGGCGGAAAGTCGTCATCATGAGCGCCCCCTTCCGCGCAAGGGTCGAGAGACTTTCAGTCCCCGGCGGAAGGTTATGGCAAACAGATGCAACACAACAGGGGTTCCGGGCAGGCCACTGTCAATGTTCAGACGGTAACCGGCCACCAGGTAGCTCGTTGTGTTCGGCCGAGTTGTGACCGACCTGACCTGACACGGTTAAGCGGGCCCACCCGCCGACGTACCCGAATCGCGCCGCTCCACATCGCTGACCTCGGCATCCGCCACCACATCGGAGTCACGAGATCGATTACTATCAAATCCTGAGCGCCGCAAGGCCGAGTCTGGCCGGGCGGCCTGAGCCTCGAGCTCGGTGATCTCGGCGTCACGCTCGGCACCGTCCTGGGTCGGAAAACTGTCGGGAAGCCGACGCAAGCGCTTGTTCATGTTGCGGATCAGCAGAACAACCGCTACGCACATCATCACGATGATGAACAGGCCCATCGGCCCGGCGAGCCCGCCGGAGCGGGTGTCGCCGAAGTTGTTCACCGCAACCACGACAGAGTTCACAGAAGCCACGGTACGCCGGTACCCGCTCAGCGGGTGCGGCTGTCCACCGTCTCGCGGATGCCGGCGAACAGGTCGGATTCCGGCACCGGGCTGTCGACCAGGGAGCGGGCCAGCTCGAAGTCCTCGGTCGGCCACACCTTCTGCTGCAGCTCGAGCGGAACCTTGAACCAGAACCCGTCCGGATCGACCTGGGTGGCGTGGGCCCGCAGGGCATCGTCGCGCACCTCGAAGTACGCGCCGCACTCGACCCGCGTGGTGATCTTGTCGCCGCGGTCCGGGCGCTCCTCACGACGCTCGAGCCACTCCATGTACGGCGACTCCAGCCCGGCGGCCAGCATCCCCTCGTGCAGAGCCAGCATCCGCGCCCGGGTCCATCCCGAGTTGTAGTACAGCTTCCGCGGCTGCCACGGCTCACCGAGCTCCGGGTGCTGCTCCGGGTCACCGGCGGCGTCGAAGGCGACGACCGAGATCTTGTGGCACATGATGTGGTCCGGGTGCGGGTAGCCGCCGGTCTCGTCGTACGTGGTCATCACGTGCGGCCGGAACTCGCGGATCAGCCGGATCAGCGGGATCGCGCCGTCGGCCGGATCGACCAGGCCGAAGCAGCCCTCGGGCAGGGGCGGCAGCGGGTCGCCCTCGGGCAGCCCGGAGTCGACGAAACCGAGCCAGGACTGCTCGACCCCGAGGATCTCGCGAGCCTTGGTCATCTCCGCCCGCCGGATCTCGGCGATGTCGGCCAACACCTCGGGCCGGTCCATCTTCGGGTTGAGCACGCTGCCGCGTTCGCCGCCGGTACACGTCGCGACCATCACCTGGACGCCCTCGGCGACGTAGCGCGCCATCGTCGCGGCGCCTTTGCTCGACTCGTCGTCCGGGTGCGCGTGCACCGCCATCAGACGCAACTGCTCAGCCACTCGGTCTCCCTTGATGCGTCCCGCCGCGCCGGTCGCCGGGCTGGGGCGACGGCCGTAATGTCGACTGCGACAATCAACAATGCCATTGTGTCGGATCCCACCGACTCCAACGCCCGAGAGGCGCCCAGGGTGAGCGAGACCCGTGCCACAGCTCCCGACGAACCCGGGATCCCCGCGCCCGCCCGCCCCGAGTTCCCGCCGGGGCGCTACGGACGGCGCCGCGACGGCCGGCGGCACCTGCTGGTCCCGGCCGTGATCCTGACGCTGGTGCTGGTGGTGTGCGTTCTGCTGGCCGTGCGACTGTACCGGCAGTACGGCGATCCCGCGTACGACAGCCAGATCGTCGGCTGGTCGGACGTCACCGAGACCCAGATCCGTGTCACGTTCACGGTCAACGTCCCGGCCGGCGGCACGGCGAGTTGCACGATCCGGGCCCGCGACTACAACGGCAACGAGGTCGGCCGCCGCACGGTCACGGTGCGGTCCACCGGCGGCGACACCTCGGTGCAGGCGACCGAACCGGTCACCACCAGCGCCAAGGCGTCGGCCGGTGACGTGCTGCAGTGCGGACCCGCACGCTGAGGCTGGTGCATGTCCGTCTGAACCGGGCACGATGGAGCAATTCAGTCAGTATGTCCACCGCTGGTAAGCTTGGTGATTCGCTCCGTTCAGATCAACCATCACTTGGCGCACCATCGGCCCGTTTCGGCCCGCACACAAGGAGATCGACCGTGTCCAGTCCCGAGGCGTCGAAGACCTGGCTGTCCCAGGAGGCTTACGACCGGCTGCAAGCCGAGCTCGACGACCTGATCGCCGCGCGGCCTGCGGTCGCGGCGGAGATCAACGCTCGCCGCGAGGAGGGCGACCTGCGGGAGAACGGGGGCTACCACGCCGCCCGGGAGGAGCAGGGCAAGCAGGAGGGCCGGATCCAGTACCTGAAGGAGTTCCTCCGCACGTCCGAGGTCGGCGAGGCGACGCAGGCCAACGAGGTCGCGCCCGGGTCGGTCGTGACGATCTACTTCGACGACGACAAGACCGACACCGAGACCTTCCTGCTGGGCTCGCGGGAGATCGCGGCGACGACCGACCTGACCGTCTACAGCCCCGAGTCGGCGCTCGGCAAGGCCATCCTCGGCGCCGGCCCCGGTCAGACCGTCACCTACACCGCGCCCAGCGGCTCGGACATCAAGGTCACGGTGGTCAGCTTCGCACCCTTCGGCGGCTAGTACGCCAGCTCGCGCCGGACGCGTTCGTAGTGACCGGCCAGTTCGGCGTCGATCCGCCCGGACTCACCGGCGGTCAGGGTGATCGCCGCCGGCCGGGCCGGGCGGTGCTCGAGCATGGTGGCCCGCAGACCGGTCGGCGGGTGCGAGGCGAAGAGCGACACCTCGTCCCGGCGGCTCAGTTGACGCAGACCCGGCAGCGCCGGGGCCAGATTGCCGCGCGCCCGGTCGGCCGCGGCGTACCAGGCCTCGGCGCACCGACCGGCTCGCGCCTCACGGCGGACCACGGTGTCGATCGAGGTGCCGATCAGCATCTGGTCGAACAATCGGACCGCGGCCGTCGTCCCGGCGACCCGCGCGGCCAGTTCGTCGGCCAGGTACTCGGCCCGCTGGGAGTCGCGCTGGCTGACCCACACCAGCAGCAGGTGAGCCCCGAAGATCAGCCCGGACAGCACTCCCATGACCGCGCCGACCAGCAGCGCCGCGACCATCGTGAGGAAACCGGCGCTGCGGCCGTCCTCGGACGGGCTCAGCAGATAGGCGAGCTTGCCCAACGTGGTCTCGGCGGCCTGGTTGAGCGGGCCGCGCCGCAGGTCGCCGTTCACGAAGTGGCCGAGTTCGTGGCCGAGCAGCGCGACCCGTTCGGCCGGGCCGAGCGTCGCCCACAGCGCGGCGCCCACGCACAGCACCCGGCGGCGGCGCAGCCCGACCGTGACGGTGAAGGCGTTGAAGCCGGGGCTGAGCCCGACCCGGTGCACCTTGGGCGCCCCGACCTCGGCGGCGACCCGCTCGACCAGGGCCACCAAGGCCGGTACGGACGCCGGGTCGAGCCACTCGATATCGTCCGGCAGGTCACGCAGCCGCGTGAGCCGGGGCCGCAGCGCGTACGCCAGAGCCAGCAGCACCACCCCGAACAGCGTGGTGACGCCGTTGAGGTCGTCCGCGATCAGCCATCCGCCGGCCACGGCCAGGGCGAGCACGCCGAGGATCAGCAGCACCGCCGCGGTCAGGGTGACCACCCGGGCGACGGTGACCGTGCGACCGGTCAGCGGAGCTCGCCGGAGCGCGGCGAACTGGCCGGCCGTCAACCGGTACGCCACCCGGTGCAGCCGCCGGTCCAGCCAGCCCCGCCCGAACTCGGCCCGCGCCCGGTCCGGCTCGAACCGGTCCAGATCCCACTCGCAGGCCGGGCACCACGGCGCCGCCCCGCGCGCGGTGGTCTGCGGCACCGCGCAACGGGGACAGGGATCGGCAACGCCGGTGATCGATGCGGCCACGGCGAGATGGTCCCGCAGACGCGGCCGTGATCGCGACGGGTTTACGGCGTCCGGCCGGACAGCAACGCGACCGGATAGCCCATCCCCCGCAGCTTGGCCATCAGCGCGGCCGAATGGTCGGGTCCCCGGGTCTCCACCGACAGCGCCACCTCGACCTCACCGAAGTCGAGCCGCGGGTTCTGCCGCGAGTGCGACACGTCGACGATGTTGGCCCGTTCCGCAGCGATCTGGGTGAGCAGCCGGGCCAGTTCGCCCGGCTGGTCCCCGCAGCGGACGGACAGGCGCAGGAACCGCCCGGCGGCGGCCAGCCCGTGCTCGATCACCCGCAGCAGCAACATCGGATCGATGTTGCCGCCGGACAGGACGGCCACCACCGGCTGTCCGCCCGGGTCGGCGGCACCGGTCATCAGCGCCGCGACGGCCGCGGCGCCGGCCGGCTCGGCCAGCATCTTGTGGCGTTCCAGCAGCACCAGCAGCGCCGCCGACAAGTCGTCGTCGGTGACCGTGACGATGTCGTCGACCAGTTTGCTGACGTGCGCGAAGGTCAGCTCGCCGGGCTGGAGCACGGCGATGCCGTCGGCGATGGTGGCCGAGACCCCGAGCTTGCGGGGCGAACCCGCGGCCAGCGACGGCGGATACGCCGCGGCGCCACTGGCCTGCACACCGATGATCCGTACGTCCGGGTTGAGCGCCTTGGCCGCGACCGCCACGCCGGACAGCAAGCCGCCCCCGCCGGTCGGGACCACGATCGTGGCCGTGTCCGGACGCTGTTCCAGGATCTCCAGCCCGACCGTGCCCTGACCGGCGATGACGTCCGGGTGGTCGAACGGATGGATCAGCACCGCGCCGGTGGCCGCGGCGTACTCCTTGGCCGCCACCAGCGCGTCGTCCACGCTGGTCCCGGCGTACTCGATCGCGGCGCCGTACCCCTTCGTGGCCGAGACCTTGGGCAGCGGGGCGTTCTCCGGCATGAACACCGTGCTGTGGATGCCGAGCAGCCCGGCGGCCAGCGCGACGCCCTGGGCGTGGTTGCCGGCGCTGGCCGCGACCACCCCGCGAGCCCGCTCGGCCGCCGTCAGCCGGGACATCCGGGTGTACGCCCCGCGCACCTTGTACGAGCCCGCCCGCTGCTGGTTCTCGCACTTGAGGCCGACCGGCACACCGAGCTGCAGGCTGAGCGGGCGGGAACTCTCCAGCGGAGTCGTCCGCACGATCCCGGTGAGCAGCTCCCGGGCCGCCTCGATGTCGGCCAGCGTGAGCAGATCAAGCGGATCGGTCATGCCCCCGATCGTCGCACTACACCATGTTGACGCGTTGCCACGGGTTGGCCAGCTCGAACTGGCCGGCGACGGCGAGCAGCACCATCTCCGAGTCGGGCGGCCCGACCAGTTGCACGGCCAACGGCAGACCATCCGGCCGTACGCCCACCGGAACGACGAGGGCGGGCAGACCGGCCATGTTCCAGGGCGCCGCGTACGGCGCGTACCGCATGTTCACCAGCATGTTCGCCCGCCACCCGGCGTTGTAATGGCCGCTCGCCGACGGGGGCGTGGACGCGAGCGCCGGGGTCAGCAGCACGTCGAGGTTACGGTCGGCGAAGAACCGGATGGACCGCTCCCGCCAGCCGTCCCGCTGTTCCGGTCGCACCCAGCCGCGATCCCAGGCGATCTGGCCGAGCCGGGCGTGCCGCCGGGTCCGCGGCTGGATCGCGGACCGGTCCAGCCCGGCCGCCTCGACCTCGCGATAGGCCGAGGCGAACCAGGTGGCCAGCGCGGCCGCGCCGACCTTGACCGGGTACACCGGGTCGGCCGTCACCGTGTCGTGTCCGGCCTCGACCAGCAGCTTGGCCGCCGTGCTGACCGCCGACCGATTGGCTTGGTCCGGGCGGATGCCGGCCACCGGGGACCGCAGCGACACCCCCACCCGCAGCCGCGGCGGCTCGACCAGCGTGGCCGGCCGGCGCCCGGCGAGCACGGCGAACCCGAGCGCCGCGTCGGCCACCGTGGTCGCCAGCATGCCGTGCTCGACCAGCCCGAACCAGTCGTCGACACCGAGGTCGCAGGGCACCACGCCGTGGCCCGGTTTGAGCCCGACCAGGCCGCAGTTCGCCGCCGGGATGCGGATCGACCCGAGTCCGTCGTTGCCGTGCGCGATCGGCACCAGCCCGGCCGCCACCGCCGCGGCCGCGCCGCCGGACGAACCGCCCGGCGTGCGGTCCAGCGACCACGGGTTGCGGGTCGGGCCGTCCGGGCCGTCGGTGGTGCCCCAAAGGCCGAGCTCAGGCATCCGGGTGGTGCCGACGACCACCGCCCCGGCGCCGCGCAGCCGCCGGACGACTTCGTGGTCCTTCTCGGCGACCTCGGTCCGGGCCGCGACCGAACCGTTCCACACCGGAAGGCCGGCCACCGCGGTGTTCTCCTTGACCGCCACCGGCACACCGGCCAGCGGGAGGTTGGCCAGGTCTTCCTGCTCGTCGACCTGTTCCGCCTCGGCCAGCGCCTCGCCCGCCCGGATCACCCGGAACGCGTTCAGCTCGGGGTCACTGATCGCGATCTGCTCGAGGTGGTCGGCGACGACCTGGGTGGCGCCGGCGTCCCCGCGCCGTACGGCCCGGGCGATCTGTTTGGCCGTTGCGCCCACCCAGGTCTTCGTCAGTTCGTCCATGGCCCGCTCCGTCTGTGAAGGACCCTCAGCCGAGCGCCTGCTCCAGGTCGGCGAGCAGATCGTCAACGGTCTCGATGCCGACAGACAGTCGCACGAGATCGGCGGGGACTTCAAGCGGCGAGCCCGCAGCCGACAGATGTGTCATCCGGCCGGGATGCTCGATCAGGGACTCCACCCCGCCCAGCGACTCGGCCGAGGATGAACAGCCGGGTGCGAGTTGCACACGGCCACCGCCGCCTCGGGGCCGCCGGCCGCGCGGAACGACACCATGCCGCCGAAGCGCTGCATCTGCTTGGCCGCGGTCTCGTGCCCGGGGTGCGACTCGAGCCCCGGGTACAGCACCTGCGTCACGCCCGCGTGCGATTCCAGGTACGCCGCGACCCGCTCGGCGTTGTCGCAGTGCCGGTCCATCCGTACGCCCAGGGTCTTGATCCCGCGCAGGGTGAGCCACGCGTCGAACGGTCCGGGCACCGCACCCATCGCGTTCTGGTGGAAGGCCAGGTCCTCGGCGAGCCCGTCGTCGGCCGCGATCAGGGCGCCGCCGACCACGTCGGAGTGGCCGCCCAGGTACTTGGTGGTGGAGTGGACGACGATGTCGGCGCCCAGCGTGATCGGCTGCTGCAGGTACGGCGAGGCGAACGTGTTGTCCACGACCAGCAGGGCGTCGTACTCGTGGGCCAGCGCGCCCAGCGCGGCGATGTCGGCGATGGTCAGCAGCGGGTTGGTCGGCGTCTCGACCCAGATCAGCCGGGTGTGCCCGGGCCGGAACGCCGCCCGGACCGCGTCCAGGTCGTCCAGCGGCGCCGCGGTCCAGTCCAGCCCCCAGTTCTCCAGGACCTTGGCGAACAGCCGGTACGTGCCGCCGTACGCGTCGGACGGGATGACCACGTGGTCGCCGGGCCGGCAGACCGTCCGCAGCAGCGTGTCCTCGGCGGCCAGACCACTGGCGAAGGCGAGCCCGCGGCGGCCGCCCTCGATCGCCGCCAGGCATTCCTGCAGCGCGTCCCGGGTCGGGATTGGACGACCGGCTGTACTCGTATCCCAGCCGCGGGGCGCCGACCGCGTCCTGCGCGAAGGTGGACGTCTGGTAGATCGGCGGCACCACCGCGCCCGTCCGCGGGTCCGGGTCCTGGCCGGCGTGAATGGCGATGGTGTCGAAGCCGTGAGCGTCATCGGTCATGTCGGCCAAGGCTAGTCTTTCCCGATGGCCGACTGCCTCTTCTGCGCGATCGTGGCGGGCACCGTGCCCGCGTTCAAGGTCGTGGACTCCCCCGCCGGTGTCGGGTTCCTCGACATCCGGCCGGTGTTCAAGGGCCACGTCCTGGTGGCCCCGCGCGACCACGTCATCACGCTGCCTTCGCTTCCGGCCACCGAGGTGGCCGGATATTTCGCGCTGGTACAGGATGTTGCCGCCGCTGTCCCGCGTGGCCTCGGCGCGCAGGGCACGTTCGTGGCGATCAACAACGTGGTGTCGCAGTCGGTGCCGCATCTGCACACCCACGTCGTTCCGCGGACCAAGGGCGACGGGCTGCGCGGCTTCTTCTGGCCCCGGACGAAGTACGCCGACGACGACGAGGCCCGCGACTACGCCAAGCGCATCGCCGCCGAGCTCGGGTAAGGACTCCGGGCCGTACGGCGTTGTGTCCGGCATGTTCAAGCTGTTCAAGAAGCCCGAGCTGATCGCCCCGGAGAAGGCGCTGCCGGGCCGCCCGCTCGAGATGCCGGTGGCCTCGACGCACCTCGTGCTCGGGACTCCGACGAAGGGCCCGTGGCCGACGGGATACCAGGTGGCCGTGTTCGGCATGGGGTGCTTCTGGGGCGCCGAGCGGATCTTCTGGCGGATTCCCGGGGTGTACTCGACCTCGGCCGGTTACGCCGGCGGGTTCACCCGCAACCCGACCTACGCCGAGACGTGTTCCGGCTCGACCGGCCACGCCGAGGTGGTCCAGGTCGTGTACGACCCGTCGAAGGTGTCGTACGAGAGCTTGCTGAAGGCGTTCTGGGAGAACCACGACCCGACCCAGGGGATGCGTCAGGGCAACGATCGGGGCACCCAGTACCGGTCGGCGATCTACACCACCGGCGAAGCCCAGCGAGCGACGGCGGAGGCCTCCCGCGACGCGTTCGCGCCCGTGGTGGCGAAGGGCGGCCACGGCCCCATCACCACCGAGATCAAGCCGCTGACCGCCTTCTACTACGCCGAGGACCACCACCAGCAGTACCTGTCGGACGCCAAGAACCCGTACGGCTACTGCAACCACGGCCCGAACGGCATGACCTGCCCCATCGGCGTCGCCAAGACCAGCTGACACCGAGGATCGCAGACGGGTCAATGCCTCTGCGGCCTTCTGCAGGGCTCGCTGGGCCAAAATATCGGGCGCCCTGGAAGGGTTCTCCGGCCAGGACCATCCGGCTGCTTGTGCGCTCGTGGCGGCGCTAACATCAACTAGCCGACAGGACTGAGATGAGGTACGCGCCGCTTGAGCTGCTTGCCGGAGTGCGACCCGATGACAGGGTTTCTACCCCCGGGTCGGTACCCAGCCACCCTGGAGGAACTCTCTGCGAGGTTCGTGCGATCCATCGCGTCTACCGTGCGGGCGGAAATCTGGGAAGAGTGGGCCGTTCACCGCTCGGCGATGGAAGCTCTGGCAGGGGAGATTACTCGCATGTGGGTGGGGGGTAGCTTCGTCAGCAACGAGGCTGAGCCGAACGACGTGGACGTGACCTACCTGCTGCGAGCAGACGCCTTCGATCGACTGGACGCAGAAACGCTGGTAGACCTGGAGGACCTAACGCTGCGAGGTTGGTGTGTGGAACGAGGCATGCGGGTGGATTCCTACCTTGTCCGACTTCCGGAGAACCTGCCAGTGTCGAAGATGGTTACAAGCATGCTGACGCAGGCTGATGCAGCATCGTTCAGAGATGTCGGCCTGTACGACGAGGTGTGGCAGCGGATCAAGCCGGTCGCCGCTAACGGAGTTCCAGGAGTACTGCGGCGGGGATACGTGGAGGTGCAGCCATGACTCCGACCGTTCCAATGCCCGAGTCTCCCGACAGAGATTCCATCCGCGAGTGGATGAGGGAGATGCGGAACGCGCGTCCGCGCGACAATGAGGGACCGGTCGGCTCGTCGGTTAGTTCCGTTGTGGTGGCGTCGTTGAAAACTCCGGAGGAGTTCGCCGAGATTCAGCGGAGCCGGCTCTTGCGGGATGCCGGGGAGAGTCCCGCGCTAACCGGTAGGAGACTTATTGAGGTCGCCCTTACTGGAGAAGTGACAGCCGGTCATCTGGTTTCGGTGTCAACACTGGGCGCCTTCCTAACGAATCTCCAAGAATCGATTTCAGCTGTGGCGCAAGCACTTGCAGGGCGGCCGACGAACTTTGCTGCCATTCCTCGTGAAATCCGCGACGCTACCACGCTTAGCGCCGTGGCCACATTCCCCTCTTCGTTCGGCGTGGCAATGTATGGGCCCTCCACCGAATCCGAAGAAGGCGATCTCTTCGCAGACTGGATCGGCGAATTCCGAACGATCCTCGATGAGGCCGTGGAACGGGTACTCAACATCGTCGATCTATCTGAGGGCGGCGGCTCTTCCGATGAGTTACTGGCAGAGCAACTCGTCCCACTGGGGCCGCGGTCGATAAAGCATATCGGCGCTCTGACGACGGGGCTTAGTAACGCGGGGGTCGGCATGCGGGTCGCCTGGCACGCCCCGGGTACACAGGGCAGACGCAGTAATTGGTCTCCTCTAGGTGTTCAGCGGGTTCGTTACCTATGCGAGCATAGTGAGTTCGACGAAGCCGACAATATCACCGTGACTGGCCTACTTGGCTCGGCTAGTGCATTCCGCAGTAAAGTGGAAATCAGAACCGACGGCGGTGAGATTGTTCAAGCTAGCACGACCGAGGAACTCGCACATCAACTAGAGCGATACTTCAACAAGCGAGTCGAAGCCGACATTGAGGTTACGAAGGTCAGATTTTCCGGTGGGCGGGAGCGCACCATCTACCACATTCTTGATCTACGAAATAGTTGATGTAGCAGGCCAGGTAAGTCGCCGATAATCGACCGCTGAGCCGGAGTCCGGTCGATACCGGCTTCAGGTTGCCGGCAGCCGCGCGCGCCGTCGCCGGACGGCTGCCCGAAATTATTGCCGCGGCCGTCTACGAGTTCATCACGACTACCCTCCTCGACAATCCGCATCGGGTCGGTGAGCGGCTTCTCCTGCCGCCGTACGAAGGCACCTGGTCGGCCAGGGCGGGGCACCTATCGCGTTCTATATGAGATCGACGAAGACGACCGCGTCGTGAACGTAACGGCAATCGAACACCGGGCGGACGCGTACCGGTCACGCTGAGTCGGAAGACCGGGCACATTTGCGGAGCTTTGGCGCCTTCCACCGATCTCGCGGTACGCGAGCGGGCAGTGGAGCCGATGCTGCCGGGCCGGATTCACCGGTGTGAGGCGTCGCTGGGTCGCTCATCGGGGTCGTCCACCGGGATCGGGCCGAGGTCGTCGTGCAAAGGCCCGCTGAGCTGGCGCAGGAGGTCGGGGTCGGCGTGAATCTGAATCATCGCGTCAGCGGGCAGCAAGCTGAGCCAGGGAAACTCCTCACTCAGAGCGCCGGCGGCCGTCTCCACCGGCACGTGCGCCAGCAGGTTGCGCAACGCGCGCACGGTGGCGATGGCCCCCTCACCGGAAGTGGAGAGCCGGTCCTCGCGGGTCAGCAACAGGTCGGCGCCGTCCCGTTGGCGCACCCGGACATCGCCGGCGTCGGCGAGGGCGGCCACGCCCTTCGGATCACGCTGCAACTCACTCCACTGCACTTCCTTGACATCCACTCCTCAATTCTGAACGTGCTGTCCTGCACACGGGTGACAGAGATCGACAACGGCGAGGACGCAGCCGCAGACTGGGGCTGGACAAATCGAAAGGGATGTCTTCGCGGGGAGGCGTCATGCCGCCATTTCACAACGACGACGAGCGGGCTTCCTGGACTCTGGCCGAGGCACTGATGGAGAAGGGCCGCGCGATGATGCGCCAGGCCGAGAGCGCTCTGGAAAGCTTCAACCTGGGCCTGGAGTTGAACCGGCAGCGCTGCGTGCGCCGCGGCCTCACTGCCTCCGACGCCGAGATCCGCTGGTCGGAGACGTCGGCCGCGAAGAAGGCACTCGGTGACACCAGCTTCAACATGTCCCAGGCGATGATGTATTACGGTGCGGCCGCGGCCCACTATTCGCGGGCCGCCTATCTGCGGACCCGGGAACGATGAGAAGTGCCGCCCCGTCCGGGGCGGCGGACAGGGCGGCACTGGTCGGCGCCGGAGCGAACCCGGGTCGTACCGGGAACTCCGACCAGGCCAACTGTCGCTCACCGGTCTGAGAGGGCGCTGTGCATCAGCACAAATCTCGCTGGCAACGCACGAAGGATGTGTGAGCGCGCCGAGGGTGGGCAGAATCGACAGGGTGCAGATCGCCGACGAGACCGAACGCAAGTACGACGTGCCCGCCGATTTCCAGCTGCCGAAGCTGGCGGGCGCCGCCGAGGCGGCGGTGCACGACCTCGACGCCACCTATTTCGATACCGAGGACCTGCGCCTGGCGAAGAATCGGCGGACGCTACGCCGGCGCACCGGCGGCGAGGACGCCGGCTGGCATCTGAAGACGCCGGGCGACGGCTCGACCCGGACCGAGCACCGCCTGCCGCTCGACGGGAAGGCGGTTCCGGCGGAGCTGGCCGACGAGGTCCGGGCGATCATCCGCGAGCAGTCCCTGCAACCGGTGGCCCGGTTGCGGACCCGCCGGGTGGAGACCCCCCTGCGGGACGCGGAGGGCCGTACGCTCGCTCTGATCGCGCAGGATCAGGTCACGGCCGAGACCGGCGGCCACGAGCAGACCTGGCACGAGGTCGAGGTCGAGCTCGTCGACGGCGGCCCCCGCTTGCTCAAGACAGTCGAGCGCCAGCTGCTCAAGGCGGGCGCCACGCCCGCCGCCGGGCCGTCGAAACTGGCCCGCGCGCTGGGCGACCGGCTGACCGGAAAGCCGGAGAAGATCAAGAACGACCCCGTCCTGCGGTACGCCCGGGATCAGCGCGACGCGATCGCCGAGTTCGACCCGGGCGTTCGGCGAGGGGACGAGGAGTCCGTGCACAAGATGCGCGTGGCCACCCGGCGGCTGCGCAGCACCCTGAAGACGTTCAAGCGCTCCTTCGACGCGGACCTGGCGAGCGCGCTTGCGCCGGAGCTGAAGTGGCTGGCCGCCCAGCTGGGCGAGGTCCGCGACGGGCAGGTGCTGGAGAAGAAGCTGCTGCCCGGGGTGCGCCAGGAGGGCGCGGACTTCGCGCCGGTGGCCGACCGCATCCGCGAGCACCTGGACGCCAAGATCGCGGCCGGCCGGGAGGCGCTGGTCACCGACCTCAACTCGCACCGCTACCTGAGCCTGCTGGACGCGATCGACCGGCTGGTCGGGCCGGCGTTCTCCGGCGAGCCCAAACCGCTCGGCCGGGCCCGGAAGGCGCTGCACAAGGCCGATGCCCTGCTGGATCAGGCGATCGCCGACGGCGCGGACGCGGAGCTGCACGAGGCCCGGAAGGCCTATAAGCGGGCCCGGTACGCGATCGAGGTGTTCCTGCCCAGCGGGGGCACGCCGGCCAAGCATTTGACCAGCGCGCTGACCGACCTGCAGGACGTGCTGGGCGCGCACCAGGACTCGGTGGTCGCCCGGGAGATCCTGCGGGAGCTGTCCCGCGACGCGAGCGACGGCTTCCCGTACGGCGTCCTCTACGCCCGGCAGCAGCAGGTCGGGCGGGACACGTTCGGCGACCTTCCAGCCGTGATCGCGGCGGCCGGCCGGTCCGCGGTCCGCGGTTGGATCGACTGACGTTCACCTCCCGTACATTTTTGCGACACCTCGGGCCTTGTGCGGTGTCGGCACGGATGGGTAGACATCGCTCATGCAGGTGGAGCAGAGACACTTCGAGGACGAGCAGACGACGCCGCCGTACGCGGGTGAGATCGCGGAACTGGCCGGTTACCAGGTCGCGGACGACGATGACGACGACCCGGTACTGCTCAACGCGGACGGCAGCCCGGTCGACACCTGGCGCGAGGACTACCCCTATGACGAGCGCATGCCGCGTGGCGACTACGACCACCAGAAGCGCCTGCTCCAGATCGAATTGCTGAAGCTGCAGAACTACGTCAAGTCGACCGGCGAACGGATCGTCGTCCTGTTCGAGGGGCGCGACGCGGCCGGCAAGGGCGGCACGATCAAGCGGTTCATGGAACACCTGAACCCGCGCGGCGCCCGGGTGGTCGCGCTGGAGAAGCCGAGCGAGCGGGAAAGCACCCAGTGGTACTTCCAGCGCTACATCGCGCACCTGCCCTCGGCCGGGGAGATCGTGTTGTTCGACCGGTCCTGGTACAACCGGGCCGGCGTCGAGCGGGTGATGGGTTTCTGCACGCGACAGGAGTACCTGGAGTTCATGCGGGAGGCGCCGGACCTTGAGCGGATGCTCACCCGTTCCGGCATCAACCTGGTCAAGTTCTGGTTCTCGGTGACCCAGGGCGAGCAGCGGACCCGGTTCGCGATCCGCCAGGTCGACCCCGTCCGGCAGTGGAAGCTCTCCCCCAACGACGTCCAGTCGCTGGACAAATGGGACGAGTACACCGAGGCCAAGGAGGCGATGTTCTTCTACACCGACACCGCCGACGCGCCTTGGACCGTGGTCAAGAGCAACGACAAGAAGCGGGCCCGCCTGGAAGCCATGCGGCACGTGCTGAACCGCTTCGACTACGACGACAAGGACCCCGAAGTCGCCGGCCGGCCCGATCCGCAGATCGTCGGCCCGGCGTCTCTGGTGGTGGAAGGCACCGGATTGTCCCCCCGGGTATTCCCGCGGCTTTAGTGACATTAAAAGCGTTGTCGCCAGCCCTCGGAGTTGGTTAACGTGGCCGTACACGTGAAGGGAGGTGGTCCGAAGTTGTATAGCAATGGGACTCGTGAGGTGGCTGTCCGCTAGCCGCTGTCCTCGACAGCTTCGAGAAGTGTCGAGACCGTGTGGCAGCGGTCCGGCGAATTTCAGATAGCCACCCGGCCCCCGGGGATCCGGCCTTGTCCGACCGGACCACACTCCACCTTTGACGGGGAGTGTGGAAGTCCCCGGGGGTCGCTTTCTGTCCAGGAGTCGTTGATGCGTGAGCTGGTGGTCCTGGGCACCGCCAGCCAAGTGCCGACCCGGACCCGCAACCACAACGGCTACCTGCTGCGGTGGGACGACGAGGCCATCCTGTTCGACCCCGGTGAGGGCACCCAGCGGCAGATGACGCTGGCCGGCGTCACGGTCAGCCCGTTGACCCGGATCTGCGTCACCCACTTCCACGGCGACCACAGCCTCGGGCTGCCCGGCGTGATCCAGCGGATCTCCCTCGACCGCGTGCCGCACCCCGTCGTCGTCCACTTTCCGCCGTCCGGTGTCGAGTTCTACCAGCGGCTGCGGTTCGCCACCAGCTTCTTCGACAACGCGGACGTACGCCCGGAGCCGGTCGGCGCGGGCTGGTCGGCCGAGACCTCCGCCGGGCGGCTCACCGCGCTCCCGCTCCGGCACTCGGTCGAGGCGTACGGGTACCGCCTGGTCGAGCCCGACCGGCGCCGGTTCCTCCCGGAGCGGCTGGCGGCGTACGGCATCAGCGGCCCGGCCGTCGGCGAACTGCTGCGGACCGGGCGGCGGGGCGGGGTCTCGCTCGAACAGGTGAGCGTGGTCCGGCCGGGGCAGCGGTTCGCGTTCGTCATGGACACCGGCCTCTGCGACAACGTGTTCGCCCTCGCCGAGGGGGCCGACCTGCTGGTCATCGAGTCGACGTTCCTGTCCGAGGACCGCGAGCTGGCCGGCCTGGTCGGGCACCTGACGGCGGGGCAGGCCGCTTCGGTGGCGCGGCAGGCGGGCGTAGGGGCGCTGGTCCTGACACATTTCTCGCAGCGTTACCCGGATCCGGCGCGGTTCCTGGACGAGGCGCGGGCCGAGTTCGACGGGGAGATCATCGTGGCTGAGGATTTGATGCGGATCCCGGTACCGGCTCGGGCGGCGGCATGATCACGCTGCGGGCGGCGCGGGATGGCGACCTCGACCCGATCGGGCGGCTGCACTACCGGTCGCGGGTCGACGCGTACGCCGGCTTCCTGCCGCCGTCGGCGCTGGCCTTCGGCAGCCCGGACAGCATGGCCGAGTGGTGGGCCGAGCGGTTCCGGTGGGAGCGCGACGACCACCGGATGACCGTGGCGGTCGACGGCGACCGGATCGTCGGCTTCAGCTACCTCGGGCCGGACGAGACGCCGGGCGTGATGATCCTGAACGCCATCCACGTCGACCCGGCGTACGTCGGCCAGGGTGTCGGGAAGCGGCTGATGGTGGACGCGCTGGCCCACCTGGGCGAGCGGGCGGTGCTGTGGGTGCTGGCCGGCAACGACCGGGCGCGCCGGTTCTACGCCAGAGGCGGCTGGACGTTCGACGGCACGACGCGGGTCGAGGACTGGGGCGGGGTGCCCGTCTCCCAGTTGCGGTACGAGTGGTCTGGTGGGCGGGAGCGCGCGACCGAGTGAATGCGGGGGAACCGTTGGTCGAGCGCGCTCCCGCCCATCGCGCCCGCCCGGATCGGAGATGCGCCTGGCCGGAGGCGCAGACCAGCGGAAGCGTGCTGGTCGTTTCCGATGTGCGGGCGGGTCTGGCGCGGGACGCCGTCATGCTGGCGGGGCACGGCGGCGTCACCGCGGGACAGCGCATGCAGTTGTGTGCGTTCAGTCGAACGAGCCCCGGTTGCGGCCGACCATGCGGCGGCGCGGCGGCGTCCGAATGCTGTTCATGTCGTGCCGGAGCGTCCACGCCTGTTCCGTCCGGTACGGCCGGCGGGAGGCGGCGTCGGCGCGTTCCGCCAACCGGCGAGGCGCACACGGCCACCGCCATCCACACCAGACGCAGAGCCCGTCGCGGTCAGGTTCGGCGTGCCGTCCGAGCATCAGCTGGGCGTCCTGCCAGAGCAACCGGTCCACGATGTCGGCCGGTTCAGCCTGGTCAACCTCGACCATTGCAGCCCCCTCCGTTCGTGCGGCGACCTCCGTCACGACACATACAACCGTCCGGCACGCATCGAACGCCGGACTTTCTGTGCGACTATCCGCACTTTCCGTAACGGGTGTTCGCCCTCGGCTTATCGGCACCGGGCATGTCCTGCGTTTCCGCAGGTGTTGAGCGGTTCATGGATACCGAACACACGGGTGTCGAATCAGAGGCACTCGATGCCTACAGCCGTGTGGTGACCGGCGTCGCCACCAGTCTCCTGCCCTCCGTCGCCGCCCTGTCGGTCCGTACCTCCCGCGGTGCCGGCGCGGGTTCGGCCGTGACCTTCACCGACGACGGCTTCCTGCTCACCAACGCCCATGTGGTCGCCGGGGCGAACAGCGGCACGGCCGCCTTCGCCGACGGCACCGAAACCCGGTTCGACGTGGTCGGCGCCGACGCGCTGTCCGACCTCGCGGTGGTCCGCGTGCAGAGCGTCGGCGCCCCCGCGGCCCCGCTCGGCGACGCCGACCAGCTACGCATCGGCCAGCTCGTCGTCGCCGTCGGCAACCCGATGGGCCTGGCCGGCTCGGTCACCGCGGGGGTGGTCTCCGGCCTCGGCCGGTCGCTGCCCGCCCGGGACGGCCGCCGGGTGCGCATCATCGACAGCGTCATCCAGACCGACGCGGCGCTGAACCCCGGCAACTCCGGGGGCGCGCTGGCCGACTCCACCGGCACGGTGGTCGGCATCAACACCGCGGTCGCCGGGTACGGGCTGGGTCTGGCCGTCCCGATCAACTCGACGACCCGGCACATCATCGGCGAGCTGGTCGGCAACGGCCGGGTCCGGCGGGCGTGGCTGGGCATCGCCGGCATGCCGGTGCCGCTGTCGCCTCAGCTGTCCGAGCGGCTGGGTCAGAAGCTCGGCCTGCGCGTGGTCGAGGTGGTCCCGGGCAGCCCGGCCGGAACCGCCGGCGTCTACCTCGGCGACGTGCTGCTGAGCGCGGGCGGCCGGCCGATCCAGAGCGTCCAGGCCCTGCAGCGCCTGATGCTGGGCCCGGCCGTGGGCACCAACCTGCCGCTGACCGTGCTGCGCAAGAACGCCCTGGTCGACGTGGTCACCGTCCCGGCCGAGTTGAACTGAGGCCGGGGGTGCGCCGGTTCGCACCCCCGGTCACGACCGGACGTTGATCAGGAGACGTGGGCCAACAGGTCCTGGCGGGTGAGAACCCCCGCGGGCTTCCCGTCGATCAGCACCATCGCGGCGTCGGCGTTTTCCAGCAGCGACACCGCCTCGCTCACCGGCTGGCCGCCGCCGATCATCGGAAGCGGGTCGCTCATGTGGCGCTCGATCGTGTCGTGCAGGTGGGCGTGGCCGGTGAACAGGGCGTCCAGCAGCGCCTTCTCCGCGATCGAACCGGCCACCTCGCCGGTCACCACCGGCGGTTCGGCCTTGAGCACCGGGAGCTGGCTGACGCCGTACTCCCGCATGTAGTCGATCGCGTCCCGGACCGTCTCGGTCGGGTGGACGTGGACCAGCGGCGGAACGCGGCCGTCCTTGTTGGCCAGCATGTTCGCTACGGTGGGGGTTCCGTCGGTGGTGTGCAGGAAGCCGTAGCGGCTCATCCACTCGTCGTTGAAGATCTTGGACAGGTAACCGCGGCCGCCGTCGGGAAGCAGGACCACGACCACGTCGTCCGGACCGGCGCGGCGGGCGACGCGCAGCGCGGCCACCACGGCCATCCCGCACGAGCCGCCGACCAGCAGACCTTCCTCGCGGGCGAGGCGGCGCGTCATCTCGAACGAGTCCGAGTCGGACACCTCGATGATCTCGTCACAGATCGAGCGGTCGTACGTGGCCGGCCAGAAGTCCTCGCCGACGCCCTCGACCAGGTACGGCCGGCCGGTTCCGCCGGAGTAGACCGAACCCTCCGGGTCGGCGCCGACGACCCGGACCGGTCCTTGTTCCTTCAGGTAGCGCCCGACGCCGGTGATGGTCCCGCCGGTCCCGACGCCGGCCACGAAGTGGGTGATCCGGCCGGCCGTCTGGTCCCACAGCTCGGGGCCGGTCTGCTCGTAGTGCGAGCGCGGGTTGGCCGGGTTGCTGTACTGGTCGGGTTTCCAGGCGCCGGGGATCTCCCGGGCCAGGCGGTCGGACACGTTGTAGTAGGAGCGCGGGTCCTCGGGCGCGACCGCGGTCGGGCACACGACCACCTCGGCGCCGTACGCCTTGAGCACGTTGCGCTTGTCCTCGCTGACCTTGTCGGGGCAGACGAAGACGCACCGATATCCGCGCCGCTGCGCCACCAGGGCCAGGCCGACGCCGGTGTTGCCACTGGTCGGCTCCACGATCGTGCCGCCCGCCGGGAGCAGCCCGGCCTTCTCGGCGTCCTCCACCATGCGCAGCGCGATGCGGTCCTTGACCGACCCGCCAGGGTTGAAGTACTCAACCTTGGCCAGCACCGTCGCGGTGATGCCGTCGGTGACACTTGTCAGTCGGACCAGGGGGGTGTTGCCGATGATGTCGACGACACTGTCGTAATAGCGCACGCCTCAGATTACGACGACACGGTCGCGTTCCTGCTCCCACTCCAGGAAGCGTTGCGTCTCGGACAGGATGCTCCCGGCCAGCCAGGCGACCATCACGGCGTCGTCGGCCAGCCCGAGGACGAACAGGAACGCCTCCGGGATGAGGTCGATCGGCGAGACGATGTACGCCGCGGCGCCGGCCATCAGCGCCAGGCGGAGACCTCCGTCGTACTCGCCCTTGGCCGTGGCTTTGAGCATCCGGGGAAGGGCGGCGAGCCGCTGGGGGACCGATGGGCCACCCCGGCGGCCGGACATCAGCGCACGGCCGAGCGCGGTGAACGCGGCGGCGCGCTTGAGGGTTCGGGCCATGTTTCCCAGCATGACGCCTGCGCGCCACCGGCGCTCGCTGAGATGTTCGTACGGCGGAATGTCGCACCCACGAGTTAGCCTCGAATACCCGGTGAGCAGTGCGAGGGAGCAAGTGCTCGACGGCCAGGGCGGGGCTGCCAGGGCGGGGCTGCCAGGGCGGGGCTGCCAGTGCGGGGCCGCCAGGGTGAGGAGCGAGTGCGAGGGAGACAGTGAAGGCGGACTGGGATCAGATCAGGCGGGTCGGCCGGATCGCGGGCGGCGTGACCGGCACCGCCGCCGGGGTCGCCGGGCTGTCCCTGGCCCTGTTGATGCGGCAGGCGGCCGACGCCCGCCGGATCATCCCGATGGCCGAGGCGCCGCCGCCGCGCGGCGACGGGCTGTACGGGCCGAAATTCCCCGGCCGCCCGCTGAGCATGGTGATCCTGGGCGACTCGTCCGCCGCCGGCTACGGCGTGCACCGGCCGCGCGAGACGCCCGGCGCGCTGCTGGCCAACGGCGTCGCCCGCCGCCTGCGCCGGCCGGTGAAACTGCACCGGCTGGCGGTGGTGGGCTCGATGTCGGCCGGTCTGCCCTATCAGGTGGACGCGGCGCTGGAGTTCCAGCCCGAGGTCGCAGTCATCCTGGTCGGCGCCAACGACGTCACCCACGTGTCGGCCCGGGCGGCCGCGGTCCGGCACCTCGGGGACGCGGTCCGGCGGCTGCGCGCGGTCGGCTGCATCGTGGTCGTCGGCACCTGCCCCGACATCGGCACCATCCAGCCGATCAAGCCCCCGCTGCGCTGGCTGGCCCGGTCCTGGAGCCGGCAGCTGGCGGCCGAGCAGACGGTCGCGGTGGTCGAGGCCGGCGGCTACTCGGTCTCGCTGGGCGACCTGCTCGGGCCGGCCTTCGCGGCCGATCCCGGCCGGATGTTCGGCGCCGACCACTTTCACCCGTCGGTGGAGGGCTACGCGCGGGCCGCCTCGGTGGTCATGCCCACGCTGATGGCCGCACTCGGCCAGGACGACCGGCCGGTGCCGCAGGGCACCGAGGGCGTCCGGTCGCTGCCGCAGGCGGCCCAGGAGGCCGTCCGGGCGGCGGGCACCGAGGTGGCCCCGGCGCGGGTGGACGGCCGCTCGCACGGCCCGGCCGGCGCGTGGGCCCGGCTTCGGCGGCACCCATGGTTCGCGCGGGGGGTCGAAGCGGTTCCGAGCGGCCGGTCGGCTCCCACCGCCGTAGGGTGGACACCGGACGACCATGCGATCGGGTAGGGCAGGGCAGGAGGCGACATGGCAGGCCTGACGGGACGGATCGGCAAGTCGACCGGCACGGCGCTGCTGGCCGGGGCCATGAGCGGTGTCGCCCTGCTGGCCGGCGAGGTGATCGCGGCGCGGGCGCGGCGGTACGCCAAACCGACCATGGGGCTGGCCCTGCGGACGTCGATGGGCCCGTCGGCGGCTCCGACCGTACGGCTGGTGCTGTTGGGCGACTCGGCGGCGATCGGCGTCGGCGTCGAGTGGCTGTCCGAGACGGTCGGCGGCCAGCTCGCCCGCCTGCTGGCCGAGGGCACGCCCGACACCGGCGAGCGGCACGTGCTGCTGTCCAGCGTCGGGGTGGCCGGGTCCCGCTCGACCGACCTGGCCACGCAGGTGGCCCGGGCGCTGCTGGGCGACCGGCCGGACGTGGCCGTGGTGCTGATCGGCTCGAACGACGCCACCTCGCTGCGGACGCCGGAGGAGGCCGCGGCGCACCTCGGCGCGGCCGTCCGCCGGCTGCGCGCGGCCGGCGTGGAGGTGGTGGTGGGCACCTGTCCCGACCTCGGTGCGCTCCGCGCGATCGCGCCGCCGCTGCGGCAGGTGGCCGGGATCGTCGGCCGGCGGATGGCGAAGGCGCAGGCCCGGGCCGTGACCGAGGCCGGCGGCGTGGTGGTGGACCTGGCCGCGGAGACGGGCGCGGTGTTCCGGGCCGACGCCGGCACGCTCTGCTACGACGGCTACCACCCGTCCGCGGACGGGTACCGGGTGTGGGCGCACGCGCTCTACCCCGCGGTCGAGGAAGCGGCGCTGAACGCGGCCGTGTGACGAACTCTCGCTTCCGGTGCATGTTACCGGCGAGTTAACCTAGGCTCATGCCGGAAGCTGTCATCGTCGCCACCGCCCGCTCCCCGATCGGCCGCGCGTTCAAGGGCTCGCTCACCGAGCTGCGCCCCGACGACCTGGCCGCCACCGTCATCGACACCGCACTGGCGAAGGTGCCGCAGCTCGACCGCACGCTGATCGAGGATCTGTACCTCGGGTGCGGCCTGCCCGGCGGCGAGTCGGGCTTCAACATGGCCCGGGTGGTGGCCACGCTGCTCGGCCTGGACGGCCTGCCGGGCGCCACGCTCACCCGCTACTGCGCGTCGTCGCTGCAGACGACGCGGATGGCGTTCCACGCCATCAAGGCCGGTGAGGGCGACATCTTCGTCTCGGCCGGCGTCGAGACCGTTTCCCGGTACGTACGGGGAAACTCCGACCAGTTGCCGCCCGAGGCACAGGAGGCGGTCGGCGGAGGCTGGCAGAACCCCCGATTCGCGTCGGCGCTGGCACGGACTCGGCGCGCGGCGGAAGGCGGCGTGACGTGGCACGATCCGCGCGATGACGGGGACGTGCCGGACATCTACGTGGCCATGGGCCAGACCGCGGAAAACCTGGCCCAGCTCAAGAACGTGACCCGCGAGGACATGGACGAGTTCGGCGTCCGCAGCCAGAACCTGGCCGAGAAAGCCATCGCCGACGGCTTCTGGCAGCGGGAAATCACCCCGGTGACGACCCCGTCGGGCCGGGTCGTCGCGACCGACGACGGGCCCCGTCCCGGCGTCACGATCGAGGCGACGTCGCAGCTCAAGCCCGTGTTCCGCCCCGACGGCCGGGTGACCGCCGGCAACTGCTGCGCGCTGAACGACGGCGCCGCGGCCGTGGTCGTCATGAGCGACACGAAGGCGCGCGAGCTGGGCATCACGCCGCTGGCCCGGATCGTGTCCACCGGCGTCACCGCGCTGTCACCGGAGATCATGGGCCTGGGCCCGGTGGGGGCGACGCAGCAGGCGCTGAGCCGGGCCGGGATGACGATCGACGACATCGACCTGGTGGAGATCAACGAGGCCTTCGCCGCCCAGGTGATCCCGTCCTACCGGGACCTGAACATCCCGATCGACAAGCTGAACGTGAACGGCGGCGCCATCGCGGTCGGCCACCCGTTCGGCATGACCGGCGCCCGCATCACCGGCACGCTGATCAACTCGCTCGACTGGCACGACAAGACCATCGGCCTGGAGACGATGTGCGTCGGCGGCGGACAGGGCATGGCCATGGTCATCGAACGCCTGAGCTGACCGTCCGCACTCGGTTCACCCAGCTTCCGCCGGGTCCGGCCGGCCACGAGCGGCCGGGCTCGGCGGTATCAACGCCTTCAGTTCGGACACGCTCGCGGAGAGCTCGGCGGCGAAGTGGGCGACGTCGGCGCCCTCGCCGGCCAGCCAGCGCTCGGTGGCCCGGCGTAGCACCGCCCCGCCGACGTCGGTGGCCAGGGCCGCCGTCGGCCGGTCGAAACCCCGCCGCTGCAGGGCGGCCGTGAGCGCCCCGGCCAGCGACGCCATCTTGATCAGCTCGCGTTCCTGCAGCGGCGAGTTGGCCGCGATGACCGCCGCGCGTTCCAGCAGGAACTCCCGCGGTCGCAGCACCTCGGGCGCGGCGGCGAACGCGGTCAGCAGCGTCGGCAGCGCGCCGGTGCCGGGCGGAACGGCGTCGATCCGGGCCAGGAACAACGCCTCGAGTTCATCGCCGGCGAACAGGGCCTCGCGCTTGTCGCTGAACCAGCGGTAGAAGGACCGCTCGGTGAGATTCGCCCGCTGCGCGATCTGCGCGACCGTGGTGCGGTCGTACCCCTGCTCGGTGAACAGATCGAGGGCGGCCCGCTCGAGTCGTCCGCGCGCGTTGCCCTCCCACCGTGCCATCGCCTCAGCATAGCGACAGCAGATGCTGTCGTCATTCTGCTAGCGTGAGTGACGACAGGATCTGTCGTCACCGTCTGGGAGGCCTTCATGCAAACCCTTCGCTTTCACGAGTACGGCGCCCCGCTCGACGTCTTGCGGATCGACGAGACCGAGCCGCCCGTGCCCGGACCCGGCCAGATCCGCATCACCGTCGAGGCGTGCGGCCTGAACCCGGCCGACTGGGCGCTGTGCCAGGGCCTGTTCGCCGGCGACCTGCCGCGCGGGATCGGGCTCGAGGTGTCCGGCCCGGTCGACGCGGTCGGCGACGGTGTGACCGGAGTGGCGATCGGTGACCCCGTATTCGGGCCGGCGCCGTTCCGCGGGCCGACCGCCGGCGCCTCGCAGCAGGCTCTGCTCGACGACTGGTTCCCGCGACCGGCGAAACTCGGCCCGGTCGAGGCGGCGGCGGTCCCGATGGCGGTCGAGACGGCCTACCGGGGCCTGGCTGCCCTCGGTGTCCAGGCCGGGAACACGGTGCTGGTGAACGGGGCCGGCACCACGGTCGGGTACGCCGCCGCGCAGATCGCCATCCGGCACGGTGCCCGGGTCATCGCCAGCGCCGGCAAGACGTACGCCGACGCCCTGCGCGCGCTCGGAGCCGAGGTCACCGACTACGGCGACGGGATGGCGGAGCGCGTCCGGGCCATCGCCGGCGGCCCGGCCGACCTCGTCCTCAACACCGCACCGCCGAGCAACACGCTGCCCGAACTCATCCGTACGGTGACCGCCCCCGGCCACGTGCTGACCCTGAACGACTTCGCGACCGCCCAGGAGCTGGGGGTGCGTTTCCACTTCGGCGACGACGCCTCCGCCCTCCGCAACGACGTACTCGGCGAGTACGCCGAACTCGCCGCCGAGGGGCAGTTCTCGGTACCGGTGGCCCGCACGTTCCCGCTCGGCGACTGGCGTGCCGCGGCGGAACTGAGCCTGTCGGGCCACGCCGGAGGCAAGCTCATCCTGACGATGGACTGATCATCGTCAGCGCCACCAGACGGGTTCGCGGAGCGGTCGCAGCTCCACCCCGGCGTTCCACGCGAGCCAGCGGGTCAGCTGGGTCTCGATGACCAGGTGCTCGCTGGCCGCGTGCGAGACTCCGAGGAGCGTCATCCCGGTGCTGCCCGCGAAGGTCTGCACCTCGGCGAACTTCCGGCGGCCGTACTCCCCTTCGATCCGGACATGCAGCTCACCCGTCAGGTACGCCTGGGCGCCGAGGCTCTCCGCGATCGCCATCTGGTCGACGTGATCGCCGATGCCGCCGACCACCGCGACCCGGGTCAGCGCGTCGTGCATGCGACCTTCCACCTCGACCGTGGACACACCGAAAAGCGTGCGCGACCGGTGGATCAGCGCCGCGCTGCTGATCGGCGGGATATCAGCGACAAGGCCGGCGTGACCGCCGTTGCCGTACGGCCAGAAGTGCCCGGCCACCGTCCCGTCCAGCGCCTCGACAATGGCGGCGGCCGTGCCCACCTGTCGGGATGTGTCCATCGGGGCGTGGCTGGAGTACAGGGAGTGCGCGCCCGCGGTGATGGCCTCCAGGTGCCTCGGGGCGATTGGCACGAACCCCTCCGCCCAGACGTCGCCCTCGGGCGAGCCGTTGCGCACGTCGATCGGATGGTGGGTGACGAGCAGGTCGCCACGACCGGCGGTCGTCAGCCACGCATCAAGGACCTCGGTCGACGGAAAGCAGGCGCCGTAGACGCGTCCGACCTCGGGGGCGCCCCGGCGGACGAGCCCGTTGAACCGTTCGGCGAACTGCGGCTCCACGAACGCCCGCCAGTCCGTGCCGGCCTCTTCGTACACTCGCGGCAGGTGCCGGCTCATCGCCCCGTCCGGCTCGGCCGTGTCCAGGCGGAACAATCGGTCCAGCGCGGCGACCAGGCGGTTGAGATCAGTCACAGGGTGCCGCGGACGGCTTCGACGTCCTCGGTGGCGGCTTGCAGGACGGCCGGGGGTGCGCCCGCGGTCAGCAGGTCGTCGGCCAGGACGCGGAGCTGGTCGGCGAGGACCATGTCGTGCTCGCGGGGCACCGGACGGTGCGGCCGGCCCTCGGCGTCGGCGCCGTGGTCGGCCAGACGCTGAACCAGGCCGTACACCAGGTCCCCACGGGTGGGCGACGGAGGCGCGGAAGGCCGGGACCACCAGCGACCCTGCTCCCAGTGACCCACTTGGTTCAGCAGGCGCTCGATGACGGCGGCGAAGGCTTCCACGACCGATGAGCTTACAAACGGCGCAGCGCCCGGCCCATGGGGAGATGGGCCGGGCGCTGGCCGGTGACGCGTCAATCCCGGCTGGAGGTGAAGCTCAGCAGCCGCAGGATCTCCAGGTAGAGCCAGATGAGACCGACCAGGATGCCGAACGAGGCGGTCCAGGAGTACCGCTTCGGCAGGCCGTTCCGCACGCCCTGCTCGATCTGGTCGAAGTCGAGGATGAAGCTCAACGCCGCCAGGACGATGCAGACCAGGCTGAAGATGATGCCGAGCGGACCGTTGCTGCGCAGCCCCGTGCTGACGCCGAACAACGACAGCACGAAATTGATCAGCATGATGGCGAACACACCGGCGATGGCCGCGATCAGGCCGCGGGTGAATCGCGGCGTCGCCCGGATGACCCGGGACTTGTACAGGAACGCCATGATGAAGAAGACGCCGAAGGTGGCTATCACCGCCTGCAGGACGATGCCCTGATATCCGGCGAATTCCTGGTAGAACTTGCTGACCAGGCCGACGAACACACCTTCGACGACGGCGTAGACGACGACCAGCGCCGGGTTGGCCATCCGCGAGAACGAGATGATCAGGCCCAGCACGAGGCCGACGACGGCCGCGCCGATCCAGGCGCCGCCGAGCATCGAGTCGGGGATCAGGTTCCAGGCGGCGATCGCGGAGACGCCGGTGATGCCGAGGAGCGTGACCGTCTTGACGACGACATCGTCGATCGTCATGGGTTCGGCGGCCGCGGGCGGTGCCATATATCCGGGACCCGTGGGATACGGCTGGCCGTAACCGGCCGGCCCGTACCCCGCGTTGCCTCCGCGACCGGCCGCCTGGCCGAGGCGCGAGAGCACCGGGTTAGAAGACTTCACTGTGTCCAGCCTCCCCTTGAGGTTGTGGCACGTCATGTGCGTCTTTCCAGGGTACGGCCCGCTCACACCCCTGTCCCTGGATGCGGCTGTGAGCACGCTGAGAGTGCTCACCACCCCGGTGCCTCGCAGCTGAATGTCCGGCTGTGCCCGCGGGCCGCTACGCGTCGCGCTTGACGAACAGCACCCCGGCGATGATCAACAGGAGCGCGGTCCAGCCGGCGAAGACGGCAAGCCCCTGCCAGGCGGACAACAGATCGTCCGGTGCCGGCCGGGCCTGCATGATGAGCTGGCCGGCGTTCGTCGGCATCCACGCGTTGATGTGCCGGCCCCAGCTGTCCGGAAGCAGGCCGGTCAAGTTGGACAGGACCAGAACGATGCCGAGCACGGCGGTGATCGCGCCCGCGGTGTGCCGGATGATGGCGCCGAAGGCCAGCGCGAACAGTCCGAGCAGGGCCAGATAAAGTCCGGCGCCGAGCACGGCCCGGGTGACCCCCGGGTCGCCCAGCGCGACCGGGATGTGCGAGGCGATGATGGGCCGGCCGACGAAGAACGCCGCGAAGCTGAGCAACTCGCCCACGACGAGCATGAGTGCCGCGAAGACGGCGACCTTGGCGGTCAGCACGGTGAGCCGGCGCGGCTGCGCCTGCAGCGTCGATCGGATCATCCCGGTGGTGTACTCGGCGGAGATCACCATGACGCCGAGGACGGCGACGACGAGCTGGCTGACGAAGACCGGCCGCACCAGGATGACTTCCAGCGGGTGGGCCGCCAGGTCGAGGCGTTCCGGCGGATCGATGCGCGGCCAGCGGTTCATCGTCGCCCAGGCGATCAGGGACATCAGCCCGAGCGCGATGACCGCCATGGCCAACAGGGAGAACGCGGTCGAACGTACGGTACGCAGCTTGGTCCACTCGGAGCGCAGAGCGCCGGTGAGCCCGGCCGGCCGGGTGGCCGGCGGCAGAGTGGCCGGTGTCTCGGTCACCATCGCGGTCGACATGGTTCAGCCTTCCCGGGTCACAGCGCGGACGGCGGCGTGGTACTCGACGCTGTCCTTGGTCAGTTCCATGAACGCCTGTTCCAGCGAGGCCTGCACCGCCGACAGCTCATGCAATCGGATGCCGCTGTCATAGGCGAGGTCGCCGACGCGGTCCAGGGTCAGCTCAGTGATCAGCAGACCGTCACCGGTGTCGTCGGGCACCGACTTGCCGCCGTGTGGCGCGATCACGTCGGCCAGCCGGGCCGCCTCCGGGGTACGCACCCGCACCACCAGTTGCGAGTTCTGCTCGATGAACTCCCGCACGGTGCAGTCGGCGATGATGCGGCCCCGGCCGATGACGATCAGGTGGTCGGCGGTGTTCTCCATCTCCGACATGAGGTGGCTGGAGACGAACACGGTGCGGCCCTGCGCGGCCAGGGTCTTCATCAGGTTGCGGATCCAGAGGATGCCTTCGGGATCGAGGCCGTTGACCGGCTCGTCGAACATGAGGACCTTCGGGTCGCCGAGCAACGCGCTCGCGATGCCCAGGCGCTGACCCATGCCGAGCGAAAACCCTTTGGCCCGCTTGCGCGCCACCGCGGTCAAGCCCACCTGCTCGAGCACCTCGTCGACGCGGCGACGCGGGAGGTCGTTCGTCTGGGCCAGGCACAGCAGATGGTGATAGGCGCTGCGGCCACCGTGGATCGCCTTGGCGTCGAGCAGGGCGCCGACCTCACGCATCGGGTTGGCCATCGTGGTGAACGGCTTGCCGTCGACCGTCACCCGGCCGGCGGTCGGGGTGTCCAGGCCGACGATCATGCGCATGGTGGTGGACTTGCCGGCGCCGTTCGGGCCGAGGAAGCCGGTAACGATGCCGGGCCTGACGGTGAAGGACAGGTCGTCGACCGCCGTCCGTTCGCCGTACCGCTTGGTGAGGTTTTGCGCTTCGATCATCGCGGTGCGGTCCCTTCGTACGGACCGGAGCGATCCGGTCGCCGAAGCCTAAGGTCGGCACCCTAAGAGAACGCTGAGACCGACCGACCCGCGTCCGGCGTTCTCTTAGCGGTGATCGTCTACGGTGCCGCTGATGAGGGTGCATGCGCGTGCGGCTCGAGGGCTGGTGGCCGCCTGGGCGGCCAGCTGGTTCGCGGCGATGGCCTGGCACGGCGGCATGGCCTGGCACTTCTTCGTCCAAGGGGGCCAGGCCATGGCCGACCTCGACGACCCGGCCGGCGGCCTGCACCTGTACGCGGTGACGCCGGTCCTGCAGATCGGGCCGCTGGCCTTCCTCGTCGCCGAGAGTCTCCGGGTCTTCGGTGGGCGGCCCGATCTGCTCGCGGCGCAGGTGCTCGGGACCGCCGGCGGCGCGTACGTCCTCTGGCAGGCCGGCCGTCTCGGCCGGCGCCTCTCGCCGTGGCCGGTGGTGTTCTTCGTTCCGGTATGGATGTACCTGGCCGTGGCCTCGGCGCACCTGGACGACGTGCTCGCCCTGGTCGGCGCGGTTGCCGCCCTCGCCGCCGCGCGCGCCCGACGGGCCATCCTGGCGGGTCTGCTGCTCGGACTCGCGGTCGACGCCAAGCCGTGGGCCCTCGGCTTCGCGGCCCTGCTGCTCCTGCTGCCCGGGTGGAGGGCGACGCTGCGCGGTGCCCTCACCACGGTCGTCGCGGTCGCTCTCGGCTGGGCGCCCTTCTTCCTGGCCGACCCGCGGACCAGCCGAGCGCTGCACTTCACCATCGTCACCACGCCGTTGTCCGCGCTGCGGGCGCTCGGGTTCACCGATCCGCGCACCCCGCCGTGGGATCGTCCGGCGCAGGCGCTGTTCGGCATCACACTCGGCGTCCTGGCCGTCCGCCGGGGGCGCTGGCCGGCCGTCCTCCTGCTCGCGGTGGCCGCCCGGATCGCGCTCGACCCGGGCACCAACCGGTACTACGCGGCCGGGGCGGTCGTGGGCGCCGTCGTCTGGGATCTCGCCGGGAGCGACGCGAGGTTCCCCTGGTGGACGGCAGGCGCCGCGGGCGGTCTCTTCGCCAGCCGCTGGATTCCGATGCCGCCGGCCGTGCACGGCTGGATCACCTTGGCCTACTGCGTCGCCTGCACCGCTCTGCTGATCCCGGCCGGGCGCCTCCGGTTCGGCCGCCGTTCGAAGACGTCCCGACCGGCCGTGGCGGCGCTGTCGGCGGCTCCCGCAACGCCCGAGCCGGGTGACCTGTCCGTCCCGTGTGGTGATATACCGGCTTCGGATTAAGCGAATTCTTATCAGTCGCCGCCTACGTTGCCGCCATGGATCGCCGCGAAGCATTGCGGGCCGCTGCCGCCCTCACCGTCGGTGCCGCCACCGCCGGCTGCGACTCGTCCACGGTGTCGGCCCCGTCCGAGCCGGCGGCATCCGCCGCGGCCTCTCGTACGGCGCCGACGACATCCGCCGCAGCCGCCGGCACGGCGCCGCCCACCTCGGCACCGCCGGACGAGATCCGGCATGGACCGCGGACCGGGCATGCCGTGGCCCTGACCTTCCACGGACAGGGTGACCCGGTCCTGGTCAACAGGCTGCTCGACGAGCTGACCCGGGCCGAGGTGAAGGTGACGGTGCTGGCCGTCGGCACGTGGCTGGTCGCCTCGCCCGATTTGGCCCGGCGCGTCCTGGCCGACGGTCACGAGCTGGGGAACCATACTCAGCACCACGCGGACATCAAGCGGATGACGGCCGCCCAGGCGCAATCCGAGATCGTCGAGTGCGCCCGCGCGCTGACCGGACTGTCCGGATCGATCGGCCGATGGTTCCGGCCGTCGCAGACCCAGTACGCCACCCCCCGGATCAAGGCCGCCGCCGCCCGTGTCGGTTACCCGCGTTGCCTCTCCTACGATGTGGACTCATTGGACTACACCGATCCGGGTCCCGCGGCGGTGGTGGCCAACTCGATGAAGGCGGTACAGCCGGGCTCCGTCGTGAGCCTGCACTTCGGCCACGCCGGGACGATCGCGGCGATCGGACCGCTGGTCGCGGCCCTGCGCGAGCGGGGCCTGGCGCCAGTGACGATGACGGAGCTGATGTCGTGAGAGGACACTCCGCGGTGCCCCTGCTGGCCGCGTTGGTGCTGCTGTTCGGCTGCTCCTCGGGCTCGGAGGCGATCGCCCACCGGCACGCGGAGACAGCGCCGGCCCCGGCCGTGCCGCTCCCGGTGGTGCCGGACGCCGGTCGGCCCCTTCCGGGCATGCCGCCGCTGCTCGATCCCCACGACGTGTACGCCGCCGACCGGCCCGGCATGATCGCGCCCGTGGCGGCGGCTGACCGGCAGCTCGTCTACGTGCCGAACTTCGACAGCAACAGCGTGTCGATCATCGACCCGCACACCTACAAGGTGATCCGGACGGTTCCGGTCGGGCGCGGGCCGCAGCACGTGGTGCCGTCCTGGGATCTGCGTACCCTCTGGGTCAACAACAACAGCGGCAACTCACTGACCCCGATCGACCCGCGGACCGGGCGCTTCGGTCGGCCGGTGCACGTGGACGATCCGTACAACCTGTACTTCACGCCGGACGGCAAGTACGCGGTCGTGATGGCCGAGACGCTCAAGCAGATCGTCTTCCGGGACCCGCACACGATGGCGGTCCGGCACGCCCTGCCCGTGGACTGCGCCGGAGTCAACCACGCCGACTTCTCCGCCGACGGCCGCTATTTCATCGTCACCTGCGAGTTCTCCGGTGATGTGATCAAAGTCGACACGGTCCGCCAGAAGGTGATCGGCAAACTGCACCTGCCGGGGCACGCCATGCCGCAGGACATCAAGATCTCGCCGGACGGTTCGGCGTGGTACGTCGCCGACATGCAGACCGGCGGCGTCTGGGTGCTCGACGGCGACAGGTTCACGGTTCGCACGTTCGTGCCGACCGGCGACGGCGCGCACGGGCTGTATCCCAGCCGGGACTCGCGCTCGCTGTACGTGACCAACCGGGGTGAGGGCACCGTGTCGGTGCTGTCGTTCGCGACCGGCAAGGTCGTCGCGAAGTGGACGATCCCCGGCCCGGCCAGCCCCGACATGGGCGGCGTTTCGGCGGACGGCACGGTGTTGTGGCTGTCCGGGCGTTACCACCACGAGGTGTACGCGATCGATACGGCGACCGGAAAGCTGCGGGCCCGGATCAAGGTCGGCGGGCAACCGCACGGCCTGTGCGTCTGGCCCCAGCCCGGGCGGTACTCACTCGGCCACACCGGCATCCTGCGGTAGCGATCCGGCCCTCGGTGGTTACGCCGCGGCTGCCACGACGGCGCGCAACTGCGGGCAGCGCCGGCGCAGCTCGCTCTCGAACCGCCGGCCCAGGGTGTGGTGGGCTGCGGGGCACCCGTGGCAGGCCCCGTCGAGACGTACGGTGACCACGCCGTCCCGTACGTCGATCAGCTCGATGGCGCCGCCGTGCGAAGCGGCGAACCGGCCCAGGTCTCCCTCGATCAGCGACCGCGCGGCCGACCGGAGGACCTCGTCGTCGATGTCACCGGGGCCGGCGTCGACCGCCGGCGTCCAGCCGTCGCGGTCGGCCAGAGCGGCGTGCAGAGCCGTACGGACACGGGCGCCGTCCCGGGTCCAGTCGCCGGCCGGACCCAGCACGGTCTCCACCGCCGCGTGCTCGAGGCGTACGTCGGCGAGCGTGCCGTCGGCGACCAGCGCGGCCAGCGGGGGCGGCAGGACGCGGGCCGAACCGGCGAAGGGCGACACACCGGGCGGGGTGATCCAGCGCAGACTCCGGGGACGGCCGGGGCACGCCTGGGGGTGGAGGGGAATCATCACCGTCACCCGCCGCCCAGCGCCGTGACGACCGTCCGCGCCACGTACGCCATGATCCACGCCAGCCCGGTCAGATAGGTGAACGCGACGATCGGCCACTTCCAGCCGCCCGTCTCGCGCCGCATGATTCCCACGGTGGCCATGCACTGCAGCGCGTACGCGAAGTACACCAGCAGCGCGGCGATGGTCGCCGGCGTGAACAACGGCCGTCCGGCGCCGGGGCCGTCCGCCCGGGTCATGGACTTCAGCGCCTGAGCCGGCCGTTCGGCGTCCTGCGCCGCGGCGACCTGCCCCAGGGTGGCGACGAAGGTCTCGCGGGCCGACTGGGCGGACAGGATGCCGATGTTGATCCGCCAGTCGAAGCCGAGCGGCTCGAACACCGGCGAGACGAAGCGGCCCAGATCCGCGGCGTAGCTGTGGTCGGCCACGTACGCCGACGCCGCCGCCTTGTCGTTCGGGTCGACGCCGTGGGCACGAAGGTCCGCTCCGGACTGGATCGGCAGGTTGAGCAGCAGCCACAGCGCGACCGTGGTGATGGTGATGATCGTGGAGCACTTGCGGATGAACGACCTCGCCGAGTCCCACACCGCCAGCAACACGCTGCGCGGCGACGGCAGGCGGTAGGGCGGCATCTCCATGTAGAACGGCATCATCAGGCCACGGCGGTTGCCGATCTTCTTGAACACCCAGGCCGCCGTCATCGCCGAGACGGCGCCGAGCAGGTACAGGCCGAACATCACCAGGCCCTGCACCGGCACCGGACCCACTCGCGCGGACGGGTCCACCAGCAGGCCGATCATCAGGACGTAGACCGGCAGCCGGGCCGAGCAGGTCATCAGCGGCGCGGCCATCATGGTCGCCAGCCGGTCCTTGGCCGACGGGAGCGTACGGGTGGCCATGATGCCCGGGATGGCGCAGGCGAACGACGAGAGCAGCGCCACGAAGGCGCGCCCCTCGAGCCCGGCCCGCGCCATCACCCGGTCCATCAGGAACGCCGCCCGGGACATGTACCCGACGCCCTCCAGCACGGCGATGAGGAGGAACAGCAGCATGATCTGCGGAACGAACGCCAGAACGCTGCCGACTCCGCCGATGACCGCCTCGCCCAGCAGATCGGCCACCCACCGGTTGGTGACGTGCGCGGTGACTTCGCCCGACAGCCAGCCGAAGAAGCTCTCCACCCAGCCCTGCACGGGCGCCGCCACGGTGAAGATCGTCTGGAAGAACAGCAGCATCACCGCGAGGAAGACGATCGTGCCCCACACCGGGTGCAACAGCACGGCGTCGACCCGCCGGGTGATCCGGTGGCCGCCGGCCGGACGGTACGCGGCGAACGTGAGCACCGACTCCGTCCACGCGTCGACCTCGGCCGTGTCCGTGGGGGGCGCGAGCGGCGGCACCGACCAGGACCGCCACCCCGCGAGACGCTCGCGCAGCTCGTCGATGCCCTGCCCGCGGTTACCCACCACGCGCACGACCGGCACGCCGAGCGCCTGCTCGAACGCCTCCAGGTCGAGATGACCCTGGCGGGCGGACAGTTCGTCGGTGAAGGTCACCGCCACGCACACCGGCAGGCCGCGGCCGAGCACCTGGGCGACGAAGCGCAACGACCGGCGCAGCGTGGTCGAGTCGACGACCACGAGTACGGCGTCCGGCGGCGGCACGCCATCGATCCGCCCGTCGAGGACGTCGACCAGGATCTGCTCGTCCGGGCTGATCGGGTCCAGGCTGTACGTTCCGGGGAGGTCCTCGATCAGCAGGCGGCGGCCGGCGACGCGGAGGGTGCCGACGAACCGGGAGACCGTGACCCCGGGGTAGTTACCGGTCTTGGCGTGCAGCCCGGTGAGCGCGTTGAAGATGCTGGTCTTGCCCGCGTTGGGGCTGCCGACCAGCGCGATCCGCGGATCGTCGACACGGACGGCGACGCCGGCGCCGTCCTCGTGACACGCGGCGGTCATCAGGCGACCGCGTGCGCCAGCACGCACTTCGCCTGGGCACGCCGCAGGCAGACCTCGTAGTCACGCAACCGGTAGATCACCGGATCGCGCAGCGGCGCCCGGCGTACCACCTCGACCTCCGTGCCGGGGGTGAAGCCGAGGTCGGCCAGCCGGCGGGCGGTCGAGGGCAAAGTCTCGGCATCCATCGCCACGACGCTGGCCCGGCTGCCCGGGGTCAGTTCGCTGAGCGGGACGGCCTGCCCCGGAGGCGTGGCTACAGTCGGGGCGTGGGCCGTGGCTGAGGTCCCGGCCCTGGTCCGGGCGGTGTTCGGGTACGGGAGAGGTCGGCGCACCGCTCCACGATAAGGTAAGGCTACCTTTACCCGCTACCCGGCCACCGAAGAAGTTCGTACCTCTCGCCGAGGTGGCCGGCGAGCACCTCCGTACCGCGGGCGGACCTGCGGGTGTCACGGAGTCAGCGACCGTGCGAGCGCGGCCGCGCCGACCGCGCCGGCCACGTCGCCGAGGGCGGCAGCTGCGATGGCCGGCAGCCAACGGAACCCCGGAGCTCGGGCCAGCGCGGTAGTCATGGCATCGCGGTAGCGGTCCAGGTGACGGCCCCCTGATCCGCCGATCACCACCAGGGCCGGCCGGTACAGGGTGAGCAGCGTAGCCACGCCGGAAGCGACCCGCTGGCCGTAGACCGACCACTGATCGTCGTTCGCATGGGCCATGTCGGTGCCGCTGACCAGCTCGAACGCGGTTCGTGAGGCTGCTTGCTCCCAGCACGTCGGTAGGCCGCAATAACAGGGACGGACGGCCCAGCCCACAGTGATATGGCCACCTTCCGGATGTGATCCGTCACCGGCGCGCACCAAACGACCGGCGTGTACGGCGGCGACGCCGATGCCTGTCCCCAGAGTCACCATGAGAAGGTTGTCGGTGCCGCCGCCTGCTCCGTGTGTGTATTCGCCCATCGCGGCGGCAGCCGCGTCGTTCTCGATCAGACAGGGCCACCCGAACCGATCTCGGACGGCGCCGATCAGGTCCACACCGGAGAACGCCGGCAGGGTCGCCTCGTTCTCGATGGTGCCGTCCGCCCGGATCGGCCCGCTGGCTCCGACCCCCACCGCGGTGACCGGATCATCGGTCACCGCACTGAGCTCGTTGAGCAGGACGGCCGTGGCGTCGACCGGAGAGCCGGCCGGTGTCGGGAACGAACGCTCGCGCAGCACGGTGCCGTCTCGAGCCAGGAGCACCAGCCGCGTGCCGGTGCCTCCAAGGTCTACCCCGACGGTCGGATACTCGTTCACAGCGCTGTCGTGATTTTACTGCCGTGCCGGAAGGCGCCCGGCGTGATGCCCCGGGCGTATCCGATCGCGACGGTGAGCCGCTGGGCGATCACCGCGCCGTGGGCCAGACGTGCGACGGTGCCCGCTGCCGGCACCTGAACGCGAATCGCCTCGGCCGGCAGCTCGGTGACGCCGACGCCGAGTACCGGGCTGCCGGCCCGGATCAGATCTTCGGCCAGCCGGGTCAACGACCGTTGGTGTGTGGCATCCGGTCCGCCGAACAGCACAACCGTCAGCTCCGGACCGGCGAGTTCGAACGGACCGTGGCGGAACTGGCCGCCGACGAAGCCCTCGGCCGGCACCTTCGCACCTTCCTTGGTGATCAAACCGGCGTACAAGGCGGTGGCCGCATCGTCTCCGTACCCGACATACGCCAGGGTCACCGGGTTCCCGGCCTCGGGGTTGCCTGCGTCGTCCAGAGACTTGGCCGCAGCCAGCAGATCCTCGGCCGGTTGCCCGAGCAGGCCGGCCGCCAGCCGATCAAGGACACCCAGCGAATTGAGATAACTCTTGGTGCTCACCGTCGCCTCGGGACCACTGTGCAAGGCAACGGTCAAATCGCCTGCCGCCGCGAGCGGGCTGCGCGCGTCGTTCGTGACGGCGACGAGCGTGCCCGGTCGCGCGCGTTGCAGCAGCGCCACGATTTCGGCACTGGCCCCCGACTGCGAGGTCACCACCAGCAGAGTGCGGCCGGTAACCAGCTCGGGAGCGTCGAGCAATTGGCCGGTGTCCAGCCACCAGGCCGGTAGCCCCCGGGAGATGAGGCGCCGCCAGGTCGGCAGGGCTGCCGCATGCGAGGAACCCATGCCGGTCAACACGATCCGGTCGTAGCCGGCGAGATCGGGCACGGCCGGGATATCGGCGTGGGCCAGTGCACGCAGCGCATCCGCCTGCGCGGCGATGTCCTGTTCGAATGGGGTCACCTTCAGCTCCGTTTCGGGGTGGCGGCCGCGGCGGGGGTAAGTCCCGCGAGACCGGCCGCGATGCGGGCACCGATCATGGCCGTCGGGATGTTGATGTTGCCCCGGGTGATGGCCGGCATGATCGAGGCATCGGCGACGTAGAGACCCGCGACGCCGTACACCGCGCCGGTGGCGTCGACGACGGCGGCGGCATCGTCGGCCGAGCCCATCCGGCAGGTACCCGCGGGATGGCAATAGCTGACGATGCTGTCCAGCGGGTCCCGGTCCGGGCGATACTCGTCGCCGAGCACCGCCGCCAGTTCCGGGTCGTGGGTGATCTGTCGCAGCAGTTGCAATGCCTCGGCCAGGACCGCCCGGTCGTGCCCGTACGGATCGGTGCCGTATCGATGGTCGACAACCGGCGTACCGTCGGGGCTCACTGTCACGGTTCCGGCCGAAACCGCGCGCATCGCGCCGCCGTAGAGGCTGACCGGAGGCAGATCCGGGTGGCCGGTGTTGGCCCCGGCGACCATGAAGACGTGAATGTCATAAGGTCCGTCATCACAGCGGCTGGAACGCGCCCGGCCTACGGTCTGCTCGTCGGGGTGCCATGGCAGCTCGGCAAGCTCGTTGAGAAGCCCGGGACGGCCGTGAAAATCGAGGTGGACGCATGCATGATCGAGGAGGTTCTGCCCGACGCCGGGCCGATCGGAGACCGCGCCCGATGGACCGATGCCGGAGCGCAGCAACAGTGCCGGAGAATGGTAGGCGCCGGCGGCCACGACGACGCGGCCGGCTCGGACCACGCCGCCGTTATCGAGCACGACCCCCGCCGCCACGCCGGCTTCGATCAGTACCCGCGAGACGAGCACGTCTCCCGCAATGGTGAGGTTCGGCCGGTCGCGGACCGGATCGAGAAAAGCGAACGCGGCGTTCCAGCGGACGCCGTCAAGGATGTTGACCGGCATCGGTCCGATACCCGGGCCCGCGGCCAGGTCGTCGAGGTCATCAGCGTAGGGCAGACCAGCGTGAGTTCCCGCGTGTACGAATGCGGCCTGCGCGACGGTGAGCTCCGGCATCGTGTATCGGCGGACACGAAACCGGTCGTGCGCCCAGTCCAGTAAGGGCACAATCGTGGCCGCCTCCCATCCCGGATTACCGCGACCGGCCCAGTCGTCGTAGTCGAAGGCGGCGCTGCGAGAGACGGTGCAGCCGTTATGGGCGGAACAGCCGCCGACGATCCGCGCACGGGGGAGATCCAGTCCGCCCGACGCCGAGGTCAGTCCCCAGTCGTGCGACAGTGGAATAGCCGCGGCGTCGAGCATGTCGGCCGGCCAGCGTCCGCCCGAGTGGGCTCCGTAGTCCGGGCCGGCGTCCACAACCAGGATCGATTCGTCGGAGTGCTCAGCCAGCATTCCCGCGAAGGCAGCGCCTCCGGTTCCCGCGCCGATGACGACAGTGTCGGTATACGTCGGAAGCTCGGGTGTCGTCATGATGCTTGCCGGGCGATATGGACGACCGTGCCGGCCGACACCGCGTTGCGGTGTTCGACGTCGACATCGGCGTCGGTCACGATGAGGTTGGCGGCGGACAGCGGCGCAATGCGCGCGAAGGCGGTCGTTCCGAATTTGGTGGAGTCGCACGCCACGATGCAACGGCCGGCTGAGGCCAGCGCGGCTCGCTTCACCGCGGCGTCGTCGACGTTCCATTCGGTGAGGCCGGCGGTGGCGTCGATCGCCGATACGGTCATCACGTAGACATCGAACCGGTGATCGGCGAGGGTCCGCTCCGCCGGCGGGCCGCTGATGGATAGTTCGCCGTGCCTGATAAATCCGCCGGGCGTCATGACGCGGGTATTCGGTGAGGCGGCGAGTGTCTCGGCCACGCGCATGTTCAGGGCGCAGACGGTCACGTTGCGTCCGACCAGTGCCTCCGCGACGGCGGTGCCCGTGCTGCCGCCATCGAGCACAACGGTCTGTCCGTCGGTGATGTGCTCGGCCACAGCGACAGCAATCTGCCGTTTCGCGTCGAGGTTCATCCGGGCGCGCAACGCATAAGGTGGCTCGAAGCTGCCGCTGGACGCGCGGGCGGCACCGCCGTGTGTGCGACGCAGCAACCCTGCGCCTTCGAGCTGGGCCAGGTCCCGGCGGATGGTCATTTCGGAGACCGCGAATCGGGTACTCAGCTCGCCGATGGTTACTTGCCCATCGGTCTGAAGCTTCTGCAGGATCAATTGCTGTCTTTCTTCGGCCTGCACGGCGGCGCTCCTTCGCTCTCGGTAGCCGGGTTCAGTCGACGTCAGGCAGTTGGCCGGCCTGAGCCATCCAGTCCCGCCTCCCTGGGCGTAGGTTGCGACCGAACAGAACGATCGCGCCGCCGACGAGGTAAACCGCGGCGATGGCCGGAGCGAACGCGACGGCCCCGGTGGGCAGCGGAACGAGGCTCTTGTAACCGATGGTGATCAGTGCCACCGTCGAGACGACCGGGGCGACCACGAGTGGGAGAACGCGGAATTCCTCTGGGTGCCGGCGCCGGAAGTACAGGAACGCAGCGATATTCATCAAGATGAAGATCGGGATGTACACGAACGTTCCGGTAGTGCCGAGCATGTTGAACAGATTGTACGGACCCAGTGGCAGGCCAACCGCTATAGCGATCACCACCGCGACGGCGCTCTGCAGCAACACCGCGGTCACCGGTGTGCCGTAGCGCTTGCTGATGCGGGCCAGACCCGTTGGCAAGGCACCGGTGCGGGCCATACCGAACAGGGTACGGGTGGAACTGGTGGTACACGCGATGCAGACACCGAGACCCGAGTTGACCAAAGCGATCAACACGATGATGGAGCCGCCGTGCCAGAGCCGGTCGGCCAGCACGAAGGCGGGTGCGGTGGGCGAGTCCGCCAGTGCTCCGAGATTGCGGGTCCCCCAGCCGATCTGTAGTCCCCAGGCGCAGACCACGTAGAACGCCCCGATGATGATCAGCGAGCCGGCGATGGCCATCGGAACGAGCCGCTTGGGATTACGTGATTCCTCTCCGACGGCGGCGGCAGATTCGAAGCCCGTGAAGGCGAAGATGGACAGGACGATGGCCAGGAAGAATCCCGAGGACGAGCCGATGTGGGCGGGGTTGAAGCCGGACGCGTTGACTCCCCCGGGCCCGGGGTTGAATATGCCGGTGAGTGAGAGGCCGAGCCCGACGGCGATCTCGAAAAGCGACATCGCGACCAGGAATCGGACCGAGATGACGATCCCGCGGTACGCACAGGCGAGACAGATGGCGAGGATGGCCAAGGCGTAAACCCACCAGGGGAGCCCGAAGCCGTACTTGCCGTCGAGCTCATCGTGCAGCACAGCACCGGTGAACGAAGCGAGGGCCGCCGGGACGATCGTGACCATGATGGCGTAAAGCCATCCGGTGATGAAGCCCCAGCGCGGGCCGATGCCCTGGGCGACATAGGTGTAGAAGCCTCCGGCCGAGGGCAGATGCCGGGCCAGCCTGGTCATGGGAATCGCGATGATCAGGCAGATGACGAACGCGGCCAGGTAGGTCAACGGGGCGACCACGCCGGCCTGACCGGTGTTGAAGGCGATCGTGTAGAAGATCCCGAGCGTCGGCGAGATCTGCGCCACCGACTGCATAAGGACACCGGCCAGGCCGATGGAACCTTTCCGCAGGTCGGTGTGCACCGGAGCAGTGTCGATAGGGCCCACGCCAGCGTCCGGCGTCGGGCGGGTCGAGTCCGCGATTGCCACGAGATCCTCCACCGGGGGGCCGTGAATTCGAACGTTACTTGTGTTCATCTTCACGCTGCACATGTTCGGTGTCAAGAACGACCTCGCTCTTTTTTGCCTGTACCAGCAGCTCAAAGCCTTCACAGCCGGTTTGTTGCCCTGCTGGCGTAGCAAGCGAAGAGCGTCACACCGATGAACGAGGGGCTGGCCAAGGCCGCCAGCCGCGCAGCGGCCGAGGTGGGCATTGCCGCGATCGAGGCGGAGTCCGCGGTCCTCGAAGCCCAGGGCCATGCCGTCGGCGGCAATGAGAAAGCCTGCGCATCCGCGCTGAACAGGGCCGAGGCGATTTTCGACAAGGCTGACCGGACCAGTGAGCCGCAGTGGATCGGGTACTTCGACGAGTCGTACCTGGCAGCCAAGTTCGGTCACTGCTTCACCGCACTCGGCCGAGGCGATATCGCTGCCCGGTTCGCCGCTCGGTCGCTGGACATGGACGGCCGGCGGTATGCGCGGGGACGGCAGTTCAATTTGGTCCTGCTCGCCGTGGCGCACGCGCAGAACGGTGAGCCGGAGGAAGCCGCTCGTGTCGGTGTCGACGCGGTCCAAGCCGCGGAAGGGCTGCACTCAGTACGCGCCCACGACTACCTGACCGACCTCGCCGATCGTCTCTCCTAGCATGTCGGGCTGCCTGCGGTGCAGGACTTCGCCGAGCGGGCCCGGCTGGTCCTGGCGAGCGCCTAAAGTTCGCCGGTCGCTTTCCGTAGCAGCAAGGCCAGCAGCCCGGAGACGGAGCCGGCACCGACGATGGTGCCGTTGTCGATGTGCTGCTGGATCTCGTCGAGCGGGATCCAGCGGAGGCCTTCGGCTTCGTTGATGTCCGGGGCCGCGCCGGTGAAGTCGGCGCCGCGGGCGAGGTAGACGATGTTCTCCTGGTCGATGGTGCCCACCATCGGCTGGAAGCTGATCAGCTTCTCGATGCTGCGCGGCCGCCAACCGGTCTCTTCCTCAACCTCGCGGGCGGCGCAGGTGATGGAGTCCTCGGTCGGGTCAAGGTAGCCGCCGGGCAGTTCCCAGACCCAGCGGTCCACGATGAAGCGGTGCCGCCACATCATCAGCACGCGTTCGTCGTCGTCGAGCACGATGACCATCGCGGCGGCCGGGATACGCAGCACGTACTGCTCGAAGCGGACGCCGTCGGGTAGTTCCACGTCGGCGATGCTCAGCACCGCCCGACGGGTGTCGTCGATGACGCGCTCGCCGTGGATGGTCCACTCACTGGCCCTTTTCGGCTCGGCGCTCATCAGCGCACAGTAGCCGTACGCCTTCCGGGTTGTACTTCAACACCTGCCGCGTCGGCTGACACCGGCTGACACCTGTCGCCTTAATTTCCGGGTCACCGGACCGCCACGCTGTGACCGGAACACCTGGTGGACAGCAGCGAAGCCAGAAGGCGACCATCCCGCACCCCTTGAATCGAGACAGGGCACCGCACAGCAACCTGCGGACCCCGCAGGCCCAGCGTGACAGTACGTCGCAGGTCGGCGTGCCTCACCCATCACGGAAGGCAGGACATGGCGACGACCACGAACCACCTCGTTCGCGGAGGTGACCCCCGATGGTGGCGATAGCGGCGACGGGCGCACTCCTGGTGGGGTTCCTCGCGGGCCTGATCAGCTTCAAGGTCAAGAGCCGCTGGTGCCCGCACTGCGGCGCGATGACCACAGCCGACCTGCCCGCAGCATCCAGCCCGCGACGCACTCAGCGCGCGCCGAGTTGGGCAACGCTGCCAACGCAGTCCTATAACCAGGTCGGGCGAGCGGGAGCACTCACCCCGGCTCAGCGACGCCGCGCGAACGGTGGCCATTGATGCTGGCCCCGAGGACGCCACATCAGCCCGACCGGCCGGCGTGGGATTGCCTGGCTTGCGTGAACCGTGGCCGTGCGCAAGGCGCCGCCCGGGACGATCAACGTCCCGGGCGGAGACCGGAGCGATCCTCAACCAGCAGGGCCGTAGCCACGGGCCGGCTTCGCCCACCGGCGCCCCGTCCGTCGACACTGGAGACCGGGGAGCCGGCGTTGATGCGAAGCTCAGACGCCGTCGAACTTGTTCAGGGTGCTCGCGAGCGTGGCGACGGTGGAGGCGCAGTCACCTTGGGCCGGATGGGATGCCCGCAGAGCCGTAAGAACAGCGTCGATCTGGTCGTCGAGTTGGTGCCATCTCGCGGAATCCCGGGGCTTGAGGCCGGCTTCGGCGTCGTCCCAAGCCACTTCCAGGTCCTTGACGCGGACCTTGGCTCCAGCGAGATCGTTCTGCGCGACCTTGGCCTTGACGTCGGTGACGATCGCCGCGAAGGTACTCAGGTTGCCCAGGCGGGTGGTCGGGCGCACCTGCCCTGCGGTCGGGCCGGTCGTTGCACCTGTGCCCGTCTCTCCCGTGCCGGCCTTGCCCGTGCCGGGCGCCGGAGTGCCGGCACCCTGGTCGAGCGCCGTTTGCGGAGCCGCGGCGGGATCAGTTGCGGGGTGCAGCGTGCTGAGCGCGTAGCCGGCAACCGTGACGGCGATGATGGCCCCGGCGGCCCACGCGTAGTCCCGCTGCCGACCGCCGATCGGCCCGGTTCCCTTGGCGGCAACCCCGTGGCGGTTGACCAGCATCTGTTCACGGACGACCAGCAGCAGGATGGTGGCGAAGAACAACAGGCTGGTGACACTCGCGCCCAGCGCCAGGCCGCCGAACTGCTTGTCCTGCGTCAACAGGTCCCCGAGGGAGGCGCCGAGCGGGCGGGTCAGGACGTAGGCGATCCAGAAGGTCAACACCTGACCGGCCCCCAAGCGGTAGGCCAGCCAGGTCGCCAGGATCAGACCACCGAAGATCAGCACACCGTTGCGGAAGCCGAGGCTGAGTGCCTCGGTGGCCAGGTCTCCGGCAGCCGTGCCGAGTGCGAAGGTGGTCAGGATGGCGCCCCAGTAGAACCCTTCGCGCCGAGCCGTGTCGATCGAGGTGATCGCCAGGGTGTGCTCCTGCCGGTACCAGACGGCGAACACGATCGCGAGTACGACCGCGAAAACGGCAGTACTGACGTACAGGCTCACGCCCAGGGTATCGGTGAAGAAGTCGGTGAGTTCTGTGCCGACAATGCTCACCAGTACCACGCACAACCAGTAGATCCAGGGCGTGTACCGACGGGTCCGGAATTGCAGGATCAGCGCGGTCGAAAGTACTGCGATCATGATCGTGTCGGTGACCGCGGGACCGAGGCCGACGTTGACCGCCAGATAGTCCGAGAAGGTCTCGCCGATCGTCGTCGACAGGACTTTGATGACCCAGAACGTCGCGGTGATAACCGGAACTTTGGTCAACCACCTTGGCGACGTGACAATGCGGCCGGCAGTAACAGTCACAATTCTCTCCTGTTGGTCTCGCCCTCGAAAGAGCAAAAAGGGTCCAATCGAACAAGACGTGAGATCCCGCTCAGCGAATCACACGCATTTGACGTCCACCGGAATTCGCCGTCGGGGCGGAATGGAAGGTGACTCAATTCCCGGCCTGCGCGGCCAGAGTTTCGGGCCGAGCCTGCGCCCCCTATTTCGCCGCCACCGCGAAAGAAACGGGGCAAGCCCCGTAGACGTCCGGGGCGTGCGTCAGCGGACCAGCCATGTTCACGCGGGGATCATGAGCCGACGAGCCTGAGATCTCGCTGAACGCCACATCCAGGGGATAAAGGGCAAAGACCGCTTCCCTACCATGCCTTCGGCGTTGGTAGGTCGGTTTGGGTGCCCGGGGCGGGTCTCGAACCCGCACGCCCTTTTGGGGCAGCCGCTTTTAAGGCGGCCGTGTCTGCCGTTCCACCACCCGGGCGTACGCCCACCGTATCGGGTGCGCCGCGGCCGGGGAACGCCAGCCGCGGCTTTCAGGACCGCCGCAGGAGACGCGACAACAGCAGGGTCGCCCCGGCCGCGCCGGCCAGGCCGACGACGGTGGCGATCAGGAACGCGCTGCCGCCCAGAGCTGACGTCAGACCCAGCGCGACCACGATCAGCACGGCCGCGATCAGGACCGTCAGCAGGGCGCGGACCAGCCAGCCGGTGACCACGTCCAGGTTGACCAGGGCGTCGTACGGCAGGACCGCGGCCAGCGCGGCCAGCGTGTGCCCGATGTAGAGCAACGTGGCCAGGGCGAGCACCCGCCACAGCGCCACCCGGGCGTCGAACCAGGTGGTGTCGACGACCCAGCCGGCCACCGCGACCAGCACCGTCACCGTCACCGCGCGCCCGCGCGGCGCGATCGCCGGGTAGAGGGCGACCACGAACAGGATCACCAGGTAGCGGCCGGCCGCGACCTCGACCGGCCAGGCCACGAACATGGCCAGCAGGAAACTCAGCGCGATGCCGATGCGGACCAGGAGCGGCATCAGGGTGGCCCGGCCGACCACACGGCGGCCGCGGTCGAGGCGGGCGGTGAGCGATTCGAGCATCAGTGCCCCCGCGGAGCCGACGCGAGCCGGGCCACGTCCCGCAGCACCAGATCGAGGCTGCCGGCGCCGGCCCATTCGACCACCGGTACGCCGTGCTCCCGCAACCGGCCGAGCACGTTCTCCCGTTCGATCCGCCACACCCGGGAGGCCAGCGGCGTCCAGGCGCTGCGCTGCGGCGGGGTGAGCCCGGCGGGCAGCGTGTCCACCGCGACCGTGTAACGGCCGGACTGCGTGAGCCCGGCCAGCATGTCGGCCGCCCGCGGGTCGACCAGCGGGGTCAGCACCACCACGAGCGCGTCCGACGACACGTGCTGGACGCCGAAGACGTGATTGCCGGGCACGTGGTCGGTCTCCGCGGGCCGGACGTCGAGCAGCCACTCGAGCACCGTCAGATACTGGCGGCGGCCGGTGGCCGGGCGCAGCCGGCGGCCCCCCGAGCCGTACTCGAGCAGCGACACCCGGTCGCCGCGCTTCAGGTAGTGCTCGGCGATCGCGGCGGCCGCCCGTACGGTCGTGTCCAGCACCGACGCGCTGCCCTTGACCCCGCCCGAGGCGCCGGCCTCACCGAGGACGTCGAGCAGCAGCAGCACCTCGGCGTCCCGGTCGGAGAGGGTGGACGCCACGTGCAGGTCGCGGGTACGCAGCGAGACCCGCCAGTCGATGCGGCGCAGCCGGTCGCCGGGCGCGAATGGGCGTACGCCGGCCAGTTCGCCGCCCTCGCCCGGGCGCCGGGAGCGGTGGTTGCCGACCAGCCCGGCCGCGGCCGGCATCGCCTCGACCGCGGCGAACGGTTCCGTCTCGGGGTACACGCGCAGGCTGCGGGCCGGGGTGACCACGGGGCGGCAGGCGAGCAGGCCGCCGCAGGCCGCCACCCGGGCGGCCGCCGGGCCGAGGTCGTGCCGGCCCCAGCGCAGCGCCTGCCCGCTCAGTTCGACCGCGGCCCAGCCGTCGGTGGGCACACTGATCGCGTACGGCCGGTCGCTGTCCATCAGGTCCAGCCACGGCGACGTCCGCGTCCGGACCACCACCAGGTCGTACGGGATGACGTCGGGGTTGCTGACGGTGAGCGCGGCCGTCACCGTGCCGCCCTCGACCAGAACGGTGGCCTCGTCGTCGGAGTCGATGGTGACCTCCGGCGCCGAGCGCGGCATCCGGCGCAGTCCGATGGCGGCGCCGATGGCGAACGGCGCCGCCAGCAGCACCAGGTCGACCCGGCCCAGGGCCACGCCCAGCACCAGCAGCAGGCCGGTCAGCAGCACGGATCGCCCGAGGGCCCGGGTGGGCACCCACATCGGCCCGTCGACGAAGGGCGCCGCCACCGATGGCGGCGGCACCGCCGTTCGCAGCGGCGGCGAGTCAGTCATGCTGAGCCCACCTTGGCATGCCTTTCTGGCCCTCGCGGGCGACGCCGTCGCCGGCCCGCGCCCGCTGCGGCTCGGTGCAGTCAGTCATGCTGAGCCCACCTTGGCATGCCTTCCTGGCCCTCGCGGGCGACGCCGTCGCCGGCCCGCGCCCGCTGCGGCTCGGTGCAGTCAGTCATGCCGGGCGTACGTCGGCATCGCCCCGGACGCCGGCGCCGGGGTGGCGGCCAATACCTCCTGGACGACGAACGTCGGGTCGACCTTGCGCAGCCACATCTCCGGCCGCAGCACGATCCGGTGGGCCAGGGCCGGCCCGGCGACGTCCTTGACGTCCTCGGGCACCACGTAGTCGCGCCCGGCCATCGCTGCCCGGGCCCGGGCCAGCAGCAGCAACGCGAGCGAGCCGCGCGGCGACGAGCCGACCAGCGCCGACGGGTGCTCGCGGGTGGCCGCGGTCAGGGCCACGATGTACCGGCCGATCGAGTCCTCGACGGCGACGGTCTCGAGCGCGCCCTGCATGGCCCGCAGCGTCCGGGCGTTGACCACCGGGGGCAGCTCCGCCTCCTCGCGGCGGCGGCCCATCCGGCGGCGCAGGATCTCCCACTCCTCCTCGGCGCTCGGGTAACCGAACGACACCCGCAGCAGGAACCGGTCGAGCTGGGCCTCGGGCAGCGGGTATGTGCCCTCGTACTCGATCGGGTTGGCCGTGGCCAGCACGTGGAAGGGCGGGTCCAGCCGGTAGGTCACGCCCTCGACGGAGACCTGCTTCTCCTGCATCGCCTCGAGCAGTGCGGCCTGGGTCTTGGGCGGGGTCCGGTTGATCTCGTCGGCCAGCAGCATGTTGGTGAACACCGGACCGGCCCGGAACGCGAAGTCGCCTTTGCGCTGGTCGTACAGGAACGAGCCGGTCACGTCGGCGGGCAGCAGGTCGGGGGTGAACTGCAGCCGGCGGAAGTCCAGGCCGAGCGCCTGCGCGAAGGACCGAGCGGTGAGCGTCTTGCCGAGCCCGGGCAGGTCTTCGAGCAGGACGTGGCCGCCGGCCAGGATGCCGGCCAGCACCAGCTCGAGGGCGTCCCGCTTGCCGACCAGCACGGTGCCGACCGAGTCCAGGACCGCCCCGGCCAGCCGTCCCACCTCGTACGGGGGAAGGGCCTCCACGCCTGCGTCCGTCACCGGTTGTCCCTTCTCACAGTCGTTCCAGTGTTTCCAGATAGTCGCCCAGCTCGCGGGCCTTGGTCGGCCGCCGGACGGGCTCGGACAGCAGCGTCCAGACCTCGTCGCCGAGCAGCTCCCGCGCGCGCCGGGGATCGGACGCCCGGGTGATGCCGTGCCGCAGCCGCAACCGCTCGTCGGTGAGCTCGGCCAGCACCGGCAGAACGTTACGCGAGAAGGCCTCCGGGTCGGACTGCGCCCAGGACAGCCGCTGCTCCCACCGGCGGACGGCGACCCGCAGGGAGTCGCTGCCCGTCCAGGTGGAGAGCCCGTCGTCGTCGGCCCGATTGCGCTCGCGGCCCGATCCCCGTTCGCCCCGCTTGCGCCGCGGCGGCGCGACCTGGGCCACGGCCAGCATGAGCAGCCGCAGCGCAACGAACGCGGCCACGATCAGCAGCAGCGACACGCCGATCCGGGCGGATCGCAGCGCCGCCTCCGCAACCACGGTTGCGGCCACCACCAGCAGTACGTTCCGGATCAGCCACCAGGCCCGGGACGGCGACCGCTCGACCACCTCGACGTGATCCTCCGCCGACGGCTCGTCGGCGAACGAGAACAGGGCGTCGAGGCCGCCCTCGGGCCGGTCGCTCATCGCAGCGCCCCCGCCCCCAGGTCGGCCCGCAGATACTCCAGGGCGGAGCGGGCTTGGGCCCGCATCTGGTCGTCGACGGTGTGCGTGGCGTATCGGGCCTCCCGGTAGACCGCCAGCAACGCGGCCAGCACCGGGGCGTCGACCTGCTGCTCGGCCAGCAGCCGGCCGACCAGGTCGGTCGGGCTGTCGCCCGGCAGCCGGACGGTGCCGGCCGCGGCCGCCGCCTGCTCCAGCCGCACCCAGCAGGCGATGATGGCCCGGCGCGGGTCACGGTCGGCGTCGGAAAGCTCCTCCAGACCGGCGTCGAGCGCGGCCACCAGGTCGTCGGCGGTGTTGGGTACGGGCGCCACCGGCCCGCGCCGCCCTTTCCGGCGGGCGTTGCGCCGCAACTGGTCGCGGACCAGCGCCCAGATCAGGCTCCCGAGCAGGGCGGCGCCGGCCAGCGCGAGCACGATGACCGCGACGGTGCCGATCCAGCCCGGCAGCCCGTCGGCCGACGGGGTGGTGCCACCCGCCGGGCCGGCCGGGGTGGCGGTTGGCTGGGCCGGGAGCAGCGGCGGCCCACCGGCGGGGGTCGGCTCCGGATCGGGACTCAGCTGGTTGAGCTGCGGCGTCGACCAGGTGGCGGCCACCGCCGTGAGGAAGAGCAGCCCGAGGACGGCGGCCAGTGGCCACCAGCGGCGAAGTGCGGCAACGTCCATCGAGCGGCTCGGATCCCTTTACGTGCGGCGACAGTCGGCGGTGCTGGAATCATGCCAGGCCCGCCAGCTGTTTGGCACGGCCGATGACGTCGTCGAGCATGGCCGGGGTGAGCCGGCCGGTGAAGGTGTTCTGCTGGCTGACGTGGAAACATCCCAGCAGGTCCGGTACGCCCGGCAGGCTCACCCGGGCACCGTGCCCGAAGCGTGGACGCGGTACGGGTGCGGGAACGCCGTACACCCGGGTCGACGCCGGCCACCACGCCGCCCAGGCGAAGGCGCCGAGCGCGATCACCACCTTGAGGGTCGGCGCGATCAGCGACAGCTCGCGCCGCAGCCACGGTGCGCAGGTGTCCCGTTCGACCGGGGTGGGTTTGTTGTCCGGAGGCGCGCACCGCACCGCGGCGAAGATCCGGGTACCGGTCAGGGTCAGCCCGTCGCCGGCGGCCACGCTGGTCGGCTGGTTGGCCAGACCAGCCCGGTGCAGGGCGGCGAACAGCACGTCCCCGGACCGGTCGCCGGTGAAGATCCGGCCGGTGCGGTTGCCGCCGTGCGCGGCCGGAGCCAGCCCGAGAATGCCGAGGGCCGCGTCGGCCGGGCCGAACCCGGGCACCGGGCGCCCCCAGTAGTCCTGGTCACGAAACGATGCCCGTTTGACCTTCGCCACCTCTTCCCGCCAGGCCACCAGGCGGGGGCAGGCGAAGCAGTCGGCGATGGCGGCGTCGAGCTCGGTCAGGCCGGCCGCCGCGGCGGCGGACCGTTGCACGTCCGTGGCGGTACGGCTGGTCATGGTGACCAGCACAGCACGCCACGCGGATCGATGCCTGCCGGGACGGCGAGGGACGAACCGACGGCGGTGCCGCCGACGGGCCGGGGGACGATCACTGCGCCAGCCCGAACGCGATCCCGTCGAGGATGTCGTGCTCGCTCGCGACCACCGACGAAGCTCCGCAACGCTCCATGACGGTGCGCAGGATCAGGGCGCCGGCGGCGATGACGTCGGCCCGCCCCGGGTGCATCACCGGCAGCGCCAGCCGTTCGGCGACCGTCGCCCCGAGGAGCGAGCCGGTCACCGCGGCCACGTCGTCGTAGCTCACCCGGGCGTGGTGAATGCGGGACGGGTCGTACGACGGCAGGCCGAGGGCGAGAGCCGTGACCGTGGTCACCGAACCGGCCAGTCCGACCAGCGTGGCCGCCGATCGACCGTCCACCGCCGCCAGGGCCCGGTCGACCGCCGCGGCGATGTCAGCCGTGGCCGCGGCGACCTCGGAACCCGCCGGCGGGTCGTGCCGGAAGTGCCGTTCGGTCATCCGCACGCAGCCGATGTCCACCGACAGCGCCGCCGCGACCGTCGACCGCCCGGTCACGAACTCGGTCGAACCGCCGCCGATGTCCACCACCAGGAACGGCGGTTCCGCGTCGAGCCCCCGGACGGCGCCGGTGAACGACAGCCGGGCCTCCTCGTCGCCGCTGATCACCTCGGGGTCGAGCCCGAGCACGCCGCGCACCATGTCCCGGAAGTCGGCGGCGTTGGACGCGTCGCGGGAGGCCGAGGTGGCCACCATCCGGACCCGGGTGATGCCCAGCTCGGCGATCTCCGCGGCGTACCCGAGCAGCGCCCGGCGGGTGCGGGCGATGGCCTCCGGCGCCAACCGGCCCGTACGGTCGACGCCTTCGCCCAGCCGCACGATCTCCATCCGGCGGGCCACGTCCGTCAGGGTCCCGCCGGCCACGTCCGCGATCAGCAACCGGATCGAGTTGGTGCCGCAGTCGATCGCCGCGACCCTCACAGGTGCAGCAGCATTCGTGTGTTGCCGAGGGTGTTCGGCTTGACCCGTTCGAGGTCTAGGAATTCGGCCACACCCTCGTCGTACGACCGGAGCAGTTGCTCGTAGACGCCGTGCGGCACGGGCGCGCCGTCGATCGGGGCGAACCCGAAGGACGCGAAGAACCGGGTCTCGAACGTCAGGCAGAACACCCGGGCCACGCCGAGCTCGCGCGCGACGCCGATCAGCTCCGACACCAGCCGGTGCCCGATCTTGAGCCCGCGGAACTCCTGCGCCACCGCGACCGTACGGATCTCGGCCAGGTCCTCCCACATCACGTGCAGCGCGCCGCAGCCGACCACCCGGTCGCCGTCCGAGGTGGCGGCCACCCAGAACTCCTGGACGCTCTCGTACAGCGTGACCGTGGCCTTGCTGAGCAGCCGCCGGTCGACCGTGTAGGTGTCGACCAGGTCGCGGATGGCCCGGACGTCGGCGGTCCGCGCCCGCCGGATGTGGACGTCCACGCTCAGTCGTCCCCTCGCGAAACGCACGGACCGGAGGACCACCACGGCTCGATCGCCGCTCGCACCTCGTCGCCGAACGGGTTCACGCCCGGCCCGGCGGCCAGCGCGTGGCCGAGGTGCACGTGCAGGCACTTGACCCGGTTCGGCATCCCGCCGGCCGACACGCCGCGGATCTGCGGCACGTCCTCGATGGCTTCCCGGCGCTTGAGGTAGTCCTCGTGCGCCTCCCGGTACTTCTGCGCCAGTACCGGATCGGTGGACAGGCGGTCCTGCATGTCGCGCATGACTCCCGCGGACTCCAGCCGGCTGCAGGCCGAGGTCGCGTACGGGCACGTCAGGTAGAACAGGGTGGGGAACGGGGTGCCGTCATCGAGCCGCGGCCGGGTCTCGACCACGTCGGGGTGGCCGCACGGGCAGCGGTGCGCGACCGCCCGCGTGGCGCGGGGCCGGCGGCCGAGCTGCTCCTCGACCACCTCGAGATCGCGGGGGTCCATCAGCGGCGAGCCTGTTCGCCGGCGGCGGCCACGCTGGTCCACAACGTGTCGTACCACTTGTCGGGCGCCGGGGTGGACACCGGTTCGCCGGCGTCGCGGGCCGCGCCCACCGGGTCGTTGAGCACCAGCAAGGGCGTCTCCCCCGGCTCCACGTAGAACAGTCGTTCCCGGGCCTGAATCTTCACGTACGCGTCGTCCTGCCATTTCGCGACCTCTTCGTTGAGGCCTTGGATCTTCTCCCGCTGAACTGCCTGCGCGGCCGCCATCCGGCCGATCTGCGATTCCTGCGCCAGGTACACCCGGACCGGATAGGTGTACGCCAGGGCCAGCACCACCAGCACGACGATGAGGACGGTGGCCCGTCCGGTGAACGCCCGCGGCCGGGGAGCGACGGTTCGCTTGGTGACCCCACCGACGGCGGCCGTGCGACGGGCCGCGACCGGCCGGGTGGACCGGGACGTCGGGATGCGGGTGACCGTCGCGCGCGGCTCGACCCGCTGGGTGGCACGCGAACCGGCGCGGACACCGCCGGCGCGCCCGGCCGGACCGGTCCGGCGCACCGGGCCCTGACCGCTCGGTGTGCGGCGCTGCGTCATCCCTGCCCTCCCCCGGAACATCGCCTGGCCATGGAGTGCGGCACCTGGTCGAAACCTATGCCCGCGAGAGCCGGCGCCACAACTCCATGATCGGACGACTGAGGACTATGCCGTGCGGTAACGCGGGAACGCGCCCGCCCCGGCGTACCGGGCCGCGTCGCCCAGCTGCTCCTCGATGCGCAGCAGCTGGTTGTACTTGGCCACCCGGTCGCTCCGGGCCGGCGCGCCGGTCTTGATCTGACCACTGCCGACGGCCACGGCCAGGTCGGCGATCGTGGTGTCCTCAGTCTCCCCGGAACGGTGGCTCATCATCGTCTTGAATCCGGCCCGGTGGGCCAGGTCGACCGCGTCCAGCGTCTCGGTGAGCGAGCCGATCTGGTTGACCTTGATCAGCACGGCGTTGGCCGCGCTCTCCGCGATACCGCGGCCGATCCGGGTCGGGTTGGTGACGAACAGGTCGTCGCCGACGATCTGGATCTTGCCGCCGAGCTGCGCCGTCATCGCGCTCCAGCCGGCCCAGTCCTCCTCGGACAGCGGGTCCTCGATGGAGACGATCGGGTACGTCTCGACCAGCTTGGCGTAGTAGTTGATCATTTCCTCGGACGACTTCGGCGAGCCCTCGAAGACGTACGCACCGTCTTTGTAGAACTCGGTCGCCGCGACGTCCATGGCCAGCACGATGTCGGTGCCCAGGGTGAAGCCGGCGGCCGCCACGGCCTCGGCGATCAGATCCAGCGCGGCCGCGTTGGTCGGCAGGCTGGGGGCGAAGCCGCCCTCGTCGCCCAGTCCGGTGGACAGACCCTTCTTCTTCAGCACCGACTTGAGGGCGTGGTAGACCTCGGCGCCCATGCGCAGCGCCTCGCGGAAGGTCGGCGCGCCGATCGGGGCGACCATGAACTCCTGCACGTCGACGTTCGAGTCGGCGTGGGCGCCACCGTTGAGGATGTTCATCATCGGGACCGGCAGCAGGGACGCGTTCGGCCCGCCGACGTAGCGGAACAGCGGCAGCTCGGCCGACGCCGCCGCGGCCTTGGCCACGGCCAGCGACACGCCGAGGATCGCGTTCGCGCCCAGCTCGGACTTGTCGGCCGTGCCGTCCAGGTCGAGCATCTTCTGGTCGATCAGGCGCTGGTCGTCCGCTTCGTACCCGATCAGCTCGTCGACGATCTTGTCCTCGACGTTGCTGACCGCCTTCTCGACGCCCTTGCCCAGGTAACGGCTCTTGTCGCCGTCACGCAGCTCGATCGCCTCGAATGCTCCGGTGGAGGCGCCGGACGGGACTGCGGCCCGCCCGATCGTGCCGTCGTCCAGCCCGACCTCGACCTCGACGGTCGGGTTGCCCCGGGAGTCGAGGATCTCGCGGGCGACGATTGCTTCGATGGTGGCCATCTGTCGTGTCGCTCCTTCAGTACGCATCTGCTTGCCACGCTGCTCGGTGGCGCCGTGACCGCGACCCTGCGGCCGTCCGCGCCCCGAGACTATCGAGCCTGTCTGCGCGTCCGTACGGCGGCCGGTCCAAGTCGCGACCCGGCAACCCTCAACCGGTCTCGGCCCAGGCCGATCTTCTGCGGTATCGCCGCACCGGGACAGGCCGGTATCGCCGCACCCGAGAGGCGGTTCGCCGCCCGGCGAGGCCGGAGTCGCCGCACCCGGAGAGGAACGCCGTTGACCAGCCAGCCCCTGCCCGAAGCAGGCACGCTCGTCGCGCTCACCACGAGCGCCGACGCCGTGCCGACCGGAGGCGTCCGCGTCGTGCAGACCGACGGCGACCTCCTCATCCTGTCGCTGGCCCCGGACGACGTGCCCGCCCGGGGCGCGCTCATCACGCTGCGCTGGGCCGCCGGCGCCCGCGGCCGGTACGTCCGGACCGGGCTGGTGACCGAGACCGACGAGAACCGCATCGCCGTCCAGACCACCGGGGAGACCACCGTCGAGCAGCACCGCCATTTCGTGCGCGGGGGCGGCGGTGAAGAGGTGCTGCTGCGCCGGCCGGGTCATCCGGACGTGGCCGGGTGGATCCGGGACCTCAGCGAGCACGGCGTCCGGGCGCACTTCGCCGACGTGGCCCTCGGCGACGGGGATGAGATCGTGCTGCGCATCTTGCTCGACCCGGAGATCGTCGAGGTCGAGGCGGCGGTGACCAAGACCGGCGGGCTGCGTCAATCCATCCCGCGGCGGGGGCCGCTGTCGGTCGAGGTGGTCGCCGTCTTCGACACCGACGAACATCAGGCCCAGGCCATCCGCCGGTACGTCCTTCGTCAGCAGATGCTCACCCGCGGTACCCGAACCGTCTGACTCGGTCGATCGCGTGTGCGCCGCGGGGATGGATGAACCCGTTTCTCGTTTGCGCGCGGTAACGGGTTCCGCTTAGGTGTTCTCGTGTCGTCGATCCGCATCCGTATCGCCACCGGCCTCCTGGCCGCGGCACTGCCCCTGAGCGGATGCACCGACCTCGGCGATCCCGCCTCCGCGCACGGGGTCACCCGCAACGACCTGCTGGCCGACATGGCGACCCAGGTGACCTCGGCCTCGGCCCGCACCTGGACGGCCACCTACCAGCTGGCCGGTGGCCGGTCCGGCACGGTCGCCCACCAGAGCGACCCGGACCGTACGGCCTATCGCTATCCCGGCGGCGTCGTCCTGCTGACCCGCACCGCCGCCACCCGGTGCGTCGGCAACGCCTGCACGATGACCGTCCCCAGTCCCGCGACGGCGGCGCTGCAGGCGGTTTCGGCGGCCGGCCTGGTGCCGTCCACGACCGTGCTCGCGCTGCTCGACGCGGCCGCGCTGGAAACCGACCCGAACGTCGCCCAACGGGACACCACCATCGCCGGTCGGCACGCCACCTGCCTCCAGCTCACCGCGCCGGGCAGCGCCGCCACCGGCCCGTTCAGCACCTGCATCACCAACGAGGGCGTGATCGGCAGCTTCACCGGCACCCTCGACGGCAAGAAGGTCGACGTGGCGATGACCGACTACGTCGAGCGGGTGGCCTCCGCCGCGTTCGACGCCCCCGCCCGCGCCACCATGACCGACCGCCGCTGACGCCTGCTTCACCCGCTCACTCTTCGGGTGAAGCAGCGTCTAGACCCCGAGCAGACTGCGGAGATGCCGCGGCGGCGGGGAGCCGTGCGCCAGCATCGCGTCGTGCCAGGCCTTCGGCGTGGCGCCGAACGGGCGCGCGGCCGCGATCGCCGACACTTCGGTCCAGCCGACGAAATACGTCGACAGCTGGGTGGAGGTCAGCAGCGCGCGCCGCCACTTGCCGGCCGCCTCGCCCTCCTCCTGGAAGCCGTGCCCGGTCATCAGGGCCATCGCCTCGGCCTCGGTGAGCCCGTCGCAGTGCAGCCGCTGGTCGATGATCGCGTTCAGGCTCATCCGCAGCTGCATCTTCAGCTGCTGCAGCCGTACCGGCAGCCCGCCGAACCCGAGCCCGGCCATCAGCTCCTCCGCGTACACGGCCCAGCCCTCGACGAACGGCCCGGACCAGCCCAGCGCCCGCACCCGGGTGTCCGACCGGAAGCGCCGTGAGTGGGCGATCTGCAGGAAGTGCCCGGGCATGGCCTCGTGCACGGTGAGCTCGCGGATCATGTGGTCGTTGTACTCGCGGTAGAACGACTCGGCGCGCTCGGGCGACCAGTCGGACGGCGTCGGCGCGATGCAGTAGAACGTCGGCACGTCGGCGGTCTCGAGCGGCCCCGGCGGGTCGCAGTAGGCCACGGCCACGCCCCGAGCGAACTCCGGCATCTCCTCGATCACGCACGGGTCGTCGACCAGCGTCATCAGGTCGCGCTCACGGACGAACGCGGTGGCCTCATCCATGGTCACCTTGGCCAGGCCGAGGATCGTGGCGTTGTCCGGGTGCTGAGCGGCCAGCCGGTCGAGCGCGGTCCGCACGGTCTCGTCGGTGGCCGGGCCGCCGACCAGCTCGGCCGATGCTTCCCGCAACGCCGCCCCGGCCTCGGCCAGGTTGCGCTCGGCTCGCGCGAGGACCTCGGCCGCGGGCAGTTCGGTGTCCAGCGTGTGCCAGAGCCGCGCCTCCCACAGCGGGCGGCCGAGCCGCGGGTCCCGCCCCGGCCCGGCGCCGTCCAACCCGACCTTCAGCCAGTCACTGAACTCGGCCAGCGCGTCGAGTGCGGCCGCGGCGGCCGGTTCGACCACCGGGCGCAGCCCCGGCTCCTGGTCGAGCAGGACCGGCAACTCGCCCCGGATGAGCGCGGCGGCGCCGCCGAACTGGCCGATCGCGGTCTCGGCGTGGATGCGCGGCATGTCCCGCAGCACCGCCCGGGCGGTGGCCAGCGCGTCCGGAATCGCCGCCAGCCGGCCGCCCAGGCTGATCAGCCGCACCTCGGCGGGCGCGAACGGCCGGGACAGCAGCGCGTGCAGCAGCGGGCCCGGATTGTGTGCCATCGGGTTCCACTCGTGCTCGCGCACGTCGGACAGCTCGAACAGCCGGCGGTCGAGCTGGGCCGCCAGAATGGCGTAGTCGACCTGGTCCTCGCCCGCCATGTCGTCGGGCTCGACCACGGACAGGGCGTCGGTGGCGTCGCGCAACATCGCGATCCGGTCGGACACCGCGCCCGGCGAGAGGTCGGGCAGGCGGTCGTCGTATCGATGGTCACCCGCGCCGGCGGCCAGTTCGGGGTCGCTCTCCAGCAGGGCGTCGACGATCCGCTCGGCGAGAGGCACGAAGTCGGTCACGCAGGAGAAGTTACCCGGACCCTCCGACACTTTCCGCGCGCCGTACCACGTCGGCGTACGCGAGGGCCGCCCGGCGCAGCGCCGCCTCCGCGTCCAGCCCGGCCCGGCGGGCGTCGGCGACCAGGCGCAGCAGGGTGTCGCCGAGGTCCGGACCGGCCGGCAACGGCGCCGCCACGCCGGCCCGGGATGCCCGCTGCAGGATCTTCGCGGCCAGCGCCAGCGCCGGCTGGCTCAGCGCGATGCCGTCCAGGGCCGAGCTGCGCTCCTTCTCGGCCTGCTTGATCCGCTCCCAGTTGGCGGTGATCTCCTCGACGTCGGCCACGGTGGCGCCGGCGAAGACGTGCGGGTTACGGCGGATCATCTTGTCGACCAGGCCCCCGGCCACGTCGTCGACGGTCCAGCGCTCATCGGGCGGCAGATTCTCGGCCAGCCGGGCGTGCAGCACGACCTGCAGCAGCACGTCACCGAGTTCCTCGCGCAACGCGTCCAGGTCGCCGTCGACGATCGCGTCGTACGCCTCGTAGCTCTCCTCGAGCAGGTACGGCGCCAGGCTGAGGTGGGTCTGCTGCTGCTTCCACGGGTCACCGCCGGGCGAGGCCAGCCGGTCCATCACCGCGACGGCGTCCAGCAGCCGCGCGCCCGGCGGGTCCCAGGAGCCGTACATCAATTCGAGCTCGGCCAGCGACGGCTCGCGGGCCAGCCGGAGCCCGAGGCGGCGGGCGAAATCCTCGTCCCCGGCCGGGCCGGCCAGCCAGACCAGCACCGGGTGCTCCGCCAAGGACCGGACCAGGACCTCCGGGTCGGCCTCCACGACGGTGACCGGCACGCCTGACACCCGCAACGCCGCGGCCTGGTCACTCTCGGCCGCGGTGAGCACCGGGTACGCCCGGACCGCGTCCCACGCCGCCGCGGTCAGCAGCCCCGCGGGCAACCGCGGGGAGGTGACCAGCAGGACGACGCGAGCCATGGCGGAACGGTCAGCGGACGTCGGTGACCGGAACCTGCGACCCGGCATTGCCGACCGGCTGGCCGACCAGGATCACGGCCGCGCCGGTGGACTGGTCGCGCTGGGTGTAGATCGGGACCTCGAAGTTGCCGAACCGCGGGTTCAGCCGCACGTGCCGGGCCGACAGGTCGGCGCGGACCTCGTTGCGGGTGGCGATCGCGCTGCCCAGCGTCTTCTTGGCGTCCGCGGACAGGCCGGACAGGAACTGCGCTTGCGTGGTCCCCGGGTCGACCAGCCGGTTGGCCTTCAGCCGGTCGAACACCTCCTGCAGCTCGGCGCCGGTCGGGTTGCCGCCCGTGCCGGCCTGGTTGAGCGCGTACTGGTAGGCGTCCACCTCGACGTACATCCGCACGTACTGGGCGGTGGCGGGCAGGTGCAGCAACTGGGCGTACTGCGGCAGCGCCCCGGCGATGTTGGGGAGCGCCACGCTGTGCTTCTGCGCCACCCGGGCCAGCACGTCGTGGCTGATCAGCGTGTCCAGCACGGCGCCCTGGGTGAGCGGGAAAGCGGCCGGGCTCGCCGTCGGGTCGGCAGCGGCCGCGGGTTTCGGGGTCGCGGCCGCGCCCGCCTTGTTCTTGGCGTCGTCGTAGATCCGTTGAACTTGAGCCGTGGAGATATTGCCGCCGTCGAGATAGGCGGCCACGTCAGGCGCCGAATGACAAGCGGACAAACCGGTCAGAGCGACCGCCGCGACCGCGACGGCGGATGCGAGTCGACGCGCATGAAACATGGTCAAGACTCTCTCACGGCGAATGTGAGGCGCGCGGCCGACCCCCGCGTTCGCCCTCCTTCCGCCCAGGGCCGACATCACTGTCGCACTGCCGTGAGCGATGCGGGCTCGCCGAGGACGTCGGCGAGCAACTGGCCGCACCACTGCAGCAGGGCCTGGTCGCGCAACGGCTCGCCGCCGATCCGGCGGGTGCTCGGCCGGGGCACGCTGACCTGGTCGTTCGCCGTCTTGTAGACCGAGTCGGGGTGGTAGCGCTTGAGCCGCAACTGCTTCGAGTCGGGCAGCGGCAGCGGTGCGAACCGCAGGTGCTTGCCCTGCACGGAGACGTCGGTCAGGCCGTACGCCCGGGCCAGCAGCCGGAAGCGGGCGACCGCGATCAGGTTCACCACCGGCGCCGGCGGCTCGCCGTACCGGTCGGTCATCTCCGCGACGACCTCGTTCAGCCGCGCGTCGTCCCGGGACTCGGCCAGTTTCCGGTACATCTCCAGCCGCAACCGCTCGACCGCGATGTACTCGACCGGCAGATGCGCGTCGATCGGCAGGTCGATCTTGACCTCCGGCTCCTCTTCCGGCCGCTCGCCCTTGAACGACTGCACCGCCTCGCCCACCATCCGGACGTACAGGTCGAAGCCAACGCCCTCGATGTGCCCGGACTGCTCGCCGCCGAGCAGGTTGCCGGCGCCGCGGATCTCCAGGTCCTTCATGGCCACGTACATGCCCGCGCCGAGCTCGGTGTGCTGGGCGATGGTGGCCAGCCGCTCATGCGCCTGCTCGGTCAGCGGCTTCTCCCGCGGGTACAGGAAGTACGCGTACGCCCGCTCCCGGCCGCGCCCCACCCGGCCCCGGATCTGATGCAGCTGGGCCAGGCCCAGCAGGTCGGCCCGCTCCACGATGAGCGTGTTGGCGTTCGGGATGTCGATGCCGGACTCGACGATCGTGGTGCAGACCAGAACGTCGAACTCCTTCTCCCAGAACCCGACCATCACCTTCTCCAGCGCGTCCTCGCCCATCTGCCCGTGGGCCACCGCGATCCGCGCCTCGGGCACCAGCTCGCGCAGCCGGCGGGCCGCCTTGTCGATCGACTCGACCCGGTTGTGCAGGTAGAACACCTGGCCGTCACGCAGCAGCTCGCGGTGAACGGCCGCGGCCACCTGCTTGTCGTCGTACGCGCCGACGAAGGTCAGCACCGGATGCCGCTCCTCCGGCGGGGTGGCGATGGTAGACATCTCCCGGATGCCGGTGATCGCCATCTCCAGCGTCCGCGGGATCGGCGTGGCCGACATGGTCAGCACGTCCACCGACGCCCGCAGCGCCTTGAGCTGTTCCTTGTGCTCGACCCCGAACCGCTGTTCCTCGTCCACGATGATCAGGCCGAGGTTTTTGAACCGCGTCGAGTTGGCCAGCAGCCGGTGCGTGCCGATGACGATGTCGGCGGTGCCGTCGCCAGCCTTCTCCAGGGTCAGCGCGGCCTCCTTCGGCGTCTGGAACCGCGACAGCTGCCGGATCTGCACCGGGAACTGGTTCATCCGCTCGGTGAACGTGTTGTAGTGCTGCTGAGCGAGCAGCGTGGTCGGCACCAGGATGGCCACCTGCTTGCCGTCCTGCACCGCCTTGAACGCCGCCCGGACCGCGATCTCGGTCTTGCCGTACCCGACGTCGCCGCAGATCAGCCGGTCCATCGGCACGGGCAGCTCCATGTCGCCCTTGACCTCGACGATCGCCGACATCTGGTCCGGCGTCTCGGTGTACGGGAAGGCGTCCTCGAGCTCGCGCTGCCACGGCGTGTCGGGTGCGAACGCGTGGCCCTTCGATGCCTGGCGGGCGGCGTACAGCTGGATCAGCTGAGCGGCGATCTCCCGGACCGCCTTGCGCGCCCGGGCCTTGCTCTTCTGCCAGTCGGAGCCGCCCATCTTGTGCAGCGTCGGCGACTCGCCGCCGACGTAGCGGGACAGCTGGTCGAGCTGGTCGGTCGGCACGTACAACCGGTCGCCGGGCTGGCCCCGCTTGCTCGGCGCGTACTCGAGCACCAGGTATTCCCGGTCGGCGCCGTTGACCGTGCGCTGGACCAGTTCCACGTACCGGCCGATGCCGTGCTGCTCGTGCACGACGTGGTCGCCGGCCCGCAGCTCCAGCGGGTCGATGGTGTTGCGGCGCCGGCTCGGCAGTTTGCGCATGTCCTTGGTGGACGCGCCGCGCCCGCCGGTGACGTCGTTGCCGGTGATCACCGCGAGCCGGGACGCCTCGTCCACGAACCCGTGGTTGAGCCCGCCCCGGGTGACCAGCAGCTGACCGTCCTCGATCGCGGTCTCGATCGACTCCACCGGGGTGACGCCGAGACCGGCGTCGCGCAACAGCTCGGTGGCCCGCTCGGCCGTGCCGTGGCCCTCGAAGACCAGCGCGATGGCCCAGCCGGCGGCCGCCCAGCGGGACAGGTCGTCGGCCAGCCGCGCGGTGTCGCCGTGGTAGAGCGGCACCGGCTGCGCCGACAACGCGATCGCGTCCCCGGCGTCCGGTGACACCTCGACCGTTTCCGGGGACTCCAGCCACGGGGTCGCATCGGCCGTCTCCGCGGACGCCTCGACGAGCCCGAACGGCGACACCGTCCACCATGGCTGGTGCAGCGTGGCCGCGTGCGCCCGCACGTCGGCCAGCGTCCGGAAGGCGGCCGCGCCGACGTCGATCGGGGCCTGGCCGCCCACCGCGGCCGCCGCCCAGCTCGCCTCCAGGAACTCGTCGGACGTCCGGGTCAGGTCGTGCGCCCGGGTCCGGATCCGCTCCGGGTCGCAGAGCAGCACGTGGGTGCCGGCCGGCATGCAGTCGAGCAGCAGTTCCATCGAATCGGTGCCGGACAGCAGCGCCGGCGCGAGCGACTCCATGCCCTCGACCGGGATGCCCTCGGCCAGCTTGTCCAGAATCTCGGCGATCTCCGGGTGCTGCTCGCTCAGCCGGGCGGCGCGCTCCCGGACGGCCGGGGTGAGCAGCAACTCGCGGCACGGCGGCGCCCACAGCCGCTCGACCGGGTCGATGGTCCGCTGGTCGGCGACTGCGAAGGTGCGGATCTCCTCGATCTCGTCGCCCCAGAACTCGACCCGGGACGGGTGCTCGTCGGTGGGCGGGAAGACGTCCAGGATGCCGCCGCGGACGGCGAACTCGCCCCGCTTGGTGACCAGGTCGACGCGGGCGTACGCCATGTCGATGAGCCGGCGCGCCACCGACTCGAGCTCCCCCTCGCCCCCGGACACCAGCTCCACCGGCTCGAGGTCGCCCAGGCCGGTGAGCTGCGGCTGGAGCACGCTGCGGACCGGGGCCACGACGACCTGCACCGGCTGGTCACCGGGGTGGGCCAGGCGGCGCAGCACGGCCAGCCGCCGCCCCACCGTGTCCGACCGCGGCGACAGGCGCTCGTGCGGCAGCGTCTCCCACGACGGGTAGACGGCCACCGCGTCGGGACTGAGCAGGCAGCCGAGCGCGTCGGCCAGGTCGTCGGCCTCGCGGCTGGTGGCGGTCACGGCCAGCACCGGACGGGCGGCGCCGCCGATGTCGGCCGACGACGCCACCGCGGCGACCACGAACGGCCGCAGCGCGGCCGGGGCGGTGAGATCGAGGGCGTCCGAGTCGACGCCACCCTTGCGCGCCAGGTCGCGGGCGCGCGAAAGGCCGCGGTCGCGCAGGGCGGCCGGGATCAATCCGGCGAGTTGCACGGGAAGGTCTCCTTGGACGAGGGCATGCCGAACAACCCCAACGCCAGGACGACGGGGGGTATGCCACCAAGCTTAGTCCGCCCCACCGACACTTTTCCGCGCCGGACACCATGTCCGACATGTGCCCCGACAGCTGCCGAAGACTGCCCCGGATCAAGGATCAACGACCTCTGGGGAGGGCCGGGAATGCGGGTTCTGCTGCTCGTGTCGGCGTTCAACGGATTGAGCCAGCGTGTCTGGTGTGAGCTGCGCGAATCCGGCCACGACGTCGGGGTGCTGCTGGCCACGACCGCCGAGGACATGATCGACGGCGTACGCGCGGCCGAGCCCGACCTGATCCTGTGCCCATACCTGACCCATCGGGTCCCGTCCGAGGTCTGGCAGCACTGGCGCACCATCATCATCCATCCCGGTCCGGTCGGTGACCGCGGCCCGTCGTCCCTGGACTGGGCGATCACCGAGGGCCTACCGGCCTGGGGGGTGACCGCGTTGCAGGCGATCGAGGAAATGGACGCCGGCCCCATCTGGGCCACCCGGACCTTCCCGATGCCGGTCGCGCCGCCGCGCAAGTCGTCGCTCTACCACGGGCCGGTCGCCGACGCCGCCATGGAATGCGTGCGCGAGGTGCTGAGCAAGGCGGCTGATTCCTCGTTCACGCCGGTGCCCACCGACCGGATGCCGACCGCGGTGCCCGGTTCCCGGCCGCGCCCGGTGATGCGGCCGGACGACCGGTCGTTCGAGTGGGCGGACCGGACCGAGACCGTGCTGCGCCGGATCCGGGCGGCCGACGGGTCGCCGGGCGTACGGACCGAGGTGGCCGGGCTCGATGTGTTCGCCTACGACGCGCACCCCGGCGCCGCCCGCGGCGCCCGCCCCGGGACGGTGATCGGCCGGCGGCAGGGCGCGGTGCTGGTCGGCACCGGCGACGGCAGCCTCTGGCTCGGGCATCTACGCGACGCCGGCCCCGGTGGGATCAAGTTGCCGGCCACCACGCTGCTCGGCCGGCGCCTGAAGGACGTGCCGCACTCACCACCGGGCGCCGAGCCGGAGTTCGGGCCGACCTACCGGCAGGTCCGCTACCGCCGGACGGGTGCGGTCGGGTGGCTGGCGTTCGACTTCTACAACGGCGCGATGTCGGCCGGGCACTGCCGCCGGTTGCTGACCGCACTGCGCCACGCGGTCGCGCAGGACACCCAAGTGCTGGTCCTGCGGGGCGGGGTCGACGCGTACAGCAACGGGATCCATCTCAACCTCATCGAGGCGGCGGCCGATCCGGCCGTGGCCGCCTGGGCCAACATCCGGGCCATCAACACGCTGTGCCGGGAGATCATCGAGTGCGGGCGGCAGGTCGTCATCGCCGCCTACGCCGGGAGCGCCGGGGCCGGGGGCGCGATGATGGGACTGGGCGCGGACATCGTCGCGGCGCGCGCCGGGATCGTCCTCAACCCGTACTACGACATCGGTCTGTACGGGTCGGAACTGCACACCTACACGCTCCCCCGCCGGGTCGGCAAGGAGACGGCGCAGCGCCTGATCGACGGAAAGCTGCCGGTCGGCACCGAGCAGGCCCGGGCGCTCGGCCTGGTCGACGAGGTCGGGCCGCGGCACCCCGAGGCGTACGCGGAGTGGCTGACGGCGCTGGCCGAGGCGCAGGCCGATCCGCGGGCGGCCCGCGCTCGGTGCCGGGAGAAGATCCGGCGGCTGGCCGCGGAACGGGTGCCCCTGGAGGCGTACGAGGCCCGCGAGCTGGCCGAGATGAGCCGGGACATGTTCGGTGACCGGTCCGGGTTCGCCGCCGCCCGGCACGCGTTCGTCACCAAGGCCAAGCCGTCCGGGACCCCGGCCCGCCTGCGCCCGGGCGCGGCTCCGCCGATCGTCGCCGGGCCGATGGCCGCCGCGCCTCCGGTGAATCCCGGAGTGCCGGCCGCTCGCCACCGGCCGGCGGCGGCCGGGAGCGGATCCCCGGCGGCGGTCCGGCCGGCGGTGCCCGTCTCCGCCTGAGCCTCCCGGCGCCGTCGTTGCACCCTCGCCGGCACCCGTCTTGTCCGCATTCGGCGCCTCCGGCTGCCGGTCGGATCAATTCCGGTCGATGTGGGTCGCCGGAAACAAGCTGGGCATGCGGCGGTATGAGACTCACCTCAAAGCACCCAGGCGCGGCCCGGGATGGATACGATCGGCGGGAACCGGGACAGCGCTGTCCGCCGTACGTACGCCCACCTGAAGGCAAGGGAGCGCTCCGGTGACCGACCTGCACGGCCACATCGACCCCGACGGCCCCGACGCATCGCTGCGCGCGGACATCCGGCGCCTCGGCCGGCTGCTCGGCCAGACCCTGGCCCGCCAGGAGGGCCGGCCCCTGCTCGACCTCGTCGAGGAGGTCCGCGCGCTGGTCCGGCAGGATGCCGTGGCCGCCGCCGAACGGCTCGCCGCGCTGGACGTCACCACCGGCACCAAGCTCGCCCGGGCGTTCTCCACCTACTTCCACCTGGCCAACATCATCGAGCAGGTGCACCGCGCCCGTGATCTGCAGCGGCGCCGCGCCCGCGACGGCGGCTGGCTCGACCAGGCGGCCAAGCTGATCGCCGAGAACGGCGTGCCGGCCGACGAGATCGCCGCCGCCGCCCGCCGCCTGTCCGTGCGGCCCGTCTTCACCGCGCACCCGACCGAGGCCGCCCGCCGCTCGATCCTGTCCAAGCTGCGCCAGCTCGCCGCCGACCTGGACGCCGAGGCCGCGGCCGAGGTGCTGTACGGCGCCACCGACAAGACCGCCTCGACCCGCCGCCTGGCCGAGCTCATCGACCTGCTGTGGACGACCGACGAACTGCGGCTGGACCGGCCGGACCCGACCGACGAGGCCCGCAACGCGGTCTTCTACCTCAAGGATCTGTACGCCGGCGCCGCCCCGCAGGTGCTCGACGACCTGGCCGAGACGCTGCGCCAACTGGGCGTGGAGACGGCGCCCACGGCCCGTCCGCTGAACTTCGGCTCGTGGATCGGCGGCGACCGCGACGGCAACCCGTTCGTGACCCCGAAGGTCACCCGCGACGTGCTGATGATCCAGCACGAGCACGGCATCCAGGCCACCGAGGCGGCGATGGACGACCTGATCGACGAGCTGTCGGTGTCCCGGCGGCTGCGCGGGGTCTCCCTCGACCTGAGCGCCAGCCTGGCCAAGGACCTGGACAACCTGCCCGAGGTGGCGCCGCGGTTCCGGCGGACCAACGCCGAGGAGCCGTACCGGCTGAAGGTCCGCTGCATCAAGGCCAAGCTGGCGAACACCCGCCGCCGGCTCAACCAGGGCACCGCGCACGTCCCCGGTCGCGACTACCTCGGCAGCGACGAGCTGATCGCCGACCTGGAACTGATGCGGGCGTCGCTGGCCCGCAACTCCGGCCAGCTCACCGCGATGGGTTCGGTGGCCACGGCCGTGCGTACGGTCTCGGCCTTCGGTCTGTCGCTGGCCACGCTCGACGTCCGCGAGCACGCGGAGAAGCACCACGAGGTCCTGACCCAGATGTACGCCCAGGTCGGCGAGGTGCCGGACTACGATTCGCTGGACCGTAAGGAGCGCACCCGGCTGCTGGCCGACGAGCTCACCGGCCGGCGGCCGCTGTCGGCGGCCGACACCCCGCTGACCGACTCCGCCCGCAAGACGTTCGACGTGTTCGGCACGATCCGGGAGTCGCAGGACCGCTTCGGGCCCGAGGTGATCGAGTCGTACATCATCTCGATGACCCTGGGGGTCGACGACGTGCTGGCCGCGGCCGTGCTGGCCCGCGAGGCCGGGCTGATCGACATCCACACCGGCCGCGCCCGGGTCGGCATCGTGCCGCTGCTGGAGACGCCGGCCGAACTCGACGCCGGCGGTGAGCTGCTGGACGAGATGCTGTCGCTGCCCGCGTACCGGTCGATCGTCAAGGCCCGGGGCGACCTGCAGGAAGTGATGCTCGGTTACTCCGACTCCAACAAGGAAGCCGGCATCACCACCAGCCAGTGGTCGATCCACAAGGCGCAGCGCGCGCTGCGGGACGTGGCCGCCCGGCACGGCGTCCGGCTGCGGCTCTTCCACGGCCGCGGTGGCACGGTCGGCCGCGGCGGCGGCCCGACCCACGAGGCGATCCTGGCCCAGCCGTACGGGACGCTGGACGGCGCCATCAAGGTCACCGAGCAGGGCGAGGTGATCAGCGACAAGTACACGATTCCGGCCCTGGCCCGGGAGAACCTCGAGCTGACGGTCGCCGCCGTCCTGCAGGCGACGTTGCTGCACACCACCCCGTCAGTGGACCTGGCCACCCTGCCGCGCTGGGACGCGGCGATGGACACCGCGTCCGAGGCGGCGTTCGCGGCGTACCGGCGTCTGGTGGAGAACCCGGACCTGCCGGCCTACTTCTGGGCCGCCACCCCGACCGAGCTGCTGGGCGCGCTGAACATCGGCTCGCGCCCGGCCAAGCGGCCCAACACGGACGCCGGGCTGGGCGGTCTCCGGGCGATTCCCTGGGTGTTCGGCTGGACGCAGACCCGGCAGATCGTGCCCGGCTGGTTCGGCGTCGGCACCGGCCTGGCGGCGGCCCGCGACGCCGGTCTGGGTGACGTGCTGACCGAGATGCACGGCAACTGGCAGTTCTTCAAGACGTTCCTGTCCAACGTCGAGATGATGCTGGCCAAGACAGACCTCAAGATCGCCCGCCGGTACGTCGACACCCTCGTCCCGGCCGAGTTGCGGCCGATCTTCGAGACCATCGAGCGGGAGTACGAGCTGACCGTGACCGAGGTGCTGAAGGTGACCGGCAGCGAGGGGATCCTGTCCGAGCAGCCGGAACTGTCGCGCACCCTGAACGTCCGCGACACCTATCTGGAGCCGCTGCACCACCTGCAGGTCGCGTTGCTGCGCCAGTACCGCGACGCGGCCGACAACTCGCCCCAGGTCCCGGCGGGCCCAGGCAGCCGCCGCACGCCGTCGGACTCGACCGCGCTGGAACGGGCCCTGTTGACCACGGTCAACGGCATCGCCGCCGGCATGCGCAACACGGGCTGAGCGGTCAACCGCGCCCGCGGACGAGTCGATGCGCGGCCGATTCCCCGGCCGCGCATCGAGGGCCGGACCAGGCACCGCGGCATCTACCGATCCGAGTCGGCGATACGGCGGTAACGGTCAGATGGACCGGGATCCCCACGCTCGTGGGTCAGCCGATGCCCACCTTCTGACGATCGGGCTCGATCACGATGGCGACGCGTTCCTGATCTCGCGGGTACGGTCCGCCGGTGTACTTGGTGGAGATCGCGTCGACGATTTCCCACCCCGCGTCACCGTCGATCCACTCGACGACCCGGCCGCGGATCACGACGGGCTCGAACGGGTTGTCCGCCGGCACAATCGACAGCGCGACCCTGGGATCGCGGCGCAGATTGCGGGCTTTGCGAGAGTTCGGGCCGGTGAAGAACACGATCCGGTCGCCGAGAGTGCCGATCCACAGCGGAACCGAGTGGGGGAAGCCGTTGGGCAGAACGGTGGCCAGGTGCGCGAGCGACGTGCCGTCAAGGACGCGCCGCACCTTCGGGTCAAGCATGAGTGTTTCCTCTCGTCACCCTGCACCGTAAATGGGTCACGCCGGGCGCGGGAACGGCTTCGCGCAGACCCAGCCGTACGTGCCCCGAAAGCCCAAAAAAGAAGCGGCGGCCGGCGCCCGCCCCTCGGCGTGGGCAGCGGCCGCACCTACCGCCGGCCACGACTTGAGCGGAATGATCAGCTGGTTTCGCCGGCGACGCTGAAGGAGCGGAGGCGGTCGATGGCGAAGAACGTGCCGCCGACGGTGAAGATCGCGGCCATCACAATCGCGACCGGCAGCGACACCTGGCCCGTCAGCAGGCCCGTCGGAGCAACCTTGTCGGTGATCCCGATGACGTACTGCTCGATCGACAGCACTCGCGTGCCGCTGACGAAGCGGCCCAGCAGCCCCTCCCAGACCAGGATGTACGCCAGCCCGACCAGCACCGGCCGCCGCGACAGCAGGCTCAGCAGCAGGAACAGGCCCGAGTAGGCACACGCCCCGACCACCGCGCCGACCACCAGCCCCAGGCCCAGCCGTACGGAATCGGCCAGCAGCCCCGCGATGAACAGCGGAACCGCCGCTGCGACCGCGGAGACGAGAACGGCCACGCCCAGCTTGGGCAGGATGATGTCGCGCCGCGGCAACGGCTTGGTCAGGATGTGCACGATCGTGCCTTCGTCCACTTCGGAGCCCAGGACACCCGTGCCCACGATCAGCGCGGTGACCGGCAGGACGACGCCCAGGCCGAGCACGACCAGGACGGGCGTCGCCCACTCGGACGGCCGTACGTGGTATCCGTGGCAGATTGCGGCCAGGCCGATCAGGAGGATGGGCAGCGGCAGCAGGAGCAGAGCCCGTTTGCGGCCGAACAGCCCGCGGACGGTGAGGTACGCGACGGTCGACATCATGCCTCCAGCAGGTAGGAGAAGACACTCTCCAGGGACTCGTCGGAAGGCACCAGCTTGCGCAGCCGGATCTTCTCGCCCAGGGCGATGCGCGGCAGCGCGCGGGTGAAGCTGCCGTAGTCGGAGGCCCGAACGGTCAGGCCGCCGGTGTCGATCTCGACGCCGCTGACCGATTTCTCGCCGATCAGCGCCACCGCCAGCCGCCGGTCGTCGGAGCTCTGCACGGCGAAGACGTGCGGGCGGTTGGTCATCAGGCGGCGGATGCGCCGGAAGTCACCGGAGGCGGCCAGCCGACCGGCCACGATCACCTGGACCGTGCCCGACACCTGCTCGACCTCCTCCAGGATGTGCGAGCTGAACAGGATGGTGTGGCCGCGGTCGCCGAGCGAGTGCAGCAACTCCATCATGTGCATGCGCTGGCGCGGGTCCATGCCGTTGAACGGCTCGTCCAGGAGCAGCACCTGCGGGTCGTGCACCAGCGCGGCGGCCACCCGGGTGCGCTGCCGCATGCCCTTGGAGAACGTCTCGATCCGCCGATCCTGCGGGGCGGTCATCTCGACCAGTTCGAGCGCGCGTTGCGCGGCGCCGTGCGGGTCGGGCAGCTTCTGCAGCTTGGCGCTGGCCGTGACGAACTCGCGGGCGGTGAGGAAGCCGTACACCGCCTCCCGTTCACTGACCAGCCCGAGCGTCCGGTAGATCTCCGGGTTGCGCCACGCCGGCTTGCCGTCCACGGTGAGTGTTCCCTTGGACGGCGCGAGGAACCCGGCCATCATGTGCAGCACGGTGGTCTTGCCGGCGCCGTTCGGGCCGAGCAGGCCGGTGACACCGGGGCCGAGGGTCATCGTGATGTCGTTGACCGCGACGACGTTGCCGTACCAGCGGGAGACGTTCTGCAGATCGACGAGGCTCACCGAGCTGACCTTTCGTTCGCGACTGCGGGGCTCACTCGCTTCGCTCCCTCACTCCTCGCGCTCACCGAGCTGACCTTTCGTTCGCGACTGCGGGGCTCACTCGCTTCGCTCCCTCACTCCTCGCGCTCACCGAGCTGACCTTTCGTTCGCGACTGCGGGGCTCACTCGCTCACTCCTCGCGCTCACAGCGCGGCCACCTTCCGGTAGCGGGCCAGCAACAGCAGGAGACAGGCGGCGATCAGCGTGACGGCTTCGATCGCGTAGACCGAGCCGTACCGTCCGATGTCGATCCCGGTGTCCGGGGTGTGGATCAGCCACGTTCCGACGCCGCTGATCAGGGTGCTCGGACTGGCCAGGCCGGCCAGCTGCTGGCCGGTCCGCGACGGCAGGATGCTGAGCACGCCGACCACCGGGGTGGTCATCAGGAAGATGGCGACGATACCGCCGGCGGCGAACGCGCGCTTACCGGTGAGCGAGGCGACGAGCAGGCCGATCGAGGCGAACACGAGCGCCCACAGCACGCTGTACCCCCAGCCGGGCAAGAGATCGCCGAGTTCGTGCCAGACCCCGCGCATCCCGGTCTTGGTGGTGAAGGCCCCGCCCAGGAACATGATGAACTGCGGTACGCCCAGCAGCAGCCACACCGCCGACACCAGGGCGGCCACCTTGGCCACCACGTAGTCGGAGGCGCGCAGCGGCCGGCTGAAGTACAGCGGCAGGACACCGGCGCGCAGGTCGCGCGACACCAGTTCGGGCGCGACGATCGCGGCGAAGAAGATGACCAGCCAGCTCATCGCGTCGTCGAACGTCACGTAGTTGAAGATGATGATGCCGGCCCGGGAGCGGACCGCGGCCACGATGACCGCCACCAGCACGGTGATGCCGCCGACGAGCCAGGGGAAGATCTTGGCCTTGGCCGTGCGCCCCAACCCGAAGGCGGCGCGAAGCGACTGAACGTACATGGCACCCAGCGCCGCGAGCCGGCCCAGATGCGGGCCGTCGTACCGCTGGTATCCGATGTCATGGATGACGGATGACTCAGACATCGGCGGTCTCCCGGGGCGAAGAGTTCGGCGACGCGGTGGCGCCGCTGGTCGAGGCGGTGCAGGGGCAGGTCGAGGTCGGCGACGACGCGCAGGATCCGGTCGTACGCGGCGTCGTCCGCGAGGTCGACCAGGAGCAGCCGCCCGTCCGGCCGGACCGCGAAGCCCTGCTTGGTCAATGCCGCCTGCAGCTCGTCCATGCCCTCGCTGACCTCGACTGCGAGCACGTCGGAGGCCTCGGTCATGGTGGAGATGCGGTCGGCCCGCAGCAGCTTGCCGCCCTCGATGGCGATCAGCGAGTCGCAGATCCGCTCGACCTCGCCCAGCAGGTGCGAGCAGACCACCACCGAGATGCCGAACTCGGTGCCGATCCGGTGCACCAGAGCGAGCATGGCGTCTCGGCCGGCCGGGTCGAGGCCGTTGGTCGGCTCGTCCAGCAGCAGCAGATCGGGGTCGTGCACCAGCGCCTGGGCCAGTTTGACCCGCTGCTTCATGCCGGTGGAGTAGCCGCCGATCTGCCGGTAGCGCTCCTCGTACAGCCCGACGTGCCGCAGCGCCTCGGAGGCGCGCTCGCGGGCGGCCGCGCGGGGCAGCCCGCTGATCCGGCCCAGGTGCGTGACCAGCTCGGCCGCGGACACGTCCGGCGGCAGGCAGTCGTTCTCCGGCATGTAGCCGACCCGGGCCCGCACCTTGTCCGTCTCGACGGTCGGGTCCAGATCGAAGACCCGGACCTGCCCCGAGGTGGGCGCGAGCAGTCCCAGCATAATCTTGATGAACGTCGACTTGCCGGCCCCGTTCGCGCCGACCAGCCCGATGACGCCTGCATCGACGTCCACGGTCAGATCGGACAGCGCGGTGACCCGCCCGCCGTACGTCTTGCTCAACTCTCGGGTTTCGATGATTCCCACGGCGTCAGCGTAGGGACGTCGGGCACGTTTGCCGATCCGGTAACACCCCGAGGCAACCCCGATTCTGCACAGGTCACGCTCAGCATGTCCGCTCATAGTGTGCCTATGATCGCGGCACCTCGCCTATGACGTCCCTATGGTTGCCTATGAGCTGTACCTATGACAGGATTTGGTCACCTCGGCGCCGATGCCGGGCCCTCAGAGGCAGGCCATGGACACCACAGATCTGCATGAAATTCTCACCGGCCTGCGCTCCCTCGGTAACGACCATCTCTCGTGCGAGGTCAAGAAGGCCCGAGGCGGCTTACCGGCCACCCTCTGGGAGTCCGTCAGTGCGTTCTCGAACGGCACCGGCGGGATCATCATTCTCGGCGTCGACGAGAAGAACGGATTCAGCGTCACGGGGGTGGACGACCCCGGCGCCATGGAGGCTCAGCTCGGGTCGATCTGCTCCGAGATGGAACCGCCGGTACGCGCCGAGATCGTCACCCTTGACGTAGGCGGGAAAAGCGTCGTCGTGTGCACGGTGCCACCGATGGCGCGCGACCAACGACCGTGTCACAAACGAAGTCTCGGACCTTGGGCCGGGTCACGAATCCGGATCGCCGATGGTGACCGGAAGCTGACCGATTACGAGGTCACCATCCTGCTCGGTGGCCGACACGAGGTCCGGCATGATCTGACCCCGATCGTCCGCGCTTCCCGCGACGACCTCGACCCTGAGCTTGTCGACCTGTTCCTGCGGCGCATCCGCGACACCAAGACCGACATCTTCCGCCGGGTCGACGACGACCGCGCCCTCAGCTTGCTCAACGTCCTGACCACCCATGAGGGACGGACCGTCCCGACGCTGGCCGGCCTGCTGGCCTTCGGCGTCTACCCGCAGACTTTCGAGCCCCAGCTGAACCTAACGTTCGTCGCCTACCCCACCACCGAGGCAGGTGTGTCCGGTGGCAGTGGCGAACGCTTCGTCGAGAACCGGTCCATCGACGGGCCGATTCCGTTCGTGGTCGCCGAGACCATCCGGGTTCTGAAACGCAACATGCGGCGGCGCAGCGTCGTGTCCGGGATCTATCGTGTCGACCAATGGGAGTACCCCGAGGAGGCGCTGCGCGAGGCCGTCGTCAACGCGCTCGTCCACCGGGACTACTCCGAATTCGCGCGGGGAATGCAGGTTCAGGTGGAGATGTACCCCGACCGCTTGCTGATCCGGAATCCGGGCGGACTGTACGGGCCGGTGGACGTCGACTCCCTCGGCTCCATCACGGTCACCTCCTCCCGCAACCGCACGTTGTTGAAGATTCTCGAAGATATGCCCTACGAGGACGGCCACATGGTCTGCGAGAACCGGGGCACCGGCATCGCGCGCATGTTCGTGGCGCTGTCCGAGGCGGGCATGGAGCCACCCCGTTTCGCCGACGACATCTCGACCTTCACCGCCGAGTTCCCGAACCACACCCTTCTCGACGACGAGGCGCTTTCCTGGCTGGCCTCCCTCGGCGTCGGACCGCTCAGCCGGGCCCAGATGACCGCTCTGGCGTTGATGCGACAGGGAGCGGTACTGACGAACAGTAGCTATCGCACCTCAACCGGGGTGCAGGACAGCCGAACGGCAGGTCGCGAACTCAAGGAGCTGGTCGACCGGGAGGCGATCCAGCAGATCGGTACCGGTGGTGTGACCACCTACCGCCTCGCCGTCTCGTCCCGCACCCAGCAGACGGCGCTGGAACTGGGCGACGATGCCTCACTCTCCGGCAACGAGACAGCGATTCTCCGGCTCCTGGAGAACGAGGAGCTGTCCCGGGCCGAGATCGAGCGGCGTACGGGACTCCCCAATCACCAGGTTGTACACGCTCTTCGCACATTGCGGGCCAAAGGCCGGATCGTCCTGCGGGGCAAACCGAGATCGAAGACCTCGCAGTGGGCGGCCGTACGCTGATCTACGAGGGATCCTCGGTGACCTTGACCTGGAAGATCGGGAGTCGGCCGAGCCAGCGGTAAGCGGCCAGGGACGCCGGCGTGGTGTCCACCGAGGAGTCGCGGCCGTCCTGGTTGTGCGGGGTGTCGAAGGCGACCAGGGCGCGGATGTTCGGGAAGTTGCCGATCTGGCGGCCGACCTCGCGGTAGAACGCGGCCTTGTGGCCGGGGTTCTTCTTCGACGACCACACGCCCCACTCGGCCACCATCAACGGCTTGTCGGGGTGTTCGGCGGCCGCCCAGTTGTAGAAGCCGGGCCAGTCGGGCCGGCTCTGGGAGCGGCGGTTCAGCAGCTCGGCGAAGTCGCCGTGGCCGTAACCGGGGTCGCTGTAGGCGTACGTGTCGAAGCCGATCCAGTCGACCACGTCGTCGCCCGGGTACATCGCGTCGAACCAGCTCTGGCTGGTGTGCGGCACGTACGCCATGTGCACCAGCACGCTGACGATGTTGTCCACGCCGTGCGCGCGCAGTCGCTCGATCACGTGCCGGTACATCGCCGCGTAGTTCTCGGCGGTGTAGCCCGACCCGGGCTTCTCGCGGACGTTGTCCTCGGCCTCGTGGTAGACGGTGAAGAAGAACTCCTCCGGGAAGTTGTGGTTGATGTACGTCGCCAGCCGGTCCAGGTAGGCGTCGGTCTTCGGGTCTCCCTTGGCGATCGCGGCCCAGCTCGCGGTCGGTTTCCAGTTCAGGAAGAGGATCCGCGGGTCGCCGGGCTGCCGGGCGATGTCGATCTCCGCCTTCGTGGGGAACATCTGGGTCAGACCCTTGTGGTACGCGTGGTAGATGTCCTGATGGCGCTCGGTCTTCTTCTCGAACGCCTCCAGGGCCCGCACCCCCCGCTTGTCGGTGAACGCTCCCGGCGCCACGCCCCACAGCACCCCGCAGGTCGGCACCAGCTTGGCGCCGGTGCGGCACGGGCGGCCGGCGACGGGTGGGCGAGGTCCGCCGAGCACGGGCCATTGCGGCGCGGGCGGGACGGTGGCCGGGGCCGGCGGGGGCGCCGAGACGCTGGGCGACGGCGCCTGCGTGGGGATGATCGGCGGCGGCTCGACCCAGCGTGGACCGGCCACCGGACCGCCGCCGGGACCACCGGGCAGCCCGAGCTCGTCCACGCCGCCGGTCCAGGCCCAGGTCAGTGTGGCGGCGACGGCGAGGGTGAAGGCGCTCACCACGGCCGTGACGTGCAGGATCCTCTTGCGTTTCACGATCGCCGAGTATTGGACCTAAAGTCCGTTTTGTCGAATACCCGGCCGCGAACGCGTCAAGATCGGTCGAGCCCCGCTCGACCGCTGGAATCCCGGCTGCGAGACTTGTTCCCTCAGCTTGGCATCAGGGGGGACATGACGTGACTGGTTCGGTGCTGCCCGAGGACGTCCTGCGTGACGCGCCGTCGTACACACCGCGGCCGTACGAGCTGGCCGACCTCGAGCTGCTGCTGTCCGGCGCGTACACCCCGCTCACCGGATTCCTCGGCCGCGCTGACCTGACGTCGCTACGCCGGACCGGACGCCTGGTCAACGGCGCGTCCTGGCCCGTTCCGGTCACCTGTGAGCTGCCGGCCGAGATCGCCGAGCGCCTCGACCTGGACGATCCCCGGCACCGGACCGTGGTGCTGACCGACCCCGAGGGCGCGCCCGTCGCCGCCATCGAGGTCGCCGACGCGTGGCCCACCACCGACGGCCGCTGGGGCGTGGGCGGGCCGGTGGTCCGGATGGGCGAGGGCGGCACCGGACCGTTCCAGCGGCTGCGCCGCACCCCCGAGGACGTCCGGGCGCTGCTGCCTCCGGGCCGGGTGCTCGGCGTGATCGCCGACCGGCCGCTGCACCGCCCCCAGCTGGCCCAGATCGCGCACGCCGCCCGTACGCTGGCCGCCCATCTGCTGATCATCGTCCCGGTGATCGGGCCTGGGCCGGACGGGCTGCCGCCGGAATCGCTGGTCCGGGCGATCTTCGCCGCTCGCGACCGGATGCCGCCGGCGACCATCGTGGCGGTGCCGCTCATGCCGCGCGGCGACGAGATGCGCGACGCGCTGCTGCGGGCCCGGGTGGCCACCGCGTACGGCGTGACGCACGTGTTGTCCACCGGCGACATGCTGTCCGGGGCCGGGCTGCGGGTGCTGGTGCCGCGCGAGCTGGCGTACGACAACCGGGACGGCCAGTGGCGCTGGCGGGACGACATCCCACCGCGCAACCGGCGGCTGGCGATGACCGCGGCCGAGATCGACGACCTGCTCGACCGGGGTTTCCCGCTGCCCGAGTGGCACACTCCGCCGGCGGTGGCCAAGGAACTGGCCCGGGTCCGGCCGCCGCGCCGGTTCCGCGGGCTGGTGGTGTTCTTCACCGGATACTCCGGCTCGGGCAAGTCGACCATCGCCCGCGGGCTGGCCGACTCGCTCCGGGAGACCGGCGAGCGCACGATCACGCTGCTGGACGGCGACGTGGTGCGCCGCGAGCTGTCCGCCGGCCTGGGCTTCAGCCGCGCCGACCGGGACCGCAACGTGCGCCGGATCGGCTGGGTCGCGGCCGAGGTGGCCCGGCACCGGGGGATGGCCGTGGCCTGCCCGATCGCCCCGTACGAGAACGCCCGCGCCGCCGCCCGGCGGATGGCCGTCGAGGCCGGCGCCGGGTTCATCCTGGTGCACGTGTCGACCCCGCTCGAGGTGTGCGAACAGCGCGACCGCAAGGGCCTGTACGCCCGGGCCCGCGCCGGTCAGCTGCGCGGGATGACCGGCGTCGACGACCCGTACGAAAGCCCGGTCCGGTCGGAGCTGACCATCGACACCACCACCATGACCGTCACCGAGGCGGTCGAGGTCGTGCTCAGCCATCTCGTCGAGAGCGGATGGGTGGAGCCCAAACTGAGCTGACCCCAGACAGTTACGTCGCGGCGGACGGGCCGTTTACCCCCCAGGGGGGTCGAAAAGGCCCGCTCATTCCATTCACCTGGTGAAAGGGCCGCCGTACTGATGGACGCCGCTCGCCCGGGCTCCGCCGACCTCTCGCACTACCTCGGCATGTTCCGCCGGCACTGGTGGGTCGTCCTGGTCGCCACCGCCGCCGGTCTCGCCACGGGCGCCGCGGTCACCGGAGCAATGCCGAAAGTGTACGAGTCACAGGCCTCGGTCCTGGTGCAAGCCGTGGACCAGGACTCCAACTCCGCCGGAGGCCGGACCAAGGGCCCGATCAATCTGGACACCGAAGCCCAGCTCGTCGGCTCGGGGGCGGTCGCGGTGCAGGCCCAGCAGCTGCTGCGGTCCCCCCGGTCACCCGTCGACCTGGCCAAGGACGTCTCGGTCGAGGTGCCGGCCAACACCACGGTGCTGGTCGTCTACGTTCGACGCGCCGACGCCCGCCGAGGCCCAGGCCGGTTCGCACGCGTTCGCCGAGGCGTACCTGCGCAATCGCCAGCAGACCGCCCAGGCCGGCCTGGACCAGCAGGTCGCCTCGCTGAACGCCAAGATCAAGCAGCTCACTGCCTCGCTCACCGCGATCAACACGCGGCTGGCCGTGACCAAGTCGGGCAGCTCCGATCGCAGCAACCTGGACAGCCTGCGCAGCAACTCGCAGAACCAGTTGAACTCGCTCACCAGCCGCGTCAACGAGCTGACCACGACCACGGTCGGGGCCGGCAGCATCATCAGCGACGCCCGCCTGCCGAGCACGCCGATCAGTCCCAACGCGATGCTCAACCGGCCTCCGGCGCGATGGCGGGGCTGCTGCTGGGTCTCGTCCTGGCGTTCTGCCGGGAGCGGTTCGACCGGCGGCTGCGGACCGTGACCGACGTCCGCGACCGCGGCCGGATGAACGTCCTCGCCGCGCTGGACGACCGGACCGCACCCCGGTTCGACGACGTTCTCCAGCCGTACGGGCCGGGGGGCCGCATCTTCAACCGCCTGCGCAACGAGGTGCTGGCCAGCCTGAATCCGGGCGACCAGATCATCGTGGTGACCGGGGCCAGCCGGGGCGCGGCGACCACGCTGGTGGCCGCGAACCTGGCCGCCGCCCTGGCCCGTACGGGCAGCGATGTGGTCCTGGTCGGCGCGCACCTGCCGGACAGCGTGGTCGACGCGCGCGCCGCTGGCCCGGATCCTCGGCGTCTCCCCCATGCCCGGCCTGTCCGACCTGCTGGCCGGACGGGTCGACGCTGGCCCGCGCGATGCAGCGGACCCCGCGCATCCCGTCGCTGCGGGTGATCACCACCGGCGGCACGGCCACCGCGGCCGGCCTGATGCAGTCGCAACGGCTGCGGGACACTCTCGAGGCGGTTCGCCGCACGGCCGGGTACGTGGTCATCGAGGCGCCGTCCACCAGCAGCAGCGCCGACGCGCAGAGCCTGGCCAGCCTGGCCGACGCCGCGATCCTGGCGGTGGAGCTGCGCCGGGCCCGGCGCCCGGCCCTGCTGGACGCCGTCGAGCAGCTGCGCCGGGTGGGTACCCCGCTGCTGGGCGCGGTCGTCCTGCCCCGGCTGACCTCGCTGCGCAACGACGACATGGACCTGCCGGCCGTCGCGCTCACCCCGCCGGGCCCCAACGCGGCCCAGGCGGTCGCGGCCAATGCCCGGGCGGCAGCGGAGCGGCGGCCCGACGAGACCGTGGTGCTGGACGACGACCGGACGCAGCCGGTGCGCATCCCCACCGGCACCGTGTCCCGCGTGCACTCCAGCCCGGCTCCCCGGTCGCGTCCGCGCCTCGGTGACGACGACCGAGGTCACCGCGATCATCGAGAAGATCCCGGCCGACCCGGCGGACAGCCGGCGGCCGAGTGACGAGAAGTGAGTCTCGCCGCTCCGGCCACCGATAGCCGAGGCGCCGCCGCTGGTCCCGCGCACGGAACCGGACGGCGAAGCCGGTCGCGCTGCCCGCCTGGCCGGTCACCGCCGTGCTCGCGCTCTATCCGCTGTGGTGGGCGCTCGGCCTCGGCGTGCTGATCTTCCCGATCTGGCGCCGTGCCGATGGTGGTGCTGCTGCTGCGCCGGCGGTTCGCCGGACGGCCGATCCTGCTGCCGCCGGGCTTCGCGTGGTGGCTGCTGTTCCTGGCGGCCGTGGTGATCAGCATCGGGGTGCTCGGCGTCGACCCGCCGGGGACGGTTCCCGAGCACGCCGTGCGCCGGCTGGTGGCGGTGGTCTACAAGCTCGGGATGTACCTGGCGCTGACCGTGCTGCTGATCTACGCCGGCAACCTGACCGAGGACGGAGCTGCCCCGGCGGCGGCTGGTGCGGCTGCTGGGCGGGCTGTTCGTGGTGACCGTGGCCGGCGGCCTGCTCGGCATCGTGGCCGGGAAGTTCCAGTTCACGTCGCCGGTGGAGTGGCTGCTGCCGGCGAGCCTACGGGACAAGAGTTTCGTGCAGTCGCTGGTGCACCCGTACGCCGCGCAGATCATGGACATCGTCGGCGGCCACAAGCCCCGCCCGGCCGCCCCCTGGGGATACACCAACACCTGGGGCAACAACTTCTGCCTGCTGGTCGGCTGGCTGGTGGTGGGCGCGTGGAGCGGCGGCACCAGGCGCAAGGCGTTCGCCGTGCTGTGCCTGCTGGTGTCCGATCGTGCCGGCCGTGGTGTCTCGCTCAACCGCGGCCTCTGGATCGGCCTCGGGCGTGCTGATCGGTTACGTGGCCGTGCGGTACGTGCTGATGGGCAAGGTGTGGATCCTGGGCGCCGTCGCGGTGGCCGGAGCCGCCCTGATGCTGGCCCTGGTGGCCAGCCCGCTCGGCGGCGTGGTCTCGGCCCGGCTGGACAACGGCAAGTCCAACGGCGTGCGGTCGTACCTGATCGACAAGGCCGTCACCGGGGTCGCCGGCTCGCCGATCATGGGCTACGGCGGCACCCGCAACACGCCGCGGCGGCCGGCAGTCGATCACCGTCGGCGAGAGCGCCGGCTGCGAGCGGTGCGGCAACTTCACCATCGGCGGCAACGGTCAGCTGTGGCAGGTGCTGTATTGCGCACGGCATCGCCGGCACGGCCGGTTACCTCGGTTTCTTCGCGTACGGGCTGTGGCGGTTCCGCCGCGACCGCAGCGCGATCGGCATCGCCGGCAGCGCCGCCATCGTCACGTCGTTCTCCGCCATGCTCTGGTACAACACGCTGGTCACCCCGCTGGCCTTCATGTTCCTGGCGTTCGCCCTGTTGTGGCGCAACCGAGATCCGAGAGGAGGACAACCGATGAGTCCCGGTCCGACCGCACCGGCGGAGCTGACCGCCGGCGACGCGGCGCTGCGGGCGCAGTACCTGGCCGAGGTGCTCGACCTGCTGTACCCGCACCGTGCGCGCACCGACGGCCGGTCCGGCACCGGTGATCGCCGAGTACCTGGTCGTCCCGGACGCCCGACCGCCCCCGGCTGCTGGTGCCATCGGTGTCGCGCCGGGTGGCCGCGGCCGCGGTCCGCCGGTACGCCGAACCGCAGTCCCGGGTGGCCCGGCTCAAGCGGGACGCCGTGGTGGCGGCGCTGCGCACCGGCGCGTCCGGCGTGCTGCTGCGCGACCGGATCCGGGTCACCGGCCCGGTCGCCGACGACCATCGACGGCTACCTGAGCGAGGCGCTGGGCCGGGAGCTCGCGGTGAGCATCCACATCGGACCGGCCCGGGCCAACCGCAAGCCGGTGCTGCAGCTGATCAGCCCGGACGGTGACACGTTCGGGTTCGTGCAAGCTCGGCACCGGCGCGCTGACCCAGCGGCTGGTGCGGGCCGAGACGGCACGCGCTGTCCGCGCTCGGCAGCCTCGGCGCTGACCCGGCTGACCGTGCCGCCGGTACTGCACGCCGGGCAGTGGCGCGGCGTGCCGGTGCTGGTGCAGTCGGCGCTGCCGGTGTGGCTGCCCGCGGGCGACGCTGACCGCGCCGCCGGCTGGTCGCGGCGATGCTGGACATCGCCGGTTGCTGCGGGTACTCGACCGGGGCCGCTGGCGGCAGCGCGTACTGGGCGCGAGCTGCGGCGGCCGGCTGGCCGCGCTCGGCCGACCACGCCGAGGGGGCCGGCGCTGGCCGCGGCGGCCGAGACGATCGCCGGGCACGCCGGGTGCGATCGCCTCTCCGGTACGGCGCCTGGCACGGCGACTGGGCGCCCTGGAACATGGCCAACCTGGCCGACGCGCTGCTGGTGTGGGACTGGGAACGGTTCGCCACCGGGCGTGCCGATCGGTTTCGACGCCGTGCACCACGATCTGCAGCGGCGCCTCCAGTCACAGCGGCGACGCGGCCGCAGCGGTCGAAGCGACCGTACGGGCGGGCGGGCGAACTGCTGGCGCCGTTCGGGGTGGCCGGCGCCGGCCCGCGAGCTGACCGCGCTGCTGTACCTGGTCGACCTGGCCGTCCGTTACCTGACCGACCGCCAGGCCGAGGCGGGCGCCCGGCTGGGCGTCCTCGGCACCTGGCTGCTGCCGGTGCTGATCCGCCGGGTGGAGGAGCTCTGACCATGATCGACGCACGCAAGGTTCCGATGCCGGTCAAACGGATGGTGCACCTGGGCTCCCGCTCCTACGGCCGGCTGACCGCCGCCGCGCCGGATGACGCCGTCGTTCCTGATCTGCGGCGGCCAGCGCTGCGGCACCACGTCGCTGTACCGCGCGCTGGCCGCGCACCCGGCGGTGCTCAAGGCGGTGCTGCACAAGGGCGTGCACTACTTCGACACGTCGTACGGCCGGGGCATGAGCTGGTATCGCGGGCACTTCCCGCTGCAGCGGCACCGCCGACCGGATCACCGAGCGGTACGGCGTCGCCGGCCCAGACGTTCGAGTCCAGCCCGTACTACATGTACCACCCGCAGGCGGCCGCCCGGATCGCCCGCGACCTGCCCTCGGCCAAGATCGTCGTGCTGGTCCGCGACCCGGTGGAGCGCGCCTACTCGCAGCACGCGCACGAGGTGGCCCGCGGGTTCGAGACCGAGCGCGACTTCGGTAGCGCGCTCGCGCTGGAACGCGCCCGGCTGCACCGGCAGGAGGAGCAGCTGGCCGACGATCCCGCGGTACTACAGCTTCGCCCACCAGCACCACGCCTACCGGGCCCGCGGCGAGTACGCCCGCTACCTGGCGTGATGGCCCAGCACGTCGGCCGGGAGCGCATCCACGTGGTGGAGAGCGAGCGCGTTCTTCGCCGACCCGGAGCCGACGTACGACGAGGTCCTGCGACTTCCTCGGGCTGCCCCGGGCGTCGGCCGAGCCGGCGTTCGAGCGGCACAACGCCCGCCCGCGGACCGTCCGACATGGACCCCGGCGCTGCCGGCGCGAGCTGACCGCGTACTACGCCCCGCACGACGACGCCGCTGGCCGCGCTGGCTCGGCCGGACCGCCGATCTGGCGCCGCCGGTGACCGACGCCGCTGCTGACCCGGCCACCGTCGCCCGGCGCGCCGCGGGGCGGCCCGGGGCGGCCTGGCCAACATGGCCGGCTCGGCGCTGGCCGGCGGCGCCGGCGTGGCCGTCACCTGGATCGTCGCCCGGTCGCTGGGCGCCGACCAGGCGGGCGCGTTCTTCGCCGCCACCGCCGCCTTCGTGCTGGCCGGCGGCCTGGCCAAGCTGGGCACCCAGACCGGCCTGGTCTACTGGCCGGCCCGGCTGCGGGCGACCGGCCGCGGCGCACCTGCTCGGCGCCTGCCTGCGCACCGGGCTGGTGCCGGTCACCGTGCTGGCCGTGGTGCTGGCGGTGGCCATGTGGGTCGGCGCCCCGGCCATGGCCCGGATGACCGCCAGCGGCGGGCCCGACGTGGTCGGCGAGCACACCGCCGGTCTGCGCGTGCTGGCGGTGTTCGTGCCGTTGCAGGCGCTGACCGACGCGCTGCTCGACGGCGACCCGCGGGTACCGGGCGATGCGCCCGACCGTGCTGCTCGACCGGGTGCTGCGCAGCGCGCTGCAGCTGGTGCTGGTCGGCGGGGCCGGGGTCGCGGCGCTGTGGATGACCGCGTCGCTGCCGGTGTTCGCGGTCGGCCTGGGCCGCGCCTTACCTGCCGGTGACCGTGCTGGCGGCGTGCGGGCTGCGCCGGATCTACCTGGCCGGCAGCCCGGCGGCCGCCAGTCCCGGATCCGGGGATGGCGAGCCGGTCGACCGAAGCCGCGCTGCGGAGCGAGCGGCAGGCGCTGCGCCGCGACTTCTGGCGGTTCACCGGGCCGCGGGCGCTGGCCAGCGTGGCCCAACTCGCCCTGCAGCGCGTCGACGTGCTGCTGGTGGCCGCGCTCGGCGGGCTGGCGCCGGCCGCGATCTACGCCGTCGCCGGCCGGTTCGTGGTGCTCGATCCAGTTCGCCAACCAGGGCATCTCCCAGTCGGTGCAGCCGCGGCTGGCCGAGGCGCTGGCCACCGGCGACCGGGACACCGCCAACCACCTCTACCAGACCGCGACCGGCTGGCTGGTGCTGGTCACCTGGCCGATCAACCTGCTGGTGATGCTGTTCGCGCCGGTCTACCTGCGAGTCTTCGGCGCGCGGCTACGCGGCCGGCGCTCGGTGGTCGTGGTGCTGGCCGGCGCGATGCTGGTCGCCACCGGCTGCGGCATGGTCGACATGGTGCTGGCGATGGCCGGGCGTACCTCGTGGAATCTGGTCAACGTGCTGATCGCGCTGGGCGTGACGATCGGGCTCGACGTGCTGCTGATCCCCCGGTACGGCGCGCTCGGCGCGTCGATCGGGCTGGCGTCGGCGATGGTCGCCAACAATCTGCTGCCGCTGATCCAGGTCGGCCGGGTGGCTCGGCCTGCACCCGTTCGGCCACGGCACCCGGGCGGCGGCGCTGCTGTCGCTGGTCTGCCTTCGGCGCGCTGCCGCGGACTGGTCACCGCCCTGGCCGGCCGCGGACCGGCCGGCCTGACCCTGGCCGTGGTGCTGGGCGTGCCGGTGTTCGCCGGCCGGCGCCTGGCTGCTGCGCGGCCCGCTCGCCTTGAGTGCATTTCAGTCTTCGATCTTCAAGAGGAGGACCAGATGACCACGGAGTACAGCCAGGTGTTCCAGGACGAGGACGCGGTCGAGAAGTACGAGATCGTCACGTACGCGCCGGACAGCGTACGCGTCGCGGATCAACGAGCGGCAGCGCGCCTACCTGCGCGGGCTGGTGATCCGCGAGTTCGGCGGCGCGGTCGCCGGTCCAGCACGACTTCGCCTGCGGCACCGGCCGGGCGATCCGCACCCTGCACGGGCTGGTCCGCGAGGCCCACGGGTACGACATCTCGGCCGAGATGATGGCCAAGGCGGCCGAGGTCGGCTCGCACGCCACCTGGCACCAGGTGCCGACCGGCGGCCCGGTGCCGGAGCCGGTGGACGCCGGCCTCCCCGGCCATCGTCACCATGTTCCGGCTGCTGCTCAACGTGGACGACGACGGTCCGCGACCGGGCGATGCGGTTCGCCGCCGCGGCGCTGCCGGACCCGCGAGGCCGGCCTGCTGGTGGTGGAGAACCACGGCAACGCCGGTCTCGCTGCGGCACCTGCGGGCCCGCCGGCACTCCGGCGAGCGCTGGTTCGCCGAGCTGTCCCACGACCAGGTCGGCCGAACTGCTCGACCGGCACGGCTTCGAGGTCGTCGAGCGGCGCGGCTTCTCGATGCTGACCCCGTCGCTGCTACTCCGTGCCGTTCGCCCGCGCGGCCGACGCGGCGATGACGCCGGGTGCCGGGATCCGACGCGCTGCGCGGTGGACGTCCTCTACGCGGCCCGGCGCAAGTGAAGCGCCGCCCGCTTCTTCGCGCCGTGGCCGCCGTGCTGCTGCTCCTTCCGCTGGCCGCCGGTTGTACGGCCACCCCCGGCCGCAGCCGGCGCCCACGCCGTCTCCGGACCTGACCGCCGCACCCGACCGCATCGCGACCGACACCGGTCCGTTCGCCGCCGGTCCGGTCGAAGCCGCCGGCGAACGGCGCCTACGTCGGCGCCTGGATCAAGCCGGACGAGTTGACCCACGCCGGCCGGCTGGCCGCGGTGGACACGCTGGAGACCGATCTCGGCCGGCAGCTGAAGATCGTCAACACCTACCGCCGCTTCGAGCAGATGGTCGGCACCTCGTCGGATCGGGAGTTCCTGACCCAGGGCGCGACGCTGATGGTCAGCTGGGCCACCGGCGACACCCGGTCGATCGTGGACGGCGCGTACGACCGGCTGATCGAGCAGCAGGCGCAGGCGATCAAGAAGATCCGGAAGCCGGTGCTGCTGCGGGTGCGCTGGGAGATGGACCGGCCCAACCTCCGCGCGACGATGTGGTCCGGCGCCGACTACATCGCCGCCTGGAAGCACATCCGCGCCATCTTCGATCGCGACCGGGTCACCAACGTGAGTTGGGTGTGGTGCCCGACCGCCGAGGGGTTCCAGCGCGGCGACGCCCCGGCGTTCTACCCGGGTGACGATCAGGTCGACTGGACGTGCGTGGACGTGTACGCCGGGGCCAACTTCCAGCCGATCGGCCAGCTGATGGGTCCGTTCCTGCGGTTCGCGGCGCAACATCCCAAGCCGATCATCATCGGCGAGTTCGGCGTGGCCAAGGCGTGGGGCTCGGCCGGGCGGGCGGCGTGGCTGGCCGATGCTTCGCGGACGTTCAAGGCCAACCCGCAGATCAAGGCGGTGGCCTACTTCGAGTCCGATCCGGTGGGCAACGGGCCGAAGCAGCAGTTCCAGCTGATCGGGGACAAGCCGGCGTTCTCCGCGTTCGCCCGGATGTCGAAGGATCCGTACTTCAATCCGTGACGGGCTCGAGGAACTCCAGCCGGTTGCCGTGGTCGTCAGCGGAGTAGAAGCGGCGGTGGCCGGGGAAGTCCGGATCCCATTGGACCGGACGCCCGGCCGCCGCCAGCGTCGCGGCCAGATCGTCCAAGCCGTCCATCAGTACGCCCGGGTGAGCCTTGGTGGCCGGCCGGAAGTCGGGTTGCACGCCGAGGTGGAACTCGACGCCGCCGCCGCGGAACCAGCAGCCGCCGCGTACCTGTAAGCCCGCCGGTTTGTCCATCTCGGACAGGCCCAGCACCCCGGCGTAGTAGGCGCGGGCGACGTCCTCGCCACCGGGCGGGATAGCCAGCTGGACGTGGTGCAGCCTGTCGAATCTCATGAAGTCACCGTAGCGTCAGACGTAGAAATGGCCGGTCCGCTCGCGGACCGGCCATTTCTGGTTCGTCGATCAGTGGTTACGCGTCAACCTCGCCGGTTGAGCGCACCATCGTCCGGCTAGTTGCTGGTGTTCGTCGGGTGGTCGGTCGGGTGCATCGTCGGGTGGTACGTCGGGTGGTCGGTCGGGTGGTACGTCGGGTGGTCGGTCGGCTGCATGGTCGGGGTGGTGGTGGTCGGCGTCGTCGTCGGCGTCGTCGTCGGCGTCGTCGTCGGCGTCGTCGTCGGCCAGGTACGGGTCGGGCGCGGGTGCGGGTTGTTGTTGCCCGGACCACCCTGGCCGTGACCGTTGCCGGGACCGCCCTGGCCGTGATCGTTGCCGGGACCGCCCTGGCCGTGATCGTTGCCGGGACCACCCTGGCCGTGACCGTTACCCGGACCACCCTGGCCGTGACCGTTGCCCGGGAAACCGCCGTTGCCGTTGCCGTGACCGTTGTGCTGGTCCGGCCGCACCGGCAGGGCCAGGCGGAACGCCCGCGTCTGGCTCCGGGCGTGCCACCCGCAGTTGTCGTACCGGATGGCGGTCAGCAGTGTGGCCACCCCGCCGCGGTTGGTGTCGGCCTCGACCCGGATCGCGCTGTAGTCACTGCGGTGCGCGGCGAGCGAGTTGCCCCGCGACAGCGAGGTGAACGGGCGGTTGCCCGGGTAGTCGACCCGGACCAGCCGGCCGCCGCTGACCCGCACCTGCACGTCGCAGATCCGGCTGCTGGTCTGCCAGCCGATGCTGACCCACGTCGGCGTGCCGGCGTCGACGGCGCGCAGCCAGTTGGAGACCGGGCGCGGTCCGTTCGGCGCCGCCATCGCCGGCGACGACATCGCCATCGTGGCCACGCCTGCCGCCGCCAGTCCGGACGCCGCCAGTGCCGCGATGTATCGACGGTTGCTCATTCTTTGTCCTCCATAGGCCGGAAGCGGCCTCCGTTCGCTGGATGGCCGCGTTGCGTACGCTATGGGACATAACCTCCACTTACCAGCGCTAAACGGGCATTTGCTCCAGTTCTAGATGAACTGGTGATAGTGGGTCGGCCGAACAGTCAGCGTTGGCGAGGCGCCTTGACCAGCAGGCGGAGCGCGTACGGTGCGTCCCGCCGAAGGTAGCGACCGGCGAGCCGGCCTGGTTCGGCGCCGAGCCGATGCGCCCACTCCAGGCCGGACCGCTGCATCCAGCGCGGCGCCCGGTCGACATCGCCGGCCACGAAGTTGACCGCCGCCCCGCACCCGAGGAACCAGGCGTCCGGCAGGTAGGCCCGCAGCCGGCTGACCACCACCTCCTGCTTCGGGAAGCCGAGTCCGACGAAGACGAGGTCGGGCTGCGCCGCGGCGATCCGGTCGCAGAACTCGCCGTACGCCCCGGCGTCCTTCTCGAAATCGAACGGCGGGCACAGCGCCCCGGCGATCCGCAGTCCCGGGCATCGGCCGGCGAGCCGGTCCGCGGCCCGGGCAGCGCCGTCGGCCGAGCCGTCGGACGCGGGCGTTCCGCCGACCACGAAGATGGACCGGCCGTCGTGGCCCAGGCCTTCGGACAGCGACCAGATGAGACTGCTGCCGGCCACCCGCTCGGGCAGCGGCGTGCCGGTGAGCCGGCTCGCCCAGACCAGCGGCATCCCGTCGGCGACGATCAGATCGGCGTCGGCCAGATACTCGCGGACGCGCGGATCGACCTGGGCCTGCCGCAGGATGTCGACGTTGGGAGTGATGATCCGTCCGCCCCGCCCGGCGGCGATCGCCTCGCGGACGACCGCCACCACCTCCCCCTCGGTGATCCGATCGATCCCCGTCCCGTCGAGGTCGACGCGCTCGAAAGTCTCTACCGTCACCCCTCGCCTCCTTCCCGCTTGTTTCCTCGTTATATGAGCGAAACGAGCGAAGGTGGGCCAAAGTGGCACGAGTGCTTTTTCTGGGCGGATTAGGACGTAGTGGAACAACGCTCGTCGAACGCCTGCTCGGCGAACTGCCCGGCGTCCGCGCCCTCGGCGAGGTCGTCCATCTCTGGCAACGGGACCTGCGCGACGACGAACGCTGCGGCTGCGGGGCGCAGTTCTCCGCCTGCACGTTCTGGAAGCGGGTCGGCGCGGCCGCCTTCGGCGGGTGGGAACACGTCGATGTGGACCGGGTGCACGCGCTGCGGGACGCGGTCGAACGGACCCGGCACATCCCTCGCCTGGCATCGGCCCAGCAACCCGACGAGGCCGTACGCGAGTACGCGAACTTCTACTCCCGGGTGTACGCGGCCGCGGCCGAGGTGGCCGGCGCGTCGGTGGTGGTCGACTCGTCGAAACACTCGGCGCTGGCCCACGTGCTGCGCGGAGCCCCCGGCGTGGACCTGCGCGTGGTCCACGTGGTCCGGGACGCGCGGGGGGTCGCGTACTCCTGGACCAAGACCGTGTCCCGGCCCGAGACCGACGGCACGGACGAGATGACGCGCTACTCCCCCGGCCGCTCGGCTCTGCTGTGGAACGCCCACAACGCCGCGTTCGGCCTGCTCGCCCGCCGGGGCGTCCCGGTGCACCGGATCCGGTACGAGCAGTTCCTGGGCGATCCGCGGGCGGCACTGCGCGAACTCGCCGAGTTCGCCGGGATCCCGGTCACCGACCCCGATCTGACGTTCCTCGGCCCCGGCCACGCCGACCTGTCGGTCGGCCACAGCGCCGCCGGCAATCCGATGCGCTTCACCGTCGGCCGCCTGCCGCTGCGCCACGACGACGCCTGGGTCCGCTCACTGCCGGGCGCCCAGCGCCGGCTGGTCGGCGCGGTCTGCGGGCCGATGCTGCGTGCCTACGGCTATCCGCTCAACCCGCAAGCAGTCCAGGAGGCGTGATGAACTGGCCGTCCGTCGGCGTGGTGATCCCTACCCGCAACCGTCCCGAACTCGTCCGCAAGGCCATTGCCGCGGTCCGCGCCCAGCGCTACCCGGGCGAGATGAAGGTCGTCGTGGTGTACGACCAGACCGAACCCGACTACCTGCTCGCGTCGACCGACGGTGTGCCGGTGCTGGTGCTGACCAACTGGCGCACGTCCGGCCTGGCCGGCGCCCGCAACACCGGCATCCTGGCCCTGGACACCGAGTACGTGGCGTTCTGCGACGACGACGACACCTGGGCCCCGGAGAAGTTGCGGCGGCAGGTGGCGGCCTTGCTGGCCGAATCCGAGTCCGAGTTCGCCACGTGCGCGATCGCGGTCGAGTTCGAGGGCCGGACGACGCCGCGGCTGGCCCACTGCAGCCGGGTCACGGTCGACGACCTGGCGCGCTCGCGGATGGCCATGCTGCACTCGTCGTCGTTCCTGATCCGCCGGGCCGCCCTGGCCGAGGACGGCATCGGGCTGGTCGCCGAGGACGCGCCGGGCAGCCAGAACGAGGACTGGGACCTGCTGCTACGGGCCGCCCGGCGCGCGCCTGATCGTGCACCTGGACGAACCGCTGGTCTCCGTGCTGTGGGGGCGGACGTCGCACTACGCGTACGAATACGCCACCAAGATCTCGTCGCTGCGCTGGATGATGCAACGGCACCCGGAGATCGGCGGCTGCCGGCCGGGCGCCGCCCGGGTGTACGGCCAACTGGCCTGCTGGTCGGCCGCCACCGGCAACCGCAGCGAGGCCTGGCGGTTCAGCAAGGAGGCGGTCCGGGCGAACTGGCGGGAGCCCCGGACGGCGATCGCGCTGGCCGCCATGACCGGAGCGGTCAAGGTGGAGAACGTTCTCTCGGCTCTGCACCGGCGCGGACGCGGAATCTAAATCCGGGCGTCGCGAAAGTCACTCTTTTGCGCACGCCCGATCGCCAGGTAGTGTTCGGCTGTGTTCGAAATAGTGCGGATGACCTGATGCTCGCCCAGCAGCGCCAATCTGCAATCTTGGACCGCGTCCGGGCCGCCGGCGGGGTCCGGGTCAGCGAGCTCGCCAGTGAGTACGGCGTCTCCGACATGACGATCCGCCGTGACCTGGAGTCGCTGGCCGACCGCGGGCTGCTGGCGAAAGTCCACGGCGGTGCCACCACGGTCAGCCCGGGGTCGGCGCACGAGCCGGGCTTCGCCGCCAAATCGGTGCGCCAGCGCGCGGAGAAGGCGGCCATGGCGATGCGGGCCGCCGCCCTGGTGTCACCGGGCGACGCGATCGCACTCTCGGCCGGCACCACGACCGCCGGCCTGGCCCAGCGGCTGGTCGACGTGCCGTCGCTGACCGTGGTCACCAACTCGATCCCGGTGGCCGACATCTTCTACCGGGCCGGCCGTCCGGATCAGACGGTGGTGCTGACCGGCGGCACCCGCACCCCCTCGGATGCGCTGGTCGGCCCGGTGGCCGTGGCCGCCATCGGCACGCTGCACCTGGACATGTTGTTCCTGGGTGTGCACGGGATGAGCGAACGGGCCGGCTACACCACGCCCAACCTGATGGAGGCCGATGTCAACCGGGCGCTGGTCGAGGCGTCGGAGCAGCTGGTCGTGCTGGCCGATCACACCAAGTGGGGCACGGTCGGCATCTCCTCGATCGTCGCGCTCGAGCGCGCCGATGTGGTCATCACCGATGACGGTTTGGATGACACCGCGCGGGCATTACTGGCTGAAGGGGTTGCCGAACTGATGGTGGTGAGTGTGGCGTGACCATCGAGAAGCGCACGGCGATACGCCTCTCCGATGGCCGGGAGCTGATCTACTTCGACGAGACGCCGACGGCCGAGCGCGGCGTACCCCGACACCCGCCACCTCCCGCCGCCGCCGGCCACCGCCCAGCTGCGCCGCGACCCGCTGGTCGACGAGTGGGTGGCGATCAACGCGTACCGGCAGCAGCGGACCTACATGCCGCCCAGCGACAAATGCCCACTGTGCCCGTCCACACCGGAGTTCGCCAGTGAGATCCCGGCGCCGGACTACGACGTGGTGGTGTTCGAGAACCAGTTCCCGTCGTTCAGCGACCGGATCCAGCCGGACGAGGTCAGCCAGATGACCGATCTGGTCCCGGTCCGGCCGGGGGTGGGCCGCTGCGAGGTGGTCTGCTTCACCAGCGACCACAACTCGTCGTTCGGCGCGTTGCCGCCGTCCCGGGTCCGTACCGTCGTCGACGCCCTGGCCGACCGCACGGCCGAGATGTCCGCCCTGCCCGGGGTGGCCCAGGTCTTCCCGTTCGAGAACCGCGGCACCGAGATCGGCGTGACCCTGACCCACCCGCACGGCCAGATCTACGCGTATCCGACCGTTCCCCCCGCACGCAGGCGATGCTGGCCGCTTCAGGGACATACGCGCGCCGGACCGGCGGCGTCCTGTATGCCGACGTGCTGGCGGCCGAGGTCGAGGCGCAGGTCCGGATCATCGGCCGCAACGAGCACTGGACCGCGTACGTCCCGGCCGCCTCGCGCTGGCCGTACGAGGTCCAGCTGGCCCCGCACCGCCAGGTCCCTGACATCCCGGCGCTGAGCGACGCCGAGCGCGACGCGTTCGGGCCGCTGTACCTGGACGTGCTGCACCGGTTCGACGCGCTGTTCGGCAAGCCCATGCCGTACATCTCGGCCTGGCATCAGGCGGTCGTCGGCGAGGGTCGCGAACTCGGCTACCTGCACCTGCAGATCTTCAGCATCCGGCGCGCGGCCGACAAGCTGAAATACCTGGCCGGCTCCGAGTCGGCGATGGGCGCCTTCGTCAACGACATCGTCCCCGAACGCGCCGCCCAGATGCTCCGCGAAGCCCTGTAACGAACCTCTTCAGATACGGGCCGCCGCACAGAACCGAGCCCTCACGGCGGCCTCCGCCCCTGGTCCAGGCCATTGCGCCCGTTCCGGGCGGAAGCGCGGCTCAGAAGCCGTGATCCGCCGGCGTGGTCTGCAGCAGCCAGGCCAGCGGCATCTTGGCCACGACCTCGTACGCCTTGTCCGCGCCCAGCGAGTGCAAGGTCACGGTCTGAGCGGAGTCCCGCTCCACCAACCAGTAGCGCGGAATCCCGGCGGCGGCGTATTCGCGCACCTTGACCACCTCGTCCACCACTACCGAGCCGGGCGACACGATCTCGACGGTCAGCACCAGATCGGCCAGGCCGAGCCACACGCTGCGCGGCTGCGGTGACGCCCACACGGTCAGGTCCGGGATCCGGCCGCCGTCGCCGTCCACGCCCGGGATGCGCACGCCGACGGCTTGGAGCACCTGCTCGGCCGGCCAACCAGCCATGATCAACCAGGCGAACAGACGACTAGCGATTGCCGCATGCTCCGAGTCGGGCGGCGGCATGATCGAGAGTGCCCGTTCAGGACTCAGCTCGTAGCGGTGGCCGTGACGATCGGCGGCGTTCATCGCGGCCAAGTCGTCGAGCGTGACGACAGCAGGAAGATACCTGCCGAATGCCTCAGCGCTCATGGCGACATCCTAGCCGTCAGGTAATCCATCCCCGGGGAAAGCACCGAGGTGAACGGAAGGTTAGGGGGCGGGGGGCCCGGGACAAGGCCCCCCGCAGGGAAGGGACGGCAGGCGCACGCGCACCTACTGGCCACGACCTCCGAGGAGAACCGGTCGGCGCCCGGGACAAGGCAGCCGGACCGGCGGGCGACCCCTCGGCGCCGCGACCGTCATCCGTTCTGTAGGGAGAAACGACGACTCCGGGGACCGGGTTACGCGCGCCTGCCGACACTTTCCGGGTACGGCCCGTATCATCCGGCAACTATCTACACAGGACAACCAAGCCCGGCGGCGGCGCAACGGCCGGGACCGGCGACGGAGGTTGCGTGGGGGCTCGGTTCGCTGCGGCGGCGCGTATGGGAGGAAACGAAACGGTCCGGGCCGACGACGGCCCGGACCGTTTCCGCGAAGAGGATCACGCCAGTTTGCGGGCGAGGTTCTCGTCGAGGGCGTTCATGAACTCGTCGGTGGACAGCCACGGGGCATCGCGGCCGATGAGCAGAGCCAGGTCCTTGGTCATCTGGCCGCCTTCGACGGTCTCGACGCAGACCTGCTCCAGCGTCTCGCCGAACTGGGTGACCGCCGGCGTGGAGTCCAGGATGCCGCGGTGCTTCAGGCCACCGGTCCAGGCGAAGATCGACGCGATCGGGTTGGTCGACGTCTTCTCACCCTTCTGCCACTGGCGGTAGTGCCGGGTGACCGTGCCGTGCGCGGCCTCGGCCTCGACCGTCTTGCCGTCCGGCGTCATCAGCACCGACGTCATCAGGCCGAGCGAGCCGAAGCCCTGCGCGACCGTGTCCGACTGCACGTCGCCGTCGTAGTTCTTGCAGGCCCAGACGTAGCCGCCGTCCCACTTCATGGCGGCGGCCACCATGTCGTCGATGAGGCGGTGCTCGTAGGTCAGCCCGGCCGCGGCGAAGTCGGACGCGAACTCGGTCTCGAAAATCTCCGCGAACAGGTCCTTGAAGCGGCCGTCGTACGCCTTGAGGATCGTGTTCTTGGTCGACAGGTAGACCGGGTAGTTGCGGGCCAGGCCGTAGCGGAACGACGCCCGGGCGAAGTCGCGGATCGAGTCGTCGAAGTTGTACATGCCCATGCCCACGCCGCCGCCGGCGAAGTCGGCGACGTGGAACTCCATCGGCGCCGAGCCGTCGTCGGGGGTGAAGGTCATGGTGAGTTTGCCGGCCGACGGCGCGACGAAGTCGGTGGCCTTGTACTGGTCGCCGTGGGCGTGCCGGCCGATGATGATCGGCTTGGTCCAGCCGGGGACGAGCCGCGGCACATTGCTCATGATGATCGGCTCGCGGAACACGACGCCGCCGAGGATGTTGCGGATCGTGCCGTTCGGCGACCGCCACATCTTCTTCAGCCCGAACTCCGCGACCCGGGCCTCGTCCGGGGTGATGGTGGCGCACTTGACGCCGACGCCGTGCCGCTTGATGGCGTTGGCGGAGTCGATCGTGACCTGGTCGTCGGTCTGGTCGCGGTACTGGATCGACAGGTCGTAGTACTCGAGGTCGACGTCGAGGTACGGCAGGATCAGCTGCTCGCGGATCTGCTTCCAGATGATCCGGGTCATCTCGTCGCCGTCGAGCTCCACGACCGGGTTGTTGACCTTGATTTTCGCCATTCGGCCGGCGCTCCTCTCCCGGGACATGCCTTAGCAGTACGAGCGTACTGCATGTTTCGGCGGTACGGGCCACCACCCCGGAGCGCGCCCGCCGGGTAAGGTCTGGGCGTGCCATCGTCTCGTGCGCTCGGAGAGCTGACCGTCTTCGCGCTGCAGGACGCCGAAGGACCCTTCTTCGGGCCCCGCGAGCAGGCGTTTCCCTCGGCCGTCGGCTACCACTGGGCGGCCGCGGACGGGTTCGACCCGGCAGCGCGGAGCGACGACGGGCAGTGGTGGATGCGGTTCCGCAGCTTCGCCGTGCGGCGCGGGGAGAACGGCCCGGTCACGCTCGTCGACGCCGGTATCGGGCCGGCTGACGCGCCCGCGGCCAGCTGGGCGCCGGTGCCCGGGCGATTGCCGGAGGCCTTGGCCGAGGTCGGCATCGCCACCGGCGACGTGACGTCGATCGTGCTGACCCACCTGCACACCGACCACATCGGCTGGGCCATGCCGTGGACCACGCCGTTCGCCGACGCCCGGGTGGTGGTGCAGCGGGCCGACGTGGATGCGTTCGCGACCATCCGCGGCAACGACCTGCTGGCCGAGCCCGACCGGATGGACGTGCTGGACGGCGACGCCGACCTGGCCCCGGGCATCCGGGCGCTGTCCACGCCGGGTCATACGCCCGGGCATCAGTCGGTGCTGATCGAGGGCGGCGGGGAGCGCATCCTGGTCACGGGGGACCTGCTCGTGCACGCGCTGCAGCTGATCTACCCGGAGCTGGAGTACTCCCACGACATGGACCCGGACCAGGCCCGGATCAGCCGGCAGAAGATGCTCTACAACGCGACCACCGGCGGCTCCCTGCTGGCGGTCTCGCACCTGGGCAAACCGTTCTGCCGCACCAAACACGACGAGGCCGGGGCCCCCGGCCCCGGCCCCGCGCGGGCACACCGCTAAAGAGTCGCCACGTCGGCCTGCTTGGCCCGGACCGCCTCGGCGGCCTCCTTGAGCCCGGCCACCTCGGCGTCGGTGAGCTTGTCCTCGATCACCTTGCGCACGCCGGTCGCGCCGATCTCGGCCTCCACGCCCAGGTAGACGCCGGAGATGCCGTACTCACCGTCGACCCAGGCGCAGACCGGCATGACCGCGCCGGAGTCCTCGGCCACGGCCTTGGCCATCCGGGCCGCGGCCGCCGACGGCGCGAAGTACGCCGATCCCGTCTTGAGCAGCGCGACCACCTCGGCGCCGCCGTTGCGGGTCTTGACCACCAACTCCTCGATCCGGTCGGCCGGCAGCACGTCGGCCAGCGGCTTGCCGTCGACGGTGCAGCGCGACGGAACCGGAACCATGGTGTCGCCGTGCGAGCCCAGCGTCAGCGCCTGCACGCTCTTCACCGGCACGCCCAGTTCCTCGGCGATGAAGTTCGTGAACCGGGCGGTGTCGAGCACGCCGGCCTGGCCGAAGACCCGGTTGTGCGGGAAGTGGGCGGCCAGCTGGGCCAGCGCCGTCATCTCGTCGACCGGATTGGACACCACGATGACGACGGCGTTGGGCGCGTACTTGGCGATGTTCTCCGCGACCTGCCGGACGATCTTGGCGTTGACCCCGAGCAGGTCCATCCGGCTCATGCCCGGCTTGCGCGGCAGACCGGCGGTGACGACCACAACGTCCGAGCCCTCGATCGCCTCGTAGCCCTCACCGTTCGGGCCGGTGGTGACGCCGACGACCGTGGTCTCGAAACCCTCGACCGGACGCGACTGGTTGATGTCGAGCGCCAGGCCCGCCGGCTTGCCGTCGATGATGTCGGTCAGCACGACGGTCTCGAAGACGTCGTACTCGGCCAGACGCTGCGCCGTCGTCGAACCGTAGAAGCCGGCACCGACAACGGTGACCTTCTTGCCCATCTCCATCACTCCCTGTTTTCTCCGACCGTAGCAATGCGGCTCAGGCAGCTTCCGCGCGCTCCACGACATTCGTGAGCAACATCGCCCGGGTCATCGGCCCGACCCCGCCGGGCACCGGCACGAGCGCGCCCGCCACCTCGGCCACCGACGGCGCGACGTCACCGGTGTACTTGCCCTTGCCGTCCGCGCCGACCACCCGGGTGATGCCGACGTCGACCACGGTCGCCCCCGGCTTGACCATGTCCGCGGTGATCAGCCCGGGCACGCCGACCGCGGCCACCACGATGTCCGCTGTCCGGACATGAGCGGCCAGGTCACGGGTGCCGGTGTGACACAAGGTCACCGTCGCATTCTCCGTACGGCGGGTCAGGAGCAACCCGAGCGGCCGGCCGACGGTGGTGCCCCGGCCGACCACGGTGACCTCGGCCCCGGCGATCTCGACGTCGTACCGGCGGAGCAGGTGCACGATACCGCGGGGCGTGCAGGGCAGCGGGCCGGGGAAGCCGAGCACCAGCCGGCCCAGGTTGACCGGATGCAGCCCGTCGGCGTCCTTGTCCGGATCGATCAGCTCGAGGATGCGCCCGGTGTCCAGATGCTCCGGCAACGGCAGCTGGACGATGTACCCGTGGCAGGTGTCGTCCGCGTTCAGGTCGGCCAGCACCGCCTCGAGGTGCTCCTGGGTGGTGTCGGCGGGCAGGTCGTGGCGGATCGAGGCGATACCGACCTCGGCGCAGTCGCGGTGCTTGCCGTTCACGTACGCGGCCGAGCCAGGGTCGTCGCCGACCAGCACCGTGCCCAGGCCGGGCACGATGCCCCGGTCGCCGAGCGCCTTGACGCGCGCCCGCAGGTCGTCCTTCACCGCCGTGGCGGTGGCCTTGCCGTCCAGAATTCGCGCCGTCACGAACAACCCTTTCCTACGACACCACGGCCCCGTACGAAGCCGCGAACAGTCCCGCCTGACCGAGGTCGATCTTGGCCCCGGTCAGGTTGACGCCCTTCAGGTCTACCCCGGACAGGTCGGCCCCGCGCAGGTCGGCCCCCTTCAGCACCGTGTCCTTCAGCCGGGCGGCGGACAGGTCGGCGCCCCGCAGGTCCACCCGGGTCAGGTCGGCCCCGGTCAGGTCGGCCTCGCGCAGTTTCAGGCCGGCCAGCTTGGCCGCGGTCAGATTCTGCCGGGGCAGTGAGACGAAGGCCCAGTCGCCGCCGTCCACCGTGATCGGGCGCAGGCCGCAGTCGGTGAACTGACTGCCGGTCAGCTTGCAGTCGATCAGCGAGGCGTCGAAGAACGAGCACCGCTGCAGCGTCGACTGCAGGATGGCGGTGCGCTCGAACACCGTCGCGTTGAAGCGCACGTTGCCGAAATGGCAGCCGGTGAAAATGCAGCCGACCAGCCGCGCCTCCGACCAGTCGACGTCGTGAAATGCGCAGTCGCTGTACGTACGGCGTTCGACATCCTCCAGCGCCCAGTCCTCGCCGGAGAACCGCTCCCCCGCGACGACGTCCATCAGCCGTGGAAGAAGTGCCGGGTGCCGGTGAGGTACATGGTGACCCCGGCCTTCTCCGCCGCCTCGATGGACAGGTTGTCGCGGACCGAGCCGCCGGGCTGGACGACCGCGCTCACCCCCGCGGCCAGCAGCACCTCGAGGCCGTCGGCGAACGGGAAGAACGCGTCGGACGCGGCCACGCTGCCCCGCGCCCGGTCGGCGCCGGCCCGCGACACCGCCAGCTGCGCCGCGTCGACCCGGTTCACCTGACCCATCCCGACACCGACGGTCGCGCCGCCGGTGGCCAGCAGGATCGCGTTGCTCTTGACCGAGCGGATGGCCCGCCACGCGAACACCAGGTCGCGCATCTGCTCCGCGGTGGCCGGGCGCGCCGGTGGCCAGCGTCCAGTTCGCCGGGTCGTCGCCGCCGGCGTCGATCCGGTCGGCCGTCTGCACCAGTACGCCGCCGCTGACCTGCTTGAGCTCGACCCGGGCGGGCTTCCAGTCCGGGGCCACCAGCATGCGCAGGTTCTTCTTCTCCCGCAGAGCCCCGACCGCGTCGGCCGCGTACGCCGGGGCCACGATCACCTCGGTGAAGATGTCCGCCAGCTGCTCGGCCAGAGCCAGCGTGACCTCGGCGTTGACCGCGACCACGCCGCCGAACGCGGACACCGGGTCGCAGGCGTGGGCCTTGCGGTGCGCCTCGGCCACGTCCGCGCCGATCGCGATGCCGCACGGGTTGGCGTGCTTGATGATCGCCACGCACGGCTCGGTGAAGTCGTGCACGCTGCGCCAGGCCGCGTCGGCGTCGACGTAGTTGTTGTACGACATCTCCTTGCCGCCGAGTTGCTCCGCCTGGGCCAGCCCCGGGGCGACGTCGGCGTCGACGTACAGGGCGGCCTGCTGGTGCGGGTTCTCGCCGTACCGCAGGGTGTGCTCCCGGCGCAGCGCCAGGCCGGCGAACTCGGGCCAGGCGGCACTGCCGGCCCCGGGCCCTTCGGACGGGGCCAGCGTGGTCGCGCACCAGTCGGCCACGGCCACGTCGTACTCCGCGATGTCGGCGAACGCGCGGGCGGCCAGCAGCTTGCGCTGGGCCAGACTGAAGCCGCCGTCGGTGAGCGCCTGCCGGATCATCGGGTACGCCGCGACCGACGTGACCACCGCGACGCTCGGATGGTTCTTGGCCGCCGCCCGCACCATCGCCGGGCCGCCGATGTCGATCTGCTCGACGCACTCGTCCACGCTCGCGCCCGAGGCCACCGTCTGCGTGAACGGGTAGAGGTTGCTCACCAGCAGGTCGAACGGCTCGATGCCGAGCTCACCCAGCTGCTCGGCGTGGCTGGTCAGGCGCAGGTCGGCGAGCAGGCCGGCGTGCACCTTCGGGTGCAGCGTCTTGACCCGGCCGTCCAGCGTCTCGGGGAACCCGGTGAGCTCCTCGACCCGGGTCACCGGCACGCCGGCGGCCTCGACGGCGGATGCGGTGCTGCCGGTGGAGACGATCTGCGCGCCGGCGGCGTGCAGTGCCTGCGCCAGCTCGACGAGGCCCGTCTTGTCGTACACGCTGAGCAGCGCCCGCTTGATCGGGCGGCGACCCTCGCCGGTCATTGCTCACCCCGTTTGACGGCTCGGCGATCATTCCCCATCGTGATCACGCTCATGGATCCGTACCTTCCTGTCCTGAATGGTCCAGCCCTGCCGGACCAGACGGCCGACCTGTTCGACCAGCTGCGCCCGTTCGGCCACCTTGATCCGCTCGGTCAGCGTTTCCTCCGTGTCGTCGTCGAGCACGGGAACGCTGACCTGGGCGATGATCGGGCCGGTGTCGACGCCGGCGTCGACGAAGAAAAGGGTCGCCCCGGCGATCTTGACGCCGTACGCGAGGGCGTCGCGCGGCCCGTGGATGCCCGGGAACGACGGGAGCAACGCGTTGTGGGTGTTGATGTAACGGTCGCCGAACGCGTCCAGAAACCGCTTTCCCACCAGTTTCAGGAACCCGGCCGAGATGACCAGGTCGGGCTTGTGGTCGGCGACGTGCGCGGTCAGCGCGGCGTCCCAGTCCTCGCGGGTCGGATAGGCCTTGACCGGATCGACGAAGGTCGGCACACCGGCCGCAGCGGCCTTGTCCAAGCCGGCGACGCCGTCCCGGTCGGCGCCGACCGCGACCACCCGGGCGCCGTACGCCGGGTCGGCGGTCGCGTCGAGCAGGGCCTGGAGGTTGCTGCCGGAACCGGAGAGAAGGACCACCAGACGAGCAGCATGGTCAGTCACCCCAGCACCTTACCGGAGCGCACGCCCGGGCCCGCGAAGCGCCCGCCCGATCCGTAGCCTGAGCAGGGCGAATGAAGTTGCGGCGACGCGCTAAGGTACCGGGTCTCGATGTCAAACACATTGAAGGGGCGATACATGCAACCCGGTCCCGACGACCCGTACCACAACCAGCAGCCGCCGCCGACCCCGCCCGGGTCGGACCCGGCGCCAGGTTCGTGCCCGCCGCCCGGGTCATACCCGCCGCCCCCGGCCTACGGCGAACCCGCCGCGGCTTACGGCGAACCCGTCGCGGCCTACGGCGAACCCGTCGCGGCCTACGGTGAACCCGTCGCGGCCTACGGCGGCCAGCCGGGCTACCCGCCGCCCGCGGCCCGGAGCAACACGCAGGGTCTGGTCGGCATGATCCTCGGCATCGTCTCGATCCCGACCCAGTGCTGTATTTTCCTCGGCCTGCCGATCGGCATCGCGGCGGTCATCATCAGCTACATGAGCCTGAACAAGGCCAAGGCCGGCGTCGCTTCCAACCCCAACCAGGCGCTCACCGGGCTGATCTGCGGCGGGATCGGGATCCTGCTCGGCGTCATCGGGCTTGTCGTCGCGATCGCCCGCGGCAGGTGGAACCTCTCCGCGTACTCGGACTTCTGAGCGGCCCGTGACCTCAGCGCGGCGCGCGTGGCCACGCGATCGAGTGGGCTCGTGCCCGTTGACGGCTTCGCCGGCGACTTTCCCGGACCCGACTGGTTCGCTCCCCGCGGCGAGCGCCGGCTCAGCGCTGGGCGCGGAAGGCCCGGGCCGCGGCCGCGCCGATCGGCGCCCGCGACGGCGACCACGACGGTCGCCGTCAGGCCCACCGACCACGGGCCGGGGCCGATGTCGGCGAGCCGGCCGTCGCCCAGCGCCCCACCGGAGAACCAGGCCAGCAGGCCCAGGATCACGCCTGCGGCCGGGCCGGCGAGCACGGCCGCGCCCAGGACCAGCGACCAGCTCGGGGCACGGCGCTTCGCCGGCGACTCACTCGCGTCACCCGGCCGGGGACGAGACATGCGCCGGGTCATCAGCGCCCCGGCGAGGATCGCAACCAGCGCCGGGACCGCCAGCAGGACGACGCCGGCGGCGCCGATCGGGCCGTCCGGCAGTCCGGCCAGCAACGGGACGGTGGGTAGCGGACCCACCGACACCTCGGTCAGCCGGACCGCGGTCCCGGTGCCGAGCGCGAACCCCGGCCCGAGCAGGAACGCCGCCGCCCAGATGACCGCGTTGGCGCCATAGGCCAGGCTGAGCAGGGTGATGCCGGCCTGCCCGGCCGTGCCGGTACGGTAGGCGGCGATCATGTCGGCCGCCCGGCCGCCGCCGAGCGCGACGCTCAGGCCGGTCGCGAGGGCGCCGGCGACCAGGATGAGCAGGGCCGCGACGATGCCCGTACGGACGCCGTGGCGCACTGCCCGCGGGACCCGGCGGGCGATCGTGCCCAGCCCGTCGGTGCTGCGTAGCGAGCCGGCCAGCGCGCCGAACGAGCCGAGCAGGAAGAAGTCGACGGCCGCGCGGCCCCCCGACACGGCCGTGCCCCGGCCGTCGGTGATCGAAGCGGCGAGCAGGCCGATGACCGCGTACCACACGCCGATCATGCCCGCCACAGCCAGCGCCGCCCGGACCGAGCCGCTGTGGCGTGCGCCGGTCGCCCGGGTGACGTGCAGCGCGGCCCGGTTGAGCCGCCACAGGATCAGCACAGTGAGCAGCAGCGGAGCCAGGGCCAGCGGGCCGATCGAGGTGCCGATGGGGACGCCGTGCCCGAGCAGCCATCCGGCCATCCCGGCCCGGGCCGCGCCGGCCAGTCCCCCGGCGCCCTCGAGCGTGCGGGCCAGCCCGATCACGGCGAAGACCGGCACGTACGACCAGAGGGCCGCCCAGAAGGTGGCGAATCCGGCCGCCACGACCAGCGGCGCCCGGCCGGACCGCGCCGCCGCGGCCGGGCGGCGAGGGCCGGGGACCTTGACCGTTTCCCGGCGTCCGAGCGCGGCGTCGTCGAGGACCGCGGTGCGATGCTCCACCCGCTCGGTCGGCCGGTCCGCCGCCAGCCGATCCGCCGCCAGCCGGTGCGGCGCCTCCCGATCCGGCGCCTCCCGATCCGGCGCCTCCCGATCCGGCGCCTCCCGATCCGGCGGCACCCGGTCCGGTGGCACTCGGTCCGGCGCCACCCGATCCAGCGGCACCGTCTCCCGAGAGGCAAGCTCGAGCGCCTCGGCGTCGGCCAGATCGTTCGGCGAGTCCACCGAGCCGGCGGGTCGGCCGTCGCGGCGGTCGGGTGTGGTCGGCATCGCGAACTACTTTTGCATGCCGGACGGCCCGGGGCGATGCAGATACGGCGGCGCGCCGCCTTCCGGTGACAAGACGGCGCGTCGTCGAACCGGGCAGGTCAGCTCATGACCTCGCGCATCAGGCGGGCGGTCTCGCTGGGGGTCTTCCCGACCTTGACGCCGGCCGCCTCGAGGGCGTCCTTCTTGGCGTCGGCGGTGCCGGCCGAACCCGAGATGATCGCGCCGGCGTGACCCATGGTCTTACCGGGCGGGGCGGTGAAGCCGGCGATGTACCCGACCACCGGCTTGGTGACGTACGACCTTGATGAAGTCGGCGGCCCGCTCCTCGGCGTCGCCGCCGATCTCGCCGATCATCACGATCGCGTCGGTGTCCGGGTCGTCCTGGAACGCCTGCAGCGCGTCGATGTGCGTGGTGCCGATGACCGGGTCGCCACCGATGCCGACGGCGGTGGAGAAGCCGATGTCGCGCAGCTCGTACATCAGCTGGTAGGTCAGCGTGCCGCTCTTGCTGACCAGGCCGATGCGCCCGGCCGGGGTGATGTCGGCCGGGATGATGCCGGCGTTGGACGAGCCCGGCGAGGCGATGCCGGGGCAGTTCGGCCCGATGATCCGGGTCTTCGTCGCCGTGCGACACGTTGTACGCCCAGAACGCGGCCGCGCTGTCCTGCACCGGCACGCCCTCGGTGATCACCACGGCCAGCGGGATCTCGGCGTCGATCGCCTCGACGACGGCGGCCTTGGTGAACGCCGGCGGCACGAAGATGACCGACACGTCGGCGCCGGTCTCCTTCATCGCCTCGGCGACGGTGGCGAACACCGGCAGCGTCGGTGCCGTCGAAGTCGACGGTCGTGCCGGCCTTGCGCGGGTTGACGCCGCCGACCACGTTCGGTGCCCGCGGCGAGCATCCGGCGGGCGTGCTTGGTGCCCTCGGAGCCGGTGATGCCCTGGACGATGACCTTGGAGTCCTTGGTGAGCCAGATAGCCATGTCGTCACTTCCCCGCAGCCGCGAGCTCGGCGGCGCGCTCGGCCGCACCGTCCATCGTGTCCACCCGCTCGACCAGCGGGTTGTTCGCCGAGTCGAGGATCGCGCGGCCGGCCTCGGCGTTGTTGCCGTCGAGCCGCACGACGAGCGGCTTGGTGACCGTCATCGCCGCGCTGCGTCGAGCAGCTGCGAGCGCCTGGACGATGCCGTTGGCGACCGCGTCGCAGGCGGTGATGCCGCCGAAGACGTTCACGAAGACCGACTTCACGTCGGGGTCGCCGAGCACGACCTCCAGGCCGTTCGCCATCACCTGGGCGCTGGCGCCGCCGCCGATGTCGAGGAAGTTGGCCGGCTTGACCCCGCCGTGCCGCTCGCCCGCGTACGCCACCACGTCCAGCGTCGACATGACCAGGCCCGCGCCGTTGCCGATGATGCCGACCTCGCCGTCGAGCTTCACGTAGTTGAGGTTCTTGGCCTTGGCCGCCTGCTCCAGCGGGTCGACGGCGGACTCGTCTACCAGCGCCTCGTGGTCGGGGTGACGGAACGCCGCGTTCTCGTCGAGCGTGACCTTGGCGTCCAGGCAGAGCACCCGGCCGTCGCCGACCTTGGCCAGCGGGTTGACCTCGACCAGCGTGGCGTCCTCGGCGACGAAGGCCTGCCACAGCTTGACCGCGATGTCGGCGATCTGGTCGGCGACGTCGGCCGGGAACTGGGCGGCGTCGACGATCTCCCGGGCCTTGGCCGCGTCGACGCCCTTGTTCGGCGTCGATCGCGATCTTGGCGACCTTGTCCGGCTGCTCGTCGGCGACCTGCTCGATCTCCATGCCGCCGGCCACGCTGGCGATGCACAGGAAGGTGCGGTTGGCCCGGTCCAGCAGGTAGGAGAAGTAGTACTCCTCGGTGATGTCCGCGGTCTCGGCCAGCATCACCTTGTGGACGGTGTGGCCCTTGATGTCCATGCCGAGGATGTCGGTGGCGCGGGCCTCGCGCCTCGTCCGGCGTCCGCGGCCAGCTTGACGCCGCCGGCCTTGCCGCGGCCGCCGACCTTCACCTGCGCCTTCACGACGACCTTGCCGCCGAGCCGCTCGGCGATCGCGCGAGCCTCCTGCGGGGTCGTCGGCGACGCCGCCGCCCAGCACGGGCAGCCCGTGCCGTTCGAACAGGTCGCGTCCCTGATACTCGAACAGGTCCACGTGGCTCCTTCCGCTGAGCGGCGCCGCTTGCCGTGCGGGTGAAATGTCTGCCTCACCGGCGCAGACCTAGTCGACCCGCGCGTCGGCCGGTGCCCGAATGCGGGTCCGCGGTGTGCAAGACCGCACACCCGCGGACGTCACATTCGGATCGGGACGGCGCGTAACCGCGGTCGCCCGGCGCGTTGAGGAAGGTGTCGGTGCGCTGAGCGGACCGGGTGGAAGACGGCCGATGCCCTGTCGGTCGAGGGGTGGCGGCGGGGCATCGTGCATAGAGAGGCCGGACGTGTGAGGGGTGCGTCCGGCCTCTCCCCTTCATTTCCCGATCAGGCCACCGGAGTCGGTGACATTGGCGCGTACCCATTCGATGATGGACGCGGTGGTGGCTCCCGGGGTGAATATCCTGGCCACTCCGAGTTCTCCAGCTCGGCGATATCGTCGGCGGGAATGATGCCGCCGCCGAATACCACGATGTCGGTCGCGTCGCGCTCGGCGAGCAGTTCCAGCAGCCGCCGGAACAGTGTCATGTGGGCGCCGGAGAGAACCGACAGCCCGATGGCGTCGGCGTCCTCCTGGATCGCGGTCTCCACGATCTGCTCGGGCGTCTGGTGCAGGCCGGTGTAAACGACCTCCATGCCGGCGTCCCGCAGCGCGCGCGCCACCACTTTGGCCCCACGGTCGTGACCGTCCAGCCCCGGTTTGGCGACCACGACCCTGATCCGTCCCTGCATCTGCGACCCCTTCGTCGACGCACCCTCAACGACGGTAACCCGGTGACGCGAGTCACTCCAACGAGCGGCCAGATTGCGGCCCAATCACTTTGCGTTCCCACTGATGTGACACACAGCTAACAGAGAAGTCTCCCCGATAGGGTCTAATACGGACAATCACCTGCGAATGCGATAGCGATGTGTCAGCGAATTGGCGCTGCGACTTGTGAGGCGCGGTGCGTTTCGTTACCGTGACCTCCGGCTGTCAACCGGATAACACCGGACCGATACCCGGAGATCGAATGTCACCTTTCCCTTAGGGGACTTCGTTCGCCGCCTGTAGCCACCGACGGAGGGTTGTTCGTGCGCCAGCGCTTGTCGTCTGAGCCCGATCGCTATCGCGGCCGTCGCCGCGTACCCACCCCTCCCCGCAGCCGCTACGCCGTCGTCGGCCTCTCCGCATTCGTCGGTGCCGGCGTGGTCGCCCTCGGCGCGTCCCACGTGCCCGACGCGAAGGCCGTCAACCACGAAGTTCTGGCCAGCCTCCAGAATGCCCAGGCCCAGCAAGCCGTCGCCGACCGGGCCGCCAGCACCGGGCGCGCCAACCGTGGCATCGACCGCGAGGCCGCCAAGGCCGCCGACACCGACGTCTCCGCGCAGGACGTCTGGCTGCTGCCCCTCGACGACTACGTCTTCACGTCGCCCTTCGGGGTCCGCTGGGGCAAGCTGCACGCCGGCATCGACCTGGCCGCCGAGGAAGGCACACCCTACAAGGCGATCCACGCCGGCAAGGTCACACAGGCCGGCTACAACGGCGGCTACGGCTACTCGATCACCGTCAAGAACGCCGACGGCACCGAGGTCGTCTACGCCCACTCGCGCCGGCTGCTGGTCCAGCCGGGCGACAACGTCGTGGCCGGCCAGGTGATCGGCGAGATCGGCAACACCGGCGCCTCCTACGGGACGCACCTGCACCTCGAGGTCCACGTGGACGGCCAGCCGGTCGACCCGATCACGTTCCTCCGCGCCCACGGCGTCGACATCAAGCTTCAGGTCGAGTCGGTGTACGCCGGCATGGCCGCCGCCGCTTCCTGACACTTCACATCAGCAGGTACGCGCCGCCCCCGAGAACCGGGCCCGCCCGGCGACCTGATCACCCCGCAAGGCCGTAGCGCCCGCGCCGGGCTGAAGACAGTCTTCCAGTCCCGATCCGCCCGCCGTCGGAAGACTCCGCCTCGCGATCGACCACGACCAACCGTCCGTGGAGCAAGTCGCTCCGACCGTTCCCACCGGACCCGGCGCGCGGCGTGATACCGGCGTCCCAGGCGCTCACTGACGTCACGCACGCCTCACCTTCCTCGATGATCTTGATGTGCCCCAGAGCTTCCACTGACCGCCCCCACCCTCCTGGGCGGGGTCCAGGAAACCACGAGGGTGCGACACTTCCGCCGCTTCGTCCACACGGATCCACCCGTACCCCACACCGCCGGGAAAGCCCACGGACGCAGGGGTTTGTGCGGCAGCATCGGCAGACGGCCGTTGGTTGCAAGTCGGTGCGCATCCGGGTTCGGGACTTTCGGCCCGCCTCCAACCTGCCGACAGGCATACGTCGGACCACCCGGAGCCTGGAGGATCACACCGTCGTGCCGCATCAAGCCGCCCACCGGAAGACCGCGGGACGCCACCGTGCCGTGGTGCCGAGTCACCCCATGCCCAAGATTCTGGGGGAACGAAGCCGCGTCGCGATCCTGGGTGCGGCTCTGCTGGCCGGCGTGAGCGTCGCCGGGGTGTCCGCCGCCAGCGCCGCGCCGGGTCGCCCGCGTCCGGTGGCGCACCCGAGTCCGGCGGCTGCCGGATCCGCTCTCGCGATGGAGACCGAGGCCGGCACGGCCGCCGCGCACGCCGCGCAGAGCGCCGCCGCGGCCAGTCCGCCCGGCTCGGCCACGGTGGCCGACGCCGATGCCGACGCCGCCATCTCGGCCCAGATCCCCTCCCCGACGCTGGGCTTCGCCGCGATCGTGAAGAAGACCCGACCGGTCGTTGCCACCTCGACCGCGCTGTGGGTCAACCCGCTGCCCGAGGCCACCGTGACGTCCTGTTTCGGCATGCGCTGGGGACGTCTGCATGAGGGCGTCGACCTGGCCGCCGCCGACGGCACCCCGATCCGCGCCGCCGGGTCGGGCACGGTGGTCGCCGCCGGACCGGCCGAGGGTTACGGCAACGCGGTTCTGATCGATCACGGCGACGGCTTCCTCACCCACTACGGCCACATGTCCGCGATCACTGTGACCGTCGGGCAGAAGGTCACCGCCGGCCAGCAGATCGGCAACGAGGGCTCGACCGGTCACTCCACCGGTCCCCACCTGCACTTCGAGGTGCACGAGGGCTTCTACAAGAACCCGATCGAGCCGACGCAGTGGATGCACGAGCACGGGGTCGACATCCCCGGCTGCGTGACTTTCACCGACGCGCCGACGCCGACCGCAGGCACGACGACGAAGGCCGACGCCACCAGCAAATCCCGGTGATGCATCGGGGGCCGAGGGGCACCCCGCTCAACCAGCTGCTGCCTCTCTCGCCTGGAAGGGCACAGCCGCGTACGCCACCAAGTACACAGCAGGCATTGACGTCGGCACGTCTGCGAGCGCAGGTACGAGTCACCTCAAACGGGAATGACGCTATCCGGATCCGCTGAAACGGTGCGCCAAATCTTGCTGAGGCAGAGGCGGTCGGCCGCGCTTACTGGCCGGAAGACAGGACGGGAAGGCGGCAATCTGAGCGGCTGCGCACCGTCCAACGATCAACAGCAGCCGAAAAGCACCAGCCTCGGTACGCCATGCCACGCCGTGCAATGAGCCAGCCGGCGATCACGACGACGGGCACGACCAGCAGCATTACCATCAGACCCCGATCTCGAACCGTCGCAACCACATCAGCGGTTGCGTCGTCCAGTGCCGGCTGGATGCGATTCCGGGCGCATGTGCCGAGACCGATCAAGGCGCCCACCAAACGTTGAGCAGCACCCACATCTGGCCGCTGAGAAGGCGGGCCGGCCTGCCGGGTCGGCCACCAGTAGGCGACAGCCTATCGGCAGCCGACTCGTCAACGCTTGGCGTGGAAGGCCTCGACGATCGAGGCTGGGATACGTCCTCGCTCGGACACCTCGTACCCGTTCTTGGTGGCCCACTCCCGGATGGCCTGGTTCTGATCCCGGTTCGCCCGGCTCGGGGCCGCCACCACGCGCGACGCGATCCGCCCGTTTCCGCCGGACCGGCCGGCACGAGAGGCGACCGTCAGATACGGGTCGAGTGCCTTACGGAGTTTGCCGGCGTTCTTCTCGGACAGGTCGATGGTGTAGTTCACGCCATCGAGGCCGAACTCGATCGTTCGCTCGGCGTCTCCGCCGTCCAGGTCGTCGGTGAGCACCGTGATGATTTGCTTGGCCATACTTCCCTCACTCCCCACATTTCAAGGACGCGCGCTTAATCGTCGCTATCCCCCACCATAGTCGCTACGCCTACCGCGATGTTCGGCGCATTGACCATACCGAGACAGCAGACCCGGCTGACACCGAGACCAGCATCCGGATCGGTCGCGGATCGGATATGGCAGCCGCTACGGCGGTCACCCTCAGCAAAGCGCTGGGCGGAGTGCCTCTCGTAGCCGAGGTGAGGACATTCGGCCGCCCGCTCTTGAATTGCCCGATGTGTGCATCTTGAGGGCGAGCAAAGGCGTACGCAGTCGTTTAGTTTGCCGTAGCTCTGGGATTGACGCCAGACACATTTTCGGCCGCCGAGCGTGCGCCTTGATCTACCGCCCGCGTCGATTCCCCGCGACGAGAATTACGGCAAGGACGCCGTCGATGACCCACCAACCGCCCGCGTGGTGCGGGCCGCTAGAGCTTTTCGATCGGGGCGTGCCGCAGGACCAGCCACATCACCTGGTCGCCGAAGTCGATCTGGGCGCGGGCACCCGGCCCGTGGCCCTGGATCGCCATCACCCGGCCGAGGCCGTAGCGCTGGTGGTTGACGCGGTCGCCGGGCTCGACCTTGGGGCCGGTGGGCAGCTCGCTCGCGGTGGCCAGCTTGCTGGCGTCGATGCCGAGCCGACCGGCCAGTTCCTGCGCCTTGGGGGTGCCGCCGGCGAAGCCGCCGCCCCGGCCACGGTCACCTCGGTCGCCGCTGGAGCCGGCACGGCCGCCGACCCCGCCGCCCGAGCCGGACCACGAGGTGTACGCCGCGCCCGTCCGCTCCCAGCGCACCAGGTCGCCCGGCAGCTCGTCGGTGAAGCGGGACGGCGGGTTGTACTGCGGCGCGCCCCACGCCGATCGGGTCACCGCCCGAGACAGGTAGAGCCGCTGCCGCGCCCGGGTGATCCCCACGTACGCGAGCCGCCGCTCCTCCTCCAACTCGGTGTTGTCGCCGAGCGCACGGCTGTGCGGGAAGACGCCGTCCTCGAGCCCGGTCAGGAACACCACCGGGAACTCGAGGCCCTTGGCCGTGTGCAGCGTCATCAGCGTGACCACGCCCTGGTGGTCGGGATCGTCGGTGGGCACCTGGTCGGCGTCCGCGACCAGCGCCACCTGCTCGAGAAACCCGGCCAGGGTGGCCTGCTCGTCGCCACCTTCGACGCGCTCGGTGTACTCGCGGGCGACGGACACCAGTTCCTGCAGGTTCTCGACCCGGCCCTGGTCCTGCGGGTCGAGGCTCTCCTCGAGCTCGGTGAGCAGCCCGGACCGTTGCAGGGCGGCCTCCAGCACCTCTTCCGGTGGGCTGGTCGCGGACATCTCCCGGAGCCCGTCGAGCAGGGCGACGAAGTCGTTGATGCTGTTCACCGCGCGGGTGGAGATGCCGGGCGCGTCCTTGGCCCGGCGCAGCGCCTGCCCGAACGAGATGCGGTCACGAGTGGACAGTGCCTCCACGCTGGCCTCGGCCCGGTCGCCGATGCCGCGGCGGGGCGTGTTGAGGACCCGCCGGAGACTCACCGTGTCGTCGTCGTTGGTGACCGCGCGCAGATAAGCCAGCGCGTCGCGGACCTCTTTGCGCTCGTAGAAGCGCACGCCGCCGACCACCTTGTAGGGCAGGCCGACCCGGATGAACACCTCTTCGAAGACCCGCGACTGGGCGTTCGTGCGGTAGAAGACGGCCACGTCACCCGGGCGTACGTCGTCCCGGTCGTGCAGCCGGTCGATCTCGCGGGCGACCCAGTCGGCCTCGGCGTGCTCGGTGTCGGCCACGTACCCGACGATCTGCTCGCCCGCGCCCTGATCGCTCCACAGCCGCTTGGGTTTGCGCGACGGTGTTGCGCTCGATCACCGCGTTGGCCGCGGACAGGATCGTCTGGGTGGACCGGTAGTTCTGTTCCAGCAGGATGGTGCGGGCGTCCGGGTAGTCGCGCTCGAACTCGAGAATGTTCCGGATCGTGGCGCCGCGGAACGCGTAGATCGACTGGTCGGCGTCACCGACCACGCACAGCTCACCCGGTTCCAGTTCGCCGCCGGAGCGGGCCGACCAGCTCCCGGACGAGCGTGTACTGGGCGGCGTTGGTGTCCTGGTATTCGTCCACCAGCACGTGCCGGAACCGGCGGCGGTACGCCTCGGCGACGTGCGGGTGCGACTGCAGCAGATGCACCGTCTCCATGATGATGTCGTCGAAGTCGAGCGCGTGCGCTTCGCTCAGGCGGCGCTGGTACAGCTCGTACGCCTCGGCGACGGCCCGCTCGTTGCGGCCCCTTGGCCCGATCCGTGAACTCCGCGGGGTCGACAAGCTCGTTCTTCAGGTTCGACACCTGGGCGGCGAGGCCGCGCGCGGTGTACCGCTTCGGGTCGAGGTCGAGCTCGCGGGCGACCAGCTGCATCAACCGGCGCGAGTCGTCGGCGTCGTAGATCGAGAACGTGCTCTTCAACCCGGCGTGCTCGTGCTCGGCCCGCAGGATCCGCACGCACGCCGAGTGGAAGGTGGACACCCACATCAGCCGGGCGCGGGGGCCGACCAGCGCAGCCACCCGCTCCTTCATCTCGCCGGCGGCCTTGTTGGTGAACGTGATCGCGATGATCTGACCGGGGTGCACGTCGCGGGCGGCCAGCAGATAGGCGATCCGGTGGGTCAGCACCCGGGTCTTGCCCGAACCGGCGCCGGCCACGATCAGCAGCGGCGAACCGGCGTGCGTGACGGCGTCACGCTGCGGCCCGTTCAGACCCTCCAGCAGCGAATCCGGGTCGACCCGGGCACGGGGCCTGCGCTCCGGAGCGGAGGGGGCGGGTGTCGCCGGATCGGGCACCGGAAACAGGGGCTGGGTGTTGTCTGGCAGGGCTCGCATGGCGGGGTGAAGTCTATGTCGGCCCACCGACAAGTTTTCGCCGAGCGAGTGCGGTTTCCTTGCGGACCGGCTCGGCCCGGCGGCATACTCGTCACGTGATCGGGCAGACGCGATTTTTCTTCTACGGCACCGGCAGTCCGGCCGTGGTAAGCGTCTGAACGACAGACCTGAATCGAGCCCCGGGCTTCCCCGCCCGGGGCTTGATGCTGCCCGGGCCGGGCCGACCGGGGCGCACGCACCCGAGGAGCACGAGATGGCTGCCGACCTGGCACGTCACGAAGCGGACCACAGCAGCGACGACACCGGCACCGACGCGCCCCCGGCCGCCGACGAGATCCGGGGCATCCGGGCGCGGATCGACGAGATCGACCAGGCTCTCATCGATCTGTGGCTGGAGCGGGCGCGCCTGTCCCAGCATGTCGGCAAGACCCGGATGGCATCCGGAGGGACCCGGCTGGTGCTCAGCCGCGAACGGGAGATCGTCGACCGGTTCCGCGCCGCCCTCGGTCCCGACGGAACTCAGGTCGCCCTGCTCCTTCTGCGGTCGGGTCGCGGTCCGCTGTAACGGTGTCGAGCCGTTCCGCGGCGTCGAGCCGTTCCGCGGCGTCGAGCCGTTCCGCGGCGTCGAGCCGTTCCGCGGCGTCGAGCCGGGAGGAGCGGGGAGCGATAACGGTCAATGCGGCCCGCCTGCCACGGCGTACGGCCGGATCAAGGTTTGACCAGCGCGATCTTGTCCACGTCGACCCGCTGGAACTCGTCGACCTCGACGTCGGTGACCTTCTTCGAGTGGCCGTAGACGTTCTCGCCGAACCGCAGCGGAATCACCGGCATGTCCTTGGCCAGGAGATCTTCGGCCTGCTGCCAGTACTTGACCGACTCGTCCGGCGTGGCCGCCTCCGAACCCCGCTTCACCAGGCTGTCGAACGTGGGGTTGGTGTAGCCGTAGTAGTTCGACGTGCCGTTGGTGCCGTACAGCGGGCTGAGGTAGTCCTCCATCAGCGGGTAGTCCATCAGCCAGGGCAGCCGGATGAGCCCGACCGGCTGTTTGTTCTGCACTTCGGTCAGCAGGTCGGGGAACGTCGGCTCGCCGACGCCGGTGCAGGCGATACCCAGCGAGCTCTCGATCTGGCCGCACATGTCGTCGACCCAGGCCTTGTGACCACCGTCGGCGTTGTACGAGATCTCGATCGTCCGTGGCCCCTTCGCCGCCGTGTACAGCTGCCTGGCCAGCGCCGGGTGGTAGACGCAGTTGGCGCCGCAGGAGTCCGGACGGTATCCGGCGACCACCGGCGAGACGAACGAGGTGGCCGGCGTCTGCGAGCCCCGGAAGATCTGGTCGGTCATCTCCTTGCGATCGATCGCCATGGACAGCGCCCGCCGGACGTCGACGTTGGTGAACTGCTTCTCGTACGCCGGGAAGCCGACGAACGTGTACGACGAGTTCGGGCTCTTCTGCAGCCGGTCGGAGAGGTCGCCGGCCGCCGCGTCGAGCCTCTCGATCGGGATCTGTGTCTGCACGTCGACGTCGCCCGCCACCAGATCGCGGTACTCGGCCAGTTGATCGTCGTAGATTTTGAAGGTGATGGCGTCCACGTTGGGCGCCGTGCCGGTATAGCCCGGGACCTTCTCGACCCGGATCCGGGAGTTGTGCTCCCACTTGCCCTTCAGCCGGAACGGGCCGTCGCCGATGATCGCGTCCTCGAACCCGCCGGCGAGCACGCCGGGAGCGGCGAACGCGGCCTTGGGCAGCGGATAGAAGGCGGTGTCAGCCATCACCGAGGCCCAGCCGGCGAACGGGGCCGACAGTGTGACGGCGAAGGTGAGGTCGTTGACCTTCTTCAGGCCGGAGAGCTCCTTGGCCCGTGGCGGCGCTGTGGGTTGGGTGCTGTCGTCGCCGGGCACGCCCGGCTGGACGTCGGCGTAACCGTCGACGCGTTCGAAGTAGTACGACGCGCTCTGGTCGTTCGGGCCGTAGGCGCCGTAGTTCCAGGCGTCGATGTAGTTCTGCGCGGTCACCGGTTCGCCGTTGCTGAACGTCAGGCCCGGCTTCAGCGCGATCGTCCAGACCTTGTTGCTCGCGTCCGGCGTGATCGACCGGGCCGCCACCGGCACCGGCTTGTGGTTGGCGTCGAAGTTCACCAGGGGAGTGAACAGCGACGACAGCACCTGCGCGCCGCTGGACTCCGTGGTGTTGGCAGGCAGCAGGTGCCGGGGCTCGGTGATTCCGATGACGATGCCGCGGGCGGCGGAGTTGTCGTCCGAGCCGCCGTCGCAACCGGCGGTCAGCAGAAGAACGACGACCACGATGGCCGTCAATGTCTTCGGCATCCGAGTGTGCCTCCTTCGAGCGCTCCCAACGGGCGGGCGAGCAGAGGCCACTGTGTCACAGCGTCATACGAGGCGTCGGTCGGCCGCCCATCGGGACAGCTCGTACCGGTTGGACATCTGCAGCTTGCGGAGCACGTTGGAGACATGCGTCTCCACCGTCTTGATCGAGATGAACAGCTCCTTGGCGATCTCCTTGTACGCGTACCCGCGCGCGAGCAGGCGCAGCACCTCGCGTTCCCGGTTGGTCAGCTGGTCCAGCTCAGGGTCGGCGACCGGGACGTCCGGCCGGGAGGCGAACGCGTCCAGCACGAACCCGGCCAGCCGCGGGCTGAACACCGCGTCGCCGTCGGCCACCCGCTTGATCGCCGCGGCCAGCTCGTCCGGCGAGATCGTCTTGGTCACGTAGCCACGGGCGCCGGCCCGGATCAGCCCGATCACGTCCTCGGCGGCGTCCGACACCGACAGCGCCAGGAACCGCACCTGCGGGTGCGAGCGGCGCATCGCGTCCAGTACGGCCCGGCCGCCGCCGTCCGGCATGTGCACGTCGAGCAGCACCACGTCCGGCACCAGCTCGGCGATCCTGGTGATCGCCTCCGGCACCGTGCTGGCCTCGCCGACCACCTCGACGTGCGCGCCGAGCTCGGCCCGGACGCCGGCGCGGAACATCGCGTGGTCGTCGACCAGGAACACGGTCAACGGCGTGGTCGGTCATGATCGGTCATCCTGCGTCTCCATGCCGTGCACGCTTTCACGCGACGCCGGCATGGTCAGTCGGACCTCGGTGCCCTCGCCCGGGGTGCTGCGGATCTCCGCGCGGCCGCCGTGGCGCTTCATCCGGCCGATGATCGACCCGCGGACACCGTGCCGGGACTCCTCGACGCTGATCGACGTCGAACCCGGCGCCGCGGTCGCGGACGAACACGCTCAGCTCGTCCGCCTCGACCTCGGCGTACAGCGAGACGGTCGTCCACTCCGGCGTGCCGGGCCGCGTTGACCAGCGCCTCCCGGGCGGCGGCGACCAGCGCCGCCACCCGGTCGTCGCACTCGGTGTCGCCGACCACCACGGTCTCGACGCTGATCGCGTACGTGTCCTCGACCTCGGCCGCGGCCTGCTCCAGCGGCGGCGGCGAACCGCTCGGTCGGCGAGGCGGCCGGCTTGTAGAGCCAGTTGCGCAGGCGTGCGCTCCTGGCCGCGGGCCAGCCGCTGCACCTCCTTGATGTCGGCCGAGTTGCGCTGGATCAGCGCCAGGGTGTGCAGCACCTGGTCGTGGATCATGGCGGCCACCTCGGCGCGTTCCTGCTCCCGGATGCGGCCCTCCCGCTCGGTCCGGAGCTGGTTGAACATACGCCACAGCAGCGGCGCCACCACCACGCCGACGCCGACCAGGCCGACCAGCGCGAACACCACGCCGTTGAGGACCGACGCCAAGGTCCCGGTGCCGGCGTAGACCGCCACGATGCCGATGATGCCGGCCGCGACCAGCACGCCGCCGCCGACGAAACGGAACAGGAACGATCGGCGGTCGCTCTCGGCCACCACCGCGGCCAGCCACGGCACCTGCGACGCGCTGCTCGGCCCAGTGGCCGCGACGGCCGGGATCGGACTGGTGCCAGATCATGCCGGCGCCGACCGCGATCACCGCGACCAACCAGCCGACGGCGCCGAACACCCCGCCCTTGTTATTGGTCAGCAGCTCGGACAGCAACACCACGCCGAGCCCGATGGCAGCGAACGGCAGCAGCGCGCCGAGATTGCGGCGCGCGGGCGGTTCGCCGTTCGGCGTCCGCCTGCGGCAGCGACCGCCCAGAAGGCCGCGTACAGCATCAGGCCGAGGCCGTTGAATCCCAGCAGCAACGACCAGGGCGATCCGCACCGCGAGCACGGGTACGCCGAGGTGGCGGCCAGGCCGGCGGCGACACCGGCGATGATCCGGTGGTCGCGGGGCCGGTACAGGCGGCGTGTCTCAGTGTCCGGGGTCGTGGTGGTGATCGCTCCTCCTCGAGGTTCCCGTCGATCGTCACACGTCCAGGCCGTCGGAGACCACGGGGTACTCCCCGAGCTCTGCGGCCTGGTGATCTCAGGGTGGGCTCAGGGTCGGTGCCGGAGGTACGTGGGGCGACCGGGCCATCAGTATCGAATGCATGACCGACGAAGCTGCCGAGTCCCACCGACCGGCCACGCCTGTCCTCCTCGCAACGCCCGGCGGGCGGGGAGCCCACCATCGAGGTGCCGGCGAGCGACGAGCCGACGGTCGCGGACACGCTGGCCGACCCGGCAGACCCGGCAGACCCGGCAGACCCGGCCGACCCGGCAGACCCCGCCGACCCGGCCGACCCCGCAGACCCGGCCGACCCGCAGACCGCCGCTGACCCGGCCGACCCCGCGGACCCCGCGGACCCCGCGGACCCCGCGGACCCGCCGACGCTGGTGGACGGGCCGCCTACGGCCTACCTTCCGCCGGTTGCCGATGCCCCTGTCGCGGACGAGCCGCTGCCGCCTCCGCCCCCGCCGCCGGGTGCTTCCAGCACCCCGCCGCCCGCAGCCGGAGAGGTGCCGCCCGGGGCCGGAGAGGTGCCACCCGCCGGGCCGCCGCCGTGGTTCGGCGGCCTCCGACGGGCCGACCTTCAACCGGGCCAAGCTGGTCCGGCCGCGGCAGGGCCGGTACATCGCCGGCGTGTGCGCCGCGATCGGCCGGGCCACCAACACCGATCCCGGTGCTGTGGCGGGTGGTGCTGGCCGTGCTCAGCTTCTTCAGCGGCGTCGGCGTCCTCATCTACCTGATCGGCTGGCTGCTCATTCCGGCCGAGGGCGACCGGCTTCCCCGGTCGAGTCGCTGCTCGGCCGGGGCCGCTCGTCGATGCAGCCGATCTCCGTGGTGCTGCTCGGTGGTGCCGCCGCCCTGACCTTCGTCCTGGTGGTGCACGGCGGGTTCCGGGCCACCCTGATCGCGGTGGCGGTGGTGGCCGGCGCGGCTTTCCTGATCACCCGCAGTGACTGGCTGGGCTTCAAGTCGGCGACCCGGACGGCGACCGGCTTCCCGTTCGGACCGGGCGGTCCCCGCCCTCCGCAGCCGGGGACGGCGGCGAGCGCCGCCGGGACGGATGGCGGCACGTCGACGGCCACCGCCACGACCACGACGGCCGAGCCGGTCGCTCCGACTGCGCCCGGCGGCGGCCCACCGTGGCCGCCGCCTGGCTCGCCGCAGTTCGGGCCGCCGCAGTTCGGGCCGCCGCAGTTCGGCCCGCCGCAGTTCGGCCCGCCGCAGTTCGGCCAGCCCCAGTTCGGCCAGCCCCAGTTCGGCCAGCCCCAGTTCGGCCAGCCCCAGTTCGGGCCGCCGACCAGCGAGGCCCGGCCGCCGTTCGCCCCGCACGGCCCGTACGCCGGACCTCCGCCGGACGCGCCCCCGGCCGCCGCGCCGCACGCGCCCAAACCGCCCAAGCCGCCGAAGGAGCGCTCCAAGCTCGGCCGGATCACGTTCTTCGCGGTCCTGCTCGTCCTGGGCGCGCTGGCCCTGATCGACGTGGCCGGCGCCCGCATCCCGATCTCGGCCTACTTCGCGGCGGCGTGGCCACCATCGGGCTGGGGCTGATCCTGGGCGCCTGGGTGGGCCGGGCCCGCGGGCTGATCTTCCTGGCCATCCTGGCCACCCTGGGTCTGGCGGTGTCGTCCGGGGCCGAGGTCTGGGGCGGCCAGGTCGGCGACCAACGACTTCCGTCCCGGCTACGGCCTGGCGCCGATCGCCGACCGCTACGACGTCTCGGTCGGCAAGGCCACGCTCGACCTGCGCGGCCGTCGACTTCACCGGCGCACCCAGGACGACCACCATCGTGACCATGGCTCGGTCAGCTGCGGGTGCTGCTGCCGAACGACGTGGACACCACAGCCACCGTCAAGATCGACAACGGTCACGCCCAGGTGCTGGGCAAGGACTGGCAGGGCAACAACGTCGGTACCCGGTCCGTCACCGACGACGGCCCGGACGGCACCGGCGGCGGCACCCTGAACCTGACCATCGAGATGAACGCCGGCAACGTGGAGGTGTCCCGATGAAGCCGCACCGCACCGACGGAGTGTCGCTGAGCTTCGGAGTCCTGTTCTTCCTGGTCGCGCATCTGGTGGGCGGTGTCCCGGGTGGCCGACGTGCACCTGCCGGCGGCCGGCTGGCTGATCGCCGGGGCGCTGATCCTGTTCGGCGTGATCGGCCTGCTGGGCGCGATCCGGTCCGGCCGGCGCGCCGACCCGTGACGCTCGCGCCGATGCCGGCCGAGGCCCGGTCGAGACGCCCGGCGACCTGCCGCCGCAGATGCACGCCGACATCGTCCGGGAGCTGCTCGACGACCCGGCCGAGCGGTTCCCGCGCGAGAACCCGACCCCAGCCGTAGATCCGGTCCCGGATCCATCGGGGGTACGCCGCCCGCCCGGTCACTCGCTCGAGTGGCTGCGCGGGCGGCGCAATATGCTCGATCCGCATGACGCCGTTTCCCACCGTCTCCACCGCGCCCGGTCGCCGGGGTCGGGCGCCGCGCCGCGCGCGCGCTGACCGCCGAGTTCGCCCGCCGCAACGACGGCCACGTCGGCACTGGTGATCGGGGCCGATCACGCCTCGACCGGTGGTCGACCGCGGCCGTCGAGGCGTTGCTGCCGGGCGATTCGCTCACCCTGGTGGCCGGCGAGCGCAGTACGGCCGACCTGCTCCGCGACCACATCACCGGGCTGGGCAGCTGGATCGCCGACCGGGTGCGCATCGTCGACTCGCCGGCCGAGGCGGAACCGGCCGACGTGGTGATCGTGGGCGAGCCGCTGACCGGCACCGCCGAGGAGGTCCGGGCGCTGCTGGACGGGTTGGCCAAGCACCTCGCCGACGGCGCGGTGGTCACCGTGGCCGACGCCGCCGACCCCCGGCCGTACGGGCGGGGCGGCGGCCGAACTGTTCCGGCAGAGCGCGCTGTTCGGGGTCGGCTCCGACCTGGTGCTGCGCAATCCGCCGCCGGTGCGGGTGCACCGGCTGCGGTTCACCCCGGCCGACTCGGCGGTGGCGGCCACGCTGGCCCCGGCGTACCGGCCGTCGAGCGTGCCGCTGACCCGGAGCATGCACATCGACTCGAACGGCGTGGCCGCGGCCGGCATCGCGCTCGGCCTGGCCGCGCTGGCCCGGGCGGCCCGGCCCGAAGTCGCGGCTGTGGCTGGTCCCGGCGCTGGCCGCCGGCCCGGTGGCGGCGTTCTTCCGGGACCCGGAGCGGCTGACGTCCCGGACGACCCGCGGGCGGTGGTCGCCGCCAGCCGACGGCCGGGTGCTGTCGGTCGAGCGGCTGCGCGACGAACGGTTCGGCGAGGGCGAGTTCCTGCGGGTGGCGGTGTTCCTGTCGGTGCTGGACGTGCACGTCAACCGGGTGCCGGTGGCCGGGCGGGTGGCCGACTACTTCGTCGAGTCGACGGCGGTTACGCCAACGCCATGACGGCCGCCGCCGAGCACAACGTGGCCGCGTACACGCGTGCTGGACACCGATCACGGACGGGTCGTGGTGGCCCAGCGGACCGGGCTGATCGCCCGCCGGATCGTGCAGCGCGCGCCGGTCGGCACGCTGGTGGCCCGGGGCGAGCGGCTGGGCCTGATCCGGTTCGGCTCGCGCACCGACGTCTACCTGCCCGGCCGACCGCCGCCGAGGCCACCGGTTGCCGTGGTGCGACAAGGTCCGTGCTCGCGCGCTGGTCCTGAGTCGGTCGAATCGCCCGCTGGACGTGACGCGGTCAGGCCGCGGCCTTCGCGGCGTCAGCGCTGGCGCAGCCAGACCACGCGGGCCGCTGGCCAGGTAGCGCGACCACCGCGGCGACGAAGGTCAGCCGCGGGTCGATCAGCGCGCCGACCACCGGAGCAGCCAGCAGCCACGGCGGCAGCCGCAGGATCCGGGCCAGCTTCGCGTACGGGAAGCTGGACACCATCGCGAACGCCAGCACGGCTACGCCGCCGAGCAGCGCCAGGCCGGGCACGGGCAGGTCGATCAGCACGGCCAGGGCGAGCACGGCCGCGGCCATCGTCGTCGGCACGCCGCAGAAGAACTTGCCGTCCTTGGGCGACACGTTGAACCGGGCCAGCCGGATCGCGGCGCAGCCGGCGACCAGGCTGCAGGCCGACCACCGCGGCCGCCGTGGGCACGGCGTGGGCCAGCGAGGCGTAGACCACGACCGGTGCGGCCAGGCCGAACGAGCACATGTCGGCCAGCGAGTCCATCTGCGCGCCGAACGGGCTGGAGACGCCGAGCTTGCGGGCCAGCGCGCCGTCGAGGCCGTCGAAGGCCACGCAGGCGACCAGGCAGAGCGCAGCCAGGCGAACGTCGCCGTGCATGGCCAGGAAGATGGCCGGCGAGCCCGAGCCCGAGGCTGGCCAGGGTGCAGCCGTTGACCAGCGCGAAGCGGACCTTCCGGGCGAGCGTCTGCGCGCCCGGGCAGCAGCGAGGTCGACTGCGGGCTTCGACGGCGGCGGCCGGCCGACCACGGGCGGCGGCGGCCGGGTGTGCGGCGGTGCCCGGGTCGTGCACGCGGGCGCGACGACTCAGCACCGGTGTAGATCACCTCGGCCCGGGTCGCGGTCGGCAGCGCGTCCCGGCATCACCGGACCGGCGTCCGACGCCGCACCAACAGGGCCTGCCGGGCGAGACGATGCCGCCGCGGCGCAGCCGGCCTGCCCAACGACGCCCGGCGGGACGGGGACTATCCGTCGTGCGACGCCGGCGCCAAGGGGTACTCGGCACGTGCTCCTCCATGGATCGTCGGAACAGCTGCCCAATGTGGCAGTGTTTTGGCGGTCTACACCATTGCACAGCCGCGAGCGGCCTTGGCGAGCCGTCGCACATCGAGCAAGACCCATCGGCTCTCGTCGGCACGCACCGCTCCGCCGTGCGATCGGCTGGCGGGACCATGGACGGCCCGCGTCGCGAGCGTCGCGCTGTGACGAGTCTCAACTCCCGGCACCGCCGTCTGATCACCGCCGACGGTCTATTCCCCCGATCAGTCGATCGACGCGCAAGGGCCGCCGCCTTGGTCAGCTCCAGACTTTCGACCTCGTCGCGAGGCGAACCAGCGCGGCCTCCGCGGTGGAACCCCCGCGCCCTCGGTCACCCGGCGTCGGTCGGCTCGTCCACCTCCACCCGGAACAGGACGCGGACCACGTGCCAGTCGACGGGCACCCCTCCGGGCCCACGCGCGGCCGGGTTGTGGCCGGTGCGACACCTCGAGCAGGCCGGTCACCCGGCCGCGCTGCGCCAGTCTCCTCGAACAGCTCGCGCGCCAGCGCCTCCTCGGGCGATCTCGCCGTGGTCGGTGCCGCCGCCGGGGAGGTGCCAGAGTCCGGCGCCCGGGTAGCCGTCCGCGATCAGGGTCAGCAGGATCCGGCCGGCCGGGTCGGTGACCAGCCCGTACGCCCCGAAGCGCTGGACCCGCGGCGCGCGTCCGGCTCGGGTACGGTCACGGGGTTGTGGACGGAACGGTCCGGATCAGCCAGGACCGGTGCCGGAAGGCCGAGGACGCGGGCGGTGAACGGCATCAGCGGCCAGCTGTCGAGCTCGGCCGGCCCGGCCCAGTCGACCAGGTCGGTGGTGCCGTCCGACCTCGCTGCGCAGCGTTCCCGCCGGTCGCACTCGACGTCGTAGACGATCCGGTCGGTGTGCTCGTCGAGCCGGTGCAGGGCAGCCGGACGCACGTCGGCGGACACCGAACGCACGCCCGTCGATCCGTACCGGTCAGACCGGTCTCCTCGGCGAACTCGCGCACCACCGCGTCTGTCGGGTGCTCGCCCTGCTCGACGCCGCCGCCGGGCAGCGTACCACTGCCCGGGGAACGCGCTGAGCGCCGGAATCGCGGGCGCAGCAGCACCCGGCCGGCGGCGTCGCGGCAGATCGCCGTACGCGCCGATCCGTCTGATCTTCATCCGATCTAGATTAGCCGCGCCGCGCGCAGCGCCTCGGCCGTCACCTCGGTCAGCTCGTCCGGCGGGCATGGCGGCCACGTCGCGTCAGCGTCGACCCAGCGCGCCTCGGACGTCGACCCGCCGACGTCGTAGACCACGCACCTCGGTCGGCTCCGTCGACGATCACCCGGTAGAAGGCGCGCACGCCGTGCCAGTCGATCGGGTAGCCCTCCGGGCCGAGCGAGGCGGCGTCGCGGTGGCTGGCCACGCCGAGCAGCTCGACCAGCCGGCCGTCCTGGCCGGTCTCCTCGACCAGTTCGCGGAGGAGCGCGGTGCCGGGCTGCTCGCCGTAGTCGGTGCCGCCGCCGGGCAGGTGCCAGCAGCCGCGCGCCCGGGTAGCCGGGCGCGATGCGGGTGAGCAGCAGCTGGTCGGCCGGGTCGGTGGCGATCGCGTACGCCGCGAACCGCTGCGCCCGGTGCAGCCCGTCCGGGCCCGGGTAGGCGTAGAACGACGGGAAGTCCGGCGCCTCCTCGGGCCGCAGGTCGGCCGAGGCCGCGTCCAGGTCGAGGGCGGCCGCGGTGAACGGCCGCAGCCGCAGCTCGGCGGCCTCGGCTCGAGGGTGTGCCAGCGGGCCAGGTCGGTGGGGTGGCCGACCCGGTCGACGAGCGTGCCGCCGCGGATCGGTCACGGCGTAGATCAGGCGGTCGGTGTGGATGGTGACGCCGCGGTGCGGCAGCGAGCGCATGTCGGCGAGCACGTCGCGCAGCCCGGTCACGGCCACCGACAGCCCGGTCTCGGCGGCGGTCTCGCGGACGACGGTGTGGTTGGGGTCCTCGCCGTGATCGACGGCGCCGCCGGGCAGCGACCAGGCGCCGGGGGTGCCGGAGCGGGCGGAGGCCCGGACCAGGAGGACGCGGCCGTCGGCGTCGGTCGCGACGGCGTACGCGGCGATCCGGCGGAGCGGTTCGAGTGCGGGGGTCACGGGCGGCATTCTGCCCGGTTTATGTGACATACACGTGACGTCTGTCGGATTCCTGACAGACCGATCGCCGTCAGTAATTGCTGATCAGGACGCTTGCCCCACACGCGCGTTCAGTCGGTAACGGTACGAGTTCCTGTCCCCGGACGGATATCAGGGTCCCGATCCGGGCGTTCACCGAGGCGTCGAGGGCCGCCGCGGGCCGATCCTGGAGGCATGACACAGCCAACCGTCGGTACCGGCAACTCCGCCGCCCGCTGGACGACCGGATGGTGGCCGGCGTCTGCAGCGGCATCGCCCGCTACTTCGGCGTCGACCCGGCGCTGGTGCGCGTCGGCTTCGCCGTCCTCGCCCTGGTCACCTGGGGCGTCGCCCTGGTCGCCTACCCGTTGCTCTGGATCATCATGCCGGACGCCGACCCGGCCGAGCAGCCGTGGCGCGACCCCGCCGACCCGACCTGGGGCCGGCCCGAGTGACCCCGCCTACTCCCACTCGATGGTGCCCGGCGGCTTGCTGGTCACGTCCAGGACGACCCGGTTGACCTCGGGCACCTCGTTGGTGATCCGGGTCGAGATCCTGGCGATCACGTCGTACGGCAGGCGCGACCAGTCGGCCGTCATGGCGTCCTCGCTGGAGACCGGCCGCAGCACCACCGGGTGCCCGTACGTCCGGCCGTCGCCCTGCACGCCGACGCTGCGCACGTCGGCCAGCAGCACCACCGGGAACTGCCAGACCGACCGGTCGAGACCGGCCGCGGTCAGCTCCTCCCGGGCGATCAGGTCGGCCGCGCGCAGGATGTCGAGCCGCTCGCGGGAGACCGCGCCGATGATCCGGATGGCCAGGCCCGGCCCGGGGAACGGGTGCCGCTGGACGATCTCCTCGGGCAGTCCGAGGGCGGCGCCGATCGCCCGGACCTCGTCCTTGAACAGCGTGCGCAGCGGCTCGATCAGCGCGAAGCGCAGGTCGTCGGGCAGGCCGCCGACGTTGTGGTGCGACTTGATGTTGGCGGTGCCGGTGCCGCCGCCGGACTCGACCACGTCCGGGTAGAGCGTGCCCTGGACCAGGAACTCGACGTGCCGCTCGGCGTCGAGCTCGCGGGCGGCCGACTCGAACACACGGATGAACTCGCGCCCGATGATCTTGCGCTTCTGCTCCGGGATCGATCGACGCCGTCGAGGTGGCCGAGGAAGACGGTCGGACGCGTCGACCACCTTCAGCCGGATGCCGGTGGCGGCCACGTAGTCCTTCTCGACCTGCTCGGCCTCGCCCGCGCGCAGCAGCCCGTGGTCGACGAAGACGCAGGTCAACTGGTCGCCGATGGCCTTGTGCACGAGCGCCGCGGCGACCGCCGAGTCGACGCCGCCGGACAGCCCGCAGATCACCTGCTTGTCGCCGACCTGGGCGCGGATCGCCGCCACCTGGTCGTCGATGATGTTGCCGGGCGTCCAGGTGGGCTCGATGCCGGCGACGTCGTACAGGAACCGCTCGAGCATCTCCTGGCCCTGCTGGGTGTGCGCGACCTCGGGGTGGAACTGCACGCCGGCCCGCTTGGCCGTGAGGTTCTCGAACGCGGCCACGGGCGCGCCGCCGGACGACGCGGTGACCGCGAAACCGGACGGCGCGATGGTCACCAGTCGCCGTGGCTCATCCACACCGGCAGGCCGTCCGGCAGGTCGCGCAGCAGGGTGCCGGCCTGCGCGGTCAGGTGGGTCCGGCCGTACTCCCGGGAACCGGTGTGCGCGACCGTGCCGCCCAGCGCCTGAGCCATCGCCTGGAACCCGTAGCAGATGCCGAACACCGGGACGTCGCTGTCGAACAGGCCGGCGTCCAGGCCGGGCGCGCCCGGCTCGTACACACTGGACGGTCCACCGGACAGGATGATCGCGGCCGGGTCCTTGGCCAGCATCTCGGCCACCGGCATCGAGTGCGGGACGATCTCCGAGTAGACCCGGGCCTCGCGGACGCGGCGGGCGATGAGCTGGGCGTACTGGGCGCCGAAGTCGACCACGAGCACGGGCCGGGGGGTTGTCATGACGGGCAAGTTTACCGGTACCGGCTCCGGGCCGAGCTCACCCGTGCCGAGGAAGATCAAAGCCGGAACGATCAGGGAGTACGCCGAGGGCGCCGGGCGGTTACGGTGTCGGCATGCGAGGTCATCGGTTCGCCTGGTTCGTGGTCGCGGCCGCGATCGCGCTGGTGCTGGCGGGTGCCGGCGTCGCGGTGGCGGTGACCCGGCACGGGCGTACCGCGAAGCCGGCCGCGGCCGCGCAACCGTCCGGCGAGCCGTCGCCGTCGCCGTCGAGGCCGCCGGCCGGAGCCGACATCACCGGGCCGCTCGACCTGCTGCTGCTGGGCGTGGACACCCGGACCTCACCGGGCTGGGAGCCGCACTCCGACACGATCATGCTGCTGCACGTCAACGCCGACCTCGCTTCGGGTTACCTGTACTCGCTGCCCCGGGACCTGCGGGTGAGCATGCCCGCGTGGCCGAAAGCGGGTTTCCCGGGCGGGAAGTACAAGCTGACCGAGGCGATGAGCTACGGCTCCCGCGTGCCGGCCACCAAGCAGATCAGCGTGCCCCAGGGGTACGGGCTGCTGTCCGCGACCATCTCGGCGTACACCGGCATCAAGACGTTCGCGGCCGGCGCGGTCCTGAACTTCGCCGGCTTCAGCAGGCTGACCGACGCGCTCGGCGGCGTGACCCTCTACGTCGACGAGAAAGTGGTGTCCCACCACCGCAAACCCGACGGCAGCCTGCGCACGCTGAAGCCGGGCGGCGGCGACTACACCGGTCCGCAGGCCGTCTATCTGCCCGGGACGCGGAAGCTGGTCGGCTGGCAGGCCCTCGACTACGCCCGGCAGCGGTACGGGCTGAAGAACGGCGACTACGACCGGCAGCGGCACCAGCGGCAACTGGTCAAGGCGTTGCTGGGCGAGGCCGACACCGCCGGACTGGCCACCGACAACGCCAAGTTGCAGTCGGTGCTCGGGGCGCTGGGTGACACGCTGGTGTATCTGGGCGGCCGGAAACCGGTGGAGTACGCGTACGCGCTGCGGAATCTGAAGCCGGAGTCGCTGACCATGGTCGGCCTGCCCGGCGACGGGGTCTACAGCGGCGGGCAGTACCTCGGCGAGCAGTTGACCGCCGTGGGCCGTGGCTTCCTCACCTCGGTGGCCAAGGGCGACCCGGCGGCATACCTCACCGCCCACCCGGAACTGATCAACAAGCGTTAGGGGTGGGCCGGCTTGGTCGTGCCGTACAGCCAGGTCTGGAAGAAGCCGCCGGAGGTCGCGGCCGGACACCTTCTCCGCGGCCGCGATGAAGTCGCCGGTGCCGGCGTTGGCGTTGCGGTACTGCGACGTCCACGTGGTGAGCAGCCGGGCGAAGGCGGCGTCCCCGATGGTCCGGCGCAGCGCGTAGACGGTCATCGCGCCGCGGGAGTAGACGCCGTCGTCGAACAGTTGGGCGGGCCCCGGGTCGGCCGCCCGCACGGTCCATCGGTAGTCGGAGTAGACGCGGTCGAAGCTGGCCGCGACCGTACGGGTGCCGTCGTGCTCCTGCCACAACCACTCGGCGTACGTCGCGAAGCCCTCGTTGAGCCAGATGTCACGCCACCGCTCGAGCGCCACCGAATCGCCGAACCATTGATGCGCGAGTTCGTGCGCCACCACCACCGGATTCTCCCCGGTGGTGAAGAACGCGTTGCCGTAGACGGGGCGCGACTGGGTCTCCAGCGCGTAGCCGACCCGCGGGTCGTTGAGCAGGATTCCGCCGTACGCGTCGAACGGGTACGGCCCGAACTGCGTGGCCAGGAAGTCCGCGATCTCGCCGGTCCGGGCCAGCGACGTCGCGCCGGGCGAGTCGGCGGGGAGCGAGTCCGGCGTCGCGATCACCATCGGCTTGCCCGCGTGCGTGGTCTGCGTGACCCGGTAGTGTCCGATCACGACAGTCGTCAGGTAGCTCGCCGTCGGCGCGTTCTCGGTCCACGTCCACGTCGTCCGGCCGGCGGCGCTGGTCGGTGGGCCGGGTACGCCGTTGCCGATCACCTCGAGGCCGTCCGGCACGGTCATCCGGAGCCGGACGGTAGCCTTGTCGGCGGGATGGTCGTTCACCGGGAACCAGGTGCTGGCCGATTCCGGCTCGCCCACCGCGAACCCGCCGTCGCCGGTCGCCAGCCATCCGCCCTGACCCAGCGCGGGGTCGCGCAACGCCTGCGGTTTTCCGCCGTACGTGACCACGACGGTGAACGCGCGGCCCTTGGTCAGCCCGGCGGCCGGGGTGACGACCAGTTCGTCCTGGTGCGCGGCGTGCCCGGCGGGCCGTCCGTCCACGGTCACCGCGGACGCGGCCAGATGGGCCAGGTCGAGGTCGAAGCGCGACAGATCCTGGGTCGCCGTGGCGGTGATGGTGGCCGTGCCGGACAGCTGGTTCGACGGCGGGTCATAGCTGAGGTTCAAGTCGTAGCCGGCCACGTCGTAACCGCCGTTGCCGGCCGTCGGGAAGTACGGGTCGCCGATGCCCTCCGCGCCCGGGGTGAAATGCGGGTGCGCGGCGGCCGCCTTCGGCCCGGTGCACCCGGCCGTGGCGAGCAGAACCGCGACCAGCGTGACCAGGGCTCTCCGCATACGGGATCTCAGCGGTCGAGGACCAGGCCGACCTTCTGGAACTCCTTGACGTCGTGGTACCCGCACTTGGCCATCGCCCGGCTGAGGCCGCCGAACAGGTTGAGCTGGCCGTCCGCACGGTCGGCCGGCCCGTACAGCAGCTCCTCCAGCGGTCCCGTCGGGCTCGCCGGCGATGCAGAAGCCACCGCGCGGCAGCGACGGGTGGCTGGCCGCCGAATGCCACCAGGCGCCGCCCGGCGGGCGCGCCCTCGGCCAGCGACAGCGGCTCGCCGAGCATCACCGCGTCGGCGCCGCAGCCGATCGCCTTGGCGATGTCGCCGCTGGTGGAGATGCCTCCGTCGGCGATCAGGTGGACGTACCGCCCACCGGTCTCGTCGAGGTAGTCGCGGCGCGCGGCCGCGGCGTCGGCGATCGCGGTGGCCATCGGCACCCGGATGCCGAGCACGGTGTCGGTGGTCGACCACTCGTCCGCGCCGACCCCGACGATGACGCCGGCCGCGCCGGTCCGCATCAGGTGCAGCGCGGTCTTGTAGTCGGTGCAGCCGCCGACGATGACCGGCAGGTCGAGGTCGGCGATGAACTCCTTGAGGTTCAGCGGCTCGTCGGTGGTCGACACGTGCTCGGCCGACACCAGGGTGCCCTGGATGACCAGCAGGTCGACGCCCGCGTCGAGGACGACCGGGGCGAGCGTCAGCGTGTGCTGCGGCGACACCCGGACGGCCACGGTCACGCCGCCCTCACGGATGGTTCGGACCCGCTCGGCGATCAGCTCGGGACGGATCGGCTCGGCGTACACCTCCTGGAGGCGCTTGGTGGCGTCGGCCTCCTCGTCCAGGCCGGCCAGTTCCTCCAGGATCTTGGCCGGGTCCTCGTACCGGGTCCACAGGCCTTCGGCGTTGAGCACGCCGAGGCCGCCGAGCTTGCCCAGTGCGACGGCCGAGTCGGGGCTCATGGTGGCGTCGGACGGGTGCGCGACGCACGGGATCTTGAACGGGTACGCGTCCACTTTCCACTCCGTGGACACGTCGTCGACGTCGCGGGTGCGCCGGCTGGGCACGATCGCGATGTCGTCGAGGTGGTAGCCCCGCTGCGCGGTCTTGCCCAGGCCGATCTCGACCACGTCACGCATCTCTTTCCGGCTCTCTCTAGCGGGAGTGGTAGTTGGGCGCTTCGACCGTCATCTGGATGTCGTGCGGGTGGCTCTCCTTGAGGCCGGCCGCGGTGATCCGGATGAGCTGTCCTTGCGCCTGCATGTCGGGGATGGTCTCGGCGCCGACGTAGCCCATCGCCGCGCGCAGGCCGCCGATCAGCTGGTGGGCGACGCGTTCGAGCGGACCGCGGTACGGCACCTGACCCTCGACGCCTTCCGGCACCAGCTTGTCCTCGGTCACGTCCTGCTGGAAGTACCGGTCCTTCGAGTACGACTTGGCCTGCCCGCGGGACTGCATCGCGCCCAGCGACCCATCCCTCGGTACGACTTGTACTGCTTGCCGTTGATGAAGATCAGCTCGCCCGGGCTCTCCTCCGAGCCGGCCAGCAGGCTGCCCAGCATCACCGTGTCGGCGCCGGCCACGATCGCCTTGGCGATGTCCCCGGAGTACTGGATGCCGCCGTCGGCGATCACCGGCACGCCGGCCGGCGCGCACGCCCGGGAGGCCTCCATGATCGGCGGTGATCTGCGGCACGCCCACACCCGCGACGATCCGGGTGGTGCAGATCGCGCCCGGCCCGACGCCCACCTTGACCGCGTCCGCACCCGCCTCGACCAGCGCCTTGGCCCCGGCGTAGGTGGCGATGTTGCCGCCCACGATGTCGATCGCGACGTCCTTCTTGAGCCGGGCGACCATCTCCAGCACCGCCCGCTGATGGCCGTGCGCGGTGTCCACGATGACCACGTCGACACCCGCGTCGACCAGCGCCCGGGCCCGCTTGTAGGAGTCGTCGCCGACCCCGACGGCCGCGGCCACGCGCAGCCGGCCCTGGGCGTCCTTGGTCGAGTTCGGGTACTGCTCGCTCTTGGTGAAGTCCTTCACCGTGATCAGGCCGCGCAGCCGTCCACGGTCGTCGACCAGCGGCAACTTCTCGATCTTGTGCTGCTGCAGCAGGGCCAGCGCGTCGTCCTTGCTCACCCCGACCGGGCGCGGTGACCAGCGGCATCGCCGTCATCACGTCGCGCACCTTGGTGTCGTGGTCGGTCACGAACCGCATGTCGCGGTTGGTCACGATGCCGACCAGGATGGCGTCGGCGTCCACCACCGGGACGCCGGAGATCCGGTATTTGCCGCAGAGCGCGTCGACCTGGCGCAGCGTGTCGTCCGGACTGCAGGTGACGGGGTTGGTGATCATGCCGGACTCGGACCGCTTGACCAGGTCGACCTGCTGCGCCTGGTCCTCGACGGACAGGTTGCGGTGCAGCACGCCGATGCCACCCTGACGGGCCATGGCGATCGCCATCCGGGCCTCGGTCACGGTGTCCATCGCGCTGGACAGCAGCGGGATGGAGAGCTCGACGTTGCGGGTCAGCCGGGTGATCGTGTTCACCCGGCTCGGCACCACGTCGGATTCCCCGGGCTGCAGCAGAACGTCATCGAAGGTGAGACCGAGCGGCACGGTACGGGCGGAATCGGCGTCCACGAATCATCCCTGCGAGAGTTGGGCGGAATACTTCATCTTACTCAGGCGGCGGCGCAGGCCAGCACAGGCGGCCGGGATATGGGTACGGTGAGCAGGTGCAGGAAGAGCCCATCGACCCGTTCAACTCCGACCCCGCCGATCCGGCCGGTGGTCTGGACGACCAGGGTGACGACGATACCGAGCCGCTGACCGAGGCGGAGCGGCAGGATGTTCTCGAGGATCTCTCCGACCTGGAGATCTACCAGGCACTGCTGAGCCCGACCGGGATCCGGGGGCTCGTGATCGAGTGCGAGGACTGTCACGAGCCGCACTACTTCGACTGGGACCTGTTGCGGGGCAACCTGCGTCATCTGCTGTCCTCGGGGCGGCCGCGGGTGCACGAACCGGCCTACGACCCCGACCCCGACCACTACGTGACCTGGGAGTACGCCCGCGGCTACGCGGACGGCGTGCACGACACCCTGGCCGAGGGCACCGACGACGAGGACTGAAGGGCACCGGCGGCCGGCCAACGACGTTTCGCCGGCTCGATCCGGCCGCTGCGTACTACTGGGCGCTCAACGAGGCACTGCCGCCCGCACGCACTGGTCGCCGGCGCGATCGCTTGCCGCCCGCGCACGCCGGCGCACCACTGAAGCCCTCCCAGCGGTACGCCGACGTGCCCGAAGGCCGAGCTAAACCACCAGGCCGAGGCGGAAACCGGCGGCCACGGCGTGAGCGCGGTCGCGGGCGCCGAGCTTGCGGAACAGCCGCCGCGCGTGTGTCTTCACCGTGTCCTCGGACACGAACAGCTCGCGTCCGATCTCGGCGTTGCTCTTACCGTCGGCCATTCCGCGCAGCACCTGCAACTCACGCTCGGTCAGCGTCAGTCGCCGCCCGGTCGGCGCCGGATCGGCGACCCCGACCCCGGTCTCGTTGCCCGGCCAGGCCACCATCGGCCGCCCGGTGGCCGGGTCCAGCGGGGCGTCGCCGCGCTGGGACGGAACCATCGGTGAGTTCGGCAGCATCGCGGGGATGCCGCCGCCGTTGGGCGCGCCCATCGGCATCCCGTCGCGGTACGGGCTGCGCGCCGCGGTCGAGTTGGAGTTGCGGACACCGCCGGCCACGCCGGCCGGTTGGGCGTTTGCTCCGTTGATCGGCATGCCCTGCGGGCGTACCGGGAGAAGCAGGAGAAGCAGGGCCTTGGCCACGACGCTGACCAGGTCGTGCTCGACGCCGCGGATGACTCCGCGGGCACCGGCGGCGACCGCGGCCGCGGCGACGCGCGGATCTTCGGCGCCGAACAGGACCACCTGGGCCTGTGGCGCGCGGGCCAGGACGCGACGGGTGAAACCGACGCTGTCGGGACGGGTCACAGCGGTGTCGGCGAGGACAACCTCGGCCGGACGTTCAGCCAGACGGATCATGGCTTCGGTCTCGCTGACCGCCGTCCGGACGACGCCGGTCATGCCGAGCCGGGCCGCGGTGGACGCGACGGTCTGGGCCGCCAGCGGGGTACGGACGCACACGAGGACGGTACGCACAGTGATCCTCCTTCTCTCTCAGAGGAGATCACGCGAGGGCCGCAGCATTACGCGCTTTAGATGGAAAAAACGGGAAAGAACGGTACGGCCGGTTGCCGTGGTGAGATACGGCCGAAGACGACATCGATGAGTCGCGTGTGAGCCGCCGATCTCGGGGGTACACGGGCGACAGGCCGGTGTCCGGCCCCCCAAGGACAACACTCCGCGGTGCCGCGCGGGAGGAGGGTGTTGATGTCGAACGTTCGCAGACTGCCCGGGCCCATCGCCGACCTGTGGGACTGGCAGCGACTCGGTCTGTGCCGGGGGCGTGACAGCGCTCAGTTCTTCCACCCCGACGGCGAGCGCGGCTCGTCCCGGAATCGTCGTGAGGCGAAAGCCAAGAACGTGTGTGGCGCCTGCCCGGTCCGGGCGGAATGTGCCGCGCACGCCTTGGCGGTGCGCGAACCGTACGGGGTCTGGGGAGGTTTCAGCGAAGCGGAGCGGCTGCGGCTGCTCGCGGTCGGCTGGGAAGATCTTGCCGACCGTCATCACGGACGAGTCGACCTTGCTCGGCTCGAGGCACGCCTCGGCCGTCCCCACAAGTCTGCGGTGCCGGCCCAGCGGAAGGCACCGGCCCCCGCGGCCTGACCCCGCCCGGCGCGCGGCATCACCACACAACTGACGGCGTGGTCCCTTTCGGGGGGCCGCGCCGATGTGTTCAACGGATCTTCGACCGCATCGGTGGACATGCAAACCACCGTATGAGCGACCCGGCACGGTCAGTCGCACGGAAAGTGCGGCTTCGGCTACCGCCCTATCCGACCCGCACCTGGACCTGGTGATAACCCGTCGCGCCGTCCGGCTCGGGGGGCGCCGGCGCCGAGGTCTGCGTGGCCCCCTGGGCGTCGGTCGCCCGTACCCGGACCACATGCGTGCCGGGTGTCGCCGCCCACCGGTACGACCACTGCCGCCAGGTGTCGGCCGTGACCATGGCGGCCAGCGTCGCCTCCTGCCACGGGCCGCTGTCGACCTGAACCTCCACCTTGGCCACGCCGCGATGCTGGGCCCACGCGATGCCGGCCACGACAACCGTCCCGGCGTCACGCTTGGCACCGTCACGCGGCGTGTCGATGCGGGACTCCGTCTTGATCGGGGCCTGCTGCGACCAGCCGCGCGGCACCCAGTACGCGTCGAAGTCGGCGAACGTGGACAGTTCGATCTCGGTGATCCACTTGCACGCCGACACGTACCCGTACAGGCCGGGAACGACCATGCGTACCGGGAAGCCGTGCTCGACCGGCAGCGGCTGCCCGTTCATCCCGACCGCGAGCAACGCGTCCCGGCCGTCGACCAGCGCCGCCGTGGGCGTGCCGCAGGTCCAGCCGTCCACCGACCGCTGCACCACCTGGTCGGCGCCCGGCAGCGGCTGGGCCTCGTCCAGCAGCGCCTTGATCGGCGTGCCGAGCCACAGCGCGTTGCTGATCAGGTCGCCGCCGACGTCGTTGGAGACGCAGGCCAGCGTGACGTACCGCTGGATCATCGGCCGGGCGAGCAGCTGATCCCACGTGATCGTGATCGGGTTGCGCACCATCCCGAAGATCCGCAGCTGCCAGGTGGCGGGGTCGACCTGCGGCGGGTAGAGCGAGGTGTCGATCCGGTAGAAGTCGTTGGCGGGCGTCACGAAGGAGACCGCGCCGGGTGCCTGGACGGCGGCCGGCAGGGGCGCCGGCGTGCTCTGCGGGGCCGGTAGGACGACCTTGCCGCGGGCCTCGGTGACCGCGCGGCGCGAAGTGAGCAACCGGCCGGCGATGCCGCCGCCCGCGGCCACGGCCGCGACGATGCCCAGGCGCTTCAGGAACAGCCGCCGGCTGTCGTCGTCGATCGGCGTCCTTGCGACCGGTACGGCGGCCCCGGCCGGGGCCGTCGCCGGCTCGACCGCCTCGGCCAGGGCGAGCAGGTACCGCAGCACCGGCACGGCCACCGCCATCCCGATCAGCGTCGGGAGCGCGGCCAGGGCGTCGGCGCCGTGCCGGGTGACCGCCGCGGCCACCCCGACGGCGGCGAACACACCGATCATGACCAGTCCGTACCGCCAGTGCCGCCGGGCGACGACGCCGAGGCCGTACGCGTACGCCCCGAGCATGATCGCGGTGCCGGTGATGAGCGCGGTCTTGTCGTGCACGCCGAAGACGGCGACGCCGAAGTCCTTCACCGGCCCGGGCACGTTGTCCACGACGACGCCGCCGACCGCGAGCAGCGGGGCGGTGAGCGGACCGGTCACGACCGCGACGATCTCGGCGACCCCGAGAGCGGCCGCCGCCGCGGCGACGCCGGACAGACCGGCACGTACCGAAGGTTTCACGCAACCATCCTGCACCCGGCGGGGAGCGGAGATCGCTTACGAGCTGATGACAAAAGAGGGGCACACCGTTCGCGGTGTGCCCCTCTAGTCGGAAACGTCCGGTCAGAAACCGGGGCCGTGCTGGTGGCCGTGGCCACCGTGGCTGTGGCCGCCGGCCGCAGCCGGAGCCTCCTCGGCCGGCTTGTCCACCACGAGACTCTCCGTGGTGAGCAGCAGGCCGGCGATCGACACGGCGTTGGAGACCGCGTTGCGGGTCACCTTGACCGGGTCGATGATGCCGGCGGCGGCCAGGTCGACGTAGTCGTCGGTGGCCGCGTCGAGGCCGTGCCCCCAGTCGAGGTCGCGCACCTTGCCCACCACGACGTAGCCGTCGTGGCCGGCGTTCTGCGCGATCCAGCGCAGCGGCTCGATGCAGCGCCTTGCGGACGATCGAGACGCCGACCGCTTCCTCGCCGGTCAGGCCGAGGTCGCCGTCGAGCACACCGAGCGATCTGGGCAAGCGCGGCGCCGCCACCGGGGACGGTGCCTTCCTCGACCGCCGCCTTGGTCGCCGCGATGGCGTCCTCGATGCGGTGCTTGCGCTCCTTCATCTCGACCTCGGTGGCGGCGCCGACCTTGATCACCGCGACGCCGCCGGAGAGCTTGGCCAGCCGCTCCTGGAGCTTCTCGCGTGTCCCAGGTCGGAGTCCGACGCCTCGATCTCCTTGCGGATCTGCGCGACCCGGTCGGCGACCTCGGCCGGACGGCCGCCACCGTCGACGATGGTGGTGGTCTCCTTGTCGACCACGATGCGCCGGGCCCGGCCGAGCATGTCCAGGGTGACCTGGTCGAGCTTGTAGCCGAGCTCGGCGGCGATCAGCTCGCCGCCGGTGGCGATCGCGAAGTCCTGCAGCATCGCCTTGCGCCGGTCGCCGAACCCGGGCGCCTTCACCGCGGCGACCTTGAACGGTCTTGCGGATCGCGTTGACGACCAGGGTGGACAGCGCCTGGCCCTCGACGTCCTCGGCGACGATCAGCAGCGGCTTGCTCTCCTGCCAGCACCTTCTCCAGCAGCGGGAGCAGCTCCTCGACGCTGCTGATCTTCTGCGTGGTGATCAGGATGTAGGCGTCCTCGAGGACGGCTTCCTGAGACTCGGCGTCGGTCACGAAGTTCGGCGAGATGAAGCCCTTGTCGAACTGCAGACCCTCGGTGACCTCGAGCTCGGTGGCCAGCGCCGAGCCCTCCTCGACGGTGATGACACCGTCGCGGCCGACCCGGTCCATCGCCTCGGCGATCAGCTCGCCGATGGTGGCGTCCTGAGCCGAGATGGTGGCGACGTTGGCGACCGACTTGTGGTCGGCGACCGGCGACCGCCTTGGCTTCAGCAGCGCCTCGGAGACGGCCTGGCCGGCCAGGTCCATGCCCCGCTTGAGGCCGATCGGGTTGGCGCCCGCGGTGACGTTGCGCAGACCCTCGCGGACCAGCGCCTGGGCCAGCACGGTGGCCGTGGTGGTCCCGTCGCCGGCGACGTCGTTGGTCTTGGTCGCCACCTCCTTGACCAGCTGGGCGCCGAGGTTCTCGTACGGGTCGGTGAGCTCGATCTCCTTGGCGATGGTGACGCCGTCGTTGGTGATCGTGGGCGCGCCGAACTTCTTGTCGAGGACGACGTTGCGGCCGCGCGGGCCGAGGGTGACCTTGACCGTGTCGGCGAGCGTGTTGACGCCGTGCTCCAGCAGGTGCCGCGCGTCGTCGGAGAAACTCAGAATCTTCGCCATGTACAGGTCCCTTTCACGCGCCGCCGCCCCGGTCCTCACAGTCGCGGGACCAGGGCGGTTGGCACAGTCAGTTAGTCACTTCTCGATGACCGCGAGGACGTCGCGGGCGGAGAGCACCAGGTACTCCTCGCCGGCGTACTTGACCTCGGTGCCGCCGTACTTCGAGTAGAGCACCGTGTCGCCGACCTTGCACGTCAACCGGAACCCGGTTGCCCTTGTCGTCGATGCGGCCGGGGCCGACAGCGAGGACGGTGCCCTCCTGCGGCTTCTCCTTGGCGGTGTCGGGAATCACGATGCCCGACGCCGTGGTCGTCTCAGCCTCGTTCGCCTGGACCACGATGCGGTCCTCGAGCGGCTTGATCGCAACCTTTGTCGCGGTAGTCACGGGCATACCCTCCTGGGTACAGGTTTGCCGGCCGAGGAAACGGCCGGGCTCATGCCTCATGCCACCGGGCGGGGCCGTCGTCGCGGGTGCCGGTCCGCCTGGCGCAAGCGCGTCCGATCACGGCCACCCGATCAACGGGCTTTTGATTACGGATCGCGCTGGCACCCTCATGGTGAGAGTGCTAATCGGAGATTATGCCGGATCTAGCACTCCGTCAACCAGAGTGCCAGCGGTTCGCCCCGGCAGAATGGCTTGCCGTGGACATCGAGACGCTGACCGCACTGCGCACCCCGGACGGGCGGGACGCCCTCACCGCGGCCGGCGCCGTGGCCGGGTCGGACCCCCTGGTGGCGGCGACCGCGCTGCGCGCCGGCGGCATCCCGGCCGGCCTGGCCGCGGCCGCGCTGACCCAGGCCGCTCTGCGCCGCCGGGCGGAGGCGAAGTTCGGCCCGGACGCGGAACGGATGTTCTTCACCCGCGACGGCCTGGAACAGGCGACCCGGGCACCGGTGGCGGCGCGGCGGGCGGCCCGGCTGGTCGCGGCGGGCGTCCGGACGCTGGCCGATCTGGGCTGCGGGGTGGGGGCCGACGCTCTGGCCGCGGCCCGGCACGGCATCGCGGTCACCGCGGTGGACGCCGATCCGCTGACCGCGGCGGTGGCCGCCGCCAACGCCGAGGCGCTCGGCCTGGACGTGACCGTGCTCTGCGCGGACGCCACCACGGTCGGTGTCGAGCGGTACGACGGGGTGTTCGCCGACCCGGCCCGGCGCGGCGGCCGGGGCCGGGTGATTCGACCCCCGGTCGTGGTCGCCGCCGTGGGACTTCATCGCCGGGCTGCCGGAGCGCGTGCCGCGGACGGTCCTCAAACTCGCGCCGGGCATCGACCACGCGCTGACTGCCGCCGGGGGCCGAGGGCGAGTGGGTGTCGGCCGGCGGCGACCTGGTCGAGGCCGCCTTCTGGTGTGGGCCGCTGGCGGTGGTGCCGCGCCGGGCCACCGTGCTGCCCGCCGGATCGGAGCTGACCGGGTCCGGCGTGGAGGCGGCGCCGGTCGGGCCGGTCGGCCGGTACGTCTACGACCCCGGTCCGGCGGTGGTCCGGGCGCACCTGGTGGCCGAGTTCGCGGCGACGCTGGACGGGCGCATCGGCGACCCCGCGATCGCGTACGTCTACGCCGACCGGCCGGTGCGGACGCCGTACGGCCGATGTCTGGAGGTGCTCGATGTCCAGCCGTTCTCGTTGAAGCGGCTGCGGTCGGCCGCTGCGGGAACGCGGGGTGGGCCGGCTGGAGATCCGCAAGCGCGGGTCCGCGCTCGAGCCCGAGCAACTGCGGCGCGATCTGCGGCTGTCCGGCCCGAACGCCGGGTCGCTGATCCTGACCCGGGTCGCCGGGGCGCCGACCGTGCTGCTGGTCGCCGACGTGGCCGGCTCGGACCTCGCCGACATGACCGGTCAGGACCTTGCTCGGTAGGGTCCGGTCATGGCGAGGAAGGCGGTGGCGGCCACCCCGGCGACGGCGTTGCTGACCGCGGAGAAGGTGCCGTTCACGACGTACGGCTACGAGATCTCGCCGGATGCCCCGAACTACGGCGCGCTGGTGGCCGAGGCGCTCGGCGTCGCCCCGGAACGGATGTTCAAGACGCTGATCGCCGACGTGGACGGCACGTTGACCGTCGCCGTCGTGCCGGTGACCGGCGAACTCGACCTCAAGGCATTGGCCGCGGCGACCGGCGGCAAGCGGGCCACGATGGCCGACCGGGCCGCGGCCGAGCGCAGCAGCGGGTACGTCCGGGGCGGGATCAGCCCGCTGGGCCAGCGCCGGCCGCTGACGACCGTGATCGACGCGTCCGCCGCCGGCCTGGATCAGATCTACGTGTCCGGGGGGCGCCGTGGCCTGCAGGTGGCCCTGTCCCCGGTGGACCTGATCCGGCTGACCGCGGCCACCGTCGCCCCGCTGTCGACGTCGGGTCGCCCGTGATCCGGCAGACCCAGACCTAGGGTGTATGCCTGGCGTTGATCTCCTCCAGGTTGGACGCCGGCACGAAGCGCGCACAAGCCGCCGGACGGCGGCGTTACGACACCGTTATGCGTTGTCGGCGTCTTTTCCCGGTGAACCCCCGAAGCCGGACCCCCGAGTGACTTAGCGTCACGTTGTGGGGCAACTTCGTCAGACGGCCATGAGTGACGACAGATCCTCCGGTCAGGGTGAGCGTTCATCACCGCCACGTTGCCGGATTGTTATCCCCGACGACAAGATCGCCCGGCAACACTTGTTGTGCGACAGGCCGTCACCGGAATACGTTGCCGGACACAACAAAAGCTCTCGATCGCTGCGTCTCGGGGAGCGACACTCCCGACAACGCACCAAAATCCGACGTAAGGCCTGGATTCACCGAAAGGACTCAAGTAATGCGTAAGGGAATGTTCGCCCTTGCCGCAGTCGGCCTTCTGGCCGTTGGCAGCGTCGCTGCCTGTGGTAATGACAAGAGCAGCAGCAGCGGTTCCGGCAGCAGCGGCAGTGGCAGCACCGCCGCGGGCAAGGTCGGGATCATCCTGCCCGACACCAAGAGCTCGCAGCGTTGGGGCACGGACGACCCGAAGTACCTGAAGGCGGCCTTCGACGCGGCCGGCATCAAGTACGACATGCAGAACGCCCAGGGCGACGCGACCCAGTTCCAGACCATCGCCGACGGCATGATCTCGGAGAAGGTCAAGGTCCTGATCATCGTCAACCTGGACTCGGGTAGCGGTAAGGCTGTGCTGGACAAGGCCAAGGCCGCCGGTATCGCCACGATCGACTACGACCGCCTGACCCTGAACGGCGGCGCGAACTACTACGTGTCGTTCGACAACGTCAAGGTCGGCGAGCTGCAGGGCCAGGGCCTGGTCGACTGCCTCAAGGCCAAGAACTACACCAAGCCGATCGTCGCCGAGCTCAACGGCTCGCCCGACCGACAACAACGCGACCCTGTTCGCCCAGGGCTACGACTCGGTGCTCAACCCGCTGTACGCCGCCGGCACCCTGACCAAGGGCCCGAACCAGTCCGTACCGCAGTGGGACAACGCGCAGGGCGGCACCATCTTCGAGCAGATGCTGACCGCGAACAAGAAGATCAAGGGCGTCCTCGCCGCGAACGACGGTCTCGGCAACGCGGTCATCCAGGTGCTCAAGAAGAACCACCTCAACGGCCAGGTCCCGGTCACCGGCCAGGACGCCACCGTTCAGGGTCTGCAGAACATCCTCGCCGGCGACCAGTGCATGACGGTCTACAAGGCGATCAAGAGGTGAGGCCGACGCGGCTTCCACGCTCGCCATCGCACTGGCCAAGGGTCAGAAGCCGACCACGGCCACCGGCACCACCAAGGACCCGCAGTCGGGCGCTTCGATCCCGTCGGTCCTGCTCACCCCGAAGGCGATCACCCAGGACTCCGTCAAGGACGTCGTGGCTGACGACTTCGTGACCAAGGACGCGCTGTGCACCGGTTCGTACGCGGCGCTCTGCACCAAGTTCGGCGTCAGCTGACGCTGACCCGCGGGCTCGTCCCGAACGGCTGTACAACGGCGCCGCTCACGTCCTCGGGCGTGGGCGGCGCTCGTCCGGTGCGGCAGCAATCCCCTCAATTCGCCAGTGGCGGAGCCACGACGAACACCGGTCACCAAGCTAAGGAGAACCATCCGTGGCCGCGACACCCCTTCTGGAGCTGCGCGGGATCGACAAGAGTTTCGGTCCCGTCCAGGTACTGCACGACGTCGGCCTGTCCGTCTTCCCCGGTGAGGTCACCGCGCTCGTCGGTGACAACGGGGCCGGTAAGTCGACGCTGGTCAAGTGCATCAGCGGCATCTACACCATCGACTCCGGCACGGTCACCTTCGACGGCAACCAGGTGGCCATCCACAGCCCGCGCGACGCGTCCGCTCTGGGCATCGAGGTCGTCTACCAGGACCTGGCGCTGTGCGACAACCTCGACATCGTGCAGAACATGTTCCTCGGCCGGGAGAAGACCCGCGGAATCGTCCTGGACGAGCCGACCATGGAGCAGATGGCCGGCGACACCCTCGCCAGCCTCTCGGTTCGCACGGTGAAGTCGCTCCGGCAGCTCGTCGCCAGTCTCTCCGGTGGTCAGCGGCAGACCGTGGCCATCGCCAAGGCGGTGCTCTGGAACAGCCGGGTGGTGATTCTGGACGAGCCGACCGCCGCCCTCGGTGTCGCGCAGACCGCCCAGGTGCTCGAACTGGTCCGCCGGCTGGCCGACAACGGCCTCGGCGTGGTCCTCATCTCGCACAACATGAACGACGTCTTCGCCGTCGCCGACCGAATCGCCGCGCTCTACCTCGGCCGTACGGCCGCGCAGGTGAAGACCACGGACGTGACCCACTCGCAGATCGTCGAGCTGATCACCGCCGGGCGCAGCGGCAACCTGGGCCTGCCGCCCGAGAAGACCTCCGATTTCGTCGACATCACGCCAGGAGACGACCTGTGACCACAACCACCACGACCACAGCCGGTGGGGTCAAGGTCGTCAAACCGACCGTGTCCGGCTACATCAGCGACTACTTGGGCCGGATCCGCGGCGGTGACCTCGGCGGTCTGCCCGCGATCCTCGGCCTGGTCGTGCTCTGCGTCATCTTCGGAGTCGCGCGGGACACGTTCTTCAGCGCGCTGAACTTCGCCAACCTGTTCTCCCAGGGCGCCCAGGTCACGTTCATCGCGATGGGCCTGATCTTCGTCCTGCTGCTCGGCGAGATCGACCTGTCCGCCGGTTACACCTCCGGCGTGTGCGGCGCGGTCATGGCCGTCCTGCTGACCAACCACGGCTGGAGCTGGTACACCGCCATCCCCGCGGCGATGATCACCGGACTGGTCATCGGCTTCGTGCTGGGCTTCCTGGTGTCGAAGTTCGGCATCCCGTCGTTCGTGGTCACCCTGGCCGCGTTCCTCGGCTTCCAGGGCGTCCTGCTGGTGCTGCTCAAGGGCGGCATCAACGTCTCCATCACCAACTCGTTCGTGGTCGGCCTCGCCAACAAGCAACATGTCGGTCCTGTGGAGCTGGATCCTGGCGATCGTGGCCATCGTCGGCTATGCCGCCATCCAGCTCGAACCGGATCCGCAGCCGCGCCGCTCGCGGACTGGTCACCGACCCGATCGGCATCGTCCTGCTGCGCGTCGGCGGCCTCGCCGTCCTGGTCTTCGCGGCCACCACGGTCCTCAGCCGGGAGCGCGCGATCAACCCGGCGATCAACTCGCTCAAGGGCGTGCCGTACGTCGTTCCGATCATCGCCGTGTTCCTGATCCTGTGGACCTTCGTGCTCGGCCGCACCACCTACGGCCGGCACGTGTACGCCGTCGGCGGCAACGCCGAGGCGGCCCGTCGCGCCGGTATCCCGGTCGACCGGATCCGCATCTCCGTCTTCGTCATCGGCTCGTTCATGGCCTCGATCGGCGGCATCCTGGCGGTCAGCCGGGCCAGCTCGGTCGACCCGAACACCGGCGGCAGCAACGTCCTGCTGTACGCGGTGGGCGCGGCCGTCATCGGCGGAACCAGCCTCTTCGGCGGCAAGGGCAAGGTGATCAACGCCGTGGTCGGTGGCGCGGTTATCGCGGTCATCGACAACGGTATGGGTCTGCTGGGCTTCAGCTCGGGCACGAAGTTCATCGTGACCGGTCTGATCCTGCTGATCGCGGCCAGCGTGGATGCGCTGTCGCGCCGTAGAGCGGCTGCCACCGGCACCCGATGAACAACATCCTGGGTACGGGGACGGCCAGCTGATGCGAGCCGGCCCCAGCCAGGAAGACGTCCGCCGACACAACCTGGGAACACTGCTCCGGTATGTGCACGTGCACGGCGCCACCTCACGCGCCGAGCTCACCAGCCGGCTCGGGCTGAACCGCAGCACCATCGGCGCGCTCACCGCCGAGCTGACGACCGCCGGGTTGGTCAGCGAGACAGGCGCCGCGCGAGACCGGCCGGGCCGGGCGACCGTCACTGGTTGTCCGGCCCGAGTCGGATCGAGGTCTACGCGTACGCGATGAGCATCGAGGTGGACCGGCTGCGGGCGGCCCGGGTCGGTCTCGGCGGCCGCATCCTGGATCGTCGCGAGACGGAACGCCCGCGCGGCATGCAGGTGCTCGACGCGGTCCAGCCGTTGGCCGAGTTCGTGCACGACATGCGCAAGGACGACCTCCGCCGACGCTCGTTACATCGGGACCGGCCTGGCCGTGGCCGGCATGGTTCGCCGCGCCGACGGGATGGTGCGCCTCGCCCCGACCATCGGCTGGGTCGAGGAACCGGTGGGCGAGGCGCTACGGGCCGAGCTGGGCGAACTAGGCGAGCTGGGCGAACTGGGCAAGCTCACCGTCGGCAATCACGCCGATGTCTCCGCGCTGGTCGAGCACAGCCGCGGGGCGGCGGTCGGTTGCGACAACGTCATCTACCTGTACGGCGACGTGGGCGTCGGCGGAGGCATCATCGCCGGCGGCCGGCGGGTGACCGGGCACGGCGGCTACGGCGGCGAGGTCGGCCACATGGTGGTGAATCCCCAGGGGCGCCCCTGCAGCTGCGGGTCGCGCGGTTGCTGGGAGACCGAGATCGGCGAGCACGCCCTGCTCACCCTGGCCGGCCGCGACGGGGAAACCGGGCACGAGGCGGTCCTGGACGTGGTGGAAGCGGCCGTGCGCGGAGACCGGGCCGCCCAACGCGCCGTTCGTCAGGTCGGTGACTGGATCGGCTTCGGCGTCGGCAACCTGGTCAACATCTTCAACCCCGAGGCCGTCATCTTCGGCGGCACACTGCGCGACCTGTACCTGGTGTCCGCGGCCCAGATCCGCAGCCGGCTGAACGCCATCGCCCTACCCGCCTGCCGGGAGCACATCCGCCTCCGTACGCCCGACCTGGGAACCGACGCCGCGTTGATCGGCGCGGCCGAGCTCGCCTTCGAACATCTCCTCGACGATCCCCTGGTCGCCTGAGCCGCCAGTGTGTGCGTCCGGGGCGGCAAGCCCCCGAGCCTGTTGCCGCGCTCGGGGGCTTGCCGAGGCTCGGAGCTCAGTCAGCCCCGCCCGCCGACCTCAGTTGCAGGAGATGCTCGTGGCGCTGTACCCGTCGACGCTGTAGCCGTACGCCTCCGTGCACAGTGCGCCTTCCCCCACGCTCATCGGGCGGTGGTACGTCGTCGTGGTGTACGACGTCGAGCCCGGGGTCCAGCTGCCGGAATGCGCGAGGACGCGGGTGCTGTGCAGCGACCCGTCGTCCTCCAGGTGCCGGTCGTAGAGATCGCATCTCCACACGACTTTCGCCCCGGACCGCCAGTGGGCATAAGAGCAGTGGAAGTCCCAATTTCCGGTGGCCGAGTTGTACTTCGGCTTCACCGCAGATGCCGTACCCGGCGAATACGCCAAGGCCGGGGTGGCCGAAGCAGCGACCAACCCCGCGGTGACCACAGCCGCGCCGAGTAGATGCTTCCAGTAGTGCCGCATGCGTTTCCCCCGTTTGCTGGTGGCCTGCCGGCCGACCGTCCTGATTGGACACTGCGGCGTTCTGCGCCCGAAGGCGCAGATGCCGGCCGAGAGCGAAGGCGATCAAGCCCGTCGATCTCATCGGTCCACACCGTAACAGCGATCATCCGAGCCGTGTGCCCCGTGAATCGTGTGCCCCGTGAATATCGGCGTCGGCCCCCGGGTCGCCGCTCCGCCACGGCGCCCGGTCAACGGTCGACGGCGCTGAAATCCCAGACATGCGGAGTACGCGCGACCAGGCCGGCCGGCGGCTCCGGCATCGGCTCCGGCGACGTACGCCACTTGGAGATGACCACGATCCGGAAGTCCGTGGACGAGAAGATCTCGCTCGACACGTGCTGCGGCAGGACTTCCAGCCCGGGCACCGCCACGTCGCACACCCACGTCAGCAAGTCGTCGAACCTGCTGCCGAGCGCACGTACCTCCCACATCCGCGCGATCATGCCGGCTCCCCGCTCGGGACGGTGATGGTGGTCAATGCCATGGCCGAGTCGGCCGGCAGGTCGAGCCGGCTGGGCGCGACGCCGGCCGCGACAAGGTGCGCGCCGAGGGCCGCCACCATCGCGCCGTTGTCGGTGCACAGCCCGGGGCGCGGTACGCGTACCCGTACGCCGTGTTTCGCCGCCCGTTGCTCGGCCAGCGCCCGGAGCCGCGAGTTCGCCGCGACGCCTCCACCGATCAGCAACGTGCCCACTCCGTACGTGCGGCAGGCGTCCAGGGCTTTCGCGGTGAGCACGTCGCTGACAGCCTCCTGGAACGCGGCGGCGACGTCGGCGACCGGCACCGGTTCGCCGGTCCGTTCACGGGCCTCGACCCACCGCGCGACCGCGGTCTTGAGCCCGGAGAAGGAAAAGTCGAAGCGGTGCCGGGCCAGGTCTTTGGGCGCGGTCAGGCCACGCGGGAAGGCGATCGCGGCGGGGTCACCGTCCTTCGCCGTACGGTCGATCACCGGCCCCCCGGGGAAGCCCATGCCGAGCAGGCGTGCGACCTTGTCGAAGGCCTCCCCCGCGGCGTCGTCGATGGTGGCCCCGAGCGGCGTGATGCCGGCCGTGATGTCGTCCACCAGCAGCAGCGACGAGTGGCCCCCCGAGACCAGCAGCGCGATCGCCGGCTCGGGCAGCGGGCCGTGTTCCAGCGTGTCCACGGCGACGTGGGCGGCCAGGTGGTTGACCCCGTAGATCGGCTTGCCGGCGGCCAGCGCGTAGCCCTTCGCCGCGGCCACCCCGACCAGCAGCGCACCCGCCAGCCCGGGCCCGGCGGTGACGGCGATCGCGTCGATGTCGGCCAGGGTCACGTCGGCCTCGTCGAGCGCCCGCTGCATGGTCGGCACGATCGCTTCGAGGTGCGCCCGGCTGGCTACTTCGGGCACCACGCCGCCGAACCGGGCATGTTCCTCCACACTGGACGCCAGCGCGTCGGCCAGCAGGGTGTGCCCGCGGACGATCCCGACGCCGGTCTCGTCGCAGGAGGTCTCGATGCCGAGGACCAGGGGCTCGTCAGGCACTGCGCATCATCACCAGGGCGTCGGTGTTGCTGGGCTGGTAGTAGCCGCGGCGCACACCGACCGGCTCGAAGTCGTGCATCGCGTAGAGGTGCTGGGCCGGCGCGTTGTCCACCGCCACCTCGAGCAAGGTCTTGCGCACGCCCCGGCGGGCGGACTCGGCCAGCAACGCCTCGAGCAACTGACGGCCGACACCGTGCCGCTGGCTGGCGCGCCGGACCGCGATGTTCTGCACCCATGACTCGGCCTTGTCCACGACGGCCAGTCCCGCATACCCCGCGACCTCGCCGTCATCCAGGGCGACCAAGTAGTAGTGGTGCTGGGCGAGCTCGTTCCAGAACATCGCCGACGACCATTTCTCCGCACCGAACAGGTCGGACTCGATCGGAAGCACCTCGGCGATGTGCCACCAGCGGAAGCGGTCCAGCGTGATCATTGCAGGACGTGCTTGCGGGTGATGGCGGCGGCGACGGCGTCCGGGCGGCGCAGGTAGAGCGGGACGAGCGGTTCGCCGGGGGCGCGTCGGCGGATCCGGTCGGCGGCGATGGCGACCAGCGCCATGCCGGACGGGTACAGCAGCCGCTCGTCGATCGGCAGTCCCAGGACGTCGCTGTACTTCAGGGCGCCCTCGCCGACCGCGCGGTCGGCGTCGACCGTGATCTCGGCCGGCTTGCCCACGTCGAGGTCGCCGGCGCGTTCGCCGTCGACGTAGGTCGCCCAGTAGACCTCCCGCCGGCGGGCGTCGGTGGCGACCAGCACCCGCCCGGGGCCGGCGGCGCGGCCCAGGGCGTCCAGCGTGCTCACGCCGTACGCCGGGATCTTCAGGGCCTGACTCATGGCGGCCGCGGTGGCCAGGCCGACGCGCAGACCGGTGTACGGCCCCGGTCCGACGCCGGCGACGATCGCGTCCAGGTCGGCGACCCGGACCCCGGCCTCGGCCAGCGCGTCGGCGATCTGCGGCGCGAGCAGCTCGCCGTGCGCCCGGGTGTCGACCTCGCGCCGCTCGGCCAGGCCGCGCATGCCGGTGCCGGTGACCTCGGCGACGGCGGCCGTGGTGGCGGGCGTCGCGGTGTCCAGGGCGAGTACGAGCACGTCCTGCAACTTACTCGCCGCTTCCCGGGCCCCAGCGGATCGGTGGGCGGCCGGCGTCCGCGAGCGCCTTGTTGGCGGCGCTGAACGGGCGGGCGCCGCGGAACCCCTCCCGATTGAGCGGGCTGGGATGGCCGGCCGGCAGCACCACGTGGACCGGATTGGTGATCAGCGCCGCCTTCTTCCGGGCGTACCCGCCCCAGAGCAGGAAGACCACCCGCTCGTCGCGGGTGTCGAGCGCCCGGATGGTGGCGTCGGTGAACGCCTCCCAGCCCTTGCCCGCGTGCGAGGCGGCGGCCGCGGCCCGGACGGTGAGGACGGCGTTGAGCAGCAGCACCCCCTGCCGGGCCCAGCCGGTCAGATCCCCCGTGGCCGGTGGGACGACGCCGACATCCTCGGCCAGCTCCTTGAACACGTTGCGCAGCGACGGCGGGATCCGCACCCCCTCCGGCACGCTGAAGCTGAGCCCGTGCGCCTGGCCGGGACCGTGGTACGGGTCCTGCCCCAGGATCAGCACGCGGGTCTCGGTCGGCGGGCACAGCCGGTACGCCGCGAACAGGTCCTCGATGGGCGGGTAGATCGGTGTGCGCGTGGTACTCGGCCGCGACGAACCGGCCCAGCGCGGCTGTCGCCGCCGGGGTCGAGGAACGGCGTCAGAGCGGTCCGCCAGTCGTCGGGCAGCATCTCCGCCAGGTTCATCGCGCCGCGAGCCGTTCCGGCCAGTCGCCGCCGTGCGGCACGAGATCGACGACGCGGGTGTCGTCGTCCCGGCGCTCGATGCGGACCTGCAGATAGGCGTCGTTGAGCTGCTCGACCAGGCCCTCGCCCCACTCGACCACGGTGACCGCCTCGTCGGCGGACGCGTCCAGGTCGAGGTCGTCGATCTCGGCGCGGGGATCGGCGGCGGTCGCCCAGACGGTACAGCGTCCGCGTGCACCAGCGGGGTCGGGCCTTGGTGCACGCGGGCGATCACGAACGTCGGCGACGTGATCGGGCCCCGCACGCCCAGGCCGGCGCCGATGCCCTGAGCCAGCGCGGTCTTGCCGGCGCCGAGCGGCCCGGTGAGCAGCACCAGGTCGCCCGCGCCGGAGGAGCGCGGCCAGCCGGCGGCCGAACTCACGGGTGTCGTCCACAGTGGTCAGCGTGATGCCGGTGGTGATCACGAGATCTTCTCCAGGAATGGGATGCAGGGCGGCGTCGACCTCGTCCGCCTTCTCCAGCATGACCACGTGACCGCTGTTGTCGATCTTGACCAGCTCGGCGTCCGGCAGGTGTTTCAGGATCTCCTCCGAGTGGGTGACCGGCGTCAGGTAGTCCTTGGTGCCGACGATGCACCAGCACCGGCACGCCGCGCAGCACGGACAGCGCCGGGAACCGGTTGTGCGTGTAGAGCGTGTGCAGGTACTTGGTCAGCGTCTCGACCGTCGTCTTCGCATTCATGCTGCTCCACGAAGGTGACCAACGACGGGCTGGGCTTGTCGTCGCCGAAGCCGTACCGCCGGGTGAGCAGCCAGGCCAGGTCGGAGGAGATCACCCGGGCCCGGTCGATCGTGCCGCCGCCCAACCGGGCGGCGCCGCTCCACAGCGGGAAGAACGGCGCGCTGGCCCGGGCGACCAGCGACGGCAGGCCGAGCTTGCTCTTGTCGATCAGGCCGGCCGAGGTGGACATCAGCACCACGCCGGTCACCCGCTTGCCGAACCACTCCGGGTACTGCTCGGCGAACGCCATGATCGTCATGCCGCCCATCGAGTGGCCGACCAGGATGATGTGGCCGTCGGGAACGGTGGCGTCGAGCACCGCGGCCAGCGACTTGCCGAGAGCGGCGATGTCGTAGTCGCCGGACCTGAGCCGGCTGGACCTGCCGTGCCCGGGCTGGTCGTAGAAGACCAGCCGGTGGTCGCCGCGTTCGGCCAGCGCCTTGCGCTGGAAGTAGAACGTGCCCATGTCCAGGGCGAACCCGTGCACGAAGACGATGGTCGGCTTCGTCGTCGGCACGGTCGGCTCGACGATCTCGACGTGCAGGTGGGTGCCGTCGGCGGCGGTGACGGTGAGTTCCTGGTCGAACGGCTGGTCGCCGAACGGCTCGTCCACGTACGGGTCGCCGGGGGCGTTGACCGACCGCTGACCAGCGCGCGCTCGACCGCGAAGGCGGTCGCCAGGCCGGCCGCGGCGACACCGACCGCGGCGCCGACGATGCCGACCTGCTTGGCCCGGCGCCTGGTGACCGGCGGGCTCACGAGTTCACCCCGGCGGTCCCCGTCGTACACCCGGGGCACCCGCGGGCTGCCGAACCGGGTGACGATCTCGTAGTTGATCGTGCCGATCGCGTCGGCCCAGTCGGTGGCGGTCGGCTGCGCCGTCGTCGCCCGGCCCGAACAGCGTCGCCACGTCGCCCGGCGCCACCGGGTCGTCGCCGCAGTCCAGCACGATCTGGTCCATGCAGACCCGGCCGGCGATCGGTGCGGGTGCTTGCCGGCCAGCTGCACCGGGCCCGACGTTGGAGGCGTGCCGGGGCACGCCGTCGGCGTAGCCCGAGCGGAACCAGGGCCAGCGTCGTCTCCCGCTCGGTGACGTAGGTGTGCCCGTAGGAGACGCCCTGGCCGGCCGGGCACCCGCTTGGTCAGCGCGACCCGGGCCCGGGCGGTCATCGCCGGGCGCAGCCCGAACGTCGTACGTCCCGGGCCAACGGCGACAGCCCGTAGACCGCGATGCCCGGACGGACCAGGTCGAAGTGGGTGTCGGGCCGGGTCAGCGTGGCCGCCGAGTTGGCGATGTGCCGGTAGCGCGGCGCCACGCCGAGACCGCTCGGCGACCGCCAGCCCGTCCGGCGAACGCGGCGAGCTGACGGTCGGTGGTCTCGTGGCCGGGCACGTCCGCGCCACGAAGTGGCTCCAGACGCCGACCACCTCGATCTCGCCGTCGGCCTGCGCCTTGGCCGCGGCCTCGACCAGCGCCGGCCACTCGGCGGCGGTCGCGCCGCCGCGGGCGAGCCCGGTGTCGATCTTCAGGTGGGCGCGGGCCGGGCGGCCGGCCGTCCGGGCGGCCGCGACCAGCTCGGCCGAGCTGCTCCAGGCTGCCCGCGGTGAGGTCGACGTCGGCCGCCACGCCCTCGGTGCAGCGGCAGGCCGGGGGTCAGCAGCCAGGCCAGCACCGGCGCCGTGATGCCGGCCCGGCGCAGCTCCAGCGCCTCGTCGAGGCGTGCAGCCGCCGAGCCAGGTCGCCCCGCCGGCCAGCGCGGCCCGGGCCGCCGGAAGCATGCCGTGGCCGTAGCCGTCGCCCTTGACCACGGCCATCACCTCGGCGGTGGTGCCGGCGCGCAGCACCGCGACGTTGTCCCGGATCGCGTCGAGATCGACCCGGACCTCGGCCTGCCACATGGTCACCAGCCTACTGATCGGTACGCCGCTTCAGTCCGAGCAGGTCGGCGAGCACCGGGCCGCAGCGCCGCCGCGACGTGGGGCGACGGTCACCGGGCCGTCCTCGGCGGCCCGGCGACCGGCCAGCCCGTGCACGTACGCCGCCGCGACCGCCGCCCGGTCCGGTGGCAGCCCGCCGGCCAGCAGCGAGCCGAGCAGGCCCGGCCAGCACGTCGCCGCTGCCCGCGGTGGCCAGCGCCGACGTGCCGGTCGGGTTGGCCCAGACCTCGCCGGCCGGGGTGGCCACGATCGTCCGGTCGCCCTTGAGCAGCACCACCCCGTTGATCCAGGCGGCCAGCTTGCAGGCCGCGCCGACCCGGTCGGGGCCGGGCGCCTCGCCGGCCAGCCGCTTGAACTCGCCGTCGTGCGGCGTGATCACCAGCGGCGCGTCCCGGCGCAGGTCGTCGGCGTGCTTGCCGTCCACCAGCAGGGTCAGCGCGTCCGCGTCCAGCAGCACCGGCAGCGAGGCTGGCGAGCACGCTGCGCAGCTCGGTGCGGGCGTCGTCGTCGGTGCCCAGCCCGGAGCCGCACACCCAGGCCTGCACCCGGCCGGCCTCGGCGACCTTGCGCGCGGCGACCACGGACGGGTGCGCGCGGACCACGTCCTCGGCGGCGCTACCGGCATACCGGACCATGCCGGTCGGGCCCGGCCAGCGCGCCGCGAGACCGACAGCAGCGCGGCGCCCGGGTACTGCGCCGAGCCGGTCGCGACGCCGACCACGCCCCGGGTGTACTTGTCGGACGCCGGCGCCGGGCTGCGGCCACCAGCCGGCGATGTCGGCGGCGTCCGGCACCCGGACCGCCGGGTCGGCCCGCAGCACCGGGCCGAGCCCGATGTCGACCAGCTCGACCTGGCCGGCGAGCGGACCGCGGCCGGGCCGACCACGTGCGCCGGCTTCAGGCAGCCGAAGGTGACCGTGACGTCGGCGGTGACCGCGTCGCCGGGCACGTCGCCGGTGTCCACGGCGACTCCGCTGGGCACGTCGACCGCGACCACCGGCGGCCCGCTCGCCCCGCCGGCCGCTCAGGCCGGCCAGCCGTGTCACCATCGCCGCCGCTGCCGGGCGGAGACCACCGCTGGCGCCGATCCCGACGATGCCGTCCAGCACGAGGTCGGCGCGCGCCGGGCAGCTCGCCGACGGTCGCAACCACCGGCCTGCCGGAGCGCGGCCAGACCGGCCAGGTGGACCCGGTCGGGGTCTGAGCAGCAGCGCGCGGACCTGGGCGCCGCGGCGCGGCCAGCCGGGCGCCGGCGTAGAGCGTGTCGCCGCCGTTGTCGCCGCTGCCGACCAGCAGCACCACCGGTCGCGCCGTACACGCCGCCGGAATTCGCCAGCAGCAGCGCGCAGCGGCGGGCCAGGCCGGCCGCGGCCCGCTGCATGAGCGTGCCCTCGGGCAGCGTCGCCATCAGCGCCTGCTCGGCCGCGCGCACGTCCGCGACCCGCCGCATGCCCCTCCTCGTGCACCCCGTGTATACCCGGGTACGACTCCCGTCAGGCTTTCCGCGACCACCATCGCCGAGGCGATGCCGCCGTCGTGGGACAGCGAGAGATGCCAGCGGTTGATGCCGCGCTCGGCGGCGACCGCCGCGACCGTACCGGCAACGGTCAGCCAGGGCCGGCCGTCCGGATCGGCGACGATCTCGCAGTCGTGCCAGCGCAGCCCGACGGCGCGCCCAGCGCCTTGGCCACCGCCTCCTTGGCCGCGAACCGGGCGGCCAGCGACTCCGCCGACCGCGGGTTGCCCGCGAAGGTCATCCGCTCGCCTTCGGTGAACAGCCGGCCGGCGAGCAGCGGCGTGCGGTCGAGCGCCCGGGCGAACCGCTCGACCAGCACGACGTCGATGCCGACGGACACGATCACGGGCCCCACCCTAACGGGACGCCGGGACCTTCCGCAGAGGTCCGTCCGAGGCCTGTGGACAACCTCCGGTCAGGTTATCCACAGGGTCCGCCGCGGCCGCGCCGAAGCTCTACCTTTCGTCGCATCGCTTCGATCGCTGCCGGAGGTGGCCGATGTACGACAACGCCGACCTGGAAATCAACACCGACGCCGTACGCACGTGTGCGTCCACGGTGAACCGCCTCGGTAGTCGTGTGGCCGGCAGCGCGTCGGCCGCGCCGCCGACGGTGTCGGTGCCGCGCTGGGCGACCTCGGACGTCGCCGCGCTCGCGTCGGCCCGCGCCGGCGCCGACCTGACCGGCCTGGGCGACTCGATCGCCGCCACCGCCCGGCAGATCCTGGCGGCGGTGCTGGACTACGAGGACGCCGACGCGCGTACGGCCGGACGCCTGCGGGGTGCTCGATGACCGCGGACCCTCCTCCCACGGCGACGAACGGCCCTCCGACGACACGGATCAGCCCACGCTGGAGATCCGCCCGGCCCGGCCGAAGACCACGCGTCGACCGGCCGCTCCGGTGCGGCGGCCGCGCAACGCTCTCGGACCCTTCGTTCCGGAACTCGCGTCATGGCCGACGTGATCTGCCTGCGGCTGCGGGCCACCGACCCGGTCCGCTGGACGACCGTGGCCCTGGCCTGGCGGGCGTGGGCGGGGCTGGCCGGGCAGTGGGTGACCGAGCTGACCGCTGCGGCCGCGGCGCTGGCCCGTGCCTGGGCGGGTGCCGCCGCGACCGCCGCCGTCCGCCGGCTGACCGATCTGCGCCGGTCGGTCACCGTGTTCCGCGTCCTGTGCTGGCAGGCCGATCAGGCGCTGAGCGAGTTCGCGGCGGCGCTGGCCCGGGCGCGGGCGCTGCTGGACCGGTCGTCCACGATCGACGATGCCGCACGCGTCGCGGCCGACGCCGATGCGACCGCGGCGGCCCGCTTGACGGCGCTCGGCGACGTCGGGACGCCGCCGCCTGCGCCGGAGCGGCTGCCGCCCTGCACCGCGACCCCGGCCGAGGTGGAGCACTGGTGGGACGCGCTCACCCCGGACCAGCGACGGTGGCTGGTCGCCACTCAGGCGGGCTGGCTGGGCCCGCTGGACGGGATTCCGGCGGCGTACCGCGACCTCGCCAACCGCTTGCTGCTCGACGAACGCCGGGCCGAACTCGACCGGGCGCCGGCCGGCGCCGGCCCGGGCGAGCGCAGGCGGATCGCCGGGCTGCGCGCCGGGCTGGACGCGCTCTCCGACCGGCTGGCCGCGGGCGACGGCCCGCGCGCCTACCTGTTGCGGCTGGACCTGGCCGGCGAGGGCCGCGCGGTGGTGGCGCTCGGCGACCCCGACCGGGCGGCCACCGTGATGACCCAGGTGCCGGGCATGACCGCGGGTCTGGCGTCGTACCACCACGAACTGACCCGCGCCGAGCGGGTGGCCGTCCGGGCCGGTCGAGGTCGGTCCGGCGTCGGCCGCCAGCACGATGCTCTGGCTGGACTACGACGCGCCGGACTTTCTCGGCGAGGCGGCCGGCGCCGGCCTGGCCGAGGCCGGGGCGCCGACGCTGCGCCGGTTCCAGGACGGGTTACGGGCCACGCACCTCGGGGCGCCGGCGCGGCTAGACGGTGCTCGGGCACAGCTACGGCTCGCTGGTGGTGGGCGAGGCGGCCCGGACACCCGGGCTGGCCGCCGACGACGTGGTCTTCGTCGGATCGCCCGGGGTCGGCGTGGACTCGGCGGCCCAGCTGAAGGTGCCGGAGGTCTGGTCGAGCACGTCGCGGACGGACGTCATCCAGTACGCCGCAATATCCCCGAAGGCACTACTGGGCGCCGGCGTTCGGATTGCCCGGGCGTGACCTGTGGTTCGGGCCCAACCCGAGCGACCCGGCCTTCGGCGCCCACGTGTTCGCCAGCCAGTTCGCCGCCGGCCACCTGGGCTATTGGGATCCGGGCGGCGTCGCGCTGGACGCGATCACCGGCATCACGCTCGGCTCGGCCGCGTCGTGATACCGGCTCACCGGCCCCGCTCCTACTCGACCGTGACCGACTTGGCCAGGTTGCGCGGCTGGTCCACGTCGTGTCCGCGGGCGGCGGCGATCTCGCAGGCCAGGATCTGCAACGGCACCGTGGTCATCAGCGGGGCCAGCAGGGTCGGCGTCCGCGGGACCTCGATCAGGTGGTCGGCGTACGCCGCGCACGCCGTCGTCGCCCTGCTCGGCGATCACGATCGTCCGGGCGCCCCGGGCCCGTACCTCCTGGATGTTGGAGACCACCTTGTCGCGCATCACGCCGCGGCCGGCCGGCGAGGGCACCACGCACACCACCGGGGTGCCCTGGTCGATCAGCGCGATCGGCCCGTGCTTGAGCTCGCCGGCGGCGAAGCCCTCGGCGTGCATGTAGGCGAGCTCCTTGAGCTTCAGCGCGCCTTCCAGGGCCACCGGGAAGCCGACGTGCCGGCCGATGAACAGCACCGTCGACGCGGTCCGCAGGTCGCGGGCCAGCGCGCGGACGTCCTCCATCTGCCCGAGGAGCGTCACGCAGGTCGTCGGGCGTACGGCGCAGGCGGCTGACCACGGCGGCGACCTCGTCGGCGTACATCACGCCGCGAATCTGGGCCAGGTGCAGGCCGATCAGGTAGCAGGCGACCAACTGGGTGAGGAACGCCTTGGTCGAGGCGACCGCGATCTCCGGGCCGCCGTGCGTGTACAGCACCGCGTCGGACTCGCGCGGGAATGGTCGATCCGTTGGTGTTGCAGATGGCCAGCACGCGGGCCTTCTGCTCCTTGGCGTGCCGCAGCGCCATCAGGGTGTCCATCGTCTCGCCGGACTGGCTGATCGCGATCACCAGCGTGGACCGGTCGAGCACCGGGTCGCGGTAGCGGAACTCGCTGGCCAGCTCGACCTCGCACGGGATCCGGACCCAGTGCTCGATGGCGTACTTGGCGACCATGCCGGCGTTGTACGACGTGCCGCAGGCGACGATGAAGACCTTGTCGACGTCGCGCAGGTCCTGGTCGGTGAGGCGGACCTCGTCGAGCACGATGTCGCCGCGGCTCGGAGAGCCGGCCCAGCAGCGTGTCGGCGATCGCCTGCGGCTGCTCGGCGATCTCCTTGAGCATGAAGTAGTCGTATCCACCCTTCTCGGCGGCCGACGCGTCCCAGTCGATGTGGAATTCCTTGCCGGCCGCGGCCTCGCCGTCGAAGTCGGTGATCTCGATGCCTCGGGCGTGATCAGCACGACCTGGTCCTGGCCGAGCTCGATCGCCTCGCGGGTGTGCTCGATGAACGCCGACACGTCGCTGGCCAGGAAGTTCTCGCCCTCGCCGCGGCCCACCACGAGCGGCGAGTTGCGCCGGGCGGCGACCACCGCGCCCGGGCATGTCGACGTCGACCGCGAGCAGGGTGAACGCGCCCTCGCAGACGGCTGCACGGTCCGGCGCATGCCCTCGGCCAGCAGCCGCGGGCCCGTCCGCGGCGCCAGTCTCGCGCAGCGCCGCGCACCTCGGCTGCGAGCAGGTGGGCGGCGCACTCGGTGTCGGTGTCGCTGGCGAACTCGACCCCGGTCGCCTCGAGCTCGGCGCGCAGGCGGGAGAAGTTCTCGATGATGCCGTTGTGGATCACCGCCACCCGCCCGTCGCCCGAAAGGTGCGGGTGGGCGTTGCGGTCGGTCGGGCCGCCGTGCGTGGCCCAGCGGGTGTGCCCGATCGCCGTCGTTCCGGTGGCGATGCCGTCGGACGCGCGCTCGGCCAGGGCCTTCTCCAGGTTGGCGAGCTTTCCGGCCTTCTTCTCGGTGAGCACTTGGTCGTTGTTGATGATGGCGACGCCGGCCGAGTCGTATCCGCGATACTCCAGCCGGCGCAGGCCATCGAGGACGATACTGAGCGCCGGGCGATTGCCGACGTAACCCACGATCCCACACATGTGGGGCAGCGTAACCGACGAATGCTCATGCGTCATGCTCGAGAGCCAGGCTTTCGCGCATCGTAGCTGAGCGGAACAGCCGTTCGGCCATCGCCGGGGCCCGCTTTGGCCCATTTCACCGCCGTACGCCCATCGGGTATGCCGCCGCCGGCCCGGACGGCGAGTTGGCGGTGGCGCGCGGGCGTGGCCGGCGTACCGTCGGCTACCACGCCGGGCCCGGTGCCCGCCCTGGCAGCACGCCTGCCGGGTTACGCCTCGGGAGAAGACGTTGAGCACTGCACCGCCCCCCGACCCACAGCAACCGGTTCCGGACGCCGCCCCGCAGGCTGAGACGCAACCGGTGGATCAGGCTGAGGTGGATCCACCGGCTCAGACTGAGACGCAGCCGCTGGGTTCGGCAACGCCGCCGCCGCCAGCCACCCAGCCACTCGGCGCGGCACCGCCACCCGCGGCACCGACGCAGCCACTCGGCCCGGCGCGCTCACCCGCGGCCCCGACGCAGCCACTCGGTGCGGCGGATTCGTCGCCCTGGGCGCGGCCCGACCGGCACCCGGCCGCGCCGGTGTTCAAGCCCGGGCAGGCTCCCCTGCCGCAGCCGCCGGCCCAGCCGGAGTACCCGCCGGCCGAGCTGGAGTACCCCCCGACAACCGCGATGCCGCCCGTCCCGACGACCGCCGGACCGCCAGGCCCCGGGTATGCGGGAACCGGCGGGTACACGTCGGCCCAGCCAGCCAGCCCAGCGCAGCCCTACGGTCCAGCGCAGCCCTACGGACCAGCGCAGCCCTACGGACCAGCGCAGCCGTACACGGCGCGGCCCGGCTACGGCCCACCACCCGCCTACGGGATGCCCGGAATGCCCGGAATGCCGACGGGCTTCCCACCGCCCCGGCCGCCGCGCAAAAACAACACCCCACTGATCGCGGTCATCGTCGCGGTCGTGCTACTGCTCTGCGCCGGCGGTGTCACCGCCTCCGTGCTGGCCGTTCGCGGTCTCACGAACAAGGCCAAGGAAGCCGTGGCCCCACTCGTCCCGACCGCCGAGCCGACGCTCCCCGATCTTCCCGCCGACCCGACGGACGAACCGGACCAGCCCGGAAACAGCACCGACGACGACGGGAGCGGGAACGCGACCGGAAACGGCCGGACGATCACGATCGAGTACGAGGTCACCGGCGACGGGCCGGCCGAGATTCTGTACACCGGTGCGCTCGGGCAGGGCGCCCAGCGGGTACGGAGTGCGCAGTTGCCGTGGCACATGAGCGTCACCATCGACGGTGCCGCGTTCGTCTCGGTGACCGCGGTCCGCGACTCCGCTGACGGCGGCTCGATCAAGTGCGATGCCTCGGTCGCCGGGCAGGACGCCGCCTCGGCGAGCCGCCAGGGCGCGTTCGCCGCCGTCTCCTGTAGCAAGTTCGTCGACAACTGACGGATAGGCTCCCGGTGTGACCACCTCGACCCCGGCCGATCCGCTGGTCGCTCGCATGCGGGCGTTCGGCACGACCATCTTCACGGAGATGTCCGCGCTCGCGGTCCGCACCGGCTCGATCAACCTGGGCCAGGGCTTTCCCGACACGGACGGGCCGCCGGAGATGCTCGCCGCCGCGGCCGGAGCTCTGCGCACGGGCGCCAACCAGTACCCGCCGCTGACCGGGATCCCCGCGCTGCGGCAGGCGATCGTGGCCCACGAGCACCGCTTCCGGGGGCTCACCCGCAACCCGGACACCGAAGTGGTGGTCACCGCCGGTGCCACCGAGGCGATCGCCGCGGCCATCCTCGGGTTGTGCGAGGCCGGCGACGAGGTGGTGTGCTTCGAGCCCTACTACGACTCGTACGCGGCCTCGATCGCGCTGGCCGGCGCGGTCCGGCGGCCGGTGACGTTGCGGCCGGGCGCGGACGGCCGGTACACCTTCGACGAGGCCGAGCTGCGGGCCGCGTTCACCCCTCGGACCCGCCTTCTGCTGCTCAACTCGCCGCACAACCCGACCGGCAAGGTCTTCACCGGCCACGAACTCGCGATGATCGCCGACCTCTGCCAGGAGCACGACGTGTTCGCGGTGACCGACGAGGTGTACGAGCACCTGGTCTTCACCGACGCCGCGGGGCCGCACATCCCGCTGGCCACCCTGCCGGGAATGGCGGAACGGACGATCCGGATCTCCTCCGGCGGCAAAACCTTCTCCTGCACGGGATGGAAGATCGGCTGGGCCACCGGGCCGGCCCGGCTGGTGTCGGCGGTGACCCGGGTGAAGCAGTTCCTGACGTTCGTGAACGCGGCGCCGCTGCAACCGGCCATCGCCGTGGCCCTGGGGCTGCCGGACGCGTACTTCGACGGCTTCCGCGACACGCTGGAGGCACGGCGGAACCGGTTGGTCGGCGGGCTCGCCGAAGCCGGGTTCGGGGTGTTGCCGTCCGAGGGGACGTACTTCGTGACCGCCGACATCACGCCGCTGGGCGGGACCGACGGTGTGGAATTCTGCCGGTCCCTGCCCGAGCGGTGCGGCGTGGTCGCCGTACCCAACCAGGTGTTCTACGACCACCAGGACGAGGGCCGCCGGCTGGTCCGATTCGCCTTCTGCAAGCGCGAGGACGTCATCGACGACGCCGCGGAGCGCCTCAGCCGCCTCCGAGGCTAGGAGACCGCCGGGCTGGCCGCGCCGACCTCGGCCGCGATGCGCTCGGCCACCGTCCGGGCCTGCTCCTCGGTGGCCGCCTCGACCATCACCCGGACGAGTGGCTCGGTGCCGGACGGGCGCAGCAGCACCCGGCCGGTCTCGCCCAGCTCGTCCTCGGCCAGGGCCACCGCCGCCTGCACGGTCGGCGCCGAGGCGCCTTCGGCCCGGTCGGCCGACCCGGACGTTGATCAGCACCTGGGGCAGCTTGTGCAGCACCGCGGCGAGGTCGGCCAGCGACTTGCCGGACGAGGCGATCTGCGCCATCAACTGCAGCCCGGTGAGCACGCCGTCGCCGGTGGTCGCGTACGCCGGCAGCACGATGTGCCCGCTCTGCTCGCCGCCGAGCGCGAGCGACCCGGCCTGCAGTTCCTCCAGCACGTACCGGTCGCCGACCTTGGCCTCGATCAGCCGGATGCTCTGCCCGCTGCATCGCCAGCCGCAGCCCGAGGTTGCTCATCACCGTCGCGACCAGCGTGTTGTCGGTCAGCGTGCCGGCGTCGCGCATGGCCAGCGCGAGGATCGCCATGATCTGGTCGCCGTCGACGATGTCCCCGGCTGCGGTCACCGCGAGGCATCGGTCGGCGTCGCCGTCGTGCGCGATGCCCAGGTCGGCACCCTCGGCCAGGACGGCGTCGCGGACGACCTCGATGTGCGTCGAGCCGCAGTCGTCGTTGATGTTCAGTCCGTCCGGCTCGGCGTGGATGGCGATCACCTCGGCGCCGGCCTCCTCGTACGCCGCCGGGCCGACCTCGCTGGCCGCACCGTTGGCGCAGTCGACCACGACCCGGATCCCGTCCAGCCGGTGCGGGGTGGCCGCGACCAGGTGCTTGATGTAGTGCTCGGCGCCGTCCAGCAGGTCGTGCACCCGGCCGATGCCGGCGCCGGTCGGCCGTCCGACCAGCCCGTGCCCGTCGGCGACGGCCGCCTCGATCTGGTCCTCGATCTCGTCCGGCAGCTTCTGGCCGCCGGCCGCGAACAGCTTGATCCCGTTGTCCGGCATCGGGTTGTGCGAGGCGGAGAGCATCACGCCGAGGTCGGCGTGGGCCTGTCCGACCAGGTACGCCACCGCTGGTGTGGGCAGCACGCCGACCCGGACGACGTTCGCGCCCGCGCTGGTCAGCCCGGCCACCACGGCCGCCTCCAGCATCTCGCCGCTGGCCCGCGGGTCGCGCCCGACGATGGCCAGCGGCTGGTGGCTGGCGTCGCTCTCGATCAGCACCTGTGCCGGCCGCGACGGCGACCGAGAGGGCGAGTTCCGGGGTGAGGTCGCCGTTCGCGAGTCCGCGAACGCCGTCGGTGCCGAAGAGTCGCCCCATGGCGGGCAGGTCCTTTCCCGATGCGGTAGACGCAAAACGGCCGGCCGCGACCCCTACCTGCGGGGCCGCGCCCGGCCGTCGTGATCAGACGTGGCGCAAAATCAGCGCTTCGAGTACTGCGGGGCCTTACGGGCCTTCTTGAGACCGTACTTCTTGCTCTCCTTGACCCGGGAGTCCCGGGTCAGGAAGCCGGCCTTCTTCAGCGCCGGGCGGTCGTCGGGCTCGTTCTCGATCAGCGCGCGGGCGATGCCCAGGCGCAGCGCACCGGCCTGGCCGGTGATGCCGCCGCCGCGCAGGTTGGCGAAGACGTCGAAGATCTCGGCCTTCTCGGCGGTCGTCAGCGGCTCGCGAATGAGCTGCTGGTGGACCTTGCTCGGGAAGTAGGCCTCGAGGTCACGGCCGTTGCAGCTGATCTTGCCGGTGCCGGGCACGAGGCGCACCCGGACGATGGCCTCCTTGCGGCGGCCGACGGTCTGGATCGGACGGTCCCCGGGACGCGGGGCGCGGACCGGTGCGGACGCCGGGGCCTCGACCACGACGACCGTCTCGGCCGCGGCCTCGGCCGGAATCACGGCGGCGGGCTGCTCGACGGTCTCCACGACCTCGGGCTCGATGGTGTCGGACATGCTGCTGCCTTCTTCTGCGCTCACTGCGCGACCTGGGTGATTTCGAACGGCTGCGGCTGCTGGGCCGCGTGCGGGTGCTCGGCGCCAGGGTAGACCTTCAGCTTCTTGATGATCTGCCGGGCGAGCTTGTTGTGCGGGAGCATGCCCTTGACGGCCAGCTCGATCGCCTTCTCGGGGTGCTTGGTCAGCAGCTCCTCGTAGCCGGACCTGCTTGAGGCCGCCCGGGTAACCGGAGTGCCGGTAGGCCACCTTGGTCTGCCGCTTGTTGCCGGTCAGCGCCACCTTGCCGGCGTTGATGATGATGACGAAGTCGCCGGTGTCCACGTGCGGCGCGAACGTCGGCTTGTGCTTGCCGCGCAGCAGCGTCGCGGTGTGGGTGGCCAGGCGGCCCAGCACGACGTCAGAAGCGTCGATGATGTGCCACTGACGCTCGATCTCACCCGGCTTCGGGCTGTACGTACGCACAGAATTACCTTGTCTCGTTCGTCGGTCTTGGGGCGCGCTGATCGCGGGTCGGCGCGAACATCAAGCGTACCCGTAGGGGAGCGCTCATCAGCCATCGCACAACAGCAGGCAACAATACCCGCCCGCGCGCGGCGCGGTCAAAACGGGCGGGTCGGCACCCGGTTACCAGGTGACCGGGCCGTCACCGTACGGGTTGGTCGATGGCTCTTAGCAGGCTCGAAACACACGGGACGCGAGGGCGAAATTCGATCCCGGCAGGCTCTCCGCATGGCACCTGATGCGCACCCCACGACGACGCGGACCCCCCGCGTCGGGGGGACGACCAGGCCAGAGCCACCGTCAGGGTTGAGGACGGACCTGACGGTGTCCGCCGGGCCGGTGTTGCGGCCTGGTGCGGGAGAGTCGCGGCGTGCGCCAGCCGGAGGTACGGCGGAGAACGCAGGCGTGACATGGGAGCGGGTCGACGCTGAGGACGGCGCTCTCCGAGCGTGCCCTTCGGTGGACCGGCCGGCCACGCCGCGACTTTTCATCCCATGACCGTGATCGCGTCATCGGCTCTGGGCGAGCCGACAGCGGCCCTGGCCGGGTACACGGTGGGGGTCACCGCCGACCGCCGCCGGGACGAGCTGGCCGGTCTGCTGGAGAACCGCGGCGCGCGTGTGGTGCTGGCCCCGGCGTTGCGGATCGTGCCGATCGCCGACGACGCCGAGCTGCGGGCGGCCACCCGCGCCTGCCTGGAGACCGCGCCCGACATCGTGCTGGTCAACACCGGGATCGGGATGCGCGGCTGGCTGGAGGCAGCGGAGAGCTGGGGCCTGGCCGAGCCGCTGCGGATGGTGCTTTCCCGGGCGTACCTGATCGCCCGTGGCCCCAAGGCCCGGGCGGCGATCCGCGCGGCCGGGCTGCAGGACCAGTGGTCCCCCGAAGGCGAGAGCTATGACGAGGTGATCGACCACCTCGTCACCCGCGGAGTGACCGGCCTGACCGTGGCGCTGCAGCTGCACGGCGAAAGCCAGCCGGAGTACATCGAGGCGCTGGAGGCGGTCGGAGCGCGGGTGATCGAGGTGCCGGTGTACCGCTGGGCGGCGCCGATCGACCCGGCGCCCCTGCACCGGCTGGTCGACCTGATCTCGGCGAAGCTGGTCGACGCGGTCACGTTCACCTCGGCCCCGGCGGTGGGGGCGCTGCTGCGCGCCGCCGGTCCGGATTGCGAACCCGTGCTGGACGCCTTCAAGACCCACGTCGTGGCCGCCTGCGTCGGTCCGGTCACGGCCGCACCGCTCCGGCAGTGCGACGTCCCGGTGGTCGCCCCGCAGCGGGCCCGGCTGGGGTCCCTGGTCCGCGCGATCGCCGACGAGCTGCCCAAGCGGGCGCTGTCCCTGGAGGTGGCCGGTCATTCGCTCACCCTGCGGGGACACGCCGCGGTCGTCGACGGCGATCTGAAACCGCTGGCCCCGGCGCCGATGGCGGTGCTGCGGGCGCTGGCCGCCGCGCCCGGGCGGGTGCTGTCCCGGGCGGCCCTGCTGCGCACGTTGCCCCGCGGCGCCGACGAGCACGCGGTGGAGATGGCGGTGGCCCGGCTGCGGGCCGGCCTGGGCGCGTCGGGTGTCGTCCAGACCGTCGTCAAGCGCGGCTATCGACTCCCGGCGTAAAGGGAGTCGCCCCGGCCCTGTTCGGCCACCAGCGTGGCCATGGCGTGCTCGACCACGCCGACCAGGACCGACTTGACCGAGTCGCGGTGCCGGGCGTCGCACATGACCAGCGGGACGTTGGGTGAGATGGCCAGCGCCTCGCGGACCTCCTCGGGCTCGTACCGCGGCGCACCGTCGAAGCAGTTCAGGGCGACCAGGTACGGCAGGTGACGGTTCTCGAAGTAGTCGAGTGGCGCGAACGCGTCGGAGATCCGGCGGGTGTCGACCAGCACGGCCGCGCCGACCGCGCCGCGGATGAGCTCGTCCCACATGAACCAGAAGCGGGTCTGCCCGGGCGTACCGAACAGGTACAGGATCAGGTCGTCGGCCATGGTGATGCGACCGAAGTCCATGGCGACCGTGGTGGTCTCCTTGCCCGGCACCTTGGACGCGTCGTCGATCCCCTGTCCGGCCGAGGTCATCACGGCCTCGGTGGTCAGCGGCTCGATCTCGGAGACGGCGCCGACCAGCGTCGTCTTGCCCACGCCGAAACCACCAGCGACGACGATCTTCGCGGAGGTGATCTCCCTGGGTTGCGTCCCCGCCCGCTCAGAGCTTGCGAAGTCCACTCAACACCCTTTCCAGCAGATCCATCCGCTCCGTGAAGCCTTCCTTGGGAGCGGCGCTGTGCAACGACAGCAGCCCGTCGGCGACCATGTCGGCGACGAGTACACGGGCGACGCCCAGCGGGAGCCGGAGGTAGGCCGCGACTTCAGCCAACGATTGCGCCCGGGGCTCGCACAACACGGCGATGCGGTGTTTGTCATGCCCGGCGAACCGGGCTTCCTGCAGACCGGCCTGGCCGGCCACCAGGACGGCTTCGATCGGGATCTCGCGCCGTGGTTCGGTCCGGCCTCGGGTGACCGCGTACGGGCGTACGAGATTGCCCCTGGGCTCGTAGGGCTGTCCCATCCGGCGGTCACCTCCTTCCCTTCCCGACCCGGTGAACTCAGTGGTTGACGGTCTCGCGCGGCGCCGGCACCAGAGCCGCACCGACGCGCTCGACGAGCAGCGCCATCTCGTAGCCGACCTGGCCGACATCGCAACTGCGGGCGGCCAGCACGGCCATCGACGAGCCGTCGCTGATCGACATGAGGAAGAGGTAGCCGCTGTCCATCTCGATGATCGTCTGCTGCACCGCGCCGGCGCTGAACATGCGCGACGCGCCGTCGGTCAGGCTGACCACGCCGGACGTGATCGCCGCCAGCTGATCGGCGCGGTCCGCCGGGAGGTCACGGGACGAGGCGAGCAGCAGACCGTCCGCGGAGACGGCGACGACGTGGGCGATACCGGCGACGCTGTCCGCGAAGTTGCTGAGCAGCCAGCCCATGTCCTGCATGGTGGGGGGCCTGGTCACTGATCTTTCTCCTTCGGAGCCGGGGCGTCCGCGGCAGCCTCGGTACTGCCGGCCGTACGCCCTCGTTGCACACCACGGTGGTACGCGGAGAGAAGACCTCGCACCTCGTCCGCGCTGCGACGGTTCTGATTACGCGGGCCGTTGTCGACCCCGCCGGGCACGAGTTGTGCCTGCGGTACCCGCTTGGGCAGTCCGGAGCGGGTGGTGCCGGCGTCGGAAGGTTCCGCCGCGGCCATGGCCCGCTGCCATCCATCGTCGGCGGCGGTCCGCCAGCGATCCTCGGCCGCGGATCGTGGCCGGGGCACCGTCTGCGCACCACCGTTGTCGGAGCCGGCGGACGCCGGTCGCGGTCCATTCTGCCCGGTGCCGGTCCCGGGCACACCGTTTGCCGACCGGTCATTCCGTTCCGGAACCTCGACGGCGGGTGCCCGGGTCGGCAGCGGGGGCCGCGCCGGAGTCGCGGACGAGGGCGGCCCCGGTGGCGGCGTCATGGGAGCGGCCGGGGATCCAGTGGCCGAGATCGGGGCGGCTGGTGCCGCCGCATCCGGGCTCGGAGCGGCCGGAGCCGGGGCGGCCGGAGCCGGGGCGGCCGGAGCCGGGGCGGCCGGAGCCGGGGCGGCCGGAGCCGGGGCGGCCGGAGCCGGGGCGGCCGGAGCCGGGGCGGCCGCAGCCGGGGCGGCCGCAGCGGGCGGCAACGGGCTGGGCGCGTACCCGGCGGTGGGCATGCTCCAGTCCGCCGAACTGTCGCCGTCCTGCCCCTTGAACCAGCTGGCCTGCATCTGCAAAAAAATCGGGGCCTCGGTCCGCTCGGGCGCGGGGGCCGCAGCGGGCGGCGGTGGCGCCGGCGGCATGGCCGCGAGGGCGGCACCCCAGCCGTTTCCGTTCGGCACCGGACGCGACGGCGGGACGTTGGTGCCGTCCGGCGTCACAAAACCGACGGCCACCTGCGGGTCGGGCGACACGTGCGGCGAGGCCGCCGGCTGCAGGGTGGGATAGGCCGCCGTGGGCGACCCGAGGGCGGAATCAGCCACGGCCGGCGCGGGCGGAGCGGCCGGCTTGACCACCCGGGTCGGCAGCGGCGGGCGGTCGGGTGTGGGCGCGTCGTCCGGACGGCGCGGACCCGGCACCGGCCGCTGCGAGGGCATCTGCGGCAGCGACGGGTGGTTCAACGGAGCGGCCATGCCCGGCATCGCGGAGCTGGTGGCGGGCTGACCCCACGGATCGGGGGCGAGCGCGGGCAACGTCGCCGTGGCCGACCGGGCCGCCGACTGTCCGTCGGGCCAACCGGCCGGTGCCCGGTCGAGCTGGGGCATCCGGCCCCGGGACGGAGCCTCAAGGGTCCGGCTGGGCAGCACGACGATCGTACTGGGCAGCATCACCTGGGCCACGGTGCCGCCGTCCAGGTTGGCGCGCAGCTCCACCCGGATGTCGTACCGGCTGGCCAGGCGGCCGACGACGGCCAGGCCCATCAGGCGGAACGCGGCCACGTCGACGCCGGGCGGCTCAGCCAGACGCTGGTTGAGGGCGTCCATCTGCGTCCCGGACATGCCGAGGCCGCGGTCCTCGATCTGGACGACCACGTAGTCGCGGATCCGCCGGGCGTCGGCCACCACCGTCGTGTTCGGCGGGGAGAATCGGGTGGCGTTGTCGAGCAGTTCGGCGATCAGCCGGACCACGTCGTTGACCGCGATCGCGGCGATCGCGACGTCGGTGTCCACAGTGCCGAACTCGACCCGGTTGTACAGCTCGACCTCGGACTGTGCGGCCCGCAGCGCGTCGACCAGGATCGCGTCCTCGCGCCGGGGCGCGCTCGAGTCGGCACCCGCCAGTACCAGCAGGTTTTCGTCGTTGCGGCGCATCCGGGTGGCCAGGTGGTCCAATTCGAACAGCTGGGCCAGCCGCTTCGGGTCCTCCTCGGTGCGCTCGATCTGGTCGAGCTCGCCGATCATCCGGTCGACCAGGCTCTGCGAGCGGCGCGCCAGGTTGAGGAACATGGCGGAGACGCTGGTCCGCAGTCCGGCCTGCTCGGCTGCGATCCGCACCGCCTCCCGGTGGACGCTGTTGAAGGCCGCCGCGACCTGGCCGATCTCATCCCGGTTGTCCAGCCGGATCGGGTCGCGCACCTGGCGGATGAGGTCGTCGGCGCCGCCGCCGCCGAGACTGCGTACGTCCTGCAGCCGCTTGACGGCCTCGGGCAAGTCATGCCGGGCCACCGCCAGCGCGCCGTCGCGCAGCCGGCCCAGTGACTGGCTGAGCGAACGGGCCAGCACCACGGCCAGCGCGACGGCCAGGATCAGCACCAGCAGCACGAGGATGGCCTCGAGCGTCGCCTGGCGGGTGACCGAGCCGCTCTCGTCCGCGGCCGCGGACACCGACGCGGATTCGAGACGCTGCTCGGCCCAGCGCATCAGGTCCACCACCGCGCCGTACGCCTGCACGATGTCCTGAGCGGACACGGGCTCGCCGCGGGCCAGTTGCTGGGTCACCGCGTCCGCCAGGTTGACCGCGTCGCCGGTGACCGTGTCGTTGACCAGCTGGGACTGCGACGTCGAGGCGGACACGGCGAAGGACTCGAGCGCGGCCTGCTGACTGGTCTCGGTGGCGATCAGGGCGGACCGCTGCTCGTCGCTGACATCCCCGGACGTCTGGGACGCGAACGCGATCGCCTCCTGGTCGGCGGCGCCCGCCTTGGCCCGCGCGAACGCGGCCTGGGCCCGCAGACCGTCGCCGACCGAGCCGGTTCCGGCGAACTGGCCGAGCACGTCGCCGTAGGCCACCAGGTCGGTGATCGCCACGTCGTAGCGCAGCACCGCGTCGGAGACCGAGATCTCGTTGCGATCGGTGACCTTCTGCCGGGTCGCGTCCATCGTGCGCAGGTGGTCGTCGATCCGGTTCAGCTGGTTCTGGACGACGGCCGGCGGATTCCGCAGGTCATTGCGCGCGCGACGTGTACGCGTGGATCTGATCGTCGGTGGCGTGGGTCGCGGTGGTGTAGGCGCCGGAGCCGGTGGACGTCTTCGCGAGGAACTCCGCGGCGGCCATCTGCTCGGAGTGCAGCGACTGGGTCAGAGCGGAGACGTTGGTCGAGAGCGTGGCCAGTTCCTGGATCTGGCTGGCGTCGTACGCCCGGCCACCCACGTCGATCAGTCGCACCGCGGCCAGCGCGAGGACCGCGACCAGCGGCACAAGCAGAATCATGGCCAGTTTGGACCGGATCCGGGCGTCGCGCAGCCGCATGCCGCGCCGCCGGACGCTCGGGCCGGAGGGGAGACCGGCGAGCGCGGGCTGAGGCGAAGATCCGGTGGTCACGACATCTCCTCGGTAGTCATCCCCGCAACTCATCGCCGACGCGGACGATCGGCCCGGGCCGTGGACTCCGACGCCGGTGGCGAGGGCCGTGCCACAGGGGGCACGGCCGCGATTTCATCAGAGATCGAGCGTCTTTGGGAAGCCTGATACGTCCCGGAAACGTCGGTCCCATCCGCCTGACAATCACCCTTTCAGCTTGACAATCGACCCGGGCTGGGCGTTGACGTGCACGAATATCAACATGGACACGAAGCGTGTGCAGGCGGTGACGCATGTCCATCAAGATTCCAACCACTATGTGGGATGTAGATCCCGCGCACGCGATCCATTGCGGCTTGACCAGGAACCTTCGCGTTGGCAAGGTTTGGCGCGATCGGACGGACACCGTGTTCGCATCATGTCGTCCACAGCAGACACCGTGACGTCCGGAATTTCCTGTTGCCCCCGAGGAGGCATCGCCGTGAGGCCCACCCGCCGCCTGACCGCCACCGCCGTCGTGCCGGTGCTGCTCGCCGCCGGGCTGGCGGGCTGTACGTCCGACTCGAACTCCGCCGACAAGCAGCAGATCATCATCGGCGCCGACCTGGCGTCCGGCACGGACAACGACATCGCCTTCGCCCGGGCCCTGCAGCTGCGCGTCGAGCAGATCAACGCGTCCGGCCGCCTCGGCAACAGGCAGCTGGTGCTGCGTATCCAGGACAACCGGTCGGACCCGACGTCCTCACTGCGGAACATCAGCACGTTCGCCGACGACCCGTCGGTGGCCGCGGTGGTGACGGGCGACTGCGACGACTGCGTGATCGGCGCGACCAACACGATCAACCAGAAGGACATCCCGACCATCGCACTGGCCGGTGCGGATCAGATCAGCGAACCGGTGTCGGACCGGCACTGGCTGTTCAAGCTGGGCCCGAACGCGAGCGACAGCACCGCCGTGCTGACCGCGGAGTTGCAGCGGACCAGGACCAAGAAGGTGGCGGTGCTGGCCACCGATGACCGGTACGGCACCGACGCGCTCGAGGCGCTGCAGGGCGAACTGGCCAAGGCCGGGTTCCCCGCGCCCGCCACCCAGCGGATCAAGCCCAACTCCTCGGACATCTCCACGACGGTGGCCACGCTGGCCGAGGGCGACCCCGGCGCGCTCGTTGTCCTGACCGGTCCGGATCAGGCCGTACTGGCGGCGACCAGCGCCCGCGCGGCCAAGTTCACCGGCAAGCTGTACTTCGACGCGAGCGCGGCCGGTGACCTGTTCCTGCCCCGGAACGCAAGCGCCGCGATGGAAGGCTCCACGATGGTGTTCACGCAGATCCTGGCGACCGACGACGTGATCTCGACGAGTCCGGCCAAGGCGCTGCGGAAGCAGTGGTTCCGCGATTACACGTCCCGCTACGGGACCTACTCCGGGGTCGCCGCGTACGCCGCCGACGCCGCCGACCTGATCGCCGACGGAGTCGCCCGGGCCGGGACCAACCGCGGGGAGATCCGGGACATCCTCGAGACGTCGCAGATCGACGGCCTCTCCGGGACTATCCGTTTGACTCCGGACAACCACTCCGGACTGATGCCGCAGAGTCTCACCTTGCTGGTGGCCCGCAGCGGCCGCTGGCGGCTGGCCGGCGACACCAGCCTGAGCTGACGCTGCCCGACCTGAGCTGACGCTTCCGCCCTGGGCTGACGCTGCCCGACCTGAGCTGACGCTTCCGCCCTGGGCTGACGCTTCCGCCCTGGGCTGACGCTGCCGCCCTGGGCTGACGCTGCCGCCCTCGAGCTGACGCTCCGGCCGGCGGGGGGGGCGAAGCGGCCGCGTCAGCGAATGGACGTGGTGGCCCGCACCCAGGGCAGGACCAGGCGCTCGATCAGAACCAGCAGGTAGTAGAGCACGATGCTCACCACCGCCAGGAGAACGATCGCGGCGAACGCGTACGCGGTGTCGGCCTGGCCACTGGCCTGCACGATCAGCATGCCGAGGCCGGAATCGCCGTACTGCATCTCGCCGACCACGACGCCGATGATCGCGAGCGGCAGCCCCACTTTGAGGCCGACGAAGATCTGCGGCAGGGCGGCCGGGAACCGCACCCGGCGGAACGTCTGCGCGCGGGACGCGTCCATCGAGCGGGCCAGCTCCGCCAGGTCGGCCGGAGTCGTGGTCAGCCCGGTGAGCGTGGACAACACGATCGGGAAGAAGCACACCAGGAACGCCATCCCGATCACCGGGGTCCGGCCGTACCCGAACCAGATCAGCATCAGCGGCGCCAGGGCGACCTTGGGCACCGCGTTGAGCGCCACCAGCAGCGGCTGGAACATCCGCTCGACCAAGCGGGACGCGGCCAGCGCGAGCCCGATGAGCGCGCCCACGACCACCGACACCCCGAAGCCGAGCACGCTGTTCAGCACCGTGCTGCGGGTCTGCTCGGCCAACTCGGCGGGGAACCGGCCGAACGCCTCGATCACCGTGGGCGGCGACGGCAGGATGAACGTCTGGACACCGAACACCACGGTGGCCAGCCACCAGACCCCGATGGCCACAACCAGGCCGACGACGGGCCAGGCGACCACGGCGATCCGGCCGGTACGCGCCGGAGCCTCAGCGACCGCCGCCGGGGCGACCGGGGGCGAAGCCAGATCAGTCATGTCAGCACAACTCCTCGCGGGCGGGCTCCCGCGGGCGGGCACCTCGGGACAGGCTCCTCGGGGCGGGCACGCCGACCCGATGGCGGCCGGTTCGGCGTGCCCTGTCCCGGGGCGGATCAGGCCGCGTTCGTTCAGGACGTCGGCACCAGGCTGAAGTCGACCACCTTCTCCGGCGTCAGGCCCGGCGCGATCTGGCCCGAACCCTGCAGCAAGGCGATGCCGCGGGCGATGCGCTCACTGTCCAGCGCGCCGACGGGCACCCCGGACGCCGCCGACTTCACGAACGGGCCCATCAGGATCAGCTCGGCCGTCGCCGACTGGGCATTGGTCGCGGGCACGTCCTTGGCCAGCGTCTGACCGGCCGCGCCCGGGTCGGTGATCGAGTCCTGCAGGCCGTGCAACAGCGCCGCGGTGAACTTCTTCACCTTGTCCGGGTTCGCCTTGGCGTACGCGCTCGAGGTCACCAGCACGTTCCCGTACAGGTCCTGCATCACGTCGCTGTACGGCAGCACCACCGCCTGCTTCTTGGCGATGGCCTCGACGGTCGGCTTGCCCACCACGAACTGCCCGATGCCGGCCACCTTGCCCGACGCCAGCGTCGGGATCAGGGTCTGCGGCGTGCCGTTCTGCCAGGTCACCTTGCTGGCGTCGATGTTCGCCAGTTTGGCGTAGGTCGGGAACAGGTTCCGGACCACCGAGCTCGGCGAGTCGGCCAGCGTCTTGCCCTCGAGGTCCTTGGGCGTGCTGATGTTGTTGCCCTGCAGCGCGATGATCGCGGCCATGGTGCGCTGCTGGATGCCGGCGACCGTGGCGAAACCGGTGACCGGGTTGGATTTGGCGCCGGCCGCCAGCAACAGGCCGGTCAGGTCGAGCGGGGTGAACTGGGCGGTGCCGGCGACGACCTTCTGCAGGTTCTCCAACGTGCCGCCACCGGGCTTGATGTCGACGTCGAAGCCGGCGTCCTTGAAGTAGCCCTTGTCCTTGGCCACGTATGCGTACGCGTCCCGCCCGAAGTTGCCGAACGAGGTCAGGTACGTGATGTGTTCGAGCGCGCCGGACGAACCGGAACTGGAACTGCCTTTGGCCGAGTCGTCGCTGCAACCGGCCGCGCCGACGAGTGCCGCGACCGCCAGAGCGGCCACGAGCGTACGGCTGAACCTTCTTCTGTGCACCGTGTTCCTTCCCAACTGAGGGGATGTCGCGTTGGCCGTTCGGGTGATGCTCGCGGGCCAGCGTAGGGGAAACTGAGCCGATCATCGATCCCAGATTCGTCTCAACGGCCCTTGCGGAAGGCCAGTCATCCCCCGTTAACACCGGCGGGATAGGCTCGGCCAGGCATCGACCCCCTCCGATCAGGAGAACCGCGCGGATGATCCGGCTCAACGGCGTGTCACGGTCGTTCGCCGGCCGTTCCGGCACTGTGGAGGCGTTGCGCGACATCGATCTGGACGTGGCCGACGGCGAGTTCGTGGCCGTTCTCGGACGTTCCGGTTGCGGCAAGTCCACAATGCTGAGGCTGATCGCAGGCCTGCTGCCGACCACCGGCGGCGACATCCGGGTGGCGGGCGAGGCGGTGGTGAAACCGCGTCGCGACATCGCCATGATGTTCCAGCGGCCGGCCCTGCTGCCGTGGCGCTCCGTGCTGGACAACGTCCTGCTGCCGGTGCAGATCTTCGGCTGGCGCGCCGCCGCACACCGGCAGCGCGCGCACGAGCTGCTCGACCTGGCCGGTCTCGGCGGCTTCGAGAAACGGCCGCCGCACGAGCTCTCCGGAGGCATGCAGCAACGCGTCGCCTTGTGCCGGTCGCTCATCACCGACCCGCGCGTCCTGCTGATGGATGAGCCGTTCTCCGCCCTGGACGCGCTCACTCGCGAAGAACTGTCCGGCGAGCTGCAGCGCATCCACATGAACACCGGTGCCACCATCGTCTTCGTGACCCACTCGATCGACGAGGCCGTGCTGCTCGCCGACCGCGTGGTGGTGCTGAGCCCGCGACCCGGCCGGGTGCGCGAGATCCTCGAGGTCAAGATCCCCCGTCCGCGCACCCTGGGCCGCACCGAGCACTCCGAAGAGGTCGCCCGGTGCAGCGCCGAGCTGCACGATCTGCTGATGAACTGAGGACTGCCGTGCGCGTCGGACTCTTCGTCGAACCCCACCGGGGTGCGACGTACGACCATCAGCTCCGGCTGGCCCGCCACGCGGAGGCGGCCGGCTTCGACTCGTTCGTCCGCGCTGATCACTATCAGTCGATGGGGGCCGATCCCGGGCTGCCCGGCCCGACCGACGCCTGGATCACGCTGGCCGGCCTGGCCCGCGAGACGGCCACCATCCGGCTGGGCACGCTGCTCAACTCGGTGACGTTCCGCTTGCCCGGGCCACTCGCCGTCATGGTGGCCCAGGTCGACGCCATGAGCGGGGGCCGGGTCGAGCTGGGCCTGGGCGCCGGCTGGTTCGAGCGGGAGCACACGTCGTACGGCATCCCGTTCCCGCCGCTCGGCGAGCGGTTCGACCGGCTGGCCGAGCAGCTCGAGATCATCACCGGGCTGTGGTCCACGCCGGAGGGCAAGCGGTACTCCTACGACGGCAAGCATTACCAACTCCTGGACGCTCCGGCGCTGCCCAAACCGGTGCAACGACCCGGCCCGCCGATCATCGTCGGCGGAAAGGGCCCGCGCCGCACCCCGCAGATCGCCGCCCGCTTCGCCGACGAGTTCAACATGCCGTTCAAGAGTGTGGTGGAGACCGCCGCGGCCTTCCGCCGGGTCGAGGAGGCCTGCCGGACGTACGGCCGGAGCCCGGCCCGCCCGCTGACCCTGTCCGCCGGGGTGGTCGTCGCCATCGGACGGACCGGAGCCGAGGCGGCCGACCGCGCCGCGCCGCTGCACGTGCCGAGCGCGCTCCCGCCCGAGGACCCGCTGATCGGCTCGCCCGCCCAGCTGGTGCAACGCCTCGGTGAGCTCGCCGACGCCGGCGCCACCCGCGTGCACCTGCGCGTCATCGACATGGCCGACCTCGACCATCTCGACCTCATCGCGTCCGATGTCCTGCCCCAGGTGATGTCATGACCCTGGATGTCCATGAGACGGAGTACGTCGGGCAAAGGGACTGTGGCGCTGCTTAATAACCCGTTCCCAGGGTGGCGACGGCCTCGCGGCATCCGTAACGTGCCCCGCATGGCTTACCGCACCTGGGTCAGACTGCTGGGGGTGACGCTCGGGGTAGCCGCACTCGCCGGCGCCTGTCAGCTCGGGGTGGCGTACGGCCTGGGGATTTTGCGGTTGACCCGGGTGCTGGACGTCACCACGCGTGACCAGTGGACGGCGCAACTGGCCTGGGTGGCCTGGGTCACGATGATGGCCGCGGTGGCCGGTGCGTTCGCCAGTGTCTGGCTGCTGCCGCAGTGGTCGTCCATCCGGCCGACTCCCGGCACGACCGTCGCGGTCGCGGTCGCGGCCGGCCTGGGCGCCTCGGTCGTCGTCCCGCTGACCATGGAGCCGGCGCGGACCGCGCACATCGCCGGCGTCCACCCGGTGCTGGTCATCGGGGTGTGCGCCGGGCTGGGCGCCCTGGTCGGCGCCCTCGCCGCAGTGGCGGCGCTACTGCAGCCGGTGGCGCGGTGGGGACTGGCCGCGCTGGGCGGGGCGGTCTGGCTGATTGCCATCGTCTCCGTGCTGCCGTCCCTGGCACCCGACGACCCCCTACCTTCCGTACGGCTAGGGGTATTCGACGCGGGATTCCTCTCCCCCGGCGCGACGCAGCGGACAGCCCTGTTCACCATGCCGGCGGTGGCGTTGATTGCCGGAGCGCTGCTCGGCTGGCGGGCGCGGCGGCGGGATCTGCCGACGCTGACCATCGCGCTGGCCGGGTTGCCCGGGCCGGCGTTGCTCACGGCGGCCTATCTGATCGCCGGACCCGGGTCGGGGGCGGACCGCTACCAGGTGGTGCCGTACTGGGCGGCGATGACGGCGACCGTCGCCGGGGTCCTCGGCTCGGTCCTGGCCGCGGTGATCAACCGCCCCGGCACGGCTTTCGACGAGCTCGATTCCATCGGGCGCGTGGACCCCGACACGGGCGTCGCCGACCTCTCCGGCACAAGGGCCGCACCGGCTGGCGAACCGGCTTCACCACCGGTTGCGACCTCGCCATCACCCGTTGCGGCCTCGCCATCGCCCGTTGCGGCCTCGCCATCACCCGCGCCGGCCGAGACCGGGCGGCTGCGCTTCCGGGGCCGCCGACGGTCCGGCGCGAACTCCGAATCCTCCGAATCGTCCACGACCACCACCGGCGGTCCCACCAGCGACCAGCCGCCGTCACGGCGGCCGGACGCACCGACAGAGATGCGACCCGACATGCACCGTGAGACAAGGCCCGAGTCATGGCTGGACACACCGCTGGAGACGCCGGCCGACCGGCGGCCGGAGACGCTGGGTGACACGCTCCCGAGCGCCGATCGGCCCGAGTGGACCACCGCGCGCCCCGCTTCTCCGGGCGACACCGGCTCGATGTCCACCGATGACGTGCGCGGCGCCGCGACCGAACGGCCGGGGAACCGCGTCGTCCTCGGCGACGACGCCGACGAGCCGGAGCCCTTCGACGCCTTCCGCCGGCCCGGCGCGGACCAGCGTGGCCTCGGTTACGGCAACTCCAACGGGGCGGCTCCGCTCGCCGCACCCGACTCCGGACCGTACGTTCCGGAACCGGCTCTCCGCCCGCTCCCACCCGGCGTCGCTCAGGAGGAACGTAGGGCCGGCGGTCGCCTCGGCCGGTCCCTGCGCCCGTTCAGCCGCGGCCGCACCGCCCCCGACCCGGCCGACGAGTTCCCGCGACGCACGGCTTCGACCCCGGCCCCGCCCCCACGCTGGGAAGAGCCCCCGGCGGCGGCCCCACGCTGGAGCGAGAACTTGACTTCGGCCGCGGCTTCGCGCTGGGGAGACTCATCGACCCCACCCTGGGACGACCCCACTGCGACCCCACCCCGGACGTGGGGCGAGTCCTCGGCCCCGGACGCCGGCCAGAACCGCCGCCGCGCCCGCCACGGCCTCGAGCCGGCCACCGACTCGGACCTCTTCCCATCCGCCGAGACGACGGCCGAGACGTCGGCCGAGACGACGACTGAAGCGTCGGCTGAAGCGTCGACTGAAGCGTCGACTGAAGCGTCGGCCGACCGCACCACCAAGCGCCGCGGCTGGCGTCGCAGCCGCCCTGCCCCCGTGGACGAGCCCGCCTCCGCTCCGGCCCCGTTCGGCCCGGCCCTGGCCGAACGAGCCACGATTGATGCAGCCCGGGCCGCCTCCGGCGCGTCGCCGGGCACGTCGGAACCGGTCGGCGAGAGCAAGCGCGCCGCCCGCAAACGCAAGAAGGATGAGGAGTTCGTCGACTGGGTCAGTGGCCTCGGCGGGGAGTGACCATCATCGCGGCCGTTCCGGGCGGCGCGCGACCTGACCGCGGCGCTACGCGTCCCAGACCGGCTCGGGAGTCTCGGTCACCTCGCCATCGCCGGCGAAGCGAACGAACCGGTCGAACCCGCGGGTGAACCACCGGTCGTGCGTCACGGCGACCACCGTGCCCTCGAACGCCTCCAACCCCTCCTCCAGCGCCTCCGCTGACGCCAGGTCGAGGTTGTCGGTCGGCTCGTCGAGCAGCAGCAACGTCGCCCCGGACAGCTCCAGCAGCAGCACCAGGAACCGTGCCTGCTGACCGCCGGACAAGCGTGCCGAACGTCTGGTCGCCCTGACCGGCCAGCTCGTACCGGTTCAGCGCCTTCATCGCGCCGGCCCGGTCCTGGCCGGCCCGGTGCTCGTCGCCGCGCCACAGGATCTCGACCAGCGTCTTGTCGAGCAGCTCCGGCCGGTCGTGCGTCTGCGAGAAATGGCCGGGCCGCACCCGCGCGCCGAGCCGGGCCGTCCCGGAGTGCTTGACCGCGGCCAGCGGACGCTTCGCCGACCGGCAGGTTGTCCGACTCGGGCGAGTCCCCGCCGCCGGCCAGCAGGCGCAGGAAGTGGGACTTGCCGGTGCCGTTGGCGCCCAGCACGGCCACCCGGTCGCCGTACCAGATCTCCAGGTCGAACGGGAACGTCAGGTCCTCCAGCTCCAGGTCCGTGCAGATCACCGCGCGCTTGCCGGTACGGCCGCCGCGCAGATTCATCCGCAGCGACTGCTCCTTCGGCGGCAGCGGCGGCGGACCGGCCTCCTCGAACCGCCGCAGCCGGGTCTGCGCGGACTGGTACCGCGAGGCCATGTCGGAGTTGTACGCCGCCTTCTGCTTGTACATCAGCACCAGCTCGCGCAGCTTCTCGCGCTCCTCGTCCCAGCGCCGCCGCACCTCGAGCAGCCGCTCGTGGCGATGCGCCCGCGCCTCGTGCCAGGACGCGAAGCCGCCCGGATGCGTCCACGCGCTGCCGCCCTCGACCGCCACCACCCGGTCCGGCGGTCTGGGCCAGCAGCTCCCGGTCGTGCGACACGTACAGCACCGACTTGGCCGACTCGCGCAGCCGCGCCTCCAGCCAGCGCTTGCCCGGTACGTCCAGGAAGTTGTCCGGCTCGTCGAGCAGCAGCACCTCGTCGCTGCCGCGCAGCAGCAGGTCGAGCGCGAACCGCTTCTGCTGGCCGCCGGAGAGGGTCCGGACCGGACGGTGCCGCACCTCGTCCCACGGCTTGTCCAGCACCGCCACGGCGACCGTGTCGAACAGCACCTCGGCGTCGTACCCGCCGGCCTCGCCCCAGCCGGCCAGCGCGTTGGCGTACGCGACAGCTGCGACTCGCTCCGAGTCGTCGAGCGCGCCGGCGGCGCGGTGCAGCCGCTCGCCGGCCGCCCGCAACGGCGGCGCCACCAGGGACAACGCCAGGTCGGTCGAGCGTCCGGTCGTCGCCGATCATGCCGATGAACTGGCGCATCACGCCGAGGCCGCCGGAGCGCGCGATCGACGCCGCTCGGCAACCGGCAGGTCGCCGGCGACCATCCGCAGCAGCGTCGTCTTGCCGGCGCCGTTCGGCCCGACCAGCGCGACCTTGGCGCCCTCGCCGACCCGGAACGACACGTCGGCGAACAGCTCCCGGCCGTCCGGCAGCACAAACCCGACCCCAGCCACATCCACGTAACCCACAGGCGCATCCTGCCTGCTGAAAGGCGGAACGGTCAGTCGGATTTTCCGGGTCACCCGCAGGACGCGGAAGCCCTTCTGGCTGGCCGTACGCTGCGACCGTCCCAGCCGAGCCCGGTCAGCCAGGTCGTGCAGCGAATCACCGCCCAGGTGCCGGTTGATCACCAGCCAGGCCACGCCGTCCGGGCGCGAGCCGGGGCAGCCAGCGCTCGAGCATCTCGTGCAGCTCGGCCTTGCCGACATGGATCGGCGGGTTGCTCCAGATCTCGTCGAAGACCACATCGGCCGGCACGTCGTCCGGGCGCGGACACCCGCACCCGGTCGCCAGGCGCAGCGTCGCGGCGTTGGCGGCGGCCAGTTCGCGGGCACGGGAGTTGACGTCGATCGCGTAGACCGTCGCGTCCGGCGCCGTCGGCGGCCAGCACGCACGCGATCGGCCCGTACCCGCAGCCCAGGTCGAGCAGCGTGCCCCCGGCGTCCGGCGGCCGGCAGGGGGGCCTTGCGCAGCAGCACCGCGGTTCCCGGGTCGAGCCGGCCGGCGGAGAAGACACCGGACGCGGTGGCGAGCGGTGAAGGACCGTCCCGCCACGGAGAACTCGACCTCACCGGTGCGGGCGGGTGCGGCGGGCTCGGCGCTGAAGTAATGGTCGGCGGTCACCTGAGAAATTGTGAACCCGCCCAACGAGTGGCCCGCTCCCGGGGGTGCCGCACACGCTGTGCGTTTATTGATCACGGTGCGCTCCTAGCCTGTCCCGCATGCTTCTTGGCTCTCCCCCGCGCCCGGCTCACCGTGCGGCTCCGGACGGCGGTCTCGCTCTTCTCGTCCAGGGGCTCGGCCAGGAACCGGCCGGGCAGCATCGGCAGCGCGCGGTCCGCGAGCCGCAGCACGCGATGCAGATGCTGATGAGTGCGCTGGGCGCGGCGATCCTGCTGGCCATCGCCGGGCTGAGCGGCTTCTTCATCATCGCCGAGGTACGCCGTGGGCACGCCGACGCCGCCGGTAGCACCCTGCCGGCCGACCCGTCCGAGATTCTCACCACCCGCGGCGGCGACGCCATCCCGTTGACGCTCGACGAGGTGTTCCCCGAGCCGGAGATCCGGGTCGTGCAGGGCGCGGCACCGTACCGGGTGGAGTTGCGGCACATCGACACCGATTGCACCATCGCGGCCACCGGTGAACTCGGCCGCCTCCTTTCCGACCAGAGCTGCAGCCAGGTGGTCCGGGCCACGCTGACCGCGCCGTACGGCGGCTACCAGGTCACCACCGGCCTCTTCAACCTGGCCGACGCGACCGGCGCGGAAGCGGTCGGCGACAGCGCCAAACGGGTGGTCGACGAGGGTACCGGCACGTTCGCCACGATGTCCGCCGACGGGCCCGGCAGCGATCCCACGGATCAGCCGCTGGCGCAGGTCGGCTGGCACGAGCACGGGCACTTCCTGCTGTACGCGTGATCGCCCGGCCCGATGGCCAGGTGGTCCACGACGACGACCCGTACGCCGCGGCGGATCACCGCCGACCTGATCGAGTCTACCTCAACGGCCAGGTCCTGACCAAGCGCGCCGCCCGCGATGTCGGCCCCTGACCCGGGTCACGCGCGCAACCGGCGGGTGGCCTCGGCCCGCTGGGCGTACTCGGCGGCCGCCGGGTAGCCGACCGCGACCAGCGTCAGCCCGTGCGCCGGGGCGACGGTGACCTCGCTCGACCGTTCCCGCAGGGTCAGCAGGGTGGCCGGCCAGGCGGGCTCGCGGCGGCCGTCGCCCACGGTCAGCATCGCCCCGACCAGGCTGCGCACCATCGCCTGGCAGAACGCGTCGGCCTGCACGGTGGCCACCACACCCCGTCGGCTCCCGGCGCCAGTCCAGCCGGGTGATCGCCCGCACGGTGGTCGCGTGCTCCTTGCGCTTGCAGTACGCGGCGTAGTCGTGCTCCCCGACCAGCCCGGCCGCGGCCGCGTTCAGCGCGGTCCAGGTCGAGCGGCCGCACCCAGCCGAGCGTGTCGTGCCGGCGCAGCGGCTCCGGGCCCCACGGCGTGTCGGCGACCCGGTACTCGTACCGGCGGAACGTGGCCGAGAACCGGGCGTCGAACGTGTCCGGCACCGGCGTGACGGCCGCGCACCCGGGCGTCCGGCGGCATCAGCGCGGCCAGCCGCCGCAGCAGCGAGGTCTCCAGCGCGTCCCAGCGCGCTCGGCCGGCAGGTCGACGTGGCACACCTGGCCGGTGGCGTGCACCCCGGCGTCGGTGCGCCCGGCCACGGTCAGCCCGAGCGGAGCGTCCGGGCCGACGAGCCGGCCCAGCGCCTCGAGCAGCACGCCGGCGACAGTACGCCGTCCGGGCTGGACCGCCCAGCCCGAGAAGTCGGTGCCGTCGTACGACACGTCCAGCCGCAGCCGGATCACCCGCTCAGCCCGGCGGCGGGCAACGCAGGCTCGACCACGACGGCGCTCCCCTCGGCCGGGGCGGGGCCGGACCCGCCCGTACAGAAGAAAGAGCCCGGCACCCACGAAGAGTGCCGGGCCCGATCCTGACTCACGCCTTGTCGGTGTCTTCGCCTTCGGCCTGGTCGCCGGGCCTTCGGCGCCTTGTCGCCGGAAGCGTTCACCGGCGGCTCGGCGTCCTGGTCCTCGACCGTCGTCCGCGACGACGTCGTCCGCGACCGCCGGCGTCGGTCGTAGCTCTCGGCCGGCGCTGGACGCCGGCGTCGGGGTCTCGTCCTCGCGGGGCGAGCGCCTCGACCTTGGCCTGCTGCGCGGCGGCCTTGCGGGCGGCCTTCTTGGCCGGCGCCGTGGTGGCCGCGACCTGCAGCTCCTCGACCAGCTCGATGATCGCCATCGGAGCGGCGTCGCCCTTGCGCGGACCGGTCTTGGTGATCCGGGTGTAGCCGCCCGGCCGGTTGCCGTACCGCGGCGCGATCTGCTCGAACAGGGCGTACACGACGTCCTTGTCCCGCACGACGCGTCAGCACCCGGCGACGGGCGTGCAGGTCGCCGCGCTTGGCCTTGGTGATGAGCTGCTCAGCCAGCGGGCGCAGCCGCTTGGCCTTCGTCTCGGTGGTCTTGATCTTCCCGTGCCGGAAAAGCTCGGTGGCCAGGTTGGCCAGGATGAGCTTCTCGTGCGCCGGGCTGCCGCCGAGGCGGGGACCCTTGGTGGGCGTGGGCATTTCTGATGCTCCTTGAATTATGGCGCGGCAGCCGGGCTTAGAGCTGCTCGGTCTCGCGGTAGTCGTCGGTGTCGTAGTCCACGTCGCCGAACGAGTCCACGACGTGCGCCGGGTCGAAGGACGGCGCGCTGTCCTTGAGCCCCAGGCCCATTCCGGCGAGCTTCATCTTGACCTCGTCGATCGACTTCTGACCGAAATTCCTTATATCCAGAAGGTCGGCCTCCGTACGCCCGATCAGCTCGCCGACGGAGTTGATGCCCTCGCGCTTGAGGCAGTTGTACGACCGGACGGTGAGGTCCAGCTCCTCGATCGGCAGGGCCAGATCGGCAGCGAGCTGCGCGTCCTGCGGGGACGGGCCGATGTCGATGCCCTCGGCGGTCTCGTCCAGCTCGCGGCAGAGGCCGAACAGCTCGACGAGCGTCGAGCCGGCCGACGCCAGCGCGGTACGCGGGCGAGATCGACGCCTTGGACTCGACGTCGATGATCAGACGGTCGAAGTCGGTGCGCTGCTCGACACGGGTCGCCTCGACGCGGTAGGTCACCTTCATGACCGGCGAGTAGATCGAGTCGACCGGGATCCGGCCGATCTCGGCGCCGGCGTTCTTGTTCTGCGCGGCGGTGACGTAGCCACGGCCCCGCTCGACGGTCAGCTCCATGTCCAGCCGGCCCTTGCTGTTCAGGGTGGCCAGCTTCAGGTCGGGGTTGTGCACGGAGACACCGGCCGGGGGCTGGATGTCGCCGGCGGTGACGTCGCCGGGGCCCTGCTTGCGCAGGTACATGCTGACCGGCTCGTCGTGCTCGGAGCTGACGGTGAGCTCCTTGACGTTCATGACCAGCTCGACCACGTCCTCCTTGACACCGGGGATCGTGGTGAACTCGTGCAGGACGCCGTCGATCTTGATGCTGGTGACCGCCGCGCCCGGGATGGACGACAGCAGGGTCCGCCGCAGCGAGTTGCCGAGGGTGTAGCCGAAGCCCGGCTCCAGCGGCTCGATGGTGAACCGGGAGCGGGTCTCGCTGAGCGACTCTTCCGAGAGGGTCGGCCGCTGGCTGATGAGCACGCGGTTCTTCTTTCTGTCGGGCCACCCGCTATATGACGGCCATCGGGACCTGGGTGCCGGCCAAGTCGGCCGGCACCCGATGAGTGCTACTTCGAGTAGAGCTCGACGATCAGCTGCTCCTGGACCTGGGTGTCGATGACCTGCGGGCCGGGAGCGAGTGGACCAGGATCTTCATCTCGGCTCGGGATCGGCTCCAGCCATGCCGGAACCGGCTCGGCTGCCGGCCTGGGCCTGGGCGACGACGAAGGGGGTCATCTCCTTCGACTTCTCCCGGGTCTCGACGATGTCGTGCTCCTTGACGCGGTACGACGGGATGTCGACCTTCACGGCCGTTGACCAGGAAGTGGCCGTGCTTGACCAGCTGCCGGGCCATGTCCCGGGACTGCGGCGTAGCCGGCCCGGTAGACGACGTTGTCCAGACGCGACTCGAGGATCTGCAGCAGCACCTCACCGGTCTTGCCGGGCTTGGTGACAGCCTCCTCGTAGTAACCGCGGAACTGCTTCTCGAGCACGCCGTAGATGCGGCGGGCCTTCTGCTTCTCGCGGTGCTGGAGCAGGTACTCGGTCTCCTTGGTCCGACCGCGGCCGTGCTGGCCGGGCGGGAACGGCCGGGACTCGAACGGGCACTTGGGACCGTCGCACTTGCTGCCCTTGAGGAACAGCTTCATCTTCTCGCGGCGGCAGCGCTTGCAGTCCGCACCGGTGTAACGAGCCATAACTGTGTCTTCTCCCTCAGACCCGACGACGCTTCGGCGGACGGCAACCGTTGTGCGGCTGCGGCGTGACGTCGGAGATCTGCCCGACCTCGAGGCCGGCGGCCTGCAGCGAACGGATGGCGGTCTCCCGGCCGGAGCCGGGGCCCTTGACGAACACGTCGACCTTGCGCATGCCGTGCTCCATCGCCCGGCGCGCGGCGGCCTCGGCGGCCAGCTGCGCGGCGAACGGGGTCGACTTGCGAGAGCCCTTGAAGCCCACCTGGCCGGACGAGGCCCAGGAGATGACCGCACCGGTCGGGTCGGTGATCGACACGATGGTGTTGTTGAAGGTGCTCTTGATGTGCGCCTGCCCGTGGGCGACGTTCTTGCGTTCCTTGCGCCGGACCTTCTTGACGGCGGCCCCGGCGCGTGCCTTCGGTGGCATAAGTCAGTGCGCTCCTGATCTACTTCCGACCCGGCTTCTTCTTACCGGCGACCGTGCGCTTCGGGCCCTTGCGGGTACGCGCGTTGGTCCGGGTGCGCTGACCCCGCACGGGAAGACCCCGGCGGTGGCGGATGCCGGCGTAGCAGCCGATCTCGACCTTGCGGCGGATGTCCGCGGCGACCTCGCGGCGCAGGTCGCCCTCAACCTTGAAATTGCCCTCGATGTAGTCGCGGAGCTGGACCAGCTCTTCGTCCGTGAGGTCCTTGGCGCGCTTGTCCAGGTCGATCGCGGTCGCGGTCAGCGCCTCCACGGCGCGCGTGCGACCGATTCCGTAGATGTAGGTGAGCGCGATCTCCATCCGCTTGTCGCGGGGGAGATCGACGCCGACGAGACGTGCCATGTGCGGGCGTGCTCCTCAGTGTCTCACGGAGGTCTGTGCCCGTTCCCATCCCACCTGCCCGGGCGGGCCCCGGCCTCCGACCGGGGGTGAAGCCACGCGTCATCGACGTCGTCTGCTGCTCGACGTGCATTGACCGCGGCTGGAACGAGCTTGTGCTCGGGCTGAGTTCAGCCCTGGCGCTGCTTGTGGCGCGGGTCGGTCACAGATGACCATGACCCGGCCGTGCCGACGGATGATCCGGCACTTGTTGCAGATCCGCTTGACGCTCGGCTTGACCTTCACGGTGTGCCTTACTGTGTTCGGTCCGACGGGACCCGTTGTCACTTGTAGCGGTAGACGATGCGCCCACGGGTCAGGTCGTACGGCGAAAGCTCCACGACGACCCGGTCCTCGGGCAGGATGCGGATGTAGTGCTGCCGCATCTTGCCGCTGATGTGAGCCAGGACCTTGTGACCATTGGCGAGCTCCACACGGAACATGGCGTTCGGCAGGGGCTCGATCACTCGGCCTTCGATCTCGATGGCTCCGTCTTTCTTTGGCATGTCCTCCGCTACCTGACATCGGGTTCTGGGGCAGGCTCACACCGTCTTACCCGAGCTCGGAAGAGACTCGGACCAGCCGCGGCTCCGGACGCCATCAGGAAGCGCTTGATGGACATGCCGGAGTGGACGCTGTGCGCCGACTAGCCAGTGTACGCGCGCATGCGACCGACACCAAACCGAGGTCCCCACATCCCGGACTCGGGTGTGTCCGCCCTCCACGAACCGGACAAAGATGCCGTTACCGGCGGCGGTCCCGCTTACGATCCCGCCCCTTGTTGCCGCCGCCGGACGCCGCTCCCACCACACCGAGGACAAACGGAATCAGCGTCCAGACCGGCCAGAAGTAGCCGCCCGGGTTCGTGATCAGCCAGATGAAGGTGCAGACGAGAAACACGCCGAAGGATGGTCCGAGCCATGCCAGCGGGTGCTTGTGCTCCTCCGGTGCGACCGCGGGAGCGGCGGCCGGCGCCTGGTAGGCCTGCACCTGGGAATGCTGGGGAGGCACCGTGCCCGGCAGGTCGTCGAGCAGGCCGTTGAGGTCGCCGTAGGTCTTCGCCGAATAGACCTTCTGCAGCCGTTCGTCGTACTCGGACAGGTCGAGGCGCCCCTCGTCGAGCGCGTGCTTCAGCTGGGCCGCCACCCGTTCGCGGTCGCCGTCCCCGGCCCGCATCTGGTCCCGCTCCATGACTCAAGTCTGCCAGCCGGGTCAAAGGTGTGCGAGGTCAATGTGGCTGGCGTGACGTCACCAGGTCGCCGAGGCGCTTGCGGCCGCCGTCGACGGCCGTGGTGACCCACACCCCGTCGTCCAGGATCGCCATCGTGTGTTCGACGTGAGCGGCGTACGAGCCGTCCCGCGTCACCACGGTCCAGCCGTCGTCGAGCTCGGCGGTGCGTGGCGAACCCATGGTGATCATCGGCTCGATGGCCAGCGCCATGCCGGTCACCAGGCGCGGGCCCTTGCCGGGCTTGCCGTAGTTGAGCACGTGCGGATCCTGGTGCATCTCGGTGCCGATGCCGTGGCCGCCGTAGCCGTCGACGATGCCGTACCGGCCGGACTTGCGGATCGACCTTCTCCACGTTGAAGGAGATGTCGGTCAGGCGTCCGCGACCGTTGGCGGCGCCGCGGGCAGCGGCGGCGATGCCGGCCCACATCGCTGTCCTCGGCCACCTCGGCCATCCGCAGCAGCGCCGGGATCGGTCTGCCCCACGCCCACCGTGATGGCCGAGTCGCCGTGCCAGCCGTCCAGGATCGCCCCGCAGTCCAGGGAGAGCAGGTCGCCCTCGGCCAGGACCTGGTCGGCCGCCGGGATGCCGTGCACGACCTGCTCGTTGACCGAGGCGCAGATCGACGCCGGGAAGCCGTGATAACCCTTGAACGACGGGATCGCCCCGTGCTCGCGGATCACCTTCTCGGCGATCGCGTCCAGATCGGCGGTCGCGACACCGGGAGCGACTGCCTCCCGCATCGCGTCGAGCGCGGCTGCGACCACCAGGCCGGCACCGCGCATCCGATCGATCTGCTCCGGCGTCTTCAGCTGAATGTCCAGCTGGGGGCGGCGCATGTCAGCCTCCGTACGACCGGAGGGCGTCGATGGCCCGGACGGTGACGTCCTCGACCGGCCCGGTGGCGTCGATGCCCACCAGCTTGCCCTGAGTGCCGAAGTAGTCGACCAGCGGCTGGGTCTTGTCGCGCGTACTCGACGAGACGGGTGGCGATCGTCTCAGCCTTGTCGTCGTCGCGCTGGAACAGCTCCGACCCGCAGCGGTCGCAGATGTTCTCCTTGCTGGTCGGATCGAACTCGACGTGCCAGATCTTGCCGCAGCCCCGGCAGGTGCGACGCCCGGACAGCCGCCGGATGACCTCGTCATCGTCGACCACCAGCTCCATCACCAGGTCGAGCGCGGTGCCCAGGTCGGCCAGGAGCTTGTCCAGCGCCGCCGCCTGCGGCACGGTTCGCGGGAAGCCATCCAGCAGGAAGCCGTCGCCGGCATCGGGCTCGGCCAGTCGGTCGCGGACCATGTTGATGGTCACTTCGTCCGGCACGAGCTGGCCGGCGTCCATGTACCGCTTGGCCTCGACCCCCAGCGGCGTTCCCTGCGACACGTTGGCCCGGAAGATGTCTCCGGTCGAGATCTTCGGCACGGCGAGATGGGCGGCGATGAACTCAGCCTGGGTCCCCTTGCCGGCCCCCGGAGGGCCCACCAGTACCAGCCGCACCTATATCGCCTCGCTTCGTTCTGACGGAGCGCTCCCGGCCACGACCGGGCCGTCCAGTGACGCGAGAGCCCCCCGGCTCCGCGTCCCCACTACCGGAGGAACCCTTCATAGTTGCGCTGCATCAGCTGGCTCTCGATCTGCTTCACCGTCTCCAGGCCCACGCCCACCATGATCAGAACGGCCGTTCCACCGAACGGGAAGTTCTGGTACTGGCGCGCATTGAGCCAGATGAAGAAGAAGTTCGGCAGTACCGAGATCAGGCCGAGGTAGAGCGCACCCGGCAGGGTGATCCGGCTGAGGATGAAGTCCAGGTAGTCGGCGGTCGGCTTGCCGGGCCGGATGCCCGGTACGAAACCACCGTACTTCCTCATGTTGTCCGAGACCTCGGTCGGGTTGAACGTGATCGAGACGTAGAAGTAGGTGAAGAAGATGATCAAGAGGAAGTAGAGGCCGATGTACAGCAGGCTCTTCGGGTTGGCCAGGTTCTGCTGGATCCAGATCTGATAGCCCTTGAGGTTGTTCGGGTCGAAAAACTGCAGGTAGAGCTGCGGCAGGTAGAGCAGCGACGACGCGAAGATGACCGGGACGACACCGGCCTGGTTGACCTTGAGCGGGATGTAGGTCGACGTGCCGCCGTACATCCGCCGGCCGATCATGCGCTTCGCGTACTGGACCGGGATGCGCCGTTGCGCCTGTTCGATGAAGACCACGGCCGTGATGATCACCAGCACCAGGACGATCACCAGAACAAACTTGGCTACGCCACTCTGCTCCTTGATCGTCCAGCCTTCGCCCGGAAGCCGGGCGGCGATCGAGGTGAAGATCAGGACCGACATGCCGTTGCCGACACCGCGGTCGGTGATCAGCTCGCCCAGCCACATCACCACAGCCGTACCAGCCGTCATCGGTGACCAGCACCGTGCCCACGCTGACCCAGACGGGAAGGCCGTGGCCGCCGGGGATGACCGTGAACTTCGCGTTGTCCTGCGGGCAGGCGCCGGCGAACAGCTGGCCGGACTTGGCCAGCGCGATGAACGCGGCCGACTGCAGGATGGCCAGGCCGAGCGTCAGGTAGCGGGTGTACTGCGTGATCTTCGCCTGGCCGGATTGACCCTCCTTGCGGAGCTGTTCCAGGCGGGGGATCACCACGGTCAGCAGCTGCAGGATGATCGACGCCGTGATGTACGGCATGATGCCCAGCGCGAAGACCGAGAGCGACAGCAGCGCCCCGCCGGAGAACAGGTTCAGCAGGTTCAGCACGCCGCCGCCGGCGCCGGACTGGTTGACCTGGTCCAGACAGTTCTTCACGTTGGTGTAGGAGACGCCAGGGCTGGGCAACGTGGCACCCAGCCGGTAGACGGCGATGATCGCTACCGTGAATAGCAGCTTCTTGCGCAGGTCAGGCGTTCTGAACGCACTGGAAAAGGCGGAGAGCAACTTCTTCCTCCTGCGCAGGGTGCCGCCGCGGACGGGCGGGTCGGAGAGGCATCGGTCCGGGACGACCGATATTCCTAACTGGGAACGGACTCTAACAGTCTTGGCGAGCCGTGGTGAGCCACGGTACTCACGTACGGCGTGGGTAGACGCCGACGCTTCGGAGAAAGCGCAGGTCAAACGCCACAAAAGGGGATGCCGGCCCGAGCGCGGTGGCGCTGGTCGGCATCCCCCACAGCGTTACAGCTCGGTGGCGGAACCACCGGCGGCCGCGATCTTCTCCTTGGCCGACTCGCTGAACGCGTGTGCCGACGACGGTCAGCGACACGCCGCCCAGCTCACCCGAGCCGAGGACCTTGACCGGCTGACCCTTGCGGACCGCGCCGGCCTGAGCCAGCTCGATCGGGCCGACCTCGCCGCCCGTTCGGGAACAGCTCGGCCAGCCGGTCCAGGTTGACGACCTGGAACACGACCTTGTTGCGGTTCCGGAAGCCCTTGAGCTTCGGCAGCCGCATGTGGATGGGCATCTGCCCACCCTCGAACCGAGCCGGGACCTGGTAGCGGGCCTTGGTGCCCTTGGTGCCGCGACCGGCGGTCTTGCCCTTGGAGCCCTCACCGCGACCCACACGGGTCTTCGCGGTCTTGGCTCCGGGCGCCGGACGCAGGTGGTGGACCTTGATCGCCATTACTCGACCTCCTCAACCACCACGAGGTGGCTCACGGCGAAGATCATGCCCCGAATCTCGGGGCGGTCCTCCTTGACCACCACATCGTTGATCCGCTTCAGCCCGAGCGACCGCAGCGTGTTCCGCTGGTTCTGCTTGCGGCCGATCTTGGAGCGGACCTGGGTGACCTTCAAGCGTGCCATCAGTGCACCGCCGCTTCCGCCCGCGCGCGCCAGCATCGCGGCCGGCGCCACGTCCTCGACCGGCAGGCCGCGGCGGGCCGCGACCTGCTCCGGCGACTCCAGGCCCTTCAGCGCGGCCACCGTCGCGTGCACGATGTTGATCGGGTTCGACGAGCCGAGGCTCTTGCGACAGCACGTCGTGGATGCCGGCGCACTCCAGCACGGCCCGCACCGGACCACCGGCGATGACGCCGGTACCGGCGGAGGCCGGCTTGAGCAGCACGACACCCGCGGCGGCCTCGCCGGTGATCGGGTGCGGAATGGTGGCGGCGATCCGCGGCACCTTGAAGAAGTGCTTCTTGGCCTCCTCGACGCCCTTGGCGATGGCCGCGGGCACCTCCTTGGCCTTTCCGTATCCGATGCCGACGGTGCCGTCGCCGTCGCCGACGATCACCAGGGCGGTGAAGCTGAAGCGACGACCACCCTTGACGACCTTGGCGACGCGGTTGATCGCGACGACCCGCTCGAGGTGCGGAGTCTTGTCGACGGGCGCGTTGCCGCGGCCGCCCTCACGGCGGTTGTCGCGGCGGCCGCCACCCTCGGTGTTACCGCCGGACCCGCCGCCACGGCGCTGCTGACCAGGCATTGGTCGTTCCTTCCTAGAACTCGAGTCCGGCTTCGCGGGCGGCGTCCGCCAGCGCGGCGATGCGCCCCGCGTACTGATTGCCACCGCGGTCGAAGACGACCTTGGAAATGCCCGCGGCCTTGGCCCGCTCCGCGAGGAGCGCACCGACCTTGCGGGCCATGGGCGCTCTTGTCGCCCTCGCCGCCCCGGATGAGAGGCGTCGAGCGTGGAGGCCGAGGCGAGCGTGTGGCCCTTGAGGTCGTCGATGATCTGCGCGCTGATGTGGCGCAGCGACCGGGTGACGACCAGGCGGGGACGCTCGGCCGTGCCGCGGAGGTTCCTGCGGACCCGGAAGTGCCGGCGCGCCTTTCCGACGGCACGCTTGGCGGCGACACCGCCGCCGTTGCGGCGCTTGAGCAGCGTGGCGGTCACTTCTTGCCTGCCTTTCCAGCCTTGCGACGGATGACCTCGCCCTGGTACTTGACGCCCTTGCCCTTGTAGGGCTCCGGCGGGCGGATCTTCCGGATGTTCGCGGCGACCTCGCCGACGAGCTGCTTGTCGATGCCCGGCACGGTGAACTGCGTCGGCCGCTCCACCGAGAAGGTGATGCCGGCCGGCGGCACGACGTTCACCGGGTGCGAGAAGCCGAGGGCGAACTCGAGGTCCTTGCCCTTGGCCGTGACGCGGTAACCGGTGCCGTTGATCTCCAGGGTCTTCTTGTAGCCCTCGGTGACCCCGACGATCATGTTGGCGACCAGGGTACGGGACAGACCGTGCAGCTCCTTGGCCGGCGCTCGTCGTTCGGCCGATTGACGTGCAGCTCGCCACCGTCCTGCTCGGCCGTGATCGGCTCGGCGAGGGTGTGCGAGAGCTCGCCCTTGGGGCCCTTGACCTTGACGGTCTGGCCGTTGATGCTTGACGTCGACGCCGGCGGGTACCGGGATCGACTTACGTCCGATTCGCGACATTGTCCTCGGTCTCCGTTACCAGACGAAGGCGAGGACTTCCCCGCCAACGCTCCGCTTGCGGGCCTGCCGGTCGGTCAGCAGGCCCTGGGACGTCGAAATGATCGCGACGCCCAGGCCGCCGAGCACGCGCGGGAGCTCGTCGGACTTGGCGTACACCCGGAGGCCGGGCTTCGACACGCGCTTGATGCCGGCGAGGCTGCGCTCGCGGTTCTGGCCGTACTTGAGCTCCGACCAGAGCGCTTGCCGACATCGCCGCCATCCTCGGGCTCCTCGGCCGCCCAGGAGGCGATGTAACCCTCGGTCTTGAGGACCTCGGCGATGTTCGCCTTGATCTTCGAGAAGGGCATCGTCACCTTGTCGTGGTACGCCTGGTTGGCGTTGCGCAGACGCGTGAGCATGTCTGCGATCGGGTCCGTCATCGTCATGGGTGTTCGTCAACCTTTCTCGCCGGGGTTCCCAGAACCTCCGGGCCTACGGCGAAGCGGTATTTCATTCAGGTCGCCTTCAGTCCGCTTCGGGGCGGTCGGCGGGGTCGTCGGACGGGATTACCAGGAGGCCTTGGACACGCCGGGAAGCTCACCGCGGTGCGCCATGTCCCGGATGCAGATCCGGCACAGGCCGAACTTGCGGTAGACCGAGTGCGGCCGGCCACACCGCTGGCAGCGGGTGTAGGCGCGCACGGCGAACTTCGGCTTCGCGGCCGCCTTGAGGATCAGCGCCTTCTTGGCCATGCTCAGTTCTCCTTGAACGGGAAGCCCAGGAGCTTGAGAAGCGCCCGGCCCTCGTCGTCGGTCGTAGCGGTGGTGACCACCGTGATGTCCATGCCCCGGGTCCGATCGATCCGGTCCTGGTCGATCTCGTGGAACACCGACTGCTCGGTCAGACCGAACGTGTAGTTGCCGTGCCCGTCGAGCTTGCGCCCGTCCAGGCCCCGGAAGTCCCGGATACGCGGCAGCGCGATGGACAGCAGCCGGTCGAGGAACTCCCACATCCGGTCGTTGCGGAGGGTGACCTTCGCGCCGATCGGCATGCCCTCGCGCAGCTTGAACTGCGCGATCGACTTGGTCGCCCGGCGGACCAGCGGCTTCTGGCCGGTGATCGTGGTGAGGTCGCGGACGGCGCCGTCGATCAGCTTGGCGTCGCGGGCGGCCTCGCCCACACCCATGTTCACGACGACCTTGACCAGGCCGGGAACCTGCATCGGGTTGCCGTACTTGTACTGCTCCTGCAGCGGCCGAGATGACCTCGGAGCGGTACTTCTGCTTGAGGCGCGGCAGGGTCTTCGTTTCGGTAGCGGCAGTCATCACAGGTCCTTACCGGTGCTACGCGCGACGCGGACCTTCTGGCCGTTGTCGTCGAGCCGGAACCCGATCCGGGTCGGCTTGCCCTGGTCGTCCACGATCTGCACGTTCGAGATGTGGATCGGGGCTTCCTGGGTGACGATGCCGCCGGTCTTCGCGCCGCGCTGGGTCGGTGCGGATGCGTTCGTGCTTCTTGACGCGGTTCACGCCTTCGACCAGGACCTTGTCGAGCCGCGGGTAGGCCGCGATGACCTTGCCCTTGGCACCCTTGTCCTTGCCGGCGATGACGACGACCGTGTCGCCCTTTTTGATCTTCACGGTCAGAGCACCTCCGGTGCCAGGCTGATGATCTTCATGAACCGCTTGTCGCGCAGCTCCCGGCCGACCGGGCCGAAGATGCGGGTACCGCGGGGGTCGCCGCCGTCCTTGATGATCACGGCGGCGTTCTCGTCGAAGCGGATGTACGAACCGTCCGGGACGGCGCCTCTCCTTGGTGGTACGGACGATGACCGCCTTGACGACGTCGCCCTTCTTCACGCCGGCGCCCGGGATGGCGTCCTTGACCGTGGCCACGATGACGTCGCCGATGCCCGCGTAGCGGCGACCCGGAGCCACCGAGCACGCGGATGCACAGGATCTCCCGGGCACCCGTGTTGTCGGCGACGCGCAGTCGCGACTCCTGCTGGATCACGTCTGTCTCCTATGTCTGCCAGTTCTCCGCAAGTTCCGAAGCTTGGCGGAACCATGGTTCGCCGGGGACCGGCCCCGGCGTACCTCACTTGGCCTTTTCGAGGATCTCCACGACCCGCCACCGCTTGGTGGCGGACAGCGGACGGGTCTCCATCAGCAGAACCCGGTCGCCGATGCCGCACGCGTTCTGCTCGTCGTGCACCTTCAGCTTGCGCGTACGGCGGATGACCTTGCCGTACAGCGCGTGCTTGACGCGGTCCTCGACCTCGACCACGACGGTCTTGTCCATCTTGTCGCTGACCACCAGGCCCTCACGGACCTTGCGCGGTCGCGCGCGGCCTCAGCGGTGCTGTTCTCGCGTCATGCCGTCACCTCATCCGGCGCGACCGAGAGACCCAGCTCGCGCTCACGCATGATCGTGTAGATCCGGGCGATGTCCCGGCGGATGATCTGCAGCCGACGGTGGTTGTCGAGCTGGCCGGTCGCGCCCTGGACGCGGAGGTTGAACAGCTCCGCCTTGGCCTCCCGAAGCCGCGACGACCAGCTCCTCATCGGAGAGCTCGCGCAGCTCAGCTGCCTTAACGCCCGCTGCCATCAGCTCTCACCCCCTTCGCGCGTCACGATGCGGCACTTCATCGGGAGCTTGTGGATCGCGCGGCGCATCGCCTCGCGAGCGATCGTCTCGTTCGGGAACGACATCTCGAAGAGGATGCGTCCCGGCTTGACGTTCGCCACCCACCACTCCGGGGAGCCCTTGCCGGAACCCATCCGGGTCTCGGCCGGCTTCTTGGTGATCGCCTGGTCCGGGAAGATCGAGATCCAGACCTTGCCACCACGCTTGATGTGCCGGGTCATCGCGATACGCGCCGACTCGATCTGCCGGTTGGTCACGTACGCCGGCTCCAGAGCCTGGATACCGAACTCGCCGAAGACCACCCGGTTGCCGCCCTTGGACGCGCCGTGGCGGTCCGGGTGGTGCGGCTTGCGGAAGCCCTTCGGGGGCTTACGCGGAATCAGCATCTGTCAGCCCTCCTGCTGGGGTGTCAGCGGCCGGAGCCGCAGCGGTCTCGGTCTGCGGGGCGGCCGGCGCGCCGGGCGTCGGTCTGCGCTGCCTGCCTGCGCGGCACGGCCGGCCTCGGTGCCGCCCGCGGTCGTGCCGGACGAACCGGAACGGCCGCGACGCGGACGCTCGGGACGGTCAGCCACGGTCGCGGCGGCGGACGCGCGGGCGCCTCCGGAGCCACGGCCTCGCGACCGGGCACGGCGTCGCCCTTGTAGATCCAGACCTTCACGCCGATGCGGCCGAACGTGGTACGCGCCTCGAAGAAGCCGTACTCGATGTTCGCGCGCAGCGTGTGCAGCGGGACGCGACCCTCACGGTAGAACTCCGTGCGGCTCATCTCCGCGCCGCCGAGGCGGCCGGAAACCTGCACCCGGATGCCCTTGCAGATCGGGTTCTTCATGGCCGACTGCATGGCCTTGCGCATCGCCCGGCGGAAGCTGACCCGGCTGGACAGCTGCTCGGCGACGCCCTGCGCCACCAGCTGGGCGTCCGACTCGGGGCTCTTCACCTCGAGGATGTTCAGCTGGACCTGCTTGCCGGTGAGCTTCTCGAGCTCGCCGCGGATCCGGTCGGCCTCCGCGCCCTTACGGCCGATGACGATGCCCGGCCGGGCGGTGTGGATGTCGACGCGGACCCGGTCACGGGTGCGCTCGATGTCCACCTTGGAGATGCCGGCGCGCTCGAGGCCCTTGGACATCATGCGGCGGATCTTGACGTCCTCGCCGATGTAGTCCTTGTAGAGCTTGTCCGCGAACCAGCGGGACTTCCAGTCGGTGGAGATGCCGAGGCGGAACCCGGTGGGGTGAACTTTCTGACCCATTACTCGGACTCCTCCGTGGTCTGGGACTCGGCGGCCGGTGCGGCGGCCTTCTCTGGCCGGCGGCGTCGTCTTGGCGGGCGCGGCCTTCTTGCCGCGGCCTTGCGCGGCGGCGTGGCGCACCTGAACCGCCTCGACCGCGACGGTGATGTGGCAGGTCCGCTTGCGGATCCGGTACGCCCGGCCCTGCGCCCGCGGCCGGAACCGCTTCAGCGTCGGACCCTCGTCCACGAACGCCTCACTGACCAGGAGCGCGTCCGGGTCGAGCCGCTCGTTGTTCTCCGCGTTCGCAATGGCGCTGGCGAGCACCTTGTAGACCTGCTCGCTCGCCGCCTGCGGCGCGAACTGCAGGACGGTCAGGGCCTGCTTCGCGGGCAGACCGCGGACGAGGTTGACCACCCGGCGCGCCTTGTTCGGCGAGATGCGCACGTGGCGCGCAATCGCCCGGGCGCCCGGAAGCGCCGGTGCGTCGCCCTTGACTGGCATCGCTGTAGCTCCTAATTCCTCTGATCCGTGAACTGCTTAGCGGCGGCGGGCTCTTGCGGTCGTCCTTCTCGTGACCCTTGAACGTGCGGGTCAGAGCGAACTCCCCGAGCTTGTGGCCGACCATGGCCTCGGTGATGAACACCGGGACGTGCTTGCGGCCGTCGTGCACGGCGATCGTGTGCCCGAGCATGTCGGGAATGATCGTCGAGCGCCGCGACCAGGTCTTGATGACGTTCTTCGAGTTCTTCTCGTTCTGGACTTCCACCTTCTTGAGCAGGTGGTCGTCGACGAACGGGCCCTTCTTCAGGCTGCGAGGCATCTTCTTAACTCCCGTTACCCGCGCTTGCGGGTGGCGTAGCGGCGGCGAACGATCATGCGGTCGCTCGGCTGGCCCTTGCGACGGGTACGGCCCTCAGGCTTACCCGCCGGGTTCACCGGATGGCGACCACCCGAGGTCTTGCCCTCACCACCACCGTGCGGGTGGTCGATCGGGTTCATGGCGACACCACGGACGGTCGGGCGCTTGCCCTTCCACCGCATGCGGCCGGCCTTGCCCCAGTTGATGTTCGACTGGTCGGCGTTGCCGATCTCGCCGACGGTGGCGCGGCAGCGCACGTCGACGCGACGGATCTCGCCGGAGGGCATACGCAGCGTGGCGTACGCGCCCTCGCGACCGAGCAGCTGGATGCCGACGCCGGCCGAACGGGCCAGCTTGGCGCCACCGCCGGGACGAAGCTCCACGTCGTGGACCGTCGTACCGACCGGGATGTTGCGCAGGGGCAGGTTGTTGCCCGGCTTGATGTCGGCGCCCGGGCCGGACTCGACCGCGTCGCCCTGCTTCATGTCCTTCGCGCGCGACGATGTAGCGCTTCTCGCCGTCGGCGTAGTGCAGCAGCGCGATGCGGGCGGTGCGGTTCGGGTCGTACTCGATGTGCGCGACCTTGGCCGGCACGCCGTCCTTGTCGACCCGCTTGAAGTCGATCAGCCGGTACTGCCGCTTGTGGCCGCCGCCCTGGTGCCGGGTGGTGATCCGGCCGTGGACGTTGCGGCCGCCCTTCTTGGGCAGCGGGACCAGCAGAGACTTCTCCGGCGTGGACCGGGTGATCTCGGCGAAGTCGGCGACGCTGGAGCCGCGACGGCCCGGCGTGGTCGGCTTGTATTTACGGATAGGCATCAGTCATAACCCCTTAGCTGACCGGCCCGCCGAAGGCCTCGATACGGTCACCATCAGCCAGCTTGACCAGCGCCCGCTTGGTCGCCTTGCGCTGACCGAAGCCGGTCTTGGTGCGCTTGCGCTTGCCCTCACGGTTGATGGGTGTTCACCGTCAGCACGCGGACGTTGAAGATCTGCTGGATCGCGATCTTGATCTGGGTCTTGTTCGCGTCCGGGTGGACCAGGAACGTGTACCAGTTCAGGTCGAGAACGCTGTAGCTCTTCTCGGAGACGACCGGGGCGACGATGATGTCGCGCGGGTCGGCGATCGTGGTCATTGCCCGTCCTCCTCGTTGGTGTCGGCCTCGTCGGTGTCAGCCTCGTCGTGCCGGCCTCGTCGGAGTCGCTCGCCGGCGTGCCACCGAGGAACTCGTCGAGCGCGTCGGTGGTGAAGACCACCTCGTCGGCGACCAGCACGTCGTACGTGTTGAGCTGGCCGGCCTCGATCAGGTGGACGGTCGGCTCGTTGCGCAGCGACAGCCAGTTCAGCTCGTCCAGGCTGCCCAGCACGACCAGAACCTTGCGGGACTCGGTCGCCTTGCGCAGCGTCGCCACCGCGGCCTTGGTCGACGGCGTCTCGCCGGTGACGAACGCCTCGACGACGTGCACGCGGCCGTCGCGGGCCCGGTCGGAGAGGGCGCCGCGCAGGGCGGCCGCCTTCATCTTCTTGGGCGTCCGCTGGCTGTAGTCGCGCGGCACCGGGCCGTGCACGACGCCACCGCCGGTGAACTGCGGCGCGCGGATCGAGCCCTGACGGGCGCGACCGGTGCCCTTCTGCTTGTACGGCTTCTTGCCGCCACCGGCGACCTCGCCGCGGGTCTTGGCCTTGTGCGTGCCCTGGCGGGCGGCCGCCAGCTGGGCCACCACGACCTGGTGCATCAGCGGGATGTTGGCCTGCACGTCGAAGATCGCGTCGGGCAGGTCGACCGAGCCGGTCGTCGAGCCTTCGGCATTGATCACGTCAACCGAGCTCACTTGGCACCGCCCTTCGGAGCTGTCTTGGCCGCGGTGCGGACCAGGATCAGCGCGCCCTTGGGCCCGGGGACCGCGCCGCGGACGAGCATGCAGGTTGTTCTCGGTGTCGACCGCCTGGACGGTCAGGTTCTGCACGGTGAAGCGCTGGCCACCCATCCGGCCGGCCATCCGCACGCCCTTGAACACGCGACCGGGGGTCGCGCACGCGCCGATGGAACCGGGCGAGCGGTGCTTGCGCTCGACGCCGTGGCTGGCGCTTGAGGCCGTGGAAGCCGTGCCGCTTCATGACGCCGGCGTAGCCCTTGCCCTTGGTCTTACCGGTGACGTCGATCCGGCGAACCCGGCTCGAACGTGTCGACGGTGACCTCCTGGCCGAGCTCGTACTCGGTGGCGTCGGTGGTGCGCAGCTCGACGATGTGCCGCCGCGGCGACACCCCCGCCTTCGCGTAGTGACCGCTCTTCGGCTTGTTCACCTTGCGCGGGTCGATCTGCGCCGAACGCCAGCTGGACCGCGGCGTAGCCGTCCGTCTCGGCGGTGCGGACCTGGGTCACGACGCACGGGCCGGCCTGCACCACGGTGACGGGGACGACCTTGTTGTTGTCCCAGACCTGGGTCATGCCGAGCTTGGCGCCCAGGATGCCCTTCACTTGCCTGTCCATTGTCCGGATCCCTACAGCTTGATCTCGATGTCGACGCCAGCCGGGAGGTCGAGGCGCATCAGCGAGTCGACCGTCTTCGGAGTCGGGTCGATGATGTCGATCAGACGCTTGTGCGTGCGCATCTCGAAGTGCTCGCGCGAGTCCTTGTACTTGTGCGGCGAACGGATCACGCAGAAACGGTTGATCTCCGTGGGCAGCGGCACCGGGCCCGCAACCTGCGCCCCGGTACGCGTCACCGTCTCGACGATCTTCCGCGCCGAGGAGTCGACGACCTCGTGGTCATAGGCCTTGAGCCGGATGCGGATCTTCTGTCCCGCCATGATGGCTTCTGTTTCCTTCTCTCGATGCCGCTACGTACGGAGCGGTTAGCCCTCCGCATGCCGCAGGGCGCTTCATCCCTGCATGTCCGACCCCCGCGGTCGGGCGTGTCGCGCCATGGCCAACGCCAACCGGAACGCATGGCCAGATCTCGGGGACCGGGGTGGCCGGCCGGGCAAAAAACACGCCGGACACCGGGCGAGGGGGGCTGGCCTGCTCTGAGAGGCAGCCAACCCCCCTACGCGGACGCAACCTGACTAGTATGCCGTATTCACAACGACAACGCTAATCGGGGTCACCCAGGTCACTTGTTGATCTTCGTGACCGTTCCGGCGCCGACGGTGCGGCCACCCTCGCGGATCGCGAACTTCAGGCCCTGCTCCATGGCGATCGGCTGGATCAGCTTGACCGACATGCTGGTGGAGTCGCCCGGCATGACCATCTCGGTGCCCTCGGGCAGCGTGACGACGCCGGTGACGTCCGTGGTGCGGAAGTAGAACTGCGGCCGGTAGTTCTGGAAGAACGGCGTGTGCCGGCCACCCTCCTCCTTGGAGAGGATGTAGACCTGGCCCTCGAACTCCGTGTGCGGGGTGTGGTGCCGGGCTTGACGACGACCATGCCGCGCTCGACGTCCTCGCGCTTGATGCCGCGCAGCAGCAGACCGACGTTCTCACCCGCACGGGCCTCGTCGAGCAGCTTGCGGAACATCTCGATACCGGTGCAGACGGTCTTCTGTCGACTTCTCGCGGATACCGACGATCTCGACCTCCTCGTTCGGCTTGAGGATGCCGCGCTCGCGCGCGACCGGTGACGACCGTGCCACGACCGGTGATCGTGAAGACGTCCTCGATCGGCATCAGGAACGGCTTCTCGATGTCGCGCTCGGGCTGCGGGATCGCGGTGTCGACCGCGTTCATCAGCTCCATGAGCTTGTCGGTCCACTCCGCGTCGCCCTCGAGCGCCTTGAGCGCCGAGACGCGCACGACCGGAAGGTCGTCGCCCGGGAACTCGTAGGTGCTGAGCAGCTCGCGGACCTCGAGCTCGACGAGCTCCAGGAGCTCCTCGTCGTCCACCATGTCGCTCTTGTTCAGCGCGACGACGATGTACGGCACGCCGACCTGGCGGGCCAGGAGCACGTGCTCCTTGGTCTGCGGCATCGGGCCGTCGGTCGCGGCGACCACCAGGATCGCGCCGTCCATCTGGGCGGCACCGGTGATCATGTTCTTGATGTAGTCGGCGTGGCCGGGGCAGTCCACGTGCGCGTAGTGCCGCGCCGCGGTCTGGTACTCGACGTGTGCGATCGAGATCGTGATGCCGCGGGCCTTCTCCTCCGGCGCCTTGTCGATCTCGTCGAACGGGGTGTACGGGTTCAGGTCCGGGTACTGGTCGTGCAGGACCTTGGTGATGGCCGCAGTCAGCGTCGTCTTACCGTGGTCGATGTGACCAATGGTGCCGATGTTGACGTGCGGCTTAGTCCGCTCGAACTTCGCCTTCGCCACTGGTGTCCTCCTGTGGACTGTATTGTTTCGTTCTGGCTCGGTGCGCCGCTGACGGCGCGTAGGACTCTGTCGACTGCTCGTGCACGTGCGGTCCACGACGGACCGCACGCTGCCTCACCGCATGCGGAGGCTACCGCCGTGGCCTTCGCGATGATCTCCTTCGCCACGCTCTGCGGAACTTCGGCGTAGGAGTCGAACTGCATGCTGTAGCTCGCCCGGCCCTGGGTCTTCGACCGCAGGTCGCCGACGTAGCCGAACATCTCCGACAGCGGCACCAGAGCCTTGACGACGCGGGCGCCGGAGCGCTCCTCCATCGACTGGATGATGCCGCGCCGGGAGTTGAGGTCGCCGATGACGTCGCCCATGTTGTCCTCGGGCGTGGTGACCTCGACGGCCATCATCGGCTCGAGCAGCGCGGGGTCGGCCTTGCGGGCCGCCTCCTTCATCACCATCGAGCCGGCGATCTTGAATGCCATTTCCGACGAGTCGACCTCGTGGTACTGGCCGTCGACCAGCGTCAGCTTGCACACCGACCAGCGGGTAGCCGGCCAGCACGCCGTACTGCAGCGCGTCCTGGGCGCCGGCGTCCACCGAAGGGATGAACTCCCGCGGGATGCGGCCACCGGAGACGGCGTTGACGAACTCGTAGGTGGGGCCGTCGGCGTCGAGCGGCAGAGGCTCGACCGTGACGACGACCTTCGCGTACTGGCCGGAGCCACCGGTCTGCTTCTTGTGCACGAACGTCGAGCTTCTCCACGGTGCCGCGGATCGTCTCGCGGTACGCCACCTGCGGCTTACCGATGTTCGCCTCGACGTTGAACTCGCGCCGCATCCGGTCGACCAGGATGTCGAGGTGCAGCTCGCCCATACCGGCGATGACCGTCTGCCCGGTCTCCTCGTCGTTCCAGACGCGGAAGGTCGGGTCCTCCTCGGCCAGACGCTGGATCGCGGTGCCCAGCTTCTCCTGGTCCGACTTGGTCTTCGGCTCGATCGCGACCTGGATGACCGGCTCCGGGAACGTCATCGACTCCAGGATGACCGGGTTGCGCCGGGTCGCTCAGCGTGTCACCGGTGGTGGTCTGCTTGAGACCCTGCACGGCGATGATGTCGCCGGCCCACGCCGTGGGCCGCTCTTCACGCTTGTTGGCGTGCATCTGGTAGATCTTGCCGATCCGCTCCTTGCGGTCCTTGGTGGAGTTGACCACCTGGGAACCGGACTCGAGCGTGCCGGAGTAGACCCGGACGTACGTCAGCTTGCCGAGGTGCTTGTCGGTCTGGATCTTGAAGGCCAGGCCGGAGAACGGCTCGGAGTTCGACGGCTTGCGCTGCAACGGCGTCTCGCCGTCGGTCGCGGTGCCCTCGATCGCCGGGATGTCCAGCGGCGACGGCAGGTAGTCGACGACAGCGTCGAGCATGGGCTGCACGCCCTTGTTCTTGAACGCCGAGCCGCACAGGACCGGGTTCGCCTTGCTGGCGATCGTGGCCCGCCGGATGGCCGCCTTGATCTCGTCCTGCGACAGCTCCTCGCCGTCGAGGTACTTGACCATGACGTCGTCGTCCACGTCGGCCAGCGTCTCGATCAGCTTCTCGCGCCACTCGGTCGCGGAGTCCAGCAGCTCAGCCGGGATCTCCTCGATCGCGTAGTCGTCACCCTTCTGCGTCTCGCCACGCCAGGTGAGCGCGCGCATGCCGATCAGGTCGACGACGCCGATGTGGTCGCCCTCGAGCCCGATCGGGATCTGCAGGACCAGCGGGGTGGCGTTCAGCCGGTCGATCATCATCTGGACACAGCGGAAGAAGTCCGCACCGGTCCGGTCGAGCTTGTTGACGAAGCACATCCGGGGCACGTGGTACTTGTCCGCCTGCCGCCAGACGTTCTCGGTCTGCGGCTCCACGCCGGCGACACCGTCGTAGACCGCGACGGCACCGTCGAGGACCCGCAGCGACCGCTCGACCTCGACCGTGAAGTCGACGTGGCCGGGCGTATCGATGATCTGGATCGTGTAGCCCTTCCACTCGCACTTCGTGGCGGCGGAGGTGATGGTGATACCGCGTTCCTGTTCCTGTTCCATCCAGTCCATGACGGCCGCGCCCTCGTGGACTTCACCGATCTTGTACGTGATACCGGTGTAGAACAGAATTCGCTCGGTCGTCGTGGTCTTACCAGCGTCGATGTGCGCCATGATGCCGATGTTGCGGGTCTTGGCGAGCGCGTCTGCGGCGGCCACTGCAATCCCTACTCTTCTTCGTCGTCGTCTCGTGAACCGGTACGACTTCTGCCGGGCCCGGCGGTCAGCCGGGCCGGCAGGTGAGGTCTTACCAGCGGTAGTGCGCGAAGGCCTTGTTGGACTCCGCCATCTTGTGAGTGTCCTCGCGCCGCTTGACGGCGGCACCGAGGCCGTTGCTGGCGTCGAGCAGCTCGTTCTGCAGGCGCTCGATCATGGTCTTCTCGCGGCGGGCCTTGGAGTACTGGACCAGCCAGCGCAGGCCGAGGGTGGTCTGCCGGGGGGTACGGACCTCGACCGGCACCTGGTAGGTCGCGCCACCGACACGGCGGCTGCGCACCTCGAGGGTCGGCTTGACGTTGTCCATCGCCCGCTTGAGGGTGACGACCGGGTCGGTGCCGCTCTTCTCGCGGCAGCCCTCGAGGGCGCCGTACACGATGCGCTCGGCGAGCTGACGCTTGCCGCCGACCAGGATCTTGTTCACCAGCTGGGTGACCAGCGGCGAGTTGTACACCGGGTCCGCGACCAGCGGGTGGCGCGGAGCGGGGCCCTTACGCGGCATGTCAGCTCTTCTCCTTCTTCGCGCCGTAACGGCTGCGGGCCTGCTTGCGGTTGCGGACACCCTGGGTGTCGAGCGAACCGCGGACGATCTTGTAGCGGACGCCGGGGAGGTCCTTCACCCGGCCGCCACGCACGAGCACGATCGAGTGCTCCTGCAGGTTGTGGCCGACGCCGGGGATGTACGCGGTCACCTCGATCTGGCTGCTGAGCTTCACACGAGCGACCTTGCGCAGCGCGGAGTTCGGCTTCTTGGGGGTGGTGGTGTACACGCGCGTGCACACGCCGCGCCGCTGAGGGCTTCCCTTCAGCGCCGGCGTCTTGGTCTTGCTCGTCTTCGCCTGACGGCCCTTGCGGACCAGCTGCTGGATCGTGGGCACCGGGTTTCTCCGCTCCCTTCGGCCGCTTCCTAGGGCGGCCGCACGTCTTCGTTCTGCCTGTGTCCCGGACTCCCCCGAAGGGTCATCCGGTACCCGCGGTCGGGCGTGTCGCTCGACTCACGGTCCCGCCACGCACTCTCGTACGCAGCAGGTCTTGTCTGTATCCGGTGCCGAACCTGACGGCCCGACTCCCGGCGTGATGCTGCCCCGTCCTGATTCCGACTCGGGCGCACGCACGAGTTGCCCAGGCGAGCCTGGGCACGAGGGGAAAGAGTACCCATCGCTGCCACGCTGGTCAAAACGAGGCGGACCTCACGACCGGCGCGCGCAATGGACATCTCCAGATAGCAAGTGTACCGGGTCCTCCGGCAGGCCGAAGCCGCGGTGCCCTAACGGCCTCACGACAACAACAACACCAGGGACAACGCCAGGGACAGCAGAGAGATTCCCGCGCCTGCGCCGCCGCAGGAAATTCCGGCCACGGCCAGTCCGCGACCGCTGAACCTGACGAGTCCGGACGTCGCGGACCGCCGGATCTGCCGCCGGGCGACCAGCCCCAGCGCCACCGCCCCGCTCCCGACCAGCACCCCGAGCAGGCAGAACGCCCCGGCCACCCAGCCACCCCAGTGCTCGTTGCCGGTCGAGCCGGTCAGACCGAAGCACAGCACCAGCAACGACACGATGACCGATCCGATTCCCGCGATCAGCGACCCGGCGGCCTGCCCGGACGAGAGCGGGGGAACCTTGAGCTCGACCAGGCCGAAGTCGGTCCCCTCGATCCGCTGGACAGTGGCCGCCTCCCACTGCCCCCCGCGCGCGGGTGCGGGCGCCGGCCCGGCCGGAGGGTGGGTGATACCGGCCGCCGCAGCGCCGTATCCGCCGATGCCCGCCGCGGGAGTCGCACTGTAGGCCGGGACGGGAGCCGCGCCATATCCCCCGGGAGCGCCGTAAGCCGAGGGAGCGCCGTAGACCGCCGGATCTCGATAACCCGCCGAGGCACCGTGACCCGCCGAGCCTCCATCGCTCGCCGGAGCGCCGTAACGTGGCGGCCCGCCATGGCCTACCGGGGCGCCGTAGGGAGGCGGGGCGCCATGGAGGCGGAGGCCTGGGGGCCGTAGGGAGGCTGGGGGCCCGTAGGGAGGTTGGGGGCCGTAGGGAGGGCTGGGGGCCGTAGGGAGGCTGGGGGCCGTAGGGCGGACCGCCGAATCCAGGCCCGGCGTAGGCCGCGGGAGCCCCATACGGCGGCGGGCCGGCGACACCCGGGCCGGCGTAGTCCGCTGGTGCAGGGCCGAAGGGCGGGGAACCACCGGAGGGTGCGTGGTCGCCATGAGGATTACCGGGATCGCTCCGGTAGCCGGGTGCGTCGGCGTGGCCTGGCGGCGGCCCGTAGCCCGGCAGAGCGTCGCCCGGGGCCCAGACCTGGGGATTGCGGCCCGGAGCAGCCGCCGGCGGCCCGGAGGAGCTGACCGGATGTTCCGCATCGGGCGAGGCGTACGGTCCACCCGGCCCGGGCCACGCGGGTGCATGCGGCGGCGGCCCCACCGGCCCGGCGTCGGTCGCGGGCGGCGGGTCGAGCGGCTCGCCCGGCCAGGGTTCCGGTTGCTGCGTCACCCGAAAAGCATGTCACTCGAACGGGCGCACCCGCAGGCCGCCCGGCCCGGTGACTCAGTCGGTGGTGGAGTTGAAGTCCGTGCCGCCGGCCGCCAGGTGCAGCAGTCCGGCGATCACGGCCACCACCACCGCGGTCAAGGCCAGGATGAGCCCGGCCCACGCCAGCCTCCGCCCCCGCCGGATCCAGGCGCCACCGGTCAGGTAGCCGCCCGGACGCGTACGCCTGCCGTACGGCCTCCCGCGACATGAGCAGCGCGACGGTCGCCGGGATCGCCCCGCCGACGAACGCGCCGAGCAGGAATCCGACGAGTCCGAGAGCGAACACCGCCCGCGCCTTGGTGGACGGCGTCGGGATCCGGGTCCAGGGGATGGCGGGTCGGGACCGGGGCGGGAAGCGTCACAGGAACCATCCTAGAAACGCCGGCGGGCGGCCGCGCAGATGCGCGACCGCCCGTCGGGACGAACTACCTAGCGGTACGACCCGAAGTCGAAGTCGTCCAGCGGCACAGCCTGCCCGCTGGCCGGCCCGAAGCCGTAGTCGGTCTCGGGGTACCCGGTCATCGAGTACACCTTGGCCTTCGCCTCCTCGGTCGGCTCGACCCGGATGTTGCGGTACTTGCTGATGCCCGTACCGGCCGGGATGAGCTTGCCGATGATCACGTTCTCCTTGAGCCCGACCAGCGAGTCGCTGCGCGAGTTGATCGCCGCGTCGGTCAGCACCCGGGTGGTCTCCTGGAAGGAGGCCGCCGAGAGCCAGGAGTCGGTCGCCAGCGAGGCCTTGGTGATACCCATCAGCACCGGACGACCGGCGGCAGGCTCGCCACCCTCGCCGACGATCCGGCGGTTCTCCGACTCGAACAGCGCCCGGTCGACCAGCACGCCCGGCAGGAACTCCGCGGCACCCGAGTCGATGACCGTCACCCGCTTGAGCATCTGGCGGATGATGATCTCGATGTGCTTGTCGTGGATGAGCACACCCTGCGAGCGGTAGACCTCCTGGACCTCCTGGGTCAGGTGGACCTGGACCGCCCGCGGGCCCATGATCCGCAGCAGTTCGTGCGGGTCGATGGTGCCCTCGGTGAGCTTCTCGCCGACCGCGACGTGGTCGCCGTCGTGCGCCCGCAGCTTGACCCGCTTGGAGATCTTGTCGTACACGATCTCCTCGCTGCCGTCGTCCGGCACCACGATGATCTTCCGCGAGCGCTCGCCGTCCTCGATGCGGATGCGTCCGGGGGTGTCGGCGATGGGCGCCTTGCCCTTCGGCACGCGGGCCTCGAAGATCTCCTGCACACGCGGCAGACCCTGGGTGATGTCCTCACCCGCGACACCACCGGTGTGGAAGGTACGCATCGTCAGCTGCGTACCGGGCTCACCGATGGACTGGGCGGCGATGATGCCGACCGCCTCGCCGATGTCGACCGACTTGCCGGTCGGCAGCGAGCGGCCGTAGCAGGCCGCGCACACGCCGAGCTTCGACTCGCAGGTCAGCACGCTGCGCACCCGGACATTCTCGATGCCCGCGGCGACCAGCTTGTCGACCAGGATCGAGTTGAGGTCCGAGCCCTTGGCCACGACCAGCGTCGCCGTCGGGACCGAACGCGTCGTCGGCCAGCGTCCGCGCGTGCACACCCGTCTCGGCGTGCACGTGCACGGCCAGCTTGCCGTCGACCGCGCTCCCCCACCGACCATCGGGATCGCGCGGTCGGTGCCGCAGTCCTCCTCGCGGATGATGACGTCCTGCGACACGTCCACCAGACGCCGGGTCAGGTAACCCGAGTCGGCGGTCCGCAGCGCGGTGTCGGCCAGACCCTTACGGGCGCCGTGCGTGGAGATGAAGTACTCCAGCACGGTCAGACCCTCGCGGTACGACGACGTGATCGGCCGCGGGATGATCTCGCCCTTGGGGTTGGCCACCAGGCCACGGATCGCCGCGATCTGCCGGAGCTGGAGCAGGTTGCCGCGAGCGCCCGAGTTGATCATCACCCAGAGCGGGTTCTCGTGCGGCAGCGCGGATCTCCATCTCCTTGGAGATCTCGTTCGTCGCCTTGGTCCAGATCTCGATGAGCTCGCCGCGACGTTCCTCGGCGGTCATCAGACCACGCTGGTACTGCTTGTCGATCCGGTCGGCCTCGGTCTGGTACCTGGCCAGGATCTCCGGCTTGCGCGGAGGACCGATGACGTCGCCCATGCCGATCGTCACACCGGACCAGGTGGCCCAGTGGAAGCCGGCCTCCTTGAGCGCGTCCAGGGTCGCCGCCAGGGCGACCTTGGGGAAGCGCTCGGCGAGGTCGTTGACGATCGCCGACAGCTGACCCTTGCGGATCTCGTAGTTGACGAAGCGGTACCCCGGCGGCAGCGTCTCGTTGAAGATCACCCGGCCCAGGGTGGTCTCGACGAGCAGCGGCTCGCCCGGCGTCCAGCCCTCGGGAGCCTCCCACTTGGGCTGGCCGGCGCCGTTGTCGACCTCGATGACGTCGCGCAGGCGGATCTTCACCGTCGACTGCAGGTGCAGCTCGCCGTTGTCGAACGCCATCCGGTCGCCTCGGCGTCGGAGCTGAACACCCGGCCCTCGCCCTTAGTGCCGGGCGGTCTGGTGGGTCAGGTAGTACAGCCCGATGACCATGTCCTGGGTCGGCATGGTGACCGGCTTGCCGTCGGCCGGCTTCAGGATGTTGTTCGAGGACAGCATCAGGATCCGGGCCTCGGCCTGCGCCTCGGCCGACAGCGGCACGTGCACCGCCATCTGGTCGCCGTCGAAGTCGGCGTTGAACGCCGTGCAGACGAGCGGGTGGATCTGGATCGCCTTGCCCTCGACCAGCTGCGGCTCGAAGGCCTGGATGCCCAGACGGTGCAGGGTCGGCGCGCGGTTCAGCAGCACCGGGTGCTCGCTGATGACCTCTTCGAGGACGTCCCACACGACCGGGCGCTGACGCTCGACCATCCGCTTGGCCGACTTGATGTTCTGCGCGTGGTTCAGGTCGACCAGGCGCTTCATCACGAACGGCTTGAACAGCTCCAGCGCCATCTGCTTGGGCAGGCCGCACTGGTGCAGCTTGAGCCGCGGGCCGACGACGATGACCGAACGGCCGGAGTAGTCGACGCGCTTGCCCAGCAGGTTCTGCCGGAACCGGCCCTGCTTGCCCTTGAGCATGTCGGACAGCGACTTCAGCGGGCGGTTGCCCGGGCCGGTGACCGGCCGGCCACGGCGGCCGTTGTCGAACAGTGCGTCGACGGCCTCCTGCAGCATCCGCTTCTCGTTGTTCACGATGATCTCGGGCGCGCCCAGGTCGATCAGCCGCTTGAGCCGGTTGTTCCGGTTGATCACACGGCGGTACAGGTCGTTCAGGTCGCTGGTGGCGAAGCGGCCACCGTCGAGCTGCACCATCGGGCGCAGGTCCGGCGGGATGACCGGGACGCAGTCCAGCACCATGCCGAGCGGCGAGTTGCGGGTGTTCAGGAACGCGGCGACGACCTTGAGCCGCTTGAGGGCACGGATCTTCCGCTGGCCCTTGCCGGAGCGGATGGTCTCCCGCAGCGTTCTCGGCCTCGGCGTCCAGGTCCATGTTCTCCAGCAGCGCCTTGATCGCCTCGGCGCCCATGCCACCGGTCGAAGTACTCGCCGAACCGGTCGCGCAGCTCGCGGTAGAGCAGCTCGTCGGTGACCAGCTGCTTCGGGTCGAGCTTGCGGAAGGTGTCGAGCACCTCGTCGAGGCGGTCGATCTCGCGCTGCGCCTTGTCACGGATCTGGCGCATCTCGCGCTCGCCAGCCTCCTTGACCTTGCGGCGCACGTCCGCCTTGGCGCCCTCGGCCTCCAGCTCGGCCAGGTCCTGCTCGAGCTTGGCGGCGCGCTTCTCGATCTCCGAGTCGCGGCCGTTCTCCGACTGCCGCTTCTCGGCGAAGATCTCGTTCTCGATCGTCGACATGTCGCGGTGCCGGGCCTCGGCGTCGACGCTGGTGACACGTACGACGCGAAGTAGATGATCTTCTCGAGATCCTTGGGCGCAAGGTCGAGCAGGTAGCCCAGCCGGCTCGGCACACCCTTGAAGTACCAGATGTGCGTGACCGACGCGGCCAGCTCGATGTGGCCCATGCGCTCACGGCGGACCTTGGACCGGGTCACCTCGACGCCACAGCGCTCACAGATGATGCCCTTGAACCGGACCCGCTTGTACTTGCCGCAGTAGCACTCCCAGTCCCGCTGAGGGCCGAAGATCTTCTCGCAGAAGAGTCCGTCCTTCTCGGGCTTGAGCGTGCGGTAGTTGATCGTCTCGGGCTTCTTGACCTCGCCGTGCGACCACTGCCGGATGTCGTCAGCGGTCGCCAGGCCGATGCGCAACTCGTCGAAGAAGTTGACGTCGAGCACTTGGTCTATCCCTCGTATTTCATTGCTCGGTTGGATTCCGGGCCGGCGGAGGCGGCCCCCGGATCGAACCGGGGGCCGCCGCTCCGTCAGATCTCTTCGACGCTGCTGACGCCCTCGTTCGGGCGACGGGACAGGTCGATGCCGAGTTCCTCCGCGGCCCGGAAGACCTCGTCGTCGGTCTCGCGCATCTCCAGGGCCACGCCGTCGCTGGACAGCACCTCGACGTTGAGGCACAGCGACTGCAGCTCCTTGAGCAGCACCTTGAACGACTCGGGGATTCCCGGCTCCGGGATGTTCTCGCCCTTGACGATGGCCTCGTAGACCTTCACGCGGCCGAGCACGTCGTCGGACTTGATGGTGAGCAGTTCCTGCAGCGCGTAAGCCGCGCCGTAGGCCTGCATCGCCCAGCACTCCATCTCGCCGAACCGCTGGCCACCGAACTGCGCCTTACCACCCAGCGGCTGCTGCGTGATCATCGAGTACGGACCGGTCGACCGGGCGTGGATCTTGTCGTCGACCAGGTGGTTCAGCTTCAGGATGTAGACGTAGCCGACCGAGATCGGGTCCGGCAGCGGCTCACCCGAGCGGCCGTCGAACAACTGCGCCTTGCCGTCACCGTTGACCAGCCGCTTACCGTCGCGGTTGACCAGCGTCGACTCGAGAAGACCCTTGATCTCCTCCTCCTGCGCGCCGTCGAAGACGGGGGTCGCGACGTTCGAGTCCATCGGGGACTCGTGCGCCTCGATCGCGCTCAGCTGCCGCTTCCACTCGGTGTCGTCGCCCTCGATCTACCAGCCGGTCTTGGCGATCCACCCGAGGTGGGTCTCCAGAACCTGGCCGATGTTCATCCGGCTCGGCACGCCGAGCGGGTTGAGCACGATGTCGACCGGGGTGCCGTCCTCGAGGAACGGCATGTCCTCGATCGGGAGGATCTTGGAGATGACGCCCTTGTTGCCGTGCCGGCCGGCGAGCTTGTCGCCGTCCTGGATCTTGCGCTTCTGGGCCACGTACACCCGGACCAGCTCGTTGACGCCCGGAGGCAGCTCGTCGCCGTCCTCGCGGGAGAACGTGCGGACGCCGATGACCGTGCCGGTCTCGCCGTGCGGCACCTTCAGCGAGGTGTCCCGGACCTCCCGGGCCTTCTCGCCGAAGATCGCGCGGAGCAGCCGCTCCTCCGGGGTCAGCTCGGTCTCGCCCTTGGGCGTGACCTTGCCGACCAGGATGTCGCCGGGGACGACCTCGGCGCCGATCCGGATGATGCCCCGCTCGTCCAGGTCGGCGAGCATCTCCTCGGAGACGTTGGGGATGTCGCGGGTGATCTCCTCCGGGCCGAGCTTGGTGTCCCGTGCGTCGACCTCGTGCTCCTCGATGTGGATCGAGGTGAGCACGTCCTGCTGCACGAGGCGCTGCGACAGGATGATCGCGTCCTCGTAGTTGTGGCCCTCCCAGCACATGAACGCGACGAGCAGGTTGCGGCCGAGGGCCATCTCCCCCTCGTCGGTGCACGGACCGTCGGCGATGACCTGGCCGGCCTCGACCCGGTCGTTCTCGAAGACCACCGGCTTCTGGTTGACGCAGGAGCCGGCGTTGCGAGCGGCGGAACTTGTGCAGCAGGTACGTACGGCGGTGGCCGTCGTCCTGGTGCACCGTCACGTAGTCGGCGCACAGGTCCTCGACCACGCCGCCGACCTCGGCGACGACCACGTCACCGGCGTCGACCGCGGCCCGGTACTCCATGCCGGTGCCGACCAGCGGCGACTCCGCCTTGACCAGCGGCACGGCCTGACGCTGCATGTTCGCGCCCATCAGGGCCCGGTTGGCGTCGTCGTGCTCGAGGAACGGGATCATCGCGGTGGCGACCGAGGTCATCTGCCGCGGCGACACGTCCATGTAGTCGACCTCGCGCACCGGGCACGTAGTCGACCTCGCCGCCCTTCCGGCGGACGAGGACGCGGTCCGCGGCGAAGGTGCCGTCCGCCGCGAGCGACGGCGTTGGCCTGCGCCTTGACGTACCGGTCCTCTTCGTCGGCGGTCAGGTAGTCGCACCTGGTCGGTGACCCGGCCGTCGTCGACCTTGCGGTACGGCGTCTCGATGAAGCCGAACGGGTTGACCCGCGCGAACGTCGACAGCGCGCCGATCAGGCCGATGTTCGGCCCCTCGGGCGTCTCGATCGGGCACATCCGGCCGTAGTGGGACGGGTGCACGTCACGGACCTCGAAGCCGGCCCGCTCACGGGACAGGCCACCGGGGCCGAGCGCGCTCAGCCGGCGCCGGTGGGTCAGGCCCGCCAGCGGGTTGGTCTGGTCCATGAACTGGGACAGCTGCGACGTGCCGAAGAACTCCTTGATCGCCGCCACCACCGGGACGGATGTTGATCAGGGTCTGCGGCGTGATCGCCTCGACGTCCTGCGTCGTCATGCGCTCGCGGACGACGCGCTCCATCCGGGACAGGCCCACGCGGACCTGGTTCTGGATGAGCTCGCCGACCGTACGCAGGCGACGGTTGCCGAAGTGGTCGATGTCGTCGGCCTCGTAGCCCTCCTCACCGGCGTGCAGCCGGCAGAGGTACTCCACGGTCTTGACGACGTCTTCCTCGGTGAGGGTGCCCGGTCTCGATCGGGACGTCGAGTTCGAGCTTCTTGTTGAACTTGTAGCGGCCGACCTTGGCGACGTCGTACCTCTTCGGGTTGAAGAAGAGGTTGTCGAGCAGGGTCTGCGCGTTCTCCCGGGTCGGCGGCTCGCCAGGACGGAGCTTGCGGTAGATGTCGAGCAGGGCCTCGTCCTGCCCGGCGATGTGGTCCTTCTCCAGCGTCGTCATGAGCAGCTCGGACCAGCCGAACCGCTCACGGATCTGATCGGCCGACCAGCCGATCGCCTTGAGCAGGACGGTGACGGCCTGCCGGCGCTTACGGTCGATCCGGACGCCGACGGTGTCGCGCTTGTCGATGTCGAACTCCAGCCAGGCACCCCGGCTAGGGATGACCTTGACGCTGGAGAGGTCGCGGTCGGAGGTCTTGTCCGGCTCCTTGGTGAAGTACACGCCCGGCGAGCGGACGAGCTGACTCACCACGACCCGCTCGGTGCCGTTGATGACGAACGTCCCCTTGGGGGTCATCATCGGGAAGTCACCCATGAACACCGTCTGGCTCTTGATCTCGCCAGTGGTGTTGTTGGTGAACTCCGCGGTCACGAACAGCGGAGCGCAGTAGGTCAGGTCCTTCTCCTTGCACTCCTCGATCGAGGCCTTGACCTCGTCGAAGCGCGGAGCCGAGAAGGACAGCGACATGGTGCCGGAGAAGTCCTCAATGGGACTGATCTCCTCGAGGATCTCTGCGAGGCCCGAGTGGGCGTGCGGGTCGTCCGTCGACCGGGCCTGCCAAGCCTCGTTGCCGACCAGCCAGTCGAACGAGTCCGTCTGGAGGGCAAGGAGGTTGGGGACCTCAAGTTGCTCGGTGATCCTGCCGAAAGAGACACGGCGGGGTGCGTAAGCGCTCGACGTACGGCTGGTCTTCGCAGGGCGGGAAGCTGCCAAGATGCGTCCTTCCGAGGACCGGTGCTGCTGATGCGGCTAGCTGCGGTATGCAACTGTGCTGCGCTGCGATCCGATCTGAGACACCCCAATGGACCCCCCAGGATGGATCTCCCGGCAGGGCTCCAGACAGAAGGCAGCGCAAACTAGCAGTGTAGCCGCTCGGCTAACCGCTGTCCAGCCCTCACCGCGGGGGCGTGCGGAGCGGTCACCCCGGGGCCTTCCGACCTGTGCCTCCACGGTCGGTGCCACTGCCGGGGCCGCTCGGAACGCGGCGTACTTCCCCTGCGGTGCCGGCCTGGGACCCGACCGGCAGTGAACCCGGCGGGCTGTCGCAAGCGCGGAAGAACTTGCTGATGTCAGCGTGCCCGTCAGCGGACACACAGTCAAGGGCTGCGCCGCGGGTCGAACCCCTGCCGTCGCCCGGCTGGCGCGGCATAGCGACCATAGCGTACAGGAAAGCCGGGCTTGGACAGCATTTGTCGGTCATCGACCGGACCGGCAACCAGCCTGCTCCCGACCTGCGGAAACGTCATACAGACGGAACGAGCGGACACCCCGGCAAGGGTGTCCGCCCGTTCGGTAGCGGTGGAGCCAGACGTCACTTGAGGGTGACCTTGGCGCCTTCGCCCTCGAGCTTGGCCTTGGCCTCCTCGGCCTTCTCCTTGTTGACACCCTCGAGGATCGCCTTGGGGGCGGCCTCGACGGCGTCCTTGGCCTCCTTGAGGCCCAGGCCGGTCAGCTCACGCACGACCTTGATGACCTGGATCTTCTTGCCGCCGTCGGCCTCGAGGACGACGTCGAACGAGTCCTGCTCGACCGGGGCCTCGGCGGCCGCGGCGGGGCCGGCCGCGGCGACCGCGACGGGCGCGGCGGCGTTGACCTCGAAGACGTCTTCGAACTGCTTCACGAACTCGGACAGCTCGATCAGCGTCATTTCCTTGAACGCGTCGAGCAGCTCGTCGGTGCTGAGCTTCGCCATGTCTGGCAACCTTTCCTGACTTCGTACCAAATGTGGTTTATTGTCCGCCGGGGCCGATCAGCGCCTCGGCGGAACCGTCCTTCTCGCGCTTGTCCTGCAGTGCCGCCGCCAGGCGGGCGACCTGGGCGAGCGGGGCCTGGAAGGTCGCCGCCGCCTTGGTCAGGTTGCCCTTCATGGCACCGGCCAGCTTGGCCAGCAGCACCTCACGCGGCTCGAGGTCGGCGAGCCGGTTGACCTCATCCGCCGAGATGGCCCTGCCCTCGAACACGCCGCCCTTGATGATCAGGACGGGGTGGGCCTTGGCGAAGGCCCGGAGGGTCTTGGCCGCCTCGACGGGGTCGCCGCCGACGAAGGCGAGCGCGGTAGGACCGGCGAAGAGCGTCTCGAGGCCCTCGATGCCCGCGTCGGTGGCCGCCCGCTTCGCGAGCGTGTTCTTCGACACGGAGTACTTGGTCTGTCCGCCGAGCGAGCGCCGCAGTTCGGTGATCTCCGCGACGGTGAGGCCGCGGTACTCCGTCAACACGGTGGCCGACGAGTTCTGGAAGCGCTCGGTGAGCTCGACGACGGCAGTGGCCTTGTCGGCCCGGACCGGCTTGTCCGCCATGTCCCTCCTCTCTCAGTGCTCGAACCACCGGTAGCGGCCCTGCAGAAAAAGGACGCCCCGGCGCAGGGCGCACGGGGCGGAACATGAGCGAATCATGATCACGAACCGTTCTCCCCTACGCGGGTCGCCCGCCCTCCGGCGGGACCTTCGACCGCGGCGTCCGTCGTCAGACGGTCACTGCGGCGACCAGCGGTCTATGGGTGGAACTTCGTCCTCAAGAGTACGGGCCGCCCCCGTCAACACCAAATCGGCCCCCGACCTGGCTCCCGGCTCCCGGCCCGTCGAGTGGCTCGCTGATCAGGCGCGACGGCGGCGGGCCCAGCCGTACAGCGTCAGCGCGGCCGCGCACCACGCCGCCGCCCAAACCGTGAGCAGCACGAACGCGCCGGCCGAAGGCAGCTGCGTCGCGGTCAGCCGGCGGGCGGTGGCCATCACCGGCGGCACCAGCCAGGGCGCGATCGAGCCGCGCAGGCCGAGCACGATGGTCAGCACCGCGCCCACCACCAGCACGATGAGGCCGTTGCGGATGGTGCCGGGTCACCGCCCGGCTGGACAGCGCGCCCAGCGCCACCCCGGCCGGCACGGCCAGCAGGTGGGCCAGGACGCCGAGCGAGCGATGCCGGCGACCCAGCGACGGCTCTCCCGGCAGCGGGCCCCGGATGCCGTGGAACGGGACGGGGCGCAGCATCGCCAGCCACAGACCGCCAGTCCGAGCAGGACGGCGGCGAGGAGACCGGCGGCGGCCTCGCGTCCCGCGCCCACGGCGAGCCGGGCCAGCCGGCGCTGGACGTCCGGTTCGGCGTCCAGCAGCAGCTTGGTCATGCCAGGCCAGCAGCGGGAACAGGGTCGATCGCGGAGTAGCCGTAGGCCGACAGCCGCCGGGGACGAGCCCCCGCCGTAGATGACGCCCAGGACGACCAGCCCGGCGATCGCCGGGGCGAGGGCGCGGCCGCTGCGCACGAACGCGCTCAGGCGCATCCGGATCAGGGCGGCCGTGCTCCGGGTGCGGGGGGCGGCCGTACTCGTGACGGTCATCGGGCCCGTACCCCCAGGACGCGGTGGCCGTCGGCCCGCAGCCGGGCCACCGCGTCGTCGGCGTCCGCCCGGGAGACCGCGAATTCGATGACGACCTCGCCCGGATCCTCGTCCGGCTGCCGGCGACGATCTGACCGTGGCGTCGGACGACGGTCCAGCGGATCGCGCCGCGCAGCCCGCTGATCTCGCCACGGTGGTCGCTGACCAGAACCGCTCCCCCGGCCTCGGTGACCTCGCCGACGATGTCCGGGATCAAACTCCGGGCGGCCGCGTCCAGCCCTTCCCACGGCTCGTCGAGTACCAGCAGACCCGGCCGGACCAGCAGTGCCTGGGCCAGGCCGACCTTCTGCGCGGTGCCCTTGGAGAGATCGGTCAGCCGGGTGCCGGCGTGCTCGGCCAATAGCAGCCGCTCCAGCCAGTGGTCGACCTCGGCCAGGCCGGGCAGGCCGCGGAGCTGCGCCATGTGCCCCAGGTAGGTACGGGCGGTGAACGGCTGCTCGCTCCGGGAAGCGTTCGGGCACCCAGCCGACGACCGCCGGCCGGTCCGTCACCCGCCCCCCGACCGGACGGAGCACCCCGGCGGCAAGCTGCAGCAACGTGGACTTACCGGCGCCGTTGCGGCCCAGCACGACGACCGTCTCCCCGGGGTGGACGGTGGCGTCGACATCATGCAGGGTCCACGGACCCCGCCGGGCGTACCGGAATCGGACCTGCTCGAAGCGCACGGCGCGAGCTTCCCACAAAAGACGCCCCGGGAATGTCCCGGGGCGTCGTGATGCGATGAGACCGGATCAGTCCTGGGCCTCGTCGCGGATGCCCTTGGTGACCTTCGGGTCGACCTGGACGCCGGGGCCCATGGTCGTGGTCACGGTGACCTTCTTGAGGTACGTGCCCTTGGCCGCGGACGGCTTGGCCCGCAGCACCTCGTCCAGCACGGCGGCGTAGTTGTCCGTCAGCTGGTCCTCGCTGAAGGACGCCTTGCCGATGATCAGGTGCAGGTTGGAGTGCTTGTCGACGCGGAAGGTGATCTTGCCGCCCTTGATGTCGTAGACCGCCTTGGTCACGTCCATGGTGACCGTGCCGGTCTTCGGGTTCGGCATCAGACCGCGCGGACCGAGGATACGGGCGATGCGGCCGATCTTGGCCATCTGGTCCGGCGTCGCGATCGCGGCGTCGAAGTCGAGCCAGCCACCCTGGATACGAGCGACGAGCTCGTCCGTGCCGACCTCGTCGGCGCCGGCCGCGGCGGCCTCCTCGGCCTTCGCGCCCTGGGCGAAGACGATCACCCGGGCGGTCTTGCCGGTGCCGTGCGGCAGGTTGACGGTGCCGCGGACCATCTGGTCGGCCTTACGCGGGTCGACACCGAGGCGCATGGCGACCTCGACGGTGGCGTCGAACTTGGTCGGACTCGTCTCTTTGGCCAGTTTGATCGCGTCGGCCGGCTCGTAGAGCTTGGCGCCGTCGATCTTCTCGGCGGCGTCGCGGTAGCCCTTGCTGTGCTGCATGGTTCTTTACTCCTGTGGTTGATGGCGGGCTGCGCTGTTCGCCGCCCTCCCACGAATGCGATGTACTGGTCAAATCTTGGCGACCTGGTTGAAGTTCAGCTCCACCGGCGTCTCGCGACCGAAGATGGAGACCAGGACCTTCAACTTCTGCTGATCGGCATTAATTTCCGAGATCGACGCCGGCAGCGAGGCGAAGGCGCCGTCGGTGACCGTGACCGAGTCGCCGACCTCGAAATCGAGGACCTTGATCTCGGGCTTCGCCTTCTTCTCCTCCGGCTGTACGGCCGGGGCCAGCCACTTCAGCACCTCGTCGAGGGACAGCGGCGCCGGCCGGTCGACCCGGTCGGTCGCGCCCACGAAGCCGGTCACTCCCGGCGTGTTCCGCACGCAGGAGTACGACTCGGGGGTCAGATCCATCCGGACCAGGATGTAGCCGGGGAACACCTTGTTCTGCACCTGGAGGCGCTTGCCGTTCTTGACCTCGACCTCTTCGCGGGTCGGCACCTCGACCTGGAAGATGAACTCCTCCATGTCGAGGCTGGTGATGCGGGTCTCCAGGTTGGTCTTGACCTTGTTCTCGTAACCGGCGTAGGAGTGCACCACGTACCAGTCGCCCGGCGCGTACCGCAGTTTCTGCCGCAGCTCGGCCACCGGGTCGTAGTTGTCGTCGGCCTCCGGCGCCTCCGCCGGGGTCGTCCGCAACCTCCGGAGCCTCGGCCGGATCCGGGGGCTCGACGGCCTCCGCGGCCGGGGCGGTGCTGGCGGCCTCGACCGACTCTCGTCCGCCGCCGTCTCCTCGGACTGCTCGTCCGGGGTGGGGACGGTCTCGTCGTCGTCGTACTCAGGCACGCTTGCTCACTTCCTGGTGTCTTACGTCTAGTTGCCGAAGCTGAACAGGACCGCCTTGGCGAATCCGAAGTCCAGCACGGCCACGATCGCCGTCATGATGGTGACGAACCCGATCACGACCGCCGTGTAGGTCAGCAGTTCCCGGCGGGTCGGCCAGATGACTTTCCGCAGCTCGCTGACGATCTCACGGAAGAAGCCACCGATCCGGCCGAACAGACCGGCACGGCGGACGTCGTTCTTCGACCGGGTCGCGTCGGTGCCGGCCCGCCGCTCGCGGACCGCAGTGCCACCCCGGCCGACCGGTTCGTCGTCCTCGACCTCTTCGATGTCCTCGTCGGCCACGGGCTCCTCGTCGACCGCCGACGCCTCGAAGCCCTCGTCGTCGGGGCGCTCGCCCACGGCGTCGTCACCGGGTCGCTTCCTCGCCATGTCGCCCTCTTCCGTCTTCGCTGGTGTGTGTCAACGGCCGGGCCGGGACCGCGCACCGGCGGGCACGCGAGGGATTCGTGCAGGGGTGACAGGACTTGAACCTGCAGCCTGCGGTTTTGGAGACCGCTGCTCTGCCAATTGAGCTACACCCCTGTGCGGGGACTTCGATCCCTGTTCTCGTTCACGGCTTCTCGTTCACGGCGGAACAGGGGCCATTGCCCCACGGCGCACCAGTGTACGGGTACGCCGGGCAGTTTCCCAACCCGCCCTACCGCTTGCGGATGGTGGCGGTCGCCAGGGACAGCACCTTCTCGCCGTGGCAGGTCGCGGTCACCGCGATCCGGGTCAGCCCGTCCTCGGTGACCTCCTTGATCGTCCCGCCCACGACCACGTCGGTGCCCTCGTCGGTGTCCGGCACCGGCACCGGCCGGCTGAACCGCACGCTGAACTCGACCACCGCGTCGGGAGCCCCGGCCCAGCTGGTCACCGCCCGGCCGACCAGCGCCATCGTGTACATCCCGTGAGCGATCACGCCGGGGAGTCCGACCTTGGTGGCCAGGCGGTCGCTCCAGTGGATGACGTTGAAGTCGCCCGAGGCGCCGCAGTAGCGGACCAGGTCGGCCCGGGTGACCTGGTACGTCCGGGTGTCCAGTTGGTCGGCCATCACTCAGCCCTCTCCCCGCTGCACCAGCTTCGACGTGGCCGTCACGACCAGCTCGCCCGAGCCGTCGGTGACCTCGGTGCGGATGGTGAGGAAGTCGTGGCCGCCGCGTTGAGTGATGTCCTCGACCGTGTTCAGGCAGGTCAGCTCGTCGCCGGCCTGGATCGGGCGGGCGTAGGAGAACTTCTGGTCGCCGTGCACCACCCGGCTGTAGTCCATGCCGAGTGCGGGGTCGGCGCTGACCTGCCGGCTGGCGGCCATGGTGACCACGGTGACGAAGGTCGGCGGCGCGACCACGTCGGCGTAGCCGATCGCGCGGGCCGCCTCCGGATCGTGGTAAGCGGCGTCCTCGGCCCCGATGGCCCGGGCGAACTCCCGGATCTTCTCGCGGCCGACGAGATAGGGCTCGGTCGGCGGGTACGTCCGGCCGACGAAGGACGGGTCGAGAGGCATGTTCACAAACTACTCTGCGCCGACCCCCGAGGAGGGAGCCGGCGCAGGCAGGTCACTGGTGCGAAGAGTCAGCGGGTTTCGCGGTGCAGGGTGTGGCGGCCATCACGCGGGCAGAACTTCTTCAGCTCGAGCCGGTCCGGGTCGTTACGCCGGTTCTTCTTCGTGATGTAGTTGCGCTCTCTGCACTCCGTACACGCCAGGGTGATCTTCGGACGGACGTCGGTACCCTTAGCCACGGCGGGGTGCCTTCCTGCTCAATTCGCGGTTGCTTGACGGCATGCCAGCGTAGACGCAAATCTCGCCGACATGCAAAGTGGGATCCCGAGGGATCCCTGAGGGTAGCGGTGGCCGGACTTGAACCGGCGACACAGCGATTATGAGCCGCTTGCTCTGCCAACTGAGCTACACCGCCGCGCCGAGTTCTGCGACCCGGTTGGAGCCCCCTTACGGAATCGAACCGTAGACCTTCTCCTTACCATGGAGACGCTCTGCCGACTGAGCTAAGGGGGCGCGCGCGATCCCTCGCGGTTGCGCAGACGTAAGAGTACACGGCGGCCTCCGGGGCGTGAAATCGGATCCCGGGTGTGTCCTCAGATCACTGCGCGAAGCCTTCGGACCTCCCCGGTCGGGGTCGATTCGGGTTCGGTCTGAGCGGCGAACCAGGCTTCCAGGCGCTCGTACGGCAAGGGGCGGCTGAACAGGTAGCCCTGGCCGATCTCGCAGCCCAGCTCCTCCAGCAGCTCCAGCGTCAGCTCGCTCTCCACGCCCTCGGCCACCGCGGTCAGCTCGAATTCACGGGCCAGACTGATGATCGCCCGGACGATCGCCCGGTCCCCGTTGTCGGTGGCCATCCCCTGGATGAAACTGTCGTCGATCTTGACCTCGTGCACCGGGAGCTGCCGGAGGTACGACAGGGCCGTCGCACCGGTGCCGAAGTCGTCGACGCGACAGCCGGACGCCCAGATCGCGCAGCCGGAACATGGTCGGCAACGCGCGCTCGATGTCGCCCAGCATCCCCGGCTCGGAGATCTCGAAGGTCACCTGCGCGGCCGGCACCCGATACTGCTTCAGCATCTGGTGCACCAGGTCGGGAAAGCGGGAGTCGAGGAGCGTACGGGCGGAGAGGTTGACCGCGATCGAGAGCGGCCGTTCCGCGTCGGCCCACTGCCGGCAGCGCCGCAGCCCCTCGGCCAGCACCGCCTCGGTGAGCCGGTGCAGCTGGCCGGTGTGCTCGGCGACCGCGATGAAGTCCTCCGGCGCGACCTCGCCGTGCGCCGGGTGCTGCCAGCGGGCCAGGCACTCGACGCCGACCAGATGCCGGTCGCGGATCGTGACCTTGGGCTGGAACCACACGTCGAGCTGGCCACTGTCCAGGGCGCGGCGCAGGTCGGCGGCGAGCCCGAGGCGGCGTACGGCCCGGGACTCCAGCGCCGGGTGGAACAACTGGACGCCGTACGGCACGACCTTGGCCGAGTTGGCGGCGAGCTCGGCCCGGCGCAGCAGGGCCTCGGGGTCGTCGCCGTGGTCCGGGTGCACGGACACCCCGACCGCGGTGTCCACGTCCAGGGTGAGCGAGCCGACCGACATCGGGTCCGCGCAGTTGCTCCCGCATCTGGGTGGCCAGGTGGACGCCGGCCTCGGTGCTCTCCAGGCCGCAGCGTGACCACGAACTCGTCGCCACCGATCCGGCCGACCAGCGCGCCCGGCCCGGCGATGGCGCGCATCCGCTCGGCCACCTCGGCCAGCAGCTTGTCGCCGGCCGCGTGGCCCATCGACTCGTTGACGTCGCGCAGGCCGTCGACGTCGAACAGCAGCACCGCGACCACTTCGCCCGGCGCCCGTACGTTCGTCGACGCGGCCAGCGCGTCGACGATCCGGCGGCGGTTCGGCAGTGACGTCAGGCGGTCGTGGTAGGCGTCGTAGCGCAGCCGATCGACCAGCCGCGAGTTCTCCACCGCGACCGCGGCGTGCGCGGCGATGGTCTCCAGCACCTGCACGTCGGCCGGGCGGAAGTGCAACTGGTCGCCGAGCCGGTTGACCACTTCGAGCGAACCCACCGTGGTCTGCCCGGACCGCAGCGGCACCACGACGGCGTCCTTGCGGCCGGCCGCCCGCAGCGCCCCCAGCAGGTCGGCGGTGTCGTCGAACTGGGCCCCGATGGCCACCGCCTTGCCGTCGGCCAGCGCGCGCTCCCGCACCTCGGTCGGCACCGGCGAGATGTCGAGCAGGCCGGCGTCCTCGAGCCGGGCGGTGAGCAGCACCTCGGGATGGCGGCCCTGGGCCGGCAGCCAGAGCGTGGCGAATTCCGACCGCATCAGCGCCCGGACCCGGCCCAGCAGCACGTCGGGGAGGCCGCCGTCGTTGCCGTGCTCGCGGATGGCCACGGTCAGCTCGTACACGTCGGCCAGGGTCCGGTGCTGCCGGAAGAAGCCGGCGAACGAGCGGAACAGCAGGACCAGCGCGGCCAGCAGGACGGCCAGCAGGATCGCCGCCCACGGGGTGGCGTCGAGCGCGATCAGGAAGACCAGCGCGACCGCGATGTTGATCGACGCGGTGGCGGCCGCCTGCGGGCTGGCCCGGAGGAGTTCCACCCCGCCCGCCCGGCCCTGTAGTGCGGCCATGACGCCGGTCACGGCCAGGTGGGAGGCGACCGCGTTGGTGAGGCCGGCGGCGAAGAGGATGCCCCACGTGCCCGGGCCGGCACCGTGGAGGTGCGGCAGGGCGGCGACCACGAGCAGGGCGGCGGAACAGGAGGCGGCCGATTTGGCCACATTGAACCAGAGCTTGGTCGGTTCCTGCCGGCCGCGGGCCCGGGCGATGACCGCGCCCACCGTCGCGGCGATGATCACCATTGTCGGGGGAAGGAAGAAGATCGCCAGGACGAGCGGGATCTCGGTGACGGTGACGTGGGTGTTCTGCCGCCGGATCAGAACGTTGAAGACCGCGCTGCCGGCGATGGCGATGGCGACGGTGGCGATGAGGCCACCGCGCCAGGCGAGATACCAGTCGGGATGAGCGAAACCGAAGCCCAGGGCACACGCCAACGCGAATGCGGCCAGTGGCGTGGTGATCAGCCAGGCGTACTCAGGTGAACGTGCGGCCTGACGCCCGGTCATAGCGCTCCTCGCTCACTCTCCTGCTTGCCGGTGCCGGTGCCGGGACCGGCTCAGCCCCAGCCCGTCTCCAGCTGAAGAGCGTGGATCGCGGACACCGCCGGGACGGCACCGCCCGTCGCGGCTACGCCACCGAGGAACGCGGCGAGCACGAAAACCAAGCCGGCGAGGCGGCCCAGCTTCCTTGCGGACATCTATGACTCCCAAGATAAAGGTGGCATCCGATTGGGATTCCATGATGGTGCCACACCGGTTGTCCGTCAGGCAGTGCAAGACGGCGGGTCGAAGCCGCACATACCGAAATCCTGTCTGAACGGCTGAGTTACTTCCCGGACCACTAGCCAGAGAATCCGCGGTTTCTGTCCGAAATAAGTGGAGAGCGAAGTACCTTCATTTAGCTTCGTCAGGATGACTTGACGTCAGGCCACCTTGACGGAAGACTCAACGGCTATGACCAGTCCCGACGAGTTGGAGCGTGCGCACACGCTCTCGACCGCTACAACGCGCTACGACGACCTCCGGATGCGGGAGGCCCTCGCGGCGATGGCCGAGGACGACCACGCCCCCGCCCTCACTGCCGCGGAAACCCTCGAACTGCTCGCGCTCAGCGAGGTCGTCATCCGCAAGGCCGGGTACGGACGACAGGCCATGGTCCGGTCGGCGCGGATGGCCGGCGCCTCCTGGACCCAGATCGGACAGGCCCTGGGGACCAGCAAGCAGTCGGCCTGGGAAGCACACAACCGCTGGATCACCGACCAGGCGCGGCAACACCAGCAGACCGGATTCGAAGGGCTGGATCCATCGCAGGTGGACGACGCCCGCCGATGGGCCGGCCAGCCTTAGTCTCCGGTCGCCGCCGGCCGCGCCGGATCGTTGCTGTACTGCGACCAGGAGCCGGGATACAGGCGTCCAGGCCGGAAACCGGCGTGCTCCAGGGCCAGCAGGTTGTGGCAGGCGGTGACACCCGACCCGCAGTACGACACGACGTCGGCGCCGTCGGTCACGCCCACTGCGGCGAAACGCCGGCGCAGTTCCCCGACCGGCAGGAACCGCCCGTCCGTGTCCACATTGGCGCGGACCGGCAGATTACGCGCGCCCGGGATGTGACCTGGTCGCGGATCGACCGGCTCGGTGTCACCACGGAACCGAGGTGCGTCGCGGGCATCGATGACCACAAAGGATCCGCTGACGGCGTCGTCGATGTCCGCGAGCCGGTCGGCCGGCCACGAGACTGGTGTGAAGGTCTTCGCCTGCTTCTCGCCGGCCTGCTTCTCGCCGGTCTTGGTCTCGAGGGCGCCCGTCCACGCGGTCAGGCCGCCGTCCAGCAGCGCGGCATCGTGGCCGATGGCCCGCAGCATCCACACCAGCCGGCCGGCGATGACCCCGCCGGCGTCGTCGTACGCCACTACCGTGTCGCCGTCACCGATACCTGCCGCCGCCAGGCCCCCGGCGAAGGCGGCCGGTGCGGGCAGCGGGTGCCGCCCCTCGGCCGGGGAGGCGTGCGCGGCCAGCACCCGGTCCAGGTCGACGAACACGGCCCCGGGCAGGTGCCCGGCGTCGTACGCGGCCCGGCCGTCCCGCCCGTCGAGGTACCAGCGCACGTCGGCGAGCACGACCCCGGGCGTACGGGAATCGACCCAGGCCTGGTCGACGACCGGAGGGATCATCGGTAGTTGGTGAACTGCAGCGCGACCCCGAAGTCCTCCTGCTTGAGCAGCGTGATCACGGTCTGCAGATCGTCCTTCTTCTTGCCGGTCACCCGCAGCTGGTCACCCTGGATCTGCGCCTGCACGCCCTTGGGGCCCTCGTCGCGGATCTTCTTGCCGATCGCCTTGGCCTTGTCCGTGTCGATGCCCTCGATCACCGTGCAATCGATCTTGTACGTCTTCCCCGACTGCCGCGGCTCGCTCGCCTCGAGGGACTTCAGGGAGATGTTGCGCTTGATCAGCTTCTCCTTGAAGACGTCGAGCGCGGCACTGACCCGCTCCTCGGTCTCCGAGGTGATCGACACCCCGGTCGTCCCCCGACTTGGCGATCGTGGTGCCCGTACCGCGGAAGTCGAAGCGCGTGCTCAGTTCCTTCTCGGCCTGGTGGAACGCGTTGTCGACCTCCTGCCGGTCGACCTTGCTGACGATGTCGAACGACGGGCTGGCTGGCATACTGAGACTCCCGTTAGGTGCTGATGTCCGGTTCTGCGGCGCACCCGCAGGCGCGGGCGACATGCCGAACCTACCCGGTTTTGGACCGTCCCGGCGGTCCCGCTATCCTGTTCTCCGCAGCTGCGGGCGACCGTAGCGCGTGCCCAGGCGGGTTGCCCGAGCGGCCAATGGGAGCGGACTGTAAATCCGTCGCGAAAGCTTCGAAGGTTCGAATCCTTCACCCGCCACTGGGATCCAGACGGCCCCGAGAGATGCACGAATGCGCTCTCGGGGCCGTCTTGGCTTCGATTGCCCAGGGCGCAAAAGAGGCCCTCCAGCACTGGAAACAGACCGTCGCGAAGCGGCGGAACCTGTTCGCCCACGGGAGACGGGTCACCTCCCAGGGGTCCGAAGTACCTGCTCCGGTCTGTCCGTACGACCCGGGGTCCTGACAACCGTCCCGCGTTACGCGCCGATCCGTCAGCGCAAGCCGACCAGTCGGCGTACCGCCTCGTCGATCGCCCGGTCGAGCGGCATCGGCCAGTCGAATCTCGGCCGGTCGATGCGCAGGGCCGCCATCCCGTGCAGCGCACCCCACACCAGGACCGCGAGTTCGTGCGAGTCGGCGCCGCTCGAGCAGCGTCCGATGCTTTCGGCGAGCCCGGTCAACGCTCGCCGGCCAGGCGAATCCGCGGCGTCGTAGGCGAGCCGGCCCGGCAACTCGGGCCCGAACATGACCCGGTAGTAGCCGGGATGATCCACGGCGAACCGTCCGTAGCCGCGGCACCGCGCGAGCAGCGCCAAGGCGGGGTCGGCGATGTCGCGCGATGCCTCGTGGCGGTAGCGGTCCAACTCGGCGTGGCCACGTTCCGCCACCGCCGATTTGAGCGCGTCGACATCGGCGAAGTGCGGGTAGACCGAGGTGGTGGCAATGCCGGCCCGCCGCGCCACGGCACGCAGGGAGAGATCCCGGGCGTGGCCGGCCTCGGCAACCAGGGCAGCGGCGGCGTCCACCAGGTCATTCCGGAGCCGGGCACCCTCTCCGCGCCGGTTGGGTCGGCGGCGTCCGGGCCGCTCGTCGGCCGATGTAATGCCACTCCGCTTTTCGCCGACGTCCACGCAGGCTCCCCTCTTTGTCGGTCCGTGCTCCCATTTTAGACAACGTCCGTAGGGCTACAGGCGTAGTACGATCTCGGTACCCCAACGAAGGGTCACGCTCATGGGATCACGCGCCACTCCGCGCTGGGTCACCACCATCGCGTGCCTTGCCGTCCTGCTGCTCACGATGGGCGCGGTCGTAGCGCTCGCCCGCCCATCGCTCCTGCTGGCGCCCGGCGATGACGTCGGCCACGGCGTCCGGGTCTACGCCGGCTACTTCTTCTCCCGAAACGTTGCCGTTGCCGCCGCCCTGGTCGCTGCTCTCGCCACGCACGCTCGGCCCATACTGGCCGCCGTTCTGGCAATGACCGCGCTCATCCAGACCCTCGATGTGGTGGTGGACGTGGTGACCGCCCGCTGGGCGCTCGTGCCCGGCCTCGCGCTACTCGCGATCGTCTTCACCGTGGCCGCGGCCCGCCTCGCCGCTCCGAGCCCGCGACTCAGACCGCGCGCTCAGCGCTTTGGCGGGGGTGGGTCGGGCGGCCCGCGTGACGGGGTAGGTGCCGGCCACCAGTCCGATTCCGATGGCGGTGGCGAGTCCGCCCCACAGCTATGACGCTGGTCTGGGGCTCGGGCAGCAAAGCCGCGCTGGAGGTGATGACCTGGGGCTGGGCGGCGGAGTAGGGCCCCGCGGCATCCGGTTGGACACGGTCGCCCCGGGCGTCACGCTGATGCCCGGCAACGCCGAATTCCACCCGGTCCTAGACCCCTTGACCGCGCCGACCCGGCCGGTCACGTGGTCGACCCGGCGCACATCGCCCGGGCGGTGCTGTTCCTGGCCGGCGACGACGCCGCGATGCTTCACGGCATCACCCTGCCGGTGGACGGCGGTATCGGAAGCACCCGCGCCTAGACGGCGTGCTTCTCCAGCGTCGCCCGCAGCGAAGGGGCCAGGCCGGGTCGGGACAGCAGGTCGCGTGCCACTTCCTTGTCCCCGCAGTACGCCCAGAACGCCTCCGCGATCGTCACCCCGTGCGACGGCCGGTCGACCACCGCGACCGTGTCGCCGGCCCGCACGTCGCCCGGCGTGACGACCCGCAGGTAAGCGCCGGTGCGGTTCTCCGCGGTGAACCGCTTGACCCAGCGGGGCTCGCCCATCCGGGCCTGGAACGTCGCGCACGGCTGCCGGGCGAACGTGGTCTCCAGGACCAGGTCGGACCCGATCCGCCAACGTTCGCCGATGACCGCGCCGTTCACGTCGACGCCCGCGGTGGTCAGGTTCTCGCCGAACATGCCACCGGGCAACGGCCGGCTGAGCTGCTCCTGCCACCAGTCGAGGTCTTCCCGGGCGTACGCGTAGACGGCCTGAAACTCGCCGCCATGGACCTTCGTATTCACGATCCGGTCGCCGGTCAGGCCGCTGTCCTTGCGCTCGGGCGCGCGGACGGCCACTGGGTGGTCCACCGGCTGCTTGTTGATGCCGGTGCGGCCGTGCGGCACCGCCAGGTTGACCGATAAGACGCTACCCATACGTGAATTCCACCACCGTCCGGTCTTCGATCGGCCGGTATCCCAGCCGCTGGTAAAGGGCGTTACTGGTGCGGTTGGCGAGGTCGGTGAAGAGCACCACGTCCTCGGCGCCAGCGTCGAGCACGGCCCGGGTCACCGTGGTGGTCGCCGCGGCGGCGTACCCGTGGCCACGGCGGGCCGGCGGCGTGTAGACCAGGGTGACGCGGACCATGCCGGCGTCGGGGCGGCTGCGGCCGGCCACCGACACCGGCGTCCCGTCGTCCTCCCACAGGGTGAAGCCGCCGTAGGCGAGACGGTCGTCCACGATGTCGGCCGACTCCCGGCCGGCACTCTCGCGGATTTCGGCGTGGAACTCGTCCACCCAGGACACCAGCACGCCGGAATCGGCCGCCGTGGCCACGCGGGCGGTACCGGCGGGGGCGGGCGCCGGCGGCACCAGTTGGTCCAGGCGGTAGAGGCGGGTGCGCCGGCCCGGCACCGCCCGGGAGCCGGTCGCGTCGCACCAGGCCTCGACAAAGGCGCCGTCGACGACCGTGTTGACCGCCGTCAGCGGACGATCGGCCAGCAGCGCGACCAGCCGGCCGACGTCGGGCGCGGCGACGACCATCAGCGGGTGCGGCGGCGTCTGAAGGACCGCGCCGGTCACCTGGCCGTCCGGCTCGTCGTACCAGCCGAAGTAAGGCTCGACCGGCCCGTACGCGTACGGCCCGCGAGTGCGCAACGTCTCGACCAGGGTGAGTGGCACGGTGTGCGCGACCGGGCGGGACCGCAGAAAACCGCCGGCGGCCGCGGCGAACCGCTCGACGTCATCGGTCAGGTGCCAGGGCATACGCCATCAGACCAACCGAGCGACGACACGGGCAACCCGGTTTCTAGAACCACGCCTTGGCCACCCGCTGCAGGGTGTCGATCCGGGTGGCCGGGTCGTAGGCGGTGCCCGCGACGATCAACTCGGCCGCGCCCGTACGGTCGGCCAGCTCCAACAGCCCCGCGGCCACCTCCTCGCCGGTGCCCACGTACTGGGTCCCGGGCAGCTGGTCGATCACGCTGCGCTCGAGGTCGCTGAGTTCCATGGTGGCGGCCGTCTCCGGCGACACGATCGGGCCGAGTCGTCCGGTCCGCAGGCTCAGCCCCATGATCTTGCTCGGGCCGGCCAGGAACTGCGCTTCCTCGGTGGTCTCGGCGGCGATCACCGACGCGCTGACCATCAGGTGCGGCTCGGGCCAGCGCGGCGACGGCTGGTAGCCGGAACGGAACATGTGGATCGCCGCGTCCAGATCGGACGTCATGGCGAAGTGATGGGCGTAACAGAACGGCAGCCCGAGCGCGGCCGCGACCTGCGCGCCGTACGTCGAGGAGCCCAGCATCCACACCTCGGGCGACCCCTCGGCGACGGGCGTGGCCTTCAGCCGGCCGCCGCCGGCGGGCGAGATGCGGTCGTCGCCGAGCAGCGCCAGCACCGTGCCCAGGTGGTCGGGGAACTGCTCGACGGTCAGGTGCGGGGACACACCCCGCAGCGCGGCCGCGGTGGCCTGGTCGGTGCCCGGCGCGCGCCCGATCCCGAGGTCGACGCGGCCCGGGTACAGCGCCTCGAGCAGCGCGAACTGCTCGGCCACGACGAACGGCATGTGGTTGGGCAGCATCACGCCGCCCGAGCCGACGTGGATGCGGTGGGTGTTCGCGCCGACCGCGGCCATCAGCACCGGCGGCGAGGTCGAGGCCACGGCCGGCATGTTGTGGTGCTCGGCGACCCAGAACCGGGCGTACCCGAGGTCGTCGGCGGCCTTGGCGATCTCGATGGTGCCGTGCAGGGCGTCCGCGCTGCTGTGGCCCTCCCGAACGGTGGCCAGATCGAGGACGGAAAGCGGTACGCGAGCCATCATTCGACGCTACACCGGGTCGTCGTCGGCCTGCCGCTGCAGCTGATTGCGCCGGGCCGCCTGCACGCCGACGGTGACCGCGCCGAGCGCCGCTCCGGGCACCAGCAGCCAGACCGGCCACGGGTAGACGAAGCCGGCCACGGTCGCCGCCACCAGCGCCCACACGACCAGGTTGACCGCGGCGATCGACCCGTAGATGGTCCACAGCACCGTCAGCGCGGTCGGCATCCGCCGGGCCTCGCGGCGCAGTTCGGCCTCCCGGCGGGCGGTCACCTCGGCCGCGCTGACCCCCGGTTTCGGCAGGTCGGTGACGAGCTCGAGGAGTTCGCCGTACGTCCGGGCGGCCCAGGCGTCGCGGACCCGCTCGTCGTACTCGCCCAGTGACAGACGGCCCTCGTCGAGGGCGGCCTTGAGCTGATCGGCGACCTTGTGCCGGTCGCCGTCGGCGGCTCGCATGTTGGCCATCGGCTCGGGCCGCCGGCTCACTTCCTTGGCCATCGCCATTCCCCTTTACGTCCCCCGCGGTCACGGGTCAGGCTATCGAAGACGACCGGAGCGCGACACCGACCGGAGGGCGACGATGACGTCCCGTTATGCCGACGTGCTGGAAGACCTGCGCGCCTCGTACGACGCCGGGGCGGCGGAGCGCGAGGCGACGACCAAGCAGCCGTTCAAGCTGGACGAGCGGGCGGCGTTCCTGGACCGGTTGCGCGCCGTCGAGGCCGAGACGTTGCTCGAGATCGGCGCCGGCACCGGGCAGGACAGTGTGTTCTTCGCCGGCGAGGGCCTGGACGTGACCGCCGTCGACCTGTCACCGGAGATGGTCGAGTGGTGCCGGGCCAAGGGGCTCCGGGCGTACGTACGGGATGTGCTGGATCTGGGTTTCGAACCGGCGAGCTTCGACGCCGTGTACACCGTGAACTGCCTGCTGCACGTGCCGAACGCGGACCTGCCGGCGGCGCTGACGGCGATCGCCACCGTGCTCCGGCCGGGTGGGCTGTGCTACCTCGGGGTGTGGGGCGGCCGATCGCACGAGGGGCCGCTGCCGTCGGACGAGCATGTGCCGCCACGGTTCTTCGCGTTGCGCTCGGACCACGAGCTGTTCGATCACGTCGGCGCGGTGTTCGACGTGGTCGACTTCCACACCGTCGAGGACTCGGATCTGCACTTCCAGGCGCTGACGCTGATCAAAGCCTGAGCCACGCTGGCCGGGATCCGGTGCCCGGCGGCTAAACGGGCTGGGCCGCCAACGCCGCCTGCAGACGGTCGGCCGCCCGGGCGTCGGCGCGGGTGATCGGCCCGGCGGGGATCGCCGCGACCGCCGCCGCCACCATCAGCACCGCGGATGCGAACACGAACGCCCACGGCAGCCCGCCGGGCTCGTCCACGATCACGCCGGCCACGGCTCCGCCGGCCGCACTGCCCGCCACCGAGACGGTGACGATCCACGTGTAGGCCTCGTTCAACATCGACGCCGGCGCGATCCGGCCGACCAGGTTGGTCTCGACGGTCAGCGCCGGCGCGATGGTGGCGCCGCCGATGACCAGGGCCACGCCCAGCCACAGCGGGCCGGGCATCACGGACAGCACCAGGAAGCTGGCCGCGACGGCCGACAGCAGCCAGGCGAACTGCCGGGGCAGCGCCATGGCCGGCCGGCGCGTGCCGAACCAGATGCCGCCGATGGCCGAGCCGATGCCCCACACGCCGAGCAGCACCCCGCCCAGCGAGTCGCCGCCGCCGTGCCGGTTCGCGTACGCCGGGACGATCACGCCGGCCGCGCCGAATGCCGTGCCGAGCGCGGCCACGCACAGCAGCAGCGCCGGGAAGCCACCGGCCTTCAACGGGCCGAGGCCCCGGGCGGCGTCGCCGGACGTACGCCGGGCCCAGTGCCGCATGATCGGCAGCCGCGCGATGACGGCCGTACCGCCCAGAGTGGCGACCGCGGCGAAAATGAGCGCCGCCGCCGGCCGCCCGGTGACCACGATGAAGGCGGCGACCAGCATCGGGCCGAGCACGAAGACCAGCTCGAACAGCGACGTCTCGGCGGCCATGGCGGCGCCGCGCAGATGGTGGCGGCCGGCGCCGACCTCGGTCGCGTCGGTCCAGGCGCGCCGGATGGCGGCGGTCAGCGGCGGATAGGTCGCCCCGGCCAGCGCCGAGGTGACAAAGATCAGCGGCAACCGGTCGCCGGCCAGCAGCAGCCCGCCCAGCGCGAGCGGATGCAGCACGGCGGTGAGGAGCAGGATCGGCGAGGGCCCGATGCGGTCGGCCAGCCGGCCCACGATCGGGCTGACGGCGGCGCCGGCCAATGCGTAGATGCCGCCGGCGAGCCCGGCCGACGCGTACCGCCCGGTGGTCGACTGGACCAGCAGCAGCAGGGCCAGCGGGGTCATGCCGATGCCCAGACGGGCCAGCACTCCGACGATCAGCAGAACCCGTCCGCCCGGCATCTGCCACACGCCAAGGTACTGACGCAACGCGGTCACAGGTCCCACCTCCGGGCATCGGTGTAATGAGCGAAACGGCCTGTTGACCCTAACGGTCAACCGGCCGGAAACGCATCCGAAATACCTTCCGCGGAGGTCTAACTCACACGCGACCCGGTGATCGCGGCCAGCTGCTGCAGACGCTGGATCCGCTCCTCCATCGGCGGGTGCGTGGAGAACAGCTTGGCCATGCCGCCGGCCGAGAACGGGTTGGCGATCATCAGGTGGGCCGAGCTGGTCAGCGGTCCCTGGGCCGGCAGCGGCATACGCGCGGCGCCGTACTGGATCTTCTGCAGCGCGCCGGCCAGCGCCAGCGGGTCCCGGGTGAGCGTGGCCCCGGACGCGTCGGCCTGGAACTCCCGGTTCCGGCTGATCGCGAGCTGGATCACACTGGCGGCGAGCGGGCCGAGGATCAGCATCAGCAGCAGGGACGCGGGGTTGGGGCCGTCGTCGTCACCATCGCCGCCGCCGAGCGGCAGGAAGATCGCCAGCTGCGCGGCCATGGTGATGATCCCGGCCAGGGCGGCGGCCACGCTGGACAGCAGGATGTCCCGGTTGTACACGTGCGACAACTCGTGCCCGATGACTCCCCGCAGCTCCCGCTCGTCCAGGATGCGGGTGATGCCGACGGTCACCGCGACGGCCGCGTTTCGGGGGTTGCGGCCGGTGGCGAACGCGTTCGGCTGTATCGACGGCGAGACGTACAGGCGCGGCATCGGCTGCCCGGCGGTCGTCGCCAGCTCGCGCACGATGCGGTACAGCGCCGGGAACTCGGCCTCGGTGACCGGCTGTGCGCGCATCGCCCGCAGCGCGATCTTGTCGGAGAAGAAGTAACTGCCGGCGTTGAGCGCCAGCGAGAGGAACACGGCGAACACGAGTCCGCCGCTGCCGCCGAGCCAGTAGCCCAGCGTCACGATGATGGCGGTGAGCAAACCCAGCAGAGCGGCCGTCTTAAGGCCGTTGTGATGGCTGTGCACGGTGTCTCCTTCGACATGCGGGGGTTTCCCGCACCTATGGAGAACATCAGCCGGCCGCGGATTCATCCGGAGAAGCCTGTGACCCTGCTGGGAGGTGGTTGAGAAGCAAGGTCAAGATCATGTCGTGCCTGAGTGGGGGGTGCTGACCGTCACTCCCGTCGAGGCCGGGCCGGGGGCCCAGCTTCGCCGGCCCGCGGCCCTTCATGCTGCGTGAGTGGCCTTTCGGGCCATCGCTACGCTCGGCCCCCACCCCCGGCAGCGTCGCACCAAGGCAGCCGGCCGGCGCCGGGGCGCAAACGCGTTGCGGGTGGAGGGCGCTGACCGCCAGAGTGGGCGGGTGGCGGAGCGGCAGCTGATCGACATCGAGGTGGTGCGCCGGCTGGTCCGGCATCAGTTTCCGGAGTGGGCCGCCCTGGAGGTGCGGCCCGTGCCGTTGCCGGGGTGGGACAACCAGACGTTCCGGCTCGGCGAGACGATGTCCGTCCGCCTGCCGACCGCGGACACCTACGCGCTCGCCGTGGCGAAGGAGCACCGATGGCTGCCGATTCTCGCCCCGCACCTGCCGGTGCCGATCCCGGCGCCGGTAGGCCTGGGGGTGCCGGGCGACGGGTATCCGCATCCGTGGTCGATCTACCGGTGGCTCGACGGAGAGCCGGCCGCGAGCGCGCCGATTCCCGACCTGACGGCGTTCGCGCGGGACGTGGCCGAGTTCGTGGTGGCGCTGCAAGGCATCGACGCCGGCGGCGGTCCTGAGGCGGGTCAGCACAGTTGGTTCCGGGGCGGGCCGCCGGCCGTCTACGACCGGGAGACGCGGCAGGCGATCGAGGCTCTGGGCGACCGGATCCCCGCCGCGGTGGCCACGCGGATCTGGGACACCGCGCTCCGCCGCTCGTGGCCGAAACCGCCGATCTGGTTCCACGGCGACGTGGCCGCCGGGAACCTGCTGGTGCGGGACGGGCGGCTGGCGGGGGTCATCGACTTCGGCACGTCCGGCGTCGGCGACCCGGCCTGTGACCTCGTTGTGGCCTGGACGATGTTGTCGGGCGACAGCCGCGCGGTGTTCCGGGAGACGCTCGGGCTGGACGACGACACCTGGGACCGCGGGCGGGGCTGGGCGTTGTGGAAGGCGCTGATCACGTACGACACGTCGGCCCACGTACTGGACGAGTTGTTCAGCGAGTGAGCCGGTCGAACAGCAGCTGCGGCGCGAACCCGAGCACCACGGCGGCCGCCGCGAAGACCCACATGGCGACCGCCGGGGCGAAGACGCTGACCCGGGCGGCGACGGCGGCCGGTTCGGCCAGGGCGTACAGCGTGGCCGCCGCCCGTACGTAATAGGCCAGCGCGACAACCGCATTGACGGCGACCACCGCCGCCAGCCATCCCCACCCGTGACCGATCAGCGCGTCCACAATGGTCACCTTGGCGAACAGCCCGGCCAGACCGGGCGGCAACCCGGCCAGTCCGGCCAGCGCCAGCACGAACACCGCTCCCAGCCACCGGGAGCGCCGCGCCGCCCCGCGGTAGGCCGAGATCTCGCCGCCGTCCGCGCCGGGCGGGCGCAGGCCGACGATCGCGCCGAACGCCAGGAATTCCAGCACCACGAAAAACGCGGCGTACGCCAGCCCGGCTGTCACCCCGGCCGCGCCCAGCGCGAGCGGCGCGAGGATGTAGCCGGCCTGCGCGACTGACGACCAGGCGAGCAGCCGGACCATCCGGGTCTGCCGCAGCGCCACCAGGTTGCCGACCGTCATGGTGAGCACCGCCAGCACCGCCACCAGCGGCCTGACATCGAGCCGGGCCACGACCAGGGCCAGCGCCAGCACACCGCCGAGCTTCGACGCGGTCGACAGGTACGCGGCGACCGGCAGCGGCGCGCCGTCGTAGGTGGCCGGAGCCCACGCGTGCAGCGGCACCGCCGCCACCTTGAACGCGAACCCGACCACGATCAGCGCCGACCCGACGGTGCCGAGCGGAAGAAGGGTCGCGCCCGACAGCGAAAGGCGGGACAGGTGCAGCGCCCCGGTGGCCGCGTACAGCAGGGCCGCACCCATCAGCGACAGCGCCGTCGACACGACACTGATCAGCAGGAACGTCACCGCGGCGGACGCCCCGGCGGCGGCGGCCGGGCGGCGCAGTCCGACCAGGACGTACAGGGGAAGGGTCAGGGTTTCCAGGCCGACGATCAGCGTGATCAGGTCGCCGGCGTACCCGATGACGACGCCGCCGGTCATCGAGCAGGCCAGCAGGAAGCAGAACTCCCCCGCCGGCGCCGTCCCCAACCGCAGCCCGGGCAGCGACAGGGCCAGCACGCCGGCGGTGAGCGACGCGAACAGCACGGCGGCCACCGTCCCGATCGGACGGACCACCCACGAGCAGGCGTCGCCGGAACAGAACGTCTGCCCGCCGGCGGCGATCGCGCACACCACGGTGGCCACGGCACCGGCCAGAAGCGATCCGGCGACCGCCGCCCGCCGGCCGACCGCCAGCTCGGCGATCAGCACCAGCAGGGCGGTGCCGCCCGACGCGTACAACGGGAGCAGCGCGACGTTGTTGATCATCGAAGCGCTCCGGTGAGGAACGTGACCGGCTCGGAGGTCGCCGCCAGCACCAGCGCCGGCACAAGTCCGACGGCCAGCGCGAGCGCCACCAGCGGCGACCAGGTCAGCCACTCGGCGCCGGCAATGGAAGGCTCCAGGTTGATCGACGAAGGGCCGTGGGTGACGCGGCGCAGCAGGCGCAGGAAGTACGCCGCGGTCAGCGCCCCGCCCACCGCGGCGATCACGGCCAGCGTCATCCAGAGGGCGCCGCCGCGCCGGATCGACGCCACCACCGCGAACGACTCACCCCAGAACCCGGCGAGTCCGGGCAGTCCGAGCGACGCGATGGCGGCGAATCCGAGCAGGCCGGCCAGTCGCGGCGCGGTCTCCCGCAACCCGCCGAGCGACGCCAGCTCACCGGTGTGGGCGCGGTCCTTGATCGCGCCGGCCAGGAAGAACAGCAGGCCGGTGATGATCCCGTGGGCGATGTTGCCGATCAGCGCGGCCTGGATGCCGGTCACCGTGAGGGTGGCGATGCCGAGCAGGACGAAACCCATGTGACCCACACTGGAGTACGCGATCAGCCGCTTGAGCTCCGTCTGGCGCAGGCAGATCAACGACCCGATGAGGATGGCCGCGGCCGCGAGGACGCCCAGCACGGGAGCGGCCCACGCGGCGCCGGCCGGGGTCACCCCGACGCCGACCCGGATCAGCCCGTACGTGCCCATCTTGAGCAGCACACCGGCCAGGATCACCGAGCCCACGGTCGGCGCCTCGGTGTGCGCGTCGGGCAACCAGGTGTGCAGCGGCCACAGCGGCGCCTTGACCGCGAACGCGACGGCGAACAGCGTGAACGCGAGATACTGGACGCCCTTCGGCAGTTGACCGGGGCTGAACAGGTCGGTCGGACCGTTCCTGCTGACCACCAGGATCACGCCGAGCAGCAGCAGGACCGAGCCGAACAGCGTGTACAGCACGAATTTGCGGGCGGCGGCGCGGCGCTGCGGGCCGCCCCAGCCGGCGATGACGGCGTACATCGGCAGCAGCACGACCTCGAAGAACAGGAAGAACAGCACCAGGTCGCCGGCCAGGAACGTGCCCAGGATGCCGACCTCGAGGACCAGCAGCAGGGCGGACAGCGCGCGCCCGTCGCCTTTCCAGAGGGTGTACGCGCAGCAGAGGAACACCAGCAGGCCGGTCAGGACGACCAGTGGGAAGGAAACCGCGTCCACGCCCAGCCGGAAGTCGATGTGCAGTGCCGGCACCCACGGGACGTCGACTTCGAGCCACGGGCGGCCGCCGAGGTGGGAGGAGAAGCGCGCAGCCGGCACCAGCGTCAGCAGGAACGTCACTCCGGCGATGACGGTGGCGGCGATCCGGGCCGGGCGGTCGAGCCGGGCGGGCATCAGAGCGACCGCGGCCGCACCGGCCGCGGGAACGGCCAGCAGCGCCACCAGGATCCAGTTCATCCGGTCGCTCCGTAGATCGCGGCCACCAGGCCGAGCAGCAGGGCGCCGGCGAACACGGCGACGGCGGCACGCGGCAGCATGGCTCGGTGCGCGCCGTTCAGCAGGCCGCCCAGCTGGCGGGCCGACGTGCCGGTGCCCTCCACGGCCGCGTCCACCACCCGCTCGTCCACGGTGGTCAGCAGGGCGGCGAGCGCTTTGACCGGGCGTACGACCAAGCGGTCCTGCACCGCGTCGAGGTGGAAACCGGACGCGAACAGCGGCCGCAGACGGCCCAGCGCCAGCGCCGGATCGCCGGCCGGTGCCGCCTGCCACAGCCACCAAGCGGTGAAGACGCCCAGCGCGGTGAGCACCAGCGGCAGGATGATCGAGACGCCCAGGTGCGGGTTGTCGAGTTCCAGCGCCGCCCGGAAAGCGGGCACGAAGGCGACCAGGCCCAGCATCGCCGCCGGGACCGCGAGCGCCAGGATCGGCCACCGCATCAGCGGCGGCGGGTCGTGCGGGGTGGCGTCGCCAGGGTCGTAGCGGGCGTCGTCGAACCCGACCGTCCAGTCGTCGGCGCGGGCCCGGGCCAGTCCGAAGAACGTGCGCAGCAGCAGGCGGGTGGCGTACCAGGCGGTGAGCGCGACGCCGAGCAGCGCGGCGACCCACACCACCCAGGCCACCCAGGCCGGCGCCGGGCCGCCGCCGTCGGTCGCGTGCGCGGCCGCCACCAGGACGTTCTCCTTCGACCAGAACCCGGCCAGCGGCGGGATCCCGGCCAGCGCGCCCAGCCCGATCACGAACGACCAGAAGGTGACCGGCATCGACCTGCGCAGGCCGCCCATCCGGGACATCGAGTTGGTGTCGACGGCGTGGATGACCGCGCCCGCCGCGAGGAACAGCAGCGCCTTGAACGCGGCGTGGGTGAGCAGGTGGAACAGTGCGGCAGCGGGCGACCCCACGGCCAGCGCCCCGGTCATGTAGCCGATCTGCGACACGGTCGACCAGGCCAGCACCCGCTTGATGTCGTCCTGAGCGGTGGCGCTGAAGGCCCCGAGCAGCAGCGTGATCGCGGCCATCACGCCCAGGACGGCCAGGGCGGCGGGGGTGGCCGCGAACAGCGGGTACAGCCGGAACACGACGTAGACGCCGGCCGCGACCATGGTGGCCGCGTGGATCAGCGCCGAGATCGGGGTCGGACCGGCCATCGCGTCCGGCAGCCAGGTGTGCAGCGGGAACTGCGCGCTCTTGCCGGCCACCCCGGCCAGCAGCAGGATCACCGCCCCCACCGGAGCCCGGTGGTCGAGCACTACGCCGAGCTGGAATGAGCCGGCGTGCACGCCCAGCCAGGCGATGCCGAGCAGGAAGCCGACGTCGCCGACCCGGGTGACCAGGAACGCCTTGACCGCGGCGGCGGGGGCCTCGGGCAGCCGCCGGTCGTGGCCGATCAACAGGTACGAACAGGCGCCCATCACCTCCCAGCCGACCAGCAGCAGGATCAGGTCGTTCGCCGTGACCACCAGCAGCATCGCGCCGGTGAAGAGGCTGACCTGGGCGGCGTACGGCGCGTAGCGGGGGTCGTCGTGCAGGTAGCCGACCGAGTACACCTGCACGGCCAGCGCGACCACGGTCACCGCCAGCGCCACGTACAGGGCGACGACGCCGGCCGAGAAGCCGTACGTCACGTCCAGGCCGCCGAAGCTGACCCAGCGGTGGGTGAACTCGATCGTGTCGGCCGGCGTGCCGTGGTGCGGCAGCACGGCCGAGATCAGGAGCAGGAAGACCGTGTCGGCGAAGGCGGTCGCGGTGCCACCGATGCCCAGCGCGGCCGCCCACCGCCGAGCCTTCCGGCCACGGTCGCCGGCCGGCAGAAGAAGACCGATCAGTCCGAAACCCAGCGGTACGGCGACGAGAAGCGTCCCGAACAACCCGGCGATGATCACCCGGCCACCCGCTCGTCGTGGTCCAGTGCCACGTGGTCGAGGGCCACCTCGTCGATGGCGATGGCCCGGCGCATCCGGTAGTACTGCAGCACGATGGCCAGCCCCACGCCGATCTCGGCCGCCGCCAGCACGATCACGAACAGCGCGAACACCGCACCGGCGCGGGGCGGACCGAGCGCCGATCGTACGGTCGAATCGGCGGTCACGAAGATCAGGTTGACCGCGTTGAGCATCAGCTCGACCGCCATCAGGACCAGGATGGCGTTGCGGCGGCGCAGCACGCCGTAGACGCCGAGCCCGAAGAGCAGGGCGGCGACAACGTACGGGATGACGGCGTGCATCAGGTCTCCCGCGCGCCGATGTCGGGGCGGGACAGCACGATCGCGCCGATCAGGGCGGCCAGCAACAGGATGGACAGCACCTCGAACGGCAGCACCCAGTGGCCGAAGATCTGTTCCCCCATCCGGGTGGCGTCGCCGGAGGCGGGCAGCGCGTACCGGGTCCAGCGGAAAGCGGCCACCAGCAGCACGGTCAGGCCCAGCCCCACCCCGGACCCGATCACCGCGGCCGGCCACGCCGGACGGTCCAGGTCGTCCGACGCGCCGATCGGGGCGCGGGTCAGCATCACGGCGAACAGCAGCAGAACGACCACCGCCCCCACGTACACCAGCACCTGCACCCACGCCACCAGTTCGGCGCCCAGCACCAGATAGAGGCCGGCCAGTGCGCCCAGGCTGATCACCAGGTACAGCCCGGCGCGGACGAGGTGGCTGCTGGTCACCACGAGCGCGCCGGCGCCGACCGCGACGGCGCCGAGCGCGAGCAGCAGGACGTCCGCGACGGTCACGGTCGCGCCGCCGTCGGCGTGCCCGGACCCGCCGCCTTGCGTGCCGCGGTGGCCTCCTCCTTCGACGGCTCGCCGAGCACGTCGTGGGCGGGCGGCGGTGGCACGGTCGGCATCCACGCGCCCAGCCGGTCCTTGTCGTGCAGCAGGTTCAGGACGTCGTACTCCGCGTACTCGAACTCGGGGGTCCAGTAGAGCGCGTCGAACGGGCAGGCCTCGATGCAGATGCCGCAGTACATGCACAGGGCGAAGTCGATGTCGAACCGGTCCAGCACGTTGCGCTGGCGCGGCCGGGCCGCGCCCGGGACGGTGACCTCTTCCTTGTGCGAGTCGATGTAGATGCACCAGTCCGGACACTCGCGGGCGCAGAGCATGCAGACCGTGCAGTTCTCGGCCAGCAACGCGATCACGCCCCGGCTGCGCGGCGGCAGGTCCGGCTCCACGTCCGGGTACTGCTGGGTGGTCGACCGCCGGGTCATCGTCTTCAACGTGACGGCGAGTCCGTCGATCAGGCCCTTGCCCGGTGTGCTCCGCTCCCCGTCGTCAGTCACAAGCCCATATCCTGCCCCGTCGGCCGATCCGGCGCGAGCACACCCCCACAGATCTTTCGGTACGGTCGGTCGAGCGACATCTGGTCACACGACAAGGAGGTACGCGATGCCCGCGTTCGACGGCACGGACCGGCCACCGGCCGGGCGATGCCCGACGACGGCGTGCGGCGTGAGTTGATCGACGGCGTGTTGCACGTGCCCCCGGCGCGCTCGCCGGTGCATCAATTCCTGGGTGCCGCTCTCGTCATGAGTCTTGACGTCTCATGCCCGAACACCATGGCGGTGACCCAGGCGGTCGAGGTTCGGTTGAACGCCCGCCGTTCCTTCATTCCCGACGCAGTCGTCTTGAATGCCGAGGCGGCCCGCCGGGCTCCGGGGCCGTTCGTCCCGCACGAGGTGATCCTTGCGATCGAGATCGTCTCGCCGATGTCGCAGGCCATGGATCGAGTCACCAAGCCAGCGCTGTTCGCCAAGGCCGGGATCCCGTCCTACTGGCGGATCGAGACCGACGGCGCAATCTCGGTCGACACCTACAGGATCGATCCGGCGGACGAGGTCTACCTGCCCTTCGGCACCACACCGAACAGATCGACACCGGCGAGCCGTGGCCCATCTCATTGCCGATTTCGCGGCTGATTCCGCGCCATTTCCGATCGCGGGGTTGACCCTGACGTTGGGTCAGGCATTGTCATCGTCAGCGGGAGGAGATGACATGACTGAGTTCGTCGGGGCCGGGATGATGACCGCGCCCGGGAAGTACGCCGATCTGCTGGTGCCGCTGACGTCGGATCCGGCCGGGGTCGCCCAGATCGTCCAAGGGCTGCTGATCCACGAGTTCTGGGCCGACCAGTACGGGGTGATGCTGGCCGAGCCGGACCGCGACCGGGTGAACCTGCGCCGGGTCGAGCAGGTGCTGGACGCGGTGGTCAGCGCCGACAGTCGGCCGCTGGAGGTGGCCCGGGAACCCGCCGCGCGGATCGCCACCAACTGCCGCGGGTTCACCGTGCTGGCGGTGACCATCCTGCGGGCGCACGGGGTGCCGGCGCGGTCGCGGTGCGGGTTCGGGGCGTACTTCAATCCGGGGCTGTACGAGGACCACTGGGTGGCCGAGTTCCACGACGGGACGCGGTGGCGGCTGTTCGACGCGCAGCTGGACCAGTTGCAGCGCGACAAGATCGGTTTCCGGTACGACACCACCGACGTGCCGTACGACCAGTTCGTCATCGCCGGGGACGCGTGGCGGCGGGTGCGCGAGGGCGACGATGCCGGCAAGTACGGGTTGTCCCCGATCGGTGAGGCCGGCGCCTGGTGGATCGCGGCCAACCTGATGCGCGATGCGGCGGCGCTGATCGACATCGAGACGTTGCCGTGGGACCTGTGGGGCGTGATGCCGGGCCCGGACGACACGCCGGATGCGGCATTGTTCGACGAACTGGCCGCGGCTACCGACGGGCCGTCCATGCCGGACGTACGGCGCCTGATGGCCGACCAGCGGCTGCGCGTACCGGAACAGGTGTTCAACGTGCAGCACCGGCAGCTCGAGGCGCTGTAGGTCAGAGCGCGAGCTTCACCGCGGCGGTCAGCACCAGCTGGGCGAGGGCCAGCGGGACCAGCACCAGCCAGCACAGGCGCTGGAGTTGGTCCTCGCGCAGCCGGGGGTAGCTGACCCGAAACCAGATGATCACGAACGACACCGCGAAGATCTTGACCAGCGTCCACATCCAGCCGAGCTGGGCGGCGAACGGGCCGTGCCAGCCGCCCAGGAACAGCACCGTGGTCAGCGCGGCGATCACCACGATGCCGACGTACTCGGCCAGCAGGAAGAAGGCGAACCGCAGGCCGGTGTACTCGGTCATATAACCGAAGACCAGTTCCGAGTCGGCGATCGGCATGTCGAACGGCGGGCGCCGGATCTCGGCCAGTCCGGACACGAAGAACACCAGCAGAGCCGGCAGCTGCCAGGCCAGCCACCACGGCTTCCACGCCTCGACGATGCCGGGCAGACTCAGCGTCCCGGCGGCCATGGCCACGCTGGCCGCGGCCAGCACCAGCGGCAGCTCGTAACCGAGCAGCTGGGCGGCGCCGCGCAGGCCGCCGAGCAGGCTGTACTTGTTGGCGCTGGCCCAGGCGCTCATCAGCACGGCGACCACGCCCACCCCGAGCACGGCCAGCACGAAGAACAACCCCACGTCCAGCCTCTGACCGACCAGCCCGCCCGGGCCGAGCGGGATGACCAGCAGAACCAGCAGGTACGGGAACAGGGCGACCAGCGGGGCGAGCTGGAAGACCCGCTTGTCCGCCTCGCGCGGGGTGACGTCCTCCTTCTGCACGAACTTCACGCCGTCGGCGACGAGCTGGGCCCAGCCGTGGAAGGCGCCGGCGTACATCGGCCCGAGCCGGCCCTGCATGTGGGCCATCACTTTGTGCTCGGCCTGTCCGACGACCAGCGGCAGCACCAGGAACGCGACCACCACGCCGACGATCCGGATGACGAGATCGAGCCAGAGCGGCATCAGTCCGCCTCCGGGAGTGGCGCCGTCTCGGCCGGCAGCGGCGTTGCCTCAGCCCGCGGCGGCGCTTCTCGAGGCGGCGCTTCTCGAGGCGGCTGGGCGGGCCGCGCCGGCCGTTCGCGCCGGGCGGGCGTCTCCGGCGGTGGCACCTTTCCTTTGAGAGGCCCCCACTCGTTCGGGTCGGGAACACCGGGCGGCCGCATCGGGGCCCGCTTGGCCGCACCCGGGTGCGCGTCCGACTCCCCCGGTTCCTTGGCCCCGGGCCACGCCTTCGCCACCCGCGCCGCCAGCACGAACTCCTTGCGCAGCGGATGCCCCTCGAACGCCGGCGGCAGCAGCAACGGCTTCAGTCCCGGGTGCCGGGCGAAGGAGATGCCGAACATCTCGTACGTCTCCCGCTCGTGCCACGCCGCGCCCGGGAACAGGTCGACCACCGACTCGACCACCGGGTCCACGCGCGGCACCCGGGTCCGCACCAGCAGCCCGTGTTTGCGCCGCGACGAGTACAGGTGGGCGACCACGGTGAAGCCCTCGTCGAGTTCGTCCACCGCCGACAGCCAGTCGAAGAAGTCGCAGCCGAGCGCCCCCGGGTCGCGGGCCGCGGCGACGGCCGCCCACCACCGGCCGGCCGGCACGTCGACGACTGCCCGCTCGTGTCCGGCGCCGCCGCCGGACACGGAGACGACGACCTCACCGGCCGTTTCCGGGGTCTCCTCCGCGAGCAGCGCCACCATGCGCTCGCCGACCTCTTCGGGCGTCATGCCGTGAATCCTAGGACGTGGCGCGGCCGATATCGTGCCCGGATGCGGCAACCGACGTCCCGCCGGTCAGGACCGGGCGTGGCGTACGCGCTCAGGCCGGCGGGGTGACGAGCGGGGCACTCAGCGCCGCGGGGTCGGCACGGCGCAGCGGGTCGGGACGGGAGACGCCTCCGGGGCCGGACTGCTCGGCGGCGATCTTCTCCTGCAACCGCAGGATGCCGTGCAACAGGGCCTCCGGGCGCGGCGGGCACCCCGGCACGTACACGTCGACCGGGATGATCTGGTCCACGCCCTTGGTGACCGAGTAGGAGTCCCAGTACGGCCCGCCGCAGTTCGAGCAGGAGCCGAACGAGATCACGTACTTGGGCTCGGGCATCTGGTCGTAGAGCCGCCGGATGGCCGGCGCCATCTTGTCGGTGACCGTGCCCGAGACCACCATCAGGTCGGCCTGGCGCGGTCCGTGCGCGAACGGGATCACCCCCATCCGCATGAAGTCGTGCCGGGACATGCTGGACGCGATGAACTCGATGGCACAGCAGGCCAGACCGAAGTTGAAGACCCACAGCGAGTAGCGGCGCCCCCAGTTCAGCACGAACCGGATGGGTTCCCCGAGCACTCCTGGCAGACCGGCCACAGGCCCAACCTACCGCGCCCCGAGCCGGACGTTGCAGCAGGCTGAGGAAGCCGGTCAGCAGCACGTCGGAGGGATCGGCGACCGCCATGGACGCGGATGCCGGCCATCGTTGGAGGACGCCGCCTACGCTCGGCTAATGGAGACGATTACGGCCGGTGTGGCCGCCAGCCATCCGGCCACGGCGCAGGTCGGGCGGGATGTCCTGCTCGCCGGGGGCACGGCCGCGGACGCGGCGGTGGCGGCGGTCCTGACCTGCTGCGTGGCCGAGACCATCTACACCGGGCTCGGGGGCGGCGGCTTCGCCACCTACTTCGACGCGGCCAGCGGTGACGTCACCTGCCTGGACTTCTTCGTGTCGGTTCCCGGTACGGACGGTGACCGCTCCCCCGGACCCATGGTGGCGGTGGACGTCTACTTCGGCGGGATGCCGCAGGTCTACTCGATCGGCGGGGCCAGCGTGGCCGTGCCCGGCGTGCCCGCCGGCCTCGGCGAGGTGCACAGGCGGTGGGGCCGGCTGCCGTGGGCGGACGTGGTCGCGCCGGCGGCGGCTCTGGCGGCCGGCGGGGTCGTGCTGCCGGCGGCGCAGGCGCACACGCTGATCGCCTGCGCGCCCGCCCTGGCGTACGGCGAGGGGGCGGCCTGCTACGCGCCGGACGGGAAGCTGCTCGAAGGTGGCGACGTGCTGTTCCACCCGGGCCTGGCGACCGCCCTGCAGGGGCTGGCGGAGGAGGGTCCGTCGGTGTTCTACACCGGCGCGTTCGCCTCCGTGATGGTCGACGCGGTCCGCGACGGCGGCGGCGCGATGGGCCCGCAGGATCTGGCCGGCTACCGGGTGCGGGAGACCGCAGTGGACCAGGCTTCGTTGGCCGGCTATCGGATCCGGGCGCGGCACGACCTGAACGAGACGGTCAACACGATCGCCGCCCTGCCGCCCGGCCTGGCATCGCGATCTCCGGCCGAACGGGTGCTGGACGTGGCGGCGGCCCTGCGCGACCACGGCGCCCAGAAGAAGGGCGACACCACCAACGTGTCGGTGGTCGATCAGGCCGGAAACGCCTGCGTGATCACCACGACGTTGGGGTTGGGCGCGGCGGTGTGGCTGCCCGGCCTGGGCGTGAACATGAACTCCATGCTGGGTGAGGGCGAGCTGATCACCCCCGACCTGACGCCGGGCAAGCGGATGTCGTCCAACATGTGCCCGCTGGTGGTGATCGACGACTCGCAGCGCCTGGTCGCGGCGGCCGGCTCCGCCGGGGCGTCCCGGATCCGCACCGCGCTCGTCGGCACCCTGCTCGGCCTGCTGGTCGACGAACTCGACATGCCGGCCGCGATCGCCCGGCCGCGCTACCACGTGGTCGGCGACACCGTGCACGCCGAACTGGGTTACCCGGAGGACGAATTGAGCGTGTTGGAGGCCGCCGGCTGGGAGGTCAACCGCTGGCCGGCCATCGACCACTACTTCGGCGGCGTCACCGCGGTCGGCCTCGGCGGCGCCGGCGGCGACCCCCGCCGCGGCGGCGTCGGTCTCCTCCTTTAACGCTGTCCGGCGTGGATCACGTGGCCGCCGGGGGTGTCCGGGGGCAGGCCCGGACGGTGGAAGTAGCGGGCGGCGAGCTGGGCCGGGCCGAGGTCCTCGATCTCGGCGAAGGCGCCCAGGATGCCGCGGAGCTCGTCCGGCCAGAAGTACGTCTGCCACGGCTCGCCGATGCCGGCCACGCGGGCCGCCCGCGCGGCGAAGGCGGCCCGGCGTTCCGGCGGCAGGGACTCCGGCGGCATGGCGTAGTCGAACACCACCTCCGACCCGGGCACGCCCCGGACGTACGCCAGGGTCTCGTCGAAGCCGGCCCGGGTGAGGTACGGCACCACGCCCAGCCACAGGAAGAACGCCCGGTCCGGCACGGTCAGCAGCGCCGCCGGCGACTCGTTCTCGAAGTCGATCGGCACGTACCGCACCGACGACGGCGCCGAAATCCCGGCCGCAGCCAGCCGGTCCCGCTTCCACGCCTGGGTGTCGGGGTGGTCGACTTCATGGACCCGCAGGTCCGGGTACGGGTTCCGGTAGCCGAACGTGTCCAGCCCGGCGCCCAGGATCACCACGTCGCGCGTGCCCCGGGCGTACGCCTCGGCCAGTTTGGTCTCGGCGAAGGCGGTGCGGGCGGCGATGAACAGGCGCATGCCGCGCCGGCCGGGTGCGTCCTCGATCACCGGCTCGCCGCCCAGGATCGGGATGGCCAGCGGATCGGTGAAGATGCGCCCGTGCTCGGCGATCTGGTGAGCCGCACGGTGGTTGGCCGCGCTCCACGCCGTACGGCTGGGTCCGTCTCTCACGGCGACCACACCGCTCGCGGGAGATCCACGTGGTCGCCCTTGAACGGCACACCCTCGGACAGCAGACGCTGCCGGGCCTCCCGCTCGTGGCCCGGCGGCAGCCGGCCGGAGCTGTTCACGACCCGGTGCCAGGGCACGGCGCCGCCGTGGCGGGCCATGATGGTGCCGACCTGCCGCGCCGAGTTGCGCCCGGAGCGGTCGGACAGGACGTCGGCGATCGCCCCGTACGACATGACCTTGCCTTCGGGGATGCGCTCCACGAGTGCAAGAACCTCTTCCACGTATTCCGGTGGTGTCACGGACGCCACGATATGGGATCTCGGCCGACCGCCGGCGGCGGGCGCGAGCACAATGGGCGCGTGCGGGACGTGGTCAACCGAGCGCGGCCGCGATCGTGGTCAAGGTGGGGTCGTCCTCGCTGACCACGGCGGCCGGTGGCATCGACGAGCAGCGGGTCGACGCCCTCGTCGGCACGCTGGCCGCCCTCGCGGTGGCCGGGCGCGAGGTGGTGCTGGTGTCCAGCGGCGCGATCGCCGCCGGGCTGGCGCCCCTGCGGCTCCCCGCCGACCGCGCGACCTGGCCACCCAGCAGGCGGCGGCCAGCGTCGGGCAGGGTCTGCTGATCGGGCGGTACGCGGCCGGGTTCGCCGCGCACGGGCTGACCGTGGGCCAGGTGCTGCTGACCGTGGACGACGTGACGCGGCGGGCGCACTACCGCAACGCGTACCGGACCCTGCGGAAGCTGCTCGACCTGGGCGCGGTGCCGATCGTCAACGAGAACGACACGGTCGCCACCGAGGAGATCCGGTTCGGTGACAACGACCGGCTGGCGGCGCTGGTGGCCGCGCTGGTCCAGGCCGACCTGCTGGTGCTGCTGTCGGACGTCGACGCGCTGTACACGGACAAGCCGTCACGGCCCGGCTCGCGGCGGGTGATCGAGGTCCGCGACGAGTCCGATCTCGTCGGGCGTCTCGATCAGCACACCGGGCAGGCCGGAGTCGGTACGGGCGGCATGGTCACCAAGGTCGAGGCGGCCCGGATCGCCACCGGCTTCGGCATTCCGGTGGTGCTGACCTCGGCCGACCTCGCCGGCTCGGCCCTGGCCGGCGACGCCGTCGGCACGTTCTTCCACGCCGCCGCGCACCGGCCCACCGCGCGGCTGTTCTGGCTGGCCCACGCCACCGCCCCGCGCGGGCGCCTGCACCTGGACCCGGGCGCGGTGGCCGCGGTGGTGGCCCGGCGGAAATCGCTGCTGCCGGCCGGGATCACCGCGGTCGACGGCTCGTTCTCCGCCGGTGACCCGGTCGACCTGGTCGACGCGGGCTCGGGTGCGCCGGTGGCCCGCGGTCTGGTGAACTATGACGCGGTGGAGCTGCCCGCGTTGCTCGGCCGGTCCACCCCGGAGTTGGCGGCCACGCTCGGCCCCGGGTACGAACGAGAGGTCGTGCACCGTGACGACCTCGTACTGCTCTGATTGGGGTTCGTCATGACGGTCCAGCAGCAGGCCTCCGAGGCTCGCTCCGCCTCCATCGACCTGGCCGCCGCCACCCGCGCCGAGAAGGACGCGGCGCTGCGGCTGATGGCGGACCGGCTGGTCGACCGGTCGGACGACATCGTCGCGGCCAACGCCGTGGACATCGGCAACGCCCGTACGGCCGGATGTCCGACGCCATGATCGACCGGCTGACCCTGACCCCGGCCCGGGTCGCAGCCATGGCCGGACGGGCTGCGGCAACTGGCCGCGCTGCCCGATCCGGTCGGGGACGTGGTCCGCGGGTCCACTCTGGCCAACGGGCTGGAGCTGCGGCAGGTCCGGGTGCCGTTCGGGGTGGTCGGCATCATCTACGAGGGGCGGCCGAACGTGACCGCCGACGCGGCCGGCATCTGCCTGAAGTCGGGCAACGCGGTGCTGCTGCGCGGGTCCGGCTCGGCGATGTCGTCGAACGCCGCGATCGTGTCGGTGCTGCGCAAGGCGGTCGCCGACAGCGGGCTGCCGCCGGACGTCGATCCAGCTGCTCGACTCGACCACCCGGGACTCGGTGAAGGAGCTGATGCGGGCCCGCGGCCTGGTCGACGTGCTGATCCCGCGGGGCGGCGCGTCGCTGATCAAGACGGTGGTCGAGGAGTCGACCGTGCCGGTGATCGAGACCGGGGTCGGCAACTGCCACGTGTACGTGGACGCGCGCCGCCGACCTGGAGAAGGCGCTCGCCGTGGTGCTGAACTCGAAGACCCAGCGACTGTCCACCTGCAACACGGCCGAGTCCCTGCTGGTGCACATCGAGATCGCCGAGTCGTTCCTGCCGCTGGTGCTGGACGAACTGGCCGCGGCCGGGGTGACCGTGCACGGCGACGCGCGGGTCGCAGCCGTACAGCAGCGAGGTGGTGCCGGCGACCGACCGAGGACTGGGGCCACGGAGTACCTGTCCGCCGACCTCGCGGTCGCGGTGGTCGATTCGATCGACGACGCGCTGGACCACATCCGCCGCTTCGGCACCGGTCACACCGAGGCCATCGTCAGCGAGTCGGTGACGGCGACCCGCCGCTTCGCCGCCCGCGTCGACGCCGCCGCCGTGATGATCAACGCGTCGACCCGCTTCACCGACGGCGGCGAGTTCGGCTTCGGCGCCGAGATCGGCATCTCCACCCAGAAGCTGCACGCCCGCGGCCCGATGGGCCTCCCCGAACTGACCTCGACCAAGTACATCGTCACGGGCAACGGCCACACCCGGGCCTAGATCGCCGTACGGTCGGCGCTGCGCGGGTCGTCGACGCGGCGCCGGCGGTAGATGTCGCCCTGATCGGCCGCGGCCCGCCACGGGCGGCCCGAATCGGGGGCGACGTGGTGGCGATCCGCAGCGTCACCGCGGCGTTGCCGGCTTCCAGTCGCCGACGAGGAGTCCGAGCAGCACCTCGTCCATGAACTCACCCATCACCCAGGCGGCGGAACGCAGCACACCCTCGCGGACGAAGCCGTTGCGCTCGGCCGACCGCAGCATCGCCACGTTGTCCGACAGCGTCTCGATCTGCAGCCGGTGCAGGCCCCGGACGACGAAGGCGTAGTGACACAGCACCGCCACCGCGTCGGTGCCGTAGCCCTGGCCGCGGGCCGACGGTAACAGGCCCAGCCCGATGTGTGCGGACCGGTTGTGGTTGTCGACCTTCCACAGCGCCGCCACGCCGACCAGGGTGCCGCCCGCCAGTTCCACCGCGGAGAACGCGACGTTTCTTTCTTCGTTGTCATCCACGACGAAAGGCGCGTCCGTCGAGCCGGGAGTGATCGGCCGCCACGCCCGGTCGTTGGACCGCGAGTGGTTGACCACGTCGTCGTAGAGGCCGGCCTTCAGGATGGGGAGGTCGTCGGTGTGCCGGGCCCGGAGCCCGACTTTGCTGCCCATGAGCACACCAGGTTCCTAGCCGACCGGCCGGTCGGCGGCAAACCATTTAGCCGTCACAGCATGGCGCGGAGGGCGATCAGGGTGGTGTTGACGTCGAAGAGGGGACCTTCGGCGCTGTCCCAGCCGCCGTCGGTGCGCTGCGTCTCGGCCAGCCGCTTGCGGGCGCTTGCAGCAGCCAGTCGTCGCCGAGGTTGACCCGGCGCAGGGCCGCGGCCATCGAGGCCACGTCGGCCGGGCTCATCTCGGGCAGCCGGTCGCCGAGGACCAGCTGGATGCGCGCCGACTCGTAGAAGAACTGCTGCTCGTGCAGCAGCACCGGCGGCGTGCCAGCCGGCGGCCAGGAACGACGGCCAGGTGCCGTCCGGGCGCAGCTGGGCCAGCACGTACCGGGCGGCCTCGGTCGATCACCGCGTCGTGCACGGCCGGGCCCGTCATGGTGCGGGTTGCGCCTCGGCCTCGGCCACGGCCAGCCAGAAGCCGGCCACCGCGGTCAGGTAGAGCGTGGCCTCCGGATCGCCGGGCATCGCCCAGGCCGGCGCCTCGGCGGCCAGCGACTCGTCCTCCTGCCAGGTGCCGTCGTCGCGCTGGACCGCCGGCCAGCCAGTTCAGCGCCCGGTCGACGGCCGGGCCGTGCAGGCCGCCGAGGTCGTCGAGCTCCCCCAGCCGGAAGCAGGTGGCGTCGACCGAGGGCACCGGGCCGTCGCCGGACGCCGGCCAGCCGCCGCCGGGCTCTGCCCGTCGATGATCCGATCGATGATCTCCGGCGGCGGGTCGCTGCCGGGTTCGCAGGAACGACAGCCGTGCCCGCTCCACCGGGTCGCCGTGCGCGACCACGTAGCCGATCGCGGCATCGATATCCACCACGACCGTGACGCTACCGCTCCACCTCAGCCATCCGCCCCTGCGCGTCCTGGAAAACTGTCTCATTGGTCCGATCCGTCACCCTCGCACGTGGACCAGCAACGCACGTGAGCGGCCGACGGCCGCCGACCCGAAGCGGTTCGGCGGCCGTGTCGCCAGTCGACGACTCAGTAGGCGGGGAGCGACGGATCGACGGTGTTGATCCAGGACAGGATGCCGCCCTGGACGTGCACGGCGTCCTTGAAACCGGCCGCCTTCAGCGCCGCCAGCGCCTCGGCCGACCGTACGCCCGACTTGCAGTGCAGCACGATCTGCCGGTCCTGCGGGAAGCGCGACAGCGCCTGGCCGGACAGGATCTCGCCCTTCGGGATCAGCGTCGCGCCGGGGATGCGGACGATCTCCTACTCGGCGGGCTCGCGCACGTCGACCAGGAACACGTCCTTGCCGGCGTCCTGCCAGTCCTTGAGCTCGCGGGCGGTGATCGTCGAGTCGAGCGTCGCCTCCTGGGCCTCCTCGGAGACCGCGCCGCAGAAGTCGTCGTAGTCCTCGAGCAGCTCGGTGACGGTCGGGTTCTCGCCGCAGAGCGCGCAGTTCGGGTCCTTGCGGACCTTGATCTTGCGGTACTCCATCTCCAGGGCGTCGTAGACCATCAGCCGGCCGACCAGCGGCTCGCCGATGCCGGTGAGCAGCTTGATCGCCTCGTCACCTGGATCGAGCCGATCGACGCGCACAGCACGCCGAGCACGCCGCCCTCGGCGCAGCTCGGGACCATGCCGGGCGGCGGCGGCTCCGGGTAGAGGCAGCGGTAGCAGGGACCGTGCTCCTCCCAGAACACCGAGGCCTGGCCGTCGAAGCGGTAGATCGAACCCCAGACGTACGGCTTGCTGAGCAGCACCGCGGCGTCGTTGACCATGTACCGGGTGGCGAAGTTGTCGGTGCCGTCGACGATCAGGTCGTACTGGCCGAAGAGGTCCATCACGTTGTCGCGGTCGAGCGCGAAGTCGTGGATGTCGACCTTCACCAGCGGGTTGATCTCGGCGATGCTGTCCGCCGCGGACTCGCGCCTTGGGCCGGCCGATGTCGGACACGCCGTGGATGATCTGGCGCTGCAGGTTCGACTCGTCGACGGTGTCGAAGTCGACGATGCCGAGCGTGCCACCCCGGCCGCGGCCAGGTAAAGCAGCGCCGGCGAGCCGAGGCCGCCGGCGCCGACGACGAGCACCTTGGCGTTCTTGAGCCGCTTCTGCCCGTCCATCCCGACGTCCGGGATGATCAGGTGACGCGAGTAGCGGCGGATCTCGTCGATGGTCAGCTCAGCGGCCGGCTCGACGAGCGGGGGCAGTGACACGGTTCACTCCCCGGGTTGACGGTACGGATCGCGCCACCATTGTCGCTCGTCCACGCGCCGATTGCGCATGACGTGGAACACCGGCCCGACATGCGGGATGCGGGAATAACCGTCAGCGTGATCGGCGGCCCGGCGTAACGCTTGCCGTCGATGTATGGCCACGCGTTGGCGATGCAGCCCTTCAGCCCGTACGTCTGCTGCATCATCACCGGCGCCGGCTTGCCCTTGCCGGGGCAGGCCTCGTGGCCGTGCCCGAGCTGGTGGCCGACCTCATGGTTGATCGCGTACGCGCGGTAGGTCTCGATCGGGGCGTCGTAGTCCGGCCACGGCGTCCTGCCAGCGGTCGTTGTTGATCACCACCTGTCCGGGCAGCCGGCACGAGGTGTAACCCGTCGGTGCTCAACCCGCCCGCCGCGCACATCTTCTCCGAGGTCTGCGCCGACGCCAGGTAGATGGTGAACTCCGACGCGGCCGAGGATGGCACCCGCTGCAGCCGGACCTGGTCGGATGCGATCCAGCTGCGCGTGTCGCCGAGCATCGCGGTCGACCTCGTCGGCGAAGTCACTGCCGTCGCCCTGGCCGAGCGTACGTTCGACGGCCACCTTGAACCGCCGCAGCGTGCCCGCGGTGCCCAGCACCGGCCCGTACCCGGCGACAAAGCTGAAGGCGCCGGTCGGGGCGGTGGTGGCCCCGGAACGGCTGGGGATGGCGTTGGCGGCATCGGCCGGAGCTGTCTTGCCCCTGGTCGCCGCCGGCCCGGCCGGTCCGTGGGCGTCATCGCTGGACATGCTTCGGCTGTTCGCGCCGGTCGGCTCGCCGATGCCGGCGCCCGGCCCGACCGCCGGCGGCAGGGCCGAGGCAGCCGGGGCGATGGTGGTGGTCCGGGGCGAGTGGTCGTAGCTGCGGACCACTTGGCCGACCAGCAGGACGGCGGCGGCGATACCGAAGAACGTCAGCAGGGCGGCCCGGCGGCGGCGCTGCACCTTCCGGCGGTTGGCCGGGGTCCACTCCCCGCGCGGCGGCACCTCGAGCATCGCGTCGGCGTCCCGCGGCAGGATGATCGGCGCGTCGTCGGGCGGCGCGGCCAGCGGCTGCGGCGGGGCGCCGATGCGGTGCGGGGCGGCCTTCTTCTCGGCGCCGGCCTCGGTCCCGGTAAAGGCCGCGGGCAGCACCTCGATCACCGGGATGAGCGGTTCGGTGACCGCCTCGCCGGCAGTGGTTCCTACCGCCGGGCGAATGGCCGGGCTCCCGGCGGAGACGACCGAGCCACCGACTTTCGGCGGTACGGGCGGATTCTCGGCGGTGATCTCCGGGGCCGGTTCGGTGGGCTTGGGGGTTCTGCCGGTGGTGGTCGTGCGGGCCGAGACCGCCGGAGTGGGCGGCGGAGTCGGTTCGGCCTCGGGCGCGGCGGCCTTGGTGGCTTGCGGAGTTGTTTTCGCTGCTTGCGGGGCGCTTGGGGCCGCGGGTAGCGGGGGCGTCCCGGCGGCTGTGTTCACCGGGGGCGCGGCCTTTACCGGGGGCGCGGCCTTACCGGGGGCGCGGCCGTCTGGGTAGCGGTCGGGCCGGCCTGGGGAGTGGTGGGGGCGGCCTTGGGAGCGGTCGGGCCGGCTTTGGGAGCGGTCGGGCCGGCCTTGGGAGCGGTCGGGCCGACCTTCGGGTGGTGGGTGCGGCGTTCGGGTTGGTGGGTGCGGCCTTCGGGTTGGTGGGTGCGGCTTTTGCGGTCGGCGCCTTGGGCGAGGCGGCCGTCGCCGTTGCGGGCGGCGTCCGGGTGGGGGCGGCCTTGCTGGGCGCGGTTCCGGTCGTAGCAGCCTTGCGCGACGCCGATGTGGCCGCTGCGGAGTTGGTGGGTGTGGCCTTTTCAGGCGCCGAACTGGTCGCGCCCGCCTTTGCCCGAGCCGCCTTCGCCGGAGCCGCCTTGGCCGCGGCTTTGGCCGGTGCGGCTTTGGCCGGTGCGGCTTTGGCCGGAGTCGCCTTGGCCGGAGTCGCCTTCGCCGGAGTCGCCTTCGCCGGAGTCGCCTTGGCCGGAGTCGCCTTCGCCGGAGTCGCCTTCGCCGGAGTCGCCTTCGCCGGAGTCGCCTTGCCCGGGGTCGCGCTGGCCGGGGTCGCGCTGGCCGGGGTCGCTTTGGCCGGGGTCGCTTTGGCCGGCCTGGCGGGCGATGACTTGGCCGGGGACGAATTGGCGGGCGATGACTTGGCCGGCGTGGACTTCGCCGGGGACGACTTGGTGGCGGATGCGCCGTGGGCCGGTTCGGTTTGGGCCGTCGTCGTCCGGGTCGGGGTGTTCGAGCGGGCCGCGATCGTGGCCCGGCCGGACACGAAACGCCCGGCGGCGGTCCGACTCGGCTTCGCCCCCTCGGCCGGCGCGGCGGGGATGGGTTCGGAGACCAGCGAGGGCCGCGGGGTGTCCGCGGCGACCACCAGCCGGGGCGCGGCATCGGCCGGGCCGGCCGGTGCGGCATCGGCCGGCATGTGCACCACCGGCATGTCGATCACCGGCGCCACCGTCGCGGACGGCGCGATCGCCGGAGCCGCGATCGCCGGGGAGACGGCCGCCGTTCCGCCCGTACTCATGGTCGCCGTCATCTGGTCCCGGGTGGACAGATCCTCAGCGGCGGTCCGAGGGTCTGCAGAACCTTTTGTCGCCTTTGCCATGACATACGCCAGACTGCCATGATCCGTCAGTCGACACAGCCGTTTGGTTGAGTACCCGCCGAACTGGCGCCGGGATCAGACCGGCGGCCCGGACAGCGCTTGGCCGTCCGGCCGCGGCCAGGCGTTCGGCACGCATCCACGCAGGGTGATCGTCTGTTGCACCATGACCGGGGCCGGGCCGCCCTTCCTCGGGCACCCCTCATGCTGATGCCCGAGTTCGTGGCCGACCTCGTGGTTGATCACGTACTGCCGGTAGGTCGCCAGCGGCACCCCGGCCGCCACGTACGGCGGGGCGGACAGCTCCCACCGATCCAGATTGATGATCGCCCGTCCCGTCGTCCGGCAGGACGTGTACGGCACCCCGCCGACGCGGATGTTCGTGCCGCCCCGCTCGCACAGCGCCGCGGCCGTCGTCCGGGTGGCCAGCAATACGGTGAAGCTGGCCGGCGCCGACTCATCGACCCGTTGCAGCCGTATGGTCCGGCCGCCGATCCAGCTGCGTGAGTCGCCGAGCGTGCTCTCCACCACTTGGGCGAAGGCGGCCGCGTCCGCGCCGCTGCCGTGCTCCACGGCCACGTGGAACGTCCGGAGCGGTCCGGCCCGCCCGAGAACCGGCCCGCGTCCCGGCGCGATCGTGAATCGACCGGTGCCCTTGGCCGGGACCACGGTCCCCGGGGTCGGAACCGGCGACGGAGAGGGCGATGGCGACGCGACGACCAGGGCCGGGGCCGGGGACGGGGACGGGGACGGGGATGCGGCCGGCACCGGAGTTGCCGACGGCTTGGGCGACGCCCGTACCCAGTCGTCGCCGAGTGCGGCCGTCCCGACCAGCACGACAACCACGGCGGCGACGAAAGCCGTCCACCACAGGCCGCGTCGCCGGACGGCCGGGCGGTTGTCGATCATGCGGACCAGGTTTCCACAACCGGCCGTTCGCCGCCGCTCGAACAGCCAGGGCGTTGTCGATGAAACGTTCGCCGGGTCTCAGCGGTCAGGTGATGGGCCGCCCGAGCGTGTCCCGCGATCCCTCTACGCTCCTGCTGTGGACGATATTCAACGACTCGGCGGTGAAATCGCCAAACACCTGGCATTCGTGTCGCCGGAGACCGATGCTTTTCGTTTCGACGCGTCCTCGGCACCGCGACTGCCGTTGTCCGCGACGACCGGCGCCATCGTCGTCGTCCGGTCCCACCACGACTATGGCGGCTGTTGGCGCGCCGATGCACTGCACTTGTATGCCACTCGGCGGACCCTGCGGGCGTTGGGAGTGATCGTGATGGCGTCGCTGTTCGCCGGGCCGGAGGACACGACCGACATCATCCTGACCCACTCGGCGAGTGACATCCGTACCCTGCGGCTCCGATCGCCTGACGTCGATGGGGTGGCGCTGTCGCTGACTACCCGCTCATATGACTATTGGCCCGAATCGCCGCGCAGATTTCCGGGGAACGACATGCCCGCTGACCCGTACGGCCTTCCGGCGCTCCGTCTGACCGACGATGAGGAGATCGGTGGGGTCACCGACGCGCAGTGGCTGGCCCGGGACACCGTGGTCGGATTCGGCACGCCGCTCGGGGTGGCCCGGCTGGGTCAACTCCTCCTCGACGTGGGCAATCCGGACACCGGCGAAGACGAATTCCATCTCGAAGGGGAGCCCGGCGAACGTGGCGTCGCACCGCTGAGCGCTGAACTGAGCATCTGGTTGCCCGGTTCGTCGGGGTGGGAGCCGGACCACGGCCTGGACTGATCGCCGACCCGTGTGACACCGACCCGGTGAACGTTCGTGGTCAACGCGCTAGGCGACTGCGGAGTGCACGTCCGCGAGCATTCCGGCGATTCCCCGGGCGACCAGGCGGGGGACTTCCATCTGAGCGACGTGGCCGACGCCGGGCAGCAGGAGCAGCCGTGCGTCCGGGACGATGCGGGCCACCTGAGCGGGCACGCGCGGATCGACCAACCGGTCGGTGAGTCCGCCGATGATCAGGGTGGGGGCTTGGATGCGGGCGGCCAGCCGCCACTGGGAGTTCGCCCCCGGCAGGTACGCCCGGAGGAAGCTGCCGACGAGCCCCCGCAGAGTGGCCAGGTACGCCTGCGGATAGTGGGCCACGGTGTACCGGAGCCGGATCTCCTCGATCGCCTCGGCCCGGCGCTGCGGGTCGACCTTCGTGGTGTCGCCGAAGCAGGCGGCGAGGACTTCCTGGTCGGCCATCTCCTCGACCGTCAGGCGGGCCATCCCGCGGGCGAACAGCCGGTCCGCGTACGGCATGGCCAGCACCGGCAGGACCGGCCCGTGGGCCGTCCGGCGCGGGTTGAGGAACGGCATGGCCGGCGAGATCAGGGTGAGCGTCCGGATCAGGTCCGGGCGCAGCGCCGCCACCCGTACCGAGATCGAGCCGCCGAGCGAGTTGCCGACCAGGTGGACCGGACCGCGGCCCGTCCTGGTCGAGGTACTGGATCAGCTTGTCGGCGAACGCCTTGATCGAGTAACCGCGGCTGGGGTCGCTGTAGCCGAAGCCGGGCAGGTCGACCGCCTGGCCGTCGAGCCGGTCGGCGAGCAGTCCGGCGAGATCGGTGAAGTTCTGCGACGACCCACCGAGCCCGTGCACGTACACGGCGGGTTCGGCGCTCGGAGCGGTGGCCGGTGTGTCCCGGACGTGCAGCATCTCGCCGTCGATCAGTCACCCGCCGGGCCGGCCACGGGGACGGCACGGCGCCGTACGGGAGTTCGTCGTCGCCGGCGAGGATCGCGCCCTTCATCAGGACAAGAGTGCCTCAAGCCGGCGGTTGACGGCAGCCAGCGTCGCCCGGACCATCGCGTGCCGGTCGTCGCCGGTCACCACGGCGGAGCCGGCCAGCTGTTCCACCCAACTGCCGCAGGAGAGCAGCAGGACGACCACAGCCACCTGCATCGGCCCGAACGGGACTGACGCCGGCGTGCTCGACGTAAGCACCGGGCCGGGCCGTCGGCGTGGTCGGAGGCGGAGAGCAACTCGTCCACGGCGTGGGTGGTGGCCGTGGCGCACAAGCGCAGCAGATAGCCGTCGACCGCCGGGCCGGTGGCCACGCCGGACGCCGTACGGCCCTCGATGGCCAGCCGGACCTCGACGGTGGCCTCGGTGCCGAACGTGTTGACCTGGACGTTCTCGATGACCACGCGGGGGCCGGGACGGTCGCCGACGGGCAGCGGACGCGGCGGCCCGCAATCGACGCCGCTGGTCGGGGCGACGTCCGTGTCGGCCGGGCCGGTCCGGGGCGGGACGGTCGTGCCCGGCACGGTCGAGCGCCGGGCGTTCGGCGACGCCGCTGGTTCCGGGGGCGCGGCCGGCCTGCGGGTTCTGCGGCAGCCGGGCAGCCGGGACGGCGGTCGCAGCCGGGGTCACCGGAGCGACCGCCCAGGCCGGCCGGGACGGGGCCGCGGACGACGGGGCGGGCGACGACGGGGCGGGCGACGACGGGGCCGACGACGACGGGGCCGGCACCGGCGAGGTCGGGCTCACCGGCGAGGTCGGGCTCATCGGAGTCGACGCGGTCCGGCTCGGCGGAGGGCCGGACGGCGCGTAGGGGGAAACGGGGGCGGAGGCGGTCGCCCGGACCGGCGCCGGCAGCGCAGGCGGTGAGTACTGAGCGGGAATCGTCGTCGACGAGGTGGGCTGGGTCGGCGACGGTGCGGCCGGAGACGAGGTCGCCGGCGGCGGGACCGATCCGCCCTGCATCGCCGCGTCCAGGCCCATCCGGTCCTGCAGGAGGCGGGCCACCTGCCGGCTCACCTCCGCCGGGTCGGCGCCCTCGGCCAAGTCCAGGCGCAGGCTGTGGGCGCCGGTCGGGGTGGACCGCAGCGACGCATCCCGGACACCCTCGACCTCGCGGACGGCCGCCAGGATGGCGTTGACGTCGAACCCCTCCTGCCGCTCGTCGGCGGACAGCACGTCACCGCGGCGCAGGTGCGTGGCGATGCGCGCCAGTGCCGGGGTCTCGGCGGTCGGTTCCACGGACGGCGGCTCCGGAACGGTGGGTACGTCCGGCTCGGCCGGGACGCGTTGCGGCAACGCCCGGTACAGGAGCGCGGACGGCCCGGGGTCACCGGTGGACCGCCCGGACGGGCCGGAGTACGCGGCGGGCGGCGCGTACCCGGTGGAGGTGTCGGTCACGGGTGCCGGACCGGCCGGTTCGTGGCGGGGTAACCGGCGCGGATAGCTGGGTGCATCGTACGACGGGCGCACCAGCCCGATCTCGCCCGAGGGCCGCCCCTCCACCGTCGGGGCGCTGCTCTCCACCTGTGGCATGCCCCCGGGCGGCGTGTGCGGCTCGAGCGCGTGCCGGGCCTCGTTCCAGTCGAGCCGCCGATCCCCGGGAGCCGCCGGTCGTACGTCCGGGAAAGGACGGCTCAGCGGGACGGCCGCACGCTGCTGGACCACGGGCGGCCGGAAGCGGTCGTGGGCGTCGTCGTCGAGGTCGCCCTCGTAGGGGTACGGCGGGGCGCTGGACGGCGTGGACGCGTCGATGGCCCGCATCTCGCCGGTGCGGCGCTGGTCCTCGAGCGCGTCCGGCCGCGGCGGGAATCCGGGATCCCGGGGCGGCTCGGAACGCAGCGTGCCCGGGTGCAGCGACGCCGCCCGGGGCGGATGGGGACCGACCGGGTCAATCGCGGCCGGCGGGCCGGACAGGAACGGCCCCGGCTGCAGGGACGGTTCATGACCGTTCGGGGACAGGTGCGCCAGCAGGTCGGCGTAGCGGGCCCGGCCGGACGACCACGGCGGCGGGCTGTCGGGGTTCTCCGGGCGGGGCGGCGGGATCGGTCCGGACGTCGAGCTCGGCGGCCTTGCGTTGCCCGTCGCCGAGTCGGGTCCGCCGGGAAACGGGCGGACGTTGCCCGAGGTCGTACCGGGAAATGGGCTCGTACCCGAAGACGGCGCCGTCTCAGAAAACGGGGTGATCTCGCCGGATGGACGGTCCGGCGGAAACCGCGTTATCTCGTCCGACGGACCATCCGGCGGGAACTGCCGGCGGGTGAACGGACGGATCTCCGGCGACGGCCGCCGCCATGCCGGGACGTCGTCGTCCTCCGGGTCGAGGGCGGCACCGGCGTTGGACCAGGGGCTGTTGGCCTGGGGACCGTTGCATGGGCCCAGCCGTTGACCGACTCGCCTCCGGTACTGCCGTTGACCGTGCCGGGATCACCGGAATGTCCTGCTTCATCCACCGCGCGCTCCTCGCTCGCCCCACGCTGAGGCTACCGTGTGCATGCAGTGGCGATAAGTTGCAGCGCGCGACAATTGCCCGGTCGACCGCGAGACCCGGCTATCCGGGCAAACTCGCTTCGGGAGCGGGCGACGAACAACCAGTCAGGGGAAGGTAACCAGATGACCGCTGCGTCCGGCGGAGCACAGACGGCGGGGCGCCCCACGCGCCTGCCCCGCTCTGCGCGCCGTAAGCAACTCCTGGCCGCCGCCCAGCAGATCTTCGTGGCCCAGGGCTACCACGCCGCCGCGATGGATGACATCGCCGAACGCGCCGGGCGTGTCGAAGCCGGTGCTCTACCAGCACTTCCCGGGCAAGCTCGACCTCTACCTGGCGCTGCTGGACACCCACTGCGACGCGATAATCGCGAAGGTGCGCAGCGGCGATGCTGCCACCCCGGACAACAAGGAGCGGGTCAACGGCGCGGTCCGGGCCTACTTCGACTTCGTCGATCACGAGAGCGAGGCGTTCCGGCTGGTCTTCGAGTCGGACCTGCGCAACGACCCGGCCGTACGGCAGCGGGTCGAGCGGGTCGAGCAGGGCTGTATCGCCGCGGTCACCGACACTGTGGTCTCGGACACGGCCTGAGCCTGGACCAGGCCGAGTTGCTCGGCGTCGGGCCTGGTCGGGGCGGCCGGACAGTCCGCCCAGTTCTGGCTGGCGAACGGACGCCGTACGCCCAAAGCGGAAGCCGAAGCACTGGTCGCTGCGTTGATCTGGCGGGGCATCGCCAGCTTCCCGCTGCAGGGTGGCACAACCACCGGAACCGCAGCGGAAATCGGCTAGCCTTCATGCGGTAAACGCTTCAATAGGGAGGACCCCGTGGAGGTCAAGATCGGCGTGCAGTACGCGCCGCGTGAGCTGACGCTCGAGAGCGCGCAGACCCCGGCGGAGGTCGAGGCGGCCGTGACCGAGGCTATGGCCAAGGACAGCGTGCTGACGCTCACGGACGAGAAGGGCCGCAAGGTGATCATCCCGATCGCCAAGGTGGCCTACGTGGAGATCGCCGAGTCGGCCAACCGGCCGTTCGGTTTCACCACCCGCTGACGCAATCTACTCGAAGAGGGCCGGAATTCCACCGGCCCCTCCGTCTCTGCTCTGAAGTGGGAAATCTTGCGGTCGGGTAGACTTGACGCGTCGCCGCCGGAGTTGATCGATCTCGATCCTCCGGAGGCGATCGCGCGTGCGGCCCGCGACCCTCGTCGCGTGTGGCCCGCCCTACCCAAACCGCGCCCTGGACGTCGACGGGCGCACCACGAGAGGCACCCGTAGAACTACATGACCGACATCGAGAACAACGAGAACGAACAGGCGCTGGTACCCGCACTTTCCCGCGCTCCGGTGCGCGCCGACAGCCCCACCTTCGCCGAGCTGGGCGTCCGGGCGGAGACCGTCGACGCGTTGGCCGCGGCCGGGATCACCCGCGCCTTCGCCATCCAGGAGTACGCGCTGCCGATCGCGCTGCGCGGCACGGACCTGATCGGCCAGGCGCCCGACCGGCACCGGCAAGACGCTGGCGTTCGGCCTGCCGCTGCTGGAGCGGGTCCTGGCCCCGTCCGAGGGCGCCGACGGACAGCCGCAGGCGCTGGTCGTCGTCCCGACCCGCGAGCTGGGCCTGCAGGTCGCCCGGGACATCGCCGCAGCCGGCGCGACCCGCGGCGTCCGGGTGCTGCCGATCTACGGCGGGGTCGCGTACGAGCCGCAGGTCGACGCCCTGAAGAAGGGCGTCGAGATCCTGGTCGGCACGCCCGGCCGCCTGCTCGACCTGGCCAAGCAGAAGCAGCTCAAGCTCGGCTCGCATCCGGGCGCTGGTGCTGGACGAGGCCGACCGCATGCTCGACCTGGGCTTCCTCGAGGACGTCGAGAAGATCCTGGCGATGCTGCCCGAGCAGCGGCAGACCATGCTGTTCTCGGCGACCATGCCCGACCCGATCGTGGCGCTGTCCCGCCGGTTCCTGCACCACCCGGTCACCATCCACGCCGGGCACACCGCCGACAGCGGCCCGTCGCCGCTGACCAAGCAGGTCGTCTACCGCACCCACCCGCTGAACAAGGTGGAGATGGTCGCCCGCATCCTGCAGGCGCGGGGCCGGGGCCTGACGATGATCTTCACCCGTACCAAGCGGGCCGCCGACCGCGTCGCCGAGGACCTCGACTTCCGCGGCTTCGCGGTCGCCGCCGTGCACGGTGACCTGGGCCAGGGCGCCCGGGAGCGGGCGCTGCGGGCGTTCCGGTGCGGCAAGATCGACGTACTGGTCGCGACCGACGTCGCCGCCCGCGGACTGGACGTCTCCGGCGTCACCCACGTGATCAACTACGACTGCCCGGAAGACCCGGACACGTACACCCACCGCATCGGCCGCACCGGCCGGGCCGGCGCCACCGGCGTCGCGGTGACGTTCGTGGACTGGGAGGACATGCCGCGCTGGGTGCTCATCGACAAGTCGATGGGCCTGAACATGCCGCAGCCGCCGGAGACGTACCACACCTCGCCGGCGCTCTACACCGACCTGGACATCCCGACCGACATGTCGGGCACCCTGCCGACGGCCGACCGCAACCGGGTCGGCCTGTCGGCCGAGGTCGAGGAGGACCTCGGCGGGGGCCGCCGGCGCGGCCGGGAGAGCGGCGGCCGTCCGGCCCGCGGTGGTGGCCGCGGCGGCCGGCGCGACGATTCGTCCGCCCCGTCCTCGCCGGCCGCCGAGACCACGACCGACAGCGACCGGCCGAAGCGTCAGCGCCGTCGCCGCCGGGTGGCCGAGGACGGCGACGCGGCGACGGTTTCGCCGGACGCGACGGCTGCGGTTCCCGCTCCGACGGAGGGTGCTGGCGGTTCGGAGGGTGCGGCCGCAGCGCCTCGTAAGCGCAGCCGGCGTCGCAGCGGAACGGGCTCGGTTCTGGCACCGGCCTTCTCCGACGGCAGCGAGGGTGCCCCGTCCGGTTCGGACGCCGCCCCTTCCACTGATGCCGCTTCGGCCTCTTCTTCGGACGCGGCTCCTTCTTCCGGCGCGGCTCCTTCTTCCGGCGCGGCCTCTTCTTCCGGTGCGGCCTCCTCGGACGCCGCTCCCTCGGCCGATGTCTCTTCCGACGTGGCCTCGAGCCGGCCCCGTCGCCGGCGGCGGCCGTCCCGGGCGGCGGAGTCCTCGGACATGACCGGCGGCTCCGAGGCCGGCGTAGGCACCACCGCCGACGCCTGATCGCATTTCACACCGAACGCCCGGCCGCTTCGTAGGGCCGGGCGTTCGTCGTCAATCCCAGTGGCGGGGCCCCAACGCCGTACACCGGCGCGATGCCGCACACCCGGCGGGCTACCGATCTGGGGCGAGGCACAATTGACGGATGCCCCAGCCCCTGGACACCGCCCTCGCCGACGTGCGCGAACTGCTGCTCGACCCCGCTCTGCGGCGGGCGGTGGCGGCCGGTCGGCGGCGTGGCCGGACCCCGTCGGTGGCCCGGGCCGAGATCCGGCCGGTCGCCCTCAAATCGGGGCCGCACCTGCAGATCGTGACGGACGACGGCGGGCGGCCGTACACCCGCAACGTCGCCGGCCGCGAAGCCGGCACGGCGATCGACGGGCTGCTGGCCGAGCCGTTCGGCAACTGGCACATCGAGACGGCAGCCGAGACCGTGCAGCTCCGCGTCACGAAGAAGGGCGACGCTCAACTGCACCGCGCCGCGGTCTCCCCCACTGCGGCAGCTCACCCCGGCCCGGCAGCTCACCCCGGCCCGGCAGCTCACCCCGGCCCGGCAGCTCATCCGGGCCTGGGTGCTGACCACGGCTCGGTTCACACCGGCCCGGCGGCCCCCGCGAGCACCGCCCCTCCCAGCAGCCCCCCATCGTCCCCCGGCGCCGCGCCGTTGCCGACCGCAGCGGCCGCTGCCGGCACTGCGGCGGCACCGTCGGCTCACGACCGGCCGAAGCAGTGGCTGCTCGACCCCGGCGACCCGCTGTTCGATGTGGTGGGCGGATCCGCGGCGAAGCGCCGGCAGGTGGACGCGTTCCTCCGTGCCCTGGCGGCGACGCTGCCCAACGACCCGGCGCAGCTGCCTTCTCCGTTGCGCGTCATCGACCTGGGTTGCGGTAACGCGTATCTGACGTTCGCCGCCTACCGCTACCTTTCCGGCCTCGGGGCGGAGGTCCGCGTGGTGGGCGTGGACGTCCGCGAGGACCAGCGCGTCCGCAACACCGCGGTCGCCGAGTCCCTCGGGTGTGCCGGCGACGTGACCTTCGTGGCCGGCACGATCGCGGACGCGGCCGTCACCGAGGAGCCGGACCTGGTGCTGGCCCTGCACGCCTGTGACACCGCGACCGATCAGGCGCTGGCCCGGGCGATCGGCTGGCAGGCCCGGTGGGTGCTGGCCGCGCCGTGCTGTCACCACGACATCGCCGCCCAGCTCAAGGCCCGTCCGGCACCGGAGCCGTACGCCGAGCTGACTCGTCACCCCATTCTGCGTGAGCGCTTCGCCGACACCTTGACCGACACCCTCCGCGCCTCGCTGCTGCGGCTGAACGGGTACCGCACCGACGTGGTGGAGTTCGTCGACTCGGCCCACACCCCCCGCAACCTGCTGTTCCGCGCCCGACTCACCGGTGCACCCCCGACCGAGGCGCAGCGGGCGGAATACGAGGCCCTCACCACCCAGTGGTCCGTGACCCCGGCGCTTTCCACCATGCTCAGCTGACGATCACCGTCCACGCGGCGGAGTGGACCCGGCCGGCCACCTGGAAGTCGAAGAACATCCGGTACGTGCCCGGACCGGGTGCGGCCAGCCAGAACTTGACCTTGCCGTCGACCAGTTGCAGCTCCGGATGGATGTGGACGTAGCCGAGGTCGCCCTGGCGGAACATCACCAGGTGCCCGTACGCCCCCAGGTACGGCTGCAGGGTGACCGGCGCTCCACCGGGCGCTGCCACCGTCATCAGCACCGGCTGGGTGGACTCCGTGCGCGGCGTCCCCTCGTACGTGACCGTGAACCCGTCCGCCGCCGCCGACCGCACCGGGACCGGCAGCGGCACCGGCGCGAGGGCCCCGGCCACCGTCAGATCGGTCCCGAGCGCGACCGCGACCGGCTGGCCGCCGACGATCGCGGTGAAGTCGGCCACCGCGCGGTAGCTGCCCGCCGCCGGGAGGGTGAGATCGATGCTCCACGTGCCGTCGGGCGCCATCGTCGGATGCAGGTGCTGGTAGCCGGTCAGGTCGCGGCGGATGACGATCAGGTGGAGCGGCTTGTCGTGGACAATCGCGTAAGTGGTGACCGGCGCCCCGCCGGGCCCGGCGATGCGGAACCGGAACGGCTGCCGCTTCCCCGCCACGAAGGTCGTGCTCAGCGGTGTCAGGGTCAGCCCGCCCGCCGTCAGCGCCAGACCGCCGGCCGGCATGGCGGCGCCCGAGCCGCCGGTGACACCGTTCTGGGTGACCGACCCATCGGCGTTGTGCGTGTGCGGCTGGTTCTCGTCCACGGTCATGCCCGGCATCCCGGCCATGCCGGTGGGCGCGGCCGCCGGCGCCGGCCCGATGGCGGAGCCGCTGCCACCCGCCCCGCCCTGGTGGAGCCGCCCCAGCCCGTACCCCGCGAACAGCGTGACGACCAGCACGGCCCCGAAGACGGCCAGCCGGAACGTCGTCCGTTCGTCGTTGCGGGCCTGTGGGGCGGGGGGCGCCTCCGCCAGCGTGTCAGGCATCGGCGAGCTCGTAGCCGGCCTCGTCGACCGCAGCCTGGACGTCGGCGTCGGCCAGCGGCGCGGCGCTGGACACGGTGACCGCGCCACTGGCCAGGTCGACCGTGACGGAGTCGACCCCGGGCAGCGCGGCGAGCTCGCCGGACACCGCCTGGACGCAGTGGTCGCAGGTCATGCCGGTGACGGTGTAGGTGGTGAGCACAGACATCGCGGACGGTTCCTCTCGAATATCGGGGGCGTCAGGAGCGGACGAGCCGCGCGATGGCGTCGGACGCTTCTTTGACCTTGGCCGTCGGGTCGCCCTGCCGGGCGGCGTCGACGACGCAGTGCGCCAGGTGATCTTCCAGCAGTCCGACGGCAACCGCCTGCAACGCGCTCTTGGCGGCGGAGATCTGAGTCAGCACGTCGATGCAGTAGGTGTCCTCGTCGACCATCCGCTGCAGGCCGCGGATCTGACCCTCGATCCGGCGCAAGCGGCCGAGCAGGGCCGCCTTGTCGCCGGAATAGCCGTGCGGGCCTGCGTGTTCGTGCTCGTTCTGGTCGGTGGACATGAGGATCAGCATACCCCCCACCCGTATGGGGACCGATGTCGGTCCTCATCCGGCCACCGCCAGCGCGAACGGCAGGACCGCCGGCGCGCCCGCCTGCCGCAGAGCACGGCCGGCGAGCGTCATCGTCCAGCCGGACTCGACCAGGTCATCGACGAGCAGGACCGGCCCATCCAGGCTGGACAGCCCGTCGGCCAGTTCCGGCGACACGTCGAACGCGCCGTACAGCGCGCGGACCCGCTGGGCGCTGTTGCCCCGCGGCCCCGACGCCACCGGCCCCGAGGACTCCACCTCACCCAGCATCGGCAGGCGACCGACCCGGGCGATGTGCTCGGCCAGGCTGCGCACCAGTTTCGGCCGCCGGCGCGAGCCCATCGCCGCCACCGCCGCCGGCCGCTGGGCCCACCGGTCGTCGCCGTGCGCCCACGACTTCAGCACCTCCACCACCGCCGCGGCCACGTCGTCCGGGATCGGCCCGTCGCCGCCCGGGTCGGGCGCGTCGTACTCGCTCGGGCCCACCAGATCCCGCAGCCTCGACCCCCACCCCAGGTCGGACAGGCGCCCGATCGCCCGGCCGGCCGCGATCTGCTCGGCCGGCGCGATCTTGCCCTTGAGCGGGACGCCGACCGCGTCCATCCCGGTCGGCCACAGTTTTCTTCGGCGCGATCTCGATGCCCGGCCGGCCGAGGAACGCGTACGCCGCGGCCAGCGACTCCTCCGACACCTCGGCGTCGAACAGCGGGCCCGGCACAGTTGTCGCATCGCCCGCACGGCGCGGCCTCGGCGTCGTCCAGGCACCGCCGGAGGAACTCCATCCGGCAGGCGGCCGGTCTCCGCGTACTCGATCATCGATCGCTGCTCGGCCGCGCGGGCGTCGGCGACCCGACGCAACCGGCGCCCGTCATACGTCCACGGCTCGCCGGTGGCCAGCCAGCCGCCGCGCGTCCGGCGGACCGCGCCGTCGACATCCAGCACCTTGAGCATCAGTCTCCAGGCGGCTCGGCGCAGGTCGACGAGCGGCTCGAGGGCGTGCGTCGAGACCGGACGGTCGGCGGACAGGTTGGCCAGAACCGACCGCACCTGCTCCTCCGGCGGGAACGCCAGCGACGCGAAGTACCGCCAGATCGCCGCGTCCTCCGCGCCCGGCAACAGCACGACCTCGGCGTGCTCGACCGCCCGCCCGGCCCGCCCGACCTGCTGGTAGTAGGCGATCGGGGACGGCGGTGCGCCGAGATGCACCACGAATCCCAGGTCGGGCTTGTCGAAGCCCATGCCCAGCGCCGACGTGGCGACCAGGGCCTTGATCCGGTTGTCCAGCAGATCCTGTTCGGCGGCACGGCGGTCCGCGTCCTCCGACTGGCCGGTGTAGGACGCCACCGCGAAGCCCCGCGACCGCAGGAAGTCGGCGGTCTCCGGCGCCCCGGCGACGGTGAGCGTGTAGACGATGCCGGAGCCTGGCAGCCGGTCCAGGTGGTCGGCCAGCCATGCCAGCCGGCGGGCCGGTTGCTGCAGCCGGAGCACGCCCAGCCGCAACGAATCCCGGTCCAGCGAGCCGCGCAGCACCAGCGCGTCCCCGAGCTGCTCGGCGACGTCGGCGGTGACGCGGGCGTTGGCCGTCGCGGTGGTCGCCAGCACCGGAGTACGGGCCGGCAGCCCGGCCAGGAAGGTGCGCAACCGCCGGTAGTCCGGCCGGAAGTCGTGTCCCCAGTCGGAGACGCAGTGGGCCTCGTCGACCACCAGCAACCCGGTGCCGGCAGCCAGGCCGGGCAGCACGTTGTCGCGGAAGTCCGGGTTGTTCAGCCGCTCCGGACTGATCAGCAGCACGTCGACACTGCCGGCGCGGATCTCCTCGGTGATCTCACCCCACTCCTCGAGGTTGGCCGAGTTGATCGTGCGCGCCCGGATGCCCGCCCGCGCGGCGGCCTCCACCTGGTTACGCATCAGCGCCAGCAGCGGGGACACGATGACGGTCGGGACCGGCCGGTGGATCGCCCGGCTCCGCCGTGACGCCGTCGCGCAGAAGAGCGGTCGCCACGAAGTACACCGCCGACTTGCCCCACCCGGTGCGCTGCACACACAGCACCCGCCGGCGGTCGACGACCAGGGCCTCGATCGCCCGCCACTGGTCCTCCCGGAGCACCGCGTGCTCGCCCGCGAGCCGGCGCAGCACCTCCTCGGCGCGCCCTCGCACCGCGGCCCGTTCCGCCTCGCTCGCTCCCGTACCTGTCTCTGCCACGGCCAAATGTCTACCAGCCGGCTCTGACAGAACTCGGGTTATCCACAGGCTCCGGGTGCTGTCGACGTTATCCACAGGTCGCGCGATCAGTCACTCGTGGTCGTTCCGAGCGCGCCATGCTGTCCACGCCTGGCCAACCGAAGGGAAACCGCGATGACTCCCAAGACCGCAGCCGCACGTCCGGTCCACCGCTTTCCCGGTGGCCTGCGCGCCGGCCCCTGATCCCCGCCGGAACTGCCGGACGTCAGCCGCCGGCGCACAGCCCCCGAGCCCTGCGGCCCGAGTGGTGTGACCGGTCGCGCCCACGCCCGGCCCGGGGGAGTCGTCCGCCGAGGCCGGCGTGCGGTGCGGCGATCCGGCGTCCGATCGGGGCGGCGGGGCGGCGGGGCGCCTCGGTGTCCCGCCCGCGGACGGTGGCTATTCGCCGATCCAGAGGCAGAAGGGGTGGCCGTCCGGATCGAGGTAGACGCGGACGTCGTCCTGGGGCTGGTAGTCGGCGCGGGTGGCGCCGCAGGCCTGGGCGTGTGCCTCGGCGGCGGCCAGGTCGTCGACGCGGATCTCCAGGTGGATCTGCATCTGCGGGGCGGCGTCGGTGGCGGGCCACGTCGGCGGCACGTACTTGTCCTCGGTCTGGAAGGACAGGCCGACGTCGGCGTCCTCGGCGTGCATCAGCACCCAGTTCGGCTCCTCGACGCGGATCGGCCAGTCGAGCAGGCGGGCGTAGAAGCGGGCCAACCGGCCCGGATCGGAGGCGTTCAGGTTTACCGTGGTCAGGGTCAGATTCCCGGGCGTGGGCATCGCGCCTCCTGGACAACTTGTCGTCGGCGAAACGGTGAGGGCATGGCCAAGACAACTGCCGAGAAGCTTCAGATCAAGCCGAACTCCACGGTGTGGCTGTCGGTTCCTCGCCACGTGAGCCTCCTTACCCCGATGCCGGAAGGCGTACGCGAGTCGGAACAGCTGGCCACGGCGACCACGGCGGTCCTGTTCGTCGACGACGCCGCGAGCGCCCGCAAGCTGCTCGACGAGCACCGGGAGCACCTCAGCAAGCCGGCGGTGTTCTGGGTGGCCTACCCGAAGGGCAACACGACCGACATCAACCGCGACAGTCTGTGGCCGATCGTTGCCGAGTTCGACATGCGCCCCAACGGCCAGGTCGCCATCGACGACACGTGGTCGGCGCTCCGTTTTCGCCCCAACCACCCCGGCGAGGGCCGCTTCACCGGCGAAAGCGGGTGACGGGACCCGGGAGAAGGGCGACCCTACGCGGGCACCATGGCGCGGGATCGGGCGTTGATCGCGGCGACCGCCGTGTCCGGGTGGTCGGCGAACACGCCGTCGACGCCCAGCTCCAGGAATGCCTCGTATTCGGCGATGATGTCGCCGCGGAGGTCGGGGTTGCCGCCGAGGCGCAGGTCGGCCGGCAGGAACCGGTTCTCGGCGCGGAACGTCCACGCGTGCACGGCCAGACCGGCCCGGTGGGCGTCGCCGACCAGCGTCGTGGGCGGGCACAGGGCGCCGAACGCGTCCCGTGGCCGGATCAGATCCTTGGCGGCGCCGATGCCCCACGCGTACGCCGCGATGTCCGTCAGCCCGGGCGGCGTGACCAGATCGGCGTACGGCGTCTCGAGGTCCCACGGCGTGCCGGTCGAGTCGAGCAGCTGGATCAGCCGGACGTCGGTCATCCGATGCAGCCGCCGGAGGTTCCCGACCTCGAACGACTGGATCAGCACCGCCGACGTCGCGTCGCCCAGATCGTTGCGGTAGAGGGTGCGGACCAGCGGCTCCTCCAGCGGCAACCCGATCGACGCGAAGTACGACGGGTGTTTGGTCTCCGGGTAGATGCCGATCGGCCGGCCCAGCCGCCGTTCCTCCATCACGACCAGGTCGACAATCTCCTGGAAGGTGGGGATCGGGTACCGCCCGTCGAACAACGTGTTCTGCGGCCGTACGCCCGGGAGACGCTCCGTGGCCCGCAGCGTCCGCAGTTCACCCAGCGTGAAGTCCTCGGTGAACCAGCCTGTGGTCTCGATGCCATCGATGACCTTGGTGGTGCGGCGGTCCGCGAACTCGGGATGTTCGCTCACGTCGGTGGTGCCGGAGATCTCGTTCTCATGCCGGGCCACGAGCACGCCGTCGCGGGTCGCGACCAGGTCCGGCTCGACGTAGTCGGCCCCCATCCGAATCGCCAGCCGGTATGACTCCAGCGTGTGCTCGGGACGGTATCCGGATGCTCCGCGGTGGGCGATGACCAGCGGTTCGGTATCCACATCCTGAGTGAACTGGGATTCGGCAAACTCGTGATGGGCTGGACATATCTGGCAGATGAACGTCACTTCTCCGGATCGGCCGCGCCCGCCGCCTCCACGTCGGCCGGCTCGTCGCCGGGCTCACTGGTCGCGCCGAGCAGCGTCGTGTCGCAGGCATGACCGTTCAGTGCGAACGCCTGCGGCAGCGGGTTGGCCTGGCGGTACGCACCGTGCAGCTTCACGGTGAGTGAGCGTCCGGCGGGCAGCCCATCCTCCGAGCCACCGCTGATGGTCACCTGCCGCCCGTTCTGCCGGACTCGGCGCGGCTTCGTGGTCAGATGCTGATTCCCCGGGTACGCGAACTGGAGCCGCCACCCGTGCAGCGCCCGCCGGCCGTCGTTGTGCACGGTGAGCCCAGCCTCGAAGTTTCGGCCGGAGTCCCGCCACACCTGGTAGGTCACCCGGCAGCCGGGCGGGCGCTGCACCGCTGCCGCCGGTCCGCTGACCGCCACGGCCTGAGTCGACGTGGCCTCGGCCGGGCCGCGGGCGCCGACCCAGATCAGCACGGTTGCCGCGATCACCGCCAGTGTCCCGGCGGTAGCCCGCATCCGGTGCCGGCCGGCGAAGATGGCCCGCCCGGTGAGAACGTCGCGGACCAGCCGACCGCCGACGAAGACGCCGCCGCCGAGCCCTTCCACGCTGAGGTGCAACCGCGAGCCCACGCGAAGCGCAACTCGCAGCCGCCGTACGTGCCCCGACCGCCGGGCGCCGCCCGCACGCGTTCCACGCAACCCGAGGTACGCCCGAAGGCCGCGCCGCGGCGCCCGCCGCCGCCCGGTCACCGGCCGCCGCGGGATCACGTCGCCGGCACCACAGTCGCCCCGAACACCGTCGCCGGCAGAACGGTCGGCGGGAGCACGGTCGGCGGGAGCACGGTCGCCGGCAGCACGGTCGCCGGCAGCACGGTTGGCGCGGTCGGAAGAACGCCCGGCGGAGCCAGGAGGAGGCTTGGCGAATCCGGTCGAAGGTTCGGACGAAGCCCCGGGCGAGGAAGCGACCCGCCGGGCGTGCCGCCACGGCGCCGGCGGCGCCGTCGACCCGGCCAGACCGGCCAGCACGTGCGCCAGTTCCGCCGCCGCCGGCCGTACGTCCGGGTCCTTGGCCAGGCAGCGGAAACACAGATCACCGACCCCAACCGGCAGTCCTGGCAACGCCGGCAACGGATCGGGGACGGCGTACAGATGGGCGCGCAATGCCTCGTTCGTGTTCTCGGCCGGCCACGGCAGCCGGGCGGTGAGACACCGGTAGAGCAGCACACCCAGCGCGTACACGTCGGTGGCGGGCGACACCGCGCCGCCGGCCAGGCGTTCCGGCGCGAGGTAGGCGGGCGTCCCCAGGAGGCTGCCGTCAGGCCCGGCGTCGCTCTGCCCGACCAGCGCCGAGATGCCGAAGTCGACCACCTTCGCCCCGGCCGGGGTGAGCATCACGTTGGCCGGGGTGATGTCGCGGTGCACCACGCCACGCGCGTGAGCGACGGCCAGCGCGGACGCCACCTCGGCGGTCATCGTGGCCGCATCGCGCCAGGTCATCGGCCCGCGCCGGCGCAGGCGGGCGGACACCGGTTCGCCGTCGATCAGTTCCATCACGACGTACGGCACGGTGGGTCCGTCACCGGGACGGGTCTGCCCGAAGTCGAAGATGCCGGCGATGTGCGGATGGCACAGCCGGGCCGCGGCCAGCGCCTCCTGCTTCAGCCGGTCGCGGAACCGTTCGTCGCCGGCCAGCTCGGCCGACAGCACCTTGACCGCGACCGGCCGGCCGAGGACCTCGTCGTACCCACGCCAGACCACCGACATGCCGCCCGTGCCGAGCTGTTCGACCAGGCGGTACCGCTCACCGACCAGGACAGGATCGCCTTGCCCGGTAAGCCCCATCCGCCCCATAGGCCGATTGTGGTCCGCCCGCCCCGGCGGCAGGGGACGCATGCCGAAACCGGCGCAGCTTATCCCTTATGTCGCAATCAGGCGGGACGTCAGAGGACGGAGAGGTGCACGTGGTTGGTGTGCACCACGTTGGGCGCGCCCGTCGCGCTGTACGCGCGCCATCCCGTGCTCGGCATCCAGATCTGCCGGTACCAGATCACGTACATGACGCCGAGCCGATCGGCGTTCTTGATGAAGACCGCGGCCAGCCGGGTCCCGTAGTCCTTGTCCGCCCCGGTCGCGGCGACGTCGGCGAACCCGGTCGCGTGGGCCGAGAAGTCGCACGCCCGTCCGAGCGGGTGCTCGCCGGAGTCACGCTTGGAGAAGCACGATGTGTAGTGGGTGAACCCGGCGGCCTGCGCCTGCTGGTAGGCGTTGAGCAACCGCGGCGTGATGCAGCCGCTGGTGGTCGGGTCGTCGACGCTGCACGACTCCTTGGGCCACGAACCGTCGGGGTTGCGGGGCGCGGCCTTGGCCAGCGGCGAGTTGGCGCTGACGAAGCCGCCGGTCACCGCGCCGCCGCCGACCGCGGCCAGCGCCTGCTCGGCTTGCTTCTTCTTGCCGGCCAGGACGGCGACCTCGGCCGCCTGCTTCTCGATCTCGACGTCGATGGCGGCCTTGGCCTGAGTGGGCCAGTTCGACGTCGCGCTTGTACTCGGCCAAGCGTCTGCGCCGTCGAGCTGGGCCATCGAGTCGAGCCGGGAGACCCGTTCCAGGAAGTCGCTCGGCGCGGTGCTGTTGAGCAGCAGCGACGCGGTGCTGAACCGGCCGAACCGGTACGACCGGCCGGCGATCACCTGAATCTGACCCACCAGCGTCCGGGCGCCGGCCTGGGCCAGCCCCATGGTGGTCTGCAACTGCTTCTGGCGCTTCTGGGAGGCGGCCAACTTGATCGTCGCATCGCTGTAACCCTTGGCGGCCGACTCCAGCGGTCCCGCAGAGTCTTGGAACCGCCCTCGGGATCGGCGGCGGCGGGGCCGGTCAGGCCGACCACCGCGATCGCGATCGCGGTGACGAGCAGGACACACGCCGCGCCGATCCGCCGCCGGAGAGTCGCCGCCACGGTCTACCTCCCAGGTCGTCAGCGCGGGACACTATACCTCGCGCCGCCGACGTGTACGCAGCCTGATCAGGTCGCCGAGTATCCACCATCGACGAAGAGCGTCTGTCCGGTCATCGCAGCGTTAGCATCGCTGGCCAGAAAGACGGCGCACGCAGCGAAATCCGACGGTAGCCCGTTACGTCCGATCAGGGCACGGGCGGTGTGCGCCGACACCTTGGCCGGGTCGGCGAACACCGGCTCGGTCAGCGGGGTGCGCACCACACCGGGCGCGACGGCGTTGCAGCAGCACGCCGTGACGCGACCAGGCTTCGGCCTGCGAGCGGGTCAGCGCGACGAGGCCGCCTTTCGACACCCCGTAAGCGCCGCTGTTCCCGTACGCCCGGAACGCCTGTTGCGAGACGACGTTGACGATCCGCCCCCAGCCGCGGGCGGCCATCCGTGGCCCGAACGCCTGCCCGAGCAGGAACGGCGCGGTCAGATTGGCGGCCAGCGTGACATCCCAATCGTCGCTCGGTCAGCTCGTCCATCGGCGGCCGCCGGTTCACGCCGGCCGAGTTGACCAGGATGTCCGGCTCGCCGAGGCGCGGAACGGCCGCGAGGACGGCGGACCGGTCGGCGAGATCGACGCTCACGGACGACGCGTGGACGCCGTGGCCGATCAGCTCGGCCACCACCTCGGCGAGGGGCCCGGACCGGCGGGCGACCAGGACGATCCGCGCGCCGGCGCGGCCCAGGGCGATCGCCATCGCCCGGCCGATCCCGGAGCTGCCGCCGGTCACGACGGCGGTCCGGCCGGCCAGCCCGAACACATCATCCAGATAGGACAAGCGGGCCGACATGTCAGTCGAACAGGGTGGAGCGGACGGTTTCCCACGTTTCCGGGTTGGGGGCGACCAGCAGGCCGTCCCCCTCGATGGTCGGGTGGTACTCCGAGCCGTCGAGGTGCCGGACGACGCCACCGGCCTCGCGCACGAACAGCGACCCGGGCGCGTGGTCCCACGGCAGGATCCGCCAGAACATGGCGAACTGCTGCTCGTCGGTGGCCACCGACGGGTACTCGTACCCCGCGCAGTGGTGGCCGTTGGTCACCTCAGCGAACTCGCCGGCGTTCCGGTTGACCCGTTCCCGCAGGTCAGCCGGGAAGTAGTGGCGGGCCAGCGTGCCGGCCATGGCCGCCGCGCCGGGGTCGTCGGTGCGGGTCTTGACCCGGACGCCGTCCAGGTAGGCGCCGCGGCCGGCGTCGGCGATGGCCATCCGGTCGGCCATCACGTCGAGGATCCAGGACGCGGCCGGTTCGCCCTCCCGCAGCAACGCCACCATGATCGCGAACGGCGTCTTGCCGGCGGCGAAGTTGTTGGTGCCGTCCACCGGGTCGACGATCCAGACGTCGCCGGCCGAGCACATCCGGCGCAGGACGTCCGGGTCGGCGGCGACGGCCTCCTCCCCCACCACCTGGGAGCCGGGCAGCAGCGCGGTCAGCCCGGCGGTCAGCGCGCGCTCGGCCTCCTGGTCGGCGATGGTGACCACGTCACCGGGCGCCTTGGCGTGGATCTCGCCCGCCTGCAGGTGCCGGAACCGGGGCCGCACGATGGTGTCGGCGACCTCCTGGATCAGGCCGGTGACCTGGTCGAACACGGGTTGGTCAAGCACGGGGCGGCAGCCTTACCACGCTGACGAAGAACTCGTCGATCTGGCGGATCACCGCGATGAACCGTTCGAAGTCGACGGGCTTGGTGACGTACGCGTTGGCGTGCAGCTGGTAGCTGCGCACGATGTCCTCGTCGGCGGCCGAGGTGGTCAGCACGACGACCGGGATCTGGACGAGCGCGTCGTCCTTCTTGATCTCCTCGAGCACCTCGCGGCCGTCTCGGCGGGGCAGGTTCAGATCGAGCAGGATCAGATCCGGCCGTACGGCGTCGGCGTATTTGCCCTCACGTCGCAGGTAGGCCAGCGCCTCGGCGCCGTCGGAGACGACCGTCAGCCGGTTGCTGACCTTATGGTCCGCGAAGGCCTCCTGGGTCATCAGCACATCGCCCGGGTCGTCCTCGACGAGGAGCACCTCGATCGGCTTGCCCTCCGCTTCCGTCATGCTGCGACCTCTTTCCGTGGTGACGTCCCGACGGGGACCCCGGCCGGCACCGGCAACGTGAAGTTGATCGAGGTACCGTCCTCGACCTCGAGGTCGAGCCAGATCCGGCCGCCATGGTATTCCACGATCTTCTTCACGATGGCCAGTCCGATGCCGGTGCCCTCGTACGCGTCCCGGGCGTGCAGGCGCTGGAAGATCACGAACACCTTGTCGGCGAACTCGGCCTCGATGCCGATGCCGTTGTCCCGGACGGTGATCTGCCACTCCTCGCCGTCGCGCCGGGCGCTGACCCGGATCACCGGCGGCACGTCCGGCCGCCGGAACTTCAGCGAGTTGCCGATCAGGTTCATGAACAGCGTGGTGAGCAGCGGCTCCTCGCCCTCGACGATGGGCAGGTCGTCCCAGACGATCTCGGCGTCGTCGCCGGCCCGCCCCTCGAGCTGGGACCGGACTTCACCGAGCACCCGGTTCAGGTCGACCTCGGTGAAGCCGCCGGTCAGCCGGCCGATGCGGGAGAACGCCAGCAGGTCGTTGATCAGCCGCTGCATGCGCTGGGCGCCGTCGACCGCGAACCCGATGTACTGGTCGGCGCGGTCGTCGAGCTGGCCCGCATACCGGCGTTGCAGCAGCTGGCAGAAGCTGGCCACCTTGCGCAGCGGCTCCTGCAGGTCGTGCGAGGCGACGTAGGCGAACTGCTCGAGGTCGCGGTTGGACCGGGTGAGCTCCTCGGCCTGGACCTTGAGCTGGTCGTTGATCCACTCGACCTGGGACGCGGGCCTCCCGGACCTCGCCGAGCTCGGCCGCGATCTGTCTGCCGCATGCCGTCCACGTCCGGCCGCCAGATCGCGCAGCTCGGGCGAGCCGTCGCTGGTGATGTGCCGGTCGTAGTCGCCCGTCGGCCACGCCGCGGACCTGCTCGGCCAGCTCGACCACGGGCCGGCTGACCAGCCGGTCCAGCAACAGCAACAGCGCCGCGCCGGCCAGGATGATGATCGCCGCGGCGGCGATCATCGATCGCCACCAGCGTCTTGCCGGTCTGCTCGGCCGTCGTCGGCGGCCTGGTTACGCGATGGCCAGGATGTCGTTCTGCAGCCGGTCCACCGCAACCCGCAGCTGGTCGAAGTACGCGGTGTTGGCCGCCTCGACCAGTGCCTGCCCGGCGTCGGCCCCCCGGGTGCGGGTGGTCGTGATCACCGGCTCCGCGACCTGCGCCCGCCACGTCGCCGGCCCGCTGCCGGACGACCCGCAGATCGTCCCGGACGGTCGGTGTTGCCGCCGCCGCTTGCCAGCAGCTCGTCGATGAGGGCGAGCTGGGCCTCTTCGTCCTTGCGGCCCGCGGTGTAGGGAGTGAGGTTGGCCGGGTCGCCGCTGATCGCGTAGCCGCGGATGCCGGTCTCCTGGTCGACGTAGCGCGGTGGACAGCGACTCGCCGGCGGTCCGCATCGGCCCGGTCCGGTTGAGCAGGTCGTCCAGGTTGTCGGTTGCTGCCGGCGGCGGTGAACGCGGCCAGCACGGTCAGCGCGCCGAGCACCACGCTGACGATGATGCAGAGCGCGACGACCCGCCGCCGCAACGTCCAGTTCCGCAGACTGAACAGGCTCACCGGCCACCCCCGCGGGAGATCAGCAGCATCGCCACGTCGTCGGCCAGCGGGCCGCCGTTGCCCTGCTCGGCCCGGCCGACCAGCCAGGCCGGCAGCGCGGCCAGCGGCACGCTCGAGCGGCGGCCGGCTCGTCGAGCAGCGCGCACAGCCCGGAGACGTCCAGCCGCTCGTTGCCGACGCCGGTGTGGCCCTCGATCAGGCCGTCGGTGTAGAGCAGCAGCGACCAGTCGTCGCCGCCGAACTCGACCTCGCTGGCCGGCGTCGGTTTGGGCTTGACGCCCAGCACGATGCCGGTACGGGCGGTCACCGGCATCGCCCGCCCGCCGGAGAGCAGCACCGGCGGCGGATGGCCGGCCAGCCGCACCGTAGCGCGGTTGGCGGTCAGGTCGATCACGACCGACGCGACCGTGGCGAACACCTCGCGCGCCGCGCCGCTCGGTCATCAGCACCTGTTCCAGCGCCGGCAGGATCTGGTCGTCAGGCACCCCGGCGAGCACCAGCGCCCGCCAGGCGACCCGCAGCTCGACCCCGAGCGCGGCCTCGTCCACGCTGTGCCCGCAGACGTCGCCGACGATCACCTGCAGGCGGTCGTCGGCGACCTGGACCACGTCGAAGAAGTCGCCGCCGAGCAGGCCCATCGCCCGGCCCGACCGGTAGAACGTGTGCACCGCGACCTCGTCGTGTCCATCAGCGGCTGGGGCAGCAGGCCGCGCTCCAGCCGGGCCGACTCGGCCTGGCGCAGCTCCACCTCGCGTAGCCGCCGGGCGTTCTCGTCGGACCGCTTGCGTTCCACCGCGTAGCGCAGCGCACGGATCAGCAGCACGCCGTCGACCTGGCCTTTGACCAGGTAGTCCTGGGCACCCTCGGCCACCGCGGCGACGCCCAGGTGCTCGTCCGACCGGCCGGTCAGCACGCACACCGCGGCATTGCCGGCCATGGCCAGCAGCCGGCGCAGCCCATCGATCCCCTCGGCGTCGGGCAGCCCCAGATCGAGCAGGACGCACTGGACGTCGATCATCAGCGGGGTGGCCTCGCGCAGGCTGGTCGCGACGGACAGGTCGAACGGCGCGTCGGTCTCCTCCAGCAGCTCCCGGACCAGGAAGGCGTCGCCCTCATCGTCCTCGACCAGGAGGATGCGCAGCCGCTCGGGCTTCGGACCGGCGTACGTCCGGGGCGCGACCGACGGTTCAGTCATGCCGTTCCCCACCTCGACTTCTCCGGCCGTGACCCGCTGATCGTGTACCACGCCGGGCGGCGGCACAACACCGGGCCCGTCACGGCCGGCGCTCATCCGGGTGAAGATCGTTTTCCGTGGCCGCCACCCGCCGCGCGTGCTGGGCGATCACCTCGCCCAGGATCCCGTGCAACCGGCCGCAGTCCAGGCAGTGCAGGTTGTCATCGAGGCGGTGGCTGCCGCACTCGATGCAGGTGCCGCGGTCCGCCGGGTCGCGGTAGGCGGCCAGCGCCCGGCACATCGCGCGGACGACGTGGTCGCTCATCCGGAACATCGCCTCGCCGTACGCCGTCCGCACCCCGACCGCGGCCACCGGATCGGCCTCCGGGCTGGGGTCGTAGTGCGCCACGCGATCGATGAACTCCGCGATCACGGTGGCGGGGTCGAGCGGGGCAGTCACAGGTAGACGCTATGCCACCCGCCCGGACGGTCCACCGGGTACCCGGCACGCTCGGCAACGCAGTTCTAGGCGAGGCCGGCGCGAGCGCTCAGCGGCACCCAGTAGTCATTCAGCAGCCCGGACGAGACGCGCGCCGCGACCCGGCCGCCGATCCAGCCGAACGCGCTCACCGGCGCCGACGAACCGCGGGTCAACTCGATGGTCCGGTGGCCGGTGCCGGAATACGCCGTGACGGTTCCGGCCGCCAGCTGAACCGTCCGGCGTCCGGCGTAATCCACCGCCGACACCGGCCCGGGAGTCGCCCGGACGTCCGGAACCTCCTGCACCCACAACCCGGCCAGCCGGCCGGCGGTCACGTGATACCAGTACCCGGGTTGGCCGTGGATCCGGCGACGCTGGTCGATCGGGGCGCTCGAGGTGGCCAGCAGCCGAAGCGTTCGCCGGGCGGTGACGCGGCCGGTGGCGGTGCCGTCGAACTGGACACCGGTGTGGGCGCCTACGGCGAACCGGATCACGTTCTTCTGCAACGGCGCCGAGAAGTCCTGCTGGAACACCTCGGCGTCTTTCGCGAATACCGGATTCCCGGTCAACAGATGCATTTCCAGCAGTTGATCGACGTGAATGGCGTGGTATTTCTCCGTCGGCTGGAGTCCGGTCAGGCTGTAGCTCGAGGCCCACGCCGGATTGCGGAACCGAGTCAGCGCGTACGCCTGGACGGTGTGCAGCGCCTCGCTGAAGATGCTGGCCGCCGCGGCCGAGTGCCGGGCCCGCCAATACTCCCAGACGCCGAAGATCGCGAACATGTGTCCGTTGAGGACGCGGCCCGATCGGGCCGTGGTGAGCCCGGGGTACTCCTCCAGCCACAGCTCCCCGTTGCCGTCCCGCCACGTCGCCCACGGCTCGCCGGCGCTGTAGTTCAGCGTGAGCGCGGTGAACGTGTGGTCGGCGGCGGTGTCCCAGGCCGGGTCACCGGTGGCGTCGGCGAGCCGGACGAACAACGTCAACGCCTGCCCCTCGGCCATCCCGGAGTACCAGGGCGCGACCATGGTGGAGCCGATGCCGGAGCCCAGGACGAAGGAGAACGGGTACGGATACCACCAGGCGTTGCGGGACACGACCTTGCGGTCGATCAGCCGCTGCGCCTGCCGCTCGGCCATGGTCAGGAACCACGAATCGTGCGTGAGCCGATACGTGTTGAGCAGGCGCAGCCCGTACTGAGCCTGGCGCACCGGGTGGTCGAGAAGGACGCCCCCGACCCGGTGCATCGCCACGCCGGAGCTGTCCACCTCGCCCACGGAATGCCGGGGCAGCAGCGGCCAGTCGTCGTAGGGCCGGTCCCCCACGGACGCCATCTGGGGCTGGTAGTCCAACGTGGCGTAGGCCGGGATGGCCGGCGTCACCACAGCGGCGGCGAGAATCACGCTTGCCGCCATTACTACCTTGATCACGTTCACGACTACCATTGGTAAGTGTTCGGGTGACAGCGAATCAGCACATCAGTGTCTGTCACCCATTTGGGCCGCTAAACTGCGGTGTCATGGCGAGATTGCTGTACTCGGCGGCGATGTCGCTGGACGGGTTCATTGCCGCCGTCGACGGCGACATGTCGTGGCTGTCGGCGTTCGCGGGCGGCGACCGCGACGAACCGACCTCGGCGGAGCTGGCCCAGGAGGTCGGATCCTTGCTGGTCGGTCGGCGGACGCACGACGGCGACGACCCGAACTCCGGGACCGCGAACGAGGGCGCGTACGGCGGCGCCTGGCACGGACCGGTGATCGTGCTGACTCACCGGCCGCCGGCTGACCCGGACCCGGAATCGGCCTCGGACTCGGACCCGGACCCGGACCCGGACACCACGTTCCGCACCGACCTGCCGGCCGCGGTCGCGGCGGCCCGGGAGGCGGCGGGTGAGAAGTACGTCAGCATCCTGGGCGCCGACGTGGGCCGGCAGTGCCTGGAGGCCGGGCTCGTCGACGAGATCCTGGTCTACGTCGTGCCGGTGCTGCTCGGCGACGGCGTACCGCTGTTCCGGCACCCCGGCGGCACCGACATCCGGCTCGAGCCCACCGGGCGCACGGCCCATTGGTACCGGGTGGTGAGCCGCTAACGACGCCCGCGACCGCGCCCGCCAGCCTGGCCGGACTCGTGCTTGAAGTGGATGAAGAGGCGGCCCCAGTTGTCGCCGTCCTTCTCCACCCGGTGGTAGAGCTGCTTGATCTCGCGCTGGTCGAGGAAGCGCAGCACCTTCTTCTTGAGCGCGCCGGAGCCTTTGCCCGGGATGATCTCGACCAGCGAGGCCTTCTTCTCGATGGCCTCGTCGATCACCCCGCGCAGGGCCCGGTCGATCTCCTGGCCCTTGTTGAAGATGTCGTGCAGGTCGAGTTTTATCTTCACGAAGGTCCCTACGGTTTGCCCAGCCAGGTCTCGACCCGGCGGACCGCCTCGATGTAGTCGGCATGCTGCTTCATCGCCGCCGCCAGCCGCAGGTGCGGCAGCGCCTCACGAAATCGGCCGCCCCTCTCCAAGGTGCGGCCGAGCACGTGATGAGCGTAATGATCGGAGGGATCCCGGTCGATCAGCGCCCGCAACTGGGCTTCGGCGCCGTTGAGCTGGGCGGAATTGAAGTACGCCCGGGCCAGCAGCTGCCGGACCGCGGTGTTGTGCGGTTCCGCCTCGACGATCGGCTCGAGCAGCCGGGCCGCCCCGAGCGGGTCGCCCGACTCGAAGATCGTGGTGGCCCGGCGGTACTCCTCGAGAAGATCCACGTACCCGCTCCCCACGCTCGCGCCGCATCGGCCAGAAGACCAACGCTGGCACAACATCGGCTCAACGGCGAGTGTTCCCACCTCCCTAGCTTCCCGACAATTCCCCCGATACGGCAACCTTCGGAGCCGACAATGCCTAGGTGGGCGACTTTCCCGGCCATCTGGTCCGAGCTCCCGAGCAGCCGCGGTACGGCCGGGCCAAGGCGCTCGCCGTCGGCCTGGTGACGCTGGCCATGTGCCTGACCCTGACCGGCGCCGCCTCGACGCCGAAGATCAGCCCGCCCTCGTTCGCGATCGCCGGCATGGAGCAGATCGGAGCGCCGCCGGTCGGGGTGTCGTGGGCCCCGCAGCCGGTCATCTCGATCGGCGGCCTGCGCAGCGTGGCCTCGGCCGAGGGCACCACGTTCGCGCTGCACACCGCCACCGGGGACCGGACGTTCCTGCCCGGCGTTAACCTGGGCAGCACGACGCCCGGGCACCTGCCGGGCGAGTTGTCGATCAGCGCCGCGCAGTACCGGAACTGGTTCGCCGCGATGGGCTGGCTCGGCCTGCGGGTGATCCGGATCTACACCATCCACCCGCCGGCCTTCTACGCCGAACTGGCCCGCTACAACCGGGCCAACCCGGACCGGCCGCTCTACCTCATGCAGGGCGTGTACCTGCCCGACGAGTCGTACGTCGAGAAGCGGAACGTGTACGACCGGTCCGTCACCGGCGCGTTCCAGCGCGAACTGCGGGACGCCGACCGGGCCGTCGCCGGCGAGTTGACCCGGGCGCCGGCACGCGGCCGGGCCGGCGGGGTGTGGGACGCCGACGTGACGCCGTGGCTGCTCGGATGGATCGTCGGCGTCGAGTTCGACCCGACGGCCACCGCCGCCTCGGACCGCCGCAACGCCGGGCAGCCGCTGACCCGGGGGACGTACTTCCGGAACACCGCGGACGCCACCCCGACCGAGCGGTGGCTCGCCGCCGGCATGGACGAGCTGGCCGGTTACCAGGCAAAACGCGGGCTGAGCGTCCCCATCGCGTTCGTCAACTGGCCGACCACCGACCCGTTGCGGCACCCCGCGGAGCCGCTTGGAACCGAGGATCTGGTGCAGCTGGACGCCAACCACGTCCAGCCCACGCCGGCGTGGCCGGCCGGAACCTTCGCCAGTTACCACGCGTACCCGTACTACCCGGACTTCCAGCGGCACGAGCCGGCGCTGCAGTCGTACTCCTACGACGGCCGGGCCGACCCCTACGCCGGCTACCTGCATGCGCTGCGCGCGCACCACGCGACCATGCCGACGCTGATCACCGAGTTCGGGGTGCCGTCCTCGATCGGGTCGGCCCACAACGGGCCGCTCGGCCGCACCCAGGGTGACCACAGCGAGACCGACGCCATGCGCATCGATGCCGACCTGCTGCGCCTGATCAAGGATCAGGGCCTGAGCGCCGGGTTTTTGTTTAGCTGGGCCGACGAGTGGTTCAAGTTCACCTGGAACACCATCGAACACCAGGTCGCCGACCGCCGGCAGCTGTGGCACGACCCGCTCACCAACGAGCAGAACTTCGGGTTGCTGGCGATGGACCCGGCCGGCTCGCCCGACGCCACCGCGCAATATCTGGTCGACTCGGAGAACGCATGGCCGGCGAAGCGGATCACGGCCCGGGTGGACGAGTCGTACGTGCATCTGCGGATCAGCCTGCGCAGTCCCGTGCCGGCCGCGGTCACGCTCGGCTTCGACGTGCTCCCGGGTCTGAGCGGGTCGCCGGCGCCGGACACCAGCGACGGCGACTCCGACGCCGCGTTCACCCTCGATCTGGGCGGGCACACCGGCCAGGCGTACCTGCGCGACGAGCTCGATCCGCTGCCGCTGGACTACGCCGTGGCGGCCTCGGCGCGGGGCCCGTCGGTGCCCGGGTGGAAGCCGTTCGACCTGGTGGTGAACCGGGCCCTGACCGTCCCGACGACGGGCGAGAAGCTGCCGGCCGAACTGCAGGACGCGGGTGCGCTGCGGTACGGCACCCCGACTGCCGACAGCCGGGCGGTCTGGTACCGCGACGGTGACGACCTGGTCGTACGGGCGCCGTGGGCACTGCTCGGGTACGCCGACCCGTCCGCGCACCGGGTCGGCGTGCCGCACGGGACGACGCTGACGACTCAGGTCAGCCCGGGTGTGCGGGTCACCGTGTCGGCGTCCGGCACCGACCAGCACACCGGCGAGGTCACCTGGGTCAACTGGAACCGGCCGTACTACACCGAACGCCTCAAGCAGGGCGCCGGCTTGTTCCGCGACGCCGTCCTGGAGGTCGGCGGGACCCTCTGACCAGCAGCGCGGCCAGTCCGAGACCGACCATCAGGAACCCGGCGGCGGCCAGTACGACCGGGTTCGCGCCGGTCACCGGCAGTCCGGAGGTGCCGGGAGCCAGCGTCGCCGGCAAGCCCGGCGGGCCGGCGGCCGGCGCGGCGATCGGGCGGCCGGTCACCACGGCGCTCAGCGTCTGGCCGGCCGAGGTGATGGCCAGCACGGCCAGGTCGTATCCGGCGCCGTCGGCCAGGCCGGTCACGTCGCAACCGGTCGCGGCGGCGGTGGTGGCCACGCAGTGCTGGTTGCCCGACGTGGTCTGGACCAGGTAGGCGACGAAGGCGCCGGTGCCGAACGCGGCCGGCGGCGTCCACATCACGCGCAGCCCGCCGTCGAGCGCGGCGACCCGGACACCGGTCACCGCCGCCGGCGGGCGAGGCAGGCCGACGACCGCAGCCGCGACGATCGACGCCCCACCGGGGCCGTTCCCGAGCTGGCCGTCGTCGTCGGCGCCCCAGCAGAAGGCGACCCCCCGGGAGTCGAGGGCGCAGGTGTGCCGGGCACCGCCGGCGATGTCGCGCAGGGTCGCCGCCGGGCTCTGCGCGCCGGTGTCGACCCGGGTCGGGCCGTTGGCGTGCGTGGTCGATCCGTCGCCGAGCTGGCCGTTGACGTCCGAGCCCCAGCAGTACGCGGCCGCCGAGTTCCGGTCCAGTCCGCAGACGTGCCGAGCGCCCGCGCTGAGTTCGCCGAACACGACACCCGGGGCGTGCACCGCGTCGGGCGTACGGTGCGTGCCACCGGCTGTGTCGCCCCAGCAGTAGGCGTGCCCGTCCGCGTCCGTTCCGCACGCCTGGGTGTCGCCGACGGTGATCCGGCGGATCCGGGCGCCGTGCAGGGCGCCCGCGGTGGAGACGAGCGTCGGCCGGTCGCGGTCCACTCCGGCGCCGTCGCCGATCTGCCCGGCGCTGCCTTCGCCCCAGCAGTACGTGGCCCCGGCACCGGTGAGGGCGCAGGTGGTGTTCCCGCCGGCGGCGATGTCGACCACCGATGCCGGGCCGCCGGCCGTACTGACCCGGACCGGTGAGGTCGTGCCCGGGGACAGTCCGGGAACGCCCAGTTGCCCGGCCGAGTTGTCGCCCCAGCACCAGGCGGCGCCCTCGTCGTCGATGGCGCAGGTGTGGTTCGCACCGGTGGTGATCTTCACCAGCGTGCGGCCGTTGAGCGAGCCGACCGGAGCCGGCGTCGCCTGGCCGTCGTTCGAGCCGATGCCGAGCTGGCCGTCGGAGTTCGACCCCCAGCAGTACGCGGTCCCGCTCCGGTCGAGCGCGCACGTGTGGTCCGCTCCGGCATCCACCTGGATCGCCGGGTGCGGCATGTCCAGAACGCCGTCGGCGTGCTCGACCGGCACCGCAACGGCCGAGTCGGCCGGCCTTCGCCCGTCACCGAGCTGGCCGGCCGAGTTGTCGCCCCAGCAGTAGACCGTGCCGAGGCTCGTGATCGCGCACGAGTGGTTCTTGCCGGCGGTGATCGACGCCGGTCCGACCTTGGCCACGGGGAAGGCGTCCGGGCTGACCCCGTCCGGCCAGCCGTTGTCCGCGAACGCCGGGGCGGACGGCAGCACCGCCGCGACGACCGCGAGGACGCCGGCGGCAAACCGACCTCGAACCACCCCATACCCCCCCTACACCCAGAAGCAACGGGGCCATTATGCGAGTTTTAGACCGTTTGGTCCGTTTCCAACACGCCTTGTGCCGGGGCATCGGCCAAGAACGCCGTGCTGCGGATCGTGTCGGCCGCGCTCACCGTGGCGAACCCGACCGTCTCCCCGACCCCCAGCCGGGTAGCCACCAGAGCCGGCCCGAAAGCCGCCGCCACCGCCAGGGCCGCACCCACCGCAGCCACCCCACTCCGCCTGCGCCATGCCGTCATCGTCGTCATGACCAGCAGAGTTTCTGGGTACGGTGTCAACACGCTGTGCGCAACCCCCGCCGTTTCTGTGTGGTTCGCTCACAGGGTGCACACAGCGAGCAAAAAGCGCGCGCATAGCGGGGCCCAGCAGAGTAAAGGGCATGACGATGGCGAACGCAGACACCAGCCATGAGTTGCGGCGGCCCGACGGAGGCCCGGTCCGGGTGCTCGTGGTCGACGACGAGCCGACCCTGGCCGAACTGCTCTCGATGGCACTGCGCTACGAGGGCTGGGACGTCCGCAGCGCCCCCGACGGGCTGTCCGCCGTCCGGGCCGCGCGCGACTTCCGCCCCGACGCCGTCGTGCTCGACATGATGCTGCCGGACATCGACGGGCTGGAGGTGCTGCGCCGGCTGCGCGGCGAGACGCCCGAGGTTCCGGTGCTGTTCCTGACGGCCAAGGACTCGGTCGAGGACCGGATCACCGGCCTGACCGCCGGCGGGGACGACTACGTGACCAAGCCGTTCAGCCTGGAAGAGGTGGTCGCCCGGCTGCGCGGGCTGATGCGCCGGATGGGTCACTCCCCGATGCGTACGGACTCCGCTCTGATCGTCGGGGACCTGTCGCTGGACGAGGACAGCCACGAGGTGCGCCGGGGCGGCGACCTGGTCACACTCACCGCCACCGAGTTCGAGTTGCTGCGCTACCTGATGCGCAACCCGCGCCGGGTGCTGAGCAAGAGCCAGATCCTCGACCGGGTCTGGAACTACGACTTCGGCGGCCAGGCCAACGTGGTGGAGCTGTACATCTCGTACCTCCGCAAGAAGATCGACGCCGGCCGCAAGCCGATGATCCACACCATGCGCGGTGCCGGTTATGTCCTCAAGCCCGCTGACTGACCTGACCGCCGGACGCCCGGCCCGCTGGCGCTCGCCCGCTGGGTGGTCGCTGCGCGCCCGGCTGGTCGCCCTCATGATCGCCCTGCTGTTCGTGCTCGGCCTGGCGGTTGGTGGCACCACGGAGATCGCCCTGCACCGGACGCTCTACGACAAGATCGACAGCCAATTGATCGACTCGGCCGGGCCACCCCCGGGGTCCGACGACAACGGTGGCGCTCCGCACGGCGGCTTCCGCGGAGGTCAGGGAAAGGGCACGCTGCGCGCGTTCGTGTCGGGCGGCGTGGTCGAGAACGCGCTCCTGCAGGCGGCTTACGGTGAGGCGCCGGAACCGCTGCCGACCACGATCTACGCCACACTTCTGGCCGTGCCGCCGGGCCTTCAGCCGGCCACCTACGACCTCGGCCACGGATTGGGTGGCTACCGCCTGGTCGCCCGCCAGGGGCCGGACGGCGACATCGTCGTGACCGGTGTGTCCGTGAAAGACGCGCAGGGCACGCTGGTGACCGCGGCCGCCGTGGCCGGCGGCGCCGTGCTCGTCGCAGTGCTGATCGCCGGGTTCGCCGGCGCGGTCATCATCCGAAGGAACCTGCGGCCGCTGGAGCTCCTCGTCGGCACCGCGACCCGGGTCTCCGAGCTCGAACTCGATCGGGGTGAGGTCGACCTGGCCCAGCGCGTGCCCGAGGCGTACACCGATGTGCGCACCGAGGTCGGTCAGGTCGGCGCCGCGCTCAACCGCATGCTCGACCACGTCGGCAGCGCCCTCGAGGCCCGGCACGCCAGCGAGATGCAGGTCCGGCAGTTCGTCGCCGACGCCAGCCACGAGTTGCGGACGCCACTGGCCGCCATCCGGGGGTACGCCGAGCTCAGCCGCCGCAGCGGCCGGCCGGTGCCGGACGAGGTGGCGCACGTGCTCAACCGGGTCGAGTCCGAGGCCAAGCGGATGACCACCATGGTCGAGGACCTGCTGCTGCTGGCCCGCCTCGACGCCGGCCGGCCACTCGCCCACGATCCGGTCGACCTGTCCATGCTGGTGGTCGACACGGTCAGCGACGCGCACGCCGCCGGACCGCGCCACGACTGGCAGCTGGACCTGCCCGCGGAGCCGGTGACGGTGATCGGGGACGGCGCCCGGCTCCACCAGGTGCTGGCCAACCTGCTGGCCAACGCCCGTACGCACACGCCTGACGGCACCACCGTGACGGTCGGCGTCAGCGCCACCACCGACACCGCCACCCTGCGGGTGACCGACACCGGCCCGGGCATCCCGGCCGACCTGCAGCCGCACATCTTCGAGCGGTTCGCCCGCGGCGACAGCTCCCGGTCGCGGGCGGCCGGCAGCACCGGTCTCGGACTGTCCATCGTGCACGCCGTGGTCACCGCCCATCAGGGCCGGGTGACCGTGGACAGCCGGCCCGGCCGGACCGAGTTCCTCGTGACGCTGCCGCTCGTACCGGCGACTCAGACCTTGGCCACCTCGGGCTCCTCCTCCGGTGCCGCCTGAGCGACCGGCGTGGACCGGTTGTGCTTCAGCGTCAGGTAACCGCAGAACACCGCCGGCACGGCGATGAACAACACCGGCAGCACGCTCCGGACGAGCACGAATGAGACAGCCAGCAGGATCACGCCGAACGCCAGCTCGGCCCGGTTGGCGACCAGCGCCTGCCGCAGCGACGTGTGCTTGGCCTCCTTCGGCGTGACCAGGAAGACCGACCGGCCGAACGCCGAGGTGGCCGACGCCCGGATGCTGATGAACAGCATCGACCCGTACAGCAGCATGGCGTGCAGCGAGTACCAGAGCAGCCGGGCCTTCGACATCGCCCGCCAGTGGAAGATGATGTCGTTGAGCATCGGCGCGACCAGGAACACGACCGTCGGCGCCAGCATCCACAGGGGAAACTCGATCCGGTAGCCGAGCAACGGCAGCACCACCACGTGGATCGCCACGTACAGCGAGAACACCGCGGTCAACGGCAGGTTGTAGGTGAACAGGAAGATGTCGAGCTTCTCGAACCAGGTCATCCGCGACCGGGCGATCACCCCGGTGTACCGCTTGATGAACTCCATGTTGCCCTGCGTCCACTTCGAGTGGCGCTTCTTGAAGGCGAGGTAGTCGACCGGGTACTCCTCCTCGCACACGATGTCGGGCGCGAAGACGGTCAGGTACCCGGCGTGCCGGGCGGCGATCGAGAAGCACAGATCCTCGGAGACCACGTGCGGGAATCCACCGGCGGCGTCGTAGCACGTACGGCTGACCATCGCGCCGTGGCCCAGCAGCGACAGGAAGCCGAAGCGGTCCTTCACGGTCTGGTACGCGATCCAGTGCGAGTCCACGCCCATCGAGAACATCCGCATGAACCCGTTGCGGTTGCGGGTGGCGATGTGGTTGGCCTGGACGATGCCGGCGTTGTCGTAGTTCGCGAAGTAGTCCAGGCTGCGGTCGATGTAGTCGGGTGGGATGATCTCGTCGCTGTCCAGGATGACGAAGTAGTCGAACTCCGCCGTCCGCAGGTAGTTGTTGAGGTTGCCCGCCTTGAAACCCTCCCGGTCGGCCCGGCGGACCACCCGAACACCGTGGCTGCGCCCGAACTCGTCGACCGCCGCCAGGTACTCGGGCTTGTTCGAGTCGTCCAGGATCACCACGTCGACGTTGTCGTACCGCTGGCGCATGCTGCGCTCGAGGCTGTCGGCGGAGAAGTCGTTGCAGGTGCAGTAGACCAGCACCACCTTGGGCGGGGCGCCGTCCCCGGTGCGCCGCGGCACCGGGCGGTCCCGGCGCGCGGCCACCAGGTGGTAGTAGAGCGTGTAGACAATGTCCTTCGTGCCGTTCAGCCAGAAGTACGCGATGAAGACCGCGCTGATGACGGCGAGCGTCACCACCGGCCAGCCGGCCGACTGCGCCCGTACGACCTGGTGGTGGGAGGCGGGCAGCAGGAACGCGAACAGGACGGCCCAGACGGACAGGATGATCAGATAGACGCGCGGCGATTTGGCCACGGGGAACCCCTCTGTGGAAGGACGGCTTCAGCCGGCGGCGGCGACCGGCACGCGGGCCGGGACGGCCAGTGCGGCCCGGAACGTGTCGTCGATCAGCCGGTGTTCGGCGGTCATCGCCGGCCGGTGCGGTGCGGTCAGTGCGGTGACGCGCTGCAGGGTGGCGGCCGGCGTGGCCTCCGCCGCCGCGGTCAGCGCCTGCCGCCCCAGTTCCAGGTGAGCGCGGCGGGCGGCCACCGGGTCGTCGGCGCGGCAGGCGCGTTCGAGCTCGCCGAGGCCGTTCGTCAGCCACTCACCGTCCGGTCGCGGCATCGGAACGACGTCGACCTCGGCGCAGCCGGACGGTTCGGCTCCGGGCGCCTCGATGGCGTTGATCAGCGGACTGATCTCGCCGGCGTAACGGGGGTCGAACAGGCCGGGGTAGGCGCACCGTTCGTAGCCCGGGTCCGGACCGGCCAGGTACAGCGGCGCGACGGTGCCCGCGGCGGCCATGGCGCCCAGCGCGAGATCGAGCAGCGAGACCGGCCAGCCCAGGTCGCGGATCAGGTGCAGGCGGAACCGGTCACCGGCGGGGGCGCCCAGAGCGGTCAGCAGCAACTGCGCCGACTCGCGGGCGGACTGGACATAGAACATCGTGTCGGCGGCGTGCAGGCGGATCACCTCGCCGCCGGCGGACCAGGAACGAAGCCGGCGCATGATGATCGAGTTGTCCACGACGTGGGTGAAGCGGACGCCGGAACACGCCATCCGCCCGCGCGCGGCCACTTCGGCCACCAGCCATTCACCCAGGCGTTTCGAACCGGCGTAGACATCCGGGGTGTAGGTCCGCATGGCCTTGCCGGTGGAGGCGTACACGAACCGGTGCACGCCGGAGCGCTCGGCCGCGGCCAGCACGTTGCGGGTGCCCAGGACGTTGGTGGCCAGCGCGGTGACCGGCTGGAGTTCGGCCCGGCCGGGATCGCGCTGGGCCGCCAGGTGCAGGACGATGTCCGGCCGGATCCGGTCGAAGATCGCCGCCACGGCGCGGGCGTCGCGGACGTCGCCGTCGATGTACTCGACCCCGCCGACCCAGGTCGCCGCCGGGCGATCGGCCAGGCTGACCACCCTCCCGGGCCGCTGCACGGCCAGCTCCCGCAGCAGGGCCGTCCCGACGCAACCGGTGCCGCCGGTGACCAGGACCGTGCGGCCGGCCACGTCCGGCGGCGGCACCGCGATGGTCCGGCGGCGCACGGCCTCGAACCGGCGATATTCGTCGACCGCGTCGGGACGGGCGGCCAGCAGGGCGGCCGTCACCGCCCGGAGGCGGCCGACCGAGTGCGGCGGCGGGGCCGGCGACCCCGGCGCCGCCGCCTGCCCCAGTTCGCGGAGCAGGCCGGCGACGGACGGCTCGGTCACACGGCCCCCTTGTTGCGACGACCCCGGCCGCGGAGGCTGAAGGTCAGACCGAGCGCCAGGAACAGCAGGCCGGCGATCGTCAGCACGACCATCCCGACACTTTGGCCGAGAATGGTGATGCCGCTGCCGGCCAGGGCCAGCGAGGCTGAGTTGTCGTACATGGGATGCTCCGATCAGCGGGCGAGTCCAATTGCGCTCGTCAACGCCGACGGCACGGGCCGAAGCTTAGGCACACCCGCCATTTCCGAGAAGTAAAAGAATTGCGTATAGTCGATTGCCGAGGCACCGGAGCAGGGATTCCGATCAGAAAATCGATGGGATGCGGCGCGTGAGCGGAAACACACTGCAGAAATTGCGGAGAGGGGCCACCGGCAGTGGAAACACGCAATAAACCGCGGCGTAACGCCCGGACGGCGGTGCGGGCGCTGATCGGTGGCGGTGCGGTGATTCTGGTCCTGGCCGCGGCGGCCGCGTGGGGTTCGCACGGCGAGGACGAGAGCTCGTGCCCGACCGGGGAGGACACCGGTGTGCTCACCCCGTACCGGGCTCAGGTGCCTCCGGGCACGTATGTCCAGGGCGCCACTCTCGACCTTCCCGACCCGGCCGACCTGACCGGACTGCCGGGCGTGCTGGCGACCATGCGCGACGAGTACCGGATCAACACCATCAATGTCTACGGCCTGGAAAATTGGACCGCACCGCAGCTCACCACCCTGTTCGGCGCGTTGCGAGTGGCCGGCCTGGCGATCGCGCTGCGCCTCGAGTGGTACGACCAGGCCGCCTTCGCCTTCCAGCCGCAGGACGCCGGCCGGGTCGTCGAGGCCTACCGGACAGTGCTGGACGTCGCCGCCCGGCCGGAGAACCGCGCCTTGGTGACGTACCTCATGCTCACCATGCCGGTGGACGATCCGCAGGTGCAGCGGCGGCTCGGCGGCATCGACTCGAGCCTGTCCCGCGAGCGGCAGACGGCGTACGCGACGGAACTCGTCCGGGCGGTACGAGCCCGGGCCGCGACCATCCGGGTGTTCCTCGGCCTGTTCTACGGCTGGGACGGTTCCTATGCCGTGCCGTCGTACTCGGCGAGCGGAGCTGACGGTTATGTACTGACGAATTACAGTTATCCGGCCGCGCACCTCACGGCGGCCAGCAGCGTGACGCAGATCATCGACGAACCGCGTTTGACCGCTGTCATGAATCGGGCGCTCGCCCATACGGGAAACAAACCGCTCATCATCGAGTACGGTTTTCAAACTCTCTCTTATCAGGACGGAAACAAACCGGATCAGACGGCCGGACTGGTCCCCGACGAGAATGTTAAGAAAAAGGCGCTCACCGCAACCACGTCCTTCTACTGCCGCCGATACCCCGACGTCATCGGCACGATGTATTTCGGATACAACGTGATCAAGGCCGAGGGCTCACCGGCCCGGCGGCTCGACTTCGCCCTGCGTCCGTGAGCGTTCAGCGGATGCGGTCGAGCAGCACTTCGCGCAGGTCGTCCAGTAATTCCAGGGCGGCGTCGCCGTCACTGACCGCCAGGTCGAACGGCACCGACTCGGGGTCCCGGCCGACGACCACGTCCAGCGCGCACAGGGCCCGCATGGCCAACTCGGCCGAGACCTCGGGCAGGGCGGCCGCGACCAGCCGGTCGTCCAGCCACGATTTGCCGTACGCCCCCGGCAAGCTGGCCGCCACCACGGCCACCGCGGTGATCGCCTGGGTCGGCGGGATGTCCCGCAGCAGCAGCGACGGCGTCTCCCAGACCCGCAGAAGCACCGAGTGGACGGCCTGCCGTCGCTGAGCCGGCGGCAGTGCGTTCAGCGAGTCGAGCAGGTAGGGCGCGCTCGCGTCTTTCATGTCGTCATCGCAACACAGCAACTTGCACGCAACGATCCCCCGCAAGACCGACCCCGTACGGCGGATGCGCTACGCTCCTGATGTGTCTCGTTGGTATCGGCGTTTTACGAGGCCGGCTCTGGCCGGCGCCTCGGCCGTCACCGCGTGACCTGAGACGCCCCGCCCGAGCCGGCTTGAGCAGCGACCTTGTCGCTGCTTTTTTGTTGCGACGACAAAGCCGGTACACGCTCGGGCGACCGGCCCCGAGACGACCGGCGGAGGGAACGACCAGTCATGACCATCCCCGAGGTGCAACGGGTACGAGACCAGCGGATCGCCCAGGTCGTGCCGCTGATGAGCCCGGCGCTGCTGCACCACGAGTTGCCGTTGACCGCCGAGCTGCACGACGGCGTGCTGGAGAGCCGGCGGCAGGTCGAGGCCATCGTGAACCATCGGGACCGGCGCCTGCTGGTGGTGGCCGGGCCGTGCTCGGTGCACGATCCCGTGGCCGCGGCCGAGTACGCCGACCGGCTCCGCGAGCAGGCCGACCGGTTCGCCGACGACCTGCTGCTCGTGATGCGGGTCTACTTCGAGAAGCCGCGGTCCACGGTCGGCTGGAAGGGCCTGATCAACGACCCGGCGCTGGACGGCACCGGCGACGTCAGCACCGGACTCCGGGTGGCCCGCAAGCTGCTGCTCGAGGTCGTCGGGCGCGGCTTGCCGGTGGCGGTGGAGTTCCTCGACCCGATCACGCCGCAGTACATCGCGGACACGGTGGCCTGGGGAGCGATCGGGGCCCGTACGGTCGAATCGCAGGTGCACCGGCAACTGGCCTCGGGTCTCTCCATGCCGATCGGCATGAAGAACCGCCCGGACGGCAGCATCGCCACCGCGATCGATGCGATCAAGGCGGCCGCGGTGCCGCACGTCTTCCCCGGCATCGACTTCTCCGGTACGCCGGCGATCCTGCACACGGCCGGCAATCCCGATTGCCACCTGGTGTTGCGCGGGGGCGGCGGCCGGCCCAACTACTCCTCCGCTGACGTGGCGAATGCGCTGGGGTTGCTCCGGACCGCGGGCCTGCCGGAGCGGCTGGTGATCGACTGCTCGCACGGCAACAGCGGCAAGGACCATCAGCAGCAACCGCCCGTGGCCGAGGATGTGGCCGGGCAGATCGAGGCCGGGCAGGACGGTATCAGCGGCGTGATGCTGGAGAGCTTCCTGGTGCCGGGACGCCAGAACCTCGGCGGGGACCTGACCTACGGCCAGTCGGTCACCGACGCGTGCATGGGCTGGGACAGCACCGTTTCCGTTTTCGAGCGCCTGGCCGTCGCCGCCGCCAAGCGCCGCGCCGGATAGCTCACAGCCGGGCCACAGGGTCGGCATAAGGCGGGCATAGGGCACACGTCGAGAGTCGGGATGTACGCATCCCACTGCCCCGAAGGACACTCGATGACCTCGACGTTGCCCGTGCCGCCGATGGTGTCGCCGCCGCCGGTCGAGCCGCCACCGCCGCCCGCACGCGCGCGAGCAGCGCGGTTCTTCCTCGGCCGCCCGCAGGACCCGGCCTGGGTCCGGCCGTCGCTGTGGGCGCTGCTGGTGCTCACCGGCCTGCTGTACGTCTGGGGGCTGGGCGCCTCCGGCTGGGCCAACTCGTTCTACTCGGCGGCGGTCCAGGCCGGTTCGGTGAGCTGGAAGGCGTTCTTCTACGGCTCCTCCGACGCGGCCAACTCGATCACCGTCGACAAGACGCCGGCCTCGCTGTGGATCATGGCGTTGTCGGTACGGATCTTCGGGCTCAGCTCGTGGAGCATCCTCGTCCCGGAAGCCCTGATGGGCGTGGCCACGGCCGGGCTGCTGTACACCACCGTACGGCGCTGGTTCGGGCCGGCGGCCGGCCTGATCGCCGGTGCGGTGACCGCGCTGACCCCGATCGCCGTGCTGATGTTCCGGTTCAACAACCCGGACGCCATGCTCGTGCTGCTGATGGTGGCCGGGGCGTACGCACCGTCCGCGCCGTCGAGAAGGGCTCGACCTGGTGGCTGGTGCTGGCCGGGGTCTTGGTCGGATTCGGGTTCCTGACCAAGATGCTGCAGGCGTTGCTGGTGGTTCCCGCGTACGGGCTGGCCTATCTCTTCGCCGGGCCGCCGCGGCTGGGTAAGCGTCTGCTGCAGCTGGTGCTGGCCGGCGTCGCGATCGTGGTGTCGGCCGGCTGGTACATCGCCGTCGTCGAACTGGTGCCGGCGTCGATGCGGCCGTACATCGGCGGCTCGCAGAACAACAGCCTGCTCGAACTGACGCTCGGCTACAACGGTCTGGGCCGGCTCTCCGGCAACGAGACCGGATCGGTCGGCGGCGGGGGCGGCGGCAACGGCGGCAGCATGTGGGGAGCCACCGGCATCACGCGGCTGTTCCAGACCGAGCAGGCCGGGCAGATCTCCTGGCTGCTGCCGGCCGCACTGATCCTGCTGGCTCGGCGGGCTGGTCCTGACCGTACGCGCGGCCCGCACCGACCGGCTGCGCGCCGGACTGGTGCTGTGGGGTGGCTGGCTGGTCGTCACCGGGCTGGTGTTCAGCTTCATGCAGGGCATCTTCCACGCGTACTACACGGTGGCCCTGGCGCCGGCGATCGGCGCCGTGGTCGGCATGGGTGCGGTGATCGCGTGGCGGGCCCGGCGCAACCCCGTCGCGGTGGCGGCGCTGGCGCTGGCGATCGCGGCGACCGCGTGGTGGTCGTACCACCTGCTGGCGTTGAGCCCGACGTTCGTGCCGTGGCTTCGCTACGTGGTGCTGGCCCTCGGGATGGTCGGTGCGGTCGGCCTGTTGGCGGCGCTGGTCCGGCAGCTGGACGGCGGCCCGGGTGGCCGTCGTGGCGGCGGGGGTGGCGCTGGTCGCCGGGCTGGCCGGGCCGGCGGCGTACGCGGTGCAGACCGCATCGCAGCCGCACACCGGTTCGATCCCGACGGCCGGGCCGGCGGTGTCGGGCGGCGTCGGCCGGGCGGTCGTGGTGGTCCGGGTGGCGGCTTCCGCGGCGGTAACCGTGGCGGCGCGTTCCCAGGCGGCGGATTCCCGGGTGGCGGATTCCCGGGTGGCGCTCCCGGCGCCGGCACTGGGACCGGCACCGGGCACGGGCACGGGCGGCACGATCGGTGGCACCCCCGGGCAGCCCGGCGGCGGCTTCGGCGGCTTCGGCGGCGGCCGGCCGGGTGGCATGGGCGGTCTGCTCGACGCCGCGACGGTGAGCTCCGCGATGAAGGCGCTGCTGCTGAGCAGAACGCCGAGCGAGTACACCTGGGTGGCCGCCGCGGTCGGCTCGCAGAACGCCTCGGGCTATCAGCTGGCCACGCGGCGAGCCGGTGATGGCCGATCGGCGGCTTCAACGGCAGCGACCCGTCGCCGACGCTGGCCCAGTTCAAGCAGTACGTGGCCGCAGGGCAAGATCCACTACTTCATCGGCGGTGGCGGCGCGGCGGCGCGGAGCATGGGCGGCAGCAGCGACAGCTCCGCGATCGCCCAATGGGTGCAGGCCGAACTTCACCGCCAAGACGGTCGGCAGCACCACGGTCTACGACCTGACCAGCCCGAGAGCCTGACCGTGCACCGGTCCGGCCAGTCCCCGCAGGCGGCTCCCCACGGGGAGCCGCCTGCGGCTGTCGTCGTCCCCACGACCCTCACCCACGCCGCCAAGGCACGCGCCCGCCTCACGCACGCCCGTCTTCCCCGCGGCCGCCTTGCATAAGGGCGCCTTCCGCACTCGCGGCGTACTCCGGCCGGCTGGCGGCAACACTCATAGGCCAGGCACAGGGTTGCCACATTCCGGGCAAAGCCGGGCAGTCGAGCTTAGTTTCATGAGCCTTTCGACGCTGCCCCGCACGCCGCTCCCGAGATCGCGCCTCGATGCGCCCGTGCTCGACGTGGTCGTCCCGGTCTACAACGAGGAGATCGACCTCGAGCCGTGCGTGCGGCGGTCTGCACGCTTACCTCGACGGCCCAGTTCCCCTACCCGTTCCGGATCACCATCGCGGACAACGCGAGCACCGACTCGACCGCCGAGGTGGCGCAGCCGACTGGCGTACGACGTACCCGAGGTCGCTTCGACCCGCCTGGCCGAGAAGGGTCGCGGCCGCGCCTTGACGTACGCGTGGACGCATTCCGACGCGGCCGTGCTGGCGTACATGGACGTCGACCTGTCCACCGACCTGGGCGCGTTGCTGCCGCTGGTCGCGCCGCTCATCTCCGGGCACTCCGACTTGGCCATCGGCTCGCGGCTGGCCCGGGGCTCGCGGGTGGTCCGGGGCGCCAAGCGCGAGTTCATCTCCCGTAGCTACAACCTGTTGCTGCGGGGCACGCTGGCGGCCCGGTTCTCCGACGCCCAGTGCGGGTTCAAGGCGATCCGCGCCGACGTGGCCGAGCGGCTGCTGCCGATGGTCGAGGACACCGGCTGGTTCTTCGACACCGAGATGCTGGTGCTGGCCGAGCGGGCCGGGCTGCGCATCCACGAGGTTCCGGTGGACTGGGTCGACGACCCGGACAGCCGGGTCGACCTCGTCGGCCACCGCGCTCGCCGACCTCAAGGGCATCCTGCGGCTGACCCGGGCGCTCGGTTCGGGCCGGCTGCCGCTGGCGGCGGTGCGCGAGCAACTCGGCCGCAACGCGCTCCCGGTCGCCGGAGTGCCGGCCGGACTGGCCGGGCAGCTGATCCGGTTCGCCGCCGTCGGGCTGGCCAGCACGGTGGCTTACCTGCTGTTCTACGCGATGTTGCGGAGCGGGCTGGGGCCGCAGTCCGCCAACGTGATCGCGCTGCTGATCACCGCGGTGGCCAACACCGCGGTCAACCGGCGGCTGACCTTCGGCGTACGTGGCACCGGCCGGGCATGGAAGCACCAGGCGCAGGGCCTGGTGGTCTTCGCCATCGGCCTGGGTCTGACCAGTGGCTCGCTCACGCTGCTGGACGCGGGTGACCACCCACCCGGCTCGGGCGCTCGAGCTGACCGTGCTGATCGGGGCCAATCTGGTGGCCACCGGGGTTCGGTTCCTGATGATGCGAATTTGGGTCTTCCGGGCAACGACCGTGCCGCTCCGGCAGGTTGGCAACGCCCAGTGATCCCTACCGGCGAGGCACCTGTCCATACCGTCCCGGGCACGGCCGCATGTTTGCCCATATCGCAAACTTCCCGGGCTGGGGCTGTCGTCCACTGTGGGGCAACTGTGTCATCCCCTTCGGGCGGGAACAGACACGGAGTGCGTCGGCGGCCGGTGACCGAACGGCAACCTTTGTACCCGGCGGCGACCGCGTGGCACGGTGGCGCGCATGACGAGCCGACTCACGGGTAACAATGGCGTTGATCAGAACGAACGATGAACTCTGGTCGATGCGCTGGGCCGGGCCGGACTCCGGAGGGTAACGACATGTTGAGCAAACACGACAGCCGGCGGCTGGCCGTACTGGAGCGCCAACTCCGCCGCGAGGATCCGGAGTTCTGCGCGCGCATGACCGCGGGCCGCCCCACCCGCCGCCGCTCGGCGGTCGCCCTGGTCTTCGTGGCCGTTGTCGTCTGGACAACGGCCCTCATCTTCGCCGTCCTCGGCTGGTGGATCGCCGCCATGATCACTGCCGTGTGTGCAACCATCCTGGTCATCGCCCTGATCACCCAGCTCCGCCGAGCCGGCGGCGGCCGCCGGGCGTTCCACCGAGGCAGCTTTCCCCCACCTGGTAGTCGGTCGCCGGCAAGCAATAGGTCCGCCCTGCGCGACCCTCCGTCCGAGCTACAGGTGCGTCCGGCCGGGGGCGCCGCCGGCCGAGCGCGGTCAGATGTAGGCAACCGTCGCGGAGTCGGCGCGCCGGGCGCGGGCGACCTCGGCGGCTTCCGCCTCGACGGCCTTGCGCCGGCTCGAAGTCAGGGCGGCGAACGGCGTGATCGACAGATCGACCCGCGTCCGACCGGCCATCTTGGCCCGCCAGACGCCGGCGATCTCGCCGTCGACGAGCAACACCCCGAGGTTGCCGAGAACCCGCCACACCTCCTTCTGCATCGCCTTGTCCGGCACCAGCAGATCGCGGTCCCGCGCCTGAAGCAGCGCGTCCATCGGCGGGATCAGTCGCACGCCGGTCACCGTGTCCGCACCCTCCAGGTCGGACACCGACTTCTCCGGCAGCCACGCCCTTTTCCCGTCCACCGTCACCTCAGCCAGATCTGACCGGCCACACCTTCTTCATCTCGGCCGTGGCCGTCCCCAGCAACGTGGCGACCTCGGCCGGCGTGGCCGGGCCGAGCAGGCTCAGGTACGTCCGGATGTAGTCATCGATGCCGTCGTTATGAGTCGGCACCCCGGGCAGGTTCTTGATCGGGCGCTGATCTGTTTACTCACCTCGCCCCGAGACATCGACGTGGTCAGCGCGCGCCATCGCCCCACCTCCCGACGTCCGATGCGGGCGACCTTACCGCCGGCCTCCGACACTTGGGCCGGCGATGAGCGCGGGCCGTCACCGCCGCGGTGATGGCGGTCGGCCCGCCGGACGGGACAGGCTCGTCAGCTCCTGACCTGGAGGTCCTGTCGACCGATGACACGGAGAAGGTCGAGCTTGTCGCCCGCGTCAGTCCCTTCGGTGGGGAACATGGCGAGCAGCTTGAGGTCGTCGTGAGGGGTGAGGAGGACTTGGCACGTGAGCTGCAGCAGACCCACTTGCGGGTGCAGCAGCCGTTTACGGTCGTATCGCGAGACGGCGACCTCGTGCCGTTCCCACAGTGCCATGAACTCGCCGCTGACTTCGCGGAGCTCGTTCACCAGGGCCGTCACATCGGTGTCACCGCCACGGCGGGAGTGGGCGGCGCGTAAGTCACTCACATGCACTTCGGACTGCTGCGTCCAGTCCTCCGGAGGGAACAACGTTCGGGTCGCGGGGTCGGCGAACCACCGCCAGGTCAAGTTGCGCTCTCGGCCGGCGCGCTGATCGAGGCTGCCCATGACGACATCGGCGAGATCGTTCTGCCAGAGCACATCGTCGAGATCGGTGCAGATGCAGACCGGGAGCCGGAACAGGTGGTCGGCGAGGCGACTGAGGCCGGCGTCGATGTGCCGCCCGGCGTGTCGCGCCGGCGAGCTGATGCCGGCGAGGTGGAACAGATGGTCTCGCTCGTCGAGGTTGACTCGTAAGGCCCGCGCGATAGCCGTCAGGATCCATTCGGACGGAAGCGATCCACGGCCCTGCTCGAGGCGCGAGTAGTAATCGGTCGACATGCCGGCCAATTGGGCCACTTCATCCCGGCGGAGACCGGGCGTGCGTCGCCGAACCCCCGCCGGAAGCCCGACATCGGCCGGTCGAAGCAGCTCGCGACGCCGGCGGAGGAAGTCGGCAAGTCCCGCGCGGTCCACCACGCACGTAAGACTCCCACGGAACCGTCCTAGCATCCAGGGAGAGCCAGTCCCTGGATGAGCCGGGCCTGCCCCGCGCTCGCCGAGAGGCGCACAGTGACGGCATGACATGCAGCCCCCGGGCACCCGGTCGAACCGGCCTCAACGCCGGTGCGCGGTGCCCCGGCGCATCGGCTCACCGCCTTTGACCCCTGAGGCTGCAAGCGAGCGCAGCACCATCGCTGCCATCGACAGGAGGAGAAACCGCAATGAGCAAGCCCTACAGCGAGGCCGCCGGCCTACCGGTCAACGAAGCACAACCGATCGTCGCGTTCAGCCCCGTCGTCTTCGACGTTCCCGGCAGGTTGGCACCGCTGGAGATGAAAGTCACCGCGCCACTGGGCGGTGAGCACCTGCCGATCATCCTGCTGTCCCACGGGCACGGGGCAAGCAACTTCCTGTCCTCATTGCACGGATACTCGCCCGTCGCCGAGTTCTGGGCCGCCCACGGGTACGTCGTCATTCAGCCGACGCACCTCGACTCGACCGCCCTCGGCCTTCAGGACGGGAACGACCCCGAGGCCCCGCTGTTCTGGCGATCGCGGGCCCAGGACATGCTGTTCATCCTCGACCACCTCACCGAGATCGAGGCCACCGTCCCCCTGCTCTCCGGACGGCTGGACACCGACTCCATCGCGGTCGTCGGGCACTCCCTCGGAGGCCACACCGCGTCGCTGCTGTTGGGGATGCGCACGGTCGACCCGAGCGACGGCTCCGAGGTGGACTTCGCGGACCCGCGCATCAAGGTAGGCGTGGTGATGACGGCTCCCGGTATCGCGGACGAGAGTTCCGGTCCGGCGTTGCAACGCTATCCGGTCCTGGCCCACAGCGATTTCACCAAGATGACCACGCCCGCGCTCGTCATCGGGGGCGACAAGGACCTGAACCCCGTCTTCTCCACACGTCTGAGCTACCGCTGGGACGCCTACACCGAGAGCCCGGGGCCCAAGACGCTGCTGACGTTCATCAACGGCGAGCACATCCTCGGCGGCATCAGCGGCTTCGACAATGTCGAAACCACCGACGAGAATCCCGGACGGGTCGCGGCGGTCCGGGCGCTGACCTGGGCATATCTCCAGTCCGCGTTCGACCCGGAAGACAAGGCGTGGCCGGAGGCAGTGTCGGCCCTCGAGCACGCCGCCGAACCCATCGCGACGGTCGAAACGAAGTCGTAGCGCCGCCAACGAGCCGGAACCCGCAACAGGTGCCCGCCACGACTGCGAGCGGCAATGACATGTTCGCCCAGCTGACCTGAAAGACAGATTCGCTGCCGTAGGACCATCGCCACGTTCAGGCGAGCGCAGCCGGCGTCGGGCATCGGCGTCAGAACCAATCGATCAGCTCGACTGAGGGTAGTGAGGGGAACGACGATGACCGAGTTCACTGATATTGAGGGCGGCCGGATCGCCTACGACATGACCGGGCACGGTCCGCTGGTCGTGCTGTCGCACGGCGTCGGCGACCGCCGGCAGGCCTACCGGTTCCTGGCGCCCAGGCTGGCGGACGCCGGCCACCGGGTGGTCGTGGCGGACCTGCGCGGGCACGGTGAGTCCAGCATGGGCTGGAGGTCGGTCACCGGCAAGGACGCCATCTCCCGCACCGACATCGCCGGCGACCTGCTCGCACTGATCCGCCACCTGGGTGAGCCGGCGGTGATCGTGGGGCACTCCATCTCGGGCGGTGCGGCCACCATCGCGGCGGCCATGGACCCGGAACTGGTCAGCGGCATCGTGGAGATCAACCCGTTCACCATGACCCAAAAGGTCGACCTGGGCGGCCTGCTGCGAAACCAGCGTTACCGCCGCGGCACGCTCCGATTGGGCGGCACCCAGATGTTGCGCAGCCTGCGCCTGTGGATCAGGTACCTCGATGTGGCCTACCCGACCAAGCCCGCCGACTATGCCGATTACATCGCGGCCCTGCGGGCCAAGCTGACCGAGCCGGGGCGGATGGCCGAGTTCCTGAAGACCTTCAAGACCACGCCCGCCGACGCCGAAGCGCGACTGCCCGGCATCCGGTGCGCTGCCCTGATCATCATGGGCTCCGCGGATCCCGACTTCGCCGACCCCCGGGCCGAGGGCGAGGCGATCGCCGCGGCGATGCCGGCCGGGCTGGGGACGGTGGCAACGATCGACGGGGCCGGGCACTATCCGCATGCGCAGTACGCGGATCGGACCGCCGCGCTGATGATCCCATTCCTGGCGAAGTACGCGCACGCCTGACGGCCTGTTCACGGGGGTTGGGGCGGGTGAGCGAGGCTGGTCACGGCAGGGTCGAGGTGGTGCGGACGAAGTTCGGCCGGCCGGTGACTGGGGTACGGCCGGCCGAGCTTCGCTTGCGTACGGCTTGTCCGCCTCACGCTGGGGTGAGGGCGGCTTGCGGGCGGAGCAGCTCGCCGTAGCCCATCCGGCGAACGAAGTCGGCGCGGCATTGGTCGTACGCCCAGCCCACGTGTTCGGTGCCGGCGTGAGTGTCGTCGATGACCGCACGGAAAGGTTTTTCGCCGAACGGCAGGTCGAGCACTCGGACGATTTCCTCGGCGACACCCTCGGCTCCTACGACAGTTGACCCGAACAGGTTGTTGGTGGCCTCTTCGCTGCGCGCCACGAGCGGATCGAGTTCTGCGTAGCCTTCGGCCACGGCGGGGTCATCCGGGTGACCGGCATTCGGGAAGTGTTCCGTTCCCTTGGTGATCGCGCCGGGCATGACGATCACGGTTTCGATGCCGAAAGCGTTCGCTTCGTAGGACGTCACGACAGCGAGGGAGTCCATCGCGGCCTTGGAGACGACGTACGGCCCGAAGAACGGCGGCGTACTGAACGGGATCGTGCTGCCGATGTACATCAAAAGTCCGTGGCGCCGCTGCCGGAAGTGCGGGAGCACCGCTTTGTTGACGCGGTGGGCGCCGGCGGCGTTGACGTCGAACAGGTGAATGAGCTCCTCGGCGGTGAACGCCTCGGTGTATCCGAGCACCAGGTGGCCGGCGTTGTTGATGACGACGTCCAGCCGGCCGGCCTCGTCGATCACCGTTCGTACGGCCGCATCAGCCGACTCCTGTGAGGTGACGTCGAGCTGCACGATGCGAAGGTCGACGCCGGCTCGCCCTGCGGCCTCCTGAGCCGCGGCGGCCCGCCCCGCATTGCGGCCGTTGATGTCGCGCATGCTGGCGTAGACGGTGTGCCCGGCGGTGGCCAGTTGTTGGGCGGCGACGAGTCCGATGCCGGTTCCGGCGCCGGTGACGAGGATGACTGACATGACCTGCTCCTGCTGGCTCTTCGACACAAAGGGGATCCGGGACGGTCCGCCCGAGCGGGTTGACGCCGCCCGGGGTAGCCGGAACTGGTTCAGCGGGCCGAAGCCGACGCGTTTTCCTTGGGAGCGGTTTCGCGCCCGTCCAGGCTGTCGAGCCATGCGGTCACTGTGGCGACGTAGGTGGCCGGTTGGTAGCCGTGCATGGAGTGCGGCATGTCGGGGAAGGCGCGGTAGGTGAAGGAGTTGCCGGCGCCTTCAACGAGCTGCCCCACCCGGTGCACCTGCTGGTCGGTGAGCCCGCCGACCAGATTGCCGGTGTCCGGGTCGACCTGGTGGAAGTGGTGGGTGAACAGAACCGGCACCTTCACCTGGCGCAGCATGGTGTCGTGATCGCAGTTGACCGTGGCCCGGCCGGAGACGAACGCGTCACCCCACTCGGGGTCGTACTCCATCAGGTCCTGCGGCGGTCCGGTGGGCGGCCCGCTGGTGCCGGCCGGTGCCATGTGCTGCAACGCGACCAGCATCCAGCCGGGAACCTCTCGGCCGATGGCCTGCTGCATGCCGGCGAAGTCGCCGATCGACCATTGAGCGCCGAGCCACTTGTGCCACAGCATGAACATCGGCGCGATGCTTTGCCGGATGGACGGGCCGACGGCCGGGTTCGCCTGCGAGGCGAACAGCGGCGCGTCTTCGTACACCGCGGCGCGGATCTGCCCGGGTGCGGCGTAGGCGGACAGCCACGCAGCGACGGTGCCGCCCGAGGACAGTCCGCAGACCACGACCGGACGACCGATGACGCGGTCGATGAAACGGACCAGGTCTCCGCCGAAGAGGTCCAGGCTGTAGCGGCCCGGGGTCCACGTGGACCGGCCCTGCCCGCGCAGATCAACGGCGTACACCTGGTAGCGGTCGGCGAGCAGCCGCATCGCCTGTTCGTAGCCCCACCAGGACTCGGTCTGGGCGGGGATGAGCAGCATGGCCGGGTTGGACGGGTCGCCGGCCACGGCGTAGTTCATCCGGATCTCACCGAGGTCGACGGTGTGTTCCGGGTAGCCGTGCGGCACGAAGACGGCCGGGTGGTCGGTGGCTTCGAGGTTCGTCGGGTGAGTCATGGTGTCGCCTTCCGTCGTTGATCCGGCGCCTTCTCGCGCGGCCGCATCGACGGCACACGTCCCGGTACGCCGACTCGTTGTGAGGGTCGGCCACGCCGCATCTGGCGGGATCTGTCGCCGCGGGTCAGATCAATCGGCGACCGATCACACCTCGGATGCGGTCAGCGGCCGGCGATCTGATCGGTGCTGGTGGTAGTGCTCGTGAGGTTGGCTGACAGGTCCCACAGCTGCCGGGCGAGGTCCGGGTCCTGCGCGGCCTTCGGCGGGTCGGCCACCTCCGGGTAGCCGCGGAGATGCCGGAACCCGTCGGTCGCGACGTAGGAACCGGACGGAATGTCAGCCGTCGCGGCGTACAGGGTCGGCGCCGCGCCGTGGGCGGCGTCGTTGAACAGGCGAACGGCGAGTTTCTGGACGAAGCCCGCCGGGCCGCCGACGTGGGCGGCCAGGTTGGTCCGGGCAAATCCGGGGTCCGACGTCACGGCGCGTGCCGGGCTGGCGGCTCCGGTGAGCCGGCGTGACAGCTCCAGCGTGAACAACGTGAGGGCCAGTTTGGAGTCCCGATAGGCTTGCAGGGCGTTGTAGGGGCGGTGTTCGCCGTTGAGGTCGTCCAGGTGGATGCGGCCGCCGCTTTGCAGCTGCGAGGACACCATGACGATCCGGCCGCGTACGTGCGGCAGGAGCCCGGCGGTCAAGGCGAACGGGCCGAGGTAATTCGTGCCCATCTGCAGTTCGAATCCGTCGGCCGTCAGGCCGTGCGGGACCTGCATGATGCCGGCGTTGTTGACCAGGATGTCCAGGTCCCCGGTCCAGTCGTCCGCGAACGCGCGGATCGAGGCCAGGTCGGCCAGGTCCAGTGCCCGGACGTCGGTGCGCCCGCGCATCGTTTCCGCCGCGGCGCGGCCCCGGGCGACGTCGCGGACGGCCAGGGTCACGGTCGCGCCGACCCGCGCGAGCTCAGTGGCGATGATCCGGCCCATCCCGCCGGATGCGCCGGTGACCACCGCGGTTCGTCCGGACAGGTCCGGCAGGTTCGCCGCTGTCCAGCGTGCCCGGGTCATGACCGAGCGCCGAACGGCTCGAAGTCGTCATCGTGGCGCCCGGCGACGCGCGGGTTGCACCTGGACTCACCCGGCCGGGCGGGGATGATCGTGGGAGTACGCGGGTCATGTCGAGTTGCCATGATTCCTCCAGGAACGTCGGCAGTGTTATCGCTGATCATTCGTCGGCTTGACCATGACGGCGATGTGCACACTGGCTTGGGATCAGATCCCGTTCCACAGTGCGAGCCCTAAGGGCCGGGAGGAAGGGACTCGCTATCCGCGGACAACCAATCCCTGGATAAGCGGTTGCCCGGCTCGTGCGGCGGGACAGCCTGGAGGTGGCTGAATTGGCGGCCTGTGCAGGTCGGCCGCGACGGGGCGATCCGGCGGCCTCGCCGACCGCCGGATCGTGTGGATGCCCTGATCGAACTTCGAGCAGTGGTCAGGCCGTGACGGCCTTGTCGCGCTTCGGCAGCACCCAGTTCGGGCGTGGGAAGTGGCAGGTGTAGCCGTACGGGATCCGCTCCAGGTAATCCTGGTGCTCCGGCTCGGCCTCCCAGAACGGGCCGGCCGGCTCGACCGCGGTGACCACCTTGCCCGGCCACAGCCCGGACGCGGCCACGTCGGCGATGGTGTCGTCGGCGACCCGCTTCTGCTCGTCGTCGGTGTAGAAGATCGCTGAGCGGTAGCTGGTGCCGATGTCGTTGCCCTGACGGTTGAGGGTGGTCGGGTCGTGGATCTGGAAGAAGAACTCCAGAATGTCGCGGTACGACGTCACGGCCGGGTCGAAGGTGATCTCGATCGCCTCGGCGTGGTTGCCGTGGTTGCGGTAGGTGGCGTTGGCCACGTCGCCGCCGGTGTATCCGACCCGGGTGGAGACAATTCCGGGGCGCTTGCGGATCAGGTCCTGCATACCCCAGAAACATCCGCCGGCAAGGATCGCCTTCTCGTACGCCATCTCGACTCCTCAGCACGAATTGGGCCTTCGCTCAGACTAACCACCGACAGCCCGCGCGATGTTCCTGTGCGAGAGCCGGGGGTCTGGCTGATCCCGGCGGCCGGACCGGCTCGGCGCCGCGTTCGGCATGCCCGGCGCGCCGTGCCTTCCCAGGCCCCAGCTATGCCGGCGCCGGTTACGGGCGGCTCGGTCCCGAGTCGTCCCGCCGGGCGCGCTCGACGTCGTCCGCGAGCGGGGCGCCGCCGCGGCCCGCTCCTGATCCTCCACGCCCGGTCCACCCGTCCGCCGAAAACTCAGCCGCCAGGCCGCCGCGCCTTCCCTCGAGCGCGCCCGCGCGCTAAATTCAACACATGATGAATTCGACGCGAGCGCGGAGTGGCTGGCTCTGGCTGCTGAAGAACACGCTGAATCGCGGGACGTCCCGGCTGGCCCACTCCGGGCACGGACCGTTCTCGCTGATTCGGCACGTCGGGCGTAAGACCGGCCGCACGTACGAGACACCGCTGATCCTGGCGCGGCGGGGCGACGACTTCGTCGCCGAGCTCACGTACGGGCCGGACGTCGCGTGGTACCGCAACGTCGTCGCCGCCGGCCGATGCGAAGTGATCTTCCACGGTGCTGAGTACCCGATCGACCGCATCGAGCCCTTGGACACGGCCACCGGGCTCAGCGCGTTCGGGTATCCCGCGGGGCTGGTGCTGCGGCTCATGCGCCGCCGCCACTTCCGGCTGTTACATCAGGCGAGTTCGGCGGTGACGGCGACCGACGCCGGTCAGCGCGTGGCCGCCGACTGATTCCCGCTCGGCTTCGACGATGCGGCGGATCAGGCGTCCGGGAGCGCGGACCCGAGTCGTGCGAGCGCCTCGGTGAAGTCGGCCGGCGGAAGGTGCCCGAACCCGACCCGGAAGACCCGGTCGGACTCGCCGAACCAGGAGCCCGGCGCGACCCGCGTCTGCGCCCCGGCGAGCCGCTCGTAGAAGTCACCGGGATCCGCCGCCGCCAGGCGCAGGCAGCACAGCGCACCGCCGTCCGGCACGACCAGCTCGACCGGCTTGTCCCCGGCCCAGGCGATCAGCTCGTCCAAGGCCGCCCGCAGCCGTACGGCCCGGTCCCCGAGAATCGCCGGCGCCTGGCCCAGCACGCGCGTCGCGAGGACCTCGTCCACCGTGGAGCAGGCGACGGTGCTGACGAACTTCGCGTCCCGAAGCCGTTCGTACAGCTCGGGATCGACCGTGGTCAGCCAGCCGAGCCGCAGCCCGGGCGCGCCGTGCGCCTTGGACAACGACGAGCAGGTGACCACGCGCGCTGACCGGCCGGCGGCCGACACCGGCGTCGGCGCGTCGCCGTAGGTGCACGCCCGGTACGTCTCGTCGACCAGCACGATCGCGTCCGGCGGCGCCAGCTCGAGCACGGCGTCGAGTTCAGTTTCGGTGAGCCGGACGCCGGACGGGTTCTGCGGCGAGGCGAGGGAGATGAGCCGGGTCTGCGGGGTGAGCGACGCGGCGACCCGGTCCAGCGGCAGCCGGTAGCCGGCGTCGAAGGACAGCGGCACGAGGGCGACCTTGGCGCCGAGCCGCTCCGGCACGTCGCGGGCGGGCGGAAAGCACGGCGGAGCAAGCAGCACGTGGTCGCCGGGCCCACAGGTGACCTGCGCGACGAGGTACATGGCCTCGATCGCGCCGACGGTGACCAGCACCTGATCCGCGCTGACGCCGGAAGAGGCGGCGATCAGCGCGCGCAAGTCCTCGTCGCCGCGCGAGGTTCCGTACCCCAGCGCGAGGTCGGGCAACGCGCCGAGGTCACTGAGGCGCAACGCCGGACAGGTGCTCTCGGCCAGGTCGTACCGGACCGGGGTGTCGATGAGGGCGGACATCGAGCTCATCCGCCCATCCTCGACGAGACCGCTCCCGCAGCCCAGGGCCAATCCGCCGCGGGTGGTCTCAGCGGCGGCGGCGGATCAGCACCGCGACGACGGCGGCCGCCCCGGCGACGACCACGGCCAGCGCGATCGGAATGGTGCGCGGGGGCGTCTTCGCGGCCACGTCGGCGGCTTGGCTTCGAACCGTGCCGACGACGGTGCCGGCCTTCTCGGTCACCTGCTGGGCCTGGTGCCGGGCGCGTTGACGCACGTCGGCGGCCTTGTCACCGAGCTTGGCTTTGGCGTCGGTGGCGGCGTCGCTCAATCGGGCCTTCACGTCGGCCTTGGCCGCCAGCGCCTCCGCCGTCGCGCCGAGATCGGCCCGGGTCTGCTCGATCTCGGCCCGCAGCTCGTCGACATCGGTGTGCTTGTCGGTCATGACTGCCGTCCCTCGTGCACTGCGGTCTTCACCGCGTCGACATCGGATTTGGTGCTCTGCACGGCCGCGGTCGGAGCCGGCGGCATGGCTTCACTGACCTGCTTCTTGCCGATCAACGCGGCCACCCCGGCGATCACGAAAAGCACCACCGTCACCAGCAGCGCCGCCAGCCAGACCGGCCATACCAGCGCCAGCGCGGCGGCCGCGGTCACCAGCAGGCCGCCCACGCCGTACAACGCGAGCACGCCGGCCGCGCCGAAGAGGCCGGCTCCGGTGCCGGCCCGTTTGCCCTTCTCCACCAGTTCGGCCCGGGCGAGTGCGAGCTCGTCGCGGACCAGCGTGGACACCTGTTCGGCCAGTTGGCTGACGAGCTCGCCCGTCGGCTGATCCCGGCGACCGTCCAGCGTCGAGTGGGTCATTGTCCCCTCCGTCCCATTTACCGTCCCGTTCTCTGTACCCGGACCGGCCCGGACTAACCGGTACAGCCGGCCGCGGGTGCGCGAGACCGGCCGGGCGCTGATCGCCTGAGCGGCTCAGACGGTGGCCAGCGTGTACGCCACCTCGTCGACCAGCTCGCGGGCGAGGAAGCCGGTCCGGCCGTGCCGGGGAATCAGCCGCTGCCCGCTGACCGAGTGGGCGAAGGTGGCCCAGCACGCGGCCTGGGCCGGCTCGGTTCCCCGGGCCAGCAACCCGGCGATGATGCCGGCCTGGACGTCGCCGCTGCCGGACGTGCCCAGCCCGATGTCACCGTTCTCATCGCGCCACAGGTGGCCGTCCGGTGTGGCGATGTGGCCGCGCAGGCTCACCACGGCGTGGTACCGAGCCGCGACCTCGAGCGCAGCCGCACCCAGGTCGTTGCCCGGGTCGCCGCCGAGCAGTCGCTGCGCCTCGTCCTTGTTCGGGGTGAGCACGGTCGGCTGGGGACGTCCCCGCAGCAGGCCCTCGTCCTGGCTCAGCGCGCCCAGGGCGTACGCGTCCAGCACGATCGGCGTGTTCTTCTCGGCGGCGTCGAGCGCCGCCGCCATCAGCCGGGCGGTCTCGTCCACGTCGTCCAGGCCGGGGCCGATGGTCAGGACGTCGGCCTGGCCGGCCATGTCGGGCAGCGCCGGCGGGATGTCGCCGCCGTCCTCGGGGAGGCCCAGAACGGCCGCTTCCGGTACGGCGATGCTCAGCGCCACCGCGGTCGAGTCGGCCACCGCCAGTTGGAGCCGTCCGGCCCCGGCCCGCAGCGCCGCCACCCCGGCCAGCAGCACCGCGCCGGGCGTGAACCGGGCCCCACCGATCACGAGCACGGTGCCGCGGGCCTTCTTGCCGCCGCCCTCCGGGTTCGGCAACGGCCAGTCGCGCAGCCGCTGCGGGGTGATGATGATCGGTTCAGGCGTATTCGGCACGGACGTTCTCCTGGGTGGTCGGTGGCGTCCCCTCGACATGGAGGTGGCTGACATCGTTGAACCGTTCCGGTCGCCAGGCCGGGCCGGACCGCCGCCAACTGCTGATCGAGCAGTTGGCGATGCTGACGGAGTGCGCGATCGTCATGAGCTTCTCCTCGTCGAGTTCCTCCGCCAGATAACGAACGAGCAGTACGGTCGCCTCGTGGCCGAACCAGAGCACGCGGGCGCCCGGGTGTTCCAGCCGTAGTTGCAGCAGCAGCGAACGCAGGCGCAGCAGCACGTCGGTCCAGGCCTCGCCGCCCGGCGGCCGGTAGTAAAACTTGCCCAGCCGCCGCCGGCGGGCCGCCTCGGACGGCAGCCGCACGTCCACGCCGCGCGCGGTGAGCAGGTCGAGCACGCCGAGTTCGCGGTCCCGGAGGCGTTCGTCCACGACCATCGGGATACCGGCGCCGGCCAGGGCGATCTCCGCGGTCTCCCGGGTCCGCCGGTACGACGACACCACCGCCAGCTCCGGCCGCTCGCCGGCGGGCCGCTGGTCCAGCCATCGGCCGACCGCGGCCGCCTGCTCGCGCCCCAGGCCGGACAGCGGCACATCGGCGTCCCGTTCCGGGATGTCGATCGCCTCCACGCCGGCGCTCTCGGCGTCCTCGGCGATGACGTTGCCGGCGCTCTGGCCGTGCCGCACCACTCCCAGCCACTGCAGTTCTTCCATGGTGTGGGTCATACCCCGAGATCCGGCGACTAACGACTTGAACCGACCGTGTGGAGTACGGCGATCCGGGTACCCGGCCACCCGTGACCACGGCGAGCCTGACCTTCATCGGCAACGCGACGACGATCCTCCGGCTGGGCTCCTTCACGCTGCTGACCGACCCCAACTTCGTCGCCGCCGGAACCCGGATCCACCTGGGCTACGGCGCCTTCGCCCGGCGACGGTACGACCCGGCCTGCCGGATCGCCGACCTTCCGCCCCTCGATGCGGTGGTCCTGTCCCACCTGCACGCCGACCATTTCGACGGAGTGGCGCGGGACGGGCTGCCGAACCGGACGACGATCTTCAGCACGCCGCAGGCCACCCGGAAGCTGCGGCGCTGGGATTTCGCCGCGGCCCGGGGGCTGGCCACCTGGGAGCAGGACGAAATCGTGCACGGCCGGGAGCGGCTGCGGATCACCGCCGTGCCCGGCCGGCACGGCCCCGGACCGGTGGACCGGCTGCTCCCGGATGTCATGGGCTCGGTGGTCGAGCTCCTGGTCGACGGCGCGTGCCGGCTCCGCCTGTACATCACCGGGGACACGTTGTACCGGCCGTTCCTGGCCGAGGTGCCGAAGCGGTTCGGCGACATCGACGCGATGATCATCCACCTCGGCGGGACGCGGCTGCTCGGCCTGATGCTGACCATGGACGATCGGCAGGGCGTCGAGCTGTCCGAGCTGATCCGCCCCGGCCTGGTCGTACCGGTGCATTTCGACGACTACACCGTCTTCACCTCGCCGTTGGAGCATTTCCTCCGCCGGGCCGGCGAGCACGGACTCACCGGCATCCAGCCGATCACCCGCGGGCACACCCTCGAGCTGCCGGTCCGAGACGGCTGACCCGCTCCGCCGCGACCGTCGGCCAGGTAGCGCAGCACCACGCCGCCCAGCGGGCGGTACCGCCGGCGATCACTACTGTGGGGCGCATGGAACACGGACGGCGGCAAGATGCGGCCTACGCGTACGCCCCGGGCATCATCGACACGCCGGCGGCGGCGCAGCCCGAACCGGCCTGAGCAGGTGGCGATCCGGCTGGGCAGTGTGGTGATCAACTGCGCCGACCTCGAGCGGATGAGCGCGTTCTGGTCGGCCGCCCTCGGCCTGGACCCGGGGACCGGTGACGATTTCCGGGTGCTGCGCGGACCGGCCGTCAACCTGTCGTTGCAGCGGGCCGCCACGCCGGTGTCCGCGCGCGACCAGATGCATCTCGACCTCTACACCGACGACCAGGCGGCCGAGGTCGCGCGGCTGACCGACCTGGGCGCCGGCTACGTCCGGCACAACGACGAGGACCCGGCCGACGACTACGTGGTGATGACCGATCCCGAGGGCAACGAATTCTGCGTCTGCCTGACCTGACGCGGGTGCATGGCTTCCACCGAGCCAATGGCGTGTCCATCGACGGCCGGCCGCGGTCCCGGGCGCCGAGTTGCTGGTGATCCCGGGCATGGGAACGATCTGCCGCCGGCCGTCTGGGCGCAGGTGATCGACGCGATCGTCGCCGACACCCGGCGGTCACGCGACGTGGACCAGTAGCGGGACGTAGAGCTCGGCGTCGGTCCGGGCGCCGTGCTGTCCCCGCATGTCGGCCAGGTAGCGCTCGGCCCGCCGCCGGACGACGGTGGTCTCGTCGCGGGACACCACGGTGAGGTCCCCGAGCCGGGCGCGGATGGCCGGATCGGGCGCGTCGGGGCCGAGCCAGCCGGTGGCGATCAGTTCGTCCGTACGCAGAATCTGCACGCGGTCACCGAGCCGGTCCTGCCATCGCATGATCACATCATCTACGCGTTGCCCTCCGATGTGGACAAATCGTGCGCGACCTTCACCGGCCAAGGTGGTAACGTCCTGTCGCAGGTCCGGCTCCGCGTCGTAGTCGACCTTTGCCTCATTCGGTACGTCGACCATGCCGTGGTCGGCGGTCACGACGAGCGCGCCGCCCGGAGGCAGCCGGGCGGCGAGCATTTCCATGGTGCGGTCGATGAGCGTCAACTGCATCCGCCACGGTTCGCTCGACGGCCCGTACTTGTGTCCCATCAGATCCTGCGCGTCGATGTAGGCGTAGGTGACCGGGGCGCCGGCGCGGGACGCGAGCCAGGCGACGTCGGCCAGGGTCGACGCGCCCGCGTAATCCGCGCCCCGCAGAACCGCCCGGGTCAGCGCGCTCGTCCGCAGCCCGGAGGCCGCCACCACCCGTGTGCGGACGCCGGCCGCGGCCGCCCGCTCGAACATCGTCGGCCGCGGTTGCAGTTCCTCGGGCGGCGCGACCTTGCTCAAATCGTTGCCGGACCGGGCGCCGCGCCAGTGCAGCCACGCGATCGGCTCGGTGAGCACCCCGGGGATCAGCGTGGTGTAGCCGATCATCCCGTGCCGCGCCGGGGGCAGTCCGGTCCCGATCGACGCCAGGCTCGTCGCCGTCGTGGTCGGGAAGCCGGCGGCGAGCGGCCGTCCGGCGAGACTCGCGAGAAAGGGCGCGTCGCCGGCGTGCTCCCGCAACGCGGTCCAGCCCAGCCCGTCCAGCACCGCGACGACGATCGCCGGCGCCGCCGGAAGCTCGAGCGTGTTCTCGCCCGGCCCGCCGACGGCCGCCAGCGCCGACGGCAGCACGTCCGCGAGGCTCAGCACAGCTCGGCGAGGGCGCTGTCGAAGACCTGATGGTGGCGGTCGACGTCGCCGGTGGTGGTGTCCGGGCACATCAGCGCCATGTTGTGGAACGGCGTCAGCAGAATCCCCCGGTTGGCCAGGTAGACGTGCAGGAAGTCCTCGAGCTCGGGATCGGCCGCGGCCGCCGACTCGGTGCCGGTGCGCGGCGGCGGCGCGGTGAAGCGGTACTCCACCCGGGCGCCGAGCTGCGCCACCGACCAGTCCAGCCCGTACCGCTCAATGATCTTGCGGACGCCGTCGGCGAACGCCGTCGCCACCGCGGTCATCCCGGTGAACGCGTCGTCCGTCAGCACCGAGGTCAGCGTCGCGTACGCCGCCGCCATCGACACCGGGTTGCCGGCCAGCGTCCCGCCGACGCCGCCCATGTCGACCAGATCCAGGTCGGTACGCCCGAGCAACTCGCCCGCCAGTTCCCCCGACAGCCCGTACGCGCCGATCGGAATGCCCCCGGCGATCGCCTTGCCGATCGTCACCACGTCCGGTGACAGGTTCCAGGCGGCGGTGGCGCCACCCGGCCCGGCCGAGAACGTGTGCGTCTCGTCGTTGATCAGGTAGGTCCCGTAGCGGCGGGTCAGCTCACGCACCCCGGCCAGGTAACCCGGTTCGGGCAGCACGATGCCGATGTTGGTCAGCGCCGGTTCCATCAGGACCGCCGCCACGTCGCCGTGGGCCAGCTCGCGTTCCAGCCCGTCGAGATCGTTGAACTCGGCCACCCGGCTGGTCTCGGTGACGTCCGAGGGCGCGCCGACGTTGCCCTCCCGGCTGACCCCGCGCCCGTCCGGCCCGACCACGATCAGCGACTCGTCGACCGACCCGTGGTAGCAGTAGCTGTTGACCAGGATCTTCGGCCGGCCGCTGACCGCGCGCAGCAGCCGGATGGCCCAGCGGTTGGCGTCGGTCGCGGTCAGCGCGAAGCTCCACGCCGGCAGCCCGAATCGGCGGGCCAGCTCGGCTCCGACCAGTCCGGCGTCCTCGGTCGGCAACATCGTCGCGGCGCCACCGAGGTCGGCCAGCCGGTGCTGCACGGCCGCGATGACCGGCGCGGGTGAGTGGCCGGCCATCGCACCGGTGTCACCCAGGCAGAAGTCGATGTACTCATGCGAGTCGACGTCGGTCAGGCGCGCGCCGCGGGCCCGCTCGACGTACAACGGGAACCCGCCGGCGGTTTTGTTCATCCAGGTCATGGGGACCCGGCCGAAGAGGTGATCGGCCCGGCCGTACGCCTGGTTGGACCGCGGATTGCGCTGCCCGAACATCGCCCGCTCGCGCTGCCCGAGACGCTCCAGCCGGTCCCGATCAATCGTCGCCACGTATTGACGCTACAGCGGGATCCGGGGAGTGTTCGACGACTCCCGCGGTCCGGGCGGCCGGCGACCGACCCTGGGGAGCGGTCGCCGGCCGGGCGGGCTTTCATTCGTTCCGAGCCGTCTCCGGGCCGGTGATCCGGCGCAGCAACGGCAGGGTGGACGCGATGATCCCGAGCGAGGCGATCACCCCGGCCGCCACCAGCAGCCAGTAGGAGAGGCCGGGAGCGTGCAGGTTGTAGTCCAGCTGAGCCCTCAGGAAGAGCTGGGTGGTGAGCAGGCCGATACCGCTGGCCACGATGGCCACCAGCACGAGGGGCACCGCACTTTCCAGCGCGATCACCTGACGCAGCATCGTGAGGCGCACGCCGGTGAGCCGGAGCAGGCTGAACGGCCGCTTGCGTTCGCTCAGTCCCCCGGCGATGGCCACCGCCAGGCTGCAGCCGGCGATCGGCAGAGTGGTCAGGATGACCACGTCGGCCAGTCGCTGCCACTGCACGAGTTGTTTCATCTCCATCCGGCGGTCCTCGGCGTCGGTGCTGGGCGCGAACTGCACCGGAAGAGCGGTCTCCAGTGCGGTCCGCAGCCGTTCGACCGTTGGTCGGGTTCCGTCGGTCTCGACGTCCACCGCCAGCAGCGGCAGAGAGGAGAGCTGGTCGACGGTGTACGACGCGGCCGGGAGGTGCCGCTCGTCCTCGGACAGTGCGGACAGCCCGCCGTAGATCTGCGCCACCTGGGCGCCCGGCGGGCACTCACCCGCCGCCGGATACCGGGCCAGCACCGAGCAGGCGATCAGCCCGGGATTGATGCCGACGTCGGCGTCGAAATTGTCGAACGTGAAGGCCGGGTTGGCCCGGACCTCCACGATGTTGCCCACCCCGGGGATCGAGCGAATGCTCGCCGGCACATCGGCCGCGGTCGGCTGCGCCTGGCCGTGCGGAAGATCCGGCCCCCAGAAGTTGACACCCATCATGCTGGCCAGGGTCGAACCGCCGGCGGGCAGTCCCCGCTCGGCGTTCATGGTCGTGATGGAGCCGCTGGCCACCGCGGTGACGAACAGTGCCAGCATCAGGCCACTGACCGCCCGGAACCCCGCCCTCGGGTTGTCCGCCAACCGGCGACCGGCGATCAGCGCGGCCGGCCGCCGGGCCCGGTCGGCGAGGAGCCGCGAGCCGGCCATGGTCAGCCACGGACCGGCCACGACAAGGCCGATCATCACGACGAAGATGCCGGTGAGGTACGCCGCGATCTGCCCGTCGGTGGTCTGCGGCCGGCGCCCGATGAAATACGTCAGCTCACCCAGCCCGGCCAGCATCGGGAACAGCCGCCAGAACCGCGGCGGCTTCGGCGTCGTCCGGCGGCTGACGCCGAGCGGCGAGACGCGCACCCGGCGCAACGCGATCCGAGCCGCGACCGCTGCCGCCAGCGGCACGCCCAGCAGGACCACGATCGCGTCCAGCCCGGTGATCCGGATGTCGGACACGAAGAACCGCTCGCCGGTGAACGAGACCGTGGCCACGGCCGGCCGCAGCGCGAAGTAGACGCCGAAGCCGAGGATCACCCCGGCCAGCGCGGCCACTGTGGACTCGACCGTGGCGATCAGGGAGATCTGCCGCGGGGTGGCCCCGATCAGCCGCATGGCCGCGAACCGCTCCTCCCGGCGAGCCGCCGACAGCCGGGTGGCCGTGCCGATGAACATCAGCAACGGGAAGGCGAACGCGGCCGCGACGACCGACAGGATGAGATCGATGCCGTCGTTGGTGGTTCCGGCTTGGCACCCCTTGCAGTCGCGCGGATCCCGGGTCTCGATCCGGTCGACCTTGTGCGTGTGGGCCAGCGGTTCCAGCTCCGCCGGGGTGCGGCCGACCATGATCAGCAGAGACGTCGGCGCGGGCAGGCCGGCCTTGGCGATCACGCCGATCTGGTGACCCGGGTACCGGTCGGCGAGCTGATCGGCCGGCGTGGCCCGCAGCAGGTCGGCCATCGCGGGAGACACGACGTACTCTCCCGGCCCGGGCATCCGCGACACCCCGGGCGGCGTCGGCTCGGTGGTGCCGGTCGCGGCCACGTCGATCCGGCCGATCTGTTCGCCGTCGTAGACGTCCCAGCGCGAGTTCCACAGCGCCGGGGCGGTGGCCGGGCCGGTGTTGGCCGGATTCTGCACCAGGCCGGTGTTCATCCAGGCGTACCGCATGTTCTGCGAGGTGACGGCGTGCACGCCGGCGACGACGGTGAGCAGCAGACCGGAGCCGACCGCGACCGCCACCGCGATGATGGCCAGCCGGGCCACGGCTTCCCGGCCGCCGGCGACGGCCAGCCGCAACGCGAGCCGGATCACGGTGTCACCGGGTCCAGGCTGGTCGCCTTGCCGTCGCGGACCAGCACCGCCCGGTCGGCGTAGGCGGCCACCCGGGCCTCGTGCGTGACCAGGACGACCGTGATCCCTTGGGCCCGGGCCGACTCGACCAGCAGGTCCATCACCTGTTCCCCGGTGAGCGAGTCGAGCGCGCCGGTGGGCTCGTCGGCGAACAGCACCTCGGGCTCGGCCACCAGACCCCGGGCCAGCGCCACGCGCTGAGCCTGCCCGCCGGACAACTCGCCGGAGCGGCGCCGCTCCAGCCCGTCCAGTTTCAGCCGCCCGAACCAGCCTCGGGCCTTTCGCAGCGCGGGCTCCCGCCGGACGCCGTTGAGCAGGAGCGGCAGCGCCACGTTCTCCTCCGCGGTCAGCTCCGGCACCAATTGCCCGAACTGGAACACGAAGCCGAACCGGTCGCGCCGCAAGGCGCTGCGGGCGTCCTCCTTCAGCGTGTCGATCCGCTGCCCGCCGCACCGGATCTCACCCGCCTGCGGCACCAGGATGCCCGCCAGGCAGTGCAGCAGGGTCGACTTGCCGGAGCCGCTGGGCCCCATGATCGCGACGATCTCGCCGGGCTGCGCGGAGACCGACGCCCCCCGCAACGCCGGTGTGGCACCGAAGCTGAAGTGCACGTCGACGGCCTCGACGGCGGTCACCTCCGCACCTCCTTCCGCAGCGCGTCGAGCCGGGACACCGTGGTGTCGATCCACCGCAGGTCGGCTTCCAGGTGGAACAGCCCGTGGTCGGCGAGCAGGCCGTCGATCAGGCCACCGGTCCGCTTGATCTCGGTCAGTTCGCGCATCCGCTGCAGGTGGGCGCGGCGCTGGCCGTCCAGGTACTCCTCGGCCGGCCGGTCCAGCATCAGCGCCAGCACCACCTTGGCGAACAGCACGGTCTGCAGATGCGGCTCGGCCGCCACCGGTTCGCTCAGCCAGGTGTCGACCTCGGTCGCGCCGAGTTCGGTGATCACGTACCGCTTGCGGTCCGGCCCGTCCCCCGGCTCGGCTTCACCCATCACCACCTTGCCGTCCCGGGCGAGCCGGCTCAGGGTCGAGTAGACCTGGCCGAAGGGCAGCGGCTTCCCGCGGCCGAAGAACTGGTCGTAGTCGCGCTTCAGGTCGTAGCCGTGGCTCGGCTCCCGCTCGAGGAGCCCCAGCAAGGTCAGTGGAACGCTCATACCCCGGGACTCTACATCGAAGGTATACCCCGCGTATGTAAGGTGTCGGAGCTGGTTCGCGTCGGCACTGCCATGGGTGTGGGCCCGGCGCGATTTGAACGCGCGACCTACCGCTTAGGAGGCGGTTGCTCTATCCACTGAGCTACGAGCCCGTCGACGAAAGGGTACCGGACCGGCGCACCGACCTCACCGGGGCGCGCGCTCGAGCACCCCGGGAGTCGTCGTGGACCAGGCTCAGGTCGGCGGCGTCGCGCTGCGGCATGCTTGATCATGTGCCGGCGGTGACCGCGAACCCATTCAACAAATGTTCATGTCCGAGTTGCTCGCCCCCATGGTGTCTGCATCGCACAGGTTGTAGACAGCTGACATGCATCTAGGAACGCAGTCGAGAACGCGTGCGCGCTTGATCGGATCGGTCGGTGCCGTCGGAGTCCTGATGGCCGGCCTGCTCGCGGGCTCCGCCAGCGCGTCTGCCGGTACCGAAACCGGACTCTCGATCCAGAGCGTCGGAGTCAAGTCCGGACAGATCAAGCACGTGTGGTTGATCATCCTGGAGAACAAGTCGTACGACGCCACGTTCACCGGCCTCAACCAGAACAGCTACCTGTGGAAGAGCCTGCCCGCGCAGGGCGTGCTCCTGAAGAACTACTACGGAACCGGCCACTTCAGCCAGGACAACTACCTCTCGATGGTGTCCGGTCAGGCGGCCTCCCAGGACGTCCAGTCCGACTGCAGCATCGAGAACTACGACTTCGGCTCCAACGCCTCGATCATCAAGTCGGGCCACAACAAGGGTCAGGTGGCGTCGCTGGCGAACGCCGCGCAGCCCAGCGGCGCCAACGCGCCCAACGGGGCGAACGGCTGCACGTACCCGACCGACGCGCCGACGCTCTTCAACCAGCTGGATGCGGCCGGCAAATCGTGGAAGGGCTACGCGCAGGACCTCGGCAACCAGCCCGGCCGCGACGACGGGGTCTGCGGTGGCGCCGGAACGGCCGCGAACAACCCGACCACCAACCCGACCTTCATGAGCGCCACGGCCGGCCACCCGTTCCCCCCGGGTGTCACCAGCTTCACCGGCGCCCAGGCCAACGACCAGTACGTGGCGAAGCACTTCCCGATGCCGTGGTTCCACTCCATCACCGGAACCCAGGACGCCACCGGTAAGACCGTCAGCCCGGGTCTCACCCGCCCGGCCGGCGGCGGCACCGACTGCGACGCCCACCACATCGCGAACCTCGACAACGCGTCCGCGGGCCTGTTCCACGACCTGCAGCACGAGGCGACGACGCCGGCGTTCAGCTGGATCACGCCGAACAACTGCAGCGACGCCCACGACGCGGTCTGCAAGGGCAACAACCTGTCCGGCTCGTTCACGGCGACCGGCGCGCCGGTCTACCAGTCGCCGTCGCCGAACCCGGAGTCCGTGGCGCCGAAGAACTTCACCGGCGGCCTGTACGCCTCCGACCTCTTCCTGAAGTACTACATCCCGATGATCGAGAAGTCGGCGGCGTTCCGGGACGGCGGCCTGATCGACATCACGTTCGACGAGGCCAACCCGCCGTTCACGTACTCCGGCAACAGCTTCAACAACGCCAACGCGTACGGCCCGACGCTGGGTGACAAGCCGGACGCCTCGGCCGGCATCAGCGCCGACGCCGCCGGCGAGAACCTGTACGGCCGCAACGTGCACTACTCGCCGACCGGGCCGAACTCGACCCTGGGCACCGACTCGGCCGGCAACCAGCTCTACCCCGGCCCCGGTGACAACGGCTTCATCGACCGGCCGCCGGCCTGCACGTCGACCAGCCCGAAGACGCCGGCCAACTGTGTCCCCGGCATCGTCCGCGCCGGTTCCGGCAACTCGCCGGCCGCGCGCAACGACTCCGCCGAGGGTGCGGCGGCGTCCACGTACGTGCTGGACAGCTCGATCGTGGCCGACGACACCGGCCGGATGGTCACCGACACGGTCGACAAGACAGGTCCGGGCGGCACCAGCCCGATCCCGGCGAACACCTTCGTCGGCACGGTCAGTGACACCGGCCCGCAGTTCGCGACGTCCCCGACCGGCTCGGTCGTCGACGGCTCGTTCCAGCTGGTCGACCAGAACGGCGCCGCCGTCACGCCGACCGGCGCCGTCACCGGCATCACGCTGAGCGCCGAGGGCGCTCCCGGCTTCCTGGCTCCCGGCCAGACCGCCGACCCGCTGTACGACGCCACCGACGCCACCCCCGGCGGCGGCGACACCGGCAGCGTGCTGATCAGCCCGCTGATCAAGCCCGGCACCACCTCGGACACCTACTACAACCACTACAGCTGGCTCAAGACGATGGAGGACATCTTCGCCGTCGGACACGGCCACGACCACACCGACCTGCCCGCCGGCGTCACCGTCTCGGGCGGTCTCGACGGCGACGGCCACCTGGGCTTCGCCGCCCAGCCCGGCCTCAAGCCGTTCGGCGCGGATGTGTTCAACAACGCCAAGGGCCGCGGTGGGCACTGACACCAACTGCTCCGGCGCCGGGCGGCTCTCCGCCCGGCGCCGGGGCGCCCTGGCCCTGACTGCTCTGTTTCTGGCCGCTGCCGGCGGCTGTACCAGCGCGTCCCCCGCACCGGAGCCCAGTTACGGCACGTTGCCGACGTTCCTGCCCTCGGAGGCGGGCGACACCGACGGCGTCCTCATCGGCACGGCGGCGCGCCCGGCCCTGGCCAGCCAGGGCGACGCCGTGGACGTACGGCTGGCGGCCAACTCGGTCCTCGCCACGGTGACCGGCCCGGAGGTGCCGGGCCAGGGGCTGCCCCACGAGGTCCCCGCACCCATCTGCACGTGGACGGTCACGCTGGCCGGCCCCAAGGCTGACCTGCCGATCGCGATCGCCGACTTCACCACGCTGGATCACCTCGGCGTCGTCGGCCACCCGGCTCTGGTGCCGGGCCGCGGTCGCCCCCCGGCCGTCCTGGCGAAGGGCAAGACCGTGACCTTCCAGGTCCGCACGGCGATGACCGCCGGCGAAGGCCTGATGCGCTGGTCGCCAGGCGGTCGGCAGACCGTGGCCTCGTGGGACTTCCAGATCGAGAACGACTGATCTCAGCCGGCGGACACCGCCGCACGGATCGGCCGCCATGACGTCGGTGGCGACCACGGGGACCGGGTCGGTGCTGACGTCCTCGGTGACCTCGCCCGACGCCCGCGCGACCACCGCATCACCGTGGAAACGAAGGGCTGGATGGCCCGAGCATCCACCCGATCAGTAGCTCGGGCCGGAAGAGATCAGTTCGAAGCCGTCGCCGGTCTGGGCGCGATCCGCCTCAGCGCCGGTCATCGAGCACCAGGCACGGCACTCGGTCGACGGTCTGCGAACGGTGTTCGGCTGGAGCGTGGCGGCGCGACCGCCTGAACCCTCCCGGCGGGATCAGTCCGCGGTGGACACCGCCGACCGGATGGCGGCGGCCATCGCGTCCGTGGCCACCGCCCGGATCAGGTCGATGCTGACGTTCTCGGCGACCTCACCGGACGCCAGCGCGACCACGGCGTCGCCGTCGAACCGCGAGTGCGCCGGATGGATGGCCCGGGCGAATCCGGTGTGGCCGCTCTGCGCGAGGAGGTAACAGTCGGTTTTGGACAGTTTGGCGTCGGTCAGCACGACGGCGACGGTGGTGTTCTGCCCGAAGGCTGTGTTGCTACCGGCGCCTGGTTCGGCGGACGGGGTGGAGAACCCAGACGCCGGCGGGAGGGCGGCCGCGTCGCGGGCGAACTGCGGCCGGCCGTCCGGGCCGAGGACGTCGCCCCAGGCGTTCACCACGGCCAGGGCGGCCACCCGCGCCGGGCCGGCCGGCATCTCGGCCCAGCCCAGCCCGCCGGGATCGCGGCGGTTGCGCCACTTGCCGGTGGACGCGCCGGCGCCGGCTCCGACCCGCCCGGTCGCCAAAGGCTCGCCGGAGTACGCGGCCCGTACGGCCAACCGCCCGGCCTCGGCGTCGGGCGGCCCGGCCGCGGCGGCGACCTCGACCCGGGCGGGCGTGGTCGCGGCCTCCGCCGAGAGGGGGCCGCCCCGCCACCCCGCCACCGACTCGTCGAAGATCGACAGGCCGACCACGATCGGGACGGGGCCGAACGGCGTCGCGAACCCCCGCCCCCGCGTCCGCAACTCCGACATCACGCCGTCCGCGCAGCTCAGCCCGAACGCCGACCCGCCGGACAGCACCACGGCGTCCACCTGCGGGACCAGCCGCGTCGGCTCGAGCAGCGCGAACTCACGGCTGGCGGGCGCACCGCCGCGCACCTCCCCCGACCCCACCGTGCCCGGCGGCGGCAGGATCACGGTCACCCCGGTGCCCGACCCGGTCCAGTGGCCGGCCCACGCCGACAGCAGCTGCGGCTCACTCATGCCCGTGACTCTAAGACCTCTGCCCGGCGGCGCATCGCCGTCACCCGCGGCTCGGGCTCGATCCGCCGACGACCGACGAGCGGACCGAGGCCGAGGCCGCCCGGGAGTTCTCCGGCGACCGGCTGTGGCCAGGTTTGGAGCGCTGACCGGCGGCGCGTCACGATGGGGACGTGTCGCCTCGCCGCCGGATGCTGATCGTCGCCGTTGCCGCGCTGGTGGTCGCCGTGCTGGCGGTCGTCGGCGTCCGGGCGTGGCGCGATGCTCGCGACGACGGCCCGGTCGACCAGAGCGCGCCCGGGACCGTGCTGCTGGTGCCCGGTTTCGGCGGCAGCCGGACCGCGCTGGACCAGCTGGCCGACCGGCTGCGGGCCGCCGGGCGGACCGCGACCGTGGTGACGCTGCCCGGCAACGGCACCGGTGATCTGATCGCTCAGGCCGGCGCGCTCGACGCCGCGGCCACGGCCGCCTTGACGAACGCCCGGTCGGTGGACGTGATCGGCTACTCGGCGGGCGGCGTGGTGACCCGGATCTGGGTCGACCGCTTCGGCACCGCGAAGCGGGCGCGGCGGATCGTCACGCTCGGGTCGCCCCTGCACGGCGCGCAGGTGGCCGGCAACGGGCTGGCGCTCGGCGGCGAAGCCTGCCCGGTGGCCTGCCGGCAGCTCGCCCCGGGCAGCGACCTGCTGCGCCGGCTCGACGCCCGGCCGCTCCCGGCCGGGACGAAGTGGCTCTCGGTGTGGACGACCGACGACCAGACCGTGCAGCCACCGGATTCCGCCCGGCTGTCGGGGGCGGTGAACGTACCGCTGCAAAGCCTGTGCCCCACCGCCGTGGTCTCGCACGGTGAGCTGCCCACCGACCCCCGGGTGACCGCGCTGGTCTTTCGCGGTGTGGCCGCGGCGCCGCTGACGCCGCCGACCGGATGCGAGTCGATCAGCTCGTGATGTCCTTGGTCATGAAGTTGGCCCAGGCCGCGCCCAGCAGCACCACCAGGTAGACGAGCTGGATGCTGATGCCCCGCTCGACGTCGCGCCACAGCACCGGATCGCGGAAGAAGTCGATCCAGGCCAGCCAGTACCGGGTCGGCAGGTACGGGCGGAGGCCGGCGGCCGCGTCCAGGGTGACCAGCACCTGGCTGGTGATCAGGACGGCCAGCGCACCCATGGCCGCGCCGAGCGGCGCTGTCGGTGATGGTGGAGAGGAACAGCGCGATCGCGGCCACGCCGAGCATCGACACCACGACGTACGCCACGGTGGCCAGCAACCGCACGCACCAGCCCGGTCGGGGTGATCGCCTGGCCGGACAGCGACGTGACGTCGGCCGGCAGCCCGATCTGCTGCGTCTGGCCGCCGGTGCCGAACAGCGTGATCCCGGTCAGGAACGAGGTGATCAGCACCGCGACGATGGCGAACAGCACGAACGCGATCAGCGAGATGAGCTTGGCGACCAGCAGCCGGGTCCGGCCGACCGGGCGGATCAGCAGGTACCGCAGGGTGCCCTGGGCGGCTTCGCCGGCCACCGCGTCGCCGGCCAGCACCGCGACCGCCACCGGCAGGAAGATCGGCAGCACGAGCGCGATCGCCGCGGCCGGGTAGAGCGAGCCGTTGCTCAGCACCGCCGACAGGAACGCCGCCGCCCTGCCCCGGCGGGGGCGGGATCTTCGAGGTCGCCAGCACGATCGCCACCACGATGGGCAGCAGGCAGAGCAGCCCGGCCAGCACGTACGTCCGGGGCCGCCGGAACAGCTTGGCCAGCTCGACCGCGATCATCGGCGCCTCCACCCGGTCCGAGCTGCCGGTGGTCGCGTCGAGCACGACCTGTTCCAGCGTTCGCCGCTCGGCCCCGATCTCGGCCACCCGGATGCCGTCGCCGACGAGCTGCGCGTTGAGCGCGGCCGGCGTCGACGTGCCGCACGATCAGCCGGTCGCCGTCGCGGTGCACTCGACGCCGCCGTCCAGCAGCGCCACCACCCGGTCCGGCGTCGGGCGTGCCGACCAGCGACCCGGCCGGTCGGCGCCCGCAGCGTGGCCAGCTCGTCCTGCACGACCAGCCGGCCGCGGTCCATCACGCCGACCCGGGTGCACAGCGCCTCCACCTCGGCCAGCAGGTGGCTGGACAGGAAGACCGTGGTGCCGGCCCGCGTTCAGCTCGACCAGCAGGTCGCGGATCTCCCGGATGCCGCGCGGGTCGAGGCCGTTGGTCGGCTCGTCCAGGATCAGCAGCCGGGGCTTGCGCAGCAGCGCCGCGGCCAGCCCGAGCCGCTGCCGCATGCCGAGCGAGTACGCCTTGACCGGGCGCTGGTCGATGCCGGCCAGCCCGACCCGCTCGAGCGCCTCGCCGACCCGCTGCTTGCGGGTCCGCCGCGGCGCGTCCGGGCCGGCCGCGTCGAAGCAGCGCCAGGTTGGTCCGGCCGGACAGGTGCGGGTACGCGCCGGGGCCCTCGACCAGCGCGCCGACATGCGGCAGCACGTCGCGCGACCCGCTTCGGCACCGGCTGACCCAGCACCTCGATCCGCCGCTGGTGGCGAAGACCAGGCCGAGCAGCATCCGGACGAGCGTGGTCTTGCCGCGAGCCGTTCGGGCCGAGCAGGCCGTACCGGTCGCCCGTCGCGGACGTCCAGGTCGACGCCGTCGACGGCGAGCGTACCGGCCGTACCGCTTGGTCAGGTCGTCGGTGGGATCACGGGTGGCCTCCGCCAGTTCGGTGCCGGCGCGCGCGGAGCACGGCGGGTTCGACGAGGCCGGCCACCAGATAGGTCTGGCGGACGGTCCGGTTGCGGACCACGAGCACGCGACAGCAGGGCGGTCGAGAGATCAGCGGCTGGTCGTCGTCACCCGGGCAGTCGACGGTGGTCCCGTACTCGGCGACCGGCGTCGTAGGCCTCGCGCGCCGAACCGTCCCGGCGGCGCGGCCAGGACGACCAGTTCGGTCAGCCCGGTGCCGTAGACGCCGGCCGCGCGAGACACCGGCGAGGGCGTTGCGCCGGGGCCGGCCGCCGAGCCGGTCCGGGAGCGTCGCCCGGCTGAACCGGTTGATCGCGCTGACCAGATCCGGGCGTCTCGGTGATGGTGTAGCCGATGCCGTCGCGCGGAGCGGGCGGCGTGATCACGCCGGCGTCCGGGGTGCTGCGGGTCGATCTCCAGGAAGCGCGCCGTCGAGCACCGGCTGCGACGCCGCCCTTGGCGGTGATCTCCGACCTGCAGCGGCAGCCCGTTGCCGGGCATCGCCCAGATGTCGACGTGCGCGATGGTGGTCGACTGCTCGGCCGGGGTGATCCGCAGGCCCTGGGCGGCGGCGCCCGGCGATGCGGCGGGCCGGCAGCGCGGTGGCCGGTCCCCGGCGGTCGCCGCGATGACCCGCCGGCCAGTTCGGGCGGGGTGAGGTCGGCGGCGCGGGGCAGGCGGGCCGGCTGGTCGCCGACGACCCGGGTCAGCTGCTCGTCGGTGTAGTCCCAGCGGTACTCGCCGTCCGGGCGTTCGTACAGGTCCTGCTCCTCGCCCGGCGCCGATCTGGTCGACCCGCCACCGGTCCGGGCGCGGCGTACCAGGTGCGCAGGTCGGTGGTGGTGCTCAGCAGGTTGGTCACCTCCGAGAGCTGCGGCAGGCTGGGCAGCCCGAGCGCGCCGATGGCCTGGGCGTACCCCTGGTAAGGCTGGCTCGCCGAGTTCCTGATCCGCCCGCGGAGCACGGCCGGGCCGACCCCGGCCGCGGACACCGGCCAGACCCGGATGACGAGCGGGAGCGCGACCAGTACGGCCAGCACGGCGCTGACCGCGATCCACCGGCGGCGCGCCTGCGCCGACACAACCGTGCCACTCATCGGCCGAGTGTTGCTCGCCAATCTGTCCGCGCCCACAACGAGGGTTTACCCGGCGCCCCTGATCGACTCCACATATATAGTAATCTCGATGTCTCGTACGTGTGACGGTCTTAACTTCGCACCCGGATGCAGGGGTGCACCGAGGCCGTCCATAGCGGAACTATCGACGGAGGACTCGTGAGGCGTACGTTGACCGCGGCGGTGGCGGGCTTGCTGGTTCTGGCCGCGGCCACGCCGGCGTCGGCTCACCGGCGGCCCGGAGCGGTCGTGACCGGTACCTACTCGACGGGCGCGGCGCACGCGTGGCAGCCGCTGGCGCCGACGCGAGTGGGCGCCGACGACGGCGTCAGGCCGCCGACGCGACCGTGGTGGTCGACCCGAGTCAGCGGCGCCAGCAACTACACCGGCATCGGGCTTCTCGCTGGACGAGACGAGCGTGTCCAATCTCTGGAAGCTCACCCCGGCCCAGCGTGACCAGGCCATCCGCCGGCTGGTCGACCCCGTGCACGGCGCCGGGCTGAACCGCTTCCGGTTGACCATCGGCAGCCCCGACCTGATCGAGCACCTGCCGTTCTGGTCGTACGACGACCTGCCCGCCGGCGTCAGCACCGACTGGAACCTGACGCGCTTCTCCATCCAGCGCGACATCGACCTGCACATCGTCGACACCGCCCGGCTGATCCGGAAGTACAACCCGCACGCCACGTTCTTCGCCTCGGCGTGGAGCGCCCCGGCCTGGATGAAGACCAACAACCGGTTCCTCGGCGAGGTCGCCCTCAAGCCGGGCAGCACCACCGACTACTACCAGGTCGGCAAGCTGCGCGACGACGCGATCGACGTGTTCGCCCGCTACTACGCCAAGTACGTCCAGGCGTACGCCCGGCACGGTATTGCGGTGGACGCGATGACGCTGCTCAACGAGCCCGGGATGGACGTGGTCTACCCGGCCATGGACATCAGCGTCGGCCAGCAGCAGAAGCTGTCGGTGGCGATCAAGCGCGAGCTCGGCCGCGCGCGACCTGCGGACCGACCTTTACGTGCATGACTTCAACTTCTGGGACTGGAAGGACCCGAACAGCGACCCAGACCAAGAACTACTACCGGATCCTGGACGACCCGAAGGCGCGCACGGCGGCGGACGCGATCGCGTTCCACCCGTACTGGGGCGACCCGACGGTGATGCGGGACGCCTACGAGACGTACGGCAAGCCGGTGCACCTGACCGAGACCAGCGATCTGAGCCCGGCCACCATCCTCAGCGACTTCCGGCTGGACGCCAGCTCGTACGTGTTCTGGGCCCAGACCACCGACCAGAACGGCGGAACGCTGCACTGGACGCCGCTGCGCGACAACAACGTCGACTGGGACCAGGTCGCCGCGACCACGCACTGGACCGACCGCCTGGTCACCGTGAACACGGATACCAAGACCTATTCCGTACGGGACGAGTTGTACCCGATCGGCCAGTTCGCGAAGTACCTCAACCCGAGCGACGTACGGGTGGAGTCCAGCGCGACCTCCGGCGGCATCAGCAACGTCGTCTACACCGACCCGCACGACAACTGGACGGCCGTCCTGGGCAACGCCAACGCGACCGACGCCACCGTCCGGATGGTGCTGGCCGGCAAGACGTTCACGGTCACGGTGCCGGCCGGGTCGTACGCCACCTACCGCTGGCATCAGCACGTCGCGGCCGCCCACCGCAACCACGCGCCGGTGTTCGCCCCGGTGGCGCCGGTGACCGCCGACCAGTACGCGACCACCACGTTCACCCTGGCGGCGACCGACCGCGACCGGGACAAGCTGGCCTACTACGCGGTCGATCTGCCGGACGGGGTCACGGTCGACGCCACCAGCGGCGCGGTCACCGTGCACCCGACCAAGGCCGGCGCCGCAGACGCTGACGTTCTACGTCACCGACGGCAAGTCCCGCGCGGCGGTGACCGTGCCGCTGACCGTGGTGCCGCGCGGCGCCCCGGTGGGCGAGAAGGTCGAGGCGGAGGCGTACGCGGCGCAGCACGGCTGGACCGAGGGCGGCGCCAACTTCGTGGAGAGCAACGCGGCGGCCAGCGGCGGCGCCGATGTCGGCTGGACCGCGGCCGGCAACTGGCTCAAGTACCGCGTCGACGTGGCTCAGGCCGGGACGTACGACCTGGAAGTGCGGGTGGCCAACGGGACCGGCGCGGCGGTGGCCGACGCGATCAGCGTGCGCGACGCGAGCTGACACGAAGCTGGCCACCGTCTCGGCGCCGGACACCGGCGGCTGGGGCAACTGGCAGTCCGTGCACGTACCGATTGCTCTGAAGGCCGGCGACCAGCTCGTCACCCTCTATTGCGAGACCGGCGGATTCAACCTCGATTATCTCCGGCTCAGCCTCTGAACCGATCGGCGTTCTCCGTCGTGTGAGAGACATCCCGGCACATGAACCCAGCTCGTGGTTCCGCTGTACGCCTGGATGACTCCCACGCGAAGGAGACGCCCCGATGACCGCCGCCGAAGAAGGCATCTACCGCGCCCGTACCAACGTCGAGCGTCGGTCGGCCGTACGCCCGGCGATCGCCGGGCGGCTCGCGCTGTGGGGCGTGCTGGCGGTCAACGTCGTGATCGTCGAGATCATCTACTTCACCGGGGACTTCACCAAGAACGCCCTGGTCTGGACCGGTCGGTGGCTCGGTCTGAACTTGGCTCTGACGATCGCGTTCCAGCTGGTCCTGGTGGCGCGCCTGCCGTTCCTGGACCGGCGCATCGGAATGGACCGGCTGACCAGCTGGCACCGGTGGACCGGCTTCACCGTGTTCTGGCTGGTGTTGCTGCACCCCACCTTCATCCTGCTCGGGTACGCCGAGAACGACGGCTCGACGTTCGGGGGCGAGGTCACCGGGCTGGCCGGGCAGATCCCGGTGCTGTCGGGGATGATCGCCGCGGCGCTGATCGTGGTGGTGGCAGCGGTGTCGGTCCGGGCCGCGCGCCGGCGGTTGTCGTACGAGACGTGGCATGCGATCCACCTCGTGCTGTACGTGGTCATCGTGCTCGCGGTCATTCACCAGCTGGTCGAGGGCTCGAGTTTCAAGACGTCGATCGCGGCCGAGGTCTACTGGTGGGCGTTGTGGGCGTTCGCTCTCGCAAGTTTGGTCATCGGCCGGATCGTCCAGCCACTGCGGCACAACGCCAAGCACCAGTTGCGGGTGGCCGCGATCGTGCCTGAGGCCGACGACGTCGTCTCGGTGCACGTCACCGGCAAGAACCTGGACCAGCTGAAGGCCACGGCCGGGCAGTTCTTCATCTGGCGCTTCCTCGGTCACCAGAAGTGGTGGCAGGCCAACCCGTTCTCGTTGTCGGCGGCGCCCGACGGCCGGTCGCTGCGACTGACCGCCAAGGCATCCGGGACGACCAGCGCCGGGCTGCGGCGGATGCCGGTCGGCACCCGGGTGTTCGCCGAGGGCCCGTACGGCGCCTTCACGGCCATGCACCGCGCCCGCGGGTCGTCGCTGCTGATCGCCGGCGGGGTCGGCATCACCCCGATCCGGGCACTGCTGGAGGAGCTGGACGGGCCGGTCACGGTGCTGTACCGGGTGCACCGGATGAGCGACGCGGTGCTGCTGCCGGAGCTTCAGGCGCTGGCCACGATGAAGGGCGCGCGGGTGCACGTGCTCACCGGCCGGACGGGCGGGGGGCGGCCCCCGAACCACCCGTTCGACCCGGGCAGCCTGCGGACGCTGGTCCCCGACGTGGCCGAGCGGGACGTGTTCGTGTGCGGGCCGCCGGCCATGACCGCGGCGGTCGTCCGGAGCCTGCGGACGCTGAAGGTGCCGTCCGCCCAGATCCACGACGAGCGGTTCAGCCTCGGGAGTTGACCCGCGCCGTCAGCCGGCTGATCAACCGGCCGGGGCCACGGCGGACCTGGTCGGGGTCGAAGACCGTACGGGCGGCGGCGGTGGCCCGGCTCAGCGCCCACCGGGCGTCGTAGATCCACAGCTGTCCGCCCGGGCGCAGGACCCGGCGCAGTTCGCGCACGCCCTGCTCGGGGACGGCCCAGTGGTGCTGGCTGATCGACGACACGATCAGGTCGAAGGTGGCGTCCGGGAACGGCAGATCGGCGACGTCGGCGGCGGTGAAGGTGACCGTGGCGGCACCGGGCCGCTGCCGGGCGTGCTCGATCATCTGCGGTGACAGGTCGACGCCGTCCACCCGGAGATGTGGCAGCGCCGCGGCGATCTCGACCGGCAGGCGGCCCGGGCCGGTGCCGGCGTCGAGCACGCGGGCGCCGTCGCCCAGACCGGCCGCGGTCACATCGGCGACGATCCGAGCACGTAGGCGGCGGGTGAGCCGCTCGGCGTGGCGGTCGTACTGGGCGGCGTGCGCGAAGGCGCCGAATCCGTGAGCGAATCGAACACTACGTTCACTGGTGAACAACATGTTCGAGTATGGTCGCGGATACGGTCCCCCGGTCAACGGGCGGATCGGGCCATCCGTTCGGAACCGCACACTCGGAGGTTGTTGTGCCGGACCAGGACCGCCGCGTGCGCCGCACCCGGAAGCTGCTGCAGGAGGCGCTGGTCGCCCTGGCCGCCGAGCGCGGGTACGACCGGGTCACCGTGCAGGACGTGCTCGACCGGGCCGATGTCGGGCGCTCGACGTTCTACGCGCATTTCGCCGACAAGGATGCCCTGTTCGCGTCCTGCTTCGACGACCTGCGGCAGGAGCTGCGCCGGCACTTGGCCCAGATGCCGGCCGGGCCGCCGTCGGACCCGCTGGGCAGCGTCTTCGAGCACGCCTACCGCAACCGCGAGGTCTACCGGGCGGCGTGCGGGCGGCGCGGCGACAACGTCCTCGCCCGGCACCTGCATCCGCTGCTGGTCGATCTGCTCACCGAGCACCTGACCGGAGTGGGCACCCGGATGCCGGTCGACGTGATGGCCGAGTACCACGCGAGCGCGCTGACCGGCCTGGTGGTGTGGTGGGTGCGCGACGACTTCCCGTACGGCCCGGATCACATGGCCGGGATGTGCCGCGAGCTGACCGTCCCGGGCGTGATGGCGAGCCTCGGAGTGGAGCACTGAGATGGCGGTGCAGGTCAAGCGGGTGTACGACGAACCGGTCGCCGACGACGGATACCGCGTGCTGGTCGACCGGTTGTGGCCACGCGGCCTGACCAAGGTGCGCGCCCGGGTCGACCGCTGGCTCAAGGAGGTCGCGCCCAGCACCGACCTTCGCCAGTGGTTCCACCGGACCGGGGAGTTCGACGAGTTCGCCGCCCGTTACCGCGCCGAACTGGCCGGCAATCCGGCGGTGGCCGACCTGCGCTCGATCATCGCTGAGCACCCCACGGTCACGTTGCTTTACGGCCTGCACGACACGGCGCACAACCACGCCGAGATCCTGCGGCAGGCCGTCGGGTAGCGGCATCGAGATCACGAAATCCGCGACTGGGCATGAATCAGATGATCCCTGACCATGGATGTCGGAAAATGTCGTTCCGCAGAGCCTGTCGTCTCCTGTCGTGTTTCTGTCTGTCCCTAGCCTTAGCTGGTTCGCTTCTTGCTGCCTGTGGCCGGTCGCCTTCGTGGCACCAAGCGTCGCTGCCGATGCCTCCGGGAGCGTCCGGGCAGCTGCTCGTCCGCGACGTCGCCGACTGCGACGGCACGTGGTACGCCGTCGGCGGCGTGCTCGGCCCGGGGGACGCCACCCGCCCGGCCGGATGGTCGAGCGTCGACGGCCGGGCCTGGCGCAGCGTCGTCTTCGCACCCCTGTCCACCAGCCTGTACGGGCCGCAGGACGTGATCTACAGCGTCGGCTGCGCGGACCGTGGGCGGGTGGTCATGATCGGCTCGCGGCCCGGCGGCGCGCACGGCATTCCGCGGATCAGCACGTGGCGGCGGCGGGCGGACGGCGCCATGGCCGAGGTCTTCGCGCCGTTCGACACGTACGGCGGGGACAACGGCGTGGACGCGGAGCGGGTGGCCGCCGGCCCGGGCGGGTTCCTGATCGCCGGAAACCGCACCAGCGGCGCGGCGATCTGGCTCTCCGCCGACGGCGCGGCGTTCCGGTTGTTCGAGAAGGTGCCCGGCCTGGCCGGCGACGCTCGCCATCGCACCGCCGCCCGCGACGGGGTGGAAGGGGCGGACGGCCGCTGGGTGGTGGTCGGTGGGATCGCCCCGCTGACCAGTCTTAATCAGGCGCCGGCGGCGTGGACCACCGGCGACGGCCGCGACGTGACCTCGGCCGCCGTGCCCGCGCCGGCCGGCTTCAACGAGTTGCAGCGGGTGGTCCGGCAGGGTGGCGACGTGGTCGCGGCGGGTCCGCGCGGCGACCGGGTCGGCGCGTGGCGCGAGCACGCCGGCACCTGGACCGAGGCGGGCGCCTTCACCGGGCACGCCGTCCAGTCGCTGGCGGTGGCCGGGAACGACCTGTACGCCGCGGCCGACGCCCGGGTGTGGCGCTCGGCCGATCGCGGCGCCTCGTGGCGGCGGTACGACATCCCGGACGGCGCCGTCGCCCCGATGGCGCTGGCCGGACGGCCCGGCGGCCTGCTGCTGGCGTCGGGCGGCCGGGTGTGGACCGCGTCCGCGTGAGCCGTCCCTGACGACCGACGTCACTGACCTCAACTCGTTGGCCGGCCTGCCGATCAGCGGGTACGTGAGTCCTCCGTCCGACCGTCCCCCGGGTGGCCACCTGGTGCACGTCGGCCGGCAGCCGATCTTCGACACCCGGGGCGATGTCGTCGCCTACGAGCTGCTGTTCCGCGGCAGCGTCGACGCAGTCGAGTCAGGCCGGCAGGACACCTATGCGACCAGTCACGTTCTCGTCAGCGCGTTCACTGAGTTCGGCATCGGCGAGGTCGCCGGCGACAAGCTCTGCTTCATCAACCTGACCACCGAATTCCTCACCGGTGAGCTGACGCTGCCGTTCGGGCCGGCGGACGTCGTGCTCGAGGTGCTGGAGACGGTCGAGATCACTGACGCCGTGCTGGCCGGCATCACCCGGCTGGTCGACGCCGGGTATCGGATCGCGCTCGACGACTTCGTCGCCGGGTCGGGGCACGAGCGGCTGTTCGCGCTGGCTTCGTACGTCAAACTGGACCTGCTGGACGGTGACCTGAGCCGGCTCGACGAAGTGGTCGCGGCCTGCCGGGCGTACCCGGGAATCCAGCTCGTGGCCGAACGCCTGGAAACATCGTCGCAGGTCGAGTTGGCCGACCGGTACGGCATGGAACTGCGGCAGGGGTACGCGCTGAGCCGGCCGCAGGTGCTGACTGTGGCCAGCATCTCACCGTCCCGGCTGCGACGGCTGGAGCTGCTGGGTGCGCTGAGCGCCGCCGACACCAACCTCGAGACCATCCTGTCGATCATCGCCGCCGATCCGGCGCTGACGCTGCGGGTGTTGCGGGCCAGCAACTCGGCCGCCGCCGGCGCCCACGCCCGGGTGTCCTCGGTCCGGCAGGCGGTGGTTCTGATCGGCCTGGACCAGGTCCGCCAGTGGGCGATGCTGATGGTCATCGACGACGTCGCCGCGGCCACCCAGGACCAGATGGTGACCGCTCTGACCCGGGCCCGGCTGGCCGAGAACGTGGCCCGCTCGGTCGGCGCCCCCGCTGACGCCGCCTTCATGGCCGGCCTCATCAGCGGCGTGGCGGCGCTGCTGGGCTCCACCTCCGCGGCCATGGCCGACCAGTTGCCCCTCTCCCCCGACGTGACCGCGGCCCTGCTGCTCGGCACCGGTCCGATCGGCCACGTCCTGAAGGTCGTCGACGCTTACGAGACCGGTGACCTCACCGACATCGCCGGCGCCGATCACCTGGCCGGCGACTACCTGGACGCGATGACCTGGTCCACCCGGACGATCATGGCCACCGCCGTACCCACCTGACGCCTGGGGTGTCCGACCGGCCATTGGGCCCCGGACGGCTCCCTGCGCCGGCATCCGGCCACGGCCGCCGGCGCGAGCCCCGTGAACCGGTTCCGAACGCTGAGGGTTTTTTGATGGTGCCGGGACCTTGTTACGACGTGATGACGAAACGCATTCTCGAGTCGTGGAGAACGAGCGTCGGCGCGGCCGGTGCGACGGGATCGCTTCCTGGTGCCGGGCCGCCGCGGGCTCGGAGATCGACTGGAACCAGAAGGTATTCGGAGCGTTGGACTGATGAGACTCGGACTGCTCGGACTGGGCCGGATCGGCGCCTTCCACGCCGCCACGCTGAACTCACTCGGCATCGACCTGGTGGTCAGCGACATCGCACCGGAGGCGGTGGACCGGGTCGTGACCCAGTACGGCGCGACGCCCGCGGCCGGGGCCGCCGAGGTGTTCGCCAGGGGCGTGGACGGGGTGGTCATCGCCACCGCCACCGACGCGCATCCGCAGCTGATCCGGGCCGGGATCGAGGCCGGACTGCCGGTGTTCTGCGAGAAGCCGGTCGCCAGGGGCGCGGCCGAGGCGGCCGAGGTGCTCAAGCACTGCGCCGGCGCGAAAGTGCAGATCGGCTACAACCGCCGCTTCGACCCCGATTTCGTCCGGGCCCGCGACGCCGTACGCACCGGCGAACTGGGCCGGCTGCACACCGTCCGGTCGACCACAATGGACCCGGCGCCGCCCCCGGCGGGCTACATCGCCGTCTCCGGCGGGATCTTCCGCGACTGCAGCGTGCACGACTTCGACACCATCCGGTACGTCACCGGGCGCGAGGTCGTCGAGGTGTACGCGACCGGCAGCGACCGGGGTGACGCCGTGTTCGCCGAGACCGGCGACGCCTCGACCACCGCGGCCGTGCTCACGCTGGACGACGACACACTGGTCGTGGTGTCCAACACCCGCTACAACGGCCACGGGTACGACGTACGGCTGGAACTGCACGGTTCGAAGGGCAGCACCGGCGTGGGACTGGCGGCGGCCTTCCCGCCGGGCGCGCCGTACCAGTTCTTCATGGACCGCTTCACCGAGGCGTACCGGCGGGAGCTGGCCGCGTTCACCGAACTGGTGGACGGCACACGTGCGGAAAGCCCGTGCACGGTGGCCGACGCGGTCGAGGCCGGCTGGATCGCCGAGGCGTGCACGCTCTCCCGGCACGAACACCGGCCGGTGCGGATGACTGAAGTGAGGACCGCATGAGGATCGCCGGAGCGCCGATCTCCTGGGGCGTGTGCGAGGTACCGGGTTGGGGCTACCAGTTACCGGTCGAGCGTGTGCTGCGCGAGATGCGCGAGGTCGGGCTGACCGCCACCGAGTTCGGTCCGGCAGGCTTCCTGCCCGGCGACCCGCACGACGCGGTCCGCGCCCACGGCCTCGAGGCGCTGGGCGGGTTCGTGCCGGTGGTGCTGCACACCGACGATGACCTGGAGAAGGCGTTCGACGGATTCGCTCCCGGCGACACCCTGGTGCTGGCCGCGAGCACCGGCATCGCAGGCTACGACACCCGGCCCGACCTTGACCCGGCCGGCTGGCGGCGCCTGCTGAAGAACCTGGACTACCTCAAGACCGCGGCCGAGGACCGGGGCATGACGGCGGTGCTGCACCCGCACGTCGGCACGATGATCGAGAGCGGGCCGGAGGTGGAACGGGTGCTCGAGGGCTCGGCCATCCCGCTGTGCCTGGACACCGGCCATCTGCTGATCGGCGGCACCGACCCGGCCGTGCTGGCCCGGCAGGCCGCCGACCGCGTGGCGCATGTGCACGCCAAGGACGTGGACCGGGCGCTGGCGCGCCGGGTGCATGCCGGTGAGGTGACCTACACCGAGGCGGTGGCGGCCGGCATGTACCGGCCGCTGGGCGACGGCGACATCGACTTCGCGGCGGTGGCGGCGGCGCTGGACCGGGTCCGGTACGACGGTTGGTGGGTGCTCGAGCAGGACACCATCCTGACCGGTGAGCCTGCCCTCGGCGAGGGTCCGATCGTGGATGTCCGCCGCAGCGCCGACTACCTGCGCGGGCTGAACCGGTAACGCGTCTGGACGTACGGCGACTTGTGGAACGACAGCACCTTGACCGGAGCCACGCCGAACACCAGCCCGATGTGGCCCACGCCGTCGTCGTACGAGTCCTCACCCACCGTGTAGTCCCAGTCCAGTTTGGACTTCCAGATCCCGGCCAGCGTCACCAGCAGGTCACGATCGAGCACGCGTACGGCCACGCCCTCGACCACCACGTCCATCCCCGACTTCAGGACGTTCGTCCCGGTGGTGATGACGCAGTTCGGGTTCCGCAGCAGGTTCACCGTCTTCTGCTCCTTGTCGCCGGTGCAGAAGTAGAGGACGCCGGAGTGCCAGATGACCGGCAGCGGGGTCACGTGCGGTGCCCCGGTCGGGCGCACGGTGGACAGCCAGAACATCTCGGCGTCCCACAGGGCCTTGTCCACGGTTTCCCACGGGACCGCCTCGGCGCCGGGCTCGCTGAAGTCGCCGGAGAATTCCACCACGGGGTTCACTGATCCTCCATCTCCTTGACGCGGGCGAGCAAGGCCCGGCGTTCGGGTTCGGTGCCGGCCATCGCGGCGGCGGTGCGGAACAGGCCGGCCGCCCGGCGCCGGTCGCCGGTCCGCGCCGTGAGGTCGGCTTCCACCGCGTACGCCGGAGAGTAGTCGTCCAGGGCGCCACCGGCCCGGGCATCGGCCAGCCGCCGCAATCCGTCGGCCGGGCCGTGGGCGAAACCGTGGGCCACCGCCCGGTTCAGCTCGATCACCGGCGACGGCTGGACCCGGGCCAGCCGGTCGTACAGCGTGGCGATGACCGGCCAGTCGGTGACTTCGGCGGTGTGGCCGGCCGCGATCCGGGCCTGCAGCGCGTACGGGCCGTCGCCGCCGGCCCGGGTCAGGACGTCGAACGCCTCGGTGATCGCGGCGTGGTCCCACTTCGACCGGTCCTGCCGGTCCAGCGTGAGCAGGTTGCCGTCGGCGTCCGTCCGGGCATCCCGCCGGGAATGCTGGAACAGGAACAACGCCAGCACCGCGGCCGCCTCCGGCTGGTCCGGCATGAGCGTGGCCAGCAGCCGGGCCAGCCGGATCGCCTCGTCGGCGAAGGCCGGTCGGCCGTCCGGGTTGTAGCCCTGCGTGAACAGCAGGTAGAGCACGGCCAGGACGCCCGGCAGCCGCTCGGTCAGCGCCCGCCCCGACGGCACCCGGTACGGGATCCGCGCGTCGGCGATCTTCGACTTGGCCCGCGTCAGCCGCCGTGTCATCGCCGTTTCGGTGACCAGGAAGGCGCGGGCGATGTCGGCGGTCGGCACGCCGCCGACGGTGCGCAACGTCAGCGCCACCCGCGCCTCCAGCGACAGCGCCGGGTGGCAGCAGGTGAAGACGAGCCGCAGCCGGTCGTCCACCACCTCACCCTCCTCCTCCGGCGGCGCATCGTCGGCGAGCACGGCCAAGGACGCCAGCTTCCGGCGCTCGACCGCCGCCCGCCGCAGCACATCGATCGCCCGGTTGCGGGCCACCGTCATCAGCCATCCGCCGGGGTTGGCCGGCACCCCGTCGACCGGCCAGCGTTCCAGCGCCGCGGTCAGCGCGTCCTGCGCGCAGTCCTCGGCCAGCGTCCAGTCGCCGGTGACCCGGATCAGGGCGGCCACGATCCGCGTCCGCCCGTCCGTGAACGCCGCGGCGATCGCGGCGCCGGCCGTCATACCGACAGGTGCCCGAACGGCCGCAGTTCGAGCCGCCCGGTCCAGGCCATCGGGTGCGCGCGGGCGACCTCGATGGCTTCGTCCAGATCGGCGCACTCGAGGATGTCGTAGCCGACGATGATCTCCTTGGTTTCGGCGAACGGCCCGTCGGTGACCAGCAGTTCGCCGCCGCGCACCCGGACCGTCGTCGCCGCCGAGGTCGGTCCGAGGACCTCGCCGTCGAGCCGGCGCCCGCGGGCGTCGTTGTCGGCCACCCACTCCTCGATGTCGGGGATGCCGGCCTGGTCGTCGCCGGGCTCGGTGTCGGTGCAGACGAACATCATGTACTTCATCGTGTGCCTCCTGAGGTCATCGGTTCACCGGCATGACGATCGGGCCCGGCCGTTCCGGACAACCGTGCCCGGAAATCTCAGAATTCCACCGGCGGCGCGTTGTGCGGCGTGATCACCTGGATGGCCGACGGGTTGGTGCGGATCGGGCCGGGCAGCGCGCCCTGCGCCTGCATGATGGCCAGGCAGGCACGGCGCAGATCGGTGCGCAGGTCGTGGTGCAGCACGGCGGACAGCTTCCGCGCCCGCAGCAGGGCGGTGTTCTCGCCGTCCAGGTCGTGCGCGACGAAGACGTCGTACGGGCGGCGTTGCCGGGCGAACCCGTCGACCACGCTCGCGTTGCCGCCGGCCCCGGCATACATCGAATACACCGCCCGTACGGACGGATGGGCGGCCAGCACCTCGCAGACGCCGGTGTGCACGGCGTCGGCCCGGTCCTCCTCGTCCACCACCTCGAGCAGCCGCCGGCCCGGCGACCGCTCACGCATCTCGGCCCGGAACCCGGCCTCCCGCTCGTCCTCGCCGCGGAACGAGCCGTGGCCGCGGACCACCAGCACGTCCCCGGCCCGGTCGGCCAGCCACTGCTCCAGCAGGTACGCCGCGGTGGCCCCGGCCGCGCGGTTGTCGATCCCGGCGTACGCGATCCGCGGGGTGGCCGGCAGGTCGGTGACCAGCGTGACCACCGGGACGGACAGGCGCGCGACGGCGGCCCGCACCGCGGGCACGTCCGGCGCCTTGAGGATCACACCGTGCGACTTCCCGCGGGCCACCCGGGCGAGCTCGCCCACCACGTCGTCGGAGAACCGGAACCGCGACCGGATCACGGCCGGCCGCAGCCCCGGCAGCTCCGCCTCGAGCGCCGCCCGCACCGACGCCGAGAACCGGGGCGGCGCCTGCACGATCACGTCCACCATGAAGGTGCGGCCACCCAGCCGGACCTGGGACTGCTGGCGGTCGAGGTCGGCGATGGCCAGCTGGACCTCGCGGACGGTGCTTTCCCGGACGCCGCCGCGCCCGTGCAGCACGCGGTCCACAGTGGCCTGGCTGAGACCGGCCTGGGCGGCGATCTCGCGGATCCGGTAGGGGTGTCTCACGACGTACAGGATGATGGGGTTTTGAGGTCTTCTCAAGGGCCGCCGACGGTATGCCGACACCTAACCTCGATGTCATGACGAGCTGGTACAGCGCCGACGACTGCCGCCTCGCGGACTTCCGGGCCATCGTCGAGCAGAAGACGGAACTGACCGACTACTCGCACGCCACCGAGGTGGCGCAGAACGTCCTGATCTACCCGGGCCATCTGCCGGACACCCCCGAGGTCCGCTCCGAGCTGGCCCGGGCGCTGATGGACGGCCCGGGCATCGTGGTGTTCGCCGGCGCCTTCGACCCCGAGGTGGTGGACCGCGGCACGGCGGTGTTCTTCGACCTGATCGCCGAGCAGAAGGCGTCCGGCGCCGTGGCCGGTGACCACTTCGCCAAGCCCGGCGCCAACGACCGGATCTGGGGCGCGCTGGACAAGTTCGCGCACCGCGACCCGGAGGCGTTCGCCGCCTACTACGACAACGACACGCTGGCCCTGATCTGCGCGTCCTGGCTGGGCACCGGCTACCAGGTGACCTCGCAGGTGAATGTGGTCAACCCGGGCGGCCAGGCGCAGGTGGCGCACCGCGACTACCACCTCGGGTTCATGTCCCAGGAGCAGGCGCTGCGCTACCCCGCGCACATCCACGCGCTGTCGCCGCTGCTCACCCTGCAGGGCGCGGTCGCCCACGTGGACATGCCGGTGGAGACCGGTCCCACCATGTACCTGCCGCACTCGCAGAAGTACCCGGCCGGCTACGTGGCCTTCCACCAGCCGGAGTTCACCGAGTACTTCGACACCAACTACGTGCAACTGCCGCTGGCCAAGGGCGATGCCGCCTTCTTCAACCCGGCCCTGTTCCACGGCGCCGGCACGAACCGGTCGTCGGACGTCCGCCGGATCGCCAACCTGCTGCAGGTGTCGTCCGGGTTCGGCCGGGCGATGGAGGCCACCGACCGTACGGCGATGTCGTTGGCGCTGTATCCGGTGCTCACGTCCTGGACCGGCTCGGTGGCGAACGTGGTCGCGGCGTCGGCGGAGGGCTACCCGTTCCCCACGAACCTGGACGCCGACCAGCCGATCGGCGGTCTCACCCCGCCGACCCAGGCCGAGCTGGTGCGGCAAGCGCTGGCCGAGGGCTGGGACAACGACCGCTTCCGTACGGCGTTGCTCGCCCAGCAGGAGCGCCGGCTGCCGTGATCAGGCGCGCAGCACGACGCCGCCGGCCGCCGTGACGATGATGTCCGGGCCGCCGAGTTTGCGGCGCAGCCCGGCCAGCACCAGGTCCGGCGCCTCGCCGTCCAGCGCCGCCGGGTAGCCCCACACCTCGGCCAGTACCCGGACCCGGTCCACCACCTGGCCGGCGTGCTGGACCAGCACCCGCAACAGGCCCAGCTCGCGGCCGGTCAGGTGCAGATCCCGGCCGCCACGCGTGGCCCGGCCGGCGGCCGGATCGACGACCAGTTCGCCCACGCTCGTTCGCCGCTCACCCGGCCGGTTCCCCGCCAGCGCCCCCAGTCGGGCGGCCAGTTCACGGGGCGACACCGGAAACCGGACGGCGTCGTCGGCGCCGGCCGCCACCGCGTCCGCCAGCCGGCCCCGGGTGACCAGGCAGATCGGCGTGCTCCGGCGCTCGGCCCGGGCCCGCCGGACCACCGCCACCCCGTCCAGGTCGGGCAGTTCATCCGCCAGGACGGCGACCTCGGGCGGGTCGGCGGCCAGCGCATCGAGCGCGTCCAGCCCGCCGGTGACCGCGCGTACCGTCAGCCCCGCGCGTTCCAGTGCCGGGCCCGGGGACGGCCGCAGACCGGCGACCAGCACGATTGGCACGGATCACAGCCTGCCACGCCGGTTGGCGCGCAGCGGGGGATTCCTCCCGGGCGGGACGGGGTTATGATGGAACGGCTCGCATCGAGAGGCGCTGCGACGGACTCCGGTCCGCCACGCTCGGTCCGGGTCGTTGTTCTCAAGGGCGCCTCCCGTCGAAGGGAGGAGCCCTTCTTCATGACCAAGCAACGTCAAGAGCGCAACGGCATCGATTTCGCCGTGGCCGACCTGTCGCTGGCCGGCTTCGGCCGCCACCAGATCCGGCTCGCCGAGCACGAGATGCCCGGACTGATGTCGATCCGCCGGGAGTACGCCGACAGCAAGCCGCTGCGCGGAGCCCGGATCGCCGGCTCCCTGCACATGACGATCCAGACCGCCGTGCTGATCGAGACCCTGGTCGACCTGGGCGCGGACGTCCGCTGGGTGTCCTGCAACATCTTCTCGACCCAGGACGAGGCGGCCGCGGCCGTGGTCGTGGGCCCCGCCGGCACGGCGGACGAGCCGGCCGGTGTCCCGGTGTACGCCTGGAAGGGCGAGACGCTCGAGGACTACTGGTGGTGCACGATGCAGCTGTTCGACTTCGGCGACGGCCAGGTGCCGAACATGATCGTCGACGACGGCGGCGACGCCACCCTGCTGGTGCACAAGGGCGTCGAGTTCGAGGCCGCGGGCGCCGTGCCGGCCGCGACCGAGGACGACCACGAGGAGTACCGGATCATCCTGGAGGCGCTGCGCGGCTCGCTGGCCGCCGACCCCGGGCGCTTCACCCGGGTCGCCGCCGACATGCGGGGCGTCACCGAGGAGACGACGACCGGCGTCGGCCGGCTCTACAAGCTGGCCGCCGAGGGCACGCTGCTGTTCCCGGCGATCAACGTCAACGACTCGGTCACCAAGAGCAAGTTCGACAACAAGTACGGCATCCGCCACTCGCTGGTCGACGGCCTGAACCGGGCGACCGACGTGATGCTGGGCGGCAAGCTGGCCGTGGTCGCGGGTTACGGCGACGTCGGCAAGGGTGCGGCCGAGACGCTGCGCGGCCAGGGCGCCCGCGTGGTGGTCACCGAGGTCGACCCGATCAATGCGCTGCAGGCGGCCATGGACGGCCTTCAGGTGGTACGCCTGGAGGACGTCGTCGCCACCGGTGACATCTTCATCACCACCACCGGCGGGACCGACATCATCATGGCCGACGACCTGGCCAAGATGAAGCACAACGCGATCGTCGGCAATGTCGGCCACTTCGACGACGAGATCGACATGGCCGGGCTGGCCCGTTACCCCGGCGTCGAGAAGATCGAAGTCAAGCCGCAGGTGCACGAGTGGCGGTTCCCGGACGGGCATTCGGTTCTGGTGCTGTCCGAGGGCCGGCTGATGAACCTGGGCAACGCCACCGGGCACCCCAGCTTCGTCATGTCGAACTCCTTCACCAACCAGGTGATGGCGCAGATCGAGCTGTGGACGAAGCCCGACCAGTACGCCAAGCAGGTCTACGTCCTGCCGAAGCACCTGGACGAGAAGGTGGCCCGGCTCCACCTGGACGCGCTCGGCGTCCGCCTGACCACGCTCACCAAGAAGCAGGCCGAGTACCTCGGCGTCTCGGTCGACGGCCCGTACAAGCCGGACCACTACCGCTACTGAGTTCCGGCCGAGCCGGGGTCGAACTCGGCCGGGACGGCCCGAATCAGGCGGAAGAGCCGCGTCGCCCCGAACGGCGACGCGGCTCTTCCGGTACGCCGGGCCTCGATCGACTCGGTCGGGCCGGTAGTGCTGGCCCGCGATCATTCCGCGTACGCTGACGCCATGCACTTCGACTGCACCAGTGAGAAGCTGGACGACTCGGTCGTCGTGACGCCGTCCGGCGAGATCGACCGGGACACCGCCCCCCAGCTGCGCGACATGCTGGAGGCGGCGGCCGGGGACACCGGCAGCACCGTCGAGGTGGAACTGCGGAACGTCACATTCATCGACTCGTCGGGCGTCGGCGCTCTGCTGTTCGGGCGCGATCGGGCGAACGCGGCCGGCGCGACTTTCCGGATCCGCAATCCCCCCGAAGCGGTGCAGCTCGTCCTGCAGATCACCAACGTGTGGAATCTGCTGATCGGCGACTGATCACGCGGCTCGCTCGATCATCAGCAGCGTGGCGTCGTCCGCAACCCTGCCGTCCTGGAAGTCGATCACCGCGTGCGCCAGCCGCCGTAACACTTCAGGCGACGGCAGTTGCTCGGCCAGGCAGCGTTCGGCCAGGTCGGTCAGGCGGCCGAGGCCGAAGCGGTCGCCGGTGCCGTCGGCCGCCTCCACGATGCCGTCGGTGAAGATCAGAAGCCGGTCACCGGGCTCCATCGTGTCCACCGCCGGTGGATCCGGGGTGTCGGCCACGCCCAGCGGCATGCGTCGGCCACCGGTCAACGTCCGGATCGCCTTGCCGTCGCGGAACAGCAACGCGAACGGGTGGCCCGCGTTCAGGTAGCGCAACTCGCCCGTGCCGGCGTCCAGCTCCGCCATCACCCCGGTGACGAACCGCAGTTCGGGAAACTGCTCACGTAGCGCCCGGTCGGCCGCCTCGGCCATCGCCTGGAGATCACCCCCGGCCCGCCGGGCCGCCCGGGTGGCGGCGAGTGTGGCGCAACTGGCCAGCCCGGCCGCCAGCCCCCGGCCCATCGCGTCGAAGACGGCCACCCGGGTGGTGTCTCCGTCGACCGCGTAGTCGAAGGCGTCCCCGCCCACGTCGTACGTCGGTTCGAGCACCGCGGAGATCATCGTCTGGTCGTTGCCGAAGGTGAGCGGAGGCAACATGGTGAAGACCAGTTCCGCGGCCGGCGACATGTGCCGGGTCCGGCGCACCTTGTGCAGCACATCGCCGTACGGCATCTTCACCGTGACGAGGTGCCCGATCAGACCGGCGAACGACTCGGCGCCCGACACGTGCGCGGACGGGTCGGCCGGTGGATCATGGGCGACCACCTCGGCCACCCCCAGCCGCTCGGTGCCGTCGACCATCGGCACCCAGATCGCGTCGCCTTCTCCGGGCACGGTACGGACGTGGGTGAAGGCCAGCCCGGCCGGCGTGCCGTCGACCGGCACCGCATCGCGTCCGTCCGCAAGTGGCCACAGGTGCTGCTGTTCCATGTCGACCAGATAGAGGGTCACGTCCGCGCCGGCCGCCGCCGCGGCCGCCCGGACCACGTCCGCGAGGCCCTCGGGGCGTGCCAGCTTGGCTTGCTCGAGCAGATCGAGCGTGGCGGTGTTCCAGTCCGGTTGTCCGGTCACGTCTGGGCCATGCCCCGCTGCGCAGCCACCAAACCCGGGCGCCGGATCAGGGAGAATGGCCCCGTGCATGTCGAGCAGATCCTGTATTTCGTGCTGGCCGTGGTCGCGGTCGTGGTCGCCGTGCGCTGGGTGGCCGGAAGAACCGGGCTGCCGGCCGCGGCGTTGCTCACCCTCGTCGGCATCGGGTACGCGTTTCTGCCCGGGCCCAACTTGACCCTCGATTCCCACGTGATTTTGAGCTGCGTCATCCCGCCGCTGCTGTACAACGCGGCGCTGCAGTCCTCGCTGCTCGACATCCGCCGCAACCTGCGGACCGTGATCAGCCTGTCGGTCTCGCTGGTGCTGGTCACCGCGCTGCTCATCGGTCTCGGTTTCGACCTGTGGGTATCCGGGGCGACGTTCGCGGTCGGGGTCGCGCTGGGTGCGGCCGTGGCGCCGCCGGATCCGGTCGCCGCTCTGGCCGTGGGCCGCAAGGTCGGCCTGCCCGGCAACCTGGTCACGTTGATCCAGGGCGAAGGGCTGCTGAACGACGCGACGGCACTGACCCTGTTGACCGTGGCGGCCGCCGCGGCCGGCGGCGAGAAGTTCTCGTTCTGGAAAGCCGTCGGCGAATTCCTGCTGTCCGCGGCGGGCGGCGTGGTGGCCGGGCTGACCGTCGCGTACGTCATCCGCTGGCTCTGGCGGCTGCGGACCGACCCGATCACCGCCAACGCGATCTCACTGGCCGCCCCCTTCGCGGCTTACCTGTTGGGCGAGCGGTTCCACGTCTCGGGCGTGCTGGCCGTCGTCGTCGCCGGGTTGATCGTCAGCCACGACGCGCCCAAGAGGGCCACCGGGGCGAGCCGGCTCCAGGCGGGGGCGGTCTGGCGGCTCGTCGACTTCCTGCTCGAAGGCCTGGTCTTCCTGCTGATCGGTCAGCAGATGCCGGGCGTGGTGGACGAGTTGTCGAGGTACCGGACCTCGACCGTGGTGATCGCCGTGGCCGTCTCGCTCGGCGTGGTGCTGCTCCTGCGCCCGCTCTGGCTGATCCTCACCCAGCTGCTGCCGAACTCGCTGCACACCCGGCTGGGCGGGTCGCCCGACAACGGCAAGGCCCTGTCCGGGCGCGAAGTGACCGCGCTGAGCTGGGCCGGCACCCGCGGCGTGATCAGCCTGGCGGCCATCTTCACGCTCGACCGGTCGTTCCCGGACGTCGACCTGCTGCACTTCTGCACCTTCATCGTGGTGCTCGTGACGCTGGTCGGGCAGGGCATGACGTTCGCGCCGCTGGTCCGCCGGCTCAGACTGCGAGCCAACGAGGCCGATCAGATCCGCCAGCGCAACGAGGCCCGGTCGGCCGCGGTGCGGGCCGCCCTGGGCAGGCTGGACGAGATCCAGGAGCAGAAGCACGACCACGTCGAGGACGAGGCCATCGCCACCATGCGGCGCCAGTTGAACACCCGGCTGGACCGATACCAGCGCCGACTCGACCTGCTCGACCGGGCCGACTCCGACGAGGTGCCGCACTCCCCGCAGTACGAGGCGGCGCTGATGGTCCGCCGCGCGATCATCGACGCCCAGCGTGACGAACTGCTGCGCTGGCGCGACGCCGACAACCTCTCGGACGAGGGCCTCCGCGTGCTGGAACGCGAGCTCGACCACGAGGAACGCCTGCTGCCCGAACGCCACGGCGCCTGACCCGGACTTTCCACCGCGATCCGGCCAGACCGTCACCGTGACGTCGCCCGTGGCGCCTGTGGGCCCTGTGCCGCGGTGCGCCACAGCGTCACGCTTCGGCGGTACATCGGACTTCTGCTCAGTGACACGCCTTCGCCGCAGATGTCAATGATCCGCCTGTTGTCTGCTACGACACCGCCCAGCCTTGCATATTAGTGACACATACATCGCCGGGATGTCAGCTTACCGGCTTTCCTGAACATCCCGCCGCCGCAACGAGCCCGCGATGTCAGACAAGTGGTCGATGGTTGACATCGTCGGTATGTTGGCATCGTGGATCCTCGCACCATCGCCGCCGATGCACCCGGTCAACTCGTGCACATCACCGGCACCGACCCGCGCCAGGGGGACTGGCAAGACTTCGCCTTCGTCCCGCACCCGCTCCCGCGTTTGCCGCCGGACTTCACCGCCCGCACCTATCGAGCCGTCGCTGACGCCCGCGCCGCGCTGGCCGCCTTGGACAGCACGTCCCGACGGCTACCCAGTCCGAGCATTTTCCGGAGGCCGGCGCTCCAAGCTGAAGCTCAAAGCACATCGGCGCTCGAGGGGACGTACGCACCCCTGAGCGAGGTGCTCACGGCGGACGAAGATCGACCGCCGAACGCGGATCTCCGAGAGGTCCTCAATTACGTACGCATGGCGGAGACGGCCTTCAGCTGGATCCAGGAAGGCAGTCCGGTCAGCGTGGGCATGCTGGAGCAACTGCAGGCCATCCTGGTACGCGGAACGCGGAGCGAGAGCAGCGATTCCGGCTCCCTTCGGACTCATCAGGTCGTCATCGGTCGCCGAAAGGACGCGCTCCCTGGAGCGCTGCCGGTGCACGCGGCCCGATTCATACCCTCGCCTCCCGGCGTGGACCTACGGACCAACGTGCAGGAACTCGTCGATTGGATGCGCGACGAGGCGGTGGCCGACGAGATCGATCCGGTGATTGCTGCGGCGCTCGCGCACTACCAGTTCGAGACGCTGCATCCGTTCCACGATGGGAACGGAAGGATCGGACGGTTTCTGATCGTCGTTCAGTTGATGTTGCACGGTGTACTACTCGAACCGACGCTCACCGTCTCGTCGTGGTTCGAGGCTCGTCGAGCAGAATATTACGACCGGCTGTTGGCGGTCAGCACCGATGGCGCGTGGGACGCATTCGTCCAATTCTTCGCCACTGGACTGGGAGCGTCGGCGGCCAGCACACACGAGCGCATGAATGCATTGGTAGCGGTTCAGGAGTCCATGAAGGCACGTGTTCGGGATTCTGCTCTCCGGGCCGACACCGCTCATGCGCTCGTCGACTTTGCGATTTCTCGGACGACGTTTACTGTCCGCTCTGTCGAACGGGCCCTGGGCATCTCATATGGACGCGCGAACGGCTTGGTCGGACAGTTGGTGCAGCTCGGGGTACTCGCGCCGTTGACCGACAGCAGCGTCAGCCGGCGCTTCTACGCGCCGGAGGCCTACAACGTATTGGTCCATTGGCAATAAGCGACGACGCGGCCGGTCGCCGGATCCTTATGCCGGGATGTCACGGCGGCGCAGGGCGGTGAGGCCGGTGGCTATCAGGGCGAGCGCAATGACCAGCAGCACGATGAACGGCAGCGGACGGGCGGCGCCGCCGGGGAGGTGCGGGATGTGGGTGAACGGGGAGACGTCCAGGACGTACTGGCCGGCCTGCAGCGTCGTGCCGGCCAGAAGGATCAGCAGGCTCATCGCGAGCGCGCCCCACGACACCGCGGAAAGCCGTGGCCGGAGGCCGACGAGCGCGACCGCGATCGCGGCCATCACCCACACCGCCGGCAGCTGCGCGAGCACCGACCCGAGCACCGCGGCCGCCTTGTGCGGGTCGTGACTGATCAGGCCGTACGTCACGGCTTCGAGCAGCCCGGCGACCACCAGGACCACGGCCGGCCCGAGCAGCGCGAACAGCAGGTGACCGGCCGCCCAGCGACGGCGGCCGACCGCGTCGGTCAGCAGCACCTCGGCGTGGCCGGTGGTCTCCTCGTCACGCATCCGCAGCGTGGCCTGGATCGCGTAACCGGCGGCGATGATGCCGAGAATCCCGGCGCAGCCGGCGAAGTACGAGTTGATCAGCGCCGACCGGCCTCCCAACCGGGAGAAGATCTCGGTCAGGTTGTGGCTGTCCCCGCTGAGCTGGGCGACGCTTTGGGACACACCGCCGAAGATCAGTCCGAGCGCGGCGAACCCGGCCGCCCAACCGGCCAGCAGACCGCGGTGCAGGCGCCACGCCAGGGCCACGGGCGAACGTAGCCGCGGTGCGGCCGACGACGGCCCGAGGCGGTCGGGCAGCAGACCCGCGCCCACGTCGCGCCGGCCGAGCAGCACGACGCCGGCCGCCCCGGTGATCACGGCGAAAAGCACGGTCAGAACTACCGGATACCAGTGGTTCCCGCCGTACGGGAAGATGTGCTGGACCCAGCCGATCGGGGTGACCCAGGCCAGCCAGCCGACCGCGCCGTCACCGATGGCCGAGACGTCGCCGGCCAGCCGCAGGAGCCAGGCCACGAGCAGACTCGCAACGGCGATCCCCCGCGCGGCCCGGGCGCCGCTGGTGAGCTGGGCGCAGATCGCCGCCACGCCGGCGAAGGCCCAGCCCGAGATCGCGAACTCGGCGCCGAACGCCAGGGATCCGGCGGCCGGCTGCCCCTGTCCGGCCATCGTCGCGGACACGATGAGTCCGATGAGGACATCGGCGGCGCCGGTGACGATGAGGGCGGCGGCGAGTGACGCGTGCCGGCCGATGACGGCCGCGCCCAGCAGTTCGGTCCGCCCGGCCTCCTCGTCGGTCCGGGTGTGCCGGATCAGGGTCAGGATGCTGAGCAGCGCGATCACCACCGGGATGAACCCGGCCCGCCACGCCGACAGTTCGCCCAGGCTCGCCCCGGACAGCCGCCCGTACAACGCCACGAATCCGGCATTGGTCATGCTGACGTGGGCGTACTCCTGCCGGTCGGCGAGCGTGGGGAACAGACCCTGGAAGGACGAGACGTACGTGACCGGGAGCAGGCCGACGATCACCACCCAGATCGGCAGGAGAACCCGGTCGCGGCGCAGGATCAGCCGGACGAGCGCGCCCGTGCCGGTCATCGCGCCGCCCCCTGGTACTGACGCAGGAACAGCTCCTCCAGCGTGGGTGGCCGGCTGACCAGGCTGCGGACGCCGATCTTGACGAGCACCCGCAACGCCTCGTCGAGCCCGTCGGTGTCCACATCGAACACCACACGGTCGCCGTCGGCCCGAAGCTCGTGCACGCCGGGCAGGTCGGCCAGGCCGTCCGGCGGCCCGGCCAGCTCGGCCTGGATGCTGGTGCGGGTCAGGTGCCGCATCCCGGTCAGGGTGCCGGTCTCGACCGTACGGCCGTCGCGGATGATGGTGATCCGGTCGCACAGCGCCTCGACCTCGGAGAGGATGTGGCTGGACAGCAGGACGGTACGGTCGCCGCGCCGCTTCTCCTCGAGGATGATGTCGCGGAACACCGCCTCCATCAGGGGATCCAGCCCGGAGGTCGGCTCGTCCAGGATCAGCAGCTCCACATCGGACGCCAGGGCCGCGATCAGGCCGACCTTCTGCCGGTTGCCCTTGGAGTACGTGCGGCCCTTCTTGCGCGGGTCGAGGTCGAACCGCTCGATCAAGGCGTCCCGGCGCGCCTGGTCGACGCCGCCGCGCAACCGGCCGAGCAGGTCGATCACTTCGCCGCCGGTGAGGCTGGGCCAGAGGGTGACGTCACCGGGCACGTACGCCAGGCGCTTGTGCAGCGTGGTCGCATCGGCCCAGGGGTCGCCGCCGAGCAGCCGGGCCGTACCGCCGTCGGCGCGCATCAGCCCGAGCAGGATCCGGATCGCGGTCGTCTTCCCGGCGCCGTTCGGGCCCAGGAAGCCGTGCACCTCCCCGGTTCGTACGCTCAGGTCCAGCCCGTTCAACGCGGTCGTCGGGCCGAACCGCTTGATCAGTCCCTCGGCATCGATGGCCTCGGTGGTCATAGGAGCTCCTCGGGAGTCTCGGTCTCGAACCGGGCCAGCGCTTCGCGCGCCTGCTCGGCGATCTCGGGGGTGACGAGCGGGTGGGCGAAGATCTCGATCGAGGCCTGAGCGATCCGGGACCAGCCGGCGGGCTCGCCGACGTCCGCGCCCAGGACCCGGGACAGTTGGTCCCGCAAGGTGAAGACGGACATCTTCATGGCGCTCAGGACGGCGAGATACGCCACCGGGTCGGGGACCTTGAGCCCGGACACGTCCAGCCATTGGAAGCCGTACTCGATCATCCGGTCGAACAGCGCATTTCCGGCCGGTGAGCCGTCCATCGTGGAGCGGATGAGGTATCGCTGCAGTAACAGGATCTCCGGCGTGATGCGGCCGATGACGCCGAACTCCATGAACCGGTGGCCGATCGCGGTCGCCTGGGCCATCGCGTACTCGTCGCAAGCGTCGCGCAGGCCCTCCTTGGACCCGAAGTGGTGCCGCAGCAGGCCGGACGAGACGCCCGCTTCCTGGGCGATCTCCCGGATCGAGGCGGCGTCGATGCCCTTGTCGGCGAAGAGCCGGATCGCGGCGTCGCGGATCCGGGCGCGCGCGGTGAGGTCGTCGCTGTTACTACTCACGCGTGCAGCGTACTACACGTTCGTGTAGCGCACTACACACTCATACAGTCGGGCATCGCCGTCATCCGCTCTTCGGCCCGGCCCAACCTGCGTGGCGGGCCTGGGTCGCGCTAGGCGGGCCTGGTCGGCGCTAATGAGGGTCGGGGCCGGCGTAGCGGCCGTGGGGGCGGAAGCGGAGCGGGCGGTCGGCGTACTCCTCCAGGGCGTGGGCGATCCAGCCGGCGGTGCGGGCGACGGCGAAGATGGCCTCACCGGCGTCGGCCGGCATGTCGGACAGCACGGCGAACGAGGCGATCGCGAAGTCGATGGTGGGACGCGGACCGGAACGGCCGGCCATCGCCTCGAGGACGCCGCGGATCACCGCCGGGCGCGGATCGGCCGGCGGCGGCTCGGGACGGTCGGGCAGGATCAGGTCCAGAAGCATGGCCGCTCGCGGGTCGCCGTCCGGGTAGAGCGCGTGGCCGAAGCCCGGCACGGGGCGGCCGCTGCGCAGGAACTCGGCCAGCGCCCGTACCGGGTCGTTGTCGCGGAGCGCATCGGTGAGCAGGTCGAACGCCAGACCGCTGGCGCGCGCCGTGCAACGGGCCGTCCAGCGCGGCGAGTCCGGCCGAGACCACCGCGTACGGGTGGGCCCGGGTGGACGCGGCCACCCGGGCGGCCAGGGTCGACGCGGCGATGTCGTGGTCGGCCAGCAGGACCAGCGCGGCGTTGAGGGCGGTCAGGTCCTCCGACGTGGAGGGACGCGCGGTCAGACGTGACCAGAGCGTAGCGGGCGAGGGACGGCCCCGGCGTCGCGCCCAGGCACGGGCAGGGCCTCGACCATCGTGGCCAGCAGCGCCCGACCGGTCAGGATGACCGCGGCCGGGGAGATGTCGAAACGGAGCGGGTCCGCCGCCGCGGCGGCCGCGGCGGTCACCCGCAGCCGATCGGTCAGGCGGGCGGCAATCGGCAGGGGCTCGGTCACCGTCCGCGCCAGCGCCAGCAGTTCGGGGCGGCGCGGTCAGCGGGGGCGTCTCGGTCAGGGTGCCGGCCCAGAGCAGGTTGAGGACGGATTCGAACGGCTGCGTGCCGGCGAGCACGGCGGCATCGTGGCCGCGGTAGTGGAGCCGGCCGTCGCGGATCAGGGTGACGCCGGTCTCGATGGGAGGCGGCGTGAAGCTGCGGCCGGCCGCGAACCGGGCCACGTCCGCCTCGTCGAAGAGGCTCCCCTTGCCGTCGGCGTTGCGATGGCTGGTCAGCAGTCCGCGGCTGACGTAGGCGTACACCGTGGCCGCCTTCACCCCCAGCCGCTGCGCCACCTGCTCTGTGGTCAACATGTGCGGATGCTCTCATGTTGACGCGATCAATGTTGACAACACGTGGACGGCAAATCCACAGTCACAGCATGTACACCGCCCAGCCCGGCCTTGCCGACGTGATCGCGTTCCAGTCCGAGATCGCTGAGCCCGACCGCGACGGCGGCGCGCTGCGGTACCGGGGCATCACCATCGACAAGCTGGCCGGTCGGGTGTCGTTCGCCGACGTCTGGGGGCTACTGGTCGACGGCGACTTCCGGCGTGGCCTGCCGGCGGCCGAGCCGTTCCCGCTACCGGTGCATTCGGGCAACATCCGGGTGGACGTCCAGTCGGCGGTGGCCATGCTGGCGCCGTACTGGGGGCTCAACGAGCTGATCGACATCGACCTGGCGCAGGCCCGCGAGGATCTTGCCCGTACGTCCGCCATGATGGTGTCGTTCGTGGCGCAGGCGGCGCGGGGGCCCGGACTTCCGGCCGTGCCGCAGCGTCTCGTCGACAAAGGGCGGTCGATCACCGAGCGGTTCATGATCCGGTGGCACGGCGAACCCGACCCGCGACAGGTCGAGGCGATCGACCGGTACTGGATCTGCGCGGCCGAGCACGGCATGAACGCGTCGACGTTCACCGCCCGGACCGTGGCCAGCACCGGCGCCGATGTCGCGGCGTGCCTGTCGGCGGCGGTGGCGGCGCTGTCCGGGCCGCTGCACGGGGGCGCGCCGACCCGGGCGCTGCAGATGATCGAGGCGGTGGAGCAGTCGGGGGACGCGCGCGGATACGTCCGAGGCGTGCTGGACAGCGGCCGGCGGCTGATGGGGTTCGGCCACGCGATCTACCGGGCGGAGGATCCCCGGGCGCGCCTGCTGCGGGCGGCGGCCAAGGAGCTCAAGGCACCACGGTACGAGGTGGCGCTGGACCTCGAGCAGGCGGCGCTGGCCGAACTGCGCGAGCGCAAGCCCGACCGCGTGCTGGAGACGAACGTCGAGTACTGGGCCGCGATCATCCTCGACTTCGCGGGCGTGCCGCCGGAGATGTTCCCGGCCATGTTCACCTGCGCCCGTACGGCCGGGTGGAGCGCCCACATCCTGGAGCAGAAGCACTCCACCAAGATCATCCGGCCGTCGGCCCAGTACGTCGGCCCGCCCGACCGCGACCCCGACGACATCCCCGGCTGGATCTCGTCACCGCCGCCTGAGGTCATCCAGATCGGCGGGGATGAGCGACCAGATGGCGAGGTCGTGCGGCCGGCATGCGTGATGCCGGCATTGCGGGCCACGCCCTCGCGGACGAAGCCGGCCTTCTCCGCGACCCGGGCCGACGGGATGTTGCCGGGGGCGATGCGCAGGACCACCCGTTGCAGGCCGCCCGCCGTCAGCGCCCACCGGGCGTAAGCGGACACCGCCTCAGGCATCACGCCGCGGCCGCGGAAGCGGGCACCATCCAGTAGCCGATCTCCGTCTCGCCGGTCCGCCAGTTGGTGGACGAAGTCGATAGCGCCGGCCACCTCGCCCTCCAACTCGATCGCCCGGACGAGCGAATTGCCCGCGGCCTGCACCGACGGGATGGCCGACCCGATCCAGTCCCGCGCGTCGGAAAGCGTGTACGGCGCCGGCAACGGCAGCCAGGTCTGGGTCAGCGGGCCCGCACACGCCGCCTGCACGGCGGCGCGTCCGCCGACGCGAACGGGCGCAGCCGCAGGCGATCAGTCGTCAGGGTCAGGTCGGGGAAGGGCATGACGCCATAGTCTCCAGGGGTGCAACTGCTTTTGCTGGCCGACACCCACGTACCGACGCGGGCCAAGGATCTACCACCGGCGGTGTGGGCGGCCGTCGACGCCGCCGACGTCGTGCTGCACGCCGGCGACTGGGTTGACGTACCGCTGCTGGATGCGCTGGAAGCGCGCAGCCGGCGGCTGATCGCGTGTTTCGGCAACAACGACGGGCCGGAGCTGCGACGAAGACTGCCCGAGGTCGCGTACGCGGAGCTGGACGGCTTGAGAGTCGCCGTGGTGCACGAGACCGGCGGCAAGGATGGGCGGGAAAGCCGCTGTGCGCAACGGTTCCCGGACACCGACCTGCTGGTGTTCGGGCACTCGCACATTCCGTGGGACACCACCGCGGCCACCGGGCTGCGGCTGCTCAACCCGGGGTCCCCGACGGATCGCCGCCGTCAGCCGTACGCGACGTACATGACGGCGGCGATCCGGGACGGCCGGTTGACCGAGGTTCAGCTCAGGTCGATCGAGGGGTAGAGCGGGAACGGCGCCAGCAACTCGGTCGCCTGCTTGCCGACCCGGTCGGCGAGCGCGGGGTCGAGGTCGAACTTGGCCTTGGACGCGCCGGGCTGGGTCTGGCTGAGCACGGTGTGGATCAGCTCGGCGATCTGGTCCATCTCGGCGGCGCCGAGGCCGCGGCTGGTCAGCGCGGGCGTGCCGACGCGGATGCCGGAGGTGTACCAGGCGCCGTTCGGGTCCTGCGGGATGGCGTTGCGGTTGGTGACGATGCCGGAGTCGAGCAGCGCCTGCTCGGCCTGGCGGCCGGTGAGGCCGTACGTGTCCACGTCGATCAGCACGAGGTGGTTCTCGGTGCCGCCGCTGACCAGCGTCGCCGCCCCGCGACAGCAGACCGGCTCGGCGAGGGCCTGGCTGTTGTCGACGATGCGCTGCGCGTAGGCGGCGAAGGACGGCTGCCGGGCCTCGGCGAACGCGATCGCCTTGGCCGCCATGATGTGCGCCGAGCGGGCCGCCGAGCACCATCGGGCAGCCGCGGTCGACCTGGTCGGCTAGCTAGGGAATCGCCGCACAGCACGGCGCCGCCACGCGGGCCGCGCAGGCTCTTGTGGGTGGTCGTGGTGACGATGTGGGCGTGCGGGATCGGGTCGAAGTCGCCGGTGAAGACCTTGCCCGCGACCAGACCGGCGAAGTGCGCCATGTCGACCATGAAGGTGGCGCCGACCTCGTCCGCGATCTCCCGCATGATGCGGAAGTTCACCTTCCGCGGGTACGCCGAGTAGCCGCCGACGATGATCAGCGGCCGGAACTCGTGGGCGGTGGCCCGCAGCGAGTCGTAGTCGATCTGGCCGGTCGCCGGGTCGACGCCGTAGCTGCGCTGGTCGAACATCTTGCCGGAGATGTTGGGGCGGAAGCCGTGGGTGAGGTGGCCGCCGGCGTCCAGCGACATGCCGAGCATCCGCTGGTTGCCGAAATCGGCCCGAAGCTGCGCCCACTCAGCGTCGGACAGGTCGTTGATCTGGCGCTTGCGAGTACTTCTTCAGCGCCGGCGCCTCGACCCGGTCGGCCAGGATCGCCCAGTACGCAACCAGGTTGGCGTCGATGCCGGAGTGCGGCTGCACGTACGCGTACGGCGAGCCGAACAGCTCGCGGGCGTGCTCGGCGGCGACCGTCTCGACGGTGTCGACGTTCTGGCAGCCGGCGTAGAAGCGGCGGCCGATGGTGCCCTCGGCGTACTTGTCGGAGAGCCAGTTGCCCATCGCCAGCAGCACGGCCGGCGACGCGTAGTTCTCGCTGGCGATCAGCTTGAGCGACTCGCGCTGGTCGTGCGAGTTCTTTCGCGATCGCGTCGGCGATGCGGGGCTCGACGGTGCGGACGACCTCGAGCGCGGAGCGGAAAGCGGTGGATTCGGCGTTGAGTCACATGCGGACCTCCCTATCACGGCGGGATGAGGCCCAGGCGCACGGCAGGTCGTCATTGTGACGGGACCGCTCCCCGATGGTGTCCCATCCGAACGCGCCAGTCACGGCCCGCCGACGAGCATACTGTGCGGCCGCCCGACCCGACCCGATGAACGGCGAACAGATTCCGGCCCTCGGCCACCCGGAGGGTGTCGTTCTGATCGAGAACGTTGACCTGCGCCGGGCTGCCCGGCATAGGATTTCCGAGGGGTGAGGTGACCGCGGACGGCTTGCTGGGACGCGACCGTGAGCTGGCCGAGCTGGGCCGCCACGGCGACGCCGCGCGGGCCGGCCGCGGGCGGGTGGTGCTGATCGCGGGTGAGGCCGGCGCCGGAAAGACCGCGCTGGCTTCAGCTTTCGCCGATTCTTCCGGACTGCGGGTGGCGTGGGGCGCCGGGCACGAGGACTCGGCCGGGTACGAGCCGTGGGCACCGGTGACGCGGGCACTCGGCCGGCCGCTGACACCCTGACCGAGGCCGCGGGCACGCAGTTCCAGCTGTTCGACGACGTCGTCGAGGTCGTCACCCGGACCGGCCCGGTGCTGATCGTGCTGGACGACCTGCACTGGGCCGACGAGTCGTCGCTGCGCCTGCTGCAGGCGGTGGCCGCGGGCATCGCCGATGCGCCGGTGCTGCTGCTCGGGCTGCACCGGGCGGAGCCGATCCCGTTGCTGCGGACGGTCGCCCGCGAACGGGTGACGACCGAAATGCCGCTGCGCGGGCTTGATCCGGCGGCGGTCGCGGCGCTGGCCGCGCGTACGGCCGGTCGTCCGCTGACCGGCGCGGTCACCCAAGCGTTGTGGGAGCGGTCGGGCGGCAACCCCTTGTTCGTACGGGCCTTGGCGGGCCTGGACGGCGGTACGTCCCGGACAGCATCCGGGCGGTGATCGGCGCCCGGCTGGCCCGCCTTCCCGGCTCGGTCCTGGACACGCTGCGCTCGGCCGCGGTCCGCGGCCGCGACTTCGCTCCCGACGGCCTCGACCCGGCCGGCCTCGACGCGGCCGTGGACGCCGGTGTGCTGCGTGCCGACGGACGCGTGCTGCGGTTCGACCACGTCCTGCTGCAGGAGGTGCCTGTACGCCCAACTCCCGGCTGCCCGCCGACGCGAGTTGCACGTCGCCGCGGCCGCGGCGACCACCGACCTGGATCTGCGCGCCCACCACCTGCGGGCCGCGGGCGCGCTGGCCGACGCCGGCCAGGCCCGGGACGCCACCCTGGCCGCCGCCCGGCAGGCCCGGGCCCAGCTCGCCTTCGAACACGCCGCGACGCAGTTCCGGGCCGCCCTCGAACTGGGCCCGGACGACCCGGAACTGCTGCTGGAACTGGCCGCCGCCGAGTACCGAGCGGGTGCGGTGGAACGGGCGTGGGAGTCGTGCCGGGCGGCCGCCGACATCGGACGGTCCCGTGGCGACGCCGTGATCATGGCCGACGCGGCCACGCTGCTGCGCGGCGTCACCGAGTCGTCGGTCACCCCGCGGATCCATGCGCTCTGCCGGGAGACGCTGCCGATGGTCGAGCCGGCCGACGCGGCCCGCACGGCCCGGGTGCTGGCCCAGCTCGCGGTCACTCTCGACCGGTTCGATCCAGCGGCCGAACGCGATCTGGGGGCCCGGGCCCTGGCCATGGCCGAGGAAACCGGCGACCGGGCCGCGCTGGCCATGGCCGTCCATGCGCGCTACAGCGAACTGCTCAACTCCGCGCATGTCCGGGATCGGCTGGCGCTGGGCGCTCGGGCGATCGAACTGGACGACGAGTCGCGGTGCTGGGGGCACAGCTGGCGGCTGGACGCGTTCACCGAGCTCGGTGACGAGGCCGGCGCGACGGCGGAACTGGCCGCACTGGCCGCCCTGGTCGAGCATCGGCGCGAACCGTGGTGGCTCTGGCGGCTGGGCATGGTCCGGGCGTGCCGGGCGATGACCGCCGGACGGTTCGCGGATGCCCGGAAGTACGCGACCGCGGCGCTGACCACCGGCCGGCGCGGCGGCAACGATGCCGCGGAGTTCTTCGCGGTGACCTTCGCGTCGGAGCTCGCCGAGTTCACCGGCGAGGGTCTGGCCGAGGCGGAAGCGGCCGTCCGGCGCGTCATCGCGGGGATGCCGTTCGTCGCCCGTGGCTGGCTGGCCAAGGTGCTGATCGCCCGCGGCCGGCGGGACGAAGCGGCAGCGATCTGGGCCGGCCTGGTCCCGCGGCTGGAGGCGATGCCCCCGCCCGCCCTGGAGTGGCTGGTCGGGACGGTCGGCAATGCCGTCCTCGCGACGGCTCTGGGCGACGGCGAGGCGGGCAAGATCCTCTACGGACAGCTCCTGCCGTACGCCGACCGAATCGTCGGGGCCGCCGCGCACGCGCCCAGCGAGGGTCCGGTCAGCCTCTACCTCGGGATGCTGGCCGCGCAAGGCGCGGATCCCGGACGCGCCGAGGAACACCTGGACGACGCGCTGGCCGTGACGCGTTCGGCCGGCGCGTTGCCGTATGAGGCGAAGACCCGTGTCGCGCTGGCGGACTTCCTCCGGCAGCGCCGGGGGCCCGGCGACGCCCGGGTCGCCGACGATCATCTCGAGATGGCCCGCCGGATCGCCGAGCGGATCGGCATGCGGTCCGCTGGCCGCCCGGATCACCGCGATGCGGGCTGCGCCGGTGTTGTCCGCGCGCGAGGAACAGGTGGCGGCGCTGGTCGCCGAGGGGCTGTCGAACCGGCAGATCGCGGGGCGGCTGAGCTTGTCCGAACGTACGGCCGAGAACCACGTGACGCACATCCTGACCAAGCTCGGCCTGGACTCGCGGGCCGCCGTCGCCGCCTGGCACGCCACTCGCACCCGCACGGATTGAGTACCGCGGTGAGTGGTAGCTCGGATGGGACGACCGGCGCGAACTCCTACCGTGACGGCATGCCGACCATGGCGTCCTGATCGGAGAAAATCGTGAAGCGTGTCGGTCTCGTTCTGCTGGTTTTGCTGGGCCTGCTCGATCTGTCGTATCTGATGCTGGCCGGGGTGGAGGACAATCCGCTGCCGGTGGCTCTTCTCGGAGGTGTGCTCGGGCTGGTCACGCTGGGCGCCGCCGTGCCCGCCGCGCGGGGGAACCGGGCCGGGGTGATCACGCTGGTCGCCGCTCGCGTGCTGTCGATCCTGGTGTTGTGCGTGCCCGCCTACTTCATCTCCGACACGCCGTCGTGGGTGAAGGTGGAGGTGTCGATCGCGATCGTGCTGGCGATCGCGGGCTTGCTCCTCTTCTTGGGACGGTCGGAAAACCGGGTACGGGCGGCGGCCGTCGGTCAGTGACGTCCGCCGTGCATGCGACGCGTGCTCTGCTGGTTCAGACGCGTGCTCTGTGGTTCAGAGGGACGGTGCGCGCGGCGCTTGGGGTCTGCGGCGGCCTGACGGTGCTCGGGGCATTGCGCGTGCTGCGGCGACGGCGTGTCACTGGACTTCGAGCGCGACCAGTTCGGCGTCGCCCGGTGTCCAGCCGGCGACGTCCACCGCCAGGTACCGGGCGTCGACGGCGACGATGGAGGCCGCGGATTGACCGGGGGTGGGGATGTCGGCAACGGGGCTGTAGGTGAGGCCGTCGCTCGAGGCCGACAGGTGGACCGGGCGGCGGGTGCCGGTGCCGGTCCAGGTGAGCTTGACCCTGGTGATGTCCCACGACTGGGTCAGGTCCACGACCATGCGGCCGGTCGGGCCGGGCCGCCACGAGGTGGCCGGGTTGCCGTCCACGGCGGCCGAGGGCGAGGTCATGCCGGCCGGCAACGGTGAGGTCGGGAAACAGGTCCGGGCCAGCGCCAGGTCGGCGGTGGGAGTGACCGGCTGATCGAAGACGGCTTCCAGCACCCGGGACTCGCCGGCTTTCAGCTCCACTGTGGCCGACCAGCACGTGCCTCGCCCGGTGGTGGCCGGGTCGCCGGGGCGGACGGGGGCGTGGAGGGTGACCGTCGCCGGGGCGTCGGCCGCGGCGGTGACCGTCACGTTGTGGGAGTCGTCGACCTGGATGCGGGTGCCCAGGGGCGCACCGGGACCGATTGCGAAGCGGGGCGGCTCCACCCGTGCGCGTTCGCCGGCGATCGTGACCGTCCAGTCCAGGCCGGTCGTGCTGATCGTCTGCGAGCCGCGGTACGCGTAGGCCGCGGACGGAAGCGAGACGAGCGCGTTCTCGATGCGGTCCTCGGTGAGGTTGAAGAGGCTGACGTATCCGTCGCAGTCCGACACCGACAGGCCGCTGGGGCCGACCGGCATCCGACGGGCCGCCGCCCGGGCGAGCGCCGCCCGGTCGCCGGCCGAGCCCACCCCGCCGGCCGAGCCCGCCCCGACAGTCGCGCCGATCCTTCTGCGCGAGCCGGGTTTTCCGGCCGCGCCGCTCAGCGGGTAGCCCTCGATCAGAACCGGGGAGGCCATGCCGGCCGCGGCGATCACGCCGGTCGCGGTCACCCGGATGGCACGGGCCGACCCGTGGGTGACCAGGCCGGCCCGGCCGTCGACGTCCACCCAGGAGCCGTCGACGGAGTGCGCCTGCGGCACCTCGACGGCGGTCGTCCAGGTGGCCGCGTCGATCGAGGTCTGAATGACGTACCGGGTGGCGTAGGCGGCCTCCCAGTCGATCCGGACCCCGGCGATGGTCACCGCCGAGCCGAGGTCGACGGCCAGCCAGCTGTCCAGGCGGCCGCGCTGGGTCCGGTCGACCGCCCACCGGGTCAGCCCGTTGCCGTCGGTGGCGTTGCGCGCCGGGTACGACACGTCCTCGGACGAGCCGGTCGCCAGCGCGCCCTGGGCCAGGTCCCCGCCGCCCTCGTCGTACACGCTGAAGGTCCAGATCGAGTAGCCGTACCCGTTGGCGGGCGAGCGGCCCAGCATCCGGACGTACCGCGCCCTGACCGGATCGAAGCTCACCTGATCGGTGCCGCCGTCGCCGCCCCCGCCGTCGGCGCCGGCGAGCGTGACCGAGCCGGACTCGCCGGTGAACGTCCGGGTCCCGGTCAGCCCGGGCATGCCCGGCATGGTGAGGTTGAACAGCGACAGGCCGCCCTCGTCGGAGCCGGCCCCGGTGCTGGCGTAAACCACCGTGCCGGTCGGCAGCGTGGTGAACCCGGCGTACGCGTCGCCGAAGACCAGCATGCTGGCCGTGGCGTCGACGCCGTCCCGGGCGCGGGAGTACGCGGTCGTCCAACTGGCCGACGGCTGGCCGATGCTGGGTGGCAGGAAAGCGGTGGCCCGGGAATCGACCAGCCAGTTGTCGTGGCGCGGCTGCCACAGGAAGTTGACGAATCCGGTCTGGGTGACCGCGGCGGCGAAACCGGCCGGCGTCTGCTGCACGGTCAGCGTGCCGAACTCGCGCGTGCCCGCCGCGTCGGCGAAGAACGCCTCCGGCGAGACGGGTTCGGCCGGGGTGCGGCGGTGCCGGTGCAGCAGGTACGCGATGGCCAGCTCGGCCCGCGCCTCGGGCTCGTACTTCTCCTCGCCGCTGAACTTGGTCAGCCGGTACTCCGGCGCGTAACGCAGGTACGGCAGCAGGCGGGCGGCCAGGTCGGCCTCGGCCCGGGCGGCGTACCGGTCGCCCTGCACCTGGGCCAGGAATGCCAGCGGCAGCACGTCCCGCCCGTAGAGGTGGTAGTGGTCGGCGACCATCGGCATCACCGGTTCGCCGGCGTCGCCGGCCAGCAGCTTCAGCACCTCCCAGAGCTCCTGGGCGTTGGGCTGGGCGGTGAGAACGAGTGGCACCGGCCGGCCGGCGGTGATGAAGTGGATGGCCGAGCGGGCCGCGGTGCGCCATAGTTCGGCCTGGTAGTGCGGGTTAACCGAGCCGTGGCTCTCGACGTAGAACGTGTCGTGGATGTTGTGGGCGGAGTTCGGCGGCCGTACGGCCGGGTTGGCCTTGTCGGCCGGCGGCAGGCCGCTCATGTTGGACACCCAGAACTCGAATCGGTCGCGCCAGCCGCTCTGCTCGTTCCACGCCAGGCCGGGGGCCAGCGCCTGGGCGTACACGCCCATCTCCGCCATCTTGGTGTCACCGACCCAGCCACCCTGGGTGCCGTCCGGCGACCAGCCCGGGCTCATCGGGTCGTCGTGATATCCGAGCTGGTAGGCGTACGTGGCCTGGCCGCGCGCGATCGCGTCGATGCGGCCGCGGGTCCGGCGGTCGAGCTGCGGCCACAGCAGCCGGGCGGCGAGCACGAAGTAGAGCTCGAAGGTGGAGTCCCAGAACAGCTGCTTGCCCCAGTCGGTACCGCCGGCCAGTCGGTTGGTCGACGCGTACCGCTTGATCGTGGCCAGCGTGCGCGCACGCAGCGTGGCCTCGTCGACGCCCGCCGCCTTCGCGTCGTAACCGGGAGTGGTCAGCAGGACCGCGTTGCCGAGCACGGCGGCGAACCGGAAGTCGGCCGCCTGGTACGCCCCGATCCGGGGGTCCCACTGCGCCTCCACCCATCGCGTGTGCGCCAGCAGCAGTGCGTGGTAGGTGTCGGCGATCGGGTCGCTGGAGGCGGCCGAAGCCGGCCGGGGCAGCGCTGATGCTCCGGCCGCGGCCCCGGCCAGGGCCAGCACCTGCCGGCGGGACCACCCGCTCTCGGGCAATCGAGCCTCCGCAACGAATCTGAAAACACTTCGGAAAGATCACTAAACGGGTCGATATTAGTCGGCGGGCCACGCGGTTAACTCCGCCGAGTGACGTGGTCGACAAGGGACCCGGTCGGCAGCGCCCGGGTACCGCGATCGGCGATCCGCTAATCCCGACGCATCAGACAGAAAGCCCGGTGTGGTGAGACGGGCGAAATAGGCGGTTTGCCCAGCGCTTCACGAACCGAGGCCGCCACGACCGGAGGCGGCCGCCGAAGCCAAGGCGGCCGCACGGGTCCCCGGTCAGGCCGTACGACGACGGCGGGCGAACGGGTCGGTGAGGCTCTCCGGCGCGTACCCGCGGTCGACGGTGTTGAAGGTCGTGCCCGGCGGCACGATCTCGTCGATCTTGTCCAGCACATCCGGCGACAGGGTGATGTCGGCCGCGCCGAGCTGCGTCTCCAGCTGTTCCATGGTGCGCGGCCCGATGATCGGCGCGGTCACCGCCGGATGCGTCAGCGTGAACGCCAGCGCGAGGTGCACGAGCGACATCCCGGCCTCGTCGGCCAGCTGAGCCAGCGCGTCGGCTGCGTCCAACTTGGCCTGGTTCTCCGGCCGGGACATGTCGTACCGCGACGGCATCCGTGCGGCCCGCCGACTGTCCGGCAGGTCCTGACCCTTGCGGTAGCGGCCGCTCAGCCACCCGCCGGCCAGCGGACTCCACGGGATCACGCCCATCCCGTACTTGAGGGCCACCGGTAGGACGTCGCTCTCGATGCCGCGGACCAGGATCGAGTACGGCGGCTGCTCGGTCACGAACCGGCCCAGCCCGCGCCGCTGCGACGTCCACTGGGCCTCGACCATCTCCCACGCCGGGTAGGTCGACGAGCCGAACGCCCGGATCTTGCCCTGCCGCTGCAGATCGGTCAGCGCCGACAGGGTCTCCTCGACGTCGGTGTCAGGGCTGGGCCGGTGCACCTGGTAGAGGTCGATCCAGTCCGTCCGCAGGCGGCGGAGGCTGTTCTCCACCTCGCGGATGATCCAGCGCCGCGAATTGCCCTTCTCGTTGGGGTCCGAACCCATGTCACCGTGGAACTTGGTGGCCAGAATGACGTGCTCGCGCCGCCCGTCGGCGAGCGCCTTGCCGACGATCTCCTCCGACTCGCCGTTCGAGTAGACGTCCGCCGTGTCGATGAAGTTGATCCCCGCGTCGAGGGCCGTGTTAATGATCTTGACAGAGGCGTCGTGGTCCGGTTCGCCGATCTCGCCGAACATCATCGCTCCGAGGCAGAGCGGGCTGACCTGCATTCCGGTTCTTCCGAGGCTGCGATATTCCATGACCGGCCCCTACCCGTACGCACGGACGGCAACCAGGTTCCGGAACCAAGATTGCTTGCTTGTTACGACATCAATAGATCAAAATGCACGTCGTAGAACGCCCTCAGTCCCTGTCCCCCTCATCGGCGTCCCCTGGTGAGTGACGGAGCGCGTTTGGCAGCCCCAGACAGGAGTCCCCATGTCCCACGCTCTCAAGCGGCGCAATGTGGTCATACTCGCGCTCGTCGCCGTACTCGTCGCCGCCTACGCCGCCTTCACCATCGTCGCCGCGCGCGCCGACGACACGCTGTTGTCGCAGGGTAAGCCCGCTCTTGCGTCCACTACGGAGAGTCCCGCCCTGGAGGCCGGCAACGCGGTCGACGGCAACACCGGCACGCGCTGGTCGAGCGCCTTCAACGACCCGCAGTGGCTGCAGGTCGATCTGGGCGCCACCTCCACGATCAGTCGGGTGGTGCTGAACTGGGAGGCCGCCTACGCCACGGGCTTCCAGATCCAGACCTCGGCCGACGGCACGAACTGGACGAACATCTACTCGACCACGTCGGGTACGGGCGGGGTGCAGACGCTCACGGTCTCCGGGACCGGCCGGTACGTCCGGATGAACGGCACCGCCCGGGGCACTCCGTACGGCTACTCGTTGTGGGAGTTCCAGGTGTACGGCTCGACCGGCACCACCCCGGCGGCCGGCTGCGGCACCTCCGACGCCGCCCAGGGCCGGCCGGCCACCGCGTCGTCCACCGAGAGCGCCGCCTACCCCGCGAGCGCGGCCGTCGACGGCGACGCCGGCACCCGTTGGTCCAGCGCGTTCAGCGACCCGCAGTGGCTGCAGGTCGACCTGGGCAGCTCGCAGGCCGTCTGCGGTGTCGCGCTCAACTGGGAGGCCGCGTACGCCACGGGCTTCCAGATCCAGGTGGGCGACGGCTCGACCTGGACCACCATCTACTCGACGACGACCGGTACGGGCGGAAACCAGACGCTGACCGCCGCGGGCACCGGCCGCTACGTGCGGATGAACGGCACCGCGCGGGCCACCCCGTACGGCTATTCGCTCTTCTCCTTCGTGGTGCACGTCGCCGGCGGCGCGACCGCCACCACGCCGGCCACGACTACGCCGACCACGACTACGCCGACCACTCCCGCGACCACGACGCCGCCCAGCGGCGGGTCGACCATGCCCGACTCGTTCTGGGGTGACACCAGCACCATCCCGGCCGCGCAGAACGTGGTCGAGCTCAAGATCCTGAACCGGACCAACGGCCAGTACCCGGACAGCCAGGTCTACTGGAGCTACAACGGGGTCACGCATTCGATCGCCGACCAGCCGTACTTCGACATGCCGGCCAACACGGCCGGGCGGATGTACTTCTACCTGGGCTCCCCGACCAGCCAATACTCCGACTTCATCGAGTTCACCGTCGGTCCGGGGGTGTTCAACGGCAATACCACCCGGGTGGACGCCTTCAGTCTCAAGCTGGCCATGCGGCTGCACTCCCACGACGGCAACGACGTGCAGGTCGGCGAGGACTACCAGACCTTCACCGAGAGCCGGCAGGCCACCTTCGACAAGTTCGCGGCCGAGGTGCCGGCGGAGTTCAAGCACCTGGCCACGGTGAGCGCGCCGTACCGGATCCCGGCGCCCAGCGGCGACGCCGCCTTCCGTCCGGGCGGCCAGTACCAGAACTACATCTCCGGCTACGCGTCGGCGAACGGCGTCAACGCCACCACCTCCGACGTCTTCGGGTGCGCAGGCGCGCTGGGCACCGATGCGCCGCGGTGCGCAGCGCTGAACCGGCACACCATCGACCTGCCGCAGTCGCAATGGGAGACGGTGTCCAACTACTACCGGGCGGCGCCGGCGAACTATTACGCGAAGTTCTGGCATGACCACTCGCTGGGCAAGCTGGCCTACGGCTTCCCGTACGACGACGTGGCCGGGCAGTCCTCCTTCGTCTCGCACAACAACCCGCAATACCTGCTGGTCGCGGTGGGCTGGTAAGGGTTTAGAGCACCAACCAGAGCATGACCGTGCCGGCCAGGAGACTGGCCGGCACGGTCATTGCGCCCAGTGTGAGGAAATCGCCGGTACGGGGAGCGGCGTCGTTGCGGTGCAGGATCTGCCGCCACAGCAGCGTGGCCAGCGAGCCGACGTAGGTGAGGTTGGGGCCGACGTTGACCCCGATCAGCACCGCCAGCAGCAGCCCGGGCGACGACGACACGGCCGGCACCAGCACCAGCACCGCGGGCAGGTTGTTGAGCAGGTTGGCCAGCACCGCGGCCAGCGCGGCCATGGCGAGGAGGTCGAGCAGACCGGCGTGCGCGGGCACGATCGCGTCGATGGCCCGGTCCAGGCCGTGCTGCCGCACGGCCAGCACGACGACGCCCAGGGCGAAGACGAACAGGCAGAACCCCGGGTTGGCTTCGGTGATCAAGGTCATCGGCCGTACGTCCCGGCGTCGCCGCAGCGGTACGGCCAGGGTGATCGCCCCGGCCACCGCGACCCAGGCCGGGTGGACGCCGAGCGGCTGAGCGACCGCGAACCCGATCAGCGTGAGGGCCAGGGTGATCAGCGCATACCGCGGCGCCGTGTCCGAATCGTCCACCGAGCCGGGCACCCGGGAATCATCGTGCGGCCCCGCCGCCGCGCCGGCCGGCGCGGCCAGGTCCCGGCGGAAGTACAGGCGGAACGCGCCGTACTCGACCGCGATCACGGTCAGCCAGGGCAGCGCCATCACCGCCGCGAACCCGGGAAACGACCGGCCACTGGCCGAGAACGCGAGCAGGTTGGTCAGATTGGACACCGGCAGCAACAGGGAGGCGGAGTTGGCCAGGTGGGCGCAGGCGTACGTGTACGGCCGCGAACCCACCCGCAGTCGGGTGGCCGCGGCGAACATCACCGGGGTCAGCAGCACCACCGTCGCGTCCAGGCTGAGCACCGCCGTGGTCAGCGACGCGGCCACGAACACGGCGGCCAGCAACCGCCGCGGCCGGCCCCGACTGACCGCGATGGCCCGCGCGCCCATGTAGGCGAACACGCCGTGCTCCCCGGCCAGGTAGGCCAGCAGCAGGACAGCGGCCAAAAAGCCCACGGTCGGGCCGAGCCGGCGCAGTTCGCCCAGCGTGTCGCGATACCCGACGAGTCCGCTGACGACCACGAGAAGCGCCGCCGGCCCCGCCGCCCACGACTCAGCGAGACCTCTGGGCCGGACGACCGCGAAGGCGAGAACCGCAAGTAGCAGCACCAGGGCCGCGGCCAGGGCCAACCTAGGGCCGGTTGAACACGTCGAGGATCCCGGACACGGTCAGCACCTGCAGAACGACGTCGCGGGCACCGGTCATCCGGCACTCCCGGCCGGCGGCTCGGGCCGCGGTCCAGCCCTCGATCAGCCCGGCCAGCCCTTCGGAATCGAGGAAGCCCACCCCGGCCAGGTCGACCTCGATCGGGCGCCCGGTGGTGGCCGCGGCGCAGATGGCGTCCGTGATGTCCGCCCGGGCGTTGATGTCCAGATCACCGCCCAACCGCAGGACCTCCACCCCGGCGCGCTGCTGCCGGTCGACGACGTAATACGGATCGCTCACGCCACTGTTCTACCAACGATCAAGCCCCGGGGCGCGTCCTGGTGGCGGACCAGCGGCAGAATCGGGCCATGTATGTGATCCGGGAGCGCTTCTTCAGCATCGGCGACGACTTCGACATCCTCGACGAACACGGCACCAGAGTCCTGCACGTCGACGGAAAGGTGTTCAGCGTCCGCAACAAGGTGGTGATCGAGGACCTGGACGGTGCGGAACTGGCCAGCGTGCATCGGCATCTGGTCTCGCTGCGGCCGACGTACGAGATCCAGGTCGGCGGCGAGAAGGCGGCCGAGGTCCGCAAGCATGTGTTCACGCCGTTCCGCGAACGGTTCACCATCGACGTGCCCGGGCCGGACGATCTGGAGATGCGCGGCAACTTGTTCGACCACGAGTACACGATCGACCAGGGCGGTCGCGAGGTGGCGGCCGTGTCGAAGCGGTGGCTGACGATTCGCGACACGTACGCCGTGCAGATCGCCGCCGATCAGGACGCCCTACTGATCCTGGCGTCGGTGCTGGCTCTCGATCTCGCGCTGGACCGTGCGAAGGAGAAGGACGAAAAGGACAATGACTAGTCCAATGTGACCGCTTTGTCACAGAAAGTGACTCATACTTTCGGCTAGTGTTTCCTCGCCCGGTCGGCTAGGTTGTTCATGACCGAACGGCCCGTGGGTGAGAATCGGTTGTTGTACAGCAACGGATTTTCGAGTCGATGATCGCACCCGGCCGACCCGGGCCCGGCATACCCCGCCGAGCCGGCTCTCCGGACAGGTGCCAGGGAGGAACACCATGACGGTTACCGCGAGCCGCTCGACCAGTACCACGACGAGCCTGGACGCCCCCGCCGACAGTGCGGCCGAACTGCTGGCGGCGATGGCCGCGATGCCGGCCGGGCACCCCTCCCGCGCCTCGCTGCGGGACCGGGCGATCGAATCCTGGCTGCCCCTGGCCCGCCACCTCGCCCACCGCTACTCCGGCCGCGGCGAACCCACCGACGACCTCATCCAGACCGCCACCGTCGGCCTGATCAAAGCCGTCGACAAATTCGACCCCGACCGCGGCGTCGACTTCGCCGGCTACGCCATCCCCACCATCATCGGCGAGATCAAACGCCACTTCCGCGACCGCACCTGGTCCGTCCGCGTACCCCGCCGACTGCAGGAACTACGCCTGTCGATCACCGAGGCCAACGCCACCCTCACCCACACCCTCGGCCGGTCCCCGACCGTCGCCGACATCGCCGTGCACCTCGGCGTCACCGAGGAAGACGTCCTGGAAGGCCTCGAAGGCGCCCGCGCCTACAACGCCACCAGCCTGTCCACCCCGATCAGCGCCGACGGCTCCACCGAACTCGGCGACACCCTCGGCGGCACCGACCACGAATACGAACTCGCCGAAACCCGCGTCGCCCTCGGCCCCGCCCTGGCCTCGCTGGACGAACGCGAACAGAAGATCCTCACCCTGCGCTTCTACGGCAACCTCACCCAGTCGCAGATCGCCGACCAGATCGGCATCTCCCAGATGCACGTCTCCCGGCTGCTCACCCGGGCCCTCACCAAGCTCCGCGGGCAGCTCAGCGAGGACGCGATCTAAGACCTGTTCGGGGACGCGAACGGCCGGCGAAACTCTCGCCGGCCGTTCTGCTCCCCAGAAAAGCCCGCAGCCGGAGCGTCCGGGGGCGGGCACCCCGATCACGTCGGCCGCCTGCGGGTCGTCAGACACAGCGGACCCAGGCCGACAAAGGTCGGCCCGGGTCCGCGAGCATGTCCGGCGGTCGAGTCCGCTGGAGCGTCCAGGATCAATACCAATACTTCCGGCCACCGATCGGGCGGCCGACCGATCCCAGGATCCAGAAGACGACGCCGACGATCAGCAGGATGACTCCGATGGTGTAGAGCACTGGGATCCCGAGGAAGATGCCCAGAAGCAAGAGAATAACGCCCAAGACAACCATGGCTGCTCCATTTCGCTCGACAGAAACCTTCCGCCGGCACTCTGGTACCCAACCGCGCCGATCACCAATCCCGGTCGATGACCACTTTGCTTCCGCGCAGCGAAGACCGACATCAGCGGGTGAAGCAGGCGACACCGGGGTCTGCCTGCGGTCAGCGCCGGATGGCAGGGTAGGTGCCCATGGACGCACGTGACAACGGAGCGGCCGGCCGGCCGTCTCGGGACCGGGATGCCCGACGATGACCGAACCGAGCTTCGTCCTGCACGACCACCGGAAGCCGCGCCCGCACTTCGATCTGCGGCTGGAGCAGGACGGCGTGCTGAAGAGCTGGGCCGTGCCGCGCGGCCTGCCGGAATCGCCCGGGCAGAACCGGCTGGCGGTGGCCGTGCCCGACCACGCGCTGGACCACCTGACGTACACCGACGACGACAAGTTCATCGCCGACATCGGCTGGTGGCACCAGGACGACCGGAACGACAAGCGGTTCGTCTTCACGCTGCACGGCCGGGGCGAGCCGCGCCGGTACGTGCTGATCCATACCGATGCCCAGAACTGGCTGCTGCACCTGACGAAGGAGCAACCCACCGCTTGACACATCGGGCCCGATCAATGGACGCTATCCACCTGACATCGATGTCATCAGGGGGATGCATTGATCGGGTTCCATGCTGCCGCGGCCGCCGTGCTCGCCGGAGTGACACTGACCGTCCCAGCGCCGCCGCCCCTGGTCGCCGATCCGGCGGCGTACGTGAATCCGTTCATCGGCACCAGCAATCTGGGCAACACCTACCCGGGTGCGGCCACCCCGTTCGGCATGCTGGCGTTCAGCCCACAGGAGTCGCCGAACAACCAGTACTCCACGGTCGCGCCGGGTGGCTACCAGTACGCCGCCAACCGCCTGCACGGCTTCAGCTTGACCCACCTCAGTGGCGTCGGTTGCTCCGGCGGCAACGGCGACATCCCGATCATGCCGTACGCCGGCGACGTCACGAGTTCACCGAGCAGTGACCTCAACGACTCGGTCTACGGCAGCACATTCGCCCATGCCGGCGAGTCGGCACAGCCCGGTTACTACCAGGTCGGCCTGGGCAACGGCACCGGCGCGACGCTGACGGCCACCCCGCGGACCGGCTTCGGACAGTTCAGCTTCCCCGCCGACAAGGCGGCCACGCTGCTGTTCCGCACCTCGCTGTCGGAAACCGGGAGTACGGGCGCGACCGTCCACATCGATCCGATCGCGCGCACCGTGTCGGGGTCGGTCAGCGCCGGCAACTTCTGCGGACCGCAGAGCACCGACAACAGCCACGCGTATTACACGCTGCACTTCGTGGCTCAGCTGGACACCGCGTTCGCGGCCACCGGCACCTGGACCGACGCCACGGTCACCCCGGGTGGCACCGACGCGTCCGGGGGCAGCGGCTACAGCAGCACCGGCCGGGCCAACGCCGGCAAGGGCTCCGGCGGGTACGTCACGTTCGCCCCCGGGACGACGGCGGTGGGCGTACGGGTCGGCATCTCGTACGTCAGCGACGCCGGCGCCGCCCGGAACCTGGCCGCCGAGTCGCCCAGCGGCCTGTCGTTCACCGCGATCGCGGCCGGCGCCCGGTCGGCGTGGTCGGCCCGGTTGGCGAAGATCGGGATCGGCGGCGGCACCGACGCCCAGAAGCGCACGTTCTACACGGCGCTCTACCATGCTCAGCTCGAGCCGACCCTGACCAGCGACGTCGACGGGCAGTACGCCGGCGCCGACGGGCAGCCGCATCCGCTCGCGGCCGGCCAGCAGGCGCAGTACGGCACGTTCTCCGGCTGGGACGTCTACCGGGCCGAGGTGCAGCTGCTGACGATGCTCGACCCGCGGATGGCCGGCGACTTCGCCCAGTCGCTGGTCAACTACGCCGGCCAGCGCGGCGGCGAGTGGGACCGGTGGCTGCTGGAACAGGGCAAGACGTCGGTGATGTCGGGCGACCCGTCGGCGGCCGCGGTCGCCGCGATCTACGCGTTCGGCGCGCACGACTTCGACGCCCAGGGCGCCTTCGATTCGCTGGCGCAGGCGGCCACCGTCCCGACGGCCGATGATGAGAGCGACACCGGCTGCAACGTCGAGTGCGTCGGCGAACGGCCGGCTCTGGACAAGTATCTGGCGCTCGGATACGTGCCGGCCGACGGCTGCCACTGCTGGGGCGGCGCGGCCGAGACGCTCGAGGACGCCGCTGCCGACTACGGCCTCTACCAGCTCGGCACCGCGCTCGGTGACAGCCGCGCGCCCGCGTTCCGGGACCGCTCCCACAACTGGCGGAACGTGTACGACCCGTCGGCGCAGGCCGACCCCGGACTGGCGCACAATCTCCGGCTGCAGATCGCCGCCGTCACGGCCAGTGCCGAGAACCCGCCGTACGAGGGCAAGGCCCAGGCCTTCGACGGCGACAAGGACACCAAGTGGCTGACCTTCGCTGCCACCGGCTGGCTCCAGGCCCAGCTCAAGCAGCCGCAGACGGTCACCGACTACGCGATCACCAGCGGCAACGACGAGCCTGCCCGCGACCCGAAGGACTGGACGCTGCAGGGCTCGTCCGACGGCACCACCTGGACGACGGTCGACACCCGGACCGGGCAGAGCTGGACGGGACGCGGCCAGACCCACGAGTTCACCGTGGCCGATCCGCAGCCCTACCTCCATTACCGCCTCACCGTGACCGCCGGCAACGGCGCCCCCATCATCCAGTTGTCCGAGCTCGAGCTGGCCGACCCGGCGGTGCCCACCCCGGTGCCGCCCGACGGGCCGGCGATGGGCTGGATGCGCGACCGGTACTCCGACGGCTCCTGGGCCGAGGGTTTCCGCCCGTCGACCGAGACCGGGTTCGTCGAGGGCACCAGCGCCCGCTACACCTGGATGGTCTACTCCGACGTCGTCGGGCTGGCCGCGGCCATGGGCGGCAACCAGACCGCGATCGAGCGGCTGGACGCGTTCTTCCGCAACGCTGACGGCTCGTTCGACCTGAGCGCGGCCCGGAGCACCCGGTTCGACGCGACCAACGAACCGGACATCCAGACGCCGTACCTCTACAACTACTTCGGAGCCGCCTTCAAGACCCAGGAGACCGTACGGGCGATCCTGAACGGCCTGTGGAGTGACGGCACCGGCGGCATCCCCGGCAACGACGACGCCGGCACCATGAGCGCCTGGTACGTGCTGTCCGCACTGGGCCTCTACCCGACCGTGCCGACCCGGGCCGAGCTGGCGCTGACCAATCCGCTCTTCCCGCGGGCGGTGTTCCACCTGGGCAGCGGCAAGGATCTGACCATCGACAGCATCGGCGCCGGGACGTACGTGCAGGGGCTCACGATCGGGGGCCAGCCGACGACCAAGGCGTGGCTGTCCGCCTCGACCGTGCGCACCGGCGGTCACCTGACGTACACGCTCTCCACCGCACCCAGCCTGACCTGGGGCAGCGGAACTCAGGACGTCCCCCCGCAGAACTGACCCGACGAGTTGGACGACCTGTGCGTTTGACCGGCAGCCGGGCGGATACCGTAAGGGAGCCATGCCGCCACCCGCAGATCTACCCGGCTTCCTGCACAGCGTCGCCCCGATCCTTGATCGGTACAGCTACTTCGCTGTCGCGGGGATCATCGGCGTGGAAAGTTTCGGCATTCCGGCGCCCGGCCAGACGATCATGGTGGCGGCCGCCATCTATGCCGGCGCCGGACGGCTGAACGTGTTCGCCGTCGCCGCCATCGCCTTCGTCGCGGCCGTGCTCGGCGACAACATCGGGTACTGGATCGGGGTACGCGGCGGGCGGGCCCTCGCGCACCGCTGGGGCCGGTACATCTTCATCACGCCGGAGCGGCTGGACAAGGCCGAGAAATTCTTCGCCCGGCGCGGCAACCGGATCGTCGTGGTGGCCCGGTTCATCGACGGGCTGCGTCAGCTCAACGGCGTGATCGCCGGCATCACGGCGATGCCGTGGCGCACGTTCCTGCTGTACAACGCGATCGGCGCGGCGTTCTGGGTGGGCTGGTGGTCGACGCTGTCGTACTTCCTCGGCACCCATCTGGTCGACGTGATCGAGAAGGCCCACCAGTACAAGTGGTGGGCGATCGCACTGGTCGTGCTGGCCGTCGCCGGCTACGTCACGCTTCACGTGCGGCACGTCCGCCGGCGCCGGGCCAAGGCCGCGGCGGCGCGGGGGGCCGAGCCCGACCCGGAGCCTGACCCACTCGCTCACGAGTCACCGGCGCACTCGTGATTGCTCGCGCTCCGCACCGGGTAGGCATTGACTGCTGTACCGGAAGGAGATCGTAGTGACCGTCACTGATAGCGCGTCGTCCCTGTCCCGCCACCGCGACCGGGCCGCCACGGCCACGGCCGCCGCCGAGAAGGCGCAGTCCGGCGTCGCGGAGCTGGACCGCCGCCTGACCACCAACACCGAGATGTCCCAGGAGCACGCGCGGGCGTTGCGCAACGCCGAGGCTGAGGTGACCCGGCTCAAGCGGGCCATCAAGATCGGGGCGCAGGAGAAGGAACGGCTGGCCAAGGCGCGCAAGAAGGCCGTCGCCGCGGCGGCCAAGGCGAAGGCGAAGGCCGAGAACGCCGAGGCGAAGTACGAGAAGTCGGTGCTGGGTGACCTGGTGAAGCGCGAGATCGCGCGCGATCAGGCCCAGGCGACCGCCCCGGCCACCGAGTCCGCGGCTCCGCCGGTGGGCGCCGAAACCCTGCCCGGCGCGACCCCGACCCCGGACAACGCCGCGGCCGGCTCGAACTCGCCGGCCGCGACCGACACGGCCCCGACCGAGCCGGCCCCGACCGAGCCGGTCGCGACCAAGACGGCCGCCACCAAAACGGCCGCGGCCCGGCGGGCTCCGAGCCGGACCCGGGCCGCGTCGGCCGATCCCGCGCCGGAGCCGGCGGACACCGGAACCGCCACGGCGACCCGGACCGCCGCCCGCAAGACGGCCGCGCGCACCCGCACCGCTGCGACCAGCTGACCAACCGGTCCGGCACCGGCGGTCGATCCGGCGTCCTCGCTCCCCGTACACGGACGTCGGGGTGTGGCGACGTCAGCTATACCTGCCCGGCACGGGCGTTAGGTGGGCGGTATGGAGTTCGCGGCGATGCTCTTCGACATGGACGGGACGCTGGTCACGTCCGACGCCGCGGTGGAACGGGCGTGGCTGACCTGGGCCGCCGAGTACGGCGTCGACGGTGTCCGGGCCGTGCGACTCGCCCACGGCCGTCCCAGCGAGCCCACCGTCCGCGCGATGCTCCCGCACCTGGACGAGCCCGCGGTCGCCGCCGCGGTCGCCCGTCAGCTCGAGCTGCAGTACTCCGATCTGGCCGACGTCGCCGCCGCCCCTGGTGCGTTCGAGCTGCTGGGCGAGCTGGCCCGCCGCGGGATGCCGTGGGCGGTGGTGACCAGTGCCGACAACCGGCTGGCGGCCGCCCGCCTGGGCGCCGCCGGGATCACCGCCCCGGTGCTGGTGTCGAGCGACGACGTGCCGGTCGGCAAGCCCGACCCGGCCGGGTACCTGCGGGCGGCGCAACTGCTGGGCGTACGGGCGTCGGAATGTCTGGTGGTGGAGGACGCCGACGCCGGCATCGAGGCCGGGCGCGCGGCCGGGGCGATGACTGCGGCGCTCCGCGGCCTGGACGGTGACCTGCGCATCCGGTCCCTGCGCGACCTGGCCGGACTGCTCACTGCGGAAGGTCGTCCAGGAATTCCGCGGTAGGGGCGAAGAACAGGCCACCGGTCCGGGCCGTGGAGAAGTCCAGGATCCGGTCGTACGTGCCCCACGGGTCGCCGAAGAACATCCGGCGCAACATCTGCTCGGGCACGTCCGGCGTGGCCGCGTACGCGATGTAGTAGGTCCCGAACTCTCCCGACGACACCGAGCCGAACGGCATGTTGTCGCGCAGGATCTTCAGCTCGTTGCCGTCCGGATCCTCGATCACGTTGAGTTTCAGATGCGAGTTCGCCGCCTTCCGGTCGTCCGGGATCTCGATGTTGTCGAGCTTGCTGCGGCCGATCGCCGCCTCCTGCTGCTCCACCGAGAGCTTGTTCCAGGCGTCCAGGTCGTGCACGTACTTCTGCACCATGACGTAGCTGCCACCGGCGAAGTCCGGGTCCTCGTCGCCGACCAGGACCGCCCGCCGCGCGGTCTCGCCCGCCGGGTTCTCCGTGCCGTCCACGAACCCGAGCAGGTCACGCTCGTCGAAGTACTTGAACCCGTGCACCTCGTCGACGATGTCGGCCACCCCGGCCAGCCGCCCGGCGATCTTGGCGGCCAACTCGAAGCACACGTCGACCTGGCCGGCCCGCAGGTGGAACAACAGATCGCCGGGCGTTGCGGGCGCGGTGTGCTGCGGACCCGTCCATGCCCGGAACCGGTGCAGCGACGCCGGGCGGCGTGTGGTGAAGAGGCGGTCCCACAGGTCCGAGCCGATCGCGGTGATGCTGGACAGCCGGGCCGCCGGCACCCGGAAACCGACCGAGCGCTGCAACGCGGTGATGTCCCCGAGCAGGTCCCGCACGGTCGCCTCGCCGCCCTCGCGAACGGTCGCGACCAGGAAGATCGCCGCGTCGGTGAGCGGGCTGAGCACGGACTGCGGGGTGACGGTGGGTTCCCCGGATCTTGGCGATGTCATGGTTCGTAGCGTAGGGGTTCACCGAGGCTACTTTGCCGGTAGCAGAATGGGCCCATGAGCGAGCACCGGGACGTCGTCGTGGTCGGCGCGGGAATCTCCGGCATCGATGCGGGATACCACCTGCAGACCGAGTGCCCGGACAAGAGCTATCTGATCCTCGAGGCCCGGGACACCATCGGCGGCACCTGGGATCTCTTCCGCTATCCGGGCGTACGGTCCGACTCCGACATGTTCACACTCGGGTTCCCGTTCCGGCCGTGGCGCGAGCCCGACTCGATCGCCGACGGCGGCAAGATCCTGGCGTACGTCCGGGAAACCGCCCGCGTCTACGGCATCGACCGGCAGATCCGGTACGGACGACGAGTGGTGAGTGCCGCCTGGTCCAGCGACGCCGCAGTGTGGACGTTGCGCACCGAATCCGGCGAGGACTACACCTGCGCGTTCCTCTACATCTGCACCGGCTACTACCGCTACTCGGCCGGCTACGAGGTCGACTTCCCGGGCGCGGCCGACTTCACCGGGCGCATCGTGCACCCCCAGCACTGGCCGGCCAGCCTCGATCACGACGGCCGGCGGGTGGTGGTGATCGGCAGCGGCGCGACCGCGGTCACGCTGGTGCCGGCCATGGCCACGACGGCCGCGCACGTGACCATGGTGCAGCGCTCCCCCACGCACATCGCCACCCTGCCGGCCCGGGACGAGTCACTGGAGAAGCTCAGCTCGGTGCTGCCGCGCAGCGTCGCCGCGCAGATCGTCCGCACCCGCAACCTCACCCTCGGCTGGGGGCTCTACCAGGCCACGCGCCGATGGCCCGACAAGGTGGCCGCCGTCCTGCGCAAGGGCGTGGCGGCCCAGTTGCCGCCGGACGTACCGGTCGATCCGCACTTCGTCCCGGTCTACAACCCGTGGGACCAGCGGCTGTGCGTGGTCCCGGACGGCGATCTGTTCACCGCGATGCGCGACGGGCGGGCGTCGGTGGCCACCGGGGTCGTCGAGACGTTCACCGAGAAGGGCGTACGGCTGACCGACGGGACCGAGATCGAGGCCGACATCATCGTCACCGCCACCGGGCTGACCATGGTCGCGTACGGCGAGATCGACATCACCGTCGACGGGGCGCCGATCCGGTCGTCCGAGTTGCACGTCTACAAGGGAATGATGTTCGGCGACGTGCCCAACATGGCCTGGTGCGTCGGTTACACCAACGCGTCCTGGACGCTGCGGGCCGACCTGACCTCGCGGTACGTGTGCCGGCTGCTGAACTACATGACCCGCAACCGGATCGACATCGCCACCCCGCACCTGGACTCTTCTTCGGACGGCGACATCTCGGAGCCGTTGATGAACCTGACCTCCGGGTACGTCCGGCGGGCGGCGGCCATCATGCCGAAACAGGGCGCGCGCCGGCCGTGGCGGATGCGCAACAACTACTTGACCGACCTGCCGGCCATGCGCCTGGGTCGGATCGACGACGGTTCGATGACGTTCACCCGGCTGGTGTGACGTGCAGCCGTTCGCGTTCGCCGGCAAGACCTGCGTGATCACCGGCGCGGCCAGTGGCATCGGCCGGGCGCTGACCCTGAACCTGGCCCGGCGCGGGGCCCGGCTGGTCCTCGTCGACCGGGACGAGTCCGGCTTGGAAGCGGTGGCGGTGGCCGCCCGGGAGATGGGCGCCGAGGTCGCCACGTACGTCATCGACCTGTCCGACGGCCAGGACCGCACCGATTTCGCCGCGTCGGTGGCCGAGCGGTTCGGCGGGGCGGATCTGCTGGTCAACAACGCCGGAGTGGCTCTGAGCGGCACCTTCGAGCAGGTCAGCCTCAAGGACTTCGAGTGGCTGATGGAGATCAACCTGTTCGCCGTGATCCGGATGACCAAGGCGTTCCTGCCTCAGCTGCTGAGCCGGCCCGGTTCGCACCTCGTCAACCTCTCCAGCCTCTTCGGACTGATCGCCCCGGCCGGTCAGGTCGCGTACGCCACCAGCAAGTTCGGCGTCCGCGGCTTCACCGAGGCGCTGCGGCACGAGTTGGACGGCCGGGTCGGCGTGACCGTGGTCCATCCCGGCGGCGTCAAGACCAACATCGCCGCCAACGCCCGCGTGTCCGGTGTGGACGCGGCCGGCGAGCAGGCCGCTCGGGCGCGGAAGTTCGCCGAGGCGGCGCTGACCCTCCCGCCCGCGGACGCGGCCGAGCAGATCGTCGCCGCCATCCGGCACCGCCGCCCCCGCCTGGTCATCACTCGCGTGGCCAGGGCCGCCGACCGGCTCGCCCGCCTGACCCCGACCCGGTACTGGTCGATCAGCGTCCGCGCCGCCCGCCGTCGCGGCCTGCCCTAGAAGAACGTGGCGTAGCGGCGGCGGTCCTGACCGTTCAGCACGGTGAAGTCGCCGCCGGCGCTGAGGTGAACGCCGTCCGGGGCGGCGGCCAGGGCACGGACGCCGGCTACGCCGTTGGCCACCGGGGCCCAGGTCGTCAGCGCGCCGGCGCCGGTGATCGCGGCCAGCTTGACCCGGGGCGCCGACCCGTCGGTGCAGGCGCCGTGCGTGCCGTTGCTGGCGGTCAGGCACGCCTTGTCGAAGTGGCCACCGACGTAGACGATGCCGCCCATGGTGGTGATCGCGGCCGCGTCGCCGTCGAAGACCCGCTGCCAGCGCCGGACCCCGGCCGTGGTGTACGCGACGGCCCCGCCGCCCTGGCCGCCGGTGGCCGCGTACACCCCGGTCGCGTCGGCGGTGACCGCGTTGACCTCGGCGGCCGACTGCGGCCGGAAGCCGGCGTCGAGAGCGCCGGTGGTGCCGGACAGCGCGACCAGGTGGGCGGTGCCGGACACGCCGTCGACCGTCTCGAACGGGCCACCGGCGTACACCCGGGAGCCGTACGCGTGGACCGTGTGCACGGCGTCGTCGGTCCACGGCCGCCACGCCTCGAGGGTGCCGCCGGGCAGCGCGAACGCGGCCAGGTTGGCCCGCCGCTGCCCGTCCACCGCGGTGAAGCTGCCGCCCAGGTAGAGGTGGCCGGCGCTGGCCGTCAGCGCGTACGGCGCCCCGGACAGCGCATGCGCGAACGGCCCGACCGCGCCGGTCACCGGATCCAACCGGGCCAGCGAGTCCCGCCGTACGCCCGCGACGTGACCGAAGTCACCGGCGGCGTACACCCCGTCGGCGGTCACGGCCAGCGCCCGAACCGTCGCGTCGGCGTCCGGCGCCCAGCGCAGCAACGCCCCGGTCCGGGCGTCGAACGCGGCCAGCCGGTCCCGCCGGTACGTGTGCCCGCCGGCCACCGCGCTGGTGAACGATCCTCCGACGTAGACGATCGAGCCGCGGTAGGCGATCGCGTACACGCTCCCGTTGAACATCGGCGCGGGTGCGGCGGCGGTGCCCAAAGCCGGGGCGGCGCCCAAAGCCGGGGCGGCGCCCCGGGCCGGGCCGGCGGCACCCGGGGCCGAGGCGGCCGTGTCCCGGGCCGAGGCGGCCGTGTCCCGGGCCGAGGCGGCCGTGGCTCCGGCGAGGACGGCGAGGAAGGCGGCGACAGCGGCGACGGTCAGACGGATGGTGGAACGCACATCGGTCTAACCGTCCTGACCGGTGGAAAGTCTCGCCCGGGACGGGGAAAGATCCGCCGCGTCGAGATCCGTCCAGCGGGTACGCGTCCCCGGATTGACCGCGGCAGGCTTCTCGTGGCGCAGACCGAGCATGGTCAGCCAGGCGAGCAGCTGGCGGTGCATGGCGTCCGAGCCGTGCAGCGGTTCCTCGAGCACCGGCCACTCGGCCGGGTGCACCAGCATCGCGTCGGTCTGCCACCCGCCCAGGCCGCCGTGCGACCCGACCAGTTCCTCGAAGGCGGCCACCTCGCTGGTCCGCGGGTCGACGCGACTGATCAGCACGAGGTCGCCGACGTGCGCCGACTCCTGGTGACGCAGCAGGTCGGCGCGCGCGTCCGGCCCGTACGGCAGCAGAGGGTCGATGCCCTCGACGGTCCCGTCGCGCAGCCGGTGCGAGCCCTGCGCGCCGAGCGCGACCGGCCCGTCGTCGTCCACGACGACCAGGCCCACGCCCGGGTGCTGGGCCAGCCCGGAGATCAGGTCCGGGTACGCCTCGTCGATCCGGGCCCGGCCGATCCGGCTCGGTGAACCGGGTCAGGTAGAGCAGGGCCAGGTTGCCCGACGGCACGACCAGCAGGGGGGCGAGCGGCTGCGGGGAACTCCGGCTCGAACCTGGCCTCCTGCTCGGCGGGCGTGCCGGGGGCCTGAGCCACGTCCGGCTTCGCGAACCGGTCGACCACCTCGTCCAGGGTCTCGCCGTAGCGCTGGCGGAACGTCGATGCCCTGGCTCTGCCCGTGGTCGGACAGCACCACCAGGTGATAGCGCCGGGCCGCCTCCGGGGCCAGGCGCTCGAGCACGCCGAGCATCCGGTCCAGGCTCTCCAGCTGCCGCATCGACTCCGGCCGGGCCGGGCCGGCGTGGTGCGCGACCTCGTCGTAGTCGACCAGGTCGCAGTAGATCGCCGGGGCGCCGCGGGCCATCTGCTCGGCGATCAGCGAGACGTTCACGTCGCGCAGCAGCATCGACGCCGGACGCAGGGCCAGGAAGGCGCCCGACCGGCTGACCCGCGGCTGCAGGTTGCGCCGCCGCTGCAGCCGGGCCTGGTGCAGCTCGGTGAAAACCTCGCCCACGCCGAGCACCAGCGCCCGGGTGAAGCCGTACGGCGACGCCATGAACGTGGCCCAGCCGCGGGCCGACCGGCCGGGCAGTGCGGCGTGGCTGACCGTGAGCAGGGCGATCGCCGCATCCCCGGAGAACGCGTTGCCGATGCTCACGCCGCCGTCGCGCAGCAGCCCGTTGCCGTCGGTGAGCCGTGGTCTCGATCTGGGCGGCGTCGCGCGGCCGGTTGGAGACCATCAGCTTGCCGGTGTCCTTCTCGAACCAGCGGAAGCCGGGAATCTGCCGGGACGCGCCGTGCAGGATGCCGGCCTGCGAGGCCGGGGTGGTCGACGGCAGGCCGGTGCGCCAGGCGCACAGGCTGTGACTGCCGGAGCGTAGCCAGTGGCCGAGGGTGGGCAGGTTGCCGGCCCGGATCGCCCAGCGCAGCACCGGCTCGGCCACCCCGTCGAGCTGAACCATGAGCAGGCCGGGGGCGGTGCCTGGGACCGGGCGGCGAAAGGTGATCAACCGGCCGCCGTTGCGCCGGTCCTGCCGCCGCCGGATACCCCGCATCAGGCGGCGGGCCTCGCGGACGAACGTGTCCTCGGACCCGCTGTCGGCCATCCAGTCCAGGATCGCCGCGAACACCACGGCCAGGATCGCCGCGACCACGGTGGTCGGCAGGTTGCTCACCCGTTCGGCCGGGTCCAGTTCCAGCGCCACGGTGACCACCGCGACCTGGGCCAGCACGCCCAGCAGCATCGCGCCCCAGCCGCCGAGGGCGGTGATCCCGACCAGAAGCAGCGGGCGCAGCACGGCTCCGACCACGGCCACCAGCACCACCAGTCCGAGCGTGTCGACCACGTCGGTGCTCTTCACGCCGGGCATCAGCCACAGCGTCAGGGTGAGGACGACGAACGTGACCACGGCGCTGCGGATCACCGCTCGCAGCCGGTTGATCACCCGCCGCCAGCTGAACAGCGCGCGCATCTCGGCGTGCCAGTCCCGCCGGCGCGGGGCCGGCAACGGGTCACGGGGACTGTCGATGGCCACGGGGAAACGATCGCACAGCTCGTTCTCGGCGTCCTCTCGTGGTCACCAAGGACACGTACGGAGGAACCCGGGACGCCCCGGAGGAGGTAGGGTCGTCGGCTGGCCGGGCGAAGAGACAGCCGTGGAGGTCCCCCTTGCAGTTCCGGAATGTCGCGTGTGGCGTGGCGGTTGCCGCCGCTCTCGGCGGATGCGCAGATCAGACGACGGTGCCGGACAACACCCCGGGGGTGCGGATGCCGGCCACCCCACCGGCGTGGAGGGAACCGGCGGCGTACACGTTCACTCTCAAGTCCTCGTGCGGGCAGGGCACGCCCGACGGCACGTTCCGGACCGTCGTGCAGAAGGGCGCGGTGGTGCGGAACACCGCGCTGGACGCGGGGGCCCGGAAGGCGCTGGCGCTCAAGCTGTCCAAGCTGGTGCCCACCCTGGGCCAGATCGAGACCGAGGCCGGCAACGCCCGGCGGATGGGCGCGGACGAAGTGGTGATCAACCACGATGCCGCCGACGGGCACCCGACGAAGATGCGGATCGACCCGAAGAAGGACGCCAAGGGCGACGAGTACTGCTACGACATCTCGGACTACTCGGTCGGGTGACGACCGTTCCCGGTCGGTGCGCGGGGCGGGATAGGTTCGTCCGTGTCCCGCGCCCCCGCACTGCTCGTCGTGGTGTTACTCGGTCTGCTCACCGCCGCCTGCGGGAGTGATGAGCCCCCGCCGGTGCCGGCGCCGAGCGCGTCGCCGAGCGCCCGGGTGGTCGGCTACTTCACCGACTGGGGCGGGTACGGCCGCGGTTACCGCGTCAAAGATCTGCAGGCCGACGGCGGCGCGGGTGAGCTCACCGACCTGGTGTACGCGTTCGGCAACGTCGACGGTGGGCGGTGCTCGGCCGCCGACCCGTGGGCCGACTACCAGAAACCGATGACCGCGGCCGACAGCATCGACGGCCGCGCCGACGGCTCGTCCGGCCTGCGCGGGATGTTCGGGCAACTCCGCAAGTTCAAGGCGGCCCACCCGGGGCTGAAGCTGATCTGGTCGTTCGGTGGCTGGAACGGGTCGGCCGGCTTCACCGAGGCGGCCCGTGACCCGACGGCGTTCGCGGCGGGATGCACCGCGCTGCTGCGCGATCCGCGCTGGAGCGGCCTGTTCGACGGCATCGACGTGGACTGGGAGTATCCGAACGCCTGCGGGCTGGAGTGCGATCGCAGCGGCCCGTCGGCCCTGGCCGATCTGCTGGGGGCACTGCGGGCCTCGCTCGGGCCGGCGGCGCTGGTCACCGCGGCCGTGACCGCGGACGTGACGAAGCTGCGGGCCGCCGACTACGCCGCCGCGGCTCGCAGCGCCGACTGGCTGGGCGCGATGACGTACGACTTCTTCGGTACGTCCGGGGACGGCGGCGAAGGAGGAGGCTCCGGCGGTTCCGGCGGGCCGACCGCGGAGCACTCGCCGCTGACCGCGTACCCGGGCATCCCCCGGCCCGACGCCACCGCCACGGCCACGGTGGACGAGATGATCCGGCTCGGCGTGCCGCCGGGCAAGGTGCTGCTCGGCGTCGGCTTCTACGGCCGCGGGTGGACCGGGGTTACCAGCGCCGCGCCGGGCGGGTCGGCCACCGGACCCGCGCCGGGCAAGTACGCCCTGGGGCAGGAGGACTACAAGATCCTGGTCCGGCGCTGCCCGCCGACCGGGACGGCCGGCGGAACCGCGTACGCGCACTGCGGCGACCAGTGGTGGAGCTACGACACCCCCGCCACGCTGCGGACCAAGATGGCGTTCGTCCGGCAGCGCTCGCTCGGCGGCGCCTTCGCCTGGGAGCTGTCCGGGGACACGGCCGGGGCCGACCTGCTCAGGGCGGTGGCCGCCGGCCTCAACCGATCTGGACCCAGACGTCGTCGACGGCGCCCTGGAACTGGTCGTTGTCCTTGTAGGCGCCCTTGCCGCCGATGCTGAGCGGGCTGGTGTTGGTGACCGTGAGCGCCGCCGGGACGGCGATCAGGCCGCGGGACACGCCGTCGACCACGATGCTGAACGCAGTGGCCGCCCGGCGGCACTCGAGCGTGTGCCAGGCGCCGTCGGCCACGGTCACCGAACTGCGGACCAGCCGGATCGCCGGCGCCTTCTGGTCCACCAGGACGCAGCTCGGCCGGCCCGCCATGCCGTCCACCTGCAGCTTGTACTGGCTGCTGGTGGCGGAGTAGCCCTTCTGCACGATGTTCTCGCCCTTGCTCGTCTCAGCCTTGGCCAGCCGGACGGTCGCGCCGAAGGCCAGCGGCTTGGCGCCCGGGTTGAGGTCGGCCGAGTTCGGCGTCTGCAGCACCACGTGCGGGCAGGTCGACGCTTTGGCCGTGCACTTGACCGGGAATTCCAGGCCGCGCCCGGTGCCGTGGCTGATCATCTTCAAGGCACCGCCGTGGGCGGCGTACGTGGTCATCGTGTGCCCCCGCCCGGACTCGTCGCCGAAGGTGCCGGATGCCTGGTCGAAGGTGTAGCGGGCGACCAGGTCGGCGGGTGCCGGGACGGCGGGCGCGGGGACGGCCGACGCCGGGGCGGCCCAGGCGGCGGAGGTGGCGAACAGGTGCGCGGACAGGCCGGCGGCCAGCGCGAAGGCCAGCGTGTAGGAACGGGGACGCATGTCTTAATTATCGCTTCTGAAGGCTTTTGTAGCCCAGCGTGACATTGTGCCGAACGGACGATCATGACAACCGATCGGCTGACGCGGGGTCACCCGACGTGGGCCACCGCGTCGCCGCTGGGCAGGTCGGACCGGTTCACCTTGATGAAGGTCGCGGAGACGAGCGCCGACAGCAGGATCAGGCCGGCCGCCCAGGTGAACGCCTGCGAGTAGCCGCTGACCTGCGCCTGCAACGCCGTGGTGGCGTTCGGCGGCACGTGGGCGGTCAAGTAGGCGGTGATCGCGCTGGTGGCGATCGTGTTCAGCAACGCCGTGCCCAGTGAGCCGCCGACCTGCTGAGTCGCGTTCAGCGCGGCGCTGGCCGCGCCGGCGTCGTGCTCGGGCACGCCCACCAGCGCCAAGCTGGACAGCGGCACGAAGGTGAAGCCGAGCCCCAAACCGAGCAGCACCTGGGCCGGCGCCAGCATCGTCCAGAACGGCGTGTCGACGGCGATGAACCGCAGGATCACCATGCCGATCGCGGCCAGGATCGGGCCGATCACCATCAGGATCTTCGGTCCTGTCCGGGGCAGCAGGTTGCTGGCCGCGGCGGCCGAGATCAGCACGCCCACGGTCACCGGCAGGGAGGCGAAACCCGCCTTCAGCGGCGTGTAGTGCAAGCACGTTCTGCAGGTAGATGGTGAGGAACAGGAACGAGCCGAACAGCCCGGCGCCGACCAGCATCGAGGTCAGGTAAGCGCCGCCGCGGTTGCGGTCCAGCACGACCCGCAGCGGCAGCAGCGGGTTGCGGTTCTTCCGTTCGATCAGCACGAAGATGGCCAGCAGCACCACCCCGGCCGTGATGAAGGCGATCGTCACGGTCGGCGCCCCAGCCGTCCGAGGCGGCCTTGGTGAAGCCGTAGACCAGCGAAGCCAGCCCGAGCGTGACCACGACCGCGCCGCCCACGTCGTACGACGTGTCGCCCTGCGCCTTGCTCTCCGGCACCAGCGGGATCGCCAGCGCCAGCGCCACCGCCGCGACCGGGATGTTCACCAGCAGGCACCAGCGCCAGTTGGCGTACTCGGTCAGCACGCCGCCGAGCAACAGGCCGACGGCCGAGCCGCCGCCCGCGATGGCGCCGTACACGGCGAACGCCCGCGCCCGTTCCCGGGCCTCGACGAACAGCACGGTGAGCAGCGCCAGCGAGGCCGGCGCGAGGAGCGCCCCGAACACGCCCTGCAGCGCCCGGGCGGCGAACAGCATCAGCCCGTTCTGCGCCAGCCCGCCGATCGCGCTGGCCGCGGCGAACCCGGCCGCGCCGACCAGGAAGGTCCGCTTGCGACCCCAGTAGTCGGCGATCCGGCCGCCGAACAGCAGCAGACCGCCGAACGCGAGCGTGTAGGCCGTGACCACCCACTGCCGGTTGGCGTTCGAGATGTGCAGATCGGACTGCGCACTCGGCAGCGCGATGTTCACGATGGTGGCGTCGAGCACGACCATCAGCTGGGAGATGGCGATGACGGCGAGCGCGATCCAGCGCCGGGGATTCGGCTCGGCGGACGCGGCGGTGTGTGCTCCCTCGGCGGTGGCGGACATCCGGAGGTCCTCCCATTCAACCCCGTAAAGTCGCCACACTATCTATGCCGGAGATCGGAAACCGTCGCTGAGCAGTGAATGTGTCCCTCCTCGCATTCGCTACGACTCGGTCTGCGGGGTGGCGCTGTCCAGCGGCACCGAGTTCGCCGGCACCAGCCCGAGTTGCACCCCCTGCCGCGGCAGCATGGCGTCGAGCAGCCAGTCGGACGCCACCCGCACCCGGTTCCCAGGCATCGACAGCAGGTGGTAGCCGCGCGTCACCGCCTTGGCCGCGATCCCGGACAGCGGCACCCCGAGCGGGTTGGCGGCCGAGTCCAAGCCGCCCAGGTCGACCACGAAACCCAGATCGTGGTGCTTGTACGGACGGCGGACGCCCTTCCCGTACGACGCCGCGATGTTGCGGGCGACCGCCGTGCCGTGCCGGGTCGCGTGCTGGGCCGTCATCCCGGTGATCTCGCCGGGCCGGGTCAGGTCGGGCACCGCCGCCGCGTCGCCGCACGCGTACACCTCCGGCCGGCCGGGGACGGTGAGGAATTCGTCGACCACCAGCCGGCCCCTGCTTGGTCTCCAGGCCCAGGCTGTCGATCAGCGGGTCCGGCCGCACCCCGACGCACCAGATCAGGGATCGGGTCGGCACGAACATGCCACTGGCCAGGCGCACGCCCTCCGCGGTCGCCTCCTTGACGCTGTCTTCGAGCATGATCTCCACGCCGCGCTCGCGCAGCACCTCGTCGGCCGTGCGGCCCAGGCGCTGATCGAGCTGCGGCACCACCCGGTCGGCGGTGTCGACCAGCAGCCAGCGCGGCTGCCCGGCGAGGTTCGGCCCGGTGCCGGGTGAGCGCATCGGTGAACAGGACGCCCTGGGCCGCCACCTCGGTGCCCGTGTAGCCGGCGCCGACGACCACGAACGTGAGTCGCGACGCGCGCTCGTCCGCGGTCTCGGCCGCGTCGGCCTGCTCGACCTGCCGGGTGATGTGGTCGCGCAGGTACAGCGCCTCGGGGATGCCGCGGTAGCCGTGCGCGTACTCGGTCACGCCCGGCACCGGGAGCAGCTTGTTGACGCTGCCGGCGGCGATCACCAGCCGGTGGTAGCCGATGCTGTGCTTCTCGCCGTCGGGGTCGACGTACGAGACCGTACGGCCGTCCAGGTCGAACGACTGGGCCTCGCCCAGGATCACCCGGGCCTGCGGCAGCGACCCGGCCAGCGACACGGTGACCCGGCGCGGCTCCAGGATCCCGGCGGTGACCTCGGGCAGCAACGGCAGGTAGAGGAAGTAGTCGGTCGGGTTGATCAGCACGATCTCGGCCTGGCCGCCGGACAGCTTGATCAGCTCCCGGGCGGCGGTGTGGCCGGCGAAACCGGCGCCGATGATCACGATCCGGGGACGCGCCATGAGGGTCCTTCCACGGTCTTCACGGTCTTGCACGGTCGGCGGGTGCGAACCACGCTAGCGGTTAGCCACGGGACGCACGTCCATTAATCCTTGGCCACGGTTCCCCCAAGACCCCGGTCCGGCGATCATCGCAGTGACAGGATTGCCCGGATGGCCTCTCCCGGGCAGACCGCGACGGCCACGACCAACGGGCCACCGCCCTGGTGGCGCCGGGGCACGGTCGTGGCCGGCATCGTCGTCGTCGATGCTCGGGGCCGAGCTCGATCCTCGGCTGGCACGCGCTGGCCCAGGCGCTGGCCCAGTTGCGCCGCCCCGAGTGGTCGTGGGTGACGGGCGCGCTGGCGGCCGAGGTGGTCTCGATGGGCACCTTCGCCCGGATGCAGCGGGCGTTGCTGCGCGGCGCGGGCACGAAGGTGCCGGTCCGCAAGCACGTGGCCACTGGCGTACGCGGCGCACTCGCTCAGCGCCACGCTGCCCGGCGGTCCGCTGTTCTCGACCACGTTCAACTTCCAGCAGATGCGCCGGTTCGGCGCGTCCCCGGCGGTGGCCTCGTGGTGCATCGCGCTCAGTCCGGCGTGCTCTCCACCGGCGCGCTGATCATGATCGCGTCGGTCGGCGGCATCCTGGCCCGTTCGAATTCCGGCAGCTGGCACACGCTGCTGGTGCTACGGCGTCGGCGCGCTGCTGCTGGCCGTGATCGTCCGCGCGGTCGCCGCGCAACCCGGAATGGCTGGACCGGCCGGCCCGCGGGCTCCTCGGCGGCGTCAACCGGGTACGCCGGCGGCCCGCCGACCACGGCCAGGACCGCCTGATCAGCTTCGTCGACGGCCTGCGGTCGGTCCGGGTGCGCCCGGCGGACTTCGCCGTGGCGGCCGCGCTGGCCGCGCGCAACTGGCTGTTCGACGCGCTGTGCCTGTGGATGTGCTGCGTCGCGGTCGGCGCCGGCGGGCTGACCGCGACCAAGCTGGTGATGGCGTACTGCGCCGGGATGGCCGCGGCCAGCGTGCCGATCGTGCCCGGCGGCCTCGGCGTGGTGGACGCGGCCCTGGTGCTCGGCCTGGTGGCGGGCGGTTCGACCAGCGGATCGGCGGTGGCCGCGGTGGTGCTCTACCGGCTGATCACGTTCGGGTTCATCATCGGCGCCGGCTGGCTGGTGTGGCTCTACGTGCGGTACCGCACCGTTCCGGACGCGGGTTAGGGCCGGAACTCCTCCGGGCGTACGGGCCGGTCGTCCTGGCCGCTCCCGCGCCCGAACAACTTCCAGCCGCGCTTGCGACGGTCGGGCGACCGGGACGCGTCGCCGTTGAGCACGGCCAGGCGGTGCTGGGCGACCGGGTTCTCCGGCTCCAGCCGCAGCGAGATGATCAGCGCCTGGCGGGCCTGGTCGGTGTGGCCGAGCGCGTCCAGCGCCACGCCGTGGGTGAAGTAGTAGTGCGCCTCGCCCGGGTCCAGCCCGATGGCCGTGCGGGCGGCCTGCTCGGCGTCGGCCATCTGCCGGTCCCAGGCCAGCAGGGACCAGGCCACGCGGTCGTGCCAGCGCGGGTTCTTCGGTTCCACCACGACCGCGCGGTACGCCATCGTGACCGCCTCCTCGTGCCGGCCGAGCAGGGTCAGCGCGCGGCTGGCGAGGGCCAGCGGGCGAGCGTCCGCGGGGGCCAGCGCGACGGCCCGGCCGGACGCGTCCAGCGCCAGGTCGGTCTGGTCGAGGGTGAGCCGCACCCGGGCCATCAGGATCCAGCCTTCGGCGCTGCCCGGATCGGCGGCCAGCACCGTCTCCAGGTACGCGGCCGCCTTGGCCGGGTCGACCCGCTCGTAGTACGCGGCCGCCCGGGCGACCCCGCGCTCGGTCTCGGTGACGAATGCCTGCGGGTATGCGAGATCGGTCATCGGCAATCTCCGGCCTGCTCGACGATGAGGCTCACCTGGCCATCATCGGCAGGCCGGCGGCGTCCCCGAGCGGAAACGGCGAAACCCACCCGCACGGGTCACCGGGTCGGCAACCAGCCCGCCGAGCGCTTGTGGTCGTGCAGTTCATAGGCGGGCACGGCGGCGTACGCCCGGACCGGGAACGTGCCGAACCCGGCGACCCGGGGCGGAGCGGCGGTGAACCGGGCACCCGTCGGCGGCACGTCCTCGAGCCCGGTGAGGTGCTCCACGATCGGAATGCCGGCCGCCAGCAGGAGGCTGTGCGCGGGACGGGCGCCGGCCGCCGCGGGCGAGATGTCGTCGATGTTGACCGCGTCGATGCCGACCAGCGCGGCGCCGTGGTCGACCAGCCACTGCGCCGCCTCCGCGGTCAGGTACGGGGCGTCCACCGCGTACTCCGGCTGGGCCCAGTACCGGTCGCCGCCGGTGTGCAGCAGCACCGCGTGGCCGGCCACGGTCAGGTCGGTGAGCGCGCCGGTCCCGACGCCGCGGACGCCGTCACCGACCGTGCGGACCACCACCGCGGGCAGGTCGGCCAGCCGCTCCAGGGGCAGGCCGGCCAGGTCGGCGCCGTCGCCGTACCGGTGGAACGGGCTGTCCAGGTAGGTGCCGGTGTTGCCGAGCATGGAGATCCGGTCGATGGCGAACTCGACACCCTCGGCGTACTGCTTCCGGGAGTCCGCGCGGGTCAGATGCGGCGTGATCACCGGACCGGGCAGACCCGGATAGGTGACCAGACCGGCCCCGATCACGTGGCTCAGCTCGATCCAGGTGGTCTGCTCCGACGGGCCGGCCGCGGGTGCCCCGGTGCGGTTCGGCGAAGATCCGGATCCCGGTCAGGTCCACCCGGTCGACCAGCAGCAGGCGCAGCGACCGGACGAACAGGCGGGCGAGCTCGGCCTCGGTGACGTCCGGGTGCGGCACGTCCACCCGGAATCCTTGCGTTTGCAGGCCGCCCCCGTTGGTGAACGTGACGACCGCGTCGAACTCCGCCCGGTACTCCACCACGGCGCCACATCCCTCAGGTCAGCTTGACGATGGCCTCGACGATCAGCCAGACGCCGAAGATAGCGAACAGCGTGGCGGCGCCGTACTTGATGAGCGTGTCCGGCAGGTGCCGGCCGAGCAGCCGCCCGACCAGGATGGCGAGCGCGTCGGCGAGCACCATGCCGACCGTCGAGCCGACCCAGGTGCCGAGCCAGCCGTGCTGGGTGGCCAGCGTGATGGTCGCCAGCATGGTCTTGTCACCCAGCTCGGCCAGGAAGAACGCGCCGCCGACGGCCAGGATGGCCGAGCCCGTGGCGTGTTCCGCCTTGTCCTTCTCGGCTTCGGTGAGCGAGTCGCCGCGCAACGTCCAGGCGCCGAAGACCAGGAACGCCACCCCCGCGATCAGGGAGATCCAGCCGGTGGGCAGCGTCGCGCCCAGTCCGTAGCCGATGCCGACCGAGACCAGGTGCACCAGCGCGGTGGCGACGGTGATGCCGATCAGCGTGGGCCACAGCCGGAACCGGGTGGCGAACGTGAGCGCCATGAGCTGTGACTTGTCGCCGAGCTCGGCCACGAAGATGACCGCGAGGCTCAGCGCGGTCGCGGCGAGGAAACCAGACAAAGGAACGACTCTCCCGGGTACGGGCCGGGACAAGGACGCAGGGGCGTCTTCGACCCGGCCGTGTCAGCACAGCCAAGCCGAAGGTCTCGTCCGCCTCGTTCCGATCCGAGGCCGCCGGGCCGGACGCTTGTCGCGTCGGTGTGTCGACCGGGACATTGCGGACTACTCCCCTTCGTGGAAACCAGCATATCCGGTGCTCGGACCGGCCTCGCCCGTGGCGTCAGTCCTGAGCTGCCCGTCTCCACGCTCGGCCTGGGTCGGCCCGGCGAAGCCGGTCGCCATCATCGCGCAACCGGCCGGTAGCAGAACGGCCCGAGAGTCCATCGAGGACCCCCGGGCCGTTTCCTGCCCTACCGCGTCACTTGACCACGGCCACCGGGCCGATGGCCGCGCGCAAGCTGTCGTTGCCCGTCGCGGACAGCGTCGAGACCGCGGGTGTGGTCGGGTCCGGCTGCGGTACCGGGTCGCACTGCTTGTCGGACCGGTTGCCGCGCACCCGGTTCGGCAGGGCGCCGGTGTCCAGGTAGTCGGCGATGGTGTCGTCGGTGCAGGCGACGCCGCTGAGCGAGCCGGCGTGCGTGGTGCCGCCGACGCCCTCGATGAGGACCGACCGCGGGAACCGCTTGCGGATCTCGAGCGCACCCGGGAACGGCGTGGCCGCGTCGTGCGTCTCGGCGATCAGCAGGATCGGCGGGGCCGACTTGCCGGTGACGCTCACCGGCTTGCCGACGTCGCCCTTCCAGAACACGCAGGGCGCGTTGAACCAGGCGTTGCCCCACGTCTCGAACGGGTACTTCTGGTAGATCGCCCAGTTGTCCCGCTCCCACTTGTGCCAGTTCGTCGGCCACTGGGCGTCGGTGCACTCGGTGGCCAGGTAGATGGCGTACCCGTTGTCGGCCCCGGGACCGGGCTCGGCGTACAGCGCGAGGATGCCGGCCGCGTCACCGGAGTTGTAGTACGACGCGAACGCGGTGGCCACGTCCTCCCAGCCGTAGACGTAGTAGGCCGGCCGACTGGAAGACGTCGGTCCACTCGTCCGGGCCGATCTTGCCGCCGGCGGCGGGCGTCGTCCGCAGCTTCTGCAGCGACGCGTAGTACTTGGCCTTGACCGACTTGGCGGTGGTGCCCAGGTGGTAGACCGCGTCGTACTTGGCGACCCAGCCGAACTAGGTGTTGATGTTCTTGTCGAACGCGACGTCCTGGTCGAGGTTGTCGCCGTACCAGACACCGCGCGGGTCCACGACGCCGTCGAAGACCATCCGGCGCACCTGGTCCGGGTGCAGAGTGGCGTAGACCTGTCCCAGGTAGGTGCCGTAGGAGAAGCCGTAGTAGTTGATCTGCTTCTGCCCCAGCGCCTTGCGGATGCTTTCCATGTCGGCCACGTTGTCGGTGGTCTTCAGGTGGTCGAGCAGCGCGCCGCCGGCCTTGGCGCAAGCCTGGGCGTACGCCTTGGACCGCTGCAGCCAGGTCTTCTCGAGGGTCTTGGTGACCGGCACGTAGTACGGCCGGTTGTACCCGAGGACGTTGCCGTCGCAGGACAGCGAGGGAACGCTGTCGCCGACGCCACGCGGGTCGAAGCCGATCCAGTCGTAGTCGTTGCCGACGCCGTTGGGGACGAACGCCTGGTAGACCGAGAGGATCAGGCCGGATCCGCCGGGACCGCCCGGGTTGATCAGCATGACGCCCTGGTAGTCGGCGGCCGCCGACTTGTGCAGGATCCGCGAGACGGCGACCTTGATCTTGGTCCCGTTCGGATGGGCGTAGTCGAGCGGGACGATGACGAACCCGCACTGGGCGCCGCGGGACGCCAGGGTCGCGTTGGAGCAGGTGCCCCAGTCGATCGGCGGCGGCGTATAGCCGGGGGTGGAGCTGTGGGCCGATGCGGAGGCCGGGATCATGGCCCCGCCCATCACCAGCCCGACAGTCATGGCGACGGTGGCCGCCAGAAGTCGTTTCATCCCATGCCTTTCGTCTTCGGATGCGTTCACCGCGGGCGTGAGCGGGGCACTGTGGCCCGACCCACGCCCGGGGCGACTTCCGGAGACTAGCCATTCAGGCTCGGCAATGCGGCTAACCGTTAGGCAAACTTGACCTGAGCTTCTGCAACATTGCCCGTTCCGGATCGTTCGCCGAGCGCGCTTTCGCCTTTGTCGGATCCGGCTGGGGCAGCGGCGCGCATTGTTTGTCGGACCGGTTCTCGCCGACTCGCCGGGGAAGACGGCCGTCGGCCAGGTACGCGGCGATCGGTTCCGTCCACGCAGGAGCCACCGAAGAGTGAACCGGCGTGCGTGGTTCCGCCGACCCCTTCGATCAGCACCGAGCGCGGGAACCGGCGGCGCGTCTCGAGCGCTCCCGAGAACGGCGTCGCCGCGTCCTTCGTCTCACTGATCAGCAGGATCGGCGGCGCCTTGGCCCCGTCGACCGCGACCGGGGTGCCGGCCTTGGCCGCCCAGTCCCGGCACGGCGCGTTGTACCAGGCGTTGGGCCACGTCTCGAACGGCGCCTTCTTGCTGATCCGCCAGTTGTCGGCCTGCCAGGTCGACCAGGCCGCCGGCCACGGCGCGTCGGTGCACTGCACGCCGAGGTAGACCGCGTACCCGTTGTCCGAGCCTTGGTCCTGGGTGTTCGACTGGTCGTACAGCGCCTTCAGCGGGAGCCACGTCCTGCTTGTGGACGTACGCCGCGAACGCGGTGGCCACGTTCGTCCAGCCGAAGACGTAGTAGCCGGCCTGGAGGAACACGTCGGTCAGCTCGTCCGGCCCGATCGTGCCGCCGGCCGGCTTCTTCGCCAGCGCCTTACCGGTCCGGTCGAACAGCCGGCGGACCGCCGCTGTCGTCCGGCCGAGGTGGTAGACCGAGTCGTACTTGGCCATCCAGCCGAAGTAGATCTGCATGTTGCGGTCGAAGGCGACGTCCTGGTCGAGGTTGGAGTCGTACCAGACCCGGCCGGGGTCGACCACGCCGTCCAGGATCATCCGGCGGACCCGATCGGGGTGCAGCGTCGCGTACACCTCACCGATGTAGGTGCCGTACGAGAAGCCGTAGAAGTTGATCTGCGACACGCCGAGCGCCTGGCGGATGCTCTCCATGTCGGCGACGGTGTCGGTGGTCTTCAGGTGGTCGAGCAGCGAGCCTCCGGAGGCGGCGCAGGCCGCCGCGTACCCCTCGGTCCGGTGCCGCCAGGTGGCCTCGAGTGCGGCCGTGTTCGGCACGTAGGGCGGCCGGTTGTAGCCGGCGTAGGTGGAGTCGCAGGACAGAGCCGGCTTGCTCGCCCCGACACCGCGCGGGTCGAAGCCGATCCAGTCGTACGCGTCCCCGGCGTGGGCCGGCACGAGCGCCCCGATGGCCGAGAGGCCCAGTCCGGGGCCGCCCGGTCCGCCCGGATTGACGAGCATCACGCCCTGGTACTTGCGCGGCCGGGACGGTGTGCTTGATCCGGGACACGGCCAGCTTGATGGTCGGGCCGGACGGCCGGCTGTGGTCCAGCGGAACAGTCAGGAGCCCGCACTCGGCCTTCCGCGACACCAAGGTCGGCGTCGGTGCACGGGCCCCAGTCGATCGCGGTCGGCGTGCTGGGCTGGATACGGGCCGGATCTGCCTCGGCGGCGCCGGACGCGACTGCGCCCGAGCACCACGAGACCGGCTGCCGTCACGGCGGCCAGGAGTCGTTTCATACCCATATGGTCGGATGTGAACGGCCGCTCCGGCGACCGCCCACGCCGAAGGGCTACCGATCAGACGAGATGGCTCGCACCTTCTGGGCGACCAGCGGCCGTGGCGCCGAGCACGGCGACCACCGCGGCGTACACCAGGGTGGTGCGGTGCAGCCCGGCCGGCCCGGTGGCGAATCCGGCGATCACCGCCGGGACGCTGAACGCCACATACGCGATGACCAGCGCGACGGTGAGCAGTTCGGCCCGCTCGTGCGGAGCGGCCAGCCGGGCCAGCGTGGCCATCTGGGCCAGGGCGGCGCCGCCGAACCCGATTCCGGAGATCACCGTGCCGGCCAGGGCGACGGGCACATCGGACAGCTGTACGCCGACGATGCTGACGATCGGGCCGAGCGTGAGCAGCGTGCCGGCGATCGCCAGGGTGCGCGCGGTCGGCGTCGTGCGCAGGACGAAGGCGGTGATCGCGCCCGGGCCGAAGAGCGACATCACGACCAGGCCGCCGATCAGGTGGTTGGAGAGTCCGAGCAGTCCGGCCGCCACCGACGGGCCGAGGGACAGGTACAGGCCGCCGATGGCCCAGCTGGCCACGATGATCGGCACCAGGGTCAGCACGTCGCTGCGCAGGCGGGCCGGCACGCCCAGCCGTGGGATCAGCGACCGGACCCCACCCGGACGCAGCTGCGAGGTCTCCGGCATGACCGCCACGACCAGCGCGGCCAGGACCATGGCGAGCAGCAGGACCGCCCAGACGAGGTGGGTCGGAGCGGGCGCGAACTGGACCAGCGCGCCGGCGCCGAGCGCCCCCACGGCGAGACCGGCCGGCGGCACCAGACCGTTGATCAGACCGGCCCGGCCCGGGGCGTGCGGCGGGTTCAGGTCGACCAGCGCGGCGCCGAGCGTCGTCAGGGCGGCGCCGGTGGCGATGCCCTGGACGAGCCGGGCGATGAGCAGCACGGTCACGTTCCCGGCGGACAGGAACAGCACCAGGGCGACCGCTTCCAGGGCGACGGCCGCGGCCAGCACCGGGCGACGGCCGACGTGGTCGGACAGCGCGCCCAGGACCAGCAGCGAGGCCACCATGCCGGCCACGTAGACGGCGAAGATCACGGTCAGCACGCTGGCCGAGAAGCCCCAGGCGTGCTGGTAGACGACGTACAGCGGGGACGGCGCGGCACTCGCCGCCATGAACGTCAGGAAGATGGCCGCGAGGGCGGCGAAGGTCGACCGGGCGGGAGAGGCGTCTGCTCCGGGCGGCCTTGGGCGCCGGCTCGACCGTGGAGACGGTGGTCGTGGACATGTGCACTCCCTGGTGATTCAGTGAACAGACAGGTCTGTCTGCACTCGTAGAGACTAGACAGACCTGTCTGATATCGTCAATGACATGTCCGCTGGATCACTGGTTCGGAAACCGTCGGCCCGGGAACGCCTGCTCGCCGCGGCCGACGAGCTGTTCTACGCCGAGGGTGTGCACACCGTCGGCATCGACCGGATCATCGAGCGCGCGGGAGTCGCCAAGGCGTCGCTGTACAGCACCTTCGGCAGCAAGGACGAACTGGTCCGGGCGTACTTGCAGGGCCGGCACCAGCGCCGCCGGGACCGCATCGCCGCCAAGCTGGCGCCCTTGGCGACGCCACGGGAGAAGATCCTGGGCGTGTTCGACGCGCTCGCCGACGCGGTGACCGCGCCCGGCTTCCGGGGCTGCGCGTTCTACAACGCCACCGCCGAGTCGGGGGCCGACAGCGCGGCCCAGGAGGTCGGCCGGCTCAACCGGGACTGGACCCGCGGCCTGCTCACCGATCTGGCCCGGCAGGCCGGGGCGTACGACCCGGAGGGACTGACCCGGCAGCTGATGATCCTGTACGACGGCGCCCTGGTCGGAGGTCGCATGGCACCCGAGGACCAGCCCTGGGTCACGGTCCGCGCGATGGCCGCCACCCTGCTCGACGCCTCCCTCTAGACACGGAAAAGGGCCGCCGCGAACCGCGGCGGCCCTTTTCGTCATCCGATCAGTGCCGATCGGCGACCACGTCGTCGTCCACGTCCGCGATGGGCTCGGCCACCCGGGCGGCCGGTGCGAACGGCTGCGACTCGACCAGCTCGGCGTCGAGCCGGGCCTCGTGCGCGACCAGGTCGTCGCCGTCCTTCTCGGCCGGCGTCGCGACCGCACCGTCGGACGCCGGCTTCCGGGCCCGCAGCAGGCGAGGCCAGCGCCCCGACCACGGCCATGCCGATCGCCATCCAGAAGACGATCACCAGGCCGTCGTGGAACGGGCCCGAGATCAGCTGCGGGAAGAACTCCAGGCCGGTCAGGTTGGCCGCGTTGGCCGGCGGCAGAGCGCCCAGCACCTGTCGGGCCGAGCAGCTGGGCGATCGGGTTGTAGCCGAGGAACGCCGCGAACAGCGTGCCCACCGGGGGCAGCTGGGCGATCTGGTTCGCGGTCGCCGGCCGGCACGCCCTGCGCGGTCAGACCCGAGCTCAGCGTGTGCGGCAGCGAACTGGCCAGGCCGGCCACCATCAGCGAGAAGAACACGCCGATGGACAGCACCTGGCCGGCGTTCTGGAAGGTGGCCCGCATGCCGGACGCGGCGCCCCGCATGTTGGCCGGGACGCTGGACATCACCAGCGACGTGTTCGGGGCGGCGAACAGCCCGCCGCCGAGCCCGTTGATGAAGATCAGCGCGCCGAACGTCAGGTAGTTGAAGTCGCCCGGGATCAGCAGCAGCCCCAGGAACGACGCCGCCATCACCAGCAGGCCGGCGCTGGCGAACAGGCGCGGCCCGAACTTGTCGGACAGGAATCCGGCCAGCGGCCCGGCGACCAGGAACCCGATCGTCATCGGCAACAGGTAGATGCCGGCCCAGAGCGGGGTCCGCTCGTAGCGTGTAGCCGTGCAGCGGCAGCCAGATGCCCTGCAGCCAGATGATCAGCATGAACTGCAGGCCACCGCGGGCGATGCTGGCCAGCAGGTTGGCCGCGTTGCCGCTGGCGAAGGCGACGTTCCGGAACAGCTTGAGCGGGAACATCGGCTCGGCGACCTTGGACTCGATGACGCCGAACGCCACCAGCACCAGGCGCGCCGCCGATCAGGCCGGCCAGCACCCACGGGTTGGTCCAGCCCATCGTGTGCCCGCCGTAGGGCTGGATGCCGTACGTGATCGCGGCGAGCACCGCGGTGAGCCCGACGGCGAAGGTCGCGTTGCCCCACCAGTCGATCCGGGCGTGCCGGCGAACGCCGGTGTCGTGCAGCGACCGGTACGCCCAGACCGTGCCGAGCAGGCCCAGCGGGATGTTGACCCAGAACACCGACCGCCAGTCCCACTCGGCCAGCACGCCGCCGGCGACCAGGCCGATGAACGAGCCGGCGAGCGCGGAGACGATGTTGACGCCCAGCGCCATGCCGCGCTGCTTGGCCGGGAACGCGTCGGTGATGATCGCGGCCGAGTTGGCCATCAGCATCGCGCCGCCGACCGCCTGCAGCACCCGCCAGCCGATCAGCCAGAGGCGCCCCGCCCCCGTCGCTGAACGGGTCGAGCGACAGGATGACCGAGGTGACGGTGAAGATCGGCGAACCCGGCGTTGTAGATCTTGACTCGGCCGAACATGTCACCCAGCCGGCCCAGCGTCACCACCAGCACCGCGGTGACCAGCATGTAGCCCATCAGCATCCAGAGCAGGTAGCTGACGTTGCCCGGCTCGAGCGGGTTGAGCTTGATGCCTTTGAAGATCGCCGGCAGCGAGATCAGCACGATGGAGGAGTTGATCGTGGCGAGCAGTGTGCCGAGCGTGGTGTTGGACAGCGCGACCCACTTGTAGCGCGGATGATCCACGGAAAGCACGCAAAGACCCCCTTCAGGGCTCAAACTCGTTCTTCGGTACGACCGCAGTGGCGTATCGAAAGATCAGTGCGACGACTCGGCGATGAGCTCGCTCAGCCGCGCCAGGGCCGGCAACGCGACCAAGATGGCCTCGCGCTCGGCCGGCGACAGCGCCTGCAGCCGGTCGGCCAGCGCCTCGGCGTGCACCGCCCGGCGATGCTCGACCGCGGCCCGGCCGGCCTCGGTGATGCTGACGACGACGACCCGCCCGTCGGCCGGATCGCTGCTGCGCTGTGCGAGCCCGTCCTTCTCCAGGCGGGTGACGAGCTGGGTCATCCCCGGCTGGGTCACCCCCTCGGGGGCGTGCAGGTCGCAGAGCCGCTGCGAACCCGAGGTGGCCAGGCGGCGCAGCGTCGAGGCGGCGGTCAGGCTCAGGCCGTCGCGCGGCGAAAGGCGGCGAAGCGCTTCATAGAGCCGGGCGAACCCCACCGCAATCCTGTCGTCCTCGACGGACGCGACGTCGGCGGGAAGATCGATGACCGGTTGCACAACTCGGTTATATCACTGGCTTATACAACTTGGTTATGCAACGTGACGTAGCCCTCAGCCGCGCCATTCGCTGGTCAGGCAGTTGCAACCGGTAGTCCACCCATTCGTGGGGCGGCGTGTGTGCGGCGGCTCTCGTGACTGAACTGTCACCATTCGTGCCATGCCCGCGTACAGAACCCCGACCCCTGGCGTCTGGCCGCACGATCCCCCGGCCGACGCCCACTGGCTGCAGCCGCACATGGGCACGACGACGGGCCAGGAGCAGGCGTCGCGACCGTACCTGCTCGCGCTTCAGCACGTCCTGGTCACCTTGGACTCCGACGCCGCCTGGCGCACGTGGTGGCGCGGTTCCGGGGTGCTCGCGTGCGAACTGGGCGTGGTCACCGAGGGCCGCCTGGACCAGCTGCGCCCGAGCGCCGACATCCGCAAGGCCGGCGACCACGTCCGCGCCAACTTCACCTGCCGGCCCCCCGCGTACGGCGGCCGCCCCGACGACCTGGTCCCGCTCGCGGTGGACGAGGTCCGGGGCATGTTCGAGGTCATCCGCGAGGCCATCGGCCTGGCCGCCCTGCCGCCGGTGCCCGAGCTGCCCGCCCTCCCCGCCGACGCGTGGGAAGTCGAAGTGACGTCCAAGTCGCTGCCGTCCGCCCCGCGGGAGCAACAGGGGTACCTCACGCTGGCCCAGATTCAGGAGTTCTTCGGTTGACCGGGCACGCCGGGTGAGAATCAGCGCCCGGCGGGGGCTTCGGTCAGGGCTCGACGCGTTCGGGGCGGTGGGCGCCGGGGACCCGGGGGCGGGGAATGGCCGGGGCGACGACCACGGCGCGGCCGCCGAGTCCGATCGCGGCGTAGGCCACCGGCCGGGCCACGCGCACGATCAGGGCGTACCCGAAGCCCAGCAGGAACAGCGCCCCGATCACAACGGGGACCAGGTACAGCGGGTACACATCGCCGGCCCGGACGCCGAGCAGGGTGGGCAGGTTGAGGTAGGCCAGGTTGCCGATCGCGCCCAGCGCCACTGTGGACAGCGCCGGCGCGGTGAAGCGCTGCCACGCGTTCTCCTTGCCGGGCGACTCGGTTCAGGTGAATGCAGCGTGGCCAGCGACGACAACGTCAGCAGCACCAGGATGCCCAGCGCACCGGACACGGCCAGGCGCGTCGCCAGCCATCCGGCCGGGTCCCGGTGCTCGTACCCGGCGGCCGCGATGGCCGTGCCGGCCACGAAGCTCTGGGTCACCGACGCCGCTCGCGGCGTCGAGGCGCCGGAGGACGTCCGGCCGAGCCACCGCGGCAGCAGCCGCTCCCGGCCGAGCGCGAACAGATACCGCGCCAGCGTGTGGTGCAGGCCGATGAGAGCGGCCACGATGCCGGTGAGCAGCAGAATCCGGCCCAGCGTGACGGCCCACGGGGCGAGCCGGGCGGCGGCCAGGTCGAAGATCAGTTCGGGGCCTCGGTCCGCGGCGACCGCGGGCAGGGACGGCCCGACGGCGACGCTGGTGGCGAACGCACCCGCCACATAGAGCAGGCCGAGCAGTGCGACCACGGCGTACGTCGACCGGGGCAGGGCCCGTCGCGGGCCACGGGCCTCCTCGCCGTACGCCACGGTGGTCTCGAACCCGACGAAGGCCAGCACCGCCACGACCAGCAGCAGGCCCAGCCCGGGCCGGTCGACGCGGATCAGACGGGCGGCGTCGAGTGACGCCCACCCGATCCGGTGCCCGGCCGGATCGAGCAGGTCGGCCAGTTCGAACCCGGCCAGGACGGCGATCTCGGCCAGCACCAGGACGGCCAGGATGCCGCCGGCCACCTCGATCCGGGTCAGACCGGCGAGCGTCACCACCAGCCAGCAGCCGGCCGCGACCGCCCACCACTCCGCCCGTACGCCCGGGACCTTCGTCAGCAGCGGGGCCGCGGCCGCGCCCGCTACCGCGTACAGAGCGAATTGCACGGCCTGATAGGACGCCACGGCCACCCAGCCCGCGCCGACGCCCAGGGGCCGGCCGATCCCGCGGGCGATGAACGACGACAGCGGACCAGCGTGCAGTGCCCGCCGGGCCATCGCCACGTATCCGACCGAGAACAGCAGCACGATCAGCGCGGCCGCGGCGAAGATCAGCGGAACGCCGGTGACCCCGCGGCGGTACATCTCGGGCAGCACGCCGGCCAGCACGGTGATCGGGGCGGCCGCGGCCAGCGCGAGGAAGGCGATGCCCGCGGCCGGGATCCGACCGGGGGCGAGCGTGAACGGCGACGGTCGATCACGAGAGCCCATCGGTCCATTCAGACGTACGTACGGGCATCGCACAACCGCTTGTGACGGACACGTAACCCAATGTGAAAGGTTGGCACAGACACCGGCCGATGTCGGCGAATGCGCGGACATCGGCCGGTGCGATGAAGCGTTACGGTTCGATCAGGATCTTCCGCCCGATACCGGCCCGGAACTGGTTAAGCGCCTCACCGTACGAATCCAGCGGGAACCGATGGCTGACGAACACGTCCGGATCGAGCACCCCCGCGGCCAGCAACTGACCGGCCCGGTCGAAGCTGTGCAGGACGGCCATCGACCCGGTGACGGTGATCTCCCGCCGATAGATCTCGTACGGTTCGATCTCCACCCGGGCGTCGTAAGCGGACACCCCGAACTGCAGGAACGTCCCACCCCGGCCGACCCGGCGGAGGCCGTCCCGGATGGCCGCCGCCACCCCGGTACAGTCGATGACCACGTCCCAGCCGCGCGGCGCGTCGAGTTCGTCGGCGTCGGTGGTGGCCGCCGTGCAGCCCAGCCGCTTGGCCGTCTCCAGCCGTTCCGGATTGAGATCCACTATGGATACCGATTCGGCACCGGACCGCTTGGCCAGTTCCATCATGATCAGGCCCATGGTGCCCGATCCGTAGATGAGGTACGAGGTGGCCAGGTTGCGGGGCAGCACGTCGAAGCCGCGGACCGCGCAGGACAGCGGCTCGATCAGCGCCGCGTCCCGGGCGGACAGGTGAGCCGGCAGAGCGAACAGGTTGGCCATGGGGGCGGCCACGTACTCGGCCGCGCCCCCGCTGACCGTGACCCCGATCGCGCCCCAGTTCTCGCACTGATTGCCCCGGGCCCGCTTGCAGTAGTAGCAGTATCCGCAGTAGAGCGACGGATCGACCGCCACCTGATCACCGACGGCGTAACCGGTGACCTGCGCACCGACCGCGACGATCTCCCCGGCGAACTCGTGACCGGGCACGATCGGGAACGCCGGGGCGAACTCGCCGTCCATGATGTGCAGGTCGGTGCCGCAGATGCCGACCGCGGCCGGCCTGACCACGACGTCGGTGGGTCCGGGGGTGGGATCGGGGACGTCCTGGATCTCGAGCGTCCCCGGGGTGACCACGACGGCTGCCTTCACTTGACCGCACCCATCGACAGGCCGCGGACAAGTTTGTTCTGCGCCACCCAGCCGGCGATGAGCACCGGCAGCGAGAGCAGCGTCGCCGCCGCGGACAGGTCGGCCAGGAACGGCCCGCGACCGGAGATGAAGCCGAGCAGGAAGATCGGCGCGGTGCTGGCGTTGGTGTCGGTCAGGTTCACCGCCAGGAAGAACTCGTTCCAGGCGAAGATGAAGCAGATCAGTGCGGTCGCGGCCAGGCCGGGCGACACGATCGGCAGGACGATCCGCCGGATCGAGGTGATCAGGCCGGCGCCGTCCACCTCCCCCGCCTCCAGCACCTCGCGCGGCACCTCGAGCAGGAACGATCGCATCATCCAGACCGCCAGCGGCAGGTTCATCGACGTGTAGAGGATGACCATCGTCCAGATGTTGTCCTTCAGACCGATCTTCACCGCGAGGATGTAGATCGGCAAGATCGCTGCCACGACCGGCAACATCTTGGTGGAGATGAAGAAGAACAGCGCGTCGCTCCACTTCTCCACCGGCCGCAGGGACAGCGCGTACGCCGCCGGGGTGGCCAGCAGGACCACCAGGATCGTGGAGAACACGCTGGCCGTCAGCGAGTTCAGCAGGAACGGCGTGATGTTGCCGTCGAACACGGTCCGGAAGTGCTCCAGCGTGGGCGTGAAGAACCACACCGGTGGGTTGGTGGTGACGTCCTTGGCCTGCTTGAAGCTGGTCAGCACCATCCAGACGACCGGGAAGACGAAGATGATCCCGGCCAGCCAGGCGACCAGGCCCCAGACGCCGTTGGTGATCCGCCGCCGCGTGTTCACCTTGGCGCCGCCGGCCCGCGGCGTGACCGTGGGTGCGGTGATGGTGGTCATCGGCCCTCCTCCACCTTGAACAGACCGGAGATGACCCGGAGGGCGAAGCTCGCCACGATGATGGTCAGGATCACCACGACCACACCGGCCGCAGAGGCCTCGCCGTACTCGTACTTGCTGAAGATGGTCTGGTAGATCTCGTACGGCAGGTTGGTCGTTGCCGTGCCCGGACCGCCCTGGGTGATCGTGTAGATCGAGTCGAAGGTGTTCACCAGGTAGATCGAACCCAGCAGGGCGCCCAGTTCGAGGTACTGCCGGAGGTGAGGGACGGTCATCCGGGCGAAGATCTGCCAGGCGTTGGCGCCGTCGACCCGGGCCGCCTCGAGCACGTCGTTGCTCTGCGACTGCAGGCCGGCCAGCAGGATCAGCATCATGAACGGCGTCCACTGCCACACCAGGGTGGTGATGATGGCCGACTTCGGGAACTGCGTGGCCCACGCGGTGTGGCCGCCGAAGATGCCGTTGATCAGGCCGTAGTCGGGGTTGAAGATGCCGTGCTTCCAGAGCAGCGCGGCCGCCACCGGCATCACCAGGAACGGGGTGATCAGCAGCGTGCGGACCACGCCCCGGCCGAAGAACTTGCGGTCCAGCAGAATGGCCAGCAGGAGCCCGATAACCATCGAGATGATGACCGCGCCCGCGGTCAGGAGGATCGTGTTCAGCAGCGCCGAGCGCAGCCGGTCATCGGTGAGGACCGTCTCGTAGTTCTTGAGCCAGATGAATTTCTTCGTCCCCGGCCGCAGCGCGTTCCAGCTCAAGGTCGAGTAGTAGAGGGTGAACAGGAACGGCAGTTGCGTGACGATGATGGCGAAGATGAGGGCGGGCAGCAGCGGCGCGCGCCGGACCCACCGTTCCTTGGAGTTGCGTCGGGCCGGAGGGGCGGGCATCTCCACGTGCTCGTCCGCCCGGGTGATGACGTCGGTCATGGTTGAGCCTCCATCGGTACGGGCGCGCCGCGTCACTGACGAGGCGCGCCCGCCGGACGTCACTTGTAGTTCTTCGCCACTGCTTCGGCGAGTTTCTGACCGTTGTCGAGTGCGGCGTCGACCGTCTTGGCGCCGGTGAGCGCCGCGCTGATGTCCTGCGAGACCTTGGTGCCGAGGTCGGCGAACTCAGGGATGCCGACGTACTGCACACCGAGCGCGGGCCGCGGTTGCACACCCGGGTTCTGCGGGTTGGCATGCTCGATCGAACCCAGCGTGATGTCGGCGAAGGCCTTGGCCGATTCCTTGTACTGCGGGATCGAGTACGTCGAGGTGCGCTTGCCGGACGGGACGCGGGACCAGCCGAGCTTCTGGCCGACCAGGTTCTCGTAGTCCTTGCTGGTCGCCCAGGAGATGAACTTCCACGCCGCGTCGGTCTTCTTGCTGGTCTTGGGCATCGCCCAGGCCCAGGTCCACAGCCAGCCCGAGTACTGGGTCTTGTCCACCGGGGCGTACGCGTACCCGACGTGTCCCGCCACGTTGCTGGACTTCGGGTCCTCGAGCGTGCCGGCGGCCGACGTGGCGTCGTACCACATGGCGGCCTTGCCCTGGCTGAAGTTGTTCAAGCACTCGGTGAAGCCGGCCTGCGGGGCGCCCGACTCGCCGTGCTGCTTGATCAGGTTGACGTAGAAGTTGGTGGCCTCCTTGAACGCGGGCGAGTTGACCTCCGGCGTCCAGTTCTTGTCGAACCAGGTGCCGCCGTACGTGTTGACCACGGTCGTCAGCGGGGCGAACATCTCGCCCCAGCCGGGCAGGCCGCGGAGGCAGATGCCGGCGACGCCCTTCGGCTTGTCGTCCAGCTTGGCCGCGAAGTCGGCGACCTGAGCCCACGTCGGGTGGTCGGGCATGGTCAGGCCCTTGGCCGCGAACAGGTCCTTGTTGTACATCAGGAACGAGGACTCGCCGTAGAACGGGGCGGCGTACATCTTGCCGTCGTCGCCGGTCAGCGCCTGGACCATCGGCTTGAGCAGGTCGGCCTGGTCGTAGTTGGCGTCCGCCGCGGCTTGGGTGGACAACTCGTGCAGCCAGCCGTTCTTGGCCCAGATCGGGACCTCGTAGGCGCCGACCGTGGCCACGTCGTACTGGCCGCCCTGGTTGGCGACGTCCTGGGTGACCTTGTCGCGCAGTTCATTCTCCGGGAGGATCGTGAACTTCACCGTGATGCCGGTCTGCTTGGTGAAGTTGTCCGCGGTGAGCTTCTCGATGTCCTCCATCTGGGGATTGCCGACCATCAACGCGGTGATGGTGTTGTTCGACTTGCTGCCACCACCACTGGTCGAACCCGCGCCGGAACACGCGGAAGCTGCCAGTAGAACAGCGGCCAATCCCGCTGGAATGAGCAGTTTTTTGAGCACAGCAGTTCCTCCGTTTTTTCGGTAAACGGTTGTCGGTGCGGGCGGTCGTCAGACCCGGATCACTTGTGGCCCGAGTCGTGCATAGCGTTGCGCTTCACTAGCCGGCAACGCGGTGTCGGTGATCAATGATTCGAAATCGGAGACCTCGGCGAAGCGGCAAAACGTCCGTACGCCGAATTTGGTGTGGATGCCGGCGAAGATCCGCCGACGGGCCCCGCGGACGGCCTGTGCCTTGACGTCGGCCACCGCCGGGTCCGGAGTGGTGAGTCCGACTTCCCGGGAGATGCCGTTGGCGCCGACGAACGCGAGATCGAGGACGAAGCCGGCCAGCATCCCGCTGGCCCAGTGGTCGACCGTGGCCAGCGTGCGGCCACGGACCCGGCCGCCGAGCAGAAGCACGGTGATCGGCGTGTTGGTGGACAGCCAGGCCGCCGTGTTCAGCGACGCGGTGACCGCGGTCAGCGGACGGTCGGTGGGCAATGCCTCGGCGATGAGCTGCGGGGTGAAACCCTCGTCGATGAAAATGGTCTCCGCGTCCCCGATGAGGCCGACCGCGGCGGCCGCGATACGTCGTTTCTCCGGGACCCCGCGAGTGGTACGCATGGCGAGATCGGTTTCGAATTTCGCGGTCTCCACCGGGTACGCACCGCCATGCGTACGCCGAAGGAGACCGTGCTTTTCCAGCAGTCGCAGATCGCGCCGGATGGTTTCGGCCGACACCGTCAGTTCGGAGGCCAGCTTCGCGACGTCGACCTCGCCCGATCGTCGCGCCAGGGCGACGATCTGGTGCTGTCGTTCGTCCGCGTTCAAGACCAGCACCTCCGACAACTTTTGCGACCGCTTGATGTCGCACCGCTTTTGTAACACCGGAGAAACGTGTGGCCCCCATCACAGCCTACGCAACTTGGGTGGACCGTTGCCCGTTTCGGGCCGTTACCTACTCCTACATATGCTCCCAGACACGGCTATATACCCGCGAAGGGTTTGACCGAATAGGCGAGAAGGGCGCCCGTTTCATGCCCGGCGTGTGAACTCGGTCCGTCCGCGCGTGTGATTTCGGGCGTCCGGATGGGCTGGATGACCGATTTCCCGGCGATCACGAGGCCGTGATCGAATCGAGATGTAGCGGTGACGGCAGCGCGATGTGGAAACGGTCACGGGCCGAATGCTCAGATCTTGGGCACTCCGGTCGACAAGCAACGCGTGATCTCCCCTCCTGTCCGCCCTCGTTTGCGCGCGGCGAGCTGAGCCGGCTGTGCCGGCGACGCAGCAGCTGTCCGAGTTCCTGACCGCGGTCGCGGACCGGCCGGGCGGGCCGGCCGCCCACCACGCCGCGGTGGCGTGCGCCGCCCGGGCGCTCGACGCCGACGTGGCGATCCTGATCATCGAGGGCGCGGTCGCGGCCGTGGCCGGGGCGTCCCGGGACGACATCCGGGTGTCCGAGCTGACGGAGGCCGCGGCCGGGCGCCGGAGCACGCTCGGGTTCGGCGGCCGCACCCACGCCGTGACGTTCGCGCCGCTGGGCGGCCACTCCCCCGGCGTGCTGGTGCTGGGGCGGCCGGACCGGGCGTTCAGCGCGGAGGACGTCTGCCTGTTGCGCGGTATGGCGCGGGTGCTCGAACTGAGCCTGCAGTCGGTCTACATCATCGAGTCCGAGCGCCGCCGGACTCGGGAGAACGACCGCTTGGTCGGCTCGCTGCAAGAACAGGAGCGGCTGTTCGAGATCCTGTCCGGGATCCAGCGCGCGATCGCCCGCCGGATGCCGCTGCAGCAGATCCTGGACACCATCACTGCCGGTGCGGCCGAGCTGCTGGACGTCGACATGGGCAGCCTGAGTCTGCTCGAGCCGGACGAGCCGGGCGTCGCCAGCGTGAGGTCGGCGGTCGGGTTCGACCCGGACGTGGTCCGCCGCCTGCAACGGGTGCCGCTCGCCTCGGCCGGAGTGGCCGGCCTGGCCATCCTGGGCGAGGAGCTCACCTACGACGAGGACTACGGCAGCTCGGCGATCGCCATCCCCGAGGTGGCCCAGGCTCGGCTGCGCTCGACCATGGCAGTGCCGGTCCATGAGAACGACGCGGTCATGGGCGCACTGTCGGTCGGTTCGTTCACCGAGCCCCGGGTGTGGGACAAATCCGCGCAGGACCTGCTGAAGGTGTTCGCCGAGCACGTCAGCCTGGCGGTCACCGACGCCAAGACGATCGAGGCGATGAACCAGGCGTTCCACGACCCGCTCACCGGGCTGGCCAGCCGGGCGCTGTTCATGACCCGGATGGAGGCGGCGTTCGCGTCGTCCGGGAGCCACGGGGTGGCGGCGCTGTTCGTCGACCTGGACCGGTTCAAGGTGGTCAACGACTCCCGCGGGCACGCCGCCGGGGACATCCTGCTGCAGGGTGTGGCCCGGCGCATCCGCGGCTGCCTGCGCCCGGGAGACACCGCCGCCCGCCTCGGCGGCGACGAGTTCGCGGTGCTGCTGCCCACGGCCGGCGGCATCGACGACGCGGTGCCGGTGGCGCGGCGGATCCTCCAGGCGCTGCGCGCGCCGTTCGACCTGGCCGGCCAGGAGACGTTCGTGAGCGCCAGCATCGGCATCGCGTTCGGCGACGCCGGGCCCAACGCGGAGAAGCTGATGGTCCGCGCCGACCTGGCCATGTACCAGGCGAAGAAGCAGGGCAAGGACCGGTACGAGGTGTTCGCGCCGGCCCTGCAGGAGGTCTTCCAGGCGAACCTGGAGATGGAGGAGGACCTGCGCCGGGCGATCGTGCGGCACGAGTTCCAGCTGCGCTACCAGCCCATCGTGCACCTGCGCACGAAGGAGATCACCGGGTTCGAGGCGCTCGTCCGCTGGGACCACCCGACGCGCGGGATCATTCCTCCGCTGGAATTCATCCCGCTGGCCGAGGAGACCGGGATGATCGTGCCGATCGGGGACTGGGTGCTGCGCGAGGCGTGCCGGCAGGCGGCTGCATGGAACTTGCGCCGAGCCGCGGGTTCGCCGGGTTCCTCGCGCCGTCCGGAGGATCAGGCGCCGGTGACGGCGCTGCCCCCGCTGACGGTGAGCGTCAACCTGTCGGCGGTCCAACTGGACCAGGGCAACCTGCCGGAGATCGTCCAGGCGGCGTTGTCGGCCGGCGGACTGGCGGCGACCTGCCTGGTCATCGAGCTGACCGAGTCGCTGCTGGTCGATCATCGGCCGAGTACCTTGCGCCAGCTCCAGGAGACCCGCGCACTGGGCGTCCGGCTGGCCATCGACGATTTCGGCACGGGGTACTCGTCGCTCGCCTACCTGCGGCAGTTCCCGGTCGACATCATCAAGATCGACAAGTCGTTCGTCGACGATGTGCAGGAGGAACCGGCCGCGGCCGCCCTGGCCCTGGGGATCATCCAGCTCGGGCAGGCGTTGCAGCTGTCCACGATCGCCGAGGGCATCGAGGACGCCGGCCAGCTGTCCGAGCTGACCGACGGCAACTGCGACCTGGGCCAGGGCTACTACTTCGCCGAGCCCCTCACCGGGGCCGACATGAGCGCGCTGCTCTTTCCCGGCGAGCCGTTGTCTCCCGGCGCCTGAGAGACCACGACGTCACCGGCTCCGGCGTCCACGACGCAACGGCCGGACCCCTCCGGGGTCCGGCCGTCGGCCTTGTCCGCGCTCACGCGATGGTCGCGTGCCCGGCCGGGCGTATCGCTGCGGCCGCGTCGGCGGACACGGGACCTGGGCGGTCCCGTCCTTCATCGTGTGTCAGCTCTTGAAGGCGTCCTTGATGTTCTCGCCGGCCTGCTTGAGCTTGGAGCTGCCCTGGTCGGCCTTGCCTTCGGCCTGAAGCTGATCGTCGTCCGTGGCCTTGCCGACGCCCTCTTTGACCTTGCCGCCGACTTCTTCGGCCTTGTTGTCGACCTTGTCGTCAAAAGCCATCTCTACCTCCAAGGGAGTGGATACGGCTAGTTGTTACCCGGGCGGTCGTCCGGGCAACCGCTTGCCCGGTGACAATTTCACGCGATGGGCGACAGCGACCGGCGAGCGGCGATGACGGCGCCGAGTTTGTCGGGGGCCATCGGGCGCGCGAAGTAGAAGCCCTGGGCGGCCAGATAGCCCAGCGAGAGCAGCGATTCGGCCTGCTCAGCGGTCTCCACGCCCTCGGCCACCGCGTGCAGCCCGAGGGCCTGCGCCAGGTGGATGACCGCGGCCGAGACCGGCACCCGTCCGCCGATCCCCGACTGGGTGAACGAACGGTCCAGTTTGATTTCGTCGACCGGTACGTCGTGCAGCAGCGTCAGCGTGGAGTGACCGGTGCCGAAGTCGTCGAGCGACACCCGGACGCCGAGCGCGCGCAGTTCGTGCAGGTTGACCATCGGCTCGCCGGCTTCCAGAGCCATCGTTTCGGTGACCTCGAGGGTGATCCGGTCGGCGGGCACCTGGTGTTCGCGCAGCAGGTCGCCCACGAACGCGGCGAAGCCGGGCTCGCGCAGGTCCCGGGCCGAGATGTTGATGTTGAGGATGGACACCGCGTCCTTCCAGTCGGCCAGCTGGCGCAGTGCGGTGCGCAGCACCCAGCGGCCCAGCGGCACGATCAGTCCGGTCCGCTCGGCCATCGCGATGAATGCGTCCGGGGCCAGCGTGCCCCGCACCGGATGCTCCCAGCGGACCAGCGCCTCGGCGCCCAGCACCCGGCCCGTGTCCAGGGCCACGATCGGCTGGTAGAGCAGGAACAGCTGCTCGTCGGCGATGGCCTCGCGCAGCTCGGCGCCGAGGTTTGCGTGGTCGCTGCCGGGCGCGGCCATCGTGTCGGTGTAGTGCAGGTACGCCGTGCCGGGGATGTTCTTGGCGGCGTACATGGCGATGTCGGCGTGCCGCAGCAGGACGCTCGGCTCCTCGCCGCTGCGGCCGTCGGCGATGCCGATGCTGGCCCGGATCGGCAGTTCGTGACCGTCGGCCCGGACCGGCTCGTGCAGCGCGACCATCATCCGCTCAGCGGCCAGGTCGGCCGCGGCCGGGTCGGCGCCGTCCAGCACCACCACGAACTCGTCGCCGCCCAGACGGGCCACCGTGTCCTCCTGCCGCAGGCAGGCCCGCAGCCGGTCGGCCACGGCGATCAGCAGCAGGTCGCCGACCTCGTGGCCGAGCGTGTCGTTGACCTCCTTGAAGTCGTCCAGGTCGATCAGGGCGACGCTGACCGGACGGTCGCCGGGGACGGTCAGGGCGGACTTGAGCCGCTTGTGGAACAGCACCCGGTTGGGCAGATCGGTGAGCGCGTCGTGGGTGGCGCTGTGGTCCAGCTGCTCGAGCAGGCGCCCGTTGTCCTGGAACGCGCTGACCTGCCGGATGACCACGATCGCGGTGAGCAGCACGGCCGCCGAGACGATCATCCGGTGGTCGGCCCGCTCGCCCGTCCAGGTGATCAGCAGAAGCAGGCCGTCGACCGCGGCGACGGCGCAGTACGGCAGGAGGCTGAACGACCGCCGGGGGTTCTCGGCCGCGCCGCGGCGCGGCCCGAACACCGCCCGCCGCTGGCGTTCCCCGGCCCAGGCGGCGAAGAAGTACACCACCGGGATGCCGGCCATGGTCGGGAACAGATGTGGCCGGAACGGCTCGAGGTAGTCCCGGAACGCCGGCCCGACGGCTCCGATGATCATGGCCAGCGCGAACAGCCGGAGTGCGGACCGGTGGACCAGGCCACTGTTCGACAGCACCACCTTGACCACCCCGAACACTGCGAGCAGGGCGATCACGGTCAGCGCCAGTGACGCGAAGATGTTGGTGTTGCTGTCGTGCGCCCCGATCGAGTACCGGGTCTGGAAGTGCCACATGAAGACCGCGGTGGCCAGCATCACCGTGCCGGCGTCCAGCCCCAGCCGGATGAATTCCCGGAACGTCTGGCGGCCCAGCGGAAGCCGGTACAGGGCGTAGATGATGACCAGCACGGCGAGCCCGTCGAAGGTCTGCATGACCGGCCCCACGTGCTGACCGCTCACGTCCGCCGACCGCAGCACGTCCACGCCCTGGGCGGTGGACCCGCACGCGACCAGAGCCGCGACGAGGGTCAGATGGCGCCAGAAGCGGCGAACCGGGGGGAGGAGGGTGGCCGTCCGGGCGGTGCGGGCGTAGATCACCGTCAGCAGCCCACCGCCGGCCAACGACGGCACCCACAGCAGGGCCGGCGGTCCGGCCGGGTGGACCACGTTGACCAGGAACCACACCAGGCTGACGACCATCAGCAGGCCGGAGGCGAGCAGCAGCCGGCTGGTGTCGCGGAGTCGTGCGGGCACGGTCCATCCTCCTCGGGGGTTCTCGAACCGTCAGCATCGGCGGCCGGCCGCGCGACCTGAGGGAATTCCCGGCCTGACGGACGCAAGATCGTCCCCTACAGTGGACTCGGCGCAGTCTTTCCCGGCGGGTATCCGTGGCCCGCGAGCAGGACCGGCCGGGGCGCGGCGCCGCCACGCCCGCCCCGGCCGCCTCTTCAGTCTCTGACGGCCACAGACGCGCCCGTACGGCCCAGCGCGACGCGTTATTCGGTTGCCCGGCGTGCCGCGGCCACGATAGACGATATTGATGTGATGACCGACGACTGGAACCAGCTGCAGGCGCAGGTACAGAGGACCATCGACGCCCTGGTCGGGGCCGGGGCTGAGATCGGCGTGCAGGTGGCCGCCTACCTCGACGGTCACATGATCGTGAACGCCGTGTCCGGGCTGGCCGACCCGAGCAACGGCAACCCGGTCACGCCGGACACCCCGTTCTTCAGCTACTCCACCGGCAAGGGGCTGACCTCGACGGCGGTGCACGTGCTGGCCGAGCACGGCAAGGTCGACTACGACCTGCGGATCGCCGACGTCTGGCCGGAGTACGCCCGGCACGGCAAAGGCGCCACCACGCTGCGGCACGCACTGAGTCACATGGCGGGGGTCCCGCGCCTGCCGTCGTTCACCATGCCCGAGGACTTCCTGGACTGGGATCGGATGTGCCGGACGATCGCCGGGGCGACCCCCGAATGGGACCCGGGCACGCAGCACGGCTACCACGCCTGGACCTGGGGCTGGCTGGTCGGCGAGACGATCCGGCGGGCCACCGGGCGGCTGTTGTCCTGGGTGCTGGCCGAGGACGTGACCCGGCCCCTGCACGCCGACCGGGAGCTGTTCCTGTCGGTGCCGGAGAACCAGATCAGTCACGTCGCCCGCCTCAAGGACCGCAACTGGTCGGCCGCGATGGATCAGGCCAGCCAGATGATCCCGCACTTCGACGCGATCGCTCCCCCGGGCGTACGGCCGGACGCCACGCTGGCCAACCGCCGGGACATCCTGCGCGCGGACATCCCGTCGGTCGGCACCCTGAGCGCACGGGCGATGGCCCGGATGTACGCGGCGCTGATGGACGAGGTGGAGGGCGTACGGCTGATCTCGCCCGAGCGGCTGCGGCAGATCACCCAGGTGCAGACCAGTGGGCCGGACTGGGCCTGGGGCGGGGAGGCGCCCAAGGCACTCGGCTTCGCGGTCGAGGTGGACGGCAGGCGGTTCGGCTGGGGCGGGATGGGTGGCAGCCTGGCCGGCTTCTACCCGGACCTGAACCTTTCGGTGGCCTGCACCAAGAACTACCTCGGAGTCGGCGACGGCGATCCGATGGAGGGCCTGGCCGAGCTCATCCGTTCGACCGTGGCGAACGCTCGCGCGGCGGTCTAGCCCGGGCCGACCGGGGCGGAGCCGTGCGCATCCGCTCCCGGATCCGGCCCAAAATGCCGCTGAGCGCGCCGACGTCCTCGGCACTCATGCCCCCGAACATGAGCCGCTGCACCACGTCGATGTGGCCGGGAAAGACCTGGGCCAGGCGCTTGCGGCCGGCCTCGGTCAGCGCGACGGTGACGCTGCGTTCATCGTCGGAGCCGGGTGAGCGCCGGATCAGCCCCGTCTTCTCCAGTTGAGCGGCCTGATAGGTCAGGCCGCTGCGGCTGTACACCAGGCCGTCGGCGAGATCGGTCATCCGCAGATGGCCCTGCGGCGCGGCGTTCAGCCGGGCCAGGATCTGAAACTGCGGGTTGGTGAGGTCCCCATCGGTTCTGAGCTGTTGCTCCACCGCGTGCATGAGGATGCTGCTCACGTCCTGCAGAGCCAGGTACGCGGCCAGTTGGTCCGCGGCCAGCGGTGTGGCGTCACTCACGCCACCATCGTACTTGCTTCGAATTCGAAGCGTGCTACGGTCTCCAGGTGCTTCGAGTTCGAAGCACATATTTTTCGGAGGGTGACATGCAGTCCGTCCAGTTCAGCGAGTACGGCGACCCCACCGTTCTGCGTCTCGAGGACGTCCCCACGCCCGCGCCCGGTCCGGGCCAGGTGCTGGTGCAGGTGGCGGGCACGTCGTTCAACCCCGTCGACGCCTCGATCCGGGCCGGTTTCATGCGGTCGGCGCTCCCGATCGAGCTGCCGTTCGTGCTCGGCGTCGACGTGGCCGGCACGGTCAGCGGGCTCGGCGAGGGCGTGACCGGGTTCGCGGTCGGCGACGCGGTGATCGGCTTCCTGCCGATGACCGGCAACGGCGCCTCAGCCGAGTACGTGCTGGCGCCGGCCGAAATCCTGGCCCCGGCGCCGGCGTCGATCCCGCTGGCCGACGCGGCCGCCCTGCCGGCCGCGGCGCTGACCGCCTGGCAGGCCGTGACCGAGCACTTGGCGGTGCAGCCGGGCCAGCGGGTGCTGATCAACGGCGCCGGGGGCGGGGTCGGGGCGTACGCCGTCCAGTTCGCGAAGCAGGCCGGGGCCACCGTGATCGCCGTGGCCGGCCCGTCCAGCGTCGCCATCGCCCGGGAGTCCGGCGCCGACGAGGTCATCGACCACACCACCGGCGACCCGACCGCCGGCGAGCCGGTCGACGGCGTCTTCAACCTGGTCCGTACGGACGCGGATGCGCTGGCCGGTCTGGTCGCCCGGATCAGGCCCGGCGGCGTCTTCGTGTCCGCTACCGGCCCGGGCCCGGAGGACGCCGAGCGCAAGATCGGCAACGTCGCCATGGGCGTTCGCAGCGAGGCCGGCCAACTTGCCGAGATCGTCCGCAAGGTCGACGCGGGCGAGGTCAAGGTGCTGGTCAGCGAGCGGCGGCCACTGGCCGACGCGGCCGGCGTGCACGCCGACTTCGCCGCCGGCAAGCTGCACGGCAAGGTGGTCATCACGGTTCCGTAGGTTCGGCCGGCTGCGGCCGCACGGTGCGGCGCATCACCGACCGGGGCCGGCGGTCGAGGCCGTGGGCGGTCTCGGCCGCGCGGATCCGGCACAGGCCGTCGGTCAGCTCGGCCTCGGCCAGGCCCGGCCGTCGCGTTGGTAGCCGCGCAGCTCGACCAGCGACGGCGGCTCGTCCTCGGCGATCGCGGTCATGCCCAGTGCTTCCCAGTCGCCCGCGACCCGTTCGATCTCGCGCCGGGCGGGGAGGTCGCCGCCGGTGGCGAGGCGGATTCCCACCACCGCAACCTAGCCACTTCGGTCCCATCCGGGAAAACGACTCAGCGCCTCCCGCGGGTTTGCCGAAGAGTTCTGCGTACGTCCCGAACGGTCACGGATGACCACACCGCTGGAGGTCCGACCGTGCCCACCGTGCTCATCGCCGACGACGACGCCGATCATCGTGAGCTGCTGTCCATCGCGCTGCGGCGGTTCGGGTACGACGTGGCCGAGGCGACCGACACGCGTACCGCCCAGGACCGGGTGGACGAGGGCGGCCTGGACGCGATCCTGCTCGACGTCCGGATGCCGGGCGAGTCGGGCATCGAGCTGTGCCGGCGGCTGCGCGGCCATCCGGACACCGCGGCCGTGCCGGTGATGTTCGTCAGCGCCGACGTCAACGACCACCGGATCCTGGCCGCGCTGCGGGCCGGGGCGGACGACTACCTGACCAAACCGTTCCACCGCGCCGAACTCGCCGCCCGGATGGAGAACCTGCTGCGCATGCGCCCCGGGACGGCCGGACGGTCGGCCACCGCGGCCACCGCGGCGCTGCTGGCCGCGCGCGGGGCGATGCCGCGGCCCGCCGTCACGGCGAGCGCACCGGCGCTTGACCTCAAGTCCGCTTGAGGTGCCACGCTGGGCGGCATGTTTCTGGTCATCGGAGCGAGCGGCAACGTCGGGCGGCACGTCGCGGCCGGGCTTCCGGCGCCGGTACGCCGACTCGCACGGACGGCTCGGCCGGGTTACGTCCGGGCTGATCTGAGCGATCCGGAAAGCCTGACCCCGGCGTTGGAGCGCCTTGCGGTACGGGGCCTCGCTGGTGGATCACCCCGAGCCGGTCACCGACGGCGTCGAACGGGTCACCGGTCACCCGGCCCGCACGTTCCGCTCATGGGCGGCCGATCACGCCGCCGATTTCAGGTGACCACGCGTTAAGGTCAGCGCGTGATCCGTTACCGCTCGGCCGAGGGCCGCTGGGTCCTGCTGGCCACCGTCCTCGGATCCAGCCTGTCGTTCATCGACTCGACGGTCGTCAACATCGCACTGCCGGCGATCGGCCGGGACATGCACGCGAGCGCGGCCGACCTGCAATGGACCATCAACGGGTACGCGCTGAGCCTGGCTTCCCTGATCCTGCTCGGCGGATCGCTCGGTGACCGGTTCGGCCGGAAGCGGGTGTACCTGATCGGTGTCGCCTGGTTCGCCGTGGCGTCGCTGCTGTGCGGAATCTCCCCCAATGTCGAGTTCCTGATCGGCGCCCGAGTCCTGCAGGGCATCGGCGGCGCGCTGCTGACGCCGGGGGCGCTGGCCATTCTCGAAGCTTCGTTCGCCCGCGAGGACCGGGCCCGGGCGATCGGCGCGTGGAGCGGGCTGGGCGGCATCGGCGGCGCGCTCGGGCCGTTCCTCGGCGGCTGGCTGGTCGAGGTCGCGAACTGGCGGTTCATCTTCTTCATCAACGTGCCGCTGGCGATCGTCGTGCTGCTGGTGGCCGGGCGGCACGTGCCCGAGTCGCGCAACGAGTCGGCGGCCCGGAAACTCGACGTCACCGGCGTGCTCACCGGGGCGATCGGGCTGGGCGGCCTGACGTACGGCTTCACCGCCTGGCCGGCCCGCGGCGCCGGCAGTCCGGTGGTGCTGGTGTCGCTGGCACTCGGCGTGCTCGGGCTGACCGCGTTCGTGCTGACCGAGCGCCGGTCGCCGCATCCGCTGATGCCGCTGGGGATCTTCAGGTCCCGACCGTTCACCGGCGCGAACCTGGTCACCTTCATCGTCTACGCGGCCAACGGGGGCGTGTTCTTCCTGGTCGTGCTCAATCTGCAGGTGGTCGCCGGGTACAGCCCCCTGGTCAGCGGCATAGCCCTGCTCCCGGTGACGGTGCTGATGCTGCTGTTGTCGTCCCGGTCGGGAGCCCTGGCGCAGAAGATCGGGCCGCGCATCCCGATGACGGTGGGTCCGGCGGTGGGCGCGGTCGGACTGCTGCTGCTCGCGCGGATCGGCCCGCACTCGCCGTACCTGACGGACGTCCTCCCGGCGGTGATCGTCTTCGGTCTGGGCCTGACCCTGCTCGTCGCGCCGCTGACCTCGACCGCCCTGGGTTCCCTCGACGACGCGTACGCCGGGATCGCCAGCGGGGTCAACAACGCGGTGGCCCGGGCGGCCAGCCTGCTGGCGGTCGCGGTCCTGCCGCTGGCCGCCGGCATCGGTTCCGGCAGCCTGACCGATCCGGGCGACCTGCACCCGACGTACCGCAACGCGATGATGATCTGCGCCGGTCTGCTGGTGCTGGGCGCGATCCTGGCCGCGGTGTTCATCCCGTCCCGGCTGCCGGCCCACCATCCCGCGGAGGAGGACGGCCCGGAGACCGCCGGCCCGGCCGACTCGGAGAGGGCCGACTCGGAAACGGCCGACTTGGAGACGGCCGCCTCGGAAACGGCCGCCTCGGAGATCGCCGGCTCGGAGAAGCCCGGCTCTGAAGACGCCCGCACGGAGAAGGCGGAAGCGCCCCCGGATCCCGCCCCGGATCCCGCCCCGGATCCCGCCGTGGCCCGGACCGGCGCCGACGTCGCTGTCCGCGAGGCGAGCCCGATCCGCACCTTCTGCGACCCGGCGGGCCCGCCGGTCCACCCTCGCCACTGACGACTACCGCCTCGGACTCCACTCCAGGCTGCTGGCGTGCGGTGTCAGCTTGGGCCAGGCGCGCATCCCGCCATCAGATCATCCCGGCCCGCAACGCATAGGCGACCGCGTGGGAGCGGTTGCGCAGTTTCAGCCGATGGGTCACGCCATAGATGACGTTCTTGACCGTGCGCTCGGAGTAACACAGCTCGCCGGCGATCTCGGCCGTGTCCAGGCCGTCGGCCATCAGCCGCAACACGTCGACCTCTCGCGGGGTCAGCCCCGAGGAGTTCAGGCCGTACGGCGTCAGCACGTCCCGCTGCAGCCGCTCGACGTGCTTGAGAAGCTCACCGACCAGGTTCGGCGGCATCACCCCGCCACCCGTGGCGGCGGCGAGGACGCTGTGCACCAGCCGCTCGGCGGTGACCGCGGCGCGCGGCAGAATCGCGACCACCCGGCACTCGACGGCGGTGAGCAGTTCGGCCTCGGTGATCTCATTGATCACCAGCACGATCGGCGTGCCGCCCTCGGCGGCGGCCCGGCGCAGCGCGCCGATCACCTCGGACGTCAGCCGGTCGGCCGCGAGCACCAGCACGCTCGCGTCGGCCCGCTGGGACGCCCGGAGCACAGTGAGCTCCGGACGGTTCGCCAGATAGCCGGCCAGCCCAGCCTCGCTGAGCGGATCACCGGCCCGCAACGCCACCCGCACGGTTTCCACGGTCGCCTCCGAATGTCGGTCGGCCCAGTGTCGGAGGCGGTCCTTCAGAAAACCTTCACGGCCGGCTCAACACGGGTGAAGACGTCGCGCGGCCTGCACCGCCTCAATGTATTTGGGCAGTTCCCGGACGGCCTCCTCGAGCCGGCCGGGGGCCAACTGCTCAGTGAAGGCGGCGTCCACCAAGGCCGGGATGAGCGGCACGGGCCGGGGCAGCTCATGCCAGATGCGGACCAGTCGTAACCGCGCCTGCACGTGGGCCAGCGTCCGGAACAGGTCGTCGAGAAGGGCGTCGGCCCGATCGGCGTCGATCACCAGCCGCCCCTCGGTCGCCAGCACGAGGAAAAGGTCACCCACGAACGGCTCGACGAGTGGTCCGGACTCCGACATGCGACTAAGCCCATCAGACGCCGACCGCCACGGGAAGACGCGGCGACCGGGAGTGCCCCCGGCGACATGGCGCTCTGCCCTTAACGGACTCTTAAGTTTTCGCAGCCCAGGGGGGCTTTGCCAGCACTGGTTACATTGACCTTCAACTAACGTCGGGCGGTGATGTCGGTGGGGCGAACGGACGTACGCGTCCGCCTTCTCGGCCCCGTCACTGTCGAACATGGTGACACTGCGTCGCCACTCCGTCACGGCCGACGTCAGGCCGTCCTCGCCGTGCTGGCGCTGCACCCGGGCGATGCCGTCTCCCGGGAGGAGTTGATTGCCGCCGTCTGGGGCGAAGATCCGCCGGTCAGCGCCCCCGGGAACCTCTACACGTATGTGTCGGACCTGCGCCGTGCGCTCGATCCCGGACGCGCCCGGGGACTGCTCACCTCGGGTGGCGGCAGCTACCGCCTGCACCTGCCGGCCGACGCGATCGACGTACTGCGCATGCAGGCCCTCCTGGACGGAGCGCGGGACGAAGAACCGGCCGGGCAGCTGGCCGCCATGGAGGCCGGCCTGGCTCTGTGGCGAGGCGACGCGCTGTCCGGGGTGCCCGGCCCGTTCGCGGCGGCCGAGCGCCTGCGGCTCACCGAGCTGTTCCTTTCCGCTACGGAACGCCGGGCCACGCTGCTGCTGCAGCTCGGCCGGCCGGGCGACGCGGTCGCACCGCTGCGCGAACTGGTGGACGCGCACCCGGTCCGGGAGAGTGCACGGGCGCTGTTGATGACCGCGCTGCAACGGCTGGGCCGGCCGGCCGAAGCCTTGCGGGTGTACGACGACCTGGCCGTACGGCTGTCCGAGGAGACCGGCACCGATCCCGGCGAGGCCCTGCGCCGGATCGCGGCCGGCCTCCGCGGGACGACGACCGCGGATCCGGCGGGGCGGTCGTCCGAGCTCGGCGTGCTGCGCCACGCGGTGACGGCGCTGGCCGGCGGCCGGGGCGGCAGCGTGTGGATCGAGGGCGAGGCCGGGATCGGCAAGACGACGCTGCTGGCGGCCGGAGTGGGCGGGGCCGGGACGCGGTGCGGCTGGGGTACCGGCGACGAGCTGACCCGGACCGTACCGCTGGCGGCGTTGATCGACGCTCTGGAGGAACTCGAGCCGGTCGGAGCGTTGCGGGACGCGCCGACCGTCGACCGGGCCGTGGCCCGGGTTCTCCAGTTGTGCGCCGGTGGACCGCTGATCCTGGTGCTGGACGATCTGCAGTGGACGGACGAGACCACCCGGCTGGCCTGGCGGGCGCTGCACGACCTGACCGGCCGGCATCCGTTGCTGCTGGTCGCGGCCTCGCGGCCGGCGGCCCGGGACCGGTCGCTGACGCTGCTGCGGCGGGCCGTCGTCGAGGCCGGTGCGGATCCGATCCGGCTCGGGCCGCTGACCGGCCCGGCCGAGGCCGGCGGGAACCCGTACTACCAGAAGCATCTTGCGGCGGCCGGCGGTGAGCTGTCGCCGGCGCTGGTCGCCGCGGTGAACGCCCACCTCGACTTCCACGACGAGGCCACCCGCACGGTGCTGCGGGCGCAGGCGTTCCTGGGTGACGGGACACTCGCCGAACTGGCCGCGGTCACCGGGCGGGGAATGCCCGAGCTGCTGCGGGTCGTCGAGGAGGCGACCGGCGCAGGGCTGCTCCGGGCCGCAGCCGACGGCTGGCTGGAGTTCCGGCACCCGGTGGTGCGCCGGGTGCTGCACGACGGCACGCCGGCGCCGTTGCGGGTCATGCTGCACCGGGAGATGGCCGAGCGGCTCGCCGGCTCCGCCGCGCGGCCCGAGCGGGTGGTGGCCCAGTTGCTGGCCGGACCGGCACCGGTCGACGCCTGGGTGACCGGCTGGCTGACCACGCACGCCGAGCAAGTCGCGGCCGCCGACCCGGAGGCCGCGATCGCGATCCTGCGCCGGGCGAGTGGCGCGGCGGCCGATCCGGCGGCCCGGCAGACGCTGACCGCGTGGCTGGCCCGGGTGCTGTTCTGGCAGGGAGCGAGCGCCGACGCGGAAGCCGGCCTGGTCGCCGCCCGGACCGCCGACGCGGAGCTGGCCGCCGAAATGGGCTGGATCGTCGCGCTGGGCCGCCACCAGCGGGCCGAGCACGCCGCCGCGGTCGATGGAATCCTCGCGGCGCTGCGGGGCGGCGCCCTGCCGGACCGGTGGCGCGCCCACTACCGGCAGCTCCTGGTGCGGCTCGCGCCGTACGTCTCGGAGGTTCCGTCATTGTCTCCGGTTGCCGGACAGATTCCCGTTATCCGATGACCGCACGCCCCGTCTCCTTCTCCAGAACACGGATGGGAAGGCCGTACGTGCGGGTACAGGTATTGGGTCAGGTGCGGGCGTGGGTCGGCGAACGGGAAGCCGACCTCGGACCGGCGCGTCAGCGTGCGCTCTTCGCCGTGCTGGCCGCCCAGTCCGGCCGCTGGGTGAGCCGGGACGAGCTGATCGCCGCGGTGTGGGGCACGTCGCCGCCGGCCACCGCGGCCGGGAGCATCTACACCTACGTCTCGGGCCTGCGCCGCGCCTTCGGCCCGGATCGGGGGCGCCGGCTGGTGCAGTCGGGACCATCCGGGTACCTGCTGACCGTCGACGCGGGTGGCCTGGACGCGGAGGAGTTCCAGCGGTTACGGGCCGCGGCGGCCGAGCGCGTGGCCGCCGGAGACCGGACCGGGGCGTTGTCCCGTCTGGACGACGCGCTGCGCGTTGTGGCACGGGGAGCCGTACGCCGGGCTGGCCGCGCCCTTCCTCGAACTGGATCGGGAACGCCTGAGCGGACACTATCTGCAGGCGGTGGAGCTGCGCGCCCGGATCCGGCTCGAGCTCGGCCGGGACGACGGGCTGGTGGCCGAACTGGCCGGGCTGGTCCGGGCCCACCCGCTGGTCGAGCCGTTGCACGAGCTGCTGATGCGGGCGCTGCTACCGGGCCGAGCGGCACGCCGAGGCCTTGGACGCGTACCGCCACGCCGCACGGGTGCTGCGCGAGCAGCTCGGCGTGGAACCGGGTGCCGCGCTGCGTGACCTGCACCAGCGGCTGCTGCAGGGCGAGCCCGACGAGGCCCCGGCCCAGCCGGGCCCGGTGCTGCCCGGCCCGGTCGCCCGGGCCCTGCGCGACGGCTTGGCCGACCGGCCCTGCTTCGGCCGCGAGGACGACGTGGCCCATCTGCGCGGCCTCGTCCAGGCGGTGGCGCTGGGCAACGGCGGCACGGTGTGGATCGACGGGGAGCCCGGTATCGGCAAGACCGAGCTGCTCACATGTGCGTTCGCCGACGCCGGGACGTACGGCTGCCGGGTGGCCTGGGGCGACCGCCGACGAGCTCGGGCAGCGGGTGGCACTGCGGGTGCTGCTGCGGGCGCTGGACATCGACGGGCCGGGCGACCCGGACGAGGGCCCGGTGGCGGCCGTCGACCGGGTTCTGGCGTACGTCCGGGCAAGCTGCGCCGGCGGGCCGCTGGTGCTCGTCGTCGACGACATGCACTGGGCCGACGCGACCACGATCCTGGCCTGGGAACGACTGATCCCGCTGACCGCCCGGCTTCCGCTGCTGCTGGTGGCGGCGGCCCGGCCGGATTCGAATCGGCGTGAGCTGAGCCAGGTCCGGCGGGCGGCCCAGGTCCGGCAGCAGCGCCCGCTCGACCTGCGCCCGCTCGCTCCGGCCGATCTGGAACGGCTGGTCGCCCACCTGGCCGGCGCGCCGATCGGAGAACATCTGCGGGCCCTGGCCGCGCGGACCGGCGGCAATCCGCTGTACGCCCGCGAGATGGTCGCGGCGCTGCTGCGATCGGGAGCCGTCCGTACGGCCGGGGGTGTCGCCGAGGTGGACGCCACGGTGACGGTCGAGCCGCCCGAGTCGTTGCTGGCCGCCGTCCGGGCGACGGTGGACTTCCTCAGCCCGGCCACGAGTGAGGTGCTGCGGGTGGCGGCCCTGCTGGGCAACGAGTTCGCCGTCGCCGATGTGGTGGCGGTGACCGGGCAGTCGGTGTTCGAGCTGTACGACAGCCTGGCGGAGGCCCTGGCGGCGCGCGTCGTCGTGGACACCGGGGAGAACCTGGCGTTCCGCCACCCGTTCCTGCGGACCGCTCTGAACGAGGGCGTGCCGGCGCCGCTGCGGGCCGGCCTGCACCGGCATGCGGCCGAGGTGCTGGCGGCCGGCGGCCGCCCGATCACCCGGGTGGCCGAGCAGCTCGCCGCCGAGTCCCCGGTGATCGACGGCTGGGTCGCCGGCTGGCTGGCCGAGCACCACGTCGAACTGTCCCGGCGCGCGCCGCAGCTGGCCGGCGACCTGATGCGCCGGGTGCTCGACACGCCGGTGCCGACGCCGGCCGAGCGCGAGGCGTTGCTGGTGGCCTTGGTCCGGATCGGTGTCGGGGCCGACGAATACCCGATGGACGAGGCGGCCCGGGCGCTCGCGCTGACCCGGACCCGGCCGACCGGGCGGAACTGCGGCTGGCGCTGGCGACCATGCGGTTCCGGCAGGGCGACGCCGCAGGTGCGATCGCGTTGCTGCGCGACGCGATGGACGAGGACATGCCCCGGCCGTGGCGGACCCGGCACCAGGTGTTGCTGGCCAAGTTCCGCCGGGGCGACGCTCGACGACCTGGACTCCGGCCGAGCGCGACGCCCGGTCGATCGCGGCCGAGGCGACCACGCGCGGGCAGCCCTTCGAGGCCGCGTTCGCGCTGCAGACGATCTGGCTGACCAGTTCGATTCGCCGTGACCACGAGCGGGCGCTGCGGCACGCGAACCGGGGGCTGCGTCTTGATGCGCGACGCCCACGACGGGAGCGCGATGTACGCCGACCTATTGGACAACCGGGTGTTCTCGTTGCAGAACCTGGACCGGCTGCGAGGAGGCCGAGGCAGCGCTGAGCGAAGGCTGGCCGCGGCCTGCAGATGGCGGCGGCCGTCCAGCACTACTGGCGGGGCCGCTGGGACCAGGCGCTGGCCGAGATCGCGCGGTCGACCGGCGACGACCTCGGGCGTACCTTCCACGGCGCTCGCGAGCCGGGCGCGGGCGGCATGGTGCTGCACGGGGTGGCCGCCCTGATCGCCGCGCATCGTGGCCGGCCCGACGAGGTGGCCGCACACGTGGCGGCGGCCGACGCGTTGCCGGCCACCGAGGCCGAACGCGAGAGCTGCGACTTCCTGCTGGTCGCGCGGGCGCTGGTGGAGGAACTCGAGGGCCGGCCCGCCGACGCCCTCGTGGCGGTTGCCGGCTCTGCTGACCCCCGACTACGCGCCCATGATGCTGCGGCATCAATGGCTGCCGGTGGTGATCCGGCTGGCGCTGGCCGCCGATCGGCCGGAGGCAGCCAAGCGGGCCGGGGCGATCGCTGCGGCCGAGGCGGCCCGGGAGGTGGTGCCGGCCCGGGCGTACGCGGCCGCGGCCCGGTGCCGCGCGTTGCTGACCGGTGACCCCCGACCGGCCCTGGACGCGGCCCGGCATTACGGGTGGTGGGCCGGGTGCCCGAGCGGGCGGCGGCACTCGAGGACGCGGCGGTCCTCTACAACCGGAGGAACCCGGGCGCCGCCCGGCCGGTGGCCCGCGAGGCGGCCCGGTTGTTCACCGGCCTCGGAGCGGCCGGTGACCTCAGCCGGCTGCGGTGGCGGATGGGCTCAACCGGAATCGAACTGACCGCAGCCTGCTGACCGCAGCCGGTCACATCGCATCAGCGGATCGCCGAGCACGTCGGCTCCGAAACCACGGAACGGTGCATCGCTGTCCGGCCACCCAAGATGATCTCCGTACGTTCGTTTCTGATTGGTTATGATCTATCTCTTGACAGGAAAAGTTTGATAGTGCGTGAATGTGTTTCCACGCGGTTAACCCCGATGGCGCCCCTGTCACCCCCACCGCTAAGGAGCACATTCATGACCTTCCGATACCGCTGGCGGCCGGCGGCCGCCACCTTCGGCGCGGCCCTGCTGCTGATCAGCGCCTGCGCCAAGTCTGAAGACAGCAACACCAGCTCCGGCAGCACCAACGCCTCAGCCGGCGCTCAGGTCGTGCAGTCGGCGGCGCCCGGCGGCCCGACCTGCAGCCTGCAGCAGTACGGCGGCACCAAGATCGACCTCAAGACGGCGAAGGTCGGGTTCTCCCAGTCGGAGAAGGAGGCGAACCCGTTCCGGATCGCCGAGACGCAGTCCATCAAGGACGAGGCGGCCAAGCTCGGCATCACCAACCTGACCGCCACCAACGCCAACTCGCAGTTCAACAAGCAGATCAGCGACGTCGAGCAGATGATCGACTCGGGCGTGCAGCTGCTGGTCATCGCGCCGCTGAACTCGGACGGCTGGGACTCGGTGTTCGCCAAGGCGACGGCCAAGCACATCCCGATCATCACGATCGACCGCAAGATCAACGCCGACCCCTGCAAGGACTACCTGACCTTCATCGGCTCGGACTTCGCCCAGCAGGGCAAGCGCGCGGCCGACGAGATGGCCAAGGCGCTGAACAACAAGGGTCAAGGTCGCGATCCTGCTGGGCGCGCCCGGCAACAACGTGACCACCTTGCGGACCAGCGGCTTCAAGGACGAGATCGCCAAGGTGGCGCCGGGCATCAAGATCGTGTTCGAGCAGACCGGCAACTTCGACCGCGCGGACGGCCAGAAGGTGACCGAGCAGCTGCTGCAGTCGCAAGCCCGACATCAACGGCATCTACGGTGAGAACGACGAGATGGCGCTCGGTGCGATCGTCGCGCTCAAGGGTGCGGGCAAGAAGGCCGGGGACGTCAAGGTCGTCTCGGTCGACGGCACCAAGGGCGCCGTTCAGGCCATCGTGGATGGCTGGGCGTCCGCGGTCATCGAGTCCAACCCGCGCTTCGGCCCGCTGGCGTTCGACACCGCCACCGCAGTTCTTCGACCGGCACGCCGGTCAACGAGAACATCATCATCCAGGACCGGCAGTACGACTCGAGCAACGCGAAGACGGACATCAACAGCGCATACTGAGTCCCACGTTCTGAGTCCCACGTTCTGAGTCCCACGTTCTGAGTCCCACGTTCTGAGTCCCACGTTCTGAGTCCCACGTTCTGAGTCCCACGTTCTGAGTCCCACGTCTGAGTCCCACGTCGAGTCCAGTCCGCCGCGACGGCGGCGCTGTCCCCCAGCGCCGCCGTTCGCATTGACGATTAATGTTGAGAAGTGAGTGAATGCGTTCATGGCGCTCCTAGAAGTCGTCGACGTCGCAAAGGTGTTCCCGGGCGTACGTGCGCTGGACGACGTCTCGTTCACGCTGCGCGAGGGCGAGGTGCACGCCCTGGTCGGCGAGAACGGCGCCGGCAAATCCACCCTCATCAAGGTGCTGACCGGGGTCTACCAGCCGGACGCCGGCGAGCTCCGCTACCACGATCGAGCCGGTCAGCTTCGCCACCCCGATGGACGCCCAGCGGGCCGGGATCTCCACGATCTACCAGGAGGTCAACCTCATCCCGCTGATGAGCGTGGCCCACAACCTGTTCCTCGGCCGGGAACCGCGCACCCGGCTCGGCCTGCTCGACGAGAACCGGATGAACCGCGAGGCGGCGCGAGATCCTCTCCCGATACGGCGTCACCACCGACGTCCGCCGCCAGCTGGGCACGCTCGCCCTGGGCGCGCAGCAGATGGTCGCGCTGGCCCGGGCGGTGATGATCGACGCCAAGGTGGTCATCATGGACGAGCCCACCTCGTCGCTGGAGCCGCGCGAGGTGGAGACGCTTGTTCGGGGTCATCCGCGACCTGCACGCGCAGGGCATCGGCATCATCTACGTCAGCCACCGGCTGGACGAGCTCTACCAGATCTGCGACGCGGTCACGATCCTGCGCGACGGCCGTGGTGGTGCACACCGGCCAGCTGGCCGATCTGGAGCGGATCCGGCTGGTGTCGCTCATGCTCGGCCGGGACATGGCCGAGGTCCGCCGCGAGGGGGCCACCGCCTTCTCCGGCGAGATGACCGGCGACGACCAACGCCGCCGCCCGTGCTGCAGGTGACCGACCTGAACAGCCGGCACAAGCTGCACGACATCAGCTTCGAGGTCCGCCCGGGCGAGGTGGTCGGGCTCGGCGGCCTGCTCGGGGCCGGCCGCAGCGAGACGATCAAGGCGATCGGCGGCGCCTACCCGCTGGACGGCGGCGACGTCCAGGTGGACGGCAAGGATCTGAAACGACCGACGACCGTCCAGGCGGTCACGGGCGGGCATCGCGGTCCAACCCGAGGACCGCAAGGCCGAGGGCATCGTCGCCGGTCTTTAGTGTACGGGAGAACATCGCCCTCGCCGTGCTGCCGCGGATGTCCCGCTTCGGCATCGTGTCCGACGCCAAGATCGACGCGGTCGTCGAGAAGTACATGGACCGCTTGCGGATCAAGGCGTCCAGCCCGAACCAGCGGGTCGGCGACCTGTCCGGCGGCAACCAGCAGAAGGTGCTGCTGGCCCGGCTGCTGGCCACCGGCGCCCAAGGTGCTGCTGCTGGACGAGCCGACCCGCGGCATCGACGTCGGCGCCAAGGCCGAGGTGCAGTCGCTGATCGACGAGCTGGCCTCCGAGGGACTGGGCGTGGTGCTGGTCTCGTCCGACGCCGAGGAACTGATCGAGGGCGCCGACCGGGTGGTGGTGCTGCGCGACGGCGTGGTCGTCGGCATCCTCACCGGCGAACACGTCACCACCGAGGACCTGCTGGAGACCATCGCCGCGGCGGCCGTTGCGTCGCTTCGCCGGAGGACACCGATGAGCACTGAAGCCGTGCCGGCCGCCGACCGGCCGTCGATCGACGTGGCCCGGCTGCGCGCCTGGCTGCCGGCGTACGGCGTGTACGTCGCGATCCTGTTGCTGGTGCTCTACAACGTTTTGTTCACGCCGAACTTCCTGGCCTGGAGCAACGTCCGGATCCAGCTGATCCAGGTGGCCCCGATCGTGATCGTGGCGCTGGGCATGGCGCTGGTGATCGGCACCGAGGGCATCGACCTGTCGGTCGGCTCGGTGATGGCGCTGGCCGCCGCGCTGATCCCGCTCTACCTGGGATACGGCGTGGTCGCCGCGATCGTAGTCGTCGCTGATCGCCGGCGTGGTCGTCGGGCTGATCAACGGCACGCTGGTGGCCCGGGTCGGGTTGCAGCCGATCGTGGCGACGCTCGCGTTGTTCGTCGGCGGTCGCGGGCTGGCGCTGGTCATCTCCGAGCGGCCAGCTCAAGGACGTACGGGATCCGAATCTGTTGTATCTCGGCGTCGGGCGACCTGATCGGCGTGCCGGTGCTGGTGTGGATCGCGGCCGTGCTGGTGGTGATCGTGGCGCTGCTGGTCCGCCGTACCGTGTTCGGCCGCCGGCTGCTGGCCATCGGCGGAAACCGGGCCTCGTCCGAACTGGCCGGCCTGCCGGTCAAGCGGGTGCTGATCACCGTGTACGTCATCTGTTCGGTGCTCGCCTCGATCGCCGGCATGCTGGCGGTGGCCCGCATCCAGTCCAGCGACGCCTCCGCGGTCGGCCTGCTGATCGAGCTGTCCGCGATCACCGCGGTGGTGGTCGGCGGCACGCCGCTGACCGGTGGCCGGGTCCGGGTGCTCGGCACGGTGGCCGGCGCGCTACTCATGCAACTGGTGGTCGCCACCATGATCAAACACGATCTTCAGCCGTCCACGACGGAGATCGTCCAGGCGGTCATCATCCTCATCGCCGTGTACGTGGCCCGGGAAAGGAAGACGCGATGACGTCGGAAGTCGTATCCGATCCGGAGGTGCAGCCCGCCGCGCTGCTCGCCGACGAGCGCCGGGCCGAGCGCACCGACCGGATCGTCGGCCGGGTTCAGCGCCAGGGCGCCGCTGGCCGTCCTGGTCGTGGTGGTGCGTGATCGCCGTCGCGGCCTTCCCCAATTTCCGCAGCTTCGACAACACCGCCACGATCCTGGTCGCCGCCGCCCCGCCGATGCTGATCGCGCTGGGCATGACGTTCGTGATCATCACCGGCGGCATCGATCTGTCGGTCGGTTCGCTGTACGTGCTGGGCGGCGTGGTCTCGGCGTACGCCTCGCAGTGGGGGTGGGTCGCCGGCGGTCGTCCGCCGCTGCTGGTCTGCGGGGCGATCGGCCTGATCGACGGGCTGCTGATCGCGTACACCCGGATGGCGCCGTTCATCGTCACGCTGGCCGCGCTGCTCGGGGCCCGCGGCCTGATGCGCGCGATCAGCAGCGAGGGCTCGACGACCTACCTGGTCAAGAGCGCCGGCTACCGCCAGTTCGGCAGCGGGTCGTTCCTCGGCATCGGATATCCCGTCTGGCTGGCGGCAGTGGTGGTCGTCATCGGCATGGTGGTGCTGTCCCGGACGCGGTTCGGACATGCGGTGTACGCGGTCGGCGGCAGTGAGGACGCGGCCAGCCTGATGGGCATCGACGTCCGCCGGACGAAGATCGCGGTGTACCTGCTCAGCGGCCTGCTGGCCGGACTGGCCGGGGCGGTCAACGCGGCCAAGCTCGGTTCCGGCGTGACCGTGCTCGGCACCGGGATGGAGCTCGACGCCATCGCCGCCGTGGTCATCGGGGGCACGCTGCTCACCGGCGGCGCCGGCACCGATCGCCGGGACCATCGCCGGCGTGCTGCTGCTCGGCGTCATCCAGAACATGATCAACCAGGTCGGAAACCTCAACAGCAGCTGGCAGCAGGTGATCAGCGGCGCCTTCCTGGCCGTGGTCGTGGTGGCCCAGACCTACCTGGCCCGGATGCGCCGCGTGACATGATTCCGGTATGCAACCGACCTTCGTCTACGACGGCGACTGCGCGTTCTGCACGTCGTGCGCGCAGTTCATCGAGCGGCGCGTCCCGTCACCCGCGCGGGTCGTGCCGTGGCAGTTCGCCGACCTGGCCGCGCTCGGCCTGACGACGGCGCAGGCCGAGGCGGCGGTCCAATGGGTCGGTGCGGACGGCACGGTCGCCGCCGGGCCGGACGCGATCGCGATGCTGCTCCGCGACGCCGGGCGGTGGTGGACGCTGCCCGGCCGGGCGTTGCAGCTGGGCCCGGTGCGGCTGGCGGCATGGCCGGCGTACCGCTGGATCGCCGACCACCGGCACCTCATGCCGGGCGGTACCCCGGCCTGCTCGCTCCCCCAGGCGCAGCGGAACCTTTCCTGACCTCACCGGGCGGAACCTTTTCCCCGCGGTCCGCGTCCAAGGGGCATGCGGCTGCTCCGGCTCGTCCCCGCCCTCCTGCTCACCTTCACCCTGAGCGTGTCGGCGGTGCCGTCGCCGCTGCTCACCGCGCCCGGCATCGCGCGTTCGGCGCCCGACCCGGCGGCGCCGGTCGGTGCGCTCGCCGTCTCGATCACCGGCCTCGGCTATCGGATGCGCACGCTGACACCGACCGGCAACTGGGTGGCGTCACCGCTCAGCGTGGCGTACGCGTTCGCCATGCTGCGGGCCGGCGCCGGCCCGACGACTGCAGCCGACCTCGACCGGGCGTACGGGTTCCCGCCGGCCGGCCTGGACGCCGCCGTCAACGCGATCACCCAGCGGATCACCACCGGGCCGGTCCCGGTGCACCGCGCCGCGGGCGAGCCGGTGGTCAGCATCGGGAACGGGTTCTTCGTGCAACGGGGCCTGCCGGTGGGCAAGCCGTTCCTCACCACCCTGGCGCGCTACTACGGCGCCGGCGTCAGCCCGGTCGACTTCACCTCGGGTGACGCCGCGCGGGCGATCAACGGGTGGGTCTCGCAACAGACGAAGGGCAAGATCCCGCACGTGTACGACTCCGCTCCCGGAGACGTGGCGGCGCTGGTCGACACCGTCTACCTGCACGCCGACTGGGCGTCGCCGTTCCTCGACTCCCAGCCCGAGCCGTTCGCCGGCGCCGGTTCGGCGCCGACCATGCTACTTCCGGACGCCACCCTGCCGTACGCGCAAGGACCGGGCTGGACGGCCGTGGATCTGCCGTACGCCCACAGCGATCTGGTGATGCGGGTGATGATCCCGGCGGCGGGCGGTTCGCCGGACGACCTGCTGCGTCCGGCGGCCATGTCGGCCATCGGGGCCGCCCTGCGACCGGCCGACATCGAGCTCCACCTTCCGAAGTGGACCACCCGCACGTCCGCCGACCTCGAGCCGCTGGGGCCGCTGTCGATCTACGGCGGAGGCGACCTGAGCGGAATCTCCCCCGGACTCGTGGTCAGCCGGGCGACGCAGGACGCGTACATCGCAGTGGACGAGACCGGGACCGAGGCCGCGGCCGCGACCGCCATCGCGATGGCGGGAATGGGCCGGATCGGGTCACCGACGGTGGTGCGCGCCGACCGGCCGTTCGCCTTCGCCATCATTCACAAGCCGACGTCGATCCCGCTCTTCGTCGGCCGCGTCGTCGACCCGGCCGCCTCGTCATCGTGAGCAGCAGCGGACAGATCGGACGCTCGACCGGGCCGTGTCCGCGGCTGGTCCGGCCGTCCAGCCGCGGCGCGGACGGCCGCCGCCCGCGGCTCGGCCACGTCGGCCGGCCCGGGTCAGGGGAGTTCGGCCGTGCCCAGCACGTGACCCTCTTGGTCGGCCACCGCGACCGACCGTACGTCCCGGAGCTGGATCGAACTCGCCCCGATCACCTTGGCGTTGCCGGTCGGCGTCGGGCCCCACGTGGCCGCCTGCTCGGTGGCGCCGCCCCGGCCCTTGACCTGGCACACGTACGGGCCGGCACCGGGCAGCCGCTGCACGTCCAGGGACACCGACACACCCCACGTCTTGGGAGTGAGCAACGCCTCGCCGGAGAGGCCGCTACCGGCCGCCGACTCGAACTGAGCGGTGACCAGTTGCGGGCTGGGCTGCACCTGCACGGTCCGGTTGTCGTGCTGATTGGTGATCACGCCGAGGCCGACCGCGGCCGCGATCACCACCACGGCCGCCGCCGCCAGCCACCGGACCCGGGCGACGCGGCGGTCCCGCGACCGCTCGGCCCGCATCATCCGCAGCAGCCCCTCGATCCGCTCGGCCGTGGGCTTGGCCGCGCCGGTCAGTGGCAGCGGCGCCGCCCCGGTCTCGGTGGTCCGCTGCGTCTCGGGCAGCCGTTGCAGCAGCTCCGGCACCGGGGCGAGTCGTTCCAGCTCCGCCCGGCACTCGTCGCAGTCATGCAGATGGGCGTCGACCCGGTCGGTGTCCGCTTCGTCCAGACCACCCAGCAGGTAGCCGCCGAGAAGGCGCCGGATCTCGTCGTGGTCGTCGCTCACCGCAGCACCCCCATCTCCTCGAACACCGTGCGCAACGCCCGGACGGCGTAGTACGCCCGGGACTTCACCGTGCCCTCCGGCACGGACAACTGCCGCGCCGCGTCGGCGACGCTCTTGCCCTCGTAGTACAGGGCTCGGACGACCGCCTGATGCTCGGCCGACAGCCGCTCGATGGCCTCGGCGACCAGCCAGCCCTCGACCAACTGGTCGACGTTGTCGGCGGACGGCAGCGACGCCACGGCCGCCTCGTCCTGCACGAGATGCGGCCGGCGCTGGTCCGTCCGCCACGCATTGGTCACGACATTCCGGGCGATGGTCAACAAATACGAGCGCGTACGGCCGGGCTCGGTGTCCAGATGATCGATATGCCGCCAGGCCCGCAGTAACGTCTCCTGGACCAGGTCTTCGGCTTTGTGCCGGTCGTGCACGTAGCGGGAGATGAAGCTGAGGAGAACCGCGTAGTGCTCGGTGTAGAGCGCGGTCATGAGCTCCTCGTCGGAGCTACTAGCCCGTCTCTTCATCCGCGGTCCCCTCGTCGGCGATCTCCACGTTGTTGTACACCGTGCCGCCCCCGCCGGTTCGACGGACCGCCCAACGTTCGGCGGAACGCGCCGATGCCCGGTCCCACCGGGACCGGGCATCGCATCGTACGGGCAGTCGTAGGGGTGTCAGCTGCCGGCGAGCAGGGGGGGCGGGTTACCCGTGCACTTGCTGATGCCGTTCCCGCCGTACCGGAACAGGTTGTCGCTGACCCCGACGACCGGGTAGAACGGGTCGATCTTGGTGACGTTGTCGCGGGGGTCCACCGTCGGCAAGGACTGGACGTTCAGGCCCTGCGGGATGGCGTTCCCCTTCGCGTCGGTCGGGCCGCCGACCAGGGAGATGCTGCTGAACCGGGACCCGGCGGCGAGACTCGCCGTCGTGGCGCTGCCCATCTGCGTGCACGGCGTCAGGCTCGACGCGGCCACCTCGCCGAAATACTGGACCTGGTCGAACTGGGTGAATTTCTGGCCCCACTGGTCGTCGACGAACCCGCCGAAGAAGTTGCCGTCGTACCCGACGTACCAGGCACTGCCGATGTGCTTGATGGAGAACGCCTTGGTCACACCCGCCGGCAGGGTGTCGCCCGGCTTGATGAGGGCGCCGTCGACCGGGTAGAAGCCGCAGCCGTTGTAGCACCCGGGCGCGCCGTCGACCCAGTTGAAGACGAACAGGTGCGGGTCGTCGTTCAGGTGGTTGACCCCGCGGTCGACGGTCCAGCCGACTTCGATGGTGTCGCCGCCGCCGACCGACTGCACAGCGATCTCGCCCAGCGAGTGCCAGTCCAGCTTGTCCAGGTACGGCTTGCCGATGGTGACCATGGCGCTGGCACCGGTCGCGCCCAGCGGGTTCTTGTCCGAGCCGTACGTGCCCCGCGCGTACAGGAAGTAGGCGTCGTCGATGGGCGACGAGACCGGGTCCCCGCGCAGCACCGGGGACAACGGCGGGAGCGGCGGCGGCACCACGGTGGTCTCTTCGACGGCCAGCGGCCGGCCGTTGCGGCCGTTGCGGCCCTTGGGCCCGAACTCCGGACGGACCGTGTCGGAGTTGTCATCGCTGGCGGCCGACGCCCCCAGCCGGGTCAGCTGCGCGGACGTGGCACCCACCGGCCCGACCCGCAGGCGCCTCGACCGCTCGGTCCTCGGCAGCGCACTGTCCGGCGGGGTCAGCGCCATGGTTCCGTCGGCGGTCCTCACCAACGTGCCTGGGGCGGCCGGCGCGGCGCTTTCCGCGACGGCCGACGGGGAGTCGGCCGGCGACGCACCGTCGGTGCCGTCGTCAGCGTTGGCGTTGAGCATCGAGGCGACTCCGATGGAGCCGACAACTGCGGCGGTCAGGCCGATGGCGAGCAGCCCACGGCGGGAGATCGACACTTGTCCGTCCTCGTTACATCTGGGGGGTCGGAGGCGGTGGGCGAGTTAACCTCCGGCGCCACTCTCGCGGCGCCGCCGACCATATAACGCTCTCGATGATCGACGCACGGCTTGAGCTGGCATTCCGCCTTAACGGCGGAGGCCATGGGCCGTTGAGGTGATGGCCGGGCCCGGATGCCGCACGCGCCGTGTCCGCACCGTCACAGAAGACGTTTTCCCCCGCCGTTCGGAAAGAACCAAACCGGCGCGAGACTCTTTCGGGTCTAGCGTTAGGACATGGTCGGCATCCGCGTCATGTCCCTCGCCCGCGGCGAGGTGCAGGAACACTCCGTCTCGGACGTCGAGGACATCCTCGCCCGGGAGGACACGCTGCTCTGGTTGGACATTCCAGAGTGCAGTGACGAGGCCGTCACACTTCTCACGGATGTCCTGAAATGCCACCCGCTAGCCGTACGCGACTGCATGGAACGCAACCGCGTGCCACGCGTACGGATCTATCCACACCAGCAGTTGCTGATCGTGCACGGGCCCGAGCGCGGCCCGTCCGGTCACATCCATTACATCGAACTGGACCAGATCATCGGCGCGAACTACCTCGTCACCGTGCACGGGCCGATCAATCCGGCGGTGCACGCGGACGTGGCGCTGCGCGAGACGGACGCGGTGCGCCATCGGCTGGAGTCGGGACGGTTGCAGCCCGCCACCGCTTACGAACTCTCGTACGCCATCGTCACCGCCCTGGTCCACCGGCTGGAGTCGTTCATCGAGGAGCTGACCCGCGACGTGTGGCAACTCGAGCAGCGGGTCACCGGGGGTCACATGGGCAACCCCGAGGAGTTCCTGGAGGAACTCTTCCAGGCCCGGCACGGCCTGCTCGCCGTACGGACGATGGGCGCGCTCGGGGCCGAGGTGTACGGCCGGGTGGCCGCCCTGGACAGCCGCATTCCGGCCGATGACCGGCCACTGGTGACCGATGTGGTCGATCAGCTGACCCGGATCAAGGCGCTGGCCGACGGCGAGCGCGAGTACCTGCAGGGGGTGATCGAGTTCTACCGGACCCGATCCGACACGAAGATGACCATCGCGGCCGAGCGGCTGGCCGTCATCGCCGTGGTCACGCTGCCCATCACGGCCCTCTCGTCCATCTACGGCATGAACGTCATCGTCAACAACCACACCGAGGTTCCGGCGCTCATCGGGGTGCTGGCGGTGATGTTGGTGATGTCGGTGCTGCTGCTCATCTGGGCGAAGCGCCGCGGCTGGTGGTGACCGTTGCCCGGGCGGATGCGGCCTGCCACGATCGGGGGAAATGCGTGGTCCACACGAGACTCGAGTCGATTGCGCAAAGTTGCTGATGGCGCACGCGGCGGTCGCGGCCGGTCGGTGTCACCCGGCCGGCAAGCTTGCCGGTCGGCGGCCGGGCCGGGGCGGACAGGCCGCCGGACGATCGACATCCCCGCTGGTCAACGGGTCCGCCCGACCGTACTTGAGTGGCTGGTCGACCATGGAGCCGAACCGGTTCGGAGGGTGCCGGAACCAGCCGATCATCGCGCACTCAAGCAGATGACCGACAGTTCCCAATCCCGTACGCCATCTGCACCGAAACCATAAAGGCGCTGGTGAACCAGTACCGGGACCAGGGAGTGTTGATGCCATGGGGGTATCGCGGGTGTCCACAGGTCTGGTCAGCGGGAGATACCGGCTGCTGAACGTCATCGGCACCGGGGGGATGGGCCGCGTCTGGCTCGCGGACGACGAGCTGCTCGACCGCCGCGTTGCCATCAAGGAGATCAACACCCCCGTCGACGCCGGCAACACCCAGATGCTCGACGTCCAGCTGCGTACGGTCCGGGAGGCCCGCGCCGCGGCCAAGCTCGGCCACCCCGCCGTGGTCACCGTGTTCGACGTGGTCTGGCGGCCGGGCCAGGCGTGGATCGTGATGGAGTACGTCCAGTCCCGCTCGCTGCACGACGCGATCAAGCAGGATGGGCCGCTGCCGCACGCCGAGGCCGCCCGGATCGGGTTGCAGGTGCTCGGCGGGCTGCGGGCGGCGCACGCCGTCGGAGTCCTGCACCGCGACGTCAAGCCGCACAACGTCCTGCTGGCCGACGACGGCCGGGTGGTGCTCACCGACTTCGGGCTGGCCACCTTCGAGGGCGCCGAAAAGACCAGCGACCTGCTGATGGGTTCCCCGCACTACGTCGCCCCGGAGCGGCTGACCGCCGACGCGGATCAGGGCGAGGCGGCGGACCTGTGGTCGCTCGGGGCCACTCTGTACACCGCGGTCGAGGGGCAGCCGCCGTTCGCCCGGGCGACCACGCAGGCGTCGCTGGGCGCGGTGCTGCACGAACCGCCCGATGAACCGCAGCACCCCGGCCTGCTGACCCCGGTCATCATGGCGTTGCTGACCAAGGACCCGAAGTCCCGGCCGGCCGCGGCGCGGGTGGAGGAAGCGCTGGGCCGGATCGTCACGCCGATCCCCCGCCGGCCCGGCGCCGGCACCGGGGTCGAGCCGGCCACCCGCCCGCAGCCGGTTGCCCGCGTGGACCCGACCCGGCCGATCAGCCCGGCGCCGGTTGCGTACGCGTCCGGCACGGCACCGGCGGCCCGCCCGGTCGGCGACACTCCGGCCGGACCGCGCATTGGGCACCCAGCCGGCGGCAGCGCGGCCGGCGCGGGGCCGGCCGGCGCGGGGCCGCCCGGCGCGGGGGCGCCCGGCGGGAGCGCGGCCGGCGGGAGCGCGGCCGGCGGGAGCGCGGGAAGCGGGACGCCGATCAGCGGCGCGCCGATCAGCGGGATACCGATCAGCGGGATACCGATCAGCGGGATACCGACGTCGGGCGGGGCGGCCCGGGGCCTCGCGGCGGTCCGCCCGGTCACCGAGGCGTCGCGGCGGCCCCGCCCGCGTCGCGGGGCGGTGATCGCGGCAGTTGCGGCCGCGGCCGTGCTGGCCGCCGGCATCGGCACCACGGTTGCCCTGGCCGGCACGGGCAACGACGACAAGGGCGCCAAGTCCACCACCGGCACCGCCGCGTCCCCGACCGGAACCGGAACCGGAACCGCCTTCGACCCGTGCGGATTCCCGTCCGCGGGCGCCACTCCGGTCGGCGCGACGAACGCCACGTCGCCGAGCCTGCTGTCGCCCGGCTGGGTGTGGCATTCCGACAACGCCGGATTCGCCCTGCCGCTGCCGGACGGGTGGAGCCGAGCCGTCGACGGCGGGGCGACCTGCTTCCGCAACGCCAAGGGAACCGGCGCCTTCCGGGTCGACTCGGGCGCACCGGTGACCACGGATCCGTTCACGTACTGGAAGACCACGGAGACGACCGAGAAGACCAGGCCCGGCTACCGGTACGTCGGCATGGCCCCGCTTCGGCTCCGGAACGGCGCCGCCGACTACGAGTACACGTGGCTGGAGGGCAAGGTCCGGGAGCACACCCGGCGAGTGCTGGTGGAGACCGGCCCCGGACTCGCGTTCCTGCTGCAGTGGACGACCACCGACCGGGACTGGGGCGCGAACCTGACCCTGCAGCAGCGGATCGTGACGGGTTTCCAGCAGTCCTCGTAGGCTATCCCGGATAGTGGTACAGGTTTGACGATCATGGCCTGACAGCGCCAGCATCTTGGTCATGACGCGGCCGGGGATCATCCTCACGACGCGCCGGGTGGTTGACCTGGCGCGGTGCGCGAGCGCCCGTTGTCCCCGTTGAACAGCGCCTTCTGAGCGTTCTGCCGGCGATTAGAGCCGACTTTCCGAGCACGGTTACATGCGCCGCACAGGCTCGGGCTCTATCGTGTCCCTAAACCTATTGAATCGATAGGCTATATATGCAACCGAAGGAGCTTCCCGTGACCACCGTCGGCATCCGCCCAGATCATCTCGCCATCGCCGCCGGATACGCCGCCGACCCGGACCGATGGCCGGTCGCCGCCCGGTTCAACCCGGTCGATCGCTGGTACCGCCGGCTGACGGTCGCCGACGACCACGAGGTGTGGCTGCTCACCTGGCTGCCGGGCCAGGGCACCGACCTGCACGACCACGGCGGCTCGGCCGGCGCGTTCCACGTGGTCAGCGGCACACTCACCGAAGACACGGTCGCCGAAGACCAGGACGGCCCGGGACCGGTGCGGCTCCGTGCCCGTGAGCTCCGGGAGGGCACCGGCCGCCGGTTCGGGACACGGCACATCCACCGGATCACCAACCGCTCGGGCCGCCCCGCGATCAGCGTCCACGTGTACGGCCCGGCGCTGGCCACCATGACCCGTTACCAGCTCGGCCCCGAGGGTCTGCGGGTGGCCACGGTGGAGAAGGCGGGAGTGCAGTGGTGACGGCCGCGCTGGTCCCGCCACCCGGGTCGTACGGCATCGACGAGATCCTGGCCACGGCCCGCAGCCGGCTCAGGCGTCTCGGCCCGCACGAGACCGCAGCCGCCATGGGCCGCGGTGCGATCCTGGTCGACATCCGCCCGGCGGCTCAGCGCGCCGAGCATGGCGAGATTCCGGGCGCGATCGTGATCGAGCGCAACGTGCTCGAGTGGCGCCTCGACCCGCGCAGCGACGCCCGGCTGTCATTCGCCACCACGTACCGCCTCGAAGTGATCATCACCTGCCAGGAGGGATACACCAGCAGCCTGGCGGCGGCGGCGCTGCAGGACCTGGGGCTGTACCGGGCCACCGACCTGGCCGGTGGCTTCGCTGCGTGGCGGGCCGCCGGGCTGCCGACGATCTGACCGGACGATGCCGCCGGCCGGCCGGTCCAGGTCGAAGTCGAAGCAGGACACGTTCGGGTTGTCGGAACGCGGCGGCCGGTTCCGCCGCGCCGACGAGCGTCTCCGACTCAGATGTTGACGCCGTCCGCCGGCAGTCCTTGCGGGATGGCCGCGGCCGCCGGACCGGCGCGGTGCGGGTCGGTGTCGGGGGTCAGGCCGAGCGTGTACGCCGTCATCGACAGCGAGCCGTACGTGTACCCGTCCACCAGGACATCCGCCCTCTCCCCGCTGGCCCCGGCCAGTCCGGCCAGGTAGAGCAGCGGCAGGAAGTGGTCGGGCGTCGGGACGGCGTGCCGGAAGTCCCGATGGCCGTCCAGGCGGGCGGCGTCGACGGGATCGGTGAGCATCTTCTCCTTGGCCTCGGAGTCGAAGCGCTGGGCCCAGTCGAACCCGGCGTCGGGCATGTCCCAGCTCACCCCGCCCAGGTTGTGCACGACGTTGCCACTGCCCAGGATCAGCACGCCGGACTCGCGCAGCGGCGCCAGCTTCGCCCCCAGCTCGAGGTGGTAGTCGAAGCCCTTGTCGGCGTTGATGGACAACTGGGTGACCGGGATGTCGGCGTCCGGGAACGCGTGCACCAGCACCGACCAGGTGCCGTGGTCGATGCCCCAGGAGTCCCGGTCGGCGCCGACCCAGGTCGGCTTGACGATGTCGCTGACCTCCTCGTACAGCGACGGCAGTCCGGGTGCTGGGTACTCGACGTCGAACAGCGGCTGCGGGAAGCCGTAGAAGTCGTGGATGGTCCGCGGCCGCGGCATCGCGGTGACCGCCGTGGCGTTGATGTACCAGTGTGCGGAGACGACCAGGATGGCCCGCGGTTTCGGCACCGAGGCGCCGAACGCGCGCCAGGCGGCGGTGTACCGATTGGTCTCCAGGGCGTTCATCGGGTTGCCATGCCCGATGAACGCCGCGGGCATCAATGTCATGGTTGCAGCCTAAAGCGTTACCGCGGATACACCACGGACGATTCGCCGGCATAGGGATGCCGGGAGCCGTCCCGCTCGTACCCGGAGTTCGGGGCGTCCAGCCAGACCACGTACGGCTGGCCCGGCTTCAGCCTGGACACCGTGGCCGACATCGTGCATCCACTCCCGGCCGCCACGTTCTGCCACGTGTAGACGGGCTGGTGGCCGGAGGTCAGCGGCTGCGGAACGGCGGTGATCCGGTAGTTCGAGTCGTACTGCCGGGGCCAGGAGACGGCCAGCGAGCCCTTGCCGGGCGTGATGGTCAGCGGGATCTGCACCGGGTCGACGGTCCACCGGTCCGCGCTCCCGCAGTCGCCGCCGGCGCCGGCCGGGGGAAAGGACACGGCGGGCAGGATCGGCCGGTAGCCGCGAGCGCCGGACGGGCCGGCACTCGGCGTGGCCGATCCGGCCGCGCTGACCAGCCACGACGGGCCGGCCGCGGCGGACGCCCCGATGGACCCGGGGGCTGAGCCGGCGGCGGTCGAGCCGAGCCCGAGCGCGCTGCACCCGCCGGCCGCCAGCGACAGCGCGATCAGTACCAGTGGCAGTGCCTTCCGCAACGTCACGACCCCCTAGTTCGGCGGACCGGCCCGCTCGCTGAGGCTCAGATCTTCGCCAGGACGTATCCGGACATCTCCAGGCCGCCGGGCACCGTGCACACGGTCGTGCGTACGCCCGACTCGTCGCGCAGCTGCAGCGTGGTGTCGTCGAGCTGGTACAGGCCGCGGGCCGCCTGCCGCCGACCGAGCACGGTCCGGGCGTACGTCCCGTCGGCGGAAATGTCCAGCCGGACCGTGTCGTCGGCGCTCATCCAGACCCCGACGTACGCCTCGGCGCCCTGCTGCGCGGTGGCCACAGCCGGTGCCGGCACGGTCTCGAAGCGCTGGGTGGCCTCGGCCTCGCCACCGCTGCCGGTCAGGGCGAGCGCAAGCACGGTGGCCGCGCCGAGGATCGTCGCGTCGATGCGCGGACCGCGATAAGTACGCATGGCGTCAGAGCTCCGGGGGCGAATGAATCGTCAGGAGCCCCTAAGTTCGGCCGCGTGAAAGGGCACTGCGAGCGGTCCGCTGGTGTCAAGCCGGTTGCTTTACCACCGTGCATACCTTGGTATGCACGCATGACCGGCGTACGGCGCGACGCCGACGCGATGGCCGGGAAAGGCCGCGACCGACGGACCGGATCAGTCCGCGGACGGACCGGCTTGCAGCGCGGCCATCACGCCGTCGGTGAGCTTCTGCAGGTAGTCGTCGCTGATCGGGGTGCGGGCGACGGCCAGCCGCCAGTACAGCGGGCCGAGGATGAGGTCGACGGCCAGCTCGGGATCGGCGTCCGGCGGGAGTTCACCGCGGGCCACCGCCTGGCCGACCAGCTTGTCGCCGACCGCGTGCTGGTGGGTGCTCAACGCCTTCTGCAGGGTCTGCGCGATCTGCGGGTTGCGGGCCGCCTCGGCCATCAGGTCGGGGATGATCTGGGACGCGATCCGGTGCTGCAGCGCTTTGCTCACGATCATCATCAGCAGCTGCAGGTCACCGGCGAAGCTGCCGGTGTCGGGCAGCGGCACGGCGCGTCCGGCGACGTCGGATACGATTTCGAGAATCATCTCGAGTTTGTTGCTCCACCGGCGATAGATCGCGGTCTTGCCGACGCCGGCCCGCCGGGCCACCGCCTCGATGGAGAGACGGCCGTACCCGACCTCCGCCAGCTCGTTCATCACCGCGTTGCGAATCGCCACGGTGATGTCGATGCGGAGGACCGCCGCCCCGGCCGGTGCACGTTTCGTAGTCGCCACGTTGCCAATATAACGCAACGACGTAACGGTTGCGTTCCACCGTTCCGTCGGCTACCTTGGCCACGTCGATACGACTGCGTTTCATCGGTATGCGATGGTTACTGTGTTGACGCGCAAGGCTTGCGCGTGTCCCTCAGGCTCTGCGACACGACAGGGCTGACAGATCGGAGCGCCACCCCATGACCCAGACTGCGGCGGTGACCGAGAGCGGTGAGTCGAGCAGAGAGTTCGCCCATCGCCACGGCCTCACCTCGTCGGGTAAGTTGCCCAGTCTGCCGAGTTACGCCCGGCAGTTGTGGGGCTACCGGCACTTCATCACGGCGTACGCGAACGCCCGAGTCTCGTCCACTCTCGGAACCAACCACCTGGGCATCTTCTGGCAGGTGTTGACGCCGCTGTTCAACGCCGGCGTCTACTACGTGATCTTCGGCGTGATTCTGGGGCAGAAGGACAAGGGCGGCAACTACATCGCCATGCTCTGTACCGGCGTCTTCATCTACGCCTTCACCTCGCAGACGATCAGCGGCGGGGCGAACTCCATCGTGGGCAACCTCGGCATGATCCGGGCGCTGCAGTTCCCGCGGGCCGCGCTGCCGATCTCGACCGCCGTCGTCGAGGTGCGCAACCTCCTCGCCTCGATGAGCGTGCTGGTCGTGATCGTGCTGCTCACCGGCGAACCGATCACCGTCCGGTGGCTGCTTTCCATCCCGGCGCTGGCCCTGCAGTTCGTCTTCAACGTCGGCGTCGGCATGTTCTGCGCCCGCCTGACCTCCAAGGTCATCGACTTCAAACAGATCCTGCCGTTCATCATGCGAATCTGGATGTATCTGTCGGCGGTGCTCTACCCGCTGAAGACCCTGCTCGCCCACGCGCACGGGTGGAAGCGTCAGGTGGTCGAGTTCAACCCGTTGCTGGTCTACATCGAGCTCCAGCGCCACGCCCTCCTCGACGGCTACAAGCTGGCCAGCCCCGCAAGCAAGCTGTGGATCGACGGGCTGGTCTGGGCCATCATCGCCGCGGGAGTCGGCTTCGTCTTCTTCTGGCGTGGAGAGAAAGGATATGGCCGTGGCTGAGGAACGCATCCCGACCGTCATCGCGCACAACGCGCACATCACATATCGCGTCGTTGCGGGCATGACGACGGCCCAGGCGAGCCCGGTCGCCAGCTTCCGCCGCCTGGTCACCGGTGTGAAATCGGCCGCGGTGCGCGAGGTGCGCGCCGTCAAGGGCGCATCGTTCGTGGCGTACCGGGGCGAGGCGATCGGCCTGATCGGAGTCGAACGGCTCGGGCAAGTCGACGCTGCTGCGGGCCATCGCCGGCCTGATGCCGGTCGAGCCCGGCGGCGCGATCTACGCGGCCGGCCAGCCGTCGCTGCTGGGCGTGAACGCGGCCCTGCTATCCGACCTGTCCGGCGAGCGCAACGTACGTGCTGGGGTGCCTGGCCATGGGGATGACCCCGGCTGAGGTGAAGCCGAAGATCAAGCCGAGATCATCGACTTCTCCGGCATCAACGAGCGTGGCGACTTCAGCTCGCTGCCGATGAAGACCTACTCCTCCGGCATGGGGGCGCGGCTGCGCTTCGCCATCGCCGCCGCCAAACAGCACGACGTCCTGCTGATCGACGAGGCCCTGGCCACCGGTGACACCAGTTCCGCCGCCGCAGCGAGCAGCGCGTCCGTGAACTCCGCGAGGGCGCCGGCACGGTCTTTCTGGTCAGCCACAGCGACTCGACCATCCGGGAAACCTGCGAACGCACCATCTGGCTGGAATCCGGCGTGATCCGCGCCGACGGCCCCACCGACGACGTCTGCCAGGAGTACGAGGACTACATGCGCCGGTAGTGCGACCGTCGATCACCGCACCGACAGGTGTACGTGGTTGGTGTGGTCACTGGAGGGGTCGCCCTGGCCCTTGGTGTACGCCTTCCAGCCGCTGCTGGGCAGCCAGATGCGCTCGAACCAGATGACGTAGAGCACGCCCAGGTTGCTCGAGTTCTTGATGAAGAAGTTCGCCAGCCGGTTGCCGTAGTCCTTGCTGCTACCGGTGGCCACGCCGCCGAAACCGTCCTTGTCGGCGGCGAAGTCGCAGGCCCGGCCCTTGGGGTGCTCGCCGCTGCTCTCGGGCCGGTAGCAGTGGACGTAATGCGTGAAGCCGGTCTTCTGGGCCTGTTGCATCGCGTTGAGCATCCGCGCGGTGATGCAGCCCGAGCTGGTCGGGTCCTTCACCGTGCAGGCGTCACCGCCCGCGCCGGAGTACACCGACACCGTCGCGGAGCCGGTGGCGCTGCCGCCGGGCGAGCTCGCAGCCTGACCGGCGTTGGCCGCCTTCAGGGCGCTGTCCGCCTGGGCCTTCTCCCGGTTCATGACGTTGACCTGGTGGACCTGGTCCCGGATGGTGGCTTCGATCGCCACCTTGGCCTGCGCCTGCTGGTCGCGGGCGGCCTTCAGCGACCGCAGTGCGGAGTTCTGCTGGACGGCCAGGGTTTCCAGTGTCTCCGCCCGGTCCAGCATCGCCGAGGACGAGTCGGCGGTCAGCAACGCGCTGATCGGCCCCAGGCGGCCGGTCCGGTAGGTTTGAGCCACGATCCGATCGATCTCCGCCTGCCGCGGACCGAGTTCGGTGTCGATCCGGGCCAGGGACGCGGTGAGGTCCTGCTGCCGCTTCTTGGACGCCGCCAGTGCGTCCTGGGCGTCGAGCCAGCCCCGGGACGCGGCGTCCAGTTGGTCGAGCAGCGCCTTGGAGCCGCCCTCGCCATCGTCTCCCGCGGTCGAGGGCGCGGCCGAGGCCGGCCCGGCGGCAAACGGGGCGGCGAACGCCCCGGACATCGCGATCAGCAGGGCGAGTAGTGCCGCCAATCTCCGTCGTTGCACATGCTTTCCTTCCGTCGGCCGCCGGCCGGGTTAGCTGACGGATTCGGGACGGAAGCAATCCCTACCGCGCGGTCGCGCGGATTCACCCCAACGAACCTGGGTCCCCGACTCGCCCGAGGGCGATTAGGCGGCGTCACCGTTATCTATCGGTGACCGTTGACGACCGTACTCAGGAACCTCGAACTTCGAAAGTCGCAGTACTCAAGGGAATCGCACGGTTACGAACGGTGGATATTGGTGAAAGCCACGTTCGTGCCGGATCCTCCCACCCACCGAGTTCGGTAAACTGGTGGCCGTTTACTGCCCGGAGGCGCCGCCCGAGGTGCCGGCAGGCCGCCGCCCAACCGCCGCGAGGCGAGCCGGAGACCCCACTTCAGGGAGCGAACCCGTCAGCTGACGTGGTCGGCGGTGGCCCGGAAGGAACCTGTATGACCGCACCACCTCACCGGTGGCTGACCTTGGCCCTGGCACCACTCGTCGCCGCCGTCGCGCTGGCCGTGCCGGCGGCCGCACCGGCCCGGGCCGAGCCGGGCAGCGGCACGTCCACCACCGCCGACGACGGCGCCGACAACCCGCTGCTCAACGACGTGCTGGACTCGACCGGCCGGCGCTACGTGGCGGCCAAGGCCGCGGTCGACAAGTCCACCCAGGCCCAGGTGCAGCTCCAGCGGGCGATCTCGCTGGCGGAGATCAACGCGCTCAACGACCAGAAACTGCACCAGCTCAACCAGGCGATCGCCGAGGTGTCCGCGGCCAAGGCACGGCTCGACCAGGAGGTCGCGTCGCAGAAGCAGAGCCTGGCCGTGATGGCCAAGCAGAAACAGGCCGCCGAGGATGCGCTGACGTTGATCGGCGGCGACAGCCTGACGCAGGGCGACGTGGTGGCCACCTCGCCGCAGGCCGCGCCCGCTCCGCGCAACGCCGACGGAGGTTTCTCACCCGAGCCGTGCACCGTGCCCGACCCGACGACCGACGGCTGCATCACCGCCCGGACCCTGCACATGTACCAGGAAGTGAAGAAGGCGGGCTTCAACCGGTTCGTCGGCTGTCATCGCAACGGCGGCCCGTTCGAGCACCCCAAGGGCCGCGCGTGCGACTGGTCACTGCAGAAGAGCGGGTTCTCGGTCGCGCACAACCGCGACATGAAGGACTACGGCAACAACCTGATGGCGTTCCTGGTCCGCAACGCCGATCGGCTGGGCGTCCTCTACGTGATCTGGTTCAAGCAGATCTATTTCCCCGGTGTCGGATGGCATGCGTATCACGGCGACAGCGAGCACACCGACCACGTGCACGTGTCGATTCTGTGAGGGGTGCTCCGCCCGGAGCACCCCGCACCGATCAGCTTCCGACAGCCCGGCGGACCGGAGCACGGCCGGCCGGTTGAGTCGGCGGCGGCCCGACCGGCAGCGCCGGCGGAATCGGCATGGTGACCGGCTTGACCTGCGTCACCTCGATCTCCTTGCCGTGGTGGAGCAGGTTCAGGCGGGCCGACCCGCCGCCGTTGCGAAGCGAGTACGTGACCTCGGCGGCGGTGACCACCACCCGCAACCGCAGCCCGCGCCAGAGCAGCGAGAACTCCAGCCCGTTGATCCGGCTGGGCAGGCGCGGCGCGAACGACAGCTGACCGTTGAAGTCCCGCATGCCACCCAGGCCGGCGACCAGCGCGATCCACGACCCGGACAGGGACGCCACGTGCACGCCGTCCCGCGCGTTCTGGTGCAGGTCGTGCAGGTCCATCAGGGCGGCCTCGCCCAGGTAGTCATGGGCCAGCTCGACGAACCCCACTTCAGCCGCCAGCACCGCCTGGACGCACGCCGACAGCGACGAGTCCCGGACCGTACGGGCGTCGTAGTAGGCGAAGTTGCGGGCCTTCTCCTCCGGGGTGAACGCGTCCCCCCGGATGTACATGGCCATCACCAGGTCGGCCTGCTTGACGACCTGCTTGCGGTAGAGATCGAAATACGGGTAGTTGAGGAGCAGCGGGTACGCCTCCGGCGGCGTGTTCTCGAAGTCCCACTCCTGCAGCCGGGTGAAGCCCTGCGACTGCTGGTGAACACCTAGTTCCCGGTCGTACGGGATGTGCACCGAGGCCGCCGCGTCCCGCCATGACGCCGACTCCTCGTCGTTCACGCCGAGTCTGCGGGCCGCCTCCGGGTGCCGCTTGCAGGCCGCCGCGGCCGCGAACATGTTCTGCTGGGCCATCAGGTTGGTGTAGATGTTGTCGTCCACCACCGCCGTGTACTCGTCCGGACCGGTGACGCCGTCGATGTGGAAGCGGCCGTGCCGGTCGTGGTGGCCGAGCGAGCGCCACAGCCGGGCGGTCTCGACCAGCAGCTCCAGGCCGAACTCGCGCTCGAAGTCGAAGTCGCCGGTGGCCGAGACGTACCGCCGGACGGCGTCGGCGATGTCCGCGCCGATGTGGAACCCGGCGGTGCCGGCCGGCCAGTAGGCCGAGCACTCCTGGCCGCGGATGGTCCGCCACGGGAAGGCCGCGCCCTGCAGGCCGAGTGTCTGCGCCCGCTCCCGGGCCAGGTCCAGCGTCGAGTGCCGCCAGCGCAGCACGTCGGCGGCCGCGGCCGGCTGGGTGTAGGTGAGCGCGGGCAGCACGAACGTCTCCGCGTCCCAGAACGTGTGGCCGTCGTACCCGGGACCGGTCAGGCCCTTGGACCCGATCGGCCGCTGCTCGGCCCGGGCGCCGGCCTGCAACGTGTGGAACAGTCCGAAGCGGACCGCCTGCTGCACCTCGGGGTCGCCCTCGACCTTGACGTCGGAGTGGTCCCAGTAATCGTCGAGGTACTGCCGCTGCTCCTCGAGCAGTCCCTCCCAGCCGTCCAGCCGGGCGCTGGCCAGCGCGGCGCCGACCTGGTCGCGGATGGCCGGCAGCGAGCGGTTGCTGGACCAGCCGTACGCGGCCAGCTTGACCACCCGCAGCTTCTGCCCCGGCTCGAGCTTGCCGGCCACGGTCGTCCGCAGCCAGTCGGGGTGGCCCTCGGTGGTGACCGCGTGCTTGCCCGGCGCCTCGACCAGGTGTTCCATGGCCGCGGCCATCCGCAGGTCGCTGGCCTTGGTGCGGTGCACGAGCAGGCCGCCGGTGCGCTGCTCGAGCATCTCCTCGGCCTGCAGCGGGTGGTCCAGCACGGCCGCCACCCGCGGGTCCTTGCTGGTCGGCGGCAGTTGCTCGTTGGCCACCAGCTCGGACTGCAGGATCAGCCGGGCCGAGGCGTCCAGCGGCTCCACCTCGTACAGGAACGCGACGACGGCCCGCTGGGTGAACGAGACCAGGCGGACGGTCCGGATCCGGATCGCCTGACCGGACGGCGACACCCACTCGGCCGTCCGCTCCAGCGTGCCGGCCCGCAGGTCCAGGACCCGCTCGTGCGAGCGCAGTTCGCCGTACCGGACGTCGAACGGCTCGTCGTCGACCAGCAGCCGCATCAGCTTGGCGTTGGTGACGTTGACCATGGTCTGGCCGGACTCCGGGAACCCGTACCCGGCTTCGGCGTACGGCAGGGGGCGCAGCTCGTAGAACGAGTTCAGGTATGTTCCGGGCAGCCCGTGCGGCTCGCCCTCGTCCAGGTTTCCGCGGATCCCGATGTGGCCGTTGGCCAGTGCGAACACCGACTCGGACTGGGCCAGCAGGTCCAGATCCAGCCGGGTCTCCCGGATGTGCCAGGGGTCCACGGGATAAGCCCGTTCACGGATCACGGTGGTGCCTTTCGAAAAGAAAAGTTAGAGAGTCGCAGGAGGAGATACGCGGTCAGCGGCCGAGTAGATCGGAGAGATCCGGCACCACGATGTCCGCGCCATTCGACAACAGTGCGTCCGCCTGCCCCACGCGGTCCACGCCGACCACGATCCCGAACCCGCCCGCTTTGCCGGCGGCCACGCCGGCCAGCGCATCTTCGAAGACGGCGCAATTCTCCGGGGGCGTGTCCAGCAGCTTGGCGGCGTATAGGAACGTGTCCGGTGCGGGCTTGCCCGGCAAGCTCTGATCGCGCGCGACGATTCCGTCCACCCGGGCCTCGAGCAGGTCGGCGATCCCGGCCGCCTCGAGCACGTCGCGGCAGTTGGCGCTGGCGGAGACGACCGCGCGGCGCAACCCGGCGGCTTTGGCCGCGTGCAGGTACTCCATCGAGCCGTCGTAGACCTTAACCGCGCCTTCCTTGATCTTCTGCAGCACGAGTTCGTTCTTGCGGTTGCCGATGCCGTTCACCGTCTCTTGGTCGGGACCGTCGTCCGGCGTCCCCTCGGGCAGGGTGATGTCCCGGGAGGCGAGGAACGTGCGTACGCCATCGGCGCGCGGCCGGCCGTCGACATATTTCTGGTAGTCGGCGCCGGAGTCGAAGGGCACGAACGGCACGCCGTGCTGCCCCGACCACGTCTTGAGGAACGCGTCGAACGTCTGTTTCCACGCCGCGTTGTGGACCAGCGCGGTCTGGGTCAGCACGCCGTCAAGATCGAACAGGCATGCGGTCACGTGGGCAGGTAGTCCGAGCACGGGGCCCAATGTAGTCGCCCTCGCCGAGCGACACACCACAACCGGCCACGCACGTTTCCGGCCCGGTGATGCTCTATCCTCAGCGCCGGTCGGAACTGCCGTTGACCAGGCCAGACGCCGAATCACGTCGAGGCCGGGCGATACGCAGGCCGATCGTCGTCCCGATCGGACCGGTGGCCATCGTCACCTCATCGCACAGCTGGTACGCCAGCCAGATGCCACGGCCGCCGACCTCGAACGCCGCCGGCACATCGGGGGCGTCGCGGAACCGCTCGGGGATGCCCGGCCCGGAGTCGGTGACGGTGCACCAGGCCGAGTCGCCGGTCAGCCACAAAACGATGTTCCCCTGACCGCCGGCGTGCAGGACGACGTTGGTCACCACCTCGTTGACCGCCAGCACGAAGCCGTGCAGGCGGTCACCGCCGAGGCCGGCGCGGGCCAGCTCGTCCGCGACCACGTGCCGGACCTGCGCGATTTCGTCCCGGCTGAACATCCGATCCAGGAGGTACGGCGTCTCGGCGGGTGCCGCGATCGTGGTCACCGCGGGCTCCGCGTCCTCTGCCGGGCCGGCCGGGCGCGAGCGCCGGGTCGTGCCGAATGTCTCCTCCACTGCCGTGCAGCCTACGCTCCGCGATGCTCCGGCGGCAGGCTGCTCTCATCCCCACCGCCTAGCGATGGCGTGGACGGTCGCCGCGATGAAGGGTGCCGTTGATCCCCAGGTGAAGGCCGAACTTCAGGCCCGGACGGTCGAGCAACAGCCGCAGCGTCCAGGGCCGGCCGAGTGCCGATCCGGGAATCGGTCAGACCTTTTGGCAACCCCCGGGCGGGTGACCGCCGGCGCTCAGCGCCAGCCGACGTCGATCCGGTTGCCGCGCTCGTCGAAGAAGTGCAGTGCGTCCATCCGGACCGAGATGGCCAGCGGATGACCGGGTGAGACGGCCGGGTACGGCGCCAGCCGCACGGCCAGCTCGGCCGGCCGCCGATGGTGCCGTCCGTTGTCGCCGAGCACGCTGGTCTGCTCCGGGTCGCCGCCGCTCTCGGACCGGTGCTGACTCTTGTCGGCGCGCCCGGCCAGGCGTTGCAGAGCGCCGGAGAAGCGGCTCAGCGTCGTCGAGGTCCCGGCCGGGTCCTCGTGCACGGCGCTGCCCATCTCGTCCACCACGATCGCGGTCGCGCCGATGTCCAGGAACGCCAGCGACTCGTGGCCGTGGTGCTCGAGGTAGCGGATCCGGCCCTGCAGCACGTCGCCCGGGGTGTCCGGGGCGACCGGCGTGAGCGCCTCGGCCCGCATGCCGACCACGATCCGCTCGCCGTGGTAGTGCGCCACCGCACGCGCCCGGATGTCGGTCCACGGCAGGTACAGCGCCTGTTCGCCGAGGTTCAGGGCGATGTACCGGTCGAGGTGGACGTAGACCGACGCCTCGAGCAGGTTCATCCGGGGCGAACCCAGGAACGCCGCCACGTACAGGGTGGCGGGTCGCCCGTACACCTCGGTCGGGGTGCCGATGTCCTGCAGCACCCCCTGGCGCAGGATGGCCACCCGGTCGGCCATGGTCAGCGCCTCGGCCTGGTCGTGCGTCACGTACAGCGTGGTGACGCCGAGCTCGCGGGTCAGTCCGGTGATCTCGGCGCGCAACTCGGCCCGCAGACCGCTGTCGAGGTTGGACAGCGGCTCGTCCATCAGGAACAGGCTCGGTCGGCGGACGATGGCCCGGCCCATCGCGACCCGCTGCCGCTGGCCGCCGGAGAGCTGGCCCGGCTTGCGGCCGAGCACGTCGCCGATGCCGAGGGCGCTGGCCACGTCGCCGACGCGCTCGGCCCGCGGGTGCGGTTCGATGCCGGACAGCTTGAGCGGGAAGCCGATGTTGTCGCCCACGCTCATGTGCGGGTACAGCGCGAAGTCCTGGAACACCATGGCGATCTTGCGATCCCGCGGGGCCAGGTCGAGCACCGGTTCGCCGTTCAGCAGGATGTCGCCCTCGGTCGGGTCCTCCAGACCGGCGATCATCCGCAGCACGGTCGACTTCCCGCAGCCCGAGGGGCCGAGCAGAACCATGAACTCGCCGTCCGCGACGTCCAGGCTGACGCTGTCCACGGCCGTGGTTCCGTCCGGCCAGACCTTGGTGACGTCCTTCAGCGAGACGGTCGACACCGTCTACCTCCTGCTGACTGAGCTGCGGTGATCGGGCCCGCGGCGATCCCCGACCGAGTAACTCTGACGAGACCTGTCGATGCTTAACCATCGGGCGAAAGTCCCATTTGCATAGAGTCACCGACCGGCTACACGGCCGCCGGCGTCAACCGGCCGACGTTAGCGACACACCACCACCGGGTACAGGTGGTCCCCTACTGGAAGCGACCGAAGCGCGACGTGGCCTGGAACCCGTACCGTCGTATCCATCGACGTCGAAGGAGTGCGTGAGACATGAACCGCCAATTGACCCGCCCGCGCGACGACCGCTGGATCGCCGGAGTGTGCTCCGGCCTGGGCCGACGTTTCGGCTTGTCGTCCGGCGCGGTCCGCTTGATCTTCCTGGTGTCCTGTCTGCTGCCCGGCCCTCAGTTCATCATCTACCTGGTCCTCTGGGCGCTGATGCCCTCGGAGTAGTCACGGCTTGTTGTAGGTCACCGTCACCGAGGTGTAGCCGAGGCGACTGAAAAGGCTGGTCAGCATCTTCTGGGTGTTGTCCTGGGCCCGCTGGTCCAGGCCGCTGGACCGAGCCGCCTCGGTGATGCGCTGCTGAGCCAGCGCGTACACCTTCTGCTGCTTGTTCGGATCGGACCGGAAGGCGTCGCCGACCCGGTTGAGCAGACCCCGTTCCTCCGCCACGACGTAGCTCTTCTGCATGTCCAGGGCCGCCTGGGACTGCGCGGGCGCCGGCAGGGTGAGCTTGATGGAGTGCTTGGTGTCGTCGACCGTCAGGGCGTTGCCGGCCAGGGAGGAGAAGTCCACGTACTCCTCGACCGTGCCCGATCCGACGAACAGCACGCGGTCGTTGAGCAGGAAGTCGGGCACGTTGTTCTTGTCCTGCTGCAGGTCGACGATGACCTGGAAGGTGCCGTCGGCGGCCACGTACCGGTGCAGGTCGCGCATGGACTGCAGCAGCACCGGCTGGCTGCGGTCGGTCGTCTTGCCGGCGAACGGGTTGTCGAAACTCGGCAGCAGGTGCACCGCGCGCAGCCCGATACAGCTGGCCACGATCAGCGCGAACACCACACCGATGAAGATCAGGATGCGGGCGACGAAGCCGACCCGGCTCTGCTGTTCCGGAGCCGGCGGCTCCGCCACCGCGGGCGGGGCGGGGTTCGACGTCGGTCGACACGGGGTACTCCCGCGTCGGTTCATCGACGTCCGGTGACTTGGCCATACCCCTACGGTACGAAAGGGGTCCGACACTCGCGACTCGCTCAGCCGGAGAATGCGCTCAGACCGGTCAATTTCTGACCCAGGACGAGCTGGTGAATCTCCGACGTTCCCTCGTACGTGAGGACACTTTCGAGGTTGCTGGCGTGCCGCATGATCGGGTACTCGGCGCTGATCCCGTTCGCACCGAGGATGGTCCGGCACTCGCGGGCGATGGCCAGCGACTCCCGCACGTTGTTCAGCTTGCCGGCGCTGACCTGCTCCGGGCGTAGCTCACCGGCCTCGGCACGGCGGCCCAGGTGCAAGGCCAGCAGGTAGCCCTTGGCCAGTTCGAGCGTCATGTCGGCGAGCTTGGCCTGAGTCAGCTGGAAGCCGGCGATCGGCCGGCCGAACTGTTCCCGGCGGCCGGCGTAGGCCAGCGCCGTGTCCAGGCAGTCGCGGGCGGCGCCCAGCGAACCCCAGATGATGCCGAATCGGGCTTCGGTCAGGCAGGACAGCGGCGCCTTGAGCCCACGGGCCCCGGGGAGACGGGCACGGTCCGGCAGGCGTACGTCGTCCAACGTGATCTCGCCGGTCGAGGACGCCCGCAACGACATCTTGTGCGTGATCTCGCGGGCGGCGAAGCCGGGCGTGCCGGTCGGCACGGCGAACCCGGCGACGCCGTCGTCGGTGCGGGCCCAGATCACCGCCACGTCGGCCACCGGCGCGTTGGTGATCCACATCTTGCCGCCGGTCGAGCACCCAGTCGGCGCCGTCGCGACGGGCGCGGGTGGCCATCGTCGCCGGGTCGGAACCGTGGTCGGCCTCGGTCAGGCCGAAGCAGCCGATCAGCTCGCCGGCGGCCATCCCGGGCAGCCAGCGCTGTTTCTGCTCCTCCGAGCCGTACTTCCAGATGGCGAACATGGCCAGCGAGCCCTGCACGCTGACCAGCGAGCGCACGCCCGAGTCGGCGGCTTCCAGTTCCAGGCAGGTCAGGCCGTACGCGACCGCGGACATCCCGGCGCACCCGTAGCCGGACAGGTGCATGCCCAGCAGCCCGTTCTGGCCGAACTCGGCGGCCAGCTCGCGGATCGGCGCGGAACCCTGCTCGTACCACCCGGCGACGTGCGGCCGGACGTGGTCGTCGACGAGCCGGCGGGCCAGGTCACGGACGTCCCGCTCCTCGTCGCTGAGCAGCGCGTCGAGGTCGAGCAGGTCGGGCGCCCGATCCGGGCAGGACGGGCTCACTCGACCACCAGCACCCGGGCGTGGATCTGGTTGCGCTGCTGCAGCGCCGCCCGCAGCGCCCGGTGCAGGCCGTCCTCCAGGTACAGCGCGCCGCGGTACTCCACGACGTGCGGGAACAGGTCGCCGTAGAAGGTGGAGTCCTCGGCCAGCAACTTGTCCAGCGCCAGTTCACGCTTGGTGGTGATCAGGTCGGCCAGCCGGATCGGTCGCGGCGGGATCTCCGCCCATGACTTGAGCGTCGTGTGGTGATCGGGGTACGGAGCTCCGTCCCGTACCGCTTTGAAGATCACGCCGGCACGCCCCCTCTCCTGACCTCGCCTGGCGTTGCCCGGTTCAACCCGCCCACCGGCCATGATGCACCACATCGGCCACCGGGCGGTGCCCGCGGCTCAGTGACGGCGACCTCTTGTCGGCAGCACGGTAGCCCACCGTGAGCGCACCGATCGGGGTGTACTCGTCGGGTACACCGAACGCCGACCGGAAGGACCCGATGGTCTCCACCGGAAGGCCGAAGAAACAGGACCCGAGGTCGGCATCGACGGCGGTGAGGTGCATCAGCAGTACGGCGAACCCCGTGTCGATGTCCCAGTACGGCACCGGCCAGCGGGCCTCGTCGCGGTCCGTCCAGCCCTTGTCGGACTGCGCGTACCGGTCGAGGTAGGCCGCCTTGTTGGACAGCGCGACGATGATCACCGGCGCCGTCCGCATCCGGTCCAGCCAGGTCGCCGTCGAGTGGCTGCTCTTCCTCCGGGTCGGTGGTGGACGACCAGAAGCGGTCGCGGTCGGCGGGCCCGGTCAGCACCAGGAAGCCCCAGCCCTGGCTGAACCCGGCCGACGGCGCGCGCAACCCGTGGGCGACGATCTTGTCGACCAGCTCCGGCGGCACCGGACGGTCCGGGTCGTACGTCCGGACCATCCGCCGGCGGCGAACCACCTCGTCGAACTCCACGGTTAGATCCGCACCCCCCACGACGCCCGCCAGGTCTGGCCGCCGGTCAGCGTGATCAGGTCGCGGCCGGACCGGAACGCGTCCGGCGGGCAGGTCATCGGCTCGATCGCGAACGACCGGCGGTGCCGCGCGCCGTGCAGGGTGTCCCCGGAGAAGACCTGCCACCAGCCGAAGTTGGCGTCGGCCCAGACGGTGACGGAGGCACTGCCGTCGGGCGCGGCGATGGTCACCGACGAACCGCCGTCGGGGTCGCGGTCGAGATCGCCGAACGCGGTGTCCAGGACCGCGTCGCCGATGCGCCGGGGCTCGGTGAAGTCGTACTCGGAGCCGGCCACCTTGACCGCCCCGATCGGCAGCAGCCGGGCGTCGGTCAGGATCGCGCACCTTGCCCGGGACCCGCAGCACGGTGTCGTCCACGGCCACGCCGGGCAGCTGCAGGTACGGGTGGACCGAGTAGCCGAACGGCGCGTCCGAGCCACCGGCGTTGGTGACCTCCTGGTCGCAGCGCAACCCGTCGCCCGAGACCGTCCAGCGTCGTCCGCAGCTCCAGCGGCCACGGGTAGCCGACCTGCGGCGGGATGTCGTAGCCGACGGTCACCGACCCGGCCGATCGCTCGATCAGGTGCCAGCGCACCCAGTTGCTCAGGCCGTGGATCGCGTTGTGCCGGGCCGGCTCGGTCAGCGGCAACTGGTAGCTCACGTCGCCGAAGGTGTACTTGCCGTCACGGATCCGGTTCGGCCACGGCGCCAGAATCTGACCGGCCGAGCCCGGGGACATCTCGTCGACGCCGAACCCGTCCAGCACCGGGCGCTCGCCGGCCACGTACTCCCGGAGGACACCACCGACCTCGACCACCGTGGCGCGATGCCCGTCGGCTTCGATCGACCACTGAGCTCCGGACACCGCCGGCGCGACATTCGTCATGGATGCGACATTAGCGGGTGGCCGGGTCGTCGGCCGGGGGCCGGTAACGCAGCAGCGCCGGGAACGCGAAGGCCAGTGCCACCGCCAGCCCGGCGGCGACGAACCCGCCGCCGGCCCAGGACGCCGTCGGCCCGGTGACGCCGGCGGTGACGCCGGCGCGCAGGTCGCCCAGCCGCGGCCCGCCGGCCACCACCACCGTGAAGACGCCCTGCAACCGGCCGCGCAGGTGATCGGGGGCGAACGTCTGCAGGATCGACTGCCGATAGACCGCGCTGACCAGGTCGGCGGCGCCCCCCACGGCGAGCAGCAGCACCATCAGCCACAGCGACCGGGCGAAGCCGGCGAAGCCGATGGCCAGGCCCCAGCCGACCACGGCGATCACCAGAGCCACGCCCTGCCGCCTGACCCGGCCGATCCACCCCGAGGTCAGGCCGCCGAGCACCGAGCCGATGGCGATCGCGGCGAACAGCCAGCCGACGGCCGAGCCGCCGCCGAACCGGTCCTGGGAGATCTCCGGGAACAGCGCCCGCGGCATGGCGAAGACCATGGCCACGATGTCGACGGCGAAGGACAGCAGCAGGACGGGCTTGGTGACCAGGAACCTCAGCCCGTCGACGATGCTGCGCAGCCCGGCGGTGGGCCGCGGCGAGCCCTCCTCGTGGATCACCGGCGGGATCGGCGGCAGCCGGTAGGTGGCCCAGAACGTGACCGTGAACAGCAGCGCGTCGACCGCGTAGGCGACGATCACGCCCGTCCCGGTCGACCACACGCCGAAGATCAGACCGGCGGCCAGCGGGCCGAGCACCCCACCGGCCGTGGTCGTGGTGTACGCGAGTGTGTTGGCCGCCGGCACCAGGTGGGCGGGCACGATGCGCGGGATGATCGCCTGCCGCGCGGGCATGCTCATCGCCACCCCGGCTGACTGGACCGCGGTCAGGCCCAGCAGCAGCAGGCCACTGTTGACGCCGGCCAGCGCCTGGACCAGGAAACCGAGCGTGGACACCCAGGTGATCACGGAGCTGATCAGCAGCAGCCGGCGCCGGTCGACCACGTCCGCGGCGGCGCCGCCCCACAACCCGAAGACCAGCAGCGGGATCAGCCCGGCGATGCCGAGCAGGCCGACCCAGGCCGACGAGTGGGTGACGGCGAACATCTCCACCGGCACGGCCACGCTGGTGAACTGGTAGCCGAAGAAGGACACGCCGTTGCCCACCCACATCCGGCGGTACGCGGCCCCGCGCAGCGGCCGGATGTCGATCACCCAGGACTTGCGCCCGGAGTTCTCGTCGGCCTCGACCACCTTCTCCGCCGCCTCCACCGGTTCCTGACTCACGGGGCGAGCCGTTCCACGACCCACTTGTCGTTGTCCCGGCGGTACCGCAGACGGTCGTGCATGCGGTTGCTGCGGCCCTGCCAGAACTCGACGGTCGCCGGCGTGACCAGCAATCCGCCCCAGTGCGGGGGCGCACTCGTCGCGCCCGCGCTCTCCGCCTGCGCCAGTCGTTCGTCCAGATCGGCGCGGTCCGGAACCACCTGGGACTGCGGGCTGGCCCAGGCGCCGGCCCGGGAGCCGGGCGGCCGGGTGGCGAAGTAGGCCTCGGTCTCGGCCCGGTCCACCCGCGCCGCCGTCCCGGTCACGATCACCTGCCGCTGCATCGGAAACCACGGGAACACGAGGCACACCGCCGGGTTGGCCGCGGCCTCGGCGCCCTTGCGCGAGGCGTAGTTGGTGTAGAACACGAAGCCGCGCTCGTCGAGGGTCTTGAGCAGGACGGTACGGGCGGAGGGGCGCCCGTCCGGGGTGGCGGTGGCGACGATCATCGCGTTCGGCTCGGGCAGCCCGTACGCGGTGGCCGCGGCGAACCAGTCACGGAACTGGGCGGTCCAGTCGGCGGCCAGGTCGGTCTCCAGCAGTGCGCCCCGCTCGGTGTAGTCACGCCGCATCTCCGCGGGCGACGGGTGGTCGGCGGTCACACGCCCTCCGATCCTGACGAGACCCGATCCTGACGAGACCCGATCTTGACGAAACCTTCTGGTAACGACCCTAAGACGGCCCCGGCGGAGCGGCCGGTCGGCCAGGATGGATGTCGCGGACAGCACAGTGCTGCGGGTCGACCGGGCGGTTACCCGGCGGGCAAGATGAATCACTTACCGGTTTCGTCCTCCAGGAGGCGTCGTGTCCGACTTCAAGCCGGGGCTGGAGGGCGTGATCGCCTTCGAGACCCAGATCGCCGAGCCGGACAAAGCCGGTGGGGCGCTGCGGTACCGCGGCGTCGACATCGAGGACCTGATCGGTCAGGTGTCCTTCGGGAACGTGTGGGCGCTGCTGGTCGACGGGCGATTCGGGCCGGGTCTGCCGCCGGCCGAGCCGTTTCCGGTGCCGGTGCACTCCGGTGACATCCGGGTGGACGTCCAGTCGGCGGTGGCCATGCTGGCGCCGTACTGGGGGCTGAGTCAGCTGCTCGACATCACCGGGGAGCAGGCGCGGTCGGACCTGGCGCGGGTGTCGGTGACCGCGCTGTCCTTCGTCGCCCAGGCGGCCCGCGGGCTGGGCCTGCCGGCCGTGCCGCAGAAGGACATCGACAAGGCGACCACGATCGTCGAGCGGTTCATGAAGCGGTGGCGCGGCGAACCCGACCCGCGGCACGTCAAGGCGGTGGACGCGTACTTCATCTCGGCCGCCGAGCACGGCATGAACGCCTCCACCTTCACCGCCCGCATCGTCGCCTCCACCGGCGCCGACGCCGCCGCCTGCATCTCGTCGGGCATCGGCGCGCTGTCCGGGCCGCTGCACGGCGGCGCGCCGTCCCGGGTGCTGCACATGATCGAGGCGGTGGAGCGGTCCGGCGACGCCGAGGGGTACGTCAAGGGCGTGCTCGACCGCGGCGAGCGGCTGATGGGCTTCGGCCACCGGGTGTACCGGGCCGAGGACCCGCGGGCCCGGGTGCTGCGCCGGACGGCCAGGGAACTGGGCGCGCCCCGGTTCGAGGTGGCCGAGGCGCTGGAACGGGCGGCGCTGGCCGAGCTGCACGCCCGCAAGCCGGACCGGGTGCTGGCCACCAACGTCGAGTTCTGGTCGGCCGTGGTGCTCGACTTCGCCGAGGTGCCGGCGCACATGTTCACCTCGATGTTCACCTGCGCCCGGGTGGCCGGGTGGAGCGCCCACATCCTGGAGCAGAAGCAGCTGAACCGGCTGGTCCGCCCGGGCGCCACGTACGTCGGACCGGACCCGCGCAAGCCGCAGGATGTCGAAGGGTGGGATCAGCTGACGCACCAGGCGTGAGCCCCTGTCACCATAGGAGCAGCTCATTCTTCCTGGAGGACTCCCGTGGCTGACGCTCCCATCCGCATTCCCGACGACCTCAAGCCGATCGACGGGCGCTTCGGATCCGGGCCCAGCAAGGTACGGCCGGAGGGGGTCGCCGCGCTGAACGAGGTCGCCACCACGTACCTGGGGACCTCGCACCGGCAGAAGACGGTGAAGGACCAGGTCGCCCGCCTGCGCCGCGAGCTGGCCGCGTTCTTCACCCTGCCCGACGGGTACGAGGTCGTGCTGTCCAACGGCGGCACCAGCGCGTTCTGGGAGACGGCGGCGTTCGGACTGGTGCGGTCGAAGGCGCAGTTCGCGTCGTTCGGCGAGTTCGGGGCGAAGTTCGCCAAGGCGGTGGCGGACGCGCCGTTCCTGGCCGATCCGACCATCCGTTCGGCTCCCGGTGGGCAGGCGGCCTACCTGACCGCCGAGGACGGCGTGGACGTGTACGCGACCGTGCACAACGAGACCTCGACCGGCGTGGCGGTCCCGGTCAAGAGGGTGACCGGCGGCGACCCGGGCGCGCTGCTGCTCGTCGACGCCACCTCGGGCGGCGGCAGCCTGGACGTCGACCTCACCGAGACCGACGTCTACTACCTGGCTCCGCAGAAGGCACTGGGCTCGGACGGCGGCATCTGGCTGGCGCTGATGTCGCCGGCCGCGATCGAGCGGGCGTTCGAGATCAAGGGCGCGGGCCGGTACATCCCCCAGTTCCTGGACCTGGTCACCGCGATCGAGCAGTCCCGGCTGGAACAGACCTACAACACGCCCGCGCTGGCCACCGTGTTCCTGGCGGCCGAGCAGCTGAGCTGGATGAACTCCCAGGGCGGCCTGGCCTGGGCGGCCAAGCGGTGTGCGGAGAGCGCCGCCGCCATCTACGGCTGGGCCGAGCGCTCACCGTACGCGTCCCCGTTCGTGACCGAGCCGGCGCTGCGGTCGAACGCGGTCGCCACCATCGACTTCGCCGGCACGGTGGACGCGGCGGCGGTGGCCAAGGTGCTGCGGGCCAACGGCATCGTGGACACCGAGCCCTATCGCAAGCTGGGTCGCAACCAGCTGCGGGTCGCCCTTTACCCGACCATCGACCCGGCCGACGTCGAGGCCCTGACCGTGTGCATCGACTACGTGGTCGAGCGCCTCTAGAACTCTCCTACGCCCACCCCGCCCCGGTGGGCGGGGCCAACGTTGGCACGGGGGTACGACACTTTCCGCCGGTTGTCCACAGGTGACGGGCGAGGGCCGGGATCAGCCCGGCGGCGGCCGGCGGCCGGGACGGGGGACGGCCGTGTGCGCGTAGGTGGGACACGCCTTTTCCTGGTCGCTCGCGGCTCGTACGCTCAGGACAGCAGTTGATCATCTCTGCAGGTCAATGAGTTCGACGGCGTGGCTTACCACCATCGGGTGACCGCGGCGCGTACGGTGTTCTGAAACGCGCCCGGGTAGCTGAGTCTCGGGACACAGGCCAGCGACGGTACGGAGGCAACGCATGCGGCCGGTACGCTTCGTCGCCCTCTCCGAGGACGGTCAGGCCCTGGTCCTCGCCGACGAGGTGGGGCGCCTGCTGGCCCTGCCCCTGGACGACCGGATCAGCGGCGCACTGCACGCCGATCATGCACCGGTGTCCGGCGGCTCGGCGGTGGCACTCGCCCCGGCCGATGTCACGCCGACGCTGTCGCCGCGGGACATCCAGTCGCGGATCCGGTCGGGTGAGTCCGCCGAGGACGTCGCCCGGGTGGCCGGCGTGGCCGTCGACCGGGTGCTGCGATATGCCGGCCCGGTGCTGCAGGAACGCGCGATGCTGGCGCAGCACGCGCGGCGCACGCGGTTGAAGACGTCGGACAACGGCTCCCCCCTGGCCGAGGTGGTGGACAGCCGGCTGGCACAGCACGGTATCGACACCGACAAGATCTCCTGGGACGCCTACCGGCGCGACGACGGCACCTGGCGGATCGTCGCCACCTGGCCGTCGGGCAAGGCCACCGCGCAGGCCGTGTGGGATCTCGACAAGGCCCGGCAGGTCGTCTCGCCGCACGACGACATGGCGCAATACCTGTGCGCTGAGCGGCCCACCCAGATTCTCGGTCAGGAACCGGTGCCCGAGCGGCCGATGCTGCACGACCGCGGCGGTCACGGCCTGCCCGGCCCGGCCCGCACGGCCGAGTCCGCCCGCGCGGGGCACGGACTTCCGGCGGCCGACGCGCCGCGGCCGATGCGCGACCCGATCCGAGCCGGACGGGACGCCCTGCTGGCCGGACTCGACCGGCAGATGGGCCGGCCCGAACCCGCCACGCCGGAGACCCGGCGCCCGGTTGCGGGCGGAGCGGCGGCGCTGCTCGGCGGCGGTGCCGGATCGGCCTTCGACGAGGACGCCGACCTGCCCAAGGAGATTCCGGCAGTGCCTTCGCTGGCGGTCCTACGGCCGCGGCGGACGGTCGGCCAGGGCACTGTCAATCAGGGTCACGCCGGCGAGAGCGACGAACCGAGCGAGACCAAGCCGCGCAAGCGGCTACCGAGTTGGGACGACGTGCTGTTCGGCGGCGGCCCGGCGGCGCGCGAGTCGTCCTAGAAGCCCTTCGCCCGCAGCAGGTCCTCGATGCGCGTGCGTTCGAGTTCCCGGTCCAGGCCGTTCAGACGCCGCAGTTCCTCGTCCACGCCCAGCGTCTGACACCCCTCGCACAACCAGCGGTCGTACGAGTCGTTCACCGCGGCCAGCCACACCTCCGAACGGGTGGCCAATCCGTGGTCGCGCAGGCGTTGCAGCCGGCGGAGTTCACCGGCGATCTGTTCGGGACCCGGCCCCGACAACAGTTCCAGGTCGGTGGGCCAGTGCTCGTTCAGGCGACGGAGACGCTCCACCGTGCCGGAGTCGTGGCGCCGCCAACTACGCCGCATCGCGGCCCGCCCACCACGCCGCATCGCGGCCCGCCCACCACGCCGCGCCGCGGCCCGCCCACCACACCGCATCGCTGCTCGGTCCGTCCGGGCGAGAAGCGCCACGGCACAGCACAGACACAGCAGCGCCAGGAGCGCTCCCGCCAGAGCCAGCCCGTGCCACGTGGCCATCTGCCGACGTTAAGTCCTCCGGCACAAAGCGTGAAGGCCTGAGTGTGCGACCCGACGTGCCAAGCTTCCGACAGCTACGCCGCTACGACCTTGTCCGGCTCGGGAACCTGGTGCGTGTTCAGCGACCCGTCGCCCAGCGCCCGCCCGCTCACGGCCGTCTCGTCCACGTCGACCGCGACCTCGGACGCGACCAGCCGCAGCCTCGGACGCGGCCGTATCACGACCCGCAGCCGCTGACCGCTCGACCGCAACTGCCAGACCAGCGCGACGACACCGGCGGCGAACGAAACCAGTCCGGCCGCCCAGATGCTCGACGGCACGCCGAAGTGCTGGCCCCACCATCCGGCCAGCGACGCCCCGAGCGGCGTGGTGCCCAGGAAGACCAGCACGTACAGCGCCATCACCCGGCCGCGGAAGGTGGCGTCCACGCCCATCTGCACCCGCTGGTTGGCGGACTGCGCCAGGAAGATCGAGAAGAATCCCGTCGGCACCAGCAGGATCATCGCGGTGATGAAGTTCGGCGCGAATCCGACCACGAATTCCAGCAGGCCGAACGCCACCGCCGAGCCGATCACGACGTACGCCCCCGGCCGGGACCGGCGGGCGCTCCCGGCCAGCGCTCCACCCAGCGCGCCGACCGCCAGGCAGGTGGTCAGCAGGCCGAAGGTGGACGGCCCGGCGTGGAAGTTGATCTTCGCCAGGGCAGCCAGGGTGACCGGGAAGTTGAAGCCGATCATGCCGACGACCAGCATCATCACCATCGGAAGCAGCAGGTCGCTGCGCCGCCACACGTACTTCAAGCCGTCCAGGATGCGGGCGTCGCCACCCTTCTGGCCGGGCTTCTCGCGGTAGAGGTCGGCCGGACGCATCCGGGCGTAGCTGAACACCGGCGCGATGGCCAGCGCGGTCGCGATCAGGAAGACCGGTCCGGTGTGGAAGACGGCCAGGGCGACCCCGGCGAGCGCCGGTCCGCCGATCCGGGCGCAGTTGAAGGTGGCCGCGGACAGCGACAGCGCATTGGGCAGCAGCCGCAGCTCGACCAGCTCGGAGACGAACGACTGCCGGACCGGGGTTTCGACGGCGTTGGCGACGCCCAGCAGACCGGCGAACAGGAACACGTGCCAGAGCCGTACGACCCCGCCGGCGACCAGGATGGCGAACACGATCGCGGTCACCGCGAACACGGCGTTGGCCGCGATCAGCAGCTTGCGCTTGTCGTACCGATCGGCCAGCCGGCCACCCCAGAGCGTGAGCAGCAGGACGGGCAGGAACTGCAGGGACGCGACCGTGCCGAGGGCTTGCGGAGAATTGTGCGACAGGTCCAGCACGAGCCAGTCCTGGGCCGTGAACATCATCCACACGCCGATCAGCTTGACGAGCTGACCGGTCGCGAACAGCCGGTAGTTGCGAACCTGCAGGGATCGGAACGTGGTGCCTAGCATTGCCCGCACTCGGGCGCCTCCTCATCGGTCGTACGCGTCAAACGTCACGTGATGAAACGCCGGCGACCGGAAGGGAGCCGTCAGGCCTGAGCGACCTGCCGCAGGATCTCGGCGGCCCGGGCCAGGGTGTCGCGTTCCTCCGGGGCGAGCCCGGCCAGTTGCTGGGCCAGCCAGAGGTTCCGCCGGCGCTCGAACTGCGCGAGCACGGTCCGGCCCTCCTCGGTCGGCGCCAGGATGACCTGCCGCCGATCGGTCGGGTGCGGAGTCCGCGCCACGAGTCCCCGGTCCTCCAGCTTGCCGACGATCTTGGTCATCGTCGGTGGCTGCACCCGCTCGGTGTCGGCGAGTTCCCGCGGCGTCAGCGCCCCGGCCAGTTTCAGGCTGGTCAGCGCGGAGAGCTGGCTGAACGTCAGGTCGCCGACCGGGCGGGTCTGCCGGACCCGTCGGTTGAGACGGGTGATCGCTTCACGCAGGGCGACCGCCAACTCCTCGGCTGTCTCGCGCTCCGCTGTCACCGCCCGCTCCATCACGATACTTAGCTTAGCTAATAAGCTTTGCTAACGACATTTGATTCCCTATGACCGTGGTCACCGGCACGGTAACGCACCGTGGGTCGGCTGGTGCACCCCAGGCGATGATCAGTTGTGTTACTACTTAGGCGTGACCAGCCCGAAGCCGCCCATCGAGGCGCTCGATCTGCCCATGGTGCCGTTCGCCGTGGGCGGGATGGCCGCCTTCGCCGTGGCGCTGCTCGTGGTGCGGCTGGCCGGCGGCCCGTCGGAGTGGCTGTGGATCTGCGTGGCCGGTTTCCTGGCCGGCATCCCGGGCCTGCTGGTGATGCTCCGGCACGACCGCAACCGGCGGCGCCGCCGGGCGTTGACCCACCCGGAGTTCACCGCCACCGATTGACCGGCCGCCACCGATTGACCTGCCGCCACCGATTGACCTAGCTGTGGCCGTAGTCCTCGGCCGGCTCGGACGATTCCACGGATCCGGCGGCGCGGCTGACCGCGACCGACTCGACCTCACTGTCGTCGTACACCGTGGGGAGTTCCTCGACCGGGGTCTCGGCGTTGCCCATCAGCGCCTCGGAGTGGGCGCCGCAACCATGATCGGCGCTCACCGCCCGGCTGTCGTCGGGCGCGAACAGGTTGCCGCAGACGCCGAACATCGACCGCAGCGAACCGGCCAGCGGCAGGTAGAAGCCGCACGTGCCGCAGCGGGCGGTGCGTGGGGCCGCGACCGAGATCGGCGCCTCGGGGCCGGAGTCACCGTCGTACCAGCGCTGCGCGGTCTCGATCCGGCCCTCGCGGGACATCACCCGGGACCGCCCCAGGCCGAGCTCCCAGGAGACCTCCTCGACCGCGGGGTCGTCGCTGAGCACGTAGCCCTGAGTCAGGCGGTCGTCATCCGGATCGGTCGGCATCAGGTCGCCGACGCCGAGGTCGCCGGGCTGCAGCCGCTCGTTCCACGGCACCCAGCCCGGAGCCAGCAACGAGTCCGGCCCGGGCAGCAGCACGGTCTCGCAGATGGTCACGTGCCGGCTGCGCGGCACCCGGGTCACCGTCACCGCCCAGCGCCAGCCCCGGTAGCCGGCCAGGTGGCTCTCGAAGAAATGCGTGACCAGCCGGTCGCCCTCGGCCACGGCCTCGATGTAATCCCCGATGTCACTCGGGTCGACGTCGGTGATCGCGCCGCGGGCCACCCCCACCGCATCGGCACAAACCTGGTCGAGGCGGGCGGCACGCGCGGGAGCGGTCCTGGTCGTCACAAGACCCATTGTTCCTCACGACGTGGCGCGGCTCGCAGCGACTCCCGCAGGTCGCACGAATCAGTCAGGATGGAGGCATGCCGCTCCTCCCTTCGATCGGCCGTACGGTCGGCACCGGCGTCAAGGCGATCCGCCTGCTGCTGCGCGGTTCCGTGCGCGGATCGGCGTGGGCGACGCGCACGGTCGGCTCGGTGCGGGCCCGCGGCGCGGCCAACGAGACCGGCATGATCCGGCTCTTCGACCTGCACGCCGTCTCCTGCGCCGGTGACGCGCTGATCGCCATCGGCCTGGCCGGGACGATCTTCTTCAACGTGCCGCTGGGCGAGGCCCGCGGCAAGGTGGCCCTCTACCTGCTGATCACGATGGTGCCGTTCGCGCTGCTGGCGCCGGTGGTCGGGCCGCTGCTCGACCATTTCCGGCACGGCCGGCGGTACGCGCTGGCGGTCACCATGCTGGGCCGGGCGTTCCTGGCGTACGTCATCTCCGACCACCTGTTCGGCTGGGGGCTCTACCCGGCGGCGTTCGGGGTGCTGGCGCTGAGCCGGGCGTACGGCGTGGCCCGCTCGGCCGCGGTGCCGCGCCTGCTGCCCGAGGGCATCGGCCTGTCCCAGGTGGGCGCACGGGCCAGCGTCTACGGCACGTTCGCCGGGGCGGTGGTGGCGCCGATCGGGCTGGCCGCGTTCTGGGTCGGTCCGCAGTGGTCGTTGCGGGTGGCGGCGGTGATCTTCGTGGCCGGCATGGTGATCGCGCTGCGACTGCCGGCCCGGGCCGACTCGGATCCGCCGGAAGCCGTGCCCCGTCCGTTCCGGGCGATGCTGCGGCTGCGGAGCGGCGCCGACCGTCCGCTGTCCGGCCGACTGGTGGTTCCCACCCTGATCGGCAGCGCCACCCTGCGCCTCCTGTACGGCTTCCTGCTGCTCTTCTTCGCGTTCGCCATCAAGGCCGACGGGCTGGACACCGTGGTCCTGGGCCGGGACATCGGCACCCAGGGGGCGGTCGCGCTGGTCGGCGGGTCGCTGGCGGTGGGGACGTTCCTGTCCACCGCGGTCGGCACCCGGCTACGGATCCGGCGGCCGCTGGTGCTGCAGTCCACCGGCATCATCGTCACCGCCGCCGTGGCCGTGCTGGCGCTGGTGTTCTACCAACTGGCCACGGTGGCGTTGCTGGCCCTGGTGACCGCGATCTTCAGCGGGGTGGCCAAACTGGCCGTCGACGCGACCATCCAGGAACGGGTGCCGGAGCGCTTGCGGGCCAGCGCGTTCGCCCACTCCGAGACCGTGCTGATGATCGCCTGGGTGCTGGGCGGCGCGATCGGCATCATCCCGATGGCCGGGCGACTGGGGGTCACCGTGGCGGCGGTCTTCGCGGTCGCGGCGGCGGGCCGGGCGGCGTACGCGGCGACCCGGTTGCACAACGAGAAGCTGGAGGGCCGGCCGGACACTTCGGACTCGGCGCCGGCCGACATCGTGCCGGACGGTCCGCCCGCGCCGGCCGACCCCTGGCCGGAGGCACCGACCGTGCCCCACCAGCCGCCGGCCCCGCGACCCGGACCGGCCCCGCAATCCGGCCCGGCCCCACAATCCGGTCCGGTGCCGCGACCCGAACCGGCGCCGCGACCCGAACCGGCACCGCGACCGGGGCCGGCCACAGCCACGGCCACGGGAAGCCGGCCGGTCGGGAAGCGCCGCCGCAACGACTCCGGCGAGCCCCCACCGCCGTCCTCGCCGGATCCGGCGCTCGCTCCGCCCGGGTTCCATATCTACCGCCCGTCGTCGGCCACCGGTGAGACCCCCGGGCCCGAGCGGGACGACCGGTGACCCGGCTGCTGCTGGTCACCGCGGTCGAGGCCGAGGCGGACGCGCTGCGCGCCGTGCACGCCCCGGAGGTGACGATTGTGGCCGTCGGCGCCGGCCCGGCCGCGGCCGCCGCCGGCACGGCCCGCCTGCTCGCCGCCGGCACCGGCCGGTACGACGGCGCCGGCCCGTACGACGGCGTCCTCAGCGCCGGGATCGCCGGCGCGTTCGGTGGCCGGGCGACCATCGGCGACATCGTGGTCGGCACCCGCAGCGTCGCCGCCGACCTCGGTGCCGAGACGCCGGACGGCTTCCTGCCGATCGACCGGCTCGGCTTCGGGACCAGTGCCTACGACGCCGACGCGGGGCTCCTGAAGTCCTGGGCGGACGCGGTACCCGACCTGGTCACCGGTGAGATCCTCACGCTGGCCACCGTCACCGGCACCGGCGTCACCGCGGCCACGCTGGCCGGACGGCATCCGCACGCGGTGGCCGAGGCGATGGAAGGCTTCGGCGTGGCCACCGCCGCGGCCGGCGCCGGAGTGCCGTTCGCCGAGCTGCGGGCGATCTCCAACCTCGTCGGCCCGCGCGACCGGGCGGCGTGGCGGCCGGCCGACGCGTTCGCGGCCCTGCGGCGGGCGCTGACACTGTGGGCGGACAGACAGTCCGTGCTCCGGGTTTCCGGAGCCGACTCTCGCTAACGTGAAAACGTGGCCCTTTCGCTCGCGGCGTCCCCGTGCCCCAACGACACCTTCGTCTTCCATGCGCTGACGCACGGGCTGGTGCGGGGCGCGCCCGAGGTCGACCTGACGTTCGCCGACGTGGATGTGACGAACACCGCCGCCGAGCGGGGCGAGTTCGATCTGGTCAAGGTGAGTTACGCGGCGCTGCCGTGGCTGCTCGACTCGTACGACCTGCTTCCGTGCGGCGGCGCACTCGGCCGGGGCTGCGGACCACTCGTGCTGACCCGCGGCGACCGTACGGATCTCAGTGGCGCGACCGTCGCCGTGCCGGGTGAGCGGACCACGGCGTACCTCCTCTTCCGCCTGTGGGCGGCCGGGACGCCGGTGACCGTCAAGGTGGTGCCGTTCCACCAGATCATGCCGGGAGTGGCCGACGGCACATACGACGCCGGCCTGGTGATCCACGAGGCCCGGTTCACCTACCCGCGATACGGCCTGACCGCGCTCGCCGACCTGGGCGAGTGGTGGGAGGGCGACACCGGCCTACCCATCCCGCTGGGTGCGATCCTGGCCAAGAAGGGTGCGGTCGACCCGGCCGCGGCCACCGACTGGATCCGCCGCTCGGTCAGCATGGCCTGGGCCGATCCGGCGGCGAGCCGCGAGTTCGTGCTGGCGAACGCCCAGGAGATGGAGCTGGACGTGGTCCAGCAACACATCGACCTGTACGTCAACGAGTTCACGTCGGATCTGGGGCACGACGGTCTGGCCGCCGCCGACGCCCTGCTCGGACGGTCGGCGGCGGCGGGCATCACCCCGCAGATCAAACCCCTGCTGGGTTAGCCCTCCAGTTCACTCGCGACCGCGTGCACCAGCTTCGCGACCTGCTGCGTCGTCTTCTTGTCGGGATAGCGCCCGCGGCGCAGGTCAGGCTGCACCTTCGCCTCGAGCACCTTGATCATGTCCTCGATCAGCCCGTGCAGTTCGTCCGCCGGGCGGCGCCGCAGCTCGGCCATGGACGGGGGCGCGTCCAGCACCTTCACCCCGAGGGCCTGCGCACCCTTACGGCTGTCGACCACGCCGAACTCGATCCGCTGACCCGCCTTCAACTCGGCCACTCCGGCCGGCAGCGCGCCCTTCGGCAGGAACACGTCCCCGCCCTCGTCACTGGTGACGAACCCGAATCCCTTCGTCCCGTCGTACCACTTCACTCGACCCGTGGGCACCGCTGACCTCAACTCAATTCGCCGGACTTAGGTCTTCCAGGCTATCCAGCCGCCGGTCCGGCCCCAACCGCAATCTCACCCAGCAGCGCGGGCAGGCCGGTCAGCTCCGGCAGGACGTACGACGCCCCGGCCGTTCGCAGCTCGTCCGCGTCGCACGGCCCGGTGGTGACGCCGATCCCGGGGATGCCGGCCGTGCGGGCCGCGACCATGTCGCCGCGGTGGTCGCCGACGAACCAACCCGCCCCGAAACGGTGCAGCGCCGCGGCCTTACCCTCGGCGAACACGTCCCCGGCGACCTCGTCGACGACCATGCCGAGATGGGCCAGGTGCAGTTCGGCCAGCCGCCCAAGCTTGGACGTGACCACCACCACCCGCAACCCGAGGGCCCGGACCGCGGCCAGTGCCGCGCGGGCACCCGGCATCGGCCGAGCCGGCGCGATCGCGTAGTCCGGGTAGAGAGCGCGGTAGGCGGTGACCGCATCCTCCACGGCCGATTCCGGGAACCAGGCCCGCATCTCGGTGCGCAGCGGCGGCCCCAGCCGGGAGATCACCAGGTCGGTGTCGATCGGCACACCGGTACGGGCGCTCAGCTCCCGGTACGCCGCGGCGATGCCCGGCCGGGAGTCGATCAGAGTCATGTCCAGGTCGAACCCGACCGCCCGGCTCACGGAGTGAGCGTGGGGGTGTACGTCAGTCGGTCCACCGGCAGCGGAAAGGTCTGGTCGTCACCGAACGGCGACGGAGCCGCGGCCCGGTCGGCCAGCAGCTCGGACACGTCCAGGCGGCCGTCCTCGGGACGGCGCGGTCCCGGCTCGGCGCCGCGGGCCTCGGTCTGCTCGTCGACCGGCACCGCCGTGCCGGGCATGTTCGCGTCGTCAGCCACCGCTCCCCCTCGTCACCACGGTCCGGCCCCGCCCGGACCCATCACCACGGTCCGGCCGCGCCCGGACCCGTCACCATCGTCCCATGGCGGCTAGCGTTGGACACGATGGCCACCACATTCGCCGACCGCCTGCGGTCGCTCTCCGACGAGGCGCTGGGCGCGCTGATCCAGCTGCGCCCCGATCTTGTCGTGCCCGTGCCGTCGGACCTGTCGGCGCTGGCCGTCCGGGCCCAGTCCCGCGGCTCGGTGGCGCGCTGCCTGGACGCGCTGGACGAGTTCACGCTGCAGATCCTCGACGCGGCCCGGTTGAGCCGCTCCCCCGCCGACGCCACCACGTCGTTCGACGAGATCCTGAGTCTGGCGGCGCCCGGCGTTGCCGCCGAAGACGTCCGGGTGGCGGTCGACCGGCTGCGGGCGCGGTTCCTGCTGTACGGGCCGGAGGACGCGCTGACCGTGACCGGCGCGGTGGACGAGGTCACCTCGCCGTACCCGGCGGGGCTGGGCCGGCCCGCCGACTATCTGGACCCGGAGGCGGCGGCGTTGTGCGCGGACCGGGCCAAGCTGCGCCGGACCGTACTGGCCGCGCCGCCGGCCGCCCGGGCGGTGCTCGACCGGCTGGCCGCGGGGCCGCCGATCGGGGCGCTGAACAGCGCGTCCATGGCCGAGCCGGTCCGCTGGCTGATCGAGCACCACGTGCTGGTGCCGGTGTCGGACGCCGGGCGGGCGCCGCGCGCGGACGGTGAGCTGGTCGAGCTGCCGCGCGAGGTCGGGCTCCTGCTGCGCCGGGACACCGGTCCGCTGGGTCCGCTGCGGCCGTTGCCGCCGGCGCCCGTCGAACCGGTCCGCGACGTCAAGGCGGTCGACTCGGCCGGGGCGGGTCAGGTGCTGGAGGCCGTCCGGAGCACCGAGACGCTGCTGGACGCGATCGCGGCCGAGCCGCCGGCCGTGCTGCGGACCGGTGGCCTGGGCGTCCGCGACCTCAAACGGCTGGCCCGGACGGCCGGCGTGGACGAGCCCTCGGCGGCGGTGCTCCTGGAAGTGGCGTACGCGGCCGGACTGCTCGGCGAGGTCGACGCCACCGGGGTGTCACGGGCGGTCGCGGCCAGCCGGGCGAGCGGCCCGGTGGACGACATCTTCCTGCCCACCGGGGCGAACGACCTGTGGCGGGCGCTGACCATCGCGCAGCGCTGGGACCGCCCTGGCCCGGGCCTGGCAGGTGATGACCCGGCAACCGGGGCTGGTCGGCGCGCGGGACGACCGGGACCGGCCGATCAACGCCCTGGCGCCGGAGGCGGAACGGGCCGGCGCACCCCAGGCCCGCCGCGAGACGCTGGCCGCGCTGGCCGGGCTGGCACCGGGCACCGCGCCGGCCACCGACGCCGTGCTCGAGCTGCTGGCCTGGCAGAGCCCCCGCCGGGCGCGTGGCCGGGAGGCGGCTCACCGCGACGTGCTGACCAGTTCCGCGGTGCTGGGCGTGACCGCGCTCGGGGCGATCACGTCGTACAGCCGGGTCCTGATCGAGGACCCGGACACCGACGACACCGACCCGTTGGGCGTACGTCCGGGAATCGCCCCGGCCCAGCCCGGTGACGCCGTCCGGATCCTGGACGCGTTGCTGCCCGGCGCCGGTCGACCACGTGCTGGTGCAGGCCGACCTGTCGGTGGTGGTGCCCGGGCCGGCCGAGCCCGAGCTGGCGGCCGAGCTCGAGGCGGTGACGGAGCAGGAATCGGCCGAGCATGCGCCGGGTGACCGCGGCGAGCGTGCGCCGCGCGCTCGACGTCGGGTACAGCGCCGGCGACCTGCACGGGTTGTTCCGGCGGCGGTCGCGCACTCCAGTGCCGCAGGCGCTGACGCTATCTGATCGACGACGCCGCCCGCAAGCACGGCGGGCTGCGGGCCGGGTCGGCCGGGGGCTACCTGCGCAGCGACGACGAGGCGCTGATCGCCGAGGTGCTCGTCGACAAGCGGCTGGCCCCGCTGAGCCTGCGCCGGCTGGCACCGACCGTGCTGGTCAGCCCGTACCAGGTGGCGCGGCTGCTGGGCGCCCTCCGGGATGCCGGGTTCGCACCGGTGGCCGAGGACGCGGGCGGCTTGGCCGTGCTGTCGCGCCCCAAGGCCCGGCGGGCCCCGACCCGTACGGCCGTGGTGTCCCGGATGTCGGAAGCGGGACCGCCGTCGCTGGCCGGACCACGGCTGGCCGGCGTGATCGAGCAGATCCGGCACGGCGACCGGCTGAACCGGGCGGCGCGGCGGGCGCCGGTGAGCGTCCGCGCGGCCAACGGGTCGCCCACGCCCGGCCTGACCGCGGTGCAGCAGCACACCCAGGCGATGGCGGTGTTGCAGCAGGCGGTGCGGGAGAAGGCCCGCGTGTGGGTGGGCTACGTCGACTCGCACGGGGCCACGCTGTCCCGGCTGGTCCGGCCGGTGTCGCTGAGCGCCGGCTACCTGCGGGCCGAGGACGAGCGGACCGAGACCCTGCACACGTTCGCCCTGCACCGGATCACGGCGGCCGTCCCCGAACAGGAGTGACCGGGCAGTCGCGCGCCCCCGTTCCCCGCTCGCGCGCGACCAACTCCCGCCGCTTCTTACAACGCCCGGCAAACGGCCCGGGTTGCACGACCCGGCGAGTTTTGTCGGCGGCGTGTCAAACTGGAGGGTCTTTCCCGTACGTCGAAGGGTTTCCCGGTGAGTGACGGGCCGTTGATCGTCCAGTCCGACAAGACGCTGCTGCTGGAGGTGGACCACCCCGACGCACAGGCGTGCCGGATGGCGATCGCGCCGTTCGCCGAGCTCGAGCGCTCGCCGGAGCACGTGCACACGTACCGGCTGACTCCGCTCGGGCTGTGGAACGCCCGGGCCGCCGGGCACGACGCCGAGAGCGTGGTCGACGCGCTGATCAAGTTCAGCCGCTACCCGGTGCCGCACGCGCTGCTGGTCGACGTGGCCGACACGATGGACCGGTACGGCCGGTTGCAGCTGCTCAACGACCCGGTGCACGGGCTGGTGCTGCGCGGACTGGACAAGATCGTGCTGGTCGAGGTGGCCAAGAGCAAGAAGCTGGCCGGCATGCTCGGCAACCGGATCGACGACGAGACCATCGCGGTGCACGGCTCCGAGCGGGGCCGGCTCAAGCAGGCGCTGCTGAAGCTGGGCTGGCCGGCCGAGGACCGCGCCGGGTACGTCGACGGGGAGTCGCACGAGATCGACCTGGCCCAGGACGGCTGGCATCTCCGGTCGTACCAGCAGGAAGCGGTCGACGGCTTCTGGGCCGGCGGCTCCGGTGTGGTGGTGCTGCCCTGCGGGGCCGGCAAGACGCTGGTCGGCGCGGCGGCGATGGCCACGGCCAAGGCGACCACGCTGATCCTGGTGACCAACACGGTGGCCGGCCGTCAGTGGAAGCGCGAGCTGGTGGCCCGTACGTCGCTGACCGAGGACGAGATCGGCGAGTACTCCGGCGAGCGCAAGGAGATCCGGCCGGTCACCATCGCCACGTACCAGGTGCTGACCTCCCGCCGCGGCGGCGCGTTCACCCACCTCGATCTGTTCGGCGCCCGTGACTGGGGTCTGGTCATCTACGACGAGGTGCATCTGCTGCCGGCGCCGATCTTCCGGTTCACCGCCGATCTGCAGGCCCGCCGCCGGCTCGGCCTGACCGCCACGCTGGTCCGCGAGGACGGCCGGGAAGGCGACGTCTTCTCGCTGATCGGGCCCAAGCGGTACGACGCGCCGTGGAAGGACATCGAGGCCCAGGGCTGGATCGCGCCGGCCGAGTGCACCGAGGTCCGGGTCACGCTGACCGACGCGGAGCGGATGTCGTACGCGGTGACCGAGGCGGAGGAGCGCTACCGGGTGGCGTCCACCGCGCGGACCAAGATGCCGGTGGTCCGCGCCCTGCTCGACCGGCACCCGAACGAGCAGACGCTGGTCATCGGCGGGTACATCGACCAGCTGCACGAACTCGGCGAGTATCTGGGCGCGCCGATCATCCAGGGGGCGACCACCAACAAGGAGCGCGAGCGGTTGTTCGAGGCGTTCCGGCAGGGTGAGGTCAAGACGCTGGTGATCTCCAAGGTCGGCAACTTCTCCATCGACCTGCCGGAGGCGGCGGTGGCCATCCAGGTGTCCGGCACGTTCGGGTCGCGCCAGGAGGAGGCCCAGCGGCTGGGCCGCGTGCTACGTCCGAAGAACGACGGACGGCCGGCGCACTTCTACACGGTGGTGTCGCGGGACACGATCGACACCGAGTACGCCGCCCACCGGCAGCGGTTCCTGGCCGAGCAGGGGTACGCGTACACCATCGTCGACGCCGACGACGTACTGCGACCCCTTTAGCCGCCGCCCGGGGCGTCACGGTCGGTGGGACGGCAGCTCGGGGCCCGGGTGGAGAAGGTCTTCGAGGAGATCGCCGTACGTCTCGACCCGCTCCAGCACCTCCGCCGCCGGGAACTGCCGCGCCTCGGCCTCGCCCATCGCCACCGCCTCGACCTCGTCCCACGTCAGCGGCGTGGACGCGGTCGGGGTGGACTGGGCCCGCAGCGAGTACGGCGCGACGGTGGTCTTGGCCGCGGCGTTCTGGCTCCAGTCGATGAACACCTTGCCCGGCCGGAGCGCCTTGGCCATCTTCGCCGTGATCGACTTCGGCACCTGCGCCGACAGTTCCTCGGCCACCTTCTTCGCGTACGCCGAGACCGTCTCCGCGTCCTGGGTGCCGGCGATCGGGCAGCACAGCTGCATGCCTTTCTTGCCCGACGTCTTGGGGTACGCCGTGATCGCGTCCGCGGCCAGCCGGTCCCGCATCAGCACGGCCACCCCGCAGCACTCCTTGAGCCCGGCCGGCGCGCCCGGGTCCAGGTCGACCACCATCAGGTCGGGGTCCTGCCCGATCCGCCACTGCGGCGTGTGCAGCTCGAGCGAGGCCAGGTTGGCCACCCAGACCAGCGTGGCCAGCTCGTCCACGACCACGAAGTCGATGGTCTCCCGGCTCTTGGTCGACCCGGGCACGGGCAGCCGCTCCAGCCGGACCCAGTCCGGCGTGCCGCCGGGGGCGTTCTTCTCGAAGAAGTGCATCCCGTCGACGCCGTTGGGGTACCGGATCCGGGTCAGCGCGCGGTCGGCCAGGTGCGGCAGCAGCACCGGGGCCAGCCGGGTGTAGTAGTCGATGACTTCGCCCTTGGTGAATCCGACCTCGGGATACATCACCTTGTCGAGGTTGGACAGCTCCAGGTCGTGCTCGTCGATGGTCACGGCAAACCGCTCAGGCACCGTCTTCGCCCTCCTCGACACATTCCGCCGGCGACTTGTCCGGGCGCAGCCGCAGGAACCGCGGGAACCGCAGCCGGCCGTCCGGCGTCCGGTTGCCGTACCGCACCTCGACCACCAGGACCGGGCTTACCCAGTGCGCGCCCCGGGCATCCTCCCGCGGCACGGCCCCGTCGGCGAACGGGGACGTCCGGGTGTCCAGCGGGGCCAGAACCCGCAGCAGCTCGTCCTCGGCCGCCGCCCCGATGCCACCCCCGACCCGCCCCCGGAACCGCAGCTTGCCGTCCGGGCCGGGCACGCCGACGAGCAGGCCGCCGAGCCGGCGGGCGCCGGACCGCCAGCCGCCGATGACGTAGTCGCCGGTCTGGTCGAACTTCACCTTGATCCAGTCGGGCGAGCGCAACCCGGGCACGTACGGCGTGTCCAGCCGCTTGGCCACCACGCCCTCCAGCCGGTTCTCCAGCGCCGCGGCGCGCATCGCAGGCCCGTCGGTCGAGGCCGGCGGGACCAGCCAGTGCGGTCCCTCCAGGCCGAGCTGCTCCAGCGTCTCCCGGCGGACCCGGTACGGCAGCTCGATCAGCGACAGGCCGTCGTACTTCAGCACGTCGAAGATCATGTACGTGACCGGCAGCGTCGCCGCCAGGTCGGCCGCCCGGCGCGGGTCCCGAACGTGCATGCGTTCGGCCAGCGACGTGAACGACGGCCGGTTCGCCTCGTCGAGAACCACCATCTCGCCGTCCAGCAGCGATCCGGCCGGCAGGTGCAGATCGGCGATCTCCGGGTATGCGATCGTCACCACGGCGCCCGACCGCGCGTACAGCGAGGGTGAACCGCCCTCGAAATCGGCGAGAACGCGGACTCCGTCCCACTTGAATTCGTAGGACCAGCCCGGACCCGGCGGCAACGAGCCCGCGGTCGCGAGCATCGGAGACAGCGGGGCACCGGGCATTGGATCACCATAGGCACGCGCGTACACCTTACGCAGGCGTCTCAGTGATGCCATTCTTGATCGAGGCGCAGGTCAATTCGGGTGGGGGGCGATGATGGCACGGGCGATCTGGAAGGGTGCGGTCTCATTCGGGCTGGTGTCCATCGCCGTCAAGCTCTACTCGGCGACCGAGGAGAAGGACATCCGGTTCCACCAGGTGCACCGCACCGACGGCGGCCGGATCAAGTACCAGCGGACCTGCTCGATCGACGGCGAGGTGGTCAGCTTCGACGACATCGCCAAGGGGTACGACGTCGGCGGCGGCGAGATGGTGATCCTCACCGACGACGACTTCGCCGAGCTGCCGCTGACCACGTCGCGGGCGATCGACGTGCTGCAGTTCGTGCCGGCCGACGACATCGACCCGATCATGTTCGCCAAGGCGTACTACCTCGAGCCGGAGGGTCAGGCGGCCAAGCCGTACGTGCTGCTGCGCGATGCCCTCCAGGACGCCGACCGGGTGGCCATCGTCAAGATCGCGCTACGGCAGCGGGAGCAGCTGGCCACGCTGCGGGTCCGCGACGACGTGCTGGTGCTCAACACCATGCTCTGGCCGGACGAGGTGCGGTCGGTCGACTTCGGGTTCCTGGACGAGGAGATCGAGACCCGGCCGGCCGAGCTGGCCATGGCGAGTTCACTGATCGACTCGATGGCCGGCAGTTTCAAGCCGGACGAATTCACCGACAACTACCGCGCGGCACTTCAGGAGGTCATCGACGCCAAGGTCGAAGGCCGCGAAGTGGTGGCCGCCGGACGAGGCCGAGGAGGCCCCGGCGGCGGCGGTCGATCTGATGGCCGCGCTGAAGGCGTCGGTCGAGCGAGCCAAGAAGGCGCGGGGTGAGGCGCCGGAGGATCGGGCCCGCGACGTCGAGGCTGCAGCTTCGAAAAAGGCGGCGACGCCGACTCCGATCAAGAAAAAGGCGGCCACGCCGACGCCGATCAAGAAGGCCGCCGCCGCGAAGAAGGCCGCCCCCTCCGCTGGAGCGAAGAAGGCCACCCCGGCCAAGAAAGCGGCGAAGAAGTCGGCCTGACTACTGTGGGCCCGTGGCGATGACGTGGGCTGAGTCTTACCTGGGCCGGGTGCGGAGCAGCGTCGGGGACACCGACACGCTGCTGTTCGTGGGCGCGCGTGGCGTGATCCTCGACGAGCAGAACCGTCTGCTGCTCATCCAGCGATCCGACAACCATCGGTGGGCCATCCCGGCCGGCGCGATGGAGCTGGGCGAGAGCATCGAGGAGTGCGCGATCCGGGAGACGTGGGAGGAGACCGGACTGCGGGCGACCTCGCTGACCCCGTTCGCCTTCTCCACGAACCACACGTACACCAATAATTACGGCCACACCTACCAGCAGATCCTGATGTCGTTCCGGATCCACACGTGGGAGGGCGAGCTGATCCGGCAGACGGACGAGTCGATCGACGCCGGCTTCTTCCCGCTGGACGCGCTGCCCGGGCCGAAGTCGTTCGTCATCGACGAGACGCTGCGTGACCTGGCCGACTTCGAGCGGACCGGGCGGCTCGTCCTCACATAAGCAGTCGCGTACGGCCGGGCCGCTGCGGCACCATCAGTCCATGGCTGCCCGATCCCGGCGGCGGCTGGGGCTCGACCTTGCGCCGCTGCGGACCTCGCGTGACTTCCGGCTCGTCTTCATCGGCGGCGCGGTGTCGGGCTTCGGGTCGTTCATCACGTACGTCACCATCCCGTACCAGGTCGCGGCATTGACCCACGATCCGTTCGCGGTCGGCCTGCTCGGCGTCTGCGAACTCGTGCCGCTGCTGGTGATGTCGTTCGTCGGCGGCGCTCTGGCCGATTACGTCGACCGCCGGCTGCTGGTCCGCGGGGGCGAACTGGCGCTGGCCCTGCTGTGCGGGGTGCTGCTGGTCAACGCGCTGGGCGACCGCCCCCACCTGTGGTTGCTGTACCTGGTGGCGGCGGTGACGGCGGCCATCGACGGGGTGCAGCGCCCGGCCCTGGAGGCGATGGTGCCGAGGCTCGTGCAGCCGGCGGAGATTCCTGCGGTGAGCGCGCTGCAGTCGCTCGGGTATCAGGTGGCCCAGCTGGCCGGTCCCGCGCTGGCCGGCATCCTGATCGCGTCGACGTCACTGATCTGGGTGTACGCGTTCGACCTGGTCACCTTCGTGGTCTCGGTGACCTGCCTGACGCTGGTCCGGGCGGTGCCGCCGCCACCCGACGCGGATCGGCCGTCGCTGCGTTCGGTGGTCACCGGGCTGCGGTACGCGCGCAGCCGGCCCGAACTGCTGGGCACGTACCTGGTCGACATCAACGCGATGTTCTTCGGCATGCCGCAGGCGCTGTACCCGTTCCTGGCGTTGAGTCTCGGCGGCCCGAAGATCCTCGGCTTGCTGTACGCCGCCCCCGCAGCCGGGGCGATGGCGGCCACGATCGGATCCGGATGGACCGGCCGCGTCCATCGGCACGGCCTGATGGTGCTCATCGCCGCCGCGCTGTGGGGCGTCGGCATCGTCGGAGCCGGCCTGTCCGGCATGCTATGGCTCACGTTGTTCTGCCTGGCCTTCGCAGGCGCGGCCGACATGATCTCGGGCATCTTCCGGTCGATCATCTGGAGCCAGACCATCCCCGACCATCTGCGCGGCCGGCTGGCCGGCATCGAGATGCTCTCCTACACGACCGGCCCGCTGCTGGGACAGCTGCGCTCGGGCCTGATGGCCCGGACCCGCCTCGGAATCGGCGGCTCGATCTGGGTCGGCGGTGTGCTCTGCATCGCCGGCACAGTCGCGCTGGCCGCCCTTCCCCGCTTCCTGGCCTACAACGGCCGTGACGGCACCGCCCGCAAACGGGCCGAAGACGAAGCCTGGGCGGCGTCCGCCGCCGCCCGCACAACCGCCGCCTGACGCCCGCGCATCTGGCTCAGGGGCGGCTGGTTCCCGGGCCGGCCACGACGTACGGCTCCTCGATCAGATGGGTGATCAGCGGTTCGTCGGGCCGCAGCCAGGACACCCAATCGGGCGCGTCGGGCTGGGCCACCCACTTGCGGCAGATCTTGTCGACGCCGATCGGGTACACGGTCAGCGTCCCGTCCGGCGCCAGATGGAGCCGCAGGAAGCTCTTGGCGTCCTCGATTCCCTGACCGGCGAACAGCTCATTGGTGTTGACGTCCCAGACACTGGCCACCAGCAGGTAGAGCGACAGCAACTGGGTGGCCACGAACCCGATGATCGGCCCGTAGACGACCGCCGCCACCACGAGCGGGGCGGGCCACTCCCAGTTGTGCGGCGGCAGGTGCAGCCAGATCCAGGCCCCGCCGGCGGCCAGCGCCAGCTCGGCCGCGCCGTGCGCGATGCCGAGCAGCCAATGTCGAGTGTGCTTGGGCGCGGTCGCGTCGGGCGGCTGCGCGAACAGGATCGTGCCGATCAGGATCAGCGCCGCCATGATCAGCAGCGGGACGCTGAACAACCGCTGCAGCAGGCCACCCGAACTGACCGCGCCCGCCATGGCCAGCATGGTCAGCGTCTGGATGATGCCCAGCATGGTGGCGAAGCCCGGGTTGCGCACCGGCACGCGCCGGAAGACGTCCCACCCCATCCGTTGCGAGGTCGCCTTGCTGGGAAAACGTGAGACCAGCCCGTATTTCCGGCTGGGGCTGGCGCTGCGGGTCAGCGTCTCGACCGGAGGGACGGTGAGTTCCTCCGGCAGTTTGTGCGTCGGGTAGAGGTACGCCCCGCCGCCACCGCAGGTGATCAGCTCGCGGTCCTCGCCGGTGTAGCGCGCGTAGTGGTGCAGGTCGCCCGAGAGCAGCAGCCGCACGTGCGCACCGGTCGGCGCCAGGATGGTGCGGATGAAGTAGTCGACCGCGTCGTACGCGTCCGGCTTGTCCGCCGCCTTCACCCACGTCGGCGACGGGGTCATCAGGATCACCCGGTGCTGCGCGGTCAGGCCGGCCGCGGCCTTCTCGAAATACAGCAGCTGCGGATCGTCGATGTACGCCCCGAACTGCTCGTCGATCGCGAACAGCCACCAGTCGTTGACCAGCTCCACCGCGAAGTACGACCGGAGCTGCCGGGTCTTCCAGGAGCCCAGGTGACCGTCCTTGCGGCGGGCGAACAGGCGCAGGAAAGCAGTCAGGCCGTCGTACCAGTCGTGGTTGCCGGGCAGTGCGAACAGCGTCGGCGGCGGGACGCCCGGCGGCAGAGCCGGCAGCGCGGCGCGGTACGGCCCCTTGGTGCGGTTCTCGTAGCCGTCGCTGCGAGCCAGTGGATAGACCTGGTCGCCCCCCATCAGCAGCACCGACCCACGCGGCAGGTCGTGGCCGCTGACGGTCAGCCGCTGCTGGGCCAGCAGGTACGCGATCGAGTAGGTCGCGTGAAAACCGTCGCCCAGGTCGGCGACGTAGTCCATCCACAGCTCGTCGCCGCCGTCCGCCGGCTCCCGGAAGTTGTCGTCGCTGAGCCCGCTCTGCAGCTCACGCTTGTCCAGGTAGGCCCCGAAGAGCAGGGCCAGCAACGTACGCAGCCCCGTGTTGAGCAGCAGCAACGGCGCCAGCCAGGGCACCGGCCGCTGCGGCGTGAAGCCCAGCTGCTGCGGGTCCAGGCTGCGCGGCCGCGGCGGCACGGTGGTCAGCGCCTCGGCCGACGGCCCGGACACGGCTCCAGCCGACGGCGGAGGAACCTGCGGCGGAGGAACCTGCGGGGGGAGATCATCGCTCACGGGCATGGATGCTAGTCGTGAGGTATGACACCCGCTGTCGGCTTCCGGCACGCCCGGGCGGTGACCCGCTCCGAGGAAGCCGGGGCGATGTCGTACACTCATTGACTGTTGCCGCCTTAGCTCAGACGGCAGAGCGACGCACTCGTAATGCGTAGGTCGACGGTTCGATTCCGTCAGGCGGCTCCAGATGAGGCCTTGACCAGTGATAGGTGCTGGTCAGGGCCTCATATTTATCTATGACGATTTGAATCGCCCCCGAAAACCACCTCAGTACTGCGTGCAGCGAATCAAATCCCCCAAGGTTGGGGCCGGATGCCTGCTGACCGGGCAGTCTCGGTCGACACCTTCCAGCTCGGCTGGCCAGCGACCTGCCCGCCGCATCTCGCCGAACGGCATCTGCGTCAGTGTGCGTCATCATTGGTTGCCACCGAACGGGTGTTCGGGACGGTGGCCGGGTTATGGGCAGTAGACCCGTCGTTGGTTACAGTTGTTTCGGATATGACCGGTGCGAGGAGGCTGAGATGGCGCGTTCGAGCGTTCTGGGTGAGGCGACCCGTGTCGAGCCGACCTCGGATGATCGTGAGCGCGTGGCGGCAGTCAGTCGAGCAGTAGCCGGTGCCTCTCAGGCGATGCTCCGGATGCCAGACGGGGAGGAGATCGCGTTGCCCGAGTCCCTGGTGGCGGTGCTGGTTGCCTCCGCTGGCCAGTTGTCGCAAGGTCACGGCGTCGTGGTGCTTGCCACCGAGGTCCGCCTTACCCCCACCGAAGTGGGGGAACTGCTCGGGCTGTCCCGGCCGTTCGTGGCCCGATTGCTGGACGCCGGCGACATCCCGTCAGAACATCTGCCTGACAGCAAGCACCGGGTGGTGAGTCTTGCGGACGTGCTGGAGTTCCAGGTACGGCGCGAACACCGCCGGGCAGGTCGCCGACGTATCGCGGACGCGGTTCAAGCCGCCGACCTTCCCTACTGATCCGGTGTCGCTCTCGATGACCAAAGTTTTCGTCGACACCAAGGTGCTGTTTCCGTTCTCAGTCATGGACCTGATGCTGGCGTTTGACTGAGGACGGCGTGCACGAGGTGCTCTGGACACAGGCGCTACTGGCGGAGTGGGAACGGGTCATCGTGCGCGCCGAACGTCGATCTGCTGCCTCGGCCGCTGCGATCACGGCCGCGATCCGGGACTATTTCGCCGACAGCGAGGTGCTCGAGCATGCGTATGTACATCTGATCGACCAGATGCCAGGCAAGGACCCTGACGACCGGGTGCACATGGCCGCCGCTGTCGCCGGTCGTGCCGCCGCGATCGTGACCTGGAACCTCGCTGACTTTCCCGCGAGCGAACTGGCATCTCACGGGGTGCGGGTGTGTACGCCCGACGACTACCTGTGCGATCTGCTCGAGGCCTGGCCGGACGAGGTCCTCAACTCCGTTGTCCGGTTGGCCGACGAGAAGCGCCGACCGCCGATGACTGCGATCGACCTGACCGACTCACTCGCCAAGGCTGGCGTGCCGGCAGTCGCCCAACGGCTACAGACGATGCCGGCCGACCGGGATCAAGACTGACCGGCAACACCGGCCAGGCCCGGGCGGCCAACGGCCAGAATCGGTGCCACCGCGCACATCCGGCATGGTGGTAAACGATCTGCCAGTTGCCGACAACGACCGATCGGCACGCTGACCCAGAAGATGGAGCGCCATCCCGAGGCCGTTCACCAGCAGGCGGTCGCGTTCTCGTACGGGCAATACGCGCCGCTCTTGATGGGCAAGTGCTCGAGATGGTGGGCGGCGAGCATGTAGCGGAGCGGCGCCGATACACCCATGCCTGCGGGTGAGGCGACCAGGCTGACGAACTGGGCCAGGAGCCCGGCACTGACGGACGCGGCGAGCGCTGCGACGTTCGGACTATCTGCCCCGGTATTAATCCCGGATTGATGCCTCCGTCGATGACCGGGATCAGGTCGGCGTACGCGACAACGTTGAGGACGCCGCGAGGCCAGGGGGCGGTCGACGCAGGAGAAGATGACGTCGTAGTCGAGGGCTGCGGCAAGCCCCGGCGGTGTCGTGATGCTCAGGACGTGTACCGCCACCCTAGAGTTGTCGGCAGTTGCGGTCTGTCGAGCTATACGCGCGGCGACTTCGGTCTTACGCCGCCCGAGGCGAGCATCTTCGCGCGTGGCGCCGATCATACGGTCGAGGTTGAGGTCTTCGACGACACCGATGTCCATCAAGCCAATGTGTTCGATCCCCGTGGCGGCGAGGCGTGCAGCCACGTCGAGTCCAACGCTGCCGACTCCGATGACGAGGACCTTGAGGCGTGCGATGCCGGTTATCGGCCCGCCGGTGCGGGCACCATGTTGTCGTCCCCCCTACCAGCATGTCGTCTGGTCAGGGCCTCTCCCGGCTTTGAAGCGTCCCCGAAAACCCCTCAGAAACGCATGCGGGCAATCATGTTGGCGTCGCCGGTAGCGCTGGGCCAGGTTGCCGGGCCGGGCGGAGCCGCGGCCCGCTATGGAATCAGGATGACTTTGCCACGTACGCGGAAGTGCAGTCCGTCCGCACCGACCACCAGGTCGAAACGACGAGCAGCGCCACGCGCAAAGGTCACGTCCACCCCCGCCGGTGTCTCGGTGGCGAGGTGATGTGGTCGTCGAAGACGTACTCCGCCACGTTCCGGCTGTGCTCGTGCAGGATGCGCCCGAGATCGCTGCGGTCGATCTCGACATCGCCGCTCATCAGGGCAACCGGTACCGTGGACATCCGCCGCCAGATGGCCGTCGTGTCCGGCCTCTTCATCCAGTGGCTGCTCGACCCGGACGCCACCCCCGATCAGCGCGCGATCACCGACGGCGTCCTTCGGCTGGCGGACCAACTCAGCTGAGAAGCCCTTGCTCGACGGACTGCGGGCCCTGAGGGCCGGCGCAGGCGGGTGGTCCACCGCCCGAACGGTCGAGAGCCTCGCGCTTCGGCTCCGTCCGCCGCCGAACACGTGATGATCGTTCGGCCCGGCGCGGCGAGCACAGCACGGGGACGGTGCCAGGCGGCTCCGTCCCCGTACCACGCCAGGGGTTGCTCAGCTCCGACAGGTGAGCGTCGGTGCCGCCCAGTCGCCGTGGTCGTAGCCGTTGCCGTCGCCGGCGTCACCGACGACCAGGTCGAGCAACTGCACACCGGTGAGATCGGCGGTGATCTTTTGTGCCGGGTCGCCGCCCTTGATGACCGGTGTGGTGGCCAGCGTCTTGCCGTCTCCGAGGACGCTGAACGTCATCGTGCCTGCGCCGCCGGCGTCGTCGTCGTTGCCGACCGTGGAGGCGAACGTCGAGCAGTTGCCGCCGAGGTAGATCGTGACGTCACTGATCGAGTTCGTACCCAGGCCCTTGGGGTAGACGGTGCCGCCGATGGTCAGCGGCGTGCCGTCGTTGGCGTTCGTGCCGCCGACCGACTGGTTGCGTTCCACCGGACCCCACCCGTTCGTGGCGGAGATGAAGTCCAGGTCACTGACGTCGTTCACGCCGGCCGGCGGCGGCGGGTTGGCCACCACCACCTGGGCCGCCTGCCGCAGCCAGTGCGCCACCTGACCCTGCGCGAAGGTCACGGTGGCCGTCAGCGTCGACTTGGACGCCGCGGCCGTCGGTGCGGTCAACGGCCAGACCACCGCCGTGTGGTGGCCGGGCTTGATAGCACCGACGACCTGGGGCTGCGCGTCGTACGTGAAGCCCGGGGCGTCGAGGGAGATGTTGACGCCCTCCGCGGCCTTGGCACCCGAGGGGACCGAGACCGTGGTGGTCACGGTCAGCGTCTTACCGCGCTGCACCGTCGTCGTCGACGGTACGACGGCCACCGATGCGGACGGCGCCGCTGCGCGGACCGACGTGACCGCGAAGTTGTCGAACTGGTCGGCGTCGTACGCCGTCATGCCCAGTCCAGTCTGCCCGGCGGCATAGGTGCTGTCCTGCACCACGCCGACGTCCCTGCCGTCCACGGAGGCGGTGATCTGCGGGCCCGCGAAGGACAGGCCGAGCCGATGCCACTTCCCCGTACCGATCGCGTCGGTCGCCGAGCGGGCCAGCACGGTGCGTTGCCCGTTGGCGTCGCTCTTGAAGATCGTCCACGCGCCGGCGTCGTTGATCTGGAAGAAGTAGCCCTGCTGGTGCGACTGTGGCCGGTTCTGGGTGCCGGCCCGTCCGATCAGCTCCACTGTGCCCGGCTTGGCCAGGTTGACGTCGGACTGCAGGGAGTAGTCCGTCCACGTGGGATCACCGACGAGGGTGAAGGCGTCGCTGTCGTCCTGCCATTCGATGGGCTTCGTGGTGGCCATCTGCTGCAGGCACATGCCGCGCCGGCCGGCCACGCACTTCTGCACCTCGAAGGATCCCTGCATGTCGGAGAAATACTTGGCCTCGGTGCCCGCCGCGTTGTGGTCGAACGTGTCGCCGTACGGCAACGCCAGCGGGTGGCCGGCCGGTGCGGTCGCCGTACCGTTGCCCTGGCCGGTGGTCGTGGTGACCGAGTAGATGTAGCCGGGTTGCATCGTCAACGAATACGAGCCGTCCGACGGCGTGATGTCCTGGGTGTGGACGAAGTCGGTGGTCGGGTCCGGGTGGTTGACGGCGGTGGCCCAGACGTGGACCGCACCGGTGGACAGCCCGCCCTTGACCGTGAACGTCGCCGTCTGCGGACTGGTGGCCGAGGTCGTCTCCAGGACGGTGGAGTAGTCGGTGCCGTTCGGGGACTTCAGCGTGACGTAGCTGCCGTTGGACTCCGTTCCGCCGAGGTAGCCGGAGGCGGAGTCGATGAAGGACCAGCCGGGTTGGGCGAACTGGGTGACGTGTGCGGTGGCCCAGGTGTTCTCGCCGACGGCGTAGTTGCCCGACCACGGCGACGCGGCGGTGGCCAGGCCCACGGTCGCGTACGGCAGGTTGGGGTAGATCGCCGCGATGAGCGGCCAGTTGAAGTAGCTGGTCATCTTGGCGTCGACGTACCCGCGGACGATGGAGCGGATCAGCGCCGGGGCGCCGGTGTTCATGTCCTGCGAGCCGTTCTCGCTGGCCCACAGCGGCTTGCCGTTCTTCTGGGCGACGTCGGTGCTCGAGCACGAGGTGGCGGGACCGCCGTCACCCTGGCACGGGTAGTGCGCACCGATGATCGACACCGCGTCGTTGAACGCCGGGTCCTTGGCCATGTCGTCCGCGACCCCCCAGCCGCTGTCGTCGGCCACGAGCTGCACGCCGGCGTACCCGTGGGCGTCGAGGGCCGCGCGCAGCTTGACGTACCAGGCGGAGTCGTGACCCCGTTCGTTCCAGCCGCCGAGGTACTTGATGCTCAGCCCGTGCTGCTTGGCGCAGCCGAGCCAGGAGATCAGATAGTCGATGGTGTCGGTGGACCAGAAACCGCCGTTGATCCAGCCGGGCGCGGCCCAGGCCAGGCCGTACAGACCGATGTTCGGGTTGCGGGCCTCGGCCTGCTCGCCAAGCCAGAACTCGTACCCGGCGTTGCAGTTGATCGTGCCCTTGGTGTGCTCGACCGAGGGCTCCGAGCCGTCGGTGGAGTTGGCATCGCCGCCGATCTCGAGCTTGAGCAGCTGGAGGTTGGCTCCGTAGCCCGGCTTGAACAAATAGTCCAGAATCTGCTTCTGCTGGGCCGCCGGGTAGTTCGGCAGCAGCCGGGAGTTGCCGCCGCCGCCGCTGATCGCGCCGATCCCGTCGAACGTCCGGCCTCCCTGGCTGCCGTCCACGACGACCGCGGTGTCCGACGCTGCGTAGGCGGGGCTGCCCCTGCCTGGGAGCAGCGCGGCGACGAGCGCCAACACCGACAAGGGAGCAAGCCTCCACAGCCGAGCGTTCAATACGGGCATGTTTCGACACCCTTCATAGATGATGACGAATAGTGTCTTCTTGTGTTCCTGCATCGTCAACACCGAAATCTGGTGTCTCGTGTCTGACGTGATTTGACGGTTGGAGTGCCGGACATTGCTGGAGTGTCTGTGCTGCCGTCCATCGCGCAGATGGGTGGTCGAGCGGCGCCGTCGAGCGGGCAGCGGTCAGAGATTCAGACTGGAGACGATGGCCGCCAGTTCGGCCGGGTGGGCCAGGTGGGGGAAATGGCCACTGCCCGGCAGGACCTCGACCCGGGCGCCGGGCAGCAAGCGGTGCAACCATTTCTGGTACGCCGGGTCCGGGTCGCGGCTCGTCAAACTTGGACTTGCATTCGCGGTCGTCAAGACAAGTCGAGGGTGAACGTCAGTTGGCGAGGTCCCGCGCCGTCTATGGATGCCGGAACCAACGGGGATTAGCCCGCTGCCACGATTTCGGCGCTCAGGGCGGCGGCCGCCAGGGCCAGATAGCCGACGGTAGGGACGATGTGGTGGAACTCGCGGGCACGCAGGTGCACGACGATTGCGCCGAGGAAGAACAGGACCAGGCCGATCGCGGCGGACGGTCCGATGTAGGGAGCGCCGGTCAGGCCGATGGCCAGACCGGCTGCCCCGGCGGTCTTGAGGGTGCCGAGCACGGGGAGCCGGGTCTGGGGGACGCCGATCTTCAGGGCGGTATCGGTGGCGAACTTCCCCTTCGTGAAGTCGGCCCGGGCGGCTACGACGTTGGCGACGATTGCGGCGAGGATGACGACGGTGCCCATGGTTCCTCCCTTGACGGCGGTCCGACTCCCCGGCCCGGACCGGGCCGGGGGGCGAGCGGATCTACTTGGCGGCTTCGAGGATCGTCTCGGCGGCGGCGTCCGGCTGGGAGACGCTCACCGCGTGGGAGGCGCCGGCCATTTCGCGTACGCCCCGGGCGTTCGCGCGTTCGGCCATGAAGCGGTGCAGAGCGACCGGGATGTTGCGGTCCTGGTCGCTGAAGACGAACCAGGACGGGATCGTCTCCCAGGCCGGCTTATCAGTGGGCAAGGCGGTGGACAGCGCCGCCTGGGTGACCGGGCGCTGGGTGGCGAACATCAGCGCGGCCTGCTCGGTGTCCACGTCGGCGGCGAACTGGTGGTGGAAGGCGTCCTTGCGGATGGTGAACTCGGTGCCGCCCGTCGAAAGCGGATAGGCGGTGAGCGCGTCGCCGAGGGTGCTGCCGGGGAACTTCGTCGACAGATCGAATGCCGACTCGCCGGTGTCCGGGGCGAAGGCACAGACGTAGACCAGTGCGGTCACCGCGTCATTGCCGGCGGCGGCTTCGGTCATCACCATGCCGGCGTACGAGTGGCCGGCGAGCACGACCGGCCCGCCGACCGACGTGATCACATCGCGAAGGTATGCGGCGTCACCGGCGAGGCTGCGCAACGGGTTGGCCACGGCGATGACGTCATGACCGGCGGCGGTCAGCCGCTCGGTGACGCCGTTCCAACTGGCCGATTCGGCGAACGCGCCGTGGACGAGGAGAGCTGTTGTCATTGGTCTCTGCCTTTCAGATGAGGGCTTGGCGAAGGACGTGGATGGCTTGCTCGATCGCGGCCGTCGCGGCGGCGGTGCCGCGGACCGGGTTGAGCATCATGAAGTCGTGCAGCGTGCCGTTGTAGCGCGCGCTCGTGGTGCGTACGCCGGCCGCGGTGAGCTTGCGGGCGTAGGCCTCGCCTTCGTCGCGCAGCACGTCGTTCTCGTCGACGAGCAGAAACGCCTCCGGCAGTCCGGCGAGATCGTCGAGGGTGGCGCGCAAAGGAGACGCGGTGATCTCGGAGCGCTTCTCCACCTCAGGTAGGTAGGCGTCCCAGAACCAGGCCATGCTCTTGGCCGGCAGGTAGGGCCCGTCTGCGAATTCGCGATAACTGTCGGTGTCCTGCCCGGCGTCGGTGACCGGGTAGTACATCGACTGGTGTACGAAGGTGACGTCGCCGCGCTGCTTGGCGAGGATGGTGAGCGCCGCGGTCATGTTCCCGCCGACCGAGTCGCCGGCGATGGCGAGCCGGGTGGCGGCGGCGACGCCGATCTCGTACAGGAACGGGGGTTTGCTCGTGGCGTCGGCGATCTCCTGTGCCGCCGGCTCCAGAACGTGTTTTTTCATGTGCCCTCCCTGACTGTCGATTCCCTTCGCCAGCCGAGACCGGGCAGGGCCTGAATCTGTGACACCGAAGCCGGCCGTGCTGATGCTGATGGAACGGCTCGCCCCGCAGGAGCGGGCGGCGTACGTGCTGCGGGAGGCGTTCGACTGTCCGTACGCACAGATCGGCAACGGCGCCAAGCACTCGCCGCCGTGGTCGCCGTCACAAGATGGCTGTCAGCCCGGTCTGTACTCGTGACAGCGAAAGACAGGGGAACCAGCGTGCAGACCATCCTGATCGTCGGCGGTGGCTACGCCGGTTTCTACACGGCCTGGAAACTGCAGAAGGAACTGCGGCGGGCGAGGCACGGGTCATCGTCGTCGATCCTCGGCCGTCCATGACCAGTCAGCCGTTCCTGCCCCAGGTCGTAGCCGGCTCCGTTGAGGCCCGACACGCGGCCGTCTCGCTGCGCCGGCACCTGACGAAGACCGAGATCATCGCCGGGAGGGTGACCAAGGTCGACCACGCGCACAAGACGATCACCGTACGCCCGGCGGTGGGCGAGGAGGTGCCGTTCGGCCGCGACATCGTCTCGCTCGCCTCGGTTCAGCATCGCCGGGAGGCGTTCCTGGCCGGCGCCTACCCGGATGGGCCCGCGGGCGTGGAAGCGGAGATCGTCCCGGCGGGCGATGCCCATTTCTGACAAGGTCGTACTCCGGCTTGCCGCCGCCTGCCGAACCGGCGACGCCGAGGCGATCGAGGCTGTCCTCAGCCCAGGTGCCATCGCGGTGTGTGACAGCAGTGGCCGCGTACCCGCTCCGGTCGTCCCGCTGCGCGCAGCCGACGAGGTGACCTGGCTGCTGCGGACGTTGCTGCCGGGAACCGACCTGGCGGTGCGAAGCGTGAACGGGCGAGCGGGGCTGGTGCTGCGCCGAGCCGGGCGAGCTCTTGCCGTGATCGCCGTGACCAGCGACCAGGACCAAGTCACGGCCCTGTGGGTCGTCCTCAATCCGAACAAGCTCCAGGGCTGGAACAGCGGCTGAGCGGTTCTGCGACCGGAGGGCGCGGAGTCCATCGAGCTCTGGCGGATGTACCACCAGTCCCAGCAATCAGTCAGCGGGAACTGCGGCCGCTGACCATGATCGGCAGTCCTGATTGCGGCGAGGCTATCGCTGAGGCGTAGAGCGTTCCGGCGTTCGCGATAGCCACTCGGCGAATCGCAGAGTTCCCCGAGGGCCGGGTGCGGACGGTAGGAGACCGCCTGTGGCCATCGAGTGACCCGCGCTGGACGGCCACGGCACGCTGACCACCAATTTGTGGGGGCCGCGGGATTCGGCCACCTGTCGGACCGCTGATGACATCCTCAACACCTCGGGGCCCGCCAGCTCGGGAACTCGCCCCGACGGGGGCCTTCGGCCAGTCGCACCAACTCGGCGGCCACCTCGGCCGCTGCCACCGGCTGGGCACGCATCCATGGGACGACGGCGTCGACTGCCGTAGGTGAGTGCCGGCGGCACCGTCACCATTTCACTCTCCTTCGGATCCGAGCTCGGTCACTGTCCTGATGGCGTCGGCGAACGCGCCGGGCGCCTCCTGCGGCAGGTTGTGCCCGGCGTCCGGGACCTGCCGGTGTACGCGCGGTCCGGTGAAGTGCTGCGCGCTCGCACGCCCGTCGGTGGCGGGGAAGTTGCCGTCGGCGGTGCCGTCGAGGGTGACCGTAGGGACGGTGATCGCCGGCAACCGGGCCAGCGCCGCCTCGGCTTGGTCGTACTCGGGTGCCCCGGGTGCCTGCCCGAGCCGGTGGCGGTAGGAGTGCAGGACGACCTCGACGTAGTCCGGGTTGTCGAACGCCTCGGCCGCCCGGTCGAGGTCCGCGTCGCTGAAGGCCCACCGGGGTGAGTTACGGCGCCAGATGACCTCGGCGATCGCCCGCCGGTTCGCGGTCAGGCCGGCGCGCCCGCGGTCGGTGAGGAAGTAGAAGAAGTACCAGAAACCCGCTTCCAGATCCGGCCGCAACGGCTGCATCGCGGCGCTGATGTCCTGGATGAGGTAGCCGTTGACCGAGACGAGGCCGGCGACCCGGTCGGGCCGTAGGGCGGCCGCCACACAAGCTGCGCGGCCGCCCCAGTCGTAACCGGCCAGGATCGCCCGCGGGATCGCCAGGGCGTCCAGCAGCGCGATGACGTCGGCGCCGAGCGCGGCCTGCTGACCGGAGCGGACGGTGTCCGGCCGCCGGAACACAGTCGATCCGTGCCCGCGCAGGTAGGGGACGATGACCCGGTATCCGGACTCGGCCAGCAGTGGCGTCACCTCGGCGTAGCTGTGGATGTCGTACGGGAATCCGTGCATGAGCACCACCGCCTGCCCGTCGGCCGGGCCTGCTTCGTGGTAACCCATCTCGAGCACATCCGTGGTGACCTGCCGCCGTGTGAGGTCAGTCATCTTGCTCCCTTTCGCGCGCTGACGCCTGCGATGCCCGCGTGCGTCAGCGCGCGAGCCACTCCCGGTAGGTGGTCTTGGCGATGACGGCGCCGTCCTTGGCGATCAGGGCGTCACCCTTGACGGCAGCGAACATGCCGGCGCCGTCGTCCGTGACGACAGTACGGTGGTCGCCGTACGCGGCGAGGGTGATCTTGCCCAGCTCGTCGAGGGAGAAGACCTCCGGCCCGGCGATGTCCCGGGTGCCCCGCAGCGGGCTGCCCACGCTGACCTCGGCCACCGCTTGGGCGATGTCGGCCGAGGCGATCGGCTGGACGAGGGTGTGCGGCAGCCGGACGGTGGTGTCGTCCGAGGTCCACGACAGCACGGATTTCATGAACTCGAAGAACTGGGTCGAGCGCACGATCGAGTACGGGACCGGGCCGGCCTTGAGGATGTCCTCCTGCAGCACCTTGGCTCGGTAGTAGACCAGATCCGGTACCCGATCGGCGCCCACAATGGACAGGACGACCGCGTGGCCGACGCCGGCGTCCTGCGGCGGCCGAGAGCAGGTTGTCATGGTGGTCCGGAAGAAGGCGGGCGAGGCGTCGTCGAAGGTCGGCGAGTTCGACAGGTTGACGACGACGTCGGCGCCGTTCAGCGCCTCGGGCAGGCCCTGGCCACTGAGCAGGTCCAGCCCACTGGACGGCGAGCTCGGCACCGCCTCGTGCCCGCTCGCGTTCAGGATGTTCACGACCTGCGATCCGATGAGCCCGGTACCGCCGATGACGGAGATCTTCATGATTTCGACCTTTCTGGTGTACGGGAATGGATTCAGTTCTTGTGCGGGGCCTGGCGACTGCGTCCCGCGGTCGCCGACTCGACGTCTGGCCTTTGGGCACCTCCTCGTGCAACCTGCGGCGGAAGATCCGCTCACTTCATAGACCGGGCAGCCGCGCTGGTTGTGACAGCCGATTTCCCGGTCCGCCCCGCTCTGCCTCAGCCCTTCACGTGCGGTGGACCGGCCCACCGGGACGGCCCGGTACGGGCGCATGTTCCCGAGCCTGGATCCGCTTGACATCGGCCCGACGCTGCTGATGCGCGCGGGCGACCGGGGCGGAATCTGCGATGCGGCAACAGTTCTGGACGGACTGAACGCCGGCACCGACGACGCCGCTGAAGCCGCCGGCTGGCCGTTCTTCGGCCAGCTGATCGCGCACGACATCACCGCCGACCGCTCCCCCATCGACGGCGGCTCCGAGCCCGGGGCGCTGCGCAACGCCCGCGCCCCGAAACTCAACCTGGAGATGCTCTACTCCGACGGCCCGATCGGCTCGCCCTACCTGTTCGACCTGAAGGACCCGGCCAAGTTCCTGCTCGGCCCGGACGGCTTCGACGTGCCGCGCAACCGGCAAGGCGTGGCCGTGATCGGCGATCCCCGCAATGACGTCCACCTGTTCTCGCTGACCCTGCACGTCGCCCTGCTACACGCGCACAACCGCATCGTTGACCGGCTGCGCGCGGACGGCGTACCTGAGATCGATGTCTTCAGCCGGGCACGGATCCTGCTGACCTGGCAGTACCAGTGGACGGTGGTCAACGACTTCCTGCCCCGCCTCGTGGGGCGCCCGCTGGTCGAGCAGGCACTCGCCGAAGGTGGTCGGTGGTTCACCCCGGCGCCGGGGCAGGCGTACATCCCGCTCGAGTTCGCCGACGCCGCCTACCGCTACGGCCAGATCCGGCACACCTACCGGCTCGTGGCCGGCGTTTGTCAGGCCGGCTGGGACGGGTGGCTGAGGAGGATCTTGTCCAGGAGCGCTCTGAGGTGTTCGCGTTCCGTTGCGTCGAGTGCGGCCAGTAGTTCGTTCTGTACGCCTTCGGCGAGCGTGTGCAGCTCCTGGAGAAAGCGCAGCCCGCCCCCGGTCAGGGCGACGATGTTTCGCCGGCGGTCGGCCGGGTCGGTCTGCCGACTGACTCGACCGTGGCGTTCGAGGCGGGTGACGATGCCGTTGACGTTGTTCCGGTCGAGCCCCAGTCGGCGACCTAGTTCGGCTTGGCTCAGCTCGCCGTATTCGTCCAAGGCGGCCAGTACGGCGAAGTCCGAGCGGGCCTCCAGCGGCATGCGGGCGGCGGTGAGGCGAGCGCCCAGGGTGGCGACGCGGCTCGCCTGCCAGCTCGCCAGGTGACGTAGCAGGGTCGGCGGCCGCGGGCTGTCCTCGGTGGCGTTCATAGGCCCACCTTAGTTGTTGGCACTACCAACGCAACGGTGTACGTTGGCTATACCAACGTTGGTGCGACCAAAGAGAAGTCGGCGGCGCACCGGACCCGAGAAGAGGACCAGCAATGACCACCGCGACCAGCACCCGGACAGCACACCTGCTCGAGCTCATGAAGGAGGGCGACGACGCCTTCAACTCCCGCGACTTCGCCGCGATGAACGTCGTTCACCACCCCGACATGATCGCGCATGTCACCGGCAACGCGGCGCCGATCTACGGACGGGACGCGCACGCCGCGGCGATGGGACAGTTCTTCGCCGTTTTTCCGGATGTCCACGTGCACAACGACCCGTACCCGATCCAGTTCGGCAGCGGCAACTGGATCACGGTCGTCACTCGGGTCACCGGAACCTTCACCGCAGACATGCACCTCCCCGACGGCACGGTGATCCCCGCGACGGGGAAATCTTTCGACCTCGAATTCGGCCAGACCACCAAGTGGGACGGCGACCTCCTCGTTGAGATCTCGGCGTTCTTCGACTCGGCCCTTCAGGCCCAGCAGATCGGCATCGCCTAATTCGGCGGACAGGTGTCGACCGGCTCGCGGCGATGCGCTTCACGAGCCGGTCGGCCTCGGCGGCGGAACACCACGCTGCCAACCAGACAGGCGGCCCCTGACGACACCCGGCCCAACCCCCAGGACGTGGCCGACGGCGGGTCGAGGTCGATCTGCCCGTCATCGGTGTGGAGAGTTTTCCCTTGGCGTGGTCACGGTTTTCGGGAACGGGACCAGGGCGCGGTACGGGGCTCGTACGGTGTGTTCGGTCCAACCGGGATCACCGCAGCGGACGAAGTCCACCCAGTGCCGGTGCACCGTGCGAGCGGACTGCGGGTCCGGCGCCGCGGTGCCCAGCAGCGATGTCGGTCCCCGCAGCGACGGTCGGTCGTACGTCCCGAAGACGAACGGCAGGTCGACGCAGTGACAGGCGCCGAGCCGGCCACCGAAGGCGTCGGACCGCCAGGTGAACTCGTACGTGTAGGTCTTCCCTTGAGGCTCGCGGGCGTGTGCGTCGGCCAGGCGCCGGGTACTGCCCGCGAACATGGAGTCGGTCGTGGTGGCCGCCGTGGCCGGATCGACGTGCTGGTCCGGCGGTGCGATCGGGACGAGATACACGTGTGACTCGTCCGCGGTGCTGCCGACGAGCAAGTCGACGTGCTGGCCGACCGCGTCCCGGACCACGTCGACGGGCTGGCGGGGCAGCGTCGGCGGGTCGAGGACGAGCCCGAACACCGCTCCCGGCATCGCACCCCGGTTCGGGATGCCCAACTCGGCGGCGTGCAGGCGTTGCGTCACCGCGACGAGGTCGGAGTCGGAGACGGTGGAGAATCCGTCCACGTCCGGACTCACGCCGAGGCGGTGCGCGGCGGCGCTGGTGACCCGAGCCGCCGTGGACGGCGATTGGGCGTTGTCCGCGTTACCGCTGGCGCTGATCGCGCGCCGGAACAGCCCGGCCGCGAGCGGGGAAGCCAGCAGCGCCGCGACGATCATGGCGCCGGCGGACTGTCCCGCCAACGTGACCTGTTGCGGGTCGCCGCCGAATGCGCCGATCTCGTGCCGCACCCAGTGCAGCGCCGCAATGACGTCCCGCAGGCCGCGATTGGCCGGTGCACCGGGCAGGTCCAGCCACCCGGCGATGCCGAGGCGGTAGGTGACTGTCACCAGCACCACCCGGTCGGCCATGAAGGCGTCGCCGGCGAGCACCTCGGCGTGGTGGGAACCGGACACGAAGCCGCCTCCATGGATGAAGACGAGCACCGGCAACCGGTCCCCGGCCGTCCCCGGAGTCCACACCGTGAGGCTCAGGTAGTCCTCGCCTCGGATCCAGCCCGGTCCGATCACCGGCGAGATGTCCAGGGAACCGATCGTGCGCCGGTCGGCGGCGGGTGCGGTCGGCCCCGGTCGGGTTGCCCGCCGGACTCCGGCCCAGGAATCGGGGGGCCGCGGGCCGGCGAACCGGGCGCCGCCGGACAGCGGGGCCGCGTACGGCACCGACCGGTACACCGTTCCCGCCGGCCGCCGTTCTCCGGACAGCAGTCCATAGCTGGTCTCGGCGATCGGGTCAGGCACCGTCATCGGTGGCCTCCGGCCGTCGCCAGTCGTCGATGAGGAAGTCCTCGCCGCCCGCAGCGAAACGCAGTACCCGGGCATTGGGCAGGTGTGCCGGCAGCACGACCGCGTCCGACTGCCTGACCCGGCCCAGGACGTCGCGACGAGTCCGGTTCGCCTGCTCCTGGTCCTCGTCGAAGCAACTCGCCCAACCCGGGTTGACGACCTGCAGGGGCGAGTGGAGCAGGTCGCCGACGAACACGGCGGTGACGGCGCCACAGTCCACCGTCAGAACACTGGATCCCGGAGTGTGCCCGGGCGCCGCCACCGCGGTGATCCCCGGGGCGACGCGGTACCACTCGGCCCAGATGTCGGCTTGGCCGGTGTCCAGCACCGGCTGCACGCTGTCGGCGAAGACGTTGCTGTTCGCTTCCCCGAGCCGCGACGCATGGCCCCGCCGCGGGTCCCAGAACTCGACATCGGGCCGGGGCAGAACGTAGCGGGCGTTCGGAAATGTCGGCACCCACCGGCCGTCGGTGTACCGGGTGTTCCATCCGACGTGGTCGGCGTGCAGATGGGTGTTGACGACGATGTCGACGTCCTGCGGGCGTACGCCGACGCGCGCCAGGTTGTCCAGGTAACCGGTGTCCAGGTGGTGGAACAGCGGGGATCCGGGGCGGTCCTTGCCGTTGCCGGCGCCGGTGTCGATCACCACGGTCAGCCCGTCCGCTTGCACCACCCAGCTGAAGACGGTGACCGTGCGGCTGTCGGTGATCGGATCCCACAGTCCCCCGGCCAGCAGCTGCTGGTGACGTTCCCAATCACCGCGCGTGGTGCCGGGCAACAGCCGCCGGGCGTGCGGAACCCAGCCCACCCAGTCGAAGACGGCGCCGACCCGCACCTCGCCGATCGTGTATGCGATCTCCGGCATGACGTCAGGGCACCTTGCGACCGAGCAGAGCCGCGAGCCGGTCGATCCCCGACGCGGTCTCGGGAGCCGGCTGAGAAGGCTCCGACCACTGATCGGCGGTGACGGCGTCGACAAGCCGGCACGTGGTCTCGACGACTTCGGTGAACATGGCGACGGTCAGATCCGGCATGACGTACTCCTCCAGAGGTCAACCAGCCAACGGCGGGCAGCATCGAGCGACCGGCGGGCGGGCGCCCGGCGGCGAATCAAGCAAGGGCGTTTCAGTGATGCAGGGAAAGCTGGGTGTCGAACGAGACCACCGAACGGGCCAGTAACGTCAACGCGGCCTGCGACGCGGACCCCGGCGCCGCCGTGACCACGACCATCCGCAGACCCTGTCCGTCCGGGACGTCGATGGTCTGCTGCATGACCTCCATCAACCCGACAGAGGGGTGATGCATCCGATACTGCGCCAGTCCCCAGGTGCGGACCTTGTGCTCGGACCACATGGTGGCGAAGTCCTCACTCTTCATGGTGAGCTCGCCGATCAGGGCCGCCAGGCGGGGATCGTCAGGATGCCGCCCGACCGAGTAACGCAGTTTGCCCACCACGTCGCGCGCCTTGACATGCCAGTCCACGTACAGGTCGCGGGTGTGCGGGTCGAGGAAGACCAGCCGGGCGGTGTTCGGACGCCGAGTCGGGTCGTCGGGGCCGTCCGCCGGCAGGTGCCCGGCGAGCAGGGCGTGGCCAGTCGCATTCCAGGCCAGTATGTCCGATCGGTAACCGAGGACGACCGCAGGCGAATCCCCGAACGCTGACAGCAACTGCGCCGTCGCCGCGCTCACCCGCTCCGGCGCCGACCGCCGCGGACGCCGCGGGCCGGCCGCCGCCGACAGATCATGCAGGTGCTGACGCTCGGCGTCATCAAGCCGAAGCGCGCGCGCCAGAGCGTCCAGCACCTGCGCCGAGGCCCGGAGTGACAGCCCCTGCTCCAGCCGGATGTAGTACGACGGGCTCACCCCGGCCAGCAGAGCCAGCTCATCACGACGCAGGCCGGGCACCCGCCGCCGGTCGTCGTACACCGGTACCCCGGCCTCCTGGGGCTGCAGCCGCGCCCGGCGCTCCCGCAGGAAACTCCCCAGCGCTGATCCCTCGTTCATGCCATCGAGTATCGGCCCGCCGACGCCGTTCAGCGTGCCACTGGCAGTAGCAGTCAACAGCTCAGCGCTTTTGCGCGCATCGTCGTCCATGTCAGGTTGCGGACGGCCTTGGACGCACTTGCGACAGGCTCGTCGACACGTGAACCTCTCGTCGGCCGTCCCGGCTTTTGTGACGTGGCGTTATCACCGTGGAAACGTCAGCCAGACGTGGCCGAAACGGCCGGTGGGAACGCTGGCGGAGTGAGTGACGGCGCATTGACCGGCTTCACCGTGGCGGTGACCGCCGAGCGCCGGCGCGCGGAGATGGCCGCCCTGCTCGAGCGGCGCGGAGCCCGGGTGGTGACCGCCCCGGCGATCGCCATCGTCCCGCTGGCCGACGACGAGGCGCTGCACGCGGCGACCGCCGCCTGCATCGGGCTCGCCCCCGACTTGGTGATCGCCACCACCGGCATCGGCTTCCGGGGCTGGCTCGAGGCGGCCGAGGGCTGGGGAATGGCGGACGCGCTGCGCGAGGTGCTCCGCGCGGCCGGGATCATCGCCCGCGGCTCCAAGCCGTGCGGCGCCATCCGGGCGGCCGGCCTCACCGAGGACTGGGCGGCCGAGAGCGAGTCGACCGAGGAGATCCTGCGGCGGCTGCTGGCCGACGGCATCGCCGGCCGCCGGATCGCCGTCCAGGAGCACGGTGAGCCGCAGACCGGGTTCGTCGCGGCGCTGCGCGGCGCCGGCGCGGCGGTGGTCGAGGTCCCGGTCTACCGCTGGGTGCCGCCGGTCGACACCGCGGGCGTACGCCGTCTGGCCGAGCAGGTCGTCGCGGGCCAGATCGACGCGGTCACCTTCACCAGCGCTCCCGCCGTCAAGTCGTTCCTGGACCTGGCCGGCCCGGCCCGTACGGGCGTGCTCGACCAATTCCGCGGCGACACCCTGGCCGCCTGCGTCGGCCCGGTCACCGCCGGCCCGCTCACCGAGCTCGGCGTACCGGTGGTGATGCCGGACCGGTACCGGCTCGGCGCCCTGATCAAGACGGTCACCGACGAACTGCCGCGCCGCGCCCGCCGGTTGCGGGTGGCCGGCTCCACGCTCGAACTGCGCGGCCACGCCGTGCTCATCGACGGCGTGACGCACGGCCTGGCCCCGGCGGCGAGGGCGATCCTGGGCTCGCTCGCCGCCCGCCCCGGCGTGGTCGTCTCCAAGGATCAGTTGATCGCCGCCCTGCCCCGCGGCACCGACGGCCACGCGGTCGACGTCGCGATCGCCCGGTTGCGGTCCGCACTCGGCTCCGGCGGCCACATCGAGACCGTCATCAAGCGCGGCTACCGCCTCCGGATCGACGAGTCCGCCGCGTGACCACGTTGCTGGCGGTGGCGCACGGAACCCGGTCGGCGCGCGGGCAGGACCAGATCCGCGACCTGGTGACGGCGGCGGCCCGGCGCCGGCCGGGACTCGACGTGCGGCTGTGCTACGTCGACGTGCAGCAACCGCGCGTCGGCCAGGTCACCTCGGGGCTGCGGGAGGCGGTCGTGGTGCCGCTGCTGCTCTCGGCCGGCTACCACGTCCGGGTCGACATCGCCGAAGCGGTCGCCGGCACGGCCATCGCGGTGACGGCGCCGCTCGGTCCCGACGACGTCCTTCTGGAGAGCCTGGTGCGGCACCTCCCGCCGGCCGACGCGGTGGTCCTGGCCGCCGCCGGATCGTCCGACCCGCGCTGGCGCGCCGACGTCGACCGGCTGGCCACCCGGATCCCCGGCGGGGCCCTCGTCGGGTATGCCTCGGGCAGCGATCGCCAGGTCGCCGACGTGGTGGCCGGACTTCGTCGACAGGGCGCGCGGCGCATCGCGATCGCCGCCTACCTACTCGCCGACGGGCGGTTCTATCGCACCTTGCACGACGCCGGCGCCGACTCGGTGACCCCGCCCCTCAGCCTGGACCCCGCCGTCGCCGGCCTGGTGCTGCGCCGGTACGAATCGGCCCTCCTCACAACCGCGCCCGGCCCGATGTAGGGATTACCGAACACTCGTGCAACCGCGTCGGTCCCGGCGCAAAACAAACGTCCGCAAGAGTTCGGAGAGTGACGGCCACCGATACGCACTGCCCGTACTGCTCCCTGCAGTGCGGGATGACGCTGATCGCCGGCGATCTGCCCGGGTACGGCTCGAGCCGCAGCGGACTTCCCGACCAACCGCGGCGGGCTGTGCTCCAAGGGCTGGACCGCGGCCGAGCTGCTCGACCACCCCGACCGGCTGCTCACCCCGCTGGTCCGCAAGGAACCCGGCGACCGGACCAGCCCGCTGCGCGAAGCCACCTGGGACGAGGCGCTCGACCGGATCGTCGCCGACGCCATCCGGCGCAGCCAGGCCGCGTACGGGCCGGACAGCGTCGGCTGCGTTCGGCGGCGGCGGGCTGACCAACGAGAAGGCGTACCCGCTCGGCAAGTTCGCCCGGGTCGCGCTGCGCTCGGCCGTCGATCGACTACAACGGCCGGTTCTGCATGTCGTCCGCGGCGACCGCGGCCAACCGGGCCTTCGGCGTCGACCGCGGCCTGCCGTTCCCGCTCGCGGACATCGCCGAGCGCGCAGACCGTGCTGCTGGTCGGCGCGAACCCGGCCGACACGATGCCGCCGGCCATGCAGTACTTCGACGCGGGCCGGGCCGCGGGCGCGCGGCACATCGTGGTCGACCCGCGGCGGACCGCGACCGCCGCCGGGTGCGTACCTGCACCTGCAGCCGCTGCCGGGCACCGATCTCGCGCTGGCCAACGGGCTGCTGCACATCGCGGTCCGCGAAGGGCTGCTCGACGAGGACTACATCGCGGGACCGGACCACCGGGTTCGACGCGGTGCGGGCGGCGCGTCAACGCCGTACTGGCCGGACCGGGTCGAGCGGATGACCGGCGTGCCGGTGGCGCAGCTGCGGGAGACGGTCCGCCTGCTCGCCGCCGCCGGCCGTCGATGATCCTCACCGCCCGCGGCGCCGAGCAGCACAGCAACGGCACCGACACCGCGCAGGCGTACCTCAACCTGGCGCTCGCGCTCGGGCTGCCCGGCCGGCCGTGCTCGCGGCTACGGCACCATCACCGGGCAGGGCAACGGGCAGGGCGGCCGCGAGCACGGCCAGAAGGCCGACCAGCTGCCCGGTTACCGCAAGCTCGACGACCCGGCCGCCCGCGCCCACGTCGCCGCGGTCTGGGGCATCGACCCGGACGAACTGCCGCGGCCCGGGCTGTCGGCGTTCGAGATGCTCGACCGGCTCGGCACCGACGGCGGCGTCCGGGTGCTGCTGGTCCTGGCCACCAACATCGTGGTCTCGCGCGCCGGACAGCAACCGGGTGCTGGACCGGCTGCGGCGCCCTGGACCTGCTGGTCGTCTCCGACATCTTCCTGCTCCGAGACGCGCCGAGCTCGCCGACGTCGTCCTGCCGACCGCCCAGTGGGCCGAGGAGGAGGGCACGATGACCAACCTCGAGGGCCGGGTGATCCGCCGCCGACGGGCGCTGCCGCCGCCGCCCGGAGGTGCGCACCGACCTGCAGATGCTGACCGACCTGGCCGACCGGCTCGGCCGCGGCCAGTACTTCTCCGCCGAGCCGCGCGAGGTCTTCGACGAGCTGCGCCGGGCCAGCGCCGGCGGGATCGCCGACTACGCCGGCATCACCTACGAGCGGATCGAGGCCGAGCAGGGCGTCTTCTGGCCGTGCCCGGCCGAGGACCACCCGGGCACGCCGCGGCTGTTCGCCGACGGCTTCCCGACCGCCGGACGGCCGGGCCGCGTTCCTCGCGGGTCGAGCACCGCGACCCGGCCGAGATGCCGGACCGGCGGCTACCCGTACGTGCTGACCACCGGCCGCAACATGCAGCAGTACCAGAGCGGCAACCAGACCCGGCGGGTGCAGGTCGCTCACCGCGGCACTGCCCGGACCCGGCGCCGAGCTGCACCCCGACCTGGCCCGCCGGCACGGCATCGCGGACGGCGACCTGGTCGAGCTGCGCACCCGGCGCGGGCCGGCGGTGCTTCCGGGCCCGGCTCAGCGACGGCATCCGGCCGGACACGATGTTCGCGCCGTTCCACTGGGGCGGCGCGTCGCGCGAACGCGCTCACCAACCCGGCGCTGGACCCGCATTCCCGGATGCCGGCGTTCAAGGCGTGCGCGCGTCGCCGATCGGCTCGCGCTCTGACGGCCCGCGACGCCCTGCGCCCAACCGCCGATCCGCACCAGCCACCGTGCCGAATGGACCTGACGAGGCACCCATGCCGCTCGTTTCCTGCAAGGCATCTTCCCCTTCGAGGGCAAGGGCCTCGACAAGCCGGTGCCGCTCGACGCCGAGCTGACCTACATGGTCCCGGACGGGGTCGTCGCGCAGGCGGTCTACTTCCGCGGCGGCAACACCACCGACGAGCTGATCATGCGTCGTGCTGATCCGGGACGGCGAGCCGATGCGCTACTTCCCGATCGGCGCCAAGAGCGACTGCACGTGCCGCTGCGGGTGGTCGAGGACCTGGACGGCCGGCACCGCCGTCGAGCTGCAGCTCGCCGCGCCGGGGGCGTCACCGGCACCGTCGTCGTCGACCTCGGCCTGGTGGAGGTCTGATGACGACGCTCGACGCCCGCACGCGTCGCTGGTGGTGTCGGCAACGGGATGGCCGGCGCCCGGACGGTCGAGGAGATCCTCGCGCGCGGCGGCGCCGACGTTCGCGATCACGATGTTCGGCGACGAGCCGTACGGCAACTACAACCGGATCATGCTGTCCAACGTGCTCGCCGGGGTGGAGGACGAGGCCGAGATCTTCCTCAACGACCTCGACTGGTACGCCGACAACGGCATCACGCTGCACACCGGCACCCGGGTCGACCGGATCGACCGGTTCGCCAAGACTGGTGCACGCCGACGACGGGACCGCGTCACCCCGTACGACAAGCTGATCATCGCCACCGGCAGCCGGTCGTTCGTCCCGCCGATCGAGGGCCTGCACCGGCCGACGGCCGCGGCTACCACCGGGCGTCTTCGCCTTCCGGACCCTCGACGACACCCGCGCGATGATCCGGTACGCCCGCAGAGCACGACGCGGGCGGTCGTCATCGGCGGCGGCCTGCTCGGCCTGGAGGCGGCCCGCGGCCTGCAGCACCACGGCCTGCAGGTCGACGTCGTGCACGCCGGCCGGCCACCTGATGAACGCGCAGCTCGGCGCCGAGGCCGGCGACGATCCTGCGGCGCAGCGTGGAGCGGCTCGGCATCGAGGTGCACATCGACGCCCGGACCACCGCGATCCTCGGCGAGGACGCAGGTCACCGGGGTCAAGCTGGCCGACGGCCGGATGATCGCCGTGCGACATGGTCGTGGTGGCCGCCGGCATCCGGCCGAACACCGAGCTGGCCGCGGCCAGCGGCCTCACGGTCGAGCGCGGCGATCGTGGTCGACGACCAGATGCGCGCCCATGGACGACGACCGACATCTACGCGGTCGGCGAGTGCGCCCAGCACCGCGGCGAGGTCGTACGGGCTGGTCGCCCCGCTGTGGGAGCAGGCCAAGGTGCTCGCCGACCACCTCACCGGCGCCGACCCGCAGGCCGCGTACCACGGCTCGCGGACCGCGACCAAGCTCAAGGTGGCCGGCGTCGACGTCGCCGTCGATGGGCTGAAGGCGGCCGGAGCGCGACGACGACGAGCACCTGGTCTTCTCCGAGCCGAAGAAGGGCGTCTACAAGAGCGTCGTCATCCGCGACGACAGGCTGGTCGGCGCGACCCTGCTCGGCGACGTCCGCAAGGTCGCCTTCCTGATGCAGGCGTTCGACCGCGGGCTGCCGCTGCCGGAGGAGCGGGTCGAGCTGATGTTCGACCTCGGCGGTCCGCCGGCCGAGGTCAGCGCCGCCGAACTGGCCGACGACGCCCAGGTCTGCAACTGCAACGGGGTCAGCAAGGGCGCCCTGGTGACGACCGTCGACGGTGGCTGCCGGACGGTCGCCGGCGGTGATGGACAAGACCCGGGCCGGCAAGGGCTGCGGCACCTGCAAGAGCCTGGTCGAGCAGATCGTCGAGTGGGCGGCCGGCGGCGAGGTCGAGGAGGACCCGTCCGCGAACTGGTACGTGCCCGGGCGTCCCGATGGCCGAAGCCGGAGCTGATGGCGGCGATCCGCGAGCACGGGCTGAAGTCGGTGTCCGCGGTCTTCGCCGCGCTCGCGCCGGGGGCGCGGAGGACGCCAAGTCGCAAGATGGGGCTGGCCTCGCTGCTCAAGATGATGTGGGACGAGCCGAGTACGTCGACGAGCGGGACGCCCGGTTCATCAACGACCGGGTGCACGCCAACATCCAGCGCGACGGCACCTTCTCGGTGGTCCCGCAGATGAAGGGCGGCGTCACCACCCCGGCGCAGCTGCAAGCGGATCGCCGACGTCGCCGAGAAGTACGACGTGCCGATGGTGAAGCTGACCGGCGGCCAGCGCATCGACCTGCTCGGGCATCCGCAAGGAGGACCTGCCCGCAGGTCTGGGCCGACCTCGACATGCCGTCCGGGTACGCGTACGGCAAGAGCTTCCGCACCGTGAAGACCTGCGTCGGCACGGACTTCTGCCGCTTCGGCGTCGGCGACTCGACCGCGCTCGGCATCGCCATCGAGGAGCGGTTCCAGGGCATCGAGGGCCCGGCCAAGATGAAGCTCGCGGTCACCGGCTGCCCGCGCAACTGCGCCGAGGCGTACGTCAAGGACGTCGGCGTCGTCGCGATCGACGGCGGCCGATGGGAGATCTACGTCGGCGGCGCGGCCGGCGCCCACGTCCGCAAGGGCGACCTGCTGGCCACCGTCGACGTCGGCCGGACGAGGTGATCACGCTGACCGGCCGGTTCCTGCAGTACTACCGGGAGAACGCGAACTGGCTGGAGCGCACCTACGCCTTCGTGCCGCGGATCGGCATCGAGCGGATCCGGGCGATCGTGGTCGACGACGCCGACGGCATCGCCGCCGACGCTCGACGCCGCGATGGACGCGTCGGTCGCGGCCTACCGCGATCCGTGGCAGGAGCGGCCGGACCCGGCCACCCCGGGCCAGTTCCGCACTGCGCTGCCGCTGACCGTGCTGCCGCAGGTGCCGGTGCGCGGCATGACCGCGCGACTCGGCTCCGGTCCGACGACGATCCCGCTCGGCGAGGGCCGCGCCTACGCGGTCGACGGCGAGAGGTCGCCGTCTTCCGGCTGCGCGACGGCTCGGCTGCGCGCGGTCTCCGCGGTCTGCCCGCACCGCGGCGGACCGCTCGCCGACGGCCAGATCGACCTCCGGCAGGTGGTCTGCCCGCTGCACCTGAACGCCTGCGACCTCGACCACCGGCTGCTCGCTGACCGGCCAGCCCGACCTCACCGTCTACCCGGTCCGCGTGGCCGGCGACCAGATCCGTCCTGGGAGACCTGAGCATGACCGCAACCCTGCCCGCGGCCCGCCCGACCGTCACCGTCCGCGGCCACTGGATCGACGACTGGCGGCCCGGAGGACCCGGCCTTCTGGGCCGGCACCGGCGCGCCGATCGCCCGCCGCAACCTCATCTTCTCGATCCTCTCCGAGCACATCGGCTTCTCGGTGTGGACACTGTGGTCGGTGCTGGTGCTGTTCCTCGGCCCGGCGTACGGCATCGACCCGGCCGGCAAGTTCCTGCTCACCGCCGTGCCCACGCTGGTCGGGGCCGGTGCTGCGGATGCCGTACACGCTTCGCGGTGGCCCGGTTCGGCGGCCGCAACTGGACCGTCTTCAGCGCCACGCTGCTGCTCGTCCCGGCCGTGCTGGCCGCGTTCCTGATCCGGCCCGGCGTCTCCTACTCGACACTGCTCGTCGCTGGCCGCGGTGGCCGGCGTCGGCGGCGGCAACTTCGCCTCCTCGATGACGAACATCAACGCGTTCTACCCGGACCGGCTCAAGGGCTGGGCGCTCGGCGTCAACGCCGGCGGCGGCAACCTCGGCGTGGCCGCCGTCCAGCTGGTCGGGCTGCTCGTGCTGGCCGACGGCGGCGCCGGCCACCCGCGGCATCGTGGCCGGCATCTACATCCCGCTGATCGTCCTGGCCGCCCTCGGCTCGGCGTTCTACATGGACAACCTGAGCCAGGCCCGCAACGCGAAGCGCGGCATGCGCGACGCCGTCCGCGACACCGCACACCTGGATCATGTCGCTGCTCTACATCGGCACGTTCGGCTCGTTCATCGGCTTCGGGTTCGCCTTCGGCCAGGTCCTGCAGGTGCAGTTCCACGACCCAGTTCGCCACCCCGGTCAAGGCCGCCTACCTCACCTTCCTCGGTCCGCTGCTCGGCTCGCTGGTCCGCCCGCTCGGCGGCGCGCTGGCCGACCGGCTCGGCGGCGCCCGGGTCACCTTCTGGAACTTCGTCGCGATGGCGGCCGGCGCCGGCGTGGTGCTGCTGGCCGCCCGCAGAACACTCGCTGCCGCTGTACCTGATCGGGTTCATCGCGCTGTTCGTGTTCAGCGGCATCGGCAACGGCTCGACGTACAAGATGATCCCGGCGATCTTCCGCGCGAAGACCCCGCACGACGAGCACGAGGCCCGCCGTCTGTCCGGCGCGGTGATCGGCATCGCCGGGGCGGTCGGCGCGTTCGGCGGGGTGCTGGTGAACCTGGCGTTCCGCCAGTCGTTCCTGGCCACCAAGAACGCGGACGCGGCGTACGTCGCGTTCATCGCCTTCTACGCGCTGTGCTTCGTCCTCACCTGGGCGATCTACATGCGCCGTCCGGCCCGCTCCTGAGTCCGCGGGATCTGCCGCCTCACCTGGTCGGGTCCTGGTCGTGTCGCGTCTGTGCGGCCAGGACGGCCGGCATCTGCGACACAAGATGATCAATCAGGGCGAGCAGTTTGCCGGCCGTGCCGTCGCCGATCTCGGTGAGGCTGTACTCCACACGGGGCGGCATGGCCGCTTGCACGTGACGCCGAACGAAACCGTCGCGCTCCAGCGCCTGCAAAGTCTGGGCGAGCATTTTCTCGCTGATCCCGTCGATCCGTCGCCGCAACGCGTTGAACCGAGCTGGTCCTTCGGTCAGAGCGACAAGCACCAACGTGCCCCAACGTCCCGTGAGGTGTTCCAGCACCGGACGGGACGGGCAGGCGCGGGCGAAGACATCGAAGGCGCGCGCCGCCGCGCCGGTCCGGGGGTCACCGGTGATCGCCGTGTTCACGCCCCTATGCTACCCATCTCACACCGCTGCGGATTAGTTTGCACTGTAGAAAAGTTAGCGTAAGGTCGGATGCGGCCCCTCCCCCATCGCGGGGCGTGGCCAACGCTGAGGCCGGATTTCGCCGGCCACACCTAGACGTGACAGGGAAGTGCAGCGATGATCGTTGTGACCGGGACCACAGGCAAGTTCGGCCGCCACGTGGTGGAGCACCTGATCAAGCGCGGAGTGCCGGCCGAGGAAATCGCCGCAGCTGTCCGCAATCCGCAGAAAGCCGATGATCTGGCCGCTCAAGGTGTCCAGGTCCGCCACGCCGACTACGACCGGCCGGAGACCCTCGCGGCCGCGTTCGCGAACGCTGACAAACTGCTGTTCGTTTCGTCCAACGGCCCCGACGACCTGCGCATCGGCCAGCACCGCGCGGTCGTCGACGGAGCCAAGACAGCCGGCGTGAAGCTGATCGCCTACACCTCGATCACCGCCGCCGACACCAACCCGCTCGCCGTGGCCCGGGTCCACCGCGACACCGAAGAGGCTCTGGCCGCGTCCGGACTACCAACGGTCCTGCTGCGCAACACCTGGTACACCGAGAACTACACGGCGGGACTGTCGGACGCGGTGGAGCGGGGCATGATCGTAGGCTCCGCCGGCGCCGGCCGCATCGCTTCAGCCACCCGGGCCGACCTGGCCGAGGCCGCTGCCGTCGTGCTCGCCGCCGAGCAACCGCAGGCGGGCAAGGTCTACGAGTTGACCGGCGACACCGCATGGTCCTTGCCGGAACTGGCCACCGAAACCGCCGCCGTATCAGGAAAACCCGTCGCCTACACCAACCTGCCGACCGAGCAGTACGCGCAGATCCTCGCCGGCGCCGGGCTTCCCGGCTTCCTGGTCGAGACGCTTGTCGACGCCGACGTGAACATCTCCGAGGGCGCTCTGCAGACCGTGACCGGAGACCTCTCCGCCCTGCTCGGCCGACCCACCAGCAACCTGCACGAAGCCATCGCCCAGGCGTTGCACCACTGACCGGACGCAACGGCCGTGCCCGTCCGGGCACGGCCACAGCGCAAAACGGCAAGCCTTGTCGGTCACGGAACAGCCGGCGCAGGTCTTCAGGGAGATGGCCGGCGAGACGCGGGTGGGTACAGGCCGCGATCGGGCTCCATGTCACCGGTCCGCCGGGGGCGGATCGCGTAGCTCCCATGCCCGAAAGGGCGCCCGCCGGAGTCCGGGCCGTTACCTCGATGTTTCGCTGTCGCCCGCCGGCAACGCTTTGGCATCGACTGGCTTAACTGGTCTGGTCTACCGCGGACGCTCCCGGGTTTACTTCCATCCGTCTAGCCCAACAATGACGGATCGTACGTGTGGTGCCGTGACTCGGCGCAATCAGAGTCGTTACTGGAGTAACGTCGGCGCACCCCGCGAACCCCGAAGCCGATTCGGCAACGGCAGCTTCCGACACGACTGAACCAGAGGCGGAGCAGTGACACGTATCGGCGCGCGGCGCGGCGAGCGCGACGCACCGTCGTGCGCGATCGAGCCGGTTTCGGGGTTTTTGCTGCCACAGCCCGCTGACGGATGGACAATGTGTCCGTTGCTCCATCCGTACACCCGTGTCAAGGTCGCTTCACTCACCGCGACGTGCCGATAGGCGAACAGGCCCACCACACGATGCTCAGGGTTCAAGTCAGAACCGGGCTGGCCGAGAGACTCCGGCGCAGCTCGCTGCGGTCGCGTGCCGCAACCTGCGTGGTTGCAGGTTGCCGGGTGGCTGATCGCTATGCTTCATCCATGACGACAGGGGACTCCCCGATGATCGCCCGGCGGCGGGTCCGCTTGGCCATCAGAGAGGCCCGCGAAGCTCTACGACTTACGCAGAGTGATGTCGCTGAGGCCATGGAATGGTCACTGAGCAAAGTTATCCGAATCGAAGGCGGCGAGGTATCCATCTCCCCCAACGATCTCCGGCCCCTTCTCGGTTACCTCGGTGTCCGCGACCCCGCGACGATCGACGAGCTCCTGATGAACGCCAAGGCGGCACGGGTCCGGCAACGGCGCTTCTGGTGGCAGGAAGAGCGGTTCCGGGACGATCTCACGCCGGCCATGCTGCGTCTGATCGAGTTCGAGCGCGAAGCTCTCTCGATCAAGTACTTCTCGATCTACTCCATTCCCGGCCCGCTGCAGACCCGGCTCTACGCCGAGGCCATCCTTTCCCAGTGGCAATACGGTCTGACGCCCGATCAGATTGCGGCCCGCGTCGAAGCCCGCATGCATCGCCGGACCGACGTTCTCGAACGCCCCGACGCACCCCGGATACAGACGCTCCTCGACGAGTCCATGGTCCACCGGCCGTTCGGCGGTCCCGCCGTGCTGCTGGATCAGCTGACCGACCTCAGGATGCTCGCCGGGGCCGGCCGCGTCGACCTACGCATTGTTCCTTTCTCGCTGGAAGCGCCGTTGCCGACATACGGCCCTTTCGATCTGATCTATCTCCGCGAGGACGGGGACGATGAAAATGCTGTGATGTACCGCGAGCTGGGACTCGTCGACGAAATTGTCGAGGACAGTGAGCGCGCGACTCAATACCACACCAAGTTTGAGGAGCTCTGGCTCGCATCGATGCCGGAGAGCGACACCCTCGCTCTCCTGCAGGAGCGCATCAAAACTCTGCGCTCGACCGCGGGCCACGTTGAACACCCAGGACCTGAACCCACACCATAACCGAGGCTCCTCCCCCGGTCGCCGATGTGTGGGTGGCGAGCGGCGGGGAGCTGGGAAGGACACCCGTTGAACGGTCACCTGAACGAGGCATGGCGCAAGAGCAGCTACTGCGGCACCGGCGCGTGCGTGGAAGTAGCGATGGCGGGCGAAGACATCGCCGTCCGTGACTCGAAGGACGCCAGCAGCCCGGTCCTCAAGTTTACGATCGACGAATGGAAGGCCTTCGTGGCCGGAGTGAACGCGGGCGAGTTCTCGGTCTGATCAGGACTCGCCAGCCAGCGCTGTTTGCCCCGCAGTCAGACCGATCATCGCGGGCAAACTTTACTTACCCTTCGTGCGCGTGAACACACGACGGCCGAAGTTCTCCTTCGCTCGCTTCCGGACGACCAATCCGGCAGCGAGCGTTGTGGTTTCCGGTCGGATACCACGTCGAACTCGCACTTCGTTACATCTCGCTAAACGGTACAAATGCCGTCTTTCTTGGATAACCGGCATCGGTTCATTCATTCGTCCTTTGCTCCCAATTGGCAACCCTCCTTTACCGTAGGTGTTTGGGGAACCATGCGGAGGTACACATGATCCAGCCGGCCGAGCACGAGTGGCGACGCGCCAAACGCTGTGCCAACACCGCATGCGTGGAGGTGGCCAAGGTGACATCCGGGGTTCTGCTCCGGGGAACCGCAGAGCCCGAGCGGGTGCTCTTCTTCACCGAGGCGGAATGGGTGGCATTCATCGGCGGGGTCGAGGACGGCGACTTCACCTTCGATCCGGCCTGATTGCCGTACGAGAGCCGGCCCACCAGCCATACTGGGGCACGATGTCGGACAGCCAGCGATCCCCGGACGAGGCGGCGCGCGTCACGGGCGCCGCGGGGCCCGTCGTGCTGCATGAAGCGGCCGAGGTCCTTCTCGATCGACTCAGCCGCCGGTTCCTGGTGGAGTGGCGGGAGGTCAAGGAGGCGGTCCCGGACGGGTCGACCGTCCGGTGGGTGCGGTTGATCCCGCGCACCCCGGCCGCCGCGCCGCTGGCCGTGGCGTTCACCGACACACCGGGCATCGTCCTACAACTGGGGCGGTGGTTCCGGGAGTCGTTGCCGGGGTCCGACGGCGACGACGTCGGGTTGCTGCGGCAGATGGTCACCGCCCTCATCGAAGGCGGCCTGTGGGAGCGCGTACGGCGAGGGCCGGTCGGCTCGGTGGCGGAGGCGCGCCTGATCGGACCAGATCTGCAGATGAGCCGGCAGGTGCCGCTGGACGCCCGGGCGGCCCGCCAGGCGCGCCGGGAAGGGTTCGCCGCGGCCCTGCAATGGGGGCCTTGGCCTGCGCGTCCCTGAAATGTCGTAGGTCCCTGATAGACCGTGGAGCATGAACTGGACCCGCGCCCTCCTCACCGATCAGCTCGGTTTCTACTGGGACACGTCGTTGTGGCCGCGCCTGCAGGGCCTGACCGACGACGAGTTCTTCTGGGAGCCGGTTCCGGGCTGCTGGTCGGTCCGGCCGCGGCCGGACGGGAAGCCGGCGATCGAGGGGATGGGCGGCGGGCCACCCGACCCGCCGCCGTTCACCACGCTCGCCTGGCGGATCCTGCACATCGCGGTCGGCGTCTTCTACACCCGGGCGAGCACGTTCTTCGGCGACGGCAGCGTGCCCGCCGACGCTGACATGTTCGACCGGCGGCATCAGCCGGAGCCGTTGCCGACGACCGCGGCCGGGGCGCTTGATCTGCTGGAGCGCTCGTACCACTGGTGGACCACGGGCGTGCTGGCGATGAGCGATGAGGAATTCCTGCATCCGCTGGGTCCGCGCGGCTCGTACTTCGGTCAGCAGTCGATGGCCCAGCTGGTGCTGCATCTCAACCGGGAGACCCTGCACCACGGCGGCGAGATCGGCGTGCTGCGCGACCTCTACCGGGCCACCGGCGGCAGGGCCATGGTCTAGGCGCGGGCCCCGAGGAGAGAGACAGCGGCATGGATGCCCCGCCGCTGCAGCACGCTGGCCATCGACAGGTCGTCCCGGCAGAACTGCTGGAAGGCGCTCCAACCCATCGGCGTGCCCATGGCGGCGTGCACCAGACGGCGGTGGGCGGAGAACACGGCGAGCAGGCGACGACCGGCCGCCATCTCCGGCAGCAGGTGCTTGCGGACCAGGGTGACGTAACCGTCGAGGGCGGCGGGACCTTGTTCGACCGCCCGGGCGGCGACCTCACCGGCCCACAAGCCGGAGCGCAGGGCGTAACTGATGCCCTCGCGCGTCCACGGTTCGAGCAGGCCGGCAGCGTCGCCGGCGACCAGCACCCGGTCACGGCGCAGCGGGGCGTCCGGCGTCCGGCAGCGCGTCAGGTGGCCGGAGTCGCGGCGTACCTCGCGGCCGTCGAGGCCGAGTTGGGTGACGAAGCGAGCAAGGTAGTCCTTGGTCGCCGCGCCCTGGCCCTTGGCCATGATCACGCCCACCGTGAGCTCGTCGTCCTTGGGAAAGACCCAGCCGTACGACCCGGGCACCGGTCCCCAGTCGAGCTGCACCCGGCCGCGCCAGGTGTCCCGATCGGCGGCAGTGGCGGCGAGTTCCAACTCCAGTCCGAGGTCCTGCTGGACGAACGTGACGCCGACGTGACGGGTACTGATCCCGGCGCTGCCGTCGGCGCCGATGACGGTCCGGGCGGCCACGACGGAGCCGTCGGCCAGCGTCACGGTCGCGGACTCGTCATCTTGGTCGATCGACCGGGCCTGGACGTTCTGGCGGACCTCCGCCCCCGCCTCGACCGCCGCTTTGTACCAGGCGTCGTCGAAGTCGGTGCGCCGCACCATGGTGAGCAGCGGCCGCCCGCCGGCATGCCGGGTGAAAGCCTTGCGGCCCGCATCGCTGAACGTGATGGCCGAGATCTGATCCTGGGTAGGGACGGTGATCCGCGCACGGGCGATCCCGAGCGAGGTGCTGATCAGGCCACCGCCGCAAGTCTTGTACCGGGGATGGGCCGCCCGTTCGAGGACTACGGTCCGCGCGCCGGCCGAGGCGGCCGCGACCGCCGCCGACAAACCGGCTGGACCGCCGCCGACGATCGCCACGTCCCACACCGGTTCCGCTGTCACGCCGGGCAGTCTAGGCGCTACCCCCACACGGCTACAGCGCTGACGCAGAAACGCCTGAGCCCGCCCACCGCTCGGGGACCGGGCTGCGGAAAGCGGAGCCCGCCGACCGGGCTGACCCGGGGGCGGGCTCACGACTTCCGCGGTGCGCTACAACGCGCCCGGCGGCGGCGTTACGACGCGACCTGCTCCAGGAGCTTGCTGCAGAAGGCCGGCAGGTCGTCCGGTTTCCGGCTGGTCACCAGCACGCCGTCGACGTGCACCTCCTCGTCGACCCAGGTGGCGCCGGCGTTGGTGAGGTCGGTGTGCAGGCTGGGCCAGCTGGTCAACGTCTTGCCCCGGACCGCATCCGCCTCGACCAGCGTCCACGGGCCGTGGCAGATCGCCGCCACCGGCTTGCCCGAGGCGACGAAGTCGCGGACGAACCGCACCGCGTCCGGGTCGGCACGCAGGAAGTCCGGGTTGGCCACGCCGCCGGGAAGTACCAGCGCGTCGTAGTCGTCGACGTTCGCGTCTTTCGCCTGGCGGTCGACGGGATAGGTCCCGGCCTTGTCCATGTGGTTCACTGCCTGGATCTCGCCGTCGGAGATCGAGACGAGCTCGGCCGTGCCACCGGCGTTCTCCACCGCCTTGCGCGGCTCGGTGTACTCAACTTCCTCGACGCCATCGGTGGCGAGGAACGCGACCTTCTTGCCGCGAATCGACGTACTCATGTCACAACACCTCCTGCGCAGTTCCGTGCCCGCGCAGACGGAGAGCAAACGTCGGGGGCAGCCACGGCTCGTGTCGTGGCTGGCCCCGACGGAAGCGCGAGTTACTTGGCGTTGCTCAGGTCGACGATCGCCGCCGCGGTCCGGAAATGCTTGTTGCGGCCGAGGTCTCCGACCGTCTTGATGTTGAACGCTTCGCCGAGAAGTTTGGCGTCGCCCTCGCTGACGCCGGCGAGCGCCGCGACCGGCGCGTCCAGCAGCTCGGTCAGGGACTTGTCCTCGTAGGCCTTGTCCAGCACCTTGGCGAGATCCGCATTGACTGCCATCTGTGTTCTCCTCTGCGTTGTAGCTGCTAACCGGTGTCATTCGTAACCGGTAGCCGAAGCCACAAACGTGGCTCGGTGAGTTCCGCCCCACGAATTGGGCACGCGCGGTCGGTGTTGAATGCCCGAGGTAGCCGATCGCCGGGCTGTCCGGCCGCTCCCGGGAACGAACGATCCGGAAACTAGGAACCCGAACAGGCCATCCAGAGCCAGGACCGCCTTCGGGGCGCAGGAGCCACCGGAGACCGCGCAGGCTCAGTTCCGGATGGCCTTCGCTGACCAAACCGTTGGGCGGCTGCCTGACGCTAGCACTGTCGGGCGGCCAACTCGATCGCCCGAACGCGTCAGCCGCGGGGCCGGGCGTATTGGCTCCCGAAAAGCGTCAGTCGCGGGCCGGGCCTACGGGCCTCCGAACACGTCAGCCGCGGACCGGGCGTACGGCCGGTGCGACGCGACGCCGGTTGACCAGTTCGCCGCCGTACCAGGCTCCGAAGACGGCCACGCCCAGCGCGAGCATCTCGACCACGAGCAGACCACCGCCGGCAACCCGGTCTGGGGTCCGCATGCGCAGCATGAGGATTACCGCGAAGAAGATGAGCACACCCATGTTCACCAGCGCGAGCAGTACGCCGGTGCGCTTGGCCTGCGTGCCGTTGGGCAGGAAGACCAGGTCGATCGCCATGGCCAGCGCGGCCAGCACGCCACCGACCAGACCGGCGACGATGTTCCAGTAGGCCAGCGCGCCGAGGATGTCGGGGGCCCCCAGCACGTTGCCGAGATCGAACAGCACGGCCATCGAGAACAGCCCGAGCGGGAACATGACCAGCACCGGCTCAATCGCCTGCCCGGCTATCCGCAGTCGACTCTCCATATTGTTGATCAGCCTCCCCAGCTCGGCATCCGTCCGCGACCCCCGGCATGCCCGCTGATCAGTCGGATGAAACGCAACGTGACGACCACTACGTCCATCGATGCGGGTGCTGTCCCGGTTACGGGCGATTATCGAGCATTCTCGCGCAGATTTGGTTCGGGCGGGATCGATCGGAAGGTTACTGGTAGGTCACTCGGCTTGTACGCAATCTGCAACATGGCAGGTTGGTTGCTGGCCCTCAGGCGGGTGGCCATGCTTCACTGAGAGCAGGCAAACAGGGCACAAGGCATTCGCTCGGCAAAGCGAACGGCCGTACGGCGAAGGAGAAATCAAAGGCACCCGGCGGCAACCGGGTGCCTTTGTCGCCTCCGGGGGCGGCGGGATTCTTCCCTTCCACCCATCCTGTGCCGACGCCGCCGACCTCGCAAGGGCTCGGCCAACAGCCGTACGCCATCCGCACGCCAAGCCCGGCCCCCAGACCGGCTGCGGCTGCACTGAGCTGGTAAAACGGCTCAGCGCAAGTAGCGCCGGCAAGCCGCCGGCACCGTCTGTTGGTCTGCTTGCACGCAATCTGCGATATAGCAGGTTGAATCATGGCGGTCCGCGAGGTGGCATGCTGTACTACCCGTAGCAGCAGAATCAGGACAGGCACCGGCGGCAACCGGGACCTTTGTCAACTCCGGAGCTGATTCTGGCGGCATCCGAGCGAGGCGGGATTCTTCTCTTTGCCAACGACGGCTCGCTTCCCTTCCTCGCGTCAGCGCAACACCGCGAAGGAGTGATCGCCATGAGCAACCGCACCTACTACCGTGGGACCGACGCTGTGGTGACCGACCGTCTCTTCGTCTGGCGGACCACGCCGACGACCGGCTATGTCATCCGTGACCTGCGCAATGTCGGGTTGGTCCGGGCCGACGGGGACCGGCTGCGGCCGTACACGACCCACGTCGTCGTTCTCGTCGCGGTGCTGGTCGCCGCCGCTTGGACGATGTCGCAGACCCCGGCCGGGTACGTCCTCGGCTTTCTGGCCGCGGCGCTGGCGACCGTGTTCGCCGTCGCCGTTGTCCGTAACCGCCCGCGGCGCTGGGAACTGCGGGCCAATTACCGGGGCCACGAAGTGATCCTGTACGCGTCGTCCGATGTCACCCGGTTCAACCAGGTGACTCGAGCCCTGCGACGCGCGGTCGAGGACGCCCGCCCCCCATCGGGCGAATTTGACCTCGCGGCCGCCTGAGCCGGCGGCTGACAAAGCCACCTGACAGAACACCGGCAAAGCCGCCACCCGATCGGAACGATCCCCGCCTCGCCGGACGGCACGCACCGTCCGGCGAGGCACCACCACGAGGCCGCTGAACGGAGGTGGGCGCCATGGTCACGATCGACTCGCCGATGGTCGCCCGCCGACGCGTACGGCTGGCCGTACGGGAAGCCCGGGAGCGCGCCCAGCTCACTCAGCAGCAGGTCGCCGACGAGATGGAGTGGTCCCTCAGCAAGGTCATCCGCATCGAGAACGGCGAGGTCAGCATCGCCCCCAATGACCTGCGGCCGTTGCTGCGCTACTTCGGCGTGGCCGACGGGCCGGCCATGACGGCGATGCTCGACGACGCCCGCGTCTCCCGGCTGCGACACCCCGACGTCTGGTACCAGAAACCGGCCTACCGGCCGCACATCACCGTCCCGATGCGCCGCTTGGTCGACTACGAGACCAAGGCGGCGGAGATGCGGTTCTACTCCATCTACTTCATGCCGGGTCCACTGCAGACACCCGAGTACGCGTCGGCCGTGTCGCACCTCTGGGAGGACGAGATCTCGGAGAGTCAGATCCAGGTGCGCATCGAGACCGCCCGGCGGCGACGTCAGGCCCTGCTCGACCGGCCGTCGACGCGGCTGTACGTGCTGCTCGACGAGTCGGTGCTGCGGCGGCCGCTCGGCGGAGCGGCGATCTTCGTCAACCAGTTGCGCGAACTCGAGCGGGTGGCGCGGTCCGACCGTACGACAATTCGCATGATCCCGTTCTCCCTCGACGCGCCGGTGACCAACAACGGCAGCTTCGACCTGTTGTCGCTCGGGGACGGCGGGACCGCGCTCTACCGGGAGAAGGGGCTGGCCGACGAGCTCATCGAGGACGACGCCAGTACGGCGCGGCACCGGTACCGCTTCGACCGGGTGTGGGAGCAGGCGCTGGGCGAGGAGACCACAGTGGACTTCATCCGCGCCCGCATCCGCGAGCTCGACCCCTGATCAGGCGCCGTATTCGGCATCGTGGGCCTGACGCGGCCCGCACACCGAGGCCCGCGAGCACGAGCACCGCGACCCGTCGGAGTCCATCCGCACGACGACGGCGTCCTTCGGCACGCTGTGCGCCACCACCCGCCCGTCCCCCTGCGGCGTGGTCACCCGCGCGCCGACCGCCGGCGCCTCGGCTTGGAACTTCTGGTACAGCGGATGCTCGTACTTCAGGCAGCACATCAGCCGGCCGCAGGCGCCGGAGATGCGCAGCGGGTTGAGGGGCAGGTCCTGGTCCTTGGCCATCCGGATGGTGACCGGCTCGAAGTCGGTGAGGAACGTGGCACAGCACAGGTCGCGGCCGCAGGAGCCGATGCCGCCCTGGACGCGGGCGGAGTCGCGGGCGGACAACTGACGCAGCTCGACCCGGCAACGCAGAGTCGCGCCGAGGTCGCGGACCAGGGCGCGGAAGTCGACGCGGTGCGGCGCGGTGAAGTAGATCGTGGTCCGCGCGCCGCCCGAACCGGCCTGCTCGAGCACGTGGTCGACGGCGACCACCTTCATCGGCAGCTGGTGTTCCTTGATCAGCTTCTTGGCGGCGACCTTGGCCTCGGCCTTGCGTTTCCGCAGCAGTTCGTCGCGGCGCAGGTCGCGGTCGTCGGCCATGCCCACGAGCTGAGGAAAGCCGTCCGTCTCCTCGGACACCCACTGCGCCGCCCAGACGCACTCCGCCACCTCGGGCCCGTCATCGGTGGGCACGAGCACGCGGTCGCCGACCGCCGGCGTCAGCTCGCCCGGATCGAGGTAGTAGAGGCGACCGTACCGGTTGAAGCTGACCGCGCACAGCATGCCCATCCCCACACCCTACGACGCCATCCGGGCCGTGTGAAATGACCGATTTGAACTACCCGTCGGTGTTGTCGCATTGACCTCACGCAACCGTGGCCATCGGCCGTCGTTGGAAAGTCCCGTAGACACCCTTCGCTGGGGATTTGTCCAAATCTGCGCGTTCGAATCCTGGGGAGGATTTTTCATGCCGGACGTCTGTCGCGTTCTGGCCGGCGGGGCCGCCGCGTTTCTCAGCGTCAGCGCGGGCCTGGCGGTGCCGTCGGCCGCGCTGGCCGCGCCGGCGCCGTGCGAACAAGCCCAGCCGTACGCCGCCGAATCGGGCGCCCAGATCTTCCAGGTCCGTACGTTCGACCCGCGGCCGGCCGGCGGAACCGGGACGGCGTCCCACGACGTCGGGTTCGGCGAGGCGAAGACGGCGATGCTCGGCAACGCCACCGTCAACTCGGCCGCGGTGACCCGGTTGCTCGACGCGGCGAAGATCGGCCCGGCCGGCACCCCCGTGCTGCAGTCGGCCCCACCGTCGCACCCGTCCGCGAGAACGCAGGCGATCAACGCATCGACAGCCGGCCCGTTCGGGTGGGGCAACGCGTCGCTGTCGGCGCACGCGCAGTGGGATCCACAGCTGGCCTGCGGGGCGGTCTCCGGGCCGGCTTCCCAGGCGACGGCGGTGGTCGGGGCGGCCGCGGTGGGTTCGGACCTGCTGCGCGTACGGACCAGGACCGCCACCACGAGCAGCACCGAGTTGGCTCCGGGAGCGCGCAGTCAGGCGTCGGCGGCCCTGACCATGCGGGCGCTCGACCTGTTCGACGGCGCGGTGCACGTGAAGCTGGTGCAGCCGCCGGCACTGACCGCGTCGATGTCGACGACCGGCGGCGGGTCGGTGCGTTACACCGCGCCGATCGTGGAGATCTCCGGCGACGGCGTGCCGACCACGCGGCTGACCAGGGCCGGCGAGTCGGCCGACATCGCCGTGGAGGCACCGCCGGCTCCGGGCGAGGACGGGTCTCGGTCGGGTGCCGGTTCGGCTGAGGCCGCGGACGCGGGCGACCTGTCCGCATCGGCTGAGGGCACCGGCTCCGGTTCCAGCAAAGGCGCGACAACGAGCACGGGCTCCGGTTCGGACGCGATTTCCGGATCGACGCCGCCGCCATCCGAGCCGGGCGGCAGATCGGGCATCGGCGGCTTGGCGGCACCACTGGAGTCAGATGTCCTACGTGGAGTGGTGGGTGCTGGGCCGAAGCTCGGTTCGCTGACCCAGAGCTCGCCGCTTCCGCTGCCGACCGTGCCCGGGCTGCCCGCGGTTCCCGATCCGGCCCCCGAATCGGGCCATGCCGGCGGCCCGGGCACGCACCTGCGGATCGCCCTGGGCGCCGTCCACCAGGCCACCGAACGAACCGCGGTCGCCGCCCGGGCCACCGCCCTGAACGTGACCGTGACGAAAGGTTCGGCCCGCGAAGCCTCCGGTTACGGCGGCGAACAGCCGGCGGGCATCGTCCTGGATCTGAACGTCGGACTGCTGGAGGCGGCGGCGGTTGCGCCACCCGCGGCGGGTGCCGGGTCCGGTGCGGGCGGCGGGTCCGGTGCGGGCGGCGGGTCCGGTGCGGGCGGCGGCCTGCCGATCACCGGTCCGGCCACGGGTGCCCTGGCCGTGTTCGGCGGCGTGTTGGTCGCCCTCGGGGCCGGCGCTCTGATCGTCACCCGCCGGCGCCGTCCACAGGAGTGATCGACGGCCCGCGTCCAGCGGTCCGGCCCGTAGTCGCACTGCCGGTGCCGTCCACCGCGGTGATCGTCGACCCGCGTCAACAGGTTCGGCCCGTCGTCGCACAGCCCGTGCGGCACCGAATGGAGCCGGCCGGAAGGATCGTGTGGTCGGCCGTCGGATCGACCGCGCTCTCCGCTCGGATCGTCCCGCCTACCCGAGCGGTTCACGGCGCCCCCGCACCCACGACCACGCCCGGCCCGGGGCGCTGAGTGGTTCGTGGGCCTGCGGGGGGTGCAGGAAGGTCGACGGCGCCGCACTGGGCAACCGGTGGTTCGCGAGTGCGGCGTCGTCGCCATATTCACCGACGACGGCCGGTTCAGACGGTGACCGGCTCGGCCAGGCCGCGGGAGCTGTGCAGCAGGTCCTGGGCCTGCACGTAACTGTCGGCGACGGTCTGCAGGATCTGTTCGGCCAGGTCGGCGGCAGCGGCGATCTCGGAGGTGACCGGCGGATGCGCGCCGGGCCCGGAGGACAACTCGACCGCCTGCGCCGACGTCAGTGCGCGGGCCAGAGCGCCCGCGAGTTCGACCCGTGTCTGGCCCATCCAGTCAGCCAGGGCGTCGGCCAGGTCGGCGGTGGCTTCCAGCCGCTCGTCGAGGCTGTCGGACCCGCCGCTGAGGTGCTCGGCGGTCCGGCGGCGGGCGTTGTCATACGCCTCGGCGGCGGGACCGGACCAGCCGCCGGCGTCGGGCAGCGACTCGGCCACGTCCACGCACGCCTGAGCCCCCGCGCGTAGAGCGGGGGCGGCCTGGTTCAGGTCGGCGGCGCGTAAGCCGGCGACCGCGTGCACCGCGTCGCCGGGCAGCAGCCGGACCCGCCGCAGTTCGGTCCACACGCGATGGTCCGCGGGCGCACCCGAGTGCGACAGCATGTCGTCGACCCGCTGCAACAGCGGTTGGGCGGCACCGAAGATCTGATCAAGCGAGTCCACGGAATTCCCCTCCGGGGGATCGCCGGACGCGGTCGGCCGCTGCGGCGTCGGTATCGAGGTAGGTACGCCCGGCGGCACGGGTCGACACGGCCAGCTCGGACAGGTGGGCCGCAGCGTCGGACGCCTCGTGCGCCCGGGCCGCGAGCACCGCCGACCAGTGGGCGTGCAGTTCGGCGCCGAGGCGGCCGGGAAGGCCGACCGGCTCGTCGCCGCCGAACGCGGCCGCCACGGCCGGCGCCGGCACCCGACGGTCCACGGTGGTCATCACCTCAGCGGCAGCGTCGAGCTGCCCGGCCAGTTGTTCCATGGGTCAGCGGCCCTCCAGCGGTCGGAACGCGCCGAACACCTCGGCGTGCAGTTTCTCCCGGGCCCAGCGGGCGGCCTCGGTGGCGTTGACCACCACGGCCTGCACCTCCCGGGCCAGTTCGGCGGCGTTGCGGTGGCGCAGGTCGCCGGTGATGCGGACGTCGGTGATGTCGCCGCCCGCGGTGACCAGCACCTCGATCGAATCGTCGGGCGAGTGCACCGAGACGACGTGCGAACCCACCGCCTTGTCGAACTCCGCGCGCATCACGTCGATCTGGCGATACCGCTCGATCGCCTCGTCGATCCACGCCTCGTCGATCTCGCGGGCCATCCGCAGGCTCCTCACCGGGTGTACCGCCGTCGTTGCGTTACGGCATCGAACCGTACCGGTTCCGCCGCCCCCCGCAACAGCCCTAGATCGTCCCCTGTGGAAAACCCGGCGACCGGAAAGCCGGTGCCGAGCTCAGCCTTTCCACAACGTGAGCATCATCGCCTCGACCGCGATCCGCGGTTTGACGTTGAGGTCGATCGCCTCCCGGCAGGCGAGCACGGCCTCGAGCCGGCGCAGAGCGCTTTCCGGCGTCCACCGCTCGGCGGCCGCCGACGACAGCTCGGCGCTGTCGCTGTGCACCACCGGCACCGGCGCCCGCAGCGCGGTGATCAGCACGTCCCGGTAGAAGCCGGCCAGGTCGACCAGCGCCCGGTCGAGCGCGTCGCGCTGGCTGCGGGTGGCCCGCGACCGCTGGCGGCGTTCCAGGTCCTTGAGCTGACCGGCGGCGCCGCGCATCGCCCCGGCCGCACCGCGACCCGTGCCCCCGGCGCCCAAGGCCTGCTCGAGCGCCGCCTTCTCGGATGAGTCGGTGCCGACGACGGTCGACGCCGCCTCGGCCTCGGCCGCCTCGATCAGCGCCGAGGCGGCGTCGAACGCCGCGCCCACCCCGGTCAGCCGGCGCGGCACGGCCAGCACGGCGTCCCGCCGGGCGCGCGCCTCCGGATCGTTGGCCAGCCGCTTGGCCCGGCCGACGTGCCCTTGGGCGGCCGACGCGGCCCAGTGAGCGGTCTCCGGCGCGATGCCGTCGCGCCGGATCAGCACCTCGGCCACGGACGCGGCCGAGGGCTGCCGCAACGTCACAACGCGGCACCGCGACCGGATGGTCACCGAGATGTCGTCAGGGTGGGTGGACGGCGTGCACAGCAGGAAGACCGTCCGCGGTGGCGGCTCCTCGACCGCCTTGAGCAACGCGTTGGCCGCCTGCTCGGTGAGCCGGTCGGCGTCCTCGATGACCACTGCCTGCCACCGCCCGCCGGACGGCGCCGTGCCGGCCCGCAGCACCAGGGCACGCATCTCCCCGACGCCGATGGACAGACCCTCCGGAACGACGAACCGGACGTCGGCGTGCGTACGGCCGAGCACGGTGTGGCAGCCGTGGCACTCGCCGCAGCCCACTCCGTCGCGCTCACACTCAAGCGCCGCGGCGAACGCCCGGGCGGCCACCGACCGGCCCGACCCGGCCGGTCCGGTGAAGATCCAGGCGTGCGTCATGGCCCCGGAGCCCTCCGCGGCGCCGGCCACCAGCCGCGCCGCCGAAACGGCCGCCGCGCGCAGAGTCGCCACGGCCGCCTCCTGGCCCACCAGGTCGGAGAAGACGTCGCCCATCACGGCACCCATGATATTTCGGAGGTCCGACAAGAGTCAGGGCCGCCCGCGGTCGTCGTCGATCCCGAGCAGCTCGGCCATCTCGTCCAACGGCGGCTCCCCCGCCGGAGACGACGACGCCGGCGACGAGGCCGGAGGCGACGAGGGCGACGAGGCCGGAGGCGACGAGGGCGACGACGAGGCGGGCGACGAGGACGGCGACGAGGCGGGCGGGGAAGACGCGGATGACGCTGCGGGGGTCTGGTCGGGAGCGGAGAGGTCGGGGCCGGCTGGCGTTGTCGCCGGGGCCGGGCCAGAGCCGTCGCCGCGGTCGAGCAGGCCGTCGACCCGGGCGGACACCGCGGCCGCGATCTCGTCCATCGGGCGGCCCGCGTCCAGCACCAGGTAGCGCTTCGGGTCGGCCGCGGCGAGATCGAGGAACGCGTACCGCACCCGCTCGTGGAACGCCCGCGACTCGCTCTCCAGCCGGTCCGCTCCCGCGCCGCGCGCGTCGACCCGCGACAGGCCGACCGACGGATCGACGTCCAGCAGCACGACCAGGTCCGGCTTCAGCCCACCGGTCGCCCACGACGACAGCCAGGAGATCTCCGAGACCGGCAGCGTACGACCGGCGCCCTGGTAGGCCAGCGACGAGTCGACGTACCGGTCACTGATCACCACCGCGCCGCGGGCCAGCGCGGGCCGGACCACCGTGGCCACGTGGTGCGCCCGGTCCGCGGCGTAGAGGAGCGCCTCGGCGCGGGTCGAAGGAGCATCGCCGTAGTCGAGCACCAGACTGCCGGATCCGCGCGCCGATGTCGGTCGCGCCCGGCTCCCGGGTCACCACGACGTCGTGGCCCTGTTCGCGAAGCAGGTGTGCGAGCCGCGCCAGCTGGGTCGACTTGCCGGCGCCCTCGCCGCCCTCGAAGACCACGAAGAAGCCGTGCCGGACGAACTCCTCCGGCGGCGACAGCGGCCGCCCGCGCATCGAACCCCAGAGGTCGGCCAGGACCGGTACGCCGCGCTTGTCGTCCATCTGCCGGAACGCGCTGACTCCCGCCCACACCCCGACCACGCCCGCCACCAGCAGCAGCACGCGGGTCGAGGACACGTCGATCGTTGACGCTGCCGACCGTGATCCGGCGCGAGCTGCCCAGCCCGACCAGGGCGCTGGACAGCGACACGGCCAGCAGCAGGACCACCCGCGTGCCGATGTTGACCACGGCGAAGACCCGGCCGCGGACCTCGTCGCCGACGTCGCTGTAGAGCAGCGTGGTGCCGGCCAGGAAGGCCATCCCCGCGCCGGCGCCGACCAGCAGCGCGCCGACCAGGGCCATGGACAGGTGGAAGGACACCGCCATGGCCATCACGGCGGCGCTGGCCAGCACGATACTCATGCCGAACCAGCGCTTGCGGGACAGTTCCCGGACGATCACCGGGCCGAGCGCCGATGCCGACGGCGAGGCCGATGAACAGCGTGCCGAAGAGCAGGTAGAACGCGGCCGGGCCGGCGCCGAGCGAGACGGCGAACGTGTTGGCCGTGCCGACCACGACGCCGGCTCCGGCGAACGCGCCGAAGATGCCGAGAACCAGGCCGCGGACCTGCGGGGTACGGCCGATGTACTGCCAGCCGTCGAGGAACTGGCGGGACATGCTGCGCTGCGCCTGGCGGGCCCGCTCGGGGGTCTTGCCGCCGATCTCCCGGATGCCGAAGAACACCACCAGCGCGGTGGCCAGCCGGGAGAAGCCGTTGAACCAGAGCGCGAGCTGGGTCGGCTCGGCCCAGTGCGGGACGGCCACGCCGGAGTGCTGGGCGACGCTGGTCAGGGCGGACAGACCGAGCGCCGCGAGGATCGGCGTGATGCCGTACGTGGTGATCAGGGTGAGCTGGTTGGACACCTCGATCTGCGACTTGGGGAGCAGGTTGGGGACCGCCGCCTCCTTGGCCGGCACCCAGATCAGGGTGACCGACTCACCGATGAACGTGGCGATCGCGGCCCAGGTCACGGTGGTCGCGGCGGACGCGCCGAGCAGCGGTACGAGCGGGATCGAGCCGTAGAACACGAACCGGATCAGGTCGGTGACGACCATCGTGTAGCGACGGTCGAACCGGTCGGCCAGCACGCCGGCGATCGGGCCCAGGACCAGGGCGGGCAGCAGCCGAACGGCGATCGTGCCGCCGAACGCCGCCCCCTTGGCCGCGCTGTTGGAGAACTGGGAGGAGGCGAACAGGGCCGTGGCGAGCAGGCCGATCCAGTCGCCGAGGGAAGCGACGCCGAGGACGACCCAGAGGCGCCGGAACCCGCGCACGCGGAACACCGAGCGGAGTCCGGCCGCACCCGACAGGTCGACCGGTCCGCTGTCCGGGCGTGCTTCGGTGGCGATGACGTACCTCCGTTGACTGACGGCTGCGAGCACTGTATCCGGCCCGGCCCACCTGGACCTGATCGACGCCGTCGCGGTCGCCCGCCGGACGCCCGGGCCATCCGGCTCATGCAGCGCCGTTGTTGCCCGGTCGTCTGCGCTGCCGGGCCGATGAAGGCGCCGGGGAGGTGCCGACGCCACTCACCGGGGCGGGGCGCCGACACGCTGCGGGCCGGTGACCGGGTCTGGTTCCGGCACGCGCGAAGGCCGGCGAGCTCCGTGAGCACGTCAACGAGGTGCAGCTCATCGACGGCACCACGGCCACGCCGGCCCCCACGTACCGCGGAGCAGGTCACGCCTTCCTGGGCTGAGGCGGGTACCGCCTTACTGCTGGACGTGCCGGTGCAGGTACTCCCGGATGAACGCCTTCGACTCGATGATCACCTGTTCGTCTCCGGTCACGCCGCGCCGGAAGGCCATCTTGATCAGCGCGTCGGCCGCCTCGACCGAGATCAGCAGCGCGAACCGCAGCCGGGCGGTGTCGAGCACCTGGAACTGCTCGACCAGAAGCTCGGCCAGTCGCTCGGCGATGACCGTGTTGTTGTCCCGGTCCGCGTCGAGCAGGTGCAGGTCGACCACGTCGCCGAAGTGCAGCGTGCGGAAGCCCGGGACACTCCGGTGCATGTGGATGTACGCGTCGATGGCCGCGTCCACACCGTCCCACCAGTGGTCGAACGTCTCGTTGGCGAAGCGCGCGGACAGCGACTGGAGGTAAGCGTCCATGTTGCGCATGGCCAGCGCCTGCACAATGGCTCGCTTGTCCGGGAAGAACTGGTAGACCGAGCCGATCGCGACCTCGGCGCGTTCGGCCAGCAGGGTGGTGGTCAGGCCCTCGTACCCGACCTCGTCCACGAGCTCCGCGCAGGCATCGAGCATGCGCTGGACCCGGGCAACGCTTCTGCCCTGCACCGGAACCCGCCGCAGCGGTCCGGTGGTGACGGTTGGTGTCGACACGCGTCGCCACTCCCTCTCAGCAGTGATAATCGGAACGTTACTCGGATCAACGAGCGAGAAGCATCGACGGGACGCCGGGGATACCCCGCATTCCTGGTTTTGTGCGACTGTCCGCTCGTCGGGAGGACGCCACCAAAATGACTACTCCCACCAACGGGCCCCGTCGGCGGAACGGGCGCGGAAATCAGCAAGCCATCGCCCCGTGGACGTCCTCACCCCGTGAGGTGGCTGACACCGTCGGATTCCAGACGGAGGATAAAGGCAGTCGGCGGCGGCCACTCGTTCACCTCGATCGCCGTCGCCGTCCACCGGCGTACGGGCGGGAGCCGGCCTACGTCGCCGTCCACCAATACGCCGGGAGTCCCTTCCCGGACGGCGTCTGACCCGTCCAGCCCTACTCGGCGGTTGCGGCCGCCTTGCGCGGAGCGGCCTTCTTCGCCGCAACCTTCTTGGCCGGGGCCGCCTTCTTGGCCGGTGTGGCCTTCTTCGCCGCCGTCTTCTTCGCCGCCGTGGCCTTCTTGGCCCCGGACTTCTCGGCGCCGTCGGCCGCCTTCTTGGCCGGGGCCTTCTTGGCGGCCGCCTTCTTCCGGGCGCCGGGCCCTTGGCCCGCTTCTCGGCCAGCATCTCGGAGGCCTGCTCGACGGTCAGCTCCTCCGGCGTCTGGCCCCGGCGCAGCGACGCGTTGAACTCGCCGTCGGTCACGTACGGGCCGAACCGGCCCTCCTTGATCACCATCGGCTTCTCGGTCATCGGGTCGTTGCCCATCTCGCGCAGCGGCGGCGCGGCCGCTCGGCGCTGACGGGCTCTTCGGCGCGGCCAGCAGCGCCAGCGCCTCGTCGAGGGTGACCGTGAACAGCTTGTCCTCGCTGTCCAGCGACCGGAAGTCGTCGCCCCGCTTGACGTACGGCCCGTACCGGCCGTTGGCCGCGACGATCTCCTGGCCCTCCGGCGTCCTTGCCCACCATCCGGGGCAGCTCAGCAGCTTCAGCGCCTCCTCCAGGGTCAGCTCGTCCGGCGACTGGCGTCTTGAACAGCGAGGAGCGTGCGCTCACCGGCCTGCACGTACGGCCCGTAGCGGCCGGACTTGAGCTAGCACGGCTCGCCGGTGGCCGGGTGCGTCGCCGAGCGATGCGCTCGCCGCCGCCGCCGAGGAACAGCTCGTCGACCTTCTCCGGGGTCAGCTCGTCGGGCGCGATGCCCTCCGGGATCGACACCCGGTCCGACCCTCGTCGTCGGGCGCGTCCGGAAGCCGGCGCTGCAGGTACGGCCCGTACCGGCCGACCCGGACCACCACGTGGCGGCCCTCGTCGTCGTCGAACAGCGGGATCGAGTTGACCGAGCGCGCGTCGATCGTCGCCGAGGTTCTCGGTGACCATCTTCTTCAGGCCGCCGGCCTTGGCGATCGAGTCGTCCGCGCCGACCTGGCTGCCGAAGTAGAAGGAGGTGAGGAAGTCCAGCGCCGCGTGCGTCGCCACCGGCGATGTCGTCGAGCTGGGTCTCCATCGCCGCGGTGAAGTTGTAGTCGACCAGCCGCGGGTAGTGCCGCTCGAGCAGGCCGATCACCGCGAACGCGAGGAACGACGGGATCAGCGCCTGGCCGCGCTTGACCACGTACCCGCGGTCCTGGATCGTCCGCATGATCGACTCGTACGTCGACGGGCGGCCGATGCCCAGCTCCTCCAGCGCCTTGACCAGCGACGCCTCGGTGTAGCGGGCCGGCGGCGAGGTGTGGTGGCCGAGCGCGGTCAGTTCCTCCGCGGTCAGCGGCTGGTCCTTGACCAGGGTCGGCAGGCGGCGCTCGGCGTCCTCGGCCTCGGCGTTCTCGTCGTCCGAGGACTCCACGTAGGCGCGCAGGAAGCCCGGGTCGGTGATCGTCTTGCCGGTGGCGCCGAAGTCGACCTCCTCGCTCGGCGGTGGAGATCGCCCGGATCCGCACGCTCGACCGAGTTGCCGACCGCGTCGGTCATCTGCGAGGCGACGGTGCGGCGCCAGATCAGCTCGTACAGCTTGAACTCGTCGCTGGACAGCTCGTTGGCGACCTCACCCGGGGTGCGGAAGTTGTCCCCGGCCGGGCGGATGGCCTCGTGCGCCTCCTGCGCGTTCTTCACCTTGCCGGTGTAGCGGCGCGGCTGCGGCGGCACGTTGCCTCGGCCGTACAGCTCGGCGATCTGGCGGCGGGCGGCGGTGAGCGCGGTCTCGGAGAGGTTCACCGAGTCCGTACGCATGTAGGTGATGTAGCCGTTCTCGTACAGCCGCTGGGCGGTACGCATGGTCTGCGAGGCCGAGAACCGCATCTTGCGGGCGGCCTCCTGCTGCAGCGTGGAGGTGATGAACGGCGCGTACGGCCGGCGGCGGTACGGCTTCTCCTCGACCCGGGTGACGGTGAACGGGCGGTCCTCCAGCCGGGCGGCCAGCCCGCGGGCGCCGTCGCCGTCGAGGTGCACCACACCCGGCGCCCGGCCGCACCTGGCCGGTGGTCGGCTCGAAGTCCCTGCCGGTGGCGATCCGGTCGCCGTCCAGCGCGATCAGCGTCGCGGTGAACGAGCGCGGACCGTCCGGCACCGCTCCCTGCACGGCCAGCAGCGGCGTGGATGTCCCAGTACTCGGCGGTGCGGAACGCCATCCGCTGGCGCTCCCGCTCGACCACGATGCGGGTGGCCACCGACTGGACCCGGCCCGCGGACAGCTTGGGCATGACCTTCTTCCACAGGACCGGGCTGACCTCGTACCCGTACAGCCGGTCGAGGATGCGGCGGGCCTCCTGCGCGTCGACCAGATCGCGGTCGATGTCGCGCGGGTTGGCCACCGCGGCCTGGATCGCCGGCTTGGTGATCTCGTGGAAGACCATCCGCTTGACCGGCACCTTGGGCTTGATCGTCTCGACCAGGTGCCAGGCGATGGCCTCGCCCTCGCGGTCCTCATCGGTGGCGAGGAAGATCTCGTCCACCTCTTTGGCCAGCTTGATCAGCTTGGCGATCTGCTGCTTGCGGTCCTGCGAGACGACGTAGAGCGGCGTGGAAGCCGTTGTCGACATCGACCCCGAGCCGCGCCCACGCCTCACCCTTGTACTTGGCGGGCACGTCGGCGGCGTTCCTCGGCAGATCGCGGACATGGCCGAAGGAGGCCTCGACGAAATAGTCGGGCCCCAGGTAACCGGCGATCGTCTTGGCCTTCGACGGAGACTCGACGATGACCAGACGGGTCGTCCTGGCGTCACTCGGCGGCACGGCACTCCCACACTTCAGACAGTCAGCTCATCCGCGCCGTTCCACGCGGCGCGGATCACAGACGTTCAACGTAACGCGCCGGACGAGCACACATTCCCGGGCATCCCCCGGAGTCGGATGGTGACGGTCCGGCCACCGCATGCGATCCGACGGCGACACCGTACACCGGGAAGGCGACGTCGTGTCGCACACAAGCAGTGAAGATCACGCCGGGACACCGCCCGGCCACGCGTCCGGTGGCGCCTCGGCCGGCCGTTGCCCGACCAGCTCGGCCAGCCGCGCCAGGCGGCGTTCACCCATGATCAGGTACGACCGCCGATCGGCTGCCACCGACCCGTCCAGACCGGCTCTGACCAGCGCCGCGTGGACGCATGTCGGTGTCCTGGTCGCCGGTCAGGGCGAGCCGGAACCCGCCGTCGGCCCGGTAACCCGCGGCGGCCACCCAGAGCCGCATCCGCGGCCCGGAGAGGAACAGCCCATCCGCCGCCTGCGGCCAGCCGCGGGCGAGCGGGTTCAACCGACTTGAGTACGCCGTCCGCACCTCGAACAAGGGCAGCGGTTCATGCCACGGCGGCGTGATCGTCCTGGACTCACCGGAATCGTCCGTCTGATGCGGCTCGTCACTCTTGGCAGGCTCAGCGCCGGTGGCTGATTCGCTCGCCGCACCGGCCGCCTCGATCACCATCGGCGAGCCGGACGATGTCGTACCGCCGCCGATCACCGCCCCGGCGGGCTCGTCGTTCGCGCCGGCGTCGTCATCGGCCGGCTCGTCGTTCGCGCCGGCGTCGTCATCAGCCGGCTCGTCGGCCCGGCTCGTCGTTCGCGCCGGCGTCGTCATCGGCCGGCTCGTCGTTCTCGACGATCGGGCCACCCGGCTCCGGATCCGGCCGCCGTCCGGGCGTGGCCGGGCGAGTCGCCGCCCTTCCGGACGTGGGCGCCTCGGTCGTGGGCACGTCGGCGGCCTTCGTCTCCAGCGGATGCCAGGAGACCACCAGACCGCGCCGGACCAGCTCGTTCATCAGCACGTGGACCCGCCAGCCGGCGTCGACGAGAACGATGATCCGGGCGGTCCCGCCCATCCGCTGGAGACGACCCGGACCGGCCAGCAACCCGGCCAGGTCGGCCGGCGACGGATCGGTCGTCTCCGCGCCGAAGATCGACAACTGGCGACCCGACGGGGGACGCGCGTCCTCCCCGGCCGGGCGCGGGTGCCGCACAGGCTTGATCGGCGCGGGCAACAACTCGCGCGGAATCAGCGGCCACCCCGTCTCGCTCATCGGCGGTCAGCGGAGTCTCAGCGACATTCCGGCACCTCGTCGAAGGCGTCCTTCAACTCCTTCGAGTCGAGGTTGCTGGTGTCCAGATCGCTTTTCGCGTAGTCCGAGTTGAGTTGGCCGACCACGGTCGCGACCTGCGTGTAGAACGTCTTCGCGGGAGCGGTCGCGAGAGCCTGCACGCCGCGCCGGGCCCGGCCGTACGCGTCCCGCACGGCACCGAGCGAAGTGGTGAAGCTCTGCGCGACCGCGGCGCCGTGCGCGACGTCGGGCACGCCGGCCTTCTGTACGCCGGCGCGGGCTTTCTCACTCGCGTCCCGCGCGCCGCCGAACAGGCGCATCAGGTTTTCCTTGGCCTGCGCCGGCGTGGTGCGCCGCGGTCATCTGCTGCTGCGTCCGGGTGGCAGCGTGCCGATCTCGGTGCGCCAGGGAGCGAGGGCGGTGCAGACCGAAGCCGCCCAGGCCTGCGGCGTGGGGGCGCTCGAGCAGCCGGACAGGATGGCCGCGAGTGACAGCAGAACGATCAAGGGGTAGATCGGACGGGCCGGGCGCATGGCTCGCAGCCTACGGGGAGGGTACGACAACTTATTCACGCACATCTGCGGTACGGACGGGGGTGTCCGGCCACGCCGGACACCCCCGTCCGCGGTCAGGCGCTGATCCGCTCCGATGTGGAGGCGGTGCCGGCGGAGGCGTCGTCACCCATCGAGATCGGCTTGCGCTTGCTCCACACCACCGCGGCCGCGATGATCAGCGCCGCCACGATGGCGATGATCAGGCGCAGCGGGGTGTTGGCGTCGGTGCCGATGCTCCAGGCCACCACGGCCGGGGCGATCAGCAGCGAGACCAGGTTCATCACCTTCAGCAGCGGGTTGATCGCCGGACCGGCGGTGTCCTTGAACGGGTCACCGATGGTGTCGCCGATGACGGTCGCAGCATGCGCGTCCGAACCCTTGCCGCCGTACGAGCCGTCCTCGACCAGCTTCTTGGCGTTGTCCCACGCTCCACCCGAGTTGGCCAGGAACACCGCCATCAGCGTGCCCGCGCCGATCGCGCCGGCCAGGTACGACGCCAGCGCACCGGCGCCGAGCCCGAAGCCCACCGCGATCGGGGCCATGATCGCCAGCAAACCGGGGGTGAGCAGCTCGCGCTGGGCGTCCCGGGTGCAGATGTCGACGACCCGGCCGTACTCGGGCCGCTGGGTGCGGTCCATGATCCCGGGGAACTCGCGGAACTGGCGGCGGACCTCCATCACGACCGCCCCGGCGGACCGGGAGACGGCGTTGATGGCCAGGCCGGAGAACAGGAAGACGACCGCCGCGCCGATCAGCAGGCCGACCAGGCTGCGCGGGTTGGAGATGTTCAGCAGCTCCAGGATCGCGTCTGGATCTGCGCGGCCGGGACGCCCGCGTCGGCCAGAGACGAGGTCAGCGTGTTGGTGTACGACCCGAACAGCGCGGTGGCGGCCAGCACGGCCGTGGCGATCGCGATGCCCTTGGTGATCGCCTTGGTGGTGTTGCCGACCGCGTCGAGCTCGGTCAGGATGCGCGCACCCTGCTCGTCGATGTCGCCGGACATCTCGGCGATGCCCTGCGCGTTGTCGGAGATCGGGCCGAACGTGTCCATCGCGACGATGACGCCGACCGTGGTCAGCAGGCCCGTGCCGGCCAGCGCCACCGCGAACAGCGACAACGTGATCGACGAGCCGCCGAGCAGGAACGCGCCGTACACGCCGGCGCCGATCAGCAGCGCCGAGTAGACCGCCGACTCGAGGCCGACGCTGATACCGGCCAGCACGACGGTGGCCGCGCCGGTCTGCGACGACTTGCCGATGTCCTGCACCGGACGGCGCTCGACCTCGGTGAAGTAGCCGGTCAGGGCCTGGATGGCCGCGGCCAGCACGATGCCGATGACGACCGCGCCGATCGCCACCCACCGCGGGTTGCGGCCGCTGGCGATCACGCCCGCGTCGATCGAGCTGTCCTTGAAGCCGGCGAAGCTGACGACGGCAGGTAGATGAAGGTCACGATGGCCACGATCGACCGCGGAGAGGACCGCGGAGATGTAGAAGGCCCGGTTGATCGCGGTCAGGCCGTTGCGGTCCGAAGGCCGCAGCCGGGTGATGAACACGCCGACGATCGGCGATGACGACACCGATGGTGGAGATGATCAGCGGGAAGATCAGGCCGTCCTGACCGAACGCCGCCTGGCCCAGGATCAGCGCCGCGACCAGGGTGACCGCGTACGACTCGAACAGGTCGGCCGCCATGCCGGCGCAGTCACCGACGTTGTCGCCGACGTTGTCCGCGATGGTGGCCGGGTTGCGCGCGTCGTCCTCCGGGATGCCCTGCTCGACCTTGCCGACCAGGTCGGCGCCGACGTCGGCGGCCTTGGTGAAGATGCCGCCGCCGACCCGCATGAACATGGCGAGCAGCGCGGCGCCGAAGCCGAAGCCCTCGAGCACGGTCGGAGCGTTGCCCCGGTAGATCAGCACCACCAGCGAGCCGCCGAAGAGGCCCAGGCCGACGGTGAGGAAGCCGACCACACCGCCGGTCTTGAACGCGATACCCATCGCCTTCTCGCGGCCGCCGGGCTCGCCCGCCGCCGCGGCCACCCGCAGGTTCGCGCGGGTCGCGAGCGCCATGCCGGCGCCGCCGATGAAGGAGCGAGAAGACCGCGCCGACGATGAAGAACAGCGACCGGCCGATCTTGACCGCGATCTCACTGTCGGTGTTGTGCACCGGCAGGAGGAAGAGCAGCACGACCGCGATGACGACGAAGATCGCCAGCGTCTTGAACTGCCGGATCAGGTACGCCGAGGCGCCTTCCTGAACCGCGCCGGCGATCTCCTGCATGTTCGTGGTGCCGCGCCCGTTTTTGAGCACCGATTGGACGAACACCGCGGCGAACGCTAGCGCTACCAGCGCAAACACGATCGCGACGATGACGAATGTGACGTTCGAACCACTGAGGGACACCCCGCCGCTCTCCGCGGCAAGGGTTATGGAGGTCCCGGACATCAATGTCCTCCTGTAAACCGACCGCACCCGGCAGCGGACGAGACCACCGGGCGCATCCCCTGCTGTTGGGGGAGAGACGACAACTGGGTCCCGCGGACGCGGGACCAGGAGCTGCAAGCTGATAACCCGCGTACTGTATCGGGACACCGTGGTGATGGTCACACCCGGATCCGGCCGTGTCGCGGTGATCTTCGCCGCCGTGCCCCTCCGTGCCCCGGGGATCAGCGGCGGTGGACCGGCCAGACCATCCGGACCTCGGTGCCCGGGCCGTCCTCCACCGGGCGTACCTGAAGGTCGTCGACGAAGCCTGCGAGCAGCGCGAACCCGACCCCGGTGGTGAGCGCCTCATCGGTCAGGGACTCGTCCGCGAGCTCGTCCGGTGGCAATTTGGCCAGTCCGACGCTGGCCTCGATCGGCGCGTGGTCGATCACCCGGACCGCGTACGCCTCCGAATCGGACATCTCCACTGTGACGAGGTCGGCCAGCCCGTACTGCCGATGCAGGGCGACCGCCCGGGTGCAGGCCTCGCCGATCGCCAGCCGGACCTCGTCGAGCAGTTCCTCGGCGACCCCCGCCCGCCGAGCCACCGCGACGCCGACCAGCCGGGCGGTGCGAACATGCACCGGCGCCGGGGAGAAGGACAGGCGAACCGTTGCCATCACGCCGTCGGACCGCTGCCGTCGGGGTCGCCGGCTGCGGGATGGCCCTCCGTCGAGGTCGCGGCTTCCACCGAGGGAAAGATCGGGAAGACCTGGTCGAGGGCGGTGATGCGGAAGATCTTCAGCAACGGTTCCTTGGAGCAGACCAGACCGAAGGTGCCGTTCGCGGCGCGCAGGCGCTTGAGCGCGCCGACCAGGACGCCGAGGCCGGTGGAATCCAGGAAGTCGACCCGGCCGAGATCGACGACCACGTCGCGGGCTCCGGCGTCGACCAGCTCGATGAGGCGCTCGCGCAGCCGCGGAGCGGTGTACACGTCAACCTCGCCGCCGACCTCCAGCACCGTGTGCTCATCGACGGTGCGGGTCGCCAGCGACAGCTCCATCGGTCTCCTCTCTTCGGGCAGTCGGCGATCAGCCGAATCCCCAGGCGAATCTAACCACCGACGGGCATCGACCGACGCATGGCACCCACCCTGGTACCCGATTGAGGGTGCGGCATACCAGGTGTCAGAGTGCAGGCGTGACAGCGACCGTACCCGGCCCCGCCGCCCTGGTGCACCGGCTGCGGATCCGCTCGGCCGACGAGAATTCGCCGGTCACGCACATCGAGCGAGGTCCCGGCCCGACCCGGGGTGACCGCGCCCTGGCCGACCTGGGTGCACGCGGACCTGCGGGCGGCTCTGGTCGCTCGGGGCATCGCCGTTCCCTGGGCTCATCAGGCGCACGCCGCCGATCTTGCCTTCGGCGGTACGCACGTGGTGCTGGCGACCGGCACAGCGTCCGGCAAGTCGCTCGCGTACCAGCTGCCGGCGCTGACCCGGCTGCTCGACGACCCGCGGGCCACGGTGCTCTACCTGGCACCGACCAAAGCGCTGGCCGCCGATCAGTTGCGCAGCGTCGCCGGTCTCGGCCTCGATTCCGTACGCCCGGCCACGTACGACGGGGACACCCCCCGCGACGAGCGCGACTGGGTCCGGCAGTTCTCCCGGTTCGTGCTGACCAACCCGGACATGCTGCACCACGCGCTGCTGCCCGGGCACGCGAAGTGGGCGACGTTCCTGCGCCGGCTGTCCTACGTGGTGATCGACGAGTGTCACGCCTACCGCGGGGTGTTCGGTTCGCATGTCGCGCACGTGCTGCGCCGGCTGCGGCGGCTCGCCGCCAAGTACGGCGGCCGGCCCACCTTCGTGCTCGCCTCGGCCACGTCGGGCGATCCGGCGGGCACGGCCGGGCGGCTCACCGGGCTGCCCGTCACCGCGGTGACCGAGGACGCGTCGCCGCGGGCGGCGGTGACCTTCGCGCTGTGGGAGCCGCCGCTGCTGGAACTCGAGGATCCGGACGCGCCGCTGCGCCGCTCGGCCGTGTCCGAGACCGCCGACCTGCTGACCGCGTCGGTGGCCGCCGGGACGCGGACACTGGCGTTCATCCGCTCGCGGCGCGGGGCCGAGGTGGTCGCGTCGATCAGCCGGCGGGCGCTGGACGAGTTGTCGCCCGGACTGGGCGCACGGGTGGCGGCGTACCGGGGCGGCTACCTCCCCGAGGACCGGCGCGCCTTGGAACAGGCGCTGCTGTCGGGCGAGCTGCTGGCCCTGGCGTCGACCAACGCGCTCGAGCTGGGCGTCGACCTGGTCGGGCTGGACGCGGTCCTGATCTGCGGTTATCCGGGTACGCGGGCGTCGGTGTGGCAGCAGGCGGGCCGGGCCGGGCGCGCCGGCGGGGAGGCGCTGGCGGTGCTCGTGGCCCGGGACGATCCGCTGGACACGTACCTGGTGCGCCACCCGTCGGCCTTGTTCGGTCAGCCGGTCGAGGTGACCGTGCTGGATCCGGCCAACCCGTACGTCCTGGGTCCGCAACTGTGCGCGGCCGCCTCCGAGGCCGCCGCTGACCGTGGCCGACCTTTCGCTGTTCGGTGGCGAGCCGGCCGTCGCGGTGGTCGCGGCGCTGGTCGAGGCGGGTGCGCTGCGTCGGCGGCCGTCCGGCTGGTACTGGACCCACCGCGGCCGCCCGTCCGTCGACCTGCGCGGCACCGGCGGCGAGCCGGTCGCGGTGGTCGAGGCGGCGAACCGGCCGGCTGCTCGGCACGGTGGATCCCGGTTCGGCCCACTTCATGCTGCATCCCGGCGCCGTCTACCTCCATCAGGGCGCGACGTTCGTGGTCGACGATCTCGATCTCGACGGTGGGGTCGCGTTGGTGCACGCCGAGGAACCGGACTGGACGACGTACGCCCGGGACGTCACCGACCTGTCCGTGGTCACCGTGCCGGAGTACGTGGACGCCGGCCCCGTCGGCCTGTTCCTCGGCGAGGTCGACGTGACCAGCCAGGTGGTGTCCTACCAGCGCCGCCGATCTGGGCAGCGGCGAGGTGATCGACACCCGGCCGCTCGACCTGCCGTCCGCGCGAGTTGCGCACGGTCGCCGTCTGGTTCACCCTCTCCGCCCGCGGCCTGGAGCGGGCCGGTGTCGTCCCGGCCGACGTCCCCGGCGCTCTGCACGCGGCCGAACACGCCGCCATCGGTCTTCTGCCCCTGATGGCCACCTGCGACCGGTGGGACATCGGCGGCCTGTCCACCGCCAACCACCCGGACACCGAGCGCCCCGACGGTCTTCGTCTACGACGGCCACCCGGGCGGAGCGGGCTTCGCCGAGCGGGCCTACGCCGCGGCGGTCCCGTGGCTGCAGGCGACCCGCGAGGCCATCGCCACATGCGCCTGCACCGCCGGCTGCCCGGCGTGCGTGCAGAGCCCGAAGTGCGGCAACGGCAACAACCCGCTGGCCAAGGACGCCGCCGTCCACGTCCTCGACGCCGTCCTCGGCCACCTCCCGCCGTGACTCAGCCCGCCCCGGCCCCAGGCCGCCGGGACTCAGCCCGCCGCGCCTCAGCCCGCCCCGACGGGGCCCGCAGTCACCGGGCCCGCGCGGGCGGCCGCGTGCGCCCAGCGAGCCGCGCCGGGCAGGCCGGTGACCGGGACGTCCACGGCGACGACGATCTCCAGGCCCTCCACGGCGCACGACGACATCGCGCCCCCGTTCGCCGAGACGTAGCGCGCCGCCGCGGTGCAGGCCGTCGCGGTGCCCTCGATGGCGTGCATCGCGCCGGCCAGCGCACCCAGGTCGGCCGCGACCTGCGCCTGATGCCGGCCGACGCGGGCGGCGCCGACCGCCGCCCCGGCGCATCCCGCGGCCACCAGGACAAGCCCCACCGCCAGCACGAAAACCGTGGCGGCGCCGCGGTCGGCATCCCGCAACCGCCCGGCTGCCCATTGCCGAATCGCCCGCCACGGCGTCGATCGGCCCCGCCGGGGCGGCGGGGGCGGCGGGGACGCGCGGCCGGTGCACCTGATCAGCAACTCACCCCAGCGTTGCCGTCGGGTCCACACGTCGTCGTTCTCCTGGCGAGTCACGGCGTGGTCCCCGGTTCGTCGGGCTCGCGGGCAGCCACCGCGGCGGCGTGCACGGTCAGGTGCGGCAGGTGGGCGCCCAGCAGTGGAACTCCGGCGGTGACCTCGGCGGTGACCGTGTCGGTGGTCATGGCGATGTGGACGGTGGCACCGGGCGGCGCCTCGCGGGCGGCCGCGGCCCCGGCCGGATCACCGCGGGCTCCGGCGAGCGCGGCCTCGCGGGCCGCGTCGAGGCATTGCAGCCGGGTCGACACGGCGAGTACCGCGGTGAGGCCGGCCAGCAGGAGTAGCAGGAGCGCCGGCAGCCCGGCGGCGAGCTCGGCGGTGAACTGACCCCGGTCCCGGCCGGGCCGCCGGCGCCCGGTCACTTCAGGGCCCGGGTGATGATCGCGGTGAGGGCCGACTGCACGGCGGGGGTCGTGACCACCTTGTACAGCACGCCGGCGAAGGCCACCGCGGCCACCGTGCCGACCGCGTACTCCGCCGTGCTCATGCCGGCGTCCGCGGCCCGGGACTGCAGCGTCCGGTAGCGGACGAGGAAATTGCGCACGTTGTTCTCCTTCGGTTGGGGTTCAAAGCACGTCGCCGAGCACGGCGACGATCACCGGCACCAGGCCGGCGAGCAGGAAGGCGGGCAGGAAGCAAAGCCCGAGCGGCAGCACGATCAGCACCCCGGCGCGGCGAGCGGCGGCCTCGGCGGCGAACCGGCGATCGCTGCGCAGGTCGTCGGCGAGCCGGCCGAGTGCCCCGGCCAGCGCGCCGCCGCTGGCGCTGGACCGGACGGCCGCGGCCACCAGCCGCCCGGCGCCGGGCACGTCGGACAGATGCGCCCAGGCCTCCGCCGGCCCGGCACCGAGTCGCAGCGAGCGGGCAGTCCGGGTGAGCCGCTCGCCCAGGGGTCCACCGAGTGCGTCGGCGACGGCAGCCGCAGCCCGGTCCACCGGAGCGCCCGCCCGCAGGGCAGCGGCCAGCAGGTCGGCGCCCAGCGGAAGGTCGGACGTCGCCCGCCGCCGAGCCTTGAGCACCTCGGGCGACGGCCGGCGGCGGAGCCCGCGCGTCACCGCCGCTCCCGCAGCGATCCCGGCCGGTACGCCCCACCACCGCCCGATCAGGGCGATCACGGCCAGGCCGGCCACCACGCCGAGCAGCAGCGACGAATCCCGCGGCGACGGCGTGGACTCGCCGGCCCGCAGCCGCGCCAGCCGGGTGAGCCGCCGCGGACGGCCGTAGGGCAGCGGCGCCACCAGAACGATTCCGGCCAGGGCCAGCGCCAGTCCGATCACGACTTCACCACCATGATCCCGGCCGCCGACGGGCCCGTCACGGCGCCGGCTCCCGCGTCGGACCGAAGCCCGAGAGCACGGAGGTGTCCGGCGCCGATCCGGCGGCGCCGCACGCAACCACGGGCGCGGGCGACGGCGACCGGCCCAGCAACCGCTGCACGCAGCACAATCGGAGCGGCACGGCGACCGGACCGGGAGCGTCGAGGAAGGACGCGACCGCACACCACATCTCCGTCATCGCGACCCACCCGCGGTCAGCCGTTCGGTCCACAGCAGTCCGGCGCCCTGCAACACCACGGCCGCGGCCGCGCAGGCCCCTCCGATCGGAGTGTGGAAGAGGATCCGCAGCGGATCGGCACCCAGACCGAATCCCAGCCCGATTCCACCGACCGGCAAGGCCGCCAGCAGCATCGCGGTCGCCTGTGCCCCCGCCGCCTCGGCCGACGCCGCCGCCCGGGCCCGGTCCGCCGCCCGCGCGTCGGCCTCGATCCGCTCGACCAGATCCGCCGCCGGCGCCCCGGTGTGATCTGCGAGCGCCCACACCGCGTCCACCCGCGCCGGAAGGCAACCCGGCGAAGCCGGCGCCGGCGGCAGGCCCGCGCGCAAGTCGGCCGCAAGCACCGAGAGATCGTCCAGCGATCGCGCCCGCGCCTCCGCCGCCGATTTCCGACCCGTTCGCCGCACCAGCGCCCGAGCCGCGAGTCCGGCGTAGACCGCGAGCACGAACGCCGCGACCGGCCCGCCCACAGTCAGACCCATCAGAACACCGGCCACCACCGTCGCTGCGAGCAGGCGACGGGGATGCCGTACGACGGCGGCTGGATCGATCGACGGCAGCCGCAGGGTCACCGGCCCCCGCAACCGCCGGATGACCGTGCGCGCCGGCATCACCAGCACCACGACCGCCAGCACGATCAACGTCACCGGGACGACGCTCATCGGTCCGCCAACACGGACGGAACCGCCACCCCGCGACGGCGCAGCAGGTCGGCCAGGTGCGGGGCGCCGGCGGCTGTGCCGTGCCCGTTCCACCAGGCCGGCACCACCGTGGCCAGTCGCTGCTCGCCCGCCGGCAGCAGCACGCCGATCGACTCCAGTTCGCGACCGCGGGCGGTCCGGCGCATCTGCAGCACCACCTGCAGCGCCGCGACCACCTGGGCGTGCAGAGCCGCGCGGGGCAGGCCGCCGAGCAGGCCGAGCGCCTCGAGCCGGGCCGGCACGTCGGCCGCCGCATTCGCGTGCAGGGTGCCCGCACCGCCCTCGTGCCCGGTGTTGAGAGCACCCAGCAGGTCGACGATCTCGGCACCCCGGCACTCCCCGACGACGAGCCGGTCCGGGCGCATCCGCAGCGCCTGCCGGACCAGGTCGGTCAGCCCGACCGCGCCCGCACCTTCCACGTTGGCCGTCCGGGCACTGCAGCGCCACCACGTGCGGGATGGGCCGGCCGGAGCTCGGCCGCGTCCTCGACCAGCACGATCCGCTCGGTCGGCGGTACCAGGCCCAGCAGTGTGCTCAGCAGCGTCGTCTTGCCGGCGCCGGTGCCGCCCGTGACCAGGTACGCGAGGCGGGCGGCGACGATCGCGGCCAGCAGCGGGGCGACGGCGGGCGGCACCGTGCCGCGATCGACGAGATCCTCGAGCCGGAACGGACGGTGCCGGAACGTGCGCAGTGACAGGTACGGCCCGGACGTCGCGACCGGCGGTAGCACCGCGTGCAGGCGGGTGCCGTCGGGCAGCCGGGCGTCGGCGTACGGCTGCCCGTCGTCGAGCCGCCGGCCGCACCCGGCGGCCAGCCGCTGGGCCAGGCGGCGGACGTCGCCGGCGTCACCGAGCGAGACGCCCGCCCGTTGCAGTCCGGCGCCCCGGTCGACCCACACGTCGACGCCGTTGACCAGCACGTCGGTCACCGCCGGGTCGGCCAGCAGCGGCGACAGCGGCCCGGCGCCGACGAGCTGGTCGTGCACCTGTCCGGCCAGCCGGAGCAACGCCGTGTCGCCGAGCACGGCCACGTCGCCGTCCTGCCGGACCGCGGCCACGACGGCCGCCGGCGTCGCCACCGAGCCGTCGGCCGCGAACTGCCGCCGCACCCGGTCGGCCAGCCCCCGATCGGCTGGCCCTCGATCAGAGGCCAGGCCCCGGCGGGCGGACGGGAAGGCCGCAGTCATGCCAGCTCACCGATCAGCCGCTTGCACAGTTCGGCCAGCGGGCCCCGTCCGTTCGCCGCCGGTGGCTCGCCCCGCTCCAGGGCCGCGCACAGCGCCGGCTCCGGCCGCAGGGACCCGGCCAGCGGCAAGGTGAGCGCCCGAGCCACGTCGCGGGCCCGCAGTCGCCCGGGAGCGGGCCCGCGCACCACCACCGACAGGTTCTCGCAGTGCTGCGCCACCACGGCCGCGATCCGGGCGGCGGACGCGGTCGCCCGCAGCTCGGCCGGCACCAGCAGGATGGCCCGGTCGGCGTTCTGCAGGGCCAGGACGGCCGCGTCGTCCAGTTGCCGCGGCAGATCGGCGATCACCACGTCCCGCGCGCGCCGGGCGACGTCCAGTGTGGTCGCCATCGCCTCGCCCGGGATCGTGCCCGGCTCGTCGCGGGCGAACGACAGCAGGACGAGGTCGCCGCGATGGGGCAGCGCGTTCAGCAGAGCCGGCGCATCGACCCGGCCCGCCGTGCCGGTCAGCGCCGGCCATCGCAGCCCGGAGACGCCTTCCCAGCCGAGCACCAGATCCAGCCCGCCACCGAGCGGGTCCGCATCGATCAGCAACGTGCGCTGCCCGGCGCCGACCGCGGTGACCGCGAGGCCGCCGGACAGGACGCTGGCACCGGCCCCGCCGCGCCCGCCGATCACCGCCAGCACCCGGGCCCCCCGACCGGGCCCGGGCCCCTCGGCGAAGCGGTCGACCAGCCACGATTCGGCGTCCGGGAGCGCTACGACGTGCTCGGCCCCGATCAGGCCGGCGAGGTCCCAGGGCATCTCCGTCGCCCCGACCAGGACCACTCCGGACCGGCGCGGCAGCCGCGCCCGGAGGCACGCGGCAGCCTGGTCGGCACCGATCAGCACCAGCGGCGCTCGCAGGTACCGGGCCCGGGCCGCGGCCGGATCGGTCGCCACCTCGACCTCGGCGCTGCCCGCCGCGGCCAGGCGTAACAGGTCGTCGAGCAGCGCCTGGTCGGCGGTCACCACCAGAGGCCGGCGGGCACCGGGACGGACAGCGGTAGAAGCGGGCACGGCGGCCTCCGACACGTAGGGAGAGACGAGGACGAGCGGGAGCAGGAAATCGGAGCCGCAAGCCCCGCTCAACCGCCAGGTCGCCGATCTGTGGATAACTCCTCGGGCTGTGGACAAAGCCCGTCCGGGGGGCTGATGTGCTAGCGGTAGGCGTGTCCGGCCGATGTTAGGTAGGGTGCTTGCCACCGGAACGCGGAGCGACGGAGTTGGCATGCAGAACCCGGTCATCGGTGTGGTCCACAACGACGGCAGCGTCACCGTGTCCGTGCGCGGCGAGATCGACTTCACCAATTCCGACGAGGTCACTGCCGGCATCCGGTCCGCGGTCGCCGAGTGGTCGCCGCCGGAACTCCGCGTCGACCTGGGCGCGGCGACGTTCATCGACTCAACCGGCCTCGGCGCTCTGATCGAGGGTTACCGGGCCGCGACCGACGCCGACGCCCGCTTCGTGGTGGTCGGTCCGACCGAGTCGTTCCGGCGGGTGCTGGCGATCACGGGACTGACCGAGCTGTTCGGGCTGAGCCCAGAGGCCGCCGGCAAGGCGGTCCGGCCAGACCTGGCCATCTGATCCAAAGAGGCCGCCCGGCCAGAGCCGCCCATCTGATCAAAGAGGCGGCCCGGCCAGAGCCGGCCTCTGATGCAAAACGAACGACCCCCGTCGGGGGGAGACGGGGGCCGTCCGTGATTCGGCTCCGGGGGGGTCGAGCCGAATCGGCCTCGGTGATCGCGGGGGCGCAAGCACCGAGAGTCGACGTGAAGGCGACAAACTGAGCCGAGTTCCTTCGCAACATGAAACTCTGTCGCAACACAAGCATGCCTCAGACTCTGCAGCCCGTCGAGTGTCGATTGTGACGCACCGCGACGCCGTTGGCACCCGTTGGGTGCGGCGACGTCCCCAGCCGGTGGTCCGGTCGGGCTAGACTCTCCGGCCGTGGGCTTGAGCGCCGCCTTCTTCGATCTCGACAAGACCGTCATCGCCAAGTCCAGCGCGCTGGCCTTCGGACGGCCGTTCTTCCGCGACGGCCTGATCAGCCGCCGCGACGTGATCAAATCCGGTTACGCCCAGCTGATGTTCCGGCTCGGCGGCACCGACGAGCAGACCATGGCGCGGACCCGCGACTACCTGGCCGAGCTGACCAAGGGATGGAACGCCGAGCAGGTCCGGCAGATCGTCGTCGAGGCCCTCGAGGAATTGATCAACCCGTACGTGTACGCCGAAGCCGCCGCCCTGATCGGGGAGCACCACGCCGCCGGGCGGGACGTCGTGCTCGTCTCCGCCTCAGGCGACGAGATCGTCCGCCCGATCGCCGAGCAGCTGGGCGTCCATGACGTCATCGCGACCCGGATGGGGATCGTCGACGGCCGGTACAGCGGCGAGGTCGAGTTCTACGCCGCCGGCGAGGCCAAGGCCGAGGGCGTACGGGCGATGGCCGCCGTCCGCGGGTATGACCTGACCCAGTGTTACGCCTACTCGGACTCCAGCAGCGACCTTCCGCTGCTGGAGGCAGTGGGCCATCCGACCGCCGTCAACCCGAGCCGAAACCTGCGCCGGGTCGCCACCGAGAACGCCTGGCCGATCCTCGAGTTCCGGCGTCCGGTCCCGCTCGGGCGCCGGCTACGGGACCGCCCGGCGGTGCCGATCACCGCGGCTGCGCTCAGCGTGGGGGTGGGCGTCGCCATCGGCATCGCCATCTACGGCCGCCTCCGTCGTACGAAGGTTAAAGTCTGACTGATATCGGTACGTCCACTTTTGCCCGCGAACCCATGGCGATCAAGGAGCGACGGGCGTAGAAAGAGGGAACGGAACCGCCCCGTGGATTCCGTGCACGGCCACCGGGAACCCACGCGCGATCAGCCACGGCAGGCACGCTGCAGCAGCACCGAGAAGGACTGCCGACAGCGAGACCCAGGTGCACGCTTGATAACCCGGTCCGGACGCGCGAGCGACGGCGCCTCTCCCCGAGGCGCCGTCCTTATGTCAGCGCCCGCTCAGGGTCGCCAGGTGACGGTTACGCAGCTCGTGATACACCGCCCGGAACTCCTTGGGCCGCTTGTGGAAGTCCACACCCTTCGCCCACAACTCGGTGTTCACCGTGGATCCGTCGCGCCGCTCGATCAGCACGGTCATCCCGGCCTCGATCTCCCAGCGGCCGATCTTGTGGCCGGCCTTGTGCAGCCGTACGTGCGCGATCTCGCCCCACGGCACCCGCCGCGTCCGCAGCAGCCCCCGTACCAGCAGGCCGTTCTCGCCCACGTACACGCCCATGTCGATGACCCGGGACGTGCCGATCACCCAGACCGCGGCCAGCACCCCGGCGATCACGTGCTGGAAGCTGCCGCTGATGGCGAACTGCCGGAACGTGGACCAGGCGAGGAAGGCGAGCGCGGCCGCCTCCCAGCCGATCACCACCCAGCGTCCGGTGCCGGGCGCGTACGGCCGGACCCACGTCTTGTTCACCGGACCGAGTATGCCAACATCTACTCTGCTGAATGGGGCATTCGGGGCAGCGACGCAGATTGCCACCGTCCGGTGGACCCAGTGATTGCCCTATCAGGCAGCCGCGAGTACCCCATCCCCGACCTCGGTGATCAGGTCCGCACCGGCTGACACCGCGGCGGCGTAGTGCCGCAGCCACGACCGGACACCGTCGGGCGTACCCGTGGCGTACGCGCCGGCCGCCCCGACGTACTCGGGCTCGCGGGCGAGGTGCCCGACCTCGGGGGCCACCAGACCGCGCGGATCCAGTCCCCGGCCGATCAGCGTGAGGCGCGCCGCCGCCCGGGCCACGACGCCGGCCGCGCCGTCGAACGGCCGCAGGGTGATCAGCTCGGCGTGCACGACCGCGGCCAGCAGCAGAGGCGGCGAGGTTCCGTTGCCGGCGACGAGGGCGGCCAGCGAAGAGACCCGGTCGGCATGCCCGGTCAACCGGCCGAGCGCGTCGGCCGGAACCACGCCCCGGGCGGCCAGCACGTGCAGCCGCGCCAGGACCTGCCGCGGCGCCTTGGGCCACACGTCGACCAGGCCGCCCAGCCCTTCGGCGACTCGCAACGCGCCTTGCAGGACCGGATCGGTCACCGTTCCCGCCCGTACGGCGTCACGATCGTAGGAATGGCCCTCGAGTGCGGCCGACGCGACCGCCGCCCGCAGGCTGATCTCGGCCGCGACCGGGCCACCCTGCCGGCGCAGCGCCCGGTGCCGCAGCGCGGCGTCGACCCGATCGCGGGCGTCGGCGAACGCGGGGGCGATGTCGGGCAGATCAAGAAGCGGGGCAAGCGGATCCATGTGACCACGGTAGTGCCAGCGTTCGTGCACCCTGGGGATGCGCCAACTGGCGCGCAACTGCAAAGATCCACGCAGCGACAATGCGCTCCGCCCGGAACTAGTGTCCAGTAAGATGCATCCAGCACGGCAGAGGAGCCGCCCTCATGAGCGAGACGTTGGAGAACCTGTATTCGGAGACGCGCCAGTTCCCGCCGCCGCCGGAGCTGGCCGCTGCGGCCAACGTCAAGGCCGCCGATTACGACGCGGCCGGGTCCGACCGGCTCGGCTACTGGGAGCAGCAGGCGAAGCGGCTGAACTGGACCAAGACGTGGGACCAGGTGCTCGACTGGTCGAATCCACCGTTCGCCAAGTGGTTCGTCGGCGGCGAGCTCAACGTCGCGTACAACTGCGTGGACCGGCATGTCGAGGCCGGGCACGGGGACAAGGTCGCCATCCACTGGGAGGGCGAGCCCGGTGACACCCGCACCATCACCTACCGCGACCTGCTGGCCAGCGTCAGCCAGGCGGCCAACACGCTGACCGACCTCGGCGTCGGCGCCGGCGACCGGGTCGCCATCTACCTGCCGATGATCCCCGAGGCCGCGGTCGCGATGCTGGCCTGCGCCCGGATCGGCGCGCTGCACAGCGTGGTCTTCGGCGGCTTCTCGGTGGACGCGCTGGCCACCCGCATCCAGGACGCGGACGCCAAGCTGGTGATCACCGCGGACGGCGGTTACCGCCGGGGCAAGCCGTCCGCCCTGAAGCCGACCGTGGACGAAGCGGTCGCCCAGTGCCCGGGCATCGAGCACGTCCTGGTCGTCCGGCGCACCGGTGAGGACGTGACCTGGGGCGAGAAGGACCTCTGGTGGCACGAGACGGTCGAACAGGCCAGCCCGTCGCATTCGCCGCAGAGTTTCGACGCCGAGCACCCGCTTTTCATCCTCTACACCTCGGGCACCACCGGTAAGCCCAAGGGCATCCTGCACACCACCGGCGGGTACCTGACGCAGGCGTCGTGCACGTTCAACGCGGTCTTCGACCACAAGCCCGAAACCGACGTCTACTGGTGTACGGCCGACATCGGCTGGGTCACCGGCCACTCGTACATCGTGTACGGACCGCTGTCCAACGGCGCGACCCAGGTGATGTACGAGGGCACGCCGGACACCCCGCACCGCGGCCGCTTCTGGGACATCGTCGACAAGTACCACGTGTCCATCCTGTACACCGCGCCGACTCTGATCCGCACCATGATGAAGTGGGGCGACGACATCCCGGCCAAGGCCGACCTGTCCTCGCTGCGCATCCTCGGCAGCGTCGGTGAGCCGATCAACCCCGAGGCCTGGATGTGGTACCGGGCGAACGTCGGCCGGGACCGCTGCCCGATCGTCGACACCTGGTGGCAGACCGAGACCGGCGCCATGATGATCTCCCCGCTGCCCGGCGTCACCGCGACCAAGCCCGGCTCCGCCATGTCCCCACTGCCCGGCATCGTGGCCGACGTGGTCGACGACGCCGCCCGGTCGGTGCCCGACGGTGGCGGTGGCTTCCTGGTGCTGCGCGAGCCGTGGCCGGCGATGCTGCGCACGATCTGGGGCGACGACAAGCGGTTCATCGACACGTACTGGTCCCGGTTCGGAGCCGGAGCCGGGAGCGGCGAGGATTGGATCTACTTCGCCGGCGACGGGGCGAAGAAGGACGCGGATGGCTCGCTCTGGCTGCTCGGCCGGGTGGATGACGTCATGCTCATCTCCGGGCACAACATCTCCACCACCGAGGTCGAGTCGGCGCTGGTGTCGCACCCGTCGGTGGCCGAGGCGGCGGTGGTCGGCGCCACCGACGCCACCACCGGTCAGGCGATCGTCGCGTTCACCATTCCGCGCGGCAATGTGGACACTTCGGGCGACGCCGGCGAGCAGCTCATCCAGGACCTGCGCAACCACGTGGCCAAGAAGCTGGGCGCGATCGCCAAGCCGCGGCAGATCATGCTGGTGGCGGAGCTGCCCAAGACGCGCTCCGGCAAAATCATGCGCCGGCTGCTGAAGGACGTCGCCGAGAACCGGTCCTTGGGTGACGTGACCACCCTGCAGGACTCCACCGTGATGGACCTGATCTCGAAGGGGATGTCGTCGACCAAGTCGGAGGACTGACGGCGTCTGACCAACCGAAGGCAGAGAAGCGGCAGACCTCCGGGTCTGCCGCTTTTGCCGCTTCTCGCGTCATGGCCGGCCCGGCCTCAAGTTCTTCACGTACGTTGAGCCGGTGTCGTGACCAGGGACGGGGCCATCGACGGGGCCTTCACCGCCTACTCTGGTCGCCATGAGTAGTCGGGTGGACGAGTCGTGCGTGCTCACCGACGGGCCCTGGACCCACCGGTTCGTCGGCGCCAACGGCAGCCGGTTCCACGTCGTCGAGACCGGCACCGGGCCGTTGGTGCTGTTCCTGCACGGGTTCCCCGAGTTCTGGTGGGCCTGGCACGACATCCTGCCCCGGGTGGCCGACGCCGGTTTCCGGGCCGTCGCGATCGACCTGCGCGGGTACGGGGCCAGCGACAAGCCGCCCCGCGGGTACGACGGGTACACGATGGCCGCCGACGTGACCGGGCTGATCCGGGCGCTGGGCGAACGGTCGGCCACGGTGGTCGGCACGGGCGCCGGCGGAATGATCGGCTGGGCCGCGGCGACGTTCCACCCCAAACTGGTCAACCGACTGGTCGTGCTGGGCGCGGCGCACCCGTTGCGGCTGCGTACGGCCTTGTTCGCCGACCCCCGCGGGCAGATGTCGGCGTCCGCGTCGATCTTCAAGTTCCAGGTGCCGCGGTACGAGCACGTGCTGACCAAGGACGACGCCGCCATGGTGGGCGAGCTGATGGCCGACTGGGGCGGTCCCCAGTGGACCGATTCGCCACGGTTCGCCGAGTACAGCGCGCGGTGCCGGGAGGCGATGCAGATCCCGCAGGCGGCGTTCTGCGCGCTGGAGGCATACCGGTGGGTGTTCCGCAGCGCCATGCGGCTGCAGGGCTACCGGTTCGTCAAGCTGATGCAGAAGCCGATGATCACGCCGACGTTGCAGCTGCACGGGGCGCTGGACACGGCCACGTTGCCGCGGACGGCGCAAGGGTCGGGCCGGTACGTGGTCGCGCCCTACGAGTGGCGGCTCATCGCTGACGCCGGGCACTTCCTGCACCAGGAGGCGCCGAACGTGGTGACCGGGGAGATCCTCCGCTGGTTGAAGACGTCGGCGTGACCGAACCGGTTCAGATCCGGTGCTCGTACAGCTCGCTGACCTCGTGGGCCGGCGCCCAGCCCTGGTAGACGCCGAAGTCGTACTCCTCCAGCCCCAGTGAGCGGGCCACCGGGGCGCGGCCACCGGTGTACTCGAGCCGGAGCCACGCGTCAGCCTCGGCCAGCACGACAAATGCTTGGCCCCGCCACGAGCAGGTGGTACGGACGTACTGCAGGTCGTCGTACTCGTCCGGATCGAGCACACGGACGTACCGGCCCGGACGTACCTCCTCGAAACCGTCGGTCGGCTCGGGCGCGTAGATGCGCACCTTGTCGCCGTCGGGCGAGGCGTCGTACTCACGGCCCTCCCACGTCACCACGTACCCGTCGCGCATCACTCACCCACCCGGCGCCAGATCGGCGCGTCACAGTCGAAGATGGCCACCATCTTCTCGGTGCCGTCGGCGTCCATCCGCCACAGCTGGGCGCCGTGCGGCAGCCGGACACTGTCCACTTTGAACTCGGCGATGACGTCGCGGCCCTCACCCGGCGCGAACCCGTTGCCGCGGAACGGCGGCCGCTCGATCACCCAGCCGTCCATCGCGCGCAGCGCCTGTTCGCTCTGGCCGCCGTAGGGGATGCGGTACAGGCTGGGGCGGTACGCCGGCCAGCGCAGGACGTATGCCTCCTTGGCGTCCGCGGTGAACGGCGAGCCGTCCTGCCCCAGGCCGAGCGCGGCGAACAGCTCGGCCGGCGTCCGCAGGTGCTCGACCTCCTTGGCGCGGTGCACGAACCCGGCGACCCGGTCGTAACCCCGCTCGAGGTAGTAGTCGACCTGCTCGGGAGCGACTGTCTTCTGCATGACGGTGGCGTGCTGCGCGGTGTCGCTGACCTTCTGCGGAGCCGGCACCGGCGCTGGTTCGTCGACATCGTCCGGATCGGCGCCCAGGCCGGCGTCGGCAGCCCAGGCGGCGAGCGCGATGACCTGCGGACCCGGGTACGTGGCGCCGACCGGGGACTCCGGGTTGACCGCGAACGACCAGGCCGGATCGGGCCAGTTGCGGATCAGTTCGAGGAAGCGCACCCCGACCGTACGGGTGGGCTCGGCGAAATGCTCGGACAACCGGTCCCGGCTGGTGAACACCACCAGGAACGGTTCGCCGTCGACCTGCTCGGTCCGGAAAGCGAACCCCGACTCCCCCGGGGCGCTTCCCGGCCGGGAATGGTTCGCGACCGGGACCAGCACCGTGGCCAGCAGGAGCGTCGACAGGAACCGGTCGGTGCTGCCCTCCTCGGCCGCGTCGAACAGGTCGCGCTCGACATCATTGGCCGGCGCGAACTCCTCCTCCGGCAACCTGCCGGCACCCGGGTGCGGTGGCTGCTCCGGTCCACGCGGATCTTCCGTCGATCGGTCTCGTTCGCCAGACCAGTCGTCGTCCTCCGACCGGTTTCCCGAAGGCCGGTCTCGTCCCGCCGGTCCTTCGTCCGCCGAGGTCGGCGCGGGCCGGCTGGATCCGAATCGAACAGACCCGCTGTCATCCTGCTCTGACCGGCTCGGCTCGGACCGGCTCGGCTCGGCTCGGACCGGCTCGGACCGGCTCGGCGCGACTTGGTCGACCTCAGTCGTGGCCGGGTCCGATTCGGCGGGGTTCGCATCGGCCCGGTCATAGTCGGGCCAGCTCTCCTGGTCGGTTCCAGCCGATTGGTCCTGATCTTGTGGCGAGCGGTCCTGCCTGAAGGCGTCCTGCCCGGAGAAGTCCGGCTCGCGGCGGCTTCGGTCGGGGAAGTCGCGCTCGAGACCGCCCTGGTCAGAGAAGTCACGCTCCGGGCGGTCCTCGTCGCGGAGCTCCTGGTCAGGCCAGCCCTGGTCGAGCCGGCCCTGGTCACGGCGGTCCTGGTCGGGCCAGCCCTGATCGCGACGGTCCTGGTCGAGCAGGCCCTGGTCACGGCGGTCCTGGTCGGGCCAGCCCTGATCGCGACGGTCCTGGTCGGGCCAGCCGGTCGCGGCGGGCCGTTCGGACGCGGAGGTCGGCGGGATCGGCGGCCGGGAAGCCGCGGCCGGGACCACAGGCTGGTCCGGGGAGCCGGATTCCGGCGCGACGGAGCCGGAAGACGGGCTCGGGGCAGTCCGGCCGCCTGCGCCCGGAATGATCGGCGGCGCGAGCTTCGACGGCCCGCGATTGCCGGACATCGCCTGGGCGGCGGCCGCCATGGAGCCCGACCGCTCGGATGGCGGCGTCACCGGCCGCCGGGGCAGCCCGTTGTCCGGCAGCCGGCCCGGCCCCTCCGAGCCCGGCTGGTCACCCGGCGCGCCCCGGCGAGGCAGCTCGTGCTGGGTCCCGCCGAAGGTCTCGCCGCGTCGCGGAAGCTCCGGCTCGCGCCCGCCCGGCGCCGGGATGTGACTCGGCAGCGGCGGTGTCTGAGCCATCGGCGTACGCGTCGGCAACCCACTCCCGCCGGCCCCGGCTGATTCACCGGCCCCGCGACTCTGCGGCCCGGGCGAACCCTCTCCCTCAGGAGGCGCCCCGGCCGGCCGGGGCGGCGAGCGGTAAGCCGCCGGCACCCCCGGGTCCGCCAGTCCATCGGGGCTTCCGTTACCGGAGCTACGCGGCGCAAACCCGGGGAACGAGGCCGGCTCGGCCGGCTGCGACGTGGGCACCCGCGACGGAAGGCCACTCGGTAGCACCGCTCCCGGGCTCCGAACCGGCAACCCACCCGGTCCGACCGCCCCCGCCCGGCCGGTTCCGCCTGGGGCCGGCCCGCCGTGCTCCCCGGCGCCCGACGCGTCATACGCCCCGGCGCCGGGCATGTCGTAGTGCGGAGCACCCGGCCCGTAGCCGCCGCGCTGGGCATCGGCGACCGCCGCGTCCGCGGAAGCACCACCCTGGGGGACGCCATAGACGCCGGCCTGCCCCGCAGCCGCCGCCTCCGCCGGGTCGCCGCTGGTGGGACCGCCCTGACCGGCGCTGCCGCGGCCCGCCGCAGCCGCGTTGGCCGCCATCGCCGCGGCCTGGAGATCCCGTGAAGTATGCGAACGCGCACCCTCGCGCGCCGGCCCCCGGGTCGGCAGCCGGAGATCCCCGCGGGACAGCTGCGCCACGAACCAGGCCGGCAGATAACCTTCGATCGGCAGGCCCGGGTTGACCGCGAGCCACCACTCGAGGTTCGGCCACGTCTCGGCCAGTTCCGAATATGCCACGCGACGGGCAGAGCCGGTGTAGTCGGCAAGACAGGCCTGCAGCGCCGAGGGAGACGTGAAGGCCAGCACGTGTGTACGCCCGCCGGTGCTCCACGTGCCCCAACCGAGCGGCGCCAGGCCCGCCAGCGCGTCGGCCGAGACGGGCAGTAGCAGATCAATACCGGCAAGGATCCGGAAATACGTCTCCTGGTCGTCCGTACGGAGTGCGTCGCGCATGGCGACCTCGGCGTCCGTAGCCGGTGCCCACTCGGTCACGTCCACCTCTCCCAACGTGTGTGAACGAGGCCATCTCAACGCGTACAACCTACAAGGTCAGGCGTCGATCACAATGGGCGGCAGCACGCAGACAACCATGTCGGGTGTAAAGGCGGGCACGGTCGATGGCGATAGGTGAAGACTTTGTTGCGTAGCGAGACCTATCAGTCACGCTATGTGACCAACCTTCCCGGGCGGCCCGCCACCAGCCTTGATGGCCGGTCCGGCCGCCCGAGCCGGCCGGAAGGATCACTCGAAACGCTTCTGCGCCTGGCTCTCCGTACGCTGGTAGTCCGCCGCCGACTCGTCGACCGCGACCTTGATGTTGCGCAGAATCGCCGCCAGATCATCCGCGGCGGCCTGCCACTTGCGCTGGCGCTCGGCGTACGCCGACTGCGCCGCACCCGACCAGGTGGCGACCAGCGGGCCGGCATCGCGCTCGAGCTGGCTGAGCTGCGACTGCAATTCGTTCAGCGCCTTCTGGATGTCACTGCTGCCTTGCTCCAGCGCGCCGAAGTTGACGAGAAGCACACCGTTGTCCATCGAATCTCCTCCGTGACACTCAGAGCGGCAGCGTTTGGCCGCCGCCGCCGGACTTGGTCACCCGCGCTGCCGCGTCGGCGTCGGATGCGTCGTAGCCGCGGCCGGACGTACGGATCGCCTCGGCCGTGTCGGACAGCGCCCGGTTCAGCGCCTGCAAGTCGGACGCGTACTGCTGCTTGACCTTCTCGAATTCCATCGCGCCGAGGCCCTTCCAGGACCCGCTGAGCGTGGACAGCTCGGACATGAGCGTCTTCAGCATCGACTGGAGACTGCCGTTGACATTCTCGAATTTCGTGGCGGTCGTCGCCATCACCGAGGATTCTGCCTGCGTCTGGGACACCCCGGACGTCACCCCGCTTCCTTCGTCAAGTCATCGATGTCGGTCCAGAATGGACAAGCTGCGGCGCAGCCATCGACACGTAGCACTCAAGGCGCTCAGGTTAGTCCCTCCGACTCGGCCGTGGGGGGGCCGCCCTGAGCAGCCGGTTCCGTTGTTGCCGTCGCCGACCGTAGCGGGACGGGCGGGCTCACGGTAGTCCCGGATCGGCGCCTGTGGACAACTCGGCGCATCGAAGCCTGTGGACAACCGCCCCCGGCGATGACGGCCGAGGCCCTACCATGAGGCCCGCACCCCATCGATTCTCACGAGTGCCATCCCGGGAGGCGAGGCGACATGACGGCGAGCGTGCTGGGCGACATCCCCCGATCGCCCGACCCCGGAGCAGCTCCGCCGCCCGTCCGGCCCAGGGCCGTCCGGCGTGGACGGCTCTTCGGGATCCGCGCCGGGCAGTTGGTGGTCACCCAGGTCGCGGCGGTCGCGGTGCTGGCCGGAGCGGTCTACGGCACAGTCACGCTCGCGGCCGGGGTGGCGCTGGCCATCGTCCTGCTCGCCCTGGCCTGGCTGCGGATGCGCGGTCGCTGGGCGTTTGAGTGGCTCGCCGTCGGACTGCGCTTCGCCGGGCGGCGGCACGACACCCCGGTGAACGTCGCATCGAACGCCCTTCTCGAATTCGGCCGCACCGGGCGCGCGGGTGATGCCGGTCGAGTTGGCCGGCGACACGGCTGCGGTGATCATGGACAGTCAGGGGTTCACCGCCGTGCTCGAGCTCGGTGACCCGGGCGGGCTCCTGGTGGAAGACGCGCCCGTGTTGCCCTCGCCGGCCGCGCTGTTGCCTCCACCGAGCTCCGAGATGCCGCCGGTGCGAATCCAGCTGTTGCTCAGCGGCTTCCCGGCGCCGGCGCTGCGAGCCGGGGCGGGCACGCCGGCCAACTCGTACCGGCAGCTCACCGAGGGCCGGCTGCTCGGCCACGGCCGGGCGGTGCTGGCCGTGCGGGTGCTGCGGGCCGAGGGATGGACCGACCACGACCTCCGGATCGCGCTGTCCGGCCTGGTGCGCAAGTTGCCCCGGCGGCTGGGCGGAGTGCCCGCGCGGGCACTGGGCGAGGCCGCGGCGCTACGGGTGATCGGCGAGATGGCCCACGACGACGGCGTCGGCACGGCCCAGGAGACCTGGCCCGGCCTGCTGGTCGGCGGGCTGGCCCAGGCGACGTTCCGGCTGCAGCGCTGGCCCGACCTGCGGCTCGAGACGGCACAGCGGCTGGTGGGGCGGATGCTGGCGCTCCCGGCGGCAGCGACCACGATCGCCCTCACCGCCGGCCCCGGCCCCGCCGGCGGCAGCCGCATCGGTGCCCGACGGCGGGCCCGCCGGCCCGGCCGCGCGGCCCGGCCCGCGGCGGCCCGGCCACCGGCGTGACGGTCGACCTCACCGTTCGCCTGGCTGCGCCCGACACCGCAGTCGCTCGGCGCCGCTACCCAGGCGTTACGGAAGCTGCTGAGCGCCGAACACGCGCACGCGCGGCGACTGGACGGCGAACATCTCGCCGGGCTGGCCGCCACGCTTCCACTGGGCGGGACGCCGACGTGCCGGATCTGCCGGGCCGGCCGGCTCGACGGCGTGCTCCCGGCGGCGGTGGCGGACGGACTGGAGCTACCGATCGGGGCGGCCGGCCTGATGGTGGGCAGCAACCGGCACGGCCGGCCGGTGGTGGCGCGACTCTTCCGGCCCGAGCAGACGCGGGCACTGCTGGTCGGCGGGGTCCGCGGCGGCGCAGCTGCTCGCGCTGCGCGCGATGGCGCTGGGGGCCCGGGTCGTCGTGCAGACGGCCCGGCCGCAGGTCTGGGAGCCGTTCGTGCGCGGCGCCGCGGTGCCGGGCGAATCGATCGCGGTGGTGCCTCCCGGGCCGAGCGATCGAGATCATGCCCGGATCGGCGCTGCATCCGCTGTTCGTCGTCGTGGACGTCGGGCCGGTCGGCGCGGACACCCGGCCGGGGGCGGGCTGGCAGGCCACGCTGGTGGTTCGCGACGAGTTCACGGCGGCCGACGTGGATGTCGCCTCCCGCGCCGACCTGCTCCTGCTTCAGCCGCTGCGGCCGGACGAGGCCACCCTCCTCGGCGCCGCGCTCGGCCTGGGCGACGCCGCCCAGTGGCTGACGCGCATCCGCGCCGACATGGTCGGCCTGGTCAACCGTCGTGCGGTCCGGTGGGCCGCCCTCGCTCAGACCCCCATCGAGGCACAGCTGATCGGGCCGCCGGTCCGCGCCTGACCCCCAACGACGGACCGGTCGCCCGACCGGCCGTCGCGCGCCATGCCGGCTTGCTTGACGCGCGGCCGGGACATCGACACCGATGAGATCCGGAGTGTTGCCGCCGGAACTGGCACGGCCATGGCACGATCCGGTGCCATGGGCATCCTCATCCGGCTCCTGATCACCGCGGTCTCGTCTGTGGATCTCGACGCTCGTCATCCACGGGATCAAGCTGAGTACCGACTCGGTGTCCGGGCAAGATCGGCACGCTGCTCGCGGTCGCGGTGATCTTCGGCATCATCAACGCGATCCTGCGGCCCATCATCAAGGCCATCGGATGCGGCGTCTACGTGCTGACGCTCGGACTGATCGCACTGGTCGTCAACGGCCTCCTGTTCCTGCTGGCCAGCTGGGTCGCCGGCAAGCTGGACATGCCGTTCCACGTGGACGACTTCTGGCCGAGCGCGGTACTGGGCGCGCTGCTCGTCGGCATCGTGAGCTGGGTGCTCAACATGCTGGTCCCCGACGGCAGTGACCGCGACTGATCCCACCCCGGCGGCGTGACGTCGCCCATAGCGCAAGGACCTCGCCGCGCTTCCCCCTTACGGTGACGGCATGAGCGAAGAGCGGCGTGGATATCTGTACGGCTTGGTCGCGTACGCACTGTGGGGCTTCTTCCCGATCTACTTCAAGCTGCTCCGGCCGGCCGGCCCGCTGGAGATCCTGGCGCAGCGGGTGATCTGGTCGATGGTGTTCATCAGCCTGCTGCTGACGGCGATGCGCAACTGGCGCTTCCTCGGCCGCCTCGTCCGCGACCCGCGGCTGCTGGGCGGCATCGTCGCTCGCCGCCGTCCTGATCGCCGTCAACTGGGGCACCTACATCTATCGGCGTGAACTCGTCCCGGGTCGTCGAGACCGCGCTCGGCTACTTCATCACCCCGCTGGTCGTGGTGCTGCTCGGCGTGACCGTGCAGCGCGAGCGGCTGCGGCCCGTGGCAGTGGGTCGCGGTCGGCATCGGCGCGGTGGCCGTCGCCGTGCTCACCGTCGACTACGGCCGGCTGCCCTACATCGCGCTGCTGCTGGCGGCCAGCTTCGGCTCGTACAGCCTGGTCAAGAAGCGGCTCGGTCTGCCGCCGGCCGAGGGCCTGTTCGTCGAGTCGTCGGTGCTGGCGATCCCGGCCCTGGCGTACGTCGGCCTGGCTGAACCGTCGCCGGCAACGCCGAGTTCGGGCACGTCTCGGCCGGGCACACCGCGTTCATGATCTTTTCCGGGCGTGGCCACCGCGATGCCGCTGCTGCTGTTCGCGGGCGCGGCCAACCGGGTGCCGATGGTCGGCATCGGCATCCTGCAGTACGTGGCGCCGATCCTCCAGCTCGCCTGCGGCGTGCTGATCTACCACGAGCCGATGCCGGCCGCCCGGCTGGCCGGGATTCGGGCTGGTCTGGATCGCGCTGATCATCTTCACCGTGGACGCCGTGCGGGGCTCGCCGGGCAGCCGCCGCAAAGGCCAGGACGGCGGCCGATCCCGACGGCCGCCACCGTCGAACCGGCCGCCGCCATACCGTCCCCGCTGACCGGAATCAGAGGTCAGGGGACGTCGTAGGCGAGCAGCGCCTTTCCGTCGTACTGCACCAGCTCGAGCCGGGAGAGGCTGCCGGCGGCGAAGTGCGGTCACCGCGTCCATCGGGAAGTCGGTGCCCGGCGAGGCCAGCCACGAGCCGATCTGTCCTTCTCGTCGTCCGGCGCCGTAGGCCATCAGGCGGAACGTGTACGGCTGTGGTCGCGCGGTCTTGCTGTACGAGCAGGTCAGATGGATCTGGGTGCCGCCGGCCTTGCTGGTCATCCGCAGGTTGGCGCGTCACCGGGGCGCCCGGCCGACCGGCGTCATGGCGACCGCGGGCCGGCCAGCGGAACGCGGCTGCGCCGGGCGCCGCCGCGTCCCGGGTCAGCAGCACCGGCGCCGAACGCGACGAGCGCCACCAGACAGCCGCGGCGGCGCGTGCTCAGAACGCGTACGCGGAGAGCCTTTGAGCTTTTTGCGCCGGGTGGACCGGCGCCGGACCGGGTGGGTCGGTTGCCTCGGAGTCTCGACAGGCTCGGGTCGACAGCTTGGCGAACTCCTTGGCGTCCAGCCGGCCGACAGCAGGTCGGGCAGGGTCGAGATGTCAGCGCACCGCTTCCCGGCAGAACGAACAGGTGGCCAGGTGCCGCTCGTACGCGGTCCGCTCGGCCGGGGACAGGGCGCCGAGAACGTACGCGCCGTCGTCGTGTTCGTGTTCGCACCGCATTCCCGTCACCACCCTCCGCCCAACACGCGCGTGCATCCTGTCTTACGTGAGGAGGCGGCGGGAGGTTCAACGGAGTCTTAGGCGCCCTTGTCAAGCGGTGGCGGACTCGCCTGCGGAGAGCGCTTCGGCGACATTGCGGGCGGCGGCGGTCAGTTTGGCCCGGACGACCCGGGCCGAGGTGAGCATTTCGGCGGCGGGCATCGAGCAGGCCAGGACCAGCCGGCGTTCGATGTCGCGGTCGGCGATCACCACGACCGCGGCGCAGGCGACGCCCTGCTTGAACTGGCCCATCTCGAGTTGCATGCCACGCCGCTCGCCGGCGGCCAGGTCGGCCTCGATCGCCTCGGCGGTGGTCAGGGTGGCCGGGGTGAACGCCCGCATGCCGTAGTCGCGCAGGTAGCGCGCCCGCTGATCGGGGGTGAGCGTGGCGAGCAGCGCCTTGCCGAGCGCGGTCGCGTGGCTGCCCTCGTCGAAGCCGGGCGCGATGTCGTCGACGAACGGCGAGCGAGCGCCCTCGGCCGAGGCGGTCACCGCGATCCGGCCGCCGACGAACCGGCCCAGGTAGTGGCTGTAGCCGGTGTCGACCGCGGCCCGCCGCAGCGCCTCGCCCACCGCGGGCGGCCCGCGGAAGGCGGAGACCAACTCGCGATAACGATCGGCGATCTCCAGCCCGACGATGTACGTGCCGTCCTCACGACGGATCACGTAGCCCTCGTACGCGAGGGTGCGAACGAGGTGGTACGTCGTGGCCACGGTCAATTCGCACCGCCGCGCGATCTGCTTCACGGTGAGTCCGCGCGGAGCCCGACCGACCGACTCGAGCACGCGCAGGGCGCGTGACACGCTCCGGATCAGATCTGACGGCTCCGCCAGGGGGTCGCGCACAGCTACCTCCGACGCCAGGGACTTACACCATATGAATAATCTTCCGCCGACGGAATGCCAAAGCACGTGGATCACGATCGATTTACACGAGCCGTGTGGTTGTCAGCACTCATAGCGTCCGGATGCATCCTGCACGCCATAGCGTCGGAACGGTGGCCGGAACCGTTGCCACCAGCGCCGATACGACCCGGTCCGGTCCCGGGCGCTCACGACCACGATCGCGGGTCGGTCCCGGCGTTCCTGATCGGCAGTCTGGCGGCACAGATCAGCGACGAACTCCGATCGCCGGTCGGCCGGACTCGGGTCGGCGACTTCGGCACGAGCGCACTCGCCTCAGTGCCCGCAGGGGCATTGGTCGAACGGTTCGGGGTCGGCACCGGGCGTCGCGGACCGGAATCGTGCTCGCCGCCGCCTGGCCGCCGGGCATCGCGGTCGCCGCCCGTGCACTGTGGAGCTCGGTGGCACCTACCGCTTCCGCTCAGCTCGTGCGGTCGGCGATGAAGTCGCAGAGCGCCTCCATCGCCCGCTTCGGCGCGCCCTCGGGCAACGGCGCCAGCTCGGCCCGCGCCTCCTCGGCATAGGTCCGGACGGTCTCCCGCGCCCGCTTCATCGCCGCCGACTCCCGCAGCAGGTCCAGCGCCTCGGCGTGCAGGGCGTCGTCGGTGATCGGGCCGGCCGCCAGCATCTCCCGCAGCCGCACCGCCGACGCGTCGGTGATCGTCGCCGGCCAGCGCGTAGAGCACCGGCAGCGTCGGCACGCCCTCGCGCAGATCGGTGCCCGGCGTCTTGCCCGACTGCACCGACTCGGACGAGATGTCGAGCAGGTCGTCGGAGAGCTGGAACGCGATCGCCGATCGTCTCGCCGTAGTCGCGCCAGCGCCTCGACGTAGCCCGGGCGGCGCCGCGAGAACAGCCCGCCGAACCGGGCCGACGTGGCGATCAGCGACGCCGTCTTCTCGGTGATGACATGCAGGTAGTGGTCGATCGGGTCGCGGCTCGCGGGGCCCGACGGTCTCGGCGATCTGCCCGTGCACCAGCCGGGCGAACGTGCGCGCCTGCAGCTGGACCGCCTCCGGCCCGAGCGAGGCCGCGATGTCGGCCGCCCGCGCGAACAGGAAGTCACCGACCAGGATCGCCACCGAGTTGCCCCAGCGCGAGTTCGCGCTCGGCGCACCCCGCCGCACGGCGGCCTCGTCCATCACGTCGTCGTGATACAGCGTCGCCAGGTGGGTCAGCTCGACCACGTTGGCCGCCGCGACGATCTCCGGCGCGCCGCGGATCGCCGAACTGCGCCCCGAGCGCCACCAGCAACGGCCGGAACCGCTTGCCGCCCGCATCGGCGAGATGCCGCGCGGCCTCGGCCACCAGCGGGTCGGCGCTGGCCACGTTCTGCCCGCAGCGCCTCCTCCACGGCGGCCAGCGTCGCCGCCACCGACCCGTCGACCACCGGGGGTCGATGTCGAGGCCGAGCGACGACAACGTCATGTCACTGGTGCTCACCACGCTCTTCACGATGCCACACGACGTTTTCCGTTCTGGTCCCAGGGCAGGCCGATCCAAGATCAAGATCCGATACACCCAGCCGTACGCCCCGCCACAGCCCCGCCTCCGCCGGCTCCGGCCGTCGCCGGTCACCCCCTCACGCCGCTACCGGGCGAGATCCCCGGTCACCGTACGTAGCTCGGCTGCCGACCGACCTCACACTGAGTGCACCCGATCGCAGCGCAGTAAGATGCCGTCGCCGCCATCCAGCCAGACAGAAGCGCCCCGCCGAAGCGGGGCGCTTTCTTGACGGAACGAGGACCGAAGCCGCTACCGGACGAACTGGGCGGCGTCGCGGGTCAGGTCGATCAGCGGGGCCGGGACGACGCCCAGGGCCAGCGTGGCGACCACGCCGATGGCCAACGCGGCCGACGTCAGCGCGCCCGGAATGGAGACCGTCGGCGTGGACTCGCCCGGCTCGGAGAGCCACATCATGACGACGACCCGCAGGTACGGGAACGCGATCAGCATGCTCGTGATCACACCGAAGATGACCAGCCAGGTCTGGCCGCCCTCGATCGCCGCCCCGAAGACCGCGAACTTGCTGGTGAAGCCGCTGGTCAGCGGGATGCCGGCGAAGGCCAGCAGGATGAACGTGAAGACGCCGGCGAACAACGGGCACTTCCGGCCCAGGCCGGCCCACCGGGACAGGTGGGTGGCCTCGCCGTCGGCGTCGCGGACCAGGGTCACGATGCCGAACGCGGCGAGGACCGAGAAGCCGTACGCGACCAGGTAGAACATCGTGCTGGTCAGGCCCGCTCTTGTTCAGCGCCAGCACGCCGACCAGCAGGTAGCCGGCGTTGGCGATCGACGAGTAGGCCAGCAGCCGCTTCATGTCGGTCTGGGTGACCGCGAGGACCGCGCCGACCAGCATGGTCAGGACCGCGATCACGCCCAGCACCGGCTGGAAGTCCCAGCGCACGCCCTCGAACGCCACGTAGAGCACGCGGAGCAGCGCCCCGAACGCGGCCGACCTTGGTGCAGGCCGCCATGAGCGCGGTGACCGGGGTCGGCGCGCCCTGGTAGACGTCCGGCGTCCAGACGTGGAACGGGGCCAGCGCGCTCTTGAACAGCAGACCGATGGCGATCAGCGCGAGGCCGGCGTACAGCAGCACCTGGCTGTGCTGCGGGTTGGCCACCGCGGCGTGCACGGCTGGCCGAGCTGGACGCCGCCCGCGAAGCCGTAGATCAGGGCCACGCCGAACAGGAAGAACGCCGACGCGTACGAGCCGAGCAGGAAGTACTTGAGCGCGGCCTCCTGGCTGAGCAGGCGCCGCCGGCGGGCCAGCGCGCACAGCAGGTAGAGCGGCAGCGAGAAGACCTCGAGCGCGACGAACATGGTCAGCAGGTCGTTGGCCGCCACGAACAGCAGCATGCCGCCGAGCGCGAACATGGTCAGCGGGTAGACCTCGGTGGCGCCCGGCTGGCCGCCCGCCTGCTGCAGGTCCTTCTGGCGAGCCGACCGTGACGGCGGCCTGGCGAGACGAACGGGCCGCCGCGGTCGATCGACGCGGTCGCCGATCAGCAGCAGCGACACCGCGCCGAGCACCAGCAGCGCGCCCTGCAGGAACAGGGTGGGCCCGTCGACGGCGACCGCGCCGCCGATGGTGACCACGTGCGTCGTTGTGCTCGACGACCACCACGATGAACGCGGCCACGATCGCGAGCAGCGCCAGGGTGAGCTGGACGGCGTTGCGGACCGGCGCGGGGCGAGGGCCTCCACCAGCACGCCGACGCACGCCACCCCGAAGAGGATCAGCATCGGCGCGAGCGCGCGCGTAGTTGATGGACGGGAAGGTGAACGAGTTCCCATGGCTAGCGTGCGACCTTCCGTTCGCGACTGCCGTCGGGCCCGGGTCGTTCGTGCCGACGTCGTGCATGGTCGCCTGGACCGCCGGGTTGATCACGTCGGTGACCGGCTTCGGGTAGAAGCCGAGGAAGAGCAGCAGCAGGATCAGCGGCGCGACCACGACCTTCTCGCGCAGCGTGATGTCCTTGCGCATGGCCGGCACCTCGGCCAGGGCCGGGTTCGGCGTGCCCTGGGTGGTCCGCTGGACCATCCAGAGCACGTAGGCGGCGGCCAGGATGATGCCCGCGGTCGCGATCGACCGCGTACGCCTTGTGCACCGTGAACGTGCCGATCAGCACCAGGAACTCGCTGACGAACGGCGCCGTGCCGGGCAGCGCGAGCGAGGCCAGACCGGCGAAGAACAGCACCCCGGCCAGCACCGGGAGCGTCTTGCCGGCGCCGCCGAAGTCGCTCACCAGGGCGGAGCCGCGCCGGGCGACCAGCATGCCGACCACGAGGAACAGCAGGCCGGTGGCCAGACCGTGGTTGACCATGTAGAGCACCGAGCCGGTGCCGCCCTGGGTGGTGAAGGCGAAGATGCCGATGCCGATGAAGCCGAAGTGCGCGATCGACGTGTACGACACCAGCCGCTTGAGGTCGTTCTGCCCGATCGCCAGCAGCGCCGCGTAGATGATGCCGATCACCGCGAGCACCAGCGCGGCCGGCGCGAACCAGCGCGACGCCTCCGGGAACAGCGGCAGGCAGTAGCGCAGGATGCCGAACGTGCCGACCTTGTCCATCACGCCGACCAGCAGCGCCGCCGCTCCGGCCGGGGCGGCACCACCGGCGTCCGGCAGCCAGGTGTGGAACGGGAAGAACGGCGCCTTGATCGCGAACGCGACGAAGAAGCCGAGGAACAGCCAGCGGGCGGTGTTCTGGTCGATCGACGACGGCCGACTGCCAGCAGGTGGTTGAAGTCGAAGGTGTGCCCGCCGACCACCCACAGCCCGATCACCGCGGCCAGCATGAACAGGCCGCCGACCAGGCAGTAGAGGAAGAACTTCACCGCCGCGTACTGCCGGCGCTGGCCGCCGTACGACCCGATGATGAAGTACATCGGGATCAGCATGACCTCGAAGAACACGTAGAACAGGAACACGTCGGCGGCCGCGAAGACGCCGATCATCGTGAACTCGAAGAGCCAGCAGCAGCGCGAAGTAGATCGGCACCGGACCGGCTGCGACTGGTCGGCGTCGTGCCAGGACGCCAGGATGACCACCGGCATCAGCACCGCGATCAGCATCAGCATGACGAGCGCGATGCCGTCGGCCGCGAAGGTGAAGCGGGCGTCCCAGCGACGGGATCCAGGCGTACGACTCGCGGAACTGGAAGCGGTCGCCGCCGGCCTTGAAGGCGATCCACATGACGATGCTGAGCACCAGCACCGCCAGCGACCAGCCCAGCGCGACGACTTTGGCCAGCTCAGCCTCGGGTGCGCGGGATGCAGCGCCACCACCACGGCGCCCACCAGCGGGAGCGAGCGTGAGGATGGACAGGAACGGAAATCCGGACATCACGCCAACCACCCCAGCTGGATCGGCGAGGAAGGCGCCGACGATCAGCACGGCGCCGGTGAGCATGGAGAGCGCGTACGAGCGGACGAAGCCGGTCTGCAGCCGGCGGATCCGGCCGGAGCTGCCGCCGATGCTCGGCGGCGATGACCGTTGACCAGCCCGTCGATGCCCTTGTTGTCGAGGTAGACCAGCGCCCGGGTCAGGTAGATGCCGGGACGCTCGAACACCGCCTCGTTGAACGCGTCGGTGTAGAGGTTGCGCCGGGCGGCGGTGACCACCACACCGGCCGGCTGCGCCTGCAGGGCGGTGCCGACCGGCGGAACAGGGCCCAGGCGTACCCGGCCCCGGCGAGCGAGCAGCACCAGCTCAGCACGCTGATCAGCCAGCCCGCCATCACCGGGTGGTGCTCGCCCTCGCCGGTGACCGGCGCCAGCCAGTGCGGGACGCCGAGTGCCGGCTGAGCAGGAAGCCGGCGACGATCGAGCCGAGGGCCAGCAGCATCAGCGGCACCGTCATGATCAGACGGCGACTCGTGCGGGTGCTCGTTGTCCTCGGTGTACCGCTCCGGCCCGTGGAAGGTCAGCACGAACAGCCGGGTCATGTAGAACGCGGTCAGCCCGGCGCCGAGCAGCGCGGCCCAGCCGTACAGCCAGGACGTCCAGTCACCGCGGGCGAACGCCGCCTCGATGATCGGGTCCTTGGAGAAGAAGCCGGACAGCGGCGGGATGCCGATGATCGCCAGCCAGCCCATCATGAACGTCAGCCAGGTCCACCGCATGTACTTGCGCAGGCCGCCGAACCGCCGGATGTCGACCTGGTCGTGCATGCCGTGCATGACCGAGCCGGCGCCGAGGAACATGTTGGCCTTGAAGAAGCCGTGCGCCAGCAGGTGGATGATGGCCAGCGCGTACGCGCCGCCGCCGAGCCCGACGCCGAGGAACATGTAGCCGATCTGGCTGACCGTCGACCAGGCCAGGACCCGCTTGATGTCGTCCTTGGCCGCGCCGATGATGCAGCCCAGCAGCAGGGTGAGCGCACCGACGCTGACCACGATCGTCTGCAGCGTGGGTTGGCCGAGAAGATGTGGTTGGACCGGGCGATCAGGTAGACGCCGGCGGTGACCATGGTCGCCGCGTGGATCAGGGCGGACACCGGCGTCGGGCCCTCCATCGCGTCCGGCAACCACGCCTGCAGCGGGAACTGGCCGGACTTGCCGGCCGCGCCGAGCAGCAACAGGAGGCCGAGGATCAGGACGGTGGTCGCGGACAGCGAGCCGACGCCGTTGAAGACGTCCGCGTAGTTGGTGCTGCCGAGCTTGCGAACATCAGGAAGATGCCGATGACCAGGCCGGCGTCGCCGACCCGGTTCATCAGGAACGCCTTCTTGCCCGCGGTGGCCGCGGACGGCCGCATGTACCAGAACGAGATCAGCAGGTACGACGCCAGACCGACGCCCTCCCAGCCGAAGTAGAGCATCACGTAGTTGTTGCCGAGAACCAGCAGCAACATCGCCGCGACGAAGAGGTTGAAGTAGCCGAAGAACTTGCCGCCGGCCCGGGTCGTGCTCCATGTAGCCGACCGCGTACAGGTGGATCAGCGAGCCGACGCCCGTGATCAGCAGCACGAAGACGCCGGACAGCGGGTCGAACAGCATCCCGAAGTCGACGTGCAGCCCGCCGACCGCGATGAAGTCCCACAGGCTCTGCTCGGGCGAGCGGTTGCCGTCCAGGCCCGCCAGGCTGAGATGAAGAAGATCAGCCCGAGTACGAACGGGACGGCGACGGCGAGGACACCGAGCCAGTGCCCCCACTTGTCGGCGCGCTTGCCGAGCAGCAGGAGGATCGCGGCGCTGGCCAGCGGAATGGCGACCAGCAGCCAGATTCCGCTCAGCAGCTCCCGTCGCGTGGGCATACTCCACTGTCTGTTCCACGTGAAGGCCCCTTTAGTACTTGAGGAGGTTGGCGTCGTCGACGCTCGCCGAGCGCCGGGTACGGAAGATCGACATGATGATCGCGAGGCCGACCACGACCTCGGCCGCCGCGACGACCATCACGAAGAAGGCCGAGATCTGGCCGTCCAGCGTCGCCGTTGATCCGGCTGAAGGTCACGAAGCGCCAGGTTGGCCGCGTTCAGCATCAGCTCGATGCACATGAACAGCACGATCGCGTTACGACGGACCAGCACCCCGGCGGCGCCGATGGTGAACAGGATCGCCGACAGGACCAGGTAGTAATCAGGAGTCACTTCGCGGCCTCCTCTTTCTGTCCGCTTCGGAGCCGCCTCTGGGCGCTCAGCTCACGCACCGGAAGGATCGGCGAGATGCTGCGCTCGGACCCGTTGCCGTCCGGCAGCCGGGCCGGCGCGGCGACCGACATCGTGTTGGCGTAGACGCCGGGGCCGGGCTTGGCGCCCGGGTAGTTGCCCGGCCGGAAGCGCCGCGTCATCCGGGTGACCTGATCGGCCACGTCGGCCTTGGCCCGCTCGACGTGGGCCAGCACCATCGCGCCGACCGCCGCCGTGATCAGCAGCGCCGAAGTCACCTCGAAGGCGAAGACGTACCGGGTGAACAGCAGCGGGCGATGCCCGGCACGTTGCCGTCGGCGTTGGTCGCGGTCAGGCCCACGGCGGGGATGTGGCCGAGCGAGCGGGCCAGGCCGGTGCCGATCAGGATGGCGAAGGCGACGCCGAGCAGGATCGCGGCGACCCGCTGCCCGCGGAGCGTCTCGATCAGCGAGTCGGACGCGTCCCGGCCGACCAGCATCAGCACGAAGAGGAACAGCATCATGATCGCGCCGGTGTAGACGATGATCTGCACCGCGCCCAGGAACGGCGCCTGGTTGACCACGTAGAGGAAGCCCAGGCAGAGCATGGTGAGGACCAGCCAGAGCGCGGAGTGCACGGCGTTGCGGGCGAGCACCATGCCGAGCGCGCCGATCACGGACGAACGAGCCCAGGATCCAGAAGGCCCAGGCCTCGCCGTTGGACACATGCGTCATCGGGAGCCACCCTTCTCGCCGATCGCGGAGCTGACGGCCTCGGCCTCGGGATTGTCGCGGCGGGCGGTGCCGGCGGTCTCCGGCCGGCCGGCCGGGTCGGACTTGACCGCTGCGTCCTCGGTGCCGGACTCGGACCAGGGCGCGCGCTCGGCGCCGGCCGACGTGCCCGGGTTCGTCAACGCGCCGACGTAGTAGTCCTTGTCGGTCTCGCCCAAGCGCATCGGGTGCGGCGGCATCTCCATGCCCGGCAGCAGCGGCGCCAGCAGTTCCTTCTTCGTGAAGATCAGGTCCTGCCGGGAGTCACGGGCCAGTTCGTACTCGTTGCTCATGGTCAGCGAACGGGTCGGGCAGGCCTCGATGCACAGGCCGCAGAAGATGCACCGGGCGTAGTTGATCTGGTAGATCCTGGCGTACCGCTCACCGGGCGAGAAGCGCTGCTCGTCGGTGTTGTCGCCGCCCTCGACGTAGATCGCGTCGGCCGGGCAGGCCCAGGCGCACAGCTCGCAGCCGATGCACTTCTCCAGGCCGTCCGGGTGCCGGTTGAGGATGTGCCGCCCGTGGTAGCGCGGCGCCGGCTTCGGCGGCGAGAACGGATAGTCGGTGGTGACGACCTTGCGGAACATGTGCGCGAAGGTCACGCCGAAGCCCTTGAAGGAACCGGTGAACGTCCCCACATCACACCTCCTTTGTCTCGGAGTCGCCGCCGACGGTGGCGGGGGCACGCTCGGCCACCGCGCGGCGGGCGCGTGGACTCGGGCGGCACCTGCAGGTCGATCGGTGGCACGGGGAAGCTGCCCGGAGGCCGGGCCGAGATCTGTTCCTCGAGCGAGAGCTGACGCGGCTTGCGCGCCGCCGGCCAGAGCAGCGCGATCAGCAGCACGACGATCACCACGCCGCCGATGACGAGCCACTTCTCGCCGCGGTCGAGGCGGTCGTTGGCCACCCTCACGCCGGCCAGGAAAAGGATCCAGACCAGGTTGACCGGGATCAGGACCTTCCAGCCGAGGCGCATGAACTGGTCGTAGCGCATCCGGGGCAGCGTGGCCCGCAGCCAGATGAAGCCGAACAGCGAAGATCAGCACCTTGGCGAAGAACCAGATCACCGCGAACCAGCCGGAGTTGGCGCCGTGCCAGAACGCGGTGATCGGCCAGGGTGCCCGCCAGCCGCCCAGGAACAGCGTGGTGGCGAACGCCGAGACGGTGATCATGTTGATGTACTCGGCGAGGAAGAACATCGCGAACTTGAACGACGAGTACTCGGTGTGGAAGCCGCCGACCAGCTCGGACTCGGCCTCGGGGAGGTCGAACGGCGCCCGGTTGGTCTCGCCGACGGCGGAGATGCAGTAGATGATGAAGCTCGGCAGCAGCAGGACCGCGTACCAGCTCGGGCGCGGTCGGGTGCCAGCCGAGGAAGTCGATGCTGGACGAGTTGCTGCCGGCCTGCGCCTTGACGATCTGCGAGGTGCGACATCGTGCCGGCGGTCATGAACACCGCCACGATGGACAGGCCCATCGCGACCTCGTACGAGATCATCTGCGCGCTCGACCGCAGGCCGCCGAGCAGCGGGTAGGTCGACCCGGAGGCCCAGCCGGCCAGCACCACGCCGTACACGCTCATCGAGGAGCAGGCCAGCAGCACCAGCACCGAGACCGGTACGTCGGTGAGCTGCAACGCCGTGTGGTGGTGCCCGAAGATCGTGACCACCCCGCCGAACGGGATCACCGAGAACGCGGTGAACGCCGTGGTCGCCGAGATCACCGGGGCGATGAAGTAGATCACCTTGTCGGCGGTCTTCGGGATGATCTCTTCCTTGAACGGCAGCTTCAGGCCGTCGGTGAGGCTCTGCAGCCAGCCCGTTCGGCCCGACCTGGTTGGGGCCGGGCCGGACCGCCATCCGGGCCACGACCTTGCGCTCGTAGTTGATCGTGAACAGCGTCAGCAGCAGCAGGATGACGAAGAACGCCGACCAGCTTGATCAGCGTGATCCACCAGACGTCGTCACGGAACGTCTGCAGGGTCGGGTCGTGCGCCGCGGCCAGGATCATGGGATTCCATTAGTTCGCCCCCTCGGCGAGGATCGGGCCGGGGAGGCCGGCGGAAAGCCGGACCACCGCGCCCGAGGTGACGCCGAGGCTGCGGCGGAGCGTGGAGCCCGGCGAGTTCGTCGGCAGCCAGACCACCTGCGGGGGCAGGTCGGTGATCGCGGCCGGCAGAGTGATGCAGCCGCGGTCGGTGCCACGGTGACCAGGTCGCCGTCGGCCACGCCGAGCCCTCGGCCAGGTCCTTGCCGATCCGGGCCAGCGGCGGGCGGGCCGTTCCGGCCAGCACCTCGTCGCCGTCCAGCAGCGAACCGAGGTCGATCAGGTGGTGCCAGGTGGCCAGCACGGCCTCGTGCTCGCCCGGCTGCGGCCGCGGGGTCGCGGCCATCGCCGGCACGGCCGGGCGAGCGGCCTGGCTGGCCGGCATCGAGCCCAGCTCGCGCCGGATCGGCGCCGACATCGCCGGTGCCCAGAGTGACGTCCAGGAGAGCGGCGACGGCTTCGAGCACCCGGCCGTCGGTCATCGCCGCGGTCGGCAGCACGGTGCCGAAGGTACGCAGCCGGCCTTCCCAGTCCATGTACGTGCCGGACTTCTCGACCGCCGGCGCGACCGGGAGCACCACGTCCGCCCGCCGGGTGACCGCACTCTGCCGGATCTCCAGGCTGACCAGGAACGGCACCGCGTCCAGGGCGGCCTCGGCGGCGGCCGGATCGGCCAGGTCGGCCGGGTCCACGCCCGCCACGAGCAGACCGCCGAGGGTTCCGTCGGCGGCCGCGGCGATGATCGCGTCGGTGTCCCGGCCGGCCACGGCGGGCAGAGCCGCGATGTTCCAGGCCCGCTCGAGCTCACCGCGGGAACCGGCGTCGCCGACCGGGCGGCCGCCCGGCAGCAGCGTCGGCAGGCAACCGGCGTCGACGGCACCGCGGTCGCCGGCCCGGCGAGGGACCCAGGCCAGCCGGGCGCCGGTCCGGGCGGCCAGCGCGGCGGCGGCGGAGAGTCCACCGGGTACCTCGGCCAGTCGCTCGCCGACGATCAGCAGCGAACCGGGCTCGCTCAGCGCGCCGGCCACCACCTCGTCGGACTCGAGCGCGGCGGCCTCGTCGCCCGGGACCGCGGCGACGACCGTCGCTCCGAGCTTCTCCAGGCCGCGGGACAGGAACGGCGCGACCGCGGTGACCTGCAGCCGGCGCTTGGTGTGGCCCTTGCGGAGGCGGAGGAAGAGGATCGGGCACTCCTCCTCCGGCTCCAGCCCGACGATGACCGCGGACGGCGCGTTCTCCACGTCGTCGTAGGTCACGTCGCTGACCCCGGCGACCGAGGACGCCAGGAACGCGGCCTCCTCGCCGCGGGCGCCGATCGGGCGGGCGCGGAAGTCGATGTCGTTGGTGCCGAGGACGACCCGGGCGAACTTCGCGTACGCGTACGCGTCCTCCACCGTGAGCCGGCCGCCGGTCAGCACGCCCACGCCCCGGCCCTTGGCCGCGGCCAGACCCTCGGCGGCGGCCAGCAACGCCTCGCTCCAGGATGCCTCGCGCAGGTCACCGGTGGCGGCGTCACGGATCAGCGGCGTGGTGATCCGGTCGAAGGCGGTGCTGTAACGGAAGCCCCAGCGGCCCTTGTCGCAGTTCCACTCCTCATTCACCGCCGGGTCGTCGCCGGCCAGGCGGCGCAGCACCTTGCCCCGGCGGTGGTCGGCCCGCATGGCGCAACCGGCCGAGCAGTGCTCGCAGGCGGTCGGCGTGGAGACCAGGTCGAACGGGCGGGCCCGGAACCGGTACTGCTCGCCGGTCAGCGCGCCGACCGGGCAGATCTGGATGGTGTTGCCGGAGAAGTACGAGTTGAACGGCACGTCCCCGGCACCTTCGCCGGCCTGCCCGTCACCGGTCAGCTCGCCGCCGAAGAAGTCGTCGCGGTAGACGTTGATCTGCTCGCCCGAGGACCGGTCCATCAGGTCGATGAACTTGTCGCCGGCGATCTCCTCGGAGAACCGGGTGCAGCGCTGGCAGAGGATGCAGCGTTCCCGGTCCAGCAGCACCTGGCTGCTGATGTGGATCGGCTTCTCGTACTCGCGCTTGTGCTCGTGGAACCGGGAGTCGGCGCGGCCGTTGGACATCGCCTGGTTCTGCAGCGGGCACTCGCCGCCCTTGTCGCAGGTCGGGCAGTCCAGCGGGTGGTTGGCCAGCAGCAGCTCCATCACGCCGCCCTGCGCCTTGGCCGCGACCGGCGAGGTGAGCTGGGTCCGAACCACCATGCCCTCGGCCACCGCCTGGGTGCAGGAGGCAACCGGCTTGCGCTGGCCCTCGATGTCGACCAGACACTGGCGACACGCGCCGGCCGGGGCCAGCAGCGGGTGGTCGCAGAACCGCGGGAATGGCGATGCCCATCCGCTCGGCGACGCGGATGACCAGCTCGCCCTTCTCGGCGGTGACCTCGATCCCGTCGATGGTGAGCGTGACGGTGTCGGTCTTCTTGGCAACGTCCGTCATCAGAGCCAACCTTCGATTCGCGACTGCGGGGCTTGCTGCGCGGCACTCCTCGCGCTCATCAATGCGCTCCTACCAGAGCCTTCTCGGACAGCCGCGGGGCGGTCCGGCCCTCGATGTAGTCCAGGTAATCCTGGCGGAAGAACTTCAGCGTGGAGATCACCGGGGTCGCGGCGCCGTCGCCCAGGCCGCAGAACGAGCGGCCGAAGATGTTGTCCGCGGTGTCCTGCAGGGTGTCCAGGTCGGCGTGGGTGCCGTGGCCGGAGAGGATGCGCCGGTACGTCCGGACCATCCAGTAGTTGCCCTCGCGGCACGGGGTGCACTTGCCGCACGACTCGTGGTGGTAGAACTCCAGCCAGCGCCAGGTCGCGTACACCGGGCAGTCCTGGTCGGAGAAGATCTGGGTGGCCGTGGTGCCCAGGATGGACCCGGCGCCGGCCGCCCCCTCGAAGTCGAGCGGCACGTCCAGGTGCTCCGCCGTCAGCAGCGGGGTCGACGATCCGCCCGGGGTCCAGAACTTCAGGTTGTGCCCCGGGGCCATGCCACCGGCCAGCTCGATCAGTTCCCGCAGCGTGATGCCGAGCCCGCACTCGTACTGGCCCGGGTTGGCGATCCGGCCGGAGAGCGAGTAGATCATCGGGCCGGACGACTTCTCCGTGCCCATGCTCTTCCACCAGCCGGCGCCGCCGAGCACGATGTACGGCACGCTGGCGATGGTGCCGACGTTGTTGACCACGGTCGGACTGGCGTACAGCCCGGCGATGGCCGGGAACGGCGGCCGCAGCCGGGGCTGGCCGCGGAAGCCTTCGAGCGAGTCCAGCAACGCGGTCTCCTCGCCGCAGATGTACGCCCCGGCCCCGCTGTGCACCACCACGTCCAGGTCGAACCCGGAGCCGAGGATGTCGGTGCCGAGGTACCCGGCGGCGTACGCCTCGTCGACCGCGTTGCGCAGCCGGCGGGCGGCGTGCACCGCCTCGCCGCGGATGTAGATGAACGCCCGGCTGGACCGGATCGCGTACGACGCGATGATCACGCCCTCGATCAGCGAGTGCGGGTCGTACGTCATCAGCGGCAGGTCCTTGCAGGTGCCCGGCTCGCCCTCGTCGGCGTTGACCACCAGGTAGTGCGGCTTGCCGTCGCCCTGCGGGATGAACGACCATTTGAGACCGGTCGGGAAGCCGGCGCCGCCCCGGCCGCGCAGGCCGGAGTCCTTGATCAGCGCGATCAGGTCGTCCGGGTGCACGTCCAGGGCCTTACGCAGCGCGGCGTAACCGTCGAGCCGTTCGTAGACATCGAGCTTCCAGGCGTCCGGCGACAGCCAGCGCTTGGTCAGCACCGGGGTCAGCTTCTGCAGAACCTCACGCCGTGGCTGAGTCACTTCTTCTCCTCGTTGCGCGGCACGTTCTGCCACCCCGGGTTGGGGTCGGTGGTGGCGGACTTCTGCTCGGCGGCACCCTCGCTGACGATGCTCTCGCCGCGCTCGCTGTCCCCGGCAGGCTTGCCGTCGCCCGCCGGCACGCTGCCTTCGGTGCCGGCCGCTTCGGCCGCGTTGTCCGGCGCCGGCAGGCCGGCCTGGGAGTCGCCGGTCCGGTCGGGCTCGCCCATCGTGGGATTGCGCTGCTCGGCCGTACGGACCTCGGGATCCTTCAGGTCGCCGGTGTCGGTCGTCTTGCCGGCGTTGTCGCTCGCCTGGCCGGCCGCGGCCGGGGTCTTGGACGGGCTGCGCCGCTCCTCGATCTTCTCCGCCACCGCGCCGGCCGCCGCCTTCACCGCGCCGGCCGCCTTCTTGGCCGCGGTCGCGACCTTGGCCGTCGGCTTCGACTGTTCCCGCTCCTCGCGGGGTGACGGCTTGGTCTTGGTGATCGGAGTCTCGGGGTCGTAGTCCGCGACCGCGATGCCGTGGTCCTGGGCCAGCGTCACGCCGCGCAGCGTGGGCGGCCCGGCCGGACCGTCGGCGAGCGCGCCCTCCCGCATCTCGGCGAAGCCGGCCAGCTGAACCTGCATCTCCTTGAGAGTGCAGAGCCGGGCACCACGGGACAGGACCGGCGTTCCGCCGTCGCGGAGCTGGTCCACCAGCGCCACCGCCGACTCCGGGGTGGCCTGGTCGACCGCGAAGTCGTAGTTGACCGTCACCACCGGCGCGTAGTCGCAGGCGGCCAGGCACTCCGCGTGCTCCAGCGTGATCCGCCCGTCGGCGGTGGTCTCGTCGTGGCCGACCCCGAGGTGCTCGGTCAGCTCGTCGTAGACCTCCTGGCCGCCCATCACGTTGCAGAGCGTGTTGGTGCAGACGCTGACCAGGTACTCGCCGGTCGGCCGGCGCTTGTACATCGTGTAGAACGTGGCCACCGCGCCGACCTGGGCCTTGTTGATGCCCAGGATCTCGGCGCAGAAGGCCACCCCGGTCGGGCTGACGAAGCCTTCCTCGGTCTGCACCAGGTGCAGCAGCGGGAGCAGCGCCGAACGTTCGCGACCGGCCGGGTAGCGGGCCAGGATCTCGAGTGCCGGAGCCAGCAGCCGCTCCGCGAGGGGAGCGGCGGCGGCGGCGGAGAATTCCACCGGGGCGGCAGACTTGGTATCGGACATTTAACGGTCACACCCACCCATCACCGGGTCCAGGGACGCGCCGCCGGCGATCACATCGGCCAGCAGTGCGCCCTCGGCCATCGCCGGGATGGCCTGAAGGTTCACAAAGCTGGGGTCGCGGTAATGCACCCGGTACGGGTGCGTGCCGCCGTCGGACACCGCGTGCACGCCCAGCTCGCCGCGGGGGTGTTCGATACCGACGTAGACCTGGCCGGGTGGCACCCGGAACCCCTCGGTCACCAGCTTGAAGTGGTGGATCAGGGCTTCCATCGACTGGCCCATGATGGTGGCGACGTGCTCGAGCGAGTTGCCGAGCCCGTCCACGCCCAGGGCCAGCTGCGCGGGCCACGCGATCTTCTTGTCGGAGATCCAGATCGGACCCGGCCGGAGCCGGTCGAGCGCCTGCTCGATGATCTTCAGGGATTCGCGGATCTCGGCGATCCGAACCTGGTAGCGACCCCACACGTCGGCCGTGGTCGCGGTCGGGACGTCGAACTCATACGTCTCGTACCCGCAGTACGGCATGGTCTTGCGAAGGTCCCAGGCCAGGCCGGCGGAACGCAGCACCGGACCGGTGACGCCCAGAGCCAGGCAGCCGGTGACGTCCAGGACGGCCACGCCCTGCGTGCGCTCGTGCCAGATGACCTGGCCGGAGAGCATGTCCTCGTACTCCTTGAGCTTCTTGGGCATGTAGGTCAAGAAGTCGCGGATCTTGCGGACCGCCGACTCCGGCAGGTCCTGCGAGAGGCCGCCGGGCCGGATGTAGCCGTTGTTCATCCGCAGGCCGGAGGTCTCCTCGAAGATGTCGAGGATGTACTCACGCTCCCGGAAGCCGTACAGCATCAGCGAGATCGCGCCCAGTTCCAGGCCGGTCGTGCCCAGCCACACCAGGTGCGAGGCGATGCGCTGCAGCTCCATGAACAGAACCCGGATCGTGGTCGCCCGCTCGGTGATCTCATCGGTGATCCCGAGCAGCTTCTCCACCGCGAGGCAGTAGCCGGCCTCGTTGAACATGTTGGCCAGGTAGTCCATCCGGGTCACGAACGTGACCCCCTGCGTCCAGTTGCGGTACTCGAGGTTCTTCTCGATCCCGGTGTGCAGGTAGCCGATCACCGGGCGGACCTCGGTCACGGTCTCGCCCTCGAGCTCGAGCACGAGCCGGAGCACCCCGTGCGTCGACGGGTGCTGTGGGCCCAGATTGACGACGATCTTCTCGTTCGACAGCGGGTCGATCGCGCTGGTGACGGTGTCCCAGTCACCACCGGTGACGGTGAAGACGCGACCCTCGGTGGTTTCCCGTTCGGCGGCGTAACCGGGTGAGCTTGTCGGGGAGGCGGTTGTCATTGGTAGACCCTCCGCTGGTCGGGAGGCGGAATTTCGGCGCCCTTGTACTCGACGGGCACGCCGCCGAGCGGGTAGTCCTTGCGCTGCGGGAACCCTTCCCAGTCGTCCGGCATCAGGATGCGCGTCAGGTTCGGGTGCCCGGTGAAGACGACTCCGAACATGTCGAACACCTCCCGCTCCTGCCAGTCCGCGGTCGGGTACACGCTGGTCACGCTGGGCAGTGTCTGATCTTCGGCGACGGCCACCTCGAGGCGTACCAGCCGGCGGTACGTCATCGAGGTGAGCTGGTAACAGATGTGGAACCGGCGGGGGTCGCTGGCCAGGTAGTCGACGCCGTCGACCGAGGAGCACAGCTCGAACCGCAGGGACTCGTCGTCCCGCATGATCTGGACGATCTCGGCGATCCGCTCCGGCACGATGTGCAGGGTCAGCTCGCCCCGGTCGACGACGACCCTCTCGATCGCGTCGGCGAAACCGGGGTAGGCCTCCTCCAGCGAGTCGTACACCTCGTCGAAGTACCCGCCGAACGGACGGGACGAGCCGGCGACGGCCGGAGTGCGACGAGCCAGGCCACCGAAGCCGGAGACGTCGCCGGTTCCCTGGACGCCGAACATGCCCCGGTAGGGACTGGGTGGCGTCTGCGCCGGAGCGTCGATGTCGGCACCGACCGGCATGGTCGCCGGCACGCCGCCGTCAGACTCGGGGTTCGTGCTCACGCCTACTTCCCCTCCTCACGCAGGTGCGGCCGCAGCTTCATCCAGTTCTCGATGCGCAGCTGCTCCTCCCGGCCGTCCTTGACCGCCTGGATCCACTCGGCCCGCCGGGTCTTGTCCGCCCGGTACGACGACGGCATGGCGCCCGGGGCGACGATCGGCTCCTTGCCCGCGGCCCGCCGGGCCTCCAGCATCTTCCGGCCGTTCGGGCCGAGCGGCTGAGCCATGACCTTCTCGCGCATCTTCAGGATGGCGTCGATCAGCATCTCGGGGCGCGGCGGGCAGCCGGGCAGGTAGATGTCCACCGGCACGATGTGGTCCACCCCCTGCAGGATCGCGTAGTTGTTGAACATCCCGCCGGACGACGCGCAGACGCCCATCGAGATCACCGAGCGTGGCTCGGGCATCTGGTCGTAGATCTGCCGGACGACCGGGGCCATTTTCTGGCTCACCCGGCCGGCCACGATCATCAGGTCGGCCTGCCGCGGCGAGGGCCGGAAGACCTCCATGCCCCAGCGTCCGAGGTCGTAGTGCGGGCCGCCGGCCGCCATCATCTCGATGGCGCAGCAGGCCAGCCCGAACGTGGCGCCCCAGAAGGACGACTTGCGGGCCCAGTCGGACAGCTTCTCGACGCTGGTGAGCAGGATTCCGGCCGGGAGCTTCTCTTCAATTCCCATGAGTCATCAGTCCCAGTTGAGTCCGCCGCGTCGCCACACGTAGGTGTAGGCGATGAAGACGGTGACGATGAACAGGACCATCTCGACGAACCCGAACAGACCCAGGGCGTCGAAGGACATCGCCCACGGGTACAGGAAGATGGTCTCGATGTCGAAGACGATGAAAAGCATCGCGGTCAGATAGAACTTGACCGGGAAGCGGCCACCGCCGATCGGCTGCGGAGCGGGCTCGATGCCGCACTCGTACGCCTCGAGCTTGGCCCGGTTGTAGCGGTGCGGGCCGACGATAGGCGCGATCCCCACCGAGAACAGCGCGAACAGACCGCCGAGAATGAGCAACCCGACGATCGGCACGTATGGATTGACACTCATGCCGTCTCCCACCCGACTGTTATCCGGTTCACAGTATTGGTCCGTTTTGGCCGACGCCCGACCGGGGTGCCGTTCAGCCGCCGCTGACCGCCCTCGACCCGGCGGAAGGCTCTGCTGCTGGTCATACCGCCGGAGCCACCTTCGTCAGCCCGTTGATGATCCGGTCCATGGCGTCGCCGCTCCGCGGGTCGGTCAGGTTCGCCAGCAGTTTGAGAACGAACCGCATCAGGGTCGGGTGCGGCATCCCATGCTTGGTGGCGATGCGCATGACCTGCGGGTTCCCGATCAGCTTGACGAATAACCCGCCGAGCCGGTAGTAGCCCCCGAAGCGCTGCTTGAGCTCGTCCGGGTACGCGCGCAGAGCCAGCTCACGGTCGGGGCCGGCCGGACGCGCCAGCGCCTGGACCACGACCTCGGCCGCCAGTTCGCCGGACTCCATGGCGTACGCAATGCCCTCGCCGTTCATCGGGTTGACCATGCCACCCGAGTCGCCGACGAGCAGCACGCCGCGCGTGTAGTGCGGCACCCGGTTGAACCCCATCGGCAGCGCGGCCCCCAGCGTCGGGCCGTCGGCGTTGGACTCGTTCAGGCCCCAGTCGTCCGGAGTGGTCCCCAGCCAGTCGGTCAGCATGGCCCGGTAGTTGGTCCGGCCGAACGCGCTGGACGAGTTCAAGATGCCCAGCCCGGCGTTGACCCGGCCGTCGCCGAGCCCGAAGATCCAGCCGTAGCCCGGCAGCAGCCGATCCCGGTCCTGCGCGCTGCGCAGCTCCAACCAGGACTCCAGGTAGTCGTCGTCGGCCCGGACGGGCGAGTGGTAGTAGCGGCGCACGGCCACGCCGATCGGCCGGTCGTCCCGCTTGGCCAGGCCCATCGCCAGCGGGAACTTGCCGGAGACGCCGTCCGCGGCGACGACCAGCGGCGCCCGGAACTCGACCGTTTCCTTCCCCGGGCCGGCCACGGCACGCACGCCGATCGCGTACCCGTCGTCATCCAGCACCGGACCGGTCACCTGGACGCCGGTGCGGAGGACGGCGCCGGCCTCGGCCGCGCGCCGGGCCAGCATGTCGTCGAAGTCGAGCCGGGTCCGGACCAGGCCGTAGTTCGGGAAGCTGGCCAGCTCGGGCCAGTCCAGCTCCAGCCGGACGCCACCGCCGATCACGCGCAGACCCTTGTTCTGCAGCCAGCCGGCCTTCTCCGAGGTGTCCACACCCATCCGGATCAGCTGCCGGGTGGCGCGCGGGGTCAGGCCGTCACCACACACCTTCTCCCGCGGGAAGGTCGTCTTCTCGAGCAGGAGTACGCGCAGGCCGTGCCGCGCCATGTGGTACGCCGCGGCGGATCCGCCCGGCCCCGCGCCGACGACGATGACATCGGACTCGTCGGCTACTGTCAGCTGCTCCGGCACGGCTCACCTCCGTCTCGCGCCAGCTCGTGAAACGGTTCACAAGCCAACCCAGTCGGAGTCTAAGGCGGCCATCGAAGCGAATCGGGGTTAGGCAACCCTAACCGGCACTGCACTCGCTCAGTGCGCGCTCTGCGACCTCGCGTGCGGCTCCGTCCAGGTGTTCCCGAAACGTACCGCCCATCGCCCGGTCGAGCGCGACGATCAGCTGATCCACCAGGCCCTGGGCGATTTCCGGATCCTTGGCCGCAACCAGCCGGATGCGAGTCGGCCAGCTCCAGGGCGCGCCGTTCGCCTTCTTCCTGGTCGCTCATGGGAATGTCGATATCGGTGTCGGTGTCGTCAAGCTGCCCGATCGTCTCCATGCGGCCAGCGAAACAGTATTTGTCCGATCCGGCAGGCGATCGCCACTTTTCCACCCGGCAGGCGGCGCTATCACTCCACCCGGCAGGCGGGCGGCTACTTCTCCACCTGGCAGGCGGGCGCTACTTCTCCACCCGGGTCGCGCGATGCAGGGCGACGACGCCGCCGGTCAGGTTGCGCCAGCCGATCCGGTCCCACGGTCCCGACGCGGCGATCCGAGCGGCCAGTCCGGCCTGGTCCGGCCAGGCACGGATGGACTCGGCCAGATAGACGTACGCGTCGGGATTGCTCGACACGGCGCGGGCCACCGCCGGCAGCGACCGCATCAGGTACTGCAGGTACACGGTGCGGAACGGCCCGTTGACCGGGTGGCTGAACTCGCACACGACCAGGCGGCCGCCGGGCCGCGTGACCCGGCCGAGCTCCCGCAACGCCGCCTCCGGTGTCGACCACGTTGCGCAGCGCGAAGGAGATGGTCACGGCGTCGAAGGCGGCGTCCGGGAAGGGAAGGTGCAACGCGTCCCCGGCGACCAGCGGCACGGTCCGCCCGGCCGAACGCCCGGCCCGCAACATGCCGATGGACAGGTCGGCGCCGACCGCGTGCGCGCCCGAGCGTTCCAGTTCCTCGGTCGAGACCCCGGTGCCGGCACCCACGTCGAGCACCCGCTCCCCCGGCCGCAACGCCAGCGCCGCGCGGGTGGCCCGCCGCCAGCCGCGGTCCTGGCCGAAGGACAGCACGGTGTTGGTGAGGTCGTACCGGGCCGCGACGCCGTCGAACATCTCGGCGACCTCGTGCGGCTGCTTGCCCAGGTCTGCGCGCGTCACAGCCGCCACTCTGCCACCCCGCACATGCAGAACGGGCGGGATGGTCACCCAACCCGCCCGTTCCTGGTGCGTTATATATACGACCGCCATCGGTCGGGTCCGAGCCCATCGCCGACGCTGATGGCAGCGGGCGAAGTCCAGAGTCACTTGGCCTTACGCAGGCAATGTATCCACGCCGCCGAACCCTGGTACAGCAGGTTGCGGACCTCGTTACCGAGGAGCAATGCGGCCCTCCCCGACAACCTGATCCCTACCCGGCCGAACGGCCGACCCCCATCCCTCACCTGGGGTGTCGCCGTGCCCTCAGAAAGCCCGGACACCGGCCCTCAGGAAGCCTGGACGCCCCTCAGGAAGCCTCGACCAAGGGCAGCTGAGCCCGGGCGGCGCCACCGCCCGGCATGGCGATCGAGGAGAAGTGTGAGACCACCCGCTCGTCGGTCGGATCGTCGGCCGGGCGGGTGTGCACCGCGAGGTGGCGGTAGAGCGTGTCGCGCTGGGCCGGGATCCGCTCGGCGGTCCGGATCATCCAGATCAGCTCGTGCAGGTTGGACCGGTGCCGGGCGCCGGCCGAGGAGATCACGTTCTCCTCCAGCATGATCGACCCCAGGTCGTCCACGCCCAGGTGCAGCGACAGTTGCCCGACGTCCTTACCGGTGGTCAGCCAGGACGACTGCAGGTGGGCGATGTTGTCGAAGAACAGCCGGCTGACGGCGAGGAACCGCAGGTACTCCAGCGCGGTGGCCTGGGTGCGGCCCTTCAGATGGTTGTTCTCGGCCTGGTACGTCCAGGGGATGAACGATCGGAAGCCGCCCCTGGAGTGCGAGGTCTCGACCGCCACGTCCTGATATCCGTTGGCGACCGCGAGGTCCTGCACGTCGCGGATCATCCGGATGTGCTCGATCCGCTCGGCGGCGGTCTCGCCGGTGCCCATCATCATGGTGGCGGTGCTGCTCAGGCCGTTGCGGTGGGCCACCGCCATCACCTCGAGCCAGCGCGCGCCGCTCTCCTTGAGCGGGGCGATGGCCGTCCGCGGCCGGTCGGGCAGCATCTCGGCGCCGGCGCCCGCGATCGAGTCGAGGCCGGCAGCCTTGATCCGGAGCACCGCCTCCTCGATCGACGTGCCGGAGACCTTGGCCATGTGCAGGATCTCGCTGGGGCCGATGGAGTGGATGACGAGTTGCGGATAGGCCGCCTTGACGGAGGCGAACAGGTTTTCGTAGTACTCGATGCCGTACTCCGGGTGATGGCCGCCCTGCAGCATCACCTGGGTCGCCCCCAGCTCGACGGCCTCGCCGCACCGCCGGAGGATTTCCGCCATCGGGTGCGACCAGCCCTCGCCGTGCTTCGGCGCTCGGTAGAAGGCGCAGAACTTGCAGGCCGTGACGCAGACGTTGGTGTAGTTGATGTTGCGGTCGATGAGGTACGTGACGATGCCGTCCGGGTAGCGCCGGCGGCGAACTGCATCGGCCGCCTCACCCAGCGCGTGGAAGGGCGCATCGAGGTACAGCCGGAGCGCCTCCTCGGGCGTGATCCGCTCGCCGTCGCGCGCCGCGCTGCAGGATGCGTCGATCTCCACATTCGCCCTCACGGTACGAAGGGTACGTGCCGGGCACCGTCGATCGTCAGCGGCGCGGATCACCTGCCGTCTCCGCGATTCCCGGATTGTCGTACGTCCTCGTTAATCTTCGTGCGTGCTGGTCGTACATGGGGGTTGGGTTCCGGGGCAGCTGGTGCTGTGGGCGGAGGACGCACAGTCGTTCGCGCCCCACTTCGCCGACGCCCTGCCCGACGACGCCCGGGATGTCCTGGCCAAGGCGGCCGCGGGCACGGTCGAGCTGCGGCTGCCCGGGACGGCGGCGGGCCCGCTTCGGGCGCCCGAGACCGGGGCGGCGGCACCCCGGACCGACGCGGTGACCCTGGGCACGTGGCCGGTGCCGGCGCTGCTGGTGCCGGGCAGCGCCGCGCCCGCGGTGCTCGGCGCTCTGGCCGACCCTGATCCGGACGGCGCCGTGGGTAGCCGCCGCTTCCCTGCGGTATCTCGGCGTGCTCGCCGGCTGGGCCTGCGACCTGGTGCAGCCGGGGTCGCATGCTGCCGCAGCTCGTCGACGGCGCCGACGGGCCGGCGGCCCGATGGCGGCCGGTGCTCACCGCCTCGGACGTCGTCGTCGTTCCGCGACTTCGCCGCCGGCATGCCGCCGGTCGTCCGGGCGGCGACAACGGGCAGTGTCGGCGACACCCTCCGGGACGCGCTCGACGCACTGGTCGACGCGGCCGCCCGGGCGGTGCTGCCGGAGCGGCTGCTGCTCGGTCACCGGCCCGGGCCGAAAGCGCCGTTGGCCGATCGGTGGGCGGTCGCCCTGACCGCGGCCGACCCGACGCTGCCCGGTGCCCGACCGGCCGAGGTGGGCGACCTGCGGGCCGCGCTCGACGACTGGATGGGGGCCGCGCTCGACGCCAACGGGCCGGTCCGGGTGAGTTTCCGGCTGATCGAGCCGGTGGCCACCCGGGACGACTGGCGGCTGGAGTTCGCGCTGCAGTCGTCCGACGACCCCAGCCTCTGGCTCTCCGCGTCAGACCTGTGGGACGGCGAGCGGATGCCCGGGCTGACCGGCCACCCCGACGAGACGTTGCTGGCCGGGCTCGGGCGGGCCGTCCGGTTGTTCCCGGCGCTGCACGAGGCGCTGCTGACGACCGAACCGGAAGCGATGACGCTGACCACCGCGGACGCGCACGACTTCCTCCGGCACGCGGCTCCGCTGCTGCAGGCGGCCGGGTTCGGGGTACTGCTGCCGAGCTGGGCCGGACGCAAGGCGGTCGGGCTGAAGCTCACCACCCGGTCGCGGTCGAAGAAGGACGCGTCGCGGGCGGTGGCCGGGTCCGGGTTCGGGCTGGACGAGATCGTCGACTTCCGGATCGACCTGATCATCGGCGACTCGGAGGTCACCGCGGAGGAGCTGGCCGAGCTGGCCCGGCTCAAGGTGCCGCTGGTCCGGGTCCGCGGCCAGTGGGTCGAGCTGGACGACCGGCAGCTCCGGGCCGCGCTGCGGGCGGTCGAGGGGCGCCGGACCGGCGAACTCACCGCCGGCGAGGTGCTTCAGCAGGTGGTGGACGGCGGCGAGGAGGATCTGCCGCTGGTCTCGGTGGACGCCGACGGCGTGCTCGGCGACCTGCTTTCCGGCCAGGCGGCCGAGCGGCTCACCCCGCTCGGCACCCCGGACGGCTTCCAGGGCACGCTCCGGCCGTACCAGGAACGCGGTCTGTCCTGGTTGCACTTTCTGGGACGGCTGGGTCTGGGCGGCATCCTGGCCGATGACATGGGCCTGGGCAAGACCGCGCAGACGTTGTCCCTGCTGCTGACCGAGCGGTCCGCCGCCGAACTCGTTCTGCCGACCCTTTTGATCTGCCCGATGTCGCTGGTCAGCAACTGGCAGAAGGAGGCCGCCCGGTTCGCGCCTTCGATTCGCGTGTACGTCCATCACGGCGGGACGCGGAAGCGGGAGGGCGAGTTCCGGTCCGCGGTGGCCGAGGCGGATCTCGTGGTCACCACGTACGGGACGGCGCTGCGGGACCTGGCGCCGTTGCGGGACATCGCCTGGGGCCGGGTGGTGTGCGACGAGGCGCAGGCGATCAAGAACAGCGGCACCCGGCAGGCGCAGGCGGTCCGCGCGATCCCGGCCCGGACCCGGCTGGCGCTGACCGGCACCCCGGTGGAGAACCACCTGGCCGAACTGTGGTCGATCATGGACTTCTGCAACCCGGGCCTGCTCGGGCCGGCCAAGCGGTTCCGGCGCCGCTTCCAGGAACCGATCGAGATCCGGCAGGACGCCGACGCGACGGCGGCGCTCAAGCGGGCGACCGGCCCGTTCGTGCTGCGCCGCCTGAAGACCGACAAGACGATCATCTCCGACCTGCCGGAGAAGAACGAGATGAAGGTCTGGTGCGCGCTCACGCCCGAGCAGGCAACGCTCTACCAGGCCGTGGTCGAGGACATGATGGCGACGATCGAGGACAGCGAGGGCATCCAGCGGCGCGGCAACGTGCTGGCCGCGATGACCAAGCTCAAGCAGGTCTGTAACCATCCGGCGCACCTGCTCAAGGACGGATCGCGGCTGCCCGGCCGGTCCGGCAAGCTGGCCCGGCTCGAGGAACTGGCCGACGAGATCATCGAGGACGGCGACAAGGCTCTGATCTTCACCCAGTACGCCGAACTCGGCACCCTGCTGCAGCCGTATCTCGCGACCCAGCTCGACCGCCCGGTGCTGTGGCTGCATGGTGGACTGGCCAAGGCCAGGCGGGACGAACTGGTCGAGCGGTTCCAGCAGGACGACGAGCCGATGCTGTTCCTGCTGTCTCTGAAGGCCGCCGGCACCGGGCTGAACCTGACGGCGGCCAACCACGTCGTCCACTTCGACCGGTGGTGGAACCCGGCGGTCGAGGACCAGGCGACCGACCGGGCGTTCCGGATCGGGCAGTCGCGGGACGTGCAGGTGCGCAAGTTCATCTGCGCCGGCACGCTCGAGGAGAAGATCGACGCGATGATCGAGCGGAAGAAGGCGCTGGCGTCGTCTGTGGTCGGCACCGGCGAGGACTGGATCACCGATCTGAGCACCGACCACCTGCGCGACCTGTTCGCCCTCGATCCGTCGGCGGTGGGTTGACATGCCGGTCGACCCGAGCGGCAAGTTCTTCGAGGGCGGCAAGCCGATCGAGGTGGACGGCGGCATCGCGGTGCGGGCCAAGCGCGGCGCGATCGGCTCGCAGTGGTGGTCGCGGCGGTTCGTCGACATCCTCGAGCAGATCTGCGACGGCGGCCGGTTGGCGCGGGGGCGGACGTACGCGCGCAAGGGCCAGGTGATGAGCTTCTCGATCGGCCCCGGACAGGTTCGAGCCCGGGTGCAGGGGTCACGCACGGCGCCGTACGAGGTGACGATCGCGGTCGACGCGTACGGCGACGGTGACTGGGCACGGATCGAGGAGGCGCTGGGGTCCCAGGCGCTCTACCGGGCGGCGCTGCTGGCCGGCGACATGCCGCACGAGATCGTGGAGGAGTTCGCGTCGCTCGGCACCCCGCTGTTTCCGTCCCGGGTGGACATGCGGTGCTCGTGCCCGGACTGGTCGGTGCCGTGCAAGCACGCCTCGGCCGTGCTGTACGTGCTGGCCGAGGCGTTCGACGACGACCCGTTCCTGGTGCTGGCGTGGCGTGGCCGGGAGCGAGAGGAGCTGCTGGCCGCGTTGCGGGGACGGCCCGACCCGGACGAGGCGCCCGATCCGCTGGCCGTGGAGGACGTGCCTTTGGAGTCGCGGCTGGAGGACTTCTTCGCGCCCGCGATCTCGCTCAGCCGGCTACGGGAACGACCACCGCGTGTCACCGCGCCACCGGAGCTGCTGCTGCGTGCCCTCGAACCGCCGGCGGTCAGGATCCGGCACATTCCGCTGGTCGATCTGCTGCGGCCGGCGTACCGGGACCTGGCCGGGACGTCCACGACGGACGCCCCGGCCGAGTAGAACCGCCCCGTGCCGAGCCGGGCCGCCCGGCACGAGCCGCCCAGGCACAAGCCGCCCAGCCGAGCAGAGCCGCCCAGCCGAGCAGAGCCGCCCAGCCGAGCAGAGCCGCCCAGCCGAGCAGAGCCGCCCAGCCGAGCGGAGCCGCTCGGCTGGGCGAGGCCGTGAGGTCAGCCCTTGTGCCACTTCTGGTTCGCTCCGCCGGTGCAGTCCCAAATGATCAGGTTGGCGCCGTCGTTGCCGTTCCATCCGTTGATGTCGAGGCACCGGTTCGACTGGGGGTTCACCAGGTCACCGGCCGCCGTCAGGACCCACTGCTGAGCCGCGTTCCCACTGCACGTCGCGATCTGGATCGGCGTGCCGGCCGTGGTCACACCACCGGACACATCCATGCACATGTTGTTGGCCGCGGTCTGCAGCGTGCCGTTGACGAACGTCCACTTCTGCGCGTCGGTCGGGTTGCAGCCGTACATCTGCAGCTTGGCGCCATCGACGAAGTTCCCGCCGGGCACGTCGACGCACTTGCCGTTCCAGTTGCTGATCACCTGGACGCCGGTCCCGGTAGGCGGCGTCGGGGTCGTCGGGCCACCGGCGCCGAACGGGCTCAGCGTGATGCCCGCCGACCGCGGGTCACCGTCGTTGACCAGGGACTCGAAGTTGCCGACGTCGTCGAACGGGAACGCGTACGCCTTGCCGTCGGCCATGTTGGCGTGGATGATCTTGGCGTACTGGTTGGTGGGGTTGTTCTGGTAGAACTGGGCCGCGTTGGTGGTCGGCTGGGTGTCGAGCGTGCCGAGCGTGCCCCGGTTGAGCGCGGCGCAGAGCGTCCGCGAGATCGGCCCGACCACCAGGTCGTTGGGGGCGGGCAGGTCGCCGGCGCACCCGAAAACGCTCGCCGACGACGGCCGGTTGAACGACGCCACGGTCGCTCCCGAGGTGTCGGTGAAGGTCATCACGTTCCCGGACGTGTGGCCGAAGAACTTGGTGTTGGGTTGGTCGGCGAACGGCACGACCGTCAGCGTCTTGCTGGTGTACGCGTTCCAGGCCGAGGCGATGTACGAGTCGAGGTAGTTGGCGCTGAGCAGACCGGCCTCGGCCGCCTTGCCCGGTGACAGGACTCGCAACACCGTGCCGTCCGAGCGGACCATGGCGGTGTTGCCCCAGCCCGCCTGCGCCCGGATTCCGTTGATCACGTTGTCCCGGCCGTTGTTGAGCAGCTCGCCGGTCTTCTGGGTGACGCCGGCCCCGTTGGTCACGCTGACGATGTGCGGAACGGCGAACATGTCCACCTGGGAGCTGTTCAGCCACAAACCCGAGTCGTTGTAGGTGAACTCGCTCCAGTCGAACAGGATGTTGGCGTTCGGGTCGCCGGACGCCCACGGTGCGGGCTGCACCAGGCCGTCCGGGGTGAGGAAGAACTTGAGTTTCTCGCCCAGCGAGAAGTAGACCCGGCCGGAGAAGCCGCGGGGGAAGTTGATCGTGGTGGCGCCGCCGTTGCCGGGACCGCCGATGGACACGTCCGGAGCCGGCGACGGCGGGAGGCTGCCCGCCGGCCAGGCGCTGAAGGTGCCGCCCTGGTTGACGTACCCGAGGCGGCCGGAACTGAGGTTGACGCCGATCACGTACAGGTAGACGGCGTCGCCACGGCCGGTGTTGTTGGTGACGGTGACCGGCAGGACGCTGGGCCCGACGGCTTGGGCCGGAGCGGCGACACCGGCGGCAATGGGGATGGACAGTGCCAGCGCGGCGAGCGCGCCAACGAACTTACGCACGGGGACCTCCGTTATAGGGGGACGGAGCGATCGGAGAGAGCGCTCTCACAGCATCGTTTCGTTAAAAACCTGTGTCAATACGTTGCAGACTTATGTCCAAGCTGTAGCCAAGATTTCGGCACACTGTCGACATAAGCTCGAACCATGAGTGAGATGAAGTACCGCAGACTCGGACAGTCCGGTCTGGTGGTGTCGACCGTCGGTCTGGGATGCAACAACTTCGGCCGGAAGCTGAACGTCGACGAGACGCGCACGGTCGTCGACGCCGCCTTCGACGAAGGCATCACGCTGTTCGACACGGCCGACGTCTACGGCACACCGCACGGCGCGTCCGAGGAACTGCTCGGCGCCGCGCTCAAGGGTCGCCGCGACGACATCGTGCTGGCCACCAAGTTCGCCGGAAACATGGAAGGGCTCAACGGCGCTGATTTCGGCGCCCGCGGTGCCCGGCGGTACATCGTGCGAGCGGTGGAGTCGTCGCTGCGCCGGCTGGACACGGATCACATCGACCTTTACCAGATGCACAACCCCGACGCGGCCACGCCGATCGAGGAGACGCTGTCCGCGCTGGACGACCTCGTCCGTACGGGCAAGGTCCGGTATCTCGGCAACTCCAACTTCGCCGGTTGGCAGATCGCCGACGCCGACTGGACCGCGCGGGCGGCCGGACGAACACCGTTCATCAGCGCGCAGAACCAGTACAGCTTGCTGCACCGCGAGGCCGAGAAGGACGTGCTGCCGGCGTGTGAGCACTTCGGACTGGGGTTCCTGCCGTTCTTCCCGCTGGACAGCGGGTTGCTGAGCGGCAAGTACCGCCGAGGCGAGACGCCGGCGGCCGGCACCCGGCTGGCCGGCGAACGGTACCGGCCATGGCTCGACGAGGCCGACTGGGATCGGATCGAGTCCCTGGAGGCGTACGGGAAGGACCGTGGCCACAGCCTTCTGGACGTGGCGATCGCCGGCCTCCTGGCCCAACCCGCCGTCAGCAGCGTGATCGCCGGCGCGACGACGGCGGACCAGGTCCATGCCAACGCAGCGGCGGGTGGCTGGGAGCTGTCACCGGCCGAAGTGGCCGCGCTGCCTTAGACCGCGTCTCGTTTGGGGTTGTTGTAGCGCAAGATCATTCGTTGTACGGGCATGGGTGACGTCGAGAAGTTCTGCCCGGATGCGTTGTGGAGCCTGGCGAAGCCGTTGCTGCCGGAGCACCCGCAAAGGCATCAAGGCGGCGGCAGGCGACGCATCGACGACCGGACCGCGCTCGCCGCGATCACGTACGTGCTGCAGACCGGCTGCCCCTGGGACGCGCTGCCCGAGTCCTTCCCGATCTCCCGGGCGACCGCGCACCGCCGGTTCACCGAGTGGGTCGAGGTCGGTGTGATGGACGCCCTGCAGCAAGCCACGCTGGACGTGCTCGGCACGGCCGGCCAGATCGACTGGTCGCGGGCGAGCATCGACGCGATGCACGTTCGAGCGGTAAAAGGGGGAATCTGACGGGGCCGAGCCCGGTAGACCGCGGCAAGCCCGGCTCCAAGGTCCACGCGATCAGTGACCGGAACGGGCTTCCGCTGCACGCCGACATCTCGGCTGCCAACGTCAACGACCACAAGATGCTCGAAGACGTGGTCGACGGCATCTACGGCGTGCGTCAGCCAGTCGGACGACCCCGCAAGCGGCCAGCGAAGCTGCACGGCGACAAAGGCTACGACTACCGGTCCTGCCGCCAAGCCCTGGCCCGACGCCGGATCAAGGGTCGCATCGCCCGCAAGGGCATCGAGTCATCAAAGCGTCTCGGTCGACACCGCTACGTCATCGAACGCTGCCTGGAGTGGGTCACCCGGTTCCGTCGCCTGGCCCGCCGCTACGAACACAAGAGTTCCCACTTCCTCGGATTCCTGCGCCTGGCATGCGCCCTGATCTGCTATCGCCGCGCCGTCAAGCTGGACCTGCTGACCAGCAACAACCCCAAATGAGATGCGGTCTTAGACCGGGGCGAACGCCGGGCCGCCGGTCGGCAGCGGTGGCACCTCGCCGCGCTCGGCGGCCCGGCGGCCGAACTCGCGCAACCCCGCGACCTGCCGCTCCCCCAGCGAGAAATCCAGCGCCCGGAAGTAGGTGGCCAGCGTCGCCGCGTCGAACGGCTCCCACCGGGACGCCGACGCCGCAACTTCGTCAAGCTCGCCCAGGCACAGGTCACGGGACCGCTGGAAGGCTTCGTGCACATCCTTGACCTGGCCCGGGTTGGCGGCGGCGTAGTCCTTCCGGACCGCCCAGACCGCGAACACCATCGGCAGGCCGGTCCAGTCCCGCCACGCCTGCCCGAGGTCGATGACCTCCAGCCCGCGGGCCGGACCCTCGTACATCGCGCGCAGCGCCGGGTCGCCGATCAGCACTCCGGCGTCCGCCTCCATCAGCATCTGGGCCAGGTCGGGCGGGCACCGGAAGTAGTCGGGCTCGGCGCCGTACTTCTCGGCCAGCAACATCTGCGCCAGCAGCACGCCGGTCCGCGAGGTCGAGCCGAGCGCGACCGGGCGGCCGTCGAGCTCGGCCGGCGGACGCGTCGTGATCAGGTTGACCGACAGCACCGGCCCGTCGCTGCCGACCGCGAGGTTGGGCAGCAGCAGCAACTCGTCGGCGTGCCGCAAATACTCGACGAGCGAGATCGGCCCGATGTCGAGGTCGCCGGCGACCAGCGCCGCGTTCAGCCGGTCGGGATTGTCCTTGTGCAGGTCGACGTCGAGCAGCGCACCCGAGCGCATCAGCCCCCAGTAGATGGGCAGGCAGTTCAGGAACTGAATGTGCCCGACCCGGGGCCGTTGCGCGACGTCGCTCATGCGTCGACGCTAACGCGCCGGGCCACGCCACCGCCGCCCGCCGGATCGGAACGTGGCTCGCGTCGCACGGCCGGGACGCAGCCGGCCGCGGCCACCAGCCCCGCCGCCCCGGCCGCGGCCATCACCAGACGCGGCGCGAACACCTCGACCAGCGGGCCGGCCGCGAGCAGGCCGAGCATGGCGGCGCCCTGGACGGCCGACTGCATCACGGCGAAGACCCGGCCGTACGCGTATCCGGGCGCCCGCTCGGCCACGATGACCAAGATGTACGTGTTGATTCCGCCGTTGCAAACGCCACCCAGCACCCACAGCGGGACCATCAGCACGGCGGTCGGAACTGCCGCCGCCACCAGCACCGCCAAGCATGACCCGGCCATCAGCGCCAGCAGCACGGGCATGGTGATCCGCCGCCGCGGCATCCGCCCGGACACCACCGCGCCGAGCCCCATCCCGGCCACCCATCCCGCGCTGATCAGCCCGAACATCGTGGCCGAGGCATGCAGCGTGTCCCGGACGAAGAACACCTCGACGACGGTGACCCCGCCGACCGCGCCGACCACGGCCGTCAGCGCACCGATCAGGACCGTCAGCGCCCGGTCGTCCCGCATCCGCCAGGCGACTTGGTGGTCGGCCGGCGCCGGAGTCGACCGCCGGGTCCGGAGCATCAGCCCGGCCAGGACCAGCGCCAGGTACGACACGGCGTCCAGCAGCAGCGGCACCCGCGCGCCGGCCTGCCCGTAGAGCAGTCCGGCGAGGGCCGGCGCGACCAGCATGCCGACCATCCCCGCGGTCTGGTTGAGGCTGCCGGCCTTGGGCAGATCAGCGCGCCGGACCATGGCCGGCAGCAACGCGGACAGGACGGGCCGGGTGACCGCGAGCCCGGCCGCGAGCACCGCGACCAAGCCGATGATCACCACCGGTGAGGTGGCGAAGGCGAGCGCCAGGCCCACCCCGGTCTGGCCGAGGCCGGCCACCACCAGCAGGACGCGGCTGTCGGCCCGGTCGGCGAGCCGCCCGGTCAGCGGCGCCAGCACCGTCGGCGGCACACTGGCCGCGAGCAGCAGCCCGGAGACCGCGAGGCCGCCGTACCCGGCGTGCTGCAGCGCGAGCGCGAGCGTGGTGGCGGCGAGAAGATCACCGCAGGCGGAGACGGCTTGCGTCCCGGCGACCACGTGGACGTCGCGCCAGTCGGACGTACCGGGCTGATTTGCGAAGGACATGCTTCGAAAATAATCCTTCACATCCACCCCGGGCAAGCGCTGCGGAGAGGGTCAATCGATGGGGTAGGCGGCGAAATTGGCGGCGACCGGTCGTGCGCCCTCCGGCGCTTGCGCTCCCCGCTCCCGCCGCGAATACGGTGCCAACAGGTCGCGTACGGCCTGATTCAGCTCCCGCAGTTCGTCCGCCGTCACCATCAGCACCTGGTCGGAGACCATCGACGCCTCCCGCCAGACCTCCGGCTCGGAGTGCATCCGGCTCAGCCAGTCGCGCAGCCGGGCGTAGTCCCGGGCCAGGTAGACATCCATCAGGGCCTGCTCGGCCGAGCGCACGTCCGGCGACGGTGACGAACCCACGTCCACGCTCCAGTTGGCCGACGTGCTGCGCCACACCCGTTCCCGCGCGTCGCCCCGGCTCGGCGCCAGTTCCACCAGCCCGTACTTGGCCAGTTCGCGCAGGTGATAGCTGGTGGCCGACGGGGACAGGCCGACCACCCGGGCCATGTCCGTGGCCGTGACCGCGTCACCCGTGCTGCTCAGGTGCCCCATGATCTCGATCCGGGCCGGGTGCGCCATCGCCCGCATCGTCTGCGGATCGGTGATGGTGATCGTGCCGGGCCTGCTGTGCGCCATGCACCCATGATCCCGCGTTAATCCGGTCGCCTCTCGATCGGCGTCCGCGTAGAGTCTGAACGTCCTACCGGGCACAGCCGGCACCGCTTCTGATCCAGGCCGCGATCACGACGGAGCGCCGGGCGGCCCAGGCCGGCATCGACCGAATCCCCTCACCGGAAGGTCCCTGGATGACGCTGCCTGCCCACGCCGGCCTCGATGACGAACTCGCCTCCGAACGCACCCACCTGACCGAGTCCCGCGCCGCCTTGACGCGCATGCGCGAGCACGCCCAGAGCCTGTTCGCCACCGGCGACAAGGTGGCCGGCGACGCCTACACCGCCGAGATGCTCGGGCGCCACCTGTCCCGCCGGGTCAAGGAATTGGCCGACGACCCGACCACACCACTGTTCTTCGGCAAGCTCGACATCGACGACATCGACTATCACATCGGCCGGCGGCACGTGACCGACGACGCCGGCGAGCCGATGGTGCTGGACTGGCGGGCGCCGCTGTCGCGCTCGTTCTACCGGGCCAGCGTCCGCGATCCGCAGGGCGTGTCGACCCGCCGCCGCTTCGGGTTCGTCAAGGGTGAGCTGACCAGCTTCGAGGACGAGCACCTGGACCGCGGCGAGGAACTGGGCACCAAGAGCCGGATCCTGACGACCGAGATCGAACGCCCTCGCGTCGGCCCGATGCGGGACATCGTCGCCACCATCCAGCCGGAGCAGGACGAGCTGGTCCGGGCCGACCTGGAGGACTCGATCTGCGTTCAGGGCGCCCCCGGCACCGGCAAGACCGCGGTCGGCCTGCACCGCGCCGCCTTCCTTCTCTACCTGCACCGCGAGCGGCTCCGGCGTTCGGGCGTGCTGATCGTCGGGCCGAACACGGCGTTCCTCTCCTACATCTCGGCCGTGCTGCCGGCGCTGGGCGAGGTCGAGGTCCAGCAGGCGACGGTGGACGAGCTCATCGCCCGGGTCCCGGTGCGTGCCGTCGACACCCCCGCGGCCGTACGCCTGAAGCACGACCCCCGGATGGCGACCGTGCTGTCCAAGGCACTGTGGAGCCGCCTGACGAAACCGGCCGACCCGATCATGGTCTCGGACGGGTCGTACCGGTGGCGCATCGACCCGGAACCGTTGCGCCGGATCGTCGACGAGGCCCGGCGCGAAGGCCTGCCGTACGCGGTGGGCCGGGAACGGGTCCGCGCCCGGGTGGTCGGCCTGTTGCAGCGGCAGTCGGAGTACCGCACCGGCAACTCGCCGGGCGAGACCTGGCTGCGCAAGATGAGCAAGATCCCCCCGGTGACCGGGTTCCTCCAGTCGGCGTGGCCGGCCGTGACGCCCGAGGCGCTGGTCGCCGACCTGCTCACCGACCCGTCACCGGCGGCCGGCATCCTCACCGACGACGAGATCGAACTGCTGCGCTGGGCCAAGCCGCCCAAGACGCCGAAATCGGCCCGGTTCAGTACGGCCGACCTGGTGCTGCTGGACGAGGCGGCCGGCCTGCTCGAGCGGGAGGCCAGCTTCGGCCACGTGGTGGTGGACGAGGCCCAGGACATCTCACCGATGCAGGCCCGGGCCATCGCCCGGCGCAGCGAGCACGGCTCGATCACCCTGCTCGGCGACCTGGCCCAGGGCACCGCGCCGTGGGCCGCCGCGGACTGGCGCGAGACGCTGGCCTGGATGGGCAAGCCGGACGCCGTCGTGGTGCCGCTGACCATCGGGTTCCGCGTGCCGGAGACGGTCATCGCAGCTGGCCAACCGGCTGCTGCCCGCACTCGGGGTCGACGTGCCGGAGGCGGTTTCCCTGCGCCGGGACGGAGACCTGTCCATCCTGCCGGTGGCCGAGCCGTCCGAGCTGGACGCCGCGATGCTGGTCGAGGTGACCGGGGCGCTCGAGCACGAGGGTTCGGTTGCGGTGATCGCCGCCGACACCGCCGTGGACGGGCTGCGGGCGCATCTCACGGCCGCCGGGATCGAGAACGCGACCCCGGACGACGTGGACTCCGAGGCGCGGGTCACGGTGGTGCCGGCGTCGGTGGTCAAGGGACTGGAGTACGACCACGTCATCGTGATCGAGCCGGCTGACATCGTCGCCGCCGAGGCCCGCGGGCTGCACCGCCTGTACGTGGTGCTCACCCGGGCCGTGTCGCGGCTCTCGGTGCTGCACGCCAAGCCACTGCCGGATGCCCTGTCCTGACCGGGCGGTCACAGCGGCTTGACCCAACGCGACCACTCCGCCTGCCGCTGATACCCGCAGGCCGCCCAGATGCGGTGCGCGCCGGGCCGCAGGAGCGCGGGCGACGCGTACGGCCGTCATCGTTGATCATCGGCCCCGGCTGGGGTGGCCGTATGGGCCTATCGACGGGACGAGGGTCGCCGGTTCAGCTAGAAGTTGGTCGGTACCGCCCGGACGGCCGGTTGCCGATGCCACCATCTGGATGTGACTGCATCCCCGATTCCGGGCACACCGTGCTGGGTCGACCTCGGCACGGCGGATCTGGAGAGCGCGAGGCGGTTCTACACGGGGTTGTTCGGCTGGGAGGCCGACGTATCCGGCGACGAGTTCGGCGGGTACACCACCTTCCATGTGAACGGGCTGGCCGTGGCCGGGGCCGGCCCGCTGTACGGCGAGGGTCAGCCGACCGCGTGGAGCACTTACATCGCGACCGCCGACTCCGACACCATCGCCGCCCGGGTCGAGGCGGCCGGCGGGCGGACCCTGGTCGCCCCGTTCGACGTCGGTGACGAAGGCCGGATGGCCGCCTTCCTGGATCCGGCCGGCGCGTCGTTCAGCGTGTGGCAGCCCGGCACGATGGCTGGAGCGCAAGTGTTCGACATGCCGGGCGCGCTCACCTGGAACGAACTGGTCACCCGTGACGTCGAGGGCGCGACCGCGTTCTACGGCGCCGTGTTCGGCTGGCAGGCACGGACGACGTCGGTGTCCGGCGCGCCGTACGTCGCCCTCGAGCACCACGGCCGCACGATCGCCGGATTGCAGCCGATGGGTCGCGACTGGCCCGACGACCTCTCCCCCCATTGGATGCTGTACTTCGCTGTTTCCGACTGCGACCGGGTGGCCGAGAACGCGTACGCCCTTGGCGGGCGCGTGGTCAGCGACCCGGTCACGGTAGCCATGGGCCGCTACGCGGTGCTCGAGGATCCGGATGGCGGGATGTTCTCCGTCCTTGCGTCGAACCGCTGAGTCAGCAGCGCCTTCCGATCACCTGGTACGGGCACTCGGCGGCCTCGGCCAGCAGCAGCGCGGCCTCCCGATTGCGGCTGGTCTCGCGGGCGATGACGCTGCCCGGCGGGTAGAAGCCACCCTGAGCCGTACTCGCCGGATACATCTCGAACGTGTAGGCGAACACCTTGTACGTGCCCCAGAGCCAGTCGAGGATGTCACCGTCAGTGACGTACATCGCGCTGGACTGCTCGGCGGTGTAATGGTTGGTCGCGGCCATCCGCCGTCCGAGGGCGGCCAGCGCGTCGTTGTCGGTGCGGGTCATGCCGGGTGCGGTCCGCGCCTTGGTGTGCCCGTACGGCCAGAGAACCAGTTCCGCGTACGTGTGGAAATCCATCGCCACCTTGATCTGCTGCACCCCGCCAACGACCCGGCTCCGCACGAAGTCGCGCATCGCCCTGGTCTCGGGCGCACTGAACGGGGCCGGCCCCCGGTAGGTCTCGGACGACGGGTCGCCGGACGAGCCGCCGCAGCATCCCCACAGGTAGCCGTAGTTGCGGTTCAGATCTGCCCCGCCGTGGGGCTGGCGGTTCTTCCGCCACGAGCGATAGGTGCCGGTGGCGATGTCGTACTCGGACCCGTCCGGGTCGACCGACGGCACGATCCAGATCTCCCGGCTGTTCACGATGGTGCGGATCCGGGCGTCGCCGGCGTACCCGTCGGTGAACTGGTGCAGCAGGTAAAGCGCCATCTCCACGCTCAGGTGCTCGCGGGCGTGGGCGCCGGCGTCGTAGAGGACCTCGGGCTCGTCCTCGTCGGTGGCGACGTGGTCGGAGATCTTCACCGCGATGATGTCGCGGCCCTGATACGTACGCCCGATGACCCGCTTGGCCGCGATGGCCGGGTAGCGCGCGACGACCGCGTCCACGTCGGCGATCATCCCGGCGTAGTCGTGGTACGCCGGATCGACTCTCGGGACGTCCGGCGCGAGCGCTGCGGCCACGATCTCATGGCGCGCGAACGGCTCGGCGGAGCGAGGCGGTTGCGCGGAGCCGGACAGTTGCGCGGAGCCGGACAGTTGCGCGGAGCCGGACAGTTGCGCGAAGCCGGACAGCTGCGCGGAGCCGGGCGGTTGCGCCGAGGCGGGCGGTTGCGCCGATCCGGGCGGTTTCGCCGAGGCGGCGGGGGCGGCCGTCAGCAGCGGAACGCTGAGAACAGATCCGGCGAGCAGCGCTGACGCGCGTCGTCGTATCACGCGGAATCGGTCGCTCAAGGTCACAACGGGCACAACTATGACAAGTGCCGCGACGACGTGCTCCCACTCCGGACTCCAGGAGCGGTGACCCTACTCGGAGTCGTCCCGCACGTCGGTCCCGTTCTCGGCCGGTGAGTCGGTTCCGATTCCCGCCGCCGGTCGTGCGACCCGATCGGTCTTCGTCGCGGCTGCCGGCTGCGCGGCCCGATCGATTTCCGTCTCGGCGGCCCAGTCGGTCTTCGTTTCGGCAGCCGGCTGAGCGGCCCAGTCGGTCTTCGTCGCGGCAGCCGGTCGCGCGGCCCGGTCGCCCGCTGCGAGGGCCTCGTCGTCACCGGCCAGGGCCGCGCGCAACCGGGCGCGCTCCCGCTTGCGCCGGTCGGACGCCGAAGCGAACTGCTCGGCCATCTCATTGCGCCAGCGCGCCAGCAGGAAGTACGAGAACCCGGCCGAGGCGAACAGCGCAATCATCAGCTTGACCAGCAGATTCAGCGGAATCGGGGTGAGCGCCGCGAGGATCACGACGAACAGGACAACGCGCCCGAGCGTGTATTTGTACAAGGCACTCACGCGACGACTCCGATCAACCCGCGCGGCGGTCGAGCCACCGCAGGCCGTAGAACCAGACGAAGCAGTACACCACGACCAGCCCACCGGCGCCGATCGCCCCGCTCAGGATCGTCGGGTGCACCGCGGTGACGAGACCGCTGAGGAGCAGCCCGGCCACCAGGCCGAGGGCTGCACCGATGAGTGCCACCACCACGCGGTGGGCACCGTAACCGGCGCGCCGGAACTCGTCCATGAACAGCGAAAAGCGCCGGGAGCAGCACCAACCAGCCGTGGCCCGATCCGGAGCCGGGCCAGCCGACCAGCCGCAGCACGACCTCGAGCAGCAGCCACACCACCACGCCACCGACCCAGGCGGCCAGCGCCGTACCGATCAGATCGCCCGCGGACGCGAGCCGCCCGCGCGCATCTCGGCGCGGACCGCGGTCGGTCTTCGTCTCGGTCATGGCCGCCCCAGCCTACGCCGACCGGTTACGCCCAGACCTGCTGCGGCTCGCTGCGGCGGTCGGCCAGCGACTGCGGCTTCGGCGTACTCCCGGACGACGTCGTAGCGGGTGTTGCGCTCGACCGGCTGGAAGCCCGCGTCCCAGATGAGGTTCAGCAGATCCTCCCGGTGCATGGTCTGCGGCGTCCCGTATGAGTCGGCATCGTGGGTGATCTTGTACTCGACGACCGAACCGTCCAGGTCGTCGACTCCGAAGTTGAGCGACAGCTGGGCCACCGACAGCCCGTGCATCACCCAGAAGCATTTGACGTGGGGCACGTTGTCGAACAGCAGCCGGGACACGGCGAACGTTTTGAGCGACTCGGCCGGCGCGGCCATCGTGGTCTGCGCCTGGATCCGGTTGCGGACCTTGCCGTCCGCGGAGTCGACGAAATCGTGCTGATAGCGCAACGGGATGAACACCGCGAAACCACCGGTCTCGTCCTGCAGCTCGCGCAGACGCAACACGTGGTCGACCCGGTGCCGCCGCTCCTCGATGTGCCCGTACAGCATCGTGCTCGGGGTCTTCATGCCCTTCTCGTGCGCCAGTCGGTGAATCCGCGACCAGTCTTCCCAGTGGCGTGTTGTGGTCGACGATGTGCTGGCGGACCTCCCAGTCGAAGATCTCGGCGCCGCCGCCGGTCAGCGACTCCAGGCCGGCGTCCATCAGCTCGTCGAGGATCTCACTGGCGGGCAGGCCGCTGATCTTCTCGAACCACTGCACCTCGGTCGCGGTGAAGCACTTGAGGTTGACGTTCGGCAGCGCCGCCTTCAGCTCGCGAAGCACCTTGGGGTAGTAGCGCCAGGGCAGCGTGGGGTGCAGGCCGTTGACGATGTGCAACTCGGTGAGCTGCTCGTCCTCCATTTCCTTGGCCTTGCGCACGGCCTCGTCGATGCGCATCGTGTACGCGTCCTTCTCGCCCGGCTTGCGCTGGAACGAGCAGTAGGCACAGCTGGCCGAGCAGACGTTGGTGAGGTTGAGGTGCCGGTTGACGTTGAACATCACCCGGTCGCCGTTCATCTCGGTGCGCTTGTGGTGAGCGAGGCGACCGAGCCAGGCGAGGTCGTCGCTGTCGTAGAGGGCGATGCCGTCCTCGCGGGTCAGCCGCTCCCCGGCGTAGACCTTCGCCTCGAGCTCACGCTTCAGCCCGGCATCCATCTGTGCCCCTTTCCTGTTCCTCGACTCAGGCCTGAGACTACGTCCCGCCCTCCGACAATTCGGCGGCCGGCGATGGCCGGGTGGCCATCGCCACTGGCCGGGCCCGTCCGATGCCGCCGATTCACAGCGCCCTTTCAACTGTGGTCGATCGACAGCGATCGCAGGTTGCGGTATGCCTTATAAGGGGACGTCAGGGCGGATGCGCCCGCACGGACGGGGAGGGCATGGCAACGGACCGGCAGTACGGACGAGGATCGGGTCGGCGGCTCTGCCCCTGGTGGCGGCCGTTGTCGTATGTCGGCTGCCGCGGCCGCGGCCATCGCCTCCTTGTTCAACCCGCTCCCGGCCTCGGCGGCACCGCAAGCCCCCGGGGCACCTCAGGCCCCGGCCGTCCCCGGCCGTGCCCGACTCCGGTTCCCGGCCGATCCCGCTCGGCACGCTGGTCATGCCCGGCCAGGTGGCCACCGACCGCGCCGGCCGCCACCCCCGGCGTCGCCGCCTCACCGATCCGGTGCCGAGCGCGAGCAAGATGCAGAGCCGAGATCGCCACGCTCGGCGATCAGCTGATCCAGCTCGGTCAGGACCGCACGCTGGCCGACCCAGCACAGACCACGGCCGAGCAGAAGGTACGCGGACGCCCGGACGCTGCTGTCCCAGGCGCAGACCGAGGCCGTCGCCGCAGCCGCCGGACCTCGTTGCGGGACGCGGCCGCGATGCCGCCCGGCGTCTTCGGCTCCGGTCTGCAGGGCCTCGACGCGCTGGCCGCAGATGCAGCGCGGCGACACCGGCTTCCGAGCAGTCGGCGGCCCGGCACATCGCGCTGGCCCAGGCGGCGATGAGCGCGGCACAGTCCGACGCAGACCACCGCCGACCAGCAGTTGCTCGACCTGAGCTCGCAGTACTCGAAGCTCAGGCCGAGATCGCCACCAAGCAGGCGGCGCTGACAGAAGTACGAGACGGACCACGCCAAAGACGCTGAGCCGCGGCCGACGCCACCGAGAACGCGCCAGGACGCCCTGCTCGGCAAGCAGTATCTGGCCGGGCGCCGGCAACGGGCGCGGCGCCGACCCGCGGGCCATCGACGCCCTCAAGGTCGCGTTGGCGCAGCGCGGCGATCCGTACGTCTGGTCGGAGGAAGGCCCGAACCAGTTCGACTGCTCCGGGCTCACGTACTACGCGTACCGCCAGGCCACGAACTATCCACTCGCCCGCGTGGCGCGCGACCAGTACTGGCAGACCCACGCGAACGTCGTCGACCGGTACTCGCTGCTTCCCGGCGATCTGCTGTTCTTCAGCTACTCCAACAGCTGGACGGACATCCACCACGTCGCCATGTACGCCGGCCACGGGATGATGGTCGAGGCGCCGCGGACCGGTCTGGACGTCCGGCTCACCCCGGTGCGGTGGACCCGGCTGTTCCAGGCCACCCGCGTGTTCGGGTCGGTCGACGGCCCGGTCCAGGGTCCCGATCTGAGCCACCTGCCGACCTCCGGCAACGACAGCGGTACGGGCAACGGCACGTCTCCGTCGGCGTCGCCGTCCGCGACCACCAAGCCGCCGACCACCGGGCCGACCAAGCCGTCCACCGGCCCGACGACACCGTCCACCGGGCCGACGACACCGTCCACCGGCCCGACCACGCCGAGCACGCCGGCCACGACCGAGCCGACCACGCCCGCCACCACACCTCCGGGAACCGCCAACCCGCCGTCGACGACCGCACCGGCCACCGGCGGCGCGTCACCGACCGGCTCCAGCTCGGGCAGTACCACGCCGAGCGGATCGGGTTCGTCGTCGACATCGGCCCCGGCATCCAGTACGGCGTCGGGCGAGTCGTCCGCGTCGGCCTCCTCATCGTCGGGCGAACCCGATTAGCCTTCCGGGGCCAAGATTCACCCGGTGGTCCGGAACCGCCGGTGACACCACGACGTCGGATGCGCAGACGTCCTGCCGTATGGCACGGTTAGGGACCAGCGCGCGACGTTGCCACCGACGTCGGCCCGCAGTGGTCGGGAGGACTTAGATGGACGAGCGGCAGGCGACTACGGACCCGGCCGGTGCCGAGCCGGATTCTGGGCCGTCGCCCGACTCCGGCGCCGCGGACGATCAGGGCTACACCCCGCCCCCGCCGCCCGCCCCCGGCCCGCTCTGGGCTGCACCCCCTGCTCCCACCGCCTCGGCGGCCTCCCCCGCTCCCGCGGTGTCACAGTCCAAGGGCTCCGCACCCGCGAACAGCAAGACCACCGCCTCGGCCGCCGTCCCGGACTCCAGCTCCCGCGTCATCGCCGCCGCCCGGGTCACTCCGACGAGTGGCGTACCCGCGTCGGGCACTGCCCACGTCGACGGCTTCCCGCCCCATGACCACTCCCCGGTCGGTGGCGTCGGCGCCCCAGCGGCCGCGGGCGCGCGCGCCCCCAGCCCCGTTCGCCCGTCCTCCGGCGACATCGGGTCGTCCGCCCGGCCGGTGTCAGCCGCTCCCAGCCCGGGCGCGGCCCGCGCCACCGTGCCCGGCACGGTCCGCCCCGACCCCGCGCTCATCCGGGCGGCGAAGATCCCCACCGGCGAGTCCAAGATCTACCGGCACCAGCCGGAAACCGACACCGACGACGAACCGCTGGAGCCGGCGGTCGCCGCGCCGACCTCCCCCGCTCCCGGATCGAGCGGGTCCGCAGCAGCCTGCTCAGCGAGGACACCCCGCTCGAGGAACGCACCGAACCCCCGGCCGCCGTGCAGACGCCGACTCCTCGGCCCGGACCCTCGGCCCCGGACTCATCGGCCCGGACTCGGCCCCGGACGACTCTCGGCCGGACTCCTCGGCCCCGGACTCATCGGCCCCGGACTCATCGGCCACCGTCACCCCGCCGCCGGCCGTCCCGCCCACGGCGGACCTCCGGCCCGACGCCGGTGACACCACCGTCGCCGAGGGCTCGACCGCCGACCGCCCGGAGCCGTCGATCCTGCCCCCGTCCGACCGGATCGAGGCATACCGGCCGCCCCGCCCGTACACACCGGAACCCGACGGCCCGGGGCCCAGCCCGGCGGCCGTCCCCGAGGTCCGGACCGCCCCGGACGAGCGCGGACCCAGCGACTCCGACCGGCCGGAACCGGGCGAGCGCCAGCCGACCGAGCATCAACTGACCGAGCCGGAGCCGACCGAGCCGGAGCCAGATCCCGAACCAAGCCGCCCGGAGCCCAGGCCCCAGCCGCCGCAGCCCGGTCGCCCCGCACCCACCGAGCCTCCGTCGCCGTTCCCCGGCCCGGGCCCGTCGCCACTGCCGGAGCCACCGGACCCGGCGCCCAGCCCCGGACCGTCGCCGGTCCCGCCCAGCCCGGTGCCCCCCGGCCCCGGCCCGAGCCCGGTACCCCCGATGCCGGGTCCGAGTCCGGTGCCGCCCGGCCCCGGCCCCAGTCCGGTACCCCCGATGCCGGGTCCGAGTCCGGTGCCGCCCGGCCCGGGGCCGTCGCCGATCCCGGGACCACCGACCCCGATGTTCCCGTCGTCGAATGGCCTGCCGTCGTACACGCTGCCGCCGACCAGCGGCGGTCCGGACGGCTCGCCGAACCCGTTCGGGTCAGCCGCGGAGTTTCGCCCCAACCAGCCGCCGGCACCCGGCCCGGACGAGACCATGCCCTTCATGGCCGGCGCCGGCCACACCGCCGCAGCCCAGCCGCAGCGCCCGTCGACGCCTCCACCCGGCCCGGACGAGACCATGCCCTTCATGGCCGGCGCGGGTCACGCCGCCGCCCACGCGCAGACGTCCACACCCGGCCCGGACGAGACCATGCCGTTCGTCGCCGGCCGCCGGCGACGCGGCCGCGGCCGGCCACGGTTCCCGGTCGGACCGGTTGCCACTGGCGTCGCCCTCCTCGTCCGGGGTCGGCGGGCCGGCCGGAAACCGTCAGCCGTTCGGCGGACCCGCCGGGCAGGTCGGCCACCCGTCCGCCCCGCCGGCCGACCCGACCGTCGCGGTACCGCAGCAGCGCGCGGCCGCGGGCACCGTCTACGGTGGTGGCCCGGACTCGCCGATCGACATGACCATGCCGGTCACCATGAGCCCGTTGGACAACTCCGGCTCGCTGACCGGCCACATCCTGGCCCAGGGGTGGGATCACGGCTCCGACGATCACCGGCGGAGCAACGTCAAGGTGGGCATCGTGATGCTGATCATCCTGATTGTCCTGATCGCGGTGAGCCTGGTGTTCCTGCTGACGGCCGGCAGCGCACTGAAGGGTGTGCTCGGCGGCCGGTGAGGGGCCTGACTTGGCGTATCGGCGGAATGAACCCTAAGCTGGCTCGGCTGCGCCAAGGGTGAGCCTGCCCACTACCGGCGTGGAATGCGGTCGGCCGTGGAAACGTTGACCCGTACACTGACTCCAGTAATTGACGTGGTGCGCCCGTGGGGGCGCACCGAGGGCGTTCTTGCGGCACTTCAGCGAGCGATCCACTCCTGGCGGAGATGGTCGCGGCGGGCCATTCGCGAGCATGCGCCCCCGTAGAGAGGTTCTCTTGACCACTTTCGCTGACCCCAGCACGTTCCCGTCCGTCTTCGAAACCCCCGCCCACTCCGAGCCGACGACGGCCCAGCCCGTTACGGCGGAGTCGACCCCGGCCACCGCGGAAGCCGACACCACGCCAGTGGCCGACGCCGCGACCGCCGATGACATCCAGCCGACTGAGAGCATTCAGCCGGCCGCTCAGGCTGCGCCGGCGGTCGACGCCGAGCCGGCCAGCGACGCCGTCCCGGCGGCCGAGGTCGCCACCGAGATCGCATCGGTGACGTTCGGCGACCTCGGCGTGCCGTCCGAGCTCGTCCGCGTGCTGACCCGCGAGGGCATCCGCACGCCGTTCGAGATCCAGGTCGCCACCATCCCCGACGCGCTCGCCGGACGCGACGTCCTCGGTCGCGGCCAGACCGGCTCCGGCAAGACGCTGGCGTTCGGACTGGCGTTGCTGGCTCGCGTGGCCCAGGGTGGCCGCGCCAAGCCGCTGCAGCCCAAGGCCCTGATCCTGGTCCCCACGCGCGAGCTGGCGATGCAGGTCGCCGACGCGCTGACGCCGCTGGGTCGCGCGGTCGGCGTCTTCCTGAAGACCGCGGTCGGCGGCGTGCCGTACGACCGTCAGGTGGACGCGCTGCGCCGCGGCGTCGAGGTCATCGTGGCCACCCCGGGCCGGCTCGGCGACCTGATCGAGCGGGGCGTCTGCTAGCTCGACAGCGTGGAGATCACCGTCCTGGACGAGGCCGACCAGATGGCCGACATGGGCTTCCTGCCCGAGGTCACCGAACTGCTGGCCAAGACCCCGGAGCAGGCTCAGCGGCTGCTCTTCTCGGCCACACTCGACGGTGACGTCGACGCGCTGGTGCGACCGCTTCATGCACGACGCGGTCACCCACTCGACCGACCCGTCCGAGGCCAGCGTGTCCACCATGGACCACCACATGCTGCTGATCCCGCCGCACGAGAAGTTCCCGATCACCGCGGCGATCGCCAACCGTGAGGGCAAGACAATCGTCTTCGCCCGTACCCAGATGGGTGTCGACCGGCTGGTCGAGCAGCTGCGAGCGGTCGGCGTCCGGGCCGGTGCGCTGCACGGCGGCAAGACCCAGCGGGTCCGCACCCGTACGCTCGCCGAGTTCAAGGAAGGCCGCATGCAACGTCCTGGTGGCGACCGACGTGGCCGCCCGTGGCATCCACGTCGACGGCATCTCGCTCGTCGTGCACGTGGACCCGCCGAAGGACCCGAAGGACTACCTGCACCGGGCCGGTCGCACCGCCCGGGCCGGCGAGTCCGGCGCGGTGGTGACGCTCGTGCTGCCCAAGCAGCGGCGCACCACGCAATCGATGATGGGCAAGGCCGGCGTCGCACCCGGACGAGCACCGGGTCCGCCTGGGTGATCCCAAGCTCACCGAGGTGACCGGCGCCCGCGAGCCCAGCGGCGTTCCCGTGGTGGAAGAGCCGGAGCCCCGGCACTCGGACCGCCCGAAGCGTTTCGGCGACCGGCCGCAGCGCGGCGGATACGGCGACCGCCGACCGTGGCCAGGGCGACCGTGGCCACGGCGACCGCCGTTTCGGCGACCGCCCGAACCGTGACCGTTCCTACGGTGACCGCCCGACCGGCGACCGCCCGACGGGTGACCGCCAGTTCAGCGGCGAGCGGACCGGCCGCCCGTACGGCGACCGCCCCACCGGCGAGCGCACGTACGCCGACCGACCGGCCGGCGACCGGGCCCGCCCGTCCCGAGCGGTCCTCCACCGACCGCCCGCGGGGCGAGCGCAGCTTCGGCGACCGCTCGAACCGCAACGGTGAGCGTCCCGGCGCAGTTCCGCCGCGACGGCCAGCGCAACGACCGCCGGGACACCGGCAACGGCCGCTTCGGCACGCCGCGCCCCGCCCGCACCTACTGATTGCACCAGCTCCACCTCCCGACCCCGGCGCCTCCCAGGTGCCGGGGTCGCGGTGCGTTCCGGGGTGTCCACAATTGCCGGCCGCCCACAAAACCGGTTGTCACGGTAACGTCCGGGGCATGGCGACTCTGCCCGATTCACGCTTCTGGAGCCGCCGGGACACCTCCGGCGTCGAGCACGCGCTGATCGATGCGCGCTCCGGCCTCTACGCGCGGGGCACCGTCGTCGCCGTCGACCCCATCGCGTACACCTGCCGGTACGAGCTGCAGACCGACCCGGCATGGGCGACGACCCGGTTCGAGGTGACCAGCTGAGGGCGCCGGCTGGGCGCGGTCACTCCGGCTCGAACTGGCCGCCGGACGCTGGCGGGCGACGACCTCCGAGCAGGGCAACCTCGACGCCGCCCTGACCGCCACCGGGCACGCGCGCGCCGGGCTGCCCGGCACCGAGGACCCGGATCTGCTGTACGGCGCGTTCGACGTCGACCTGACCGGCTCGCCGCTGACGAACACGTTGCCGATCCGCCGGCTGGGACTGCTCACGGCCGACGCCGGCGTCTCCCACCGGCTCAGCGTGGCCTGGGTGATCCTACCCAGCCTGGAGGTGGTGCAGGCCGACCAGATCTACACCGCGCTGGGCGACGGCCAGGTGCGGTTCGCCGGCGAGACGGTCAGCGCCGACCTGGCCGTCGACGACGAGGGCTTCGTGATCGATTACCCGGGCCTGGCGGAGATCGTCCGCAGTTAGGCGTGCGCGCGCGTCCAGGCGACGCAACCTCTGTCCACGGTGGCGAACGGCCGGCCGAACGCCAGGCGGGCCGACTCGTCCAGGCTCAGCCCCTCACGCAGCCGCCGGCGGACGAACATGAACGCCTCTCTCTCGCCGTACGTCCGGACCAGGCAGTCGACCGCGAAGTGGCCGAGCCCGTAGAAGGCGTCGACGGTGCGGGCACTGGCGTGCTCGGCCAGCGGCGCCGCGGCGATCGTCGTCGGCGGGTGTTGGCTGTGCTCGGCGATCCGCACGCTGGACCGTCGGTCGCTCTCGGTGGCGCCGTTCGGCTGCCATTCGATGTACTCGGCCACGCCTTCGCTCAGCCACTGATTTGTCTGGTAGAGGTACCGGTCTTCTTGCTTCGCGCCGCCGACCGTGGCGACGTGACCCATCTCGTGCTGCACCGTCCGGGCCAGCTCGCCCGGGTTCTGGAGCATGCTCATCCGCAGGACCACGTCGCTCTCCGCCTGACCCAGCGGAATCTCCAGCCCGATCGTGGTGTCGTTGCCGTCGCCGCCGTACCAGGTTCGCCAGGCCTTGGCGTCGGCCAGGTAGATGCGGTAGCGCTGCTGGGGATTGCCGACCAGGGCGGCGTACCGGTCGGTCACCGCGGCGGCCTTGTCACCCAGCGCCACGACCTGTCTCAGATGCCCCGCCTCGGCCGGCGCGGCCGCCACCACCACCCGCTTGCCTTGGGCGAGCACCAGGCCGGCCGACTCCCACGGCGCCGGCTGGAGGTCGGTCGCGTTCGAGGGGGTGGAGAGAGCGGTGATCACATACCGGCCCCGGACCGGGGTCAGGGTCACCTGCTGCACGATCTCCGGCGCGACGCCGTCCGGGCAGGCCGGCAGGCTGAAGCAGAACCGTACGCGCGTGACCAGGGTGGCGACTCCGCGCAGGTCGGGCTCGCCCGCCCCGGTTCGTACGCGAAGTCGCTGAGGCCGAGCCCACGCAGGGTACGGAACATCGCCCGGTACCTGGCCTGCAGTTTCGGCTGGTCGGGGTCCACGCCAGCCAGCCAGCTCCGCTCATCGCCATGTGTCAGGGCGGCCGCCTGCGCGGTCAGAGCGGCGACCATCTTTTCGTACGGCGTGATCGGAGCGTCGCCCGCCGCCCGGGCCCGCGCGTGCGTCCGGCTGCCGGCCGACCGGCCGAGGACCGCTTCGGAGACGACCACGACGCCGGTGCCGACGGCCAGCCCGAGAACGAGGATCGCCGCGATCAGCAGGCGCGCCCAAACGGGTACGCGAAGTGACGGCTGCGGGACGTACGGCGGTGGTGCGGACGAGATGGGCGACGCCGGGGAGCGGGGAAGCGGAATAGCAGGAATAGCAGGAATAGCGGGAATAGCAGGAACAGCAGGCGAGACCGGGACATCGCCGGAGATCGGTGCGTCCCGAGAAACCGGAACATATCCGGTGGAGTCACCATCCGGCACGCTCGACTCCCTCAGACCCGGCTTCCACAGTGGCTGGTTCGATCTAAGCAGGTTCCCCCTCGCGGCGCTGCCCTGGCGATGCGATGCTCGGGCGAGGCCGGTTCTCCCACTTCGTCGACAACGCGATCGCCGTGCGGGTGGACGCCACCCCGGCCGTCCGATTGATCTTCACGATCAGGCGCTCGAGCTCGGCAATCGTCCCTACCCGCACGATGAGCTGGTAAGACTCGACGCCGGCCATGAAATAACAGGCTTCCACCTCGGGCATTGCCCGGACCGCGGCCAGCACGTCGTCGGTGTCGGCGGCCGAGTCCTCGACGATCCCGATCAGCGCGGTCACCCCGAGACCGACGGCGGCATGGTCGACTTCCGCCCGGTACGCCCGTATCGCGCCGGACGCCTCGAGTTTTCCGACCCGCTCGTGCACGGCCGGTGCGGACAGGCCGACCGTGCGGGCCAGCTCCGCAAATGACGAACGGCCGTTCTCCTGAAGCAGTCCGATGAGCCGGAGGTCGATCGCGTCCATGCCTTCAGACCCTAATCTGGTATTCGAAGCCCCTCACGCCCGGTAGTGGACCGCGACCGTGCAGCGGGGCCAGGATAATGATCGTTGTCGCAATCGGGGCTTTTTCCGCATTTCACGGACTTGGTTCTGAGGCGATGCTCTAATGACTTTACGTCCCGATCGAGCATGCCGACACGCACCGTGACCACGGCCGCTCCCTAAAATCGACGCGAGGAGGGGGTTGTGGACACTGGAGATCGTCTGCTGACGCCGGGCGAGGTGGCCGCGCTGTTCCGCGTCGACCCGAAGACGGTCACGCGCTGGGCCGCCGCCGGACGAATCGGCAGCATCCGGACTCCGGGTGGACACCGCCGGTTCCGCGAGTCGGAGGTCCGGGCCTTCTCGAGGGCGATGGGGTCGTCGAGGAGATGCGCGAGGACGACGCCGCCAACCGTCCCCGCAACGACGGTCCGGCCAACCCGGGCCCGTCCTACGGGCCGCCCAACGGACTGCGCTGAGCCTCCACCGAAGGGCTCCGCACCGCGTCCGCGGAAGGGCGCGGCGAATCGGCGGAAAGGCTGAGCGGCGAATTGGCCGAAGGCGAAGGGCTGCGCTGGGCGTTCAACTCACCGGCCCAGCGGGTGAACAGCGTGTGCGGTACGCCGAGCGCGTCGAGCACCTTGCCGGCCACGAAGTCGATCAACTGCTGCGCGGTCGCGCGGGCCCCGGCGCTGTAGAAGCCCGGGCTCGCCGGCAGCACCACCGCGCCGGCATCATGCAACGCGATGAGATGCACCAAGTGGCTTCGCGTCACCGGCGTCTCCCGCGGCACGACGACCACCCGCCGCCGCTCCTTGAGGTTGACTTCGGCGGCGCGCTGCAGCAGGTCCTTGGACAGCCCGATCGCGATCCCGGCGCAGGCAGCGGTGCTGGCGGGGACCACGACCATGCCCCGGGCCGGGTACGAACCGCTGCTCGGACCGGCGGCCAGGTCACCCGCCGGCCAGTAGGTCAGGTCGCCCAGATCCCGGCCCAGCCAGGCGGCGACGTCGGCCTTGACGTGCGCGTCCCGGACGGTCACCCCGGTCTCGTCCAGCAGGGTGAGCCGCGCCGCCCGGGAGATCACCAGGTCGACCGGCTCCCCGGCGTCGAGCAGGCCGCCGAGCACCGCCCGGGCGTACGGCGTGCCCGAGGCGCCGGAGACGCCGACGATCCACGGGGTGCGCATGACGGGCAGTCCTACCGCAGGGCCAGGTCGAGCAGCGCGAACAGGAACAACGCGATGCCGACGAAGCCGTTGGCGGTGAAGAACGCCCGGTTGACCCGGCTCAGGTCGGCCGGCGTGACGACGACGTGCTGGTAGACGAACGCGGCGGCGGTCAGCAGCAACCCGATCCACCAGAGCCAGCCGAGCCCGACCAGCTGGCCGAACCACACGAACAGCACGAACGTCACCAGGTGCGTGGCGGTGGAGATGACGAGCGCGGTCCGCACCCCGTACCGGGCCGGCGTCGAATGCACCCCGATCTCCCGGTCGATCTCCACGTCCTGGCAGGCGTAGATGATGTCGAAGCCACCGATCCAGAGGCCGACCGCGACGCCGAGCAGCCACGCCGGACCGGACCCGGAGAACGTGCCGGTGATCGCGATCCAGGCGCCGACCGGCGCCACCGCCTGAGCCAGCGCCAGCACGTAGTGCGGGAAGTTGGTGAACCGCTTCGCGTACGGATAGACCACCAGCGGGATCACCGCCAGCGGCGACAGCAGCAGGCAGAGCGGGTTGAGCAGGCCCGCGGCCAGGAACAGCACGGCCAGCGAGACCAGTGCGCCGGTCCACGCCGTCCGCACGCTCACCGCTCCGGTGACCAGCTCGCGGTTGCGGGTCCGCGGGTTCAGCGCATCGATCCGGCGATCCAGGATGCGGTTCGCGGCCATGGCGAACGTACGGCCGGCGACCATGGCCATGGTCACCAGCAGCAGATCGACCCAGTGGACGCCGGTGCCGTCGCGCTTCATCGCGACCAGCGCCGAGAGATAGGCGAACGGCAGCGCGAACACCGAATGCTCGATGGCGACCAGTCGCAGGAACGACTTGACCCGTCCGGGCTTCTCCGGCACGGCGGCGACGGCCGTCATATGCCGTACTCCTTCCAGCGCTTGTCGACCAGGCGCGACCACCTCGGGCGACATCGTCATCTCCTCCGGCCAGCCCCGCGAGTAGCCCTCGGACGGCAGCTTACGGGTGGCGTCGATGCCCGCCTTGCCGCCCCAGAACTGCTGGTAGGAGGCGTGGTCGAGGTGGTCGACGGGGCCCTGGGTGAGCAGCAGGTCGTGGTCGTAGTCGACGTTGCCGAACGCGCGGAACGCCACCTCGCCGTAGTCGTGCACGTCGCAGTCGTCGTCGACGACCACGATCAGCTTGGTCAGCGACATCAGGTGGGCGCCCCAGACCGCGTTCATGATCTTCTGCGCGTGCTTGGGATAGCGCTTGCGGATCGACACGATCACGCAGTTGTGGAACACCCCGGCGGCCGGCATGTCGTAGTCGACGATGTCCGGGATCAGCATCCGGAGCAGCGGCAGGAAGATCCGCTCGGTGGCCTTGCCCAGGCCGTGGTCCTCCTGCGGTGGCTTGGAGGTGACGATCGAGTGGTAGATCGGGTCACGTCGCATGGTCATGCACTCGACGTGCAGCACCGGGAACGGCTCGACCGGCGTGTAGAAGCCGGTATGGTCGCCGAACGGCCCCTCCGGCGCCCGCTCGCCCGGCTCCAGATAGCCCTCGAGCACGATCTGCGCCTGGGCCGGGACCTGCAACGGCACGGTCATGCAGTCGACCATCTCGACCCGTTCGCCGCGCAGGAAGCCGGCGAACAGGTACTCGTCGATGTCGCCCGGCAGCGGAGCGCTGGCGGCGTAGCTGAGCACCGGGTCGCAGCCGATGGCGATCGCCACCGGAAGCCGCTCGCCGCGCCGCTCCGCGACCGCGTGGTGGGCGGTCGAATCCTTGTGGATCTGCCAGTGCATGCCCAGCGTGTTCCGCGAGTGCTGCTGCAACCGGTACAGCCCGAGGTTGCGCTTGCCGGTCTCCGGGTGCTTGGTGTGGGTCAGGCCGAAGTTGTGGAAGACGCCCCCGTCGCCCGGCCAGACCTGCAGGCCGGGCAGCCGGTCCAGGTCCACCTCGTCGATCCTTTGAGCACGACCTCCTGCGCCGGCGCGGTCTGGACCTTGCGCGGTGGCAGCGACTTGAGCTGCAGCACCTTGCCGAGTCCCTCCCGGATGCCGGACCAGCCGACCGGGAGCTCGGGCTTGATCAGGTCGCCGATCCGGTCGCCGACCTCGTCCAGCGACTCGACCCCGAGGGCCATGGCGGTGCGCTTCTCGGTGCCGAACAGGTTGACCGCGATCGGCATGTCGCCACGGGTCGGCTTCTCGAACAGCACGGCCGGCCCACCCGCCCGTACGGTCCGGGTGACGATCTCGCTGATCTCCAGCGTCGGGTCCACCGGAACCTTGACCCGCCGCAGCTCACCGGCCGATTCGAGCGCGGCCAGGAACGCCTGGAGATCGTGGTACGGAAACCCTCGTGACATGGATCCAGTCTCCCGCATGCGGACGTTGACCGGCGAACGGCTGTGGACAACCCCTCATCCGGTGGCCGTATCTGGTTCCCGGCGCGTCGCGTTAGGGCTTGAGTTCGGTATATGCGCAGGTCAGGGGGCCTTTTGAAGTACCGCACGGTGGCGCGTTGGTGTGCCCTTGCCGGTCTCGCGGGGGCCCTGGCCGTCGCTGCCCCGGGTTCGGCGGCCACAGATCGGGCCGCAGATCGTCTACCGGTGTGTCCGGTCACACCCGAGTCGACGACCGCGCCCACCACGGCGGCCGGCCCGGACACCCCGGACGCCTGTCGCGCCGACGCCAGCCGTACGCCCGAATCCGCCCTCGACCCGTCCCGCCTCCGCGAGAGCACCGTCACCGGCGGCTACCACCACCTGGGGTCGGCCACCAGCGGCGAGTGGGCCGGCGTCTCCGGCCGGATCGGCGTGGTCGACGGGTCGGTCCGGCCCGGCACGTACGACTTCGTGGCCGGCCGCTTCATGGCCAAGCGCGACATGGGCGGTGGCAAGATCGCCTGGCTGGAGGCCGGGTGGGCCGAGACGGGGTGGGCCTCGCCGGGGCGCCAGCACATCTACACGTTCAACACCAACACGTTGACCTGGCAGTTCTACGACCAGTACACGATCAAACCGGGTGACCGGGTGTGGGTGGATCTGCACAGCGACGCGACCGGCACGTGGTCGGCCTGGCTGTGGTGGGGCAACCGGTGGAATCTGCTCACCGCCCAGAAGCTGCCGATCGGGACCAGCGCCTATATCGAGCAGTACGTGGAGGTCCACGTGGACACCGGCAAGCCGGCCAAGGTCGACGTGCCCACGGTGACCGTGGACAACGTGCAGCTGCGCGGGGCCGACGGCGCCGAGCAGTACTGGCGGAACGACGTCGCCACGCTGGTCGGGGACATGGCGGTGCAGCGCGCCGGCGGCTTCTGTCTCACCTGGCTCAATCTCTACGACACCTGGACCGCCGGGGACTGCCCGGGCGAGGATGCCGCCGTGCCGCCATCGCCCCCGCCCGTGTCCGACGCCGACGTGATGGGCGGCGACGTGGTGGGCGGCGACGTCCGGGACGAGCGGACGTTACTGAACCTGCTGGGCGGCCGGTGAACGCGAATCACGGCGCGCCGGTAAGGCCGCCACACCGACATGACTCGGGCTTCGCGTCACGACCGCGCCTGACTACATCGCGCCGCGGGCGTTCGCGTACGAGTGCAGGCCGGAGAAGAACAGGTTCACGCCGAACAGGTTCATCAGCATGGTCGCGAACCCGAGCAGCGCGATCCAGGTGGCAACCGTCCGCTTGACGCTGGGGGTGGCCCGGGCGTGCAGGTAGCACGCGTAGACCACCCAGGAGATGAACGCCCACACCTCCTTCGGATCCCAGCCCCAGTACCGGCCCCAGGACGCCTCGGCCCACAGCGGGCCGGCGATCAGCGCGCCGAAGGTGAACAGCGGGAAGGCGAACGCGTGCAGCCGGAATGTCAGCCGCTCCAGCGCCGCCGCGGGGGTCGTCACGCGCCGGCCGAGCGTGTACGGGAAACGGCGCTTGCCCTCGTCGTACCCGGTCTTGATCAGGAACATCGTGGCCGGCACCGCCCCGAGCAGAAAGATGCCGGAGGCCAGGATGATCGTCGACACGTGGATCATGAACCAGTACGAGTGCAGCGCCGGCACCAGCGGACCGACCGGGGTGTACGCGATCAGCCCGTCCACGCCCAGCAGGACCACCAGCGCGAGCGTCACGAACAGGCCGAGATGCCGGATCGACATCCGCCGGAACAGGACGCCCAGCCACACCACCGACCCGACGAACGTGACGGACAGCGTGAATTCGTACATGTTGCCCCATGGGAACCGGTGGGCGGCGAGGGAGCGGGTCAGCAGACCACCGAAATGCAGCAGCACGGCGACCACGTTCAGCCCGACCCCGGTCAGCCCGGCGATCCGGCCGTAGTCCCGGTCCGGCTTCTCCTCGGCGACCGCCACCACGTCGTCCGGCGGAACGACCGGTGCCCCCGCGCCGACCAGCTGCTTCGCCGGGCGGGCGGCGGCGCGGCCGATGTGGCTGCGGCTGCCGAACGCGTACTCGGCGGCGTACGCCACCATCGCGGCCAGATAGGCCAGCACGGTGTAGGCGATCAGGTGGTTCGACAACTCGGCCATCAGGTGTCCCTCGGGATGGTGGCGACGAGTTTGGTGAACTCCTCACCGAAACCGGGATAGTCGGTGCGCGGCAGGCCACCGGCCTCCATCACGGTACCGCCTGGCGATCCGGCGTCGGGCGCGGCCCGGAACCAGACCCGGCGGCGGTGGCCCCCGAGCGACAGCATGAGGCCGATCAGCCCGGCAACGGCCCCGGCGAGCACGAGGCGCTGCGTCGGGTCGTAGCGGATGGACAGCGTGACGTAGGGCTGGGTGCCGAGGAACTCGAGCCTCGTGCCGTCGTCGAGGGTCCAGCTCTGGCCCGGCTTGAGCTCGTGCGGGCGCGTACCGCTGATCTGCTTGAGCTCGCCGTTGGTGATCTGGTCGCGGTCCAGCGCGAAGACCGATCCGGGCACACCGACGTCCTCGCCCAGGTCACCGCGGTACGCCGTGAGGAACAGGGCCGGGGCGTTCTCGGCCGGGAACGCCGACGCCGCGGTGCCGTCGGTCGGCGCGGTCGGCAGGTACTCGCCCTCGAACCCGATCTGCAGGCCCTCCGCGCGCTTGTTCGTCTTCGGGTTGATGTTGACGTCCGGGAACTTGGCGACGCCCTCGCTGGTCAGGTTGTTGTCCTGGGTCAGGAAGGGGACGACCTTGGTCTGCTGGACGCCGTACCGGTCGGTGTACCGCAGGATCGGCGCGTACCCGTGGCCGATCAGGTGCACGTTGGCGTGGTGCAGCCGCAGCGGCTCGTTGACCGTGAACGTACGGGTGCCGGCCGGGTCGCCGCCCTGCTCGACCGAGACCGTGGCCAGGAACTTCTTCGGGACGCCGTCGGCGTTGTAGGTCGCCGTGAACTTCGTCAGCGTCATGCAGAAGTCGGGCAGGTCGGCGGAGTCCACGCGCGGGCCGAGCGACGAGTCGTCGTACTGGGCGACGGTGTCGCAGAACCCGCGGTCGGCGCCGGCCACCAGCAGCCGGTTGCCGTGCCAGCCGTACCAGTGCCCGAAGCCGACCCCGATCAGCACGGCCAGCAGCGCGACGTGGAAGAGCAGGTTGCCGGTCTCCTTGAAAAAGCCCTTCTCCGCGGCCACCGTGACCACGCCGTCGTCCCGGGTCCGCACCTTGACCCGAAATCGTTGCCGGCGCAGGGTCGCCGCGACCTCGCGGGCGGACTCCTCCGGCGAGTCCGGCCGGGACTGGGCCGGAGCATGCTGGGGCAGCCGCTCGAGCCGGCGCGGCGCGTCCGGCGGCGGGGTGCGCAAGGCCCGGACCTGGTCGCGCAGCCGGGGCACGACACAGCCGATGAGTGAGGCGAACAGCAACAGGTAGATGGACGCGAACCAGGGCGACGCGTACACGTCGAAGGCGTCGATGCGATCCAGGAACGGCGCCGATCCGGGGTGAGCGGCGATGTACGACGTGACGTTCTCCGGGCTCACCGGCCGCTGCGGGAACACCGAGCCGGGGATCGCCGCCACCGCGAGCAGGAACAGCAGCACCAGCGCGGTACGCATGCTGGTCAGTTGCCGCCACGAGTTGAGCAGCAACGCCACCATCGGGTTGCGGCCGCGCGGCGGGGGCGCCGCGGCCGGCGCCGGACGTTCCTCGACCGCGGTCACAGCAGCGTCCCGGCGTCGAAGTTGACCGTGGTCTGCAGCCAGATCAGGAACGCGTTCCAACCGCCGGTGACCAGCGCCAGCCCGACCAGGACAAGCAGCCCGCCGCCGATCCGGGTGACCCATTGGCTGTGCCGGCGGATCGCCTGCACCACCCCGATCAGCTTGCGGAAGAACACTCCGAACAGGACGAACGGAACACCCAGCCCCAGGCTGTACGCGAGGGCCAGCGTCACCGCCCGATCGGTGTGGCCGCTGGTCGTGGCCAGCCCGAGCACCGCCCCCAGCGTGGGTCCGGTGCACGGCAGCCAGGACAGCGCGAACAAGCCGCCCAGCACCGGCGCGCCGATCAGCCCGGCGGCCGGCGCGCGGTGGATCCGGAACTCCCGCTGCAGCCCCGGGATCGCGCCCATGAACATCAGCCCGAGCACGATCACCACCACGCCCAGGACGACGTTGAGCACTCGGGCGTGCGAGGTGAGCGTGAAACCGATGTTGGCCACCAGCGTCGTGGTCAGCGTGAACACCACGGCCAGCCCGACGACGAACAGGACGGTTCCGGCGAGGACCCGCCAGCGCTGCCGCTGTTTCACCAGCACGGCCCCGTCGGAGGCGTCGGCCACGCCCAGAGCCGCGTCCAGGTCGGCGCCGGCCAGACCGGTCACGTACGACAGGTAGCCCGGCATCAGCGGCAGTACGCACGGCGACAGGAAGCTGACCAGCCCGGCGAGGGCGGCCGCGCCGATCGCGAGCAACATCGGGCCGCTGTGGGCGACATCCGCGAAACTCGCGCCCATCAGCTCGGCCCCTCGGCGGCGATGCGTTCCACCAGCGGCTTCAGCTGACTGGCCACGGTCGGCTTGCGCAGCATCACCGCGATCCGGCCCTGCCGGTCCAGGATCAGCGTGGACGGCGTGTTGGCCTGGGTGATCCGGAACTTGACGGCGACCTTGCCGTCCGGGTCGAACAGGCTCGGATACGTCACCCGGCCACGCTCGAACTGCGTCGCCGCGTCCCGGTCGTCCCGCCAGTCCACGCCCAAGAAGGTCACGTTCCGGGCCTTCGTCGCCTGGTACGTCGTCTCCAGGTCGTCGGCCTCGGCCCGGCACGGGCTGCACCACGAACCCCAGAAGTTGACCACCACGACCTTGCCCCGATCGGCCGACAGGTCGTACGTGCCGCCGTCGAGCAGGTCGCCCGACACGGCCTGCGGCGCCGGCCGCTGGTCGGGCGCGCACTCGACCACGTCCTGGGCGTCGGTGGTGCACTTCTTGGCCCAGTTCTCCTCGCCGCACCCGGTCAGCCCCCCGGCCGCGAGCGCGGCGATGGCGATCAGGGCGACGAGCCGGCGCATCTCAGGCCCCCTTGGCGTTGGCGTTCTTGGACAGCGCGACCAGGTGCGCCGCCGGTTCCGTGTAGTCGATGCCGACCACCGCGGAGTCGGCGAACCGGAACGAGGTCAGGCTGGCCAGTCCACACTGCCGGTGCCGGGGGTCGTGCCAGAGACGCTTCTTCAGCACGTACTCCCGCAGGGTCCAGATCGGGAGCTGGTGGGAGACGCAGACGGCCTCATGACCCTCGGCGGCAACCCGGGCCGCCTGCAGCGCGGCGAACATCCGCTGCGCGATGGTCAGGTACGGCTCACCCCAGCTGGGCGTGATCGGGTCGCGGAACAGCCACCAGTTGCGCGGGCTGAAGGAGACCTTCCGGCCCTGGAAGGAGTTGGCGCTCTCGATCAGCCGGGTGTCGGTGGCGATCTCCAGCCCGAACTCGGCCGCGATCGGCGCGGCCGTCTCCTGGGCGCGCTCCAGCGGGCTGGCCACCACGTGCGTGACGTCCCGGCCCTTGAGCGACTCGGCCGCCACCTCGGCCATCTGCAGGCCGAGCTCGGACAGGTGGAAGCCGGGCAGTCGGCCGTACAGGATCTTGGCCGGGTTGTGGACCTCGCCGTGCCGCAGGACGTGCACGGTCGTCGTGGTGCTCATCGCGCGCTCCCGGCGGCGGCCGCGGCCCGGGCGGCGTGCGGCAGCGCGGCCGCGATCGTCTCCAGCGCCTCGTCGGTCAGCGCGGTGCTCACGAACCACGACTCGAACGCGCTCGGCGGCAGGTAGACCCCGCGCGACAGCATCTGGTGGAAGAACGCCCGGAACGCGTCCGCGTCCTGCGTCCGGGCGCCGTCGTAGTCGAAGACCTCGGCGTCGGTGAAGAAGATCGAGAACATGTTGCCGGCGAACGACGGGCGATGCGGCACCCCGGCCTCGGTCAGGGCGTCACCGGCCAGCGCGGCCACGGTGGCGGCCAGGTCGTCCAGGCGCTTGTACGTGTCCGGTCCGGCCAGGCGCAGGCTGGTCAGCCCGGCCGCGCAGGCCAGCGGGTTCCCGGAGAGCGTGCCGGCCTGGTAGACCGGGCCGGCCGGGGCCAGCCGGGACATGATCGCCGTACGCCCGCCGAAGGCCGCCGCGGGCAGACCGCCACCCATCACCTTCCCGTACGTCCAGAGGTCGGCGTCCACCGGATCGAGATCCGGTCCAGCCGCCGGAGGCGACCCGGAACCCGGTCATCACCTCGTCGACGATCAGCAGCGCGCCGTGCTGCGTGGGCGATCTCGGCCAGGCGGCGGTTGTAGCCCGGGCGGGGCGCGATGACGCCCATGTTCCCGGCCGCGGCCTCGGTGATGATCGCGGCGATGTCGCCGCCCTGGTCGGCGAACACGGCCTCGACCGCGGCCACGTCGTTGTACGGCAGCACGATGGTCTCGCTCGCCGCCGCGCCGGTCACGCCCGGCGAGTCGGGCAGGCCCGAGCGTGGCGACGCCGGACCCGGCCGCGGCCAGCAGCGCGTCCACATGGCCGTGGTAGCAGCCGGCGAACTTGACGATCTTGGCGCGACCGGTGAAGCCCCGGGCCAGCCGGATCGCCGTCATGGTGGCCTCGGTGCCCGAGTTGACCAGGCGGACCTGCTCGACCGGGCGTACGGCGGACGATCTCCTCGGCCAGATCGACCTCGCGCCTGGGTGGGCGTGCCGAAGCTGGTGCCGTGGGTCGCGGCGGCCTGGACGGCGGCGATGATCTCGGGATGCGCGTGGCCGTGGATCAGCGGGCCCCAGGAGCTGACCAGGTCGACGTAGCGGCGGCCGTCGGCGTCGAACAGCCACGGGCCGGAGCCACGGGCCATGAAGCGCGGCGTGCCGCCGACCGCCCGGAACGCGCGCACGGGTGAATTGACCCCGCCTGGCACGATGGCCCGGGCGCGGTCGAACAGGGCCTGGGAGGCCGGTGCGTCCTCCGGGTACGGGACGTCGGCGTGGTATGAGGTGGTCACAACGAATCCCATCTGGCAGCGGGGTCTGACAACCAGCCTGGCAGGGTGCGCGCGCCGCTCGCGCCCGACGGGCCGCGTGTGAACCGTCGCGATAGGGTGGCCGGGTGGAGCGACCGGAGCTGGCCATCATGGTGCAGCGTGCCCCCGACGAGGTTGTTTTCCACCTCGCCGGCGAGATCGACGTGCTCACGGTCACCAATTTGTCGACGCTCGTCAATGCGGAGCTGGCCGATGGCCGAGACCGCCCGCCCGGATAGTGCTCGACATGGCCGGCGTGACCTTCTGCGACTCGCAGGGCCTGGGCACCCTGGTGGTGCTCAGCCGCAAGGCCCAGCACGCCCGCACGGTTCTGGCCCTGGCCAACGTCGGTGACTTCCTGATGCGTGTGCTGGACATCACCGGCCTGCGCAGCGCCCTGATGATCAGCAGTTATCCCTGAGGCTTGCGTTGACGCCGGTGTGAAGGCCTAGCGTCCAGTCATGTTGATCGGTGAGCTGGCCGAGCGCTCCGGAACGAGTACCCGCACGCTGCGGTACTACGAGCAGCACGGACTCGTCCGGGCGCAGCGGGACAGCAACGGCTACCGGCGGTACTCCGACGCCGAACTGCGCATGGTGCACGAGATCCGGGCGCTGCTGGCGGTCGGGTTCGGCCTGGACGACATCAGGCCGTTCGTCGAGTGCCTGCGGGCCGGGAACGCGGCCGGGCACGTCTGCCCGGATTCGGTCGCGGTGCTGCGGCGCAAGGTGGCCGAGGCGGACGCCTCCGTCGACCGGCTCATCGAGGTCAGGGACCAGCTGCGCGACCATCTCGCGCAGGCGATCGCCAGCCGGGAGGGCCAATGTCCGCACTGATCGTCACCGACGCCGACTTCACTTCGCAGGTGCTGCAGAGCCCACTGCCGGTGGTGGTGGACTTCTGGGCCGATTGGTGCCCGCCGTGCCGGCCGATGGGCCGGCTCGTCGACGAATTGTCCGACGAGTTCCCGGGTCTGCGGGTGGTCACCGTCAATTCGGACGAGAACCCGGTGACGTCCCGCGCGTACCGCGTGTTGTCGTTGCCGACGCTGCTGTTCTTCAGCGGCGGGCAGGTGGTGCGGTCGGTCGTCGGGTTGCGGCCGAAGGCCGGCTTGCGCCAGGCGTTCGCCGACGCCGTCTCTCCCGCGCCGTACGTCAATCGGTGAGCTCACCCACGCCCGGACACCGGCGGCCGCTAAGCGCCCCAGCGCGCCTTCTCCAGCAGGTCCAGCGCCTCGGCGGCCGCCTTCTCGCCGCCGGTGCGCAGCACCCGGGCCGCCTCGTCGACCGTCTCGGTCAGCTTCTGCCACTGCGCGTCGCGTTCGCGGGTGGCCTCGGCCTGCGCCTTGAGCTGCTGCGACTTGGTCCACAACTCGACGAAGATGCTCACCTTGGCCCGCAGCACCCACGGGTCGAACGGCTTGGTCAGGTAGTCGACCGCGCCGACCGCGTACCCTCGCAGCGCGAGCTGGGCGTCGCGGTCGGCGGCGGTCAGGAACAGGATCGGGACGTGCCGGGTGCGCTCCCGCCGCTTGATGTGACTGGCCGTCTCGAAACCGTCCATGTTGGGCATCTGGGCGTCCAGCAGAATCACCGCGAAGTCGTCGACCAGCAGCTGCTTCAGCGCCGCCTCACCGCTCTCCACGGCCACCGCCTGCACCGGTAGTCCCTGCAGGATCGCCTCGAGGGCGAGCAGGTTGTCCCGGCGGTCGTCGACCAGCAGCGCTTTGGCCCGGTCTCCCACGGTCGCATCTCCGTCTCGTGATGTGTCGGCGGCGTCGTGACGGCCACGGTCAGCCGCGCTCGGTCTCGGACTCGTCCGCGTTGATCCAGCGCGCCATCAGTTCGATGAGCTCGTCCAGGTCGACCGGCTTGGTGATGTAGTCGCTGGCGCCGGCCGCGATCGCCGAATCACGGTCACCGGGCATCGCCTTGGCCGTCAGGAACACCACCGGCAGATCCTGGAACCGCTGATTGCGGCGGATGCCGCGGGTCGTCTCGTACCCGTCCTGATCCGGCATCATCGCATCCATCAGCACGATGTCGACCTCCGGATGCTCGGCCAGCAGCCGGACGCCGTCCACGCCGTTGTCCGAGTAGAGCACCCGCAGCCCGTGCATCTCCAGCGCGCTGGTCAGCGCGAACACGTTGCGAACGTCGTCGTCGATGATCAGCACCGTGGCGCCGTCGAGCTGACGGCTGGCCGGCGTGACCACCAGCGCCTCCTCCTCGCCCCGCGGGACCAGCACCGGCGGCCCCATCAGCGAGATGTCGATCGGGGCCGGAATCGCCCGTACCTGGGCCGGCGTCGCCGGGAAGGACAGCACCCCCGGCGACGGGATCGCGTCGACCATCTGGGAGTCCGGCATGTACAGCGTGAACGTCGAGCCCTCGCCGGGCCGGGACGAGACGACGATGGTGCCACCGAGCAGCGCCGCGAATTCCCGGCTGATCGACAGTCCGAGGCCGGTGCCGCCGTACTTTCGGGTCGTGGTGCCGTCGGCCTGCTGGAACGGCTCGAAGATGATCGCCAGCTTCTCGTCCTCGATGCCGATGCCGGTGTCGGTGACCGCGAACGCCACCACCTGCCGGGCCGCGGTCAGCGACGGCATGTCGAAGTCGGTGTTCGCCGGCGCCGGGTAGATGCTCAGCGTCACCGACCCCTCGGTCGGTGAACTTGACCGCGTTGGAGAGCAGGTTGCGCAGGATCTGCTGCAGCCGCTGGGCGTCGGTGACGATCGCCTCGGGCAGGTCGGACGAGACGTCCACCCGGAACTCCAGGCGCCTTCTCGTTGGCCTGCGGGCGTGAACGCCTGCTCGACGTAGCTGCGGATTCCGTCGAAGTCGACCTGGTCGGGCTCGACGTCCATCCGGCCGGCCTCGATCTTGGACAGGTCCAGGATGTCGTCGATCAGGGAGAGCAGGTCGGAACCGGCGCTGTGGATGGTCCGGGCGAATTCGATCTGCTTCTCGGACAGGTTGTGCTCGGAGTTGTCGGCCAGCAGCCGGGCCAGCAGCAGCAGTGAGTTCAGCGGCGTACGCAGCTCGTGGCTCATGTTGGCCAGGAACTCGGTCTTGTAGGCCGAGGCCCGGCTCAGCTGCTGCGCCTTCTCCTCCAGACCGAGCCGGGCGATCTCGATCTCGCGGTTCTTGATCTCGATGTTGCCCTTCTGCTCGCTCAGCAGCTTGGCCTTGTCCTCCAGCTCGGCGTTGGTGCGCTGAAGCTCCGCCGACTGGTCCTGCATCTCCCGGGCCAGCCGCTGCGACTGCGTCAGGAGTTCCTCGGTCCGGCGGTTGGCCTGGATCGTGTTGAGCGCCACGCCGATGGTGGCGACCAGCCGCTCGAGGAAGGTCAGGTGCAATGTGGAGAACGCGACGACGGACGCGAACTCGATCACGCCGAGCATCTCGCCCTCGAACAGCACCGGCAGCACGACCAGGTCGTTCGGCGGCATCGACATCAGCCCGGAGCGCATGTTCAGGGCGCCGTCGTGGGTCGCGCGGACCCGGATCGTCCGGCGGGACACCGCGGCCTGGCCGACCAGCCCCTCGCCCGGTCCGAACGTCACCTCTTGCGTGCGGTCCACATAGCCGTACGAGGCGGCCAGCCGCAGTCGCAGCACCGCCTCCTCGTTGTCGACCATGAAGAACGCGCCGAGCTGGGCCTCCACCAGCGGCGTGACCTCCGTCATGATCATCCGGCAGACCTCGAACAGGTCCCGCTGGCCCTGCAGCAGACCGGCGATGCGAGCCAGGTTGGAGTCGAGCCAGCCCTGCTCGGCATTCGCCTTGGTGGTCTCGCGGAGCGTGACGATCATCCGGTTGATGTTGTCCTTCAGCTCCGCCACCTCGCCCTGGGCCTCGACCGCGACGCTCTGGGTCAGGTCGCCGCGGGTCACCGCCGTGGACACCTCGGCGATCGCGCGCAGCTGAGTGGTCAGCGTGGAGGCGAGCTGATTGACGTTGTCGGTGAGGTCGCGCCACGTACCGGACAGGCCTTTGACCTGAGCCTGGCCGCCGAGCTTGCCTTCGATGCCGACCTCCCGGCCGACCCGGGTGACCTCGTTGGCGAAGCTGGACAGTTGGTCCACCATGGTGTTGACGGTGTCTTTGAGCTCGAGGATCTCACCCCGGGCGTCGACCGTGATCTTCTGCGACATGTCGCCCTTGGCCACGGCGGTGGTGACGCTCGCGATGTTCCGTACCTGTGCCGTCAGGTTGGACGCCATGTAGTTGACGTTGTCGGTGAGGTCGCGCCACGTGCCCGCCACGCCGCGGACCTGCGCCTGGCCACCGAGCTTGCCCTCCGAACCGACCTCGCGGGCCACCCGGGTGACCTCGTCGGCGAACGACGAGAGCTGGTCGACCATGGTGTTCACGGTGTTCTTCAGTTCGAGGATCTCGCCCTGGGCGTCGACCGTGATCTTCTGGCTCAGGTCGCCCTTGGCCACCGCCGTCGACACCTGGGCGATGTTGCGGACCTGACCGGTCAGGTTGGACGCCATCGAGTTGACGTTGTCGGTCAGGTCGCGCCAGGTCCCGGCCACGCCGCGGACCTGCGCCTGGCCGGCCAGCTTGCCCTCGGTGCCGACCTCGCGGGCCACCCGGGTCACCTCGTCGGCGAACGACGACAAGCTGATCCACCATCGTGTTCACCGTGGACTTCAGCTCCAGGATCTCGCCCCGCGCGTCGACCGTGATCTTCTGGCTGAGATCGCCCTTGGCCACGGCGGTCGTGACGCTCGCGATGTTGCGGACCTGGCTGGTCAGGTTGGACGCCATGTAGTTGACGTTGTCGGTCAGGTCCCGCCACGTACCGGAGACGCCCTTGACCTGCGCCTGGCCGCCCAGCTTGCCCTCCGACCCGACCTCGCGGGCCACCCGGGTCACCTCGTCGGCGAACGACGACAGCTGATCCACCATCGTGTTCACCGTGGACTTCAGCTCCAGGATCTCGCCCCGCGCGTCGACCGTGATCTTCTGGCTCAGGTCGCCCTTGGCCACCGCCGTCGACACCTGGGCGATGTTGCGGACCTGGTCGGTCAGGTTGGCCGCGAGCTGGTTGACGTTCTCGGTGAGCTCCCGCCATGTACCGGAGACGCCTCGCACCTGGGCCTGACCACCCAGCCGGCCCTCGGTGCCGACCTCGCGGGCCACCCGGGTCACCTCGTCGGCGAACGACGACAGCTGATCCACCATCGTGTTCACGGTGTCCTTGAGCTCGAGGATCTCGCCCTGCGCGGCCACCGTGATCTTCTGCGACAGGTCGCCCTTGGCCACCGCCGTCGACACCTGGGCGATGTTGCGGACCTGGCTGGTCAGGTTCGACGCCATGGAGTTCACCGAGTCGGTGAGGTCCTTCCAGGTGCCGGCCACGTTGGGCACGTCCGCCTGGCCGCCCAGCTTGCCCTCGGTGCCGACCTCCCGGGCGACCCGGGTCACCTGCTCGGCGAACAGCCGCAAGGTGTCCGTCAGGCTGTTCATCGTGTCGGACAGCTCGGCCACCTCGCCCCGCGCCGACACGGTGATCCGCTGCGACAGGTCGCCGCGGGCCATTGCCGTCGCCACCTGGGAGATCGACCGCACCTGGTGGGTGAGGTTCGATGCCATGGTGTTCACCGAGTCGGTGAGGTCCTTCCAGGTGCCGGCCACGCCGCGGACGTCGGCCTGGCCACCCAGCTCACCCTCGGTGCCGACCTCCCGTGCCACCCGGGTCACCTCGTCCGCGAACGACGACAGCTGATCCACCATCGTGTTCACGGTCCGGCCGATGCGCAGGAATTCACCCCTCAGGGGTCGGCCGTCCATCTCAAGTGCCATGTGCTGGGACAAGTCGCCCTCGGCGACCGCGACGATGACCCGGGAGATCTCCGTCGTCGGCCGGCCGAGGTCGTCGATCAGCGCGTTGACGTAGCGGGCACTGTCCCCCCAGGCGCCGTCCAGCCCCTCCTCGTCGAGGCGCTCGGTCAGCCGTCCGTCACGGCCGACGATGCGACTGATCCGGCGCAGATCGAGGTTTTGGCGCTCCTGCAGCGACACGACCTCGTTGAACGCGTCGGCGAGCTCGGCAGCGGCACCGGTCCGGCGGGGCAGACGAACCTTCAGATCACCACGTCGTACGCGGCGAAGGGCCTCGGCGAGTTCGCCGAGCAGGGCGGTCTCGTCGGTTGTGCCGACGGTGACCGATTTGGCGGCAGTCATGCTGTCCTCACTCGCTGTCCATGGCTGGTTGTGGAACGCCAGGGCTAACCATCTTCTCTCGCCCGACCGGGTCTTTGCGAGAGACGGCTTTGTACATACACCCGCGGACAAGAGAAGATGCATGCGTGTCGGTGGAGGCGGGAGCGGTCAGCGCGGGCGGCACGCCGGGTGCCCTCCTGCGCCGTGTCCGTCTGCCGAACGACCGGCGGACCCCGGCCGCGGCCCGCGCGCTGGTCCGGTCGGTACTGGAGGAAGCCGGCCTGGACATACTGCTCAACGAGGCCCTGCTGCTGACCACCGAGCTGTCCACCAACGCCGTGGTGCACGCCGGCACGGAACTCGACATCGACGTGGCGGCCGACCCGGACGGGGTGACGGTCACCGTCACCGACTTCTCGCCGGGCCCGGTCGAGCAGCTCGCGGTGGGTCCCCGTAACGAGAAGGTGGACATCGGCGAGGTCGCCGAGCGGGGGCGGGGCCTGCTGCTGGTCGACCACTTCGCCAGTCGCTGGGGCACTGTCCACGAGGGCACCGGCAAGGGCGTCTGGTTCCGGCTGGAACGGATGGCCACGGCCGCCACCGGTACCCCAGCCGGCGCCATGGTTCCGGTGGCGGCCGCCACCGAGGAGGCGTCGCTGAGCATCGGGGCACTGAGTGCGCTGCTGCAGTTCGGCCTGGAACGGCAGACCGAGGAGGGCCTGGTCGATTTCGCCGCCGACATGCTGGCCGAGCTGGCCCGGCTCACCGGCGCGTCGGGCGGGGTGGTCCGGCTGGATCGCGGTGACGGCATCGGGCGGCAGCTGCTGGTCCGGCACGGGCGGGCGCCCCGCGAGGATGCCGAGACCATCCGGATCCCGCTCACCGTTCAGCGGCCGTACGCGGGCGAGCTCGAGCTGGACGCCTCCCCCAGCGGGTACGCCCGGCCGCTGGCGACGATCGTCGCCGAGCGGTTCTCGCTCTACCTCGAGAACGACCGGCTGCGCCGCGCCGACCTGCGCCGGCAGACCTGGCTGACGTTCCTGGCCGAGGCCAGCGAGCTGCTGGCCCAGTCGCTCGACGTGAACCTGACCATGGCGCTGATCCCGCAGCTGGTGGTGCCCCGGCTGGGACTGTGGTGCGCGGTGCACACCACCGACAGCTGGGGCCGGCTGCAACTGGCGGCGGCCACCCACGCCGACGAGACGGCACTGGCCCAGCTGCACGCCACGCTGGCCGAGACCGGTCCGGAGTCCGATCCTGGCCCGGCTCGAGGAGGCCTCCCGCCTGGGCACGCAGGTGATGTTCGGCGCGCCCGCGGACGGTTTCGCGGTGCCGCTGGTCGCCCGCGGGCAGCGCCTGGGGACGCTGGCCGTCGGCCGGCACGGCAAGCATCGGCACGACGCCGACGAGGTGGCGGTGCTGGAGGATGTGGCGCGCCGGGCCGCGCTGGCGATCGACAACGCGCGGATCCACGACGAGCGGCGCAAGGTCGCCCGGACGTTGCAAGCATCTCTCCTTCCTCCGGTTCTGCCGGACGTGCCCGGCGTGGGGTTCGCCGCCGAGTACGTCCCGACCGGCTCCGAGGTCGGCGGTGACTTCTACGACGTGGTGCCGTCCGGCGAAAACAGCTGGGTGGTGGTGGTCGGCGACGTGTCCGGCAAGGGCGTCCAGGCGGCCACCGTCACCGGGCTGGTGCGGGACGTGATCCGGATCCTCGTCGACGACGGCAAGCCGATGACCGAGATCCTCTGCCGGGTCAACCGGACGCTGGTGCAACGTGGGGGCGGCCGTTACTGCACGCTGGCCATGGCCTCGGTCACCCGGGAAGGGGACGGGACGCTCGACGTCTGCCTGCATCTGGCCGGGCACGACCGGGCCGTGCTGGTGCGAGCGGACGGCAAGGCGTCCTTCGTCGGTGAGGGCGGGACAGCACTTGGCCTCCTGGAGTCGATCTCGTCCCCGGACGCGGGGATCCGTCTGGGCGCCGGCGATTCCCTCATCTTCTACACCGACGGTGTGACAGAAAGACGGCGTGGACGCGAGCTGTTCGGCACCGCGCGGCTCCGCGAGGCGGCGGTGCCACTGGCCGGCTACCCCGCCGACGTGATGGCCGCCCGGCTGCGGTCGACCACGATCAACTTCTCGGTCGAGGAACCCCGCGACGACATCGCCATCCTGGTGCTCCGCAACGACGCCTGACTTCCTGTCGTACCCCCGTGCCAAGGTGTCAGCCATGGCCCGAACGCAGTACTACACCGCGACCAGCATCGATGGCTTCATCGCCGACTCGGACAACTCGCTCGGGTGGTTGTTCGCCGCCGACCGCGGTGGCGAGGCGCAGCAACCGTTCGACGCGTTCTTCGCCGACGTGGGCGCGTTTGCCATGGGCGCCACCACCTACGAGTGGGTGCGGGCCCACGACGCCGACGGCTGGACGAAGTACTACGGCGACCTGCCGGCCTGGGTGTTCACCCACCGCGAGCTGCCCCGCATCCCCGGCGCCAACGTGACGTTCGTCCGGGGCGACGTGCAGCCGGTGCACGCGGCGATGACCGCGGCGGCGGGCGGACGGAACGTCTGGCTGGTCGGCGGCGGCGAACTGGTCGGCGCGTTCGCCGACGCCGGACTGCTCGACGAACTGATCCTGGGCGTGGCCCCGGTGACGCTCGGCGGCGGCGCGCCGCTGCTGCCCAGGCGGCTGACGGACGGGCGCCTCCGGCTGGCCGGCGTCAGTCAGGTCGGGCAATTCGTCCAACTGACCTACGAGGTCGCACCACCTCCCGTCTGATTCAGCTGTTTTGTCGGCAAAGCCATGCCATCGTGTTTGTCGTGGCGAAGACGCAGTACTACACGGCGACCAGCATCGACGGCTACATCGCCGACTCGGACAACTCGCTCGACTGGCTGTTCGAGGTCGACGAAGGCACGGACAACCCGTTCGGCGCGTTCTTCGCCGGGGTGGGTGCGTTCGCGATGGGCGCGACAACTTACGAGTGGGTGGTGGCGAACGACAACCTGCTCGAAGAGCCGCAGAACTGGCATGACATGTACGGCGACATGCCGTGCTGGGTGTTCACCCACCGGGACCTGCCTCCGGTGCCGGACGCCAACATCTTCTTCGTCAGCGGCGACGTCAAGCGCGTGCACGAGGCGATGACGGTGGCCGCCCAGGGCCGGAACGTCTGGCTGGTGGGCGGCGGCGACCTGGTCGGCGAGTTCGCGGATCAGGACCTGCTCGACGAAATCATCCTCGGCGTCGCGCCGGTGACGCTGGGCCACGGCGCGCCCTTGTTGCCACGACGCCTGGGCGCCCGGCAGCTCGCGCTGACCGGCGTCGCGCAGCTCGGCCAGTTCGCCTACCTGACGTACGCCGTGGGCACCCTGGCCGAGCTCGGCCGCCACTATGCCGCCGAGGTGCTGCACCGCGATCCCGCCCACCTCTGATCCCATCCGCCTCGGGGCTCGGGTTCACCCCGGCCGCCGAAGACCCCGAGCCATGATCCGTGGTGTTCTGCCGCTCATGCGGCCACCACTGGGCCGCCGGGAGTCAGAAGAGGTCCCGGCGGCCGGCCATCTCCACTTCGGCGGCGATTTCCGGGGGTGCGGCGATCACGACCGCCCGACCACCGCGCGCCAGCAGGACGTGGCGGAGGGTCTCGAGGATGTTCTCGAGGCGTTCGGCGCCGAGAGCGCCCGGTAGCACCGCGTTGACGGTGCCCAGGCCCGCCGAACCGCGGATCGGGACCTGGCCGCCGACGGCGTCGCTCAGGGCGTACACCGCCGCGTGCAGGTCGCGGATGGGAACCGAGATGCGCAGGGCGATGTCGCGGCGGCCGAACGGGTAGCGACCCCACCAGGTGGGTGCGACATCCGACATCAGGGCGTTCGCGCCGATGGTGGAGGCCAGGCGGTGCGCGCGGTCCTGCACGTCGTCCCGGTCGCCCTCGAGAAGGACGGCCAGGGTGCCGGCCGGGCGGGCGGGCACGGTGCCGCCCGGGCGGGCGGGCACGCTGCCGGCCGCGCGTTCGGCGGCTGGGGCCGGCAGGTCGACCTCGATGCCGCTCGGATCCAGCGCCAGGTCCAGCACCTGCTCGACGACGTTGTGCACCTGCAGCGGGGTGGACACCGCGACGCCGACCCACCGCCGGGCGGCCGGCAGGGGCTGGAGGCGGACGCGGGCCGCGGTGATCACCCCGTCCACTTCGGCGATGCCGGGGCGGCCGTCCTCGCCGTCGGAGTCCAGCACCTCGCCGTCGAGGTCCACATAGCTGATCCGATCGACCCACGCGGCCGGCGGGCCGAAACGGTGCCGCAGCGGACCGGACTCGTTGACGGCGAGCATGCCGCCGATAGTCGCGTCACGGGACGGCGGGTCGACGGCCAAGCGCTGGCCACGCAACGCCAGCGCCGCCTGCAACGCCGACACCTTGGTGCCGGTGGCGACCTCGGCCACCAGCTCATCGGTCTCGTGGCCCCACATGCCGTTGAGCCGGCCGGTGTCGATGAGCAGGTCGACGCCGACCGGGGGCGTACCCCAGTCGATCTTGCTGCCGGAGCCGCGCGGAAGGGCGGCCAGGTTGCGCCCGCCGGCCAGCCGCAGCAGTGCGGCCACGGCGTCCGTGGTGGAGGGCACGGCGACAAAGCTGGCCCGCTTGCCGGCGACGGCGTCGACGGACCGCGCCGTACGGGCGAAATCCGGACCGCAGATCTCGCGCAGCGCCTCCAGGATCGGCCGGCGTGGGGGCAGTGTCGTGCTCATGACGCGACCTCAGACGTGGCGCGAAAGCCGGTCATCGGTTCCCCCTGAACAAGCCCGACAGCGAACTGGCACGTGAACGCCTCGAAGATCGTCCACTCTGGCATATCGTACACATGTTCGAACGACCGCGGTGCAACCCGGCCGGCCGGCGCATCTACCGCCCAGCATGCCCGCAAATCACGATGAACCAGCAGGTCAGAGGGCAGCACGCCGAGTCCCGCGGGGCCCCCCGCGGAGGGGTTCGAACCGCGATGTCGGTTTCTCCACGCTCCGCGGCGACCACCAATTCGTGAGCGGCCCGGCCAACAAGTTATCGACCGGGCAAGAACGCCGCGACCGGTACATTGGGCCAGGTGACGACCAATCTGCCCGAGAATCCGCCGCTGGCCCGCTCGGAGCCGCACGCGCGGACCCAGCACGGCGACACGGTGATCGACGAGTACGCCTGGCTGGCCGACCGGGACGATCCCGGCACCGTCCCCTACCTCGAGGCGGAGAACGCGTGGACCACGCACGCCACCGCGCATCTCGCCGGCCTGCGCGACACCGTCTTCGGCGAGATCAAAGCCCGGACGCAGGAGACCGACCTCTCCGTGCCGAGCCGCAAGGGCGGGTACTGGTACTACACCCGCACCGAGGAGGGCAAGCAGTACGGCATCCAGTGCCGCGTCGCCGCCCACCCGGACGCGGTGGATCCGCCGGCCACCGAGCGCATCGACGGTGAGGAGGTGCTGCTCGACGGCAACGTCCTGGCCGAGGGCAAGGACTTCTTCTCGCTCGGCACGTTCGACGTGAGCCCGGACGGCAACTGGCTCGCCTACTCGACCGACTTCGCCGGCGACGAGCGCTTCACTCTGCAGATCAAGGATCTGCGGACCGGTGCGGTGCTGGCCGACGAGGTGCCGGACACGTTCTACGGCACCGCCTGGTCGCTCGATGCGTCCACATTGTTCTACCTCACCGTGGACGACGCCTGGCGGCCGTACCGGGTGTGGCGGCATCGGATCGGGCAGCCGGCGGCCGCCGACGAGATCGTCTTCGAGGAGCCGGACGAGCGCTTCTGGGTGGGCGTCGAGCTCAGCCGCAGCGAGAAGTTCATCTTCGTCGAGGCGCAGAGCAAGGTCACCTCGGAGGTACGGGTCCTGTCGGCCGACCGCCCCGGCGACCAACCGGCGGTCGTGGCGGAACGCCGTCAGGGCGTCGAGTACTCGGTGGAGCATCACGGTCACCGCTTCCTCATCCTGCACAACCGCGACGCCGAGGACTTCGCGCTCGCGTACACCTCGGCCGACGCGCCCGGTGAGTGGTCCGAACTCATCGCGCACCAGCCCGGCACCCGGCTCGAGTCGGTCGACGCCTTCGCCCGGCACATCGTCGTCTCGCTGCGCCGCGACGGCCTGACCGGCCTGCGGGTGCTGAGCGACGGCAGCACCGACTCGTACGACATGGAGTTTCCCGAGCCGCTGCACAGCGTCGGCCTGGCCGGCAACCCGGAGTACGACACCGGTGCGGTGCGGATCGAATACACCTCGATGGTGACCCCGGAATCGGTGTACGACGTGGACCTGGTCACTCGCGAGCTGACGCTGCGCAAGCAGAAGCCGGTGCTCGGCGGGTACGACCCGGCGGACTACCAGCAGTTCCGCGAGTGGGCCACCGCCGACGACGGCACCCGCGTGCCGATCTCGATCGTGGCGCGCAAGGGCACCCCTCGCAACGGTTCGGCGCCGCTGCTGCTCTACGGCTACGGGTCGTACGAGTACAGCATCGATCCGTACTTCTCGGTCGCCCGCCTGTCCCTTCTGGACCGTGGCGTGGTCTTCGCGATCGCGCACGTGCGCGGCGGCGGCGAGATGGGGCGGCGGTGGTACGAGGACGGCAAACTGCTGGCCAAGAAGAACTCCTTCACCGATTTCGTCGCCTGCGCGAACGGGCTGGTCCGAGCGTCGTGGACGTCGCCCGACCGGATCGTGGCCCGGGGCGGATCGGCCGGCGGGCTGCTGATGGGCGCGATCGCCAACCTGTCGCCCGAGTCGTTCGCCGGGATCGTCGCCCAGGTGCCGTTCGTCGACCCGCTGAACTCCATTCTGGACCCGTCGCTGCCGCTCACCGTGACGGAATGGGAGGAGTGGGGCAACCCGCTGGAGTCGGCTGACGTGTACACGTACATGAAGTCGTACAGCCCGTACGAGAACGTGGCCAAGCTGAACTACCCGGCGATCCTGGCGATGACCAGCCTGAACGACACGCGGGTGCTGTACCACGAGCCGGCCAAGTGGATCGCCCGGCTGCGCGCGATCGCGCCCGACGGGACGTACCTGTTGAAGACCGAGATGGGGGCCGGCCACGGCGGCCCCAGCGGCCGGTACGACTCGTGGAAGGAAGAGGCCTTCGTCAACGCATGGGTTCTCGACGTGCTCGGCCTGGCCGGCCGCTAGGCACGGCGTAACGCGACGACGGCGATGTCGTCCGCCTGCTCGGCCGGCCCGGAAAGCTGGACGAGCAGGCGGCGGCAGAATTCGTCGAGATCCGGCTCGACCGTCTCCGCCGCCCGGGCCAGCGAGGCCAGCCCGACGTCGATGTCCGCGTCCCGGCGCTCGATCAGCCCGTCGGTGTAGAGCACGAGCGTGCCTCCGACCGGCAGCTCGAATTCCGGATCGGACGCCGGACGAGGGGCGTTGAGGCCCAGCAGCGGGCCTCCCGGAGCCAGGAACCGCACCGAGCCGTCCGGCCCGCGCAGCAGCGGCGGCAGGTGACCGGCGCTGGCCATCCGCACCCGGCCGGTCGCCGGGTCCAGCGTCATCAGGCACACCGTCGCCGACTCGTCCGGCAGTACGGTCCGCATGAAGTGGTTGACCAGTTCCAGGACGGCGCCCGGCGGGTGCCCTTCGACCGCGTACGCCCGGACCGCGTGGCGCAACTCGGCCATCACGGCGGCCGCGTGCAGCGAATGCCCGGCCACGTCGCCGATCGCCAGCAGCAGTTGTCCGTCGAGCATGGTCAGTTCGTAGAAGTCCCCGCCGACCTCGGTCTGCGCGCCTGCGGGCTCGTACCGTACGGCCAGGTCCATGCCGGGCACGTCGGGCAGGCGCGACTGCAGCAGGCTGCGTTGCAGAGTCACCGCGATGCGGTGTTCCTCGTCGTACGACCGTTGCGCCTCGACCGCCGCCGCCACCGCCTGGGCCAGCTGCCGCAGCACCGGGAAGCCGGGCGTCTGCGAGCTGCCGGGCACGGCCACGTAGACCGGCGCCCGGTCGATCCGCAGCCGGGCCGCGGCCACCGCCACCGTCTCCCCGGCCGGCCAGTCGACGAGATGCCACGCGTGCGGTTCGTCGGTGCGGACCAGCGACCCGACGGCCACGTCGCACGCGTCCAGTGACCACGGCCCGACCCCGGACGGCGTCGCCGCCAGGCTCTCCCCGTCGGCGCCCTCGGCCAGCACCACCACCGGGCCGCCGAAGATCTCGTACGCCCCGGCCGCCGCGGCGCGCAGCAGCCCCGCCAGTGTCGACGCCGTGTTGATCTCCAGCGTGGTCTCGGCCAGCCGGACCATCCGGGCGGCCAGGACCTCGGCCCGCCGCCGCGCCCGGTAGTAGCGCAGCACCGCCTGCGCGGTGGCGATGAGTTCGTCCGGCTCGATCGGCTCGACCAGGTAGGCGTCGGCGCCCCGGTTCAGGCCTTGCGTCCGATCGACCACGTCGACCGCGTGGGCCGACACGTGGATCACCGGCAGGACGCCGTACTGCGCATCGCTTTTGATCCGCTCGCAGACCTCGAAGCCGCTCATGTCCGGCAGCTTGACGTCCAGCACGACCAGATCGACCGGCGGCTCGACCCCGACCAGCATGTCGAGCGCGGCCGTTCCGGACTCGGCTTCGAGCACCGTGAAGCCGGCCCGGGTCAGCCAGCTGACCAGCAGGTACCGCTTGGTGGCGCTGTCGTCGACGACGAGCACCGTGGCGGCCGGCGTCACGACGGCAGCCGGACGGAGAACACGCTCCCGTGGCCCGGCTCGGAGTCGACCCGGAGCGCGCCGCCGAGGATGCCGACCAGACGGCGGGCGTACGGCAGACCCAGGCCTGTCCCCTGACCCGACAAGGCCGCGCTCCCGGGCACCTGGTAGAACTCCTCGAAGATGCGTTCGTGCAGCTCCGGGGGGATGCCGGCGCCGGTGTCGGCGACCGTGAACTCGAGGTCGGCGCCGACGCGTTCGGCGCTGAGCCGGACGGAACCGGCCGCGGTGAACTTCAGCGCGTTGGTCAGCAGATTGCGCAGGACCTGAGCGAGCAGCACCTCGTCCGACCGCAGCGACGCGACCGGAGGTTCCTCGACCACGAAGTCGACCTCGGGCCGGGTCGCGAGCGGACGCAGCGTGCCGCGCAACTGGCCGAACATGGCCTTGAGGTCGACCTCGGTCCAGTTCGGCTCGAGCCGGCCGGCCTCGGCCTTGGCCAGGTCGAGGAGGTCGTTGACCAGCGACAACAGGTCGGTGGCGGAGCCGCGGATGAGTTGGACCTGACGGCTCTGCTCGCCGGTCAGCGGGTCGGAGCCCTCGTCCGCCAGCAATCGGCCGAGCCCGATGATCGCGGTGACCGGCGCCCGCAACTCGTGGCTGACGTTGGCCAGGAAACGGGTCTTGGCCTCGCTCGCCGCCCGCAGCTGCACCGATTTCTCGTCCAGCTCGGCGTAGAGGGCGACCACGCCGCGGTTCGTCTCCTCGAGCTCGTCGGAGAGCTGATGGTAGAGCGCCATCACGCCCCGGTTGGTCTCCTCCAGCTCGGCGTTGAGCCGGGCGAGATCGTCCCGCTGCTTGCGTACCTCGTCGAGCGCCGAGATGAGCTGCTGGTTCTGTACCGCCAGTTCGTCCAGCGGCGTGCCCGGGACGTGCCGGGCCAACCCGGCGCGGATCTCGTCCATCCGTTCCGGGGTCAACGGCGGTGCGCTCGATGGCAGGCGTCGCGCCATCCGCACGACCGTTCCGACTGAACCATCACCGACCTCCATCGTGTCCACCAGACGACCGGCCTGCCTCAGCGTCGCCGTGAGACGCACCGCATCGTCCGGTACCGAAAGTTCCACTTCTATCACCAGCGTCGGCGGAACGCTGGTCGTCACGCGGAAGGCGACGTCGGCGCCGCGCCCGGACGCCAGCATCAGCCGGCCCACCTCGCTCAGCGCCGTCGCCACCCGCGTCTGGTCCTGAACCGCGAACCCGGCCAGGCGGGCCACCTCGCGGCCCAGTTGCCGCACCGCGAACACGTCCTGCTCGGTGCGCAGCCGCGTGTGCAGCAGCGGTTCGGTCATGGGCAGCGCGCTACGAGAACGCCGGCATCGTCGCGGCGGGTGCCCGCGTCCCGGAGCAGCGTCGCCGCGATGACCTGCGGCGAGTGGGCGAACAGGCCGGGAACCTCGGCCGGGTTCCACCGGTCGACGAGCCCGTCGGTGTGCATGACCAGCACGGCGCCGGGCGGCAGGGGGTACTCGTACTCCCGGATCTGGCGTTTTTGGTGTCCGACGATGCCGGGCAGCGACACCAGGCCGCGGCGCGCGCCGTCGCCGGTCACGATGGTGCCGGAGATGTTGCCGAGACCGGCGTACCGGACCTGGGTGCAATCCGCGTCCAGCTCGGCCACCGCGATGGCGGCGCCCCGGGTGTGCCCCAGCGCCCGGTGCAGCGCCTCCAGGATGCCGGTCGGCGGCATCGACGCCAGCGAGCCGAACACCCGGACCGCCTCCTGGGCTGCCCGCGCGGCCAGCGGCCCGTGGCCCAGCCCGTCGCAGAGCATCAGTAGCCGGCGCCCGTCAAGGTCGCGGACGGCGAAGGCGTCACCACTGACCGTCTCCCCGGTCATCGGCCGGATCAGGCCCGCGGCCCCGGACGGCTCGGGCCGTTCGGCCGGCCAGACCTGAGCGGCCAGGACGGTTCCCCGGCCCGGTACGGAGTGCAGGTCCACCCACGTCGCCTGGCGGACCACCGCGCCCAGACCGATGCCCAGCGTGCCCGCGGTCGAGTGGCCGTCACCGAGCGCCCGGGTCACGTCGGCCATCCCCGGCCCGCTGTCGACCGCGATCAGCTCGACGCCCGCCCGCGCCTCGGTCCGTACCGCCCGGAGCATCAGGACACCTTGGTCGGCGTGCTTGGCCAGGTTGCCGGCGGCCTCGGCGACCACGATCGAGAGGTCGGCGGTACGGCGGTCACCCAGGCCCAGTTCGGCGGCCAGACGTTCGGCCGACCGGCGGACGGCGGCCGCGGCGCTCGCTTCTTCCACCCGGAACCAGACTCCGCCGTCGAGGAGCCCTTCGGGAAGCGCCGCCACCGTCTCTCCGCTCATCGGCACCACTTGGTCACGGTGATGCTCGTACCTTCGCCCACCCGGGTGTCGATGTCGAACTCGTCGACCAGGCGGCGGGCGCCGCTGAGCCCGAGCCCGAGCCCGCCGCCGGTGGTGTAGCCGTCGGTGAGCGCGAGGTCGAGGTCGGGAATGCCGGGGCCGCGGTCGGCGAAGACGATCCGGATGCCGTTGCGGCGCCCGTTCTGCATCCGGCTGACCTCGACCGTCCCGCCGCCGCCGTAGACCAGGGTGTTGCGGGCCAGTTCGCTGGCCGCGGTGACCAGCTTGGTCTGATCGACCAGGGAGAGGTTGACCTCGACGGCCACGGTCCGGACCAGTTGACGGACCCGGACCACGTCCTGGTCGGAACCGACCTCGATCCGGTCACCCATGGTCGGCGTCGTCACGCTCGTCGGCGGGTACCAGCACCTCGTCCCCTCCGCGGGCCAGCATCTGCATACCGAGTTCGACGTTCAGCGCGGTCCGGATGCCGGGCAGCGACAACCCGAGCTCGACCAGCGTGATCGCCACCGCCGGGCGCATCCCGACGACGATCGTCTCGGCGTCCAGCACCCGGGAGATCGAGGCGATGGTGGCCAGCGTGCGCCCGACGAAGGAGTCGACGATGTCCAGCGCGCTGATGTCGATGAGCACGCCGTGGCTGCCGGTCTTCACGATCCGGTCGGCCAGATCCTCCTGAAGCTGGAGGGCGACCTGATCCTCCAGGTCGATCTGGATGGAGACCAGCAGCATGTCACCGATCTTCAGGACCGGTACGCGCTCCACCTCAGCCGGCCTTCGCCCGCGAGCCGTTCCGCCGCAGCACGTAGCGCAGCGCGTCGGCCAGCGTCGACTTGGTGGCGATGTCACCGAACTCGATGCCCAGCGCCACGATCGTCTGGGCGATCTGCGGGCGGATGCCGGAGATGATGCACTCCGCGCCCATCAGCCGGGCCGCGACCACGGTTTTGAGAATGTGCTGGGCGACCTGGGTGTCGACCGCGGGGACGCCGGTGATGTCGATGATCGCGTACGGCGACCCGGTGTCGACCAGCGTCTGCAGCAGCCGTTCCATCACGACCTGGGCCCGGGCCGAGTCGAGCGTGCCGACCAGCGGAACTGCGACCACGCCCTCCCACAGCTTGACCACCGGCGTGGACAGTTCCAGCAACTGCTCGGCCTGGTCGGCGATCAGCTCCTCGCGGGCCCGGACGAAGTTGTCGACGGTGAACAGCGCCGCCCGATCCACGAAGCCGGAGAAGGCGACATAGTCGCGCAGCACCGTGGTGTCACCGGCCTGGTCGCCCGACTCCAGGACCGACAGCACCGCCGCCTTGAGCCCGAGCACGCTGGACGCCGTCTCGGTCGCGGTGAATCCCTGCCGGGCGCGGCCGGTGGACAACTCGGTGAGCAGCGCGCGCAGCTCGCCGGCCTCGACGCTCTCCAGGTCCCCGGCACCGGACTCGAGCGCGGTCCGGAAACCGCGTTGCACGTCCAGCGTCTGCCGCTGGAGCTCGGCGTGACTCAGCCGGCCGCGGACAGTCCGGGCCACCTCGTCGGTCCAGGCCGCGGCGAGGGCGTCCTCTTGCCCCTTCAGCAGGTCGGCGAAGCGTCGTACTTCGTCCGAACTCAAACCCACTGCTGCCTCCTGCGGTCGCGCTTCCGGGCGGTCGGACTGTATCACCAGGAGTGGCGATACTTGCCGTTGGCCAACTAACGCCCGAGCTCAGTCGAGACACGGTCCGGGCAGCGGAAACCAGCGGATCCGCGCGAACTCCGCGGGCAGATCGGTCGCCGCCGCCGGCAGCTCGGCGGACCGGCTGGCGAACAGGTCGCGCGCCTCGGCCAGCTGCCCGGCCAGCGCCTCCTCCCCGGCGATCGGGCCCGACACCGGTTCCGGTCGCCACGGCGCGGTCAGGTCGGGCACCTCGACCGCCGGTTGCGCGCGGTGCCGCCACAAGCCGTCGCGCAGGTCGAAACGGTAGTCCGGGAGCAGGCGGTACCCGTACCGGGCAATCAGGTCGACGGCCTCGATCAGGTAGCCGGCGACCGCGTCCGAGATGAAGTAGTTGAAACTCAGCCGGATCCAGCCCGGCTTGACGCCCTCGTACCCGGCCAGGATCACCCGTTGGAAATCCAGCGAGTGCGCCGCATCGATGCCGAGCAGATGATGGCCGTACGGGCCGGCACACGAGCAGCCGCCCCGGGCCTGCACGCCGAACACGTCGTTCAGCAGCGCCGACACGAAGTGATGATGCAACCAGTGCTCGCCGTGCCGGATCCGGAAGGACACGATCGCCAGCCGTCCGCCGTCCCGGTCGCCGAGGATGTCGATGTCCGGGTTCGCCCGCCAGCGGGCCGCCGCCCGGTGCCACAGCGCGTCCTCGTTCCGCCGGATCAGCGGTACGCCCACGGCCTCCTTGAGCGCGAACACCAGCCCCGCCCGGATCGACTCGACGATGGCGGGGGTGCCGCCCTCCTCCCGCTTGACCGGATCGGTGACGTAGCGGTGCCCGGTCGGGTCCACGAAGTCGACGGTTCCGCCGCCGGGCACCGTCGGCACCTCGTTGCGGACCAGGTCGCGCCGCACCACCAGGACGCCCGGGGTCTGCGGGCCGCCCATGAACTTGTGCGGGGACAGGAACACGGCGTCCTTGCCGGCGTGCATCCGGATGTCCACGTACGGTCCCGCCGCGGCGTAGTCCCAGAACGCCAGCGCGCCGTGTTCGTGCAGCAGATCGGTGACCGCGTCGGCGTCGGTGAGCAGCCCGGTCACGTTCGAGGCGGCGGAGAAACTGCCGATCTTCAGATCCCGGTCCCGGTACGCCCGGAGCTTGGCGGCCAGGTCGGCGATGTCGAGGCGCCCGTCCTCGGCCAGGGCCACCCCCACCACTTCGGCGATCGACTCCCGCCACGGCAGTTCGTTGGAGTGGTGCTCGTACGGGCCGACGAAGACCACCGGCCGTTGTCCCTTTTCCGGCAGCGCGGTCCGCAGCCCCAGAATGGCCACCAGTTTGTTGACCGCGTGCGTGGCGCCAGATCCGGTGAAGATGACGATGTGCTCGTCGGTGGCGCCCACCGCCCGGTGGATCTGCGCGCGGGCCTGCTCGCGGAGGTGGTCGGTGGTGGCGCCCGTACGGGAACTGGCGGTGTGGGTGTTGGCGTACTCGGGCAGCACCCGGGACCGGATGAAGTCCTCGATGAATCCCAGCGAACGCCCGGAGGCGGTGTAGTCGGCGTAGGTGATCCGGCGCGGCCCGTACGGGCCCTCGAAGACCTGACCCTCGCCGATGACGCCGGTCCGGATGCGTTCCGTCAACTCGGTACGGGTCACCATGTCACTCAGCCTGACAGCCGGGGCGTACGCTGCGCAGCCGCACGGTCGTGGAGTACCGTTCTGCACATAACAGGAGGTCCTGAATGTCCCTGACGGTTCAGACGGAACAGAAAGCCGACGTCGTCGTCGTGTCCGTGGCGGGCGAGCTCGACATGGCCACCGCGCCCCAACTCCAGGACCAGATCAGCGACCTGCTGGAGAAGGGCCGGACGCGGCTGGTCTTCGACCTGGCCGAGGTGTCGTTCTGCGACTCGACCGGGTTGTCGGTGTTCGTACGGGCGAAGAACAGCACCGACGACGCCGGTGGCGTGGTCCGGCTGGCCGCCCCGCAGCGCGGCGTGCTCCGGATTCTCGAGGTCAGCGGCCTGGTCGAGGTGCTGCACACGTACCCGACGGTCGACGAGGCGGTGGCGGCGCAGGAACCCGCGCTCGACTGAGCTCTCACCCTTCGCAGCAAGATCCGATGGGCGTAGTTTGTCGCTGACCGGGCGCGGGCAATTCGCGCGTTCGGAACCCCCTCGGCTCTCACGCAGGAGTGCACATGCTCAAAGGCTTTCGCGATTTCATCATGCGGGGCAACGTCGTCGACCTTGCCGTGGGCATCGTCATCGGCGCCGCCTTCACCGCGGTCGTCACCGCCTTCACCTCGGCGTTCCTCAAGCCGCTGATCCAGTTGCTGTCCGGCGGCCAGGGCGTCTCGGCCGGCGCCTTCAAGGTGCGGGGCGTCCCGTTCGACTGGGCCAGCTTCATCAACGCCTGCATCACGTTCGTCCTTACCGCGGCGGTTCTGTACTTCTTGGTCGTCTACCCGCTGAACCGGCTGGCCGAGCGCCGCGCCCGGGGCGAGGAGCCGCCGCCTTCCGCTCCCAGCGAAGAGGTCAAGCTGCTCACCGAGATCCGGGACGCTCTGGTCACCGGACGGCCATCACAGGCGGCTGTCAACGACATGATGATGCGCGATGAGCAACACCGGCAGCCGCCCCAGCACCAGTAAGCACTCCGCGCGAAAAAGATCACTCGCACCAGGCCGCGATTCGAACGCTTGTTCGATACAGTCCCGGTATGGAGCAGCGGAAGCACTGGTGGAACGGCAAGTGGGGACGCGTCGCGCGCAAGGATGTCTACCTTCGCACGAGCGGTAACCAGTGGTACGTCGAGCAGCGGGCGGGCGGTGCGGACGGCGTCTCGCACTTCTTCGAGTACGACAGCGAAGAGGCGGCGCTGGACACCGTCCGCGCGCTGCTCGTCGGACCGGACGACTGGCGCGAACTGTCCGTTCGCCCTCCTGTCCGGTAGTTTGCTGCCCAAAATCCGACACACCCGACACCGTGATACGGGCAAAGTGGTCGTATATTGATCTTGCGCTTGGCCGGCCTCGCTTGCCGGCTCAGGCGGCCCGGCGCTCGCCGGCTCAGGCGGCTCGGCGCTTGCCGGCTCAGGCGGCTCGGCGCTTGCCGGCTCAGGCGACCCGGCGCTTGCCGGCTCAGGCGACCCGGCGCTTGCCGGCTCAGGCGACCCGGCGCTTGCCGGCTCAGGCGGCCCGGCGCTCGCCGGCTCAGGCGGCCCGGCGCTCGTCGTGGTCGGCGGTGAGCGGGCCCGGGTGGCGCGGCAGGAGCCGGAGCGCGGGCACGCGCGGTGCCACCTCGGTTTCGTCGTCGTCGGCGAAGTGGGCCCGCCAGCTCGATCCGCCGCGGGCACCCGGCGGGCGGGCGGCCTCCCCGGCGACCCTGGACAGGGCGACCACGAGCAGGTAACCGAGGATCACGAATCCGTGGCTGACCAGCCGGGTGCCGTCCACCCGGTCGGCGGTGAGATCGTTCAGTGAAAGCAGCAGCAGCATTCCGACGAACGCGGTCAGCATCGGCACCAGCCCGGTCGGCCGGCTACGTCGCAGCGCGATGAAGAGGTATCCCGCGCCGACGGCGACGTTCCACGCTGCCGACTCGTGCCAGAGGTGACCGGACGTGGCGTCGGCGCCGGCGTGCGCGTGTGCGCTGGTCACGCCACCGCCGATCTGATCCAGGCCGAGGATGAGCTGCACCGCTCCGACCGCTGCCAGCCCCAGGTAGAGCAGCACGGCCAGCCGGCGCCGGGTCAGCCAGGCGGCGGCCGCAGCGGCGAACCCGGCCGGGCCCCGGCCGCTGAGCTTCGCCATCCCCAGAAGCCGCGCCGCCGCCCCGTCCCGGCTCGTCGCGGAGACGGCGCCGGCGGCGTTGCACGGGCCGTCCTGGGCCTGATCGAAGCCGACCGGGGCGTTGAGCGCAGCCATGATCGCGGCGCTCAGGTCCGGGGCGGCCAGGGCCGGGCCGGTACGGGTGAGCCGGTTGACCGTCGCCGCGCGGTCCAGCCATGCGCGGCAGTCCGCACACCCGGCCAGATGGTCCTCGACCAGTTCACGCTCGCCCGCGTCGTCCTCGCCGTCGAGCTGCGCGGACAGCATCTCCCGCCACCGTTCACACGCCATACCTCATAGTCGCCCACGCGACCGCGATAGTTCCCGGCGTGTCCGGCCGGAGAATCGGCACGTGTCCGGCCGGAGAATCGGTACCCGTGCCGCTGATGCGCGCGCCCGGGCGACCAGGCGGATCAGCCCGGCGGCCGGAAACGGCCGGGACCACCGCCTGGCTGATCCCCAGGGGCGGGGCCTTGGCCGACGCGTACCGGAAAAGGGATCTAACGTATTTCGCCGGTGTTGCCGAGAAGGCGCTTGCGCTCCCGGAACGCCCGCAGATTGGCCGTGTTCCCGCAGGTGCTGACGTCGTGCCAGACGCCGCTGTTGTTGCGGGACGTGTCGAAGAAGGCGGCCCGGCAGTCGATGTTGTGGCACAGCTTCAGGCGGGACCAGAGGCCGGCCTGCTGCGCCAGCAGCGCCTCGGCCCACATCGCCGACGCGAGCCAGCGGATCCCGCGGCCGGAGGGCACGATCCGGACCCAGCCGTCGGCGTCCGGCACCAGGCTGACGGGGACGTCGGCGGGCGGCAGGGAACCGTCCGGGACCTGGTTGCGACCGCCGGCCAGGACCACGTTCTCGAACGTCGTGCGCAGGCGCCGCAGCGAGCGCATGTCGGTCGAGGACAGCAGCAGCACCGGGGCCGGCAGACCGGAGACCCGCGACCAGGTGGTCAACGAGTCGCTCAGCCACCGCTGGGCGTCGTCGGGCATCGAGAGCAGGTCGGGGCCGTAACTCATCGTGGCCCGGGTGTTCAGCAATTCCTGGACAAGCGCGAGACCCGCGGGCGCCTCCCGCACGCCGTGTCGCGCACTCGCCCTCCATGACATACGCAAAGGGTACTTGACTCTTTATCCTCGGTCACTTGACCAGGCACGGGCCGATGCGATCACCGTCAGCGATCATTCAGCTACCTTTAGCGATCACCCCCGTACCATCTCCGCCGGCCGCGGCGCCGCGGCCGCCCGGGCGCGCAGCAGGAGGCCCAGCGCCAGGGCCGTTCGTCGCTGCGCGCCGTTGGCCTCGTCCAGCATCGCCATCGCCCGGTTGGTCTCGGCCGCCGCCTCCGGGTCGAGCGGCGCCCGTTCCACCATGGCCAGGAACAGCAGGCCCAGGTCGTGCCCGTCGGCCAGCACCTGCCGGACCTCGTCGGCGTCCGCTCCGGCCGACACCGCCGCGGCAAGCGCGGTCACGTCGTGATCGATGTGCCGGCGCAACGCGGTCAGGTAGAGCCCGCGCTTGTTCCCGAACGTCTTGTAGAGGCTTCCCCGGTGCACGCCCAGGTGATTCACCAGGTCATCGATGGATGTCCCGTCGTAGCTGCGCTGCGCGAACATCGCCACGGCCTTGTGCACGACCTGGTCTTCGTCGAATTCTCGTGGTCTTCCCATAGGGATGAAGTTAGACATTTCGGAACACATGATCAACTACCGCCACACAATGGCTGTTCGTCGCTTCGGAGGCGTCACATCGACGTTGTACGGTGACCGCGTGACGCGCAGGCTCTTCACCTATGCGGCGACCAGCGCTCTGGCCCTGACGCTGCTGGCCGGCTGCGGCCCGAACGACGACACGAACGCCGCCGCTCCGCGCTCGGCGACGACCGCGCCCGGCGCCACAACTCCGGCCCCGGCCCCGACCACCGCCGCCCCCGGTTCCGATCCCGTGACGCCCGCCCCGGCGACACCCTCGACCCCGTCGTCGCCGAAGCTCAAGATCCGGCGCCAAGGGTGCGACCGTCCGCGCATTGCAGAAGCGGCTGAACGAGCTCGGATACTGGAACGGCAAGGCCGACGGAAACTTCGGCTCGGTCACCCAGCAGGCGGTCTACGCGTTGCAGAAGACGGCCGGCCTGACCCGCGACGGCGTGGTCGGCGCCGAAGACCCAGCAGGCGCTGGACAAGGGGGTGCGGCCGACGGCCCAAAGCACCAAGGGCCACATCATCGAGATCGACAAGAAACGCCAGATCCTGATGATCGTGGACAGCGGCAAGGTCAGCACGATCCTGAACACGTCGACCGGTTCCGGCCGGCACTACACGTACCAGGACAACACCTACCTGGCGAGCACGCCGTCCGGCCACTTCGTCGCGGGCCGGCAGATCGACGGCTGGCGGCACGGACCGCTCGGCCCGCTGTGGCGGCCGAAGTATTTCAACGGCGGCATCGCCGTGCACGGCGCGCCGAGCGTCCCGGCGTACCCGGCCTCGCACGGCTGCGCGCGCGTCTCGATCACGGCCATGAACTGGATCTGGTCGACCGGCAAGATGCCGCTGAAGACTGCGGTCTGGGTGTATTAGCCGTCGATCCGGACGACATTGCGGATCTTGTTGGAAGCGTCCAGCGCCGCCACCTTGTACGCCTCGGACAGCGTCGGGTAGTTGAACACCGCGTCGACCAGATAATCGACCGTGCCACCGCAGCCCATCACCGCCTGTCCGATATGGACGATGTCGGTGGCGGCGGTGCCGAAGACGTGGACGCCCAGCAGCTTTCCCGTCTCCGGCGACACCAGGAGCTTGAGCATGCCGTACGAGTCGCCGACGATCTGCCCGCGGGCGAGCTCGCGATAGCGCGCGATGCCCACCTCGAAGGCCGTCGAGCTCTCGGTCAGCTCGTCCTCGGTCTTCCCGACGAAGCTGATCTCCGGAATGGTGTAGATGCCGATCGGTTGCAACTCGTGTATCACCCGCACCGGCTCGCCGCAGGCGTGCTGCGCGGCCAGCCGGCCCTGTTCCATCGAGGTCGAGGCCAGCGCCGGGAATCCGATCACGTCACCGACGGCGTAGATGTTGTCGACCTTGGTGCGGTAATTGCTGTCGACATCGATCCGGCCGCGGCGGTCGGCTTCCAGGCCGGCGTTGCCGAGCTCGAGGTCGTCGGTCTGACCTTGGCGTCCGGCCGAGTACATGACGGTGTCGGCGACGATCTTCTTACCGCTCTTGAGGATGCACAGCGCGGCGGTCTGGTGGCGCTCGACCGCGGCGACCTCCTCGCCGAACCGGAAGGTCACCGAGAGATCGCGCAGGTGGTACTTGAGCGACTCGACGATCTCGTCGTCGCAGAAGTCGAGCATCTTCTGCCGTTTCTCGACCACGGTCACCTTGGTGCCGAGCGCGGCGAACATCGACGCGTACTCCATGCCGATGACGCCGGCGCCGACCACGACCATGGAACGCGGCACGGCCTCGAGGTTGATGACGCCGTCAGAGTCGACGATCGTCCGGTCGTCGAAGTCCACGCTGTCCGGGCGGGCGGGACGCGTGCCCGCCGCGATGATGATCTTTTCCGCGGTGATCCGCTGGTCGCGGCCGTCGCCGGCGTTGATCCAGATCGCATTGGCGTCGGCGAACCGGCCGGTGCCGACGATCATGGCGACGTGGTTGCGTGCGAGCTGGTTGCGGATGACGTCGGTCTGCCGGCTGATCACGTGCTGGGTGCGGGCGGCGAGATCGCTGACCGTGATCTCGTCCTTCACGCCGGTAACTACTGCCGTACAGATCCCGTTGGCTCAGCCCGGTCAGGTACAGCACCGCCTCGCGCAGTGTCTTCGACGGGACGGTGCCGGTGTTGATGCACACCCCGCCGATCATGTCCCGCCGGTCGACGATTCCCACCCGCCGGCCGAGCTTGGCAGCGGCGATGGCCGCCTTCTGACCGCTGGGCCCGGAGCCCAGCACCAACAGGTCGTAGTCATACACAACGCTTAGCGTCGCAAGATGTGGCCGAGAGCGCTACCACTTCGTCTTACTTGATCGTGCGGAGTTCATGAGCCGTACGGGAACAGTACGGTCGACCCGTCGGCCGCCCGGGCCGGCGCGGCAACAGTCGGGGCGGGAACGCGGGGGCGGCGATCGGAACACGCTCCTGCTTCGCGGCGGATGGCGTGCCGCTGACGGGTCGCGCCGCAGGTCACCGGTCCGCCATGTCGCAGCGGCCGGGGTCGCCGAGGTGGACCTGCCGGCGCAGGTTACGGATCAGCGTCCAAATATTGACAAGATTGTTTCAAGAGGGTCACCATCCGCGTACGGCTTCTTCACCGTCCACCGGACACCGGCCGTTGATGTAGCTCCACCGCCGACCCTCCACCGTGTCTACGGTGGCCCCCGATCCGTGGCAGGTCCCTCATGACCGTTCGTTTCCCGTCCCCCGCCGGTTTGAGCCGGCGCCGGCACACCACCTCCCCCGGCTGGGCGGCCCTCGCCGCCGCGACCCTGCTCGGCGCGGTGGCCGTCACCGTCGTGTCAGCACCCACGGCCGCCTCCGCGGCACCGGCACCACCCAGCGGGATGAGCCTGGTGTGGAGCGACGACTTCAACGGCGCCGCCAACACCGGCCTGGACTCCGCGAACTGGCTTTACGACCTCGGCACCAGCTACCCCGGCGGCGCCGGCAACTGGGGCACCGGCGAGGTCGAGACCGTCACCAACAGCACCAACAACGTGTACCAGGACGGCAACGGGCACCTGGTCATCAAGCCCATCCGGGACAGCGCGGGCAACTGGACCTCCGGTCGGGTGGAGACTCAGCGCACCGACTTCGCCGCCCCGCCCGGCGGCAAGGTGCGCATCGAGGCGTCGCTGCAACAGCCCAACGTCTCCGGTGCCGCCGCGATGGGCTACTGGCCGGCGTTCTGGGCGATGGGCGCCGCCGCCCGTGGGGTCGGGGCGACCAACTGGCCGAGCATCGGCGAGTGGGACATCATGGAGGACGTCAACGGTCGCAGCAGCGAGTTCGGCACCTTCCACTGCGGAGTCGACCCCGGCGGCCCGTGCAACGAAACCACCGGCATCAGCTCCGGCGAGCACGCCTGCAGCGGCTGCCAGACGGGCTTCCACACGTACGCCCTGGAGTACGACCGGTCCACCAGCCCCGAGCAGCTGCGCTGGTACCTCGACGGCAACAACTTCTTCACCATCAACGCCAACCAGGTCGACGCCACCACCTGGGCCAACGCCACCCAGCACGGGATGTTCGTCATCCTCAACGTCGCCATGGGCGGGGCGTTCCCGGCCAAGCTCGGCGGCGGCCCGACGACGGCCACCCAGTCCGGGGTTCCGATGACCGTCGACTACGTGGCGGTCTACCAGAGCGGCAGCACCGGTGGCGGCGGCACGACCGGGGGAACCGGCCCGATCACCGGCATCGGCGGCAAGTGCGTCGACGTGAACGGGGCCAACAACACCAACGGCACCGCGGTCCAGCTGTACACGTGCAACAACTCGTCCGCGCAACAATGGACCGTCCAGAGCGACGGCACGATCCGGGCGCTGGGCAAGTGCCTGGACGTCACGGGCGCCGGCACCGCGAACCTGACCCCGGTTGAGCTCTACGACTGCAACGCCAACGGCGGGCAGATCTGGCACGCCCAGTCCAACGGCACTCTGCTCAATCCGGCGTCGGGGCGGTGCCTGGACGACCCCGGCTTCAACACCGCCGACCGTACCCAACTGGTCATCTGGGACTGCAACGGCGGCACCAACCAGCAGTGGCACCTGAGCTGAGACTCCGGGCTCCGACGAGGGGCGGACGGGCTGCGGCCCGTCCGCCCCTCGCGCGTCAGCGGTTGGCGTACCGGGCCTGCACCGTGGCCGGGGTTTCCACCGGGTGGCCGGCGTCGATCGCCACGGCCAGCCGGACGTACTGGGCGGCGGCCCAGTTCAGCGGGGCGGCCGAGCCGGTCGCGGCGCCGGCGGTGAAGCCGAACTGGTCCGGGCGGTCCCAGGCCTGCTCAGGGACGAAGTGGGCCGCGTTCGCCGCGTTGGCCATCGTCTGCAGGTAGCTCGCGGCCGAGTGGCCGGCGGCCAGCTCGTACTCGCCGCGTTCGCCGGACAGCAGCGGCCACAGCCGACCCGTCCGGTCGCCGTGGCCGGCGGGCCAGCCCGAGCCGTCGGCCTGGCTCTCGCCGTAGGAGTCGTGGTTGTACCGGTGCCACATGTCCCCGTTCGGCGTGCTGACCTTGTCCACTTCGTCCAGTTCGGGCAGCGAGTCGACCACCGGCGAGTAATCGGCCCGGCGTACCCCCAGCCGCACCAGGTCGAGGAACCCGCCGTCCACGATGTCGCGCTCCCACCAGGTGCCGTCGTCGAAGGTGCGGGCGTACGTGTCGTTCGGGTCGGTGCCCTGCTCGATCCGCTCGTAGTACCGGTGGTCGCCGAAGGACCCGGTGGTGGTGAACGTCCAGCCGTCGAGCTCATCGCGCCACGCGTCGGCAGTCGACTCGTACCGCCCGGCGCTGGCCGTGTCGCCGTTGAGCCGGGCGAGGTGGCCGGCGCAGACCAGCCCGGCGATCTCGGCAGCGATGGTGGACGGCGACCGGCCGCTCTGCTCCTCCCACCGCTCCCCCGGTGTGCCCGGCCCGATCGCGACGATGTGGTCGGCGGTCAGCTTGACCCGGCCCCAGGTGGCGGCGTCGGTGAGGCCCACCTGGTCGGCCAGGACGATGGGCAGCGCATCCTCGTCGAGTTGTTCGCAGCAGCCGAGCTGCTGCGGGCTGGACCCGGCGACCCCGGCGACGGTGGAGTAACGCGGGAAGGAGCCCGGCCCGTACCAGACGCCGTCGCCCTGGGTCCACGTCGTCACCTGCTGGTGCTCCCACAACCAGCGCGCCATCCGGGTGGCCTGGTCCCGGTCGCCGGCGGCGAGCAGGGCGGTGGCCTGCTGGTACAGGTCGCGGGCCCACACCCGGTGGTACCCGTCGCCCGCGTGGTCGGCGTTGACGTCGTCGCCCCACGGGGTGGCCAGCGCGGCGACGCTCGCCCCCGGGTTGGTCCGGTCCTCGGCGGCATGCAGCACCATGAGGCTCACCTCGTAGGTGGCGCGCCGGCCGGCGTCCGACGCGACGCTTGCCGGCACCGTCCGGCCGGTCAGGTACCCGTTCCAGTCCGACCGGTACGCCGCCTCGGCCGGCCCGAAACCGCGGCTCAGCGACGCGCCGGCGGTCGCAGCCGCCCCGGCCCGGTCCCCGCCGAACCCCAGCGCCAGGGTGAACGTGGTGTCCGTGGCCACCGGCACCTGGGCGACCTGCACGATGTTGCCCGGGGCGGCGGCGGTGTCGTAGGGCGACGCGAGGTGCCGGTGGGCGACCAGGTCGGCGTACCCGTCGCTGGCCGACCCGCTGTAACCGGTCGAGTGCTCCCCGAACCCGGCCGAGGTGGCCAGCGCCGACGCCACGTCCCCGTCGCTGGCGACGAGGGTGCCGGTCGCCGGGTCCCAGCCACCGGTGTCGTTGCCGCCGTCCCCGTTCAGCGACGGGTTGTACAGCGCGTACAGCCGGTAAGCGCCGCCGTCCAGCGACTGGAACCGGGTGCGGACCAGCAGGGTCGGCCGATCCGGGTCGGAGACGTAGGTGTTGGTCAGCCGGTACCGGCCGCTCCGCGCCGTGTTCGTGATCGTGTACTCGAGGGCCTTCTCGTCCGGCATCGAGACGGCATGCGTGGTCGCGTCGCGTTCGAGGTCGACGAAGGACGTGCCGTCGGTGACGACGTACTGCAGATCCTGCACATCCGGGGTGTCCGCGCGCGGGTAGAACACCTCGCTGGTCACCCCGGCCGCGGCGGTGAACCACAGCGGGGAGGCGGGGGTCGGCGCGGTGCCCAGCGCCATCTTGTCGCCGGTGGTCCAGGACGAGGCGCCACCCGGCGCGCCGGGAGCGCTGGTGGCCGCGTCGGCGGGGGCGGCGCCGACCAGCGCGGCCACCAGCGCGGCCGACGCGGCGACGACGGGGATGAGCGAACGACGCGTCCGGGGCATGGTGACCGTCCTTGCGATCCTGGGGCCCTCAACCTAGGGCGAGGCGTCCCGCCGCGCCAGACCACCGGGGTGCCGATGCCAGGCCCGCCCCGCCGCCGGTGGCTTGACGACGCTGCGCAGCGACCGTTTCACGGCCGCCGCCAGGAGTCGCGTGAGGACCGCCCGCACGCCGCGACTGCCCGGTGGACGCGTTCAGCAGCGCGATCTCCGTCGCCGGGACAGGCTGGAGAGCGCACAAGAAGAATGACGACGGCGTACGCGGTCAGCCGACGAAGTCGCGTGAGCCTCGCCCGTCATGCCTGCCAGCCGCCATGCGCAATCCCGGTGCGGTACCAACCCTGCCGGCAGGGTGCCAACCGCGCATGAGCTGGGCAAACGCACACATCATGAGGCGCATGCCGGACAACCCGAGACGACCGGTACGCTGTAAAATCGCGGGCCGCTAGCTCAATGGCAGAGCTGTGGACTTTTAATCCATAGGTTCGGGGTTCGAGTCCCCGGCGGCCCACCGATAGGTTGACCAGGCTCCTCTCGCGGACGCGTGAACCGTTGCACCAACCGGGAGGCCGAGGCATTGAATCCCAGGCACCATAAGGGCAGCGCTGTTACTGGCGGCGATAGGGATGTCGCGCTCGCCGGCCGGAAGATCCTCCAACCGGTTGGCTGCGCTGTATCTATCCGGGCGTGTGGCTCTTGGTTATCGTGCTGGCATGGACGGGCCTGTATTTCACGTGGACGTCTCCAAGCTCTTGGAAGCGTCGAAGGGCATCGCTGACAGCATCGGCGACGAGAATCACTCCGCGATCAAGGGGCTGCCCGGGCCGCCGGCCCAGTATGGCGATGATGATCTCCATGGTGCGCTTGCCGATTACTGCGACCGCTGGAGCGATGGCCTCGACATCCTCACCAAGGACGCGAACGTAATTCGCGATTCCCTGTCCCGGGTTGCGCAGGCTTACCAGGGCGCTGATCAAGAAGTGGCAGGTCGTCTCACGGCGGACCCGGCGACCGGAGTCGTCGATGGCTGAGCTTGGCGACACCAACGATCCACTTGCGCTCGTGCCGGGTGACTCGGACGCAATAGCGGCCAATGCCGTTGCGTTGCGTCAGCGGGCGGCAGCGGCCGGGGGTGCCGGAGAGGGATTGCGGTCGATCGACACGGGGGCCTGGACAGGTCCGGCGGCCGAGCAATTTCATGACAAGTTCAGCTATGAGCCGGGCCGCTGGTTCAACGCGGCCGATGCGATGGAGGCCGGGGCGGGTGCGCTGGATGAGTATGCGGCGACTTTGCGCTGGGCGCAGGGCCAGGCGGCCGAGGCCATTCGTTTGTGGAATTCCGGCGAGTCCGCGACCCGCCAGGCCCGCAGTCAGTACGACTCGGCGCCGCAGTCGGAGCCGTTTCAGGACCCGGGTGAGGCTGACCGGGCGGCGGCGCGGAGCATTCTGATCGGGGCTCGCAACCAGATCGGCTCAGCCGCCCGCGTGACTTCCGGGACGTTGCGGAAGAAGGCGTCCAACGCCCCACAGAAGTCGGGTTGGCTCGACGGAGTCAGTAACTTTCTGCACGATGTGGGCGGCGACATCGCCAACGGCGCCGCCTCGTTCGGGAATGCCATGCTGCACCATCCTGGCTCTGTCGGATTGGCCGCGGCGGGGATCGGCCTGGCTACGATCAGTGCGGGTGGCGAAGGGCTGGGAGTAGCGCTCGACGCGACCGGAATCGGCGCCGTCGCCGGTGTACCACTGAACGTGATTTCGGCGGCCGGTGTCGCCACAGGAGCCACCATCAGCACGGCGGCTATGGCCAACATCGCTTCTCACGCCGGCGGGGATGACCAGGTCGACCCGGTGAACACTGACAACGCCGACTCATCCGACGGCGCTACCGACTCGACCGCGAACAATCCGACCGGCGTCAAGGCGGGCTGGTCATCGCGCACGGCCGACAATGGACAGGGTACCGTTTATCAGAAACCCGGGTCATCCGGGAACGCTGATACGGTGCGGGTGATGGATCCAACGTCGCAGTATCCGAACGGGTATGTCAGGTATTACAACAGCCATGGGCAGCCCATTGGCCTTGACGGGAAGCCGGGCCCGAATTCGGCCACGCATATTCCGGTCAATGCCGATGGCTCTTATCCGACCCCGCAGGGATGGTAGTCATGGATCTAGGTTTCGCCGGTCAGGCAGCCGTGGGCGTTGACTTCGGTTTCACGGTGGCGGTGGACTTCGGCGGCGGGTTCGAGGTACGGATTGAGACACCATTCACGCTCCGGCTCGACGAATTCGACGGGCAGATCGAGCCCGGGCACGACAGTGAGGCCTCCATCGTCGCACGGCTGTCCGGTCAGGTGGTGTCGCTCGCTATCGCGGATGACGCCGGTTGGCTGCGAATCGATCTCACTGGTGGGGGTCGACTGCTCGCCGGGCCGGACAGCAGCTTCGAGGCGTGGACGGTGTCCGGCCCAGACGGCTTCAAGGTGGTCTGCGGGCCTGGGGGCCAACTCTCGGTTTGGTCCCCGCAACACGACTGACCCTAACGGCGAGTACTCCGAAGCAGAACCGGCTTGCAGCGCGAAGCTTGGCCGCGTAACTGCCGCGCAGTGGGCCAGTGCTCGGGTGATTAGACCCTCCGTTGTATTGGTGTGGCCGCGAGCCGTCTGGCTGATCAACATCGGTGCCGGCTATCGTGTTCCGCATCTGCAGGTAAGATTTTCCGCATTCTGCGGGCTCTAAATTCCGTATCTTGCAGGTCGGACGTTACGGTGGCGCGCTGGGCGGTTCGCTCGCGCGCCGTCGCTGGTCGCGCCTTCCCATACGAGGGCAGCGCTCCCTCGGCCGTCGACATCGCGCGCTCCCACCAGGGGACGAAGTCCGTCTTGCATTCGTCTGGGATCTAGGCGTACGACTAGGTTGCCGGCGAAGTCGGATTAGTCGCCGAAGGAGTGACTCCGGTGATCGTCCGCCCGCGGGCGTGGCCACGCCCGAGCCGGTCAGGTGGCAGGGAAACGAGTCACCGGAGACAAGGCCGTGGTTCGCATGGTGCAACGTCCGGTCCACCAGTTCGCCGGTCTGTCGAACAGCGAGTAAGGCATTGCGCGAACCGCGGTCGTTCGTGCCGCGGGAGTCTGGGCGTTTGGCCTACGGGGTTCGATGGCGAGTACGCCGGGGCGTCCGGCGAAGCCGGCCTTGAGGTCGCGAGTTAGGACGGTTGGTCCGGTCTCGGCGGCGTTGATGAGGTCGTGGGCCCCCCGCGGCGTGCCGGCTCGATGCACGTGCGCGATCAGACGGGCGTGCTGGATCGCCGTCGCGTCGGTGTAGGCGAGGACATCGACCACGCCTTCGATCGCAGTCAGGGCGCGGGAGGCAGCACGCTCGGCGGTGTCAGCCCGGACTCGGCTCGAACCTGTGCTGGGGGACCCTGCCAGTACCCGTTTCCGCAGGAACTCCTTGTAACCGGCACGCCGATGTTTGCTGATGGCAGGCCGGGTACGTCTGCGTAGGACGACAGGGAGGGAAGCCGTGGCAGCCGAAGGTACGACAACATCCTGGACGAGCGAAGAACTGGCCACCATCGGCCGCGCCGAAGAACTGCAACTCGCGTCGCTGCGCGCCGACGGCACCCTGCGCCCGTACGTGGTGATGTGGGTCGTCCGCGCTGGTGACGAGCTGTACGTCCGCTCGGCTCGCGGCCCGGCCAACGCCTGGTACGTGCGCGCCCTCCGCTCGGGCGTGGGCCGCGTCCGTGCCCCCGGCCTGGAGCGCGGCGTGGCGTTCGCCGCCCCCGCCAATCCCGGCGTCCATGCCGCCATCGACGCCGCCTATCACGACAAGTACGACCGGTACGGGGCTGCCATCGTGGGCTCCGTCGTAGGGGAACAGGCGCGCGACGTCACCATCCGCCTGCTTCCCCGCAACTGAAAGGAAACGCTTCTCATGCCCGCACCCTCCCAGCTGACGCTGAACAACGGCGTCACGCTTCCCGCGATCGGTTTCGGTGTCTTCCAGACCCCGCCGGACGAGACCCGCGACGCCGTCACCGCCGCCCTGTCGGCCGGCTACCGGCACATCGACACCGCCGCCGCCTACGGCAACGAACGCGAGGTCGGCGAGGCCATCGCCAAGTCCGGCATCGACCGCTCGCAGGTGTTCATCGAGACCAAGATCTGGATCAGCGACTACGGGTACGACTAGACGCTGCACGGCTTCGACAAGAGTGCCCGCAAGCTGGGCGTCGACCAGATCGATTTGCTCATCCTGCACCAGGCCCTGCCCTCGGAGTTCGACAAGACCCTGGACGCGTACCGCGCGCTGGAGAAGCTGCTGGCCGACGGCAAGGTCCGCGCGATCGGCGTCAGCAACTTCATGGTCGACCACCTCACCCGGCTGCTGGACGAGGCCACGGTCGTGCCGGCGGTCAACCAGATCGAGGTGCACCCCTACTTCCAGCAGCGTGAAGTACAGGCGTTCGGCACGGAGCACGGCATCCTGTCGCAGGCGTGGTCGCCGATCGGCGGGATCACGTTCTACCGCGACGGCGAGCACACCAGCACGCTGCAGGACCCCACCATCGGGGAGATCGCTCAGGCGCACGGCAAGTCCCCGGCACAAGTGATGCTGCGCTGGCACGTGCAGCAGCGCCGCTCGGCGATTCCGAAGTCGACCAAGCCGACCCGGATCGCGGAGAACTTCGACGTGTTCGACTTCGAGCTGACCGGCGAGCAGCTCGCGGCGATCGACGCCTTGGACACCGGCAAGCGCGGCGGCCCGGAACCGGAAGCCATCACTCTGGAGAACTTCGGCCGCGAAATCCCCGACGCCTGACCCATCCGACCCGCCGTCCTGCCCGGGGACGGCGGGGTTCATCGACACGACGACACGGAGGAAACACCATGCGTACCGCGAAACTCGGCGAACTCGAAGTCGGCCGGATCGGCCTGGGCGCGATGGGAATGTCCCACGGCTACAGCGGCGCCGGCAGCGACGACGCGGAATCGATCCGCACCATCCACCGAGCCATCGACCTCGGCGTCACCCTCATCGACACCGCCGAGGTCTACGGCCCGTACGTCAATGAGAAGCTGGTCGGCAAGGCACTGCAAGGCCGTCGGGATCAGGTCGTGCTGGCCACCAAGTTCGGGCTGATCTCGCACACCGGCCGCGCCGCCGGGAAACCGGACAGCAGCCCGGACAGCATCCGCGCCGCGGTCGACGGCTCGCTCAAGCGGCTGGGCACCGACCACATCGACCTGTACTACCAGCACCGCGTCGACCCGGAAACGCCGATCGAGGACACCATGGGCGCCCTCGCGCAGATGGTGAAGGACGGCAAGATCCGCTACGTCGGCTTGTCCGAAGCCTGGATCGACACGATCCGCCGCGCCCACGCAGTGCACCCGGTCACCGCGCTGCAGTCGGAGTACTCGCTGTGGACGCGTGACCAGGAGGAGATCCTGCCGGTGTTGCGCGAGTTGGGCATCGGCCTGGTCGCGTACTCCCCGCTCGGCCGCGGCTTCCTCACCGGCGCCCTGCGTACCCCGGCCGACGTCGATAAGCTCGACGACAGCGACTTCCGCAAGAACCACCCCCGCTTCACCGGCGAGAACTTCGAGCGCAACGTCCGCCTCGCCGACCAGGTGCAGGCCGTCGCCGACCAGGTCGGCGGCACCTCCGGACAGGTCGCCCTGGCATGGCTGCTCGCCAAGGGCAACGACATCGTGCCCATCCCCGGCACCAAGCGAGTCAGCCGGGTCGAGGAAAACGCCGCCGCGGACGCCGTCACACTCACGCCGGCACAGATGGCAACCCTCGACGCCCTGCCCGTAGCCGAAGGCGGCCACCACACCGACGAGCAGATGCAGATGATCGAGCGGTGAACCGGATCGGCCGGTCTTCGTGTTCGCCAACCGGCCGACGCGGGCGGAACAAGTGGTCCGCCTTCGACGAGGCAGATCACTGAAACTCTTCCGACCCGTACGCCTGTTGGACAAGATGATGCTTACAACGCGGCGTCCCGCGACAATCGCTCGCCCTGGCGGGACGAGTTTCGGCACCGGAGATCGACGACCACGACACGTGCTGCCGGATCCACAGATCCGTGTCGAATTGCCGACGCTTCTCGGCTGGAACCATGCCGAAAACATCGCACATCGATTGGGCCGGCGGCCGCGACGCACGCCTAGGCAACGACCTGCTTGATTGACTAGGTTGACGGACGAACCCGCGCCGCAGTTTGGCCAAGCGGGGAGGCCGAGTTCGGAGGCGATCCACAGAGCCATGGGCGATGGCGGGATAGCCGCGGTCTTCAAGGGGCTGGCGGCTGATGCAGCAAAGACCGGACGCACCATCGCGCGCTCGGCCGGCCGCCTCGCCGAACAGACCGCGGACATCGAGGAGCGGAATCTGGGGGATCTGCTCGACAGCGACTCCCGCGCCGCGGACGCCTTCCGAGCGCTCAACCGCGGATCGGGAGGTAGCGCCGCATCGGGCGGGTGGTCCGGTGCACGGTATGTCGCAGCGACCACTCCGGAGGCCGCGGACGCTTACGCCGCCATTCGCGCCAACACGGAGGACGTCCGTTCCATAGCCGGCAACACCAACATCCACGAGAGCGTTATCGCGCTGGTGAAGAATCACCTGTTCCTCAGCGAGCACGACATCCCGGTCGGACCGAACCAGGTCGAACGCGGCAACTTTACGCCGGATGAGCACATTGCTGATCTCTGGCAGGGGGCTGAGAAGGGCACCCTGAGCGAAGGTGATGCGGACGAATTTCGGTCGTTGCTGTCGCACGAGTACGTGGAGAGTCGATTGATGGAGTCCGGTTTGCCGTATCGCTCAGCCCATCCTGCGTCCTGGGACGAGGAAGGTGACATCGTTTTCAATCCGTCGCACTTCGGCGCGCACGAAGCGGCCCCAACCTCGTCGGGGGCCTCGCTGAGGCACTGGAGGGCATTGGGCCTCACTGCACCCGCCGAGCCCATCGCTCCCGACCTGTCTAACATCGACAACGTCGTGGACGCCGCACGGAGGGGACTCGGCCTATGACTGGCACCAACGCCGAGGCGACACTCGCCCGGTTGCTGGCGGTGAACTGGAAGGACGATTCGGCGTTCGACCACCGCAGTGCGCGGATGCGGCTGATGCGCGAATTTCTTCGGCGCTCCTCCTGGTGGGCCGAGCATTTCGGCGCCCCTGACAGGTGGCCCTTCTACGATATCGCCGAGTCCGTGGCACCGCATGTAACCGTCCCGGAGAACTTGTCGGCACGCCTGGAGGAGCTGATTCGGACTCGAATCGGTTGGCCCGGAGCGGCCCTGACCTGCAGGGCAGCGCTGCACTGGGCCGCGGTCCTGGACGCTGGTGCGAGGCCTGACGGTGGGGAAGATCCCTACGAGCCGCTGCTCTTGTTCTTCGAGCGCGGTGGCCTCTTCACGACAGAGAACGGCTACATCGAAGTGGCTGGCGGATCGGTGCGGCGAGGCACATGGCAGGAGTACATCGGCACCAAGCCTGCCGATATTTCTCCGGCAGCATTGAGTGCCCTCGACGAAGCCGACGAGTAGTGGGCCTCGATGGCTATCGACGATCTGCCCGTGCCGGTGGTGAACTTTCTGAACGTCGTCGGCGTGCCGTGGCCCTACATCGATGAGGACACGGTCCTCCAATTCGCGGCGGTGGTCCGGGAGTTCGCGCAGGCGGTCGAGAACACCCACCGGGACGCGACCGATGCGGTTTCCCGGATCGCCGACGCTCACGAGGGCGGCTCGACCGAGGCGATGAGCGCCGGTTGGTCACGGATGTCAACCGGGCACGTGTACGAGATCGTCGACGCCTGCCACGTACTGGCAAAAGCGCTCGACGGGGCCGCTGGATACATCGTGGCGCAGAAGCTGGAGGCGATCGGCGTCCTGATCGGAATGGCGGCCGCGTTCGTGGCGGACCAGGCCGCCGCGGTCGCCACGGCCGGCCTCGCCGAAGCCGCGGTTCCGCTGATCGTCGAAGGAGCGGAACGGGTCGTCAAGTCCCTGGCGATGGACCTCGAACAGCACGTCATCGGCAATGTCGTCGAGGTGGCCGCGAAGCCGCTGTTCGCCAAGGTCGAAGCAGCCATGTCCGGGCTGGACTGGGCCGGCCCGGGAAGCGGGACATCCGCGGGCGTCGCCCAGGGCTTCCGGATCGACCCGGCGGCGGTTCGCGCCCAGACGGCGGTTCTCCGCAGTCACGCCGCGACGATGCGCGCCCACGGCGACGACTTCCATGCCGCCGTCAGCCGTCTCGGCTTCTGATCTCGGTCCCGTCCTCACCGAGGAATCGCGGTTTGAGGCGGGAACCACACCGGGTATCTGCTGCCCGGAGGTGGTTCCCATGAAATTCGTGGTCAAGAAGGCCAGCAACGGCGAGTTCCGGTTCAATCTGGTTGCGAGCAACGGCCAGGTGGTGGCGACCAGCGAGTCGTACAAGCAGAAGGCATCTGCCCTCAACACGATCGAGTTGATCCAGAAGAACGTCGGCGGCGCCTCCGTCGACGACCAGACCAGCGCCTGAGCACATGTTCGGGAACCCGGGCCGACGAGGACCGGGGCTGGGCTACGAGCATGTTGCCCGGACGGTCCGTCGAGTGTGCCCGCATCGATGAGGTGCAGACCACCGGGCGATCCGGCCGGTACGGGCGTGCTCGTGGTGACCGACGAGCGGGCATCGGCAAATCCGCTCTCCACGAGTACGCGGTCGAGCGCGACGGACATGCAGGTGCTCGCCACCGGGGATCCGAGATGGAGTCGGATTCCGCTCGCCGGCCTGGCCGACGTGTTGCACTTGGCCTTGCCGCTGCTGACCACGCTGCCCGCACCCCGGCGGGCGGCGTCGGCGTAGTGGTCGACAAGCTGCTCCAAGGCGCGCGGGTAACCATTCCGGGCGGCGTCGACGATTTCGCTCGAGTCCACGCTGCCGGTGAAAGCGCTCGTGGTCGTTGACACACGTCGACGGTAGGAAGAACTGCCGACGCGCGGATCCGAGCTTCCACCCGGTCTCGGCCGTACCGCGGATCTGTCGCGCATCGGACCCCGGGATCATCGACCGCATCGAGGCCGGCCCTGCCAGGTAGCCGACCGAGGGCCTAGCCTGGGTCTACCCCTTCGATTGGGAGACTTCGATGCAACGGTGGCGACGAATGACGGCGGCCGTGGCCGTGGGGCTGGCGGCCATGGCCGTGGGGCTGGCCGGAGTATTGACCCTTCCCACCGCGGGGTTCGCGGCCGATGACACGCCACCCCAGCTGGTGTCGGTCGAGATCACCACCCCGCGGGTCGACGTCGGCAACAGCTACGGCGAAGGCGACGTCACCGTCTCCGTACACCTGCGGGACGCCGAGGGTCTCCCGGACACTCTGCAGGGATACAACGACGAACAGGGCGGCAGCCTCGACATCGTCGCGGCCGGCCGGGATGTGAAGTTCCCCGAGATGCCGTTCCTCGAGTGGATCCGGCTGGATCGGTCCAGCGGCAGCCGCCAGGACGGGGTGTGGTCCGGGACCGCCGTGGTCAGCCCGGCATGGTCCGGCACCTACAAGGTGGACTCCGTCACCGTCGATGACGACAACAACGGCCAATTCCCGTTCCCCCTCACCGATGGGCCGACCGTCACGATCAGCGGCGGCGAGCGCTGGACGGCGAACATCATCCGCACGCCGGTCCGGGTCGTCACCGGAAAGGAGACCTGGCGGCCGCGGGCGCAGCTGCGCAACACCGTCACCGGGGCCGCGGTCGGCGCGGCCCGGATAGCCATCGTCAGCCAGTTCGGTGACTGGACGACCCAGGCGTTCATCGGGCACGGCCAACCGGCACCGGGGACAGCGGCCGACGGCACCGGACTGTGGACGTCGCCGACGGCGTACGGCGTGAGCGCCTACCGCGAGGAACGCGACCTCATCTACGGCAAACGCGGGACCCGGGGTTACAGCATGCAGGGCCTCGCCTGCCTCGACGACTTCACCCTGAAGCTCCAGGCGTCCGAGGAGTTCGCGGCCACCACCGCCGGAGTCGGCCGGCCGATCACCGTCACCGGTCACGTGTGGCCGGCGCCGTCGATCTTCGGCAGCGGAGCTTCGGTGCTCCTGCAACGGAATGTGGGCGGAGACACCTGGCAGACGATCGCCACGGCGCCACCACGGGACAACGGGCGCTACTCCATCTCGTGGACCGCGCCGACCGCCGGCGCGTACTCCCTCCGGGTCCGGGTACCGGGCACGGGCACCGGGACACCCTGCAGCGGGCTCCAGTCGATCGGCTCCAACCTGGTCGCCGTACCGGTCACCGTGCGCTGACTTCCCCTTCAGCCGGTGACGTCGGCGCTCGCCGCCAGGTCGGCCGGCACGTCGTCAGCGCCGTGCGCACCAAGGAATCCGGCAACGGCGGCCGACCACGGATAGAGCTCGGCTCGTCGGCGGGCCGCCACGCGACGGTCGCGTTCCGGTCGGGCGAGCAGTTCGCGTACTGCGGCGCCGAAGGCCGGGCCATCGCCGTCGGCAACCGTACCGGCGTCGCCGACCACCTCCGGCAGCGCACTCTGCGCGCTCGCCACCACCGGCGTCCCGCTGGCCAGCGCCTCGAGCGCGGCCAGCCCGAACGTCTCCACCGGCCCGGGTGCGATCGCGACGTCAGCGGTGGCCAGCAACGCCGCCAGTTCCGACCGGTCGCCGACGTAGCCCAGGAATCGCACCGGCAGATTCCGCTCGGCCGCCTCCGACTGCAACGCCGACCGCAACGGCCCACCACCGGCGACCGCCAGGACCGCCGGAACTCCGGCTTTGCGCAACGAGGCCAGCGCCTCCAATGATCGGCGCGGCTTCTTCTCCGTCGACAACCGTCCACAATGCAACAGCAGAACATCGCCGGCGGCGGCCCATTTGCGGCGCATCAGCGGCTCGTGCCGCTGCGGAGAAAACCATTCCAGATCCACCCCGAGCGGTACGCGCGCCACATTCGGCGCCCCGATCCGTTCGAATTCGGCCGCCGCCCATCCGGTCGTACACACGATGGTGTCGTGATACCGGGCCGTACGCGCGTTGATCCAATCGGCCGTACGCCGCCCCGACGTCGGCCCGAACAACCGCAACAGCCCGTCCAGGCTTTCGTGCGACACCATCATCGAGCGCACGTCGTTACGCCGGGCCCACCCGCCGATCCACCGCAACGTCGACCGGTCGGACACCTCGACCCGATCCGGGCGCACATCGGCCAGAACCCGGGCAACCCGCGCCCCGTCGACCAGCACGCGGTATCCGCCCATGCCCGGCACCTGCGGCCCGGCGAGCGTGATCACTCGCCCCTGCTCGGTCTGCTCGTCGCCCGGCCGGTCACCCGGGATGATCAGCACCGACTCATGGCCGGCCCGCTCGTAGCCGGCGCCCAGCTGACCGAGTGCGGTGCGGAGGCCTCCCGATCGCCGGCTCACGAAGTTGGCGACGCGGACAATCCTCACGCGGCCACCACCAGCGAATGGTCGGCGGCCGACACGGTAGTGCTCGATCAACTCGTCGCCCAGGGCGGCCCAGCTGCGCCCGGCGATCGCGGCGCGCCCGGCCATCCCGAACAGCGTCCGCCGCTCCGGGTCGCCGGCCAGGTCGGCGATCGCCTCGGTGAAGCCGGCTGATTCGAACGGCGGCACGAGGTACCCGGTCCGGTCCGGTTGCACCAGGTCGCGCGGACCGCCGGCGTCGGGCGCCACCACGGGCAACCCGCTGGCCATGGCTTCCTGCACGGCCTGGCCGAACGTCTCGTACGGGCCGGTGTGCGCGAACACATCCAGGCTGGCGTACACCCGAGCGAGCTGCGCCCCATGCCGTACGCCCAGGAACGTCGCGTCCGGCAGGCATTTGCGCAGGGCCGGCGCGTACGGTCCGTCACCGACGACGACCAGCTTGACGCCCGGCAACCGGCTCGCGTCGGCGAGCAGCTCGACCTGCTTCTCCACCGCCAGCCGACCGACGAACCCGACCAGCACCTCGCCGTTGCCGGCCAGCGCCCGCCGGATGCCGGCGCTCCGCCGGGCCGGGTGGAATCGCTGGTCGTCGACGCCGCGGCGCCACATGTGAACACGCTGCACGCCGTGCGCCTCGAGCGCCGCAGCCGACTCGGACGACGGCGCCAGCGTCCGCGCGGCCGAGTTGTGCACCGTCTTGATCCACTTCCAGGCCGCGCCCTCGGTCATGCTCACCTTGTACGCCCGGGCGTACGCGGCCACGTCGGTCTGGTACACCGCGACACACGGCAGCCGTAACGTCCGGGCCGCCGCCGCACCCCACGCGCCGAGGACGAATGGGCTGGCCAGATGCACCACTTCGGTGCCGTACGCACGCATCGTCCCGGTCAGCGCCGGAGTGGGCAGCCCCAGCCGGATCGACGGATAGCCCGGCATCGGGAAGGACGGGATGCGGATCACCGGGTACGGCAGATCCAATGCCGCCCGCCGCTTCTCCGGAGGAGGCTGAGGGGCGATCACCAGGGGTTCGATGGCCCCGGCGAAGCAGGTGCTCGGCCGCCCGCACGACCGAGTTGGCGACCCCGTTGACGTCTGGCAGGAACGACTCCGTGACCAGCGCGATTCGCATGCCCTCACGATGATCGCCTCTCCTTTCCGGACATCTCTCCCCGTCGTGGCCAGGAGGGGAACGGAAAGCGACGCTTTTCCATCCCGGCCGTCGACCGGCGGCCGAATCGGCGTTAGTCTGGCCGCCCGGCGAATCCACCGCGCACGGAAGGCAGACCGTTGGCCAACACTTCGGTCGAACTCCGCACCGACCAGGACGGCACTCTGGTCGTGCGACCCATCGGCGCGGTCGACGACGACGGTGCCGCGCTGTTTCGCCAGATGCTGATCCACGCCGTACGCCGGGTGCGCCCGGGCCGGTTGCTCGTCGATCTGACGGACGTCCCGTTCGTCGACGCGCTGCACCTCGGCACCCTGGCGGCGCTGTGCGAGCTCGCCGACGATCAGCACGTACGCGTGGTCGTCGCGGTGGGCGACCCGGCTTTGGCAACCCGGCTACGGGCCGCCGGCGTGCCCGGTCAGTGCGTGCGCTCCACGGTCAAGATCGAGATTCCCGCGGTGACGGCGACGGCGTAGCGAGTGCTCGCGCCGTCCCACCTCCCCGGGGTCCAGACCGAACCGCCGCCCACCCGAGACGCTCTTGTACGTCCATCACAACCGACCCGGCGCCGCCAAGGCCGGTCGCCGGGTCGGACGGATGGGCCGGCGGCAGTTGGGGGGAAATGCAGAATGGCCCGCCCCGTGTGGGGTGGGCCATTCTGTACGTTGAGTCCGGCGGCGTCCTACTCTCCCACACCCTCCCGAGTGCAGTACCATCGGCGCTGGCAGGCTTAGCTTCCGGGTTCGGAATGAGACCGGGCGTTTCCCTGCCGCTATAGCCACCGGCACAATCACCAACACCACAAACCACCAACCCCCGCCCGACACCGGGGTGGTTGTTCGTTCGTTGTGAATCACACAGTGGACGCTCACACCTGAAAAGTCTTTGTGGTTCTTGGGGTGGTTAAGCCCTCGGCTTATTAGTACCGGTCAACTGAACCAGTTACCTGGCTTACATCTCCGGCCTATCAACCCAGTCGTCTAGCTGGGAGCCTTACCCTCTCTAAGGAGGTGGGATACCTCATCTCGAAGCAGGCTTCCCGCTTAGATGCTTTCAGCGGTTATCCCTCCCGAACGTAGCCAACCAGCCATGCCCCTGGCGGGACAACTGGCACACCAGAGGTTCGTCCGTCCCGGTCCTCTCGTACTAGGGACAGCCCTTCTCAAGTATCCAACGCGCACGGCGGATAGGGACCGAACTGTCTCACGACGTTCTAAACCCAGCTCGCGTACCGCTTTAATGGGCGAACAGCCCAACCCTTGGGACCTGCTACAGCCCCAGGATGCGACGAGCCGACATCGAGGTGCCAAACCATCCCGTCGATATGGACTCTTGGGGAAGATCAGCCTGTTATCCCCGGGGTACCTTTTATCCGTTGAGCGACACCGCTTCCACCCGCAAGTGCCGGATCACTAGTCCCGACTTTCGTCCCTGCTCGACATGTCCGTCTCACAGTCAAGCTCCCTTGTGCACTTACACTCAACACCTGATTGCCAACCAGGCTGAGGGAACCTTTGGGCGCCTCCGTTACCCTTTAGGAGGCAACCGCCCCAGTTAAACTACCCACCAGACACTGTCCCTGAACCCGATCAGGGCCCGAGGTTAGATACCCAAATCCAACAGAGTGGTATTTCAAGATTGCCTCCACCCGAACTGGCGTCCGAGCTTCACCGGCTCCCACCTATCCTACACAATTACATTCGGATACCAATGTCAAGCTATAGTAAAGGTCCCGGGGTCTTTCCGTCCTGCCGCGCGTAACGAGCATCTTTACTCGTACTGCAATTTCGCCGGGCCTGTGGTTGAGACAGTGGGGAAGTCGTTACGCCATTCGTGCAGGTCGGAACTTACCCGACAAGGAATTTCGCTACCTTAGGATGGTTATAGTTACCACCGCCGTTTACTGGCGCTTAAGTTCTCCGCCTCGCCCTCACAGGCTAACAGGTCCCCTTAACGTTCCAGCACCGGGCAGGCGTCAGTCCATATACATCGTCTTACGACTTCGCATGGACCTGTGTTTTTAGTAAACAGTCGCTTCCCCCTGCTCTCTGCGGCCATACCACGCTCCACCCGCTCGGGGCTTCACGCGTCCGGCCCCCCTTCTCCCGAAGTTACGGGGGCAATTTGCCGAGTTCCTTAACCACAGTTCGCCCGTCGCCTCGGTATTCTCTACCTGACCACCTGTGTCGGTTTGGGGTACGGGCCGCTCGGAACATCGCTAGAGGCTTTTCTCGGCAGCATAGGATCACTGACTTCACCTGAATCGGCTCGGCATCACGTCTCACCCCTCATGCACCACGGATTTACCTATGACACGGGCTACACGCTTACCCCAGGACAACCACCGCCTGGGACCAGCTACCTTCCTGCGTCACCCCATCACTCAACTACTACCCCACAAGGTCCCGCGCTCCACCCGATCAACCCGAAGGTCTCACCGGCTTAGGGCAGTTAGTATGTGAAGGTTCGTCGTGGGCGTTCCTACGCGGGTACGGGAATATCAACCCGTTATCCATCGACTACGCCTCTCGGCCTCGCCTTAGGCCCCGACTCACCCAGGGCGGATTAGCCTGGCCCTGGAACCCTTGGTCATCCGGCGGAAGGGTTTCTCACCCTTCATTCGCTACTCATGCCTGCATTCTCACTCGTGTAGCGTCCACAGCTGGATCACTCCGCCGCTTCACCCGCCACACGACGCTCCCCTACCCACCCACACACCTGAACCAACCGGACAAACCGGCGGCTAAGCTCATGTGTGAGTGCCACAGCTTCGGCGGTGTACTTGAGCCCCGCTACATTGTCGGCGCGGAACCACTTGACCAGTGAGCTATTACGCACTCTTTAAAGGATGGCTGCTTCTAAGCCAACCTCCTGGTTGTCCCTGCAATCCCACATCCTTTTCCACTTAGCACACGCTTAGGGGCCTTAGCTGGTGATCTGGGCTGTTTCCCTCTCGACTACGAAGCTTATCCCCCGCAGTCTCACTGCCGCGCTCTCACTTACCGGCATTCGGAGTTTGGCTGATTTCAGTAACCTTGTAGGGCCCCTAGACCA
>CAWJNH010000002.1:1845000-3872123 GCA_963844215.1 uncultured Actinomycetota bacterium
CGCCGTGGTGAACAGCGACCTGTGGCGGTCGGCGTCGATTCCGGCGGTGAACCTGCACTCGACGGCGATGGCGGTGGCCCGGTTCTACGCGCATCCGCCGGTCGCTTCCCTGGCCGTACGGGAATTCGAAGGGTTTGACCGGTTCATCGAACAAGAGGTGGCCTGGGGTCTCGGGGTGCAGTTCGAGGCGGACGGGTCGTGGGGCATGGGTGGCCTGGGCGGGAACGCCGGATGGTTCGATCCGGCGCGCGGGCTGGCGATCGGTTACGTGACGCGCCGCCTGGGCGATTTCGCCGCGGTGGACCGGATCGAGGCGGCGCTGCAGAAGACTTAGTTCGCGCGTACGGCCGCCGATTCTGAATCCCCGCGGAGCTGGGAATCCGACGGAGGGGGCGGCATGCGAAGGCGTTGGCGAGCCGGGCTGGTGTCCGCTGTGCTCGTGGCCGGCACCCTGCTCGGGCTGTCGGGCGCGGCGTCGGCCGGGAGTGCTGGACTCACCGCGGTCAAGGCCGGTACGCGCGCCATGTGGGTGTGGGGTGACTACCCGGCGTCCGAGGTGGTGACCTGGGCGGCGGGCAAGGGCGTCACGGAAATCTTCGTGTACGTGTCGCCGAATGCGCTGACCAACGGTGACCTGGCCCGGTTGCAGCAGATGCGGCAGCTGGCCGACGGCGTACGGATCAAGTTGTCGGCCCTGGGCGGCGACCCGGCCTGGACCACCGACCACGCGGCCGCGCTGGCGTGGCTGCGGACGGTCGTCGCGACGGGCATCTTCAGCGGCATCCACCTGGACGTGGAGCCGTACCTGACCCCCGGCTGGACCCGCAGTCTGGCGGCGACCGAACAGGCGTACCTGGGGCTGCTCGACGAGGTGCGCGCCGGAAGCACGCTGCCGCTGGAGGCGGACGTGCCGTTCTGGTCAGGGCAGTACCAGGTGGGCTCCAAGAACCTGGCCGACGAAGTATTGAAACGCGTCACCGCGGTCACGGTGATGAGTTACCGGGACACCGCGACCGGCCCGAACTCGATGACCGCGATCAGCCAGGACTGGCTGACGCGAGGGGCGACGGCGGGTAAGCGGGTCCGGCTCGGCGCGGAGACCGATCCGCTGCCGGAGTGCGCGTACTGCACCTTCGCGCAGGACGGCACCAAGAAGATGAACCAGGAACTGACCAAGGTGGACGCCGCCGAGCGGACGGCGGGCGCGTACGGCGGAGTGGCGATTCACCGCTATGGGGCCTGGCGTTCGTTAAAATCTTGACGTTTTGCGCCCCGGGTCCCGGGAATGGGTTCGCGGGCCCTGCCGGCCATACGGACGAACGCAACGGGCCGGCAGGGCCCGCTTTCCCCATCCCGGCCGGCGAACCGGTCGGGCGTTTCACGGTCGCAGCCAGACGGCTTCGTCGCGATGTGACTCCAGCGGACCCGGATAATCGAGTTTCCGGTCGAGCCGCCACGGCTGGTGGACGGCCTTGCCTTCGATCGACGTGAGCTCCGGGACGTAGCGACGAACGTACACGCCGTCGGGATCGAAGCGCTCGGCCTGGCGGATCGGGTTGAACCGGCGGTACGGCTTCGTGTCGTTGCCGGTGCCCGCGGTCCACTGCCAGTTGCCGGAATTGTTGGGCACGTCGCCGTCCAGCAGCCAGCGGAAGAACCACTGCACGCCGGGCCGCCAGTCGAGCCCGAGGTGTTTGGTCAGGAAGGCGGCGGTGATCAGGCGGGCGCGGTTGTGCATCCACCCCTCGGCCCGCAACTGGCGCATGCCGGCGTCGACGATCGGCACCCCGGTCAGGCCGTCCTGCCAGTGCTTCAGCTGCGTTCGGGTCGTCCCGCCACTCGCCGTCGCCGGCCCGGCGGTAGGCCTCGGTGGAGATCTGGGGGAAGGCGGCGACGACCTGATAGTAGAAGTCGCGCCAGGCAGACTGCCGGACGAACGCCTCGGGGCCGTCGCCGTCGAGCGCGCGGACGGCGTTGGCCACCGCCAGCGGGGAGAGACACCCGAAGCGGAGGTACGGGCTGAGGCGTGAGGTGCCGTCGGCGGCCATGTCGTCGTGCCGGTCGCGCGTACGGTCCGACGTGCCGGAGCCAGGTGGCGAGCTTGGCCCGGGCGGCCGGTCTCGCCACCCTCGGCGGCGTCCGGCGATTCCCCGTCGGGCGCGGCCGGCAGACGGCCCACGGGTACGCCCTCGGGCAGGGTGATCCGGTGAGGGGTGGCGACCTCGTCCCGCCACTTGGCACTGAGCCAGGCCCGGTGGTACGGCGTGAACACCCGGTAGTGGCCGCCTCCGCCCGCCCGGACGTCGCCGGGGTTCAGGACGGTCACGCCGGGGAAGAGCCGCAACGACAGGCGGTGCCTCTCGCACTCCTCGAGCAGCCGGCGCTCGCGGCGGCGGGCGTACGCGCTCACGTCGGCGGCCAGCGCGACACCCTCGGCCCCGGTCTCCTGGGCGACCTTGATCGTCTCGGCCACCGGGTCGCCCGCGCGGACGACCAGGTCGCCGCCCATGCTCTGCAGCGACCCGCGCAGATCGGCGAGGGCCTGGTGCATGAACCGGATTCGGTTGGCCGAGATCGCCGACCAGCGCCGGATCGAGGACGAACAGCGGCACGACGTGGTCGGCATTGGCGCACGCCGCGGCCAGCGCCGGGTTGTCGTGGACGCGCAGGTCGCGGGTGAACAGCACGACGGCGGTCTTCATCAGGCGGCCACCTCGACCGGGGTGCCGGTGCGGGTCAGCAGGCTGCGCGCGGCGACGCGGCCCGGCGCCGGTTGGGGACGGTGGCACGGCGGACGAAGACGTCGTAGTCGGCCGCGGCGACCTCGTCGAGGATGCCGCCGTAGAGCGCGAAGGCGGTGCGCATGCACGCCTGGGACGCCGGGTCGAGCATCGGGACGCCGGGCGCGGCGGCCGTGTAGTGCTCCTTGGCGCGCCCACCTCGTACGCGATGAGGCTCTTGACCGCTGGGGTGGCCGCACGCCGATCGAGGTCGGCGCGGGTCACGCCGAAGCGGGCGAGGTGCTCGCTCGGGCAGGTAGACCCGGCCGCGGTCGAGGTCCTCGGCGACGTCGCGGATGAAGTTGGTGAGCTGGAACGCGAAGCCCGAGCTGGCGGGCCGGCTCGCGCGCGGCGGCCGGGGCGCGACTGCCGAGGATGGGCAGCATCATCGTGCCGATGACCGCGGCGGACCCCTCCATGTAGTCGAGCAGGTCGGCGTAGGTCGCGTAGCCGGTGACCGTGAGGTCCATCGCCATGCTGCGGAGGAACGACGCGAAGTCGTCGACGTCCAGGTCGAAGATCGCGATCGTGTGCAGTACGGCCGGCAGCAGCGGGTCGTCGACCGGCTCGCCCCGGAGCCCGGCCACGAACCGATCGGACCAGGCGGTCAGCTGAGCGGCCCGCTCGGCCGGCGGCAGGTCCCGGTGCGGTCGACGATCTCGTCGGCGTAGCGGGTGAATCCGTAGAGCGCGTGGACGTGGCGTCGTTTCCAGGCCGGGAGCAGCCGGGTCGCCAGGTAATAGGTGCGCCCGTGCTGTCGGTGCAGCTCACGGCAACGTTCGTAGGCCGCCGCCAGATCCGTCTCCACACGCCCTCCAAAAAATCGACTCACGAATCGACTCAACTGGAGATCCTAGGGTACTGTCCAGTTCGTGGCCAACGACATCCTCCAAGGCAGCCGGCGGGGCGAGACCCTGCCCCGGCCGAGGGTCGACGGGGATGATCTGGTCAGTGCCGTCGACTGCACGCTGGCCGGTTTCCTGGCCAGCCAGATCGCGCAGCTCGACGGCGTCGACCCGGAACTCGGCGCCTTCGCCCGGACCACACGGGACCTGGTCCTGGCGGGGGGTAAGCGGTTGCGGCCGACCTTCGCGTACTGGGGCTGGCGGGCGGTGGTCGGGCTGCACGCAGCCGGTCGACCCCGTGCTGCCGGCCCTGGGCGCGCTCGAGTTGCTGCACACGTTCGCGCTGGTGCACGACGATGTGATGGACAACTCGGCCACCCGCCGCGGCAGCCCGACGGCCCACCAGATCTTCGCCGCGCAGCACGTCAGCGCGGGCCGCACCGGCGATGCCGCCCAGTTCGGCTCCGCCTCGGCCATCCTGGTCGGCGACCTGTGCATGGTGCTCGCCGACCAGTTGCTGGCCCGCGCGCCGCTGCCCCCGGCCACCCTGTTCGCCGTGCGGCGCGGCTACGACCGGATGCGGATCGAGGCCGTCGCCGGGCAGTACCTGGACGTCCTCGGCGAAACTCGAACCCGATTCCTGGTCGGTCGAACGGGCGCTGCTGGTGGCCCGGCACAAGACGGCCAGTTACACCGTCCAGCGGCCGCTGCAGTTCGGGCTGGCGCTGGCCGGCCCGGACACCGCCCACCGGACCGAACTCGACGAGGTCTACCGCTGCTACGGCGAATCCGTCGGCGAGGCGTTCCAGCTTCGCGACGACCTGCTCGGGGTGTACGGCGACCCGGCCGTCACCGGCAAACCCGCAGGTGACGACCTCCGCAGCGGCAAGCCCACCGCTCTGCTCATGCTGGCCCGCCAGCTGGCGACTCCGGCCCAAGGCGCCGCGCTGGCCATTGACCCCGCCGGGGCTGTTATCCCCGCCAACGGCCCCGGCGGGCATTACCCCGTGGACGTCGCACGCATGGCCCAGGTGATCGCCGATACCGGAGCACCGGATCACGTGGAAGAGATGATCCGCAAGCGCGTCGCCGAGGGCGTGGCCGCGCTCGCCGAGGCACCCATCGACGACCAGCGCCCGGGCCGAGCTCACCCGCCTGGCCGTCACCGCGACGCACCGGCCGGCCTGACCGAGCATCGGGAGATGGACGATGCGAACCGTGACCGGACCGAACGACCACGTCGTCGTGGTCGGCGCAGGCTTGGCCGGCCTGGCCTGTGCGCTCCATCTGGCCGCGGCCGGGCGGCAGGTCACCGTGGTCGAACGCGAGCCCATGCCCGGGCGGCCGGGCCGGGCGGCTGCGCGTGGACGGCTACGAGTTCGACACCGGGCCGACCGTGTTGACCATGCCCGACGCTGATCGAGGAGCCGCTGGCCGCGGTCGGCGAGAACCTGTCCGACTGGCTCGAGTTGATGCCGCTGGACCCGGCGTACCGGGCGTACTACCCGGACGGTTCCACTCTGGACGTCCACACCGACACGCTGCGGATGGCGCGCGAGATCGCCCAGGTGTGCGGCCCGCGGGAGGCCGACGGTTACCTGCGGTTCGTCGAGTTCGCGCGGGAGCTGTGGCGTCTGGAGCGCGACCGACTTCATCGACCGCAACCTGGACAGCCCGATCGATCTGGTCAATCTCAACCTGCTCAAGCTGGTCGGCATGGGCGGGTTCCGCCGCCTCCAGCCGAAGATCAGCCAGTTCTTCCGCGACCCCCGCACGCAGCGGATCTTCTCCTTCCAGGCGATGTACGCGGGTCTCGCGCCCGCAGGACGCGCTGGCCATCTACGCCGTGATCGCCTACCTCGACTCGGTGGCCGGGGTGTACTTCCCCCGCGGCGGCATGCACGCGGTGCCCGGGCGCTGGCCGGCGCGGCCGAGAAGCACGGCGTGCAGTTCCGGTACGGACACCACGGTGACCCGGGTGGAGACCTCGGCCGGCCGCGCGACCGCGCGTGGTGACCGCCGACGGCGAACGCATCCCGGCCGACGTGGTCGTGCTCAACCCTGACCTGCCGGTCGCCTACCGGGATCTGCTGCCGCCGCCGCCGCTCCCGCCGGCTGCAGCTACTCACCGTCGTGCGTGGTGCTGCACATCGGCTCGCGGCAGGCGTACTCCAAGATCGCCCACCACAACATCCACTTCGGGCGCGGCGTGGAAGGGCACCTTCCGCGAGGTGATCCGCGACGGGCTCGGCTGATGAGCGACCCGTCGCTGCTGGTCACCAACCCGAGCCGCAACCGATCCCGCGGCGGCGCCCGCCGGCCGGCAGACGTACTACGTGCTCGCCCCCACGCCCAACCTCGACGCGGCGCCGATGGACTGGCGCGGCGGCTTCGGCCGGCGGTATGCCGGTCGAACTGGTGGAGACGCTGGAGCAGCGCGGGTACGTCGGCTTCGGCGGACGGGATCGAGGTCTCGCGGGTCGATCACCCCGGCCGACTGGGCCGATCAGGGCATGGCCGGCGGCACGCCGTTCGCCGCGGCGCACACGTTCCGGCCAGACCGGCCCGTTCCGGCCCGGCCAACCTGCACCCGTCGCTGGCGAACGTCGTGTTCACCGGGTCCGGGACCCAGCCCGGCGTCGGCGTACCGATGGTGCTGATCTCCGGGCAAGCTCGCGGCCGCGCGGATCACGGCTGGGGGTTCGGCATGACCGACTTCCGCGGGAGACGCACCTGGTGGAACTGGTCGACGCGGCGGGCGCGCCGATCGGCGTCGATCACCGTGGACGAGGCCCATCAAGCGCCCGGGCGACTGCACCGGGCGTTCTCCGTCTTCCTGCGCGACTCGACCGGGCGGGTGCTGCTGCAGCAGCGTGCAGCCGCGAAGACGCGGTTTCCCGCTGCGCTGGGCCAACACCTGCTGCGGGCACCCGTGCGCCGGGCGAGGACGTGACCGAGGCCGGCGCGCGGCGGCTCGTCGAGGAGATCGGCATCGGCCGGCGTGGCGCTGGACGAGGTCGGCGTGTACTCCTACTACGCCGAGGACCCGGCCACCGGCCGGGTCGAGTACGAGTACGACCACGTGCTGCTCGGCGACCTGCCCGCCGGAGCGCAACCTGCATGCCCGACCCGGACGAGGTGGCCGACGTCCGCTGGGTCGACGTGCCCGAGCTGCGGGCGGCGATCGCGGCTGATCCCCGGTCGTACGCGCCGTGGCTGGCCGGCGTGACCGACCGCCTGGCCACACACCTGGACCTGGATGACGCACCGGAGCGGTCGGGTGGCCGATGAGGGGCTGAGTGCCGGCGCGGCGCCCGCACGTCTGGGGGTCGCGGTGACGACGCTGCGGACCTGGCATCAGCGGTACGGACTCGGGCCGAGTCGATCACGTCCCCGGGCAACACCGGCGCTACACGCCCGACGACATGGACCGCCTCCAGGTGATGCGGCGACTGACCGCGCAGGGCGTGCCACCTGCGGAGGCCGCGGCGTGGGCCCGTCGCGTCCCGTGCCGTTGGACACGTCGACGCCCACACCGGTCACCGACTTCATCTGGCCGCGGATCGACGTGCAGATGGAGAACGGACGGCAGGGCGGCGGGCACACCATCCCGCTCGGCCGCGCCGCCCCGGCCGCCCGCGGCCTGGCTCGCGCCGCGATGCGCCTGGACGGCCCGGCTCAACGGGACATCCTCGAGATGACGGTGGACAACCTGGGTGTGGTCGAGCGCCTGGGAACAGGTGATCATGCCGGTGCTGGTCGGTATCGGTGAGCGGTACGAGTCGACTCACCGCTTCATCGAGGTGGAACATCTGATCTCCCGCTCGGTGACCGAGGTGCTGGGCTCGATCCGCCGCCCGTCCAGCGATCAGGTGCCCCGCGTCCTGCTCGCGGCGGCCGACGAGGAACTGCACACCCTGCCGCTGGAGGCCCTCGCGGCGGCGTTGGCCCAGGCCGGCGTGGCGACCCGGCTGCTGGGCGCCCGGGTGCCGCCGGAGGCGCTGAGCGACGCGGTCGACGCGTACGGGTCCGGCCGCGGTCGTGCTCTGGTCGCAGACACCCTCCACGAGCGATCCCGATCAGTTGCGCCGCCTGCTGAGCGGCGCACACATCCCGGTGCTGATCGCGGCGGCCGGCCCCGGCTGGCAGGCCGACCAGCTACCGGCCGGGGTGATGCTGCTCGGGAACCTCTCGGACGCCGTCCGGATGATCACCGCAGCCGCCGACGAAGTCGGGCAGTCCAGTTGAATGCCCAGGTCAGAGCGCTTTCGGATACCCGTTTGGCCAGCGGCCGGAGCATCACGTATGCTTTCCAAGCCTCAAGCGGGGCCCGGTTGGGGCGCCGCGCCGACCAGGGGTTGCCGTGTGCAATGATGGTGGAGTTGCCCTCATCGTCTAGTGGCCCAGGACGCCGCCCTTTCAAGGCGGTAGCACGGGTTCGAATCCCGTTGGGGGTACGGCAGTATCAGTAGTGCCAGCAAGGTCCTGTGGAGCAGTTGGAGTGCTCGCCGCCCTGTCAAGGCGGAGGTCGCGGGTTCAAGTCCCGTCAGGACCGCAAAGCGCCATCACGGCCAGGTAGCTCAGTTGGTACGAGCGTCCGACTGAAAATCGGAAGGTCGGCGGTTCGACCCCGCCCCTGGCCACCAAGCTTCTCGCCGGGCTTTGAGCATCGTCCACCAGCGGAAACGTTGGTGGCGTTTTGCTGTCCGGGCTTCGCCGGCCACTCGCTCAGTTGACCGCTGATGATTGCCAGATCTGAATGATCACCGTCACCTGAGGCGCGCTGGGTGCACGCCATTTCGCCATCCCGTCCGCCGTCCATTCCCGTACCGTGAAGCGGAGCCGCTTCCCACGGTGAGGCCGAACTTGCGGACCTGATCGATCACGCTCTGGCCGATGTGCTGGGTGGTGCCCGCGAGACGACGCCGGCAAGCACACCATCGTGGTCGACGCGGGACACTCGGCCGCAACACTCTGCTCGACCTTGCCCGCCCCGCCGACGCTGATCTTTGATTGGGCACGGCGTTGGATCGCGTTGCGTTGTTGTCAGCCGCGTACGGTGAAAGACGCTGTGTAGTCCGCGTCCGCGATGGTCAGTCGCCACTCGTAGCGTCCGGGATCGAGCGGCAACGAAGGGATGCTCAGAGCGAACGACGCGTCGAGCATGCTCCCTGGCGCCAGGCCCGGCGGTCGACCCACCTCAACGTTGGCCTGGGCGCCGATTGCGACAGGCCCTTCGGCGGTAGGAATGTTGACTGGGTCGCCGTCAGGGTCCAGCAGTTGAAGACTCAGGTCCATGGGCTGGTTGGCGCGGTCCCAGGGAATCTTCATCAGGATTGCGACGGCGTGCGGGGCTGTCGGCGAAGGCGTGATGGACCAGCCAGCGCCGAGCATGTGTACTTTGCCGTTCTCCGCCTGGGCGGAATCACACAGCAGAAGGTGCACCTCTAGAGGTGACGCCATCAGCGCGCCGGCAACTCTTTGGTCGACTGGTTGTGCAGCCTGTCGAGTAGCTTTCCGATGCGCCCGGGAAGGTTGAGGAAGGCGCTGCTGGACCAAGTGGCAGGTCCTGTAACACCCTTCTCGCCCTCGTTGAACGCACGGATGACCTCCTCGACTGGCTCGTCGTCTTCGTAGAAGTCGTCCATGGCAGCCATGTTCTCATCTTCCTCGACAGCCGCGGGGTCCCGCTAGACGTCGGTGAAATATGCGCTGCCTAGGTTCCACATGTCAGCGTCGACGGTCGGATACAGGACGATCAGGGCATCTCGACCGCGCAGCTTGACTGACACGATTGCCCGTTCGCCCCTCTCAGGATGAGTGTGCCAGGTGCAGCTCAGTCCTCGGACGCAGACGACGGCCTGCCTCACCTCATCAGCGGTGATCTCGTGAAGGCCGGTGATCTTCTCCGCGGTGCGCCAGCTGATGTTGAGAACGGCTACCCAAACGGTACGGCGAGGCACCGACTCACCCTAGTTGGACGCATCGGCGTGCGTAGGTATCGGACACATACGCAGCCTGTGAGCGACCAGTCGCGGTCGTGTCAGCCGCGACCGAGGCGGTCGCCGAGCTCAGCGAACCTCTCGCCGCCGTGAAGGGCCGCGTGCGCGACCTCCGTCGCAACTCGCCGAGGCGACTGTGGCGCCTCTACCTTTCCAACTCCGGACTACATGTCGAATCCACCCGGGTCTGTTCGTGGTAAGGGAAAGCCTGGCCTGACGCTCGGGCGACGACGAGAGGACAGTGACGTGATCGACCACGAGGCGACCAGCGCAGTGAGGCCGTTGCGATTCGGGGTTGTCGCCCCGATCCGGACTGAACTACCGGCGTGGCGAGACCAGGTTCGCCGGATCGCCGACAGCGGATACTCGACACTTCTGATGCCTGACGTTCAGCAGTGGCAGCCGGCGCCGGGACCGACGCTGGCGGTGGCCGCGACTCTCACCGAGCTGCGGGTCGGCACCTGGGTGTACGCCTCGCCACTGCGTACGGCCCGGAGTATGGCGTGGGAAGCGCACTCGCTGTCGGTGCTCACCGAAGGCCGCTTCGAGATGGGCGTCGGCGCCGGGCGGCCCGGGATCGAAGACGAGCTGCGCCAGTTCGGGCTTCCGGTGGTGACACCCGCCGAGCGGTTGTCTCGGATGCGGGACGCCGTCACGTCGCTCCGCGAGCTCGACGGCCCGGACCTTCACACACCGGTCGTGATGGCCGTACGGGGGCCGAAGGCCCGGGCGCTGGCGGTCGAGCTTGCGGACACCGTCACGTTCGCCTCCATGCCGGGCGACTCCCGGGCCGATCTCGTGCGGATGGCGGCCGATTTCCGCGCTGTCCGCGACGCCGAACTCGCACTTCACGTGCCGGTGGTCGGCGACGCCGTGTCACCGTTCATGGCACCCCCGGACACGGATCCGGCCGCGCTCCGGGCGGCGGACTCGCTGCTGGCCCTTCCCGATGACCCGAAGGCGGCCATCGAGGAGGTGCTGCGGCGGCGGGAGGAGATTGGCTTCTCGTACTTCGTCATCGGGGCCAACGCCGCCGATGCGCTCGCTCCGGTGGTCGCGGAGCTGGCCGGTCGGTGACGGGCCGGGATTCCTACTTCACCGACACGGTGAGGGTGTGCCAGCCGGTGGCTCCGTTGGGGAACGGCGGAACGCGCGTCGAAGGCTGGGTGACTCCGGTTCGGTCGGTCGCCCGTACGGCCAGGGTGTGCAGCCCGGGTGTGGCCGTCCAGTGGTACCGCCACTGGACCCACGTGTCGGATGAGGGCACCGGCAGCAGTTCGGCGGGCGACCAGGGACCGTCGTCCACCCGGACCTCGACGGTTCGGATGCCGCGGCGCTGGGCCCAGGCGACACCGGCGACGGTGACCGGGCCGGCGGCCGGCGTCTCGAACGCCTTGGGCGCGTCGATACGGGAAGCCGTCTTCACCGGACCGCGTGCCGCCCAGCCGCGCTTGACCCAGTACGCGTCGTACGCCGCGAACGTGGTCAGCTCGATCTCGGTCAGCCACTTGCACGCGCCGGCGTATCCGTACAGACCCGGGGTGAGCATGCGGACGGGGAAACCGTGCACCGGCGGCAGCGGCTCGCCGTTCATCCCGACGCAGAGCATGGTGTCGCGACCGTCCATCGCGATGTCCACCGGGGTGCCGATGGTCATTCCTTCGACGGAGCGGGCCACGATCTGGTCGGCGCCCGGCTGGATGCCGAGCTCCCGCAACAGCGGGGCGAGCGGAACCCCGAGCCATCGGGCGGTGCCGATGTAGGGGCCGCCGACCTCGTTCGAGACACAGTTGAGCGTGATCGTGCGCTCGATCAGGGGGCGGTCCAGCAGATCGGCGAAGGACAGTTCGGCCGTACGCCCGACTTTGCCGTGGATCCGCAGCCGCCACGCCGACACGTCGATGGCCGGCACCGTCAGCGCGGTGTCCACGCGGTAGAACGAGGCGTCCGGGGTGACGAAGCCCGCGCCCACGCCGGGCGGGACGGGTGGTCCGGGATCGGCCGGAGCCGGTAACCGGATCGCCTTGCGGGATCCGGCCACGCCGGCGCCGCGGATCCGGTCGACCGTGACGGCCGCGCTTCCGGCGGCGATGGCGCCGGCGCTGACCAGCAGAGCCGCCTGCAGGAACCGGCGCTTGGACACGACCACCGGCACAGCGGCGGGCGGCTCCACCGTCGGCGGTCCCGCGACCACCCTCGGCGGTGCCGGGACCACCGTCGGCGGTGCCGGGACCACCTCAGGGCCGACGCCGGCCGCGACGGTGACTCGCTCCGGCACGACCGGCCGCCCCTCGGCGGCCGGCTTGAGGCGGCCGATCAGCAGGCGCAACGCCAGCCCGGCGAGAACCGCCCCGACCACCGACGGAATCGCGTCGTACCACACCGCGGACGGACGGCTCAACGCCGCGGCCGCGCCGGCCACGCCCAGGACCACGGCCCCGGCCACGACGGCCGCGCCGCGCCGCAGCGCGAACACTCCGGTGGCCGCAGTCAGCACGGCGATCACGACCACGATCGTGCCGAGCAGTACGGGCTTGTCGTGCGTGCCGAGTTCGCGAACGGCGAACTCCTTGACCGGGGTCGGTGTCGCGTCGATGACCGCACTCCCGACCGCGACAAGCGGTCCCGCGGCGGGATGGGCGGCTGAGGCGAGGACCTGTCCGGCGGCGACTCCGAAGGCCGCCGACAGAACACCGGACATCGCGCCGAGAAGCTTGCGGGGCATGGTGTTCCCTCCGGCCCGGCGCGACCCAGGGTCGCGCCGGTCCACGATGGTGGGTCAGCTCTTGGGCATCAGCACGGAGTCGATGATGTAGACCGTCGCGTTGGCGGTCTGCACGTTCCCGCAGACCACCGACGCCGCGCCGTTGACCTTGAAGTCGGTGCCGCTTCCGGTCACCGTGACCTCGCCGCCCTGCAACGTCTTATGGGTCCCGGCCAGCTCCGCCGGCGTCAACTGACCCGCCACCACGTGATAGGTCAGGATGCTGGTCAGTGTCTTCTTGTCGGCGAGCACCTTGTTCAGCGTCGCCGCCGGGATCTTCGCGAACGCGTCGTTGGTCGGTGCGAACACCGTCACGCCGTGCGCACTGTTCAGCGTGTCCACCAGACCGGCCTTCTTGACCGCGGTGACCAGCGTCGACAACAACGGGTTACCGGACGCCGCGGTGGCCACCGGCACCTGCGCCATCGCCTGGAAACTGCCTGGGTTGGACGCATCGGTCGGCACCGCGGCACAGCCGGCCCCGAACGAGGTCATCATCGTGCTAGGGGCGCTGCTGCTCATCATCGGCGCCGGCGCGGCCGACGTGGCCGGCGCGGCGGCGGCGCCGGTGGAACTGTCGTCCGACGAGCCGCACGCGGCCACCGAAACGCTGAACAGAGCGGCCGCGGCGATCGCGGTGAGCTTCATGGCTCGCATCTGGAGAACTCCCTCGGTAGTGATCTGTCACCACCGATTCGCAGCCGGACCCCGAGCGGATTGCCACCTTCGCAGAAAATATCCCAAACGTCGGCGAACCCGACAGCCATCGATCCCCGGTCCGCCGATCGCGGGTGATCGCCGAGGCCGGGCCGGTGATCTCCAGGGTGCCGCGGGTCAAGGGCTGAGGCTCGTCAGTGCCGCCATTCGCCGTCCTCGCCGTCCACGTCGGCGGCGGTGTCGTCGGAGGCGTCACGCACGATGGTGCTGCCGCCGACTCGCAACGTCCCATCCTCGCCGGACCCGGAATGCCCGGACCCGGAACGGACGGACTCGGAATGGACCGTGCGTCGGTGCTCGTCCATCTCACGGCCGGCGATGTCCGGGCTGCCCGGTGGGCACAAGCTGCACGTCGCCATGGTCAGATCCTCTCGGTCGGCTTCCCCATTGTGAGCTGTACGCGACCGCCGCCTTGCCGAACTTCCCGGGCTCGTCAGAACTGTGGGTACCGCGGACACCCGGCCGGTCGAGGGGAGATATCGGCTGAGGCCGGGCCGCGGTCGACCACCCGCAAGCGGGGGGTGATGCGATCAGGCCCGGCGAGTGAACGGGTTGCGACCGGTCGCGGTGAGGTACAACGGCAGGAAGACGACCCACAGGACCAGGACCCCGAGGAACCACGCCTCGGGCGTCTCCAGGCGCAGCCGGCCGAGGGAGACCTGAACCGGGTCGCCCGCGTCACGGCGGGCGCGGGCGTCGACGTACACCCAGGCGTCCGAGGCGAGGACGATCATCGCGAAGGCGATCGGGACGAGGGTCATGACGGCGGCCGTCCGGTGATGCTGTCACGGCCGGCCGCGGTCAGCCGGCCGGCGTGCGGCCACAACGCCGTGCGCGGGGCCGTGTCGCCACGGTGCCGGGCCCTCACTTCGGCCCGCAGCAGCGGCACGGCCCCGGACGCACGATCACCCACGGTGGGGACGTTACGCCTACGGCTCGAGGTCGACCAGAGCGCGCAACGAGCCGTCCATCGCGAAGGGCACCGAGTGGTGCTCGTGCGCCACCAGCCATTCCCCGTCGATGCGGCGCAGGCCCAGCGTGGAGCGGTACCAGAGGGTGAAATCCTGCGGGCTGCCGACCGGCGTGGCGGTCATCCGGTCCAGGCTGGTGGCGTACGCGACATCGCCGTCGGCCACGATCGACAACTGGGTGACCTCGCGCTCCGGGGGTGCCTCGAACGTGGCCAGCCAGGCCGCGAACGGCTCGGGGTCGTGGACGTCGCCGGTCTGGCGCAGCGGCGGCGCGAGGGTGTATTGCACTGCCGACGGCGCGTAGTACGCCAGCACCGCCTTGACGTCACCGGCCGACTGGGCCGCGGCCAGACCGAGCACCACCGAGTTGATCTCCGACATGATCGTGTCCTTTCCTTCAACAGATGTCGCGGGGACGTCGAAACCGGCCGCACCGGTTTCGACACCCGAGGACGACAGAGGAGAAGAAATCATGAAGTACGTGATCCTGATTCAGTCCAACCCGCGCTCCCTGGCCGCCTGGGAGACCCTGACCGATGAGCAGCGCGAACAGTTCGGCCGCGCCCACTTCGCGCTCACCGCCGAGATGGAGAAGGCCGGCGTCCTGGTCAACTCCGAAGGTCTGTCCGATCCGGGCCTGTCCACCTGGGTGTCCGTACGCAACGGCGAGACGATCGCGTCCGACGGCCCGTACGCGGAAGTGAAGGAGCACCTGGCCGGCCTCTACCTGATCGACGTGGCCACCGCCGAGGACGCGGTCGCCTGGGCGGCCAAGGTGCCGGACGCGGCCCTCACCGAGGTGGAGGTACGCCCCGTCCTGGACATGAGCACGTGGGACCTGTGAGTAGGGGGATCGGTGACCGGTCACGACCTGGAGGACCTGCTCCGCGCGGCCGCCCCGCAGGCGCTCGGAGCGGTGGTACGGCGCTACGGCGACTTCGACGCGGGCGAGGATGCCGTCCAGGAGGCGCTGCTGGCCGCCGCGCAGCAGTGGCCGGCCGCCGGGGTGCCGGATGAGCCGGTCGCGTGGCTGATCCGGGTGGCGAGCCGCCGCCGCATCGAGATGATGCGGAACGAGGCGGCGCGGCGCCGGCGCGAGGAGGCGCAGGAGACGACGACGCCGGACGTGCGTGGCGACGACGAACTGGTCCTGCTGTTTCTGTGCTGCCACCCCGCGCTGACCCCGGTGTCGCAGGTCGCGCTCACCCTGCGGGCGGTCGGTGGCCTCACGACGGCCGAGATCGCCCGGGCGCTGCTCGTCCCCGAATCGACCGTCGGCCAGCGGATCAGCCGGGCCAAGCAGCGGATCCGGGACTCGGGCGCGGAATTCCGGCTGCCGCCCTCCGGGGAGACGGCAACGCGGTTGAACGCCGTACGGCAGGTGTTGTATCTGATCTTCAATGAGGGGCACACGGCGAGCTCGGGCGAGTCGCTCAACCGGGTGGAGCTCAGCGGCGAGGCGATCCGCTTGACGCGGCAGTTGCACCGTCTGCTTCCGCGCGACGGCGAGGTGGCCGGGCTGCTGGCGCTGATGCTGCTCACCGACGCGCGCCGGCCGGCCCGGACGAGCGGTGACGGCGCGCTCGTGCCGCTGGCCGCGCAGGACCGGGCGCGGTGGGACTCAGCCATGATCGCCGAGGGCGTCGCGCTCATCACCTGGTCGCTGGCCGAGACGGCCGTCGGGCCGTTCCAGGTGCAGGCCGCGATCGCCGCGATCCACGACGAGGCGGCGGCCTCCGAACTGACCGACTGGCCGCAGATCCTGGCACTGTACGGGCTCCTCCAGTCGCTCGCCCCCGGCCCGATGGTGACGCTGAACCGGATCGTCGCGCTGGCCGAGGTGCACGGAGCGGCCGCGGCGCTGGCCGAGTTGGACGCGGTGGAGAAGGAACTGGCCGGGCATCACCGGGTCGCGGCCGTACGGGCGCATCTGCTCGAGACCGCCGGTGACCGGGCCGGGGCGCGGGAGCAGTACCAGCTGGCGGCCCGACGCACGCTCAGCCGCCCTGAGCAGCGTTACCTGACCACCCAGGCGGCGCGGCTGGCCTGACAGCGATGGATGAGTCACTTTGCCCGTTCGTGCACCATCCGATGTGACCTCCGCCCGCGGATCGGCGTCAGGGACCATCGATGTCGGCCACCGAACGGAAGGAGCGACGTCGTGAAGTTCACCAACGGCGGAGAGAAAGAAGCCTTTACGTTGGCGGAGGCGCTGACCGAGAAAGGTATGAGCTGCATGCGGGAGGCGGAGGACGCGGCCGAGCGTTTCCGGCTCGGCAAGATGCAGATGCGCCGGCAGTTCAAGCAACGCGGACTGTCCGAGATCGACGCCGACATCCGCTGGGCCGGCACGACCGCGGCCAAGAAGTCGCTGTCCGACAACGGCTGGTACATGCAGCAGGCGTCGATGTACAGCGAGGCCGCCGCCGCCCAGTACGCCAAGGCGCTCTATCTGCGCAACGTCGACGACTACTGACCGGCCAGGTGCCCGCGGCCACCGAGGTCGGCCGCGCGCCCGGCGGCGTACCCCCGTTCCAGGCCACCGCCGGCCAGCCGCCGCCGGGCCGCCGTGCGCAGCTGCGGGTACGCCTCGGCCATCCGCCGGTCGAGGAGATCCGTGCGCCGGACCAGCACCAGCTCAGCCCTGGGCTCGGCCGCCGCGGCCAGTTTCTCGGCCTCGGTCAGCCGGGACCCGACAGCGTGAGCGAAACCGGCCAGCCAGGATCGGCGGTACGCGGCCGGGTGCTCGCCGACCGGCACCGGGACCGCCGCCAGGCCGTGCGCCGCCTGCACCAGCAACGAGGTGAACAGCAACTCGACCCGTTCCAGGTCGGCGGCGTGGCCGAAGAGGTGGATCCGGATGCCGTCGCGGGTCCGGCGGACCACCCGGCAGCGCAACGGCACGGCGACCGCGGCCAGCAGACCGGCTTTGTCCAGGGCGTACGGCGGATCAAGGGCGACCACCCGGTCACCCACCGGATCGCCGGCCGGGTCGGACTCGGCCAGCAACGCCCGGTCCACGCCGTACTTGGCGATCAGCTCGGCCGCCTTGGCGGTGAACGCCTCGGCCTCGGCCGGGGTGCACGCCGGATCCTCGGCCTTGGCCAGCAGCTTCCGGACCCGGGCCAGTAGGACTTCGGTCATGCGGTGCCTGCGTGAGGCGTGCCCGTGAGGTCGGGTCGCCCTGGGTGCCGCTCGGTGCAGCCCGTCATGCCGTCCGATGCCGCAGCGTGGCGACCGTCGAGCCGGCCAGCGCGAGCAGGCAGTCGGGGAGCTGGCCGTCGGCGATGGCCGCGTTGAACAGTGCCTCGCCGGTCGGGAAGTCGCAGTTGATGTAGGCGCTGACGAAACGGGCCACCCAGCGCTTGTCGTACCGGGCGTCGTCGATACCGGGAAACTCCAGCGTCCACGACCCCCGCGGGATGTTGTGCCCGACCATGGTGGCGGCCAGACACCAGGCCACGTCGTACGCCCCGAGCACGCCGGACCGGTCCACGACGGCGTCGAATGTGCCGACCACAGCATCGCTGTCGCCGCTGAGCGCGGATTCCAGCACGTCCGCCGCATCGTCGAGAGCGTGCTGTGGTACTTCGGTCACGAGGAAACGGTACGTGGATCCGTCAAGAAACACGCAGCGACCCGCTACTTGTTGCCACGCAGCAAGCACGTCAAGCGAGCGGTGCAGACCCGGTTGCCGTCGTCGTCGGAGATCACGATGTCGTACGTCACGGCCGTACGCCCGCGATGCGCCGGAGTCGCCACCCCGGTGACCAGCCCGTCCCGTACGCCCCGGTGGTGGGTGGCGTTGATGTCGACGCCGACCGCGTACGGCCGGTCGACGGTCATCCCGTGCAGCACCGCGCCGATCGAACCGACCGTCTCCGCCAGCACGCACGACGCGCCGCCGTGCAGCAGCCCGTACGGCTGGGTGTTGCCCTCGACCGGCATGGTCGCGACCACTCGTTCGGGGGACGCCTCGGTGATGTGGATGCCCATGCGCTCGCCCAGTGCGCCCCCGCCGTTGTGGCCCATGAAGGCAGCAAGATCGGTCACGCCGCGTACGTTACCGCCGATGTGGCACGGACATCGGGCTCGATGCCGCCGTGCGGTGACTTAATTTCCCGGGACATCCGCGGCGCGGGGTCGCCACGGGGACGCCCGGGCCCTACGTTGAGTGGCGGCACTCACCCACCGATGAAGGAGCTTCATGACCGAGCCGCAGGAGACCGTGGAGACGCGTGGCGACGACCGCGTCGATCTGATCGCCACCGACACGGACGGCGACGGCAAGCCGGACGTCTGGGTGTCCGACACCGATGGCGACGGCAAGGCTGATCTGTTCCAGTTCGACACCGACGGTGACGGCAAGGTCGACATCACCATGGTCGACCTGGACCAGGATGGAACTCCCGACACGGTCGTCGACGGCGACGGCGGGCTGCCCCCGAAGGTGTGATCAGGCCGCACCCAGCGCGACCAGCGCCACCCACAGCACCGCGATCGCGACCACCGCGCTGGCCACGGTCGAGGCCGTGTGCCGCCAGGACACCGGACCGGCGGCGGCTTCGGTGAGCCCCAGCGCGGCCAGCCGTCCCCGCTGAGTTCGGACGTCGGCGCAGCATTGCCGGACCGCCGGGTCGCCGACGTCCGCCGATCGGCTCACCTCCACCGCGAGGCGCGCCTGGGCCCGTTGCAGATCCCGCACGACGGTACGGCCGGCACGTCCCGCGGCCCGCCGGGCCGCCGCGCGCCGGGCGGCCGAGCCCAGGGTGGCCCGCTCGCCCGGGGTGACCAGGTCGCGATCGTCCAGCCGGGCCAGCTGGCGGGCGTAGTACTCAGCCTCCCGGTCGTGCGCGACCCGGACCAGCAGCAGGATCAGCACGAGCGGCGGCAGGCCCTTCAGCACGATCGCGGCCAGCAGCGCGAGCCCGCCGTGGCCGAGCCGGCCGGCCAGGACCGGTGAGTTCCACAGCGCGTGCGACGCCATCGCGCCGAGCAGCGCCAGCAGGGCGACGCCGATCCGGCGCGGCCACCCGGCGTCGGTCCGGACGACCAGGTATCCGAGGCCGGCGCCGGCCAGCGCGCCGAACAGCGTGTGACTCCACACGCCGGACAGGAATCCGCGCAGCAGGAAGGTGGCCACCACCGGCTGGACGCGGTCGCCCTGCCCGGCCAGGGCCACCGCACCCAGCGCGTACACCACGTCCTCGACGATCTGGAAACCCAGCCCGACCAAGGCCCCGTAGACGACGCCGTCGAGAACGCTGTTGATCTGGGTCCGCGCGATGAGCACGATGACGACCACGCCCAGAGTCTTGGCGGTCTCCTCGACGGCCGGCCCGGCGAGGGCGGCGCCCCAGTTCGCGGCCAGGCGGGGCGAGCCCAGCTTGGCGATGATGTCCTCGCCGGCCGCACTGCCCGGGATCGACACCGTGGTGGCGACCAGGCCGCCCCAGCCGAACGCGAGCACACGCAGCGCGGTCGGTTCCCGCTCCAGGAAGTCCAGTTCGGCCACGAACCGCCAGAACGGGACGGCCAGCAGCCCGAACAGGACGATCGCGGTGAGGGTGGCCCGGGGGTATTCGGTGGCGAAGCGTCTCGGCGATCGCGCCGACGCGGATCGCCCCGGCGGCCAGCACGGCCAGCACCACCCACAGGGCCGGGTCGCGCCCGGAGAGCACCGTCCGGGCCGGCCGGACCTCGGTCACGACTCCTCCAGGGTGCGGGTGCTGGCGTCGACGGCCGGCAGCGTACGGCCGAGGTCGAGTTCCGTGCCGGTCACCGTGACCTCGATGGTGTGCCCGCCGGCGAGGAAGACCGCGTACCGGCCGCCCTGGCCCGGGCCGGCGTAACCGCCCTGCAAGCCGGCCAGGTTCTGGCTGGTCTGCACGCCGAGCTGGTCGCCGGTGATCTGGTAGCCGGACGTCGCCGTGATGCGCCGGCGGAGGCTGGTGGCGGCGGCGTCCAGGGTGCCGTCGAACGGCCGGACCACGATGGAGTACCGCACCGGACCGATCCGGAACAGCACGCTGCCGTCGGTGTCGCCCGGTCGGGTGCCGCTGATGTCGAGAACGGCGCCGCGTGGCGGGATCACGGTCACGCCGGCGCCGATGAGGTACGGCTGCCCGGGGGTCACCGGGCGCTCGGCCGGCAAGGCGCGGTCGACGGCGGGCAGCCCGTACGCCAGCCCGGCGAGCACCGCCACCACCCCGAGTGCGCCCGGGAGAGCCGGCCGCGTGACGCTCCCCATGGATGCACGTTAGTCGGGCGGCACCGGCTCGAGATAGGTCGGCGGTACGGCGCCGGTCAGCCAGACGCCGTTGTCGCTGCGGTGGAAGACGTGCCCGGCGGCGTGCATCGCGGCCGCGTCGACCCGCAGTACCAGCACGTCGGCCGACCGGCGCCCGCCGACCCGTACGGCCGTGGGGAGGTCGGCGGAGAGATGGACGTGCGCGCGACGTCCGGCCCGCAGCCCGTCTCGCTCGATCGACGCGGCGTTGACGGCCGGGGTGCCGTGGAAGAGGACCGCCGGCGGCGACGCCGGGTCCAGCCCGAGTTCGACGCCGACCCGGGCCGAGTGGCCCTGGCTGGCCCGGATGCGGTCCACGCCGTCCGGCCCGGCGGCGATCGCGAACCGGGACTTGTCGTTGTTCTCCACCACGTGGTCGAGCGCGGCCCGGGTGATGCCGAGCGCGGCCAGCAAATCAGCCACCGGCACCCAGCCGTTCGGGTCCAGGGTGAGCCCGGCCGACTCGGGCTTGTGCCGCAGCACCAGCGCGATGTGCCGGCTCAGCCGGACCTGTTCCTTGGTCAGCGCGGTCATCAGCTCTTCAGTTCCATCACGGCCAGGTAGTACGGCCGGTCCGCGTCGTCCACCGCGGCCAGGCGCCACGGCGTGCCGACGAGGAGCTTCGCCAGCTCGTCGACCGAGCAGTTGAGGTAGTCGAACCACTCGGTGGCCAGCATCCGGTACCGCAACCGGAGCCGCAGCTGGCCACCGAGCCGGCCGCGTTCGCGGTTGCGCCGGTGATAGCCGACGTGAACCGGGTCGGTGGTCCGATAGGGATCCGTGCCGTGCGCGATGATCCGGGGCCGGGCCGCGCGCCAGGCGGGCCAGCGCGTCCAGGAACACCGGCGCCCGCTCGGCGCCCTCGATCAGGCCGAGGTTGTTGCCGAGTAGCAGGAAGGTGTCGTACCGGTCGGTGGTCCGGGTGTAGTCGTCCACGGTGGCCAGCACGGTGTCCCGGACCCCTCGAGCGCGGGCGACCTCGAGGGCGCCGGGTGACGTGTCCAGCGCGGTCACGGCCATGCTCCGGCGTTGCAGCTCGAGCGCGATCCGACCGGCCCCGGCCCCGATGTCCAGCACCGCGCCCCGGCACAGCCGGAGCGCCCGGTGGTCGTGCGGTTGCCACTCGGCCGGCTCGGCCAGGTAGTGGTCGGCCGGGGCGCCGTTGATCAGGCCGTCGTCCCGCTCGATGATCTCGATGACCGGGCGCGGCACCCGGCCGCCGGCGAGCGGGCGGGGGCCGATGCCGGTGCGGACCGCGTACGCGTCCCGCACCATCTCACCGAAGACGTCACCGATCAGAGGTTGCATGGGCCCCATCAGTGGCCCACGAGACGAAGAAGGGGCGATCGCCTTCCCCAGCGCTCGCCCCTTTCAACGGTCTTCGGTCGACTGCGGTCAGTCGCCCTGCCGCTGCGTGGGAATCTGTCCCTGCAGCAGGGCGCGAACCTCCGACTCCCGGTAGCGGCGGTGGCCGCCCAGCGTCCGGATTGCGCTGAGCTTGCCGGCCTTCGCCCACCGGGTGACGGTCTTCGGGTCGACGCGGAACATCGACGCCACCTCGGCCGGCGTTAGTAGCGGCTCAGGATCGTGCGTTCGCGATGCCATCGGTCACTCCTCCACAGGTACCTAAAGACAGCGGCCGGGGTCCCGCCGGCCGGTGCGTCTCTCATGGTCCGGCTAGTCCCCGATGTCCGACATGGGCCGAACGGCCGAACGTCCCTAGATAGACGGATGAAGCAATGCCCGATTTTTGCGTGTTTTCTACGCCAGATAGTGTGCCGTTTGGTCCGATTATCACGCTTCGGCAGACCACTGATCACGAAGAGTATTCGCCTAGAGAGCGCTTACCGAGTCTTGCGATTCATGCCCGTTCGTTCCTATTTCCGCAGCTCAGTTGCAGCGCTCCAGAAGCTGCACCGCGCGCCAGCGGGCGACCAGCTTCTCGTACGCCTCGGTGGCGGCGTCGGCGTCGCCGCGGGACAGCGCGGCCAGCCCCGCCGCCACCAGTCCGGGTGAATCGTCCTCGTTCAGGACGTCATCCGGAAGTAGTGCCGACCAGTCCGCCGTAGTCGAGCTCGACCATCGACCGCGGGATGGAACTCCTCCAGCCACCGCGTGCTCTCCTCGACCGCCTCGCGTGATCGGCGCGTCGCCGAGCGACTTGCGCAGCACCGAGAGACCCCGGTGGGCGCGGCGGCGGGCCTTGGAGATCTCGGTCCGGTAGCGCAGCGCGCGGCGCCGTCCGGTCAGCGAGATCTCCCGCTCGTCCAGGTCGACGAAGACGAACCAGCGCAGCGGCACACCCCAGGTGGCGATCTGCTCGTGCACCCGGGGCACGCCCTGCTCGAGGACCTTGGCCCCGCTGCGCCAGTCGTCCACCACGGCCCTGCGCCTGGCCGGCCAGCACCGGCGGCACGAACGCGTCGGCCAGCACGCCGGCACCCCGTCGCGGGCGTTCAGCGCCGCCTCGGCCACCCGCAGGCGCAGGTTCCAGGGGCAGATCAGCAGCGCGTCGTCCCGCTCCAGGACGTACGCCTCGTCGGGCAGGTCGGGCAGCCGCGTCCAGCCGGCCCCGAGCGCCTCCAGCACCGCGGTGCGCTGCTTGACCGGGCCCTCGACCAGGCCCAGCGCGCGCCCCTCGCGCGCGTACCGCCGCCAGAAGACCTGGCGATCACGGTCGAAGGCGGTCAGCGGTTCGTAGACCCGCAGGTACGACGCGAACAGTGACGGCACGCCGCGATCCTTTCACGAAATCAGCGGCAACCGCACTTCCCGCATGCGGTCGAGTGTGCTTTCCCCACCTGTCGGCCGGGACCGACGGGACAACGCGTCTACGCTCGAAGGGCATCCGGCCCACCCCGCCGGCCATCGCCGGCCTCACGAGGGCCTCGCTACGGACCAGGAGCCAGCAGCCATGGGCGTGTTCGAAGCCGACGGCACCGACGCCGCCGGACACGAACAGGTCGTCTTCTGCCAGGACCGGCCGACCGGCCTGAAGGCGATCATCGCGATCTACTCGACGGCGCTCGGGCCCGCGCTCGGCGGCACCCGGTTCTACCCGTACGCGTCGCGAGGAGGCCGCGCTGACCGACGTGCTGCACCTGTCCCGGGCGATGGCGTACAAGAACGCGCTGGCCGGGCTGGACCTGGGCGGCGGCAAGGCGGTCATCTGGGGCGACCCGGCGCGAACTCAAGGGCGAGGCGCTGCTGCGGGCGTACGGGCGGTTCGTCGCAGTCGCTGGACGGCCGCTACTACACCGCCTGCGACGTCGGCACGTACGTCGCCGACATGGACGTGGTGGCCCGGGAGACCCGCTTCGTCACCGGCCGCAGCGTCGAGCACGGCGGCGCCGGCGACTCCTCGATCCTGACCGCCTGGGGTGTCTTCCAGGGCATGCGGGCGGCGGCCGAGCACACGCTGGGGCAGCCCGACGCTGGCCGGTCGCCGGGTCGGCGATCGCCGGGCTGGGCAAGGTCGGCAAATACCTGGCCGGTCACCTGATCGAGGACGGCGCCACGGTGGTCGCCACCGACGTCGACCCGAGCCGCGCGTGGACTGGGCCCGGGCCGACGTACCCGCAGATCGAGCTGGTCGCCGACACCACCGCGCTGATCACCGTCCGACATCGACGTCTACGCCCCGTGCGCCCTGGGCGGCGCGCTGGACGACGACACCGTGCCGGTGCTGCGAGCCACGATCGTCACCGGCGGCGCGAACAACCAGCTCGCCCACCCCGGCATCGAGAAGCTGCTGCAGGAGCGGGGCATCCTCTACACCCCGGACTACGTGGTCAACGCCGGCGGCGTGATCCAGGTGGCGGACGAGATCGAGGGCTTCAACTTCGAGCGGGCCAAGCTGCGCGCAACGGCGCATCTTCGAGACCACCCGGCAGATCCTGCAGCTGGCCGACGACGAGGGTGTCTCGCCGGCCGTGGCGGCCGATCGGCTCGCCGAGCAGCGCATGGCCGAAGTAGGTCGGCTGCGCAGCGTCTACCTCCGCTGAGAGCGAGCCGCAACTGCCGGCCGTGTCACATGCAACCCGAGGTGCCGAAGCGGCCATCACCCATGTACCGTAAGAGCCACGAGAGATGCCTGACGTCATCGGGGCCCGCCTTCGGGCTGCCCCGAATTCTGTGCGAGGGGGTCGAGCCATGGGGCGCGGCCGTGCTAAGGCCAAGCAGACGAAGGTGGCCCGGGAGTTGAAGTACCACTCCCCGAACACCGACCTCACCGCCTTGCAGCGCGAACTGGCGGGTGCCGGTAAGTCCGACCATCACTTCGACGACGACAATGAAGAACTCGTCGACGACGATGACGAGGACGAAGCGGACGACGACCAGGGTTCCTGGTCGCCGACAAGGCGCTGACTCGAGCAGCACAGAGCACGCGGCGCGACCGCGTGCTTCCGTGTGTCCGCGGTCAATCGTCCGGCGAGATGACAGAAGCCCACGCGGGCTGACCGCGTGGGCTCGCTGCCGGCACTGGTACCGGTCGCTTCAGCGAGGGCGGTTGTTCCAGTTGTAGAACGTCGGAATGTTCTCGAAGTGGTTCCAGGCGCACACCGCCGAGCCGCCCTGCGCCGTGCTCTCGGCTCGGTCGCGACGGGCCGCCTCGGCCTCGTGAGAGCAGCACGGCCAGACCGTCCCGGGCGTCGTGAACCCGGGCCGTCACCGGATCGGTCCCCACGTTCTCAGACGACCGTGGGTTCGTGATCTCGGGCATGGTCCAGCACTCCCTCCAGTAGGCGAATCTTGCTGTTGCGGCAGTGGTTCGTCGCGGTGACGTCGAACCGGCCGTGCTCGAAGTACCGGTTGGCGGCGTGGGCGCCGCCGCAGAAGCCGAAGTACGGGCAGGTCGCGCGGCACGCCTCCACGCCGTCCAGGAACTCGCGGATCCACGGGGTGCCGGCGGCGCCGGCCAGGATCTCGGCCAGCGGGGTGGTCAGGACGTTGCCGCTGGTGAAGTCGCCGTACCGCGGATCGGAGAAACCGGCCAGCTCGGGCGAGAGCAGCACCACCGACCCGTCGTGCGCCACCGTCGGGATCGGGTCGAGCCGGCGCGGGAGCACGTCGTCGGCCGTACCGTCCAGCACCGCGCCCGCGTACCGCAACGACCACTCGACCTCGCGCAGATGGATCCGGGGCTCGCGACGCCAGGCGCCGACCAGCTCGGCCCAGAACGCGGTCACCGCCGTCGGCCGGATGCCGGTTGTCCCGCCGATTGACGCCCTCGAGCTCCTCGACGTTGATGCCCAGCACCTCGCAGCCCAGGTCGAGGAAGTAGTCGTACAGCTCGGCGGCCAGACCGGGCTCCGGGCCGGCCGACCACGCACAGCGCGGAGAACGGGATGCCGTGCCGGCGCAGCGCGTCGATCCCCGCCGGATCCGGTCGTACGCGGGCCGGCCGCCCCGGTTGACCCGGTCGCCGTTGCGGTCCCGGCGGGCCCGTCGACGCTGACGCTGACCCGCATGTCGTGGGCGGCGAAGAACTCGCACCACGCGTCGTCGATCAGGGTGGCGTTGGTCTGCACGTGGTGCTCGACCGCCGCGTCGAACGGCGCCAGCAGCGTCGGCCAGGTGTTCCCGGCCGGCGGCCAGCGGCTCGCCGCCGTGCCACACCACCGAGAAGCGGCCGTCCCGGCGCCCACGGGTTGACCGACGCGGCCACCGCCGTCGGCCACCGCCACGGGCATCTTGCTGGTCGAGGCGGCGGAACGGGAGGTAGCAGTACGAGCAGTCGAGGTTGCACAGGGTCGTCGGCTGCATCACCACGTACGTCGGCATCGGTGGAGATGCCGCGCATGCCCGTCCAGCGGGGCTCGGCCACTTCTCACCTCCGTCCACTCCCGCTGACTCACGCCAGGCTAAGGGCGCACGTCCAGCGGTTGTCCAGTACCCCGCAATCCGGCGGTTCCGGACACGGTGAGATCCGCGTGTCGCGACGTATCGACACACGCGGATCATTTCACACGAACGGGGCGGGTGTGGCCCGCCGAGGGAACGGAAGATCAGCCGCGGGTGTGCTGGCCGACCATCTGCACCTGGCCGGTGCCGTCGATGATCTCGCCGACCTGCCACGCCTCGACGCCGCGGCCGGTGAGGTAGGCCATCGCCCGGTCGGCGTCGTCCGCGGACACGACCGCGAACATGCCGACGCCCATGTTGAAGGTGGCTTCCATCTCGTGGTCGTCGATCCGGCCCTTGGCCTGGATCAGGTCGAAGATCGACTGCGGCCGCCAGGTGGACCGGTCGACCACCGCGTCGACGTGCTCGGGCAGGACGCGGACCAGGTTGCCGGGGATGCCGCCGCCGGTGACGTGCGAGAACGCCCGGACGTCGGTCTCCTCGATCAGGCCCAGGCAGTCCTTGGCGTAGATCTTGGTCGGGGTGAGCAGCTCCTCGCCCAGCGTCCGCTGCCGGCCGAAGTCGTCGACCACGCGTGTCCAGCCGCATCCGGCCGGCGCCCAGCAGCACGTGCCGGACCAGCGAGTACCCGTTGCGAGTGCAGGCCGGACGAGCGCATCGCGATCACCGCGTCGCCGACCTCGACCCGGTCCCGGCCGAGGATCTCGCTCTCCTCGACCACGCCGACGCCGGTGGCCGACACGTCGTACTCGTCGGGGCGCAGCACGCCCGGGTGCTCGGCGGTCTCGCCGCCGAGCAGCGCGCAGCCGGCGTACCGGCAGCCGTCGGCGATACCGGCGCCGATCTCGGCGACCTTGTCCGGCACGACCTCGCCGCAGGCGATGTAGTCGAGCAGGAACAGCGGCTCGGCGCCGCAGGCGACCAGGTCGTCGACGACCATCGCGACCAGGTCGATGCCGATCGTGTCGTGGATGTCGAGCTGCTGGGCGATCACCAGCTTGGTGCCGACGCCGTCGGTCGACGAGGCCAGGATCGGCGACTTGTACTTGCCCGTGTTCAGCCGGAACAGCCCGGCGAAGCCGCCCAGGTCACCCATCACCTCGGGCCGGGTGGTCTTGCTTGACCTTGGACTTCAGCAACTCGACCGCCCGTTCGCCGGCCTCGATCGAGACCCCGGCGTCGGCGTAGGTGACCGCGCGCTTCGATCGCGGCGCCGGCCGCCGCCGGTCCACGGCTGGCGGTCGGCTCCTTCGGCGCCGCTGGCTCCGGCACTGTTGCGCTCGGACACATGCGTCACGGTTCTCCCCTTCAGGTCCGGCGAACGGTGGTGCGGTTGGTGCGTATGTCACGGGCGGTGCAGAGCGTCCGCGCCGCCGGGACTGCCGACCAGCGGCTACGGTCGCCGTCCCGGACTTCGTCGTCGATACTCGTCCTCGAGCTCCGCCACCGCGGCCTGCTCGATGGCGTTGCCGCGCCGGCCCACTCCCTCGAGCATGTGCTTGCCGATCAGGTTGCCGGCCGGCAGCTCGATCGGGTACTGCCCGTCGAAGCAGGCCATGCAGAGCCGGGTCTTGCGGCTGCTCGGTCGCCTGCGACCAGGCCCGTCCAGCGAAACGTAACCCGAGCGAGTCGGCGCCGATCGAGCGCCGGATGCCGTCGATCTCCAGGCCGTTGGCGATCAGTTCGGCCCGGGTGGCGAAGTCGATGCCGTAGAAGCACGGCCACTGCACCGGCGGCGACGAGATCCGCACGTGCACCTCGAGCGCGCCGGCCTCGCGCAGCATCCGGACCAGCGCGCGCTGGGTGTTGCCGCGCACGATCGAGTCGTCGACCACCACCAGCCGCTTGCCGCGGACGACCTCGCGCAGCGGGTTGAGCTTGAGCCGGATGCCGAGCTGGCGGATGGTCTGCGACGGCTGGATGAAGGTACGGCCCGACGTACGCGTTCTTGGTCAGCCCGGCGCTGTACGGGATGCCGGACGCCTCGGCGTACCCGATCGCGGCCGGGGTGCCCGACTCCGGCACCGGGATCACCAGGTCGGCCTCGACCGGGTGCTCCTTGGCCAGCCGGCGGCCGATCTCGACCCGGGCCGAGTACATGTTGCGGCCGGCGATCGTGGTGTCGGGGCGGGCCAGGTAGACGTACTCGAAGAGGCAGCCCTTGGGGTCCGGCGCGGCGAACCGGCGACGACCGCAGGCCGTGCTCGTCGATGGCCAGCAGCTCGCCCGGCTCGACCTCGCGGACGAAGCTGGCGCCCGACGATGTCGAGCGCCGCCGTCTCGCTGGCGACCACCCAGCCGCGCTCCATCCGGCCCAGCACCAGCGGGCGTACGCCCTGCGGCGTCGCGGGCGGCGTACAGCGTGCCCTCGTCCATGAAGACGAAGCTGAACGCGCCGCGCAGGCGCGGCAGCACCTCGAGCGCCGCGGCCTCGACCGAGAGGTCCGGGACGGCTGGCCAGCAGCGTGGTGACCAGCGCGGTGTCGGAGGTGGCGCGATCCGCGCCGGCGCTCGAGGCCACGCTCGGCGACCTCGCGGGCCAGCTCGGCGGTGTTGACCAGGTTGCCGTTGTGGGCCAGCGCGATCGGTCGTGCCGGCCGTCGGTGGCGCCGGAGCGTGCGGCTGGGCGTTCTCCCAGTTGGAGCCGCCGGTGGTGGAGTACCGGGTGTGGCCGATCGCCAGGTGGCCGCGCAGGCTGGCCAGGGTCGGCTCGTCGAAGACCTGGGACGACCAGGCCGAGATCCTTGTAGACCACCACGCCGGAGCCGTCGCTGACCGCGATGCCGGCGGCTTCCTGGCCGCGGTGCTGCAGTGCGAAGAGGCCGAAGTAGGTGAGTTTGGCGACCTCTTCCTCGGGCGCCCAGACGCCGAAGACGCCGCAGGCATCCTGGGGGCCGCGCTCGCTGGGGGTCGAGATCGTCGGTCAACCGGCCGTCGCCTCGGGGCACCTGCTTGCTCCCTAGATGTCTGCTGGATTCGCGTGGACAACTCAGCCGCCCAGTGTACGCGAGGCGGCCGGTCCCGGACCGGTCCCGTGCTCGACGGACTCACAACGGTCAGTCAGCGGAGGTATCCGAGAGGTCGGTCCGGATGCCGCTGGCGTGCACCTTTCCCGATGCGCACCGCATCCGTCCAGGCCAGCCGCCCGGTGCGCGACCAGCAGCCAGGTCATCGGGTCGGTTTCGACCACATTGGGCGGTGTGCCGCGGGTATGCCGAGGACCCGCCACACACTGAATCGCACCGAAAGGTGGAATTCGGACCTCCACCGAACGGCCCGGGCGCTTTTCGCGCCAGCTCCGCCAGCAACGCGCGGACGCGTCACGGAGCACCGCACGCTCGGGTTCCGCGCCCCGATCCAGCGCGTCCAACGCGTCCGTCACGGACTCGGATTTATTGTGCGCAGGGGACACGTCGGGACGATACGACCCGGTCGGCCGAGATTGCTGCTCGGCCCTGGGTCGCGCGAGACACGTGTGACAAGGCATAGTGGCCGACGGCGTGTGCGTCGCGGGATCTACCGGGCGAGCTGGACGGCCGGAACCGCGCGACCGGAAGGCGGTGGACGTGACAACGCAACTACGGACCCGGATGGTCCAGGCCGGTGCGGTACTGGCGCTGGTCGGCGGAGTGCTGGCGGTCGCGTCCTCGCCGGCCCTGGCCGCGCGACCCGAACGTACAGATCAGTGTGGGTTCGCGAGACGTGCAGGCGGGTGCCACGGTGGACCTGAACTACACCGTCACCAACAACAACGACCAGCCGGGCGTGTTCATCATCAATATCGCCGGCAATGGCTTCACCTGCGTCTCCGGCGACTGCAGTCCGCAGTCGCCGATCGCCGGCCACAACACGTCGCAGCCGTTCCGGGCCACGCTGAAGGCGCCGGCGGTCGCCGCTGGGCAGAATCAGCCGATCCCGGTCTCGGTGATCGCCCGATCCGCCGCCAACCCGACCGACAACGGTCAGGACAACGTCCAGTTCGCCGTGCACGGCGCGGACCAGCCGCAGAGCGTGCGCCAGGTCACCGGCCGGGTCAAGGACGACAACGGCAAGGCCGTCACGGGCGCGACCGTCGGCATGCTCGACTCGCAGAACCACAAGTTCAACGGGACCACCAATGACGAGGGCCGCTTCCAGTTCTCGTCCACCGACCAGGCGCCGATCGCGCCGGGCGCGCTGACCGTCGGCGCCACCAAGGACGGCTTCAAGCCGGTCACCGTCAACGTGCAGGGCGCCGTCGACAAGACAGTGGCCGTGACACTGACGCTGACCGCCCTCGAGGCGACCGCGTCGGCGTCCCCGTCCGCCACCGTCAGCCCGTCGGCCGCGGCCGGCGACGCGACGCTGCCGGTCACCGGCGACACCAGCCCACCGGCCGCGGCGACCCCGCAGAACACGGCGAACAACGACAAGGGCAACTCGACGCTCTACATCATCCTGGGCGCGCTCCTGGTGGCGGCCGGGATCGGAGCGATCGTGCTGCTGCTGATGCGGCGCCGGAACAAGAAGGACGACGGCGACGACCCGGACGGTTTCGGTGGCGGTCCGGTGCCGCCGAGCCCGGGGCGTTACAACCGGCTGCCGGACCAGACCCGGGTGGCCGCGCCGATCGGGGCGGGCGTCAGCGACGCGACCCGGATCCGGCAGGCGTCGCTCGCCGACGCGCCGACGATGATGCAGCCGGCGGTTCCGGCGGAGGACGAGTTCCCGGACCCGTACGGCGCCCCGGCGGTGCCGGGTGGCGGCTACGCCGGCGTCGGCGGGTACGGTGCGGCGCCGTCGTCCGGCGGCGCGTACGGCCAGACCACGCAGTACGGCGGCGCGGCGTACGGCGGCGGGCAGGTGCCGCCGCAACCCGGTGGGTACGACACCGGTCCGCCGACCCAGTTCGGGCCGCCGGATGACGGCGCGTACGGCGGCTACGCTCCGCAGGCCGGGTACGGCACTCCGGCGCAGCAGCCGCGGTACGACGAGCCGACCGGAATGTACCGGCCCGGGTTCGACAACGCCGGATACCCGGAGCAGCCGCAGTCGCCCGACGAGTACGGCCGCGGCTACCCGGACGCCCAGTACGGCGGCGCCGCGGCCGAGCCCGCCCCGGAGTACGGCTCCAGGGGCACGCCGGGCGGCGGGATCGACAGCGGCAACGGGTACGGGCCGGCTTCCGGCCAGTACGGCGGCGGGCCGCCCGGGCAGTACGGGCCGCAACCGAGCCCGGAGCAGTACGGCGACGGCGGCGGCACCTACGGTGGTGGCGGCGCGGGCCAGTACGGCGGATACGACCAGCGCGGTGGCTACGGTGGCCAGGAGTCGTACGACCGGGGCGGCTACAACCAGGGCGGCGGGGAGCCGGCTGCACCGAGCGGTCCGCCCGCTCCGGGCGGCGGGACCTACGGCGGTGCGCACACTTCTCCGGGCGGCGACGAGCAGGCCGGGTACTACAGCGGCGGCGAGCAGGGTGGCGGGCGCCATGGTGGACAGTCGCCACGTCCGCCGGAGCAGCCGCCACGCGGCGGTGAACAGCGCCGCAACATCGACTGGCTCGACGACTGATTGCCACGACTGATCGGCACGACTACGAGGCCGGCCCCGCGAGTTTCCTTGCGGGGCCGGCTTCTTCGTTGGGAATTCAGGCGAGCTTCGGGGGGTCCTGGTTCTCGTCCGGGTCCACGTCCATCGCCGGCTGCCCGGACTGGTTCGCGACCGGGCCGGACGGATCGATCGGGCCACCGGCGGCCTGATGGCCGGCACTCGGGTGGCCGGCACTCGGGTGGCCGACCGTTGTCTCGTCTTCGTCCCGCCCGGCTTCGTCGTCCGCGGTGATCGGGTCGGTCAGCTCGAGAGTCACCGAGCGGACCGTGGTGAGGTCGTCCTCGTCCTCGTCCCCGTTGACGGTCGCCGACGCGATTCCGATCGGGTCCGCGACGGCGACGATTTCGATCGGCTCGGCGTCGGCCAGCCCGTCGCCCGCAGCATCCGGATCGGACAAATCGAATGCGTCGGCGTCCCCGACATCTGTCGGGCCGCCGAGTCCCCCGGGCCATTCCGCCTGCGTGTCCACGGTCGCCGGATCCGCATCCGACCTCGGCGGCCCCGCAACGTCCACCGGCGGCTGGTCCGCCAGCGGAGCCACCGGCGCCATCGACGTCGTGTCGCCCGGGTGGGCGGCGTGCTCCGGGTCGCCGTGCCGGTTGGCCAGCTCCCCGGGCCCGCCGAACAGGTTGCGCATGGTCGAGGAGTAGGCCGTACGGAGCTCGTCCAACGGCACCCGGAACTGATCCTGGATCTCCAGCACCGGCTCCTCGGACGTGACGCCGATCGCGGTACAGGCCACGCCGCATCTCGGCCGCCATCGCCGTGAACGCGATGTCGTGTCCGCGCGGGATCGCCACCAGCGCCCGCCCCGCCGACTCGCTGAACAGCCACACGAACGGCGAGTTCCGCTCCCGGTCGGGCAGCGCGACCCGGGCGCCGATGTTGCGCCGCAGGCAGCTTTCGACCAGCACCTGCGCCAGTCCGCCGTCGGAGAGGTCGTGGGCCGCGCCGACGTGGCCGGCCCGAGCCGCCCGGGCCAGCAGGCGGCCGAGCGCCTGCTCGTGCGCCAGGTCGACCTTCGGCGGCCGGCCGCCGAGGTGGCCGTGGGTCACCCAGGCCCACTCCGAGCCGGACAGCTCGCACGCGCGTCTCGCCGAGCAGGAACAGCAGGTCGCCCTCGGCCGTGGGCGGCGGCGGGAAGCCCATCGGCACCCGCCGGGCCACGTCGTCGAGGATGCCCGAGCACGCCGACCACCGGGGTCGGGTGGATCGCGGCCGCGCCGGTCTGGTTGTAGAAGCTGACGTTGCCGCCGGTCACCGGGATGCCCAGCTCCTGGCAGCCGTCGGCGAGCCCGCGCACGGCCTCGGCGAACTGCCACATCACGGCCGGGTCCTCGGGCGAGCCGAAGTTCAGGCAGTCGGTCACCGCGACCGGTACGGCGCCGGTCACCGCGACGTTCCGGTACGCCTCGGCCAGCGCCAGCTGCGCCCCCTCGTACGGGTCGAGCCGCGCGTACCGGCCGTTGCCGTCGACCGAGAGAGCCACGCCGAGGCCGGTGCGCTCGTCGATCCGGAGCACGCCGGAGTCCTCCGGCTGGGCCAGCACGGTGTTGCCGAGCACGTACCGGTCGTACTGCTCGGTGACCCAGCTCTTGTCGCAGAGGTTGGGCGACGCGACCATCCGCAGCAAAGTTTCGCGCAGTTCCTCGCGGGTGCCGGGACGCGGCAGCGTCTCGGCCCGGTCGGCCTGCAGCAGGATCAGGTCGGCCGGGTTCGCGGATCGGCCGGGCGTAGACCGGACCGTCGTCGGCCAGCGAGCCCGGCGGCACGTCGACCACGACGTAGTCGTTCCAGCTGATCACCAGGCGGCCGGGCCGGCCGGTGGTCGCGCTCGGGGTGACCTCGCCGATCGCGGTGGCCCAGACGCCCCATTTCTCGGCGACCAGCGAGCACCTCCTCGCAGGTTGTCCGGCGCGACGATCAGCAGCATCCGCTCCTGCGACTCGCTGGCCAGGATCTCGGTCGGCGACATCGACGCCTCGCGCAGCGGAACCCGTTCCAGCCAGACCCGCATGCCGGTGCCGGCCGCAGCCGCCGTCTCGGTCAGCGCGCAGGTCAGGCCGGCGCCGCCGAGGTCCTGGATGCCGACGACGAGGCCCGCGTCGTACAGCTCGAGGCAGCTCTCGATCAGCAGCTTCTCCATGAACGGGTCGCCGACCTGCACCGACGGGCGGCGCTGCTCGGTGTCGCCCTCGTCGAACGTGGCGGAGGCCAGCACGGAGACGCCGCCGATGCCGTCGCGGCCGGTCCGGGCGCCGAGCAGCACCACGATGTTGCCCATCGCCGGCGGCTTCCTTGTGCTGCAGCCGGTCCACCGGGAGCACGCCGATGCTGAGCGCGTTGACCAGCGGGTTGCCCTGGTAGCAAGGGTCGAAGACGATCTCGCCGCCGATGTTGGGCAGGCCCAGGCAGTTGCCGTACCCGCCGACGCCGGCGACCACGCCCGGCAGCACCCGGGCGGTGTCGGGGTGGTCGGCGGCGCCGAACCGCAGCGGGTCCATCACCGCGATCGGACGGGCGCCCATCGCCAGGATGTCGCGGACGATGCCGCCGACGCCGGTGGCCGCGCCCTGGTAGGGCTCGACGAAGCTGGGGTGGTTGTGCGACTCGACCTTGAAGGTGACCGCGAGGTCGTCGGAGATCTGCACCACGCCGGCGTTCTCCCCGATGCCGGCCAGCATGCGGGTGTTCTGCGGGGTCTTCTCGGCGAACTGGCGCAGGTGCACCTTGCTCGACTTGTAGGAGCAGTGCTCGCTCCACATGATCGAGTACATCGCCAGCTCGGACGCGGTCGGGCGGCGGCCGAGGATCTGCCGGATCCGGTCGTACTCGTCGTCCTTGAGGCCGAGGTCGGTGTGCGGCTGCAGCTCGTCCGGCGTACGCGCGGCCTTCTCGACCGTGTCGGGCCCGTCGTCGTAGTCGTTGACCAGCACATCGGTGGCGGCGAAGCCACTCGGCCGGGAGGCACCGAAGCCGGACGGCGACGCGGTGGGCGACGGCGGCGTCTCGGAGCCGCTCGTGGCGGTGTCCGGTTGGCTGGTCATGGCTACTGTCCCCCTGCTCGGGCCAGGGCCCGCAGAGCCGGAGGTGAAGAAGCCCAGCCCGTCCAGCGACGGACCGGTCAGCGCCTCCACCGCGTGCTCCGGATGCGGCATGATGCCGACCACGTTGCCGGCCTCGTTGGTGATCGCGGCGATGTCGCGCTGCGAGCCGTTCGGGTTGCCCCGGGCGTACCGCGCGACGATGCGGCCCTCGGCCTGCAAGCTCGTCCAGCGTGCGCTCGTCGGCGACGTAGCAGCCCTCGCCGTTCTTGACCGGGATCAGGATCTCCTGGCCCTCGGTGAACTGGTTGGTCCAGGCGGTGTCGGTCGAGCCGATCCGCAGGCACTGGTCGCGGTTGCGGAAGTGCAGGTGCTGGTTGCGGGTGAGCGCGCCGGGCAGCAGGTGGGCCTCGCACAGGATCTGGAAGCCGTTGCAGATGCCGAGCACCGGCATGCCGCCGCGGGCGGCGTCGATGATGACTCTGCATCACCGGGGCGAACCGGGCGATCGCGCCGCAGCGCAGGTAGTCGCCGTACGAGAAGCCGCCGGGCAGCACCACCGCGTCGACCCCGTGCAGGTCGGGGTCGCCGTGCCAGAGCCGGACGGCGTCGGCGCCGGCGAGCCGGACCGCGCGCGCGGCGTCGCCGTCGTCGAGGGAACCGGGGAAGGTGACCACACCGATACGCATGGTCAGGCTTCCTCGAGCAGCTGAGATCGTCGAAGTTCTCGATCACGGGATTGGCGAGGAGCTTGTCGGCGATCTCCCGGGCGCGGTCGAGATCGGGTTCGCCTTCGAACTCGATCTCGATGCGGCGGCCGATCCGGACCGAGGAGACGTCGGTGACACCGAGCCGGGGCAGCGCGTTGGCGACTGCCTGGCCCTGGGGATCAAGGATCTCGGGCTTGAGCATGACGTCGACGACGACGCGGGACACGGGCACTCCTGGCTGTAGGCGCGCAGTTGGGTGCCCCTCACGGGGCGAGCGGCAAAAGCCTACCTGGTGAACTTTCGTAACGGCCCATCGGACGGTGTCGACAGACCGACGCACGTCCCGGCTGAGCAGGGCATCTCGGACGCCTCGGGACCCCCGTCACATCACGGTGGGATTTATCTGGGGGCTTGGCAGCGCGCCGCGCACCCCTTACCGTTCGGTCGATCATCTTCGATGGAACGGCTCGGAAGGAGTCCGGCGTGCGCCTGCGCGTTCTCGTCGCCGCTTGCGCCACCGCGCTGGGGGCCCTGGCCGTACCGGTGGCCGCCCACGCCTCGGCCGGCATCATCGGCGGCAATGCCGTCTCGTCCGCCCCCTGGGCCGCCGCGGTCTTCACCAACGGCAATTTCACCTGCTCCGGGACCATCATCTCGCCGGACTACGTGCTCACCGCCACGCATTGCATCAGCGGGACCATGTCGGTCCGGGTGGGCAGCGTCGACCGCAGTTCGGGCGGTACGACCCGGGCCGTGACCGCCACCACGACGCGGTACGACCTGGCCCTGATGCATCTCGCGGCGCCGATCCCGACCACGTACATGACGCTGTCCGCGTCGTACCCGCCGGTGGGCTCGACCAACTCGATCTACGGCTGGGGTCGCACCTGCGGCACCTGCAGCCTCTCGGCCACACTGAAGACGGCGACCGTCACCGTGACCTCGACCAACCAGGAGGACAACTCCGGCGGGCGGGGCATCCTGAGCAGCGCGATCAGCGGCGCGGCCTGGAGCGGCGACTCAGGCGGCCCGGAACTGTACAACGGCGCCCAGGTCGGGGTCGCGTCCCTGGCCGACGGGCAGAGCCAGCAGATCTACGGCAGCGTCGCCTACAACCGGGCCTGGATCACGGCGACGACCGGCGTCTAGAGAATCGGAGCCGGCATGTAACCGGCCGCCGAGGGATGCGCGGCGACGATCGCGGCGACCCGGTCGGCGATCGCCTCGACCTGGGCCGGGGCCGCACCGACGAAGGCGGCCCGGTCGGCCACCAGCGTGTCGATCTCGGCCCGGGTCAGCAGCAGCCGGCCGTCCGCCGCCAGCCGGTCGAACAGGTCGTTGTCCGGCGCGCCCTTCTCCCGCATGGCCAGCGCGACGGCCACCGCGTGCTGCTGGATGACCTCGTGCGCGACCTCCCGGCCGACCCCCTTGCGTACGGCCGCGACCAGCAGTTTCGTGGTGGCCAGGAACGGCAGGAAACGGTCCAGCTCGCGGGCGACGACCGCCGGGTAGGCGCCGAAATCGTCGAGCACGGTGAGAAACGTCTGGAACAGGCCGTCGGTGGCGAAGAACGCGTCCGGCAGCGCCACCCGGCGGACCACCGAGTACGGAGACGTCACCCTCGTTCCACTGGTCGCCGGCCAGTTCGCCGATCATCGACAGGTGGCCGCGGACGATCACGGCCAGCCCGTTGACCCGCTCCGACGAGCGTGTGTTCATCTTGTGCGGCATCGCCGACGAGCCGACCTGACCGGGCTTGAAACCCTCGGTGACCAGTTCCTGGCCGACCATCAGCCGGATCGTGGTGGCCAGCGACGACGGGCCGGCCACGACCTGGGCCAGCGCCGACACCACGTCGAAGTCGAGCGAGCGCGGGTAGACCTGGCCGACGCTGGTCAGCACCCGATCGAAGCCGAGGTGGGCGGCGACCTTCAGCTCGAGGGCGGCGAGGTTGGCGGACGAACCGTCGAGCAGGTCGAGCTGGTCGGCGGCCGTACCGACCGGGCCCTTGATGCCGCGCAGCGGGTAACGCGCGATCAGGTCGTCCAGCCGGTCGTACGCGATCAGCAGTTCCTCGGCCGCACTGGCGAACCGCTTGCCCAGCGTGGTCGCCTGCGCCGCCACGTTGTGCGAGCGACCGGTGAGAACCAGATCCCCGTATTCGACCGCGCGCGCGGCCAGCCGGGCCAGGGCGGCCACCACGCGATCCCGGACCAGCGTCAGGGAGGCCCGGATCTGCAGCTGTTCGACGTTCTCGGTGAGGTCCCGGGAGGTCATTCCCTTGTGGATCTCCTCGAAGCCGGCCAGCCCGCTGAACTCCTCGATGCGCGCCTTGACGTCGTGCCGGGTCACCCGCTCGCGGGCGGCGATCGAGGTCAGGTTCACGTCGTCCAGGACCCGCTCGTACGCCTCGATCGCGCCGTCCGGCACCGGCACGCCCAGGTCGCGCTGCGCCTTCAGAACGGCCAGCCAGAGCCGGCGTTCCATCCGGATCTTCTCCTCCGGCGACCAGATCGCGACCAGGTCGGCGGAGGCGTAGCGGGCGGCGAGGACGTTCGGGATGGTCACGCCGGCAATTCTTCCATGTGCGTGCGGGCGGGTTCCGGGAGGTGATGACGCAACTGCCGTACGCCCGGGGCGGCCAGCATGCCCAGCCACGCCAGCCCGATCACCACCGCGGCGCCGACCAGGGCCGCCTCCGGGGTGCCGGTGGCCGCGGCGACCGGCCCGGCCGCGATCTCGCCGACCGGGATGGCGATGAACGAGCCGAGCATGTCGTACGAGTAGACGCGGGCCAGCTTGTCCTCGGGAATGTGCTCCTGCATGGTCGTCTCCCAGGCCACGCCGAACTGCTCGATCCCGAACCCGGCGAGGAACGCGGCCGGCACCAGCAGCGCGACCCTGGGCGAGACGCCGAGGACGAGGACCGGCAGCACCATCGCCCCGATCGTGGCCGTCCCGAAGAAGAGGAAACGGTGCAGCCGTACGCGCAGCGCCAGGATCGCCCCGAGGATCATCCCGACGGTCTGCGCGGCGAGTATGAATCCCCACGCCCGGCGTCCGAAGCCGGCGTCGGCGACGGTCGGGCCGAGCACGTTCACCCGCCGCTCCAGCAGGCGTTGATCAGGCTGAAGCCGGCCACCACGACCCACAGCCACTGCCGCGAGCGGAACTCGCCCCAGCCGGTGGCCAGGTCGGCGACGATGCTCTTGCGACCCTCCGGCACCGGGTCGGCCTGCTCCGGAAGGGTGCCGTCGGGCAACGCCGGCGTAGGTCGAGCCGCCGGGGCCGGCACCTTCATCATCGCGAACGCCACCGAGGCCAGCAGGAACGTGAAGGCGTCGCCGGCGATCCCCCAGCCCGGTCCCACCCCGGCGACGATCAGGCCCGCGACCGGCGCGCCGACCACCGCGGCGGCGTTGAAGAACAGCCGGTTGAGCGCGTTGGCCTGCTGGCGCTCCTCGGGCGGGACGGTCTGGGTGAGGATCGCGGCCGAGGCCGGCATGGACAGCGCGCCGACCATGCCGTTCAGCGCGGACAACGCGATCAGCAGCGGGACGGTCGCGTGGTGGGTCAGCACGAGCGCGGCGATGGTGCCCTGGGTGGCGGCGGCCAGCAGGCTGGCGCCGACCATCAGCAGAGTGCGCGGCAGCCGATCGGCGAGCACACCGCCGAACAGCAGGAACAGCACGTTGACGAGGGTCCGGGTGCCGACCACCAGTCCGAGGTCGCTGGCCGAGCCGGTCAGGTCGAGCACGGCGAAGGCCAGGGCGATGGGCGCGAAGTTGTTGCCGAGCGTGTTGACCGTACGGCCGGTGAGCAACAGCCGGAACCCGCGGTGCCGCAGCGGCGCGAACGTGTGGCGGATCATCGGTCGTCCCCCATCCGGAACATGGCGACGGACGTGCTGGTGCGGACCGTGCCCGGGGTGCGCGGCGGCCGGGCCACCTCGTGCAGCTCGCGGGCGGCGTCGGCGATCCGGGTCCGGAACTCCTGCCACGCCTCGGGCTCGATCCACAGCTCGGCGTCGACCATCAGGTTGGTCTGTTCCGGGTACGTGCCGCGACTGCGCCGGAGGAGCTCGGCGGCGACCGCGGCGTACACCGACCGGAAGTACTCGTCGGGCCGGGGGCCGGCGGCCTTCTCGGTGGTGATGTCGGGGGCCGGGTCGTACCGGTAGCGCTTGGCCACGCCGCCGCGGATCTTCTCACTCCCGGCGGCGGCGATCATGCCCGCGCTCAGCAGCGTGCGCAGGTGGTAGCTGGCGTTGGCGTGGGTGAGTCCGAGCTCGCGGGCGACCTCGGCCGCGGTCATCGGCGCCCCGGTGAGCAGCGACATGATCTGCAGGCGGACGGGATGGGCGGTCGCGCGCAGCTCGCTGGTCGTGCGCTGATCTCCCAAAGACATGTTGGGGAGTCGTAGGGGTATCGACACCCGACTGTCCAATGGTTGTTGGGGGGTGGCAGACTGCGCGACGACCACAGAATCGCTAGGGTTACCGGTGAGTAGATCTCGGCGCGTCTTTTGAAAGGTCCACCAATGTCTGATTTCAACGCTGACACTCTGGCCGCTGATCGAGCCCAAGGAGTTCGCCCAGCTCGTCAAGACCACCCCGGACGCGACCATCGCCGAGGTGATGAGCGGCCCGGAGCGCGCCAAGATCCTGGACGGCATCTTCAACCAGATGCCGACGCTGTTCCGCGCCGACCGGGCCGGCGCGACCCAGGCGGTGATCCACTGGATCATCACCGGCGGCGCGGGCGGGACCGGCGACACCTACGAGACGGTGATCGAGAACGGCGCCTGCACGGTCACCAACCAGCCCGCCCGCGAACCCAAGCTGGCGATGACGATGGACCCGGTGACCTTCCTCAAGATCGTTTCCGGTGACGGCAACCCGATGATGATGTTCATGACCGGCAAGATCAAGGCCAAGGGCGACCTGGCTCTGGCCGCCCAGGTCGCCAAGCTCTTCGACATCCCGAAGAGCTGACGCCGGTCAGACGGTGATCCGGCCCTCGACGGCGGCCAGGGCGATGTCGCGCCGGTGGTGGCTGCCGTCCAGGGTGATGCCGTCGACCAGGGCGTACGCGGCCTCCCGGGCGGCGGCCAGGTCGGGACCGACGGCGGTCGCGCTCAGCACCCGGCCGCCCGCCGAGACCAGCGCGCCGTCGGGCCGGCGGGCGGTGCCGGCGTGGATCACGCCGGGTCGTTCCGCGCCCTCGATCACATCGCCCGTACGCGGCGGCCCCGGGTAGTTGGCCCCGGCCACCACGACCGTGACGGCCGCGCCGGCCCGCCACGCGCAGCGGCGGGTGGCCGGCCAGCGCGCCGGTGGCGGCGGCGTACAGCAGGGCGGCCAGCGGCGTGTCCAGCAGTGCGAGCACCACCTGGGTCTCGGGGTCGCCGAAGCGGGCGTTGAACTCGATGACCTTGGGCCCGTCGGGCGTGAGCGCCAGCCCGACGTAGAGCAGGCCGGCGAACGGTGTGCCGCGCCGCCGCATCTCGGCCAAAGTCGGGTGCACGGTCTCCCGCATCACCTGCTCGACCAGGCCGGGCGGCGCCCACGCCGAGCGGGGCGTACGCGCCCATCCCGCCGGTGTTCGGGCCCTCGTCGCCGTCACCGACCCGCTTGAAGTCCTGGGCGGGCATCAACGGCACCGCGGCCGTGCCGTCGGTGACCACGAAGAGCGAGACCTCGGGCCCGGCCAGGTACTGCTCGATCACCACCCGCTCGCAGGCGGCGGCGTGCGCCCGGGCGTCGTCGGCCGAGCCGGTGACGACCACGCCCTTGCCCGCGGCCAGGCCGTCGTCCTTGACCACGTACGGCGGCCCGAAGTCGTCCAGCGCCCGCTGCACCTCGTCCTCGGTGGTGCACGCGTACGACCGGGAGGTCGGCACCCCGGCGGCCGCGCATCACGTCCTTGGCGAACACCTTGGACCCCTCGAGCCGGGCCGCGGCCGCGGACGGCCCGAAACAGGCGATGCCCTTGGCCCGGACGGCGTCGGCCACGCCGGCCACCAGCGGCGCCTCGGGTCCGATCACGACCAGGTCGGCGGCCAGTTCGACGGCGAGGGCGGCGACCGCGGCCGGGTCGGTGGCGGCCACCTCCCGCAACTCGGCCACCTGGGCGATGCCGGGGTTGCCGGGGGCGGCGACGAGGAGGTCGACCTGCGGGTCGGCGGCCAGGCCGACGGCGAGGGCGTGTTCGCGCCCGCCGGAACCGATGAGAAGTACGCGCACGGCCGGAGATGTTACCTGTGGATAACCGCAGACCAGCCGGACAGGGAGTCACGTAAACTTCATCGGTACCCGGGCCGGTCCGAGTACATCGCGCGACAGTGGAAGGCGTACTCGACGTGCCAGTGATCGTGTTGGTCGGCGCCCAGTGGGGCGACGAGGGCAAAGGCAAGGCGACCGACCTGCTGGGTGACCGCCTCGACTACGTGGTGAAGTTCAACGGCGGCAACAACGCCGGCCACACCGTGGTCATCGACGGCGAGAAGTACGCGCTGCATCTGCTGCCCAGCGGCATCCTCACCCCCGGCGTCACGCCGGTCATCGGCAACGGCGTGGTCGTCGACCTGTCGGTGCTGTTCCAGGAGATCGACGGCCTCGAAGCGCGCGGGATCGACACGTCGCGGCTCCGGATCAGTGCGAACGCGCACGTCATCGCGTCGTACAACCGCTCGCTGGACAAGGTCAGCGAGCGGTATCTCGGCGCCCGCCGGATCGGCACCACCGGCCGCGGCATCGGCCCGACCTACGCCGACAAGATGAACCGGCTCGGCGTGCGGATCCAGGACCTGTTCGACGAATCGATTCTGCGGCAGAAGGTCGAGGCCGCGCTGTCGTTCAAGAACCAGGTGCTGAGCAAGATCTACAACCGGACCGGCGATCAAGCCCGACGACGTGATCAACGACCTGTTGTCGTACGTGGAGCGGCTCCGGCCGTACGTCGGGGACACCGTGCTCGAACTGTCCCAGGCGATCGACGCCGGCAAGGTCGTCCTGTGCGAGGCCGGCCAGGCCACGCTGCTGGACGTCGACCACGGGACGTACCCGTTCGTGACCAGCTCCAACGCCACCGCCGGCGGCGCCTGCACCGGTTCCGGCATCCCACCCACCCGGATCGACCGGGTGATCGCGGTGCTCAAGGCGTTCACCAGCCGCGTCGGCGAGGGCCCGTTCCCGACCGAGCTGCACGACAAGTTCGGCGACTACCTGCGGGAGATCGGTCAGGAGTACGGCACCACCACCGGCCGCCCCCGCCGGATCGGCTGGCTCGACCTGGTCATCGGCCGGTACGCGCAGCGAGTCAACGGAGTCACCGACTTCGCCCTGACCAAACTGGACAACTACGACGACCTCGACGAGATCCCGGTCTGCGTGGCCTACGAGGTCAACGGCGTCCGGCACGACGAGATGCCGATCAACCAGACCGACTTCCACCACGCGATCCCGATCTTCGAGACGCTGCCCGGCTGGAAGGAGAACATCAGCCAGTGCCGGTCGTTCGACGACCTGCCCAAGGACGCGCAACGGTTCATCACGTTCGTCGAGGAACGGATCGGCGCCCGGATCTCGATCATCGGCGTCGGCCCCGGCCGCGAAGCGGTGATCGAGCGGCACTCGGTGCTCACATGACCGAGGTGGTGCTGCTGAGCCTGGCCGAGAAGCCGGCCGGGGACGCCTGCGGCGGCGAGTGCGGCGCCTGCGTCCTCAAGTCGGCGTGCGCGTCCCCGTCCTCCCCGGTGGATCTCTGTGCGAGGGCGTTGCGCGCCGGTGGCGCCGCAGTGGAAATCGTGACGGCGTCCTCCGACGCCGAGATCGACGCGGTGATCAAGCGGTTCGACGCGCCGGCGCGGGCCGACGGGCTCACCTGGCCCTGGCTCGACCCGAGCGTCCGGCTGGTCGTCGCCTCGGCCACCGACGGTCAGCTGCGGGCCGTCGTGCGCCGGCTGGTCCGGCGGTACGCGCCCGCACCCTCCAAGCGGCCGGCCGATCTGGCCGACGCACGAACCCTGCCCGACCTGCCGCCCCTCGGCATCCTGCCGCTGGACCCGGCGTCGTCGGTGGATCTCGCCGCCCAGCTCGGGCTGCCCCGGACACCGTCCGACGTGGCCGCGGCGGTGCTCGGAGGCAGGTCCCGGCGACTGGACCTGCTCCGCAACGACGGCGGATCGGTCACCTTGGACGGTGCGCTCATCGGCGGGGCCGACGCGGCCGGCAAAGCGGTGCCGTTCCGGGGCCGGGTCGAGGTCGACGACGCGGTGCTGTCCGGTGGGGACGATCCGATTCTGACCTGCGCGATCGGCAACGGTGCGGGCTACGCGACCTTCGACGGCCTCCAGCTGCTGACGGCGGCCGATCCGACCGACGGGCGGGTCGAGGTCGCGGTGGCCGTGCCGATCGTGATCCGGCAGCGTTTCCGCCGCCCGCGCGTCCAGGTGGAGGTGCGGCGGGCCCGCGGCCGGGCGGTGTCCGTACTGCCGCGGGACGGCGGTCTGCCCTTCCTCGACGACGGCGTCGGCGGCACGATGAACCGCAAGCGTTCCTGGTGGACCGAGGCCGGAGCGTGGGCGGTGTACGTGGCCTGACCGCCTGTGCCAGTCTGAACGGACCGACAGATCGACGGGGAGGGATTGGACTCGTGGAGGACGAGAGCGCCGACCGCGTCTATGTGCCGGGCACCGGTCCCACGCCGCCCGCCCGGGACGTGGAACCGTTCTGGCCGCCCGAGGACCTGGAGGGACCGGGGGCCGGCGGGCCGCCGGTGCACGGGGGCCGTCCGGTTCCGCAGGAGCCGCCGCCGGCCATGCCGGTCCGGTCGCCGTCGGTGCCGCTCCCGCCGCCGCCTGCTTCTCCGGAAGGCGGTGTGTATCGCCCAGGCCAGCGACTCGTCGTGCCGCCGCCGCCGCGCGTTCTTCCTCCGCCACCGCCTGCACCCGAATCGCCCGCTGCACCCGGTTCATCCGCTGCACTCGGTTCGCCCGGGTCCGGCTTGACGGCTGCTCCCGGTTCACCCCCGCCCGGTTCGCCCAGGCCCGGTTCGCCCGCGCCCGGTTCGCCCGCGCCCGGTTCGCCCGGGCCCGGCTTGACCGCTGCTCCCGGTTCGCCGGCCGTCCCGGCCGATTCGCCGTGGGCGCAGCCGCCGCACCGTGCTTTCCTGTCGCCGGCCGACTTCGACGATGTGGACATTCAGCCGCTCGGCAACCCCAGCCGCGCCCGGCCGGACGCCGCGCCCGCGTACTACCCGACCGTGACGCCGCGGCGCAGCCCGCAGAACGGTGACGGGCCCGGCACCGGCGCCGTCTATCGCCCGGGGCCGATCACGTCCGACGGCCGCTCCGCCGCCGTGCCGGCGGCACCGGGCAACGGTGCCGCGCCGCCTTCCCCGCCGGCCGCCGCGCCGCCGCCGATCGCGGCGCCGCCTTCCTCGCCGATCGCCGCCGGGCCGGCCGACCCGCCGCCTCCAACCGGAACCACCGCGCCGGCACCGCAGAACGGACCGCCCACACCGGCGCGTCCGCCCGGCCACCCCGCAGCCGCCGCACGCCCCACACAGCCGGGCCACCACCCGCAGCCGCCGACCGCCCCGCCGCAAGCCGCCCAACCACAGCTTGCCCACCCGCAAACCGGTCACGCGCAGGCCGCACACGCCCAGACCGGCTACCCCCAGACCGGCGCCTCGTCCGCGCCGGTCCCCGGGGCGCGCCCGAACCCGCTGCCGGCGACCGTCGACCCCCGGGCCGTACCGCCGCAGGCCCCGCCGACCGACCCGTACCAGCAGATGCCCTGGGTGTCGGACGGAACGCCGACGGCGGAGGAGTTCGCGCGCCGCCGCCTGGCCAAGCCGGCCGAGCCGACCGCCACCATGGGCGCCCGCGCGATGATCCGGAAAGGCACGCTCGGCCTGGTCAAGCTGGCCCCGGGCCGGCACGAGCAGGAGTTCAAGCAGGACGTCGAGATGGTCCGCCGCAACTTCGGCGGCCTGCGCCAGGTCACCGTGGTCAACCCCAAGGGCGGCGCCGGCAAGACGGTGGCGGTGCTACTGCTGGCCATGACGTTCGGGCAGAAGCGCGGCGGGTACGTGCTGGCCTGGGACAACAACGAGACCCAGGGCACCCTCGGCATGCGGGCGCAGCAGGATTTCCACGCCCGTACGGTCCGGGACATGATGCGCGACCTGCACCTGTTCCGCGGATCACACGGCCGGGTCGGCGACCTTTCCCAGTACGTCCGCGCCCAGGGTGAAGGCATGTTCGACGTCCTGGCTTCGGACGAGTCCGCGACGGCGGGCGAGATGCTCACCGCCAGCGCGTTCGCCGAGATCCGGGAGATCGTCAGCCGGTTCTACAAACTGATCATGGTGGACACCGGGAACAACGTCCGGGCGCAGAACTGGCAGGCCGCGATGGACGCCACCGACCAGCTGGTGATCACCATGTCGGCCCGTAACGACTCGGCCGAGACCGCCGCCCGGATGCTCGACCACCTGGAGCAGAGCGGCCGCCAGCGGCTGGTCCGGCAGGCGATCAGCGTGGTGTCGATGCCGCCGACCCGCAAGGACATCGACCTGGCGGCGAATCCAGCGGCACTTCGCCGCACGGACCCGGGCGGTGCTCATGGCGCCGTACGAGAAACTGATCGACTCGGGCGAACCGCTGCGGTACGGCCAGCTGTCGAACCAGACCAAGGACGCCTGGCTCAAGATCGCCGCAGCCGTCGCCGAAGGGCTGTAGGCATTTCAGCGAGGGCCGCGCGGATGAGTTCGGGCTGGGGCCGCTGCCCGAACTCATCCGCTTCAGCGGCGCGCGCGATCGAGAACAGTCAGCTCAGCGCATCAGCCGCGGCTGGGTCGCTGTCGCGGAGGAACTGGGCGCACCGGGCCGCCTCGTCCGATTCGCCGATCGCCGCCGCGGCCTGCGACAGGCTGTGCAGGCAGCGGAGGAAGCCCTGGTTGGGTTCGTGCGACCAGGGGATCGGACCGTGTCCCTTCCAGCCGTTGCGGCGCAGCGCGTCCAGGCCGCGGTGGTACCCGGTGCGGGCGTACGCGTACGCGGCCACCGGCTGGTGCTCGGCCAGCGCGTTGGCGGCCAGGGCGGCCCAGGCAGCGCTGAAGGCGGGGAAACGGCCGGCGACGGCGGCGTACGCCTCGTCGGTGCCGGTCTGAACGGCCTCGGCGAGGGCTTTGTCGGCCTCGGCGTCGGCGGGCAGCCGGGTGGCCGGCGGTTCGGGAAGGAGATTCTGCATGCTGCTATTCAACCCCGGGCTAATCTTCGGGTCGTGCCCGGCGACCCCCTGCAACCCGTTCTCGGTGGCGACGTCCCGTTCGACGACACCGATCTGGAGGTGGAGTCCCGCGCCGAGTTCGACACGCACCTGGCCCGGGCGTCCCTCGCCGACCTGATCGTGCTGGGCCTGCACCTCGATCGCAACCCGCCTGACCTGCGCGGTGTCGACGTGTCCGGCGCGCTCTTCGTGGGCTGCACGTTCGCCTCGGCCGAGGTGCAGATCGACCTGATCCGGCGCGGCGCCCACCTGGTGCCGCCGTTCGACCAGCGGCCCTACCCGACCCATCCGGCCGTCCTCTACACACCGGACGACCTGGCCGACGGGTTCGCCGCGGGCGGCTTCGAGCAGATGTACGACACCCGGGTGTGGCGGCACTTCCAGGCGCACGGCGGCGCGTCGCCGGACGTCCGGGAGGCGCTGGCCCAGCGGCTGCACGACGTCGGCATCGACAACGCGCTGGGCAAGACATTGGCCGGATGGGCCCGCGCGCACGCGACGGCGGGGCCGCCGGCGTCAAACCCGGAGGCGGCTGCCGGGAACGGCGCGGTGGGGATCATGGGCGGGCACGCCGAGCCGCGCGGGTCGGTGGCCTACCGGGCGGCGGCCACGCTGGCCTGGCGCCTGGCCCGGGCCGGTCGGCTGCTGGTCACCGGCGGCGGCCCGGGCATCATGGAGGCGGCCAACCTCGGGGGCTACTTCGCCGGCCGTACGGCCGGGGAGTTGGCGGCAGCGATCGACGGACTGGCGCCCGCCCCCGACTTTCTGGACCACGACCCGTACACCGCGGCCGCCCTCGCCGTCCGCGCCCGGTTCCCCGCCCCGGCGAACTTGGCGCACGGCGGCCTGGCGCTGCCCACCTGGCTCTACGGGCACGAGCCGGCGAACCTGTTCGCCGGCCAGATCGGCAAGTACTTCTCGAACGCCGTCCGTGAGGACTCCATCCTCCGGCTGGCCCGGGGCGGGATCGTGTTCGCGCCCGGCTGGGCCGGCACGGTGCAGGAGGTGTTCCAGGCGGCGACGAAGACCTTCTACCGCACCGACGGCCCGTCCGGGCCGTTCGTCTTCCTGGGCACCGCCCATTGGTCCGCGCTGCCGGTGGAGGCCCTGCTGCGTCCGTTGCTGGCCAAGTCGCCGTACGGCGATCTGTCGAGCCTGATCCTGGTCACCGACGACCTCGACGAAGCGCTGCAGGCGATTTCCGCGGAACCCAGGACCGAGCCCTTGAACGCGACCACGTCGCCGTCACCCGGGTCGAGGGCGCGGTAGGTCAGGATCGTGGTGCCGGATCGCCGGCTCGGGCGGCAATCGGAATTTCAGGCGACGTGGACGCGGCGCCAGCGGTGGACCGGCAGGTCGACCTCGGGGATGTCGGTGAGCCCGTTCTCGTCCATCGCGTTGTAGATCGCCAGCCGGGCGCCCTCGAACAGGAACTCGACCGCGTGCAGGATCCGTGGCCGCCACTCGGCCGTCGTCACCAGTTCGATGATGTTGACCGCCCGGAGCCGCCGGCCGCGGGCGTGGCGCAGGGTGGCGTCCGGATCGGGACGCCAGTCGAAGTGCTCGTACCAGTCGATCGGGAGACTCGTGTCGATCTGGTCCCACGTGATGGCACACTCGTCGAACTTGCGGTGCGTGATCTCGACCTGGGTCGAGCCGAAGGTCGAGGATCACCGGCCCGTCGGCGAACCAGCCGCGTTCGGCGATGTCCCACATCAGCCAGCCGGACTGCAGGCGACGGCCGATGAGCCGGGCGAATCGATGCCGGTGGACGGCGGCGAGGGCTTCGGCGTCGTGGTGCCACTCGGGTTCATAACCCTCGATACCGAGCACGATCACCCGACCTCCGCCTGAGAAGGTGACGATCGTACCCAGGCCTCTGCGCGACTGTGCAAGATGACGGCGACCGGCCCCCTCTTCACGGGGGCCGGCCGCGCCCGTACGGCTTACTTCGAGAGAGTGGTGCCCGTCGAACGCAGGTCCTCGCAGGCGTGCACGACGCGCTTGGCCAAGCCGTCCTCGGCGAGCTTGCCCCAGCCGCGCGGGTCGTACGCCTTCTTGTTGCCGACCTCGCCGTCCACCTTGAGCACGCCGTCGTAGTTGCGGAACATGTGGTCGGCCACCGGGCGGGTGAACGCGTACTGCGTGTCGGTGTCGATGTTCATCTTGACCACGCCGAAGTCGAGGGCCGACCGGATCTCGGACAGCAGCGAGCCCGAGCCGCCGTGGAAGACCAGATCGAACGGCTTCTCCTTGCCGTACTTGGCGCCGACCGCGTCCTGGATCTCCTTCAGGATCTCGGGGCGCAGCTTGACGTTGCCCGGCTTGTAGACGCCGTGCACGTTGCCGAACGTGAGGGCGGTCATGTAGACGCCCTTCTCGCCCAGGCCCAAGCGCGGCCGCCGTCGCGAGGCCGTCGTCGACGGTCGAGTACAGCTTGTCGTCGATGGCGCCGACGACGCCGTCCTCCTCGCCGCCGACCACGCCGACCTCGATCTCGAGGACGATGTGCGCCTCCGCGCAGAGCGCGAGCAGTTCCTCGGCGATCTGCAGGTTCTCCTCCAGCGGTACGGCCGAGCCGTCCCACATGTGCGACTGGAACAGCGGCGCCTGTCCGTTGGCCACACGCTGCTTGGAGATCGCCAGCAGCGGCCGGACATAGCCGTCGAGCTTGTTCTTGGGGCAGTGGTCGGTGTGCAGCGCAATGTTGACCGGGTAGTTCTTGGCCACCTCGGTGGCGTACTCGGCCAGCGCGACCGCGCCGGTGACCATGTTCTTCACGGTCGGGCCGGACGCGTACTCGGCGCCGCCGGTGGAGATCTGCACGATGCCGTCGCTGCCGGCCTCGGTGAAGCCCTGCAGGGCGGCGTTCAGGGTCTGCGAGGACGTCACGTTGATCGCGGGGTACGCGAACGCGCCGGCCTTGGCGCGGTCGAGCATCTCGCGGTAGACCTCGGGGGAAGCGATGGGCATCGGGGTGCTCCTTGCTCGTGCTGTCGTGTCGTGACCGCGCTGTCTCTCACCAGGCAGTATTCCGCAGCCCCGGACGGCCGGGGCAGTGACCCCGGTAGTCGGCGAATCCGCTCGCGGCGCATTGACCGGCACGGGGATCATGGGCATGTGCTGCTTACCTTGACGACCACCCGGCGTCCCGCCACCGATCTCGGCTATCTGCTGGTCAAGCACCCGGACAAGGTGCATGCCTTCAGCGTGCCCACGGGTACGGCGTACGTGCTGTACCCCGAGGCGGCCGAGGACCGGTGCACGGCGGCGCTGGTGCTGGACGTCGACCCGTCACTGCTGCGGACGCGCGCGGACGCGTTCTCGCTGGGGCAGTACGTCAACGACCGGCCGTACGCGGCCTCGAGTCTGCTGGCCGGCGCCCTGTCCCGGGTGTTCCGGTCGGCGCTGCGCGGCACGTCCAAGGACCGGCCGGAACTGGCCGGGACGGCGATCCCGCTCGAGATCCGGGTGCCGGTGCTGCGCTGCCGGGACGGCCACGAGCTGGCCGAGCGGTTGTTCGCGCCGCTGGGCTGGGCGGTCACGGCGACGCCGATCCCGCTCGAGGACGGCGCCCCCGACGGCCACCCGCTGGCCGGGGACAGCCCGTACGTCGATCTCACGCTCACCGGCGAGTTGCGGGTGGCCGACGCCCTCAACCACCTCTACGTCCTGCTGCCGGTGCTGGACGACGCCAAGCACTACTGGGTGGCGCCGGACGAGATCGAGAAGCTGCTGCGCTCCGGGGCCGGCTGGCTGGCCGGGCATCCGGAGCGGGTGCTGATCATCCGCCGATACCTGGCGCACCGCCGGTCGCTGGCGGCGAGCGCCCTGGAACAGCTCGACGGCGACGACCCGGACACCGTCGACCGCACCCCCGACACCGCCACCGACGAGGACGCCGAGCTGCCGGTCGTCCGCAAGCAGTCGCTGGCCGAGCAGCGCCGCGACGCCGTCTTCGCCGGCGCCGGCGACGCCATCTGGACACGGACCGGGCGGGCGTTCTTCGATTCCGCGCGCACGGTTCCGCTGCTGGACCGGCTCCGGGCCGCCGCCCGGCCGTTGTTCGACGAGCTCGACACCGAGTGGCTGCTGATCGACTCGGAGCTGCTGCCGTGGTCGGCCAAGGCCGGCGGGCTGATCCGGGAGCGGTACGCCGCGGTCGGCGCGGCCGGGCGGGCCGCGGTGCCGGCGGCGCTGGCGGTGCTGGACCGGGCCGCCGGGCGGGGACTCGACGTGGCCGGGCTGCGCGACCGGATCGAGCTGCGGGCGTCCGAGATCGCCGGCTACTCGGCCGCCTACCGGCAGTACGTCGGACCGTCCGAAAGCCTGACGCTGGCTCCGTTCGCCGTGCTGGCCGGGGCCGGCGTGTCGTACGCCGGGCGGGACCACGGCTGGCACCTCGCTCTCGCCGACCGACTCGTCGCCGCCGACCCGGACCTGTTCACGCCGACCCGGCGGATGGTGGTCGAGCTGGCCGACCCGGCCTCGGAGGCGGCGGCCACGGACTGGTGGCGGACGCTGACCGAGGCCGGCGGCGAGGGCATGGTGGTCAAACCGTGGTCCGGACTGACCGCCACCGACGCCCGGGGCCGCCTGGTCCAGCCCGGGGTGAAGTGCCGTGGCCGGGAGTACCTGCGGATCATCTATGGCCCCGAGTACACCCGGCCCGACCTGCTCACCGGGCTGCGTCACCGCCGGCTGGGCCGCAAGCGGGGACTGGCGCTGATCGAGCACGGGCTGGGCCTGGCGGCGCTCGACCGGCTGGCGTCCGGCGCGCCGACCTGGCGCATCCACGAACTGGTCTTCGCCATCCTGGCGTTCGAGTCCGAGCCGGTGGACCCGCGCTTGTAGGGCACCGGCCTTGTGCAGCGGGCTCATCGAAGTCACCGGTACGCTGCTCGCCGTGGACATCCGTGCGCTCACCGAGCAGCTGGCCCTCAACCCGCTGGACCCGAAGGACCTGCTGCACACCTTCGGGCTCATCGGGGTGTGGGTGATCCTCTTCGCGGAAACCGGCCTCCTGGTCGGCTTCTTCTTCCCCGGGGATTCGCTGCTGTTCCTGGCCGGCGTCGCGGCGTCACCGGTGGCCGACTCGATCTTCGGTGGCGGCACCCGCGTCTCGCTGGCCGGGCTGCTGATCGGTGGCCCGGTCGCCGCCGTCCTGGGCGCGCAGCTGGGTCACCTGCTGGGTGCCCGGTACGGCCGCCGGATGTTCGACAAACCCGACTCGCGACTGTTCAAGCGGGAGTACGTGGAGAAGGCCGAGTACTACTTCGGCAAGTTCGGGCCGTCCAAGGCGGTGGTGCTGGCCCGGTTCATCCCGATCGTCCGGACGTTCCTGAATCCGGTGGCCGGGATGCTGGGCATGCCCGCTCGGAAGTTCCTGCTGTGGAACATCGTCGGCGCAGTGATCTGGACCGACGGTGTGCTGTTGATCGGATATCTGCTGGCCCAGCGGATCTACGCCGCCATCGGTGACAACATCGACCACTACATCCTGCCGGTCGTGGCGCTCGTGGTGGTCATCTCGCTGCTGCCGATCCTGATCGAGGTCCTGCGCGAGCGGCGGGCGAAGAAGAAGGCCGCGGCCGGCCAGGAACCGGCGGTCGGCGTCGTGTCGGCGTCGTCCATCCCGGACCTGACCGCGGAAGCTGCCCGCGAGGATCAGGACGAGACCCGCGGACCTCGCAGCCACCGTGCCTGAACCCCGCCGCGCATTCCGTTTCCCGCGACGCAGAAAAGCCGCGCCTCTCGGCGCGGCCTTCGCTGTGGGGTGCGTGATGCGGGTGCGTCAGATCGCCAGAGCAGGGGACGAGGCGATCCGGTCCAGGAATTCGTCGGGGCAGCTACGCAGGTTCTCGAGGCGGCCGGCGGCCAGCGCCCGGTAGGTCAGCAGCGCGGCTTCCTCGAGGTTGCGGGCCCGTTTGTGGGCCAGTTCCACGGTCTCGGCCATCACCACGCTGCCGTGCTGACTGAGCACCAGGCAGTCGGTGCCGTCGGCGGCCATGGCGGCGGCCAGGGCGGCCACCTCCCGGCTACCGGGCGGCCGGAACGGCACCGTCGACACCCGCCGGAGATAGAAGGCGTGGTCGGTGGTGACGATCCGGATGTGTTCGCCGAGCGCGTCCAGGAGCAACGCGGTCTGCGGATGTAGATGGATCACGGCGTTGACGTCGGGCCGGGCGCGGTAGAGCGCCAGGTGCAACGCCAGCTCGCTGGTCGGTTCCACACGGGCCGGACGCGTCCCGGCGGCTGCGGATGAGCCGTCGGAGATGCGCACGGTCGTGAAGCTGTTGCGGCTGAGCCGGTCGAGCCAGGTGCCGGTCGCGGTCACCCAGCAGGCGTCCTCGTCCGGAATACGCGCGGACAGGTTCCCGCCTGATCCACAGACCAGGCCGGCCTGGACCACGTCGTAACCCACGTGCGCAAGCTGGTCGCGCAGGTCGCCGGGGACGTAGTTCACCGGTGAAACTCCTTCGGGTCCTCGGGGGGTGGACTCATCTGGAGCGTCGTCCCAGCCTGGCGTCACGGCCCATAACGGTGACGCCAGGCGGTCCAGCTCGCGGTCAGCGGGCCTTCTTGGTGGCCCGCTTACGCGGCGGGGTCAGCAGGTCGGCGATGGTCGCGATCGCGGAGGGAACCAACCGGTAGTACGCCCACACACCCCGCTTCTCCCGCTCGAGCAGGCCGGCCTCGGTCAGGATCCGCAAGTGGTGGCTCACGGTCGGCTGCGACAGCCCCAAGGGGGCGGTGAGGTCGCAGACGCACGCTTCGCCGTCCGTTGCGGACTGGATCAGGCTGAGCAGCCGAAGCCGAGCCGGGTCGGCGAGTGCCTTGAGCACCCCCGCCAGACGCTCCGCGTCGGCACGTTCAATTGGCTCGCCGGCAAGCGGCGAGATCTGAGGCATTGTCATTTCCGCCAACGCAGTTCCCACGATCTCCATCCTTCCACCCACTGCATCGATTCTCCTGCATGTCCGCAGGAACGAACCGCCTAACTTTCAGGCCGTAAGGCCGAGATCGGTCGGCGGATCAGCTGATCACTACGAGGTTCGCCCGGGCACTCGCACCCGGTGACGTCCCCCGTCCGATCAAGGATTAACCCGACACCAACTTCGGTCTCTGCCTCCTGCAACGCCTCAGCGGCCCATAGGTCGCTGCCCATCGCCATCGAGCTCTCGATCCCGCCCCCAGGGTGAGGTGCCCCAAAACGATGGAAACCCGTTTCCTGCCCACTCCGAACGGTGTGATCGTCACCGCCGGGACCGCCACGGGCTGCACGGTCATCGGAGGCGAGTCAATGACCGGCCTTGCATCACGACCCGATGAAAGCACGCCACAACGCTGCGCTACGGCCGATTCAGTGATGAATTCGCGCAGGTCGCGATGGACTTCCATGACATCGAGCGTACTGGCTGGAAGTAAACCGGAAGGTTCTCCCCCGCCGGGGCAGAAAGGAACTATCGACCACCGGCATTGAGCCGGCCCACAGGAAGTAAGGTTTACTGATTCGTGTCCGGCACGCCGTTTTCAACACATCGACGCAGCTCAAAGCGCCCAATTTCCGGTCGCGCTCCCACGAACAGTGATGGCCATCACACATTAGGACTCTCAGCGAACTGCCAGCCGTTGGGGGGCAGCTCTACCCGGACAGCGAAAAACCTTCACCAAGTTGGCACGTCCAGCGACATTCTCGGCGGCCGAACGCACCCGTTCGGGGGACGCACAACCGTCGATGCCTTCGTACGGGATCCGCCGTCGACGGCCTCCGGCGTGCGGCGACCTGAAGGGTAACCGAAGATTGCGGCCACCGTCCGCCACCCTCCGTGACCAGGATCAATGCCGATCGACGGCAGTTCCGTCGCCGACCGACGCGAACAGCTTCGTCGCTGGGCCCGCCGTCGAGGCATCACCCGCGTCCAGTTCAGCTCCGCAACGCCCGGCACGCGACACCCGGCCCGGCCCGGGGAGCACTCGCTGACAATTCAGTTTGTGTCGTCCGTCTCAGGTGCGGCGGTGCCGCCCGCCTCGGGGACATCCGGACGCCGCCAAAAATCATCCGCCGTCTCGGCGTGCCGGTCCTGAAGTCCCCGCGAACGCGTGTCCGGGTACTGCTCCGGACCGGCGGCCGGTTCAAAACCGTGCGGTGCGAATTGCGGACCCGCCGGCGGGTACTCCCCCGGGCCACCGGCCGGCGGCCGGTGCACAGCGGGAAATGCGTAGCCGGGCGGCGTCGGCGGAGCGGCGTAACCAGGCGGCGGGGCGTCCGGGCCCGGCGCCATCATCCCGTAGGGCGCACCCTGGGGGTACCCATGAGGCACCGGTGACGGCCGATACGGAACCACTGGGTAAGCGGCCGGGGCCCGCTCCCCATCAGGCGGGCCGAAAGCGTACGGCGCGGGGCCGGCGTCCGCCCGTTCCCGCGCGGCCCGGCCGAAGAAGCCACGCGGCGCCGCGATCAGCACCACCGCCACCGTGACGTACCCGGCCATCTGCAGACCGGACAGCAACTCGTTCAGGCCGATCCAGCCACCCGGGTACGCATCCGCCAGCGACTCTCCGGTGCTCCCGGAGGTGACCGGGCCGGCCCGCTCCGCCAGCACGGTGGCCAGCGAGATGCCCCCGGAGAAGAAGCCGAGCCCGCACGCCACCCAGACGCCGATCCGGGAGCCGTTGCTGCCACGGCGCAGGCCTAATGCGAGGGGCACGTACAACGCGAACAGGATGACGGCCAGGACCGCTCCCAGCGCCGCGCCGACCCACAACAGGGTGACCAGGTCGTCGGCGTCGGAGCCGTCCACCGTCGCGGCGCGGAAGCGGTCGACCACGCCCGGCGTCACGGCCAGGGTCGCGACCGCGTACGCCAGACCGCCCAGCCCCATCACGGCCAGCACGGTGGCGGCGACCGTGGCGTTCCACGGCCGGCGCGGCGCCGCGACCGGCACCGAAGTGACTACGTCGGTCATGCATGACTCCCCGGCTGGTCGTTGGGCCCGAACCTACCGGGCGCCACAGGGTGCCTGCCGGACGATCCCGGGTCGCTCAGGCCCCGGACGGCGGCTGCGCGTCGTCGGGCGAATCCGGCGGCGGGGGCGGCGGGGGCGGGGCGCTCCACGGATCGGATGCGGGCGCGGACCCGGACCCGGACCCGGGCGTACTCGGCGGAGCCGACCCGGGCGGCCCGTACGACGGCGGCTGCCCCGGCCCGGGCGGCGCATAAGGCCCGGGCGGCCCGGACGGCCCGGGCTGGCTATACGGCCCGGGCTGGCCATACGGGCCCGGCTGACCATAAGGGCCCGGCTGACCATAAGGGCCGGGCTGGCCATAAGGGGCGCCCGGCGGGGGCGCGCCGTACGGCGGCTGCGGGTACGGCGACGGCGCCGGATACCCCGGCCCATACGCCGGGCCGAATCCCGCCAACGCCTTCCGGAAGAACGCGTTGGACGCCGGCAGCGCCAGCAGCACGATCGCACCCAGCAGGCAGAGCAGCGCCAGCACCGCCAGCGTCACCGTGGCGGCGCCGTACCAGCCCGGCAGCGCCGCGTCGAGCTGCCGCTGGATCTCGGCCGAGCTCGGCCCGCTCGTACCGCCGCTGTCGAGACTCATCGACCGGGTGGCGGCGTTGCCCAGTACGGAGAACCCGTTGCAGCACAGCGCCAGTCCGCCGATGACCCAGGTGGTGACACGGGAGCCCTGCCGGCCGCGGTTGTTGAAGATCGCCAGGATCGACAACCCGGCGGCGAAGAGAATCGCGAACACCGCCGAGACGACCCCGATGGCGCCGGCGACCGACTCGGCCCCTTCGGCGGCGGTGCCGGCGTACGCGTCCTTGAGCACCCGGGCCGTCGTACCGACCTCGCTCAGCCCGACGATGGCGCTGATCAGCTGAATCGCGGCAACGACGAAGAGCAGGTACGACGAGACGGTGACGCTCGCCGGACGGGCCCGTTCGACGGGCGCCGACGGGAACGGATAGGCCACGATGCCTCCTTCGGGATGCGCCCTTCGTGATCGACTCACGGTATCGGGCGGGGGCCATCCTTGCGACCCACACCCCCATACGGCCCAGGTATGGCAACATCGGGCCACGACGGAAGAAAACCAACGAAACCGGTCGCTCGATCGGGGGGCGACAAGTTAGACGCCGACCCATACACTTCCATTCCGTGGCGACCCGCACTCAGCCGAGTCCGAAGGCGTCGCCCCATGCCCATCCGAGTCGCCGCCCGCCGATGAGACGAGCCGGGGATCAGGCAGACCGGATCCGGGCCCCTTCCCGATGTCGTCGGCCGCGTGACCACCCCGCGGCCGCCTCAGACCTGATAAGGACCGGTGAGTCCCATGCCCCACGCCGACACTCTGACCGTCGTGCACCATGACGACACCAGGACCCGCTATACCGACGTGAAGTACCAACTCATGCGAGACGGCATCCGGATCTGGTCGGCGGACGGCGAACTCGCCATCACCGACATCTTGATGACCCACGCCTACCGGCAACGGGAGGCGTCCGAAGAGTAACGGGCATCGTCCGCAGAGTAACGAAGAGCCCCGCACGGGAAACCGTGCGGGGCTCTGTCATGCCGCGGTGACGACCAGGCCGTCCTTGGCGTCGGCGACCGCAACTCGCACCGTGTCGCCGTCGACGATCGAGCCGGCCAGCAGCGCCTTGGCCAGCTGAGTCCCCGATCGCCGACTGGACCAGCCGCCGCAACGGCCGGGCGCCGTAGATCGGGTCGTACCCGTGCTCGCCGAGCCAGCTGACCGCGGCCGGGGACACGTCCAGCAACAGCCGCCGGTCGGCCAGCCGAGTGCGCAGCCGGCCGAGCTGGATCTCCACGATCGAGGCAAGGTCGGCCGAGGTCAGCGCGTGGAACACCACGATGTCGTCCAGCCGGTTCAGGAACTCCGGCTTGAAGTGGCTGCGGACCACCGCCATCACCTCGTCGCGCCGCTGCTCCTCGGTCAGCGTGAAGTCGGAGACCGCGCTCGAGCCCAGGTTCGACGTCAGCACGAGGATGGCGTTGCGGAAGTCGACCGTGCGGCCCTGACCATCGGTGAGCCGTCCGTCGTCGAGCACCTGCAGCAGCGTGTCGAAGACGTCCGGGTGGGCCTTCTCGACCTCGTCCAGCAGGACCACGGAGTACGGCCGCCGCCGCACCGCCTCGGTGAGCTGGCCGCCCTCCTCGTACCCGACGTATCCGGGCGGGGCGCCGAGCAACCGGGCGACGCTGTGCTTCTCGCCGTACTCGGACATGTCGATCCGGACCATCGCCCGCTCGTCGTCGAACAGGAACCCGGCCAGCGCCTTGGCCAGCTCGGTCTTGCCGACACCGGTGGGGCCGAGGAACAGGAAGCTGCCGGTCGGGCGGTCCGGGTCGGCGACTCCGGCCCGCGCCCGGCGTACGGCTCCGGAGACCGCCCCGACAGCCTCGGGCTGGCCGACCACCGCGGCCGACAGGGATTCCTCCATGCGCAGCAGCTTGGCCGTCTCGCCCTCGAGCAGCCGGCCCGCCGGAATGCCCGTCCAGGCGGCGATGACCTCGGCGATGTCGTCCGCGCCGACCTCCTCCTTGACCATCGGCGGCTCGGTCTTCTCCTGTTCCGCCGCCGCCGCGGCCTCGATCTCGGCGTGCAGCGCCGGGATCTCCTCGTACAGGATCTTCGAGGCCTTGAGCAGGTCGCCGTCGCGCTGGGCGCGCTCGAGTTCGGCGGTGCGCTCGTCGAGCCGCTTCTTCAGTTCACCGACCCGGTTCAGGCCGCCGCGCTCGCGCTCCCAGCGGGCGTTCAATGCGGTCAGTTCCTCCTCGCGGTCGGCCAGGTCGCGGTCGAGCCGCTCGAGCCGGGCCACCGACGCCGGGTCGGTCTCCTTCTCCAGCGCCAGCTTCTCCACCCGCATCCGGTCGACGGTGCGCTGCAGCTGGTCGAGCTCGACCGGCCGGGAGTCGATCTCCATGCGCAGCCGGGAGGCGGCCTCGTCGATCAGGTCGATCGCCTTGTCCGGGAGGAAGCGGTCGCTGATGTACCGGTCCGACAGGCTGGCCGCGGCGACCAGGGCGGCGTCGGTGATCTGCACTCGGTGGTGCGCCTCGTAGCGGCCCTTGAGCCCACGGAGGATGCCGATGGTGTCCTCGACGGTGGGCTCGCCGACCACGATCGGCTGGAACCGCCGCTCCAGCGCCGGGTCCTTCTCGATGTGCTCGCGGTACTCGTCCAGCGTGGTCGCGCCGACCATCCGCAGCTCGCCGCGGGCCAGCATCGGCTTCAGCATGTTGCCGGCGTCCATCGAGCCTTCGCCCTTGCCCGCGCCGACCACGGTGTGCAGCTCGTCGAGGAAGGTGACCACCTGGCCGTTGGAGTTGCGGATCTCCTCCAGGACCGACTTGAGCCGCTCCTCGAACTGGCCGCGGTACTGCGCGCCGGCCACCATCGCGCCCAGGTCGAGCGACACCAGCTTCTTGCCCCGGAGCGTCTCGGGCACGTCCCCGGCCACGATCCGCTGGGCCAGGCCCTCGACGATGGCGGTCTTGCCGACGCCGGGCTCGCCGATCAGCACCGGGTTGTTCTTGGTCCGGCGGGACAGCACCTGCACCACGCGGCGGATCTCGGTGTCGCGGCCGACGACCGGGTCGATCTTGCCGTCGCGGGCCAGCTCGGTCAGGTCGACGCTGTACTTCTCCAGCGCCTTGTACGTCTGCTCAGGCTCGGCCGACGTGATCCGCCGGTCGCCGCCGCGGATCTCCGGGTACGCCGCGACCATGGCCTCCTCGGTGGCACCGGCGTCGCGCAGCGTCTTGGCCACGGCGCCGCCGACCCGGGACAGTCCGGCCAGCAGGTGCTCGGTCGAGACGTACTCGTCGCCGAGCGGCTTGGCGATCAGCTCGGCCTCGCCGATGGCGTTCACGAACTCGCGGGACAGGCTGGGCTCGGCGGTGCTGGCGCCGCGGGCGGAGGGGATCTTCTCGATCGCCCGTACGGCCGCCCGGCGTACGTCGGCCGGATTGGCCCCGACCGCGCGCAGCAACGCCGGGGCGGTCGACCCACCGGTGTCCAGCAACGCCAGCAGCAGGTGCCAGGGCTCGACCGTGGCGTGCCCATGCTGGTTGGCATCCGCGACCGCACCCGTGATCACGTCGCGGCTCTTCGTGGTCAGACGTTCGGCGTTCATGTGCTCCCCTGGTTCAGCGACCCGTCCACCGGCACAGCGATGTACAAGTTGAGTCTATTCCGCTCAACTCTAAAGCCGCCAGCCGAACCGGTTACGTCCGTAGGGTCAGCTCGGTCCAGTCCCACCGGGCGCCCGTGCCCTGACCGAGCCAGCAGGTGCCGGTCACATCGTCCCGCAACTCCAGGCCGCCGTCGCCGAGCGGCCGCAGGAATCCCCGGGCGGGCCAGTCGGTCGGCACGTACCGACCGGTCGCGCTGACCACGCCGGTACCGGCCGGTCCGCTGACCGCGAGCAGGCCGCCGCCCAGGGCGGCCGCCGACTGGAACGTGGCCGGCGCGTTCGGGACGTCCACCCGCCGCCACTCGCCGCCATCGAGCCGCCACAGCGCCGGGAAGGACTGCCGGTCGACGGTGCCGACCAGCCACAAGTCGCCGCCGGCGCGCAACAGCTGAACCGACGACACGGACGCCGCCGGCACTGAGACCTCGGTCCACGAGCGGCCGTCGGCCGAGAACGCCGAGAACGCGTTCGTGGCCCGGTTCGCGTCGACCGAGGCGACCCACAGCGGTGTACCCGGCCCGGTGGCGACGGCGGTCAGACGGCCCGGGATCGGCGGCGCCACCGGCACCGGGCTCTCCCGGTCGCCGTTCACGCGGCGCAGGGTCGGCACGGCGTCGGCGTCGCAGCAGATCTCGTACGGGCCGGCCAGCGCGCGGTACGGGACCGGCGGCACCGTGCCGTACGGGTACTTCGTGAAGGTCACGCCGTGATCGGTGGACACGAAGTACGCGTACGGCTCGCTGAGCAGGACGATCGTCCCGTCCACGCCCACGTACAACTGCTGGCTGTCGGCCAGCGGCTGCGGATGCTTCCGCACCTGCCACGACGTCCCGCCGTCGGCGGTCACCAGCAGCACCGCCGCACAGTCGGCGTTCCCCCGGCACCTGGTGAACAGTGCCGCCCCGTCACTCAGATTCGCGAACTCGACCGTGGCCGGGCGGTACCCGGCCGGCACCGGCGCGACCGCCGAGCGCAACCGGAACGGGCGCGAGGCGGCCCCGGCCGTGGGCACCGGCGCGGCCGGCGCCGGCGGGGGCGGAGCCCGGCGGATGCCGCCCAAGACGGAGCACCCGGACAGGGCCAGCACAGCGCACAGGCCGGCGAGACCCGGAAGTGCCCTCGGCCGCATGCCCCCACCGTAGCCAGTACCGTGCGGTCTCATGGGTCTCCCGACGGGGCCGCGGAATCGGCGGATCGGTCCGGCGCTCCTGCCGCTGGGCCTGGTCTTCCTGGCCGTGGGGATCTCGACTGCGGTCGTCGGCCCGTTCCTGTCGCTGTTCCTGAGCACCGAGGTGCACGCCGGGCCGATCCGGACCACGGTCTTCCTGGTGGCCGCGCCGCTGTCCGGGGTGCTGATGTCGACGCAGCTCGGGCGGCTGTCGGACCGCCACCCGATCCGGCGCCGGCTGCTCATCGCGGCCGCCCTGTCCGGCGTGGTCGGAGCGAGCCTGACCGCGTTCGTCCGGAACTACTGGATCCTGTTCGCGCTGACCGTCACCGCCACCGCGCTGGCCGGCTCGATGTTCCCGCAGACCTTCGCGTACGCCCGGCAGGTCCTGCAGCGCGACAACCCGAACCGGGCCGCGCTCGGCATCAGCACGCTGCGCACGGTGTTCTCGGTGGCGTGGGTGGCCGGCCCGCCGCTGGCCGCGTTCCTGATCGAGGTGGGTGGCTTCCGGTACGCCTACCTCATGGCCGCGCTCACCTACGGTATGGCGGCGCTGACCGCGATCTTCTGGCTGCGCGAGGTCGAGGCCCCGGACCCGGTCCCACCCACCGAGGAGAGCGGGGGCCGGGGCCCGCGGATGGGGTGGATCGTGGTGGCGTTCACGCTGCTGAGGTGCCCGCTGACGCTGGCCGTCCAGGCGCTGCCGCTGTTCATCCGGACCGACCTGCACGGCGGGGTGGCGGACGCCGGGCTCCTCCTGGGTCTGTGCGCGGCGCTGGAGATCCCGCTCATGCTCGGTCTCGGGGCACTGACCATGAAGGTTCCGCTGCGCCCGCTGCTGCTGGGCGGCGCCGCCTGCGGCGTCCTCTACTACGGGCGGGCCGCGGTCGCGCCGAACGTCGGCCTGTTGTTCGCCGGCCAGGTGCTGAACGCGCTGTTCATCGCGGCCGTCTCGGGGCTCGGGATGTCGTACATGCAGGACATGCTGCCGGGTCAGCCGGGCCGGGCGTCGACACTGTTCAGCAACACCTTTCCGATCGGGGCGGTGCTGGCCGGTCCGTTGTTCGGGCTGTCCCAGCATTTCGGCTACCGCCTGGCGTACGTGATCACCACCGGTCTGTGCGTGGCCGGCCTGCTGGTGCTGACCCGGCACCGCCGGCCAACGCCGCACTCAGCGCAAAGCTACTGATCAGTACCGGATTGTGATCCCTCGGACCTTTCATCCGAAGGGCTGAACGCGCTAGCGTCGCGCTGACAAGTTGGGTTAATAGGCCTTGCGAGGCGTGGCGTGAGCGTGCGAGAAACCTCCTCCCCCGGGTTCGCCAATCCGGTGGACCCGCGTCCGGAGGAACTGCAGTCGTGGGCGTATCACCCGGAGGCGGTGCCGCTCGATGCCATGCCGCCCGACTGGGACCTGCTGATCGCCGGGGACGTGCTCGCGCCCACCCTGTTCGAGCTGGCCATGGACCGGCAATGCCCGGCCCGCCGGTTCGCCCTGCACTGCATGTACATCTACGCCGCCGACGGCGTCCGGCCGAACGCGTCGTCGCAGCGCAAACGCCGGCTGAAGAAGTACGTCGAGCGGGCCGAAGAGGTCGGCGACGAGCCGATGTCGATCTGGGCGCACAACTGCCGGGTGCTGATGACCCGCCCCGAACTCTTCGACTACGAGGACTGGATCGAGGGCGGCCTGGTGCGCCACCCCCGCCGCCTGGGGCTCTTCGGCCGCCGCTGACGCCGACACCATCAGGCGGAACTCCACCAGCGGCAGTGGGCGGCCGAGCTGGAAGAGGACGACTGAGCCGCTTATTTGTCGCCGCCGTTTACTTGTCGCCGGATCGGCGCGGCCGCCAGACCACCAACGCGGTCGACCGCTGATCGGATCGCACCAGGTCACGCCCCGGGTACGCGGCCGCCGCCTCGAGCGCCGCGATCCTCCGGTACGCCTCGTCCAGTTCCTGCTCGAGCTCGGCCACTCGCTGCTGCAGGTCCCCGGCGAAATGCTCGAGCCCGATGATGCGCTTGATGCCGGCCAGGTTGACGCCGTCCTCCTGGCTCAGCCGCTGCACCTCTCGCAGCAGCGCCACGTCGCGCTCGCTGTACCGCCGGCCGCCGCCGCCGGCCCGGCCGGCCTGCACCAGGCCGAGCCGGTCGTACTGCCGGAGGGTCTGCGGATGCATCCCGGCCAGGCGGGCGGCGACCGAGATGATCAGGACTTTGGCGTCGGAGGTCGCCTCCACCGAGATGTTGATCTCTTCGTACATGTGTCGTGCCCTCCTCCACCGAGGGTTTCCGGGTCAGCTCAGGCGCCGGAGCCGGGCGTCGATCTTCGCTCGCTCGGGTGGCGGGGTCAGCTTGGCGAATTTTTCCAGGGCGTCCCGAGCCTCGTCGCTGATGGCGCCGCCGGGCGGCACCTGCACCTCGACGGTGACCAGCAGATCGCCGGCCTGGCCGTCCCGGCGCTGGACACCTTTGCCCCGCGCCCGCAACGTCCGCCCGCTCGGCGTGCCCGGCGGCACCCGCAGGGTCACCACCCCGTCGAGCGTCGGCACCCGCAGATCCGTCCCCAGCACCGATTCCGCGAACGAGATCGGCACGGCCAGCGTCAGGTCGTCCCCGCTGCGCCCGAAGAGCTCGTCGGGACGTACCTTGACCTGCACGTACAGGTCGCCGGCGGGTCCGCCGCGCTCGCCCGGCTCACCGCGGCCGGACAGCCGGATGCGCTGCCCGTCGGAGACGCCGGCCGGGAACCGCACGTTGATCGTCCGATTCTTGGTGACGCCGCCGGTCCCGCGGCACTCCGGGCACTTCTCCTCGACGACGGTCCCCGCGCCCTGGCACTCCCGGCACGGCTCGGAGAAGCTGAACGACCCCTGGTTGCGGGAGATCAGTCCGCTGCCCCGGCAGGCGGGGCAGGTCCGCGGGGAGGTGCCGGGCTTGGCCCCGCTGCCGTGACAGGTGTCGCAGACGCCCGGTGAACGCAGCGTCAGCGGCAGGGTGGTGCCCTGCACGGCGTGCGTGAAGTCCAGCGTCACCTCGGCCTCGACGTCCCGGCCGCGCTGCGGGCCCCGGCGGCCCACACCGCTGCCACCGGTGGCGCCGCCGCCGGAGAAGATCGAGCTGAAGATGTCGGAGAAGCCGGCGCCGCCGAACCGGCGGTCACCGGCACTTCCCCCACTGGCCCCGGCCCCGCTGAACCCGCCGAACAGGTCGGACGGATCGAACTGGGTGCCGCCGGCCCGGCCGGCCCCGCGGCGGAACGCGCCCGAGCCGAAGAGCGAGCGCATCTCGTCGTACTCTTTGCGCTTCTTCTCGTCGGAGAGCACGTCGTACGCCTCGGACGCGGCCTTGAACTTCTCCTCGGCCTCGGCGTTGCCCGGGTTCCGGTCCGGGTGCAGTTCCCGGGCCATCTTGCGGTAGGCCTTCTTGATCTCGTCGGCGGAGGCGGACTTGGTCACCCCGAGAACGGCATAGAAGTCCTTCTCCAGCCAGTCCTTGGAACTCATCTCAGTCCACCTCCTCCTCCGGGTTGCGCCCGGTACTCACTCCGGGTCGGCTACCGCGACCAGGGCCGGGCGCAGCAGACGCTCGCCCAGGGTGTATCCGCGGCGCATGACCTCGACGCAGGTCGGCTCGGTGACGTCCGGGGACGTCTGGTGCGCGACCGCCTCGTGCCGGGTCGGGTCGAAGGGGTCACCCTTGTCGCCGAATCCGACCAGCCCGAACTTGCTGGTGGCGGCGGTCAACGCCTCCGCCACCGTGGCGAACGGGCCGACCAGGTCGTCGTGCTCCCGGGCCCGGTCGATGTCGTCGAGCACCGGAAGCAGCGCCGACAGCACCGCACCGGTGGTCTGCTCGGCCGCGGCCCCGCGGTCCCGGTCCACCCGCTTGCGGTAGTTGGCGTACTCCGCCGTCACCCGCTGCAGATCCCGGATGCGCTCGTCGAGTTCGCCGCGCAGCGCTTCCAGCTCGGCCCCCAGCACGGGGGAAGCCGCCGCCGACGGCTCGGCGCCCTCCTCCGGCTCGACGGCGCGGTGCGCACCGCCGTTCGCGTCTGCCGACTCGTCGTTCTCGTTGTCGCCCACGGATCCCTCTGTTGCCTTGCCGTTCGGGTTGATCTTGCGTCGGTCGCGGATGACGACCCGCTCGGCCCCCTGGCCCTCGTTCTCGTCGTCCGCCCGGCTCATTTCTTGTCGTCCTCGTCCACGATCTCGGCGTCGACGACGTCGTCCGCACCGCCGGCCGAGCCGGCACCGGTCGCGCCCGCGCCGCCCGCGCTCGCGCCGGGTGCCTGGGTGCCGTCGGCCCCGGGCTCACCCTGGGCGCCGTCCGGCTGCTGTGCGTAGAGCAGGGAGCCGGCCTCCTGAGAGACCTTGGCCAGTTCCTCGTGGGCGACCTTGATCTTCTCGATGTCGGTGCCACCGAGCGCGGCACGCAGGTCACCCAGCGCGTCACCGATCTTCGACCGGCTCTCCTCGGGCAGCTTGTCACCGCTCTCGGCCAGGAACCGCTCGGTCTGCCACTGCAGCTGCTCGGCCAGGTTGCGGGTCTCGGCGTCGTCGCGCCGCTGCTTGTCCTCGTCGGCGTGGTCCTGAGCGTCGCGCATCATGCGCTCGATGTCGTCCTTCGGCAGCGCCGAGCCGCCGGTGATCGTCATCTTCTGCTCCTTGCCGGTGCCCATGTCCTTGGCGGCCACGTGCACGATGCCGTTCGCGTCGATGTCGAAGGTGACCTCGATCTGCGGCACGTTGCGCGGCGCCGGCGGCAGGCCGGTCAGCTCGAAGGTGCCGAGCTTCTTGTTGTAAGCCGCGATCTCCCGCTCACCCTGGAAGACCTGGATCAGCACCGACGGCTGGTTGTCGTCGGCCGTGGTGAAGACCTCGGAGCGCTTGGTCGGGATGGTGGTGTTGCGCTCGATCAGCTTGGTGAAGATGCCGCCCTTGGTCTCGATGCCCAGCGAAAGCGGGGTCACGTCGAGCAGCAGGACGTCCTTGACCTCGCCCTTGAGCACACCGGCCTGCAGGGCGGCGCCGACGGCGACGACCTCGTCCGGGTTGACGCCCTTGTTGGGCTCCTTGCCGGTCAGGCTCTTGACCAGGTCCGACACGGCGGGCATGCGGGTCGAGCCGCCGACCAGGATGACGTGGTCGACGTCCGACACCTTCACGCCGGCGTCCTTGATGGCCTGCTCGAACGGCGCACTTGCGTGCGGTCCAGCAGGTCCTGCGTCATGCGCTGGAACTCGGCCCGGCTCAGGTTCATGTCCAGGTGCAGCGGGCCGGCCGCGCCGGCCGTGATGTACGGCAGGTTGATGCTCGTGGTGGTGGCGGCGGACAGCTCGATCTTGGCCTTCTCGGCCGCCTCACGCAGACGCTGGAGCGCCATCTTGTCCGCGCTCAGGTCGATGCCGTGCTCGCCGCGGAACGTCTTGACCAGGTGGTCGATGATCCGCTGGTCCCAGTCGTCGCCGCCCAGGTGGTTGTCGCCGGAGGTCGACTTGACCTCGATGACGCCCTCGCCCAGTTCCAGCAGGGAGACGTCGAAGGTGCCGCCGCCGAGGTCGAAGACCAGAACCGTCTGCTCCTTGGAGCCCTTGTCCAGGCCGTACGCCAGGGCGGCGGCGGTCGGCTCGTTGACGATCCGCAGGACGTTGAAGCCCGCGATCTCGCCGGCCTCCTTGGTGGCCTGCCGCTGGGCGTCGTTGAAGTACGCCGGGACGGTGATGACGGCGTCGGTCACCTGCTCACCGAGGTAGGCCTCGGAGTCGCGCTTGAGCTTCATCAGCACGCGCGCCGAGATCTCCTGGGGGGTGTACTTCTTGCCGTCGATGTCGATGGTCCAGTTGGTGCCGATCTCCCGCTTGACCGAACGGATGGTCCGGTCCGGGTTCGTCACCGCTTGACGCTTGGCGACCTCGCCGACCAGAACCTCGCCGTTACGCGCGAACGCCACGATCGACGGGGTCGTCCGGGAGCCCTCCGCGTTCGCCACGACCGAGGGCTCGCCGCCCTCGAGAACGCTGACGCAGGAGTTCGTGGTGCCGAGGTCGATGCCGACCGCACGTGCCATGTTCGCTTCCTCGCTTCTTGCCTAGCCTGCAGTTGTGTCGCGTCACCTGACGACGCGCAAGTCTAAGTTGAGTGAACCGGACTCAATGATGCCACGAGGTCGCCAGTCGTCAACTCCAAGTTGAGCGTACCCGGCGCAAGTTGTCGGCGGACGGCACTTCCAGGTACCTGTCCGGTCACGGCCCGCCGTCTCCTGTTGTCTGTCTCGTATCGATCGGGCACGCTTTACGCGTGACGACGCACGGTGACGCGGTCGGAGCGTCGGCCTCCGCCGCCACGTCTCCGCCCGCAGAGAAAGCTCCCGCAGACAAAACCGACGAAAACCGAAATTCATCGAGTACGGGCGACTCCGAACCAGGAAATCGCGACTCGCCGCCTCCGGGACTCGAGCCCGGTGGTTCCGCACGAGCCGTGGCCGCAGGCGACTCCGCGCCCGTCCCCGACCCGGGCGCACCGGCACCGCCGCCGAAGCGGGCCGGGTCCCAGGTCCGGACAGCCGCTCCCGATCCCGCGGCGGCCGAACCCCCGCCCGCGCGCGGCGACGGCCGGCCCACGGACCCGGACATGGACCAGGACGTGGACTCGGACGTGGACCCGGTCGAGTCCTGGGTCGGCGGCCTGAAGGCCGACGCCCACACGCCGCCCGTGGCGGACGAGGCGGCGACGGCCGAACCGGTTGCGACACCCGAACCGGCCCCGGCCGACCCGGAACCCGAACCGGCCACGGCCGAGCCAGAACCCGAACCGGCCCGGCTCGAAGCGGAACCCGAACCGGCCACGGCCGAGCCAGAACCTGCGCCGGCCGAAGTCGAACGAGTCGAACGAGTCGAAGCCGAAGCGGTCGACCCGGACGGCGAGCACGCATCGGACACAGTGGACGAGTCAGTTGCGTCCGCAGTGGACGCCGTCGAACCGGAGACCGTGGCGGCGTTCGACGGGCCGGTCCCCGAGGAGCCGCCCCGGGCCGTCGGCGAGCTGGCCGACTCGCTGTCCCGGCTGCGCGCGGCGATCGGCGGCGCCGCCTACCCGCTGCTGCATGCCGTCTTCCGACGACGCCCGCCGGATCGGTGCTTCGCTGGTCGCGCAGCTCGACGACTACCTGCTGCCGCGCCTCGCCCGACTGGACGCCCCACTGCTGGTGGTCGTCGGCGGCTCCACCGGCGCCGGCAAGTCCACTCTGGTCAACAGCATGGTGCGGACGCCGGTTTCAGCCGACCGGCGTGCTGCGGCCGACCACCCGCTCGCCGGTGCTGGTCAGCAACGCCGGCGACGCAGCCTGGTTCCGCTCGGGCGAACTGCTGCCCGGCCTGACCCGGACCGCCGAGCCCAGCACCGACCCGAACACGCTGCAACTGGTGCCGGCCGCAGCACTTCGTCGCCGGACTGGCCTTCTTGGACGCTCCGGACATCGACTCGGTGGTCGACCGGAACCGGGCGCTGGCCGCCCAGTTGCTCGCCGCGGCCGATTTGTGGCTGTTCGTGACGACCGCGGCCCGGTACGCCGACGCCGTACCGTGGGAACTGCTGACCACGGCCCGGCTGCGCGGCACGGTGATCGCGCTGGTCCTGGACCGTGTGCCGCCGGACGCCGCCGGTGAGGTCTCCGCGCACCTGCAGGGAGATGCTGGCCGCCCGCGACATGTCGGCGGCGCCGCTGTTCGTGCTGCCGGAGGCGACGCTGGACGGTCAGCGGCATGCTCGACGAGGACACCATCCGGCCGCTGCACGACTGGTTCGCCCAGCTCGCGTCGGACGTCGACGCGCGGGCCGCGGTCGTCCGGCAGACGCTGAACGGCGCGCTGGCCGCGCTCGGCCCGACGGTGGACGGCCTGGCCGACGCGGCCGACGAGCAGTCCCGCGCGGCCAAGGCGCTGGACGAACGGGTCGCCGTCGGCCTACCGGACCGCCAAGCGGACCGTCCACGAGGGGCTGCGCGACGGCCGGCTGCTGCGCGGCGAGGTGCTGGCCCGATGGCAGGAGTTCGTCGGCACCGGCGAGTTCCTGCAGGGCGCTGGAGACCAAGGTCGGTCACCTGCGCGACCGGGTCATCGCGGCCCTCACCGGCCGTCCGGCGCCCGGGCGCAATCTGCAGACGGCGCTCGAGTCCCAGCTGGTCACGCTGCTGCGCGGGGTCTGCGCGGACGCGACCGAGCAGGCGTACGCGGCGTGGCACGCGCATGCCGGCCGGGCGCCGCGCTGCTCGAGCCGGCCCTGTCAGCGACCGGCCGCCGACCTGCCGCAGCGGGCCGACCGGCTGGTCCGCGACTGGCAGCAGTGGGTGCTCGAGCTGGTCCGCGAGCGAGGCCGGCGACAAGCGGTTCGTGGCGCGCGGCGCGGCGTACGCGGTCAACGGGGCCGGTCTGGCCGTGATGATCGCGGTCTTCACGTCGACCGCGTTCATCCCCACCGGCGCTGAGATCGCGGTCGGCGCGGGCACTACCGTGGCGGCGCAGAAGGTGCTCGAGGCGATCTTCGGCGACCAGGCCATCCGTACGCTGGCCGCGCGGGCGCGCGAGGAGTTGCTGTCGCGCGTGGACGATCTGCTCGACGCAGGAGGCGGCGCGGTTCACCGACCGTACGGCCGCGGTCGGGTCTGCAGGTCGAACCGGGCGCTACGCTGCGCACCGCCGCCGACGACGTGCGAAGCCGCGCGCGAACAGCTCGCGCTCAGCAGCGACCGGGTCCGTCCCGCGGCCCGGCGGCCGCCAGGGAGGCACGAAGTGAGTCTCGTCGGTCGCGTGCGCGGCGCGCTGAACCGGCGACGACGGCCGGGTCGACGCCGAGCGGCTGGTCGAACGGCTGAACGCGCTGGCCAGGTTCCTGCGCGGTGACCGATCCGTACCTGCCGGACGGCGACCTGGTCGCCGCGCACACGCTGGTCGAACGGGCCGGCAGCCGGCTTTCGCTGTCCTCGCGACCACACCGTGGTCGCGCTGGCCGGCAGCACCGGCAGCGGCAAGTCCAGCCTGTTCAACGCGCTGGCCCGGCTCAAGCTGTCGCCGGTCGGGCGTGCGCCGGCCGACCACCGGCGTCGCGCACGCCTGCGTCTGGGGGCCGCTCGAACCGGCCAACCGGCTGCTCGACTGGGTCGGCGTGCTGCCCCGGCAGCGGTTCATCCGGGAGAGCGCGCTGGACGGCGACGACGAGGCCGCCCTGCGCGGGCTGGTCCTGCTCGACCTGCCCGACTTCGACTCGGTCGAGCGCAGCCACCGCTCGAGGTCGACCGGCTGCTCGGCCTGGTCGACCAGATCGTCTGGGTGGTCGACCCGCAGAAGTACGGCGACCGGATCCTGCACCACGCGTACCTGTCGGCAGTTCCGCGCGCACGCGCGACATCACGTCGTGGTGCTCAACCAGGCCGACCGGCTGTCCGCGTCGGACACCGAGATCGTGCTGGGCGACCTCAAGCGGCTGCTCGAGGAGGACGGCCTGGGCGGCGGCGCCGGTGCTGGCCACCTCGGCCAAGCAGCCGGGCATGCTGACCGAGCTGCGCGACGTCGCTGGAGAAGACGGTGGCCGAGCGGCAGGCCGCGCTGCGCCGGCTGGGCGGCGACCTCGACCGGTGACCGGCGAGCTGACCGCGATGATCGGGCCGCCGGCGGCCGAGGACGAGGTCGACCGGGCGACCGTCCGGCAGCTGTCCGACGCGCTCGCCGCCTCGGCCGGGGTGCCGGCGGTCGGCGGCGCGGTCGCCGGGCGCGTACCGCCACCGGGCCGCCGCCTCGACCGGGTGGCCGGTGGTCCGCGGACTGCGCCGGTTGCGGCCCGACCCGCTGCGCCGACTGCACCTGTCCGGCGCGCCGAGCACCGACGCGGTGTCCACCGAAGTCGTTCCGCGGACGTCGCTGCCGGACGCCGACGCCGCCCAGAAGTCGGCGGTCGGCCTGACCGTGCGCGCGGTCGCGACCCGCGCGGCCGCGCCGCTGCCGCCGGTCTGGGCGCCCGCGCTGACCACCGCCGCCCGGTCGCGGGTGGCCGACCTGTCCGACGCCCTGGACCGGGCGATCGCCGAGCACCGATCTCGGGATGGAGCGCAAGCCGCTCTGGTGGCGGGTCGTCGGCGGTCTGCAGTGGCTGTTCACGCTGGCCGCGGTGGGCGGTCTGGGCTGGCTGCTCGGCGGGGTACGCCGTACGGCTGCTCGGCCTGCCCGAACTGCGCTATCCCAAGGTCGGCCTGGTGCCGCTGCCGACCCTGCTTCTGCTCGGCGGCCTGGTTGCTCGGCATGCTGCTGGCGGTGCTGTTGAGGCCGCTCGTCAACTGGGGTGCGCGGCGGGCCCGGTCGGCGAGCCGAGCAGCGGCTGCGGCTGCGCCGTGACCGAGGTCGCCCGGGAACTACGTGGTCGCGCCGGTCCGCGAGGTGCTCCACGCGTACGCCCAGGCCCGCGAGGCGTTCACCGCGGTCCGCTCGGAGTAGGTCCGCCACGCGCCATGCCGGGTAACGTCGCGCGGCATGCCGGCACCCCAGACTCCGTACGAAGCGGTCCTGCACGCGGCCCGCGACGTGGCGAAGCTCGACTGCGCCCTGGACGCCGAGATGCTCGGCACCGCCCTGCTCGGCAGCGTCTACGCGGTGGCCGAGACCGATCGGGCGGACGCGGTCCGCGTACTTCGTCGGCGACTTCCTCAGCGCCACCACGCGCCGGCGAACCGCGTCGGCGACCACCATCCGCGTCGGTGTTCGCGCGCCTGGTGCCGGACGCGGCCGGCGCCGCCGACGTGCGGCCCGGGACCGCAGGCGCCGGCCTGGTCGGCCCAGCTCGGCAAGGTCCGGCCGACCGGCCTGCTGCGCGTACGGCGACGTCTTCGGCGACCAGACGTCCTACCTGGTCACCTTCGCCTACGACGACTCGGACGAGGGCGGTCCGGAGCACGCCGTGGTGGCTCTGGTCGACCACAACATCGGCATCACCAAGGACGTCTTCGTCGGCACCTCGGCGGCGCGGATCGTCGAGCAGGTGCGCGAGATGTGCGACGTCCGACGAGCTGACTTGGTTCCGCGAGGAGGACCCGGGCCGGTTGCGGGGCGAGGTCGACCGGCACCTGGCGATCACCGACGGGCTGGGCGACCTGCCGTCGGAGGGCTCGCTGGCCACCGACCGGGCGCTGGCCGCGGCGCGACTGGCGTTGCTGCCGGCGCCGACCAGCGTGCCGCCGCTGGCCGAGCCGCCCGAACGGCCGGCGCCGGACCTGATCCGCGACTTCCTCGTGTCCCCCGAGGCGGTCAGCGTTCGGGCTGGACCGGGTGACCGCCGACGACGAGCTGGCGTCCCTGCACTTCTGTCTGAGCCTGATCATGGACCACGCCGGCACGCCTGCCCGATCCCGATCCGCTGCGCTGGAGCCCGGCTGTGGCCGGGCTGTTCCTGCTGGACTGGGTGCACCGCCGGGCCGTGCTCGACATGGACGACGCGGCGATGCTGCCCCGGGTGGTCCGGGCCTGGTCGGCGTACGCGAGCCGGCAGCGCGGCCTGCCGGACGCGGCCGCCGAGCAGACCGACACGGTGGTCGAGGAGATGATCCCCGAGTTCGCCCGGCTGTACGCGACCGGCGAGCGCCGCAGCCCGGCGACCGCGGCGGTGGCTCAGCTGATCTCCGAGGGCGTGGACCCGAACGACCCGGAGGCGATCGACGCCTGGATCGAGACCAACCGCCACCGCCTCGGCGACGATTGAGGCCGCCGCGCTACCAGCGGTTGGGCCGGTCCGGGCGGTGGTCGGCGTGGTGCCTGCCGACCCGTGAACTGCGGTCGGCGGCCGCGGACCAGTCGGCGCCGGTCTTGTGGTCGGCGTTGCGGCAATCGCCGCCCCGGTACTGGTCGTCGTCGTTCCGGACGTCGGCCGACGGGTCGGTGTCGTCGGCGCGGTGCATCCGCTCGGCGCGGTGGCTGCCGCGGTAGGCGCGGCTCTGGGCCGGCACCTCCGGGTGCTCGGCGTGGTGCCGGCGGCTGTTGTGGGTTCGCTCGAGCACCTGCCCGGGGCGGACGTTCTGCGGACGCTCGGTCAACGAAGACCTCCGGTGACTGGTTGGGGCGCGGCCCCGGTCGGCCGTCGCACGCACGTCGACCGGGTGCTCGCGGATGATCGTGCGCGGACTGTGCCGGCCGGTGGAGCGGACGAGGACCAGGACCTGGCGGGACCGGCCCTCGCGGTGGTGCGACCAGTGGGCGCGGTGGGTGGAGTCCTCGGACTGGCGATGGGGCGACCGGTCCGGGCGGTGATGACGGGACTCGCGGGCGCCGGGCTTGCCGCGTTCGTGGCAGAACGGCCGCGATCCCGGAGGCGGCAGTTCGTCCGGATCATGCGACTTCCGCGGCGGCGCCGGCCGCACCGCGTGCGGCTCCTGACGTGCCGGCTGCGGCTTGTGGGACGCCGGGTGCAGCTTCCGTGGCGGCGCCGAGTGCGGCTTCTGTGGTAGCGGGTGCGGCTTATGAGGCGCCGGGCCGGAGCTGCGGCCGCTGTTTCGGCCGCTGCCGGTGAGCGGCGGTCTCGGCACGTGGCCGCGCTCGAGCGGGGGCGGCGGCGCGGTCGCGGCACCACGGCCGGAGCCGGCCGAAACAGGCCCGGAGGAAGCGGGCCCCGACGAGTGGCTGCCGGACGGGCCGGCACCGGAGTCGCCCGGGATGGGCGACGGACGGCTCACTTCGCCGGGCGTACGGCGGCTGGATCGGGGTGAGCGGGAGTGATGCGCCCCGGATGAGCTGGTCGAGGGCGCCGGCAGCACCGGGATCGGGATCACCGGCCCGGCCGAGGGCGGCGGCAGGAACGGCACATCCATCGCGCCGGTGGACCCGTCGTCGAGCTCGTTGGAACCGGCGGTGATCGCGGCCAGGGTCGGCAGCGAGGCCAGCCCGACCAGCAGCGCGACGATCAGCACGTAGCGCCGCGTCGGTCCGGAGAACCCGTCGGCGCGATAGACGCCGTCCAGACGTCGGCGCAGCACCTTGAGCGGCGGCACGAGGCCGCGACGCCCATTCGACTCCTCCGGCACAGCCGGCACCCCTCCCCAGAGACACCACCACGGCGGCCAAGTGATCAACTTGGATCCACCTCGGTCACGGGGATGAACGACGATCGGCCGTATCGGCAGCGCCCGACATCGTCCGTTCGTCTGGACGGGGGTGGACGAAAGTCACTTAATCGGACATTTATGTCCGCACAATTTCAGGACGGTGATCGCATTGACCTGTGGCGGCTCTCACGTTCTCTGGGAGGATGGGGGCGACGGCACCGCCGCCGTCGCTTCCGCTGACCGCGGGGACGCGGTGGGGACCGTCACTCCCCGGCCGGGCACCCGTCCGCGCCGGTAAGCCGCGCGGCAGCCTCACCCGGCCAGGCGCGGCGCCGATTGCGGTCAGCCGCGCGGCCGGGCGACCCCCGTCGCGGGCTCAGATGAGAGCAGGGAGACAACGGATGGCTAACGGCGACAGCGAAGTCGGGGTCGACCCGGCGGGCGGCTTCGTCCAGCTGCTCACCCCGGACGGGGAGCGCGTCGACAGCGTCACCACCGCCGACGGCACCACGTACTCGGTCGACTTCACCGACGACGAGTACCGCGAGCTGTATCGCGACCTGGTGACCGTGCGGCGGCTGGACGCCGAGGCGACCGCGCTGCAGCGGCAGGGCGAGCTCGGTATCTGGGCCAGCCTGCTGGGCCAGGAGGCGGCGCAGGTCGGCTCCGGCCGCGCGCTGCGACCGCAGGACATGGCGTTTCCCGACCTACCGCGAGCACGGCGTGCTGTACTGCCGCGGGATCGACCCGATCATGCCGTTCGGCCTGTTCCGCGGCGTCGACCAGGGCGGCTGGGACCCGAACAAGTTCAAGTTCAACACCTACACGATCGTCATCGGCGCGCAGACACTGCACGCCACCGGCTACGCCATGGGCATCACCATGGACGGCAAGACCGGCAACGCCGACGGGGAGGCGGTCATCGCCTACTTCGGTGACGGCGCCACCAGCCAGGGCGACGTCAACGAGGCGTTCGTCTGGGCCGGCGTCTTCCACGCGCCGATGGTGCTTCTTCTGCCAGAACAACCAGTACGCCATCTCCGAGCCGCTCGAGCGCCAGACGCGGGTCCCGCTCTACCGGCGCGCGGCCGGCTACGGCTTCCCCGGCGTACGGGTCGACGGCAACGACGTGCTGGCCACGTACGCGGTGACCCGGGCCGCGCTGGACCAGGCCCGGCAGGGTCAGGGGCCGACGCTGATCGAGGCGTACACGTACCGGATGGGCGCCCACACCAGCTCCGACGACCCGACCCGCTACCGGATCGCCAGCGAGGTCGAGTCCTGGAAGGCCAAGGACCCGATCGCCCGGCTGAAGGCGTTCCTGACCAAGCAGCAACTGGCCGACGACGCGTTCTTCGGCGAGGTCGACGAGACGGCCAAGGCGCTGGCCCTGCGACCTGCGCGAGCGGGTCCTGGCGATGCCCGACCCGGCAGCCGGTGACCATGTTCGACAACGTGTACCCGCACGGTTCGCCCGAGGTCGACGCCCAGCGCGCGCCAGTTCGAGCGAGTACCAGGCCACGTTCGAGGGGAGCGCTCACTGATGGCCGAAACGACTCACCTTCGGCAAAGCGCTCAACCACGGGCTGCGCCGCGCCCTGGAGAACGACCCCAAGGTCGTCATCATGGGCGAGGACGTCGGCAAGCTCGGCGGCGTCTTCCGGATCACCGACGGCCTGCAGAAGGACTTCGGCGAGAACCGGGTCATCGACACCCCGCTGGCCGAGTCGGGCATCATCGGCACCGCCATCGGCCTGGCCATCCGCGGCTACCGCCCGGTGTGCGAGATCCAGTTCGACGGTTTCGTGTTCCCGGCGTACGACCAGATCGTCGCCCAGGTCGTCGAAGATGTTCTACCGGTCGCAAGGGCAAGGTGCGGCTGCCGATCGTCATCCGGATCCCGTTCGGTGGCGGCATCGGCGCGGTCGAGCACCACTCCGAGTCGCCCGGAGGCGTTCTTCGCGCACGTGCCCGGCCTCAAGGTGGTGACCTGCGCCAACCCCGCCGACGCGTACGCGATGATCCAGCAGGCCATCACGTCGGACGACCCGATCGTCTTCTTCGAGCCGAAGCGCCGCTACTGGGAGAAGGGCGCCGGTCGACCTCGACTCGCCGCCGTCGTTCCCACTGCACGCCGCCCGCGTGGTCCGCGACGGCACGGACGCGACGATCGTGGCGTACGGCCCGATGGTCCGGACCGCCCTCGATGCGGCCACCGCGGCCGAGGAGGACGGCCGGCACCTCGAGGTGATCGACCTGCGCTCGCTGTCGCCGCTGGACATGGGGCCGGTGTACGAGTCGGTCCGCAAGACCGGGCACCTGGTGGTCGTGCACGAGGCGCCCGGCAACCTCGGGCTGGGCGCCGAGCTCGCGGCCCGGGTGACCGAGGAGTGCTTCTACTCGCTCGAGGCGCCGGTGCTGCGGGTGACCGGTTACGACGTTCCCTACCCGGCCGCCCGGGTCGAGGAGGAGTACCTGCCGGACCTGGACCGGGTGCTGGACGCCGTCGACCGTTCGTTCGGCTGGTGAAGCGGATGTCCCGGATCAAGGAGTTCACCCTGCCCGACCTGGGCGAGGGATTGACCGAGGGCGAGATCCTGAACTGGCTGGTCAAGGTCGGGGACACGATCGAGCTGAACCAGCCGATCGTCGAGGTCGAGACGGCGAAGGCGGCGGTCGAGATCCCGGCGAAGTGGGGTGGCGTGGTCACCCGGATCTTCGCCGAGGCCGGTGCGACGGTCGAGGTCGGCGCGCCGATCGTCGCCATCGACACCGACCCGTCCGCCGGCCCGCTCCCGGGCCCGCCACCGTCCGGCGATGTTCCGTCGGCCGCCGGCGCGTTCGACGGACCGGTGCCGTCCGCGGAGTCGCTGGCGGCGGTCGAGATCGCGCCGGCCGAGGGAGCGGTCGAGCCCGGCCTGATCGGCGGTCCGGCTCCCGGTGGCCGTACGGCCGTACTCGTCGGCTACGGCCCGAAGAACGTGACGGCGAAGCGCCGGCCGCGAGCCGGCAGTTCCGCCCCCGCGGTCGCTGCGCCGCCCGCTCCGGCCGTGGTTGCGCCGGTCCCCGCCTCGCCGGCTCCCGGCCCGGCCGGACGAAACGGGCACCGGGCGTCTCCGGTGCTGGCGAAGCCGCCGGTGCGCAGGCTGGCGCGGGATCTCGGCGTCGACCTGTCACTGCTGGTCGGCAGTGGACCGCTCGGCTCGGTGACGCGGGACGACGTCCGGCTGGCGGCGCAGGAACCGGCACCGGCGCCGGCGACCACCGGCGTCGCGACAACAAGCACCGCGGCGGTGTTCGACGCGTCGCGGGAGCAGCGGATACCGATCAAGGGCGTGCGCAAGCTCACCGCGGAGAACATGGTGGCGTCGGCCTTCACGGCGCCGCACGTCACCGAGTTCCTCACGGTCGACGTCACCCGCACGATGAAGGCGCTGGACAAGCTGCGGTCCACCCGGGAGTTCGCCGACCTGCGGATCTCGCCGCTGCTGCTGGTGGCCAAGGCCGTACTGCTCGCGGTCCGGCGGCACCCGATGGTCAACTCCACCTGGTCGGGCGAGACCGGCGAGATCGTCGTCAAGGAATACGTCAATCTGGGAATCGCGGCCGCGACCGAACGCGGGCTCATCGTGCCGAACATCAAGGACGCCGGCCGGTTGTCCCTGCGCGAGCTCGCCGACGGGCTGAACACGCTGGTCGGCGTGGCCAAATCGGGGCGTACGCCGCCGGCCGACATGCAGGGCGGCACGTTCTCGATCACCAACGTCGGCGTCTTCGGCGTCGACACCGGGACGCCGATCCTGCCGCCGGGCGAGGCGGCGATCCTGGCGTTCGGCGCGATCCGGGAGACACCGTGGGTGCACAAGGGAAAGATCAAGGTCCGCCAGGTGACCACCCTCGGCCTGTCCTTCGACCACCGCATCGTCGACGGCGAACTGGGCTCCAAGTTCCTGCGCGATGTCGGCCGGTTCCTCACCGATCCGGAGGCGGCTCTACTCTCGTGGACGTAGCGGACTGACGGTTATTAGGTAAAATACTTTCGTTGCCTTCGATCGTTAGGCCCGTGGCGGGCATCACCCTTAGATTATTTGGCAACTCGCCTTGCAGTGAGCGATACTCAAGAAGTCACCAAGACGAGGAAGTGAAGACCGCCATGAGCGCTCACATGATCGACCGCCTCCGCGAGCGTCGACTGATCAACCGGCAGAACCGTGCCCTGGATCGGGCATGGCACTCCGCCCCGACCCAGACCATGCGCGACGAGATCGCCATCTTCGCCCAGCGCAAGGTCTTCTGACCGGACGCCGGCGCGCACCGCGCCGCGTCCCGGCAAACGGCTCGCCCGCTCCCCCGGGCGGGCCGTTTCCGTCTCCCGCCGGCCCTCCGTCCGGGCCAGAATTCGTCCCCTTTGGTGGTTCGCCGGGGATCTCCTTCGGCTGACCGTGATCACCGTCGCATCGCCGCGCTCAGCACCGGCGGAACCGCCCGATCACGCGCCCGGACACGCCCGCCGATCGACGATCTGTCCCGGTTGGCGTGACCGGCAACAGCCTCTTCGGACGTACACCGGGATTCCGGGTGCTCGCGACGACCGGTACGGTGGGCTGCGGTCCACCCCTTGGCTCGGCCGGGCCGGGAGGTGACCGCCGGACCATCCGCTCGCCCCCACGAGTGGCGGTCCACGGCCGGGTCGAAGTGGGACCGGCCGATGGTGATGAGGAGGCGCGTATGACGTCCGAGGGGCAGCAAGCCGGTCAGCCGCCGGCCGGGGCCACGTCGGGCGGCCCAGCCGAGCCGTTCGGTCCCGACGGTTTCCCGCCGGACGCGGACGGCTCCGGTCGACCCTCGTCGCCCGGCTTTCCGACCACCTACGCGCCACCGCCGCCGGCCACGCCCAGCGGCGGGTCGCCGTTCGTGGTCCCGACCGTCTTCGGTTCGCCGCCGGCCCAGCCGTCCACACCCGACGACGCCGACCGCATGGGTTCGCCGCCGCAGTCCGCGCCGCCGCACTCTCCGACGGCGACCGGGGCCGCCCGGGTGCCCGGTCCACCCCCGGCCGCACCCGACCACTCCGCCTGGGCCCCCCAGTCGCTGCCGGCGTCGGCGTCGCAGCCGCTCGGCGGCCCGTCCGGTGAGATCGCCGGCTTCGCGCCCGGTTCACCGACCCGGGGGCACGCCGGCGCCGAGCCGCCGTCGCCCAACGGCCGCCCGCCGGGCATTTCCGCGTTCGGTGACCAGCGCGTTCGCGTCCCCGGGGCGACGTTGACCGGTCTGCCCGACGCACCGCCGGCCGGCCGCGGCGACAGCGTCCCGCTGCCCCGGCCGATGGACGATCCGTCCGGGCCACCGCGCCAGGGCCGGGCCAGTGACCTGCCGATGCGCAGCCCGACGTCGTACAGCGAACCCGATTCCTTCTCCGGCTTCCGCCCGGCTGGTGAATCCCCCCGGCCGCTGCCCCCGCGCGATGGGCCGGACTCCTCCGGCGGCATCCGTACGCCACGCGCCTCGCAGGCCTTCGGATCGTCGGGCGGGTTCCGTACCCCCGGTCTGAACACCGGCGACGGCGCGTTCGGCGGGTCGGCCCCGGTGCCGGCCGCCCGCCCGCCCGAACCCGATTTCGATTCGGGTTCCGACCGGCTGCGGTTCGGCCGGCGGGCGGCCTCCCTCGAGGACAGCTCGCACCTGGAGAACGGCGGCGAATCGCGGCGCGGCGCACCGTTCGACGAGCAGCCGTCCGGGGCGTCCGCCATGCCCGTACGGCCGTCGAGCGGGTCGCCCTACGAGCCGAGCGGGTCGCCGTACGACGAGCCCCTCGCCCTGCCGGCGGCCCCGCCCACGTACACGTCCAACGGCGGCTCGCCGTACGGCACCCCGGCCACCGGCTCCCCCTACGATCCGGCCGTCGACGGGTCGGCCGAGGCGTCGCCGTTCGGACCGTCCGCGTTCGGTTCGCGCTACGACGACGAGCCGTCGGACCAGGCGCCGCCGGTGAACGGTGCGCCGTCCTCCTTCGGCGCCGGCGAGAACGTACCGCCCGGGCCCGGCCTCGAGCCGGGATCGGACTCGGACGCGATCTACGGTCGCCCGGCCGGCGAGCGCAGTTCGAGCGGCTTCGCGCAGCGCGTGCCCGGGGCGTCCTTCAACGCGGCCGGTCCGCCGCCCTTCGCACCCGCCGGTCTGCCGCCGTTCTCGCCGGCCGGTCCGCCGCCGTTCGGTCCGCAGCCGTTCGATCCGCCGCCGTTCGATCCGCCGCCGTTCGGTCAGGCCGAGCAGCCACCGTTCCCAGGGGCCGGGCACCCGCCGTACAACGCGGCCGAGCAGCCGCCCTACGGCCAGCCCGAACATGCGCCGTACGGCCGGCCCGAACAGGGTCCCTACGGCCAAACGGAACAACGGCCCTACGGTCAGGCGGAGCAGCCGCCCTACGGTCAGGCGGAGCAGCCGCCCTACGGTCAGGCGGAGCAGCCGCCCTACGGCCAGGCCGAGTCATCCCCGTACGGCCAGGCCGAGCAGTCGCCGTTCGGTCCCGCCGGTCCGGGGTCGGCCGAGCCGCGCAACGGCTCCGTACCACAGCCGCGCGAGTCCGGCGATCACGCCGACTACGGCGACCGGTCGGGGGCCGACCGTCCCGCCACCGGCACCGCCCGCCCGGTGTCGGCCAGCGCGTCCGTCCCGCTGGCCAGCCGTGTCGCCCCGGCCGAGGAGGAGGCCCCGCCGCCCACGCCCGCGCCGCAGGCCCGCGTCTACGGCCGGGCCGCTCCGGCACCGGCCGACACGGACGACGAGCCGGACGCGGACAGCTCGGACCAGGCGTTGTACGGCCGCTCCGACCCCGCTCAGCCTCTGTACGGCCGTCCCGCCGCGGACGCCGGCGAGGACTCGGGCAGCGTCTGGGACAACGGCCACCAATCGCCCTGGACGACCCCCGGCGCCCCGCCCGCGTTCCCGCCGTTCGGGCACGGCGAAGGCGCGCCGGGTCGGGCCGCGCCCGCGTCCTACCCCGCCTCCGACAACGAGCCGGCTCCTTTCCCGGGCCTCCAGAACGCCCCCGCCGTCCACGACCTGGAGTCCTATCCGGGCGAAAGCCCGGACCAGGACAAGGGCCAGAACCAGAGCGGCGCCTGGCACCAGGACGACGATCAGAACCAGAGCGGCGGCTGGCGTACCGCCGGCGCCCGCCACCCATCGCCTCGCCGTCGCCTTCCGGCCGCGTCTCGGGCCGGGCCACGGCCAGCGCCCGCGTCGTCCCACCTCCCGGCGCGGGCCTCCCGACCCAGCCCGGCGGCGACGGCCCGGGAACCGGCAGCGGCCCCGGCAGCGGCCCGGGAACCGGCAGCAGCCCCGGCACTCCGCCCGCCCAGTCCTTCTCCGAGCCGACAACGGACGTGGCCGGTCGCGGCCGCCAGATCCCGCCGCCCCCGCCGGAGCAGTACACCGAGCACACCACGGACATCTCCCATCGCGGTCAGGGCGGCCCCGGTCAGCCGTACGTCCCGTCCCCCGCCGTGTCGCCGATGCACTCCCGGCCCCCGCTGGACAACGGCTTCCCGCCACCGCCGGACGGACCGGAGAACCCGGAACGCCCCCGCATGGGCGGCGTGTTCCCCGGCCCGGACAGCAACCGCCCCACGGTGACGCCGCCGTCCGGCCCGGACAACACGGCCAGCTGGCCCCAGCAGGCCGGCGCCCGGCCGGCCGCGGCCGAACCGTCGCGCTTCGAGAAGTTCAAGCCCGAAGCGGCCGGTCCGGCGGCCGTCCCGGCGACGCCCACGACCCCGCACGTCCGGATGCTCCCCGTTCTGGTCAGCGTGATCATCGGCGCTTGCCTGCTGGTCGGGCTGGCGATCGGCGTCGTCTGGCTGATCTCCCGCGGTTCCGACAACGGCGGCTTCAGCGTCAGTGCCGGCGACTGCGTCAAGCGGAACGGCACCGAGGCGGTCAAGGCGACCTGCGGCGACCCGGGTGCGTACCAGGTCGTGTCCGTCGCCGACACCAAGGACAAGTGCGCCGACCCGGACCAGCCGTACGTGGTGAACCCCACCAAGAACGGCAAGACGCAGGTGCTCTGCCTGAAGCCGCAAAGCTGAGTGGTGCACGCTCGCGTACGCGCGCCCGAACTCCGCGGGCGCCAGTGGCTGAACACCGGCGGCCGGGCGCTGACCCTGGCCGACCTGCGCGGCAAGATCGTGCTGCTCGACTTCTGGACCTTCGCCTGCATCAACTGCCTGCACGTGCTGGACGAGCTGCGGCCGGTGGAGGAGAAGTACGGCGACGTCCTGGTGACCATCGGGGTGCACTCGCCGAAGTTCGAGCACGAACGTGACCCGGCGGCGCTGGCGGCGGCGGTCGAGCGGTACGGCGTCCACCACCCCGTGCTCGACGACGTCGACATGACGATGTGGCAGCAATACGCGGCCCGCGCCTGGCCCACGCTGGCCGTGATCGACCCGACCGGTTACCTGGTGGCGTCGATGGCCGGCGAGGGCCACGCCGAGGGGATCGCCCGCCTGATCGACCAGCTCGTCGCCGACCACGCGGCCCGGGGCACGCTGCACCGGGGCGACGGCCCGTACGTCCCGCCGGCCGTGGAAGAGACGACGCTGCGGTTCCCCGGCAAGGCCATTGAGCTGCCGAACGGCAACCTGCTGGTGTCCGATTCCGCCCGGCACCAGCTGGTCGAGTTGCAGGCCAACGCGGAGACGGTCGTCCGCCGGATCGGCACCGGCCGCCGGGGCGAGCCCTTCAACGAACCGCAAGGCTTGTTGCTGCTCCCGGAGAACGTGGCCGGGTACGACGTCCTGGTCGCCGACACGGTCAACCATCAGCTCCGCGGCCTCGAGCTGGACACCGGTGAGGTCATTCTGGTCGCCGGTTCGGGCCGGCCGTGGCGATCCGCCGTGGACGACCATCCGCACGACGCGCTCGCCGCCGACCTGTCGTCGCCGTGGGACCTGGCCTGGTACGACGACAAGGTCATCATCGCCATGGCCGGCATCCACCAGTTGTGGTGGTTCGACCCGGTCAAGCGCACGACGGGCGTCTACGCCGGCACCACGGTCGAGTCGCTGCGTGACGGTCCGATCCCGGACGTGTGGATGGCCCAGCCGTCCGGCCTGTCGACCGGCGGCGACCGGCTGTGGATCGCCGACAGCGAGACCTCGGCGTTGCGGTGGATCGCCGCGGGCGAGATGCACACCGCCGTCGGCCAGGGCCTCTTCGACTTCGGTCACCGGGACGGCCCGGCCGACCAGGCCCTGCTGCAGCACCCGCTGGGGGTGGCCGCGCTGGCCGACGGGTCGGTCCTGGTCGCGGACACCTTCAACAACGCCGTACGCCGTTTCGACCCGGCCGGCGACGAGGTGTCCACCGTGGCCACCGACCTGGCCGAGCCCAGTGACATCGTGGTGACCGCGGCCGGCGACGTCCTGGTGGTGGAGTCGGGCGCGCACCGGCTGACCCGCCTCACCCCCGGCGCGCTCCGGACGGTGACCGGCGCCCGCCGACGCACCGAGCGGCCACCGTCGGCGCTCGGGCCGGGCGAGGTGACACTGGACGTGATCTTCACTCCGGCGCCCGGGCAGAAGCTGGACGAGCAGTTCGGCCCGGCCACCCGTCTCACGGTGTCGTCGTCCCCGCCGGAGCTGCTGCTGGCCGGCGCGGGCGACAGCACTCGGCTCGAGCGGACGCTGACCGTCAACCCGGCCGTCACCAGCGGCGTCCTGCAGGTGGTGGCCCAGGCGGCGACCTGCGACGACGGTGACGAGGAGTTTCCCGCCTGCCACCTCACCCGCCAGGACTGGGGCGTCCCGATCGTGGTCGAGGCGAACGGCCCGTCACGGCTCCCGCTGATCCTGCGCGGGTTCGACGAAGGCTGACACGTTTCCCAGCGCGGCCCGGACCTGCGCGGCCAACTGGACGGCACCGGGCGTGTCCCCGTGCACGCAGATCGACCGCACCGGGCACGCCACCACGGTTCCGTCGTCCGCCACCACGACCTGTTCGACAGCCATCCGCACGGCTCGTGTCGCCACCAGGAAAGGGTCGTGGATCACCGCGCCCGGCGCGGACCGCGGCATCAGCGTCCCGTCGGCCCGGTAGCCCCGGTCGGCGAACCCTTCCGCCACCACGACCAGCCCGTCGTCCGCCGCCCGGGCCGCCAGCACCGATCCGGGCAGGCACAACACCGGCAGCCCCGGGTCGTACGCCCGGATCGCGGCCACCACCGCCGACGCCTGCCCGGGGTCGACGGCCGCCGTGTTGTAGAGCGCGCCGTGCGGCTTGACGTACCGGACCGACGTCCCCGCCACCCGGCAGAACGCCTCCAGCGCGCCGATCTGGTAGAGGATGTCGTCCCGCAGTTCGTCCGGCTCGTAGTCGATCCGCCGACGCCCGAACCCGGCCAGGTCCCGGTACCCGACCTGCGCGCCGACGGCTACGCCCCGGGCCGCCGCGGCGTCACACACCCGGTGCATCAACGCCGGGTCGCCGGCGTGGAACCCGCAGGCCACGTTGGCCGACGTCACGATATCGAGCAGCGCGTCGTCGTCCCCGAGCCGCCACTTGCCGAACCCCTCGCCGAGGTCGGCGTTCAGGTCGATCGCCGTCACAACGACCCACCGTATGCGCGGAACCGCACGACCGTCCCCGGACGCGCCTGCGCCAGCGGCGTCACGTCGTCGACCACGCCGATCACGGGATAGCCGCCGGTCGTCGGATGGTCGGCCAGGAAGATCAGCGGCTGCCCGTTCGGCGGCACCTGGATCGCCCCGAGCACCAGCCCTTCCGGCGGCAGTTCGCCGTCCCGCACGCGCGTCAGGGACGGCCCGTCGAGTCGCGCGCCGACCCGGTTCGAGACCGGGCTCAGCCGATACGAGGAGGCGAACAGTTCCTGCGGCGCGAACCACGAATCCCGGGGCCCCAGCCGTACGGCCAGATCAAGGACCTCGGGCGGTCGTACGGCCGGCGCACAGTCGGCCGAAGGCCCCGGGTCGGCGCCGAGTGGCACCATCGTGCCGTCGGTCAACCGGGCCGGCCCCAGCCCCGACAACGTGTCCGTGGACCGGCTGCCGAGCACCGCGGGAACGCCGATTCCGCCGCGTACGGCCAGGTAGGACCGCACCCCCGCGGTCGCCCGGCCGATCTCGACCACCGCCCCGGCCGCGACCTCGAGCACCGGATCGGGCACCGCCATCCCGTCGACCTTGACTACCGCCGCCGCTCCGGTGACCGCGATCGTCGTCGCGACGCCGAACCGCAGCCGGCACCCCAGCAACGTGGTCTCCAGCCCGGCGGCCGCGGGCGAGTTGCCGGCCAGCGCGTTCGCCCGCCGCAGCGCCGGCTGGTCGAGCGCCCCCGACCGCGGCACGCCCAGGTGCGCGTACCCCGGCCGGCCGAGGTCCTGCACGGTGGTCAGCGGGCCGGCCCGCAGCACCTCGATCAACCCGCCACCTCCAGCCGGACCCGGGTTCCGGGCGCGAGCCGGGCCGGCGGCACCCGTTCGACGTCCCACAACACCTCGCTCGTACGGCCGACCAGCCGCCACCCGCCCGGCGAGGCCGACGGATAGATCCCGACGTACGACCCGGCCAGCCCGACCGCTCCGGCCGGGACGCGCGGACGGGGGGTCTCCAGGCGCGGCACCGCCCATGCCGGATCGAGGCCGCGCATGTAGGCGAACCCCGGCGCGAACCCGCAGAACGCCACGCTCAGCTCGGTCCCAGCCAGTCGTGCGACCGCCGCGGACTCGGACAGCTCCCACCGCCGGGCGATGTCGGCCAGGTCCGCCCCGTCGAAGGTCACCGGAATCCGCACCGGCACCGGAGCTGCGGACCGCGCATCGACCGGCGCCGGCGCCCACGCGATGTCGAGCTCCGGGTCGACGCCGTCCAGCAGAACGGTCCGCTCGCCCGGGACGATCTCGTCCACCCGCAGGTCACCGGCCTCGCGGCGACGCCACGCCGCGGCCCGCCAGGCCTCCACCTCGGCGGCGTCCGCGCATTCGATCAATAGCGCCGACGCACCCACCGCCCGTACTCTCACAATGATCGTGATCCCTCCGACTACTGATCAGTAACCTACGGCGCCGTAACCTGGAGCATGTGACGACGACCCCGACTCCGTTCCGGATGAAGCGGGCCGACCTCGGAAAGCCGAGGCTGCGCGGCCGGTTGCATCAGTACGCGTTCTTCGTCGCCCTGGTCAGCGGGGCCGTGCTGTGCTCGATCGCCGCGATCCGTCCGGGCATCGCGCCGCTGCCGAGCTGCGCGATCTACAGCGTGACGGTGTGCGGGCTGTTCGGCATCAGCGCCCTCTACCACCGGCGCAGCTGGACCGAGCGCGGCTATCAGATCATGCGCCGCCTGGATCATTCGATGATCTTCATCTTCATCGCCGGCACCTACACGCCGTTCTGCGTCCTGCTGCTCACCCCGGAGAAGGCGACGCTGATGCTGGGCCTGATCTGGGCCGGCGCACTCGGCGGGGTGGCGCTGAAAAGTATCTGGCCGCATCTGCCGCGCTGGCTGGGTGCACCGCTCTACTTGGCCCTCGGCTGGGGCGCGGTCGCGATCATGCCGGACGTGCTGCACCGGGGCGGTGTGACCGTGCTGGTGCTGCTGGCCGTCGGCGGGGTGATCTACAGCGCGGGCGCGGTCTTCTACGCGCTGCGCCGGCCCAACCCGTGGCCGGCCGTCTTCGGCCACCACGAGTTCTTCCACGCCTGCACGCTTCTCGCGGCGATCAGCCACCACGTCGCGATCTACTTCGCGCTCTACGCCTGAGCCCGTAGCGACAAACGGAACCAGGGCCGTCCACATCGTTGTGGACGGCCCTGACGTCTGTTCGGCTCAGTACCCGGGAGGCGGCGGGGGGTCGTCGCGACGGGTCTCGCGGTACTCGTTGACGACCGCGCCGTCGCCCCGAACCACCGGCCGGCTCTGGCTGACCACCGTGGCACGACGGCTGTTCCAGTACCAGATGGTGATGGCGAGGCCGATCAGCCCGACGACCATCAGCACCCAGCCCACGATATTGATATCGATCCCAGAGACATGCGCGTTCACGGCGAACGCGAGGATCGCGCCCAGCGCAAGTAGGAAGATGCTTCCACCGATGCCCATCCGGGCCTCCTCGTCCATCGATTCCGTGGCGTGTTTACCCCACCGGGCGGCTGCTCAATCAGGCAAGCTGAACGCATGACCCAGCGCACGTTGGTGCTGTTGCGCCACGCCAAGGCCGAGACCCCCGGCAGTGGCCCCGACTTCACCCGTGACCTGGCACTCCGGGGCCGCAACGACGCGGGCGCGGCCGGCTCGTGGCTGGCCGACGAAGATCTTTGGCCGGCTCTGGTCCTGTGCTCCCCGGCGACCCGGACCCGGCAGACGTGGCAGTTGGCGGAGATCGCGCTGACCCAGGCCAGGCCGGACGCCCCGGCACCCGAGGTGCGTTACGACCACGGCTTGTACGACGGCGGTCGCACGGAAATCTTCGACCTGCTGCGCGCCCTTCCCGACGAGGTCCACACGGTCATGATCGTCGGCCACAACCCCACCATGTCAGATGTGTCCATCCTGCTGCGCCCCGATCCGGAGAACGCCAACCGGGAGGGCCTCAAGACGACGGGTGTGGCCGTGCACCGCGCCGACGGCCCCTGGTCGGCCACCGAGCCCGGCTCCATGCCGCTGACCCAGGAACACACCGCACGCGGTTGAGCCGTTGCCGTAGAGGCAGCCCTGCCCCGCCAGACACCACTTCAGCATCCTCGACGTACGCCCGTCAGCCGACCGAGCCGCATCGTGGCGGCAAGGTGTCACACTCAGCGGGTGACGACTGCGGGGACGGTCCGGGAATGGCACGCCGACGAGGGCTGGGGGGTGATCGACTCCGACGCCACTCCGGGCGGCTGCTGGGCCCACTTCAGTAGCGTCTTGATGACCGGATACCGCTCCCTCAGTTCCGGTCAGTCGGTCTCGCTCGATTTCGAGACCGGACGTCAGGACGGATACGACTATCGAGCTGTCGCTGTCTGGACCGGCAGCAATCGGCCCGCCACTCCCGCCGCTCCGAAACCGTCCACGGCTTACCGCAGCACCCTCCGCCTCGACTTCGATGCACCGGCAGACGGGGCGACGACCTAGAACGCCTCCTCCGGAAGGTCCATCAGGTCGAGGGTGGTGTTCTCGATGATCCGGCGGTCGGAGCCGACGCGGGGCAGGACCTCGCGCGCGAAGAAGCGCGCCGCGGCCACCTTGCCGTCGTAGAAGTTCTTGTCCGCCGGACTGACCTCGCCGCCGAGCGCCTTGAGCGCCACCTCGGCCTGGCGCAGCAGCAGCCAGGAGAGGACCACGTCGCCGAGCGCCAGCAGCACCCGGCGCGACGTCAGGCCGATCTTGTACAACTCCCGGGTGTCACCCGCCTGCGCCGCGGTCAGCCAGCCCATGTGCACGCCGAGGATCTGCTGCAGCTCGCCGAGTGCCTTGCCCAGCGACGCCCGCTCTTCCTTGAGCTGACCGTTGCCGGCTTCGGTGTCGATGAAGTTCTGCATCTCGGCGGCCAGCACGGCCAGCGCCTGACCCTGGTCCTTGACGATCTTGCGGAAGATCAGGTCGAGGCTCTGGATCGCGGTCGTGCCCTCGTACAGCGTGTCGATCTTGGCGTCCCGCACGTACTGCTCGAGCGGGTAGTCCTGCAGGAACCCGGACCCGCCGAAGATCTGCAGCGCCTCCTGACCGAGCATCTCGTACGCCCGCTCCGACCCGACGCCCTTCACCAGCGGCAGCAGAAGATCATTCACCCGGGAGTACGCCTGGGCCGTCTCGGTGTCACCGGCCGCGTCGGCGATGGCCACCTTGTCCTGCCAGGTGCCGGTGTAGATGACCAGCGCACGCAGGCCCTCGGCGTACGCCTTCTGCATCATCAGCGAGCGGCGGACGTCCGGGTGGTGGGTGATGGTGACCCGCGGGGCGGCCTTGTCCACGTTCTGCAGCAGATCGGCCCCCTGGACGCGGTTCTTGGCGTACTCCAGCGCGTTCAGGTAGCCGGTGGAGAGGGTGGCGATCGCCTTCGTGCCGACCATCATCCGGGCGTACTCGATGATCATGAACATCTGCCGGATGCCCTGGTGGACCTCGCCCAGCAACCAGCCCTTGGCGGGCACGCCGTGCTCACCGAAGGTCATCTCGCAGGTGTTGCTGACCTTGATGCCCATCTTGTGTTCGACGTTGGTGGCGAAGACGCCGTTGCGCTCGCCCAACTCGCCCGTCTCGGGGTCGAAGTGGAACTTCGGCACGAGGAACAGCGACAGGCCCTTGGTGCCGGGTCCGCCCGCGCCCTCGACGCCGGCCGGCCGCGCCAGCACGTAATGGATGATGTTGTCGCTCAGGTCGTGCTCACCCGAGGTGATGAAACGCTTGACGCCCTCGATGTGCCAGGAGCCGTCGGCCTGCGGGATCGCCCGGGTGCGGCCGGCGCCGACGTCCGAACCGGCGTCGGGCTCGGTCAGCACCATGGTCGAGGCCCACTGCTTCTCGACGAACAGCTTGGCCCACCGGCGCTGCTCGTCGGTGCCCTCGACGTGCACCACGTGCGCGAAGGACGGACCGGACGAATACATCCATACGGGCGCGTTGGCCCCGAGAATGTTCTCGGCCACCGCCCACCACAGCGCCCGCGGGGCAAAGGTGCCGCCGAGCGAGGACGGCAGGTCGAGACGCCAGAACTCGGACGCCATCCACTGCTCGTACGACTTCTTGAAGGACTCGGGCAGCGGCGCGGTGTACGTGGCCGGGTCGAAGACCGGCGGGTTGCGGTCGGCGTCGGCGTAGCTGGCTGCGATCTCGGTGCGCGCCAGGCGGTTCACCTCGGCCAGCACGTCCCGTGCCGTCTCGACGTCGATCTCGTCGAACGGCGCCTGGCCGAACGCCTGGTCGGCCCCGAACACCTCGAACAGGTTGAACTCGAGGTCGCGCAGGTTGCTCTGGTAGTGAGTCATCGGTGAACCCTCCGGACGCGAGTTACCCGTCAGTAACCCCCACTGTATTACCCGCTGGTAGTAGTCGACAAGCGGCAACTCGATCGTGCCGGGTCGCCGACTTGAGGGGGTCGGTCCGCCTGATTGGGAGAGACTCGGCCGTCGATCGGCCATCGCCAGGACAACCGTTCGGCCATTTGCAAGCTTCCACGCCGCACCCGTCGTATCGAGGGCCGAGTCGCGTCGTTGCACCTTCTAGGAAGCGACGACGGCTCGCACCAACGCCAAGGGGGCGTCACATGTTCGCCACGATCAAGAGCCTGATCCCGGAGCCTCGCCAGGCGGACCATCCACGTCGATACGTCGGCAAGCATCGGGTGCCGGAGCCGACGCCGATCCCCGAGAATCCCGCGCCCGATGCGCCCACCGCCGAGGAGATTGCACCCGCCGCCGCGATGTAGCGGATCTAGGAGCCGGCCGCGCCCACTTCCCAGCTCGGCATCGGCACCGTTGCCCCTCCGTCGGGTCCCGCGTACTCCAGCAGGACCAGCGCGATGTCGTCGTCCAGCCGGCCGCGCACCCAGTCGACCAGGGCGGTCTCCAGCGAGGCCAGTCCGTCCCCGACGGTGCCGTGACCGAGCAGGCGCCACGCCCGATCGGCGGTCGGGAAGAACTCCCCGTCCCGCCGGGCCTCGCCCAGTCCGTCGGTGAACAGCAGCAGCCGGTCGCCCGGTTCCAGCCGCTCCACGCGCGGCCGGGCCACCGGCCTGAAGCCCAGAGGCGGCGCCGGCGCCGGCGGGTCCAGTGTGATCACCTGGCCACGGCGCAGCAGCAGCGGCGACGGATGTCCACAGTTCACGATGGTCAACGTCCCGCCGCGCTCCTCGATCAGCACCGCGGTCACGAAGTCCTCGTCGCCGACACTGCGGGCCACCGCGCGATCCAGGTCCGTGACGATCCCCCCGAGTTCCGGCCGCTCGTACGCGACGTGCCGGTACGAGCCCAGCACGATGCTGGCCAGGCGTACGGCGTCCAGCCCCTTGCCCCGTACGTCCCCGACGACGATCCGGACCCCGTACGGCGTGTCCAACGCCTCGTAGAGGTCTCCGCCGATGTCGGCGGCGGCCGTGGCCGAGATGTACCGCCCGGCCACCGCGAGCGAGCCCAGTTGCGGTCCCAGCGGACGCAGCACGGCCTGTTGGGCGACCGCGGCCAGCCGCCGCAACTCCTGGATCTGCTCGGCCTGCCGCTGCCGGGTCCGCGCCACCGCGGCCGCGATGCCGGTGGCCAGGATCACACCGGCCACGTTGACCATGTCGACCACGGTCACCCGGCCGTCCGCCGCGGCGAAGATCAGCGCGACCGCCGCCGCCACCGCGCCGGCGCCGACCACGGTCGGCCAGAACGCGAAGACCGCGGCCAGGAACGGCACGACGGCGAACAGTCCCAGGTAGTCGGCGTGCCGGTGGTCCGCGAACTCCACCGTCGAGATGACCGCGAGCAGCACGACAGCCGCGCCGAGTCCGGCGCGGTTTTCAGGGCTGAGCGGGTGGCCGCCCGACGACAGAAGTGGCATGGGTACGCCGAACAGCATGCCTGATCGACGCAGGCGACTGCATCCCGTTGACCCGTAGTCTGAGCAGACTCTGACCGGACGTCGTCCTGGTTCCGAACCCCGGAGAGTCCATGCGCCGCTTTCTGACCCGCGACGCTCTGTCCAGCGTGGCCGGAAAACCTTTCCCGGCCGTACGCTCGGCGCCGTCACCCGGTTGACCGGTGGCAGCACCAAGGGCGTCTACCGGCTGACCTCCGACGACGGATTCACCTGTGTGGCGTACCGCGGGGATGCGGGAGATCGCCGAGTGGAACATTCCGCGCGTCCTGGGCGAACTCAGTTCCTGACGCGCTTCCAGCTGGCCAGCAGGCCGCGGCTCGGCGCGAAGCCGTACGGCTCGTAGGTAGCCAGCCCCCGCTGCACGTACGGATCGTCGGCCATCAGCCCACGCGCCTCGTCGACCGTGTCCACGTCGAGGATCACGATCCCCCCGACCGGCGGATCCTGCCGCCCCGCGCTCACCACGTAGCCGCGCTCATCGAGGCCGTCCAGAAATTTGGCGTGGTCGGGCCGGGCCGCGTCCAGTTCCGCCAGAGGGGCCAGGTACTTCGAGATCATCAAAATCATCGTGTCGTTCCTCTCACCGCCGGACACGTCCCTCGCACCGCCGGGGACGTCGCGGCAATCGTACGATCGGGGAATGAACGAGTTCGGTCGATACGGCATCTGGGTCGGTGGTCGCCATTGGCCGTCCGAGCCCGGCCTGATCGCTTCGGCGGCGGCCGAGATCGAGGCCCTCGGGTACGGCTCGGTGTGGATCGGCGGCAGCCCACCCGACGAACTCGACCTGCCCGAGGCGATCCTGGCCGCCACCAGCACCGTTGTCGTCGGCACCAGCATCGTCGACATCTGGAGCAGCGACCCGGCGATGCTTTCGGCCAGCCACGCCCGCATCCGCGCGCAGTTCCCCGGCCGGTTCTACCTGGGCATCGGATCCGGTCACGCGCCGACCGCGGAAGCCCTGGGCCAGCAGTACGTACGGCCGCTCAGCCGCCTGCGCTCATTCGTGGAGTCGCTGACCGAAGTGCCCCCGGACGAGCGCATGCTGGCCGCTCTGGGCCCGAAGACGCTCGAAGCCGCCCGCGACATCTCCGCCGGCGCCCTGCCGTACCTGATCACCAACGCCCACACCGCCGACGCCCGGCGCATCCTCGGGACCGACCGCCTGCTCATCCCCGAACAGAAGGTCTTCGCCGGCGCCGACCCGGTCGCCGCCCGTGCGGCCGGTCGCGAGATCGTCGACCGCTACCTCGCGCTGCCGAATTATGTGAACAACCTGCGGCGTTACGGCTTCACCGACGAGGACCTGACCGCCCCCGGCAGCGACCAGTTGGTTGATGAGCTGGTCGTCTGGGGCGACGACGACGCCATCCGGGCCGGCATCAACGCGCATCTCGACGCAGGTGCCGACCACATCGCCATCCAGGCCCTGCCTACGGCGGCAGACGACGAGAACGGCCTGCCCATGGCTTCATGGCGGGCCTTGGCCAAGATCCTGCTCAGTTGAGCTCGCGCCCGTACTTGCCGTTTCCTGCCGCCGGCCTTACTTGCCACCGGCCTTACTTGCCGCCGGTCGGCCAGATGCGCCAATTGTGGTACGACCGGCTCGGCGTCGGCCCGCGTTGTCCCTGGTAGCGAGACCCGTACACGGCTGAGCCGTAGGGATGCTCGGCCGGCGACGACAGCCGGAAGATGCACAGCTGCCCGATCTTCATCCCCGGCCACAGTTTGATCGGAAGGTTGGCCACGTTGGACAGCTCCAGCGTGACGTGCCCCGAAAAGCCCGGATCGATGAACCCCGCCGTCGAGTGTGTCAGCAGCCCCAGCCGCCCCAGGCTGCTCTTCCCCTCCAGCCGACCGGCCAACTGATCCCCCAGCGTGATCACCTCGAGCGTCGACGCCAGCACGAACTCACCCGGATGCAGCACGAACGCTTCCCCGTCGGCCACCTCGACGGACGCGGTCAGCTCATCCTGCTGCTCGGCCGGGTCGATGTGCGTGTACAGGTGATTGTTGAACACCCGGAAGAAGCGGTCGAGGCGCACATCGATGCTGGACGGCTGCATCAGCGCCGGCTCGAACGGCTCCAGGGCCAGATCACCCGACTTGATCTCGGAGACCAGGTCACGGTCGGAAAGCAGCATCGGCACACTGTAGTGCGGTGGCCGAATCGAACATACGTTCGATAAGATATGACCATGGCTTCCTGGTCCGACTTCGCCGCCGCCGCGCCCCAGCTCGCCGCGGACATCCGCGCACTGCTTCAGCAGTACGGCCCCGGCATGGCCTACCTGGCCACCATCCGCCCCGACGGTGGCCCCCGCATCCATCCGGTCAGCCCCGTCCTCACGGAGGCCGGCCTGTACTGCTTCATCGTGGACTCCCCCAAACGCCGCGACCTCGAGCGAGACGGCCGCTACGCGCTGCACTCCTATCCCCCGGAGGAAAACGACGACGAGGCGTACGTCGCCGGTCTGGCCTCCCCGGTCACCGACCCGTCAGTGATCGCGTCCCTGTCCGACGCCTTGCACGCGTCCCCGGCGGTCGACTGGCGCCTCTTCGAGCTGACCATCGACACCGCCATGCTCCGTCACCACGGCCCCGGCGGCGCCCTGCCCCTGGCGATGATCCCCCGCACCCCACCCACGACCCAGACGTGGCACGCCCCCGCGGTGGTCGCCCAGACAGAGTTAGCCGCGGTCGCCTGACAGCCCTGGCCGGTCTCCACACCCGCGCCGGCCATCGGGTACAGTGAGCTTCCTCGCGGGTGTAGTTCAATGGCAGAACATCAGCTTCCCAAGCTGACAGTGCGGGTTCGATTCCCGTCACCCGCTCCACGGCAAAAGGCCCAGACCAGGGACGTGATCCCGGCTCTGGGCCTTCATCGTTCCGAGTCGTCGGTAATTGTGCGGGGCAGCGCCACCGGTTTGGTTGTGGCAATATCCCGGGCTGCGACAGACGTCGCATCGACATCGGGGGATCGTATGATGACTGCTAGGTTCGCACGCAAACGCGCCGCGCTGGTCGCCATTCTCGCCGCTCTGGCCCTGCTGGTCGCGCCGGCAACGGTGGCTCAGGCCAGTCCGCCGCCCGACGGGGCTCCGCCCGTCTGCGACGTCTCCGAGTACGGCTACGCCGGCAAGATGTTGTGTGGGTACGGCCGGGACTCCGTCAACTGGGGCAACGGCAACATCGAGTACTTCGTGATCGGCACGAACTACGCCATCTTCCACATCTGGAAGGGAAGCGGCGGCTGGCACAGCCTCGGCGGCCAGACGTCCCGGACCGACCACTTCGGGGTCCGCGCCTGGCATTCGTCCGACCAAACCGGTATCGAGACCATCGGCACGGACGGAGCGTGCTGGGATCGCTTCTGGCCGTGGACCGACGGCTGGGACGGCTGCCTCATCCTCGCCTAACCGAGCCGATCTGCCCCTCGACGGACGACGCCACTGGCCGGCAGGCCCCGTCGCTACCAGCCAACCGCGCGGCTGCATACCTTTCTGTAAATCATTGATTATGCCGATACCGCCAGCACGCACCCGCCTACCAGCACCAACCCCACAACATCGGCATAACCTCAACCTCGGAGTGGTGGACGGTAGCCCGATGACGGATAAGGTCCGTCTACTGCGCGAACTGGTCGGCGTCTGACTAAACTGCGCCGCTCCTGGTCCGGGCAAGTCATCCGAACATTACTGGACCCCAAGCCGCCGCCGAGGCGGGTCGTTTCACAGGCCAGGACCAAATCTTCGCGGACGGCTGACCGCCGGTGTTGCCCTTCCGCACCCCGATTACGTGCACTCTTCATCGGCGCGCAAGACTTCTGCCACCCACGTTCCTGCTTCACCTACGCCGCCGAAACGGGGCATCAACTTATTGAGGCGCTCGCAATTTACCTGACTAGTTCTTTTGAACTTGATCATAGGTCTGCCGAACTTTAATCGCGCCTGCCTCGGCAAACGCAACCGCCGGAATTCCATGGCCGCTCTAGTACGAAAAACAGAAACGGCTAAGTCGTGTGGTCGCCACTCAAACGCCACTCACGCCGCCGTGCAGGCGAGCTGACGTTTCGACGCAGCATTCTCGTTGACCAGCGGAATAAGGTAGTGCCGGGCTAGCCACGCCACGGCCGGCACGCAGACGGCATCGCCGAAACCAAATAGGGCTTGACTGTCTCGCAATCCATCCAATTTATAGTCCCCGGCGCCCATCAGACGGGCATATTCAACGGCGGTCATCCACCGCACCTTGACAATCCCCTGGTGGACTTCGACAAGCGCCTGCTTCGACGACCCTCCCCGGACCGTTCTCAAGCAACCGGCAATATCATCTGGGCGGATTTCCCAAACTGGGATACCGCTCCGAGTGCGGCGATAGGCGGTTCGGAAGCTCCGCCCTGAAAGCCCCTTAAGGTCGTTCAGTCGCTTTTGATGGATCTCAGGCAGGGAAGCAAGGAAGGCGGATGTCCGCTTTTCATCCCACCAACGCTCGTCATCGCATGATAGGCGCTCCACCAGTCCCGAAAGGCCACCCGTGAGAAGCGGAGGAGGGGCCGGCAAACGCCGTCGGTGCATCCTCAGTTCCGGGTCAAGATATGGCCGTTGGAGCCAAATAGGCCTGAGAACATCATCGGTCACTGGGTTATCATCTTGTGGCAAGAGACATCCGACGATGAACAACCGTGGACGCGATTGCGGAACGAAGCGACGAGCGTCAAGCGTAATTACGTCTACCGAGTAACCGAGTTCGTTCAGCTTTCGAATGGCGGCCTTCAGGTCGTTACCATCATGACTGGTCGCGAGCCCGACGACGTTCTCAAGGCCAACAACCGGGGGCCGAGCGGCAAGGTCTTCTAGTACACTGGCGAAATGCCAAAATGTCGATGACTCGCTACCTTTTAGCCCTCTCCGCCAACCCGCGAGAGAGAGATCCGTGCAAGGAAACGATGCCCAAGCCAGATCAAGTGCTGACGGTAGATTGGCCGCCTCCACATCCGCAACGTCTCCTAAAGCGAACTGGTGATCGACCGACTGTCCGAAGTTGCCGATATACATCGCGCGCTTGGCTGGTTCGAGATCGTTTGACCAGACGACATCGAAGCCTTCCGACTCCAGGCCCATCCGCACCAAACCAATGCCCGCAAAGAACTCTGCAACGGTCGGTCGTCGACCCGCCACGCTGGATGAAACAGATTTCGGCGTTACCAGGCTCGTCACGCGCCGAGCCTAGGCCAAAGAGAGGCCGACGTCATCACACCGCCGGCGTGTCGTTGGACATGTGTACTACAGGCCGTTGTGTAGCGGGCCCAGTCCTCGACAAGCGTCCGTGCAGCGCCTGACTTGCCACGGGGCTTCGGCTGGCACCACCACAGCCGGGCAGAAGGCGTCGCATAGATAGCTAAGCGTGGGCCGACTTCTCTGCGTCTGGGCCGGACGCAGCCTAGCCTAGACTCCTGTCGGTCAACTATCTGGCACGGAAGCCGAGGTGCGCCAAGTGGCAAGTAACGGTGTCGCGTCCTACAACGAGCCGGATCATCGGCCGCCAGCGCGTTCAACTTTGCCGACTGGCTTCGTGCAAGGCTTCCGACTTCTGCTGAGCGCCGCGATGGGCTCCACAGACACGGCCAGCGGCAAGCAGCTACGTAGGTGCATTGGAGTTTACGGATTCTACGATTACGACGGAGAGCCCATTTACGTGGGGCAGACGGCGGAGAGTTTCGGTATTCGCATTGGCAGGCACATGACTGGTCAGCGGAGCGACACGCTAGCGTATCGGATTCTCGATCCTTTCGAGGTCGCAGAGATGCAGTTGTGGCCGACGGAGCACCTCCGGAATGACCCTGCCAAGAAGACCCGACTGGACGCGACCGAGTATTCGGCATACCGTCAAGCAATCGATCAATCAAAGTACCGAGCGATACTGAATGAAAAGATTCCGCCGCCATCCGAATCGGTGGCGTTGCCACCCTCGTATCGCTTCAACCTTGTACCCGAGCATCTGCGGGCAGACCGTGAGCACCCGGACGTTCGCATCGCCCGTCGTGCTGAGACATTGGCTAGAGTATCGGCTGTCGCCCACGAACGCGGCGAGGTTTCAGCGGGTCTACGCCGCGTAATCGTAATTCAGGCGGTCCGGCTCGCTGACCTTGCGGCCGCACGACTGGCGTATGCAGAGGGCCGCAGTCGGCCGTCTCCTGCCGCGATCAATGTGCATGAACTTGTCGGAAGCGTTCTCCACGAGTCGAGTGCAGACGATTTGGATGACGCAATTGACGATTAGTGGGAATTTGTTGGGTAGTTGCGGCGTGTCGCCTCGACCGAATCTTTGGAGACTGCCTTCGTCGCATTTTTGCTGACCGGCCTAAAGGTAGTGGCCGAGTCGATCGTTAAGCTGGAACTGCACCAATTATTATCAGCAACACAAAGCGAACAAGGGTTCCGCGCGTTGATTCAACCGAATTCAAGAGGCGCTCTAGGTGCCACACGAACGAGTTGGCACCGGTGGCGGTGGCTCTCATCAGCGCGGGCGTACGCTAGGTCCAAATGGAAGAGCGGGCAAAGGGGGCGGAAGTGGCGCGAGTTAGGAAGTTTTTCCAGGCGTCAGCCGATTCGAAGGCGCACCCGACGGAGGTCGACTGCGGCTGGTCGGTGGTGAATGCTCCCGGCGAGCGCTTGCTGCAACTCAGCACCTACGGGTCGGCACAGCGTCAATCTCAACCCAAGGTGAGCCAGACGATCCAGCTCGATCAGGAGGCGGCTGAAGACCTGGTTCGTCTTATTACGAAGGCCTTCCCCGGCCTGAAGGCTTGACGCTGCCCTGAGCAGAAGACCGCCTTGCCTTAACCGTAGCAATCACGCGCGCTGCCGCTTGACCGACGTCTTCGTGCTCCCATACCACGAGAACTTCCCATCCGGCCTCTTTTAGGGTTAGCTCGGCGTTACGGTCGCGGTCGATGTTACGGGCGATCTTCTGGCTCCAGTAGCTGTTATTGGCGGCCGGCTGCCGGTAATGAAGCGGACAGCCGTGCCAGAAACACCCGTAGATTTCGACGGCGACTCGCACGGAACGAAACACCACGTCAACCTTGCGCCGGAGGTCCGGAAGAGCACGGACGTTCACTCGATATCGGAAACCGTTGGCGTGCAAGAGCCGCCGAAGGGCGATCTCCGGTGCCGTGTCTCGACTCCGATTGGCTTGCATGGATCGGCGAACGCCCGGCGTCGATGCCCATGACTCGTTTGCCACCGCGTAACCGTACGCTGATGTCCACGCCGCCGCCGCAGCAGCACGCCTGACCATGCCTGGCTCTGGGACCGGGACTGCAGTCGCGACGCTGAGTTGGGAGTTGTCGACGTGGTTGACCCGCGTCGAATTCGGGCCAGTCAGGGAGCATGGTGGACTTCTATCGACGTGACTCGACGTCAAGAACAGCCTGGTTGTTACGATTCACCAACATCTCGCCGGCCATCGGCGGTGGAACTGCCGGCGAACAGGCTCAACTGGGGGCGACTGCCGCTGCGGCGGGTCGAGCAGGTCGAGGCCCAGGCGATGGCGGCCCGCATGGTCCGGGGCCGTTCCACCGACGACGTTCCAACGAGCGGTCGAGCCATCGGTCTAAAAGGGACATGATCTTCGGTAGGGGCAACGCGCGCGGCCGGGCCGCCGCGGCGAGTTACAGTCCCAACCGCGGGCCGTCGAGCCACCGGCCGGGTCGGGCGCGACGGCATCTTGAAGCCGGCTAACCAGACCACGAGCGCGAAGCGCCACCTCGCCACTCAGGCCCAGCGGTTGGCGGCCGGCGGCGAGTACTCGCCCCCAGCGCGACGATCAGGACCCTGTCCGGCTGGAACTGTAACGACACGTCGAGCAGCGGGAAGCTCTTCGGCTCTGTTGCTTGAGCTGCAACAACGGCTGACCGCCCAACACTGATCGGCAGACACGGCCGGGGCTCGAATCGTCGCCACGAACGGCGAACGGGAGCACCGATTCCGAACTGGCCTACTACGACGGTCCGCACCGGTATATCCGCGGCGTGAGCCGGTCCGAAGAGGTCGGCTGGTTCGGGGATCGCTTGGTCGGCCGGTGTTTGTAACAAGTTGACGACCTTGCGTGAAACGGTGAATTAAGGGCCGGGAAACGACCCAGACATCGTCCGATTCAAGACTAGCGATGTCCCGCCACCAGGCACAGCGGCCTGGCCGGCGGGGCGAGGTCGGCTGTCCACTGCGACCGCCGTCCGTTGACCGCACTTTTCTGCGTTCTCATTCGGCCCCCACTTACCACTGTGCCTCCTCGTCGAGGCACGCAAGGAGGGCGTCATGTCCATTTCTCTCCGGCGACGAAGTTTTGCCGTGCTCGCGGCGGCGGCCACGGTCGCCGCGCTCGGCGCGTGCGGCAGCAAGACCGGCAGCGACAGCACCTCGGCCGGCGCGGCGGCCGTCGACACGTCCGGGCCCACCGTCAAGGTCGGCCTGCTCAACTCCCTGTCCGGAACCATGGCGATCAGCGAGGTGACCGTTCGCGACTCGCTGCGGCTGGCCATCGACGAGATCAACGCATCCGGGGGCGTACTCGGCAAGCAGTTGGCGCCGGTGAGTCGAGGACGGCGCGTCCGACTGGCCGACCTTCGCCGAGAAGGCGCAGAAGCTGATCAGCCAGGACAAGGTCGCCGCGGTGTTCGGCTGCTGGACCTCGGCCAGCCGCAAAGCGGTCAAGCCGGTCTTCGAGAAGAATAAGGCACTGCTGTTCTACCCGGTGCAGTACGAGGGGCTGGAGGAGTCGCCGTACATCTTCTACACCGGCGCGACCACCAACCAGCAGATCGTGCCCGCCCTCGACTACCTCAAGTCGCAGGGCAAGACGTCGCTCTACCTGGTCGGCAGCGACTACGTGTTCCCGCGTACGGCCAACAAGATCATCAAGGCGTACGCGGCGGCGAACGGCATGAAGGTGCTGGGCGAGGACTACGCCCCGCTCGGCTCGACCGAGTTCTCGACGATCGTCAACAAGGTCAAGGCGGCCAAGGCGGCCGCGGTGTTCAACACCCTCAACGGTGACAGCAACGTGGCCTTCTTCAAGGAGTACAAGTCGGCCGGGTTGACCGCGGCGACCATGCCGGTGGTGTCGGTGTCGATCGCCGAGCAAGAGGTCAAGAGCATCGGCACGCAGTACCTCGCCGGCCAGTACACGGCCTGGAACTATTACCAGACCACCCCGGGCGCGGCCAACGAGAAGTTCGTCAAGGCGTACAAGGCCAAGTACGGCGCGGACAAGCCGACCAGCGACCCGATGGAGGCGGCGTACGTCTCGGTCTACCTGTGGAAGGCGATGGTGGAGAAGGCCGGCTCGTTCGACGTGGCGAAGGTGAAGGCGGCGGCGGACGCGGGCGGCATCACTTTCGACGCGCCGGAGGGTCTCGTCACTGTGGACGGTCCGACGCAGCACGTGTTCAAGACCGCGCGGATCGGCAAGATCGGTGACGACGGCCTGATCAAGGAAGTGTGGAACTCCGGCTCGCCGATCAAGCCGGATCCGTTCCTCAAGGGTTACAGCTGGGCGTCGAGCCTGTCCTGACCTCTCGCGGGTGGCGGGCGGCCGAAAGCCGTCCGTCACCCGCCCCGGAAGGAAGGGATTCGGACCGTGAACCTGATCCTGGGCCAACTGTTCACCGGCATCAGCATCGGTGCCGTCCTGCTACTGATCGCCTTGGGCCTGTCGCTGACGTTCGGCCAGATGAACGTCATCAACATGGCGCACGGCGAGTTCATCGCGGCCGGGGCCTACACCGTGTACGTCCTGCAGAAGGTCATCAGCGGCGCCGGCATCTCGCTGATCGTCGCCTTGCCGGTCGCCTTCGCGGTGGCCGGCGTGATGGGCATCGTCCTCGAGGTGCTGCTGATCCGCCGCCTGTACGGGCGTCCGCTCGACACCCTGCTGGTCACCTGGGGCGTCTCGCTGATCCTGCAGCAGGCATTCCGCGACATCTTCGGCGCACCGAACGTGCAGACCCACGCCCCGTCCCTGCTGACCGGAAGCGTCCGGATGACCGGCAACCTGACCGTGGCCAGCAGCCGGCTCTTCATCCTCGGCCTGGCCCTGGTCGCGGTCCTGGCGCTGATCGTGGTGCTCCGGACGACGCCGCTGGGCCGGCGCATCCGGGCCGTGGTGCAGAACCGGGACCTGGCCGAGATCTCCGGCCTGGCCACCGGCCGGGTCGACCGGCTCACCTTCTTCATCGGCTCGGGTCTGGCCGGCATCGCCGGGGTCGCGCTCACCCTGATCGGCCCGATCGGCCCGACCATGGGGACGAACCTCATCGTCAACGCGTTCCTGGTCGTTGTGGTCGGCGGCATCGGGCAGCTCAAAGGCACGGTGATCGTCGCCTTCGTGCTGGGTGTCCTGCAGTCGCTGATCGAGTACACCACCACGGTCAGTGTGGCCAGCGTGCTCATCTTCCTGATCATCGTCGCGTTCCTGCAGTGGCGGCCGCAGGGCCTGTTCACGCTACGGACGAGGAGCCTGGCATGACCGACATCGTGGCTGACGAGGCGGATGTCCTTCCGGATCCGACCATCCAGCCGTCGCGGCGGCGATTCGGGCCGGGCACCGGCTCCCGCGCCCTGGCCGGGTTCTTGGTCGCGGCCCTGCTGCTGTTCGCGGTGGCCCCGCTCCTGCTCGGCGAATTCCGGCTCTCGCTGCTGGCCAAGTATCTGTGCCTGGCGATCGTCGCCGTCGGCATCGGCCTGGCCTGGGGCCGCGGCGGCATGCTGACCCTCGGCCAGGGCGTGTTCTTCGGCCTCGGCGGTTACGCGATGGCCATGCACCTCAAGCTCACCGACGCCGGTCCGGGCAATCTGCCCGACTTCATGCAGCTGTACGGGCAACTGGACGCGCTGCCCTGGTGGTGGCGCCCGTTCGCCAACCCGGTGTTCGCGCTCGCGGCCACCGTCGGGCTGCCGATGGTGGTGGCGCTGCTGCTCGGACTGCTCGTCTTCCGGCGCCGGGTTCGGGGCGCGTACTTCGCCATCCTGTCCCAGGCCCTCGCGGCCGCGTTCGCCATCTTCCTGATCGGTGAGCAGGGCACCACCGGGGGCACCAACGGCCTGACCGACATTCAGGGTTTCTTCGGGTACAACCTGAGCGACCCGAAGAACCAGGAGACGGTCTACTTCCTGGTGGCCGGCGCGCTCCTCATCGTCCTGGCCGTGGCCTGGCAGCTGATGCGCAGCCGGTACGGGGAGCTGCTGGTGGCGGTCCGCGACGCCGAGGAACGCGTCCGGTTCCTCGGCTACGACCCGGCCACCGTCAAGCTCGTCGCCTACGTCGTCGCGGCCGGCATGGCCGGGCTGGCCGGCGCTCTGTTCGTGCCGGCCGTGGGGATCATCTCGCCGGCGTTGATCGGCGTGGTGCCGTCGATCGAGTTCGTCATCGGCGTGGCCGTGGGCGGACGGGCCAGCCTGGTCGGGTCGGCGGTGGGCGCGATCGCGGTGGCGTGGGCCCGTACGGCGTTGTCGGAACGCTTCCCGTCCGGCTGGACGTACTTCGAAGGGCTCTTGTTCGTCCTGCCGATCGTCTTCCTGCCCGGCGGCCTGGCGTCGCTCGCCCTGCTGGCCCGCCGCGGCCGTACGGCCAAGGAACGGTCATGAGCGGCCTGGAGGTTCGCGATCTGCGGGTCGAGTTCGACGGTTTCGCCGCGGTGGACGGAGTCGCTCTGGACGTGCCCGCCGGTGACCTGAGATTTCTCATCGGCCCGAACGGCGCCGGCAAGACCACGCTCATCGACGCGATCACGGGGCTGGTGCCGGCCACCGGATCGGCCCGGTTCGGCGACACCGACCTGCTCGGCCGCAAGGTCCACCGGATCGCCCGTCTCGGGATCGGCCGGACATTCCAGACCGCGACCGTCTTCGAGGAACTGACGGTGCTGCAGAACCTCGACATCGCCGCCGGATGGAGCCGCAACCCGCTTTCCCTGCTGCGCCGCCGCCGCGGCGTTCCGGAGCCGGTCGAGGAGGCGCTGGAGACCATCCGGCTGACCGCCGCCCGGGACCGGCTGGCGGGCACGCTGGCGCACGGGCAGAAACAGTTGCTGGAGATCGGCATGCTGCTGGTGCAGAACGCCACCCTGCTGCTGCTGGACGAGCCGGTCGCGGGAATGAGCCAGGAGGAGCGGATCTCCACCGGAGAGCTGCTCGGCGTGCTGATCAAGGACCGTACGGTCGTCGTGGTCGAGCACGACATGGACTTCCTGCGGCGGTTCGCCCGGACGGTGACCGTGATGCACGCCGGAAAGGTGCTGTCCGAGGGCACGGTGGCGCAGGTGCAGGCCGACCCCCGCGTCCAGGAGGTCTATCTGGGACAGACGACGGAGGTGTGATGCTCCAGTTCGAGGACGTTCACGTGGGGTACGGGCGGAGCATCGTGCTGTACGGGGTCACCGCGGAGGTGCCGGTCGGTGGCGTGGCCGCGGTGCTGGGACACAATGGGGCCGGCAAGAGCACCCTGCTGCGCGCCGCGGTCGGTTTGCTGAAGCCGAAACGGGGCGTCGTGCGGCTGGACGGCGAGGACATCACCCGCCTCGCCCCGTACCAGCGGGTGGCGCGCGGGATGGCGTACGTGCCGCAGGGACAGCAGAGTTTCCCGCACCTGACCACGGCCGAGAATCTGCAGCTGGTCGCGGACGGACGGCCGACCGGCAAAGCCGCGATGGCCGAGGCGCTGGACCTGTTCCCGGCGCTCACCGGCCTGATGCACCGCCGCGCCGGGTTGCTCTCGGGCGGCCAGCGGCAGCAGCTCGCCATCGCCCGCGCCCTGATCACGCGGCCCCGGCTGCTGCTTCTGGACGAGCCGACCGAAGGCATCCAACCGTCGGTGGTGGCCGAGATCGAGAAGACGATCCTGGACGTGGCCGGTCGCGGCGGCATGTCGGTGCTGCTGGTCGAGCAGCACATCGGTTTCGCCCTGCACGCCGCCCAGCACTACTACGTGCTGGCCGCGGGCCGGGTCACCTCCGACGGACCGGGCGGCGCCGGCGCCGAGCGGTCCGTCCGGGACGCCCTTACCGTGTGAAATCCGAGCGCACGACCGTGGCGGTGACCAAGGCGTAACACCCAAGCGAGACGGCTCACACCGCAGATGGTGGAGAGACCTGGTGCTGGGCGTACGGGATTGCATACGCTGGGGTCGGGTCAAGCCACGTGCCCGCCGCATCCGTCATGGTTGATGGAGGTGCGCCGGTGGCGTCATCCCGATCTTTTTGTCGGCCGACGGTCGGTTCGAAGAACTCCGGCCGCGGTCTTCGGACGTCGCGGTCCGGCCGGTTCGCCGACGCCGGCGTCGACGCTCCGGTGATCGAATTTCGGCGGATGACCGAGGACGCACCGTCGGCCCAGGGCGACCGGAGCCGACGGCTCGTCGTCAAGGTCATCGGTGATGTGGACGCCGACACGGCCCCGGTGTTGTTCGCCGAGCTTGTCCGGGCGATCGATGCCGTCCCGGCTGTGTGTTGTGATCTCAGCGCAACCGCCTACTTCGGTGCCGACGGAGCCAATGTCCTCGCCGTCGCACATCTGCATGCCGCGAAGATGCGGGGGTCGTTCGCGGTGCGGGGCGTCCACGGAATGGTGGCGCGGGTCTTGAAGATCACCGGACTGACCGAGATCCTCAGCATCGGAGGCTGAGCGGCGGCCGGGCCGGCACCGGTGGGAGTTCGGGCGGGCGCGCCGGCCACTCTGCTGGACCGGCGCGCCCTGACCGCGCACTCGCCCAGGTCGCGTACGTGGCTGCGTACAGCTAAGCCGATCCGGCGGCGGCATGTCCCGGCGACATCCGCATCAGCCCGGGTGCGCAGTCCCGATCGAGGCTGCGCGGACATCCATCATCAGCGTCGGCCGGCGATGACCCGGGCGGCGGCCTGCGGCAGCGCGACGCCGGTGTCCGCGGCCCGCAGACAGAGCACGTCATAGGCCTGATCCGCGGTGGACGCGGTCACTGCGATGAGCACGCCGATCGCCTGCTGAACGATCGCGCGGACCGCGAACGCGCCGGTAAGCCCGGCGAGCAGGCTTTGCGCCCCGGACCCGAGGTCGCGGGAGGCGACCGGTTGCCCGCTTCCCAGCAGTCCGTAGACCGACTCGACGGCCTGCGACAACGGGCGCATGGCGGTCGGGTCGTGACTGTAGAGATTGAGGGCGGCGACCGGGGTGCCCCGGCCGGCGAACAACGGAACCGACAACGAAGCTCGGAGCCCCAGCGTCAACGCCGTGTCCCGGAAGCCGGGCCAGGCCATGGTGGCGGAGATCTCCGGCACCTTGGTCGTGCGGCCCTGGTCGAGGGCGTCCAGGCAGGGTCCGGCTCCGTCGCCGTACTGCGCCTCGTCGACGGCGACGGCGAGGGCGCTGCTGGCGGCGACAGTCACGTAGCCATCCCCCTGGAAGCGGGTCACCGAGGCGTAGTCGACGGCGGTGATCCGGTCGGCGGCCAGCTGCGTGATGACAATCAGATCGGCGGCCACCGCCGGGTCGTCGTCCGGGGTGCCGGCCAGGGTGACGAGGTGCTTGTGCAGGCCGCCCGGCGCGGAAGGCGGCAGCGGCGGTACGGAAGTGGGAGTCACGGGCACGGCTCTCGTCCGGCGGCAGCAACGGGCACGTGGCTCGACCCGAACAACAAACTAGTCGACGAGCGCGGCCGCGGCCACCTCGGGCTCGTGGTCGGTTCGGATTCTGAGGTACCGTGACAATCTCTGGCTGCTGTCTCAAGCGACAGCGGAAGCCTGGCGTCCAGCAGCGGCGTGGGTCCCGATGAACGTTCCCGTGCGCATCGGCAGTGCCTACCCCCGGCACCGGCCCACGACCCGGACCGCCGGTCGCCCCGAAAGCCGCACCCATGACGCCAGACCCGATGGACCCGAGCATGGCCTTCGCCGAACTCGGACGCATCCGCCTCGAGACCACCACCGTCGACGGTGTCCTGCAACGCGTCGCCGACCTCGCCCAACGCGCCATCCCCGGCGCCGAAGAAGTATCCGTCACCCTGGTCCGCGACCGGCACCCGTCCACCGCCGCCTCCACCGGCCCGCTGGCCCTGACCCTCGACGAATGGCAGTACCAACACCACCAAGGCCCCTGCCTCGACGCCGCCGCCGACCAAGGCACCATCTCGGTCACCGACCTGAACACCGACCACCGCTGGCCCGGCTGGCTCGCCCAGGCCCGCACCGCCGGCGTGCGCAGTTCCCTGTCCCTCGGCCTGCCCGTGCAGGAGAAGATCACCGGGGCGCTGAACATCTACGCCACCACCACCCACGCATTCGACGAAGACGCCATCCTGGTCGGGAAGACCTTCGCCGGGTACGCCGCGGTCGCGCTGGCCAACGCCCACCTCTACGACACCACCGCCGACCTGGCCGAACACACGCGCAAAGCGATGGAAAACCGGGCCGTGATCGAACAAGCCAAAGGCATCATCATGTTCGAACGCCGATGCACCCCCGACGAAGCCTTCACCATCCTCAGCCAGATCTCCCAGGACGCCAACTGTCAATCCCCCGGAATCGTGGAGGGTTCCGTTAAGCGGCTTCAGCCCTCTTGGCCTCAGCCATGAAGCGTTCGTAGTCGATGGGTGACATGCCGTCGCAGGCGCTGTGCCTGCGGCGGACGTTGTAGAAGTCGACGATCCAGGTGGAGATCTTCAACCGGGCCTCGGCGCGGGTGGTGAACCGGTGCCGGTGGATGTATTCGACCTTGATGGTCGAGTTGAAGGATTCGGCGGCGGCGTTGTCCAGCGCGGAGCCGACCCGCCCCATCGACTGCAACACACCCAGCCGCCGGCAGGCGCTCTCGTACGCCTGCGAGGTGTACTCGCTACCCCGGTCGGAGTGAAAGATCACCCCGTCCACGGTGCCGCCCCGGGTCGCCGCGGCCATCCGCAGCGACGCGATCACCAGATCGGCGTCGTGGTGCTCGGACATGGCGTAGCCGAGCAACCGACGCGAGAACAGATCGATCACCGTCGCCAAATGCAGTTTCCCCTGGTCGGTGACGATCTCGGTCATGTCGCCGCACCACAGCACGTCCGGCGCGGGTGCGCTGAACTTACGATCGACCCGGTCCGGCGCCACCGGACGTTTGCCCTGCTTGGTGAGGCCACGCCGGCGTTTCGGCTTCCGGCCGGCCAAGCCGAGCTGCGCCATCAGAGCGGCGACGGTGTTCTCCCCGACCTGCCACCCGGCCGCCCACAGCTCGAGGGTGACCCGCGGCGAGCCGTACGTCCCGCCGGAGGCGTCGAAGATCTCCCTGATCTTCACGGCGAGCTCCGCCCGCCGCTGCTGCCGGGCGGTGGGCTTACGGCCGCGCCACTTGTAGAACCAGGACTCGGACAGCCCGAGCGCGCGGCAGGTCACCGCGTGCGGCACGGCATGCTCGGTCCGTTGGGAACTGATGAAGGCAGCCATGGTTACTTCATCGCCTCCTTCACCCACAGGACCACGGAGCGTTTGAGGACATCGCGCTCCATCGCCAACTCGGCGTTCTCCCGCCGCAGCCGCAGCAGTTCGGCCCGCTCGCTCTCCGACACGCCGCCGTTGGACGGCAGCCGCCGTTCGATGTCCTTGCTCACCCAGTTCGCCAGCGTGCCCTCGTGGATCCCGAGATCCCGAGCCACCTGCGCGATCGGCTTCTTCGTCTCCTGCACGATGCGTACCGCCCCGGCCCGGAACTCCGGATCGAACCGCCGCCTTGTTTCAGCCATAACCATCTATCCCTTTAGGTCAGGCCTCCACGCTACCGGGGGAAGATCAAACCGCAAACTCCGCGACATCGCTGCCGCCCTCGTCGCCCAGACCACCAACCGGTAGAGCCGCGCTCCGCATCACTCATCAACCGCTCAGCGCTACCGAAACCGCTTGTCCCTCTTCCGAACCACCGCTGGCGGAGACACGGAAAAGCGGTTAGCGTCGGTTTTGGGTCAACCCGTGCGCCCGTCACATCTGGATGACGGAGGCGTACCCATGACGGACCAGCGCGGACTTCAGTTTGCGGACGCCGATCACATCGATCCATTGCCGTTCGACAGGGCAGTCACCGACGACGACGCGACGATGACGATCACGTTGACTTACCGGCCGACCGATGCGGCGCCCGGCATTCCGGTGACTGTGGTCGCCGTCAGCGGCGACATCGATCGGGCGACGGCTCCCCTTCTGCATCGCGCACTTTGGCAGGCGCTGCTGGATCCGGTGCCCGTGTGGTGCGAGTTGAGCGGTGTCCTTTTCTTCGACGCCGCGGCGGCGAACACCGTCATGGCGGCACACACCGACGCCACGAAGTCGGGCCGCGTGTTCACGCTGTGCGGAGTACACGGAATGACCGCCCAGGTCCTGGCCGCGGTGGACCCCGACGGGACCGTTCCCCGGCGGATCACGCCGTCCTGACGACGGAGCCGGCCTGACGGGCCCGGCACTTCAGGGCTTGCGGGCCCGCGCTCCGATTCTTACTGCGGCCGAGGAGAACTGGTGATACCGCCGCCGGAAAATTCCCGAAAAACTGGTCTCTTGCAGGACCGGCTGGTGAGGCTCGCCGGTACGCCGGACGACAGCTCCCGGATCGGCACCGACCTCATCGTGGTGGTTCAACTCGCCGCCAGCCTGATCGACGCGATCGACCACGCGTCGATCACGGCCCGATGCGAAGACGCCTACGTGACGGTGGCCGCCAGCAGCGATGTCGCCGTCGAGATCGACCAGGCCCAGTACGAGGACAAGGCCGGTCCCTGCTTGGAGGCGCTCGAAGGAGAGTATCCGGCGGCCGTGCCGGACATCGCGGCGATCATGACCTGGCCCGGCTTCCGCGACACGGCCGGCGGCCTGGGCCTGAAAACGTCGCTCTCCATCCCGCTGTTCGCCGGATCCGGCACGACCATCGCCGCGCTCAACCTGTACAGCCGCGACCCCGGCGCCCTTCGGGTGCTCACCGCGGCGGTCTGGGCCGCGTACGATCCTGACGTCTCCGATCCGTGGAACCGCGACGCGCTGGACCCGGGCGGTCGAGAACTCACCGCCGGTCTCATCGCCGCATCGGGTCTGCGCAGCATGATTCAGCGAGCCATCGACGTCCTCGCGGCTGATGGCGAGATGAGCGCCGATCGGGCTTATCTGACCCTCCGCATGCGGGCCGCCGAGGCCGGCCTCTCCTTGACCGACACGGCCGCCCAAGTCATCGAGCAGCATCAGCCCTGATCGGCGCGGGGCGGGGCGGTGATTGCGGTGCGCGTCGCGGCGTCGTTCCCCTTCCGAATGGCATCGACCAGTTCGCTCCAGGTAGCGTTGCCACCGACACTGATCAGCTTTCACGGGTCAAGCCATGTGCCCGTCGCCTTCGTCGACGGGAGCGGTGCGCCCATGACCGACCGTGCGTACTCGGGGATCCGACCGTGATGTCGTCGTCCTCGGCCATCGACCTGCGACATCGTCTGGTCGACCTGGCCGGCAAACCGGACGACAGCCCCACCGTGCCGGCCGATCTGGGCATCATCGCCCAACTGGCCGCCGACTGGATCACCGCGGTCAGCTACGCATCGGTGACCAGTGTGGTGCCCGGCGGCTACGCGACCGTCGCGGCCACCAGTGAGCTCGCCCGCGCCGTCGACGAAGCGCAGTACGCCGACGGATCGGGACCCTGCCTCGATGCCGTCACCGACGAACGCGTCACCGAGGTGCCGGACATCTCCGCGACGATGGCCTGGCCCGGCTTTCGGGAAACGGCTCTCCAACTGGGGCTTCAGGCGTCCTTGTCCATTCCGTTGTTCGCCGGCCGAGGCACCCCGGTCGCCGGCCTCAATCTGTACTGTCACCACCCGTCGGCGATGCGGCCGCTGTCGGCTGCGGTCGGGTCCGCTTTCGGCCTCGGGCAGCAACCAGACCCGGGCGTCAAAAGCCACCTCGACGACGGAGCGAAGAACCTGGTGGCCGGTCTGATCGGCGCGTTCGCCGTGCGAGCGGTCATTCAGCAGGCCATCGGCGTCATCATGGCGCTGAACGCGCACGGGCCCGAGGAGGCATACGGGACGCTGCGCCGGCAAGCCGTCGACGCGGATCTCGCACTACCCGACGCCGCAGCTCGGGTCATCTCCGGCCAGCGGTGGTGAACATCGTTCGGTCCGGCGCACAGACCATCGCTGAGCACGGCACCGACGGATGGGCTTAGCTTTAGGCAGCCGTACGCCCGTCCTAGGCGGGAGGTCGGTCAGGGTGCGCCGGTCCAGTAGAGCGGCCGGCGCACCCGCCCCCATCACTGCCGGCGAACTCGCGCAGGGCAAGCCGGTGACCATCGACGCCGACGACGACGTCGCCGAAATCCTCAGCACGATGGCGAGTCACCAGGTACGGCGACTGCCGGTCGTCGACGGGCACCGTCTGGTCGGCATGGTCGCCTTGGCCGACGTCGCCCGGGCGCTGCCCGACCGCCCGGTCGGCGACCTCCTCGACGCCATCTCCGCATCCTGACCATTCGCTCGAGACAAGCGCCGGGCGGACAGACGAGATCTGTCCGCCCGCGTTGCTGGTTGGTACAGCGGTTTGATGTCGACAGAACGGGTAGCCGCCCGTCGTGGCTGAGATTACCTCTGAGGTTCTGATCAAGCGGCTGGCCGAGTGGGGCGTCGACACCGTGTTCGGTCTGCCCGGTGACGGCATCAACGGCATCATGGAGGGTCTGCGCCGGCATTCCGACAAGGTCAAGTTCGTCCTCGTGCACCACGAGGAGGCGGCCGCCTTCATGGCCACCGCGTACGCCAAGGCGACCGGGAAGATCGGTGTCTGCCTGGCGACCTCGGGCCCGGGCGGTATCCATCTGGCCAACGGGCTCTACGACGCGAAGCTGGATCACGTGCCGGTCCTGGCGATCACCGGCATGCAGGAGACCTCCGTCCTGGGCACCGGCTACCAGCAGGAGGTCAACCTCGACCGGTTGTACGAGGATGTCTCCGAGTTCAACCAGATCGTGATGAACCCCGCGCAGATACCCGGCCTGGTGGACATCGCTATCCGGACCGCGTACGCCCGCCGCGGCGTCGCCCACCTGACCTTGCCCAACGATGTCCAGGTGGCCCCGGCCGGGGAGGACCCGTACCAGTCCGTCGGCCCGGTGCGTCCACCGGCGACCCTGCCGATCTACCTTGCGCCCGCCGTACGGCCGACCGACGCGGACCTGCGACAGGCCGCCGACGTGCTGAACGCCGGAACCAAGATCGGGATTCTGGCCGGGATCGGGGCTCGCCACGCCGGAACCCTGGTGGAACAGGTCGCCGACGTGCTCGGCGCGCCGGTGATCAAGAGCCTGCTGGGCAAGATGGTGATCCCGGACGACTCGCCGTACACCACCGGTGGCCTCGGTCTGCTCGGCACCGCCCCGAGCGAGGAACTGGTCGAGGACATCGACACGTTGCTGATGCTGGGCACGAACTTCCCGTACACCAAGTTCCTGCCGGAGCCGGGCAAGGTCAAGGTCGTGCAGATCGAGATCGATCCCAGCCGCGCCGGCACCCGCATCCAGACCGACGTGCCGCTGGTCGGTGACGTCGGCGCCACCCTCGAAGCACTGATCCCGCTGCTGCAGCGCAAAGACCACAAGCACCTGGAGAACTACCAGGGCAAGAGCCGGGACTGGAACGAGGCGATGGCCGCGCTGGAGTCGCCGGATCGCGACCCGATCGCCCCGCAGTACCTGGCCCATCAGCTCGACGTGCTCGCCGCCGACGACGCGATCCTGACCTGCGACTCCGGCACCATCGCGACGTGGGCCGCCCGGCACTGGCACGTCCGCGGCAACCGCGAGTTCTACCTGTCCGGAACCCTGGCCACGATGGCGCCGGGTCTGCCGTACGCCCTCGCCATCCAGCACGCGTACCCCGAACGACAGGTAATCGCCTTCGTCGGTGACGGCGGATTCGCCATGCTCATGGCCGAGTTCCACACCGCCAGCCGGTACGGACTACCGATCAAGATCGTGATCAACAACAACAACTCCCTCGGTCAGATCCTGTGGGAGCAGATGGTCCTCGGCTACCCCGAGCACGGAGTACGGTTCGGCTCGCCGCTGCCGGACTACGCCGCCTGGGCCCGCGGCTGCGGCGGGTACGGGGTCCACGTGGCGAAGGCGGACCAGGTCGAAGGGGCCCTGCGTGACGCCCTGGCGCATCCCGGGCCGGCGTTGGTCGACGTCGCGGTGAACCCGGACGAGCCGCCGCTGCCCGGCAAGGTTTCCTACGATCAGGCGAAGAAGTTCGCCGCCGCGTGGCTGCGCGGCCAGCCGAACAAGGCGTCGATCGCGACCACCCTGTTCAAGGACAAGATCCAGCAGTTGAAGGGCTAGGCCCGGCGTCGTTGCGGAAAGCGCTTGACCCTGACGCTGCGTCAACCCTCCATGCTGACCGGCATGAGCATTCCAGCGACAAGCGATCGGGCGAACCACGCCGCGATACGTGTGCGGGGCCTGGAGAAATCGTTCAAACAGGTGACGGTGCTGCGCGGTGTGGACATCGACGTGGCCCGAGGAAGCATTTTCGCCCTGCTCGGGTCGAACGGCGCGGGCAAGACCACGTTGGTGAAGATCCTGTCCACGTTGCTCAAGGCCGACGCCGGCAGCGCGGTGGTCAACGGCTTCGACGTCGCGGCGCAGGCCGCCGACGTCCGTGAGTCGATCAGCCTCACCGGTCAGTTCGCGGCCGTCGACGAGGTCCTGACCGGGCGGGAGAACCTCATCCTGGTCGCCCGGCTGCGGCACCTCGAGGGCCCGGGCCCGATTGCGGACCACCTGCTGCGGCGCTTCTCGCTGGCCGAGGCCGGCGCTCGCCGGGTGGCGACGTACTCCGGGGGCATGCGCCGCCGGCTGGACATCGCGATGAGCCTGATCGGGGATCCACCCGTCATCTTCCTCGACGAGCCGACGACCGGGCTCGACCCGGAGGCGCGCCTCGAAGTCTGGCGGGCCGTCCGAGAACTCGCCGCCGGCGGCACGACCGTGCTGCTCACCACGCAGTACCTGGACGAAGCCGAACACTTGGCCGACCGGATCGCGATCCTGCACGACGGCCGGATCATCGTGAACGGCACCCTTGACGAGCTCAAGCGGCTCCTGCCCCCGGCCAAGGTCGAGTACGTCGAGAAACAGCCCACCCTCGAGGACGTCTTCCTCACCCTGGTCGGCACGGCCACGAGCGGAGAACAGCGATGAACCGGCACTTCGTCGGCGACACCGCCGTCCTGCTGGGCCGTTCGCTGCGCCACATCGCGCGCAGCCCCGACACCATCATCACCACGGTGCTCACGCCGATCGCGATGCTGCTGCTGTTCGTCTACGTGCTGGGCGGCGCCATCCAGGCCGGGACCGGGTCGTACGTGGACTATCTGCTGCCCGGCATCCTGATCATCACGATCGCGTCAGGCATCTCCTACACCGCGTACCGGCTGTTCCTGGACCTGCAAGGCGGCATCTTCGAGCGGTTCCAGTCCATGCCGATCGCCCGGGCCGCCGTGCTGTGGGCGCACGTGCTGACTTCGCTGGTCGCCAACCTGATCTCGCTCGTGGTCGTCATCCTGGTCGCCCTGGCGATGGGCTTCCGGTCGGGGACCGGCGTACTGGGATGGCTCGCCGTCGCCGGCATCCTGGTCCTGTTCACCCTGGCGCTGACCTGGCTCGCGGTGATCCCCGGCCTGACCGCGAGCTCCGTGGACGGTGCGAGCGCATTCGCCTACCCGTTGATCTTCCTGCCGTTCGTCAGCTCGGCCTTCGTGCCCACCGGATCAATGCCGGGTCCGGTACGCGCCTTCGCCGAGAACCAGCCGGTGACTTCCATCGTCAACACCCTCCGGGCCCTGTTGGCCGGGCAGCCGGTCGGCTCGGGCATCTGGGCGGCGCTCGGATGGTGCGTCGGCCTTCTCGTCGTCGCTGTCGCCGTCGCCGGGTTCACCTACCGCCGCCGCATGAACTGAGCCAGGATCAGGCGATGCTGACGATCGGGCAACTGGCCGCGTACGCCGGCGTCACGGTGCGGGCCGTGCGGCACTATCACCAGATCGGGCTGTTGCCCGAGCCGGAGCGGGACGCGTCGGGCTACCGGAAGTACGGCGCCGCGGCCGTGGTGGCACTCATCAAGATCCGTACGCTGGCGGACGCCGGTGTGCCGTTGGCGCAGATCGGACCGATGCTCGAGGCCGGCGAGGCGGCGTTCGCCGAGGCGGTCGAGCGGATCGACACGCGCCTGCGAGACGAGATCCACCGGTTGGAGCAGAGCCGCAAGCAGGTCGCGCAGCTTGCCGCCGGGGACAATCTGGTCCTTCCGGCGGAGGTGGTCGCCTATCTGGACCGGCTCCGCGAGATCGGGACGTCCGAGCGGATGCTGGCCGGCGAGCGGGACGGATGGATCGTCATCGCGGCCCGCTGGCCCGACAAGGTCATCGAGTGGATGCCGGACAAGTTCGCGCAGCTGGAGGACCCGCGAGTGGTCCGGCTTTATCAGATTCTGTCGGAACTCATGGCGACGGAAGGGACGAACGACGCGCTCGCACTGGAGGTCGTCGACATCATGGTCGAGCTGGCGGAGCAGGCGGAGGCCGCCGGCGAGCTCGACTACGGCGAGGTGGGGCTGGACGACACGTCCTTCGCACTGCTGGATGATCTCGCCGACGTGGCCGACAAGCGGGCCGAACGGCTGCGCGAACTGATGCGCGAGCGCGGCTGGGACGGATGGACCCGGATGCAGCGGCTGTGAGACGCGCGGGTATGGCCGGCCGCACGCCGTCCTCGACCGGAGCGGCAGCGTAGTTGGTCCTCGCCCGGGCCGCGTCGTGGAAGGCCCGCACGTGGTGGAGCCGCACGATCAGCCGGCGCCGACGGCGGAGAGCCGTTCCGGCACGGAGCGGCACCGCGTCCACGCAGTCTCAGCAGCCGTGACAGCGTGTAACCAGGAAGCGGTTGACCGGCGAACAGAAGGTGACCCGCTGCGGCATCGACCGGGACAGTGTCCGTTCGAACACCACGGACCGCAAAAGCGGAGTGAACGGCGTTTCCGCAGCCCAACCCCCTCAAGGTGGGCGTCCGACGAGAACCACGCCACCGCCGGACGACCCGCTGCAGAAGGCACTTCTCCTCGCGGTGCCTGCCCAGTCCGCACTCACCGGGATGCGCCCGTGTGTCACATTGAGGCGGTGACTCCAGGTCGGTTACACCCACAGCGCAACGAAGGAGGCGGCATGTTCTCCCGCAACTTTGGAAAGGCGGCGCGTCGACCGCGGCCGCAGCAGCGATGTACACGGTAGGCGACGGCGGCGCCCGGCCGTCGCGGGTGGGGATCGTCGGCGCATTCTTGATCGCCGTTCTCGGCTGTGTTTTCGTCGCCAGCGGCTTGTACGTCCGCCATCAGGGAGAGCCGTATCCAGGCGGGAAGACGGTAACCGGCACGGTCACCGACATCGCTACCAGCCATGACACCAACGGTCGCCGGACGTACTCACGCATCTACACGTTCAAGACCGAGGACGGCCGCTCGATCACCACGACCGAGCAGGGTTCGAGCAGCAAGGTCCCGACCCGGGGAAGCGAGGTGAAGGTGTCCTACCTGCCCTCCCAGCCGGAATCGTCGCGTGTCGTGTCCGGGTCCGCCTGGTGGGCGTACGCGATCATCGGTGCCGGGGTGCTCGTGGCCCTGTTCGGCCTCGGCACCTTCCTGTTACGCCTGCTCACGCTGATTGCGGGCATCTCCTTGTTCAGCTCGATGCGCCGCTGACTTTCACGCTTCCCGACCGTCCGGACGGTTAGAGGGGTTCGTCCGGAAAGCCAGTCCGGCTCTGGTTCTTGACAGCGAAGAGGCGGGCTTGGCTGTCGGTTTGGACCCGGCTCGGTCGGCAGGCATTTTCAGCTGGCGACGTGCCGCCCGCTCCACCACGCGCCCGGGCCCTCGGAACTGTCTCAAGGTTCCGAGGGCCCGGGCGTACGCGTATGGCCCCCGACGTGCGGTGACCGTACAGCGAGACGCACCACCTCCGTGGGCCTGTCCTTGTGGATGAACCCGCCCACGGAGGCGTCGACGCCCGTCAGTCAATTAGGGTGCCTGATGTGACACGGGGACCTTGTTCAGCCATGCGTGCACGACGCCGGTGTGCCCGATCCGCAAGGCATCGGCCTTGTGGTCGCCATTGATGTCGGCGAATTGCAGGTCCTGCGAGAAGACCTTGAATCCGAGCGCGATATTTCCGCCGTTGGCCCATCCCCACGTCTGGCCGTGCTGGCCCTTGTTGTATTGCACGGTGACCGCGGCCTTGGTGGGAGACACCATGATGTAGTCGGCGAGGCCGTCGCCGTCGATGTCGGCGAACCGGACGTACGTGTTCGCCACCCCGTAGCCAGGTGTGATGGTGCCGACGTGGTTCCAGTGCCATCCGGCGACTCGGGCCCCACCGTTGAGCCACAGGTCGACGGCCCCCTTGGGATTGATCACCAGGTAGTCGTCCCGGCCGTCGCCGTTCATGTCGGCGAATTCGACGTGGGCGTTCACCGGTACGGGTACTCCGACGCCGATCTTCTGGTCGTCATGGGGGCCTTCCTTGCCCTTGATCTTGCACGGCCCGACCACACCCGGCGGCGCGGCGTTACGCAGGAACGGCACGATGTCGCCGGACCAGTTGACGAACACGCAGTCCTTCTTCCCGTCCCCGTCGAGGTCGGCGAACCGCAACTCGTTCTGGGTGTAGCCCTTGAGCTTGTTGACGTAGACGTTCGTGTCGGCTCCCCACTGGTGCGGCGCCCCGCCGTAGTAGGCAACGGTCACGTCGCCCGGGCGCTCCCAGTTGCCCACCTTGACGTAATCGGCACGCCCGTCCCCGGACAGGTCCGCCATCCGGTACAGGTAATGCTGGGTGCCCGCGCCGTAATTGATGATGCCCTGATCTTCCCAGCGAGGGTCCTGGTTCTTGTGCTTGGGCGGCTGGCGAGGGCTGTGGTCCTTGGGACAGTCCGGCCCGTCATGAGGCGACGGGGCGGGCGTGATCCAATCGTTTTGCTCGGCCTCGTCGACAGCGCCGGAGAAGGCGTCCGCCAGCTTCGCGTATCCGCCGTCGTTGGGGTGGATGCCTTCCTTGAGGTCGGTCAGCTTGAGGCCGGCGTCGACGTAGAGGACATGCTCGCCGTTCTGGCGTTTGTCCTCGGCCAGTACCCGCAGTGCCTTGTTGTAGGCCGTGGTGTCGTCGTTGACTTCCTGGCTCTTCGCGCTCGGCGGCAGCGCGGAGACGATGACCGTCGCCTGCGGCGCGTCGGTCAACGCGCGGTCGACGATCTTCATGAGCCGCGCTGGTGCCCCCTCCACGTCATTGTCGGTCAGCATGTCGTTGGTGCCGGCGAGCAGCGTGATGATGTTCGGCTCGTACTTGGGGATGGAGCACTGGGCGATCTCCCCCACCTCGCTGATCAGCCAACCAGGATGACCCTCGTTGTCCTGGTCCGGAACATTGCCGTCCTTCTTCGATCCGACGAAGTCGACCTCCTGAAGGTCGGGCGTCAAGTTGCTCCAAAATTGGGAGCAACCCCCTTTCGACCCCTGGACGACACACATGCCGGAGTGCCGCTGCAGGGAGTTGCGCAAAGAGTCCCGGTATCCGGCTCCCGAGCTACTGGCGATTCCTTGGGTGATGGAGGCGCCCAGCGGCTCCACCCGAAGGTTCGCCGGCGGCGCGTCATCGGGGCGTCGCCTGTTGCCGCTGCAGTCCACGTCTGGATCCGGCGTCACTCCGGTGGTCTGCTCGATCCAGAGGGCCAGATAATCGGTCATCACGGCCGAGGTCGCGTGGATATTGGGATCCAGCCGGCTATCGTCAGGCGTGGTCTTGCCACCGCTCACCACTCCACAAACGAGGCCGTTCATGATGACACCGGCCCCGGAATCGCCCTTGAAGGGCTGCCCGTGCTGCTCATAGAGCGTCATCGCGGCGTACGGTTGCACACCCCTGAAGGTGTAGTTCGCCACCGGCACCCCCTTGCGCAGGCTGGACGTTTGCAAATCGTCAGCGACTGTCTCGGGTCCGCCGCCATCGACGGTCCGCCCCCAGCCGTTGACAGTGGCGATGTCGCCGAGGCGCGGCCATTTCACCCCGTAGTGGATGACGTCGGCCTGTTGCGCCGGGTCCAATGCTTCCACTTCAATGAGGGCGGCATCCAACTGAGGGAAACGATGGATGTTGTTAACCCACTTGAGCTGCCCCTGTCCGCGTTTGAGGCTCCCGGCCATGACGTAGTAACGTTCATTTGGACCGGCGTCAAAACAATGACTGGCAGTCAGGACCCAGCGGTAACTGATCAATGATCCACTGCAGTCGAACTGCGGGGGATTCGTGTAATCGATGGCAAATATTTGAACCTGGCCGAGGAGATCGGTGGCGTTGGCTCCACCCACGATAGCGTTCGCCGGCATCGGTACGACAGCCAAGGCCGCCAGAGTAACCGTCGCCACCGCCGCGGCCAGCACGCCCCGCCGGCGTCTGCGTCGCAAGAGATGCCGCACTTCGACCCTGATGATTGACACATCCAGATCCTTTCGGTGGGCCCAACTGTTGCCCCGCAAGCAAGGGACGACCATCGGGTATTTCGATATACGTGACCCGACGACCGGGCGACCCGTCCGGCAAACGGTGTGAAACGAGTCAGACGTAGCCCAGCGACCGTGCCGACGGCGATGCCGGAACCCACCGGGCAAACCACCGCGTTCATTGATGCTAGCCATTCGGCGATTTGCGACCAAGCGGCGCAGGGGCCAACCCTCTGCCCTTTCTCCCTGGTCAGCGCTGCCTGGAGACGACCGACCATTAAGTCAGGCCGATCGAAATAGGCTGGTCGCGCCGCCCTGGAATTGGGTAGGAACCCGAAGAAGACCGGCCGATGTTGAACGTTCCCGAACCGCGCCACGGTGTCATAACCGATCAACACCGGTGGGTCGTATCGGCGAATCCGCCCTTGGTCGGGAAAGTCGTAATAGCACCACGGAACGTCCAGCATTCCGACATGGTCAGCAGTGTCAATGTGGGGCCTCAGGACATGCTTGACGCTGTGTTACCGGGACATGCTTGACGAACTGGCCTGACTGTTGACCTTCTACTCGGCGTCCATTTCGGGTAGCTCGGGGCGGTCGTGGATCAGCAGGCGTTGGTGGAGTACCGCTACCAGGCGGTGCGTGAGGTGCTGGCCGGTTCGCCGATCACGAAGGTCGCCGCCCAGTACGAGACCTCGCGGCAGTCGCTGCACACGTGGCGGTCCCGGTTCGAGGCCGACGGCAAGCCCGGTTCGGCGGACCGGTCACGACGTCCGCGTTGCAGTCCGAGCCGGTTGCTGCCTGCGGTCGAGTCGTTGATCTGCGAGCTACGTCAGCAGCATCCCCGGTGGGGTGCCCGTCGAATCGTCCACGACATCAGTACCCAACGGCTGCTCGAGGCCGTCCCGTCACGGGCCACGGTGCATCGGGTACTGGTACGCAACGGGCTGGTCGCCGCCGAGGAACAACAGCACCCGAGAAAGTATCGCCGCCGGCTGCGCGAGGCTCCGATGCACCTGTGGCAACTCGACCTGGTCGGCGGGCTCCCGCTGGCCGACGGTCGGGAATGCAAGATGGTCACCGGCATCGACTATCACTCCCGCTTCGTGGTGATCGCCGCAGTCGTCGCCGTCCCGTCCGGGCGGGCGGTCTGCGCCGCGTTCACCGCGGCGATGCACCGCTACGGCGTGCCGTTCGAGGTGCTCTCGGACAACGGCAAGCAGTTCACCGGGCGCCATCACCGGCCGCAGCCGGTCGAAGTGATGTTCCAGAAGGTCGATCGAAGCTCAACGTCGAGTGCCAACGGCCGGATCATTGTCAACAAGCAGCGCATCAAACTCGGCCAGCGTCACGCCGGGAAACTCGTCACGGTCGTCATCGAGAACACCCACTACCGCGTCCTGCACGACGGCGAAGAAGTCGCCGTCAGGACCCGCAAAGACACCACACCGATCACCCGCCTCCACGTCCGCGGCAAAGGCGCCCAACCCAGCTGACGTCAAGCATGTCCCGACGACAATCCGTCAAGCATCTCCTCAGACCACACACCGACACTCACCCCGGTTGCCCGCGAACCGAGCGAACGCACCAGCGGCGTCGCCCGGTCATACAAGAAGTCGCGAGTCCGGACCGCAACGCAATCACCCCAAAACACTGCGCCACGTGAAGCCACGCAGGGACGCCAAGGTCGCGCTGGACACCCGGAGCTGGAACTGGATGCACCATCCGCGCAGCGCTGGGTTCAGGTTGTGCGGCAACACTTCGAGCGCTGGTTTCGGTTCAACCGGCTGAGTGTTCCCACCCCGTCGAAGCGGGTGATCACCGCCTCGGCCTGAGACCAGCGCAGTCCCACCATGACCGGCACGGCCGCCGCCTCGTCGCGCAACGCCTTGACCCCCCGTCCCATTCACCAGAAGCACCCGGTCGTCGGGGTAACGCGCGAGCCGGAACACCGCTGCTCACGCTGCTGTCGGCGGGTTTGACTCCTTAGATGCCGAGCCTTGCGGTCGAACAGTTCGTCAAGCACGCCCGACGCGATGTTGGCGTGCGCCCTCGCACCGCAATCCGGTCGCCGGCGTCCTCGACCTTCGCGATCACCAGTGGAGCCGGGCGCCTGACCACCACGCCAACAAGATCATCAGCTACACAACGAGACGACCATCCACCATGGCCGGAGCACGTTGTGCTACCAGCGACAGAACGCCAGCGCCGTTCGCGTCACGGAGCCGCTGTGGTGATCACGACTTTTGGTGACCCGTTCAGTTGTGATGGAACGTGACGGTGAACCCACCGCACGTCGGGCAGTTGAACACCGTCTGGTTGCCGGGCACGGTGTCCTGCTTCGACCACGCGTACGCCAGGGGGCACCGATTGATGATCGCCTCGCTGTACGCGGTGACAGCGTCACGATCGGGGTTGACGCAGACAAGGGGCACGCCGGTCTCGTCGGAGCGCAGGAACGGGGCCGGGCAGGCGTCGATCAGCGGTTCCGGGCAACCCGCCTGGGCGCACCCCGAGGAACCCGGCGGCGGAGGGGCGGCGCCCGTGGGATTGATGGTGATCGGCACCGAGACCGCATTGACGTAGCTGACGTCGTACCAGGGTGCGCCCCACTGATCCGTCGAGTCGAAGTTGAACTCGGCCAGGCTTGCCGGCTGCTCCTGGTTGGTGACGCACCGGTCGGCAAGGTTGCCGCAGTCGCCGACGTCACAGTGGAACGTGCTGCCGGACACCCCGCTGCAGCGCTGCCGGGCGAAGAACTTCCCGCGCCAGTAGCCCGGGGCGGCGTTCTCGGGAATGGTGACGGTGTCCGACTGGCCCGGGTCGAGGATGGGCAGGTTGCCGAGATCGCCCGAGCCGTCGGTGTTCACGGTGCTGCCGACCCAGATCCGCTCGCCGGTCAGGTTGACGAATGTCACGGTGTGGTTCGTGGCCGCCTCGGCGTTCGACACCCCCGCCAGGGTGCCGCCCACGGCGGCCACGGCGATCAGGCCGGCCACGATCGACCGGGTGACACGGCGGCGTTGCCGGCCGCCGGGACGGGTGGGGCCGGGGGCCGTAGAGCCTTCAGGATGCGTAGCGTGGGACGGACTGGCGTCCAACGTGGATGCTCCTCTCGCGGACTGGGGCCTCACCTTCTCGCGCCTGCATAAGGGACGGCAAGGCATAAAGAGGAACAGCGCGAGGTACAAAGGGGCAGGCCGGAGATAACGACGGGGACCACATCGGACGATCTACCACTGGGAATGTCCACTACGCACGTCGCTGTGCAAGTCTCTATCAACACCTGTGAGGAGCTCGCCAAACACCTGATTGGACTGCCGCACCGTCTGCATAGGGTGGCCCTGGGGACGCGCCGCCGGACGAGCCGAACCGGCCGACGACCACTGCATACCGCGGTGGACGCCCGGCCGGCGACTCGGCCAGTTCGTGGTTCCTCACCGACCGGGGACGCCCTCGAACTCCCCGCCGCATTGGTCGGCGCTCATCGAGACGTGAACACCCGGGCCGGCGAGACTCGAGCCACGGCCTGGGCGGCTCATCGACTGCGCCGACGGGCCACTGATCAACGCCACTCATCGCCCGCGACCCGGAACCCGCAGCCTGTGCAGCATGGGGGGCGACTGGCCTGGAACCAGCGGATCTCAACTCAAGCAGCGGCAGATCGGCCTCGGCTCGGCACCGGTCCGGCGGACCGATCAGACGCAGTGCAGTCGAGGCCGGGTCACCGGCTCGGGCGCCGGCCGCGGTGCCAGTTCGGGCGCCGGCCGCGGCGCCAGGCGCATCCGCCCGGCGAAGCTGAGCCCGACGTACTCCTCGTAGGAGTCCACGGTGCGCACCGGTCCCGCGCCGAACCGGCCGCCGCCGTCGCGGCCGAGCAACAACTGCCGTACCCGGCGCTTGCTGCTCTTGTCCCGCTCCTGCCAGGTCACCGACGTGGACTTCGGGTCGCCGTGGTCCTTCCAGTGCCGGGGACGGTCGTCGCGCCCGTAGAAGTGCCACATCACCGACTCCGGTGGGTGGAACAGGTCGTACCCCCAGGTCCAGGCCCGGATCGACAGCGAGATCTCCTCGCCCAGGAAGTAGATCTCCGGGTCGTACGGCACCTCTTCGACGAACTGGCCGAGCGAGAACAGCATGTGTCCCGAGACGAACTTCGCCGGGATGGGCTGCTGCGGGTCCTCCTGCGGCGCGGGGCGCGCGCCGCACAGCATCGGAACTCCGCCGCGCGACCACGAGTGGAAGTCGATCGACGTGGGCCCGTCCGCGACGTCCCCCAGCGGCTTCTCCGGGTCGTACGCCGGAAGATACGTGGTGAGGACCGGCTTGGCGCTGCCGGTGCGGGCCATCATCGCCAGCAGCCGGGTGTCCCAGTGCGGGACGAACCGGTGATGGCTGTCCAACTGCAGGAAGTAGTCCTCGCCCTGGTACAGCGTCATCGCCTTGGCGCGCGCCCAGCACGCCCCGGCGCTGTCCCGGTAGTCGATGTCCATGATCCGCAGCCGGGGGTCGTCCGCGATCTCGTCGATGTTCTCGTCCTCCGAGTGCTGCCACACCAAGCCGATCCGCAGGTCGTCGGGGCGTTCGGCCTTGGCGAAGCAGTCCAGCACGGTTGGCACCAGCTCAGCGTCGCGATAGGCGGCGATGGAAATGAAGATGGTCATCGGTTGCTCCTCGCACCCGTCGTTCGGTCGGCGGTCAGCCGACCGAGGCGAGCCCGCCGCCGGTCCGCGCGGGGGCCGGGCCGGGCTGGGCGTAACCCAGGTCCGCGATGGTCAACGTCCGGGACGCCGCGGTCCGCGCCAGCGCCGCCGCCATCGCGTGTGCGCCGCGGACCGTACGATCCGTGAGCCGGCCCGCCATGCCCGCCACGGCCGCCCGTACGTCGTCGGGCAGTTCGTGTCCCCGGCGCACCAGATACCGGACGGCGATCTCGCCCAGCTCGGCGGCCGTGTAGTCGGGCAGTGTCCAGATGTGGCCGTAGCACTGTGCCAGCGCCGGCACGGCGACGAAGATTTTGTTGAGCGAGTCCGGCTCGCCGACCAGCGCGAACACCGGGACCTCCCGGCCGCCCCGCAGCGCACCGGCGAGCGCCTCGGCCACGTCGATCTGCCCGTCATCACTGCCGGGGGGCACATCCCATTCGATCAGCAGGGTGCCGCCGACCGCCTCCTGGACGGTCATCTCAACGAGGCTGCGTGCCTGCCCCGGCCACTGCGGGGCCAACTGCTGCGACAGCCGGGCGTGCACCAGGTGCCCCACCGACACGAGGTCGAGCTCCGCCAGGGCCTGCGCGTACAGCCGGGCCAGCTCGCCGCGCCCGCTGCCGGTAGGGCCGGCGAGCACGATGTTGGCAGCCTTGCCCAGCGGCCGGTTCTGCCGTTTCAGCTCGGCGACCTGCAGCACCAGGCCGCCCAGCTCCTGCCGGACCTGCGGCACCCCCACCAGGTCGCTGATCCGGCGCCACGAGTGGCCGTTCTGCAACGCCGTCCGGGGGTCGGTGGTGGCCGGTGCGGCCTGCGTCCGGGACGCTGCCGGAAGGTCGTCCAGCAGGGCCATCTCGGGTGCCAGGTCCTCCTCGGTCAGCCGGTTGAGCTGGTTGTCCTTGGTGGGCGGAGCCAGCGCCAGGCGCGAGGCCTGGTTGTTCACCATCGCCTCGAACAACTTGCGGGCCACGCGGCCGTTGCCGAACGTCTCACCTTTCGGAACTACCTCGTAGTAGTTGATCAGCCGCCTGCACGGCCTCGTCGGTCAGCTCGTAGTAGTGCTTGCGGCACAGGTTGACGGTGATGGTGACCAGCTCGTCGACGCTGTAGTTGGGGAACTCGATGGTGCGCGTGAAGCGGGAGGCCAGACCGGGGTTGGACTCAGGAACTTCTCCATCAGCTCCGAGTAGCCGGCCACGATCACCACCAGCTCGTCGCGGTGGTCTTCCATCATCTTCATCAGCGCGTCGATGGCTTCCTGACCGAAGTCGGGGCCGCCACCGCCGGACGAGGCCGACAGCGTGTACGCCTCGTCGATGAACAGCACGCCGCCCATCGCCTTGGTCACCAGCTCGGTGGTCTTGATGGCGGTGGAGCCGACGTACTGCCCGACCATGTCGGCCCGGGCGGCCTCGACCATGTGGCCCTTCTCCAGGATGCCGAGCTCGGCCAGGACAGCGCCGTAGAGCCGGGCCACCGTCGTCTTGCCGGTGCCGGGCGGCCCGGCGAAGACCAGGTGCCGGCTCATCGGCGGCATCGGCAGGCCCATCTGCTGGCGGAGCTGGGACATCTTGATCAGGTTGATCAGGCCGGTGACCTCTTTCTTGACACCGTCCAGCCCGATCAGGGTGTCCAGCTCCGCCAGTCATCCGCTCAGCTGCACCGAACTCGCCTCTGCTCACCATGTCTGCCGAGCCGCGGGTGTCGGCGTCGGACTGCGGCAACGACGGTGTCGTCGCCGGATCGGTCACCGGGACCGGGGGCCGTTCGCCCGTCGTCCAGGTCGGACAAGGAAACCTGCTCGGGCGTCGGCATGAACACCGGTTCGCCGCCGCTGTCGTGCACCACGCAGCGGATGAGTGCGACCGGTTCGGCCGTGTCGACGTGGACGCCGTCCTGCGCGCTGCCGAGGACCTCGCACTCGGTGAGCGAGGCCCGGCCGCCGCGCCGCATGCGCGACGCCGTGGCCGCGCGACCCGCGGATCCGGCACCGGCTCGCGGTGAGCGCCCACCGGCGCGCACCTCGATGCCGTCGGCCGGCGACGTCGGCGATCTCGCTGTCCTCACGATCAGCTCGGACCCGGTCGCCGACCGCGCAGGCCACCGCCGTGGATCAGCCACCGCCTTGAGGGTGACGCCGCGCACCCTCGTCGGCGATCGACAGCCGGTCTCGTTGGTCGTGGTGAACCGGGCGTCCGTCACGGTGGCCTGCGAGCCGCCGCGCACGTCGAGCCCCACGGCGTCGCCGAGGTTCAGCGTCACGGCGGACAGATCGACGCTGCTGTCCTCGGTGAGCAGGATCCCCGCGCCCGGGCCCGTCGGACGCCGGTCAACTGGGTGAAGGCGGCCGAGGCGCCGCCGGCGACGACGGCGACCTGTTCGCTGGTGCCGTTACCGCCAGGTCCTCGAACACTGGCGCGGCCGCGCCCTCGGCGCGTACCCCGATCGGGTTGCCGACACCGTGCAGCCGACGAACCGGGGGCTCGCCGGCTGGTGATCTGGACGCCGGTGCGGCCGGCCGCTGGTGAAGGAGCACCGGCGCAGCACCGCGGCGGCAGCCGTCGGAGATGTGCGCGGACTGCACGGCGGCGCCGGTGAAGACGGAGTCGGTGATGGCCACGTCGCCGTCGCCGCGCAGGTACAGGTCGACGCTCTTGCTGTCGTGGACGGTGAGTCTGCTGATCCGGGCGCTGGCCGTGCTGCCTCGACCGCGAACGCCGGCTTGGCGGCCTCGACGATCTGGCCACCGTCGACGCATGCACCGGCCGTTGCCGTTGACGTGCACGCCCGTTGCCGCCGGGCCGTTGGAGCGGGCTGGCCGCAGGGTCAGCGCGCCGGACTCGGCCACCACTACGGCCGAGGACGGCGACGTCGTTGATCGTCGTGTTCTCGACCGTGCTGGGGCGGCTGGGGTTACCACGATGCCGGCGCCGGCCGGATTGGTGACCTCGCCGCCGCGCATCGCCAGCGAGCCTTCCAGTCGCGACAGCACGGCGGTCCAGGACGGCTCCGACGATGCGGCAGTCGTCCATGCGCGAGCTCGCCGCGGTGCACGTCGACGCCGCCAGCTTCTGGTCGTGACTGCTCAGCTGAGGCCGACGCAGGGCCGCGCCGGGGCCGTTGACCACCAGGACGCTGCCCTCGGCGACGTGCACCTCGACCGTGCCCGGACCCGTCCTCGGCGCTGATCGTCACCCGCTTGCGATCACGGTGAGCCGCTCGGTGTACTGGCCGGGCTGCACGGTGATCGTCGCGCCGTTCTCGGCCCGGGCCAGCGCGGACCCGATGGTCGGGATAGGCGCCGGGCGTGCCGGGCGCCACCACCAGGACCTGTCGGTTCATCGCGATTCTCCTCGGCTCTCACACCAGGCCCGGGAGGGCACCGAAGCGGGCGACCGACGGCGGCGCCGACGCGGGCCGCCGGGGCGTTGGTCGGCCCAGCTCTCGCGCGTACCGCTCCAGGGACGCGGTGGCCAGCTCGTCGAAGGAGACCCGGTCGTTGCCCACCCGGCCGTCCGAACCGATCTCGTCGGCGGTCAGTTCCCGGATCAGCACCCGGCCGCGCGCCGCCCGTCGCCCGGGCGGTCACGTCCAGCACCTTGAAGCTGGTGCCGGGCAGGAACACCACCCGGTCCTCGGCGCCGCTGGTCGCCGTCCGGCTCGAGCAAGCGGGTGCGGCGCGCGGTCATCGACCAGATCAGCACGTCGGTGTCGCCGGGCAGGTCGGGCGACGGCTCGGTCAGCGCGGCCAGGAATCCCCACTCGGTCAGCAGATCCGGCGGCCGGTCAGCATGTCCCAGGCGCGCGGCGGTGGGCGACGCCTGGATCATGGTCGCGCCCCGGTGCGACGGCAGCCGGCTCAGACCGGCCGCGACGCACCGGGCGAACGGCACGTGCGGGCCCTTGGCGGCCGTGCCGCAGCCCGGCGTCGATCGCGGTGCCCTGCGGGGACAGGTAGAGCCGGACCGCGACCGAGTCGACCAGGATGTCGTTGGCGTCCTTGGCGTCGCTGCCCTGCAGGCCCGGGTGTTCGGACAGGATCCGCGACATGCTGCTGGCGACCGAGTCGAACTCGCGGCTGAGCGTACGGCGCAGCCAGGCCCGCTCGTCGTCCAGGATCTGCGCCGCGCAGCACGGCCGAGGCGCGCGGGTGCAGGGGTCGGCTGCGGCCGGACGGTCCGACGCCGGGCCCCCACCCTCGGCGGCCGGGGCGCGCGATTCGTTTCGGGCCGCGGGCGGTGAGCCGGGACCAGGACCAACCGGTGACGGCGAGCCGGGACCGGGACCGGCCGGTGGCGGCGAGCCGGGGCCGGAACCAGGGCCGACCGGTGACGGCGAACCGCGGCCGGGGCCTACCGACGGCGGCGAGCCGGGGCCGCGGTCGGCGGGCTGGGGCCCGGGCCGGTCGAGGGTCGTGCGGGCCGGCGGCCGCCCGGTTCGCCGGGCCCGCCGCGGCCGGCGCGCTGCCGGCCGCATCACCCCCGGTGCCGAACGGTCCGGACGGCGCGAACGCCGGACTCGGCGCCGGCGGGCACCCCGGCCGGCCCGGCCGTGGAGGGCACCGCTCGCAGCCTGCTCGAGGGCCGGAGCCGGCCGGCGGGCGCGTCGGGACATCACCGGCGAGGGCGCCGCCGGAGTCGGCCGTGTCGTCGTCGGACTCGGCCGCGTGACGGGGCTGCAGCGGGACGGCCTCGATGCGGGTGCCGGAGCCCACCAGAGCGACCTGGTCCCGTACGGCCGGCCCCGGACCGGCCGCGCTCGGCTGCGACCGGCCGGTCAGGTGCCGGCCGACGGCAGCGAGCTGACCGCGCGACATCACCTCGGTGTCGCCGTCAGCGTCGGCGGGCAGCTGCACCGGCAGCGCACCTTCGTCGAGGGCGAGCGCCCCACCGGCCCGGACCGGCTGCGCGAACCCCGGCGGTGACGCCTCGAACCCCGTCTCCTGCGCCGTGGCCGGGCCCACCGGCAGCGGCGCCGCTGCCTCGGTCGACGACCGGCAGCGCCTCCGCGGCTACGGTTTGCTCCGAGCGGCGACCTGGCCGTCGGCGGCGGCCACGATCCCGGCGGCGATCGCGAGCGACGCCGCGACCAGGGTGCTGCGCTCCCGGGTCCCGGGTCCAGCCGGGCGATGACGTCCTCGGCCAGCGCCCGCATCCGGGTCGCGCTGCGCCGGGGTGCGTCGTCGAAGATGAGCATGTGGTGGTCGGCGTGGAGTTTGGCGGCGCGCACCGACTCGGCGTTGCGCGGCGCGTCGGTCGGCCGCATCCACAGGCCGGACTGCACGACCTCGATCACCGCGTCGTTGGCGTACCAGTAGATCATCGGCGCGATCGGCTCGCCCAGCACCAGCGGCGCCCGATGGCTCGAACACCCGCGGAGGGCTGGCCGGCGCGCCGGCCGCGGCCGCGGCCGGTAACTCGAGCTCCTGGGCGAAGACCTGCCAGCCGAGCTGCCCGTCGGTGGTGATCGGTGTGCATCCGCGGCCGGCTCGGGCGGCGCCGACCGGGATGCCGGCGAAGCAGATCACCTGCGTATCCGAGCAGGTCGGCCAGGACCTGGCCGAGCGCCTCGCCGCGCGGCAACTGCACCGGGCCGTAGTGCACGAACCGGGTCCGCGGCCGGTGTCTCGTCGTCCAGCGCCCGCCAGAACCGGGCGATGTCGTCGAGCTGCAGCGGCGGCGTACCCGGGCAGCCGAGGATGACGGCGAGGGCCTCGGTTGGCAGGGCAGCGAGGTGACCAGCCATTGCCAGTGGTCGCGGACCAGCTTCCGGCGTCGTGGGTGTCCCGGATCCACACCCCGCCTGGCAACGGCTCGGCGACACCGGCGGAGCTGGTCAGGACGAGGTCGGCCGCGGCGCGCGTCCCACGACCGGGCGCGGGAACCGTTTGGCTTCCCACGCCGGCGGCTGGCCGGGCCGGTACCGGACCCAACCGGCTGTTCTTCGGCCGGCGTGCACGAACAGCCGCCAGCCGGCCCCGCGGATCAGGTGCCCGTGCGGGGCGAGGACGGTGCGGTTCAGCCGTTCGGACAGCCACTGCCCGGCCAGCATGGTCGTTTCCTACTGCTGGCCGCAGACCACCAGCCGGATGCCCGTGCGGCGGCGCGCCATCGCCCCGGCCACCGACTCCCAGATGCCGACCGGCATGTCGCCGTGCAGGTCAAGCAGCACGATGTCATTGTCAGCGTCCTCCTCACGGCAACGCCAACGACTGCGCCTCGCCGCTGATCTGGTCCGTCGGTGTGCAGGACCAGCGCGTTGCCGACGATGTGCCGGGAAACATTTGCCAGTCCCCCGGATCGGCTCCGTCGTGGCATCGAAGCTCTCATTGCGTCAGCCTTCCTCGGTTCCGCTGATCGACTTGCGGCTCAGCACCGGGCCACCCCGGAGGGTGTCCAGCAGGGCTTTGGGGAACGGCACGGCGGGCGCCCCGGACAGCCGGAGCGCCGACAGCGAGTCCGGGTCGGGCAGGGCGTAGGCGACCCCGGTGTCGTCCACCAGCGACAGCTGTGGGGAGTGCAGCGGCGGCAACGGGACCGGGTACAGCACCATGCCGGCACCCGGACGCATGGTGGTCCGACCCGTACCGTCGGGGCGGACCCCAGCGGCCGTCTTGTCGGCGGTCACCAGCGCACCGGTGACCGCCTGCGCTCCCGCCGGCCGCTGCCGTACGCACAGCACCTGATCTCCCAGGTCGACCTCGCTGGCGCCGGCCACCTCCGGAACCGAGGTGAGCATGCTGTGGTCGTCGGCGTGCGGGGCGGCCGCCACGGCGGCCACGTTCAGCCGCACCGGGTCACCGTCCTGTTTGGCCTGCAACAGTACGAACGCCGTACGCCCGACCGGAGCCAGCCCGTCCTTACGCAGCACGAAGAGCTGCTCCCCGCCGTTCGAGACGCTCTGCTGGAACAGCTGCCCCACCGGGTACACCCGCCCGCCCACCCGCGGACCGTGGTCGCCGGCACCGGGTATCGCCGGCGGGGCGAGCTTGCCGCCATCGGGAATCTGGGCCAGCCACACGTCGGGTACGGCGCTCGGTTCCACGTCGGTGATCCCCAGCGCCGCCGGCACCGTACGGTCGGTGATCAGGTACCGGTGGTCGTGCCACAACAGGAATTCGTCGCCGCCGGAGCTGACCAGGGCGAACCGGTCGGCGGCCAGCGGCGTGTTCGGCGCGGACGGGTCGAAGTTGAGCCCCACGGAGTCGATCGGGCCGACCGCGCGTCTCGGCGGGGCGCACACCAGCCACGGGCCGTGGGCGACGTCGGCCGGGGCGGGCAGGACCTGCGGCGCGTCCGGCAGCCCGATCGCCGAGCCGTGCGGCACCCCCGCCAGCGACTTGTGCGACGTGAGCCGGACGTGGGCCTGCGCGCCCTCGATGAGCAGGGCCGACGCCAGGTTCGGCGTCGGATGCAGCTGACCGTCGACGTAGACGTAACGGGTACCCGTCTCCTTCTCCACGATGATGGTGCCCTGGGCTTGCCAGGACGAGTTGCCGCCGGGCACGATCCAGCCGTAGACGGCGAACGCGCCGATCAACAGCACCGCGATCCCGATGCCCAGAGCCATGCCGACGACGGCCCGGCGGCCCGGGTCCTGCGCCGGCGACGGGTCGCCCAGGACGAGCGCCGAACTCATCCGTCCCATCTGGAACTGGTGGGCATGGACATGATCTCGTTGAGTCTGCATCGTCGTTCCGTCAGCCGAACAATCCGCGGGCCCAGGAGAACGACCCGACCATCAAGAGGGCCAGCGGGAGCATCGCCACCGCGGTCAACACGTCGCAGACCGTCGCGGTGTACTCCCAGATGGGCAGCAACCGCCGCGGCCACGGACGCCGGGCCGCCTGCACCAGCACGGCGACCAGCACCACGATCGCGCACACCAGCACCACCCGACGCCCCGGGTGCGCGGTGTCGGCCAGCCGGAGCACCACCATGATCACGCCGAGGCTGCCGGCGACCGCCAGCGAGGCGCGCTGCCACAACCCGAAGAATGAGCGGGCCCGCAGCAGCAGCGCGCTGGACAGCACGGACACCAGCGTCCAGCCGGGCCAGCCGTGTGCGGTCATGATGACATGAAACAGCAGCGACACCAGCACACTGACGGTGACGGCGACGACACTGAGGTAGTTGTCGGCGTCGCCGGCGCGCACGTCCACGTCGCGGGCCGGCAACGGCTGGTTGTCAAACTTCAGCTCCTCGCCGGTCTTCGGCAGTTGCGGGCCGCGCAGCCGGGCCGCGCGCAGCACCACCTTCGGCGAGAACACCAGCAAACCGAACAGCGCCACCGCGGCGACCGCGGCCGCGCTCGTCGCCGACATCTCCCACGCGCTGCCCAGCCAGCGGTAGACGATCACCCCGACGGCCGCCGCCAGCACGACGAGCAGCAGCGGTTGCGGCCGGCCGGTGCCCCACAACAGGTGCGCCACGACCAGCACGGCCACGACGGCGGCCGCGGACGCGCCACCAACCATCAGTCCGGTCGAGTCCGGCACCAGCCGGGTGGGGGCCCCGTCGGCCAGGTTGAGCGCGGCGCAACCGGCGAAGCCGGCGGCAGCCACACCGAACAGCAACGACAGCGGCCGGTCGTCGGCGCGGGCCAGCAACACCGACCCGACGATCAGCACCGCCGATATCGCGAAACCGGCGATCGCGGCGATCAGCAGCGGCCCGGGTACGGCCAGCACCGTCCCCAGGACCAGCAGGCCGACCACCGACAACGTGATGAACAGCGGGCGCCGGTACTCGGGCTGCCACCGGTCGCCACGCCGGTTCACCATCGTGGCGATGCCGTCGGCCAGGTCGTCGAACGCCAGCTCCGGCAGCGGATCCGCGGCCGGGCGCAGGTACAGTTCATCGCCCTCCAGCCACTCCAGCGACTCCGGCGTGCCGGTCGGCTCGAACGCCGGTCCGCCCAGGCGTTGCAGCACCCAACCGGGGTCGTCGTCGGGCTGCCCGACGGCATCCACCCCGACGTGCCAGAGCAGGACCGGCAGCAACGCCGCCACCGTGGTGGACATCGGCACGGCCAGATCCACGCGCTTGCCCGGTCCCACCACGGTGACGCGGCAGGCGTCGGTGCTCAACACGCTCGTCATGCGGTCCCACCTCGTTCGCAGCTCATGCCGGTTCCCCCGCGAGGACGCCGGCGGTGACGATGCCGGTCTGGATGAGTTGCACCCGGCGCCGGGTCACCAGCTGTGCCCGGCCCGGAGGCAGTTTGCGCGGGGACGCCTCGCCGAGGAACCGGCCCTCGTCCTTCGGGTACGACAGCAGCAGGCCCGGGTTGCCGAGCTCCCACAGTCGCCGGAGTACCGGGTCGTTCATCGCCCGCATCCCCCCGGACGAGCTCCGGGCCACGATGACGTGCAGCCCGATGTGGGAGCCCTGGGCGAGCAGCGGCACCAGCGGGTCCAGCACCGAACCCATGCCGAGGCCGCCGCTGAGCAACTCGTAGTCGTCCACGACGACGAACAGCTCCGGGCCGTCCCACCAGTCGCGGCGGCGCAGCCGGTCCGCGGCGATGTCGGCCCCGGGGACCCGGGGGTTCAGCGACACCGCCGCCTGGCCGGCCAGGGTCTTCAACTGCTCGGCGGTGATCGCGTAGCCGACCTGGTAGTCGCCGCCGATGACGCCGTCCAACGTGCGTCGTGAGTCGCCGATCACCACCTTGGCCCGGTCGGGGGTGTACCGCTGGCCGATGGCCCGCAGCACCAGCCGCAGCACGTTGGACTTGCCGGTCTCGTTGTCGCCCATCACCAGCAGGTGCGGGGTGGCCAGGAAGTCGTGCCAGACCGGCCCCAGCCGTTGCTCGTCGATGCCCAGGCAGATCCGCACCGGCTCCTGCGGCGCCGGCAGCTCCTCCACCGGCAGCCGGATGGGCAGCATCCGCACCGGCGGCGCGTCCGGCCCGGACCAGAAGGTCCGGATCTCCTCCACGATGGTGCGGGTGGCGTCCGGCAGGTCGTCGGTGCCGCTGATCCCGTCGAACCGGGGCAGGGCGCCGAGGAAGTGCAGCCCGTCAGAGGTCATGCCCCGGCCGGGCTGGTTCGGCACCAGCGCCGCCTTGCGGTGCCCCACCTCGGACTCCATCGAGTCGCCCAGGCGCAGCTCCAACTTGGTCGCGAGCAGGTCGCGCAGCCAGGTGCGGATCTCCGACCAGCGCGTCGCGGTGATCACCACGTGGATTCCGAACGACAGCCCACGCGAGGCCAGCTCGTTGATCCGCGGCTCCAGGTCGGCGAAGTCCTGCTTCATGGTGAACCAGCCGTCGACCAGCAGGAAGATGTGCCCGTGCGCGTCCTGGACCTCGCCGCGCTGGCGGGCGGCCAGGTAGGCCGCGATGGACTCGTAGCCGCGCTGGGCGAACGCCGACTCGCGCAGCTCCATCACCTGGAAGATTTCCTCGATCGTGCGGACCACCCGGTCGCGTTCCATCCGGGTGGCGATCGAGCCGACGTGCGGCAGGCCGCCGAGCGACATGATGCCGCCGCCGCCGAAGTCCAGGCCGTACACCTGCACCTGCTGCGGCGTGTGGGTCGCCGCCAGAGACAACACGAGGGTACGCACCAAAGTGGACTTGCCGCTCTGCGGTGCTCCGGCGATGCCCACGTGCCCGGCCGCTCCGGCGAGGTCCACCATGAGCAGCTCACGCAGCTGGTCGTACGGCCGGTCCACCACACCCACCGGGACCCGCAGCCGGCCGCGCAGCTTGGGGTTCTCCACGGTGATGCCCAGGTCCGGGTCGGGGACGACGCTGGGCAGCAGGGCGTCCAACGTGGGCGGCTCGGCCAGTGGCGGCAGCCACACCTGACGGGCCGGCGGACCGGCCCCGGCCAGCCGGTCGATGAGCACGTCCATCAGCCGCACCTCGTCGTCGCCGGCCGGTTCGCTGTCCAACACCTCCGCGTCGGTGGCCGACACGGCCGGCGTATCGGGCAGCGCGTGCCGCGGCGTGGGCGCCGCCGTCGTGGTGAACGGCACCACCTCCGCGAGCACCCGGTCGTGCGCCTCGTCGAGGCCGCGCGAGTCGGCGGGGCGCTCGTACGCGCCGGAGACGTAGGCGCTCTTGAACCGCACCAGGTTGGTGATGTCGATCTTGAGGTACCCGTTGCCGGGCTGGGACGGCAGCTCGTACGCCTGCCCCACGCCGATCACCGCCCGCGACTCCATCGAGGAGAACGTGCGTAGCGCGATCCGGTACGACAGGTGTCCCTCGACGCGGCTGATCCGGCCCTCGTCCAGTCGCTGGGAGGCCAGCAGCAGGTGCACCCCGAGGCTGCGCCCGAGCCGCCCGATGGACACGAACAGGTCCATGAACTCGCTCTTGCTGGCCAGCAGCTCGCTGAACTCGTCCACAATCAGCAGCAGCACCGGGAACGGCGCCAGCTGGGCCCCGCCGGCCCGCGCCTTCTCGTACTCGTACAGCGAGGCGTAGCCGCTGGCCCGGAGCAGCTCCTGCCGGCGGGTCATCTCACCGTTGAGCGCGTCCTGCATCCGGTCGACCAGCGGCAGCTCATCGGCCAGGTTGGTGATCACCGCCGAGGTGTGCGGCAACTTCTCCATGCCCAGGAAGGTGGCACCGCCCTTGAAGTCGACCAGTACCAGGTTGAGGATCTCCGAGCTGTGCGTGGCCGCCAGGCCGCAGACGAGGGTACGCAGCAGTTCGCTCTTGCCCGAACCGGTGGCGCCGATGACCAGGCCGTGCGGACCCATCCCGCCCTGCGCGGACTCCTTGAGGTCCAGCTCGACGACCTCACCGTTCTCGGTGACACCGATCGGCACGCTGAGCCGGGCCCGCTGCGCCTGCCGCGGCCGCCACAACGCCGGCACGTCGAAGGTGTACGCGTCCTTGATGCCGACCAGCCGGGTCAACTCGAAGTCCGACTCCAGTGGCTGGTCCACCACTTCCAGCGTGCCGCTGGTCCGTTTCGGCGCGATCAGCCGGGCCAGCGTCTCCATCTCCACCAGGCTCAGTCCGTCCACCTTCGCCTCGCCGCTGCGCTCCCCCGCCGGGAAGATCACGGTGTCGGCGGTGACGGTCAACCGCAGCACCTTCGGACCGCCGGACAGCTGCCCGGTCACGTCCAGCAGCACCACGTTGCGGAGGCCCGCTCCGAGCAGCCGCGACGACTCGGGCACGGTGGTACGGCTGGCCACCACCACGACGAACGGTTCCATCACGCCCGGCCGGACTGCCTTGTCGTGATCGCCCCGGTCGCTGACGTCGGGGCCGAGCAGCCTCATCAGTTCGTCGTGTTCGCGCGCGAACAGCCGCACCGGTCCGGCGCTGTCGTGTTCGGTGGGGTGGGCGTTGTGCGGCAGCCACTTCACCCAGTCCCAGTCGCCGTCGGACTCGGTCAGCACGGCGATCCGCAGCTCGTCCGGGGCGTGCAGGGTGACCAGCTGCCCGATCATGGCTCGGGCCAGCGCCATCGACGGTTCCATCTCACGGCAGAACTCGATGCTGGTGAAGCTGCGCAAACCGATCGCGATCGGCATTCCGTCCACCGTGCGGTACGCCTCGGTGAACCGGCGCAGCGAGATCGACGACAGGGGCTCCAGGTCCTCCACCGGCTTGGTGGACGGCGGGATGTAGTCGATGGCCGCGTCCTGCCGACCAAGCCCGATCCGGACCCGGGCGAAGTCGTCGTGACCGGCCCGGCGCTCCCACAACCGACTGCCCATCGCGATCGTCCACAGCCGCGACGGCTCCGGGTTGTGCCAGCAGACCGCCCGGCGCTGCTCGTCGGCCGCCTCCCGGGCGTGCTTGCGCAACTGGGCGATGTAGCGCAGGTAGTCGCGGCGTTCGGCCTTCATCTTGCGTTTGCGCTCGCCGGCGGCCCGGCCGATCTGGACGGCGCCCATGGCGATCATGCCGCCCCCCATCATGCCGCCCATCAGGTAGGCCACCGACGAGTTGCTGTACATCCCGTACATCATGATCATGGCGCCCATGCCGAGGCCCATCGGCAGGACCATCATGAACGAGCGCAGATCCATCGGCGCCGGTTCCGCCATCACCGGCGGCTCCTGCAGCTCCACCTCGCCGGACGGCATCGGCGGCCCGTCCGCGCGTGGCGGTCGCTTCACGGTTACTGTGCTCACCCGATCACCCCATTCGTCGCCGAGCCGCCGCCCCATGCGGTGTCATCCTGCCGCAGCAGGTCAACTGCCCGCCGTTCCGGCGGTTTGCCGTCCTCGTCGTCGCCGTCGTTCTCCCCCGCGGCCTCGGCCTCACGTTCGGCCCACAGCCGTTCCAGTTCCTCGTCGGACAAGTCAGGGCCACCAGACCGCAGTCGCGGCCGTTCCGCGCTGCTGTCGCGCACCGGTGTGCCCGCACGGGGGCGGGCCGGGCGCCACGCCTGGTACGCCGGCGAGGTGGGCGCGTTGTCCTCTGATTCAGTGGCGGCCCGATTGGCGGTCCAGTCCAGGTCGCCCCACGCACCCGGGTCGTCGGGCTCCGGGTCGTCGGGGTCCGGGTCGTCGGGGTCCGGGTCGGCCGGCCCGTCCTCGGGAGACTGTTCGTCACCCCACGGCAATGCCTCGGCATCCCACGAACTGACGTCGTCGTCATGATCACCGAAGTGCAATACCGGTACCCGATCCGGGTCAACCTCGTCCGGCCCCTCGATGTCGTCGATGGTCGGGGGCGGTGGCTCGCCCGGCGGCGGCGCGTCGGCACCGTCCCAGACATCCTCCTCGATCAGCTCCACGTCGGAGGGTCCGGGCTCCCGCTCGTCCTCGTCGTCGGTCGCCCGGACGAAGGGCAGCAGGAACGGCACAGGCCCCGGTTCCCGACGCCGACGGTGGTGGTCCTCCTCGGCCGGCGGCTGCGCCACACCGAAGAGACCGGGCACGGGCGGGACCGCACCGGGGGTTTCCAGTTGCTCCGGTGCGGACGCATCGGCAGACCCAACGGGCGGCGGAGTGCCATCGACGCCGGCATCCACGGGTACCGGTCGGGACGCCTCCGGCGGTTGCACCGCCGGACGGTACCCCTCGCCGGGGGCCGCCCCACCGGCATCGTTCGGGCCAAGCGCCGGGGATCCGAACCACTGCTCGGCATCGGCCCCGACCAGACCGGCGGAGTCCGGCTTCTCCGCGGCGCCGCCGGCCGCATTCGGCGGCGGCTGCAACGGCATCATCGGCGGCATCCCACCCGGCGCCTGACCACCCGGCACCTGACCACCCGGCGCAGTCACACCCGGCACATCACCCGGCGCAGCACCCGGACCGAACCCGTCACCGGCACCCGGCAACGCACCACCAGGAGCATCCGGAACCGACACCCCCGGCGCATCCGGATTGAACTGACCCGGATCACCCGGCACCAACCCCGACGCATCCGGCTTGTCCGCGGCACCACCAGCCGCATTCGGCGGCGGCTGCAACGGCATCATCGGCGGCATCCCACCCGGCGCCTGACCACCCGGCACCTGACCACCCGGCGCAGTCACACCCGGCACATCACCCGGCGCAGCACCCGGACCGAACCCGTCACCGGCACCCGGCAACGCACCACCAGGAGCATCCGGAACCGACACCCCCGGCGCATCCGGATTGAACTGACCCGGATCACCCGGCACCAACCCCGACGCATCCGGCTTGTCCGCGGCACCACCAGCCGCATTCGGCGGCGGCTGCAACGGCATCATCGGCGGCATCCCACCCGGCGCCTGACCACCCGGCACCTGACCACCCGGCGCAGTCACACCCGGCACATCACCCGGCGCAGCACCCGGACCGAACCCGTCACCGGCACCCGGCAACGCACCACCAGGAGCATCCGGAACCGACACCCCCGGCGCATCCGGATTGAACTGACCCGGATCACCCGGCACCAACCCCGACGCATCCGGCTTGTCCGCGGCACCACCAGCCGCATTCGGCGGCGGCTGCAACGGCATCATCGGCGGCATCCCACCCGGCGCCTGACCACCCGGCACCTGACCACCCGGCGCAGTCACACCCGGCACATCACCCGGCGCAGCACCCGGACCGAACCCGTCACCGGCACCCGGCAACGCACCACCAGGAGCATCCGGAACCGACACCCCCGGCGCATCCGGATTGAACTGACCCGGATCACCCGGCACCAACCCCGACGCATCCGGCTTGTCCGCGGCACCACCAGCCGCATTCGGCGGCGGCTGCAACGGCATCATCGGCGGCATCCCACCCGGCGCCTGACCACCCGGCACCTGACCACCCGGCGCAGTCACACCCGGCACATCACCCGGCGCAGCACCCGGACCGAACCCGTCACCGGCACCCGGCAACGCACCACCAGGAGCATCCGGAACCGACACCCCCGGCGCATCCGGATTGAACTGACCCGGATCACCCGGCACCAACCCCGACGCATCCGGCTTGTCCGCGGCACCACCAGCCGCATTCGGCGGCGGCTGCAACGGCATCATCGGCGGCATCCCACCCGGCGCCTGACCACCCGGCACCTGACCACCCGGCGCAGTCACACCCGGCACATCACCCGGCGCAGCACCCGGACCGAACCCGTCACCGGCACCCGGCAACGCACCACCAGGAGCATCCGGAACCGACACCCCCGGCGCATCCGGATTGAACTGACCCGGATCACCCGGCACCAACCCCGACGCATCCGGCTTGTCCGCGGCACCACCAGCCGCATTCGGCGGCGGCTGCAACGGCATCATCGGCGGCATCCCACCCGGCGCCTGACCACCCGGCACCTGACCACCCGGCGCAGTCACACCCGGCACATCACCCGGCGCAGCACCCGGACCGAACCCGTCACCGGCACCCGGCAACGCACCACCAGGAGCATCCGGAACCGACACCCCCGGCGCATCCGGATTGAACTGACCCGGATCACCCGGCACCAACCCCGACGCATCCGGCTTGTCCGCGGCACCACCAGCCGCATTCGGCGGCGGCTGCAACGGCATCATCGGCGGCATCCCACCCGGCGCCTGACCACCCGGCACCTGACCACCCGGCGCAGTCACACCCGGCACATCACCCGGCGCAGCACCCGGACCGAACCCGTCACCGGCACCCGGCAACGCACCACCAGGAGCATCCGGAACCGACACCCCCGGCGCATCCGGATTGAACTGACCCGGATCACCCGGCACCAACCCCGACGCATCCGGCTTGTCCGCGGCACCACCAGCCGCATTCGGCGGCGGCTGCAACGGCATCATCGGCGGCATCCCACCCGGCGCCTGACCACCCGGCACCTGACCACCCGGCGCAGTCACACCCGGCACATCACCCGGCGCAGCACCCGGACCGAACCCGTCACCGGCACCCGGCAACGCACCACCAGGAGCATCCGGAACCGACACCCCCGGCGCATCCGGATTGAACTGACCCGGATCACCCGGCACCAACCCCGACGCATCCGGCTTGTCCGCGGCACCACCAGCCGCATTCGGCGGCGGCTGCAACGGCATCATCGGCGGGGGCGCACCGTTGTTGGCTCCGCCCGCGCCAGGCGAAACCGGGCCACCACCAAGCCCCGGCGCGCTCGGCCCCGTCGGGCCGGCACCCGAGTTGAAGCCCGGAAGCCCGCCACCAGCACCCGCCCCCGGAGGATCAACCGGCGGCGCCGTGGCATTAAGCGGCGGCGGCGTGGTATCAGTCGGCGGCGCAGTGGTATCACCCGGCGGCGCCGTGGCATTAAGCGGCGGCGGCGTGGTATCAGTCGGCGGCGCAGTGGTATCACCCGGCGGCGCCGTGGCATTAAGCGGCGGCGGCGTGGTATCAGTCGGCGGCGCAGTGGTATCACCCGGCGGCGCCGTGGCATTAAGCGGCGGCGGCGTGGTATCAGTCGGCGGCGCAGTGGTATCACCCGGCGGCGCCGTGGCATTAAGCGGCGGCGCAGTGGTATCAGTCGGCGGCGCAGTGGTATCACCCGGCGGCGCCGTGGCATTAAGCGGCGGCGCAGTGGTATCAGTCGGCGGCGCAGTGGTATCAGTCGGCGGCGCAGTGGTATCAGTCGGCGGCGCAGTGGTATCACCCGGCGGCGCCGTGGCATTAAGCGGCGGCGGCGTGGTATCAGTCGGCGGCGCAGTGGTATCAGTCGGCGGCGGCGTGGTATCAGTCGGCGGCGCAGTGGTATCAGTCGGCGGCGGCGTGGTATCAGTCGGCGGCGCAGTGGTATCAGTCGGCGGCGGCGTGGTATCAGTCGGCGGCGCAGTGGTATCAGTCGGCGGCGGCGTGGTATCAGTCGGCGGCGGCGTGGTATCAGTCGGCGGCGGCGTGGTATCAGTCGGCGGCGGCGTGGTATCAGTCGGCGGCGGCGTGGTATCAGTCGGCGGCGGCGTGGTATCAGTCGGCGGCGGCGTGACGCTCAACGACGGAGAGTCGGTCAGCGACGGGATGGACGGCGACGACGTCGACAAGCTGGGGGGGCCGTCCGGGTTCGGGTTCGAGACCTTGTCCGTGGTGGCGATATATCCTTGCGCCAATTTGTCCATGACGGGGTACATCGCGTTGGTGATGGTTTGCGGCAGACCCTTGACTTCACTGACGTGGACCAGTCCGTCGTACGTCTTTGCGCCGTGCGCCGTAGCCCAGTTGGCATAGAAGTTGTCGATGTCGTTTACCGACTTCTGGGCCCATTGCAGCAGGTTGCCGTCGTGGTAGAGCTGGTTCGGCACGTTGTGGCCGAGGTCCGGGTCGATACCGCTGATCCGTTCCGCCTGCGCCTCGGCGTAATCGGCGATCGATTCCATCTTGGTGCGGAAGGCGTCCGCCGCCTCTCCTTGCCACGGTCGGCCGTCGCCCGCCAGGCCCCCGGCTTGAGCGCGCAGATTGTCGGCCACGTCGGTGAGGTAGGACTGTGCCATCAGCAGTGCATCACCGGCATCTCGGAGCGTCTGGGGTTCGACATACGCTTGGCCGGCCGAGACCTGCGATTGCGCGAAGTCCTCCACCGCCCCCGCGCCGGTGATGTTGGTCAGGATGGTCTTCCAGCCCTGGGGCCCACTCCACTGCTTGTAGTCATTGGGGTCCTCGCTGGCCGTACCATTGAGGATTTGGCCACTGCCTTTGCCATTGTCTTTAGTATTGTTGATCATTGATGGCGCAGGGGAACTGGAGGAGGGGGGAGATCCCATGCATACCGCCCATGCTGGTCACAAACCGGCCGAAATTGCACATTGAGTGGGGAAAGGCCCCGGCGGCACCGCACGACCGCCCGGGCGGCTACGAGCTTATTACGGCCAGTTTCAGCTTGATGGCCCGTCGCTCATTGAAGGACTTTAATTATTCCCGCCGCCGGAATCATTCCCGCCGCCGGAACCATTGCCGCCACCGGAATCATTCCCACCGCCGGAGCCGCCGCCGGAATCGTTCCCGCCGCCGGAGCCCCCGCCGGAGCCGGAGCCCCCGCCGGAGCCGGAGCCGCCGCCGGAGCCGGAGCCGGAGCCGCCGCCGGAGCCACCATCGTTGGCCAAACCTTGGATGTCCTTGAACCCGTCTGACATGACCTTGTTGAGCTGGTCGGTGGTCATTCCGTTCATGTCTTCGACGGTGTCGTAGTCGTGCGCCATCTTGTCGATGTTCTGCTGGATGTCATAAAGCGTACTGTCAAGGTCGTTCAGGAACGTGCTGGTCGTACCGAGGAGACCGTCCGTGTTGACCTTGCCGTTTCCGCTGATCGCCTCCGCAATGTTCGTGGCGGCGCCGAACAGCCCCGGCGCGATTGGGGCGGTACCGTAGACTTTTTTATAGGCTTTCTGGATGGTGGTGCGCAGCTGGTCAATGTTCGTCGAGAACGTCTTGATGGCCTTCGTGTTGACGACGACATTGCCGTCGCCGTCCGGGCCGCCCGCGACCGGCGGGGGCAGCGACGCCTTCGGCGGGGCCTGCGGCTGCGGCGCGTTGGGGTCGTCGGGTTTGAACGGGTCCACCGGCGCCGCCGGCGGTGGCCCGTCCGGTGGCTTCCAGGTCGTTTTCGCCTTGTTGAACTTGTCGACGGCCGCCTGCTCGTCACTGGTGAGGTTCGCGTTCGGGTTCGGGGTGAGTGCGCCTCTGCCCGTGGCCGAAGGCGGATGGTCCTTCAGCTTCGCCTGCGCCGAGTTGTAAAGGTCCAGGTCTTGTTGACTGAAGTGACTCGGGTCTTTCGGGTCATTGTCGTAGTAGACCAGCAGCTCTGGGGTGATTTCTTGCCCCACGGGATCCTCCAATAAATCAGGTCAGACATCCGCGGCCGGGCCGACGGGGGTAGTCGGCCCGGCCAGTGCGAAACGACAGGGATGCAGCTAGGGCGACGGTGCACCGTGCCTTTCGGCGCAGGCGGGCCGCTATGACCAGAGCGAGGTGGCGCTGCGGTCGCCGCTCTGGATCGAGTCCATGATCTGCTGGAGGGAGTTTCCAGCCGTGCTCAGCGCATTCGCCATGGCAGCGGCATGGGAACGCCACATCGCCTTGTGGTAGTCGTACGCGTTGCGGGCCTCCGCTGTCCACTCCGACAAGGTCGACTCGGAGAAGTTCTCGAGGTCGGTCAGGGCGTCGTTGACCCGGCCGTCCAAAGCAACGAGCTGCTGGATCGTGTCACCGGCAATGCCGTAGTTCATCGAATAGGTACCGGACATCGGTTACGCCTTTCGTGGGAGGTTTGCGGGGCGGAAGTTCTACAGGGCCTGGAAGTTGGGCAGCGCGCTGCTGAACGACTTGGCGATGTTCGCGTTCTGCTCTTCCGTCTGCACGTACTGGTTCACGTTGACGCCCATGATGCGCATCATGTCCGTGAGGTCGTTGATGACCCGGGAGAACTGGTTCTCCCACTCGTCCATGGCGGTGCCGTAGCTGCTCGCCGAGTCACCGGTGTACGTGCTGCGCAGTTGGGAGATCATTTCGTTCTCTTGGCGCAGGTATCCATTGAACTCGTCCGTGGTGGACTGGAACTTCTGGATAGCGGACTGCATGCCCTCCTGAGTGGTCCTGATTTGATTTCCTGGTGACGTCATCGGTCCTCCTGGTTTGTCCGGTTCGGATACGCGTCACCATTTAGGTGAGGCGAAGCTTGTCTGTGAATTATGGCGGTGATGCCGTTCCTGGCGAAGTGCCCACCGTCGTTGGTGCACCAACATCCCGCCGATGCTGCCTGTCCCGCCCGGCCTTTCGGCGCAAGTTGGCGGCTATGACCAGAGCGAGGTGGCGCTGCGGTCGCCGCTCTGGATCGAGTCCATGATCTGCTGGAGGGAGTTTCCAGCCGTGCTCAGCGCATTCGCCATGGCAGCGGCATGGGAACGCCACATCGCCTTGTGGTAGTCGTACGCGCTGCGGGCCTCCGCTGTCCACTCCGACAAGGTCGACTCGGAGAAGTTCTCGAGGTCGGTCAGGGCGTCGTTGACCCGGCCGTCCAAAGCAACGAGCTGCTGGATCGTGTCACCGGCAATGCCGTAGTTCATCGAATAGGTACCGGACATCGGTTACGCCTTTCGTGGGAGGTTTGCGGGGTGGAAGTTCTACAGGGCCTGGAAGTTGGGCAGCGCGCTGCTGAACGACTTGGCGATGTTCGCGTTCTGCTCTTCCGTCTGCACGTACTGGTTCACGTTGACGCCCATGATGCGCATCATGTCCGTGAGGTCGTTGATGACCCGGGAGAACTGGTTCTCCCACTCGTCCATAGCGGTGCCGTAGCTGCTCGCCGAGTCACCGGTGTACGTGCTGCGCAGTTGGGAGATCATTTCGTTCTCTTGGCGCAGGTATCCATTGAACTCGTCCGTGGTGGACTGGAACTTCTGGATAGCGGACTGCATGCCCTCCTGAGTGGTCCTGATTTGATTTCCTGGTGACGTCATCGGTCCTCCTGGTTTGTCCGGTTCGGATACGCGTCACCATTTAGGTGAGGCGAAGCTTGTCTGTGAATTATGGCGGTGATGCCGTTCCTGGCGAAGTGCCCGCTGTCGTTGGTGCACCAACATCCCGCCAGCTCTTCCTCTCCGGACCCCGGCCCAGATGAGTCAGATCAACGAAGCAATCCAAGGTGTGTTGCAACCAGGTGATCGTTGACGGAGGGCTGAAAGCAACCCGGGCGGCACACCTCCTGGGCCGTGCTACTGCCCGCTGGTCATGGGCCCCATCTGGGTCAACGAAATCGTCGGACCGCGGAAGGATTCTACGACGGGAGTTTGTCCGGAGGGGGTGGGTGTGGGGATTGGCGGCGTACCATAATCCGGCGCGACGACTGGCGCGGCGGCTGGTCCGTTCTGGGGCGGCATGCCCGGGAGCCCCTGCTGTACGTGCTGAAGTGGGAGCCCGGGATGCGCGGGAAGCGCGGGGAGGTCGCGGAAGGGCTCGTGCATGCCCGGGACCGGCTGCGCATTTGGGTCGAGCATCTGGCCGGTCAGCGACTTGACGATGTTCGCGTTGTGGTCCTCCGTCTGGATGTAGTTGGTCACGTTGACGCCCATCAGCCGCATCATGGCTAAGAGATCGTTGATGACCCGACCGAACTGGTTTTCCCAGTCATCCATGGCAGCGCCGAAGCTGCTCGCCGAATCACCGGTGTATGAGCTCCGAAGGTCGGAGAGCGATTGGTTCTCCGCGCGCAGGTATGAAGTGAACTCGTCCGCGGTGAACTGGAACTTCTGGATGGCGGACTGCATGCCATCCTGGGTAGTCCTAACTCCTATCATATGGTCCTTACGCCCATCTGCTACGAACCATTTCTGGTCGCCTGGCGATGCCATAGGTCCTCCCGATTTGGCCGATCCGGACACGTCTCACCATCTTGATGAGGCGAAGCTTGTCAAGGGATTGTGGCAGTGATGCCCGTCCATGGCGAAGAGCATTGCCGTCGTTGGTGCACCAATGTCTCACCGATGCTGCCTGTCCTGACCTTGCCTAAAGCTGTCATATCAGACCGGTGCGAACTGCGTACGCGACGGCGTGCGAGCGGTTGCGCAACTTCAACCGGTGGTTGACGCCGTAGATCACGTTCTTCACGGTCCGTTCGGAGTAGCAAAGCTTGCCGGCGATCTCCGCGGTGTCCAACCCGTCCGCCATCAACCGCAGCACGTCCACCTCGCGGGACGTCAGCCCGGAGGCGTTGAGCCCGTACGGGGTCAGCACGTCGCGCTGTACCCGTTCGATGTGTTTTAGCAACTCCCCCACCAGGTTGGGAGGCATGACGCCGCCACCGCTGGCGGCAGCCACGATGCTACGCAGCAGTCGCTCGCCGGTGACCGCGGCGCGTGGCAGCACCGCCACCACCCGGCACTCGACCGCGGTGAGGAGTTCCGACTCGCTGATCTCCCCGATGATCAGGACCACCGGCCGGCCGGTCTGGGAGGCGGTCCGCCGCAGGGCGCCCACCACATCGGTGGAGAGCCGGTCGGCGGCGACCACCAGTACGTCGGCCTGCGCGCGCTGCTCGCCGGCGAGCACCGTCACCTCGGCCCGCGAGTCCAGGTAGTTGGCGAGCCCCGCGAGGCTCAGCGGGTCAGCCGCCTGCAGCGTCACCTTGACGTGTTCCATGTGCCACCTCCGGCCTTCTGTCCGTGTCGGTGGCAGTCTGTGGGGACCGGCTTCACGAATTCTCCACGTCAACCTTCACGGCAGCCTCGGCCGTGAAGGTTTGTGTGGAAAAACGCGCTCAGGGGCCCTCCAAGTCGAGGCTTTGCCGGCGGGCGATGCGGAGCGCCTCGAGGTACATGGGCAGTTCCTCGGCGGCGCGTTCGAGGCGGCCGGGAGCGAGCTGGTCGGCGAAGAGGGTGTCCACGACGGCGTCGGCGACCGCCGGCTCGAGATCGTCGATCGACGTCCCATTGCGTTGCCACGATCGCAACATGTGCAGTCGGGCGGCTAGCAGGGCCATGGTTCCCTTGAGGTCGGCGATGAGCCGGTCGGCCCGTTCGGCGTCGACGACGAACCGACCCTGGTCGGCGAGCCGCAGGAGCAGCTCGCCGGCAAAGCGGCCTTCGGGGTCGGCGCCGTCCGGCGGTGGAACGTGCCTGCCGTGAACCATCGCCCACCCCGCATCTCCGCCGGCAACAGGTCCGGATGGATCAAGTTCACCACCCGGTACGTGCCGCGCAAAGCGACCCCGTCCGGCATTGCCCGGCCTTCCTCACGCCCTGCCCGGTCTACCGGGCCTGCATCGCGTGGCGGCCGCCGCGCGACGGCCGGGGTCTGTACTCAAGCCCGGCGCGTTGAGCAACGCCATCGGTGGCGCGTGGGCGCGGGGCACGTCGCGGGCAGCCGGTTCAACGAGGCCTTGGCAACAAGCCACGGCACACCGCCGCCACAAATCCGAGGTTGCCCCGTGATGCGAGAGTGGCGTGTCGGCGACGTCGAGACCACACGCGAGGCGAAGGAGGCCCATGGAGGCCAAGGACGGGAGTGGCGCGTACACCTCGATCTGTGCACCTATGGGCCGGTCGGCGACGCGCTGGGCCTGTGACGCGGAGCGTGGGGTGCGGGCGCGCACCGGATCGGTCCGGTACCGGCGCCGCGCGGCGCCTCAGCGCCGGAGCGGGGTGAGGTGGCGTGGCGGACGGCAGGGTAGTGCGGGGTGCACGATCGACCCTTCAATGGTCGCTGGCCTTGGCCGTGTTGTGCGCGCCTCGTTTACTGATGGCAACGGTTTCACAGAGGGGGCTCGATGAGCGACGACCACCGGCTCGAACAACTCCTGGACGAGTACCAGCGTCAACACAGCCGGCTGACGCAACTCCACCACGAATTGCAGGAGATCTCGGTGACGGCGACATCGCCACGCCGCGAGGTGTCGGTGACCGCCAGCCACCTGGGTGGCGTCACGGACATCAAGTTCACGGGTACGGCGTACAAGCGGATGACGTCTCACGAGCTGTCGGCGTTGCTGCTCAAGACGATGGCGCAGGCCAAGGAAATGGCCGCGGAAGAGGCGGCGACGATCATCGCCCCGATCGTGCCCAACGGCATGAACCCGCGAGACCTCGCGGCCGGCCGCGTCGACATCGAAACGCTCGCCCCGTCCACCGGCCCGCGGCTCCCGCAGGTCGTCCGCGAACAGCTGCTGCGGTAGGTGCCAGGTGTCCGACAGTCTCTACGTCAATCCCGAAGGCATCTCGAACGTCGCCGGCCCGTACGCCGACGCCGCCGACGAATACGACAAGCTGTCCGCCACGTTGAAAGACATGCTCAGCCGATACAACAACTGCTGGGGTACTGACAGCACCGGACAACAGTTCGGGCCGCAGTACCAGCAGGCGCTCAGCCAGTTGCAGGACCAGGTCGACGGTCTCGGCAAATCACTGGGCTACTACCGCGACAACCTCGGACAGACCCAGAAGCTGTACGAAGGCGCCGGCGACCAGTCCGAACAGACAGCGCACGACTTCCGCAAGGCCGTGGACCAGTACGGCCAACAGGGCGCCCCTGGCGGCCAGCAGCGGACAGAGCCCCTTCCCGCACCCTCCGCCAACGATCTCGCAGGTCAAGACCAGGGCCAGGACCAAGGCGGCGACACCGGCAAGAAGTGGCTGGAACCCCTCCCCATGCCTAAGCAAGGCGAAAAGCGTCGGTACATGCCCGCGGAACCGGACTATGTTGAAGACCCGCCGACCCCGGGGCAGGACCACCCGACCTACCACGCCGAATACCCCGGCGACCCCGCCGGTTCCTCGGTCCCGTTCGACCCCGCACACCCCGCAATGACGCCCAGGCACTTGCACCCCGCCGATCACGGCATGATGGGCACACCCGCCAACGGCCCGGACGGCGCCCCCCTAGCGGAGCACAGCCTAAAACAGCCCGCCATCACGCCAAGACAAGACCAACAAGGAATCCCGCCCCAAGATTCGCAAAACGGCCCGGACGGCGCCCCCCTAGCGGAGCACAGCCTAAAACAGCCCGCCATCACGCCAAGACAAGACCAACAAGGAATCCCGCCCCAAGATTCGCAAAACGGCCCGGACGGCGCCCCCCTAGCGGAGCACAGCCTAAAACAGCCCGCCATCACGCCAAGACAAGACCAACAAGGAATCCCGCCCCAAGATTCGCAAAACGGCCCGGACGGCGCCCCCCTAGCGGAGCACAGCCTAAAACAGCCCGCCATCACGCCAAGACAAGACCAACAAGGAATCCCGCCCCAAGACTCGCAAAACGGCCCGGACGGCGCCCCCCTAGCGGAGCACAGCCTAAAACAGCCCGCCATCACGCCAAGACAAGACCAACAAGGAATCCCGCCCCAAGACTCGCAAAACGGCCCGGACGGCGCGCCGTCATAAAATGTGCAGCCGACGGCTCCGGTGCCGACTCCTGCGGCGCAGTGACCCCGGCATGTGAACCGGGTGCCCTCCTCGGTGGAGCGAGCGGCAACGCGTCGTTGATCCCAACGGCTGCGCCTTCGGCGCGGCCGTTGGGATCGATCTTCGTGGCGGACTCTCCGAGCCACCCACGTGGCCGGCACCCCGCGGACCGCGAAGTCCTATCAACGACGGAGCCGCCGCCAGCCGTGGCGGGTGCAGCCACATGACGACAGCAGACGGGAGCAGGTGACGGGATGGCTACTCCGTCGATCAGCACGGCCCGGGGGGGTAGCACCCGGTGAGTGATCTGACGATCCCCACCGATCCGAACTGGCAGTGGGCGTACGACTCGATGCTGGCCCTGTCCGGCGAGCAATGGCCACAAGCCGACGAGTCGAAGATCCGCTCGATGGCGCAAGAACTCACCGACTTCGTCGGCTCCGTCGCCAACGCCTCCACCGGCGTTAACGACCTGTCCAGCACCCTGTACAACTCGTTGACCGGCAACACCGCCGACGCGTTCTACAACACCACCAAGAACGTCATGGACTCCGTGCCCGACATCCAGTCGTTGGGCCACCAACTATCCCAACAAGCAAGCAACTTCGCCCTGGACACCGAACAAACCAAGTACACCGTCCTCATCGAGATGTTCCTGCAAATCCTGGACATCGCGATCGCCATCGCCGCCGGCTTCGGCTTCATGATCCCCTTCTACCTCGAAGCCGGCGCCGCCATCGTCCGCGCCCTCCTACGCGCCCTGCGCGCCCGCCGTCTCGCCGAAGCCGCCCGCCTCGGCGCCGACGCTGCCAAATCCGGCGCCGACGACGCGTTCGCCAAAGCCACCGCCATCAAAGACCTGTTCCAAGCTGTGAAAACGGGCGACGGCTTCACGGGCGCCGCCGCGATGCGCACCGCCATCGAAGCCATCGACGAAGGCATCGAAGAAGCCTTCGAAAACCTGCTCGCCCAAAGCATCCAATTCTTCCAAGGCAACCGTAAACACTTCGACGGCAAAGGCATCGGCCTCGACGCCCTCATTGGCGGCATCGTAGGCCTCAACCACAGCCTCCTACACAAACTCGGCGGGAAGTTCACCCCCAACCTGGCCCACAGCGCACCCGGCGCCGGCATCATGGAAGGCCTCGCCGAACTCCCCGTTGAAGCCGTCGCCTCCATGATCATGGGCGGCAACATCACCCCCTGGGCCACCATGACCTCGGGCTTCATCGGCGGCAGCGCCGACAAGCTGGCCCACAACTTCAAACACCGCAACGACCCCAACCACGGTCACGGCGGTAACCACAGTCCAGGCGGCAACCACGGCGACACCGACATCAACACCCCCAACGACATCACCACTCCCCCACCCACCGCTCCACTCAAGACCGGGCCCGCCACACCACCCACCGGCCTTGCGGCGGGCAGCCAGAGTGGGGGCGTTCCCGGCGCCGAAGGCGGTGCACCCGGAGGGGCTGCACCCCCATTGGGACTCGCAACTCCCGGCTCGGGCGGTGGCCTCGCCGGCCTCGACACCACTCTCGTCCCGCCACCCGCAGCCTCCAACCCCGTTGGAGGACTCAACGGCGTAACAACGACCGTCCCCAAATCCGGAGCGGCAGCAAGCCCGGCGGCAGCCACCGCCCCCGCTCCAAGCCCTGCCACAGGTCAAGCTCCGGCAGGCGCGCCGACTCCGGCACCCGTGCAAACCCCCGCAGGCACCCAAACCCCAGCGGCCGCGCAAACCCCAGCGGGCGCGCAGAGTCCGGCACCCGCGCAAACCCCGGCCTCTGCGCAAACCCCGGCACCCGCGCAAACACCGGCGGCCGCGCAGACACCGGCGGCCGCGCAAACCCCGGCAGGCACGCAAGCGCCGGCACCCGCGCAAACCCCAGCGGCCGCGCAAACCCCAACCCCTGCGCAAACACCGGCAGGCACGCAAGCGCCGGCACCCGCGCAAACCCCAGCGGCCGCGCAAACCCCAGCGGCCGCGCAAACCCCGGCACCCGCGCAAACCCCAGCGGCCGCGCAGACACCGGCGGCCGCGCAAACCCCGGCAGGCACGCAAGCGCCGACCCCCACGCAAACCCCAGCGGCCGCGCAGACACCGGCGGCCGCGCAGACACCGGCGGCCGCGCAAACCCCGGCAGGCACGCAAGCGCCGGCACCCGCGCAAACCCCAGCGGCCGCGCAAACCCCAGCGGCCGCGCAAACCCCGGCACCCGCGCAAACCCCAGCGGCCGCGCAGACACCGGCGGCCGCGCAAACCCCGGCAGGCACGCAAGCGCCGACCCCCACGCAAACCCCAGCGGCCGCGCAGACACCGGCGGCCGCGCAGACACCGGCGGCCGCGCAAACCCCGGCAGGCACGCAAGCGCCGGCACCCGCGCAAACCCCAGCGGCCGCGCAAACCCCAGCGGCCGCGCAAACCCCGGCACCCGCGCAAACCCCAGCGGCCGCGCAGACACCGGCGGCCGCGCAAACCCCGGCAGGCACGCAAGCGCCGACCCCCACGCAAACCCCAGCGGCCGCGCAAACCCCAGCAGGCACGCAAGCGCCGGCACCCGCGCAAACCCCAGCGGCCGCGCAAACCCCAGCACCCGCGCAAACCCCAGCAGCCGCGCAAACCCCAGCAGCCGCGCAAACCCCGGCAGGCACGCAAGCGCCGGCACCCGCGCAAACCCCAGCAGCCGCGCAAACCCCAGCGGCCGCGCAAACCCCGGCACCCGCGCAAACCCCAGCGGCCGCGCAAACCCCAGCAGCCGCGCAAACCCCGGCAGGCACGCAAGCGCCGGCACCCGCGCAAACCCCAGCGGCCGCGCAAACCCCAGCACCCGCGCAAACCCCAGCGGCCGCGCAAACCCCAACCCCTGCGCAAACCCCGGCAGGCACGCAAGCGCCGGCACCCGCGCAAACCCCAGCGGCCGCGCAAACCCCAGCGGCCGCGCAAACCCCGGCAGGCACGCAAACCCCAGCGGCCGCGCAGACACCGGCGGCCGCGCAAACCCCGGCAGGCACGCAAGCTCCGACCCCCGCGCAAACCCCAGCGGCCGCGCAGACACCGGCGGCCGCGCAAACCCCGGCAGGCACGCAAGCGCCGGCACCCGCGCAAACCCCAGCGGCCGCGCAAACCCCGGCACCCGCGCAAACCCCAGCACCCGCGCAAACCCCAGCGGCCGCGCAGACACCGGCGGCCGCGCAAACCCCGGCAGGCACGCAAGCGCCGGCACCCGCGCAAACCCCAGCGGCCGCGCAAACCCCAGCACCCGCGCAAACCCCAGCGGCCGCGCAAACCCCAACCCCTGCGCAAACCCCGGCAGGCACGCAAGCGCCGGCACCCGCGCAAACCCCAGCGGCCGCGCAGACACCGGCGGCCGCGCAAACCCCGGCAGGCACGCAAGCTCCGACCCCCGCGCAAACCCCAGCGGCCGCGCAGACACCGGCGGCCGCGCAAACCCCGGCAGGCACGCAAGCGCCGGCACCCGCGCAAACCCCAGCGGCCGCGCAAACCCCGGCACCCGCGCAAACCCCAGCACCCGCGCAAACCCCAGCGGCCGCGCAGACACCGGCGGCCGCGCAAACCCCGGCAGGCACGCAAGCGCCGACCCCCACGCAAACCCCAGCGGCCGCGCAAACCCCAGCAGGCACGCAAGCGCCGGCACCCGCGCAAACCCCAGCGGCCGCGCAAACCCCAGCAGCCGCGCAAACCCCAGCACCCGCGCAAACCCCAGCACCCGCGCAAACCCCAGCACCCGCGCAAACCCCAGCAGCCGCGCAAACCCCAGCGGCCGCGCAAACCCCATCCCCTGCGCAAACACCGGCAGGCACGCAAGCGCCGGCACCCGCGCAAACCCCAGCGGCCGCGCAAACCCCAGCGGCCGCGCAAACCCCGGCACCCGCGCAAACCCCAGCGGCCGCGCAAACCCCAGCAGCCGCGCAAACCCCGGCAGGCACGCAAGCGCCGACCCCCACGCAAACCCCAGCGGCCGCGCAAACCCCAACCCCTGCGCAAACACCGGCAGGCACGCAAGCGCCGGCACCCGCGCAAACCCCAGCGGCCGCGCAAACCCCAACCCCTGCGCAAACACCGGCAGGCACGCAAGCGCCGGCACCCGCGCAAACCCCAGCGGCCGCGCAGACACCGGCGGCCGCGCAAACCCCGGCAGGCACGCAAGCGCCGGCACCCGCGCAAACCCCAGCGGCCGCGCAAACCCCAGCGGCCGCGCAAACCCCAGCAGGCACGCAAGCTCCGACCCCCACGCAAACCCCAGCGGCCGCGCAAACCCCAGCACCCGCGCAAACCCCAGCAGGCACGCAAGCTCCGACCCCCACGCAAACCCCAGCGGCCGCGCAAACCCCAGCACCCGCGCAAACCCCAGCGGCCGCGCAGACACCGGCGGCCGCGCAAACCCCAGCAGGCACGCAAGCGCCGGCACCCGCGAGCTCCGCCTCGGTAACAACGCAGGCTTCCGAAACGGGTCCGACCGCGGCCTCACCGGTAGAAGCCAGCACAACAGCACCCACCCGTCCGACGGCGGCGGCCAGCCCACCCCCTGCGGCCCGTGCTCCGGCTAGTGCCAGTCCAGTACCAAGCACCAACGTCACAGCATCAACAACTGCAACTCCCCCCGCCAATCCGGCCGGCATCCCAACTGCGAAACCCACGACGACGAACGGTGGCGCCGTATCGTCCGAGGTCGATACTGCTTCCGAACTCACGCCGCGCGACGCACCTCCGGCCTACGGTGACGACTCGTCGCCACCTTCCTATGACGCTGAGCTGCCTCCGTCCTATGAGTCCTTGAGCAAGGACGGTTCGCCGGGCCTCGACCTCAGTGCCACCACGCCGCCGCTGGCTCAGGACTCGACGGGTGACACGAGTACGCCGACCGCCGATGTGTCGGGTCGCGTGGATAGTGTGGATGCGCCGCCCCGCACCGGTAGTGACGGTAAGCCGGGGCGCGGCAAGTCGTCGGCGGGACGGGGACCGGGTCGCGGGCGCGGGGGCATGCCTCCGAAGACCCCGCATCTGCCGAGCCCGATCGCCCTGCCGCCGTTGTCGGATCTGCCGCCCGCGGTGAGTGCCAAGTCGAATGCGGAGACCGTGACGTGCGGCGACCCGATCGACGTCACCACCGGTCGGATGATCTACGTCGAGACAGACGTGACAATGCCCGGGCTGACGCTGCAACGCTCGCATCGCTCCGATTACCGGTGGGGCCGCTCGTTCGGCCCTACGTGGGCCTCGACGCTGGATCAGCGCATCATCAGTGACGACAGGCATGCGTGGTTCCTCGCCGACGACGGTTCCATTCTCAAGTTCCGCGTGCCGGCCGAGGGCGGCGAATGCCTCCCGGTTCTCGGGCGCCGGGTGGTGTTGCGCCGACTTGTCGGCGGCGGCTGGACGGTCACCGACCGCGACACCGTACTGCTTTTCGACCTGCCCACGGCCGGCGGCGAATCGCTGGTGTGTGACGTGCTGTCCGGCGACAAGTACTGGCACGTGCACCGATCCGAGGACGGCACCCCGGCGCTCCTGGAGTCAGCGACCGGGGACATGGTGGAAATCTCCTGTGTCGACGGATTGGTGACCGGGACACGGTTCCTGCCGGCCGATGACGCCGATGACGTGGTGGATCTGCCGTCCTACCGCTACGACGACCGGCGCAACCTGGTCGAGGTGACGAATTCCTCCGGGGCGGCGGTACGGCTCGCTTACGACGACGTCGGCCGGATCATGCGGTGGGACGACCGCAACGAGCAGTGGTACACGTACCACTACGACGAAGCGGGACGTTGCGTTCTCGCCGACGGACGCGACGGCTACTTGCGGTACGCGTTCGAGTACGGCGACGGGTTCACCGTCGCGACGGACTCGCGCGGCGGCGTACACCGGTTCGAGTTCAACGACCGGCTGCAGATCACCGCGACCGCCGACCCGCTGGGCGCGACGACGCACGCGGAATGGGACGCCGCGAACCGGATGGTGTCGCAAACCGACCCACTGGGCCGGATCACCCGGTGCACGTACGACGACGACGGCCGGCCCCTGTCGTTGACCCGTCCCGACGGCAGTTCCACCACGGTGGAGTACGACGAAGCCGGGCAGCCCGTGTCGTGGATCGGGTTCGACGGCACGCGGCACGCCACGGGCGCGGGGCCGGACAGGGTACCGGAACATTCATTTGATCTTGACGGTCTGGGGCGACCCAGATCGGTGCGGTTCCCAGACGGAACCGTCACGGAGTTCGGCTGGACCGTCGAGGGCGACCTCGCATGGCGTATTGACCCAGACGGCTCCATGCAGGAATGGAACTACGACGGTGAGGGAAATCTCGTGGAAAGTATCGACGGATCGGGCCGGGCGGTGATCATCGAATACGGCCCCTTCGACCTGCCCACAGCGCGGGTCGACGAAGCGGGCAACCGCACGGAGTTCGCCTACGACACGGAACTACGACTGGCCGAGGTCACCAACCCGGCCGGACAGGTGTGGCGCTACACGTACGACGCGGCCGGCCGGCTGGCCGAGGAAACCGACTTCGACGGCCGTGTCCAGCACTACACGCACGACGAGGCAGGGCAGCTCGTCGCGCACACCAACGCCGCAGGCGAAACCACCTACTACACGTGGGATGTGCTCGGGCGCGTGACGGAACGCCGCATCGGCGGGCTGGTGACGCGGTTGGAGTACGACGCCGAAGGCCGTGTCGTCGGGGTGGTCAGCCCCGACGCCACAGTCCACTTCGAGCGCGACGAGCAGGGACGGGTGGTCGCCGAGACGATCAACGGGCATACGGTCCGGACGTCGTACCACGGTGATTCGGCACTGGTGCAGGCCCGCACGATGCCCTCGGGCCGCGCGACCCGCTGGACCTTCGACGCGCAAGGCCGCCCGGAGAGCCTGGCCACCGGCCGTCACTTGGTCCACTTCGGGCACGACACGGCCGGGCGTGAGGTCAGCCGCACCGTGGACGGGGCGGTGGCGCTGCGTCAGTGGTTCGACGACGCCGGGCGGCTGGCCTTCCAGCAGATCGCCGGCACCGCCGAACGTGGGTTCAGCTACGACGAGTCCGGCCGAGTCGCCGCGATCGCCGACTCGCTCGACGGCGAGCGCAGCTTCGCCGCCGACGAGCTGGGCCGCATCCACACCGTGGCCCTCGGCGACACCCCGAGCGAGCGTTACGAGTACGACGAGACCGGCACCCTCGTGGGCACCGGCGGCGGCCGCTGGCGTTTCGACGGCACCACGCTGCTGAGCTCCGACGACGCCTTGTTCGAGTACGACGACAACGGGCGCCTGGTCTACCGGGTCGACCAGGCTGGCGCCTGGCGGTTCTCGTGGGACGCCGAGGACCGGATGGTCGAGGCGCTCACCCCGGACGGTGATCGCTGGCGGTACCGCTACGACGGGTTCGGCCGCCGTATCGCCAAGCAGCGCCTCGCCGAGGACGACACGGTCCTGGAGGAGGTGACCTTCGCCTGGTCCGGTGACCTGATGCTGGAGCAGGTCCACCGGGACGCCACCGGCGCCACCACGACCACGTCGTGGGAATACCGGCCGGACGGCTCGGCCCCGGTGGCGCAGGCCGACGACGAGGCGCTGCGCACCGTGGTGACCGACCTCGTCGGCACACCGACCCACCTGGTCGAGGCCGACGGGGCGCTGCGCTGGTGGTCCCGGGGCGACCTGTGGGGGCGCACCCCCGACGGCATCACCGGTGCCACCCCGTTGCGGTTCCCCGGCCAGTACTTCGACGCCGAGACCGGCCTGCACTACAACCGGTTCCGCTACTACGACCCGGCGACCGCCCGTTACCTCAGCGCGGACCCGCTCGGCCTGTCCGGCGGACCCAACCCCACCGCCTACGTGTCTGACCCGCTGACCTTCGCGGACCCCCTGGGTCTGACCAGTTGCAAGCCGGCCCAGCCGGCCCTGTCGCCGAACGTCACCGGCCCGAGCAACCCGGCGTTGCCGTCGACGGCCACGCAGCCGGGGCAGCCCACCTCCCCCCCGACCCGCGTCGGACCGCCACCGGCGGACGGTCTGTACGGCATGCCGAGACGGCAGACCTACGTTATTCACCACCGCGACGGCACAGTTACCCGTGAAACGCGATACGACCCCACTCCATCGCCGCCTGGCGACAGCACCCCGGCTGGCCAACAGCGGGCCCTGGCGGGAGAATGGCAACGCGATGTTGCCCAGGCGCCGCGGGTGGCACTCATTAGCCCGTATTCGAATGCCCATCAAAGCCTTCAGAACATTCGAAGCGACTTGCATCAGTTGACCGGCCACGCACCGCGCACCGGCCCGCGACGGGACGACATTGGACCGTTAACCGCCCGCCAGAACGAGCCCATGATCGGCAATCGAAGGTACAACAGCACGGGCCGCAGGCCGGGCGTCGGCAATCAAATCGGTGCTGAACGTGACGGCGGTCGACAGACCGCGAGACAAATTCGTGATTACTTGCGCGGTCATCCCGATGGCATTCGCCGGATCCAGAGCACGGCCGGTCGAGAGTTCGCTTCTCTCACGTTTTCCGAGACAGCCCGCGGCTACGACGAAGAAGTCAGAAACCTACCGGGTGCGCTGGGTCACCTCGCCGGGCTGTCCGCCGCCGATGCGAGGCACCAATGGAACACCATCGGAAATTGGTTCCCACCGGCAAACCGTGGGTACTCCAACGAGGACTACGTGCCGCCGGAGGATCGGGCCAATTACAACGAAGTCATGCCGCCGAGGGCAGACGGCACCCACAGCACCCCGTCGATAGACAGCACGGACGACTCCGGAGAATATGAGGAGATACGCCCAACTCGGCAACTCCGACCTAGCAACAACCCTCCGCCTCGGAACCACCGACCGCAACCTCGGCGCGGGCGCCGCGACGAGTACGACAGTGACAGTGGTGACCGGTCACGGAGCCCCCGCGACGACATCCCCATCATCGCCCCGCGTAGCCAATCTCGGCGTCCGGGCGGATCCAGCAGCAGTCAATATCGCTCCCGAAGCACCCACCGCCCATCCGGCAGCCGCCGCGGGTGGTTCGGTCAGCCGTCGTCAAGTCCGGTCGTCACGACGCCGTTTGGCACAACCCAGGCGTCCCCGAATCCGGCCGCGACCACACCGGCGACCAGTCAGACGCAACCGACGTTCGCCCAGCAGCTGGCGAACCTAAGTGGCAATCCCGCCGCCCAGACGCAACTGCGCGACCAGATGCGCAGTCAGCTTCAGGTCAACCTCACGGCGAACAACGGCAAGCCCGTCTCGGTGTTGGCGGCCAACGCGCATGGCACAACGCCCCGCACCAACGAGGACCTGAACACACTGGTCCACACTGACTACCCATTCATGCAGCACATCAACAACGGACTCGGCACGAACACCCCGAACTGCATCTACAACGTGCAGTCCGTGGACGAGGCTCAATCGTCTGGACGCATCTTCCAAGCGCCGCCTACGACGAACCCGTTGCCGCTGAGTGAACTGGACAACACTTACCCGGGTCGTAGCTTCGAGGAGCTCGGCAACACCGCGAACCTGTTGAACAAGGTGGCCGACCTACCGCCGGGCGTCCGTGGCATCGTCGGCCTGCGGGAAGGGCCGCCCGGAACCACGGGCCACGTGATCAACGTGACGAAGGACCCGTCGGGTGCGGTGACGTTCCTGGACGGGCAGTCCGGCGGTCTCGCGACCATCCCGCCGATCGGTCCGAACGGATCCGTCTCCTTCATGCAGACGGCGGATCCCACTAATTCGCCCAGCGACGCCAGCACATCGTCGCCGGTCAGCGGTGACACCCGGTCCGACAACCAGGTGCACAGCGACAACGGCGTCGCGGGTGCCAGCCCGGCGATCAATGCCGCCCCGTCGGCGCCATTCACCAACGTGGCACCGGCCGCGGTGGCGAAGACGACGGAGCAGACCCCGACCGTCGGTGACCCCATCGACGTGACCACCGGGCGGATGATCCTGACCCACACGGACGCCGTCATGCCCGGGCTGACCCTGGAGCGGACCTACCGGTCCGACTACCGCTGGGGTCGGTCCTTCGGCACTGCATGGGCGTCGACGCTCGACCAGCGGATCATCGTCGATGGTGACCAGGTCCGTTATCTCGCCGCGGACGGGTCCGTGCTGACGTACCCGCTGCCCGCGGAAGGTGACGAGACGCTGCCGGACGTCGGCCGGGCACTGCCCCTGCGCCGCCTGATCGGCGGCGGCTGGCTGCTCACCGACCCGGCGACGGGCCGCAGCATGCTCTTCGAGCCGGCCGGGCCCACGGAGTCGCTGCTGAGCGACATCATGGAGGGCACGCTCAGCTGGGTGATCACCCGCGACAGTGTGGGCACTCCGACGGAGCTGCGCTCATCGATGGATTCGGTGATCGGGCTCAGCTCGTCCAACGGCGTGGTCACGGTGCTGTGGCTACCCAACCGGGCCGGCGACCTGGTGGCCGCGTCGCGGTTCCACTACGACGAGGCGTTGAACCTCGTCCGGGTGCTGAACTCCTCGGGTGACCCTGAGTGGTTCGACTACACCGACGGACGCATCGTGCGGTGGGAGGACCGCAACGGCGAGTGGTACACGTACACGTACGACGAGAACGGGCGTTGCGTCGCCACGGACGGCAAGGGCGGGTTCCTGCGGTACCGGTTCGACTACCAGCCCGGTTCGACGGTGGTCACCGACTCGCTCGGGGCGGTCCGCCGGTACGAGTTCAACGACCGCCTGCAGGTGGCCGCGGAGACCGACCCGCTGGGCGGGACGACGCGGTTTGAGTGGGACCCGGCGTATCGGCTGCTGTCGCAGACCGACCAGCTGGGCCGCACCACCACGTACGAGTACGACGCCGAAGGGCGGCGGACCTCGGTCACCCGGCCGGACGGCAGCCGTTCGACGATCGGCTACGACCAGGCCGGGCGGGCCACGTCGTGGATCGACTTCGACGGCACGGCGCGCAACCGGGAGTTCGACGCCGAGGGTCGGCTGATCGCCGAGACCGACGCCGACGGCATGGTCGTGCAGTTCGAACTGCCCTCCGACGGCCGGGACACTGTCGTCCAGGTCGGGCCGGCGGTCATGGTCGAAAACCCGGCACGGCTGATCACGTCGGTCACCACAGGCGACACGGAAAGCCGGTACGAGTACGACCATCTCGGCCGCGTCATCTACATCGAGAACGAGGCCGGCATCACCGACCTCGACTGGACGCTGGAAGGCGAGCTGGCCGTGCGGGAGAACCCCGACGGCACGCTCGAGGAATACGTCTACGACGGCGAGGGCAACCTGATCGAGCAGATCGACCGCGACGACCGTCGCACACTGTTCGAGTACGGGGCCTTCGACCTGCTCACGGCCCAGATTGACCACGACGGCAACCGCACCGAGTACACCTACGACACCGAGTTGCGTGTCACCTCCGTCACCAACCCGGCGGGCGAGACCCGGCGGTACACGTACGACCCGAACGGCCAGATGATCGAGGAGACCGACTTCGCGGGCCGGACCCACCGGTACGCGTACGACGCGGCGGGGCAGCTCATCGAGCACACCCACCCGTCCGGGGAAGTCACCTCGTACACCTACGACCTGCTCGGTCAGGTCATCGAGCGTCGTACCGGCACAGCCGTGACCCGGTTCGCCTACGACGCGGCGGGCCGGGTCGTCCGGGCCGTCGACGCCGACTCGGACATCCAGCTCAAGCGCGACGCGCTGGGCCGGGTGGTGTCCGAGACGGTGAACGGCCGCACGGTGCAAACCTCGTACAGCGAGCAGTTCGGGACGGTCGCCGCGCGCAGCCGCCCGTCCGGTGCGGTGACGCAGTGGTCGTACGACGATGCGGGTCGCCCGACGGTCCTGGTCGCCGGCGGTCACCAGGTTCAGTTCGGCTACGCCGGCGGGCTCGAGGTGAGTCGCACAGCGGACACCGGGCTGGCACTGGAACAAACCTTCGACGAGTGGGGTCGACTGGTCGGCCAACGGATCGATGGTGTGACGGACCGCCAGTACACCTACGACGGGAACGACCGGGTGATCGCCGTGCACGACGAAGTGCAGGGTGAACGGCGGGTCGACGCGGACGCTGCCGGTAACCCCGGCGACGCCCGATACACGCTCGACGCCTCCGGACGGCCGGTCACCCGGTCCGACGCGGCGGGCGACTGGCAGTTCGCCTGGGATCACCGTGATCAGCTCGTCGGGGTACTCACCCCCGGCGGGGAGCGCTGGCAGTACCGGTACGACGCATTCGGCCGGCGCATCGGCAAGCAGCGGCTCGACGGCACCGGTGCGGTGCTGGAGGACATCCAGTTCACCTGGTCTGGTGACTTGTTGGTCGAGCAGCACCGGCGGGACCGGGACGGCGGGAACATGACGACGGCGTGGGAGTACCACCCGGCGTTGGTCTACCCGGTCGTTCAGGTTACTGACAATGCGCTGCACACGGTGGTGACCGACGGCGCCGGCGATCCGATGGACCTGGTCGGGATCGACGGCGGTGCCACAATGGGTCCGGACGCCATTCCGCTGCGGTCCGGCGGTCGGTATCTCGACCCGGAGACCGGCCTGCAGTATGACCGGAACGGCTATTTCGACCCGGCCACCCAACGATTCCTGCCGGAGCCTCGGACGGCTCCGGTGGCGGTGGGCTGACCCGTTTCCCCCGCCCGGCCACCCTCGCGGTGGCCGGGCGGGCCACCACCCCAGACCCCGACCGGAAGGACGACGCCATGGACACCGACGCCGCGCGTGACCGCGCGACCCAGAAGCTGAAAGAACTCGAAGACGAGATAGACGCAGGCCCGTTGACACTGCTCGCCCCGGAACAACCGCGCGAGTACGACTGGTGCTGGCTGTTCCCGTTCAACACCGTGCAGGGGGTCCAGTCCGGCGCCTTCATGGACTCGCTGGCGACCGGCCCTCTGGTGGTACCGAAAAACGGGGCCGAGCCGTGGGTGGCTCCATCCGCCCCCCCGCTCGAGCGGTGGCTCAACGAGTACGCCGCCCGGGAGGGGCTGCCGGAAGTTCCGCTTCCGAACCACCCGAACCCGTTCACGTGAGCTGATCGGTGGCCGGCCGGAATCCCGGCCGGCCACCTCGTCACCCCGCGAGCTGCCGGATCTGCACGTTGGCGAACGTGGCCACGAACGGCGGATTCTCGGTCACGGTGTCGGCAATCTCGCCGATCACGTCCTCGCCCCTCAGCGGGTCGCCCGGCGGCAACGCGACGGACCCGACGTACTTCTTGTCGCGGAACACCTCGACCACGTTGCCACGGACGGCGAGGAGCATCTGCACGTGCTTGTGCAGGGCGATCTTCGGGGCCGGCAGCTCGGCGATGAGCCGCTTGTCGCCGGTGCGATCCTCCGCGACGGACGTCGAGTCGGTGCACATGCGCAGGACGAATCCGCCGTGCGCCGCGGTCCAGAAGAACCACATTCCCGCGCAGCTGCCCGGACGTTCGACCGTCAAGTCGACGGCGAAGCTCTGGTCGCCGGTGATGTCCATAGCCGGCCCGATGCACAGCAACACTCCACGGCTGGGCCGGGTGGCCCGCAGAGTGCCGTGGAACTCGCACGATGCGTGCAACGTGGGAATGTTCGTGTACAGCCACTGGCCCGGCGAGCTCAGCGGGTCCTGGAAGAGGATCGATCCGCCGGTGGGCAGCGGCGGCGGACGAGAGGGCAACGCCGAGGGCAACACCGATGGCAACGCCGAGGGCGTCGGGGATTGCGGGGCTGGGGCCGCGGGCAGGCTGGGCGTGGGCGTGGACGACACGATCGGTGCCGGCGAGGCCGAGGGGGCGCTGAGTGAGGGCGGAGCGGCGGCGGTGGCGGGTGCGTGCGACCGGTCGCCGATCAGATGGATCCCGCCGGCCGTGGCCGTACCGGCGAGCAGCAGAACGGCGGCGCCGATGGCCAGGTTGCGCCCGGGCCGTCCGCGGCGGAGATGGGCCGGGCGCACCCGGCCGGCCCGCGCCGGCAGTCGCGGCGGAACGACTCCGTGCCGGGACCTGGCGGCGGTCGGATCGGGTGGTCCGGCGCTGAGGAGCGCGTCGAGCAGTTCCCGTGCGGTGGGACGGGCGTCGGGCCGCTTGTCCAGGGCCCGCTCGACCACGCCGCGGATCGGCTCCGGCAGCCCGGCCAGGTCCGGCTCCTGGGTGAGAATCCGGCCGAGAATCGCCGTCGGCGAGTCCGCGTTGAACGGGGTGCGACCCGTTCCGGCGTACGCGACGATCACCCCCCACGAGAAAATGTCGGCGGCGGCCGTGATGGGCCCCAGGGTCGGATCGATGCGCTCGGGCGCCATGTACGCCGCGGTGCCGACCATCTGGTCGGCGCGGGTCGGCGACGTGCTGGACTCGCCGGCATAGGCGATGCCGAAGTCGATGACCTTGGGGCTGCCGGGTGGCAGGAGGACGTTACTCGGTTTGAGGTCGCGGTGGATGACCCCGGCGCCGTGGATGGCACTCAAGGCGGTGGCGACACCGATGGCGAGGCTGTGCAGGTGGGCGTCGTTGAGCGGCCCTTGCCGGGAGACGACCTCGGCCAGGCTCGGTCCGTCGACGAATTCGATCACCAGGTACGGCGGGTCGTTGTCGAGGTCCGCGTCGAGCACCTCGGCGGTGCAGTACGGGGGCACCTGACGCGCCCGGTCGACTTCGGTGCGGAATCGGCGGCGGGACGCGTCGTCGCCGAGCAGGAACGCGTGCACCAGCTTGATGGCGACGTATCGCCCGGCGCGGTTTTCGGCCAGATACACCACGCTCAACCCGCCGGAACTGAGACGGCCGATGACGCGGTAGTCACCCACGGTGCGGGGATCGCTGTCGGTTAACGCACCGACGCGTTCTGCGACATTCATCAGCCGGACCTCCGGATACGGAATATGCCCGAACTGCCCCGAACTGGTGCGCCGGAGCGGAGAGAAGTCTTCTTTTGCACGCACCAGTCGGACCTTCGGGTGCGTTCCGGAATACACAATTTTCTGGGCTCCCAAACCGCACTGCACCGTAACGGTGCGAGTGTACGACGTGACCGCTCCAGCGACCGCCTCGGCGACCGTGCAAGCCGCACTGGCGTCCGTCTGCGCGCGGGGCACGCGTACGCCCGGTCGGCGCCCGTCAGATCGTGGCGCCGGGCCGCAGTCGTCGGGTGACGCAAATCCCCCGGCCAGCCCACTCCGCGACGGCACCGTCAACCGATACCTTGTCGAAATGACCGACTGGAACACCACCATCATCGAACAGTTCCGCGCCCAAGGCGGCAAAGGAGTCGCCCAGTTCGGCGACGCCCTCCTGCTCCTGCACCACACCGGCGCCCGCACCGGCACCCCCCGCATCAACCCCCTGGCCTACTACGACGACGGCAACCGCCTGATCATCGTCGCCTCCAAAGGCGGCGCCCCCGACAACCCCGACTGGTTCCACAACCTACGAGCCAACCCCCACACCACCATCGAAATCGGCGCCGACACCGTCGCCGTACGCGCCGAGGAAATCACCGGCGACGACTACCAACAAACCTGGGCCCGGGTCACCGCCGCCATGCCCGGCTTCGCCGACTACCAGAACAACACCACCCGCCGCATCCCACTCGTAGCCCTGTACCGATAACACCACCACACCGCTGACACCCCACCACCGGCCCACCGACCCCCGGGCGGTCTCATGAGCGTGTTCGACCCCGACGCCAGACACTCCGGCGACCTGGGGTACCAGCTGATGGCGGCCTCGTTCGTGCACCTGTTCTGGCGGCGGTCCTTACTGGACAGCACCGTCGGCGCACTACGCGACCACGGTTACCACGTGGTGCGCCTCGACGCCGCCGGCTGGACCAGCGACGCGGATCTGCACCGCGACGTCGCCGCTGCCCTGCACTTTCCCGACTACTACGGCGGCAACCTCGACGCCCTCAACGACTGCCTCCGCGACGTCGTCAGTTACGACTACGGCACTTCGCCCGAAGCGACGGGTCTGGTCCTGGTGTTCGCCGGCTACGACGCGTTCACCCGCCGCAGTCCCCGGACAGCGCAGATCGTCCTGGACATCATCGCCGACCGGGCCCGTTCCGCGGCGCTGATCGGGCACCGCATGTGCTGCCTCGTGCAGTCCGATGACCCGGATATCCGCTTCGACCCGGTCGGAGCCATGTCCGTGCTGTGGAACAGCGCCGAATGGCGCGACTCCAGCCGGCAGCCGGACCGGCCATAACCAAGCCGCCACGGCCGGCACCCGGCCTACGCGATCCTGGACGGCACGCTGATCCCGATCGACCGGGTCGCCGACCAGAAGCCGTACCACTCCGGCTCAAACACAAACGTCACGGCGTAAACGTCCAGGTCATCTCGGATGCGGCAGGGCGTCTCGTCTGGGCCTCGGCCGCACTGCCCGGCTCGACGCATGACCTGGCCGCGGCCCGGACCCAGACGATCATCGACGCTCTGACCAGCGCACGAGTGATGAGGTTCGCCGATAAGGGCTGCCAGGGTGCCCGCGGTAGCGTGCGGACCCCGTTCAAGCGGCGTTGCTTCCGGCCTAACTGTCACGCCGGCAGAAGGCGGTCAACCGGGCGCACGCGAAGATCCGTGCTCGCGGTGAACGCGCGATCGCCACGCTCAAGACCTGGAAGACCCGGGCCAAGCTGCGCTGCTGTCCACGCCGGGCCACCGCGATCGTGCAGGCCATCCTCGTCCTGCACCACGTCGAAGCCGACCGCTGCGCAGGATGAAAAAGGCTGTGATCATCAGACCATGATGGAAACCCTCTGAGCTACCGGAGGAAGCTCACCCGGAACCGGCCTATTCTGTACAGCGTTTCAGGTACAGCCCCTGCGGCTGGTCTGGGCCGACCAGGGTCCTACTTGACGGACGTTACTTGTCGTATTTGCTTACGTTCCAGATCCATACGTCGTGGTCGCGTTGCCCTGGCCCCAATAGTTGCTGCGCCAGAAGGTAGAGCACGGGGTGGTCAGGTTCCGATCTCAGCACGACGATCGATGCATTCCATTGCTGTAGTTCGGCGTAGATGGCAGTGCGCGTGTCGACGGTCACCGCGGGGATCGTGCCGGTGCGTGCGGCGACGGCGAACAGGTCCAAGGTGACACTGTGTGCGGCTGAGCCCAACGTTGCATTTCCGTGTTCGTCGGGGCCTAGGAAGTCCCCGCGCGGTATTGGGAATTCCTGTTGTGCTGCCGTGCTCCAGGCAAGGGTGATCCGGCCCTGGGCGTTGTCGGGTAGGGGGATCGGTACCAGCGTGGTACCTGGCTTGAGGTGGTTTCGCCATGCGCCGGAGGTGATGAACTCTGGGGGCCGTTGATCGGCTATGGTCGGCACCGGTGTCGGGATGAGTGGGATCAACGCGGCGCTGAGCAGCATCCGGCCCAGCGCGCTGGCGTTCAGCCGGCGGCCGCCATCGGGCCGGTCGAGTTCGGCTAGCCGATCCCAGCCCACAGCGAGCAGGACGACGCACGCGCCGATGACGGCGAACGAGAGCCGGCTGGGCATCAACATGGCCAGGACAGGGGTTCGGTCGGGGATCAGCGCCCACGGGCCAGGCACGGCAGTGACCCGGCCGTCGAGGCGGATACGCGGGCCGAGGGAGGCGATCGCGAATACCAGCGCCACGATGCCCGCAGTACGGGCGGCAGCCGAGCGGCGCCACAACGCCACGGTGAGGGCCAGCACGGCACTGGTCAAAGGCCAGCCAAACCACGTGTTCTGCTCGATGCGCCCGACCGTGGCTCCGGCATCATCGACGCCACCGATCGTGTCCCGCGGCATGGTGACATATGTGGCAAGGTCTTCACCCCAGGAGTGGAACTGCGGCAGGGCCTGGTACCCCTGCGGACCAAAGAACTGCATCCATAACGGGTAGGCACACAACGCGAACGCCACCGCGGCGGCCACACCGAGGGCAGCACCAAACTTTCTGCGCCGCTTGCGGAACTCGGCAGATCTTTGGCAGGCGTACACGATGACCGCGACACCACACGCGGCGGCCGTGACGAGCAGAAGTTCCTCGTTGATGAATAGCTGCCAGGTGACGAGCGTCGCCAAGATGACACCGTCGCGGACCCAGCGGCCGGTCGCGCCCAGCCGGAACACGGTCACCACGATGACCGGCAACACGAAGTTCGACACGAAGTTGGGCTGACCGTTGGCATGGTGCACGACGCCCGGAGCGAATCCGGCGAGGGCGCCACCGATGAACGCGGCAGCTCGGGAACGCACCAAGTGCCGCGAGAGGGCCCAGTACGTGGTTACCGCGGTGCCAGCGCAAGCACCCACCAACCACACCACATAGGTGACTTTGGCCCCGAACAGCATCGTCAGCGGGGCCAGCGGGAGGGTCACACCCAGCACCGACGTGTTCGCCATCATGTTCACCCCGAACGGCACGTTCTGCCTCAGGGAAAACAACGGATTCGCGAGATGCCGCACCGAATACGCACCATGCGACAGCAGCCATTCAAACCAAGTGTTATCACCCGGTAGCTGCCCGGATATTCGCCCATCAGGATCGGTCAGATACCCAGCCATGACGAGCATGCCCAAGACAAGGTAGGTGACAACAGCGAGCACATCCGTATAAGGCACGGCTTTTGGGCGGACGATCACGGTCAGTCTCGGCGGGGTGACAGCGTCAGGCCGGCCGGCGAGCACTAGACCGAGGCCCTGGCCCAACGGTCGACGATCTTGGTCTGTCATATCGGCATCTTGAACAGTCATGTCAAGCCCGAGGTCAGAACAGGGCAGGTTGTCCTGCCCGCGTCCACGAGGCGGCGAACCAGCCGACCGGCATCACCCACAACGCAAGTGCGCCGCAACGAGCGCGCCGTATACCGGCGAACGACCTTCGTATTGCGTCCTGGTCAGGTTATGTCGGTTACTGGTTCGTTTGTTCGCCGGAGGAAGTTGTAGACGCGTGCCGGGACGCGGAACCGCCCGGTGTCGTACAGGGCGCGACTTTCGGCGGCGGTGTCGGGATCTGCGGCAATTGCGGCCAGCTGGTCGAGATCCTTGGCGACGGTGTCGTTGATCAGCTCGTCCGGCCCCGGCATTGCGCCCCACATATCCCAGGGCAGCAGCTCCATCTTGGCGAGCGCGGCGACGTCGCGTACGAGGTTGCCGGCGATCCACCACCATCCCGATTGACCCTGACCTTCGAGGCCGCACCGAGACGGGTCGAGCTTGCCTTCGCGGCAGCGGATCCAAGCCTCCCCGGCGACGACGAACTGGTCCCGCGGCACATCGTCGGGTTCGAAGGTGACGCCAAGCGCCTGACACGATTCGGGGCTGAGCTGGGCATCGGCGAGGACCCAGCGCGAGGTGGCCGCATTCCAGCATTCGACTACCCAATGGTCGCCGTGCAGGCCGGGGACGAAGTACCGGGCGAAGCCGCATCGGGCGCGTGCGGGGATGCCGTGCGCGCGCAGCGCGGCCACGGCGAGAAGGGTGAAGTGGCGGCAGCACCCGGCCAGTCGTTGGGCCGGGGGACGCGGTTCGATCAGCGGTCGCGGGTCGGCTGCGAGGAGGTGGCCGAGGATCTGGTGGGTCGTGCGAAGGTGGCCGGTGGCCGACTGAGCAGACCCCGGTTCGTGGATCAGCAGACCTTGAATGGCGACGATCAGGTCGGGCAGCGTCGACGGAAGCCCCGCCAGGGTTGCTGTCATGCCCGGTTCGGCCGTTGTCAGTGGCCCGGGTTCGGCGTAGCTCTCGAGCATGCTCTGTGTGGTCATCTGCGGCTCCAATGCGAGGATGCGCGGAGCCTACTGACATTTTCGGCAGATTTTCACCATTTCTGGTGGGTGTGAGTCCAGCTGAAGTGCAGCTAATCGCACGCTATTTCATTGTTGCCGGCATCGGCTCCGTAGATGTCATCGGGCAGGCGGCGCGAAATTGCAGGATCGATCGAACTCACATGCCGCGGACCGGGTGCTCTATCGCTCCAGGTCCTGGTCGGCCTCGAAACCCGTCGCCTGTGATACACGCCCGTCGCCGCGGGCAGCGCGGGATGCACGGGTGGCAACCGCAGCACCGCTGGTGAGTGCACGCCGCCAGGGTGGGGCGCCGTCGATTTCGACCTGGAGCGAGAAGCTCAAGAACGTCCGAATGAGCACGATGAGGCCGAGGACGGCGACGTTGGTGAGGGTAGGTGCGACCGCCACGGTGCGGATCAGGTCTGCGGCGACAAGGATTTCGAGGCTCAGCAGCAGGACCCCGCCGAACGTTTCCCGCAGTGCTCGGTATGCCCGGCGCCCGCCGCCATGCCGCCAGGTCCAGACAGCGAGGGCGAGTGACCACAGCAGCCCGATTACGAGTACTCCAGCGCCGAGCCCGTCGAATCCCTGCGCCACGCGCCCCATGAAGTCCGTGAACATCGTCCCCCTCCCGACGCGGTTGAATGAGCCGAACGTACCGACCGCAATCAGCAGACGTCCGGCACCTACCCAATCACCCGCCCGGGATTCTGCGTACGCTCATCAGAGTGGGCACGCCGGTCAGCATCCGCTTACCGCGGTGAGTCGGAACGTGTCAAGGGATTCAGGCCAGCGGGAGTTAAGCGACCTGCGATTCCGGCTCGGGTTTGTTGATCGCGTGGTTGTACCAGGTCACGACCCGGCGGTGGCGAGCTTCCGCCGGAGCCTCCTGGCGGCCACGAGGGTCAGGGTTTCATGGCTCCCTCTTGCTGCCTGTGCCCTGCTCAGTGCGGAGATCACGCAAGTCGTAGTGAGGGAGTAGGAACCCACTGGACCGGCGGGGCACCCTATCGAGCTTCGAAACAGCTCGGGGACGACGGATCCACACGCTATTGCAACAACATTGACATACAACGGTGTCTGGCTTTAGATGCCAGATGCAAGAGTTGACGTTGTTCGAGCGTGTCCCTCACTGGCTAACGATGAGGTGTTGCGCGCCGAGCCGCTCACCACTGTCGTTCCGCCTCGCCGTAGTCACCACCTGTCCCGATTCGCCTCCCTGATCGCGTTTCCACCCTCCCACTCATGCCGGACTCTCCTTACTGGATCTGCACCGCATCGGCCGGGCCCTGCCGGGTTCGAGTGGCACCACGGGCTTGAAATCGATCGCCCTGAAGGAGCACCCGTTGCCGTTGACCCATCCCAGCTCGCCTCCGCAACACCGGCGACGATGGAGACTTCCCCGGCTGGCTGCCATGGTGCTGGTTGCCGTGGTGGGTGTCGCTGTCACCGCGTCCGCGGTGTCGGCCACGGTGATCGCCATCCCCGGCCAGGCGGTTTCGCCGAAGACGGCGCCGTTGACCACGCCGTGGACGGCCGCGGCGAACGCGAACATCGCCAACCCGTTGCCGGAGTACCCGCGCCCGCAGATGACGCGCGCGGACTGGGAGAGCCTGAACGGTGAGTGGCAGTTCGGCAACGCCTCGGCGGGGCAGGCACCGCCGGTGAACCAGACGTTGGCCGAGCAGATCAACGTCCCCTACCCGATCGAGTCGGCGCTGTCGGGGATCCAGCGGCACCAGGATCGTATGTGGTACCGGCGCACGTTCACCGTGCCGGCCTCGTGGAACGGTCGGCACACGCTGCTGAACTTCGGTGCGGTCGACCAGCAGGCCACGGTCTGGGTCAACGGCACGCAGGTCGGGTCGCACACCGGTGGGTACGACGCGTTCCAGTTCGACATCACGAGCAACCTGCGCAGCGGGTCCAACGAGATCATCGTCGGGGTCTACGACCCGACCGACTCGGGCAGCGGGGCCCACGGCAAGCAGACCAACAAGCCGGGCGGGATCCTCTACACCGCGACGTCGGGGATCTGGCAGACGGTGTGGTTGGAGCCGGCCAACGCGGCCCGGATCGCCAGCCTGGAGATGACCCCGGACGTACCCGGTCAGGCGTTGACCGTCGTGGTACGCGGCGCGGGGACCAGCGGGCAGGGTGCGCAGGTCACGGCGCGCGAGCCCAATGGTGGCCCGGTGGTGGGTACCGCGACGGGCAGCGTCGGTGCGCCGATCCGGGTGCCCGTACCCAAAGCGCACCTGTGGACCCCGGACGACCCGTACCTGTACGACATCACGGTGGCGTTGACCGGCACCGGCGGCGGGGACTTGGTCGGTGGCTACTTCGGGATGCGCTCGATCGGGCTCAAGAGAATCGACGGGATCACCCGGATCGTGCTGAACGGTAACTTCGTGTTCCAGTCCGGGATGCTCGACCAAGGCTTCTGGCCCGACGGGATCTACACCGCCCCCACCGACGACGCGCTCAAGTTCGACATCCAGCAGCAGAAGAGCTGGGGATTCAACATGATCCGCAAGCACATCAAGGTCGAACCGCAGCGTTGGTTCTATTGGGCGGACAAGCTGGGCATGCTGGTCTGGCAGGACATGCCCTCGATGAACACTCCCAACGCGGCCGCGCAGAGTCAGTGGCTGACCGAGTTCCACACGATCGTCAACCAGCACCTGAGCTCGCCCTCCGTCGTGATGTGGGTCGATGAGAACGAGGGCTGGGGCCAATTCGACCCCGCCGGTGTCGCGAACACCGTCAAGGGCTGGGACCCCAGCCGCCTGGTGGACAACATGAGCGGGATCAACTGCTGCGGGTCCAAGGACGGCGGGAACGGCGACCTGGCCGACTATCACACCTACCCCGGTCCGGACTCGGCTCTGGCGGGTGGAGCGCGCGCCAACGTGCTGGGCGAGTACGGCGGGCTCGGGCTCGCCGTCAGCGGCCACGAGTACCAGCCCGGTCACGGGTTCGGCCACGAGATGCAGCCCGATGGGACGGCGCTGACCCAGCGGTTCGTCGGTATGACCAAGTCACTGGGCGCGCTGATGGTTCACCGGGGCCTCAACGCGGCCGTGTACACGCAGCCGACCGACGTCGAGAACGAGGTCAACGGTTTCATGACGTACGACCGCCAGGTCATCAAGGTCGACTCGGCCGCCGTACGGGCCGCGAACCAGCAGCTCATCGGCGCTTCCCAGAACTTGGGCAGCCTGCGGGTCGCTCTGCCGGTGAACAGCACCGTGTCGCTGCGGGCCACCACTGCGGGATCGGCGAACCTGTCACTCCGGCACCAGGGCGGCGCAGCCGTGGCATCCCCCATCGGCGCCGGGAGCTCCGAGCTAGAGAAGCAGGACGCGACCTTCACCGTCCGTCCCGGCCTCGAGAACGGATCCTGCGTCTCGTTCGAGTCGTACAACTACCCCGGAGAGTTCCTCCGACAGCTCAAGGGGCGGGTCATCCGGGCCGCGTCGGACGGCTCGTCGGTGTTCGCCGGGGACGCGACGTTCTGCCCGGTGGCCGGGAACTCCGGCTCTGGGGTCTCGTTCGCCTCGTGGTCGCAGCCCGGCAAGTTCCTGCGGCTCTACAACGGAGCGGTCTGGATCAGCACGGACGGGGGTGGCAAGTCGCCGGCGGCGCAGGACAGCGCGGCCAACTACGTGACGGACACCACCTGGACCGTCGGGGCGCCGTGGGCCTCCGGGGTACCGACACCGCGTACGTCGTCGACCGGCCCGGTCCGGTCCGGGCTGGCCGGCAAGTGCCTCGACGTGCGGGGCGGCAACAGCGCCACTGGCACACCGGTTCAGTCGTCCGACTGCAGCGGAAGCGCGCGACAGCAGTGGACGTCGTACACCGACGGAAGCCTGCGGATCTTCGGCCAGTGCCTCGACGCCACCGACGCGGGGACGGCCAACGGCACGACCGTCGCCCTGGGGGACTGCTCGGGCGGCTCGGACCAGCAGTGGCAGCCGCACGACGGCGCGTACCGAAACCCGATCAGCGGCCGCTGCCTGGACATCCCCGGAGCCAGCACGGCCAATGACGTCCAGGTAGTGCTCTGGGACTGCAACTTCGGCAACCACCAGGCCTGGTCGACGCCGGGATTCGTCGCCACAGCCACCCGGTCCGGCGCGATCCGCTCGGGCATGGGCAACTACTGCCTCGACGTCACGGGCGGTACCAGCGCCAACGGAACCCCGGTAGTCCTGTGGGGTTGCTCGGGCGGCTCCAACCAGACGTGGACCGCGTACACCGACAGCTCGCTGCGAGCAGTGGGCAAGTGCCTCCAGCCGGTCGGCGGCGCCACCGCTTCGGGGACCCCCCTGGAAATCGCCGACTGTGGCACATCGCTGAGTCAACGCTGGTTGCCGACCGACGGCGGCGGCTACCTCAACCCGGTCTCCGGTCTGTGCATCGACTCACCGGCCGGCGCGACCGACAACGGCACCCGGCCGGCGCTGTTCGGCTGCTGGGGCGATGCGTCCAACCAGCAGTGGACGCAGCCCGGCGCATGACGCAGCACTGACCGAACAAGGCGGCGCGAGCCGTCCGCTGGGGATAACCCACCGGACGGCTCGCGCCTCGTTCGGGACCGGCCAAGACCACGGTCCGGGACCTTAAAGGCCGTCTTACACGGTCACCGCTGCTGAAGTCAGCTAGCGGACGTTCTCCGGGTGTGATCCGGCAGGACGGCGCCTTACGGGACTCGACGAGCCCTCACCCTGCGGCGAACTCGATGACATCGACCCCATATGGCTATCTCCGCGGGTCTATGCACCGCTTGAACGCCTCGTTCGACATCGCTTGATTATTGGCGGATCTCGTGTCCACGACTTTCGACACCGCTGCGCCTATAGCAGTGTCCGACCTCAGATGTCATTAGCCATGAGCGGAATTCGCGGTGAGGCTGTGGCCGCCGGTGACTCTGAGCAGGTCGAGTTGGCCGGCGTCTGTTCCGCCCGCCGTGGTGGTGCAGGTGACCAGACGCAGGTTGGCGCCGGGCACGGTAAGGACATCGCAGCCGAGGGTCGATTCGCCGACCATCGGGTGGTCGATGATCTTGCGTTCGCTGGCGTGGGCGGCCGCGGATACCGACGTCCACCGGCCGGCGAAGAATTCCGAGATACTCCGCAGGCCGGTTACCAGGGTGTTGAGTCCAGCGTCGGAGGGGATGCCCAGTCGGCGGCGAACACGGCGACGGGGAAATCACCCAGCCGCACCGCGAGCCGCTGGACGCCTGGGGGCGTCCTGACGGGTGGTTGTTGGAGGGTCGCTGGTGGTGTGTGTGTGCGACTGGGGTTGTACGTGGGGTGGCGGGAAACCGGTTCTGGTGCTGATGCGCGGGGGTGGATGTGTTTTACAGAATTGGGGGTGTCAGAACGGGTTCCGTGTTGGGGAGGTAGCAGATGACGAAGGTTAACTGGGGCAAGATATTGACGTTGGGCGTGTTGACGGTTGTGGTCCTCGGGGGTATCGCGTTCGGCGTCAATTACGTGTGGCAGAAGCACTTCGGTCCGACTCCGGCGTCGGCGGCGGATTGCCGGCTCGCGCAGAAACTCATTGATCAGGCTGGTACGGCGCCTAAGGTCGACGCCGAGGCTGAGAAGTGGGAGCAGGATATCCGGCAGGTCCGTTACACCCGGTTCAAAGACGACGGCATCAGCACTCAGGTCGGGTATTACGTCTATTGGAGTCGGGTCAAGGCGACCGGTGTTGGGGAGTTGCCGACGGCCAAGGAGTTCCAGCATATGAAGGACGAGGCGTTGGGTCACTGTGCCGACAGTGGCGTCGCCCTGAAGATCCCTGCGATCGGGTCGTGATGCGGGCCGCGGTCACCGCGACGGACCTGGTGAAGGTTTACGGAGCGGGTGATACCAGTGTCCGGGCGGTTGATGGGGTGACGGTCAGCTTCGCGGCGGGCCGGTTCACCGCGATCATGGGTCCGTCCGGGTCGGGTAAGTCGACGTTGATGCATTGCTTGGCCGGTCTCGACGCGGCCACCTCGGGACGGATCACGATCGGTGAGGTGGAGTTGACCGGTCTGCGTGACCGGGCTTTGACGGCGGTGCGCCGTGACCGGATCGGTTTCATGTTCCAGGCGTTCAACTTGTTGCCGCAGCTGACCGCCCGGCAGAACATCACCCTTCCCGCGGACCTGGCCGGTCGGAGCGTCGATCCGGGTGTTCTGGACCACGTCGTGGACGTGCTGGGTATCCGTGACCGGTTGGCTCACCGCCCGGCTGAGCTTTCCGGTGGTCAGCAGCAGCGGGTGGCGTTGGCCCGGGCCCTCGCCGGCCGCCCGGATGTGATCTTCGCGGACGAACCGACCGGGAATCTGGACACCCGGTCCGGTGGGGAGGTCCTCGACCTGCTGCGTGACTCGGTGCATCAGCTCGGCCAGACGGTTGTCATGGTCACCCACGATCCGGGTGCCGCGGCGTACGCCGATCGGGCGTTGATGCTCGCCGACGGCCGCGTCGTCGCGGACATCGGTAACCCCACCCGGGCGGCTGTCACGGGACTGTTGCAGCATCTGGGAGATCCGCGATGAACGTGAGTGTGTTGAGAACTCAGCTCAGCGGGGTCCTGCGCCGGCCGGCGCGGTTGTTCATGACCGGGCTGTCGGTGCTGGTCGCCGCGTTCGTGGTGTTCGCCACCGTGCTGGCCTATCAGATCGTCACCCGTACCACCCTCGACACGTTCAGCGACACCCCGCCCGGTGTCAGTGTGGTCGTGTCCACCGGCGACGGCGGCGGTCCACTGACCGCGCAGCAGGTCGAGCGGGTCCGGCGGATGCCGGGGGTGGCTCAGGTCGCGGGGCGTACCACGGTGAGTTTCACCACCGGCGGGGCCGCGTCGGGGCAGCCGGTGGACGTCGTCGCCGATCCGGGATCGGGGCCGCTGTCGCGGGTCACCCTGGTCACCGGTTCCTACCCGACGAAGGACGGGCAGGTCGCCCTGGACCGGCGTGCGGTGGGGCGCCTCGGCGCCGGGCCCGGCAGCACCGTGCTGCTCCGCAGCGGCGGCCGGGGTGCGGCCCTGGTCCCGGTGACCGTGACCGGAGTCGTCGACGGCCCTGAAGGCGAGGCCGAACGGGCGTACGCCCCGGACGTCGTCGTGGCCGGGCTGGGCAACCCCCCCGGTCACCCCCGCCTCGGTTACCCCCGCCTGGACATCCTCACCACACCGGGCACGGACCCGGGGTCGTTGCTGACCCCGCTGTCCGATCAGCTGTCCGGTGACCCGCAGAACGCTATCGGCGTCACCACCGGCGAGACGACACGCCTGTCCGAAGCCCACGACGCTGTCCGGCAACTCGGCGACATCTTCGCCCTGGTGGCGATGTTCGTCGCGATCGCCGTCGTCGCGGCGGCGCTGGTGGCCACCTCCACGTTCCGGATCGTGTTCGCCCAACGGCTGAGCCAGCTTGCGCTGCTACGCACCATCGGCGCGCAGCGCCGGCAACTGATCGTCGCGCTGGCAGTCGAAGGCACCGTCGTGGGGATCGTCACCGGAGCCACCGGCGTGCTACTCGCCCTCGCCGCGGGCCTGACCGCCCCCGCCGTCGCCCGAGCCGCCGGTCACCCCCTGTCCAACCCCGACGTGCCGGTCGGGGCCGCCGTGGCCGTGGTCATCGGCGCGGCCCTACTCACCACCGGTGCTGTGCTCGCACCGGCGTTCTCCGCCGCCGACGTCGCCCCGTTGCAAGCGTTGCGCAGCGCCGGAACGGTGGCGTCCGAACGCGGCATCTCCCTCGCCCGGATCCTGGTCGGGGGCCTACTCACCGCCGCCACAGCGGCCCTGGCCGGGCAAACCCACCACGCACTCACCCACAAGAACGCAGCCGCCACAGTCCTGCTGGACCTCGTCGGTCTCGGAGCGCTGACCTTCGGTGTCCTGATCGCGTTCGGGCCGCTGCTCATCCGGCCCGTACTCGCCGCTGTCGGGTGGCCGCTACGCGCCCTCGGCCCGGTCGGGCGCCTCGCCGTCGGTGGGATCGGCGGCACCCCCCGCCGCGCCGCCGCCGTGTCCGTCGTCGTCGCTCTCGGCGTCACCCTCGTCGCCGGCACCGTCGTCGGCGCCGCGAGCCTGCAAACCTGGACCGACAGTAAACTAGCCAACCGCTCCCCCGCGGACTTCGCGTTGTCCGCGGACCCCGGCAAGGACACCACAGACGTCGTGACCCGGCTGACCACCGACCCGCACTTCCGCAACGTCACACCCTTCACCCTCGGCGGCTTCACCCAGTCCGGGGAATCCCACATCGCGATCTCCGTGGACATGAACGCCCTCCCCGCCCTGGCGAAATTACCGGTCACCGCAGGCACACTCAGCGCCCCGCAACCCGGCGAAGCCATCCTGTCCGGCAGCTACGCCCTGGACACCGGCGTCAAAATCGGCGACACCATCTCACTACCAGCAACCAACGGCGCCACCATCCACGAACACGTCACAGCGATCCTGATCGCTGACGCACCACTGCAAACAGACGCCGTACTCGCCCCCGCCGACCTCGCCGAACTCGGCAACACCTCCGCCGGCGTGTTCGCCAACACCGCCAACGGCACCCGCGACCAAGCACTCGCCGCGTTCCGCCAAGCCGCTGAAAGCACCCACGGAGAGGTCGAAGTACTCGCCGACAGCGGCGACAAAGAGAAAGGAGAAGTATCCACCCTGCTAACCGCCGCCCTCGGCCTCCTCGGACTCACCGTGCTCATCTCCGTCATCGGCGTCGGCACCACCACCGCACTATCAGTCGTCGAACGAACCCGCGAATCAGGCCTGCTACGAGCACTCGGCATGAACCGCCCCGCACTCCTAGCCATGATCAGCGCCGAAGCCGGCCTCTACGGGGCCATCGGAGCCGTCCTCGGCATCACCCTCGGCATACCCTTCGCCTGGCTCACACTCACCGCGCTGCAACAAGACGTACCCCTCACAATCCCCACCGGACAACTCACCCTCATCACCGCCACCCTCATCCTCATCCTCATCACCACCGCAGCCGGCCTCCTACCAGCCCGAAAAGCCGCCCGAACCAGCCCCATCACCGCCCTCGCAAACGAATAACACAACCACCACACCACCCCCGCCTGCTGGGCAGCACTGGGAACGCACCCGGGTTTCACCCAACAGTCAGGATGTGAACCCGCTCTCTCCGCGGAGGCCGGCCAGCGACACACTTGGCACGACGTCGCTGACGAGAAAATGCCAGTCAAGACCGGTCCCAGCAGCGGGGCTGTACCCGAAACGGTGTTTCTGGCCCGATTCGCCGGACTTGAGGGTCGGCGGGATGGGCACTGTGAGTAATGACATCAGAGATCGTGGACGCATCGAAGAAGACGAAGGGTGCGCGGCGGCAGCTGTCGCCGGAGCAGGCCGCGGCGGCCGCGATGGTGGCCGAGGCGAAGGCCCGCGGGCTGGCGCTGACCGGCCCGGGCGGATTGCTGAAGCTGTTCACCAAGAATGTCCTCGAGACGGCGCTGAGCGAGGAGATGACCGAGCACCTCGGTCATGACAAGAACCGGGCCGAGCCGGGCCGTGAGTCGGTGAATGTGCGTAACGGCGCCCGGTCGAAGACGGTGACCTCGGACGCCGTCGGCGACGTGCAGATTGATGTTCCTCGCGATCGTGAAGGAACATTCGACCTGCAGATTGTGAAGAAGCGGCAGCGGCGTCTTTCCGGAGTGGACGAGGTCGTGCTGTCACTGTACGCGAAAGGATTAACGACTGGCGAGATCACGGCGCACTTCGCGGAAATTTACGGCGCGTCTGTTTCCAAGGAAACGGTATCGCGGATCACCGACAAGGTTGTCGACGAAATGCAGGAGTGGTCGGCCCGGCCGCTGGACGCTGTGTACGTGGCCGTGTTCATCGACGCCATCGTTGTCAAGGTCCGCGACGGTCAGGTCGCCAACAGGCCGGTGTACGCGGCGATCGGGGTCACCGTGGACGGCCGCAAGGACGTCCTCGGGTTGTGGGCCGGCACCGGCGGCGAGGGCGCCAAATTTTGGATGAGCGTGCTCATCGACCTGAAGAACCGCGGCGTGACCGATGTCTTCTTCGTGGTGTGTGACGGGCTGAAAGGATTGCCTGAGGTCGTGACGAATGTGTGGCCGCAGTCCATTGTGCAGACCTGCATCATTCATCTGATCCGTAACACGTTCCGGCTTACCTCCCGCCGGGACGCCGACGCCATCAAGAAAGACATCAAACGTATCTACACCGCGCCGAATGCCGACGCCGCCCTCGCCGCCCTGGATGACCTCGAAGAGAAATGGGGAAAACAGTATCGGGCGATGATCCGGCTGTGGCGTAACGCGTGGACCGAGTTCATCCCGTTCCTGGACTACGACGTCGAAGTCCGCGCGGTGATCTGCTCGACCAACGCGATCGAATCGTTGAACGCCCGCTACCGGCGGGCGATCCGAGCCCGGGGGCACTTCCCGACCGAGCAGGCAGCGATGAAATGCCTGTACCTTGTGACCCGCAGCCTGGACCCCACCGGGGCCGGCCGTGCACGATGGACGATGCGCTGGAAGCCAGCCATCAACGCCTTCGCCATCACTTTCGGTGACCGCTGGCCGGCCGCCGAAAACTACTAACCGAAGAGCCAGAAACACCGTTCACGTTACGGACCCCCAGCAGCCGCACCACCGCTGCTGGGACGCGTTACGGACCCGGCGCGCCAGCGGGACGCCTGCTTGGATCCGTAACGCGAACGGCACCTCTCTTTGTCAAGGCGTCGGCAGCAGAGGTGCCGTTCGTGGCACAGTCCCGCCTGCTTACACGGGCTCGTCATGCTCGATTCGGATCAATGGCGGTGGTCAGCCAAGAAGTCGTCGATCGTGTGAGCGATCAGCGCGGGGCGTTCAAGTGGCATCGCATGACTCACATTGGGCAGGACGATGACTCGGGTGTCTGGAAGTTGATCGGCGAGATTCTTGCTCCGTGCTAGATGGGGGGTACCAAGCCGTTGTCCCTCGCCTCCGACAACCAGCAGCACAGGCGAACGGACGGCGGCCAGCTCAGCCGGGGTGCAGGTCCATGCCCGAAATGCTGAGGCTTCGGTCGTGAAGAAGTAGTTCGCACTGGCGATGGCGTTACTGAGACCATCCTCGCCCAGCTGTCTGAGGAAGACCTCTCGAAAGTTCGGTCCGCAGGCACCGGTGAGGAAGAGGTCGAAACCGCGGACGACGTCGCCGTCACGGGCCGCCCGGCCGGCCTCGCGTGCTGACGTGTTTGGTGGCTCATCCGGAGCGAATGGAAAAGCGGGCTCGAGAAGGATGAGCGAACTGACGAGGTCAGGGTGCCCGATAGCGAGTTGCAGCGCGATGTCTGCCCCGGATGAGTGACCGACGACGTGAGCTGTCGTCACGCCGCATGCGTTGAGGACCTCGGCACAGTGTTCGGCATAGTCGGCAACAGTGGTTTCGCCTCCATGGTCTTCGCTGTCGCCGTAGCCGGCCCTGTGGAGCAGGATCACGCGATAACCGAGTCGCGACAGGTCGCGTCCGACTAGCACGAACCAGTCCGCCGACAGTGACCCATGCACCAACAGGATCGGCTCGCCGCCCTGATCGTCGTCGCTATAGGCGATCCGCGCATTAGACAGTTCTAAGGTAGGCATGAATTCTCGTTTTCTCGTCGCGCCGCACCAGGCTCGTCGTTGGTGCGGCAACCGGCTTTAGTCAGAGGTGGGTGAGGCCACTAGTTGTGCGCTGGCATGAGTCGAAGAATGTCTTCGACAGAACGTTGGTGGAGCGTGACCGTGCTGATCAGTCCGGCGAAGGATGCGATCCACAGGCCGTCGAATACGTGCGTTGTGGCGATGACGGGGTGCGTGGGACTGGAGGGTAGAAGTCGCGTGAGCGCGACTGCCGGACTGCAAGGTGCGTGTCCGACGAGGGCTCGGGCCCACCTTCCGTCCAGTCCGTAGTCGAACCCCGGCACGCGGCGTCGACGGACGCGATGACTAAGACCGCGTCTCGTTTGGGGTTGTTGTAGCGCAAGATCATTCGTTGTACGGGCATGGGTGACGTCGAGAAGTTCTGCCCGGATGCGTTGTGGAGCCTGGCGAAGCCGTTGCTGCCGGAGCACCCGCAAAGGCATCAAGGCGGCGGCAGGCGACGCATCGACGACCGGACCGCGCTCGCCGCGATCACGTACGTGCTGCAGACCGGCTGCCCCTGGGACGCGCTGCCCGAGTCCTTCCCGATCTCCCGGGCGACCGCGCACCGCCGGTTCACCGAGTGGGTCGAGGTCGGCGTGATGGACGCCCTGCAGCAAGCCACGCTGGACGTGCTCGGCACGGCCGGCCAGATCGACTGGTCGCGGGCGAGCATCGACGCGATGCACGTTCGAGCGGTAAAAGGGGGAATCTGACGGGGCCGAGCCCGGTAGACCGCGGCAAGCCCGGCTCCAAGGTCCACGCGATCAGTGACCGGAACGGGCTTCCGCTGCACGCCGACATCTCGGCTGCCAACGTCAACGACCACAAGATGCTCGAAGACGTGGTCGACGGCATCCCCGGCGTGCGTCAGCCAGTCGGACGACCCCGCAAGCGGCCAGCGAAGCTGCACGGCGACAAAGGCTACGACTACCGGTCCTGCCGCCAAGCCCTGGCCCGACGCCGGATCAAGGGTCGCATCGCCCGCAAGGGCATCGAGTCATCAAAGCGTCTCGGTCGACACCGCTACGTCATCGAACGCTGCCTGGAGTGGGTCACCCGGTTCCGTCGCCTGGCCCGCCGCTACGAACACAAGAGTTCCCACTTCCTCGGATTCCTGCGCCTGGCATGCGCCCTGATCTGCTATCGCCGCGCCGTCAAGCTGGACCTGCTGACCAGCAACAACCCCAAATGAGATGCGGTCTAAGTGGGAGCTGGAAACGAGGCCGACGACGTCGTGTGCGTCGTGGTCATGCCGCGCTTCCGGGTCATGACGTGGGCCGCCGATCGAGAAAGTCCTTAGGGCGAATCGTGATCAGGGCCATGACACCGCAGACCAGGGCGATGACAGCGCTGGCGAGCAGGATCAGATCGAGGCCGCTGGTGAAAGCGCCTCTGGCCGCAATTCCCACCGGTCCGCGCAGACTCGGCGGCAGGGTGGCGATCACATGGCCGATCTGGCCAGATCTCAGTCCGGCGGTGATTGCGGGGATATGGCTATGCGCGTCGGGAACGTCCGCGAGCCGGCTCACGATCTGGGACCGCTCGCGGTTCGCGAACAGCGTGCCGAGCAAGGCAATTCCGGTGGCGATGCCAATCTGACGGAACGTCGAGTTGATTCCGGACGCCATACCCGCTCGATGCGGCTCCACGACCCCCACCGCGGTGGAGGCCAGCGGCGGATTGATCATCCCGATCCCGACACCGGCGACGACGAACCCGGCCACTAGGTGTGTCCATGAGCTGCCCGCGGTCAAGCCGCGCATCAGCAACAGTCCGATGCCGACGAGGAGTAGCCCTGAACCGATTAGCCACCGCACCGAGATGTGCTCGGTGAGCCGGCCGGCCGCGGTCGATGTCAGAAGAATGCCGCCGGAGACGATAAGCAGTCGCAGACCGGTCTGGAACGGGCTGTATCCCAACGTCTCCTGGATGTACAGAACGAGGTACAGGAACATCGCGAAGATCGATGAGCTGAGACCGAACGCGGCGATCAGACCCCCGGAGAAGGTCGGGAGCCTGAACAGGGTGAGATCGAACATCGGGTGCTTGCCGAATCGCTCTGCCGCGATAAACGCAACCAGAAGCAGACCGCCGGCGACGAAGCATCCCAGCACTCGGCCGTCGGAGAATCCGCGTTCGCCGGACTCGATGAGACCGTAAATCAGCAGCGCGAGCGCGGACGTGAATGTGGTTACGCCGATCCAGTCCGGCCGCCGCGCCTGCGGGGCCTTGGACTCTGACACTCGGAGCACGGTGATGACCAAGGCGACGACACCGACGGGAAGATTCACCAGGAAGATCCACCGCCAGGACAATCCACTCGTCAGCGACCCACCGAGGAGCGGGCCGATCGCGACCGAAATCCCGGTAATCGCGCCCCAGATACCAAGTGCGACGCCTCGGTCCTTGCCGCGGAAGGCATCGGCAAGCAGGGCCAGCGACACCGAGAACATGACCGCGCCACCAACTCCCTGTGCGGCGCGTGAGACTTCGAGGAACAAGGGGTTTGTCGCGAACCCACACAACATCGACGCGGCAGTGAAGATCATCAGCCCGGCGACGTAAACCAGCTTGCGGCCGTACATGTCAGCGAATGCCCCCGCCGTCAGGAGGAAGGCGGCGAGCGTCAGTGCGTAGGCGTCCACAACCCACTGAAGGTCAGAGAATGACGCATGCAGTGACGCTTGGATGGAGGGCAACGCCACGTTCACGATGGTGACGTCGAGCAGGAGCATGAACGTGCCCAGGCAGACCGCCGCGAGCGTCATCCACTTGTTGGGCTCCCGGTGTTTAAACAGCTGGCGTTGTAGGGGCTTGGTGAGCCGCCCTTGGCGGTTGATGTCAGCAGCAGTGGCCATGGCGAAGTAACCCTTCATCGGGCGGACAAGTGTCGTCTACGTAATTGCTAGGGTGGGCGCCGCCGAATCACGCGGGTTCTTCTGCGCACCCTTCCATCGATTGATTCGCGACCACGGGCTGCCACCGGGAAAGCTCGGAAGACGCCATCCGCTACACCTAGAGCGACACTGAGATGACGCATATGCTCCTGGAAAACCGTCCACTCGCCGCGGCACCGCATTGATGAGCTCGCTGTCGAGCGCCTCGAACGCCTTCCTAATCTGCTCGCTTCGACGGCAGACCGGCTGCGGGGTTTGGTCTAGGCTCCTGCTGTCTACCGGGAACGACTGCGGTGGCATTCGATAAAATCGCTTACTATTTGGAAATATCGCTCGGCCTGCTCGATCTCGATCAGTTCACCGGCATCATCGAAGATCACAAGTCGGCGCCCGGTATGCCTTTGGTGATCTCTTCGGAGAGCGGTCGGGGCGTGCAGTGGTTGTTGTCGCCGCACAGAACCAGAGTCGCCGCGTCGATCTCTCCAAGACGATTTATGGTGTCGTGAGCTGCACTCGGAGACCATTTTCCGGCGACTCTCGAACTCTCGGCGCATGAACGGATCGAAGCGGGCGAACGACGAACAGATCGTCAATGAACGGACCACGTCAGGGTGGTCCAACGCGATTGTGTTGAGCAATCGCGCCGCCGGTGGATGCCCCGACGATGTGCACCGGTCCCGCATCCAAGTGCTCGACGAGCGACACTATGTCGGCGGCGAACTGTTGCGTGGTGTATCCGTCCTGCGTGTGCGTGCTGCGGCCGGTGCCTCGTTGGTCCGACAAGATCACGTGGTGCTTTGCCGCGAACCGTTCGATCTGAGGACCCCAACGCGCCCCTACGCCGCCGAGCCCAGAGATCATCAGAACCGGCGGGTCGTTCGGATTCCCGAGTGCCTCGTAGTACAAGGAGATGCCTTGAGTATCAAGTGTCGCCACTGTCTAACCCTTCTGGAGCTCGGCGGTCATCACGACCGCGGAGTTCGCATCTAGCGAGTTCCGAGCCACTCACACGACGGACTCGGCCTTCGATCTGGTGGTCAGGTGCCAGCTGGACCGAGCGTCAGCCTCGGCCGCGCTTCAGTGCTCGCCGGCGGGCTCACCGCGGCCGTGGGCGGGTAGTCGGAATACGAGTGCGAACGTGATTGCCAGCGGGATCAGGGTCACCCAGGCGGTGACGGCCAGCGCGTGCGTGGGGAAATGTCCGGGTGTCAGGCGGGAGAGGAACACGGTTCCCAGCACGGCGACGCCGAGGGCGGAGGCAAGTTGTTCGACGGCATTGAGGACGCCCGAGGCTGACCCGATCTCCTGCATCGGTACTTTGGCCAGGGCGATGTCGAACAGCTGGCTGAAGCTCAGGCTCGATCCGAGCCCGATGACGAGCAGGCTGGGGGCCAGCTCCCAGGACGACAGCGAATGCGTGCCGTGGGCGGTCAGTGCGAGGACGATGACTCCGGCGGCGACGAGCGCGATGCCGGCGCTGACTTGGTTGCGGCCGAGTTTGTCGCCCAGTCGCAGGGAGATAAGCATCGAGGAGATCATCCCGGCCATCATCGGCACGAGGGTGAGGCCGGCGTGGATTGGCGTGAAGCGTTCGCCGAGCTGGCAGAACAGCGACACGATCAGCAGCACGCCGGCGTAGGTGGCGAAGTAGGCGAGCACGACGGCCATGCCGCTCATGTAGGTGCGGTTTCGGAGCAGTCCGATTTCGATGAGCGGCGATTCGCGGCGGCGGCGTTCGTAGCCGACGAACACGGCCAGCAGCACCGCGCCGGCGGTGAGCATCACGAAGTTCCACGCCGGCCAGCCGTCTTCGCGGCCCTGGATCAACGGGTAGACGATGCCGACCATGGCCAGACCCACGAGGATCATCCCGGTGACGTCCAGGCGCACGCCCGGGTGGGAGGCGCCACGCGGTAGGACCTTCAGGGCGGCGGCGAAGGCGATCGCGCCGACGGGCAAATTGATCAAGAACACCAGCCGCCAGCCGGTGCCCCACAAGTCGGCGCTGATCAACACCCCGGCCAGGATCGGGGCGATGATCGCGGATAGCCCCATCGTCGGGCCGAACGCGGCGAACACCTTGGGCATCTCCTCATCGGGAAAGACCTCTTTCAGCATCCCGAATCCCTGCGGGACCAGCAGCGCACCGAAGGCCCCCTGCAACGCCCGGAAGGTGATCAACAGGCCTGGGGACGGGGCAGCCGCGCAGGCCACCGATATGAGCGTGAATCCGGCCGAGCCGATCAGGAACAGCCGCCGTCGACCGAAGATGTCACCGAGGCGTGCCCCGGTCACCAGCAGCACCGCGAACGCCAGGGTGTAGGCGGCGATCAGCCACTGCAGCGTCGCAGTGCCCCCGCCCAGGCTGCGCCGGATCGACGGGCCGGCCACGTTGACGATCGAGGAGTCCATCAGATCCATCGCGTCGGCGCCGATCACGACCGCGAGCACAATCCACCGCAGCCGAGACAGCACCGGAGCGTCCCCTCCGGCAGCCGTCGGGATCTGCGCCGTTCCCGCCGATGCGTTTGATGTCATGCTCCGTAATCTTACACACTCTGAACTTTTACTGCAACCGAATGGCCGAGTAGTCTGTGAGGAGACGCGCGGAGGCGCGGAAGGAGGACGGCGAAGCGATGGACGGCTTTGAGGAAATGCCGAATCAAGATCGTGACCAAGCGGATGCCGAGCAGGTCGTGGACGCCCTGATCACGAACGAGATGGGTGAGACGATCGCTGAAGCGATGCGACTGAGCCGCAAGGCGCAACAGGAGTTGCGCCGTCGCCAGCATCCCGAGGAGGGCCTGCGCGAGCGCAAGCGCCGCCTCACCCGCCAGCTCATCTCCGACGCCGCCACCACGCTCTTCGTCACCCGCGGTTTCGACGTCGTCCGGGTCGCTGAGGTCGCCGACCGCGTCGGCGTATCAGAAAAGACCGTCTACAACTACTTCCCGACCAAGGAGTCGATGGTCCTCGATGGCGCGGACGAGGATGTCAACGCCCTCGCCACCGCGCTGCGGGACCGGCCGCCGGGCGAGTCGATCACCGCCGCGGTGGTGCGTTCGCTCCAAGCCGACATGGACCGCTACGACCAGGTCCCCGAGGCCCTCGTGATCTTCGTGCCGATGTTCGCCCAGATGATCGAGGACACCCCCACGCTGCGCGCGGCCTGGCTCGAACTTCACGACCGCCTGGCCCGCGTCGCCCGCGACGAGCTCGCCGCCGCCGCCGGAATCGACCCCCGCGACCCCGAACCGACCGCCGCCGGTCGAGCGCTAGCCAGCCTCCCCGAAATCGCGCTGCAAGCCCGGGTCCGACACACCCAGGCCGGCCTGCGCGGGCCGGCGTTACGCAACGCCATTGTCAACGACCTGGAACGAGCCGCCCGCCTGCTCGAAACCGGCCTCTGGTCCCTCAATCTGCCCCCCGGCGCCACTGCGACCGACCAGACCCGTCAGGCCACCCGCGCCGAACGTGACCGAGCCCAGGTATTCAAAGCACTCAACAAGGCCCGCACGGACCGGGATAAATTCGGCCAGCACGGACACCCCCGCCCCAGCGACGACGAGCCTGACTACGCCGGTCTTTAATCCGCACGCCGATCTGGACGCGGTCGTCGAGCTGTACGGTGCGGCCGGCTCGGCAGGGCGCAGCTCGGGCTGTCTCTGCGGCGGACCAAGGGCGCGGGCTCTCCTCCCGGACGCCAGGCATCCAACGCCAAGGCCGTACGACCAGGGCGTAGATCGTCACGACGGCGTCATACGCCGCGGTGATGGGGGCGCACAGGCGCACGGTCAGCCAACCGTTGCCCGCGGTGCGGGGGCAGCAGCGCGAAGAACAGGAACACGCCGACGATCCGCTTCATCCGTGGCCAGCGGGGGGTAGAGCAACGCGAGGACCGTGCTGGCCGCAGCCGGCACGAGCACGCCGACGAGCGCCCCACCGAATGCGATGCCGTTGTGGACGTTCGCGGCCGTAGTCGGCGCTGTGCATCGCGAGCACGGCGACCGTCAGGACAATCAGGATGACGGTCGCGCCCGGCGACGCGGTCCTCGACGGGCCTGTCGTCGTCGTGTAGGCAGCGGCGGAGTTGATCAGTACGAGCGGACTCCGCCGGTCCCGCGGAGCTCAGGCCTCTTCGATGTATCCCCTGGTGGGGTCAATGGCCAGGAAGCCGCGGATTTTCTCCATGTGCTGGTCGAGCGACAAGTTCGGGAGCGGACTTGAGCCGAATCCACAGCCGGGATTGGGCCCGTTGAGCCAAGTGCAATCGGTGCCTCCGAACTCGTTTGGACCGAGGACGAACATCTGTCCATCGCTTCAAGCGTGAGTGGCGTGACGTCGGCCGTGCCTTCGGTTCGGCCCACAAGCCGGGCACGGCCTCCGGTCGCCATCACCGTTGTCTAGGCAGATCGGCTTCATGCCGTCCTACCTTCCGTAGCAAACCCGGATTTAATATTGATCTGGGCTGATGCAGTCAATGTTGCGCCGGTCGACATACATGTCAAGGATGTAATCGCAGTCGGTCGTGGTGCGTCGTAAGTACGATGACTGACCGACGTGATGCCAGACGCCTGAGCGTCGCAGCGCGGACCGCGCCAGGCCGACGAACGGCGTCACCTGAGCCGCGTCCAGGCCGAAACCTCGGGCCTTCTGGCCGAACCCTTCTGGCGCTCGGCATCGACGTCCATCTCGATGGACCTTCCGCCGGCTCCGGCCCCGACGGCTGGCCAACGCCGATCCGAAACTTCTCCACCACCTCTTCCCGCACGGTGTGATGTACGGCATGCTCTTGTCGAGAAGGTGGTCCGCCAGCCCCCACGCTATCCCCTGAACGGCCGCCTGATCATGGCGAAGAAGCTGGCGACGCCGTCTCCTCACCCCATCGGTGCCGTCAGGGCGCTCACCACGGTGCCCACTTCTTACCTATGTCTGCCTTAACCCCTCGTGTGACGAAGGTGTCACACTCGACACAAAGGGACACAAGGTTCACCGATGACCAGCAAATCACATCCCCGTCGCCTGAAGGCCATACTCTCCGTCACCCTGTCGCTCGCGGTTGCGAGCCTCGGCCTTCTCCTGCCGGGGATCTCCGAAGCAGCCAGTCCGATGCCTTGCGACATATACGGCGCGGCCGGCAGCCCGTGCGTGTCGGCCGACAGCACGACCCGGGCGCTCTACTCCTCGTACAACGGCCCGCTGTACCAAGTCAGGCGGGCGTCCGACGGCGCCACGACCGATGTCGGGCTGCTCTCCCCGGGCGGCTATGCCAATGCCGCAACCCAGGACGCGTTCTGCGCCAACACCAGCTGCGTCATCACCAAGATCTACGACCAGTCGCCGCAGCACAACGATCTCACGATCGAGGGCCCGGGCCCAGACGGACCCCAGCCTCCGGGTACGTCTGACCAGTCGTACAACTTCAGCTTCGGGCAGGACGCCGGCGCGAACGCCACCGCGTTACCGGTGAAGGCCGGCGGCCATCCGGTGTACGGCATTTACATCCCGGCGAAGACTGGTTACCGGAACGACCGCACGACGGGTGTGGCGACCGGTAGCCAGCCCGAGGGCATGTACATGGTCACCAGCGGCACCCACGTCAACGGCGGTTGCTGCTTCGACTACGGCAACGCCGAGACGAACATGCGAGACAACGGCCTGTCGCACATGGACTCGGTCAACATCACGTACTACTGCGACACTCCGCCGTGTGCCGGCAGCGGCCCGTGGGTCGAGGACGACATGGAGAACGGTCAGTACCTCGGCGGCAACGGCAGCAACCCGAACAACACCGGGAACAACAGCTCCTTCGTCACCGCCGTGGTGAAGAACAACGGCACCACCAACATGGAGATCGCGGGCGGCAACTCGCAGTCCGGCGGTCTGAAGATCTTCTGGAACGGGAAGCTTCCCAACGGGTACTCGCCGATGCACGAAGAGGGTGCGATCGTGCTGGGCACCGGCGGGGGCGGCGACAACAACGGCATCGGCTCGTTCTTCGAAGGCGTCGTGACTTCCGGCTACCCGACCGACGCCGCCGACGCCGCCGTCCAGGCCAACGTCGAGTCGGTCGGCTACTCCGGCGCGACCGGCGGCGGCGCTGCTCCGGCGGGAACGATCACCGGACCCGGCGGGGAGTGCGTCGACGTGGCGGGCGGCGACTCCGGTATCAACCTGGCCCCTGTCGACCTGTGGAACTGCGAGTCCACGTCGCTCGACAACCGCTGGATCCACAACTCCGACCTTTCGCTGTCTACACTCGGCCGCTGCCTGGACATCAACGGGGGTGTCACGGCGAACAAGACCGTGGTCCAACTCTGGGACTGCAACGGCGGAGCCAACCAGAAATGGGTGCAGCAGGCCAACGGTTCGCTTCTGAATCCGGTGTCCGGGCGGTGCTTGGACTCGCCCGGCGGCGCCACCGCCAACGGCACCAAGCTCGAGATCTACGACTGCAACGGAAGTCCGGGGCAGAAGTTCACGGTCAACGGTGGCGGCACGGTTGCCGCGCCCGGCGGTCGGTGCCTCGACGTGATCGGCGATGACAACGGCGGCAACCTGGCCCCGGCGGACCTGTTCACCTGTCAGCCCTACGCGGTCGACCAGCACTGGTACCACAACGCCGACAACTCCCTGGAGACCCTGAACCGGTGTCTGGACATCACCGGCGGCGGTACCGCGGTCGGCACGAAGGTGACCCTGTGGGACTGCAGCGGCGGCGCAAACCAGAAATGGGTCCAGCAGTCCAACGGAGCCCTGCTCAACCCGCAATCAGGGTTGTGCCTCAACTCTCCCTCCGGCGCCACCGCGAACGGAACCCAGCTCGAGATCAACACCTGCAACGGCACACCGGGGCAAAAATTCACGCTCAGCTAGGAGTCCGACGGCTGCCTGGGCAGCGATAGGGGCGAAGGGCGTTGAAGATCCATTTGGCCGGGCCGGCTTCAACGCCCTTCTGACCGCACGGACGTGGGGATCGAAGCGGAATACCAGAAGGCCGCTGCCCCGGACAGGGAGGCGTTCAGCGGCCGAGCTTACGTGCCGTGAACGGACGCACGTCAATCTGTTTCGAACTGTTCCAGGTCGGGGTTCTCGCGGTAGTCGCTGGCCACATCCACGGTCTCGATCTCCGGCTGATATCCGGGATCGAGTCGCACCAGGTCCCACTCGTTGATCCAGGCCCGGACGTACTGCCGCATGCGGGTCGCGCCGAGTCGCTCCAGTCCGGTCACCTCGGGTGGCCGCCACCCGAAGGCCTGCCCGTGCAGTTCCCGCAGGCGGGTGTAGATCTGCTTGAGTTCGGTGTCGTCCGGTGGTGAGAGCAGGTGCGTCTCCCGGTCGATGATCCGCATTCCGAGCTCGGCGGCGGTGGCGAGTTCGGTGGCCTCTGGGGTGTCCTTCACGTGCAGTCGCGCCGGGACGATCTCCCGGTCATTGCGCCCGGTGATGACCGCCGCTTCGAAATCGTCGGTCATTGCGAAGACCGCACCCATGGGGATGCCGGCCGCGGCGTGCCCGGGCCGCATCCACCGAGCCAGTTCCGCATAGGATTTCGCCCGCTGAAGCAGGGAGTACCGGCCGATGAGTTCGACCTCGTCGAAAAGGATCAGCCATCCCGGCGAACCCGCGGCCACAAGCAGGCGCGCCGCGAAGCGCATCCGCTGGCGAGCCAGGTCCGGTGTCTTGATGGGCGAGAGGACCGGTCGTTGCTCGCCGATCTCCTTCAGCCGCCGGCGCAGTTCCGGGATCGCGATCGGGTCGCCCGACCAGAACCGCAGGATCGTATCGGCGTACGCCGCGTCCCGCTCGCGGAGGTGCGCGAACAGCGCCAGGGTCGCCGGAAAGCGTTCGTTCAACTCGGCACCGCTGGAGGACGCCCACCGCAGCAGTTCGGCGTACGGCCGGCCGTCGAGGTCGAGGCCGGCCGCCGCTTCGATGATCGCGGGACGGGCCTGCCCGTGCCGCGTGGCCGAGTCGGCCGCGGCCCGGAAGACCTTGGCCGGGTCGTGCAGCGGCGTCTCCTTGCTGATCACCACGCGGCTGACGGTCCACCCGTCGTTCAGTGCGAGCCGGGCGAGGTGTTCCAGCAGGTGGCTCTTCCCGGCGCCGAAGCCGCCACCGATCAGCATGCCGCCGGCGCTACCGGCCGTGACCGATGCGCACATGGCTTCGAAGCGGTCCTCGATCGCCGACTGCCCGCTCCCGAGCGCCGCGACCGCGTCCCGGCTGGGGACTCCGGAGCGCAACGCCTCGATCGCTCGGCGGGCCACCACGGCCGCCGGACGGTCACTGTCTGTGCCGGTCATCGTCCGGGCACCTCCGTTGCTTCGGCGCCGAGTCGCACCAGCGCGGCGTACGGGTTCTGGCGGCGCCGGTCGCGCACCTCGTCGGCGACCCGCAGCTGTAGAGCCGTGTACGAGGGCAACCCCCGGCTCTCGTCGTGAACCAGGGCGGGTGGCACCTCGACCGCCACGAACAACCCGGCGATCTCGTCGGTCGCATCGATCAGCTGACGGACCAGCTCGTACGCGTCGAGCGTCGCGGCTTTGGCGTAGTAGAACCCGTCGCGCAGGCCCACCGGCGGCCGGCGGGTCACCGCCAGGCGGTCCAGGTCCAGCCGCAGGACCAGGCCGGCCCGCCCGGCGACACGCAACCAGCGGATCAGCGACACCAGCAGTGGCCGCGCGTTGTAACGGTTCACCTTGGTGATCAGCCCCACCGCGCGCAGGTCCGCCGCAGGCAACCGGTCACCGTGCAGCCAGCCGATCACCGTCTCCCGTTCAGCCGTGGTGACGTCGCCGCGACCCAAGCGCTCCTGGCACAGCCGCAGCATCGCCACTCGGAACTCGTGGCTCATCTCCGCGTCCCGCAGCACGAGCCGCTCGATGGCACGCCGGACGCTGCGATACAGCTCGGCGGCGTCGACGTCATGGTGCCGGGCGAGCCCGGGAAGGTCGATATCCCCGGTCCCGGGAGGCACGGTGAATCCCGCGCCGTCCAGCGCGGAGCGTACGACCGCGCCGGCGAGCGCCACCCAGTCCACCTGCCGGGCGACGGCGATGAAGACCTGGTCGATCAGGTGGATGCGGGTGGTCACGGCATCCACTTCGGCGTACGTGTAATCATCGCCCAGGCCGGGGAACGCGGCCGCCAGCCGTTGCCGGACCGCGTCGTCCGCCGGGCACAGCAGCTTGACCGAGGCGCCGCCGTCCGCGATGTACCCGGCCAGGTATTCGCGTTCGACGAAAGCCAGATATTCGGTGACGTCGATCTCGGAAGTGCTCACGGCTCGACCGTCCCGGTGGTGAAGGACACCCCCCAGTAGAGCTGCTCCCGGCCGTTGCGGGCCACTGTGGTCAGCACGCCGGCGCCCTTGGTGCCGGTGCTGGCCGACCAGTGCAGTTCCCGCGGACTCCGCTCGGTGCGGGTGATCCCGCTCTGATCGAGCAGATAGAGGTCGCGGGCGAACTCCTGCCTGGAGTACTGGGTACGCTGCCCGGGCAGCATGGTCAGCACCGACCAGATGTCGACCAGCCGGACCACTGCGTCGGCGCGTTTGCCCTCGGCGGCGACGTGCAGCTCGTAGGCGGCTCGCACGCTGTCGAGGAACTGCTCGGCCTTGAAGCGGACGCCCCGCTCCTGTGCGCGAGACAGCACACCGACCAATACGGAGGGGCGCAGCCGCCGGTCCCGCACCTTGTCGATCTCGATGGCCGCGTCGCCCGGCAGCACCCGGAGCAGCGACGGATAGCAGAGCAGCCGGTCGTCGTCGCCCTCCACGATCGCCAGTCCATGCGCAGCCGCCTCGGCCAGCAGTTCCTTCACGAAGCCGCCCGACGCCAGATACGCACGCTCGTCGAAGTCGAAAGCGGCGCCGAGCGAACAAGTTTCCGCGGCGAGCCCGTCGGCTGCCGCTTGCGCCGCGGTGAGGGCCTTGCGCAGGTCACGGACCTGACCGGTACGGGCCGCGGCGAGCGCCCGCTTCAACTCGCGCATCGTCGCAGTCACCCCGCGCAGAGCGGTCTCCGCCGCCCGCTCGATCGCCTCGAGCGACGTCTCGAGACCGTCCGGCTCGCCGGACTGCTCCGCGTCGCTGGTCATCTCGGCAGCGGTCGGGTCTGACACGTTAGTGGTCCCATCTCGTGGAGCGTAACGAGTGCCCTGGTCCGGCGGCATCACCCCGCGGATTACAGTGCGACGGGTGACCGGCACACCGCGATCCGCATGGCGATGGGTGCCGCCCGGGGAGCAGGCAACGGTCGGCGGCCATGTTATCCCCGGCGGTCTGGTCTACGTCGGCCACCACCTCGGCGAGCCGTCGCTGATCAACCCCGATCTGCCGGTGGCCACCTCTCCCGGCCGTACCGCCGTGCCCGGTGGCGGTCCGACCCTGGCGTACCACCTCCTTTCGGCGGCCGTACGCAGCGCATACCTGGAGTGGCTGGCCGGCGGCCGGCACGCCGACGTCCCGGTCGGTCTGGTCACGCTCTTCTGCTTCGGGCTCGAACGCCGCTTGCTGCTGGACGACGATCCCGCGGTGCACCGAGAGCTGCCCGCGATCACCGCCGAGGTGCGCCGGCTCCGGATCACGTACGGGTCCCGGGCGACGGCACTGTGCAACGTTCTTGATCACCTACTCGATCTGCTCGAGCTGTTGACGGCACCGCGTCAGGCGCCGGCCGGCCGGCCTGACCGGGACACCCCGACCGCGGTGCGAACGGGGCTGGCCCGATTCGCGGCCGCCTCGGCCCCGCTGCCGGCGGACTGGGCGCGGCTGTGGCTGCGCTGCCACCCAACGCTGACCCCGCGCCGGAGCGAGACCGACTGCCCGGCCGAGTTCGACCGCCTCTTCACCGTTCGCTATCACGACCGCTTCGGGGCCGGCCTCATCCTGCCAAGCCACGGCGCCGGCCTACGGCTCCGGTACCGGCCGGCCAACCCGGTACTGGTCACCACCCTGGTCTGCCGGGCGGACCTGCCCGACCCGCTCATCGAGCCACTTGCCGGCCGGCCGCTGGTCGCGTTGCGCGACGAGGTAGCCGGGGCCCTCGACCCCTACCGCCGTTGGCTGGACCATTTCCCGCAGGGCCGGGATTCGCTGGCCGTCGTGCCGATGCTGCCGCCCGAGTTGGTCGACGCCCGCCACGGCCGGCTGGGCGCCTTTCGGGTCTGGGCCGAGCGCCGGCTCGACGGGCAGCCCCGGGCTCTCATCGAGGTCGGCGAATTCCGGGAGTTCTGGTCGTCGGCGGCGCCGGAGCGGATGGCCGGCGAGGAGGCCGCCACGCTCCTGGCGGTGCTGGGGAGGCTCGGCCTGGGGGTCGAGCCGGACGTACGTTTCGGCGCCGCCGCCCTGGCCCCGGGCCCGGCGGTCCTGTTCCGTCTCGGCGGGCCGGCCGCCGGACGGCCGAGCCGCTCGTTCCGGTCCGCCGCTGCGATCGCCCGGTGCGCCGCCGCGGTGGCCTCATCCGCCGGGCTGGTCGAGGTGTGCGGGCCGACCGGATCCACGCTGTTGGCCACGACCGTCGATCTGGCCGCCGCCCTGCGCCTGGATCCCGGCGAGGACCTGCGGCTGGCCGCCCGTCTGGGCTGGCTGCTGACCATCCGTGTGGACGTCGACCGGCTGGGCCGGCAGACCAGCATGCTGACCGCCGCCGAACGCGAGACAGCCGGGCACTATCTGATCAGGGTGGCCGGCACGGCGGATCCCGTGGCGGGCCCGGCCACGGTCGCGGCGCTGATCCGGATCTACCGCATCCTCGGTCTGCCACCCGAGCTCGTCTTTCAGCGGCTCCACGAACACGGCACAGCCGGCGGCCGAATAGTCCGCCCACGGGCCGCCGCGGAGATCACGGGTCTCGGCGGTGCGGATGAACCGGTCACGGTCCAACCGGCCGGAAGTCACCCGATCGCGTACGCGTTGCCCTGGGCGCCCGCGCCGCCCATCGGCTTGCAGCTGGACGCGGCCCTGGTGCGGGAGAAGGAGCGGGAGAGCCGCGCTGCCGCCGCCCTGCTGCGGCAGATCTTCGACGAGGGCCCCCCGGTCGTCGAAGAGCCGCAACTGCCGGCCGAGGAACCGATCACCGGCTTCGATCAAGCCCACGGGGCTCTATTGCGTGCACTGGCCGTCCGGTCATCCTGGACGCGGGACGAGTTCGTCTCGTTGGCCGCAGCGCACGGCGTCATGCCGGACGGAGCGCTCGATCTGTTGAACGAGGTGGCGATCGATACCGTCGGTGCGCCCGTGGTCGAGGGCGGCGACACCCTCACCGTTGCCGACGACATCCTCACGGAGCTGTTGAAGTGACCCCCAGTGAGCGCAGTATCACCCCGCTCGAGGCAGCTTCCCCGACCGGGCCGATCCGCCCGCGTGAGCGGGACGCGATCGTCGCCTCGCTGCGCGCGGGCATGGTCCCGCGCCTCGGCCAGCACCATATCCAGGTCGGCCGCATGGCCGAAGTGGAGGCGGCGGTGCGGGACGTCGAGCGGATCACCGATGGTGGCGCCGGCAGCCGGTTCGTGATCGGCGAGTACGGCTCGGGCAAGACCTTCTTCCTGCACCTGGTTCGCGCGATCGCGCTGGAGCGGCGGCTGGTCACCGTGCACGCGGACCTCTCGCCGGACCGACGGCTGCACGCGGGCGCCGGACAGGCACGGGCCCTGTACGCCGAACTGATGAGCAACATGGCGACCAGGGCCCGGCCGGACGGTGCGGCCCTGGCCTCGGTGGTGGAACGGTTCGTCACGTCGGCGCTGGGCGAGGCGGCCACCGCGGGGGGCGACCCGGCGGAGACGATCCGGGCACGGCTGGCCTCGCTGTCCGAGATGCCCGGTGGCTACGACTTCGCCGCGGTGGTGGGCGCGTACTGGCGCGGTTACGACAGCGGGGACGACCGGCTGCGCACCGACGCCGTGCGATGGATGCGCGGCGAGTTCAGGAGCCGGGTGGACGCCCGGGCGGCGCTCGGCGTCCGGACGATCGTCGACGACAGCACCTTCTACGACCACCTGCGGCTGACGGCCCGGTTCGTCCGGCTGGCCGGCTTCAACGGCCTGCTCGTCTGCCTCGATGAGATGGTGAACCTCTACAAGATCACCGGCTCGGCCGCCCGGAACGCGAACTACGAGCAGATCTTGCGGATCGTCAACGACACCACCCAGGGCGGCCCAGCTCACCTGGGCTTCCTGTTCGGCGGTACCCCGGAGTTCCTCCTCGACCCGCGGCGGGGGCTGTTCTCCTACCCGGCCCTGGCTTCGCGGCTCGCGCCGAACCGATTCGCCGGCGCCGACCGCGTCGACCACTCCGGACCGGTGATCCGGCTCGGCAACCTGACCCCCGAGGACGTCTTCGTCCTGCTCACCAAGCTCCGGCACGTCTTCGCCGCCGGAGACCCGAGCCGATACCTCGTCCCGGACGAAGCGCTCACCGCGTACATGGAGCACTGCTCCGCGCGCCTCGGTGACGCCTACTTCCGTACCCCTCGGGAGACCATCCGCGGCTTCCTCGACCTGCTGGCGCTGCTCGAGCAACACCCCGATCTGGGCTGGCCGGCCCTGCTCGGCCGGATCGACCTCGGACCGGACGACGAGGACGACGGCGAACTCGCCGGGTTCCAGCTCTGAGCCGGTGAGCGAGAACCCACCGGCCATCAGGCGGTCACAGGCCTATGCCGGCTACCACCCGGTGGTCCAGGGGTGGCTCTACCAGCAGGGCTGGAACAGTCTGCGTGACGTTCAGGAACGCGCCGCCGAGTTGATCACCGCGGGTGAACGCGACGTCATCATCGCGTCGGCCACGGCGAGCGGCAAGACCGAGGCGGCGCTGTTGCCGATTTGCTCGGTGCTCGCCCACAGGCAGGAACTCGGCACCGGCGCGGGTGTCGGCGTGCTGATGGTCAGCCCGCTGAAGGCTCTGATCAACGACCAGCACGACCGCATCGCCGGCCTGGCCGATCCTCTCGGTCTGCGCGTGCACCGATGGCACGGCGACGCGCCGGCGTCCGGGAAAGCCCGAGTGCTGCGTTCCCCGGAAGGGCTGCTGCTGATCACCCCGGAGTCACTGGAGGCGCTCTTCGTCCGGCACGGCGACCGCGCCGGACGGCTCTTCGGTGGCCTGCGGTACGTACTCGTCGACGAACTGCACTCCTTCATCGGCACCGAACGCGGCGCCCAACTCCAGGCACTGCTGCACCGGGTCGAGCAGGCCGCCGGCCGGCGCATCCCGCGGGTGGCATTGTCCGCCACGCTCGGAGACTTCGGGGCGGCCGCGGAGTTTCTCCGGCCGGGCGGCGGCGCTGAGGTGGCCGTGGTGTCGTCCACCGAGTCCGGCGGCGAGGTCCGGCTCCAGGTCCGCGGCTACCTCAACCCGGCCACGCCGCCACCACCGGGCACGGAGCGCGGCGACCGGGCCGCGATCGCCGACCATCTGTTCCGCACCCTGCGCCGAGCCGACAATCTCGTCTTCGCCAATTCCCGCGCAGCCGTCGAGGTCTACGCCGACATGCTCGCCCAGCGGGCCGGTCGGGTCGGGGACCCGGCACAGTTCCTCGCCCACCACGGCAGCCTGTCCAAAGAGGTACGCGAGCACGTCGAGGACCGCCTCAAGGACCCGGCCACCCCGGTCACCGCGGTCTGCACCTCCACGTTGGAACTCGGCATCGACGTCGGCTCCGTCGACTCGGTCGCCCAGATCGGGGCTCCGCCCACCGTTTCGGGGCTGCGGCAACGACTCGGCCGCTCCGGCCGCCGACCGGGCCGGCCCGCGGTCCTTCGGGCGTACGTGGCCGAGGCGGAACTCACCCCCGGAATGGGCCCCGTTGACGCGCTGCGGCCCGAACTGTTCCAGACGATCGCCATGATCGAACTACTGCTCACGGGCTGGTACGAGCCGCCGGACGACGCCGGCCTCCACCTGTCCGCACTCATCCAGCAGATCCTGTCGATCACCGCGCAACACGGCGGTGCGACGGCCGGCCGGCTCTTCACGGTGCTGTGCGAAACCGGCCCGTTCCGCCGGATCGACCCGACACTCTTCACCAGCCTCCTTCGCGACATGGGACGGCACGCCCTCCTCGAACAGCAGCCCGGCGGCGCGTTGCTCCCCGGCCGGGAAGGCGAACGCCTCCTCGGGCATTACAGCTTCTACGCCTCCTTCCACACCTCGATGGACTACCGCCTCGTCGCCGACGGCTACACCCTCGGCTCCCTCCCGGTGGATCGGCCGATCCTGCCCGGCACGCTGATCATCTTCAGTGGCGCGCGCTGGCGCGTCCTGTCCGTGGACACCGCACAACGGGTGATCGAGCTGACCGCCGCCGAAACGGGCAAGCCACCCGTATTTCCGGGCACCGGCGGGGAGATCGCGGACGAGATACGGCAGCGGATGTTCCAGCTTTATCGCTCCGGTGACGTCCCCCGTTATCTCGACGCCACCGCGCGAACCCTGCTGGCCGAGGGACGAGCGGCGTTCCATGCGTACGGGCTCGCCGGCCGTCGGGTCCTCGGTCAGGGCACCGAGACCGTGCTGTTCCCGTGGCGGGGCGACCGGATCGTGAACACCATCGTCGCGGTGCTCGGCACGCAAGGCGTACTCGTCGGACAGGACGGCCTGACGATCACCGTGGCCGGGTGCACCCCGGACCGGCTCGTCGACCTGATCGGGGAAATGGCCGCCGGCCCCGTCCCGGACGCCGCCACCGTCGCCGCCACCGTGCGAGCCAAGCAGCACGACAAGTACGACCGCTACCTGGGGGCGAACCTGCTGAACGTCGCGTACGCGGCCCGCGCGCTGGACATGCCCGGCGCTTGGGCCTGCTTGAGGGACGTCGCGAACATCACCGCGCGATGATGCCGACCACTACCGCAGCGGCGGCCGTCCAAGATCGTGGTCTTCGTAGAGGAAATCTCCGTACGGTCGGACCATCTCGGCCAGGTCGGCCGCAAGCGCCAAGTGCGCGGCGGTCCGCGCCCGGACGTGGTCGACCGACACGCCGGGGGCCAGCTCACGCAGCACCAGGCCGGTCTCGGTCACGTCGATCACGGCGAGATCGGTGATGATCCGCTGCACGCACCGCACCCCGGTCAGCGGCAGCGAACATCGTTCGAGCAGCTTGTACGACCCGTCCCGGGTGGTGTGCTCCATCATCACCACGACCCGGCGGGCGCCATGGACCAGATCCATGGCCCCGCCGACGCCCTTGACGAGCTTGCCGGGCACGGCCCAGTTGGCCAGGTCACCGTGCGCGGAGACCTGCATGGCGCCCAGCACGGCCAGGTCGATGTGCCCGCCGCGGATCATCGCGAAGGACGTGGCCGAGTCGAAGAACGACGCCCCGGGCAGCACCGTCACCGTCTCCTTGCCCGCGTTGATCAGGTCCGGGTCCAGGTCGTCCTCGCCCGGGTACGGTCCGACACCCAGCACGCCGTTCTCGCTGTGCAGCACGACACGCACCCCGGGCGGTACGTGGTTGGGCACCAGTGTCGGCAGTCCGATGCCCAGGTTGACGTACTGACCGTCGACGAGTTCGCGGGCCACCCGGGCCGCCAGCTGCGTACGACTCAGGCTCATCGGCTGACCGTCCGCTTCTCGATGTGCTTGTCGCCGACGCCCACCTCGAGCACCCGCTGCACGAACACCCCCGGCGTGTGGACATCGTCCGGCCGGATCTGCCCTGGCTCGACCAGCAGTTCCACCTCGGCGACGGTGATCCGCCCGGCCATCGCGACCACCGGGTTGAAGTTGCGGGCCGACTTGTCGAAGACCAGGTTGCCGTGCCGATCACCGATCGCCGCCCGGACCAGGGCGAAGTCCGTCACGATGCCGTGCTCCAGCAGGTACGGGCGGCCATCGAAGTCGCGGGTCTCCTTCGGCGGCGAGGCGACCAGCACGGTGCCGTCGGCGTGATAACGCCACGGCATGCCGCCGTCACCGATCGGTGTGCCGATACCGGCGGGGGTGTAGAAGGCCGGGATTCCGGCCCCGCCGGCCCGCAGCCGTTCGGCCAGCGTGCCCTGCGGCGTCAACTCCAGTTCCAGCTCCCCGGCCAGGTATTGCCGGGCGAACTCCTTGTTGTCGCCGAGGTAGGAGCTGATCGTCCGGCGGATCCGGCCGGCGGCCAGCAGCAGGTGCAGTCCGTGCCCGTCGGCGCCCAGGTTGTTCGACACAATGTGCAGCCCGGTCGCGCCGGCGGTGAGGATCGCCTCGATCAGCACCACCGGTACGCCGCACACGCCGAACCCGCCCACGGCGAGGCTCGCGCCGTCACCGATGCCGGCCACCGCTTCCGCCGCCGAGCCGACCGCCTTATCCACCGGCCGCACCGGCGGCTGCCGTGGACCCATTCGCCGGGGCGGCAATCGGGGCCGCCGGCCCGGCGGAGAGCCGGGTGAGCTGCTGGATGTCGTGCCGGCCGCGGATCTCGGCGACCTGCTCCGGGGCGGGCCGGCCGCCGGTGGCGCGCAGCAGGGCGGCGAGCTCCTCGAAGTAGTCCTCGTGCCCGGACGGCGCCGCCTGGAACAGCATCTTCGCCGGCCGGTCGGACCGGTTGGCGAACGCGTGCGGCACGCCGGCCGGGACGAACATCAACGAGCCCGGCTCACCCCGCAGGTAACGCTCGCCGGAGCCGGAAACCCAGTCGTGCCAGTCGTCCGGCGTACGCTCCTGCGGCTCGAAAGCCAGCAGGTCCAGGGTGCCCTCGAGAACGTAGAACAACTCCTCGCCGCGGGTGTGCACGTGCGCCCCGACGTCGTACCCGGCCGGCACCTGGATCTCGAAGGTGGAGGTGACGGCCCGGCCGCCCGGAATCTTGAGGGTGGCGTGCAGCCCCCCGCCGGCTATCAGCCGTCCGGCGCCCGGCGGCAGCATCGCACCTGTGGTCATGGTGGCCTCCAAGGAGAGCGGGAGTGGTCAGTACGCGGTCGGGTCGGGCCGCCGGCGCGGGCGCAGCATCCGGCTCACCGCAGCGAAGCGGCGGCCCCCGGTTCCCGACTTCGCCAGGGCGACGGCCACGATCAGCGCCAGCCCGTTGAACAGGTCGGGGATCCACACCGGAGCACCGGCGAGCTGCAGGCCCTTGACGCCGACGGCGAGCACGTAGACGGCGACGACTGTGCCCCAGACGTTGAACCGGCCGGCCCGGAACTGGGTGGAGCCGAGGAACACCGCGGAGAACGCGGGCAGCAGGAAGGCCGGTCCGGAGGTCGGGTCACCGGTGCCGAGCCGCGATGCCAGCAGCACACCGACGACGGCGGAGATGGTCCCGCAGGCGATCAGCGATCCGGCGATGACCACCCGGGTACGTACCCCGGCCAGCCGGGTGGCCGGCTCATTGCCGCCGGTGGCGTAGACCCGCCGGCCGAGCGGGGTCTGCTCGAGGACGTACCAGACCACGACGGCGACCAGCAGCATCAGATAGACCGGCATGGTGATGCCGAAATACTGGTGCGTGCTGAAGGCCACGAAACCGGCCGGCAGGTTGAGGATCTGGGCGCCGTCGGAGAGCCACGAGATTCCGGCGATGCCGATCGAGCTGATGCCCAGGGTGGCGATGAACGAGTCGATCCGGACCAGCGCCACCAGCACGGCACTGGCCGCGCCGATCAGCGCACCCACCCCCAGGGTGAGCGGAACCGCCACCATCGGTGACACCCCGTGGTTGACCAGCAAGAAGGACACGAAGATGGAGGTGAGCCCGATCTCCGCACCGAGCGCCAGATCGAACGCCCCGGCGGCGACCGGGATCATCAGCCCGATGGCCGCCATCGCGGTCAACGACTGGCTGTCCAACAGCGACCGCCAGGTGCCGGACGTCAGAAACGTGTCGGGCACCCACAGCGAGAACGCGATGAACAGCACCACGAAGATGTAAACGGCGCTGAGCCGGCGGAACGACAGCATGGCCGTCACCCGTCGACGCAGGGCCGGGGTGGCGTCGTCCGCGGCGGGGGCCGGTACGGCGGCCTGGTGCGACGTCGGCGCCGGATCGACAGCGAGTTCAGACATCGTTGCTCTCCAAGTGGGCTGCGGCGATGAGGTCGGCGGCACTGAGGCCGAGGGATTCCTGGGTCAGCCGGTGATCGGTGATCTCCTCGCCGGACAGGTGGGCGACCGGCTCGCCGTCGCGCAGCACCAGCACCCGGCTGCACAGGCGGACCAGATCCGCGTTGTCCGACGATGCCACCAGCACGGCCGTGCCCTGCCGGGCCGCCTCGGCGATCAGCTCCCGGATGGCCTCGCTGGCACCCACGTCGACCCCTTGGGTGGGTTCCTCGACGAGCAGCACCGAGGGCGTGGTGCGCAGCCATCGGGCCAGCACGGCCTTCTGCTGGTTTCCTCCGCTGAACTGCCCGAGCGGTCGATCCGGCAGCGCGGGATGCAGTCCGACCAGCCGCGTCCACCGGTGGGCGTCCGCCCGTTCGCGGCCGCGCCGCAGGTGGACCCGGGCGAACGACAACGACCGCAGCCGGGGCAGCGTCAGGTTCTCCCGGACACTGAGGCTCGGTACGCCGCCGTGTGCCGCGCGGTCGGCCGGCACCAGAGCCAACCCGTGTCGCAGGGCCTCGTAGGGCGTGCCGTGCCGCAGGACGCTGCCCGACACGGCGACCGTGCCGCCGGCTCGGCGGGTGGATCCGAAGAGGAGTCCGGCGACGTGCTCGCGCCCGGAGCCGAGGTTGCCGGCGACGCCGAGCACCTCACCCGGCCACAGCTGCAGGTCGAGGCGACGCAGTGCCCCGCCCGCCAGCCCGCGCGCCAGCAGGGCGGGTGGGCCCGACGACGACACCGGCAGCGCTGCCGTACCGGTCGGGCCGGCCCGGCGACCGGTGATCATTTCGGCCAGCCGGTCGGCGGTGAGGCCCGACGACGGCTCGTCCGCGACCTTGCGGCCGTCGCGCAGGACCACCACCCGGTCGGCGAGCCGGGTCACCTCCTCGAGCCGGTGCGAGATGAAGACGATGCCCGCCCCGGCGGCGGCGGCGTGCACCACCGCGGTGAACAATGTCGCGACCTCGTCGCCGTGCAGGGCCGCGGTGGGCTCGTCGAGCACCAGCACGTTGTCCCCGGTGCTCCAGCCGTCCATCGCCCGGGCGATGGCGACGATGGAGCGTTGGGCCGGCGTCAGTTGCGACACCGGGAGCCGCACGTCGATGTCCGCTCCGAAGCGGCGCAGCGTCGCGCGTACCCGGGTGGCCTCGGCCTTTCGGCGCAGTGGCGCAAGACCTCGCCCGTTCCGGCGGCCGAGATCGAGGTTCTCCACCGTGGAGAGTTGTCCGACCAGGCCGAGGTCCTGATGCAGGACGTGCAGGGCGGTATCGCCGAGCTCGACGGTGCCCGAATCGACGGTGTAGACCCCCGCCATCACCTTGACCAGGGTCGACTTGCCCGAACCGTTCTGCCCGAGCAGGGCGACGATCTCCCCGCGGTGCACCCGCAGGGACACCCCGTCCAGGGCCCGCAGGTCGGGGAAGTCCTTGGTGACCGCCTGCACCGACAGGATCGCCGGCCGCGGTGCGGCCTCGGGACGGCTGCGCATGATCAATCCCGCCTAGCTCGCCGCTGCGCCGGACCAGAGCTTCGCGAACCGGTCCTTGATGTCCGGATAGCCGCTGTAGCCGTGGCTCGGATCGAACGTGATGTCCTTCTGCTCCAGCATCTGCATCACGTTGTTGTCCGCCTTCTCCGGGGCGGTGAGTTCCTGGCCGGTGATCAGGCGGGCCGCCTCGTCGACCTGCACCCACATGCTCGTGACCGTGTCGTAGCCGAGTCCCGCGGTGATGTCGCCGGCCTTGATGTAGCCGAGCACGGCCGGATCGGGCGCGAAGCCCACGGTGTCCACCTTGATCCCGGCCACCTTCAGCGCGGCGGGCAAGCCGCCGGCCGCCTCGAGCGAGCCGAAGACCGCGGTCTTGCTGTCCTGATGCGACTGCAGGTCACTGGTGACCTTTGCGGGTGCGGTGCTGCCGATCGTGGCGATGGACAACTGCACGTAGCGGACTTTGCAGGTCGCGCAGACCTTGTGCATCTCGGCCTGGTATCCGCTTTGGATGAACGGGCTGAAGCTGAGCTCGGGAATCGTGTAGAAGACGCTGGGCGCGGTGCCGTTGCGGGCGACCACCCAGTCGGCGAGCAGCGTGCCGGCCAGCGTGGCGGCGTCCTTGCCGAGGATGATGCCCTTGATCGCCGGGAAGCCGTCCGCGTTGACCACACCCTGGGAGACCACCGGGATGTTCATCGACTCGAGCGTCTTCATCGGCTCCCGGTACTGCACCGGGTCGGCCGCGGGAATCAGCACGGCGCTCGGCTTCTGGGCGATGATGCTGTTCATCGCGTCCTGCAACGACTGCGCCGACGCGCTCGCCTTGGTGACCGTCAACGGCACCCCGAGGCCGCCCGCCGCCTGCTGGGCGATCTGCGCGAACAACGCACAGATCGGCGTGGAGCACTGCAGGAACGCCAGCTTGGATCCGGCCGGTGGCTTGCTCTTCAGCGGCTGGTCGACCGGGAACGCGCTGGGGTGCCCGGTGTACGGGGCCAGGTTCTGCTGCACGCCGGCCAGTACCTGCGCGGAGATCGCGGTGCTCGCCGACGCGGAGTTGGAGGTCGTGGCGCCGCCACAACCCGAGGTCACCGCGAGCACGCCGGTCAGGGCCAGCAGCAGCGGAGCGGTTCGAGCAACATGTCGTTTCACGGGTAGTCCCTTCGATGGTCGGCCCCGGCACGGTCGCCGGTTCCAGGCGGTAGGACCGCGGCCACGGTGGGGTCGGAACTGGAGGGGGCCGAGGTGAGCGGGCGCCCGATCGTGGTCGTCAGGACACCGATGCCGGCGATGGAGACGGTGACGACGTCACCGGCGTGCAGATATTCGTTGCGGGGTACGCCGACGCCGGCCGGCGTACCGGTCAGGATGATGTCGCCGGGTTCCAGGGTCATCAACCGCGACGCCGCCGCCACGAGCCGGCGGACGCCGATCACCATGTCGGCGGTGGAACAGTCCTGTTTGGTGGTGCCGCTGACGTCCAGCGACACCTGCAGGTCCTGCGGGTCCGGCACCAACCAGGCCGGCACGATCGCCGGGCCGAGCGGGCAGAACCCGTCCTGGCCCTTGTGGGCGAGCCAGTCGAAGGCGAACGGCGCCATCACCGCGTTGGGCCGGGCGAAGGCGGCCCGGGCGGACAGGTCGTTGGCGATGGTGTACCCGGCTATGTGGTCGTCGGCCTCGGCGGCGGCGATGTCACGAGCCGGCCGGCCGATCACCACCACCAGTTCGGCCTCCCAGTCCAGCTGCGCGTCACCGGCACCGCCCGGGTACGCGACCGTTGCCCCGTCGCCGACCACGGTCGTGGTGGGCGGCTTGAGGAAGAAGAACGGTTCAGCGTCCGGGTCGGGGCGCGCGGTGCCCATCTCCTCGGCATGGCTGTAGTAGTTGGCCCCGGCACACAACACCTTGCCGGGGTACGTGATCGGCGCGATCAGCCGCGCGTCGCTCACCGGTGTGCCGGCGGTCGGATCCGTACGGCGCAGGAGGTGTTCGTGGGACTGCCAATCGTGCAGCAGGTCGAGGATCGGTCGAGCGGCGATCGACTCCGGCGCCCGGTAGAGGATGCCGTCGACCAGGAAGCCGGTCGTCGGCGCCGACCCGCCGACGGTGTACTGCGCCAGTCCCCAGCTGTCGGACATCAGCGGGCCTGTCCGGCGTCGGGTCCGGACCCGGAGTCATCCGTGGCACCGGCGGTGGGTCCGGCACCGTCGACGACCAGAACCACCCGGCCGGTGTTGCTGTCGTCCTGCAGATACCGGTGCGCCTGCGGCGCCTGGCTGAGCGGGAAACTCCGGTCCACGACGGGGCGGAAGCCGCGCCTGACCTCTTCCCACAGGACGTGGGTGCTGCTCGGCGTGCCGGTGCGTACGCCGATGATCCGTTGACTGCGCAGGTACAACCGCTTGAGGTCGAGTTCGACCTGGCCGCCGAGGAACGTACCGGAGCTCACCGCCGTGCCGAGGGTGGCCAGCGCCGCCAACGTCCCCGACCAGATCCGGGGCTCGCCGAGGTCGTCGACCGCGACGGCGACACCACGGTTGTCGGTCAGGTTCAGCACCTGAGCCACGAAATCGTCCGCGGTGGGATCGAGGACGGCGGTCAACCCGTAGGTCTTGAGGATGTCCCGCTTGTGCGCCGAACGGGAGGTGCCGATGACCCGCGCCCCGAGGTGCACGCCCAGAGCCGCGGTCAGCGAACCCAACGCCGAGGCCGCGCCCTGCACCAGCAACCAGTCCCCGGCCACCAGGCCGGCCTGGTCGAACTGGTTCATCGCCACCGGGCCGGCGAGGGCCAGGGCGGCGGCGCCGACGGGGTCGATGCCGGGCGGTACGACGTGCACGTTGGCCGCGGGCACCCGGGTGTACTCGGCGTACGCTCCCGGGCGGTGAATGCCGAGGATCTCCAGGGCCGAACAGCCCTCGGTCCGCCCGCTGCGGCAAGCCTGGCAATCCCCGCAGGTGATCACGGGGAAGACGGCGACATGGTCTCCCACCTTGACGGACGTCACGCCGGATCCGACGGCGACGGCAGTGCCGGAGTGTTCCGCGCCGAGCACGTGCGGCAGCTGGAAACCCTGGTAGTGGTGGGTGCCGGCGCGGGCGGTCAGGTCGAGCAGCCGCCCCACCCCCACGGCGGCGACCCGGACGAGCACCTCGTCCGGTCCGGGGACCGGGGTGGGCAGTTGGCGCGCCTCGAGAACCTCGGGCGGCCCGAAACGATCGAAGGCCATCGCCCGCATGGTGGGCTCGACCGCGGTGGGCGTTGCCGGCCAGCTGACGTCGGCATACGCCCCGGCCGGCGACGGCCCTGAGCGAGCATGTGCGATCTCCTGTAACACCGCGCGGCCCTCCTCGATAGCGACTACCGGTAAGTGGACACACTTCCGGGGTGCGTCGTCAAGACATCCATTGCCGATTTGTTAAATCGTGGGTCGACTATGCGCGAACTTCTCCCTGGGCGTGCGTCTCGGTCCTGCTCAGGCTGAGGGAGCGTGACCGGCCAGGACGCCCGCACCGAACTTGTTGCCAACTCGCGGGATCGGAGTAGTGTGCACACTTACTGCTAGACGAGAGGGCTGCGCGATGCGCGTGAACGGATTACTGCACTACGGCCTGCAGATCCCCAGCCTGGACGAGGGGAGCGAGTTCTATCGCACCTTCGGCCTGGACGTCAGCGAGCGGGCCAACTCGATCACGGTGCGGTGCGCCGGCCGTGACCAGGACCAGGCGGTGTTACGCGAGGGCCCGGAGAAGCGGCTGCACCATGTCGCCTTCGCGATCGCGCCCGGCACGCTCCCGGCGTTCCAGCGCCAGCTCGAGGATCAGGGCATCACCCTGCTCGACGCCCCGGCGGACGACCTGGCCGGTGGCCTGTGGTTCGCCGACCCCGACGGCAACCTGGTCAATCTGCGCGAGCAGGATCTCGCCCCGCCGCGCCCGGCCGAATCGGCGCTGACCAACTTGGCCGGCGACTACCGGCGCCTCGACGAGGCCCGCTGGCTGACCGCGAAGGCGCCGGCCGTACCCCGCCGGCTCGGCCACATGCTGATCTTCTCCTCCGACATCGTACGGTCGGAGGATTTCTACCGCACCGCGCTGGGGCTGCGGCTGTCCGACCGCAGCGTCGGGATCGCCACGTTCCTGAACGCCGGCCCCGGCGACCACCACGTCTTCGGCCTCGTGCAGAGCAGCCACCCCGGGCTGCACCACTCCAGCTGGGAGGTCGAGACGTTCGACCAGCTGACGATCGGCGCTCAGCACATGGCGGAACAGGGACACCGGACCGGCTGGGGCCTCGGCCGGCACAGCATCGGCTCCAACCTGTTCCATTACGTGCAGGACCCGTGGGGCAGCTGGATCGAGTACTTCGCGGACATCGATCAGATCACCGACAAATGGCGGGCCAACGAATGGCACACTCCCCCGGCTGTCTGGTGTGCGATGGCCATGCCAGGCTCGTTCCTGGAGAATCACGAGCCCAAACCGCAATGAGCGACCACGTCGCAACGGCGCCGAGTCCGGCGGACCACCGCGGTGCCGGGCCCGACATCGGCGAACCAGGGAAGGACAGATGAGCAGCGGTACCGACGTGGGATCGATCAACTCCGGCTCCGGCAACGGGCGGCTGATGTCCGGCACCGCCCGGCCGCCGCATGACGCCGGCGGTCGCGCGCTCGTCCTGCAGGTGCACCGCCAACTCCGCGGCATGATTCTCAACGGTGAGGTGCCGCCCGGCTCGGTGCTGCTGCAGGCCGAGCTGGCCCGCAACCTCGGCGTCAGCCGTACGCCGATGCGCGAGGCGTTCCGCCTGTTGCAGGAGGAGGGGCTGATCGACGCCTCGCCGGACCAGCGGGCCCGGGTCCGCGAGGTCGACCCGGGCGACCTGGACTCCACCTACGGCACCCGGATCATGCTGGAGACGCTCGGCGTGGGGCTCACCGTCCGGTCGGCGACCGACGCCGACATCGAACGGCTTCGCGCCGCCCTCGCGACGATGCGCAGGCTCGCCGCCGCCGACATCTCCGACGACTGGTACGCGGCCCACCGCGAGTTCCACGCCCTGGCCACCGGGGCGGTCGCGCCACAGCTCGCGAAACAACTGGGCTCGCTGCGGGAGCACTGTGACCGCTACATCCGGCTGGACCGGGGCAGTCACTCCGGCGCCCTGCGTCGCGCCGACGGCGAACACGAGGCACTGGTCACCGCCTTCGCCGAGCGCGACGAGACGGCGGCGATCCGGGTGATCTCGCGGCACCTGGCCCGTACCGCACTGAGCATCATGAGCGACCTGGCGCCGGAAAGGGAGCCGCTCGCCACCCGTACCGCACTGAAGTTGATCGAGATGTGAGTCGGCCGGCCTCAGGGCACACCCAGGTCGGCCGCCACCGCGCGGGCGGTGGCCAGCAGTTCGATGGTGACCCGACGCTGCTCGGAGTCGGTGAGCTCGCCGTCGGGCAGCACCACCGACAGCACCAGGGGCAGCGCGTCACCGGACGTCGGCACGCCGGCGGAGATCGACGCGATTCCCGGGATCACGCCGTCTTGGGTGACGGCCACGCCGCTGCGCTGCACGGCGGCGCGAATGGCCCGCAACGCCTCGGCGGAGGCCCCCCGACCCCGGGCGCCGGCGGTGGCCAACGCTCGCGTCGTCATCGCCGCGGGCAGCAGACTGAGGAAGACCTGGCCGGCCGAGGACTCCAGCAGCGGCAGGGTGGCGCCCACCCGGACGACCAGCGGCAACGCGAACGCGCCGTAGTCCCACCGCACCACGACCGGCCCGTCGTCGCCCCACACCGACAAGTTGACCGAGTGTCCCGTACGGTCACGTAGCCCCGGCATCCGCTCGGACGCCAGCGACACCTCGTTCGTACGGCGCAGCGCCTCGCCGCCGAGCCGGCGCATCATCGGTCCGAAGTCGTAGCGGCCGGAGGCCGGCGACTGCGAGGCGAGCCCGGAGCGGCACAGGCTCACCAGGTACCGGTGCACCTTGCTGGGCTGGATGCCGCTGCGTTGGGCGATCTCGGTCAGCGTCATCGGCCCGGCGCCCTGCTCCATGGCGAGCAGCACGCGAACCCCGATCTCGACCGACTGAATCCCCTGGCGGGCGGTGCCGTCCTCGGTCGTGCTGGTGTCCACCGGTCTCCTTCGTCGCGCCCGTGGGCACCCTACGTCGCCCGGCCCGCATCACGGAACAGCACCACGGACCCGTACCACGGACCCGCACCGGGCGCCGATCCAGCAACCGGCCGCTGGTCAGGCGGGCACGGGATGCCCGGTGGCGGTGCCCGTCTGCAGGGCGTCGAGTTCGGCAACGAGGCGGCGTACGGCGTCGGGACCGGACGCGGTGCCCCAGACGTGGAAGTCCGGCCGTACGGCGACGGCGTCGCAGCCGTGCCGGTTCAACCAATCGGTGTACCCGCCGTCGCAGTCGCGCACCTGCTCATCGGTCGCTTCGCCGGCCGGCACGCGCACCACACGGAGGGCGTCGGACCCGGTCGATTCGGCGCGGGCCAGCACGACCCAGCCATAGCCGAGCACGTCGTCGAAGCGGCCGGTGCGCCCGCCGACCGCCACCGTTGCCTGCGGGAACAGCTCGCGAGCACCGTCGCCGGTGCCGAACAGCCCGGGGCCGAGCGGCGGGAAGACCAACTTCTCGGGGGCGGTTCGCTGTTGCCGGTCGGCGAGCAGCCGGGCATCGCGGGCCGCCGCAGCGACCGGGTCGCGCATCGTCTGCACCCTTCCCAGCTCGATGCCCTTGACGATGACGGCCCGAACGTGCTCCTCGCGCTCGCTCTGGTACGTGTCGAGCACCGTGTCGGGCTGCCGGCCGGCCAGCACGAGGTCCAGCTTGAACGACAGGTTGAGCGCGTCCCGCACGCCCGAGCACATCCCCTGCCCGAGAAACGGCGGCATCTGGTGGGCGGCGTCCCCGGCGAGCAGGACCCGCCGGTCGCGCCATCGATCCGCGACCAGGGACCGGAAGGTGTACGTCGCAATCCGGACGAGCTCGGCGTCCTCGCGGGCGAGGTAGCGCGCGACCCGGCCCCACACCCGTTCCGGGTCGCGTTCGGCGGCGAACGAGTCGGCGGAGTCGAGCATGAAACTGAACCGGTGGTGCTCATGGCCGAGCGCGATGATCGCGATGGGCTGGGCGGGATCGCAGACCTGGCGCGCAGTGGGCAGCAATCCCGGCCGGCGCATTGCGAAGTCGCAGACCAGCCACGGCTCCGAGAAGCCGTAGTCGTCGAGCGTGACGCCGAGGGCACCGCGGGCGAAGCTGTTGCCGCCGTCGCAGGCGATGACGTACGCGGCGGTGACCGGCTCCGTCGCCCCGGCCACGCTGAGCTGCACGGCGTCCGGGGTCTGGGTGATGGCGTCGACTCGGGCCCCGAAGCGCACCGCCACGGTGGGCAACTCGCGGCAGACCCGATCGAGGGCGTCCTCGAGGTCGGGTTGGTACATCATGTACCACTCCGCCCAGCCGCTGCGTCCCATCTCGGCGAAGTCGTGCTCGATGAGGAGCTCGCCGGCGCCGTTGCGCCACTCGTAGTTGCGCTGCACGTGCAGCTTCGGCAGCAGCGCGTCGGAGATGCCGATCTTGGCGAACGTCCGCATCGTCTCGTCGTCGAAGATCGCAGCCCGGGGCAGGTTGTAGAGCCCGTCGTAGCGCTCCAGCACGACGACGCGGTGCCCCGCGCGGCCCAGCAGGGCGGCCATGGCCATGCCGACCGGCCCGTATCCGATGACCGCTACGTCGTAGGTCTCGTCCGCCACGGTGTGCTCCCTCGTCCCGAGCTCGTCACGAGCCGAAGTCCATTGACACAACCGCAGATTAGAGTTCACTATTCATGAAGTCAATGCATATTAGTGAACGCGCGGCCTGCTGATCCGGGCCCCACGAACGGAGGCCACGTGCGAACGATCGCGTTGGAAGAGCACTTCGTGACCCAGGCGCTGGCCGGCTACGGCACGTCCACGGCATCCATCGCTCAGCCGGGCGTCTGGGCGGAGGCGTCCCGGCGCCTGCTCGACTTCACCGAGGAACGGCTGCCGCTGATGGACACACACGGCATCGACGTCGCCGTGCTGTCGTTGAACTCCCCCGGGATCCAGGCCGAACGAGACCCCGACATCGCGGTCCGGCACGCCGCCGCCGTCAACGACTTCCTGGCCGGGCTCATCGAGAAGCATCCCGACCGGTTCCGGGGCTTCGCCGCCCTGCCGTTGCAGGACCCGACCGCCGCCGCCAAGGAACTCCACCGCGCCGTCACCGAGCTCGGCCTCTGCGGCGCCCTGGTCAACGCGCACACCCAGGGTCGTTACCTCGACGATCCGGCGCTGCGTACGGTCTGGGCCCAGGCCGAGGGGCTGGACGTGCCGCTCTACCTGCACCCGGCCAACGGGGTCGACACCGCGCACGTGTTGTCCGGGCATCCCGAGTTGGTCGGGCCGATGTGGAGCTGGGGCCTCGACACGTCCACCCACTTCCTGCGGCTGATCTTCGGAAAGGTCTTCGACGACTTCCCGAACGCCAAGGTGCTGCTCGGGCACATGGGGGAAGGGTTGCCGTACACGCTGTGGCGGCTCGACTCGCGGTGGGCGTTCCACAACCACCATGGCATCGAGCTCGACCGCGGACGCCCTTCGGAGTACCTGCGGCACAACCTTTACATCACCACCAGTGGCGTATGTTCGCCGGCACCGCTGCTCTGTGCGCTGGACGCCCTCGGCCCCGAGCACGTCCTCTTCGGCACGGACTACCCGTTCGAGACGATGGGCGACGCCGCCGAGTTCCTGGCCGGCGCGCCGGTCAGCGACGCCGAGCGGGCCGGGATCAGCCACCGCAACGCCGAGTCGCTGCTGCACATTGCGGCGGCCCCCGAGCCGGTGACCCGGTGACCACCGAGGTACGCCCCGGCCGGCGGTTCACCGAGGAACGCTCCGCGGAGGTGGTCGTGGCCAGTCTCGCCGATACGGCCGACCCCCGTCTGCGCCGGGTCCTCGGCTCGCTCGTGCAGCACCTGCACGCCTTCATCAAAGACGTCGAGCTGACCGACTCGGAATGGCAGGCGGCGATCGCCTTCCTCACCGCCACCGGCCAGAAGTGCGACGCCGTACGGCAGGAGTTCGTGCTGCTGTCCGACGTGCTCGGGGTGTCCATGCTGGTCGAGACGATCAACCACCGGGTCGCCGGGGCGGCCACCGAGTCGACCGTGCTCGGGCCGTTCCACATGGTGCAGTCGCCGCCCCGGGCGCTGGGCGACGACATCTCCCTCGACGGCAAGGGCGAGCCGTGTCTGGTCACCGGGCGGGTCATCGGCCCGGCCGGCGAACCCGTACCCGGCGCGATGGTCGACGTGTGGCAGGCCAACGCCGACGGCTTCTACGACGTCCAACGGCCCGGGGAGCTGCCCACGGCCAACCTGCGGGGGCTGTTCACCGCCGACCCGGACGGCCGGTTCCACTTCCGTACCGTCGTGCCGCGGTACTACCCGATCCCCACCGACGGTCCGGTCGGAGCGTTGCTCGCCGCCACGGCCCGGCACCCGTACCGCCCGGCGCACATCCACTTTCTGGTCGCCGCCGAGGGATACGCCCCGGTGACCACGCACCTGTTCGTCGACGACTCCCCCTATCTCGACTCCGACGCGGTGTTCGGGGTCAAGGACAGCCTGGTACGGGAGTTCCCGACGGTGGACGACGCCGCGCGCGCCGCCGCGGCGGGCCTGCCCAACCCCTTCCGTACGGTCGACTTCCAGATCAGCCTGCTGGCCACCGGTGACCGGTCATGATCCGGGTGTTCACGTACCAGCCGCTGCCGATGCGGGTGGTGTTCGCACCCGGCGCGGTCACCCGGTTGGCGGCCGAACTCGGCACCCTCGGTCTGCGCCGGGTGCTGGTGATCTGCTCGCCGGAGCAGCAGGAACTCGGCGAGAAGACCGCGGCGACGCTCGGCGACACCGCCGTGGGGGTCGTGGCCGACGCCCGCATGCACGTACCGGTCGAGGTGGTCGACCGCGCCGGTGTGCGGGCGCGCGAGCTGGCGGCCGACGCCACCGTCGCGGTGGGCGGCGGTTCGGCCATCGGCCTGGCCAAGGCGCTCGCCCTGCGCCTCGACCTGCCGATCGTGGCGGTCCCGACGACCTATGCCGGCTCCGAGATGACCCCCATCTGGGGGCTGACGAGCGACGGCGAGAAGCAGACCGGCCGCGATCCACGGGTCCTGCCGCGCAGCGTCGTGTACGACCCCGAGCTGACCGTGACGCTGCCGCCCGGGCTCTCGCTGACCAGCGCCATGAACGCGATCGCGCACGCCGCGGAGGCCCTCTACGCGCCGGATCTCACGCCGCTCGTGGCGCTGCAGGCGGAGGAGGGCGTCCGGGCGTTCGCCGCGGCACTGCCCGAGATCATCGCGGACGGCACCGACCTGTCGGCCCGGTCCGAGGCGCAGTACGCCGCCTGGCTGTGCGGCGCCTGCCTGGCGGCGACCACCATGTCGCTGCACCACAAGCTGTGCCACGTCCTCGGTGGCACCCTCGACCTGCCGCACGCCCAGACGCACACGGTCGTGCTGCCCTACGTGCTGCGCTACAACGCCGCCGCCGCACCCGAGGCGATGGCCGCACTGCGCCGGGCGCTGGCCGCCGACGACCCCGCCGACGCGTTGTGGCGGCTCGCCGGCTCGCTGGGCGCACCGCGTTCGTTGCGCGAGCTGGGAATGGCCCGCGCGGACGTCGCCCGGGTCGTCGACCTGACTCTGCAGGCGCAGTACGCCAATCCCCGGCCGGTCACCCGCGAGGGCATCACCCGCCTGCTCACCGCGGCATGGGCCGGCGACGCGCCCGGCGCTGCGGCGTGCCCCTCCCCCGCCCCCGATCTGCTTGCCACGCCCAGCCCGACGTCCTGAACCAGCCGGCGGCTAGCCTGCCGTCATGGCGGGCGCCGAGTTGGAGGAGTTGATCGTCGCCGACGCCGGGGCACTGCGCGCGTGGTTGTCGGCCAACCACGCCACGTCGCCCGGCGTCTGGCTGGCCCTGACCAGAAAGGGCGGCACAGTCACCACGCTGACCTGGCAGCAGGCGGTCGACGAGGCCCTGTGCTTCGGCTGGATCGACGGGCAGAGCCGGAAACGGGATCAGGAGACCTCGTGGATCCGGTTCACCCCCCGTAGAGCTCGCAGCTCCTGGTCCCAACGCAACATCGCCCACGTGACCCGGCTGGAAGCACAGCGGCGAATGCTGCCCCCCGGCCGCGCCGCGGTAGACGCAGCGAAGGCGGACGGGCGGTGGGCGACCGCCTACGCCCCGCCGTCGGAAGCCGAGGCACCCGCCGACCTCCTCGCCGCCATCGCGGCCGTCCCGGCGGCCCAAGCCATGTTCGACGTCCTCACCAAGACCAACCGGTTCGCTCTCATCTATCGCGTCAATGCCGTCAAACGGGCGCAGACCCGCGAGCGAAAGATCAGCGAGTTCGTCGCCATGCTGGCCCGCCACGAGACGATCTACCCGCAGAAGGCCAAGCCGGAGAACTCGCTGTAATCGGCACCGTGCGAGGTCGCTGCGACAGATCCATGCGGCTGGCGGGTCACTCGCGTACGTCGGCGGTTTCGTGGGTGGTCGGCAGGCCGGCAGCGAGCCACGCCTCAACGCCGCCGACCATGTCGGTGGCCCGGCGCAGGCCGATCGTGCGGAGGCTGGCCGCCGCCAGGCTCGAACTGTAACCCTGGCGGCAGACGACCACGATGTGGAGGTCGTATCCGCCCGCCTCCGGGATCCGGCTGACGGACCAGGGGTCGAGCCGCCATTCCAGCACCGTCCGATCGATGACAATCGCGCCGGGGAGGTTGCCCTGCAATGCCCGCTGCCGATCGGTACGGGTGTCAATGAGCAGGGCCCCGGCGGCCACCGCGGCCCGTGTCTCCTGCGGGTCGAGTCGCCGCATTCCGATCCGGGCCTGCTCGAGCACCGCGTCCACTCCGGTCGCTGTTGTCGTCATCGCATGATCTTGCCCCGCGGTGGAGCCATCGACACGGAAACTCCGGGAGCCGGTCCCGCCACAAAGTGCCCTGTTCAGCGGCTGTCCGTGCCGCCCTTGTCAACCTCGTCGACCTTGACATCACAGTTCATCGGCAGCCTCTGGTATCGCCACGAGCCAGGTCGGAAGACGTTGGCGACAACGTCGAGTAGCGCCAGCCAGTTGCGCGGCATGACAATCAGTGCGGGGTCATCTGACGAGTTCGCGGCCACCCGCCAGGGATAGCGTCTGTCCGTTGATATGGCCATTCGCCGTCGATGCCAGATAGGTGATCGCAGTAGCGATGTCTTCCGGAGTGCAGATGCGGCCGGTGGGAGTGCGGGCTGATTCCAGTGCGACCGCTTCGGGCCCGAGGAATGGGGCGTTCAATGCTTTGTCGGTGAGGGTGAAGCCAGGCCGCACGATGTTCGTCAGAATGCCGTGGTGGGCTTCGCGGACGGCCAGCACGCGCGCGGCCGTCTCGAGCGCACCCTTCGCCGTGGCGTAGCCGAGTGGCCCAGCCATAGGTTGCTCGACGATGTCGGTCGACACAGCGACGATGCGTCCCCAGCCGGCGCTGCGCATGGCCGGTAGGGCCGCGTGGATCAATGCGGCCGGCCCGATGGTGTTGACGGCCAGCGACCTGGCGAGGCCATCGATCTCGTGGGCGTCGAACGCGGGCCACTGCACGGCGTTGGCGACCAGGACGGAAATCGGTCCCAGATGTTCGGCTATCTCATCGACGGCGCCCTGCACAGAGGTGAGGTCGCCCTGATCCAGTTGGACGGCGCACGCCCGGCCGCCTGCTCGCGTTATGGCATTGACGACGTCCACGGCGCCGTCGTGGTTGGTGTGCCAGGACACGGCGACGGAGGCGCCTTCGGCAGCTAGATGCGATGCCGTGGCTCTGCCGATCGCTCCGGAGCCGCCGGTGACGAGGGCGACCTTGTTCGACAGACCAGTTTCCACGACGACCTCCATAGTCGGCTATACGTTAGCCGACTATGTATCAGCGGATCCTGGTTCGTCAACTCGTACACTGCTGAGGTGGAACTCGCGGATGCCCTGGATACCAACAAGGCCCTGGTCAAGGTGGCCAAGCTGTACCGCAGTGCCCAGACCGATGTACTGAGCGCGTTGGCCTTGCATCCTGGGCAGGACGTCCTGCTGTGGATGCTCGGGCAGGAACCCCATGGCATCACGGTGTCCGAGATCGCGGCTCGGCTCGGCGTCGAGCAGCCTACGGTGACGCGCAGCCTCAGCCGTCTCGAACAAGGCGGCTGGTTCGTCAGGGAGTCCGTGCCGCGCGATCGGCGAGCCACCCGCATTCAGTTGACCGAAAAGGGCCTCGCTGTCATTCCGGAGATCGAAGCGGCTTGGCGTACGCTCGCCGAGACCGCAACGGCCGGAATGGCGAACGCTCAACGAGCCAGCTTGGTTGAACTGCTGGAAAAGGTACGCGGAAATCTTCTCACCCTCACCAGCGAACCCAGTGAATAGAGCGCCGAACGTCGGCGACGGCACTTAGGAAACGCACCCCTATCAGCCAATCCGTGCGGCCTGGGAACCCATTTCCGCGGGCTCGACGGCGTGGACGTCGGTCAGGCCCTTGTGCCGTAGCCGCCCAGGGATGGCTCCATCAGATCGAACGCCTTCGCGGCATGCGCGGCGAGCGCCTGGCGGATCTCGTCATACGGTTGGCCGGCCATGGTGCGTGTGACGCTGTCCTCGAACAGCACCCGGTGAACCGACGCGAGCTGGGCCGCGACGATCCGCGGCTGCGGGTCGTCCCCGCCGGTCTCAGCGACGATGGCGTCGGCAAGCGCCCGCTCACGCAAGTCGGTGATCTCACGGCCCCGGTTGGTGAGTGCGTGGCTACTGCGGACCAGTCGGGCGAACACTTCGGTTGGGGGGCCGAGGGTAACGTCGCCCGCGGCGATCCGCTCGGCATAGTCACGACGGATGGCGTCGAGCAGGCTCTCGCCGGGTGGCCGCCGGACGACGACATCGGCCAGACTGCGGACCGTTACCTCGGCTCGGTCGAATACCAGGTCTTCCTTGCGCGGGAAGTAATTCGTCACGGTCATCTTCGATACCCCGGCCGCCTGGGCAACCTGCGGGATGGTCACCCGGTCGAAGCCCTCGGCCACGAACAGCGCCATCGCGGCGCGGGCGATTGCCAGCCGAGTGTCCTGCTTGCGGCGTTCTCGAAGTCCGTTGGCCACCGTGTGATGCTAGCCGAAACTTATGTCGAACATAAACTTATGCTTGACATAGTAATTACGGCGGATGAAGCTGGTGCCATGACCCCGGAGGAGGTACGTGTGTTCGACGAGTCCGCCGAGCGCCGCGCGATCCTGGCGCTCGGCCATAACCTGGAAGACGCCTGGAACCACGGCGACGCCGCAGGTTACGCATCACTGTTCACCGAAGATGCAAGTTTCGTCGCCTGGAACGGCTTGCACGGGTACGGCCGGCCGGCCATCGAACAAGCGCACCGACATCTCTTCAGCGGTCCTTTGGCCGGTTCCCAGATGGCCCTGATCCGCGACGACGCTGCGCCTGAGTCGCTGCGGTTCCTCCAACCGGAAGTCGCAATCATGATCGCCGTAGGTGCCGTGACGTCAGCCACCCAGCCGGCAACAGGCCCAGACCACGACGCCGTCCAGACGTTGGTCCTGGTGAAAGGCGGCAGCCGTTGGCGGATTACGGCCTTCCACAACACCCGTCGGCAGACGCAGTCGTGACCAAAGACCGGGAGTCGGAAGTGAGCCAGCATCTGAAGGACTTCGCGGGCGAGTCCCGGGACGTGGATCCTGGCCGTCGCACGAGAGCAGACCTCGCCGGTTTGCACGCACGGCATCCGACGGCACCCCGATCTTGTCGCCGGATTGCGACCGGCGGCGCTGGGACCGGGTTGCTGAAAAGGGCGGGCCGCCGGACGGTCGCGGTGGGGCACGTGTACGCCCGGTCGGCGCCCGTCAGATCGTGGCGCCGGGCCGCAGTCGTCGGGTGACGCAAATCCCCCGGCCAGCCCACTCCGCGACGGCACCGTCAACCGATACCTTGTCGAAATGACCGACTGGAACACCACCATCATCGAACAGTTCCGCGCCCAAGGCGGCAAAGGAGTCGCCCAGTTCGGCGACGCCCTCCTGCTCCTGCACCACACCGGCGCCCGCACCGGCACCCCCCGCATCAACCCCCTGGCCTACTACGACGACGGCAACCGCCTGATCATCGTCGCCTCCAAAGGCGGCGCCCCCGACAACCCCGACTGGTTCCACAACCTACGAGCCAACCCCCACACCACCATCGAAATCGGCGCCGACACCGTCGCCGTACGCGCCGAGGAAATCACCGGCGACGACTACCAACAAACCTGGGCCCGAGTCACCGCCGCCATGCCCGGCTTCGCCGACTACCAGAACAACACCACCCGCCGCATCCCCCTCGTCGCCCTGTACCGATAACACCACCACACCGCTGACACCCCACCACCGGCGGTCTCGTGAGCGTGTTCGACCCCGACGCCAGACACTCCGGCGACCTGGCGTACCAGCTCTCAGCTCGCGCCGGTGATCACGAAACTCTGGGTGGCGTCGGCGGGGTTGCAAACCGCCTCGCGCAGGTTGGGGATCAGGCCGCCGGTTGGGAAGGACACGCCGGTCGGGCCGGCGGTCAGGCACTTCCCGTGGTTTCGGTAGGCGGGCTGAAGCTCATAGGTCGCGGTGCTCCCGGTGAGCGGCACGAGGTACCAGAGGGCGTTGAGCACGACGGTGGACGGCACAGGGACGCAGTCTCCCTGAGTCTGTCGTGGTTGGGACCGGTACTGCGTCATACACATGCCGCTCGCCTCGTTGACGATGGCGTAGGCGCCGCTCACCGCTGGTACCGGAACGAAATCGAAGTCCTGCGCCAGGCCGGTCCGGCACTCCGCGTTGAGGATGTACACGTTGCGGTCGGCGACTCCGCCGGGCACCTCGACGCATCCGCCGGTCGCCGGCGAGGAGATGGTGCTGACGAAACTGCCGGTCATCGACGCGGCACCGGCGCTGTCGGGCCGGGCTGCGAGAGGCACGGCCGCTTCGGCCGAGAGCGGGGCCGCCAAGGACGCCAGCAACGCGCCGATGACACCCAGGCCGGTAACGGTGGTCTTCCGCTTCATAGCAGTCTCCTTCTTGGTGCCCCGGGTCCGGGGCTCCGGTCGTCACCGGACCTACACATCCGACAGCGTGACGATAACGAGATATTCTTGGATATCTCTCAGAAGACAAGGCGCCTTCGGGGGCGTGACCAGGTTCGATGGTCCAAGCGGAAATCAACGGATTTGGCTGACCAGCGCAAATGCGCCGGGTTGCGGTGTGCACGACCGCACGGCGTGCCTGGGTTCGGGCGGCCAGCCTGGCAAGGCGCCGGAGGAAGTTCAGCCCGGCGTTCGGCGCGAATCACTTATCGACGGCGTGCGCGATGGGTGACAGGACTGCCGCCCTCGTCCGGGTGTGGACGTGGGCGGCAGTTGGCGGTTGCGGGGGTCACTGGTAGGGGACGGCCGTGGTGGCGGTGCGGTGACCGGTGGTGTCGTAGGCGTTCATGGTGGTGAGGGTGGTGGCTCCGGTGACCTTCGTGTTGTCGAACCAGAAGACGGTGACCGCGGGGTTCTGGCTCCAGACGACGGTGTGGGCGGTGACGCTCTTGCCGGCGACGTCGGTGGTGATTTTCGCGGGGTGTCCGACGAAGTAGCCGAAGGCGGGTTGTTCGATGCCGCCTTCCAGGGTGTACGCGCCTTCGACGGCGTGGAACCCCGGTGCGAGGTCCGGGCGGCTCGTCTCGGCGATGTACAGGTCCGGGGTGAGGGTGCCGTTGTTGTGCCGTTCGCTGAGTCGGAACCCGAACGTGGTCAGCGGGTTGTACTTGTTCTTGACGGGGATGCCGTAGATGACCCATTCGCTGATTTTGCTGGCGTCCATTCCGGTGGAGATGATGGGGCCGAGACGGCCGTTGACGGCCTTGCTGGTCGTGGTGGCGGCTTTTGCCGGTGGTGGTCTTGTCGGTGGTGGTTTGTCGGTGGTGGCGGCGGTTTTGCCAGTCGTTTTGCTGGTGGTGGTGGTTTTGCTGCTGTTCGGGGCGGCGGCGTTGCCGGCGGCCGCGGCTGGGCGTGCGGCCTGGGCGGCGGGGTGGGTTCCGGCTGCGTTCGCGATGGAGATGCCGCTCACGGTGGCCAGGACGGCGGCGGTGCCGGCGACACCGGTGGCGAGGAGGAGGTGGGCCCGGGAGACGCGCATGATTGTTCCTATCGGTCATTGATGAGTGTGGTTGTGGTTGATGTGGTGATCGCTTACTGAGGTGAAGCGTATGGATGTGGCGGAGGCGGCAAATCCCGGTTTTGTGCCATCCGGCGGCGTGGGTTTGCGCGGGTGGGAGCGGGCCGGCGAGGCGATGCGTGGAGATTGACACGGCGATCCGTCGCACCCCGGGTTGACCACCACGTCGGCTGCCCGGCGGACTGCCGCGAAGGGTGCAGATAGAAGCCGCGCCGCGGTCAGCACTCAGCATCGCTGCGCATCCACACTCGCGGCATAGGGGCCCAGGCAGGCGAGTCCATGTACCTGAATCGGCCCAGATCGGCCACGTCCGAGTCGACGATCAGTTACGAGAACTAATCCTTGCTCGCCGCGGAGGCGCGCCGTGGCCGATGAGCCCCGCCGGAGACTCCGACCCGGCTGAACTCCGTTCGCGTATGTCCTGGTCGGTGTGTTGTGAGGCGGCCCGTCGGCTCCGGTGAGCGGGGCTGACGGTACAGCCGCGTGGTGAGTGCACTGTTGATCGTCGGCGGCAGGCGGCCTCGGGAGTGACAGACGGGTATGAGGCGAGACCGTATGGTCTCGCCTCATACCCGTATGGATTCGGGTGGACTTAGTAGGTGCTGTTGTCTCCGCGGATGACCTGGGTCGGCTCGGTGGTGGGGGCGGGGGCGACGACCTGGGTGTCGGCGACGGTCTGCCCGGTCGGGTAGGTCGCGCTCTGCGCGGCGATCTTCTGGGTTTCGTCCTCGGCCTTGCTGAGCCACTGCTCGGTGCGGGCCTGCATCGGCTTGATGAGGCCGCCGCCGACGCCGACGATCAGAATGCCGGCCAGGGTGGCGAGCACGGCGATCAGGATGGGGGTGGTGACGGTGGTCGCCACGCCGATCTGGTTGAGCGCGGCGATGATGCCGAGACCGAGGATGAACACGCTGGCGATGTTCGCCAGGATGTTGCCGTAGGACAGGCCACCGAGGGTGTTGCTGATGAGGTCCTTGGCGCCCTTGGCGATGGCCGCGGCGACGACCACGATGATGATCGCGACGAAGGCGTTCGGTAGCCAGGCGATGACCGCGGTGAGCAGCGCCGAGATCGGGTTGGGTCCGAAGACACCGAACGCGAGCTGCAAGGTGAACAGGAGGATCGCGTAGTAGACGATCTTCGCGACGATGTCGCTGGCGTCGTACTTCGACTTCGCCAGGGCGGTCTTGACGCCGCCGCGTTCCACGACGCGGTCGAAACCGACGCGCTCGAGGATCTTGTCGACGACCTTGCGGACGGCCTTGGCGATCAGCCACCCGATGATGATGATGACGACGAAGGCGAGAGCCTTCGGTACGAACAGCAGCACGGCGCGCAAAGCGTCGCCGAGGCCGCTGACAATCCTGTCGCCCATGTGGGTACTCCTTCAGTGATCTTCCGATGTGACCACCGTCGATACCCAACGTTGTTGCTCGGCACACCAGCCGGACTCGGCTGCTACCGGCTGACCGGCGAAAACACGGCGACGGCGTCGCTGCTGTCCGCGCTCGAAACCGCCCTAAATCGGTATACCTAGTCTTGGCGACCGACATCCGGGGGCGTCCTGGGGCCCTAGCCGGGCCCTAGCCGTCGCGATGGTCCAGGCAGCGCAGAGGTCGTGGTCGGCAGCGGGGCGGTGCTGGTACGCGGTTTCAGTCTCAACCGGCGCGACGGCGCGGACAGCGACCGGGCTCGATGGAACTGGCGTCAGGGGGTGTGCGCCCGGGGCCCGATCGGGTAGTCGGGCAGGTCGATGGCGGTGGCGGTTCGCGTCGCCATTCGTTTGATCACACCTTTGACCGGCAGATGCCGCATCATACGGAAGAGGCGGTCCCGCCGGTGGATCGTCTTCCAGGTGGCCGGCGCCAGATACTCCCGCCCGTCCGCGGCCTGCTTCTGTCCACCGCAGACATAAGGTCTGAGCAGCCGCTCGTACGCTTCGAACGCGGCTTGGTGGTCGCCGTTGGCCCGGGCCAGCTCACCGGCCAGCACGTACGCCGCGACCACGGCGGTACCGGTGCCGTTGCCGCCGGGGCCGGCCCCGTACCCGGCGTCGCCGATCAGCCCGACCCGCCCGCGTGACCACGCGTCCATCCGGACCTGGCTGGTGGTGTCGAAGTAGAAGTCATCGGCATTGTCGATCGCGTCCACAATAGAGTCGTTGTGCCAGCCGGTGCCCTGGAACTCGGCCCGGACCAGCGCCTTCTGCGCGGCGACGTCGCGGGTGAACGGCGCGTCGGAGCGGAAGAAGAGCATCGCGATGGCGCTGTCGTCGTCGGCAGCGAACACGCTGGACGTACGTCCGGGAACGCTGTGCAGATGTCCGGTGCGGTGCAGACCCAGCCGGTTCGGAACCGGGCAGATGGCGACGAACATACCGAGGTCGGAGAGGAACCGGCTCTCCTCGCCGAAGGCCAGCCTGCGGACCCCGGAGTGGATCCCGTCGGCGCCGATGACCAGGTCGAATCGGCGCGGCGCGGCGCACGCAAACGTCACCTCCACCCCGTCCGACCGCTGGTCAAGGCCGGTGATCTCGTCGCCGAAGAGGTACTCGGTGTCGGCACGGGTGGCGTCGTACAGCACCTCTGCCAGATCGCCGCGGAGGATCTCCACGTCGCCGGAGAAGATCCCGCTCGGCACGGTTGCCCGCGCGGTGCCGTCGGCGGCGACGTAACTGAGGTCGCCCATGTGCGTCTGGCGTCGTTCGATCGCGTCGAGCACGCCCATCCGGCGCAGCACGCCGAGGTGCACGTCGCCGCGGAAGTCCACGGCGTAGCCGCCGCCGCGCAGGTGCGGCGCGCGCTCGACCACGGTCGGCTGGAAGCCCTGTCGGTGCAGCCAGTAGGCCAGAGAGGGTCCGGCGACGCCGGCGCCGGAGATGAGAATGCGCATGGCCGCAACCATACGGTCGTATAAGACGTTTGTATAGTACGTCTGTATAGGGGCCCGCGTAGGATGGCCGCATGGGACATCGCGAAGATCTGCTCGACGGTGCCGTCGCCTGCCTGCGAGAGAAGGGATATGCGCGGACCACAGCCCGGGACATCGTGGCCGCGTCGAACACCAATCTGGGCTCGATCGGCTACCACTACGGCTCCACCGAGGCGCTGCTGAACGCCGCCGTGGTGAAAGCGATCGGTGACTTCGGCGAGCAGATCGCGGGGGCGTCCCTGCCCGAGACCAATTCGGACCCGACGCCGCTGGAGCGGTTCGAGCGGTTCTGGACCCGGGTGATCGACTCGTTCGAAGCGAATCGACAGATCTGGGCGGCCACCTTCGACGTGTTCAGCGTGGGGGAGCGGGTGGCCACCATCCGGGCCACTCTGGCCGAGGGCATCCAGGACGGACGGATGGCCTGGGCCACGCTGTTCGGCCACGACCCGGGCACCGACGAGCGCCTCGCCTATGCGGTCGGCTCGATCCACCAGGCGCTGCTCAGCGGGGTGCTGGTCCAGTGGATGATCGACCCGGACGCGGCGCCGTCCGCGGCCGACCTCACCCTTGGCCTGCGGACGATTGCCGCCGACGTGGCCGGCTGACCGATCAGATCAGGCAGGGCAACTGATCACGGCCGACTCGACGTGTCCCGGAGGGCCGGGAGCAGCACAAAGTCGACGAGGTCCACCGCGGTCTGGTGATCGAGGGCGCGGCGGCGGAAGGCGACGCTGCGGAACGCGGCGGCGGGGACGATTCCGGCCAGGAGTTCGGTGGGGGCCGAGGTGGCGACTTGACCACGGGCTCGCCAGCGCTCCAGCACGGCCGCGAAGGCTACGGCAGGCGGCTTGCCGATCGCCTCATACGCCGCGTCGCGAAGGTCGTTGTTGCGGCCGATCTCATTGAGCACACCGGCCAGCACCAGTGCGGGGCGCCGGTCGGACCGCACGAAATACATGGCGCAGGCCAGCAGATCGCCGCGCAAGGTGCCGGTATCGGGCACCACCGGCGGGCTCTGCAGCGCCTGGATGGCCGCGATCACCAGGTCGATCTTGGCCGGCCAGCGCCGGTACACGGCGGCCTTGCCGGTACCGGCGGCGCGTGCGACCGCCTCCACGGTGGTGGCGGCGAACCCATGCTCCATCAGCAGCTCCTGCGTGGCGTCCAGGATCGCCGCCTCGAGGGCCGGATCACGTGGCCGGCCCGCAACGCTGGCGGCCGTTTCCTGTGAAGACACACAGCCACTATACGGGACCCAGTGGTACCGTAACTTTCGAGACCGAGTGGTCCCGTAACTGTTTCCGAAGATTGTTAAGTGTTGTTGGAGAGAGAGGCATGCCATGTCCAGACGTACCGCCGTCATCCTGCTAGCGGTCGCCGCCTGCGCCGTGGGCGTCAACACGCTGGTGGCCAGCGCCGCCCGGCACGCCGGGGCGAGTACGACCTTCGCGCCACTTCAGCTTCCGGTGTACGGCGCGTTCACCGCGGCCGGCGTGATCGCCGGTTGGATCGGCTGGCAGATGGTGCGGAGCCGGTCCACGCGGCCGCGCGGCGTCCTGAAGATCCTCGTCCCCGCCGCGATCCTGCTGTCGTTCATCCCCGACGTGGCCTTGCTGACACTGAAGTTCATCCCAGGTACGAACGCGAGCGCCGTGGCCGCGCTCATGGTGATGCACATCGTCGTGGTCGCGTTCGCCGTCCCCGGCTACCTGCTCGCGGCTCCGCTGAACACCAAGGACGTCGGCGTTGGCGGCTCCCGGCAACCTGTTGGCACCGCGTAACGGGATTGACGCGACCGCAACCACATCCACGTCGCGGCCACAGCCAACCCGCAGTAGAGCGTGGCCCCCACGACGGTCTGCGCGTCCTCGGCAAATGTCAGTCAATCTCTGATCTCAACCACCGGTTGCGGTATGCCCTCGGCAAGTACGACGAACCACCGCAACCGGTGGCCGTGCCGGAACAGAGCGGCACGGACTGCTTGCATAGTCAGCCCAGTTGAGCCGCAGCATTGCCGTGCGTGATCCGCAGATACATCGGGCCGTTCTCCGGACTGTTCGGCGCTTATCGAGGAGCTCAAGGTGGGCACGGATGCCGGTCGTCAGTCCGGGCTTGCCCCGCCGACGACAATCGGCACGAGAAGCTGACACTCGTCGACCAGCGGCGTCGCCGCCCGTAAGTAGTTCTCAGCTGGTGCGCGCGGCGGTGCGCCGATAGGCGAGCAGACCGAGCACGGCGCCGATCAGCCCGAGAACCAGACCGACGATCGCGACCGTGAGAGCCGCACCACTGCCGACGCCGGACGACTTCGCGGCCGCCACCGGTGTCGTCGCTACCGGGGCCGCCGAAGCGGAACCGGCCGTCGGGTCACCGCCTTCATTACCTTTGACCAAGGTCAGGACCATTGCCGGGTGTTCCGGCTCGTCGGCGCCGGCTGGGGCCGGATCGTCGATCCAGCGCACCACGTCGCCGTCGGAATACGTCTGCAGCGCCTTGATCTCGATCGAATCGGCGTCCGGCAGCGAATCCAGCGACACGAAGAACTGCTGGAACTGCCCCGGCTTGATACCCGCGCCGGCGCTCGCGGTCCAGACCACCTTCGTGACCGCCTCGGTGACCTCCCCGTCGTCCGACTTGATCGGCGTAGCCAGTTTCGAAGTCGTCGCCACCGCGGTCCAGCCGGCTACCGGCTCGGTGTCCACCGCCGCGATCGGCCGATCCACCGGCAGATCGATCTCCAGCTTGGTGGTCGTGGCGTTGTCCTTCTCGTTCGGCACCCGGAACGCCACGGTCGTGTCCCCGCTCCGCGGTGCGGTATCAGGACTGATCGTCACGTGGGCGAACGCCGTCCCGGCGAAACCGAGCACGGCGGTAGCACCCACCGCGGTCACGACACCAGCACGCGTCAACAGCCTCTGCCGGATAGTCACGAAGTCCCCTCCCGATCGGATCAAGCCAGCTGATAGTCGTCGACGGGAACCGAAAAGTTCCCGGCTTCGGCGCCGCGGTCCCGCTGTTTCAGGCTGACCCCGGAAGAAAGTTTCAAGATTTCTCAACCGTTCGGCGCTGTCCGCGTCATAGAGATCGTCCGAACGACGAAACAAGGGAGAGTCACCGATGAATTCACGTCTGCGCCGGTCCGCGATGCTCGCCAGCCTCGCGGCGGCCGTCCCCCTGGCTGCGCTGCTGTCCGGTTGTGCCGGCACCGCGAACGCCGCCGCGAACCCCGCGCCGAACCAGGCGCCGGCGCCCTCCACCGCCAACCCGGCGGTGCAGCCGTCCACCGGCGCCACCGCGGACGCCGGGGCACAGGCCGCGTCCGTGGACGGCTCCGGCGTGACCCGCGTGCCGTCGTGCCGGAGCAGCGGGCTCAGGGTCTCGGTGCGCCCGGTCGACCACGCCATGTCGCAAACCCGTTCGCTGGTGCTGTTCCGCAACACCAGCCACCGCACCTGCACGTTGTACGGTTACCCGGGCGTGTCGTTCGTCCGCGGCGAGAAGGGCCTCCAGACCGGCGACCCAGCCCGGCGCACCGGGGACCCGAAGCGGGTGGTGAGCCTGCGGCCGGGCGGCGTGGCTCACGCGGTACTGGACACCGTCTCTCCGGACGTGTCGCCCGGCTGCCGGAAGGTGTCGGTGCGGGGCTTCCGGGTCTACCCGCCGAACGAGACGGCGGCGGTGTTCGTGCCGGCGCCGCAGCAGGCCTGCTCGGCGCACGGAAAGTCGGTGCCGTCCATCACTCCGGTCAAGCCCGGCGCGGCCGAAAGCTGACTCGCGGACCGGCTACACTCGCTGCCGCCGTGCGGGGCAACCGACCCGCACGGCGCACTGGGACGTCGACCGCGGAAGAGGCAGGCTTGACGGATCGCGCCGCGCAGCAGGAACTGTTCGCTGCGGAGTACCCGCGCCTGGCCGGCTGGGCGCGGCGGCTGGTGGACGACGACGAGGTCGCGCACGATATCGCAGCCGAGGCGTTCACCAGGCTGATGTCTCGCTGGACCCGGGCGGAGAACCCGCACGCGTATCTCTACAAGATCGCTACGAATCTGGTCCACGACCACTGGCGCCGCCGATCCCGGGAAAGCAGGGTGCACCGCGCGATGGCCACCGAACACCTGCGGCAACTCGACCCGCGCGCCGACGCCTCGACGAACCTACGGGCGATGCTGGAACCGCTGTCCGAGCGCCAGCGCACCGCGGTGCTGCTGCACTACCTCGCGGGCTTCTCGATCGATGACGTGGCTCAGGTGGTGGGCCGGCCGGCGGGAACCGTCAAGTCCGACCTGCACCAGGCCCGGACGCAACTCAAGCACCTGTGGAACGTCAGCCATGACTGATCCGAACGATCCGATGGCGGAGTGGCTCGCCCCCCGCGACACCGACTATCTGCCCCCGCCGCCCGGAAGCTTCAACCGGCTCTATCGGCGGGCCCGGCGCCGGTACTGGGCGAAGGCCGGCGCCGGTACGGCCGCCTTCGGCGTACTCGTGGTCGGCGGCTTCCTCGGAGTTCAGCGGGTGGTCGGCCTGCCTGCACCGCAGCCGGGGTGGCAGCCCGCCGCGTCGGCGCCCGCCGCGTCGACCACCCCCGAGCGGACCACCCCCGGGCCGACCACCGCCGGGCCGACCGCCGCCGGGCCGACCGCCGGTAACCCGCCGCCGTCGTCGTCGCCCGCGTCGACGGGACCGGCGCCGTGCACCACCGACCAGGTCACCGTGTCCGCGCAGGTTGATCCGAACGGCGCCGGCGCCAGCAACCGCACCATGTTCGTCATCGTGACCAACCGGTCGGCCGTGACGTGCACCGTCAAGGGATACCCGCAGGTCCGCTACGCCGACGGCGGGCACCGCGCCGTCGGCCGGGCGTTGCCCCTCGGCGGCCAAAAAGCCACCACCGTGACGCTGCCGCCACACCAGAGCGCACACCTGAGCTTCCAGGAAATCGTCGACCCACCGGCTGTCGTCCCGAACTGCGCGAAACGGACGGTCGCCGGGTACCTCATGACGCTGCCCGGCGAGACCACCTCGTTATTCGCCCCCCAAACCGCGACCATCTGCACAAACGCCGACCCTCCGCCACTCGACCAACCCTTCACCGCCGGTACCGGCCTCTGATCCGTCGCCCGAGCCGCCGAGCAAGGGGGGTACGGGCCGCGCCGTCGCGCCATCGGTCGAAGTAGACCAGGCGGCGCGGGCCGGCCCGGGAAAGGTGGTGATTCCGGCCCGGGCGCCCGGCATGGCGATCCAGGTGTGCCGTCGGCGGCGGCGCGCCTGGTTCATCGGCGAAAGCCGCAGTCCCGCCGTCGCCCCGGTTGAACCGCTGCTGAGCGGGGCTCGTACTAACGGCCGCACAGGCGGCAGTCGGGCGAGCAGAGGATCTGCAGATGACCATCAGCATGGAAAGCAGCAGCAGGGTCGATACCGCGCCGGTGGCGGTGGCGGTGGTCCGGGCCAACCAGGAATATCGCCTCGTGCTGACCGAGCACGTCTGCGGCGGCACCCGGCTGTTCGCCGTGGAAGGCGAGGTCACCTGCGTACCCACCAGATATTCGGTGCAGATTGGACGGGACCTGCACATCGACATGCCGGACGGGTTCGCCGCCGAGGAGGTGCTGGACCGATTCTTCTGGCGGTTCACCAACCACAGCTGCGAACCCAACGTGTTCGTCCGCGACCGGGAGATGGTCACGCTCAGATGCATCGAGCCGTGGCAGCAGATCACCTTCGACTACAACACCACCGAGTACGACATGGCCGAGCCGTTCGCCTGTCAGTGCGGCACCAGCTCCTGCACCGGTGAGATCCGTGGCTACCGGTGGCTGCCGGCATCCGAGAAGGCTCGGCTGCGGGCATACGCGGGGGCGCACCTGGTGGACAGCAGCGAGGACGACGAGCCGACCCTGCGGCTGCCCCAGGCGCGCCCGTGTCGCTGACCGCCGAGGCTGCCTGGATCACCGGTCGGCCGACGGACCTGTGCGGGTTCTTCGACCGGGCGGTGCGACGGTGGCCCGGGGCGACCGCGATCGACGTACCACCTGGACCCGGTCGGCCCGTGCGCCGCCGGCTCAGTTATGCCGACCTCGCGGAACGCAGCGACGACGTCGCGGCCTGCGTCTCCATGGCGGCGGGCCGCCGTGGTGTGGCGGCGGTGCTGCTGCCGCGTACCTCCGAGCAGGTGTACGTCGCGCAGCTCGGCATCCTCAAGGCCGGGTCGGCGTACGTGTGCCTGGATCCCGCCTTCCCCGACGAGCAACTGCGCCACGTACTGACCGACGCCGACGCCCGGCTACTGGTGACCGATGCCGCCGGCGCCGAACGGGCCGCCCGGGTCGGCTGGCGCGGTGCGGTGCTGCGGCTGGACCAGCCCCTGCCCGGCGCTTGGGGGCGCGGTGTGGGCGGGGCCGAGCTGGACGACATCGCGTACCTGATCTACACGTCGGGCACCACCGGCCGTCCCAAGGCGGTGATGATCCCGCACCGGGGCATCTGCAACCTTGTCGACGGCGATCTGACGGAATTCGGGCTGGGGCCGGGCGACCGGGTCGCCCAGGGCTCTTCCACGGCGTACGACTCGTCGGTGGAGGAGATCTGGATGGCGCTGTCGTCCGGCGCCACCGTCGTGCTGATGGACGACGACACCGCCCGGCTCGGCCCCGACCTGGTCGGCTGGCTGCACGACGAGGGCATCACCGTGCTGTGTCCACCTCCGACGCTGCTGCGCGCCACCGGCTGCGCCGACCCGCAGCGCGCGCTGCCCGAACTGCGTCTGCTCTACGTCGGCGGCGAGGCGTTGCCGGACGACGTCGCCGAACGCTGGGCGCCCGGCCGCCGCATGGTCAACGGGTACGGCCCGACCGAGTGCACCGTCACCTGCCTCCGCGCGGAAGTCGTACCGGGAGAACGGGTCGCGATCGGTCGGCCGGTCCCCGGCGCCCGGGCGTGGGTGCTGGACGAGCACCTGCGGCCGGTGCCACCCGGGGAACGGGGCGAACTGTGCATGAGCGGCGCCGGGCTGGCCGTGGGTTATCGCAACCAGCCGCAGTTGACGGCGGCGAAATTCGTCGAGCATCCCCGGCTCGGGCGCCTCTACCGCACCGGCGACCTGGTCCACCAGGACCCTGACGGGACGTTGTTCTACCACGGGCGCATCGACTCGCAGGTCAAGCTGCGCGGGTACCGCATCGAGCTCGAGGCGATCGAGTCGGTGCTGGCGCGCTGCCCCGGCGTACGGGAGGCGGCCTGCCGGGTCGAGGGGGACGGCGCCGCGCAGGTGCTCGCGGCCCACGTCGTACCGGTGGATCCGTACCGGCCGCCGGATACCCAGGACCTCAAGCGCAGGCTGGCGGACGACCTGCCGGGTTACATGGTTCCCGCATTCGTGGCCGTGACGGCGGGGCTGCCCCGTAACGCCGGCGGCAAACTGCGCCGCGACGCGCTGCCGCCGCTGCGCACCGCGCCCGCCACGACCGGCGACGCCGCCCTGGACGGGCTGGGTGACGCGGTCCAGCGCCGCATCGGCGCCGCCCTGCTGCGGGTGATGTCCCCGCCCGGGCCGGTCGGCCCCGACGACGACTTCTTCACCGACCTCGGCGGAAGTTCGCTGCAGGCCGCCATGCTGGTCTCCGAGCTGCGTTCCGAGGAGGACACCGCGGCCCTGACGGTCCGCGACGTGTACGAGGCCCGTACCGTCGCCGCTCTGGCGGCCCGGGCGGCCACGACGATGTCGGGGCCGCCGCAGCGCCGTCCGGTGGGGCCGCCACCGCTGCCGCCCAGCCGTCGTCGTACCGTTCCGGCCACCGTGGCGCAGGCGTCCTGGCTGGCCCTGGAACTGATGGTCGGTGCGGGCCTCGGTTATCTGGTGCTGCTGCGTCTGCTGCCCTGGCTCGCGCAGTACGTGAGCCTGTGGGCGATGCCCCTGGTGTTCGTCGCCGTCGGGGTGCTCGCCCGCCCGGTGCTCACGCCGGTGTCGCTGGGCCTGGCCGTGCTCGCCAAGAAGATCCTGGTGGGCCGGTACCGCCCCGTGCGGGTGCCGGTGTGGAGCGGCCTGTACGTGCGGATGTGGATGGTGCAGCAGCTGGTCCGCCTGGTGCCGTGGGAGACGATCGCCGGCACCGAGTTCCACAGCGCCGCGTTGCGGCTGCTCGGGGCCCGGATCGGTCGGCGGGTGCACCTGCACCGTGGCGTCGACGTGTCGCACGGCGGCTGGGATCTGCTCACCATCGGCGACGACGTCACGGTCAGCCAGGACGCGGCGATCCGGCTGGTCAGCCTCTCCGAAGGTCACGTCGAGGTCGGCCCCGTGGTGTTGCAGGACGGCGCCACGTTGGACGTGCGCGCCGGGGTCGGCCATCACACGGTGGTGGGACGCGGCTCGGTGCTGTCCGCACTGTCCTCGCTGCCGCCGGGCGGCCGGATCGCGGCGGGGGAGGTGTGGGAAGGCGTACCGGCGAGTTTCGTCGGGGTGCCGGTCGAGCGTCCTCAGCTGACCCGGGTGGGCGTGCAGTTGTCGCCCAAACTGCACGGCTTCGCGCTGATCGCCGCCCGAAGCCTGCTCGGCGCGGTGTTCGCCCTGCCCGCCGCCGTACTGTGGGTAACGGTGATCCGCGGCACCGGGATCGGCTACGGCGACGTGCTCGACGCGCTGATCCATCCGCTGGCCTACCTCGCACCGATCGCGGCGGTGTGCGCGCTGAGCTGCCTCTCCCTGCTCGTGTCCGTGTTCTGCGAGGCCTTCGCCGCACGGGCGCTCGGTCGGACCCAGCCGGGCGTGATCGGCCGGTACAGCCTGGAGTACATCCGGGTCTGGTTGAAGACGGGGCTCGTCGACACCGCCGGGCACTGGCTCAGCGGGGGTCTGTACTGGCCGTTCTGGCTGCGGCTGGCCGGGATGTCGGTGGGGCGCGGCTGCGAAATCAGCACCATTGTGGACGTGGTCCCCGACCTGGTGAAGATCGGCGCCGGCACATTTTTCGCGGACGGCATCTATCTGGGCGGTCCCCGGCTGCACCAGGGCACCGTACGGTTGGGCGAGCTGCGGCTGGGGCGCAACACGTTCCTGGGTAACCATGCGGTCGTGCCGGCGGGGCAGCGGCTGCCCCGGGACATCCTGGTCGGCATCGCCACCGTGGCCGACGCAGGGGTGATCCAGCCCGGTACGTCGTGGTTCGGCCATCCGGCGTTCCCGCTGCCCCGCCGGGAGGTCGTCGCCGTCGACCGCAGCCTCACCCACGAACCGGCCACCAGCCGGGTCGTCAGCCGGCTGTTCTGGGAGTGGCTGCGTTTCGCGCTCCCCGTGGTGCCGACCGTGGTGATGATCGCCTGGGCCTGGGCCATCGGTGCCGTCGCGGCGCACCTGCAGATCTGGTCGATGCTGCTCCTCGGGGCGCCCGCGGTCACGCTGGCCGCTGCGGCCGGCCTGTGTCTGGTCGTGCTGGGACTGAAATGGGGCCTGCTCGGCCGCGTCGAACCGGGCATCCATCCCCTGTGGTCCTGCTGGTGCAGCCGGTGGGACTTCCTCTACGTGGCGTGGGGCTTCCTGGCGGCCCGGACCCTGGGCGTGCTGGAAGGCACCTTGCTGCTCGCCGTGTATCTGCGGCGCATGGGCATGCGGATCGGCCGCGGCGTGGCGCTCGGCGACGGCTGGGCGCAGGTGGTCGACCCGGACATGCTCGAGTTCGGAGACGGCGCGACCGTGAACGCGATGTTCCAGGCGCACACCTTCGAGGACCGGGTCCTGAAGATCGACAAGGTCAGGGTCGGGGCGTACGCCACCCTCGCCGACGCGACCATCCCGCTGTACGGGGCCGAGATCGGCGCGGGCACCTTCGTGGCGGCGCACAGCGTCGTGATGAAGCGCGAGTTCCTGGCTCCGGGGCTGCGTTACGAGGGCGCACCGACCGCCATGCAACGGACTGGAACGTGACACTCCCTTTTGCGGGGGCTGCGGTCGGTGGATCTTCCATTGTCAGTGTTCGCTGGTCCAGGTGTCGGGCGCATCGTCCAGCTCCACCTGCAGCACGCCGAGGATGCGGGCGACCGTCATGTAGTGACCGACGAGCACGATGACGGTCACGAGTTCTTCGTCGGTCAACGCGGCCCGTGCCGCGCTGAACGTCTCGTCGGACACTGTCGTGCCGGCCACCACCTCGTCGACGAAACGCAGCACGGGCAGGAAATCGAAGGGCAGGGCGTCGCCGGAGTAGGGATCTTGCTCGATCGCGTCGATCTGCTCGGAGGTCCAACCGTTCCGGCGAGCTTCATCGAGGTGCTGGAAACGTTCATAGGCGCTGTTCTGCAGGGCCGCGACCCGGAGGATGACGGCTTCTCGCCAGGCCGCGTTCAGGCTCGTTGTCCGCAGGGCGTTGGCGGTTTGCGGGAGTTGGGTCGCCAGCCGTCCGTCCAGCAGGAGGAGCGTACGGGTCAGGTTCGACGGAAAACGGTCGTACTGGTCCTTCTGGACGCCGGTGAGACCTGCGGGATCGGGCAGCGGAAGCCGAGCCATCAGCGTGTCTCCGCAGAGGAGACCGACTGCAGGAACGCGGCGAGGTGTCGTGTCACGTCCTGGGGCTGCTCGATGGGAGACAGGTGTGCAGCGTTGTCGATCACGTGAAGCTGCGCGTCCGGGATCGCGCCTTGCAGTTCTTCCGACGATGCGATCGGGGAGGTGGCATCGTGCCGGCCGACGAGTATCAGAGCGGGAACCTTGATGGACCCGAGGCGGTCGAATGCGTCGAAGTCGGCGATCGTTTCCCACAGTGCAGCGTGCACGGCCGCGTCGTCGTGCAGCAACGTCTTGGTCGCCCGGTCGACGAGGTCCGGTCGTTGCTCGCAGGTCTCGGGCAGGAACCAGTGACCGAAGAGGGCCCCAAGGATCGCTTCGATCCCGTGCTGACGCACCGTTTCGGCACGCTGCTTCATCGCCGTTCGCCCAGCCTGCCCGAATCGTGCAGCGGTGTCGAGCAGCGCGAGCGAGTGGACGAGCCGGGGGTCCGTGATCGCGATTTCCTGGGCGATGAGGCCACCGACCGACAGGCCGACGAGGTTGACCGGACCGCAGCTCAACGAGGCGATGGCGTCGGCAACAGCTCGGGCCATCGCCGCTGTGGTGATGGTGTCGGCCGTGGCCACGCTGAGCCCGTGTCCAGGCAGGTCGACGGCGATGACGTCGTGGCGGCGGGAAAGCTCCCAGATGTGCGCATCCCAGTAGGTGAGGTCCAATCCGGCCGAGTGCAGCAGGACTACCGGCGCGTTGCCGCGCGGTCCGGTTCGGATGTAGTTGACGTGCCCAGCTTTGGTCATGATGGGTCCCCCGCGTGGTGGCTGCGCGGCGCCGAACGGCGTCTCTCCCCAGCCTCCGACCCGGGACCCATGCTGTCCAACGATTGGTTGTGCTCACACTAAGCAATGCCAGTGATAAATTATGGCGATGGAGCTTCGGCAGCTCGACCACTTCATCGCCGTAGCCGAGGAGGAGTCCTTCACTCGAGCCGCGGGCCGCGTGCACGTAGTTCAATCTGCGCTGTCGGCCAGCGTGCAATCTCTGGAGAAGGACCTTGGCGTCAGACTCTTCGATCGCACGACCCGCCGTGTCGTCCTCACCGACGCCGGTCGCACCTTGCTCGATCACGCCCGACACATCGTCGACGCGGTGGACGGTGCCCGCGACTCGGTCGCCGCCGTTGCCGGAGGCCTGCAAGGAACAGTCCGGGTCGGGATCATGCACTCGTTGATCCCAGCGCCGGTCGCGCAGGCGCTGGCCGACTTGCATCGTGACCGCCCGCTGGTGCGGCTACGGCCACAGACCCATCAGCACGGCTCCGCCGGCCTGCTCCAGGCCGTCATCGACAACGACCTCGACCTCGCCTTCGCCGCGGTCTCGCCGGGCCGCTCGTCCGAGGTCGAGATCGTGCCGCTCACATCGGAGGAGATGGTCGTCGTGTGCCCCGTCGGGCACAGACTCGCGAAGCGTCGCACGGTCCGGCTCAACGAGCTGAGTGACGAAATCTTCGTCGACGTCCCCGCGGGATGGGGCAGCCGCACCAGCGCCGATGAGCTATTCCTGCTTCACAACGTCCGGCGACGCATCGACATCGAGGTCGGCGACGTAGCCACGGTGCTTCATCTCGTACGCGTCGGACTCGGCGTGGCGATCATCGCCGCATCCTCCGCCCCACCCCTCGACGACCTCGTCGTCCTACACCCCAAACCGGCACCTACGTTCCACATCAGCCTCGTACTACCGAAAACCCGTGAGCTTAAACCAGCTGCGCAGGCCCTGGTGGATCTGGTTCTCGACCGCACCGAACCGCTTCGACCCTGACCGCGTCCGTACGCGAACGGCACCGTCCTGCCGGCCGAGTTGGTCGTCCGGGAGAGCACCGCCGAGCCGCCGACCTGATCAGGACGGACGCGATGCTTCGTGCAGTTCGAGGGTGAAGCCCGTCTCGATCTTCTCCCCCGGCGCCAGCACCGGAGCGCCGGCGTGCGGCAATTCCCGGTCCGGCCCGAACAGCGGTGCGCCGGCGGGCTCCACGGCGAGGGCCCAACCGCGCCGCGACGGGTAGATCCACTGGAAGCAGCGCGGCAGAACGGCGGGATCCCAGGTCACCGTGGCGTACGCCGCCGTTGCCGGCGAGTACACGACGGTGCTGGCCTGCTCACCGGGGAAGTCGGTGTGCTCCCAGACCGTCTCGCCCACCGTGTCGACCGGCTTGGGGAAGACCTGCCAGTCTGTCTCGTCGTCGCGGGGGGTGTGCCGTTCGGCCGACGAATGGACGCGCGTGTCCGGTGCGAGGAACGGCGCGCCGAAGTTGAGGTGGTAAAGCAGGCTGACCGGCTCGGCCGTGATGCCCTCGTTGACGATGGTGTCTCGTACGGTCAGGGCGGCCCGGCCGGCGTGGGAAGTGATCTCCCGGTGCAGCGCCACCTGCCGGCCGAAGACCGAGGCCGACGCGACGATCCCGCTGATGAGCACACCAGGCGGTTCGCTCGTACGGCGCACGACCACGTCGACGGCCCGGGTCTGGTGGTGCGTGCCGTGCTGGCCGAACATCTCACGGGCCCGGCCGATGTTTTCCAGGCCGCAGGTGGCGAGCATGCCGCCGGTGAACCGGCCGATCCAGCCGGCGCCGGCGCTCGTGTCGGGCCCGGCGGCCCGCAGCGGGGAGCGCCAGGCGACCGGGAAGCCCCGGTACCACAGGGCACCGATGTCAAGGCCGCGTTCCGGGAGCACCTCGAATGCCAGGCCGCCGGCGAGCGAGACGCGGTGCGAACGCCCACCGGGCCCGGAGTACGCGCTGACCAGCGGCCGGGACATTCCACTCACCCCGGACCCGACTCACCCCCGGACCCGACCGAGATCCCCGCAACCCGGTGGGTTCACCTCGACGACCCCGCCGACTGGGCCGGGCAGAGTCCGACCCCGCACCAGGCGTACCAGTTCGCCCTCGAGCTCGCCGCCGCACTCCACCGTGAACAGGACGCGATACCGCTTCGCGACATCGTTGGAGGGCTTCGTGACCGAACGGCATCGCAGCATCATCGACGTGCACCTGATCCTGCGCCGTGACGACGGCCGGATCCTGTTGTTACGGCGGGCCGGCGGCGGCTACGGCAACGGCCGGCTGCACCTGCCGAGCGGACACCTGGAAGCCGGAGAGTCCGCCGTCGACGGTGTCATCCGCGAGACCCGCGAGGAGGTCGGTGTGACCGTGACCCCCGACGACCTGCAGTTCGTGCACGTCATGCACCGCAGCGGCGAAGACGGCGGACACGACCGGCTCGGCCTGTTCTGGCAGGCCACCCGCTGGGCCGGCGAACCGTACAACGCCGAACCCGACAAGTGCTCCGAACTGCTGTGGGTCGACCAACTGCCGCCCGACACGATCGGCTATCCCGCTGCCGGCATCCACCGCGCTGTTGACGGCGTCGTGTTCTCCCTCTACGGCTGGAATCACGACGCCACCGGGCCCACCGACTGAACCGTGGGCCGCAGCCACGCCCTGTCAGCAGCGACGACCATGGAGGCCCGGACGTGAGCCAGCCCGCCGCATCCGCGACACCCGGCACCCCAAACACCGAGACGGGCCCGGCGAGCACCACCACGCCGGCACAGTCGCGTGGGTCGACCCGCTCCCACGAAGTACCCAAACTGGCGGCGGCGACCTGGATGTACAACGGCGAGAAGATCGCCGAGACCAGCTTCTTCGCGGTCGCCCGGCAACTCCCGACGATCCTCGGCGACGCCCTGCGCCTGGCCTGGCGGGCCAGCCGCCGCGACGCCGCCGCCACCATCGCCCTGAACTTCGCCGCCGGACTGTTCACCACCCTCGGCCTGCTGGCCACCAGCGGCGTGCTCCGCGAACTGTTCGCCGCCGGGCCGACCGCCGACCGGGTCCGCGCCGCGCTGCCCGCCCTGCTCACCGCCCTGGCCGCCGTCAGCCTCCGCGGAGGGCTGCTGATCGCCGCCGGCTGGGCGCAGGCCCGGATGACCCCGAAAATCAACTACGAGATCGAAGTGCGGCTGTTCGAAGCCACCACCACCGTCGAACTGGCCGCGTTCGACGACGCCGGGTTCTCCGAAGACATGGACCGGGCCCGCAACCGGGGCATCATGGAAGGCGCCGAAGTCGTCGACACCAGCGTCAACCTGCTCACCGGCCTGGTCGGTGTCATCGCCACGACCGCCGCGGTCACCGTCATCGAACCCCTGCTCCTGCCCGCGCTGCTGTTGGCGGCGATCCCGTCCGGAATCACCGCGATCCGGATGGCCCGCCGCGAATACCACCACATGCTGCGCCGCTTCGACCGCCGCCGGCTGCTCTGGGTCCTCGGCGACGTCATGGCCAACCGGGCCACCGCCGCCGAAGTCCGCACTTACCAGATGCGGGCCTTCCTCCTCGACCAATACAAAACGATCATGAGCGGAGAGACCGTCGAACAACTCCGCCTGGTCCGCCAACAAACCCAGACCCGGCTCATCGGCGCCGGCATCGCCGGGCTCGCCACGTTCGTCCTCTACGCCATCCTCATGACGCTGCTCGACGGCAACCTCATCCCGCTCGCCGCCGCCGCGACCGCCCTGCTCGCCCTGCAGTCGGCCCGGACGAGTTTGAACATGAGCATCCACGCCGCGAACTCCCTGTACGAAGACGCCCTCTACTACCAAGACTTCCTGCAGTTCCTCACCCGAGCCGAACAACGCCACATCCCCGACACCGGCCTCCCCGTCGACGGATTCGCCACCATCACCGTCAACGACGTGCGACTGCAGTACCCCGGCACCGACAAGGTCGCCCTCGACGGCGTCACCCTGACCCTGCACAAAGGGCAAACCATCGCCCTCGTCGGGGAAAACGGCTCCGGCAAGTCCACTTTGGCCAAGGTCATCGCCGGCCTCTACACACCGACCGGCGGCACCGTCACATGGGACGGCGTCGACGTCCAAGACCTGCACCCGCAATCACGCGCCGCCCGCGTCGCGGTCGTCACCCAGGACTGGGCCCGGTTCCCGTTCACCGCTGGACAAACCATCCGGGTCGGCCGCGCCGACCGCACCCCCGACCAGCCCGGACCCACCGTCGAGGAAGCCGCGGCGGCGGCGAAAGCCCACGACATGATCCTCGACCTACCCGACGCCTACGCCACGTTCCTCGACCGCGCCTTCCAAGGCGGCCAGGACCTCTCCGGCGGCCAATGGCAACGGCTCGTGTTCGCCCGCGGCGTCTACCGCCACGCAGACCTGCTCATCTGCGACGAACCGTCCTCCGCACTCGACCCCCGCGCCGAACACGCGATCTTCGATCAACTCCTCGACCGCCGCGAGCGGACCACCGTACTGATCACCCATCGACTCGCCAACGTACGCCGCGCCGACCTGATCTACGTCCTCGACAAAGGAAAAATCATCGAGCACGGCAGCCACGACGACCTGATCGCCGCCGACGGCTTGTACCGGCAGCTCTACGACCTGCAGTCAGCCGGCTTCCGCAACGCGGACGACGCAGCCCGGCCGTAGGACCCGGATCAAACCGCTCCGGCAGCAGGCCATGACGATCGGCGGCGTCAGCGAGCTGCTCTCTGGTCAAAGACTTGTGAAACCGCGCGTCACGGACCGCTTCCTCGCTGGAATGGTGCGGACGATCGCCGACGTGCGGAATGCGGGGCAAGCCGAGCCGACCGGGCCGCCCGGAGCTCGCCGGCCGACTGAATGACGGTGTTCTTGAAGGAAGCCTTTATGACTTGTGAACACTGTTGACGATCATCAGCATCGTCAATACGGTCACTTCCGCCTTCCCTCTGGAAGGTTTCTTATGGCTTTGGAAGGAAACGCCTTGAAGAAGTCCCTTCGTCGCGGTCTGTGGTCGGCGGTTGTAGTGGCCGCCGCCGTTGCGGCGGCCCCTATGGTGCAGGCGGCAGCCGGCACCACGGGTCCAACGGCCGCTACTCCCACGAGCACCGCGCCGGGCGGTACGACGCCTACGACAGTGCCGAGTGGTCCCGCTCTCCCCGGTGGCGGCTCGCTGGGCCCGAACGTGCTGGTGTTCGACCCGTCCATGTCGAGTGGGTCGATCCAGGGTCAACTCGACACGGTGTTCAAGCAGCAGGAGACCAACCAGTTCGGTCCGCAACGCTACGAACTGCTGTTCAAGCCGGGCAACTACCACGACCTCACCGCGAACATCGGCTTTTACACCTCCATCGCCGGTCTCGGACGCAACCCGACCGACGTGCAGCTCGACAGCAGCAACCTGACGGTCGACGCCGGCTGGTTCGACGGCAACGCCACCCAGAACTTCTGGCGTTCGGCCGAGAACTTCTCGGTCACCCCGCCTGCGGGTACCGCGTACGAGCGGTGGGCCGTCGCCCAGGCCGCGCCGATGCGCCGGATGAACATCAACACCCAGTTGAGTCTCACGTCCTCCAAGTTCGGCTGGGCCAGCGGCGGCTACATCGCCGACTCCAAGATCAGCGGACAGTTGCAGCCGTTCTCGCAGCAGCAGTGGTTCACCCGCAACAGCAGCATCAAGGAGAACCTCAACGCCGTCTGGAACAACGTCTTCAGCGGCGTGCAGGGCGCACCGGCGAGCACGTTCCCCAAGCCGCCGATCACCACCCTGCCGACGACGCCGGTCAGCCGGGAGAAGCCGTACCTCTACCTCGACGGCGACAACTACGCCGTGTGGGTGCCGAGTCTGGAGAAGAACTCGTCCGGCACCTCCTGGCCCAACACGCCCGGCACTTCGATCCCGCTGAGCAAGTTCTACGTCGCGAAGCCCGGTGACTCCGCCGCGACCATCAACACCGCTCTGGCCCAGGGCCTGAACCTGCTGTTCACCCCGGGCATCTACCACGTGGACCAGACGATCAACGTGACTCGGGCCAACACCGTCGTGATGGGCCTCGGCTACGCCACGATCATCCCCGACAACGGCGTCAGCCCGATGAACGTCGCCGACGTGGACGGCGTCAAGGTCAGCAGCCTGCTCTTCGACGCCGGCACGAAGAACTCGGCCAACCTGCTCACCATCGGCCAGGCGGGCTCCCACGCCGACCATGCCGAGAACCCCAGTTCCGTACAGGACGTGTTCTTCCGCATCGGCGGCGCCGGAGCGGGTCGCGCCACCAACAGCCTGCTGGTGAACAGCAACAACACGCTCATCGATCACATCTGGGCCTGGCGCGCCGACCACGGCACCGGCGTCGGGTGGACCACCAACCCGGCGGACAGCGGACTCATCGTCAACGGCGACGACGTGCTCGCCATGGGCCTGTTCGTCGAGCACTACCAGAAGTACCAGGTGCAGTGGAACGGCAACGGCGGCCGGACCATCTTCTTCCAGAACGAGATGCCGTACGACCCGCCGACGCAGGCCGCCTGGCGCGTCGGCACCAACGGGTACGCCGCGTACAAGGTCGCGGACAGTGTCACCACCCACGAGGCGTGGGGTCTGGGCAGCTACTGCTTCTTCGACGTCAATCCGAGCATCGTGGCCGCCCGCGGCTTCGAAGCCCCCCACAAGGCAGGCGTCAAGCTGCATAACCTGCTCACCGTGTCACTCGGCGGCAAGGGCTCCATCACCAACGTCGCGGACAACAGCGGCGGAGTTGCCGCCGGAACCGACACCGTGCCGAGCTACCTCGCCAACCTCCCCTGATCGGCGGCTCCCCCGGGGGCTGAGACCCTGAGGTGGCCAAGGCAATGGGACGGCCAAGCGTGCGCCGCGACACCACGTCGCGGCGCACGCTGCGTTTAGCAAGGTGCCCCGACCGCGTCGCACGAAATTGTGCCTACGCCGTCCGGCTCCGGACGGTGCCTGCGCCGCCGGGCCGGCCCAGGTCGGCTGGCGAGTCCCACGACTCGGTGGTGGGAGGTTATAAACCCGGCATCGAGCCGACGAAGAACCGGATCGGACTGCGCCGCAACCAAACGCAGCGCGTACGGCTCGCCTGGCGAGCCGTACGCGCTGTGCGGATTCTAGTGTGGAGTGGTAACTGCCGGTTACTTGTCGACGGTCAGTGCCGAGGCGGTGATGCCGCCGCAGGACCTGATCTCCGTGTCTTTGGTGTCGCCCGTGCTGTGGCTCGAGTTGTCGCCCACGACCCTGGCCTCCAGGTGTCCGAATGCGGTGCAGCGGCGACCGGACGGCAAGTTGGTCGCGTCGGACAGAGTCTTCAACCACGTTGTCGCTGTCGCCTCCGGCTTGAGCGACATAGGCTTCGGCGCGCCCAGCTGCCGCACGGTGGTCAACGTTCCGTTTGCGCCGTCAAGCGTCAACGTCAGGCCCTGGGGCATCTTGCACGCGAGCTCAGTGTTGATGTTCTTGACCTGCACTCGGTAGTCGATGCTGTTCATGCCAGCCTCGCCGTCGAGCACCGTGATCTCGAGCTGACGGGTGTCGCACACTGCCGCGGACCGCGCAGACGTGGCCGACCCATTCGACGTTGAAGCCCATGCCGTGCCGACAGCGATGCCGCCTCCGACGATCAACGCACCGGTGGTGGCAATGATGGCAATCCTGGCTCGCATCGACGTACCTCCCTAGGAAATCGTCACCGTGACGACACCCCTTATGAGCCTGGGAACGCCTAACCGGTTGATCTCATCTATGTGATCCACGCCACTGCATCAAGACGTCGCTTGCCCTGACCGGCACGGGCGTGGCTCAGTCAATGGCCACCACCATCGAGTTCACCTTCACCGCCGACTACACCGGCGGCACCACCGCCTGAATACCCATCGCCGGCGTCACCGTGCCGGTGACCCTCCGCGGCACTCTGGGTACCTGGCCGCCGACCACTTCACCACCGCCCCGCTGGCCCCCTGGCCCGAAGGCGCAGCCCGGACGCGGGGACACCGCGCGGCACAGGGCCGGATCTGACGCCGCCGAATCGGAAGAGCACCACGGGAGCACCACGCTCTCACCGTCCGGGAAATAGAGACCAAAACCGGAACCACTGGCCAGGACCGCCGCGCCCAAGGGGCACCGGCGCGGGCTGCCGCCGTCGATATCAAGCGGCGCCGCTTTCCGTGTTTTATACCCCCTGGGGGTAGTGTCAGGGTGAATGGCACCTGCCGAAGGAGATGACTCGATGGGCTGGTTGTGGCATGCGCTGGCGATCGCCGGGTCGATGACCTGGCAGATCCTGTGGGCGCTGATCCTCGGATTCACCCTCTCCGGTGTTGTGCAGGCCTTGGTGCGCCGCGAAACAATCATCCGGGCGATGGGCAGCGACAGCCCCGCCGCGGTCGCGCGGGCCAGCGGACTCGGGATGGCGTCGTCGTCCTGCTCCTACGCGTCGGTGGCGCTGGCCCGATCGCTGTTTCGCAAGGGCGCGAACTTCACCGCCGTGATGGCGTTCGAGATCGCCTCCACCAACCTGGTCATCGAACTGGGCATCATCCTCGCGCTGCTGATGGGCTGGCAGTTCACCCTGGCTGAGTTCATCGGCGGCCCCATCATGATCATCACGCTGGCGCTGCTGTTCCGCGTGTTGCTTCGCCGGCGCCTTGTCCGTGACGCTCTCGAGCAGGCGGACAAAGGCCTCGCCGGCTCGATGGAAGGTCACGCCGCGATGGACATGTCGGTCACCGGTGACGGCTCATTCTGGCGGCGACTGACCTCCGCCCGCGGGTTCACCGCGGTGGCGCACCTGTTCGTCATGGAATGGGCGGCGATCTGGCGCGACGTCACGGCCGGGTTACTGATCACCGGAGCCCTCGCCGCCTGGGTGCCCGCCGGCTTCTGGAAGAGCTTTTTCCTCACCGACCATCCGGTCTGGTCGGCCATCTGGGGCCCGCTCGTCGGTCCCATCGTCGCCGTGGTTAGTTTCGTCTGCTCGATCGGGAATGTGCCACTGGCCGCGGTGCTGTGGAACGGCGGGATCAGCTTCGGTGGTGTCGTCGCGTTCATCTTCGCCGACCTGATCATCCTGCCGATCCTCAACATTTACCGGAAGTATTACGGCTGGAAGATGGCCCTGTTCATCACCGGCACCTTCTACGCCACCATGGTCGTCGCCGGCTACCTCGTCGAACTGCTGTTCACACTGCTGCATCTGGTGCCCGGTCAGCGCAACGCCTCAGTGATGGAGGCGCATATCTCCTGGAACTACACCACCTGGCTCAACGTCGCCTTCCTCCTGCTCGCCGCAGTCCTGCTCGTTCGGTTCTTCACCACTGGTGGCCGCGACATGCTTCGCATGATGGGCGGGAGCCCGGACCACACCGCCGGCCACGACCATCACGACACTTCCGATCATGATGGCCACCACCAGGGGCACCAGGAGCCGCAGCCCGGGCCCGGGGCTCACCGCGGTCACGAGCAGCGGCACGGTCCGGATCATTCTGCGTTTCCGGCGGTCGGCCGGGACGGGTGAGCAGGATGGCGGCGGCAGCCAGCGCGTACAGGATCCGGGACGTTCGCCTGACGTCGCGACCCGGGCAGTTGCTGTGCTGGCCAAAGCCCGACGCCGTGGGGAGGTTCAGGCGCGAGGCGTGGCATTCCGAGACCGGGTGTCAGTCCGAGCAGGGATCAGGCGCCGCCGGCGGTGACGATCGCGTCGGTGAGGAAACCGGCTAACAAGCCGATCAGCAGGCCCCACGTGGTGATCTCCTTGACGCCCATCTTGCGGCATACGGCGAGCAATTCGATCACGACATAGAAGATGGAGCCGGCCGCCAGGGCCAGGAAGGCGATGGAGACGGTCTCGTCGGTGAAGCGCTGCCCGACCAGCGTACCGAGCAAGGTGGGGCCCCCGCCGATCAGCCCGAGCGTGGTGAGGTAGCCCCACGAGGGTCGGGTGCCGGCGGCGGCCAGCGGGGCGACGATGCCGAAACCCTCGGTGGCGTTGTGCAGGCCGAACCCGACGATGAGCAGCACCGCCAGGGCGATCTCCCCCGAGGCGGCGGAGTTGCCGATGGCGAGGCCCTCCGCGAAGTTGTGCAGGCCGATCCCCGTCGCGATCATGAGTGCCAGCTGTCCAGCCGGACTCCGCCGGCCCACCGGCTCGGGCGCCGCGGCGAGCGGCCCGGACACGCGGTCAGCGACACCGCCGGCCGGCGCCGCGACGGGCACGGAGACCGCGGCCGTACGAGCCGTGCCGCTGCGCCGCGCCACCCATCGGTCGAAGTAGACGAGGCCGAGCAGCCCGGCACCGAGCCCCGCGGCCAGCACGACGCCGTTGCCGGCCGCGGCCCCGTAGTGGTGCTCGGCCAGCGCGCCGTCGATCGGCTCCCAGGCGTGCGCGAGAACGTCCCACAGCAGGAACACCAGGATGCCGACCGCGCCCGCGTTGAGCAACGCCCGCAGCCGCGGCGCAGGGTTTCGCAGCCGCCCGACAGGCAAGCCCAGGAAGATGGTGAATCCGGCGATGGCACCCAACAGGGCGATCTTGGTGGCGGACACGGGCGCTCCCGACGCGACGCATGACAGGCGAGGGAAGGCTAACCTAATGTCCCGTTACCGGCAAGCCGTCGGCGAAGGAGCACCGTCGGTGTGCCCTGCGTGTCCATGTGTCCGCTCATGACACCTTGCTGCCATTCGGGGAAGCGGGTCAGGGCGGTCTCCTACGCGAACACGTCGTCGGCGACCCGGCCGACGTCGATGGTGGTGACGATCACGGCCATCAGGCGTCCTGGTCGAACAGGGCGGCGTCGCGGTCGAGGTGGAGCGGCCAGCCCTGTCGTTTCCGATGCCGTCGCGAGTCTGCTCCCAGCCGGGGCCGTGCCGGTCGATGTGACGATGCTCCAGCTCGACCCGGGCGCGGCCCGGGGAATCGGCGGTGACCGTGACCTCGGCCTCGCTGGTGTGTTCGGATCGGCTTCGACCTGCCAGGTGGCTCCGATGTCCCAGCAGAACACCACCCGGTGCGGCGGGTCGTACGCCGGGACCCGCGCCCACCGGCACACGCTGCTATCCGTACCGCGGTCGACGATGTTCCTGCCGACCTTGGGCTCGAACACCGTTTCGGCGATCGGCACCGGCAGTAGGTCGCCGCAGAAGGCCGGCAGGCGGGCCGGGCCGGCCTTTTCGGTCAGGGGGCGGCCGCGGGACGCATCGTCCAGAGGTGGTCGCTGGTGCCGTTGTCGGAGTACTGCACGACGTTGGCGCCGTCCGCAGTGGACATGCCGGAGACGCCGAGCAGCAGGCCGCTGTTCTTGTTCAAGATTTTGTACTGGCCGCCGCCCGCGTCGACGAGGCGCCACAGGTGATCGGCGGACCCTGTATCGGAGTACTGCTGGATCTGTGCGCTCAGCGTGGTCGACGCGTTCTGCACGGCGAGCAGCTTGCCGCTGTTAACGTTGACGATTTTGTCCCAGCCGCCGCCCGCGTCGACGAGGCGCCACAACTGATCAGGAGTGCCGTTGTCACCGAACTGCTGGACGTTGGCGCTGTCCGCGGTGGACGCGTTCTGTACGGCCAGGACTTCGCCGCTGTTGATGTTGACGAACTGGAACACCGGGGCGGCCCAGACCTCGAACTCCGACAGGCCCCAGCCGGTGCCGCCGCCGGCGTTCGGCGCCACTACCCGCAGCCGGCTCGTGGTCAGCGCGGGGAAGGTGATGCGGATCTGGGCGTTCGCGGCCGACGCCGGGCTGCGGGTCTGACCCGAGACGGTCGCCCAGCCGCTGCCGTTCCAATACTGCAGGTCGTACGACGAGGGCGCGCGTACCCCACCGCCATCGTCGTAGAAGGTCAGGCGTACGTCGGAAAACTTCTGGTTACGGCCGAAAGCCACGCCGTAGTAATCGGTGGCGTTCGGGCTGTCGTAGGACGTCCACCGGCTGTTCTCCGGGATACCGGTGCGGTAGACGATCCCGTCGACGGCGTTCCACACGTTGTCATGCGGCGAGGTGTAGGACGCGAACGGCTGCGGCCCGCTGCCGTAGCGCTGGCCGTTCGCGGCGATGTCGACGGTGCCGCCGGCGCTGCTCTGGGTGATCGGCGCGCCGACATTGACGGTGATCGCGGCGAGACCGGCCTGGCTCGCGGCCTGAGCGCCGTCGACGTAGACGTGCAGCCCGGCCCCGTGCCCGTAGTGGCTGCCGGTGCGGTCCCACAACACGGTGACGTTGTGCCCGTGATAAGGGGTGTTCTCCAGCGCGAAGTAATCCCAGGTCGACGGGGCGAGCGGCTTGACCACGAGCGTGTCGCCGGGCTGCCCGCGCAGCCCGATCAAGCCGGAAATGACATTGTCGACGTACGTCGAGTGGTTGTAGTCCTCGCTGTGGTCGTTGCTGTCGTAGATCCACGAGTTCGCATCGGCGTCATGCGCCTCGGCGACGTAAGGCTGGCCGCCCCGGTACTGGGTCGCGGCGTACGTATGCAGCAGATTGAGGTAGTCCGCGGCGGTGATGACCGACTGCGCCGGATAGTCGTCGAGCTCGTTGGCAACACCGGTGAGCGTTTGCGACGTCTCGTACGGCCATGAGGGGCCGTCCCAGCGGCAGCAGGAGCCGTCCTGGTAATCGAACCAGCGGCTACGGCGTTCCGCGGTCGTCGGGCCGTACGCGGCCGCGAAACCCTGCGGATCCTTCAACTGCGCGAGAGCGGTGACGTCGCCGGCGGTGGGCAGGTCGAACATCCACGGCACGAACCCTTCCTCCTCGCGCGTGTCGAGCAGGGCGTTGGACGTGTTGTTGTCACGTGCCATGTGGTAGAAGAAGTTGCGTCCGGCGTCCCACAAGTGGGCCTGGGTCGCCGACCGCAGGGCGTTGGCGCGGTTGGTGTACTCGGTGGCGGTCTCGCTGTCGCCGCCCAGGCCGGCGATGGCCGCGATCGCGCGCGCGTCGCCGTACTGATAGGCGTTGATGGTGGGCCGGTAGCCGGCGCCGCCGTGGTACGGGTCGGACGATTCGTAGGACGCGGGCGTGTACTCGGTGGCATCCCACACGGGCACCTGCCAGTACAGGCCGAGGCTGCTGTTGAAGTGGTTGTCCCACCCGCGGTACTGCTTGATCAGGTTGGCCTTCTGGCCGGCGGTGAAGCCCAGGTCACCCGCGGCGAGGTACTGCTGCCACACCGCGCTCGCCGCCCAGAAGCTGAATTCGTGCGCCCAGTCGGACGTGGTGGGGTTGACCGCCTCCGTCTGCGGCTTGGAAAGCTGTCCCGGCCCGGCGAGCCAGTAGTTCACGTCGTCCTTGACATAGCGCTGGTCGCGCAGCCATCGGCCCTCGGTGATCTGATGCCCGGCGGCGGCGACGACTCCGCCGTAGGGCGCACCGTAGGACACCGGCTGCAGGAATTCGTTCGACATCCAGCCGTACTGCGGTCCGGTGTAGACGAGATGCTCCTTGTACGTCTGCCAGCGGTAGTAGTACACGCTTTGGATCTGCTGGTCGGGTACGTCAAGAAACGGGATGTTCGCCTCGAACCAAGCCGGGTCGTTGACGTTGCCGAGCAGACTCGAGTGGTTGAGCAGCGACGTACCGGCCGGCATGGCGGGGTAGGGGTTGGGCGTCTCGACGGCGGCCGCGCTGCCGGCCAGACTGAGCCCGCCCGCGGCCACCACGGCCATCGCGGCGGCAGCTATCCAGCCAGGGCGACGTCTCACGGGGGGCTGTCTCCTTCGGTCCTGGGGGACGACCCGCGCCGGCTCCATCGACCCGCGCGCAGCGACAGTATGACCTTGATGAGCGCCTATGTCATTAAGCGTTCGCACATGCTGATTGAGCGATGAATGTTCAATCCGTCGCGCACGAAGGAGCCGGCGACCTGCCGCCCCTGGCCGGCCGCAAGTCGCCGAGTTCAGTTGCTGATCACGCTGTAGTCATCGGGGTGCTGAGCGTGCCGCCCTGTTCGAGGGGCAGGCCGAAGGAGACCGCGGTGGTGCTGTGAGCTACCGCCGGCGGTGTCCAATGTGCGGTCATGTTAGGCCGCGATCGGCGGCCATCGGGTCCAGTAGGACCAGGCACCGGCGCTGTCCCGGGTGTAGATGGTGAAGAAGATCGAGAGCGCCCGCGCTTACCTGGACAGTGTCGCCGAGGCATTCAACGTCGGAGAATGGGCTCCGCATGAGCAACGCTCCATCGAGCTGGTCGTAGGCCTTCCCGACTACCTGCCGGTCGACCGTGGCGGTCGTGACCTCGACAACTATTTGTACCCGTTGGCGCGGCGGCTCGGACACGGTCACATCGTGGCTGCCCACGGTGTGCCCTGGGTTCGCAATGCCAGCTGCTGGCAGCCTTCACAGACTCACTGGCAGTGCCGCCGATTCAGGCTGTTACCACGAAGGCGTAACCGGCACCGAATCTAGGACCCTCATCAGACGCGACTGCGTTTCCTCATCGGACTCGCCGACACCGACAGCTACCTGCTCCACAACACGTACGGCTGAACTGGCACTCTCCCAAACTCTCTGAGAGTTGCTGGACGCGTCGGCCGTCCTCTTACTACCGACGGCGAGCACCTCGCCTGAGCCACTTTCCGCCAGCGTTACGAGCTCCCGAAACGCCTCGTCGCGGACGTCCATGCCATCGTCGTCGCAGCGGTAGTCGAGTGTCACGGTCCCGGGCCGCCGGCGCAGAAGCGAACCCATGACGGACTCGGCCGATGACGTCGAGGTGCTGTCGGCCAGATTCTGACCAAATCAACATAAGCGGCACTATGGGGCTGTCATACGGTCCCGGTCGCCGCAGAGACCTGCCATATGGCGCTGACCGGCATGGCTCGCAACTTGTCACCGAAGGGCAACGTCGCGGTGCCGGTGTACAGGACGATGCCGGTGATGAAGTCGTCGCCGAGGCGGTCGGACAAGCGGCGTAGTCCGCGGAAGTCGTCGGGTCCGACGGTCGAGGCTGCCTTGACCTCGATGCCGACGACCTGGCCGGATCTGTTCTCAAGCACTGCGTCGACTTCGAACTTGCTGTGGTCGCGGTAGTGGGACAGCTCGACGGATTGCTCAGACCAGGTGAGTTGGCGGGCCAGTTCGGAGAGGACAAGGGATTCAAGTAACGGCCCGAACGGTGCGCCCGGGCGCAGTAATGCTCGGGCATCGGTGGCGAGTTCGTTGGCGGCAATGCCCGAGTCCACGAAGATCATCTTCGGGGCGGCAGTGGCGCGGGTGCCCAGGTTGCGGGACCATCCAGGGATCCGCTTGACGAGGAAGATTTCTTCCAATGCCTGAAGGTACCGGGCGATCGTCGGCCGGCTAAGCCCGAGGGCAGACTCCAAGGATTGGGCCGCGATGATAGTTGCCGATCGGCCGGCGAGGAGGCGCACCAAGGTGCGGAGCTCGCCCTTGTGGTGGATGTCGGATAGTTGCATGACGTCGCGGTCGATAAGCGCCTGGACGTAGCCGTCGAAGAATCGCTGGCGGCGCCGGGCGTCGTCGCGTGATGTGGCTTCGGGCAGTCCGCCACGCACGATCCTGGAGGCGTACTCGGCTCGAGTCACCGTGGACTCGTGCCGGAGCGTGGGACCGAGCGCGAACACGGCGTCGATGAAGCCGTCGGGTGCACCATCCAACTCACCCTGCGAGAAGGGCCAGAGCTCGATGGTTTCCATCCGGCCCGGCAGCGCGTCCGGGGCGGCGACCATGCCGAACAGCCGGGAGGACCCGGTGAGCAGATACCGACCGGGGCGAGGGTCTTCGTCGACGGATGCCTTGATGGCCAGCAGCAGCTCTGGCGCGCGCTGGATCTCGTCGATCGCCAGCAGGTCCGGAGAATCGACGAAGCCGGTTGGGTCGGCGAGCGCGGCGGCTCTGTCCTGCGCTCGGTCGAGGTCGCGGCGCTCGGCCAGACGATCTCCGGCGACGACGCGGATCAGGGTGCTCTTGCCGGCCTGCCGGGCCCCGGTGATCAGCACGACGCGTGTGTCCGACAGCGCGTCGTTGACCTGCGCTGCAGCGTGGCGTGGGATCAGACGGGCGGTAGACACGCCCTCATCGTAGTACTCGGTTTCGTTTTGCGAGCGCCTAACTTTCGATTGGCGGCGGGTACGCGTTCGTTTTGCGACGCTTGGTCGTTCGTTTAGGTACGAGCCCGGCGGGTTTGCGAGCAGCGTTGTGGTTCTCACGAACAGACGTTGGCCGAGGTGGCGAGCGCGTCGTTGACGTCCCACGGCACTGCAGACGCCGGTCGTGGCGGCCCAGAACGTCAAATCCGGGTGTGGACGTGTAGGCGCCCTCAGACGCTGCGCGTGCCTATAGCAATTTCCGCTATAGTCTGACGGTGACGGGATGCTCGAAACCGGCACCACTCAGTCCTCGCTGTCGCGCGTGAGCGGGTGCGTCAGCCCAGCATCAATCAACTCCTGTCCGGGCGCGGACACCTGAGCGACGAGATGCTCGATCGATTGCTGTCGTGCATGGGTTATCGCTTGGAGGTCATCCGTCGGCCGATCCGGCAGGAGCTTGGTCGGTCGCCGAAGCGCTCGTGGGAACTGCACCGCCGGCTTTCGAGCCATCTGACGTCTGAGACGTTGACCGACTGGCGTCCCACCCTGCTGCGTAACCTGACCCGCCTTCGAGGGAGTACGCGCGGACAACCTCACCTCCGGAATCTGGACCGGTGGGAGCGCCTCGTTGAAGACGGTGACGTGCCAGGGCTGCACCGTGTGATGACCGGACTCGACAGCGGCGCGATCGAGATGCGCGAGGGTCTCGCCCATGGGTGGTCTGCTGTCCCCGCAGGAGCGAGCCGAGGCCCTGGGATCGGCCGGCTGAAGCGACCGACGCGACCAACTCGAACACGTCCTCCGCACTGCCTGCCAGCCCCGTCGGACACGACGCCGCGGTGGCTGTCGGCTTCCACCTACTCGGGAGATCCTGTCGGGAGGTCAGCCAGCGAGAAGCTGGGCTCGGAGGTTGTATTCGCGGGCGACGGAGAGCAGCCAGAACAAGACCGGCCACGTACGGCCGAGGTGGTGGAACAACTCGCCGTAGCCGATCAGCTTGCTGGTCAGGTGTGCAGGGGCTCGGTGCCGGTGTCGTACTCGAGGAAGAACGGCACGGTCCGGCCGTTGTCGGTCCAGCGGCCGTAGCCGTCGGGTCGTACGCGGGGCTGGTAGGCCAGCAGCATCGGCGGGTGGCCCAAGCGCAGGAAGGTCCCGATGCGCTGGCAGGCGGCCTCGGGAAACCACGTCTCCAGCCGGGCTGCCGGGTGGGTACGGGCATAAACGGCGAGGTCGGTGAAGAACCGATTGACGCCGAGCCGATGCGCCAGGGTTCGGGTGGAGGTCCAGCGGCGGCGTTCGAGGCGGGCGTGGTCGCGGCGCGGGGGGCCTCGCATCGTTCATGGCTGAATGACCGACCGGGTGAAACAGCCTGCCTTACTCCAGCGGCCCGATGTGATTTTCCCTGGGGCCGAGAGGGTACGCACCCGGCATGACGCCGGTAAAAGTGGGCCTGTGCGGAGCCAGCATGGCGCTGACGTCTTACACGCAACGCTTCCGTGTGCTGGAGGTGCAGCAAACGTTCTACGAGCCACCCCGCGAGATGACGCTGCGGCGGTGGCGGGCCAGCGTTCCACCGACGTTCGAGTTCACCATCAAGGCGTGGCAGTTGATCACGCACGAGGCGAAGAGTGCCACCTACCGGCGGCTGCGCACACCGCTGAGTGCCGAGGAACGCAACGAGGTCGGCGGTTTTCGGTGGACGCCCATCGTCGCGCGCGCCTGGGAAACCACGCTCAGCTGCGCCGCAACCCTGGAAGCGAGCGCGATCCTGCTGCAATGCCCGGCAAGCTTCCGGCCGACCGAGCCCGCCATCGCACGGTTGCGCGAGTTCTGTTCCCGAGCGCGCCGGCCGGCCGGTGTCCGGCTGCTGTGGGAACCGCGCGGCGCGTGGCCGGATGAGGTGGTTCGGGGTCTGTGCGAGGAACTGGACCTGACCCACGCCGCCGACCCGTTCCTGCGCCCTAGCCTGACACCGATGGCCTACTACCGGCTGCACGGCATCACCGGCGCCCGCCACGTGTACACCGACGATCAGCTGGCACAGCTCGCCAACACCGTGCACGGTGGCCCGGCGTACGTGATGTTCAACAATCTGCCCCGCGCCGCCGACGCATGGCGGTTCAGCCAACTGGTGCACCGAGAAGCAGGCGCCCAGTCGACGCAGGCAGACGCAATCCCCGGCTGACGGCAACCCCCGTCAGCTCACCCTGGCGTCCGGCTTCAGCTGAAAGTCGCCACAGACCACATGCCAGGTCGCGAGGCTCACCGACTACCGGGCGTTGATCCATCAGGCTGCGGACATCGTAACTACGATCGTGCGCCGTCGGGTGCGTCACGCACCTGGCTTGACCAGGCCGGTCTCGTACGCGATGACGACCAGCTGGGCCCGGTCGTGCGCGCCCAGCTTCGCCATCGCCCGGTTGATGTGAGTCTTGGTCGTGTGCGGACTGATGGTGAAGTGCCGGCCGATGTCCTCGTTGGACAGCCCCGCGCCGACCAAGGCGAGCACCTCGCGTTCGCGGTCGGTCAATTCCGCCAGCCGCTTCGGGGCCGGGACGGTGGCACGTTCGGGATGAGCCAGGTAGCGGGCGATCAGGCTACGGGTCGCGGCCGGCAACACCACGACGCTGCGAATGCTTCTCGGGCTCGTCCGGCCCACCGCCGATACCGCGACGATCGGCGGCCTCGCCTACCGGGACCTGCCCCAGCCGCGGCGGGTGGTCGGCGCGCTGCACGACTCCACCGGCTTCCATCCCGGGCGCACCGCGCGCGACCACGTACTGATCTCGGCCGAGGCCGCTGGTCTACCGGCCGCCCGAGTCGGCCTTGTGCTCGACGAAGTGGGGTTGGCCGGGCAGGATCGCCGCCGGCTGCGTGGCTACTCGCTCGGTATGCGGCAGCGGCTCGGCCTGGCTGCGGCCCTGCTCGGCGATCCCGAGGTACTGGTGCTCGACGAACCCGGCAACGGCCTGGACCCGGCCGGTCTGGCGTGGCGGCGGACCCTGCTGCGCGGTCTGGCCGCAGAGGGACGGACGGTCATCGTGTCCAGCCACGTGCTGTCCGAGGTAGCGCAGAGTGCTGACCGGGTGGTCATCGTCAACGACGGCGTGTTGCGGTATGCCGGCCCGCTGGACGATCTGTCCGGACCGACCGACACCCTCGAGTCCGCTTTCCTCCGACTCACCGGGAGTGCGCAATGACTGAACTACGCAAACTGCGGACCGTTCCCGGTACCTGGCTGCTGCTCGCCCTCGCGCAGGTCGTCATCGTCGCTGGGGTCAGCGGGCTGATGGTCAGCCGAGCCGACCCCACCTCCCTGGGCTCACAACGTGGCGCTGTCGCACATGTCGGCCTGGTCGCGCTCTTCTCCCTGCTGCTGGGCATCACGGCGATGGCCGGCGATTACCGGCATCGCACGATCACTGACGCGTATCTGGCCACGCCTCGACGCGAACGGGTTGTCCTCGCCAAATTGGCGGCCTGCGCGGCAGCCGGCGTGGTCCTCGGTCTGATCGCGGCCGGCACGGCGCTGATCACCACGGCGGTCTGGCTGGCCGCGAAGGGGTCGTCCCTCGACCTCTCGTCGTGGTCACTCTGGCGCACCCTGCTCGGCGGTCTCGGATGGAACGTCGCGTTCGCCGCGATCGGTGTGGGCATCGGCGCTCTGATCACCAACCTGTTCGCCGCAGTCGCCGCCGCGCTGGCCTGGCTGACCCTGGTCGAGGGAATCGTCGCGCAGCTGATCGGCAGCGCGGGCCGATGGCTGCCGTTCGCGCTCGGCTCGGCCCTCGACGGCCTGCCGGGTTCGGCCGGCGGCCCGCCGCAGTGGCAGGCGGCCCTCGCGCTGACCGGTTACGCGGCCGCGTTCGCGGTGGTCGCCGTCGCCACCACGGTGCGCCGCGATGTGACCTGAGCTCCACGGCGGATGGCGGTCAGCGTGCGAGACCGGACAAAGAGGCCCGACGCGGAATCTCGGCCAGACGATCCCCGAGGATCGTCTGGCCTGCTCCGGCCGTCACGCCGATCAGGCGGGGGCCGAGAAACAAAATGGCCGCCCACCGCGTTTCCGCTGGTGCGGCCTTGATAGTGTGGTGCGCCCGAAGGGACTCGAACCCCTAACCTTCTGATCCGTAGTCGGATGCCTAGTAGTCACTGGTCCACTTACTCGTACGTGCTGTAACGCAGGCACTCCGTCCGCTGGGAGGGCTCTTTGTATGCCCTGGTCCGCGCCATGCACTCCACCGATCGCGGCGGACCGACGGGCGTGGCGGCCCGTTGTACTGAATTAGTTCCGTTCGTGCTCGTTCGGTCCGCGACATCCGAGCACCATCGGAGCACCACGGGATCGACGCGCCAGCCGGGGCGCACCGCCCGCATACGACGAACTCCTCGCGGCCGGAGATCAAGAGCATCAGATCCGTTGGGCGACCGTGGGGTGGGTTCGGCGTTAACGGCACGAGTCATCCGTTCCAGCTGGCGCTCAGGGCGCTCCAGGTCGCTCGGCTCGCGACTTCAGACGCCAGTGCCGGGTCGGCAAAGGTGATCACGTCCTCGACGACCCGCGCGAAGCCCTCCGGGAGCTTGGCGGCGTCTGGGCCGAGGCGACGCCGGTAGGCGGTGTAGGCGCCAGCCCGGACAGTGCCGAAGTCACCGATGACCTCAGCGAGCGGCCGCAGGGTGACATCGCGATGCTCGGAGGTCGCGGCCAGAGCAGTGAGCAGATCTGCCGCGGTGACGTCGTGGCTGCGGGTTAGGGTCCAGATGTCGGCGTAATCGCGGATCCGGCTATTGCCGGCGCCGAGTTCGACGGCGGTGCAGAGCTTCTCCGCCAGGACGACCGGCAGCGGGTACCCCAGAACGCTCAGGCGGGGATGACCGCTGAGCAGGGTCGGGTAGTCAACGATGGTCGGTGGCGGGGCGACCGGGTCGCCGGTGCTGATGTCCAGGCGCAGCTTCACGGTGGCTCCGGCGACGGTCGCATCCATAGCGATCCGAACCCCGCCGTAGAGGTCCCCCTCGCGGATGGTGCTGGCCTTGGCGGTGTCGGTGCGGAACTGCACGCCGTCCTCGACCGGCGCCGGCAGTTCGGCGATCTCGACGACCCGCCGAAGGGCCGATTCCTCGTCGAGGTTCAGGTTGCGGGCGAGGAAGTCGGCGTCGACGGTCGCGCGACGGGCGTCCCAGGCGGCCAGCAGCATTCCGCCTTTGAGGACGAACCGGTCCGCGTACCCGCTGACCTCGAGGCGGGCGAGGAACCGCTCGAGAACGTAGATGACCATCAGCGTCTGGGTCTGGCGGCCTTGGCGACGGGCCAGATTTTGCAGGTCCAGATAGGCGCGGCCACCTGCGTCGGCGCGGGTGGGACGGGTCACGACACCACCCTCATGCGGCCAGGACGTCGACCGCGGCCCGGACCGGCCCGAGCACGTCCAATGCCTTCGCGTACGTCATGAGGTCGGCGACCCGGGCGTCACGCCGGGCCAGGTAACGGCGCAGGGCGACGTGCGCGACCGACTCTCCGAGCTTGTGCCGCATCCGCATCAGGTCGACGGCGGTCCGACCTGGCGAGTAGATTCTCGCCCATTCCCCCTGCGCCACCTCGACGGCGTCCAGACCCAGCTCGAAGGTCAGCGGGTCCCAGATGAACACCTCGACCGGTGGGTGGTCGAGCTTCGGCGGCCAGGTCCGGCGCGGTACGGCGATCTGCACCGCCAGAGGGATCTCGTCGGTCAGGTCGTGTACCGCTGCCGCCGACAGCAGGCACACCACTGCCCGCGGAGCCCGCAGCGAGATTGCCAGCAGATCCGGGTACGCCGCTGCCGGCGCATCCGAGCGACGAAACACCCCCCGGGACAACTCGACGACTTCTCCCTCGTCGCGAGCCGCGTACAGGTCACGGGGGTGCACGCCCGCGGCCCGCGCCTGCCCCGTCGTGAAGGTCGACGGAAGCCCTGACAAACCCCCCATGGATAGAAGGCTAGATTCTCAGCCTTTGAATGACAAGTTATCTATCCAAGGAATCTCCCGCCGCAAAGAGATCCGCTGTGCTCATGCCGTGGTGAAGCCGAGGGTCCGGTATCCGGGCATGCGGCGTTGCAGTGAAGCGGCCACGATCGCGCTGGCCGGGTCGTGGTAGTCGTAGACCTCGGCGACATCCTTGCCTGGTGCGGCTCGGATGACGCGGCCGGCGCACTGGACGAGGAGCCCGTCGTAGGAGATGGGGCCGGCGAGGAAGAGGGTGTCGAGGGCTGGGGCGTCGAAGCCTTCGCCGATGAATGGTGTGGTGCCGATGACGAGCAGGCCGTCACCGGCCTTGGCCGAATCGAGTCGGTCGACCACCGCCCGGCGGTTGGTGGTACTCATCGCCCCTTGGAGAACGAGCGCCTCGTGTCCTCGCGCGGAAAGCATGGCGGCGAGGGCCTCGACGTGCGCGACCCTGCGGGTGAGGACCAGACAGTTACGCCCGCGCTTCAGAGCCGCGGCGACATCGTCGGAGATCTGCGTATTGCGGGACTCGTCGATGGCCAGCCTCCGGTGCACCTCGGCCAGGCCGCCTGAAGCGTCCAGGTCCACGTCGCCGGGATCGAACGCGGTTTCGTGGAGGAATAGCAGTCGTCGCGGTCCGGCGTCGGCGTGCATCGCGGCCGTGAGGGTGCCCTGTTGCTCGTCTGTCATGGTGTGCCGCACGGGTCCGAGTTGCCAGGTGACCAGCTGGCCGAGGCCGTCACGTCGGGTGGGTGTGGCGGTGAGGCCGAGCCAGAACTGCGCGCCGATCCGCTTGACGGAGTGCTCGTACGCGGCTGCGCCGAGATGGTGGCACTCGTCCACGACGATGTGCCCGTACTCCTGGGTGAGTGCGGCGATGTCATCGCGTCTGGCCAGCAAGGGAAGCAGCGCGATGTCCACGGTGCCGGTGAGCTTGCGCCGGCCGCCGCCGAGTTGGCCGGCCCGGATGCCGAGGAACGTTTCGATCCGCATGCGCCATTGGTCGGCGAGGGCTTTGCGGTCGACGAGGATCAGGGTGGAGGTGCTGCGCTCGGCGATCACGGCGCAGCCCATGATGGTCTTGCCGGACCCGGGTGGGGCGACGAGCAGCCCGTCATCGTGGGCGAGGACTGCGCCGACCGCGGTACTCTGCTTGGTGCTGAGTTCGGCGGTGAACGCGACGTCGATCTCCTGGCCAGAGTTCCGCACATCGGCGACGACCAGCCGCGATCCGGCCCGGTCGACGATGGAGGCGACAGTGTGGCGCAGCCCCCGGGGCAGGATCAGGCGGTCGTCGAGGGTGAGGTCGTAGCCACGGATGAACCGCGGGGTGTCCCAGGTCGACTTCCGCAGGCGTTGCAGTTCGTAGAACTTCGGGTTGGCCATGGCCGCGGCGTGCTTGAGTGTCGCCAGCGCGGCCGGGGTGAGCTGACCGGCGTCAAGGCTCAGCCCGGCACCGGCTTCCGCGTGGACCACCGGAGGCAGCGCGGGATGAACCCGCGTTGCGGCGGACCGACTGATCGTGGCGACGTCGGTTCCGGTGGTGGAGCTTTTCGCGTTGCGGGCGAGGCGTTCCGCATCGCCGGGGCTGAGCCGATCGAGCGTGGAGAGGAACGCCCACTGGTCCTCGTACGGCTCGAGCGTGCCCAGATCGAGGAACGTGGTCAGGCCTTCTTTACGGCGACGGCGGCCGTATAGCGGCGCGGCGATGAGGTTACCGAACCCGCCCTCGGGCAAGACGTCCTGATTGGGAAACAGCCGGTCATACGACCGTAGGTCCATCGACCCGCGCAGCACCATCGCCTCGTGCAACAGCGCGGTACCGACCGCTCGTGCCGTCGCCGCAGGAAGCGTGTCAGTGAAGAAGATCCAGACGTGGGCGCCGCGGCCCGACTGGGAGATCTCCAGCGCGGCCGGCACAGCCGTGGCCCTCGCCGCCTTGACGTAGGCGAGCGCGTCGAGCATCGCCGTCGCACCGTCGAAGTCGGCGACGACGAACTGGCACGTGTTCTTGGGTAGCAGCGGGTAGAGACCCATGAACACGTCGCCGACCAGATGAGCGGCGACGACTTGCGGCGTGCGGGGAAGATGGACGGCGCTGCGCCGATCCATGCCCTTGCGCCAGCCGCCGGCGACGGCTGGTGACCACCCGGATGTACCCGCACGGCTGTTTTCCCACCGGATGGCGTACACGTCGGTGCGGGCCCGGAACCGGTCGGCGAACAAGGCCAGCTTGTCGGCCACCGGCGAGTCCATTGTGACCATGCCCGGCACGGCGACCGGGGCGGACAGCTGCTCCGGGGACGGAGCAGTGTCCTGACCACGCAGTTCCAGCAGTCGCGACAGCCTGACGTTCTCGGCCTGCAGCCGCTGTACCTCGCGGCGCAGGTCGGCGAGTTCGGCCGTCGCATCCACCGGACCATTCTCGCGTATCGGGCTTCGGACCTGCCGGGACGGGTCCGCTATCCTCCGCCGATGGCACCGAAGCGGAACGCGGCGCTCGAAGCGATGATCAAGGAAGCAACCGTCGACGCGTACAACGACGACGAACAGATCACCGGCCTCTTCACCATGATCGAAGAGCATCTCGTCGTGCCGTTCACTACCGTTGTGCTCGGCGTGGAGGTCGCCGTGAAGAAAGTCGACCTGGCCGCCGACAGCATCGTCGCGGTCTGCGCCCGCGGCAGCGACCGGCAGCGGATCGACCTGCTCGACCTGCCGCTACCCACGCCGCCACCGGACGGCGCCGTGTGGATCGACGTCTACCGGCACTGGGCCGGGCGGTAGACCCCGGTGAGCGAATACCAGTACTACGAATTCGCCGCCGCCGACCGGCCCCTCACCACCCGCGAGCAAGCCGAACTACGGTCGCTGTCCACCCGGGCCGACATCACCGCCACCAGCTTCGTCAACACCTACCAGTGGGGCAACTTGAAGGGCGACCCCAGCAAGCTGATGGAACGGTATTTCGACGCGCACCTGTACCTGACGAACTGGGGCACCCGCGAGGTCATGCTGCGGCTGCCGACGCGCGTGCTCGACCCCGCCGTCGTCGCCGACTACTGCGTGGGTGACAGCGCCTCCGCGTGGACCAGCGGCAAGCACGTCATCATCCGCCGCAACCGGGAGAACGAGGGCGGCACCGACGAGTGTTACCTCGACGGTCACGGTCTGCTCGCCTCGATCATCGGAGTTCGGACCGGCCTCGTCGCCGGTGACCTGCGCCTGCTCTACCTCGGCTGGCTACGCTGCGTACAGTCACTAGAACTCGCCGACGACGAACCCGAGCCGCCCGTCCCGGCCGGGCTGGGCAGGTTCGACGCGCCCCTCACCGCCGTCGCCGAGTTCCTATGCATGGACCCTGATCTGCTCACGGCCGCAGCGGCTGGGTCGGCACAGGCCGCAGCCGGCGAACCTACCACCGCGCAATTGCGCAGATGGGTCCTCCGGCTGCCGGCCCAGGAGAAGGACGCCATCCTGAGCGACCTGATCAGCGGCAACGACAGCCACCTGCGCAGCCAGCTGTCGCGTCGGTACCGCGATGCGCATTCCACAGACGCTGCCACCACGACGGCGCCCCGCACCGCCGGGAAGTTGCTCGCCGCTGCCGCAGATCTGCGCGACGAGCGCGAGCGTCGGGACGCCGAGCAGCGCGAACGCGACCGGGCACGGCGGGAACGGTCCGCGGCGGCCGCCCGGCAGCGGCACCTCGACACCCTCGCGATCGACCAGCCTGCCGTGCTGTCCCGCCGAGCCGGTTGCCGCCGGTGCCATGGGTGTACCGCACGATCGAGTAGCCGTCATGTCGGGGAATCGCCGTTTGGACGCCGTGCTGGAGTCTCAGATCGGCCAGTGCCTGCGACTGGCCAACCGGCGCTCGAGGTCCCGGTGCCACTTCTCGCGCCGGGGATCGTCACGGGTGGGCTCGCCGAGCGCGACCACTGGGTCGAAGACCTCGTAGGTGACCCGATAGGCCAGCAGCGACGTCGCCGTGTCCATCCACTCGGCAAAACATCTTCTCCGACCGGCTGGTGGCCGAGAACGAGGGTCAGCCAGGCCGGTAGGAGGGCGCTGTCGGCGACGGCGGTGTCCAGCCGGTCGCGCACCCGGGTCATCAGTTGCGTGTGGGCCGATTCCCCTGTCATCACCTGCGGCCCGTGGACCTGCCGACGCTCGTCGTCAATCTTCAATGCCTGGCGGGCCGACTCCGCCGCCCTTACGGGCGGCCGGAAGCTGCCCCTGGTAGCCAGCCAGCGCCCGCGCCAGGGCTCGGTACTGGGTGGCCGCCCGGGCGTGGCCGGCACTGCCGGGTTCGGTGGTGGCCAGGGTGGAGCTGTGCTGCAGAGCAGCGGCAACGGTCTCGCGGATCTGTTGCTCCAGCCGGGTCAGGTCATCAATCCTCTGCACCTCCTCGACCTCGTCGCCGAGTTCACCCACCCGCTGACGCAAGGTGCGCAGCGCTCGCTCCAAGTCCTGCCCGTCGTGCACCGAGTAGGTCACTACGCCTCCTCAATATCGCCGAAATTGGTCAGCAAGCCGAGCAGCGCACCACCCAGCAGCATTATCAGCACGAGCAGCGACAACGCGGGCAACACGTGCGCTCTCACCACGACCACCAGAGCAGCGGCCACCACCACGGTCACGGCGGCGGCCAAACGGCCACGGTGACCGGCGGTCGGGGCGCCCCGCTCCGACGCCCGATTCCGACGGCCAAGGCCACGGTCGGCGCCACTGCGAACAGATACCACCAGCTGACGCGGCCGGCGAACATCAGCACGACCTCGGTCAGCATCGCCGCGGCGGCAATGCCCGCGGCTACATACACGATCACGCTGCTGACCTTGCGGCGGCGCTCGTCGCGCAGCAGCGGCAACCGAGCCTCGAAATTGACCAAGGCGTTGGTCGCCGCGAACACCTTGCTCGTCACCACGATCCGGCCTTCGTGGTCTTCGTCCATGCCGTCCAGCTCCGCATGCCGCTCTCGCACACCCCCTGCAGACGCAGTACCTCGGCCACATCCGCCTGGTCCGCCTGGTCCGCCCGACCACCACAGCACCACCATCACTAAGTGATCACTCGGCGACATAGAGACAAGCTTCACTTTAGGAAGCGGCCCGGACACTTCGGCAGAGGCGCGAGTGTGCGGCCTCGATCTCGCGCCGCCAACGACTCGGATTATCCCCCGGGCGCCGGGAAGTCTCACGGAATTCGCCGGCCTACGGGCATGGGTTTGCGGCGACCGGCTGGTTTCGCACGTTTGATCAACGTCCTTTGACTACATTCCGCCCATCTTGGGCTTGCGGTCCGGACGACAGAGGCGACGCATCACTGTTACCGCTTAATGCGATGGGGTGACCGGGGTTTTGAAGTTGTCGACCGGCATCCCTTGACCACCGGTGTCGGGGCCGGCCCGCATGACCGGCACTAACTTGTCCACCGCACGGCCGCCGTTGGCGTCGCTGATTTGCAGGGTTCCGGTGGCGCCGACGACGTGGTGCGCGTCGGTGAGCCCGGTAATCACGTCGAAGACCTGGCTGGTGTCGATCGTGGCGTTCGCCAGCTTGTCTGATGGTACCGACATCCGTGCCGCGGCCACCATGGACAGCATGGAGTCGTAGTGCATGACCACGTACCCGTCGGTCAACGACGCTGGTGTCTCGTGCCCGAAAGTGTCCCGGAACCCGGCCAGGAACGTGGCGTAACCGGCCGGTGCCGTTGCCGCGGACGCCGCCCAGCTCCCGGTGTCCTCGGAGGTGGCGAAGACCATCGATACGCCCTTGGCGCGTGCTTCGGCGCTCAGGCTGTTGGAGGACAGGCCGGTGGCGCCGGCGACGACGACGATGTGCGGTAGCTCTGAGCAGGTGCGGCCGGCGAGGTACTCGACAAACGCTTTGAGGTCGCCTGGTCTGCCGGCGAACAGCACCAGGTCGGGATGTTCGGCACAGATGTTCTGCACCGGTGAGCCGAACAGCGCCGTCTTGCCGGAGCGGCCGCTCCCGGTGAACGGCTGCGCCTGTGAGCCGCGCAGGTTCGCGGTGAACGCGGTCTCGAAGTCGGTGCGTAAGGTGCCGGTGTAGAGGTCGGCGTTGGTGTCGTACATCAGGATGGCTTTCTTCACGCCCCGGTGGTGGGCGAAGTAGCCGGCGACGGCGTTGACGTAATCGCTGTTGCTCGGAGATACGTTCACCAGCCCGCGGTAGGCCTGGTAGGTGAAGTCGTCGGCGGACAGGGTGGCGCTCACCATCGGGATACGGCGCGCGCTCAGCGTGGACACCGCGAACTGCGTCTCCGGCCAGCTGACTCCCAGCCCGACGACACCGACGATCGGGTGGTTGCCGGTCGCCTGACCCTCGATGTCGTGCACCACGGTGGGCCAATGGGCCTCATGGTTGCCCTCGTTCGCCAGAATCAACTGGACCTGCGGATAGGGGTCACCGTCGGTTGGCACCGTGGCGTAGTACTGCGAGTGGTTCGCGTGGATCTGCGCGAGGTAGGCACCTTCGACGGCGTGCACGATATTGTCCGTCGACATCGGTCCCGTGGTGTCTGGACCCAGCGGCGACAGCAGCGCCACCTTGACGTAGTGGCTGCCGGACAGTGCGGCCACTCGGTCGTTCTCGGCCTTGATGAGCCGCCCGACGGCACCGAGGGCCGGGTTGTCGAAGGTGTAGGAGCCGTCAGAGAGCCCGACGCACTCCCTGTCGAGGCGGGTACTGCCGCTGTGCCACCCGCACCAGCGCAGGGCGGTCATCGTGACGAGACCGGCGCCGGCGAGCACGATCAGAACCAGGATTGCGGTGACGAGCCGCCTGATGATGCGGATCTGCCGGGTGATCCGGTTGAGTGGTGGCCGGAACAGGTCGGCGTCCAGCGTCGAGGTCGCCATCAGGCCCACCATTCCGCGAGGTCGTTGTGCCGCTGCGCCTCGGTGAGAAGGGCTTCCGCGCCGCGTGGGCAGTAGTCGGCCAGCGTGGTGTATCCGGTGGAGATGCACAGGTGCAGCGGTGCGCGGTCCACTCCGGCGAACGGGTCGTCGGCGATCCAGCGGGCGACGATGAGTCTGGTGAGCGGGGTACCGGGGCGGTCGGCGGGCGATAGCGTGCCGGTCGCTGCGAGCAGCAGGTCGGCCGGAGAGATCTGGTGGTCCAGCGGGTTCGGCGCCGAGGTGACGACGTCGAGCATGGCGAGTAGTTCACCGCCAGGCAGCTTGTCGAGCCAGTCATCGGCGATCTGACGTGCGACACCGACGACGTTCCCCGAGGCGAGCAGATGGTGGAGTGCTGCCTCCTGGGTGTGGTCGCGCAAGCTGTTGGGTGATAGCTGGGCAGGGTCGCGTAGGTAGTCCTCCCACAGCCAGGTGTGCACCGCCGCCCACTGCTTCGGGCGGCGGGCAAGGCGTTGCAGCAGCAGGCGACGCAGCAGTACCGGCGTCCCGTCCCGCCACAACAGCGGTGCGTACCGCTGCACTTGCTGCAGGTCGTGCCGGGACAGCAGGTCACTCTGCGTCGCCAGCTGCAGGGCGCGGTCGTTGTCGCGGGCCGCCGCGCAAATCTCCAGCGCCGCATGCAGGTCGGTGGGCACGGAGGCCAGTAGCGACGCAGCCAAAGCTGCCTGCGGTGTCGGCCCCGGGAGGTCCGGGTCGAGATGTCTGCATGTGGCACCAAGGTCGACGTGGCCCGCTGGATCGCCGGCCACGGGGTGTTGCCGCAGCGGCTCCAACAACAGGCTGGTATCGCGCGGCCAGCCTCCGGTCGCACGGTGCAGCAGGTGTACCAGGTGTTCGTTGCTGGTGACACCAAGCCCAGCCCGGCGGACCAGGGCGGCGGTCTGCTCCTCGGTCAGCGGATCGAGCACGGACCGCATCCAGGACGACTGCGGTGGACGCCCCGTCCTGGCGGCGAATCGCTCGAAGGTGACGTCCTCGGCGACGAACGGCACTCGTTGTGCGAGCGGAACCCGGCCTGTGAGGTTGCCAGAGGTTGCGGCGACCACCGCCAGCGGGACGCCCGCACCTCCCGGCTGCAGGCGGGCCGCGGCCATCGCCACGAGGAAGGTGATCGCCGGTTTTGCGTCAGCGTTGTCGAGCAGCACGGCACAGCCGAGCGACTGCCTCCCTGCGCGGCGGCGCACGCCTGCGAACGATTCCCGGAGGTCGGCGAGGAACGCGGCGATCAGGATCGCGTCGATCGTGTCCTGATCGGTCGAGGTGACCGGCGGCCGAGCCAACAGGCTCAGGGCGGCCAACGCGTCGATGGGTTTTCCGGAAGCCGCGTAGTGGCGGCCGAACCATTCGAAGTGCTTACCCAGCACCAGCCGTCCGGCCAGGTTCCACCGCGCCGAAGCCCGTGCCGCACCGATCAATAGCCTGCTGATCGACGACAACGGCACCGGCGGCCGTGCCGGCAGCGCGCCCAACAGTTCGTCGGCGGCGTCCTTCAATACCGCCACTGTGCCGTCCACGCCGCGCTGCCGCACGATCCTGTCCCGTAACAGCGCGCGCGCCGCCGTGGGATCGTTCGGGTCGAGGGTCTCAGTCATGGCTAGGCGGGCGAGCACCAGCCGCGGAAAGGTCAACCGGCCGTACCCGCGGCACCACCGGCTCAGCTCGAACGCCAGTGCGGACAAAATTTCCGGCACTGTCGATGCCCGCACGGAGCCGAGATCGAGCCGGGCATAGGGGATTCGCTGCTCCATCAGTCCAGCCGTAGCCGCGAGCAGCTCAGACTTGCCGCTCCCACCAGAACCCTCGACCACGAGCAACGGCATCACGCGGTTCGACGGGCGACCCCGTACATCCGGCCGGACCACGAGATCCCGAATCAGCACGACCACGTGGTCGCGGCCCACCATCATCCGCGGCTCGACGGACGGCACCTGCCCACCACGCATACCGTGTCCTTTCAAGGCGACAGGCCATCCTTTCCGGCTTCGACGTGGACCGGAACGGACATGGTGTCCGTGAATGTGGCGCGTCCGGCATTCATCCCGGACATCGACATCACCGAACCGTTCGTCGGCCAGCAACGGCTTACCAGTTGCTGCCACCGTCCCCGCTGCAAGTTCTCCGGTACTCAACCGGCCGAGCGCCGCCAAGGCTGACGTCTGCCGGGCGATGGGTGCCGAGCACATCATCGACCGGACGGCGGCCGGATGCCGCTTCTGGAGAGACGAGGCCACCGCGTGTCAACGACGGCTTAAACGGGTTCTGACCCATTTTTGGTGATGGCCCCGGAAGCTAGTGGCACGGTCCACTGTGGTATCGGACTGCGTGCTTACTGGTGTCGTCAACGTGTTGTTCCCGCATCTCGACGGTGTGACAGTGGATCGGGTTGAAACGGCGGGGAAGGGTGTTCGGATCTGGCGCGGGCGGTTGGGCCCGGCGCGCAGTGCCCGGCGTGTGCCCGGTTCACGGCTCGGGTTCACTCCCGGTACCGCCGGACGTTGCAGGACGCCACCGTGGCGGGCCGGCCAGTGAGCTTGCGGTTGCTGGTGCGCCGGTTCCGCTGCCCGGCCCCAGCGTGCAAGGTATTGACGTTCGCCGAGCAGATACCTGGCTTGACGTGGAAATACGCTCGCCGGAGCCCGGTATCGAAGCGGGCGCTGGAAGCGATCGCGGTCGCGCAGGCGGGCCGTCCGGGCGCACGACTCGCGACCGCGCTGGGCTCGCCGGCAAGCCGCAGCGTGCTGCTGCGCCTGCTACGGGCGCTGCCGTTGCCGGTCGCCGGGCCCGTGCGCAGCCCTATCAGTCTTCGTGGACGAGTGTGTACTCCCCGGCGACGCCGGATCCGCCGGATAATGGGCTGTTATCGGTATACAGCGGCCACCCACCGCCGATGGCCTCAACCAGCCGATGCGCAGCATCGGCAGGTTGTCCCGTACACCAAGGGATGCGCGGCGGCACGGTTCAGATCGCGGTGTCAATTGAGTCTGGCCCCGACGTCGTCTGGGGAGGCAGTTGGTTCACGCTGCGGAGACGCTTTGGTCAATAACATTAAACATCTGCTTATATCTATGTACGCGGGGAGCGCACGGTCATCGGCATGACCGCGCGCCTGCGGGGTGTACCGGGAGTGTACGCAGCGTGACGCGTGTTGAGGTGCCTCGAGCCCGCTCGGCGGCAGATCCGTACGTTCCGCCGGGCGTTTGGGACCGCCGGCTGCGCGGTCGCTCCGCGCGGCTAGTCGTGGCGGTGTTCACGCTATGAGCAGACGAAGGCCGAGTTCTGCTGCGTCGAGAGTGACGAGGTCACGGTTGCGCTCAGCCCATCGACCTGAGGACAGGTCTGCGCGGAGTTTGCCTACTGCCCGCTGCTCGGCCTGCGGTCCGACCCTGGTCCATACCGACACCGCGCGGCGCACATGTTCGTCCAGATAGGCCTCGGGCCGGCGCCAGTGCGCCTCAAAGAATCCGTCAGCGCAGTCCCACGGAATGAGTACCGGCTCAGCGCGGCCTCCGATCGAGTGAGTTAGGTCGGCCAAGGACGGCCGGCCGATGAGAAGGTCAGCGAACTCAGGCAGGTAGTCACGGGTGAGCCAGAACCGCTCGCGCCAACCGGTGTTGTCGGCGTCGTAGGTGAACACGACAACCCGGCGGGCCACCCGCTTCATCTCCCGCAGCCCGGCGACTGGGTCCGGCCAGTGATGTACGGTGCTGACCGCCATCGCGGCGTCGAACGGCTGGTCCTCGAACGGCAGATTCTCGGCTCCGGCTGCGACGCACGGTGCGGCATCCGCGCGACGTTGTGCCCGCATGACAGCTGACGGCTCCACCGCCGTGACGTCACGGTCTGGTGGTTCGTAGGAGCCGGTGCCTGCTCCGACGTTCAATACTGTATGGGCGTCCCCCAGTGCGTCCCAGATGCGCTCGGCGATCCGGGGTTCAGTGCGCCGAGTGGTCCGGTAGGCCGATCCGATGGCGTCGTACAGCTGCGCGCCGAACATTTTCAGTTGCTCCTCCGGGGTTGTCCTGATTCCCATTGCCCGGGCCTGCAGTTCGCTGTCGATGGCCGTCACCATGGCAGCAGCACGGTCACGCTGTTCCAGCAGCAGCCTCCGTAGCCGGCGCAGGTGTGCGACCGCGTCGTTGGCCGGGTCGTCGACCAGATCCGCGATCTCCCGCAATCCGAAGCCCAGCCGCCGGTAGGCGAGCACTTCCCGCAGCCGTTCCACGTCATCTGCGGAATAGGCCCGGTATCCCGCGACGGTCCGCGCCGATGGCCGCAACAGGCCGATCCCGTCGTAGTGATGCAGCGTGCGGATGGTCACGCCGGCCAGCTCGGCCACACGCCCTACGGTCAGGTGCTCCTCCATGCCTCCGACTATGTGGCATGACGCCACGTGAGGGACAAGCACTGCCCCGGCATGAACGAATTTCCGCTCCTCGGCATAGTTGCCCTCGCTGGCGCGTCGCTCATCGGTTACGTACCGGAGGCAATGTTTGCGGAGAGGATGTAGTTGGGGTGCCGGTCGAGGTTTTCGCGGGCTCGGTCGTAGCGCATGGTGGTCTTGGGATCGGTGTGGCAGCAGCGATCTGGACGTGCGGAGGCTGACGCCGCCGTCGAGCATGGTGGTCGCGAACGTGTGGCTTCTGTCCGCAGAGGCCGTGTTCGGATGACCAGGTGTAGCTAATGGCGTGGGCCCGCGACCGTGGACTCGTTCGCATCCCTAATGGCGGAGTCTGTTGCGTTAGAAGCGTCGTGACATGACGTAGCCCATATGGGATGTGGGTGGGGTGGGCATCCGGGAGGATCTTCGGGTGGATGTTCGCTTTGTTGGTAATGCCGGGATGACGGAGGTTCCGTCAGTCGCTGTCGTGATCGATGTCATGCGCGCCTTCACGGTGACTGCCTGGGCCTTTGCTCAGGGGGCGGAGAAGGTCGTTCTTGCTGGATCACTGGAGGAGGCCCTGGCTCTCAAGGCGCGCCATCCGGAGTGGGTCACTCTCAAGGACGGTCCGCCGGCGCCCGGATTCGACCTGGTCAACTCGCCGGGTTTGCTGAGGTCGGTCGACCTTTCCGGACGGACGGTTGTGCAGAAGACGACCAACGGGACGGTCGGTGTCCACGCGGCCAAGGGTGCGTCGCTGCTGGTGTGCGCCAGTTTCGTGGTGGCGGAGGCAACGGCTCAGCTCCTGCGGACGCGTGGAGGCGACGATGTCACGTTCGTCGTCACCGGCAGCAACGGACGGGCCGATGAGGATTTGGCGTGCGCTCAATACATTGCGGGCAGGACCGTCGGCGCGCAGACAGATGCGGCCGAGTTCCTCGGTCGGGCTGCTGGGTCTCGTGCTGCTGCGAGCTGGCGGCTGGGCGTGGCCTTCCAGGTTTGCATGCCGATGATGTTGCGCTCTGTCTCGAGCTTGACCGGTTCCCGTTCGCCATGGTGGTGACCCTGGAGGACCCGCTCGTGGTCCTGCGCCCGCGCTGGATCGGTGCGGCAGGTTGAGGTCCGGCGGTTTCGCGGGTCATGGGCGGGTCGTTCAGCATGGGCCGATGAGCGTGGCTCGGTTCGTCGGCAGGCGGGTGACGCGGTTGGTGCTGTCGGCGGTTTCGGGGAGTCGGACGATTTCGTCGTGTTGCGCGGCGAGCCGGGCCAGTGCCTGGCTGCGGAAGTCGGTGAGGTTCGCGATCGTCTGATCGGCTTTGGCAGGCGTTCCTTCAGCTTGTCGATGTCGGCTTTGAGCCGGCTGATCTGGGCGATGCGCGGGTTTGGTGTCTGGCCGGTCGCTTGCAGCTGCCGGAGGCGGTTCTCGAACTCGGTTCGCAGGCGGGCGTAGGGCCGGTTGCCGTAGAAGGCGGTGCGGTCGACGCCGGTTTCGCGGGCCAGGGTCTTGATGTCGCTGTTGCCGCTGGGCGGGATCTCGCCGCGCAGGACACGGTCCATCGCTGCCCGGACGCGGTTGTGGTTCTCGGCTCGTTGAGCCGCGCTGATTCTCATGGTGTGTCCTGGTCGGGTGGGGATGTGGTCGCGGCGTCGGTCTCGGGGACGACGCGTAAGGCGCAGTGGTAGTCGGTGCGCAGACGGCGCGTTCGACGGTGCGGGTCTTGCCGAGCTGGTCGATGAATGTGTTGGTTCGCCCGGCGTGCGCGGCCCAGACCGGCCGGTGGACGGGGTGGTGGGTGGCTTGTGGACAGCGGGCCGAGTCACACATCCCGACGAGTGGACGGTCGGCGTCGGGGTGTGAGCCACTGCTCGAGCATTCGGACCGCTGGCCGCGGCAGGTTGAGGCTCTCGGCGGCGGTGCGGCGCTTGACGTAGGACAGCAGGATCGTGGAGTCACCGGCCCAGTCGGTGTCGTCGACACCCAGGTCGGCGATGCCGTCCGGGACGATGCCGGAGTAGATGCCGAACAGCAATCGGTAGGCGATGACGACGTCCAGGTGCGGGAAGACCGCCGGCAGAGCGTCATAGAACGCCGGTGGTCGGCGGTGTGGAACACGCTGTGCGTCACGCCGATCGCCTAGGCGAACAGCGGAGTGGCGACCGGGGGCCGAGCCGTGCCGACAGCCAGCAGAAGTTCTCCCATGTCGAGCCGGACCACGCCGGGTGGCGGCCTTGTGGGATCGCGGTCAGTGCGCGGCGGTGCGCCGCATACGACGTGTCGACCACCTCCTGGTACGCGGTGATCAGACGTGCCTACCCGGGTGTTGGTGGCGCTGCTGGCAATCTCAGAGTACCGAAAGGGTGAAGGCACGCACCGGCGAGAAGTCCGAAGGTGCCGTTTCCGGTACGGCCCAGCAGGTGCGAGGATGATCGACCTCGAACGCCCCGCCGTTGATAACCATGTGCGAAGTTCAGGTTAGACGCGCCAGGTTTGGCCGATGGTGTCGGTGGCTTTGAGGAGCTGGTTTGGGGTTTGCGGGGCGGGCCAGATTTGGAGGAGGTGGTGTTCGGTGGGGTCGGTGTCGTTGCGGTCTTCGCCGGCGTCGCGGTTGCGGGCGTGGTCACGGGCCCGGTAGGTGTGTTGCTGGGTGGGGGGCAGGTCGATGGGGAAGGTGGGTGCGTCGTCGACAGACGCGCCGATGACCTGTATGCGGTCGGTGTTCCAGTGCACTGATGTTTCGGCGACGTCGTCCCAGTCGTCGATGGTGGTGGGTGGGGGCTGGTGCCAGGTTTGGACGGTGATGGTGACGTGGCCGACGTTGACGCCGCAGGTGATTTGCACGGCGCCGTCGGTGGCGGAGATCAGTCCGGTGGCATCGGGTGGTGGCACGTCGCCGGTGTGGATGGGGCTGTCGGGGTCGTCCGGGTCGCCGAGGAAGATGACGTTGTCCTCGATGAAGACGCTTGCGGTGGTGGTGGTCAGTGGAATGTCGGTGCTGGTCATCGATGGTCCCCTTTCGGTGGGCTGGCGAGTGCTGTGTGTTCGGGGGCGCCGGTGGAGTTGTTGGCTCCACCGGCGCCCCGGACCTGTAACGGGCATGGGTTCAGTTGGTGTACCCGGGGATTTGGGTGATGGTGGTGCCGGCGGGCAGCTCGACGTTGACCCAGAAGGCGTCGTTTTCCAGCAAGCGGTTCTGGTTGTACCAGGGGCGCCGGTAGCGACTGCCTTCTAGGCTGTTCTGACGGGCGTTGACCATGTGCCAGCTGTAGTCGGGGTTGAGTGAGGCACCTTGCTGGGTGCTGGCGAAGGGGTACTCGTCGCAGGACAGGCCCGGCCGGGCGCGGCGGTTACCGCAGGCGGCCTGCCGGTTGGCGGTGATCAGGGTTTGGTTGCGGGTGCGGGTGAGCGCGGGTCCGTGTCCTTGCCAGCCCCAGTGGTTGAGCAGGTTGCGTTGGGCCCAGAGGATGTGCCAGGCGACCTGGGCGGTGTCGGGGTTGGTGGTGGACACGGTGTAGGTGGGCACGAACTGGTGGTAGACGCACCCGCCGGTGGCGGGCCCGACACGGGGAGTGGAGTCGCAGCGTACGGACGGCGCGGGGGTGATGTAGTACTGCAGGGGCGGCGACTCGACCGGGACCAGGGGGGTCAGCACGAAGTCCGGTTGGACGTGCCCCTGCACGGTCGCCGTTCCCGCGGAGGTGACGGTGTAGGGGAAGTCGACCTGGTCACCGACGGTGGTGACTTCCAGGTACTCCGACTCGGTGGCGGTGAAGCCGGTCCCGTCGGGGAAGGTCGCTGTGGCAAAGGCCAGGAACCCCGGTGCGGCGGCTTCCTCGGCGTAGAGCAGGGTGACTTCGGCGCGCTGGTTCCATTCGCGGGTGCGCACATCCAGGACGCCGACGAAAACGGCTTGGAAGGCCGCGGTGCCGATGACCTCGCCGGTCTGCGGGATGAAGATGTCGTACGCCAGTTCGGTGTTGATGCAGGACGTGGTGCGGTCGGTGTCCAGAGCGTTCAGGGCGCATCGCACGGCCAGCGTCGACGCCGCGGCCTTCTTCTGCTGGGTTGCGATGGACGCTTGGGCGGCGGCCGGCAGTCGGGCCGGATCGAGTCGGCACACCGCCGGCTTGCTGGAGGCGGCTGGGTCGGCTTTCAGATCACCGCAGGCCCGGACGGCTGCGGGCTGACGCAGGTTCGCGGCGGCGGCGGCGCCGTCACCGGAGGTGCCATCTCCCGGCGCGGCGTCGGCCGGTAGTGCCGCCATGGCCGCGGCAAGGCCGCCGGCGATGACTGCCGCGAGGACAGAGAACCCCCGCATTCGCTTTTCCACGATGCTTTCCTCCCGTGAATTCGGCTCCCCGAAGCCCAGCACGGCGGGCCACGTGGGGCCTGGTTGCTGTCGCCACGGGACGCTACCCGCATTCCGGTCAGGAGCGTCAACGCTTCGGGCGTCTCTGTCGACTATCCGCCACGATCACGAACGTCCACTATGGTTGACGATCGACGTCGATGTCACCGGAGCTCGCGACGGCGTTTTTCGCGGTGCGCCGGTGGTCTGGACGACGAGTCACGGTCGCGGTGGGATGCCGGTGCCGGCCGGTTGGAGGTCGTGTCGAACTCCTGGTCACGGAACAGAGACTCCAGGGCGGCGGTCAGCAGGGCCTGTTCCCGGCGGGCGAAGGCGACGAGGTCCAGCGCGGTGGTGATGGCGGTGCGGTCGGATGTTGTGGTCACGCCGTCCTCCTGTGGTGTTCGGCCAGCGCGTGGCGGGCAGCGGTGAGGTCAGGTTTGCCCACTCCGGTACGCGGGATCTCGGGCACAGCGAGCACGGTGGTCGGCACTTTGAAGCCGGCCAGTTCGCCGCGGGCGTGAGCCACGATGTCGCCGACGGTGACGCCGGGCTGAAGCTGGACGAGGGCCGTCACGGTGCTGCCAAGCCGGGGATGCGGGACACCGAACACGGCAGTGTCGCGGACGCCGGGATGCCGCAGCAGCGTGTCGGTGACTGCGAGGGCGAAGACCTTCTCCCCGCCGGTGTTGATGCAGTCGTCGGGGCGACCGAGCAGAACGAACCGGCGCTCGTCGACGGCCCGGACACGATCGCCGGACAGCAGGTATCGGCGGCCGCCGTGGCTGATGAACCGTTCCGCGGGCAGCGTCCCGCTCGGGTGCAGGCCCACCGCGTGCGGCGCGCTCACGCCGCAGGCCTGTTCTCGCCCCGCGGGACCCGGCCCGGGCGACGGGCGGCAGCGATGACGCGCCACCGTGAGCGGGCCTGCACGGAAAGGGCCTGCTCGCCCCTCCCAGGAACGCCAGCGGCGCGCCATGCGGCTCGCGTACAGCGAGGCGGGCGTGGCGCCGCAGACCGTGTCGCTTCTCGAGACGCACCCACCATCGCCTTCCAAGCCGCCGCCGGTGAACCGCGCCTCGCGCCGGCACAGCCGTCGCTGGAGTACGAAACCGACCTGCACGGTTCGCATGACAGACACCCTGGACAGTCCACCGGATCGGGCAATGTAGCTATTGACATGCCCCGTAGCGTGGCGTGGCACGACGATTTCGTGAGTGGGGCGCAAGCGCGAAGGAGAGCAAGGGATGCATGTGCAGGAGTCGGGGATCGCGGAAGAGGACCACAATCACGGGTCCGGCCGCGGCCGTCGACGTCGACGCCGGGGGCCGATGGTCGCGAAGTTAGCGGCGGTGCTGGGGCTGGCGATCACCGTGGCAGTAGGCGTTGAGGTGGTGCCGGCCTTCGCGGCCGCCGCGTGGCTGACCGTCGACGCCGGCGGCGCCCATGCGTGTGGCATCCAGCAGGATGGATCGCTGTGGTGTTGGGGCGCCAACGAGAGCGGCCAGCTCGGGCTGGGCGACACTACCGACCGGAGCGTTCCCACCCAGGTCGGCACCCGGCTGGACTGGGCCAGCGTCGCGGCCGGCGGCTCGTACACCTGTGCACTGACCACGTCCGGCCTGCGGTACTGCTGGGGTTCCAACGACTCCGGGCAGCTGGGCCTGAACAACACCACCGGCACGACCGTGCCGGCCCGGCGGCCTGGGGAACACCTCACCTGGCTGTCCATCACATCCGGCGGCGCCACCACCTGCGGCATCACGACGTCGTCGGCCCTCTACTGCTGGGGCAACAACGACTTCGGGAACCTGGGTGTTGGTGACACAACGAACCGGGTCGCGCCGACCGGCCTCGGTACCGGCTGGGCTACGGTCGACGGCGGTCTGGAGCACACCTGCGGGGTCATGGTCGACGGAACCGGGTACTGCTGGGGCCTCGGCTACCCCGGGGCGCTCGGCACCGGCGACACCCACAGCGGCCTCGTGCCGACTGCGGTGGCCGGCGGCGGTACGTGGCGTAGCATCTCCGCCGGCGAGTACGACAGCTGCGGCATTTCGTCCGGAGCGCACCTCTACTGCTGGGGACTCAACGACTTCGGCGAACTCGGCGTCGGCGTCGGCGACACGCAGAGCCGCAGTGTTCCGACCGTCGTCAGCACCCATGCCTGGTCATCGGTGACCGCTGGCAGCTTGCACTCCTGCGGGCTGTACACCAACGGCACGCGGTTCTGTTGGGGCGCCAACTATGCCGGCCAGCTCGGCATCGGCGACACAACCGACCGGGGTGCTCCCCGTCGCCTGGTCGGCGAGGCGCCCTGGTCGCTGCTGTCTAGCGGTGATGAATACAGCTGCGGCATCCGGAGCAGCGGCGCGCTCGCCTGCTGGGGCGCCAACGACCGGGGGCAGCTCGGCGTCGGCGACACCACCAACCGCGCCCGTCCGGTGGGCGTGGCCGCCTGAGCCACCCGGCCCGCATTGAACACAGGGCAACCGTTCCGCGACCGGGCAGAGCCAGGTCGCGGAACGGGTCGGTTCCGCCCGACCGGGTACCACCCCGAACGCCACCACCATCGACGCGATGGCGAACGTGGAACTGACCGAGTGCGGTCGCGCGGCCTCCTGCGGTGGCAAGGAGCACAAGGGAGCCAGCGCAACGGTCAGCTCCCATCTTGAGGTCGTCCAGCTCGGCGCGTCGGGAACCAGCACGTGCAACCTGACCAGTCCAGCGAGCGGACCGACGTCATCGGCGAATTCGTCCACCACTACAACATCGCGTACAGCATGGCCGCCGTGCCGGTCCTGACGACCTGCGGCGCGTTCCGGGACTTCCAAGTACGCATTGCCGTGAGGTGGGTCTCCGGCAACTCCATCAAGATCGACGGCTCGCGGGAGGACCACGGTGAACAACAGCTACCTTGTCCTCGGCGACATCGACCGGGCGATCGACGGCAGTAATCAGGCACTTGTCCTCGCCCGCGAGCTCGGCGAACCTCAATGCGAGGTGCTGGCTCTCACGTGCCTCACGCTGGCCTATCAGCGTCTCGGACGGTACGAGCGAGCCCGCGACTGCGCCGCGCTGGGCCTGTCGATCAGCTTCCGCGCTCACCTCCCGCTCAGCCAAGCCTGGCTGCTGAACAACTTGGGAACCATCCACCGCCACCTCCGCCACCTGGACCGGGCAGTCGACTTGTCCGAGCAGTCGCTCACACTCCAACGCATCAACGGCGACCTCAAGGGGAGAAGCCTCAACACTGCTGAGTCTAGGAAAGGCACTCCTGCGAGCCGGCAACACCACTTCTGCACGGCAAGCGTGGACCACATCGCTCAACATCCTCGAAAGCCTGGGCGATCGTCAGGCGGCGGTAGTCCGCGCCCACCTCGCCCACCTCGACGGCGATCAATTGCGCACCGGAGAGCAGGTGCCGACCGACGCTGGCAACCGGCCCTCACGAAGCCCGCAGCACAGCCGTCGTTCGCCCAGGTCGTCTATCCCCGCCCGACGTGCGTCGCCGCATCGGTCGCCCGACATCTCACCGATTGACATCGCGAACTGATGGAGACGACAGCCCTCGATCTTGCCGAAGACGACTACACTCCCATGATCACCAGACGTTACCCGCGGGGCCCACCAGTCACCAAGCGTCGAATTCTGTCCCGATCGGATCGTGGCTATGACAGTGCGCTTCGCCATCGGGTTGGTCAACGTAAGGAATTGATTGTTTCTTGGAGGGCGTTCTGCATCTCTGGGTCAGTTCGCAGGTGTCCTGAGTTGACCCATTTCAGGTTGAGTTGATGTCCGTATCCACGGGCTAGTTCGTAAGCGTTCGTTGGTGGTGTGCACATGTCGAACCTGCCTTGGACGACAGTGCACGGAATGTCCCGTAGGATGGGAATCTTGTTGATTATGTAGTTTTCGGGTATGAAGCATCGGTGGGCGAAGTAGTGCGCTTCCAGGCGGGCGAGGGAAGGCGTCGCAGGGTCAGCCGATATTTCGGTCTCGTTGCGGGCAGGATCGTAGTTGAGCGATGTGAGTGCCGTTTCCCACAGTGTCCATTCCACGGCGTACTGGAAGGCGATCGATCTGTCTTCATGCCGAAGCTGCTCGTAGTAGTAGTCGATTACCGCTCCCGGGTCGTCGCGGTGCTCGGCGGGAACCATACCGATGAAGCGTTCCCACTCGGCGGGGAAGAAGAAGCGGGGTGGTCCGGTCATCACCCACTCGTCGTCGAAGCGCCGTGCCAGGTAGATGCTCCACAGGGTCAGGCTTCGCACCCGACTGGGATGGGCGAACGTGTACAGGAGGCTGAGGGCCGAGGCCCCAGGAACCGCCGACCACGTGGGCTCGGGTCCAGCCGGCGTGCAACCGCAGCGCTTCTACATCGTTGATGAGGTCCGCGGTTGTGTTGTGCTGCGTATCGGCCGTGGGCGTGCTCCGGCCGCACCCGCGTTGATCGTGGAAGAGCACGTGGTGCCGGTCGGGATCGAACAGTTGTTTGTGTGTGTCGTTGAAGCCTGCACCCGGGCCGCCATGCAGGAAGATGACAGGAACACCCGAGGGATTGCCCCAGTCCTCCCAGTAGATACGGTGGCCGGCACAAACATCGAGCCATCCTCGGTCATTTACCTGGTTTGTCACCGGCCGATCTAAGCATCGGCGCCCGCAGGTCGGGCTCCCTACGGTCCTAGCATGGCGACGTGGCTCTCGAGCGGTCGTCGATCCGGTTGCTGGAAGTCCCCTACGACTCTGGCCAGTATGGGGTCCGCATGGGTGCGGGTCCCTTGGCCTTGGCGGCGGCTGGAGCCGACCGGCAGCTGCGCGACCGGGGACACGCGGTGCAATCACGCCGCTTGCTGGTGGACACGGAGTGGAACAGCGAGTTGAAGACGGCATTTGCGTTGCATCGGATCGTTGCCGGGGAGGTGACCGCGGCCCACGAAGCAGGTCAGGTGCCCGTGTTGCTGTCAGGTAACTGCAACGCGACCCTGGGCGTGCTTGCCGGTCTGGCCGCGTCGGTGCCTCGTCTGGGACTGCTTTGGTTCGACGCGCACGGTGACTTCAACACTCCCGACATCGACCGTAACGGGTTTCTCGATGGTCAGGGCGTGGCCATGATCACCGGCCGTTGCTGGACCGCTGCGACCGCGTCCGTGCCGGGGTTCCGAGCCCTCGCCGACGAGCAAATCATGCTGATCGGTACCCGCGATCGGGACGTCTGGGAAGCTGAGGCTCTGCGGGGAAGCCAGATCGTTGTCCTTACTCCTGACCAAGCCCGAGACATCGGTACCGTGGGCGCCTCGGTGGAAGCCCTGGCCGGCCAGGTGGAGAAAGTTCATATTCACATCGATCTCGACGTTTTTGACCCGTCGATAGCTGCGGCTAATAGCTATGCCGCACCCAACGGCCTGTTTCCGAACGAGGTGTCTGCTGTCCTACGCCAAGCCGTGCAACGTTTGCCGATCACTTCAGCAACGCTGTCAGCGTGGGATCCCAGCTACGACCACGACGGGCGCCTGCGCAACATCGCCCTTGAGCTGGTCCAGCTCATCGCCGAATCGCACGTCCGCTCCAGCCACGACTTCCTTAAGGCAGCCAGTGCTCATTCGGCATGCTGGAGAAGAATAAGGAAGCCGTAAAAACTCCTCGAAAGGCGATCCGCCTTCCCGGGCACATCACTCGCTCTAAGGGATGTCTCGTAACCCGGTGATCGTCTGGTTCGGACGGTGGTTGATCATCTATAGGTGCAGGTGTTCTCAGCCTCCCGCCCGGAGTTGAGCCACCCGTTCACCGGTCTGAGCCCGGCCCAGTTCCACACGCTGGTGCGTCTCGTCGCCCGTCGGGGTGGTGACACCATCGCTGACGGCCGTCGGGGACGTCCGTGGGCGCTCACCCTGCCGGATCGGGTGCTGCTGGTGGCCGTCTACTGGCGCACGAACCTGACCATGCGCCAGATCGGCCCGCTGTTCGGGGTATCGCACTCCGCCGCCCACCGGGTCATCGACACCCTCAGCTCGCTGCTCGCACGGGCACCCGTACGCCGGCGACCCAAAGACCAGATCGCGATCGTCGACGGCACCCTGATCCCTACCCGCGATCACCGCCTCGCGGCCCAGAGCAAGAACTACCGCTACTCAGCCAACCTGCACGTCGCGGTCGACGCGAACACCCGCCTGGTCATCGCCCTGGGCGACCCACAACCCGGCAACCGCAACGACACCATCGTCTACCGCAGCAGCGGCATCAGCCAGAAACTGGCCGGACGGGAAGTGATGGCCGACGGGGGCTACCGCGGAAACCCCGAAGTGATCATGCCTTACCGCAAACCCCGAGACGGCAGCGAACTACCCAAGTGGAAACAGGACTACAACGCCGGACACCGCAAGATTCGAGCCCGCGTCGAACATGCTCTGGCCCGTCTCAAGACCTACAAGATCCTGCGCGACTACCGCCGCGCCGGATCCACCCTCGCGGAAACCGCAGCCGGAATAGCCCATCTCCACAACATCGCCCTGGCCGGCTGACCCGAAAGCCGGCCACAGGCAACGCCCACACCGAGTTACGAGACATCGCTTAGCCGACAAGCTCTTCTCGGGATGATCGAGCAGGCTCACATGCATTGTCATCGGCTACTTATCTAATTGATCTACGACCGCAGCCCGGCCAGGCTTGGTCGAGGTGACCGGCGGGGTAAGTCTCTCATCGGCCAGAACAATGCGCCAAAGCATTGCCCGTAACGCATTGCCCGTAACGCGGCTGCTGTTGGCGGAGCGTGGTGTTCTGCGGGCGGTGGCGGGGCCACCCCCACGCTCTTGAGGCCTTTCTTGATCGCCTGGGTGTCGTCCAGGACCAGCGCCCCGCCCGGCTCCGCCAGCCCGACAAGGACATACCCGCGGATCTGGTCACGTAGCTCGTCAGCGCCTCACTTCGCCCCGTTGAGCAGATGCTCGAACGCCTGCGGCGTCGGCGACCCGGCGTACTCCGCCAGACCCCACGAGTTCCTCTTCACCGCATCGGCCAGCATCGCCCGGACCATCACCGTGAACGTCACCCGTGGCTCCGGACGCTTGAACAAGCATCCCAACCCGTCCGTCAGAAACCGAAGCTCCGCGTCCCAAGCAGCAAGATCCACAACGGTCACTGCCTCAACCGTGCTGGGTCAACGACCAACCACGCCACCGGTCACGAAGATCTTGGAATGTAGTCCAGGTAGGCCAGTGTAAGTTGGTCGATTGCCAGCGTGGCGACACGCGACAGCAACGACGACACCGTCGGCACGTTATGCGGGGTTAGCGGCCACCCGGACATTCCCCGACACCCCGGCTACCCGTCCGGCGGTGGTGACGATCAGCGTGCGGCCCGTCTCAAATAGGTGTCCGATGGTTGGCCCGGCGAGTGGGGCTATCCGTTACGCTCCCCGGCGTGACGGCGATCAAGACCGGCTACGCGCGCTGCTCCGCCGACAAGCAGGACCTGGACGCGACCGGCAGATCAGGCTTGAGCTTGGCGTGCCAGCCGACCACGTTCACCTCGACCCCGACGCCCGGCACATCGGTGACACCCTCGCCGGCCGCCGCATCCGGCGGCGGCTGGGCACGATGATCTACCGCCCGGCCAATCCGATCGGCAAGATGTTCTTCAACATCCGGGCCACCCTCGCCGAGTTCGAGGTCGACCGGCTGCGCCTGCGCACCCGCGAAGGCATGGCCATCGCCAGGGCCAAGGGCAAGCTGAAAGGCCGGGCACCGAAGCTGTCGCCGGCCCGGCGGGCGCACCCGCGCATACTGCACCCCGCCGGCGAGCACACCGTGGTCGAGCTGTTCGAGGTGTCACGCCCCACGGTGTACCGGGTCCTCGAACGCGCCCAGGCCACGAGCAGCGCCGCGTGAATCTGCTGCAGATCACGACCGCGCCCGTCGCCGACGGCGTCATGGGAGTCTGCATCGCCGGAGAGGTCGACATGGCGACCGCACCACAGGTCACCGACGCCGTTCGCACGGCACTGAGTGCCCGCCCCGGCGAGGTGCACCTCGACATGACGGCGGTCACGTTCCTGGACTCCTCGGGCATCCGGACCCTGCTGCAGGCTCAGAATGAGGCTGCCGAGCAGGGCGTCGTGCTGCGTGTGGTCAACGCTCATCAACGCGTCGTGGAGGTCCTCGACGTCACCGGCCTGCTGGACCTGTTGCAGCACGGCACCGTCCCGGACTGATACCCATGCACCTGCGCAGCAGCAGCGCGGATGCGGGGACGCACACCGGCCGCTGCTTGACCGGCGTGGCCGACCCCGCCATCTTCTCGACCTGGGCCAGTACACAGCTACCCGCCTGTGCGCCCGATACACGTATCCGCCCGATACCCGTATTCGATAGCGGCGCGGTGCAGGGCCGGTACCCGGCGGCGTCGGGCTGGGCGAGTTCGCCGTCGCTGCCGACCGAGTGGGTGCCGCAGAAATACATGTTCTCATGGTGGGTGGGGCCAGATGTGGGCCCGGACCTGGTCGTGACCTTGCGGCGGTTGGTCCTCGTCGGCCTGCTTACCGCCGATCGCCGCCGATCTTGACGTGTCCGTGCCCGTGGCCGGTCACCGCGTCAGTCGCCGACCGGGACCGTCCGGGATCCGCATCATCGCGATCTCGCTCCGCATGTCGTCGAGGCCGACGATGTTACCCGCCCAGGCTCCCTCGATGGGCGTCCTGCCTTCCAGCTCCATTCCGAGCGCGGTGAAGAACGCAACGGCGGCGTCGAGGTCGTCGACGACGATACCGACGTTGTCCATGCGCTGAATCGTCATGTCGCGAGAATAGGGCAAGGTCAGCCGCCGGCTCAGCTGCTGCTCCCAGCATCAGGCAGTTCTGATGGCCCACATGGTCAATGCGCCGAACAGCGCGGTAAGCGTGGCGGCTATGGTGGGCCGTGGCGATGTACTAAACGCGCGTCCTTCGAATTCGGGGAGTGAAGCAACTATGGCTAAGCAAATCATCACGGTGCTCACCGACGACCTGGACGGCGGAGATGCCGACCGAACCATCGAGTTCGGCCTCGACGGCGTGAACTACATCATCGACCTGTCCGAGAAGAACGCCGGCAAACTCCGCAAGGCCCTCGACGCTTACCTGACCGTCGCCTCCCGGATTGGCCGAACCAACGCAACGGCCGGATCGCGGCCCGCGCGGCAGCAGTGCCGAGTCGGTCTAACCGGGACCAGAATCAGGCCAACCGGGAGTGGGCGACCAAGAACGGGTACGAGGTGTCGGAGCGAGGACGAATCCCAGCCTCGATCGTCGAGGCGTTCACGCCAAGCGCTGACCAGTCGACCCTCGATACGACTCCGTTTCCGGCTTAGTCGGACGCGTCCCAGATCATCGCAGCGAGTCACCGGCCACCGAGATCGAGCACTCGCTATGCGGCAAAATAGTACGCTTCGCATCCACTAGAGAATCGGAGTTAGGCTCGATATACGTATTCTCCAGCGATAGCATGTACATTGCCCGCTGCCTCGATGGGAGGGCAATGCCATTCCATCCCCAGGTGTTCTAGAATCGCTTGACGGTCAATTGGCGTCTCGCTCTCGGCATCTGCGTCGTACACTATTACCTGAAGCGTTTCGCAGGAGACCGATCGAGCCTCCTCCCTAGCCCATTCGATCAAGCTCTTAGCGACGCCGGCCCCCCGGTATGTCGGCCAAACAAACATTTCAGTCACCACGGCAGTCAATGCACCTTCCGCAGTGCCGATCTCCAGGTGGCACCACCCAAGCCGCTTTCCGGCGCTGTCCACTACTTCGGACACCAGAGTATGCGCATTCCGAAAGATCGAATCCACTCGGTACCAACGTAGACGGCGACCGGGCGCGACTGCGTCGCTGCCACGCACCGGAGTTCGCCTCCATGATCGCGCGAGGTCCCTAAGCGACATTTCGGTTCCAAGTTCGGGCTGAAGGTTGAAACCGCGACTTGTTGACCGCAGAGCCCATGCTTCGCTAGCGAATTTCTCGTAGTATGCCCTTGGCATGTATCCGAAGCCACTGTCGCCCCAACCTTCGCCATAGGAGTTGACGAACGACAGCGTCTCGCCCGAATCCTCGAATCCATTAATTGTCACGTTGTGCTTTCCAAGGAATCGTTCCCACTCCTCCGGCTCCGACAAGCGGCCACGCTCGGCACTCATTGCACCTTCGTAGATATCGAATACCGCAGTCAGCCTAAGTTCCGGTGCCGGGAATCCTGCCTCCTCTAGCCGCATGTTTAGGGCAATTATCTGCACGATCTCTTCATAGCGAAAGAGCCGTTCAAAGTAGATTCTTTTGGGTTCATGAAATCGCAAGGCGCGCCAGACCCAAACAGGCACGGGCACGGCAAAGTCGGGGAGTGTGCGTCTGAGAACGCTGTGTAGTAGTCCAGAGTGGATTTGACGGGGCGGGCACGGCTCCGGTGATCTTGAGGTTCCTACGCCGTCAGATCACCCTGTGGAGTACCGTGCCCGCGCTTGCATCATTGCTGATCAACGCTGTCCAAGACCAGCCGGGCAGCAAGACACGACCGGTGCTGTTGGGCCGTAATGGCCAGGAGAGCACCCGAGTCTTCAAATCGCGCGAGACGATCGATGGCTCGGACTGGAATCGTTGTAGCCCTCCAGAAAGCCCTCGCGTGGAAGGCCTCCGAAAAGAGCCCGATGCCAACCGCACGCGTTCTCTTCTCGGACGGGTCGGCACTCGATTTCAAAGAGCCAGCGAAGACCAAGCGGATCACATTCACGATCCGCAATCTTGGTGAACACTAACGCGGCATTCCAACACCATTTGTCCGGACTTACGGTGGCCGTCGCCGTGGCGGCAGATGGGCTACTCAGACAATTGCGCGGTCTGCAAGACGTCGGGGTTTACCGCACCACGACGAGCCAGGATGAGCGGAACCCGCCGACAACTGCCAACCCTGACGTGCGCCATCAACCGGAATCCGGCTTCCGAGGCTGGACTCCGGCGGCCATCCTCTGCTAAGCAGCCGGCCGGACGGGAGCGCGGCGACCGCTGGCGACTTGTACGGTGAAGTCCAGGTCCGGTGTCCTTTCAGGAGCGTGAGTGGTGTCCAGACCGCGGTGGCAGGAGGTCGCCGATGCGTTGCGCGCGTATGCCGGTCCTGCCAGCGAGGACCAGCTCGCGCTCGCGGCCCATGCCGGACTCACGGTGAACAAGCTGCTGCCGCAGCCGGTCACCGCCGTTCTCCTTCGGCGCGCGCTACGCGGCGTGCTGCATCTACCGACTCCCCGATCTGCGAGCAAGGGTCAGCTGGAGTACGTGCGGAACCTCGCCGCCGAGGTGGGCCGGCGGATCCTGACGCCGCTGGACGATCAGGAGATCCTGGACGCGTGGGTGAAGGTCTTCCACGCGCTGCGCGCTGCACGCTCCCTGCAGCGTTTACGCCCCTGCATCGGGGATATCGTCGCGGTGGACGAGGTCTTGGGCCTGGTGCCGGCGGAGATCGCGTCGATCAGCGCAGACGGGCGACTGAACTTCAAGGGCGGCGCCGGGTTCGGCCGCCGCCCGCACGAGACCTTTCTACGGGTCCGGGCGTCGACGCCGGGCCCGGCCTACGCGACGGCGCGGTATCAGGCGGCGCAGGCCGCTGCGCTGCCTCGCCCACGGCATCACTGGCCCGCTCGCCCTGCTCAGCGTCGCCCTCCGCCGAGGGATCACCGTCGACGGGCAGCGTGACGCCATCGCCGTCATCCTCGACTGGCTCACCCACTGGCAGCAGCACACCCCGGCCGGGGTGTGGTGGCCGCAATCGATCACCCGCGCCGACCTCACCACCGGCCGTCCTGCTCAGACACAACCGGGGCGGCCGAGCTGGTGCTACGGCACCCCCGGCATCGCCCGGGCCCACCACGTCGCCGCCCAGGCGACCGGCGACACCGCCCTGCAAGTGCTCGCCGAACAAGCCCTGACCGCGTGTGTCACCGACCCCGCCCAGCTCGACCAGGTCAGCGACGGCAGCCTCTGCCATGGCTGGGCCGGCCTCTGCCAGACCGTGTGGCGCACCGCCAACGACAGCACGTCCCCGGCCCTGGCCGCGGTCATCCCGGAGCTGACCGACCGGCTCATCACCCACACCCAAGCCGGATGGCCTGATGACAGCGGGCTGCTCACCGGCACCGCCGGGCTCGCGCTGGCCCTGCACACCGCAGCGACCCAGACACCACCGATCTCGGGATGGGACGTATGCCTGCTCCTCACCTGACCGCTCTGCCTGACACTGGCACCCCGCCGCCCGATGATGACCTGGTCGCCGACGCGGTCCTCACCGTCCTCGCCGGCACCCCCCTCCGCGACGCCGCCACACACACCGCAATCGCAGAGGACGACCTGGTCGACGCCGTCGCCGTCTACCACCACGCCGGGCGGGCCGCCCTGAAAAAGCGGGCGGACCGGTGGGTGCAGGTATGGCTGCAGTTCTGCGACTGGGCCGACGCCGAACCGGTCACGGCCAGCCTCGCGCTACGCCTCGACGACCTCGTCCATACCGGGATCCTCAGCCGGTGGTGGTACATCCGCAAACACCCGTCCTGGCGGCTCCGGCTACAACCCCCACCCGGCGTCGCCACCGACAAGGTCCGTGCGGCGATGACACCGATCCTGGACAGCCTGACCCGCGGCGGGCACCTGACCCGCTGGCGGGAATGCGTCTACGAACCCGAAACGCTGGCCTTCGGCGGCCCGGCCGGCATGGACATCGCGCACACCCTGTTCCACCACGACAGCCACACCATCCTCACCGCTGCCCGTCACACCGGACTCCAACCCGGGCTTGGCCGGCCGGAACTGTCGGTGCTGCTGGTCAGCGCCCTGTTCCGCGCCGCCGGGCAGGACCGCTACGAACAAGGCGACATCTGGCACCGCGTCACCGCCCTGCGGCCCTCGCTGCCCGACACCGCGGCCGGCCGCGTCGCCGCGCACGCCGCCGCCCTGCGCACGCTGATCTTCACCGACCGGCCCGCCTCACCGCCCCGGGCCGGCCCTTAGCCGGCATCGCCGACCATCTGGCGGCGTTCGCCGCCGCCGGCGCCGCCCTGCGCACCGTCCACACCGACGGGCATCTGGTGCGCGGGCTGCGCGACGTGCTCGCCCACCACGTCATATTCGCGTTCAACCGGGCCGGCCTGGCCGCACCCGTGCAGACCGTGCTCGCGCACGCCGCCCAGCGCACCCCTGCTCGACCTGCCGACCACCCCGGCAGCCCCGTGATGGCCGTGGTCCCCGAGGACCCGCGCACCATCGGCCGCATGCACGCCGCCGTCCGCCGCGCCTGCCTGCTGCTCGACGTCACACCCGTCGGCGACCGGTGTGAGTGGGGATGGCGCGGACGGACCTTGAGCCGGCCGGTCCACACCGGCGACGGCCCAGCCTGGCTGCGCATTGCCGGGGCCCGCCACGACCACGTCGACCGCACCTTCTGGGACGGCACCCTTGCCGCAACCCGGCTCCCCGCCGGGGTGCCCCGGCCGCGGCTGCGCGCGCACCGAGACTGGATGGACGACCTGTTCCGCTACCGCGCTGAACTGCATGACCACGCGTCCGCGCCGACGGTGTCGCCGTCAGCGATCCTCGAGGTCCCGCCAAGCCTGCCGGCCGGCTGGTACGACGAACTCCGTGCCGCCCTCGGTTTGCTGTCCACCGTCGACACCGACAGGCACACGATCAGCCAGCAGTACCTGCACACCGTCATGCCCCGCTACCTCGACGGACCGATCGACAGCACCGTGCCCGCCTGGAGCACCGCCCACGGCGATCTGCACTTCGCGAACCTGTGCGCCCCCGCTTTCACAATGCTCGACTGGGAAGGCTGGGGCCAAGCCCCGACCGGCTACGACGCCGCGACGCTGCACACCTACAGCCTCCTCGTCCCCGACACCGCCCACCAGGTGCATACGGCATTCGCCGACATCCTCGACACCCCCACCGGCCTGTTCGCCCAACAGGCCGTCGTCTGCGAACTGCTGCACAGCACCACCCGCGGCGCCAACCTCGCCCTCACCGACCTGCTCCGACACCGCGCCCGCCAGCTCAGCACGGCCATCCGAACATGACCCCAAATCCGTGCCGGCGCACTCCTCGGGAGCATCGGCGAACTGCCAGCTCAGCCCCCTGGGCCAGTCACTCCTTCAGGGAACCGCGGCGGCGAAGCCGCGTTGATCGGCGGGTTTGCGCACGATGTCGACGGTGGTCCTGAGCGTGTCGCGGGCCCAGTCGACGAACCGGCCCCCGAAGCCTTGATCTGCGAAGACGTGCCGAATCGGGCTGCTCAAGTACATGCCGAGCAAGGCCGTCTTGCCGCCGTCGCGGTCCTGCCACGAGGCGGCGAGGACCGCTTGACAGGGATCGTGGCACTCATCGCCTCAGCGCACCCGGACAAGAAGCGCCGCCGGGATGCCGCAAAGATCTTGGATCGCTTGCTCAGGTTTCGAGAACGTGGTCGGTCTTGACGGCCGCCCACGATGTCGTGGGTGAACGGATACGTGACCGAGGGGTGCCGGGTCTCCAATGGCAATTTCGGCACCCTCCACACACGACCCCCGGCGTTGGTGTGGAATGACTTCTCCTTGAAATGCGTGGAAATGTTGATGTCACCATTTTCCGGCGCTTCTCAGAGTTTCTCAAAATGGCCATCTACAGCAGACGCTCGTTATCTGCCCGGTAATGGGTAGCGATCGGGGGGCATAGGTGTACGGCCTTCTGACCGTGACTATCACGGATGAAGAAAAGGCACTGATCGGCCGAATGGCGGAGCTACTCAAGGTCGTTGATGAGTGGATGGCGAACAGCATTCCCGAGCCTCAGAGCGGGAGTTCCCTAGCTGGCGACGATGCCCGGACCGATCCGTATCGCCTGAGCCACTCGGTCATGCACTCCCTAGCCATAGCCATTGACCACCTGCACTCACTGCGGATGGCCTTGATCTCCGCGCCGTCAGACATCAACATCCACACCTACGCGCCGTTCACACAGATGCGCGCAGCCTTGGAGAACGCGAGCTCGGGCCTGTGGATCCTGGCTCCCGCCTCACGCAGAGAACGGATCCTGCGAAGGCTGCTCATCGAGTCGGACAGCATCGCTAACGCCGAGTCGCTGTTGGCGGACACGAGCGTAAGGACCGACAGCGGTATCACGGCGCGCAAACAGCGGATCTTGGACGTTGCAGACCGCAACCAGATCCTCCACACCGAGCTCGCGAAGAAGTACCGGCCCAGCTACACGGACATCGTGAAAGAGGCGGGCATCCGCACAGAGCTACACGACAAGGAGATGAACTACATTTACCTGATGTGGAGGCTGTGCAGTGCCGTTGCCACGGCGACGGATGGATCATCAGCTTCTTCGATCTTGACATCCTGGGGCCGAGCAGTCTTGGCGTCTCATCCGTCCGGATCACCGCGCCGACGCCGCTACTCATGGCTAGCATCCAGGCCTCAATGGCCGTGATCATTCGGACGCAACAACTTCTCGCGGAACGGTCCACACGCCACCGCTGAACACGAAACGTGGGTCGGTAGAGGGGGAACTGCATGGGTAATCGGGCTGAACGACGCAGGTCGGGAGAAGGTTCGGATCGCTTCCACGACGACGCCTGTCGGAGAAGGGTGATGCGCTTCCCATCTGGTCGGGACGGCGGGCTGTGATCGTCCGCGCTCGCCGACCTGGAACAGCGCGATCGCTGCGGTTCCGTTCGGCTCGCCGGAACGGCCGTAGGCGCTGCCTTCGTCGGCGCGGTCACCGCGTGCGTCGCCGTAGCCCAAGGGGATGCGTGGAGTATTGACCGAAGACGGTTTCGACGTGATCAACATCCATTTGCAATCGGATGACGCCTTCCAGACGCCCGCGACCGGTGAAGCCGACCTTCCGTCAGCCCCGCCTGCGCCAAACTGGGCACCGGGAAGTCGCGTGAGCCCAGGGCGTTTCCCACGCCCACCGCAGACGCCGCGTTATGGGTGGTCACGCGTCACTTGTTCGTCTTCACGGTGCAAGTTCTGAACGCGTTGCAGCACAATGATGTCGTGCCCTGAAGCCCTAGCTGCTACCCGAGCTGAGGCGTGACAGCTCTCCTGTGACCGACTCCCATCGGTACGGCTGGCCTTCGGCAGAAGGCCGGAATTCTTCCGACGCGATGAGACCGACGCCGGCCTCACCAAGCAGCGCCAAATTCCTGGCGAACGCTGGATGATTCGCCAACGGTGCCTTCACGTACGGGGCTGCGACGACCGGGATGCGATGGCCTAGGAACTCGTTGAGCAAACCTAAGGCCAGGGTGTCGTTGATCCCGGCCGCCCACTTGTTGATCGTATTGAACGTTGCGGGCGCGACTATCATGGCGCCGACATCTTGAAAGGTTTTGGGCATGCCCGGACGGCGCATCTCTGATTGGACCGGGTGACCCGTTCGGGCGCCCAGCAGCTCCACGTCGATCCAAGTCAACGCCGCCGGCGTGGCGACGACATGTACGTCCCACGGTTCGGCGTGGAGCAAATCAATCAGCTCGTGGATCTCAGCCGCCGGAGGGGCAGCGCACACAACAAGTGTTAGTAGGCGACGTTCTGACTGGTCGGCCATCAGGCCGCCATGCCGGCTCGTTGTGCCAGTGGCCGTAGTCCAGGGACGGCGCTGCGACGCTCACGACCGAGGAGCACGCTCAGCATGCCGCGGGCCTTGGCGTTGTGCCTGATCGCCTGAGGTGCGATGCGCTCGGCCTCAAGGAGGTGCAGGACCACCTGTGGATCGGTGTCGGGCCGAGCCACGTGTGCGGCAGCAAGGTCCAGGTGGATCTGCGCGCGGCGGCTGCGCAGCGCCCGCGGAAGTCCAGAGGTATCCAATCGATCACCAATGGTGAGCGCCAGCTTGGTTGCCCCAAGCTCGACAGCCACGGCGAGGCGGTGAAGCTCGACGTTTGTGGGGCCGAAAGCGGTCCAGAGTTCGTTCGCGTCGCGCCGCAGGTCAGCAGCGAGGCGCGCCGCATGGTTGAGCCGCTCGCTGGCGATGTTCGGTTGCCCTTGCTTGGCTGCAATGACAGCCGCCTGTAACAGTAACGCTCCCAAAACAGACAGATGCGCGGGATGAGAGTGAGAACGGTGGCTGGCCAATTGATCAGCTGCTATCAGCACCACCTGTTCCGCTGACTCCAGCCCGTTCGGTGATTGCGTGAGTGCGCAAGCCGTCTGATATGCGGCGACACCAGCCAGCGGTGCGTCGCTGAGGTACACAGCGCAGGAGGCCGCACGATCGGCGACGATCCAGGCGAGGGACGAATCACCGACTTTGGCAGCGAGCTTCGATGCGGTGAGATTGGCCCACGCCAACGCTCGATAGGGTCTGACCTGTTCCTCGCCTGACGTCGCAACCACAATTTGTTCCGCACCGGTAACAACTTCCGGGAGCCGACCGAGGGCACTGTAATCAGCCGCCTGGTAGGACCTGATTGCGCCTCGTATCTGTGCCTCAACCTCTGCGAGAGGTGGCGCCTCGCCGTTGAAGGAAAGTCGTCGGGTTAGCAGAACGTCCCGACGCATCCCACCGATGAGCCCATCGTCTCCATGCGGGGCTTCGCCAGCGGCGGTAGCAGCCGCTCGGAGAAACAGCCCAGGTTGTGGTGCGCCCACCATGAAAGCGCCCATGCCGGCGCCCAAACCACCCAGGACGTCTCGTCGTCTCACGAAATCGACGGTATCCGGTACACCCAGCCGCCGGTCGTCGTTCACGTCGACGGCGTGGTTGTCGCTCCCGCGTCGGCGCTTGTTCGCGAAGCCGAGCTCGGAGTCGCTGCCGACCCCCAGAACGGTGCGTAACGCCGCCCTGCGGGGGGCTCGAGGCCAGTCGACGCCGCCCCGCTCGATTCTGGCGATTTCGCTCGCTGTCAGCAGGTAGCTGGGCGGCAAGAGCCTGTTGGCGGAGTCAGCAAGCTGTTCTCTGGTCAAAGACCTCTGCAACCGCGCGTCACGGAACCGCCTGTTCGGCTCCCGATCATCGGCTGCCATCTCGGCCGTCCTGTCTGTCCCTCGACTCATGCCTGCAGAGAAATTGTCCCAACACCATCGCAATCCTGACAAGCGGCGGCGGGGTACATGATCACCGGCGCTCCTGGGGTCTTCGTGCTGGCTCGCGGCCGACCCGTGGACTGCGCGTGCGCAGCTGGTCGTGTCGTTGTTCGCATCGTCGGCGTGCCTCGGGAGGGCCAGCTACGCGAGCGGGCTAGCTAGCCGCTGGCGGACGAAGTGCGCGAGGCGGCCAGCTGCCGACGTCATTGACAACCGTCGGGCGCGGCCATGCCCTTCCGGAGTCGTCGCATCGACACATTGTTTGGGCGTCTGGCGCGGAGAAGTATGCTGCGAGATGGTCGGCAGTACCGTTCGGACGCGCGTTTTATAGCTGCGATCACTGTGGTGGCTTGTCGTGGCATGAGTCGAGAAAGCTACGAGTTCAATAGCCTGACGTGGCTGCCGACCGTCGTCTTCCACGGAGGGGTCTCGCACTCGTTGAGCATCGCTCATGGGGTCCGGTCCTTTATGGTTGCGCTGTTCCGTGCGAGGATCTGGGCCATAGTGGACGAGGTCGCATGTCGGGGCAAACCACGACAATCAAGAGTCGTCGGCCCAATAGGCTATTCCGAGAAGCACGGGAACGGTTGTTCGAGTCGCGCAAGCCATGGTCGATGCCGCCAACAGCCTCCTACCTCCGGAGTATCTGTCCACGGCCGGTGAGATCGGCCGGATCGAGCGCGGTGTCGTCGCGTGGCCTCGAGCGCTCCGGCGTGCCGCGTACCGTACGGTCCTAGGAGCAAGCAGGGACGAAGAGATCGGTCTCGTCAACCGCAGACGGCGCCCAACTGACTCTTCCCGCGTGGAGGGCATAGCCGAGCGGCCGACCGGGTCCGCAGCGGTTCTGTCCGACGAAGTTCTCGCCGGCAGCGACTCGGCGATGGCGCCGAGGGTTTCAGTCGACATGGCGGGACTAGACGGTGCAGGTAACCGGGCCGAGGCCGTCTCATCCGGGTTAGAGTTCGCTCTGGACTGGCGGCACGGTGTAGATGTCGCGGCCGATCTGTGGCGAGGGAACGTGCTGCGGCGAGACCTGCTGAAGGGCGTCAGCTTCAACGCGGCTGTCTTTCTGGCTCCGGCGATCCGCTGGCTGACCGCACCCTCGGTCGGAGGCCCGGTCGGCGACGGTGGACGTCTCGTCGGGGAGCCGGACGTGGAGACTGTCCGCAGGATAACCCAGGTATACCGCGGTCTGGACAACCAGTTCGGCGGTGGGCACGTCCGCGACAACGTGATCCGGTTCCTGGATACCGAGGTCTCCGACATGCTCCGTGGCCGCTACGACGCCCGCACCGGCACGGCATTGTTCGCCGCTGCCGCTGAAGCGACCCAGCTGGGCGCATGGGCATCCTATGACATCGGGGAGCACGGTCTGGCTCAGCGTTACATGATCCAGGCCCTTCGGTTGGCGGCTACCGCTGGCGACCGGGCACTGGGCGCCGAGATCTTAGCCGCGATGAGTCATCAGGCGGCGTATTTGCGGGCACCGACCGCGGCCATTGACCTGGCCCGGGCAGCTGGAAGGGCGGCCGCCGAAGTCCACGCATCCGCGATCGAAGCGGAGTCCGCAGTGCTGGAGGCGCAGGGTCACGCAGTCGGCGGAGATGAGCGGTCGTGCGCGGCAGCATTGGATCGGGCGGAGCGAGCGTTCGACCGGGCCGACCGTAGTTCCGCTCCGCCGTGGATCGGATACTTCGACGAGTCGTACCTGGCCGCCAAATTCGGGCATTGCTTCACACTGCTTGGTCGTGGAGATCTGTCGATCCGTTTCGCGGAACGCTCCCTGGAGATGGATGGCCTCACCTACGCCCGGGGCCGCCAGTTCAACCTGGCATTGCTGGCGCGCCCACAGCCAAGCCGGTGACCTGGAAGAAGCCGCTGCGATCGGTGTCGTGGCTGTCGACGCCGCCAAAGGTCTGTGCTCCAGTCGGGCCCGCGACTACCTGGAAGATCTCGCTGGCCGGCTCGCCCCGCACGCCGGGCTGCCGGCGATCCGCGAGTTCACTGAGCGAGCACACCCGACCCTTCAACCGGCTTAGAGGCGGCGGGTCGCCTTCGCCAACAACACGGCGAGCAGACCCGCGATGGAGCCAGCACCGACGATCTCCCCGGCCGCAATCCGCTGCTCAACCTCGGCCAACGGTATCCACCCGATTCGCTCAGTCTCGTTCATATCCGGTGCAGCATCGGTCCGCTCGGCGCCCCGCGCCATGAAGACGATGTTCGGTTGGTCGATCGTGCCGACCATCGGCTGGTAGGTGAGCAACGGCTCCAGGGCTTTGGGCCGCCAGCCAGTCTCCTCTTCTACCTCTCTGGCGGCACACGCGGCCGGCTCCTCATCGGGGTCGAGATCGCCACCCGGAAGTTCCCACAGCCAGCGATCAACGATGAACCGGTGCCGCCACATCATCAGGACGCGGTCTGCGTCATCCAGTACGACAACGATGGCGGCAGCCGGAACCCGTAGAACGTACTGCTCAAAACGGACGCCGTCCGGCAGTTCAACGTCGGCAATACTGAGCACCGCCCGCCGGGTGTCGTCGACGACACGTTCACCGTGAATCGTCCACTCGCTGGCCAATGCCACTTAACGTAAGTTGATCATGTTGGTGGGCTGGGGTTTTGTGGTCGCGTTGGTTTCGTAGCGGTGTTGTCCGGGGTGCAGACGTTACGGTCTGCGAGTGGTCGCGGATGCGCATGTCGTGAGTGGACGGTTGCCGGACTGGATCTCGCTGGGGTCCTCGTTGATCCTGAACGCACGCACGGCGCCCGGGCACGGTTAGGCACGGGCTGTCAGCCGTGACGAGTCCGCTGACAGCGACATGGCGAACGAGCACTGACAACGACGTGGCGACTCCTAACAACAGGGAGCTCACGGAGATCATCGGTAGGGCGGGCCGGCGATGACCCAACAAACAGAAACGCACCCTCCTGCCGACCACCACGGGCGAGGTGAGGTGGCGCGTCTGGGTTGTCGTGTGATCCAGCTACGCTGCCGCTGTGGATGATGTTCAACGACTCGGCGGCGAGATCGCCGGACACCTGGCATCCGTGTCGCCGGAGACCGATGCATTTCGTTTTGACGCGTCCTCGGCACCGCGACTGCCGCTGTCCGCGACGACTGGCACCATCGTCGTTGTCCGGTCCCACCACGACTATGACGGCTGTTGGCGCGCCGATGCATTGCGTCTGCATGCCACCCGGCAGACCCTGCGCGCGTTGGGAGTGATCGTCCTGGCGTCGCTGTTCGCCGGGCCGGATGACACGACCGACATCACCCTGACCCACTCGGCGAGTGATATCCGTACCCTGCGGCTCAGGTCGCCTAACGCCCAGGGGGTGGCCCTGTCGCTGACCACCCGCTCATACGACTACTGGCCCCAATCGCCGCGCAGATTCCCGTGGAACGATGGGCCCGCCGACCCGTACGGCCTCCCGGCGCTGCGCCTGACCGACGATCAGGAGATCGGTGGGCTCACCGACGCGCAATGGCTGGCCCGCGACACCGTAGTCGGGTTCGGCACGCCGCCGGGAGTAGCCCGGTTGGGTCAACTCCTCCTCGACGCCGGCAACCCGGACACCGACGAAGACGAATTCCATCTCGAAGGGGAGCCCGGGGAACGTGGCGTCGCACCCCTGAGCGCAGAGTTGAGCATCTGGTTGCCCGGTTCATTCGGCTGGAACCCGGGCCACAGCCTGGACTGACCGTCTGATGAGGCACGCATTCAACCCATCGCACCGTGCGATCGTGCCGTACGCGACGGCGGTTACACGTCGGCTGCGTGGGCGATGGAGTACACGTACCGTTCGTCGCCGGAGACCACTGCCTCGGCGGCGGTGCCCAGCGGGAAGAGCGCGTGGACCTGCCTCGGGAGTTCCCAGCACTCGATGACATCGTGGGTGCCGTCGTCGATGGCGAGGTGATAGAGCTCATAGCTGGGGGCCGGCTGTCCGCCCAGTACCACGACCGCGGGGTCGTCGCTGTCGAGGGCGCGTGCGGTCACGGTCGAGTGCTCGATCACCGTTCCCCTGATCGTGTGCTTGCCCGCCCGGTTGACCGCGCCCCTGACGAACATCCTGACTCCGATGATCCAGCACGTGAGGAGAGCGCCCACCGGCAGAGCGCGCAACAAAAAGTCATTGATGGAGGCGAACATGTGGGCGAAAAGCGAGCCGGGTTGGGCGACCCACAACATGAGCCCGGCGATGGCTGTCAGTAGCAGGGCGAACGCGATCAGAACGATGCCGTCGCGCTGCGTACGGTCGGGACTGTCTGGGGCTGGACGCTGATATCTGACCTGAACCTGCCGTTCCGCCGTCAGACCGCCAGCATCGGAGCGCAGGGATTTGTACCACTGCGTCGTGCCGTGGTTCGCCGGCCGCGGCCGCGGGTGAAGGGAGATTGTCACCATGGCTGTCGATGTTACGGCGTCGCGGCAAGGCGCCGTGCCCGAGGCTGACCGTGCTTCAGGCGCTCGCGTGGTCAGGAACCAATGCCACTTAACGTAAGTTGATCATGAATGGCTTGGGTTCGAGGTGGGCTGTCATGCGGCGAGTGCCAGCGGTAGGGCGTTGGCGAGTCTGATGGTCGCGGGCAGGTGGTGGCGGGTGCCGTGGTCGGTGCGGCGTTTGACGCGGTAGGAGTTGTGTCGGGCGCGTTTGACCACGCGCGGGTAGGACCGGTCGCGGCGTATCGGGTTGAGGTGCCGTTTCGCGGTGATGCCGGCCATGATCTTGGTAAGGATGGCGGTCTGCCGGTCAGGGGGGAAATGCCGCTGAGTCGGTGACGCGGCGGCGGATGATCCGGACGGTCCGCAGGAATTTGACCCGGTCGGGGTCGATGTCGGCGGCGGTCGCGGCCCGGCAGATCAGGGCGCTGATCGCGTAGTGGGTCAGCAAGTAGCCGTAGATCTCCTGGCGGATCAGGTCCGGGTTCTTTGAGCGCAGTACCCGCCCCGGCCCGCGTAAATGGGTCTTCAACAGGTCGTTGCCGGTTTCGTGTTCCCACCGGTCGTGGTAGGTCCACTTGTCGCGGCTGAGTCCGGTGTCTGCGCCAGGACCTGCGCGGGCGCGGCGGCCAGGTCGCTGATGGTGGTGATCAGGGCGATCAGTTCATCTTTACCGTCGCCGGTGCGGTCGGGCACGGTGTATTCGACCACCCTGACCAGGACCGCCTTTGCCGGATTCAGATCCTCGCCGGCCCGCGCGGCCGTCACGAGGGCGTCGCGGGTCTTGCCCCGAATCTTCGGATCGATCAGCACCGACAGATACGAGCCGTCCGGCAGGGCTTCGATCAATGGCAGCCTCAGGTCCGCTTTCACCCGCCACAACAGTTGCGTCCCACCTGAGCGGGCGCCGTTCCATGCGGCGAACGAGTAGAACCCGCGGTCGGCCAGCAACAACCAGTCCTCGTCCAGACGCGATACAGGGTCGCAGCGAGGGTCTGCTCCGCCTGCCGCTGGGCGCCGATCACCGCCGCGACGACCGCGTGTGACGCGCACTCGGCGACCGTGACCATCCGCACCTTCGGCAACGCCGACGGATTATCGGCCGAGCCCGTATACCCGAACGCGGCCGCATTCTCCGGCGTGTCCGGCGTGTCCCACTCGATCCCGTCGATACTCATCAACCGCACGACCCGAGGAACCCGCCCCGGGTCAACTCGTCCGCGACCGGCACCGCGACCTGGTCGAACACCTCGATCACCGGTTCCGGGCCCAGCCGTTTACGCGCCGAGGTGATCCCACCCGACGTCGGCGTGCTCCATTCGGAGTCCCAGCACCCCCACGCTTCGAGGGTCTCGGTCAGCCGGACCGCGACTTCCTCGTAGTCGTCATCGGCGAACAACGCCAACGCCATCGCGAAATACACCATGACGTGCGGCGGGAGTTTCCCGTCAGAGCGCCGCGCCGCCTTGCCGGTGACCTCGACCGCCTCATCGACCACCTCACGCGGTACCGACCCTGCGAGGACCCCCAGCGAGATCCAGTCCGGCAACCGTCCACCCACGACATGCGCATCCGCGACCACTCGCAGACCGTAACGTCTGCACCCCGGACAACACCGCTACGAAACCAACGCGACCACAAAACCCCAGCCCACCAACATGATCAACTTACGTTAAGTGGCATTGACTCGCTGGCTCGCCGGGCATCCGCAGTCATGTCTCGACTCTATGCAAGCCAGTTTGGCTTGTCCTGAGCCGCAGGCACGTTCGCTAGGGGCGACTTGTCCAGAGTAGGCAGGCCGCGCGCCTTCACCGATCCTGGCCGTGCGAGATCGGCGCTGACCACCGCCGCGCCCACGAAATCAGCGTCCCCGACGTCCGCGGGGCGGCAGCCATCTGCACGTCGCTGTCTTCGGCACAATTGCTGTCATTGTTGCTGCTTTGATCCGCCGCTGCGGGCGCTACCTTGCCGCTGATGGAGAGCGACGACCGACGTGGGTTGCGCTGATTGTCCATGCCGTCTTGAGTAGGCGCGCCGTCGGCCGCGACCGGTCCAGCCGGCACAGCCGACACGGGCTGGGCCGGTTGCCGGCGGCGTGGTCATCTGTCACTAGCGATCGAATTCTCCGTCTTTCGCGCCGGCGAGGAACGCGTTCCATTCGCCGGCAGTGAATTCCAGGATGCCGCCGTCGCGGTTCTTGGTGTCGCGTACCCCGATGGTGCCGTCGGTGGCGGTGCCGACCTCGACACAGTTGTCGCCGCCGCCGGACCGGGTGGACTTGCGCCAGCCGCTGTAGCGGCGGGCATTGGTGATGGGCTCGGTCATCGGGTACTCCTTAGGCCGGTGTGGTCCTCGACCATGGTGGTGAGGAGATCGAGGGTGTCCGCCGGGCTCAGCGCGGCGCGGCTTAGCCGCGTGTACAGGTCGGTGTAGACGGTGGTCTTGGCTGGGTCGGTGAGGATCAGGTCGTCGATGTTCGTGTCGACGGTGACCACGGTCGGATCGTCGGGGTCGACGTAGGTGTAGCAGGAGAACGCAGCGCGTGGGAGCGCGTCATCGTCGATGCGGGCGTCGAAAGGCAAGATCCGGACAGTGACGCAGCTGCGGGTCACCGCCGTGTCGACCAGCGCATGCCATTGTGTTCGCATGACGTCTGGAGGAGCGAGGCGTCGCCGCAGGACGGCCTCGTCGAGGATCACTTCGTATGGGGTGGCTTCGGGCTCGTCCAAGATTTTCTGGCGTTGGGCGCGGGCGTCCAACGCTCTGGCGGCTGAATATCTCTTGGGGTAGGCGGGCCGGTCGGCGTGGGCGCGGATGGCGGTGAACTCCCGGATCTGCAGCAGCCCGGGGATCAGGGTGCTGTGGTACTCGGCGATGGTGGCGGGCCAGCTTCCAGGTCGGCGACGAGGGCTTGGCGAGGGCCCATCTCGTCGTCGAATCTCGTCCACCATCCCTGATGGGCGGCATCCCGCGCGATTTGCATGAGTTGGTCGCGGCGGTCGACGGGTACCCGGAAATAATCGAGGATCCGAAGAATCTCCTCGCTATTCGGTCGTACTTTCGCGTTCTCGAGCTGGCTTATTCTTTGGCGCTGTATGCCGAGCTCTGCTGACATCTTCTGAGTGGTGAACGCGTGCTGCTCGCGTAAATCGTAAAGCGCGGCGGCGAGCCGGCGGCGGCGCACGAACGGACTGACTCTCACGACGCGGCCTCCCTTAACCCACTCCGCTGGATGTTGTCGCGACTGTAGTGGACGTGATGACGGAATCGTAACCACAAACTCGGCAGCCGGCGACGCCTTGCAGGTGCCCCAGAGCCTGTTGTGGCTGCTAGTGGGGGTTCTCGTTCGCTTAAATGTCTCCTCGATGCGCTCATTAATGGCGTTCCCGGCTTCGTTGGAGTGCGTGATTGTGGAGTTACACAAGCGAAGTCCACGGTATGGGCGCAGCGTTGGCGTACGAGTCGACGAGCAAGCGGGGTCGTCGCTTTCATGGCAGCGATCTCTCACACGCCTGCCGACACCACGGACCAACGGAGGGCGTGATGGTCGCCAGCAATGCCGCATCCCGACTTCGACACAGGCGGCCGGGGACGTCCATGTCGGCCTGGGACCACATCGTGAGGAGATGGTTAGTGTGAAAGGCCAGTCGGTGGCGCCGATCTCAGATCATCGACAACGACCGCGCCAGACGGTGTCGGGGCGGCCAGCGGATTTGCCGTTGGCGGAGGGAATGTTCTGGCTGGTCCGTCATGACCAGACCGGCGCACCCCGCACGTCGCAGTTCGCCGGTGGGGTGTTGTTGGCGGCCGCGGTGCTGGGTGAACTGGTGCTGGCCGGAGCCGTCGGGGTGGCCGGCAGCGGTCACGTGGTCGCGGTCACTCCGTTGTCGCCGGCGTTGGACACGGTGACGGCTGGGGTGGCGGCGCAGATCGCCCGGGAACCCCGGTGTTACCACCTGGGCCAGTGGCTTCAAGTCCTCCGCACGGCCACGCCGGAGCGGGTACGCCGCCGGATCGTTGACGCGGGCCGGGCGACCACGGTCCGGTCGTGGATCCCGGGACGGGCGGCCGTGATCGCCCACGCCGGGGACACCGGTCCGGGCTGGGTCCCCGCGGGTTTGCGTCACGCGGTGCTGAACCAGCGGGACCTCACCGGCGATCAGCGGGTGCTGCTCGGGTTGGTGTGGTTCACCGACATCGGCCACAACCTGCTCGCCGGGTCCACCACCGAACAGATCCAGACGGCGCTGGAACAGATCCACCAACTACCGGCGCCGTGGCCCCAGCTCATCTACGAGGCCACCACGATGATCCGGGACGCGGCCATCGTCCACTGAGCCCGGCCCCAAACCCCTGCACCCTCCTGCTTTCCCCCTCTCTGCTTTCCCTCCGTGTTTGGCGTTGCCGGGCTGGCGGTTCGGTGGCGTTTCCCCTTGATGAAGGAGAATTGGTGATGGCACGCGCCTCCGGGCGGATGGATGCGGCGTTACGCGCGGGCCGGCTCGGCCCCGCAGCGCTGTTCTTTGTCGGGATCGCCGCGGTCACCCCGTTGTCGGTGGTCGCCGCCGCCGTCCCGTTGGCTTACGGGCAGATCCATGAACTCGGTGTGCCCGCCGGGTACACGGTCGTGGCCGTGCTGTTGGCGGTGTTCGTGGTCGGGTTAGCGGCGATGGCCCGGCACGTGCCCAACAGCGGCGCGTTCTACTCCTACGCCGCGGCCGGGATCGGCCGCCCCGCCGGCGTCGCGATGGGGTTCGTCGCCCTCGCCGCGTACACGGCGATGGAGACCGGGTTGTACGGGGCGTTCGCGATCGCCGCCCGGGCCGCCGCCCGCCTGGCCGGGATCGACGTCTACTGGGGCGCCTGGATTTTGGCCGGCTGGACGGCGATCACCGTCCTCGGGCAACTCCGGATCACGGTCAACGCCCGGATCCTCGGGATCCTGGTCGCCGCGGAAATTGTGGTCGTCACCGTGGTGGATGTGGTGATGGTGGCCCACCCCGCCGGCGGGGTCATCCGGTACACCACCCTCAACCCGGCCCTGCTGGCCGACCCGACCGGGGCGGCGTCGCTGGTCGGCGCGGTCACCGGGCTGGTCGGCTTCGAAATCCCCCTCGCGTTCGCCCCACTGGCCCGGCACCCCCGCACCACCGTGGCCCGGGCGGTGCAACTGATCCTGCTGGCCATGCTCCTGCTCTACGCCGGGTCAGCGTGGGCGATGTCGGTGGTCACCGGCCCCGACCGGATCATCCCCACCGCCGCCGCCCACCTGAGTGACCTGTTCTTCGTGCTGCCCGCCCCGTACGTCCCCGGGGTCGTCGTGCATCTGCTCACCGTGTTGTTCGCGACCAGCCTGTTCGCCGGGATCTCCGCCTTCCACAGTGTTGTCGGCCGGTACTACGTCACCCTCGGCCGGGAAGGTGTCGTCCCCGCATGGCTGGCCGCCACCCGCAAAGACGACATCCCCGCGGTCGCGTCCGCCGCCCAGTCCCTGCTGACTCTGCTGGCGTTGATGGTGGTCGTCGCCGCCGGGTTCGACCCGACGAAGGACCTGTTCTTCTACGGCACCCTCACCGGCGGCCTCGGTGTCCTCATCCTGATCACCACCGCCGCTATCGCCGTCGTGCGGTACTTCCACCGCCACCGGCACGGCGAAAACCTGTGGCGGGCCCGGATCGCCCCCATCACCGCCGCCACCTTCCTCACCCTCGTCCTGGCCCTGACCGTGGCGTTTTTCGGGGACCTGCTCGGCACCACCGACCTTTTGGGCACGTGGATCACCCCGGGCGCCTACGTGCTGATCATCGCTGCTGGGATCGGCTGGGCCTACCACCTGCGCCGGACCCGGCCCGGGGTGTATCAGGCGATCGGCACCGGCGACCGCCGCCCCACCCTGCCGGCCCAGGCCCGGCACCGCAGCAACGACACCCCCACTGCCACTGGCAGCAGCCGGCCCGCGGCCGGCACCCGCCCCCACTGACCAGCACCACCCCGGCACCCTGCCCTGCCCTGCCCTGCCCTGTCGTCTCGCACTTTCACCGGGAAGGAGACACCCGTGACCGCCACCACCGTCACCGACGTCGACTATCGGATCGCCGCCCCCCGCAACCCGGCCGAGTGCGCCGCCATCACCGACGCCGTGACCACCGTGCTCACCGCCGCGTTCCACGACGGACTCGTCGCCCGCTGGCTAACCCCGGACCCCACCACCCGGCCTGCCCTCAGCCAGCACTACTTCCACCCGATCGTCACCCACGCCGTGGAGTACGGCACCGTCCGCCTCGCCATCACCAGCACCGGCCTTGTCGCCGGCGCCGCCCTCTGGCTGCCCTGGCCCCCACCCCCCGCCGCCACCGCCCAAGCCAACAGCACACCCGGACCGGCCGACCAGCCACCGGTTGACGCTGCCCTCGATGCGGTGACCCGTCGGCTCGCCATCCTGGACGGCGAACTGACTGACCGGCACCCCACCGACACCCACCAATACCTGCAATACCTCGGCGTCCACCCCAGCCTTCACCACCGCGGTATCGGCAGCGGCCTGCTCACCGACCACCACCAGTTCCTTGACCACACCGGACTACCCGCCTACCTCGAAGCCAACGACCCCCGCAACCGCGACCTCTACCAACGCCACGGCTACACCGCCCTCAGCCGACACATTGTCCTGCCCGACGGGCCGACAATCTGGCCCATGTGGCGCCACCCCAACCCAGCCGACAACCCCGGCCCGCAGCATCCCGGCGGCTCCCGGTGAAGCCCCCGCTTCCGCTCACGCGTTCATGGCAACCGACCGATCTGTCGCTGGCAGTGCGCGCCACCCTGATCCTCACCGACCCCGATTACCTGGCGATCAGGTGGTTCCCCAGCCGCCTCAGTCGCTGTGGCGAGATGCCGTACCCGTCGGTTCGGCCGGGCTCGCCGACCGGTACTGTCGCGGGCTGCCCGGTGAACGCTTTTCACCGGGCAGGCCGTAGCCGCAGCGCAGCGACCTCCGCCCGCCGTTGTCAGGCACCGCTGGGCGCCGCTTGGTGCCGGCTGTCCCCGAGCCGCCGAGTCGCGGGTTCGCTCCCGCCCGGCCGTTCCCCCAGGGTCCCGGCACCAGCTAGCTACCCGAGGACCACCTGCACGACACCCGGCTGCACCCCTACCGGCCCGTCATCCGGCGCCGCTTCCCGCCCCAGGACCATCAGAACGGCGACGCTGAGCCGTGGTCCGGACGGCTGCCCGTTTGCTGGGGCCCTGACGAGGACGTTGTCCTCCAGGGTGCGGCCGATTCGACCGACGCAGTCGGCCACGGCCAGTTCTGCACACCGTGTACGGGCGGACCATCCGCCACGGGCCGTCCACTGCGGGCCGCAGCGTTGGCCATGGACAACAAACGAGGCGATTGCAACGTGGGATGGGCCATCGACGAGCGGCTCGCCGTCGGGTTTTCGATGGTAACCACCTCAATTCGCAGGCGATCACCGCCGCTCGCGACGGGCATCGCATGATTTGCAAACCATCCCGATCCCGCCCGCACCAGCACCCGCGTCAAGGAATTTCGTTGCCTACTCACCAACCCAGAACCCGCCGCCGACCCGGGCGCCAGCCCACCTCCGCGCGGGCTACGCGGCCCGCTACAACCCAGGCCGGTGTCATGACTCACCGCAACGCCGACCGGCCCAAGCAACCGGTGGCCGGGCGACGCACCCCGGCAGCGGCTGTCCTGCCTGCCGGTTTGTCAGGCGCGGACCCGGCCGGCGACGTCGACCCGGGATCGGCCGCAACGGCCGGGAGTTGGACGGTGGATACGCGACGGCGAGGGGCCGACGCCGCCGCAACCCTGATCTGGGCAACGCCCGGCCGGGGCGTCAACACCGCAACCGGCCATCAGCCGGATAACGGACAGCCCCCCACCAGGGGCTACCCGGTCCGGGACGGGCGGGTGTGATGGACCGCGACGCTTTCGACACCAGCCAGCCCAACCCGGCCCGCCGCTACAACTACTGGCTCGACGGGAAAGACCACTTCAAAGCCGACCGTGAATCAGCCGACCGGATCGAGAAGCTGTTCCCCACCATCAGAATCGCCGCCCAACAGAACCGGGCCTTCCTACGCCGCGCCGTCACCGCCCTCACCCACGCCGGGATCCACCAATTCATCGACCTCGGCGCCGGCATCCCCGCACCCGGCGCCACCCACGACGTCGCCCAGGCCATCGACCCGTCCGCCCGGATCGTTTACGTCGACAACGACCCCATCGTCATCGTCCACTCCCGGGCCCTGCTACCCAGCCACCCCGACGGGCGATGCGCGTTCCTCGACGCCGACCTCACCGACCCCACCCTCCTGGCCAGCGACGAGATCACCGACACCCTCGACCTCACCCAGCCCGTCGCCGTCCTCGCTGCCGCCGTCCTGCACTTCGAACCCGACGACCACACCGCCACCACCACCATCCACGCCCTGATGGACGCGGTCGCCCCCGGCAGCCACCTGGTCATCTCCCACGCCACCGCCGACCTCATCGACCCGGGCACCGCGGCCGGGCTGGCCGCCGCCGGTGCCGGGCCCGCCGCGGTCTACGGCCGCACCCGCGCCCAAGTCACCCGGTTCTTCGACGGCCTCACCCTGCTCGAGCCGGGCATCACCATCGTCTCCCAGTGGCGGCCCGACACCGACGTCACCGTGCCCGACGCCGACGTGTCCATGTACGGAGGCGTCGCCGTGAAAACCTGACCCCCGCCCGCCCACCGCCGGGACCCCAGACACCAGACGACACCACCCGCGCCGACCTCCAACCTCGGGCGGCGTCAAATCGCCCGTTATCCCCGGCACGATTGCGACGGCGGCGAGCACACCACCCCAGAAACGCGACCGGCTACCGCCCGACGGGATCACCGCCGCCCACGAGGACCGGTCCGCGAACAGCTCGAACACCCCGCTCTGGCGGCCACTTCCCACAGCCCCGCAATTCACCTCCCCCCGCATGATCGGAACCCGGCGTGCATGACTGACACCACCCGCCACCCCGGCGAACCCGCCCGACGCCCGGCGCCGCCCACCCTCCCGGCTCCCGGCCAGCCACCGTCGGCAGGGCACCCGACCGACGCTGTCCCCTCCGGTTACCGACGGCCACACAGCCCCCGCGGACACGTCCACGGCATTCCCCCACCACCCCGACCGACCGGTCGAAGCAGCCGACCTCCCCGGACCGCAGACATGGTGACCCACCCCGATAGTCGTCACGAACGGCACCCGACCGAGGTGTCCGACGCCCGCCGGTACGCGGCACTGCTCGACCTCACCCCCGACGACCCCGCCGCCACGGCCCAGGCGGCGGCCGTTCAAACCGTGATCCCCCAGGCCCGGCAAGCCGCCCGATTCCACCGCCTACTCATCCACCGCATCGTCGGCCGGTTCGTCGCCGACCCGCGCGCCGACCCCATCAGCGGCCCCCGGATACAACAAGTCCTCGAGCTCGGTCCTCCCGCTTGGGTAACCGACCCAGCCCCCCAACTTTGCGTCTTGATGGATTGGTTCGGTCTCTCCGTCGAAGGGTGCGGGGTACGGCAGCCGGTTGGCGGCGGGTTGTGGCGTTTCGGTGGCGGTCACCACGGCCGTCGCAGTTACAGAATGTAGTCGTGACGCTGGATGATCATGAGGTCGGTCTGTCGGCGCAGGAACGGGCAGAGCTGGCCGTACGGGCGCGTCAGCGCCTGCACCGATACGGGTGGCTCCTCGGCGGGTTCGCGGTGCTGGGAGCCGCCGTAATGCTGGGGTTGGTGCTGAAGCTGGCAGCGGATCTGCCGCCCGGTCGTGATCCGACCCGGCTGTGGGTCGTCGGTTCACTGGTCACGGCCTTCATGCTGGCGACGTTCGCTGGTGCGGGTCTGCTGATGCGGCGGCGGGCGCGTAACCCGGAGCTGCTGCTGGGGGCTGGCCGTAGCATCCAGGCCGTGGTGCGGCGGGCGCTGCGTGACGGGCACTGCACGGATCCGCGGATTGACGCACTGGCTCGCGAAGCGGCCCGGCATCAGCTGTATCTGTTGCGCGGGTGGCGGCGTTTCCTGCCGTGGGCCTTCGGCGTCAGCGCGCTGCTTTACCTCGCCGGCCTGGTCTTGAACTGGGTCGACGACGGGTTCGCCTGGACGATGCTGCCGTCGGGCTTCGGGATCGTCGGGCTCGCACTACTCGGTGCGCGTTTCGCTGTCCACGTGCCGCGCTGCCGCCGCTATCTCACGACCACGCCCCCGAAATTTGGAGGTGGCAACGATGTCCAAGACACCGACCGGCCCTGACGAGGTCACCGCCCCGGCCCCGGACGCCCAACTGTTCCGGCCGTCAGCGGCGTGGACGTTCCTGGTCATCTTCGCGGTGGCCGTGCCCGTCATGACCGCCGCGAATCTACTACTCGACCTGCCCGACGGGCAGAGCCTCGGCTGGCACCAGCTCGGCAAGGCGGCGGGGGATTCGCTGCCGTACTGCCTGCTTGCCGCCACCGCGGCCGCCTGGCAGATCCGGCGCCGGCGCAGCTGGGTGCGAATCTCCTCCGGCGGGATCGAACTCGCCGCGTACGCAGCCGGCCCGATCGTGCTCGACTGGGCCGAGATCACCTCCGTCCGGGTACACCGTCGTGGTCTGCGAGCCGTCCTCGACGTCGTGCCGGCCGACGTCGACGCGGTGCGCAGCGTCGAGCCCGCCAGGGACCTGCCACAGATGCGTGACACCGCCGACGGGACCGCCTTCACCGTCGAGGTCAGTTTCCTGCGCCCTGGCCTTGCCGCCCTACGGACCTCACTCGCCCGGCACACGCCGACCGGCGGGTAACCACCCACCACCGCACGAACCTGGGTTCGCTAGATGATCGATTCCAAGGGATCAGTGGTCGTAGGCGGTCAGGGAGGGGCTCGAACAGGCCCACGGCAGCCCGATCTCAGTTCTGTGGTGGGGTGACGTCGATGATCCAGGTGACGCCGAAGCGGTCGGTGAGCATGCCGTAGAGCGGGGCGAAGGGGGCTGGTGCGAGGGGGTGAGGATGGTGGCGCCATCGGCGAGGCCGTCCCACATGTGCTGGGTTTCGGTGGGGTCATCGCCGCGCAGGGCGATGTAGTAGGCGTTTTCGCCCGCGTTGAAGGTCTTCGAGGGCTGCACGTCGTAGGCCATGATGCGGAAGCCGTTGGGGGCGGTGACCTGGCCCCAAGCAACCTGGTCGGCCTGGCTGGCGTCTTCGACGGCGTGGATGTCGGTGTAGGTGGCGATGGTGACTTCGCCGTGGAAGGCCGTGGCGTAGAAGTTGAGCATGTCGCGGGCCTGGCCGCGGGAGTTGATGTGGGCCGTGGTGGTGACGCTCATGGAGTCTCCTTGATGGGTCGGGTGTGGTCGGGGCTGGCGCCGCGCATGGCGGGCAGCAGGACCGTGTCGATGAGGCCGATGGAGTATTCGGGTGTGATGGGCAGTTGTTGCACGGCGACCCGGCAGGTGCACATGAGCGGGAGTACCTGAGCGAGCACGTCGACGTCGACCGTGCCGTATTGCCCGCGGTCGACCGCGCGCTGGATGAGCAGGCGATTGGCGTCGATCCACGGTTGCATGCCGCCGTCGGTCAGCACGGCGGCGATCCGCTCGTCACGGCTGGCGATGGACTGCAGCCCGGAGATGACCCGCACGCGGCGCTCGGCCTCCTCTGACGTGTCTGGCTGCATGAGTGCGATGCAGTCGCCGCGCAGGCTGCCGGTGTCAGGGAGTCGGTCGGCGTCGACCGGCTCCGGGGCGAGCCGTCTGACCGCCTGGAGCACCAGATCGATCTTCGTCGGCCACCGCCGGTACACGGTGGCTCGGGCGACGCCCGCTCGCACCGCCACCATGTCGATGGTCATGCCGTCGTAGCCGGTCTCGGCCAGCACGTCGAGGGCCGCCTCGAGGATCACCGCGTCACGCGAGTGGTCACGCCGGCGCCCACCTTTGTTCGGTGCGGAGATCGACTCGGATTGTTCGCTCACGCTGATACGATATCCGTGAGTATCGGGTCGCACAAGTATCGATACTTTGTCGTCTCAAGGTTGAGGAACGCGATGATCAGGTCGATCACGGTCGAGCAGCGACGGGCGGCACTCGTCCACCGGCACTACCTGACCGGTGCCGCCGAGAAGCCGGAAGATGTCGTGGACGCCCTGATCGCCTTGCACGCGACCGACCCGGCCACGGTTTACCTGTCGGTGCTGGCGCGCAGCCGCACCACGAACCTCGCCGACATCCACGAGGCGATGTACGGGCGGCGCGCTTTGGTTCGCTGGATGGCGATGCGGCGAACCCTGTTCGTCTTCGCTCGCGAGGATGTCGCCACGATCCAGGCCGCAGTGAGCACGCCGCTGGCCGCGACGCTACGGCGACGCCTTCTCTCGCTGATCGACCGCAACGGCATCGAACCGCCAGTGACCGGCGACCTGCCCGACTGGCTGCGATCGACCGAGGCAAAAGTGGAACTAGCGCTGCGGTACCGCAGCGCAACGGGGGCCGAACTGCGCGCCGCGGAGCCGAGCCTGCGCGCCGTCATCGCGGCCCCCACCCGGTCCGAACAACCGCAAGGGCTGACCTCGCCACTGCTGACCCTCATGAGCGCCGAAGGACGCATCGTGCGCGGCACACCCGTCGGTGCCTGGACCACCCGCCACCACCGCTGGGAACACGTGTCGGCGTGGTGGCCGGAAGGCGTCCCGCAAGACGATCCGGGGCAGGCCCAGGCGTCACTGGCCCAGCGATGGCTGCAACGATTCGGGCCCGCCACCGTCGACGACCTCATCTGGTGGACCGGCTGGAGCAAAACCGTCGCCCGCGCCGCTCTCGGCCGCCTCGATGTCGAACAGATCGACCTGCATGGCACGCCCGGCATCGACCTGAGCGAAGCCGCACCCATGCCCACCACCGAACCGGTTGCCAGTCTGTTGCCCTGCCTTGATCCAACCCCGATGGGCTGGAGACACCGCGACTGGTTCACTGCGGTCGACCCCGCCCACATCTATGACCGGGCAGGCAACATCGGCCCCACCGTGTGGTGGAACGGCGAAATCATCGGATCCTGGGCCAGCCTGGCGGACGGCATCCGCACCCACATCCTCGCCGACCGGGGCCGAGAAGCAGCGGCCGCTGTCGAACAAGCTGCCACCGACTTGCACGGCCGCCTCGGCGGCGCCGTCATCGTCCCCGCTGTCCGCACCGCCTGCGAACGTCACCTCACCGACACTCAGTAGACCGGGCACTCTTATCGGCTAGATCCGGATGCGGGAGGCCCGGGTCGCTTCATGATCGCTTGCACGGAGAGTGAACGGACTTGGGGACTACCGCCGGCACGAACGGTAGATCACTATCTACGAGTGGTGCCGGTTCTCACGAACATCACGCCCCGCAGAGCCCGCAGCGTGGCGCCGAAACTCGCGAATATCTGGTGCCCAAACTCGCGAACGAAGCCAATGCGGGGGTTAGCGGCCACCGGGACATTTCCTGTCCGTTGCCATCGAACTGTGTCCGTGACACTCAACTTTGTCCCGGGCCGGGTTCGTGTCACTGAACTTCGTCTCCAAGCCACCTGAACTGCGAGTATTCCAGCACCAGGCACCGTGGTTGCTCGAACCTACCGGCGCTGGTCTCGTGACTGCGCGATGACTCAGAAGTCGGCGATTACCCGTTCGAGTGGCGCTGCGGACAAACTTCGGTGGCACACGGACACACCTAGTTGGCAACGGACATTTCCCGACACCCCGGCTACCCGTCCGGCGGTGGTGACGATCAGCGTGCGGCCCGTCTCAAATAGGTGTCCGATGGTTGGCCCGGCGAGTGGGGCTATCCGTTACGCTCCCCGGCGTGACGGCGATCAAGACCGGCTACGCGCGCTGCTCCGCCGACAAGCAGGACCTGGACGCGACCGGCAGATCAGGCTTGAGCTTGGCGTGCCAGCCGACCACGTTCACCTCGACCCCGACGCCCGGCACATCGGTGACACCCTCGCCGGCCGCCGCATCCGGCGGCGGCTGGGCACGATGATCTACCGCCCGGCCAATCCGATCGGCAAGATGTTCTTCAACATCCGGGCCACCCTCGCCGAGTTCGAGGTCGACCGGCTGCGCCTGCGCACCCGCGAAGGCATGGCCATCGCCAGGGCCAAGGGCAAGCTGAAAGGCCGGGCACCGAAGCTGTCGCCGGCCCGGCGGGCGCACCCGCGCATACTGCACCCCGCCGGCGAGCACACCGTGGTCGAGCTGTTCGAGGTGTCACGCCCCACGGTGTACCGGGTCCTCGAACGCGCCCAGGCCACGAGCAGCGCCGCGTGAATCTGCTGCAGATCACGACCGCGCCCGTCGCCGACGGCGTCATGGGAGTCTGCATCGCCGGAGAGGTCGACATGGCGACCGCACCACAGGTCACCGACGCCGTTCGCACGGCACTGAGTGCCCGCCCCGGCGAGGTGCACCTCGACATGACGGCGGTCACGTTCCTGGACTCCTCGGGCATCCGGACCCTGCTGCAGGCTCAGAATGAGGCTGCCGAGCAGGGCGTCGTGCTGCGTGTGGTCAACGCTCATCAACGCGTCGTGGAGGTCCTCGACGTCACCGGCCTGCTGGACCTGTTGCAGCACGGCACCGTCCCGGACTGATACCCATGCACCTGCGCAGCAGCAGCGCGGATGCGGGGACGCACACCGGCCGCTGCTTGACCGGCGTGGCCGACCCCGCCATCTTCTCGACCTGGGCCAGTACACAGCTACCCGCCTGTGCGCCCGATACACGTATCCGCCCGATACCCGTATTCGATAGCGGCGCGGTGCAGTGTCATGTAACGGCTCAGGACATCGATGACGTTTTGTTCTCGGGACTTGGTTGACACGACGCCGGCCTCTTGTTGATCATTTCCGGCTGTGTCGGGTGTGGATCAGAGCCAGCGGGACTGGTTGGTCGAGCAGCGGTACCGGGCGGTGCTCGAGGTGGTCGGCGGCTCCCGGGTCAGCGAGGTGGCGTTGCGGTACGGGGTATCCCGGCAGGCGGTGTACTCGTGGAAGGCCAAGTACGACGCCGCGGGTATGGACGGGCTGCAGGAGGCGTCGCGGCGGCCGAAGAGTAGCCCGACCCGGATCCCGGCTGAGGTGGAGGCCCTGGTCTGTGAGATGCGGCGGACACATCCACGGTGGGGTGCCCGGCGTATCTCATTCGAGCTCGGCCGCGCCGGTGCGGCGGCGCCGTCGCGGGCCACGGTGCACCGGATCCTGGAACGCAACGGTCTGGTCGTGGCGCAGGAGCAACAGCATCCCCGTAAGTACAAGCGGTGGCAGCGGGAAGCGCCGATGCACTTGTGGCAGCTGGACCTGGTCGGTGGGATCTTCCTGGCCGACGGTCGCGAGTGCAAGATGCTGACCGGCATCGACGATCACTCCCGGTTCGTGGTGATCGCGACGGTGCTTGCGGTGCCGTCCGGCCGGGCCGTCGCCGACGCGTTCCTCGCGGCGATGCGCGTCTACGGGGTACCGGCCGAGGTGCTCACCGACAACGGCAAGCAGTTCACCGGCCGGTTCACCAAGGGCCGCCCGGCGGAGGTGCTGTTCGAGCGGGTGTGTCGGGAGAACGGCATCACCGGCAAGCTGACCAGGCCCTACTCACCGACCACGACCGGGAAGATCGAACGCTGGCACCGCACGCTGCGCCGGGAATTGCTCGATGTCGCCGGTCCGTTCGCCGACCTACCCACGGCGCAGGCGGCAATCAGCGGCTGGGTGCACGCCTACAACCACGAACGGCCGCACCAGGCGCTGGACATGGCCACCCCGGCCAGCTTGTTCAGGCCCAACACCGGCGCGGAACCGAACCCGGCCGTCATCGTGTCGCCGCCACCACCGCACGCATCGGTCACGCTGGAGCCCGATCTCTCGCCGCCGGCCACGAACACGCCGCCGATCCTGCTGCCAGCCTCGGCGCCGGCGGTCGAGTTCGACACCGTCATCGCAGCTGGTGGTCTGCTCAGCATCTTGCCGCGGGTGCAGCGGATCAAGATGGGTGCCGGACGCGGCGGTCAGCACGCGCATGTCTGGGCTGACGTGAACAGCGTCCACATCCTCATCGACGGCGAGCTCGTCAAAACCGTGCCGTCGAACCTGAACGCCGACGACCTGCAAGAACTACGGATGCGCGGCGCTCAGCCCGCAGGACCCGCGCCCGCGAAGGCCCCGGCCCTCGCCGCCGAAGTCACCCTGCCCGCTGGGGCCGTGGTCGAGGTCGACCGCATCGTCGACAATGACGGATACACCAGCCTCGCCGGGACCCGGCTACGCCTCGGCGCAGACCTGCACCGCCGGAAGATCACCCTACGGCTGGACGGTCACCTGATGCACGTCGTCCACGACGGCCGCCTGGTCAAAACCCTCCCCGCACCGATCCCCGCCGACCAGCGCACCCGCCTGCGCGGCGCCCGGCTGACCACCACCGCGCTGCCGGTGGCGGTCTCCGGACCGATCAGCGTCCAACGCAAGGTCCCCGCCGACGGGAAGGTCATGGTCGCCCGGCAAACCCTGCGAATCGGACGCACCTACGCCGGCAACATCGTCACGATCCACGTCGAGGACACCCACTTCCGAGTCACCCTCGACGGCGCCGAACTCTGCATCCACCCACGCAACAGCCAGCACCCGGTCACCCGCTGGAAGGCGAAAATCCACGCACCACGGATCTGAACTCGAGCCGTCAACGATGTCCTGAGACTGTCAACGATCTCCAGCGACCGTTCTGTCAAGCATCTCGTGAGACCTCACACGACAGTGCAGGGCCGGTACCCGGCGGCGTCGGGCTGGGCGAGTTCGCCGTCGCTGCCGACCGAGTGGGTGCCGCAGAAATACATGTTCTCATGGTGGGTGGGGCCAGATGTGGGCCCGGACCTGGTCGTGACCTTGCGGCGGTTGGTCCTCGTCGGCCTGCTTACCGCCGATCGCCGCCGATCTTGACGTGTCCGTGCCCGTGGCCGGTCACCGCGTCGGTGTGTGCATGCTGGTCGCCACCGTTGGCGCCCCCGGGGTACTCGCCGTGGGTCCACCGTTTGTCGAATTTCGCATAGAGGATTCCCGCGCGAGATCTCATCAAAGGATGATGGATCGAGGCGACATGATCGCGAAATATCTGGGGTATTTGTGCGCCCTCGCCTCCGTTTTCATACTGGCAGGTTTGGCACGTGACTACGTCAGGGCAGGTGCTGCACTACCGGGCGCCGCCGTCATGGTTTCCGGAGCGGTTTCGCTGGTAGGGATTTTCGTGACAGGACGCCTAATCCGCGCAAGGGTGCCAAGAACTACGCAGCGATAATCCGGAATCTTCGGTCGCCCGAGCCCGTCGGTCCATGATCAGGCGCATTGTCATCTCGCATGACACACGTCGCAATGATGTGCTCTGCGGTGTTGCTGGCGGCCGGGGGTCGGCGTCGGTGTCAGGCGGGTTTGGGGCGGTGCTGGCGAATCCAGCGATTCGACGTCTTCGGTACTCCAGACCTTGCCCTGCGCGAGATTGAGCTATGGGTTTAGGGAAGTCGGCGCGGCTGGTGATCTGGTAAGGCGCGCTGCCGGCTGACTCCGCCAAGGTGGATGCGGATCTCGTGGGCGCAGGCGAGACGGAGCTGGGTAGTTGGCATGTTTGACCATAGGCATGGGACACCTTGCTTTGCAACGGGGTAGCGCCCCCTTGTCGGAGGTGCTTCGCGTGGCTGTCCATTGGAGTCCGGTGTTTGAGGATCCTTCGACCCTGGTGCTCGGAGCTTGCCTTGAACGACGTTGTGAACAGTAAGAATGCTCTCGCCGGTGTTGAGGGTTCGCTCAGCCTTACCAAATGTCGGTGAATCGCACCCCGGGTCCACCGCAGCGCGGCGGTGCGTTGCGCTACCGACCACGCATTATCGGCGGCAGATTCGGATGTCCGAGGACCGGCACATGCGCAACAGAGGCCATGGGGTGCCACTGTGACCGAGTTCCGCCCGGCAAGGCTGGTGGCCATCTCACTGGACTGCCCTGACCCGCAGCGGCTTGCCGACTTCTACCGGGGGCTACTTGGCGGCCGCCAGTTGTGGGCGAAGGAGTCCAGCGTCGGAATCGAGGTGCACGGGGCTGTGCTGGTAGCGCAGCAGGTCGCCGGCTATGTTTCCCCAGTCTGGCCGGGAACGGCGATCGTGCACCTCGACCTGACCGCCGACAATCTCGGGACGGCCGAGGAGCAGGCGGTAGCCCTCGGGGCCACGCTGCCGGAGCAGCCCGACTCGCGGTGGCGGGTACTGCTCGATCCGGCTGGCCATCCATTCTGTCTGACACCGTTCACGCCGGACGCGGTGGCCTGACAGACGCTCCGCAGCTGTCTACATGCCCGTGACCAGGGTTGCGACCAGGCCTCACGCTCTGTCGCGAGCGGTTCGCCAGATCCGTGCATCCACTCAGACCTGCTCGGCCAAGCGATCAAAGTTCGACTTTGCCACCAGCAAAGCGTGAGAGTTTTCACTTTCGTAACCATGACGCCTCGCAGAATGCTCCGAACATCTTTTGTCAGAGGCTCCCAGTACCCTGACCCTGGCTTGCTCGGCCGAGCAAGATGATCAGGCGAAGGAGTCACCAGGTTGGGACTGGAAGAAAAGCTGGCTGGTTGGACGGGGCCGTCCAGCTCAACGGAGCAAGACAAGCAAGAACGTACCGAACGGATGATCCGCGAGGCGATCAAAAAGCACGCGGCCTTCGACTCCTGCGACCTTCGGATCTACGCCAAAGGCTCGTACGCCAACAACACGAATGTCAAGACAGACAGTGACGTTGACATCGCCGTTCAATGCCGAGACGTTACGTACTGGGGCGAGGCAAAGCCCGGCATCCACACCTCGTCGCCCGACAAGGGGATCTGGACTCCCGCGAAATTGCGCTCGGAGCTCCAGACCGCTCTTTTGCATAAATTCCCCGGCCAGGTCGATACATCCGGTTCAACCGCCTTCCGCATCCATTCCGGTAGTGCCCGCGTGGACGCCGACGTCGTGCCCTGCTTCAACTACCGGTACTACTTCGCTGGCGGCGGCCACCGTGACGGCACCAAGGTATTCAAGAAGGACGGCTCAGGCCTGATCAACTATCCCGATCAGCAGCTCACGAACGGCCGGGACAAGAACAATCGCACCAGGCAGTATTACAAGAGGACCGTCCGGATCATGAAGCGCGTCGAGAACGCCATGGTACACGACGGCAAGCACCGGGAAGTACCGTCCTTCTTCGTCGAATGCCTCGTTTACCACTGCCCGGACGAAATCTTCCTCCGGTCGACCTGGGAAGAAACCGTACGCGGCATCATCAGCCACATCTTCCATGGCCTTGAAGGCGCCGAACCGAGGACAGCTCTAAGCGCTGGCTCGAAGTCAGCGGATGCAAATACCTCTTCCAACCCGGCCAGGCATGGACCCGGGCAGACGGACGGGCATTCGCCAAGGCCGCCTGGAACTACCTGGGGCTGACGTCGTGAAACGCAGCATCACTATCCGGGTGGTCGCCGCGGTGGTCGTCATCGTCCTCGCTGCCGGCACCTGGGTCACCAGCGGCAAGGTAGACACCGGCTGGATGCGGTTCTTCTCCGCCGCCGTTCTGATTGCCACTTTGATCCTGGCCGCCTGGGATCTTTGGCTCTGGCGACTCGGACTCGTCCAGCGCATCCCGGGCGTACCTCGCTGCGTGCGCGGAACTTGGCAGGGCACCCTCACCTCCTTCTGGATCGATCCTGCAACCGGGACATCACCACCACCCAAGACCGTTTACCTGATCGTCCACCAGACCGCTACCTTGGTCACGGTCAAGCTCTTCACCAACGAATCTCGGTCAACCTCCACGCTTGCCGCCGTATCCGCCGTGGACAGGGCATGGACCTTGGCTTATCTCTATCTCAATCGTCCCGACATGCACGCCGAACCCCGCAGCAGGATGCACCACGGGTCGACGGTCTTCGACGTATCCGGAAGTCCCGCCGCGCGTCTGACCGGCCGCTACTGGACCGACCGCGACAGCAAAGGCCAGCTTGAGTTCACCCGGCGTCACCACAAACTGGCAGACGACTTCCTCGAAGCAGCCACCTATTTCGCGTGACCGGCGAACACCGATGCTGTCGCCGCCACGAGAGGGAGATTGCCCGACTGGCGGGTCGTATTTGGGCCTATCCGAACGTGCCAGCACGGATGGACCATCGCGGTCGGCCGGCCGGTTGGTAATCTTCACGGTCGGCCAATAGGACCGACCTTGGCGACACGGCGCAGCGCTCTTCGCGGATGCTGGATCCGCAGGTGGCGGGCACCGATGCCTGCACGATGACCAGACCGACACTCATGAAGGAGTTGAGATGAGCAAAGACAGGTTCCATTCTGGATCACTGCGAGCTGGAATTGGACTGAGGTCGACCTCATGAAGCGAAGGTCATTATCCGCGTAGTGGCGGCGATTGTCCTGGTCGTTTTTGTGATCGGCGCGTGGGCAAGCAGCGAGAGCTCGATCTCCGTTGGCTCAAGTTCTTCTCCGTCGCCGTCCTCGTTGCGAGCGTCGCACTTACATTGTGGGATCTGTGGCTGTGGCGACTCAGCGCCGAGGTTGACGAGGCGCAGGAACTCTTCTCTTCCAAGTGATAGAAGAAATACCCACCGGAAGGCGACCCTCAGGTGCGATTCGCGACACAGTCCATGTGGGATTACCAACGATCCTTCCGTCTTGGTGTGACGAACACGCTCAAGTTCGTTTTGAAAGAAATAGGTTTCGAAAGCGATCCAGTTGTCCTTCTGGTGGGCTTCAAAGCGACTCAATCGTCCACCTTTGATGCCAAAAATTACTCGATTTGCGTGGAGCCGGAGAGAGGCCGTTTCGCCGGTCTCGACCTTTCCTCCGTGGTGCCTGACGGCGAAGCTCGTCTCGCAGCTAGTAGCGAACGCAAGCAGGTAGAGTGGCACTATGCAGACAAAGGCCGCGAACCCAGGAAAGGGCGCTTGGAGGGGATCGCCGATCAGTGCCGTGGCGACGCCCTCGCAGCCGCTCTTTCCGACTCCGAACCTGGCCAGCACCTGACCTTCTTCGGCGGCCACTCGGTCCAAGTGGGTGAATACGAAGTGCACGTGGTTGTCGGCGTGGAGACCGATGCGTTCGAGAGCGTGGCCCGGATGCGAACTGTCCCCACCGGCCCGAAGGATCACGCCCCTCACGATGCCTCTCTGGTCCACGCAGTCATTTTCGAGGTGTTGGACCGTGCCACCGATTCCCTACTGATTCGCGATGTCGGCAAAACCTCAGGGCTGCTGTTCTCGGAGGGAACGGCTTCGCCAATCAGTGCCGACGTTATGGAGATAGTCCGGACATCGACGGACCGGTTCCTGCGCAATGCGATCTCATGCCGCCAGTCTGACCTCAGTGCTGTGTCGTTGCTGCCTTACGAGCGGCGCTGGGTAGCAGGGCGTATCGTGTTCGTAGAGCATCAAGCCTTGGACTCGACAGAGTTCGAGAGGTACGTCGAGATCCTCGTCAGGCTGACGCGGCCTATCGCCCGTAACTGTTCAGGTCGCTTGAGTTCGGTGTGAGACTCCGGGCTCAGGTTGTGGCGTCCACTGTGGGATGATCTTGGTGTGGTGCCTGGCTGGGGCGGTGAGCGTCCTTCCTACGATGAACTCGCCGCTGTTGTTGTCGGGCTGACGGCACGCCTGGACGAGCTTGCCGTGGGGGTCGGCGACCTGGAGATCGACAATGCCCGGCTGGTCGCGGGGAACACGGCGCTGCGGCAAGAGAACGCCCTGCTGCGTGCGGAGAACACCGAGTTGCGGCGCCGGTTGGGGTTGAACTCGAAGAACTCGTCGAAGCCACCGTCGTCGGACGGGCTGGACAAGCCACCGCCGATGTCGATGCGCGGCCGTAGTGGTCGTAAGCCCGGCAAGCAGCCCGGGACCTCGGGCATCACGTTGTCGCAGGTGGCAGTGCCGGACAAGGAGATCCCGCATTTCCCGGCGGTATGTGACGGCTGCGGTGACGGTCTCGACCCGGCAGCCGGGCCGGCCGGGGATCCAGTCGTGCGGCAGGTCTTCGACGTGCCCGAGGTGCGGGTGCGGGTCACCGCGCATCTGTTGCCCGTGCTGGCCTGCGCCGGTTGCGGTGCCCGGACCCGCGCCAGTGCCCCGGCCGGGGTGAGCGGGCCGGCGGTGTACGGGCCGATGGTCACGATGCTGGCCGCCTATCTGGCCGCGCAGCACCACATCCCGGTCGCCCGGATCGTGGAGATCCTCGCCGATCTCGCCGGGATCGAGGTCTCGTCCGGCTGGGTGATGACCGCCTGCACCCGGATGGCCGCCGCGGTCGAGCCGGCCAACGAGGCCATCAAAGACGCGATCGCCGCCGCACCGGTGGCGCATTTCGATGAAACAGTGACTCGCGTCGCCGGGCGTAACCACTGGTTGCACGCGGCGGCGACCGGCCGGTTGACCGCCTATCACATCGACGAACACGGCCGGGCGACCTTGTCGATGACCGCGTTCGGGATCCTGCCTCGTTTCGCAGGCGTCGCCATCCACGACGCCTACAGCGGCTACGACGGCTTCACCACCGCCACGCACGCCTTGTGCAACGCCCACATCCTGCGCGAGGCAACCGGGATCGGCGAGTTCGACCCACAAGCCCGCACCGACGGCTGGGCCGAAGACCTGGTGAACCTGCTCGGCGACGCCCACCGCTGGGTCGCGCACTGGCGCACCCGAGACCACACGACGTTGCCGCCGTTCAAACTCGACGACCTGTCCACCCGCTACGACCGCCTCGTCGAACGGGCTCTGAACATTCATCAACACCGCCCCGGCAAGCAGACACCGGCCCGGAACCTGGCCTTACGACTACGCGACCGTAAAACCGAGTTCCTACGGTTCGCCACCAACTTCACCGTCAACTTCTCGAACAGCATCGCCGAGCAGGCCGTCCGGATGGTCAAATCCAAAACCCGGGTCAGTGGCGGCTTCCGCACACTCACCGGCGCCCAAACGTTCCTCGCCATCCGCAGCTACATCTCGACCATCCGCAAGAACGGCCTCCGCGCGGCTACCGAACTCCGCAACGCACTCCTCCGCAACCCATGGATGCCTCCGGCCGTCGCGTGACCTGAACAGTCACTATCGCCCTTGGCCACACGAACTCTATTCGAAAACTGCTCGAAGCAAGCAAAACTGATGCGAGTCTTGTGGCGCATACCGGCGGTATAGTGGGATTCGGACGGGTGCACTCCGATTACGATTGGACGGGCGGTGCGGTTTTCGTCGTAACCTTGAAGGAGCGGGGAGTCTGGGAACTCTCGCAGGGCGACGCGCCTCTTTTGACAGTCCGCGACGGTGTTGGCCGCCTTCCCCGCAGGTCGCTCGACACGACCCTCTTTCGGGAAACCGTTTCTAGGCTAGTCTCCGGGGCGAATCTCGATCAGCTGACCCACGTAGCTGAAGCCGCTGAGCACAATGATCACGGTGCCATGCTGATCATTTCGAACGACGCGCCCGCGGAAGCGGAGCGGCTGGCCCCTCAGGCTTGGAGCACAGTGCCTAGGGTGCTGAGCTCGGCAATGCTCGAACAACTGACAAGTATGGACGGCAGCATCCTAGTCGATGGTCAGGGACGCTGTCACGCTATTGGTGTAATTCTCGATGGACTGGCACAGGGCGTGGGTGATCCCAGTCGAGGCAGCCGTTTCAACAACGCAGTGCGCTATCTCGGCAATAACCCTCCGCGCGCCGTCATCGTCACCTATAGTGCCGACGGATCGATCAACATCCTGCCCGAGCTGATTCCCTTGGTGAAGCGCAGCGCCGTTCAAAAAGCCGTCGACGATTTCGTGGCGGCGGTTGCGGACGAAAACGTTGGCTACGAAGTCCTGTTCGATCTATGGGAAGCTGCGGAAAAGCTAGGCTTTTATCTTTCCGCGGATCAGTGCGAAGCATTGAATGACGCAAGGCGGACATTCGAAAGCGAGAAGGACTACCAGAGACTTCGTGTGCAATTCCATCGCAATGATCTCGCCCCGGACATTCGCATGAACGAAAGCTATTGGCTTCCGTAAGACGTACTTGGAGAGTGGTATCGGATGCATTATTCTCGGCATGAGAATGCGCGGGAACCATGCGATGTCGCCTTCGTGAGCGGTGCCCGCCGCGAGGGGCAACGCCTCGCTGAGGTGCCGGTCCACGGCAGCCTGAGGCGGAGCGTGAGGTTGGGTGCGGATCGGCGCTGCGGAGACCGGTGTTCAGCGCTCGCGTCCCTGGTGTGTCACGTCAGCCTTCACGGAAAGGGCCCACCTACCTGCCTAAACAACGAGTGACAAGTATTCAGAGGTCCCTGCCGGCCCTGACCTCGCCGTTTCGGTGGTACAGCCCGTCTAAACGGCTCTCAACTGCGGTTTCGGGAATCTATACCGTCGTAGTCATGGTCAATCTGCTGATACCCGCGGCCGTCGTGGCGACACTGCGGATTCCGGAGATGGCCCTGACCACCGGCGGCATGGACGTGGTCTGGCATGACCGCACGTGGGGTCGGATGCGCTGGAGCAGACGGAGCGTCATCCGCCTGCCGTACGACCCAGCGGCAGCCGCCAAACTGCGCAACTATGACCGGCTGAACAGGTTCCACCTCATCCTGCCCTTATACGCGATCCTGACCGGCTTCTGGGTCCTCCACGGCGGGCCGCCTCATTCATGGACAGGGCTGGCGCCCAGTCTGCTGTTCATCATCGCAACGGCATTGGAAGCCCGCTGGAACGTGACCCCGAGGCCGTCACGTACCGGCACCGGCGATCTCTACCTAGCAGGCCTGCCGGACGAGGTGGCCGAGCGGTGGATCGCGGCGAACCCGCAGGTACAGGCGGTCGCGGCCGCGCCGGTATACCGCCTCTTCAGACCACGGGCCTACATCTTAGGAGCTGTGGTCTGTGCCCTGACCGCAATCCTCGCCATCAGAACGCTGTTCGACGGCGAAGACCACTCCCTTGTCTTCCTCGTCGGGCCCCCGGCCCTGATCATCGCCACCTTCGTCTTTGCCTACCGAGCTGTTCCTACCGGCTACATCCGCGGCCATGACTAAGGCTGCTCCTACACGTCGCCAAGCGCCGGAGGCACTTGCCGGGCCAACGCCGACTACGGCCTGTCCAAACAGCAGGTCGAGGCCGGCTCGATGAACCTCAACAGCACTCGCTGAGCAACAACCGCGAACTCGGCGTGATCCTGACCGGCACCGGCGTGGCCCAGTCCGTGGCCACCACCATCGAGTCCACCTTCACCGCCGACTACACCGGCGGCACCCCCGCCTGAAAACCCATCCCCGGCGTCACCGCGCCGGTGACCCTACGCCGAACTCTGGGTACGTGGCCGCCGACCACTTCACCGGCGCCCCGCTGTCCCCCTGGCCCAGCCTGGACGCGGGGACACCGCCCGGCACAGGGCCGGATCTGACGCCGCCGAATCGGAAGAGCACCACCGGAGCACCACGCTCCCACCATCCGGGAATACAAGGCCCGACAATGGGAAACAAAAGGGCCGTGACCGGCATTTCCGCTGGTCACAGCCTTGGAAGCGTGGTGCGCCCGAAGGGACTCGAACCCCTAACCTTCTGATCCGTAGTCAGATGCTCTATCCATTGAGCTACGGGCGCTCGTCGGCACGGACATTCATGCCCAGACCGACGAGAAACTTTAGCATGGTCGCTTGGCTCGCCTCCGTTTGGACCCTGTCGGGGTCGCGTCGCGGTACCGGGACCGTACGTAACCGTCGTTTGACCGAGTCCGCGGCGTGCGCCACCGCACCATGGGAACGAAGCCGGAGCAGCCAGGGCACCGGCGAACAGCGCCGATGTTTCGGCTCTCGACTGCCCGGGGAGTCGGCCCACGCGTCGAACCGGCTCATCGCCCGAGGCTTGAGCGTGCGGAGGGAGGGACGGCTGAGAGGCGGTCTGATGAAACTCCGCTGGGCCGAAAGGAGGTGAGCGGAGACTCCGGGATTCGAACCCGGGAGGGGCGGTTAACCCCAACCGCATTAGCAGTGCGGCGCCATAGACCGGACTAGGCGAAGTCTCCTCGGCAGTCCATGGACCACCGATCATCGAGGATACCGGACCCGCTCTCGGCCCCGCAAAGAGGATGGCCGGTCGCCGCTCCGGTGGCGATGAGCAGGTCGGCACGAGGCGCACCGATCTCGTGGCCGGTGAAACGGGCGGCGCCGGACTAGGCTGCCTCGGCATGGAGGAGAAGCAAAAGCGCCCGGACCGGACACGGAGTGCACGGACCCCGTTCAGCCCGCCTGAGCAGCCTGTTTCAGGGAGCAAGCCGGCCGAGCGAGCGCCTCGCCGACGGCCTGCCCCTCCGGTGACCTTCCAGTCCCCGTCGGCTTCGGCGCCCGACGATACGCCCGGGCGTCCGGCGCCGCGCCAGACACCGCGGCCGTCCGCCGATGGCCCCGCCGAGCGTCCATCTTCCGGCGGCATTGAGAAAACCCCGGTCAGTACGAACGGATCAACGCCGAACCGGACAAGTACGCCCCGGAAGCGTGCGTCTCCGCGCAAGACCACCACCCGCGCCGCCGCCGACGCGGCCGCCGCCGAAACCAGTGCGCCTGCCACGGAAAGCGGCGCCCCGCCCCCGTCGCCGAAAACCCGGCCGAGGCCGGCAAGGCCAGGACCACCAGGCCCCGCAAGGCAGCGGCCAAGGCACCTGGCACGAACAAGGACCCAGGCTCAGCCACTCCCCCGGAGACAGGCTCTCGCAAGAAGGTACCGCCAGCCGAGCCGACCGCCCCGGGCGAGACCGCCCCGGACAAGGCCGCCCTGGGCAAGGCCGCCCCGGGCCACTCCGCCGTGACCGGACCCGCCGGCCCGCGTAAGGCGGCCAAGTCGGCCCGGGCCAAGGCTGCGCCGGCGCGCCGGCGGCCGGCGTCGCCCGAGTTGCCCGCGCCTGTTCCGGAGGTCTCCACGGAGGCCGTCGAATTGAAGCCGGATGCGGCCAACTCCAACCACGTCAGTTCCGGTCCGGCCGTGCCCGACACAGCAGCAAGGGACGAGCCCCAGAACCGGGCCGAACCCGAAACCCAGCCCGAACCCGAAACCCGGGCCGAACTCGAAACCCAGCCTGAACCCGAAACGCACGCCCAGCCCGACATCCAAGGCCGCGCCGATCGCCAAGCCCAGCCCGAACCCGAAGGCCGGGCTGAACTGGGAACCCAGGCCCAACGCGAAGTCCAGGCCCTATCGCAGCCGGCCGCCCCGACGGAGCCGTCTCCGCTGGACGAGCTCGTAACACCGATCGCGGACGAGGCGGCAACACCCACCCCGGACCAGCCCGCAAAACCCACCCCGGACGAGCCCGCAAAACCGAGCCGAAGCAGAACCAGGACCGAGGCATGGGCCCGGCTCGTCGCTGATCCCGGTCACGCGCCGGAACTCCTGGCCGTCGCCGCCGTTCAGAGCATCGGCCCGCGCGCCCAGGACTGGGCCGCCGCCATCCGTGACCGCTACCCGACGGCGGCACCGGACGCGGTCGGCCGCCTGGCCACCCGCCAGTTCGCCCGCTTCGGCCGCCTGGCCGCCCTGGCCGGCGCCGTCGCCGGGTCGTACGCCCCGATCATCGTGACCGCGGCCGCCGCGCTGACCCACGCCGAGCTCGTATTGCACATCGCCGCCGCGTACGGCTTCGACCCGGCGGACGAAGCCCGCGCCACCGACCTCCTCGTGCTGACCGGACTCCATCCGACCCGGGCGAGCGCCGACCGCGAACTGGCCCAGGCGCGCCAACCGGCTGCCGAAGGCGACGGGAAGCGGGGCGACGCCGTCAAACGGTTCGCGCGGATGGCCGCCGGCCAGGCCGGGATCTGGACGGCGATCAAGTTGATCAACCGGTACTACCCGGGGACGAGGCTGCTGGCGGCTGCCCTGACCGGCCGGGCCACCACCGACGCCGTGGCCGCACGCGCGGCGGCGTACTACAGCCAGGAGAGCCAGGCCTTGGGCAACACGGTGTAACCCACGAACGCGGCGGTGTCGAGCAGGCTGTGCGCCACGATTAACGGCATCACCCGCTTGAACCGCAGGAAGAACAGCGCGAACACCACGCCCATCACCGCGTTCCCGACGAAGGCGCCGAACCCCTGGTACAGGTGGTACGACCCGCGCAGCACCGCGCTGAGCGCCACGACCAGCCACAACCGCATGCCGAAGGACCGGAGCCGGGTGATCAGGTAGCCGACCACGATCACTTCCTCGAGGACAGCGTTCTGGACCGCCGACAGGATCAGCACCGGCACGGCCCACCAGACCGGTTGTAGCGCCGCCGGGATGATCTGGGCGTTCAGTCCGAGCTTGGCCGCCACGTACACCAGCAGGAGGCCGGGGAGGCCGATGGCCGCGGCCAGGCCGGCGCCCCAGCCCAGGTCGAAGCCCGGCTGCAGGCCCACGCCGAGCGCGGACCGCGAGCGGTCCAACAGGTAGAGGGCCAGCAGCACCGGGACGAGCGCGAAGAGGATGCCGAGCAGCTGGTACGTGAGGTCCAGGTACGGCCGGGGCGACTGCGACGGGTTGAGGGTCGCCGTCTGCTGGGACAGCGGGCGGCCGGCGGTGAGCTTCGCGACCAGCGACACCACGGCGTACACGGCGGACTGTCCGAGTGACAGCAACAGGACGATGACGACCTCGGTACGCCGGGAGGACAGGCGCGGGGTGCGCTCGATGGTGTCGGTCACCGATCAACTCTAGAAGCTGACGAAGCAGAGAGCACAAACGGACTTATCCCTGTAAGCGACGCGCCGCCCTTTCGGCGAATCGCACTTTTGGTGCGTCGTCCATCCGACCGTGGTGACCACCCTGAATGCATGGGAGATCTCGCTCGCTTACTCAAGGAGAGCTGGAGCCTCGTCGAGGATCGCCAGGACAAAGTGGCCGGCTATTTCTACGCGCGGATCTTCCTGTCACATCCGGATCTGCGGGATCTCTTCCCGGTGCACATGGACGTCCAGCGATCCCGTCTGCTGAACGCGATCATCACCGCCGTGCAGACGCTGGAGGACCCGGAGAGGTTCGACGAGTACCTGCGGGCGCTGGGCCGGGACCACCGGAAGTTTCACGTGGAACCGGAGCACTACGAGGTCGTCGGCGGCGCCCTGATCGAATCGATGCGGTACTTCGCCGGGCAGCAGTGGGGCGTCGAGTACGACCAGGCCTGGGCCGACGCGTACTCGGTGATCGCGGCCAAGATGCTGGGAGGCGCCGAGGCTGACACCAACCCGCCCTACTGGCACGCCGAGGTGACGGCCCACGAGCGCCGATCCAGCGACATCGCGGTCTTCACGGTCGCGCCGCTGCAGCCGCTGGACTACCGGGCCGGCCAGTACGTCAGCGTCGAGTGTTCGAAGATCCAGCCGCGGCTGTGGCGGACGTACTCGGTCGCGAACGCGCCGCGCCGGGACAACAGCCTGGACTTCCACGTACGGGCCGTGGGCGCCGGCTGGGTGTCCAGTGCCCTGGTACGGCGGCTGCAGGTGGGCGACATGATCAAGCTGGCCGCGCCGATGGGCACGATGACGCTGGACCGGCGCTCCACCCGGGACACCGTCTTCGTGGCCGGCGGCACCGGACTGGCGCCGATCAAATCGCTGCTGGAGGAGCTCACGCGCTACAACCGGACCCGTTGGGTGCACCTGTTCTTCGGCGCCAAGAACCGGGACGATCTGTACGACCTGGCCGAGCTGAACCGGCTGGCGGCCCGCTACCCCTGGCTGTCGGTGGTGACCGCGTGCAGCGACGACCCGACCTTCGCCGGCGAGCAGGGCCAGATCTCCGACGTGGTGGCCCGGTACGGCCCGTGGAACGAGCACGACTTCTTCGTGTCGGGCTCGGGCAAGATGGTCCGGGCCACGTTGAAGACGCTGTCCGAGATGCAGGTGCCGTCCATCCGGATCAAGTACGACACCTTCTCCGATCAATGAGGTCAGTACGCCTCAATGAGGTCAGTACGCCCAGGGCTGCCCGGTCTCGTGGTATTCGCCGACCGGTACGAGCGTCGTGTCGGCGGCCATCCGATCCACGTAGAGCCGCCCCTCGAGATGGTCGATCTCGTGGCTGACCAGGCGGGCCATCGCCTTCTCGAAGGTGGTGATGATCCGCGATCCGTCGTACCGGGCGTGCTCGACCTCGATCTGCAGCGGCCGCTCTACCATCCCCCGGTAGTCGAAGAAGGACAGGCAGCCCTCGTACTGCTGATCGGACGCGCGCGACTCGGCCAGGATGCGCGGGTTCAGCAGCACCACCGGCTCGGCCGCGCGCTCCGGCGGCCGTACGACCGCGGCGGCGAGTGACCGTCCGATCTGCGGCCCGGCCAGTCCCACGCCCTTGCTGAAATCGTGCAGCGACTCGAGCCGGTCCAAGGTCGACAGCAGACTGATCACCGCGTCCCGGGCGGCCAACTCCTCGCGGGGCAGCTGGAAGTGCCGGGCCCGTTGCCGGAGCAGATCGGAGCCGCGCTGCACGATGCCGATGCCTCGCATCCGGGCCGACGCGCGCTGCTCCGGGATCGGGGCGCCGAGACCGGGGCGACCTCGGCGTACTCCGGAGCGCCGGATCCGCGGAAGCGCCACTCGAGCCGGTACCGCGCGCCGAGCAGCGGCGCGTCGGTGGACCACTCGAAGATGGTGCGCCCGGCGTCGTTGTTGTGGCGTTCGACCGGGCTACGAACGGGTACCTCGGCCGCGAGGGAAGTTTCCACGCCCCACACCTGCGGTTCGAACTCGAGCGGGAAGTCCAGCCGGACGGTGAGACGGCGGGTGGGCAGCCGGACCGCGCGCTGGAACCACTGCCCCCACTTCTCCTCGCCGACGGTGTAGGCGTACTCGATGGACGTTCGCTCGCCCGGATAGAGGGGGAATTGGCCGTGCTCGTTCGCGAACAGCAGCCAGATCTCCTTCGACGCGTCCCGGTCCAGCTTGGGCCGCCAGTCCATCGTCTCGGTGGCGCCCTCCTCGCCGGCGGCCGCCTGGATGTCGAGCTCGTCCCAGTTCAGCGGGTGGTCCCGGTGGTGCCGGTTGGAACCCGACGGATTGTGCGGATAACGATCGACGCCGATCTTCATCAGGTATCGGGTGATCGGCTCGTTACCGGCGTTGTAGAGCAGGCGCCGGACCCGGATCCGATAGGACTTGTTGCGGTAGGCCAGCTCGGCGATCTCCTGCTCGACGATCAGGCCGGTGCCCGGCGGCATCCACTGATTCGGTACGGGCGGGTCCCGGTGGATCGGGGCGTGGCGGGCGTGGCGGAGTTCGTCGTACTCCTGGAATCGCTGCCAGATCGCGCCGCCGGCCCCCAGCACGGCCTCGGCGCGACGGGCGAAGTCCTCGGTCGGCTTGTGCCGGCGACCCTCGACGTGGCTGACGTACGACGGGTCGAATCCCATGCGCGCGGCCAGCTGCTTCTTGGTCATTCCGCGCTCGGTCCGCCATTGGGCCAGTGCCGTGACGAACTCGTCGGCGGCCCGCTCGACGGGCGAGGTGGTCATCACAGATGTCCCCTTCGCGACGGGAATTTCAGTGTCACTGCCTCCCGGTGTCAACAAGGGGCTAGTAGCGCGTTGCCGACAGATGGCTTGACGAATCCGGCAACGGGGCAACCGTCGGTGAGGTTGCTCTTGCGCGGCGTATTTTGTCGAAGAACACCTGATGGAGGTCGGTGTGGTTAGGCTAGCCTTAACGAGGTACGGTGAGTCGTCCTGAGCTTTCGCCGATCAGACAGCGTTGAGGTGCCCGATGAGCCGCCCAATGACCCGGGTGACGAGTTCGCGGAAGGGCATCCGCCGATGACCGCCGCGGTCGACCGGAGCGTTGCGGCCGACACGCCGCTGGCGCCGGTGACGGCCACTCTGCGGGCCATGTTCGGCACCAGCACCGAGCTCCCCGGCCTGGCACCGGACCTCCTCGTCCCGGACCCCAGCGGTTGGATCCCGTCCGCGCGGTTGGCCGGCGACGCGCTGCCCGGCCTGCTGGCGTCGGCCGGTCGCCGTTGGCAGGCCCAGCCGCACGCCGCGGCCGCGCTGGCCTGGAAGTCGTATACCTACTGGCTGGCGCTGCCGGCCGTGCTCGGCTTCGCCTCGGCCCGCCGGGTGCCGCTGCTGACCAGCGCGAATGTGCTGATGCACTTCGCCGATCCGCGGCCGCTGATCACGCTCGGCCTGCGCGTCGACACCCCGGTCGCCGTCCTGGCCAGCGACCCGCTCGCGCTCAGCGGGCTTCCGCAGGTTCGGGTCGTGCCGGACGAGGCGGCGCTGCTGGCCGAGTTGCGCGCGTCGCTGCTCGACGAGCATCTGTCACCGATGCTGGACGCGATTCACCGGACCGTACGGCTGGGAAAGCGCACGTTGCTGGGGTCGCTCGCCTCCGGGGTGTCCTACGCCGTGCTGCGGTCGGCCGACGTGCTGCCCGGCCGGTCCGCCGAAACCATCGGCAAGCTGCTGACCACCCTCGACATCGATGATCTGGTCGAGCTCGTCCCCGACGCCACCGGCCGCCTCGACGTCCAGCGCAAGACCTGCTGCCTGGCGTTCACGCTGCCCCACCCGAAGATCTGCCGGGGCTGCTGCATCAGCTCCTGACCGCGGCGTACGCCTCCATCAGCGGCAGCGGATTGATGTAGTCGCGGTAGGAGACCACCAGACCGTCGCGGACCCGGAGCACGGCGATGACCGTCTGCTCGAACGGCGCTCCGGTGGGGATCACCGTGCCGTACGCCTCGTACTCCACGATGATCACTTCCGGGTCGGTGGTCTCGTGGATGACGACATCCCGGTACTCGTGGAAGCGGATGAACCCGCCGGCCGCGGCGGCCAGATGGTGGCGAATCTCGTCCCGGCCCTGCAACCGCGCCGGGACGCCCGGCGGCCGGTACGGCCACTCCAGGTAACCGTCCGGGGCCATCAGCGCAACGAACGTGTCGATGTCGACTTCGCGCCCGGCCCGGAGCAGCTGTTCGACGACCTCGCGTGCATTCATGCAACGACCCTAGAGCCACCGGTTGGGGCCTTGCGCACGCCGCCTGGAGTTGACTCGCCGCGGCGGACCGAGTTGTTGGCGGCGGGCCGACCGGTCAGGCGCCGCTGATGTCCGGGCCGGTCAGCACGGCGTCGGGGTTGTCGACGAGGCTGCGGACGTCCCAGATCCAGGCGCCGCCGGTCCACGTCGGCTGGAAACCGAGCAGGTCGGTCATCGCCCGCAGCAGGTCGATGTCGTGCGTCTGCGGAGTGAGGACGATCACACCGGCTTTCCAGTACCGCAGGTCCGCCAGCGTCATCTCGCGGCGTGTGTCGGTGATCTCGGGGATCGGGTTGCCCTCGCGGATCGACGCCATCAGGCCGCTGGTCGGACGCCACGGCGGGGAGAACAGCGCGGTCCTGTCCAGCGGGTTCAGCGGGTTCTGGTTGGGCAGCAGCGCGTACGCCCCGGCCAGGCGCATGTCCTGGCCGGTCATCGCGCTCCACCGCAGTGGGTCGGGATAGGTGTTGTCCGGCAGGGGCAGGGTGACCACGGCGTGGTTGCCGGCCACGTACTGCTTCCACTCGCCCGAGGTGACGAACGCCGGGGTGGGCGTCATCGGGGCGGTCAGCAGCGGCGTCGGGATCAGCGGGACCAGAGCCATCGCGACCGCGGTGATCATCGCCACCCGGACCGGCCCGCGGGCGGACGGCTGGCCCTTGACCAGGTCGGCGGCACGCTGGCAGCCCAGCGCGAGCACGATGCCGATCACCGGGGCGATCGCCATGGCCCAGCGCGTGGGCACGGCCGAGTTGAGCACCGGCACGCTGTGCAGCACCGCCCAGATGCCGGGCACGCCGGTGTTGATGCCGTCCAGGTAGATGCGCGGGCCGAGGGACATGGCCGCGTACAGCAGGGCGACCGCGCCCATGGTGACCACCGCGACCGAACGCCGCATCCACACCAGCAGGCCGAAGAACAGGATGACCAGGCCCCAGCCGAAGAACGCGTTCTGCTCGGCCGCGTTCTGCGCCAGCCGGCCCGCGGTGACCTCGTTGCCGGCCACCGAGCGCTGCGCGTACGCCGTGAACGAACCCAGGTCGGCGCCGAAGTTGCGGACGAACTGCGGCAGCCCGCGGTAACTCTGCGGGCCGAAGAACTGCACCGCCAGCGGGTACGCCAGCGCGGCCAGGGCGGCCACCGCCGCCACCGTCAGACCGCGTAGGAACGCGCTGGCCTCCCCGGGGTACCGCTTGCGCCGGGCGAACCCGACGACGGCGCAGAAGACGCCCAGCCCGACCGCGGTCATGAACAGGATCTCGAGGTTGATGAACGCCTGCCAGACCAGGAACCCGGCCAGAATCAGCCCGTTGCGTAACGTCCGGCCCGGCCGCCGCAGCTCGAGGGTCCGCCAGATGATCAATGGCACGAGGAACTGCGCGACGATGTTCGGATGGCCGCCGGCGTGCGCGATCATGCTCGGCGCGAAGGTGCAGAACAGCGCGCCGAGCCACGCGGCCAGCCGCCACGTCACGAACTGACGAGACAGCACTAAATACCATGAGACACCGGTGAGTGCCAACGCGAGAGTGAGAAATACGTTGAACGACACATGCGGCCCGAAGAGCAGAGTCACCGGCGCCAACGGCAGTGAAACGGCCAGCACCGAGGTGTTGGCCATGATGTTCACGCCGTCGGGGTAATTCATGCGATCGGAGAAGAACGGATAGACGCCATCCGTGAGCACCCGGGCACCGTGTGCCAGCATCCACTCGAAGAAAGCCTGATCCTGTGGATCGTCCTTCAGGTCGTGGTTGAGGTTCAACCACAGCGGCGCCGTCAGGTACAGCGCGACGGCCAGGAAGCTGAGCAGCGCCAGGACGTCGCGCCACGTCAAGGTCCGCCCGACGCGTATCCGCCGGGGCGGCGCGACCTGCCCCTCGGCGGCCGGCTGGGCTGCGGGAATGACGGAGATGGGCGAGGTCGCCACGTCGGTTTCCAGTGCGGCGATCTCCGCGTCCAGATCTGGGGCACGGGCTGAGCCCCGGGACGGTGGCCTGTTCCCGTGGGGCGACTGGTTCCCGTCGGGCGACTGGCCTGAGGAGTCAATACCCGTAATCGTCATAGCACCGGCGAGCCTAACCGAGGTTGGTAACGGACCAGTGTCGAGCGGCCGATGCGTGATCGAGCCGATATGAAGACGTGTTTTCGCCGGTGTCCACTATCTGGACGGCATAGTGCTAACGACCGTGGGTACCCCGGGGGCTATGTCTCAATCAGGGAAATAATAAGCAGCGACCCCCCGCTCAACTTTCGTCACCGCTCGCCGGATGGTTAACTCGTCCGGTCCCGTGGTCGGCTCGATGCAAGACGAGGGAACCAACTTATGGCAGACATCACTGGAGATCAGCGGATCCAGTCGGAGGTACTTGAGGGCCTGGCCACGGCCGTCAACCACCGGCGCTGGTTCGTGGAGCTCGCGCTTCCGTATCTCGGGGACAACCCGATCGAGATCGGCAGCGGGCTCGGGGACTATGCGCTCGAGTGGGCGGAGCACCTCCCCCGGTTCACCGCCACGGAGGCCGACCCCGACCGGCTGGTGCAGCTCAAGGAGCGCATGGCGGATCATCCCACCATCGACGTGCGGCAACTCCTGCTGCCCGCCGCGGACGCCCGCGGCGAGTACAGCGCGGCCGTGTCGTACAACGTTCTCGAGCACATCGAGGACCACGTCGGCGCCCTGCGGAGCATGGCCGACCTGGTCCGTCCGGGTGGCCGGATCATCCTGATCGTGCCCGCCTTCATGTTCGCGATGAGCAACGTCGACATCGCCACCGGCCACATCCGCCGGTACACCAAGAAATCCATGCGCGCGGCCATGACCGAGGCCGGCCTGCAGATCGAGAACCTGCACTACGCCAACGCCCTGGGGCTGATCGGCTACTACGGCGCGACCAGCATCTTCAAGCTGGCGCCGAAGGAAGGCCCGATGGTCAAGGTGTACGACTCGCTGGTGCTGCCGGCGACCAAGGCGATCGAAAGCCTCGTACGGCCGCCGTTCGGCCAGTCCGTCTTCGTGGTGGCCCGCACCCCGAAGGCCTGAACGACCGCGAGAAGGCGCCCCGGCAACCGGGGCGCCTTCTCCTGGGATCAGCCTTTGACCTGGAACGTCGGTGTGATGACAGCCCGGGCCAGAGTGTGGAAGGCGAGGTTGAACCCGACGTACGCCGGGCTGGCGTCCGGGGTGACCTCGAGAGCGTCGACGTCGAGGGCGTGCACCGCGAAGCCGTACCGGTGGACGCGGTCGCCGGGCGGCGGTGCCGATCCGCCGTACGCCTTGTCGCCATAGTCGTTGCGGACGCAGAACGCGCCGTCAGGCAGCGGGTCGACGCCCCGCTCGAGCTGGGTCACCGAGCGTGGCAGGTTCACCGCGAGCCAGTGCCAGAAACCGCTGCCGGTAGGCGCGTCCGGGTCGTAGCACGTGACGACGAAGCCGCGGGTCGCTTCCGGGAAACCGGACCAGGCGAGCTGCGGTGAAATGTTCTTGCCGCCCACGCTGGTGTGCACATAGAGGTCGTCCAGTGGCTCCCCGTCGGTGACATCGGTGCTGGTCACGGTGAACGGGGGAGCTTCGGGGAGCAGGTCGTACGGAGCTGGGGCAAGAGGACGTTCGAGACTCATCAGGCAGGCCCTTTCGTGTCAACCTGGATGGACTGTTCCCTGATGAGCCGAGGGTAATCAGGGAGCGGTCGACCGCCCCGGGAAGACGCACAGAAGGTGCGCGTGTCCGGCGGGCGGTCCGCTGATACTGGTGTCAGACATCCGACCGGGTGCGAGCGGCAGAGATCCCCGCGTCCGGTGGAGATCGGTCGCTCGAACGGGCGGTCAGCGAGTCGGCACCCTCCCTCGGGCGGGTGCCGACTGCCGTCTGCGGGACCGGACTGATCCCGCCATACCGGACGGGAGCGTCGAGACCCCCGGAAGGGGGCTGCCCGTCGCCGGCTGATCATCGAGGCCCACCACGGCAGGGTGCGCGTGCAGAGCGTACCGATTGCTAAGCCGCGATCCCGAACATCTCGCGGCAGTCCTCGAGGCCGTTCACCGACACCGGCACGGTCACGGCCGCCCGCCACGCCGCCCGGTCCAGCCGCAGTCGGCGACCGATGACCGGCTTGCCGGAAACCTCATGGCGCACGATCCCGTCGTCGGCATAACCCAACTTCTTCGAGACGCCGTACGATGCGTGGTTGTCGGCGAACGCCTCGGTCACGGCCGACTCGGCGCCCAGTTCGCCGAACGCCAGGTGGAGGACGGCCGCGCGCATTTCGGTGCCGTAGCCGTGCCCGTGGTACGCCCGCCCGAGCCACGACCCGGTGTGCACCTCCCGCAGCACCGCGAACCGCTCGGCGCTCACCTGCTGCGTCCCGATCACCACCCCGTCAGCCACCGCGACCAGGGGCAACGACCAGTCCTCGGGCGTCCACCGGCCGAGCGTGCGCCAGTGCCACATCAACACACGGCGGGCGCGGACGGCCGGCTCGACCTCGGTCCACGGCTCGGTGAACGGTTGCACCGCCGGGTCGTGCACCCCGGCCGCGGCCCGGTCGGCGAGCGCGCTCAGGTCGTCCCGGTCGGGCAGCCGCAGCTCGAGCCGGGGCGTACACAGGCGCAACCGGTCGAGCGGCCAGTGATCGGCGAACATGACGCCGATTGTCCTGGCCGCCCGGTCCGGACGCGATCGGATTTCAGAAGCGTTCGATGTGCAGACCTCCGTACAGGTGCCGGTAGACCACCCCGACGCGGTGGTTGCCGGCGTCGATCATCATCCCGCCGCCCATGTAGATGCCGACGTGACCCGATCCGACGACGAGGTCGCCGGCGCGCGCCTGGGACCGGGAAATGGCGTGCGCCCGGGCCGCCTGGGCGCCCGAAGAATGCGGCAGCACGATTCCGGCGTGCGCATACGCCTGCTGGGTGAGACCGGAGCAGTCGTAGCCGCCCCGGCCTTCTCCGCCAGTGACGTAACGCGACCCGACCTGCGCGCGCGCAAAGGCCAGCACAGCTCCCATTCCGCCGCGTATTCCGGTGGAGTACACCGCGCGGGCGAAGGCCGGACGGTGATGCCGGAGCACCCGCGACACCGGCCGGGTCCGCGCCAGTCGGCGGACCGTCGTCCGGGGCGTGGAGGCGGCGTGGCGCAGGGCACGGAAGGCGACGCGGGCCACGGGCCGCGCGACCGGCCGCATCACCGGACGAATGGCGAGGGACCGCACCGCCGACCGTGAGCTGCGAGTTTGTGTATTCGGCCGCTCAGCGAAAGCGGCATTGGCCGCGAAACCGGACGCGACGGCCACGGCCGAGACCGGCGGCGATGCCGGGTTGGCTGCTTCCACCGCGTGCTCGGAGGGCTCGACGGCCGGTGCGATGACGGCCAGCGCGATGGCACCGGCGGTGAGCGCCCGGCGCGGGGACGGACAGGACAGTTCGGCCTCCGTTGTCGGCCCGGGGCACTCACGCGAATCCCACAAACGCTGACCTGCCGCGCCTTTGTCGTCCAACGTTGCACGACAATGGGAACCCGGACACATTTGGCAATTCCGTCGCCTATGCCAACACACATTCCGTTCGTAGTCGGGCAAGACGCGCAGATTCAATGCCGGAAAATATCCGAATGAGGCGTCGATTGAGACGGGTTACGCACCCCCGAACAGCGGGCGTGACGGAATCTCCCGTCGATGGGAAACCGGGCCGCCGAGGCGTGACCGGCCTGCTCAGGGCGCTGGTACGTCCGTTCCAGAACTCGACGTCGTGCGCGGTCAGCGGCAGCTGGACGATGACGGCCGGCCGCCCCCGCGGGTCCGGTGCCGCCTGCGAGGCCGCCGCAACATTCGCCGCCTGGGGCCTTGTCCAGCATGTCGGCGTGGCCTTGACGACGTAGACCTCCCACCGGCTCCCGGCCCGGTGCCTGCACCCACACCTTGTCCTGCCGGTCGGACTCGCGCAGGGTGAGCTGAGCGCGAGACTCCCGTACCGCCGTCGGTAGGTGCTTAGATGTTCTCTAGACTGATTTCAATCTAGATAGATGTCTAATCATGAGGATGCCCGCCGAGACCACATGCTGCTCGTCGATGGTGAGCGACGCGTTGAGCCCGGCGGGCGCGGCCGACATGGGCCGGGCGTTCACGTACCACCTGGGGCAACTGCGGGAGGCCGGCCTGGTCGACTGCGAGCGGCGCGACCTGGGTGTACTACTGGATCATGCCGGACCGTCTGGCGGTGTTGTCACAGTTCCTGGACCCCTCCGACGTCGCCCCTCCCGCCAACCTGGAGGCCCTCCGATGAGTCCGGTCATCGCCGCGATGACCGGTGCCCATGCGGAGCCGGTGCTCGACATCTACCGGCTCGGCATCGCCACCGGGAACGCCACCTTCGAAACCGAACCGCCGACATGGGACCGCTTCGATGCGCGGCACCTGCCGGAGCACCGGTTCGTCGCCCTCGACGGCGGTCGGGTGGTCGGCTGGGTCGTGTGCAGCGCCGTGTCGGACCGGCGTGTCTACGCCGGAGTGGTGGAGAACTCCGTCTACGTGCACCCCGACGCCCGCGGCCTCGGAGTCGGCCGGATGCTGCTGGCCGCGCTGATCGAGTCGACCGAGAAGGCCGGCATCTGGACCATCCAATCCGGCGTCTTCCCGGAGAACACCGCGAGCCTCGCTCTGCACGCCGCCGCCGGATTCCGGAAGATCGGCACCCGCGAGAAGATCGGCCGGCACCACGGCGTCTGGCGCGACGTCATCCTGATCGAACGACGCAGTCCCACCGTCCTATGAGTCAATCCCGGTCGCGTGGTCCGATCCCACCCGATCGGCCCGTTGTCCCGGCGGTTGCGGTCGGCCTAGCCTGATCGGCAATCGGGAGGCTTCGATGCATTCACCGCGCGCCCTCATCGCCGTTCTGGCCGCCGCCGTCATCCTGTCCGCTCCGGTTGCCGCCCATGCCGACTCGCCGACCGAGTTGGTGTCGGCGCGGGCGGTCACGCCGGTGGTCGACACCGCCGACGGCTGGGCCTACCCGGAGCTCGAGGTTCACCTGCGCGACCCCGACGGTTTGCCCGATCAACTGGGGCAGAACGCGGCCCTGGCCACCGGCGGCGCGGCACAGAATCCGGGCGAACTGGTCTGGGGAACCCTGAACCGGGTCTCCGGCACGGCTACCGACGGGCTGTGGCGCGGCACCTTGCGGGTCGGGGCCGCCTGGGCCGGCACGTACACCGTCGATCAGGTCGTCGGAGTCACCACGGTGGCGAACGGACCGACGTTCACCGTGCTCGGCGACCGATGGGTGGCCACCGCCATCCGGCAGACCCTACGGGTGGTCAGCGGCCAGGAGCCGTGGTACCCGACCGCCCGGATCACCCACGTCGACGGGCGACCGGCCGACGGGGCACGGCTTCAGGCCACCGACGGGTTCACCGCCTGGGTCGCGCCCAGCCCGCCGCCCGGCACCCCGGCCGGCGCGAACGGACTCTGGCGGTCACCGACCCGCGTCCCGGTCGGTGTCGGGGGAATCCTGGACGCCTGGGGCGGACGCGGCAGTCGCGGATTCTCGTTGCAGGGCGTCGGTTGCAACGACCTGACGGTCAAGATGCAAGCGTCGTCGAAGTACCCGGCCGGACCGGTCGCCCGCGGCAAGCCGGTGATCGTGACCGGGAACGTCTGGCCGGCCCCGGCCATCCTGCGGACAGGTGGCCTGGTTCAGTTGCAGCAACAGACCGTCGCCGGGTGGTCCACCGTCGCCACCGTCACGCCCCGGGACAACGGCCGGTACACGTTGACCTGGCTGTCGCCGCCCACCGGCACCTACACGCTGCGCGTCCGCCGGCCCGGTGCCGGCACGGCCGCCGTCTGCCAGCCGTACAGCATCGGCACCAACCTGGCCACCGCGACCGTGTCCGTCCAATGACGACGTCCGCGGGCTCGAGTCGGGCTGCTCCACCGCTTCCTCAGTCGCGGTAGTTCGCACAGAAACAGCACGGCGATGTGTCTCGGTGACGGAATAGCTACCGGGGTCCCTCAGCCGGTTACTCGGATCGAGCGCGCTTCGGTGGACCTGTACATGTGTCTCCTGACCCGCCCAGACCCGAGTGACGCGCGGCGCATCTGTCGGCTGTCGAGGTCAAAGGTTCTGACTCGTGGTCGCGCCATGGTCGTGCCGAGCGACATTGAGCGGCTCTCGGCGAGACCGACCGAGACTCGCGATCGAGAACGAAGAACCACCGCCGTGCTGCGTACGCGCAGCTCGGCGGTGGTTTTGCTGCTCATGATCATGCGGAGGGCGTGGGATTCGAACCCACGATGAGTTTCCCCATACCGGTTTTCAAGACCGGCGCCATCGGCCACTAGGCGAGCCCTCCCAACCGACCCGATCAGTGTGCCAGATCGGTCGGCTACTACTGGACGTAGACCGGTCCAGCACCGTGGCGAACCGTATATCAAGCCCCAACAAGTCTCTGGACTGCCTGGAGACGTCGCCTTTATCCACCGGCCCGCGATCGACCGGATGGTTTTCGGGCAAGCTGAACGCATGCACGCCATCGTGATCGAGAAGCCCGGCCACATCGGCTGGGACGAGGTGCCCGACCCCGACCCGGCCGCCGGCGAGGTGATCGTGGACGTCACCGCGGCCGCCGTCAACCGGGCCGACGTCATGCAGGTCCAGGGACACTACCCGCCGCCGCCGGGCGCGTCGGTGTATCCCGGGCTGGAGTGCTCGGGGGTGATCAGCGCGCTCGGCGTGGGCGTGTCCAGCCACCGGGTCGGTGAGCGGGTGTGTGCGCTGCTGTCCGGCGGCGGGTACGCGGAACGGGTCGCGGTGCCGGCCGGCCAGCTGCTGCCGGTGCCCGCCGGGCTGTCGGTGCAGCAGGCGGCGGCGCTTCCCGAGGTGGCCTGCACGGTGCAGTCGAACATCGTCGACATCGCCCGGCTGCGAAAGGGCGACACGCTGCTGGTGCATGGGGGCGGCAGTGGCATCGGGTCCTTTGCCATCCAGTACGGCAAGGCCCTGGGCGTCACCGTGATCACCACGGCGCGGGCGGCCAAGCACGACCGGCTGCGGGCGCTCGGCGCCGACCTGGTCGTGGACTACACGACGGACGATTTCGTGGTCGCGACGAAGGACTTCACCGACGGCCGCGGCGCCGACGTGGTGCTCGACCTGCTGGGCGCGAAGTACCTGGCCCGCAACATCGATGTACTGGCGCCGAACGGGCGCGTGGCGGTGATCGGCATGCAGGGCGGGACCAAGGCCGAACTCGACCTGAGCGCGTTGATGGCCAAGCGCGGGCAGATCTCGGCGACCACGCTGCGGGCGCGTCCGGCAGCGGAGAAGGCGCGGATCGTCCGGCACGTTCGCGACCAGGTGTGGCCGCTGGTCGAGGCCGGGATGATCAAGCCGGTCATCGAGACGTCACTGCCGATGGCACAGGTGGGTGAGGCTCACCGGATCATGCAGGCCAGCGACCACTTCGGAAAGATCCTGCTGCTTCCGTGAATCTCCGGGCGAAGTTCCCGATGGTCACGGCGATCCTCAGGCGTCGCGAGCCGCGATCGCGGTCAGACGGCGAGCGAGACGGGCCGGCGGCGGTTGTGGAAGACCTGCTTCAGCAACTCGTCGAAGTGCCAGACCTGCTGCGGTTCAGCCAGCCGCAACGTGAACCGCTCGCGGACACCGTCGATGGCGGTGGCGGCCATCTCGACCACCGGCTGCCGCAGGTCCGGGTTCCACGTGACGTCGCTCAGGTGGCGCAGGTTGGCGTTCAGGTGCAGTCGCAGCCGGTGGAACAGACGGGTCTCCTGGGTGACCACGAGCCGGTGGTAGGTCAGCAGCATCATGAAGTCGCCGGCCATCGGGTCGTCCGGGCGCGCGCACCGGGTCACCAGCACGGCGGTGTCGTCGGGATCGACGCAGCGGCGGAAAACCGGCATGTGGCGGCTGACAGTGGCGATGGCCACGCCTGCTTCGGCGGCGGCCGGGAGGAACGTACGGGAGAACACGTCCATGTGAACAACAACGGCAATCAAACGGTGAGGCTGCGGCCACCGCCCGATGAATGTCGAATTACAGCAGCTCCATTATGGTGGCGTTCGCCATTCCGCCGCCCTCGCACATGGTTTGCAGGCCATATCGATGACCGTGCCGGCGCATCTCGTACAGCATCGTGGTCATCAGGCGAGCGCCGGATCCGCCGAGCGGGTGACCCAGGGCTATCGCGCCGCCTTGCGGATTCAGCCGATCGGGGTCGGCGCCGGTCTCGATCAGCCAGGCCAGCGGCACCGGGGCGAACGCCTCGTTGACCTCGTACACGCCGATGTCGTCGAGCTTCAGACCGGACTTGGCCAGCACCTTGGCCGTGGCCGGCAGGGGGCCGGTCAGCATGATCACCGGATCGTCGGCGGCCACCACCGCGGTGTGCACCCGGGCCAGCGGACGCAGGCCGTGCGCGGCGGCCCAGCGGGAACTGGTCACCGCCAGCGCGGCCGCGCCGTCCGAGATCTGCGACGCCGATCCGGCGGTGACCACGCCGTCCGGCTTGAACGGGGTCCTCAGCGCGCCCAGCTTCTCCAGCGTGGTGCCGCGGCGGATGCCCTCGTCGGCGGAGACGCCGGCGATCGGCGCGATCTCGTCGGCGAACAGGCCGGCGTCCTGGGCCGCGGCGGCCTTGGCGTGACTGCCCAGCGCGTACTCGTCCAGCCGGGCCCGGCTGAGGTGCCATCGCTCGGCCATCATCTCGGCGCCGGCGCCCTGGCTGAACTCGCTCACGCCGTACCGCTCGCGGATGCTGCGGCCGTACGGATCCTTCCCGGTGGCAGGGGAACCCATCGGGACCCGGCTCATGCGACTCGACCCCGCCCGCGATCACCAGGTCCTCCTGACCGGACAGCACCGCCGCGGCGGCGAAGTGCAGCGCCTGCTGGCTCGATCCGCACTGCCGGTCGAGCGTGGTGCCGGGCACGGACTCGGGCCAACCGGCGGCCAGCACCGCGTTCCGGCCAATGTTCCAGGACTGCTCGCCGACCTGGGACACGCAACCCCAGACGACGTCGCCGACCAGCCCCGGGTCGAACCCGGTCCGTCCGGCCAGACTGCGCAGCACGTGAGCCGAGAGATCGACCGGATGGATGCCCGACAAGCCGCCGTTGCGTCGGCCGACCGGCGTCCGGACGGCGCCGACGATCACCGCATCACGCATACGCCCGACGGTACGCCGCCCTGTCATAGTAGGAGCCATGTCGCTGGAGCCCCCCTCTCCCGCCCCGCAACCCTGGCGCATCAAACCGGTGCTGCCGGTGACCAAGGGCCTGGGCGCGGTCGCGGTGGTCGTGCTCGTGCTCGCGTTCGGCGGAGCGGACCCGGTGCAGTGGGCGGTGGCCGTCGCGCTGGCCGTGGGGCTGGCCGTCTGGGGTCTCCGCGACCTGATCGCGCCGGTCCGCCTGGCGGCGGACGCCGAGGGCATCACGGTGATCGCCGGGTACGCCGGCAGGCGCCGATTGGCCTGGCGGAACATCGAGGCCGTACGGGTGGACCGCCGCGATCGGCTCGGTATCCGCACCGAACTGCTCGAGATCGACTGCGACGACAACCTCTACCTGTTCAGCATGCACGATCTCGGCGCGCACCCGGAGGAAGTGCTGGCGGAGATCGAGCCGCTCAGGACCCCACCGCTGTCCGGGCCAGCGCCAGCACGATGAGGATCAGCAGCAGCGCGCCCAGCCCGATCCACTGAACGCGGTCCCGGTTGCCGCGCGGCGCGTACGCGATGACGGCCGCGGTGGCCGCTCCGGCGGCCAGACCGCCCAGGTGCCCGGCGATCGAGATGTTGCTGATGGTGAGCGTGAAGATCACGTTGATCACGATGGTCGGCAGGATCGGCGCGACCGACAGCTTCAGCCGCCGCAGGATCACCAGGATCGCGCCCATCAGGCCGAAGATCGCGGTCGAGGCGCCGGCCGTGGCCGTGCCGGGGGCGGAGAAGAGGTACGCGGCCACGTTGCCGCCGAGCCCGGCGAGCAGGTAGATGGCGGTGAACCGGACCGGTCCCAGGGCCCGTTCGAGATCGCGCCCGAGGATCCACAGCGACGTACATGTTCACCAGCAGGTGCAACAGTCCGTAGTGCACGAACATCGCTGTGAACAACCGGTAGTACTGCCACGGGTCCGCCGCGTACAGGGCCGGGCTGCTGATGATGGCCAGCTTGTCGGTCAGCGGCGTGTTCCCGCCGAGCAGGCCGCCCCATCCCCCGCCACCGATCGCGGCGCTTCCGCCGGTGACGAACGACAGCACCAGGATCAGCACGTTGACGCCGATCAGGGTGCGGGTGACGACGCCGCCCCGGCCGGCCGCACTGCCTCCGAAGGCGGTGCGGACCGGCCGCTGGCTACGCGCGCCGGCGGCGACACACTCCGGGCACTGGTGACCGACCGACGCCTCGTTCATGCATTCGGGGCAGATCGGCCGCTCGCACCGGGTGCACCGCACAAACGTCTGCTTCGACGGGATGGCGGTAGCAGACCGGTGCATCGGTGACCGGAGACTCACTCATGTCACCAACGGTACTAGTTGCTGACGTGCTCGATCTCCACGCTCTGGACGACGACGTCCTCGCGCGGGCGGTCGCCCGGGCCGGTCGGCGTGGTCGCGATCGAGTCCACGACCTTGGCCGACTCCTCGTCGGCGACCTGGCCGAAGATGGTGTGCCGGCGGGTCAGGTGCGGGGTCGGCGCCACCGTGATGAAGAACTGCGAGCCGTTGGTGCCCGGCCCGGCGTTGGCCATGGCCAGCAGGTACGGGCGGTCGAACTGCAGTTCGGGGTGGAACTCGTCGGCGAACTGGTAGCCCGGGCCACCGCGGCCGGTCCCGGTCGGGTCGCCCAGCTGGATCATGAAGCCGGCGATGACCCGGTGCGAGACGGTCCCGTCGTAGTACGGCCCATTGCCCTTCTGGCCCGTACGCGGGATCGACGTAGTCCTTGGTCCCTCCGCGAGTTCCACGAAGTTGCGCACCGTCGCCGGGGCGTGGTCCGGGAACAGCTGCAGCTTGATGTTGCCGTGGTTGGTGTGCAGGGTGGCGTAAAGCGTCTCAGCCACGGGTACTCCTGTCGTTGTCGCGGTCGCCGGTCCCGTAACCCACGGGCCGACGCTGGACAGTTCCTTGCAGTTCGGATCCTCCCTCATGTGTCAGATCCGGCGACGCGGGGGTACCAGAGAAGGCAACATGATGAGGGACGACCTCAGGAGGTGGGCACTGGTGTTCGCAACAAGTCGAAAGAAGCGGCGCAGCGCGATGATGAAGCAGGAGCTCGGTCAGAGCGTGGACCACTTCAAGCGCGCGGCCACGATCGCTGCGCAGCAGACCAGCGCGACCGTCGGGCCCCGGATCAACGCCGCGAAGGACCGCGTGCAGCCGATCGCCGAGCAGGCGGCGGGCAAGGCCAAGGACACCGCGTCCTCCGGCTGGGGCACCGCCGTGGCGACGCTGACCCCGCTCGTCGCGGCCGCGACCGATAACGTCCGCGCGGCGACCGACAACGTTCGCTCGGCCGCCGACAATGTCCGGTCGGTGGCGGACAACGCGCGGTCGGTCGGCAAGCAGACGACCAAGACCAGCAAGAAGGCAGCCAAGGCCAACCGCAAGAAGGCGCAGAAGACCGCCGACAAGCTGCAGAAGCGGACGAACCAGGCGCTCGACCGCAAGCAGGGCGGCCGCAAGGCCAGCCGGTTGGTCGGTTTGGCACTGGTGGGCGCCGCGGTGGGTGCCGTGGCGGCCTACGTCGTACGCCAGCGCAAGGCGGCGCAGTGGGATGAGTACGAGCCCAGCCGTCCGATCGGCTCGACCACTACAGCCGGCGCCGACGACGCCGCGTTCGAGCCTGCCGACAGCATCACGACGACCGAACCGGTCATCACGACGACAGACCCGGCGATCACCCCGGCCGACACCACGGTGTCGAGCCCGGTGATCAAGAAGGACTGACCGCAGGCCGTTCCACCGGGCGGGCGCCGCATCTGCGGCGGCCCGCCCGTCGGCGTGGCTACGGTCCGGACGGCGGCTGGCGGGCCTTGTCGGGGCTGAGCGCCGGGCCCTCCGCCAGCAGGTCGGTGAGCTGCGAGGGCACCGGTCGGGGAGTGACACCGCCGTAGCCCAGCCGGGTCAGCAGGTCGCGGCTGGGTATCGAGTACATCTGTCCCGTGGCGGTCACCACGCTGACCGGCGCCGTGTCGACCGGCGCGGTCCGGGACGCCACGGCTGCGACGAGCGCCCCCTGTCCCAGCGGTACCACGACGAAGTCGGCTCTGACCTTCACCGGAGTCCGGTTCGCGGTCGTCTGGGCCACCGGAGTGCCGGCCGGCACGGTGGGATCGATCCGCAGACCGAGGTCGTCCCGCCCCGCGGCCGGAGTCACACAGGCGCTGCGGTTCGGGAGCGTGGGTGCCGCCGGGAGGACCGCGGGCAGGCTGTCGGGGTCGGCCGCGCTACCCAGCTTGGTGCTGGACGGGCGCAGGTTGTTGAACTCCGACGTGCTCACCTTCACCGGACTCCGCCCGTTCGGGACCGTCTGCAGCAGCCGCGCCTGCACGTCGGTCACCCCGGCCGCGCCGTCGGCCATCGCCACCGCCCACTCGCTGCTGTCCGCGACCGTGATCAGCTGTCCGATCCGGACGGGTGCGACCGGGCCGCCGCCGTCCGGGTGCACGGACACGATCGAGCCGCCGCCGAAGCCGTGGATCGTCGGTGGCACCACGTCGGCTCCCTGCGGGATCGCGTTCGACCAGGCCGTCGACACCGGCCAGGTGGGCTGATTGCCCCAGCCGAGGGCGCGGAGCGTCACCGTGTCGTTGACGTCCGGGATCTGGAACTTACGGTTGCCGTAGACCAGGAAGGTGTCCCCTTCCGGATCGCCGATCAGCAGTGCCTGACGGCTCGGACCGGCGGCGACACCATCGGTGACCTGGGCTCCGATCAGGACGGTGCTGCGCGGCGGCGTATGGGCCGGCGCGCCCGGGTCGGGCGCCTGGGTGCAGACCGACCAGGCGCCGGTGACCAGGTCGCCCGGATCGGGCAGCGCGTCCGGAGCCCCCGTTATGCCCAGCGTGTCCCCGAGTGCCACCGTGGCCAGCGACTTGCTCGACGCGCCGACCACATGCGGACCGTCCCCGTTGGCGATGAGCAGGCCCGACGCGTAGTTGAGCACCGGATGCAGCCGCTGGTCGGATTTGAAGAACACATACCGCGCGCCGGTGCTCTTGTCCATGTAGACGGCGGACTCGTCGTTGATCTTGTCGGTGCCGGCCCCGGTGAGAACGCCCCAGACCGCGGCCCCGGTCACCGCCAGCGCCGCCACGACGACGCTGATCAGGGCGGTCGTGCCGGCCCGGCGCAGCGGCGACCGGTGGGGATCGGGGTCATGCGTGACCAGCGCCGCCACTACCCGCTGGAGCGAGTACTGGTAGCTGTGGAGTTGGTCCTGACGCGACGGCACCCCGCCACTTTAGGGGTCACCGTCGATGCGTGGGGGGCCGGATCTACAACCAGCCGTTGCGGCGGAAGGCGCGGTACAGGAACACCGAGATCACCAGCATCAGTGTCAGCACGGCCGGGTACCCGTACTGCCACCTGGTCTCCGGCATGTGCAGGAAGTTCATCCCCTCGACGCCGGCGAAGGCAGTCCACACCGTCGCGATGCCGGCCCAGGCCGCGATCTTGCGCATGTCGTTGTTCTGGTCCACGGTGACCTGCGCCAGCCGGGCCTGCAGGATCGAGTTCAGAAGATCGTCGTACGAGGTTACCTGCTCGACCGTACGGGTGAGGTGATCCTGAACGTCGCGGAAGTACCGCCGGATCTCCTTCGGCACGAGCCGGCTCTGCGGCGCGGTGATGGTGGCCAGCGGCCGCTGCAGCGGCACGACCGCGCGGCGGAACTCCACCAGCTCCCGCTTCATCTGGTAGATCTGCTGCACCGGGTTGGCCGAGTCGCGGGAGAAGACGCCCTGCTCGAGGATGTCCAGATCGGCCTCGACCTGGTCGGCGACCTCGACGTAGAGGTCGACCACCCGGTCGGTGACGGCGTAGGCGACGGCCCACGGCCCTTGCTCGAGCAGCGCCGCCCGGTCGCTCTCCAGGTCGGCCCGGACCGACGCCAGCTCGGAGGCGTCACCGTGCCGGACGGTGATCACGAACCGTTCCCCGATGAAGATCATCATCTGCCCGGTCTCGACCACCTGCGACGTCTCGGTCAGCTCGCGGTGCGGCACGTACCGCGCGGTGCGCAGGACCAGGAACTGAACCGTGCCGAACTGTTCCAGCTTCGGTCGTTGCTCGGCCTTGACCGCGTCCTCGACGGCCAGTTCATGCAGGCCGTACGTACGGGCGATGGCGGCCATCTCCTCCTGGTCGGGCTGATGGAGCCCGAGCCAGACGAAGGCGTTGTCCCGCTCGCCGGCCAGCCGCAGGGCCTCGTCCGGGGTGAGGTCGCCGGGCTCGCGCTTGCCGTTCACGTACAGCCCGCAGTCGACCACGGCCGAGCCCGGCGCGCGGCCGTCGGACGCCCGGCCGGCCGCATCGGTGGCGCCGAGGAAGCGGTTCATCGCCCGGACGGGCGCAGTCCAGGCCCGGGACAGGGACCGGTTCACGCTGGTCGATCGGGGTCGGCGACGGACCGGTTCGTGCTCGCTCATGCGACCTCCCCCAACCTCTCGGGCGTTTTCGGGCAACCCGGTCGAGGCTACGCCACGGCGACGTAATGATCTTGAGGCGTCGGGCGGACCGGCCGCTGTCCGGGGGGTGGACGCACGGTCGGCCCGCCCGGCGCCGGGGGCGGGGGTGAGGTCGTCGCCGCGGGTGATGACACGCGGCGACGACATTGTGAGCGGTAGCGAGGGTGATCGACGTCGACCCTGTCAGAAACCCGACAGAAGATCGTGTATCAGCCGCGAACCTCGGTGATCGCGTCGGCCAGCCGGCGGACGCCTTCGCGAATCTGGTCCACCGTGGTCGCCGAGTACGCCAGCCGCACCGAGTGGTGTCCCCCGTCGAGCAGGAAGTCGCTGCCCTTGACGACGGCCACGCCCTTCTTCATCGCCAGCGGGAACAGCCGGTCCACGTCCACATCGTCGGGCAGGTCGACCCAGAGGAAGTAGCCGCCGTCGGGCTCGGTGAAGGACGCCCCCGGGATCAGTTCCCGGATCGACTCCGCCAGCACCCGGGCGCGTTCGCCGAGGGCCCGGCTGACCGTGGCCACCGACCGGTCGATGTCACCGGAAACGCAGAACTGGTGCACGATCGCCTCGGACACCATGCCCGGGGAGATGTACAGGTTGGTGGCCTTCTTCGCGATCGCGTCGATCAGTGCGGCCGGGCCGACCAGGTAACCGACCCGGACGCCGGGGCAGACGGTCTTGGTGAAGCTGGACGCGTGCACCACGACGTTGTCGGTATCCATCGACAGCATCGAGGGCAGCGCCTCGCCGCGGAACCGGATGTCCACGTACGGGTCGTCCTCGAAGATCAGGAAGCCGTACTCGGCCGCCAGGGCCAGCAACGCTCGCCGCTTCTCGAGGGAGAGCGTCACGCCTGCCGGGTTCTGGTAGTTGGGGATGATATGCGCAAGCTTGGGACGCAGCCCCGCCTCCAGCAGCTGACGCAGCTCGTCGACGTCGATGCCGTCGGGCTCGATCGTCACCTGGTGCACCTTGCCGCCCAGGTTCTGCAGGTTGAGCAGGGTGCGGTCGTACGTGGGGCGCTCCACGACGACCTCGTCGCCGGCCTGGACGACGTGGGCGAACAGGAACGCGTCGGCCTGCAGGGAGCCGTTGGTCACCAGGACCTGCTCGGGGGCGACGCCGTGCTTGTCGGCGATCCACTTGCGCAGCGGCAGGTAGCCGACGGAGGTGCCGTAGGCCGTCACGCCGGCCGGATCGGCCTCGAAGGCGCGTACGGCCGCGGCCTTGAGTCCTTCGACGTCGACGATGTCCAGGGACGGCGCCCCTCGGGCGAACGAGATCAGCTGCTCAGCGGTCATGGCGTCCAGCTTACGAGCCGCCTCCACCGCATTTTCCGCGCCCGTCGAGGGGATCCCGGCCTGGTTCCGCCCCTCGGCCCGGACGGGACTGGATGTACTACCCGTGTCGCCGACTTCTTGGAGGATCCGTCCGCATGATCGGGCTTGTACTCGCCGCCGGAGCTGGTCGTCGTCTCCGTCCGTACACCGACGAGCTGCCCAAGGCGCTCGTTCCGGTGGACGGTGATCGCACGATCCTGGACATCTCCCTGAACAACCTGGCCGCTGCGGGGCTCACCGACGTCACCGTGGTCGTCGGCTATCGCGCCGAGGCGGTCGAGGCCCGGGTGGCCGATCTCGAGCAGCGGTACGGGGTCCGGCTCACCCTGGTGGCCAACGACAAGGCCGAGGAGTGGAACAACGCGTACTCGTTGTGGCTGGCGCGCGACCACTTCGCGGAGGGCGCCCTGCTGGTCAACGGCGACACCGTGCACCCGGTCAGCGTGGAGCACACCCTGCTGACCGGACGCGGCCCGAGCATCCGGCTGGCCGTCGACGACATCAAGAAGCTGGCCGACGAGGAGATGAAGACCGTCTTCGGCGACGACGGCCGGCTCACCCGGATCACCAAGCAGATGGACCCGGCCCGGGCGCACGGCGAGTACATCGGCGCGACGCTGATCGAGCCCGAGGCGGCCGGCAAGCTGGCCGACGCGCTGCAGACCACCTGGGAGCACGACCCGGACCGGTACTACGAGGACGGCTTCCAGGAGTACGCGAACCGCGGCGGCGAGATCCGCGGCGCCCGGATCGGCGACGTGCCCTGGGTCGAGGTCGACAACCACGTCGACCTGGCCCGGGCCCGGGAGATCGCATGCCGCTACTAGCCCGCAGCGTGCAGACGCCGCTGTTCATCGACGTCCGCCGGGGCGCGGTGTCGCAGCTCGGCGCGATCCTCGCCGACGGCCGCATCTCGGCCGGCGGAGACGTGGCGGTGGTGGTCGGACCGGGTCAGGGCGAGAAGATCGCCGAGCTGATCCGGCCCACGCTCGGGTCGGCCGACATTTACCTGACGTCCGGCGGCACCCTCGACGCCGCGCTCGAGCTCGGCGCGAAACTGCACTCCCGGTCGTACGACGCGGTGGTCGGCATCGGCGGTGGAACCACCGTGGACACGGCGAAGTACGCGGCCACCCGGAGCGCGCTGCCGATGGTGTCGGTGGCCACCAGCCTGGCCAACGACGGCGTCGCCTCGCCGGTGGCCAGCCTGGTCAACGGCACGGTCAAGGGCTCGTACGGGGTGCACATCCCGATCGCCGTGATCGTCGACCTGGACTTCGTGGAGAGCGGGCCGGACGCCGTCAACCGCGGCGGCATCGGCGACGTGATCAGCAACCTGAGCGCGCTCGCGGACTGGGCCCTGGCCCGCGACGTCCGGCGGGAACCGGTCGACGGGCTGGCCGCGTCGCTGGCCCGGATGGGCGCCGAAGCGGTGCTCACCCACCCCGGCGACATGACCGACGACGACTTCGTCACCGTCCTGGCGGACGCGCTGATCTCCAGCGGGCTGGCGATGGCGGTGTGCGGCAGCAGCCGGCCGTCCAGCGGCGGCTGCCACGAGATCATGCACGCCGTCGACACGCTGTTCCCCGGCACCGCCTCGCACGGCGAGCTGGCCGGGCTGGGCGCGCTCTTCTGCACGTTCCTGCGGGGTGACCGGATGCGGTTCGCCCAGATGGCGTCCTGCCTGCGGCGGCACCGGCTGCCGATGACCGCCGCCGACGTCGGCCTGACCCCTGAGCAGTTCGGTGCAGCGGTGGAGTTCGCACCCCGGACCCGGCCGGACCGTTACACGATCCTGGAGCATCTGGCGATGTCCGCCGACGAGATCCGCTGGAAGGTGGCCGAGTATGACGACGCACTCGCAGATCGCTGACCCGGTCCGGCGTCCCGCCCCGGCGCCCACCGCGGCCGACTACTACCAGGTCCACCGGGGTGGCGGCCTGTTCAGCGAGACGATCAGCCAGCACCTCGGGTCCGGGGTGGCGGTGCTGGCCAACCGGCGGCGACTGGCCCCGACCGTCCTCACCGTGGCCAATCTCGGCCTGGGCTGCCTGGTGTCGTTCGCGGTGATCGCGGCGGCCGGTCCGGTCGCCGGCGGCACCCTGCCCGCTTGGCCCATCGGCCTGCTGGCGCTGGTCGGGTGGCAGGCGGCGTACGCCCTGGACTGCGCCGACGGACAACTGGCCCGGGTCACCCGGCAGACCAGCGCGGCCGGCGCCCGGATCGACGTGCTGTGCGACGTGGCCGCGCAGATCGCGCTCGTCTCGGCGCTGGCGGCGACGGCCAAGGCCCAGGAGCCGCACACCCCGGCCTGGCTGCTGGCGGCGTTCGCCGGCACCTGGATGGTGAACCTGGTGACCTCGGTGATGCAGAGCGGGCCGCAGGCCGCGAGCATGGTCCGCAGCCGGTCGCCGGTGGTCCGGTTGATCAAGCTGGTCCGGGACTACGGCGCGGTGATCGCGCTGGCCGGCCTGGTGCTGACCGTCCAGCCGGCCTGGACGATCTGGCTGATCGCCCTGTTCACGCTGGTCAACGGCGCCTTCCTGGCGGCCAGCATCGCGTACGCCGGCCGCCAGGCTCTGCTGCCGGCCGCGCTGCGCTCGGCGGGGATGGCGCCCCTTGAGGCCGGTGTCGAGGGCGCCGGAAACGACAACGGCTTCGCCTAGCCGTTTCCGGCGCCCTCGAGGTCGCTCAGACCCGGACCGGGATGGCCGAGGAAGTGCCGAGCACCTTGCCCGAGGCGTCGAGCGCGTCGGCCACCACGTACTCGGGGGTGCCCTGGACGGTGAGGGTGGTCTCGAAGCCGGTGTGGTCGGCCTCGACGGACTGCGACAGCACGCCCGGCTGCTCACCCGACCGGGCCCGCCACTTGGCCACCTTGGTCGCGCCGTTCCAGCTCACGCTGACGATCACGGTGCCGTTCTCGGTGCGCAGGCCCATCGCCGGCTGGTCCAGCGGCTGGCCCGACCACTCGGCCTTGAACGCCCGGTAGGACTGGTTGTCCAGCGGCAGATGACCGGCCAGCCGGACGCTGCCGTCGGCGTTGTGCTCGGTGAAGTACGGCAACTGGCCCCAGCCGATGAACGAGCCGCCGTCGGCCAGTTCCCGGAAATCGCCCTGGGTCGGCACGAGCAGTTTCTGCGGATGCACGAACTCGGCCACGAACGTCGCCGTCCGCTTCTGCTCGTCCAGCTTCATGACCAGGCCGCGGGAGTACGGGTGGACCTTGATCACCGTGGCGCCGCCCCCGCCGGCGCCGTTGTCGAAGACGCTGTACGTCCCGTCCCGCCGCTGCCGGAAGTCGTGCTGCCAGGCGAACTTCGACTTGTCGTCGATGGTGAAGTCCGACTTCTTGCCGCCCAGCCGCCACATCACCTCACCCGTTTTACTGTTGATCTTGTACGTGGTCCAGGTGTGCCGGGACGAGATGATGATGTTGCCGTCCGCGGCCAGCCCGACCGAGTTGGCGTGGAAGTAGTCGTACGGCAGGTGCGCCGATTCGCCCTCCGGCAGCGGGGCGTAGGACTCGGTGGGCGCCACGTGGTCCTTGGAGTGCCACTCGAAGACCTTCTGCCCGGTCTTGATGTCGATCTCCTGGATCACGCCCTCGTGCAGCACGCCGTCCGTGGGGCCGCCCTGCGCGCTCAGGTCGTACGGCACCGGGTTGTACACCCAGAACAGCGCCGTCCCGCGTGGGGTGAGCACGAAGTCGTGCTGGTCGGCCTGCTCGCTGCCGGCCGCCCGGACGCGCGTGATCTCCCGGTAGGAAGTGTCGGCGATGACGAACTCACCCTGGCCGACGCCCTGCCCGCCGGTGCCCCCGATGGTGCCTTCCCACCAGGTCAGCACCGGCTTGTTCTGGTACTGCTGGGTCTTGAAGTCGATCGCCACGTTGGCCGGGTCCGCCACCTTCCGGAACCAGACCGGCGAACCGTTCTCGTCGACCATGAGCGGACCCCAGAGACCGTTGCCCGAGGCCGGCGTGAGAAAGATGCTGCCGGTCATCGAGCCGTTGGCCGGTGTGGTGATGGTCACGTCGGGCAACGTGCGCAAGTCGGGCCGGGACCGGAACTTGGGCGGCCCGGCGTCGGCGGCCGCATCCGTCGCGGGCGCGGCCGAATCGCCGCCCTTGCCCTTGTCGGCGACCGCGTACCCGACGGCGCCGCCGGCGGCCGCGAAGACCACCGCTCCGCCCACGCCGAGCAGGGCATTCCGCCGCGAAACGCGAGGGTGACTCTCGGCCGGAGTCTTATTCGATGTTGATGATTCCGTCACGGAGCCCAGCATTCCCCATTTGGAGCGCGACGTACGCCCACGAAACGAGGAACTTAACGAAGCTCTGCATATACCTCGATGAGCTGCGGGGTCAGCACGCCCGGATGGAAGGCGGACAGGTACCGCGCGCGGGCCGCCGGCGCGACGACGGCCGCCTCCGCCCGCGCCTTCGGAAGCGCCGCCGACAACGCGTCCGGGTCCGGTTCGACCAGCCACCCGGCCTCGCCGCCACCGAGCAGGTACGGGATCCCGCCGACCGCCGTGCCCAGCGTCGGACGACCGGCCGCCATCGCCTCCAGGACCACCGTGGGCAGCACGTCGTCCCAGGTCGGGACCGCGAGGACGACGGCCGCGGAGCGACGGGCGCCGTCCACCCCGGCCCGGGCCAGCGGGCCCATGTAGGTGATGTCGGGGCGCTCGGCCGCCGCCCGTTCGGCGAGCGAGCGCAGCTCCCCGTCGCCGGCGATGCGCAGCGGGCCGAGCGATCCCATCCGGGTGCCGGCGCCAGGCGTCCAGCAGCAGCGGCAGACCCTTCTCCGGGGCCAGACGGGCGGCGTACAGGAATCCGTCGCCGAGCGGCTGCGGGTCACCCGGATCGGGCACGCCGTTCGGCTTGATCACGATCCGGTCCGCGGCGATGCCGAAGTCGGTCAGGTGGGCGGCGATCCGGTCGGTCAGCGCGACGTACCGGTCCACCGACTTCCACGTGCCCCGGTGCACGGCCAGCGCCGACGCCATCAGCAGCGCTCTGCGCCGCCGAACCGCGGTAGCACTTGTGCTCGACCGCGGGCCAGCCGAACGCCTTGCCCCGGCAGTCGTGACAGTTGTGCCCGTCCCGGAAGTACAACCCCGACGAGCACACCTGACGGTAGTTGTGCACCGTCTGCACCACCGGCACCCCGTGCCGGTGCGCCGTCCGGACCACCCAGGGCGACAGCAGCGGGTACGGGTTGTGCAGATGCAGCACGTCCGGCCGGTACTCGTCCAGGATCCGGGACAGGTCCTGCTGGGCCGCCCGGCCGTAGATCGGGGAGATCGGCAGCAGCGCCTTCTGGCTCAGCGGCAGGTCACCGATCTCGTCCGAGCTGCGCAGGAACGGGATCACCTCCACCCCGGCATCGCGTCAGCTGGCCGATCTCGGTCTCGACGATGACGTTCTCACCGGACGGGATCGCCTCGCGGTACCGGTTGTGCGCAACGACCACCTTCATGCGCGCAAACGCTACCGTTGATGACGTGCCCGAACTCCCCGAGGTCGAGGCGCTCGCGGCCTACCTCCGCGAGCGCGCGGTCGGCCATACCGTCCAGCGTCTCGAGGTCTCCTCGTTCAGCGCCCTGAAGACGTACGATCCGCGCGCCCAGCGCGGTGGCCGGGATGACCATCACCGGCGCCGGCCGGCACGGCAAGTACCTCGACGTCGAGCTCAACGGCGACCTGCACCTGATCGTGCACCTGGCCCGGGCGGGCTGGCTGCACTACCGGGACACGTTCAAGACGAACACGCCGCTCAAGCCGGGCAGCGGGCCGATCGCACTGCGCGTCCGGCTGGACGACGGCTCGGGTTTCGACCTGACCGAGGCCGGCACGCAGAAGTCGTTGGCGGCCTATCTGGTCCGCGACCCGGCCGAGGTGCCCGGCGTGCTCGCGCCTGGGCCCGGACGCGCTGGCCGTCACCCGCGACGAGTTCGCGACCCGGATCCGCGGCCGCAGCGGCCAGGTCAAGGGCGTGCTCACCGACCAGGAGGTGCTGGCCGGGATCGGGAACGCCTATTCCGACGAGATCCTGCACGTGGCCCGGATGTCGCCGTTCGCGCTGACCACCAAGCTCACCGACGACCAGATCACCACGCTGTACGAGGCCATGCGTGCGGTGGAACGGGACGCGGTGGCCCGATCGGTGGGTCAGAAGGCGGCCGAGCTCAAGGGCGAGAAGCGGGCCGGGATGCGGGTGCACGCCCGGACCGGCCTACCCTGCCCGGTCTGCGGGGACACCGTGCGCGAGGTCTCCTTCGCCGACAAGAGCCTGCAGTACTGCGCCGGCTGCCAGACCGGGGGCAAGCCATTGGCCGATCGACGCCTGTCCAAGTTGGTCCGATAGCATCGCAACGGTTACCCAGCGTACATAATGCGCCAAGTTGGCCACGGCCGGGGAAAGGGCGCACAACGCCCCCTGCCCAACGCGCGATCCATCGGTATAGTGGCCGCGACCCAAGCACACGCCGCGACGCAGACGGACCGGCTCGCCGCGCCGGAATCCGAAAGGTCGTGGCGGTGCGTAATGTTCTCCGGGGTTGCCGGCGCTTCTGCCGGCATGCCGGGACGCATCCCTGCGGCCAGCCACTGGCGGACATGGGTGGGCGGTAGTTGATGCGGGAGGACGTCGGCGAGGTGACCACGAGCCTCCATCGCCCGGCCAACAAGAGCAGCCGGAGCAAGCCCGTGCGGTACGACAGCTTCGAGTGGCAGCCGGACGACGCGCTGCCGCCGAGCAACGGTGTACCCAGGTCGGCGTGGACGCGCCCGCACCGCCGGCTGTCGCGCTGGCACCGGCCGTACACCATGATCCTGATCCTGCTCGATCTCCTCTCGACGCTGGTCGCCAGCTTCATCGCGGCCACCTTCCTGGAGAAGGCGCAGGCCGGTTTCAACGGCCGCCAACTGTTGTTCCTGCACGGCGACGGGCTGTTCGCGTTCTTCGCCTACTTCGCGCTGCCGGTCGGCTGGCTGATCCTGCTCTGGACCAACGGCACGTACGACCGGCGCTACCTGGGCCTGGGCAGCGAGGAGTACAAGCGGGTCGTCCGGACCTCGGTGACCGTGGTCGCCGCCGTGTCGCTGCTCGCCTTCGCCACCAAGACCTCACTGTCGCGCGGGACGGTGGCCACGGTCTCGCTGACCGCGCTGATCGGCATCCTGTTCTTCCGGTCCGCGGCCCGGCAGGTGCTCCACGTGTCCCGCCGGCGGACCGGCCACGGCGCCCACCGGATGATCCTGGTCGGGACGCTGCCCGAGGCGCTCGAGGTGTGCACGGCGGTCACCCGCAGCCCGGCCGCCGGCCTGATCCCGGTGGGCATCCACATCACCGACGGCTACGCCGCCGCCCGTGGCATCGAGACCCCGGTCCCGGTGTTCGTCGGCCGCGACCTGCTGGCCCTGGTCCGCGAGGTCAGCGCGGACACCATCGCAGTCTGCGGGTCGGCCAGCGCCGAGCCGGGCGAGCTGCGCCGGCTGGCGTGGCAGCTCGAGGGCACCGGCATCGACCTGGTGGTGGCGCCGCAGCTCACCGACATCGCCGGCCCGCGGGTGCACATCCGCCCGATCGAGGGCCTGCCGCTGCTGCACGTCGAGGAGCCGACCCTCTCCGGCCCGGGCTGGCTGATCAAGAACCTCCTCGACCGGGTAACCGCCGGGCTGGGCCTGCTCATCCTGAGCCCGCTGCTGGCCGTGATCGCGCTCGGCATCAAGACGACCAGCAAAGGCCCGGTGTTCTTCCGCCAGGCGCGGGTCGGGCACGAGGGCCGTACGTTCCGGGTCTGGAAGTTCCGGACGATGGACATGGACGCCGAGGAACGGCGGGCCACGCTGGACGAGCTGAACGAGTCCGACGGCATGCTGTTCAAGATCAAGGGCGATCCCCGGATCTTCCCGTTCGGGGCCAAACTGCGGGCCACCTCGCTGGACGAGCTGCCGCAACTGATCAACGTGCTCCGCGGGGAGATGTCGCTGGTCGGGCCGCGCCCGCTGCCGGCCGAGGACGGCGACTACCTGGGCGACGTCCGGCGGCGGCTGCTGGTGCGCCCGGGCATCACCGGCCTGTGGCAGGTCTCCGGCCGCTCCGAACTGTCCTGGGACGAGGCGGTACGGCTCGACCTCTACTACGTCGACAACTGGTCGCTGACGTACGACCTGGGCATCCTCTGGCGCACGATCTTCGTTGTGCTCCGCCGCAAGGGCGCCTATTAGTCGCACATCCCGAGCGGCCGTCGCCCGTTATACCGGGCGTGTCGCAGACCATCGAGGCCGCATCTCCGCCGTCCGTCCGCACCACGCGTGGCCGCGTGGTGATGCTGGTCGACAACGGCGTCGAAGGAGACTCCCGGGTCCAGAAGGAGGCCCGGTCGGCCGCGGCCGCCGGCTGGGACGTCATCCTGCTGGGCGTCCACGTTCGCGGAAGCACGCGGAAGTCGTGGACCATCGGCGAGGCCGAGGTCCGGCTGGTGCCGATCCCGTCGGCCGGGTTCGCGGACCGGCACGTCACCAACCGCCGCTCGCTACGCCGTCCCCTGGCCTATCCGTCGGAACAGACGGTCAGATACCGGGGCGCCCGGGTCCGGACCTCGCACGTCCAGGTGGTGACCGGTCTGGGCGAGCTGGCGGAGGCGCGCCGGGCCGGGGAGCCGACGTGGCGCCGGGCGATCGGCCAGCTTGCTCTCCTGCCGTCCCGGGTACGCCTGAAAGTCGCCCGCCCGTGGTTCCAGCTGCGCTCCGCGGAGACCGACCGGCTCCGGGCCGCGCAGCGCGACAGCACCAATCGGCTCACCCGCCTGCACATCCGGTGCTGGACCGCGATCAGCGGTCGTCGCGCGTGGCGCCGGCTGGAACCCGCCCTCTGGGACTGGGAACTGGCCTTCGGCCCGGTCGTCGACCGCCTCAAGCCGGACATCATCCACGCCAACGACTGCCGGATGCTCGGTATCGGCGCCCGGGCGAAGATGCGGGCGGCCCTTCGCGGGCGCAGCCTCAAGCTGGTGTGGGACGCCCACGAGTACCTGCCCGGGATGCGCGAACTTCCGGGCAACCCGCGCTGGCAGCCGGCTCTGGTCGCCTTCGAGAAGGAGTACTGCCGATTCGCCGACGCGGTTCTCACCGTCTCGCCGGCGCTGGCCGACCTGCTGGTGGCCGAGCACGGGCTGGCGACGGTGCCGACGGTCCTGCTGAACACTCCGGACGACCCGGCCGCGGAGCACGCCGGCGAGTCGGTGCCGGCCCTCCGCGAGCGGTGCGGAATCGGGCCCGACACGCCCTTGCTGGCCTACTGCGGCGGCATCAACAACGTCCGGGGACTCGACCTGGTGGTGGACGCCCTCCCGGCGCTGCCGGGCGTGCACGTGGCGCTGGTCTCCCTGCACCCGAACGGGAACCGGAGCAGCGCCAACGAGATCGAGCAGCGCGCCCGGGAGCTCGGGGTGGACGATCGGATCCATCTTCTGCCCTACATGCCGCACTGGCAGGTCGTGCCGTTCCTGAGCGGCGCCGATGCCGCGCTGAGCCCGTTGCGGCACCTGCCGAACCACGAGATCGCCCTCAGCAACAAGTTCTTCGAATACTCCCAGGCGCGGCTCCCGCTGGTGGTCAGCGACGTCAAGGTGATGGCCGAGATGGTCCGCGCGACCGGCCAGGGTGAGGTGTTCACGGCGGATGACGTGCCCGACTTCTGCCGAGCGGTCCGCGCGGTGCTGGCCGACCCGGCGCGGTACCGGGCCGCGTACAACCGGCCCGGCCTGCTCGACGAATGGACCTGGGGACGTCAGGCGGCCATCCAGGACCGCGTCTACACCGAGGTGTTGAGCGCACCGCCGATCGCCTCGTCGTAAGCGGCGGCGATCACCGGCCAGTCCCAGCGGTCCAGCACCTCGGCCGCGGCGGCCGCCCCGGCCGCCCGCCAGGTCGATTCGGACGCGGTCACGGCCAGGATCCGGTCGGCCGCTTCGTCGGGGGACGTCACCACCCAGTCCGCCGGGAACATCCGGAGCGCGGCGCCGGGGAAGAACGGCCAGTCCCGGACGACCGGAACCGCACCGCTGGCCGCGCCCTCGAACAGACCGCAGTGGAAGCTCTCCCGCACCGAGCTGCTGAGGATGGTTCCCACGCCGTTCAGGGCGGTGGGCACGTCGTCGGTCGGGCCGTACCGGCGGACCGCTCCGGCCGGTTCCAGGTCGGCCAGGTCACGGCGGTACGCCCGCTCGTACCGGCCGGCGGCCGGGCTGACCCGGCCGCGTACGTCGCCGCCGATCAGCAGCAGGCGGTAGCGCGGGTCCTGGCGGCGCAGCCGCCGGAGCACGTCGATCGCCCACCGCGGGTCCTTGGCGATCGCGCTGAACCCGACCAGGCCGACGGTGAAGCGGGCGTCGGCCGGTTTGCGCCGGGCGTACGGCTGCAGGTCCATCGCGTTGGGCAGGACCGACAGCCGAGGACCGCCGGGCGCGGTCACCGGCGGCACCGCGACTCGGGTGTAGTCGCGCAGATGGTCGGAGACGAAGATCAGATCGTCCACCCGGGACCAGTCGACCAGGTACGGCCAGTCGGTGAAGACCTCCTGACTGTGCAGGCGGATCATCACCCGGGTAGTGCCGGGATCGATCCTCGTCAGCAGCGCCGCCCCGGCTTTGCACCAGTCCATGAACACCACGTCGGCCCAGTCGAGATGCGGCCGCAACACCCGCTCCAGCATTTGCTCGAGGCCGGCGGAAGGACCGAGCAGGCCCTCGATCCGCCGAGCCCGATCACGCAGTACGGGACGGAGCTCGTCGATGGTGTCCAGATCGAGTGAGCGCACCTCTCGATGAGGATCGGCGGTGAACCGCTCCCGGATCGGGCCGAGGAAGTTGGCGTTGGTCTCGTACAGGAAGAGCAGGCTCGGTCCGGGGAGCGGCCGCGCGGCCCGCCCCCGGCGCATCGCCAACGCCTGCCCGGTCGCGCTGGTCAGCCACGGCGTGACGAAGCCGGCCGGATCGGCGGTGGCCGGGGAGGTCACCGAGTCGAAGTGGACCGCCCGGTGGAAGAGCAGACCGAGGGCCCGGTCGGCGGCGGTGGCGGCGGCCGGCCAGTCCTGCGCCCGCAGCGCCGCGTCCGCGGTGGCCAGGACCGCCGCGGCCGCCGCGGGCAGATAGCGCGGAATCGTGCCGGCGCGGAGATCGGTGTCGGCGGCGCCGCCGAGCAGCCGTGCCCGTTGCCCGGGCCGGCTCAGCCGTCCCGCAGTGGTGGTCAGGGTGGCCGCCGCCTGGTCGGGAAAGCCGGCACGGGTCAGGCTGCGGGCGACCCGGCGGGCCAGCCGGATGCGGAACCGGGCCGGCAGCGGCGCGTGCCGGACCGCCAGCCCCCAGACCGCGCGTCCGAGACCGGTTCGGTGCACCCGCGTCCCGGTGGCCGCCCCCAGGGCGCTCCGGATCCGGCGGACGGCCACGGTGCGGTAGCGAACGGCCGCCTGCCGGACCAGTTCGGGCGAGGGGCCCCAGGTGAGCAGGCGCCGGAGCGACCGCCGACCCTGCCGGGCGGCCCGCGCCTCGACCTGCCGCAACCCCGGACTCAGGCCGAACACCACCGAGGCCCCGCGGTGCCGGAGCGCCAGCTGCCAGGCGACATGGACGGCCGGGGCGTCGAGCGCGATGATCACGTCGGCGCGCGCGGCCGCCCGGCGGGTGATCGAGTGTCGACGCACGCGCTGCCACAGCCGCTCACCGGGCGTCATTCGGCCGGTGGAATCGCCCGGCGGCAGCGGCACGATCCGCGCCGCGCCGTCCGGCACGGCGACGCCGGCCCCATCCACGACGCCGGCCCCATCCACGACGCCGGCCCCGTCCACGACGATGGTCACGGCCGCGCCGAGGGCGCCGAACTGCTGCAGCGCCTGTTCCAGCACGGCCGGGCGGGCGGGCTCGGCCGACGCGACGATCAGCACCGGGATCACGCCGGTACCTCCTCGGTGATCCATGCCGAGGCATCCGGCCCCGGACCGGCGTGCGGAACCCGGCCGCCGCCCCCGCGCACCGCGGCGGTCAGCGCGCGCACCGCCGGCTCGACCTGCGCGCCCCGCTCGAACACCGCCCCCTGCGCCCGGGCCGCGGCCCGGTCCGCGTCGGTCGCGGTCAACGCCATCCGCGCGGCTGCGCGGATGTTCGCCGCCAGCGGCTCCACCTGGAGGCCGACCGCACCCGTCCACAGCGGGCTGCCGTCCAGCACGGTGCAGGCGTCGTGGTCGGCGCCGTGCACCGAGAGCACCGGCCGGCCGGCCGCCAGCACCTCGTAGACCTTGCCCGAAGTCACGTATCGGCCGCCGACGAGGACCAGCACCAGAACGTCCCAGCTGCCGTACACCGTGGCGACGTCGGCCTTGGCGACCGGACCGCCGACCGACACCCCATCCGGCGCGGCCGCTCGGAGCATCTCCATGTGGCCGTTGTCCTCGCGGTTCGAGCCGGCGCCGATGTGGCCCCGGACGGTCAGCCGGGAGCGGGCCACCACCGGGTCCTCCCGGCGGGCCAGCCGCCAGGCGTCCAGCAGCGTCTGAATGATGATGGACGGCTTGAAGTTGACCGAGCCCAGGTAGCCGAAGTCGAGGCCGCGGTCCGGGTCCGGTGGGCGGTGCGGGGCCGGCAGGCTGTCGGCGTCGAATCCGTTGCGCACCACGTGGATCCGGTCGGCCAGGCGCGGGTAGCGGCGCCGGTAGTGGTCCGCGATCGGTTCGTTCACGCACCAGAACGCAACCGCGTGCAGCAACGCCCGGGCCTCCCAGCGGCCGGCTTCCGAATTGATCGGGAACGCCTCTCCGCCGCCGATCACGTCGATCGACCAGCCGTCGCGGAAGTCGACCGCGTACGCGACCTGATGAACCTCCCACAGGCGCAACGTGGCGGCCAGGGTCACGTACGGCACGCAGCTCGTCAGCACCAGATCGGCCGGATCGCGGTCGTGCAGCCAGAGCAGCGCGTCCTCCAGCACCGGCCGCCAGGAACCGAAGACCGGCTCCGGGAACACCGCCAGATCGGCCTCCCGGCGGCGGCCCACCCACCCGGCCGGGTCCAGCGACCGCTCCCGGGGGAACCGGCGGACATCGGTCTCCAGATCGGTACGGGCGAGGGGCAGTTCGACGATGCGGATGGCCGGGTGAACGCCGTCGGAGAGGGTGTGGTCAAGCCCGAACTCCCGTTCCCAGGACTCCTGCCGGATGGTCACCACGGTGACGTCCCAGCCCGCCGCGTACAGCTGGTTGGCGGTTTCCCGCATCCGATAGGCGCAGCTCTTGGCGGCCGGCGGGAAGCCGATGGCCAGGTAGTACGCGTGCGGCCGGTCACCGGCGCGGCGAGCCGGTCCGACCACCCGGTACCCGCGGCGCGTGACCGGCCTCGGCCGTCGCTCGCTGTCCAGCCTCATGTGCCCGCTGCCTTCCGCAGATGTGTACGACGCCATCGGCAGGACTAACTTCCGCGCCGCCCGGGCGGATACGAACCTGGCCTTTCCGCCCGGTGACGGCCAGGATCACTCTGTGGGGACGCAGGTGATGGCAGTCGCGGCCGTCGTGGTCGCGCTGGCCGCCGCCGTGTACGCGGTGCTGCGGCTGCGGGCCCGGCGCGGCATCGCGACGGCCATGCAGCGGGCCACGTACGACGTGCTGCACACCGCCGGGCTGGCGGCGGAGCCGTTGCGCGGCGGGCTGACGCCGTCGTCCGCGGCCAAGGCCGCCCGGCACCTGCGCACACTGGTCGGCGCGGCCGGGCTGGCCATCACCGACGGCGAGACCGGCCTCGCGTTCGACGGGCGCGGAGGCCACCACTCCGCGCAGCTGACCGCCGCCGCGCGGAAGGCGCTGCTGACCCCGCGGTCGCTGGTGCTGGGCGGCTCCGACCTGCCCTGCGACCGGGTCGACTGCGTGGTCCGGGGCGCGGTCGTCGCCCCGCTGACCGGGCCCGACGGGCGGGCGGTGGCGGCGCTGGTGGCGGTGGCCGACGATCAGCCGGCGCCGGGCCTGGTGCAGGCGACGCTGGAGGCCGCCCGGTGGGCCGGGTCGCAGCTGGCGCTGGCCGAGCTGGACTCGTCCCGGGAACGGCTGGCCCGGGCCGAGCTGCGGGCGTTGCGGGCGCAGATCAGCCCGCACTTCATCTACAACGCGCTGACCGCGATCGGCTCGTTCGTCCGCACCGACCCGGAACGGGCACGGGAGCTGATCCTCGAGTTCGCCGAGTTCACCCGGTACTCGTTCCGCGCGCACGGCGAGTTCACCACGCTCGCCGAGGAGCTGCGTTCGATCGACCGGTACCTGACCATCGAACGGGCCCGGTTCGGTGACCGGCTGCATGTGCGATTGCGGATCGCGCCCGAGGTGCTGCCGGTCGGCCTGCCCTTCCTGTGCCTGCAGCCGCTGGTGGAGAACGCCGTACGGCATGGTCTGTCCCGGAAGCCGGGCGTCGGTATGGTGACCATCGAAGCGCGCGACGCCGGCGCCGAGTGCCACATCACGGTGGAGGACGACGGGGTCGGGATGGATCCGGATGTGTTCGGGGCCGATCGGCCGGACGGCGAGGACGGGCAGCACGTCGGCCTCACCAACGTGGACGAGCGCCTGCGGTCGGTGTTCGGGGAGAGTTTCGGGTTGGTGGTGGAGACCGCGCCGGACGCGGGGACGAAGGTGAGCATGCGGGTGCCGAAGTTCCATCCCGAGGTACGGGCCTCGTGAACGGGCGCGGGGACGCAACGGTCCGGCCCCCGACGGCGCAGGTACGCCGAGCGGCGGAGCGGGGATGAGTCTCGTGGTGCTGGCGGTCGACGACGAGCCGCCGGCGCTGGACGAGCTGGCCTACCTGCTGGACGCCGACGACCGGGTGGCGTACGTGCATCGGGCCGGCGACGCCACCGAGGCCCTGCGGGTGCTGCGCGACACCGAGGTCGACGCGCTGTTCCTGGACATCCGGATGCCCGGCCTGGACGGCATGGAGCTGGCCCGGATCCTGCACCGGTTCGCCCACCCGCCGGCCATCGTCTTCGTCACCGCGTACGACGGCGCCGCGGTCGACGCGTTCGACCTCGGCGTCACCGACTACGTCCGCAAACCCGTCCGGGCCGAACGCCTGGCCGAGTCGCTGCGCCGGGTCACCGGCCGGCTGGCCGTCGGAGTCCCGGCGGCGCCTCCGGTGTCGGACGACCTCAGCATCCCGGTCGAGCTGGCCGGCACGACGCGGATGCTGCCGCGGTCGTCGGTGCGCTGGGTGGAGGCTCAGGGCGACTACGCCCGCCTGCACACCTCCGACGCCTCGCACCTGGTCCGGGTGTCGCTGGCCACGCTGGCCGAGCGCTGGGCGGACGCCGGGTTCGTCCGGATCCACCGCTCCTACCTCGTCCAGTTGCGGCTGGTGGCCGAGCTGCGGCTGACCCCGTCAGGCTACGTGGTGGCGGTGGACGGGATCGAGCTGCCGGTGAGCCGGCGGCACACGCAGGAGCTGAAAGGCAAGCTGATCCGGCGGGCGAAGAACGACTGGACACGCTGAATCCACAGCCTCGTCCACAGTTTCCGCCGGTTATCCCCAGAGTTATCCACAGGCGGTTGTGGGTGCCACTCGTACGCCGGGCACCGGTCAGCGAGCCGGCGTCCGCCCGGCAGTTGTGGGCGGCGGACCCCGGCTGTCCTTGACAAATCGGCCCTCTCGGTCAGACTCCGGGCATGCACAGCGACGCGCCGAAGCGGACCCGGGTGGTCCTCGGCGAGGTCGCCGCGCGGCGCGCGACAGCCGACCTCACGGAACAGACCCCGGTGGGCGAGGCACTGGTCAAGGGTCTGATGCGGGCGCAGCTGGCGCTGGCCCTGCGGCTGTCGCTGGTGGTGCTGACCGGGCTCGGGGTGCTACCGCTGCTGTTCGTGGTGGCACCCTCGGTCGGCGACGTCACGGTGGCCGGCGTCGACCTGCCGTGGCTGCTGCTGGGCGTGGCCTCGTTCCCCTTCCTGCTGGTGGTCGGCTGGGCCTACGTGCGCTGGGCGGAACGCAACGAACAGGACTTCGCCGCGGTGACCCGCCGGCCGTCGCCGTGAACCCGTACGTCGTCCCCGGACTCGTTCTGGTCGTGCTGGGCACCGTCGGGATCGGCGCGTACGGGCTGCGGTTCGCCCGTACGACCTCGGATTTCCTGGTCGCGTCGCGCTCGGTCAGCCCGGCCTGGAACGCGGCCGCGATCAGCGGCGAATACCTGTCGGTGGCGTCCTTCCTGGGCGTCGCCGGGCTGATCCTGCGGTACGGCGTGGACGTGCTCTGGTACCCGGTCGGGTTCGCCGCCGGGTACCTGGCGTTGCTGCTGTTCGTGGCCGCGCCGCTGCGCCGGTCGGGAGCGTTCACGCTGCCCGACTTCGCCGAACTGCGGCTGCGCAGTCTGCTCCTGCGCCGGATCGCGACCGTGTTCGTGGTTTTCATCGGCTGCCTCTACCTGGTTCCGCAACTGCAGGGCGCCGGCCTGACGTTCACCACGGTCACCGGCGGCTCGTACGCCTGGGGAGCGCTGCTCGTCGGGCTGACCGTGACCGTCAACGTGGCCCTCGGCGGGATGCGGGCGATCACGTTCGTGCAGGCGTTCCAGTACTGGCTGAAGCTGACCGCGCTGGCCGTGCCGGTGATCTTCCTGGTGCTGCAGTGGCAGTCGGCCGGCCGGCCGCCGGTCACCCCGGCCGCGGGGTCGACGTTCCCGGCCGTCACCACGGTCACGTTCGACCACGACGCCCGGCTGTCCGACGGCACGGTCGTGCACACCGGGGACAGGCTGACGTTCGCCGCGGGCGCGACCGTGCCGCACGTCAGCACGGTGGACGCCCACTTCGGCGCCGACTGGCTGGATCCCGGTTCCGACCGGACGCTGTTCGCCACCTATTCGCTGATCCTGGCGACGTTCCTGGGCACCATGGGGCTGCCGCACGTGCTGGTCCGCTTCTACACGAACCCGGACGGGGCTTCGGCCCGCCGCACCACGCTGGTCGTGCTCGGGCTGGTCGGGCTGTTCTACCTGCTACCGACGTTGTACGGGGTGTTCGGCCGGATCTGGACACCCCAACTGCTGATGACCGGCCGTACGGACGCCGTGGTGCTGGTGCTGCCCGAGGCGGCACTGGGCGGGGGGCATCTCGGGCGGCTGCTCGGCGCCCTGGTCACCGCGGGCGCCCTGGCCGCGTTCCTGTCGACCTCGTCCGGCCTGCTGACCAGCGTGGCCGGGGTGGTGTTCACCGACGTGCTGCGGGCCGAGCGCCGCGGCGGGTCGGTCCGGGACTTCCGGCTGGCCACGGCGCTGGCGGCGGTGGTACCGATCGTCCTGTCCCTGAATGTGTCCACCATGGACGTCTCGCGGGTGGTGGGCCTGGCGTTCGCGGTCGCGGCATCGAGTTTCTGCCCGTTGCTGGTGCTGGGCATCTGGTGGCGCGGGTTGACCGATGTCGGCGCGGCCCTCGGCGTCCTCGTCGGCGGCGGGGCGGCCATGGCGGCGGTGCTGGTCACCGTTCTGGGGCCGGCCCTGACCGGCTGGCCGGCCCAGTTCGTGGGGCAGCCGGCGGCGTGGACGGTGCCGCTGGCGTTCGCCGTGATGGTGATCGGCTCCCTGCTGACCAGCCGCCGCGTTCCCCGCGACGTGGGCGCCACGATGCTGCGCCTGCACGCCCCGGAGTCGCCGCGCACCTGACTGGCCGGCGTCGGACTCCGCACCCTTCGGGGGTGGTCCGGACCTGCCGGTTCGCCTACGTTCGACCCATGACCGTGCCCGGCCAGCGCGCCTCCGAGCAACCGCCCGCGATGGCGCTGCGCGGGCTGGTCAAACAGTTCGACGGCAAGGTCGCGGTCGGCGGCGTCGACCTGGACGTGCCGGCCGGCTCGTTCTTCGGGCTGCTCGGACCGAACGGCGCCGGGAAGACCACGACGCTGTCGATGGCCGTCGGACTGCTGCGCCCGGACGGCGGGGTCGCGTACGTCCTCGGGCACGACGTCTGGGCCGACCCGGTCGGGGCCAAGAGCCTGTTCGGGGTGTTGCCGGACGGTGTCCGCCTGTTCGACCGCCTCTCCGGCGCCGAACTGCTGGCGTACCACGGGTTGCTCCGCGGCATGGACCCGGCCGTCGTCGACCAACGCGCCGCCGAGCTGCTCGACGTGCTCGAACTCGGCCCGGACAACCGCACCCTGGTGGTCGACTACTCGGCCGGCATGAAGAAGAAGATCGGGCTGGCCTGCGCGCTGCTGCACGCCCCGCGGCTGCTGGTGCTGGACGAGCCGTTCGAGGCGGTCGATCCGGTCGCGGCGGCGCTGATCCGGGACATCCTGCAACGGTTCGTGGCGGGCGGCGGCACGGTCGTCTTCTCCAGCCACGTGATGGCCGTGGTCGAGCGCCTCTGCACGCACGTGGCCATCCTGGCCGCCGGGACCATCCGGGTGTGCGGCGAACTGGCCGCGGTCCGCGGCGGGCGGCCGCTCGAGGATGTGTTCGTGCAGACCGTCGGCGGCCGTACGTCCACCGGGTCCGAACTCGCATGGTTGTAGCTTTCGTCCGGCTCAAACTGCGGCTGACCGCCAACGGGCTGCGCGGCCAGACCTGGCGCGTGGTGCTGTTCGTGCTGGGCATCGTGTTCGGCGCCGGGTTCGCCGCAGCCGGGTACGCGCTGCTGGCGATCCCCGGTCTGCTCGGCGACCGCCGGCTGGCCGCCACCGAGCTGACCCTGGCCGGCGCGGCGATCGTGCTCGGCTGGCTGTTCCTGCCACTGGCGTTCTTCGGCGTGGACGAGTCGCTCGACCCGGCCCGGTTCGCACTGCTCCCGTTGACGAAGCGCACGCTGATCCCCGGTCTGCTGGTGGCGGCGCTGGTCGGCGTGCCGGCGGCGGTCACCCTGCTGGCCACGGCCGGGATGGTGGACAGCGCGGCCCGGCTTGGCGGGATCGCAGCGGCGCTGGTGGAGCTGGCCGGTGTGCTGCTCGGACTGTTGTTGTGCGCGGCCGTGAGCCGGGCGGTGACCAGCGCCTTCGCGTCCGCGCTGCGGTCTCGGCGGGCCCGCGACCTGGCCACGGTGGTGCTCGCCGGGGTGGTGGCGCTGCTCGGGCCGCTGCAGCTGGTGGCGCTGGCCGGGGCGCAACGGGCGGACTGGGACCGAATTGCGGACGTGGCCGGGGTGGTCGCATGGACGCCGTTCGGGGCGCCGTACTCGCTGGGTTCGGACGTGGCCGGGGGACGGCTGTGGGCCGTGCCGCTGAAGCTGGTGATCGTGCTGGCGACCGTGGGTCTGCTGCTGTGGTGGTGGTCGGCCACCCTGGAGAGGGCAATGGCCGGTACGGCAACCGCCGGGCGACGGGAACGGCGGAGCCGGAGCACACCGGTCGGTCAGCTGATGTTCCGCGGGCTGCCGCGTACCCGGTTCGGCGCGCTGGTGGCCCGGGAGGCGCGCTACTGGCGGCGGGAGACCCGGCGGCGGGCCGGGCTGATCACGTTCACCGTGGTCGGGCTGTTCCTGCCGGTGATGCTGTCGGTGGCCGGTGGCCGCCCGGGCGCGATGTTGCTGTTCGTCGGCGCGCTGGCCGCGGTCAGCCTGGCCAACCAGTTCGGGTACGAGGGCAGCGCGTACGCGGCGAACGTGGCCGCCGGCGTGCCCGGGCGGGTGGAGCTCGAGTCCCGGGTGGTCGGGTACGGGCTCTACGTGGTGCCGCTGCTGGCGGTGATCTCGGTGGTGACCGGCGTGGTGGGCGGCCACCCGGTCGACATCGCGGCCCGGTTCGGCCAGCTGATCGCCGCGTTCGGGACCGGGCTCGCGGTGGTGCTGCCGATCTCGGTCCGCGGGGCGTACGCGCTGCCGGACAGCACCAATCCGTTCGCGCTCTCGGCCGGCGGCGGCCTGACCAAGGGTCTGATGAGCCTCGGCGGACTGCTGGCGGCCGTCATCGGAACGATCCCGGTGCAGGTCGCGGCCTTCCTGCTCGGGGACTGGTGGCGGTTGGTCGGACTGCCGATCGGGCTCGCGTACGGCGTGGGTGCGGCCTGGCTCGGCTGTTACATCGCCGGCGACCATCTGGACCGGCGGATGCCCGAGTTGCTGGCGGCCGTCACGCCGAACCGTTGAGCGGCCCCGATGACGCCGAAGGCGCGGAAAGATGGGGAGGTGCATCCACTGGAGCCGGGCGCGGCGATCCACTCGAGCCACCCGTTCGCCACCCCCGATCCGGACCGGTCGCCGGTCCGCCGCCTGCGTGGCCGGTTACCGGCCGCCGTCACGCTCTGGACGGCTCCCGGGCCGGCCGGTCTCACTGTGTCGTCGATGCTGGTCGCAGAAGGTGAGCCGGGCCGGGTGCTGGGCCTGATCGACGCCGAGAGCGACTTCTGGGCGGCGGCCGAGGCGGCCGGGCGGTTCGCCGTGACGCCACTCGGCGCGGACGAGCAGCAGCCCGCCGACAAGTTCGCCGGTCTGATGCCGGCGCCGGGCGGCCTGTTCGCCTCCGGGGCATGGACCGAGACCGCGTACGGCCCGGTCCCGGCCGGGGCCCGGACCTGGGCCGGCTGCCGCATCGCCGACACCCGGCCGTGTGGCTGGGCGCTCCTGGTCGAGGCCACCGTCGAGGCCGTACGGCTGGATGACGCCGCCGCCCCGCTGGTGCATTTCCGCGGCCTGTATCGACGCCTGGCGATCTAACACCGCTGAGCGCACTCAGACCACCATTGGGCGCAATGAACGACCGGCACATAATAATGACGTCCATGACTTCGTACAGTGCCGGGAACTCCGACACCTACGAAGGTGGTGACTGAAGTTGTCCACCGAAACGACGCCCACCCCCGCTGAGAAATACGTCGATGTCCAGCACTCCGCAGCATTTGCCGGACTCCGCCGGACGCTCCGCGGTTTCGTCTTCCCGATGACCGTGGCGTTCTTCCTGTGGTACCTGCTCTACGTGCTGTTGTCCGCGTACGCCCGGGGTTTCATGGGTGTGAAAATCGTCGGTCACATCAACGTGGCCCTGGTCTTCGGCCTGCTCCAGTTCGTCTCCACCTTTCTGATCGCCTGGTTGTACTCGCGGTTCGCGGCTCGCAAGGTCGACCCCGAGGCCGACCGGATCCGTGACGAACTCACCAGGGAAGGGCTGAATTGATGGAGCCGCACACCCTCATCCTCGCCGAGGCGTCCGCCTCGACCTCCCGCACGATCACCATCGTGCTGTTCCTGGTCTTCGTGGCGATCACCCTGGCCATCACCATCTGGGCCAGCCGCCAGACCCGTACGGCCACCGACTTCTACGCCGGCGGCCGGTCGTTCTCCGGTTTCCAGAACGGCATGGCCATCGGCGGCGACTACATGTCGGCCGCGTCCTTCCTGGGCATCGCCGGCCTGATCGCGCTGTACGGCTACGACGGCTTCCTGTACTCGATCGGCTTCCTGGTCGCGTGGCTGGTGGCGCTGCTGCTGGTGGCCGAGCTCCTGCGCAACTCCGGTCGCTACACCATGGCCGACGTGCTGGCCTTCCGGATGCGTCAGCGCCCCGTCCGTACCGCCGCGTCCATCTCCACCATCGTGGTCTCGATCTTCTATCTGATCGCCCAGATGGTCGGCGCCGGCGCTCTGGTGTCGCTGCTGCTGGGCATCAAGGGCGACGCCACGTTCCTGGGCATGAACGCGGACACCGCCAAGGTGGCCACGATCATCCTGGTCGGCGCGCTGATGATCATCTACGTGGTGGTCGGCGGCATGAAGGGCACCACGTACGTGCAGATCACCAAGGCTTTCCTGCTGATGATCGGCGCCCTGCTGATGACGGTCCTGGTGCTGGCGCACTACAAGTTCAACCTGTCCACCCTGCTCGGTGACGCGGCCGCGCAGTCCGGCAAGGGTGACCGGTTCCTCGAGCCCGGTCTGCGGTACGGCGTGGAGAAAGCGGGCGACGCGTCGGCCACCTTCTACAGCAAGATCGACCTGCTCTCGCTGGGCATCGCGCTGGTCCTCGGCACGGCCGGCCTGCCGCACGTCCTGACCCGGTTCTACACCGTGCCGACGGCCCGGGTGGCCCGCAAGAGCGTGCTCTGGGCGATCGGCATCATCGGCGTGTTCTACCTGTTCACGCTGGCCCTGGGCTTCGGGGCGGCGGCGCTGGTGGGCAGCAAGGCGATCACCGCCCAGGACAAGGCCGGCAACACCGCCGCGCCGCAACTCGCGCAGGCGCTGGGCAACCGGTACCTGGGCGGGGACACCGGCGGCGCGGTGCTGCTGGCGATCATCGCCGCGGTCGCGTTCGCCACCATCCTGGCGGTGGTGGCCGGCCTCACGCTGGCGTCGTCGTCGAGCGTGGCGCACGACTTCTACGCCAGCGTGATCAAGCGCGGGGCGGCCGGCGAACGGGACGAGGTCCGGGTCGCCCGGATCGCCGCCCTGATCATCGGCGCGGTGGCGATCGCCCTGTCGATCTTCGCCCAGTCGTTGAACGTGGCCTTCCTGGTGGCGCTGGCGTTCGCGGTGGCGGCCTCGGCCAACCTGCCGGCGATCATCTACAGCCTGTTCTGGGGCAAGTTCAACACCTCGGGCGCGCTGTGGTCGATCTACGGCGGCCTGATCGTGTCGGTGTTCCTGGTGTTCTTCTCGCCGGTCGTCTCGGGCGCCGAGAACTCCATGTTCCCGCACCACGACTGGCACTTCTTCCCGCTGTCCAACCCGGGCATCATCTCCATCCCGGTCGGCTTCCTGCTGGGCTTCATCGGCGCCAAGCTGTCGAAGGAGAACGACGCCGAGAAGTTCGCCGAACTGGAGGTCCGGTCGCTGACCGGTTACGGCGCACATTGAGTGAGAGGTGCCCGGCCCCGCTGGCTAGAGTGACGGCATGGCCATCACGCAGCGTTTCGGGGTCGGGCACCGGGTACTCGTCAGCGGCGGCGCCGGGTTCGTGCCGTCGCACGTCGTCGACGCGCTCCTGGCCCGCGGCTGCGAGGTGGTGGCCGTCGACAACTTCATCACCGGCTCCCGCGACAACGTCGCCCATCTGGCCTCCGAACCGCGGTTCACGCTGGTCGAGGCCGACCTCGGCGACGGTTTGCCAGCACTGCCGGGCCGGTTCGACGCGATCCTGCACATGGCGTCGCCGGCCAGCCCCACCGACTTCGCCAAGCTGCCGATCGAGATCCTCAAGGTCGGCTCGGTGGGGACGATGGCGCTGCTCGACCGGGCGGTCGCGGACGCGGCCCGGTTCCTGATGGCATCGACGTCCGAGGCGTACGGCGACCCGCTGGTGCACCCGCAACCGGAGTCGTACTGGGGCAACGTCAACCCGATCGGCATCCGCTCGGTGTACGACGAGTCGAAGCGGTTCTCCGAGGCCGCGACCATGGCTTACCACCGGGCGCACGGGCTGGACACGGCGATCGTACGGATCTTCAACACGTACGGCCCGCGGATGCGGCACGACGACGGCCGGGTCATCCCGACGTTCATCAGCCAGGCCCTGCGCGGGGCGCCGCTGACCGTCCAGGGCACCGGCGCGCAGACCCGGTCCATCACGTACGTGTCCGACCTGGTCCACGGGATCCTGCTGCTGCTCGACTCGAACGAGACCGGCCCGATCAACTGCGGCACCGAGCACGAGCTGTCCATGCGCGAACTGGCCGAGCTGATCATCCGGCTGACGGGCAGCAGCTCGGCCATCGAGCTCGTGCCGCGCTCGGCCGACGACCCGGAGAAGCGCCGGCCCGATCTGACGCTGGCCCGCACCCGCCTGGGCTACGAGCCGGAGGTCGGCCCGGAGGACGGGCTGCGGCGGACCATCGAGTTCTTCACCAGCTGACCATTCCGGGCCGGTGATGAACCGGCCACCCGCCGTAATTGTCTCCTCCGTTCGTGCCGTGCCGGTGACGGTGCGCCGTTTGTGCGGTTCCCGGCTCGTAACCTGGCAGCATGTCTGCGACCACCTCTGGGTACGGGAGTTCTTCCGGCCGCGCCTCGGTGCCAGGTGCCACGCGCCCGTCGGGACGGGCGCCGGCCCGCAGCTATCGGGACCGACAGCCCGCGCGCGGCCCGGGCAGCCCTCGCCCGGGTGGGCCGGGCGGGCCGGGCGGGCCCGGTGGGCCGGGCGGGCCGCCGCCGCGTCCGCCGTACCGCGGCCGCCGCCGTCCGCACTGGGGCCGGATCGCTCTGGTCGCCGGAGCGGCGATCCTGATCATCGGCCTGGTCGCCGGCATCGCGCTCTACGGCTACACCCGGAGCCTGAACTCCGGTCTCAAGCGCACCGACGCGTTCGACTCGATCACCAACGGACGCCCGGTCAAGACCGTCGCCGGCGCGCTCAACATCCTGCTGGTCGGCAGCGACTCGCGCGATCCGGACACCGACGACGACAAGAGCAACGCCTGGCGCGCGGACACGCTGATGCTGATGCACATCCCGGCCGACCACAAATCGGCCCAGTTGGTGTCCATCCCCCGTGACCTGTGGGTGCAGATCCCGTCGGCGGACAACGCGCCGTGCACCTCCGGCAGTCACGCCAAGATCAACGCATCGTTCGCCTTCGGCGGGCTTCCCCGGGCCGTACGGACGGTGGAATGCCTGACCGACGTGCACCTGGACCACGTCCTGGCGATCGATTTCGGCGGGTTCAAGGACGTCACGGACGCGCTCGGCGGGGTCGACTTGAAGGTGGACCGGAGCATCACCTCGATCCACAAGCCGTACCGCAAGTTCACCAAGGGCACCATGCACATGAACGGCACGGTCGCCCTGGACTGGGTCCGGCAGCGCAAGCAGTTCCCGGAGGGCGACTTCGCCCGGATGCGTCATCAGCAGGAGTTCCTGAAGGCGCTGATGGACAAGGCGGCCAGTTCCGGCACGCTGGCCAACCCGGCCAAGCTGAACGCCTTCCTCAAGGCGGTCACGGCCGCGGTCACCGTGGACAAGGACTTCTCGCTGACCGACATGGCGGTGCAGTTCCGCGACCTGCGCAGCGACAACATCACCTACCTCACCAGCCCCAACTCGGGCAGCCAGACCATCGCCGGACAATCGGTGGTGATCTCCGACCGGACCAAGGCTCTGGCTTTGTACCAGGCGATCTCGGCCGACAAGATGAGTGAGTGGCTGACGGCGAACCAGTCGAAGGCGCCCTCCAGCGCGGCCGGCTGAGCCTCACCCGGACGTCCCGCGCGGGTCGGTGGTCTTCCACCGGCCCGCGCTTTCCGTCGACGACTCATTTCCTGGTCGGCTGCGGATGACGGGGGTCGTGCGGAATGACGATGGCACCATCGAGGCCGGTCGGGCCCGCTCCCGGACCGGCGAAGCGCCGGACGCCGCGCTGGGCCAAGGTGCTGATCGGGCTGGGCGTGCTGCTGCTGGTGGCGGGCGTCGGCGGGATCTCCGCCGGGCGCTGGGTGATCGATCGCGTGGCGGGCTCGTTCACCCAGCAGGACCTGCTCGGCGGCACGGACAAACCGGCGACCGGCAAGGGCTCGTCCTGGCTGTCGGTGCTGGGCGGCAGCAGCCTGACCGGCCCGGTCGACATCTTGCTGATGGGCGTGGACGCGCGGAAGGACTGGGCCGCCGACGACCTGCGGGCCGACACCATCATCGTGGTGCACGTCCCGGCCGCGCACGACCGGGCGTACCTGGTGTCGGTGCCCCGCGACACCGAGGTGACCGTGCCCGCCTTCGCCCCGAGCCACTACCCGGGCGGCGTGGCCAAGATCAACGAAGCCTTCTTCTTCGGCGCCCAGCACGGCGCCGGCCGGTCCGGCGGAGCGCAACTGGTGGCGCAGACGCTGCGATTGAACACCGGAATGACGTTCGACGCGGCCGCGATCATCGACTTCAACGGCTTCAAGAACGTGATCGACGCCCTGCACGGCGTCCGCATGTGCGTGGACGAGCGGGTGAAGTCCCACCACATCGTCTGGGTCGGCCGGAAGCCGATGCTGATCGCCGACGCCCGCAAGACCGGCAAGCCGGCCCGCCCGGTCTGGTACGAGGTGGGTTGCCGGACGATGACCGGCTGGCAGGCGCTGGACTACTCGCGCCAGCGGTACGGGCTGAGGAACGGCGACTACGACCGGCAGCGGCACCAGCAGCAGTTGCTCAAGGCGATGGTGGCCAAGGCGGGCACGGCCGGCGTGCTGACCGACCCGGCCCGGGTGAACGCCCTGATCAAGGCGGCCGGCAAGGCGTTCGTGCTGGACACCGGCGGCCGTTCGGTGTCCGACTACGTGTTCGGGCTGCACAACATCACCGGCGGGACCATGACGCTGCTGCGGACCAACAACGGGACCTTCGCCACCAACAGCCGGGGCCGGGAGCGGCTGACCGCGCAGAGCCGGGCCCTCTTCGCGGCGGTACGGGCGGACAAGATCGGCCCGTACGTCGCCGCCCACCCCGGCGTCGTCGTGCCGGCGAGGTAATTAGGCTGGCACCGTGAGCGGACCTCAGCTGCCCAGCGTGACCGCGTCGCAGGTCGACCAGAACGTGTTTCTGCTCGACGTGCGCGAGCCCGACGAGTGGGCGGCCGGTCATGCGCCGGACGCGCACCACATCCCGATGATGGAGGTCCCGGCCCGGCTGGCCGAGGTGCCGGCCGACGCCGACGTGGTCGTCGTGTGCCGGTCCGGCGGACGATCCGGCCAGGTGGTCGGCTACCTGATGAACCAGGGCTGGGACAACCTGCGCAACCTGGACGGCGGGATGCGGGCCTGGTCCGCGGCCGGACGCGAGATGGTCAGCGAGAACGGACAGCCGGCCCGCGTGCTGTGAGACCCCTCGTCTTCGCCCACCGGGGCGGCGCGGACGCGCTGCCCGAGCACACCCTCGGCGCGTACCTCCGGGCGCTCGAGGAAGGCGTGGACGGGCTGGAGGCCGACGTCCGGCTGACCCGGGACGGGCATCTGGTCTGCGTCCACGACCGCAAGCTGGACCGCACCAGCAACGGGCGTGGCCTGGTCAGCGCCCGGACGCTGGCCGAACTCGACCGGCTGGACTTCGGCTCCTGGCACCCCGGATACGCGGACGAGCCCGACCTGGATCTGAGCCGGGTACTCACGCTGGACCGGCTGCTGGAGGCGGTGCAGGACTACGGCCGCCGGGTCCGGTTGCTGATCGAGACCAAACACCCGTCCCGGTACGGCGCGGACGTCGAGCGCCGGCTGGTCGAGACCCTCCGCCGGCACCGGCTGACCGAACCCGGCCCCGGATCACCCGTACAGGTGACCGTGATGTCGTTCGCGGCGCTGGCGTTGCGGCGGATCCGCAAGCTGGCCCCGGCGGTCCCGACCGTGTATCTGATCGAGATCCTGCCGCCCGGCGTGGCCAGCGGACGGCTGCCGTTCGGCGCCGGGATCGCCGGCCCGCGAGCCGGTCTGCTCCGGTCCCGGCCCGGGCTGATCCCGGCGTTCCAGGCGGCCGGCCACCAGGTGTACGTGTGGACCGTCAACTCGGAGCCGGAGCTGGACCTCGTCCTCGCCCAGGGTGCCGACGGAGTGATCTCCGACCGCCCCCGGTTCGTTCTGGATCGTCTGGCGTGAGCGGACGCGCGGACCCTTGCGTGTGACCCGGGACACCTGATCGGCAGCTCTCGTCAAGATCCGTCCCGGCGCCTCTGCCCAAAAGCCCGGAAGCGAGGCAAACTCGCAGACATGCCGGAACGACCCGACTACCCCGCAGTCACTCGTGGAGTGATCGCGGTCCTCGACCGGATCAATGCCGGCGACGCCAGCTTGTCCGTGCTGACCCAGGTCGTTCAGCTCGCCCAGGACTCGCTCGGCGGCCGAGGTGCCGGATTCGCCGAGTACAGCCCCGGCCACGGCCGGATCATCGCCGCCACCGGCGTCTGCACGGCCGCCGTCGGACGCCGGGTCGACTGCTTCCCGGCTCCGCACTTCCCCGCATCGGGCGGTGACCGCGGCCGGCTGGTCCCGCTGGACTCCCTGAACGACGAGTTCGCCCGGTTGATCGTCGGGGGCGACCGGCGGCGGATGCTCGGCGCCCGCTGCGAGACCGGCGGCGCCGTGGCCGGTTCGCTGCACGTGTACTTCGGTGCGAGCGATCCTCTGCCCGGGCCGGAGAGCAGCACCGCGCTGGAGATGATGGCCGCCCTGGTCGGCCGCATGTACGGCTACCGGTCCGGCCTGCCCGCACTCACCGCGGAGACCTCCGACGCGGCCCGCCGCTCCGAGGACCGCGACCTGTGGGTGGCGGTGACCAGCCACGAGCTCCGCACACCGGTCACCGTGATCAAGGGTTACGCCGACACGCTCACCCACCACTGGACGTCGCTCGGCGAGAGCGGCCGGCAGGAGGCGGTGCGGGTGATCGGCGCCCGGGCCGGGGAACTGGCCCGGCTGGTCGACCGGCTGCTCTCCGCGGCCAGCGACGACGGCGAGGTCGGCGGGTTCTCCGCGGGCGCCTTCGACCTCACCGATGCGCTGCGGGCGGCGGTCGAGGAGCTGCCCGCCGACCTGCGGTCCCGGCTGTCGGCCCAGGAGCTGCCGGCCGACCTGCCCAAGGCGTACGGCGACCGCGACTCGATCGCGACCATCCTGACCGAGCTGGCCACCAACGCCGAGAAGTACTCGGCGCCGGACACCGCGGTCGAGCTGTCGGCCGAGGCGGACGCGCACACCGTGTTGTTCCGGGTCAGCGACCGGGGGGCCGGGATCCGGCCCGAGCACGTCGAGCGGGCGTTCGAGCGGTACTGGCAGGGCGAGAGCGGTGACCGGCGGCACAACCCGGGCGCGGGCCTCGGGCTCTACCTGGTCCGGCGCATCGTGGAACGGCAGAAGGGCTGGGTGTCGCTGCGGCCGCGGAACGGCGGCGGCACGGTCGCCGAGGTCCGCCTGCCCCGGGGTTGATCGACACTCCGGCCGAGGACCGGGTTGTCCGCCCGGCCCGGTGACCGCCTACTCTGATTCGCCATGAGCAAGCGTCGCAACGCCACCGGCACCAAGCGCGAAAAGGTCCGGGACATCTTCGTCGGCCGTCCGTTCGAGGGGCTGGCCGACGAACCCGAGTGGATCGCCCTGCGCGAGCTGGTCCCGGCCGCGTCGGCGCCGCTGACCCTCAAGCCCGAGATCGTCGAGGAGTACGGCGACCGCCCGGTCACGCTGTCCACCGTGCTGCCGATGGCCTGGCCGGCGATGACCCGCCAGGACGGCCGGGTGTTCATCGGCCTGCAACGGCACGTGCAGTCCGGTGACGTGTCGCGCGACCTCACGGTGGCGATCCTCAGCGCGTTGCGGACCGAGCCGGGCGACACGGTGTCGGTCCCTGCCCTGCCCGGGCCGGGCCCGCGGCTGCAGGACATCCTCGCCGACGGGCCGCTCGAGATCACCATGCACGACGGGTTCGAGTACTGGCTGGACGCCGAACAGGCCGAGGACGCGACCGTCAAGGCGTCGCTGGAACGGGCGAACGCGTCGATCTACCCGACGGTGCGGTTGTCGGCGGCGCACGCCGCGTACTGGTGCCGGGTGGCGCCGGACAAGGGACACGTGCGGTGGGTGCTGGCCGAACCCGAGGACACGGCACTGGACGCCCTGGCCCGGCTGTCCGCCGCCGGTGAGCTACGGCTCGGTGACGGGACCAAGTTCGCCGGCATGTTCCGGGCGCACGGCCTGCTGGTGCCGGTGTGGGACATCCCCGGCGAGCGGGAGTCGGACGAGTGGGAGGCGCCGCTGGCCGACTTCGCCAAGCGGTACGCCGACATGCTCTCGGTGCGGGAGCCGCTCGATCCGGCCGCCCGCCGCGCCAAGCAGGGCCTGGTCGGGCGTCAGCTCACCTTGCGCTGAGAGAACCACCTGGACGTCCCGTCGGCGCCGGACCGTCCTCTTCAGAGCGGCGCGCGCTCGATCGGACAGCTCATGCAGCGGGGGCCGCCGCGTCCGGACCCGAGTTCCGACCCGCTGATCGCGATCACCTCGACGCCGGCCCGCTCGAGCTGCGCGTTGGTGGCGATGTTGCGCTCGTACGCCACGCACAGCCGGGGCGCGATGGCCAGGGTGTTGTTGCCGTCATCCCACTGTTCCCGCTCGGCCGTGACCGGGTCCAGTCCGGTGTCGATGATCCGCAACCGGTCGATCCCCATCGCCTCGGCCGCGGCGGCGAGGAACGGACGGGCCACGGTGATCACCGGCTCACCGTCGCCGAGGTCGGTCACCGTGAAGGCGGTGAGAGAGCCGGCGATGTTGGGGTACATGACGACCGCGTCGACGTCGACCATCGTGCACACCGTGTCCAGGTGCATGGTGGCCCGTTCCTGCGCGATCGGCACGGCCAGGATGGTGTGCGCCAGACCGGCGGCGAAGACCCGGCGGGCCAGCCGCTCGGCCCCGGCCGGGGTGGTCCGCTCGCCCACCCCGACGGCCACCACTCCCGGTGCCAGCAGCAGCACGTCGCCACCCTCGACGTGTTCCAGGTCGGGCGAGTAGAGCCGCCCGGTGCCGGCGAAACGCGGGTGGTAGGAGTAGATCGCCCGGGTCAGAGTGGTCTCCCGGCGGCGCGCGGGCATGGCCAGGCTGGTCACCGCGACCTGATCGCGGACCCACACCGACGAGTCGCGGGTGAACAGGAGATTCGGCAGTGGATCGATGACGAAGTCGTGCCGGTCCATCATCTGGTAGACCAGCCCGGTCGGGCCCGGCTTGATCTCCTCGTGGGCGAGGCCGGCCGTCAGCACCTCGGCCAGCCGCTGCGGATCCTGGTCGGTCAGGTACGCCTCGACGTTGGCCCGCAACGAATCGCCGAGCCGGCGGTCGTCGAGGACGCTCGCGGTCAGATCAGCCCGAGCGGCCGGCACGGCCAGCGTCTCGGCCAGCAACTGTCCGAGGTAGAGCACCTCGACGCCGCGGTCACGCAGCGCCTGGGCGAAGGCGTCGTGCTCGGCCTGGGCCCGCCCGACCCACGGGATTCCGTCGAACAGCAGGGAATCGTTGTTGCGTGGCGTCAGACGCGCCAGCTCGGCGCCCGGCCGATGCAGCATCACGGTCGCCAGCCGGCCGACCTCGCTGTCCACGTAGTGCGTCACGACCGAAGCGTAGGCCACACGATGAGACCGGTCGATCATCGAGTGTGACTTTCCACCAAGATCGGAGGAGTCAGCTGCGAGACGGGGTGAGGGCAGGCTAACTTGAGGTCACAGGCTTCTTGATCTCCGGGAAGTGGGGTCGCAGTGCGCCATCCGCAAGAACTGCTAAGGCGTGAATGTGGCATTCATCCCCACTCATTCCCTTTTCTCTCCGAGCTGACATCTTGCTTCCGTGTGGGGTCCAACACTTACGGTAGTGACCAGACAGCCCTATCGACCTTTTGCCGGAGGTCACAGTGACGGTCTTTCCCGCTCGTCCTGCCCTGCCCCTGCCATCCAGAGCTCTGACGCCCGTCGATCGAGGTGAGCACCCCGCCGCCGCGCCCCCCGCGGTGCTGGAGCCGCCGCGCCCGACGCCGGTCGAATGGGCCCGGCGCCGTCGCGCCGACCGCGACGCCCGCCGTCTCGAAGCCGCGGGCGCCCGCGCCCTCACCCGGCTCGACCGTCTCGGTCCGGCCTGGCACATCGTCGACTGGCCGCGGACCGATCTCGCGCAGAGCTACGCCGAACCCGACCTCAGCGACGATCGCGCCGGATTCCTGGCGATCGGCCCCGGCGGCGTCTACGCCGTCACGGTGGCCGACCACGGCCGGGCCCGCGTCCTCCTCGCCGGTGACGTGGTCCAGATCAACGGCAAGCGCCCGGCGTACGTCGCCGAGGCTCGCCGCGACGCCAAGCGCGCCGCCCGCGCGCTGTCCCAGGCGGTCGGACTCTCGGTGCCGGTGACCCCGGTGCTGACGTTCGTCGGCTCGGGGGTGATCAGCGTCCACGGTCTGCCCAAGGAGTGCCTGGTGGCCACGCATCGGGAGCTCGACCGGCTGCTCATCGCCGGTGGCGCCCGCATCTCGCCGGCCACCGCGAGCAAGCTGTCGGCGGTGGCGTCCCGGCCGTCCACGTGGGCCAACGCGCCCTACCGTCCGGCGGGTGACTACCGCTGGTACGGCGACGGACAAACGGCCACTGACAAGCGGTCGACCGGTCGGTAACGTTCCCCTCGTTGCAGCGTTTGTCGTCGACGGGCTGTAGCGGTTTCCACGCCCGGGAGTAACCTCGGACCGGTGACCGCGTACGGCCGTCCGGCGCGGATGATGAGGGAGGTGCGGGTGGCCCACGTCGAGCTCTCACTGTCGGGAGCGTTCGTGCCCCAGGCCCGGACGCCGTCCGAATCCGAGTTCGTCCCGAGCGTCGAGCGCTGGAAGACCACCGTGGCCGTCGCCGCCGAGCCCGCCCTGATCATCGACCCGGCCGGCACGATTATCGCCGTCTCGCCGTCCGCCACCGCGCTGCTCGGCCTCGGCCGCCCCACCGACGCGGTCGGTCAGGCTCTGCTGGGCGGTGTGATCCGGCTGATCGACTTCACGGCCGGCGGCGGTGACCTGGACGAGCCCGAGCTGGAGCGCATCCCGCCGCTGCTGGCCATCCGCAGCGGCCGCCTGGCCCGGGGCCTGATGCGGGTGCAGACCGCCGACGGCGAGGCTCATCTGACGGTGGACGCCATCGCCACCCCACTGACCGACGCCGGTGAGGTGGTCGCCTCGCTGACCTTCTTCTCCGCCGTGCGCTGAGGTCGCGCCGCGGCACACCTGAACACTGTGGTGATCAACGCACGTTCAGGGCATTGGGCGGTGGCCGATCTTGCCCGTACGCTTCGGAAATGCTCGATCTCGACCTGCTGCCCGACGAGTACGCGGTGTGCCGGCTGCCCGGCGACTCCCCGCTGCCTTCGTCGCTGACGGCCGGTCCGGACAAGGGCGTCGTCTCGATCTCGTGGTCACCGGACGAGCTGTCGATCATCTGCCCGAGCGAGCGGGTGCCGGCGGGTGCGGAAGCGGAGACGGACTGGCGCTGTTTCCGGGTGGTGGGCCCGCTCGACCTGGCCCTCACCGGAGTGCTGGCGTCGCTGGTGGGTCCGCTGGCGGCCGCCCGTGTCAACGTTGTCACGTTCTCCACCTACTCGACGGACTTCCTGCTGGTGCCGACCGTACGGCTGGCCGAAGCCATCAGGGCCCTGACCGCCGCCGGTCACCGCGTCGCGAGCTGACGCCGGCCCGCACGGTGGCCCTTTCGCCGGCCACGGTGATCTATCAGATTCACGTCCTACGATGGTGGCCGTGGTGCGGATGACCCTGCGAGCCGCTGCGCTGGCCGGCGCCTTGCTGCTGCTCGCGAGCTGCGGGGAGCCACCGCAGCCGCAGCCGACCGCGCCGCCCGCGAGGTTCACCGATCCCAGCAGCGGCCCGTCCCCGGCGCCGACGTTCGCGCTGCCGCCGACGCTGCCCGGCGGTGTCGTTCCGGGCGGCGGTGTCGTTCCGGGCGGCGGTGTCGTTCCGGGCGGCACGGGGCCCGGCGACCCGGCCTACCCCGTCCCGCCGTACACCGTGCCCGCAGCGCCGGCCACCACCCCGGCCGTTCCCGCCACCACCAGGCCGAAGCCCGCGCCGGCCTGCACCGGCGGCCCGACCGCGGCCCAGGTCGTCGCGCTCGCCCGCACCGCGCCCGGCATCCCGGCCGGTCTGCCCATGACGGTGGCCGCCGGGCCGTACTGCCAGCGCTCATGGCAGTACACCCGGATCGACACCCGCAAGGGCGAGGAGCCGCTGCTGGTCGTCTCGACCGGCGCCCCGGCCGCGCTCAAGCTCGTCGAGGCCGGCCAGGACGTGTGCAGCGACAAGGTCGCCGCGTCCGCGCCGAGCGGCATCCGCGCGCTCGCCTGCGGCTCGTAAGCGCCCGCGGTGGACGCCCTAAGCTGAGCGCATGCCCGGAACTCCGCCCACCCGCTACGTCTACCTCGGGCCTGAGGGCACCTTCACCGAGCAGGCATTGCGTACCATCCCGGCCGCCGAGCGCGGCCTCCGCACGGCCGCCCGCAGCGTCCCCGAGGCGCTCGACGCAGTCCGGTCCGGCGACGCCGACGCGGCGCTCGTGCCGCTGGAGAACTCGGTCGGCGGCGCGGTCGCGGTCACCCTGGACGAGCTGTTCGCGGGCAGCCCCCTGGTGATCACCCGGGAGGTCGTGCTGCCGGTCGAGTTCCAGCTGGGCGCGGCCGCCCCGATGCCGCCGGCCCAGGTCCGTACCATCGCCGCGCATCCCCAGGCGAGCGCCCAGTGCCGGTACTGGCTGCAGGCCAACGTGCCCGACGCCACCGTGGTCGACATGCTGTCCAACGCGGCCGCCGCCCTCGCCGCGGCGTCGGGCGAGGTCGACGCGGCCATCTGCGCGCCGATCGGCGTGACCCGCAACCACCTGACCGTGCTGGCCGACAAGATCGCCGATCGGTCGGACGCGGTGACCCGGTTCATCCTGGTGTCCCGGCCGGGCGCCGTGGCCGGACCGAGCGGCGACGACGTCACGTCACTGGCCGTCTCGATCCGGCACGACCAGGTCGGTGCGCTGCTCGCGGTCCTCACCGAGCTGGCCGTCCGGGGAATCAACATGAGCCGGATCGAGTCCCGGCCGACCGGCGACCAGCTCGGCACGTACGTCTTCTTCCTGGACTGCACGGGGCACGTGGCCGAGGCCCGGATCGGCGAGGCGCTGCAGGGGCTGCGCCGGATCTGCGCCGAGGTGCGCTTCCTCGGCAGTTATCCGCGGCACCACTGGGCGCCCGGAGCGCACGAAGTCCCGGCGGCATCGCCGCCCGGACTGTCCGATGCGGACTTCGCCGACTCGGCCGCGTGGCTGGCCCAGGTCCGCGCCGGCGAGACGGCTTAGTCGCCCCGGCCCGCGCCGGCGAGACGACTTAGTCGGGCCGGCCCGCACGCGCAGGCGGCCCGGCCTGCAGGTCCGCGCCGACGAGACGGCTCAGTTGCCCAGGAGACCTCCGAGCAGGCCGCCGGATTGCTGCTGCTGCTGCTGATGTCCGGCCCCGGCCAGACCGCCGGCCCGCTCCTCCGACGGCTGCACCACGACAAAGCCCTGCCCGGCGAAGCTCATGGTGAACCGCTCCCCGGTGTTGCGCCCCAGCAACGTGCCCAGGCCCAGTTGGTCGGCCCGGTGGTAGCCGGTCTGCAGCGTGGCCGACCAGCAGATCGCGGCCTGTGGGTCGACGTAGGTGGGCTGGTCCACGGTCAGCACCACCGGCGTGCCCTTGGTCGTCACCGCGATCCGCCCGCGCCCGGAGAAGACGCAGTTGAACAGGCCCGCGTTGGACATCATGCCGACGCCCTGGACCATCTTGACGTCGTACGACAACGAGGAGTCGAAGGCGAGGACGTTGGAGCCGTTGATGGACAGCTCGTCGCCCGGTTCGAGATCGATGAGGTGGATGTCGGCGGCCCGCTCGGCCAGGAACACGTCGCCGCGCCCGCTGATCTTCATCAGCGGCACGCCCTCACCCGTCAGCCTCTGCTTCAGGAACTTGCCGACGCCGCCCGAACCCAGAGCCTGGAACTGCACCTGCCCTTGATAGGCCACCATGGAACCGGTGCGGGCCATGAACTCACCGTCGAGTTCCGCTTTGAGAAGCTTCGAATTCTGGAGTCGCAAACCGGGCTGGTTCGACTCCTTTTCGAGGTTCTCCGCGGAGAAGAGGTCGCTGCGCATGACCCCAGGCTAGACAGCGGTTCACAAGGCATCGTGCAGCTTCCTCGGCCGGCGAACTCGGCCGCCGGTTCAGCCCCACCCGAGCTCGTGCAGCCGCGCCTCGCCGATCCCGAAATGGTGGGCGATCTCGTGCACCACGGTGATCGCCACCTCGTCGATCACGTCGGTCTCGGACTCGCAGACCTTCAGCGTGGGCATGCGGAAGATGGTGATCCGGTCGGGCAGCACGCCGGCGTAGTCCCAGCCGCGGCTGGTCAGCGCGTGGCCCTCGTACAACCCGAGCAGGTTGTCGGCGCCGTCCGGCGGATCATCTTCGACCAGGACGACGACGTTGTCCATGACGCCGAGCAACTCGGCGGGCACTTCGTCGAGCGCTTCACCGACCAATTCCTCGAAACGCTCACGGCTCATCTCGACCGGCACAACGACCATTGTGCGCGCCGGTCGCACCCGGACGGCCCGGTCGCGACCGGCGACCTGCCGTAGGACAGGGTCGCCTCGAGCGTGATCTGCGCGCCCGGCGAGAGCAGCTTGGAGATCGGGCAGTTCTCCTTGGCCCCCTCGGCGATCTTCTGGAAGGTGTCGGGGTCGACGCCGGGCACATCGCCGGTCGTGACGAGCTCGATCCGGGTGACGCCGAAGCCGCCCTCGACCTTGTCCAGGTGCACCTTGGCGGTGGTCTCCACCGAGGTCGGCGTGAAGCCGGCGTCGGCGAGCCCCTTCGAGAAGGCCATCGAGAAGCAGCCGGCGTGCGCGGCCGCGATCAGCTCCTCGGGGTTGGTCCCCTCGCCCTCCTCGAAGCGCGACTTGAAGGAGTAGTTTCCGGAAAGTCCGCCCTTGCCGGTCTTGACGGTGCCGGAACCCTCGGTGAGGTTCCCTTCCCAGCGAGCGTCTGCAGTACGAATAGGCATGCCGCTGACGCTAGTCCATGCCCGGCGCGCTGGCCGGGGGACGCCGGTCGCGGGCATCATGGGTCACATGCCGCCTGATCAGCCGCCGGTGGTCGCGCCGCCGGAATCGGTGATCGAGTTCGGCTCGTCACCGGACGAGCCCGGCCGGCCGCCGAGCCGGCGCCGCCGATCGCTCACCGATTTCGGCATCAGCGTGGCCCGGGATCGCCGGGTGGTGCCGCTGGCCGCCGTGCTCGGTGGAGTCGCGCTGTTCGCGTCGCTGGTCTCCGAGTGGCAGGTCACCACGATCGACACCGCGGTGTTCAACTCCGAGGACGGGCGGCAGCCCATCCCGTCCGACCTGTTCGATCTCGGGGGCTGGTCGGGCGGGTACATCGTCGGGGTGTCGGCGTTGGTCGCGGCCACGGTGCTGGTGCTGTTCGGACCGCCCGCAGGCCGCCGGTACGCCCGGCTGGCCGGCCTCAGCGTGGGTGGCGTCCTGCTGGCCGTGCTGGCCGCGCTCGGCCCGACCCTGGACGACGTCAGCCGTACGCTCGGGTACGTCATCCGCTACCAGGTGCAGCGCAGCCAGTACGAGGTGACCGAAGGCCGCGGCCTGTGGTGTGCCGTGGTCGGCGTCCTGGCCGTGATGGTCGCGCTGTATCTGGCCGGCCGGCACACCACGCCGGTCGCCGCCTCCGCCGACACGTCCGCCGAGCCGGGCGAACGGCCGGACGAAGCGTCGTTCTGGCGTCGTCCGGCGACCGCCACGGCCGACGACGAGGACCGGCCGCCGGACATGCCGTTCGATCTGACCGTGGGCCCGACGACGCCGTTCACCTCGCTCAACGACGACCGGGACAAGCCCACCGGCCGCGACGGCATATCGGGGTGAAGTCCGGCACCACTCGCCGGTAGGCTCGACACTCGTGATTGACCTGCGTGTGCTCCGCGAGAACCCCGAGCTGATCCGTGCCAGCCAGCGGCTGCGCGGCGAGTCCACCGAGCTGGTGGACGAGCTGCTGCGCGCCGACGAGGAGCGCCGGGCCGCGACCCAGCGCTTCGAGGCGTTGCGGGCCGAGCAGAAAACGCTGGGCAAGCGGGTGGCGTCGGCGTCCGGGGACGAGCGGACCGCGCTTCTGGCCCGTACCAAGGAACTGGCCGTCGAGGTGAAGGCGGCCGAGGCCGCCGCGTCGGACCACGACGACGCTCTGCGCCGGGCGCAACTGCGGGTGCCGAACATCGTCGAGGACGGCGTCCCGGCGGGCGGCGAGGACGACTTCGTGGTGCTGCGCGAGGTCGGCGACCTCCCGGAGATCGCCGCGCCCAAGGACCATCTGGAGCTGGGCGAGAAGCTGGGCGCGATCGACACCGAGCGCGGCGCCAAGGTGTCGGGCTCGCGGTTCTACTTCCTGACCGGCGTGGGGGCGCTGCTCCAGCTGGGTCTGCTGCAGATGGCGATCGCCCAGGCGGTGGAGCACGGGTTCATCCCGTCGATCACGCCGTCGCTGGTCCGGCCGGAGGCGATGGAGGGGACCGGTTACCTCGGCGCCCACGCGAGCGAGGTCTACCGCCTCGAGGCCGACGACCTCTACCTGGTCGGTACGTCCGAGGTGCCGCTGGCCGCGTACCACTCGAACGAGATCCTCGACCTGGACGTTCCGGAGCGGTTCGCCGGCTGGTCGTCCTGCTACCGGCGGGAGGCGGGCTCGCACGGCAAGGACGTCCGCGGCATCCTGCGCGTGCACCAGTTCGACAAGGTCGAGATGTTCACCTTCTGCCGCCCGGAGGAGGCGCGGGACGAGCACCAGCGCCTGCTCGCCATGGAGGAGGAGATGCTGGCCAAGGTCGAGGTGCCGTACCGGGTGATCGACGTGGCCGCCGGCGACCTGGGTTCGAGCGCGGCCCGCAAGTTCGACTGCGAGGCCTGGGTGCCGTCGCAGAACCGCTACCGCGAGGTCACCTCGACGTCGAACTGCACCACGTTCCAGGCACGGCGGCTCAACATCCGGTACCGCGACGCCGACGGCAAGTCCACAGACCGCGGCCACGCTCAACGGCACGCTGGCGACCACCCGCTGGCTGATCCCGATCCTGGAGAACCACCAGCAGCCGGACGGCTCGGTGCGGGTGCCCAAAGCGCTGCAGCCGTACCTCGGCGGACGGGACGTTCTCGAACCCCGGCGGTGACGCTGATCGCCACCGGACGGCTACCAGAAGTCATAGTCGCAGGTAGCCGGGGCGGTGTACCGTTCTCCTTCCGCCCTCCGCGGGGACGTGTTCCACCCCGGAGGTTTCCATGGTCAAGCCAGGCTCTGCCGAAGCTGATCGCCACCGACCTCGACGGCACTCTGGTGCGCAGCGACGACACGGTGTCGGAGTACACGCACTAGGTTCTGGACCGCGTTCGCGCCGCCGGCATCCGCATCGTGGGGGCGACCGGGCGGGGCCCGCGGCTGTCCGAACTGACCCGCAACGACATCCGGGCCGCCGACTTCCTGGTGCTGGCTCAGGGCGGCTGGGTGCTGGACGAGAACGATCCGGTGCCGCTGCGCGCGGAACGCCTTCCCGGACGCGTACTGGCCAAGGTCCTGGAAGATCTTGAGGCCGAGCTGGGGCCGCTGTCGGTGATGGTGGAGGCGCTGCCCGAGGTGAGACGCGCCGCTGTGGGGCGACCTCGACCCGACCTGGCGGTACCCGGTCACCGTGATCGAGCGGCCACGGGCCGAGTGCGTCACCGGCGACGTGATCAAGGCGTTCGTACGGTCGGTTCGATTACCACGTCGACGATCTGCTCGCGGCGGCCGAACGGATCGTGCCCGCGCACGTGGCGACCGTTACCCAGGCCGGCCTCGAATTCGTCGAGATCTGTCCGCCCGGCGTCACCAAGGGCACCGGCCTGGCCGTGGTCGCCCAGGCCGTCGGCGTCGACCCGGCGGACGTCCTGGTCTTCGGCGACATGCCCAACGATCTGCCGATGTTCGCCTGGGCCGGCTGGTCGAAGGTGGCCGTGGCCAACGCCCATCCGTCGATCCTGGCGGTCGCCGACGAGGTCACCCTGACCAACGACGAGGACGGTGTGGCCGTCTATCTGGACCGGCTACTGTCGAAGTGATGCCTCCCTATCGCCTGGTCGCCTCGGATATCGACGGCACACTGATCCACACCGACGGAACACTCAGCGCCCGCACCATCGAACTGCTGGCTGCCCTTCCGGTCCCGGCCGTGCTGGTCACCGGGCGTCCGGTGCGCTGGATGCGGCAGCTGTACGACCAGATGCCGGCCCCGTTGCCGGCGGTGTGCGCGAACGGGGCCGCGATCTACGACCCGGTGACCGACACGATCCTGCGCACCGACCCGATGACCGTCGAGCTGCTGCTCGAGGTGACCAAGCGGCTACGCGAGGCGGTGCCGGACATCGCCTTCGCGGTCGAGGCCGAGGACGGCCGCAAGTTCTGGTACGAGAACGCCTGGCCGATCCGCTGGGACGTCGACGAAGACCTGTCCCGGGTGCTGGCGACACCGGAGGAGCTGACCGCGGCGCCGGCGGCGAAGCTGCTGGCGCGGTCGGCCACGACGGCCGATCCGGACGAGTTCTACCAGCTCGTCCGCCGTACGCTCGGGCCCGCGGCCGAGGCCACCCACTCGTCGTCGTCCGCCATGGTCGAGATCTCCGCCGCCGGGGTGACCAAGGCGTCCGGACTGGCCTGGCTGTGCGAGCGCGACGGGATCGACGCGTCCGAGGTGCTGGCGTTCGGCGACATGCCCAACGACGTGCCCATGCTGACCTGGGCCGGGCACTCGGTGGCGATGGCCAACGCCCACCCCGCCGTTCGAGAGATCGCCGACGACGTCACGCTCTCGAACGACGAGGATGGGGTGGCCGTGTATCTCGCCGCCGCGTACGGGCTATAGGTACTGACCCGTCCGGCCCGAACCGCCCTCGCCCTGTCCCGGCAGACCGGGGAGGATGCCGTTCGGACCCACCGGCAACGCCGGCCGGCCGGGCACGCCGCGCATCTGTTCGAGCTGCAGCCGCGCCGCCATCTGCTGGGCGACCAGGGCCGCCTGGATGCCGTGGAACAGGCCTTCGAGCCAGCCGACCAGCTGCGCCTGCGCGATCCGCAACTCGGATTCGCTGGGCGGGGTCTCACCGTCGAACGGGAGCGACAGGCGCTCGAGCTCGGCCTGCAGCTCGGGGGCGAGACCGTCCTCGAGTTCCTTGATCGACCGCTGGTGGATCTCCCGCAGGCGGTTCCGGCTGGCCTCGTCGAGCGGCGCCGCGCGGACCTCCTCGAGCAGCTGCTTGATCATGCTGCCGATCCGCATGACCTTGGCCGGCTGCTCGATCAGGTCGCCGGGCTCCTCCGGGGTCACCTTGCCGTCGGCCTGGACGGTGCCCATCGGCCGGCCGTCGGGCCCCACCACGATGACGGTGCCGTCTTCCTGGGGTTCTGTGGTCCGGGTGTCATCGGTCATGACTGCGCCGCCTTCGTCACGCCCTCTTGGCCCTCGCCTGCGAGGCCGTACCTCGCCAACGCTGGCTGCCGCTCGGTGCAATCGGTCATGAGACCATCTTCCCGCACCGCCGCACCCCAACCGTCAGCGGCGTAGCTCCGCGACGGCGCACTTGACGCTGCCACCGCCGCGTTTGAGCTCGCTGAGTTCCACCGGCACCGGGACATATCCCGCGGACCGTACCTTCTCGGCCATGGCCACTGCCTCGGCGTTGAGGACGACGTGGCGACCGTCACTCACCAGGTTCAGCCCGAACGCCTCGGCGTCGGTCCGATCGGCGTGCACCGCGTCGGGGAAGAGCTGAGCCAGCACCCGCTGCGAGGCGGCCGAGAACGCCTCCGGGTAGTAGGTGACGTTCCGGTCGTCGAGCGCCGCCAGCGCGGTGTCCAGGTGGTAGAACGCGGGGTCGACGAGCCGCAACGAGATGACCGGGCGGCCCAGGATTTCCTGCGCCTCGGCGTGCGCGGCCGGGTCGGTGCGGAAGCCGTGGCCGGCCAGGATCAACCCGCCGTACGCGTGGGGAAGGTATGCGAAGTCGCCCTCACCCTCGTTGACGTGCATGCCGGCGGCGAACCGCCAGCCGCCCCCCTGGTAGAACGCGGCGTGCCGGGCCGCCTCGGCCGCCCGCTGCGGGTGCTTGAAGCGGGCGCCGTAGACGACGCCGTCGACCGAGAACGCACCGTTGGCGGCGTAGACCATGTCCGGCAGGCCCGCGGCCGGCTCCAGCATGTGCACGGCGTGGCCGAGGCCGGTGAGCGTGTTCCGGAGCAGGTGCCACTGCCGGAGGGCAAGGGCGGCGTCGACCCCGACGGTGGTGTCCATCCACGGGTTGATCGCGTACTCGACCGTGAAGTGGTCCGGTGGACACATGAGATATGTCCGGGTACGCGGCATTCGGTCGAGCTGGCTCATGAGGTAAAGGGTAGGTAGGCTGGCTGCGTTCGAAACAGCTCGTAATCTTGCTTGTCAGGGGCGAATCGTTGCCGATGGACGCCGTGGACCAGCGAATCATTGCGTATCTGATCTCCGATGCCCGCGCTTCGTACGCCGAGATCGGCTCCCGGGTCTCGCTGTCCGCGCCGGCGGTCAAACGACGGGTCGACCGGCTGCGGTCGGCCGGCGTCATCAAGGGATTCACCACCGTCATCGACCCCGCGTCGGTCGGGTGGACGACCGAGGCGTTCGTCGAGCTGTTCTGCACCGGCCGCACCACCCCCGCTCAGATCACCGTGGCCACCCGCCGGCATCCCGAGGTGGTGGGCGCGTACACCGTCTCCGGCGAGGCCGACGCGCTGGTACACCTGCGCGCGGCCGACATCGGTCATCTCGAGCAGGCGCTGGAACGGTTGCGGGCCGAGTCGTTCGTGACCTCGACACGCAGCATGATCGTGCTGTCCCGGCTGGTGGAGACGCCGACCCCGGTGCCCGCGCCGGATTCGGCGTTCTCGGGAACCGTTCCGGGGTCGCCGCCGTCCTAGCCCCATGCGTCGTTCCTCGCTCGGTGTGATCCTGGCCACGGCCGCCGTCGGCCTGACCGCTTGTACGGCGGCCCCGCCGTCGCCCCCGCCGGCACCACGGGGGCCGGCCGGGCCGTTGGCCCTCGCGGCGTTCGACTCGTGCGCGGCCCTGCGGCACGACCTGCAGGCAGCCGCCCGGACCAGCGTCGGCGCGTGGGGCTTCCCCGGCACCTACCCGCGCGATGTCAGGCCGGTTCCGGGCGTGCGGACCATGGCCGTCGCCGCGGCGCCCGCCTTCTCCTCGACGAACGCCCACGAACTCGACGCGGACGAGCCCGACCTGGTGAAGACCGACGGCCGCCGGATCGTCACCCTGTCCCAGGGCCGGCTGTACGTGGTCGACGCGGCCACCCGCAAGCTGACCGGCGAGCTCGCCGTCGGCGGCGGCGGCCAGCTGCTGCTCTCCGGCGACCACGCGCTGGTCCTGCTGTCCCCGGCGGTCACGCAGTACCGGTGGCTTCCCGGCCGTCCGATCGGCGGCACCACGAAGATTCTGCTGGTCGACCTGGCCGGCCCGCCGCGGATTCTCAGCCGGTACGAAGGCCCGGGCGACCTGCTCGACGCCCGGCAGACCGGCAGTATCGCCCGGGTGGTGGTGCACACCACGCCGCAGGTCACCTTCCCCCGGCCGCACGCCGGCACGTCCGACCGCACGATGATCGAGGCCAACCAGGCCGCGATCGGCAGTGCCGGCATCGACGCGTGGCTCCCGAACTGGTCGGTCACCACCGGCGGCGCGACGTCGACCGGCACGATGCCGTGCCACAGCGTGAGCCGGCCGGCGGTCTACTCCGGCGCCGGAATCCTCACCGTCCTGACGTTCGACCTGGACGCCGACGCGCTGACCGGCGGCGACCCGATCGGCATCGTGGCCGACGGCACCACCGTCTACAGCACCGGATCCAGCCTGTACGTGGCCGGGGACGAGCGGTGGCGGGGCGACGGCCACGACACCACCGACATCTACCGGTTCCGCACCGAGGGCGCCGCCCCACCGCGGTTCCTCGCCGCCGGGCGTGTGCCCGGCCACCCGGTCGACCAGTACGCGCTGTCCGAATGGGACGGTCGGCTGCGGGTCGCCACGACCGGTGACAAGGACTCGGCCGTACGCGTCCTGGAGCAACAGGGGGACACCCTGAACCAGGTCGGCGTGGTCGGCGGCCTAGGGCGCGGCGAGCAGATCTACTCGGTGCAGTTCGTCGGTCCGCGCGGCTACGTGGTGACGTTCCGGCGGCTCGACCCGCTGTACACGCTGGACCTGCGCGACGCGGCGCATCCTCGCCTGGCCGGCGAGCTGACGATGACCGGCTACTCCTCGCACCTGCAGCCGATCGGCGGCGACCGCCTGATCGGCATCGGCCAGGAAGCCACCGCCACGGGCCGGTCGACCGGCACGCAGGTCTCGCTGTTCGACGTGTCCGACCCGGCGGCGCCGAAGCGGTTGGCCCGCTATTCGATACCGGGCGGATGGTCCGAGGCCGAGTTCCAGCCGCACGCGCTGCTGTGGTGGCCGGCAACCCGGACGCTGGCGGTGCCGGTGAACCAGTCCGGCTTGGTCCTCAGGGTAGGCGACAGCGACCTGACCCGCGCCGGGTCGGTTTCCGGCCCGGTCCGGCGCAATCTGGTCGTCGGCGACGTGCTGTGGAGTGTCACCGACACCGGGCTGCAGGCCGCCGACCTGTCCACACTGGATCGGCCGACCACCGTGCGGTTCAGCTAGAGGTACATGCCCGTACGGTGGTCCTCGGGGCCTTTCGAGGTCGGCTTGTCGCCCTCGCCGAAGAAGCGCTTGCCGCCGAACTCGCCGTGCAGACGGTCGTCCAGCTCGTCGGCCAGCCCGGTCATCACCTGAACCGCGAGCATCAGGTGGGTGGGCTGGAAGTTGCGCCCGAACACCGGGATCGACGCCCACACCGTGTCCTGCGCGCAGTACAGCCGGCCGATCGGCATCCGGTTGGTCAGCTCGGACAGCTTCACGTACAGCTGCTCGGTCGGCTCGACCTCGGTCAGGATCGGCGAGAACACGTCCACCAGAGGCGGGTTGTCCCGAACTCGGACGAAGACCATGGCCGACCCGGCCCGGATGCCGATGTCACCGTCGGTGTCGAGCTGGAGCTGGTCCACCGTGGTCTTGGACATTGTCGCGACGACCGTCCTGACCCGTTCCTCGAGCGGGATGGCCTCCTCGGCGTTGGCCAATGCCTCGGCCAGCACGCCGTCGTCGTCCAGGTCGTCGAGGTCCAGGCCCGTCCAGCGCCGGCATCGTGCCGGGCGGTGCCCAGGGGGGCGCTCTCGATCGGGTCGTCCTCGCTCGTCGTGCACGAGGTAGACCAGGAAGGCGGGGTGCGGCGCGCCGTACACATCGCGGAGCGTGCGCGACACGATGGCGGACAGGCGGCGGGCGTTCGCGGTGTCGCTGCGCAGCCCGAACGAGTCGCCGGAGCCGGGCAGCACACCCGGCGGCGACCAGCCCAGCGCGACCATGTCGGCCACCGCGGAACGATCCATCCGGAATCCCTCGGGCAGGCCGGCGTTGCCGACGGCGAGCGCCTCGACCACCCCGTCGTCCCGCACGCGCAGGCTCACCGAGTACACCGCCGTGCCGGTGCCCGAAGCGGTCGGGTCGAGCGTGACGTCGACGTACGACCCCGCGGCCAGCGAGGCCAGCTGGTCGGCCAGCGCGCCCGCGAACTCACGCCACGCCTCGGTGACCTTGGCCCGCAGGTCCGCGGTGGTGGGCTCGTCCAAAAGCACACCCTCGGGTGGTTCGCCCGCTGCATCCGCCGTCATGATCGGCACCTCCGTGATGCCACCCTATCGATCAGTCAGGGAGTCGGGGGGTCGGCGTGCACCTCTTCGTGCGCGCGCGGCCACCTCAGGGCCAGGGCGCTGATCCTCTCCGCGGCGTCGGCCGGGTCCGCACCCCGGCCCACGGCCACTCCCAGCAGGTACGCCGTGACCGGCGCGGCCGGCCGGAGCACCTGATGGGCCACGTCCCGGGCGACGTCGAGAACCGCCGTGGTCCGGACATCCGCGGGTTCGAGCCCCAGCTCCGCCGCCGCCGCCGTCACCCACCGATCCAGCTCGTTCATCGACCCCGCTCCTGCCCGCTCATCAGCCCCGCCTCCAGCCCCGCCCCCGGTCGCGCCCGCGCATGCTCATCGGGCCCACTCCTCGGCCGCGCGCAGGTCGTCGTCGGTGTCGCAGTCGAACCAGGGCGGCGGGCCCGGCCGTCGCCACGACACCTCGGCCACGCGCAGGTACTCCATCAGGTGGCGGACCGACGCCCCGTCAACCCGTCCCGCTCGACATCCAACCGGCTCACCGCGTCCCGCAGCGCCGACGTCCGCCACACCCCGCACAGCAGCTGCCGGCGCCCTTCGGCATCGCGGTAGACCGCACCCTGCATCGGCGCGGACTCCACCGTCAGCCGCAGGACGTCGATCGCTTCCCCGGTGAGAAGGGGCAGGTCGGCCGCGAGCAGGGCGGTGAGGGCGACATTCTCCGGCACCAGCGCCAGCCCGGCCGCAGCGGCCGCGACGGGCCCTCCGCCGGGTGGCTGCTCCCGTGTCGAGTGGACGTGCACGGGAAGGTCGGGAGGCACCGGGCCGACGACCACACGGGGGTCGGCGTCGTGGACCGCCGCCAGCACCCGGGTCAGCATCGACTGACCGGCCACCGGCAGCCAGGGCTTGTCCGCCCCACCCATTCGCCGCCCGGCTCCGCCTGCCAGCACCACCGCCGCAAATCCCCCCACGTACGTACCGTATCCCGACCGCCACCCCCGCGTGTCGGGCCGCGTCGCCGTCCCGCGCCGGGAGTACCGCCGGTGATGGGCATACGCTCGGTTCATGGCACGGACCACGCACCGCCGGCCGGTCGTGAGGATCAACCTCGACGCAGCCGGCGAGCCCCGCCGCCGGCCGGACGAACTGGCCGCCGAGGAACCCCTCGAGATCCGCGTCCGCAAGTCGCCGCTGGCCGTCACCATGCGCACGCCCGGCCATGACATCGATCTCGCCGTCGGCTTCCTGCTCACCGAGGGCGTGATCGGGCAGGCCGAGGACGTCGTCACCGCCCAGCTGTGCGCCGGCACGGACACCCCGAACACCTACAACGTGGTCGACGTCGTCCTGGGCGCCGACGTTCCGCCGCCGGTGACCGACCCGAGCCGGAACTTCTACACGACCAGTTCGTGCGGCGTCTGCGGCAAGGCGAGCATCGACGCCGTACGGACGCGGTCGCGTTTCGACGTGGCCGGCGATCCGCTGAGCGTGCCCGCGCGAGACGCTGGCCGAGCTCCCCGACCGCCTCCGCGCCGCCCAGCGCACCTTCGACGCGACCGGTGGCCTGCACGCCGCCGGCCTGTTCACGGCCGGCGGCGACCTGCTCGTCCTGCGCGAGGACGTCGGACGGCACAACGCGGTCGACAAGGTGATCGGCTGGGCGCTGCGCGACGGCCGGCTACCGCTGACCGGGCACGTGCTGCTGGTCTCCGGGCGGGCCAGTTTCGAGCTGACCCAGAAGGCGTGGATGGCCGGCATTCCGATGCTGGCCGCGGTCTCCGCCCCGAGCACGCTCGCGGCTGAGCTGGCCGACGAGGCCGGGATGACATTGGTCGGCTTCCTCCGCGGCCGGTCGATGAACGTGTACACCAGCGCCGAGCGGGTCACCGTCTGACCTCCGCCGACGCCCCGCGGGTCACGGTCCGACCTCTGCCGGTTCCGGTGCCAGGTCGTCGAACTCGGCCGGCGACACCCCGATCCGCAGAAGCTGCTCGATCTGACCGGTCATCCGGTACTCCGGGTCGTGTACTCGTCCCCGTTCGACCGCGGCCCAGGCCAGCGTGCCGGCCCCCGACCGCCACGCCGCCCAGGCGGCCAGCCCGGCCGCGGCCGGCACGTATCCCGGCTGCACCCGGCGCAGCACGTCGGTCCAGAGCGTCAGGTGCCACGGTTGGGTGCCGATCCGGGCCCAGGCGTAGTCGCGGACGGTCGTCTCGACCAGCGTGACGCCGAGCCAGGCGACCTCGTCGTCGTCGAGCACAGCGCCGGCTCGGTACCGCCCCTCGGCCTCGCGCACCGCCCGCCGCCCGGCGCGGCGCACCGACGCCCGGACCGTCCGCACATCGCCGAGCAGCCGGTCGACCCGCTGCTGGGCCCGCTCGGTGGCAGCGACCATCCGTTCCCGATGGGGCCCGTCCACCGGCGCGACCTGGTCCAGCACCGCCTCCCGGTCGGGCAGCGCGACCTGCCCGGCGTAGGTCGCGGCCGCGGCGACCGGGCTGTCCCGGGGCGGAAGCGGGGACGGGCAGCAGCCGGGCTCGCGGCACAGGTAGGAGCCGAACTGGCCGTCGTGCACCCAGATCAGGTCCAGGACGCGTACGTCCGCCCCGCGCATCGCGTCCGCGGCCGGCATGACCAGCGCGTCCATCTGATCCGCGGGTCCGTAGGCGACCAGGGTGACGCCGGTCGCGCCGTGGCGCGCCACGACACCCGCGACGTGCGCGAGCAGGCCGGCGCGTTCCTCCGGCGGTGGACAGGTCGTGGCGCGCGGCCAGCAGCACCCGGCGTCCACGGAAAGCAACCACGACCAGGCTGTCCTGAGGGTGAAAACCGAGCAGATAGGGCACGGCGGCGAGCAACTCGGCGGGGGTACGCAAACTCAGCGTGGAAACGGTCATGCCGGCAGCTTGGCCGGATTTCACGCCACCCGCGGACCGCCTGTGGACGACACGACGTTATCCACAGACACTTACGAACGGAACTGGAATGCGTGCAGCTCAAGCCCGTCCTGCTGGTATTCGTGTGCCTGCCGGTCCAGATCCATGGTCAGCTCGATCGAGGAGACCACGTCGTACCCGGCGGCGTGCAGACTGCGAATGGCCTCGACGTTGCGCGAAGCCGGCGAGATCGTCAGGGAATGCATGTTGCGCTTCTTGGCCTCACCCGCGACGTGGCGCAGCAGCTTCCGGCCGACGCCCTTGTGCCGGTGCGACGCGGTCACGACCACCGGCTCGACCTCGCCGCCACGGCCGCGCATGACCAGCCCGACCATGCCGATCACCCCGTCGTCGGCGTGATCGGCGACCCAGAGCCCGGACAGGTCGAGCCGGGTGAGGTACTCCTCGAACCCGGCGCCCTCGTCGTCCTTCCCGTCGCCGTACATCTGGTTGTGCTGACGGGTCAGCTCGGACCAGAGGCGACGACCGGCGCTGTGGTCGCTCGGCCGGTACGAACGCACAGTGACAGGGCTCATGCCGACATTTTGACTCCGAATTCGGGCGCCGCGTAACCCGAAGTGGCAAGATAAAGCCGTGGATCTGGGGTACCTCCGCGCGCACCCGCAGCACCTCCCGACATTTCTCACCGCATCAGCGCATCCGCGAGACGCCGGTGAGCGGCGGCAGCGTGGCGGCCGCGTCGCCGGCTGACCTTGGACGACGGCTCGTCGTTGTTCACCAAGACGTGGCCGGCCGGGCCGCGCGCCGGACCGGGCTTCTTCGCCGCCGAGGCGGCCGGTCTGAACTGGCTGCGGGACGGCCGGGGCGGTACCCGTACCCGAGGTGATCGTCGCCCTGCCCGACGATGATCGCGCTCGAATGGATCGATCCCGGCTCGCCCACCGCGAGCGGCCGCCGAGCGAGTTCGGCCGCGAGCTGGCGGCGCTGCACCGGTCCGGCGCGGACGCGTTCGGCGCCGACTGGCCTGGATTCATCGGGCCGCTCGCCGCTGGACAACACCCCATCCGCCGGGCCGTGGGGCCGTGGTTCGCCGAGCGCCGGCTGCCTCCCGTACCTGCAGGATCTCGGCCGATCGCGGCGCGCTCTCCGCAACCGACGTCCGGCTGGTCGAGCGCAGATTCTCAAGAGCATCATCCGGACGTACGGCGGAGACGAGCCCCCGCGCCGCACGCACGGCGACCTGTGGCCGGGCAACGTGCTGTGGGCCGCCGACGATCGGGCCTGGCTGGTCGACCCGGCCGCGCACGGCGGTCACCGGGAGACCGACCTGGCCGAGCTGGCGCTGTTCGGCGGGGCGCCGCATCTGGACGCGGTCCTCGGCGCCTACCAGGAGGTGTATCCGCTGGCCGACGGCTGGCGCGACCGGGTGCCGCTGCACCAGCTGCACCTGCTTGCTGGTGCACACGGCGGCCTTCGGCGGGCCTACGCGGCGTGACGCGGTCGCGCGCCGCGACCGACGGCCGTCCTGCGGCAATGAGGTTGTGCCGTCGCAGACGCCGCGTCGGTCCGGCCGCTTTCGTGTGTGATCTGCCGAGCGGGCCGTGCGGCATGGTGAGCTATCCGACCCGGTCGGAAGGTCCCAGGTGCGGCAGGCAGGCGCGTCGCGAGCGGCTAGCTTTCGATCCGTGAGCGATGTAGCGGGTAGATCGCACCGCGAGCGACGGTACGCCGCCGGCGACCGGCGCGCCTGGCCGACCGGTTCGGGCGGGTGGCCACCGACCTGCGGGTCTCGCTCACCGACCGGTGCAATCTGCGCTGCACCTACTGCATGCCGGCCGAAGGGCTGGCCTGGATGCCGCGCGAGCAGCAGCTCACCGACGACGAGGTGAGCCGGCTGATCCGGGTCGCGGTCGAGCGGCTCGGGCGTCACCGAGGTGCGGTTCACCGGCGGCGAGCCGCTGATCCGGCGCGGACTGGTCGGGATCGTCCGGGCCGCCGCCGGCCCTGCGTCCCCGGCCGCGGCTGTCGGTGACCACCAACGGCATCGGCCTGGAGCGGCTCGCCGCCCCGCTGCGGGACGCCGGCCTGGACCGGGTCAACGTCTCGCTGGACACGCTCGTCCCGAGTCGGTTCACGGCGCTCACCCGGCGCGACCGGCACGCCGACGTGCTGCGCGGCCTGCGCGCCGCCGCCGCCGCCGGGCTCACCCCGGTCAAGATCAACACCGTGCTGATGCGCGGCATCAACGACGACGAGGCGCCGGACCTGCTGCGCTTCGCCCTGGACGCACGGATACGAGCTGCGCTTCATCGAGCAGATGCCGCTCGACGCCCAGCACCAGTGGGATCGTCACACGATGGTCACCGCCGACGAGATCCTGGCCGCGCTGGAGCCGTTCGGACTGCGTCGCGGATCCGGTTTCACGTGGAACGGCGCCGGCCGAGACCTGGCTGGTTCCCGGATACGCCGGAGCCGACGGCGAACCGGCCCGCGTCGGCATCATCGGCAGCGTGACCAGGCCGTTCTGCGGCGACTGCGATCGGACCCGGCTGACCGCCGACGGCCAGGTCCGCAACTGCCTGTTCGCCACCGACGAGTCCGATCTGCGCACGCCGCTGCGCGCGGGTGCCACCGACGAGCGAATTGGCCGAGGCCTGGCGGGTGGCGACGCGCGGCAAGCGCGCCGGCCACGGCATCGACGACCCGGCCTTCCTGCAGCCCGCACGCCCGATGTCGGCGATCGGCGGCTGACCGTGCTGACCGTCCGTTACTTCGCCGGTGCCCGGGCGGCGGCCGGGCGCGCCACCGAGACCCTGAACGCAGCGTCCCTCGACGACCTCGTCCAGATGCTCACCGACCACCATGGCGAACCCCTCGCCGTCGTCCTCAAGGCGGCCAGCTTCCTCGTCGACGGCCTCCGTTGCCACGACCGCCGGGCCCCGCTCCCCGAGACCGCCACGATTGACGTGCTGCCCCCGTTCGCCGGCGGCTGACGCCCAGCGCGCCATCATCATGGGGCCGGCCGGACAACGGGGAGGGGCGACGCGGTGATCGCGGTCGTCGTGGTGGTGGTCCTGATCGTCATCGGATTGGTCCACTTCTGGTTGTGGAAGCGCCTGGTCCGCGACACGATCCGCTCCGGGGCCGTACGCCGGGCCGGGGCTGTCCTGTTCGCGCTGCTCGGGGCGTTGATTCCACTGACCCTCACCCTGGTCCGGGGCGACCATGCCCGCTGGCTGGCCTGGCCCGGTTATCTGTGGATCGGACTGCTGCTCTACCTGATCCTCGCCCTGCTGGTGATGGAACTCGTCCGCATCGCCGTGCGCGTGGTGCAGCACCGGACCGCGCGCCGATCGCGACCGGCAGTCGATCCAGAGTCGCCGACGACAACCGACCCAGAGGCCGCCCGGCCAACGTCGCAAGCCGCCCGGGAGCCCGCGCTCAAGTCTCCGGCGGAGTCGGGCGTGGACCGGCGGCTCGTGCTGGCCCGCGGCGCCGCCATCACCGCCGGCCTGGCTGCCGCCGCGATCACCGGGTACGGCATGAGAACCGCCCTCGGCCGCCCCCAGCTCAACCGCATCCAGATCCCGATCGCCAAACTCCCCCGCTCCCTCGACGGCACCCGCCTGGCCGTCGTCTCCGACATCCACCTGGGCCCGCTCACCGGCACCCATCACGTCGGCCGCATCGTCGAGGAGATCAACTCGGTCGACGCCGACATCGTCTGCGTGGTCGGCGACCTGGTCGACGGCACCGTCGCCGAGCTCGGCCGGTTCGCCGAGCCGCTGCGCGAGATCCGGTCCCGTCAGGGCGCCTACTTCGTCACCGGGAACCACGAGTACTACTCCGGCTTCCAGCCGTGGGTCGACGAGGTCGCCCGCCTCGGCGTACGCCCGCTGCGCAACGAACGCCTGGAACTCGGCGGCCTCGACCTGGCCGGCGTGAACGATCTGAACGGCACCCAATACGGTGACCCGCCGGACTTCGCCAAGGCGCTCGGCGACCGCGACCCGGCCCGCCCGGTGGTCCTCATGGCCCACCAGCCGAAGGCCGCCTTCGACGCCGCCCGGTACGGCGTCGACCTGCAGGTCTCCGGGCACACCCACGGCGGCCAGATGGCGCCGTTCAACCTGGTCGTGCGCCTGGAACAGCCCATCGTGTCGGGCTTCGGCCGGGTGGACGGCGTCCCGGTCTACGTGACCAACGGCGCCGGTTTCTGGGGACCGCCGGTCCGGGTCGGCGCGCCTCCGCAGGTGACCGTGATCGACCTGCGGACACCCTGACATCAAGATCCATGACTGACCTTCGAGCGTGGCGACGCGCCGGGCCTGTGCGCGGCATGACAGGATGCAGCGCGTGCCCTCGGTAAGCACAGGGTCCTCGGTCGCCGCGGACACATACGTCGCGGATCTGCACATCCACTCCCGATACTCCCGGGCCTGCAGCCGCGATCTGACGCTGCCGAACCTCGCGTGGTGGGCCCGCCGCAAGGGCATCGCGCTGCTCGGCACCGGGGACTTCACCCATCCGGCGTGGTCGATCATCTGCGGGAAAGTCTCGTGCCGGCCGAGGCCGGAGCTGTTCCGCCTGGTGCCCACGAGGAGCGGGACGTCGTCCAGCGGCTGCCCGGCTCGTTGCAGTCGAGCCCGCCGGTCCGCTTCATGCTCAGCGTGGAGATCTCCACCATCTACAAGCGCGACGACCGTACGCGCAAGGTCCACCACCTCGTCTACCTGCCCGATCTCGATGCCATGGCCCGGTTCAACACCGCGCTGGGCCGGATCGGGAACCTGACCGCGGACGGCCGGCCGATCCTCGGCCTGGACTCCCGCGATCTGCTCGAGATCACGCTGCGAGTCCAGCCCGGACGGCTTACCTGGTACCCGCCCACATCTGGACGCCGTGGTTCTCGGCGCTCGGCTCGAAGTCGGGTTTCGACGCGATCGCCGACTGTTACGCCGACCTGGCCGAGCACATCACCGCGGTGGAGACCGGTCTGTCGTCCGATCCGGAGATGAACTGGCGGGTCTCCAGCCTGGACCGCTACCGTCTGGTGTCCAATTCGGACGCCCACTCGCCCGCCGCGCTGGCCCGCGAGGCGACGATCTACCGGCGCACGCCCGACTACCACGCGGTCAAGGACGGGCACACGCTGGCCGGCACGCTCGAGTTCTTCCCCGAGGAGGGCAAGTACCACGCCGACGGGCACCGCGCCTGCGGCGTCAACTGGTCGCCGGCGCAGACCCGGCAGAACGGCGGCCGCTGCCCGGAGTGCGGCAAGCCGCTGACGGTCGGGCGTGCTGAGCCGGGTGGAGGACCTGGCGGACCGGGCCGAGGGCGACGGCCGCCGCCCGCAACTGGTCGAGCACCTCATCCAGCTGCACCAGGTGCTGGGCGAGATCAACGGCGTCGGTGCCGAAGTCGAAGACGGTCGAGGCGCAGCTGCACCACCTGGTGGCCACGCTGGGGCCCGGAGCTGGACATCCTGCGGACGCATCCCGCTCGACGCAATCGGCGCGGCCGGCGGCGACAACCTCCGCGAGGCGATCGACCGGCTGCGCCGCGGGGCGGTCAGCCGAGTGCCCGGCTACGACGGCGAGTACGGCGTCATCACCCTCTTCGAGCCGGGCGAGCTGCGCAACCGGGCCGGCGCCCCGCAGGTGGAGACGCTGTTCGACGTGCCGAGCGTCCCGGTGCCCCAACAGCGCCGGACCGAGCCGGCGATCGGCCGCGCGCCCGTGCCGAAGGCCAAGGAGCCGAAGGCCAAGGAGCCGAAGAAGGTGGCGCCACCACCGCCGATCGCTCCGCCACCGTCGCCGCACGAGCCGTTCGAGCCGATGCTGGCCGGTATGGAGGAGGTCGGCACCGGCCTGCTCGACCGCCTGGACGCGATGCAGCGGGTGGCCGCGTCGGCGCCCGGCGGCCCCCTGCTGATCGTGGCCGGTCCGGGCACCGGCAAGACCCGCACGCTGACCCACCGGATCGCCTACCTCTGCGCCGAGCTGGGCGTCTTCCCGGAGCGCTGCCTCGCCATCACCTTCACCCGGCGGGCGGCCGAGGAGCTGCGCGAGCGGCTCGACCGTCTGCTCGGCGACGTGGCCGAGGACATCACCGTCGGCACCTTCCACTCGCTCGGGCTGACCATCCTGCGGGAGCACGCCAAGGCGGCCGGGCTGCCGCCGAACTGGCGGATCGCCGACGACACCGAACGGGCCGAGGCCCGGGACGCCGGCGGGCGACGACGACCTCGCGTACGCCAAGCTGTTGCGTCAGCAGGACCTGGTCGACCTGGACGACCTGATCTCCTTGCCGGTCGACCTGCTGCGCGGACGAACCGGCGCTGGTCGAGCAGTACCGTCGGCGCTGGCAGTGGATCTTCGTGGACGAGTACCAGGACGTCGACGAGACCCAGTACGAGCTGCTCCGGCTGCTCAGTCCGGCGCGACGGCAACCTGTGCGCGATCGGCGACCCGGACCAGGCGATCTACTCGTTCCGCGGCGCCGACGTGAAGTACTTCCTGCGCTTCAACGAGGACTTCGTGGACGCCCGGCTGGTCCGGCTGACCCGCAACTACCGGTCGTCGGCGCCGATCCTGGCCGCCGCGGTGCAGGCGATCGCCCCGTCGACGCTGGTCAGCGGCCGCCGACTGGACCCGGCCCGGCTCGACCCGGAGTCGCCGCTGGTCGGGCGCTACTTCGCCGGCAGCGTGGCCGACGAAGCCGATTTCGTCGTCCGTACGGTCGACGAACTCGTCGGCGGCCTCTCGCACCGGTCGCTGGACTCGGGCCGGGTGGACTCGCGGGCGATCGCCCCGGGCACCTTGTCGTTCGCCGACATCGCTGTGCTGTACCGGACGGACGCGCAGGCCGCCCCGATCGTCGAGGCGCTGTCCCGGGCCGGCGTACCGGTGCAGAAACGCTCGCACAACCGTCTGCGCGACCGTGGCGGGGTGCAGCTCATCGCACGCGAGCTGCGGCACGCCGACGGCTCCCGGTGGGTCGCTGGCGGCCCGGGTGAAACTGGCCGCGCAGGTGCTGGCCCAGCGATACTCCGTGCCGACCCTGGACGCCGAACAAGCTGGCTCCGGACGACGTCTGGTCGGCGGCCGAGCTGCTGATGCCGCTGGCCCACCGGATCGGCGACGACCTCGCCGTGTTCCTGCAGGAGATCGCCACCGGCGCCGAGGTGGACGCGCTCGACCCGCGGGCCGAGGCGGTCAACCTGCTCACCCTGCACGCCGCCAAGGGCCTGGAGTTCCCGGTGGTCTTCCTGGTCGGCTGCGAGGACGGCCTGTTGCCGCTGCGCCGGCCGGGGGCGTCGCCGGACCACGAGGAGGTGGCCGAGGAACGCCGGCTGTTCTTCGTGGGGCTGACCCGCGCTCAGGACCGCCTGTTACGTGACCCATGCGGCCCGCCGGTTCCGGCACGGCCGCGAGCGCGAGCAGTCCCCCACGCCGTTCCTCGACCCGATCGACATCGGGCTGTTCGAGCGGATCGGCGACCGTGTCCCGTCTCGTCCCAAGGATCGGCAACTCAGGCTCCTGTGACGCTGAGAGCCACGACCGCACCGGCCAGCAGCGCCGGGCCCAGCGGAAGCGCCGTCCTGCGCCCGGCCCGCTTGGTGAGCAGCAGGAACAGCGCGATCGGACCGTTGATCAGATGCGGCGTGACCAGCCCCGTCAGCACCGCCGACGGGCCCAGCGGGCCGAGGGCGAACCCCAGCACCGCGGCCAGCTTCACGTCACCGAGCCCGACCGCGCCCCGGGACACCACGAACAACAGCAGATAGAGCCCGCCCAGGAACGCCAGTCCCGCAGTCGCCGCCCTGAGGTGACCGATGCCCAGTGGCAGCACCAGGAGCGCCAGGGCCGCCACCAGCGGATCGGGCAAACGCAGGCACCGCAGGTCGACGGCGGCCAGCAACAGGCCGAGGACGACCGCGACCAGCAGCACCGGCAGTTCCGGCACCGGCCCGAGCGCCACCGCCAGCACCGCCGCCGCCCCCGAACCGGTGAGGGCCGGCCACCATCCGCCGCGCCGGCACCGGCACGCCGGCCCGGCCCGTACCCATGTCGCCAACGGCTCGTTGCAATCCGCGCAAGCCGAACGCACCGCAGTCCCCCACGGCACCGCCAAGCGGGACGCGGGACGCGGGACGAAGGAACCGGCGGCCGCGCCGAACGCGGCGGCAAGAATCACCACTGGTAGCGACATGATCCGGGACGGTAGCGGCCCGGTACGACAGTTCCGCGTCGAGTTGCCGACACCGGAGGCGATTCGCCTGCTTGTCACCGAGCTGAGTCCTGATCGGCGCGATTCCGGGAGAGAACCGGGCGCGCGGCCAGGCTACGGTGACCTACAGGAATCGCGCCTGGAGGACGCCACGATGTCGCAGAACGGTCCGTACCCCGGTCCGCCTTCGCACCCGTGGTCGGGCGAGGGCTCCGATGAGCCGTACTCGGAACCGGCCGACCCGTGGGGCAACAACACCACGGCGTCCGGCCCCGCACCGTGGGGCAGCGACCCGTCGGCGGGCTATTCCCCGGCGTACACCGCCGACCCGCTGAGCGGGCCGCCGCGGCAGTGGACGGCTCCGCCGAAGCCCCGCAACACGCCGATCATCGCCCTGGTGGTCGTCCTGGCCGTGCTCATCCTGGGCGGCCTCGGCACCACCGGCTGGCTCCTGATGCACCGCGACAACGCGCAGGCCGGAGGCACCACTGGGCCGACCGCGGCGGCGACCACCGCCGCCGACGCCCCCGATCCGCAGCCGAGCGAGGACGCCCGGTTCGTGAAGAAGGGCGAGTGCGTCCGGAACGAAGGCTCGGCGCAGGCTCCGGCGATGACGATCGTGCCGTGCGCCAGCGGCACGTACCAGGTGCTGAAGCGCGTCGACGGGCGGACTACCGGCGAGGCCGACGCCGAGTCGAAGTGCAGCTCGGTGCCGAGCTACACGAAGTGGTACTTCTACGACTCCGAACTGGACAGTCTCGATTTCGTCCTGTGCCTCCGCGAGCGCTGAGTCGTTCCACCGGTCCCGGCGCCGGACCGGTACGACGCCGCCGGCGCCCGGTCGTACCGTCCGCGATCGGCTCGTCCAGCGCGGTGACCCTCGATGCTCGACAGGACCTCGCCTACCACCGTCTAGCTCAATCTTGCAAATTCGCTAGATACCTTGATATCCCGATCGATAGGCGCATCTAGCAAAAGCGCTAGACAGCCCGATACGGTGCTATCCGTGGATCCGGTACGGAACCCGTACGCTCCCGGCGCTGGCCAGCGGCCGCCCGGAACTGGCCGGCCGCGGCCGCGAGCTGGACGCGTTCGACGTCGTTCTGGAACGCGTGGCCCGGGGCCGTCCCGAGCGCAGCCTGGTGCTCACCGGCCTGCGCGGCGTCGGCAAGACGGTGCTGCTCAACACGCTGCGGTCAGCCGCGATCAGCCGGCTGTGGGGCACCGGCAAGATCGAGGCCCGGCCCGACCAGTCGCTGCGCCGCCCGGTCGTCGGCCGCGCTGCACATGGCCATCCGGGAGCTCGCGCCGCACCACCGCGACCCGGAGCGGGTCGACGAGGTGCTGGCCGTCCTGAAGGCGTTCGCGCCTGCGGGCCAACGACGCCGGCGGCGAAGATGCGCGACCGCTGGTCCCCCGGGATCGACGTGCCGGCGGCGCGGCGGCCGGGCCGACTCCGGCGACATCGAGATCGACCTGGTCGAGCTGTTCACCGACGCCGCGTCGCTGGCCACCGACGTGGGCACCGGCATCGGCCTGTTCATCGACGAGATGCAGGACCTGGGTCCGGCCGACGTGTCCGCGCTGTGCGCCGCCTGCCACGAGCTGTCCCAGCTGGGCGCGCCGCTGATCGTGGTCGGGGCCGGGCTGCCGCACCTGCCGGCCGTACTGTCGGCGGCCAAGTCCTACTCGGAGCGGCTGTTCCGCTACCAGCGCATCGACCGGCTCGACCGGATCGCGGCCGACCTGGCGTTCGTGCGCGCCGGCCGCGCGCGAGGACGTGGAGTACGAGCCGAAGGCGCTGGACCGGCTGTACGAGAAGTCGGGCGGCTATCCGTACTTCGTCCAGGCGTACGGGAAGGCGACCTGGGACCACGCGCCGCAGTCCCCGGTGACCGACGCCGACGTCCGGGTGGCCGCCCCGGAGGCCGAGGCCGAGCTGGCCGTCGGGTTCTTCGGGTCCCGGTTCGAGCGGGCCACCCCGGCCGAGCGGGAATACATGCGGGCGATGGCCGCGCTGTCCGGCGACCCCGGCAACGACATGGACGCGGCCGTGCCGACCGCGGATGTCGCGGTCGCTGCTGGGGCGCAAGCCGGCCAGCCTCTCCCCGGCCCGGGACGCGCTGATCAAGAAGGGTCTGATCTACTCCGGCGAGCGCGGCACGGTGGCCTTCACGGTCCCGCACTTCGGCCGGTACCTGCGTACCCAGCCGGCTGAACCGCGGCGGGTATAACGGGGCTTATGAAGCCCGTACGCGCCGCCGCCCACGCCATGCTCGCCGCCGTCTTCGTCGGCAGCGGGATCCGCGTCCTGCTGAAGCCCGACGCCAAGGACGAGACGGCCAAACGGGTCACCGACAAGGTCGGGCCGATGCTGGCGAAGATCGACCCGCGGCTGCCCACCGACGCGCCCACGTTGATGCGGATCAAGGGGCCAGCCGACGTGGTGGGCGGCCTGGCCCTGGCCACCGGACGGTTCACCCGCCCGGCGGCGGTCGTGCTGGCCGCCGGCCTGGTCCCGACCACGATCGCCGGCCATCCCTTCTGGTCGGTGCCCAAGGCGGAACGGGAGCGTCAGCAGGCGCAGTTCCTGAAGAACCTGGGACTGCTCGGCGGGTTGCTGCTCGCCATCGTGGACACCGAGGGCAAGCCGGGCCTGTCCTACCGCACCAGCCACGCCGTCGACCGCTCCCAGCGCCGCGTGAAGCGCGCGGTGAAGACGGCCAAACGCGAGGCGAAGATCGCCGCCGTGTCGGCCGGCGCCGCCCGGCAGTCTCCCCGGCTAGTCAGTGACCTTCGTTGCACCCCGGCGTTAATCCGTCGGGGGACGCACGGCACGACGGATCCTTCTAGGCTCTCCCGCGGGTTCCTCGACGGGTTCCCTCGAGAGTGACATGGGGGTTCGGTGACGACGACGATCTGCGCGCGCGATCCTCGCCGTCGTAGTAGTCACCGTGGGCCTGCTCGTCCTCTTCTCCCGGTACGGCCTCTTCGCCCGGCACGGCGCTCTTCGCCCAGCACGGCGTGAGCGACCTCGCGCTGAATCGGGACGCCGTACGGGCGTGGCTGTCCGGCGACGGCCTCTACGACTACCGGTCGCCCCGGCTCCGGGCTGGGTACCGCGATGGCCCCGGTGGCGGCGTTCCTGATCGCGCCGGTGGCCGCACTCCCGCTCGCGGCTGGCCGGCTGGCTGCTCGGGCTGGCCGGGGTGGCCGCACTCGTGCTCGCTCTGATCGCGCTGGCCGGTCCCGTCGCCCGGCCGGTACGGCCGGCCCCGCTGGCCGGCCGTCGCCGGCGCCGTGGTGCTGGCTCTGCTCCTGCAACCGGTCCGGGCCACGCTCGGGCTCGGCGACCTCGACCTGGTGATCTTCGGGCTGGTCACGGCCGACGTGGTGGCCCTGCGCCGCAAGGCCTGGACGGACAGCCGGGCCAGCTGGTGGCCGGGCCGACGGCGTCCGGCGCCACCCGGCGACCGCCCGCTGCGGCACGTACTGCGCCGGATCTGGTCGACCGGCGCCTGGGCCGGCGTCGGGCGTGGGCGTGGCCACCGCGCTCGCCATCGGCCCCGGGCTGTTCATCGTCTACCTGGCGGTCACCCGGCAGTGGCGGGCCGCACTCACCGCGCATCGGCACCGCGGGCGCCCTGGCCGGCGGTGCGCCTGCTGATCGCCGCCGCGGGCGACGGCGGCCTGGTTCGCCGACGTGCTGTGGCGGCTCGACCGGTACCGGCGGGATCGGCCCGGCGGACAACCAGTCGCTGGCCGGAGTGCTGGCCCGGCTCTACGACTCGGCCACCACACCGGTGCTGATCTGGCTGTCGTTCGCCCTGCTGCTGATCGCGGTGGGCATGATCCGGGCCCGCTCGGCGCACGCCGACGGCGACGAGATCGCCGCGTTCACCCTGGTCGGGCTGACCGGGGCGATCGTCGGGCCGGTGAGCGAGTACGCACAAGCTGGTGTGGATGCGTGCCGCGCCGTGTTGATCCTGATCGACGCGGCCGCCCGCGCCCGGGTCGTCGCGGCGCGGGCCGGGGCCGGGCGAGCGGGACAGCTCCGCGGGGCCGGCTGGGCCGTGGCGGCGCTGTCTCGTCTACCTGCTCTTCGTCGTCGCTCCCGGATGGACGGTCGCCTGGGACGCGTACGCCCTGGCCTTGATCTTGCTGGTCAACGTGCTGCCGTGGCGGCCCGGGGTGGCGCCGGCGTTTCCGATCAACCGGTGGCTGCGACCAGCCCGACCGCGGTCGATCCCGGTGTCGCGACCACCTACGGGCAGTTGACCCATTCGTCGGTGCCGTCCGTGAAGACCTGGCGCTTCCAGATCGGCAGCCGGGCCTTCACCTCGTCGACCAGCCGGGCGCAGGCGGCGAACGCCGCCGCCCGGTGGGCGCAACTGACCGCGGCGACCAGCGCCACGTCGCCGATCGCGAGCGTGCCGATCCGGTGCGAGACGGCAACGGCGTACACGGCCGGGTCGGCGGCGATCTCGTCGGCCACCTCGCGCAGGACCGCCTCGGCGCTGGGGTGACCCTCGTACTCGAGCAGCGTCACCCCGCGCCCGTGGTCGTGGTCGCGGACCACACCCTGGAACACACCACCGCGCCCGCCCGGCGATCGGCCACCGCCAGCTCGTGCGCGGCCGGATCCAGCAGGCGGTCGACCCCACTGGCCCTCGGCCACGCGTCGACGGTCGCCGCCGTCGATGTGCGTCACGACCGTTCCCCGGCATCAACGGCAGCGGCAGGAACGGGACCACGTCGCCGGCCGCGGCCTGGGTGTCCGGGCCGGACGACGACGAAACCGTGCGCGTTGGCCAGCCCGCGCAGCATCGCCGAACCGACGTGGCCGACCGGGGTCGCCGGCGCCGTCGTGGTCGAGGCGGCCAGCGCCAGGTGCGTGAAGCCGCCGCGGCCGGGCACCGGGGCCGTCACCTCGACCCGCGGCAGCGGCGGCAGCGTCCCGCCCGTGCCAGCCCGGCGAGCAGCGGCGCGACCAGGGTGATCAGGGCGATCACGGCGGACTGCGGGTTGCCGGGCAGGCCGGCCAGGAACTGGTCCGCCCGTCGGCGAGCGTGATCCGGGCCAGCAGCATCGGGAAGCCGGGGCGTACGGCGACGGTGTTCACCACGTACTCGGCGCCGAGTTCGGCCAGGGCCGGGTGCAGGTGGTCGACCGGACCGTGCATCGTGCCGCCGGTGGTGCAGACCAGGTCGGCGACCGTCCAGCGCGCCGCGGACGCGCGTCGAGGTGGGCCTCGAGCGTGTCGTGGACCGGTCCGATACGGCGCGGGCATCGACGGCGGCGCCGCAGCGGCGCAGCCAGCCGGGCATCTGCGGGCCGAGCGAGTCGCGGACCCGGCCGGCGCCGGGCGGCCCGGCGGTGCAGCAACTCGTCGCCGAAGACCAGCAGCGCCGCGCGCGGGACCGGCGCGTACGGTCAAGCGTCTCGTAGCCGCAGGTGGCGGCCATCCCGATCACCGCGGGGTCGACCGCCGTGCCGGCCGGGCAGCAGCTCCTCGCCGCGCTGCGCCTCCTCGCCCGGCAGCCGCCACTCCGGGATCGCTCGCGGCGTGCCGCTGACCAGCCCGTCCGCGTCGCGGGTGGACTCCTCGATCCGGATCAGCGCGCCGGCGCCGTCCGGCACCATCGCGCCGGTGGCGATCTCGACGCAGGTGCCGTCCGACTCCAGAGGCGGCGCGGCGCGGCCGGCCAGCACCCGGCCGACCGGCCGCCACGGCGCCGGACCGCGGACCGCCCAGCCGTCGATGCTGGAGGTGGGAACGCCGGGCAGGTCGGTGAGCGCGCGCAGCGGTTCGGCCAGGGTCCGGCCGTCGGCCGCGGCGAGCGGCACCCTCTCGGCCGGGCCGGCGGCCGCCCGGCCCGGCCTCGTACACCAGCGTGCGTGCCTTGTCCCAGTCGACCGGGATCGCTGTCACGAAGCTCACCGGACGAGCCTATCCGTGGTCGCCGCCGCGTACCTGCTCGACCGTGTGCGCCAGGATCGGGCCCGAGTACGGCCAGGCCGTCCTTGGCGCCCCCGGTGGAGCCGGGCAGGTTGACGATCAGCGTGCGCCCGGCCACCCCGGCCAGCCCGCGGGACAGCGCCGCGGCCGGCACCTTGTCCCGGCTGTACGCGCGGATCGCCTCGGCGATGCCCGGGATCTCGAAGTCGAGCAGTCCGCGGGTCGCCTCGGGAGTGCGGTCGGTGGGGGTGACGCCGGTGCCGCCGCTGGTCAGCACGACGTCGACGCCGTCGGCGACGCGTCCCGCAGCGCCTCGCGCCACCGGGTCGCCCGTCCGGTACGACCACCGGCTCGTCCGGCACCTCGCAGCCGAGGTCGCGCAGGCCGGCGACGAGCAGCGGGCCGCTGGTGTCGGCGTACACCCCGGCGGCGGCCCGGTTGGAGGCGACGATCACCCGGGCCCTTCACCGGTCGCGTACCCACTCGCCGGTCTTGCCGCCTTCCTTGCGCAGCACCCGGACCGCTTCGATGCTGGCCGCCGGGTCCACCGCCTTGATCATGTCGATCAGCGCCAGGCCCGCGGTGGCGACGGCGGTGAGCGCCTCCATCTCGACGCCCGTCCGGTCGGCGGTCCGGGTGGTGGCGGTGATCTCCACGCCGGAGTCGGTGATCCGCAGGTCCACGGTCACCCCGTGCAGTCCGATCGGATGGCAGAGCGGAACGATGTCGGGTGTGCGCTTCGCGCCCATGATCCCGGCCAGTCGGGCGACCGCCAGCGCATCTCCCTTGGGCACGCCGTCACCCCGCAGCAGGGCTACGACTTCGGCGGTGGTGTCCACCCGCCCGGCGGCCACGGCGCCGGCGGCTGGTGACGGCCTTGGCCGAGACGTCGACCATGCGAGCCGCGCCCGCTCGGTCGACGTGGGACAGTGGGGATTCGTCGGGCATACCGGGAGCTTATAGAACGTTTTCCGATAACGAGTTCGCACATCGGCGAGGCGGGGCCCACAATTCCCGTACGGGCGCTGCATATCGATCTCTATGCTGGTCAGCGGCCGTATGAGTCCGTTGCAAAGTTCATCTTCCACCCATTCAATGTCAATCCTTTCCGTTAGACATAGGCCACTCTCTGCGATTCGGATACTCCGGCCAAACCGGATCGGAGATTGCCCAGTGTTTTGGATTGCCGACGCTGAGTGACACGATGGCGACTGATTCTCGCTTTCTGCGCATAGCGACACAAATCCCTACCAACCTGTCTTCCGTTCGCATAACGTTCTCCCCGTCGCGACACGAATCGCCGGCAGCGGCTTTCCCCACTGCCACCACCGCGAACGCGAGGAGACGCACCATGCGTAACACCGACTGGGGCTGACCGGGCTGCGCAATTACGCGCACTTGTTTACGCTGGAGGCGAGCCCGGGTGGGGTCGCTCGGCGACGGGACTTCATCGCTTTGACAAACGCGAAAAGCACCAACGACGACGTGACCGATCTGCGGCTTCGGCTGCGCATCGGTCTCGTCGTCGTTGGTTCGCTGATCGCGGCGGCCATCAATGTAGGGGTGGCGATCCAGCACCTCCGGCCGGTGCCCAATCCGCTCGTCGTGCTGCTGATCGGCGCGGGGGTGATCGTCGCCAACAAACTGAAGGTGTACGTCCGCGTCCGGTCCAGCCGGGACGGCACCGCCTGGGGCGAACTGCCGGTGCTGATCGGGCTGATGGTCGTGCCCATGCCGTGGGTGGTTCTGTGCGTCGCCGCCGGGATGACCGTCGTCAAGCTCTGGGCCCGGGCCGGCCTGCAGAAGGCGGCCTTCGCGGTGGCCAAGGAAGCACTGACCGCGACCGTCGCCGGCCTCGTCCTGGCGGCCTTCGGTGTCCATCCGGACCTCACCGACCCGCAGTTCGCGCCGGTCGCCATCGTCGTCGCGTTCCTCGCCATGTCGATCGTCGACCTGGCCGCCTTCCTGCCGGTCATCGCGGCCGCGTCGCACTCGACCGTGCTGCGGGTGGCCCGGAAGGATTGGGACGGCCGGCTCATCGGCCTCGGGGTCCGGCTCGCGGCCATCCTGCTGGTGGTGGCCGCCCTGTCCGGCCGGATCAGCGTTCTGCTGCTCCTGCTGCTGCCGCCGATCGCCGCATGCATGCATCTGTGGCACTCCCGGCGGCTGCGCACCCGCGAGGAACGTGACTCCTGGCAGCGGCTCTACCAGGCGGTCGACGCGCTCAACGTGATCGACCTGGCCGAGGTGCTGCACCTGGGCACCACCCGGCTGGCCCAGATCTTCTCCGCCGACCAGGCCGAGATCGAGCTGACCGAGGACCGTACGTACCGGCTGGTCCAGGGTAACGGCGGCGGCATCACCTGCGACCGCGCCGGCACCTGGGAACCGCCCGGCTCCGACAGCGTGGTCGTCGTCGAGCTGAAGACCAACGACGGGCAGTACCACGCGGGTCAGCTCCGGCTGCGGTGGCGCGGCCGGGTCAGCTTCACCGAGTTCGAGCACTACAAGGTCCAGGTCTTCGCCGCCGCCCTGTGCACCGCGATCCGCAACGCCCGGGCGTACACGGAACTGGCTCGCGTCTCGGCCGAGAACGCCCACGCCGCCACGCACGACGCGCTGACCGGCCTGGCCAACCGGCGCCGGCTGCTGGAGACCGCCGACCTCGCCTTCGAGTCCCGCGGCGACGACGGCATCCTCGCCCTGCTGCTGATCGACCTGAACCACTTCAAGGAGATCAACGACACCCTCGGCCACTCCGCCGGGGACAAGGTGTTGTGCGAGGTCGCGTGCCGGCTGCAGGCCGTGGCCGGACCTGGTGATCTGGTCGCCCGGCTCGGCGGCGACGAGTTCGCGGTGCTGTTCAGCCAGTTGCCCACCCCGGCGCATGGCCACCCACCGGGCGAGGCCATGCTGGCCGCGCTCGACGAGGTCATCGAGATCGACGGCATGCAGCTCACCGTGGAGGCGCGCCGGCGGCATCGCCCTCGCGCCCGGCAGCGGCGGCGTCGCACGAACTGATGCGCCGCGCCGACGTGGCCATGTACCAGGCCAAACGGTCGGGCAAGCGGACCGCCGTCTACGTCCACTCGCGCGACACAGCCGACGTCGGCCGGCTGATGCTCGGCGGCGAGCTGCAACGGGCGGTCGAGCGAGCGGAGTTCGTCGTCGACTTCCAGCCGATCGTCGACCTCGGCACCGGCGAGGTGGTGTCGGCCGAGGCGCTGGCCCGCTGGCACCACCCCGAGCACGGACCAGCTGAACCCGGTCCAGTTCCTGGAGACGATGGAACGCTCGGGTCAGCTGCCCGCGTTCGCCGACGCGGTGCTGGAACAGTCGCTGGCCGCGATCGGCATCTGGCGGGAGGCGGGCTTCGACGTGCCGGTGGCGGTCAACGTGTCGCCGCGCAGCCTGCTCGACCCCGACTTCCCGGCAGTCCGTGCTCGCCCGGCTGGCCGACCACCACATCCCGCCCGACCGGCTCGTCCTGGAACTGGCCGAGACGCTGACCATCAGCCAGCTCGACGTGGTCGGCCCGGGCTCTCGGCGAACTGCGCGACGCCGGCGTCCGCCTCGCGCTGGACGACTTCGGCACCGGGCGTGTCGTCGCTGTCGGTGCTGTCGCGGATCCCGGTGCACCAGCTGAAGATCGACCGCGAGTTCGTGGCCGCGAGTCGAGACGTCGTCGGAGGCGGCTGCGGTGATCCGATCGACGGTGGACCTGGCCCGCAACCTGCACCTGACCGTCGTCGCCGAGGGCGTGGAGAGCGAGCCGCAGCGGCGCGCGCTGTGGGAACTGGGCTGCGTGGCCGGCCAGGGTCACCTGTTCGCCCGGCCGATGCGCGCCGGGCGCATGCTGGCCTCCCTCCGCCGCGGCACCGGCGGCCGGCCGGGCATGCTGGCCGCGGCGCTGCACGACGACGGATCCGTCGTTCGGATGCCGCGCCGCCGGGCAACCGGCCTGGGCCGATCGTCTCTGCCACACTTGCCCGCGTGACCTCACCCGCCGGCCGCCTGCTCCGGGCGGTCGACCGGAGCTGCCGGCGGGCTCGCCGCCGACCTGGGCCTGTACGCGCTGTCCGCCGCGTTCGCCCTGGTCACCGCGCTGACGTCGACGTTGCTGCCGCACCGCGGGTGGGGCGCCATCGCCGTCTGGGCCTACCTGGCGGCGGCGGTGCTGGTGGCCGTGGCAGCTGGTCGGCTTCCGTCGCCGCGGTCCTCCGCCGCGTACGCGGGGAACCGCGCCGCGGTGCGGCACTCACCTGGCTCCCTGGGTGGCCGCGTGCTCCTGCCGCTGATCGTCGAGGCCGTTCAGCGGGCCGGTGGGCGCACCGACCGGGCGCAGGACGAGGTGCTGGTCGTCGAGCAGATGGGCGAACGGCTGCTGCACACCGGGACGCCGTACCTCGGCCCCGACGCCATCGCCGCCCTCCCGCCGACCGGCCGTCTGCTCGGCTACGCGCCCTACCAGCCCGCGATGGCGGTGTTCGGCCTGCCGCGGGCGCTGTTCGGCGACGTCTGGTGGACCGATGCCCGCGTCTGGTTCGCCGTGGTCACCCTGGCCGCACTGGCCGCCGCCAGCCACGATCCTTCCGTCCGTACGCGCGGTCCAGGCCGCCACCGTGTTCCCGATCTGCGCCCTGACGCTCGCGACCGGCGGGGACGACCTCCCGGTTCTCGCCCTGTGCCTGCTCGCTCTCGCCTGCTGCGCCACCCGGCGGTACGGCCGGGCCGGGCTCGCGGTCGGCGTGGCCGCGGCGTGCAAGCTGTTCGCCTTCCCGGTGGTGATCGTGCTGGCCGCCCTGGCCCTGACTCAGCGCCGCGCGACCCGATACCTGCCCGCCGCGGTCGGGCTGCCGGTCCTGGTGCTGGTCCCGCCGTTCCTGGTGAACGGTCAGGCGTTCGTGGAGAACGTGATCCGCTTCCCGCTCGGCCACGGCCTGATGAAAAGCCCGGCGCAGTCCCCGTTCCCGGGTTACCTGATCTCCCAGCTCCGGCCCGGCGGCCCGTTCATCGCCGCGGCGCTGTTGGTCGCCACGGCCGTGACCATCGCCGCACTGCTGATCCGAAAGCCCCCGGCCGCGGCCACGACGGCTGCGCTCTTCTGCGGCTGGGGACTACTGGCGGCGATCCTGCTGATGCCGACCACCCGCTTCGGATACCTGCTGTACCCGGTGAACTTCCTGGTTTGGGCGGCCGCGCTGGAAGAATCCGTCGGGTCGGCCCCGGCGCCCGCGCTGTACCGTCTCTGAGCATGCCGCCCCCCGCCATGGCCGCCGCGCTCGACTCGGCCTACCGCGGCTTCACCGCCGTGGTGGCGCCGCTCCGGGACGCGGAGCTCTCCTTGCCGTCGGGCTGCCGCGGCTGGACCATCGCCGACCTCACCGTGCACCTCACCCAGGACGCGCAGCGCGCCCTGGTGACGCTCGCGAGACCGGCCACCGGACCGCCCGATGTGGACTTCGTCACGTACTGGCGTGACTTCCCCGGCGACGACCCGTCCGCCGGGTCGAATCACGCCCAGTGGGTCCGGCGGGTGGCGGCCGCCTTCGAACGCCCAACCGGTGTCGTCGACGTCTGGACCGAGCTTTCCGAGGCGGCTGTACGGGCGGCCACGGTCGCCGATCCGGACGCCCAGGTGTCCACCCAGGGTCACGTGCTGACCCTCGCCGATTTCCTGGCCACGCTGGTCACCGAGGCCGTGATCCACCACCTCGACGCGATGGTGTCGCTTCCCGAGGCTCCCGAACCGGGCCCGGAGGCCACCGCGGTCGCGTTATCCACAGTGGATCAGCTGTTCGGACCGCCCGGCCTGCCGCCCACCTGGTTCGCCGGCGAGGCGCTCCGCAAGGCCACCGGTCGCACGCCGCTCACCGCCGCCGACCGCGAATCCCTCGGTGCCGGCGCCAGCCGTCTTCCCGTCCTCGGCTGACTCATGTATGCCGTACGCTGCAACAACGAGGGCCGCCCGCCCGGGCCGGTGCCCAGCCCCGATCGGTACCACGCGCCCATGACCGACTTTTCCGACGAAGATCACCAGTGGCTGGCCGCTGCGGTCGAGCTGTCCCGGCTGTCCCCGCCGACGCCGACGAACTACGCCGTGGGCGCCATCGTCGTCGACCGCGACGGTGGCGTGCTGGCCGCCGGGTACACCGGCGAGAACGGCGCCCGTGAGCACGCCGAAGAGGTCGCCCTGGCCAAGCTGTCCGCACAGGCCGGGCGCGACCTGGACCAGGTCACGCTGTACAGCACCCTGGAACCGTGCACGACGCGCCGGTCACGGTCGGTCACCTGCACCGGCCTGATCCTGTCGGCCGGCATCAGGCGGGTCGTCATCGCGCTGCGGGAACCGCTCCTCTTCGCCGACTGCCACGGTGTGGAGAGCCTCCGCCGCGCTGGCGTCGAGGTCGTCGAGGTCGTCGGCCTGGCTCACCTGGTCCGCCGGGTCAACGCGCACGTCCTCGACCTGCGGGCCGCCGACAACATCGGCTAAACCGCGCGACGGGTGCGGCCGGACAAGAGCCACTGCCGGGTCCGGCCGCCGAGCCGAGCGGATGGAGCCGTCCGCCACCCTCAGCCGATGGCCATGTCGACGAAGCGGGACAGGTGCAGCTGGGCGGCGACCGTCACCGTATCGGTGGGGCCGTTACGGTGCTTGGCGATGATGAAGTCGGCTTCACCCGCCCGCGGGCTTTCCTTGTCGTAGTAGTCGTCCCGGTGCAGAAGAATGACAACGTCGGCATCCTGCTCAATTGATCCGGATTCGCGCAAATCGGACAGCTGGGGACGCTTGTCGGTGCGCTGCTCGGGGCCACGGTTCAGCTGGCTCACCGCGATGACCGGACACTCGACCTCCTTGGCCAGCAGCTTCAGCCCACGGGAGAGGTCGGCGACCTCCTGCTGGCGACTCTCCGTACGCTTCGGAGAGGTCATCAGCTGCAGATAGTCGACCACGATGAGCTTGAGGTTGTGCCGCTGCTTGAGCCGCCGCGCCTTGGCCCGGATCTCCATCAGGTTCATGCTCGGGGTGTCGTCGACGAAGATCGGCGCCTCGCTGATCTCGCCCATCCGGCGGGCCAGCTTCGACCAGTCGTCATCGGACAGTTGACCCGACCGCAGCACGTGCAACGGCACCCGTGCCTCGGCCGACAACAACCGCATGACGATCTCGATCTTGCTCATTTCCAACGAGAAGATGGCGCTGGCGCAGTTCGCCCGAATAGCTGCGTTGCGGGCGAAGTCCATGCTTACCGTCGAGTTGTGCGTGGGAATCATCGAGGCCCCAGCCAGGTACATATGACTCTCGTTGGACACGGTGATGCATCGGACCGGAACGCTGTCCACGCGCCGCACATCCGTAATGTAGCGAGATCCCGTCCGCGCCCGGCCCACCGTCCGGCAGCGTTGCTGGTGGGTGGTGTGTTTGCGGTGCCGCCGGAAAACCGCGTCGGACGTCGAGAAGGTGAGGGTGTAAGCGACTGATGACGCCACCGTGCGGCCCGGCACGTGCTTCTGCGTCATCGAGCAGCGATACCCGAGGCTGACGATCAGCTCACGGGTGTCGTCGGCCAGCCGCTGGGAGCCGACCGTGAACTGGAGCGTCCCGCTCGGCGTGACCGTGCCGACGGTGTCCATCAAGCCCGCCAGAACCGCCCGCCGCTGCTCGACGGAGGCACGCAGGTAGGCCACCGGGATGTGCTTGTGGTCGTACACCTCCGCCGCGCTCGGACAGCCGGCGATCTCCGGGTCGGCGGTGGTGAATCGAGCCGCCTCCGAGTGACCGTCGCCGAGCCACACCCCCAACGTGTAGGGCGCTACGGGAAGGTCGGCGATTTCGGGCAGTTGCAGGGCAGCGGCGTTGACCACCGCATGATTGGCGCGGCCATCGGCCGGGTGCCGCAGGGTCTCCGCGATCTCCTTGGTAGTGCGGACACCGCCGTGATGGGCCATCGCCTCCGCGCTCCGGTCGCGACCGACCCGGTTTGCCAGAGCAGTGATCAACGCCTGGCGGGAGTACGCCTGGATTGCACGGTGCCAGGGCTTGCCGCGTCGTTCGTACTCCCGCGTGACTCGATCGGCCACGCCCACCTCGGCTCCGACGACATGCAGAACGTGGCGGAATCGTTCTCCCACCAGCGAGAGTGCTTCGCCGAAGGTCACCAGGTCGTCCGGTTCGCGCATCACCGTGGCGTGAATCTCCATGACCGCTCGACGGGCGGAATCCGGCCAGTGAGGGGCCTTCCGGGTCGGTTGGCGGCGGCCGGCCCTCGTGGTGGTCTTCCAGAGATGATCGGCGTCGGCGACAACCGTCGACCCGTCCGAGAATTGGACCTCGAAGCACGGCCGGTCCTCCATGACGTCGAACGCATGGACGACGGTGGTCGGGTGTCCGTCGTCACCCAGGACCAGGTCCCCGGTGCCCAATGCCCCCATCGTCGTCCAGCCGGTCGGTGTGGGGATGGGCGTGTCGAGGGCGAGCGCCTTCCCCAAACCCGGCCGGCCGGCCACGATGATCAGCTGGCCGGCGTGCAGGCCGTTGAGCAGGCGGTCGAGGTCGGAGAAGCCGGTGGGGACGCCGGTCATCATGCCGCCGGTGGCGCCGACCGCCTCGATCTCGTCCAGGGTCGGCTGAAGCATGTCGGCCAGCACCGCGAAGTCTTCGCTGATCCGGCGCTCGGTGACGTCGTACACCGCCTGCTGGGCCAGGTCGACGATGTCGTCGACATCCCGGCCACCGTTACCGCCGGTGCCGTAGCCCAGCTGCACGATCTTCGTGCCGGCCTCGACCAGGCGGCGGAGCACGGCACGCTCCGACACGATGCGGGCGTAGTACGACGCGTTGGCCGCGGTCGGCACACTTTCGATCAGCGTGTGCAAGTAGGGCACGCCGCCGATGCGCTGCAGGTCGCCGGAGTCGGCGAGGGCGGCCGACACGGTCACCGGGTCGGCCGGCTCACCCCGCCCGTACAGGTCGAGGATGGTGTCGAACACCGTGGCGTGCACCGGGCGGTAGAAATCGTGGGTCTTGAGGATCTCCACCACGTCGGCGATCGCGTCCTTGGACAGCAGCATGCCGCCGAGCACGCTTTGTTCGGCCGCGATGTCCTGGGGCGGCGACTTGTCGAAACCACCCCCCGAGTAGCCGCCGCCTCCGGAAGCTCCCGCCGGAGGCTGCGACCGGGACTCCGGCCGTGTGTCGTCGGTGATCGACAACCGGTCCCCCTCTGTTCGCCGTTCGCTCTCGCGTAGATCGAACAACCCGGGTACGACACTTTTGGTGGAACCCCGGGCGCTGACCCGGACGGCGAGCGGGACCGGGTCGGTACACCTTACGAATCTGCACGTCATCGGCCCAAGCGACGCGGTGGACGAGGCTTGGGACAACCTGTGGACATCCTCACCAGACCTGTGTGCAGCCCTGTGCACAGCCTGTGGATTAACGCTGGGGATGGCGTTGAGCTGCGGTCACCACCAGCCGTTTCGCTGTCCCCACCGTGTGGAGGGACAAAAAATGCGCGGGTTGGGCAAGCCATCGCCCCTGGGCGTTGCGGTTCCGACCGACAAACGTCACCCTTTCCTCGTGGACCAACGCGAGTGGGACTACGGTGCTCGCCTGCCCCGGGAGAGGCGAGGGGAGTCGTGGTCCACCCCCGATAGTCCGGAAAGTGGTGATTCGTCCCCTTGGGGATCGCCGACCGACACCGGGAGCCTGCAGCCGATCCCCGAGGCCGTGGCCTGGGCGCAGCGGGCCGAGGCGTGGGCGCAGCAGCCGCCGACCGAACTGGAACGCCCGGTCAGCCGCTGGTCGGAGGCGGTGCCGACCGGAGAGGGCGTGGGCTGGCGGACCGAGACCGCCGAGTGGCGCGCGGCCGAGCAGACCGCGCGGTGGACGCAGACCACCGAGTGGCGTTCGGCATCCGGCACGCACGGCTGGCGGTCGACGACCGAGGCGTGGCAGACCGGTTCCGGCGCCGAGAGGCTCATCCCTCCGAGTGATCCTTCGAACCCGCCGCAAACCGCCATTTCCAGTACGCCCTGGGCCACACCGGACGAATCGGGCGCGGACGGGCGGGTGCCGTACGGCGGCCCTCAGTATTCCGGATCCCAGTACGGCGACTCTGAGTACGGCCAGTACAGCGGCCCCGAGCACGGCGGCTCCGAGTACGGCGGCTCCGAGTACGGCGGCTCCGAGTACGGCGGGTCCCAGTACGGCGGCCCCGAGTACGGCGGGTCCCAGTACGGCGGCCCCGAGTACGGCGGGCCGCCTGCCCCACGGGCACCGGAAGCGTCGTGGCCGTCGGCGACCGAACCGTCACCGCCCAGCTGGCAAACCCCCAACCCGATCGACGGCCGCCACCTGGTCCGGGAGGACGACCGTGCCCAGTGGCGGGAGTCGGTCGCCGGCACTTCGGCCGCCGCGGGCAACGGCCCGGTCGGCCGCCGCCGGGCCGACGAGGGACGAAACACCGGCAGCGGCACGGGCTGGGCCGCGCGTTCGGACTCCGACAACTGGGCCGGGCACACCGACACCGGCAGCATTCCGCTGTACGAGACCCCACCGCCGCCCACCTGGGGAGCGGCGCCGGCCGCGGGCACCTGGGCGCAGGCGGAGCCGGACCGAAGCTCCACCCGGCGATCCCCCGAACCCGAACAACCGAGCTGGCAAGCCCCCGAACCCGAACGACCTGGCTGGCAAACCCCCGAGCGACCTGGCTGGCAAACCTCCGAACCATCCAGCCGGCAACCGGCTGAACCGGACCGGCCCAGACGGCAACATCGGGGACCGGAGCAAACCGATCAGCCGAGTGCCGCCCCTTGGCATCGGGCGGGTTCGCCGGCCGAACCGGCCGGCACCACATCCAGCTGGTCCACGCCCGCTGCCCCGCCGCCGACCCGGCCGAGCTGGGACACCGCGGCCGGCGAGCGCGAGCCGTCCACGCCGAGCTGGTCCACCCCTCCGGCCACTCGCCGGTCGGACGAGAACCGGCCTGGGCGCGCAGACGAGAACCGGCCCAGCCGCGCCGACGAGAACCGGCCCAGCCGCGCCGACGAGAACCGGCCCAGCCGCGCCGACGAGAACCGGCCCAGCCGCGCCGACGAGGACCGGCCCAGCTGGGCCCGCAGCGAGGCACCGAGGCGGCCGTCCGAACCTCGCACCGATGACGGCATGGGCCGACGCCGGTGGACCGGCCGTTCCGACACCGGCACGGACCTCTCCGGTGCCGGAAGCGGGCGGTACGACGAGGACCGGGCCGCCGGCCCGCCCGACGACAACGACCGCTCCGGCTGGGCCCGACGCCGCCGATACCCGGACGAAGACCGCGGCCACCGGGACACCGGCGGATGGCGACCGGCCGACGACACCAGTGGCTGGCAGCGCAGCGAAAACACCACCGGGTGGCAGCGGGCCGCCGCGGCCGATGACGGTCCGAGCCGGCACCGTGCCCCCGATCGCCGCCCCCCGCAACTCGAGTCCGGCGCCGACGGTGGAGGCCGGCGCCGCGCGGTCGAGCGGCCCCGGGAAATCGAGGGCTTCCGCCACGACGACGAGAACCGGTCCGGGGAGGCCGCCGGCCGGCGGCGCCGCGACGAGTTCGGCGACTGGCGCGATCGGGCCGAGTGGCGCGCCGAGCCCGACTCCGGCAGCTGGAACCGTGACGACGGGGACGACGACTGGCGTCGCGACCCCGACACCGGGGCGTGGCAACGCACCCGCGATCGGCTGGTGCGGCCGCCGGGCGATCCCGAGGCTCCCACGAACGGTCCTGGTACCCCGCCGGGCAGCACCGGAACCCGCCTCAACCGCACCGGGAGCCAACCGGGCGGGACCGGAGTGCGCCCCGGCACAAGCGGATCCCGAACGGGCACAGGCGGATCCAGGACCGGCGCCTACGGCTCCGGGCCTGTCGGCTCCGAGGCGGGGCCGATTGACTCCCGGTCGTCCGGTCGCCGGACTCCACCGCCGCCCGCCGACCCCTGGGCGGTCGCTGGAGCGCCCAGCGGCCGCGACCCCTATTCCGCCCCGTCCCCGGCCGACACCGGCGGCTGGCGTACCGACCCGGACGGTCCTCGCCCCGGCGGCGGCCGGCGTCGCGCCGAAGATCGTGACCCCACCGGTACCCGACTCGGCGAAGGTCGCCCGGTGGGGGCCGCCGGAGGCGCGCCGAACTCCGCCGCACCCCGTCGGCCGGAGCTCGCGTCCCGGGCCGACTCGGAGGTGTTCCGGCGCGACGACGTGACGGCCTGGCCGGACCGGAACGGTCCGGGCGCGAACGGGCCGGACCCCCGGGGGGCGGGCGGCTGGCGGCGCGAGCTGCGCGCGCAGGCCCACGAGTACCCGGACTTCTCCGACGCCCCGACCGAGATCCGCCCGAACATCGATCCGGCCTCGTTCGGCAACGATCCGGGGCGCGGCGAGGACCCGTTCGGCGGACCGGCCGCCTGGCAGCGCGACGAACGGGAACGACAGGAACGCGGCACCGCGCCTTACCGCGAGGGCGGCACCGGCGACTGGCGCCGCGAGCTGGCCGATCCCGGCGGCCCGGCCGACGGCGAATCCCGCCGGTTCGGCCCGCAGCAGTTCACGCCATTCCGGCCGACAGGCTCGGCCCGGGTCATGCCACCCCCCGATCCGTCCGCCATCCCGACCAGCCCGCCGGTCACGGCCCGGCCGCCGATGCCGCCCGGTGCGCCGGCGTCGGCGCAGCCGCCGATGCCGACCAGCCCACCGCCGGCCGGGCCGCGCCCGGTCAGTTCGCCGGTCGGCCGTGCTCGGCAGGACGCGCTGGTGGGGGCCGAACGGTCGGCTGGTGCGCGCTGGCAGGACCCGCCGGACACCCAGTGGCCCCCTCGCGACGCCACCGGCAGCGTACGCACCGGCTCGTACGAGCGCCGGGCCAGCGGCAGCTTGGAGGCGTCACCCGGCCGCTCGGGCAACCTGCTGGACCCGGACGAGGACGAGATCGAGGAGAAGACCGGCGGTCCGCTGGCGGCGGTCGGGTACACGGTCATCTGGTACGGCGTTCCGGTGGTGTTGTTCGTGCTCTACATGCTGGTACTGAACAGCAGCCAGCAGGCACACGCGCTCAGCACGCTGGCCCACGCCGCCCCGCAGTTCGGCCTGTCGCTGGTGCTCAGCATGATCGTCGCGGTCGGCCTGCGCTGGGCCAGCGGTTCCTGGAAGGCGGCCAGCGTCGGCCTGGCGGCTGCGGTGATGGGCGGCGGCCTGGCCACCGTGCTGTCCTCCGCGATCACCGGCAACGCGCTGACGTAGCCGGCAGACGCCACCGGCCGGGACAGCAGAGGCGCGCCGGGCCGAAGCCCGACGCGCCTCGCTCGTACGACCGTCCTACTTGGCGCCGACGACGTTCACCGGGAACGTCGCGGTCACCTCGGGGTGCAGCTTGACCTGAGACGTTGTACGCCCCGGTGGTCTTGATGTGACCCGGCAGCTCGAGCCGCCGCCGGTCCAGGGACGGACCGCCCGCCGCCTTGACCGCATCCACGATCTCGGCCGGGGTGATCGAGCCGAACAGCCGGCCACCGTTGCCGGACCGGGCGGTCAGCGTGACCTTCAGCCCGGCCAGCTGAGCCTTGACCTCGTTGGCCTGACCCAGGTCGCGGATCTCGCGGGCGTCGCGCGCCCGCCGGATGACCGTGACCTGCTTCTCGGCGCCCTTGGTCCAGCGGATGGCGAAGCCCTGCGGGAGCAGGTAGTTCCGCCCGTAGCCGTCCTTGACCTCGACGATGTCGCCGGGAGCCCCGAGGCCCGACACTTCCTGCGTGAGGATGATCTTCATGTCGGTGCCTCCTCTCAGCGCGCCGTCGCCGTGTACGGCAGAAGCGCCATCTCGCGGGCGTTCTTGACCGCGCGGGCGATCTGCCGCTGCTGCTGCGAGGTCACACCGGTGACCCGCCGAGCGCGGATCTTGCCGCGGTCGGAGATGAACTTCCGCAGCAGCGCGGTGTCCTTGTAGTCGATGTAGGTGATCCCGTCCTTGTCGAGCGGGTTCACCTTCTTCTTCGGCTTGCGAAGTGCCGCAGCCTTGGCCATGGATCGTGCTCCTGAACTCGATCAGCCATTTAGAAAGGTGGCTCGTCGTCGAAGCTGCTGTTACCGCCGCCGCCACTGGCGCGGGAGCTGGTGGCCGGGGCCGCCGTGGCCCAGGGGTCGTCGAAGTTGCCGCCGCCCCCGCCGCCACTCTGCGGCCGGCGCAGGCGCCGCCACCACCGGAGGCGCCGAAGCCGCCGCCTCCGCCGCCGCCGGACCGGGTCATCTTCTGCACCTTCGCCGTGGCGTAGCGCAGCGACGGGCCGATCTCGTCGACCTCGAGCTCGTAGACGGTGCGCTTCTCGCCCTCGCGTGTCTCGTACGACCGCTGACGCAGCCGACCCTGCACGATGACCCGAGCGCCGCGCTGCAGCGACTCGGCGACGTGCTCGGCGGCATCGCGCCAGATGTTGCACGCCAGGAAGAGTGGCTCGCCGTCCTTCCACTCGCCGGACTGCCGGTCCAGGGTCCGCGGCGTCGAGGCGATGCGGAACTTGGCGACGGCGGCACCCGACGGGGTGAACCGCAGCTCGGGATCGTCGGTGAGGTTACCGACGACCGTGATGGTGGTTTCTCCTGCCATGACCTTCTCCTCGCGCCCGTGAAAGCCTCGTTCGCTCAGAAGGGTCTCAGGACCCTCTGACAAAAACCGGCTCAGCGCGTTTCCGGCCGGATGACCTTGGTACGCAGGATGGACTCGTTGAGTCGCAGCTGACGGTCCAGTTCGGCCACAGCATCGGGCGTCGCTGTCAGGTCGACCACGGCGTAGATGCCCTCAGCCTTCTTGTTGATCTCGAACGAGAGCCGGCGCCGGCCCCACACGTCGAGCTTCTCCACCGAGCCACCCGCGGTCCGGATCACGTTCAGGTACGTGTCGAGCGACGGGGCGACGGTGCGCTCCTCGAGTGAAGGGTCGAGGATCACCATGAGTTCGTAATGACGCAAGACGTTCTCACCTCCTATGGGCTTGGCGGCCACGGGATTTCCGTGGCAGGAGGTCTTGTGTCCGCTGCGGTCGTGAACAAGCCGTGAGGCACGAAACGAGCCCTGAGGCATGAAACAAGCCGTGAGGAACGAACCTCACGGCGGATAGACCGCAACCGGGCAAGTGTACCCGGAGCGCGAACAGCCCCATCCGCCAGGGATGGGGCTGTCACATGAGCCGCGGGGCGTCCGGTCCGCATTCGTTGGGTGGGACCTGGGGAGGAACGACCACACCGATGAGGTTGGACGCGGCCGCCCCGCGGAGCTTCCGGGGACGAGTCTACGCGATCGTTGTCCGAGATGCACGTTGCGACACAAATGCCCGAATCGCTCCGACAGAGACCCCGAGGGTGCAGACGATCGCGATCAGGGCCAGCAAACCGTTCGGCTTGTCGTCGGTCAGCGGCTGCAGCGACGCCACCGGTTCGGCCGTGGTGGTCTCGGAGGACGGCTCGGACACGGCCGGCGCGGCGTCGGTCACGCTGGACCGGGACAGCGTCGGTACGCCCGGCACGATGGCCTTCGAGTCGCCCGGCGGCATACCGGAGAATGCCGGGCCCAGACCTCCGCGCGCCGTCTTCAGGCTCTTGTGCGACAGGTGGGTCGACACCGACCCGCCCAGAGGCATGCTCTGCGTCGTGGTCGCGGCGGTGGCGGCGGCCAGCGCCCGGGTGGCTGCGGTCCGGGTCGCTCCCGGTCGGGCCGTCAGGCCGGACGGATGCTGGCCGGCGGCCACGGGCGTGCTGGGGTCCGGCAGCGTCGACCCGACGGCGGAAGCCGATCGGGTCGCGGTGGAGCCCGCTCCGGGCGCGCCCCGGTCGGCCGGGTCGGCAGGGTCGGCAGGGTCGGCCGCCGGTTCCGGCACCCCGGCCGAACCGGTCGGCGCGGGGATCGGATCGGACATCCGGCCCGCGGCTGCCGGCATCGCGGTGACCAGTAACGGCAACGACCGGTCGCCGAGGGCGCAACTCGGGTCGAGTGTCACCGCGGTCGTCCCGCGGCGGAACACCACATCGGCCGAGCCGTCGTCCGGGACGGTGCCCCGGTTCGCGCCGCCGAGTTCCACCTGAGCGCTGTGACCGGTCCGGTTCACCAGCTTGACGGTGCTGTCGGCGGGCACGGTGAGGGCGCTCACACTCGGCGTGGACCGGCAGGAGAGGCCCAGCATCCCGCCGCCGGAGAAGACCACTTGACGACCGCCGCCCTCGACCTGGTCGGCGTTCGCCGTCCCGTTGGTCAGCAGTGGAACGCCCAGGAGAAGACCCCCCAGCACCAGTGCCGTCACCCGGTATCGGACCTGCCGCGACATGCGTCATCCCCCAGCTCGACAAAAGCGATCAATGGAGTCAACGATACGGAAACGGGCACGGTGACGCGGGTCTGTGCGTCGTACCCGCGTCGTAGGCTCGTTTCCATGCGCATCGGAGCCCATGTCGACCCGGCCGACCCCCTCGCCGCCGCGGCCTCGCGTAAGGCCGAGGCGGTGCAGTTCTTCCTCACCGACCCGCAGGGCTACAAGACGCCGCAGCCGCGCGCCGACGCGGCCCAGTTGCGGGCGGCCGAGGTGGACGTCTACATCCACGCGCCGTACATCGTGAACGTGGCCAGCCCCAACAACCGGATCCGCATCCCCAGCCGCAAACTGCTGATGGCGCACGCCCAGGCGGCGGCTGAACTGGGGGCGAAGGGCCTGATCGTGCACGGCGGGCACGTCGGGTCGGGCGCCGATCTCGCCGCCGGCTTCGAGAACTGGCGCAAGGCCTTCGAGTACGCGGAGAAGGACGGTGGCCTCCCGTTGCCGGTCCTGATCGAGAACACGGCCGGCGGGGACAACGCCGTCGCGCGTCACCTCGACGACATCGCCCGGCTGTGGGATGCGGTCGGCGGGTTCGGGGCCGGGTTCTGCCTGGACACCTGCCACGCGCACGCCGGCGGCGAGAAACTTCTGGGCGTGGTCGACCGGGTCAAGTCGATCACCGGGCGCATCGACCTCATCCACGCCAACGACTCCAAGGACGACTTCGACTCGGGGCGGGACCGGCACGACAACCTCGGCAGTGGCACGATCGACCCAGAGTTGGTGGTGGCGGTGGTCCGGGCCGCGGGCGCACCGGTGATCGTGGAGACCCCGGGTGGAGTCGAGGGACAGTCGGCGGACATCGCCTTGCTGCGGGCACGAGCCGCGAACTGACCGGGTATCAGGGGCCGCCGGGTTTCGGCGCAGGGAAGGTGCAATGACGAGCGATCAGCCGAGCAGCCCGCACCCGACCGGTGCGGAGCCGTCCGGCGCGAAGAAAACCGGTGAGGACAAGGCCGTTCCGCGTGCGGCGGCACCGGGACTGGGCTCGACTTCGACGAGCGAGGTAGCAGGCGCCGCCCGGGCCGGCAACCCGACCGGCAGCGACGCCACGCCGGCGGGGACAACACACCATCCCGCAGAGGGCCGGGCCGTGAAAGCCCGAGCCACACACGCCCAACCCCCACCAGACCAGCCCGCGAGAGGCGCGGCGACAAAGGCTCCGCCCGGCCGTCCACGCTGGCGTTTGCGTCGCTCGACACCCCCGCCGGACACCACCCCTCGGGCCCGCACGCCACCGTCGGCCGGCGACGACGTTCCGGCCGCCGGCGTCCCGGCCGCCGGCGTCGACGCGGCCGGCGGCGCGACCACCGCCCGCACCGCGGACAAGGTCACCGCCGGCGCCACCGCCCGGGTTGCCGACAAGACCCCTGCCGGGAGCACCGGCGAGGCCACCGCCCGGATCGCCGCCGAGACCGCCGCCGCACCGTCCATCCCGGACAGCGCCGCCGTCGGTGATCCACAACGGATTGTCCGGCGTGACGTGCTGCCCACCGAGCGGCCGCCGGGCGTCCCACCCGACCCGTGGGCCGCCTTCGCTCGCACCGGCGAACGGCCGCCGGGCCGCGTCCGGCGCGCGGCCCGCACCGCGGGGCGTGGCCTCCGGCACGAGTACGCCCTGACCATCCTCATTGCCCTGGCCGGCGCCGTGGCGATGACCTGGCCCACGCTGCGTTATCCGCTGCACACTGTTCCTGGCGAAGTCGGCGACCCGGCCCGGGAGGCCTGGCAGATCGCCTGGTCCGGGCACATTCTGAAGACCCGTCCGACGCCGCTGTGGCAGGCCAATGCCTACTTCCCGCAGCGGTACAACTTCGCGTTCGGTGACAGCCTGCTCGGCTACGCCCCGGCCGGCATGTTCGGCGACGGCCCGCTGGCCGCCACGTTCCGCTACAACCTGCTCTTCGTGCTCGCTCACGCGTTGCTGCTGATCGGCGCGTACGCGCTGGTCCGCCAACTCGGCGCCGGCCGCACCGGGGCCGCCGTGGCCGCGGCCGCCGCCGCTTTCGCCCCGTGGCAGCTGGCCCAGTCCGGCCGCCTCGACGTGCTCTCGGCCGGTGGTATCCCCCTCACCCTGGCCCTGCTCGCTCGCGGGCACGGCTTCTCGATGCGGCACGGCCTGCGGCCCGAGCGTCGCCGCACCGGGTGGGCCGTGCTGGGGTGGCTCGTCGCGATCTGGCAGCTCACCCTCGGTTTCACGCTCGGCCTCCCGTTCGCGTACGTGCTCGGCGGGATCCTGCTGGTGATGCTCATCGTGGTGCCGATCCGGCGACTGCGGCGGCGCGGCCCGGGGGCGGTGCTGGGCTGGCCACTGATCATCACCGACGTACTCGGCGCGCTGATCTTCGCCGGCGTGGGGGCGCTGATCGCGCTGCCGTACTTCAAGCCGGCCTCGACGCCGGCCGGCGCAGAGATCGCGTTCTACTCGCCACCGTGGCGCAGTCTGCTGATCGCCCCGGCCGACTCGTGGATCTGGGGCGGTGCGCACGCCGTCCCCCGGCGGTCCCTCGGCTGGGCGCCGGAGATGACCCTGCTTCCCGGCTTCATCCTGTACGCGCTGGCCCTGATCGGCCTGTTCCTGTCGGTCTGGCGCTGGTGGCAGCGGCTGCTGCTGCTGATCGGCCTGGCCGCGGCGGCCGTGCTGACCCTGGGCGGCACATTCTTCTCCGGCCGGTGGACGTACTCGCCGCTGTTCGGGCACTTCCCGGCCGGATTCGGGGTGCGGGTGCCGGGCCGGCTGATGCTGTGGGTGACGCTGGTGCTGGCGGTGCTGGCGGCCGGTGCGGTGGCCGAGTTCGTCCGCCGGCTCGAGCAGCTGTCGGAGCAGCGAATCCCGCCGTGGCCGAGTCCGTGGCTGCGTCTGGCCACGCTCGTACCGCTGGCACTGGTGGTGATCGAGGGCGTGAACACGACCGCCCACCCGATCGTTCCGGCCCAGCCGTCGGCGCTGCGCACCATCACCGCGCCCATGGTCGTGCTGCCGAGCGCGGACGAGATCGACGACGTGGCCATGCTCTGGTCCACGTCGAAGTTTCAGCCGCTGGTCAACGGCGGCGGCGAGTTCGGCGCCTCTCGTCAGGCGGAGATGCGCCGGACCATCGCATCGTTCCCGGACCAGGCCAGCATCCAGTACCTGCGCAGTATCGGGGTGACCACGGTGATCCTGCTGCGAGCACAGGCGCAGGGCACCCCCTGGGAACGCGCCGGCGACACCCCGGTGGAATCGCTGGGCATCCGCCGCGAGGACCTCAACGACACCACGGTCGCGTTCAGGCTGAACTGACCGCCGGCTCGGCGGGGGGCCGGGGCTCGATCGAGGGCTCGGCCGGTCCTTCGATCCGCAACCGGCGCCGCAGCCGGGTGACCCACTCGGCGTCCGGGGCGCCGTCGATGTCACCCCCGTCCGGGTCGTCGGCGTAGGTCTGCCGGACCACGTCGAGCTCGGGCCGCCAGATCTCGCGGACCACCAGGCCGCACAGGACGGCCACGGTGACCAGCCGAAGGCCGGAGGCGAACACGAAGGTGCCTTCCGGAATGACCGGTTTGCCGTTGGCGCCCAGCAACTCCGCGTAGAAGGCGGCAAAATAGCCGAACTCGGCCACCGTCCAGGCGATGATCGTGCCCCACCGCGGCCGGGCCAGCACGATCAGCGGCAGCAGCCACAGCACGTACTGCTGGGACCAGACCTTGCTGAAGATCAGGAACCCGGCCACCACGAGGAACGCCACCTGAGCGAACCGTGGCCGCCGCGGCGCGAGAAGACAGAGTGCGGCGATCCCGGCACAGCACAGCCCGAACAGCGTGTACGACAGCGTGTTGAGCGTCGGGATGTGGTCGCTCAGCCACTGGAAGGGGCCCTGATGGCCGGGCGCACCGGTGTTCCACTTGGTGTCGAGGTAGCGCCCGATGTACCAGAAGGTGCCCCAGTCCACCGGCCGCGTCGTGTTGAGCTCGAAGAAGCGGTCCCAGCTGTCGCGATAAAGGAAGTACACCGGTGCGTTGGCGGCGGCCCACGCCAGCACCGTGCCGGCGCACGCCAGCGTCCAGTGCCGCATCCGCCGCGAGCGCAGGGCCAGCAACAGCAGCGGCCCGAGCAGAAAAAGCGGCCACAGCTTGGCCGCGCCGCCCAGCCCGAACAGCACCCCGGCCAGCAACGGACGCCGGCGGGCCCAGGCCAGCAAGCCGAACGCGGCGAAGCCGATGGCCAGGAAGTCCCAGTTGATCGTGGTGGTGATGAACAGGATCGGCGAGATGGCGAAGATCGCCGCATCCCACGGGCGCCGGCGGCGGAGCGCGAGAATGACCATCAGGGTGGCCACCGCCAGCGCGGACAACACGACCGCATTGGCGTTGTAGAACCACCGGCCCTGGTTGATGGTCGGGTACTTGGTGCCGAGCGCGTGCACCGGCAACCCCAGCGCGCCCATGAAGTAACCAGTGACCACCGGGTACTCGACCGCGTGGTCCTTGTAGGGCACCTTGCCCTCGTTCAGGCCCTCGGCGTAGTACAGCGCCAGCACGTCGGTGTAGCAGAACCGCGTGTACTGGATGTTCTTACCCCAGTCGCCGTCCTGGCATGGCGACTTCTGCACCCAGTGCAGCGCGAGCGTCAGGCAGCACAGCGCCAGAATGATCCGGGTGGCTGTCCAGAACCGGCCGGGCCGGGCACCGGGCCGCACCGCGTGGTCGCCGAGCGGGCCACCGATGGCCTCGGACAGACCGCGCACGAACCCGTCGGACGTGGCGGGCGGGGCGGTCCGCTCGGTGTCGGGAGTGTCCTGGACGCTCATGTCTTGGCATCATGCCGCATCCGGCCGGTGATCCGGCGGCGTGCCCTCCGCAAACGGCGCACAATCCGCGGAGAGATCGTGCGCCGTCGATGCGTGCGGTGGCGCGGGTCAACCGCCGTCGGTCTGGCCGCCTCCGCCGCCACCAGGTTGATTCGTCGGGGGTGTGCCGGTGCCGTTGCCCTGGCCGTTGCCGTTGCCCTGACCGTTGCCATTGCCCTGGCCATTGCCGTTCCCCTGGCCATTGCCATTGCCCTGGCCATTGCCCTGGCCATTGCCGTTGTTCTGGCCGCCGTTGTTCTGACCGCCGTTGTTCTGGCCGTCCGGGCACAGGAAGCTGAGCACACAGCCCTGGTTCTGCGGCGGGGGCGGCGGCTTCTGGCCGTTCTGGAACTTGGAGTTGTCGTCACCGGTGTGCTGCCGTGGCGGGAAGTCCTGGTTGTTCCAGTTCATCGCATCCGCGGTCGAGTCGATGAACTGCTTCCATATCCGGGCCGGTGTTCCCGCGCCGAACATGTCCTTTCCGCTCGACTCCTTCAGCTCGACCTTGTTCTTCTTGCCGCCGACCCAGACGGTCACCGCGAGTTGCGGAATGCCGCCGACGAACCAGCAGTCACCGCTGCCGCCCTGGTACTCCCAGGTGCCCGACTTGGCAATGCCCTCGCGGCCGCCCTTCAGGTCGCGGTTGTCGGCCTTGACGACCTTGCCCATGACGCCCTGCAAGTCGGACATCTGCGCCGAGTCGAAGACCTTCTTACCGGTCGTGTCGGCCGACAGCACGATGTCCTTCTTGCCGTCGTCCGGATTCACCCGGGTGACCGACTGAACGAAATGGGCGTTGTGCGAGACACCGCCATCCACGACCGTGGCCACGCCCTGGGCGTGCTCCAGCGGAACGACGTGGTACTGGCCGAACGCGACCTCATTGTCGAACATGCCGGACTTCAGCCAGTCATTCCTGGTGGTGGCATCCAGATCGACCATCTTGCCGTCGTCAGTCCACATGTGCTGGATTCCGGCGTCCTTGGCCGCCTGGATGACGTTGTCCCGGCCGATTCCGTCGGCGATCCAGTAAAACGGGAAGTTGTACGACTTGATGGTCGCGGTCTCGAGGTCGCAGTTCTTGATGTTGCCGCCGCAGACCGTGCCTGGATCGGCGCCCGCGTTACTGATCGCGCTGCCGTTCGGTCGTTTCTTCGTGCCGTCCCACGTGGTCTTGAACGAGATGTCGTTCTTCAGCGCCGCCGACAACGTATAGATCTTGAACGACGAGCCGGGCGACTGGCCGGTACCACTGAAACCGGTGCCTTCGCCGTTCAGGTAGCTGCCGAAGTCGGTGCCGGTCGGGTCGTCGCCACCGTAGTAACCCAGGACGGCCCCGGTGTTCGGGTCGATGCCGATCACGGCCGCCTGGTACGACGACGGCCGTCCGTACATCGGCGAGTCCTTGCTCTTCTCCGAGCCGGCCTGCTCGGCGAGCGCCTGCACCGTCGGGTTGATCGTGGTGGTGATGGTCAGGCCACCGGCGTCGATCTCGCTCTGGCTGACCTTGCCACTCGCGAGCAGCTCGGCCCGGACGTGACGCATGATGATCCCGACCGGCTTGGTGTCCAGCGTCGACGCCGTGCTCGAGGACGGCTTCTTGATGTCGGTCGGGTACTGGCGGGCGTCGTACTGCGCCTGGGTGATCCACTTCTGCGTGAGCATGTTCTTCATGGTGTATTCCCAGCGGAGCTTCGAGTTCTCGAGGCCCACGTTGGGGTCGTAGCCCTTGAACGTGGCGCTGGGTTCCGGCTGCCGGATGATCGACGCCAGGACGGCCGCCTCGTCCGGCGTGATCGCGTTCTTGCTTCCGGCCGGCGTCATCACCGACTTGCCGAAGTAGCCCTGGGCCGCGGCCTCGATGCCGTACCGGCCCTCACCGAGGTAGATGTAATTCAGGTACATGCCCATGATCTGGTCTTTGTTGTAGTTGTCCTCCAGCTTCCGGGCGATCACCGCCTCGCGGAGCTTGCGGTTGTAGCTGATCTCCTTGAGGTCGGCGGCGTGCCGGGCGTACTGCTGGGTGATGGTGGAGGCGCCCTCGGTGGCGCCGCCGGTGAAGTTGTTCCAGGCGGCGCGGGCGATGCCCCGCATGTCGATGCCGTGGTGGTGGTAGAAGTTCTTGTCCTCGGCGGCCGCGACGGCGTGCTCGACGATCTTGTTGATCTTCGCCTCGGGAACCACCGTGCGGTTCTGGTCGCCGAATTTCGCCAGGACCTTGCCGTTGCTGGACAGGATGACGTTGGACTGGTCCTCGGTCTTCGGCGCGGGCAGGTCGACCCCGTCGACGAAGTAGGTGCCGGCCACCACGCCGCCACCGAGCAGGATGACCGCCACAGCGGCGGCCGCGGTGAGGATGTTGGTCCGGCGGCGCCGCTTGGCCGCCTTGGACAGGATCTTGCCGGCGCTGCCCCGGGCGCTGTTGCCCGCGCCGGGCCCGTGCGGACCGCGAGGACCACCCGGTACGCCGCCACCGGCCACCGCCGGCGAGACCGGGGTCACCGAGGCGCGCGCGGCCGCCCGGCCCGGCGGCCCGTACGCGTCGGCCGGTCGAGCGGCGCCGACACCGACGGACGCGCGGCCGGTCGTACCGCCGACCGGGGCGGAGCCCCGGCTGGTCCCGTTGACCGGTGCCGCACCGCGAGGCACCACACCGGACACGGTGGCCCGGCCGGTGGTGCCACGCCGGTACGCGTCGGGAGCGGGGCGCGGCGAGTTGTCGTCAGGCCCGGGAGCCGGCGACGAACCGGGCACGCTGGCCCGGGCGCGCGCAGACTGCGGATCGCCGTTCGGGTTCATGGGTCACACCTACCGGTCGCGGTGGCACGACGGGAGAGCCCTGGAGGGGCTTCCACCGGCGACGCCACGAGCGGACGAATTGGGCTGCATCCCCGCAGCCGCCGTGTCGAATGTCAAGGATGACCGAATGCGGCGCTGGCTGCCCGTTTCGGTCAGGATCGCGTCCACGTTAGCGAGAGCCGGCACGGTCACCGTCGGCCCTCCCGGCGGTGTGACGGCGACCCGGTCTCGTGGTGGCGGCCCGGGACGAACGAGGCGACGGCCTCGTCCGGGTGTTCGTCGGCATCGAGAGCGTCCCGGCCCAGCAGGTACTGCTCGATGAGATGGTTCCACGCACAGGTACGGCACACCTCCACCACGAAGACCTGGAACTCACCCAGCGTCATCGCCAGCACGGGCAGCTCGGCCAGCTTGCGGGCCTGCCCGGCGGACTGCTTCAGCTCGTCCCCGTAGATGTAGTGGACCAGCGTGAGGTTGTCGCGGCGGCACACCGGGCAACGCTCGTCCGTCGGCTCGCCGTGGAACCGGGCAGCGTTCTTCAGGTACGGCGAGGCATCGCAGACTTCGTAGGTCCCGACGCGGCCGTTCTGCACGTCACGCAACACCGCTCGCTTCTGTAGCGAGTAGTCGACGACCTGCCGCTGCGTGCGCATGGCGAAGAGAGTACGCGGTCGGTCCCACTATGACGACCGCCATCACGCTGCGTGCCGCGACGACTCCGCATCTCACTTTCCCTTGCCCGAACGGCGATGTTGGCATTACCGTTGCGATGTATCGGGCCGATACATCGTGCGAAGGGGGATCCATGCTGGAGATGGCGATCCTCGGCCTTCTCCTCCAGGCCCCCATGCACGGGTACGAGTTGCGCAAGGAACTGGCCACCCGGCTCGGCACTCTGCGCGCGGCGATCAGTTACGGGACCCTCTACCCCACGCTGAAGCGCCTGAACACGGCCGGCTGGATCAGCGAGACCGAGCCGCCGGACGACACTGTGCCCCTGCGGACCAGCCGCCGCGGCCGGGTTGTGTACAAGATCACGGCGGAGGGCAAGGAACGCTTCGCCGAGCTGCTGGCCCACGCCGGGCCGGAAACGTACGACGACGCCGGCTTCGGCGTGCACTTCGCTTTCTTCGCCCGGACCGACCGGGCTACCCGGCTGCGGATCCTCGAGGGCCGCCGCCGCCGGATCGAGGAGCGCCGGGATGGGCTGCGCGACGTGCTCGCCCGGGCCTCCGACCGGATCGACGCCTACACCCTCGAACTTCAGCGCCACGGACTCGAGGCCTGTGACCGCGAGGTCCGCTGGCTGGAAGAACTCATCACCAATGAGCGATCCGGCCGTACGCCCGACTCACCACCCCCCGAACAACCGGCTCCCGAGAAGGACCGGCCGTGCTGAACACGGACAACAACAAGGAGGCAAACGCCATGGGCTCCGTCCGCGTCGCCATCGTCGGTGTGGGTAACTGCGCCTCGTCCCTGATCCAGGGCGTCGAGTACTACCGGAATGCCGATCCCACCGACCGCGTCCCGGGTCTCATGCACGTGACCTTCGGCGACTACCACGTCGGTGACGTGACCTTCGTCGCCGCGTTCGACGTGGACGCCAAGAAGGTCGGCGTGGATCTCGCCGAAGCGATCGTGGCCAGCGAGAACAACACGATCGCATTCTGCGATGTGCCGCCCACCGGCGTGACCGTCCAGCGTGGACCGACCTTCGACGGGCTCGGTCAGTACTACCGCGAGATCATCGACGAGTCGGAGGCCGAGCCGGTCGACGTGGCTCAGGCGCTGCGCGATGCCCAGGTCGACGTCGTGGTGTCATACCTGCCGGTGGGTTCCGAGCAGGCCGACAAGTACTACGCCCAGGCGGCGATCGACGCCGGCTGCGCGTTCGTCAACGCCCTACCGGTCTTCATCGCCTCGAATCCGGAGTGGGCGCAGAAGTTCACCGACGCCGGACTGCCCATCGTCGGCGACGACATCAAGAGCCAGGTCGGCGCGACCATCGTGCACCGGGCGCTGGCCAAGCTGTTCGAGGACCGCGGCGTCGAGCTGCTGCGTACCTACCAGCTGAACTTCGGCGGCAACATGGACTTCATGAACATGCTGGAGCGCACCCGGCTGGTCTCCAAGAAGATCTCCAAGACCCAGTCGGTGACCAGTCAGATCCCGCACGAGATGGTGCGCAGCGACGTGCACATCGGCCCGTCCGACCACGTGCCGTGGCTGGACGACCGCAAGTGGGCCTACATCCGGCTGGAGGGCCGCAGCTTCGGCGACACCCCGCTGAACGCCGAGCTCAAGCTCGAGGTGTGGGACTCGCCGAACTCGGCCGGCGTGATCATCGATGCCGTCCGCGCGGCGAAGATCGCCCTGGACCGCGGGATCGGCGGTCCGATCCTGTCCGCCAGCTCCTACTTCATGAAGAGCCCGCCGGTGCAGTACAACGACCACGACGCGAAGGCCGCGGTCGAGGGATTCATCGCCGGCGAGGTCGAGCGCTGATCGTCCGGCGAGCGGGCCGGGGCGCACCAGGTGCGGCTCCGGCCCGCTCGTCCGTGCACAGGTTCAGGATCGTGCGAGCACGCGCCACGCGACCACGCCGGTGTTGCCCGGACTGCCGTTGATCACCGCGTCGAGCGGACCGGCGAACGGCACCGAGATCCCCTTCCCGCAGGAGACATGCTGACTGGTCTCCTTCTTGGCCAACCGGATCACGGCCGACACCTCACCGTTGCCGGAGCAGGCGATCTGGAACACGTGCGGTCCGGCCAGCGCGTCCTCCTCGATCGCCTGACCGGTGTGCGTGGCCCAGTCGTACCCGGACACCACCGGCTTGGTGGCGTACCCGGCCGGAACGTACCGCTGCACCAGATCGAGCGCGGGGATCGCGGCCGTGTCCAGGTCGGCCGTGGCCGCCGAACCCGCCGGCGTGGGCGCCGGCGGCGTGGAAGCGGTGTGGACCGGAGTCTGGGCCGAGTTCGCCGTGCATCCGGTCAGCAGAGCCAGACCGGCGACGGCGGCCACCGGGATGCGCCGGGCCCAGCGCGGAGAGATCGTCATGACGCGGTTTCCCAATACTTCCATCCGACGCTGTCGGTGGGCAGCGTAGCGGTGCCGGTCGCGAGGACGGTCTCGCCCTTGCAGTTTCCGTTGGTGCGCGACTTGGTCCAGCCGACCTTGTAACCGTGCGAGCCGTACTGCAGGTTGCCGTACTTGTTCGAGGTGATGTTGTGGCTGTAGGTGTGACCGACCGCAATAGCGACCGACCCCGTCACGCTGGCGCTCACCGAGACCTTGGCCGAGGCGATGATCTCGCTGGCGCTGACCTCGGCCGAGCTGGAGAGCGTGGCCGAGATGGTGCTGGTCTTGGTGACGCTCGCCGTCATGGTGCCCCCGGGGCCGTCCTTGAAGTGCGTGCCCGAGGCGCCGATGAAGTAGGCCGACTTCGAGCTGATGTAGACGGAGACGTCGGGTGGGCACATCATCGGGACGTTCGGTGCGGCCAGGGCGGCGGTCGATCCCGCGCCGGCCAGTGCGACTCCGACGATCATCGATGCGGTGACCCGAGCTGTTTTCGAGAACAACGGACTGATCCTCCACGCCTGAGCCGTGCGATCCCCCCGTGGGCCGGACGCTCAGGACGACCAGAAGCTTGGACGAGATCGTCGATCTGCGTTGTCCCGTAAACCTCGTTTGTGATCTATCCACCAGAACATTGACAGCTCGATTTTCCCGGTTATGCCCACGCGCGCTGCAGGGTGATCCGGGCCTCCAGTTCGAGCAGCCGGCGCTTGCGATCGATGCCGCCGCCGAAGCCGACCATCTTCCCGCCGGCGCCGACGACGCGATGGCAGGGCACGATCACCGGCACCGGGTTGTGGTTGCAGGCGGTGCCGACCGCACGCGCCGCGCCCGGATCGCCGAGCGCCGTGGCGATGGCACCGTAGGTGTGCATCTCGCCGTACGGAATCTTGGCGATCTCACCCCACACCGCACGCTCGAACTCGGATCCGCCGACCATCTCGACCGGCGTCGAGAACTCGGTGCGGGCACCGTCGAAATACTCCGCCAGCTCGTCGAGGGCGCGATGGTGACCGCTGCCCCCGTAGTCGGCCGGCACCCCGAAACGCACGCCGACCACGGTGCCGGTCTCGTCGACGACGACGCCGAGCGGCCCGACCGGGGACCCGACCACGAATCGCATGGCCCGATTGTGCTCCGCGGGTACGACAGAAATCGCCGCGTGTCGCTGTCGTTCCGACCGCAGCGATCACCGGTCACACTGCGCGACCCAGAAACGCGAGCAGGCGGTCACCCGGTGGGGCGCCCGCCGCCACCGCCACCGGCGTCCCGAAACGCCCGGGCCGGTCCCGGCTCCGGACGAACAGCGCGGCCAGGTCCAGCAGTTCGTCGGCCAGCGTGTCCGGGATCGGGCGGAGGTGGCCGCAGGCCCGGGCGACGTCCCACCCGTGCACGGCGACCTCGAGCGCGCCGGCCCCGGCCACCAGCGGCGCGGTCATCGGCGAGCCGTCCACCCGTACGGCGATCGGGTCGTGGGCGGCTGACCAGGCACCCAGCAGGCGGGTGGCGCCGTCCCGGACCACCGTCACGACCGGCCGGCGCCCGGACCGGAGCCGGACCGGCGACGGATCGACCCGGCCGCACTCGGCCGCCTCGGCCAGCGCCGCCATCGAGTCGCCGAGGTGGTCGAGCAGGTCGTAGAGGGCCCAGTGCCGGCAGGGCGTGGGACGGTCGAGCGCATCCGGCGTGACCAGGACCAGACTGCCCAGGGCGTACGCCACCGACCGCTCCAGCACGGTGACGCCACCCACCAGCGCCCCGTCCATCACGACTCGACCGGCAGCGCCGACGGCAGTCCGAACGTCTCGAACAACCGCAGGTCGAAGAAGCACGACACGTGGCTGACCCCGTCGGCGGACAGCGTCAGCACCGGCAGGTTGAACGGCCGGTAGACGTCGCCGTCGCGCATGTACAGCCCGTACGCGATCTGCCCGTTGGCCCGCGTCGGCACCAGCTTCATGTCGCCGGGGCCGTCGGCCGGGCACCGGGTGTCGATCAACCGGCCGATGTCCTCGGGACCGGAGTACCACCCGGTGAACGGCGGCATCTCCCACACCGCGTCCTTGGTGAAGATGCCGACGATCGCCGGGATGTCCTTGGCCTCGAACGCGGCCACGAACCGGTCGAGCAGCTCGCGCCGGTCGTTCTCGGCGGGCTCGGCGACGGCGTCGGCCGACGGCGCCGCCTCGGCCAGTTGCGCCCGCGCGCGTTGCAGCGCGCTGTTCACCGAGACGGTGGTCATGTCCAGCGCCTCGCCGACCTCGGCCGCCGGCCACTGCAGCACGTCACGGAGGATCAACACCGCCCGCTGCCGTGGCGGCAGGTACTGCATCGCCGCGATCACCGCCAGCCGGACGCTCTCCCGGCCAGCCACCACCGAGGCCGGGTCGTTGCCCAGCATCGAGTCCGGCAGCGGTTCCAGCCACCGCACTTCGCGCTGCTCGACGAGCGGATCGTTCGGGTCGGAGCTGGGCGTGCCGAGACCGATCGGAAGCGGCCGCCGCGACTTGTTCGCCAGCGCGGTCAGGCACGCGTTGGTGGCGATCCGGTGCAGCCACGTGCGCATCGACGAGCGGCCTTCGAACTTGTCGTACGCCTTCCAGGCCCGTACGTACGTCTCCTGCACGAGGTCCTCGGCGTCGTAGACCGAGCCGAGCATCCGGTAGCAGTGGGCAAGCAGCTCGCGCCGGTACTCCTCGGCCCGTTCCACGAAGTCCGCGTCCACGTGGTGTCTCCCCAGGGAAAGGTTCACATCGGTACCGACCGGGGGCGCCGCCGGAACTCATCGCTACCGGATCGATGAATTTCCGCGGGCGGCCCGGTCTGTCCCGGTGATGGTAAGTCGACGTGGAGGGAAACGACCGTGCCGTACGTGCTGAAGGACCGCCGATGGATCGCCTTGCTGGTGCTGTGCACCGGCATGCTGATGATCGTCCTGGACGTCACGATCGTGAACGTCGCGCTGCCCTCCATCCAGCGTGACCTCGGCTTCAGCCAATCGGGACTGGCCTGGGTGATCAACGCCTATCTGATCCCGTTCGGAAGCCTGTTGCTGCTGGCCGGGAGGATCGGCGATCTGGTGTCGCGCCGCGGGGTCTTCGTGGCCGGATTGGCCGTCTTCACCGCCGCGTCCGCGCTGTGCGGGCTCGCCGGCAGCCGGCTGGTGCTGATCGTGGCCCGGTTCGTGCAGGGGGCCGGCGGGGCGATGACCTCGGCCGTCATTCTCGGCATGATCGTCACGATGTTCCCGGAGGCGCGGGAGCAGGCCAAAGCGATCGGCGTCTACAGCTTCGTCGCCTCGGCCGGCGGCGCCATCGGACTGCTGCTCGGCGGCGTGCTGACCGACAGCATCAACTGGCACTGGATCTTCTTCGTGAACGTGCCGGTCGGGCTGGCGTGCGGCGTGGCCGCGTTGCGGGTGCTGGACCGCGAGCGCGTCGCGGTGGCCGATCGCCGCACCGACGTGCCCGGGGCCGCGCTGATCACCACGGCGCTGATGGTCACCGTCTACACGATTGTCGGGCCGGCGGCTTCGTACGGCTGGACCGCCCCGCGCACGCTTCTGCTCGGGGTCCTGGCGGTGGCGCTGACGGTCGCGTTCCTGATCCGCGAGGCCACCGCGCCGGCGCCGCTGGTGCCGCTGCGGATGTTCCGCTCCCGGACGCTGACCGGTGCCAACCTGGCCCAGTTGCTGGGCGCGGCCGGGATGTTCGGCATGTTCTTCGTCGGCGTCCTCTACGTGCAACATGTGCTGGGCTGGGACGCAATGCGGATCGGACTCGGATTCCTGCCGGTCACCGTGGTCATGGGCGGGCTGTCGCTGCGGTACTCGGAACGGTTGATCAGCCGATTCGGCGCCCGCCCGACGGTGATCGCCGGGATGGCGTTGATCGCCGCCGGGCTCGCCTGGTTCGCCCGGGTTCCGGTGCAGGGCGTCTACCTGCGCGACGTGCTGCCGTCGATGGTGCTGCTCGGCGTGGGCGGGGGCGCGGCCTTCCCGGCGCTGGCCGCGCTGGCCATGGCCGATGCCGGCCCCGAGGACGCCGGGCTGGCCTCGGGGGTCTTCAGCACCACGGCCGAGGTCGGGTCGGCCCTGGGCCTGGCCGTCCTGGCCACCCTGTCCGCCGGTCGCTACCGCTCACTGCGTGGTGACGGAGTGACCGATGCGGCCGCCCAGACCGGCGGTTACCGGCTGGCCTTCGTCGTCGCCGCTCTGCTGGTGGTGGCCGCGCTGGTGGTGACCGCGACGGTCACACGCCCCGTTCGCGAGCCCAGCGCTGCAGCTCAGCCTCGGCCTCGTCGCGGGACAGCGGGCCCCGATCCAGCCGCAGCTCTTTCAGGAAGCGCCACGCCTGACCCACGATCGGACCCGGCGGTACGCCCAGCAACTCCATGATCGCGTTGCCGTCCAGGTCGGGCCGGACCCGGGCCAGGTCCTCCTCGGCCCGGATGCGGTCGATCCGCTCCTCGAGCGCGTCGTAGTCGGCGGCCAGCCCGGCCGCCTTCCGCTTGTTCCGGGTGGTGACGTCGGAGCGGGTCAGCTTGTGCAGCCGGGGGAGCAGGTCACCGGCGTCGGTGACGTACCGCCGGACGGCCGAGTCGGTCCACTCGCCGCGGCCGTACCCGTAGAAGCGCAGGTGCAGCGCGACCAGCTCGACCACGTCGGCGGTGACGTCCCGCGGGTAGCGCAGCGCCTTCATCCGGGCCTTGGTCAGGCGGGCGCCGACGACCTCGTGGTGGTGGAAGCTGACCCGGCCGTCCCGGCCGACCTCCTTGGTGGCCGGTTTGCCGACGTCGTGCATGAGCGCGGCCATCCGCAGCACGAAGTCGGGTCCGCCGTCGCCCTCCAGCCGGATGGCGTTCTGCACCACCATCAGCGTGTGCTCGTAGACGTCCTTGTGCTGGGCGTGCTCGTCGATCTCGAGCTTGAGCCCGGAGATCTCGGGCAGAAAGCGATCGGCCAGCCCGGTGTCGACCAGCAAGCGGAGCCCGGCGATGGGGTCGGCGGCGCAAAGCAGCTTGGTGAACTCGTCGCGGATCCGCTCCGCGGTGATCCGGTCCAGATCGGCGGACATGTCGGTCATGGCGGCGGTGACCGCCTTGTCCACAGTGAACCGCAAGGTGGCCGCGAACCGGGCGGCGCGGAGCATCCGAAGTGGATCATCTCCGAACGAGGCCGCCGGAGCGGCGGGTGTCTTGATCAGGCGATCCGCCAGATCACGCAGACCGCCGTACGGGTCGGTGAACTCGTGCCCCGGAACCGAGACGGCCATCGCGTTGATGGTGAAGTCACGGCGCTGCAGGTCCTCGAGCAGGCTGGTGCCGTACTGCACCACCGGGTTACGCGTCACCCCGTCGTACGCCTCGGCCCGGAAGGTGGTGATCTCGATGCGCAGCCCACGCTTCTGCAGGCCGATGGTGCCGAAGTCGCGTCCGGTCTCCCAGATCGCGTCGGCCCAGCCGTTGACCACGGCCAGGGTCTGATCGGGCAGGGCATCGGTGCAGAAGTCGAGATCGTCCCCCAGCCGGCCGAGCAACGCGTCGCGCACCGACCCACCGACCAGGTGCAGTTCGTGTCCGGCGTCGGCGAATCGGCGGCCCAGTTCGTCGGCGATCGGGGACACCCGGAGCAATTCGGCGACGGCCTTCTGCTGGGCGGAGTTCAGGGCAGGCATGGGACCACCAGGGTATCGGTCATGGCGGACGGGAAAGTCAGCGGGCAGGATGGGCGCCATGCCCGTTTCCGAGGCCGTCCGCCGGCTGACCGAGGACCCCGCGTTCTGGGCCGGGCAGGCCGGGCCGGCGGGAGAGTTGCGGGTGTCGTTCCCGGTGACCGGCGGGTACGGGCTGATGCTCGACATCGGGCCGGCCCTCGACCAGGCGCTCGGCCTGCGCGAACCGGGGTCCAGCGAACCGGTCCCGCTGGGGTCGGCGTCCGCCGGTAGGCGGTACCCGGCGGCGCTGCGCTGGTGGGAACTGGATCTCTGCGCCCGGGTGATCGCCCTCGAGGATCCCACGCTGCCACACCCGGGCCTGGTGGTGGCGTTGCTGGGACCGTTCGCGCCCGCCACGCCGGACGACGACCCGGCCGAGATCGCCGCTGTCCGGCAGGCCGCCTACCGGTCCCTGCGACGTGACGTCCCGCCGTGCGAACCGGCCGTTCCCGAACAGCCCCCGCTACCTCTGTTCACCGGCGCCGACTGGTGGCCGGCGCCGCCCGCACTCTCGCCGTACGTGCTCGATCCCGTCTCCGTCGCGGCGCTCAGCGACCCGTCGCCGACCGGCCCGGAGGTACGCGGCGGGGCCCGTTTCCCGCACGACGGGTTGCGGGAGCTGGTCCGGCACGCCGGCGCACGACTGAGCCGCGGCTGGGACCGGTCATACGAAGACGCCCGGCCGCTGGCTCGGCAGATCGTGCGCGGCGGCGATCTGCGCCCGGTGCCGCGGCTGCTCAGCACGCTGACCGAGGCCGGCTGTGACCACCCGACCGTCCTCGACGCGTTGAGCGAGCCGCTGGTCACGCTCGAGGCGTGCTGGATGGTCGAGACCCTCGCCGGAGCCGCCCCGGGCACCCTCCTGCGCCGCCACCTGCGACATACCCCCTTAAGGTGACCGTGTGTTTCCTTCGCAGCGGAGGCCGGCGTGAGCGACGGCCTGTACAGCAGCGCCAACGCCCGTGGCCTCCCGCCGGGGGTCGACCTGATCCGCGGCGCCGCCGACGCTCGTCTGGCACGCGGACCGTCAGGCCCGGACGAGGCCGGCTCGCCGCTGACCGAGGGTGAGGGGCTCCCTCCTCCGGAGGTCCCGGCCGGCGGTCTGCTGCGGTCCAGCGCGATCATGGCGGTGGGCACCCTGGCCTCCCGGGTCACCGGCTTCTTCCGCTCCGCGCTGCTGGTCGCGGCACTGGGCAGTCAGGCCCTGGGCGACGTCTTCAACACCGCGAACACGATCCCCAACATCGTCTTCGACATCCTGCTCGGGGGGGTGCTGACCGCGGCCCACGTGCCGCTGCTGATCCGGGCCCGGAACTCCTCGGCGAGGTACGGCGAGGAGTTCGAGCAGCGGCTGTTCACCGCGCTGCTCGGCACCCTGGCCGTGATCACCGCGGTGGCGATGCTGCTGGCCCCGTGGCTGATCGACTTGTACGCGCACAAGTTCACAGCCGCGCAGCACGAGGTCGCGACGCTGTTCCTGCTGTTCTTCCTGCCGCAGATCTTCTTCTACGGTTTCGCCGCGGTGGCCGGCGCGTCGCTGAATTCGCGCAGCCGGTTCGGCGCTCCGATGTGGACCCCGGTGCTGAACAACCTGGTGGTGATCGGCGTCACGGTGGCATTCATGGCGACCACCCACGGCCGGCTGACCCCGGACACCATCAGCCACACGCAGGTGACCCTCCTCGGCATCGGCGTCACCGCCGGCGTCGCCGCCCAGGCGCTCGGCCTGATCCCGGCGCTGCGGGGAATCGGTTTCAACTTCCGCCCGCGGTTCGACTTCCGCCGCGACGAGCTCTCGTCGATCTGGGGGATGGCCAGCTGGACCCTGCTGTACGTGGTGGCCCAGCAGGTCGCGCTGCTGGTCTACACGAACCTGGCCAATGCGGCCGGGGCGCGCGGCATCGCCGAGGGGATCGCGCACGGCGTCGGGCTGACCCCGTGGAACACGGCGTACGCCTTCTTTCAGCTGCCGTTCGCGGTGGTGGCCATCTCGATCATCACCGCGATCTTCCCCCGGATGACCCAGAGCGCCGCGGAGGGCCGGCTCGACCGGCTGGCCGACCAGCTGCGCGAAGGACTGCAGCTGTCACTGGCGCTGATGCTGCCGGCCGTGGCCCTGCTGTTCGGAGCGGCCGGTGAAATCTGCTTCGTGCTGTTCGCGCACGGCCGGACCAGCCCCGGCGACGCCGAGGTGATCGCCGGCATCTTGCGGGTCTTCGCCGTCGCGCTGACTCCGTTCGCGGTCCTCCAGCTCCTGCAGCGCGGCTTTTACGCGTTGTCCGACACGCGCACGCCGGCGCTCATCGCGCTGATCTCCACGGCGACCGGCGCGCTGACCGCGGTCCTGCTGTCCCTTGTGCTGCCGACGGCGCACGTGGTGATGGGCATCGCCGCCGCCCAGGGCGTGTCGTGGACGATCGGCTGCGTGGTCTCGATCGTCGTGCTGCGCCGCCGGCTGGGCCGGATGGGCGGACGGGAGATCGTTTCGCTGGTCGCCCGGGCCGGCGTGGCCAGTCTGGCCGCCCTGGCCGTGGCCGAAATCGTTCATCTGCTGGTCGTGCCTCACCTGCACCGCGACTTCGCGCTGTCCGTGGTTGTTCTGGTGCTGGTCGGAGTGGCGGGCGGGGCCGCCTTCCTGGCCGCGGCGGCAGCTCTGCGGGTCCGCGAGGTCACCCAGGTCGTGGGCATGGTCCGGCGCCGGCTCGGCCGATAGTTGCCGGGACCTGTGGATAACCCGCTGAGCAGCTGATTCTGCGTCCGCGTTCGGAGGAAGCGGCCCCGACGACCGACCCGGCACGGGTGCCGCGCCGGGGGGACGACCTGTAGGACCGCGGTTGCGGGCGGGTATGGTCAGTGGCGGCATCTGTGTGGACCACCGAGGGAGGACTGGGTGACCCAGGTCGGCGAAGGCCACGAGGCCGCGGCCGATGAGGCTGCGCCGGTCATGACCTTCGGTGCTCCCACCGTCGGTGAAGTCCTGGCCGACCGGTATCAGCTGCAGGAGCACGTGAACAACGACAGCGCCGGCCGTCAGGTCTGGCGCGGTGTCGACGTGATCCTCCGCCGTCCGGTGGCCGTGGTGCTGCGTTATCCGGGCGGCGATTCGGCCACCGAGATGTTGCAGGCGGCGGTGGACGCCAGCCGTGTCATCCATTCCAACCTGGTCGGTGTCTACGACGCGATCGACGAGGGCGCCCGGGCGTACGTGGTCCGCGAGTGGGTCGACGGGGAAGCGTTGCGCGAGCTGGTCGCCCGGGAGGGTCCGCTGGATCCCGCGCGCGCCACCGCGATCGCCCACTCGATCACCGACGCCCTGGCCGCGGTGCACGCCACCGGCATGGTGCACGGAAATGTGCACCCCGGAACCACGCTGATCGGTGACGACGGCCGGGTGGTGCTGGCCGACGCGCGGGCCGACTCGGCCGACAGCGTCGAGAACGACGTGCGCGCGGTCGGTGGACTGCTCTACTACGCGCTGACCGGCACCTGGCCGCACGCCGAGATCGGCAGTTCGGCCCTGCCGGACGCGCACCGCGACGGCAACGGCGCACTGACCACGCCGCGGCAGGTGCGCGCGGGCGTGCCGGCGTACCTCGACGACCTGACCATGGATCTGCTGGACAAGCGGGTCGCGGCCCCCGAGGCGGACGCGCTCACGGCCGAGCTGGCCCGGCTGGACGCCGCCGACGACGAGTACGAGGACGTCGGGCCGCTGCGGTTCACCCAGAACGCGACCGTCGAACCGGCCCGCAGCACCCGCAAGATCGTCGTCGGCGTCGGCGCGCTGGTCGTCATTGCGATCCTGGGCCTGATCTTCGGCATCCGCGCGATCACCAGCTCCGACCACACCGCCGCCAAGACGACGCAGGCCAGCGTCGGCGCCGGCACCAGCAGCAGCACCGACGGCAACACGCAGGCGGCCTCGCCGACGCCGAAGAAGATCCCGCTGAGCGCGGACATGGTCCGGATCGTCGACCCGCCGAAGGGCTCCCGGGCGGACACCGGTGAAGCCGCGTACACGGTCGACAACGACAACGACAGCGCCTGGGAGACCCAGGGCTTCAACGATCCGTTTTTCGGCCACATCAAGCCGGGGATGGGTGTGCTGATCAACCTGGGCACCCCGAAACACGTGGCTGACATCCGGGTCGAGACGAACGTGCCGGGAGCGGCCATGGACGTGCGGACCGGTCCGAACGACCCGGGCAACACGTCGGCCGGGGACCAGCAGGTCTACGACACGTTCAAGAAGGTCACCGACGGGGACACCGAGAAGGGTGACGGCACCCGCCGCGTCTTCGACGGGTTCAACGAGGACACGACGTACCAGTACCTCCTCGTGTGGCTGTCGGAACTGCCGCTGGGCGACGGCGGGAAGTACCGGGTCAGCGTCACCAACATCGAGGTCGACGGCTACTGACGGGTCCGCCCGCCCGGCCGCGTTCCGCTAGATTGCTGGCGTGACCACCACCGGCGAGAGTCAGCCCGACGACGCCGACTTGCTGCGTGCTCACGTCGACGGCGACCCGGCCGCGTTCGCCGAGCTCGTCCACCGGCACCGGGACCGGCTGTGGGCGGTGGCGCTGCGAACCGTCGGCGACCGCGAGGAGGCCGCCGACGCCCTTCAGGACGCCCTGCTGTCGGCCCACCGCGGCGCCGCCCGGTTCCGCGGCGACTCGGCCGTCACCACCTGGCTGCACCGGATCGTGGTGAACTCGTGCCTGGACCGGCTCCGGCGGCGCCAGTCCCACCCGACCGTCCCGTTGCCGGACGGCGCCTCCGGCAACGGACCCGAGCCCGCGGCGCCGGTCCCCGACCACGACACCGTGCTCGTGGTCCGGCAGGCGCTGGCCGCGTTGCCGGCCGAGCAGCGGACCGCGCTGGTGCTGGTCGACGTGCAGGGCTATCCGGTGGCCGAGGCGGCGGCGATTCTCGGGGTGGCCGAAGGCACGGTGAAGAGCCGGTGCGCCCGGGGCCGGGCCCGCATGGCGATCACCCTCGGCCACCTGCGCCGGGCGTCGGACGAGCCGGACGGGAACCAAACCGCGGCCGGGCGCGTCGTACGTTCGTACGCCGACGCCGATGGGAAGGACGAGTCGTGACCGGGGACCAGTTCAGCGAGGTCGAGTTCGACCTGCTGGCCGACTATGTCGGCGGCGCGCTGGAGGGCAGCCCGGACGAGGCCGCGGTCGCTCGGCGGATCGCCGAGGATCCGGCCTGGCGGGCGGCGCACGAGCAGCTGAACGATGCGATGGCCACGATCGGGGCCCGGCTGAACGCACTCGGGGCCGGCGCCGAACCGATGCCGGCCGACATCGCCGCGCGCCTCGACGCGGCACTGACCCAGGCGCCCCCGCGGCTGACCGTGATCCGGGGCGGCGCGGCGCGCACCCCAGGCCGGCACACCACCCCACGTCGGCGGCCTCGCCGGACCGCTGGGGTGGCGGTGGCGGCCGCGCTCGTGGTCGTCGCCGGCGTCGGCGGCGGCTTTCTGCTGCACCGTCCCGGGGGATCGAACACCTTCGCGACCTCCTCGGCCGTCGGGTCGGCCGGGGTCAGGGCTCCCACGCCCCTGATGGCGCCGTCGGTCGCGCTTCCCGCCGCCGGTCGGATCACGTCCAGCGGCCGTGACTATCAGGCGGGCACGCTGGGGAATGTGGCCGTGCGGGCACCGTTCGCGTCGGCGAAGGCGGAACGGGGGTCGGGCGACACGTCGACGGACACTTCGCGGCCCGCCGTCTCGCCGACGGAAGGGCTCGCGGACCCGTTGGCCCGGTTGCGAGCGCCGGCGGCGCTGCAGGCCTGCCTGGACGCCGTGACCGCCGAGAACAGGTCCGGAACGCTGACCGTGGAGAGCGTGGACTATGCGCGCTATGCGGAAAAACCGGCATTGGTCATCGTCTTTACGGCGGCAAACGGGCGTTTCGCCTGGGCGAGCGGGGCGGATTGCGGCGCGCCCGGACTCGGCTCCGACCGCTTGAACGTCGTGCCGGTAGGGTGAAAAGTCCCGGTCGTGAGCTGAACCACGGGCCCGCCCACCGGGGAACACAACTCCTTACTATGGCGTTCTCGTGTGTGCGTTCCGGGCGACCCTGGGGCGCAACCTGACTGAGGAGAGTCGGCAGTGGACGAGGTCCGCAACCTGATCATCATCGGCTCGGGGCCGTCCGGCTACACCGCCGCGTTGTACGCGGCCCGGGCCAACCTGAAGCCGCTGGTCATCGAGGGTGTCCAGTCGGGCGGTGCGCTCATGACGACCACCGAGGTGGAGAACTTCCCGGGTCACCCGGACGGCGTTCTCGGCCCGGAGCTGATGGACAACATGCGCAAGCAGGCCGAGCGGTTCGGGGCCGAGTTCATCACCGACGACGTGACGCGCGTCGACTTCGGCGAGCGGCCCACCGAGCCCGGCGCCGAGGGTTTGAAGACGGTGTACGTGGGCTCGACCGAGTACTTTGCGCGCGCCGTGATCCTGGCCACCGGCTCAGCCTGGCGCCCGCTCAACATCCCCGGCGAGATGGACCTGCTCGGGCACGGTGTGTCGTCCTGTGCCACCTGTGACGGATTCTTCTTCCGCAACCAGCACATCATCGTGGTGGGCGGCGGCGACTCGGCAATGGAGGAGGCGACGTTCCTCACCCGCTTCGCCGAGACGGTGACCATCGTGCACCGCCGCGACTCGTTCCGCGCGAGCAAGGTGATGCAGGTGCGGGCGCTGACGAACCCGAAGATCAAGGTCGAGTGGAACAGCGTCGTGGAAGAGATTCTCGGCGAGGGCGGCAAGGTGGTCGGGGCTCGGCTGCGCAACCTGCAGACCGGCGAGACCAAGGTCCTGGACGTGACCGGCGTGTTCGTCGCGATCGGCCACGACCCGCGCAGCGAGCTGTTCAAGGGTCAGATCGAGCTGGACGCCGAGGGGTACGTGAAGGTTGACTCGCCCAGCACGCGGACCAACATCCCGGGCGTCTTCGCGGCCGGCGACCTGGTGGACCACACATACCGTCAGGCGATCACCGCCTCCGGCACCGGCTGTGCCGCGGCGCTGGACGCCGAGCGCTTCATCGCGTCGTTCGTAGAGCTCTAAGGAGAATTCAGTGGGAGCAACCAAGGCGGTCACCGACGCCACCTTCGCCAATGACGTGCTGATGTCCGACAAGCCGGTGCTGGTGGACTTCTGGGCCGAGTGGTGCGCGCCCTGTCGCAAGGTCGAACCGCTGCTCGCCGAGATCGCCAGCGAGATGGGCGACAAGGTGGAGATCGTCAAGGTCAACATCGACGAGAACCCGGAGACCGCCCGCGCGTACCGGATCATGTCGGTGCCGACGCTGACCATGTTCAAGGGCGGCGAGGCCGTCAACTCGGTCGCCGGCGCGCGCCCCAAGGGTGCCCTGATCAATCTGATCGAGTCGGCATTCTGATCGTCAGCTGGTGACGCCCCGCACCCGATGGGTGCGGGGCGTTTCGCGTGGGTCGTTCGCGGTCAGGCGGCCCGCGAACCTGGGTAGTACTGTGCTGAAGTCGCCCATCCCACCGGAAGATCAAGGGAGCCGCGCGTGCGTGCGATCCGAACTGGAGACACCGGACCGGCCGTCTCGGAGATTCAGTCGATCTTGATGGCGCTCGACCTTCTGTCGACCGTCTCGCACGAGTTCGACCACGAAACGGAGACGGCCGTACGGGCCTTCCAGCAGAGTCGCGGCATCGGCGTCGACGGGCTGGTGGGTGACGAGACGTGGCAGGCGCTGGACGGTGCCCGGTGGACACTGGGTTCGCGGACACTGTTCCACTCGGTGCCCGACGCCCTGGTCGGCGAGGACGTCCGGGCGCTGCAGGAGCGGCTGCTGGAGATGGGGTACGACACCGGACGCGCCGACGCCATCTACGGCGTCCGTACGGCCCGGGCGGTCGCTCAGTTCCAGCGCGAGGTCGGCCTGACCCCCGACGGCTCATGCGGCCCGCAGACCATGAAGGCGTTCCGCCGTCTCGGCCGCAAGGTCGTCGGCGGCCGGCCGCAGTGGCTGCGCGAGGCCGAGGCGTTCCGACAGTCCGGGCCCAACCTGATGGGTAAGACGATCGTGATCGACCCCGGTCACGGCGGTCCGGAGGATCTCGGCGTCGTGGTGCCCGATGGCCCGCTGCGCTGGACCGAAGCCGACCTGGTGTTCGACGTGGCCGCCCGGCTCGAGGGCCGGCTGGCCGCCGCCGGTATGCGGGTACACCTGACCCGCGGTCCGTCGCCGGTGGCGCCCATGCCGGGCGCTGAGCGGGCCGCGCTGGCCAACAGCCTCGGGGCCGACCTGTTGATCTCGCTGCACCTGGACGGTCAGGCGAACGAGTCCGCGAACGGCGTGGCCACCTACCACTACGGCACCGGCAACGGGCTGACCTCGACCGTGGGGGAGCGGCTGGCCAATCTGGTGCAGCGCGAGATCGTCGTCCGGACCGGGATGCAGGACTGCCGGATCCACGCCAAGACGTGGGAGCTGCTGCGGTTGACGCGCATGCCGGCCGTACGGGTGGATCTGGGTTATCTCACGTCGCCGGTGGATCGGGACCGGTTGGTCGATCCGAAGTTCCGGGAGCAGATCGTGGAAGCGATCTTGGCAGCGGTGCAGCGCATGTACTTCCCGGTCGAGCGGGATGTCCCGACCGGGTCGATCGACGTGCGCCAGCTGCGGATGGCGCTGGCCAACCCGACGTAGGTCAGCTTCCGGTCGACCGAGTCGGTCAGCTTTCCGTCGACCGCGTCGCCGTCACCGGACGCACCGGGCGCAGCAGGGTGTCCGGACTCATCGAGCCGAGCAGCTTCTCCAGCGCGTACTCGACGTCGGACTTCCACGACAGGGCGGTGCGGAGTTCCAGCCGCAGCCGGGGATAGCGCGGATGCGGCCGTACGGTCTTGAAGCCCACCGACAGGAAGAAGTCCACCGGCGCGACGCAGGCGTCCTTGTCCTCGCCGAACTTGGCGTCGCCGAACGCCTCGATCGCCTTGACCCCACGCTTCGTCAGGTCCCGGGCAACTCCCTGGACCAGCATCCGGCCGAGCCCGCCGCCGGCGAACGGGGCGATCACGTGCGCGGTCATCAGCAACGCCGCATCGGCCGACACGGGGCTGGTGGGGAACGCCATCGAACGCGGCACGTACGCGGGCGGGGCGTACATCACGTACCCGGCCGGCATGCCGTCGACATACGCCAGCTTCCCGCAGGAACCCCACTCCAGCAGGGTCTGCGACACCCAGGCTTCCTTTTCCAGGCCCGGGTCGCCGGAGGCGCAGGCGCGCTCGGCCGAAACCGGGTCCAGTTCCCAGTAGACGCACTGTCGGCACGGCCGGGGAAGGTCTTCGAGGGTGTCGAGAGTCAGACTGACCAGGCGTCGCGACATCGGCCGCCCCCCACCAATCGCGGACATATCCGGAACGCACCGTCCGCGCCCCCGGACGGGATCCTACGCCGCACCTGTGATCATCGGGACCGTAATCCCCAGGCCGGGAACCGAGCCCTCCCCTTAGCATGGCCCCTGTTGTCTTTTCGAGGGGAGCTTGGCGATGAGCGGTACGACGCAGGACGACTACACCGATCGGTATGCGCGGCGGGTCCGGGGGATGACCACCTCCGAGATCCGCGCCCTGTTCGCCGTGGCCAGCCGTCCCGAGGTGGTGTCGCTCGCCGGCGGGTCGCCGTACATCGCGGCGCTGCCGCTGGACGCCGTGGGCGAGATGCTCGGCAAACTCGCGTCGGACTTCGGCACGACCTCCCTGCAGTACGGCATCGGGCAGGGCACCGTCGACCTCCGCGAGCGCATCTGCGAAGTGATGAGCCTGTCCGGCATCGACGGCGCGTCGCCCGACGACGTGGTCGTCACGGTCGGCGGCCAACAGGCGCTCGATCTGATCGCACGGCTGTTCCTCGACCCGGGTGACGTGGTGCTCGCCGAGGGGCCGACCTACGTCGGCGCACTCGGCGTGTTCCAAGCCGCCCAGGCTCAGGTCCAGCACGTGGCTATCGACGCCGACGGGCTGATCCCGGCCGCCTTGTCGGCCGCCATTGCCGCTTCTGCCGGCCGGGCCAAGTTCCTGTACACCATCCCGACCTACCAGAACCCGGCCGGCGTGACGCTGTCCTCCGCGCGCCGTGAAGAGATCCTGGACATCTGCGAGCGGGCCGGGCTGCTGGTCGTCGAGGATGATCCGTACGGGATGCTGAGCTTCTCCGGCGACGCCCCACTGCCCTTGCGGGCCCGCCGCCGCGAAGGTGTCTTCTACGTCAGCACGTTCTCCAAGACGTTCGCGCCCGGGTTGCGCGTCGGCTGGGTACTGGCGCCGCACGCGGTCCGGGAGAAGCTGGTGATGGCGAGCGAAGCGGCGATCCTGTGCCCGAGCGCGTTCGCGCAGGCGGCCGTCGCCCAGTACCTCGCGACCATGCCGTGGCAGGAGCAGATCAAGGTGTACCGGGAGATCTACCGGGAGCGCCGGGACGCCCTCCTGTCGGCGTTGGGCGATCTGATGCCGGCCGGCACGTCGTGGACCCGTCCGGACGGCGGTCTCTTCGTCTGGGCGACGTTGCCTTCCGGGCTGCATTCGAAGGCGATGATGCCGCGGGCCATTGCGGCGCGGGTGGCGTACGTGCCCGGGACCGGCTTCTACGCCGACGGGAGCGGTGGCGCCAACATGCGACTCAACTTCTCGTTCTCCGATCCGGCTCGCCTGCGTGAGGGCGTGCGGCGGCTGGCCGGCGTGATGGAGCAGGAACTGGCGCTGCAGGCGGTGTTCGGCGCGCGGTCCACGCCGGCGACGCGTCGCGGCTCGGCCGCCGCCGATGCTCCCGGACCGGACTTGGCATGATCGACGCCGTGGAGGTGCTGGTTGTCGCCGGTGGCCTGTCGTACGAGCGGGACGTCTCCCTGAAGTCGGGGCGGCGCGTGCTGGATGCGCTCCGGGGCGCCGGCCTCGACGCGACCATGCGGGACGCCGATGTGTCGCTGCTGCCGTACCTGACGGCGTCCCGGCCCGCGGCCGTGGTGATCGCGTTGCACGGTGCGACGGGGGAGGACGGGTCATTGCGGGGGGTGCTGGACCTGTGCGGCGTGCCGTACGTTGGGTGTGACGCGCGCGCCGCCCGGCTCGCCTGGGACAAGCCGTCGGCGAAGTCCGTCCTGCGGGAGCGGGGCATCCCCACGCCGGACTGGGTCGCGTTGCCGCACGATCGGTTCTCCGAACTCGGGGCCGTCGCGGTGCTCGACCGGATCGCGGACCGGCTCGGGTTGCCCGTGATGGTGAAGCCGGCCCAAGGTGGCTCCGGTTTGGGCGCGGCGGTGGTACGGGACGCGGCCGACCTGCCGGCGGCGATGGTGGGGTGCTTCGCGTACGACTCGACCGCGTTGGTCGAGCGGTACGTCGACGGCACCGACCTGGCGGTGGCGATCGTCGACCTGGGCGATGGGCCCCGAGCGTTGCCGGCGGTGGAGATCGTCCCGCGGGACGGGGTGTACGACTACGCCGCCCGATACTCGGCCGGACTCACGACGTGGCACGCGCCCGCTCGGCTGTCGCCGTCGGTGGCTTCTTCCGTGGCCGCCTCAGCGCTGGCGGCCCACGTTTCGCTGGGGCTTCAGGACCTGTCGCGGGTGGATCTGATCGTGGACTCGACCGGGCAGCCGCAGGTGCTCGGGGTCAACGTGTCACCAGGGATGACGGAAACGTCGTTGTTCCCGATGGCTGTGCAGGCGGCCGGCCTCGACTTCGGCACGGTGCTGGTGACGTTGGTGACGCGTGCGGTGACGCGTGGTTCGACCTGACCGATCGTTCCCGGCGTCGCGGTTAACGCGTCTTGCTGTCCTCGATCAGGTCATCGCCGGCCGGGGAAGGGCGGGGTACCGAGACCGCCCGGGCGGCGTGGGGCTCGTCGTCCGTCGCGGTGGGGACGGCGGTGACCGTTGCCGTTCCGGTGGCGGTGCCGCGGCTCGTGCTGACGATTCCGTTCGCATTGTGGCTGTCGTCCGCGCCTGAGCTGGAGCTCGGTCCGTTTGAGTTGGGCGCACTCGCGCTTGGATCGAGTGCGGTCGCGGCCGGATCGGGTGCGGCCGGATCGGGTCCGCTTGGATCGGGCGTGGTCGCGGTCGGATCGGTCGCGGTCGGATCGGTCGCGGTCGGATCGGGTGCGGTCGGATCGGGTGCGGTCGCGGTCGGATCGGGTGCGGTCGCGCCTGGCTCGTGTGTGGTCTCGGTCGGCGCGGGTGCGCTCGAGCTGGTTGGTACCGAGGCGCTCCCCGTGGCCGTGGCCGCCGGCGGCTGTGCCACCGGGGCTGAGCCGGTTACGGTCGGCGCGTCCCGCCCGGTGCCGTTGCCGGAGGCGACCGAGTCCGGCGAGCCCTCGACGTCGCTCAGGCTGGTCGGTCGCCACGGCGTCGTACTCGAGTCCGGCTCCTCCACGGTCGACACAGTGTTGTCGTCGGTCGAGACTTCGACGTCGAAGGTCGCCGACGACTGCCACTGGATGTGCGCCGGTTCCGCGTTTGCCTGGCCCCCGAACTCCGCCAAGTAGGCCGCAACCAGCGCCAAGTTCTCACGCCACTGCTGTTCCGCGATGACCGGGAGAATGTCGTCCCAGAGCGAAAGGAAGGTGCCGCGCAGTTGCAGGCGTCCGTACGGCCGGGCCAGGAACCACATGTGCAGGTGAGCCGAGCCGTCGCCCCAGCGATTCACGTGTACCCGGGCGACCCCGTCCAGCGATCGGATCGCTCGTTCCATTCGCACGGTCATGACGCCAAGCTCGGCGGCCAGAAGATTGGGCAGGTCGCCAAGATCAAGGTGGGATCGGCACTCCAGGATCAGCACCATCGGAAGCCCGGACGGCCGGTCCATCGCCCGCACCCGCCATCGCTCGCTCACCCAGATGTAGGCATGGTCGGGAGTCTTGCAGGCAACACACTCACCGGCGTCCTCGCCGCTGCGGGGCGGCTCAACCTCGACCGGAGCGGCGAGGCGCTTGACGCGCATGTCGCCTTCGAAAGGGAACGACGGCCAGCGGGTGAAGTCTGGCAGTGGGGCGGTGTTCTCGGGCACGAAAGTGACCCTAGTCCAGGCGAGCACGAGCTGTCCCGGGTCAATTTCTTGCGGTCGTGGCTGAGACACTCCCGCCGTCCGCCCAGGCCGGAAGAAGTCGAAGACGATCACCGTCCGCCGGCGTGGCGCGACGCGGAAAGTTATCCACAGAACTTATCCACAGGCAGCCCGGTTTCACGTGAAACGGCATGTAGACGGCTTGAGCGCCCTGTGGATACTCCGGTGGATGGTCCCTGATCCATCGGCCAGGTTTCACGTGAAACCGACCGATGGCGGGTTTCTCAACAGCTCTACGCACAGCTTGTGGATAGTGCAGTTTTCCGATGTCCGCACGCCACATCGCCATCACCACGTCGCTGCGTGGAGGATGCTCTCATCCGTCGGCGTAGTGGCTGTGGAGGCGGCGGGTGATCGACGCGGGCGAACTCCTCGGCCACCTCGGGCCGACGCGTTTCACGTGAAACTGATGCCGGCTCCCGCCGCTGATTCCGACCGTAACGTGGTCCTTCGCGGGCAGTGAGGACCGTCCCCGTTGTAGTCGACCCGATAGCGAGAAGTGTTCATGACGCCGGCGCAACAGGGGCCGAGCCCTCCTCGATCGAAGGACAGTCGGTGCCTGTCTTCAGGGTCATCGGCGCTCGCCCGAACCAATCCGTCCCGGGCTCGCTTGGCGCGATATGCGGCGAACGCAGCTGCCGGCGAACCCTTATCGATTTCGGAGATCGGCTCAGCGCGATGACCCCCGTGCGACCTCGCGCGAGCCGTTGGCGACTCTGGGATCATCCCGTTGGCCCGTGCCGCCAGTGAGGCTTTCCGCTGGACGACGTCAGGACTTGCCCGCGTTGCCGCGCCCCATCGCCTGTGGATGCTTCAGAGAGGCACGGGCAGTTGCACGGCCACGTTCAAGGCCCGACATGGTCCCAGCGTGAGCGCCGGTCAATCGTGGGCGTCCGTATAGAAAGAGTGTTATCCGGCACCACGGGCCAACGTCCGGCGATGCCGAGGCGTCCGACCGAGACGCCGCAAATTGCCAGCGGTAGCTCGCGATCCCAACGCCAACTCGTCAGCTCGGAGCCGTACCTCCCGGGCCCCAGTCGTACCCCACGGCTCCCGAGCGGAGTCGCGGAACCCGTCGCCTCGAAGATCCGGACGACAGGCCGAAGGGGCCAACTTTCTCCTCCACGAGCATGCCGTTTGCCTTAAGCGGCGGGCAGGCACATCACCCGTGGCGGTGTTGTGAGCCAACGGGCCCGGCGCGACCTTCGACGGCAGCGACATAAGCCGGTTGGCCGCTCAGCTTGCGGAGTGCGGGTGGCCTCCCGTCGATCCTGACCCTTCGGCGGCATCGCGGACCGCCGTCCATCCGGCGTCGTCGCCTTCTCGTCCGGACCACCGACCGCCTTCGTCCGGCCGCCATCCGAACGGCTTCGACGGCTGACCGGCACGCCGGCGAGTCCGTTCACCGTGCGTTCCCCCCTTCGCAGACTCAACGCCGCGGGTGCCGCTGCGATACGCCCGGCACCGGCATTGCGGCACCACGTACTGTCGACCACGAACGGCAGGTAGTACGCGCCCTTACGGCTCTGCGCTGACCCGCTGCACTCAACGGCACGACGGAGTTTCGCCGGCGAACACGCGAGGGCCAATTGATCCCGGACGCCTGGAACTCAAGTAGCTGACCTCGGCCGCCACCTTCGACGCCTCGCAGACTACGAAGGAAGCGCCGCATCGAGGTGCCAGTCGCGGCACCGGCGGCTGCGGCGCCGCGCGACGGCTGAAAGCTGATCTCTCAGGGCCGCCCGGAACATTCGGCTGCAAAACCCACAGCTGCGCCCCCCTCGGCTCAACCGCCGAAAGCCCCCGGGCCAGTCGATTGGGGCTGCTGTCCGTACAGAGGACAACTGACCGGCACAAACTCCGCGACAGATCCGTATCCGGATTCCCGGTCGACGCGTCAGGGCGAAGCGTTTCACGTGAAACGGCATGAGAAATCGAGCCGAGCTCGGAATCGTCGCTTGTCCCGCATCCAGCGATCAAGTTCTCAGTCGTCACGCGACCCATGCCACGCCCGACCCAGCCACGGACGGCCTACCAAGCTACGCGTAGCCGTCGGCTGCGGATCGCCATCGAGATTCTTACGCCACCGACACATGCGCCAGGGCTTGAGCCATGCACCGCGCCATACGCCACCGGTGATCTCGACTGGCAGCTCCCGTGCCGCAGGAGTGCCAACAGCCACTGCCCGATCGCGTCGAGAGACTTGCGCCGCCACGGAAGCGCCAGCAGAGACCTCCTTGACGAACGGCGGTTCCGCCGTTCGTCATAGCGCGCTCGCACCTCGTTTGGTCGCGGGGTCGCGGCGGGTGGCGGGTTGGGGGCCCACAAGGATGAATGTCGACCTACCGAGTTCCGGTGCTCATCGGCTGGCAGGTTCAGTCACGCCTGACCCGCTGGCGGCTGGCGTCCGACTCGACCGGGAAGGGACAGCCTCCGTTTCACGTGAAACGGAGGCTGTCCCTTCCCGGTCGGCCAACTACAAAGACGGTGCCAGTCGACTACTGTCACCGCCGCCGGGACCGCAGGCGACCCGGATTCGCCGCCGCTTGATGAACGGTCCTGCGCCGACGCGCGGCGAATCGAGCTCAACGCCGTCCCTGCGGCTGGGCAGGACACTCGACCGCCGAGGACGGCGACAGACCCTAGACGCGTCCTCCATCCGGGTCGGCTCGGTTTCACGTGAAACCGAGCCGAGGTGAAAGCCGTCGAGCGAGACGTTGGCTTAACCCGCCGTTGCGACCGCGTCCGCCTGCAGCCCACCAAACGACGACTCAAACGGCGTATGCCACCCTCCCCAACCACGCGGAGCAGGAGTGGCAGCCCGTCCCTCGGGGCCCGCCATCGTTTCTCATCCAGCAGCGCCACGCGGCCCCAACGAGTGCCGTACAGGAGATCACGGCTTTAGGACGCGTGTCGATCGCATCGCGTGGGCAGCCATTGAATGCCGGTCGAAGTCCCGTCCTCCGGTACGCCGACGTTTCACGTGAAACAGGCCGCGATGCCAGAGCCGGTGGCGGATTCTGTCGTACGCGAATCGGCCGGACCAGGCGTGCCCCATTCCAGCGAGCGAAGTTGAGTCGCCGCGACAGCACACAAGGCGTCGTTGGGCGTACCGATCGCCTACCCGGCTTAGATGTAGCCGAGTCACCCCAGGGCGCTCCCGCGACGCTGCCGCATTGTTGGCTTCTGACTTGCTGATCGCAGCCTGCGAGGCGAGCGGGTGTCAGCGATAGAAGAGTACGGGCAGGCGGGCGAGCCCAACGCGAAGTGGGCAGGCGGCTATCAATTACCTGCGGGCGGGCCAGCCGAGCAATCGCGGCGGGCAAGCAGACCGGGGCGGCCAAGCAGATGCGATCAGCGACGGAAGCGCTGGCAAACGCAGTATGGCAGCGGACGTGGCAGGCCAGGGAACGCGGGCGAGTGGACGAGTGTTTCCCGGCCGGTGGATCCGAGCAGCAGACGCGGAGGCGGGCGAACGCACGCGGGAAGACCAGACACAGACACGGGAATCGGCACGGGCGAATCGGCGGGCGGGCAGCAGCGCCCGGCGGGGCCGCGGCGCGGGGGCACGGTCCAACAGACTCCGGCACCCGCCGGGCGTCAGAGGGGACGGTGCACGGGCACGAGAGGCAGGGTACGGGTGGCGCGGACACGGCCTACCCGGACACGGGGTCGCGTGGGAAGCGGGGTTGCGCGGGACAGGAGGTCACGGCGGGACAGGGTTCGCGCGGGACAGGGAGTCACGCGGGACGCGGGGTCAGGCGGGCACGCGGGACAGGCGGGCACGCGGGACAGAGGGTCGCGCAGGACACGGGGTTGCGCACGAAACGGGGTTGCGCACGACACGGGGTTGCGCACGACACGGGGTTGCGCACGACACGGAGTTGCGCACGACACGGAGTCACGCAGGACACGGGTCACGCAGGACACGGGGTCGCGGAGCGCGTCCATGGCAAGCGGAGTCGAGAAGATTGGCCCGGGCGGCCGGGGTTGGCGCGGGCCGGCCCGAGCAGACAGGCAACGGCCAGCGGAAGGGCGCGCGCAAACGGACCGTGCGGACGCGGAGACGCGGGGAAGCGGGGAGTGCGGACGCGGAGGCCCAAGACGCGCACGCAGCAGCGCCGAACGTCGAGTGAGGCACCGTAAAGACCGCTACGCCCGATGACGCTCCTGAGCATCGCGACGACGTCGAATGGTTTTGGTGATCGGGCGACTCTTCGGATGAGAGCCCTGCAACCAAGCCAACCAGAACGTCTACCCGGGAACCATCGGCGCACCACCACAGAACGGCGCCGCAACTACCACCATGAGATGACGGCCATTCGAGAAATGCGCTCCAACAGTGAAAGCAATGGAATGTTTCGGGGATGGCGGTCCCGGGTGAGCCAGCTCGTTGGCCCTCCCGCATCTTTCCGATCGGCAGAGAGATTCCGTCACTTCAACGCGACGACAAGCTGGCAGATGCACCTCCACCTGAACCGCCACGCTTCGAAATCAGCTCCGGCCGAGCCAGCCTGACGGCGCTGCCAAAGGGACCGCTGACCAGGCATCTCGCCAAACAGGAGCGCGCGGTCAAGGCAACAACATCGAACTCCTGAGAGTGTGAGCGCTGTCGAGGACGAACGATCGAACCTGGAACCCAGCAGCTTCCATGCCTGGGACGGATCATGGAAGTCACCGCCACCCAAGCACTCCCCCGAAGAACGTGATAGCGATTCACATGCATGCGGGTGCCGCCGAGGGACGGCCGACAACGCCGGTTCCCCCAGAACGATTCTCCTGGGATTTGGGCAGTTTCGGTTTGACGGGAAATGGCGTTTCGGAAGCCGTCAATCAGCGGGATGAAAGCCCTTGGCGGCGAATCAGCAAAAGAAAAGGCGCGTGGTCACGAACCGCGCGCCCTGCCCAACACTGAGGAGCGGATCACTCCTCGGTCTCGCCGGTGCCTTCTTCCGCTACGCCGATCATTCCGACGATTCGTTCCAAGTCGTCCACGGTCGCGAACTCGATCGTGATCCGACCCTTGTTCCGGCCGATGTCGACCTTCACTCGGGTGTCGAAGCGATCCGACAAGCGATCGGCCAAGTCGTTGAGTGCCGGCGCGTGCACCTTCGGGCGCCGGGTCGGCGCAGCCTTCTTGGCCGGGCCGTCGGCCAGCGCCATTGACACGAGTTCCTCCGTCGCGCGGACGGACAGCCCCTCGGCCACGATCCGCAAGGCCAACTGGTCCTGGGCATCACCGTCGTCCAAGCCGAGCAGGGCGCGGGCGTGACCGGCCGACAGCACCCCCGCCGCGACCCGTCGCTGCACGGGCGCCGGCAAGTTCAGCAAGCGGATGGTGTTGGAGATCTGCGGCCGGCTGCGACCGATGCGCTTGGCCAGTTCCTCGTGCGTTGCGCCGAACTCCTCGAGCAACTGCTGGTACGCAGCTGCTTCTTCGAGGGGGTTCAGGTTGGCGCGGTGAATGTTCTCGAGCAGGGCGTCCCGGAGCATGGCGTCGTCGCGGGTATCGCGGACGATTGCGGGAATGGTGTCCCGGCCGATTGCCTGGGCCGCCCGCCAGCGGCGCTCACCCATGACCAACTCGTACCGGCCGTCGCCCGAGTCGCGAACAACGATCGGCTGCAGAAACCCGACCTCCTGGATCGAGATCTTCAGCTCATCCAGAGCCTCGTCGTCAAAGACGTGCCGTGGCTGCTTGGCGTTGGGCTCGATCGCGCTGACGGGCAGCTCCAGGAACCGCGCCCCCGGCACCGGCGCCAATTCCTCGGCGGGAACGGTCGGCGGCGGAGCATCCTCAACGGAGGGCGCCGTGGAGGGCGCTGTGTACTGGGTCGGCGCCGGCGCGTGCTGCGGTTCTTCGTCGACCTCCATCACGACGGCGGGCGACGGCGCGGTGGGTATCAGTGCGCCCAAACCGCGGCCCAGGCCCCCCCGTGGACGGTTCTTCATGACGTGCCTCCGTTACTGACCCCGCGGTTCGCGATTTCCAGCGCAGCCTCGAAGTAGCTGGTCGCGCCGCGCGATCCGGGATCGTAGGTCATCACGGACTGGCCGTAACTCGGAGCCTCCGACACTCGAACGTTGCGCGGGATGACCGCTTCGAGCACCTTGTCGCCGAAGTGGTTGCGCACATCCTGTTCGACCGCGTCGGCCAGGCGCGTACGCCGGTCGTACATGGTCAACAAGATCGTAGACACGTCGAGCGTCGGGTTCAGGTGCTGACGCACCAGATTGATGTTGTTGATGAGTTGGTTCAATCCCTCGAGTGCGTAGTACTCGCACTGAATCGGGATCAGCACCTCCTGCGCAGCGCACAGGGCGTTGACCGTGAGGAGGCCGAGTGATGGCGGGCAGTCGATGAAGACGTAGTCGAACTTCTCCGGGTGCGCCGCGATCGCCCGGGCCAGACGAGACTCCCGCGCCACCACCGAGACCAACTCGATCTCGGCACCAGCCAGGTCGATCGTGGCCGGCACGCAGTACAGGTTCGGGATGCCCTCGACTTGCTGGGCTACCTCAGACAACGGCACGTTGTCGATCAGACAGTCATAGACATCCGGTATGCCCGCGTGATGCGGAACGTTCAGTCCCGTGGACGCGTTGCCCTGCGGGTCCAGATCCACTACGAGGACCCGGTTGCCGTGCAGCGCGAGGGCCACGGCCAGGTTCACGGTCGTGGTTGTCTTACCGACGCCGCCCTTCTGGTTCGCGACGCAAAGCACCCGCGGATGGTCCGGCCGCGGCATCGTGATCTCACCGCTCGGATTGAGAATCTGCACAGCACGCAACGCTTCCATGGCGAGCGGCGGATCGTCTTCATCCCGGCTCGGCGTTTCACGTGAAACATCCTCGTCAGTTGCCGTCACGCCCTCCTCGGGCCCGATGGAGTATGCGGCCGCGCTGGGACCAGACCCCTGATGGGGTACGGACGCCGAAGCCGACACCGGCACCGCCGTCGCATAGGCCGCCACTTCACCGCTCGGCGTCGACTTGCCGAACACCTGACCGCTCGACTTGTCAGGGCCATATTCGGTGCCAACCGCCACACCCGGCGCCGATTCGCCGTAGGCCATGCCTGTCAACGGATGGGTTTCACGTGAAACACCGTTCGCCGTGCCGGGGCCTTCGAGGCCCTTGCCGTACTCGTGCACCGTGTCATCCCTGCCTGATCGGAATGGGTCGGCCCCGCAACTGCTCGCCGACGCATCCGGGAGGGATGCGGGCGGTGCGGCAGGAGGCGGTGGGGCGTCGAACGCGACCGCCGTCGGGTCCACGATATCGACGCCTGGCCAGCCTACGGCCGTCGGGCGGGCACTGCCACGCCTGTCCGCCGGTTGGGTTGCGGGCAAGCGTGCGGCCGAAAACTGGAAGACCATGAATCCTTGCACTAGACGGAGCGCACCGCCATAGCGGGCGTCATGGTCGCTTGGCCAGCCCGATCCGTGGGCGGTCCGAGGCGAAGGCGGCGTTGCCTCTAGCCACGACGCCTGGCGAGGCGACGGATCTGGGGGCGCAGACTTCCGAGGCGGCGGGTCGGCGGTCCCGACCGGAACGTCAGCGACGAGTCCAGGGGCCTCTACCACCTGCTGGAGAGATACCGGCGACGGCGACGGAACGACGGCCAGGCCGGAGGTTCCCAGGAAGGCCGGCGACGACGGCAGTGGCATAGCAACGGCCGAGGCCTCGAAGGCCCTCAGCGGCGGGGGGAGTACCTCGTCGGCCGGGTCGGGTCCGTCTGAACGAGGAGACAGATGACGAGAGCGGGATGGCGTCTCGGGCGGCACACCCTCAACCGGGCGCGCCTGCTTACCGGTACGACTGCGGGCACCCCGCCTGGCCATCTATCCCCTCCGTGTTCTCCCTTGCCCCGCACTGCCGGGACCCGGTGAGCCGCCGCGGCCACTGGCCCGGCGAGAACCTCCGGTGCGGTGATCGGCGGGGCGGCCGACCTCCCGCTCCCGAACGATCTCCACCACAGTGGTCGGAGGTTCGACCACGCCCACGCCACACCGGGTCACCACCGGATCGGACCCGCCGAGCCGTACGATCGCCTCCCGGTGTTCCGCCACCTCGTCCGCGGCCGAGGTGCCTTTCAGCGCCAGCAACCGACCACCCACCGCGGCCAGCGGCAGGCACCATCCGGCCAGCCGGTCGAGCGGTGCCACTGCTCGCGCCGTGACGACGTCAGCGGGCGGGAATTCACCGATGACATCCGCCGCCCGTCCTCGGACCACCGTCACGGTCGAGTCCAGCCCGAGCGCCGTCACCGCCTCCGACAGAAACGCCGTCCGCCGTGCCAATGGCTCGACCAGGGTGATCCGAAGATCAGGTCGTACCACTGCCAGTACGATACCGGGCAAACCGGCACCAGAGCCGACGTCGGCCACCGAAGCGCCGATACGGATCATTTCCGACACGACGGCGCAGTTGATCAGATGTCGGTCCCAGATGCGGGGTGCCTCACGGGGTCCGATCAGGCCTCGAACCACGCCGTCGGTGGCCAGCAGTTCGGCATACCGGGAAGCAAGCGCGAGCCGATCGCCGAAGACGGCCTGGGCCACGACGGCAAGCTCAGCCGGCGGCTCAGCAAAGGACGACGCCAGGGGGAAAGCTCCGGGCGACGAAGCCCCGGAAGGAGAAGCCCCGGGCGACGAAGCCTCGGACGAGGAAAAGGGCGAAGCAGCAGCGGCATCGGGCGACGACAACGGGCCTCCAGGTAACACGACGGCCCGGGCCGAAACCGCCCGGGCCGCACAGGGAACAACTCCAAAAGCTCAGTCGATCGCGCGGACCACGATCCGCCGGTTCGGCTCCACGCCCTCGGACTCGCTCTGCACGCCGTCGATGGCGTTCACGACGTCGTGGACACACTTCCGCTCGAAGGCCGACATGGGCTCCAGGCGTACGACATCACCGTGCTCCTTGACCTTCTCGACGGCGTTGCGGGCGACGGCGGCGAGTTCCTTGCGCCGCGTGGCCCGGTAGCCGCCGATGTCGAGGAGGAGACGGCTCGGCGAGCCGGTAGCCCGGAAGATCGCCAGGCGGGTGAGTTCCTGCAGCGCCTCCAGCGTGGCACCGCGCTGACCGACCAGTGGCTGCAGGCGGGCGCCCACGACCTCGACCATCGGGCGCCCCGCGGACACCAGTTCGTCGATGTCCCCGTCGTAGTCGAGGATGTCCAGCAGGCCCTCGACGTAGTCAGCGGCGACCTCGCTTTGCTGGAACAGATCGCCGTCGGAGGCGACGCTCTCCGACTTCTTCTCGTCGCCGGTTTCCGCCTCGACCGCTGGGGCCTCGTCCGCCACGGCCGGGGAATCCGAGCCCGCGGAATCCGACACCGGCAACGTCTCGGTGGATTCGGCGGATTCGGGCGAAGCGGGAGTGCTGCTGTCGGTCACGGTTCATCTCCGTACTCGTTCGGGCCGGACCTGCTCGGTCCGCTGTTCCCCGCGCCGGCGCCGGGTGCGTTCGCGCCGTGCGGGGAGGGTCGGTGTGGTCAGGGGAGCGTCCGGGCCGTCGAGGCGGCCCGGACGGCAGTCATCCCTGGGGTTTGGTCGCCGGTCGGGCGCCCTTTTTCGGATTGGCTGGTTTGGCGCCGGGCTTGGGCGCGAGCGCCCGGGTGTCGAGCTTCGGCGTCTGCGGCTCGGGCTCGGCGGCCTTGCGGCCGAACAGGCCCCCCGTACGAGCCGGCTGAACCGGGCTCGGAGGCGCTTGGCCGGTCTTCTTCGCGGCGACGGCCGAGCCGTTGCGGGACGCCGTGGCGGCCGGCGCGGACTTCTTGCCGGCCATCTGCGGCGGCGGGTACTTGCGCAGCACCCACTGCTGCTGAGCCAGGGTGAAGCCGTTGTTGGTCACCCAGTAGATGACCACACCGATCGGGAACAGCGAGCCGGAGATCAGCAGCGACAGCGGGATGCCGTACAGCATCAGGCGCTGGATCATCTTCTGCTGCGGGTCCTCGGCCCAGCCGGTCTTCAGGATCATCTGGCGGCTGGTCAGGTAGGTGGTGGCCATCATGATCAGCACCAGCACACCCGCGATGATCTTGACCGGGGTGGCGCTGAAGGCGCCGAGCTGGCCCAACTCGGCCGCGGTCGACCCGAACTTCGCCGGCAGCGGCGCCGTGAACAGCGCCGCGTGGGTCGCGTCGCGGAACTCGTCAGCGGTCCAGCCGTACCGGGTGACGCCGAGGTTGGCCGGGGTCAGCCGGCGCAAGGTGTGGAACAGGCCGAGGAAGACGGGGATCTGCAGCACCATCGGAAGGCAGCCCATCAGCGGGTTCGCCTTCTCGGTGCGGTACAGCTCCATCATCTCTTTCTGGAGCGTTTCCTTGTCACCCTTGTGCTTGTTCTGCAGCTCTTTGACCTTGGGCTGCAAGGCCTGCATGGCCCGCTGCGATTTGATCTGCTTGACGAAGACCGGGAACAGGATCACCCGGAGGCTGACCACCAGGAAGATGATGGCCAGTACCCAGGTCCAGTTGGTCCCGAGGAAGCGGTCGTCCGGGATCCCGATGGCCGTCCAGAGATCGTGCCAGCGCAGCAGGATCCACGAGATCGCGGTGTAGATCCAGTCGAGACTCAATTCATGCTCCAGTCACATCAGCAGGACGGTGACGGATCGGGTCAGGCACCGGGTCGTACCCGCCAGGGTGGAAGGGGTGACAGCGCAGCAGCCGCCAGATCGTCAGGCCCGTCCCTCGCAGAGCGCCGTGCCGCGTCAGCGCCTCCTGGGCGTACGCGCTGCACGAGGGATAGAAACGACAGCGGGCCGGCAGCGCCGGGCTCACGTAACGACGGTACGCGACGATCGCCGCAGTCAGCATCCGGGCGAGCAGGCTCATCGCCGCCTCCGGGGACTGCGGGCCGCCGCGAGGGCGGCCGTCAGGTCCGCGCCGAGTTGCTGATACGACGCCGCGGCGGCCGGTGGCAGCGCCCGTACGACCAGGACCGCGCCGCCGGGCAGCTCGTCCAGCAACGGCCGGACCAGGTGGCGGAGCCGGCGGCGGACCTGGTTACGGACCACCGCGTTGCCGACGGCCTTGGACACGACGAAGCCGGCGCGTGCCGTGAAGGCGAGCGCCGGCTCTTCGAGAGTCAGGTGGACGACGAGCGTGCCGCGACCGGCCCGGCGGCCACCGCGGATCGCTGCGGCGAATTCGCTGCTACGCCGCAGTCGTTGCGCGGCGGCCAGCACGACTACCTGGGCATTCCGGTGCGACCAGCGCCGGCTCAGGCCGACAGCTTGTCGCGGCCCTTGGTGCGGCGCGAGGACAGGATGGCCCGGCCGGCCCGGGTGCGCATGCGCAGCCGGAAGCCGTGGGTCTTCGCACGCCGGCGGTTGTTCGGCTGGTAGGTGCGCTTGCTCACGTGAGGACTCCGTCTTCGTACTACGCCGCTGGGATTCGGGCTTGCAACACGCCACTTTACCAGAGTGCGGCAGAGCAACCGCTCGACCCTACGCAGGGGCGAATCGGTGGTCAACCATCGCCGAGGTCGACGCGCCGGCACCGGTCTTTCTGCGCGCGGAGTGAATCTTTTGCTGCCTGAACCCCACGACCGGGCCTGCCGGTGTTGAAGCCACGGTGGAGTCGCTGTTAGCGTGCCCGTTTGCCGGTTCACGGTGGGACGACCGCACCACCATCGCGAACCGGGCCAAAACCGGACATGGTGGTGGATCGTTCGGCAGGGTGGGCCTGTTCCACTGCGCCAGCACAGGCCTCGCATTCTGCCGACCATCCGATCGGGGCACTCCCACAGGTTGTGGATAACGTGTGGACAGCCGGCGGAGCCGTGTACGGCACGGCTTGGGGGAGCCGGCCGGTGCGCCCAGCTTTGGGCAGACCGACGGGCAGCGGCGGAAGCCGATTGATGGGGGTGGCGCGGCGGTGGCCGACACGGTCGACCTGGGCCAGGTCTGGGCGGAGGCGACGGAGGATCTCGCGGACGAGATCGCCTCCGGGCAGCAGCGCGCTTACCTGAAGCTCACCCGCCTGCGCGCGATAGTCGAGGACACCGCTCTGTTGTCGGTGCCGGACGCGTTCACCCGCGACGTGATCGAGTCGAGGTTGCGGCCGGCGATAACCGACGCGCTGTCGCGCCGGCTGGGCCGCCCGATCCAGGTCGCGGTCACCGTCCGGCCACCCGAGGACGGCTCCGGCCGGCCCGGGACGGTCTACGGCAGCCCGCCCCCGGCGGTCCCGCCTCCCGCGCCGGAGCCGCAACTGCAGCCCAGTCACTACGCGGACGCGTACGGCAACTACAGCCCGACCGGCTCGGCCCAGCACTCGGCGCCCGCGGCCGCGTACCCCCGCGGCGTGCCGGCCGCCCGCGACGCCCAGGAGGCGCTCTTCGCCGCGCCGCTGCCCGAGAAGCCGGCCCCGGCCCGGCCGGTGCCACCCGGCCCGCGGTCCGAGCCGTCGAACGAACCCGCCGTCCACCGCATGGCCGGCGACCCGGCCCAGTTGCGTGACAACCAGCGCCGGGACGACCCGCGCCGGGACGATCACCGCGACGACACGCTGCGGATGAACCACGGCGGCGACAACGGTCCCGGCCGATCGCCGGTCGATCTGCGCGGACCGAGCAGCAATCCGCGCCCCGGCGGCGACGGCGGCAACCGGCTGAACCCGAAGTACATGTTCGAGACGTTCGTCATCGGCTCGTCCAACCGGTTCGCCCACGCCGCGTCGGTGGCGGTCGCGGAATCGCCGGCCAAGGCGTACAACCCGCTGTTCATCTACGGCAGCTCCGGGCTCGGCAAGACGCATCTGCTGCACGCCATCGGCCATTACGCCACGACCCTCGGCCATGCCCGTTCCGTCCGCTATGTGTCGACGGAGGAATTCACCAACGACTTCATCAACAGCCTCCGCGACGACAAGACACAGGCCTTCCAGCGCCGTTACCGCGACGTCGACATCCTGCTGATCGACGACATCCAGTTCCTGGAGAACCGCGAACGCACGCAGGAGGAGTTCTTCCACACCTTCAATACGCTGCACAACGCGAACAAGCAGATCGTGATCAGCTCGGACCGTTCCCCGCGCCAGCTGGCCACGCTCGAGGACCGGATGCGCACCCGTTTCGAATGGGGCCTGCTCGCCGACATCCAGCCACCCGATCTGGAGACCCGCATCGCGATCCTGCAGAAGAAGGCCGCGCAGGAACGCATGTACGCCCCCGACGACGTCCTGGAATTCATCGCGTCGCGCGTCTCCAACTCGATCCGCGAACTCGAGGGCGCGCTGATCCGGGTCACCGCGTTCGCCAGCCTGACCCGCTCCGTGGTGCAGTTGTCGCTGGCCGAGGAGGTGCTCCGCGATTTCATGCCGGACGGCGCCGGCCCGGAGATCACCGCGGACCAGATCATGTCCTCGACGTCCGAGTACTTCGGCGTCAGCCTGGACGACCTGCGCGGCCATTCCCGCAGCCGCGTCCTGGTCAACGCCCGACAGGTCGCGATGTACCTCTGCCGCGAACTCACCGACCTCTCGCTGCCGCGGATCGGCCAGGCCTTCGGGGGCCGCGACCACACCACGGTCATGCACGCCGACCGCAAGATCCGCCAGCACATGGCCGAGCGGCGCTCGCTCTACAACCAGATCGCCGAACTGACCAACCGCATCAAACAGAACACCTGAGATCTTCCCGGTACGGGCCACTCCGCCCCAGGAAATCGGCGCGTCCATTCTCGGCGGGCCCAGGCCATAGCCACTCCGGGCCGTTGCCCGCCGCCGGGCTTGACTGCATGGCCGGCCGCGCCGCCCGTCGACGCGATGCCCAGAAGCTGACATCGGCTGGCCCGCTGGGCTGAGCCGCGACGACGCTGCGGCCGGCCGCCGCCCATGAGCTGACACCGCCGCTCCAGCCGACAGTTCGCCCGTCCCGCCGATGCGAGGCGCGGTCCGACTCGCCCGGACGTACCGGAGTCGTGCGATCCACACCTCCGTCGTTCGGTCCACACCTCGCCGGCAGCGAGCCCGGTCGTGCCAACGTTATCCACCGGTCGCCCACAGGAAGTTATCCCCAACGGTGGACAACGATCTTCGCCGTTGCCCACAGATGTGGACGAGGCCTGTGCAAACAGATGTGGACAAGTACTCACCGTCACATCTGAGCCCACAGCCTGTGGAAGAGTGTGGATTTCCTGTTGAAGGTTCTGGGGACGACGAGGCGCCGGCGTCCCGGGTTTGTCCCCAGGGCTGGGCACAAACCCCGTGGATAACCGGTGGATAACCGGTGGACAACGGTGGACAACCCGGCGTCGCTCGACGACTGTGGACACAGACCCCTGGTTGTCCCGGTGTTACCCACATCCCGTGCACCGGTGGATAACCCTCTGAGCAGCACATACTCGACTTCTCCACAGTGTGCACAGCCCCTATGAAGGTGACGGGTTATCTCTTTGAAGAGAACAAAAAGCAATCAACGGCGTTGGGGAAGGTGTGGATGACGCTCGTCGTGCCGAACCGGCGCCCCGAGCACCGACCCAGGTCGGCACGACGACCCCGCCCGCCATTAGAGTTCGGTGGGGTCGAAATCCCCTGAAGGAAGCAGCGTTGCGGAGGACAGCATGAAGTTCCGGGTGGAGCGAGACGCACTCGCCGACGCCGTGGCCTGGACGGCGAAGAGCCTGCCCAGCCGCCCGTCGGTGCCGGTGCTCGCCGGCGTCATGCTGCGAGTGACCGACGGCCGGCTGCACGTCTCCGGGTTCGACTACGAGGTCTCCAGCCAGGTGAGCGTGGAGGTGCAGGCGGACGCCGACGGCGCCGCGCTGGTCTCCGGTCGGCTGCTGGCCGAGATCACCAAGGCGTTGCCGGCCAAGCCCGCGGATATCGCCGCGGTCGGCTCGCACCTGGAACTCGTCTGTGGCAGCGCCCGGTTCACGCTGCCGACGATGCCGGTCGAGGACTACCCGACGTTGCCCGACATGCCGTCGAGTGCCGGCACCGTGGACGCCACCGTGTTCGCCGCCGCCGTCGCTCAGGTCGCCATCGCCGCGGGCCGCGACGAGACGCTCCCGATGATGACGGGCGTGCGGGTGGAGCTGAACGGCACCAGCCTCGCCATGCTCGCCACCGACCGTTACCGGCTGGCCATGCGGGAGATCGAGTGGCGCCCCGACGACCCCGACATCAGCCTCAACGCGCTGGTGCCGGCGAAGACCCTCAACGACACCGCGAAGGCCCTGGGCCCGATCGGCGGTGAGGTCACGCTGGCGCTGGCCCAGGGCAACGCGGGCGAGGGCATGATCGGCTTCGCCGGTGGCACCCGCCGGACGACCAGCCGGCTGCTCGACGGCGCGAACTATCCGCCCGTGCGGTCGCTGTTCCCCGCAGCCCACAACGCCGAGGCCCGGGTGCCGGTGGCGGCGCTGGTCGAGGTGGTCCGCCGGGTGGCGCTGGTGGCCGAGCGCACCACTCCGGTGCTGCTGAGCTTCAGTGAGGACGGTCTGGTGGTCGAGGCCGGTGGGACGGAGGAGGCCCGGGCCAGCGAGGCCATGGAGGCGACCTTCACCGGCGAGCCGCTGACCATCGGCTTCAACCCGCAGTACCTGATCGACGGACTGCAGAACCTCGGCGCGCCGCAGGCAGTCCTGTCATTCGTGGACGCGTTCAAGCCCGCGGTCATCTCCCCGTCGTCCGACGACGGGGAAATCGTGCCGGGATACCGCTATCTGATCATGCCGATCCGGGTAACCCGCTGATACTGAGCTCAGGAACCACGAATTGAGGGGGAACACCATGCAGCTCGGTCTCATCGGCCTCGGCCGGATGGGCGGCAACATGCGCGACCGCGTCCGCGCTGCCGGCCACGAAGTCGTCGGCTACGACCGCAATCCGGACATCTCCGACGTCGCCAGCATCGCCGAACTGGTCGAGAAGCTGTCGGCGCCACGGGTGGTCTGGGCCATGGTCCCGGCCGGTCCGATCACCGAGGGCACGATCGACGAGCTGGGCGGGCTGCTCTCCTCGGGCGACCTGATCATCGACGGCGGCAACTCGAAGTTCACCGACGACAAGCCGCGCGCCGACCGCCTCGGGCCCAAAGGCATCGGTTACATGGACTGCGGCGTCTCGGGTGGCATCTGGGGCAGTCAGAACGGGTACGCGCTGATGGTCGGCGGCGACCCGGCGAACGTGGCCAAGGCCCTGCCGATCTTCGAGGCTCTCAAGCCGGAAGGTCCGTTCGGTTTCGTGCACGCCGGCCCGGTCGGCGCCGGCCACTACACCAAGATGGTGCACAACGGCATCGAGTACGGCATGATGCAGGCCCTGGCCGAGGGCTGGGAGCTCCTCGAGGCGTCCGAGTACGTGGACAACGTGCCCGGCGCGTTCAAGAGCTGGCGTGAGGGCAGCGTGGTCAAGTCCTGGCTGCTGGACCTGTTCGACCGGGCGCTCGACGGCGACCCTGAACTGGGCAAGCTGAAGGGCTACGCCGAGGACACCGGCGAGGGCCGCTGGACCGTCGACGAGGCCGTGCGGCTGGCCGTGCCATTGCACGTCATCGCAGCGTCGCTGTTCACCCGCTTCGAGTCGCGCCAGTCGGACTCGCCCGCGATGAAGGCGGTGGCGGCGCTCCGCCAGCAGTTCGGTGGCCACGCCGTCGTCAGCTGATTCCGCCGGCCGGGGGATAATCAGCGGATGTACGCACGCCGGGTCGAGCTCACCGACTTCCGCTCGTACGAGCGGGTGGCGGTCGACCTCGACCCGGGCGTCGCCGTCCTGGTCGGCCAGAACGGCACGGGCAAGACCAACCTCGTCGAGGCGCTCGGCTACGTGGCCACTCTGGACAGTCACCGGGTGGCCACCGACGCCCCGCTCGTCCGGGCCGGCGCCGCCTCGGCGGTGATCCGGTGCGAGATCGTCCACGATGGACGCGAGCTGCTGGTCGAGCTGGAGATCGTGCCGGGCAAGGCCAACCGGGCGCGCCTCAACCGGTCTCCCGTACGCCGTCCCCGTGACGTCCTGGGCGCGTTGCGGATGGTGCTGTTCGCCCCCGAGGACCTGGAACTGATCCGCGGCGACCCGTCCGAGCGCCGCCGATACCTGGACGACCTGCTGGTCGCCCGCCAGCCCCGCTACGCCGGGGTGCGCGCCGACTACGACCGCGTCGTCAAACAACGCAACGCCCTGCTCCGTACGGCCTACCTGACCCGGAAGGTCGGCGGCACCCGCGGGCAGGATCTCTCCACCCTCGCGGTCTGGGACCAGCACCTCGCGACGCACGGCGCCGAGCTGATGGCCGGCCGCCTGGAACTCGTCGCCGCGCTCGGACCGCACCTGACCAAGGCGTACGACGCGGTGGCCGCCGGCCGGGCCGCGGCCGGGATCGGGTACGCCGCGCGCCTCGGCGACGCGTTGTCCAGCGACCGGTCCACCCTCCAGGAGGCGCTGCTCGCGTCGCTGGCCGAACGCCGGCCGGCCGAGGTCGAGCGGGGCGTCACCCTGGTCGGCCCGCACCGCGACGACCTCACGCTCAGCCTCGGCGATCTGCCGGCCCGGGGCTACGCCAGCCACGGCGAGTCCTGGTCGTACGCGCTGGCGCTGCGCCTGGCCGCGTACGATCTGCTGCGCTCCGACGGTATCGAGCCGGTGCTGGTGCTCGACGACGTGTTCGCCGAGCTGGACGGTGGCCGCCGCGACCGGCTGGCGGCGCTGGTCGCCGACGCCGGACAGCTCATCGTGACCTGCGCCGTGCCGGACGACGTCCCGGCCGGCCTGCAGGGTGCCCGCTACGACGTCGGAACGGGAACGGTGACCCGTGCCGGATGATCCGCAGAACCCCAACCCCGGCGATGCCGAGAGGCCGGTCGGTCCGGAGCTGGCCCGGGCCGTGCTCGACGCGGCCCTGGCCAAGCGGAAGGCGGCCGCGCCGCGCCGGCGGTCCGGGGCGGGTGGCGACGGGGCCGGGCGCCGGCTGCGCGGCTACTCCGGGCCCGGCCCCGATCCGCGCGACCCGGCTCTGTTCGGTGACGTTCTCCAGCGGCTGATGAAGGCTCGCGGCTGGGAGAAGCCGAAAGCCGAGGCCACCGTCTTCGGCGCCTGGGAGAAGGTGGTGGGCGAGGAGATCGCCCGGCACAGCAAGCCGATCAAGCTCGACGACGGCGTGCTGACCGTCGAGGCCGAATCGACCGCCTGGGCCACCCAGCTGCGGATGCTGGCCGCATCGCTGTTGCGGAACATCGCGTCCCAGGTCGGGCACAACGTCGTCACCAAGCTCAACATCCACGGCCCGGCGGCCCCGTCGTGGAGTCGTGGCTCCCGCCGTGTCCCGGGCCGCGGCCCGCGGGACACCTACGGGTGATCTTGACGGCGCGACCACGCACGCCGGTCGCCGTGGTGGGCTGAGCGCTCCGGACGCGTCAGCGGCCGGCTCGGACCGCTGCGGCCCTCGGCGGGAGCAGCGAACTGTACGCACCACGCAGATGCGACATCGTTCCTAATAGTCGGCGAAGACGGCGAAGCCGCGGTCGGCGCAGCGTCGGTAGAAGCCGGCGAGAACGGCCAGTTCGGAACGCGCGAACGTCCAGTGCGGGGCGTTGCCGGCGTCGTCGCGCAGGGCCGACAGCCGGTGGTCGAGCCAACGCAACTGCTGCTCGGCCAGCCGCCCACCGGCGACCGCGTTGCGCATCACCGAGGCCACCGAGTCGAAGGTGACCAGGTCGCCGTACGGACCGTGCCCCTCGACGAAGCGCTCCAGCCCGCCGGCGATCCAGGCGCACCCGTCCGGGTCGATCACCGGATCCTCGTCCTCGGCGGCCGCGTCGGTGGCGTGCAGCACCCCGTCCAGGCCCAGCAGAAGATCAACCAGCTCGGTGTACGCGGTCGCGCGCACCGTGCCGGTCTTGGCGATGTGCAGCGCCAGCGCGCCGGTGGGCGCGGCGATGTCCGGCGCGTCGGCCACCGCCCCGAAGTCCACGAACTCGGCCGGAGCGACCGGGTCGTAGTACTGGTTGGTCCGCGGCCAGTGCACGGCCACGTTGTCCAGCCCCTTGTCCAGCGCCATGGGGCACACCTCTCCTCGACCTGATCGGCGGCCGGCCCGGTGCAGACGGTCCGCGCGGGCGAGGTTACGACACCACCGCCCGGCTCTGTGAGGCAGTGTCGCAGCGCGTGGCGACCCGGTGGGGACGACGCGCCCGCCGGATCATTCGCCATTGCGGCGTCGGCTCGTGGCGTGTAGGGGGAGACGTGGGTAGCGGGCTGAATCGCGCTACGGCAATCTCAGGCACCCGGAAGAGGGTGCCGGACCCCCGATTCATCGCTTCGGCGGAGTAAACTTGCCGTAGACCGGGAATCTGTCGAAGCGTGACGCCAGTCGTCACGCTACGCGGTTTTCCAGCCGATCACGATCCGCGGGTGACCGCGGCGACCGGCGCGCACGGTTCCACCGGTGGTCCGCCTCCTCTCCGCGGGTCGTCGTTGTGGTGCCCTGCGCCCGCCGCCGGCGTCATCCGCCAACCCCGTGGCGCAGCCCCGACCGGGCGCGCCACGAGAAAGTGGCCGAGCGTGGCAGAGAAGCAGGAATACGGGGCCGACTCCATCCAGGTGCTCGAAGGCCTCGAGGCGGTGCGCAAGCGCCCGGGCATGTACATCGGCTCCACCGGTGAGCGCGGTCTGCACCACCTCGTCTGGGAGGTTGTGGACAACGCGGTCGACGAGGCGATGGCCGGGTACTGCGACACGATCGACGTCGTCCTGCTGGCCGACGGCGGCGTCTCGGTCACCGACAACGGCCGCGGCTTCCCGGTCGACCTGCACCCGAAGCTGAAGAAGCCGGGCGTCGAGGTGGCGCTTACCGTCCTGCACGCCGGCGGCAAGTTCGAGGGCACCGCGTACAAGGTCTCCGGTGGTCTGCACGGCGTGGGCGTGTCCGTGGTGAACGCGCTGTCCACCCGGATGGAAGTGGTGATCCACAAGTCCGGCAACGTCTACCGGCAGCAGTACAACTACTCCAAGCCCGGCCCGCTGGAGAAGGGCGAGCCGACCGACACCACCGGCTCCACGGTGAAGTTCTGGCCGGACGGGGCGATCTTCGAGACGGTCGAGTTCGACTGGCAGACGATCTACCGCCGCATCCAGGAGATGGCGTTCCTGAACAAGGGCCTGACCATTCACCTGAGCGACCAGCGTCCCGACCAGGTCGGCGAGGACGGCAAGCCGCGCGCGGTCACCTTCATGTACGAAAACGGCATCCAGGACTTCGTCCGGCACCTCAACAACACCAAGGCCCCGATCCACAAGTCGGTGATCGGTTTCGAGGCCGAGGCGGACGACCAGGGCATGGCCGTGGAGATCGCCATGCAGTGGAACGACACGTACGGCGAGTCGGTCTACACCTTCGCCAACGCCATCAACACCCACGAGGGCGGTACGCACGAGGAAGGCTTCCGGGCGGCGCTGACCGGCATCGTGAACCGCTACGGCGCCGAGAAGAAGTTCCTCAAGGGCGACGAGAAGCTCTCCGGCGAGGACATCCGCGAGGGCCTGGCCGCGATCATCTCGGTGAAGCTGGCCAACCCGCAGTTCGAGGGCCAGACCAAGACCAAGCTCGGCAACACCGACATGAAAGGCTTCGTCCAGAAGGTCACCAACGACCAGCTGGCCGACTGGTTCGAGCGGAACCCGGCCGAGGCCCGCACGATCATCACCAAGGCGTCCCAGGCCGCCCGCGCCCGGATCGCCGCCCAGCAGGCCCGCAAGCTGGCCCGCCGCAAGTCGTTGCTGGAATCCGGCTCGATGCCGGGCAAGCTGGCCGACTGCCAGTCCACCGACCCGCGGGTCAGCGAGGTGTTCATCGTCGAGGGTGACTCCGCCGGCGGCTCGGCCAAGCAGGGCCGCGACAACGTCACCCAGGCCATCCTGCCGATCCGCGGCAAGATCCTGAACGTGGAGAAGGCCCGGATCGACCGGGTGCTGAAGAACAACGAGGTCCAGGCGCTGATCACCGCGCTCGGCACCGGCATCCACGACGAGTTCGACATCGCCAAGTTGCGGTACCACAAGATCGTGCTGATGGCCGACGCCGACGTGGATGGCCAGCACATCCAGACGCTGCTGCTGACGCTGCTGTTCCGCTTCATGCGGCCGCTGGTCGAGCAGGGCCACGTCTACCTGGCGGCGCCGCCGCTGTACAAGATCAAGTGGAACAAGAAAGGCGACGACGCGCAGTACGCCTACTCCGACCGGGAGCGGGACGGGCTGATCGCGCTGCGCCAGCAGAAGAAGCCGAACGCCAAGCCGGACGACATTCAGCGGTTCAAGGGCCTCGGCGAGATGAACTACACCGAGCTGTGGGACACCACCATGGACCCGTCCACCCGGACGCTGCGCCAGGTGACCCTCGACGACGCCGCGGTGGCCGATGAGTTGTTCAGCGTCCTGATGGGCGAGGACGTCGAAGCACGCCGTTCGTTCATTCAGCGCAACGCCAAAGACGTGCGCTTCCTGGACATCTGATTGGTGAAGCGGTGCCGGTGACGGCACCGCTTCGGGCAGTTATACACAGCGTATTGACCTATCCACAGTGTTATCCACAGACAAATGCGTAGTTACACCCGTTGTGTCGGGTTTACGATCAGTAAGGGCTAACCAGTGACGGATACTCCCGAGACCCCTGGCGAGGAGACTCCCCCGGAGTCGGCCAGTGTCGGCATCAGCCAGCGTGTCGAGCCCGTCGGCCTCGAAGTCGAGATGCAGCGCTCGTACCTCGACTACGCGATGAGCGTCATCGTCGGCCGCGCCCTGCCCGACGTCCGGGACGGCCTCAAGCCGGTGCACCGCAAGATCCTGTACGCGATGTACGACTCCGGCTTCCGCCCGGACCGTGGCTACGTCAAGTGCGCCCGCGTCGTTGGCGACGTGATGGGCAACTACCACCCGCACGGCGACTCGTCGATCTACGACGCCCTCGTCCGCATGGGTCAGCCCTGGTCACTGCGCTACCCCCTGATCGACGGCAACGGCAACTTCGGGTCCCCGGGCAACGATCCGCCGGCCGCCATGAGATACACCGAATCGAAGCTGTCGACGCTGGCGATGGAGATGCTGCGGGACATCGACGAGGACACCGTCGACATGCAGGACAACTACGACGGGCGGGCCAAGGAGCCCACGATTCTGCCCGCGCGGTTCCCGAACCTGCTGGTCAACGGGTCCGAGGGCATCGCCGTGGGGATGGCCACGAAGATCCCGCCGCACAACCTGCGGGAGATCGGGGCGGCCGTGCAGTGGTGCCTGGACCACCCCGAGGTGGAAGAGGCGGAGACGCTCGAGGCGCTGCTGGAGATCGTCAAGGGACCTGACTTCCCCACATACGGGCTGATCGTCGGTCAGTCGGCGATTCAGGACGCCTACCGCACCGGCCGGGGACAGATCCGGATGCGCGCCGTGGTCGAGGTCGAGGAGGACTCCCGCGGGCGCCCGTGCTTGGTGACCACCCAGCTGCCGTACCAGGTGAACCCGGACAACCTGGCCGAGCGGGTCGCCGAGTTGGTCAAGGAGGGCAAACTCTCCGGTATCGCCGACATCCGGGACGAGTCGTCCGGGCGTACGGGCATGCGGTTGATCCTGGTCCTGAAGCGGGACGCGGTCGCCAAGGTCGTGCTGAACAACCTGTACAAGCACACGCAGCTGCAGGAGACGTTCGGTGCGAACATGCTCGCGCTGGTCGACGGGGTGCCGCGGACGCTGAACCTGGCGCAGTTCCTTCGCCTGTACGTCGAGCACCAGATCGAGGTCATCCGCCGGCGGACCGCGTACCGCCTGCGCAAGGCCGAGGAGCGCGCGCACATCCTGCGCGGCCTGGTCAAGGCGCTGGACGCGCTCGACGAGGTCATCGCGCTGATCCGGCGCTCGCCGACGGTGGAGGACGCCCGGATCGGCCTGATCCAGCTGCTGGAGATCGACGAGATCCAGGCGCAGGCGATCCTGGACATGCAGCTGCGCCGGCTGGCCGCGCTGGAGCGGCAGAAGATCATCGACGAGCTGGGCCGGATCGAGATCGAAATCGAGGATCTCAAGGACATCCTGGCCAAGCCGGAGCGGCAGCGGAAGATCGTGTCCGACGAGCTCGGCGAGATCGTGGCCAAGTACGGCGATGAACGGCGGACGCAGATCATCCCGTTCGACGGTGAGGTCTCCATGGAGGATCTCATCGCGCGCGAGGACGTTGTGGTGACGATCACACGAACCGGTTACGCCAAGCGCACCAAGATCGATCTGTACCGATCGCAGCGGCGTGGTGGCAAGGGTGTGAGCGGCGCCTCACTGCGGCAGGACGACATCGTCAGCCACTTCTTCGTGATCAGCACACACGCGTGGATCCTGTTCTTCACGAACAAGGGGCGGGTATACCGGGCGAAGGCGTACGAGCTGCCCGAGGCGATGCGCTCGGCCAAGGGCCAGCACGTGGCGAACCTGCTGGCGTTCCAGCCCGACGAGCACATCGCCCAGGTCATTCAGATCCCGGATTACCAGGTTGAGCCCTATCTTGTGCTCGCCACCAAGAACGGGCTGGTGAAGAAGACCCGGCTCGACGAATTTGACTCCAACCGCAGCGGTGGCATCATCGCCATCAACTTGCGGGAGGATGACGAGTTGGTGGGCGCGACCCTGGCGGCACCGGAGAACGACCTGCTTCTGGTGTCGAAGAGGGCCCAGGCCATCCGGTTCAACGCGACCGACGAGGCCCTCCGGCCGATGGGTCGGGCGACCTCCGGCGTGATCGGCATGCGCTTCGGTGACGGCGACGAGCTGCTCGCCATGGAGGTCGTACGCGAGGGTATGGACGTTTTGGTGGCGACCGACGGCGGGTATGCGAAGCGGACGCCGATCGAGGAGTACCCGGTGCAGGGCCGGGGCGGGAAGGGCGTCCTGACCGCGAAAATCACCGAGCGCCGTGGTGGACTGGTGGGCGCCTTGGTGATCAGCCCGGAGGATGAACTGTTTGCCATCACCAGCAATGGTGGTGTCATTCGGACTCCCGTGAAGCCTGTACGGCGCACGCGGGATCGGAACACAATGGGGGTCAAGCTGATGGACCTCCCAGAAGGTGTAACCATCGTGGCGCTTGCTCGCAATGCCGACGAGCCTGACGAACAGGACTAGTTGATGACGGAGACAACGGCGAAGTCGGGGGGCTCGGGGACCTCGACATCTCCGGTCGACGAGGGACCGAGCAAGGATGGTCCCGCGCCGGCCGGACGCGATGCCGCTGGTCGTTCGGCCTCGGCCGACGCCCCGTCCCAGCCCAAGTTCACTCGGGCGCCGGGCATGGCGCCGCCTCCGGGTGAGCCCGCGGCGGACGACGAACAGCCGTCCGAGCCGAAACGGCCCGGGGCGCCGGCGGTGGCGAAGGGCTCGGCGACCGTGCCGGTCATCACCAAAGGCAAGTCCGGTGCGCCCCCGGGCCGTACGACCGGGCCGCAGGCGAAGCAGCCGGGCGCGAGCACCGGCCAGCAGCGGACCGGCCCGGCGCAGCCGGCTCCGGCCCGTCCGGCCGCCGCACCCCCGGGACCGGGCGAATCCACCGGTAGCCGGCGCCCCGGGGGAGCCGCCGGATCAGCTGCGGTCGGCGCCGCCCGGGTCTCCGAGGCGGTCCGCTCGGCCCGCAACACGGTGTCGTCGGCCGCGGCCCGCGGCCCGCGCCGGGCCCGGCTGAACCTCAAGCGGATCGACCCGTGGTCGGTGATGAAGTTCTCGTTCGCGGTGTCGGTGGTGCTGTTCATCGTCGTCGTGGTGGCCACCTCGGTGCTGTACCTGGCGCTGGACGCGATGGGCGTCTGGGGTGAGGTCAACAAGAGCCTGAGCGAGCTGGTGAGCGCCTCCGGCGGTACGGGCGCGGACGCGAGCAGCCCGTTCCGGATCACCGCGTGGGGCGTGATCGGCACGTCGATGCTGATCGGCGCGGTCAACGTGGTGCTGTTCACGGCGCTGGCCACGCTGGGCGCATTCATCTACAACGTGTGCGCCGACCTGGTCGGCGGCGTCGAGCTGACCCTGGCCGAGCGCGACTGATCGTTCCGTTTTCGTAGGTCGGGGCTGCCGCATCTGTTGCGGTGGCCCCGATTTGGGCGGGGCATCGAGCTTGCGGTAACCTTCGTTGTCGCACGTACGGGGCTATAGCTCAGTCGGTTAGAGCGCAGAGCTGATAACTCTGAGGTCGCTGGTTCGATTCCAGCTAGCCCCACTCCGCGGCCGTCGCACAAGTGAGGATCCAGCTCATGCTGAAAAAGCTCCTTATCGTTGCCGGGATCGTCGGCACGGCGACATTCGTCTTCCGCAAGGTCAAGTCGTCGAGCGACGAGCGCGCGCTCTGGCACGAGGCGACCACCGCTCCCGACCTGCGCTGACCGCGGCCGGCTCGACTCCGGGGCCTTAGCTCAACTGGCAGAGCACTCCCTTTGTAAAGGCGGGGGTCACGGGTTCAACTCTTATCCACCGAAGTGGCCCGGCCAGGGGTCACGTGAGCAGCGGATACTCTGTCGTGGAGGCTTCCACGAAGAGACGCCAGGGGTCATAGCTCAACTGGCAGAGCACTGCCTTTGCAAGGCAGGGGTTCGGGGTTCGAGTCCCCGTGACTCCACATCGACGTGTATCACAATGGTTCCCGCTTTCCGGCTGGTGGTGGCCGGTCGTGAGTGGGTAAGGAGGACGGACAACGTCCTTGATGTGGTCAAATGCGTTGTGCGCATTGAGCTGGACGTTGAAGTAGACGCCGCCTATCTGTACCTGACAGACAGCGAGGCAGCCGGTGCCGCCGTTGAACAGGTCGTCGTGGACCGGGCAGGCCGGGGCGACGTCGTGTTGGACTTCGATGCGGACGGGCGTCTGCTGGGCGTCGAGATCATCGGAGCGTCTCAGCTTCTTCACCCCTCGAGCCTTTCGGCGGCCGAGCGGCTCTGACGGCATGGCCTGAGCGCCGGCGAGGCTGATCTTGGTGAATCCGGTCTTGGTGAATCCGGGCCGTTGACGGACCACACTTGCGGTGTGAGCGGTTTGGATCTGCCGGCCTTCGACGAACTGCCACTTGAGCTTTTGCTCCGTTTGGCGAGGCGCGAGATCGAGGATGACGACGGCGAAGTTGCGATGCCGTCACTGCTCGCCTTGCATCGGCGGGCACCCGCGAGGTCTTCGACCGAGCCGCCGCGCTCGTCGGCGACAGCGACGCCTTGCAGCGGAAACTGGGTGTACGGATCCTCCGGGAGCTTGGTGACGAGCAGCCCGATGGGCGCCGGCCCTTCCGCGACGAGACGATTCCGCTGCTGCAGGTCCGGCTGGGTGAGGAGACCGATCCGGCTGTGACCGGTTGGATCGTCTCCGCGCTCGGCTATCACGGCGGTCAGGAGGCGCTGCGGAGGTGGTGGCCCTCGCCGGCCACCCGGACGATCGGGTGCGGTTCCACGTGGCGGCCGCTCTGCCCGGCCTGGTTGACCTCGACGGTGTGGAGCCTGAGGCCGCCGACGCGCTGATCCGGCTCTGCCACGACGCCGACGCCGACACCCGCTACTACGCCTTGTATGCGGCGACCCGTGAGATCGGGGGCCTGGACGTTCAGGCGGTTACTCGACTGGCCGTGCAGCTCGCCGACGATCCCGACGAGCAGGTCCGCATGATGGCCGCCGCCCACCACGAAGCGATCCGCGAGGTGCGGACGCTGCTCTGCGGCGTCTTCCAGCCAGGGGAAGCCACCGGCGAGTGCGACTACCTGATCGGACCGGTCCTGGTCGCCCTCGCCTGTGCCGGCGACGCCGCCGACGCGCATCAGTGGCTGGATGCGGAGATTCGCCGCCGTCTCGGCACGGCAGCGACCCGGTTCCAGACCTTGAGCATCGCGGAACAACTCGTTACCTGGTGGGCCGACAAGGAAAGCCGCAGATGGGCGTCAATGGATCGGGGCAGTCGGTCGTCATTACGGCCTCAGCACGAACGATCTTCCTTGACCCGGAGTGGCTGCGGGCGCGCGTGGAAACTCGGTACCGCCGACGGCCGTGTCCCCGGTACACACAGAGAATGACTGAAGTCCCGTTGCCGGGCGGCAACACCACGGGCGCCGTCCTGATCGGTGACGTCGTCCACAAACCGGCGTCGCCGTGGACGCCGACGGTGCACGCGCTGCTGCGGTTCCTCGAGGAAGCCGGGTTCGACGGTGCGCCCCGGGCCCGGGGCTTCGACGATCATGGCCGCGAGATGCTCACGTACCTTCGGGGGGAGACGGTCGGCGGCCGGGAGCCGTGGCCGGAGTGGGCCTCGACCGACTCGATGCTGGAACAGACCGGCCGGTGGCTGCGCCGTCTGCACGACCTGACCGCGGACTTCTGCCCGCCGGCCGGAGAGCGCTGGTTCATCGGAGGCGCCATGGCACCCGGGTTGGTCGTCGGCCACCAGGACGCCGCCCCCTACAACGCGGTGGTGAACGGCGGGACGTTGGCCGGGTTCTACGACTGGGACATCGCCGGGCCGTCGTCCCGGGAATGGGATCTGTCCTTCTCGATGCTCACCTGGGTGCCGCTCGCCTCGCCGGCCCCCGACGATCCGCGGGAACGGTGCCGCCGGTTCCATCTGCTGCTCGACGCCTACAGCTACGACGGCGACCGGCACGCCTTCGCGGCGGTGATCCCGCAGCGCGCCCGGCGGCAGGCCGGCGTGATCCGTGAGATGGCCTCCGCCGGGGACGCCGCGTCCATCGGCCTGCTGCCGATCGCGGACCGCCTCGAATCGTCGGCGACGGCGGTGGCGGCCCTGCCGCAGAACTTCTGGCAAGGTTGCTCACCGGCGGTGTCCGGTTGACCGCCGGAAAGACTCAATAGCCGTTTGGTTCTTGTGTGGGCGGTGGCCGCGCGGGAACATCCATGGGTGACGATGGCGACGGCGGAGCTGTTGACGACCGGGGAGGCGGCCCGCCTTCTGCGGTCCACCCGCGCCCAGGTGGCGGACCTGTGCCTGCGAGGGCTGTTGCCCTACGTCAAGGTGGGCCTGCAGCGGCGGGTTCGGCGGAGCGACATCGAAGCGCTGATCGAGCCGCGCCTGACCCGTGAGCAACTCGAACAGCTGTGGCTGCACCGGGCCGTGGCCGGGAAGGTGGTGCAGAACCCGTCGGCGCTGCTTGCGGCGGCCGGCATCAATCTGCGCTGCCTGCGCCGAATCCACTCCGACGAACGGGCCGGGGACTGGCTGGACCGCTGGGAGGCGGTGCTCGACGACGGCGTGGAGACGGTGCTGGATGTGCTGACCTCCTCGGCGGAGTACGCGATCGAGTTGCGCGGCACGTCGCCGTTCGGCGGGATCCTCACCGAGGCGGAACGCCGCGCGGTGCTGGACGCCTTCGCCGAGAGCCGGCGGGATCGAGCCCGGCCGATGCCGCCGGAGAAACTGGAGAAGATCTTCCGCGGGGCCTGACCGGTGAGGCTTCGATCACAAAGGCCCATTCGGATCTTATGTGCCTGCCGTCTACGGGTGGATAGTCGAATTGACCAACGGCCGCGCCGAGGGGACACCGGCGGGCCGGCACCATGCATGTCGATGCCGCACCCCCGTGGTCCCCCGCGCGTGCGACCTGCGCTCTTGGGGAGGTACCGATGCCGGGTCCGTCGACCGCAGCCAAGCTCAAGAGGCTTTTGGAAAACCTGCTGCAGACGCCGTTGCCCGTACGGCTGCGTGCGTGGGACGGCTCCGAGGCCGGACCGGAGAACGGGCCGGTTCTGGTGGTACGTCAACGACGGGCGTTACGCCGGCTGATGTGGCAACCCAACGAGCTCGGCCTGGCCCGGGCGTACGTCTCGGGGGATCTGGGTCTCGAGGGCGACCTGTACGACGCGCTGACCCGGCTGACCGCGCTGATCTGGCGCGCGCCCGGCTTGACGGACGTGCCGATCCGCGCGGTGGCGGCCGACCTGCTGCGCCTCGGCCTCGTCGGCCCCCAGCCGAAACCGCCGCCCGAGGAGATGGCGATGTCCGGCTCCCGGCACAGCAAGCGCCGTGACCGGCAGGCGATCAGCCACCACTACGACGTCGGGAACGACTTCTACGCCGACGTGCTCGGGCCCAGCATGGTGTACTCCTGCGCGTACTGGACCAGCACCGATCCGTCGTACGGCCTGGCTGACGCGCAACGCGACAAACTCGACCTGATCTGCCGGAAGCTCGGTCTGAAGCCCGGCATGCGGCTGCTCGACGTCGGTTGCGGCTGGGGCAGTCTGGCGCTGCACGCCGCCCGGGAACACGGCGTGCGGGTGCTGGGCATCACGCTCTCCACCGAGCAGGCCGACTTCGCGCGCAAGCAGGTGGCCGAGGCCGGCTTCACCGAGCAGGTGGAGATCCGGATCCAGGACTACCGCGAGCTCGACGAGGCGCCGTTCGACGCGATCTCCAGTGTCGGTATGGCCGAGCACGTGGGGATCGGCCCGTACGCGGAGTACACGGGCCTCCTGTACCGGCAGCTGAAGCCGGGTGGCCGGCTGCTCAACCACCAGATCGCGATGATCCACCCGGAGCCCGAGCCGTCCTACCGGACGTTCATCGATGCGTACGTCTTCCCCGATGGGGAGCTGGCGCCGCTGGGTACGACCGTGTCGCTGATCGAGGAGGCCGGGTTCGAGGTTCGGGACGTGCAGACGCTGCGCGAGCACTACGCCCGCACGCTACGGGCCTGGGTGGCCAACCTGGAGGCGAACTGGTCGGACGCCGTCCGGCTGACCAGTCCGGGGCGGGCGCGGGTGTGGCGGCTCTACATGGCGGCGTCGGCGCTGGCGTTCGAGGCCGGCCGGATCGGCGTCAACCAGGTGCTGGCCGTACGGCCGCACCGCGACGGCGCCAGCGACATGCCCCCGACGCGCGCCGGGTGGCTGGCGTAGCGCCCGAAGGAGGAGTGGTTTACCGCCGGGCGGCCGCGTGGGTGAGGATGGTGCCGTGATGGGAAGCCTGAAGCTCGAACCTGCCCAGACCCGCCTGGATCTGCTCGCCCGGCCGGTGGCCGCGGCTCTGGAGGTGTGGCCGTCCGACGCCCCGATCGACGTGGACCAGGTGCTGGTGGCGCCGATCGATCCGGAGTTGGCCGACACGGCGGCGTTCTGCGACTTCTACGGCGTGCGCCTGGACGAGTCGGCCAACTGCGTGATCGTCGCCGGTCGGCGGGGGGAGATCACCCGATACGCGGCCTGCGTCATCCTGGCCACCACACGGGCCGACGTGAACGGCGTCGTCCGGCGCCACCTGGACGCCCGGAAGGCGAGCTTCGCGCCGATGGAGGACGCGGTCCGGCTCAGCGGCATGGAGTACGGCGGCATCACACCGATCGGCCTGCCCGCGGACTGGCCGGTCCTCGTCGACTCGCGGGTGGTGGCGGCGCCGCACGTGATCATCGGGTCGGGCGTACGGCACAGCAAGATCGCGCTGGCCGGTCCGGCTCTAGGCGCCCTGCCCGGCGCCGAGGTCATCGAGGGGCTGGCCAAAGGAGAGGTCGTCGAGGGTCTGGCCGAAGCCTGAGATCGATGGGGTTTCACGTGAAACCTCATCGAGCGGCTTCAACCCGCTCCCGCCGCTCGATCTCGTCCAGGGCGTCGCGCAGCACCGGCGCCTCCTGTGCGCCCTGCAGGGCGAAGCGACTGTTGATCACAAAGGTGGGGACGCTGGTGATGCCGAGCGCGGCCGCCTCGTCCAGATCGGCGTTCACGTGGTCGGCGCCGGCGCCGGAGTTGAGGTAGGCCAGCGCGGCCGCCTGGTCCAGACGGATCGAGCCGGCGATCCGGGCCAGGCTCGGCCGCGATCCGACGTCGACACCGTCGGCGAAGTGGGCCTGATACAGCGCGTTCAGCATGTCGACCTGCCGTCCCTGACCCGCCGCCCAGGCGATCAGCCGGTGGGCGTCGAACGTGTTGGCCGTAACCGATCGGTCGAAGTCCAGGACCAGCCCGTCGCCGGCGCCGATGGCGGCCACGCGCGCGAACATCTGCTCGGCCTGGTCGGCGCGGCCGAAAGTACCGCCGACGGCCACCTTGACCGGGATCGGGTGCGGCACCGGCGCCGGGTCCAGTTGAAAGGCGCGGTAGTCGACCGTAACCTCGCCCGGATAGTCGGCGAGCGCCTTCTCCAGTCGCGTCTTGCCGATGTAGCACCACGGGCAGACGACGTCGGACCAGACCTGGATGTCCATCTCAGGCGGTCTTCTGCTCGCGGATCTGACGCTTGAGCCGGGCCAGGATGGCCGTACCACCGCGAATGCGCAGCGGACTGATCGCACCGGCCAGGCCCATCGTGGCGTACAGGTCGTCGGGCACGGCCAGGATCTCGGCGGTCGTGGCCCCGGACAGTCCTTCGGCCAGGATGCCGGCGAAGGCCCGGGTGGTCGGGGCTTCCGGAGGGCAGTCGAAGTACGTCCGGACGGTGTCGTCGGGCTGCACCTCGGCCTTGAGGAAGAACTGGGTCTGACACTCGGGGACCTGTTCCATGCCCTCATGGCGGGCCATCTCGGCGGGCAGCGGCGGAACCTCGTCGGAGAACTCCAGCAGCATCTCGAGGACGACGTCGCGAGGCGCCGAGACGAACTCGGTCACGATCTCGGCCAGCTTCGGGGGCATGTCGCTCACCCTTGCGAATTTACGCGCGACCGGCGCCGATCGGCGGAGACGAGAGTCACGCGGCCGATTTCGTGGCCGGAAGCACGGCGATGTCGGACAGGCTGATGATCCCGACCAGGGCCGGCCCGCGAGTCACCACGACGTCGCCGATGTGCTGGTCGCGCATCACCTGGGCGGCTTCCTCCAGAGTGGTCTCGCCCGGCAGGTAGACCACCCGCCGCGTCATCACCTCGGCAACCGCCGTCCGCGCCATGACTACCTCCGGCCCTCAAGCAGCACTTCTACCCTTACGCCGCGTCGAATAACCGGGGTACGTCACCGGCGACGCCCGCATCGAATGTCGTGATCGTCACGGTGCCCCACCCGGGGACACGGTGAAAAGCTGATCGCGCATCGTGCAGGTGAATCAACGTTAAGGGGGGCCGCGGTGGCGTGGCGCAGCTTCGTGGCGATGGGCGACAGCTTCACCGAGGGCCTGAACGACCCGTACCCCGACGGAACCCACCGCGGCTGGGCAGACCTCGTGGCGGCCCGGCTGGCCATCGACAGCGGTCCCGAGTTCGGATACGCGAACCTGGCGATCCGCGGGCGCCGGCTCGACCAGATCCTCGGTGACCAGCTGGAACCAACCCTGGCGATGCGGCCCGACCTGGTCAGCTTCGCCGCCGGCGGCAACGACGTGCTGCGGCCGTGGGCCGACGCGCGGGCGCTGGTGCAGCGGATGGAGCCCGCCATCGGCCGCCTGCGGGCCTCGGGGGCGGATGTCATCCTGTTCCGGTTCGCCGACGTCACCGCGCACCTGCCCGCCCAGCGGATCGTCGGCCCGCGGGCGGCCACACTCAACGACGGCGCGGCCGAGATGGCCGCACGGCACGGGGCGTACCTGATCGACCTGTTCGCCGACGAAGCTTTCCACCACCCGGTGATGTGGAGCGATGACCGGCTGCACCTGTCGGCGACGGGGCACCGGCGAGTGGCGGGGCACGTGCTCAACGCCCTCGGTGTCGGCGGGGACGAGGAATGGCTGCTGGTGCCGCCGGTGCCCGCGCCCACCCCGTGGCTGCCGGCGCGGGAGGCCGACCTCCGCTGGGCCCGGCAGCACTTCGCCCCCTGGGTGCGCCGGCACCTGATCGGCCGGTCGGCCGGTGAGGGCGTCACTGCCAAGCGGCCGGAACTGGCGCCCATCGACGAGATAGCGTCATAGCCATGTCCGTTGCGAACGATCCCGCCCCCGAGCTGCAGGCCTACGCGCACCCCGAGAAGCTGGTCACCACCGACTGGCTCGCTGCCAACCTGGACACGCCGGGTCTGGTGGTCGTCGAGTCGGACGAGGACGTGCTGCTCTACGAGACCGGGCACCTTCCGGGCGCGGTGAAGGTCGACTGGCACACCGAGCTGAACGATCAGCTCGAACGCGACTACCTGACACCCGAGGCGTTCGCCGAGCTGTGCGCGGCCAAGGGCATCGGCCCGGACGACACGATCGTCTTCTACGGCGACAACTTCAACTGGTGGGCGGCGTACGCCTTGTGGGTGTTCAGCCTTTTCGGGCACCGCGACGTGCGCCTGCTCGACGGCGGACGGCAGAAGTGGGCGGCCGAGGGGCGTCCGCTGACCCGGGACAAGACGGTCCGCGCACCGGCGCGGTACCCCGTGCCGGTGCGCAACGACGTCGCCATCCGGGCGTTCCGCGACCAGGTCATGGCGCACATCTCGAGCGGCCGGCCGCTGGTCGACGTCCGTTCGCCGCAGGAGTACTCGGGTGAGTTGACCCATATGCCGGCGTACCCGCAGGAAGGGGCGCTGCGCGGCGGCCACATCCCCGGGGCGCTGAGCAAGCCGTGGAAGTCGGCGGCGAACTCCGACGGCAGCTTCAAGCCGGCCGACGAGCTGACCAAGATCTATCGCGACGAGCTTGGCCTCGATTCCGGCGACGACATCATCGCCTACTGCCGGATCGGCGAGCGGTCCAGCCATACCTGGTTCGTCCTGCACCACCTGCTCGGATATCCGCAGGTGCGCAACTACGACGGTTCCTGGACGGAGTGGGGCAACTTGGTCCGAGCGCCGATCGTCCGAGGCGACCAGCCGGGTGGGCTGAACCAGCACCTGAACGGTCGTTAAGCCGACGGCTTGACAGCGGGTTAAAGTTGCCGGGTGACCGTAGATCAGCAGCAGCGTATGGGTCCGCCCGCTCCCCGCCGGCGGTCGCGGCGGGACGAGATCCTGCAGATCGCGGTGGGTCTGTTCGCGGCCCGCGGCTATCACGGCGTGTCGATGGACGACATCGGCTCGGCTGCCGGGGTCACCGGTCCGGCGCTGTACCACCACTTCGCCGGCAAGGAGGCGATGCTGGTGGCGGCCCTGATCCCGGTGAGCGAGAGTCTGTTGAACGGCGGCAAGGAGCGGGTGGGCCGCCATCCGGGCGACGCCCGGGCCGCACTGGTCGACCTGGTGGACTTCCATGTCGACTTCGCCCTGGAGAACCCGGCAGTCATCGCGCTGCACCTGCACGAGCTCGATCGGCTGCCGGACGACCCGCGCCGGCAGATCCGCCGGTTGCAGCGCCTGTACGTCGAGGAGTGGGTCACCGTGCTGGCCACGGTGCGCCCCGAACTGGACGCGGCCGAGGCCCGGGTGCTCGCCCACTCCGCTTTCGGCCTGATGAATTCGACGCCGTTCCTCGGCGGCGAGGTGGACCGGCGGCGCCGCGCGGCGTTGCTGCGGGAGGCCACCATCAACGCGCTGATCGGACGCACGGAGTGATCGAGTCGCTGCTCGTCGCCAACCGGGGCGAGATCGCGCGCCGGGTCATCCGGACCGCGAACCGGCTCGGCATCCGGTCGATCGCGGTCCACTCGGACATCGACGCCGGCCTGCCGTTCGTACGGGAGGCGGCGGAGGCGGTGGAGATCGGCCCAGCGCTGAGCTACCGCAGCATCGAGGCGATTCTGGCCGCAGCCAAGGCCACCGGAGCCCAGGCGGTGCACCCCGGCTACGGCTTCCTGAGCGAGAACGCCGACTTCGCCCGTACGGTCGTAGGCAGTGGCCTGGTGTGGGTCGGACCCGGCGCGGAGGCGATCAGCGCGATGGGTGACAAGATCAACGCGCGCAACCTGATGGCGGACGCCGGGGTCCCGGTGGCGCGGGGCACGCACGATCCGGCGGCCACCGCTGACGCCGCGGTCGAGGCGGCCACGGCGATCGGATACCCGGTGATGGTCAAGGCCGCGGCCGGCGGTGGCGGCATGGGCATGGCGGTCGCCAAGGACGAGGCCGGGCTGCGGACCGAGTACGACAAGGTGCGGGCGTTCGCAGAACGGATGTTCGGCGACTCCTCGGTGCTCATCGAGCGGTACTTTCCGCGCGTACGGCACGTGGAGGTCCAGATCCTGGGTCTGGCCGACGGCCGGGTGGTGGCCCTGAGCGAGCGCGAGTGCTCGGTCCAGCGCCGCAACCAGAAGCTGGTCGAGGAAGCGCCACTCCCCGGCGGTGTCGCCCGAGCTGCGGAAACGTCTGCTGGCCGCGGCGGTGACGGCGGGCCAGGCGGTCGGCTACCGCAACGCGGGCACGGTCGAGTGCCTGCTCGACCCGTCCACCGGCGAGTTCTTCTTCCTCGAGATGAACACCCGGCTGCAGGTCGAGCACCCCATCACGGAGCTCATCCACGGGACCGACCTGGTCGAGCAGCAACTGCGGATCGCGTCGGACGAGCCGATCAGCTTCGACCCGGCGGCGCCGACCTCCGGCCATGCGATCGAGCTCCGGATCAACGCCGAGGATCCCCAGCGGTTCCTGCCCGGCCCCGGGACGGTGACCACCTGGGTCGAGCCGACCGGCGACGGGGTCCGGGTCGATTCCGGTTATGCCGCCGGGACCACGGTCACGCCGAACTACGATTCCCTGATGGCGAAGCTCATCGTGCTCGGCAACGACCGGGCCGACGCGATCGCCAAGGCGCGGACCGCGGTGGCCGGGTTCGAGATCGCCGGCCCGAGGAACAACCTGCCGTTCTTCGGCGAGCTGCTGGAGAACCCGGAATTCGAGTCCGGCAACTATGACACCGGCATCGTCGCACGAATGAGGTGACCTCCATGAGCAGTGTGTCGATCCGGGAAGTGGCGCCGCGCGACGGACTGCAGAACGAGGAACCGATCCCGGCCGACAGCAAGGTGCGCCTGATCGACGCCCTGTCCGGGACCGGCGTGCAGCGGATCGAGGTGGTGTCGTTCGTGCACCCGAAGGCGATTCCGCAGATGGCCGACGCCGACCAGGTGTGGGCGCGGATCGCCAAGCCGCCGGGGATCCGGTACTCCGCGCTCATCCCGAACACCCGTGGGGCGCAGCGGGCGCTGGCCGCCGGCTTCCGCGAGATCGAGGTCGTGGTCTCGGCCAGTGACACGCACAACCGCCGCAATCTGAACCGGTCGACCGAGGAGTCGTTGACCGACATCGCCGCGCTGATCCCGCTGATCCACGAGGCCGGGGCGACGGTCGAGGTGATCGTGGCGACCAGTTTCGGATGCCCGTTCGAGGGCGACATCGCCCCGGACCGGGTGGCGTCCATGGTGGAGCGGGTCCGGGCGGACGGCGCCGACCGGATCGCGTTCGGCGACACCACCGGCATGGCGACACCCCGCCGGGTCCGCGACCTCCTGTCGGCCGTACGGCCGGATCTGCTGCATTTCCACAACACCCGGGGCACCGGCCTGGCCAACGTGCTGACCGCGCTGGAACTGGGGATCACCGAATTCGACGCCAGCGTCGGCGGAATCGGTGGCTGCCCGTACGCGCCCGGCGCCTCCGGCAACATCGCCACCGAAGAGGTGGTGCACATGCTCGAGGACATGGGCATCAGCACCGGGATCGACCTGGACGCGCTGATCGAGGTGGCCGAACTCGCCGAGAAGCTGCTCGCGCGCACGCTCCCGTCGGGTGTTCTTCGTGCCGGACCGCGTACCAGATTGGTGTGATTTAACGGGGATTACCGCGCGATCTTTTTTCCGAATTGTCCGCGTGACCCTCGCTGCATCACGTCGTTACCAATACCGAGTGGCCGATATGGCTACCGGTTCTCAGTCGAAACGACGAGGGGTAGTGACATGACAAGGTGGGGAGTCGAGCGCTCAGCGCGCACGGCCGTCCCGGCCTCGCCGGTCGTGCCCATCGGCGTCTCGTCGCTCATGCCGCCCCACAGCCAGGGGGCGGAGCGGCGGACGGAACGCCACGCAGTCCGCTGGGGCTTGCGTGCACTCGTCATCGGCGGCCTGGCCGGCGCCGCATGGCTGCTCACCGGCACTGCCGCTCAGGCCGCGGACCGCGATCCAGCACCCGCGGGCCTGCCCTTGCTGGGGTCCGTGGTGGACAGTGCCGCGGTGGACAGTGACAGTGCGACACCAGCGGTCACCGGAATCCTGCACGCGGTCACCCGGCCGCTGGAAACGGATTCCGCCGCTGCCGCGCACCGCGGCGTGGGGTCGATCCTCGCCGTGCCGGCCCGGGTTCCCGCCCGACCGGCCGCGACGTTGACGTCCACGCTCGACGAAGCGACGCACCAGCACCGCATCACCGGTGCGGACACCGCCACCGGCGGGGTCGTCCGTACCGTCCGGGAGATCACCGGGCCGCACCGCCTCACCGGCGGTTCCGGCGATTCCCCACTCGCCCCCGTCCGCAAGCCGCTCACCCGCACGACGCGCCACCGGCCCATACCGCTGCCCCCGGCGGCGGTGCCGGTCGATTCGGCGCCGCGTCCGGTCGCTGCCCCGGTGGCATCCCGGGCCGTACCGGTGAGCAGCCGCAAGCAGACGAAATCCGTTGCGGTGGTCCGTTCCCCGGGCCACGTCGCCTCGCGGCACGCGGTGGCCGAGGCCACCGAGCCGGGGGTGATCCGGGAGAACCCACCCGGCGACAACGACCCTGCACCGATGCAGGGGCACTACGGGGCGATCAGCGGCATCTCGACCACCGGGTCGGGAGCTCCGACGGAAGGTGGCTCCGCGGCCTTCCTTCCGGCAGCGGTCGCGGCGGGCACGATGGCGTTCCATCGGCTGCCGCGCGCGACCGACGTCGAGGTCCGGCGACTCGTCGCCGAGGCACCGACCGTCTCACCTGACTAGTGATGGCCTCCGCCTGCGCCTGATCCGCCGATGACGACGGACCGAACACGCGCGCCCGATTCCCGAACCGTTTGCGAACAGACGGCGAATCACGTCAAGGCACAGCTCATCGCACCACCGCAATTCGAGGCGCCACAACCTGGGCGCACGTCGACAAGCGGTAGTCAGGGCCGGAGAAACCAGAGCCAGGGCACCGCTGCGCCCATTGCACGTCCATCAAGTGAATATCTGCGTCACCATTCTGCTGACATTTTCGAAAGGCAATATCTCCATGAAGTCTTGGGTTCGTAAGACTCTGAGCGTCGGTGTCCTGGCCGCAGGCGCCCTGCTGTTCGCCCCGGGCGCGGCGCACGCCGACATCCACGCCGACACGCACGACAACAACGGGATCCTGAACGGCACGCAGTTCGTCGCGCCGATCAACGTCCCGCTGAGCATCGTCGGCAACGCGATCGGCGTGGCCGGCGAGGCCAACTCGGCCGGCGCCGTCCAGAACTGGACCGAGGGTGCCTGGGGCGGAACGTCCCTGAAGTCGCACGACAACAACGGCATCGCCAACGGCACCCAGGTCTACCTGCCGATCAACGCGCCGGTGAACGTGGTCGGCAACGCGCTCGGCGTACTGGGCGAGGCCAACGCGGCCGGCTCCGCGGTCAACGGTCGCCAGACCGAGAGCACCACGGTCACCGAGAAGGGCCACAAGAACCGGCACTGGTCGAACGGCCGCGGCGGGATCGACTCGCACGACAACAACGGGATCCTGAACGGCACCCAGATCTACTCGCCGATCGACATCCCGATCAACATCTGCGGCAACTCCCTCGCCCTGCTGGGTGAGGCCAACGCGCAGGCCGTGTGCGGCAACGTCGGCCACTCCACCGAGAGCACCCACGTCGGTGGCCCGACCACGCACGACAACAACGGGATCCTGAACGGCACCCAGGTGTACGCCCCGATCAACCTCCCGGTGAACCTGGCCGGCAACGCGGTCGGCGTCCTGGGCGAGGGCAACGCCGCCGCGCAGGTCGTCAACGAGTCGGCGCACCGTCCGGGCCCCGGCCTGGACTCGCACGACAACAACGGGATCGGCAACGGCACCCAGATCGCTCTGCCGATCAACGCGCCGGTGAACGTCTGCGGCAACGCGCTGGGCATCCTCGGTGCGGCCAACGCGCAGGCGGCCTGCGGCAACCTGACCGGCGGCGGCATGCACGGCGACCACGGCAACCAGGGTGACCACGGCAACCAGGGCGACCACGGCAACCAGGGTGACCACGGCAACCAGGGTGGCAAGGGCCACGGCCACCACCCGGGGGGCAACGCCGGCACCAACGGTGGCGACGACTACATGGGCGCCGGTGGCGCGCAGGGCAACGGCGACGACAACGGCTACGGCGGCCAGGCCCCGGCGGGCTACAACTCGGACAGCGCCCGTCCCGCCGCGAAGTCGGCGACCGAGGCCTCGGCCGTGGACAACCTGACCAAGAGCGCCGGCGGCGTCGGCTCGGTCGGGCTCGGCGGGCTGGACCTGCTGAACACCCTGCGCTGACCTCAGCGCTACCAGGTCCGGGTTGCGCCGGTCCCGGGCGCAATCCGAACGGCGCCGCAAGGCGCCGGATAACCGGTGCTCCTCCACAGCGCCGGTAGCAGTGAAACGAAATGGGAGTCCCCGCAACCAGCGGGGGCTCCCATTCCGCATTCCGGCCGCGGATGCGCTAACCTAACGATCGTTCAGGTAAGCGCATCCCCGGGAGGGCACCTTGGCGGTCGACGACGGGCTGGACCAGGCCCGCAAGCGGGTGCTCGACGGCGGCGCCGAGCGGTATCACGCCGCCAACGCCGCGAAGGGCAAGCTCTTCGCCCGCGAGCGGATCGCCCGCCTGCTCGACGAGGGCTCCTTCGTCGAGGACGGTCTGTACGCGAACAACCAGGCCGAGGGGTTGCCGGCCGACGGCGTGATCACCGGGTTCGGCCGCATCGAGGGCCGCGACGTCTGCCTGATGGCCAACGACTCGACGGTCAAGGCGGGCTCCTGGGGCGCGCGTACGGTCGAGAAGATCATTCGCATCATCGAGCGGGCCTACCAGACCTCCGTGCCGATGATCTACCTGGTCGACTCGGCCGGCGCCCGGATCACCGACCAGGTCGACCTGTTCCCCGGCCGCCGCGGCGCCGGCAAGATTTTCCACACCCAGGTCCGCGCGTCCGGCGCGATTCCGCAGATCTGCGCGTTGTTCGGCCCGAGCGCGGCCGGCGGCGCCTACATCCCCGCCTTCTGCGACGTGGTCGCCATGGTCGAGGGCAACGCCAGCATGTATCTGGGGTCGGACCGGATGGTCGAGATGGTCACCGGCGAGAAGACCACGCTCGAGGCGATGGGCGGCGCCCGGGTGCACACCGCCGAGTCCGGTGTCGGCCACTTTCTCTGCACGACCGAGGACGACGCCCTCGACGCCGTCCGGCGCTACCTGTCGTACGTGCCGCAGAACTGGCAGCAACCACCTCCGGCGACCGCGGCCGCTCCGGCGTCCGATGTGGACCTCGCCGCCATGGTGCCGGTCAGCGAGCGGCAGGCCTTCGACATGCGCCGGTACGTCAAGGGAATCGTCGACCAGGGCTCGTACTTCGAGATCCAGGCGCTGTGGGCCCGCGAGCTGACCGTCGGGTTCGCCCGGCTCGACGGCCAGGTGATCGGCGTCCTCGGTAACAACTCGATGTTCAAGGGCGGCGTGCTGTTCGTCGACTCGGCCGACAAGGCCAGCCGGTTCATCCAGCTCTGCGACGCCTTCAACATCCCGTTGCTGTTCCTGTCCGACGTGCCCGGGTTCATGGTCGGCGCCGCGGTGGAGAAGCAGGGCATCATCCGGCACGGCGCGAAGATGATCAGCGCGGTCTCCGAGGCCACGGTGCCCAAGATCTGCGTGGTGGTCCGCAAGGCCTACGGCGCCGGCTTGTACGCGATGGCCGGCCCCGGCTTCGATCCGGAGGCCACCATCGCGCTGCCCACCGCCAAGATCGCCGTGATGGGGGCGGAGGCCGCGGTCAACGCCGTCTACGCCAACAAGATCGCCGCGCTGGCCTCCGACGAGGCGCGCGCCGAGTTCGTGGCGGCCAAGCGGGCCGAGTACGAGCAGGACATCGACATGCTGCGACTGGCCAGTGAGCTGGTCGTGGACGCCGTGGTCGAGCCGGCCGACCTGCGGACCGAGCTCATCCGCCGCTACGCCGCCGCGCGCGGCAAGGACCGCACGTTCAGTCGCCGGCGCCACGGCGTCACTCCGGTATAGAAGGGCCCGTCATGATCGACTTCCGGCTCACCGAGGAACAGGAGGCCCTGCGCGACAGCGTCCGGGACTTCGCCCGTGAACAGATCGCGCCGGTCATCGCCTCGTTCTACGACAGCCACTCCTTCCCGTACGACCTGGTGCGCCAGATGGGCAAGATGGGCCTGTTCGGGCTGCCCTTCCCCGAGGCCGACGGCGGCATGGGCGGCGACTACTTCGCGCTCTGCCTGGCGCTGGAGGAGATCGCCCGGGTGGACAGCTCGGTCGCGGCGACGCTGGAGGCCGGGGTGTCGCTGGGCGCGATGCCGATCTTCCGCTTCGGTACGCCCGCGCAGAAGGCCCAGTGGCTGCCGCGGCTGCTGGCGGGGGAGGCGCTGGCCGGGTTCGGGCTGACCGAGCCGGGCGCGGGCTCGGACGCCGGCGGCACGCAGACACGCGCCCGGCTGGACGACGCCACCGGCGAGTGGGTGATCAACGGTTCCAAGGCATTCATCACCAACTCCGGCACCGACATCACGTGCCTGGTCACGGTGACCGCGGTGACCGGCACGAACGCGGACGGCAGCAAGGAACTGTCCACCATCATCGTGCCGTCGGGCACACCCGGGTTCACCGTCGCGCCCGGCTACTCCAAGGTCGGCTGGTGCGCGTCGGACACCCACGAGCTGGCGTTCGACGATGTCCGGGTGCCGGCCGCCAACCTGCTCGGCGCCCGCGGGCGTGGCTTCGCCCAGTTCCTGCGGATCCTCGACGAAGGCCGGATCGCGATCGCGGCGCTGTCGGTCGGACTGGCCCAGGGCTGCGTCGACGAGTCGGTGGCGTACGCCAAGCAGCGCGAGGCGTTCGGCCGGCCGATCGGCGACAACCAGTCGATCCAGTTCATGATCGCCGACATGGAGATGCGGGCGCACACCGCGCGGCTGGCCTACTACGACGCGGCCGCCCGGATGCTGCAGGGCGCCGACTTCAAGCGGTACGCGGCCGTCGCCAAGCTCACCGCCGGCAACGCGGCGATGGAGAACTCCCGCTCCGCGACCCAGGTGCACGGCGGCTACGGGTTCATGAACGAGTCCGCGGTGGGCCGGTTCTACCGGGACGCGAAGATCCTGGAAATCGGCGAGGGCACCTCCGAGGTGCAGCGGATGCTGATCTCGCGCAGCCTGGGCCTGTAGATCTGTAGTTCTTCCGACGGCCTCTTCGTCCGATGTCGGACAGGGGCCGGTCACGGTTCGGCAGGCATCGGTAAAGGTGCCTAGGTTCGAATCATGACGTCTGATCACGGGGCGGACCACAGTGGTCCGGGATTCGACGCCGTGCTGCGCCGTCACCGCCGGCGGGCGAGGCTCACCCAGGAGGAGCTGGCCGCCCGGGCCGGGATCGGCGTACGGACGGTCCGTGACCTGGAACGCGGGCGATCGTCCCGGCCGCAACGCACCACCGTGGACCTGGTTGCCCACGCGCTCGGCCTGCACGGACGCGATCGGGACGAATTCGTGGCGGCGGCCCGGGGCGCGTCCGGGGTCCCGCCGCCGCACGTGGTCGCCCTGCCGCCGGCCACCGACCTGATCGGCCGGGACGCCGACGTGGCCGAGCTGGTCACCCGGCTCACCTCGCCGGTCCCGGCCGGCCCGCGGGGCGTCACCCTGGTCGGTCTGGCCGGGGTCGGCAAGACCGCGCTGGCGCTGGTCGTCGCGCACCGGATCGCGGCCGCCTATTCCGGCAGCGTGGCCGGCATCGTGGTGACCGACGGGGTCACCCCGGACGAGGTGCTGGGCGGCGTCGCCGGCGTGTTCGGCGTCGGCCGGTCCGGCGACCTGCCGGCCCGGTTCGCCGACGCCCCCGGGATGCTGCTGATCGACGGGGTCGAGCGAGCCCCCGAATCGGTCGCCTCGGCGCTGGCGCAGCTGCTCGAACGGGTCCCGTCGTTGCGGTTCCTGGCCACCGGGCGGCATCCGGTGGGCTCGCCGGCCGAACAGGTCTGGCCGTTGGCGCCGTTGCCGACGCCGCCGCCGGCCGCGACCTCCCGGGCCGAGGTGAGCGCGTACCCGGCCGTCGGCCTGTTCCTCGACCGGCTGTCCCGGGTCCGTCGCGCCCCGGTCCGTCACGACGAGGTGGCCCCGCTGGTCACGCTGGTACGGCGGCTCGGCGGCCTGCCGCTGGCGATCGAGCTGGCCGCCGCGCGGGGGCGCGTGCTGACCGTCCACGAGATCCTCGACCGGTACGGCGACCGTGTGCTCGATCTGTCCGGGCCGCCCGGCGACGAGGTGGTGACCCTGCGCGACGCCGTGGCCGGCAGCTATCGCCTGCTGACCGGACCGGAGCAGGTGGCGTTGCGGCGGCTGGCGATGTTCCGGCACCGCTGGTCGCTGGAGCTGGCGGAGCAGATGATCGACGACGGCGCCGACGTGGTCCACCTGCTCGACCGGTTGCTCGAGCTCGGCCTGCTCAGCGTCCGGGGCAGCCGCACCTTCCGGTTCCGGCTGCTCGACGTGGTCCGCGACTACGCCGCGGAGCGGTCGGCCGAGGCGGGCGAGCTCGTCGCGGGACGCCGCCGGCATGCGATTGTCTTCGCCGATCTGGCCGTACGGACCGCGCCCGACCTGATGGGCGCCCGGCTCGGGCCGGCCGCGGCGCAGTTCGACGAGGTGGCCGGGGACCTCGGCTCGGCCCTGTCGTTCGCGGCCGGCGAGGATCCGCCCACGGCGTTGCGCCTGGCCGCCGCGTTGCCGCGCTGGTGGCGGTTCCGTGGCCGGGACGTTGCCGGTCGGCGGTGGCTGCGCCGGCTGCTCGACGATCCACGTACGGCCGAAACCGACCCTTCGGTTCGAGCCTGGGCCAAGGTCGGCCTGGCTCAGCTGGCCCGCGAGCACGGCGCCGGCGCCGAGGAACTGCCGTCCGCGGAGTCCGCGCTGGCCGAGTTCGAGCGGCTCGGCTCGGTCGCCGGTCAGCTCACCGCACTCACCCAGCTGGTCGCGCTGACGCTGGTGACCGGCAAGTACGACGACTCGCGCCGGTACGCCGAGGCCGGCCTCGCACTGGCCCGCAGCAGCGGCCGGATCCGGGACACGGCCGTGGCCGAGAACAATCTGACCTGGCACGAGATCCGGCAGGGCGACCTCACCGCCGCCCGCCGCCGGCTGGGCGCGGTGGAACGGCTGGCCACCCGCAGCGGCGAGCACCGCCTGCGGGCGCTGGCGGTGGCGAACCAGGCCGAGGTCGCCCGCCTCGGCGGCCACACCGACGACGCGATCCGGCTGGGCCGGCGGGCGCTCACCGAGCTGGAGGGGTTGGGCGACCCCAACCACCGGCGGCGGGTGCTGGCCACCATCGGGCTGGCCCTGGCCGAGGGCGGTCGTCTGGACGAGGCCGAGCACGTCTACGGGCAACTGCGGCCGGTCGCCGCGTCGGCGTTCTCCTACGACGGTCCGCAGGCGGTGGTCCAGGGGGCGATCGCGGCCGGCCGGGGCGAGCGCAAGCGGGCGGCCGAATGGTTCGGCCGGGCAGCCGACGCGTACGAGGGCACGAACGATCCGCGCGATCTGGTGACCGCGCTGGTGGGTCTGATCATCAGCACCCCGGAACCGGATCGGCGGGGGGCGGCGGTGCGCCGGCTCGCTCGGTTCTGCGCCGAGAGTGGGCTGACGCTGCTGCCGCGGGAACGGCGGCTGCTGGGTGACGTGGCCGTGCGCGAGATCGCCGGCGTGTGATGCCCGGAGAAGCGGTGGGACGACCGGCGCTACCGTGACCCCCACGCGCCGGTCGTCGCAACGCCCCTCAGGAACACAGCGAGAACGATGGCTCCCCCGATGCCCCGGCCGCGCCGTATGCCCTTGCGGAGATCACAGTAGCGGCGTGATGCCCGGTATTCGGACCGATAAGGACGCTTTGGGACACGGTGCCGATGATTCTGCCGGTAGTTCTGCCGGTGTCAGGCCGGGGACGCCACGTCGCCGCCGACGCCGGCGGTGGCACACGGATGCACCGCGTCGCGCAGCGTCCGCAACGTGCTCAGGAACTGGTCCAGCTGCTCGGGACTGAGCCGGCTGATGAACCACTTCTGGATGAGGTCGAGTTGGCCGGGCAGGACCTGGTCGAGCCGTTCCAGGCCGTCGTCGGTGATGACGGCGTACGAGCTGCGCCGGTCGGTGGGACACGCCTCCCGGCGGATCAGTCCGTCCCGATCCATCCGATCCACGACCCGGGTCACCCCGCTGGTGGACAATGAGGTCTGACCCGCCAGATCGGTCATCCGCAGACGCCGGCCGGGCGACCGTCCCAGCCGCATCAGTACCTCGAACTCGACCTCCGACAGCCGGAACTGCTCGAGCTGAGCCGCGAATCGGTTCTGCAGGCCGGTGAACGCCTCGGCGAACAGGCCGATGGCGGTGAAGCGGGAGTCGTTCAGGTCGGTGCTCACGAAACCATGGTAACAGCGAAAACTTGACACGAGGAATATTGCAGGGAGTACTGTTGCTTGGTCAGACAACTTCCAGGACAACCACCCGCCTCCGAGAGGACACCCCGACATGAGCGACACCCTTGCCACCCGCAAGTTTGAGGGTCTGGACATCCCCGTTGCCGGCACCTACGTGCTGGACCCGAACCACCAGCGGGTCGGCTTCGTGGTGCGCCACCTCATGGTCAGCAAGGTACGTGGCAACTTCGGCGAGGCCACCGCCACCGTCACCGTCACCGATGACCCGCTGCAGACCGCGGTCACCGCCACCATCCAGACCGCGAGCATCAACACCGGTCAGACCGACCGCGACAACCACCTGCGTTCCGGCGACTTCTTCGAGTCCGAGAAGTACCCGACCATGGACTTCCGCAGCACCGGCATCAAGTCGCACGACGGCGACGAGTTCATCATCGACGGCGAGCTCACCATCCGCGACGTCACCAAGCCGGTCGAGCTCAAGGTGGAGTTCGAGGGCGTCGGCCGCAGCCCGTACGGCCAGGACGTCTTCGGATTCAGCGCGACCACCGAGATCGACCGCGAGGACTGGGGCCTGACCTGGAACGTGGCCCTGGAGCAGGGCGGCGTCATGGTTTCCAAGAAGATCAAGATCGAGATCGAAGGCGAAGCCATCAAGCAGGCCTGAGCCGCTGCGCTTGATCGCACTCCGGCTGCGACGCCGTCCCCGAACAACGCGGGGGCGGCGTTGTTGTGTCTCAGGCCCGTAGTCAGGTGGTGGCTGCGGGTGGCAAGGTAGACCGAACGCGTGCGCTCCCTCACAGGATGGTGATCGGTGTTCGTTTCCAGCTCGTACCGTGCCGGGAGCGCAGATGGGTAAGTGTCTCTCCGACCTGGCGATCGCCCAGGCGGACCGGGTGCGGTACCGGCACAAGGTCCGCCGCTGCCTCGACGTCCTCGGGATGATGCTCGACGAGCACGCTTTCGACGGCGACAACGGGATGACCGGGCTCGAGATCGAACTCAACCTGATGGACTCCGAGGCCGAGCCGGCCATGCGCAACGCGGAGATCCTGGCCAACCTCGGCGACCCCACCTTCCAAGCCGAGCTCGGCCAGTTCAACCTCGAACTCAACACCCGCCCGCGACGGCTGACCGGTGACGGCTTCGCCGCCTACGAGACGGACATCCTGGACAGCCTGCGCCGGGCCGACGACCGGGCGGCCAAGCTCGACTGTGGCATCGTGCTCATCGGCAGTCTTCCCACGCTGACCGAGCAGCACCTGGTGCTGGCCAACCTGTCCGCCGGCGAACGCTACCGTGCCCTGAACGACCAGCTTGCCGGCGCTCGCGGGGAGAAGTTCCACGTCGATATCCGCGGCGTCGAGCGACTGCAGACCGCGAGCGAGTCGATCGCCCCCGAGGCGGCCTGCACCAGCGCCCAGTTCCACATGCAGGTGTCGCCGGACCGTTTCGCCCCGTACTGGAACGCCTCTCAGGCGATTGCCGCGGTGCAGGTCGCCATCGGCGCCAATTCGCCCTACCTGCACGGGCGGCAGTTGTGGGCGGAGACCCGCATCGCCCTGTTCGAGCAGGCCACCGACACGCGCCCGGACGAGCTCAAAGCCCAGGGCGTACGGCCACGGGTGTGGTTCGGGGAGCGCTGGATCACCACGGTGTTCGACCTGTTCGAGGAGAACGTCCGCTACTTCCCGCCGCTGCTGCCCCTGCTCGACGCCGAGGACCCGCTTCTCGCCTTCCGGGAGGGCGGCGTCCCCGGGCTGGCCGAGCTTAGGCTGCACAACGGCACGGTCTACCGGTGGAACCGGCCCGTCTACGACGTGATGAACGGCCGTCCCCACCTGCGCGTGGAGAACCGGGTGATGCCGTCCGGGCCGACCGTGATCGACATCCTGGCCAACGCGGCGTTCTACTTCGGGCTGGTGCAGCAGCTGTCCGAGGATGAGCGGCCGATCTGGTCGCAGCTGTCGTTCGGGGCGGCCGAGGACAACTTCCACGTGGCCGCCGGCCGGGGCATCGAAACGACGCTGTGCTGGCCGGCGCTGGGTGAGATCGCGGTGACCGAGCTGGTCCGGCGGGTGTTGCTGCCCAAGGCATACCAGGGATTGGACAAGCTGGGCGTCGCTCCGGCGCATCGGGACAGGTTGCTCGGGGTGATCGACGACCGATGCCGTACGGGCCGGAACGGCGCCACCTGGCAGACCGAGTCGGTGTGGGCGGCCGAGCACTACCGCAACGCCGACCGGGCGCAGGCGCTGCACGAGATGCTGCTGCGGTACGGCGAGTTGCAGCGCACCAACGAACCCGTGCACACCTGGCCAGTGGACTGAACCCGGCGCGGTCAGTCGCCGTTGCCGCGGCCGAAGCGGCGCTTCCGGGGCGTCTCGGCGGCCGTCGGGTCGGCACCGTCCATCCAGAGTGGACCGGTTTCGGATGCCGCCGGCGGGTCGTCCGGCGCCGCTGTCTCCTTCACCGGAGTCGTGCGCGTTGTTTTGGCCGGGGTGCTTCTGGTCGCCTTCGCCGGCGCGGCCTTGGCCGCCTTGGCGCCAGTGGGCGCCTTCGCCGGTGTGGCGGCTCTCGCCGGTGCCGGTGACTCGGAGTTGCCGCTATCGGCCGGTGAGGGGGAACTGGCCGGCGGAGTGGCCTTGGCGGACGTCGCCTTCGGGGCGTTGATCTTGGCGACCGGTGGGTCGGCCGGTGGCGGGGCGACCGTGGAGCGGACCGACGGTCGCGCCGTGGTCGTGGCGGCCGAGACACCGGCACGGTCGCGCGACGCCGGACGCTCAGTTCCCAGGGGCGCGGAGACCGGTTCGGGCGCGGTCGGGGCGGATTGCACCGGCGGTGGCGCCTGCGGCGGAGGCTGCATCGGCGTGGGCTCGGCGCGGGAGGTCGGCTCGGCGCGGACGGTGGGCTCGGTTGACTGGGCGGGCTTGGTCGGCTGGGCGGGCTTGGTTGGCTGGGCCGACTCGGTTCGCTGGGTGGGCTCCTTGCGCTGGGCCGGTTCGGTGCGCTGGGCCGGTTCGGTGCGCTGGGCCGGCTGGGTGCGCGAGGCCGGCTGGGTGCGCGGGGTGGGCCCGGTTCGGGTTGCCGACTCGACGGCGGTGCCGGGGTCGCGAGGGCGCTCCGGTGGTGCTGCGGTCCGCTGGGCCGGTGCGGTGGCGGACGAGGCCTCGGCGCCCTGCGTTTCACCGGTGTCCGACTTCGCCGCGGGCGTGCCTTCGCCAGCCGGGGGCCGCGGGGTGGGGTCCGCGGCCTTGCGGCGGCGGAACAGGCCGCGGCGCGGGGCCTTCTCGGGTCGGCCGACGGCGGCCGGTAGCGGGAGAGCCTGGGTGTCCGCGTCCGGGTCGACGACCGGCTCAGGACCTGCGTCGTCGGCCGCCGACGGACGCCCTGCGGCACCGGGCGACGCGGCGGCTCTCGCGGCAGGGGCGTCAGCAGCGCGTGCGAGGGGTGCGGCCGTGTCCGAGCGCCGCCGCCCGGCCTCCGGGTGACCGGGTTGAGGGGCGGCGGCATGGGGCCGGTCCAGCTGGGAGCGGCCCTGCTGGGGACGGCCGGCTCGGGCACGGATGGCGGCGGCCCGGCGCTCCCGGCGATCCGCGGCCCGGCGGCCCAGGGTCACGGTCAGCGCCGAACCGGCCAGCCCGGCCAGGACGGCGTACGGCGCGATCAGATAGGCCGACTCCAGCGGGCCCAGCGCACCGCTGAGACGGGGCGCCAACGCCAGGAACGCGCCCGCGACCAGCAGCGGGCCGACCGCACCGGACGTCGCCGCGCCCAGCCCGAAGTCGCCCCGGAACACCGCCGGCCAGACCGCGATCATGCCGATCAGCAGCGCCGCCAGCACCGTGAGGAGCGCGCTCGGCCAGTAGATGGTGCCGTACCGGGCGGTCTGGCTCAGATCGGCGAACTGCCAGCTGGTCAGGTACGTCTCGGACGTGCGGTCGGTGGTCACCTGCACGATGACGGCCGCCACCGCCAGCGCCCACAACCAGACGGTGGTCGCGATCAGGTTCGCCGCGACCGCTCGCGACCGCACCGCCCAGTACGCGATCACCAGACCCAGGGCCACTCCGACCAGCGCGTACGCGGTGGCGATGGTGTCCGGGGCGTCCGTGTCCGGGCGTACGGCCGATCGCGTCGGCAGCACGATCAACGCGACCGTGACCAGCGCACCCACCGCAGCCGCCAACGCCAGCACGAGCCGCCACGGGCCCGTGGGCCGCGACACCGGCGGGACCGGCACGGCGGCCGGAGGCTCGTCGAATCCGTCGTGCTGGACAGGCGCCGGCGCGGGAGTGCCCGGGCGCAGCCGGCCCGCGATCACCGCGCCGAGCACCGTTGAACTCGCCGCGATCCAGGTCGCCCATCCGAGACTGCCCAGCCAGACACTGTCGTCGGCGGTCATCGTCGCCGGCCAGACCACCACGCCCAGGCCGTAGCCCAGACCGAGTTGCGCGGCACCCGTCGCCGCGGCGATCCCAGCCGCGGCGGCCGTCTGCACTGTCCAGCCCTTGTCGGCCATGCCGGGCACTGTAGCGACACGTGACGACGGCGGCGAATTTGTCGAGAACAATGTGACGCTGGGTAGAAGGCAGCGCGGGCAACCGCAGGATTCGATACTTTGACGCGGACGAGCGAGAGGATTCGGCGATGTCCGACGACCAGTGGGGCCGCAGGCCGGGGCCCGGTGAACCGCCGTACGGTCGGGACGACGACGGCCGGCGCCGACCGCGGAATCCGCCGTCCGACGATGCCACTCGCGCGACGCCGAGCAGTCCGGGCGATGCCACGCGCGTCCAGCCGGCGCGCCCGGACGACGCCACTCGTGTGCCCCCGAATCACCCGGACGGGGCGGATGACCGGACACGGCCGATGCCCCGATCGAACCACCAGGGTCCGGTTGACCGCACGTCGATCATGCCGCCGGTGAGCGGCGCTTCCGAAGCCAACGCGCCCTGGGCCGGCCGCGCCGAGGTCCGGGCACCCCGAGCTGATCCGTACGGCGCCGATCCGTACGGGCCGGGGGCTGCCTCGGACTGGTCGGCCGGACCGCCGTCCGAGCCACGCGGCAAGTGGTGGCTGCCCATCGTGATCGGCATCGTCGGGCTGGTGCTGCTGGCGTTACTGGGTTGGGGCATCTACCTGATCGCCCAGCATCAGGGCAACGACTCGACGCCGGCCCCGGCCCCGACCGTCGCGCCCACGCCCACCGTCGCCGCGCCGACGACCGCGCCGACCACCGCCGCACCGACCACGGCGGCGGCGCCGACCACGACCGCGCCCAGCCCCGAAGAAGTCGGGGTGCCGGCCTTGCGTGGTCTGACGCAGGACGCCGCCCAGCAGGCACTGAGCAGTCGGGGACTATCGGCTCGGCTGAAGTTCCGCGCCACCACCGAGGCGCCTCCGGGCACAGTCATCGACAGTGATCCGGCCGAGGGCCAGGACGTCCCGCCGGGCAGTGTCGTGACACTGTTCATCGCCAGTGCGGGGCCGTCACCGTTGGTCTCCGCCTCGGGCGCCAACCCGCCGGCGGCCGACGACTGAGAAGGCCGGCGAGTTCGCTGACGGCCGGGTTGCCGGCCGTCAGCGCACGGTGCGGACCTGGCGGCCCGACATCGCCCGGCTGTTCGCCGGGCTTGGCTGACGGCCGTTCCGGGCTCGCGGGTCGGGCGCCTTGCCGACCTGTCGCAGCCCGTTGACCTGCACGAAAATGGAACGTCGCTCAACCGCGTCGCCAGTGGAGTTGAGCTCGTAACCGTCGAGCCAGATCCAGCCCTCGTAGGTGGGCCAGTCGTGAACCCGGATGACGCGGAACAGCATCGGCGTGGTGAATTGAACGCTAGCTGCCGCCGTCACATGAAGGACATCGCCGGACCGAGGTAGCACGTCATCTCCTGTCCTGAAACTCGTGTCGGGGCCAACGGGGTAACCGAACAATGAACACAGGTGTTCCAGTGCACCGAGTCGGCGCACCCGGGCAAGCGGCCGACGATGTCCATCGTCGAGACCTGTTGCCAGGCGCCACCGTTCGGGCGAATCATGGATGCCCCCGGACAACTACATCCACGATGGACGGTCGGCGTCGTGTCAGGTGTGCTGCGTCGGACGAGGCCCGTGATCACTCGTGAACTTTGAGTGACGAGCCATACGGAAAGATTGCACCACGAGTCCGGTCTATGCAAGTTGCATGTCACCAGTACGTGATTACGTGATCACTGTCCACGAATGAACGAGCGAATGGCCCCGGACGAAACTGGTGGCGATGAATCTGCCGGTAACTACGCCTTTTCGCGTGACCGATATGGCCGTTGACCTGCAAAGAGCCGCCGGATACGGACTAAGTGGACCAATTGCCTCACAATTACTTGAAGGTCGCCTACTGGATACCGCCGGAGCGAGGCAGTGAGTGATTTTTCCGGTGCGTTGAGTAATTCTGGCAGCCACGTCGAGCAAGAATGGGTAATTGTTGCAACCGGACCCCCGACCGAGTGACACCAATCGGCGAATCGGCCCTACGGCTCATGTCCCGCGCCATACCACGATCGTTGCCTATGGGAGGGCAGCGGTCCGGCATCCCACCATAAGATCAAGAGAGCCGACGAGGAGTCGTCATGGAAATCGCGACCAAGGGGTATTCGATCGACTTGGACGACGCGCGCTGGATCGCCGGCAGTCGCAGCGGGCCGGACGTCGCCAACCGCGTCGAGGTGGCGTTCGTCGGAGAGGCGATCGCCGTGCGCGATTCGCAGAACCCGGACGGCCCTGCGTTGATCTTCACGCCGGCGGAATGGGACGCGTTCGTGGGCGGCGCCAAGGATGGCGAGTTCGATCTTTGATTGGCTACTAGCGCTTATGTCCGATTTGGCAAAGTCTCGTGCCGTCGCCCTCCGGGAGGCGGCTCGTTGAACGCTCTAAGTGCGGACCGGGCCGCGCGAGCTGGGCGGAGAACGAAAAAACCGAGGCAAGGCGAATACAGATGAGCATTGGTTCCGAGAACCTCAGCAACTCCTCGACGACGCAGGACCGCTTCAGCGGGGGCGTGAGCGCGTACCGCCAGACCCGGCGCGAGGCCGCCCTGGCGGCCGAGCACGACGGCGAGCTGATCAGCCGGCGTGACAACGGGCTGCCCACCCGGTCACCCGGCATGTCCGGCAGTGTTTCGCAGGCGCTCGAACCGACCGGTGCGTTGGACCGGGCGGCCAAGCTGCCGTCCTTGGACATGCACGGGCTCGCCGAGCCGGTGTTCTCGACCGCGAGCTGGGCGGAGGCCCCGATGACAGCCGATTCGATGGCGGATCACCCGCTGCTGCGCGGCCTGCTGATGGAGTTGCCGGCCCGCGGCACGATGCCGGCGTCGGACTGGCTGGACCGCTGGTTCGAAGCCGCCCGGTCGATCCTCGAGCTGCTCTACGTCCAGGAAGCCCGCAAGAATTAGAGGATTCGGGGCGCCCGCTTGGTGGCGGGTGCGACCACGCGGACACTGAGCCGGCTGTGACGCAACCCGGCCCGCACGGCGATGACCAGGACCGCGACGGCGACGAGGGCGAGGACGATGCCGGCCACGTCGGCGCCCGGCACTTCGACGAGATGGCCGGCGATCGGTAGACCGATCAGCGCGGCCAAGCCGGTGACCTGGAGTGGAACGGTCACCATGGGATGAGCCGCCGCCGCCTGCAGCGCGGGCGGCACCGGAGTGTGCGGGGCCGAGGCGAAGGCGGCGGTGCCCCGCCGGATCTGGGTGAGGCGGCGCAGGCTCGAGGTCACGGCGACCAGGGCCGGTACGGCGGGCAGTAGGGCGGCCGCAGGCGCCGCGGAGACGCCGGGCCGGAGGGCGGTGACCACCGGGATGGCCACAAACACCGCTGCGCCCGCACCGGCCAGAAGCGAGATGATCCCGGCCCGCCGGCGTAGTTCCCGGGCGGTCCGGGCGGTCGGCAGCGCATCGGCCAGTAATCCGGCGACGAGCCAGATCGCGGCGAGCGTGCCGGCGAGCGCCAAGTCGGTTGCGATGTTCACATCGATCAGCTTCCACCCGTCGGCCAAGCCGCAAAACCGGGTTATCCCCGCACACCCAACCCGTAAGGGTCGCTTGGCGGCGGAGCGTGATTCTCCGGTCTACCCAGCGTTCTCATCCGCATGGGCGAAGTGGACAATCATCCTGTTCCGATGGTGACGCGTGTCTTAGTGTCATCTGCGTGACGTCGAATTCGTGATTCAGACGTCGCCATGCTCGACCTGGGGAGGTCGGCCGGGACTCCGGCGACGGGGTCCCGGCATCCCCGAGCCGTCAGCCGGAGCCGTCAACCCCGAGCCGTCAACCTCGGGCGGTCAGCCCCGAGCCGTCAACCTCGGGCGGTCAGCCCCGAGCCGTCAACCTCGGGCGGTCAGCCCCCAGCCGTCAGCCCCGTGGTCAGCCGCGAGTCCGTCGACCTGCGCGTCTCAGCCGGCGCGTTGTCAGACCGCGAACGGACCCACCCGGTCAGAGGTCGGTGCCGGCGGGGTCGCCTTCCACAAGCCGGATTTCTGCGCGGCGAGGCGGGACAGGTAGGCCGGATTCAGCAGGACGTACCGCCGCCACAGCCGCTTCGGCTCGAGCCCCAGCCGCCACAGCCACTCCAGCGCGTACTTCTGCATCCAGGCGGGCGGGTTCTTGAGCAGCCCGGCGTGGTAGTCGAAGGCGGCGCCGACAGCGAGCAGCGGCATGTCCAGCAACGGTCGCATCGCGTACGCGAAGACCTCCTGGCGTGGACAACCCAGGCCGACCAGCACCAGGCGCGCGCCGGACGCCTTGATCCGCTCGGCGATCTCGGCGTCCTCGCCCGGCTGGGCGGCGCGGAACTTGGACGCCTCGACGCCGGCGATCTTCAGCGCCGGGAACATCCGCTCGAGCGCCGGGACCAGACGGTCCAGGGTCGGCTGCGTCGAGCCGTACAGGTAGACGGGAAGGCCGAGGTCGGCGGCCTGTGCCAGAACGCGGAGGGTGAGCGTCGGACCGTACACGCGGTCGGCCAGGGCAGCGCCGTGGAGCAGGTTGAGCGCCATCCGCACCGGCTGGCCGTCCGGGGTCACCAGGTCGAACGAGTTCAGGCGGGCGTTGTGGGCGCGGTCCAGCACGCCGGTCATCACCCCGTGCACGGCGAGGGCGGTCACCGCATAGTGACGGCGTTCCTGGGCGGCGGCGATGATCCGCGCGGTCGCCGACTCGTAGTCGGTGGCGTCGACCAGCACGCCGAGGACGTTCTCCTTGCCCTTGTCGATCATGCCGACGGGACCCACTTGTCCACATTGGCGGAATAGATCTCCTGAAGGATCATCGGCACGTCGTAGATCTGCTTCCAGTCCGGGTAGTCGGCCCGGAACGCGGCCATCGAGCCGATCCACCAGATGTGGTCGCCGACCCGGTTCTGGTCCACGTACTCGGTGACCATCTCGGTGCCGCTGATCTGCTCGGCCAGCTTGAACGCCTCGAGGTTGGAGCAGTTGGAGTGTCGCCCGCCGCCCAGGTTGTAGACCGCGCCCGACCGCGGGTTGCGGAAGAACGCCTCGAACGCCGCCAGCACGTCGTGACTGTGGATGGCGTCGCGGACCTGCTTGCCCTGGTAGCCGTAGATCTTGTACGTACGGCGTTCCATGTTCGCGCGCATCACGTAGCCGAGGAAGCCGTGCAACTCGGTGGCCGAGTGCGCCGGGCCGGTCAGGGTGCCCCCGCGGAAGACCACCGTCTTCATGTCGAAGTACCGGCCGTACTCCTGGACCATGACGTCCGCCGCCACCTTGGACGCGCCGAAGACCGAGTGCAGCGACTGGTCGATCGACATCTCCTCGGTGATGCCCTCGGCGAACCACGGGTGGTTCTCGTCGAGCTCCCACCGGGTCTCCCGTTCGACCAGCGGCAGGGAGTTGGGACGGTCGCCGTACACCTTGTTGGTCGAGCAGTGGATGAACGGCGCGTCGATGCAGTGCTCGCGCACGTTCTGCAGCATGTTGAGCGTGCCGCCGGCATTCACGTCGAAGTCGGTGAACGGGTCGCGCACGGCCCAGTCGTGGGACGGCTGCGCGGCGGTGTGGATGACGACGGCGATGTCCTTGCCGTACGCCCGGAAGATCTTGGCGACGGCGTCCCGGTCGCGGATGTCCACCCCGTGGTGCGCGTACGCGGTCCCGAGCTCGTCGGAGAGCCGGCGCACGTTCCAGGCGGTCGACGCCTCCGGCCCGAAGAACTCCTGCCGCATGTCGTTGTCGATCCCGACCACCTCGAGGCCGAGCCCGGCAAAGTGCCGAACCGCCTCCGAGCCGATCAACCCACCGGATCCGGTCACCAGGGCGACAGCCACCTACGACACTCCAGCCACTCGGGGACGCAACCACCGGGATAACGACCCACCGAAAAATCAGCCGCGAGCATAACCCTTACGGTCTTCCGAGCCCGGCTCGCCAGCCTCGGCGGCACGTCCCGGGACTCGCCGGAACCCCGCGCCACGCCCCAGCCACAAAGCGTGACCAAACCGCAAGCAAACCCACAGGCTCACCAGCGGAACGCAGCGGCGGCACCAATCCGCGGCAAGCTCGGAGCCGTACCGATGGAGCGTTTGCCCAGCTGAGCGACCGTGGGGATGCCCCACAGCTGCGCCGCCGTCGGGTCGAGAGCGACCCGCCCACCCAGCTCAGCCACCGACGGGCCGAGGGTGACGCGGCCGCCGAGCTCAGCCGCCGATGGGGTCGAGGGTGACGCGCCCGCCGAGCTCAGCCACCGATGGGGTCGAGGGTGACGCGCCCACCCAGCTCAGCCACCGATGGGGTCGAGGGTGACGCGCCCACCCAGCTCAGCCACCGCAACGCGGGGCGTCCGGGGGCTCGGCCCCCGGAGCAGATATGACGAGAGCTCCCAGGTCCGCGCACTCGGCGGACAGGGAGCTCCCAGAGACTCTCGTGGGGATGGGGGGAGTTGAACCCCCACGTCCTTTCGGACACACGGACCTGAACCGTGCGCGTCTGCCATTCCGCCACATCCCCGCGGCGGACCGATCGGGATCATTCATCCTCGAGCCCGATGGCCGTTTACTAGCTGCGACAGACTAGTCTGTCCCACGTCACCAAGCGAGCAGACAAGCCCGTGACGCCAGCAGAGACTAGCACGGCGTTGTGGGCCGTTATACGAGGGTCAGAAGTGCCGGGTGCTCTTGCGCAGAGATGCGGAAGCGGCGGCCGGATACCATCATGTCCTCGGAACCCGAGGAGGAGCCGGTGAGCGTGCTGCAGCGCTTCGAGAAGCGGTTGGAAGGCCTGGTCGAAGGGGCCTTCGCGAAGGTGTTCAAGGGTGTCGTGCACCCGGTGGAGATTCTTAATGCCATGCAGCGGGAGGCCGAGGCACACAAGGCCATCCTGGCTGGTGGGCGGACACTCGTGCCGAACCGCTACGTGATTGATCTCTCGCCGTACGATCACTCCCGGCTGGCGCCGTACGCCGCTGCCCTGGCCCAGGAACTGGCCCAGTCGCAGGCGGAGTTCATCGGCGAACAGGCGTGGACGGTCTACGGCGACGTGATCGTCGAGATCGAGCGGGGCGACGGTCTGGACACCGGGATGTTCCGGGTCACGGCGGAGGTGTACACCGGCGGCGAGGTCGCTCCGGTGCAGCAGCCGGCGTACGACTCGCAGCCGGCGTACTCGCCGTACGACCAGCAGCCCAACGGCGGCGGTTACCAGCCGCACGGGCACAACGGCCGCAGCGTGGGCCTGGTGTCCGGCGACGGCCGGACGTACCCGTTGCAGATGGGCTCGACCGTGATCGGTCGGGGCGACCAGGCAAATCTGCGGCTGCCGGACGTCGGCATCTCACGGCGGCACGCGCGTCTGGATTACGACGGCGCCCAGGTGGTGCTGACCGATCTGGGGTCGACCAACGGCACCATGGTCAACGGCCAGCGGGTCTCGGCCGTGGCGCTCAACCCGGGCGACATGATCCAGCTGGGCACGACCACGCTGACGTTCCGAGTGGACGGCTAGCCACCTTGCCAGAATTCGTCCTGACCGTTGCCCGGTTCGGATTCCTCATCCTGCTGTGGATCTTCGTGTTCACCGTGGTCGGGGTGATCCGCCGGGACCTGTTCGCCGGGGTCCGGTCCAAGAGTCTCGTCGCCAGCCCTCGCGGGGTGGGCGGCGCGGCGCCCGCGGGCCGGCCGGCGAAGGCGAAACGCGGTAAGGCGGCACGGCAGCTGGTGGTCACCGCCGGTCAGCTGGCCGGCACCCGCATCACTCTCGATGAGGCACAGATCACGATCGGCCGCGCCGAGGACTCGACGTTGGTCATCACCGATGATTACGCGTCGGCGCGGCACGCCCGGCTGGTGCCGCGGGACGGGCAGTGGTTCGTCGAGGACCTCGGCTCGACGAACGGCACCTATCTCGGTAGCGGTAAGGTCGCCGGACCTACTCCGGTTCCGCTTGGCGTGCCGATTCGCATCGGCCGCACTTCTCTCGAGTTACGGCCATGACCCTGACCCTGCGCTACGCCGCCCAGAGCGACCGCGGTCTGATCCGAGACGGGAACCAGGACTCCGTCTACGCCGGACCGCGGCTGCTTGCTGTCGCCGACGGCATGGGCGGGATGGCCGCCGGCGACGTCGCCAGCAACATCGTCATCGGTGCGATGGCCCCGCTGGACGAGGACGTGCCCGGCGACGCGCTGGTGGACGCCCTGCGGCACGCGGTCAGCACAGCCAACCAGCATCTGCGGGACACGGTCGACGCCAACCCGCATCTGGAGGGCATGGGCACCACCCTCACCGCGGTGCTCTTCTCCGGCAGCAAGATCGGCATGGTGCACATCGGCGACTCCCGGGCGTACCTGGTCCGCTCCGGTGAGTTCTCGCAGATCACCAAGGACGACACGTACGTCCAGATGCTGGTCGACGAGGGGCGGATCAGCCCCGAGGAGGCCAGCAGCCACCCGCAGCGGTCGCTGCTGACCCGCGCGCTCGACGGCCGCGACATCGACCCGGAGTACTCGGTCCGGCAGGTGCTCAAGGGCGACCGCTATCTGATCTGCAGTGACGGCCTGTCCGGCGTGGTGAGCTCGGAGACCATCGGCGAGGCGATGCGTGACATCGCGGACCCGCAGGCCTGCGTGGAGCGGCTGGTTCAACTGGCGCTGCGCGGTGGCGGCCCGGACAACATCACGGTGGTCGTCGCGGATGCCACCGACGCCGACATCATGGAACAGGCGCCGATCGTGGGTGGTGCGGCCGCCCGCGACCGCGGCAACAACACGGTGGCCGACAGTTCCAGCGCCGCCGCCCGGGCCGCGGCTCTGCACGCGCCACCGCGCCCGTCGGTGCCGGACTCCGCTCTGGACGAGCGGGATCCCGAACCTCGCCGGCACCCGGTGCGGACCAGCCTGCTGGTGCTTGCGCTGCTGGTCGTCCTCGGCGGTGGGCTCTACGTGGGCTACCGGTACACACAGAACCAGTACTACGTGGGCGCCACCGACGCCGGTCAGCTCGCCATCTTCCGCGGCGTACCCGGGCAGATCGCCGGTCTGAATCTGTCCAGCGTGAGCGAGACGAGCGACACCCGCCTCGACGACCTCACCTCGGTCGCGCAGGACCGCGTCAAGCAGGGCATCCAGGCGGACAGCCGGCCGGACGCCAAGAAGCGGCTGGCCGCCCTGATCCAGAACACGCCGGCCAACCCCAACTTGAAACCGCTCTGCACGCCCGCGTCGGCCGTCCCCACCGATTCGCACGCTGTCCCGTCCACCCCGCCGTCCGCGCCGGGCACCTCCCGGGCCTCCTCCAAAAGCGGCATCTCGGCATCGGCTCGGGCGACCGCATCCGCCACCGTCCCGTTCGCCCAGCCATCCGACTCCACCTCGCCGGACTCTGACCCGGTCGGGTGCCGGCCGGTCGGCTGAGTCTCCGCTGATTCCAGACTGGAGTTTCGCTCTTGACCGCCCCCGCCGTACCGGCTCCGACGCCCGCCACCACGGGCGAGATGTCGCGTATCCCGGGAACGAAGACTCATCGCAACGCGGAGCTGGGACTGCTCGTGTTCGCGATGATCCTGGTCGCGGTCTACGGCGCCACGGTGGAGGCGAACCAGCTGTCGAAGCTCTCGTCGACCTTCTGGGTGCCGGCGGCGCTGCTGAGCATCCTGTTCATCGGCCTGCACCTGGTGGTGCGCTTCGTCGCGCCGTACGCCGACCCCGTTCTGATTCCGGCGGTGGCCCTGATCAACGGGCTCGGGGTGGGTTTCCTGCGGCGGCTCGATCTGGCCAAGGCGATTGCCCTCAAGCAGCCGGAACCCGGCGTCTTCGCCGGAGTCGGTGGCCATCAGCTGGCCTGGACGCTGGTCTCGCTGATTCTGGCGGCTGTGCTGCTGGTGGTGGTCCGGGACCACAAGACCGTCTCCCGGTACGCGTACACGCTGGGCCTGGTCGGCATCGTGCTGGTGATGATCCCGGCCGTACTCCCGGCGAGCCTGTCCGACGTCAACGGCGCCAAACTGTGGATCAAGATCGGTAGCTTCTCCATCCAGCCCGGCGAGTTCGCCAAGCTGGCCCTGGTCTCCTTCTTCGCGTACTACCTGGTCCGCAAGCGGGAAGTGCTGTCGCTGGCCAGCCGCCGGTTCCTCGGCATCGACTTCCCGCGTGGGCGTGACCTCGGCCCGGTCGTCACGGTGTGGCTGCTCAGCCTCCTGGTCCTGGTCTTCGAGAAGGACCTGGGCACCGCTCTGCTGTACTTCGGGCTGTTCGTGGTGACGCTGTACGTGGCCACCGAGCGCGCCAGTTGGCTGATCATCGGCCTGCTCATGTTCTTCGGCGGCGTCTACCTGGCGTACCTGCTGGGCGCCTCGGTGGGCGGCCCGTTCGCCAACTTCTACGACCGCGCCTCGGTCTGGCTGGACCCCTTCTCGAACACGCACTACAACGCCGTCGGCGGCAGCTATCAGCTCGTCCAGGGCCTTTTCGGGCTCGGTACGGGCGGTTTGTTCGGCACCGGGCCGGGCGCCGGGTCGCCGGGCTTCGTACCGGCCGTACGGACCGACTTCATCTTCGCCGGCATGGGCGAGGAGGTCGGCCTGTTCGGCTTGTCCGCGCTGCTCGTGGTCTACCTGCTGATCGTCGAGCGTGGCCTGCGGGCCGCCCTGAACGTGCGCGATTCATTCGGCAAACTGGTCGCCGGCGGCCTGGCGTTCACTCTGGGGTTGCAGATCTTCGTCATCCTGGGGGGTATCACCGGACTCATCCCGCTGACCGGGCAGACCACGCCGTTCATGTCGGCCGGCGGGTCGTCGCTGATGGCCAACTGGCTGCTGATCGCGATGCTGCTCCGGATCTCGGACGCGGCCCGGCGGCCGGCCACCGGCGGGCCGGTCGCGTCCGGCGGTGGCGGCAAGAACCCGCCTCAGCAACTCCACGGCGCCATGACGGAGGTGATCCAGCCGTGAACGCACCCCTGCGCCGCGCCGGCGTGGTCATCCTCATCCTGTTCGCGCTGCTGTTCGGCAAGATGAACTGGATCCAGGCGTACAAGGCGGACGAGTACCGCACCGCCGACCGCAACCCGCGGGTCCAGGTCGCCGAGTACAACCAGGAACGCGGCGTCATCGAGGCGGACGGTCAGGCGCTGGCCGGCAACAAGGCCACCGACGGCACGCTGAAGTACCTCCGGACGTACCCGGAGAAGCAGATGTACGCCGCGGTGGTGGGCTACAAGCCGGTGTCCGGTCTGGCCGTCGGCATCGAGCACAGTGAGAACGACTTCCTGGCCGGGACCAGCGACAAACTGTTCGCCGACCGGCTCAGCGGCTTGTTCACCGGCGACAAACCGACCGGCGGCAACGTCGTGCTGACGCTGAACACCAAGGCGCAGGAAGTCGCCTACAACGAGTTGGCGAACGAAGAGCGGGCGACGAAGTCGGCGGCGATCGCCCTCGACCCGCGGACCGGCGCCGTCCAGGCCCTGGTGTCGATGCCCACGTACGACCCGAACCCGCTGGTCAGCCACGACAAGAAGACCGCCGCCGCGGCGTACGACAAGTTGAACAAGGACCCTGACAAGCCGTTGCTGAACCGGGCGCTGAACGAAACGTTGCCGCCCGGCTCGACGTTCAAGACGATCATCTCGGCGGCGGCGCTGCAGAACGGCTACACCGAGGAGTCCCCGATCGAGGCCGGCCCGGAGTACCGGGTAGGCGGCGCCGACATCCGGAACGCCGAGGACGACGTCTGCCCGGGCGGCACGATCAGCCTGAAGGAGGCGCTGACCGAGAGCTGCAACACCGGGTACGCCCGGCTCGGCGTGAAGCTCGGCGCGGATCAGGTGAAGAAGACGGCCCAGGCGTTCGGCTTCGAGCAGCCCGACCTGACCGTGGGCGATCTCGAGGATGGCGGCCTGCCGGTCTCGCCCAGCCACACCGGCGCGATGACCAACCCGGACGGCACCACCGACCAGGGCGCGCTGGCGCAGTCGTCGATCGGTCAGCGCGACGTCCGGATGACCCCGCTGCAGGGCGCGCTGATGGCCGCCACGGTCGCCAACGGTGGCCAGCAGATGCGGCCGTACCTGGTGAAGCAGCTGCTCAGCGCGGGTCGGAGCCCGGTTTACATCGCGCGTCCGGCCACTCTGCGGACGCCGGTCGACAGCACGGTGGCCAACTCGCTGAAGGACATGATGGTCAGCGTGGTCGAGAGTGGCACGGGCACCCGGGCCAAGATCAGCGGCTATACCGTCGGCGGCAAGACCGGAACGGCGCAGAACGAGGACCCCAGCGGCAACGAGCTGAAGCCGCACGGCTGGTTCATCGGGTTCGCCATCAACTCCAAGGGCGAGGCCGTCTCAGCGGTGTGCGTCATGCTGGAGAACGTCCAAGGTAGTCACGCCAGCGCCGAGGCCGCCCGCATCGCCGGGCTGATCATGAAGGCCGCGGCCGGGGGAGGGAGCTGAGATGATCAGCCCTGGGGTCACCCTCGGCGGCCGTTACCGTCTCGACGAGCGGATTGCCGGCGGCGGCATGGGTGATGTGTGGCGCGGCACCGACGAGGTGCTGGGCCGGACGGTCGCGGTGAAGATCCTGCTGCCGGCCCTGCTGGACGAGCCCGGCTTCGCCGAGCGGTTCCGTGGCGAGGCCCGCACGATGGCCACGGTCAACCACCCCGGCGTGGTCGACGTGTACGACTACGGCAGCGACCAGCAGCTCGCCTTCCTGGTCATGGAGTACATCGAGGGCGACGCGCTGTCCCGGACGCTGAGCCGTGTCGGCCGGCTGACCCCGGCCCGGACCATGGCACTGGTCGCGCAGGCCGCCGACGCGCTGCAGGCGGCGCACGCCAACGGCATCGTGCACCGCGACGTGAAGCCCGGCAACCTGCTCGTCCGGCCGAACGGAACGCTCGTTCTGACCGACTTCGGGATCGCCCGGTCGGCGCTGGTCGGCCAGCTCACGGTGGCCGGGTCGGTGCTCGGTACGGCCAGCTACATCTCGCCCGAGCAGGCGTCGGGCGCGGTCGCCACGGCCGCCTCGGACGTGTACGCCCTGGGCGTGGTCGCCTACCAGTGCCTCTCCGGGCATCGGCCGTTCGACGGCGCCACCCCGATCGAGATCGCCATGAAGCACGTCCGGGAGAATCCGCGCACGCTGCCCTCGGACATACCGCCGGCGGTCCGGGCGATCGTCGACCGGGCGATGGCCAAGGACCCGGCGGCCCGGTGGCCGAGCGCCGCGGCGATGGCGGCGGTGGCCCGACAGGCGGCGTCGTCGCTGACCACGGCGATCCAGCCGGTCAACGGCTCGGCACCGATGAACCGGCCGGCTTCCGGCAGCCCGGTGATCAGCCCGCAGTCCGGCGGTCCGGTGATCAACCGGCCGATGTCGGGCGCGCCGTTCTCCGGCTCGGCCGTATACCCCACGTCCGGCCACCCCCCGTCCGGTCACCCCACGTCCGGTCACCCCGCCTCCGGTCAGGCCCGGCCGCCCTACCCGCCGGTGCCGCGTCCGGTGTCGGGCGCCCGGGGCGCGGCCTCCGTACCTCCGGCGCAGCCGTACCGGGATCCGACGGCGCCACCGATGCAGCCGGCCGGTCCGCCCCCGGCGGCGTCGCCGGCCGCCGGGTCCGGCAGCCGTCAGGTGCTGATCGTTCTCGCCGTGGTTCTCGCACTGCTGGTCCTGCTCTGTGCCGGGGTCATCTCGTTCCTGTTGAAGCACGGGAGCAGTGGGGCGCTGGGCCCGGTCGCCGGGATCGCCCGCACGGGCGTGGCCGACAGTTCCGTCGGTGGCGTCGTACCGTCTTAAGGAGCGGGCCGGCGGACCGCACGGCCTGGACCGATGCGAGCGAAGGACGATTAAGGTTATGACGGCGCAGGCCCGCCTGCTGGGTGGCAGGTATCAGGTCGGCGAGCTGCTCGGGTACGGCGGCATGGCCGAGGTGCACCGGGGGCGTGACCTCCGGCTCGGTCGTGACGTGGCCATCAAGATGCTGCGCACCGACCTCGCCCGCGACGCGACCTTCCAGGAGCGGTTCCGCCGCGAGGCGCAGAACTCAGCCGCGCTGAACCATCCGGCGATCGTCGCCGTCTACGACACCGGCGAGGAGATCTCGTCGACCGGCGAGAAGCTGCCGTTCATCGTCATGGAGTTCGTCAACGGCCGGACGCTCAAGGAGGTCCTGGCCCAGGAACAGCGCATCCAGCCGCGGCGGGCCTTGGAGATCATCGCCGACATCTGCGCCGCCCTGGAATTCAGCCACCGGCACGGCATCATTCACCGGGACATCAAGCCCGGCAACGTGATGCTGACCCAGAACGGCCAGGTCAAGGTCATGGACTTCGGCATCGCCCGGGCTCTGGCCAGCGGAGCGACGACGATGACGCAGACCAGCGCGGTCATCGGCACGGCGCAGTACCTGTCACCGGAGCAGGCGCGGGGCGAGTCGGTGGACGCCCGGTCCGATGTGTACGCCGCCGGTTGCGTGCTGTTCGAGCTGCTCGTCGGGCACCCGCCGTTCGTCGGGGACAGCCCGGTCAGCGTGGCCTACCAGCACGTACGGGAAGATCCGCGGGCGCCCAGCGACATCAACCACGACGTGCCGCCGGCAGTCGACGCGATCGTGCTCAAAGCGCTGGCCAAGAACCCGCTGAACCGTTACCAGAGCGCCCAGGAGATGCGCGCCGACGCGTTGCGGGCCGTCGCGGGCCGGCCGGTCCTGGCCGCCCCGGTGATGACCGAGGCCGAGACCATGGCGCTGACCGGGCGCCTACCGGCAGCCGGCGGCGGCCACCACGATCAACCGGCCGGTCCGCCCGGCGGGATGCCGCCACGGCCGCCGCAGCGGAGCAAGATCTCCGCGTGGTTGACGGCGGTGCTGGCCGCGCTGGGGGTGCTGGCGGTGGTCGCGCTCGGCGTCGGGCTGGCGTTGTCCGCACAACGGCGGCGACGGCGCCCAGGCCACGCAGGTCAGTGATGCCCAACCTGATCGGGCATGACCGACACGCAGGCCAAGCAGGCACTGGCCACGGCCGGGCTGACCGGTTTCAAGGCGGGCGACCCGGACACCGGCACGGATTGCGACAAGGGCAAGGTCAGCGCGCAGGACCCGACGGCGGGCAACAAGGTCGCGGCCGATGCGGCCGGGTCAGCTACACCCTGTGCACCGGGCCGGCCCAGGTCAAGGTGCCGAGCGACCTGGTCGGCGGGACCAAGGACAACGCCGACAGCACGCTCAAGGGACTCGGCCTGGTTCCGGATTACACGTCAGGTCGACAGCACGTCCGCCAAGGACCTGGTGCTCAAGGTGGATCACCAGGGCGACTCGGTCGACCCCGGCACCAAGATCACCGTCACGGTCTCCAAGGGCAACCAGTTCGGTGATGCCATCGTGGTCGGCAAGACGCAGGAGGTCGCTCAGGGCTTCTGCAGGCGGCCGGCTTCAACGTCAACGTCAAGGACGGTCGACGGCCCCGGCACCCCGGGCACGGTGGTCGAGCAGGACCCGGCCAGGGCAAGTCCGAACAGACCACGGGATCCAGACGTGACCATCGACGTCGTGCAGAGCAACCCGCCGCCGACCGACAACCCCAGCACCGGTGCCACGACGCCGCCGGCGGGTAACGGTGGTGGCGACGGCGGCGGTCCCGTCAGCGGCCTGCTCCACTGACGTCCGGTCGTCCGCCGCGTCGGAGTCCGGTAGCCGCAGTCACCGTTCGGCCAGGGGCCGGCTCAGGCGGCGAAGGCCGCCCGACGCCGGGCCTCGACCTCGGCCGCCAGCGCCGGCGCGCTGATCGCAGTGCCTCCGGCAGGCCGCAGGCGGCCAGCCAGTTGGCGAGCATGGTGTGGCCGCCCTCGGTCAGCACCGACTCGGGGTGGAACTGCACGCCCTTCGATCGGCAGCGTCGCGGTGCCGCATCGCCATCACCACTCCGGATTCGGTCCGGCCGGTCACCTCGATCTCGGCCGGCAGTGTGTTCTCGGCACGACGGCCAGCGAGTGGTAGCGGGTGGCGGTGAACGGGTCGGGCAGGCCGGCCAGCACACCGGCGCCCTTGTGGTGCACCTCGGAGGTCTTGCCGTGCAGCAACTCCGGGGCGCGCGTCACGGTCGCGCCGAACGCCGCCCCGATCGCCTGATGGCCCAGGCAGACCCCGAACATCGGGAGCTTTCCGGCGTACGCCGTCATCGTCGTCCATCATGATGCCGGCGCGCTCCGGCGTGCCCGGTCCGGGTGACAGCAGCAGACCGGTCGGCGCCGAACGTGCCACCTCGTCGACCGTGATCTCGTCGTTGCGCCGCACCACACACTCGGCGCCGAGCTGGCCCAGGTACTGCACGAGGTTGAAGACGAACGAGTCGTAGTTGTCGAGCACCAGGATGCGCATCGGGCGGTCACCTGCTGGAGGCTCGGTCTGGCGGCGTATTGTTCGAGGTCGGCTCGGCCGTTCGATTGGTGCTGTACGGACGGTCGCCGTCGTCGCCGGGGATGACCGCGTTCGGGTCCTCTGGCCGCCGGGCCGTGCTGCTGGCTGGTGCCGACCTGCACGTTGTCGAACGGCAGCAGCGGGGTGGCCCACGGGAAGACGACGTACCAGAGCAGGGCGCCGACCGCGACGAGCAGCACCAGCGAGCTCGGTGAGCTTGGCCCAGGCATTGCCGGGGAGCTTGTGCCAGATCCAGGCGTACACGGTCGGTATACGCCTTCCGAATCTCGGCCGGCTTGCCGCCGTCCTTCTGCGTCGGATCCCGTTTGACCTGGGATGCGAGCTGCGCGTGCACGATCAGGCGCTGGTAGTTGTTGAACTTCGGGTTGCAGGTGGTCAGCGTCAGCAGCGTCTGCGTCGGTGCCACACCGGGCTGGTCGGGCACCGGCGCGACCACCTCGACGGCGGTCCGGCTTGACGATCTCCTGGCCGATAGACCTTGTAGATGAACCAGGTATTCCTGAGTCTCCACGCCGATCACGTCGCCGGGCTTCAGCTCGTCGATCCGCCAGAAGATCTTCTGGATCCGGTGACCGGCGACCGAGAAGTTCCCGATCTGGCCGGGCAACGCGGTCTTCGGATAGTGGCCCGGGGCGTACTTGATGTCCTCCGGCCGTACGCCGTTGACGACGACCCACTCCTTGCCGAGCTTCGGGATGTAGAGCCGGCCGACGAGGTTGGTCCCCCGGGGCGGCGGGTGCCACGTTGGCCGCGCTCGGTCCCACCGTCGGGTCGTTCCACTGCTTGTCGAGCCGGCTGCCGAGGGAGTTCTGCTCGTCCTGGACCTTGGCCGCGTTGCCGAACACCTCGTAGCCGGCGAACAGCAGGATGATCACACCGAACGTGATCATCAGCTCGCCGGAGACGCGGATCCGTGGACCGGATCCGCGAGCCGACCGTCGGCCGGGTCAGCTCGGAGTAGACGCTCTTGTAGGCGTCGTCGGTCTGCTCCGGGCGGAGCTGGACGACGCGCTCGCCCCGCCGGGGTCCATCGTTTTCAGGCGTGAGTTCGCCCGGGTCGGGCGGCGAACCGGCGGAGGCGGCGGCGGCGACCGCGGCCGCGCCGACGGCGACGTCGCCGTCCGGCTTCGATGGGAGGTGTGTCACGGGACCTGCCGAACGGATCGTGGTGGCTGGGTCGGCGCCCGCCGGCAGCGCGGGGGAGCCGGGACCGGGGACGGCGGGGGTGACATACGGCGGCTGGTCGGCGACCGGCTGCTCGGTGGTGAAGCGGTTGTGCGGGGTGTGCGTCTGAGCCGCGATGGCCGGGAGGAGTCCGGTCGGGGCGTCGGACGTGCGGATCACCGCGGTCTGGGCGGGGTCGTGGCGGACGGACGGGATGGTCGAACGCGGTTGGCCGGACGTCGGCTGCCCGTTATGGCGAGAATAGGACGATTGGGGAGTTTGCGGAAGTGTGAAACTCGGGGCGGCGGACTCGGCGTCTCGATTGGCCGATCGGGGGCCGATCGGCGGAAGTGTCTGCGGGCCGGGTCCTGCGTAGCCGTCGGGCGTCGGGTATCCGCCTTGTGTGGCGTGCTCGTTCGGTGCCGGTGCGGGTGCGGGTGCGGGGGCCGTGGGGGCCTGGGCGGCGGCTCGGCGCGGGGCTGCGGCGAAGAAGTCGAACTCCGACGAGGAGCCGGGGACCGGTGCCGCGCCATTCTGGGTGCCACCGGTTGCCGGGCGTTGGCTCGGTGGGGTGTCGCCCAGGCGGAGGGGTGGTGCAGCCGGCCGGTGGGCTCCGGGAAGTTCCGCCAACGCGGCCGCGGCGGCTGCCGCGCGTGCCGACGTGCTGCCCGGAGGCGAGTTGCCGAACGACTGTTCCGCATCGGCCGCCGGGCTGGAGGCACCGATGATCGGTCGCTCCGGTCCGCCGCGCCCAGGCGTAACAGGCGCCGGCGGTGCGATCGGCCGGTCGGTCCGCAAAATGGCCGTCTCAGCCGCGGACAGCGAAGCTGCGGGCGGGGCGGCGGACGGCGGGGCGGTGGACGGCGGGGCGGTGGACGGCGGGGCGGCGGACCGCGGGGCCGGCGACGAAGTCTGGGAGGTCAGCGGAGAAGACACCGGCGGCTCGGGCGGCGTGCCGGCGGGGGCGGCAGGAGAAGTGGCCGACGGCGCTGCCGCCGTGGACGGTGCTGCGGCCGGCCCAGCAGGTGGCCAGGTCTTGGGGCCGCCACCGAGGCCCACCGGGGGCGCGAGCGGACCGCCGGGCACGCCGTCCGGCGAGGCGTCGGTGATGCGCGGAATGAACGCGGTCTGGGCGTCCGCCGTCGGGAGCACGATGCTTGCCCAGGTTGGGAACGCCCTCCGGGACCTCGGGCGGGACCATCAGCCGGCAACCCGCGCGGATCGGAGGTCACTCGAACCGTCGTACGCCCGCACTGTCACGTTCCTCTCGACGGTTTCCGTGGTAGCCGAGCCCGAAGTCGGCGACCGCTTCGCGGAACTGCCGGACACCCTCTGCCGACTCCAACGCCTGATGCAACGCGGTGGGTTCGCCGATCGCAGTGATCTTGAACGGCGGCGAGAAAACCTGGCCGTGAAGCAGCAGCGTGTTGCCGACACAGCGTACCGCGCTCGTCGAGATGACGCGGATATCCATGATCGACATCGCCTCGGCCCCGCCGGCCCACAGCGCGTTCACCACGGCCTGCACATCACCCTGGTGGACGACCAGGTCGTCGTTCGTGGGCCCGTCGGGATCGCCGTCGCCGGGACGCCGGGGCGAGTCGTCCAGCACGACGGTCAGGCCGGCGCCCTGCAGCGGCCGTGAACCCGGCCGGCCCGCGCAGCGCGTCCGCCCTCTCCTGCGCCACCTTCACCGGACCGTCGACCTTGGCCAGTTGCGCCGTCTCCTGGTCGACCTGGGCCCGCAGCTCCGCCGCCTGCTTGTCGCGGTCGGCCAGGCGGACCCGCTTGTCGGCGATGAACTGGGCCAATTGCGGCCGGCGGTCGTCGCGCAGCGCGGTGCCGTCGGCGGTCCGGGCCGACGTGGTGAACAGCAGACCGGCAGCCAGCGCGATCAGCGGTACGACGACCGACCAGCCGCGCTGCCGCTGGCCCGGACCGCCGGGGCCGCAGCCCGCGCAGGGCCCGGCGCAGCACCAATCGCCAGGACGGTGCGCCGGTGGTGTACTCCACGCCGCTGGTCCTCCCCAACCCGTACGGACCCGAGATCCGGTGAAAACCGGGCTCGCGGACATGTTCCTCCCCGGCGAGTGCCGGTGCGCGCGCCGTCTTGACTACGCTAGCTGTCGAACAGTATTCGCCACGGCGCAGCGACCGGGGTCCCGGAGCCGCTCGCGGTGGGTTGTTCACCACTTGTTGCCCTCAGGAGAGCACCGTGCCGAAGTCGCAGGTTCGCAAGAAGAAGGTCTACACGCCGCCGACGGACATCCGGCCGGCGGCGAACGCTGCCAACAAGAAGCCGAGCCCGGTCTGGCTGCCGGTCAGCGCGGTCGTGCTGATCGTCTTCGGCATCGCGTGGCTGGTCGTGTACTACCTCTCGGAGCAGCAGTATCCGGTCGAGGCCTGGCGGTACTGGAACCTCGCGATCGGCTTCGGCGCCATGGTGGCCTCGCTGGGCATCCTGTCCCGCTGGCGCTGACCAGCCACTAAGGTCACAAGCGCACCCTGCTCAAGGAAGCCGCCGAGCGGCGGGTGCGCTTTCGCGTTTCTTGGTTACCCGTGGGTAACATGGAGCGCGTCGTCGGCCGAGGAGAGCTCATGGGCACTGCACAGATCGTCGCCACGGTTCTGGCGGCCGCCGTCACGGTGGTCGCGGTGGTCCTGGCCGTACGGGCCGTCGTGCAGATGACCGGCGTGATCCGGCTCGGGCAGCCCGACCCGGCGCGGTTCGCCAACAAGCGTGCCCGTACGGGCCGGATGCTGGTGGAGACGGCCGGCCACACGCGGATGCTCAAGTGGGGCGTCATCGGCGCCGCCCACTGGTTCGTGATGGTGTCGTTCGTCATCCTGTTCCTGCTCGTGCTCGAGGCGTACTTCGAGGTGGTGAACCCCGCGGGCGGGCTGCCGATCATCGGCGACTGGATCGTCTACGGGCTGGTCACCGAGATCATCGCCGTGTTCGGCCTGATCGGCATCGTCTACCTGATCTACAAGCGGCAGCGCGACAAGCGGGCCAAGGTGTCCCGGTTCACCGGCTCGACGATGTGGCAGGGCTACTTCGTCGAGGCGGTCATCGTCGGCGTGCTGATCTGCGGTTTTCTGATCCGCGGATTCAAGGTCGCCAACGGCGTCTTCGAGTTCCCGACGTGGGCCACCCCGGTCAGCCACGCCATCGGCAACGTGCTGCCGGCCGCGCACAGCGGCGCCACCTGGGTCGCCCTGGTCAAGTTGTTCATCTCGATGGGCTGGCTGATCACCATCGCGCTGAACGTGACGATGGGCGTCGCCTGGCACCGGTTCCTGGCGTTTCCCAACATCTTCTTCAAGCGCAGCCCGGAGAAGCCGGCCGGCTCAGGCCTGGGTGCGCTGCGGCCGATGATGAGCCAGGGCAAGCCGCTCGACTTCGAGGAGGCGGACCCGGAGAAGGATCAGTTCGGCGTGGCCCAGGTCGAGCAATTCACCTGGAAGGGTCTGCTCGACTTCTCCACCTGCACCGAGTGCGGCCGCTGCCAGTCGCAGTGCCCGGCGTGGAACACGGCCAAGCCACTGTCGCCGAAGCTGCTCGTGCTGTCCCTGCGCGACCATGCGTACGCGAAAGCTCCTTATCTTTTGTCCGGCGGCGGCAAGGACCTCACCGGCGAGGAGAAGGCCACCGAGGCCCAGCTCGCGCACATGGACGTCCTGGCGCTGGCCGAAGGCAACCGCCCGCTGATCGGAACCGCCGACGAGCAGGGCGTCATCGACCCGGACGTGCTCTGGTCCTGCACCACCTGCGGCGCCTGCGTCGAGCAGTGCCCGGTGGACATCGAGCACATCGACCACATCGTCGACATGCGCCGTTACCAGGTGCTGATCGAGTCGAGCTTCCCGTCCGAGGCCGGCGTGATGCTGCGCAATCTGGAGAACAAGGGCAATCCGTGGGGCGCCCCGCCGAACACGCGCGAGGACTGGACCAAAGGTCTGGACTTCGAGGTGCCGCGGGTCGGCGAGACCGAGGACTTCGACTACCTGTTCTGGGTCGGCTGCGCCGGCGCGTTCGAGGACCGGGCCAAGAAGACCACCCGCGCGGTGGCCACGCTGCTGCACGAGGCCGGGGTCAACTTCGCCATCCTGGGCGAGGGGGAGACCTGCACCGGCGACCCGGCCCGGCGGATCGGCAACGAGTTCGTCTTCCAGATGCTGGCCCAGCAGAACGTGGAGACGCTGCGGGAGGCGAACGTCAAGCGGATCGTCGCCACCTGCCCGCACTGCTTCAACACGCTGGGCAACGAGTACGAGCAGCTCGGCCTCAAGGTCGAAGTCGTCCACCACACGCAGTTGCTGGCCCACCTGGTCGCTGAGGGCAAGCTGACCCCGGTGCAGCCGATCGACGGCGGCGTCACCTACCACGACCCGTGTTACCTGGGCCGGCACAACCGGGTCTTCGACGCACCGCGCGAGGTGCTCGGCGCGACCACCACGATCACCGAGATGCCGCGCAACTCGGAACGTTCGTTCTGCTGCGGCGCCGGCGGTGCGCGCATGTGGATGGAGGAGAAGATCGGCAAGCGGATCAACATCGAGCGCACCGAGGAGGCCCTGGCCACCGGGGCCAAGACGATCGCGGTCGGCTGCCCGTTCTGCTACACCATGATCGGCGACGGGGTGACGGCCAAGGGCGCGCAGGAAGATGTCGAGGTCGTGGACGTGGCGACCGTGCTGCTGCGCTCGCTCAAGCAGGACGCCTAGCTTCCGGTGACGGTCGTGGTCGTCGCGGCCGTCGTCGCGGCGATCACGGCCGCCGTGATCGCCGTCTCGATCTGTTCGATCGTCTTCCTGATCGCGTCGGCCGCCCACTGGCCCTCGCCGATCTTCGCCAGCCGGGCCTTGACGTGTTCGCGGTCCAGGTCGGCGAAGACCTTGCGGTCGAGGTCGGTCACGGCGATCAGGGCACACAACGAGGCCGTACGCGGTTCCACCGGCCCCGCCCCGGCGACCGCGGCGCGCAACCGGGCCCGGGTCTGCGACTCGGCCGGCGGCTCGACCCCGCCCGGCGCGGGATAAGTCGTCCGCGGGAAGACCAGCAGCACCTTGCCCTTCTTCCGCTGGAGAACGCCCCGCTCGACGAGTGCGTCCAGCGCCTCCGGGCGAGCGGACCCGGCGAACTGCTGCACCCAGTGGCCGGCCGTACGCGGTCTGCGGTCGGCGGCGACCGCGGCCAGCGCCGCGTCGACCTGCGCGTCACCGGTGGGTGCCGGGTCGCGGACGATCACCTTCTCGTCCTCGACGACGACGCGTTCGTCCAGCGCCAATTCCAGCAGCAGCGCCCCACCGGCGCCGTTGTCCAGGCGTGTGGAGTCGGTCTCCGGCGTCCCGTCGTCGGCGTAGGCGAGCAGGACGAAATCCTGGGCGAGGTTCATGCGTCCACAGTTACCCGCGCGGTCAACCGGCAATCGACCACCCCGCGTGCACCTGACCAGGCCGACGTTCCGGCACAATGAGGGCCGAGGTGAACCGATCATGGACGGCCTGTTCCTGACCGCGGTGCTTCCGCTGGTGGTCTTCGTGCTGCTCACCGCGGGCAACGCGTTCTTCGTGGTCGGCGAGTTCGGCCTGGTCACGGTCGACCGGGCGGAGATCGACGCGCGCGCCGACGCCGGCGACAAGCGGGCCCGCACGGTGCGCAACGCGCTGCACAACCTGTCGTTCCAGCTGTCCGGGGCGCAACTCGGCATCACCATCACGGCCCTGCTGACCGGTTACCTGGCCGAACCGGCGTTGTCCCGGCTGTTCAATCCGCTGATCGAGCCGGTGGCCGGGGACGCCGCCGACACCATCACGCGCGTTCTGGCCCTCGTGGTGGCCACCCTGTTCTCGATGTTGTTCGGCGAACTCGTCCCGAAGAACGCCGCGCTGGCCCGGCCGATGCAGGCGGCGTTGATGACGGCCGGCCCGCTGCGCGCCTTCTCCCGGACGTTCAAGTGGCTGATCGCCGCGCTCAACGGCTCGGCCAACTGGCTGGTCCGGCGCCTCGGCGTCGAACCGCAGGAGGAGTTGGCCAGCGCCCGGTCGCCGGAGGAGCTCGGCCTGCTGGCGGCGATCAGCGCCCGGGCCGGCGCCCTGCCGACCGAGACGGCCACGCTGCTGCGGCGGACCATCCGGTTCAGCGAGAAGCGGGCGGCCGAGGCGATGACCCCTCGGGTCGACGTGGTCGGGCTGAACGAGACGGCCAGCGTCGCCGACCTGATCGCGGCGGCGCGCGAGACCGGGCACACCCGCTTCCCGGTCTACGAGAGCACGCTGGATCTGGTGACCGGGGTGGCCGGGGTGTCGGACGCGCTGGGCGTGCCGCCGGAGCGCCGGGCCACCACCGCCGTCTCCACGGTCGCCCGCGAGCCGGTGTACGTACCGGAGAGCCTGGATTTGGACAAGGTGCTGGCGGCGTTGCGCTCGGCGGAGGCCGACCTGGCCATCGTGGTCGACGAGTACGGCGGCACCGATGGCGTGGTCACCGTCGAGGACCTGATCGAGGAACTGGTCGGCGAGATCAGCGACGAGTACGACCTGGAGTTCCCGGACGCCGCCGCCGAGGAGCTGACCGCGCCCGGTGGGGGAGGACGTACCTGATGGACGGTTTGCTGCGGGAGGACGAACTGCACGAGCAGACCGGGTTCCGGCTGCCCGAGGGCCCGTACGAGACACTCGCCGGTTTCCTGCTCTCCCGCCTCGGCCACATCCCGGTGGTGGGCGAGTCCCTGGAGGACAACGGCTGGGAGTTCACGGTGATGGAGGTGGACCGGCACCGGGTGGAGCAGGTCCGCGTGGTCGCCCCGCCGCCGGAGCCGGCTGATGAGTAAGGTCCTGATCACCGTCCTGCTGCTGCTCGGCAACGGGCTTTTCGTCGGGGGCGAGTTCTCCCTCATCGCGTCCCGCCGGACGGCGATCGAGCCGTTGGCCGAGACGTCCCGGCGGGCGCGCTGGGCGCTGTCCGCGATGAACCAGATCCCGTTGATGATCGCGGGCGCCCAGCTGGGCATCACCATCTGCTCGCTGGCTCTCGGCGCGATCGCCGAGCCGTCGCTGGCCCATCTGCTCCAGCGCCCGTTCGCCGCCACCGGGCTGACCGAGGACGCGGTCCATCCGGTGGCGTTCGTGCTGGCCCTGGGCATGGTGGTGTTCGCCCACACGGTGATCGGCGAGATGGTTCCGAAGAACATCACACTGGCCGGCCCGGAACGGTCGGCGCTGGTGCTCGGCCCGTTCATGCTGGCGTTCTGCACCGCGACCAAGCCGCTGCTGAACGCGATGCGCTGGGCTTCGCGGACCGCACTGAAGCTGTGGAAGATCGAGGCCACCGACGCCGTCAAGACCGTGTTCACCGCGGAGGAGCTGGCGGGCATGGTGACCCAGGCGCGCAGCGAAGGCCTGCTCGGTTCGGAGCAGTACTCGCGGATCCACGCCGCTCTCGGGCTCAACGACCGCACCGCCGCCGACGTGCTGCGGCCCTGGTCGGGCGTCACCACCGTGCCCGACGACGTGTCCCCGGCGGTGGTCGAGGTGCTGGCCACCCGGACCGGGCGGTCCCGGTTCCCGGTGGTGCAGCGGGAAAGCCGCCGGGTCCTCGGCTTTGTCCACGTCAAGGACCTGCTCGGGTACGACGGGACGGAACGCCGGCGGCCCGTCCCGTCGGAGATCATCCGGCCGCTCGCGGTGGTGCCGCCGGACCGTACGCTCGCCGACCTGCTGCTCACCATGCGCCGCGACCGGCGGCACATCCTGTTGGTCAGCGACGGCCGGCGCCCCCTCGGGGTGATCACCCTGGACGATGTGCTGCACGCCGTGGTGGGCGAACCGCAACACGGGACCGCGCCGGTGGGCGTGGCCCGCGCGCGAGTCTGACCGGGGGGTCGCCTTCCACCGGCCCCGGTCAATCCGGACAATAACCCCATGTCTCTAACCCGGCGGCGCCTCGGACATCTGGGCGCCATGACCGCCATTCTCGTGCTCGGCAGCACGCTGTTCGCCCACGCGACCCTGGGCGATCCCGGTCCGGCGTCGCCGCCGGCCGCCGCTCCCGCGGCTGGTGTCATCCCCAGCGCCGGGGCCTTCTCGGCCGTCGGCGCGCCGGGCCGGATCGGCGTGGCGGCCGGGCCGGTCAACCTGCGGTACACGTTCGACGGCGGCGTCGGCCGCCCGATCGCCGACGGGCACGGCGGACACGAACTGCGCGCGCTCGGACAGAACGGCGGGACGCTGAGTCTGGTTCCGAAGGGCTCGGGTCTGGCGGTGGAGTATCCACAGCGCTGCACGCTGGTCCGGGAGAAGGAGTGCCCACGGGCGATCCTCGAGGGCATCCGCGACGACTCGCTCAATCCGGGGACACGGTCCATGACGTACGGCGCCTCGGTCTTGATGACCCACTCGGACCTGGCCGACGGCGCCAACGTCTTCCAGAAGGGGTATTCGGTCGGCGGGGTGAGCCAGTTCAAGTTGCAGGTGGACCACCTGCTCGGACACCCCAGTTGCGTGATCACCGGCAGCAAGGCGCACATCTACCGGGCCGAGCCGTGGGTCGACGTCGCCGACGGGACCTGGCACGACCTGGCGTGCGTCCGCACCGCGAACCGGCTGTCGATGACGGTCGACGGGCTGGAGCGGGCATCGGTCAAGTTGCCGGCCGGTCTGTCCATCGCCAACGCCGAGCCGCTGCGGGTCGGTGGCAAGGGCCCGGCCAAGGGGAACGACCAGTTCGCGGGCGAGATCGACAATGTGTTCCTGACCATCTTCTGATACTTACCAGCTGGTCGAAATTTGGATACGGTGGCCGATCGTGACCACCGGTACCGACGCCGGCGCGCTGCGCCCGGCCCGTGCCGCCACCTCCGCGATCTTCGTGGTGCACGGCGCCGTCACCGGGACCTTCGCCGCCCGGGTGCCGTGGATCGCCGACCACGTCGGGGTCGGCGCCGGCGGCCTCGGTGTCGCCCTGCTCATGCCGGGCGTCGGCGCATTGCTGGCGATGCCGGTGTCCGGGCGGCTGAACCACCGGTTCGACCTGCGCCGGCTGACCCGGGTGCTGATCCTGTGCTGGGCCGCGGCGCTGATCCTGCCCAGCCTGCCGGCCGGCCTACCGCTGCTGTGCCTGACCCTGGTCGTCTACGGCGCCGCCGCCGGACTGGCCGACGTCGCCATGAACGCCGAGGCGGTGCTGGTCGAGGAACGCTACGGGCGGTCGGTCATGTCCAGCTTCCACGGCTGGTGGAGTGTGGGCGGCCTGGCCGGATCGGGCACGGCTGCGTTCGCCGCGCGGGCCGGCCTCGACGCCCGGGCGCACTTCGCGGCCACCGCGATGGTGCTGGCGGTGATCGCGCTGGTCGCGTCCACCCGGCTGCCCGGGCACCGGGCGGCGCCGGGGCTGGACGAGCCGCCCGCCTTCGCGCTCCCGTCACGGGCGGTGCTGGCCATCGGGCTGGTCGGGCTGTGCGCGGTGTTCGCCGAGGCCGGCGGTCTCGACTGGTCGGCCGTCTACGTCCGCGACCGGCTGCACAATCCGGCCAGTACGGCCGCGGTGACGGTGTCGGTGTTCTCGGTCAGCATGGCGTTGGCCCGGTTCGCCGGGGACCGGGTGGTGCACCGGTTCGGGCCGGTGATGACCGTACGGATGGTCGGAGGGCTGGCGACCGCGGGCGCGCTGACCGTGGTGCTGGGGCACAGCACGGTGCTGGTGATCGCCGGGTTCGGGCTGATGGGGGCGGGCATCGCCGTCGTCATCCCATTGGTGTTCGCGGCGGCCGGGCGGATCGGGGACAACCCGGGGCGGTCGCTGGCGGGGGTGGCCGGGATCGCGTACGGCAGTGGGCTGATCGCGCCCGGGGTGATCGGCGGGATCGCCCACGCGTCCTCGCTGACCGTGTCCTTCACTCTGGTGGCGGTCCTGACCGCGGTGATGGGTGCCTTCGGGACCGTGTTGCGTTCTCGGGCCTGAGGGTTCAGAACGCGTAGGCGGCAACGCCGGTCTTGGTCACGCCGTAGAGACGCCCGCCGGTGACCATCGGCTGCATGGTGATCGCGGCGGTCCTGCGGTCCAGGGCGAGCAGCTTCCCGGTACGGGCGTCGAACGCCTGCATGGGCCGGCCGTCGCCGCGGAGCGCGTACAGAACGCTCCCGGCGAGCGCCAGCTCGTACGGGGTGCCGTCGGGGAACGGGCGCCGCCAGATCTGGTGGCCGTCGGTGGCGTCGGCGGCGACCAGCCCGGAGCCGCCGTTGAGGTAGATCCGGGTGCCGTCGGTGGCGAAGAAGGTGTGCCAACCGAGGTCGGGCAGGGTGGTGACGGTCGCGCCGGTGGCCGCGTCGACCAGCCGGATCCGGTCGTCATCCCGGCAGCGGAGGTAGAGGCGCGAGCCGTCGGGGGAGGCGCCGAGCGCGCTGAAGCAGTCGGCGGCCAGTGACCACAGCTTCCGGCCGGTGGTGATGTCGACGGCCGCGTCCGGGCCGTCCGCGTCCTCGACCAGGACTCGGCCATCGGCGGCGACGTCGTCACCGCTGAACGAGCCGACGCGGTACCAGAGTGGGGCGCCGTCCGAGATCCGATAGGCGCGGAGGGCGTACTTCTCGGCGGTCGTGTCCCAGAATCCGCCGAGGAGGACGCCCTGGTCGACGACGAACTGATACATCATCCCGGAGGTCGGTTCGGTGTAGATCGTCTTGCCGGTGCCCAGGTCGAGGGCGGTGATCGTGGCCTTGCCGGAGTGACAGTCGCGGTACTGGGCGATCAGCCGGGAACCGGCGATCGCGGCCAGGGTGATGGTGCTCTTCCGGGCGACCGGGGTCTGCCAGGCGAGCTTGCCGGTGGCTTCGTCGTAGGCGCTGATGCGGAAGGCGGCCGCGGTCACCAGGCGGCCGCCGCCGATCAGCGGGGTGGCCGCGGGATCGCAGACCGCGGCCGGCGCCGGAACGGTCCACGCGTGCTTCAGGCGCGCGGCGGTCGTCGGCGTGAGCCGGTGCTCGCCCGGGTTGAAATGGTCGCCGGTGGCGTGGGCGGCGGACTGCGCCCACGCGTCGTCGGGCTGGCCGGTGGCCCCCGCCGCGTCGGGCTGGGCGGTGGCCCCCGCCGCGTCGGGCTGGGCGGTGGCCCCCGCCGCGGCGGGCCTGGCTGCGGTCGGGCCGATGGCCGCGGCGACGGTTACGGTCAGCAGGAGCGCGAAGGCCGAGGCCCGGTTGATCATGATCGCAAGGTACGAGTTGTCGCGTATGTCGGGGGGTTATTCGGCGGTCAGGAAGCCTTTCGTGGCGAAGCGTTCGCCCATTCGAAGGTGCGTGGCGGCGTCGGGGTGGAGTTCGTCCGGCAGCGGCAGCTCGGCGTAGTCGGCTTCGCCGTACAGCTCGCGGCCGTCGAGGTAGGACAGGTTCGGGTCGGTGGCCGCCCGCTGGGTCACGATCCGGGCCAGCTCCTCGCGGATGGACTGCAGCGTCAGCTTGCCCGCCGCGCGCTCGGCCGGGTCGCCGGTGGCCCGGAAGCGGACCTTGCCGTCGGCCAGGGCGGCCATGTCGAACGCGCCCGGACCGGGGTGTCCTCGTGGATCGGACAGAGGACGGCCGAGACCACCAGCAGTGGGGTGGTCGGGTGCCCCTCGCGGATGGTGTCCAGGAACCCGTGCATGGCCGGCGTGAACGCGCGCATGCGCATCAGGTCGGCGCCGACCAGGTTGATGCCGATCTTCACGCTGATCCGGTCGGCGGCGGTGTCCCGCAGCACCCGGGCGGTGAACGGGTCGAGCAACGCGCTCCCACTCAGGCCCAGGTTGATCAGTTCCACCCCGGCCCGGGCGGCGGCGACGGCCGGCCAGGTCGTGCTCGGACTCGCCGCATTCGAACCGTGGCTGATCGAGCTGCCGTGGTGCAGCCAGACCGGGCGTACCCGGGGCGCCGGCTCGATCGGGGCGTCCGTGCGCAGCGCCACCACCTCAGTCGTCTCGTGCTGCGGCAGCCAGATCTCGACGTCCTTCACCTCCCCCGGCAGCCGGTCGAAGCGGATCGTGCCGACCGTGCCCGGACGGTTGTCGACGGCACCGGTGGCCATGTCGATGGTCACCCTCGTGCCTCCGGCGATGGTGCCCTGCCCGGCGAGCCGCCCGTCGATGACCAGGTCGAAGAGCCCGGCCGGACGGGGTGGGGCGCCGGCGAGGACGATCGCCGTCGTGAGCGCGTCCACCTCGATGACGGTGGCCCGGCTGCGAAAGACGACGCGGACGCCCGACGGCTGCGACTCGGCCATCGCCAGCTGCGGGTCGGGGCACTCGGCGCGGGCCCAGGCGGGCAACCGGTGCGGAACGAGCCCGTACGCGCCGGGCTCGACCTCGGCCGCACCCCGGATCAGGTCCGCGGTCATCGGAGTGTCGATCATCATCCGGGCAGTATCCCGGTGCGAGCGCCCGCACCCGAGCCAATTTCGGCGCGACGACGGTTGTGCGTTCCGCTGCGGTCCGCGGGGGCTCGAAGGTCAGCGGCGCTGCAGGAAGCTGACGGCTTCGGTGATGGCGAGGTCGGACAGCTCGGGGTCGTGCCGGGCGCCGATGTCGCGCATAAAAGCGTGTTCGCCCCCGCGGTACACGTGCAACTCCAGGTCGGAGAGTCCGGCCGCGTACAGGGCGGACAGGATCTGCAGGCGGGCATCGGCCGGCACGTGCGGGTCCTGCGAGCCGAAGATGATCATCAAGCGTCCCTGGATGTCCGATGCGCGGGCCAGGGATCCGGCGTCGTCCGCGCCCAAGCCGCCGTTCTGCAGACCGGTCGGATAGAAGCAGACGGTCGCCGCCACCCGCGGGTCCAGTGCCGCGCGGAAGGCCAGGTGGCCGCCGATGCAGAAGCCGGCCGCGAACAACGTCGTGACCCCGTCCCGGGCCTGCAGAAAGTCGAGCACGGCGGTCCGATCGGTGTCGAACTGCGCGGTCGGCGTCCCGGCCGCTCCGGCCAGCCCGGCCGCTTTGCCGGCATCGTCGAACTCGAGCGCGGTTCCAGCCAGTGGCCCGTGTGGATAGATCTCCGGCACCGCCACCACGAAGCCGTACGCGGCCAGCCGTCGCGCCGACCGCAGCGTCGACTCGGTCAGCTGGAAGATGTCGGTGTAGAGCAGCAGGCCGGGCCACGCTCCGTTCCCGACCGGCGTGATCACCACCGTTCGGATGTCCCCGTCCGGCGACGCGACCCGTACCTCTTCCTCGCGAAGCTTCATGACGCCCGACCTTACCGACGGCGCTGACGTCGCAGTCACGGCTCGCCGCCGGCCGAAGCCGGACGGCATGCATCTGCGCAGAACAGCGTTCGCACCCACAGTCAAGGCTTATCGGTGTACATGATCGAGGTGGCTTGCATAAACCGACAAAAGGATCTTGGCAGAAGATCATCGACATTACGTTTCGGATCGAAGCCGGTAAATCTGGACGTATCCGTCGGGCGTGGACGGCGAGGTTTGCCCGAACGTCCCCGTCGGACTGTCGTAGCAGGATGTTCGGGGATCACCGCGTGGTGCACGGAGATGTCGAACCGTAAGGTATCGACCCGGAACTCAAAGTGATTTAAGGTCTACGCCCGCCTCACCGCGTGGTCTGGCTCAGAGTGGAGCGCCCGCGTGTACGCGCCCGTGCTGCAGCTCTGCGGCAGGTGGGCCGGACTGATATCGGAGGAGCACGGCGATGACGACGCCGACCGTCCTGGAACGCAAGACGATGGGCACAGCCGTGATGGCGGTGTTCGCCTGCGCCGCATCCGCGCTCGTCGTGGTGCTGCTCGGCAGCATCCCGGCCACCTACGCGACCACCGGCGTGGTCGCCCTGCCTCTGCTGTTCCTGCTGGTCGGGATCGTGGTCGCCCTCCTCTCGGTGGGCTACACCGCAATGGCTCGGCGGGTCAAGCACCCGGCCGTCTACTACGCCGCGATCACCCACGGCCTGGGCCGTCCGATGGGGGTGGCCGGCGGCCTGGTCGCGCTGCTCGCCTACAACGCGATCCTGACTGCCCAGTTCGGATTGTTCGGGTTCACCGCGGCCAGCCTCTTCGGCTGGGGCCCGTGGTGGCTGTGGGCGCTGGTGGCGGCGGCCGTCGTGGCCGCGTTCGGGGTGCGCGGCATCGCTGCCGCGGCGGTGTTCCTGTCCGTCATCTTCGGCGCGTCCTTGCTGGTCGTGGTGCTGTTCGACGCGACCGCGCTGAGCCACCCGGCGGGCGGCAGCCTGACCAGCACCGGACTCACCGTCGCCGGCCTGACCGGTGGTCTCGGTGGTGGCGTGGCGTACGTGATCGCCTCGCTGATGGGCTTCGAGCTGCCGGGTGCGTTCACCGAGGAGAGCCGGACGAGCATCGCCCCCGGCCGGGCCGTCTTCATCGCACTGACCGGGCTGGTCGGCATCTACACGATCACGGCGTACGCGGTCACCGCCGGGTTCGGCGCCGACAAGCTCGCCACCGCCGACCCACTGACCATCCTGGACAACCAGTACGGCCCGGTGGCTCCGCCGTGGGCCCGGTTCGTGCTGCTGATGGCGATCATCACCTCGATGCTGGCGTTCCACTCGACTGTCAACCGGTACACGTTCGCCATCGCCCGCGAAGGTGTCCTGCCGGGGTGGCTGGCGCACACCGGCCGGGGCGTACGGGCTGCTTCGCCGGTGGCCGCGTCGTGGTTCCAGACCGGCATCTCGGTCGTGGTCATTCTCGGGTTCGCGGTGTTCGCCGCGGACCCGATGGCGACCCTGTTCGCCTGGTTCAGCACGCTCGGCGCGCTGGCGCTCCTGGCGCTGCTGATTCTCACCTCCCTGGCCGCGATCATCGCGCTGCCCCATCGCGGGACGGAGGCGGAGAGTGTCTGGACCTGGCTCGTCGCCCCGCTTCTGGGACTGGTCGGCGGCGTCGTGATCTTCAGCGAGATGCTGTTCAACCTGGGTGCCCTGTTGGGTCCGGACAACAACGTGACGCGTTGGGTGATCCCCGCCGTCGTGTTCGCCGTCGCCCTGGCCGGCCTGATCTGGGCCGCCTACCTCCGCGACGCACGCGCCTCCGTGTACCAGCACATCGGCCGCCGGCTGCCCGACGTCAACGCCGTCGTGGACGTCCGGCTGTCCGACCTCCCGCTCTGAAAGGCGCTCCGTGATGACGTACCCGGACGGACGGCACGCTGAGCGTCCTACCGGCACGGCCCAGCCCTACCTCCAGGACCGGCAGCGGTGGACGGGCGAGCCGGACCGGGCGAACTGGCCGGACGAGACCGGGCGACCGGCTCGGCCGGGCGAACCCGAACGGCGCCTCTGGAACGGGGAACCGGACCAGCATGGCCGGACCGGGGAACCGAACCAGCGCGGCTGGAACGGGGACGGGGACCAGCGCGGCTGGCACGGGGAAGATGACCAGCGCGGCTGGCACGGGGAACGGGACCAGCGCGGCTGGCACGCGGACCCGGACCGGCCGAGCGGCGGCGGCTGGCTGGATGGTCCGCCCCGGCTGGGCAATCCCGACCGCCTGGGCAATCCCGACGGCCTGGGCAATCCCGACCGCCTGGGCAATCCCGACCGGCTGGCTGGCGCCCCGGACCGGTTCGCGGGCAACGACCGGCTCGGTGGCCCCGACCAGTACGGGCGGCTTCACGAGCCGGACCGCCAGGGCGGCTGGCTGGGCGAATGGGAACGGTCGAGCCGTCCCGCGGAGACCGACCGGCAACAGTGGCCGGGTCAACCGGGCCCGGAGCCGGACCCGTGGTTCCCGCGCCAGCGGCCGCCGGTGGACGTGCCGGCCACGGCGTACCCGGACAACGACTGGCTGTCGCCCTCGCGTCCGGGCTGGGATCAGCACAGCGGAGCCATACCGGCGCCCGAGCCGCGCGACGGCCCGTCGCAGCCGGCCTCGTTCACGGCCGGCGAGGAGGCCGGCCTGCCGGCGCTGCTTCGCGGCCGGGCCCTGGACCGGCTGATCGCGGTCAACGCCAGCCACGCCAGCCACGCCGCCGACAAGGTCCGCACCAAGGACGATCTGGGCGAGCACGCCATCGCGCTCTTCTCGTTCGACCTGACGGACAAGACCTTCCCGATGAGCACGGCGACCCGGCTGTCGCTCAGCGACGACGGCAACAGCGATCTGGTCGACATGCTGACCAGCCTGGCCAATGTGGCCGAGCACAAGGTCGCGCAGGCGGCGGCGCACGGCCGCCGGTGGGACCCGCGGATCCCGCTGACCGGGCTGGTCAACCGCAGCGAACCGCTGTCGGAGGACATGGTCTACCTCGGCCTCGGCGTCTCCACACTGGATACCCCGGAGATGACCTGGCGGTCGATGAAGGGCAGCATCGACCGGTTCAGCGGGTTGCACCTGCGCGGACAGGGCTACCTCTACCTGGACGACCGGACGGCCGGCCACTTCGTCCGCGCCGCGCAGCTGGGGTCGCATACCGGTCAGCACGAGATCATGGCCAACAACATGTTGTTCAGCCACTACAGCTGGAAGCGTCGCCCCGACCTGATGGAACACGCCAGCCAGCGCACCTACCTCATCTGGGAGCAGATCCGGCGGCTGCACCGGGCCCTCATGACGGCGACCGCCCGATGACCGCGGAGCCCCTTGATCCGAGCGGCCTGGACGCGGCGGCGTCGCTGATCAGCGGGCGGCCGGTCGATGTCGACCGCGTCCTGGACGGCCTGTACGGGCAACCGACGTGGGACCGGCACCTGTTCTATCCCGTACCCCGCGGCGGCGAGTTCGGCAAACTCGCCCGTTTCACCGGTCTGCCCTGGAACAACATCGGCCACCGGCTGGGCAACCCACCCGGCGGCAATCACACCAAGTCGGCCGAGCGGGCGGTGCTCGCCTGGGCCGCGCGCCTGTTCTTCGGTACGGCCGAGGCCGGCACGTGGTGGGGCAACCTGACCACCGGGGGCACCGGCGGCAACCGCAGCGGCCTGCTCGCCGCCCGGGACCGCTTCCCGGTCGCGGCCGGCGGCCTGACCAGCGCGATCGGCTACTACTCGGACAGCGACCACTACAGCATTCCCAAGCTCCTGCACGAGCTGTGCATCCCGGCGGTGAAGGTCCACGCCCGGCCGGACGGAGAGCTCGACTACGACGACCTGTACGACCAGCTGCGGCCCGGCGCCCCGGCGATCGTCAACATCACCGCCGGGACGACCACCACGGAGGCGGTCACCGACCCGCGGAGGGTGGCCGCGATCCTCGACGCCCGCGGCATCATCGACCGGCACGTGCACTGCGACGGCGCCCTCAGCTCGATTCCGCTCGCGCTGGAGAACCAGCTGGACATGTCGGCGGTGGACTCGATCGCCACCAGCGGGCACAAGTTCCTGGGCGTGCCGCGACCGACCGGCTTCGTCGTCGGGCGCGCCCGGACGCCGCGACGGGAGCGGCACATCGCGTACATCAACACCGTCGATGACAGCCCGGCCGGGTCCATCGACGGCCTGCCGGTCCTGGCCATGTGGCTGATGATCGCGACCCTGGGCGAGGACGGGCTGCGCGCCCGGGCCCGTGAGGCGCGCGCCGTGGCGGCCCATCTGACCGAGCGGCTCAACCTGATCGGCGTGCGTGCGTGGCGGCACAGCTGGGCTTTCACCGTGGTCTTCCCCGAACCCCCGGCGTCCATCCTGCGAACCTGGCCGGTGTACCGGGACCAGGATGGCCGTTGCCACCTGCTGTGCATGCCGGGCGTCACCCGGGCCCAGGTCGACACGTACGTGGAAGCGGTGGCCATGGCCCGCCGCCTGGAAACCGCCGAACTGCAGCGGATCCCGGTGGCCCGCACGTCCCGCCCGGCCGGGTTCGCCATCGCACCGGCCCCGCAGGCGCCCTGACCGCGCGCCGATGGACTCCGGACGAAGCCGTACGGAGGTGCACCACCGCGGCCGGGAACAGTTCGCCGACGTTCTTCGCCGGACGGTATCGGGTGAAGCCGGGCATCGCCCCGGTCTCGGACCGGTGGACCGCCCGGCCGCCGAGGAGCCCGCGCCGGACCAGGTGTCGATCTACGGTGCGGTGGGCCGCAAAAGCTGACCCGTGACCGGACGGCTAGGTTGGGATGCGTGGAACTACTGCACACGGGCAAGGTCCGGGACGTCTACGCCGATGGGGACGACATCCTGCTGGTCGCCTCCGACCGGGTGTCGATCTACGACGTGGTGCTGCCCACGCCGATCCCCGACAAGGGCAAAATTCTCACCCAGCTTTCGCTGTGGTGGTTCGATCAGCTCGCCGACGTCGCCCCCAACCACATCATCTCGGCCACCGACGTGCCGGCCGAGTGGGCCGGGCGGGCCGTCCGCTGCCGGCGCCTCGAGATGGTGATGGTCGAGTGCATCGCCCGTGGCTATCTGGCCGGTTCGGGCCTGCGGGCTTACGACAAGGACGGCGCCGTCTCCGGCGTCGCTCTGCCGCCCGGGCTGATCGAGGGCTCGCGCCTGCCGGAGCCGATCTTCACCCCGACGACCAAGGTCGCCCCGGGCGAGGGCCACGACGAGTTCATCACCTACCCGGACGTGGCCGCCGAGGTCGGGCCGGACGTGGCCGCCGAGCTACGCCGGATCACCCTCGAGGTGTACGAACGGGGATCCCGAGTGGCCGAGGCGCGCGGCATCATCATCGCCGATACCAAGATCGAACTTGGCTGGTCCGAAGGTCACCTGACGATCGGCGATGAGCTGCTGACGCCGGACTCGTCGCGTTTCTGGGCCGCCGACGAATGGCAGCCCGGGGCGGCCCCCCGCTACCTGGACAAGCAGTTCCTGCGCGACTGGTCGGCCACTGAGCTGAGCGGCTGGGACCGGACCGCGCCGGGGCCGGAGATCCCGGCGCAGGTGGTCGAGGCGACCCGCGACCGCTACATCGAGGTGTACGAGCGCCTCACCGGTGACCGCTGGCGCTGAGCGCCGACCGAGCGACACCGGCGAACCCGCCGGGCGCCGGGTTCGCCGGTGTCGACGGGTTGGCCGTGTCCGACGGCGGCCGTGGGCAGCGTCCGAGTAAGACCCGCCGCCGGGTGCCCCCCGGTCAGGAGCGTCCCGAGGAAGAGCCGCCGGGCGCGACCGTCAGGACTTGTCCAGGACAGGGCCGCTCGGCGTGGCCGGCTCAGATGGAGGCGCCGGGCCGCGGACCGGGCGAGGACCGCCATGGGAAGCCCTGGCCGCCTTCCAGTCCGGGCTTGCGCGCGACCAGATGGATTCCGTAGCCGATGCCGACGATGGCCATGAAGAACCCGGTCCACCCGCCGACGATCATGGCGATGGGCGCCACCGTCCACAGCAGAACCGCCAGGGCCGTCCGGAACCGGCGACGCGACGAGCCCAGCTTGTCGATCTTGCTAGTGAATTTGGGGTCGCCACGCAGCTGGGAGACCAGCCCGTCGAAGACGGACTTCTCTGCGGGATCGAGCACGGAAGACACCTCCACATCCGTGTAACCAATGGTTCCAGCTACCCCTACGGCTGCGGCCGAAACCCGGTTCAAAACAGACTTCTTTCGAGCACGATGTGATGGAAACAAAAACGCGGGATGCTGCGATCATGGCGCCTGAGGACGAAGACCGCGTCGAGCGGTGGGAACATGCCACCGCGTATCCGCTCACCGCGCTGTCGCTGCTGTTCATCGTGGTCTACGCCTGGCCGATTCTGGACCCCGCGATGGAGGTCCACCTGCGTCGTGCCTGCGAGATCGCGGACCTCGTCATCTGGATGCTGTTCGGGACCGAGTACCTGGCCCGGTTCAGTCTGGCGCGCCGGAAACGATCATTTCTGCGTACCCACTGGTTCGATCTCACCGTCCTGCTGCTGCCGTTCCTGCGGCCGTTGCGGGCACTCCGATTGATCAATGCGCTGCGAGTGATCAATCAGCGAGCCATGCGCCTGACCCGGGGACGTCTGGCACTTTACATCGGCGCCGCCACGGTTCTGATCGTCTTCGTGGCCGGGCTGGCCGTGCTGGATGCGGAACGGGGCCGGCCGGGCAGCACGATCGAGACGTACCCGGAGGCGTTGTGGTGGGGAGTGGCCACCATCACCACGGTTGGATACGGCGACCTTTACCCCATCACGCTGGAAGGACGCCTGGTCGCCGTCGTCCTGATGGTCAGTGGCATCGGCTTGATCGGTTTCGTCACCGGGTCGTTGGCCAGCTGGATCGTCGAGCGGATCTCCGACAGCGACGAGCGGACCGAGGATGCCACCCGGCAGGAGCTCGTCACCCTGACGGAGGAGATCCGGCGGCTGCGGGCCGAGGTCCAGGAACTGAAAGGGAGCCGATCAGTAACCGGCGACCAGGAACGCGGCAAAACCTAACGCGGCCAGGGGGATCGCCGCCGCCAGGGCCGCCACCCGCTGGCGATTGCCCCGAGCGACCAGCCCGATGATCAGCAGGCCGAGCACCAGCTCGATCACCGCGGTCCACACGTCGTCCGTACGCCGGGGAACGCGACGCAGCAGGAGCAGAGCCTCGGCGAACAGCACCGCACCGGGCAGAGCCACCGCCACCATGCCGCGCCAGCCGGTGGCGGTGGCGAATGCCCCGGCGACCCCGAACACGACGCCGGCGACCAGTCCGAGGACCATCCACACCAGCGACGACGCTGCCCAGAGGTTGGCCACGTTGTCGTGCTGCCACTGCCAGGCCGTCAAGTTGTACGCGGGAACACCGAGGACCAGCAGGACGGTTGCGGCCAGCGCGCTGCGCCACCACGGGAACCGCACCCACAGGCCCATCCCGAACGCGGCCACCGCCCAGACGGCACCGGAGTTGGCGAGGTCGGCCCAGGGATAGGGGAGAACCCTCTGCAACGCGAAGTCGACGGCACCGAGCAGAAGCCCGCACACCACGGCGACGACCGCAACGCGTCGATGATCAAGGGCCACCCGTGCAGTGTCCCAGCCGGGGCGCCGCTCAGGACGCTTTGGGGATCCGCTCGGTCAGCCACCGCTCGTCGGGCCGGCGGTCCAGGGCCGGGTCGAGCTCGTCGCGCCTCGTCACGTACGGCGCGGTGAACGTGTCGACGCCGGTGCCGCGGTGGATGCCAGGCCGGTAGGTGACGGTGACGGCCCGGGGGGAGGCGGCCTCGATCACGCCCGCGTGCCAGCCGTCGCGGTAGACCCACACTGGGTCCGACTTGTGGTACGCGTCGGCGGGCATGACGTCATCCGGATCGCGCTCGGGCGGTGCGACCGTTGGGGTCGACATCGGACTGCCTCCAGATCCCCGGGACTCGGTCCTGGCTCCACACCCGGGGGTGTCTGCCCTGACCGATAGGCCGTACTTGTCAGCACGCCGTACTTCTCAGCACCCCGTACTTTTCAGCACGCTGTGCTTTTTCAGCACGCTGTGTCAGCGAATATTGCCTGCGTGTCAGCTATCATCCCCGTCATCCGGTGCGTTCGCAAGGCCGTCTGCACGTGCAGACGTCTTGTGCGCCGGGTCGGTCATCCGGTTCGATGGGTACGTTCGATCGGTTTCGTACCGGACGATCTCCCTCGTAGGATGCCTACAGGCTGCTGGCCGGTGGCTACTGAAGGAGATGGTGAGGAGTCAGGTGAGCACGGGTTTGCAGGAGGAGGCGGCGGGCAGCGGTCCGACCGTGCTCCGAATCCTGCTCGGAGCTCAGCTGCGCCGGCTGCGCGAGGGTCGGAACATCAGCCGGGAGGACGCCGGCTGGGAAATCCGGGCATCGGGTTCGAAGATCAGCCGGATGGAGCTCGGCCGGGTCAGCTTCAAGGAACGCGACATCTCCGACCTGCTCACGCTCTACGGCGTTGACGATCCCAAGGAACGCGAGGCCACCCTCGGCCTGGCCCGGCAGGCCAACAGTCCCGGCTGGTGGCACCACTACAGCGACATCCTGCCGTCGTGGTTCGGTTCGTACCTCGGGCTGGAGGCGGCGGCGACGCTGATCCGGACGTACGAGATCCAGTTCGTCCCCGGCCTGTTGCAGACGGCCGAGTACGCGCGGGCGGTGATCCTGCTCGGTCACGCGGGTGCCGACGCGGAGGAGATCGAGCGCCGGATCGAGCTGCGCCGGCAGCGCCAGCAGATCCTCAACCGGCCCGATCCGCCGCAGCTGTGGGTGGTGATCGACGAAGCCGTGCTGCGCCGGCCGATCGGCGGCGTCGACGTGATGAGGGCCCAGATCGAGCACCTCATCGAGGCATCCCGGCAGCCCAACATCCGGATGCAGATCATCCCGTTCCACGCGGGTGGCCACGCCGCCGCGGGCGGGCCGTTCGCGATCCTGCGGTTCCCCGAGCCGGAACTACCGGACGTCGTCTACGTCGAGCAACTCACCAGCGCGATTTACCTCGACAAACGCGAGGACGTGGACCACTACGCGATCGCGATGGAGCGCGTCTGCATCGACGCCGATGCCCCCAACTTGACACCCGAAATCCTGGAGAAGCTGCTGCTGGAGGTGGGACGCCCCAGCTGACGGCCAGGGCTGTCTCAGCGACGCGCGCGGTGCCGCCTGAACGAGTTGAGCCCGTGAACGCTGCCGGCGAAGCCGTCAACGGGCGCGGGCCCAACTCATTCAGTTCCAGCGGCGTGCGCGCGATCGAGCGCATCTGGCTCAGCGCACGTGCGATCGAGTGCGGTCAGATCAAATTGTCGAAGTCGCCGTCACGGACGCCGAGGATGAAGGCCTCCATCTCGGCGGGGGTGTAGATCAGCGCCGGACCCTCCGGGTCGCGACTGTTCCGGACGGCCACCCCGCCGTCCGGCAGCATCGCGCACTCCACGCAATTGCCGCTGGGGTTACTCCGGCGGCTCTTCTGCCAGGTCACGCCCTGCAACTGCCCGGCGGGCGTGCCGTTAACCAAATGCCTCATTCGAAGCTCCCTACATTCCGCGCCGATCGTCCGTCGACCGGCGTTCTGCGGACCCATGGGCCTCAGGCAGGAGGCCTAGCGTGCAGATGCACGTGCATCTGGCCTTGCGCACTCACGGGAATATGAGCATGATAACGCACGTACAGGTTCTCGTGGGGGTCACTAACGGTGACATCTTTGAGTGACCGTGCGGTCGCGGAGCGGACCTCCTTGGTGGAGTCGTCCGAGCGAGAGGAAGAGCGCATGTCGATCCCTAACATCGGCCCGGAGCATTCCGAGCCGAGTGAGCCGGACGACGTCCGCGTCGGCAATGCCGCCCTCGTCTACCGCGACCCCGTGCACACCGACGACGTGCAGGCGGCGTCGACCCGGGCCAGCACCGTGACCCACCGGTTCGGCGGGGTGCGGTACGCGCTCAGCCGACCGGAACGCGCGCCCGAACCGGAGCAGGCCGAGGAGAGCGGTGAGTCCGACGAGAGCCGTTGATCATGTCCGTTGCGGCCGGCGCCGGCGGGTCGGCGAGGCCGTCGGTCGCATGTGGGCGCCGATGATCCGGGACGGCCGGATCCGCCTGGGCGTCCGCGACGAACTCGTGCACGAGTTCGCCGAGACCGACTACTGCTACGGCCTCGGAACGCTGACCATGAAGGTCGATCGAGTGTGCTGGGATCACCCGATCCCGCACGAGGGCGACACGTGGCTCGAAGTGGAAGGCACGGTCATCGACCCGGCCGGCCGCGAGAGCGAGCATCGGCAAGTCCTGGTGCGCGGCGGCCGGCTGCCCGGCCCGCCACCACGCCGACGGCCGCGACCGCGGCTCTGAGACCCCGGCCGGGCGGTCGGGTTCCCCCGTGCCAGGCTGCCCGGCCGGCCTCCATCAACGCTTAAGGTTTGCGCGCCACTCCGGCCCAGTAGTACGCGGCCTCCGGGCTGTCCACCGGAGCCTCCGGGCGCCACGCCGACACCGGCACCAAACCCGGGTCGAGCATCTCCCAGTCGCCGAAGAAGCGCTGAACCGCCTCCCGATCACGGGCCACCAGCGTCATCCCGGCGTCCGTGGCGGCGGCCACCGCCGCGTTGACCTCGGCCGGATTGAAGTCGGCGGTCGGGTGAGTGAGCGCGAGACAGCTGCCCGACGGCATGGCGTCCCGCAGCACATCGACCGTGCCCCAGGGATCGTCCTCGTCGGCCACCAGCATCAGGATCGCGATGAGGGTCAACCCGATCGGCTGACTCAGATCGAGTGTCTGCAGCAGCACCGGCTCCTCAAGAATGGAGCGGGCGTCGCGGAGATCGGCCGAGATGTACTCGCTGCGACCCTCCGGCGTGCTGATCATCAGCGCGCGGGCGTGGACCAGCACGATCGGGTCGTTGTCCACGTAGACCACGCGAGCGTCCGGCGCGACTTGCTGCGCGACCTCGTGCAGGTTGGGCCGGGTGGGGATGCCCGTACCGATGTCGAGGAACTGGCGGATGCCTTCCTTGGCCACCAGGGTGCGCGCGACGCGGTGGACGAACTTGCGGTTCTCGCCGGCCATGTACCGCATGCCGGGGATCGCCTGGATCATGGCTTCGCCGACCGCGCGGTCGATCGCGAAGTTGTCCTTGCCGCCCAGCCAGTAATCGTAGATGCGCGCGGAATGCGGCACATTCACGTTGACCCCAGGGGGGCCGGCCTCGACCGGAGGGGGAACGTCGCGGCCTGGCGTCACGGCTCGCCTCCTGAGTCCGTCGTTGACGTCCCACACTAGCGGGCGGGTGCCATCGCATTCAGGCCGGTCACTGAGACGGCGTGATAGCGCGCAGCGACGACGACGTCAGGCGACTGGGGCGCTGTCCCGGTAGGTCCGCTTCCGGGCGTCGCGCGGTGCCCCGGTGACGACCCGGTCGCGGCCGGCGTGCTTGGCCACGTAGAGGTTCCGGTCCGCAGTGGACAGCAGACCCGACTGGTTGGCCGTCCCGGTCTTGGCGAGACCGGCCACGCCGATGCTGACCGTCACCGGGATACCGTGCGTGAGGCCTTCCCAGTCGTACGACCGGATCGTGCGGCGCATTGCCTCGAGGTGCGGACACGCGGCCTCGACCGACAGTCCGGGCAGCGCCAGCAGAAACTCCTCGCCCCCCATGCGGGCGGTGAACCCGTCCGGCACGATCGCGGCGAGCTCGGTCTCCAGCAGCTTGCCCACCAGCACCAGCACCTGATCGCCGACGTCGTGCGAGAGCTGGTCGTTGACCCGCTTGAAATGGTCGAGGTCGACGATCGCCACGGTCAGGTCGCCGCCGCCGGCAATCAGGCCGGGCAGCTGCTCGTCCAGGTAGCGGCGGTTGTGCAGGCCGGTCAACGAGTCGCGCCGGGCCTGCTCGCGGAACCGCTCGGCTTCCTGCCGGGCCTCGGCCGTCTCGAAGATCGCCTGCCGGGTACGCGCCTGCGCCTCCCGCTGCGTCGAGTGCAGTGCGTGGTGCGTGGCGAAGAAGACCTTGTGCTCAGCGAACGCCAGGGCGAAGTCGCCCCGGGCGGCGTGCAGCTCGGACTGTTCCTGATGGACCCGGACGAGGACGTCGTTCAGCTCCCGCTCCTCGCACAGCCGGCGGGACGCGTCCAGGCTCAGCTGGGCGCGGTCGGTGGCACCGAGGCCCCGCTGGGCGCGGGCCAGGGTCAGGAGGTACTCGGCCAGCGCGTCGGCGTCCTCGTAAGTGCCTTCCCAGTGCCGCGCGATGCACCGCTGCATGATCTGCTCGGCGTCGTCGTACCGCGAGTTCTCGATGGCGATCGCGCCCAGCGTGTCCAGCGACGCCGGTTCCAGGTCGAAACCGTTCTGGGCGGCGTACGCCACCAGGCGCTGGCCGACCTGGTGGGCGCGGCCCGGGTTGCCGCTGATCAACTCGGTGTAGGCGAAATTGTTCAGCATGGCCATCAGCAAGTGCGGCTGATGCAGTGTGATGGCCAGATCCTCGGTCTGGGCGTACCGCTGACGGGCGTCGTCCATCGAGCCGGCCAGGCCGAGCGCGTCGGCCAGCTTGGCCCGGTGCCAGACCTGCATGAACGCGGTGTCGGTGTCGCTGAGCAGCTCGACCGAGAGAACGGAGTGCTCCAGGCACTGCGCGGCGTCACCCAGGTGGCGGTGCACGTTGGCCCAGACGAGGTGGGTACGGGCCCGCAGCTGCCGGGCCTCGTGTTCGGCCGCCCAGTCGTGGATTTTCCAGACCTCGCGCGCGGCGCCGGCGATGTCGCCCGCGCGCATCTGCAGATTCGCCTGGCACAACTGCGCTCGTACGGCGAGCAGGTCGTCGCCGAGCAGGCGCGCACGGCCCTCGATCTCCAGCGCGCGGCGGCGCATCGAGACGGGCTCCCAGTTGAACCGGTCCTCCAGTTCTGACAAGGCCGCCGAGAGCTGGTCCCGTTCGCTCGAGAACCCGTCCATCGGTGACCCTCCTCTCGTCTCACCGGCAACCATCGACCGCCCGCAGCGCGGGGTGAGAACAAAGCCCGAACTTCCCGGCCGTACGGATGGATCACCGCGCCGTATTCGAAGGTTAGCGTTCAGTGATCGTTCGTTCCCAGCCCTGGACCAAGTGATCTCGCTGACGACCGGCGTGTACGCCGTACAGTGAAGGGATGAGTCCGAGTCGCGGCCGCCTGAGCCGGGAGGCCATCATCAGCTGCGCCATCGCGCTGGCCGACGCCGAGGGGCTGGAGGCGGTCACGATCCGGCGGCTGGCAAGCGAGCAGGGTGTCACCCCGATGGCCATGTACTGGCACTTCAACGACAAGGACAGCCTGCTCGACGGCATCTCGGAAGCGCTGGTGGCGTCGGTCAAGCTGCCCGCTCCCTCGGACGCGCCCTGGGACGAGCAGCTGTACGACATCCTGGCCGCGTTCACCGACGCGATCCGCCCGCACCCGGCCGTGGCCGACCTGGCAGTGCGCCGGATTCTCACCGCCGAACCCGGACTGGCGCTGGCCGAGCAGGCGCTGGGGCTGCTGATCGGCACCGGGATGACGCCGGAACGGGCGGCCGAGGTCGGCACGTTCGTGTTGTGCGCGACGATCACCATGGTCACTTCCCAGCCGGGCCGGCCGTGGACCGAGTCCGATCTCGAAGCCCGGGCGCAGATGATCCGGGAGAAGAGGGCGGCCTTCGAGGCGTTGTCCCCGGCGCGCTACCCCAATGTGCTGGCGGCCGCTCCGACGCTGGTCGGGTGCGCCGATCCGGACGGGTACTACGCCCTCAACCTGCGCCTTCTCGTTCTGGGCGTCAAAGCTCTCATCGCCTAGTCGAGTTCGTCACACACCTGTCCGCGGCGCACGCTTGACTTTCCTGTACGTCGTATAGATACGGTGTACATGTACAGCGAACAGGAGAGGTGCGAGTCATGCGACGAAGTCCGTGGTCGACCCTGGCGGTGCTGGCCATCGCCCAGTTCATGGTGGTGCTGGACGTCACGATCGTGAACGTGGCGCTGCCCCACATCCAGGCGGATCTGGGCTTCCGCCCGACCGCCCTGCAGTGGGTGGTCAGCGCCTACACGCTGCTCTTCGGTGGTTTCCTGCTGCTCGGCGGCCGGGCCGCCGACCTGATCGGCCGGCGCCGGATGTTCGCGCTCGGGCTGCTCGTCTTCGGCGCCACATCACTGCTGGCCGGCCTGGCCCAGACGCCCGACCAGCTGATCCTGCTACGGGCGATCCAGGGTCTGGGCGGCGCCATGCTGTCGCCGGCTGCCCTGGCCATCCTGACCGTCACGTTCGCTCCCGGCCGCGACCGCAACATCGCCATGGGCGTCTGGGGCGGCCTGGCCGGTCTCGGCGGGACGCTCGGCGTGATCGCCGGCGGGCTGCTGGTCGACTCGCTCAGCTGGCGCTGGGTGTTCCTGGTGAACGTGCCGATCGCGATCGCGCTGGCCGCGGTCGCGCCGGTGTTCGTGGCCGAGAGCCGGGTCCGGGCGGCCGGGCGGCGTACCTTCGACGTGGCCGGCGCCGTGCTCAGCACCGCCGGTCTGCTGGGCGTCGTGTTCGGCGTGATTCGGGCCGAACCCCTCGGCTGGTCGGCACCCGAGGTCATCGCGTTGCTGGCCGGTGGAGTCGTGCTGCTCGCGGCCTTCATCGGGGTCGAGTCCCGGTCGGCGGCCCCGCTGGTGCCGCTGGGAATGTTCCGCTCCCGGGGACTGAGCACATCGACGGTGGCGCTGGCCCTGAACGGCGGCACGTTCCTGGCCATGTTCTTCCTGACGGCCATCTTCCTGCAGCAGGTCCGGGGGCTGACGGCGCTGGCGACCGGGGTGCGGTTCCTGCCGATGGGCGTGGCCGCGATCATCAGCGCGCTGATCGCATCCCAGCTGGTCACCCGGCTCGGCACCCGGCCGGTGCAGATCGCCGGCGGCGTGCTCAGCCTGGCCGGATTGCTGTGGCTGGCGCAGTCCGACGCGACCAGCTCGTACGCGACGACAATCCTGCCCGGCACGGTGCTGTTCGGCATGGGCATCATCACGCTCGGCACTCCGGCCCAGATCGCCGCCGTGCTCGAGGTCAAGCACGAGGAGGCGGGCGCGGCGTCCGGGGTCGTGAACGCCGGCTACCAGGTCGGCGGCGCGCTCGGTCTGGCCGTCATCACCACGCTGGCCACATCCCACGTGCAGTCCCTGGTGACGGCCGGTGCCGCGCCGGTGGACGGCCTGGTCGGCGGCTTCCAGCGCGGCCTGCTCGTGGCGGCGGTGTTCGCCCTGGCCAACACGGTGCTGGCGCTGGCCGCCCCGCGCGTACGGCCGACGACCGCCCAGTTGGTGGAGGCCGCCGCCGTGGCCTGAGCGGGCCTCCGGATCGGATCGCCGACCGCCTTGATCGCGCCGGCAATCCGATCCGTGCCTGGGTTCGATGAGCACCCGACTACCCTGGGCGGCATGACGGTGGGAACGGCCGAGGTCGGGCTGCGCGAGCGGAAGAAGGCCGCGACCAGGCAGGCGCTGCACGACGCGGCCGTCCGGCTGGCGCTCGCGCACGGACTCGAGCGCACCACCGTCGAGGCGATCGCCGACGAGGCCGGGGTGTCGCGGCGGACCTTCTCGAACTACTTCACCGGCAAGGAGGAGGCACTGCTCTACGCCGAGCAGCAGCGCGTCCAGGCCCTGGTGGAGATGGTCCAGGCCCGGCCGGCGGAGGAACTCGCCTGGACGGCCCTGACCCGGGCGGCCGAAGAGTTCTACCAGCAGGTGGGTGAGCTCGACCCGGCACATCTCAGCCAGTGGCGCCTGGTCCGCACCCAGCCCAGTCTCGTCGGGGCCCAGGTGCAGACGTTCGCCGCGCTGGAACTCCAGCTGGCGGCCGAGGTCGAGGCCCGGCTGGCCGGCCCGCCGGACCGGCTCAGCGCCCGGCTGACCGCGGCCGCCTTCCTGGCCGCCCTCCGGGTCGCGCTGCACGTCTGGCTGGACCAGCCGGCCGGTGGCCGTTCGCTGTGGAGCCTGGTGCAATCTGCTCTCGACCACGCCGGGGACGGTTTCGGAGGCGGAGGGCCTACCCTCTGAATCCCGCGAAGATCTTGGCGAACTCGAACGCCGACTGAGGCACGTTGGTGCACTGGAACAACGCGCCGGTGCAGGCGTTCTTGTCGCGGTTCGCCTCCCAGAACGACATGAACCCGATGTGGTTGCTGTTGGCGAAGGCCACCAGGTCCTTGGCGTCGCTCTGGCTGAACGTGCCGCTGTCGTCGTTCTTGCCGAGCATCGGGGTGACGCCGACCATCTTGAACGCGGCCGCATCACTGTTGCCGTAGATCGCCTTGATCTGGTCCTTGGTCGACTTCACGGCCTGGATGGCCAGGTCGCCGTAGTCCTGTCCGGCGCGGCCGTAGTCCATCGCCATGATGTTGACCAGGTCGAGGTTCACGCCGGCGTCCCGGGCCGACCGGACCACGTTCAGGCCGTCGCCGGTCAGGCCCTCCGGCAGCACCGGCAGGGTCAGCGAGATCTTCAGGCCGGGGTTGGCCTTCTGCAGCGCGGCCAGCGCCGTCGACCGGCGGGCAATGGTGGCCGGGTCGGCCACTGCGGCGCCCTCGATGTCCAGGTCGATGAACTTCAGGTTGTACGCCGTGACGACAGCCTGGTATTCGGCCTGCAGCGCCTTCACGTCCGTGCACGCCTGAGCCAGCTCGATGCCGGTCGCCCCGCCGAACGACACCTTGACGTCGCCGCCCGCGGCCCGGATGGCGCTGATCTGGTCGGCGAACTGCTTGGTGCGCGGATCGAACGCGTTGAACCAGCTCGCCTTGCAGCCCACACTGGTCACGAAAGCCATGGTCACCGACTTGTTGCCGCCGCCCGCGGCGATCTGCGGCAACGGGGTGCCGAGACCCATGTCCACGTACGGCGCGACCAGGACGCTGCTGCCGTTCGAGGGCGGCGGCGCGGCCGTGGTCGGCGAAACGGTCGGCGGGGCGGTTGGTGCCTTGGTCGGCGGCGTCGTCGGGGTCTTGGTCGGCGGCTCCGTGGTGGGCGCCGTGGTCGGGGTGGTGGTTCCGCCGCCGGTGCAGGCCGCGCCATTGATGATGCAGCTGGTCGGCGCGCCGCTGCCGGCCACGACGAAGCCGAAGACCTGTGTGCCACCGGCCGGGACGGTGGCGTTGTAGCCGCGGTCGGTGGCGGTGGAGGTGCCGCCGGCGGTGGTGATCGTGGCGTCCCAGAAACTGCCGAGCTTGGCCGACGACGGTAGCGCGAAGGTCACCTTCCAGCCGGTCACGGCCGTGCCGCTGGTGTTCTTGATCGTGTACCGCGCCTGATATCCGGCACCCCAGCTGCTGTCCTGGCTGAAGGTGGCAACCAATCCGCCGGTCGGCGCGGTGGCCGCGACCGCGGCGACGGCACCACCCCCGACGGCCAGTGCGGCCGCGGACAGGTAGATGGTCAGCCGTAGCCGATTCCGGGGCATGAGGAGACTCCTGATCGCAGGGGGACGACGGGAGTCGATTTTTGCTCGGCGATCATGGCCGCGGCGACGGTTGGAGCCTTAAGTTTCCCTCAATGTCCGCAGCGTGGCGGCCGCTGCCACCGACCGTGATCAACGGTCGGTGGCGAGCCCTTCGACCACCAGGGCCAGCTGGCGGCGCCAGGCCTGCGGTTCGGGCGACCGGTGCACCACTCCGGCGTTGGCCATCAGCAGCAGCGAGATGTCGTGCCGGGTGAAGTCCGACCGCAGCGCGCCGGCCGCCTGGGCCCGCTTGATCACGTCCTCGGCGCCACGCTGGGCGATGCTCTTGAGCGCGGTGAGCCGTTCGTCGTCGTCGAACGCGGTGGTGGTGATCAGCTCGGACAGGCCACGGTCGGTGGCCTGGATCTCGCAGACCCGGGTGAGGTAGCCGACGAAGGCGGCCCCCGGGTCGGGCTCGTGCAAGGCTTGCTCGGCCAGCTCGACGTACTCGTTCATCCGGCCGGCGAACACCTCGGCGATCAGTTCGCGGCGGCTGGGGAAGCGCCGGTACAGGGTGGCGTTGCCGACCCGGGCGCGGCGGGCGATCTCGTCCAGCGAGGCGTCCAGACCCTGCTCGCCGAAGACCTCCCGGGCGGCGGTGAGCAGGGCGACGCGGTTGCGCTCCGCGTCCGCGCGCAAACGTACGGCCATAGTCGCCAGCGTACGCCGGAGCGGGGATCCTTCCCCGGTTCAGTGTTAGCGTTTGCGCCGTCAAACAAGCAGTCACTGGAGGAGCCGCATGGAGAAGACGAAGGTGGACGTGCCGACCCCGGACGGCGTGGCCGACTCGTACCTGGTTGTCCCGGACACGGACCACCCGCATCCGGGGGTTCTGCTGTTCATCGACGCGTTCGGGCTCCGCCCGCGGATCGAGGAGATGGCGGACCGGATCGCCGAGCGGGGTTATGCCGTCCTGGCGCCGAACATCCTTTACCGCGGCGGCCGGTCGCCGCTGATCGACCTGGCCGATTTGCAGGTCCCGGAACGCCGCCGCAACGCCTTCGACAAGTTGATGCCCTTCGTCCAGGGCCTGACCACCGAACTCGTCGTCGAGGACGCCCGGGCGTACCTGGACTTCTTCGCGGCCCAGCCGGGTGTCGACCCCGGGCCGGTGGTGATCGTCGGGTACTGCATGGGCGGCACGAACGCGTTCAAGGTCATCGAGGCGTACCCGGACCGGGTCAAGGCGCTGGCCAGCTTCCACGGCGGCCGCATGGCCACCGACCAGCCGGACAGCCCGCACCTGCGGGTGGCGAGCATCACCGGTGAGCTCTACTTCGGACACGCCGACAACGACGCGTCGATGAACGCGGAGCAGATCGCGACGCTCGAGAACGCGCTCGACGCGGCCGGCGTCACCTACACCTCCGAGGTCTACACGGGCGCCCCGCACGGGTTCACCATGTCGGACACGGCGATGTACGACGAGGCCGGCGAGCAGCGGCACTGGGTCAACCTGTTCGCGCTGCTGGACCGCGTGCAGCCGGTTTCCGCCTGACCCGGCCGGCCGGCGGCGGCATCGTCAGTTGGCGTACAGGCCGGGGAAGAAGCGGTCGATCGCGACGACGTCGTACACCTGCCGTACGTTCGTGATCCGGCCCTCGCGGACGGACAGGAACTCGGCCATCCGGGCGGTGCCGAACGGTCCGGCGAGGTCGTAGACGAGCGCGGCGCCGTCGTCCGACGCGACCCGGGACACCACCGTGACCGAGTCGGCGAAGACCGCGATCCGATGCAGCACGGCGAGAAGTTCCTCGTCGTCGACCGGAGCGTCCAGGTTCCACTCGATGCCGGCGTCGGGGACGATCATCCGGCGCACGGCGGCCGAGTCGCCACCGGTCCACGACTCGACGTAGAAGTCGACCACATTCATGCAGTCCTCCGATACGAAAGCCGGCCGCCGCCCGCAGGATACGGGCGGCGACCGGTGTGGTGCGGTCGGTCAGTTGGCGACGACGGAGTCGGCGGTGACGAAGCTGTAGCCCTGCGCCTTGACGCCGGTCACCATCTGCTTCAGGTAGTCCGTGCCGAGGTACGGGTGGTAGAAGAAGCTGGCCATGCCGTCCCGGACGACCAGGTTGCGGTCGGACGAGGCCAGCAGGTCGGCGGGCAGACGAGCCGGGTGGTTGTTGAACGGCTCCGGTTCGATGTTGCCCAGGTTCTCCGGGATGACCACGGTGCCGTAGACATCGCGCACCGAGTACGGGAAGAACTGGCCGAACATCCGGGTGTAGTCGGGCTTGGCCCCGGTCAGCGCGCCCGGGAAGTACAGACCCCGGTCGTACCGCTTGGCGAAGATGGTGTTGGCCGCGGCGTAGTCGGGGGCGCTACCGGCGTAGTGCGGGAACTCGAAGGTGGTGGGCGTGCCCAGGCCGGCGGCGGCGAAGGTCAGCTCGGCGGAGAGCATCCGGCCGGCCGCCCACGTCGACGAGTCACCGGGGACCGGGCCGTCGTAGATCACGTTGTTCGCGGCGTCGATGTGCGCGATGTAGAACTCGAAGTCGTTGGCACTCACCCCGTCGTACGGGTTGGCCACGTTGCCGTACTGGTGGGTGTAGCCGTGCACGATCAGCGAGCCGCCCTTGGCCTGCATGTACTTCAGCGCGGCGACCACCTTCGGCTTCTGCGCCAGCGTGTAGTCCTGGGCCTTGCCGCCGTTGTTGACGCCCTTGGGGTCGCGGTAGCGCGGGTAGACGGCCACACTGAACGGCACCTTCTCCGCGGACAGGTAGTCGGCGACCGCGGTCAGCTCCGCCGGGTCGGCGTCCGGGCCGACGTCCTCGATCCGGACCAGGGCCCGGTGCCGTGCGGTGGTGGCCGGCGCCAGCGAGTCGAAGAGCAGGTCGGCGAAGGCCAGGTAGCGGTCGTCGCTGCTGACGTACGCGAACGGGATCTCGCCGACGTAGGTGAAGTTGCCCGACTCGACGGCCCACGGGAACGCCGAGCCGTCCGGCCGGACTGCGGTCGCCACCGTGGTGAACTTGGTGGCGTCGGTGACCGACAGGTTCATGATGCCGGACTTGTCGGTGGTGTCCCGGGTCAGCTTCTTGCCCTTGTAGTCGACCTCGGCCACGTCCGAGAAGTCGAACAGGCCGCTGGTGAAGCCGTGCTTGGCGGCGAACGTCGTGTCCCGCGCGGTCAGCTGCCAGATGTTGTCGTACACCCACGTCACCGGCTTCGTAGTGGCCGTGACGTCGTCCAGGAAGGTGGTCGGGATGGGCTCGTCGTAGGTCGAGCCGAGGTAGATCACCGCGGTGTAGCTGTTCAGCTCGCCGGCCTTGTAGCCGGCCACCGGCTCCGCCGTCCACGAGCCGAAGTGCGAGCTCAGGTTGGCCGTCTGGGTGGCGTAGACCTCACCCAGCCAGCCGTACGCGCCGGTGGTGTCGTACAGCACCAGGGTCTTGGCCGTGCCGCCGCCCGGGGCGGCCTTGCCCGACTTCCCGGCGGTCGTGGTCGTGGTCGTGGCGGTCGCGGCGTCGGCGTTGGACGAGTTGACGGCGAGCGTGCCGGTCGCGGTGATGGCAACGGCGGCGGCCGTGGCGAGGAACTTCCGTCGAGTGAACATCAGGCGTTGGCTCCGAACGTGACGGTGGTGGCGGGGGCGAGGGAGGGCATGGGCTCGGGGTGCTCGGTCAGGCCGAGCAGGGCGGCGGTGGCCTGAGCGGTACGCCGGGCGGCGAGGCCGTCGCCGTACGGGTTGCCGTTGGCGGTCATCGCGTCGCGCCGGATCGGGCTGTCCAGCAGCCGGACGGCCTCCCGGACGATCACGTCGGTGTCCGCGCCGACCAGGCGGGCGCAGCCGGCGTCGATCGACTCGACCCGCTCGGTGACCTCACGCAGCACCAGCGCGGGCACGCCGAACGACGGAGCCTCCTCCTGGATGCCACCCGAGTCGGTCAGCACCAGGTAGGCCTCGCTCAGCAGCCGGGACAGGTCGGGGTACGGCAGCGGGTCGGTGACGGTCACCCGCTCGACGCCGGCCAGCGCCGCGTCCACCTGGGCCCGTACGGCCGGGTTGGGGTGGCTGGGCAGGATCACGTCGATGTCGGCGTACGCGGCGACGAGCGCCTTGACCGCCTGCAGAATGCGGTCCAGCGGCGCGCCCCACGACTCGCGCCGGTGCGCGGTGACCAGCACCAGGCGCCGGTCGCCGGCGGCGGCGCGGGCCCGGGCCACGTCCGGGTTTTCGAACGGCAGCTTGCGGCCGGCCACCGCCAGCGTCGCGTCGACCACGGTGTTGCCGGTGATCAGCACGTCGCCGGTGGCGACGTTCTCGTCCAGCAGGTTCATCGCGGCCAGCGGCGTCGGGGCCAGGTGCAGCCTCGCGACCTGCGCGACCAGGCGGCGGTTGGCCTCCTCGGGGAACGGCGAGTCGAGGTCGCCGGACCGCAGTCCCGCCTCCAGGTGCACCACCGGGATGCGACGCCAGAAGGCGGCCAGCGCGCCGGCCAGGCTGGTGGTGGTGTCGCCCTGCACGACGACCGCGGCCGGGGGACGCTCGGTCCAGAGCTCGTCGAGCTGCCGGATCATCTCGGTGAGCAGTTCGGCCTGGGTGCCGGTGCTGCGCTCGACGGTCAGCGTGACGTCCGGCGCCAGGTCAAAGGCGGCCAGCGCCTGGCTGACCATGGCCGGGTGCTGACCGCTGGCCAGCATCACCGGCGTGACCAGGCCGGCCTCGCGCATGGCCAGGACGACCGGGGCGAGCTTGACGGCTTCGGGGCGGGTGCCGCCGATCAGGTGGACTTCGGGGAGAGACATCTGTGGGGGACCTTTCAGGCAGCGAGAGCGACTTCGAGGGGGTGCTGCAAGGGCTCCTCCGTGAGCCGTTCCGTCTTGGCCCAGGTCTGCTGCCCACGGGCCTGACGGACGATTGCGCGGTACGTGGCGACCAGTCCCAGGAGCAGGAAGGCCGGGTACGCCGCCGCCGCGGTGAGCAGGCGGGCCAGCGTCTCGTCCCCGATCCGGTGCCGGTGCACCAGCGCCCAGATGAAGCCGGGGAAGAACGTGACGCCGAACCACACCTCGCCGCTGTCGGCCAGGCCGTGCCACGAATGCAGGTACGGGACGGGGTGCCCGATGGCCAGACCCGCGGCGGCGACCAGAACTCCGCCGGCGAGGACCACCGTGACCAGGGCATTCAGCCACGGTGAGATCAGGTAGTGCAGCACCTCGAGGAACGCCGTCTTCGAGACCTGGCGGGAGGTGACGAGCCGGCGCAGGTAACGGGCGCACTGCAGGTTGCCCTGGGCCCAGCGGGTGCGCTGGCGGGTGAGCCGGCGGACATCGACCACCGCCTGCTGGGTGACGCTGGCCCGTGAGGTGTACCGGATGCCGGTGCCGGACAGGTGCATCCGCAGGCCGAGCTCGAGGTCTTCGACCAGGCAACCGGACCAGGGACTGTCGCCCAGTTCGGTCAGCGCCGAGAGCCGGGTGAACTGCCCGTTGCCGCCGAGCCCGACGGTGTCGATGACGTCGCGCAGGCTCTGGCAGGCGTTGACGATGGCGCCGAACTCGAGGTCCTGCACCGCGCCCAGGACCTTGTTGCGGTTACGGATCCGGACCTGCACCTGGACCGCGCCGATCCGGGTGTCGCGCATCATCCGGGAGACCTCGAGCAGGATGTTGCGGCTGCCCTGGCCGTCGCCGTCGATGATGCCGACGACCACCTTGTCCAGGCTCACGCCGTCGGCTCGACTGTGCTCGACGATGGCCCGGTAGGCGGCGTTCAACGCCTCGCCTTTGCCCTGGCGGGCCTCCGGGAGCTCGCGGCGCAGCACGTGCAGGCGCGGGTGGTCGATCGCGGCCAGCACTTCGGGAGTGCGGTCGTCCGAGCCGTCGTCGACGACCAGGACCCGGGCCAGCGTGCCGCCGGGGCCGGCGAGGGACAGTGCGGCGGCGACGGTGTTGCCGACCACGACTTCCTCGTTCAGCGCCGGCACGATGACCCAGAAGTGCTCCGGGGTGCCGTCGCCGCGCGCCGAGGTCTTGGTGACCACGTCGTGGCGGTGCGAGGCCACGTACCGGACGGCGAAACTGACCAGCGCGAGCGTCGAGACCGGCCAGGCCAGCATGATCGCGTAGCCCATCACCAGCAGGAACCAGGCGTCCGCTGCCGACATCGTGTGCCTCCCATCGTCACGCTTGGTGTTGTCGACCGTCCGGCTTATGCCGCGGTCTTGGACGTAATAGGACATTAAGGTTCTACGCAGCGTGATGCAATAGGCGCCGCCAGAGGTTGATCCGGGTCGGGCCGTTCGGCCCATATCAGACATCGCAAGGGGCTTAAATATGGTCATAATCGGGCGCATCCGACACCACGGCTTCGCCGTTCGCCCCCATGCCGACTGCGACGTGGTCGCTACGATGCGTGATGTCAGCTCGCAATGCGGCGAAGCGGCGGCCAACTACGGTCAGTGATGCAGTCCGTACGCGAGAGGTGGGCGGCCGCAGGTCGACGTTCGCCGGCCCGTCCGGCGCCGCTCTCTGGCTCCACGTGTCCCACGCCGAGCACTCCGACCGGATGACCGCGGCGGCCGTGGTTGTCGACGTCGCCACCGGCGCCCCCGCCCCGGACGCGGCGGTCGCGCGCCCGGGTGAAGACCCGGGCGTGGTCTCAGTTCGTGACGCGGGCGGTGGCCTCGTACAGGCGGTGGTCCGAAAGCGTGGTGACCTCGGTGCCGGCGGACGGCTGGGCGAAGTCGCCGGCCGAGAAGAAGACGTAGTCGATCTTGCGGTCGGCGACCTCGAACGTGGGAGCGCCACCGATCACGCCCCGGCGACCGCGGAACTCGTCCCCCTCCAGGAAGTGGCCGCTCCCGCCGGCCGCAGCCGAGTAGAACCGCCGCAGCCCGGGCTTGGCCGGGAGCGAGTTGAAGTCACCGCCGACGATCGCCGGGCCGGTGTGCGCGTCCAGGTAGTCGGCGACGGTGGCGAGCTGGGCGTCGAGGCCGGCGGCGGGCGACGGCGACAGATGAACCGTGGCGACGAACGTCCGGCGTCCCCGGAGAAGGGTGGTGACGCCGAGCAGGGCCCGATGCTCGTACCCGGGCGGCGTCGGCAACGGCAGCACTCCCGCCCCGAGCACGGGCGCGCGGACGAAGACGGCCACCCCGAAGGCCGTGCCGCAGCCGCGGCTGACGGTGACGGCGGCGTACCGGCCGCGGAACCCCAGCGGTGCGAGCAGTGCGCGGACCCGATCGAACTGGGACCGGCAGAGCTCCTGGAGCAGAACGACGTCGGCCGCGCGGGCCGTCGCGGCGATGTGCTGCGCGGTGATCCGGACCTCGCCGCGACGGCAGATGCCGCCGCGGGCGTTGAAGCTCACCACGGTGACGTCGTGCGGAAGCGCGTACGCCCGGGCCACCGGGACGTACGCCTCGACCCGCGCGGCGTGCGCGGCCGGCATCGTCACGGCGACCAGACCGAGTGACACGGCGGCGACCACGGCCCGAACTCGGAGCGTCATGGTGACCCTTCGTGATCAACTAGCTGTGGTCCGCGCGTGCCGTCGACGCTAGGCGGACTACCGAAGGTGATGTATACCTCGAAAGCCTGACACAGATCAGTATTCGGCACTTCGAGTCGGCCCGGCGTGACCGGGCGCAGCGCAGGCCGGCCGTAGGCGCCGTCTCAGTGGCACCGCGGTGGATAAGACGGCACCCCGGCCGGCCGCGCTGGTACGTCCTGGCCGCTCGACTCAACGGCCGGATGACCGAGTCGGACAACGGGACTCGGGCCGCTTGATCAGTCGTGGGAGGACCGGCGGAGCAGGGTGGGGTTGTCGCGGAGGAGCGCGGCCAGGCGGCGAGCGGCCTGCTCGGTCTCCTCGGAATCGATGTTCAGTGGGATCGGCTCCGGCAGGGGCGTCGGCATGCTGCGCGCAGGCTCGCTCGCCCGCCCGCGATCGTGATCCGGGCGGTCGTCGTGGGCCGGGTGCTGCTCGGCGCGAGCCCGGTGCTGCTCGGTGTGTGGCGGCCGCGAGGTCTGCGGCGGTACGGGCGGAGGCGGCGTCGCGGCGAACGGATGCGGCGGGTACGGCAGGTCGCGGGTGACGCCATCGGGGGCGCCGCTCGTGTACACGCCGCCTGGGGGATCCGCGTCGGCGTAGCTGCCCCGCGGCTCGATGTCGGGGCCGCCGGTGGGGTAGCGGGCGCGGGACTCGGCCGGGAAGGGGCCGGCCGGCTCGGGGGCGAAGAAGTCGGGCGAGTCGAGCTCGTCGTCGTAGCGGCGATGGCCCTCGTACCGCCGGCCGTCACCCAGCGGGTCGCCGTACGCCCGGCCTGGCGGCTCCGGGACCGCGTCGGCGGAGTAGCCGTACCGCTCCCGGTCGTCGTAGCTGATCCGGCGGGTCTTCCTCGGCCGACCTCGGAGGCGTCGGAGCTGAGCGACTCGAACGGATCGGGCGGGTAGTCCGCCGTATCGTCGTCCAGCACGTCCAGGTCGAAGTCGGCGTGCCGGGGCGAGGGGGGCGCGGCCTCGGCCACCCGGGAGGCGACGACGTTGTCGACACTGACCTGCACGGTGCCGTCCTCGACGGCGAAGTGCAGCAACACCGGGTCGCCCGCACCCTCGACGCCGACCGTCACCGCCAGCTTCGGGTTGTGCCCGACGACCGTGACGATGGCCTCGACGAGTTCCTGCACGGCCGGCGGCGTGCCGGTGGCCTCACCGGCGGTGCGGCGGCGCAGCTCGTCACGGCGCGCGAGCTTGTCCAGCGCGTCGTCCAATCCGCCTCGCACGTTGCCTGTCCCTCTCGTCCGACCGTTGCCCGCGTACCACTGTGCCTGGTCGACGGCCGGTTGGGAACCGGGGATCGACAGCTGCTACCGCGCCCTCATCTTTATCGCTCGATCCAATGCCTGATCCAGGACGGCCAGCAGCGCATCTCGGACGGAGCCGCGGAATCGGGCGTCGAAGGACAGAACCGGCACGTCTTCGCGGATCGCGAGAGCCCAGCGCACCTCCTCGAGGCTGTACCCGAGTTGGCCGTTGAAGGTGTTGACGCCGACCACGAACGGTAGCCCGGCCCGTTCGAAGTAGTCGACGGCCGGATAGCAATCGTCGATACGACCGGTGTCCACCACCACCAATGCGCCCAGCGCACCCCGGATCAGGTCGTCCCACATGAACGCGAACCGTGACTGCCCGGGCGTGCCGAACAGGTACAGCTTCAGCGTGTGGTCGATGGTCACGCAGCCGAAGTCCATCGCGATGGTCGTCGTGGTCTTGGCCGAACCCCAGCCCGGATTGTCCACCCCGACCGATTCGCTGGTCATTTCGGCCTCGGTCGTCAAGGGCGAGATCTCCGAGATGGCGCCGACTGTTGTCGTCTTTCCGACACCGAATCCGCCGGCCACGATGATCTTCACCGGTACGGGCGGGGCGCTCGGCCGTTGCTCGTTCGCCACCGGGGCGGTGCCGACGATGCGGTCAGGAGAGAGCTCGAAGTCCACGGATCACTCGCATGATGGTCTCGGGGTCGGGAAAGTCGTTCGTCAGCACGTGCACGTCGAGGACGCCGGCGGCGGCCAGATCACCCACGAGGATGCGGGTCACGCCGAAATGCATCCGGAGGCGGGCGGAGATCTCGGCCACCGACAGGGGATCCGCGCAGAGGCCGACGATGGCCCGCATCTCCGGCGAGAGACGGATCGGCCGGGTGCCCGGTCGTACGGTGACCTGGGTCTCCAGGCCGATGGTCGGGTCGGCCGCAGTGGTGCGCCCGGCGGTGAGGACGAAAGGTCGCAGGCTGGTCGTCCGTTCCCCGGCCGGCGGCGGACGAGACCCGGCGCCCGGGGCCGCGGGTGGCGCGGGGACCTCGCGACCGGGTGGCGCCGAAGTGCCGCCCGACGAGAGAAACGGCCGGACACCAGGCGCCGCCGGGTGTTCCGGGTCGTCGGGGTCGACCGGATATCTCATTGCTGAACGGCGTTCTTCAATTCCGCGATGAGTCGGGGGCTGAGCGCTCCCCCGGCCCGGGTGGCGAACAGGGTCATCTCGTAGGCCAGGGTGCCCAGGTTGGCCGACCGGTCGGCGATGACGCCGAGGACCGAGCCGGCGCTGATCGCGGTGACCAGCAGATATCCGTCTTGCATGTCGATGATGACCCGGTTCAGGCTGCCCAGGGCGTACCAGCTTGCGGCCCCGCCGGCCAGGCTGGTCAGCCCGGACACGACCGCCGCCAGCCGCTCGGCGTTCGGCCGGTCCTTGATCGCCGACATCGCCATCAGCAGACCGTCGGACGAGACGGCGATGGCCTCGACCACTCCGGCGGTGCCGGAGGTGAAGGAGTCCAGGAGCCAGTTGAAGGTCTTGGCTTCCGCGCTCAACTGGGCGTGCGCGTAGTCCCGACCGTTTCCGGTGTCCGTGGAGTAAGGGGATGTCATCGCGGTTGTCCCTCGTGTTGTGGCTGGGTTTCGTTCAAGGCGCGAGCGACTCCGTACTCGAACTGCTCGACCAGTGCGCGAGCTTCGTCCGGGTCCAGAGGCTTGACCGGGGTGGTCGGCAGGTGGGGATTCACCGATGCGGCGACCGGGAGCGTGGCGCCGGGCACCCGCCGGGTCAGCGGCGAGTGCCCCGCCGCCGGTGGGGACGCCATGTCAGCCTCGATGACGTCCCATTGGGCGCGTGTCACGCCCGCTTCGAACGCCTCGAACGCCTCGCGGGCGGCAACCGCGTCATCGGTGGAGGGCGGAGCCGAGGGCAGCGTCGTCCCGGTTTCCAGCGGCAATTGGCTACCCGGCACGCGGCGGCGCAGCGGTGCCTGGCCGTTGCCGTTGCGCGGCTGGACGACGCCCTCGGGGGTGCGCTGACGAGGCAGCTGGATCGCGTCCGCCGGCGCCGACATCACGATGGGGCCGTCCATGACCGCCGGTGGCTCCGGTTCGGCGAAGTCCCCGGCGGTCGTCTGCGGTCGAGCCGGAAGCTCCGGTGTGACCGCGGGGAAGCGGCCGGCCACCGGAGTGCCCATGTCGCGCGAGAGCTGCTCGTCCGGGTGCTGCTCCTGCGAGGCCTGCTCGTACGGGCGCTGGTCGTACGGGCGCTGGTCGTACGGGCGCTGATCGTGAGGCTGGGCCTCGTACCGCCGGGGCTCGTACGGCTGCGCCCCGTACGGCTGGGCCTGGTACGGCTGGGGCTCGTACGGCTGGGCCTCGTGCGGCGTGGGCGCGTCCGACCAGGGAGACGGCGTCTCGGCCCAGGCAGACGGCGTGTCCGACCACGGCGCCGGATCGTCCGACCATGACGTCACCTCGCGTGGAGCCGCGTCCAGGGCCGCCGGGCCCGCTTCCAGGGCCGCGGGCAGCCGCACCGGGATGAACGCGTTCCAGGAACGGGCCGACTGCAGCGTCCGGGTGGCCCGGTTGAGCACGTTGGCGTCGAACGGCAGCGCACTGCCGGGCACCGACCGGGTCGACGCGCCGGCCAGCAGCGGCGAGAAGTCGCCGTGCTGGGGTGCGCCCACGGTGGCCTGGATCGGCGCACTGGTGGCGATCGAGGCCGCCCGCGACACCAGGTGGACCGGGTGCAGGTCGACCCAGGCCGTGACGCCGCCCCCGGGGGTGTCGGTCAGGGTGACCTTGATGCCGTGCCGGCGGGCCAGGCGGCCGACCACGAACAGGCCCAGCACCTCACTCGGGGCGAGGTCGAGGCGCTCGCGGCGGGTCAGCCGGGCGTTCTCCTCGGTCAGCCGCTCGGGTGGCAGGCCCAGTCCCTGGTCGACGATCGCCAGGCGGGCGCCCCCACCCAGGACGTTCGCACTGACCAGGACCCGGGTGTGCGGCGGCGAGAAGGAGGTGGCGTTCTCCATCAGTTCGGCCAGCAGCAGTGTCAGGTCGGCCACGACGGCCGGAACGACGACGATCTCCTCCGGCACGTCGACGTCGACCCGGGTGTAGTCCTCGATCTCGCCGAGGCCCAGCCGGACCACATCGGACAGCGGCAGCGGGGCCATGTGCTCGTTCGTGCCGGCGCCACCGGAGAGCACGACCAGGCTGGACGCATTTCGGCGCAGACGGCTGGAAATGTGGTCCAGGCGGTACAGCTCACGCAGGCGGTCGCTGTCGGCTTCCCGGCGTTCCAGGTTGTCGATCAGAGCCAGCTGGCGGCCGACCAGGTTCTGCGTACGGCGGCCGACGTGCCCGAACATCTGGGCCACGTTGCGCCGGCCCATGACCTGGCGTTCCACCAGCCGCGCGGCGGTGGTCTGCACGCGGTCGAAGGCACGGGCCAAGTCGCCGATCTCGTCCCGGGCGGCCACGTCGACCGGGTCGAGGCGGATCGGCCGGACCGACTCCTCCTCGTCGTCGGCCACGCGCTCGAGTTCGCCCTCGGCGGCCCGGGCGATGCGGTCGGCCGAGACGGTCAGGCGCTGCAGCGGCCGGGCGACCGCGCGGGCCATGTAGTAGCTCAGCAGGAACACCAGCAGCAGCAGGAGCAGCGAGCCGGCTCCGATCAGCACCGCGTCGCGCACGGCGTTGCGCTGGCTGGTGTTCGCCCGCGCGGTCACGTCGGTCGCGATCCGCTTCTCGACGAATCCACCGAGCACGTTCACCGACTGCAGAGCCGGGAACAGCGTTTTCGGGTCGAGTGCGGCCACGGTGCCCTGCGGGTCGGTGGCGGCCCCGGTGATGAAGTTCTGACCGAGGCGGACCGTCAGCGCGACCTGAGCCGATACGTACAACCGGTACTGCGCGGGTGTGAAGTAGGCCTGCCCGCTGAGGATGGCCGACTGCAACGGCACCAGGACCGCGAAGAACGCGTTGGTCAGCCCTTCGGCCGCCTTGCGCTGAGCCGCGTTCTTCGCGCCCGCGTGGACCAGGACGGCGCTGGTCAGCCAGCCGGACGACTGGCTGATCTGGTCGTCGGAGCGGAGCGCCTGGTCGAGGGCGAACACCTGGCGTCCGACGGCCGTGGACAGGTTGGCGTACTGGCGCAGGTTGAGGGCGTCGAGGATGGGCGTGATCACCGAAGTGAACTGTTTGATGATGACGTCCGGGGTGGCTGACCGGTTCAGAATGTCCTGCCGCGTGATGTCCAGGTGGGCGGCATTGGCCACCGCGTTGGTCAGCGCCGGAGGCAGACTTTGATCGAGGTGGTTGAGCCCGCTGATCGCGTCGGCCGCCTTGGCACTCTGCACCACCAGGTCCGGCTGCTGCACGAGAGTGAAGTAGTAGCCCACCGACAGCAGTCGTTCAGCCTCGAGCTCATGCACCGCGGAACCGACCTTGGCGGCCAGCTGCACGCGGTTGGCGGTGGCTCGCGCGTCGCCGGCCGCGCCGATCCGGTTCGCCACGATCGGCACGGTCAGCGCGATGACGCCGAGCAGGGGGACGAGCACCAGCAGGGCGAGCTTGCCCAGGATGCGGAACTTACCGAAGAGCACCGGAACGCTCCCGCCGTGTCGGGTCGCCCGCGCCGTAGCCGGGCGGGTCGATGAGACTGCCGTAGCCGGGCGGCGGCCCGTTGCGGTTCGTCGGGGCGCCCCGCCCGGCGTCGGGGGCGACCGGGACCGGCCGCCGGCGCCGGCCGGTCGCCCGGACGATGAAGGCGAGAAACATCAGCAGGACCACGAGCGCGGCCGCACCCACGGACTCCAGCCGCTGGTTGTCGAGGGTGTCCAGCCGCTTGTCGAGCAGCCCGGTCATCTCTCGGCTGAGCACGCCGTCGAGGCCGGCCAGCGACGTCTGCAGTTGGGTCTGCGCGGCCGCCATGACGGACGGCTTCGGTACGCCGAGCGGGTTGGCCCCGGTGTTCATCGTCTCGATGCCCCGCCGGAACGCGTCCAGGCTGTCCACCAGGTTGCCGCTCAACGTCCCGCTGTTGGTGTCGTCGACCGCCGCCTGCAGATCGTCGGTGAGCGCGCCGACCGAGGTCTGCGTGGTCGTCAGCGCGCCGGCGAACTGCGCGCCGACCAGTTGGTACGCCAGCTGCGCGGCCTGCTGCGTCGTCTTCGGCTGCGTGGCGCTGCTCTGCACGGCGGCGCCCGCCGCGGCCAGCTGGGGCGCGAGGTCGCCCATCCGGTTCGCCAGAACCACGGAGGTCGGCAGATCGACCGCCACCGCCTGCTGGAGGTGGGAAAGGTCGTTGTCGGGGTCGCGGACCAGCGTCGAAGTGCTGCGGACGGTGTCGTAGAGGGCCAGGGCCAGGTCGGCCGCTTCGACGTGCGCCGAGAAGACCGCCTGAGGGCCACCGGCGGTGTCGGGCAGTTTGGTGATCCGGTCGCGCAGACCCGTCCAACGGTCGTGCGTCTTGAGGGTCTCGCCGAGCCGTTGATCGACGGCGGCCACCCGGGCCGTCGCCGCGGTCAGCGACGCCGGTGCTGCGGTCGTCCCGGCCAGGGCCGTCGATTCCGCCTCGGCCAGCGCGCTGATCAGCGGAGACAGGCTGGCCAGGTACTCGACACCCTGCTTCTCCAGCTTGGTGTTGCGGCGCTCGTCGTCGTTGTGTTGCCACACCCGGAAGAAGAGATATCCCGTGGGCACCAGAATCAGAACCGTCAAGAGGGCCGCCAGCGCCGAGCGCGAACGGGCCGGGCGGTAGTCCACCGACACTGCCATTACTTCGTCCTCCGCCACGCGCGCCCCCGCGCGGGCCAGGTAAGCGGCTACCGTCCGTAGCCGTACGAGCGCACCGATCCGGGCCAATCTATCCGAGAAATAATCTCGCGACCCCTCGCCAAGAGACAGAATTCAGTCGGCTGATCGGGGGATACGCCGGGCCCCGGAGTTGGTTGTAGCAGCGGCGAGGGTCGGTTACCGAGGCGCAACCACGACCCCGGGCCGTCGCGGATCAGGGCGTGACAGAACAGCTCGGCGGTAACGATGATGTCCATGATGGACGGATCTTGGACCGACCCAGCGATGGCTGTCGGTAGTGAGCTGGTCGCTCAGCGCTAGGAAACTACGCTGAGTAGTTGGTCATGCACCCGAAATTATGACGCGTCTTCTCGTAACGTGGGACAAAGGGCGAGACGTTACAACCGGGCCAGAGCCTGGCGAAGCGGATCCAACCCGAGCACGCCCAGGTTCAGAGCGTCCCGGTGGAACGATTTCAGGTTGAATTCGGGGCCCTTGCGGACTTTGGCGTCGTCCCGGGCCTGCAGCCAGATTCGTTCCCCGATCTTGTACGACGGGGCCTGCCCGGGCCAGCCGAGGTAGCGGCGCCACTCGAATCGCAGCACGTCCTCGTTCATCCGGCTGTGCGCGCGCAGGAATTCCCAGCCCAGGTCCGGCGTCCAGCGCTCGCCCGGATGGAAGCCGAACGGGTTGTCCGGCGGGATCTCCAGCTCCAGGTGCATGCCGATGTCGATGATCACCCGGACCGCGCGCAGGGCCTGACCGTCCAGCATGCCGAGTTTGTCGCCCGGGTCCTGGAGGTATCCGAGGTCATCCATCAGGCGCTCGGCGTACAACGCCCAGCCCTCGCTGTGCCCGGAGCAGAACGACAGTAGCCGCTGCCACCGGTTCAGCAGTTCGCTGCGCAGCTGAACCGTGCCGATCTGCAGGTGATGACCGGGCACGCCCTCGTGGTAGACGGTGGTCACCTCCTGCCAGGTGGCGAAGGAGGTCTGCCCGTCCGGCACGGCCCACCACATCCGCCCGGGTCGGCTGAAGTCCTCGCTCGGCCCGGTGTAGTAGATCGAGCCGTCACTGGTCGGGGCGATCATGCACTCGAGGCGGCGCATTTTCGCCGGGATGTCGAAGTGGGTGCCGTCCAGTTCGCTGACCGCCTTGTCGGCCAGCGCCTGCATCCAGTCCCGGAACGCCTCCTTGCCGAGGATCCGGCGGCGGGGGTCGGCGTCGAGGGCGGCCACCGCCTCGGTGACGGTCGCTCCGGAGCCGGCGATCCGGCCGGCGACGGCCCGCATCTCGGTCTCCAGGCGATACAGCTCGTCGAAGCCCCAGAGGTACGTCTCCTGCTGGTCGACCTTCGCCCCGAGGAAGTACTGCGACTTCAGGGCGTACCGCTCCGGGCCGGCCGCCTCCTTCTCTCGCCCGCGCGGACCGAGCTCGGTGCGCAGGAACCGGCCGAAGTCCTCGGTGGCGGCGGCCGCGGCGTACGCCCCCGCCTCGATCCGGGCCTGCAACGCCGCATCCGCGCCCCGGACCCGCCCGGCCAGCGCCGGGAAGAAGTTGTCCCGGGTGGGGTCGGTCCAGGTGACGCACTGGTCGGCCACCGCCAGCAACTGGGCTCGCGGGCTGACCTGTCCGGAGTCGGCGGCCTCGCGCAGAGTCTGCTTGTACTCCTCGACCGCGGCCGGGAAGGCGTGCAGCCGGGCGGCGATGTTGGCCGCCGCCTCCTCGCCCTCGGTGGGCATCAGATCGAAGACCATCCGGAGGCCGTGCAGCCCGCTGGTGATCACGCTGACGTCGCTCGCGGCGTAACCGGCGTCGAACTGGGCCAGTTCGAGCCCGAGCCGTTCCTGCATGGCGTCCTTGGCCACCTGCTCGGACTCGGTTGCGGCTGCGGTGAGATCCAGCTCGGTGAGCGTCCGGCGGACCAGCTCGGCCTGCGCCGCGTAGCCCTCGGGGGACAGGTCGTCGAGCTTGTCGTCGTACCCGGGCACGCCGATGAACGTGGCGCCGGTCGGGTTGAGCGCGGCCCACTCGGTCACATAGCGGTCGGCAAGATCGTCAACGTCTCCCACGCCTCGACCCTACGGGAGGCGGCCATCTATTCATGCCCCGCGGTCCACTCCAGGAGCCGTTCGGCCGGCCAGGTGTTCACCACCGTCCCGGGGTTCACGCCGCACAGTGCGGCCCGCTCGCAGCCGTTGCCCAGCCAGTCCATCTGGCCCGGGGCATGGGCGTCGGTGTCGATGCTGAACACGCACCCGGCCTCGACCGCGACCCGGAGCATCCGCTTCGGCGGGTCGAGCCGGTCCGGACGGCAGTTGATCTCGATGGCCTTTCCGTGTTCGAGCACCGCCGCGATCACCGTGTCCAGGTCGAAGTCGCTGGGCGGGCGGGTGCGGCCGCCGCGGTGCCCGCGATCGCCCTCGCCCGCGGCCGAGACCTTCCGGCCGGTCATGTGGCCGAGGATGTCCAGGTGCGGGTTGGCGATCGCCGCCAGCATCCGCTTCGTCATCCGCGGGGACTCGTCCCGCAGTTTGCTGTGCACCGAGGCGACCACCACGTCGAGCCGCTCCAGCAGCGCGTCCTCCTGGTCCAGCGAGCCGTCCTCCAAAATGTCGACCTCGATGCCGGTGAGGATGCGGAAGCCGTCCGGAAGCTGGTCGTTGACCTTGGCCACCAGGTCGAGCTGGCGGCGCAGCCGGGCCGGGGTCAGCCCGTTGGCCACGGTCAGCCGGGGGGAGTGGTCGGTCAGCACCATGTACTCGTGCCCGAGCTCGACCGCGGCCAGCGCCATCTCCTCGATCGGCGAGCCGCCGTCGGACCAGTCCGAGTGCACGTGACAGTCGCCGCGCAACGCGTCCCGGAGGTCGGCCGCGGCCCCGTGCAGGTCGGTGCCCGCGGTCGCCTCGACCCGGCGCAGGTACACCGGCTCCTCGCCGGTCAGCGACTCGGCGATGCAACGGGCGGTGACGTCGCCGACCCCCTTGATCTTCCCGAGCGTGCCGGCTTCGGCCTGGTCCTGCAGCTCGGTCGGGTCCATGGCGGCGATGGCGTTGGCGGCCGAGCGGAACGCGCGGACGCGGTACGTCGCCTCGTTGGCGCGCTCCAGATGGAAGGCGATCCGTCGCAGGTCGGCCACCGGGTCACGGGTTGTCACGAGGAGAAACTAGCGTGGCCGGATGCGGACGATCGACTGGATTGACGACCGGATCGAACTGATCGACCAGACCGCCCTGCCCGGTGAGATGCGGGTGCGACGGATCGGGTCGGTGGCCGAGCTGGTTGCGGCGATCCGGTCGCTGGCCGTCCGCGGAGCGCCGGCTCTGGGCGTCGCCGGCGCTTTCGGGGTCGCCCTGGCCGCGCGGGAGTTCACCGGCGACGACGAAGGTCTGGCCCGGGCCGTACGGGACGTGGAACTCGCCCGGCCCACGGCGGTGAACCTGGCCCGGGGCGCCCGGCGGGCCGCCGCCCGGCTGGCCGACGGCCCCGGCGCGGTGCTGGCCGAGGCGTGCGCGATCCGGGACGAGGAGATCGCCGCGTCCCAGGCGATGGCGGCCCGGGGCGCCGACCTGATGACCGAGCTGTGCGGCCACCGGCCCCGGCTGCTGACCCACTGCAACACCGGGGGCCTGGCCGCGGTCACCGTGGGGACGGCCCTCGGCGTCGTCGGCGAGCTGCACCGGCGCGGCGCGCTGACCGGGGTGATCGCCAGCGAGACCCGTCCGCTGTTGCAGGGCGCCCGGCTGACGGCGTGGGAACTGGCGAGCGGGGGCGTGCCGTTCCGGGTCGCGGTCGACTCGGCCGGCCCGTTCCTGATGGCGCGGGGCGACGTGGACGGCGTGATCCTGGGCGCCGACCGGATCTGCGCCAACGGCGACGTGGTCAACAAGATCGGCACGTACGCGCACGCCCTCGGTGCCCACCGGGCCGGGTTGCCGTTCGTGGTCGTGGCGCCGGAGACGACGGTGGACACCGGCACCCCGACCGGCGCCGCGGTGCCGATCGAGGACCGGGGCGCGGCGGAGGTCACGGCGTACTCGGATGCGGTCAATCCGGCGTTCGACGTGACCCCGGCCGATCTGGTCACCGCGATCGTGACCGAGCGGCGGGTGATCCGGCTCGATCGCGGCGAAACGCCAGATCATCCTGACCGCCGCCGAGCGGCACCGGCTTAAAGCTCTGGCCTATTGCCATACCGCCGGCTACCAGCAAGTCATCCGTGCCCGGATCGTCCGCGACGCCGCCCACGGCTACTCCAACCAGAAGATCGCCGGCCGTCACGGCGTCACCGTTGACACCGTGCGCCGCTGGCGCGGCCGTTACGCCGACCACGGCCTGGCCGGGTTGAGCGACCGGCGCCGGTCCGGCAGGCCGCCCCGGTTCACCCCCGTGCAAATCGCGCAGGTCAAGGCTCTGGCCTGCCAACTCCCGGCCGAGACCGGGACACCGCTGTCACGCTGGTGCTGCCCGGACCTGGCCGCCGAACTCGTCGACCGGGGCATCATCCCGGCGATCTCGGCAACCACCGTGCGCCGGATCCTGGCCGCCGACACGCTCAAGCCCTGGCAGTACCAGTCCTGGATCTTCCTACGCGACCCCGACTTCGCCGCCAAAGCCACCCGCGTGCTCGACCTCTACGCCCGCACCTACGACGGTGTCCCACTCGCCGCCGACGAGTACGTCATCTCCAGCGACGAGAAGACCAGCATCCAAGCCCGCTGCCGCTGCCACCCCACCCTGGCACCAGGTATCGCCCGCATGATGCGGGTCAACCACGAATACGAACGCGGCGGCGCCCTGGCCTACCTGGCCGCCTACGACGTGCACCGGGCCCGGGTGTTCTCCCACTGCTCACCCAAGACCGGGATCGTGCCGTTCATGACCCTGGTCGAACACGTCATGACCCAACAACCGTACGCATCGGCCAAACGCGTGTTCTGGATCGTCGACAACGGCTCGTCGCACCGCGGTCAAGCCGCGATCGACCGGCTCGCGAAACGATTCCCGAACGCGGTCATGGTCCACACCCCGGTGCATGCCTCCTGGTTGAACCAGGTGGAGATCTACTTCTCCATCGTCCAGCGCAAAGTCGTCACTCCCAACGACTTCACCAACCTTGACCAGGTCGAAGACCGGCTCACGCCTTAGACGGACGGTTTCCAGGGCTTGAGCCACTCGGTCGCGGGCCAGCCCTCAGCCGCCGCCAGCAGCGGGTACGTGGTGGCGCCGTCGACCGACTCGCGAATGATGTCGGCGTGGCCGGCGTGCCGGGCCGTCTCCTGGATCAGGTGGTGCAGGATCCAGCGCACGTTCCAGTGGTCGACGTCCTTGCGGTTCCACGGCACCGAGTGGTCGACCGGGATGTCGAAGTCGAGGTCGCCGATCTCGGCCACGGTCTTCTCGGTCTCGGCGGCTACCCGGTCGTACCGGGCGAAGACGTCCTCGATGGTCTCGTCGTCGTCGAGCTGGAAGCTGCGCGCGTACGCGACGTAGTCGGCCGCCTGGGGCTCGCGCCGGATGGTGGCCAGCCAGCCCTCCTCGGTCGAGGCGACGTGCTTGATCAGGCCGCCGACGGTCAGCGGGCTGACCGTGGGGTGGGCCCGCAACTGCGCCGGCGTGAGGCCGTACGCGGTGAGGCGCAGCCCGTACCGGGCGTGGGCGAGGAAGGCGAGCAGCCCCTCGGTCTCGGTGGCGACGTAACCGACCTGTGCGGCCATGGAAACTCCTTTGTCGTGACGGGTACGGACGACTCTAGGAACCGTTGCGGTCAGTTTCCGGCCGCATGGCCACGACCGTCCGGCGTTCCCGATCCACCCCGGCCACCCACCCGCCGACCCGTCCCAGCCGCAGCAGCACATCCGTCCGGATGGGCAGTTCGGCGGCCTCGCCCGGCACCGGCGGCCAGGCGTTGCGGGCGGTGTTGGCCAGTCGCAGCTGCGGCAGCAGTTCGTCGACCGGATCCCCGGCGGTCAGCGCGTTCTCGAACTCGTCGAGGTCGCCCAGCACCTGGTGCAGCGCCCGGTGCACGGCCGTGGCGTTGCCGCCGCACATCGCCGCGACCAGCTCCGGGCGGGTGGCCGCGACCCGGGTGCCATCGGCGAACGACCCCGCCGCCAGCGTCCCGGCCAGCGGGTTGTCCACCAGCACGAGGGCGAGGGCGGCGGCCAGCAGATGCGGTACGTGGCTGATCGCGGCCACCGTGGCATCGTGCTCCGCCGCGGTCACCGGGACCACCCGGCCGCCCAGTGACGTGACGAGTTCGGCGACGGTGAGCCAGTCCGGCAGCGCGGTCTCGTCCGGCTCCAGGCACAGCACCCAGGCACAGCCGGCGAACAGCTCCGGGTCGGACACGGCGAAGCCCGACGTCTCCTTGCCCGCCATCGGATGGCCGCCGACGAAGCGGCCCCGGCGCAACCGGGCGGCGGCCAGTTCCCGCACCGGCCCCTTGACCGACGTGACGTCGGTGACCAGCCCGTCGTAATCCGCCAGTTCGTCCAGCACCCCGGGCAGCGCCGGCAGCGGCACGGCCAGGATCACCAACTCGGCCTGCGCGATCGCGTCGCGCACCGTGCCGGCCACCTGCCACCGGTGCCCGGCCGGGACGCGGGCGGCCGCGGTCCGGGCCGTCGCCCGGGTCGCCGGGTCGGCGTCGAAGCCGGTCACCCGGTGGCCCCGGCCGGCCATCGCGCGTAACGCCGAGCCGCCGATCAGCCCGAGCCCGATCACCGCCACGTCCACGCCGGTGACTCTCGCACACTACGGCTGATCATCCGTACGGACAGGCGGGTCTGTCCGTTTCGCGACCTCGATTGCGATATCGACGCAGTTACGTTGGTGGCGTGACCAACGGGTACAAAACTCTCACCATCGCCGGTATCGCCACGGCGGTCGCGCTGGCCGTCGCACCGGCCTCGGCCGCGCTCGCCGCGCCCGCGCTCAGCTCGCTCACCATGCCCTCGTTCAACGGCACGGTACGGACCGTGGCGTACGCCGGCAGCACGATCTACCTCGGCGGCGACTTCACCGCGGCGATCGTCAAGGGCAAGAGCATCACCCGCAGCCACCTGGCCGCGATCGACGCCGGTTCCGGGGCGCTGCTGTCCTGGGCGCCGGTCGCCGACGGACAGGTCCGGGCGCTGGCGGTCAGCGGGACCTCGGTCTACGTCGCCGGCGACTTCGCCACCGTCGGCGGCCAGAAGCGGGACAGCCTGGCCCGGCTGGACGCGACCACCGGCGCGGTGTCCAGCACGTTCCAGCACACCATCACCGGCGCGCCGTACGCCGTCGTCGCCGCCGGCAGCCGGCTCTACGTGGGCGGCACGATCAGCGCGGTCGACGGGCAGACGCGAGCCAAACTGGCCGCTTTCAACCTCACCACCGGCGCGCTCGACCCGGTGTGGAAGCCGACCGCCGACGACCAGGTCATGGCGCTCGCCGCCGGCGCCGGGCGGGTCTACGCCGGAGGCAAGTTCCACAAGGTCAACGGCACCGCCGGGTACGACCGCCTGGTCGCGCTCGACCCGGTCAAGGCCACCGTGGTGACCGCGTTCAAGCCCAAGCCACCGGTCATCACGTACGCCATCGCGGTCACCTCGGGCGGTGTCTACTCGGCGCACGGCGGCCAGGGCGGGAAGATCAGCGCCTACTCGCTCACCGGCGTGAACCGGTGGACGGCGACGTTCGACGGGGACGCGCAAGCGGTGGCGGTGCTCGGCGACACCGTGTACGCCGGCGGGCACTTCGACAAGGCCTGCCGTACGCCCCAGACCAGCGTCCACGGTGTCTGCGTGGACGGCTCCGACGTCCGGGTGAAGCTGGCCGCCCTCGACGCCGCCACCGGCACGTTGTTGCCGTGGACCGCGGACGCCAACGGTGTGGAAGGGGTGTTCTCGCTGACCGCGAGTCCGGCGCTCGGGACGGTCGCCGCCGGCGGCGCCTTCACGACCATCAACGGGGTGACGCAGAAGAGGTTCGCGCAGTTCGGCTGACCTCTCACCCGGCAGGGCCGCATTCCCGGGCGAGGAGTGCGGCCCTGTTCCCCGTTGCTGGATAGGCTGGAACCCTGAGCCGTACGTACCGGGAGGCGTTCGTGACCGAGCGGCAGTGGTCGTTACCGGCACCCGCGCGCCTGGGACCGGCGGGGGAGCCGGCGCTGCCCTTCCCCGCCCGGACGCCGCACCCCGTCTACCGCGAACCGCACCGCGTCGGGGCCGGACCGGTGCTGGCCGGGCTGGGCGCGACCGCGCTGTGGTGCGCGCTGTTCGGCGCCCTGGCGCACGACCTGGCCAGCTACGCCTGGTGGACGCTGGTGGCCACGGTCACCGCCTGGGCCGTGGCGGTGGTGCTCACCCGGCTCGGCGACCGCGGGGTGGCCACCGGCATCGCGCTGATGTCCGGGCTTGCGTTGTCCATCGCATGCGGGGTCGTCGCCGCGCGGTGGATCGCTACCGACAACTGGCCGATGTGGTGATTGTCGAAGCCGCACCGGCTCGCCAGTGACGTCGGGTATCGAGTAGGTGGCGCACCGCACTCGGTCTTGACGAAGCCCGTGCGAGTAGGCAGCCTCGGCTGCATGGTCTCTACCCCACAGCGGCTCGACCCCGAACGACGCCGCCGCCGGCTGGAGCTTCTGGCGGCCCTCGCCGACGCGAAGTCGGCACGCGAGCACTCGCAACCGGTCCGACTGCGCGGCGCACGGATCCGGGAACTCATTGCCAACCGCCGCCGGTTCGGCGGCTGACTTTCCCCCCGATCGGGGCGTGGCGCGGCGTGCGCGCCCCCGATGCCGCTACCGTCAGGCGCTGAGAACAAAGTCGCGTTGGGGGAATTCGTGTCGACTTTCGCTGCCGCCGTCGCCCGGAGCAAGGACGGATGGATGGCGTCGGAACTGGACCTGACCGGTCTGGCCGACATCGACGAGGTGGTGGACCGGCTCCGCGACGAGGAGCCGGACGCCGACCTGTCGCTGCTCTTCGTCGAGGCCGACGATCAGTACCTGGTCATCCTGCGCCTGGACGAAGGTGAAGACCTCCGGGTCTTCGGGTCCGACTCGGCCTTCGCCGAGGAGTCCCGCGTGGGCACGTTGCTGCTGGGCGAGATCGAGGCGCCGGCGCTGGAGATCGACGACCTGGCCGAGCCGGAGGACGCCGGCGACGAGGACACGGACGACTCCGACGAGCCGCCCACCGACCCCGACGCCGATCCGGTGGGCGACGCCGAGCTCCTCGCCGACCTCGGCATCTCCGCACACCGGCTGCTTCAGCTGTGCGCGCAGGAGGGCACCATGCCGTCCGACGTGACCGCGGTGATCTGCGAGCGGCTCGGCTGCGGCGAGGAACTGGAAGAGCTGCGCGAGGAGTGAACGGCCGTCCCGAGCACGAGGCCTGGATGCGGCGTGCGCTCGGGGTGGCCTCGGCGTCCGGCGCGGACGTGCCGGTCGGGGCGGTCGTCTACGACGCCGCCGGCACCGAGCTGGCCGCGGCGGGCAACGAGCGCGAGGCCCTCGGCGACCCGACCGCGCACGCCGAGATCCTGGCGCTGCGCCGGGCCGCGGCGGCGACCGGCTCGTGGCGCCTGGACGGCTGCACGCTCGTGGTCACCCTGGAGCCGTGCACCATGTGCGCCGGGGCGCTGGTCCTGGCGCGCGTGGCCACGCTGGTCTTCGGCGCGTGGGAACCGAAGACCGGCGCGGCCGGTTCACTGTGGGACGTCGTACGGGATCGACGGTTGAATCACCGGCCGGCGGTGTACGCCGGGGTGCTCGCCGACGAGTGCGCCGAGCTGATCCGGACGTACTTCCGCGGTGTTTAGGCGATGGCGGTGTCCAGGCCGATCTCGACCATGCTGCGGAAGCCGGTCTCGCGCTCGGCGGAGCTCATCTTCTCGTCCCGCTTGAGGTGGTCGCTGACGGTGAGGATGGTCAGCGCCCGGGCCTTGAACCGCGCCGCGATCGTGTAGATCGCCGCCGACTCCATCTCGACCGCCAGCACGCCGTAGTCGGCCAGCGTGTCGTAGAGGTCCGGCCGGTCGGTGTAGAACGCGTCGGCGGCCAGGATCGGGCCGACCCGCAGCGGGATGCCGCGGCGCTCGGCCACCTCGACGGCCGTGCGCAGCAACCCGAAGTCGGCCACCGGCGCGTAATCGACCAGGCCGTCGAAGCGGGTGCGGTTCATGTTCGAGTCGGTGGCCGAGCCGATGGCCGCGATCACGTCCCCCAGGTTCAGCTCCGGGACCATCGCGCCGCACGATCCGATCCGCAGGAGGGACTTCACGCCGTACTCGTTGATCAGCTCGTGGCTGTAGATCGAGGCGGACGGCATCCCCATGCCCGACCCCTGCACCGAGACCGGCACACCCTGCCAGCGGCCGGTGAAGCCGAGCATGCCGCGCACCTCGGTGTAGCACCGGGGATCGTCGAGGAAGGTCTCGGCGATCCACTTGGCCCGCATGGGGTCACCCGGCAGAAGCACACGCTCGGCGATCTCACCGGGCTGGGCGCCGATGTGCACGCTCATCGTCGTCGACTCCTCGGTCGTTGGGTCCTCGCCTGCGATCCTGCCAGGCCGCCGGCCCGGTAACCCGGCGGCGGCCCCGGCCGGGCGTCGGGTAACCTACTTCGCGGTGGTGTGTCCGAGCGGCCTAAGGAGCACGCCTCGAAAGCGTGTGAGGGTGCAAGCCCTCCAAGGGTTCAAATCCCTTCACCACCGCCAACCAGCAGGCAGACGCCCGGTTGCTCTCGTCGAGCGACCGGGCGTTCTGTATTCCTGCGTGCTGCAAGGATGGCCGTGTGGAACGTGTGCTGGGAATTGGCGGGTACTTCGTGCGGGCTGCCGATCCGACGGCTCTGGGTGCGTGGTATCGCGACTGCCTGGGCTTGGACGCCGACGAGAACGGCCTCTGGAATCCGTCGGCCGGGCCGACCGTGTTCGCGACGTTCGAGTCCGGGACCGACTACTTCGGCTCCCGCACTCAGCAGGTCATGCTCAACTTCCGGGTCCGCGACCTGGACGCGATGCTCGCTCAGCTCCGCGCCCGGGGCGTGCACGTGGCCGACGAGCCGCAGCAGATGGAGGGCGTCGGCCGGTTCGGCTGGGTCACCGATCCCGAGGGCAACCGGATCGAGCTGTGGCAGCCGGCCTGACGCCGGGCCGAGGTTCCGCCAGCCGGCCTCCTTCGTCGCATCGCGCCGGCCCGCGTCCTCCGGAAGCTGTCCCTCGTTGACTCCCACAAGCCCGCTGTCGTTCTGCACGAGCGCGTCTCACCTTACGGAATGTGCAAAAAATTCGGGCGGCGGTCCGGCCTTCGGGAGGGGCCGAACGCGGTCGGCAGCAAGGACCAAACGGCCTGTTCAAGTGACACAGACGTAACGGTGCCGTGTCGTCGCGGCGGAGGCACTTGGACGCGCGGCCGGTACCAGCGGAAACTACCTACAGTTACACTTAACAAACTGCCCTAATACCTACCCGGGAGCGCAAGCTTTGTGGCCGAAAAACAACGGATCGGCCAGGTGCCCACGCCGGGTGGTGAGGAAGACTCACGAATTGCCTCAGCCGCAATCGTCGATGGCTGCCCTAAGGTTGACCAGGTGAGAGTTGAGCATCACTGGTGGAATGGTGACTCCCGATTTGCACGTCGGGACGTCTACGTACGCACCGACGGACAGGCCTGGGAGGTCGAAGCCCAGATGGGTGGCCCCGAGGGCAAGTCCAAGGTGCAGCAGTGTCCAGGCCAGGCATCAGCCATGATCCTGGCCGACGCGTGGCGCGGGCCACGCTGGCGGTGGCGCAAGGTCTGAGCGCCAGGAGCCGGGCTGTGCCGACGTTCTGAACCAATCTCAACGGCTCAGCCGAAACACATTCGGGCCGGATCCCCACTTCGGGGTCCGGCCCGTTGTCTTTGCCGGGACGACCGTTGTCTTCGCCACGGTGACCGTTGTCTTCGCCAGGATGACCGTTGTCTTTGCCAGGATGACCGGATGCGACCCGCGACCGGAGAGGTCCTGCACTTCTCCGAGGACCCGACGATCACGCGCTTCCGGCCACGGGCGGTACCCACGAGCACGGAGACCGAGCCGTACGTCTGGGCGGTCGACGCCGAACAGTCGCCCGCCTATTGATTTCCCCTCGACTGCCCACGCGTCATGGCCTGGACCGGGCCGCGAACCACGGTGGACGATCGGGACCGGGTGCTCGGGCCGGGCGGCGGCGAGCGGGTGCACGCCGTCGAATACCGCTGGCTGCACCAGATCCAGACGGTTCGCCTGTACGCCTATCGCCTACCCGCCGCGGCGTTCCGCCCGATCGGGCAGCCGCGGCCGTACGCGATGGTGTCCCGCACCGAGGTGGTCCCGCTCGTGCCGCCGGAACCGGTCGGTGACCTGCTGGGACTTCACGCGACGGCCGGGATCCAGTTGCGCGTACTCCCGAGTCTGTGGGAATTCCTCGAGGCGGTCGCTGACGGATCGCTGGAGTTCAGCGCCATCCGGATACGGAACACGCAGCCGCGACGGACTTGAGGTGCGGCGTCCGCGAACTGCACTGATTTACGGTGTCTTGCGCGCCAATCGGACGAAAGTGACTCCATGCAGGCCACCGTGACTGATTACCGTTCTGACGTCGCTGTGCTCCACCTCAGCGGCGAACTCGACGCCGACACCGCGTCGCAGCTGCACGCCGCCCTGGCCGATCTGCTGGAACGGCCGGTGCCGCGGATCGTGGTGGACGTCGCACAGCTCAAGTTCTGCGATTCGGTCGGGCTGAGCGCGTTCATCACCAGCAAACAGGTGCTCACGGCCCGCGGCGGCTGGATGAGCTTCGCCGGCGCCAACCCGTTCCTGGTCCAGCTGCTGGAGACCGTCGGGCTGACCCGTTACTTCGCGGTGTTCCCGGAGGTCGAGGACGCCATCGCAGCCGCGCAGATCTAGCCGTACCGGATGATCGTCAGCAGGACGGTGAGCAGCGTGGCGGTCACGAGGATCAGGCCCGCCACACCGAGGCTCAGGCGAACCGCGGGGCTGGGCGCCGCCGGTTCGCGCGGCGGCGCGGGCGGCAGGGCGATCCATTCCTGACCGGTCCACAGCCACTTGCCGTCGCGGCTGTACGGGTTGTGCATGCCTGCCCATTCGGCCGTACGGCCATCGGGTTGAGCGTTACCAGCCGGCCGTGCCCGGGGCGCCTTTGAAGGGGCCGGTGATCGCGTCGGTGATCCAGCCGCCGTAGAAGTCGCCCTCCTGCGACCGCACCGGCTCGCCGTCGACCCGGCACTCGTCGAGGAGGGCGGGGTAGAACGCGAGGGCGCCGGTGATCACGGCGTACGGCGTTGTCGGATCTTCGTACGACCAGGCCGCCTTGCGCACCCGGCGTTCGCCGACGACCAGGTCCCAGTAGCTCGCCGTGCCCTTGAACTCGCAGTACGAACGGCCGCGCGACGGTTCGAGGACGGCCCGTACGTCTTCCCGGGGCACGTAGTAGACCGGGGGGTGGGAGGTCTCGAGGACGCGATGGCAGCGGTCGCTGTCGACCACGGTGACGTCCCCGAGCCGGATGGTGATGCGGGCGGACGTGCGCTCCACGCGCGGCGGGCGTGGGTAGTCCCACACCGATTCGACGGTCATGACACTGGAAGCTACCCGCGCCCGTACCGCCTCCGCGGTCAGCGCCGCGTTGTGCTCGTCGCCGATAGGTGTGCTGGTCGGCCGGATTGATATGGCGGAGGATACGAGATTCGAACTCGTGAGGGTTTTATCCCAACACGCTTTCCAAGTCTGCGCGTGGACGTCCGGCGGGGTTCTCTGCCGTCCTGGCCAGCGGACGGGGGTGGAGGCGGACGTCGCCGAGCCACGCTGACCGCCGGCGAACGAGACGGGAACTGAGACGGCTCGCGATCTAGCGTGGTCCTCATCGTTCAGGAGACGTCTGTGAGCGCAGACAGCAGCCGTTCCGGGACTCGTACCTTCGCGATGTCGATTACTTCACGAAGCGGTGCGGCCAGGATAGACGTGTCGAGGTCGATCGCGCGGGTCCAAGCGGTCGTGTGGTACCGGACGAGCGACGAGAGGCCCATCAGGAAGGCCCATCACAGAATCAGCGGGACTGGCGCTGGGCGGCCGCCGACCGCGGGCAGAGCGACTCCGTACACCTCGCCGTTTCGTTCTTCTGTGACCGAGAAGGGGCTGTCCAGCAGCTTCCGGTAGACGCCGTGCTCCGTCTGCCCAACCGACCGGATGAACATTGCCGATGCCCGCCGGAGTTCGCGGAGGAACGGCAGCCACCGTCTTTTACGCAGATAACGTCAACCAGGCCCACGGGGACCGGGAGCGGGCATGGCTAGGAATCTACGTACGAATTAGAAGAATGCTAGGAAGATTCCAACTATCGCGAGCATTAAAGCCGCGAGGGAAAGAGCAACAACCTTTCTCCTGCGCCAAGGCCGTTCGCCGGATAAGAATTAAGCAGCGCTTATCAAGACCACTGCAGTCAACGCTACGGCGGAGATTCCTATCAGCATGTATGTAACCTCTGTGATCAACGCACTGCATGACTTGCTATCACCCTGTCTGCTCTCCGATATCTGCGAGAGGTTCACGTATACGTCCACAAAGACGATGATCGATAGACCTAAGTCGGGTATTAGACAGAGACTAAACTTTCGGACTTAGCCGTGCCAGCGTCGATCCAAATCGTCTTGACGAGGCGGGAGAGGTCGTGAGCGAGATGCTAGATGTCATGGGCTTCGCAGCCCTTAGCGCTCAGGTTCTAGTAACCGAAATGGTTAAGTCCAGCTGGACGCAAACTCGGCTGTTGTTGGCAAAAGCATTTAGGCGCGGTGGTGAAGAAACAGAAGCCCGTCATCTGGAAATGCTCGACGAAGACCAATCTAGTCTGGAGCAAGCCACGACCGGTGAACATGGCGATATCGACCAGAATCTGCAGTCAAAGTGGGCTATACAAATCGCCGCATTGTTGCAACAATATCCTGAGGTGCGCGTGGATCTTCAGGCGATGATGGATTCAGCTAGTACGCAGCCTGATCCGATTTCCGCAAGCGCGAACTTGAGTGCAATAAATAACAAAAATAGCCAAATTATCCAGACTTTAGGGAACATGAATACAGGGGGCGGATCGATCAATTATCGCTCACCCGGGAAGGGGTGAGTTGTGGAGATTTATCCCCGAGGCCAAGGCGGCGATATAAGATTCATCGCCTCCGACAATAAAGACGCCACTATCGTCCAAGCTTTAACGGTCTCGATGCACTACCGCGAAACGCTTCCAGTATCTCGAATTACCGATAGCGAAGTACGAGTAGTCTCCCAGGCTTGGGTAGCAGAAGATCTGAACGGAGCACCTACCACGACCGTAAGCCGGTTGAGAGCCACTCTCTCGCGCCACGGAATAGCGGTCATTTCGGGCTCGGCTGGTTCTGGTAGAAGTGGCGCAGCCCTCAGAGCCTTGTGGGAAGAAAGCGAGACGCGGAGGGGTGACGGAAAGGACCCACTAGAACTGCAAAGCATTATCCCCGACTGGGATAAACCGTCGCTCGCGGTTCTCCCGACGCAAGACAGCACGGGATACATCCTGGACGTCTCCAATGAAGCCAGCACCTGGGAGAATCCCGAGGTCGTGGCTCAGTTCTTGGTGAACTATGGTTCAGGATTGCTTGCGGCTCACTCTGCCGTCGTTGTCATCGTAACTGAGAAGGATTGGCGCTCTGTCTCTCTCGCTGCGCAACAGGTACTGGTGAAGGTAGTAGAACGACCGTCCCCATTTGGCGTGGTGGTAAGACATCTCAGCAAGCTCTATAACCATCCTGAGCGCGCGACATGGATTACCGAGGCTGAAGAGTCTTACGCGGACCTCGTCGAGCCCAGCACGGCCAGGGAAGCCCCAGCCGAATCGGGCGCGCGAGACAGAGAGTCAATTATCATCGACAAGAACGTCCAATCGAGGAAGGCAATCCTTGCGCACTTGATAAGGGACGACACCAATCCGCAGGACGCTGCGACGCTCGCTATGAGCCTAAGCGAATCTGACGGTTCTGATGTTTCGCTTGAGAGGATCTCTGACGAATTCCGACGGTGGACAGCTACGATTAGCCGCATCTTCGAAGGAAGTTCTATTGGCGCAGAAGGGCGAGCAACCTTAATTGCCGCATCGGTCCTAGAAGGCGCTCCGGCAGTTACGGTGCAATCGGCAGCAAGACAGCTCATCGGTGACAATTCGATCCAAGATGCCGCTTCCGTGCTCGCTGGCCCCGATATGAAAAGCAGGTTCCAAACGCTGGAGATTGGGATCCGTGACAGGCGCGTTACCTTCGACGCGAAGCCCGGATTGTCTTCTGCGGTGTTGTCGCATGTTTGGGAGCATCGAATCGACTTCCGCGATTTCCTGCTGAAATGGATAGCGCGGGTGACCCGGCCCGAAGCTATTGCCTTTCGTCACCTCGACCAAGTTGGAAAACAGATTGTTGCTCTAGCGATCGAGCAAGCAGATCAAGAGTTGCTCGCCGTTATTCTGGACTGGGCCAAGTCGGAAAGCATCGCCGAGAACTGCACTGAGATACCGGAGTTTATCAAGCTCGCGTCAGAATCGCCGGAACTGGGGCCTTACGTCCGCAGCCTCCTTCTGGAATGGTCTCAGAACACCAGCGACCCGAAGGGCCAGCTGCCGTTTATAGTGGCATCTGTATGTTCGACTTCGTTCTCGCAGAAATTTCCTCGCCAAGCGCTTGTGCGCTTGCGATGGATACTTCTTCGCGCGGTCCGTGACCGCGCGGTGAGCAAAGCAGAAGATGCCCTACGACAAATGGCGGCAGACCCGAGACTTCTTCCTCGGGTCTGGCAGACTGTTGTGCACTGGATTCTCGTTGAGAAAAACATTGCGGGACGCAGAGCCTTCCTCAGTATTGTCGACCCGAATGGCAGCCCGCAGGCCTTGCAACTCTTGCTTGAGGCGGCGTCCAAGGACGACAAAATTACGGAAGGCCTCACCAATGGTTGGATATTGTCGCTTCAGGATGAAAGCGTTAATGTCGAAGCGACGAGCGTCCTGCGGGGATGGGCGAAGCAAGTTTGGCTAGAATCTCCGGCCGCCAACCGGGCCTACTACATACTCGATGCCGTCTTCTCTCGCCATTTGGCCGCGAGCCCCGTAGCAGCTCTGCTTTACGGCGAGCCTGGGGCGGCTAATGAACCAGAAATTGTTCAACTAAGGAAACGATTGTTTTCGCGGCGCTTCGGTCAGGAGGCGGAAGCGCCGCGAGATGACGCACCTTCGCAGTATCGAGTTGAGTTGCAGCCCTATGCACGGCCGAATCTGCAAGAGCACCCAGGGTTGGACTCCCAAGCGAATCTGGACCTTCAAGACCAGTCAGCCTCTGTGGTCCAGGATGAGGATCAGGAAATTTCGCAGGCTCAGTCTAATTCGTACGCTCCGCCTGGGGTCGAGGGAGACAACACGAAGTCAGAGGTAGTTCTTCGGCCACAACCACAGGAACGAACGGAGTCTCAGGATCAACAGGATTGGCAGTCGGGACCGAAACTTGAATCGCAAGCGGCCGACCGCCTGCCGTCGGACTCGGAGCTGTAAGTGCGTTTCAGCCGGGCACATCGCCGCGAGAATAAGATTTCTCGGCGCGGACGTGCGATGTTCTCCGCCAATTTCGCTAGTCGCGTCCCCGGCATACGGTTTGAAGCGGAAATCGAGTGCCATCTAGAGGGCGAGATCGGCGAAGGCTCTGACCACGCGCAAACTTCGATTTCGGCGCGCCTAGCGTTGCGATCTATTTTGTCCGATGTCTTGAGGGACTGTTGTCCATTCGACGTGGCGGCTGCCGAAGACAAATGTAATCGGATTCTCGGCGTGCCGCGGGGTTTTGGGAAGGGAACGCCCACATGTGCCGGCCGGGTTTCGCTTTCGCTCCGCAGTCTCGATCAGGAGGCCGTGCGCGATCTACAGAAGGTCATTCTTAGTCAATCATTTTCCGACCAGAGTGAGGTAATTCGTTTAGCGTCGTTGCGCGATCGCTTCACGGATCCGACGATCTTGCTTGCATGGCTTTTTGAGCGCCACGGCGGCGAATCGGGGAAGCTGCCCAAGTTTGACGGCCTTAAGGAAGCAGCGCAGTTTTTCTCGACGCCTCCGGAGAAGCGTGGGCGCGGAGAGTTCGAGTACGAGTTCCTCGACATACTGCGGACATTCGTGGCAGATTTCTCGGACCCTCGCCAGAAGCTGATACTTATCAAACTAATGGCGCTGTCATTTCGTCATATTGGAAAGGAAGATCTCGCCAGCAGGGCGGACGAGCTCGCGGAGAAAAGAAACTGGCTGATTTAGGGATGATTGTTTTCCGACGTTTCGTTGCGATAAATTGGTAGACAGGGGATCAGTCTGCTTCAGCACTCGGTCGGAGCTTACGCGTAGAGCGCGGCCCTGGCCTCCGATATCTAGTCGGCTAGGTTATCCGAACGATTTGGAGTCCACCAATCTGAGGTAATATTTGGTGCCCGCGCTGAGGCCGGAGGTTGGTGCGGTATTCTTAACCTCTTCAATGTTGAACTGGAGCGTACCAATGGCTGATGTTGAACGGACACTCGTCCTGTTGAAGCCCGACGCTGTTGCCCGAGGCCTCATCGGTCGTGTGATTCAGCGGTTCGAGGATGCCGGCCTGAAGGTGGTCGGGACCAAGATGGTGCAGATGGACGCGGAGTTGGCGAAGAAGCACTACTTCGACCTGGAGGAGCGGTTCGGCAAGGAGGTCTTCGACCTCACGGCGAACTTCATGCAGATGGGACCGGTCATCGCGCTGGTGCTCGAAGGCGTCAACGCCGTGCCCAACGTCCGCCGCCTGGTCGGCAAGACGTTCCCGGACCAGTCGCCTCCGGGGACGATCCGTGGGGACTTCGCGCACATCTCGAAGGCGTACTCCGAGGCGAACAAGGTCGTGGCGGCGAACCTCGTGCACGCCTCTGGCAAGCCGGAAGAGGCGAAGTACGAGATCGACCTGTGGTTCAGCAGCGCCGAGCTGTTCGATTACCAGACCATGGCTGAGAAGTACACGTTCTGATGGTTGACGAGGAGATCGAGCAGCGGCCGGCGCTGAGCGAGGTCCGGAAGCGGTACGAGGACGAGTGCTTCTTCCAGGACGATCGGGCGGCGGCCGAGTACGCGTACGCGCTGGCCGTGCGCCTGCGCGAGATCGGGCTCCTCAGTGAGGCTCGCCGGTTCGCTGCGCGAGTGTCTGGAGCTGGCTGAGCGGCTGCCGGCGAAAACGCTCGACGACGTCATTTCGACCAAGACGTCGGTGGGTGGGGTTCCGCTGCCGGAGCACTTCCACGATGGCGTGGTCCGTTCGCGCCTCGCCGACCTGCTCGAAGCAGCGTAAGTCGGGACGCGGGTCAGCGGAGGTTCGCGTCCAGGTGGTCTTGTACCGGGCCGAAGAACGGGTACGGGACGTAGGCGGTAAGGGTGGCGCGGTCGCACCACGCCACCTCTGCCAGTTCTTCCTCGTCGCCGACATAGGCGGTTCCGTCGACCACGTCGCACGCGGTGTAGATCATGGTTCGGCCAGTGTTGGGGTGTACCCGTTCACCCAGGCTGCCCGTCGCCCGTACGGTGAGGCCGGTTTCCTCTTGGGTCTCGCGGATCGCGGCCTGTTCGCCGGTCTCGCCGGGCTCGACCTGGCCGGCGGGGAACTGCCAGGAGAGTTGGCCTTCCTTGACCCGGCGGCGGACCAAGAGGACTTGGCCGTCTTTGATGATCACGGCGGCCGCGATGGCGGGGCGTTCGGTGGTGGGCTCGCTCATTGCTGTCCTTCCAGGGCGCGCAGAACCGGCGCGTAGATGCGCTGTTTTGGGATGAATCGGGTGACGTCTTCGTCCGGCGCCCAGAGGGCGCTCGTGTTCTCGATCTCGTCGCGGTTCTCGACTTCGCCGGCGAGGTAGTCGCAGAGGAAGTAGCTGGCGCTGACGCCCGAGACCGGGTGCAGGCGGCTGCCCAGCTCGCTGCGGACCGAGCAGTGAATGCCTGTTTCGGCGAGGGTTTCGCGGACGGCGACGGTGGCCGCGGTAGCGCCCGGCTTGACGATGCCGGCGGGGAATCCCCACGTGATGCCGCTCGGGTCGTCTCGCGGCGGCAGACCAAGAGGACGCCGGTGTTCGTTGAAGACGATGGCGATCGCTATGGCGAGAGCGACGGCACTGCCGGCCGCCGCTACTTCGGCGTCGTCCTCGGCTTTGAGCTGACGGGCGAAGCGGAGCTTCGCCGGGTCATCGGCGCGGCTGTACGCGGTATCGAGCGCCCGTTGGAGCTCCGGCCGGATCACGATCTCTGGGCGTTCACTCCAGGAGGCGATCGTGCGTTTGGCGACCCCGATCAGGGCGGCCATCTCGTCTTGGGACATCCGCAACGCGGCCTGTAGCGCGGTGGCGTGTCGACCGGTCCACTGATCGATGACCGCTTGCCGGGCGGGCTGACTCATGTCGATCCCCGCCAGGGCGCACGGTCGGCGCGACTCGTAGAGGCGCAGATCGGTCGGCATCGGTCAGTCGACAGCCGCGAACATGGTGCCGGCGGGGTAAGTCTCGGTGTCTCCGTTGACCCGGGTGACCGTGATGGCCGCGGGCGAGGTCGCTGTGTCGCCGGGCGTAGTTCGACCCGCTCGGGTAGCTCAGCGACGAAAGTGCCGTGCCCCTGGCGGATCTCGACCAAGCCCTCGGCCGCAGGACAGCGATGGCTCGGCGGACGGTCTCCCGGGCCAGGCCGAACTCGTCGTGGAGATCCTTTTCCGAGGGCATCCGTTGGCCGGGCTGTAACTCTCCGCTACGGATGCGATCGCGAAGAAGGCCAGCGAGCTGCCGGTATGCAGCGCCTTCGCGATCCGGGGTAATCACACCATCACGCTAGGTGTGGACGAGCGGTCGGCTGGTGGCGTATGCGTCTAGACGTCTGTATCTTTTGAAACGCCAACCTCAGCGGTGATACGGCGCCTCAGGGGTCGCTCGGAAAAGGAGCCAGACGTGGTCGCTACCCAAGTCGCCAGAGCGCGCGGGCGCTGCCCGCTCTACTGCACGATCAACCATAAGCACGGCCTCGACCAGCACGCGCACCTCATCGCCGAGGTTGACGTGGCCAACGAAAACGCCCTCGTCGCGGTCAACCTCGTCAGCCGGAACGGTGCCGACGAGATCGAGTTGGCGATCGGCAAGGGCTGGGGTGAGCCGGCCATCACCGACATGACGGCGGACGAGGCCCGAGCACTGCGTGACGCGCTTAACGTGGCTGTCGCGGTTCTCGACCGTACGTAAGCCGTCTCTGACCGCAGAAGCCTCGGACGCCATGGCGTCCGAGGCTTTTTCATCGGAACTGCATCAGTGATGCATCGAGGATGGTTGTTGCCTCATCGGCAGCGCACGGCTTTCCCGGTTGACTTGGTCTTACCGGAAAGCAGCGCCTACGAAGGAGGTGAAGATCCGATGCGCAGAGAAGCTCACGCCGATCCGCGGCGCGGGCGAGATGCCTGCCACTCGCGGACGGCCGCCGGCCGCCAAGCGGGCGAGCGCCCGAACATGCGGTCCGCCGCCGGCGCCTGGCCGCGTGACACGTAGGCCGCCCAGGTGGCGCGACTAATCGACGCTCCTACTGATCGTAGGAACGCCAGGACATCCTCAGTCGTCCACCAGTCTTCTGGTAGCTCGCTGCTCACCTCGGTCATCACCGGGGAGCGTAGCAAGGAATTTACGGGGGAGTTTTTAGGGGAATTTACCCCCGTGAGCTGGCGATGAGCTGAGTTCTCGCCCTCCCCCTCCACTCGATCTTGCAGTGCCGATCCAGCTCCCCGCTTGCTCGAATACAACGCCAAGTTGTACGTTCCGCTCATGAACACAACGTCACGTTGTATTCGGACCGCGTCGCGCTCGATCGGCATCAACCCGGAAGGAACTCCGTGTACCGCAACTCTTTGCCTGACGAGCCCACCCCAGCCCACCTCGCCGCGATCGAGCGTGAGCAACGCCTTCTCGAAGCTGAGATCGCCCTGGTCGACGCTGAGATCCGCTTCCTTACGGCCGAGCCAGCCCCGACTCAACTCGACTGGCGCCGTCTCCGGCGCGCCCAGAACCGCGTCCTGCGCGAAATGGTCGCCCTCGTCGAGCGCTACCTCCGCTCGATCGACGAGGTGGCCTGATGCCCGCCCACCTCGACCCGAGGGCAGCCGACCGTCCAACAAGGATCGGAGTCCCACGTGAGCCTCGGAATTCTTCTCCCTGCTCCTGCTCGGCGTCCTGGTCATGCTGTGCATCGACGGCAAGACGCGCGGCCGGATAGTGGTCGCCTCGCTGTGCGCGCTGATGCTCGGTCTGGTCATCGCGGGCAGCAACGGAGTATTGGTCGAGCCCTCTCACGCACTGGTCGACGGCGTCCGTGCCGGCCTGACCGCCATCGGCCACTCGCTGGGCGGCAGCAAATGACCAACGGACAGCTGGCCCGCATCCGATGGGGCGTCCGCGCCGCGCTTCTCCTCGGCGTCGCGACCTCGGTCGCGGCCAACATCCTGCACGCCCGGCCAAACCCGATCAGCCAGGCCATCGCGGCATGGCCACCGCTCGCGCTGCTGCTCACTGTCGAGCTCATCTCGCGGATCCCGGTACATCGGCTCTCGTTGTCCGTGGTCCGACTGGGGAGCCGCTGCCTTCATCGCGGGCATCGCGGCATGGGTTTCCTACTGGCACATGGCCGGCGTGGCGTCGCGGTACGGCGAGGTAGGGGCGGCGCCGTACCTGATGCCGCTGTCGGTGGACGGCCTGGTAGTCGTCGCTTCGGTCTGCCTCGTCGACCTCTCCGGTCGCCTTCTGCCGACGGACGTCGAGCCAAAAGCGGCTGCGGACAAACCCGCGGACACCACGCCGGACACCACGGAAGACAAACCCGCGGACACCAATCCGGGCGTCACGCCACCTGCGGCGAAGCCTTCCGGATCCCGTACGCCGCGCAAGCGAGACACCGGCAAAGCAGTAGCGCGACTCCATGCCCGGCACCCCAACCTGCCCGCTGCAGAGATCGCCAAGCGCCTCGGGGTGACCGATCGGACCGTCCGGCGACACCTCACCAGCACCACGAACTGAGCAAGGAGAAACACCCATGCCCGACAACGCAAAGCTTCGGCTCGCCATGGTGCTCAACGCCCTCGGCGACAACGCCGAGGACATCGCTCATCTTCTCCAGTACGGCGGGTGGCGCGGCCTGCCCCACGACGTCAACTCCTGCCCGATCGCGCTCTACCTGCGCACCGTCGTGACTGACGTGACCGACGCGGCCGTCAGCTCCGAACAGGCCAAGGTCCACACCGCCGACGGCGCGGACATCACGATCGACCTCACGTCCGCCCAAGCCGGCTTCGTCCTGGCCTTCGACCTCGGTGCCTACCCCGGCCTGATCGCCACCGCGACCGACGACAACGGCGACGTGATCGACGAACTCGACCGCTAGCTCTGCCCGGGGCGCGGCCTCCCGGCCTCGCAAACCATCAGCCGCGCCCCGGCCCACCCGATTGGCTGTGTGACCTCCCGGAGGAACCCCCATCATGGCAACCCCGAATCCTGACGGCGAGTTCGACTGGTCGGCAGCCGAGGCGGACGTCGTCGACCTCGGCGCACGCCGGGCGGCCCGACCTGAGAACTGGTCGCCCGACATCGACGACGAACACGACGAGATCGGCGATCAGCCAATCCCGGTCGACCTGCCCGAGCCGCCGCCCATCACCCGGCGCGCCATCATCCCGGCATGGCTGCGGTCCAAGGCCGAGGCACGCGCGCTCCTGCGGTGGCTCATCGGCCACTACACCCACGTCAGCCTCTACCACCTGACTCGGCTGCCGCTCTACGCCGGCCGCCTCGTCTTCCGGGCTCCGCGCGGCCTGGCTCGCTCGGTTTCCGGCACCTCGCGCTGGCTGTCCGACGCCGAAGGCCGTCCGGTCCGACTCGCGGCCGTACGGCGCGAGGACGCGGTGGACTACCTACGGCTCTCGCAGCAGCGAGACAACCGCGTACGGCTGCGGACCTTCATCCTCTTCACGCTCACGATCCTGGCCGCTGCTCGCGGGGGCGTTCCTGCTCATCGCGGCACCGCGGTGGGTTTGGTATCGCCGGTCTCGCTACCGCTCATCGGCATGCTGGGCGTCATCGGCTCGTCGGCCGACCGTCCGCTGATGGACGTTGCGGCTATCAAGCCGCGAGTCCGGAAGCTCACGGCAGACGTGGTGACGCGCGCCTTCCTCGCGGCCGGTCTGTGCAAGGCCGACGATCCGATCACCTTCCCGACGCCGATCATGCGGGACGGCCCGGGATGGCGCGCGGTCATCGACCTGCCGTACGGGACCAAGGCCGATACCGCGATCAAGAAGCGCAACGACCTGGCCGCCGGCCTCGATCTGGACGAGGTGCAGGTCTGGCCCGAACGCGTACGCGGAACGGCGGGGTCGGCGCGACGGGTGGCGCTGTGGGTCGCGGACGAAGACCCGTACGCCAAAGCCTCGGCCCTCTGGCCACTGCTCGCTAAGGGCGCGGTCGACAGCTTCGAGCCGTTCCCGTTCGGCGAGGACCAGCGTGGCCGCATCGTTGCCCTGCAGCTCATGTTCACCTCGCTGCTGATCGGCGCGATCCCGCGCATGGGTAAGACCTTCGCCGCTCGCGTGCCGGCGCTGGCCTGCGCGCTCGACCCGATCGTCGAGCTGCACATCTACGACGGCAAGGGCGGCCAGGACTGGCGGCCGTTCGAACGCATCGCGCACCGCATCGGCTTCGGCATCCGCGACGAGGTGGTCCTGGCGCTCGTCGAGGACCTGCGCGCCCTGGTCGCCGACATGAACCGGCGCTACGACACGATCGCCACCCTGCCGCCGGACATCTGCCCCGAATCCAAGGTCACACGGGCGATCTCGGAGCGGCGTTCGCTCAAGCTCTGGCCGATCCTCATGTCGATCGACGAGTTCCAGCGCTACAGCGGCCACCCAATCTACGGCGACGAGATCGTGAGCCTGCTGACCGAGCTCTGCAAGGTCGGACCGTCGGTCGGCATCATGATCGAGCTGGCCACGCAGAAGCCGGACGGCAAGGCCGTCCCGACCGATCTGCGCGACAACATCGGTACGCGGTTCGCGCTCAAGACGATGACGTGGCAGTCGTCCGAGGCTGTGCTCGGCGCTGGCTCGTACACCGCCGGCTACGACTCGTCGCGGTTCCAGCGCGCTCACAAGGGCGTGGGCATCCTGCTCGGCGCCGATGACTCGGGCACGGTCGAGGAGGCGCTGACGGTGCGGACCAACCGCACCCCGATCGCCGACATCGATGCGGTAATCGGCCGGGCGCGCGGCCTGCGCGAGGCGGCAGGCACGCTTTCCGGGTACGCCGCGGGAGAGCGGCCAGCAGCCGGCGAGTCCGTCTCGCTGCTCGACGACATCCTGACTGTGGTCCCGGCCAGTGAGCCGAAAGTGTGGTCCGAGACGGTCGCCTCCCGGCTCGCCGAGCTGCGGCCCGAGGTCTACATCGGATGGAAGCCCCAGCAGATCGCGGCAGCGCTCAAGCCGTACGGCATCCCGGTCGGCCGCCAGGTCTGGGGCACCGATCCCGCGACCGGCGACAAGGCCAACCGCAAGGGAATTCACCGCGAGGACGTCGCGGCCGCAGTCGCCGAACGTAACCGGCGACGACGAGCCGCCTGACGCTAACCAGCCGTTAGATCTAGCCCCGGCAAGCGTTAGGTCTAGCGGCACCGCTAGCCGCTTCACCCGATCCCACCAGGACGCTAGCCGACTAGCGCCCATGGCCGAACGCGCCCGAAACCGCCCTGGAGGCCATTCATGGACGCCGCCCGGACCGCCGCTAGCCTGCTCTGCCCCGGCCTCGTGTTCATCACTCTTTGCTACGCCGCCGTCTGCGCGGCCAAGCCTTTTCGCACCTGCCGACGGTGCTCCGGGACCGGGCTGCGCGGTCGCCGGCTCGGGCTGCGAAGCCGCGCCTGCCGCCGCTGCAACGGCGCCGGAATCCACATCCGATACGGCCGGCGCCTCTTCAACGAGATCACCCGGACTGTACCGCGACGGCAACCGATGAACGGCCCTCGACTCGACAGGACTCCGACACCGTGACTCGCACCCCACCCCACGACGAGGCCGCCGAACGCGCCGTCATCGGCTCGGCGCTGCTCGCCCCGAACCTCGTCACGGACCTCGCCGACATCGTGCAGCCCGAGGACTTCTACCGCCCGACACATGTCGAGCTGTGGCGCATCCTCAATCGGCTGCACGCCGCGGGCGAGCCCGGCGACCCGATCACCGTCGCGGCCCACCTCGCCGACGAGGGATCACTTCGCCGGCTCGGCGGAGTGCCCTACCTCCACACCCTGATCGCGGCCGTCCCCACCACGGCGAACGCCCCGTACTACGCCCGGATCGTCGCCGAGCACGCACGGCGCCGCGAGGTCGCCGACCTCGGGAGCAGGCTCACCCAGCTTGCCGGCAGCAGCGCAGACACTCGCGACGTCATCACCGCCGGCCGAGCACTGCTCGACGCCGCACCCTCGCCGGCCTGGCCGACGCCGATACCGCTCGACCTCCCGCATCGCCCCGCGGCCCTTCCCGGTCGACGCCCTGCCGGGCTGGCTCGCCGACATGGTCGGGAGCCGTCGCGGAGTTCACCCAGACCCCGGCTGACCTTGCCGGGTGCATCGCGCTTGCGGCCCTATCCACAGCTGCCGGCGGCCGGGCCGAGGTCGAGGTACGTGGGTCGTGGCGGGAACCGGTCAACCTGTTCACGGTCGTGGTCCTGCCGCCCGGCTCACGCAAGTCGGCCGTCTTCACCGCCCTCATCCGGCCACTGCTTGCCGCTGAAGCCGCGCTGGTCGAGCGCACTCGCGCCGGCGATCGTCGAAGCCGAACTGGCGCTCCGCGTCGCGGCCAAGGCCGCCGACCGCGCAGCGAACGCGGCGGCAGCCGCATCCGACGCGAGCGGGCGAGACCGGCTGCTCGCGGACGCCGCTGCCGCCGTGATGAGCGCGGAAGCCATCACCGTGCCGGCCTGCCGCGCCTGGTCGCCGACGACGTCACCAGCGAACAGGCCGCATCGCTACTTGCCGAGCAGGGCGGCCGGCTCGCGGTCCTCTCGCCCGAAGGCGGCATCTTTGCCACCCTCGCCGGCCGCTACTCGGGCGCGCCGAATCTCGAGGTCTTCCTCAAAGGCCACGCCGGCGACATGCTCCGCGTCGACCGGCGGTCGCGGCCGGCCGAGCACATCGACCGCCCGGCCCTCACGCTCGGCCTGGCCGTACAGCCCGAGGTTCTGCGCGACATCGCGCAGATGCCCGGCTTTCGCGGCAAGGGCTTACTCGCCCGCATCCTCTTCGCCGTCCCGGAGAACACCGTCGGGCGCCGCCGCATCGGTGCCGACCCGATCCCTGGGGAAGTCGCTGACGCGTACGCCAAGAACCTCGACGCACTGGTCCTCGACCTCGCCGACCGGCGTGAGCCGGTCGTTCTGCCCTGAGCGCAGAGGCCAACGAGCGGATGCTGGCGATCGAGCGCGACATCGAACCGCGCCTAGCAGCCTCCGGAAGCTGGGCGCACATCATCGATTGGGCCAGCAAGTACGCCGGCGCCATCGCCCGCATCGGCGGCCTGCTCCACCTCGCCGAAGGCAGCACAGTCGGCTCGATCGACGCAGCCACCTTCGATAGCGCCGCGACGATCGGCGCTTACTTCGCCGATCACGCCTTGGCCGCCTTCGACGACATGGGCGCCGATCCTCTCGTCGACGACGCACGGCATGTCCTGAGCTGGATCGAGCGCACCCAAACCGAGCGGTTCACCAAGCGCGACCTGTTCAGCGCCCTATCCCGTGGTCGGTTTCGCAAAGCCAATAACCTCGACCCGGTCCTCAACCTGCTCGCCGGGCACGGGTACCTCGCGCCAGCGCAGTCATCGGAACGCCGAGGCGCTGGCCGCGCGCCGTCGCCGGCCTGGCTCGTCCACCCGGACGTCGTCCGATCCGCGGGCACCGTCCAGCCGATCAGCGCGGCGAGGGTCTCATGATCAGGCTCCGCTCTACGCGAAATCCGCAGAATCCGCGGGCCGGTCAGCGTGCCGCGCTTCTGCGGATAGCGCGGATTCTGCGATGCCGCACCACGGCGGATCGCCGTGCGCCGCGAGGACCACCGCCGGGTGTGCTGCGTCATCCCGTCGCTCGTACCCCCTCAACGTCTCTCGAAAGGCATCAGAAGATGGCAGCGGATCTGAGCGGGGAAGCCGCCGAGATCTCCGTCACACAACCCACTCGTCTGGTCCTCACGATCGAGCAGGCCGCACGGCGGCTCGGCATCGGCCGGACCCTCATGTACTCCCTCGTCATGACCGGTGAAGTCGAGTCCGTGACGATCGGCCGGCTGCGTCGGATCCCGGTCGAGTGCCTTGCGGAGTACGTGACGAAATTGCGCACCGCCCAGCAGACCGACCAGACCGCGTGAGGGGTATCCGATGAAACGACGGCCGAACGGCGCATCGAGCATTTACCAAGGTAAAGACGGCAAGTGGCACGGCCGAGTCACGGTAGGCGTCCGTGACGACGGTAAGCCGGACCGCCGACACGTGGAACGCAAGACCGAGGCTGAGGTCATCATGGCGGTCCGGAAACTGGAGAAGGACCGTGATGCAGGGCGCGTCCGCAAGGCGGGGTCGTCCTGGACGGTTGAGAAGTGGCTGACCCACTGGATCGAGGAAATCGCTGCGCCGGCTGTGAAGGCGAACACCGCTGCTGGCTACCGAGTCGCGGTCTACGTCCACCTCAACCCCGGCATCGGCGCACATCGGCTTGAGAAGCTCACGCCCGAGCACATCGAAAAGCTAACGCGCCGAATGCAGGAGAAGGGCAGTAAGCCGGCGACCGCTCACCAGGCGTTTCGAACGCTGCGGACCGCGCTAAACGAAGCCATGCGCCGGGGCCACATCACTCAGAATCCCGCGAGCCTTGCCAAGTCGCCTCGGCTCACGGTGGTCGAGGTCGAGCCGTACTCGGTGGCGGAGGTGCAGCGCATCCTTGAGGCAGCGAGCACACGCCGGAATGGAGCACGGTGGGCGATCGCCCTCGCGCTCGGTCTGCGCCAGGGCGAGGCGCTCGGCCTGAAATGGGAAAACCTAGATCTCGACAAGCAGGCTCTTCGCGTCCGGCGCAACCGGCTACGACCGAAGTACGAGCACGGTTGCGGAGACTCACCTTGCGGAAAGAAGGCTGGCTACTGTGCCGAGCGAAAGCAGACGAATGAGGAGACCGACGGCACCAAATCCATCGCCGGGCGCCGCGTCATCGGTTTGCCGGTGTTTGTCGCTGAGTTGCTGCGGACCCATCGGGCACTTCAGAGCGAGGAGCAGCGGAGAGCCGCACAGCTCTGGCAGGGCGGTGGGTGGGTCTTCGCCTCGCCGATCGGTCGACCTCTCAACCCAAACACGGATTATCACGAGTGGAAGAAGTTACTGAAGGACGCTGGAGTCCGTGACGGCCGCCTGCACGATGCGCGGCACACAGCGGCAACCGTGCTGATGCTCCTTGGCGTCCAAGAGCGTGCAGCGATGGATGTGATGGGCTGGGCCACGACCGGAATGGCGGCTCGCTATCAACACGTCAGTGACCCGGTGCGGGCCGACATCGCGAAGCGAGTCGGGTTGCTGATCTGGAGGACGGGGGAGCAGGCCACTGGGATTGAAAAAGCGGACAAACTCTGATCGCTAGGTCGGTTCTGCGGCGTCGCTCACGAGTTGGTCGGTGAGGCTCGCTAGCCCAGACCGTGGCGACGTGCCTCATTAACTCGACTTTCGACGCTCTCTTTCATCGCTGCTTCGTTCCGGCTATGAAATATCTTGTCAAGCCAGTCGGGTACAAAGGCGTTTTCTTGGCGAAAACCTAGGATTTTGTCCTGAATTGCGCGTATCTGGGAATCGGAGGGAATGGCCTTGTGCTTCATTCCCTCCGCCCAAATATCGGAGATCTTTTTCTCCAGCGATTCTTTTACCCTGGCATTCGCTAGGTTTGCACGGACCTGCTCAACAAGCTCTTTGAGCGGCGCCAAAGATGGGATGAGGAGGGCGGTGAAGATGTCACCCCACGCTAGCCCTGCCGCCCGGGAGGCGACCAGTAGGGCCGCGGCGGCAACAATGCCCCCGCCGCAGAGAGCGTAGGCCCAAAGTCTATGCATCGACGCTCCCCAACCCAGATTGGCGGCCTGGCAAGCCAAAACATCGAATGGTCGATGCGTGCCTTCTGTGTCGTCGTACCAGTTCGCCTCCCTGCCGCCGTTATAACGTGATGCCGCCTTAGCGATCCTTGCTGATGACGGCCTGTCGGCTGCTACCCCATTCCAGTCAAGTTGGAAGACCTCTGTGTCGAACAGCTCTTGAGTACTGGCGGCCATGTTTCGAAGTCGCTTCTCCAAACCGCCCATGACGAACGAGAAGATCAACAGTCCAACACCTCCCCACCCGCCAGCGGCGGTGCGTAAGCCCGGGTACCTGAGGGACGTGACGGTGGCCGCAAGCGAAAGGCCTAAGACGATTGCCAGGCGTATACCCGAGATGAGCTTCGCATCCGAGTACATCCGGGCTTGCGCGGCAACAAGGCGTTTCGCGTCAGTTGTGTTTTGGGCATCAAAGATCCTGGGTTGGGATGGGGCGGTAGCCATTGCCGGTACTGCTCCTTTTGAGCTGATTGCAGCCTGACGTTCTATGGCCGAGCGAGTGCCTGGCAAGATCAATTTGGACTGTCGCAAGTGTATAGCCATTATGTCTTCTTGACGTGGCGGGCAAGCCTACGACGGGATGTTGCTCGATGAAGCCAAGATCGAATGAGGAGCTATGAGCCTGTCGGCGTCCCAGTACATCGCGAGCTTGCTAGATAAGTACACGCCGTCGCCTCGCGAGTTCGATGCTGCTCGTACCCATCGCGGTGGGATCGAGAGCAGGTTGGACCTCTATTTCGGCCTGCGTGAGATGTTCGAAACAGGGTCGCTAAAGCATGGTACGGGTGTCTCGGCGTTCAGTGATGCCGACTACATTGCGTCACTCAAAGGTATCCGCCCCACCACCGCGATAACTACACTCGACAAAGTCAAAGCGGCGTTGCAGGATAAGTATCCCAACACTGTTATTCAGGTGCGGCGCCCTGCGGTTGTGTGCCGGTTCAACGGGGGGCGCGAGACCGTCGAGGTTGTGCCGGCCTATGCCGCCGACTCTGGCTACTGGATCTCAGATCCTAAGGGTAGCGGCTGGATGAAGGCTCACCCTAAAGATCATAACTTGTACGTTAACGAAATTAATAAGAAGCATTCCGGCGCAGCAAAGAAGCTGGCTCGTTTGGCCAAGACCTGGAAGTACATGCGGAACATCCCCGTTTCGTCATGCTACCTTGAGATGCGTGCGGCGAAATGCATGGACGGCCAGAAGTGGGTCGACCTTGTCCAAGACATCTACTACTACCTGCACTGGCTGGAGCGTTTAGACCTTGCGTCGATGAATGATCCGACAGGTCTTAATGCTAGATTCAACGCCTATTCCTCCGAATCTAACAAAACAGATGCCTTGTCCAAGCTTTCGACCGCAGTCTCGCGCGCCGAGAAGGCCAAGGATTATGCGGCAAAAGGTATGCATGCCAATGCCATTGAACAGTTCAAGCTGTTGTTCAGCCAGTAGGTTCTAACAGTCGAGGCCGCAGGACGTGAAGTCGCTTCCGGCGGTGCTCCCGCGCCGAACCCTGTGATGTCCGTAGGCACGGGTCAGCCGAACTTCGCTAGCGGACCACGGGGCTGGGGCCGGGGCCGGGGCCGGGGCCGGGGCAGAGGCCGCAGGCCGAGGTCGTCGCAACCCTGACCGAGACGGGAACTGAGACGCACATAGCAGAAGAACCGGACCTACGCGGTCCGGTTCTCTACGTTTGCCCTGTTCGGGCTGGCGGAGGATACGAGATTCGAACTCGTGAGGGTGTTACCCCAACACGCTTTCCAAGCGTGCGCCCTAGGCCTCTAGGCGAATCCTCCGTCGCCCAGGATACAGAACCAGCGGCCCGGAGGTTTCGGCGGAGGGCGCGGCGAGGGCCGGACTCCGTTGGGTACGCTGATGCCAGCCCCTCGTGCGGCGTGCATCTCGTGAACCTCCCCAGGGCCGGAAGGCAGCAAGGATAAGCGGGCTCTGACGGGTGCACGGGGGGTCTTCACGTTTGTTCTCGTCATACCCCCGACGGACAATGGCGCGGTCGTTGAGGGAGGACAGGCGTGACACTCGCGCTCTACCGCAAGTATCGCCCGCGGACGTTCGCCGAGGTCATCGGGCAGGACCACGTCACCGAGCCGCTGTCGCAGGCGCTGCGTAGCGGACGGCTGCACCACGCGTACCTGTTCAGTGGCCCGCGTGGTTGCGGCAAAACCTCCAGTGCCCGCATCCTGGCCCGCTCGCTGAACTGCGAGCGCGGGCCGACGCCGGAGCCGTGCGGGGTCTGCGCGTCGTGCAGGTCACTGGCCAACGACGGCACCGGTTCGATCGATGTGATCGAGATCGACGCGGCCAGCCACGGCGGCGTGGACGACGCCCGCGACCTGCGGGAGAAAGCGTTCTTCGCGCCCGCGAGCAGCCGCTACAAGATCTATGTCATCGACGAGGCCCACATGGTGTCCTCGGCGGGGTTCAACGCGCTGCTCAAGCTGGTCGAGGAACCGCCGGAGTACGTCAAGTTCATCTTCGCCACCACCGAGCCGGAAAAGGTGCTCGGCACGATCAAGTCGCGGACGCATCACTACCCGTTCCGGCTCATCCCGCCGGCGGTGCTCCGGCCGTACCTGCAGCAGCTCACCGACGCCGAGGGCGTCCACGTCGAGCCGGCCGTGTTCCCGCTGGTGGTCAAGGCCGGCGGGGGTAGCGCGCGGGACTCGCTGTCCGTGCTCGACCAGCTGATCGCCGGGGCCGGGCCGGAGGGCGTCACCTACCCGCGGGCGCTCTCTCTCCTCGGCGTCACCGATGTGGCGCTGATCGACGAGATGTGCGACGCGCTCGCCGCCGGCGACGGCGCGACCGCGTATTCGACCATCGACCGGGTCGCCGAGGCCGGTCACGACGCGCGGCGGTTCGCGTCCGACCTGCTGGAACGCTTCCGCGACCTGATCGTGCTGCAGCAGGTGCCGGACGCGGTGGCCAAGGGCCTGCTCGACGGCCCGGCGGATCAACTCGACGCGATGTCGGCCCAGGCCACGCGGCTCGGCCCGGCCACGCTGTCGCGGTGCGCGGACATCGTGCACAACGGCCTGGTCGAGATGCGCGGCACGACCGCGCCACGGCTGTTGCTGGAGCTGATCACGGCGCGCATGCTGCTGCCCGGCGCCGACGACTCGGCGGGGGCGTTGCTCCAGCGTCTGGAGCGCATGGAGCGCCGGCTCGCGCTGTCGGCCTCGTCGGAGAGCAGCAGTACGGACGGCAACAGTACGGTCGCCGCCCGGCCGATCGAGCCGGGAGGAGGCCCGGGCGGTGACGGGTTGTCGGCGGGGCCGGTTGGTTCCGGTGGCCCGGGTGGTCCGGGCCGTGGCGGATTGTCGGCGGCGCGGGCGGCGGTAGCGGCTGCTGCCCGGCGGGGTCCGGGGCGGGGTCCGACGGCCGAGTCCGGTGAGACCGCGCCGGCGGAAGCCGATGGTTCGGTGTCCGACGCCGCCCTCCGCGGCGAATCGGCCGACTCTCGGCCGGACGCGGCTGAGGCCGAGTTGCCGGTGGCCGAGGCCGGGCTGCCGGTGGTTGAGCACGTGCCGGGCGGGGCCGAGTCATTGTCGGATGCTGACTCGGCGGACTGGCCGGACGCCGCCGGTGCGGATGATCTGCCGCCCGAGCCGGACTACGACGGGGACGAGCGCCCATCGAATGGACCGCCGGCGATGGCGCCCGCGGAACCGGCCGGAGTGCTGCCGGATGCACCCGAGGAGCCGGACGAGGTCGAGGCCGCCGCCGCGCCCGGGCAGTTGTCCGCGGCATCGATCCGCGAAGTGTGGCCGGAGATCATCACGGCGGTCGGACGGCAGAGCAAGAAGATCGCTGCGCTTGCTTCGGGTGCCACCGTACGAGATCTCGACGGTCAGACCGTGGTGCTGACGTTCCGGTTCCCGGCGCACGCCCGGATGGTCTCGGCCGAGCCGGAACTGCTCTCCAACGCTCTGTACGAGGCGCTGGGCGGCCGCTGGCAGATCCGCTGCGACGTGTCCGGCGACGGCGCCTCCGAGACTGCTCCAGCCGGCCGGACGGCCCCGGCTCACGGTGGATCTGCTCAGGGTGGATCTGGTCAGGGTGGATCGGATCAGCGTGGTCTGGCTCAAGGCGGTCCCGCCAAGAGCGGCGGACCCGTCCCGGACCAGGCGGGAAGCAGTCAGCGCGGTCCCGCCACGGGCGGCCGCCGGCCTCCGGCGCAGAACGCTCCGGCGGCGCGTCAACGCGAGGCGGCGAGCCCGGCCCGGGCAACGGCGGGTGCGCCGGCCGCCGATGACGACGACTGGCCAGAACCCGCCAAACCCGGCGGCCGGGCCGCGGCGGCATCGTCTCAGCCGCCCGCGGAACCCGTTGGCAATCGCACCATCGGGGACGGCGCCATCGGCGTTGCCACGTCGCCGACGCGGCCCGAACCGGCGCCCGCGCGGGTCGTAGATGGCCCGGTCGGCACAGCACCGGTCCCGAACGTCCAGAGCACTTCCGCGCCGGTCCGGAACGCCCCGGTTCCGAGCGCCCCGGTCCCGAGCGCCCCGGTCCCGAGCGCCCCGGTGCTGAACGTCCCGGCAGCGAACGTCCCCGTCGTGAGGGCGTCGGTGGCGAGTGCTCAGGCGGGTACTCCGGCGGGAGCGAACCCTGCCTCGGGCCGGCCGGCGGAGGCGGCCGCAGCCGGCCCGACTTCCGCGCCCAGCCGGCCCGTCAGCGCCGCGGTGGCCGCGGCTCGAGCGGCGGCCGCGAACGCTGGACGGGGTGGTTCGGCCGCGTCCGGAACCCTCGCCGGGCGTGAAAGCGCAACTGGAGTTGCCGCCGGTCGTGGCGGTTCGGCCGCTGCGACGCAGGCCCAGGCGACGGCCGGCGCCCGCGGTGCGGCGCCGTCGGGCAACGGCTCGGACCGGTGGGCGGACGGGTCGACGGCCGAGGAGCCCCCGTACGACCCGGATTACGACGGGCCGGCCCCCGGATTAGAAGGGTTCGACCCGGGCGACGAGCCGCTGGACGACGTGATCGACGAGAAAACCGCCCGGCAGAGCAGCGAACAGCAGGCGATGCAGCTGCTGAAGGAGGTGTTCGGGGCGGAGAAGATCGGCGAGGTCTGACCCTGGACCCGGGCCGGGGCGGCGGGACGCGCGTGGCGAAGGGGATTGCGGGGAACTGTGGGAAGCAGCACTACCCTTGCAGGCAAAGCGTCCCGTACCCGGGAACGACCCCCTCACCGCGAACAAGGAGCCGGCCGTGCGTCCTGGTGGACAGCCGAACATGCAGCAGATCATGAAGCAGGCCCAGAAGATGCAGCAGCAGGTCGCCCAGGCGCAGGCCGAACTGGCCGCGGCCGAGGTGACCGGCACAGCCGGCGGTGGGCTAGTGACCGTGACGGCGACCGGATTGGGCGAGTACAAATCGGTCAAGATCGACGCTAAGGCGGTCGACGCGGACGACATCGAGACGCTCGAGGACCTGGTGCTGGCCGCGCTGCACAACACCGCGGAGGCGGTCCGTGAGCTGACCGAGAACAAGATGGGCCCGGTCACCGGCGGTCTGGGCGGTCTGGGTGGCGGCCTCGGCGGCCTGCCCGGCTTGTGAGCGGACCCCGGTCCTGAACCGGAGCGGGCGTTGAGAGGACACAGGTGTACGAAGGCGCCATCCAGGACCTGATCGACGAGCTGGGCCGGCTGCCGGGTGTCGGCCCGAAGAGCGCCCAGCGGATCGCCTTCCACGTCCTGTCCGCCGACCCGGCGGACGTCAACCGGCTGGCCACCGCACTGCGCAAGGTCAAGGAGCTGGTCCGGTTCTGCACGACCTGCTTCAACGTGGCCGAGTCGGACCAGTGCCGGATCTGCCGTGACCCGCGCCGGACGAACGAGGTGCTGTGCGTGGTCGAGGAACCCAAGGACGTGGTGGCGGTCGAGCGGACCGGTGAGTTCCGCGGCCGCTACCACGTGCTGGGCGGCGCCATCAACCCGCTCGAGGGCATCGGACCGGACAACCTGCGGATCCGGGAACTGATGATCCGGCTCGGCACCGGTGAGGTGAACGAGCTGATCCTGGCCACCGACCCGAACACCGAGGGCGAGGCCACCGCGACGTACCTGGCCCTGCTGGTCAAACCGATGGGCCTGGCCGTCACCCGGCTGGCGAGCGGCCTGCCGGTCGGCGGTGACCTCGAGTACGCCGATGAAATCACGCTGGGACGGGCCTTCGAGGGTCGGCGGGCGGTCTGAAACCCGCCTGTGGGATAGCTGAGTAATGTGACGGAAACACTCGGACGCTCCGGGTCGATGTCACACAGGATCGTGACCGCCCGATCGCACGAAGTCACATAAGGCCCAGAGCGTCGCAGACGACCTCACGCTCAGTACGAAATCGGCCACGCGTAACGTCGATTTGTACCGGTTTCGCTGCTTGCAGGGTATGTAGCCGGTACCTTCCGTTTGGTGAGGCGGCAGGTCACGGCAGCATCACGCTCTAGACACGGAACCGTCCGAGAGTGTCCGGAAGCTTGACCGGCGAACCACGTTAGGTGAATGTTCCTAACGATGGCGGCACAACCCGCCGTTGAGTGCCTTCGTGGCTCCGGCTGGATCTGGCCGGCGCGACGGGGGTCGGCACTCGAGGCATGCGATGACCGATCGGTTGCCGGACGCTGCGGGAGCCATCGCTTCCGGTGGTCGGGCGCTCTCTGCCCGTCGTGCCGAGGGCCATGGTCGCCCCGTTGTGCCGGTCGCTGGGAGAGGACCGGCGCTAGATGTCGCTTGGCCCAGAGGCGCCCATCACCGATGAGACGTCGGCGCCCACCGTTGATGCCGCGCAGGAGCGCGGCGTCGACGAGAAGGCGATCGCCGGCCGGTCGCTCCGGCAAATCGCCTGGGGCCGCCTGAAGACGGACAAGGTCGCTGTCGCCGGCGGCTTCGTCGTGATCTTCCTGATCCTCATCGCCGTCCTGGCACCGCTGCTGACCAAGCTCTTCGGGCACCCGATCGACGAATTCCACAACGACAAGATCGACCCGACGCTCGGCTCGCCCCTCGGCCACCTCGGCGGCATCAGCCGCGAATTCCTCCTCGGTGTGGAACCGACCTCGGGCCGGGACATCTTCAGCCGCATCCTCTACGGCGCCCAGACGTCGCTCACGGTGGCCTTTCTGTCGGCGTTCGTGTCCACCATCCTCGGCGTGGTCTTCGGCCTCTCCGCCGGCTATCTCGGCGGCTGGGTCGACTCGGTGATCAGCCGGGTGATGGACTTCCTGCTCGCGTTTCCCCAGTTGTTGTTCGCCATCGCGCTCGTCTCGGTGCTGCCCGACACGCTGTTCGGCTTCGGCGGCCGATGGTCGAGGGTATGCGTCCTGGTCGCCGTGATCGGGTTCTTCGGGTGGCCGTACATCGGTCGTATCGTCCGCGGACAAACGCTGTCGCTCCGCGAACGGGAATTCGTCGAGGCGTCGAAGAGCCTCGGCGCGCGATCACCCCGGATTCTCTTCCGCGAGCTGCTGCCCAATCTGGCCGCCCCGATTCTGGTCTACACGACACTGATCATCCCGACCAACATCCTGACCGAGGCGGCGCTGAGCTTCCTCGGCGTCGGCGTCCCGCCGCCCAACCCGAGCTGGGGCGGCATGCTGTCGGACGCGATCAACTATCGGGTCGACGATCCCATGTACATGATCATTCCGGGCGCGATGATCTTCATCACCGTGTTGGCCTTCAACCTCTTCGGTGACGGCCTGCGCGACGCGCTCGACCCCCGGGCGCACTGACCGGCCCGTTTTGAACCATCGCATGTTCCGCGGGGCACTTCACTCCGCATTTCGAGGAGGTAGGAAAACAGGTGGCAGGTAAGACGAGAGTGATCGCGGCCACCGCGGTCGCCATCGCATTGGGACTGACCACCGCCGCGTGCGGTGGGGGGTCCAAGAGCAACAGCAGCTCGGGTGGCACTTCCGGCACTAAGGCTCAGTACAACGCGGCCCTGTCCGGCGTGGTGAACGCCAGCGACAAGAAGGGCGGCACGCTCAACCTCTGGAGCGCCCAGGACGCCGACTCCTGGGACCCGGCGCGTGGCTACTACGCATTCGTGTGGAACCTCAACCGGCTCTACACCCGCAAGCTGGTCGACTACCCGGCGCTGCCTGGCAACGCCGGCCTGAAGCTGGTCCCCGACCTGGCGACAGCTCTGCCGACGATCAGCCCGGACAAGCTGACGTACACGTTCAAGCTCAAGAGCGGGATCAAGTGGGACGACGGATCCCCGATCACCTCCAAGGACATCAAGTACGGCGTCGAGCGCATCTTCGCCAGTGACGTCATTCAGGGCGGCCCGGTGTACCTGCCGAACGTTCTGGATCAGGGCCAGGGCTACAAGGGCCCGTACAAGGACACCGACCCGAACAAGCTCGGCCTGAAGTCGGTCACCACCCCGGACGACTCGACCATCATCTTCAAGCTGGCCAAGCCGTACTCGGACTTCCTGTACCTGCTGGCCATGCCGGGCTCCGGTCCGGTGCCGCAGAAGCGGGACACCGGTGCGCAGTACGGTTCGGCGCCGGCCTCGTCCGGCCCGTACATGTTCAAGCCGGGTGGCATCGTCCCGGGCAAGGGCGCGGCCTGGGTGCGCAACCCGAACTGGGATCCGAGCACCGACACCATCCGTAAGGCGCTGCCGGACGCGATCAACCTGACCGTGACCACCAACGCCGACGACATGGACAGCCGTCTGATCGCCGGCACGGCGGACATCGACGTCGGCCAGTCCGGCGTGCAGACCGCCGCCCGGGCCAAGATTCTGCAGGACCCGTCGCTCAAGGCGAACGCGGACACGCCGACCACCGGCTTCCTCCGCTACGCCGGCCTGGCGACCACGGTCGCGCCGCTCAACAACATCGACTGCCGCAAGGCCGTCATCTACGCCGCCGACCCGACCTCGCTCCAGACGGCGCGCGGCGGCCCGATCGCCGGTGGTGACATCGGCACCAGCATGCTGCCGCCGAACATCCTGGGCTCCGACCCGAAGTACGACCCGTACAACCGCCTGCCCGGCAAGCCGCAGCTCGACAAGGCCAAGCAGGCCCTGGCGGCCTGTGGTCAGCCGAACGGGTTCAGCACCAAGATCGCGGTCCGGAACAACAAGCCGGCCGAGGTCAAGACGGCGGAGGCGCTGCAGGCCGCGCTCAAGGCAGCCAACATCAACGCCACCATCGACCAGTACGACGGTTCTCAGCTCCAGTCGATCGTCGGAGCTCCGAACATCGTCAAGCAGCGTGGTTACGGCATCATGATCTACGGCTGGGGTGCCGACTACCCGACCGGCGCGGGCTACCTGCAGCCGCTGGCCGACAGCCGGTTCATCCCGGCCGGTGGTAACTCCAACATCCCGGAGATCCGGGACCCGTCGATCGACGCGCTGTTCGACCAGGCCGCGGCCGAGACCGACCCGACCAAGGCCGCCGACATCTACAGCCAGATCAACCACAAGGTCATGGAGGGCGCGTACTACCTGCCGTTCGTGGTCGACAAGGCGCTCAACTACCGCAACCCGCGGCTGACGAACGTCTACATCAACCAGGCGCTGAGCATGGTGGACTTCCAGGCTCTCGGCACCAGCGACGGCAAGTAGTCAGCACGTTCCGCACCACCGCCCGGTAACGGGCACAGCGAAGGGCAGGTGAAGGCCGCCCCCGGTGGGGCGGGTGCCGGTTCCGCAAGGATCGGCACCCGCCCGCCATTCGGCCGAGCATCGTGGTCGCATACATCATCCGACGGCTCCTCAACGCCGTTTTCACCCTGCTGGCGGTCACGCTCGTGACCTTCCTGATCTTCTTCGCCGTGCCCAAGGCGACGGGGAGCGACCCCGCGCTGATGTACGTGGGCAAGACGTCGGACCCGGCGTCGATCGCGGGCATCCGCAAGAAACTCGGCCTGGACGAGCCGATCCTGGTGCAGTACGGCCACTTCCTCGAAGGCCTCGCGGTCGGTCGCGACTACTCGAACGGCCCGGACGTCACGCACTGCCCGGCGCCCTGCCTCGGCTACTCCTTCAAGACCGACCAGGAAGTCACTCCGCTGCTGCTCGGCGACCTCCCGGTGACCCTGTCGCTGGCGATCGGCGGCGCCATCCTGTGGGTGATCGGCGGCGTACTGGCCGGCATCATCAGCGCGCTGCGGCGAGGTAGCTTCTGGGACCGGGCCACGATGACCACGGCCTTGGCCGGTGTTTCCCTACCCCCGTACTTCACCGGCCTGCTGGCCGGTGCGATCTTCATCTACTGGCTGGGCTGGCTCCCCGAGAGCAATTACGTGTCGTTCACCGTCAGTCCCGGTCAATGGTTCACCAGCCTTCTGCTGCCCTGGATCACGCTGGCCTTCCTGTTCGCCGCCACGTACGCCCGGCTCACGCGGGCCAACATGCTCGAGACGCTGGGTGAGGACTACATCCGTACGGCCCGGGCGAAGGGTCTGCCCGAGCGCACCGTCATCGGCAAGCACGCGCTGCGCTCCGGCCTCACGCCGCTGGTGACCGTCTTCGGCCTCGACCTGGGGGCGCTGCTCGGCGGCGCCATCCTGACCGAGAACGTGTTCAATCTCCGCGGGCTCGGTTACCAGGCGCTGACCGCGATCCGGCAGAACGACCTGCCGATCATCCTCGGCGTCACCATGATCGCCGCCTTCTTCATCGTGTTCGCCAACCTCGTCGTCGACCTCGTCTACGGCTACATCGACCCGCGCGTGCGGCTGGGCTGAGAAGGGACCTGCATGTCAACCGACGCGCTTGCCGGCGTGAGCACCCCACGGGATCCCAATCAGCGCCCGTTCCTCGAGGTCAAGGATCTGAACGTCCGATTCGAGACGGACGACGGCATCGTCCAGGCGGTGACGGGCTCCAGCTTCAGCGTTGAACGCGGCCGTACGCTCGGCATCGTCGGCGAGTCCGGTTCGGGCAAAAGCGTGACGTCGCTGGCCGTGCTCGGCCTGCACCGCACGCGTAGCAACGCCAAGGTCACCGGCGAGATCTGGCTGGCTGACGACGAGCTGATCCGGGCATCCGACGAAGAGGTCCGGAAGCTCCGCGGCGGCAAGATGTCGATGATCTTCCAGGACCCGCTGAGCGCCATGCACCCGTACTTCACCGTCGGCGCGCAGATCGTCGAGGCGTACCGGATCCACCACCCGGGCGCCACCAAGAAGGCGGCCCGCGCCCGGGCGCTCGAGATGCTGGACCGGGTCGGCATCCCCCAGCCGCAGCGGCGCTTCAACGACTACGCCCACCAGTTCTCGGGGGGTATGCGCCAGCGCGCGATGATCGCGATGGCGCTGGTCAACAACCCGGAGCTGCTGATCGCGGACGAGCCCACCACGGCGCTCGACGTGACTGTGCAGGCGCAGATCCTCGACCTGATCCGCGACTTGCAGGCCGAGTTCGGCTCGGCCGTCATCATGATCACTCATGACCTCGGTGTGGTGGCTGAGCTGGCCGACAACGTGCTCGTCATGTACGGCGGCAAGATCGTCGAACGGGGACCGGCGGGGGACGTGTTCCGGAACCCGCAGCACCCGTACACCTGGGGTCTGCTGGGTTCGATGCCGCGCATGGACCGCGACGTCCGCGATCGGCTCAACCCGGTCAAGGGCAGCCCGCCGAGCCTGATCAACCTGCCGTCCGGCTGCGCCTTCCACCCGCGTTGCCCGTACGCCGGCCGCAACGGCGACCGGTCCTACGATGAAGTGCCGGTGCTGCACGGTGGCGAGCACGCGGTGGCCTGCCACCTGCCCGACGACGAGCGGCGGCGGATCTTCCAGCAGGACGTGGCCCCCAACCTGTGAGTGGAGTAGGACGATGAGCGAAACCACGGGTGCGGCGGCGCGCGGGGGCACGACCACGGCGCGGGGCGAGACGCTGCTCGAAGTGAGCGGGCTCGAGAAGCACTTCCCGATCACCAAGGGCCTGCTCAGGCGGCAGATCGGGGCGGTCCGCGCGGTCGACGGCATCGACCTGTCCGTCCGCGCCGGCGAGACGCTGGGGCTGGTCGGCGAGTCGGGCTGCGGCAAGTCGACTGCGGGCCGGCTGTTCACCCGGATCGTGGAACCGACCGGTGGCAAGATCATTTTCGCGGGCAAGGACATCTCGCACCTCAACGTCAACCAGATGCGCCCGCTGCGGCGCGATGTCCAGATGATCTTCCAAGACCCGTACTCGTCGCTGAACCCGCGGCACACGGTCGGCACGATCATCTCGGCGCCGTTGCAGGTGCAAGGCATCCCGACCCCGCAGGGTCTGCGCAAGGCGGTGCAGGATCTGCTCGCCCTGGTCGGTCTGAACCCCGAGCACTACAACCGCTACCCGCACGAGTTCTCCGGCGGTCAGCGGCAACGCATCGGAATCGCCCGGGCGCTCGCGCTACGGCCGAAACTGGTCATCGCGGACGAGCCGGTGTCGGCGCTCGACGTGTCGATCCAGGCCCAGGTGGTCAACCTGCTGGACGACCTGCAACGCGAGTTCGACCTGACGTACGTCTTCATCGCGCACGACCTGTCGGTGGTCCGGCACATCTCCAACCGGGTCGCGGTCATGTACCTGGGCAAGATCGTGGAGATAGCCGAGCGTGACGACCTCTACGCCAGCCCGCGGCACCCGTACACGGTGGCCCTGATGTCGGCCGTACCGGTGCCTGACCCGGATCGCCGGGACGTGGCCCGGCGCAACCGGGTCCTGCTCACCGGCGATGTGCCGAGCCCGATCAATCCGCCGTCCGGCTGCCGGTTCCGCACCCGGTGCTGGAAGGCGCAGGACATCTGCGCGACCGAGGAACCGCCGCTGATCCAGAAGGACGGTGATCCGGCGTCGCACCTGACCGCCTGCCACTTCCCCATCTCCGACGACGAAGTGGTGGCCGGCCGCACGCCGAGTGCCAAGGTCTGACGCGGTCAGCCCTCGGGCCGGTTGAGGATGCCGGCCACGATCGAATGGACGGCGTCGAGGTCGGCCACGTCGGCCAGCTTGGCTTTGCCGCCGGTCACCACGTACCACTCGTCGGCGTCCTGGTACTGAACGTGGACGGTGACCTTGCCCGCGGCGTACTCGGTGCGCAGGGTGAGGTCACCGGTGATGACGCCGACCTCGTTGGTCATCACGCCGCCGGGTCCGGCGGTGATGTCGGTCGTCCGGGTTGTCGGGGAGGCTGGGGTGGGCTTCTCGGCCGGCTCGGGTGTCGTCATCAGCAGGTCTCCAGCATGTCCGCGAGCGCGGACTTCTCCGCGGTCGTCACCGTCAGCTTCCAGTGCGCCTTCACCGTGATCCAATCACTGGCGTAGTCGCACCAGTCGGCGGTCTGCTTCGGTTTCCACGTCGAGGGATCCTGATCGCCCTTCGACCGGTTCGAACTGGCCGAGACCGCGACCAGCTGCGGATCGTCGAGATCGTTGGCGAAGTCTTCGCGCTGGGCGGTGGTCCACGCCGCCGCCCCGGACCGCCACGCGTTGGCCAGCGGCACCAGATGGTCGATGTCCACCTTGGTCGGTGAGTTCAGGATCTGGCCGTCGTAGATGCTCTTCCACGTGCCGGCGACGACGTTGCAGCCGGAGAACTTGACCTTGGTGCCGTCCCGCTTGAGCACCGAGTCCCGGGTGTCGCAGTTCGCGCCGGTCTTGCGCCAGGTCGGGAACTTGTCCCGGCTGTAGCCCTTCATCGACCCCGGCGTGCCGACCTTGAGGGTCTTCAGCAGGGCCGCGGGGCTACCAGCGGCGGTGGCCGTCGGTCCCGCGGTGGATGACCCGCCCGCTCCGGACGTGTCGAGGTTGAGGCCCGCACATCCGGAGGCGGTGACGAGCACAAGAACGAGAGCAGCGACGCGGGGGGTCCACACGCTTCCCAGCGTATGCGAGGTACGCCCGATTAATGAAGATGATCATCCGTGGGTGAATCGTCCCGCGTGCCGAACGGGTCGCATCCGGCACGCGGGCCGGGAGTTCACCGGACGCGGTTGATGGCGCTGGTCACGGCCTTGAGAGAGGCGCTGACGATGTTCGCGTCGACGCCGACACCCCAGACCGTACGGTCGCCGACCTCGCACTCGACGTATGCGGCGGCCAGTGAGTCACCGCCGGAGGTGAGCGCATGCTCCACATAGTCCAGGACGCGTACCTGGATGCCGAGCGGCTTGACCGCCTGGACGTACGCGTCGATCGGGCCGTTGCCGACACCGATCAGCGGTCGCCGTACGCCCCGGTGGAAGATCTCCACGTCGATCTCGACCTTGCCGTCCACGGTGGCCGTGCTGTACCGCTCCACCTTGAACGCGCTGAAGGTCTGGTGGTCGACGAGGTACTCGCCGGCGAAGATGTCCCACATCTGCTGCGGGCCGACCTCCCCGCCCTCGGCGTCGGTCACCGCCTGCACCACGCCGGAGAACTCGATCTGCAGCCGCCGCGGCAGGTCGAGTTTGTGCTCCTCCTTCATGATGTACGCGACGCCGCCCTTGCCCGACTGCGAGTTGACCCGGATCACGGCCTCGTACGTACGGCCCAGGTCCTTGGGGTCGACCGGCAGATAGGGCACGCCCCACCCGAACCGGTCGACCTCGACCCCGGCCGCGTCGGCGTCGGCCTGCAGGGCGGTCAGGCCCTTCTTGATCGCGTCCTGGTGGGAGCCGGAGAACGCGGTGTAGACCAGGTCGCCGACGTACGGGTGGCGTTCGTGCACCGGCAGTTGGTTGCAGTACTCGACGGTCCGCTTGATCTCGTCGATCTGCGAGAAGTCGATCATCGGGTCGACGCCCTGGGAGAACAGGTTCAGTCCCAGCGTCACCAGGTCGACGTTGCCGGTCCGCTCGCCGTTGCCGAACAGGCAGCCCTCGACCCGGTCGGCGCCGGCCAGCACGCCCAGTTCGGCGGCGGCCACGGCGGTTCCGCGGTCGTTGTGCGGGTGCAGGCTCAGCACCACCGAGTCGCGGCGGGGCAGGTGGCGGTGCATCCACTCGATGGAGTCGGCGTACACGTTGGGGGTGGCCATCTCGACCGTGGCCGGCAGGTTGATGATCAGCGGACGGTCCGGCGCCGGGTCGATCACGTCGATGACGGCCGAGCAGACCTCGAGCGCGTAATCCAGCTCGGTGCCGGTGTACGACTCGGGGGAGTACTCGTAGAAGATCTCGGTGTCCGGGGTGTGGATCTCGGCGTACTTCTTGCACAGCCGGGCGCCGGACGTGGCGATGTCGGTGATGCCGTCCTTGTCCAGCCCGAAGACGACCCGCCGCTGCAGGACCGACGTCGAGTTGTAGAAGTGCACGATGGCCCGCTTGGCGCCCCGGATCGACTCGAACGTGCGGTCGATCAGGTGCTCACGGCACTGGGTCAGCACCTGGATCGTGACGTCGTCGGGAATCAGGTCCTGCTCGATGAGCTGGCGGACGAAGTCGAAGTCGGTCTGACTGGCCGACGGGAAGCCGACCTCGATCTCCTTGTATCCCATCTGGACCAGCAGCATGAACATGCGCCGCTTGCGCTCCGGGGACATCGGGTCGATCAGGGCCTGGTTGCCGTCGCGCAGGTCGACGGCGCACCAGCGCGGCGCCTGGTCGATGTGCCGGCCGGGCCACTGGCGGTCGGGCAGGTCGATCGCGAACTGCTGCTGATAGGGCTGGTAGCGCTGGTACGGCATGGCCGACGGGCGCTGGTTGTCAACGGAAGGCTTGTCGACGGAGAAGTCGGTGGACATGGCAAAACTCCTGACGAGGCGAAACCGGGAAGGCGGCGCGCGTCAACTCCGCGACGAGGTGCCGGCCTGGGATGGGGCCTCGTCGCGGCAGCGAAGAAGAAGGAGCGACTGCCACATGTCGATGGTGATGCTACACCGATCGACTCAGGGAGCGGGCGGGGTCGACGCCACGTCGCTCGACGGCGACGGCGATGGCGACGGCGGCGGTGGGGGTGGCGGCGCGTCCAGTCCCAGCAGCGGGCCGCCGGTGATCGGGCCGGGCAGGCTGACCTTGGCCGGGGCGGCCACCGGCGTACTGGCCAGGGTGATCGTGCCGAAGTCGACGTGCGCCGCGGTGAGCAGGCCGTCCGGGTTGTAGCAGTAGATGCCGACGTCGACCGGGGCGGCCAGGGACGCCTGGATCGAGTCGACCGACCAGCAGTCGCCGGTGGCCCCGGCCAGGCGCTGGGCCGGAGCCACGGACAGCGCCGACTGACGGTCGGTGAAGACGCTCAGCCACTGCCGGAAGACCCGTTCCACCTTCGGGTCGTCGTCCTTCGGCAGACGCTGGCCCGCCTTGGCCGCCAGCACGCAGGTGGACTGGATCGGGTTGGTGGGCGACGCCAGTCCGCACTGGAAGACGCCGTTGGGAAGCGACACGACGGACACGTCGGTGGTGCCGCCGAGGACGCCGCCGGCGACGTCCACCCGCCAGCTGCCGTCGGCGGCCACGGTCGCCACCACGTTGCGGGCCGGTCCATCGTCGGGGACGAACTTGTACAGCGCGGCGAACGTGCGGTCCTGCGCCAGCGCGGCTCGCGCCGCCAGGGCGGCCCGGGACGCGTCGCCGGGATCGGGCGCGTCCGAGACGGCCGGAGACGGGGTGGCCGGGGGCGGAGTGCCGGCGCAGCCCGCGACGGTTCCGCCGGCCACGAGGAGGGCGGCGAACACGGACAATCCGCGTACGGCGGGACGCAGGCGCACCGAATCATTCTCGCCTCCGGTGCCGGGTATGCCCGGACGTGCGCCCCGAAACGTCCCGGCGTGTCGCGGTCGGCGGCCGGATTCTGGGATCGTCTGCCGGGCCGTGGGACGCGCGCGGCTAGGCTGGTTGCCGATCGTGCCGGGGCGACCCGGCCGTACCCGTGAGGAGTTCCAGCCGTGGCCCTGGTGGTGCAGAAGTACGGCGGTTCGTCGGTCGCCACGGCCGAGCGCATCAAGCGTGTGGCCGAGCGGATCGTCGATGCCCGCAAGGGTGGCGACGACGTGGTCGTCGTGGTGTCGGCGATGGGTGACACCACCGACGAGCTGATGGAACTGGCCAATCAGGTCAGCCCGCTGCCGCCCGGCCGCGAGCTGGACATGCTGCTGACCGCGGGCGAGCGCATCTCGATGGCGTTGCTGGCGATGGCCATCCACAATCTCGGCTACGAGGCCCGGTCGTACACCGGCTCGCAGGCGGGTGTCCTGACCACGAGCGTGCACGGCAAGGCCCGGATCATCGACGTCACGCCCGGCCGGCTGCGGACCGCGCTGGACGAGGGCGCGATCGCCATCGTGGCCGGCTTCCAGGGCGTCAGCCAGGACACCAAGGACATCACCACGCTGGGCCGGGGCGGTTCGGACACCACCGCGGTGGCGCTGGCGGCGGCGCTGCACGCCGACGTCTGCGAGATCTACACCGACGTCGACGGTGTCTTCACCGCCGACCCCCGGATCGTGCCCAACGCCCGGCACATCAAGACCATCACCTACGAGGAGATGCTCGAGTTGGCCGCGGGCGGGGCGAAGGTGCTGATGTTGCGATGCGTGGAGTACGCGCGGCGCTTCAGCGTGCCGATCCACGTACGCTCGTCGTACTCGAACAAGCCCGGCACCCTGGTCACCGGATCGATGGAGGACCCGAAGGTGGAACAAGCGCTGATCACCGGCGTCGCCCACGACCGCAGCGAAGCCAAGATCACGATTGTCGGGGTGCCCGACGAACCGGGGGCGGCCGGCCGGATCTTCGAGACCGTGGCCCAGGCCGAGATCAACATCGACATGATCGTGCAGAACGTGTCGACCGAGGGCACCGGGCGTACGGACATCTCGTTCACCCTGCCCAAGGCGGACGGCCCGACCGCGATGACCGCGCTGAACCGGGTCGGCGACCAGATCAAGTTCAAGCAGCTGCTCTTCGACGACCATGTCGGCAAGGTGTCGCTGATCGGGGCGGGCATGCGGTCGCACCCGGGCGTGGCCGCCGCGTTCTTCGCCTGCATCGGCGCGGCCGGGGTCAACATCGAGATGATCTCCACCTCCGAGATCCGGGTGTCGGTGGTCTGCCGGGACAGCGACCTCGACACCGCCGTCCGCGCGGTGCACGACCAGTTCGAATTGGGCGGCACCGAGCAGGCGGTGGTCTACGCCGGCACCGGCCGGTAAGCCGGGTGGTCGCAGCTCCCCACGCTCGCCGTCGTCGGAGCCACCGGCTCCATCGGCACCGTCATGCTCGAACTCCTCAGTTCGCGGGCCAACGTGTGGGGCGAGATCCGGCTGATCGCGTCGGCGCGGTCGGCCGGGCGGAACGTGGTCTGCCGTGGCGAGGAGCTGACCGTCCGGGAGTTGACGCCCGAGGTTTTCGACGGCGTTGACGTGGCCGTGTTCGACGTGCCCGACGAGGTGTCGCAAGCGTGGGTCCCGGTGGCGACGGCCCGCGGTGTCACCGTGGTGGACAACTCCGCGGCGTTCCGGATGGATCCGGACGTGCCGCTGGTGGTGCCGGAGGTCAATCGCGAAGCGCTGGCCCGGCGCCCGCGCCGGATCGTCTCCAACGCCAACTGCACCACGATGGCGATGATCATGGCGGTGGCGCCGCTGCACCGCGAGTACGGGCTCCGGGAGCTGGTGCTGGCGTCCTACCAGGCGGTGTCCGGGGCCGGTCAGATCGGCGTGGACACGCTGCACGACCAGCTCAGCAAGGTCGCCGGCGACCGGCTGCTGGGTTCGCGGCCGGGTAACGTGCGGCAGGCGGTCGGCGACGACCTCGGCCCGTTCCCGGCGCCGCTGGCACTCAACGTGGTGCCGTGGTCGGGCGCGCACGAGCCGCTGGGATGGTCGTCCGAGGAGATGAAGATGCGCAACGAGTCGCGCAAGATCCTCGGGATGCCCGACCTGAAGGTGTCCGCGACCTGCGTCCGGGTGCCGGTGGTGACCGGGCACTCGGTCGCCGTGCACGCGGTCTTCGGGTCCGAGGTGGACGCCGAGGGCGCGCGGCAGGTGCTGCGCAACGCCCCGGGCGTGATCGTGGTCGACGATCCCGAGGCGGGCGAGTTCCCGATGCCGATCGACGCGGTCGGCACCGACCCGAGCTGGGTCGGCCGGATCCGCCGGACGATGGACGACCCGCGGGCGCTGGCGTTCTTCGTCACCGGTGACAACCGGCGCAAGGGCGCGGCCCTCAACACCATCCAGATCGCCGAACTGCTGGCCGCCGAGTATCACAAGACCGGACGTCTCTAGCCCATCGCCGCGGCCGCGGAGCTTGCCACCTCGTCGGCGGCGGAGGTGACCAGGCTGCGGGTCTCGGCGGCCAGGCTCGCCTGCTCGACCATCACGGAGGCGGCCAGGCGCTGTGTGTCGGCCACTGCGCCCAGCCGGTTGGTCATCCCGGACACCGCCTCGCCGAGCGCGGCCGCGCCCGCGGTGACCTCGGCGACGGTGCTCTCGATCCGGGCGGTGGCCTGCGCGGTCTGGCCGGCCAACTGCTTCACCTCGCCCGCGACCACGGCGAAGCCCTTGCCCACCTCGCCCGCCCGGGCGGCCTCGATGGTCGCGTTCAGGGCCAGCAGGTTGGTCTGATCGGCGACGGCCTGGATCAGATTGGCGATGGTCGCGATGTCGGCCACCGACGTCCGCAGCTCCGCCAGCGAGCGCAGCGCCGAGTCGGCGTCGGACAGGGTGGTCGCCACCTGGTCGCTGGCGTGGGTGACGGTCCGGGTCACGTCCGACAGCGCCGACTCGAAGCCGCTCAGGGCCTCGTCGGCGTCGGTCCGGAGACGGGCGCCGGTCGCGCTGGTGCGGTGCAGGACATCCTCCAGCCGTACGGCCATCTGCTCGGCCCGGGCCAGTTGAGCGTCGGCCTCGGCGCGGGCGGCCTCCCGCTCGCGCTGAGCCTCCTCGGCGGCCGCACGCAGCTGGGCCGCGCCTTCCTCGGCCAGCTCGGCCTGCTTTCGCTCGTTTTCCCGGCGGACGGCCGCGTCGAAGTGCCAGTAGGTGATCTGGGCGGCCGCCATGGCCAGCACGAACCCGGCGTGCAGCAGCGCCCGGCCGAACACCTGCCGGCTCGAGTCGTGCATGGCGTGCTCGCCGAAGACCAGCTGGGGGGCAAGCAGGCCGACGCCGAAGTGCTGGACCGCGACCAGGCCGATGGCCAGCGCGAACGGCACCCAGTCCTGGTACAGGCCGATCAGCGCGATGACCACGAAGAAGTGGAAGTGCAGGTCGATCATCCCGTCGCCAGCCTGCACCAGCGCGTCCGCGGCCAGCAGGAGGCCGACACTGGTGGCGACCGCCCGGCCGCGCTGTCCGGTGGCCACGCCGGAGATCACGCCGCACACCATCACGCCGCCGAGAACGCACAGCAGCACGGGTCCGTGGTCGGCCGGGCTGAGCTGCCCGGTGCAGAAGCCGATCACCAGGATCACCGGGACGTGCACCCAGAGCAGCAGGCGCAGCACTCGGTGCCGGGCGACGAACGCCTCTTCCGAAAGAGTGACCTCGGGAATGACCCTCATGGTGCGCACCTCTCGGGCGTACGGGAACCGGCATCCTCTGTTCGGCCGGTCGCGCTCGACAGCTGAGACTTCCACCAAATTTTGAAGATCCTTTACAGAGATCAACGGCACCGGTAGACATCTAGTCGAATCGATTGACTGACGAGTGCGCATCCCCACGCACGAGAGGTGATCCATGCCCAGAAAAAGGCTCTTGGCCATCGTGGCGACCATCGCGACCGTGTTCGCCGGCGCGGCCGCCGCCATCCTCCCCATGACCGTGTCGAACGCAGCCACGGCGTGCGCGGCGGCGTACAACAACAGTGCCGTGTACACCGGCGGCATGACCGTGTCCGACAACGGCCACAACTGGCTGGCCAAGTGGTGGACGCAGGGCGAGAGGCCGAGCACCGGCGGCTCCGGTGTGTGGCAGGACAACGGGACCTGCGGTGACGGCGGCAACAGCGGTGGCGGCAACAGCGGTGGCGGCGGAGGCAACACGGGCGGGTTCGTGGTCAGCGAGGCCCAGTTCAACCAGATGTTCCCGAGCCGGAACGGGTTCTACTCGTATGCCGGTCTGACCGACGCGATGAAGAAGTACCCCGCGTTCGCCACCACCGGCAGCGACACGGTGAAGAAGCAGGAGGCGGCGGCGTTCCTGGCCAACGTCAGTCACGAGACGGGCGGTCTGGTCTACATCGACGAGATCAACCAGGCCAACTGGCCCACCTACTGCGACACCAGCCAGCCGTACGGATGTCCGGCCGGACAGTCGGCGTACCACGGTCGCGGTCCGATCCAGCTGAGCTGGAACTTCAACTACTACGCGGCCGGCAACGCGCTCGGCATCGACCTGCTGAACAACCCGAACCTGGTGGCCACGAACGCGTCGGTCTCGTGGCAGACCGGCCTCTGGTACTGGATGACCGGCACCGGAAACGCCGGCGCCACGTCGCACAACGCAATGGTCAACGGCCAGGGCTTCGGGACGACCATCCGCGCCATCAACAGCATCGAGTGCAACGGCGGCAACACCGCCGAGATGCAGAGCCGGGTCAACGCCTACAACAGCTTCACCGGCATCCTCGGCGTCCCGGCCGGCGGAAACCTCACCTGCTGATCGGGATCTCGAGCGGGGGTGCGGCCAACCGTGGCCGCACCCCCGCCTGCGTCAGCTGATGCGGCTCACCACGGGGTCAAGGACTGTTTTGAGCATGGTTGTATCGGTGGTATTGAGGTGGATGCGGCAGGCTTCGATGTTCTCGGACTTGTTGAGCTCGGACCAGTCGAGCCGGAAACCGGCGGCGGCGCCCAACTGCCGGAGGAACGCCCGCAGCGTACGTCCGTTTCCTTCGCGGAACGGGTGCCTGACGTTCAGTTCGCCGTAGTAGTGAGCCAGGCCGGCGACGAACGCATCGCGGTGGAAGCCCACCATGAGACCGTCCGATTGAAGCTCCGCCAGAATGGTCCGTACCTCGTCGTCGACGTAGCGCCAATGACAGAATTCTCCGCCAGGCTTACTGATGTCGACGGTCCGGGTCTGGCCGGCCCAGAGGTAGACGTCACCGAACAGGAAGCGATGAAACTCCCGCAGATGGCCAAGACCGAAGTTGCCTGGAATGGAGGCGCGGGCTGCTTGGACATCGCGAATGGACACGAGGCGGAACTCGACCTCAACCAGCTTATCGGGGTCAGTGATCCCCAGCTTGTTGATCAGGCACGTTGACCCACGCTGGCTGTAAGGATCATTCACCGGTAAGCCGGGCGATCTCCTCAGCAACAAGATGGTCCGCCGACCTGAGGCCGGATGCCACATCGCGAAGCTGGTCCTGCCACTCGTCGTCGAACTCGACTCCCTCCAGAGCCGCGTTCGCGGTAGCAAGTGCCACGGCCGCATCCGGATCCGCCAACTGGCGTGAGTAGTAGGTCTTCATCATGTCGATGCTTACTCGAGTGTCAGATCGAGCGGACTCCGGAAGGGCGCCGCGAGCGGCTCGCCACGGCAGCTCGCTGTGCGTCATCAGCGAGAGATCATCCGCAGAGAACTTCCCGTACTCAGCGCATACCCAGTCGATTGTCTCCGATTGAACAGCGGTGAGGTGCGAGCTGTCGCCGAGCGGCCAACTCGACACCGAATACTGGCCGCGGTGACGGTGGTAAAGCTGCGGCACCACGGGGCCTTGCCGCCATGCCTCGATGGGCTCATTGAAGAGCGGTTCCCCTTGGCGGGCGAGGTGCCAGCCTTGGCTGTAATAGACGATTTTCTCGAGCTTCATCGCCGTTATGCGTCCGACGCGCTCGACGATCGCGGCGGCGACATCGTGTACCGAGATGATCTGGCACCCCCTCTCGTCACCTGTGGCAAACACTAGCCAGACGACCACTGATCTGGAGGACAGGTCATGCGTGTCGCTTGACTTCAGATCGTACAGGTGCGGGTTGAGGGTTGCTAGAACAAGAGTTCGACGAGTTTGGCGAGTCCCTCACCGGCACGTGTCGGCCGGGGGACCGGCTTCGGTGACGGCTCGTATGCCGGCCGGCCAGTCCGGGCCCGGCTTGTCCGGGCCGGTGACCAGCCAGGTCGCGCCGGCGGCGGTGTACTCCGCCACCGCGTCCGCCCCGACACCCGGCACGACCACGTCCGCGTCCGGCCCGACGGCCGCCCGTACGGTCCGGACCTGGTCCGGTGTCAGCGCACCGGCATCGTCGCCGATGGCGAAAACGCCGTCGTACCGGGCGGCCCGCGCCAGCGGCCGCCGATGCGGCCAGGTCGCGGCCACCCAGATCGGTGGCCGCGGCCGCTGCACACAAGCCGGCGTCAACCGGGCCCGCACCCGGTACCGCGGTCCGTCGTGCTCGACCGCGGTACCGCGCAGGAAACCGTCGAGCAGTTCCAGGCCCTCGTCCAGAGCAGCGGCCCGTTCCCGGGGATCGGCCGGCTCGCCGAACGCCGTGAACTCCGCATCGGGCACCCCCAGGCCGGCCCCGACGATGACGCGGCCGGCGCTGAGGTGATCCAGCGTCGCGATCTCCTTCGCCAGCTTCCACGGCCGGCGCCGCGCCACCGGCGTGACCATCGCCCCGAGCCGGATCCGCTCGGTGCCGGCGGCGATCGCTCCCAGCACCACCCACGGGTCGTACAGCGGGAGGCCGTCGGCGATGTAGACGTGATCCCAGAGGAAGAACCCGTCCCAGCCGGCCCGCTCGGTCGCGCGGGCCAGTTCCACCAGCTCCCTGATGTCACCGCCGGGCGGCACCGAAATCCCGAATCGCACCGGTGAGCCGGTGACGGATCGCATCGGTCAGCCGGTGAAGGAGAGCCAGACCAAGCTGACCGCGCCCGCGATCGCGCAGTAGATGGCGAACGGGGTCAGGGTGCGGGTCTCGAAGTAGCGGGTGAGGAACCGCAGCGACAGGTACGCGGCGACGCCCGCGACGACGCTGCCGGCGATGACCTGCCCGAGGATGCCGTGGCCTTCCGGGCCGGCCAGTTCGGGCAGCTTGAACACGCCGGCGGCGAGGATGACGGGGGTGGCGAGGAGGAACGCGAACCGGGCCGCGTCCTCGTGGGAGAGACCGCGGAGCAGCCCGGCGGCCATGGTCGCGCCGGAGCGGCTGATCCCGGGAAGCAGCGCCAGGATCTGAGCCGCGCCGATGGCGATGGTCTCCCGCCAGCTCAGACGGGCCAGCCGGCGGTCGGACGAGACGGGATCGGCGGCGGCGTCGCCGTCCTCGCCGGCGTATCCGCCGGCCATGTAGACCTGTCCCGCCTGGTTCGAAGGGCCTACCGGGGTCGGTCCGGCCGTCGCGACCGCGGTGGCCGTCGCCGGCGCGCGCCCGCGCAGCTTCTCCACGGTGAACAACACGATGCCGTTGAGCATCAGGAACAGCGCCGCGGGGATCGGCTTGCCCAGCGCCGTACGCACGGCGTGGTCCAGAAGCACCCCGGCGATGCCGACCGGGACCGTGGCGACGATCAGCAGCCAGGCCAGCCGCTCGTCGGTGGTACTGATCCGGCGGTGGCGGACCGAGGTGAAGAACCCGCCGATGATGCGCACCCAGTCCTGACGGAAGAAGACCAGCAGGGCGATCGCGGTGGCCACGTGCACGGCCACGATGAACGCGAGGTACGGCGAGTCGGCCGCGGTCAGGCTGAGGTTGCGTGCCCACGAACCGCCGATCAGCGCCGGCAGCAGGACGCTGTGGCCGAGGCTGGACACCGGGAACAGCTCGCTGATGCCCTGGAGCGCCCCGATGATGATGGCCTGCAGGTAGGTCATTCGGTGCGCCTCCAGCGGGAAAGGGTCATGGCCCGGCCGCGAGTCTAGATGGCGGCGGCGACGCCTACCATCTCGGCGCGGGATGCCTGTGCCTGGAAGCGGAAAATGGTGAACTGGTCAGAGGTGAACTGGCTGGACCCGTTAGAGCGCCAGCTGCGGTCGGGGAGCCACGCCGACCACGACCGGGCTGGTGGAGCGGGGTGGCAGCTGCTGCTGCGGCACCGAGTACGGCACCAGCATCGACTCGACGGCGGGCGCGAAGGCCGGCCGGTCGTTCAGCTGGATCAGGCGGGCAGTGCGGGCCAGCGATCCGGTCTCGCCGTCGCGGAAACCCTGGCGGTAGCCCTTCTCGTACCGTTCGCCCCGGCCTAGGGCGCGGCCGATGGCGAAACTGGACGAACCGGCGAGCGCGATGAAGAACAACAGCGCGAAGGGTGTCACGTCAATCCTCCCGAGGTGGAAAGCTCTCGTTGAGGCGTAAAGTACGTGAAACCGGACAGACAAGACACGGCTTCAGGGATCAATTACCGCTTCGAGTGACAGCACAATATTTCAGGCCGCATCGAGCAACGACGGCCGCTGGAGGATCGACGGCAGATCGGCGGCGTTCGCCGGCCGGCAGAGGTGGTAGCCCTGCCCGTACGCGCACCCGAGCCCGCGCAGTGCCGTGAGCTGCGCCGCGTTCTCGATACCCTCGGCCACCACCCGCAGACCGAGGATGGTGCCGAGTTCCACGATCATCCCGACCAGGGCCAGATCCACGCCGGTCAGCTCGGCGCGGCCGATGAACGCACGGTCGATCTTCAACTCGTCGACGGGCAGTTCGCGCAGATGGGCGAGCGAGGAATACCCGGTTCCGAAATCGTCGATGGAGAGTTGGACGCCCAGCTCGCGCAGCGCGGCCAGGGCGGCCAGACCCCGGTCCGGATCGGTCATCAGCACCGACTCGGTCAGCTCGAGGGTCACCGCGCTGGACGGCAAGCCGGCCGTGCCGAGCGCCCGCATCACGTTGTCGGCGAACCGTGGGTGGACCAGCTGCTGCCCGGACACGTTGACATTGAGCGTCAGGTCGGGGAACGAGCGCCGCCATGCCGCGACCTGCATCGCGCTGGTCTCCAGCGCCCACTGCCCGATGTCCACGATCAGACCGGACTCCTCGGCGATTCCGATGAAGTCGAGCGGCGGGACCAGCCCACGGACCGGACTGTGCCAGCGGATCAGCGCCTCGACCCCGGCCGTCTCCCCGGTGGCCAGCCGGACCAGCGGCTGGTACTGCAGCTGAAACTCGCCCGCGGTCAGCGCCCGCTGCAGATCCCCGCGCAGGCTCAGGTAGTCCAGCGCCTCGGTGTGCATGTACGGCTCGTACCGCACGACCTTGCCGCGACCGTCCTTCTTGGCCCGGTACATCGCGACGTCGGCGTTGTTCAGCAGGACGTCCGGCTTCTCCCCGGGTTCGCGGCAGACGGCCACGCCGACGCTGGCGCCGATGAACACGTCGCGGCCGGCCACCCGGAACGGCTCCTGGACCACGGCGATGATCCGCTCGCGCGACCGAGACCGCGGCGTCGACCGGTGAGTCGTGCAGCAGCACCGCGAACTCGTCGCCGCCCAGCCGCGCGGTTGTGTCCCTGGCCCGCACGCAGCCACGGATGCGGGCGGCCACCGCGGCCAGCAGCTGGTCGCCGGCTTCGTGACCGAGGCTGTCGTTCACGCCCTTGAACCGGTCCAGGTCGATGAACAGGACGCTGGTCGAGTCGGTGATCATCGCTCGGGACGCCAGCACCCGGTGGAAGATCTCGAGGAACAGGGCGCGGTTGGGCAGACCGGTGATCGGGTCGTGGTGCGCTTCGTGGACGGCCTCGACCGTACGGGCATCGGTCAGCGCCAGGCTCACCTGCTGGGCGAAGGCGGCCAGCAGGTCGCGCTCCTCGCCGTACTGATCGGCTCCGCCCGGCAGTTGGGCGACCAGGCTGCCGGCCATCTCGCCGGTGACCTGGACGGGCGCCGCGATCACCGTGCCCTTCTGCGGGTACGCCCGTTCCAGTGGCCGGATCTGCACCAGGGCGGTGGCCATCGCCTCGCGCGCCTCCGAGTGCGCCCGGTCCAGGTCACCGGCCTCGCCGGCGGTGGAGGCCACGGTGAGCCGGCGGCCCTGACCGGCCGCGGCGAGCATCAGCGCCACCGTCGCGCCGCCCAGCAGGGCCGATCGCGCCGCTGGTGACGGCGTCCAGGATCTCCGGCAGCGGCTTGCGGTTGGAGATCGCCCGCTGGATGGTCAGCAAGCGTCTCCACGAGACGTTGCCGGGTTGAGCGCGATCGCCGTCTCCCGTTCCCGGTCCGCCCGAAGCGCCCGCTCGCCCTCCAGCACCCGGATGCTGCGCAGGCGCGAGCCCCACCACCTGGGACATGCCCTGCAACATCTGCCGTTCCTCGGGCGTGAACGGCTCGTCGCGCCGGGCCACGATCAGCGTGCCGCGGATGTCCGCGCCGAGTGAACTGGGCACGGCCTCGAGCTCGCCCAGCCCGGGCGCGGTGAGCCGGCCGGCGCCGACCTTCGACCGCGAGCAGGCCGGCGATCGGAACCTCCGGCCCGAACCCCCAGGCGCCATGTACGCGGCCGTCGACGACGACCGCGCCGACCTCGGCCTCCAGCATCTCGGCGGCCCGCTCCACCGCGCTCGGCGAGCGCGGAGGACTCGTCCGCCGGCGCGTTGACGGCTGTGAAGTACTCGGTGAGCTGGTGCGTCAGCCAGTTGAACACGTGATCAGGCCATCGCCAGAGTGACCAGGGTGAGGGCGTGCATGCCGATCGAGCCGCGCACCCGGGCGATCTCGCCCATCGTGTAGAAGCCGGCGAACGGCACGTCCGGACCCACCTGCTCGCGCATCCGCGTCACCTCCTCGGCGACACCGTGCTCGCCGAGGGCGCCGCGCCGGCCGGCGCAGTCGAACGTGAACAGCGCCCAGCGGCGGACGACCGGCCAGCCCGTCGAGGGCCTCGGCGCAGGACTGTTCGGCCCCGGCGATCAGCGACTCGTAGTCGCCGTCCATCAGCCAGCACAAGCGCGCCCTGCGGTATGTCCTGCGCCCCCTCGACCCAGCCCTCGGCGTCGTCGCCGGCGTGCAGCACCCGGATGTCCTCGCCGTTCTTGCGGGACAGGCCGAGCGCCTGCAGGATCGGCACGTCCCGGAAGAACTCGCTCGGCGGTGCCGGCCGGTCATCCCCCGGCGGCGTTGAAGAACCGCCAGCGCGGGCTCGCCGTCGAGCTCATGGATCCGTGCGCCGGAACTGCGGGTGATCACCATCGGGGGCTCGACGCGGTGCCAGCCGTGGGCCACGCCGATGCCCAGCGGGGCGTCCGACCCGATGGCCACTCCGATCACGGTGCTGGTCAGCACGTCCTCGCCGGACAACTGCTGGGTCTGCCGGAAAGCCGGGTCACCGGCCATGCCTCCGACGAGCGGAATGGCGGCGCCGAGCACCGAGTACGCGCCGCGGACGATCTCGTGCGGATTCCCGGACAGCCCGTCGGACAACAGCATCATCGCCTTGTACGGCTTGTCGACCTCCCTCATGGCGGCCGCAGCGGCCGCGCCGGCCCCCCGGTGGCCGAGCTCGTCGATCCGGGCCGTCCGGGTACGGACGGTGAAGCCGCTCCCACCCATCGCCGCCACCGCCACCCCGTCGCGGGTCGCGCCGTCGGTGGACAGCTCGCCGAGCGTGGTCGCGCCGACGATCGGCACGTCCGGGCCCGCCTCCTTGCGCACGGCGGCGAGCAGCGCCGAAAGGTCGTACGAATGGGCCGCGAAGACAAAGACCGCACCGGCCGTACGCCCGGCCAGTGCGGTCGCGGTGGCCTCCGCCCCGGCCTGCACCGCGTCCGGCTCGACGCTGCTGCCGGCGCCGAACCAGCGGCCGGTGACAGTCTGCATGTTCTGCTGATCGGCCGACCGTCCGGCAACCTGAGCAGGCCGGTTGCGCCGACCGGGGACGCACCTGCCAGGCTGTTCGACTGTGACTGAATCTGACCTCGCGCGCCAGGTGAACACCGTGAGCCGACTGACCGGGGAATTCGTGCTGCGGTCGGGCCGCACCGCGACCGAATACTTCGACAAGTACCAGTTCGAGGCCGACCCGGCGCTGCTCGACGCGCTGGCCGAGCAGCTGGCCGTGCTCATCCCGGAGAACGTCGAGGTGCTGGCCGGCCTGGAGATGGGCGGCATCGCCGTGGTGACGGCGCTGGCCCGCCACGCGAAGCTGCCCACCGCCTTCGTCCGCAAGCAGGCCAAGAAGTACGGCACCGCCCGCCTGGCGGAAGGCGCCGAGGTCGCCGGCCGGCGGGTTCTGGTGGTCGAGGACGTGGTGACCTCGGGCGGTCAGGTGGTGATCTCCACCGCCGAGCTGCGAGCCCTGGGCGCCCACGTCGACCACGCGCTGTGTGTGATCGACCGGCAGGAGGGCGGCGCCGAGGCCCTGGCGGCCGAAGGCATCACCCTGCGGGCCCTGCTGACCCGGGCCGACCTCGACGCCGTCAACTGAGACGATCCCCGGTCAACCCGATTCCGGTCAGCCGAGCTGCCGCCGGACCTCGGCGGCGACCCGGCCGCCTTCGGCGCGGCCGGCCACTGCGGCCTGGGCCGCCTTCATCGCCGGGCCCATCTGTCCCTTGCCGCTGAACCCGCCGTCCCGCAGGGCCTGGCCGACGATGTCCGCGATCTCGGCGTCGGACAGCTGCGCCGGTAGGTAGCCCTCGAGGATCTCGCCCTCCGAGTTCTCCTTGGCCGCCTGCTCGGTACGCCCGGCGTCGGCGAAGGCGGTCGCGGCCTCGCGGCGCTTCTTCGCCTCCTTGGTCAGCACCGACAGCACCTCGTCGTCGGACAGTTCCTTCGCCGACTTCCCGGCGACCTCGGCGTTGCGCACGGCGGCCAGCGCCAGCCGCAGCGTCGAGGTGGTGAGCTCGTCGCGACCCTTCATGGCCGAGTGGAGGTCATCGTTCAGGCGGTCCTTCAGCGTTCCCATGGACGGTCAAACTACCCTTGCCGTCATGCGGAAGCGTTCCTATATCTCACTGACCGCCGGCGTCACCGCGCTCGGCGGCGCCGCCCTCGCCTACGCGTCCCTGGTCGAGCGGAACCTGTTCACGCTCCGGCGCTTCGACGTTCCGGTGCTGGCGACGGACGCGGAACCGCTGCGCATCCTGCACCTGTCGGACCTGCACATGATGCCGGATCAGCGACGCAAGCAGGCATGGGTGGCCGCGCTGGTCGGCACCGACCCGGACCTGGTGGTGGTCACCGGCGACAACATGAGCTCCCCGTTGTCCGTGCCGGGCGTGCTTCGCGCGCTGGACCCGTTCCTGGGCCTGCCCGGCGCCTTCGTCTTCGGATCGAACGACTACCGCGGTCCGGTGTGGAAGAACCCGCTGCGCTACCTCCTCCCCGACCGGGAGTACGTGCAGGGCGTGGAGCTGCCGTCGGAGGCGCTGCGCAGTGCCTTCACCGAGTCGGGCTGGGCCGACCTCAACAACGCCCGTACGGTCCTGAAAGCCGGCGGCCGGTCCATCGAGCTGGTCGGCGTCGATGACCCGCACGTCGACCGCGACGACTACCCGGCGGTGGCCGGCCCCGCGTCCACCGGTGTCGACCTGCACATCGGCGTCACCCACACGCCCGCGTCGCGGGTCCTCGACCCGATGGCTGCGGACGGGTTCGCGCTGTTGCTGGCCGGCCACACCCACGGCGGCCAGGTCCGCGTCCCCGGGTACGGCGCGCTCACCACCAACAGCGACCTCCCGCACGCGATGGCCCGCGGCCTGCACCGCTGGCCCGGCTCGGACTCGCTCCTGCACGTCTCGGCCGGGCTGGGCACCCACCCGACCGCCCCGGTCCGGTTCGCCTGCCGTCCGGAGGCTTCGATCCTGACCTTGATACCGCGCTGACCTGCCCGTACGCAGCGCCCGGGGATACCCGATTTGCCTGCGCTGAGCGGTCGGATAGTATTGCTCAGCACGCCTCGGGGTGTGGCGCAGTTTGGTAGCGCGCTGCGTTCGGGACGCAGAGGCCGTCGGTTCAAATCCGGCCACCCCGACCACGGAAGTGCAGATCCGGGCCGGTCTTCCATCTGGGAGGCCGGCCCGGATCGTTTCATGCCAGAGTCGTCAGCAACGCCGACCACGCCTCCTCGGCCGCCCCGGCGATCGGCCCGTTGTCGCCCAGAACCGCCGCTCGGATGGGTGGCGGGTCGTCGCGGCGGTAAGCCATCAGCCCCGCCCGGTACGCGGCGTCGATGTCGTCCGGCGCGGCGGTCAGCAGGTCGATGCCGAGGCCACCGAGTGTCACCAGGTCGGCGTCGATGCCGTTGACCAGCCCGGCGATGCCCCGGCCGAGAGCCGCGGCGACCGCCGTCACCGCGGACCGTTCGGCGGCCGAAGGCGCGGGCGCGGTGATCAGCCGGCGGGCGTACGCGACGTGGTCGCGCGGTGCCGGGCGGCCGAGGAGCCGGGCCAGCGCCGTGCCGTCGACCGCGGTGCCCCAGCACGCCCGGGCGCCGCACGGGCAGACGGCCGCGGGGTCGCCGAACGGCATGTGCCCGAACTCTCCGCCCGCGCCGGTGGCCCCCGTCAGGGTGTGGCCGTGGTCGACCACGGCGCCGCCGAGACCGGCCTCGATGCGCAGGTGCAGGGCGACCGCGGCGCCGACGGCCGCGCCGCGGGAGGACTCGGCCGTGGCCGCCAGGGTGGCGTCGTTGCCGGCCACGAAGACCGGGGCGTCCGGCCACAGTTCGCACAGGTCGACGTCGCGCCAGCCGACGGTGGCCGCGTTCAGGCGGTGCGCCGGTGACACCGTGCCCGGGACGGCCAGGCCGAGCGCCCGCGTCCGGCCCGCGTACCGCTTCCGGAAGGCGCCCAGCCGGGCGGTGAGGGCTGCGGCCACGGTCGGCCAGCCGGCGCCGTCGTGCCGGCCGGCGCCGGTTGCCAGCACCGTTCCGCCCAGCTCGACCACGTCGACCCGCCAGCTCTCGTGCGTGATCGCCACGGCCAGCACGAGCGGCCCGTGCGGATGCGGCACCAGGACGGTGGTCGGGCGTCCCCGGCCGCCGCTGCGGGCCGCCGGAATCTCGGCCAGAAGCGCGGCCGCGGAGAGCCGGGTGACGAGTTCGGTGGCGGCGCCGGTGCCGATCCCGAGGAGACGGGCGGCGGCGGCGCGGGTGAGGCCGGGGTGCGCGTGCACGGCCCGGAGCAGCTCGGTGGAACGCGTCGCCACGGCTGACCCCCTTATTTTGCTCGCCAACAGAGCTTATTATTCGACGATGCCCACCGTACTGCTGGCCGTCGTCATGGTGACCGCTCTGGGTACCTGGATTCCCCTGGCCCAGCTGCGGCCGGGGACGCCGGAGCGGTCCCGGTTGTGCTACGTGGCCGTCGGCAACGTCGTCTTCGCCGGCGGTGCTCTGCTGGTCGGTCGCGACGGCCTGTCGTTCGGCTGGCGCGGCTTCTGGCTTCCGCTGGCCGGAGGGGTGGTGTGGGCGGCAGGCAACTACTGCGTCTTCCGGGCGTCGGCGGCGATCGGGCTCGCGCGGGCGGCCGGGACGTGGACACCGCTCAACATCGTCGTCGCGTTCGTCTGGGGGGCGCTGCTGTTCGGCGAGCTCGACGGCTTTTCGGCCGTCCGGTTCGCCGTCCTGGGCGCGGCGTTCCTGTCCATCGTGGCGGGCGTACTGCTGATCGCCGTCTTCCCGCGAAGGGGTGGAACCCTCCCCGGCCGCCGGAGCCGGTTTCCTGTGGGCCGGCGCGGCCGGCATTCTGTGGGGAAGCTACTTCGTGCCGGCGCAGTGGGCTGCGATCTCCGCACAGGCGAGCAACTTCCCACTCGCGGTGGGCATCCTCGGTGCGGCGCTGGCGTTGGCGCTGCCGGCCGGCGAGCCGGTGAGGCTGGGCGTCCAGGCCGTGAGCGCGCAAGTGGGCGCCGGGGTCCTCTTCGGAATCGGCAACCTCGCTCTGCTCGCCCTCGTCGCCCGGGTGGGCACCGGTACGGGCTTCACCATCGCGCAGCTCAGCCTGGCGGTGAACGCCGGCATCGGCATCTGGGTCTTTCACGTCCCCCGGCCCGGCTCGCGTCCGGCGTGGACGGTGCTGGGCGGCATCGTCATCGCCGGGATCGGCGGCGGCGTCATCGCCGCGATGCGATAGCGCGACCTCCGGCACCGTCCAAGCCCGACGCGCTCTCCTCGTGGCCGCCGGACCGGCGGATGCCGGCCCGGCCGGTGATCCCGAACACTTCCCTGCGAAATCGGTCCGGTGACACCTTCGGTGGGTGTGCGAACGGACAGATTGTGGTCACAATGACCACGTGTCCGAGGTCAGTGATGCCGACGGCGTGGAGCGGGTGCCCCTCCGGCAGGCGAAAGCCCACTTCTCCAGGCTCGTCTCCCGGGCTGAACTGCTGGACGAAGTCACCGTGCTGACGAAGCACGGCCGGGCGGCGGCGGCGATCGTCCCCGCCCGGACCGCATTGATCGCGGCCCGTTCGGCACTCGAGGGTCCGGCCCGCATCCCCGCGGCGCGCGCGGGCGCGCACGACAACGGCGAACGGGCTTACCCGGTGCCCTACCTGCTGGCCGAGCCGGGCCGGCTGACGGCACTGACCCGGACCGGGCTGGACGCGATCGCCGATGAGACGTTCGACCGGTTCGCGGCGATGGTCCGGACGGTGCTGAACGTGCCGGTGGCGCTGGTGTCGCTGGTCGGCACCGACCGGCAGTTCTTCCCCGGGGCGTGCGGACTGAGTGATCCGTGGGCCCAGCAGCGGCAGACGCCGTTGTCGCATTCGTTCTGCCGGCACGTGGTGGCCTCCGCCGAGCCGCTCGTGGTCGCCGACGCCCGGACCGACGAGCGGGTGCGCGGCAATCTCGCCATCGAGGATCTGCGGGTGGTCGGCTACGCCGGGATGCCGCTGACGGACGCCGACGGACACGTCCTGGGATCGCTGTGCGCGATCGACCACCGCCCCCGGCACTGGACCGACACCGAACTGGTACTGCTCGCCGACCTGGCCGCGGCCTGCTCCGACAGCTTGCGGTTGCGCATCGCCGCCGACCACGCCCGGCGTGACCACGATCGCGCCCGATCCGCGTACGACCGCAGTCAGGTGCTGCTGCGGGCGGCCACCGCGCTGGCCGAGGCGGACCGCGTCGACACGATCGCCGGGATCGTTCGCGACATGGCCACGGGCACGCTGGACCCGGCGTACATCGGGGTGTCTCTGCTGGACAGCGCGACGCACGTGACGCTGGCCTCGATGCATTTGCTACCGCCGCCGATCGCCGACCGATGGGCGCACTATCCGGCGGACGCCTCCACGCCGTCGGCGCTGGCCGCACGGACCGGCCGGCCGGTCCTGCTGCCGGACCTGGCGACGGTCGCGGCGGTCACTCCGGACGCGTACGCGACGTTCGCGGAACTGGGCTGGCAGTCGGCGGCCAGTGTGCCGTTGCGGGGACCGAGCGGCCCGCTCGGATCGCTGACGTTCGCCTGGAGCCGGCCGTACCACCTCGACGACGCCGAGCAGGCACTTCTCGCGGCGCTGGGCGGCTACGTCGTCCAGGCGCTGACCCGGATCATGGTCCTGGACGACCGCCGGACCGCCGCCGCCATCATGCAGAAGGCGCTGCTGACGCCGCTACCGTCGCACCATCACCTGCGGATGGCGGCCCGGTACCTACCCGCGCACCACGAAGATCACGTCGGCGGCGACTGGTACGACGCGGTCAGCCTGTCCGACCAACGCCTCGCGTTGGTCATCGGGGATGTCAGCGGCCACAGCATCACCGCGGCGGCGGCCATGAGCCAGTACCGCAGCATGCTGCGGGCTCTGCTGGTCGACCGGCACGAGCCGCCGTCCGCGTTGCTGCGACGGCTCGAGTCCACCAGCTACACCCTGGGCCAGACGAGTCTGGCCACGGTGCTGCTCGCGTACCTCGACCCGGCCTCCGACGGCGGGCACATCCTCACCTGGGCCAACGCCGGGCACCCGGCGCCGACGGTGGTGCTGCCCGACGGCCAGGCCCGGACGCTCGGCAGCCACGATCCGCTGATCGGGGCGTTGCGCCGGGTGTCGCGCCGCAGCCAGACCTACTATCTGCCACCGGGCGCGTTGCTGCTGCTGTACACCGACGGCCTGGTCGAGACCCGTACGGCCACCGTCGACGACGGTCTCGCGCGGGTGCACGAGGTCCTGAGCCGGTATCGCGCCCGGGACCCGCAGGAACTCGCCGACCTGGTGCTCGATCGGGTCAGCGCCACCGCCCGGGAGGACGACATCGCCCTGCTCCTCATCGCGACGCCGCCGAACTCCTAGCGCCCCTGCGGCGCGTCACTTGAGGCCCTCGTGCGCGCGGGCCTGGGTCGGGGCCAGGCTCGAACTCAGGGTACGAGCGGTGTCGATCAACGGGACGTGGCTGAACGCCTGGGGAAAGTTGCCGACCAGCCGGCCGGCGTCGGTGTCGTACTCCTCGGACAGCAGCCCGACGTCGTTGCGCAGGGCCAGGATCCGCTCGTACGTCTCGCGGGCCTCGTCGTGGCGACCCATCAGCGCGTAGTTCTGCGCCAGCCAGAACGTGCAGGCGAGGAACGCGCCCTCGCCCGGCGGGAGACCGTCGACGTCGCTGTCGTGGTGCTGGGTGTACCGCTGGACGAACCCGTCGGTGATCAGGTGGTCCTCGATGGCGGCGACCGTGCCGGCCACCCGTTCGTCGTCGGCCGGCAGGAAGCCGACGAGAGGGACCATGAGCAGGGCCGCGTCCAGTTCCTCGGAGCCGTAGAACTGGGTGAACGTCCGGCGCTCGGAGTCGTAGCCGTGCTTCAGGATGTCGTCGGAGATCCGATCGCGGAGTTTGCGCCACCGCTCGACCGGGCCGCCGAGATCGAACTCCTCGCACCCCTTGACCGCGCGGTCGGCGGCCACCCACGCCATCAGTTTGGAATGGGTGAACTGCTTGGGTCCGCCGCGTACCTCCCAGATCCCCTCGTCCGGGTCGGTCCAGTGCGCCTCGACGAACTCCATCAGCTTGATCTGCAGGCCCCACGCCGGGTCGTCGGACTTCAGCCCGGCCCGCCGGCCCTGATGCAGCGCGTCCATCACCTCGCCGTAGACGTCGAGTTGGAACTGCTCGGCGGCGGCGTTCCCGATGCGGACAGGGTTGCCGTCGTAGCCGGTCAGCCAGGTCGCCTGATACTCGTCCAGGCGGCGCTCGCCGGCCACGCCGTACATGATCTGCAGCTCGGCGGGATTGCCGGCGATCGCCCGCAGCAACCACTTGCGCCAGGCGATGGCCTCGCTCTGGAAGCCGGAGTAGAGCAGCGACTGCAACGTGATGGTGGCGTCGCGCAGCCAGCAGAAGCGGTAGTCCCAGTTCCGCACGCCGCCCAGTTTCTCCGGCAGCGACGTGGTCGCGGCGGCGATGATGCCGCCGGTCGGGGCGTAGGTCAGCGCCTTCAGCGTCAGCAGGGACCGGACGACGGCGTCGCGCCACTCACCCTCGTACGTGCAGGCGGACACCCAGCCCCGCCAGTAGCCCTCGGTCACGCCCAGTTCCTGGATCGGGTCGAGGGGCGCCGGCGGGGGCTCGTGCGAGGGCCGCCACGTCAGGACGAACGGCGTACGGTCGCCCCGGCGCACCGTGAAGTCGGCGCGGGTGGCGAGGTTCTCGCCGTGGGTCTCGACCGGCGTGCGCAACCAGACGGCGTCCGGACCGGCCACCGCCACCAGCGCGCCCTGCTCCCGGTAGACCCAGGGCACCACCTGCCCGTAGTCGAACCGCAGCCGCAAGGTCATGGCCATCGGGACCTCGCCGTGCACGCCTTCGACGATGCGGACGACGTCCGGCGCGTCGTCCCGGGGCGGCATGAAGTCGATCAGCCGAACCACGCCGTCGTCGGTCTCGAACTCGGTCTCCAGGACCAGCGTGTCCGGCCGGTAGCGTCGCTTGACCGAGCGCACGGTGCCGGCGGGCGCGATCGTCCAGCGGCCGTTGTCCTCGGTGCCCAGCAGCGCGGCGAAGATCGCCCCCGAGTCCGGACGCGGGACGCACAACCAGTCGATCGAGCCGTCCCGGCCGACCAACGCGGACGTCTGGGTGTCCGCGATGATCGCGTAGTCCTCGATGGGCAGCGCCATGGGTCGGTTCTTACCCGCCGGGCGGCTGGGCTACGCCGGCCAGGTGCCGGTCAGCTTGCGCACCCCGGTCGCGCCGCCGCGGTCGATGGCCGCCTTCACCAGCGCGAAGATCACACCCTGAAGGGCGGCAGCGGCGAGGACTTCGCCCCAGCCGCGGTCCTCGTCGGTGGCGTTGGGGGTGTCGTCATCGCCCGAGGTCCGCTTCCACACCTGCTTGAACACCGCGCCGGCGAGCGCGCCCGCTCCGATGCTCAGCAGCAGACCCACCGGCTTGTACGCGAGCTTGGCCGCATTCACCTGCCGACTCCGTTCCCTCGGACGTCACCTACGATCGCTGACGTACCCCGTCGGGGCGGAAACGAACCGGCGTGTTCCCGGGCGTACCGGTCGATGTTCTCGGCCGGCCCGGCTGACCGCTCGTCCCTTGTCCGGCTCGGGCATTCACGGCAGCCTGTACCCATGCTGGCCTCCGCGTCGCTGGCCGACCTCGCCGGCCGGTACATGCCGCCCTCGACCGACGCGTGCCCCGTGTTCCTGGAGAGCTCGGCGTTCGAACCCGTCATCGACGGCGTGACCTACTTCAACGAGCTTGCCCAGCTGATGGCCAAGCTCGTCGACGGGGACGCGGTGTACATCGCCAGCTTCCAGGCCGACCCCCTGTTCGACCTGACCGGCCGTACGCCCGACGACCCCGCGCACCGGCCGTTCACCGACGTGCTCGCCGAGAAGGCAGCCGACGGCGTTGACGTCCGGATGGTGCTGAGCGACGCGCAGTTCTCCGGCGGGGTGCCGTGGCTGCCGTTCGGGCCGTTCCGGGCGAACGTGCTGGCCACCCGGAAGATCCGGGCCTGGGTGCCGTCCACGCGCAGTGCCGTGGCGCCTCCGCTCGGCCATCGGATCCTGCTCGACTGGTCCGGGCCGCCGCTCGGCTCCAACCACCAGAAGGTGGTGGTGTTCCGGCTGGCCGGCGAGCTCATCGCGTACGTCGGGGGCCTCGACCTGACGCCGAACCGGTACGACACGGCCCCCCACCACCGCCTCAAGCTGGGCATCCATCGCTGGGGGTGGCACGACGCGGCGACCCGCGTGCACGGACCGGCGGCGCACCGGGTGTGGGACGTGTTCCGGGCGCGCTGGGAGACGGCCGCGTCCCTGCCGACCCAGTACATCGCCCGTGATCTGCCCGCGGGGTACTTCCACCGGGCGCGGGGTGGGTTCACCGCGATCAACCCGGTGAACTCGCCGCGCGTGCTGCCGCCGGCACCCGACCAGGCGCATCACCTCGCGTCCGGGACGGCGGTCCAGGTGGTGCGGTCGTTCAGTTCGTGGGCGGTGTACCGCCGCCGGGGACTGCGCCGGATCCGGCCGGCGAGCGTCTCCCGGGCCGCTTACCACGAGGTCTACGTCGCCCTGACCACCGCCATCGAAGCGGCCGAGCGGTACCTCTACCTGGAGGACCAGTACTTTCATGAGGCGGTCGGCGGCAATCGGAAGTTCGAGCTCTACTCGGAGCTCCGCGACGCCGCCCTTCGCGGCGTCAAGATCATCCTGGTCGGGTCCGGGCGGCGCGATCCGGCCGACGGCGGCGACAGCACCGTCCGGCCGGTCGTCACCCGGGACCTGCGCCGGCACGTCCTCGACCGCCTCCCGGCTGCGGTCCGCCGCAACGTGGTCATGTACCGCCTGCGCGACCTGACCGTCCACACCAAACTGATGCTGGTCGACGACGTGTTCGCCAGCATCGGCTCGGCCAACTTCTTCAGCCGTTCGATGGTCGGCACCGACAGCGAGCTGAGCTGCACGCTGGTCACCACCGAGACCGCCGTGCGCGACCTGCGGGTACGGCTGTGGGCCGAGCATCTGCGGGCTCCGCTCAACGACCAGGTCCGGCCGTTGCTGCAGGACCTGGACACCGCGCTCGGCATCTGGCGCGCCGAGTGGCTGCCGCCGGGCCGGCCGCTGGACACGTGGCGGCGGCCCGGTTCACCCGAGGGTTTCGCTCCGGCCGAGCGGGTGCTGACGCCGGCGCGTTACTACCGCCGGCTCAGGTCCTAGGCCGGCTCAGGTCGGCCTGGGTGGGCTCAGCGTCTTGGGCCGGTGGGTCTCGTCGGGATGCCGGGGAAGCCCGGCGTCGTGTTACCCGGCTGGGTCGGGTTCTGGTTCCCGCCACCATTGCCGTTGCTCGGCTGGATCAGCACGAAGCCGCCCTTGATGGTCCCGCCGTCCGGGTTGGTGCCGGCGGCCGTACCGGCCGGGCAGGGGGAGTCGACCGGGCCGCCGACCGACGGGACGAAGCCGGCGTCGCGCAGCCGGGACTTGGCGTCGTCGATCGACTTGCACGTCACGTCCGGGATGTTGCGCTGGTCGCCCTGGCCGATCTTGCTGTCGTCCGGTTTGGGGAACTGCTCGCTCGGTTTGCCCCGCATGAAGTCGGCCACCGTGTTCCAGACCGCCGGGTTCACGATGGCGTGGTTCTCGTGGTCGTTGTGGTCGGCCCAGTCCGGGTTGACCAGATAGCCGGCGACCACGATCGACGTGGTGCCGACGATCAGCGCGGCGGTCTTGTCGGCGTCGGTGGTGCCCGTCTTGCCGAACACCGGGTGGCCGACGATGCCGTGCACCGCCGGCGCGGTCGCGCCGACGCAGGTGCCCAGCTGAGCGCGGTCGCCGACCGGGCAGCGGGCCGCGTCGAGCGCCGCCCGGGCGACGTCCTTGCTGGTCGCCTGCACGCAGTGCGGCTTGCCGACGTCGATGTTCTGACCGTCCTGGGTGGAGATCTGGGTGATCGGCGTCGGATCGCAGTACTTGCCGTCGCCGGCCAGCGTCGCGTACGCGTTGGCCATGTCCAGCGGCGTGGACGCCGAGACGCCGAGCGTGAACGCACCCCATTGGTCGGGGTTGGCGGCGTAACCAGCGTCATCGGAGGTGCGGAATTTCACGCCGAATCGCTTGGCCACGTCCACGACATTCCGTACGCCGACGCGTTCCTCCAGGGGCACGAAGAAGGTGTTCACCGATTTACCGAAGCCGCCCCACATGTTGTAGACGCCGGCTTCCTTGCCCGCGTTGCGTGGGCAGTAGAAGTGCGTGCCGGGACAGGCGGCGGGACTGCCCGCCTGAATGACGAAGCCGGACTTGTACACATCCTGGGCGTTGATCGTGGTGGCCAGCGGGTAACCCTTCTCCAGCGCCGCGACCATGGTGAACATCTTGAACACCGACCCGGCCTGGTAGCCGGTGATGTCCCCGCCGCCGGTGAGCAGCGGGTTGGTGGTGTTCGGGTACGTGCCACGGACCTTCATGGCCCGCTTCGCCGGATCCGAGTTGAGTTTGTTCTGCGGGTGGTTCGCGTCGTCCAGCTTGAACTTGCGGTTGGCGGCCAGCTCGCGGACCCGGCCGGTGCCCGGTTCGACGCCGGCCAGCAGCAGCGCGTTCTGGTCGGTGTCCTTGATCTGGGCGCTGATCCGGCTCCGGGCGGCCGCCTGGGCCCCCACATCCATCGCGGTGACGACGCGGTATCCGCCGCTCTTCAGGCGACGTTCCCGGTCGTACGGCGTCGCGCCGAACGCCTCCTGGCTCAGCCACCAGCGATAGAAGTAGTCGCAGTAGAAGCCCCAGTAGTTCTTGGCCACGTTGACGCAGCCGGGAGAGACCGGGTGCACCGTCTTCGGCACCTTGACCTTGGCCGCCTCGACCGACTGGGCCGGGGTGATGGCGCCGGTCGTGACCATGCTGTCCAGCACGTACTGCCGGCGCTGGACCGCCTGCGGGTAACCGGACGCGGTCGTCGGGTTGAAGCTGGTCGGGGCCTTCACCATGCCGGCCAGCAGCGCGGCCTCGGGGATGGTCAAGTCGATCGGCTTCTTGTTGAAGTAGACCTGGCTGGCCGCGTAGACGCCGTACGCCTGATTGCCGAACGGCGCGATGTTCAGGTAGCGCTCGAGGATTTGCTGCTTGGTCAGTTCCTTCTCGACCTGCAGCGCGTACTTCATCTCGTTGATCTTGCGCTGCGGGGTGTCCTTGGTCGCGTCCACGACCTCCTGCGGGTTGGTCGCCGAATAGGCCAGCGACATCCGCACGTACTGCATGGTCAGCGTGGACGCGCCCTGCTTGCTGCCGCCCTGGTTGTTGTTCACGAACGCGCGGGCGACGCCCTTGAGGTCGACGCCGTTGTGGTGGAAGAACTCCCGGTCCTCGGACGCGACGATCGCCTGCTGCATGTACGGCGAGATCTCCTTCAGCGGCACGTCGCTGCGGAATTCGTCGTACATGACCGCGATCTGCGTCTTGTTGTCGGACGCGAAGATGCGGGTGATCTGCGGGGAGCTGAAGTCCTTGAGCTCGCTGGGCAGCTTCGCGAACCCTTCGCCGCCGGCCTTCGCGGCCAGTCCGGACATCGCGGCGGCGGGGAACGCCGCCGCGGCCACGACAACGCCGGCCAGCAGGCCGCACACGAGGAGAGAGGTCGCATTGGCGAAGATGTTGTGATCGCGTCTGCGCATCCAGGAGGTCACCCGGGCAGCGTACGCGAAGGACACGCACCAGCGCCCGCTGCGCAGGTCACGGTTACCCGTGAGTGATTGTGCCCGGTCACCCCCGTATGCGGGGCGTTTTCCGGAAAAGAGAATCGCAGTTGGTCCGAGATGCCGGTAACGACGGGGCTATACATATTTGCGGTACAACGTTGCGTAATCGACTGACTACGGAGCATGATGGTCCGGCGAGATATCGCACGACGTCTGCGCGGCTTGGGGGACTACGAGAGCCGCCCGTGACGTCAGGGGGTTAACGCAAGGGGGGACGTGTACTGATGGGGATGATCAGCGATTGGCCCAGCATGGCGGCGTGTCAGAGTGGCGACCCGGATGCGCTTTTCGTGCAGGGCGCCGAGCAGAACGTGGCGAAGAGGATCTGCCGCAGCTGCCCGGTTCGCTACGAGTGCCTCGCGGACGCGCTGGACAACCGGATTGAATTCGGTGTCTGGGGCGGGATGACCGAGCGTGAACGCCGGGCTCTGCTGCGCCGGCACCCGCACGTGGCCAGCTGGCGGAAGATGTTCGAGGCCGCACTCAAGGAGAAGAGCGCCGACAAGGTGCTGATCACCGCGCAATAGATCGTCGCGCGGGAACTCGTCAGCTCGCCGCACCCAATTACGCGAGCGCCGCACCGATCGCCCGGAGCCCGTCGACGTCGTGCACGTCGGCGGCCTGGGCGGCCACCGGCACCACCGGTACGGCCGGGAAGGCGTCGGTGAACGTGGCCGCCACGGTCACCTCCCGCTCGGCCTGCCGCAGCAAACCGGCGTGGATGCGCAGCGCGTCCACCGTCACCGGCTGATCGCCGGCCGCGTCCAGCGCCGCCGCCGCCGCCTCGGCCTCGTCGGCCGGGATCTCGGTCAGGGCCGACTGGTGGGTGCGGTTGAGGACCAGTCCGGCCAGCGGCATCCGCTCGGCCACCAGACGCTCGGCGAAGTACGCCGCTTCCCGTACGGCATCCCGCTCCGGCGCCGCGACCAGCAGGAACGAGGTCTGCGGGTCCTGCAGGATGCGGTACGTCTCGTCGGCGCGCTGCCGGAACCCGCCGAACATCGAGTCCAGCGCGGCCACGAACCCGGACAGGTCGGTCAGCAACTGTGCGCCCAGGATCTTCTGCACGGCCTTGGAGAAGAGCCCGAACGACGCCGTGACCAGGCTGAACACGCTGCGGCCGCTGCGCGCCGGGGCGAGCAGCATGCGCAGCATCCGGCCGTCCAGGAACCGGGACAGCCGAGCCGGCGCGTCCAGGAAGTCGAGCGCCGACCGGGACGGCGGGGTGTCGACCACGATCAGGTCCCACTCGCCGCCGGCCTTGAGCTGACCCAGCTTCTCCATCGCCATGTACTCCTGCGTCCCGGAGAAGGTGGAACTCATCGCCTGATAGAAGGGATTGGCGAAGATCTCGGCGGCCCGTTGTGGAGTGGTGTGCGCCTGCACGACCTCGTCGAACGTGCGCTTCATGTCCAGCATCATGGCGTGCAACTCGCCGCCGGTGGCCTCGGTGTCGATGCCCTTGACCTGCCGCGGCGTGTTGTCGAGCTCGGTCAGGCCCATGGACTGGGCCAGCCGACGGGCCGGGTCGATGGTCAGCACCACGGTACGGCGGCCGTGCACCTCGGCCGCCCGCAGGCCGAGAGCGGCGGCGGTGGTGGTCTTGCCGACGCCGCCGGCGCCGCAGCACACCACGATCCGGGTGGCCGGGTCGGCCAACAGGGCGTCGACGTCCAGGCGCGCGGCGGTCACTACTCGAGCGTAACCGGTCACGCGGCGAGCAGCCGGTCGGCGAGAATCTCCAGCCCCGCCCGGTTCACGCCGTGCTCCAGCAAGGGCAGCTCAACGACCGGGCGGCCCAGCTCGGCCAGGTCGGCGCGCAGTGATTCCTCCAGCGCCCGCCGGGTCAGGTACGCCTTGGCCTCGTCCTGCAGCACCGCCACCGCGCCGGCGTCGGCGGGCAGACCGGCCGCGACCAGGCCACGCTTGAGCTCGGTCTTAGTCACCTTGCCGGCCGGCAGCAGCGGCGGCCGGGCGGCGTTGACGATGATCCGGCCCACCGGGATGCGCAGGGCGGTCAACTCGCCGATCGCGTCCAGGCTCTCCTGGACGGGCATCTCCTCCAGCAGCGTCACCACGTGCACCGCAGTGATGGGCGAGCGCAGCAGCGACGCCACCCCTTCGCTCTGGTTCTTGATCGGGCCCATCTTGGCCAGCCGGGCGGTCTCCGCCGTGACGTTGAGGAAGCGCCCGATCCGGCCGGTCGGCGGGGCGTCCAGCACGACCGCGTCGTACGCCCGGCGCCCGTCGGCGGAGCGGGTGGTCGCCTCCTTGACCTTGCCGGTGAGCAGCACATCCCGCAGGCCCGGGGCGATGGTGGTGGCGAAGTCGATGGCACCCACCTTGCGCAGCGCCCGGCCGGCCGCGCCCAGCTTGTAGAACATATCGAGGTACTCGAGCAGCGCCTCTTCGGGGTCGACGGCGAGCGCGCGGACGTCCCCGCCGCCGGGCACCTCGGCGATCCGCAGCTCCTGGTACGGCAGCGGCTCCGTGCCGAACAACTGGGCGATGCCCTGCCGGCCCTCGACCTCGGCCAGCAGCGTGCGCCGGCCGGACGAGGCCAGGGCCAGCGCCAGCGCGGCGGCCACGCTGGTCTTGCCGGTGCCGCCCTTGCCCGTCACCACGTGCAGCCGCGCCGGCCAGTTGCTGAAACGCTCACCCACCCGTCAAGACTGCCACGGCGCGCCGGCCCGCTCAGCCGGAGATGTCGCAGACCAGCCAGCCCGTCTTGTGAACGGTGGTGAAGGTCAGCGTCTGCGACGACGACTTCTCGTCGTCGGTCAAGAGCGTCAGCCCGACCGTGACGGTGGCGTGGTCGTCGGTCCGGCCGCTGACCGCGGGGTCGTCCCAGCGGAACGTCGGATTGTCGTACTGACTGGTCATGTCCTTGATCTGGGCGACCCGGGCGGCCAGGATGGCCGGGTCGCGCGCGGCCCGGCAGACCAGCGTCTCGGCGTCGGTCGCGTTCTGCTGGGCGTACACGGCGGTCATGAACTGGTTGACCGCGCTCGCCGGGTCGGGTGCGCCCTTGCCGGTGTCGGCATTGGAGATCAGGAAGTACGCCGAGATGGCACCGCCTCCGCAGAGCAGCAGGACGACGGTGAGCCCGAGCGACAACCAGAGCCCGGACCGGCCTCTCCGCACCGGTTCGGCCGGGGTCTGCAGCGGGATCTGCCACGGCGGGGCGGGCGGACCCACCGCGGAGGGCGGCTCCTCGAAGATCGGCGGCGGCGAGTGTTCCCAGGCCAGGTGCTCGGGCGGGTGGGTCTGCCACTCGCCGGTCCGCTCGTGTTGCGCGTGCCAGGGTTCCTGCCAGTGCGCCGGCTGGCTCGCCGTCGGGTCGTGCACGGGCGCGATGAGCTGGGTGTCGGGCTCGGGCGGCCGATCGGCGGCCGCGATCAGCTGCGTGATCGGCTCGGGCGCGATGAGCTGGGTCCGGGGTTCGGGGTGGCCGGGTTCGGGGTGGCCGGGTTCGGGGTGGCCGGGTTCGGGGTGGCCGGGTTCGGGGTGGCCGGGCTCGCCGGGATAGGCGCCGACGGGCGGGAACTCGACCGGGGCGGTCGGCAGCTCGTCGTCGAAAAGGTCGCCGGCGACCGGGCGGAGGCCGCCGGCGACCTCGACCGTCGGCCGGGTGTCTCCGTCGGCGGCCATCGGCGCCGCAGGCACCGTCACGTCGCCGGCAGCCGCGGTCGCGGGTGCAGTCGCGGCGGCTGGTGCGACCGACGTGACGGCTGGTGCCACCGACGTGACGGCGGGTGCCGGGGTCGCGGCGGCGGGCGCAGTCGAGTCGGTGGGTCCCGCCGAAGCCGCGGGCGCGGTCGAGTCCGGAGCGGGCGCGGGCAGCTCCGCGGCGGCTGCGGGGTGCGGCGGCCAGGCGTGCGGCGGTTCGGGGGTCGGCGCCGGATCGGGCGGCGGGATCGGCTGCGGCGGACCCGGTTCCGGAATCGGAATCGGCTCGGGCTCGGGATGGCCCCCCGGATGGGTCATCGGTCGTTTCCCCCGTCTCGACACGATCCGCGACAACCGCGGAAGCACAGACTATCGACACCGGGCGTACGGAATGGCCGGATCTTCGCTTGGCTAGGCTGACGCCATGCAGAAGTGGGAGTACGTGACTGTGCCGTTGCTGGTCCACGCGACCAAGCAGATCCTCGACAATTGGGGCGAGGACGGGTGGGAGCTGGTGCAGGTGGTGCCGGGTCCGAACCCGGACAGCCTGGTGGCGTACATGAAGCGGGCCAAGTGAGCGGGCGCGCGGAGGCCACGGTCCGCCGAGCGGCGGATCGGGGCCGGCAATGAGCGAGCCGACCCCGATCGCCGGAGCGGGCGCCGCCGACGCGTACGCGCGACTGGCCGAGCTCGGTCTCACCCTGCCCAGCGTGGTCCCGCCGCTGGCCTCCTACGTCCCGGCCGTGCAGTCCGGCCTGCACGTGTACGTGTCGGGCCAGCTGCCGATGGTCGACGGAAAGCTGCCGTACACCGGCAAGGTCGGCGCCGAGGTCACGCCGGAGCAGGGCACCCAGCTGGCCCGCGTCTGCGCGCTGAACGCCTTGGCCGCGATCGACGCCCTGGTCGGCCTGGGCCGGATCGGGAAGATCGTCAAAGTGACCGGGTTCGTGGCCTCCGCGCCCGGTTTCACCGGTCAGCCGGGCGTCGTCAACGGCGCCTCCAACTTGTTCGGCGAGGTGCTGGGCGAGCTCGGCCGGCACGCCCGCAGCGCGGTCGGTGTGGCCGAGCTGCCGCTCGGCGCCCCGGTCGAGGTGGAGGTCATCGCCGAGGTTCTTGGGTAATTCCCACACCGGCCGTGCGAATGCGTGTGGTTTTGCGCGGTTTACCGGGCCCCGGCGACCGGATCGCACAACTGGTCCTCCGGGATCGACGGCACGGCGACGTAACATCGCTGCGTGGGGGGAATCACGCCGCTCGACCAGCTCCCGGGCTGGATCACGCTGTTGCGTGCGCCCAATCCCGGCCCGATGACGCTGGACGGGACCAACACCTGGGTGCTGCGTGCCCCGGGCGCGGAGTACGGCGTGGTCATCGACCCCGGACCGCTCCACGAGGATCACCTGTCCCGGATCGCGGCGCTCGGCCCGTACCTCTTCATCCTGGTCACGCACGGCCATCGCGACCACGTCGGGGGCGCGGTCCGGCTGTCCGAGATGCTGGCCGGCGTCGATGTGCTGGCCGCCGCGGAACTCGACCCGGACGAGCGCCTGGACGCCGGCGGCCTCGAGATCGACGTGCTCGTCACGCCGGGCCACACCGCCGACTCGGTGTGTTTCCTGGTCGGGTCCGGGACCGAGCGGGTGATCTTCACCGGCGACACGGTCCTCGGGCGGGGCACGAGCGTGGTCGCCCGGCCCGACGGGGACCTGGGGGCGTACCTGAGCAGTCTCGCGCGGCTCCGGGCGTACGGCGGCGTGCCGATGCTGCCCGGCCACGGCCCGGCGCTGAGCGATGTGGCCGCCGTCGCCACCGCCTATCTCGACCACCGCCGGGAGCGCCTGGCACAGGTTCGGGCTGCGGTCGCGGCCGGTGCCGACACGCCGGCTGCCATCGTCGACGCGGTTTATCCCGACATCCAGCCGTCCATTCGTTTCGCGGCGGAAGCCTCGGCCGCAGCGCAACTCGAATACCTGCGTCACAAGAATCGGGAATCAGACCAGCCGTGCCGGAACAGTTGGACCCGCTGTGACCTGCTCCGTGTGTGGAACCGTCGCCGTGCCCGGCGCGCGTTTCTGCCACAACTGCGGCGTCGCCCTGCCGGCCGCGGCCTCGTTGCCGGCGGCCGAGCGGCGAATCGTCACCGTGCTGTTCGGCGACCTCTCCGACTTCACCTCCTGGTCGGAGGACCTGGATCCGGAGCGGGTCGGAGCGGTCACCGACCGGGTGCTGGCGGCGCTGGCGGGCGCGGTCAAGACGTTCGGGGGCCACGTCGACAAGCTCACCGGCGACGGGATCATGGCCGTCTTCGGCGCTCCGGTGACCCACGAGGACGACGCCGAGCGCGCGGTCCGGGCCGCCCTGTCCATGCAGCGGGCGGTCCGCCGGGTGCTGGACGACGAGCGCGGCGGCGGTGCGCCCTCGGGTCTGCGGGTCGGGCTGAACACCGGCGAGGTGGTGGCCGGCATCCAGGCGTCGATCGAGTACACGGTGATCGGCGACACCGTCAACACGGCCGCCCGGCTGGCCGACGCGGCCGCGGTCGGCACCGTCTACGCCGGCAGCCGGACCAGCGCGCGGCACCCGTCACGTCGCCGCCTGGCGGCAACTGCGCCCGCTGCGGCTCAAGGGCAAGCGCGAGCCGGTTCCGGCGTACGAGCTGCTCGGCCTGCACGACGCTCCCGGCACCCGGTCCGGTCTGGGCGACGAGGCGCCGTTCGTGGGCCGCGAGGCCGAGCTCGGCCGGGTGGCCGGCCGCCTGGCCGAGGCGATCGACTCGGGTACGCCGCGGGTGCTGGTGATGACGGCCGAGGCCGGCATCGGCAAGACCCGCTTCGCGGCCGAGATCAAGCGGTTCGCCGCCGGGTACGACGCCGGCGCGGGCCGGTATCACGCACACCGGCGCCCGGATGCTGCGGGCCCGCTGCCGCGCGTTCGGCGAGCGGCGGCGGTTCGCGCCGCTGGCCGACCTGGTCCGCAAGTCGGTCGGCCTGCCCGGGACGTGGTGGCCACGATGACCCGGCCGGTGGTCGAGGAGCGGTTGCGAAAGCTGGTCGCCCGCCTGGGCAAGGACGGCCTGGGTAAGGACGGCGTGGGCAAGGACGGCCCGGGCGAGGACGGCCTCGGCAAGGAAGGCGAGACCCCGGACATCGACATCGACCGGCTGCTCGGCCTGCTCGGGTACGGCGAGGCGCCGGCCAACCCGGTGGGCCCGGCCGCGGTCGCCGACTGGCAGTGCCCCGGCTCGGCCGGACCGCGACGCCATGCCGATCGCGGTCGCCGGCCTGCTCCGCGCGCTGGCCCAGGAAGCGCCGCTGATGGTCATCGTGGACGACCTGCACGACGCCACCGGCGAGACCATAGACGCCCTCGGCGGGGTACTCTGCCCACCTCGAGGGCGCGGTGGTCGTCCTGCTGCTGGGCCGGCCCGAGCTGGTCCGGACCGCGGGCGCGCTGACCCGGCTGGCCGACGCCGAGGTGCACACCCTGCCGCCGCTGCGCGGGGCCGACGCCGCCCGCCTGCTCACCTCTTATCTGGGCGGGGGCAAACTGCCGCCGGCCGACTCGGACCGGCTGCTGGCCACCGCCCAGGGCAACCCGTTCTACCTGGCCGAGCTGGTCACGCTGCTGATGGAACGAGGCTCGCTGACGCCGGCCGTGGGCGCGCACGCGGCCGGTCGGTGGCAGCTCGCCGCCGGATCGCTCGGCGCCAGCCAGTTGCTGTCCCGAGACCTGGCGGCGGTGCTCACGGCCCGGATCGACGCGTTGCCGGCTGAGCCGCGCTCGGTGCTGCGGGACGCGGCGGTGGTGGGGGACACCGTACCGACCGGGGTGATCGAGGCCCTGCGGGAACGCCGGGCCCAGACCGACGCTCGTCCCGGGGCAGTGGCCGCGGTCGAGCTGGAACGGGCTGTGGACGAGCTGTTGCAGCGCCGCATGCTGCACCGCAGCCGGGGCGGGTTCGCCTTCAGCACCCCGCTGATGCGCGAGGCCGCGTACTCGGGGCTGGGCAAGGCCGACCTCGCCGACCGGCACGCCTACCTGGCCAACTGGGCCGCGCCGGAGACGGTGTCCCGGCTCGGGTACGACGCCGCCGGCCGGCTGAGCCTGAACGAGAACGAGCGGGACGCGTTCGTCGCCACCCACGCCGAGTGCGCGCTGGAGCTGGCCGACGCGGTCCGGATCCGGCCCGACGCGGCCGTCCGGGACGTGGCGACGCTGGGCGTGGCCGCGCTCGGCCGGCTGGCCCGCCGGGCGCTGGCCAACATCGAACCGGCGGCGTCGATCGGATACGCGGAACGGGCCTCGGCCATCGCCAAGGACGGTCTGCCGTTGCCCGACCAGCTGGTGTACGCCCGCGCGCTGTTACGGCTGGGACGGGCCGACGAGGCGCTGGCCCACGGCGGGAAGATCGCCCAGAACGCCGGTCACGAGCCTGTCTTCCGGGCCGAGGCGCTGCTGGTGGTCGGCCGGGCGCACGAGGCGCTGGGCGACCAGTCGGGCGCCGTGGCGGCCTGGCAGCAGGCCCTGACGTGGCCACCGAGTCCGCCCTGATGCCGGAGCGCGCCAACGCGATGCGCCGGCTGGGCATGGCGGATTTCCTGTCGGGCAAGTTGAGCCAGGCCAGCAGCCGGTTCGCCGCGGCGTACCAGGTGACGCTGGCCGCCGGCGACCGGCACGGTCAGGCCTGGGCGTTGCAGAACTTGGCCTGGGTGACGACCACCCGCGGTGACTTCGCCGGCACGGACGCGGTGCTGGGCCGGGCCGCGCGCCTGTTCGCCGAGCTCGGAGACCCGGTCGGGCGGTCCTGGTTGCGCGGCACCACGGCCTTCGCCCGGCTGCTCTCCGGCCGGTTGCTCGAGGCCCGGCGGCTGGCCCGGATCTTCCTGCCGTTCGGTGAGCGGGTCGGCGAGGCGCTGGGCGGTGGGCACGCTGCGCGCGGTTGAGGCGTACGCGTCGACCGAGCTCGGCGAACTGGGCGAAGCCGATCGGGAGGCGCGCCGGGCGTACCGGGAGTTCGCCGCGGTCTCCGACGACTGGGGTCAGGGGCTGGCCATGGTGGTGCGCGGTGCCGATCGCCCGCGGGCTGGGCGAGTTCGACCATGCCCTCGACCTGCTCACGGAGTCTCTGGAACTACGCCGACCGGACCGGCCACCCGCTGCTGCTGGGCATGGCCGGCACGCTGCGCGGCTTCGTCCACCTGCACGCGGCGACTCGGCCGCGGCCGAGGCCGACGCGCGGCGGGTGATGACCGCGGTGGAGCCGCACAACCCGCTGGCACCGGCGCAGGTCGCGCCGCGGGTGCTGCTGGCCGAGGCGCGGCTGCGGTCGGGCGACGCGCCGACCGCGATCGGGCTGCTGGCCCCGATCGCCAGCGACACCAGCACGTCGCTGCTGTTCTCGCGGCGGCAGTCGCTGGCGTCGTACGCGTCCGCGCTGCTGGCCGAGGGCCGGGTCGCCGAGGCCCGGATCTGGGTGCATCGGGCGCGGGAGATGCCGGCCGAGGACGTCCGCAGCGGCGTGGTCACGGCCATGGTCGAGGCGCGGGTGCTGGCCGCGGCGGGTGAGTGCGAGGCGGCGAGCACGGCCGCCGAGGAGGCGGTGCTGCTGGCCTACTCGACCGAGCAGGCCAGCGAGCGGGCGGCCGCCGAGGAACTGCGGGACACGCTGGCCTCGTCCATCGTGGAGCCGGAGATGTCGCGTACGCGTCTGACGCCGGCTGATTCGACCTGGCGTATTTTCTGCCGTGGCGGATACCTCTCCGGGCCAGTTGCCGACGCCGTACGTGCCGGGCATGTCCGGTTTGTCGGTTATGGCACGCGGTGGGTATGCGACCGTCTACCGGGCCACGCAGGTGTCGGTCGGCCGCGAGGTCGCCATCAAGATGGAGAACCGGACCCTGGACAGTAACCGCGCGACCAGGCGCGGTTCCTGCGGGAGGCGCGAGCCGCCGGGCGGATGTCGTCGCACCCGCACGTGGTCGACCTGTTCGACGTCGGGGTGACCGTCGACCAGCACCCTTACCTGATCATGGAGTTGTGCGACGGGTCGTACCTCGACCGGATGCGGGTCTCGCCGCTGACCGCGCTGGAGACCCGGGACATGGGCATGAAGATCGCCGACGCGCTGGTCCACTCGCACGCCAACGGGGTGCTGCACCGCGACGTCAAGCCGGCCAACATCCTCTACTCGCACTTCAACTCGGCGGTGCTGGCCGACTTCGGGCTGGCCGTGCTGGGCGAGATGCGCGACTCGTCGGTGACCCTCGAGGTGCTGACCCCGGCGTACGCGCCGCCGGAGATGTTCCGCCACGACGACCCCGTCCGGAGCCTGCGACGTCTATTCGCTGTGCGCGACGCTGTACGCGGTCATGCGGGGCCGCCCGCCGCGCTGGGACGGCGACCGCAGTCCCAGCCTGATCACCCTGATGGACCTCTTCCACCAGCCCATCCCCGACCTGCCCGGGGTGCCGACGGCGCTGACCGACGTGCTGCGGTACGGGATGGCCAACGAGCCGGCCGCCCGGCCCACCGCCGAGCAGCTGGGCGGAATGCTCAGCGCGCTCTACCTGCCGGACGCCAGCCCCGCGCCGCCGGCCACCATTTACCGGTCGTCCACGTTCGTGCCGCCGTCCCGGCCGTCGCCGCCGCCCCCGCCCCACCTGGTTCCGCCGGTCACGCCGACGAGGTCGGCCGACGACACGCCGACGATCAGCACCGATGCGAAGCGCGTCAAGAAGAGATGGATGTTCGGCGGCGGCTGACTACTCCGGATCCAGCACGGCCAGCAGCTCCCCGGTGTCGACTTCGGCTCCGGGGTGCACCGGCAGGGACGCCACCACACCCGCCGACGGGGCGTGCACCGGATGCTCGAGCTTCATCGCCTCGAGCGTGAGAAGCAGTTCACCGGCCCGTACGCGCTGACCCGGCACCACCAGCACCCGCCGGACCGCCCCCGGCAGCGGAGCGATCAGCGACCCCTCGGCTGCTTCCGGCGCGGGCAGCGGGAACCGGGACAGCTCGCGCAGCGCCACCGACCCCTCGGGGCTGTCCACGTAGGAGATATCGCCCACCCGGTGCACCCCGAAGGTGAGCCGGATGCCGTTCACGTCGAGCGCGACCCGGTCGGCGCCGGCCTGCACGACCACTGCCGGCGGATGATCGTCGAGCACCGGCGCCTGACCGAGCCCGGCCAGGTCGAGCTCGTCCGGGTCGACCGAGCGGACCCACCAGCCGGCCAGCTCGCCGTGCCGGTTCATCCGGTAGCCGACCTCGACCGGTCCGGCCGGGCCATCGTAGACGGCGGTCTGCGAGCCGGACGGGACGTTGCGCCAGCCCGACGGGAGCCCGGCCAGCACCGGCGCCGCCGCCCGCCGCGCCGCCGCCCCGGCCAGCGCGGCGGCCAGGCAGGAGATACGGACCGCGTCCACCGAGGACAGCAGCGGCGCGAACACTTCGGGGTGACGGTCGAGGAAGTCGGTGTCCACCTCGCCCACGTTGAACGACGGGTGCCGTAACACGCGGACCAGCAGGTCGCGGTTCGTGACGACGCCGTGCAGCCGGGTCCGGGTGAGCGCCGAGGCCAGCATCCGGGCCGCCTCGTGCCGGGTCGGCGCCCAGGCGACCAGCTTGGCCAGCATCGGGTCGGGGTGGACGCCGACGACCGAGCCGTCGACCACCCCGGAGTCCAGGCGCAGACCCGGCTGGGGCAACGGGCGGAAGGCGCCGGCCACGTCGGGGACGGCGAATCGGTGCAGCGTGCCGGCCACCGGCAGCCAGGCGTACGCCGGGTCCTCGGCCGAGACGCGGACCTCGATGGCGTGCCCGCGGATCGGCGGCGGTCCCGGCATGGGCAGGCTGCCGCCCTCGGACACCAGCAGCTGGAGCCGGACCAGGTCGTACCCGGAGACGCACTCGGTGATCGCGTGCTGCAGCGTCAGCGTCGGAGTGAGCTCGAGGAAGTAGAAGTTTCCGTCGGCGTCGAGCAGGAACTCGACCGCGCCGATGCCGACATAACCGAGCGAGCGGACGGTGACGATCGCCGCCCGGCACAGCTCCTCACGCAGCGCCGGGTCGACCGCCGGCGACGGCGTCTCCTCGATGATCGCCTGGTAGCGGCGCTGCACCGAACACTCACGCTCACCGAACGGGATTACCGCGCCGTGCGCGTCGGCGATGATCGGCACCTCGATGTGCCGCACGTTCTCCACGAACGGCTCGCAGAACACCTCGCCGCCGACCTCGCGCCGGGTGGACGCGATCGCCTCGGCCAGCGTGACCCGGTCCCGGACCACCCGCATGCCGTTGCCGTGCAGCCCGGCCGCCGGCTTGATCAGGACCGGGAACGTGTCGATCTGGCCGGGTCGGCGAAGGTCGTCAGCGTCGGCACCCCGGCCTCGGCCACCAGCGTCTTGGCGTCGCTCTTGCTCTGCAGGGTGGCCAGCATCTTGGCCGGCGGGCCGACCCAGATCATTCCGGCGTCGGCCACCGCGGCGGCGAAGTCCGGGTCCTCGGCCAGCTCGCCGATCACCGGGGTGGACGGCGTTCGCGCCGGACCGCTTGGCCGCCGCCAGCAGCAGGTCGCCGCGCAGGTAGGGGGACGGGATGGGGCTGCCGTCCAGGTGCACGGCGTAATCGGCCTCCTCGACGTGCGGCGCGTCCGCGTCGGCGTCGGTGTAGACGGCGACGGTTTCGATGCCGACCAGGCGGCAGGTGGCGAACACCCGGCGGGCGATCTCGCCACGATTGGCCACCAGAAGGCGTCTGATCACTGGACTACCTTTCCGTACTTCAGGGACGGAACACGCCGACGTGCTCGGCGCCCTCGACCGCGGCGCTGTGCACCGCGGACAGGCACAGGCCGAGGACCGTACGGGTGTCCCGCGGATCGATGACGCCGTCGTCGGGCAGCTTGCCCCGGGCGGAGCCGTCAGCCGCGCGTTCGGCCGGCCAGCTGAACAGGAAGCGGGGCTCGTACGCCCGCCCGTAGATGCCGCCGGCCTCCGCGGGCGGGTTGGCGCCGATCATCAGGGTCAGGTGCGGCACCGTGGACTGGGCGACGGCGTGCACCAGCGGCGCGCCGTGCCGGACGTCCGCGGCCTCGTTCGGTTCGGTCTCCGCCGTGCCCGTGTACTGCAGGAACAGCAGCGTGGTGTCGGTGGCGTTGGCCAGCTGGATGAAGTGGACGGCCTTCTGCGTCTCGGCCGGGGAGAAGGCGCCCCCGAGGTTGGCGACCACCCCCACCGGGTAGCCGTGCAGTTCGCCCCAGCCGGCACACCAGGGCGGTGCCCTGGGTCGGCTTGAACTCGTCGAAGTCGCTGTCGTCCAGGAGCCGGGCGAGGACCTCGCGCGGCTCGAACGCGGGGTTGCCGGCCAGCGTGAGGAGGTCCTCGACGTCGTACCGGGGGATCCGCGGCGGCCAGGTCCGCGGCGACGGGCCCCGTTTGCGCCAGTTGAACCGGCGTACGCACTGGCGGGCCAGGCGCAGGCCGTCCCGCTCGTCCTCGGCCAGTTGGTCGGCCGGTCCGGTGACGCCGGCGAGGACCGTCGGCGTGGTCCGGACGTCCGGTCCGGGACGGCCGTTGGCTCCCGCCCGTACGGGCTGGGGGTGGATGGTGAGGACCTTGGCGTGCCCGCGCACCATGATCGTGTAGTCGGACAGAGCCGGCAGATACGCGGCGTCGCCGTTGGTCGCGCCGAACACCACGCACACGGTCGGCACCCGATCGGCGGTCAGCTGGCTCAGGTCGCGGGCGATGGCGCCGCCCGGCGGCGGACCGGTGGGCGCGGCGGCTCCGGTCGACTCGACCAGGTTCACCAGCGGCAGCCGGTTGTTCGAGGCGATGCGGGCGGCCCGGCGGATCTTCTCCACCGTGTACGGGTTGACCGCGCCTCCGTCCACCGTCGGGTCGTTGGCGACGACCACGCACTCGACGCCTTCGATGACGCCGATGCCGGTGACCACGCTCCCGCCGACCGGATAGGCCGAACCCCAGGCCGCCACCGGCGACAGCTCCAGGAACGGGCTGTCCTGGTCCAGCAGCATCTCCACCCGCTCGCGGGGCAGCAGCTTGCCGCGGGCGTGATGCCGGGTCACCGACTTCTCGCCGCCGCCGGCCCGGGCCTCTTCCAGCGCGGCCTCGAGTTCGGCCAGCCGCTCGAGCATCCTGCTGCGGCAGTGCAGATAGGCCGGGGTACGGGGGTCGATCGCGGTGTCGAGCACCGTCATGTCGTCACCCAAACGTCATCTGCCAACGCCCCGCGCCCTTTCGCTTGAGTTCCGATGCCTCTCGACCACCTCCGTAACGAGCGTGCGACCGGGTGCGACACGGATCTTCGCTAGGGGGAATTGTCGTCCCGTCACGCGGGCGTACACACGACGAAGGGATCGGCCAACCGGCCGATCCCTTCGGTGAAAGCGCAGGTCAGACGCGGGCGCGGCGGGCCAGGCGCTCCGGGTCGAGAATGATCACGCTCTTGCCGTCGAGACGCAGCCAGGCGCGCGAGGCGAAGTCGGCCAATGCCTTGTTCACCGTTTCCCGGGACGCGCCGACCAACTGGGCCAGCTCTTCCTGAGTGAGGTCGTGAGTGACCCGCAGGACGCCGCCGTCCCGGGTGCCGAACCGGCCGGCCATCTGCAGCAGGTTCTTCGCCACCCGGCCGGGCACGTCGGTGAAGATCAGATCGGCCAGGGCGTCGTTGGTCCGCCGCAACCGCCGGGCGAGCACACGCAGTAGTTGCTCGGCGATCTCGGGCCGGTTGTTCAGCCACGGGCGCAGCGAGGTCTTCCGCAGCCGGGCCAGTCGCGAATCGGTCACCGCGGTGGCGGTCGCCGTGCGCGGCCCCGGGTCGAACAGTGACAGCTCACCGACCATGTCCGAGGGCCCCATGATCGACACCAGGTTCTGGCGGCCGTCGGCGGCGCGGCGCCCGAGCTTGATCTTCCCCGAGAGCACGATGTACAGGCTGTCGCCGGCTTCGCCCTCGTTGAAGAGCACGTCACCCTTGCGGACCTCGACCGTGTCCATCTCCTTGGCGAGGGCCTCGGCGGCCTCCGGGTCCACGCCCTGGAAGATCCCGCTTCGCGCCAGTACCTCATCCATCGCCGCACCTCCGATTGCGCGCGCGTCGCTCACGCCCGACCAGTCTATGCGCACGCGAGCGGCCGGCGGGCGGCACCCCTTGATCGAGATCCCGCTGCGTGACCGCCCACACGTGACGCCTCGTAATGCCTCGTCGCGCTCGGTGAGTGGATTGCGGCCGAACGACCAGCGTTCACGGTTGCGTCCCGCCGGTATCGTCGCCATCGATGAATGCCCACCTCCCGCCGTCATCTGCGCGTCGCGGCCTGTTCGGCCGACCCGTACTGACCGTCACCATCGCCCTCGCCGCCCTGGCCGGCATGGGCCTGGGCGGGGTCGCGCTGGCCAACCGCAACGCGAGCACCGGGGCGACCTGGCAACAACCGCCGGCCGCGATCCAGTCGCCGGCCGCACGAGCGACCTCGCGCGCCCCGCAACCGGTGCCGAAGACCGCCACCACGGTGACGCTGTCCGCGACCGGTGACGTGATCATGGGCAGCGCACCGGACCGGCTGCCCGCGAACAACGGCGACGGCTTCTTCGACTCCGTCTCCGCCGACCTCAAGTCGGACCTGGTGATGGGCAACCTCGAGCAGCCGATCACGAACGACACCGGCGCCTCCAAGTGCGGGTCACCGCCGCGGGCCAACTGCTTCGCCTTCCGTTCCCCGCCGGCGTACGCGGAGCACCTCAAGGAGGCCGGGTTCATGCTGATGAACACGGCCAACAACCATTCCCGGGATTTCGGTGCGACCGGGTTCCAGAACACCGTCAACGCGCTCGACGGCGTCGGGATCAAACACACCGGGCTCGAGGACGAGATCACGATCATGCCGGTCAACGGCCTCAAGGTGGCGGTGCTCGGATTCAGTCCGTACGCCGGGGCGAACAACCTGAACGACCTCGGCCACACCCGGACCATCATCCAGAAGGCCAAGCAGGAGGCCGACCTGGTCGTGGTCCAGGCGCACATGGGCGCCGAGGGCTCGGACAGGCAGCACGTCAAGCCGGGCAGCGAGATCTTCTTCGGCGAGAACCGCGGCGACCCGATCGCGTTCACCCACGCCGCCATCGACGCCGGGGCGGACGTGGTGATCGGGCACGGGCCGCACGTGCTGCGCGGCATGGAGTTCTACAAGGGTCACCTGATCGTCTACAGCCTGGGCAACTTCGCCGGTGGCGGGAAGACGCTGTCCAGCAACGGGGTGCTCAAGTACGCCGGGATCGTGCACGTCTCGCTGAACTCCGACGGGTCGTTCGCCGGCGGCGACTTCCGGTCCACGTATCTGAGTCCGACCGGGGTGCCGACCCGCGACAAGGCCAACGAGGAGGGGCGGTCGCTGGTCCGCGAGCTGTCGAAAACCGACTTCGGGGCGACCGCGGCGAAGATCGGCGCTGACGGCACGATATCGGCGCCCTGACCCGCCGACGTACGCTGTGGGGCGTGACGCTCCCGATCACCGCCCGGCTCTCTCGCTCGTCAGCCAAGCGGTTCGCCGACGAGACCCCGATCGGGCGCAAGCGCCGGGCCCGCAAGATGGCCCGGGAGCTGGCCGAGACGCATCCGGACGCGCACTGCGAGCTCGACTTCGGCACCCCGCTGGAACTGGCCGTGGCCACCATCCTGTCGGCCCAGTCGACCGACGAGCGGGTCAACGAGGTCACCCCGACCGTGTTCAAGCCCGGTATCGGACCGCGGCCGAGTACGCGTCGGCCGATCGGGCCGCAGATGGAGGCGATCCTGCGGCCGACCGGTTTCTTCCGGGCCAAGACCGACTCGCTGATCAAGCTGGGTCAGGCGCTGGTCGAGCGGTACGACGGGGCGGTGCCGGACAAGCTCGACGACCTGGTGTCGCTGCCCGGCATCGGACGCAAGACGGCCAACGTCATCCTCGGCAACGCGTTCGGCGTTCCCGGCATCACCGTCGACACCCACTTCCGGCGACTGACCAACCGGTTCGGCTGGGTGCACGAGGACGACCCGGTCAAGATCGAGTTCCTGGTCGCCGACCTGATCGAGAAGCGCGACTGGACGATGCTGTCGCACCGGGTGATCTTCCACGGCCGCCGGGTCTGCCACGCCCGCAAGCCGGCCTGCGGCGCGTGCACGCTGGCGTCGATGTGCCCGTCGTACGGGACCGGTCCGACCGAGGCGGCGGCCGCGGCCAGGCTGCTGAAGGGACCGCGGGCGCGGGAGCTGGCGGTTCAGGCCGGGCGTCGACCCCGACCTGGTGCCGGCCGCCGCCGTGCACCGCGCCGGACGGCCACGTGAGTCGTCCGCGGCCCGCCCGCTGGCTGGTCGTGACCGCCGCGGCCGCGGTCGCGATGACCGCCGGGTGCACGGCGAAGACCGCCACCTCGACGGCCGACGGCAGCGCTCACCGTTCGCCGACTGTGCCGCGCTGACCTCCACCGCCGCGCGCCGCGGCCGCGCCGAACTGCCCGATCGGTCGAGCTGCCGTGCTTCACCGGCGGGGCGGCGGTGCGGCTGACGAGTTCCGCGGCCCGGCCGTGATCAACTTCTGGGCGTCCTGGTGTGAGCCCTGCCGGGCGGAGCTGCCGGTGATGCAGCGCCTGGCCGAGCGGTCGGAGGGGCGGCTGACCGTGCTCGGGCGTGGACACCGGGACTCGCGGGACGCGGCCGCGTCGTTCGCGCGCCGATCAGAAGATCAGCATGCCGACGCTGTTCGACCCGGGCCAGCACTGTTCCTCGCGCCGGCTCGGCCGGGCCAACGTGCCGACTGACCGTGTTCGTCAACGCCGCCGGCAAGACCGCACGTCGACGGTTCAGCCGCTCGACCGGACACGCTGACCGCGACCGGTCCGGCAGTACACCGGCGTGACGGTGACGCCGTGATCGAACGACCGCCCGGCCTGCCGGGCTGGTGGGAGCCGCTGCTGACCCGTGTCGAGGACGCTGCGACCGAGGACTTCACCCGCGTCCCGCTGCCGTCGGAGGGCGGCCGGCCGAGCGCGGTGCTGGTGCTGTTCGGCGAGCAGACGCCGGGCGAGCCCGACCTGCTGGTCCTGCAGCGGGCCGCGACCATGCGCAACCACGCCGGCCAGCCCGCATTCCCCGGCGGCGGCACCGACCCTGCGGACGGGGCGACGCGGTGGCCACCGCGCTGCGCGAGGCCGCCGAGGAGGTCGGCCTGGACCCGGCCAGCGGCCAGGTGCTGGCGCGGCTGCCGCCGCTGTACATCCCGGTCAGCTCGTTCGTGGTCACCCCGGTGCTCGCCTGGTGGCACGCGCCGCACACGGTCTATCCGCGCGCGCCGGCCGAGGTCGAATCAGTCGGCCGCGTGCCGGTAGCCGAACTGGTCGATCCGGCCAACCGGATGCGGGTGCGGCATCCGAGCGGATAGGTCGGCGACGCCTTCCAGGCCGGCGGCATGCTGGTCTGGGGTTTCACCGCAGGCGGTCGTGTCGGCATTGCTCGGATCTGGCCGGGTGGAGCCGCCCCTGGGACCGGCGTCGCCTGGTGAACCTGCCGGCCGAGTCGGCGTCCGTGCCCGCGACTCCGGACGGCGCAGCGCGACGAGGTGGTGCACGTGACCTGGACCCGCCACCCCTACGCTGAGGAGTGCACGTGGCCGATGGCATCCTGATCCTGCTGATGCTGATCTTCGCGATCAGCGGTTACCGGCAGGGATTCGTCATCGGCGCGCTGTCGTTCGGCGGCTTCTTCAGCGGCGTGCTGATCGGCCTGCAGCTCGGGCCGCTGATCGCGAACCAGTTCAGCGGCGGGGTGGTCCGGCTGGTGGTCTCGCTGGTGGTGATCTTCGCGCTGGCCGTGCTCGGGCAGACGCTGGCCGGCTGGTTCGGCACCCGGATCCGCCGCACCATCACCAGCCGGCCGATGCAGCACGTCGACGACGTCGGCGGGGCGTTCATGTCGGTGAGTCGCGCGTGCTGCTGGTGGCGTGGCTGCTCGCCGTCCCGCTCGGGTCGACGCCGTTCGCCAGGCTCAACAGGCGGTCCGCGGCAGCGCGATCCTCGGCGGCATCAACGAGCCTGATGCCGGAGCAGGCGCAGGCGCTCTCCACGGCGTCTGCGCGACACGCTCGACACCAGCGGGTTCCCGGACGTGCTCGGCGGCCTGGCGCCGACCCGGGCGCCAGGAGGTCGCCGCGCCCGATCCGGCGCTGGCCAACTCGCCAGGTCGTGGTCAGAAGCCGAAGAAGTCGGTGCTCAAGGTGCTGGGCACGGCGCCGAGCTGCTCCCGCCGGATCGAGGGATCCGGGTTCGTGTACGCGCCGGAGCGGGTACATGACCAACGCTCACGTGGTCGCCGGCACCCGCGACGTGTCAGGTCGAGGGCAACGGCGAACGGCTCGAGGGGACGGTCGTGGTCTACGACCCGGAGCGCGACCTGGCCGTCATCTACGTGCCCGGCCTGCACGAGCCGGCCATGCCGTTCGTGTCCAAGCCGGCCGGGACCGGCTCCAGCGCGATCGTGCTCGGTTACCCGCTGGACGGGCCGTACAACGCCCAGTCGGCCCGGGTGCGGGACGTCGGCAACATCACCGGTCCGGACATCTACAACCAGAACGACGTGACCCGTGAGATCTACACGATCCGGGCGCTGGTCCGCAGCGGCAACTCCGGCGGCCCGCTGGTCACCCCGGCCGGGCAGGTGCTGGGCGTGATCTTCGCGGCAGCCGCGGACGACCGGAACATGGGCTTCGCGCTGACCGCCGCCGAGGCGGCTCCGGTGGCCACGGCCGGCGCCGAGAAGACGCGCGGGGTCCGCACCGGCGACTGCGCCTGACAGCCGACCGAACGGATCAGCCGAGGCGGGCGAAACGGCGGACGGTCAGCAGGCCGACCACGCCGGACAGCAGCAGCAGGATCGCCGCCACCCACCGGTTGCGTCCGCGCTCACCGGCCGGTTCGACCGTTGGCAGGGCCTGACCGGCGCGCTCGCCGAGGGCGTGCGCGCCCGCCGCAGCCCCGTGCCGAACTCCTCCGGCGCCGACTGGGCCGAGCCGGAGGCCGGGGCGCTGCCGAAACCGACGATGCCCGGTGACGGCGTGGTGTCCAGCGGGTTGGCGAAGACCGGCGGAATCTCCGCGGTCAGCGCGCGGATCGGGTCGACCAGCCCGAACCCGTACGTCGTTGTCGCGTCCGGGTGCGCCGCAGGTCCTTCGCCGACCTCGATGATCCGGTTGATCACCTCGCCCGCGGACATGGTCGGCCAGCGGGACCGGATCAGCGCCGCCGTGGCCGACACCATCGGCGCGGCGAAGCTCGTGCCCTGCACCTTCCAGTAGCCGCCGGGCCGGGCGCCGACCAGTTGGGTGGCGGGCGCGGTGACCACCGTCTCGGGTCCGGTGATCGACCCGCTCCAGAGGTCGTCGCCGTCGCGGTCCATGCCCGCGACGGCGATCACGCCGGGCTCGCGCGCCGGGTACCAGACCCCGGTCGACGGGGCCGCGCTCAGGTTGCCGGTGCAGGCGACCACGACCACGTCCTTGGCGAACGCATAATCAAGGGCGGCTGCCAGTGCGGCGCTGCTGCCGCTGCCGCCGAGGGACAGGTTGATCACCTGCGCGCCGTGGTCGACCGCCCAGCGCACGCCCTTGGCGACGATCATCGCGTCGTTGTAGCGGTTCTCCTGGTCCAGGACGCGGACCGGAAGGATCTTGGCCTTGGGGGCGATGCCGATCACGCCGGCGCCGTCGTCTCTTGCCGGCGATGATGGCCGAGACGGTGGTGCCGTGGCCGACCAGGTCGGTGTCCCCGTTGCCTTTCGCGTCGACCAGGTCAAGGCCGGGCAGCACCTGCCCGTCCAGGTCGACGTGGTGGGCGTCCACCCCGGAGTCGATCACCGCGACAGTGACCCCGGCGCCGGTGGCGATCGGCCAGGCGGCGGAAACGTTCAGTTCCTTGAGCTGGTACTGGTCGTCGCGGACGGCGTCGCTCGACCACGGGTTCGGCGGCGCCGGGCCCAGGCCGGAGCGGCGGTCACGGCCAACCCCGATCAACCCGGCCAACCGCGGCGGCGGCGAGACCGCACGGCGGCCCGACTCGAGGCTTGCGGAGCAGCGGACACGGACAGGCGACGCCTTCTGGTTGTGGACGGTGTTGCAGGGAGATTACTCCGAATCCCGTGAATCTGGCCCGGGTCCATCGGAGCCGATCGCACCCGCGGTGCGGGGCCCTCAGTACGGGGGAAGGTGGGCCAACTGGATGAGCCGTACCCCCTCACGCCGCGTAGTCAACCGGCCACGTCCGGGTGGCATCGGGGTCGGGCGGACCGTGCCGATCAGCGCCCCCTCGTCCGGCGGCCCGGACATCACCAGACCGGGCGACGACAGCTCGCGCAGCCGCTGGATCACCGGCTCGTAGAGCGCCCGCCCGGCGCCGCCCGCCCGCCGGGTGACCACCAGGTGCAGCCCCACGTCCCGGGCCTGGGGCAGGTACTCGAGCAGCGGCGTCAGCGGGTTGGTCGGGCCGGAGACCACCAGGTCGTAATCGTCCACCAGCACGAACAGCTCCGGTCCGGTCCACCACGACCGGTCCCGCAACTGCTGGGCGGTGACGTCCGGCCCGGGCAGCCGCCGTTCCATGTAGCCGGCCACCGACTCCATCAACTCCAGCGTCTTCGCCGCCTGGATGCCGTAGCCGATCCGGTGCTCGGACTCGGGCAGGTCCATCAGGCTGCGGCGGTAGTCGACCAGGATGATGCGGGCCTGCTCGGGCGCGAACCGCCGCATCACCGAGGTCGCCAGCGCCCGCAGGAACGACGACTTGCCGCACTCGGAGTCGCCGAACAGCAGGAAGTGCGGATCACCGGCGAAGTCGATCTCCACCGGCTGGAGATCGGCCTCGGAGATGCCGATCGGCAGGCGCAACCCGGTCGTCCGGTCGAGGTCCAGCTCGGCGTAGGGCAAGGACGCGGGCAGCAGCCGTACGCGCGGCGCCGGCGGCCCGCTCCAGCCCGGCCGCGATCGCCTTGACCAGGTCGGTGGTGTCGGTCATGGTGGTCAGCTCGGGCCGTACGGTCAGCAGGTGAAGGCTCTTGTTCTTGTCCGTCGGGTGCTCGACCAGGCCCCGGCCCGGCTTCTCGGGCACGTTGAGCGCCGCCCGCCGGTTGATCATCGAGTCGGTCGGATCGCCCAGGCGCAGCTCCAGGCGGGAACCGAACAGGTCACGGATCGCCGGGCGGTAGTCCATCCACCGGGTCGCGGTGGTCACCACGTGGATGCCGTACGACAGGCCCCGGGTGGCGATGTCGGTGACCACCGGTTCCAGTTCCTCGTACTCCTTGCGGAGCGTCAGCCAGCCGTCCACGACCAGGAAGACGTCGCCGAACGGGTCGTCGCCACCGCACACCGGCCGTGTTCGCCCGGCGGCGCCGGTAGGACGCCATCGAGTCGATGCCGAGCCGGCCGAACTGCTCCTCCCGCTCGGTCAGCAGCGTCGCGACCTCGCCGACGGTCCGCCGGACGCCGACCGTGTCCATCCGCCCGGCGACGCCACCGACGTGCGGCAGGTCCTTGAGCGTGCCCAGTGAACCGCCGCCGAAGTCCAGGCAGTACACCTGCACCTCGGCCGGCGTGTGGGTCAGGGCCAGGCCGCAGATCAGGCTGCGCAGCGCCGTCGACTTGCCGGACAGCGTGCTGCCGACGACGGCCACGTGCCCGGCCGCGCCCGCCAACTGCAACCACATCACGTCGCGCAACTGTTCGCGGGGCTTGTCGATGAGCGCGATCGGCACCTGCAGCGCGCCGTGCAGTTCGGGATTGGCGAAGGCCAGGCCGCGTACCGGGTCGGAGGTCACCGGCCCGAGCAGTTCGTCCAGTGCCGCCGACTGGTTCAGCGGCGGCAGCCAGACCTGGTGGGCGGGCGGACCCTGGCCGTTGAGCCGGTCGACCATCACGTCGAGCACGCTGTCGCCGTCCGGCACCTCCGCCGGTTCCGGCCGGACCGGCTTCACCGGCTTGGGCGCCGGGACGTAGTGCGTGGTGTACGACAGGACCTGCGGCTCGTCACTCCGCGCCGGCCGCGCCCGCCTTGCGGTTACCGGCCCGCCGCAGCACCCCCGACACGTACGCGCGCCTTGAAGCGCACCAGCGGCTCGGTGCCGAACTTGAGGTAGCCGTGGCCGGGGGACCGGGGCAGCTCGTACGCGTCGGGCACGCCCAGCACCGCCCGGGACTCCAGCGCCGAGAAGGTCCGCAGCCCGATCCGGTACGACAGGTGGGTGTCCAGCCCGCGCAGCCGGCCCTCCTCAAGCCGCTGACTGGCCAGCAGCAGGTGCACGCCGAGCGACCGGCCCAGCCGTCCGATCTGGACGAACAGGTCGATGAAGTCGGGCTTGGCCGACAGCAGCTCGGAGAACTCGTCGCAGACCACCAGCAGCGACGGCAGCGGAGGCAGCGCCGCCCCGCCCAGCCGCGCCTTCTCGTAGTCGCGCAGGCTGGCGTAGTTGCCCGCCTTCCGCAGCACCTCCTGCCGGCGGATCAGCTCGCCGTCGATGGCATCCACCATGCGGTCGACCAGCGGCAACTCGTCGGCCAGGTTGGTGATCACGGCGGCGGTGTGCGGCAGCCGGTCCAGCGACGAGAAGGTCGCGCCACCCTTGAAGTCGATCAGGACGAAGTTCAGCGTCTCCGACGAGTGGGTGGTGGCCAGCGCCAGCACCAGCGTGCGCAGCAGTTCCGACTTGCCCGAACCGGTGGCGCCGATGAGCAGCCCGTGCGGCCCCATCCCGTCCTGCGCCGACTCCTTGAGGTCGAGCTCGATCGGCGCGCCGTCCGCGCCCACGCCGATCGGCACCCGCAGCTTGTCCCGGTTGGGCCGGGGCAGCCAGCTGCGGGCCACCGAGAAGTTCTCCGGGTCGCCGATGCCGAGCAGCTCGGCCAGGCCCAGATCGCCCAGCAGCGGCGAGTCGGCGGACTTGCTCATCGCGGCCAGCCGGAGCGGAGCCAGCCGGCGGGCCACCGCCTCGGCGTCGGCGTGGCTCAGCCGGTCCGGCGTGCCGACCTCGGCCTCGTGTTCCATGGCGTACGTGTGGAGGACGCCCCCGGCGATCTGCAGGACCAGCAGCGACCGGTCCAGCAGCCGCGGCGGCTGCCTCGTCCAGGTCGAGCACCGTCACTCCGTCGATGCCGTCGTCGAGCTGGGTGGCGCCCTTGAGGTCGGCGCCGTCGAGCACGATCACCACGTGCGGGCCATTGGTGCTCACGCCGGCCGGGTTGAACCGGTGCCGGTTGCCGATCACGTCCTCGAGCAGCTTCTCCAACTCGTACCCGGAACTCGCGACCAGCCGGACCGGGCCCAGGGCGTCGGTCCGGGACGGGTGCAGGGTGTGCGGCAGCCACTTGACCCACTCCCACAGCGCCCGGCGGCCGGACCCCGCGCAGACCGCGATGATCAGGTCGTCGGGCGCGTGGAACACCGCCATCTGGGTCAGCATCGGCCCGGGTCAGGGCCTGCGTGTCGGCCGCCTCGCCGCGGACGAAGACCCGGGCGAAGCCGCGCACGCTCACCGCCACCGGCAGGCTCGGCACCACCGAGTACGCGTCCAGGAAGCGCCGCAGCGCCCCGGCCGTCATCGGTTCCAGGTCCTCCAGCGGGCGGGTGACCGGCGGAACCAGCGGTGTGGCCAGCGTCTGCGGGCCGACCGCCAGCCGCACCACGCCGAAGTCGGGATCGGCCGGCCGCCGCTCCCAGACCCGATGACTGCCGGCCGTCGACCACAACTGCGCCGGGTCGGGATGCCGGTAGAACAAGCCGACGCGCTGCGCCGTCGCCGTCTCCCGGACGCGTCTGCGCAGGCCGGACAGGTGCCGCAGGTACTCCCGGCGGGCGGCCATCATCTCCGACTTCTTCGGCGAGCCGCTGCTGCCGAACGAGGTGGCCAGCATGGCCAGTGAGGACACCCCGAACAAACCGCCGACCACATAGGACAACGGGCCGCCGCCGCGACCCATCATCATCGCCATGGCCACCGAGCCACCCAGCATCGGCAGCGCCATCATCGCCTGCTGCCAGCGCCCACCGGTGGACTGGGGGATCTCCGGTGGCGGCTCGACCGCGAGCTCGCCGGCCGGAATCTCCGGAGCCGGGCGACGCGCGGACCGCTTGATCACCACCGTGCTCATAGACTGCCTTTCGTCCACCGGGGCTACCGACCGGGCCCATGGTAGGTAAAGTGCGGTCGATTCCGCAGCCTCGTCACCATCGATGGGATGCCATCCATGAGCGTCGGTCTCGCTCGCGTCACGATCAGCGCGCCGCAGCGGCGCGTCGATGTCGCGTTGCCCGAGCACGTCCCGCTGGCCGAACTCCTGCCCGAGGTGCTGCGTCACGCCGGGGAGGGCCTCGCCGACGACGGCGAGAAGCACGGTGGGTGGTTGCTGCGGCGCACCGACGGCGTCGCGCTGACCACGGCGCAGGGTCTCTTCCCCCAGGGCGTACGGGACGGCGAGGTGCTGCATCTTGTCCCGGCCCACGAGCAGTGGCCGGAACTGGAGTACGACGACGTGGTGGAGGCCATCGCCGAAGGCGCCCGGCGCCGCGGGACGGTGTGGACGGCCGGGGCGACCCGGGGGGCCACCCTGGTCGCGGCGGGGGTGCTGCTGGCCCTGGGGCTGGTGGCCGTGCTCGGCGGCGGCCCGGGGCGCTCCGGGTCGGCGTATCGTCGGGCTGGCCGTGGGCGTGCTGCTCGCACTGGCCGGGGTGACCGCGTCCCGGGCGTACGGGGACCGTCAGGCTGGCGTGGTGCTCGCGGCCGCCGCGATGCCGTACGCGTTCGCCGGCGGTGCCCTGGTCCTGTCCACCGCGGGCGACCGGAACGGCGTGTTCGCCGCCCTGCCGTGGCTCGGCGGTCCGGAGGTGCTCGTCGGCTCGGTGGCGCTGCTGCTGGCCGCGGTGCTCGGCGGGGTCGGCGTGGCCGGCACCCAGCGGATCTTCACCGCCGGCGGCGTGACCGGCCTCTTCGGGGCGGTGGCGGCGCTGGTCAGCATGCTGACGGCGGCGGCCGGCGGGGCCGCGGTGCTGCTGTCCATCCTGGTCTGCGGCATCGGGGCGCTGCCGCTGCTGGCCCTGCGGTTCGGCAAGGTGCCGACGCCGCCGGTCACGCTGCCTACGGGTACGGATGCGGCCGAGGGCTTCACCGCCGGGCGTACGGCCGGTCTCGACGCCGCGCGGGAGCGGCCGGACCGGGTCACCGTGTTCGCGCGCCGTGGCCCGCACGGAGGAGCTGCTCACCGGCATGCTGATCGGCCACGCGGTCCTGGCCACCGGCGCGTTCGTGGTGCTGGCGACCTCGTCGGCGTGGTCCGCCCGGATCCTGATCGCGGTGTCGGCGGCGGCCATGCTGCTGCGGTCACGGCTGTTCGTGACGGTGCGTCAGCGGGTGCCGCTGATCGTGGGCGGGCTGGTCGGCGTGGGCGCGCTGGGCGTGAGCCTGCTGCGGCACGCCGGCCCGGTGACGCTGCCGGCGCTCGTCCTGGTCGGACTGCTGCTGGCCCTGGTCACCATCGGGGCCGGGACCACGTGGTCCCACCGGCCGCCGTCGCCCTATCTCGGGCGGGCCGCCGACCTGCTGGACACCCTGGTCGTGGTGTCGGTGATCCCGGTGGCGTGCGCGGTGGTCGGGCTCTACGCCGCGGTCGGCGGAATACGCTTGTCCTGACCGGGTCTCAGTGCTCGTTGTCTCAGTGCTCGTCTTCGTGATGCTCGGCGACCTCGGCGCGTTTGAACGACGACTTGATCTCCTCCTCGGCCTCGACGCGGCCGGCCCACGTGGCACCCTCGACCGACTTGCCCGGCTCGAGGTCCTTGTAGACGGTGAAGAAGTGCTGGATCTCCAGCCGGTCGAATTCACCCAGGTGGTAGATGTCGCGCAGGTGCTCCTGCCGCGGGTCGCCGTAGGGCACGCAGACGACCTTGTCGTCCGGTCCCTTCTCGTCGGTCATCCGATACATGCCGATCGCCCGCGCTCGCACCAGGCAGCCCGGGAACGTCGGTTCCTGAATGAGGACGAGAGCGTCGAGCGGGTCACCGTCGCGGCCCAGCGTGCCCTCGATGAAACCGTAGTCAGCGGGGTACTGGGTGGCCGTGAAGAGCGTGCGGTCCAGCCGGATGCGGCCGGTCCGGTGGTCGACCTCGTACTTGTTGCGCTGACCCTTGGGGATCTCAACCAGAACGTCGAAATCCATATTTCGCTCCCTCGGTTCGCGTCGCCACGCCGTATCGGTGCGCGGTGACGTGCTTGAAGTCAGTAGTCTCCCCTAAGTCTGACGGTAGGAGCGAGGAGGTACGCGTGGGGAGGCAAGATTCACAAACCGGTCCTGCTGACCAGGGCGCAACTCCTGGTTCGTACGGTCGGGCGTCGGTGCCGCGGCGCGACGGCGCGCGCGCCGAAACGGACTCGGCGGACACACCCGGCGCGGACCCGCAGCGGCCCCGCGGCTCCCAGTCGCCCCGGCGACCGCAGGACGCCTCGCCACCCCCGGTGCCTCCGCGCGGTCCGGCGTCGTCCCCACCGCCGGTCCGGCCGCCGTCCCCACCGTCAGTCCGGCCGCCGTCCCCACCGTCAGTCCGGCCGCCGGCCCCACCGTCAGTCCGGCCGCCGGCCCCGCGGGCCACGCCACCGGACAAACCCGGCGCGGCTGCGTCGCCGGGCGATCAGACCATGGCGCTGCCCACTGTCGGACCGCCGGGAGCGCTCCCGACCGCCGTCGGGGCGGGGCCCGCCGCCGGGTCGGCCAAAGCACCCCGGGCCGCGAGCGGCCGCGCCGGCGTGACTGCGCCGGGCGCCGCGCCGCCCGCAGACACTCCCGCAGCCGAGGGACGTCCCCGCGGCGGTCCAGCCGCCAGGCGTGTGCCTCCGGACGCACCGTGCGACGCTCAGACCGAGATCAGGTCGCCGGCCGGTGAGCGCGCTCCCACACGTCCCGCGGCCGGCGGTCGAGCGCCGAGTTCGCCGGTGGCTCCGGGTCGGGCCTCGGTCTCTCCGGCTGCTGGTGGGCCGGCTCCGGCCGCGCCGGCGGCTCCCGGTCGGGCTTCGGCCGCGCCGGCGGCTCCCGGTCGGGCTTCAGCCGCCCCGGGCCGGGCTTCGGCTGCGCCGGGCCGGGCTTCGGCTGCGCCGGGTCGGGCTTCGGCTGCGCCGGGTCGGGCTTCGGCTGCGCCGGGTCGGGCTTCGGCTGCGCCGGGCCGGGGTTCGCCCGTGCCGCCGGCCGTTCCGGGCCGGGCGCCCGTGCCGCCGGCTGCTCCGGATGGGGCTTCGGCCGCGCCGGCTGTTGCGGGTCGGGCTTCGGTCTCTCCGGCTGCTGGCGGGCCGGCTCCGGCCGCCCCGGCTGCGCCGGGTCGGGCTTCGGTGGCGCCGGCCATTCCCGGGCGCGCGCCCGGGCCGCCGGCTGCGCCGGGTCGGGCTTCGGTGCCGGGAGCGCCCGGACGGGCGTCGGTTCCGGTGCGAGCGCCCGCGGGTGGAATGGCCGCGGCGGTGCCGGTGGCGGCAGCCGAGGCCGGCGCTGGTGCGGGCCGGGCGGCCGTGGCCGGGACGGAGGGCCCGGTCTCGGGTGAAGGTCTCCCCGCAGGTCCGCCCGGCGGCGGCGCGACCAGCGGGACCGGGCACCCAGCTGAGCCCGCGGGCGGCGGTCGCTCTTCGAAGCGCCGTATCTGGCTGGGTTCGGTCGTTGTGATCTTGGTGATCGCCGTGGTTGGCGTCGGCCTGATCGGCAAACCCGGACCGGTGAAGGGCTGGCTGGGGGCGGCCACGAAGTCGGTCCCGGTGGCGGCGCTGACGCCGGATCCGACCCCGGCGCCGGTGTTGTCCGCCGCGGGGACCGCCGGCACACCGCCGAGCGCGGCCGGGGTGAAAGCCCTGATGGACAAGCTGATGGTGAACAAGGCGCTGGGCGGCAAGGTCTACGCCTCGGTGCTCGATCCGCTGACCGGGACCACCCTGTACGACCGCAGCGCCGACTCGATGACCACGCCCGCATCCACGACCAAGCTGCTCACGGCGACGGCCGTGCTGGCCGCGCGGGGTCCGGCCTACCGGCTGACGACGCGGGCCGTGGCCGGCTCGACACCGGGTGAGGTGGTGCTGGTCGGGGGCGGCGACCCGACGTTGTCGATCAACGCCAAAGGTCAGTTCCCGGGCGCGGCTCGCCTGGACCAGCTGGCGACGCAGGTCAAAAGGGCGCTGGGCGGCACCGCGCCGACCAAGGTGGAGATCGACACGTCGCTGTTCAGCGGGCCGACCACCGCGACCGGCTGGGACCCGGACGACATCTCGCCCGGCGGCCAGGTCGCCCCGATCGAGTCGCTGATGACCAACGCCGGCCGGATCACCCCCGTGCACCACGAGGTCGGAGCCGATCCGCGCTACTCGGATCCGGCGATGGCGGCCGGGGCGGCGTTCGCCAAACAGCTCGGCGTGACCGCGGCCGTGGCGAAGGGCAAGGCGCCGGACGCCGTCGAGAACGACGCCAGCGCCGCACCGGGTGTGCAGCCGGGCCAGCAGCTCGGCGCGGTGCAGTCGCCGCCGCTGGTGCAGATCACCGACTGGATGCTGACCCAGAGCGACAACGTGATCGCCGAGGCCATGGCCCGGCAGGTGGCGCTGGCGGCAGGTCAGCCGGCCAGCTTCGACGGCGCCGCCGACGCCACCCAGGCCAAGTTGAACGACCTGGGCCTGCCGCGCGACGAGGCCGACCTGTACGACGGGAGCGGCCTGTCCCGGCACAACGGCATCAGCCCGGCGATGCTGACCGCGGTGCTGGCGCTGGCCGCGTCGGGCAAGGATCCGGCGGTGACCGCGCTGTTCGGCGGCCTGCCGGTGGCCGGCTGGTCGGGAACGTTGCGGAGTCGCTTCGTCACGCCCGCCCCCAACCAGGTCGGCCAGGGCGTGGTCCGGGCGAAGACAGGATCGCTGGCCGGCGTCAACACGATGGCCGGCGAACTGATCACCAAGGACGGCCGGCTGCTGGTGTTCGCGGTGATGGCGATGGGCTCGCCGGACGCGACCACGGCCCGGGCCGCCCTGGACGGGATCCCGGCGGCCCTGGTCGGTTGCGGCTGCTGATCTCGGGGTTTTCCCCGGGGGCGCGCTGGAAAGCCACGAGTACGGTGGGTTCATGGCGCAGTTCGTTGACTGGGATCTAGCCGCCGCCACCGCGGGCGCGCTCTCGAAGTCCGGCCCCGCGGTGTCCTACGAGGAAGCCATGCAGGTGGTGGCGGAACTACGCACGCTGGCCGACGAGGCCGCCGGGCACGTGGCCGCCTACACCGGCCTGACGCCCCAGGTGGACGTGCCGCCGGTGCGGGTGGTCGACCGCAAGGACTGGGCCGCGGTGAACATCGCCGGTCTCAAGACGGTGATCGGGCCGCTGGTCGAGCGCCTCACCGGCGACCGGGCACCGGGCGCCGTGGCCGAGGCGATCGGCTCCCGGGTCACCGGCGTGCAGGCCGGCACGGTGCTGGCGTACCTGTCCGGCCGGGTGCTGGGCCAGTACGAGGTGTTCTCCGCCGAGCCCGGCCAGCTGCTGCTGAACGCGCCCAACATCGTCGAGGTCGAGCGCAAGATCGGCGCCGACCCGCGCGACTTCCGCCTCTGGGTCTGCCTGCACGAGGTCACCCACCTGACGCAGTTCACCGCGGTGCCGTGGATGCGGGGCTACTTCCTGGGCGAGGTCCAGGCGTTCGCCGACGCGTCGCAGGCCGGCGGCGAGCACATCCTCGAGCGGCTGCGCCGGGGGGTGGCCTCGCTGTCCGACGCGCTGCGTGACCCGGACAGCCGCTCCTCGGTGCTCGACCTGGTGCAGACCCCGGCGCAGAAGGCGGTGCTGGACCGGCTGACCGCGCTGATGACCCTGCTCGAAGGCCACGCCGAGTTCGTCATGGACGGCGTCGGCCCCGAGGTCATCCCGTCGGTGGAGGACATCCGGTCCAAGTTCAACCGGCGCCGGGAGACCGGCAACCCGCTGGAGAAGGCGATCCGCCGGCTGCTCGGCATCGAGGTCAAGATGCGGCAGTACGCCGAGGGTCACAAGTTCGTGCGCGGCGTCGTCGAGCGGGTCGGCATGGAGGGGTTCAACAAGGTGTTCAGCTCGCCGCTGACGCTGCCCCGCCTGGACGAGCTGGGCGACCCGGACGCGTGGGTGACCCGGGTGCACGGACCCCAGCCGGCCATCGGGGGCTAGGTGCCGCGGGTCCCGCCGCCGGTCGCGGCCGTCCGGCGGGCGGTCCGGTCGTCCCTGGCTGATCTGCCGCGGGCGTGCACCGTGCTGGTCGCCTGCTCGGGCGGGGCCGACTCGTTGGCGTTGGCGTCGTCGGTCGCCTTCGTCGCCCCGCGGATGGGGGTGCGGGCCGGCCTGGTGACCGTCGACCACGGATTGCAGGAGGGCTCGGCCGAACGGGCGTCCGAGGTCGCCGCCTGGGCCTCGGACGCCGGCTTCGATCCCGTGTCGGTCGAGACGGTACGGGTCGCCGGGCTCCCGGGCGGTCCAGAGGCGGCGGCGCGGACGGCCCGGTACGACGCGCTGGCTGGCGCCGCTGACCGGGCGGACGCGTCGGCCGTACTGCTTGGGCACACGCGCGACGATCAGGCTGAGACCGTGTTGCTGGCGCTCGCCCGTGGCTCGGGGCCCCGGGGACTGGCCGGGATGCCGTACCGCCGGGGGATCCTGCGCCGGCCGCTGCTGGACGTGAGCCGGGCGGACACCCGCAAGGCCTGCGCGGCCCTGGGGCTGGTGGTGTGGTCGGACCCGCACAACACCGATCCCGCGTACGCCCGGTCCCGGGTGCGCGCCGAGGCCCTGCCGGCGCTGGTCGCCGCGCTCGGCCCGGCCGTGGTGGACAACCTGGCCCGGTCCGCCACCCTGATCGCCGCCGACAACACCGCCCTGGACGACCTGGCGGCCCGGGCCCGCGCGACCGGCGGCCTCGAGGTGGCCGCGCTGGCCGCGCTGCCGACCGCCATCCGCACCCGGGTGCTGCACGGCTGGGCCCGCGAGCTGGGCGTCGCCGGCGGCGCGCTGTCGCATCGGCACGTCGCCGCACTGGACGCGCTGGTCACCGGCTGGCACGGCCAGGGGCCGGCCACGCTGCCCGGCGGCGATCGTCGTGGCTCGGCGCGACGGGGTGCTCGTCCGGCTGTGATGGTTGTCACCGCCGCTCGAATCGCACCGACCCGCCCCGCCGGTCCCGCCCGCGATGCGGCAGGCTTAGGCCATGGCTGAGGGCTCCTGGTACGACGCCGACATCGAGCGCGTGATCATCACGGAGGAGCAGATCCGCGAGAAGACGACCGAGCTGGCGAAGCAGGTCTCGGCCGACCACGCCGGGGTGGACGGCGGCGTGCTGCTGGTCTGCGTGCTCAAGGGCGCGGTCATGTTCATGGCCGACTTCGCCCGGGCGCTGGGCCGGTTCGGTCCCTCCACCGAGATGGAGTTCATGGCCATCTCGTCGTACGGGCGGGCACCACCTCGTCCGGGGTGGTGCGCATCCTCAAGGACCTGGACCGCGACATCACCGGCCGGCACGTGGTGATCGTGGAGGACATCGTCGACTCCGGGCTGACCCTGTCCTGGCTGATGAAATACCTGCAGTCCCGGCAGCCGGCCAGCGTCGAGGTGGTGGCGCTGCTCCGCAAGCCGGACGCGGTGAAGGTGAAGGTGCCGGTCAAGTACGTCGGCTTCGACATCCCGAACGAGTTCGTGGTCGGTTACGGACTGGACTTCGCCGAGCGCTACCGCGAGCTGCCGTACGTCGGGGTGCTCCGGCCGGAGGTGTACGCCCGTAGCTGAACCAAGCTGTGGGTTCTCTCAGCCCGGTGAGAAGCTTTGTCCGGATTTGCGACGATAGCGCGTGAACGACCGAGGGCCAGGCACTGAGCCGCAGGGCTGGGCTCACGGGTTCGCGCCCGGCACCTACGGTGTACCGTCGAGTGACCGATGGCGCAGTGTCACGCGCGCCGGAGGGGTCGGGCGGACCGGGGCCGGCACGCCGACCGGTGGCGCGTTGCAACTCCAGGTTGACCAGGACGCCGATCAGGAGGGTCCGGGCGCAACGGCGCCCGACAACAGTATGGAACGTACGCGTTTCTTCCGCCGCCCGGTGGTCTGGATCATTCTGGTGATCATCGGTGCGATTGCGCTGAGCTCATTCTTCACCAGTGGTCCGAGCTACCAGCGAGTAGATACTTCGGTCGTCCTCGAGCGGCTGAACCATCCCGGCATCAAAAAGGCTGTGATCAAGGACAAGGAGCAGACGCTCCAGCTCGATCTGGCCAAACCCGGAGCGGTTCAACGGCAAGGACACCGATCAGGATCGAGACCCAGTATCCGTACGAGGTCACGAGCCAGGTCTGGACCGCGGTTCAGCAGGCCAAGTCGGCCGGGCCGGATCACCGGGAACATCAACTCCACGGTGTCCGGCGACAGCATCCTCCTCAGCCTGCTGGTCAACCTGCTGCCGATCGCCATCCTGGTGATTCTGCTGCTGCTGTTCATGTCGCAGATGCAGGGCGGCGGCTCCCGGGTGCTCAACTTCGGCAAGTCCAAGGCGAAGATGATCACCAAGGACACGCCCAAGACGACGTTCGCCGACGTGGCGGGCGCCGACGAGGCGGTCGAGGAACTGCACGAGATCAAGGACTTCCTGCAGAACCCGGCGAAGTACCAGGCCCTGGGCGCGAAGATCCCGAAGGGCGTGCTGCTGTTCGGCCCGCCCGGTACGGGTAAGACGCTGCTCGCCCGGGCGGTCGCCGGCGAGGCCGGGGTGCCGTTCTACTCGATCTCCGGGTTCCGACTTCGTGGAGATGTTCGTCGGTGTCGGCGCGAGCCGGGTCCGCGACCTCTTCGAGCAGGCCAAGTCCAACGCGCCGGCGATCGTGTTCGTGGACGAGATCGACGCCGTCGGCCGGCACCGCGGCGCCGGCATGGGTGGCGGTCACGACGAGCGCGAGCAGACGCTGAACCAGCTGCTGGTCGAGATGGACGGCTTCGACACCAAGGGCGGCGTCATCCTGATCGCCGCCACCAACCGGCCGGACATCCTCGACCCGGCGCTGCTGCGCCCGGGCCGGTTCGACCGGCAGATCCCGGTCGACACCCCGGACATGGAGGGTCGCAAGGCCATCCTGCGGGTGCACGCCAAGGGCAAGCCGTTCACGCCGGACGTCGACCTCGACTCGGTGGCCCGCCGGACGCCCGGGTTCTCCGGCGCCGACCTGGCCAACGTGGTCAACGAGGCGCGCGCTGCTGACCGCGCGCAACGAGAAGCGGGCGATCTCGAACTACTTCCTCGAGGAAGCGATCGACCGGGTCATCGCCGGCCCCGAGCGCCGCACCCGGGCGATGAGCGACAACGAGAAGAAGATCACCGCGTACCACGAGGGTGGCCACGCGCTGGTCGCCTACGCGCTGCCGCACTCCGCGCCGGTGCACAAGGTGACGATCCTGCCGCGGGGCCGCTCGCTCGGGCACACGCTGGTCCTGCCGACCGAGGACAAGTACACCCAGACCCGGGCCGAGATGATCGACACCCTGGCGTACGCGCTGGGTGGCCGGGCGGCCGAGGAACTCGTCTTCCACGAGCCCACGACCGGCGCCGGCAACGACATCGAGAAGGCGTCCGGGTCTGGCCCGGGCCATGGTCACCCAGTACGGCATGAGTTCCAAGCTCGGTGCGGTCAAGTACGGCACCAGCGACGACGAGCCGTTCCTGGGCCGCAACATGGGCCACGAGCGGGACTACTCCGACTCGGTCGCCGCGGACATCGACTCCGAGGTGCGCGCGCTGATCGAGCTGGCGCACGACGAGGCGTGGGAGATCCTGGTCGAGTACCGCGACGTCCTCGACAACATGGTGCTCGAGCTGATCGAGAAGGAGACCATCACCCGCGAGGACATGGACCGGATCTGCGCCCGCGTGCAGAAGCGGGCCCCGATGGCGCCGTTCAACGGCTTCGGCAAGCGGCTGCCGTCCGCGGCGCCGCCGGTGGTCACCCCGGCCGAGCGGGAGAAGCTCAAGGCGCAGGCGCGAAGCCGACGGTCAGGTCGCGGTCGGCGGCGGCAGCAACGGCGCCAACACCACCCCGCGGACCTGAACCCCAACGGCTCGTCCGAAGGCTAGGCCCGCACTGGTCACCGACGGCAGCATGACCGAGCCGGACGAGCTGGACTACCTCGCCGCCCGGTTGGTCGACGGCAAGCTCACCGGATCACCGGTCGAGCAAGCCGTCGATCTCGGCCGGATCGAGAAAGCGGTCCGGGAAATCCTCATCGCGATCGGTGAGGACCCGGACCGCGACGGTCTGCAGCGAACCCCGTCCCGGGTCGCCCGCGCGTACGCGGAGCTGTTCGCCGGTCTGCGGGTCGGATCCGGCCAAGGTGCTCACCACCACCTTCGAGGCCAACCACGAAGAGCTGGTGCTGGTCCGCGACATCGAAGTGATCGAGCATGTGCGAGCACCACCTGCTGCCGTTCAAGGGAGTCGCGCACATCGGCTACATCCCCGGCACCGCACGGCCGCATCACCGGCCTGTCCAAGCTGGGCCGGCTGGTCGAGGTGTACGCCCGCCGCCCCCAGGTGCAGGAGCGGCTCACCTCGCAGATCGCCGACCTGCTCACGGCGAAGCTCGAGGCCCGCGGCGTGATCGTGGTGCTCGAGTGCGCGCACCTGTGCATGGAGATGCGCGGCATCCGCAAGGCGGGGGCGAAGACGATCACCTCCGCCGTGCGCGGCGCGTTCCAGACCGACGGCAAGGTCCGGGCCGAGGCGATGGCGCTGATCAACGCGCGCTGACCTCGACCAGGCGGTTGGCGAACGTCGACATCGTGTACGTGCCGATGCCCAGCACCACTTCAAGCGCGTTGCGGTGCGTGTAGCCGGCCGCGAGGAACGCGGTCAGCTCGTCGGTCTCCACGGCACCGGTCGAAGCCAGCAGCGCGAGCGTGAATGCTCGTACCGCCTCGACCGTGGCTCGTCGATCGGCTTGCCGTCGACCAGCGCCGCCGCCACCTCGGCCGGCAGTCGGGGGGAGTGCATGGCGATGCAGACCCGGCAGCCGTTGCGGACCGCGATGGTCATCACCACCACCTCCTGCGCCACCGGGTCGAGCGTGCCGGCCTCGAAGGTGCCGCTGGCCTTGAGGAACGTGGACAGCATCTCGGGTGACTCGGCCAGCCGGGCCATCGTCGGCGGGACGTGCCCGAGGTGCTTGGCCGTCGCCTCCATCAAGCGGCGGGAAGCGGGCGGTGCGGTGTCGAGCGTGTGTTCGGGGAACATCGAATGCCTCCGGTAAGGTCGTCAATGTGGTTGACCAAACCGTAAACCAGGTTGACCGGTTCCCGCCACCCGGTTTTGAGCTGCCGCTTCTGCTGCTGGGTCGGATTCCGGGTGCTGATCGACCGATTACACGCCGAACTGGCCCGGCGCGGGTACCCCGAACTGCGGCCGGCCTACGGCTTCGCCATGCAGGCGATCGGGCCGCGCGGCGCCACCGGCACCGAGCTCGGCCAGCGGCTCGGCGTCTCCAAGCAGGCGGCCGGCAAGACCGTGGACCGGCTCGTCGCCTGGGGCTACGTCGAACGCGGCAGCGGCGACGACGCCGGCGACGGCCGCCGCAAGCTGATCCGGCTCACCCCCGCGTGGCATCGACTCGCTGGTCGAGGCCGCACGGATCTTCGACGAGCTGCGGGCCGAGTGGGTGGCCACGCTGGGCGCGGAACGGGTTGCCGACCTCGAGGCGGCGCTGCGCACGATGGTCCCGGCCCCGGTTCCCGGTCGACGTGCCCGGCTGGTTCGGCTAATGCGGTGTGCGAAACCGTCGGCGCGGCGCGATACTGGCCGCGTGATCTCCGGTTCGATCCGCGGACGGTGCGCGATCCGGACGGCTACGGCCAAGGGACGATCAGCTCGGCCGGCTGGGTGGCCCACCTGGCCGGGCAGTGCCCGATCGATCTGACCGGCGAAGTGGTCGGCGAGCCGGGTGACTACGGGGCCCAGACCGACCAGGTGATCGCCAACTGCCTGGCCGTCCTCGAGGCGGCCGGTGCCGCGCCGGACGAGTGGTGGATCGTCTAAGTGGTGAGCCCGGACAGTTCGGTGCTGGCCGGCGTCTGGCGGCAGCTCACGCGGACCGTCGGTGACCCAGAGCCGGAAGATGCCGGCAGGGGGGTTAACCACCGCGAGCCACTGCATCGGCGTCGCGTCGTCGGCGACCAGGGCCAGCTGATCGAAGTGGACCTGACCACGGCGCTACCCGAATACCGTGCGGAAGGTGTTCGCTGTCCATCGCGCCCCGGGCCAGCGTGGCCGCCTCCTCCAGCCGCATCCGGGCCTGCTCGAGCTGGGCGATGGCGGACGCGACCTGCGGGTGGAACGAGCCGATGGCGGTCATCCGCAGCAGAGCCAGGGCGTCGTCGAGCTGATCCGACACGGACTGGATGCCGGTCACCGCGCGGCCGGCGCCGTCCACCGACGCCGCCACGTTGGCCTTGACCTCTTCGACGCTCGCCATCAGTCCCCTCTGTAGCTAGCGGAAGAACGCCAGCAGGCCGACGCCCATGCAGGTCAGCAACACCGGGGTTAAGCACGCGATGACCCCGACCAGCGGCGTCCGGTCCACCTTGCGTCCCGTCACCGCCGTAGACGAAACCGATCGTCACCCAGCCCAGCCCGAACGCCAGCACCGGCAGGCTCAGCCCGCAGACCAGCGCGTACGTGGGCACCGAGCCGGACGGTGCGACCAGGTAGAGCACGATCTGCACGATCAGCACCGCCGCCGAGAACGGGCCGTAGATCAGCAAGTTGCGGGCCACCGGCGGCATCACCCCGCGCCGGAGGCGGGGCGCCGATCTCAGCAGCGCCGCGTCCGCCGCGTCGGCCGTGCTCCGGGCGTATTGCAGCGCGGCCAGCACAGCCGCCGGGCCACCGGCCACCGCCTGCGCGGCCGCCGCCCGCTCGGCCGGCTGCGGAGTCAGATCCGCTTCCGGTACGTCCAACTCCTGGATCAACCGCGCCCGTTGCGGGGCCAGCCGGGCCTGGACCGCTCCCAGCTCGGCCTGCGCCGCCAGCAACGCCGCGCTCTGCCGGCTCTGTTCGGAACTCGCCGCGCGGCGCACCGCGTCGAGGCGGCGGGCGGCGGCCTGGTACGTCGGTCCACGGCATCGAGGTCGGTCACGGCTGATCCGACCCTCGGGTGGACGAACGGCACGAGCTTGACCGAACGGTCGGTCTGCCGGTCGTACAGGAACGCCCGGTTCTCCCGCGGCTGCCAGTCCACCGGCTTGCCGACCATCAGCGTCACGTCCTGCTGCGGCACGTTCAGGAACATCAGGCCGGCCACGTCCTCGCGACCGGCCGACCCGCCGGTCTCCTCGGTGAACCGGCGCAGCCCCCGCCACCAGGACAGCAGGTGGACGCCGCGGCTCGGGCCCTCGCGCAACAGACGGCGCAGGCCGGGCAGCGTGCCCGGGCCGGCCGCGTCCATGCCGAACACCACCCGGTAGCCCGGCCCGTCCAGATCGGTCAGCTCGTCCAGGCCGGACGCGGTCACCACGACCACTTCCTGCCGGTGCCCGACCTCACCGCCAGTCGCTTGGCCGGCTCGTCGCCCTCGGCCACCAGCGACGCGATGACGAACCGGGTGGTCCGCGGCGGGTGGAACGCCGCCGACACTGCGGGCGGCCGCCTCCAGCACCTCGGCGCCGGACGCCTGCGAGCCGAAGATGGCCAGATGGCGGCCGGGCGACGCGTCCAGCGTGAACGCGGCCGTCGACAGGTTCACGTCGATCACCCGGCCCACCAGGGCGGCCGGGCGCGCGGCCCGGCCGGCCAGCGCCGACCGGTAGGTGGGGTCGTCGGCCAGGTGCTGGTGGGCGTACCCGGCGAAGATCCGTGGCGGCGACGCCTCCGGATCGCGCGCCCCCCACAATTTGTGCCGCAGATCGCTGAGCACTTCCCGGTCCGCGTGCGGATCGGGGAAGCGGACCAGCCGCTCGTGCCCACGGGTGGCCCCGCGTGGGCCGCCCAGACCGCCGGCGGTGTTGATCACCGCGGTGCCGATCGGCAGGCCGGCCGCCGAGTCGTTGGTCGGTTCGAGCACGTCGCCACCGCCGGGGAGCGCGATCCGGACCGGGAACTGGCCGAAGATCGAGTCGCGCTTGGCGTACAACGCCTCGACCCCGAGCACGGTCTGACTGGCCAGGATCAGGTGAATGCCGTACGAGCGGCCTTTGCGCGCCAGCGACTCCAGCAGCGCCACCGCCTCGGTGGCGGTCGGGTCGTTACCGGCCAGCAGCACCTGGAACTCGTCGATCACGCACAGGACGCGCGGGATCGGCTGCCGGTCGTCCTCCTCGGCCGCGACCGCGCGCAGGTCGGCGAACCGCGTCACGCCGGCCCGCTTGTACGCCACCGAGCGGCGGGTCATCTCGGCGTCGAGCTCGCGCAGCACAGCCAGGCCGTACTCCCGGTCGGACTCGACCCCGACCGCACGCGCGTGCGGCAGCCAGGTCCGGTCGCGCTGGGTCGGCACGAACTCGGCGAACGACACGCCCTCCTTGAAATCGAGCAGGTAGAGCGCCAATTGCTCGGGGCTGTACCGGGCGGCCAGGCCGTACAGCACGTTGATCAGGAACGCGGTCTTGCCGGCACCGGACCGCCCGCCGACCATCCAGTGTGGCGCCTGGTCGTTGAACCGCAGCGGCAGCGGGTCGTCACCGTCGTGCCCGACGACGGTGCTCAGGCCGTCGGCGGCGTCACCGCGTCCACAGCGGCTCGTCCGGCCCGGGCAGCAGATCGGCCAGCGTGACCTGGGAGGCGCCGACCGCCTGGGTGGCCAGCTCCTGGCACACCGCGTCGATCAGGTGCGGCCGGCGGGTTCGTCGTCGAGGATAGACCGGTGCGTCGAGCCAGGCCGAACCCGGGTCGGAACTGAACGTGTCGTCACCGGGCGGGTCGCCGACGATCACCGCAGTACGGTCGTGCACGGACACGGGCGTGGTCGAAGGCGAGCGGCGGCCTGCGCCGGTCGGCCGTTCAGCGGAGGCGGCGGCCAGCCGGCCACGATCAGATGGATGCCCGACGCCGGGCCCTGCTGAGCGATCGCGGCCAGCTGATTCAGAGTCCTCGCCGTCGGTGTTCGCCGGGCAGGCTGGCGATGACCAGCAGCATGCAGGCGGTCACGACGACCGCGGCGCGGGGTGCCGGTCCGGGACGGGCGCAGCGCACTTCTCCGCCTCGGACAACACGGCGCGCAGGCCGTCGCGATCGGTGGCCGGCGGCGACATCAGGCCGGCGTCGGCCAGCGCGTCGAACGGGCCGAAGACCGCGCGTCCCGGTGCCGTCGACCGCGCGGATCAGCAGCGAACCGGCGGGCGAGGCGGCCAGCAGACGCAGCAGCAGGCAGCGCACCAGGCCGGCGACGCGCGCGTCCCGGGCGTCGGTGTTGACGGTCAGGTGCCCGGAACCCAGCAGCGGCACGATCATCGGGAAGGCGGCATCGTCCAGGGGCACGGCGTTGCCGATGCGGACGAACGCCGGGGGGAACTCGCCGCCGAGCGGGGTGCCCGGCGCCTGCGCGTCCAGCGGGGCCCCGAGCCAGCCGGGGGCAAGGTGACGCGCGGCGATGCGCAGTTCCTCGCGAGTCGGTGCTGCTCATGCGGATCGGCCGGCGCCGGCGCCTGACCGGCGAGCGCGGCGGCCGCCGCCTCCACGAGTCGCCTCCGCCTGGCGATGCAGGGCAGCGGCCTGACCGATCCGGGTTGTCGAATCCGCCAAAACCTCACCTCCCTGTGCGCTCAAACCGTACCTTGCGCGCGCTCGGGGATCGCGTTGCGTAGCCGGTGCAGGTTTTCGCGCCTTTCACTTGCGTGGTTCCCGATGCGTCACGACGGCGGCGGCGACAACCGGACGAAAGGCACTACTGTCGTATGTGTGCAGCCGCCGGAACCCCTCACTGGAGCGACGCCGCCGCCGGGCGTTGTTGCGCCACCACCGGGTCGGCTGCGTAGCCGGCGGCTGCGGTTGTGGCTGGCGATGGGACTCGGCGTTCTGCTGTTGCTGTGTCTGGGCGGCGCCGGCGTCTTCTTCTCGCTCTACGACAACGCCACCAAGATCCAGCGCTCCGAGCCCGGCGCCGTCGTCGACAGTTTCCTCGGGCGTACCTGGTCGACCGCGACGACAAGGCGGCCGCGCTCTACACCTGCAAATCCGGGGCCACCCTGCAGCCCATCGTCGACCTTCGCAATCAGAACGCCGGTCGGGAGAAGACCAACGGCGTCAAAGTCAGCGTCAGCTGGAACGGCCTGGCCGTCACCGGCAGTGGCAGTACGCGCACGGTGGAAACCGATCTCACCATCAGCGGCTCATCGAACGGTCAGCCTCTCAGCAGTCACCAGGAGACCTGGGATTTCCACCTGGTCGATCAGAGCGGCTGGCGTGTCTGCGGAGCCACCAAAGTCGGGTGACGCTCACTCCACCCAGAGCAGCTGTACGGGGACCTCCAGCGTGCGCGGCGAACGGCCGCTCCAGCCCCAGCGGTACCAGTCGAGCTCGGTCGCGACCCGCGCGCAGATGCCGCCGTCGTCGCTGGTGTGGAGTTCGGTGACGGCGCGGAGGTCACGGTGCTCCCCCATCCGGCGCGACCTGGACCACGCGCCGGCCGGTGAGCGAGTCGGCGTCGAGAGCCGCTACCGGGTTGCGACGCGGCGGTTCGTCCATGGACACCAGTTTGGACGGCTGGTCGCGTCCGGCGGTGAACATCCGCCAGGCCGAAATCCTCGATCCAGACCCGTTCGACCGGCACCAGCGGGGCGAACACCTCGGTCTGCTCGGCCTCGGCGCGGTACCACTCCGCCTCCGGGATGACCGGGACGTACGTGCGACTGCCCTGCACCACCTTCTCGTCGGCCCGCAGGTCGGCCCGCCACCCGTAGCCCGGCAGTCCGATCAATACCCGCCGGCCGCGCAGCTTCCCGGTCATGATGGCCGGGGTGGGCGCGATCGGACGCGGCGGATCAGGGCTCGAGTCGGACCGGCCGGCGAACGGGTCTGGCTGCGATCCTCGGTTCATGCACTCCCACCAAGTGGCACCCCCACCTTCTCCATGAAGGGCACCGGGTCGATCGCACCGACGCTACGGCGATCGTCGTTCGAGATGCACCTCGAAATGCAGGTGCGGGCCGGACGAGTTTCCGCTGGTCCCCACGCGCCCGATCTGCTGGCCGGCGACGACGTGCTGGCCGACCGTCACGGCCGGGTGCTCGACCATGTGGCAGTACCGGGTCATCACGTTCCCGGCGTGCAGGATCTCGACCATCCACCCGCAACCCCCCTTCCCCGGCCAGCCGTCTATGTCGCACGTGTGGTTCCCGCTGTGGTCCACGTCGCACTTGACCACCGAAACGATTCCGCTGGCCGCGGCATGGATGGCCGTGTAACGGCCGACGATGAGGTCGACTCCCTGGTGGGTCGGACGGTCCGGGGTGCGGAAGCCGGAGCCGACCTTCGCGCCCAGCACCGGCAGCGTCCAGCCGGAGGCGGCGATCTGGCCACCGGCCGACAGGCAGACGATGGCGACGGAGCTGCCGACGGCGCTGGCGGCGCCGTGGGCGAGCGCGTTGACGATTTGGGTCGCGATCGCCTCGTGCTTCGCGTACGCGTCCGGATAGGCGCTGACCTGCACCGCGCTGCGCCGCCTCGGTGAGCGGCATGGTCTGCCAGCCGGCGATCGACTTGAGCTTCGTATAGAACTTCGTCGCCGCGTAGACCGGGTTCAGGACCTGCGCCGGCGACCCCCAGCCGGTGCTGGGGCGTTGCTGGAACAAGCCGAGCGAGTCGTGGTCGACCGCGGTGTCGAGGTTGCGCAGGCCCGATTCCTGGATGGCGGTGGCGATCGCGATCACCCATGCGCGAGGTGGCATCTTCGAGATCGGATCCGGTCTTGATGATGATCGCCGCGTTCTTGATCTGCGACGGCGCCGAACCCGCCGATGCCGGGCAGCTTGCCGCCCGGGTCGACCGGTCCTCCGGTGCCGCAGGCGCCGGTCGAGTCCAGCGCGTTGTTCTGGTCGTTGAACGCGCCCAGGAAGAGCGCGGCGACGCGAGCCGCCGCAGCAGAGCAGGGCCAGCATGGCGACCAGCGCCACCAGCAGAACGACACGGCGCGGTCGCGGGCCGGTCATGACCGGTCCCAGTCGATGCCGTCCACCAGCCAATGTCCGTCCGGGGACACCAGGCGCAGAGTGACCTTGCCCGAGTCGACATTGACCACGGCGTTGACGATGGTGTTGCTGACCGGCACCAGACCGGGCCGGCCGAGCACGCGACCGGCGGGCACCTTGGCCGGGTCGACGCCGTTCAGCTCGTCGGACAGTCGTTGGGTGGCGTTCGGCACCAGCCGGTCGTGCCAGGTCTTGGCCGAGACGCCCTGGTGGTCGACCCAGGCCGAGGCGAACGCGTACGCGACTTCCTCCGGCTCGGCCCGGCCCTTGCTGGTGATCGGCGACGGGGGCGCGTCCGTGGCGGCTTCGCCGTCGTCGTCACTGGGGTTGACGGTGACCGGAGGCGCGGGCGACGGTGCAGTCACGACCGGGGAGTTGTTGTTGCCGTTCGTGCCGGCGAAGACGCGCCCGACCCCGACGACGGCCAGCACCACCGCCAGGATCACCAGCCCGACGCCCCAGCGTGAGCGGAAGAGGCGGTTGAGTCCCTGCTCCAGCATCCGTGGCATGACCGGTCACCGCGCTTCGGAGCGCACCCGGGGCTCGCCCGTCTCGCGGGTGGTGTCCCCGGTCGCCGGCCGATAAATGGCATACGACGCCGGCTGCTCGGCCACGTCGGGCTCCGTCCAGGTCGGCCCTGACGGACGTCGCGGCCGGGCCGGGCCGGCCGGCGTGCGTGGCTGACCGCCACCGGTCGACTCGTTCCCCTCCGGACGGCCCTGGACCGGCGTCGCTTGGAGTTGCCCGGCCGCGGGCGCCGAGACGAGCTCCGGGCGGTTCGCTGCGGACTGCGACGGGTCCTCCAACCGGGCCTCCGGGCGCAGGTTGGCCTGGTCGGCGTAGACGGTCCGGCGGTTGCGGTCGAACGCCGGCTCGCGCGTACCCCCGCCCTCGACCACCTCGAGAGCGGCGGCCTGCGCATGTCCCGGAAGAAGCGGCGGTGCCAGGAACCGGCCGACGCGATCGCGGCCGTGCCGTCTTTGCCGCCGAGCTGGGTGATTCGCCGGTACGGGCGCAGCAGCAGCCACCCGACGACCCCGCACAGCCAGACCAGGACGACCTGCAACCATCCCGGAAGGCTGGCGGTGTTCATGATCAGGTCGACGGCGAACAGGTAGACCGCGGCGCCGGTGCCGAAGATCGCGATGTTGAAAATGGCGGCCACCACCGCGTTGCCGAGTCGCCTGATCCCGGAACTGGCGGGACGCAGGAGGCCGACGGTGCCCAGAATCGGCGCGGAGATGACCGCCCACCGGAAGATCAGGAAGCCGAGCAGCACCAGTACCGACGCGGTGAGGTCGAACATGGCGAACATGACGGCGGCCAGCATGGCGATGAATCCCGAACCGATCCGGTCCATGCCGTTGACGCCCTGCAAGTACTCGTACGCCTCGGGATCTTCGGTCTTGATCTGCTCCGAAACCTTCTCCCATTGCGCTTTCTTGCCGTTCAGAACGCCGTCGCGGGTCGCCGGGTTGGCACGGATCCGCTCCGACTCGGCCCACGACAGCGACCGTGCGTCGTAGAGGGCCCGGCCGTACTTCTGAGCCGTCTCGCTGTCGGCCGACCCGAGCAGCCCGCGAACCCAGTTGCGGTAAAGCATCGTGTCGGTCGCGGTGTCGCTGGCCCGGACCGCCGGCGGCCGGTTGTCGTCACAGGCGCCCGGCGTCGGATCGTCGCACGTCCCGTTCGGGGTGGCCGACGACCGCGGACCAAGCGCGTCGTGGACCACGCCCAGCGTCGTGACCAGGCTCTGGTCGGCGAGGTTGGCCGATCTCACCGGCCATGCGGCGATCGGCCGTCACGATCACCATGATCAAGATGGCCCAGCCGGCCGTGGTGGTGGCCGCGCCCATGTCGGCCTGACGGGAGCGCCACAACAGGTACAGCCCGACGACGGCCAGCGTGATCACGCCGAAGACGCTGAACACCTTCTCGATAGACAGCCCGTGTGGCCTGCTCGACCAGTGGATCGGCCCAGCCCCACAGCGACTGCGGGTCCCATGCGCGCTCCCGGAGGGCGTTGGACGCCCCGATCACCGCAGTGGCGATCATGAACTCGCCGTTGGACACAGTCGTCTCGAACTTGTAGTCCGGATCGGTCAGGGTCGACGCACAGCCGCCGTCGAGATCGTAGGTGGTGTAGCTGTACCCGGCGTAGCCGTACTGGCTGTAGATGCCCTGCGGCCCGGGCTTGGTGGACGATGGCGGGCGCTCGGCGAACCACCCGGCCAGGCCGGAGTCCGGGGTGCTCGGCGTGGGCGGGTTCAGGCACTCCGCACGGGCCGCGGTGACGTCGGCGAGCCGGCTGACGCAACCCCGGAAATCCTGCTTCCACTCCTCGGTGCTGCAGGCGCCGCCCGGGGCGCGCAACGGCGAGGCCGAGGCGGGCGACGGCGCGACGACCGCCCAGGCGATGGACGCAACCGCCATCACCAGAACCGTCAGCACCAGCGCGCACGCCCGCCGCATCATCTCAATGCTCCAGGTATCGGACAACTGCGGGACCGTCGCCTGGGTCAGCGTCTGCACCGCGGCCGGAGTGGTGTCCAGGTACTGCAGCAGTCCGTCGACGTACGACACGTCGACCCGAACCTTCTGCACCCGCCCGTCCACGTCCCGCATCACGAACTCACGGAACCCGAGCCGGTTCGACGACGACGCGTCCACCTGGGACAGCGAGGCCAGCGTCGCCTCGTACCCGTCGTGCACCGGCACCCGGAACAGCCGCAGCGCCTCGGACGCGATCTCCTGGTCCTCGGCGATCCGGCCCGACGAACACCGTGGACACCAGGTTCTGCACGTCGAGTCCGAGGATGTCCTTCGGGTTCTGCGAGGCGACCAGGGCGGCCAGGTTCCACTTCCGGGAGTCGCGGGCCAGCCGGACCAGGAACGACCGGCCGGAGCGCCAGCCCTCCATGAAGTGCGCCTCGTCCAGGCCGACCATCTTGCGGGACGACATCGAGCCGCCGTAGCAACGCCGGACCGCCAGCCGGTGCGCGGTGTGCAGCATCGGCAGGGCCAGCGACTCCTCGGCCGACCAGTACTCGCGCTCGATCTTCATGTCCGGCAGCCGCAGCCCGGCCATGGTGATCACGGTGAGCGCGGAGTCGGCGCTGAGCAGGTGCGGCGGCGGCGACCCGAAGAACAGCAGCGCCAGCGGCATCTCGGCGGTGTCCAGCAGCAGGTTCGCCAGTTCCTGGCCGTTCTCGTCGAGACCCTGCAGCGTACGGACGACGTCGTCGAGCGTGGACGTCTCCTCGGCCGGCACCTGCCGGACCGCGTGCCGCAGCAGCGTCGCGGTCGACGCCTCCTTGGCCACCTGCGGCGGCACCAGCATCGAGCAGATGTCCTGGACCAGCATGCGGCGCTCGGCCCGGGCGTTGGAGACCGCGATCTCGAACTCGCGATCGCCGCCGGCGCCGGTCGGGAACTCGGTGCGGATCGGCGTCGGGATCAGCGCGTACGGCGCCAGCGTGCCCTGCTCCGAACCGGTCAGATTCAAGACCCGGGAGTACGGCCGGAGCTCCGGCATCGGCGCACAGCCGGGCCAGCGGACCGGACGGGTCGAGCAGCGTCACCTGCACGCCGCGGCGGGCGTTCAGGTAGCCGAGCGCGCCCATCAGCGTCGACTTGCCACCGCCGGGCTCGGCCACGAACACGCCCAGCCCGGACCGCTCCCGGACCTCCATCGGGAAGTGCAGGTCGAGAAAGACGGGCCGGCGGCAGGTGCCGGCGGTCCGCCCGATCAGGTCGCCCCGCCGGTCGCCGACCGTCGACGCGGCCTGGGGCAGCGCCGCCGCCAGCAGCTTGACCGGCATCCGGCGTACGTACCCGGTGTTGGCGATCGGCTCGCCGGGGATGAACTCGCGGGCCAGCTGGTCTTGGTTCTTCGGGTGCTGCAGCGAGATCCGCAGCTCGCGGGAGTACAGCTGGATCAGCCGCCGAGCCCGCTCGAGGCACTCCTCGCGGGTGCCGGCCGCCGACCGCGATCCGGTGCCAGCCGTGCGCGCGGGCCGACTCGACCGGCAGTCCGGTGGTCATCTCGTCGCCGATCACCAGCGCCCGCTTGGCCAGGCGTTCCAGCTCCGGCGGGGCGTCGATGCCGTGCTCGGCGTAGTCCAGCTGCTGCGACCGGATCATCCGCAGCCGGTGCTCGAGGTTCTTGAACGAGCTGCCCGATCCCAGGATGTCGATCCGTGACGACAACTCCATCGGCCACGGCAGCCGCTCGTGGAAGTGCAGCCAGGGCTCGTGCTTCTCGGGGATCTCCAGCGGCTCCATCCGGCCGACGGAGAGCACCGCGACGTGCCGTTCCTCGCCGGTCATCCGGTTGACCAGCTTGACCGTCGAGCCGTACGGCGTGCGGTAGCGTTCCACGTTCTCGGTCAGGGCCAGCAGATCCCCGGTGTCCCACTGCCCGCTGGTCACCGGGAGAGCATTGCGCCGGGCGGGGCCATGCAGAGCGCGACCGAGCGGTACAGCAGCCACTCCAGCTCCTGCGGGGTGACCCGGCGGCCGCGCATCCCGAACGCGTTGAGCACCTCGTCGAACTGCTCCACGGTGCGGCCGAGCTTCCGCCGCTCGCCGTCCGACGTGCCCTTGCCGAAGATCCGTAGGATCCGCTCGGCGAACGTGTCGCCGAGCGACCGCCGGGCGAACGTCACGCCGAGGTAGGTCTGGCCCTCGGCGTGGTTCACCGACAGCAGGTGCCGCTGGGCGGCGACCAGGTGGTCCGACCAGGACGTCGCGCCGGGCACGTCCGGCAACGGCTTCGCGGTGAACGAATCGACCGTACGGGCCCAGTCGTCGGCCGGGAACGGGCGGTTCGTCCGGCGCAGGTGGAGGCGGAAACCGGCCAGGCCGGCGTACTGCTCGCTGATGGCGGACAGCAGCGCCTCGCGCTCGGCGTCGGGACGGAAGGCCCACCGCACCTCGGGCAGCGAGTACCACGCCGTGACCGTGCTCTGCGTGAACGTCAGGTGGCCGGCGATCTCGCTGATGGCCAGTTCCATGGCCGGGTCGCGGTCGCTGAACTTGATCTTGTGCGGCTTCAGCGCGGCCGGCTTGACCTCCCGCCGTGGCCGGACGATCTCCGACTTCGGCCGTACGGCCGGGAGGTTGTCCGGCTCCTTCTTCCGCTTGCGCTTGTCCTTCTTGATGTCTCGCGCGACCGGTCGTTGCAGTTCCGGCGTTGCGGGCGCGACCTCCGCGGCGGGCTCGGGGCCGGCCGGAGATTGAGCCGACCGCTCCTGAGTCGCCTGCGGTTCCTCCGCGGCCTGCAGTTCCTGAACGAGCCGCTGTTCCGGGCCGGTCTGCTGTTCCTGGCCGGTCTGCTGATCCCGGGCGGCCTGCTGTTCCTGAGCGGTCTGCTCGATCCCGGGCGGCCTGCTGATCCCGGGCGGCCTGCTGGGCACGCGACGGCAGCCCGGGGGCGGCGACGGTCTGCCACAGCGGCGGAGTCGACACCGGTCGGCGCCGAGATCGGTTCCATCGCCGGTGCCGGCGGCGGTACGGGGGCATCGTCCGGAACGGCGGCGCCGGGCCGGACCTCGCTCGGCCAGTCGGCGAAGTCGAGGTCAGGCGCACCCTGTCCGTCGTAGAAGTCGGCCTGCGGCCCGACCGGCGCCCGGGTGAACGGGCCGCCCGACACCGGTCGTCCGGCCGCCGGCGGAGTCGGCGCGTCCGGCGCTCGCTCGGCCGGCGCTCGGAAGACATCCGCCTCGACCACGGCCGGCGGGCGGCCGTTCACCGGTTCGGGCGCGTCGGGCAGGTCGGTGACCGGTTCGGGCGCGAAGGGCAGCGGCACCGTCGGCCGGGCGGCGACCGGAGGCTGCCCGGTAGGCACCGGTTCGAACGGGGCCGGCCCGAACGGCCCCGGGGCGCCGGGTCCGTTCGAACCGGCGCCGGGCTGGCTGGACGGGCCGAACGGCGACTCCGCGTCGAACTCGAAGCCGAAGTTGAAGTCGTCCTCGGGCGTGGAGGTCGGTTCCGCCGGAGGTGCGGCCTGCGCCGGAGCGGGTGGCGGCACCGAAGAGGTCCAGGAACGGCGAGTCGATGTCCAGGGTGGAGTCGACCGCGGCTGGGCCGCCACGCGGGCGTACCGGGGATGGCGCTTGGAACACGCCGATACCGCCGTGGCCGGGGCTCGTCACCAGTTCCGGGTCGTACGCGTTGACGTCGTCGGGAGTCTCGGAACCGCGAGGCGCAAAGTGACCGTTCGAGCGCACTCCGTTACTTTGCCTGCCGCTCGACGGTGAAGCCGCGCGTGGATGCCCCGGCGGAGGGGTTTCGCTCATGCGGAGGCCCCGCTCGGGCACGCCGTAGGACTGGTCCGACCGATCATGTCAGCTCCTCCCGAACCCGGATGCGCGTGGCTACGAGCCGCGGATCACGTTGTTCTTCAGCCGGCTCGCGGGTCCGCCGCCAGTCCGTCAAAGCGGTCTGGATGACCTTGCGCGCCGGCCGATCGGGGTCGACGTGCCGCCACACGAACGACGTGGTGACCATCGCCAGGGAAATCTCCCACGCCGGGAACGGATCGAAGGTGAAGGTGAGCAGGTAGTGGATGAACATGAACAACGGAACAAGCACGACGAACATCCCGTACTGCGCGTACGGCAGATGCAGCGGCAGCGTGTACCCGGGCGGACCGAGATAGACCAGTCTCGCCCGGTAGATGTCGTCGTCGGTACGCAAGCGCATGGGTCGGTTGCCTCAGCTGAAGATCAGGTTGATGAGGTAGTCGCCGACGAAGAACAGCGTCGCCGCGCCGGCGATGAACGCCAGGCCGACGATGGCGATGGCCGAACTGGTCAGAACCTTGGAGATCTCGCCGCGCCCGGCACGACCGATGAAGATCACGCCGAGCACCGCCAGCAGGATCGGGGCGATCTTGCTGGCGAAGAAGGTGACGACGCCTTCGGTGTTGATGGTTTTCGGCGCGGCGGGCGGCCAACGGCACGGAGCCGTGCTGGAGCGCGGCCGCGACCTGCGTGGCGAGCTCAATGGCGATCATCGGTAAACCTCCCGGGTGCCCGGCTAGCGGTGCCACGCACACTGCAGTCGTGAAGCCTGACGGCAACGCCCATATGGTGCTACTTCCAGCTCACCACGTCGAGTGAGCTGTTCGGACGTCCCTGTCCCAACCAAGCCCATCTGCTTCCTTCGGTCGTTTCACATGATGCCTAGTCCGAAGCGTACGGGCCGTCCTTCTTACCTACAAGCTGCCTGATTCGTTACCCAAGGTAAAGACGTGATTGAAGATGAGTCACGCATCGATCGTACACATGTTCGAATTTGGCGCGAACCGCTAGGGTTTACGGGTGACAAGCGGCGGGTCCGGGCTCCTTCAAGATCACCCGGTCGTGATGGGGGTCCTCAACGTCACCCCCGACTCGTTCTCCGACGGTGGCCGGTACGCCTCCACACGACGGCCGTCGCGCACGGCCTCGAGCTGCGGGCCGAGGGCGCGGACATCATCGACGTCGGCGGGGAGTCCACCCGGCCGGGGGCGGACCGGGTGGACGCGGCGACCGAGATCGACCGCGTTCTGCCGGTGATCACCGAGCTCGCCGCGGCCGGCGTTCCGCTCAGCATCGACACCACCCGTGCGGCCGTCGCCGCGGCCGCGCTGGACGCCGGCGCGGTGCTGGTCAACGACGTCTCCGGCGGCCTGGCCGACCCGGACATGGCCCGGGTGGTGGCCTCGGCCGGCTGCCCGTGGGTCCTGATGCACTGGCGGGGCCACTCGCGCGACATGGTGCAACTGGCGATCTACGACGACGTGGTGACCGAGGTCCGGGCCGAACTGCTGCAGCGGGTCGACGCCGCGGTCGCCGCCGGGGTCGACGCCGCAGCAGCTCATCCTGGACCCGGGGATCGGCTTCGCCAAGAACGCCGAGCACAACTGGGCGCTGACCCGCCACCTCGACGTACTGGTCGGCCTGGGCTTCCCGGTGCTGTTCGCGGCCAGCCGCAAGTCCTACCTGGGCCGTCTGCTGGCCGGCCCGGACGGGGTGCCCCGCCCGGTCGGCGAGCGCGAGGCCGCGACCATCGCCACGAGCGTGCTGGCGTTCGCGGCGGGCGTCTGGGGCGTCCGGGTGCACGAGGTCCGCGCGACCGCGGACGCGCTGGCCGTCTGGCGCGCGTCGGGCTCACCCCGGCTCGCCGGCGACACCAGGCTCGCCGGCGCCTCCAGGCTCGCGGGGGAGACGAGGCTCGCCGGGGACGCAGGGCTCGCCGGTGGTACGGCATGAGTGGCGTCATCGAGCTGCGGGGCTTGCGGGTCCGGGGCCGTCACGGGGTCTACGACTTCGAGCGCGCCCAGGGCCAGGACTTCCTGATCGACGTACGGCTGGAAATGGCACTTGAACCCGCCGCCGCCAGCGACGATGTCGCCGACACGGTGCACTACGGCGAACTGGCCGAGCGGCTCGTCGCGGTGGTCGCCGGCGACCCGGTGAACCTGATCGAGACGCTGGCCGACGCGGCTGGTCGACGTGTGCCTGGCCGACCACCGCGTGGACGCGGCCACGGTGACGGTGCACAAGCCGCAGGCGCCGATCCCGCACGAGTTCGCCGACGTCGCGGTGACCCTGCGCGGGACCCGCCGATGAGCCGCGCGGTGCTGTCGCTGGGCAGCAACCAGGGCGACCGGTACGCGTACCTCAAGCTGGCCGTGGCCACGCTGGGCGACCGGGTGGTGCTGACCTCCGGCGTGTACGAGACGCCGCCGTGGGGGGACCCGGACCAACCGGCCTACCTGAACGCGGTCGTGCTGGCGGTCGACCCGGCGGCGCCGACCGGAGGACTGGCTCACGCTGGCCCGCGCGGCGAGACGGCAGCGGGCCGGGTGCGTGACCCGGGCGGCGGTTCGGCCCGCGGACGCTGGACGTGGACGTGATCGCGGTGTGGGGCGGACGACGACGTACCGGTGATCTCGGACGACCCCGAGCTGACGCTGCCGCATCCCCGGGCGTACCTGCGGGCCTTCGTCCTCAAGCCGTGGCTGGACCTGCAGCCGTACGCCCGGCTGCCGGGTGCCGGGTGGGTCACGGACCGGCTCAACGCGCCCGAACTCGCCGCCGACGTGGCCGCGATGACCCCCCGGCCCGACCTGAAGTTAGAGTCGGTCATGTGAGCAGCAACCCGGAGTCGACCCACCGGTGATCCGTCGATCCGCCCGACCAGCGTGTCGGCGCTGGTGGTGGCGGCCCTGGCCGCCGCGGCGGTGGCCTGGCTGGTGCTGAGCGGCTTCTACGAGAGCTTCCCGGCGCTGCCCTGGCTGCCCATCATCGTCATCGCGGCGCTCGCCGTGGGCGAGTTCGCGCTGGCCCAGAACACCGCCGCCCGGGTGCAGCGCAGGCCCGGCGCGCCGCGCGTCGACCCGCTCGCCGTGGCCCGGTACGCCGTGCTGGCCAAGGCGTCCTCGCTGGCCGGCGCGCTGTACTCCGGCTTCTCCGCCGGTGTGCTCGCCTGGCTGGCGCTGGAACCGACGAAGGCCGCCCGCGACGATGTGCCCGCCGCCGTTGCGGGATTGATCGCCTCCCTGGCTCTGGTCGGCGCCGCACTCTGGCTGGAACGCTCGTGCCGGGTCCCGGACCAGCCGGATCGCGACGACGCGAACGACGCCGACCGAGCCTGAAAAGCCTTCGGTTCCGGCTTGAGCCGACCACCCCCGGAATCCGTAGGATGCCAGGGGTGGACGCCCGCGGCTGCGGTCGGCCGCCTCGCCACACAAGGAGGCGTGGGACATGGCGTACGACGAGACCACCTATCGTCGGCCCGACGACCAGGGTGACCCGGCCGCCTACCGGGCCAACGGCCTGATCGGTGACTACCGCGGCCGGCGGCGCGACGCCGACCCGGAGGAAGACTCGGGTTCCCGCTACGCCGAGACGGCGCCGCGGTTCGACGACGGCCGCGACCGGCTCGGGTTCCACGTCGGCTGGGAGATCGTCCTGCTGCTGGTCGTGGCCGGGCTGGCCTACTTGCTGTACGGGCTCGACCACGCCAGCCTGCAGCGCCCGGCGCTGGACGGCCTGCTGATCTCGGGCGCGGTGATCGGGCTGCTGACCATGGGCGCCGGGCTGACCCTGCGGGCCGGCGTGCCCAATCTGGCGATCGGACCGATCGCGCTCCTCGGCGCACTGCAGTACGCCGAACAGGGCGACAAGGGACTGCTGCCCGCGGCGTGGCCGGCCGTGGCCATCGCCGCGGTCGGTGGCCTGGCGGTGGCCCTGTTCGTGTTCGGCCTGCACGTGCCCGGCTGGGCGGCGTCGCTGGCCGCCGCCATGGGACTGATCGTGTTCATCCAGCAGCGCACCCACCCCGAGGTGGTACAGGGCAACTTCAACCCCGCCGACTACGCGTTCTGGCTGTTCGGCGGCTTCGCCGTGCTGGCTGTGCTGGGCGGCGCCTTGGGCTCGGTCAGCCCGATCCGCACCTTCCTCGGCCGGATGCGTCCGGTCTCCGACCCGGCCACCCGCCGCGGCGGCGGGGCGGTCCTCCCGGTGGTCGCCGCGCTGGTGCTGTCATCGGTGTTCGCCGTGGTGGCGGGCATGCTGATGGCCGCCCAGTCGACCCAGCCGATCGTGCCGGACACCGGCCTCGAGTGGACCGGTATCGCGTTCGGCACCGCGCTGGTCGCCGGGACGAGCGCGTTCGGTCGGCGGGGCGGGGTCTTCGGCACGCTGCTCGCAGTGACCGCGATGGCGTTGTTCCTGGACTACCAGGGCCGCCGGAACCTCGACATCGCGCTGTTCGCGATCGGCGCCTGTGCGATCGGCGCCGGCCTGGTGATCACCCGTCTGCTTGAGACGTACGGGCGCCCGCTGCGGGGCGACGGCGGGGCGGACGGCGAGGACTGGAACGCGGCCGCGACCACCGCCGTACCCGGCAACAACTGGTCTCCGGAGATGCCCGAGACGGCGTGGCCGCCGGGCACTCAGGCACCGAGCCGGTGGGACGAGGGTCCGTGGGGATACCAGCCGCTGATCACTCCTATGCTCGACGCATGACCGATTCGACTTTCGCCGAGCTGGACGCCCTCCCCACCGAGGAACTGCGCGAGCGTGCGTTCGCCCAGGCCCGGGAACGCCACGACGTCGGTTTCTTCTGGTCCGTGTTCAAGCACCTGCCGGACTCGGACGAGGCCGGCGACCTGGACGGCGCGCCGAACAGCATCGGCCCGACGATCGACGAGTACTTCGCGCTCTTCCGCGAACTGACCGGCCACGGCTTCGGCGAGCAGGAGCCGCTGCTGCGGGCCAAGTTCATCGACTACCTGCAGAAGAGCTAGGTATCCACGACCGTCGTTTGAAGGAGGCGGCCTGCTGGACACTTGGCGGGCCATGGCTCTCGGTAATCGGTACAAGTCTGCGCCGGGGCACGATCAGTCAGTTCTTCGCCGGCTGGGCCGGGTCCGTCTTCGCCGCCGGCTTCGCCGCCCTGATCGCCACCTTGTTCCTGCGCAACCCCTCGCTCGTCAACGCGTTGACGCAGGGCGGCGCCGGTGCCGCGTACGGGCTGTTCGTGGGCTGGATCGTCGGCCTGGCCACGCTCGGTGGCCGGCGGGGGACTCGGTAACGCCGTTGGGTGTGCGGCGCGGCCGGATCCACCATCCGGTCGCGCCGCGACCCGTCCCGGTCGCTGCTGGTCCCGGTCGCCGCTGATCTTGGTCGCGGCGGTCACTGCTCGGCGGCGGCCGCACGCTCGGCGGCCTCGGCGTTCGGCACCTCGAAGATCGCCGACCGGGAGACCGTGCCGACCGGCCGGTCGTCCTCGGTCACCACCACGTTGAGCGAGTCGACGGTGAGCATGGCGGCCAGCGCGTCGTAGAGCGTGCCGGTGATCGGCACGGACGGCAGCCGATCGGTCTCCTCGATCTGGCCGACCGGGCGCATCGCGTCCTTGACCGACGTCACGGCCAGCCGCCGGATGCCGCGGTCCGAGCCGACGAACTCGGCCGACCTGGTCGGACGCCGGGTGGCTGAGCAATTCGGCGGGCGTCGCGAACTGCAGCAGCCGGCCGCCTTCAGCGAGCACCGCGATGCGGTCACCGAGGCGTACGGCCTCGTCGATGTCGTGGGTGACCAGCACGATGGTCTTGCGAACGGTCGCCTGCAGGCGCAGGAACTCCTCCTGCAACCGGCCCCGGGCGATCGGGTCGACCGCGGAGAACGGCTCGTCCATCAGCAGGACCAGCGGGTCGGCGGCCAGTGCCCGGGCCACCCCGACACGCTGCCGCTGGCCGCCGGAGAGCTCGTGCGGGTAGCGCTTGGCGTACCGGGCCGGGTCCAGCCCGACCAGGTCCAGCAACTCGTCCGAGCGCTCGGCGATCCGCTTCTTGTCCCACCCCAGCAGGCGCGGCACCGTACCGACGTTGGTCCGGATGTTCTGGTGCGGGAACAGGCCCACGTTCTGGATGACGTAGCCGATGGTCCGGCGCAACTCGACCGGATCGCGGTCGCCGATGCTCTTGCCGTCGATCAGGATCGCTCCCTTGGACGGTTCGATCAGCCGGTTGATCATCCGCATCACGGTCGACTTGCCGCAGCCGGACGGGCCGATGAGTACGGCCAGTTCACCGGCCTGGACGTCGAGGCTGAAGTCGCCGACGGCCACGGTGCCGTCCTCGTAAACCTTGCCCACGTTCTCGAGAGTGATCGATGCCGCGCTCTGGGCAGCGCCCGAGTCGGTGATCGCGGTAGCGTCCACGTATGTCCTTCCTGTCGTGGGCCCCCGGGGCTCTACCAGTGGCCGCACCGGCCGATGACGGGCCGGGAAATCCGTGGTTCTCCTGGACCTATGTCCACGACAACGCCGGTGATCTGCTCACCCATTTGGAGAAACACGTCGAGCTGACCGGGCAGTCGGTGATCCTCGCGCTCATCGTCGCCCTGCCTCTCGCCGTCGTCGCCTACTGGATCAGACCGCTGACCGGCCCGATTCTCGCACTCTCCGGCGTCCTCTACACCATTCCGTCGCTGGCTCTGCTGGCCATCGTCGCGCCGCTGGTCGGCACGACCACAGATACCTCAATCCTGATCGCTTTGGTGTTGTATGCCCTGCTGGTGCTGGTCCGCAACGCACTGGCCGGGCTGACGCAGGTTCCGGCCGAGGTCAAGGACGCGGCGGCGGGCATGGGGTACGGCCGGTTCGGGCGGTTGTGGCGCATCGAGCTGCCGCTGGCGCTGCCCGGCATCATCACCGGCGTACGGCTGGCCACGGTGTCCACGGTGGCCTTGGTCACCATCGGCGGGATCATCGGGCGAGGCGGCCTCGGCGACCTGATCCTGGGCGGATTCCGCAACAACTTCTACAAGGCCGAGATCCTCACCGCGTCGATCCTCACGGTGGCGCTGGCGCTGGTGTTCGACCTGATCCTGTCCACCGTCGGGCGGCTGCTCACGCCCTGGACGAAGGTGCGGACGGGATGAGCGGGAGTGGGGAGGCCACGGCCTCGACCACGACGGTGAATGTTGGCCGAGCGGCGGAGCGGAGGTAGGCAGTGAGCTTTCTGAACGACGGGATCGTCTGGCTCAACGACCCGCTGAACTGGACCAACCCCGACGGCCTCTTCGCCCGGCTGCAGCGAGCACCTGATGATCAGCTTCTGGGCGGTCCTGCTGGGCTGCGTGGTCGGGTGGCCGATCGGGATCTGGCTCGGGCACCGTGGCCGAGGCGGCGACTGGATCATCACCGCGTCCAACCTCACGCTGGCCATCCCGACCGTGGCGTTGCTCACCATTCTGCCGCTCACCCCGCTCGGGTTCGGCAAACCGCCGGTGGTCGTCGCGCTCGCCCTGTTCGCCGTGCCGCCGTTGCTGGCCAACGCGTACACCGGTCTGCGGCAGATCGATCCGGAGACCCGGGACGCGGCCAAAGGCATGGGCCTGTCCGGCGGTCAACTGCTCCGGCAGGTCGAGCTGCCGCTGTCCGTGCCGTACCTGGCGGCCGGCTTGCGGACCGCTGCGGTGCAGGTGGTGGCCACTGCGGCGCTCGCCGCGCTCGTCAACGGCGGCGGGCTGGGTGAGATCATCAGCGCCGGTTTCGGTGTCGGCATCAGCAACGGCGGCGGCGGGCAGATCGTCGGCGGCGGCATCGTCGTGGCCGCCCTGGCCCTGCTCGTCGAAGGGCTGCTGGCCATCGTTCAGCGGGCGGTCACCCCGAAACCGCTGCGTGCCACCCGCCGGCGCCGGTCGGCCGCCGCAGCGGTACCGGCTGGATAACGGAGTGGCATCGTTCCTCAAAGTTGTCACACCCTGCGGGTAGGACTAGCAGGGAACACCACACGGGCATCGACTTTCCGACTGCCCGTCGGACACGCGGCAGGCCGGGCATGGCCTGCCGGGACACAGAAGGCGGCGGTATGCGTCGACACCTGCTCATGACGGCCAGTGCCCTGACCGCGGCCGTCCTCGTGCTCTCCGGTTGCGGTAAGTCCGGATCCTCCGGGACGTCCGCGCCTCCGAGTTCGGCCTCCGGCGCGGGCTGCGCCCCGGTGGCGGGCCAGAAACTCGTCGTCCTGGACGATGACAAGCACCTGCAGAAGACCGACAACATCGTGCCCGCGATCAACAAGAAGGCATCGTCGCCGCAGCTCATCGCGGCGCTCGACAAGGTTTCGGCGGCGCTCGACACCACCAAGCTGATCGCGCTGAACAAGGCCGTCGACATCGACCGCAAGTCGTCGGATCAGGCGGCGGCGGAGTTCGCCACGGCCAACAACATCACCGCCGGAATCACCAAGGGCACCGGCGGCAATCTGACCATCGGGGCGGCCAACTTCAGCGAGAACGCCACTCTCGGCGCGCTGTACGCGATCGCGGCCAAGGCGGCCGGCTACACGGTCAAGGTGCAGCAGATCGGCAACCGGGAGCTGTACGAGCCCTCACTGGTGAAGGGCGACATCCAGGTCGTCCCGGAGTACGCGGCCACCCTGGCCACGTTCATCGCGGGTAAGGCCGACAAGAGCGCCCCCGACCCGGCCTCGACCGACCTGAACACCACGATGACCGCCCTGAAGACGTCTCGGCGACAAGGTCGGCCTCGTCTTCGGCACCCCGTCGCAGGCCGCGGACGAGAACGCGTTCGCGGTGACGGACACCTTCCAGAGCAAGTACGGGGTGAAGACGCTGTCCGATCTGGCGACCAAGTGCTCGGGCGCGGCGACCGTGCTCGGCGGCCCGCCGGAGTGCCCGCAGCGTCCGCTCTGCCAGCAGGGTCTGGTGTCGGTCTACAACTTCCAGGCCGGGAAGTTCAGCTCGCTCGACGCGGCCGGCCCGCTCAGCAAGACCGCGCTCAAGCAAGGCACGGTGAGCGTGGCTCTGGTGCTCAGCTCGGACGGCGCACTGGCCGCCGGCTGAACCAGGCACAACGTTTGACGGAAACGCCGAGTGTCGACATCGACACTCGGCGTTTTCCATTTCGGCGTTCGCGAACCCTTGTCCGAAGCGTGGGAGTCGGTAACATACGCGGCCATGTCGGACCATCGGACGCCCTCGACGGGCCCGAACGCGCAGCTGCTGCGTGCGCTGATCTGGGCCGGGCTCGGACTGGCGCCGGTGGCGGCCGTGGTCGTCATGCTGGGCGGCACAAACGCGGTCCGGTTGGCTGTGGTGCTGACCGCGATCAGCGTGGTGCTGGTCGGCACGGCCATGCTCGTCCGGACCGATCCGGTGCTGGGCGGCATGGATGTCGAGGACCGGATGACCGGCGGCGTCGAGGCGCTGCAGTCCCAGATCCGAGCCGAGACCGCCGCGTCGTTGCGTCCCCTGCGGCAGCAGGTCCAGTCGCTGGCCGAGGAGGTCGGGCGGTTGCGTGGCGCGGGGGCGCCCGTCGCCGCGGCGGCGCCCGTCGCCGCGGCGCGTCAGCCGGGCGCGGGAAGCGGCGGCCGCGTCGCCGAGGTGGCACCGGCGGCGCGTGCGGCCGAGCGCCCGGAGGCTGGGCGCGCGCCTGGGCGGGCGCAGCCGGGGCGCGCGGCTGGGCGGCGGGAGTCGCCCACGGAGATGGCGCGGTCGTCGGCTGGAAAGCCCGGCACGGTCTCGGGGGCGGTTCCCGTGGCAGCGCGCGCTGCCGAGGCGTCGAGACCGGTCGGCGAGGACTCCGGCGGGCGGCCCTCGGGGGCGGTCGCGGCCGGGCGGATCCCCGTCGGCGGCCGCGCCAGTGCACCCGGGTGGCCCGACGCCGGCGAGCCGCGCTGGGGACGTCGGGAGGCCACCCCTGGGTGGGAGGACGACGATCACCTGCCGTTGCCCGGGGAAAGCAGCGGCACGCGCGGTTCCATCCCGGTCCAGCGCACCGTCTCTCTGCCGCCTGGCGAACCGACCAGCCCCGGTGCGCGCCCGCTGCCGCCCACCGGGCCGGGTCAGCGAACGGGCCCGCTGCGGCCGGCCGGGTCCGGTCAGCGCACGGGTCCGCTGCCGCCTACCGGGGCGGGTCAGCGCACGGGTCCGCTGCCGCCTACCGGGGCGGGTCAGCGCACGGGTCCGCTGCGGCCCGCCGGTCCGGGCCAGCGCTCGGGTGCATGGGCACTACCGGCGGCCGGGCCGCCCACTCCGGCGACGGGGCGGGGAGGCGAATACGGCACGCCCCGAGCGTCCGAGGGCTCGGCCGGGGTCTATGGCTCGAGCCGGCCGTGGGATTCCGGGGCGAGGGGGGATTCCGGGGCGCTGGGAGATCTTGGCGCGCTGGGAGATCTCGGGGCGCTGGGAGATGTCGGGCCGCTGGGAGATCTCGGGCCACTGGGGGATTCGGGAGCTTCAGGGGATTCGGGGGCGCGCGGCGACGGGCCGCGGTGGGCTGCGGAGGAACGGGACCCCGGCGGTGCGGTAGCGAACGATCCGCGGTACAGCGAGCGGCGCTGGACCGATGAGAACAGCGGCTCGCACCGGCGTGATGACGGACCTGGACTGTGGCGACCGGCGGTCTACGGCACACCGGCGCGCTCCGAGCCGGCGCGGCCGCACAAGCGCCGCGCCGACGTGACCGCGGTCGATCTCGGCTACACCGGTCGCCGGACCAAGCCGGACCACGCCGGGCCCGATCACGGCGCCTCGGGTTACGGCGACTCGGATTACGGGGCCTCGGGCTACGGGGACTCGGGCTACGGGGACTACGACTACGCCGAACTGGACCAGCCCGGCTCGCACCACCCCGGCCCGGACGACGCCGGGCCGGGCCAAGTCCGGCCGACCCGGCCTGAGCCGACCCGGGCTGAGCCGACCCGGCCTGAGCCGACCCGGGCTGAGCCGACCCGGGCTGAGCCGACCCGGGCTGAGCCGACCCGGGCTGAACCGACCCGCGCCGGCCGCAATCGGGGCAGGTCGAACGGGGCCGGGCCGGACCACGCTGGAACGCCGAAGCCCGAGGATGACGACGGCGCCTACTGGCGCCGGATCGCGGCGGACCCCGACGACTGGTGACCCGTCACTTGTCGATGTCGCCGACGACGAAGAACATCGAACCGAGAATCGCGATCAGGTCCGGCACGAGACAGCCGGGGAGCAGTGTGGAGAGCGCCTGCACGTTCGCGTACGAAGCGGTCCGCAGCTTGAGGCGCCACGGCGTCTTCTCGCCCCGCGAAACCAGGTAGTACCCGTTGATGCCGAGCGGGTTCTCGGTCCACGCGTACGTGTGGCCCTCGGGTGCCTTGACCACTTTGGGCAGCCGCACGTTCACCGGCCCGCTGATCTGGTCGACCCGTAGCAGGCACTGCTCGGCCAGATCGAGCGACACGTGCACCTGGTCGAGCAGCACCTCGAACCGGGCGTGGCAGTCGCCGGCGGTCTTGGTGACCACGGGCACGGTCAGCTGGTCGTACGCCAAGTAGGGCTCGTCGCGGCGCAGGTCCAGATCGAGTCCGCTTGCGCGCGCCACCGGCCCCGACGCCCCGTACGCCGCCGCCTGGTCCGCGGTCAGGACGCCCACCCCGACCGTACGGGCCAGGAAGATGTCGTTCTTGCGGATCAGTTGCTCCAGATCGGGAAGCCGGCGCCGCACCTCGCCGATGGCCTCACGGGCCCGGCGCGTCCAACCGGCCGGGACCTCCTCCTTCAGGCCGCCGACCCGGTTGAACATGTAGTGGATGCGGCCGCCCGAGGCCTCCTCCATCACCGCCTGCAGCGTCTCCCGCTCGCGGAAGGCGTAGAACATCGGGGTGATCGCCCCGATCTCCAGCGGGTACGAACCGAGGAACATCAGGTGGTTGAGCACCCGATTGAGCTCGGCCAGCGCCATCCGCAGCCAGACCGCCCGCTCCGGGACCTCCATGCCCATCAGGCGCTCGACCGCCAGCACCACGCCCAGCTCGTTGGAGAAGGCGGACAGCCAGTCGTGCCGGTTGGACAGGACGATGATCTGCCGGTAGTCGCGCACCTCGAACAGCTTCTCGGCGCCCCGGTGCATGTAGCCGACGATCGGCTCGCAGTCGATCACCCGCTCGCCGTCGAGGGTCAGCTTGAGCCGGAGCACGCCGTGCGTCGACGGGTGTTGCGGGCCGATGTTGAGCACCATGTCGGCCGTGTCGAGGCCGGCGCCGGTGCCGACCGTCATCTCCCGCAGATCGCTCACGTCCCCATATTCTCATGCGGCTCGATGATCCCACGCGGGTCGATCCCGGCACCCTGCGCCAGCCACCAGTGGCCGCCCAGCCCGGCCGGGTCGGTCAGTTCGGCCGCCGCGCCCGCACCGGCCAGCCGGCGAAGATAGGTCGCCGGATCGGAGGAGGCCAGCGCCAGCGGTGGCCGGCCGCCGTCGACGCCGAGGGCGCTCAGCGCCTCCCGCTGAGCGACCAGGCCGTACGGCGTACCGGCCGCGGCGGCGACGGAATCCATGGCGACGTGTGCCGTGACGTCGCAGCGGCCATCCGGTACGGGCGGCACCTGACGGCCGTCCCGGTATCCGCACAGCGTCCCGAACGGCGGCCGTCCGCCCTTGCGGTGCCCGTAGTCGACGGCCAGCGCGAGTCCTCGCTCCAGCCCGCCGACGGCGTTCGCCCAGGCCACATCGCGTGGCCAGCCGATCTCGGCGCGTGCGCCGGGCGACTGAAGCGGCCACCATCGCGCCAGCCAGAAACGGTCGGCCGCGTCAACGTCGGGCCCGAGCGTCTCGTCCCCGGTCGCGCGGTCGACCAGCACCCGCCGGATCCGGCCCTCGTCGTCGACCTCGGCCACGTCGACCGGCACGTTGTCCAGCCACTCGGTCGCCAGGACCACCCCGGTCACCCCGTCGGGCGGGAGATCGGTCCGCCACCGGATGCCCAGGTGCAGTTCGTCCGGCCGCGGCGCCATCTCCACCCCGGTGTACCGCAGTTCCGGCATCCGGGAGCGCAGCGCGGTCAGCAGTTCGCCCCGCCCGGCCCCCACGTCCACGACCTGGAATCCGGCCGGCCGGTCCAGCCGCTCGAAGACCGCCCCGACCACGGCCGCCAGCGCCTGGGTGAACAGCGGCGAGGCATGCACGCTGGTCCGGAAGTGGGCCGCCGGTCCGCCCGAGGGCCGCACGAAGAAGCCGTCGCTCCCGTACAGCGCCGCCTGCGTCGCGACGCGCCATCCAACCACCACGGGCCCCACCTTAAGGGCGAGCGCTCGCCAAGATCGTCGAGCAGGCCTTTCTACCTCGCCACGGACCGCCCCCACCCTCGTCTGGGTGGGGCCCAGGATCGCGCCCGGGTACGACAAATCTGCGAGGTTATCCACAGGCGCTGGCCCTGCGTCCGCGGTGGCGAAGCGCGCATAATTGCGTCGACCGGTACCCCGTCACGAGGACTGGATCTACGAATGAACGCAGCGACGCGTCACCCGCTGGTCGTGGGCATCATCGGCGCGGGCCGGGTGGGGGCGGTGCTCGGCGCCGCCCTGGACGCGGCCGGTCACCGGGTGGTGGCCGCCGCGGCGGTGTCCGATTCCTCCCGGCAGCGGGCGGCGAGGTTGCTGCCGCGCGCCGAGATCCGGCCGGCCGACGAGGTCGCCCGTGCGGCCGGCGACCTTCTGATCCTGGCCGTGCCCGACGACGCGCTGGCGTCGGTCGTCCGCGGCCTCGCCCGCACCGGGGCCCTCCACGACGGCCAGGTCGTCGCCCACACCAGCGGCGCTCACGGACTCGACGTCCTCGGCGACATCGAAGGAGCCGCCCACGGAGCCGCCCACGGAGCTAGGGACGTCGAGGGGATGGCGCTGCACCCCGCCATGACGTTCACCGGTGAGGCCACCGACCTGGACCGGCTGCCGGGTATCGCCTGGGGCGTCACCGCGCGGAACAAAGCCTTCGCCACCCGGCTGATCGCCGACCTCGGCGGCGTGCCCGAGTGGGTGGCCGAGGATGCCCGGCCGCTGTACCACGCCGCCCTCGCGCACGGCGCCAACCACCTGGTCACCCTGGTCAACGAGGCCGCCGACCTACTCGCCGCGGCCGGTGTGGCCGACCCCCGCCGGGTGCTCGGGCCGCTGCTGCAGCGGCTCTGGACAACGCCCTCGAGCGGGGTGACGCCGCCCTGACCGGGCCGGTGTCACGGGGGGACGCCGGGACGGTGGCGAAACACCTGAGCCGGCTGCCGGCCGCGTCCGTACCGGCGTATCTGGCTCTGGCCCGGCGCACTGCCGACCGGGCCATCGCGGACGGCCGGCTGCGTCCGCAGGACGCCACTGCTCTGCTGGACGTGCTCGCCCGGATGCGGGAGGTGGTCTCGTGACCCGGCTGGTGCACACCCGAGCCGAGCTGGAAAGAGTGGCCGGAACGGGCGTCGTGATGACCATGGGCGCCCTGCACGAGGGGCACCGGCAGCTCATCCGCACGGCCCGCGAGCAGAACGACCGCGTGGCCGTCACGATCTTCGTGAACCCGCTGCAGTTCGGGCCGAACGAGGACTTCGCCCGCTACCCGCGCACCCTCGACGCCGACCTCGAGGTCTGCCGGGCCGAGGGCGCCGACGTGGTCTTCGCGCCCGACCGGGACGAGATGTATCCGGGCGGCGAGCCGCAGGTTCGGGTCCAGGCCGGCCCGCTCGGCACGATCCTCGAGGGGGCCAGCCGGCCCGGGCACTTCGACGGCGTGCTGACCGTGGTGGCCAAGCTGCTGCTGCTCACCGGCGCCGGCCGGGCGTACTTCGGGGAGAAGGACTACCAGCAGCTCACACTGGTTCGGCAGATGGTCCGCGACCTGGAGATCCCAGCCGGGATCGTGGGCGTGCCGACCGTCCGCGAGCCGGACGGGCTGGCGCTGTCCAGCCGCAACCGCTACCTGACGGCGGCGCAGCGGGAGGCGGCGCTGACGCTGTCCCGGGCGCTGCGCGAGGGCGCGACCCGGACCGACGCCGACAGCGCGCGGTCGGTCGCCCTCAAGATCCTGCAGGACGGTACGGGCGTCGGCCTCGACTACCTGGCGGTGACCGGCCCGGACCTCGGTCCGGCCCCGGCGACCGGACCCGCCCGGATGTTGGTGGCGGCCCGGGTGGGGACCACACGGCTGATCGACAACGTGCCACTGCAGCTGGGTTGACCCGATTACCGCTGACGACCGGCTTGGTTCCCCTATGCTGACCAAACCGGACATAAGCGGCGCGCGGGAGGCACGGGTTCATGCATTTGCGTTGCCGTCTGGGCATCACCGCGGTGGTGGGTTCACTCCTGTTGCTGGTCGCCGGCTGCGGCGATTCCAGCGGGGCGGACGGTGACCTGACCAACCAGTGGCCGGTGATCGGGGCGCCCACCGGTTTCGAGCCCAAGACCGGGACGTGTCATCTGTCCGGGTTCGCCGAGGTCGGCCCGCGAGCGACGTACGAAGAGCTCGACTGCGCGCAGAACCACCGGACCGAGACCACATACGTCGGCACGTACGCCTCGCCCGCCGCGGACGCCGACGCTCCACCGGCGGCCGGCTCGAACGGGGCCCGGGACGCGTACCAGGTCTGTGATCGCAAGACCTCGGACTACGTCGGCGGACCCTGGCGTACGGCCCGGTTGTGGATCGGGGTGACCCATCCCAGCGCCGCGGCCTGGTCCGGAGGCGCCCGCTGGTTCCGCTGCGAGGTCGTCGAGATCAGTTCCATCGAGGACGACGGTGGCCTGCAGGAACGCACCGGCAGCCTGAAGGACGCGCTGGCCGACAGCGCCTCGCCGCTGCTGCTGACCTGCTACGCGATCAAGCTGGACGCCTCGGGCGCGATCGACACCATGCCCGCCACCGCCTGTACGACCACGCACAACGCCGAGTTCGTCGGGATCTGGACCGCCGGCGCCATCGCCTACCCGGAGAAGGACGCCCAGTGGGCGCCCTTCCACGACGGCTGCCGCAAGCTGATCGCCACCTACGCCAAGATCCCGGACGACAGCGATCTGCAGTACCGGACCGGCGTGGTCTCGCTGCCCGGCGGCGACGACGTGTGGGCGCAGGGCGATCGCGGCGTCCGCTGCTACCTGTGGCTGGACGGCGCGTCGCTGACCACGTCGCTCAAGGGCGCGGGCGTGGCCAAGATGCCGATCCAGTACAAGTAGTCGGCCCTGCCGGTCGGGCGCGGACGTCCGGCATGTTGACTGGGCGGATGTCACTGACGGACCTTCCGGTGCTGCCCCGCCGGCTCGCCGCGGCCGAGCCCGGCTGGACCGAGACCACCGACGTGCTGGTGGTCGGCTCCGGTGTCGCCGGCCTGACCGTCGCGCTGCATTTGCGTGAGCAGGGCCTGCACGTCACCGTGGTCACCAAGGTCAACATCGATGACGGGTCGACCCGCTGGGCCCAGGGTGGCATCGCCGCGGTGCTCGATCCGCTGGACACCCCCGCGGCGCACGCCTTCGACACCGAGATCGCCGGGGTCGGGCTGTGCGATCCGGCCGCCGTCCGGGTGCTGGTCGAGGAGGGGCCGGCTCGCCTGAAGGAGCTGATCCGGCTGGGTGCGGAGTTCGACCGCCACGCCGACGGCTCGCTGATGCTGACCCGGGAGGGCGGCCACCGGGCCGACCGGATCGTGCACGCCGGCGGGGACGCCACCGGCGCCGAGGTCCAGCGGGCGCTGCACCAGGCGGTGCACCGCGATCCGTGGATCCGGCTGGTCGAGCACGCGCTGGTGCTGGACCTGCTGCGCGCCGCCGACGGCCGGGCCTGCGGCATCACCCTGCACGTCCTGGGCGAGGGGGCCGAGGACGGCGTCGGCGCGATCCTGGCCCGGGCGGTCGTGCTGGCCACCGGCGGGATGGGCCAGGTGTACGCGTCGACCACCAACCCCGGGGTCTCCACCGGCGACGGCGTGGCGCTCGCCCTGCGGGCCGGCGCGGTCGTCACCGACCTGGAGTTCGTCCAGTTCCACCCCACCTCGTTCGTGACGGCCGACCTCAGCTCGGTGCAACGCCCGCTCATCTCCGAGGCGCTGCGCGGCGAAGGCGCCCACCTGGTCGACGAGTCGGGCCATCGGTTCATGGCCGGGCAGCACGAGCTGGCCGAGCTCGCCCCGCGCGACGTGGTGGCCAAGGCGATCCACCGGGTGCTGTCGCGCAACGGCGCCGACCATGTCCACCTGGACGCCCGCCATCTGGGCGGCGAGTTCCTTCAGCGGCGGTTCCCGACCATCGTGGCGTCCACCCGGGCCGCCGGGGTCGACCCGGTCACCGAGCTGATCCCGGTCGCGCCGGCCGCGCATTACGCCTCCGGGGGCGTACGCACGGACCTGCACGGCCGGAGCACCATCCCCGGCCTGTACGCGTGTGGCGAAGTGGCCTGCACCGGCGTGCACGGCGCGAACCGCCTGGCCAGCAACTCGCTGCTCGAGGCCCTGGTGTTCGCCCGCCGGATCGCCGGCGACATCGCCCGCGACCTGCCGCCGCAGCGCGACCCGGTGCCGGCCGGTGGCGATGCCTGGGCCGCCGACCCGCAGGTCCGCGGCGAGCTGCAGCGGGCCATGACCCGGGGCGCCGGCGTCCTGCGGTCCGCGGACTCGCTGGCCACCACGGCCAAGGAGCTGACCCGGCTGAGTCAGCTGCGCACCGCGCCCCGGAACGCCGCCTGGGAGGCGAGCAATCTGCTGACCGTGGCCGGCGCGCTGGTCGTGGCCGCGTACGCCCGGCGTGAGACCCGCGGCTGTCACTGGCGCGAGGACCATCCGGACACGGCCGACGGGTGGCGTGGCCACCTGCTGACGACTCTCGGCTCCGGCGGCCGGCCGGCGCAGACCTTCGAGGAGATGGCGTGATCGAGGACGGGCTGGATCTGGTGGCGGTCGAGCGGATCGTCTACACGGCGCTGGCCGAGGACCTGGGTGACCCGCCACGCGACGTGACCAGCGAGGCGACCATCCCGGCGGCGCAGGTGGACACGGCCGAGCTGGTGGCCCGGGCGCCGGGCGTGGTGGCCGGTCTGCCGGTCGCGGCGCAGGTGTTCGCGGTCACCTCGGGCGGCACGGCGTCGTTCGATCAGCGCGTGGCCGAAGGCGCCCGGGTGGTCCGCGGTGATGTCCTGGCGGTGGTCACCGGCCCGACGCGGTCGTTGCTGACGGCCGAACGTACGGCGCTGAATCTGCTCTGCCGCATGTCCGGGGTGGCTACCCACACGCGGCGCTGGGCCGATGAGCTGGCGGGCACGAAGGCCACTGTGCTGGACACCCGCAAGACCACCCCCGGGCTGCGCGTGCTGGAGAAGTACGCGGTCCGGGTCGGCGGCGGCACCAACAAACGCATGGGCCTGTACGACGTCGCCATGATCAAGGACAACCACAAGCTCGCGGCCGGCAGCATCACCGCCGCCTACCGGCTCGTGCGGGAGCGTTTCCCGGACGTCGGGGTCCAGGTGGAGGTGACGACGGTGGCCGAGGCGCGGGAGGCGGTCGACGCCGGCGCGACCTTCCTGCTCTGCGACAACATGACCCCGGACCGGCTCCGCGAGGTGGTCGCGGCGGTGGGTGACCGGGCCGAGCTGGAGGCGACCGGGAACCTGACGCTGGAGACCGCGGCGGCGTACGCGGCGACCGGCGTGGACTATCTGTCGGTCGGCGGCCTGACGCATTCGTCACCGATCCTGGACATCGCGATGGACCTGACCGCACCGGTGAAAAGATAGATCCGTGCTGCTGTGCATCGACATCGGAAACACCAATACCGTGCTGGCGACCTTCGACGGCGACAAACTCGTGCACAACTGGCGGATCAAGACGGATTCCCGGTCCACCGCGGACGAACTCGGGCTGCTCTTCCGCGGCCTGCTGGCCGGGGACAACGTCGAGATCACCGGGGTCGCCGCGTGTTCCACCGTGCCGGCCGTGCTGCGGTCGCTGCGGACCATGCTCGCCCGCTACTACGGCGACGTGCCGCACGTGATCGTCGAGCCCGGCGTCAAGACCGGCGTCCAGCTGGCCATCGACAACCCCAAGGAGGTCGGCGCCGACCGGGTGGTGAACACGCTGGCCGCGCACGCGCTCTACGGCGGACCGTCGATCGTGGTCGATTTCGGCACGACCACGAACTTCGACGTGATCAGTGCCAAGGGCGAGTTCCTGGGCGGGGCGTTCGCGCCCGGCATCGAGATCTCGTTCGACGCGCTGGCCGCCCGCGCTGCCCAGCTGCGCAAGGTGGAACCGGCCCGGCCCCGGTCGGTGATCGGTAAGAACACCGTGGAGTGCCTGCAGTCGGGCATGTACTTCGGGTTCGCGGGCCAGGTCGACCGGATCGTCGAGCGGATGATCGAGGAGCTGGGTCCGGTACGGGCGGTGATCGCCACCGGCGGGCTGGCCTGGCTGGTCAAGGACGAGTGCCGGACACTGACCGCGCACGAGCCGATGATCACGCTGATCGGGCTGCGGATGGTATATGAGCGGAACGCCTGACGGGAGCTGAGTAGGCTCGACGGGTCAACTTTTCGTCCGTGACAGAAAGTCGTGCCGTGACCGAGCCGAACAGCGAACCCGTCGAGGATCTTCCCGAGCAGATGCGGGTGCGCCGGTCCAAGCGCGACCGTCTCCTCGACGCCGGCGTCTCGCCCTACCCGGTGTCGGTGCCCAAGACCACTGATCTGGCCACGCTGCGCGAGCGGTACGCCGACCTGCCGACCGACACCGCCAGCGGCGACATCGTGTCGATCACCGGGCGGGTCATCTTCGTGCGCAACGGCGGCAAGCTCTGCTTCGCCACCCTGCGCGACGGCGACGGGACCGAGCTGCAGGCCATGTTTTCCCTGGACAAGCTCGGTGAGCAGGCGCTGGAGGCGTGGAAGCAGCTGGCCGACATCGGGGACCTGGTCTCGGTCACCGGCGAAGTGATCACCAGCCGCCGGGGCGAGCTGTCGGTGCTCGCCCGCGAGTGGGCGATGAGCGCCAAGGCGCTGCGACCGATGCCGGTGGCGCATCGCCCGCTGAGCGAGGAGACCCGGGTCCGGCAGCGGTACGTCGACCTGATCGTGCGGCCGCACGCCCGGGACACCGTACGAACCCGGGCGGTGGTGAACCGCAGCCTTCGCGAGTCGCTGTTCCGGCGCAATTTCCTCGAGGTGGAAACACCAATGTTGCAGTTGCTGCACGGCGGGGCGACTGCGCGGCCATTTGTGACGCACAGCAACGCGCTGGACATGGATCTGTATCTGCGTATCGCGCCCGAGCTGTTCTTGAAGCGGGCCGTCGTCGGTGGCATCGAGCGGGTCTTCGAGATCAACCGGAACTTCCGCAATGAAGGCATGGACTCGTCGCACTCGCCGGAGTTCGCGATGCTCGAGGCCTACCAGGCGTATGCGGACTACAACGTCATGCAGCAGCAGGTCCGCGAGTGGATTCAGGAGGCCGCGTTCGCGGTGTCCGGTTCGCACGTGGTGACCCACCAGGACGGAACCGAGTTGGACCTGTCCGGCGAGTGGGCGTCGATCACTCTGTTCGGTTCCCTGTCCGCCGCGCTCGGCGAAGAAGTGACTGTCGGCACCGATCTCGCGCAGTTGCAGCGGTACGCCGAAAAGGTCGATCTGGGCGTCGACCCGAAGTGGAGCGCGGGCAAGCTCGCCGAGGAGCTTTTCGAGCACCTCGTGCAGCCGACGCTGCAGTCGCCGACATTCGTCCGCGACTACCCGGAGGAGACCACGCCGCTGACCCGGGCCCATCGGGACGTCCCCGGCCTGACCGAGAAGTGGGACCTCTACGTGATGGGCGTGGAACTGGCCACCGCCTATTCCGAACTGGTCGACCCGGTGATCCAGCGCGAGCGGCTGGTCGCCCAGTCGCTGCTGGCCGCCGGCGGCGATCCCGAGGCCATGCAACTGGACGAGGATTTCCTGCGGGCGATGGAGTACGGAATGCCGCCGAGCGGCGGGATGGGAATGGGAATCGACCGGCTGCTGATGGTGCTCACCGGCCTCGGCATTCGGGAAACCATCCTGTTCCCGTTGGTCCGCCCCGAGTAATCGGCCACAGTTCCTCCGACGCCATTGACGCCGTCGGTACTCCGCGCGTTATTGTTCTTCTCATTATGGCAACCGAAACTGGGCTTGGGGAAGGATAGCGGCGCGTGGCCAAGCAGATCATTCACAAGCTGGTAGATGACCTGGACGGCGGCGACGCCCAGGAGACCGTCAAGTTCGCGCTGGACGGCGTTCAGTACGAGGTCGACCTCTCGGACTCCAACGCGAAGAAATTGCGGGAGGCATTAGCCCCCTACGTCGGCGCCGGTTCCAAGATCGCCCGCGGTGGCGTCGTGGTGGGCGGCCGGGCGGCCCGGGGTCGCGGTGGCGCGACCGCCGACCGGGAGCAGAACAAGGCGATCCGGGACTGGGCCAAGAAGGCCGGCAAGGACATCTCGGACCGGGGCCGGATCCCGCAGGAGATCGTCGACGAGTTCCACGCCAAGGGACCTGGGCGTTAGAGTTGGACCGGCCAACGAAGGCTCGCAGCGCTCCTCGGCGCCGCGGGCCTTCGGCTTTCCCGGCCGCCCGCAGGTCCTGGTGAGTAAGTTATCCACAGGAGTGGACAACGTTGTCCACAGGCTGTGGATCCATCCCCGATTTCGCTGTCCGCGTACTCGATCGGGTGGGGGAACAGCCCGGGAACGTGCGAAGTTGGCTAAATCAACGCGGACGGACGTCCGGTGAGGGTCTGAGGCCCCCAGCAGAGTCCCCCGACGGCGATAGAGTTGCAGCACGGGCATCACCGATGCCCGGTGCGCTGGCCCCGCCAGTCATTGGCGCACGGCACGTGAGGAGCACGAGGGCATGTTCGAGCGGTTCACCGACCGAGCGCGACGGGTTGTCGTCCTGGCCCAAGAAGAGGCCCGGATGCTCAACCACAACTACATCGGGACAGAGCACATCCTGCTCGGTCTGATCCATGAGGGCGAAGGTGTTGCCGCGAAGGCTCTGGAGAGCCTCGGCATCTCCCTCGAAGGGGTCCGGCAGCAGGTCGAGGAGATCATCGGTCAGGGTCAGCAGGCGCCGAGCGGGCACATCCCGTTCACGCCGCGGGCCAAGAAGGTCCTGGAACTCTCGCTGCGCGAGGCTCTCCAGCTGGGCCACAACTACATCGGTACGGAGCACATCCTGCTCGGGCTGATCCGCGAGGGCGAGGGTGTGGCCGCCCAGGTCCTGGTGAAGCTGGGCGCTGACCTGAACCGGGTCCGGCAGCAGGTCATCCAGCTGCTGTCGGGTTACCAGGGTAAGGAGCCGGCCGCGGCGGGCACGGCCACCGGCGAGGCAGCACCGTCGACGTCGCTGGTGCTGGATCAGTTCGGGCGTAACCTGACTCAGGCCGCCCGGGAGGGCAAGCTCGACCCGGTCATCGGCCGGGAGAAGGAAATCGAGCGGGTCATGCAGGTGCTGTCGCGCCGGACGAAGAACAACCCGGTGCTGATCGGCGAGCCCGGTGTGGGTAAGACCGCCGTGGTGGAGGGGCTGTCCCAGTCCATCGTCAAGGGCGAGGTGCCCGAGACGCTGAAGGACAAGCAGCTCTACACCCTGGACCTCGGTGCGTTGGTCGCCGGTTCCCGGTACCGCGGTGACTTCGAGGAGCGCCTCAAGAAGGTGCTCAAGGAGATCCGCACCCGGGGTGACATCATCCTGTTCATCGACGAGATCCACACCCTGGTGGGTGCGGGTGCCGCCGAGGGCGCGATCGACGCCGCCAGCATCCTCAAGCCGATGCTGGCCCGGGGCGAGCTGCAGACCATCGGTGCCACCACCCTCGACGAGTACCGCAAGCACCTGGAGAAGGACGCCGCACTCGAGCGTCGTTTCCAGCCGATCCAGGTGGGTGAGCCGTCGCTGGCGCACACCATCGAGATCCTCAAGGGTCTGCGGGACCGGTACGAGGCGCATCACCGGATCAGCATCACCGACGCGGCGCTGGTCGCGGCGGCCACGCTGGCCGACCGGTACATCTCCGACCGGTTCCTGCCGGACAAGGCGATCGACCTGATCGACGAGGCCGGCGCGCGGATGCGGATCCGCCGGATGACCGCGCCCCCGGATCTGCGGGACTTCGACGAGCGGATCGCTCAGGTGCGCCGGGACAAGGAGTCCGCGATCGACGCGCAGGACTTCGAGCGGGCCGCGCAGCTGCGGGACAAGGAGAAGCAGCTGCTGGGTCAGAAGGCGCAGCGGGAGAAGGAGTGGAAAGCCGGCGACCTCGACGTCGTCAGTGAGGTCGATGACGAGCAGATCGCCGAGGTGCTGGGCAACTGGACCGGTATCCCGGTGTACAAGCTGACCGAGGAGGAGACCTCCCGGCTGCTGCGCATGGAGGATGAGCTGCACAAGCGGGTCATCGGCCAGGAAGACGCGGTCCAGGCGGTGTCCAAGGCGATCCGGCGGACCCGGGCCGGGTTGAAGGACCCGAAGCGCCCGTCCGGTTCGTTCATCTTCGCCGGCCCGTCCGGTGTCGGTAAGACCGAGCTGTCCAAGGCGCTGGCCGAGTTCCTGTTCGGCTCCGAGGACGCGCTGATCCAGCTCGACATGTCGGAGTTCCACGACCGGTACACGGTGTCGCGGCTTGTTGGTGCCCCTCCCGGGTACGTGGGGTACGACGAGGGTGGTCAGCTGACGGAGAAGGTGCGCCGTAAGCCGTTCTCAGTGGTGTTGTTCGACGAGATCGAGAAGGCCCACCCGGACGTGTTCAACACGTTGCTCCAGATCCTGGAGGACGGCCGCCTCACCGACGGTCAGGGCCGCATCGTGGACTTCAAGAACACGGTGATCATCCTGACCACCAACCTCGGCACGCGGGACGTGGCGAAGGCGGTGTCGCTCGGCTTCCAGGCTTCGGAGGCGGAGGAGTCGAACTACGAGCGGATGAAGCAGAAGGTCAACGACGAGTTGAAGCAGCACTTCCGCCCGGAGTTCCTGAACCGGATCGACGACACGATCGTGTTCCACCAGCTGCGTCAGGACGAGATCCTGCAGATCGTGGACATCTTCGTCAGCCGCATCGAAGGCCAGCTCAAGAACAAGGACATGGGTCTCGAGCTGACCGACACCGCGAAGAAGTACCTGGCGAACAAGGGCTTCGACCCGGTCCTGGGCGCCCGGCCGCTGCGCCGGACGATCCAGCGGGACCTGGAAGACACCCTGAGTGAGCAGATCCTGTTCAACGAGCTGCGCCCCGGTCAGATCGTGGTGGTGGACTGCGAGGGCGACCCGGCCAACGTGGAGAAGTCGAAACTGACCTTCCGCGGCGCCGACCGGGGCGTGTCGGTCCCCGACGCGGTACCCGCCGACCTCGAGGCAACCGCTTCCGAGGAGTAAGTCTGACGATCGAGAACGGCCCGGCTGCGCTCCTGCGGCCGGGCCGTTTTTCCCTAGTCCGGGTTGTCGCCGGTCAGCACGAACTCGTCGGCGTCGGCCCCGACGGTCTCGACCAGGCCGTCCTCGATCAGCGTGACCAGCGCGCGGGCCCGCTGCACGGCGTCGCTCCAGACCACGTCGAGCCGCTGCCGCGGCACCGGCCCGGTGGCCTCCCGCAACACCCCCAGCAGCAGCCCGCGGACCTGGCGGTCGGTGCCGGCGTAGCGCTGCGGCCGCCGGGACGGCCCGGCCGCCGGCGGGGCCCCGCTCAAGCGCCACGAACAATCGTTCCGGAACGGGCAGTCCCCACACCTGGGCGTACGGGCGACGCAGACGATCGCGCCCAGTTCCATGAACGCGATGCTGGCCCGCGCCGCGCGGGCCGGCTCCTCGGGCAGCAGCTCCGCCACCGCGGCCAGATCGGCGGTGGTGGTGACCGGCCCGGCGTCGGCCGCACCCTCGACCGCCCGGGCGATCACCCGGCGCACGTTGGTGTCCACCACGGGATGCCGCTGCCCGTACGCGAAGGTCGCCACCGCCCGGGCGGTGTACGTGCCGACACCGGGCAGCGCCAGCAGTTGGTCGAGGTCGGAGGGCACCCGCCCGTCGTGCCGCTCCACCATGGCCAGCGCGCCCTGGTGCAGCCGCATCGCTCGCCGGGGGTAACCCAGCCGCCCCCACATCCGGACCGCCTCCGACTGCGGGTCGGCGGCCAGCGCAGCCGGTGCCGGCCACCGGGTCATCCACGAGTGCCAGGCCGGCTCGACCCGGACCACCGGAGTCTGCTGCAGCATCACCTCGCTGACCAGCACACCCCAGGGCGTCGTGCCGGGCTGCCGCCACGGCAGGTTCCGGGCATTGGTGTCGTACCAGGCGATGGCCGTGTCCGCGAGCGTCATAGCGACCCCTACTCTAGGCGGGTGCATGAGCTCGCCATCACCGTCATCGGACCCGACCGTACGGGCATCGTCGCGGACGTGTCCGAGGTCCTCGCCGGCGTCGGCGCGAACCTGTCCGACTCGACCATGACCCGGTTGCGCGGCCACTTCGCGATGACCTTGATCTGCACCGGACCCGACGCCGAGGCGGTGGAGAAGGCGCTGGCGCCGGTCTGTGCCGACGGGCGCCTGCTGGCCACCGTACGGGCGGTCGAACCGGAAGCGGCCGGCGCCGGGGTGGGCGAGCCGTACCTGGTCAGCGTCCACGGCGCCGACCGGCTCGGCATCGTCGCCGCCGTCACCCGGGTCGTCTCGGCCGGCGGCGGCAACATCACCGACCTGACCACCCGGCTCACCGGGCCGCTGTACGTGATCATCGCCGAGGTCGACCTTCCGCCGGGCAGCGCCGACGAACTGGCCGCCCGGCTCGCGGCCACCGCTCGGGAGTTGGGCGTCGACGTGACGCTCCGCCGGGCCGAGTCGGAGATCCTGTGAACTGGGATCCGGAGAAGCTCGGGGTCGAAGGCCGGGTGCGGGCGGTGGTGACCGCGCCCGCGTCCGTGCTGAGCACCGTCGGCGCCGAGGTCGACCCGACCGACCCGGAGATCGTCCAGCTGGCCGCCGACCTGGTCGCCACCATGCGGGTGTCGCCCGGCTGCGTCGGCCTGGCCGCACCGCAGGTCGGGGTAGAGCGCGCAGATGTTCACCGTGGACGTCACCGAGCACCCGAAGACGGCCACCAGCCACGGCACCTTCGTCCTGTGCAATGCCAAGATCGTCGAGGCCAGCCGCTGGCGGCCGGGCCGGGAGGGCTGCATGTCGGTCCCCGATCTGACCGGGGACGTGCGGCGGGCGGGACGGGTCGTGGTCGAGGCGGTCGTACCCGGCTCCGGTGACCCGGTCATGGTGACCACCGACGCCTTCGAGGCGCGGGCGTTGCAGCACGAGATCGACCACTGCGCCGGCACCCTGTTTCTGGACCGGGTGGCGGGCGCGCACGCGATCTATCAACGCAAGGTGTATCTCTAACGATCCGCAAGTGAGTCGGTGTCGCGTCCACGGCGCGTCGCGACCGGCGCGACCGATGCCGGGCGTACGGTGACCCCATCATGCGTACGACGGTTGGTCCCCTTCCTCCCGCCGTGTACTGGCGGCGTCGAGCCGTGGTGCTGGGTGCACTGCTGCTCGGCGTCATCGTGCTGTTCGTGTCCTGCTCCGTCAGCGGCAACGACAACACCAAACAGCGCGGGCACGCTGCGGCCACCGGTTCGCCGCTGCCTGTGCCGTCCACACCGGACGACACCCCGTCCTTCAGTGATGCGCGGCCCGGGTCCGGCCCGTCGCTGCCGGCGCCGAACGACATCGACTCGAACCAGCCGAACCTCGGCGACGGCAACGGTGACGGGACGTCCGGCACCGGACTGCCGGCCACCCCGCCCGCCGGGGGCGCCAACCAGAACGCGGCCGCGCCGACCGGTGACACGTGCGCCGACTCCGAGATGTCGGTGGCGCCGGTGCCGGGGTCGACCACGGTGAAGCGCGGTGTTCCGGTCAACATCCGGTTGATCATCAAGAACATCGGTACCCGTACGTGCAGCCGCGACGTCGGCGCCGGGCCGCAGGAGCTCTACATCGACCAGGGCGCCCGCAAATACTGGTCGTCGGACACGTGCAGCACGGCCAACGGTTCCGACGTCGAGAAGTTCGCCCCCGGGGCGGAGCGTCAGTACAACGCAACTTGGAACGGCCGCCAGTCCAGCAAGTGCACGGGCGGCATGTCCGACGGGCCGGCCCCGCCGCCCGCGGTGTATCAGATCTACGGTCGCGTCGGCACCAAAGTCAGCAACCCGGTGACCATGAAGATCGCCGCCTGACGCCTCTGATCGTTCGGTCGGCGCTTCCGCTTTCGAACGGCTTTCAGACGTAGCGTTCCAGGATCGAGGCCTCGGCCAGCCTGGAGAGGCCCTCGCGGACGACCCGGGCGCGTGCGTCGCCGACTCCCTCCACCGCCTGCAGATCCTCGACCGTGGCGCCGAGCAGGCGCTGCAGGCTGCCGAAGTGATCGACCAGCCGGTCCACGATCGGCCCGGGCAGCCGCGGCACCTTGGCCAGCAGCCGGAAGCCGCGCGGACTGACCGCCGCGTCCAGCGCGTCGGAGGCGGCCGCGTAGCCCAGCGCCTTGGCCACCGCGACCAGATCGATCATCTCGGTGGCGGAGAGCAGGTCGAGCTCGACCAGCGCCTCGTCCAAGGTGCGGGCCCGGCGACCGGTCGGCAGGTAGTCGCGGATGACCAGGGTGCGATCGGCGTCGACGCCGGCCATCAGCTCGTCCAGCTGCAGGGCGAGCAGACGGCCGTCGGTGCCGAGCTCGACCACGTACCCGGAGATCTCGTCGGCGATCCGGCGGACCATCTCGAGGCGCTGCACCACCGAGACGGCGTCGCGGACGGTGACCAGGTCCTCGATCTCCAGCGCGGAGAGTGTGCCCGAGACCTCGTCCAGCCGCAGCTTGTACCGCTCGAGGGTGGCCAGTGCCTGGTTGGCCCGGGAAAGGATGGCGGCCGAGTCGTCGAGCACGTGCCGCTGGCCGTTGACGTACAGGCCGATGATCCGCATCGACTGGCTCACCGAGATCACCGGGAAGCCGGACTGCTTGGCCACCCGCTCGGCGGTACGGTGCCGGGTGCCGGACTCCTCGGACGGGATCGACGGGTCGGGCATCAGGTGCACCGCGGCCCGGACGATCCGGGTGCCGTCGCTGGACATCACCACGGCACCGTCCATCTTGCACAGTTCCCGCAATCGGGTGGCCGAGAACTCCACGTCCAGCGAGAAACCGCCGGTACAGATGGACTCGACGACCGCGTCGTAGCCGAGCACGATGAGCGCGCCGGTGCGGCCGCGCAGGATCCGTTCCAGGCCGTCGCGCAGGGCGGTGCCCGGCGCCATCAGGGCTAGATTGGCGCGCAGCGGGTCGGCGGTGACGCCGCCGCCGGTCAGACCGGGCGTGGCGGGCGGGGCCGCACGGTGCGCCGCGCCATTGACGCCGGGGCGCGGCGCGGGGCCGGCGGCTGCGGCCTTCGGGTGTTCGCGGTCGAGCGGCACCTGTGCATTCTACGGACTCATGTCCTGGCCCAACGAGCCGCGGTCCGAATCGTGCTCCGCTCCGTGACGTCAACTCACTGGCGGTCACGGCGTAGCCCCTGCGGTGGCAGGGGCTTTGCGACGCCCGCGCCCCAGCCGCGGTCGGTGGGGCCAGGCGGCCGGGCACGGGGTAGCCCGGCGGGGGCAGGCCCGGCGGGGGCAGGCCCGGCGGGCGCATGCGCGGCAGGGGCACGGCGGGCGAGTTGTGTGACTTGAGCTGGGCCCGGCAGCGTGGACACCGGTCAGGGCGCGGCTCGGTCAGCGGGCGCCCTCGCGGGAGGCGGCCACGCGGGCGGCTGCCTGCAGGGCCGCGCGCAGGTCGCCGACCTCCTCCACCGCCATTCCCTTGGGCACGCCGTTCTCCTCGCTGCCGGGCGGGACCAGCGCGACGCTGAAGCCGAGCCGCGCGGCCTCGGCCAGGCGCCGGCCGATCGCGCCGACCCGCCGGATCTCGCCGGTCAGGCCGACCTCGCCGATCGCCACCAGATGCGGCGACATGGCCAGGTCGAGGCCGCCGGACGCGACCGCCAGGGCCATCGCCAGGTCGGCCGACGGCTCGACGAGCCGGATGCCGCCGACGGTGGCCGCGAAGACCTCCTTGTTGTAGAGCTTCAGCTGCTTGGTGCGGCGCTCGAGCACGGCCAGCACCATGGCCAGCCGGGCGCTGTCGAGTCCGGAGACGGTGCGCCGGGGGGAGCCCTGCACCTCCGCCCCGATCAGCGCCTGCACCTCGGTGACCAGCGCCCGCCGGCCCTCCATGGCGACGGTGACGCAGGTGCCGGGCACCGGTTCCTGGTAGCGGGTGAGGAACAGGCCGGACGGGTCGGCCAGGCTGCTGATGCCGCCCTCGTGCATCTCGAAGCAGCCCACCTCGTCGGCCGCGCCGTACCGGTTTTTCACGCCGCGGACCAGCCGCAGCGACGAGTGCTTGTCGCCCTCGAAGTGCAGCACCACGTCGACCAGGTGTTCGAGCACCCGGGGGCCGGCGACCTGGCCGTCCTTGGTGACGTGACCGACCAGGACGGTGGCGATGCCGCGCTCCTTGGCGATGCTGACCAGCGCCGCGGTGACCGCCCGGACCTGGGTGACGCCGCCGGGCACGCCGTCGGTGCCGGGGGTGGAGATGGTCTGCACCGAGTCGAGCACCAGCAGGCCGGGCTTGACCGCGTCGAGGTGGCCGAGCACCGCCCCGAGATCGCTCTCCGACGGCCAGGAACAGCCGGTCGTGCAGGGCGCCGATGCCGCTCGGCCCGCAGCCGGACCTGGCTCACCGACTCCTCCCCGCTGACCACCAGGGACGGTGTGCCGGCGCCGGCCGCCCACTGCTGGGCGACGTCGAGCAGCAGCGTGGACTTGCCCACCCCGGGCTCGCCGGCCAGCAGCACCACCGCGCCCGGCACCAGACCGCCGCCGAGCACCCGGTCGAGCTCGCCGACCCCGGTGGGGACCGCCTTGGCCGGCGCGGCGCTGATCGTCGCGATCGGGCGCGCCGGCTCGGACGGCAGGCGGGAACTGACCACCCGGCCCGAGACGACCGGCCCGGTCACGGTGGACTCGATGACCGAGCCCCACTCGTTGCACTCCGGGCAGCGGCCCAGCCATTTCGGCGGCTGGTGGCCGCAGGCGTCACAGACGAACGCGGGACGGGCCGCCTTGGGCGCGGTGCGGGACGTGGTCACCCCGACAAGGTAGCCGGGAGGTACGACAAGAATACGGAGCTGCTACTCGGAGCTCTTTGTTCTCGTCGGGGTTGCCGGGCGCGCGGGAGGCCGGCGACACCGGGATGCCCACCGGGGCGGCCACCGTGAGCGGCTGAGCGCCATTGCTGAACGGTGAAGGTCAGACGTACACCGCCTGGCCCGGCCGGAGAGCCTTGGCCAGCCCGACGAGCTGCAGGATCTGGGGGTCGCCGGGCAGGAAGCTGACTGGCCCCCAGCGGCGTCAGGGTAAGTTTCGCCGGCTGGCCCTCCGGCGCGGCCGGGGTGGCGACGGCGGACGCCGACGGTGCCGTCCCGGGCAGCACGGACTGCGACGGCTCAGGCGCCTCGGCGGAGCTGGCGCCGATGACCGGGGAGACCGTCGGTGTGGGCGACCCGCCGATCGCCGGGGCGCCGGGGCTTGCCGACGCGTTCGCGCCGATCAGGACGACCGAGGACGCGGTGCCGTTGTCCGCCACGTCGGTGCCGTCGGTCGGTCGGGAGCTGCTCACGGTCACGGTGATCGGCTGGGTGGTCTGGTTGTACAGGCTCGACCTGCAACGGCGCGTTGTCGCCGGCCGGGTACCCCGCCGTGCCGTTGTAGACGACCTGCGAGGTTGCGGATCAGCAGGCCAGCCGTCGGGGTTGGCCTGGTTGACGCCCTGGTCGACGGCCGCTTGAGCGCCGTTTCGGCGACCTGGCCCGCGCTGCAGCCGGCAAGCAGCGACCGCCGCCACCGTGGCGGCACCCGCGACCAGGACGGCGCGGCGGGTTCCGAGGGTGCGCATCATCCGATCCTCCCAGCGACGAAGCGTCGAAGCGTCGGCCATCAGCCTAGAGGTCGGTGATCCGGGCTCGTGCGGCGACCCGTCCATTCAGGCCACCCGGCCGCTGAAGATCAGCAGAAGCGACGTCGATCAGCGCGACCACGATCACCGCGCGGAACATCGCCACCGCGCCGTCCGGGCGCGCGCCGGGCCGCGTACCACCCGAGGGGCAGGACCACGACGGCGGCCGCGACGGCCGCGGCCAGCCCGGCCCACGACGGCGGCCCGGGCGGCCCGAAGACCAGCGTGAGCGTCGCCGCCAGCAGGAGTCCGCGCGGCGGCGATCGAGGAGCCGGTGGCGCCGATCCGGTGCGGCAGGCCGCGAACCCCGGTGGCGGCGTCGTCGGCCAGGTCGGGCAGCACGTTGGCGAAGTGCGCGCCGCCGCCGAGCAGCGCGCCCGCGGCGACCAGCCAGGCCGGCGGGCGCCGGATGGCCGGGCAGCGCGACCACCACGAACGCCGGCAGCAGGCCGAACGCCACCAGGTAGGGCACCACGGAGAACACGGTCGATTTCAGCGGCCAGTCGTAGAGCAGCCCGAACACGGCGACCAGCGTGATCAGGAGCGTCGCGACCGGCCCGAACGGCAGCCCCAGGAGCGGGACGGCCACCGCCGAGATCAAGCCCGGCCAGGCCGACCGTACGGCGGGAGACCTGCCCCGCCGCGACCGGCTTGTCGGTCCGGCCGGCCACCCGGTCGCGGTCGGCGTCCAGCCAGTCGTTGACCCACCCGATCGTGAACTGGGTCGCGGCCGACCGCCAGGAACACGCCGGCGATGCTCCAGCCGCGGTGCCCGACCCCCACCGCGAGCAGCGTCATCGCGACCGTCACCGCCCCGCCGGGCTCGGGGTGGCTGGACTTGAGCAGGGCGAGGGCGCGCGACATGAAAGCAGTGTGGTGGTTGTGCACTTCGCGCATGCCACGCTCGATCACATGCGCGTCGCCGGTGCGCAACGACCCCCGACAGTACGACGACCTGGCCGGTGAGTGGTGGCGGCCGGGCGGCGACTTCGAGCTGCTGCACTGGCTGGCCGAGGCGCGGGCGGCGTTGGTGCCCCCGGCCGTACGGGCCGGGCGCGGTGCTGCTCGACGCCGGTTGCGGCGGTGGGCTGCTCGCCCCGCACGTCGGCGGCTAGGGGTATCGGCACGTCGGCGTTGATCTTCGCGCGGGCGGGACTGGAGCAGGCGGCCGGCCGGGGCATCGACGCCGCTGCTGGCCGACGTGGCCGCGCTGCCCCTGGCCGACGGCGCGTTCGACGTCGTGGTGGCCGGTGAATCCTGGAGCACGTCACCGACCTGGCGGCCGCGGTGGCCGAGCTGGCCCGGGTGCTGCGGCCCGGCGGACTGGTGGTGCTGGACACGGTGAACAGCACCGCGCTCAGCCGGTGGATCACGGTGACCGCGGGTGAATGGCTGCGGATCGCCCCGATCGGCCTGCACGACCCCGGTTTGTTCGTCGACCCGCGCGAGCTGACCGGCGAGTTCGCCCGGCACGGCGTGCGGCTGCGGATCCGGGGCATCCGTCCGACCATGACCGGGTTGATGCGGTGGCTCGTGCTGCCCGGCACCGGCGGCGGCGCGCCCGCTGGGCCGGATCGTGCCGACCCGGTCGACGGCGGTGCTCTACCAGGGCGATGGGCCGCAAGGAGGGCACCGCATGATCGACGAGGCCAGGCGGTTGCGGCCGCGGTTCGCGGCCCGGGCCGCCGGGTACGACCGCGACGGCAGCCTTCCCGCTCGACGACTTCGCCGATCTGCGCGCGGCCGGGCTGTTCGGGCTGATGGTGCCGGCCAAGCTGGGCGGCGCCGGGGCGGGCTTCGCCGAGTACGCCGCCGTCGCCTACGAACTGGCCCGCGGCAACGGCGCCACCGCCCTCGTCTTCAACATGCACGCGTCGGTCACCGGTGCGCTCGGCAGCGTGACCGACGAGCTGGCCGACGCGCTCGGCCTGCCGCCCGTCGGCGCTCGAGGCCCGCGACGAGTACCTGCGCGCGGCCGCCGAGGGCCGCTGGTACGCGGTGGCGATGAGCGAACGCGGCTGCCGGCTCCCGGTTGTCGCAGATGGCGACGCGGTACACGCGGACCGGCGACGGCTTCCACATCACCGGCAGCAAGACGTTCTGCTCCGGCGCCGGGCACGCCGACGCGTACCTGGTGGCGGCCCGCAACTGCGGCCGACCAGTCGCAGGTGTCGCAGTTCCTGGTGCCGGCCGGCGACGGGTTGCGGGTCGAGGAGACCTGGGACGCGCTCGGCATGCGGGCCACCGGCTCGCACGACCTGCACGTGGACGTGACCGTGCCGGAGGGCGCCCTGCTCGGTGGCGTGGAAGGGCTGGCACTGGTGGTCGCCCAGCTCGCCCCGCACTGGATGGTGGCCAGTTACGCCGCCGTCTACGTGGGCGTGGCCCGGGCCGCCGTCGACGCCGCGGTCGAGCACGTACGAGCCAGCGCAAGCTGGGACATCTGCCGGCCGTACGGGCCCGGATCGGCCGGGCCGACGCCGCCGTCGCCGCCGCTCACCTGGCGGTGAGCGAGGCGGCCCGGCGGGTGGACGAGGCGCCCGGGGACAGCCGAGACCAACGCGCTGGGTGTGGCGGGCCAAACTGCTCGCCGGCACGACCGCGGCCGAGGTGGCGGCGTCGATGCTCGAGGCGGCCGGTACCTCGGCGATGCGCCGCGGCCACCCGCTCGAGCGGCTGTACCGCGACGCCCGGGCGGGTTCGCTGCAGCCGGCCACGTCGACGTGTGCGCGGACTGGCTCGGCGTGGAGGCACTCGGCGGGGATCCGGACTCGGAAGGGTCGGCGCCCCGCTGGTAGACGGCCGCACCCGCATGGGGAGGCACAAGTGAAGACCGTTCCGCGACCATCGCCGGACTGGGCACCGCCCTGCCGCCGTCGGCCGTCCAGCAGGACCTGTGGGACGGGCTTCTTCGCCCAGCACTACGCCGAGGGCAGGCGCGGGCTGGCCCAGCGGATCTTCGCCAACTCCGGGGTGACGCACCCGGCAGGCCGCGGTCAGTCCGCTGCTCGAGGACGTGTCCGACTGGTCGACCGAGCGCCGGATGCGCCGCTACCAGGTCGAGGCGGTGCCGCTGGGCAAGGAGGCGGTGGGCCGGGCGCTGATCGACGCCGGTGTCGCCGCGGACGAGCTGGGGCTGTTCGCGGTCTGCTCCTGCACCGGGTACGCCACCCCGGGCCTGGACATCCTGCTGGCCCGCGACATGGGCATGGCGCCGTCGCGTGCAGCGGCTGTTCGTCGGGCACATGGGTTGTTACGCCGCGTTGCCGGGGCTGGGCGCGGTCAGCCGACTTCGTGGTGGCCCGCGGCAAGCCGGCGCTGCTGCTCTGCGCCGAGCTCACCAGCCTGCACATGCAGCCCGCGGCGGGCCGCGACGGACATCCAGCAGATCGTGTCGCACGCGCTCTTCTCGGACGCCGCGGCTGCCGTCGTGGTCGGTCCCGGACGTACGGCCGGACGGGTAGGAGGTGGTCGAGACGACGGCGGTGACCGACACCACGACGGCCGACCACATGACGTGGGAGGTGACCGACCTCGGGTTCCGGATGGGGTTGTCGCCGCAGGTGCCCAAGGTGCTGTCGGTGCACGTCCGGGCGATGGTCGACGAGCTGCTGGACCGGCACGGGCTGACCATCGCCGACGTGGACGGCTGGGCGGTGCACCCGGGCGGCCCGAAGATCCTGGACGTGGTGCGCCGAGCAGCTCGAACTGCCGCCGGCGGCGATGGTCGAGTCGCGGGGCGTGCTGTCGGCGTACGGCAACTGCTCCTCGCCGACCGTTCTGCTGGTGCTGGACGCGCTCCGCCGCCGGGCGACGCCTCCGCGGCGCGTGCTGATGCTGGCCTTCGGGCCCGGGCTGACGTTGTACGGAACGCTGCTCCGGCGGCCTACGCTGGCACGGGTGACCGGCGAGCGGGCCCGCGGCGCGGTGCTCTACTCGCTGGCCGCTGCGCTGCTGCTGGCGCGGTGCGTTCTGGTGGGTCCGGGCGGCGCCGGCCGGGATGAGGCCGGACCCGGCGCGTGGCCGCCTGGCGCGAGGCCGCCGAGCGCCTGCTGCCCGACCGGCGAGCGAGCAGATCACCTCGGGCACGATCGTGATGTCCGACGGGACCTCCACGCAGCGGACGCACGCGGTGATCGGCGGTTCGTACGCGCTGTCCATGGTCTGCCTGGGCGATCACGGAAGCGGTGCGGGTCCGGCTGAGCGGCAAGGGCTACGACTCCGGACGGGCGGTGCCGTGCGCCGCTTCGCCCCAGCCGGTGACGGTGACCGTGGGCCTCGCCGACCAGTTCTTCATGCTGGTCGACGCGGAAACCGACACCAGCGCCGCCGTCTTCCGCTGGCGCCTCGACCGAGCAAACGGCTTCTAGAGTCGGGCGAGGTACGGCTGGAGGTCCTCGACGGAACTGCGTCCGCGCGTATCGCTGGATGATCGTGCCCGAGCGGTTCACCAGCAGCGCGGCGGCGGTGCCGTCGGGGCTGTGCCGAGCCCGAGGTGCTTTTCGCAGTTCGCCGGTCGGATCGCGGAGGGCGCGGACGGTCTTGCCCTGCGGCTGGGGCGCGGCGCCGGTGGGCGGGGTCAGATCACCGGCCGTGGGGCGGCTTGGTCGCGCCGGACACGACCGATCACGACGACCGCGATCTCCGGGCGTGCGGCCGCGACCGTGTCGGCGATCAGCTTGGCGCAGGCGCAACCGTCGGTGACCAGCACGACCGCCGGCAGCTCGCCCCGCAGCGACACGTGGTTGCCCTTGCGGTCGAGCAGGTCGAGGGCGGGCAAGCTGTCCGCGTTGTCGTCGGTCTTGTCGGACGTGCGCTGGACGGCGGGCTGTCCGCGGGGCTCCGGGCCACGCCGACGCGAACAGGCTGGCCACGGTGACCAGGACGGCCATGGCGACGATGAGGACCGGCGCGCGCAGCGCGGCGACGGCGAAACGGCGCAGCCGGCGGACGCCGGGCCGAGCGAGCAGAACCGCTGCCAGCGGGTGGGCGGCCGGATCGGCTGGAGCTCGGCCCGGACGGCGGCGACCTCGTCGGAAAGCTCCGAGAGGTCGTCCGGGATGACGATGACGCCCCACTCCTCGGGGAGGTCGGGCAGGTCGTCGGCGAGCCGTCGTCGGATGGCCAGCCGCCGTTGTCGCTTGCACTAGCCATGGCTCACCCTCCCCCCTGCCGACCAGTCTCGCTTCGGTCGGGGACTTGCGTCCAGCCTCCTCTTACGCGCGGGCCCGACCGCCAGTAGTGGGACGTTCCGGTCATTAGCGATAAGCTTGACCTCGCAAAAGTGACCGTAAGACGAAATTAGACTCGACTCGGGCTGGCCTACAAAAGCCGGTCACGCAACTCGTCACTGGCAGTGACCGAGGCAGCTCACGCCGCTCCTGTCAAGCCGGAGAAAGGCCTCTCACAGGGCCTCTGAGCTGCACTAACAGTCACGGGCAGGGTGGGACATCGCTGCCCTGGCGTGTTACCCTAGACACAGCGAAAGGGGTTTCGAACCTATGGTTTTCAGTGTCGGCGAGACCGTTGTTTACCCCCACCACGGGGCCGCACTCATCGAGGCAATCGAGACTAGGGTCATCAAGGGCGAGGAGAAGCAGTATCTCGTCCTCCGGGTCGCCCAGGGTGACCTGACTGTTCGGGTGCCCGCTGAGAACGCCGAGATCGTCGGCGTGCGCGAAGTGGTCGGCGAAGAGGGCCTGGGCAAGGTCTTCGACGTCCTCCGCGCTCCGCACACCGAGGAGCCGACCAACTGGTCGCGGCGTTACAAGGCGAATCTCGAGAAGCTGGCTTCCGGCAACCCGCTCAAGGTGGCGGAGGTTGTTCGTGACCTTTGGCGTCGCGAGCGCGAGCGTGGGCTCTCGGCCGGCGAGAAGCGCATGCTCGCGAAGGCGCGCGACATCCTCGTCGGCGAGGTGGCCCTGGCCGAGAAGAGCACCAAGGACGAGGCCGAGGTACTCCTGGACAAGGTACTCACCGAGGCCTGATCCGCGTACACCTGAACGCACCACCCCTCACGACAGGACCGCGACGTGACCGCGCAGCTCAATGCTCGCGGTGACGTCGCGGTCCTCGTTCATGGCGCGCTGGTGCCGGCGTGCGGCTGGGTCCCGGCGGCCCCAAGGCGCTGCGCCTGCTCGCCGGCGAGCCGCTGCTGGTGCACGCCGTCCGGCGCGTGGCCGCCGCGCCTTCGGTCCGGCTGATCGTCGTGGCCGCGCCGGCGGGCCAGGTAGCGGCGGTACGAGCGCTCCTCGCCCCGGTCGCACCGGTCACCGTCGTGGCCGGTGGAGCGGAACGGCAGGAGTCGGTGTCCCGGGCGCTGGACGCCGTGCCGCCCGGTCTCCCGATCGTGCTCGTGCATGACGCGGCCCGCGCGCTGACTCCGCCCGCGCTGTCGAGTCGGTGGCGGCCGCCGTCCGGTCCGGCCGACCGGCCGTCATCCCGGTGCTGCCGGTGGTCGACACGATGAAGGAGGTCGCGCCCGGCGGCGACACCGTGCTCGGCACCGTCGACCGGTCGGTGCTGCGGAGCGTGCAGACGCCGCAGGGATTCCGGCACGAGATCCTGGCCGCCGCGCACCACTCGGGCGCTCGACCCGCACACCGACGACGCCGGCATGGTGGAGAAGGCCGGGGTGGCGGTCACCTGCGTACCGGGATCGGACCTGGCGATGAAGATCACCCGGCCGATCGATCTGGTGCTGGCCGAGGCGCTGCTGCGGGTGGCGACGTGATGACGCCCCGGGTCGGTATCGGCACCGACGTCCACGCGTACGCCCAGGGCGAGGAACTCTGGGTCGCCGGGCTGCGCTGGCCCGGCGAGACCGGGCTGGCCGGTCACTCGGACGGGGATGTCGCCGCTCACGCCGCCTGCGACGCGCTGCTGAGCGCAGCCGGGCTCGGTGACCTCGGCAGCAACTTCGGCACCGACCGGCCGGAGTGGGCGGGTGCCGCCGGCGTCGCGTTTCTGGCCGACACGGCTGCCCGCGTCCGGGCGGCCGGCTTTGTCGTGATCAACGTGTCGATCCAGGTGATCGGCGTACGGCCGAAGATCGGGCCCCGTCGTGACGAAGCGCAGAAGGTGCTGTCCGACGCGGTCGGCGCCCCCGTATCGGTGTCCGGCACGACCACCGACGGCCTGGGCCTCACGGGCCGCGGCGAGGGTCTGGCCGCCATGGCGGTGGCGCTCGTCGCGGCGGCCTGACGCAGCGCCGACCTGACGCAGCGCCGACCTGACGCAGCGCCGGCCGCCGGACAGGGTGCGCTGACGGCGCGAGCGGCGGCTGGTGCGGACGGCGGCGACACGGATGCGCCGCCGCCGTCATTCGATCAAGATCCCTCCGTGCCGGACCGCAACGCGTCCTCGTCCGCGTCGTCATCGCCGACCGGCACGCCGTCCGTGTCGCGGGACGCGCCGGTCAGGTCGGCGTCCGCCCCGGAACGGGCGGCGTCGGCCTCGGCGTCGGACCGGCCGACCGTCGGGCCGGAATCCGGCGTGTCGTTCTCGTCGTCGACGGCGGCGGCCCCGACAGCGGCGGCCAGCGGCAGCCCCTGAGGTGATGAAGCAGTAGTCATGGTTCCTCCATCTTCATCGATACGGGTACCCACTGCGCCGATGCGAAACGCGCCTCATCCGGCGTCGACCGGCGACGCGTAGACCACCACGTTGTGGTCGTACGCGCCGTTGTGGAAGGCGCCCCCGCAAGTGATCAGGACGAGCTGGGCCGGGCCGGTCCGGGCGAACAGCGCGTCCGGCAGCCGTTGCTTGGGATAGCTGCGCCGCGCCACGGTCCGGTAGACGAACGTCCGATCACCGGCCCGAACGCCGATGGTGGCGCCGATCGGCAGTCGTTCCAGCTGGAACAGCGCACCTTTCCCGGCGCGGGCAGTGTCGACGTGCCCGGCGATGAGCACGGTTCCGCGCGCATCGCCGGGCACCGCTGATCCCACCCACCACCCGACCTGAGCCGGATTCTCCGGTATGTCGAGCGCCCCTCGTTGGACGCCGACGGCATCGACCCCCGCCGTAACCCCGAGCCGGCCGATCACCAGGCGCTGCGGCGTCCAGCCGACGGCCGGCGACGTCGAACTGGCGGACGGAATGGACCCCGGGCCGCCGTGAACCGGACTGGTGGGAACCGAGCTGGTGGGAACCGGACTGGTAGGAACCGGGCTGGCGGCGGAGACGGCGCGGGCGGCGGGCACGGTGCCCGCGTCGGCCGGTACCTGCCCGGGCCGGGCGACGAAGGCGGCGACGCCCAGCGCGCCCAGGCCGGCCAGCAGAGCCGCCCAGCCGCCGGCGCGCCGGGCGTCGAACCTCACCGGGCCACAGCACCTTCCCGGCGGCGGCGCAGCAGCAGCGCCGCCGACACGAGAAGAAGAGCGCCCAGACCGGCCAGGCCGGCCGACGTGGTGGTCAGTCCGCCCCGATCGGCGAGGCCGCCGGTCCCCGTCCCGACACTGGTCGGCAGCCCCAGGGCCGACGCGGCATCGCGGAGCAGAGTGTGATGCTTCGCGATGACCGGTGCCGCGCTCTTCGCCGCGTTGACGACCGAGGGATCACTGCCTTGGGCGATCTCCGTCTGACCCAGCTTCATGGCCGCCATGTGCGCGTCCATCTGGGTCGAGACGAACAGTGCGTCGAAGCTGCTGCCGGACGCGGCCTGATACTGCTTGGCCAGCGCGCGCTGAGCCGCGTTGGGTGCCGACGGCAGATCCACGCCGAGCGCCGACGCCGTCTTCTGCAGGGCGGAGTCCAGCGTGGTGTGGTCGGTGACGAAGCGCGCTCCCAAATCCTTGACCTGCTGGCTGTCCCCCTTCTGCTGAGCCAGCTTGCCCCCGGCGATCTCGGCCAGGTTGGACTGGTGCGCGGCTTTCAGGTAGGTGCTGTCCTGGCTCGACGGTGCCGCGTATGCCGCTGTGCCCGGAACGACCAGGACCGCAGCGACGCCCAAGGCCGCGGCGAATCGGTAGAGTTTCATCGTAGAAGTCCCTTTCCTCTGTGCGGACGCAACCCGGTTACCCGTCGAATTCGGTGTGAGGCTTTGCCAATCGACGCATCTGAGAAATCTGTGTCGACGCGCGGCCAGGCCGCCACAGCCGGAGAAATCTGTGTCGACGCGCGGCCGGTCGGCATACCCCGTATGTGAAAACGCTTCCCCTGCTCGCCTAGGCTCGAGTCGTGTCCGCCACCCCGTCGCCGTTCTCGGAGCCGGAGACCACGCCGGAGGAGTACCGCCAGCGCGCGCTGCTGCTCGCCGACCTGGGCCGGTACGACGAGGCCGCCGAGGATCTGGCGGCCGGGCTGAGCGCTGCCCCGGAGGACGCCGCTCTGCTGGCCACGCTGGCCCGGGTGCATCTCGCCGCGGATCAGCCGGCGCTGGCGTTGCGGGCGGCCGAGCGGGCCGGCGCGGCCGCACCGGACACGATCGACCCCCTGGTGGTACGGGCGATGGCGCTGACCGACAGCGGCCGCTACGGCGACGCCGCCGCCGTGGCCGGCAGCATCCTGACCCGTTGGCCCGAGGACCCGTACGCGCAACGCACCGGCGCCGCCCTGCTGAGTGAGTCGCGCAACGGCCAGGCCGCCCTGAGGGCCGCGTGGCACGGGGTGCGGATCGCGCCCGATGAGGCCGAGGCGCACCTGGTCCTGGCGGTGGTCGCGGCCCGGCTGCGGTTGTTCGATCTGGCCCAGCGCGCGTACTCCGAGGCCCTCGACCGGGACACCGCGATCGGCGACGCGGAGAGCGACGTGGGGATCGTCCGGCTGGAGCGCCGGCGGTGGGCGACCGCGTTGGCGGAACTCGCCGACGAGGCCGCTCTGGGCGGTGGTGACACCGGCGGCGGGACCGGCGGAGGCGAGAACGGCGCAGGCGAGAACGGCGCAGGCGGGACCGGCGGCGGAACGGCGAAAGCTCCGGGGTCGTATCCCTCGCCGTTTCCGCGGCCGTACCGGATGCCGGACCCGGGTGACACCGCCGCCGTCGCCGGCCCGGACGAGGACCGCCGGCCGCCCCCGAGACGGCGCGCGTCGGACCGGAACCGGCGCACGACCGACGCGTTCGGGCCCCCGGCGGTCGAGCGGCCCCGGCAGCCGGTACCGCAACCGCCGGGCGAGTCGGTGTCGACCATCCGGCAGGCGGTCCGCTACGGCGCCGGCACGACGCTGGTCGCCTCGCTGCTGACCGCCGGCATGGCGCTGGCCAGCAACGGCGCGGCCCGGGCGTGGGCCGGCACGATCGGCGTCATCATCCTGGCCGCGGTGCTTATCTGGCTCGGTCGCCACCTGCCCGAATCGGTCGCGGCGGCGCTCGGCCGGGACCGGCGGTCGGCGGCCGCGGCCTACGCGTCATTCCTGGCGCCGACCGGCCTGATCGTCTTCGCCGCCGCCGGCGGGCCGGTCCCGCTGATCGCCGGCATGGTGCTGGCTGGGCTGGCCCAGTTCCTGGTCTTGACACGCCGCTGAGGCCGGCGGGTTCATCACCGGTCCGGCGCGCCGAATCGGACACCAGCCGGCTCCCGGGCGTCACACCCGTACGTACCGCGGGACCTTCGCCGTGTATCGCTCGACGAAGAATCCCCGCCACTTCTGCCCGTCGCCGCCCTCGATCGGCGCGTGCTGCGGGTCGTACGCGGTCCGCATCGTGAGGACGTCCGCGCGCCGGCCGTACCGGTTGTCCCAGATGAGGATCCGGGTGTCCGGGCCGTCCTCCGCATAGCCGTACGCCACCACCTGATGGTCACCGGCCAGCCCCTCCATCGTCTTCGCCTGGGTCAGCGCCAGCGGCTGCGGCGTGCCGGCGTCGAGCAGCGTCCGGAGCCGGGGCAGTTCCTCCTCCCGGACCAGTTGGCCCAGCGTCCGTCGATTGAACGGCGTCCGCTGGTCCGGGATGCGCATGAACAGCACGAGCCGTTCCCAGTTGTCGATCAGGCTGGTCCGCATCCGGTCGGCGAGGTAGTCGCCGAGCGGTTCGCCGTCCGGCGGCAGTTCGTCCGTCGAGGGGACCGGGACGCGGGCGTGCCAGTGATCGAGGGCGGCGAAGACCATGCCGCCGCAGCGGCCGCGCGTCTGGCGAATCGGGACGCGGGCGATGCTGCACTTGTTGCCGAACGTGTTCCGGAACGCGAAGGCGTCGCGTGCCGGATCGAATGACACCTGCATGCCCTCAGTGTCGGCCCGGACGACACCGTTTGTTCCTGTGAATTGGCTGGCGGTTACATCTACCGATTCCAGGTCCAGGCGTACCCGGTGTCCTCCACCGACAACGCCGCCGCGCACAGGTCCAGCGGCCGGAAGGTGTCGACCATGACGGCCAGCTCGTCGAAGAACTCGGCCCCGATCGCGCGCTCCACCGCCCCCGGCTGCGGGCCATGGGTGAAACCGGACGGATGCAGCGAGATCGACCCCGGCTCGATGCCGGAGCCGCGGCGGGCCTCGTAGTTGCCGCCGGCGTAGAACATCATCTCGTCGGAGTCGACGTTGTGGTGGTGGTACGGCACCGGGATGGCCAGGGGGTGGTAGTCGACCTTGCGCGGGACGAACGAGCAGACCACGAAGTTCGGGCCCTCGAACGTCTGGTGGACCGGCGGCGGCTGGTGCACGCGGCCGGTGATCGGCTCGAAGTCGGAGATCGAGAACGCCCACGGGTAGAGGCAGCCGTCCCAGCCGACCACGTCGAACGGGTGGTGGGCGTAGACGTGCCGGGTCCAGCCGGCCCGGTGCCGGACGTAGACCTCGACATCGGTGCCGTCCACCGTCAACGGCGACGAGGGGCCGCGCAGGTCCCGTTCGCAGTACGGCGAGTGCTCGAGGAACTGGCCGCGGACGGACAGGTACCGCTTCGGCGGCCCGATGTGCCCGGCGGCCTCGATGGTCAGCAGCCGTACGCTCGGCTCGGGCACGATCCGGTGCACGGTCGAGGTCGGAATGATCACGTAGTCGCCGGCGCCGACGGGCAACGCCCCGAACGTGCTTTCCACCGTCGCCCGGCCGGCCTCCACGTACAGGCACTCGTCGCCGATCGCGTCGCGGTAGAGCGGGGACGGCCGGTCGGCCACCACGTAACCGATCCGGACGTCGCCGTTGGCCAGCAGCGAGTGCCGGCCCAGCACCGCGTCACCGGACCCGGCGTCGAGCTTGTGGGTTTTCAGGTGCCGGGGCTTCAGGGGCAGATTGGGCGATTGCACGGTGGGCGGGGGTTCGTACACGTCGGCGGCGGAGATCGCGGTCGGCGGGTGCCGGTGGTACAGCAGCGACGAGTCGGAGGAGAAACCTTCCTGGCCCATCAGTTCCTCGGCGTACAGGCCACCGCTGGAGTCGCGGAACTGGGTATGCCGCTTGCGGGGCACCTCGCCGACACTTCGGTAGTACGGCATCGTTGCCTCCCACCCGGGTTGTTGTCCGGTTCTCGCAGCGTCCATTAGGTTCGAATTCGTGTCAACGATGGTGCCACCGCTGCTCGCCGGGCTCGTCGATGACGCCTCCGTGCTCCCACCCAGCACGCTCGGCCTGCCCGAGGCGGTGGCCGGATTCGACCAGCACCGGCAGAGCTGGTACGGCGACCTGCTCGGCGCGTTCCTGGTCCCGGCGTCGCTGGTCAGCCTGGCCCCCGCCCTGACCGGCGCGATCCCGCCGGGCTCGGGCTCGGAGTCGTCCGACCGGCCCGGCGCCGGCGGCAGCGTGTGCCTGATCGGCGACACCGGGATCGGCCCGCTGCCGGCGGCGTTGGCCAAGCTGCGCGGGGCCGGCGCCGAGGTGCGGCAGGTCGAGGCGGCGGTGGCCCGCCGCGGGGAGGACCCGCAACCGGGTCTGGCCCATCTCCGCCGGCTGGCCGCGGACCTCGCCGACACCGACGTCTACGCCGAGATCCCGCTAAGCTGGGGTCTGCTCTCGGCCCTCGACGCGGCCGCCGACGCCCGGGCCGCCGGGGTGCGGTTCGCGGCCAAGATCCGGGTCGGCGGGCTGGCCGCCGAGCTGTTCCCGACGCCGGTCGAGCTGGCCGCGGTGATCTGCGCCTGCCGCGACCGGGACCTGCCGTTCAAGGTGGCCGCCGGGCTGCGGCACGCGTTGCGCCACACCGACCCGGAGACCGGCTTCACCCACCACGGCTTCCTGAACGTGCTGGTCGGCGTGGAGACGGCGGTGGACGGCGGGGACGTGGCCGAGGTGGCCGAGGTGCTGGCGGCGACCCATCCCGTACCGCTGGTCGAACCGGCCCGGGCCCGGCGGCAGTCCGCCCGGCCGTTGTGGGTCGGCTTCGGGTCGGCCTCGGTGCTGGAAACGGTCACCGAACTGATCCGGCTCGGCCTGGTCAACGGCGGCTTCGAGTGACGCTGTACGGCCTGGACAACCTGCCGTACGGGGTGTTCAGCCGGGCCGACGGGGTGCACCGGATCGGCGTACGGCTGGGTGATTCGGTCCTGGACCTGGCGGCGGCCGTCGACGACGTGCCCGAGCTGCGGGCGCCCACCCTGAACCCGTTCCTGGCGATGGGGCGCCCGTGGTGGACGGCCGTCCGGGAACGGGTGGCCGGGCTGATCGCGTCGTCTCCGCTGATCCCGCTGGCCGAGGTGACCCTGCACCTGCCGTTCGAGGTGGCCGACTTCGTGGACTTCTACTCGTCCGAGCAGCACGTGCTGAGCGTCAGCCGGATCCTGCGCCCGCAGAGTCCCGGCCTGCAGGCCAACTGGAAGCGCCTCCCGGTGGGGTATCACGGCCGGTCGGGCACGGTCGTGGTCTCCGGCACGCCGGTCGAGCGCCCGTCCGGTCAGCTCGCCGGCGGCGTCTTCGGTCCGACGGCCGAGCTGGACATCGAGGCGGAGGTGGGATTCGTGGTCGGGGTCGGCGGGCGGCGACTGCGGACCGACCAGTTCGCCGCGCACGTGTTCGGGGCGGTGCTGGTCAACGACTGGTCGGCCCGGGACATCCAGGCGTTCGAGTACCGGCCGCTCGGCCCGTTCCTGGGCAAGTCGTTCGCCACCTCGATCTCGCCCTGGGTGGTGCCGCTGGAGGCGCTGGCCGCCGTTGCGCCGGCGGCTCAGCAACCGGTGCCGGTCGAGTACCTGCAACCGGCCGGGGTGGGCTTCGACCTGCGGCTGACCGTGGACTGGAACGGCACAAGGGTGTCCGAGCCGCCGTTCGCGAGCATGTACTGGACGCCGGCTCAGCAGTTGGCCCATCTGACGGTCAACGGCGCTCCCGTCCGTACGGGCGACCTGTTCGCCTCCGGCACCGTGTCCGGCCCGGACCGGGTCACCCAGGCCGGGTCGCTGATGGAACTGACCTGGAACGGCACCGAGCCGGTCAAGCTGGCCGACGGCTCGGTTCGCGGCTGGCTCGCCGACGGCGACACGGTCACGATCGGCGGCACCACCCCGGGCCGGGACGGACCGATCGGGCTGGGTGACGTCTCCGGCACTGTCCTGCCCGGGCGTTGACCACTGCTGTGCACGTGGGAGGTCACGCTCGGTCCACGGTCACGGTGAAACGCGGTTGGTGGAGACGCCGATCTCATCCGTCTGGGGTGCCTGGCATACCGTCAGGGTGTGACGATTCGGGCTGTCGGCGGAGTCGGAGCGGTCGCCGTGCTGGTGGTGCTGGCCGGGCTCGCGGGGGTGCGCGTGCTGGAGCCGGCCGAGGTGTCGTACCCGGCGACCGCGCCGATCCCTGCCCTGCACCACCCCAAGCGCGGGCTGACCGCGCGGCTGACGGCAGCGCCGCTGATCGTGCAGGACCGGATCCGGGTCTACGCGAGCAAGCGGATGGTCCGGGCCGACGCGCCGGTACGGGCGAAGACCACGAACACGCCGGTGTGGTCGTACCGCCGGTGGCCGCAGCAGCTGACCGGTGTCGTCGCCGTCGGGATGACCGTGGTCACCCGCTGGTCGGACGGCGACATGGTGGCCCTCGACGGGAACACCGGGCGGATCGCGTGGCGGGACGCGGGGCCGGGTGGCGGCACGTACACCGGCCGGCAGACCGGCTCGGCCACCGTCTGGGACCCGCCGGGACTGCACACGTCCGGCGACGTGGTGATCGCCGGGAACGGGCGGCAGCTGGCCGGCTTCGACGCCGCCGACGGTGCCCGTCGCTGGCAGGATGCGGCGGCGGGGTCGTGCTTCACCACGGCCGGGGGACAACTGGTCTGCGGCCGTACGGTCCTCGACGCGGCGTCCGGCACGGCGCTGACCGGGTGGCCGCCGGGCCCGTACGCGCCGGTGGGCTGCGGGGTGGCGGCGTCGGACTGCGGTGGTGTGCGCGACGCGTCCGGGCACGGCTGGCTGACCGCCGAGTCGTCGCCGCAGCGGTCGGCCGTGCTGGACCCACCGTCCGCGACCGTGGCCGGCGGCCTGGTCGTGGACTCGACCGGCGCCGCGGTGATGGCCTGGTCGCCGTTCACCGGCCGGGAGGTGTGGCGGTGGGCCGGCGTGGGGACCGTGCTCGGAGGTGGCCCGGGCCGGGTCTACGTCCTCACCCCGGACCGGCTTCTGGTCGGCCTCAGCACGCGCGCCGGCTCCCCCCGGGTGTACGGGCGGATGGGGGCGAAGCTCGAGCACACCGACTGGACTCCGGGGGGCCGGCAGATCACCCGCACGTTCGTGGAGATCGAGCGGATCGGCGACCCCGACCCGGATTCGGTGCACCACCTGTTCTCGACCGATCCCGACGTCGTTGCCGCCGTGACGTGACCCAGGTCCGATCGCTGCACCGGCCGGCTCTGGCGGTGCTGGCCGCATCGGCGTTCGTGTACGTCTCCGCCGAATCGCTGCCGATCGGGTTGCTCCCCGAGATCGCCGGCGGTCTGCGCGTGTCCGAGGCCCGCGTCGGCCTGCTGCTGACCAGTTACGCGTTGGTGGCCGGAGTGTGCACCATCCCGCTGACCGCGGTGACCATGCGGATCCCGCGGAAGCGGCTCGTCGCGGCCACGGTCGCGGTGCTCGCGGTGTCGCAGGCGGCGGCCGCGCTGGCCCCCGGCTTCGGCCTCCTGGTCGGCGCGCGGCTGGTCTGCGCCGTGGCGCACGGCGTCTTCTGGTCGGCGATCGCGCCGGTGGCCGCCCGGCTGGCACCACCGGGGCGCGGCGGGCAGGCGACCGCGCTCGTGTTCCTCGGCAACTCGGTGGCCATCGTGCTGGGCGTGCCGCTCAGCACGGCGCTGGGGCAGTGGCTGGGCTGGCGCATCGCGGTCGGCGTGCTGGCGGTGGGCGGCGCGGTGTGCGTGGCGGCGCTTCTGACCGTGGTGCCGGCCCTGGACGCGTCACCGGTCGACCGGACGGTCCGGGCCGGGCCCCGGCTGCGGGCGTCGGTGACGATCATCCGGTCCGGGCCGGTGGCGGCCGTCTGCCTGATCACCGCGGTGCTGGTGATCGGGCACTTCACCGCCTACACGTACATCGCGCCGCTGATCCGGCGCGACGGCGGCCTGTCCGGCACCGGGCTCAGCCTGCTGCTGTTCGGGTACGGCGCCACCGGGCTGGCCGCCAACGCGCTGATGGGCCGGTACGTCGACCGGCGGCCGGGTGCGCTGCTGATCGGCAACCTCACCGCGATCGTGCTCGCGCTGGCCGTGCTGACCCCAGCGCTCGGCCCGCTGCCGACCGTGCTCGCGGCCCTGCTCTGGGGTGGTGGCTTCACCGCCACGCCGGTCTGCCTGCAGTCGGCCATTCTGCGGGTGGCGCCGCAGGCTCAGGAGGCGGCGTCGGCCGTGTACGTGGTCGCGTTCCAGATCGGGATCGGCGGCGGCGCCCTGCTCGGCGAGCGCCTGGTCACCGCCGGCCGCCTTGCCCTGCTCCCGGTCGTCGGCGGCAGCCTCGCTCTGGCCGCGGTCATCGTCGTCCTCGCCCTTCCCCGCGTTTTCCCCCGCGTTCCGATCCCTGCTTATTCGGGTGAATCGGCGGCGGCTGACGGCTAGCGTCCGCACCATGCTGATCCGCGACGAACGCCCGGCCGACCATGCGGCCGTCGGCGCGATCCACCGGCAGGCCTTCGGCCACCCGCACGGCGACGTGGTGGCGACCCTGGTGGACGCGTTGCGGCGGGCCGACCCGGCGGCCTCGTCGCTGGTCGCCGAGGACGCCGGCGAAGTCATCGGCCACGTCCTGTTCACCCGCACCGTGCTCGACGCGCCGCCGCGGCTGGTCGACGTGCAATGTCTCAGTCCGCTCGGCGTCGCGCCCACCCGCCAGCGCACCGGCGTCGGCCGCGCGCTGATCCGGCATGGCCTGGCCGAACTCGACCGGCGCGGGGTCCCGCTGGTGTTCCTGGAGGGCGATCCCGCGTACTACCGGCGGTCCGGCTTCGAGCCCGGCCGTCCGTACGGCTTCCGCAAGCCCTCGCTGCGCATTCCCGACCCGGGGTTTCAGATGGTCCGGCTGTCCGCCTACGAACCCTGGATGACCGGCACGCTCGTCTACGCCCAGGCCTTCTGGGACCTGGACTGCGTCGGCGTGCGCGACTGAAGGGCGGCCTCGGCCGCGGCCAGGAAGGCGTCGTTCTCCTCCGGCGTGCCGACGGTGACGCGGACGCCGGAGCCGGCGAAGGCGCGCACGATCACGCCCCGGCTTTCGCATGCCGTGGCGAACGGCGCCGAGGCATCGCCCAGCGGCATCCAGACGAAGTTGGCCTGGCTGTCGGGAACGTCGACGGACAACTTGCGGAGCGCTTCGGTCAGCCGGTCGCGCTCGGCCACGACGAGGGCGCACCGCCGCCGGACCTCGTCCTCGGCGTCCAGCGCGGCCGCCGCGGCGGCCTGGGCCACCGTGCTGGTCGAGAACGGCGTCAGCACCTTGCGAATCGCGGCCGCCACCTCGGGCGCCGCCACCAGGTACCCGATCCGCAGACCGGCCAGCCCCCACGCCTTGGACATGGTCCGCAGCACGACCACGTTGGGCCGCCCGGCGTAGGTCTGAAGGGCGTCCGGCACTTCGTCGTCGGTGACGAACTCGCGGTACGCCTCGTCCAGCACGACCAGCACATCCGACGGCACCGAGGCCAGGAACCGGTCGAGTTCGTCGCGGCGGACCGCGGTGCCGGTGGGGTTGTTCGGATTGCAGACGAACACCACCCGGGTACGGTCGGTGACGGCCGCCGCCATCGCGCGCAGGTCGTGGCCGTGCCCGGCGTCGTTCGGCACCTGCACACCGGCCGCGGCGGCGCCCGCGGCGATGATCGGGTAGGCCTCGAACGACCGCCACGAGTAGACGATCTCGTCGCCGGGCAGGCAGGTCGCCTTGATCAGGTGCTCGGCCAGCGCCACCGACCCGCAGCCGGTGACCAGCCGGTCGGCCGCCACGTCGAACCGCGCGGCCAGCTTGTCGCGCAACTGCACCACGCCCATGTCGGGGTAGCGGTGCGAGTTGACCATCGCGTCGGTCACCGCCTCGACCACGCCGGGCAGCGGCCCGTACGGCACCTCGTTGCTGGCCAGCTTGACCGCCTCGGTCAGGCCGAGTTCGCGGGCCAGGTCGGCGACGTTGCGCCCGGGTACGTAGGTGGGCAGCGCGTCCAGATCGGAGCGGGTCAGCCGGGTCATCGTTCGCCTCCGGAGGAGCCGTGCGTCGCGTCGACAGTCGGGCGGTCGTATCTGGTCGGCAGCGCGACCACCACGGTCCGCGCCGACCGGTCGTGGAAGGCCTGGTGCAGTCTCGAGTCGAACAACACCGACACCGAGTCGCCGAGTTGGGCCAGGAAACCGAGGCCGAGGCAGCCCCAGGCCGGCGTCCACAGGCCCAGCCCGGCCCAGCGCCGGAACGCCCGCCCGAACCCGAGCGGCTCCAGGCTTTCCAGTCCGACCACTTTGATGTGCATGACCCGTTTGCCCAGTGTCTGGCCGCGGGTGCCGATGGCCGGCGCCTCGTAGACCAGCCAGAGCAAGGTGGCGATGATCAGCATGGCCCAGATGAGGCCGCTCATCCGGGCGGTGGGCTGCGGCTGCGGGGCGAGCGGGTCGTTCATCGCGGCCTGCAGGGCCGGTTTCATCTCCCGCCAGAGCTGGTAGGCGAACCAGCTGTTCACGATCACGTTCAGCGCCAGCACGGCGAACACGTCGATGATCCGGGCCATCAGCCGCTCGCCCAGCCCGGCCAGCGGGAACCCATGCGGCCGAATGGCCACCGACCAGCTCGGATGACCGGGCGGCGGGCCCGGGTAGCCGGGCGGCGCCGACGGATAGCCCGGCGGATACCCGGCACCCGGCGGCGGGCCGGCTCCAGGCGGATAGCCACCGGCCCCCGGATGGCCGCCGGCCCCCGGATAGCCGCCGGCCCCCGGATAGCCGCCGGCCCCCGGATAGCCGCCGGCCCCCGGATAGCCGGGCGCTCCGGGCCGGCCGGTCGCTTCCGGGAAGCCGGGTGGAACGAGTGGCGGCGCCGGGGCCACCGGCGGTTCGGGTTCGTCCGCGGGCGGCCCGTCCGGCGGTGTCGCGTCGGCCGGGATGGCCTTACCCAGCCAGCCTTCACCGTCCCAGTACCGCTGGGTCACGGGATCGGCCGGGTCGTGGTACCAGCCGGCGGGCAGCGAACTCATGCTCAGCACCTTAGCCACCGCCTCCGACACTTCTGGCACTGGTTACAGGTTCCCGCGCCGTTCCTGCTCCCGCTCGATCGCCTCGAACAGCGCCTTGAAGTTGCCCTTGCCGAAGCCGAGCGAGCCGTGCCGTTCGATCAGTTCGAAGAACACCGTCGGACGGTCCTGCACCGGCGCGGTGAAGATCTGCAGCAGATAGCCGTCCTCGTCGCGGTCGACCAGGATCTTCCGCCTCTGCAGTTCCTCGATCGGCACCCGGACGTGCCCGATCCGTTCCCGCAGCGCCGGGTCGTCGTAGTAGGAGTCGGGCGTGTCCAGGAACTCCACTCCGGCCGCCCGCATCGCGTCGACGCTGGCCAGGATGTCGTTGGTGGCGACCGCGATGTGCTGGGCGCCCGGGCCGCCGTAGAACTCGAGATACTCGTCGATCTGCGACTTGCGCTGGGACACGGCCGGCTCGTTCAGCGGGAACTTGACCTTGCGGGTGCCGTCCGCGACGACTTTGCTCATCAGCGCCGAGTAGTCGGTGGCGATGTCGTCGCCGATGAACTCGGCCATGTTGGTGAAGCCCATGACGCGGCCGTAGAACTCGACCCACTCGTCCATCTGGCCGAGTTCGACGTTGCCGACCACGTGGTCGACCGCTGGAAGAAGCGCTTTCGGGCCGGCGGCTGCGGTCGACGATCGGCTCGCGGGCGACGAACCCGGGCAGGAACGGCCCGTCGTAGCGCCGAGCGGTCGATCAGCGTGTGGATCGGTGTCGCCGTACGTGGCCGACGGCCGCCGATCCGGACGGTGCCGTGCTCGTCGGTGACGTCGTGCGGGTCGGTCACCCCGCGGGCCCCGGCCGCAGTCGCGTGGGCGTACGCCTGGTCCACGTCCGGTACCTCAGGGCGATGTCGGCGATGCCGTCGCTGTGCGCGGCCACGTGCGCCGACGCCGGGCGCCCCGGCGTGCACCGCCCCGGTGATCAGGAACCGCGCCGAACCGCTGACCAGCACGTACGTCGGCGTGGTCGCGGTAGCCGTGCTCGGGCCCGCGGTAGGCCACGCAGGTCATCCCGAACGCGGTGGAGTAGTAGTGGGCGGCCTGCTTGGCGTTGCCCACCAGGAACTGCAGGTGGTCGACGCCGGTCACCGGGAAGAATCGGGGGTCTCGGCCGGCTGGTCGATCCGCATCGGGGTTTCGGGCATCGCGGCCAAGCCGCCACGGAGGCGCTGCGTCATGAGGTGAGGCTGGGCGCAAAACTCGAGGTGGGCAATAGTTCGCTGAAATGCTGGTCAGTCTGTGCATTCGGTAAGGTCGGCAATCACTATGGCTGAACAAGATGTCCATCTCGATGCGCTTGACGTCCGGCTGTTGGCGCTGTTGGACGCCGAGCCCCGGATCGGTGTGCTGGAACTGTCCCGCCGGCTCGCGGTGGCCCGCGGCACGGTCCAGGCCCGGCTGGACAAGCTGATCGGCCGGGGCGCGATCCGCGGCTTCGGCCCGGACGTCGACCCGGCCGCGATCGGCTTCGGCGTGACCAGCTTCGTCACCCTGGAGATCAGCCAGCGGTACGGGCACGCCGCCGTCGCCGAGCACCTGGCCGACATCCCGGAGGTACTGCGAGGCGCACACCATCACCGGCTCCGGCGACGTGCTGTGCCGGATCGTCGCCCGCTCGAACGCCGATCTGCAGCGGGTCATCGACTTGATCGTCGGCTACGACGGCATCGTCCGGGCGTCGACGATCATCGCGCTGGCCGAGCTGATCCCGTACCGCGTCGCTGCCGCTTGGTCCGATTCGCTGCATCTGGGGTGATAACCCATCGACACGGACTTTCCGGTATCCGGCGGCACGCCCGTCGATCTCGTTAGCGTGACGCCGTGGCCTCGGGGAACGGGTCGTGGAGAAGCTACGCCGTCGCGGCCGGCGTGGTTCTCGTCGTCCTGGCCACGACCGGGATCTGGAACCCCTTCCCGAAACTGTGGAGCTGGGTGAACACCAGCTCGCCGATCGCCGCCGGGCACGTCGCAGTGGCAGCAGCAGTTGGCCGGCAGCCCGCAGAGCGTGATGTTCGCCGACGACGCCGCGATCGTCGCGTACCGGACCTCGGTCGAGGCGTACGGCGTGGGTGCCGGGCGTCAAGCTGTGGACGGCCGACGCCGACTGGGCCTCGGTGGCCGGCGGCGACGGCCGGGCCGTGGTCGTCACCGGCAAGCTGCTGACCAAGGGCTACCAGGTTCGCGATCCGCGCACCGGACCAGGTGCTGCGCAGCGACACCCGGGCCACCGCGGTGTGGACCTATCCAGGACGCCATCCTCGACCTGCACTGCGTCAAGGGCGGCGACTGCACGCTGACCGCCTGGGACCCGCGGGGCACCCGCCCGATATGGACGGTGCCGACCGGCGACATCGGGTTCGTCCTGCACGCGCTCGAACCCGGACCTGCCGGACACCCAGCCGCTGACGTCGCCCCAGGTGGCCGGCGACGTGGCCGGGGCGCCGTTCCTGCCCGGGATGATCGGACTGCCCGACAACGGCACAGGTCCGGGTGGTCGACACCGCCGCCGGCCGGGTCGTGCCGAACCGTCACGCCCGGCGCCGACCAGCGGATCGCGGTGGCCGGCGGCCGGGTCCTCACGGTGACCGGCACCGCTCAGGACGGCACCTGTTACTACGCGATCGCCGCGACCGATCCGCCGTCCGGGCGGCACCGTGTGGACGCGCGACAGGCTGAACCTGCGGACCGCCGAGAACGGCTCGTCCTGCAAGCAGACCCGCGACCCGGCCGGCGGGTCGGACGTGGTGCTCGGCGTCGACCCGGTCGGCCGCCGGGAGTTGATCGCCGCCCACGACGGCCGGGTGCTGTGGCACGGCGACAAGGGTGAAGAGCGTGCTGGCGGTGGACGATGCCGTCGGCCGTCGTCCGCAGCGCCGACGGCACGTACGGTCGCGGGCCGTCTCCTTCGCGCGGCGGGACCGACTGGCGGCGGGCGGCCGGCGACGGAACGACCGCCGCGCTGCACCCCGGGCGTGGCGATCGTGGCCACGGCGAAGCCCGACCCGGATCACCGCCGTCTCCCGTTCCAGCGGCAGAGCGCTGGTGGATGTGCGTACGGGCGCGAAGGTCTTCGCCGTCGGCACCGGAACGGGAATGCTCGCTGGTGTCCGGCCGCGACATGGCCTACCTGCCGTTCCGTTGACCGCACCGATATCGGGACGCAACCGGAGGGGTTCGCGCCCGGCCGAAGGACTGGCCTAGAGTTGCCGCTCATGAGCAGAGCCGCCGACTTCTCCTACTCGCCGCTGCTGCCGATCGGCGACGACCAGACCGAGTACCGCCTGGTCACCGACGAGGGCGTGGACGTGGTGAACGGGCCCGGCGGCCGGCGGTTCCTGACCGTCGACTCGGCGGTGATCACGCAGCTCACCGCCGAGGCGATGCACGACATCGCGCACTTCCTGCGGCCGGCTCACCTGGCCCAGCTGCGGTCCATCATCGACGACCCGAAGGCGTCGCCGAACGACCGGTTCGTCGCGCTCGACCTGCTGCGCAACGCGAACATCGCGGCCGGCGGGGTGCTGCCGATGTGCCAGGACACCGGCACCGCGATCGTGATGGGCAAGCGCGGCCGGCACGTGCTGACCGACGGGCTCGACGAGGAGGCGATCGCGCAGGGCGTGTACCAGGCGTACACCCGGCTCAACCTGCGGTACTCGCAGCTCGCGCCGCTGACCATGTGGGACGAGCGGAACACCGGCTCCAACCTGCCGGCCCAGATCGAGCTGTACGCCGAGGACCCGGACGGGCAGCCCGACGCGTACAAGTTCCTGTTCATGGCCAAGGGCGGCGGCTCGGCCAACAAGTCGTACCTGTACCAGGAGACCAAGGCGCTGCTCAACCCGGCGCGGATGATGCAGTTCCTGGACGAGAAGCTGCGCCTGATCGGCACCTCCGCCTGCCCGCCGTACCACCTGGCCGTCGTCATCGGCGGCACCAGCGGCGAGTACGCGCTGAAGACGGCCAAGCTGGCCAGCGCCAAGTACCTGGACAACCTGCCCCGGCACGGCACGATGACGCGCGCACGGCTTCCGCGACGTCGAGCTGGAGGCGGCGGTCCTCGAACTGACCCGCGACTTCGGCATCGGCGCCCAGTTCGGCGGCCGCTACTTCTGCCACGACGTACGGGTGGTCCGGCTGCCCCGGCACGGCGCGTCCTGCCCGGTGGCGATCGCGGTGTCCTGCTCGGCCGACCGGCAGGCGCTCGGCCAAGATCACGCCGTCCGGCGTCTGGCTGGAGCGGCTCGAGACCGACCCGGCGCGGTTCCTGCCCGACGTCGAGCTGTCGTCGTCGGACGAGGTCGTGCGCGTCGACCTCAACCGGCCGATGGACGAGATCCGGGCCGAGCTGTCGAAGTACCCGGTGAAGACCCGGCTGTCGCTGACCGGCCCGCTGGTGGTGGCCCGGGACATCGCGCACGCCAAGATCGCCGAGCGGCTGGACGCGGGCGAGCCGATGCCGCAGTACCTGCGCGACCACGCGGTCTACTACGCCGGCCCGGCCAAGACGCCCGAGGGGTACGCGTCGGGCTCGTTCGGCCCGACCACGGCCGGCCGGATGGACGCGTACGTCGAGAAGTTCCAGGCGGCCGGCGGCTCGCTGGTGATGCTGGCCAAGGGCAACCGGTCGGCCCAGGTCACCAAGGCCTGCCAGACGCACGGCGGCTTCTACCTCGGCTCGATCGGCGGCCCGGCGGCCCGCCTGGCCCAGGACTGCATCCGCACGGTCGAGGTGCTCGAGTACCCCGAACTGGGCATGGAAGCGGTCTGGAAGATCGAGGTCGAGGACTTCCCGGCCTTCATCGTCGTCGACGACAAGGGCAACGACTTCTTCGCCGAGGTCACCCGGCCCCCGGCCGTCCTGCAGGTCGGCGCCCGCCCCTGACCGTCCTCGGACCTCGACCGGTCCGGGCCCGGTGCGTCAGGGACGTGTCATTCCGAGGACGTCCAGGGCCTGGTCCAGCTGCTCCTCGGTCAGTTTCCCGTCCCGGACGTGACCGCGTTCCAGCACCACGTCGCGGATCGTCCGGTTCTCCTTCAGCGCCTGCTTGGCGATCGCCGCGGCCTCGTCGTAGCCGAGATACCGGTTCAGCGGCGTGACGATCGAGGGCGACCCCTCCGCGTACGCCCGGGCCACCTCGACGTTCGCCTCCAGTCCGTCGATGCACCTCTCGGCCAGCATCCGGGCCGCGGCCGCCAGCAGCCGGATCGACTCGAGCAGGTTGCGGGCCATCACCGGCAGCATCACGTTGAGCTCGAAGTCGCCCTGGGTGCCGGCGAAGGTGACCGTGGCGTCGTTGCCGATCACTTGGGCGCACACCTGGCGGACCGACTCGGGCACCACCGGGTTGACCTTGCCCGGCATGATCGACGAGCCCGGCTGCAGGTCCGGGAGCCGCAGCTCGCGCAGACCGGCGCGCGGGACCCGAGCCCATCCAGCGGATGTCGTTGACGATCTTGTACAGGCCGACCGCGATGGTCTTGAGCTGACCGGACGTCTCGACCAGCCCGTCACGCGCGCCCTGGGCCTCGAAGTGGTTGGCCGCCTCGGACAGCGGCAGCCCGGTGGAGCTGCGCAACTGCTCGATGACCGGCCGGCGCGAACCCGGGCGGGGTGTTCACGCCGGTGCCGACCGCGGTCCCGCCGAGCGGCAGTTCGGCCAGCCGGGGCAGCGCGGCGGTCAGCCGGTCGACGCCTCGGCGGACCTGCGCGGCGTACCCGGAGAACTCCTGGCCCAGAGTGACCGGCGTCGCGTCCATGAGGTGCGTACGGCCGGATTTGACCACTTCGGACCACTCCGCGGCCTTGGCCTCGAGGGCCGTGCCCAGGTGGTCCAGCGACGGGATCAGGTCGGCGGTGACCGCCTCGGCCGCGGCCAGGTGGATGCGACGACGGAAACACGTCGTTGCTCGACTGCGACGCGTTGACGTGGTCGTTCGGGTGCACCGGCCGGCCCAGCTCGCGCGCGGCCAGCGTGGCGATCACCTCGTTGGCGTTCATGTTCGACGAGGTGCCGGAGCCGGTCTGGAACACGTCGATCGGGAACTGGTCGTCGTAGCCGCCGTCGGCGACGTGCGCGGCGCGCGGTCGCGATGGCTTTGGCCAGGTCCGCGTCGAGCACCCCGAGATCGGCGTTGACCTGCGCCGCCGCGCCCTTGATCCGGGCCAGCGCACGGATGTGCGCGGACTCCAGCCCCGCCCCGAGATCGGGAAGTTCTCCACCGCCCGCTGTGTCTGGGCCCGCCAGAGGGCATCGGCCGGTACCCGGACCTCGCCCATCGTGTCGCGTTCGATCCGGTACCTGCTGTCGTCGTCGGTCACCTCTCCATCGTGCCCCGCGACGCCGCGAGGCGCAGATGATCAGCGTCACCGGGTTGGACGACCAGCGCACCGGAACGTATCGTCCCGAGAGTTTGCACTTCCCCGACGAACAGGACCCTTCTCATGCGACGCGCCCTGGCTGGCCGTAGCGATCGGCGGCGTTCTCCTGACCGGCTCGGCGTGCTCCGGCCACGACAAAGCCGGCGCGGTGGCCACGCCGTCCCCCACCCCGGTCGGCGTCGCCCAGTCCGACCGGTCCCGACTACTCGACCAACACGGCCCTGGTCTGCGGCAAGCTGCGGACGATCTTCAACGACGACGTGGCCGCGTTCGGCACCCAGATGGGCAAGATGATCGCCGACAAGGAAGCCAAGGCGAAACCGGAGGCGGCAGCGGCCCAGAAGGCCGCCCAGGCGCAGCTGAAGACGATCGGCGACAAGATCCGTACGGAGACGTCGGCCGCGCTCGACCCGCAGTTGCAGCAGGCCGGCGCGACCTCGGCCGGCAAAGTTCGCCGCGAGCGCCGCCGACACCAAGCTGTTCGACTCGATCAAGTCGACGACCGACCTGACCAAGGTCATGCAGGGCCAGATGGTCGATTGGCTCACCCCGGTGGTCGGGTACTGCGCCTGACGGCGCCGGATCACCGTCCAGTTCGGATTCGTGACGGACGCCGGATTACCCCGTGGTGTACCAGCGGAGCGCTTCGGGGCCGCCGGTCGGTACCCTTGTACGGTGACGCTGCGGCTGTACGACACCGCGACCCGATCCGTCCGGGACTTCGTCCCGCGAGACGCCCGGTCAGGTCGGCATCTACCTGTGCGGCCTCACCGTGCAGTGCCCGCCCGCACATCGGGCACCTGCGCTCCGGCGTCAACTACGACGTGCTGCGCCGCTGGCTGCTCCACCCGGCTACGACGGTCACGTTCATCCGCAACATCACCGACATCGACGACAAGATCCTGGTCAAGGCGGCGGAGCAGGGCCGAGCCGTTCTGGGCCATCGCGTACGCCAACGAGCTGGTCGCTCGGCCGCCGACTACCCGCGCTGGACGTGCTGCCGCCGACGTACGAGCCGCTGGCCACCGGGCACATCCCGGAGATGCACGAGCTGATCGCGCGAGCTGATCGACAACGGGTCACGCGTACCCGGCGGCCGACGGCAGCGGCGACGTCTACTTCGACGTGCCGTCCTACCCGGAGTACGGCGCGCTGTCCGGCCAGAAGCCCGGACGACATGCGCGCCGGCCGACCGACGGCGGCGAGCCGCGACAAGCGCGACCCCGCGACTTCGCGCTGTGGAAGGGCGCAAGGCCGGCGAGCCGGCCGACGCGTCCTGGCCGTCGCCGTGGGGCCGCGGCCGGCCCGGCTGGCACATCGAGTGCTCGGCGATGTGCCTGGCGCTACCTCGGCGACGAGTTCGACATCCACGGCGGCGGGCTCGACCTGATGTTCCCGCACCACGAGAACGAGATCGCCCAGTCGCACGTCGGCCGGCCTGCGGCTTCGCCCGCTACTGGGTGCACCACGCGCTGCTCAACCTGGGCGAGGCCAAGATGGGCAAGTCGCTGGGCAACGTCGCTCGACGTGTCGGCGCGTGGTGGCGATGGGCATCCGCCCGGTCGAGCTGCGCTACTACCTGGTCGCGCGCCGCACTACCGGTCGCCGCATCGACTACTCCGACGAGGCGCTGCGCGAGGCGGCGGTCGCGTACCGGCGGATCGAGGGGTTCGTGCCAGCGGGCGGCCGAGGTCGGTCGGCGCCGGGCCGGCCCGAGGACGTGCCGGCCGACGTTCGCCGCGGCGATGGACGACGACCTCAACACCTCGGCGCGCGCTGGCCGTCGTGCACGACGACCATCCGCGAGGGCAACACCGCCCTCGCCGCCGGCGACGAGCCGGGCGTCCGGTCGCGCGCTGGCCGCGGTACGGGCGATGCTCGGCGTGCTCGGCCTCGACCCGCTCGACCCGGCGTGGTCGCGGCGGCGAGGCCGATGAGCGACCTCAGGCCGGTGGTCGACTCGCTGGTCGCGCTGGCCCTGCGAGCAGCGCGGCGCAGGCCCGCGGCACGCAAGGACTGGGCCGCCGCCGACGCGGTGCGCGACCAGCTCAAGAACGCGGGCATTCAGGTGGAGGACACTCCGGCCGGGCCGCGATGGACGGTAGGAGAGAGCACTGATGCCGGGCAACTCGCAACGCCAGCAGGCGGGTCACCGCCAAGAAGGGCGCCGCCGCCGGCTCGGGCGGCAAGAACCGCGCCGGGCTCAAGGGCCGGGGCAGGACGCTGCCCGCCGACGAGCGGCCGTGGCACAAGGGGTACTCCGGCGACCGAGCAGCTGCCCGAGCAAGACCGCCCGCAAGCAGGACAAGGAACGCCGGCGCAGGCGGCCGCCGAGGGCCGCGCCCCCAAGATCGGCGAGCCCGGCACCAAGGACACCACCTGGGGCCGAGGCGGCGGCCGGCGCCGTCGGTCGCGCGGCGGCGGCGGCCGCGGCCAGGCGCCGCCGGGGCGGCCCGCGGGTCGCGCCGGGTCGCCGGTCGCAACCCGACGCGGGAGGGGCCGGAGCTGCTGCTCGGCCGCAACCCGGTGGTCGAGGCGCTGCGCGCGCACGTACCGGCCACCGCGCTCTACGTGGCCCAGGGCCTCGACATCGACGACCGGGTCACCGAGATCGTCCGGACGGCCGGCGACCGGGGCATGCCGATCCTGGAGATCAGCCGCACCGAGCTCGACCGGATGACCGGCGGGGTGCTGCACCAGGGCATCGGCGCTGCAGGTGCCGCCGTTCGCGTACGAGCAGTTCGACGACCTGGTCGCGGCCGTCGCTCGAGCAGCCGGCCCCGCTGCTGGTCGCGCTGGACGGGGTGACCGACCCGCGCAACCTGGGCGCGGTGGTCCGGTCGGTGGCGGCGTTCGGCGGCGCACGGCGTGTTCCTGCACCGAGCGGCGGGCCGCCGGCATCACCGCGACCGCGTGGCGGACCAGCGCCGGCGCGGCGGCCCGGATGCCGGTCGCCCAGGTGGTCAACCTGACCCGGGCGATCAAGGCGTGCCAGGACGGCCGGCTTCATCGTGATCGGGCTGGACGCCGACGGCGAGACCGGCCTGTACGAGCTGGAGGCGGCGGTCGGCCCGCTGCTGGTGGTGGTCGGCTCGGAGGGCCGCGGCTTGTCCCGGCTGGTCGGCGAGACCTGTGACCTGCGCGTCACGCATCCCGATGGCGTCCAACGTCGAGTCGCTGAACGCCAGCGTCGCCGCGGCCGTCACGTTGGCTGAGGTCGCTCGCCGCCGCACGTACGAATAGCCCGCTCCGCCCGGGCTGACGACACCCGGGTCCTGCCGCTCCGGTCGGAAAGCCGGCGCGGGTTGTCGACGCCGGTACCGGATCACACGCTGAAGGGGGCGGCCACCGGCCGGCCCCTTCGCGGTCGCTCGATGCTCAGGGATCCGCCGCCCGACGTGGCGCGTGGAAGCTGGTGCGGGCTCGCCTGCGGCTTGACGTACACGTCTCGCCCAGGTGCGGCATGTTGCGACGGTCGGTCCGCGGACCACGAACCGCTCGATCCTGGCCTTCCAGGGCGCCGTGCCGTAGACGTAGGCGTCCGAGCCGAGCTCCTCGACCAGGTCGACGTCGATCGGCATGCCGCCTCGCTCGGGGCGACCAGGTCGGTCGTCCTCGGGGCGGAAGCCGACGTGTCACCTTGCCGCCGCCGTCCTGCGCGGCCGCCGCGATCTGCTCGCGGGTCAACGGCAGGGCCAGTCGGGCCGAAGCTGCGCGCCGGACTCGGTCAGCGGCACGGTCTTGATGTTCATGGCCGGCGAGCCGATGAAGCCGGCGACGAACACGTTGGCGGGCGGTCGTACAGCTCCCGCGGGGTGTCGCACCTGCTGCAGCACACCGTCGAGCAGGACGGCCACCCGGTGGCCCATCGTCATGGCCTCGACCTGGTCGTGCGTCACGTACACCGTGGTGATGCCCAGCTTGGCCTGCAGCGTCGCGATCTGCGAACGGGTCTGTACGCGCAGCTTGGCGTCGAGGTTCGACAGCGGCTCGTCCATGAGGAAGACCTGCGGCTCACGCACGATCGCGCGGCCCATCGCGACACGCTGACGCTGGCCGCCGGAGAGCGCCTTCGGCTTGCGGCCCAGGTACTCCTCGAGCTGCAGCAGCGACGCGGCCTTCCTTGACCCGGCGGTCGATCTCGTTCTTCGGGGTCTTGCGCAGCTTCAGGGCGAACGCCATGTTCTCGTACACCGTCATGTGCGGGTAGAGCGCGTAGTTCTGGAAGACCATCGCGATGTCGCGCGACTTCGGCGGGAGGTTGCGTGACGTCCTTGCCCTCGATGAGGATCGCGCCGCTGGTCGACGTCTTCCAGCCCGGCGAGCATCCGGAGGCTGGTGGACTTGCCGCATCCGGACGGGCCGACCAGGACGAGGAACTCCCCGTCGCCGATCTCGAGGTCGAGGTCGTCGACCGCGGGGCGGGTCGCTGCCCGGATAGATCCGGGAGGCCTTGTCATACGTGACAGTAGCCATGACGAATTACTTCCTTTCCACCGGCAGGAACGTGCCGGACGATCCGAGTGGGAGGAACTGCGTGAGCTGAGTCACGCCCATGAACCGTAAATCTTTTTCGCGACCCTGCCAAGCGGCAGCGCCGCCGACGGGCCCTCCTCCGGAAGGCCGGTATGCTGTGGGCCGCGCCCCTGTAGCTCAGTTGGCCAGAGCACCTGTCTTGTAAACAGGATGTCGTCGGTTCGATTCCGACCGGGGGCTCGATCTTCATCGCCGGCCGGCCGATTCCTCGTCACCGTGGTCACGGGTCGAGGAACGGCCTCACCGCCGGAGCCCGGTGAAAATAATGTCCAGCGTCCGGTCGCACAGATCGGCGTCCCAGCCGCCGCGCACCGCCCCCTGACAGGCGCCGGCCAGCAGGGCCATGACCTCGTCGATGCGGATCCCGGGCCGGACCGAACCGTCGGCCTGAGCCGCGGCGAGCAGGCGGGCCATGTCGTCGCGGAAGCCGGCCACGGTCTCGTCGATGCCGAAGCCCGGCAGCAGTTCGATCATCGAGCTCTTCCCCGCGGCCTCCCGGACGAGGTCGGCGAAGACGATGCACAGCGTGGCGCCGGGGGCGGTGGCCCGAATCCGGAACTGCTCCAGGGCGTCCTTCATGATCGCCACGAGCAGGTCGGTCTTCGTGGGGAAGTGCCGGAACACGGTCCCGACGGCCACTCCGGCGACCGCCGCCACCGCTTCGGTCGACGCGGCGGCGCCGTCGGCCGCGAACACCTGGGCGGCGGCGTCGAGAATCTTCGCCCGGTTCCGGACGGCGTCGGCGCGCGGCGACATGGAACTCTCCCGGTTGACAAGGTGAGTGGCGACTCATACTTTGCCTGAGTGACGACTCACTTTAGCGCCGTGGTGGACCACTTGCGGAACTGGATCCTGCACGGCGAAGGCGACGGGGACCTGCTGGCGGACGACGTGGTCGTGGAGTGGCCGTCCGCGGCGCCGGGGCGGCCGCGCCGGCTCGCGGGCCGCGAGGCCTTCCGGGCCCTGGCCGGGCCGGCGCGGGCGGCGTTGCCGTTCCGCTTCGACGAGTTCGAGCTCGACGCGATGCACGAGACCGCCGATCCGGACGTGGTCGTGCTGGAGTACCGCCTGGGCGGCACGGTGACGACCACCGGTCAGCGGCGGTCAGCCGCGTTCATCAGTGTGATCCGCGTCCGCGACGGCCGGATCGTGTTCTGGCGCGAGTACCAGGACACGACAGCCATCGCCGCGGCCCTGACGGCGTCGCCCGATCCGTGACGAATGCCCTTTAGGGTGGGCGCCATGCGCATCGAGCGGATCCAGGCGGCGGCCGAGGTCGAGCGGGGCGCCGATCTCTTCGACGCGGCACCCATCCCGGTCGCGACCGAGCGGTTCCTCAGCGAGCCGGGGCATCATCTGCTGTTCGCGTACGACGACGGAGACCGGCCGGTCGGGATGATCTCCGGCGTCGAGATGACCCATCCGGACAAGGGCACCGAGATGTTCATCTACGAGCTCGGGGTGGCGCCGGCGGTGAGGCGGCGGGGCGTGGCCACCGAATTGGTCCTCTCGCTGGCTACGATCGCGCGGGAACGCGGCTGCTATGGCCTGTGGGTGGGTACCGAGCCGGACAATCTGGCTGGTCGGGCCACCTATCGGCGGGCGGGCGCGACCGAGGAGGCGCCGTTCGTCCTGCTCTCCTGGGATCTGATCCAAGGAGGAACAGCGTGACCGCACCGGCCCGGAGTTGGCTGAACCCGATGCGGCCGCGGTCGGCCGGCGAGCCGCATCGGGTCGCGACGCCGCTCGAGCTGTTCTTCGACCTCTGCTTCGTGGTCGCCGTCGCCCAGGCCGGTGAGCCGCTGCACCACGACGTCGTGGCCGGTCACTTCGGGCGCGGCGTCGGCGCGTACCTGATGGTCTTCTTCGCGATCTGGTGGGCGTGGATGAACTTCACCTGGTTCGCCAGCTCGTACGACACCGACGACGACGTGTACCGGCTCACCACGCTGGTCCAGATCTCGGGGGCGCTGGTGCTGGCGGCGGGGGTCGAGCCGGCGTTCACCGGGGCCAACTTCACCGTGATGACCGCCGGGTATGTGATCATGCGCCTGGCCGCGGTGACGCAATGGCTGCGGGCCGCGCGCAGTGATCCGCAGCGCCGGACGGTGGCCCTGCGGTATGCCGGCGGCATCGCGATCGTGCAGGTCCTGTGGGTGGCCCGGCTGGGCCTGCCGCGGGAGTGGGGTCTCGTCTCGTTCCTGGTGCTGGTGCTGGCCGAGATCGCGCTTCCGCTGATCGCCGAGCGCGCACCGGGGGGACCGACCACCTGGCATCCGCACCACATCACCGACCGGTACGGCGGATTCACCATCATCGTCCTCGGCGAGTCGGTGGCCGCCGCGACGGTGGCCGTCAAGTCGGGACTGGACGAGGCCAGGCATGTCGGCTCGTTGCTGTCGCTGGCCGGGGCCGGTCTGGTCATCGTCTTCGCGCTGTGGTGGCTCTACTTCGACCGGTCGGCGCAGGGGCTGCTGACGTCGTCGCGGGCCGCGTTCCTGTGGGGCTACGGCCACTATTTCATCTTCGCGTCGGCCGCGGCGATCGGCGCCGGCCTGGCCGTGGTGACCGACTACGACGGCGGTCACGCCCCGATTTCCGGGACGGCGGCCGCGTACGCGGTGGCTCTGCCGACCGCGGTGTACCTGATCTTCGTCTGGTTGCTGCACATCCGGCCGCATCTGCGCGGACCACTGCTGCTCGCGTACCCGCCGGCGGCGGTGGTCGTGCTGCTGGCGCCCCTCGGACCGGCGCCGGTCCACGTGGTGGCCGGCGTGCTGGTGGTGCTGGTCGCGCTCTCGGTCACACTCGGGCGTCGCACGCCCGACCCGTTCCAGGAGGACTGACGGCAACGGGCCTGGGAGTGCCAGGCCCGTTGCCTCGAACGACTACTTGAAGTCGGGATCGGTCCCGGCCACCGGCCGGCCGGACGAGAACTGGCGGCCGCTGCCCTCGGTGTCCACCGGCTCCTCGTGCACCCGGGCGTCGCTCGCCGTGGCGGCGTCCTGCGGGGCCTTCGGCTTCTTGCCCGGCTTGCCGGCCGGCGCGGTCTGGCCGGCTGGGGCGGTCTGGCCGGCTGGGGCGGTCTGGCCGGCTGGGGCCGTCTGAGCGGCCGGGTCAGTCTGAGCGGCCGGGAGGGTCTGGGCCGGCTGACCGGAGACCGCCGGCTCGTCCGAGACCGGGGTGCCGCCGGCCGGCAAGCCGTTGAACGCCGACGACTGCGGCATCGCGAACGGCAGCAGACCGCCGAGCCCGCCGCCGAGCAACGGCAGGTCCGCCGGCGCCAGGCCGGCCTCCTGGACGCCGCCGCCACCGATCGGGAGGCCGCCACCGCCGACCGGGAGGCCGCCACCGCCGACCGGGAGGCCGCCACCCCCGACCGGGAGACCCCCGCCGCCGACCGGGAGGCCCCCGCCGCCGACCACGGGCAGGCCGCCTCCGCCGACCGGCAGGCCCCCGCCGCCGACCACGGGCAGGCCGCCTCCGCCGACCACGGGCAGGCCGCCGCCGAGCAGTCCGCCGGCGACCGGCAGCCCGCTCAGGGCGCCGCCGAGACCGCCCGGCAGCCCTTCCGTGTCAGCCGTGCCGGGCAGCACCGACCGGACGGCGCCGGTGGCCGGCTGGGCCGCCGACAGCGGCGCCGCGTCCCCGGCCCGGCCGAGACCGGTACGCGCGGCCGGCAGCTGACCGCCCGCAGACTGCGGCACCACCGAGCCGGCGGCACCGGCCACGTCCGGGGTGTTGCGGCCGGGCTTGACGTCCAGGACCTTGGCGTGGCCGAGCGGGTTGCCGAGCTTGAGGTGTCCCTGGGGGCCGAGAAGACCGCCCGTGCTCTGGCCGCCGGTCGGATCCGGCACGTTCGAGTCGGCGTATGCGGGGGCCGCACCCAGCAGGAGGAGCCCGCCGGCGATTGCTCCGGCGTACAGGTACTTGCGCATTCAATTCCTCCTGCGGTGCAAGTCGGACCTACGTATCGCAATGGGGCAACGAACGGCGCTGCAGCGGGTTCCGGTCTGCGACCGGACCGGTCGCCACGACGGGGCTGTCTACGATCGGGCCATGAGTGCCGAGGGGTCGTCGTCGCGCCGGTCTCTGGTCACCCGTCTCCGGGAGCGCAACGGCGACACCCGGCCGCATTTCGTGGTCTGCGGCGGCGACGCCCTCGTCTACACGCTGGCCGAGGAACTCTCCAACGCCGGCGATCGGATCCGGCTGACGGTGATCGTGCCGCCGGTGTTGCGCGCCGACGTCCCCGACCTGACCGCACTGCGCGGGGTCAAGGTGATTCACGCCGAGCGACTGGACGAGGGCACGTTCGCCCTGGCCGAGCTGGGCGGCGCCGACGCCCTCGCGCTGGTGATGTCGGACGACGTGGTCAACCTGCACGCCGCGCTGTGCGCGCAGGCCGTCGAGCCGAACCTCCGGCTGATCATCCGGATGGTGAACACCGCGCTCGGGCAGGGGGTGCGGAAACTGTTCGCGTCGTGCGCGGTGCTGTCCGATGCGGCCATGGCCGCCCCGGCGTTCGTGGCCGCGGCGCTCGGCGAGGTGGCGCCGACGCATTTCCGGCACGCCGGCCGGACGCTGTACGTGGCCCGCCGGGCTGACGTTCCGGCCAAGGCGGTGGTCTGCTCGCTGACCGGCGTCGACCACGGACAGGTCCAGGTGCTGCCACCCGAACCGGGGGCCGGCGCGACCCGTCCGGCCGACCTGGTGCTGGCCGAGGCGACCGGGCGGCCGGTCGGGCAGACGGTGGCCGCGGAGAAGATCGTGCGCAGCCGTCGCCGTCGCCGGCCGTTCACCACCGCCGGTCGCTTTCTGGGCCGCGCCCTGACCCGCAAGCTGGGCATCGCGGTGCTGGCCACGCTGGTGGTCACGGTGATGTCGGGCACGGTGCTGGCGCACGCCGGCGGTACGCGCGGCCTGTGGGGAGCGGTCTACCTGACGCTGATCACCGCGGTCGGGTCGGGCAACGCCGAGCCCCGCGGGCCGGCGCTGTACCAGGCGGCCCAGTTGTTGCTGACGATGTCCGGAGTGGCGTTGCTGCCGCTGGCCACCGCGGCTGTGGTCGAAGGCGTGGTCAGCACCCGTCTCGCCCTGGCCAACGGTCGGCGCCGGCCGTATGAGGACCACATCGTGCTGGTCGGCCTGGGCGCCGTCGGCACCCGGGTGTTGCGGCAGCTGACCGATCTCGGCCTCGAGGTGGTGGCGATCGACCGGCGGTCGGACGCACGCGGCGCCGAGACCGCGGCCCAGCTGGGCGTACGGCTGATCGTGGGTGACGCCGGGCGGGAGGAGACGCTGCGGGCCGCGTCCGTGGAGACGGCCAAGGCGCTGGTGGTGCTGTCCACCGACGACGTCACCAACCTCAAGGCGGCGCTGAACGCGCGGGCCGTACGGCCGGATCTGCGCGTGGTGCTGCGGCTGTTCGACAGCGACTTCGCCGGCCGGGTGCAGACCGCGTTCAACATCAACACCTCCCGCAGCGTGTCCCGGCTGGTGGCGCCCGCGTTCGCCGCCGCCATGCTGGAACGCGACGTGGTGGTGACGATCCCGGTCGACCGGCACGCGCTGCTGGTCGCGTCGGTGCGGGTGGTGGACGGATCACCGCTGGCCGGGGCGACCCTGCGGACCGCCGACCGGCCGTACAGCGTACGGACGATCGGGTTGTCCGCCCCGGACTCGGACTGGGTGGACTGGACCCCCGATCCCGGGCACCGCCTGGTCCCCGGCGACCGGATTCTGGTGGTGGCGCGGCGGGCCGGGCTGCGGACGCTGCTGGAGGCGGCCAGTCCGCCGTTAGCGCAGGCCGGCCTCGACGCCCAGTGACTCCACCTCGACGCCCAGCACAGCCTGCTCGTCCGGCTTGTGGGCGAGCACGTCGGTCAAGTACGACTGCACCGCCGGCGCCATCCCGACGTCCCGTCCGGCCTGTTCGGACAGCAACCACTTGTGCTGGATGATCTGCGAGAAGATCTCCTGGGGTTCGAGCTTGCGGCGCAGGTTGGCCGGCACCGCCCGGACGACCGGCTCGAACACCTCGGTCAGCCAGCGGTGCGCGGCCTGCTGCTCGTCGGTCAGGTCACTCTCAGCCATGTACGTGTCGAGGTCGTTGAGCAGCTGCCGGGCCTGGTTCTCCTCGGCGTCCAGTCCGGTCAGGCGCAGCAGCCGGCGGGTGTGGTAGCCGGCGTCGACGACCTTGGGCCGCACCCGGTAACCGCCGTCCACGGTGGACATCGCGACCTCGGCCACGTCGAAGCCGAGTTCGTTGAGCCGGCGGATGCGGCCCTCGATGTCGTGCCGGGCGTCGCGGGAGATCTCCTGCTCGTACGTGACCTCGTGCCACAGCCGCTCATACCGGGCGACGATGTCGTCGACCACCGCCTCCGGGTCCACGGACTCGTGCAGCAGCTCCGCCGCCTGCAGGTCGAGGCACTCGCCGAAGATGTTCAGCCGCAGGATCTCGATGTCCTCCAGCCGCTGCCCCTCGGACAGTTTGGGGTAGAGGTTCCCGGTCTCGGCGTCCACCAGGTACGCGGCGAACGCGCCGGCGTCGCGGCGGAACAACGTGTTCGACAGGGAGCAGTCGCCCCAGCTGAAGCCCGTGAGGTGCATCCGGACCACCAGGGCGGCCAGCGCGTCGAGCAGCCGGTTCAGTGTCTCCGGCCGCAGCACGTGCGAGAACAACGCCCGGTAGGGCAGGGAGAACTGCAGGTGCCGGGTGACCAGCACGGTTTCCAGGGCCTCCCCCGTGTCGGTCTCGCGGTCGGTGACCACGGCGATCGCCTCGACCGCGGGGAAGTCGATGCGTTCCAGCTGACGCAGCAGGTCGTACTCCTTCTCGGCGATCCGTTCCCGGGTTTCTTTCAGCGCGTACACGATGTCGTTGAGCTTGACGAACCGCACGATGTGCCGCGAGATGCCCTGCGGCAATGCGACCAGGCGATCCTCCGGCCACTCCGCGAGCGGCACGCCCCAGGGCAGATCCAGCAGGGCCGGGTCGATGAGGGCGGACGTGATGCGCACCGGACCAGTGTGCACGCCGGAGTCGCGTCGCGGCTGCAGGTGGCTCGTTACACAGAAAGCTGGATCGCCGGAATGAGCAGTATGTCGGCGATGTGACGCGAGGGCAGGAGTGGTATGCGACGCAGGTTGACCATTGTGGCGACGACCGCGGCACTGGCGCTGGCCGCCGCGAGCGGGACGGCGGCATGGGCGTACGCGAACGGCGCCGGCCGTCCCGTCGGCACCTGGCACGACGCCCCGGGTGTGGCCCGGACGCCGGTGGCCCAGCAGGAGCGGGCGAACGCGTTGTCGGCGCCCGGTGCGACCGGTGGTTCCGGCGCGACGAAGGCCCCGACGGCACCCGCACCGGACAAGACCAAGGCACCGGCGGCCACGCACGGCTCCCGGCCTGCCGGTTCCCGGCCGATCTTGCCCGAGTCCGCGGCCGCGGTGGCCGCGCAGGGTCGCGAGAAGGTCGGCGACCTGATCGGTGTGAACAAGGTCCTGAGCTACCTGGGCTCTCGCACCGAGTCGTTCTCCTACCCGGGCGCGTCCTATGTGAAGTTGCATTTCAGCCGGATGACCATGCTGCCCGGTGACTATCTGACGGTGTCCAACCCGTCCGGGACCGAGTCGTACCGGTACGACGCCCCGGCCGAGACGACCACGTCCCCGGTCGACCAGTGGGCGATGTCGGTCACCGGGGACACCGCGGTGCTGGAGATGCACCGGGCCAGCCCGCTCACCGCGTTGCTGGGCGGCCTCGGAGTGCAGGTCGACCAGGTGGCCAAGGGCTTCTCGCGCCCCGAGCAGGCGAAGGTCCCGGACGACCAGCTCGAAGGACCGGGGCAGACCGGCCGCGAGGAGTCGGTCTGCGGCACCGACGAGTCCCAGGACGCGGTCTGCTACAAGTCGGCCGACCCGGTGGCGTACACCAAGTCCAAGGCCGTCGCCCGGTTGCTGATCAACGGCACCGAACTGTGCACCAGCTGGCGGGTCGGCCCGAACAACCGGATGCTGACCAACAACCACTGCTTCGACAACTCGTCGGACGCGTACGACACCGAAGTCTGGTTCAACTACCAGTGCGCGGTGTGCAAGGGGTACGACACCTTCCAGCCGACCAAGGTCTGGGGTGACAAGGTGCTGGCCACCGACCACACGTACGACTACACGCTGTTCACCGTCGGAAACTTCGCGTCGATCCAGAAGTTCGGCTACCTGACGTTCGACACCGCGCGCCCGGCCAAGGGCCAGGAGCTGTACGTGCCGCAGCACCCGGCGGGCGAGCCGACCCGGATCGCCGGCTCGCTGGGCACGGCGGCGAGCAACTGCGCGGTGGCCGACAACGCGTACACCGGATATGCGGCCAACTCCGACGTCGCGTACTACTGCGACACCGCGGGCGGCTCGTCCGGCTCGCCGGTGCTGTCCCGGGCCACCAACAAGGTCGTGGCGCTGCACCACTTCGGGGGCTGCCCCAACTCCGGCGTCCGCGGCGACCTGCTGGCGGCCAAGCTCGCGAAGCTGCTCTAGTTTTGACGGCGTGATCCGCACCCGACCCGTCCTGGGCTGGTGGGGCGACCTGGCGCTGGTGGCCGGGTTCGTCGCGCTGACCGTGGCGTTGCTCAACGGCCACCTGCTGACGTGGGATCAGCGGGTGGCCGATTGGGCGTTCGCGCACCAGCCGGCCCCGCTCTACTGGACCGCCCGCGTCTTCAACTACCTGGGACAGGGCGGTCAGGTGCTGATGCCGGTGGGCATCGTGCTGACCGCCGGGCTGTTTTTCAGGACCAGGTCGGTCCGGGCGGTGTTCCCGTTCGTGGCCGCGTTCGTGCTCACGTACGTGACGATCGGCCCGCTCAAGCTGTGGGCCGGCCGCGCGGCCCCGCGGTTCGACGGGCCGGAGAAAACCGTCATGCACAATCCGTACGCGTCGGGCCCGGCCGCGGTGAGTTACCCGTGCGGCCACATGGGCAACGCGCTGGTCTGGTACGCGGTGATCGCGCTGCTGGTGGCCGCGCTGTTGCGGCGTCCGCTGAGCCGGCGCGAGGCGGTGCTGATCCGGGTCGTGCCGGTGGTGATCCTGTTCGCCACCACGGTCTACACCGGTTTCCACTGGCTGACCGACTCGGTCGCCGGCGTGCTGCTCGGCCTGTTCCTGGCGCGGCTGATCGACCGGATCGGTTGGGACGCGATTCCGCTGCCGGCGCGCTTCGACCGCGGGGCCTTCACTCCAGCCAGTGGCCGGCCCGCATCACGCGTTTGACCTCGAGGCCGGCGCTCAGCACGACCAGGTCGGCGCGCAGGCCGGCCTCCAGCGCACCGGTCTCGTCGGACCGGCCGAGCGTCCGGGCCGGGGTGGTCGAGGCCATCGCGGCCGCGTCGGGCAGCGGGATTCCCGCCCGTACCGCCTGGCGGAGGGCCGCGTCCATGGTCAGCGTGCTGCCGGCGATCGAGCCGTTGCGGGTCAGCCGGGCCACCCGGTCGGCCACGGTGACCTCCTGGCCGCCCAGCTCGTACGTGCCGTCCGGCATCCCGGCGGCGTCCATCGCGTCGGTGATCAGCGCGGACCGGTCCGGCCCGGCGGTCCGGGCGGCGAAGGTCAGCATGCCGGGGTGCAGGTGGACGCCGTCGGCGATCAGCTCGCAGACGACCGGCGGGGTCGACGAGCAGGGCGATCACCGGGCCGGGCTCGCGGTGGTGCGGCGGCCGCATGCCGTTGAAGACGTGGGTGCCGACCGTCCCGCCGGCCGCGATTCCGGCGACGGGTCTGCTCGTACGTCGCGTCGGTGTGGCCGAGCGCGGCCACCACGCCGTGTCGCGCGCAGCAACCCGATGGCGTCCAGGGCACCGGGCAGTTCCGGGGCGACGGTGACCATCCGGATCGCGCCGCCGCCCAGCTCGAGCAGCTCGGTCAGCTCGTCGGTCGACGGATCGCGGAGGTACTCCGGGTTCTGCGCGCCGCAGCGGGTGCCGGACAGGTACGGCCCCTCGAAGTGGATGCCGGCCAGCGTGCCGTCGGCGACCAGCGGCCGGTACGCCTCGGTGGCCGTCCCGCATCAGCGCGAACGGCGAACTGACCAGGCTGGCCAGCATCGTCGTGGTGCCGTGCGCGAGGTGGAACGCGGCCGCAGCCCGGGCCGGCAGCGGCGTCGCCGGTGGTGAACGTGTGCCCGCCGCCGCCGTGGCAGTGCAGGTCGACGAACCCGGGCACGATCAGGTCGTCGCCGGCCCGGCCGGTCCTCGGTGACCTCGACGATGGCCGGTCCGTCGACGACGACGTGGCCGGGCACGACCGCGCCCGGCCGCACGATCCGCCCGCTCACCCGGAACATCAGTTCGCCGGGAGCGAGTCGAGGGCCAGCAGCGCCGCGCCCAGGCAACCGGCGTTGTCGCCCAGTTCGGCCCGGACCACCGACGGAACGCGGTGGAAGGTGGTCCGCGCGCCGAGCGCGACCCGCAGCGGGGCCAGCAGGGCCTCACCCGCCTCGGCCAAGCCGCCGCCCAGCACCACTTTCCCGGCGTCGTACAGCGCCTGCGCGGTGAGCAGGCCGTCGGCCAGGGCCTCGATCGCCTCGGTCCAGACCGCGACGGCCAGCGCCTCGCCGGCCGCGGCCCGGGCGGCGACGTCGAACGCGGCCGCGCCCTCGACGCCGGACAGCTCGGCGTACCGGCGGCCGATCGCCGACGCCGACGCGACCGATTCCAGGCAGCCTTTCAGGCCGCAGCCGCAGGGCCGGCCGCCGGGCCGGACGATCACGTGCCCGACCTCGCCGGCCGCGCCGTGCGCGCCGGCGAAGGCATCACCGCCGACCACGTGCGCGGCCGCGATCCCGGTGCCGATGGCGATGAACAGCACGTGCGGCTCGCCCCGGCCGGCGCCCAGCCGCGCCTCGGCCGTGCCCCCGGCCCGGACGTCGTGGCCCAGCGCGGCCGGCAGGCCGAGCCGGTCGGTGACCAGATCGCGCAGCGGCACGTCCCGGAAGCCCACGTTCGACGACCAGACCGCGACGCCGCGGGTCTCGTCGACCACGCCCGGCACGACCACTCCGGCCGCCACCGGGACGAGCCCTTCCGCGCGGGCGCGTCCGGCCAGGCCGGCCGCCACGTCCAGGATGGTGGCGGTGACCGCCGCCGGGCCGCGGTTCGGCCAGCGTCGGGTGCCGCTCGGTGCGGTGCACCCGCCCGTCCGGCCTGACCAGGGCACATTTCATGCCGGTCCCGCCGACGTCCAGCGCGATGACGACCTCGTCGCTCAACAAGTCCTCCGCGAATAGCGCCTGCGCAGAAGCGTTCGGTTCGCCGGTCATTCGAGCGTCATTGTGCGTGGAAGATCGCGGCCGGCGCAACGGACGGCCGGGACCCGGCGAGACCACCCAAGCCCGCCCATCAGTCGGTGGGGCGTTTCGCGCAGCGGTTGAGCTTTGCACCGCCGCTTTTCGCGCACTAATGTGCACACTCTTATCACGGAACGTGCACGGAGGACTGCGGTGGACCGGTACGCACGGTGGAACGCCCTGCTCGAACTGCTCGCCGAGACCGGCCGGGTCAGCGTCGAGGACGCCGCCGACCGGCTCAGCGTCTCGCAGGCCACCATCCGGCGCGACTTCGACCAGCTGGCCCAGCAGCAGATGATCACCCGAACCCGGGGCGGCGCGGTCGCCAACGGGGTCTCCTACGACCTGCCGCTGCGCTACAAGAGCGCCAAGCACTCGGCCGAGAAGCAGCGGATCGGCGAGGCCGCGGCCGGACTGGTCGCGCCCGGTCAGGTGGTCGGGCTCAACGGCGGCACGACCATGACCGAGGTGGCCCGGGCCCTGGCCGTACGGCCGGATCTGAACTCCACCGGCGAGGGCGCACAGCTGACCGTGGTCACCAACGCGCTCAACATCGCCAACGAGCTGCTGGTCCGGTCCCGGATGAAGATCGTGGTGGCCGGCGGGGTGGTCCGGCCGCAGTCGTACGAGCTGGTCGGCCCGCTCGGCAGTGCGCTGCTGACCGAGGTCACCCTGGACATCGTGCTGCTGGGCGTGGACGCGCTCGACGTCGAACTGGGCGCGGCCGCGCACCACGAGGGCGAGGCCGCGATGAACAGCCTGATGGTGGCCCGGGCGAAACGCGTCGTGGTGATCGCCGACTCGTCCAAACTGGGTGGCCACGCGTTCGCCCGGATCTGCCCGATCGGCAAGGTGGACACCCTGGTCACCGACTCCGGCGCGGCCGAATCGGTGCCTGACCCCCTTCCGCGACGCCGGCGTTCAGGTGGTTTCCACGTGAGCCGTGTAACGATATTGACCGAGTTGCTTAGAGTCAGCCCGTGAGCGCGGTACTGGAGATCTCGGGTCTGCAGAAGACCTATCGCAGCCGCAAAGGGGTGCGCCGGGCGCTGGACGGCTTCGAGATGGTGGTCGAGGCCGGGCAGGTGCACGGGTTCCTCGGGCCGAACGGCTCGGGCAAGACGACCACGCTGCGTACTCTGCTCGGGTCTGATCCGGCCCAACGGCGGCGCGATGGTGCTGCTCGGCCGGTGCCGTGCCGGAGCACCTGCCCGTAGGTGGCCGGGCAGGTCGGCGCGATCGTGGAGAGCCCGCAGTTCTTCGGCAACTTCACCGCCGAGACGACGCTGTCGCTGCTGGCCGACGCGGGCGGCGTCGACCAGAGCCGGGTGATGCCGGTGCTGGAACTGGTCGGGCTGCGGGAGCGGGCCAAGGACCGGGTCAAGACCTACTCGCTGGGCATGAAGCAGCGCCTGGCGGTGGCGTCGGCGCTGCTCAAGAACCCGGAGCTGCTGATCCTGGACGAGCCGGCCAACGGACTCGACCCGGGCGGCATCCGGGAGATGCGCACGCTCATGCGCACCCTGTCCGAGTCCGGGATGACCGTGCTGCTGTCCAGCCACATCCTGGGCGAGATCCAGCTGATCTGCGACTCGGTCACGATCATCTCGGCCGGTCGCCGGGTGGCGCGCCGGGCTCGGTCGCCGACGTGCTGGCCCAGCACACCTCCACCCGGTCAGGGTCGCGGGTCGAGGCCGGGCGTCGACCTGCGGGCCGCCGCCGAGGTGCTGCGGGCGGCCGGCGCGCAGGTCACGCGTCGAACCCGACCACTTCTCGTCGCCAACGCGCCCAACCCGGCGCAGATCACCCGGGTGCTGGCCGAGCGGCAGATCTACGTCAGTGAGCTGACCCCGGTCGGCGCCGACCTGGAGAGCGTCTTCCTCGAGCTCACCGGCACCGCGCCGGTGGACGGCCAGAACCGCCAGGTGGACCAGTCCGCGTGGCGCCGGCGCCCGGCGGGCTGGGGCAATGAGCCTGTACACCGCCGAGACGCCGGCGCCTGGTCAAGCGGCGGTTCACCAAGTATTCTGCGTGATCGGCGCGGTGGCCGTGCTGGCCGCGATCGCGGTCGCCATGTTCTTCACCAACGAGAAGATCGGCCCGGCCCAGGTCGCCGACGCCAAGGCCGAAGGCCGACGCCGAATTCCAGCGCAGACGCGCAGGTCGGCCGACTCAGCAGAAGCAGCTGTGCCAGACGGCCAAGGGCACGCCGGACGCGGCGCAGTTCCCGCCGAACTGCGACGAGATCACGCCGCCGACCCGGGACACTTCAGACCCGAGTGGTACCTGCCGGCCACCTTCGATCCTGCGCGACGAACTTCGGCGCGATGGTGACCACGCTGGCCGCGCTGCTGGCGCTGGCCGCCTTCGTGGTCGGGGCGTCGTTCGTCGGGCGCCGAGTGGAACAGCGGCGGGATGATGAACCTGCTGCTGTGGCGGCCGCAACGGCTCCAGGTGCTCGGCACCAAGCTCTGCGCGCTGCCTGGTCGAGTCTGACCGCGTACGCGTGGTGATCTCGGCCGCCTGGACCGGGATGTTCTGCGCTGATCGCCAGGTACCGGGGCACGCAGCGCGAGGATGACCTCGCGGCGCGTGGCAGTCGTTCGCTGCTGACCGAGCTCCGGGCGTTGGTCCTGGTCCTGGTGGCGGGCGCCGTCGGGTTCGGGCTGGCGTCGCTCGGCCGGCACACGGCGGTGGCGCTTCGGCGTCGCGATCGGAGTGGCTGTCATCGTGTCCAGTTCGGCCTCGGCACCGTGCTCTCGCTGGCCAAGGTCAAGTTCGCCGAGGCGTACCTGATTCCGATCTGGCTGCAAGCGCTGGATGAAGAAATCGGTCGAAGCTGCAGGACCACAACGCGTGCAACTTCTCGGTCGGCAACGGCTGCGAGCCGGACTCGATGACGCTCACCTGGCAGCAGGCGGGTACGGCGATGGCGATCCTGGTGGTTCTCGTCGTGGGGGCGGCATTGTGGACTATCCGTAGCCGAGACATAACGTGAGGTAGTTTCGGTGGTGACCAGCGACGGGCGGATCGCCAACGGCCACTATGCTGACGCCCGCTTTCCGTCACGAGGAGCGCCATGCCGCAGCCTGCCGAGTCCTCGGCCGACACCGCAGCACATCCCGGCACCGCGACCTTCACCGCCGCCCGACGGTGAGGCGCCGGTCGCGGAACCGTCGAACCGTCGGCGCTGTCCGAACGGGAGGAGCAGATCCTCGCGTTCGAGCGCAGCTGGTGGAAGCACGCCGGCGCCAAGGAGCAGGCGATCCGCGACACGTTCGGCTTGTCCTCGACGCGGTACTACCAGCTGCTCAACGGGTTGCTGGACAATCCGGCCGCGCTGGCCAAGGACCCGATGCTGGTCGGCCGCCTGCGCCGGCTGCGCTCCACCCGGGCCCGGACCCGGCGCCGCTGACGTCAGACCGGCTGGTGCTTGTCCGCGTACTCGGCCAGCCACGCCACCTGGGCCGGGTCGAGCGAGGCGCGGACCCGGTGCCGGGCGGTTTCCACGTTGGCCGCGGTCACCGTCGAGGCCTCCAGCGACTCCCGCATCGCCGCCAGCGCCGACTCGCGGATCAGCGCGGCACAGTCGGCGGCCGAGAAGCCGTCCAGGTCGGCGCCGAGCGCGTCCAGGTCGACCTCGTCGTCCAGCGGCACCGACCGGGACGCGGCCTTGCAGGATCGCGGTCCGGGCGTCGGCGTCCGGCGGCGGCACGTACACCAGGCGTTCCAGCCGGCCCGGCCGCAGCAGCGCCGGGTCGATCAGGTCGGGCCGGTTGGTCGCCCCGATCACCACCACGTTGCGCAGCGACTCGACGCCGTCCAACTCGGTCAGCAGCGCCGCCACCACCCGGTCGGTGGTGCCGCCGTCGGTGCCCTGGCCACGGGTCGGGGCGAGCGCGTCCACCTCGTCCAGGAACACCAGCGTGGGCGCGGCCTCGCGGGCGCGGCGGAACAGTTCGCGGACCGCCCGCTCGCTGTCGCCCACCCACTTGCTCAGCAGTTCGGCGCCCTTGACCGACAGCACGTTGGCCTTGCCCGTACCGGCGATGGCCTTGACCAGGTAGGTCTTGCCGCAGCCGGGCGGCCCGTAGAGCAGCACCCCGCGCGGCGGCGACACGCCGAGCCGGGCGAACGTGTCCGGATAGGTGAGCGGCCACAGCACCGACTCGGTCAGCGTCTGCTTGACCTCGACCATGTCGCCGACGTCGTCCAGGGTGACCGCGGCGACCTCCAGCGTGGAGTCGGCCATCGAGGTCGGCCGGACCACGTCGAGCGCGGCCTCGAAGTCGGCCATGCGACACCGTCGGCGCCTCGGCGTCCTTCTGCCGCAGGGCCGCCCGCACGCCGGCCTCCCGGGCCAGCGCGCCGAGGTCGGCGGCGACGAAACCGGGCGTACGGCCGGCCACGTCGTCCAGGCGTACGTCCTCGGCCAGCGGCATGCCCCGGGTGAGCACGGCGAGCTGCTCCCGGCGCATCGCCGCGTCCGGCAGCGGCACGCCAGCTGGACGGCGAGCAGGTCGGGCGCGCGCAGCGACGGGTCGACCGACTCGGGCCGGCTGGTCGTGCAGACCACCGCCACCCCGGCCCGCACCGTCTCGGCTCGAGCATCTGCCGGAACACGGTGGCCAGCGGGCCCGGCTCGTCGCGCGGGGCGAGCGCGTCGACGTCCGCGAACAGCAGCACCGCCGGATCCCCGGACGCGGACGTCCGGGCCAGCCCGCGCAGCCGCCGGGCGGCGGCCGCGTCGTTGGTCAGCGCGGCCAGTTCCGGCGCCCAGAGCGGCCACGCACGCGGGCGCCGACCTGGGCGGCGACCGCCCGGACCAGCGCCGACTTGCCCGACCCGGACGGCCCGGAGATCAGCACGCCGAGCGACACCTTGGTGCCCAGCCGGCCCAGCACCTCGCCGTGGTGGAAGCCGAGGTCGAGCAGTTCATCAGCTCCTTGGCCTGGGCCCGCAGCCCGGGCAGGTCGTCGATGCTGGGCGGCGGCATCTCCGGGTCGGTCGACGGCGGGCGTCCGGTCCGGCCGCGCGGCCGGGGCGGTGCCGCCGCCGACCGAGGACGGCCCGTCGACTGCCAGCCGACCACGGTGTCCATGGTGACCAGCGCCGGCGTCGGCGTCCTCGACCGCGACCACCTTCAGCAGCGCGCTGGTCCAGCAGGTAGCCGACCCGGTTGGCCAGGACTGCGCCGGGCCGCCTCGACCAGCGAGCGGTTGGCCGCGGCCGGGCAGCACGTCCTGCGGCAGCAGCGAGACGTCGTCGCCGGTGCTGACCACCTTGCCGAGCAGCGCCAGCCGCAGCATCTCGGGCGAGACCACGGCGACGATCTCCGCCGGGCCGGACAGCGTGACCCGGCGCGCCTCGACGGACCGGAACCGGCGTGACCGTGACCTGGCCGCCGTCGCGCAGACCGAGGTTGCCGAGGGTCAGGTCGTCCGCGTACAGCAGGGCCTTGCTGGCGCCGGGCTCGGCGCGGGCGGCGATGCCGGCGGTGGTCCGGGTGCCGGCCAGCCGTAGCGGGTCGCCAGGGTTGATGGCGAGCGCCGCCATCACCTCGGGATGCAGCCGGACGATGCCGCGGCGCGCATCGAGCGCGGCCGGGCGCAGGGTCACGGTCAGCGTGAGATCGTCAGCCATTGGTCGAGCTTATGGGGTGCGCGCGGGTTCACAGCACCGGCTCAGGAAAGCGCGGATAGCGTTCAGGCATGCGCCTACGCCTGCCTCGACTCACTCGCCGGCGGGTGATCGCCGGGTCCGTGGTGGTCGTGCTGGTGGCCGCGCTCGTCGGGTGGGCCGCACTGCCCGACCGCAAGAGCTGGACCAGCCAGAACCTGATCATCAGCGTCCGGACCGGGCCGGCCGGCGACCAGCCGGTCGACCTGGATGCCCGGTACTACCTGCCCCGGGACCGTAGCGGCAAAGTGCCGGCGGTCCTGCTCGCGCACGGGTTCGGCGGCACCAAGGACTCGGTGTCGAGCGACGCGGAAGAACTCGCCGGCCGCGGGTACGCCGTACTCACCTGGACCGCGGAGGGTTTCGGGAGGAGCGGCGGCCAGATCCACCTGGACAGCCCCGACTGGGAGGTCAAGGACGGGCAGCGGCTGATCGACTGGCTGGCCGCGCGGCCCGAGGTGCAGACCGACGCACCCGGAGACCCGCGGGTCGGGGTGGTCGGCGGCTCGTACGGCGGCGGGCTGGCGCTGCTGCTGGCCGGGCAGGACAAGCGGGTCGACGCGATCGTGCCGCAGATCACCTGGAACGACCTGAGCCGTTCGTTCTTCCCGCAGTCGGCCGATGTGATCACGCCCGGGGTGTTCAAGAAGGGCTGGGCCGGCGTCTTCTTCGGCAGCGGCAGCGGCAGCGGCAGCGGCAGCGGAGGCGGCAGCGGAAGCGGCGACGGCCCCTCCACCACCGGGCCGGCCACCGACCCGGCCTGCGGGCGATTCGCCGCCGACGTCTGCGCGGCCTACCTCAGCATGGCCGGTTCGGGCACGCCGAGCCCGGACGTGGTGGCGCTGCTCCGCAAGTCCAGCCCGGAGACCGTACTGAGCCGGATCACCGCGCCCACCCTGCTGATCCAGGGCGAGGTCGACACGTTGTTCCCGTTGTCCGAGGCGGACGCCAACGCCCGCGGCATCGCCGCCACCGGCACCCCGGTCCGGGTCGCCTGGTTCACCGGCGGCCACGACGGCGGGCCCGGGCCGCAGTCGGACCAGGACCGGGTCAAGTTCCTCACCGGGCAGTGGCTGGACCACTACCTCAAGGGATCGGGCGCGACGCCGCCCACCAGCTTCACCTTCTCCCGGGTGGCCGGGTTCAGCGCCCTCGACCGGGGACTGGTCACCAACGGGTACTCCGACCCGTCGTACCCCGGTCTGGCCGGCACCGGCCGCACCGAGGTGACCGTGCAGGGTCCGGCCCAGCCGATCGCCAACCCGCCGAACGGCAACCCGGGCGCGATCTCATCGCTCCCGGGGATCGCCGGGCGGCTCAGCTCGCTGCTGAACGGCGCCTCGGTGGACATGCCGGGACAGTTCGCGGCGTTCCAGTCGGCGCCGCTGACCAGCTCGATCGACGTGGTCGGCGCGCCGTCCGTACGGCTGAGGGCGGCTTCGCCGACGGGGACGGCGACGTTGTTCGTCAAGTTGCTGGACGTCGACCAGGACGGCGCGACGACGCTCTCGAGCGCCGGCCTGGTGGCGCCGGTGCGGCTGACCGGCCTGCCGACGACGATCGGGCAGGCGACCCCGGTGACCGTGACGCTGCCGGCGATCGTGCGGCAGATCGAGCGCGGACATACCGTACGCATCGTCGTGGCTACCACCGACCAGGCGTTCCTCACCCCGGCCGCTGCCGGCCACGTACACGGTCGCGGTCGACCCGCTGGTCACGCTGCCGACGCTGACCGGCACGCCGATCGCCAACCCCGACATCGTCTGGTGGTACGTGCTGGGCGGCCTGATCGCCGTCGATCGCTGCTCGGCCTGGCCGTCCTGCTGGTGATCCGCCGGGCCCGCCGCCGGCCGCCCGTCGACGGTGGATGAGGTACGCCGACACTCCGCTGGTGGTGCGGAATCTCCGCAAGGCGTACGCGGACGGGTTCGTGGCGGTCGAGGAGATCAGCTTCACCGGTGGAACGCGGCCAGGTCGTCGGCCTGCTCGGGCCCGAACGGCGCGGGCAAGACGACCACGCTGCGGGTGCTGATGGGGCTGACCATGCCGACCGGCCGGCGAGGCGCTGGTGTTCGGGCACCGGCTGGCCCCGGGCTGCGCCGGTGCTGTCCCGGGTCGGCGCGCTGGTCGAGGGGCCGGGTCTTCCTGCCGCACCTGAGCGGGATGGCGAACCTGCGCGCGTACTGGCGGGCGACCGGGCGGCCGTTCGACCGACGCGCACTTCGACGAGGCGCATCGAGATCGCCGGACTGGGCGACTCGATCCAGCGCCGGACCAGGAACTACAGCCACGGCATGCGGCAGCGACTGGCCATCGCGCAGGCCATGCTCGGGCTGCCCGAGCTGCTGATGCTGGACGAGCCGACCGACGGACTGGACCCGCCGCAGATCGCCGAGATGCGCCGGGTGCTCAAGCGGTACGCCACGGACGGCCGGGCGGTGCTGGTCTCCAGCCATCTGCTGGCCGAGGTCGAGCAGACGTGTACGCACGTGGTGGTGGTGAACAAGGGCCGGATCGTGGCGACGGCCCGGTGGAGGACATCGTCGGCGAGTCGCCGTCGGTGCAGCTCGAGGTGTCGGACGTGCCGGCGGCGTCGGGGTGCTGTCCGGTCTGGGGGTCCGCTCGGTCACCCCGGACGGCGACAACTCGGCCTGATCGTGGACATGAACGGGACGCCGCGGGCCGAGGTGGTGGCGTCGCTGGTGCGGGCGGGCGTGGGCGTGGACCGGGTGGTGCCCCGGCGCCGACTCGAGGACGCGTTCCTGGCCCTGGTCGGGGACAACTCGCGGGGGAGTGGAGACCGATGACGACCACCATGGCGGCGACCGGTTACCGGCCGTCGGCGACACTGTCGATCCGGGCGGAGATCCGGCGGCAGGCATCGCGGCGGCGTACTCAATTGGCTCTGGGGTTCATGGTCCTGCTGCCGTTGATCGTGCTGATCGCGTTCGAGTTCGGCAGCAACAACAACAACGGCGACGACAACGGCGGCGGCGCGTTCGGCAGCCTGGTCGACCTGGCCACCAGCAGCGGCCTGAATTTCGCCCTGACCGTGCTGGCCGTCTCGACCGGCTTCCTGCTGGTCGTGGTGGTCGCGCTGTTCTGCGGCGACACGGTCGCCAGCGAGGCCAGCTGGGGCAGCCTGCGCTACCTGCTGGCGATCCCGGTGCCGCGGGCTCGGCTGCTGGCCGTCAAGCTGGTGGTGGCGCTGCTCTACTCGTGCCGTCGCGTTTCTCACCCTCACCGGGGTGTCGCTGCTGGTCGGGACCCTGCGGTACGGCTGGCACCCGCTCGGCAGCACCATCGCCGCCCAGATCCCGCCCGGCGCCGGGCTGGTCCGCCTGCTGATCATCGTCGGGTACGTGGCGGTGACCATGCTGGTCGTCGCCGGTCTGGCGTTCCTGCTCTCGGTGCTGACCGACGCGGCCCTGGGCGCGGTCGGCGGGGCGGTCCTGCTGTGGATCCTGTCCGGCATCCTCGACCAGATCACCGCGCTCGGATCGCTGCGTAACGTGCTGCCCAGCCATTACAGCGAGGCCTGGCTGGGGGTGCTGTCCAGCCCGATGCAGATCGACGACCTGGCCAAGGGGGCGATCGCGGCGGTGATCTACGCGACGATCTTCTGGGGGCTGGCGTTCTGGCGGTTCACCCGCAAGGACATCACCTCGTGAAGTCGCGCAACCAGGCGTCACCGGCCTTGTCGAACGGTTCGGCCCGGGTGCTGATCAGCCGGACCAGCTCGGCCGTGGTCCGTTCGGCGCCGGCGATCACGTCGGACGGGTAGCGGTAGCGCACCTGGTGCTCGGCGAACTCGTCCTCGTCGAGCACCTCGACCGTGCCGTCGCGCCGGCGGATGACGTCCAGATCGAGGTCCACCGCATGCACCGAGTGGTCGTCCCGGATCGGACGGGTGGTCACGTCGACGTAGATCTCGGGTTCCACGCCGGCGTTCCAGGTGGCGATCCAGTGGCCGGCCGCCGGCGCCAGCACCACGAAATCGGCCGCCGCGGTGACCGGCGGTTCGTGACCGCGCTGCGTCGGGATGCCGGCCCGGGCGCCGAACCATTCGCCGTACTCGTCCGTGCCGAGCGGCTCCATCACGTACCGCCAGTGCGGCCGGCCGCCCCATTTGGTGAAGTTGATCTCGACGCCTGCCGGAGTCCGCATCGGACCGACGTTACCGAGACACCTGGCCGTTGAGAATCGGAATCAAGGTCCAGGCCGTCACCGGATCGGGCCGCTGGTAGTACGGGCGGGCGCCCGATGCCGCGTTGGTTCGCTCACACAGCGGGATGAGCCGGTCGCGCCGGCGAGATCTCGACGTAAGGTGTGGGAAACAACTGAATACCTCATCCAGAGGGGCTGAGGGAACGGCCCGTTGACGCCCCGGCAACCACCGCGCATGACTCGATGACGAGGCCAGCGTGCGGCAGGTGCTAATTCCGTCCCCGGCTGCGCGGCGTCCCCGTGCCCGGGAAAGATGAGAGGAAGGCCTCGATGACGTCTGCCGTTTCCACCCCTGCCGTTGTGGCGAGCCCGGCCAAGGGCCTGGTCTGCCGGGCCTGCGCCGCGGAGTACCCGCTGGCCGCCCAGCATGCCTGCTATGAGTGTTTCGGCCCGCTCGAGGTTGCCTACGACCAGGCGGCGCTCGCGCGGGTCACCCGGGCCGACATCGAATCCGGCCCCGACAACATCTGGCGGTACGCCGCCCTGCTGCCCACCGGCCAGGACCCGGCGACCCGGGTCACCCACAACCCGGGCATGACCCCGCTGGTCGGCGCGCCGGCGCTGGCGGCGGCGGTGGGCGTACGGGCGCCGTTGTGGGTGAAGGACGACTCCGCCAACCCGACCCACTCGTTCAAGGACCGGGTCGTGTCGGTGGCGCTGACCGCCGCCCGCGGCCTCGGTTTCAGCCGCTTCGCCTGCGCGTCGACCGGCAACCTGGCCAACTCGGTGGCCGCGCACGCCGCCCGGGTCGGCGTGCCCAGCGTCGTGTTCATCCCGAGCGACCTCGAGCCCGGCAAGATCATCACCACCGCGGTGTACGGCGGGGACCTGGTCGCCATCGAGGGGTCCTACGACGACGTGAACCGGCTCTGCGGCGAGCTGGTGGAAACCGACGAGTTCGAGGACACCGCGTTCGTCAACGTGAACGTCCGGCCGTTCTACGCCGAGGGCAGCAAGACGCTCGGGTACGAGGTGGCCGAGCAGCTCGGCTGGCGCATCCCGGCCCAGGTGGTCATCCCGATGGCGTCGGGCGAGCTGCTGACCAAGGTCGACAAGGCGTTCACCGAACTCGTCGAGATCGGCCTGGCCACGGCGCCCGCGGGCGGCTGGAAGGTGTTCGGCGCGCAATCGGCCGGGTGCAACCCGATCGCCACGGCGCTGCACCGCGGCACCGACCACATCGTCCCGGTCAAGCCCACCGGCATCGCCAAGTCGCTGAACATCGGCGACCCGGCCGCCGGGGCGTACGCCATCGAGGCCGTCACGCCGAACGGGTGGCTGGATGGACTACGCCGACGACGACGAGATCCGGGCGGCCATCCGGCTGCTCGCCTCGACCACCGGCATCTTCGCCGAGACGGCCGGCGGCGTCACCGTCGCGGTCCTCCAGAAGCTGGTGGCGGCCGGCCGCCTCGACCCCGACCAGGAAACCGTCGTCTACAACACCGGCGAGGGACTCAAGACGCTGGACTCCGTCGCCGGACTGGTCGGACCGACATACCGGATCAAGCCGTCGCTGCGGGGAGCGCGCGATGCAGGCCTTCTCGGCTGACGCTGCGTAATCGCCGATCGACGACGAGTTCGAGATTCCTCCCCGCGAGGACTTGCAGACCGATCTCAGCATCGGCAAGATGCTCTCTTGCGGGAGGACGTGACGCCGTACGCGGCCCCAACCTCGAGCTTGGCGACAATCTCCGAGGGGCCCAACGACCCAGCACCGGAGGTGCTGTGCGCGCGTCCTCCCGACCAAACTCTCCCCCAGGAAATTCGTTCGCGGCGGACCGGCTGTGCGGGAATCCTGATCCGATGCCGATCGACGTGGTGCCGCTGACCGATCCGGATGTCGTCTACCGGATCGCGCGGGCGGTGTCGGCGTGGGAGGTCCCGGACATTCCCTTCCCGACGCTGGAAGGCTTCCGGCTCCAGATCGCCCACCCTTCGCCGTCGTCGGCGGTCGAGCGTTACCTCGGGCGGCTCGACGGCGAGCCGGTCGGTCACCTGTGGATATCGCTGCCGCTGCTGGACAATCGGGACAACGCCGAGATCGAGATCGAGGTCCGGCCCGGCTTCCGGCGGCGGGGCGTCGGCCGGGCGTTGCACGAGCGGGCGGTCGCCCGGGTCCGTGAGCTCGGGCGCAAACGGCTGCAGTCCGGTTCGGCCGGCCGGCTACCCGACGGCGCCGCCTTCGCGCGCGCCGTGGGCGCGTCGGCGGCGCTGCACGACACCCGCAGCCGCCTGGACCTCGCCACCGCCGACCAGCCGGCGCTGGACGCCCGGCTGGCCTCGTCGTGGACCAAGGCCGCCGGCTACCGCGTGGTCAGCTGGCTGGACGTGCCGCCCGACGACCTGATCGACGACGTCGCCTACCTGGACGGCCGGTTCGTCACCGATTCACCGCAGGGCGACCTCGAGATCGAGCCGGAGAAGGTGGACGCCGCCCGGATCCGGGCCACCTTCGCGGCGGCCCGGGAGCGCGGACGGACGGCGTACTCGTCCGGCGCCGTGCACTCGGCGTCCGGGCGGCTGGTCGGCTTCACCACGCTGTCCGGCTCGTTCGACATCCCCGGTCACCTCTGGCAGAGCCTGACCCTGGTCGACCCGGAGCATCGCGGGCACCGGCTCGGCCTGATCATCAAGCTGGCCAATCTGGCGTACGCCCGGCAGCACCGCCCGGCGCTCACGGCGATCGACACGTTCAACGCGTCGGCCAACGAGCACATGCTCGCGGTCAACCGGCAGCTGGGGTTCCGCCCGATGGAAGAGTGGACCCAGTGGCAGCAGACCGTCTGAACACCGGCCGCAGCGGCCTTTCGGCGTAACCGCCGCCGGCCAGTCCGGCGTGCCGTTCGAAGGCGTTCCGGGCGCCGTACGACCCGGTCAGCGCGTACGACCAGCCGCAGGCGGCCCAGTACGCCGGCCAGAACAGCGGGCCCAGCCACGCGTACTGTCCGGTGTGCCGGTGCTCGTGCCCGAACAGCGCCCGCTGTTCCTCGGCCAGCAACCACTCGGCCGACTTCCTCGTGAGCACAACCGATCCGACGGTGAAGCACGTGGCGGTGGGAAGCCTCCCGCGGTAACCCTCCGCGATCAGGACGCCGTCGCGGCCCCGGCGGATCGTCGCCCGCCCGGCCAGCGCGACCAGGACGCCGGCGCCGGTCGTCCCGTTGGCCAGGGTCAGCAGCGCGCGCCACACGTCAGGCGCCCCTTCGCATCTGGAGTTCGGTGAGCGCGGGCAGCACCGGGTGCGGAACGCGGACACCGGTCTCGGTGAAGCCCAGCCGCCGGTACGCGCGGACCGCCCGGTCGTTGCCGACCACCACCTCCAGCATCAGCTCGTCGCGTCCCGAGGCGCGCGACCACGCGGCGACCGCCTCGATCAGCTCGCCCAGCACCGGGCCGCCCCGGCTGTCCGGCGTGATGTAGACGGCGAAGACCACCGTGACACCCGGTTCCTCCGGCAGCACCGTGCCGCCGGCGTGCCCGATCAGCCGCCCTTTGCTCCCGGGGCCGTGGATCTCGGGGCTGTGGATCTCGGGGCTGTGGATTTCGGGGCCGTCGCTCCCGGCACCTTTGCTTCCGGGACGGCTCTGGGGGCCGTTGCTCTCAGGATCGGCGACGAACTGCGCCACTTGCCGGCCGGTGGAGGCCTGGATGATCCGCCGCCGGTAGTCCTCGTGCGGGCGGGCCGCGGCCTGCGCCAGCGTCTCCAGGAAGGCGAGCGGGCTGTCGGCCAGCATCTCGAGGCGGAGGGCACGCATGCGGGCGGCGTCGGCCGGGGTCACCCGGTGCACGGTGAAGGTGCGGTCGGGAGCCGAGGTCAGAGTCATACGCGAGCCGTGGGCGAGGCCATGCGGTCGGCCGTGATGGGAGCCATGGTGTCTGCCTACCCGGCTGCGGAGCCGTGCGCAAACGACATGACCGCTTGCTGTCCGGCGGGGCGACCGATCCGGCGTGTTCGATCGCCCGTGCGGGTTACCTCGACTGGGTATCGCCCTCGATGCCGGGCGAGGCGACGCACACGAGGTCCGTCGACGAGGTGCTCGGCGGATGAGGCTCGTCGTTGAGCCGCGGAGCGCCGGATGTGGTGACGAGGACCAAGGAAATGGATGGATCTTGCAGTTGCCCGGATCAATGGGTTTCCAGGCTGAGTCATGAACCGGTTCGTCGGCGCCCTGGAGTGGGCGCAGCGGGTCGGCGCGCGGATAGGTGCATACAAGAACATCGGCTGGCTGGCCGTACTTCTCGCGGGATTCGGTGCCGTTGCCGTCAAGTACGCCGTGGGGATGGCGGCGGGCTTGCTGATCGCGGTTCTGGTTCTCCTCACCTCGGTCGGTCTCCTGCTCTGGGCCTTTCTGGTTCACCGGCGGTCCTCATCGGCGCCGTACCAGTGGGTTGCGGCCGAGTACGTCTTCCGGTTCGACCATGACGATCTCCGCCGGCAATGCCAGGTCATCACCGTTCGGATCCGCGCCCGCCGGGACAACGTGTGCTGTTTCGAGAACAGCTACTACTGGTCCGGTTCCGGGCGCAGTGACGTCAAGGTGACCAGTCCTGGGCACCGCTTCGTCGGTGAGGTACCGGCCGACGACTCGAAGAAGTTGTATTGGATCCATCTCGACACGCCGCTCGAGCGGGGGCAGGAAACCGAGATCCGCATCGAGCAGGAACTGTTCGATGAACAGCGGAGTCTGAAGCCGATGTTGACCAAGCGGATCTCCGGCGGGCTGAAAGCCCTGACTCTCAAGGCCGTCTTTCCGGAAGCGGCCGCGCCTCCCGGTGTCGTGGCCCGGGAGATGACCTATTCCGCGAAGGCGCCGCACTGGCGGCCGGCCCGGGTCGATCAGCCGACCTGGCGCGGCGACAAGGGATCAAGGGAGGTCTCGTATTCGCCGGCTCAGCTTCGCCGAAATCGGCGATATGAACTCAAGTGGGATCCATGGGACATATACAGTAAGGCGGACATAACGCCGTGAGGCCGAAGGCGATCCGAGTTGTGGGGTGTTCCGACGTGGAGAACTGACCAGGCGATTGCCGTCAGAACAGCGACGGCGAGTCCGTATCGGAAACGGCGGCCCCGGAGCCTTCCGAGACCGCCGTTCCAACGTCCGCGTAACACCCTTGCCGGAGAACCGGCGTCAGTCGTTGAACACGGGCCTCTCCCGGTTGTGCGTGCCGAGGCGCTTCTATCAAGTTGTCCGACGCGTTTCGTCGTCGTGTGCCCGGTCTCGTGGAAGGGCATCGATGGCGGGGGCGCGTCGCGATACGGGCGGTGCTGGTGGTGCCGGTGGGGCTGGCGGTAACCTCTGATTCTACTTCCAAGGTCTGACAAACCTCCCCGCAATAGGCACACGAAGCCCGTTGTGGGCGGTTGCCTGCGAGTCCTGACGGATCTACGGAAGCATCGGGCGGGGTGGCGACGGGACCGCTCGTCCGGCATGGTTGCGGGCGTGGACGACGAGATGGCCGGGGCCGGCGGGACAGCGCCGCTGCGCCTGATCGGCCTGCCGGTGGTCGACCGGGCCGACGCGTTCGCCGACGACACGGCCGAGCTGCCGGGGGCGGCCTCCGTCCGGGCCGCCGTCGCCCCGACCGGTGACCCGCTGATCGCGGCCCCGGCCGAGGGCATGGCCGGGTGGCGCGTGCGCGTCCGGGGTGTGCTGGCCGGGTGCGGGTGGCCGCTGCTGGTCGTCTCCCTCCTCTCGGTCGGGCCGGCCCATCTGTTCGCGGGCCGGATCGGAGACTCGGTGATCGCTGCGCCGATGCTGTCGGACCTCGCCCGGGGCGTCGGCCTCCTTCTGCTGCCGCTGATGTGGCTTTCGTTCTTCGCGCTGGCCGCCCTGCCTTCGGTGCTGTGCCTGGCCGGGGTGGCCGGCGTCGCCGTCGGCTGGGCGTCGCAGGGCCGCCGGCCGCCGCTGCGGGAGGCGTTCGGCTCGGTGCTGCACCGGGTCGGCCCGCTGTGGGCGTGGCTGGCGTTGATCGGCGCGGCCGGGCAGGCGGTCGCGCTGCTGCCGGACGGGACGGCATTGACCGCGCTGCAGGCCGCGGTGGCGGCGGCTCTGGGCTCGGTGACCGGGATGCTCGGGTGCGTGGTGCTGTTCGAGCGCCGGCGTGGGCCCCGCCGGGCGCTGCAGCTGCTGGCGGTGAGCCCGGGCTGGGCCGTGGCGGCGCTGGCCGGCTTCGGCGCGGCTCTGGTGGTGCTGCCCGACGTGCTGAGTGAGGCGCACGACCTCGGCGATCTGGCCGGAGCCGCCGTGGCGGTGCTGTTCGGGCTGCTCTGGGGGGTGGCGGCCCTCGTGACGTACGGCTGCGCCCGGCGCGCGGAGGGACCACTGACGAGTGGTCGGCTGGCCGATGAGCTTGCCCGCTGACGGACCGGTTTTCTTGCACTCGGCCCCCCAGAGTGCTAAACAGGTGATTGGCACTCGTGTCGTATGAGTGCCAAGCAGGTCGGGACGGTGGGGTTCCGGTCGCGGCGCCGCCATCGACGCCGGGGCACGGGGCCGGTCGTCGCGGGCTATCCGGCTCGGCCTGAGGACGTCACATCGCCAGGTGGCGACGTCCGCAGAGTACCTCACGGCACTCAACTGATACGTGCGGGCGGGCCGCACCGGCCCGGCACCGCGAATGTCCAGGAGGACAACGCCGTATGGCCAAGATCATCGCATTCGACGAGGAAGCTCGTCGCGGCCTCGAGAGCGGTATGAACCAGCTCGCCGACGCCGTCAAGGTGACGCTCGGCCCCAAGGGCCGCAACGTCGTGCTCGAGAAGAAGTGGGGCGCTCCCACCATCACCAACGATGGTGTGTCGATCGCCAAGGAGATCGAGCTCGAGGGCACCTTCGAGAAGATCGGCGCCGAGCTGGTCAAGGAGGTCGCCAAGAAGACCGACGACGTCGCCGGTGACGGCACGACGACGGCGACCGTGCTGGCCCAGGCGCTGGTCCGCGAGGGCCTGCGCAACGTGGCCGCCGGCGCCAACCCGATGGCCCTGAAGCGGGGCATCGAGGCGGCCGTCGCGAGCGTCTCCGAGGCCCTGTCAGCAGCTGGCCAAGGACGTGGAGACCAAGGAGCAGATCGCCTCCACCGCCTCCATCTCCGCCGGCGACACCACGGTCGGCGAGATCATCGCCGAGGCCATGGACAAGGTCGGCAAGGAAGGCGTCATCACCGTCGAGGAGAGCAACACCTTCGGACTCGAGCTGGAGCTCACCGAGGGCATGCGCTTCGACAAGGGTTACATCTCGGCGTACTTCATGACTGACGCCGAGCGGATGGAGGCCGTCTTCGACGACCCGTACATCCTGATCGCGAACAGCAAGATCTCCGCGGTCAAGGACCTGCTGCCGATCCTCGAGAAGGTCATGCAGGGCGGCAAGCCGCTCGTCATCATCGCCGAGGACGTCGAGGGCGAGGCCCTGGCCACCCTCATCGTCAACAAGGTCCGTGGCACCTTCAAGTCCGTCGCCGTCAAGGCCCCGGGCTTCGGTGACCGCCGCAAGGCCATGCTGGACGACATCGCCATCCTCACCGGTGGCACGGTCATCAGCGAGGAGGTCGGTCTCAAGCTCGACCAGCGCCGACGTCAGCCTGCTCGGCCAGGCCCGCAAGGTGGTCATCACCAAGGACGAGACGACCATCGTCGACGGCGCCGGCAACGCCGAGCAGATCCAGGGCCGGGTCAACCAGATCCGGGGCGAGATCGAGAAGTCGGACTCCGACTACGACCGCGAGAAGCTGCAGGAGCGCCTGGCCAAGCTGGCCGGCGGCGTTGCGGTCATCAAGGTCGGCGCGGCCACCGAGGTCGAGCTGAAGGAGCGCAAGCACCGCATCGAGGACGCCGTTCGCAACGCGAAGGCGGCCGTCGAGGAGGGCATCGTGCCCGGCGGTGGCGTGGCGCTGGTTCAGGCCGGCAAGACCGCGTTCGACAAGCTGGACCTGCAGTCGGCGACGAGGCGACCGGCGCGCAAATCGTCAAGGTCGCGCTCGACGCCCCGCTGCGCCAGATCGCGGTGAACGCCGGCCTCGAGGGCGGCGTCGTGGTGGAGCAGGTTCGCAACCTCGAGGCCGGTCACGGTCTGAACGCCGCGACCGGCGAGTACGTCGACATGCTGGCCGCGGGCATCATCGACCCGGCCAAGGTCACGCGTTCGGCGCTGCAGAACGCCGCGTCGATCGCTGCGCTGTTCCTCACGACCGAGGCGGTCGTGGCGGACAAGCCGGAGAAGAACCCGGCCCCGGCCGGTGCCCCGGGCGGCGGGGACATGGACTTCTGACAGTCCTGAACCACTGAGAAGGGCGGGTTGCCATCCGGCGGCCCGCCCTTTTCGCTGCCTGCCCTTTCCGCGGGCCGCCCTTTTCGCTGCCCGGGGGCTCGGCTCGGCATCTCGTCAAGCGGCCCGGTGTAGCCAGCGGCCGGTCAGAGCGACTTCCGGTACAACTGGAAGACCCGTTCGACGCGGGCTCCGGCGGCGCCCGAGTAGAACGGGACCGGGCCGACCCAGCCGATCTGCACCCGGTCGTACCCGGCAGCGCGCTGGTCGGCCAGGCAGCGCAGCAGCAGCGCCCGGCCGACGCCCCGGCCGCGGGCCGGCGGGACGGTGCCCATCGGCCCGAACCAGCTCGGCCGAGACGACCCGTACGCGGCGAAGCCCAGCACCTCGCCCTTGACGTCCAGTGCCAGGTGGCAGCCGGCCCGATCCCGGCCGACCGAATGGGTGATCTCGCCCGCCCACCCCGAGCCGAAGGTGCGCAGCGCGAACTCGACCAGCCCCGGCAGGTCGCCGGGACCGGCCCGGCGCAGCGTCACGCCCTCGATCACCTCCGGCGGGGCCGGCTCGCCGGTCAGGTCGGCGGTCATGTTCCAGGCCGGCTGATCCTGCTCGAACCCGAAGGCGGTGGCCGCGCACAAGGCCGCGGTGTACCGCACGTCGATGCCCGGCCAGGCGTAGTAGGGCGCGTTTCCGGCGATCACCATGTCCGCGGCGCCCAGCCCGGCCAGCGCGCCCTCGATCCGGGCGGTCAGCGCCCGCCCGATCCCGCGCCGCCGCTCGTCCGGGTGCACCGCGATCAGGTCGATGTGCCCGATCGAGGGGTCCCGGTGCGAGACCGAGCCGAGCACCACGCCGATCACGTCGCCGAGCGCGGTGGCGGCCAGAAATCCGGCCAGTCGCCGGGAATGCCTGGTCCAGCCGTCGGTCCCCGTGGTCTCCCGCAGCCGCAGCACGATCTCCGCCGCCTCGGCCGCGTCCTCGGGCAGGTCGAGTGCGACTCCGCAGAGAGCCACCACCGCCGGCACGTCGTCCCCGGTCAGTTCGGAGATCACAAACTCGCTGTCCACCGGCTGAACCTACGTCACGGTGTTCGACCGGCCCCTGGCCCTCAGGCGGCGCGCAGGACCCGTCGGGGCCGCGACCGGATTCCCTCGCCGGGATGACGGACCCGGGGGCTATCGTCGGACGGGTGCGCGATCCCTCCGTATCCCGCTACACGGCCGGTCGGCTCTCCCCGATCCGGCGGGTCGCCGATCTGCGGCGGCTGCGTGACGAACACTTCGACGTGCTGGTCATCGGCGGCGGCGTCACCGGTGCCGGCGCGGCCCTGGACGCCGCCTCCCGCGGCCTCAGCGTGGCCCTCGTCGAGGCTCGTGACCTGGCCTCCGGCACCTCGAGCCGGTCGAGCAAGCTGATCCACGGCGGCCTGCGCTATCTGGAGCAGCTCGAGTTGCACCTGGTGCACGAGGCGCTGACCGAGCGCGGCCTGCTGTCCACCCGGATCGCCCCGCACCTGGTCCGGCCGGTGCCGATCCTGGTGCCGCTGGAGCCGGCCAACCCGGCCTCCCGGGTCTGGCACCGCGGCTACTACGGGCTCGGTGTGGCCGCGTACGACGTGTTCGCGGGCCTGTTCGGCGGCGGCCGGGGCATGCCGCTGCACCGGCACCTGAGCCGCGACGGCGCCCGGCACATCTTTCCCAGCCTGCGCGCCGACAAGATCACCGGGGCCATCCGGTACTACGACGGGCAGGTCGACGACGCCCGCCTGGTGGTCAACCTGGCCCGGACGGCGGCCAGCCTGGGCGCTGCCGTGGTGACCAGCGCACGGGTGACCGGGTTCGTACGGGAGGCCCGTGAGGTCATCGGGGTGCGGGTCCGCGACCTCGAGGCCCCGGACTCGCCCGAGTTCGAGGTCCGCGCGCGTACGGTGGTCGCCGCGACCGGCGTGTGGAGCGACGACATGTCGCAGATGCTCAGTGACGTGGGCGTACGCCCGGGGATGCGGGTGCGCGCGTCGAAAGGGGTCCACCTGGTCGTGCCGCGCTCGGCCATCAACGGCGAGGCCGGGCTGATCCTGCGTACGCCGACCTCGGTGTTGTTCGTCATCCCGTGGGGCGGCCACTGGATCATCGGCACCACGGACACCGACTGGCAGCTCGACCGCGCTCACCCGGCCGCGTCGGCGCGCGACATCCGTTATCTGCTGGACCAGGTCAACCCCGTGCTCGACCGGCCGCTGACCACCGACGACATCGAGGGCGTGTACGCCGGGCTGCGGCCATTGCTGTCCGGCGAGGCCGAGTCCACCTCGAAGCTGTCCCGCGAGCACGCCGTCGTCGAGCCCATGCTCGGCCTGCTGCTGGTGGCCGGGGGCAAGTACACGACGTACCGGGTGATGGCGGCGGACGTGATCGACCGGGCGGTGCGCCGGTTGGGTGGGGTCGCGCCGGCCTCGCGCACCGACCAGTTGCCGCTGCTGGGCGCGGACGGATACCCGGCGGCCTGGCGCGACCGGCAGGACACCGCCCGCCGGCACGGCGTCACCGCCGGCGTGGTCGAGCACCTGCTCGAGCGGTACGGCACGCTGACCGTCCACCTGCTGGCCATGATCGCCGCCGACCCGTCCCTGGCCACGCCGCTGACCGGGGCGCCGGAGTACTTGACGGCCGAGGTGGCGTACGCCGTCCTGGCCGAGGGCGCGCTGCACCTGGACGACGTGCTGGCCCGCCGGACCCGCATCTCGATCGAGACGCCGCACCGCGGAGTCCAGTCGGCGAAGCACGCGGCCGCGGTGATGGGTGCGGCGCTCGGCTGGGACGCGGCCGTGGAGGCCAACGAGGTCGAGCATTATCGGGCCCGGGTCGAGGCGGAACGGGAGTCGCAGCGGATGCCGGACGACCTGACCGCGGACGCCGCCCGGATCGGCGTGCCCGACGCCCGCGGGTTCGCCGCCGACCGGGGCACCGACCTGCTGCAGGTGGATCTTTGATCCTGGTCGACCGGCCGGTCTGGCCGGCGCGCGGGCGGCTGTGGTCCCACCTGGTCAGCGACCTGTGCTACGCCGAGCTGCACGTGTTCGCGGAAATGCTGGGCGTACCGCGGCGCGGGTTCGACCGGGACCACTACGACATTCCGGAGCAGCGGTTCGGGCCGGCGCTGTGGCTGGGCGCGACGCTGTTGCCGTCGCGCGAGATCGCCGCCCGGCTGCGTACGGCCGGGTTACGCCGCCCTAAGCACCTGCATCGAGCGTCTTGAGCTCAGCCGCCAGGTTCGCCCGGGCCCGGGACTCCCACGCCGTACGGGTGGGCTCCAGCCGGTAGATGGCCGGCAGTTCCAGCAACGCCTTCAGCACCTGTGCGCGGCCCGCCCGGAACACGTCGTCGGGGTACTGCGCGTACTCCCGCCGGATGGCCGCGGTGTAGGCGTCGTACCGGTCCGGATCGGTGGCCAGGATGGCCAGGTCGGCATCGCAGAGCAGCTCTCCGTCGGGATCGCCGGCGTCGGTGGCATGACCCGCGGTCAGCCCGACGAGCCGGGCCACGTCGGCCGCGACCGCCGCCGGCACCCCGATCTCGACCAGCAGACCCTGGGCGAACTCGGCGCTGTCCCGCTCGTTGGCGTCACCCTGCGCCTCCGGGTGGTAGATCGCGTCGTGCATCCACGCCGCCAGCCGGACGCGGTCGGGGTGCGGAACCAGATCGGCGTACGCGTCGACGACGTCGAGCACGGCGACCAGGTGAGCCACCGTGTGGTACTGGCGGCGGGGCTCCGACCAGCGCATCTGCAGGTATTCGCCGGCCGCTTCGAGCTCGAGGTCGCCGACCGTGGCCCCGGCGGTCCGGGCCGCGTCCCGCCACCGCCGCGTCAACTGATCCACGCGGTCATCCTGACACGCCTCTAAGTTGGAAGGCATGACTGAGGCGGAAAGCCGTGCCCGAGCCGCCCTGGCCGACATCGGCGACCGGTCCCGCTCCGGACTGTCCGGGGCGTGGTCGCGGCTGCGCGGCGCCTTCGCGCTTTCCCTCCAGGCCGGGGTGGCAGCCGCGCTCGCCTGGTTCCTGGCGCACGACGTGATCGGCCGGCCGAGCCCGTTCTTCGCGCCCATCGCCGCCGTCATCACGCTGGCCTCCTCGGTCGGCCAGCGCGCCCGCCGTTCCGTCGAGCTGGTCCTCGGGGTGGCCCTCGGTATCGGTGTGGGTGACGCGCTGATCCTGCTGATCGGCAGCGGGCCGTGGCAGATCGGGCTGATCGTGGTGCTGGCGATCCTGGTGGCGACCGCCCTCGGCGGCGGACCGCCGCTGATCAACCAGGCCGCCGCCTCCGCCGTGCTGGTGGCCACGCTCACCGCGACCACCGGTCAGCCGTGGACGCGGTTCTTCGACGCCCTCGTGGGCGGCGGCGTCGGCCTGGCGGTGATGACGATCCTGTTGCCGCTCAACCCGCTGACCGTGGTGCGGCGGGCCGCCGATCCGGCACTGACCGCACTCGCCGACGGGCTCCACGAGGTCGCCGACGCCCTGGCCGCGCGGGACGCCGACCGGACCACCGGGGTGCTGGAACGGCTCCGCGGGGCCGAGGGGACGTTCGCCGGCTTCGCCGCCGCCGGTACCGCGGCCCAGGAGAACGTGGCGTTCGCGCCGAGCCGATGGCGGCACCGGGGCGCGCTCGACCAGTACGTGGTCGGCGCTCCCCAGCTCACCTACGCGTTGCGCAACGTCCGGGTGCTGTGCCGGCGGGTGCTCACGCTGCTGGCCGAGGATGAGACCGTGCCGGACGTGCTGCCGGAGTCCATCCGGCGGCTCGGCGACGCGGTCGACCTCCTGCGCGAGGAGTGGGCGCGGGCGGTCGAACCGTTGGCCACCCGGGAGCGGGCGGTGCGGGCCGCGGTCGAGGCCGGGCAGGCGTACTCGGACGGGGTGGGGTTCTCCGGCGGCGTCGTGGTGGCGCAGGTCCGCAGTACGGTCATCGACTTGCTGCGGGCCACCGGGATCGAGCACGGCGAGGCGGCCCGGCTGGTCCGGCGGGCGGTGGGCTGGGAGGCCCGTCCGCGGGGACGGCGGAAGCCGCCGGCGCCCCACCCGTCTTGATCCGGCTGCGGCCACCCGGTCGGCCGCGGGTGGCTACGCTGGACGTCATGGCCGACGTTCCTACGGGGGAGGCGCCCACTTCGGGGGCCGTGCCTGTCCTGTCACCCGCGCCGGAACCGCCGGCCACGCCCAGTGTGCCGCCGGCCGCGGTGGCTGTGCCGCCGGCCGCGCCCGGTGTGCCGCCGGCCGCGGTGGGTGTGCCCCTCAAAGGAAGGCCGGGCTGGCGTCGCTGGCTTCCGCTCGCCTCGGTGATCGGGTTCATCGCCGCCTGCGCCGTCGCGATGCTGATCATTCTCGGCTTCAGCAACGGCATCACCGGACTGATCATCGGCCTGGTCGCGGCGATCCTGCCGGTGCCCGTACTCGTCGGTTGTTTCCTCTGGCTGGACCGGTACGAGCCGGAGCCGAGCCGTCTGCTCATCTTCTGCTTCGCCTGGGGTTCGGCCGTGGCGACGCTGGCCGCGCTCGGCGTGAACACCGGCGCCGCCTGGCTGTTCGACAAGCTCGGCCTGCCCGACGCACTGGTCGCGGTGCTGGTGGCGCCGTTCATCGAGGAGTCGATGAAGGCGCTCGGCCCGATCCTGCTGCTCTGGCGATTCCGCCGCGAGTGGTCCGGCATCACCGACGGCATCGTCTACTGTGGCCTCTCCGCGGTCGGGTTCGCCATGGTGGAGAACGTGCTCTACCTCGGCGGCCACGGTTACGCGGCCGGCGCCGACCAGTACGGCCCGGCCACCGGCATCCAGAACGTGTTCCTCATCTTCATCGTCCGGATCCTGTTCACCGGCTTCGCCCATCCGCTGTTCACCTCGATGACCGGCATCGGCCTGGGCATCTCGTCGCGGGCGGCCGACCGCCGGGTGATCTGGCTGGCGCCGATCGCCGGGCTGCTGCTGGCGATGATCCTGCACGGCACGTTCAACTTGCTGCCGACGCTGTCCGCGGCCACCGGGCAGCCGCTCATCATGCTCTACGGATACCTGGGCTTCATGGTGCCGTTCTTCTTCGCCGCGGTCGGTTTCGCCATCGCGCTGCGCGGCTGGGAGGGCCGGCTGAGCCAGCGGGTGCTGCCGTTCTACGTCCGTACGGGCTGGCTCGCTCCGCCCGAGGTGGCCGCCTTGGGCAGCCTCGGCCGCCGGCACTCGGCTCGGCGCTGGGCCGGGCGGGTGGCCGGTCCGGCCGGCGCCAAGGCGATGCGCGGATTCCAGTACGCGGCCACCCAACTGGCCCTGCTGCGGGACGGCATCGAGCGCGGACTGAACAAGACCGACGCCGACCGCGAGCACGCCACGGCCGAGGAGCAGCGGTTGCTGACGGCGCTCGGGGACTACCGCGCGTCGTTCGCCGGCCGCGACCCGCAGGCGCCGCCCGCCTTCTGGGACGGCAGCAACTACCGGATCACGTTCCCGGACGGCGGCACCCGGCTCGTACCGCCCCCGGCCGAGCCGGTCGTGCCCGTCCCGGTACGGCTCCCCCCGCCCGCGTGGCCCTACAGGTAGAGCCCGGTGCCGTCGGCCTCCACCCGGTTGGCCGCCACCGCATGCACGTCCCGCTCGCGCAGCAGCGTGTACTCCCGTCCGTGCAGTTCGACCTCGGACCGGTCGTCCGGGTCGAAGAGCACCCGGTCACCGACCACGATGGACCGTACGTTCGGGCCGACCGCGACCGCGGACGCCCAGGACAACCGGCGGCCCATCGACGCGGTGGCGGGGATCACGATGCCGGCGGTCGAGCGTCGCTCGCCGTCGGCGCCCTCCAGACGGACCAGAACGCGGTCGTGCAACATGCGGATGGGCAGGCCGGTGTCGGTTTCGGCAGCGGAAATCACACCGAGACGGTACGCCCCCCGCGATCAGGCGCGTCGGCTGGTTTCTCGAGATCAACCCGGGAAGAGTGGGTGCGCGCGGTGACTACCGTGGTACCCGATCGATCGATCGATGCGAGGACGGTGACCGGTTGAGCCGCATCCAGCGTGTCCGGGCCACCCTGAAGCACGCGTTCGAGACGGGCCGCCGGTCGGTGCGGACGGCCCGGGCCGGGCCGCCGGACAGCGTCGAACCGGACGTCGACTTCGAGCCGCCGACCGACGACCGATTCGTTCCGCACTCCACCACCAGCCGGGACGACGCCGAGGTGCCGCACTCGCTGCGCATCGCGGCCGCGTGGTCGTGGCGGCTGATCGTCGTCGGCCTGCTCGGCTGGGTGCTGCTGCGGTTCATCGGGACCATCAGCGTCGTGGTCGTGCCGCTGGCCATCGCGCTGTTGCTGACGGCGCTGCTGTCCCCGGCGGTGGGTTACCTGTTCCGGCTCCGGTTGCCCCGGTCGCTGGCCACCTTCCTGGTGATGATCTGCGGGGTCGCCGCCGTGGCGGGCGTGCTGACCCTGGTGGTGAACCAGTTCGTGCAGGGGCTGCCCGAGCTGTCCAGCCAGACCGGCAAGGGAATCCGGCAGATCCAGCTGTGGGCCCGCAACGGTCCGCTGCACCTGTCCGACAAGCAGGTCAACCAGGCCATCGACACGGCGCAGGACTGGATCAGCTCGAACACATCCTCGCTCACGGCCACCGGCATCTCCACCGCGGCGACGCTGTTCGAACTGCTCACCGGCGCGCTGCTGGTGCTGTTCGCGACGTTCTTCATGCTGCGCGACGGGCGGAAGATCTGGCGGTTCCTGGTCCGGTTGTTCCCGGTCAACGCGCGGTGGTCGCTGTCCGACGCGGGCGAGGCGTCGTGGACCACGCTGGGCGCGTACGTCCGGGCCACCGTGCTGGTCGCCTTCATCGACGCGGTCGGCATCGGCCTGGCGCTGGTGATCTTGCGGGTGCCCTTCCCGTTCCCGCTGGCCGCGCTGGTCTTCCTCGGGGCGTTCATCCCGATCGTCGGGGCGAGTGTGTCCGGGGCGGTCGCGGTGCTGGTCGCGCTGGTCGACAAGGGGTGGGTGATCGCGCTCATCGTGCTCGGCTCGGTCATCGTCGTGCAGCAACTCGAGGGTCACGTGCTGCAGCCCTTGATCATGGGCCGGGCGGTCGCCATCCATCCGCTGGTGGTGATCGTCGGCATCGCCTCCGGCGTGGTCCTGGCCGGCATCATCGGCGCGTTGGTGGCGGTCCCCCTGATCGCGGTCCTGAACACCGGCGTCCGCCGCCTCGGCCGCCGCCGCCCCGAGATCCCCCCGGACGCAGTTGTCGTCACCGCCGCCGAATCCACCACCTGACGGCGCGCGCCGCGAAACGCCCGCGCACGCCGACGGGGATGATCACCCGTCCGAATCGGGTCAGGAGCGGGCCAGACGCTGAAGTGCGCCGACGGCGACCTCGCGGCGGGTGGTGTACCAGAACGGCGGGAGGGACTGGCGCAGGAAGCCGCCGTAGCCGCGCGCGCTCTCCAGGCGGGAGTCCAGGACCGCGACCACGCCCTTGTCCCCGGCCGAACGGATCAGGCGGCCGACGCCCTGGGCCAGGCGGACGGCGGCGATGGGCACGCTGACCGCGGCGAAGCCGGAGCCGCCGGACGCGTCGACCGCGGCCGCCCGGGCCGCCGCCAGGGGCTCGTCGGGGCGGGGGAACGGCAGGCGGTCGATCACCACCAGCTGGCAGGCGTCGCCGGGCACGTCCACGCCCTGCCACAGCGACATCACCCCGAACAGACAGCTGGCCCTGTCCTCGCGGAACTTGCGGACCAGCAGCGGCAGCTGTTCCTCGCCCTGCAGCAGGACCGGCAGGTCGGTGCGGGCGCGGACCAGCTCGGCCGCCTGGGTCGCGGCTTTGCGGGATGAGAACAGGCCGAGCGTCGCGCCCCCCAAAGCGGAGACGAGTGCCAGCAGCTCCTCGCCGGCCAGATCCGGCAGCCCCGAGGCGGCCGGCCGCGGCAGGTGCACGGCCACGTACAGGATGCCCTGCTTGGGATAGTCGAACGGCGAGCCGACGTCGAGCGAGCCCCAGCCCTCGCCGGAGGTGACCGGGCCGGCTCCGACGGGCAGGCCGAGCGCCCGGGCGACGGTGTCGAACCGGCCGCCCAGGGCCAGCGTGGCCGAGGTGGCGACGACGGTCCGCTCGTCGTACAGGTGGTTGGACAGCGTGCCCGCCACCGACAGCGGCGCCACCACGACGGCCCTCCGTCCGCTGCCCTGGTCGGATTTCTCCACCCAGGCGACGTCGTGGTCGGACTCCTCCAGCAGCCGCTGCGCGGTGGTCGACAGATCGTCCAGCGTCGCCTTGGCCTGCTGCTTGCGGACCGGGTCGGGATCGTCGTTCTTGACGTCGCCGATCGCCTCCAGCCCGGCCCGGGTGGCCGAGTCGAGCAGGATCACCGCCTGGGCCAGGTGCGGCGGGAGCCCGGCGGTGAGCCGCCCGGCGGGCGCGTCGGCCAGCCCGACGGTGAGCGCGTCGGCCGCCTCGGCCAGGGACTCGGCGGCCGCCGGCGGGATCAGCGGGCGGGCCCGCTTGGCCGCTCGCTCGACGGCGTCCGGCGTCAGCTCGGCCTGCGCCGCGGACGAGACCCGGTCGGCCAGTTCGTGCGCCTCGTCCACGATGAGCAGCTTGTGCGGCGGCACGATGTGGCGCCCGGCGAGCATGTCGACGGCCAGCAGGCTGTGGTTGGTGACCACGATGTCGGCCTCCCGGGCCCGGGCGCGCGAGGCCTCGGCGAAACACTCGTTGCCGTACGGGCACTTGGCGGCGCCGACGCAGTCCCGGGCGGGCATGGACACCTGCCGCCACGCGGTGTCGTCGACGCCCGGGTCGAGCTCGTCCCGGTCGCCGGTGGCCGTCTTCTCCGACCAGGCCTGCAGGCGCTCGATCTGTTTGCCGAGCTTGCCCCGCTCGCCCAGCCACTTGACCGGCGCGTCGCCGAACAGGTCGGTCGGTTCCTCCTCGTCGGCGTGCTCCATCTTGGCCACGCAGAGGTAATGGTGACGGCCCTTCAGGACGGCGAACGTGGGCCGCCGCCCGAGCACCGGCTGCACCGCGTCGGCCAGCCGCGGCAGGTCGTGCTCGACCAACTGGTTCTGCAGCGCCAGGGTGGCTGTGGAGACCACCACCGGCCCGTCGACCAGCAGCGCCGGGGTCAGGTAGGCGAGCGACTTACCCGTACCCGTGCCGGCCTGGACCAGGAGATGCTCCTTGTCCCCGATGGCCTTCTCAATCGCTGAAGCCATCGCTTCCTGACCGGGCCGGGACGAGCCGCCGGGCACCGCGCCGACGGCGGCGGCGAGCAGAGTGGCGGCGGAAGGCTTGGCGCGGGCGGTCACGTCGAAGACCGTACCCGGACCCCCCGACGAAAACGTCGCACCGTTAGGGTTCCTTTCATGCCGAGCGACACGGTCCGGGTGGTGTACACCAAGTACGACGGCTCAGCCCACCGGGACTATCCGGCCCGCCGGCTCACCGAGGACGACCTCGGCATCTGGCTCGGCGTCCCCCAGGGCACCCCGTCCGTCTACCATGGCCGGCCGTCGATCGAGCAGATCCCGTTCGTGCTGCTCGTGCCGCGGGACTCGTGGTGGACCGGGATGTTCAACCCGCCGCCGCGGACCAGCGAGGTCTACTGCGACATCACCACGCCGGCCCGCTGGGACGGCGATACCGTGCACATCATCGACCTCGACCTGGACGTGGTCCGGCGGCGCTCGACCGGCCTGGTGGAGCTGCGCGACGAGGACGAGTTCGAGGAGCACCGGCGGCAGTTCGGCTACCCGGACGAGCTGGTCGGCGAGGCGCGGGCGGCAGCGGACAAACTGCTCGTCTCGCTGAGCGACGGGACCGAGCCGTTCGCGACGCAGTACCGGAAGTGGCTGGCCGACGTCATCGACTGACGGAGCGGCGTTCCGCGGACGGGTGATTCGTGTGTCACAGTAGGTGATACGCGTTTCGTACCTTTTGTCCAGTGGAGGCCGGCGGTGGCCGAGAATCTGACGACCATCGTGGGTGCCGTGGCCGGACTGACCGGAGCCACCGGCGGCGCCGGCGTCGGCTTCTCGTTGCTGCGCCGCCGGGACCGGCCGTACCTCCCCGCCGGCCACGCGCTGGCCGGTTCCGGCGCGTCCGACCCGCTGCCGGGGGTGCTGCACCACGGCCTGGCCGGGCTGACCGTGCCGGTCCGGCCGGGGCCGCACGGCGAGCTGTACATCGGCCCGGGTGGCCCGCAACCGGGCCGGACGCTGCGGCGATTGGTGCTGCAGCCGCTCTTCACCCGGGCCCGGGCCCGCGACGGACGGCTGTGCGCCGATCAGCGGGTGCCGTTCCGCCTGGTGGTGGAGATCGGCGGGGCCAACCGGGACGCGGACACCCTGCTTCGGGCCTACCGACGGCTGGATCAGCACCTTCGCGACCACGCGCCGCTGCTGAGCCGGTACGCCGGCGGACGCCTGGAGCCGGGGGCGGTCACGGTGGCCGTGGCCGGCATCGTCGACGTCCGGGAGCTGCTGGCCGCCCAGCCGACCCGGTACGCCTTCGTGGACGGCACATTCGAGGACATCGGCTCGCGCGCCGCTCCGCCGGCCCTGGTCCCCATGATCAGCGAATCCTGGTCGCGGCGCTTCGGCTGGGACGGGCGCGAGGCGATCTCGGCCGAGGAGCGGCACCAGCTGCACGCGCTGGTCCGGGCCGCCCACGACGACGGCCGTACGGTCCGGATCTCCGGCTTGTCCGGCGGGTCGCGGGCGGCCCGCCGCGCCGTGTGGGACGAACTGGCCGCCGCCGGGGTGGACGTCATCGCCGGCGGCGAGCAGGCCGCGCTGGCCCGGTATCTGCGGCGGCATCCGATCTCTCGCTCCTCGCCGTCGCCGCGGCCGCGGACCGCCAGGCCGGCACCGCGCCCATCGGCCCGGGCGACGGGTTAACGCGGGGTTAACGGAAGCTGAACGGCGGCTGATCAGGGTGGGCGGCTGCGGTCGCACGAGGCGTGGTCCTTAGCATCTGTTCGCAGATCACCCCGCCCAGTGGAAGGTTCCCGATGTGAAGTTCTCCTTCCGCCCGGTGGAGGGCGCGTTCTACGACCTTTTCGACCGGGCCGCCCACAACCTGGTCCGCGGCACCCAGCTGCTGAACGAGCTGTCCCTGCCGGGCGTGGACGTGCAGTCGGTGAGCGATCGCCTGACGGACGTGGAGCACGACAGCGACCAGATCACCCACGATCTCTACAAGAAGATCAACTCCACCTTCATCACCCCGTTCGACCGGGCCGACATCTACTCGCTCGGCTCCCAGCTGGACGACGTGATGGACCACCTGGAAGCCGTCGGCAACCTGCTCTACCTGTACGGGCTGACCGAACTGCCGTCGCTCCCACGGGAGATGCACGAGCTCGTCACCGTCCTCGATCAGCAGTCCCGGATCACCGCCGAGGCGATGCCGAACCTGCGCACGATGAAGGGCCTCGAGGAGTACTGGATCGAGATCAACCGGCTGGAGAACGAGGGCGACCGGGTCTACCGGATGCTGCTGGTCCGGCTCTTCTCCGGCGAGTACGACGCTCTCACCGTGCTCAAGATGAAGGAGGTGGCGGACGAGCTGGAAGCCGCCTGCGACGCCTTCGAGCACGTCGCCAACACGGTCGAGACGATCACCGTCAAGGACTCCTGAGTCTTGTCCGCCGAACTCGTCGCCACCCTCGCGGTCATCGTCGCCGCGATGGCCTTCGACTACACCAACGGCTTCCACGACGCCGCCAACGCGATCGCCACCAGCATCAGCACGCGCGCCCTGACGCCGCGGGTGGCGCTGGCCATGGCCGCGGTGGGCAACTTCATCGGCACCCACTTCGGCGCCGGCGTCGCCGCCACTGTGGGTGAAGGCCTGGTCAAACTACCGGGTGGGGTGCCCAGCCTGGGTGTGGTCTTCGCCGGCGTGCTCGGTGCGATCTGCTGGAACCTGATCACCTGGTGGTTCGGGCTGCCGTCGAGCTCGTCCCACGCGCTGTTCGGCGGCCTGGTCGGCGCCACGTTCTTCGCGGCCGGCGGCGTCATCCAATGGCACGTGATCACCAACAAAGTGCTGATCCCGATGGTGCTCTCGCCGGTGGTGGGCTTCCTCGTGGCGTACGTCTTCATGATCGCGTTGCTGTGGATCTTCCGGAAGGGACAGCCGGCCAAGCTGAACCGCGGCTTCCGCTGGGCCCAGACGGTGTCGGCGGCGGCCATGTCGATCGGGCACGGCCTGCAGGACGCGGCCAAGACCATGGGCATCGTCGTGCTGGCCCTCTACATCGGAGGGTTCCAGGACAGTCCCAAGCACATCCCGTGGTGGGTCTACATCACGTCGGCGACGATGCTGGCCCTGGGCACGTACTCCGGCGGCTGGCGGATCATCCGGACGCTCGGCCGCAAGATCATCGACCTCGGCCCGCCCGAAGGATTCGCGGCCGAGACGGTGGCCAGTGCCGTGCTGTTCGTCAACGCGCTGGTGCTCAAGGCGCCGATCTCGACGACGCACACGATCACCGCGGCGATCATGGGTGTGGGGGCGACCAAGCGGCTGAACGCGGTGCGCTGGAACGTCGCCGGCAACATCATCATCGCGTGGGTCACCACCTTCCCGGCGGCGGGCGCCCTCGGCTGCGTGATCTTCTTCGCGGTCCGGCCGCTGTTCACCTGAGGCCGAGCCGCCGAGGGGCCAGATGCGTAGGTGATCCTCGATGCGGCTGAGTACTGCGCCGACCGACCGGCGGAGGCGAAGAGCCGGGCGGGGGATCGTCCGCGCCCAAGATTTCGATCACCCTGAACAGGCAATCCGAATGAGACGCCGAAAGGGCGCGTGAGCCATGACTGAACCCGTAGCCGGGAACCCGGGCGACCCGACTCCCGGGACGCCGTATCCGCCGCAGACCTACGGCGCGCCGGCGCCCCCGTCCGCGGGCGGCGTCTACGGCTCCACGGCCGCCGACGGCGTGTACGGCTCCCCGGCGACGTACGGCACACCGGCCTCGCCGACCTACGGCACACCGGCCTCGCCGACCTACGGCACACCGGCTGATCCCTACGCCGATCCCGGTCACGGTGCCTCGGCCTACGAAGCGCCGGCTCCGGGCACGTACGGGTCGGCCGCCCCGAGCATGTACGGCAACCCGGTCTCGACACCGCCCGCCACGCACGGCAACCCGGTGTCGGGCGCCCCGGAGGCATACGGGACCCCGACCGCGTACGGCAATCCGGTCTCCGGCGGAGCCCTTCAGCCGTACGCGCCGGCCGCCCCCGTCCCGTACGGCCAGCCCTACGGCGCCCCGCAGTATCCGGGAGGGTCCGGCGACCGACTGGTCGGCCCCGGAGCGCGGTTGGGTGCGGTGCTCCTCGACGTGCTGCTGGCCACCGTCACGCTGTGGATCGGCTGGTTCATCTGGACCCTGATCACCTGGTCGGACGGTCAGACGCCGGCGAAGAAACTGCTCGGCCACGTGGTCGTGGACGCCAACACCGGCCAGCAGTTCGACTGGGGCCGGATGGCGCTGCGCGAGTTCGTCATCAAGGGCCTGCTCGGCGGTCTGCTGAACATGATCACGTTCAGCATCTACTTCCTGGTCGACTCGTTCATGGTCTTCGGCAACCGGTACCAGACCCTGCACGACAAGATGTCGACCTCGGTCGTCCGCTACCTCTGACCGCGAAACGGCGGGACTCCACCGGTGGGGTCCCGCCGTTCGACCATGCGGTTCAGGAAGACCATGCGGTTCAGGAACTGGCCACCGCGAGGGAGACCTCGTTCACGCCCCGGGTGGCGTCCAGCGTCAGGTCGCCGTTGCCCTCCCGGGACAGCGCCCGCAGCGTCCACGAGCCGGGTGCGGCGAAGAAGCGGAACACGCCGTCAGGGGAGGAGACCACCTCGGCGGTGAACTCCCCGGTCGAGTCGAGCAGCCGGACGTACGCCCCGCCGACGGCCGAGCCGGCGGGGGTGGAGACGATGCCGGTGATGACCGTCTCCTTCTCCAGGTCGACGCCGGCCGGGATCGGCGCGGACTGGTCGGGAGCGGCGCAACCGTCCGCGATGTTCGGAGTCGTCATGCTCACGCCTTCCCAGGTTCGTCGCCGAGGGCGATCGGCACGCCGATGAGCGAGCCGTACTCGGTCCAGGAGCCGTCGTAGTTCTTCACGTTCTGCTGACCGAGGATCTCCTTGAGCACGAACCAGGTGTGGCTCGACCGCTCGCCGATCCGGCAGTACGCGATGGTGTCCTTGCTGCCGTCCAGGCCGGCGTCCCCATAGATCTGGGACAGCTCGTCGTCCGACTTGAACGTGCCGTCCTCGTTGGCTGCCTTGCTCCACGGGACATTGATCGCGGTCGGGATGTGCCCGGCCCGCTGGGACTGCTCCTGCGGCAGGTGCGCCGGGGCCAGCAGGCGACCGGCGAACTCGTCGGGGCTGCGCACGTCGACCAGGTTCTTCGACCCGATCGCGGACACCACCTCGTCGCGGAACGCGCGCAGCGACAGGTCGGGCGCCTTGGCCGAGTAGTTGGTCCGCGCCCGCTGGGGAACGTCCTTGCTGTAGGTCCGGGCGTCCAGCTCCCACTTCTTGCGGCCGCCGTCGAGCAGCTTCACGTCCTCGTGGCCGTACAGCTTGAAGTACCAGTACGCGTAGGCCGCGAACCAGTTGTTGTTGCCGCCGTACAGCACCACGGTGTCGTCGTTGGCGATGCCACGGGACGACAGAAGGTCGGAGAACTGCTCCTGGTTGACGAAGTCCCGGCGGACCGGGTCCTGCAGGTCCTTCTTCCAGTCGATCTTGATGGCGCCCGGGATGTGGCCGCCGTCGTACGCGGTCGTGTCCTCGTCGACCTCGACGAAGACCACGCCGGGGGTGTCCAGGTTCTTCTCGGCCCAATCGGCAGAGACGAGCGCGGAGTCGCGACTCATCGACATTGCTCCCTTGAGAGGTTGGGTTTCGGTCCGCACGCGCGCGGACCACGGAACGGTGGTTCAGCGATTGGTGCGAACGGCGCCACTGCCGGGCGAAGAAATGCCGAGTGGCCCCGTCAGGCGACAGGGCGACACAGGCAGGCGGCCACGCGGCACAGGTCGACCGCGCGCCTCTTGGTGAGCAGCAGGCTCATCATGAAACCGACCCTACCAGCGGTCCAGTGGTCGGAACACCGTCGACCACCATCCGGGATCGCGCCGCCGACTGATAGTCCCGGTTCGGGTAGCGATGCTGTCCGCCGTCACAGTCCGCCGGCGTTGAGCGACACGTCGCTCGCCCCGGTGGTGACCACCAGGCCGGCCGCGGTCGGCTGCACCTTCTGCAGGGCCAGCTTGAGCGGCAGCGCCGGCACCTTGAGGTCGAGGGCGAGGCGTTGCGCGTACGAGTCGACGATGTTTCGGACCAGTGGCACGTCCGGCAGTCCGGCCGCGGTGACGTGTGCGAACCGCACCTGCACGGCGCCGCCGCTCACCGCCAGGGTGGCCTCACCGGAGACGGTGAAGGTCTGGCCCAGGGCGGTCACGGGCGCGGCCGCGACCAGCTTCCCGTCCTTCTCCGACAGGGTCAGGCCCTTCTGCCCGATCAGTTGCGACAGGGCCGCGTACCCGATGGTGCCGGTGCCGGTGACCGTGGTCGCGACGATGTCGCCGGTCCCGGAGCGCAGCGTGTCCAGCGGCGCCTTGACGTCCTTGGCCCGGATGTCCAGCAGCGGCATCGAGACGGTCTTGCCGGTACCGGCCGGGGCGGAGAAGTTCTTGAGATCGATCTTGATCTCCTGGTACCGGCCCTTGAGCACCTGGGTCAGGAACGGCACCCCCTCGACCGTGACATCCGGTTTGTCCGAGGTCGCCTTCTGGTTGCGGACCTGCTCCGCCACCCGGTCACCGATGATCCGCTCGGCGATCGAAGCGCCCACCCGGTCCAGGACCACGGCCGCGACGCCCAGGATGATCAGCAGCACGATGAGGATGATCAGCAGGCGCCGGCCCCATCGCCGCCGCGGCCTCTGCGGTGTTTCGTAAACCCCGGCCACCGGTCCTCCTCGCAGTTGTCGGGCAGCGTATATGCCCGCTGCCAGTGCGGCCCGAAACGAGTCAGGACAGGTAGAACGTGGTCAGTGCGTACGCCACCGGCGCCACCAGGGCGAACGCGCCCAGCGGCCCCTGCATGTGCCGGGCCAGCCAGAATGTCGGCGCGGTCCCGGCCGCACTGCGACCGGCCTCGGTGTAGTCCACCGCCAGGTCGAGCAGCGCCGCCAGCCCGGCGGCGACGAGCCCCAGGACGGCGCCCTTGGCCGGCGTGAAGGGCAGCACCAGCACGCTGCCCAGGCCGGCCGCGGCCAGCGTGCCCAGCATCGCGCCGAGGATGACGCCGGTGGCGCCGCGCGCCACCTGGGCGGCGATCCGCGGTTTCGGGAACACGGCGTCGGTCACCCGGGCGACCAGCAGGGTCACCGCGGCCGCGGCGAAGCACACCCCGATCGCCTGGGTGCCGATCGGCAGGCGGGTCAACATGATCAGCGACGCGTACGCCACCGGTCCGAGCACCAGCAGGATGACGGCGCCGAACGCATCGCGGGTCCGCTGCCGATCGGCCGCCCGGAACTGCTGGGCCACCACCGCCACCACGACGGCGACCAGGACGACGAGCAGCAACGGCCACAGCCGTACGGTGGCGGTCACCGCCCGGTAGTCGGCGTACACCCCGGCCACCAGCGCCACCCCGGCCACCACGGCCGCCGCCGCGGGTCGCATGGCCATCGTCCAGGCCAGCACGAACAGCACCTGGACGCCGAAGACGACGACGGCGTACGGCAGCCGGGCGTCCGGCCCCGACGACTGAGCGCCCAGGATCAGGCCGGCCCCCAGGAGCGCGGCGAACCCGGCGATGGCCAGCGACAACTCGCGGCGCACGGCGACGACCGGGATCTCCTCGTGCTCGTCGTCGTCCTCGCCCTCCGGCCGGCTGCTGGACATCAGCTCGGAGTCGCCGAACATGCCGAACGTCCCGGTGCGCGGCCGCGGCGGGGCAGTCCGGGCGATCTCCCGCGAGTGCTCGGCGCCCCACGGGTCGCGCTCGTCATCCGTCGGCATGGAGGGAAACACCCTGCGATGGTGCCAGACAAAACCCGAACCGTCCGCACCCCAGTTCGTCGGCGCACCCTCCGCCACGCCACCGCGATTCGCCCGCAGGAGCGCAGCGACGACCACGACTAGAGCGTTCGCCACATCACTTGGTGATCTGGGAGGTCAGTTAAGACGATGCATCGGTTAAGGTATTCCCAGCCCACCCGTCGGTGACGCCGGGACAAGACCCTCCGGGAACACGATTGCGAGCTGCGCTGCTCGCATCGTGGCACCGGGTCACCCGAGCGGCCCCCTCCGGCCGCAAGCATGCGAGGTGAGTGTGGAAATCCTCCTGTTGGTGACGGCACGTGCCGGCGAGCCCTCCGCCGTTCTTCCGGCACTGGACCTGCTGCCCCACTCCGTCCGGACCGCCCCCCGCGATGTCCGCACTCTGGTTTCCGGACCCAGCCCGGACGCGGTTCTGGTCGACGCCCGCTCGGAGCTCTCCGAAGCTCGGGCGACGTGCCGGATGCTGCACGCGACGGGCATCGGCGTACCGCTGGTGGCCGTGGTCACCGAGGCCGGCCTGATCGCCCTCAACGCCGACTGGGGCGTCGACGACGTGATCCTGGCCAGCGCCGGTCCGGCCGAGGTCGAGGCCCGCCTGCGTCTCGGTGTGGGCCGGCTGAACAACGCCACGTCGGGGGCCGGGGGCTCGATCCGGGCGGGCGAGCTCAACATCGACCCGGACACGTACGCGGCCAAGCTCAAGGGGCGGCCGCTCGACCTCACGTACAAGGAGTTCGAGCTGCTGAAGTTCCTGGCCCAGCACCCCGGCCGGGTGTTCACCCGCGACCAGCTGCTGCGCGAGGTCTGGGGCTACGACTACTTCGGCGGCACCCGGACGGTGGACGTGCACGTCCGGCGTCTGCGGGCCAAGCTCGGCTCGGAGTACGAGTCGATGATCGGCACGGTGCGTCAGGTGGGCTACAAGTTCGTGGTCCCGCCGAACGGCCGCCAGCTGCCGGACAGCGAGCCGATCGCCGTCCGGGCCAGCGAGAACGTCTGACGAAGAGGGACCCATGACTCAGCCGGTCCGGGCCGCGGACCGGCTGAGTGCGTCCGAGGCGGAGGATGTGCTGGCCATCGCCGCCGCCGCGGCCGAGGCCGACGGGACGTACCCGCTCTCCGAGGACGCCGTGCTGCGGCTGCGGCGCGACGATGCGGAGGACCAGCACGGCCGGGTCCACCTGCTGGCCGACGGTGGGTACGCGTACCTGGACCGCGGTGACCCGGACGGCCCGTCGGGCGAGCTCGTCGTGCATCCCCGGCACCGCCTCCGCGGCGTCGGCACCGCTCTGCTGGCCGTGGCCGCCGGACTCGCCGCGGACCGTGGCCTGCGGTTCTGGGCGCACGGTGACGAACCCGGGGCCCAGGTGTTCGCCGAGAAGAACGGCTTCGTCCGGGCCCGCGTGTTGTGGCAGATGAGGCGTTCGCTGGCCGAACCACTGCCGGACGCTCCGCTGCCGGGTGGGGTGACGTTGCGTCACTTCCGGCCGGGGGCTGACGACGCCGCCTGGCTGGCGGTGAACGCCCGTGCCTTCGCCCACCACCCCGAGCAGGGCCGGATGACCGAGTCCGATCTGCAGGCCCGGATGGACGAGCCGTGGTTCGACGCCGAGGGCTTCCTGCTGGCTGTGGACATCGAGGACAAACTCCTGGGGTTCCACTGGACGAAGGTCCATCCCGACGGGATCGGCGAGATCTACGTGCTCGGGGTGGATCCGGGTGGGCAGGCCCGCGGGATGGGCGTGGCGCTGAGCGTCGCCGGGTTGGCATACCTGGCCGGCCGGGGAGTGACTCAAGCGATGTTGTACGTCGACGAGTCGAACTCCGCGGCCGTACGGCTGTACAAGAAGCTCGGTTTCGAGGTCTTCGCCGCCGACGTCATGTACGCCCGATAATCGCCATCACCCTCTGGTCCCAACGGTCACAGGACGGTCAAGGGCCTATCTCGCTATCGTGAACGCCGTCCGTTATTCCGGGATATTTCGGTCGTATTTCGCTCGGTTCACGGAACGGACAACTGGTCCTCAGTCGCTGGCTATGTCAGGGGGAACACCTGTTCACCCTGCGTTCACTCGTGGCCCGGCAGCAGGTCACCTCGCCCTTTTAGGTTCCCGGTGAACCGGTGATTCGCCGGCACCTGGGCCACGGCGCCCGGAGATGCAATCCATTCGAAGGGAAAACCGTGAAGCTCCTGCGGTCCGGCTACGTCGCCGGTATTGCGCTTACTTCGATGCTCGCGCTGGTGGCGTGTGGCTCGGACAACAACAGCACCTCCACCGGAAGTGGTGCCCAGGCTTCCGCGGCTGCCGCCAACTGTGCACCGGGCGACCTGACGGCGCAGGGTTCGACGGCCCAGAAGAACGCCATGGCCGAGTGGATCAAGAACTACCAGGCCCAGTGCTCCGGCGCCAAGGTCTCCTACCAGGGCACCGGCTCGGGCGCCGGCGTGCAGGCGTTCATCGCCGGCACCGCGGACTTCGTCGGTTCGGACTCGGCCCTCAAGCCGGACACCGAGCAGACGCAGGCCAACGCCAAGTGCTCCGGCGGCGAGGCGCTCAACCTTCCGATGGTGGTCGGCCCGATCGCGGTCGTCTTCAACGTGCAGGGCGTGGACAACCTGCAGCTGGACGCGCCCACCCTGGCGAAGATCTTCGCCGGCAAGGTCACCAAGTGGAACGATCCGGCGATCGCGAGCCAGAACAGCGGCGTCAGCCTGCCGGCGACCGCGATCCAGACGGTGCACCGCTCCGACTCGTCCGGCACCGTGGACAACTTCACCAACTACCTGACCCAGGCCGGCGGCGCCGACTGGACCTTCGACCACAACAAGGTCTGGAAGGCCCCGGGCGGCACCGGCGTCAGCGGCTCGGACGGCGTGGCCAAGACCATCTCCACCACGTCCGGCACGATCGGCTTCGTCGAGCTGTCGTTCGCCCAGAACAGCAACCTGAAGATGGCCAAGATCAAGAACGGCGCCGGCGAGTACACCGAGCTGTCCGGCGACAGCGCCGGCAAGACCCTGGCGGGCGCCAAGCAGACCGGCACCGGCAACAACCTCGCGCTCAGCATCGACTACAAGACGACCACGGCCGGGGCCTACCCCATCGTGCTGGTCACGTACGAGATCGCCTGTGACAAGGGCAGCGCGAAGGCGGCCGCGATCAAGGGCTTCCTGACCTACACCTCGAGCACCGGTGGCCAGTCGGCGCTGACCGACCTGGGCTACGCGCCGCTGCCCGCGGAGATCCAGTCCAAGGTGGCCACCGCGGTCGCCGCGATCTCCTGACCACGAGCAACCCCTCCTAGACGACAGCGAGCGAGCAGATGGGCGATACCCCCCTCGGCTCGGCGAACGGAAACGCCGGTGGTTCGGGTGTGACAGGACGTCACACCCGAACCGCCGGCGGCGGCGTTTCGTCGATTCCGCCTGACGACCGGCCTCCGATCGGTGGCGGCGGCGCCGTCCTGCCGAAGAAGACCCGCTTCTCCATGGAGTCCGGCTTCCGCGGCCTGAGCGTCTCGTCGGGCGCCATGGTCCTGGTGATCATCGTGGCCATCGCGATCTTCCTGATCTCGAAGGCGATCCCGGCGATCCACGCCGACAAGAGCAACTTCCTGACCTCCAAGACCTGGTTCCCGAACGACGCGTCGCCGCACTTCGGGATCGCCGCCCTGGCCTACGGCACTGTGCTGTCGTCGGTCATCGCCCTCATCATCGCCGTGCCGATCGCGCTCGGCATCGCGCTGTTCCTGTCGCACTACGCCCCGAAGCGGCTGGCCAACCCGCTCGGCTTCGCGATCGACCTGCTGGCCGCCGTGCCGTCGGTGGTCTTCGGCCTGTGGGGCCGGGACGTCTTCCAGCAGCCGACCATCGACCTGTCGGTGTGGCTGAACAAGTACTTCGGCTGGATCCCGCTGTTCGGCGGCGACGGGCCGTTCGGCCGCTCGATCCTGCTCGGCTCGATGGTTCTGTCCATCATGGTGCTGCCGATCATGACCTCGCTGTCGCGGGAGGTCTTCCAGCAGACGCCGGGCATGAACGAGGAGGCCGCGCTGGCTCTGGGCGCGACCAAGTGGGAGATGATCCGGACCGTGGTCCTGCCGTACGGCGCGCCCGGCGTGATCGCCGCCATCATCCTCGGCCTGGGCCGGGCGCTCGGCGAGACGATCGCCCTGGCGCTGACCCTCGGCGCGGTGTTCACCATCTCGATCAACGTGATCCAGACCGGCGGCAACAGCATCGCCGCCAACATCGCCAACACGTTCGGCGAGGCGAACGGCATCGGCCGGGGCGCGCTGATCGCCTCCGGCCTGGTGCTCTTCGCCATCACCCTGGTGGTCAACACGATCGCCCGGGCGATCGTCTACCGCCGCCGCGAGTTCCGGGACAGTGCGGCATGACCGACTGCACCGAGCGGCACTCCGCCGCACCGAGCGACGGGCATCGCTGGCGAGGGCCAGGAGGGCGTGCCGAAGGAGGGCTCAGCATGACCGACTGCACCGAGCGGCACTCCGCCGCACCGAGCGACGGCGTCGCAGGCGAGGGCCAGAAGGGCATGCCGAAGGAGGGCTCAGCATGAGGGTTGTTGAACGACAGACGGACGTTGTGATGACGACCGGCAACCTGACCACCCGCCGCCTGCGCTGGGGCCTGGATGTGCTGATCGCGGTCGTCGCCCTGGCCGTGTCCGCCGTGATCGTCTACGGCGCCGGCATCGGCAACTGGGTGCTGGCCATCGTCATCGGCGCGATCCTCTACCTGATCGGGCTGCAGCTCGTCGCCGGTCGCGTCGAGGGAAACCGCTCGGCCCGCAACCGGATGTGGCGAGCCGCGATCTACGCCGCCTGCCTGCTCGCCGTCATCCCGCTGGCCTCGGTGGTGTGGACCCTGGTGTCCAAGGGTTACCACCGCCTCGACTTCGACTTCTTCAACGCGTCGATGAACAACATCGGCGCCCGGGACCCGGGTGGTGGCGCGTACCACGCCATCATCGGCACGGTCGAGCAGGTGCTGATCGCGGCGCTCTTCGCCGTGCCGCTCGGCGTGCTCGGCGCGATCTACCTGACCGAGTACGGCCACGGCCGGTTCGCGCTGACCGTCCGCTTCTTCGTCGACGTGATGACCGGCATCCCGTCGATCGTGGCCGGTCTGTTCATCCTGTCGTTCTGGGTGCTGATCGTCAGCCGCTGGTTCAACGGCGGTGAGCCGCGGTTCTCCGGGTTTGCGGCGTCGCTGGCGCTGACCGTGCTGATGCTGCCGACTGTGATGCGCTCGACCGAGGAGATGCTCCGGCTCGTGCCCGGTCCGCTCCGCGAGGGGGCGTACGCGCTGGGCGTACCGAAGTGGAAGACCATCGTCAAGATCGTGCTGCCCACCGCGCTGCCCGGCATCGTCACCGGCGTCATGCTGGCGATCGCTCGCGCCGCCGGGGAGACCGCTCCGGTCCTGCTGGTCGCCGGCGGCGCCGACGCGATCAACTTCAATCCCTTCAACGGCAACCAGTCCTCGCTGGCCCTGTTCGTCTACCAGCAGGCCGGCAACGCGTCCAAGTTCTCGCCCGACCGGGCCTGGACCGCGGCCCTGACGCTGGTCACTCTGGTGCTCATCCTCACCGTCATCGCCAAACTGCTCGCCCGGCGCAACCGGCTGACCCGATAGAAGGTGTGACCCCTGATGGCCAAGCGCATCGAAGCGAGCAACGTCTCGTCGTACTACGGCAACTTCAAGGCCATCGACGGCATTTCGATGACCGTCGAACCCGAAGACGATCACCGCGCTGATCGGGCCCTCGGGCTGCGGCAAGTCCACGTTCCTGCGGTCCATCAACCGCATGCACGAGGTGCTTCCGGGCGCCCGGATCGAGGGCAAGCTGACCATCGACGACCAGAACATCTACGACGCCGACGTCGACGTGACCGCGGTCCGGCGGCTGATCGGCATGGTCTTCCAGCGGCCCAACCCGTTCCCGACGATGTCGATCTACGAGAACGTGGTCGCCGGCCTGAAGCTCAACGGCGTCAAGAAGAAGAGCGTCCTGGACGACGCCGCCGAACGCACCCTCAAGTCGGCCAACCTCTGGGACGAGGTCAAGGACCGGCTGGACCGGCCCGGCGCCGGTCTCTCCGGTGGTCAGCAGCAGCGTCTGTGCATCGCCCGGACGATCGCGGTGGAGCCCCAGGTGATCCTGATGGACGAGCCCTGCTCGGCCCTGGACCCGATCTCCACGCTGGCCATCGAGGACCTGATGTTCCAGCTCAAGGACCGCTTCACGATCATCATCGTGACCCACAACATGCAGCAGGCGGCCCGGGTCAGCGACAAGACCGGCTTCTTCTCGATCGACCGGACCGGCGACCCCGGCCGGCTGATCGAGTACGACGACACCCAGAAGATCTTCAGCCACCCCGGCGAGAAGCGCACCGAGGACTACATCACCGGCCGCTTCGGCTGATCTTCTCGTCTTCTACGGCAAAATCAAGACTTCTCCCTCGGCGTGGGGCATGCGGATCCCGGAGGCGTCGCGGTGCGCCGAGGCCGCGACGATTTCATCAAGACTGGAGTACGCCCGGACATCGTCGAGCATCGACCGGGTGGGTGGGAGCATGGCCAGGCCGTTGGCCGCCTCCGGGCTGATCCATGTGGTTCTCGACGCTTCGCCGGACACATCCCGGGCGGTCTGACCGTCCGGAAGCAGGGCGACGAAGAACCACGTGTCGAACCGCCGGGCCTCGAACTCGGGCGTGAGCCAGCGCGTCCACGGCAGCAGCAAGTCGTCGCGCAACCGGAGCCCGCGGCGCTGCAGCACGCCGGCGAGGGTCATTTCATGCTGGGCGACGGCGGCCCGATCCGTCTCCCAATCCGGGGTGCTGACGTCGCCGACGGTCCGGTCCGGCTGCTCGACCGGACCGGCCAGCAGCACGCCGGCCTCCTCGAACAGCTCACGCGCGGCCGCTCCGACCACCGCCGCGGCCGCCTCGGCGGAAACCCCCAGCCGCGTGGCCCAGTCGTTCCGGATCAGCGTCGGCCGGTCGCTGAGGTCGACGCCGCCGCCGGGGAACGCGTGCTGGCCGCCGAAGACCATGGTCGCGTGGCGTTGCTGCAGATAGACCTCGAGCGGCGGCCGGAGCAGCACCACGGTCGCGGCCGCCCGCGGCGGGGCGGGCCGACCTCGGAACTCGGCCGCCCGCCGGGCCATCGCCGGGGGCATCGGCATCGCGTCGGGCACCCACTGATCCTGTCACGGCGATACGGTGGCGATCATGACCGACCGAACCATCCGCTGGGGCGTCCTGGGCACCGGCTGGATCGCCTCTCAGTTCGCTGAGGACCTCCGGCTGGTCGACGGGGCCGAACTCGCCGCCGTCGGCTCCCGGACCGCGGCCCGGGCCGTCGACTTCGCCCGGCGGTACGGGTTCGCCCGGGCGCACGGTTCCTGGGCCGAACTGGCCGCTGACCCGGACGTCGACGCGGTCTACGTGGCCACGCCGCACGCCCAGCACTACGACGCCGCCATGGCCTGCCTGGCCGGGGGCAAGGCGGTGCTGTGCGAGAAGCCGATGACGCTCGACCTGCCGAGTTCGGCGGCACTGGTGCAGGAGGCCCGGGGACGCGGCCGGTTCCTGATGGAAGCCATGTGGATGCGTTGTAACCCGGCCATCCGGCAGGCGGTCCGGACGGCGGCCGAGGGCGCGATCGGCGACCTGGTCAGTGTCAGCGCCGACTTCGGGTTGCCGGGACCGTTCGACCCCGGCCACCGTCTGCGGGCGCCCGAGCTCGGCGGCGGCGCGCTGCTCGATCTCGGCGTCTATCCCCTCCACCTGGCACATCTGTTCCTCGGGGCCCCGGCCACGGTCCAGTCCTGGGCCAAGCTGACCCCGGAGGGCGTGGACGAGACCACCGGCATCCTGCTCGGCTTTGCCTCGGGGGCGGTCGCGACGCTCAACTGCAGCATCAACGGGCCGTCCCGGAACGCGGCGACGATCACCGGCACCGGAGGGCGGATCGATCTGCCGCCGGGGTTCTGGGCGCCGCGGTCGTACGAGCTGTTCCGCGACGGCCACGAGCCGGAGCGGGTCGATCTGCCGTTCGACGGGCACGGCTACCAGTTCGAGGCGGCCGAGGTCGGCCGGTGCCTGAGCGCCGGCGAACTGGAGAGCCCGCTGGTGTCCCAGGAGACCACGCTCGAGGTGATGAACCTGATGGACACCATTCGCGGCCAGGTCGGCGTGGTCTACCCGCCGCAGTGACTCGGACGAGCGTGTCACCATGGCTGCCGTGAGCGCGCCCGGATACCCGTACGTCGCGCCACCTCCCGTCCGGCCCCGGCGTCGCTGGACGGCGGTCGGGGTCGCGGCCTGGGTCGTCGCGCTGGCCGGGCTGGCGTTCTGGTCGGTTCGCCATTCCCCGCCGACCGTTCCCGACCAGCGCTCGATCGCGCAGGCGCTGCCGGTGCTGCAACGGGCTGCGGGTGTGATGGCGGCCGCCGCCGACGGCCCCGACCGGGTCATCGTGCTGGGCCCGCTGCGCCTGACGCCCGGCTGCCGGATCACCCCGGTGCGGCACGGCGTCGAGGGCGCCCGCGCGGTCACCGTGTACGTCCAGGCCGACGGGGCCAAGAAGGCGCTCGACGAGATCGCGGCGGCGCTCCCGAAGGACTACCGGGCCGAGGTGCGGTCGAGCAACGCCGGTCGGCTGTTCGAACTCGACGCCGACGCCGGCGGGTACGTCGTGGTGGACGCCCGCGCGCCGGCCTCCGCCCAGTCGTTCACTCTCGAGGCGTCCACCGGCTGCCGCCCGGCCGCCGACACCGCGGGCGTGGCCCCTGATCCGGTTCCGGCGGGCCCGCCGGCCGCGCTGACCGCCGCCCTGCGCGTGTTGGCGACGACCACCGATCCGGTGATTCCGCAGACGGTGGCGGTGGCGTGTCCGTCCGGGACCGCCGGAACGTACCGGGTGGACAACCTGGCCGCGCACGGTGACCTCGGGCAGGCGCTGCAGCCGGTGCTGGGCGGCGCGACCGTGATCCGCTCCGACCCGGACTCCTGGGCCTATCGGGTCGGCGGTGACTCCCTGGTGGCCACTGAGGACGGCGGCCGGATCACGGTCACCGCGACCACCGCCTGCCGCTGACGCAGCGCTTTATTTACATCCCTCAATTGAGGGTTTACGATCCCGTAACTAAACGGCTCGCACATTTCCGCTCATGATCGCACGCCGTCGTCACCCACCGGAGGCTGCCGTGCACCGCCGTACCTTCCTGGCCGGAGCGGCGGCCGTCTCGGCCGCTACGGCCCTGACCGCAACCGACGCTGCCGCCGCAGCCGTCGCCGGTTACGTCACCAACCGCGCCCCGCTCAAGGCCGACGCCTTCCTGCGCCTGCCGCCCGGCTCGATCCGGGCCGGCGGCTGGATCGCCACCCAGCTCGGCTACCAGCTCAACGGCATCAACGGCCGGATGACCGAGATCTCGCACTTCCTGCAGTACGACAACACCGGCTGGGTCCATCCCAATCTGGTCGGCTGGGAGGAAGTGCCGTACTGGCTCAAAGGCTTCAGCAGCCTCGGCTTCGTCACGGGCGACAGCCGGGTGCAGACCGAGACCACCAAGTGGGTCAACGGAGTCCTGGCCACCCAAACGAGCGACGGGTACTTCGGACCCACCGGACTGCGCACGTCGCTGAACGGCGGCCCGGACTTCTGGCCGCACATGCCGATGCTGCATGCGCTGCGGTCGTACCAGGAATTCACCGGTGACGGCCGCATCGTGCCGGCGTTCACCCGGTTCTTCCAGTTCCTCAACGCTCAGGGACCGGGCGCCTTCAACCAGAGCTGGGGCTCGCAGCGCTGGGCCGACACCCTCGAAGTGGTGTTCTGGACGTACAACCGGACCGGCGACGCGTTCCTGCTCGACCTGGCCCGCAAGATCCACGCCAACTCGGCCAACTACCTCAACAACCTGCCGTCTCTGCACAACGTCAACCTGGCCCAGGGCTTCCGCGAGCCGGCTGTCTACTCCGTCCTGTCCGGCGACGCGTCGCATCGGCAGGCCAGCTACAACGACTACGCCTCGATCATGACCCAGTACGGGCAGTTCGCCGGCGGCGGGTTCGCCGGCGACGAGAACGCCCGGCCGGGCTACGGCGACCCGCGGCAGGGCTTCGAGACGTGCGGCATCGTCGAGTTCATGGCCAGCCATGAGATCCTCGGGCGGATCACCGGCGACCCGGTCTGGCCGGACCGGGTGGAGGAGCTGGCGTTCAACTCGCTGCCGGCCGCGCTCGATCCGAAGCAGCAGGGCGTCCACTACATCACCAGCGCCAACAGCATCGCGCTGCTGGACCGGCCCGGCAGTCAGGGGCAGTTCCAGAACACGATCGCGATGCAGGCGTACATGCTGGGCATCGACAACTACCGGTGCTGCCCGCACAACTACGGCATGGGCTGGCCGTACTACGTCGAGGAGATGTGGGCGGCGACGCCGGACAACGGGTTGGTGGCGCAGCTGCACGGACCGTCCACAGTGACCGCCAAGGTCGCCGGCGGCACGTCGGTCACGATCACCGCCGACACGGTCTACCCGTTCGGCGACACCATCACGTACACCGTGGCCACGCCGTCACCGGTGGCGTTCCCGCTCTACCTGCGGGTGCCCGGCTGGTCCACGGCCCCCGGGCTGACCGTCAACGGCGCGGCGGCCACGGTCGGTGCCGGTCCGTCGTACGCGAAGATCGCCCGTACCTGGAACAACGGCGACAAGGTGGTGCTCAAGCTGCCGATGCAGGCCCGGACCCGCACCTGGACGAACAACCACGGCTCGGTCTCGGTCGACTTCGGCGCGCTCACCTTCTCGCTGGCCGTCACCGAGAACTGGGCCAAGATCGGCGGCACCGACGCCTGGCCGACCAGTCAGGTCACGCCCGGCTCGGCCTGGAACTACGGGCTGGCGCTGGACGGCTTCGCGGTCACCACCGGGCTGGGCAACACGGCCGACCCGTTCACGGCGGCCAACGCGCCGGTGAAGATCCGCACCAACGCCCGCAAGATCCCGAACTGGGTCGCCGACTCGGACACGATCGTCACGCCGTTGCAGGACAGCCCGACGCCGTCGACCGAAGCGGTGGAGTCGGTGACGCTGATCCCGATGGGTGCGGCCCGGCTGCGCATCACCTCGTTCCCGCGGATCGGGGACGGCAAGCCGTGGACCCCGCCGGCCGCCGCGTTCCGGATCCAGAACCAGAACTCGGGCAAGGTGCTCGGCGTCGACGGCATGTCCACCGCGAACAGCGCCCGCGTGGTGCAGTTCGCGGACAGCGGCACCGCCGACCACCGGTGGCAGCTCGTCGACAACGGTGACGGATGGGTGAAGATCCGCAACGTCAACTCGGGCAAGCTGCTGGGCGTCGACGTGATGTCCACTGCGGACTCGGCCCAGGTCGTGCAGTACGAGGACAGCGGCACGGCCGACCACCTGTGGCAGGTGCTGGACAACGGCAACGGGTACGTCCGGATCCGGAACAAGAACTCGGGCAAGGTGCTCGGGGTGGCCGGCATGTCGACCGCCGATTCGGCGAACGTGGTGCAGTTCGCGGACAGCGGGACGACCGACCACAACTGGCGGTTCCTGCCCGACGGCAACGTCCAGCTGCAGGTCACCCACACCAACAAGGTGCTGGGCATCTCCAACATGTCGACGGCCAACGGCGCCCAGCTGACCCAGTGGCCGCCGACCGGGACGGCCGATCACGTGTGGCGGTTCGAGGACGTGGGATCCGGCTGGTTCCGGATCGTCAGCACCTTCGACGGCAAGGTGGTCGACGTCAGCGGGGTGTCCACCGCGGACGGCGCCCGGGCGGTGCAGTGGGACTACGCCGGCGGCGCGAACCAGCAGTGGCGGCTGGCCTGGTCCTCGGCCGGCGTCTTCGCGCTGATCGCCCGGCACGACGGCAAGGTGCTGGAGGTGGCCGGGCAGTCCACCGCCGACGGCGCCCCGGTCGGTCAGTGGGCCGACCTCGGCCTGGCCAGCCAACGCTGGCGCATCATCACGTCTTAGTACACCAGGGCCTGGGCGCCGTCGGACACGATCTCCTCGACGAAGACGGCGGCGCCCGCGATCCGGATCCCGGCCAGGACGTCGTCCGGACCGATCGAGCGGCGGGCCGCGCACTGCGTGCACAGGGTCACCCGGCCGGCCTCGAGCAGGATCTCCAGCAGGTCGGGCAGCGGCGCAGCGTGCGGCAGCGTGAACGCCCGTGCCCGGTCGGGCAGCGCGAACCACGCCGACTCGCCGGTCAGCCAGAACGAGACGTCGATCCCCGAGGCGGCCGCGGTGCTGGCCACGGTGAACGCCTGGGAGCAGCGTTCCGGGGCGTCGGCGCCGGCGGTCGTCTTCACCACGAGCAGGCGAGCCATGTGCGAGAGCCTACGGGTGGCCCGATTACGATGACGCCATCATGGTTACCGAGATCGGCTTTGTCAGCCTGCTGGTGGCCGGGCTGGGTGCGCTCGCCGGCGGCCTGGGCTACCTGGCGATGCGTATTTCGAGGGGGCGCTGGTGACTTCGTCGGACAACCCGCTGGGCCCGCCGCCCTGGCTCAACGCGCCGCCGGTGGACGGATACCCGTACGAGGAGACCTTCGATCTGCGCGAAGGCCCGGACCTGCACCACGCGCTGCTCGGTCTGCTGCCGTTCGTCGGGTCCTGGCGCGGACGCGGACAGGGCGGCTACCCCGGGGGCGAGGAGTTCGACTTCGCCCAGGAAATCGTGATCAGCCACGACGGGCGGCCCTTCCTGAAGTACGAGTCCCGCGCCTGGATCCTCGACGACGAGTCCAAGCCGATCCGGCCGGCCGGCCGCGAGCTCGGCTGGTGGCGCCCGGTCACCGACGCGTCCGGCAACGCCACCGACGACATGGAAGCCACGATGATCTCGCAGACCGGGATCATGGAGCTCTACCTCGGCAAACTGAGCCGCAACGGCACACAGCTGGAGATGGACACGGACGCGATCGTGCGGTCACCCACGGCCAAGGAGGTCACCGCCGGGCGGCGGCTCTGGGGCATCGTCGACGGCGCCCTGCTCTACGCGCATGAGATCGCCGCCGAGGGCCGCGGCCTCGAGCCACACCTGTCCGCCCGGCTGCCCCGCATCGGCGGCTGAAACCGCCCGTCGCCCGAACTATGCTGGGTGCGTGTCCGCCCCGTCCCTCGCCGCCATGCTCCGGGAGCGCGGCCTGCGTCTCACCCCGCAGCGCCAGCTGATCCTGGAGGCGGTCTACGAGTTGGAGCACGCCACCCCGGAGCAGGTGCACCACCACGTCCGGGAGCGGGCCGCCGGCGTCAACATCACCACCGTGTACCGCACCCTCGAGCTGCTCGAAGAGCTCGGCCTGGTCAACCACACCCACCTCTCGCACGGATCCCCGACCTATCACCACGCCGGGGAGCACCAGCACGTTCATCTGGTCTGCCGGGGCTGCCGCTCGATCACCGAGGTCGATCCGGGCGTGATGCGGCCGGTGACCGATCGGCTGCTGGCGGAGCAGGGCTTCCGGGTCGACGTCGGCCACGTGTCGCTGTTCGGCGTGTGCGGGGACTGCAAGGAGCTTTCATGATCATGATCGAGGACCTGACGCCGGAGTCGGCCGACGCCGGGGTGCCCGCGCACTACGGCGACCCGATGCGCGAGCAGCGGACGCTCGACACGGCGGTCGGCCTGGTCGACCGGTCGAACCGGGACGTCATCGCGGTTCCCGGGGACGAGCGGGCGAGCTGGCTGCACACCATCACCACCCAGCACCTGACCGATCTCCGCAGTGGCCAGGCCAGCGAGTTGCTGGTGCTGTCCCCGCACGGGCACGTCGAGCACCACGCGTTCATCACCGAGGACGGCGCCACCGCCTGGCTCGACACCGAGCCCGGGGCGGGCGAGGGCCTGTTCAAGTACCTGGAGATGATGCGCTTCTTCACCCGGGTCGAACCGCGCGACGCCACCGGTGAGATGGCGGTGCTGTCGCTGGTCGGCCCGGCTGCGACCGACGTGGTCGGTGACCTCGGCGAGGTGCTCATCGGCCCGATCCCCGGACCGAAGTTCGCGGCCGGGACGGTCGGCGCCGGTCCGACCGCGCTCTACCCGGTGCGGGCGTTCCGCGGAGGGCTGGCGCGCCGGGTGCCGCTCGGCGTCGACCTGCTGGTTCCGCGGGCGGACAAGGACGCGGTGATCGCCGCGCTGGGAGTGCCGCCGGCCGGGCTCTGGGCGTACGAGGCCATTCGCGTCGCCCATGGCATCCCGCGGCTGGGCTGGGAGACCGACCACAAGACCATCCCGGCCGAGGCCGGCTTCGTGGCCACCGCGGTGCACCTGGACAAGGGCTGCTACCGCGGGCAGGAGACGGTGGCCCGGGTGCATCACCTCGGGCGGCCGCCGCGCCGGCTCGTCCTGCTGCATCTGGACGGCATCGCCACCGACAACCCGCCGGCGCACGGGACCGACGTGATGCTGGACGGTCGGGCGGCCGGGTTCGTGGGCACCGCCGTACGGCATCATGAGCTCGGCATGATCGCTCTGGCCGTGGTCAAACGGAACGTCCCCGACGACGCCCGTCTGCTGGTGGGCGAGTCCGCCGCGGCGATCGACCCGGCGCCCATCGCCCCTGGGCTCTGAGGCCGCCCCGTCGTGGCAGGATCGGGCCATGACCACCGGGACCCTGATCACCGTCGCGCCCACCGGCGCCGAGAGCAGCAAGGCGAAAGTGCCGGCCCTGCCGGTGACACTCGACGAGCTGGTGGCGACGGCCACGGAGTGCGAGGCCCTCGGTGCCGCCGTCATCCACGTGCACATCCGGGACGACGACGCCGAGCCGACCCTCGACCTCGGCCGGCTGCGGGCCACGGTGGCCGCGCTCAAGCAGTCCACCGACCTGATCGTCCAGCTGTCCACCGGCGGCGCGGTCACCGATCCGGAGGCGGATCGGCTGGCCGTGCTGGACGCCGAGCCGGAGATGGCCTCGTGCACGATGGGCACGGTCAACTTCGGTGACGGGGTGTTCCTGAACCGCTGGGACTTCATCGTCGACCTGCACACCCGGATGCAGGAGAAGGGCGTCCGGCCGGAGTACGAGATCTTCGACCTGGGCCAGCTCACCACGTTGCGGCGGCTGCTAGACCGGTACGGCCTGCCGGTCGGCGAGCACGTGCACGTCGACCTGGTGATGGGCGTGCCCGGCGGGATGCCCGGAACCGCTGCCGCGCTGGTCGCGTGCGAGACGGCGATCCGCGACCTGCCGGCCGGCACCACGTTCTCGGCCACCGGCATCGGCCGTAGCACGCTGCCGGTGATCATGGCGTCCCTCTCGGCCGGCGGTCACCTGCGGGTCGGCATGGAGGACACCGTCACGTACGCCCAAGGTCGCCCGGTCGAGTCGAACATGCAGCTGGTGGCGCGGGCGGTCGGGTTCGCCCACCTGGCCCAGCGGCCGCCGCTCACCCCGGCCGACGCCCGGGCGATGCTGGGCCTTGCGAAATGATCGTGGCCGAGGTGGTGCGCTCCGGGTTCGTGGAGAGCGTGCACCACGGGTCAGTCGTCGTGCTCGGCCCGGACGGCACGGCGGCCCACTCGGTCGGCGACGTGCTCGCGCCCGTGTTCCCGCGCTCGTCGAACAAGCCGTTGCAGACGGTCGGCATGCTGCTCGCCGGACTGGTGCCGGCCGACGGCGCCGACCTCGCTCTGATCAGCGGCAGCCACCGCGGCGAACCCTTCCACGTCCGGCGGGTTCGGGACATCCTGGAACACGCCGGTCTGGAACCGGGCGTCCTGCGCTGCCCGGCCGATCTGCCGCTGTCGGTGGCGGCCCGGGACGCGGTGCTGCGGGCCGGCGGCGGCCCCGAGCCGATCCTGATGAACTGCTCCGGCAAGCACGCGGGCATGCTCGCCACCTGTGTCGCCAACCGGTGGGCGCTCGACACCTACCTTGACGCCGCGCACCCCCTGCAGGCCGCGGTGGCCGGAACGGTCGCCGACCTGGCCGGCGAGCCGATCGCGGCCACCGGGGTCGACGGATGCGGCGCCCCGGTGTTCGGCTTCTCGCTGACCGCGCTCGCCCGCGCATTCCAGCGGCTCGTCGAGGCGCCGGCCGGCTCCGGCGAACGGCGCGTCGCCGACGAGATGCGCGCCCATCCCGAGCTGGTGGCCGGCACCGACGCCGACGACACCGTGCTGATGAGCGCCGTACCCGGGCTGCTGGCCAAGGGCGGGGCCGAGGGCGTGGTGGCGGTGGCCGTGCCCGGGGCCGGGGCGGTCGCGATCAAGATCGAGGACGGGGCGATGCGGGCCCGTACGCCCGTGCTTCTCTCCGCTCTGCGCCGCCTGGGCGTCCCGGCGCCGCAGTTGACGGAGCTCGTCCGGGGTGGAGGCGAACCGGTCGGTGAGGTCCGGGCGACCTGGTGAGGCGGCTCACGCTAACTGTTGCAAGCGTTTTGCTTGCAGGAGCTAGCAGGCGGCGCTACCGTCGATGACATGGCCACACCGAAAGATCTGCCGCCGGACGTCGGGGGATTCATCCGCGACCTGCGGCAGACCGCGAAGATCTCGCTGCGGCAGCTCGCCGAGCGGGCTGGGGTGAGTAATCCGTATCTCAGCCAGATCGAGCGGGGCCTGCGAAAGCCCAGTGCCGAGGTGCTGCAGTCGCTGGCCAGCGCCTTGCGGGTGTCGACGCCCGCGATGTATCTGCGGGCCGGCCTGCTGGACAGCGAGGGCTCGCAGGGGGTCCTGGCCGCGATCGCGGTCGATCCTGAGCTGACTCTCGCGCAGAAGCAGTCGCTGTCGCAGATCTACGAGACCTTCCGCAACGAGAACATCCGCTCGGCTCCGGCCGATGCGACCGCGCCAACCACAACCGATGTGGTCCCGGCCGATGTGGCCGAGACCGATGTGGTCCCGCCCGATATGGCCGAGATCGAGGTGGCCCGGACCGACCTGGCCCAGACTGACCTGGCCCAGACCGACGTGGCCCAGACCGACGTGGCCCAGACCGACGTGGCCCCGACCACTTCCAGTACCGAGGAGACGAAATGACCGACCAGACCAAGACCCGCTTCCCCGCTCCGCTGTACGCCGCCGCCGGTGCGGGCGACCTCGCCTACCAGCAGCTGCGCAAGCTCCCGGCGGTGCTCACCGAGCTCAGCGACCGTGCCGCGGCCCAGCTGCGGACCGTGAACGACACCGCCAACACCCGCGCCAACTCGCTGCGCGAGAAGGCCTCGGCCACCGACCTGGACGCGCTCCGCACCAACGCCGCCAGCGGTGCTGTCACGCTGGCCCAGGTGGCCCAGGAACGGGCGCTGGCGCTGTACACCGCCCTCGTCGTCCGCGGCGAGAAGGTCGTCGGCTCCGGTGTCGTCGGCGCCGCGGGTGTGGTCAACGCCGACCTGGAGACGACCGAGGAGCCCACGGTGATCGGGGCCGCCCAGGCGCTCGACGCCAAGCCGGCCCCGAAGCCGCGCAAGCGCGCCACCCCCCGTCCCGCGGCCAGGTAAGCCCGAGCGACAACCGTGGCGGGGCTGGGTTGTCCGCGCCGTGGGGAGGACCAGGCGCCGGTAGCAACCGTGGTGGGCTGGTTCTCCGTGCCGTCCGGAGGACCAGGCGCCGGTAGCAACCCAGCCCCACAGCATAGAATCGTTGTCATGGCCTACTCCGCCGCGCCGATCTTCTACGACGATGTCACGTTGTGGATCAACCGCGTGCTGCTCGTCGCTTCGGTGATCGTGCAAGCCGTCGCCGTCGTGCACTGTCTGACGCAGCGGGGCGACGGCTTCACCGCGATCGGCACGCTGCCGAAAGGCGTGTGGATCGCGATTCTGGCCATCTGTGTCGTGCTGACGCTGCTGCTGCAGACGCCGCTGAGCATCTTCGCTCTGGTCGGCCTGGGTGCCGCCGCCATCTACCTGCTGGACGTACGGCCGGGGCTGCGTGATCTGTCCGACGGTCGCGGCTGGTGAGATCGTTCCGATGGCCGCCGCCTCCGGACGGCGGCCCCCGGACGTACGGTCCCGGTCCGTCCGGTCCTCGCGGTGGCCGGCCGACGCTGCCCGACGCGCCCACCGAGATCATCCGAACCCCGTCCGGCGTACGGCTGGAGCAGCTCGTCACCGGCGTGGGTGAACCGATCACGGTGTTCGCCCACGGCCTGGCCGGGGACATCGCCGGCACCCGGCCGCTGGGTAGTGCGGTCCTCGGGCGCCGGGTCTTCTTCCACTTCCGCGGGCACGGCCGCTCGGACGCGCCGCCCGGGCCCTGGAGCTTCGCCGACCTCGCCGACGACCTGCGCGCGGTCGCCGACCGAACCGGCGCGACCCGGGCGCTGGGCGTGAGCATGGGCGCGGCCGCGTTGTGCCGGCTGCTGGCCGACACGCCGGACCGGTTCGACCGGATCGTGTGGTATCTACCGGTGCCCCTGGACGGGCGCCGCCCGCCGGTGGCCGAGGCGCGGCTGGCCCGCCTGCTGACCGCGATCGAGACCGGCGACGCCGCCGCGGTGGCCGAGGCGGTCGAGCCGGAGCTGCCGCCCTCGGTCCGGAACACCCCGACCGGCTGGTCCTACCTGCGGCAACGGGTCGAGCAGCTGCTGCGCGACGGATTGTCTCCGGACCTGGACACGCTGTGGCAGACGCCGGCCGTGCCCGATCTGTCGGTCCTCGAGCGGGTCGCCGGGCGCGCGCTGGTGCTCGGCTGCGTCGGTGACGAGTTGCACCCGGTGGCGGTGGCCGAGCAGCTCGCCGGTCTGCTGCCGGACGCCCGGCTGCACGTGTACGACCGGCCGTCGGTGCTGTGGACCAATCGTAAGGAGCTTCGCGAGCGGATCTCGGCCTTCCTGAACGACTGACCACACGACGGGCGGAGCGCGGAGGCCGGCGAAGTATGTCCAGTTCGGGAGATTAAACGCCGATAGTGCCGTAACCTTCCGGGGGGTCGCCCGGTTCATGTGGCGTGCGCCTTTCCCCCAAATCCCTCTTTTTCGGCATCGTGGCGTTCGGCCTGCCGCTTGCGGTGACGATCGGCTGGACCCTCGGGACCCCGACCAAGGCCCCCGCGTCCACCGCCGGGCTCGGCCGGGTCGGCGGCGAGGGCGGGATCGGTGCCGCGCCGGTAAAACCGGCCGAGTCGCGCCCGGTGACGGCGGTCGGGTACGGAGCGACGGCGGCCGTACCGACGCCGTCGGCCGTACTGTCCTCGCCCGTGCCGACCACCGCGGCCGCACCCCCGCCGAGCGCGACCCCCGGACCGCCGTCCCTCCCGACCGAGTCACCGCTGCCGTCCCTCGGCGGCCTGCCGCCGGTGCCGACGCCGACCGAGATCATCGACCCGTCGACGAGCGCGTCGGCGTCGGCCGACCCCGAGCCCGAGGCGACCGGCATCGACCGACGCCATTGGTCGACACCTTCTAGACTCCGGGGTCGTGGCTGACACCAGCGGCGCCGTCCGCGACTTCTTCACCGGGGCGGGTCTGCTCGGCCGGGGCCTGCACCTGATGCTCCGGCTGCCCCGGCTCCTCGGCCTGGGACTTCTCCCGGCCCTGATCGCCGGGGTGCTCTACGGCGCGGCCCTGATCGTGCTGGTCCTGTTCCTGCCCGACCTGACCCGGGCGATGACCTGGTTCGCCGCCGGCTGGGCGACCGGCTGGCGCGACCTGTTCCGGGTGCTCGGCGGCGCCGCCCTGGTGGGCGCGGCGGTGACGCTGGGCGTACTCACCTTCACCGCTGTGACGCTGGCCGTCGGCGATCCCTTCTACGAGCGCATCTCCGAGCTGATCGAGAATCGGTACGGCGGCGTGCCGGACGAGGTCGACGTTCCGTTCTGGGCCGGCCTGCGGCGCAGCCTGATCGACTCGGCCCGGCTGATCACGCTGTCCATCGTGGTCGGCATCCCGCTGTTCGCGCTCGGGTTCGTGCCGGTCGTCGGGCAGACCGTGGCCCCCGTGCTGGGTGCGGTGGTCGGCGGCTGGCTGCTCGCGCTCGAGCTCACCGGCGCTCCGTTCCAGCGCCGCGGTCAGCGGCTGCGCGACCGGCGACGGGTGCTGCGCGGCAACCGCCCGATGGTGCTCGGCTTCGGGATCGCGGTCTTCCTCGGTTTCCTGATTCCGCTGGGTGCCATCCTGCTGATGCCGGCCGCGGTGGCCGGCGCGACGCTGCTGTCCCGCCGGGTGCTGCGCCAGCCCATCTCCATCGAGACGATCGCGACGACGATCTGATCGGTGTCAGACGTCGGTGAGGATCCGGGCCAGCTCGGCCGGCCGAGTGAACATCGGCCAGTGTCCGGAGTCGAGGTCGACCATCTCGACGTGTTTGATCCGGGCCAGTTCCGGCAGTTCGCCCGCATCCAGCCACTCGCGGGCCTGGGCCGGCGTGAACTCGGGGCAGACCAGGACCACGGGTACGTCGTAGCGGCGTTCGTCGGTCAACCGGACGACCGCCTGGGCCACCCCCTCCGGCACGCCGATGGCGGCGTCCGCCAACCGCTGCCGGGCCTCGTCGTCGAGGTCGGCGGCATCCGCGCCCTCGAACGGCTCCCATCCGGGGAACGGCATCACGCCGTCCAGGATCGGGAACGGCGGAGCGTACGAGTCGCCGTCGGCCTGCGGGAACCCGCCGATCATCACCACCGCGCGCACCCGGCTGGGCCGCGCGTCGGCGACCAGCCACGCGAGGGCGGCGGCGGCGGAGTGCCCGACCACCACCGATTCGCCCGGGGCCGCGTCCACCACCGCGAGCGCCGCCCGGACCTGGTCGTCCAGCGTCGCCGAGGAGTTGCCGTCACCCTGACCGGGCAGCGTCACGGCCACCGCGCGAGGCAGTTCGGCGACCACGTCGTCCCACGCCGACGCGTCCAGCCACAGGCCACCGAGAAGCACGATCCGTTCGTCCGTCATGCCGCCAACCTAGGACCCTTTCCGGACGTTCGGCTTCCGGTATCGTCCGCGAGGTGGAGAGCCCCACTGCCCGGGCGTTGCGCACGCTCGAGATCCTGCAGGCACGCCCCGGCACCACCGCCGACCAGCTGGCCTCGGCCCTGGGGGTGACCGAGCGGGCGGCGCGCCGCTACATCGGCATCCTCCGCGAGGCCGGCCTCCCGGTCGAGTCCGTCCGCGGGCCGTACGGCGGCTACCGCCTCGGGCGGGGCACCCGGCTGCCGCCCGTCGTCTTCACCGAGGAACAGGCATTGGGTCTGGTCATGGCCGTGCTGGACGGCCAGCCGGCCGCGATCGACGCCGACGACCTGGTCGGGGCGGCGCTCAGCAAGGTCATTCGCGCGCTGCCGGAGAGTGTCGGGCGGCAGGCGGCGGCGCTGCGGGCGTACGCCTCGGCCGCCCCCGACCGCCGATCCGCCCGCGCCGACCCCGCCCTGACCGGCGCGCTGGTCGCCGCCGTGGCCGACCGGCGTCGCGTGGTCGTCACGTACGCCGGTGGGACCGGCGACGAGTGGGAGACCGAAGCCGACCCGTGGGCGGTCGTGGTGCGTTTCGGCCGCTGGTATCTGCTGTGCCACTCGTACCGGGCGGACGCGATCCGGACGTACCGCATCGATCGGATCCGCGGGGTGCGGCCGTTGCCGCAGCGCTTCACGCCGCCCGACGGCCTCGACCCGGTCGCCGCGCTCGAGGAGAACCTCGGCGCCGGCTGGAAATACCCGACCCGGGTGCGGTTCCACCAGCCGTACGACCGGGTGGCCCCCTGGGTCCGGCCGACCATGGGCCGCCTCGAGCCCGACGGCGACCGATGCGTGCTCACCGGCAGCACGACAAACGCCGAGATGTATGCCCAGGAGTGGCTGGCCGCCATCCCGTTCGCCTTCACCGTCGAGGAGGGACCCGAACTGCGCGCCGCCGTGGCCACGGTCGCGGAACGTTTCGCAGCGGCGATCGAAGGCTAGGCCGACGCGCGGATCACCAGTTCCGTCGGCAGCACCACGGCGGGCGGCACGTCCGGCTCGTCGTTGACCAGCGCGAGCATCTGCCGGGCCATCGTCCGGCCCATCTCCGTGGCGGGCTGCCGGATGGTGGTCAGCGGCGGCTCGCTGTAACGCCCGATCTCGAAGCCGTCGAACCCGATCACCGCCACGTCGCCGGGCACCGTGCGGCCGGTCGCCTTCAGCGCCTGCAACGCGCCGTGCGCCATCATGTCCGACGCCACGAACACCGCGTCCAGGTTCGGGTCGTCGGCCAGCAACTGGTTCATCCCGCGGATCCCGGATTCGCGGGTGAAGTCACCGATCGCGCTGTGGGCGGCCAGCCCGGCGGCGTCCAGGGCCTTTTGGTAGCCCTTGAGCCGGTCCACCCCGGCGATCATGTCCTGGGGCCCGGCGATGGTGGCGATCCGCCGCCGTCCCAGGCCGATCAGGTGCTGGACGGCCATGATGACGCCGCCGATGTGGTCCACATCGACGTACGGGATGGGCGTCGGCGGCGGGTTCATCGGCCGGCCACTGCACACCACCGGGATGCCGAGCCGGAACAGGGTGCCCGGCAGTGGGTCGTCACCGTGCATGGAGGCGAACATGACGCCGTCCACGTGCCCACTCATCGCGTACCGCTCGACCCGGTCGTGGCTGGCGGCCGACCCGGCCATCATCAGCACCAGCTGCTTGTCGGCCGCCTCGAGTTCCTGGCTCACACCGCGGATGACCGCGGGGAAGAACAGGTCGTCGGAGAAGACCCGGCTGGCCGATTCCGGCAGGATCAGGGCGATCGACTCGGTTCGCTGCGTGACCAGACTGCGTGCGGCCTGGTTGGGGACGTAACCCAGCTCGTCGATCGCCCGGGTCACCGCGTCACGGATCGCCGCGGCCACCGTCGTCGACCCGTTGACCACACGGGACACCGTCGCCCGGGAGACTCCGGCGCGCGTCGCCACCGCCTCCAGCGTCGGCCGTTCCCGTACCGCCATCGATTCACTCCAGACCGTTGCGGCCGATCACCTGCGCGTACCACCGCGCACTGTCCTTGGGCACCCGCTCCTGGGTGGTGTAGTCGACGTGCACGATGCCGAAACGCTTGGCGTACCCCTCGGCCCACTCGAAGTTGTCCATCAGCGACCACACGAAATAGCCACGAAGGTCGACACCTTGCGTTATCGCATCGTGACAGGCGCGCAGGTGGCCGTCCAGGTATTCGACGCGGCGGTTGTCGTGCACCCGGCCGTCGCGGGCGTCCGGCCCGTCGGGGTAGGCGGCGCCGTTCTCGGTGACCAGCAGCGGTACGCCGTAGTCGGTGTGCAGCCGCTCGAGCAGGCGGGTGAGCGCGGCCGGTTCGATCTGCCAGTCCATGTCGGTGACCGGGCCGACCGGTGGCCGGAATGCGATGCCTTCGCTGCCCGGGTTCTCCGGCGAGGCGGGCGTGCCGGGCCGGGCCGACACGTACGCCGGCTGGTAGAAGTTCACGCCGAGCACGTCGAGCGGAGCGTTGATGATCTCCTCGTCGCCGTTCCGGATGTACGACAGGTCGGTGAACCGATTCATCAGATCGCGCATGTCGTCGGGGTAGTGCCCCTTGACCAGCGGGTCGAGGAAGATGCGGTTGTTCAGCCCGTCGATCACCCGGGCCGCCTCGAGGTCGGCCGGGCTGTCCGGGTCCAGCGGGAACACCGCGGCCGGGTTGACCGTGATGCCGATGCTCTGCGCGCCCGCCGCCCGGAGCGCCCGCGCGCCCAGCCCGTGGCCGAGGAGCAGGTGGTGGACGGCCTTGAAGACCGCTGCCGGATCGGTGACACCGGGAGCGTGCCGTCCGCTGCCATAACCCAGGTAGGCGGAGCACCACGGCTCGTTCAGGGTGGTCCAGGTGCGGACCCGGTCGCCGAGGCGGGCGTACACGATCTCGGCGTAGGCGGCGAACGCCTCGGCGGTCTCCCGGACGGTCCAGCCGCCGCGGTCCTCCAGCGTCTGCGGCAGGTCCCAGTGGTAGAGGGTGACCACCGGGTCGATGCCCCGGCTCAGCAGCTCGTCGGTCAGCCGGTCGTAGAAGTCGAGCCCGCGGAGGTTCACCGGACCGGTGCCGTCGGGTTGGATCCGGGGCCAGGCGACGGAGAAGCGGTACGACGCCAGGCCCAGGTCGGCCATCATCGCCACGTCCTCGCGGTACCGGTGGTAGTGGTCGCAGGCGACGTCACCGGTGTGCCCGGCGTACACCCGGCCGGGCGTACGGGCGAAGGTGTCCCAGATCGACGGCCCGCGGCCGTCCTCGTGCGCCGCCCCCTCGATCTGATAGGACGCCGTGGCCGCGCCCCACACGAAGCCGTCGGGAAACCGCAGTCCTGCGGGTGCTGCGGCGCCGGAACTTTCTGCCGACGTCGAGGTGACGGTAGCCGTCATGCCTTCACCGTTTCCTGCCTGCTGAGGTGCCGTGCTGACCGGTAGAGCTTAAAGCTCTGCACCTTTCGGTGGGCCCGCCGGAAGTTCCGGAACTGCGCTGCTACCGATGCCTGGTCCTACGGACGGCGCGGAGAACCCAGGCCCTCCGGGCCAAGGACGTCAGTCGGCCTGCAGGGCCAGCACCAGCCGGGGGTCTCCGCTGATCGCCAGGATGTCCGGCTGCAGCCGGCCCATCAGCACCAGCTGCAGGTCGCTCGCCGTCCCGGACGCCTCGGCCCGCGGGTGGTGATCGTCGGAGTCGAGGATCGTGCCGGTGTCGAGCAGTGCCACCCCGGCCCCGCGCAGTCGCAGGAACCACTCGGTGGCGGTGTCGGTGGCGGTCAGGTGCACAACCCCGTGCAGGTCGATCGGGCCGCGCCGCCGCCCGGCCGGCAGCCAGGTGTCCAGCACCTCGCTCACCCCGTCGACGGCCAGCTTGCTCTCGATCGGGGTGGGCCGGCCGGCCGCGGTCTCCGCGTCCCACCGGTGCACCGACACCTCGTGGGCCATCCGGCGGTGCCAGAAACCGGCCTTCTTGGGCTGGGCCGGCCACGTCCAGGCCGGGAACTCGGGGTCGAGCGCGTCCAGCGTCTCGATCGTCCCGGTGATCTCCCGGCGCAGCTGGTCGAGCGCGTCGTCCCAGCCCGGCCGGGGCGGGGGGATCCGGTCCTCCGGTTTGGTGGTCACCCCGCGTGACACATCTTCCCGGACCCGGTGCAGCAGCCCGGTCAGATGCTCGACCAGGTCGGCGACCACCCACTCGGGACAGCTGGGCACCGGCGCACCGGGCCCGGTCCCGGCGACCGCGTCCTGCAGCGCCGGCCCGTCGGAACGCAACGCCGCCAGCCAGAAGTCCTTGGTCGCATGCAGCTTGCTCATCGCTGTTCTCCGCTTCCACCGGCCCGCCGGTGAGTCACTCGTGGTCCTGAGCCTAGGGTGAACGCCGTGTCCGACGTTAGTGCTGAACACCCGATCGCCGCGTCTCCGGAGAGTGACATTCCCCTCGGGGCCTGTACGACGCTACGCCTCGGGGGTCCGGCGGGAGCGTTGACCACTGCGTTCGAGACCGCGGCGGTCGTCGAGACGGTGCGCACCGCCGGACCGCTGCTCATTCTGGCCGGTGGCAGCAACGTGGTCATTTCCGATGACGGTTTTCCGGGCACCGTGATGCTGCTGCGCACCACCGGGACCCGCGTGGTGGCGAGCGACGCGGAGCACGTGACGGTCCGGGTGGCGGCGGGCGAGCCGTGGGACGGGCTGGTCGCCCGGACCGTGGCCGAAGGCTGGTCCGGGGTGGAGTGCCTGTCCGGCATCCCGGGGTCGGCCGGGGCGACGCCGATCCAGAACGTCGGGGCGTACGGGCAGGAGGTCGCCCAGACGATCACCGCCGTGCACGTGTACGACCGGGACGCGGGCGAGGTCCGGACGATGTCACCGGCGGAGTGCCGCTTCGCCTACCGGTCCAGCGTGTTCAAGCACTCGCCCCGCTGGACCGTCCTCGAGGTGGATTTCCGGTTGCGGCGGTCGCCGCTGTCCGGCCCGATCCGGTACGCCGAACTCGCCCGGCAACTCGGCGTCGAGGCCGGCGACCGGGTGCCGCTGGCCCAGGCCCGGGACACGGTGCTGAAGCTGCGCGCGGGCAAGGGCATGGTGCTCGACCCGGACGACCGGGACACCTGGTCGGTCGGCTCGTTCTTCACCAACCCGGTGCTCGGCGGACTGCCCGACCCGGCGATGCCGCACTGGCCGGCCGCGGACGGGACGGTCAAGATCCCGGCCGCCTGGCTGATCGAGCAGGCCGGGTTCCGCCGCGGGTACTCCCGGGGAGGCGGCGTGGCCATCTCGTCCAAGCACACGCTGGCGCTGACCAACCGCGGCGGTGGCACGACCACGGCTCTGCTTGCACTGGCGCGGGAGATCCGGGACGGCGTGCAGAGCCGGTTCGGGATCGAGCTGCACCCCGAACCGGTTCTGATCAACTGCGCGGTCTAGTCACTCCCAGCCGAACACCTCGGTGTAGTACGGCAGGCCGTTCAGCGCGTACACCACGCCCGCGCCCACCGACTTGACCCGGCAGTCCAGGATGTGTTGACGGTGTCCGGGGCTGGCCATCCACGCCGCCATCACCGTGTCCGTGTCGGGGTAACCCCAGGCGATGTTCTCGGCGGCGGGCTCGGCGTATCCCGCGGTGTGCGCCCGGTTGACGAACGTCGAGCGGTCCGCCCCGTAATGGCTGAACCGACCGGTCTCGGCCATGAAGTAGCTCTGGTCGACCGACGCCTCGATGAGGTCGTGGTCGACCGCGAGCTGGCCGCAGCCGTGGTCGTGCCGGAGGATGTTGGTCCGGGTCACGATCTCCGACATCAGCTGAGCCGCCGGTACGGCCTGGGGGTAACCGGCCACCGGCTCCACCTGACCGGCCACCGGAACCTGCGGGGCGGAGATCCCGAGACTCAGGGCGAACCCGAGCGCGACGCTGGACAACACGATGGTGCCTCCCGATGCGCGGTGGGCGCGAATCGCCCACTCATCCCGTATGGCACCTGGTTTCTTGACGTACGTCCCATCTTTGGCGGATCCGGGCCGCGGACGTGCCGGTTGATGTCAAGCTGTGGGGATCGCCAGCGGGAGGCGGATCTCGGCGACCGCGCCCCGGGCCGGATCGAAGCCGAGCGTTACCGTGCCGCCGTGCCGGGCGGCGATCGCGTCGGCCAGCAGCATCCACAGCGCGACGCTGCGCCGGCCGTACGGCGGTTCGGGCGCGGCCAGCACCCCGGACATCAGGGACTCGTCGGTCAGCTCCTCGGACTGGCGGGCGGTCACGGTCACGGTCCACGAGGCCGGCCCGGGCGTGGTCGTCACCGTGGCCGAGCGGTCGGTGGCGCCGCTGGCCACGGTGCCGAGTACGGCGTAGAACAGCTCGCGCAACCACCGCGGGTCGCCGGACAGCGGCGGTCCGGCGGCCGGCGTGAAGGTCGCTGCGGTGTGCGGTTCGCGGACGGCCAGCATTTCGGCCGCTTCCTGAACGAGCGGGCCGAGCTCGACGGACGCCGGAATCAGTTCCAGATCGCCCGTCTGCAGGCGGCCGATGACCATCAGGTCATCGATCAGGGTGAGCATGCGGTCGGTGTTGCGGCGCACCGCGGCCAGCGCGGTGGACCGCTCGATCGGCGCCAGGCCGTCGTCGTCCAGGCTCTCGGTGAACGAGGCGATGGTGGTGAGCGGCGTCCGGAGCTCGTGCGAGATGACCGCGAGGAAGCGCGCCTCGAGGGTGCCGGCGCGGCAATGACGAGTGGCGGATGCGGGCTCTGAGGTTCGGGTCACCGGATCCTCGCGGACCGACCCGGACGGCGGATAAGCACGCTAAACTATAACTGTCCGTATATGAATGGTGACATCACGCTATCGTGCATTTTACGCGTTTCTCCGGGCCGATCGGCCGGCGCGCCGCGTCCACCGACGCACGACGGGGGTATGGCGATGGGTTCAACGAGCATGACCGGCCCCGGTGACGGGATGCGCCGCGGCCGCCGGGTGGGTGCCGCGTGAGCCGCCTGCTGGTGGTCGAGGACGATCCAGACATCGCGCTCGCTCTCCGGCTGCTGTTCAGCCGGGCCGGATACGAGGTGGCGCACGCCGGGGACGGCCGCACCGGCCTCAAGGAGGCGTACGCCGAGCATCCCGACCTGGTCGTGCTGGACGTCGGGCTGCCCGAAATGGATGGTTGGCAGGTGCTCGAGCGGCTCCGCGACGTGTCCGACGTGCCGGTGCTGGTTCTCACCGCGCACGGCCAGGAGGCGGAGAAGGTCCGCGGTCTGCGCGGCGGCGCGGACGACTACCTGACCAAGCCGTTCGCCAACAACGAACTGCTGGCCCGGGTCGAGGCGCTGCTGCGGCGCTCGTCCAACGGCCAGAACAGCTGGGCCAGCCAGATCTACGACGACGGCCTGGTGCACCTCGATCCGACCAAACGCCGGGTGTACGTCAAGGGTGACGAGAAGCGCCTCACCCCGACCGAGTTCCGGTTGCTCAACGCCCTGGTTCGGCACGCCGGCGCTGTGCTGTCGCCGAACCAGTTGCTGACCCAGGCGTGGGACGACCCGACCGGCATCGGCCAGGAACGGGTCAAGTTCGCCGTGCTCCGGCTACGCCGCAAGCTCGGCTGGTCCGACCCCGACGAGTCGCCGATCGAGTCGGTTCGCGGATTCGGGTACCGCTACCGGCGCCCGGGCGGCGAAAGCTAAGAAGCGCCGGCCGTACGTCGATCAGGGATTTGGAGTGTCGATCAGGAGGTAGGGCGCAGTGGAAGATCTTGGGGAGATCGTCGGCGAATTCCTGATGGAAAGCCATGAGAACCTGGATCAGATCGACCGGGATCTCGTCGATCTCGAGCAGGACCCGAACTCGCGCGACCTCATCTCGCGAATCTTCCGGGCGATCCACACGATCAAGGGCACCAGCGGCTTCCTCGCCTTCAGCCGGTTGGAGAAGCTGGCCCACGCGGGCGAGTCGTTGCTCTCCCGGCTGCGCGACGGCGTCCAGCCGGTCACCCCGCAGACCATCACCACGCTGCTGGCCACCATCGACGGCGTCCGGTCGCTGCTGACCACGATCGAGGAGAACGGCTCCGAAGGCGACGTCAACGTCGACGATCTGATCACCACGGTCCATGCCCAGATGAACGCGCCCACCGAGGCGGCCGCCCCGGCGCCCGACGCCGCCGCTTCCGCTCCGGACGCGCCCGAGTCCTCCGCGCCGCCCGCAGGACCAGGTGCCGGTAGCGGCACGGATCTGGACGAACCCCGCAGGCCTGCGCCCGATCCGGTCGAGGGTCAGCGCCAGCCGCTGGGCAAGATCCTGGTCGATTCCGGGGCGGCCGAGCCCGCCGACGTCGGCTCGGCCCTGCAGGCCCAGCTCGAGGGCGACGAACGCAAGCTCGGCACGATCCTGCTGGAGGAGGGCAAGGCGGCGCCGGCGGCGGTGAGTGAGGCCCTGCAGCAGCAGACGCCCAAGCGCAGCGTCGCCGACCAGGCCATCCGGGTCGACGTGGACCTGCTGGACAACCTGATGAACATGGTCGGCGAACTGGTGCTGGCCCGCAATCAGCTCGTCCGCGGCGTGATGGAGATCGGCGAGTCGGGCCTGGTCCGCAGTGCCCAGCGGCTCGGCATGATCACCTCCGAGCTGCAGGCCGGCATCATGAAGACGCGGATGCAGCCGATCGACCACATCTGGTCGAAGCTGCCCCGGGTCATCCGCGATCTGAGCACCTCGCTCGGCAAGCAGGTCCAGCTGGTCATGGAGGGCAAGGAGACCGAGCTCGACCGCAGCCTGCTCGAGGCGGTCAAGGATCCGCTGACCCACCTGGTCCGCAACGCGGTCGACCACGGCATCGAGGAACCGGAGAAGCGGATCGCGGCGGGCAAGCCGGCCGAAGGCACGCTGACCCTCCGGGCGTACCACGAGGGCGGTCACGTCGCGGTCGAGGTGGCCGACAACGGCGCCGGCCTGAACGTCGACCGGATCGCGGCCAAGGCCGTGGAGAACGGCATCATCCGGGCCGACCAGGTGGCCACCATGGACAAGCGGGACATCATGGCGCTGGTTTTCCAGCCCGGGTTCTCCACCGCGGCCGCGGTGACCAACGTGTCCGGCCGCGGCGTCGGCATGGACGTGGTGAAGACCAACATCGAGCGGATCGGCGGCGCGGTCAGCGTCGACTCCACCCTGGGCGAGGGCACGGTGTGGCGGCTGACCATCCCGCTGACGCTGGCCATCATCCAGGCGCTGACCGTGGACTGCGGCGACCAGCGGTACGTGGTGCCCCAGGTGGCCGTACTGGAACTGGTCTTCATCGACGGGCAGAGCACCAAGATCGAGTACGCCTCGGGCGCGCCTGTCTACCGGCTGCGCGGCAAGCTGCTCCCGCTCGTCCGGCTGGACCGCGCGCTCGGCCTCGACGTCGGCGGCGACCAGGGCGTCTACATCATGGTGCTGCAGGCCGACGGCCGGCGGTTCGGCCTGGTCGTGGACCGCGTGCTGAACACCGAGGAAGTCGTGGTCAAGGCGCTCAACTCGCGTTTCAAGGACATCGGCCTGTACGCCGGGGCCACCATCCTCGGCGACGGCAAGGTCGGCCTGATCCTGGACGCCTCCTCGCTGGCCCGCCGCAGCCACCTCGCGGCCGACTCGGAGCGGGCGAGCCTGGTCGGCACCTCCCGGGCCACCACCGTCGGCGGGACCGGCGAACGCCTGCTGGTGACCGCGGTCGGCGAGCGCCGGGTGGCCATCCCGCTCGACACGGTGACCCGGCTCGAGGAGTTCCCGCGGGAGCGGATCGAGCACGCCGGGTCGCGCGAGGTGGTGCAGTACCGCGGCCAGATCCTGCCCCTGGTCCGGTTGTCGCACCTGCTCGGGGTGTACGGCGAGGAACTCGAGGGGGAGACCGTCTCGGTGGTGGTCTACAGCGAGGGCGGTCGCAGCGTGGCCCTGGTGGTGGACCGGATCGTGGACATCGCCGAGAACTCCACCACCACCGCCCGCCGGGACGTCGAGGAGGACGGGCTGGTCGGCACCGCGGTGATCCAGCAACGGGTGACCGAGCTGCTGGACGTCCGCCGGGCGATCCTGGCCGCCGACCCGAACTTCTACCGCGACGCCGTGGACGAGCTGCTGGTGGAGGCCTGACATGCCGAGCCGCCAGTTCGCCACCTTCGAGGTGGCCGGCCAGCTCTTCGGGGTCGAGGTGCACACGGTCCAGGAAGTGCTCTCGTACAACGAGTACACCCCGGTCCCGCTGGCGCCGCCGGCTGTGGGCGGTCTGTTCAACCTGCGCGGTCAGGTGATCGCCGCCGTCGATCTGCGGGTCCAGCTCGGTATGGCCCGGCAGGAACTGGACGGCCCGGTGATGAACGTGATCCTGCGCAGCGGCGGGGACGGCGAGCCGGTCAGCCTGCTGGTCGACCGGATCGGCGAGGTCGTCGACCTGGACGACGACACGTTCGAGCCGCCGCCGGACACGCTCAGCGGACCCACCCGGGAACTGGTGGTGGGCACGTTCAAGCTCGACGGACGCCTGATGCTGGCCCTCGACGTCACCCGGGCCGCCGATACTCAACGAGCCACCGTCTGATGTACAGCCTGGTCAGCGCCCCCGTGCTCGGCTTCGACCTGACCCGCCTGGCCGGCGGGTCAGCCACCGCCGAAGTCGTCCTGCGTGGCCTGCGGCTGCAGGTGGGTGACCTGCCGACGCTGGCCGAACGGCTGCCCGACGAGGGCGTCCGCGGTCCGCTCTGGGTCGAGGTGGAGAGCGCCGCCCGGAAGATGCCGTCGCTCAAGAACATGACCAAGGACGACCCGGCGGGCGCGCTGGCGCTGGTCGAGCGGGCCCCGATCGGCTCGGTCGACTCGCTGCTGACCTGCCTGCGGTACGACGTGATGTCGTGGACCTGGCACGGCACCGGCCGGGACGCCCAGCAGAGCGAACAGGCGGCCGCGGCCACCGGGCTGCTGTGCGACGCGGCGGTGGCCAGCTACCTGCGCGACGTCCTGGACGAGTCGACCCGCCGGATGCTGGGCGCGGGCTGGGTGTCGGCGCTGCGCAAGCTGCCCGCCGGCGCCCCGATCGACCTCGGTCCGCACCACTACGCGATCTCGTCGCTGCTCGACCGCCTTCGTTCCATCGGGGTCAAGGATCTGAGCCGGTTGGTGACCTCGTCCGACGACGCCCGGCGCAACGCCGGCGGCTGGTCCCCGGCGGTCCATTCGGCGTCCTGGGCGGCTTATCTGTCGGATCGGGTCCGTACCGCCGCCGCCGCGCAGATGCTGTTGGTGCAGGCGATGGACACCGCCCAGATCCCGCTCGCGGACCGGGCGGGCGGCGTCTGGAACATGCTCAGCGGCGCGGTCCAGGCGCTGGTCGTCCGGGATCTGCTGGACACCGCCACCGCCCACCGGCTGCTGGCGCCCGTGATCGCCGCGCTCGGCCCGGCCTGGCTCGGCGAGAAGGGTGCGCTCGGATGATCTCCGTCCTGGTCGTCGACGACTCCGTGGTGGTGCGGCGGCTGATCGTGGACTCACTCGGGGACGCGCCGGGCATCCAGGTCGCCGGTACCGCGTCGAACGGGCTGCTGGCCCAGGCCAAGATCGATGCGCTCAAGCCCGACGTGATCACGATGGACATCGAGATGCCCGAGATGGACGGCATCTCCGCGGTCCGGGAGTTGCGTAAGCGGCATCCCCGGATCCCGGTCATCATGTTCAGCACGCTGTCCGCGTCGGGGGCGAGCGCCACGCTCGAGGCGCTGTCGGCCGGAGCCACCGACTATGTCACCAAACCATCGAACGTCGGAAGTATCGCGGAATCCATCGCGGCCGTCCGGCAGCAGCTGGTTCCCAAGATCCACGCGCTCGCCGGCCGCGGTCGCAGTTCGGGGCTTCCGCCGCGGCCCAGCTCGTCGATCCCTCCGTCCGCCGCCGCGAACCGCCCCCCGTCCGCCGCTCCGGCCGGTCCGAGCGGAGCGCCCCGCCATCGCGGCGCGCCCGGCCGGATCGACATCCTGGCCATCGGCTCGTCCACCGGCGGTCCCGACGCGGTCTCCAAGGTCTTCCAGGGACTCCCGGCCGACCTGCCGGTGCCGGTGGTGGTGACCCAGCACATGCCGCCGGTGTTCACCCGGATGTTCGCCGAGCGGCTGGACCGCAGCACGCCACTGACCGTGGTGGAGGCGGCCGACGGGATGGAACTGACCCCGGGCACGGCGTACATCGCACCGGGCGACCGGCATCTGCTGGTGGTACGCCGTGGGACGGCCACGGTCACGCAACTGTCCACGGCGCCGCCGGAGAACTCCTGCCGGCCGGCGGTGGACGTGATGTTCCGGTCGGTGGCCGCGCTCTACGGCGGATCCGCGCACGCGACCGTACTCACCGGAATGGGACAGGACGGACGGGCGGGGGCCGCGGTGCTGCGGGATGCCGGCGCGGACATCCTGGCCCAGGACGAACAGAGCTCGGTGGTGTGGGGCATGCCGGGGGCGGTGGTGACGGCCGGCCTGGCCGACCAGATCCTGTCGCTCGAGAAGATCGCCGGCTGCCTGGTGGCACGCGTCAAGGTCGGCCGCAGTGCGGTGGTGGCCCCATGAGCTTATCCGCCTCGGACTTCGCGTTCGTTTCCACGCTGGTCCGGCGAGAGGCCGCGATCGTGCTCGCGCCCGGCAAGGAGTACCTGGTGGAAGCGCGTCTGATCCCCGTCGCGCGGGCGGTCGGCGCGGCCAGTGTGGCCACCTTCCTGGCCGATCTGCAGCGCCGGCCGAGCACCGACCACCAGCGCCGGATCATCGACGCGCTGACCACCAACGAGACGTCGTGGTTCCGCGACCGGGAGCCGTTCGCCGCCCTGACCGACGTGGTGCTGCCGGAACTGGTCAAGTCGCGGGCCGGTGCCCGGAAGGTCCGCGTGTGGTCGGCGGCCAGCTCCAGCGGGCAAGAGGCGTACAGCCTGGCCATCACGCTCCAGGAGCACCTGCCGGCGGGGTGGTCCTACGAGATCATGGGCTCGGACATCTCCACCGAGATGGTCAAGCGGGCCGAGCAGGCGGAGTACAGCCAGGTCGAGGTCAACCGCGGGTTGCCCGCGCCCCAGCTGGTGCAGTACTTCGAGCGGGTCGGCGCGCACTGGCGGATCATGCCGCAGCTGCGTCGCAACGTGTCGTTCCGGCTGATGAACCTGACCGGCCCGTTGCCGCCGATGCCACCGTTCGACGTGATCTTCCTGCGCAATGTGCTGATCTACTTCGACGTGGCGACCAAGAGATCGGTGCTGCGCAACGTCGCCCGGCTGTTGCGGCCGGACGGCTGGCTGTTCCTCGGCGCGGCCGAGACGACCATCGGCATCGACGACAACTACGAACGGCTGGCGGCCGGCCGGACATCGGCCTATCGAGTGCGGAGCGGATCGCCGGTCGGCTCCGCCAGAAGGGGTGATCCGCGGTGAAGGCCATTGTGATCGACGACTCCCGGGCGATGCGGATGATCCTCAAGCGCATCGTCGCCAAGCTGAACTTCGAGGCGGTCGAGGCGGGTGACGGTCAGGAGGCCGTCGACCTGCTGGCCACCATGGACGTGCTGCCGGACCTCGCCCTCATCGACTGGAACATGCCCACCATGAACGGGCTCGAGTTCGTCGTCAAGGCGCGGGCCGACCCGCGGCTGCGGGAGATGACCCTGGTGATGGTGACCACGGAGAGCGAACACAGCCAAATCGTCCGGGCGCTCGCCGCCGGCGCGCACGAGTACGTGATCAAGCCCTTCACCGAGGGCGCGATGATCGAGAAGCTGGCCCTCCTGGGCCTCGTACCGACCGGAGCGAACCGATGAACGAGAGTCGAGAGGGTACGGCCCTGGACCACGACGGCGGACGGTCGCCGAACGGCGGAGCGTCGGCCGGCGTCGACGTCGTCGGCGAGAAGGACCTCGCCGAGATGGTGGAACAGGTCTGGGTGTCATATCTGGATCCGGAGGGTGTCAACCCGCTGATCTTGACCTACGACGAGAACCAGCCGTCCGAAGTGCACTCGTCGGTGGCCATCACCGGCTCCTGGAACGGCGTGGTGGTCTACGCGTCGTCCACCACGGCCGCCCGCCGGGCCGCCGGCGCGTTCCTGGCCATGGGCGAGGACGAGGTCAGCACGGAGGATCTCTCCGACGTGCTGGGCGAACTGGCCAACATCATCGGCGGCAACGTCAAGGCGATGCTGCCGGCTGGGTCGCTGCTGTCGCTGCCGCAGGTCGTGCTCGCCTCGGAGTCGGCGTCCAAGTACCCCGGCGCTCAGCGGGTCTCCGGCCTCTACGGCAGGTGGGAGGGCGAACCGGTGTCCATCTCGATGTGGCAGAGCCGCGCGGACGTGAAGAAGGAGGAGACCCCATGAAGATCCTGATCGCCGACGACAGCCGGGTGATGCGCCAGATCGTCACCCGCACGCTGCGGCAGGCCGGGTTCGACGGGCACGACCTGGTCGAGGCGGCGGACGGCCAGGAGGCGCTGGACAAGACCACCTCCGAAAGTCCCGACCTGGTCATCTCGGACTGGAACATGCCGGAGATGACCGGCGTCGAGGTGCTCCGCAAGCTGCGCTCGGCCGGTAACGAGGTCAAGTTCGGCTTCGTCACGTCCGAGTGCACCCCGGAGATGCAACAGCAGGCCGAGGCGGCCGGTGCGGCGTTCTTCATCGTCAAGCCATTCACGGCTGAACGTTTTGATGAGGTACTTACTCCAATTTTGGGATGATATAGCCATGTCTGACACCTCGGTTATCCCCGCGTCCCTGACGGTCCGCAACCTCTTCGAGGACCTGCTGGGACGGGACTGCAACGTCGCTCCGGGCGACCCGATGTCCGCCGACGACCTCAAACTGGCCACGGTGGCGATCTACACCGACAGCGCGCAGCAGATCCACGGCGTACTGGGCATGACGCTGCCGCTGGCCGCCAACGTCGGAGCCGCCCTGGGGCTGCTGCCGGCCGGCGCGGCCGAGGACAGCATCGACGAGAAACAGCTGTTCCCCAACCTGGCCGAGAACGTCTTCGAGCTCTGCAACGTGCTGACCAGCCTGCTCAACCGGGAGGGGGGGCCGCACGTGAAGCTCTACCAGGTGGTCTACCCCGGCATGCCGCTGCCCGCGGACGCGCGGGCGCACCTGCTGGCGCTGGGCCGGCGGCTCGACCTGACGATCGAGGTCAGCCGGTACGGCAAGGGCACGCTTTCGCTGTCCCTGGCGCCGTGACTGGGCCGGCGACCCGCTGACAGCGCCCCACCCGGACGTCCGGGTGGGGCGTCCGCGTCTCAGGACGCGCGGTGCTCGACCGCGGCGGCGGTCGTGGTGACCGGCGAGTGCTTCTCGGACTCCGACGGCCCGGCCGTGTCCGCAGGTTCCTTCTCCTGGCCGACGGTCGGTTCGCGCTTGAGGCGCCCCTGACGGGTGTCCCAGATGTCCCGGGCGATGATCTGGATGATGCCGGCCACCGGGATGGCCAGCAGCGCCCCGAGGATACCGGCCAGTTCCACTCCGATCAGGATGGCCAGCAGCACGGCAAGCGGATTGAGCTGGACCGTCCGGGAGAAGATCCACGGTTGCAGCAGGTGATTCTCCAGCTGCTGGTAGGCGATGAAGAAGGCCACCACGATGATGCCGGCGGTGACGGAGTGGGTGAAGGCCGCGATCACGCCGGCGACCGCTCCCAGCGTGGCTCCCACCAGCGGAATCAGGTCGGCCACACCGACGAACAACGCGATCAGCCCGGCGAAGGGCACCCCGCAGACCAACAGCACCGCGTAGGTCAACCCTCCGCAGATCACGCTGATCAACAGGTTGCCAGTGATGTATCCCGTCACCGTCCGGGCGCAGTCGTGACTGACCCGGCGGACCCGCTCGGCGCGGCGCGGGTTGAACAACGCGAGGAAGCCCCCGATCACCTTCGGCGCTTCCAGGACCATCAAGTAGGACAGGACGAAAATGGTCACCACGCCGGCCACGCCGGTGGCGGCGCCCCGCAGCGCCGCGAGGGTCGGTGCGCCGAGCTGGGTGATGTACCCGCGGATCTGGGTGCTGTGCGACTGGATGTAATTGAGCACGTGGAAGCGCTCGGCCAGGCTGCCGATCGGGCCGCGGCCGGTCCGGATGTCGTTCACCAGCTGCGGCATCTGGTCGGCGAGCTGCGTGCCCTCCTTGACCAGCGGCACGACGAAGACCGCGATCAGACCGCCGACCAGGAGGAAGGCCACGATGTACACGATGAGGGTGGCCAGCCATCGCCTGCGCCCCAGCGCCTTGCGTTCGAGCCAGCTGACGGCGGGGTGCAGCGCGACTGCGAAGAACGCCGCGATCACGATCCAGGTCAGCACCTGACGGGTCTCGTAAGCCAGCCCCAGCAGCAGCAGCGTGGCCAGCACGAGGCCGATCACCACGAGCGTGTACCGGGCGACAGTGCGGTTGTCCACAGCATTCACTTTTTCCGACTACCCCGGGTTCGAACAGGCAAAACGCTGCTCAGGACGAGGGCGGCCGAGGGTCCGGCGTGGGCGTCATCGGAGTGCCCGGTTCCTCCGCCTTCTTGCCGTACCCGGCGGTGACGAACCGCAGGCCGGCCAGGAGGATCGCAGCGATCGGCACCGCGATGAGGAACCGTATCAACACCTCCGTGATGTCGATCTCGTCGAACACGTATTGGTAGAGCGCCGGCGCGCTCATCAGCAGCGCGAACCACAGGACCGACGGCCGGATCATCGTCGCGCCGACCGCGCCACCCGCCGCGGGGCGGCGGCCATCTCAGTGACGTCGGCGGCGATCCGCGCGCACAGCATGGCGGCCCAGGCGTGCGGCGTCGCCGGTTTGCCGTCCAGCGAGAAGATCGGCAGATCCAGCCCGAGTACGGTGCCCGGGTCGGCGGTCAGGTCGACGCTGTGCACGACAAGCGCCTCCACTTCCCCCAGCGTCCGCAGGTGGCGGGCGGTGTCGGCGGTCTTGCGGGTGGCGTCGACCACGGCCCACAACGCGGTCGCCCCCAGGGCGTCGCACATGTCGTTCACCCAGATCGGATCCGTGCGGCCGACCTGGGCGTCCAGTACGACGATCCACGGCGCGTCGGCGCTCTGCAGCTTGTCCGCCCGCAGAGCGGCCGCCTTCGCGTCGTGGATCAGCCGCGACGAGTGCAGACCGGTGCCGGCCGCGGTCGGTCCGGCCAGCAACAGGTGGCTCTGGTCGACGCCGATCTGGCCGAGCAGTTGCTTGGCGATCCCTACGGCGTACTGCACGTCGCCCGCCAGGACCAGGATCTCGCCGGGGGCGTCGGGGATGCCCGGGGCGGCCGGGCGGGCCGCGAGCACCCCGAGCACTCCGGCGTACGTGTCACCGCCGATGATCTGAGCCGCCATGGCCTCGGGCATGCCGACCGACACCAGGTTGGCGACCACCGGTTCGTTGGGCACCGCCCGCAGCGCCGGGAGCTGCGCCGGCGGTGGCGTGGTCGCCACCTCGGTCGACGGCTGAGGCCGCCCGTACGCGGCGGCCGCCGACCCTCCCGGCGCCGGTGGCTGCGCGGCCGGCGTGGCCGAGACCACGGTGGCCGGGGCCGGCGCGGGCGACGCCGGTCGGCTCGTCGGCACCGTGTCCGGGTCGCCCAGCCCGAGGCCGCCCATCAGTTCGGCCAGGCTCGGCACGGGCGGCATCGGCTTGCCGGACCCGTTGATCGGGGCGCCGGTCGCCTTGGACGGGCGGAACGGCCGTACGGTCGGGTGGCCCGGCCCGTCCGCCGCCGGGATAGCTGCCGTGATCCCCGGCGGGATCGCCGGGCGCGGGTGCGGTGACGGCCGCGGGCGGGCCGTGGCCAGGTGGTTGCTGGAATCCAGCCCGGCCAGCAGCTCGGCGAACGCCGACGCGTTCGGGCCGCCGCCGTGGAACCGGTCGTCGGTGTCGCCGGTCCCGGCCTCCCGCCCGCTGTGCCGGTCCGGCGGGAAAGTCGGGGCCGGCGGTTCGCCGGGCGCGATCCGGTCCCGTGACTCGGCCCGTTCGAGCAGTTGCTCGAGGCTGTTCGCCGGCTCGTCGCGCCGGGCCGGGGTGGAGGTCTTGCGTGGCATCTCGATCCTGTCTTCGGTGGAATCCGGAACCTCTACGGACAGCTCGTAGTGCTGCTTCGCGAAGAAGCCCCCGAAGCCGCCGCTACGGACCTTGTCCGCCGAAACGATCCGGACCCCCGAGCCGTACTCCTGGCGTACCTGCGCCAGCAACGGCTCGATGGCCGGCCCCTCAAGCAGCACCCGCGTAGGCACCGTTCACCACCCCCATGGTCTCGATCTGTGCGGTGGAACCAGAGATCTCGGAGTACGACAGCACCGGCACGCGTCGCGAGCCGGCGCGCAGCAGTCGCATCAGCGGCAGCCGCAGTTGCGGCGAACAAGCCAGCACCGGCGTCAGACCCTGCTGCTCGGCCGACTCGACCAGCTGTGCCGCTTCACTGACGACGACCTCGGCGCGCATCCCGTCGATGGCCATGAACGCGCCGGTGTCGCTCGGCCGCAACGACTCGAGCAGGCCCTGCTCGAGCATCGGGTCCAGGGTGATGACGGTGAGCCGGCCGTGGGCGGCGTACTGGGCCGCGATCGCCGGGCCGAGGGCGCTGCGTGCCGCTTCGACCAGCCCGTCGTGCTCCATCGACACCTTGGCCCGCAGGGACAGCGACTCGAAGATGCGGACCAGGTCCCGGATCGGCACGCCCTCGTCCAGCAGCGCCTGCAGCACCCGCTGGATCTGGCCGAGGCTCAGCAGCGTCGGGGTGAGCTCCTCGACGACCACCGGATGGGTGCGCTTGACCATGTCGGTGAGGGACCGGACGTCCTCGCGGCCGAGCAGCCGGCTGGCGTTGCTGCGGACGATCTCGGCCAGGTGCGTGATGATCACCGAGGCGCGGTCGACCACCGTCGCTCCGGACAGTTCGGCCTGATAATGCAGCTCGGCCGGGACCCACTTGCCGGCCAGCCCGAAGACGGGTTCGACGCCGGCCCGCCCAGGCAGCGCCTGCAGACTGTCGCCGATCGCCAGCACGGTGCCGGGCGGCGCCTGACCGGTGCCGGCGTCGACCCCGGAGATGCGGATCGCGTACGTGGACAGGGGCAGGTCGAGGTCGTCCCGCGTCCGTACGGGCGGCATCACCACGCCCAGCTCCAGAGCCATCTTGCGGCGCAGCGCCCGGACCCGGTCGAGCAGGTCACCACCGTTGGTGTCGACCAGGTCGACCAGGTCGGGGGACAGGGCCAGCTCCAACGGGTCGACCCGCATCTCGCCCATCAGCTGGTCGGGTGAGTCGGGCGAGGGGCGGTCCACCTCGACGGCCGCCGCGGCCTCGGCCGCCAGTTCGTCCGCGGTCGGCGTCTTGACCCGCTGGGCCAGGAACAGGGTGCCCGCGCCGACCAGCAGAAACGGGATCTTGGGCAGGCCCGGGATCACGCACAAGGCCAGCGCGGCGCCGCCCGCGATCCGCAGCGCGAGCTTGTTCTTGCCCAGTTGGGCGGTCACGCTGCTGCCCATGTCGCCGGAGGTCGCCGACCGGGTGGTGATCAGACCGGTGGCCACCGACAGCAGCAGCGCCGGTATCTGCGAGACCAGGCCGTCGCCGACGCTGAGCAGGCTGTACTGGTTCATCGCGTCGGCCGGCGAGAGGCCCTGCTGGAGGATGCCGACGGCGAACCCGCCGACCAGGTTGATGACGGTGATGATGATGGCCGCGATGGCGTCGCCCTTGACGAACTTCGACCCACCGTCCATCGCGCCGTAGAAGTCGGCCTCGGCGGCGACGTCGGCCCGGCGCTGCTTGGCCGTGGCCTCGTCGACCAGGCCGGCATTCAGGTCGGCGTCGATCGCCATCTGCTTGCCCGGCATCGCGTCCAGCGTGAACCGGGCGCCGACCTCGGCCACCCGCTCGGCGCCCTTGGTGACCACCACGATCTGCACGATGATCAGGATCAGGAAGATCACCAGGCCGATGACGAGGTTGCCGCCGACGACGAAGCTGCCGAACGCGTGGATCACCTTCCCGGCGTCACCGTCGCGCAGCACCAGGCGGGTCGCACTGATGTTCAGCGCCAGCCGGAACAGCGTCATGACCAGCAGCAGAGCCGGGAAGACGGCGAAGTCGAGCGGTCGCTCCACGAACATGCTGACCAGCAGGACGAGTAGGGCGACGGTGATATTGGTGGCGATCAGCAGGTCGAGCAAGAAGGTAGGGAGGGGCACGACCATCATGACGATGATGCCGATCACCCCGACGGGTACGGCGAACTTGCCCAGGTTCAGTTTCCGCACGGCACCTCCCGGCAAATCGTCTCGCGGATCTGCCGGTGATGTGAGGAAAACTCCCAGATCGTGCTATGCGCCCCCATCTCAGGCGGGGACCGGGGTCGCGTTCGGGTTGCGGTGCGTGCCGGCGGCCGAGCCCTTCGACTTCAGGTTCATCACGAACGCCAGCACCTTGGCCACCGCGCCGTAGAACTCGGCCGGGATCTCCATGCCGATCTCGACGCTCTTCTCCAGCGCCCGGGCCAGCGGCACGTCCTGCACCATCGGGACGCGGTGCTCGGTGGCCAGCTCGCGGATCTTGGTGGCGATCGCCCCCGAGCCCTTGGCGATCACCCGCGGGGCGCCCTTCTCCGGGTCGTACCGCAAGGCCACCGCGACGTGGGTCGGGTTGACCAGTACCACGTCGGCGGTAGGGACGTCGGCCATCTGACGGTTCCGGGCCATCGCCATCTGCTTGCCGCGGATGTGCGCCTTGAGGTGCGGGTCGCCCTCGGTGTTCTTGTTCTCCTGCTTGACCTCGTCCTTGGTCATCCGCAGTTGCTTGTTGGTCCGCCGGCGCACCACGAAGTAGTCGGCCGCGGCCATCACGATGCCGGCCACCGACGCCGCCCGGATCACCGACAGCGTCGCCTTCTGGACGACGCCCAGCAGCGAGCCGATGTCCAGCTGCCCGGGGGTCATCAGCAGCGGCACGATGTTCTTCATCGTCGAATACAGCACCGCGGCCAGCACCCCGGTCTTGACCAGCGCCTTGGTGCCCTCCCACAGCGACTGCGGGCCGAACATCTTCTTGATCCCGGGCAGCGGGTTCAGCCGGTTGAATTTCGGGATGAACAGTTTGGTGGCGACCCGGATGCCGCCCTGGGCGCCGGCCGCCGCGATGCCGACCGCCATCATGGTCAGCGACAGCGGCGCCACCGCCCAGGCGGCGCTCATCAGGCCGTCCTTCAGGATGCCGAGCGCGGTGGCCGGATCCGGGTGGGCGATGACGTCGGGCACCTTGGCCATCAGCGAGCGGGCGTGCCCCATGGCCGAGGTGAGCGTGCGGGGGAGCATGATGCTGGCCGCCAGCATGCCGAACCAGGCGCCCACGTCCTGGCTGCGGCCGATCTGCCCATCCTGCTTGGCCTTCTTCAGTTTCTGTTGTGTCGGTTGTTCGGTCTTCTCACCCGCCATCTCAACCGCCGCTCAGTTTCACGACCGCGGACACGGCCTTGTCGACCAGCGTCCCCACCGTCGGCGGCAGCATCGCGATGCTGGTGGCGCCGACGGTGAGCACCAGGAAGATCTTCGCCGGGAAGCCCAACTGGAACGCGTTGAGCGCGGGCGCCACCCGATTGAGCAGGCCGAATGCCACGTCGGTGAGAAACAGCACGGCGATCAGCGGCCCGGCGATCTGCAGAGCCGCGACGAACATCTCGCCCACACCCTTGATCAGCAACTCGTTCAGCGTGCCCATCGAGAACGACGCGTTCAGCGGCAGCGTCCGGTACGTCTGCAGGAATCCGCGCAGGATCAGCTCGTGCCCCTGGCTCGCGAACAACAGGGTCACCGCGACCAGGTTGTAGAACCGGCCGAAGATCGAGCTCTGCGCCATCGACAACGGGTCGTACGCCTGGGCCAGCGTGAAGCCGCCGAACACGTCGAGCAGGTCACCGGCCGCCTGCACCGCCGAGAACAGCAGCAGCGTGATGAACCCGAGCGCGGCGCCGATGAAGAACTGCAGCGTCGCGCTGGCGATGATGTCCGGCGTTTCGACGGACGGGATGCTGTGTGTCAGGTACGGCGCCATCGGGAGCGCCAGCCCGACCGACAACAGGGCCTTGACCGGGGTCGGGATCAGCCGCGAGTTGAACGGCGGTGCGATCAGCATCCACGCACCGGCCCGGATCGACCCCAGCATGATGGCCAGCATCTCGGCGGTGGGGACGCGGTAGTTCACTTGTAACTCGCCACCAGTGCCGTGATCACCAGCCCCCAGCCGTTCACCAGGACGAACAGCAACAACTTGAACGGCAGGGCCACCGTCACCGGCGGCAGCATCATCATGCCCAGCGACATCAGGGATGCCGACACGACCATGTCGATGATCAGGAACGGGATGAAGATGACGAACCCGATGATGAACGCGGCCCGCAGCTCGGACAGCACGAACGCCGGGATGAGTGTGGTCAGCTGGACGTCGTCCTTGTTCTTCGGCGTCTTCTGACCGGAAACCTTGACGAACAGCGCGATCTCGTCCGGCCGGGTGGTCTTGTACATGAAGTCACGCAGCGGCTGGACGCCGTCCTTGAACGCCTGCGTCTGCGTCTTGTCGCCCTTGAGGTAGGGCTGCACGCCCTGTTGATTCATCGCCGTCAACGTCGGACTCATGATGAACAGCGTGATGAACAGGGCCAGCCCGGCCAGCACCTGGTTCGGTGGCATGCTGGTCAGCCCGAGGGCGTTGCGGGTCACCCCGAGCACCATGAACACCTTGGTGAAGGCCGTGGTCAGCAGCAGTACGGCCGGGGCCACCGACAACAGCGTGAGGCCGAGCACGATGACCAGTGAGGTCGCCGGTTTGCTGCCGTCCGGGTTGGTGCTGTCGATGTTGAAGTTGATCGAACCGCCGCTCGGGGACACCTTCGGCGCCGTCGGCGGGGCCGGCGGCTTCGGGGCCGCGGTGGCCGGGCTGGGCGCCAGCCCGAGGAGAAATCCGATGAAGAGAGCCGCGAATAACCGTCGCATGGTCAACGCCTCGTCGTCCGGTCGCGCAGGAAGTTCATGGTCGAGCGCCACGTCCGCGGGGACAGCACCGAGCCGGCCAGTTTGTCCCGGCCGGGACCCGGCGGAAAGCCGAGGCCCTCGGGCGCCATCAGAATCGGATCCCGGTGTTCGTGGTGGTGGTCGTCGTGTTTCACGAACGCGTCCAGCTCGGTCTCGCCGAGCAGGCTGACCTGCTGGTCGGTCACGCCCAGGACCAGCGCCCGGTCGGCCACCCGGACCACCGCGACCGACGAGCCCCGGCTCAGCTGCTGCCGGTTCAGCACCGAGAGCGTGCCCGGCCGGTGGTGACCGCCGAGCGGGCGGCGGACCACCCGGGCCAGGCCCCACATCAGGCCGAACACGATCAGCAGCGAGAAGCCGATCCGCAGCGCGAGTTCGAACAAGTCGGTTACTCCCGTTCGCTGCCGGGAGCGACGATCTCGGTGATCCGGATGCCGAAGTTCTCGTCGATCACCACCACCTCACCGCGGGCGATCAGCCGGCCGTTCACCAGCAGGTCGGCCGGACTGCCGGCGGCCCGGTCGAGCTCGACGATCGCGCCCGGACTGAGCGACAGCAGTTCCCGCACGCTCATCCGGGTCCGGCCGAGTTCGGCCGAGACCTCCATCTCGACGTCGTGCAACATGTCCAGTCCGCCGCGCGGCGCCGCCCCGGCCGCACCCCGGGTGGCCACGCCGCCCGGCCCCGGCTCCGCCGGCCACGGCGTGAGCGTCAGCGCCACCACCGCCCGTACCTCGCCGCCGTCCAGCAGCGGCACGGCCACCGCGTCCCCCTTGGCCGCGATCGAGCTCAGGGCCACGCCTGGTTCCATCGCCTGGCCGGGATCGAGAACGACCGGTCCGAAGACCCGGGCGGCCGCCTCCAGCGCCGGGCGTACGGCCGCGGTCAGGTCGAGCTCGCCGATCGGGCTCTGGCTGAGCGCGTCAGCCAGATCCTGGCCGACCACCACCACGACCTCGCCGGCGGCCGCACCGCTGAATCGCGCGGTGATCGCCTGACCCGCGGTCAGCGCGTCGGCGGTGACCGCTCCCGGCGCCCCGACCGTCAGCTCGCGGCTGGTGGGCAGCACGGCCAGGGCCGCTTCGGCGGCGCTGCGGGCGAGCGCGAGCTGCGGCTCGGTGATCGTGGGCGCGGTCATGGGCGGCCAACTTCCTTGCGGGATGACTCCGTGGGCGGCGACGGCACGACGAGGCAGGCCAGCCGGGCACCCTGGTTACCGGGCACTGCGTGGGCGAAAACGGTCTCGTTGACAGTGATCTCGAGCGGCATGCTGGTCGGGTGCCCGAGCGGCACGACGTCCCCGGGACGTAGGTCCACGATGTCATCGGTCCGCATGCGAATGGGCTGGAATCGGACCGCAACGTCGATCGGAGCGGCGGAAAGGCCGGCCGTCAGATTCCGGTGGGAGCTGTCCCGGACCATCCGCTCGGCCGCGGTCAGCTCGATCGTCTCCTGCTTCTCCAGCACCGGGAGGATCGTGTTGAACGGCAGGCACAGGCTGCCGATGCATTCCTCGGTCCCGATTTTCATGTCGAACGAGGCGATCACCACGGCGTCCCCCGGCTGATGCGCCCGCAGGAACTGGGCGTTGTACTCGATCTCCTTGAGCTTGGGGGAGATGTCTACCAGCGTCTCGAAGCCGTAGCGCAGTTCGCCCAGCATCCGCTCCAGCAGGCCGCGCAGCAGCGGCATCTCCACCTCGGTCAGCGGCCGCTCCGGCTGAGGTCCGCCAGGACCACCCAGCATGTGATCGATCGCGGTCATGGCGGTGGCGGAGGCGAATTCCAGCAGGACCGTGCCGGCCAGCGGGTCGAGCGCCACCATGGCGATCACGGTCGGGTTGGCCAACGAGGACACGTACTCGTCGTAGGTGAGTTGTTCGATCGAGGCGAGGGACACGCTGCTGACCACCCGCAGTCGCGTGGTGAGCAGGGTGCCGCAACTGCGCGCGTACGTCTCGAAGGCGATCTGCAGCGTCCGGACGTGCTCGCGGGACAGCTTGATCGGCTTGCGGAAGTCGTACGGGGCCGGCCCCGAGTTGCCGCGACGCGACATCTTGCCCGGGGGACGCGCGGTGGAGGTCACGTCGTCCTGATCGGCTCACTTAGCCGACCACTGAGCCGTAGAAGCAGGATGGGCAGGTCCGCGACACGGACCTGCCCATCTGTGCCCGTCTGGGCTACTGCGTGACGAACGAGGTGTAGTAGACGTCCATGACGATCTGCTTCTTGTCCTTCTTGTAGGCCTTCTCGATCGCGGCCAGAAGCTCGGCCTTGCTCTTCTCCAGCTGCTTGTCGGTCGACAGCTCGGCGATGTCCATGCCGGTGTACTGCTGGATCGCCAGGTCCCGGGCCTCCGAGTTGTCGATCGTGGCGGACCCGGCATCGGTGGTCAGCTGCATCGTGAAGGCCAGCTTCAGGTAGTGCGAGTCGGCCAGGTTGATGGTCATCGCGTCGTCCATCGTGACGACGGCTCCCTTGGTCGGAGCCTTCGGCGCCGCCTCGGCCTTGCTGCCGCCCTTGAGCATGAAGAATGCTCCGGCTCCACCGCCGAGCAACACGACGACCGCGATGATGATGATCAGCGGCATCTTCGACTTCTTCTTCGGCGCCTCGACTGCTTCCTTCTCGTCTGCCATCGGTTCCCCCTCAGTTGCTCTTGGTGGTGGCTGCGGCGGTCGCCTGAGCCGTGGTCTGGCCTGCGTGCAACGTGCTGTCGGTGCCGGCCGCGGACGGCAGCAGGGCCGCCTGGTCGGCCGTGAGCTGGGTCAGGACGACGACGTCGACCCGCCGGTTGAGCTGAACGGAACGCGGGTCAGCGGCCGGCAGCAGCGGCTTGGTGTCGGCGAACCCGACCGCCTGCATCCGGTCCTTGGCCAGGCCCTCGTCGATCAGGTAACGGACCACCGTCGACGCCCGGGCCGAGGACAGCTCCCAGCCGCTCGGGTAGAACGACGTGGTCGCCTTGAGCTGGTTGGTGTTGCCGTCGACCTCGATGTTGTTCGGCAGCTTGGTCAGCGGCGGACCGATGGCGTCGAGGATCTTGGTGCCACCCGGCTGAAGTTCGGCCCGGTTGCCCGGGAAGACCACCTCGTTGGTCAGGACGGTGACCACGAGACCGCGCTGGTTGATCGTGAACTTCACGTCGCCGAGCAGCTTCGACTTGGCCAGCGAGTCGGAGATCTGCTGCTCGATCTTCTTCAGGTTCTGCGCTTCCTTGGCCGCGGCCTGCGCGTTCTGCGAGGCCTTGGTGCGGCTCTCGGCCCGGACGGCCGCCTGGACGGCCTGCTTCTCCTTGGCCGACATGTTGGCCGTGCCCGACGCGCCGTCACCCGGTTTGGCACCCGGATCGATCGCGACCAGCTGGGTCGCGTTGCCGGAACCGTCCAGCGTCGAGGCCGAGCCCTGGAACGTCACACTCTGGGCGCCGAACCCGGCCGACAGGCCGGCGGCCAGTTCGGCGAACTTCTTCTGGTCGACGCTGCTCATCGAGAACAGCACCACGAACAGGACGAACAGCAGCGTGAGCATGTCGGCGTACGACACGAGCCAGCGCTCGTGGTTGACGTGCTCCTCGTGCTCCTCGTGACCGCCCTTCTTGCGCTTGGCGCCCCCGCCGCCTGAGCTCATTCAGATCACGCAGCCTTCTTGGTCGAAGCGGCCTCGGCCGCCTTGGCCGCGTCCGGAGGAAGCAGGGAACGGAGCTTCTGGGCGACCAGGCGCGGGTTGGAGCCGGCCTGGATCGCGAGCACACCGTCGATCACCATCTCCATCTCCTCGGCTTCGATGCCGGAGAGACGGGCCAGGCGGGCGGCGATCGGCAGCCACAGCAGGTTGGCCGACAGCACACCCCAGAGCGTCGCGACGAACGCGGCCGAGATGGACTCGCCGAGCGTCTCCGGCTTGCTCAGGTTCTGCAGCACGTGCACCAGACCCATGACCGTGCCGATGATGCCGACGGTCGGGGCGTAGCCACCCATGTTCTCGAAGATCTTCATGCCGGCCTTGTCGGCCTTCTTCTTGGCGGCGACCTCGGCGTGCAGGATGTCGTGCAGCTCCTCCGGGTCGGTGCCGTCGATCGCCAGCTGCAGACCGCGCTTGAGGAACGGGTGATCCACGGTCTTGACCGCGTCCTCGAGCGCCAGCAGGCCCTCGCGGCGGGCCCGCTCGGCCAGCTTCACGATGTCGTCGACCAGCTTGGTCGGCGGCGCCACCTTGGCCATGAACGCCTTGCCCAGAAGCTTTCCGACGCCGGTTGCGTCCTTCAGCACCCCGCCCGCCATACCCGCGGCGAACGCGCCACCGAAGACCAGGAGGATGGACGGGATCAGGATGATCGAGGCCGGGCTGCCACCCTCGAGGATCTGGACCACGAAGACAATGGCCAGGGCGGCGATGACGCCGACGATGGTCGAGATGTCCATCAGCGTTCCTTCCGGTGCAGCGGGACGACGACCGCGTCCTGCTCATCGGCGGTCTCGGACAGGGCGGCCGGCACCCCGGCCTCCAGGTGGCCCGCGCTGGCGATCAGCGAAGCCCGGTAGTGGCGCACCGAGTCGATGAACTCGGGCACGGATTCGGCGACGACGTACTTGGTGCCGTCCACCAGCGTGATGACCGTGTCGGGCGTGCAGTCGGCACGCTCGACGAGGTCGGGGTTCAGAGCGAACACGGCACCGTTCAGGCGGGTTACGAGAATCACGACGTCCGTCCTTGGTCTGTCTTGGCTGGTCGCGGCCATCCGTGGCCGTTACTTGTCCATCGGCCCCGGTACGGTTGCCGATGAGCGCGGACCGGTCGCGATACAGGTGCGACCCGACCGGCCAAATCCGAAAGGCAGAGGCCGGAACCGGGCACATACCGCCCGACCCCGGCCTCTGCCCGAGTTTCTGCCCAGCCACGATCAGGCTGGGCCATGCATCCGACTAGTGCTTCAGGTTGACGAGTTCCTGGAGGATCTCGTCGCTGGTGGTGATGACGCGCGAGTTGGCCTGGAAGCCGCGCTGCGCGATGACCAGGTTGGTGAACTCCTGGGCCAGGTCGACGTTGGACATCTCCAGCGCGCCGCTGGTGATCAGGCCGAGGCCGGCCGAACCGGCCGCACCGACCTGGGCCAGACCCGAGTTGACGGTGCTGCGGAACATCGAGTCGCCGATCTTCTCCAGGCCGTTGACGTTGTTGAAGTTGGCCAGAGCGACCTGGCCCAGCGTCTGCTTGAGGCCGTTGGAGAAGACACCGACGATCTGGCCGGTGTTGGACACGGTGTACGAGCTCAGGATGCCGGAACCGGACCCGTCGGAGTTGCTGACCCGGGCCTCGGTCTGGCCGCTGAACTGGGTCAGGTCCTTCACATCAAGGGTGAAGGTGTACGGCGTCCCGTCCGGGTTCGTGCCGCTCAGCGTCTTCATCCCGGTGTCCTTGCCGGTGACCGGGTCGGTGTCGCCGACCGCACGGCCGGCGGCGAACGTGATCGGGGCGCTGGTGCCGTCGGGCAGGGCCACCGTCCACGTGGTCGCGTCGGTCTTGGTGAACTTGAAGTCAGTCGTGTTGGCGGCGCCGTTCTTGTCGTACACCGCGACCGGGATGTCCTTGCTCTCCCCGGCGACCGCCTCGTTGGAGAGGTTGCCGGTGAAGGTGATGCTCTTGGTCTCCGTCGGGGCCAGGCTGATGCCGATCGGCAGCTTGATGTCGCCGGGGGCGCCCGCCGTGTTCACGTTGCCGGCGGTGTCCGCGCTCCAGCCCTGCACGATTTGGCCGTTCGGAGTGGTCAGCGCGCCGTTGGCGTCGAAGGAGAACGAGCCGGCCCGGGTGTAGAGCGGCTCCCCGCCGCTCTTGACCACGAAGAAGCCGTCGCCCTGGATCATCATGTCCGTGGACTTGCCGGTGGTCTCGGCGGCGCCTTGACCGAAGTTGCTGGTGATACTGGCCAGCCGGACGCCCAGTCCGACCTGGGCCGGGTTGGTACCTCCGGCGCCGTTCTGCGGCGCGCCGGCCGCGTTGACCATCTGCGACAGCGTGTCCTGGAAGACGGCCTGGCTCGACTTGTAACCGGTGGTGTTGACGTTGGCGATGTTGTTACCGGTCACGTCCATCATCTGCTGGTGCGCGCGGAGTCCGCTGATGCCGGAGAAAAGGGAACGCAGCATGTGTCACTTGTCCTTTGTGGAGGCGGGATCGGATGTGGGCTGGGTCGCGGTAGGTGCGGTTGCGCTTGCCTGGACTTCCGTGACCTTGGACAGCTGCACATCCGTGTTCCCGACCACGAGCGTCGGTTCGCTGTCTCCGTTGAGCTTCGTCTTGCTGACCACACCGGTCTGGGAGACACCGTTGTCGTCCTGGTAGGTGACCGTCCGGCCGACCAGCGCGCTGGCGCCGATCAGCTGCTGGGCCTGCATCATCCCGGCGATCTGTTCAAGTTTCTGGACCTGGGTGAACTGCGCCGTCTGGGCGAGGAACTGGGTCGAGTCGGCCGGGTTGCTGGGGTCCTGGTACTTGAGCTGGGCCACCAGCAGCTTCAGGAACGTGTCCTGGTCGGCGACCGACTTGCTCGAGCCGGCGTCGGTCGTGGTTTTGGTGGTGTAGAGCGACGTCCCGGCCGTCGCGGGGGTGTCGTACTTGTTGCTGACGAACCCGTTGATCGGTGAAGTCATGGTGTCCTCCCGGTCGTTCGCGTACACCGCGGGAGCGGCGGATCCGCCGTTCCCTGTCTGGTCTTCGGCGGGCGCGCGGATTCACTTAGCCGGTATTCGCGCTCAGGCCCGGATGTGTTCGCGATCAGGCCTGGATGTCGAGGCGGCTGGTGCTGTCGCGGCGCGGTGGGACCGGTGGTTCGTCGGCCGGCGCCGGGCCGCCGGACGAGGCGCCCGAGCCGCCGCGGCCGCTGCCGCCGCCTCCCCCGGGCCCGTTGTCCATGAAGGCGAACTGCTGGCGGCCCTGGTCCGGCGGCGTGTCCTGGCGCAGGTCGAGGCTGGTGTTGCCGAAACCGGCGTCCTGCAACTGCCGGCGCAGGTCGTCGAGGGAGTCGCGGAGTGCGGCCGTCCCGGCGTCGGTGGAACCGGTCAGCTGCACGCTGATCGCACCGTTGCGGATCTCGGCGACGACCTGGACCGGGCCGAGATCGACCGGGTGCAGGTTGACGGTGAGCCGGTGGATGCCGTCGGCCTCCAGGCGCAGCGGCGTGATGCGCACGGCGACCTGGACGGCCGGCGGCCCCGGTACGCCCGGGCCCGGAGCCGTCGCAGTGGCCGGCGGGGCCGCGGCCGCCGGCGCCGCGGCCGCCAGCGGCACCACAGCCGGGTTGATCGGACCGGTCGGCAGCGGTGGGGCGGGAGCCGTCTTCGGAGCCTCCGCGGGGTGCGGGACAGCGGTGGCCGGAGACGCCGCCTGGTCCGTGGTGGTGGTCGTGGTGGTCGCTGGGGCGTCACCGGCCGCACTGGGCGGTGCCTTCGCGTCGGGGCGGCCGACTGCCGCGGTGGCCGGGTCGATCTCAGGGGCGGCCGTGCCGGTGGACGGGGGCGCGATCGTCCCCGCGTCGGCGGCTGCGGCTGTGCGGTCGGTGGGTGCGGCTGTGCCGGTGGCGGGTGCGGCTGTGCCGGTGGCGGCTGCGGCTGTGCCGGGAGCAGAGGCAGGGTTTCTCGTGCCCGCAACGGCCGCCGGTGCCGATCGTCCCGGGGCCTTCGCCGGGCCGGTGGCCGCGGATGGCACGGCGCCCACACCCGGCTTCCCGGCTTTCGAGCCCGCCGGTTCCGCTTGTTTCTGCGTCCCGGCCGGCGTGGCCTGCGCCGCAGCGGCCGCCGCCGCCGGCGTGGACGTCGCCGCGGCATCCGGGGGCGTCACCGCGGCCGCCGTGGCGGGAGATCCGGCCGGTTCGGCGGTGTCCGTCGGCTTTTTGGCGACCTTCGCGCCCGATTTCCCGGTCTTCTCGACCGGCTTGTCGTCGCTGTCATTCCCGGCGGCGGCCTTCTCCGCCGGCTTCCGGTCCGGGGCAGCGGTCCCGGACCGGTCCGAAGACGTCCGATCGGGCGGCCCGGTCGGTGCCGTGTCGCCCACGGATCGATCGTCGTTGCCGGTCGCGGATCGGTCCGGCATCGACCGATCCTGTTCGACCCGGGTCTTCGCCTGTCGATCGTCATCGATCCGGTCCTGGGTTGTCCGATCGGCGGCGGCCCGGCTCATCGCCCGGTTCTGGACCGCCCGGTTCTGGACCGTCCGGTTCTGGACCGTCCGGTCCTGATCGGCGCGGTTCCGGAACGACCGGTCCGCAGCCGTACGGGCCCGGTCCTGATCGAGCCGGGACGACTCGGCCCGGTCCTGATCGAGCCGGGACGACTCGGCCCGGTCCTGGCCGGCGCGGTTCTGGAACGTCCGGTCGAGCTCGGCCTGCTCGTCCTCGCCGGGATCGCGGTCCATCTCGGCCGTGAGCGCGGTCTGGAACTCGTCCGCGCTCCCGTCGTCGCGACGGCTCGCGGACCGCCGGCTGACGTCGGTGACCGATCGTCGGTCGGGTCCGGTGATCGGGGTGGACGTGTTCATCTCGGACGTTCCTCCCTGCGCTGGCAAAGGGCTCAGCCGCCGAGTGCGGCGAGCGCCTTCTGCACCTTCGGCACGTAGGCCTGGGTCTCGGCGAACGGCGGGATGCCGCCGTAACGGTGCACCGCCCCGCCGCCCGCGTTGTACGCGGCCAGCGCCAGGGGCACCGTCTTGAACTCCTTGAGGTTGTGCGCCAGGAGCTTGGCGCCGCCCATGATGGCCTGCTCCGGGTCGAACGCGTTGTCCACACCGAGCCCCTTGGCGGTGGTCGGCATCAGCTGCATCAGCCCGCGCGCGCCGACCTGGCTGACCGCCTGCGGGTTGTAGCCGGACTCGACCTTGGCCACGGCGGCCAGCAGCTTGGGGGAGACGCCGTACTTCGCGCCGGCCTTGACGAACAGATCGCCGTACGGCACCCCGTCCAGTCCCCCGGCGTTGCGCAGGCTGGCCGGCCGCATCGCCGACGTGCCGAAGGCGGCCGCGGTGCCGCCGCCGGCGTCGCCGCCGACGACCCGGCGGATGGCTGACGGCGTCTTGTAGACCGACTCGATCTTCACGTGATCGCCCGGCTTGGGCGCCGCGATCATCTTGTTGTCGCCGAGGTAGATGGCGACGTGGTCGGCGGGGGTGTCGAAGGCCAGGATGTCGCCCGGCCGGGCCTCGGCCAGGCTGTTCACCTTGGTGCCGGCCTGCGCCTGCTGCCAGGAGTTGCGGGGCAGGTCGATGCCCATGTCCTTGTACGCGCGCTGGACCAGCGCCGAGCAGTCCAGTCCCTTGGCCGGATCGGTGCTGCCGAAGACGTACTTGGTGCCGAGGTACTTCTTGGCCGCCGCGACGATGTCGTCGCCCGACACCCCGCTGTCGCTGCTGCCGGGATCCGAGGCGTCGGAAAGGGCGGAGGCGAAGTCGGTGCCGCCCGCGCTGTCGGTGGCCGCCGGCGGCGTGATGCCGAGCTGCTGGTTGAGCTCCGAGATGCGGTTGATGACCCCGTTGACACCCAACATGCGCGACTCCGGTTCTACTCGTCGTCCGTGCCGTCGTTGTCGACTTCGGCCTCTTCGGCGCCGGGCTTAGCGACAAGCACCGGCCCGGTGCGCCGGACGGCGAACAGATCGCCGCGGCGGTCGGCGATGGCCTGGTGGGCGTCGGCGAGGGTGACGCCGTCCCGTTCGGCCGCGACGGCGTTGGCGGCCCGGCGGGCCACGTCCTCCCGGTCGGCGGCGGTGCCCGAGCCCGTACGCATGGGATTGGCCCGTCCCTCGGTCTGGCCGTCGATGCCCCGGGCGGCGTTGCGGGCCTTGGAGGTGATCGCCAGCTCGTCCAGGTTGGCCTGATCGGTGGTCAGATCGTGCTTGCGGACGGTCTCGGCGTGCCGCTCGGCCATCATCTCGACCGCGCGGCGCCGCTTGGCCGCGTCGGCCAGTTCCGCCACCTTGGCCTGGGCGGCCTCTTCGGCGTCGGCGACCATCCGGTGGGCGCCGGACAGGCCGGCGGCCAGCGACTGGCGGGCCACCATCGACGCCACCATGGCCCGGGCGGTGCCCTCGGTCGGTGCGTCCGCCCCGGCCAGGTCCAGCGCCCGGCGCTTCACCAGCGCCTGCGCGTCCCGGATCTCCTGCCGCGACTGGGTGACGGCGCCCCGGGCGGCGTCCTCCTGGGCCTTACGGGCACGCAGCACGGGTCCGAGCCGGAACAAGCGGTTCACCACAGCCTCCTCGCACGGGCGAGCAACGCCCTCTCGTGCCGCTTCGGCCCACGGCCGGGTTCACTGAGGGCTCGCACCCAAGCTGCACTTCAGTTCTCAGCTGGCGGCGATGAGCTGGCGCAGCGCGTTCCACGATTCGTCGGCCGTGACCCGTTCGTCCAGGCCCTGTTGCAGGAATCCGGTGATCTGCGGCCACACCGCCGTCGCCCGGTCGGCCTCCGGGTTGGTGCCGGGCACGTACGCGCCGATCTCCACCAGCTCGCGCACGTCCCGGTGCGCGGCCATCATCCGGCGCAGTTCGGTCGCGTCGGCCCGCTGCTGCGGCGAGGTGATCCGGTTGGCCACCCGGGAGATCGAGTCGAGCGCCTGGATGCTGGGGAAATGCCCGGCGGTGGCCAGCTTGCGGTCCAGCACGACGTGGCCGTCCAGGATCGAGCGGGCGGCGTCGGCGATCGGTTCGTTGTGGTCGTCGCCCTCGACGAGCACGGTGTAGAGGCCGGTGATGCTGCCGTGGGCGCCCGGGCCCGCCCGTTCCAGCAGCGAGGCGAGCATGGCGAAGACCGACGGCGGATAGCCCCGGGTGGCCGGCGGCTCACCGACCGACAGGCCGACCTCGCGCTGGGCCATCGCCGCCCGCGTCACGCTGTCCATCATCAGCAGCACGTCGTGACCGTCGTCGCGGTAGTACTCGGCGATCCGGGTGGCCACCGCGCCCGCGCGCAGCCGGACCAGCGGCGGCGTGTCCGAGGTGGCGATCACCACCACCGAGCGCGCCAGCCCCTCCGGTCCCAGGTCGTGCTCGATGAACTCACGGACCTCGCGACCACGCTCGCCGACCAGCGCCACCACGTTGATCTCGGCCGAGGTGCCACGGGTGATCATGCTCATCAGGGTCGACTTGCCGACGCCGGAGCCGGCGAAGATGCCGATGCGCTGGCCGCGGCCGCAGGGTACGAGCGTGTCCAGAACCCGTACGCCCAACGACATCGGCGCGTCCACCAGCTGGCGTTCCATCGCCGACGGCGGGGCCGCCTCGATGCTCACCGGCTCACCCCGCAGCGGCGGCCCGCCGTCCATCGGGCGGCCGAGACCGTCCAGGATGCGCCCGCGCAGGTCGGGTCCGACCGTCACCCGCAGCGGGCCGCCGGTGCTGATCACCGGACTGCCCGCGCCGAGCCCGGCGATCGGGCCGAGCGGCAGGCAGGCCAGCCGGTCGCCGTCGAGCGCGGCCACCTCGGCCAGGATCACCTCGTCGCCCTCACCGATCCGCAACAGCTCGCCGACCCGGGCCTCGACGCCGGAGACCGTCACCCGCAGACCGACGGCACCGGTCACCCGGCCCTTGGACAGTGGCCGTGAGGCGGTCAGGGCGGCGTCCATCCGGCTGCGGAAGAGATCGGTCATCTGCTGCGCTCCCTTGCTCTGCCCCGGCCGGCGGTCGCCGGGCGCATACGCCCGCTCGCTGCGGTCGATCACAACCGGAGGGCCTCCCGGGCACGCGCCACCGCGGCTTCGATCGACGCGTCCACCGTTGTCGTACCGGTCTCGGCCACCGCGTCGCCGGGTTTCAGGGTCGGATCGGCGCGCAGGTGTACGAGCCGTCCTTCGTAGTTGTACACCCCTTTTGGCGGGTTTTCCGCGCCCGGCGATGGACTCGGCGTCGGTAGCGGCCCGGCGTCGGCTGCCGTGCCGACCAGGTTGCGATAGTCGTCCGGGTGCAGGCTGACCACGATGTCGCCGTGCTCGGTGGCGGCGCTCATGGCCCGCCGCAACGCGTCCGCCGCTCGGCCCTCGGGATCGTGCAGGGTGCGGCCGACGATCGCCTCGGCCAGCTCGAACGCGTGCATCAGCACCGCCTCCTGCAGCTCGTGCAGGGTCGGCATCAGCTGGTTCTCCAAGCCGGTGACGGCCCGGCCGAGGGCGTTCACGGCCTGCCCCAGCGCGGCCGATCGGCGCTGCTCGTGCGCCTGCTCGTGGGCGTGTACCCGGTCGGCCGCGGCCTGGGCCTCCATCGCCGCCGCGCGCTGGCCCTGGGCCCAGCCCTCGGCGTACCCGGCGGTCCGGGCCTGTTGTTTGGCCCGCTCCACCGCGGCGCTGTCCGGCGGCGTCTCCCGGCGGAGGTCGACGGCGAAGCGGGCGGCGGCGGCGGAATCGGCCGCCGATCCGCGGAGAACCGGTCGCTCGTCAGGCGATGAGCTCATCGGCCTCGCCGCCGCGCTGAATCTCGATCTGGCCGGAGTCCTCGAGCGACCGGATCACCGACACGATCTTCTGCTGGGCCTCCTCGACCATCTTGACCTTGACCGGGCCGAGCAGGTCGATCTCCTCCAGCAGGTTCTCCCGGCCGCGTTCGGAGAGGTTTCCGGTGACCTTGTCGCGCACCTGCTCGGAGACGCCCTTGAGCGCGGTGGCGAGATCGGCCGGCTCGACCTGGCGCAGCACCAGCTGGATCGACCGGTCGTCCAGGTTGATGATGTCCTCGAACATGAACATCCGCCGCCGGATCTCCTCGGCGATCTCCGGGCTGCGGGCCTCCAGCGCTTCGAGAATGAGCCGTTCCGTGGTCCGGTCGGCCCGGTTGATGATGTCGACCAGCGGCCCGAGGCCGCCGACGGTGGACAACTCGTCCGGCTGGAGGACGGTGGACAGCTTGCGCTGCAACGCCAGCTCGACCTGCCGGATGACGTCAGGAGAGGTGCGGTCCATCACGGCGATCCGGTGGGCCACGTCCGACTGCACCTCGGGCGCCAGCCCGGACAGGATCGAGGACGCCAGCGCCGACGGGACGTGGGCCAGCACCAGCGCGATGGTCTGCGGGTGTTCGTGCTGCACGTACGACAGGAGCTGCCGTGGGTCGGCGTGGCTGAGGAAGTTGAACGGCATGTCGGTCATCGACGCCTGCAGCCGGTCCAGGATCAGGTTGGCCCGCTCGGCGCCCAGCGACGCCTCCAGCAGTTCCCGGGCGTACGCGAGCCCACCGGCCCCGGCGTGCTTGGTGGTGGCCAGCGCGTAGAACTCGTCGATGACGTCGCCGACCACCGCCTCCTCGAGCTTCCCGAGCCGGGCGATCTCGGCCGAAAGCTCCTCCACCTCGGCCTCGGACAGGCCGGCCAGCACCCGGGTGGAGTACTCCTTGCCCATCCGGACCAGCAGAATGGCCGCTTTCCGCAGGCCGGTCATCGACGTCGTGGTCAGCGCCGGTGTGCTCAACGCTCGCTCTCCTCAAACCCAGGGGTGTTCGTCAGCGGCCGGCGCCGAGCCAGCCGCGCAGCAGAGCGGCCATCTCCTCCGGTTGGTCCTCGACCATCTGCTCGATCTCGCGCTGCCGCTCGTCCCGGGCGATCACCTCGGGGCCGGGCCCCTCGATCGCCGGCGACGGGATCATCGAGTTCAACTCGGCCAGTCGCTGCTGTTCCAGCGCCGACTGCATGTCCTCGAGGTGCTTGAGTTCGGCCGGGCTGAGCGACTTGCGCTTCTTCGCCCGCCGGCTGGCCCGCCAGGCCAGGAAGAGCAGGAACAGCACGACCAGGGCCATCGCGCCGGTCTTGATCAGCGAGCTCTGCTTGGCCGTCTTCTCCGCCGCGGCCTGCGTGGCCAGGTCCTTCTGGGCCGCCTGGGCGGCGGCCGTGCTGAACGGCATGGCAGTCACCACGACCCCGTCGCCACGGGTCGGGTCGATGCCGGCGGCCGTGCTGACCAGCTGCTGGACCTGGGCCGAGTTGACCGCGCCGGCGGTCGTGCTGTCGAGCAGGACGGCCACGTTCAGCCGCTTGATCGCGCCGGGTGCGCTCTGCCGGACTTCCTGGGTCTCGTTGACCGCGTTGTTGCGGACGGCGTTGCTGTTCTCGTATCCCGGGCCGGCGCTGCTGGTGGTGGAGCAGCCCGAGCTGCCGTTGGGGACCTGGATGTTGTCCGGGCCGAGCACGCCGCCGGTGGCAGCGCCACAGTTGCCGGCGTACGCCTCCCGGCTCACGCTCTCCGACAGCGGGGCCGTCGACGGGTCCGACGAGTAACTCTTGGTGGTGGTCGAGGTCTGGTCGTAGTCGAGCTGGGCCTGGGTGGTGACCACGGCGTGGCCCGGACCGACCAGCTTGTCCAGCACGTCCTGCAGGGACGCGTTCATCCGGTTCTGGAACGTCACGGTTTGCGAGTCGGCGCCGGCGTCACCGCCGGTGGCCACCGCGGCGCCGCCGCCGGTGGACAGGATCCTGCCGTCCGCGCCGGCCACGGTCACCTGGGTCGGGTCGAGACCCTCGACGCTGGACGCGACCAGGTGCACGATCGCCTGCACCTGCTGGTTCGACAGCGGTTTGGTCGGCGAGGACTGGACCAGGACGGACGCGGTGGTCTTGCTCTGGTCGTCGGAGAAGACGTCCTTCTGCGGGATGACGAGGTGCACGGTCGCGGCCTCGACGCCGTCGATCGACTTGATGGTGTTGGCGAGCTCGCCTTCGAGCGCCCGCTGGTAGTTCGTGTGCTGCATGAAGTCGCTGGTGGTGATGCCTTGCTGGTCCAGCAGCGCGTACCCGGTGTCGGCGTCGCCGGGCAGGCCCTGGCCCGACAGCGACAGGCGCAAGGTGTTGACCTGGTCCTGCGGCACCATGATGGTCGAGCCGCCGTTGGCCAGCTCGTACTTGGTCCCGGACTTGTCCAGCGAGTCGACGATCGCGCTCGCGTCCTTGGTCGACAGGTTGTTGAACAGGATGGAGTACGACGGCTTGGCCGCCCACGTGGCGAAGAAGTAGCCACCGATGATGAGCGCGAGCACCGCGAAGACGGTGACTGCCTTCTGTCCGGGGGTGAAACCCTTGAAGGTGTCGCTGACGCGGCGTACGGGGGCGGGAAGCCGGTCCGACATGTCAGGCCTGCATCCTCATGATCTCGTTGAAGGCGTCGACGGCCTTGTTCCGGACCGCGGTGGTCAGCTGCAGGCCGAGGGAGGCCTCGGTGGCGGCCATCGTGTACTGCGCCGGGTCCTGCAGGGTGCCGTCGGCGACCTGCACCGCGAGGTTGTCGGCGTTGGCCGACGACGCCTGCACGCTCTCCAGGCCCTTCGACAGCATGCCGGCGAAGTCGTTGTTCGCGCCGCTGGTGGCCGCGGTGCCGCTGGTCGCGTCGAGCGGGCTGACCGGGGACACTCCGGAGAGGCCGCCGACGGCGCCGATGGCGCTGATGGGAGACGACATGATGATCAGCCCTTCCCGAGGTTGATGGCGGCGGTGTAGGAGTCCTTGGCGCGGTCGACAACCGCGAGGTTGGCCTGGTAGGCGCGCTGCGCCATCATCATCTGCGCCATCTGGCTGCCGAGGTCGATGTCCGGGCGGCGGACATTGCCCTCGGAGTCGGCCAGCGGGTTGTCCGGATCGTGGGTGACCTGACCCTCGGCGCTGCCGTAGGCGACGCCACCGACCTGGACGCCGTTGCCGTCCGCGGCCTCCTGGGCCACCACGTAACGGGCCTGGAAAGCCTTGTCGGACGTACGGCTGACGTTGTCCATGTTGGCGATGTTGTCCGAGACAGCGTCCAGCCACTTGCGGTACACGGTGACACCGGTACTGGCCACGCCGATCGCATTGAAGGTGGACATCTACCTCACCCCTTGATCGCGTCGCGGATCATGCCGTACTTGCTGTCCAGCGCGCGGAGCGTCAGCTGGTAGCGCATCGTGGTGTCGATGTGCGACAGCGTCTCCTCGTCGAGGTTGACGTTCGAGCCGTTGAGGCGCGTGGGCTCCAGCGACGACTGCACGGTCGGCGTCACCTCCGACGGGGACTGTCCCTGGTGCAGAGCGTTGGTCAGCGCTCCCTCGAATTCGACCTTACGGGCCTGATAACCCGGCGTTTCGATGTTGGCGATATTGGAGGCGATGGCCGTCTGGCGAGCCGACAGGCCGGCGACCGCGACGCGGAGCGAGGACGACGAGACGTCATCGAACACGGCAGCAGTTTCCTTTCCGTGCTGGTGGCCGCCGGTCCGTGGCGATCAAGGCGAGCAATCCTTGCTCGTACTCGTTGATTCGGCCCCGTGAGGGTTTCGCTGAGAGTCAAACGGTTGCCGGCCGGTTGCATGCGAAAGCCCGGAGTCCCGCGTCGGCGGGGCTCCGGGCTTCGTGCCGGCCGGGGTGACGACCCGGGGGTGCAGCCGTTCGGGTGTCACATGGCGCAGTCGAGGTAGATGGGCCGTTTGACGCGTTCGCCGGTCTCGATCCGGGCGGTGACGACCTGCTGCCTGCGGGTGGTGGTGAGCCGGCGGGCGATCTCCTCGGCCGCGGCCAGCTGCCGGGTCAGGATCTCGTCCGCGCGGGGCCGGAGCTCCAGCGGCAGGGCGCCCAGGTCCTGCGGCGGCTGCCACACGTTCGACGGGCGGCGTCTCGGCCATCCGCCGGCCGTCGGCCAGCATCGCCTCGGTGCCGGCCACGTCCATCTCGAGCTCGTCGAGCGCGGCGGTCCAGGCACTTCGCCACTCCTGGCTCACGGCTCAACCTCCCCGCGCGGGTGCTTCCGGCCGTGGCCGGCGTCCGGGCGGTGCCGCTCGGTGCAGTCGCTCATGCCGGTATCCCCTCGCGCGTCCGTCGTCAGGCCGAAGCGGCGGCGACGGCGGCTTCGCGCCAGGCGTCGCGCAGCGGCTCGACAATGCCCCGGCAGGCCGCGACCTTGGCCGCGTCGAGCTTGATGTTGGCCTGGATCAGCTCGGTGAGCAGCCAGCTGTACAGCGCGGCGAGGCCGGCGGCGCCCTCCCACACGTCCGTGTCGAGCGTGGTCCGGAGCTCGAGGATGATCTCCTGAGCGTGATTGATCTTGTCCGAGGTCGTCTCCCGGTCGCCGGCCTGAACCGCGACCTCGCCCTGCTGCAGATCAAGCACCAGCCGGTCGTACAGCATGACAAGCAGCTTGGCCGGCGACGCGGTGTTGATCGAGTCTTCGAGGTAGCGGTTACGCATCTGCGGAGAGGTCATCGGATCCCTTGGTCGTCGGGTGGAGGAAGAGAATCAGGTCAGCTGGAGAGCTGGCCGGAGAGCCAGCTGGACTGGTCCTTGAGCTTGCCGAGCGCGGTTTCCAGGTCGGCGTACTGCTTGGTCAGGGCCTCCTGCTTGGCCGTCAGGCGTACGTCCCAGTCGTCGATCTGCGAGTTGAACGAGTCGATCTGGTTGTTGTTGCTCGTGATGGCCGAGGTGACGTTCTGGCTCTGTGTGTCGGCGAGGCTGTAGAACTGGTCGCCGATCGCCATGCCGGCCTTCTTGATGGACGTCGGGTCGGCGTTGTAGGCCGCCGTGAACTTGTCCTTGTCGAAGGTCAGTTGCCCGGTCTTGTCGAGCTGGATACCGATCTGCGCCAGGCTGCCGAACTTCACGTTGTTCGTGGTGGTGGTGCCGTCCGCGGCGGTGGTGGTGTCGTCGTAGGCCAGGCCCTGACTGACCTGGCTGAGGATGCCCTGGCTGAGCTGGCGGACCATGAAGTCGCCGGTCAGCGGCGAGCTCTGCTTGGTGCTGGGGTCGTACGCGGTCTGGTTGGTGACCTCGGTCAGCGTCGCGTTGGCGGCGTCGACGAAAGCCTGGAACTTGTCGGCGATGCCGGACGCGTCGGTGTCGACGTTCAGCGTCACGTCCGGCTCGACCTTGCCGACGGTCACGGTGACGCCGTTGACCAGGCCGGTGAAGGTGTTCGTGGCACTGGTGACGCTGTACCCGCCGGCCGTGGCGTCACCGCCGCCGACCTGGATGGTGGCGTCCTGCGCGCCGACGGCGTTCTGGAAGGTGACGTCGTTGCCACTGGCGTCGGTGAGGCCGGAGACGGTGAAGGCGTTGGCCGCGCCGGTCTTGGTCCCGGTGACTTGCAGGACGCTGTCGCCCGCGCTGGTCTGCACGACCGAGGACTTCACGCTGAGGCCGGCCGCGTTGATCGCGTTCGAGACCCCCGCGGCCGTCTTGTCGGCGCCCAGCGCGACGGTGACCGGGTCGGCGGAGCCGATCTGGACCTGGATGGAGTCGGCGGTGGTGATGTCATCGGTCGAGGAGACCCGGGCGGTCGAGGCCTGGGCCCGCGCCAGCTGGGTCACGTCGAAGGTCAGGCTGCCGGTCTGGGTGTTGGTGCCCCCGGTCGCCGTGGCCACCACGTTGGTCGAGCTGCTGGTCGGCTTGACGCTGCGCCAGGTGCTCAGCGACTGGAGGTCCATCGCGGCGCTCTTGAGCGCGGCGAGCTTGGAGTTGACCGACTGGTAGGAGGCGACCGTGGTCTGCGCATTGGCGACCTTGGTCTGCAGATTGGTCTTGGGCAGCGACTCGATCTGCATCATCGACGAGATCATGGACGTGGTGTCCATCCCCGAAACGAGACCGTCGACTGTGTTGCCCATGCGCACCTCCCAGAAAAAGCGAAAAGCGGGGGCAGCCGGCGTCCGCCGTCTGCCCCCACCTATTCGGTTCCCTGCCGCGATTCGTTGAGAACAACCTGGTTGCGGTTCGGTTAGCGGAGCAGCGAGAGCACGTTCTGCGAGGCCTGGTTGGCCTGCGACAGCATCGACGTGCCGGCCTGCGTGAGAATCTGGCTCCGGGTGAACTGCACCATCTCGGACGCCATGTCGGTGTCCCGGATACGCGACTCGGACGCGGACAGGTTCTCCACCGAAACGTTGAGGTTGTTGATGGTGTGCTCGAACCGGTTCTGGTAGGCGCCGAGGGTCGCCCGCTGGTCGGAGATCGTGGTGATCGCCGAGTCCACCGCGCCGATGGCCGTGTCGGCCCCGCCGGCGGCGCTGAGGTCGAGGTTCCCGGTGCCCAGGGCGCTCGCACTGATCGCCCCGATGGAGATGTTCAGCGTCTCGCCGGAGTTGGCGCCGACCTGGAACTGGCCGCTGTTGGCGCCGGTCTTGGTGGCGCTGGCACCGGCCGTGACGCCATTGCCGCTCAGTACGCCGCTGTCGTTGCCCAGCGCGAACGACTTGGCTCCGTCGAGCTTGAAGGTGGCACCGGTGCCATCCGAGGCGACATCGGAGCTGACGTGGATCTCGTCGCCGGAGAAGCCCTGGTTGGCACCCTTGAGCGCGGTGGAGATCGCGGTGTTCATGCCATCGGCGATGTCCTTGGCGCTCGCCCCCGCGGCCGCCGGCGGCACGGTGACGGTGATCGCGGTGGCGAGCGTCTGGCCGTTGACCTTGGTGATGTCGAACGTGCCACCCGCGGCCGACGGAGTCGTCGTCTTGCTGCCGGCGACCTCCTCGGCCTGGCCGAAGGACCCGTCGAGCAGCTTCGACTTGCCGAAGGAGGTGGTCTTGCCGATCCGGTCCAGCTCCTCGTTGAGCTGGCCGAACTCCTTCTGTGCGGCCCCCTTGGCCTCCTGGTCGTTCGAGCCGCCGTTGGCGGCCTGAACGGACAGGTCACGCATACGCTGCAGGATCGAGGTGACCTCGTTCAGCGCGCCTTCAGCGGTTTGCGCGACGCTGATGCCGTCCTGGGCGTTGCGGACGGCGACCTTGAGACCGCCGACCTGGGAGCGCAGGCCCTCGGAGATCGAGAGGCCGGCCGCGTCGTCCGCGGCCCGGTTGATGCGGTAACCGCTGGACAACTTCTCCAGCGACTTCGACATCTGCCCATCGGTCACCGACAGGTTCCGGTAGGCGTTCATCGCGGCGATGTTCTGGTTGATGCGAAGACCCATGGGTGTTTCCTCCTTGAGAACGGGTCCGAGCCGGCTCATCCGTGAGCCGTGTGGCCTTACCTCCCGATGTTCGGCGGTATCGGGCCGGTTATGAGGGGGTTTGCGAAAACATCTCAGACCTTTTTCCGTACGCGTTTAGCCTGGTCAGGTGCTCAGCCTCTGCATGATCGTCAAGGACGAAGAGGTGGCCCTGCCGCGTTGCCTGGACTCGATGGCCGGAGTGGCCGACGAGATCATCGTGGTCGACACCGGCTCCGGCGACGCCACGCCGGCGGTGGCCGGGCGGTACGGGGCCGTGGTGCTGCACCACGGCTTCGACCCGGTCGACTTCGCCGCCGCCCGCAACGCCGGCCTCGACCGGGCGACCGGCACGCACGTGCTGGTGCTGGACGCGGACGAGGCGCTGGACAGGGGCAGCCGACCGGTGCTGGAGGCGCTGGTCGGCGCGGACGAGGCCGCCGGGTACGTACTGACCCGCCGTAACCTCCCGGCCGAGCCCGGCGCGAAGTCCTGGCTGGACCACGCGGTCCGGCTGTTCCGCAACGACTCGCGGTTCCGCTACGCCGGGGCGGTGCACGAGACCATCGACGCTTCGATCCTGTCCGCCGGCGGACGGCTGCAACGGGCCGGCGTCGTGCTCGATCATCACCTGCCGGCGGCCGATCGCGTACGGCAGAAAAGCCTGCGGTATCTGGAGTTGCTGGAGGCGGAGGTCTCCGAGGACCCGGACCGATTGACGTTCCTGGCCGCCGAGTTGCACCGGCTGCAGCGGTACCCGGAGGCCACCCGGATCGCCGAGCGGATCGCCGAGCTGGCCCCGGACGATTTCACCGCGCAGTTCCACGCTGCGCTGTACCACCACTTCTACGCCGACGACCCGCACCGGGCGGCCCGCGACGTGGCCGCTGCCCTCCGCCTGCGACCGTCGGATCCCGAGGCGTGCGCGTTGCGGGACGAGATCGCGGCGGCAGCGGAAAGGTTGCAAACTCCTCAGACCCACGCTTCACATGCCGACCGTTCCGGGTGAATGCCGACCACACCCGACACCGGAGGCGCGCGTGAGCCTGACCGATCTGTCCAGCGTTCTGTGGCGATCGCGCGAGCTGCTGGAGCTGCTGCTGTTCAAGCTGGAGGAGGAGCAGCTCCTGCTGGCCGCCGGCCGCTCGCGCTGGCTGGCCCACGCCACTCGCGAGGTGGAGGTGGTGCTGGAACAGATCCGACAGACGGAAGTGGCGCGAGCGGCGTACGCGCAGGCCGTGGCGATCGAACTCGGCCTGAACGCGGAAGCCTCGCTGGGCGAGCTCGCGGACGCCGCCCCGGCGCCCTGGTCGGAGTTGTTGCACCAGCACCGTAAAGCGTTCCTGACCCTCACGTCCGAGATCAGCGCGATGGCCGACGCCAATCGCGACCTGCTCACCGCCGGCCAGCGAGCTGCTCGCGAAACGATGCTCGCGTTCGCCGGAACCGTGGAAACCTATAGCCCACAGGGCAAAACCGTCTCCGGCGGAGTGCGCCGGCCGAGCTTGGTGGACGAGGCGATCTGATGGGCAGCAGCTTCGGAGGCATCAACACGGCGTTGTCCGCGCTCTACGCGCAACGCCGCGGTCTCGACGTGACCGGTCAGAACATCGCCAACGCCAACACCGACGGCTACACACGGCAGCGGGCCGAGATGCAGTCCGAGACCGGCGGCGTCAGTCCGGCGGTGTACGCCCGGACGGACGGCCTGGGACAGGGCGTGAGCGTCTCCGACGTCCAGCGCCTCAAGGACGAGTTCATGGAGAACCGGGGCCGGACCGAGCACGGCAACTCCGCCTATCTGGCCGGGCAGACCACCTCGTACCAGTCGATCGAGGATGCGTTCGGTGAGCCGTCGGACACCGCGCTGCAGTCCCAGATGCACAACATGTGGGGCAGCTGGAACGATGTGTCCAACAACCCGCAGCTGACCGCCACCCGGTCCACGCTGATCCAGCAGAGCTCGACCGTGGCCGACGGACTCAACTCGGCCTACAGCAATCTGGCCGGCCAGTACGGCGCCAACCGGACCCAGTTGGCCGCGTACGCCACCGAGGTCAACACCTCGGCCGGTACGATCGCCCAGCTCAACGACAGCATCGTCCGGGCCCAGGCGAGCGGCCAGACGGTGAACGAGCTGGAGGACCAGCGGGACACCGCCGTCATGCACCTGTCCGAGCTCACCGGCGCCACCGCCTCGCTGCGCAAGAACGGCGCGATGGACGTCTTCATCGGAAACTCCACATTGGTCAGCGAGTTCACCACCCGGAGCATCGAGGTGACCGGCGCGCCCCGGCTGCAGGACCAGCAGGCGGCGATGAAGGACCCAGCCTCGGCGCCGGCGCTGTCGTTGCAGTGGGCCGACACGAAGTCGGCGACCGGCGCCGGCGGCACGGTGGGCGCGATGTACGACACCATGACGAGCGTGCTCCCGGGCGTGGCCGGCTCCCTCGACGCGGTCGCGCAGAAGCTGGCCGACTCGGTGAACACCGTGCACAAGACCGGTTACAGCGTGGACGGCACCACCGGTCAGGACTTCTTCGTCAGCAGCGACCCGAACTCGCCGATCTCCGCCGGCACCATCAAGGTCGGCATCACCGATCCGGACAAGGTCGCGGTGTCATCCACCGATCCGACGCAGATCGTGCCGCCGGCCACCGCGGGCGCGCTCGACAACACCATCGCGGACCAGCTGGCCGACATCGGCGACTCGCCCACCGGCGCGGACCGCCAGTACCAGAGCATGATCGGCGAACTCGGCGTGGACTCCCAGGCGGCCAGCCGGCGCAACGACATCCAGACCAACGTGACCCAGCAGGTGGACGCGTCCCGCGAGGCGACGTCCGGCGTCAACCTCGACGAGGAGATGACCAACCTGCTCACGTATCAGCGCGGTTACGAGGCGGCGGGCCGCGTGCTGACCACCATCGACTCGATGCTCGATCAGCTGATCAACCGCACCGGCCTGGTCGGAAGGTAGGGACAGATATGGCGTTCGGCAGAGTCACCGAGAGCAGCATCCACACCGCCGTGCTGCAGAACCTGCAGCGCAGCATCGCCAAGGGTCAGAAGATTCAGGAGCAGTTGTCCAGCGGTAAGACGATCAACCGGCCGTCGGACTCGCCGACGGGCACCGTCACGTCGATGCAGCTGCGCGGCGAGACCCGCGCCAACGCAGCAGTACTCGCGCAACGCCGATGACGGGCTGGGCTGGCTGAACACCCTGCAGTCGTCGCTGGACAGCAGTTCCACCGTGGTGAACCAGGTGCGCGACCTCACCGTGCAGGCGCTCAACGCCGGTTCCAACGACGCCCAGTCCAACGAGGCCATGGCCTCGGCGATCGACCAGTTCAAGTCGACGCTGATCGGCGATCGCCAACACCAAGTACCTGGACCGGCCGGTGTTCGGCGGAACGTCGACCAGCGCGGTGGCGTACAACGACGACGGGAGCTATCGCCGGCGACAGCACGGCCAGACCACCCGGACGGTCGCGGCCGAGGGCGAAGGTGCGGGTGGACGCCACCGGGCCGGAGGCCTTCGGAGACCGGTGACACCCAGCTGTTCTCCGTGCTGACGGACATCTCGGCGAACATCCGGTCCGGTGACAGTGGTGCCTTGTCGGCCAGTCTGAAAAAGTTGGATAGTGCTGGGGATTTGCTGAAAAGCACCCTTTCGGATGTAGGCGCCCGATACAATCGGGTTGACGCAGATGAAGCAGTCCGCTCAGGACAGGCTGCTCTCCGTGACGTCGCAGCTGTCCGAAGTGGAGGACGTGGATCTGCCGAAGACGATCATGGACATGCAGTTGCAGCAGACCTCGTATCAAGCAGCTTTGGCCGCCTCGGCCAAGGTGATCCAGCCCTCGCTCATCGACTTCCTGAGGTGACCATGAGTACTCGCACTGCGTCCCGACCGATCGAGGACACCATGACCGATGCCGTCACGGGTCTGCCGGCGATCGACATGGCCGTGCCGATGCCGGGCTTTCCCGGCGCACCGGCGGTTCTGCTTGGTCCGGCTGCACGACGAAGGTCTTTTGTACGCCTTCACCTCGGTCGACGACCCGAGCCTGCGCTTCCTGGTGGCGCCGCCGGAGCCGTTCTTCCCGGACTACGCTCCGGAGATCGAGAACGAGGTCTTCGCCGCGCTGAACACCAAGGACCCGGAACGGCTGCTGGTCATGGTGGTCATCAGCGCCGGCGTGAACGAGACCACCGCCAACCTGCTCGCGCCGATCATCGTCGACCGCGACACCATGCGCGCCATGCAGGTCGTTCTGAACGGTTCCGGCATGCCGGTCCGCGCGGTGATGAACCGTACGTACTGAGCCCGTCTCGAACAGGCGCGGTCGCGGTGGAAGCGACCGCGCCTGAGCCATGTCCTGGTCCACGGATGGAGGAGGGCAGTCATGCTCGTGCTGACCCGGCGAGCGGGCGAGAGCGTGATGATCGGCGATGATGTCGTCATCACGGTGCTGGAGGCACGCGGCGACGTGATACGTCTCGGCATCGAGGCGCCGCGCAGCGTCCAGGTACACCGCGAAGAGGTCTGGCGCGAGCTGCAGGCGGTCAACCGCGAGGCGGCGTCGCCCACCGAGGCGGCCGTCCAGGCGGTCAGCGACATGCTGCGCCCGCCCGACGAACCGGCCTGACCCGACTGAACGACAACCGGCCACGCTCCGCTGCGGAGCGTGGCCGTTCGTGTCCCGTCACCGGCCGAAGAGCAGGCCCTTGGCGCGCATGAACGGGATCGGGTTCATCGCGTTCGCGCGCGTCGCCGGCGCGCTCGAGTGCACCTCGAAATGCAGGTGCGGGCCCGAGGACGAACCGGAGGTGCCGACGAAGCCGATGACCTGTCCCTTGGCCACGACCTGACCGACCGAGACGGACGGCCGCCGGACCATGTGGCAATACCGCGTCACGTAACCGTCCGCGTGCGCAATCTCCACGTACCAGCCGCATCCGCGCAGCGAAGGGTTGCCGTCCACATCGCAGTTGTGGGTGGACACGTTGCAGACCACTGTGATCACCCGGCCCGCGGCGGCGGCGTGAATCGGAGTGAACCGGGCCGCGCCCAGATCGACGCCGTCGTGGGCCGGCCGCATCGGAGTGCGGTATCCGCTGACGATCCCGGCCGCGACCGGGAGCATGTACGCGCCCCGGGTGGCCGCCGGTTCCGGCCCGGCGGTCGCGGTCGCGGTCGAGCACAGGGGCAGTGAGACGGCGCGGGCGATGTACGCGTCGGCGACGTAGTGGCCGCTGGTGAGCCGGTCCCAGGCCCGGGTGGTGCGGACCGTCCCGGCGATCGTCTGGCCGAAGAAGTAGCAGGCGATCGACACCCGGCCGCCGTTGGCCACCCGGCCCACCAGGCGGCTGCCGGAGGTGACCCCGGCGCGCACGTTGAGTGGCGTTCCGCCGGTCCGCACGGTGCCGGCGACCGGCGCGTGAGCGGTGCCCGCAGCCGCCTCCGCCGGGGCCGCGACGACCCCCAGCAGGCTTGCGGCGGCGACAGCCACGGTGAGAGGACGTTTCACGGGTTTTCTCCCTTCCGGGGCGATCAGTTCGCGGTGAATCCACCGAAACTGTGATCAAGGGCCCGGTAGCGCTGAAAGATGAGTGATGCCGACGCTTCACTCGCGTCAGCCATCTTCGCCACGGAGGAAACGCGCATGTCGCGATTGGCAGAACTGGGCATCGCCCGGCGGCTGGGGCTTATGGTGACCGCCGCGGTGGTGGCGGTGGTGGCACTGGCGGTGATCAGCATCTGGGGTCAGCACGCGCTGCAGGCCCAAGCGGAAACCGTGCGCCGGCTCGAGGCCGGGCGGGCCGCCCTGAATCACCTGGACACCCGGCAGAGCGAGCTCAAGGTCGACGCCTACCGGGCCGCCCTCGGTCAGGACGTCGCGTCCGACGTGTCCGACGACGTGCAGTCCTCGACCGAGGCCGCGGATGCGGTGGCCGCGTCCGGCCTGCCCGCTGACTCGGCCGCCACGTTCGCCGCCAACCGGGCCGACTTCGTCGCCTTCAGCCAGTTCATCACCCAGTTCGCGCAGGCCGCGAAGGCGTCCCCGGCATCGGCGCGCAGCCGTCTGAACGAAATCTCCGACCGCAACCACGCGACCGACGACGAACTCGGTGCGCTGACCGACCGGGTCGGTGCGGCGATCGTGCGGGAACGTTCGGCGATGGACTCGACGGTGAGCCGGTGCCGCTGGCTGGCCGTCGGGGTCGCCGCTCGCCGGGCTGGTGTTGCTGCTGCTCCTGGCGATTCCGCTGGCCCGGTCGATCCTGATCCCGGTCCGTAAGCTGGCCGAGGTCATCTCGGCGGTCGCCGCCGGCGACCTCACCCGGCGCAGTGCGGTGACGGGCCGGGACGAACTCGGCCGGATGGCAGTCGCGCTGGACGGCGCTCTCGACTCGATCCGCACCTCGATGACCACCATCGGATCCAACGCCGACACGCTGGCCCGCTCGGCGTCGCAGCTGTCGTCGGTGGCGGGCCAGATCGCCACCGCCGCGCACAGCACCGACACGCAGAGCTCGTCGGCGTCGGCCGAGGCCGAGGAGATCTCGCGCAACGTGCAGACGGTGGCGGCCGGCTCCGAGGAGATGGGCTTGTCCATCCGCGAGATCTCCAGCAACACCAGCGAGGCCGCCCAGATCGCCGCGGTCGCGGTGAACGAGGCGGCGCGGGCCACCGACACCATCCGGCAGCTGGGCGAGTCGTCGGCCGAGATCGGCAACGTGATCAAGCTGATCACCCAGATCGCCGAGCAGACCAATCTGCTGGCCCTGAACGCCACCATCGAGGCGGCCCGCGCCGGGAACGCCGGCAAGGGCTTCGCCGTGGTCGCCAGCGAAGTCAAGGATCTCGCTCAGGAGACCGCCCGGGCCACCGAGGACATCGGCGCCCGGGTCAACGCGATCCAGCAGGACACCAGCGGCGCGGTGGAGGTGATCAGCCGGATCAGCGAGGTCATCGCGAAGATCAACGACTACCAGACCACGATTGCCAGCGCGGTCGAGGAGCAGACCGCGACGACCGCCGAGATGAGCCGCAGCATCGGCGAGGTGGCCTCGGGCAGCACCCGGATCGCGGCCAGCATCTCGGACGTCTCGCACGCCAGCGCCAGCGCCGTGCAGGGCGTCAACCAGACCCGGGAGGCGAGCACCGAGGTCGCCCGGACCGCCGAGGAACTGCGCAACCTGGTCGGCGCCTTCAGAATCTGATACTCGACTGCACCGGCCACAGACCTCCCGTCACAACACCCGCGACCGACTCTGACCTGCGACGAGATGAGCTCGTCAGTCAGGGAACCCGGGAGCGGATCGTGGGCGCAGAGCAGGAACTGGTCATCGGGTCGACGAATGCCCTCGACCTGACCGTGGACGGGCACGTGCACACCGGCTTCGCGGCCGGCCGGGACAGCGTCGGCGTGGTCGTGTCGGCCGCGGACCGGGCCGGGATGCACTCGGTCACCTTTGCCGACCAGGTCGGCCCGGACACCACGTGGCTGCCCGCCTACGCCGACGCCATCCGCCGCGCCCGCCGCCGCACGGAGGTGACTCTGCGTGTGGCGGCCGAGGTCGAGGTCGTCCAGCCCGACGGCTGGCTGGCCTGGCCGTCCGACCTCAGCGATCTGGAGGCGGTCACGGTGGCGGTCTCCCGGCTGCCGACGCCGGCCGGCCCGCTCGGCGCCCGCGACGTCCGGTCGAGGTTGCTGACCGGCGAGATGACGGCGGAGCAGGTCGCCGAGAACCTGGTCCGGGCGACCGTACTCGGCCTGGAGCGTGCCGCCCGCTATGCCCCGACCCAGCTCGCCCGCCCGCTCGGCCTGCTCGGCCAGGTCGGTCTGGACGACGGCGCGGTGCACCCGGACGCGCTGGCCGTGCTGACCGAGGCCTGCCGGGTGACCGGAACCACCGTGGAGATCAGCGAGGCGTGGCGCAGCCCGTCGCCGGCCCTGGCCGAGCGACTGCGGGTGGCCGGCGTGACGCTGGTCGCAGCCAGTGACGCCCGGTACGCCGCCGAGGTCGGCCGCTGGCAGTACGTCAAGCGCGTCTGATCAATTTCCGCCGCGCGGCCTGCTGATCTTCGTACTCTCGGTGTATGAGCATGGTTCAGCAGGCCATTGAGGTGAGCGCGCCGCTGCACTCCGTCTACGAGCAGCTCTCGGCGTTCGAGACCTATCCGCGGTTCATGACCGGCGTGGAGCGGGTTGTCCCGACCGGCCACCAGCAGGCCCACTGGGTGATGGAGCTGGACGGCACGCGTCGCGAGTTCGACGCCCAGATCACTGAGCTCGCGTACGACCAGCGAGTGGCCTGGGCCTCGGTGGCCGGGCCCCGGCTGGCGGAAACGCTGACGCTGCGGCCGCTGGGCGAGACCCGGACCCAGGTGGTGGCCCAGTTAGAGGCGGACGTGGCCGCGCTCATGCCGAGCGACCACCACAGCGAGGAGACGCTGAAGCGGCGTCTCCAGGACGACCTGACCGCCTTCAAAGGCCTGATCGAAAACGACACGGCGCTCCGTCGGGCGAGCGGCGCGAGCAGCAAGCAGCTGGCCGGCCGGTCGGACACGCTCTTCGGCGGGAGCCGCAAGTTCGACCCGGCGTCACCGGCATCGGTCGCGGCCCGGGTCCGCAACCGGCCCGTACGCCCGCTGAACGACGACCCCGATCTGGGCAACCACGTCGACATCACCTCGGCCCCGGGGATCACGAGCGTGCACGACCTGGACGACGTGCTCGCGCCGGGACGCCGCATCGTCAGCCACGCCCCGTTACGCGGCAGCGCGGCCGGCACAGCGCCGATGGGCGGCCCGACGCCGGCGTCGGACGCCTGGGGCGACGGGATGATCAACGAAGAGGATCGCGGCTCTGCCGGGCGCTGACCCTCCTTAAGGTGACTTGTCAGGACGCAACGCAGCCGCCAAGTTGGACCGGGTGCAGCGCGTAGACCTGGCGGAGATCCGTGACCGGACGTACAAGAAGCGCGACGCGTGGTGGACCGTCCTGGTGGTGGACCCCCTCGCGTCGCGTCTCGTCCGCCTCGTCGCGCCGTACCGCTGGATCACGCCGAACCGGCTGACGCTGGTCGCGGCCGTGCTGGGCGTGGCGGCCGCCGTCAGCTTCGGGCAGCCCGGCCGGGGTGCACTGATCGCCGGGGCGCTGCTGTTCCACGCCAGCTTCGTGGTCGACTGCATGGACGGCAAGATCGCCCGGCTGAACGGCACCGGCTCGATGTTCGGCGCCTGGTTCGACTTCATGTTCGACCGGCTGCGCGTGGTGCTGTGCGGGATCACGCTGTTCTCCAGCCAGTTCCACCGGACCGGCGCGGAGCGCTACCTCTGGCTGGCGTACGGCGTGATCGCCGCCGACCTGTTCCGGTACCTCAACTCGGCCCAGATGGCGGCGATCCGGTCGTCCATGCGGGCCCAGTTGTGCGAGGCGCACGGGGTTCCGTACGAGCCTCCGGACGACAACGACGACCTCCCGGGGACGGGGGCATACCCCACGGCCCGCCGCTGGCTGCGGCGCCGCCGGATCCGGATGCACCTGGTCAGCGGCATCGAGTTCGAGATGTTCGTGTTCATCGTCGGCCCGCTGACCGGCTGGATCGGCGGCGTCACCATCGTCTCCGGCGCGCTGCTGCTGATCATGGAAGCCGGGCTGGTGGGCAAGCTGTGGCTGGCCGCCCGCCGTCACCCGGCGGAACTGGCCGAGGCCCTCACGCCGCTTCGAAGGTGACGATGAGGCGGGCGCCGCGCGGGTCGGCCGGTTCGTAGCGCACCGTGCCGCCGTTGGCCTCGACCAGGTGACGGACGATGAACAGGCCCAGCCCGGCGCCTCGCATGAACCGCCCGAACAGGTTCGGATGCAGCTCGGCCGGGATGCCGGGGCCGTGGTCGGCCACCACCAGCTCGACCGACTCGCCGGTCCGGACGGCCTCGATCTCGACCGGCGCGTCGCCGTACGCGACGGCGTTGCGCAGCAGGTTCAGCACCACCGCGGCGACGTGACCACGGTCGGCCAGCGCCGACAGCTCCTCGTCGATCCGGACGTCGATCTGGGTGTCGTCGAGGAAGTCGGCGGCGACCGTCTCGACCACCTCGAGCAGCGGCACCGGCGTCCGGCGGGCGGTGACCGACCCGGTGTCCAGCCGGAACAGCAGCTGCAGGTCGTTCATCATCTTGATCAGTCGGTGGGTGTTCTTGTCGATCTTGGAGGCGAGCTCCAGCCGGATGTCGTCGGGCAGATCGGCCCAGTCCGCGGTGAGCAGTTCGGACAGGCTGGCGATCGAGCTGATCGGCTGGGCCACATCGTGGGTCAGCATCGAGGTCAGGTCGTTCTTGAACGCCAGCGCGGTCTCCAGCCGCTGGTTGGCCTCGAGCAGCGCCTCGTTGCCGAGCTGCAGCTCGGTGGCGTGCCGGCTGAGCGCCTCCTCGGCGTGCTTGCGGTCGGCGATGTCGACATAGGTGGCCACGTACGCCCGTGGTGTGCCGTCGGTGTCGCGGGATCGCCGCCATGGTGGCCAGCACCGGCACCTCGGTCCCGTCCACCCGGGGCAGCACCCAGTCGCCGCTGCCCGGCGGCGGCACCGGCGGGACCAGCCGCAGCGGCTCCTCGCCGCCGTGCCCGGTCAGCTCGCGCCAGCGCCGGTTGACGTCGAGAATGCGCTGGTTGGCGTCGAGCACCATGACTGCCTCGTTCATCGACTGCAGCAGGGTGTCGGCGAACTCCCGGCGCTCGCGCAGCTCGGCCATCAGGGCCCGCTGCCCGCGGTCGGCGGCTTCGAGGGAGCGAACCAGGTAGCCGATCAGAGCCAGGACGGCCAGCGCGGCCAGGACGGCGCCGGTGCTGATCGCGGCGGCCGGCCGGTCGATGCCCGTACGCACGGCCAGCGCGCTGGTCAGGGCCGCGATCACCGGCACGGCGACCAGGGCCGGCAGGATCCGGCGGACGGTGGTGCCGGGTCCGGCGGCGGCCGCGGTCCGCAGCGGGCCGGCCTCGGGGCGGGCCAGGATCGCGCCGAGGGCCAGCGTGAGGAGAGCCCCGGCGGCGTACGGCGTCATCACGCTGCCCGGCCCGGCGCGGTCGGGGAAGGTGGCGGCGAACATCCGGGGCACGAGTGCGACCAGGGCGATGATGGCGGCCCCGGCGAGGAGCGGGTCGGCTACCCGGAACCCGCCGGCCCGTTGCGGCGCGGCGACATCCAGGGCGGCCAGGGCCAGGCCGGCCAGCACGGTGGCGGCCGCGGCGGCGGGATGCGGCGCCCAGCGTGGCCAGCCCGGCCGCGGTGGCGACCAGGGCCAGCAGGTGACCGCAGACCCGGACCGCCGGACCGGAGACCGGCAGGACGCGCAACACCAGCGCCAGGCCGGCTGGAACGAACGCGGTCGCCGGGTCGGAGAAAACCGGACCCGGCGCGCTGATCAGGACGAAAGCTCCATAAGCGGTGACGGCCACTCCCGCGCAGGCGGCGATGGCCCGAGCCAGCCGCCCCACATCGTGCGCCGCGATCTGCACGCCCGGTACCCCTCTCAGGGGCGCAACCCGCCCAGAAGTGAGGTATCGAGCATATCGGTCATTCGGGAGCCACGGGGCCTGCCCAGTCGAACCCGTCCTCGACGAGGATCTTCGCCGCGACCGGGGCCAGTCCGTGGGCGTGCTTCTTGGCGTGGTGCCCGCAAAAGGCCAGCTCGCCACCGGCGGTCAGGACGACCTGCAGCTTGGCGGCGGCGCCGCACCGGTCACAGCGCTCGGTCAGCGAGTCGGTGGAGATGATCTCGGGGGACAGCAGGGTGGTCATGTCGTCTCCTTGCTCGGTGCAGCGGTCCTGACAGCGAGTAGTTCGGCCCTGATCGAACCGGTCTGAGATATCCGGTCGGCTGCAACCCAGGCGCAACGGTTCGGGTCCCGGTGGGACTCCGCTTGTTCCGCAGGGTTTCCCCCGACGACTCCGGCATGCATCCGGAGCCCGACGGGAGGACCACACATGTTCGTACGGACTCTGCTGACCGCCGGACTGGCTGTGACGGCCGCGGTGACCGGACTGTCCGGCGCCGCCGACGCTGCCACCCCGGCGGCCCTGCCGACCGGGACGATCGTGGCCGCCCCGGGCGCCGAGACCATCCGGGACAGCTACATCGTGGTCCTCAAGAACGACTCGGCCGCGGCCGGCCACGTCACATCGGCATCGCAGGCGCTGGCCAAGCGCTACGGCGGCGAGGTGCGGAACAACTATCTGGCGACCGTACGCGGATTCCAGGCCGGGATGACCGCGACCGAGGCCGCCCATCTGGCCGCCGACCCGTCCGTCGCCTACGTGCAGCAGGACGCCAAGGTCAGCATCGACGCCACCCAGACCGGCGCCACCTGGGGCATCGACCGGCTGGACCAGAAGCCGCTGCCGCTGTCCACCACCTATACGTACGGCACGGCCTCCGGTGTCACCGCGTACGTGCTCGACACCGGCATCCGGATCAGCCACTCCGACTTCGGCGGCCGCGCGACGTACGGCTGGAACTTCATCAACGGCAACGCCGACGCGTCCGACTGCAACGGGCACGGCACGCACGTGGCCGGCACCATCGGGGGCCGGACGTACGGTGTGACCAAGGACGTCAAGCTGGTCGCGGTCAAGGTGCTCGACTGCACCGGCAGCGGTTCGTACTCGGCCATCATGGCCGGCGTCGACTGGGTGACCGCGCACGCGGTCAAGCCGGCGGTCGCCAACATGAGTCTGGGTGGCCCGGTCTACCAGGCGTTGAACGACGCGGTGACCCGCTCGATCGCCTCCGGCGTGACCTACGCCGTCGCGGCCGGCAACGACAACAAGAACGCCTGCCAGCAGTCGCCGGCGGTGACTCCGAACGCGATCACCGTGGGCGCGACGGACAGCACGGACGCCCGTGCCTCGTTCTCCAACTACGGCACCTGCGTGGACATCTTCGCCCCCGGTGCGCGGGTCACGTCGGACTCCAACAGCAGCAACACCGCGACCATGATGATGAGCGGCACCTCGATGGCCAGCCCGCACGTGGCCGGTGCGGCCGCGCTGGTGCTCGGGGCCCACCCGGCGTGGACACCGGCCCAGGTCCGGGACGCGCTGGTGACCAACGCCGGCAGCGGGCTGGTGTCGTCGGCCGGCGCCGGGTCGCCGAACAAGCTGCTCTACACCGGCTGGCTCTCCACCACCCCCGCCGCTCCGGCGGTCGGGCGGGCGGCGGCATGCGCCCCGGTCAGCCACGGCACCGACGTCGCCGTGCCGGCCCGGAGCACCGCAGCCGGCGCGGTCCGGGTGAGCTGCGCCGGCACCGCGTCGACGGCCTGGGTCTCGGTGGCGGTGAAGACCACGTTCCGGGGCAGCCTGCGGATCACGCTGGTGTCGCCGGCCGGACGGGAGTACGCGGTCAAGGCCATCGACTACTCCGACAAGGCCGGGAGCTTCGCCACGCGGTACGCGGTCGCCGCGACCGGCGCCACCAGGTCCGGCGTGTGGACGCTGCGGCTCACCGACAAGTACGGCAGCACCAGCACCCTCGACTCGTGGACGCTGCAACTCTGATCCGGTCTTGCTCCGCATTGTCGCAAAGGCCGCACCGGGCCGCCGGAAGGCGGATAGCGTGGCCGGTGACATTTGTGAGCAGGAGGAAGTGATGACGGACGCTCCGGGCGATCGCCCCACCGTCCTCGTCGTCGACGACGAGGAGGACCTGCGCGACATCATGCGCCGGATGCTCGAGCGCCGCGGCTTCAGCACCCTGGTCGCGGGGGATCCGGATCAGGCCCTCGCGGCCTGCCGCGACCACGACGGGCAGATCGACGTGCTGATCACCGATCTGGGCCTGCCCGGCGTCTCCGGCGGCGAGTTGTCCCGATCGGCCCGCGCGCTGCGCCCGCACATGGGAGTCGTGTACATCTCGGGACTGCCCAAGGACATCGCCGTGACCAAAGGTCTGATCGGCGAGGACGCCTTGCTGGTGAAGAAACCGTTCACCTCCGAGGTGCTGATCGAGGCGCTGCACCTGGTCATGGCCGAGAGTGCGCCGCACTGACCGTGGACCAGGGCACGGTCAGTTCGCCGAGTCGCCAGCGGGCCGGTCCGTCGAGCACGGGCCGGCCGGTTTCGCGGAGTCGGTCCACAGTGGCCAGCCAGCGTTGCCGCGGGCCGAACGGCGTGACCGACGCGTCCCACGCGCGCCCCAGCGCGGACAGCAGCTCGTGCACGGGATGCCCCGGCACGTTGTGGTGGATCAGCGCCTTGGGCAACCGTTCGGCGAACGTCGCCGGATGGTCCAGATCGGACAGCCGCGCCGACAGGGTCAGTGTCTGCGGACCGTCCGCCGTCACCGTGGCCCAGGTGGCGATCCGGCCGAGTTCGTCGCAGGTGCCTTCGACCAGGTACGCCCCGGTCGCGGTCATCGCGGCCCAGGCGTCCGCGACCGCGTCCTCGTCGTATTGCCGGAGCACGTTGAGCGCCCGGACCGCCACCGGGCGCAGGCCGGCCAGCTCGAACCCGCCCCGCTGGAACTGAAGGCCGGGCGCATCCGCGGCGGGCCGGGCGGCGGCAACCCGTAGCGGATCGATCTCCAGGCCGACCACCCGGACGTCCGGCCGGACCGTGGTCGCCAGCCGGTGCCGGAGCTCGACCGTGGTCACCGGGGTGGCGCCGAAGCCCAGGTCGACCACCAGCGGATCGGCGGCCGCGCGGAGGCGGTCCCGGCAGCGGTACGCGAGGAAGTTGTCCACCCGGCGCAGGCGGTTGGGGTTGGTCGTGCCCCGGGTGACCGCGCCGAGACGTTTCACGACTCGCGGGCCACCTTGTGCTGCGCCGCCTGGGCGATCGGCCGGACCACCAGCTGGTCGATGTTGACGTGCTGGGGCCGGGTGGCGCACCAGGCGATGCAGTCGGCGATGTCGTCGGCCACCAGCGGCTCCTTCACCCCGGCGTAGACCGCGTCGGCCTGCTCCTGGGCGCCGAACCGGTTCAGCGCGAACTCGTCGGTGCGCACCATGCCGGGGTCGATCTCGATCACCCGCACCGGATGTCCCGCCAGTTCCAGCCGCAACGTGCCCATCAGTGCCTTCTGCGCGTGTTTGGCCGCCGCGTACCCGCCGCCGCCCTCGTACGGCGTGAACCCGGCGGTGGAGACGACCGAGATGACCGTGCCGGCGCCGCTCGCCTCGAGCGCCGGCAGCAGCGCCTGGGTGACCCGCAGGGTGCCGAGCGTGTTGACGTCGAACATCCATTGCCAGTCGGCGACCGAACCGTCGGCCACCGAATCCATGCCGTGCGCGCCGCCGGCGTTGTTGACCAGCAGCGTCACCGGCAGTTCCAGTCCGGCCACCGCCTGGGCCAGGGCGTTCACCGACGCGTCCGAGCGGACGTCGCAGCCGACCGCGGTGGCGTCCGGCCCGATCTCCTTGACCAGCGCCTCGAGCCGGTCGGCGCGGCGGGCGGCGGCGACCACGTGGAAACCTTCGACGGCCAGGCGGCGGGCGGTGGCCGCCCCGATCCCGCTGGACGCGCCGGTGACGACGGCGATGTTCTTCATGGCACCGATTATCCCGAGAGTTGCGTCACCCGGCGCGGCCCGGGGCGAGGTTGAGACACGGCGGGTGGGGAAGATGAACGACGGTGTGACGGTTGACGGTAACGACTGAGTAGCGCGGAGAGGACATAAAACGTGGCAAACCCGACGCCAAGGCGGATCGCCACACTGTCGGTGCACACCTCGCCCCTCGAGCAACCGGGCACCGGCGACGCCGGCGGCATGAACGTCTACATCGTCGAGGTGTCCAAGCGCCTGGCCGAGCGGGGCGTCGAGGTGGAGATCTTCACCCGGGCCACCGCCGGCGATCTGCCGCCGATGGTCGAGATGGCGCCCGGGGTGACCGTCCGGCACATCACCGCGGGGCCGTTCGAGGGACTGGCCAAGGAGGATCTGCCGTCGCAGCTGTGCGCGTTCACCAACGGCGTGCTGCGCACCGAGGCCGCCCGTCCGCCGGGCCACTACGACCTCGTGCACTCGCACTACTGGCTGTCCGGGCACGTCGGCTGGCTGGCCCGGGAACGCTGGGGCGTGCCACTGGTGCACACCGCCCACACCCTGGCCAAGGTCAAGAACCGGTCGATCGCGGACGGAGACCGTCCCGAACCCAAGGCCCGGGTGATCGGCGAGGAACAGGTGATCGCCGAAGCGGACCGGCTGGTCGCCAACACCCGCTTCGAGGCGCAGGACCTGATCAGCGCCTACGACGCCGACCCGGCCCGGCTGACCGTGGTCGAACCGGGCGTGGACCTGGACCGGTTCCGGCCGGGCGCCTCCGACCGGGCCCGGTTCGGGCTGCCGGAACGCGGGCCCGTGATCGCCTTCGTCGGCCGGATCCAGCCGCTCAAGGGCCCGGACGTGCTGATCGAGGCGCTGGCCGAGATGCGCCGGCGGGACCCGGACGTACCGGTCACGGTGGTGATCTGCGGCGGCCCCAGCGGTAGCGGCCTGGATCGCCCGACCTCCCTGATCGAACTGGCCGGCGCTCTGGGCGTGGCCGACCAGGTGCTCTTCCTGCCACCCCAGCGCGGCGACGACCTGGCCGCGCTGTACCGCACCGCCGACCTGGTCGCGGTGCCGTCGCACAACGAATCGTTCGGTCTGGTCGCGCTGGAGGCCCAGGCCTGCGGTACGCCCGTGGTCGCGGCCGCGGTCGGCGGCCTGGTGGCGGCCGTACGCGACGGCGACAGCGGCGTGCTGGTCGACGGACACGATCCGGCCGAGTGGGCCCGTGTGCTGGACAAGCTGCTGGCCGCCCCGGATCAGCTGGCCGCGCTGGGCGCCGGCGCGGTCGCCCACGCCCGCCACTTCTCCTGGGAACGGACGGCGTCCGGGTTGCTGGCGGTGTACCGGGCGGCGGCGGTCGAACACCGGGCCCTGATCGAGTCGAGGCTGGCGGAGTACGCATGGTGACCGAGCTGATCGAGCGGGTCTGCACCGAACGCGAACTCGAGTGGGAGGCCACCGGCGACGGCTCGTACGTGGTCACCCTGCCCGGCACGCACAAGCTCAAGACCGTGGTCAACCTGATCGTGGGCGAGCACGCGCTGCGCGTCGAGGCGTTCGTGATGCGCCGGCCGGACGAGAACCGCGAACAGCTGTGGGCCTGGCTGCTGCGGCGCAACGCCCGGATGTACGGGGTGGCGTTCTCCATCGACGGCAACGGCGACGTCTACCTGACCGGGCGGGTGTCGCTGAACGGGCTCGACGAGGACGAACTCGACCGGCTGTTCGGCTCGGTGCTGACGTACGCCGACGAGTCGTTCGACTCCATGCTGGAGATCGGCTTCGGCTCGGCGATCAAGCGCGAGTGGGACTGGCGGGTCAAACGCGGCGAGTCGCTGGCCAACCTGCAGGCCTTCGCCGACTTCGCCCAGCGCCGCGACGAGAGTTGATCTATCGCAGTGGCCTGACCGACAGCAGTCGGTGGGCGGGCTTCCGCTTCCGTCCGGGCGACATCGTGATCAGCACCCCGTCGAAGTGCGGAACGACGTGGGTCTCTTCACCGACCGGCGATCCTTCTTCCGCTCCGGCCAGCCGGACCAGTGGCGCGACGTGCTCACCGAACAGGACGTGGACGAGTATCGACGGCGACTACGGGCACTCGCGCCACCGGATCTGGTCGGCTGGCTTGAGCAGGACCACTGATTCAGCCCGGCGGGCGCGCTGCGGCCGGGACCACGGGCGGGATCGCGCTGCGGGCCCGGGGCTTTGGCCGGCTCGTACCAGAAAATGATCTTCAGGAGTAATCGGCGACCAACGTGACCAGGTCGATGTGGGGGAGCAGGCGGCCGTGTTCGTCGGCGCCGATCTTGACCAGCGGGCCGCGTTGCAGGACCGTGGCCGGGTCGCCGGGGTTCTTGGGCGCGGACTCCTCCCACACCGAGTCCTCGATCGCGTGCAGCGACGGCACGACGAAACCGACGAGCTCGCCGGCCCCGGTTTCGATGAGCAGCACCCGGGCGTCGCGCGGGTCGACCGGGTCGGGCAGACCGAGCACTGTGGACAGGCACAGCAGCGGCACGCTCATCCCGCGGTGGGTGAAGATGCCCAGCACCGGCGCGGCCTCCAGGCCGATCAACTGCTCGGGGTACGGCAGGATCTCGGCGACCTGGTCGAGCGGGGTCGCCGCCTCCATGCCCACGCTGTAGGTCAGGAACTTGCGGACGCTGGCGACCACCCGCCGCCCGTCCGGGCTCTCGCTCGGCGTGTCGTTCCGGGTGGCCGGCGGTTCGCCGTACGCCGCCGGGTCGAGGGGCATGCCGAGCCCGCCCAGCGTGTCGAGTTCCGCGTCGGCCCGCAGGGCCTCGCCGTCCAGCAGCACGTGCTGCACGCCGTCGGCGGTGGTCAGCACGCCGTCCAGGAAGCCGCCCTTGCGCATGCCCACCGGCGGGAGCGGCAGCACGTCGGCCACCGGGACCGACGCGATGTCGGCGATGTCGGCGACGATCAGCACGACCAGGCCCCGGGGCATGTCCAGCACCACCCCGCGCCGGTCCCCGGACGTTTCCGTCCGGCCCAGGCCGAGCAGCCGCAACGGGTCCACTGCCGGCACCGCCATGTCATGCATGTGCACCACGCCGAGGCAGATGTCACCCTCGAGCGGTGACGGCTTGAGCGTCGCCTGGGGGAGTACCGAGTGGACGTGCCCGACGTCGATGCAGAGCCGGATCGTGCCGCACTGCAGCAGCAGTACGGTCCGGCGGGTGCCGTCACCGGTCGCGGCGCCGGTCACCGGCGGCCGCACGCCGACGTCGCGGACCACCGGGATGCCGGGCCGCTCCGCGATGGCCGCCGCGTCCAGCAACGCCACCACCGCCCGGTCCTCGGGCCGTTCGAAGGTGCAGCTGAACAGGGCCCGCCCCGCGCCGGCGATGGTGGTCCGCAGCAGCGCCTCCGAGGGCACCCGGGCCACGCCCTCGATCTCGTCGGCGCGCAACCCGAACACCTGACCGTCGCGGGCCACGATGACGATGACCGCGCCGCCGCCCTCCGGTGGCTGGTAGCCGGCCAGCCGGCACAGGCACAGCACCGGGATGACCACGTGCCGCAGATTGACCGCGCCCAGCAGCACCTCGTTGGTGACCGGTAACGGGCTGAGGTCCGGCGGGCACATGATCACTTCCCGGAGCTCGTCGAGCGGCAGCGCCACCCGGACGTCGCCCGCGCGGAACACGCCGTACAGCGCCTCGGTGGTGCTGGTGCTCACTCGCTCGTGCCGATCAGGTCCTTGATGTGCTGGCTGACCGCGCGGGACGCAGTCTGCTGCAGCTGGGTGGAGTCGGCGATCCGCTTGATCGACTCACTGGTGGAGCCGACCGACTTGAGGATCATGCCGAACGCCTCCTGCGCCCGGTGGGAGACCTGTGAACCCTGGCTGACCCGGTTGGCCGACTCGTGGATCAGCGTGGTGATCTCCCGGGCCGCCTCACTGGACCGCTCGGCCAGCTTGCGGACCTCGCCCGCCACCACCGAGAAGCCGACGCCGTGCTCCCCCGCCCGGGCCGCCTCGATGGACGCGTTGAACGCCAGCAGGTTGGTCTGACCGGCGATCTCGCCGATCACGTTGACGATCGCGGCGATCTGGTCGGACGACTTCTCGATCAGGTCGATCGCCTCGATCGCGTTGCGCAGCTCCTCGTAGCCGTCCTGGGCGTTCTGCTGCGTGTCGCCGGCCAGGCTGCTGGCCTGCTGCGCGCTGAGGGTGATCTCGTCGATCGACCCCGCGAGTTCCGCGATCGACGTGCTCATCTGCAGCGTCTTGGCCGACAGCCGCTGCTCCAGCTGCACCTGGTCGGTGATGTCGTGCGCGTACTTCACGACCTTGTACGGCTCGCCCTGGAGATTGAAGATCGGGTTGTACGTGGCCTGGATCCAGACGTCGCGGCTGAACTTGCCGATCCGGTGGAAGCGGCCGGACAGGTACTCGCCCTTGCGCAGCCGCAACCAGAAGTCGCGGTACTCGACACTGGTGATGTAGTCGCCGGTGCAGAGCATGCTGTGGTGCTGGCCGATCAGTTCACGGGCGGAGTATCCGAGGGTGCGCTGGAAGTTCTCGTTGGCGGACAGGATGGTGCCTTCGAGATCGAACTCGATGACGGCCTGGGCGCGGTTGATCGCCACGTCCTTGCCCTGGTACTCGGCGTTGCGCAGCTTGGCGCCGGTGATGTCGGTGGCGTACTTGACGACCTTGAACGGCCGTCCGTCGAGGTCGAAGATCGGGTTGTACGTCGCCTGCAGCCAGATGTCCTTGTTGTGCTTACCGACGCGCTGGTATTCGCCCGAGTCGAACTCGCCGCGAGCCAGCTTCTCCCAGAACGACGCGTACTCCGGGCCGGCCGCCGCCTCCGGGTCCATGAACATCCGGTGATGCTGGCCCCGGATCTCCTCCAGCGAGTAGCCGGTGGTGTCGAGGAAGTTCTGGTTGGCGGCCAGCACCCGGCCGGTCAGGTCGAACTCGACCACCGCCTGCGCCCGGCCGATGGCTTCCACCTTGCCCTCGTACTCGGCGTTGCGCAGCTTGCCGTGGGTGACGTCGGTGGCGTACTTGACGATCTTGACCGGTCGCCCGTCGAGGTCGAAGATCGGGTTGTACGAGGCCAGCAGCCAGACCTCGGTGCCGCCCTTGCCGATCCGCTTGTACTCGCCGGACTCCACCTCGCCGCGGCCGAGCTTCTCCCAGAACCGGGCGTACTCCGGCGAGCGGGCCGCCTCCGGCTCCATGAAGATCCGGTGGTGCTGACCCTGAATCTCGTCCAGCTGGTAGCCGACGACCTCGAGGAAGTTCTCGTTGGCGGTAAGGATCCGGCCGGTCAGGTCGAACTCGATGACGGCCTGGGCCCGGTTGATCGCGCTGACCTTGCCGATGTACTCGGCGTTCTTCATCTTCGACTCGGTGACGTCGACGGCGTGCTTGACGACCTTGAACGGCCGTCCGTCGAGGTCGAAAATCGGGTTGTAGGTGGCCTGCAGCCAGACCTCGCGACCACCCTTGGCCAGCCGCTTGTACTCGCCGGCCTCGTACTCGCCCCGGCTCAGCGCCTGCCAGAAGTTCCGGTACGCGGCCCCGCGGGCCTCCTGCTCCTCGACGAACATCCGATGGTGCTGCCCGACCACCTCGTCGAGCGTGTACCCCATCGTGTTCAGGAAGTTCTGGTTCGCCGTCAGGATCAGGCCGGACAGGTCGAACTCGATGACGGCCTGAGCCCGGCCGATCGCGGTGACCTTGCCCTCGTACTCGGCGTTGCGCAACTTGGTCTCGGTGACGTCGAGCGCGTACTTCACGATCTTGTACGGCCGGCCGTCCAGGTTGAAGATCGGGTTGTACGTGGCCCGGATCCACACCTCCCGGCCGCCGCGGCCGAGACGCTTGAACTCGCCGCTCTCCACCTCGCCACTGCGCAGCCGCTCCCACAGGGCGGAGTACTCGGCGCTGTCGGCGTACCGCTCCTCGCACAGGATGCGGTGGTGCTGACCGACGAGGTCACCGAGCGAGTACCCGGTGAGCTGGAGGAAGTTCTCGTTGGCGGTCAGCACGATCCCGTCCAGGTCGAACTCGATCACCGCCTGCGCCCGGTCGACCGCCGCCGTCTTGCCCTTGAGTTCGGCCACCTGCCGGCGGTCCTCGGTGATGTCGTAGGCGGTGATCAGCACCTGCTGGCCGTCCTTGGTGTTGCCTTCGATCGGACCGCAGTTGAGACGCAGCCACCGGTGCCGGTCGTTCGCGTCGATCACCTCGATGACCTGCTCCAGGTACTCGCCGTCGCGGGCGCCGTCGAGCATCCGGTCGACCGCGGTCGCGCTGGTCTGCCACAGTTCGGCCAGCCGGGTTCCGGCCACCTCGTCCACGGATCGGCCCACCAGATCGGCGAATCGCTCGTTGGATGAGGTCACGTCACCGGTGCGGGCGTTGACGGTGGCGATCAGACGCTCATGCAACAGCAGCGCGAGCGCGGCGTGCTGCAGGGCCGCGTCGGATTCAATCGTGGGGTCGGCCATCAGTGCTCTCCCGTTCGCGAGTCTTCACTGACCCGTTCGGCGGCGCTTCCGAGTCGCTGAGTCACTTCGACCGATTTCGAGGTTTAGGGGGTGGGGGCATCCGACCACCGGCCTCGGGTCGGCCGTTCGGATTGTTGTGAGGGTTCAGACAGGCCGCGTACGGCCGAGCGGCTTGTGGGCCTTGACAGGCCCAACTAGCGTGCAAATTGACACCTGGTCGTCAGTTCGGGGAACGGGTTGACCAGCAATGGTCGCCGCGACTGGGTGTTGGGGACGGGTGGCATTAAGCCGTTGGGGGACGGCGCGACCCGAGACCGGCGGTTAGTGCGGGCGGTGCCTATGGGGATGGGTGCCGCCCGCCACCGCCGGTTCTTTGTTTCCGGCTTATTTCTCTTTTGTTTCCAGGGCGCCTTCCTTATCGGGCGTGATCGCTGACGACCCGCCTTCGGTTATGCCGAACTCGTGGTCAGCGCGCGATGTATTTGGCTGATAGCGCGTTATCGCAGTGGCCCGTGGGACGAAATCAGTCGGCACGATCCCTCGTCACTCGCCGGCCCGCAGAGCCTGCGCGCAGCCGAGTTTCCACGTGGTGGACGTCCGGCGAGGGTGCGCCTCCGGCGGTTCCGGCGGCTGAGGCAGGATGGTGACCATGACAGGGACCCTGGTGCTTCTTCGCCACGGCGAGAGCGAATGGAACGCGAAGAACCTCTTCACCGGCTGGGTCGACGTGGACCTCAACGCCAAGGGCGAGACCGAGGCCCGGCGCGGCGGCGAGCTGCTCGCCGAGCACGGCCTGCTGCCCGACCTGGTGCACACCAGCGTGCTGCGCCGCGCCATCCGGACCAGCGAGATCGCGCTGCACGAGGCGAACCGGCACTGGATTCCGGTACGCCGGTCGTGGCGGCTGAACGAGCGGCACTACGGCGCGCTGCAGGGCAAGGACAAGAAGCAGACGCTGCAGGAGTTCGGCGAGGAGCAGTTCATGCTCTGGCGCCGGTCGTACGACGTCCCGCCGCCCCCGATCGCCGACGACGACGAGTTCTCGCAGGCCGCCGACCCCCGCTACGCCGGGCTGCCGCCGGAGCTCCGGCCGAAGTCCGAGTGCCTCAAGGACGTGCTCGAGCGGGCGCTGCCGTACTGGTACGACCAGATCGTGCCGGACCTGCGGGCCGGGCGGACCGTGCTGGTCGCGGCGCACGGCAACTCGCTGCGGGCGCTGGTGAAGCACCTGGACGGCATCTCCGACGAGGCGATCGCCAAGCTGAACATCCCGACCGGCATCCCGCTGCGGTACGACGTGGACGAGAACCTGCGCCCGACCACCCCGGGCGGGGCCTACCTCGACCCGGAGCTGGCCCGCGAGGCCGCGGCCGCGGTCGCCAACCAGGGCCGCTGACCGGCGGAACGGGCCGGTCACACCGGCCCGTTCCGTTCGCGGTCAGTCCTGCGCGAACTCCACCGTCTCGCCGGTGACCAGGTAGTAGATCTGCTCGCCGATGTTCACCACATGATCGGCGTACCGCTCGTAGAACCGGCCCAGCAGGGCGCCGTCGATCGCGGTCTCCGCCCCGTACGGCCAGGAATCGGCGAGAAGCACCGTGAACAGGTCGCGCTCGAGGTCGTCCATCACGTCGTCCTCGGTCTCCAGCTGCTTCGCCGAGTCGACATCGGGCCGGTTCAGCACCTGAACGATCTTCCCGGCCATCCGGTCGGCGACCTCGCCCATCGACTGGAACACCGGGCGCAGCTCGGACGGCACGGCCGGCGACGGGTGCCGCCGCTTGGCCGTCTTCGCCACATGCTCGGCCAGATCGCCCATCCGCTCCAGGTCGGCGGAGATGTGCAACGCGGTGATCAGGGTCCGCAGGTCCGATGCGACCGGCGCCTGTCGGGCGATGGTGTCGGCCACCTTCGACTCGACCTGCCGGTACAGCGCGTCGACGTCGGCGTCGCTCGCCATCACGGCCTCAGCGGCGGTCAGGTTGGCGGTCAGCAGCGCCGTGGTCGCATCCCGCAACGCGGCGCGTACGGCCTCGGCCATCTCCACCAGCATGCGGTTGACCTCGGCCAGGTCCGTCCGGAACTCCTCGCGCATCATGTTTCGTCGTCCCCACGGTTCGGGGCTGTCGCCGAGATCGGAGCGGCAGCCTGGTTCCGGATCACGCTAGGCGTGCCCGGCCTACGCGGTATGAACGCCGGTGAACTGAGCCGGACGTAGTGGTGAACATTGCCAGAAGCGAGTCCGGTTTGTCCGGATCGATCTTCGTTCCAGGTGAACAATGACCCTACGATCGCTGCGTGGACTGGGTGTACGGCATCGGCCTCCTCCTTGCCGCGCTCGCCGTCGGCGTCGTGGCAGGCCTCCTGTTCGCCCGTACCCGCCGGTCCGGCCCGTCGAAACCCGCGTCGAAGACACCATCCGGCGGCCCGAAGAAGTCGTCCAAGGGAGGCCGCGCCATCGAATCCGATGAAGAGCCCTCGAGCGGTAAGCACGGGATGAAAGGTCTCGGCCGCAAGAGCCTCGACTCGCTCCGCGTCGGCGTGGTGGTCCTCGACGCCGACGACAATCCGGTGCTGGTCAACCCGGCGGCCCGCGCGATGGGCCTGCTGCGTTCGGGCGGCGCCCCGGGCACCATCGCCGCCCACCCGATCCTGCGCACCCTGGCCGGCCAGGTCCGGCGTTCGGGCGTACGGCGCGAAATAGAACTTGATCTGCCCCGCGGCCGGGCCGGTGGCGCCTCCGCGCCTCTCGGCCTGCACCTGCGCGCGGTCGCGCTGAATTCCACCCACGTCGCTGTGGAAGCCGCCGACGTCACCGAGTCGCACCGCCTGGCGCGGGTCCGCCGCGACTTCGTGGCCAACGTCAGCCACGAGCTGAAGACCCCTATCGGGGCGCTCCAGTTGCTGGCCGAGGCACTGCTGGACGCCACCGAACTACCCGAGGACGAAGAACGGTCCGAGGATCTGAGCGCCGCCCGGCGCTTCGCCGAACGGATCCACCACGAGTCCGCCCGGATGGGCCGGCTCGTCAACGAACTGCTCGAACTGACCCGGCTGCAAGGCGCGGAACCGCTGCCCACGCCGGAGCCGGTCGCCGTCGACTGGGTGATCGCCGAAGTGGTCGACCGCACCCGGACCACCGCCTCGGCGAAGAACATCGAGGTCGCGTACACCGGTCCCAAGGGGGCGATGGTGTACGGCAGCGACAGCCAGGTCGCCACCGCGGTCACCAACCTGGTGGAGAACGCGATCGCCTACTCCGGCGAGGACACCGCCGTGGTGCTCACCCTCCGGCAAGGCGACGAGTGGGTCGAGATCGACGTCACCGACCAGGGCATCGGCATCGCCCCGCACGACGTCGACCGGATCTTCGAACGGTTCTACCGGGCCGACCAGGCCCGCTCCCGGGCCACCGGCGGAACCGGCCTCGGCCTGGCCATCGTGAAGCACATCGCCACCAACCACGGCGGCCGCGTCGACGTCACCAGCACACTCGGTGGTGGCTCGACATTCACCTTGCGCCTACCGGCGCGACCCCCGGAATCCCCGCTGCCGTTACCGGCGGCGATTGAGATCGAGTCCGGTGCGGCCGGGCGTTGACCCGGCCCACAACGGAAAGGAACTTCATTGGCCCGCGTGCTCGTGGTCGAGGATGAGGAGTCGTTCTCCGACGCCCTCTCGTACATGCTGCGCAAGGAAGGCTTCGAGGTATCGGTCGCGCCGACCGGCACGTCGGCCCTGACGCAGTTCGACCGGACCGGCGCCGACATCGTGCTGCTCGACCTCATGCTGCCCGAGATGTCCGGCACCGAGGTGTGCCGCCAACTGCGGCAGCGGTCGGCCGTGCCGATCATCATGGTCACCGCCCGGGACAGCGAGATCGACAAGGTCGTCGGCCTGGAGATCGGCGCCGACGACTACGTCACCAAGCCGTACTCGCCGCGCGAACTGGTCGCCCGGATCCGCGCCGTGCTGCGCCGCCAGGGAACCGAGGCGGCCGAGGTCTCCGCCCCGACGCTGGCCGCCGGCCCGGTCCGGATGGACGTCGAACGGCACGTGGTCACCGTCGACGGCGGGTCGGTGCAGTTGCCGCTGAAGGAGTTCGAGCTGCTCGAACTGCTGCTGCGCAACGCCGGGCGGGTGCTCACCCGGGGCCAGTTGATCGACCGGGTCTGGGGCGCCGACTATGTCGGCGACACCAAGACGCTGGACGTCCACGTCAAGCGCCTGCGCTCCAAGGTGGAGCCCGAGCCGTCGACGCCGCGCTTCATCGTCACTGTGCGTGGTTTGGGGTACAAGTTCGAGCCGTGACTTTCAGGCTTCAGAACCGATCAATCCGATCGTGCGCCGAGCTCTGAAGCAGGATCCGCCCGCTACGGTTGAGTGGTGCGGGATATGGTCTATCGGCTCGAGCCCGACCAGGTCGCCAAGATGCGGTGGCTGGCGCTCGGGTTCGTGCTGGCCACGGTGGTGCTGGACGCTGTGTCGGTGATCACAGGCGGTCCGTGGTGGCTGGTGTCGGTGTTCACCGGGATCTTCGCGCTGGGGTTCGGGATCAATTGGCTGGGTCAGCGCCGTGCCTCGACCCAGGTGGACCGGTGGGGGATCAAGGCGCAGATCTTCACCGGGTTCTACCGCGAGGCGCCATGGGCGGAGATCGACGACGTCTCCGTACGGGTCCGCAACCGCGACGAGGCGGTACTGGTCATCCTGCGTGACGGCTCGCAGTTCTCGCTGGCCGCTCCGGTCAACACGGGGATGTTTCCGGACGAGCATTTCCGCCACAAGTTCGAGACGATCCACGAGGCATGGGAGTGCGCCGCCAGCTCTCAGTAGTTCCGCAGATCCCGGACGATCGGCCCGTCCACCGGGATGCGGCGCCACCACCAGGAGCGGCCCGCCAGGTTGATGTCGGCGATCTTGGCCATCTTGCCGTCGGGATCGTCGACGGTGTATGCGCGGAAGTGATCGTCCACGCCGGTCACCCAGGCGGCGAGGCGTTCGCGCAACGGGTCGGGCAACTCGCCGAGGGCGCGCTGGAGAAAGTCGCGCTGGTGCAGGCTGCCGGCCAGGTCATGTTCGTTCCACACCGTACGGTCGGTCCAGGCCAGCGCCCGATCGGCGTCGAGCTTGGCCACCCGCCCGGCCCACCCGGCGGCGAACTGCAGCGCGTCGACGGTCCGTTCGCTACCGAAGGGAATCGCGTGGGATTCGATGTCGGCGATCTCGGCCGGCGCAAACAGCGACCAGGGTTCTTGCGTATGGTCGGCCATCTCAGCTCTGGCCGATCGTGTAGGCGGTCGACCGCCACGGCATGTCGTAGTTCAAGATCACCTTGGTGTCTCCATATCGGAACAACTCCGCGTTCTGTCCGTCCAGTTTCTGCGGGGTGCCCTTGGTCAGTGCTTCCTCGACCTGAGCCTGCGTCGGGCGTGGCATGGCCGGATCGGCATCCCCAGTGTGACCGTTGACGAATTCGACGTACTCGTCCTTGCTGTATTCGCTTCCGCGGAACCCTTCATCCGGGGCGTAGCCATCGGCGTCGCCGGAGCCGGTGTGGTCGGTGCGGGCGGGCCGAGGCACTGTCGTCACTCATCGCGTGCATCGCCAGGTGGCCGCTGGCGCCGGCGACCATGCCGCCGCCGGCAACCACGGCCGCGGTGGAGACGATATTGAGCGGTACGCCGCCTATCGCGCCGATCCCGGTGGCGTCGAGCAGGCCGCCGCCGACATCGCCGGCACCGCCCACCAGCATCAGTCCGGCTCCGGCAGCCATGATTCCAATATCGCCCGGATGGTGGGCGACCGCGTTGCCGAGCGATGCCAGCCCGTTTAGGACGTGGCCGCCGGCGTTCTCCAGGCCTGCGCCGACGTCAGAGAAGAAGTCCCCGACCTTGCCCCAGAAGCTCGGCCTTCTTGGTGCCCGGTCCCGGACCGCACCGACTGTTGCCGCGGCTCGGTCGCCGGCGGCCTTGACCGTCTCTCGAGCCGAGTCGAGCAGTTGACGCGCCGACTCGCGACCGGCTTCGCCCGGGTCGGCGAACGGGTCGGTGCCGCCCGTCTGCTGGTACTGGTCGTATTGGGCCTGTGCCCGCCGGGTCGCGTCCTGACCGGTGTTCCATTGCGCGATCGCCTCGGTCGCCTGCTGTTGACCGCAGTTCAGCGTGGTCGAGTAGGAGTCCAGCGCGGCCGCCGCGGTATGGAAGCAGTCACCGGCATCCAGCCATCTGCCGGGCTGTCCGGCGAATTTGGCGCGGAACGCCTCGGCCGCGGCTCCGCTCCATCCGGCAGCCGTGTCGATCCGCCGCAGACCGGTTCCAGCTTGCAGCAAGGCGTCGCCCCGTGCCCGGAGCGCCTGGGCCGACGCGCCGACCGCGGACGGGTCTCCGCAAATCAGCGCCTGCGGATCGTTGGTTTCACCCAGTTCGGCCATCAGTCCGCCGCCGGGTCCGTCCCGCTGGTCCGGCCGTAGATGCCGGCCATCCGCCCCTCGGCCGCGGCGTCCGCCTGCAGGTACGCCTGGACGGAGTGGCTCAGTCGCAGCGCTACCTCCTGACCATCGGTGGCCAGGTGCTCAACGCCGACTTCCCAACGGTTGCAGAACTCGGCGATCGTATCGGCCAGATGATCGTGCCCGTACGCGGACTCGTCGCCGGCCAACCGGTCGACCTTCGCCGCACGGAGCTGGTTCAACGTCGTGTTGATGCCCGCGGCCGCGTCCCCGAGTGCGCTGAGGTCGACCTGAAATCCGTCTGCCATCGTTTCCTCCCGGAGCCTCAGGCTGCTCAGGACGCGTACGGCTGTCAATGTCCGGTTGTTCGGAAGGCGGCCCGGTCGCCGTGCAGCGTACGGTGCCTCGCAGGGCGGCTGGTTCACAGGGAAGGTGACGACATGGCCGACGTGCGACGTGAACTCGTCTATCGCACGCGCACCGAAGCGGATACCGATCCATGGCCGGATCGCGAGAACGTTGACCGGCCGGATCCGGACGGCGATCCGACGGGCGTTCGGGAGCCACGTCACCCGCTTCCGCCTAATCCCTTGTTGATGGGTAGGGCGCAGATTCCACAATCACCCGGCGGCGATGAGCGAGACCCAGCGATCCCGCCCTTAGCCGCCCGCGGAGAGCGCCGCGGACGCGGTGAGGGTGGTGCGCTCAATGGAGCGGCCATTGAGGGAGTCGATCAACAGATCCTTGCCGTCAATGAACCTGCGCTCGGCTGACCTTGGAGCCCGGTCAGCGGGCCGGGCGCTTGGTGCGGCGGGCGGCCTGGGTGGCGGCCGGCTCACTGGCGCCCGCTTGACTACCGGCGGCCACCGGGGCCGTGGCCCGGGCGGCGACGGTGGCCGGGTGCTCGGCGACCAGACCGCCGGCGGCGAGGCGCTCCTCGCAGAGGGCGGCCAGTTGGCCGTACGCGTCGTTGCCGATCAGCGCGGCCAGTTCCGGCCCGTACGACTTGTACATCGGCTCCGAGCCGACGTGCGCGTCCGGCGACGAGGTGCACCACCAGTCCAGGTCGTGCCCGCCCGGACCCCAGCCGCGCCGGTCGAACTCGGTCAGCGTGGACTGCAGGACCTTGGTGCCGTCGGGGCGCTTGATCCAGTCCTGTTCCCGGCGGACCGGCAGCTGCCAGCACACGTCCGGCTTGTAGACCAGCGGGTGGACGCCGTCACGCAACGCCTGGGCGTGCAGCGCGCACCCGCCGCCGCCGGCGAAACCGGCGTCGTTGAGGAACACGCAAGGGCCGTCCTCGCCGCGGGTGGCGGTGCGGCGGGCCGGGCTGGTGCCGTCGACGGTGTCCATCTCGGTGTAGTTCTTGAATCCGCGCCGGTAGTGCTGCCAGTTCTCCGGGGACAGTTTGGCCGCCGCCGCCTTGACCCGGTTCTCATCGTCGGCGTCGGTGAAGAACGCGCCGTGCGAGCAGCAACCTTCGTCGGCCCGGCCGGCGATGATGCCGTGGCAGGCCGACCCGAACACGCACGTCCACCGGGACAGCAGCCAGGTGAGGTCGGCCCGGATCAGATGCTGCTCGTCGGACGGGTCGAGGAACTCGATCCACTCGCGAGGGAAGTCGAGGCTGACCTCGGCGGCGCGGGCGGCGGCCGCCGCGTCCATGACGATGCGGATCTGCGTGCGACGACTCACCCCAGCAGAGTACGCCGCACACCGTTCATCATGCCGTTGCGGGGGATTTGACGGGTTATATCCATCCTGGGGATCGGCTGCCGGGGACAGCCGGGTCTACCCTGGAAAGCGTGACTTCCCGTGTACCCGTGCTGTTGTCCAGCTCCTCGGTCTTCCCCGAACCGACCGCGGCCGCGTTCGAGATGGCGGCCACGGTGGGTTACGACGGGCTCGAGGTCATGGTCTGGACCGATGCCGTCAGCCAGGACGCCGGGGCGCTGGCCGGCCTGTCCGAGCCACTACGACGTGCCGGTGCTGTCCGTGCACGCGCCCTGCCTGCTGGTCACCCAGCGGGTGTGGAGCCCCGACCCGCGGGAGCGGCTGGAGCGTGTCGGCGCAGCTGGCGGAGACCCTGGGCGCCCCGATCGTGGTGGTGCATCCGCCGTTCACGTGGCAGCGGGACTACGCCCGCAACTTCGCCGGGATTCTGGCCACGCTGGGCGCGCGGTACCCGGCGGTGACGTTCGCGATCGAGAACATGTACCCGGTACGGATGGCCGGGCGCACGTTCGTGCCGTACGTACCGGGATGGGATCCGACCGAGGACCGGCTTCGACGCGTACACGCTCGATCTGTCGCACTGCGCGGCCGCGCGCGGCGACTCCCTGGAGATGGCCGACAAGATGGGCGCCGGTCTGAAGCACGTGCACCTGGGCGACGGGACCGGCGAGGGCCGGGACGAGCATCTGGTGCCGGGCCGGGGCGGTCAGCCGTGTGCCGAGCTGCTGCGATCGCTGTCCGGGCGTGGGTTCCGCGGTTCGGTGGCGCTGGAGGTGTCGACCCGCAAGGCGGCCGGCCGCGCGGTCCGCGAGGCGGACCTGCGGGAGTCGCTCGAGTTCGCCCGCCGGCATCTGGCCCCGGCGTCCTCGGCGATCGCGCTGACGGCGAGCAGTTAGGCCGGCAGGCGGAGCTTAAGCCGGCGTCAAGGCCGCGCGTTTGCGGGCGCGGTGCGCGGCCACGTGCGACCGGGTGGCGCACCGCTCCGAGCAGAAGCGCCGGCAGTTGTTGGACGACGTGTCCAGGTAGACGTTGCCGCAGCGTTCGTCGGCGCAGATGCCGAAGCGGGCGCTGCCGTACTCGCACAGCCACACCGACAGACCCCAGACGGCGCCGGCCAGGTACTCCGCGCTCACCGAGGCGCCGCGGCTGGTCACGTGCATGTGCCAGTCGCCGGCGTCGTGGCCCGGAGATGCGCGGCTGCACGGGAAACGCCTCCAGCAGCGAGTTCAGTTCGGTGACGGCGTCGGCGTCGCGGCCGTCGGTGCCGTACTCGAACGACGTCACGCAGCCTGCGCTGCGCCCGCCGGAAGACCGGCAGATCCTTTTCGATGACCTCGTCGCGCATCCAGCTCTGGTCGCCCGTGAACAGAGCCTGCAGCCCGGCGAGATCGTCCAGATCACGCGTTGACGAGGTCAACCGCGGTCCGGGCGTACGCATCGAAGTTCACCCGACCACGGTAACCGCTCCGGCGCGGACACCGGCGGTCGCACACCGTGTGCGCGGCACAGCCGGACGGAATTCGGGCGATACGCTCGCGGTCATGCTCCGTTCCGTATTTCTCGCCGCCGCCGGCTCGGCCCGGCTCGAGCGGCTGGTCGAGTCCGCCCCCGTCGGCCAAGGGCATCGTGCGCCGGTTCGTCGCCGGCAGCGGCGACCGACGACGCGCTGCGGGTCGCCCGCGAGCTGGCCGACGACGGGCTGGCCATCAGTCTGGACTACCTCGGCGAGGACACGCTGACCGCGGAGCAGGCGCTGGCCACCCGGGATCAGTACCTCACGCTGCTGAGCCGGCTGCGGGCCGCGGGGCTCACGCCGGCGGCCGAGGTCAGCGTGAAGCTGTCGGCGCTGGGCCAGAAGGTCGACGAGAAGGTGGCGTTCGAGTACGCGTCGGACATCTGCGCCGCCGCGGCCGAGGCGGGCACCACGGTCACGCTGGACGCCGAGGACCACACCACCACGGACTCGACGCTGGAGATCCTGGCCGAGCTGCGCAAGGACTACCCGGCCACCGGTGCGGTGCTGCAGGCGTACCTGCGGCGGACCGAGGGGGACTGCCGGGAGCTGGCCTCGGCCGGGTCGCGGGTGCGGCTGTGCAAGGGCGCGTACGCCGAGCCGGAGTCGGTGGCGTTCCAGTCCGCGCTGGACGTGGACAAGTCGTACGTCCGCTGTCTGAACATGCTGATGTCCGGCGACGGCTACCCGATGGTGGCCACCCACGACCCGCGGCTGATCGCGATCGCCGAGGACCGGGCCCGCTGGTTCGACCGCTCCGCCGACGAGTACGAGTTCCAGATGCTGTACGGCGTCCGGCCGGAGGAGCAGGCCCGGCTGGCGGCCGGCGGCCACACGGTGCGGGTCTACCTGCCGTACGGCGACCAGTGGTACGGCTATCTCATGCGCCGGCTCGCCGAGCGTCCGGCCAACCTGGCCTTCTTCGGGCGGGCACTGGCTTCCCGAAAGTAACCAATTTTCGGTGATAATCGGTCAGGACAGCCGCGTGTCGGCTTGACTTTTTTGTTGTCATTTCACGGAACGTATCGCGCTGGTCACAGCTGCATCGATACCGTACTGATGACACGCGCGTGCTCCGCCTCGCCGCAGGCCGTCAGCGCGGCGGCCGCGCCTCGAAAGAATCGGTGCGAGGAGATGACGGGTCCAGCCCAGACGACGAGCGCCTGTCGGAGGTTCGGTTCCTGACCGTGGCCGAGGTGGCCGCGCTCATGCGGGTCTCCAAGATGACGGTCTACCGGCTCGTGCACGGCGGCGAGCTGACCGCGGTACGCGTCGGCCGGTCCGTTCCGCGTGCCCGAGCACGCCGTTCACGCCTACCTGCGCGGAGCGTTCTCGCAGACCGCCTGCACGCGGACCGGGGGCCTTTTGGTCCTCGCTGGGGCGCGGCCGGTAGGCTGGTGCGGTTGGTTCCCGGGTCGTCGAGCGCTCGCGCGCTGTGACCGGGCCGCCGTCCAGTTCGGATGCGGGCGTGTCCCGGGTTCGACCCCGACATGGTTTCGAGAGGCATTTCGTATGGGCTCCGTGGTCAAGAAGCGCCGCAAGCGTATGGCGAAGAAGAAGCACCGTAAGCTGCTGCGCAAGACCCGCGTCCAGCGTCGCCGTCTCGGCAAGTGACGCGCCGGCCGGGCGGACCACCGCCCGGCCTCCGCGTCACTTGCCATACCCCGTCCGCCGTTCGTGCGAAGGGCTGCACCTGTGGTGAACGTTGACACCACTGCGCCCAGAGTCGTCGTGGTCACCGGCGTCAGCCGATATCCTCGGCGCCCGGGTGGCCGCCCGTCTCGCCGCCGATCCGCGGATCGAGCACGTCATCGGCCTGGATCCGCACGACCCGCCGCCGCGCCCCGCCGAGTCTGCTCGAGCGGCGTCGAGCTGATCCGGGCCGACGACGCGCGCCGCCACCGGCGCCCTGGCCGACCTCGGCGCCGAGGCGGTCGTGCACCTGGCGGTGACCAGTGCGCCCGATCAGCGAGCCGGCGGCCGGGCGGCGATGAAAGAGCAGAACGTCATCGGCACGATGCAGCTGCTCGCCGCCGCCCAGGCGCGCCGGCCGGCTTGCGCAAGCTCGTGCGTGCGCTCGTCGACCGCCGCGTACGGCGCCTCGTTCCGCGACCCGGCGGTGTTCACCGAGGACACCGAGCCGCGGGCCGTGCCGCGGGGTGCGTTCGCCCGCGACATCCTCGACATCGAGGGGTACGTGCGCGGGTTTCCGCCGCCGCCGGCCGAACGTCGACGCGACCGTGCTGCGGTTCGCGCCGTTCATCAGCTCGACCGCGAACACCACGCTGACCCGTTACTTCTCCCAGCCGCTGGTGCCGACCGTGTTCGGCCGCGACGCCCGGCTGCAGTTCGTGCACGTCGACGACGCGCTGGAGATCCTGCACCGCTCGGTGGTCGAGGACCATCCCGGCACCTTCAACGTGGCCGGCGCGGGGGTGATCGCGCTGTCCCAGGCCGTGCGCCGGGCCGGGCGGATCTCGGTGCCGCTGCCCGAGGGCACCCTCTCCTCGGTGGCCGGCGCTGGCCCGCCAACTCGGCGTCGGGCAGATCGGCCTGGACCAGATCGACCTCTTCGTGCACGGGCGGGTCGTGGACACGCCCGGCTGGTCAGCGAGTTCGGCTTCACGCCGCGCAGCACGGCCGAGGCGTTCGCCGACTTCATCCGGGCCACGCCAACGGCTCGTCACTGACCGCCGACCGGCTGGCCGCGGCCGAGCAGGCGATCCTCGACGGCATCCGCCGGGTGCGGGCGACCGCGGCCGAGACGGCCGGGGAGGCGAGCGGGCATGAGCCAGGACGAATATCACGAGACGCTGCCCGGGCACGCCGACTTCAAGCTGCCCGACCGGCCGCCGGGCGGGTGAACGGCCGCCGGCCGATCCCGAGAGCCGGCCGGTGACCGGCCTGACCAGCCGGACCTCGCCGACCCGATCGACGTCTGGGACCAGCGGGTGCGCCCGCGGCCTGGCGTTCCTGCGGCGCCGGCTGGCCGGGGCGTACGAGGTGGACGACTTCGGCTTCGACCCGGAACTGACCGACGGGGTCTTCTACCCGCTGCTGCGGGTGCTCTACCGGGACTGGTTCCGCACCGAGGTGTTCGGCATGGAGCACGTCCCCGACTCCGGCGGCGGCGCTGATCGTCGCCAACCACTCCGGCACCCTCGCGCTGGACGCGCTGATGCTGTCGGTGGCGCTCCGCGACCAGCACCCCGCGAGGCCGGCACCTCCGACTGCTCGGCGCCGACCTGGTCTTCCGCGTGCCGGTGCTGTCCGAGCTGGCCCGCAAGGCCGGGCGCGACGGTGGCCTGCAACCCGGACGCGGAGCGGCTGATGACGCCAGGGCGAGCTGGTCGGGGTCTTCCCCGAGGGCTTCAAGGGCGTCGGCAAGCGCTACGCCGACCGGTACAAGCTGCAGCGGTTCGGGCGGGGCGGGTTCGTCTCGGCCGCGCTGCGCACCGGCACCCCGATCATTCCGGTGGCGATCGTCGGCGCCGAGGAGATCTACCCGATCCTGGCCGACCTCAAGCCGCTGGCCCGGCTGCTCGGCCTGCCGTACTTCCCGATCACGCCGACGTTCCCCTGGCTCGGCCCGCTGGGCCTGGTGCCGCTGCCGAGCAAGTGGATGATCCAGTTCTGCCCGCCGATCCCGACCGCGCACCTGACCGAGCACGCCGACGACCCGATGGTCGTCTACAACCTGGCCGACCAGGTCCGCGAGACGATTCAGGCCATGCTGCACACCATGCTGGAGAAGCGGCCGGATCCGTTCGGGCTCTGACAATGTTACTGACGCCGGTGAGCGCTTATAGACGGTGAGGGGCGGCCCGGTGATTCCCGGCACCGCCCCTCGCCACGTTGCGGCCTGTGTCTAGTGGCCCAGGATCCCGCCGAGGATGCCGCCCAGCACGCCGTCGTCGGGCGCCGGGCTGGTCGACGGGTTCGGCGGCACCGGGTCGCTCGTCGTCGTGCGGAGCCACGTCCGGGTCGCGGTCGGATCCGTGCGCCGGGGCGGCCGGTGCGGTCGCGTCCGGGTCGGTGGCCGGGGTGGTGCGCTCCGGGCGTGACGGCGTCCGGCTTCGACGAACCGCTGGCTTGCTCGCCCTGCTTCTCGCCCGTGCCGTGCGACCGATCCGGGCGACGGTGGACGTCGGCTCGCCGCCGCAGCCGGCCAGCGTCGGCCCCAGCGCGTCGGTGCCCTTGGTGACCGACGGTGTCGCAGGCCAGGCCGGCGCGCAGGTTCTGCGTCCGCTGCTGCACGGCGTCCAGCAGGCTGATCGACTGCTGGCGCCCGTTCGGCGTTGGCCGGGCTGAGCTTGCCCATCACCGGGTCGAACGTGGTGCGCTGAGCCGAGTCACGAAGGTGTCCACCGTACCCAGCGGCGTGGTGTCTTGCGGGCCACCGCCGAGGCGGTCAGCAGCCCGACGCCCTGCGGGTGTCGCGTCCATGTCGTCGAGCACCGCAGCCGAACGCGTCGGTGTCGCCGGGCATCGCGGCCGCCTCGGTGAGCCGGGTCTGCGCGAAGTCCAGCGACAGCTGACCGCGGGTCACGTCGGAGCCGGCCATCGCCAGCTGGGCCCGTTCGGTCGAGCGCTTGACGCCGTACAGCGCGTCGCCGGGCGACGCGTTCTCGCTCGCCGCGGAGATACCGGAGACCGCCATCGCGCCGGCCGCGACGCTGATGCACGATGGCGCCGCGGGCCCGGATCCGGCGGCCACCCAGGCCGGAACAGGCCGCGACCCGGCTCCCGGGCCCCGGCGTGGGCGCCCGTGTCGGTCGCGGCCTCGGCGGCCGCGCCGGCGGTGCCGATGCCGTCCCGCTCGGCCGTGGCCACCAGCATGGCCCGCAGGCCGACGCGGAACTCGGGATCCACCCGGACCCCGGGCCGGGCCGCGGAGAGGCTGTGGCCGATGGCGACCAGCTCGGCGAGTCTGCGTCACCGTCGGCCGTGACCCCGGTGCGGCCCGATGCTCCGTGCCGGGGTTCCCACGCCGTCCGTGGCCGGCATCGGTGGCAGCACTGTCGAGAAGTTCCGCGAAGCGCTCGGCGCTCCGCCGGTCCAGGAAGTCGAAATTCACCGCGGGCACCTCCCCTCGCTCGTGTCGGTGTCGTCGGCGACATTGCCGACGGTGGCGACGGAACGAGGTGGTCGATGCGCCGCCCGGGTCGCACCCGGACAAACGCGCGACACGCGACCCGCGGTTACGGGTGAGAGCGGCGCCGGGACCGTGCGCGGAGATCGACATGTGCGACGCCGCGGTCACCACTGGAACCCTTCGGGCAGCAGCCGGGCGAGCGCCCGGACCGCCCGGTACTGCAGGGCTTTGATCGCGCCCTCGTTCTTGCCCATGGTCTGCGCGGTCTCGGCCACCGAGAAGCCCTGCAGGAAGCGCAGCACGATGCACTCCTGCTGTTCCGGGTTGAGCTGCTTGACCGCGGTGAGCAGGGCGACGTTGGTGATGTGGTCGACCACCGCGGATTCCGGGCTGCCCTCCGGCCCGCGGTCCTCGCGGTCGGCGTCGAGCACGTCGCCGGTGGTCACCTCGAGGCGGTACCGGCCCGACTTGAAGTGGTCGGCGACCAGGTTGCGGGCGATGGTGACCAGCCAGGCGCCGAGGTCGCGGCCCTGCCAGGTGAAGCTGCCGATGCGCTTGAGCGCCCGCAGGAAGGTGTCCGAGGTGAGGTCCTCGGCGAGCTGGCGGTTGCCGACCCGGAAGTAGACGAACCGGAACACGGTGTCGACGTACCGGTCGTAGATCAGGCCGAACGCGTCCGACTCGCCGCGCCTGGGCCCGTTCGACCAGCGCCCAGACCTCGGCGGCGGCGTCGCCCGCGGTCCGGGCGGGCCGGATATTTGGGCGGCTCGGACTGCGGCTCGGTCTGGGGCCGGCTCGGCTCGGTCCGGCGCCGACTCGGTGGCCGGCCCGGTGGTGCTCTGCGTGGGCAGGACCACCGGCGTCTCGGTCTCGGCTGTCGGCGCTGCCGCGGGCCGGGCTGGGTCGGCGGGCGACCGGGCGGTCGTACCGGTGCGCCGACCGGCTTGACGTTGGCTGCCGGGGGCGGCATGTGCCGGCCGGGGACTCGTTGATGTGCGGGCGGTTGCGGGTGCGTTTCGGGCCGTCGCCGCGGATGCGTGTGCACGATCATCGCCGTCGACGGACCGTCGCAGGGCGTGCAGCCCGGTCCGCGAGGCGCGCCGCGTCAGCGTCGCGGCCGTACGGATCCCCGGCGTACACATCACTCACTGCGCCTCCTCACCCCGGCGGGCCTGGTTCGACCGCGGATCCGTCCCGCCAGACCGGGGAAACGCGTGATTCGGTGCTTTGTGTGGCACAGCGGCCTCCTCGGGATGAGGGGTTATCACTCACAACAAAAGGGGTGAGGAGGCCCGGCAAAAACCAAGCCCACCTCACCCTTCGGGTGTGGAAGTCCGTACACAGACGCGAAGTATCACGGACTCCGAACACACGGAGTCGCACTCCATGTGCGCTGCGCGAAATAGCACGAAGCGCCGCGCAGACAAGACAATGGAACTTCTGCCACGATGTCCGACATTCGTCCGTCCAGCGGACGGACAGAGCTGTGCGTTGACCACCGATACGGGTGACGATGTGTCAGACTCAGCGGCTCGTGCGGGACAGTCCGTTCGACCCGGTCCGTACGGCCGCCCGCGACCCGCCCCGGCCACCCCGCCCTGATCGCCGGGGAAACGGTCCTGACCTGGGCTGATCTGGACGCCCGGGTGGACGTGGCGGCCGGCCGGGTGGCCGGCTCGACGCCGGCTCCGGGGACCGGGTGGCCCTGGTGATGCCGAACACGATCGACTTCGCCGTCGCGTACTTCGGGGTGCTGCGGGCCGGGCGGGTCGCGGTGCCGCTCAATCCCGCGTACACCGAGGACGAGCGGGGTTACGCGCTTTCCGACAGCGGCGTGTCGCTGCTCGTCGACGGTCCGCTGCCGGACGGGCCGGTCGCCGCCATTCCCGGCGGCGTCGCGCCCGAGGACGTGGCGGTCCTGCTCTACACGTCGGGAACTCAGCGGGCGTCCGAAGGGCGCGATGCTGACCCACGCGGCGCTGGCCGCCAACCACGTCAGCTCGACGCGATCCAGCCGCCGGTGGTCGCGCCGGACGACGTGGTGCTGCTGGCGATGCCGTTCTTCCACGCGTACGGGTTGAACACCGGCCTCGGGATGGTCGCCCACCACGCGGCGACCGGCGTGCTGGCGACCGGTCGAGCCGGAGGCGAGTCGCCGATCGCCGAGCACGGCGTGACCGTGGCCGTCGGGGTGCCGCGATGTACGCCGCCTGGTCCCGGCAGCCGGCGGCGGGCCACTGCGCTGCGCGGACTGCGGACCGCGGTGTGCGGCGCGGCGCCGCTGCGACCCGGCCGACGCCGCCCGGTTCGCCGCGCTGACCGGCAAGAACATCCTCATCGGGTACGGGCTGACCGAGACCGCGCCGGTGCTCACCACCACGGCGGTCAGCGACCGGGCCAAGAGTGGACGCGATCGGCCGGCCGCTGCCCGGCGTCGTAGCTGCGGCTGCGCACGGCCGACGGAGACGTGCTGTGGCCGGACGGCACGGCGTCCCCGGACGACGATCCGGCGGAGCTCGGACCTGGCGGTCGCGGACGTCGGCCGGCACCGACCCGGGCGAGATCGTGGTGCGCGGCGCCAACCTGTTCTCCGGGTACTGGCCGGACGGCCGCGACGGCCCGGACGCGGACGGCTGGTGGGCGACCGGGGACATGGCGTACGCGGACGCGCGACGGCGACCTGGTCTGGTCGACCGGATCGGCGAACTGATCCTGGTGCACGGCTTCAACGTCTATCCGGCCGAGATCGAGCGCGTCCTGGACGCTCACCCGGAGGTGGCCGAGGCGGCCGTGGTCGGCGTGCCCGACCCGGTGTCCGGCCAGACGCCCGTACGCGTACGTGGTGGCGGCCTCCGACCCGCCGCCGACGCCGGCCGAACTGCGGCGCCTACAGCGCCGGCCGGCTGGCCCGGTTCAAGCTGCCGGCGGTCATCGAGGTCGTCGGCGAGTTCCGCACTCGGCTGTCGGCAAGGTCCGCAAGAGGAGAGCTGCGATGAGGCTGACCCTGATCAGCCGGGACGGCTGCCACCTGTGCGAAGTGCGCCGAGGCGCGCTGGAGCGGATCGGCGAGCCGTGGGCCAACGGTCGACGTCGACGGCTCGGTCGAGCTGCAGCGCGACTACGGCGACCGGGTGCCGGTGCTGCTGCTGGACGGCCGGGAGCACGGCTACTGGCGGGTCGAGGAGGCTCGCCTGCGCCGCGATCTGGCCGAAGCCCCCCGGCGGCCCCGCGCGGTAAGTTGTCGCCCGTGGCGCGCACTCATCTGGTCTGGGACTGGAACGGCACCCTGCTCGACGACCTGAGCCTGGTGGTCAGCGTCGACCAACGCGGCGTTCGCCGCGGTCGGCGGCCGGGACGGTGGACGCCGACGAACACCGGCGGCGGTTCCGCCGCCCGGTGGCCGAGTTCTACGCCGAGATGCTCGGCCGGGCGGTCGACGCCGAGGAGTTCGGCCGGCTCGACCGGATCTTCCACGACGCGTACCGGCGTGGGTCTGACCACGATGAGCGCTGGCCGCCGACGCGATGACCGCGATCACGTCGTGGCCGGGCAGCCAGTCGCTGCTGTCCATGTGGTTCCACGAGGAGCTCGTGCCGGCCGTCGAGACCTACGGGCTGGCCGGCGTCTTCGCCCGGGTCGACGGACTGCGGACCGAGGTCGGCGGCGACCTGAAGGCCGGTCACCTCGCCCGTCACCTGGCGGCGCTGGGCGTTCGAGGTGAGCAGGTGGTGCTGATCGGCGACTCGCTGGACGACGCGGACGGCGGCCGACTCGGTGGGCGCCGGATCGGTGCTCTACACCGGCGGGTTCACCGACCCGGCCCGGCTGCGGGCGGCGGGCCGTCCGGTGGCCGACACCCTGGTCGAAGCGGTTCGGCTAGCACAAACGGTGTGACCCGCGCCAATTGGCCTGACGGCCGGTGAGGGCGGCATACTCGATGGAGAGGGTCGCGAAACGGCCACCCGGTTGATCAAGATCGCGATTTGTGCACACCTTCACAAGCGCCTACTCTGTGAATCCGGCGAGCCCCGCTACCACAGCCGGTCCCCGACCGCCGCCGGGGGGTTCACCATTGAGGTCCGCCTCTTCGCCAAGGTCCGTCGTCGTCGGCACGGAGTCAGATGAGTCAGCAGGGTCACGAGAAGCACGCCGGGAAGGCCCGGAGCCGTCAGCGCCTTCCCGGACCTTCCGGAGGCGACGATCGCCCGGCTGCCCGAGTACCTCCGCGCACTGCACAACCTCAGTGAGAGCGGCGCCGAGACCGTGTCCAGCGAGGGACTGGCCGCGGCGGCCGGTGTCAACTCGGCCAAGCTGCGCAAGGACCTCTCCCACCTCGGGTCGTACGGCACCCGCGGCGTCGGCTACGACGTGGCCCTGCTGATCGACCAGATCGAGTACATCCTCGGCCTCGACCAGCGCCGGGCGGTCTGCCTGGTCGGCGTCGGCAACCTCGGCCACGCGCTGGCCGGCTACGACGGATTCGCCAGCCGGGGCTTCCGGATCGTCGCGCTCTTCGACGCCGACCCGGCCAAGATCGGCGAAGTGATCAACGGGATGCGGGTCCGGCACATCGACGAGCTGCGCCGGGTCGCCGTCGACGAGTCGCTGGCCATCGGCGTGATCGCCACCCCGGCGAGCGCCGCCCAGGCGGTCGCGGACGAGCTCGTGGCCGTCGGCGTGACCAGCATCCTGAACTTCGCGCCGTGCGTGCTCACGGTTCCCGCGAACGTCGACGTCCGCAAGGTCGACCTCGCCATCGAGCTGCAGATCCTCTCGTTCCACGAGCACCGGAAGGCTTCGCTGACCGCGTTGCCGGGCGGCGCGCGGTCATCTCCGGCAATCAGGAGGCGGTCGGATCGTGAACCTGCTCAGCGTCGGTGCTTCGTACCGGACGGCCGACGTCGGCACGCTGGAGCGCCTGGCCATCGCCGCCGAGGCCCTGCCCGGTCGTCCTGCAGCGCCTGGTCGCCCAGCCGTACGTCGGCGAGGCGGTGGTGCTGTCGACCTGTAACCGGGTCGAGGTCTACGCGGCCGTGTCAGCGGTTTCCACGGGGGGCTCGGCGACGTCTGCGCCGTGCTGGCCGAGCACTCCGGGCTGCCGGCCACCGACCTGGCCGGGCACCTCTACGTGCACTACGACGAGGCGGCGGTCCGGCACGCGCTTCCGCGTCGCCGCCGGACTCGACTCGATGGTGGTCGGCGAGGCGCAGATCCTCGGGACAGCTGCGGGACGCCTACCACGTGGCCACCGAGGCCGACAGCGCCGGCCGCCTGCTGCACGAGCTGATGCAGCAGGCCCTGCGGGTGGGCAAGCGGGCGCACGCCGAGACCGGCATCGACCGGGCGGGGCAGAGCGTGGTCACCGCCGCCCTCGAGCGTGGCCGGGGACGCGCTCGGCGACCTGGCCGGCAAGCCGGCGCTGGTGATCGGCGCCGGTGCCATGGGCGCGCTGTCGGTGGCCACGCTCACCCGGGCCGGCGTCGGGCCGATCCGGATCACCAACCGCGGAGCCGGGCGGGCGACGCGTCTGGCCGAGGCGTACGGCGCCGACCGCGGTGCCGTTCGACGAGCTGGACGAGGCGCTGGCCGCAGCCGACCTGGTCGTGTCGGCCACCGCCAGCACCCGGCCGGTGCTGTCCCGCTCGCAGCTGGAACGCGTGCGGCGGGGACGGGCCCGGCCGGTGGTCGTGCTCGACCTGGCCGTGCCGCGGGACGTGGCGCCGGACGCGACCGACCTCGACGGCGTGACCGTGATCGACATCGAGACGCTGGCCGCCGGACGCCGCACCGGCCCGGCCGCCGCCGAGACGGCCGCGGTCGAGCAGATCGTGGCGGCCGAGGTCGAGCACTTCCTCGGCTGGCTGCGCGGCGCCGACATCGCGCCGACGGTGGCCGCGTTGCGTACCCGGGCCGACGACGTCGTCTCGGCCGAGCTGCGCAAGCTCATGTCCCGGCGGCCGGAATTCACCGAGGAGCAGCGCGCCGACGTTTCCCGTACGCTGCACCGGGTCGTTCAGCAGTTGCTCCACTCGCCGACCGTGCGGGTGCGGCAGCTGGCCGCCGAGTCGGGCGGCGACCAGTACGCGGCGCTGCTGCGGGAGCTGTTCGACCTGGACGTTCCGCACGCCACGCAGGCTGACGCCGTACCGGAGATCGGGGGTTCCGCGTGAGTTCCTCGGTGCCGGGTTCGCCCCGCCGTCCGGAGGACCAGGCGCTGCGCCTCGGAACCCGGGGGAGCGCCCTCGCGCTCGCGCAGTCGCAGCTGACCGCCGACGCGCTGACCGCGGCCACCGGACGCCCGGTCGAGCTGGTCCGGATCGTCACCGCCGGCGACCGCTCGGCCGCGCCCGTCGCCACAGCTCGGCGTCGGCGTCTTCGTGTCCGCGCTGCGCGACGCGCTGCTGGCCGGCGAGATCGACTTCGCCGTGCACTCCTACAAGGACCTGCCCACCGATCCGCACCCGCGATTGCACATCGCCGCCGTTCCGGAGCGCGAGGACCCTCGCGACGCGCTGATCGCCCGCGACGGACAGATCCTCACCGACCTGCCGCCCGGGGCCACGATCGGTACCGGGGCAGTGCGCCGAATCGCGCAACTGCACGCCCTGGGCCTACAGTTGCAGGTCACGCCGATCCGCGGGAACGTCGACAGCCGTATCGCACGGGTGCTCGGCCCCCAGGCCGACCTCGACGCGGTCGTTCTCGCCCGGGCCGGCGTGGCCCGCCTCGGCCGGACCGCCGAGATCACCGAGACGCTGGACCCGATGCTCATGCTGCCCGCCCCGGCCCAGGGTGCGCTGGCGGTCGAGTGCCGGGCCGGCGACACCGACCTGATCGAGTTGCTGGCCACGCTCGATCACGCACCGTCCCGAGCCGCCGTGGTGGCGGAACGGGCGTTGCTGGCCACGCTCGAGGCCGGGTGCTCCGCCCCGGTCGCGGCCCACGCCACGCTCGCCGAGGGCGACGACGGCGACGAGATCTACCTGCGCGGTGCCGTGATCAGCCCGGACGGGGCCCGAGCCATCCGCCTGTCGCGCACCGGAACGCCCGCCGACGCGGCGGAGATCGGCAAGGCACTCGCCGCCGATCTCCTCGACGCCGGCGCCGACACCTTGATGGGAAGTACACAATGACCACCCGCACCGCCCGCAAGCCGGTCGGACGCATCGCGTTCGTCGGCGCCGGACCCGGCGACCCGGGGTTGCTGACCCGCCGTGCCCACGACGCTCTGACCAACGCCGACCAGGTCGTCTACGACCGCGGCGTGCCCGAGACCCTACTGGTCGCGATCAAGGCCGAGGCCAAGGCGGACGCCCAGTTCAGCCCGGCCGAAGGCCAGCCCGGGGACGTGGCCAAGGTGCTGCTGTCCGCGGCCCGGTCCGGTCTGGCGGCCGTGCATCTGGTGGCCGGAGACCCGTTCGGTCACGAGGCCGTGGTCAAGGAGGTGCAGGCGGTCGCGCGGACCGCGGCGCACTTCGAGGTGGTGCCGGGTCTCGGACAGGCCGAGGGCGTCGCCACGTACGCCGGGGTGCCGCTGCCGGCCGTGCGTACGGTCGCGGACGTCGACGACGTGGCCGCGCTCGACTTCGACGCGCTGGCCGCGGCCGCGGTCAAGGGCTCGTTCGCGGTCGCCGTGGACGCCGGTGACCTGGCCGCCGTCCGGGACGGTCTGCTGGCCGCCGGCGTGGAGCCGGGCGTCCCGGTCGGCGGTGACCGGCGACGGCACCGGCGAGACGCAGTACACCACCACGTCGACCGTGGACAGCTTCGTCGCCGCCGCGCTCGGCTTCACCGGCCGGGTGGTGCTCGCCGTGGGCTCCGACGTCGCCGACCGCGACGCGCTGAGCTGGTGGGAGAACCGGCCGCTGTACGGCTGGAAGGTCCTCGTCCCGCGGACCAAGGAGCAGGCGGGGGCGATGAGCGCGCGGCTCCGCGCGTACGGCGCCATCCCGTGCGAGGTGCCGACCATCGCGGTCGAGCCGCCGCGCACCCCGGCGCAGATGGAACGCGCGGTCAAGGGCCTGGTCGACGGCCGGTACGCGTGGGTCGTCTTCACCTCGGTCAACGCCGTCCGCGCGGTGTGGGAGAAGTTCGCCGAACACGGCCTCGACGCCCGGCACTTCGGCGGCGTGAAGATCGCCTGCATCGGCGAGGCGACCGCCGAAGCGGTACGCGCCTTCGGTATCCAGCCCGAACTGGTCCCCGACGGCGACCAGTCGAGCGAAGGCCTGCTGGCGGAGTTCTCGCCGCACGACGAGATCCTCGACCCGGTCGGCCGGGTGCTGCTGCCGCGGGCCGACATCGCGACCGAGACGCTGGCCGCCGGCCTGATCGAGCGGGGCTGGGAGGTGGACGACGTGACCGCGTACCGGACGGTGCGGGCCGCGCCGCCGCCGGCCGACATCCGGGACGCGATCAAGAGCGGTGGCTTCGACGCGGTGCTGTTCACCTCGTCCAGCACCGTCCGCAACCTGGTCGGCATCGCCGGCAAGCCGCACGCCCGGACGGTCGTCGCGGTGATCGGCCCCAAGACGGCCGAGACCGCTGTCGAGTTCGGTCTGCGGGTGGACATCCAGCCGGCCGCACGCCTCGGTGCCGGACCTGGTCGAGGCGCTGGCCGAGTACGCCATCGAGCTGCGCGAGAAACTGGCGGCGATGCCGGCCAAGCAGCGCCGCGGCTCCAAGGTGCAGGGGCCGACGGCTCTTCGCTTCCGTTAGTCAGCTCCGTCGCTAGGGGTCCCCATGACGTTCCCAGATGTGCGTCCGCGGCGGTTGCGGCGCACCCCGGCCCTCCGCCGTCTGGTGGAGGAGACGCGGCTGTCGCCGGCCGAGCTCGTGCTGCCGATGTTCCTGAAGGAAGGGCTGACCGAGCCGCGCCCGATCAGCTCCCTGCCGGGCCTGGTCCAGCACTCGCGGGAGTCGATGCGCAAGGCGGCCCACGAAGCGGTCGCCGCCGGGGTGGGCGGCCTGATGCTCTACGGCGTGCCGGACAGCGCGAACAAGGACGAGACCGGCTCGGCCGGCCTCGACCCGGACGGCATCCTCAACGTCGGCATCCGGGACCTGATCGCCGAGGTCGGCAACGCGACCGTGGTGATGAGCGACCTCTGCCTGGACGAGTTCACCTCCCACGGGCACTGCGGCGTGCTGGCCGCCGACGGGTCCGTCGACAACGACGCCACCCTGGCGATCTACGCCGAGATGGCGGTGGCCCAGGCCGCCGCCGGCGCGCACATGGTCGGCGCGTCCGGGATGATGGACGGCCAGGTCGGGGTCGTCCGCAGGGCCCTCGACCAGGCCGGATACTCCGACGTGTCGGTGCTGGCCTACGCGGCCAAGTACGCCGGCGGCGTTCTACGGCCCGTTCCGCGAGGCCGTCGAGTCGTCGTTGCAGGGCGACCGCCGGCAGTACCAGCAGGACCCGCCGAATCTCCGCGAGGCGCTGCGCGAGGTCGATCTGGACGTGGCCGAGGGCGCCGACATCGTGATGGTCAAGCCCGCCCTGCCGTACCTCGACGTGATCGCCGCCGTTCGCGACCGGGTGCAGATCCCGGTGGCCGCCTACCAGGTCTCCGGCGAGTACGCGATGGTCGAGGCGGCCGCCGCCAACGGCTGGATCGACCGCGAGCGGGTCATGCTGGAGTCGCTCACGTCGATCAAGCGGGCCGGCGCCCAGATCACGCTCACCTACTGGGCCGCCGAGGCGGCGTGCACTGCTCCGTCGGCTGTAACGCCTGCACCAGCTGGGCCACGTCGGCGCCGTACTCGTACCAGTCCCGGTCGGACAGGTAACCGAGCTCGGCGTTGACCTTCAGCATCGACTCGTTGTCGTGCGCGTTCCAGGTCTGCACCTCGAGCAGCTCCGGTTCGGCCGTGCGCAGCTCGAACAGCATCCGCGCCTTGATCGCGCGGTCGATGCCGTGGCCGCGGTGCTTGCGGACCACGATGGTGTCGTACTGATCGGCTCGCTGCGGATGCTGGGCCGGCACGACCACCTCGGTCAGGCCGGCGACCACCCCGGTGGGCTCGTGGATGGCCAGCACGATGTACGGCTTCAGGCCGCGCTTGTGCAGCGTGGCCAGGCTGTCCTTGAGGCCGCTGCGGGTCGGACGAGCGCGGCGCCAGGTCCAGGTCGTCGCCGTCCTGCGCCTCCAGCTTGGCCTGGGCGTACGCCTCGAGCAGCTCGTTCGGTGGACCGCCGGGGTAGTACTCGACGCGGTACTCCTCGCCGATCCCGCCGGCCATCGCGGTGAGGGCCTGCCAGTCCACCTTGGACAGGGCGAGCACGCTGCGGGTTTCCGCGTACTCCCGTTCGAAGCCCAGCACCTCGTAGAACCGGGTGGCCGGAGTGCGCGCCGATCGCCTCGACCCCGATCGTGGAGAAGCCTTCCAGGTACGCCCGGCGGGCCGCCACCGCGACGAGCTGCCGGCCCAGACCGCGCCGCCGCAACTCGGGGTGGACGAACACCTCGAGCACTCCGATGTCGCCCAGCAACAGCATGCTGACGTGCGCGAACACCTGGCTCTCGCCCTCCGGGAGGCGATCGTCCTCGGCGACCCAGCTGATCCGACGCTGACCCGGCATGGTCTCGGCCAGGTACTCCCGCACTCCGACGTCCTGCCACGGTGGATCGTCCGGCAGGTCGGCCGCCAGAACTGCGTTCAGCGTCTCGACGAGCGAGGTGATCTCCGCCGGCGACGCCGCGTGCGGATCCCATTCGCGCACTCTCACCCGTACAGCTTGCCGGTATCGGGCCGGTCAGGGAAGTGCTGGGGGTAAAAGTGTACGGGGGCCGTCACTGTGAGTTGATCGATTACAGCCGGCTGCGTTGCCCGTAGAAGTTGGCGTACTGGAAGACCTTGGCCGCGTACGGGCCGACCGCGTTGTACGACAGGATCGCGTCGTACCAGGTATCCGCCTTGGACAGGTCACGGCCACCGGCCACAGATAGTTACCGGCGGTCAGGGACGCGTCGTCGATGTCGTTGCGGGTCGATGACGCCGTTGTTGTCCGCGTCGATGCCGTACCGGACCCAGGTCGACGGGATGAACTGCAGCGGGCCGACCGCGCGGTCGAACTGGGTGTCGCCGTCGATCGCGCCCTTGTCGGTGTCGGCGATCAGTCGGCGGCCGCCTTTGCCGTCCAGCGGCAGCCCGAAGATCGGCGGCCGCACGGTGCCGTCGGCGTCGAGCACCGAGTTGTTGACGCTGCCGTGGTCGGACTCGACGTACCCGATGGCGGCGATGGTGGTCCAGCTCAGATGACAGGTCGGGGCCGTCTTGGACAGGACCAGTTCGGCATAGCCGTACGCCTCGACCGCGACCACCGGGATGCCGGCCCGGGTGCCGACCTGTCTGCGCCCACCCGGCCAGGGCATCCGCCGGTCGGCCGGTCGCGGCGATCGGCGCCCCCGGTGTCATCGCGGTGCTCGGCCGCAGCTCGGCCGGGTCGCCGGGGGTGGGCGCGGGTTCGGGCGGTCCGGCCGCGACGGGGAAGCCGGGGGAGGCGCTGGGTGCGGGGCTGCCCTCCAGCGCCTTCGGTACGAGAATCGCCCCGGCCGTGCCCGCCCCGGCCAGCAGCAGCAGCCCCAGGACGGCGGGCAGGACGACGCGGCCGGCCGGGCGTCTCGCCCACGCCACCGTCCTGCGGGCGGCGCCGATCGGGCCCGTGCCGGGCAGCTTCTTCTGGTCGGGGACAGCGGTCTTCTCGCCGGGGACCTCGGTGGCCCGAGAGCCGCCGGTCGATTCGCCCGGCGCGACCCTGTGCGATTCGTCACCGACACCGGCTGGTGCCGACCGCGCCGGTTCAGGCGAGGGGTCCACGGAGCCGCGGTCATCGTCGGGGCGGGCGCCGGACTCGGCCAGCGGACCCGTCCGATTCCGAGCCCACGGGCGTGACTCGGTGCCCGGTGCTGGATCGTCGTGCGCCTCCGCCACCCGCACGACCCTACCCGTCGGTCGGGGGTGGCATCGACCGCCGCCGAGCCTGGGCGCAGGGGGAGCGCGCCGCGGCCGGCGACGAAGGGGAGCGCGCGCCGGCCCGCGACGGGGGGAGCGCGCGGCGGCCGGCGACCGGGGGAGCGCACGGCGGCCGGGGACGGCCTAAGCTCCTGGTATGCCGCGTTACGAGTACCGTTGCCGCGCCTGTGGCGACACCTTCGAGGTCAGCCGCCCGATGAGCGAGGCGGCCACGCCGGCGAGCTGTCCGCAGGGACACGACGACACGGTCAAGCTGCTGTCCACCGTCGCCATGGTGGGCCGCGGCGCCGGTCGCCCCGATGCTTCTTCCGGTGGCCGTGCGCCCGCCGCCGGCGGCGGTTGTTGCGGCGGGGCGTGCGGCTGCGGCTGAGCCGGGCCGTCCGGGGTCGAACCGGATCAGCCACCCTCTCGTGTAGAGGGCGTGCACAACTCGTACGGGTACGCCCGAACAGCCGACCGGATCCGTCCGAGCGCCGCGCAACCCGAGGTGAACCATCTCGTTACGTCACGCGTAGTGCCGTGCGCGATCGTCGATGTCGGACGGGTAGCCCTTCCGGGGTCGGCCGTGGCGGGAACATGGTCACCGACCGTTTCTACGATGTGCGGTATGCATGCGGTGCGACAGCATGAGACGGACATCGCCAACGGGGCGGAGGTACCCACCGTGTCGGCGGCCCAAGGAGCTGCCCAGCGGGCTCGTGACGTTCATGTTCACCGATATCGAGGGGTCGACCAGGTTGGCCCGGATGCTCGGGGACAACTACGGAGCAGTTCTCGGAGCCCATCGCACAGTGTTACGCACGTCTCTGGGTAACCACGGTGGTGTCGAGCTCTTCACGGAGGGTGACTCCTTCTTCGTCGCGTTCAGCGACCCGTCGGCGGCCGTCGCCGCCTCCGTAGCCGCCCAGCGGGCGACTCGCCGCATACGACTGGCCCAGCCCCGAGGTGCGGCCCAGGGTCCGGATGGGACTGCACACCGGCTCGCGACCCCGTCCGGCGGCGAGTACGCCAGCCCGAGGTGCATCGGGCCGCGCGGGTCGCCGCGGCCGCGCACGGCGGCCAGATCTCTGCTCCGGGGCCACCGCCCTGGCCACCACCATCTGGGCCCCCGGGGCGGCGATGGCCGGCGGGGCCGGCGCGGGCGAGGTGGCCGCGGGATGGGCGGACGGCGGTGGCGCGGGGCCGGTCGACCTGGTGGATCTCGGGGCGTTCCGGCTGCGCGGCTTCGACGACGCCGAGCGCCTGTTCCAGGTCGCGGCGCCCGGACTGGACCGAGACTTCCCCCGCCCCCGCACCCCGGGTGCCGCCGCCCACAACCTTCCGGCCGCGGTCACCACGTTCGTCGGCCGGCGGGCCGAGGCGGCGGCGGTGACCGAACTGGTCAGCACCCGCCGGTTGGTGACCGTGGCCGGGCCGGGCGGCGCCGGCAAGACCCGGCTCGCGCTGGCAGTGGCCGGGCACCTGCTGATCGCGTACCCGGAAGGGGTCTGGCTGGTCGACTGCGCGACCGCCCCGGAAAGCCTGCCGGCGACATGGCCGCGCCGTGGGGCTTCGGCCCGAACCGGGCCGGCCCATCATGGAGACCCTGGTCGAGCGCTGTGCGCCGGGCCGCATGCTGGTGGTGCTGGAGACCGCGGACGCCGCGCCCCGGGCCGCGGCCGCGCTGGCCCGCCGGCTGCTGGCCGACTGTCCCCATCTCGACGTGCTGGTCACCGGACGGGATGCCGCTGGGCGTCCAGGGTGAGACAGGTCTGGCGGATTCCGCCGCTCGCCCCGGCCGACGCGTTCGAGCTGCTCGCCGATCGGGTCGAAGCCGCCCGGGGGGAGCCGGTGCCGGACGGCCGAGGCGGCGGACCTGGCCCGGGTGGCGTCCGCGGCTGGACGGCCTGCCGCTGGCCGTCGAACTCGCCGCGCGACGAATGCGGCTGCTCTCGGCGGCGCAGCTCGCCGCCCGTCTGGGCGATCCGCTGACGGTGCTGGATCACGCCGGACGGAACGGACGCCCGGCACGACAGCCTCAGCGCGAACGTGGACTGGTCGTACCGCAGGCTCGACGACGGCGCGGCGGCTCTGCTGCGCCGGCTGGCCGTGTTCGACGGCCCGGTCGATCTGGCCACGGTCGAGTGGTGTGGCGACCGAGGCGCTGGCCGCGTTGTCCGAACTGGCCGACAAGTCCCTGGTCGAGGTGGTGCCGGGACCGCGCTACCGGATCTCGGCCCGGTCCGGGCTTCGCCGACCGCCGGCTGGTCGCGGCGGGCGAGGAGCGCGGCCGCCCGGGACCGGCACGTCGACCTGGTCGCTGCACGCGCTGGACCGCGTCGCGGTGGACACCGACGGCCAGCCGCGGACGGTCTCGCTGACCGAACTGGCGCCGTACGTCGGGGAGTGGCAGGCGGCGCTGCGCTGGGCCGCCGAGGCCGGCAGCGTCCGGGAGGGACTCCGGCTGGCCGGCGCGCTGGACCCGTGGTGGCGCGAGCACGGCGGAGCGCAGGCGGGACGGGACCTGCTGTCCCGCCTGTACCCGCACCCCGGCGTGCTCGGCGGCCGACCTCGCGGCCCGGCCTATCTGATCCACGCCGGGTTGGCCGACGAACGCGACGAGCGGGACCGGTTCTACCTGGAGCGGGCCGAGGCCATCGCCCGGCGGACCGAGCATCCGGGGCTGTTGGTCCGGGCGCTCGACGGCCGCCGGGCTCGGCCTGGTCGGGTCCCGGCGGCTGAGCGACGCCGAGCGGCTCTGCCGGGAGGTGATCGCCCGGGCGGAACGGACCGGGGTGGCAGAGGAGGCACTGCCGGCCGTGGTCGCGCTGGCCGAACTGCTGTGGCGGCGCGAGGCCCTGGACGAGGCGGCCGAGCTGCTCGGCGGCGCCCGGCAGCTGGAGGCCCGCCGGCCGTCCGACCGCGGCCGCCGGACCGTGGACTGGCTGCTGGGGATGGTCGCGCTGCGCCGGGGCGACCTGGTCGCGGCGCACGACCATCTGGTGGTGGCGCTGCGGTCCCGGCTTCGGCACGGGTTCCGGGGAGCGGCCGCGGACGCGGTGGCCGCGATCGCGGTGCGGTGTGCGCTGGCCGGCGACGCGGCGTCCGCGGCGACGTTGTTCGGCGGCGCCGAGCCGGTGCGCGGCGAACGGCGGACCGACGTCTTCGGGACGTTCTGGGCCCAGCAGCAGGCGGCGCTGCGGGCAGTGCTGGGGGATGCCGGGTTCGACGCCGCGTACGCCGCGGGGGCGGCCGCCGGGTTTCGACCGTATGGTCGCGGCTGCCCTGGCCGTGGAACACCCGGACCTGGAGCACGACTCGGCCCGGTTCGCCCCGACGTCGCCGTAGGCGGGATCAGCTGACCGACGCCTCCTGGTTGGCCTTCGCCGCCCGCTGCAGGTCGGCCGACGTCACCGTGGCGAACGAGCCGAAGTAGTGGACCGCCTGGTAGTACGTCCAAGCCAGGCTGTAGCAGCCGGGCCGGGTGACCAGTCGGTAGGTCGCGCACTTGCGCTCCAGGTCGGCGTAGAACATGGCGTCGACCCGGTCCTTGTTGGCCGGGAACCGCCCGGCCGCCTTCCAGTTGCGGTACCCGAAGTCGTGGTGCCAGCAGGGCATCCGGAAGTCGAAGCCGAGCGGCTGGTCGGGGCTGTCGGTGCAGTAGTCGGTGGTCCAGTCGAACCCGTACTGCTTCCAGGCGCCCTGGTTCTGCCGGGCCGCGTTCCAGGCGTTGTAGCTGGCGGCCGACGTCTGCGTCCAGTTGGTGAGCACGGCCAGCCGGTCGGCGGTGGAGGCCGCGGCGGCTCCGGTGGACAGCACGACGGCGAGGGCGGCCGCGAGGGCGACGAGGGGGCGGAAGAACCTGGTCATGACGACCTCCTTTGCGGTGTCCACAGTCTTCGATCCGATTCCGGCGTCATACAAGCGCGTCGATGGCAATTCCCTGAACGATGCCTTAACTTACCGACCGGTATTCCCGTACGGCCGGATGTGTGTTGTCCTGGCCGGTAGGCCCGCGCACCGACCGCTAAGGTGAACGCGTGCGAGCAGGCGTCCGGTGATCCACCTCCCTCTGGTCCGGCAGGGGCCGGTGCGCACGCTCGCCGTCCGGCTCGCCATGGCGGTCACGCTGGTGCTGGCCACAGTGGCCATCATCTACGCCGGCCGGGGCGGCTACCGCGACATCAACAACGACGGCCTGACCCTGCTCGACTGTTTCTACTACGCGGTCGTCTCCCTCTCCACGACCGGGTACGGCGACATCACGCCGGTGACGCCGGACGCCCGGCTGATGAACATCCTGCTGATCACCCCGGCGCGGGTGCTGTTCCTGATCATTCTGGTCGGCACGACTCTCGAGGTGCTCACCGATCAGTACCGCAACACGCTCCGGGTGAACCGGTGGAGGCGGAACTTGAAGGACCACACCATCATCTGCGGGTACGGCACCAAGGGCACCGCGGCGGTGACCGCGCTGCTCGAGACGGGGTACGAAAAATCCCGCATCGTCATCGTGGAGAACCGGGAGGCGGCGCTGCGGCAGGCCGGCGCCAACGGTCTGGTCGCCATCGAGGGCAACGCCACCCGACGCGCGGTGCTGATGGAGGCGGACGTGAAGAACGCCAAGTCGGTGATCATCGCGACCGACAGCGACGAGGCGTCGGTGCTGATCACGCTGACCGTGCGCCAGCTGACCGCCGGTCAGGTGCGGATCGTGGCCGCCGTCCGGGAGCAGGAGAACGCCGCCCTGCTCAAGCAGAGCGGCGCCCACCACGTCATCGTGTCGTCGTCCACGGCCGGCCGGCTGCTCGGCCTGACCACCACCGCACCGCCGCTGGTGGACGTGGTCGAGGACCTGCTGACCCCGGGCCAGGGGATGGCGCTGGCGATGCGCTCGGCCGAACGCGACGAGGTCGGCCGCAACCCACGCCAGCTGGCCACGCTGGTCGTCGCGCTGATCCGCCGGGGCAAAGTGGTGGCGCTCGGCGGCGACCAGGTGGCGACCATCGAGACCGGCGACATGCTGGTCTACATCCGGGACGGCGACTCGGTGGCCACCGGGGTAAGCGTCGAGTTCCTAGAGGATCGTCCAGGTGTCGCCGGCGTTGAGCAGCCCGTCGAGCATCTCCTCGGGCGTGCCGTCGGCGGTCGCCCGGGCGTCGACCAGCTGCTTCTGCACGATCTCGTCGTAACTGGGCCGCTGCACGTTGCGGAACACCCCGATCGGGGTGGTGCTCAGGTCGGAGCCGGAAAGGCGGGACAGCGCGAACGCGTACGCCGGGTCGTCGACGGTGGCGTCGTGCACCAGGGGCGTGCCGCCCTCGCGGACCTGCAGCCCGAAGCTGCCCTCGGGGTGCACGACCGACCACCGGCCATCCTGGCCGAAGGTGATCGGCTGTCCCTGTTCCAGCCGGATCAGGTGGTCGTCCCGGGTGTCCGGGTTCTTGATCAGCTCGAACGCCTCATCGTTGAAGATGTTGCAGTTCTGGTAGATCTCCACGAACGCCGAGCCCTGGTGCTCCGCGGCGGCCCGCAGCACCGACTGCAGGTGCTTGCGGTCGGAGTCGATGGTCCGGGCCACGAACGTCGCCTCCGCGCCCAGCGCCAGCGACAACGGGTTGAACGGGGAGTCGGCCGAGCCCGCCGGCGTCGACTTGGTGATCTTGCCCAGCTCCGAGGTCGGCGAGTACTGCCCCTTGGTCAGGCCGTAGATCCGGTTGTTGAACAGCAGGATCTTCAGGTTCACATTGCGGCGCAGCGCGTGGATCAGATGGTTGCCGCCGATCGACAGCGCGTCGCCGTCGCCGGTGACGACCCAGACCGACAGGTCCGGCCGGCTCACCGAGAGCCCGGTGGCGATGGCCGGCGCCCGGCCGTGGATCGAGTGCATGCCGTACGTGTTCATGTAGTACGGGAACCGCGACGAGCACCCGATGCCGGAGACGAAGACCGTGTTCTCCCGGGCGATGTTCAGTTCCGGCATGAAACTCTGCACCGCGGCCAGGATGGCGTAGTCACCGCACCCCGGGCACCAGCGGACTTCCTGGTCGGACTTGAAGTCTTTCGTCGTCAACGTCAGGGGAATCGTCGGGCTAGCCATTCTTGACCACGTCCTCGAGCATGTTCTCCAGCTTGGCCGCCGTGAACGGCAGGCCGCTGACCTGGTTGAAGGGGATGGCGTCGACCAGGTACTTGGCCCGGATGACGTGCGCCAGCTGGCCCAGGTTCATCTCCGGGATGACCACCTTGTCGTACGCCCGGAGCACCTCACCAAGGTTGGCGGGCAACGGCGAAAGGTGCCGCAGATGCGCCTGGGCCACGGTCAGCCCCCGCTGGCGCAGCGTCCGGCACGCGGCCCCGATCGGCCCGTACGTCGACCCCCAGCCGAGCACGAGCACCCGGGCGTTGTCATCGGGGTCCTCGATCTCCAGGTCCGGCACCGGGATGGACTCGATGCGGGCGGCCCGGGTCCGGACCATGAAGTCGTGGTTGGCCGGGTCGTACGAGATGTCGCCGGTCTTGTCGGCCTTCTCCAGCCCGCCGATCCGGTGTTCCAGCCCCGGCGTACCCGGAATCGCCCACGGGCGCGCCATGGTCTCCGGGTCCCGCAGGTACGGCAGGAAGCGGCCGTCCTCGCCGTTGGGCTCGGTGGCGAACTCGACCGACAGATCGGGCAGGCCGGCGACGTCCGGCAGCAGCCACGGCTCGGAGCCGTTGGCCACATAGTTGTCGGACAGCAGGATCACCGGGGTGCGGTAGGTCAGCGCGATCCGGGCCGCCTCGATCGCGGCGTGGAAGCAGTCGGACGGCGACTTGGGCGCGATCACCGCCAGCGGGGCCTCGCCGTGCCGGCCGTACAGGGCGATGTTGAGATCGGCCTGCTCGGTCTTGGTCGGCATGCCGGTGGACGGGCCGGCCCGCTGCACGTCGACGATGACCAGCGGCAGCTCCAACGCGATGGCCAGCGAGATGGTCTCGCCCTTGAGCGCCACGCCCGGGCCGGACGTGGTGGTGAAGCCGAGCGCGCCGCCGTACGCGGCACCCAGCGTCGCCCCGATCGCCGCGATCTCGTCCTCGGCCTGCATCGTGGTCACGCCGAACTTCTTGTGCTTGGACAGCTCGTGCAGGATGTCCGAGGCCGGGGTGATCGGGTATGCGCCCAGGAAGACCGGCCGGCCGGACCGTACGCCCGCGGCCACGATGCCCAGCGCCAGCGCCGCGTTGCCGGTGATGTTGCGGTAGTTGCCGGGCGCCATCGGGGCCGCCTTGACCTCGTACCGGACGGCGAAGTCCTCGGTCGTCTCGCCGAAGTTCCAGCCCGCCTTGAACGCGGCGATGTTGGCCGCCACCAGTTCCGGCCGCTTCGCGAACTTGCGTTCCAGGAACGTGATCGTCGACTCGTACGGCCGGGAGTACATCCAGCTCAGCAGGCCGAGCGCGAACATGTTCTTGGCCCGCTCGGCATCCTTCTTCGACAGGCCGGAGCCGGCCAGCGCGCCGACGGTCATCGAGGTCAGGGCCACCGGGTGCACGGCGAACTCGTCCAGCGAGCCGTCCTCCAGCGGACTCACCGCGTACCCGACCTTGGCCAGGTTGCGCTTGGTGAACTCGTCGGTGTTGACGATCACGTCGGCGCCCGCCGGCAGGTCGGACAGGTTCGCCTTCAGCGCGGCCGGGTTCATCGCGACCAGGACGTTCGGCGCGTCGCCGGGCGTGAGGATGTCGTAGTCGGCGAAGTGCACCTGGAAGCTCGACACGCCGGGCAGGGTGCCGGCCGGCGCGCGGATCTCGGCGGGGAAGTTCGGCAGCGTGGAGATGTCGTTGCCCAACTGGGCGGTCTCCGACGTGAAACGGTCGCCGGTGAGCTGCATGCCGTCGCCGGAGTCACCGGCGAACCGGATCACCACGCGATCGAGCTGCTCTGTGCGCTTGCTCGGCGCATCGACCTCGGCCACTGTCTACCTCCTGGGACGTCATTTCCAGCCTACGTCGGCACCCCTTACACGCCACCGGCATCGCGAGTGTCCGAAGCAGGCCGTTGACCACAGTAGCCAGGCAAGCCTTCCCTGATCCAACGGAGTCCGCGTTTCGGTCGTACGCTGCTCCCGTGGACGGCTACCTCGGTTCGTACGCCACGCTCGGTCTGCTGCTGATCGTCGGCGTGCTGGTCTTCGTCGGCGCGTTCGGGGCGAACCGCCTGCTCCGCCCCTCGAATCCGGCGGAGCCGGCGGGCAAGCGGGTGTCGTACGAGAGCGGCGTCGATCCGGTGGGCGGCGACTGGGCGCAGGCGCAGATCCGCTACTACGTCTACGCGTACCTCTACGTGCTCTTCGCCGTCGAGGCGGTCTTCCTGTTCCCCTGGGCGGTGATCTTCGCCGCACCCGGCTTCGGCGCCGCGACCGTGGTGGAGATGGCCGTGTTCGTGGCGATTCTCGCGCTGGGCATTCTGTACGCTTGGCGGAAGAAGATCCTGACCTGGACTTGAGCCAATGGTGTCGGTTTTGCGGCGGGGTGGCGCTCGCCACATCGGGCGGCTCGTGCCACGATCGTGCCCATGGGTCAGCTTCTCCTCTTCATCGTCGTGGCGCTCGTCGTCGCGTCGATCCTTTTCGGGGTGACCGTCATGCTCAGCGGCAACGACTCCGGACTGAACCCGGTCGAGGCGGACGGGCGTTCCGTGCTGTTGCCGAGCGACCGGCCGCTGGGCGAGGAGGACATCGTCCGAACCCGGTTCGACACCGCGCTGCGGGGCTACCGGATGAACCAGGTCGACTCCGCGCTCCAACGGGCGGCCTACGACATCGGCTACAAGGGTGAACTCATCGGCGTGCTCGAGGCCGAGGTCGCCGCGCTGCGCGAGGGCCGGCTGGCCGACGCGGACGTGCTGCGCCAGGCCCGCGAGGCCGCGGTCGCGCCTCCGCCGGTGGCGGCCGGCGGTCCGTCTCCGGCGGTGGACGCCGAGAGCGTCGCGGTGATCGAGCTCGACTCCGAGGTTCCAGCCGATGAGCCGCTCCCAGCCGATGAGCCGGTTCGGGCCGGGGAGCCGGTTGGGGCCGATGAGGCGGTTCGGGCCGGGCAGCAGGATTCGGCCGAGGTGCCGGTTCCGGCCGCCGACGAGCCGGCTCGGGAGCGGCCGGGCGCGGACAGGAGCACGGCCGACGACGCCGGGGCGCCGGTGGAACGCCGATGAGCACCGACGGGCTCGGTGCGGCCGCTCAGCCGGGCACCGGGGAGATCACCGCGACCGTCATCGTGAACGCGTCCGCCCCCCGCGTGTTCGCCGCGTTCATGAACTGGGAGCGGCAGGGCGAGTGGATCCCGCTGACCAAGGTGCGGATCGTCGAGGGCGACGGCGGCGAAGGCAGTCTGGTCGAGGCCGTCACCGCGCTGGGGCCGGCCGTGCTGCGGGACAAGCTGAAGGTGGTCCGGGTCAACGCCCCCTACGAGGTGCGGGTCGTGCACTACGGGAAGGTGCTGCAGGGGCCGGGGTCGATGCGGTGCACGCCGATGTCCGGTGACCGCACCCAGGTGGTGCTGCACGAGTGGTTCCATCTGCCCAGCGGCACGGCCGGCAAGATCGCTTGGCCGGTGCTGTGGCCGGGCTCGAAATTGGGCTTCACCGGGGCTCTGAAGAAGTTCGGCCGGCTGGTCGAAGAGGGCCGCCTCGTCTGAGGATTCTGTCGTACCCCGGCCGTAGGTTAGCCGCCATGGACACTGGCCTGGTTGTGGGCGCCGACGGTAAGGCGCGCTGTTTCTGGGGCGGCAGCACGCCCGACTACGCGCCGTATCACGACGAGGAGTGGGGCCGGCCGGTCCTGACCGACGACGCGCTGTTCGAGCGGATGACCCTCGAGGCGTTCCAGTCGGGGCTCTCGTGGATCACCATCCTGCGCAAGCGCGAGTCGTTCCGCAGGGCGTTCGCCGGCTTCTCGATCGAGGCGGTGGCCCGGTTCGACGAGTCCGACGCGGCCCGGCTGATGGCCGACACCGGCATCGTGCGGAATCGCATGAAGGTGGACGCCGCGCTGCACAACGCGCGGGCCGCCGCGGACCTGCCCGACGGCCTCGCCGCACTGCTCTGGTCGTACGCGCCGGCACCCCGCCCGCCGCGGCCGCAGACCCGGGCCGACGTCCCGGCCCGGACGCCCGGGTCGGTGGCCATGGCCAAGGACCTGAAGAAGCGCGGTTTCACCTTCGTCGGCCCGACCACGGCGTATGCGCTGATGGAGGCCACCGGGATGGTCGACGACCATCTGGCGGGCTGTTTCGTGCCGCCTCTGGACGCGTGCTGAGATGGACGGCATGGGTCAGTGGGCGGTGGTCATTCCGGCGGAGCGGTGGGAACAGGAGCGCTTGTTCCACCACGAATCCCTGACCGTCGCCCCGGCCGGTGCCAGGCTCGCGACGGGGGATGACGTGCTGCTGGTGACCGGCGCGCACGTCGTGGCGGTGGGCCGGGTCGCGCTGGTCGCCGACGAGGTGGTGGAGATCACGTACGAGCGGCGGCTGTTCGACGCCCCGGTGCCGGCGGACGACCTCAAGGTCGCCGGGCCGGTTACGGCGGTCGAGCGGGACGTCTTCGACCGGGTGATCGCGCAGACCGGCGTCACCGGCAACCGGGCCTCGTGGCTGGTGTCGGTGGCCCTCCCGATCGAGGCGGCCACACCGGCGGAGGCGGTCCGGCAGTTCTGGTCGCACGTGCGGGAGCTGGGGCCGGCCGAGCTGGCCGCCTACGTCTGGCCTTCCGGGGACGAGCTGGCCATGCAGGCGTTCGTCCTGGGCGCCGAGGCCAACCAGGACCCGGAAGAGGACGAGAGCTAGACGGGTCGGCTCAGCCCCGTGGTGGCAACCGAGGGGCATCGGGGAAAGACCCTGAGCTCTCCCGCACGAGCCGTCCGCTGCCTCCGGAGCCGGTACTCCCCCTCAGGAGCCGGTGAAGGTCGGCGGCTGCTTGCTGACGAACGCCGCCAGAGCCTCGCGGTGGTCCGAGGTCGCGGCGCAGACGGTCTGAGCCTGGGCCTCGGCGGCCAGCGTGTCGGACAGGGTGCCGCCGTCCCCGACAGACAGTTCGCGCTTGATCGCGCCGTACGCCACGGTCGGGCCGGCGGCCAGGCGGGCGGCCAGCTCCTGCGCGGCCGGCAGCACCTGCCGCGTCGTCGTCGACCAGCCGGGTGAGCATGCCGAGGGCGTACGCCCGCTCGGCACGGACCGGCTCGGCCAGCAGCAGCAGTTCGATGGCCGCGGCGCGTCCGACGATCCGCGGCAGCGACCACGTGACGCCGGTGTCGCCGGCCAGCCCGACGTTGGCGAACGCCATCAGGAACGTCGCGTGCGGCCCGCCGATCCGGAAGTCGGCCAGCAGCGCGAGCCCCGCACCGGCACCGACGGCCGTGCCGTTGACCGCCGCGATCACCGGCTTCGGCAGCGTGGCCAGCCGCAGCGCGATCGGGTTGTAGTGCACCCGGACGGTGTCCATGTCGGCCACCTCGGAGGTGGCCAGGATCGAGGCGTGCTCGCGCAGGTCCTGACCGACTGCAGAACGCTCGCCCGGCCCCGGTGAGCACCACCGCCCGGCACGACGGAGTCGGTCTCGAGCTCGGTCAGCGTCTCGCGCAGCGCCTCCTTGAGACCGGTGTCGAGCGAGTTCATCGCGTCCGGGCGGTTCAGGGTGAGCGTGACGACCGCATCCGTACGGTCGACAGCAGGGCGTCGGTCATAGATCCGAGAATCCCACACGTCCGCTGCGGCCGGCACCGGCCAGGCACCGTTCGACGTACCGGTCGGCGGCCGGGCGCAGGCGGGTCGCGTGCTTGTCGAAGAAGGCGGCCGCGACCAGCCCGGGCCAGCGCACCGGGAGCAGCGACGGCGGCAACTGCGGATCGCGGAACAGGAACGAGCGCCAGGCGTGCACCAGTTCGGAACCGGGCGGCGTACGCGGTCCTCGTCGCTGCTGCGCGCGTTGACCGCGGTGACCACCGGGCGGTAGGTCGTCGACGAACTGTTCGTACGCCCGGCCGATCTCGCCCAGGTCCCAGGCCCGCTGCACCACCTCGGCGGCGGCCGGGGAGCCGGCCGCGTGGCCGGCGGTGAACCGTTCGTACGGCAGCGCCGAGGTCGGTCAGCAGCCGCGTCGACCTCGTCGGCGGCCCGGGGCGCGACCCAGGCGTGCTCGCCCAGCATGCCGTACCCGAGGTAGCTCAGCCGGCCGGCGTTCGCGGCGCGGGCACCGGGTTGCAGCAGGACGATCAGATCGAAGCGGCCGTCCCAGCCGGAGCGGCCGGTGCGGTAGATCCGGGCCGTGCGCCTCGTCCAGCCGCCGGGCCGCTTTCGGTGTCAGCAGGTAGCCCGGGCCGGAGACCAGGCGCATCGGGTGCAGCCAGCCCTGCCGTACCATCCGCGACACCGCGGTACGTACGGCCGGCGCGGCGATGCCCGAGCGGCGCAAGCAGCTTCACCAGGGCGGCGACCGGCGCCCGGCCACCCCGCGGGCGCAGGTAGTCGCCGTACAGGTCGAAGAGTGCCGACCGCGCCTGCATGACCGCACATTGTGACAGCCCGAAAGGCGATATGCTAGACGCTGTCACATCCGTCCGGGCTGGGTTTGGGTTCGCCGGTGTTCATCAGGGAAAATGTTTGATCGGCAGGGTGGTTTGGTCGCGTCAGCGCGGGCGGCCTGGACAGCCCGTCGGTCGATTATGCAGGCGCTGGCGTCGCGCGGGCTGAGCGCGCGGGCCGCGCCTGGTACTGAATTGGCAAGTGGCTGTGGGGCAACCCACCGACCCTGATGTAGGTCTGAGGGGAGACAAGATGGCGGCGATGAAGCCGCGGACGGGCGATGGTCCGCTGGAGGTCACCAAGGAAGGGCGGGGCATTGTCATGCGCGTTCCGCTCGAAGGTGGTGGCCGTCTCGTCGTTGAGATGACTCCGGACGAGGCTAACGCCCTTGGTGACGCGTTGAAGGCGATCGTCGGCTGACGTTTCACGCGAGCCCGCCGGTACGGTACCGCCGTACCGGCGGGCTTTCGTTGTGCTTCGAGAAAGGTCACGCTCTCCAGTGTTCGACGATTCGCGCATCGACCGCCGGCTCGTCGAGCCACCCGGGTGGTCCCGGCCGGTGCCGCCGGCCTGCTGGTGGACGCCGAGGACGACGTACGCGGCGTTCGCCGACGCCACCCAGGGCGAGGATCCGGTACAGGTCGCTGCCCCGGCCCCTGTCGGCCCCGGCCAAGGTAGTCTGATCGCCACGGTCGGCGACGGGCGACGAGAGCGGCTGGCGGGCGGCCGGCGCGGCCGTGTCCCGGGCCGCCGGACCGGACGAGCAACTCCAGGTCGCGCTCCCGGCCGACGCTGTCCCCGACCGCGGTCCGCGGCCTGGCCGAGGGACTCTGGCTGGGCGGCTACCGGTACCGCGACGCCCGCGAGCCCGGCCGGTCCGGCGCCGGTCACGCTGCTCACCAACGATCCCGAGACGTACGCCCCGAGCCTGGCCCAGGCGCGCGCCGTCGCCCGCGCCACCTAGCTGGCCCGCGACCTGACCAACACCCCCGCCTCGACCAAGAACCCGGCCTGGTTCGCCGAGCCCAGGTGGTGGCCGAGGCGGCGACCCGCCCGGATCTGACCGTGACGGTGCGCGAACCCGAGCCGGCTCGTGGCCGAGGGCTTCGGCGGCATCCTGGCGGTCGGCGGCGGCTCGGCCACCCCGCCGCGGCTGGTCGAGCTGTCCTGGCGGCCGGCCGGCGCGACACCGGCACGTGGTGCTGGTCGGCAAGGGCATCACCTTCGACACCGGCGGCATCTCGATCAAGACCCGCGACGGCCATGAAGCTGATGAAGAAGGACATGGCCGGCGCCGCGGCGGTGGTCGCGGCCACGCTCGGCCGCGGCCGACCTGCGCCTGCCCGTCCGGGTCACCGCGCTCGCGCCGCTGGCCGAGAACGCGATCAGCGGCTCGGCCTACCGGCCCGGCGACGTGATCACCCACTACGACGGGACCACCAGCGAGACGACCAACTCCGACGCCGAAGGGCCGGCTGGTGCTGGCCGACGCGCTCGGGTACGCGGTGGCCGAGCTCGACGCCGGACGTGGTCGATCGACCTGGCCACGCTGACCGGGCGACCTCGGTGGTCGCGCTGGGCAAGCGGACCGCCGCGCTCTACAGCGCACGACGACGAGCTGGCGGCCGCGCTGACCGCGGCCGGGTCGGACGCGGGCGAGCGGATGTGGCGGATGCCGCTGGCCGACGAGTACACGCGACTACCTGCACAGCGACATCGCCGACCGGCACAGCTCGCCGTCGCGCGGGGTCGGCTCGGTGGCGGCGGCCCTGTTCCTGCGCGAGTTCCTCGGCGACCGGGCCGAGCACTGGGCGCACCTGGACATGGCCGGCGCCGGCCTGGGCCGACGCGTCCGACGGCGAGCTCACCAAGGGCGCCACCGGCTGGGGCGCCCGGATGCTGATCTGCGGTACCTGTCCGCGTCGCCTACCTCCGACGGCGGCCAATAGCCCGGCGCCGGACGGGATCAGCGCCGGGATCCACTCCTCGGACTCGCGGACCGTCCGGATCGTCTCCCGGATGGTCAGCGTGTCGACGTCGCGGGCGGACGGGTCGCCGATCCGGCCGCCGGCCAGCGCGCCGTTGACGATCAGCACGCCGCCCGGCCGCAGCAACCGCAGCGCGGCGTCGGCGCAGGCGCCGAACTCGGTCGCGTCGGCGTCCACGAAGACCAGGTCGTAGACCCCGTCGGCGAGCCGGGGCAGCACGTCCAGCGCGCGCCCGGTGATGATCCGGGTACGGGACGGCGCGAAGCCGGCCTCGACGAAGATCCGCCGGGCGATCCGCTGGTGCTCGTGCTCCACGTCGATCGTGGTGAGCACGCCGTCCGGCACGCATGCCGCGCAGCAGCCAGACCCCGCTCACCCCGGTGCCGGTGCCGATCTCCACCACCGCCTTGGCGCTGCCCGGCCGCGGCGAGCAGGCGCAGCACCGAGCCGGCGCCCGCGGCTGACCGGCGCAGGCCCAGCTCGTGCGGCGAGGCTGCGGGCGGTCTGCAGCACGACGTCCTCGCCGCGTACGCCTCGGCGAAACTGCAAGCGGCTGAACGGTCGGCGGGCCGAGCGGGCGGGCTGCGGTGGCGATGACGACCTCCGGGCGGCGACGGGGATGTGGGCCACCGGACCGGTGCACATCGGGTAAGAGAGTAGAGCGGGGCAGACTTGTCGCGCACCGGGACGTCGATGCATCGGCCGGCCGGATGCGTGACCGGCAGATCCGTGTCATTCTGGACGGGGGCCTCGGGCTGCTCCCGGGGACGAGTGGAGGCACCGACGTGACCGACGGCTGGAACGTGCGCCGGCCCCAACCGCCGACGCCCGCCGGGCCACCGGTGCCGCCGGCCGGTTCGCCGTGGTGGTCGGACGCTCTGGCCGACCCGTGGCGGGATCCCGTACGCCCCGGCCGCGGTGGTCGTGCCGTCCGCGCCGGCGGGCTCCGGCCCCGCCCCGGAACCGGTGGTCGAACCCGGACGCGCCCCGTCGCTCGCTCGGCCCGATCCTGGTCGATCTGCCTGGTCACCGCGCTGCTCGCGGGTGGCCTGGGCGGCACTCTGGGCTACGTCTTCGCGGTCAAGGGCGGCGTCGCCGTACGGGCGGGACGGCCCTCGGCGCCGCGCCCGCCGAGTCCGCCCCGGCCGCCGCCAACCGCGCCCCCGAGTCGCTGGCCGGCGTGGCCAAGGCGGTCCTGCCCAGCGTCGTCACCGTCCGGGTGACCGGCGCGATCGGGTCCGGCTTCGTGATCGCCGGGGACGGCAGTTACGTGGTCACCAACGACCACGTGGTCGAAGGGGCCAAGGGCGGCCCGATGTCGGTCACGTTCAGCGACGGCTCGACGCCTCGGCCAGCCTGGTCGGCACGCGACCCGGAATCCGACATCGCCGTCATCAAGGTCGACAAGTCCCACCTGACCGCGGTCCAGCTCGGCAACTCCGACTCCATCGCCGTCGGCGACCCGGTGCTCGCCTTCGGTTCGCCGCTGGCCCTGGCCAACACCGTGACCGCCGGCATCGTCAGCGCGCTCGACCGGACCATCGAGGCCGGCGACCGGGCGGCACCACCCGCTACTACGCCGCGATCCAGACCGACGCCGCGGTGAACCAGGGCAACTCCGGCGGCCCGCTGGTCGACGCGGCCGGCCGGGTCATCGGGATGAACTCGGTGATCCGCTCGATCGGCTGCACCGGACACCGAGGCGGGCAACATCGGTCTCGCCTTCGCCATCCCGATCAACCAGGTCAAACGGATCTCCAGCGACATCATCGACACCGGCAAGGCCCGCCGGACGGTCATCGGGGCCGAGGTGTCCAACGCCGGCGCCGGCGCGGGCAGCGGCGCCGGCGGCCCGGCGGCGAAACTCAGCTCGGTCGAGCCCGCCGGACCGGCGGCCAACGCCGGACTCAAGTCCGGTGACACCGTGACCAAGTTCGACGGGCACGTGCTGGACGACGGCACCGACCTGATCGCCCTGGTGCGCAAGTACGCTCCGGACACGACCGTGTCCATCCAGTACGTGCGTGGGTCACAAACGCATACCGCCTCCGTGACGCTGGCCGCCGACGCGAAGTAGCCTGCACGCGCCGGGGAAGCGTGCAACGTCGCCAGGAGGGAGACCGCCATGTTCGAGAACCTGAACTGGTGGGAGATCGGCGCTCTTCTCATGCTGGCGTTGCTGATCTTCGGCGAGCGTCTGCCCAAGGTCATCGGCGACGGTCTGAAGATGCTGCGCGGGCTGCGGGCGATGGCCCAGAACGCGACCAGCGACCTGAGCCGCGAGCTCGGCACCGACATTCAGCTGGAGGATCTGCACCCCAAGGCGTTCATCCGCAAGCACCTGCTGAGCGAGGAGGACGAGGAGGCCATCCGCAAGCCGCTGCAGGGCCTCTTCGACGACGTGAAGCAGGATCTCAACGGCGTGAAGAACGACCTCTCCGAGGTGGCCGCGGCGGCGGACCTGCGCACTCCGGCGGCCGCGCCGGCACCCGAAGCCCGCCGTCCGGGCGATCGACTTCGACGCGACCTGACGTTCCCTCTTGCTACCGCTTGGTGACGCTCAGGGTCAGCGGTTTGCCGACCAGCGACTCCCGGCGTACGGCGAGGCGGTCGGCCACCGCGTTCAGGGCGCTCGCGGCGGGCGTGCCGGGGTCGGCGAGCACGATCGGGCGTACCGCTGTCGCCCGCTTCGCGAACGCGGGTGTCCAGCGGAATCTGACCCAGCAGCGGGACCGACGCCCCGACCGTACGCGACAGCGAGTCGGCCACCGTCTGGCCGCCGCCCGCGCCGAAGATCTCCATGCGCGAACCGTCGGGAAGCTCCAGCCATGACATGTTCTCCACCACGCCGACCAGGCGCTGGTGGGTCTGCATCGCGATCGCGCCGGCCCGCTCGGCGACCTCGGCCGCGGCCTGCTGCGGGGTGGTCACCACCAGAATCTCCGCGTTCGGCAGGAGCTGGGCCAGCGAGATGGCCACGTCCCCGGTGCCCGGCGGCAGGTCCAGCAGCAGCACGTCCAGGTCGCCCCAGTAGACGTCGGCCAGGAACTGCTGCAGCGCCCGATGCAGCATCGGGCCGCGCCACACCACCGCATCGTTGCCGGCGGTGAACATGCCGATCGAGATCACCTTCACGCCGTGCGACTGCGGCGGCATGATCATGTCTTCCACCCGGGTGGGCCGGGCCTCGACGCCCAGCATCCGCGGCACCGAGTGGCCGTAGATGTCGGCGTCGAGCAGGCCCACCGACAGCCCACGCTTGGCCAGGGCCGCCGCCAGGTTCACGGTCACGCTCGACTTGCCGACGCCGCCCTTGCCGCTGGCCACCGCGTACACCCTGGTCCGGGAGCCCGGCTGGGCGAACGGGATGACCGGCTCGGCCGCCGTGACCACCGCGCAGGCTGACCTGCAGCGCCTTGCGCTGCTCCTCGCTCATCACGCCGAAGTCGATCTCGACCGTGCTGATGCCCGGGATCTTCGGTCAGGGCCGCGGTGATGTCGTTCTGCAGCTTGTCGCGCAGCGGGCAGCCGGACACGGTGAGCAGCAGCTCGACCCGGGCGGTGCCGCCGGCCACCGAGAAGCCCTTGACCATGCCCAGGTCGGTGATCGGGCGGCGGATCTCGGGGTCGTCGACGGTGGCCAGGGCCGCCTGGACCGCGTCTTCGATGGCAGGTGCGGGAGCGGACATGCCGACCATGTCTACGTCGCGTGTCAGGCCCGCTCGTCGTCCCACTCCTTGCGGTCCAGCTTGTAGCGGCGGTTGGCCGCCTCGTCCAGTTCGTCGGCCAGCCGGGCCAGCTCGGAACGCAGGAAGTCGCGGGTGGCGACCTCGCCCAGGGCGATCCGCAGCGAGGCGATCTCGCGGGCCAGGAACTCGGTGTCGGCCTTCTGCATGGCCGCCCGGCGGCGGTCCTCCTCCATGGCCACGCGGTCGCGGTCGGCCTGCCGGTTCTGCGCCAGCAGGATCAGCGGGGCGGCGTAGGACGCCTGCAACGACAGGACCAGGGTCAGGAACGTGAACGTGTACGGGTCGAAGCGCAGCGTGGCCGGCGCGAGGGTGTTCCAGGCGAACCAGGTCCCGATCACGATCGTCATCCAGACGATGAACTGGGCCGTGCCCATGTACCGGGCGATGCTCTCCGACCAGCGGCCGAAGGCCTCCGGGTTGAACTTGGGCAGCCGGACGCGGCCGGGTTCGACCGGCTGATCGAGGCGGTCGGGACGCCGTGGTTCGGTCATGCTTCCGGGCTCTCGGCTTCGGCGGCCTCGGTGTCGGCGGCGGCTCGGTCACGCCAGTCGCGGGGCAGGGAGTGGTCGAGCACGTCGTCGACCGTGACCGCGCCGACCAGCCGCCGCGAGGAGTCCACCACCGGCATCGCCACCATGTCGTACGTGGCCATCCGCTTGGTGATCTCGGCCAGATCGGTCTCCGGGCGCAGCGGCTCGAGATCGTCGTCGACCAGGGCGCCCAGCAGCGGGCCGGCGGCTCGCGGAGCAGGCGCTGGAAGTGGACCATGCCCAGGTACTTCCCGCTCGGGGTGGACGTCGGCGCGCGGGCCACGAACACCTGGGCCGCCACCACCGGGGCCAGCTCCGGTTCGCGGATCCGGGCCAGGGCCTCGGCCACCGTGGAGTCCGGCGTGAGGATCACCGGCTCGGAGGTCATCACGCTGCCGGCCGTACCCGGCGAGTAGTTCAGCAGTTGCCGCACCGGAGTCGGCCTCGTCCGGCTCCATCAGGTCCAGCAGCAGCGTCTGCTCCGACTTGGGCAGCTCGGCCAGCAGGTCGGCGGCGTCGTCCGGGTCCATCCGCTCGAGCACGTCGGCGGCCCGTTCCCGGTCCAGCCGGGCCAGGATCTCGACCTGGTCGTGCTCGGGCAGCTCCTCCAGGACGTCGGCGAGCGTACGGTCGGTCAGCGCCGCCGCGACCTCGTTGCGCCGGGCGTCCGGCAGGTCCTGCAGCGCATTGGCCATGTCCGCCGGGCGCATCTGTTCGAGCAGCGCCAGCAGGTTCGACGTGCCCTGGGTGTCGGTCGCGCCGAACAGGTTCCGGATCCGGTCGTACTCGACCTGGTAGACGTGCGCGCGCCGGGTCAGCCGCCCGGAGTGCTCGCGGACCGCGACCCGGCTGATCAGCCACTCGCCGTTCCGGTTCAGCTCCATGGCCAGGTCGACGACGTTGCCCATGGTCCCCTCGGGCTCGATGGTGACCCGCCGGTCCAGCAGGTCCTCCAGCACCAGCAGTTCGTTCGGCCGTTTTTCGAACCGGCGCAGGTTCAGCGTGCCCGTGCCCAGCACCACCGCCTCGGCGTCCATGCTGGTGATCCGGCCGATCGTTGAGGAAGATGCGCCGGCGCAGCGCCATCTCGGCGACCAGCCCGACCACCTGCGGCGGCCGGTTGGTGGTGCGCAGCCGGACAATGGCGTCACGCACCCGGCCGACACGGTCGCCGTTCGGATCGAAAACGGGCAGGCCGGCCAGCCGGGCCAGATACACCCGCGAAGCACTGGTCACGCCGTCAGCCTAGGTTAGGGTCCCTCAGTGTCCACCGTGCCGTACGAGATCGTCGACGTATTCACCACCCGGCCGTTCGCCGGGAACCCGCTGGCGGTCGTGTTCGACGCCGCTGCGCTGGGGACGGATCAGATGCAGACGCTGGCGGTCGAGTTCAATCTCTCCGAGACGGTGTTCGTCCTCCCGTCGGCCGCGGCCACCTACCGGGCGCGGATCTTCACCCCCGCCACCGAGCTGCCGTTCGCCGGGCACCCGAGCGTCGGGGCAGCCGTGACGGCGGTGCGCCGGGGGCTCGCGTCGCCCGGATCGCTGACCCAGGAGTGCGGCGCGGGGGTGTTGCCGATCGAGGTCACGGCGGCGGGGTCGGCCACGCTGACCGGAGGGCCGCCGTCCATCGGGTCACCCGTGGACCCGGCGCCGTTGCTGGACATGGTCGGCCTGACCGCCGCCGACCTGGCCCCGGGGGCGGCGCCGCGGCCGGCCGGTTGCGGTCTGGAATTCATCTTTCTGCCCGTACGGCGTTCCGCGCTGGCACACGCGTTCGGTGACGCGGCGGTGGCCGCCCGGATCGGGGTGCCGCAAATCAGCGTGTTCGCGTGGGACGCCGCGGCCCGGTCGGCCCACGCGCGGGTCTTCTGCCCGGGGATGTCGGTGCCGGAGGACCCGGCGACCGGATCGGCGGCGCTGGGCCTGGGGGTTTACCTGGTCGAGTCCGGCTTGCTGCCGGGGGAGGGGACCTGCTCGTACACGGTCCACCAAGGCCTCGAGATGCATCGTCCGTCCCGGCTGGAGTGCACCGTGACGGCGGCCCACGGCACGGCGGTGTCGGCCACCGTGAGCGGCCACGTCATGCCGGTGGCCCGCGGCGAGATCGCCGTCCCGCCCTTCATCGGCTGACCGTGCTCGCCGGCGCCGGCGGACGTGCAGTCCTTGAACGGCTCGTCAGCGCCGGCGGATCTTGTGCAGCTGGAGCGGCTCGTCAGCGCCGGCGGACCTTGTGCAGCTGGAACGGCTCGTCAGCGCCGGCGGACCTTGTGCAGCCGGAACGGGCGGCGGGTCTCGACGCGGGCCGTCGTCTCGCGCGGCGGCCCGGCCTCGGAGGAGTCCGGCAGGTCGGGCGCACCGGCCACGCCCGTCTCGGCCGGCGTGAGCCGCACGATCGCGCAGCCGGTGGTCACCCACCGGTCCACCAGCTCCTCCGCCGTGCCCGAGGCGTTCAGCCGCTTGTTCGCCAACTGCGGCGCGATCGTCGTCCACTCCGCACCGCCGGGGACGAGCCGCGTCACGGCGGCGTCGGCGATGACGATCAGGCCGCCGTTGTCCCCCGCAGCCGTACGGTCGCGGTGGTGGCCGCCGCCAGGCCGGGCGCCGCCTGCTCGCCCGGACCACTGACCACGACCAAGCTGTTCTCGACGGGCATGCACCACAGACCGAGCGCCGGCCCGTCGCCGACCGAGATCCAGGCGATCGCCGCCTTCTTGATCGCCTCATCCACCAGGGCAACTGTCACGCCGGCCATCGTCGCACGGGTGATCAGGCGTAGGCCGGTACCCGGTCGAGAAAGGCGAGCACCTCGGTCAGTGACCGCACGCTCGGCCCGGCGAACTCGTCGTCGGTGTCGAACGTCAGGTGATCGGCCAGATCGGGCGCAGCCAGCCGGACCGCCGTCATGCCAACGGCGGCCGCCCCCGTCAGCTCGCGGCTTCCGCCGTCCCCGACGTACACGCACTCCGCCGGCGCCACGCCCAGCCGCTCGCAGGCGGCGAGGTAGATCGCCGGCTCGGGCTTGCAGACGCCCAGTTCGACCGAGAAGACCCGCACGTCGAGCAGCGGTGCCATGGGCAACCCGGGCAGGAACGCGGGTAGTTCGTGCGTGCAGTCGCTGATCAGGCCGGTACGCAGGCCGCGGCGCTTGATGGCCGTGAGAGCGCTCTCCGCGTCCGCGCGCAGCCGGGTATCGGCCCGTAACGCATCGACCCGGGCGGGCACCGCGGCCCGCAACTGCGCCGGTTGGGGGTGGCCACCCGCCTGCTCGGTCACCCATCGCAGGGTGGCTTCGGCCGAGCCGAACGTGCCGCGCGCCCGGGAGTGGAACGTACGATCGAGGACTCCGCGGACCACTTCGGGGTCGCAGCCGAGGGTACGGGCGATGGCCGCGTGCTGCGGACCTCGTTGCACAGAGCGCGTCAGAGTTCCGAAGAAGTCGAAAATGACCGCACGGTATGCGGACAAGATTAATCACCCTCCTGGGCAATAAGGGGTAAGAAAACGGGCGAGAGCCGACGGAGAGCGTAGCCAATGCATCACTTTCCGTTCAACCGAGGTCAACAAACTGCGGCCTAGACATCTGCAAGAAGCGACGGCGGGGGATGAATATGCGTGCAAACCGCCAATTGCTCACCGCCGGTGCACTCGGCGTGGCCGTCATCGCCATTTCTTCCTCCGGGCCATTGATCGCCTTCGCCGCGGCGCCCGCCCTGGCGATCGCTTTCTGGCGGAACGGCCTGGCCGCATTCGCATTGACGCCGGTCACACTCGGCCCCCGGCGTGCCGAACTGCGCACTGCCCGCCGCCGCGACCTGGTCCTCGCCGTGCTGGCCGGGGCGGCGCTGGCCGCGCACTTCGGCACCTGGATGCCGAGTGTCCAGCTCGGCTCGGTAGCGACGGCGACGGCGCTGGTCGCCACCCAGCCGGTCTGGCAGGGCCTGATCGCCGCCGGTCAGGGCCGGCGGCCGCCGCTGGTCGTCTGGGCCGGCATCGCGTTCGCGGTGGCCGGGGCCGCGTGGGCCACCGGCGTCGACGTCGGCGGGGCGTCCGGCCGGGCCGTGCTGGCCGACGGCCTGGCGCTGCTCGGCGGGATGGCGGCGGCCGTTTACACCGCGCTCGGCGAGCAGGCCCGGGTGCGTCTGCGCACCACGACGTACACCTGGGTCTGTTACGGGGTGTGCGCGGTCGTCCTGCTGGTCGTCTGCCTCGCGGCCGGTCTTCCCCTCGGTGGATACGCCCGGACGACGTGGCTGGCCATCCTGGCGATCGTGGCCGGCGCGCAGCTGCTCGGCCACTCCATGTTCAACTACGCGCTCGAGCACGTCTCGGCCACGACGGTCAGCGTGCTGATTCTGCTCGAGACGCCCGGCGCCGCGACCATCGCTTGGTTCTGGCTGGGCCAGAGGCCACGCGCGGAGACCGTGCCGGGACTGGTGCTGCTGCTCGCGGGGGTCGCGGTGGTCGTCATCGGAGGCGGTACGCACACCCGCACGGCCACCGCCTCCCTGGCCGACGCCGCCGACCCGACGCCGCGCTGACCCGTGTCCTACCGCCCGGCCGCCCGTTGCCGTATCGGCGGCCTGGCCGCCCGTTGCCGTACCGGCCCGACCGCCCGTTCTCGGACCGGTCCACGCCGCGCTGCTCGCGTCTCGCGCTGACCTGCTCGGTCGCGACGCGGCATCTACGCGCCGAGGCGGCCCTTCCGGCACCCGCCGGGCCGCCGGTTCGTTGGTCTTCGGTGGGCTCTCGCCGGCGGCCCGCCGGTTCGTTGGTCTTCGGTGGGCTCTCGCTGGCGGCCCGCCCAGATCGGCGGTAAAGAGAGGGGATGCGATGCGTCACCCGGTCATCCCGTTGCTCCTGTCGGCGGTGCTCGTGACCGCCGGCTGCGACCCGCCCGCCGTCCCCGGCCAGCCGCCCGAGCCCGGGCTCGTCGGCGGCTGGTCCACCGCGGGGTGCGCGTTGCCCCGCGAGCCGATGAGCGTGACCGTGGGCGGGACCACCATGCCGGTGACGCCGCCGGACCTGGATGCTGCCATCGCCCGGATCGACCGCGCCGGCCGGGAGCAGCACCGCGACAGCTACGCCGGGCTGGAGGTGGACCAGGCGCAGGTCCGGGCGATTGTGCACCGCGTGCCGTCGGCCGAGTTCGACGACGTCATCCGGTACGCCGCGGCCGACACCTGCGTGGTCGTCCGTGACGCGCCGCACGCGCTGACCGAGCTGACCGCCTGGCACGACCGGGTGGTGGCCGATCTGCCCTACTGGGCTGGTCGTGGCATCCGGATCGCCACGGTCGGTGGCCGCCACGACGGGGCCGGAGTCGAGGTCGGAACCCAGGACCTGGCCCGCGCCCGGGTGGAGTTCCCGTTGCGCTACGGCCGCTCAGCGCCGCTGGTCCTGGTCGAGTCGGGCCCGGTGACGCCGCTGACCTCGACCGGGCCGGGCGGTTAGTCGCCGGACCCGAACCCGTGCGTCGTGAAGAGGACGATCAGGAAAGCAATGCTGAGCAACCCGATGACCGTCGTGATCCAGCCGACGATGATCCCGGCCAGCGCCATCCCATCGCCTTGGGCGCCGCTCTGCCGGATCCGGCGCCGGGCAACGTGCCCGAGGATCGCACCGACCACGCCGACGAGGCCGCCCACGCCGTACCCGCACATCGTGACCACGGACATGCACGACACGACCAGCGCGGCGATCGCCATCCCGTCGGTCGGGCGCTGCGGCGGCCCGTACGGCGAGTAGCCGTACTGGTAGGGCGCCACCGGATACGCCTGCTCGGGCGCCGGCGGGCCGTAGTAGTCCGGATAGCCCGGCCCCGGATAGCCCGGTCCCGGAGAGCCCGGTCCCGGATAGCCCGGCCCGTAGTGGCCGGACGATGGCGCCCCGAGTAGCCCGGCCCCGAGTAGCCGGACGATGGCGGCGCCGAGTAGCCGGGCGCGGGCGGGACCGAGTAGCCGGGGGTGGCCGGCCCCGAATAGCCAGCGCCAGTCGGGTGGGCCGGCGGCGGCGTGTACGGCTGGATCGGCGGATCCGGCGGCGGCGTCGGGTCGGTCACCGGTTGAGGATAGTCATCGCTGTCACCACCGCGGACCGTTTCGCGCCGTCACACGTGAGGTGCGCCACGAACCCCCCATGTTTGCCCCCGTCCGCGCGAACGGGCAGGATCGCCGCATGGTCTTCGACGCCCGATCCGATCGCGGCAGCCGGTCGAGGCGGGACGCCACCCGCCCGGCGTCCGGCCGCCGCCCCCGTACGACCGCGCCCGGCGGCGACCCCGAGACGCCGGACGCCGACGAATCCGACACCGACATCGAGGTGGAGGAGGGTCCCGTGACGCTGCGCCTGGACGGCAAGGTAGCGCTGGTCACCGGCGCCGGCAGCCCGGACGGCATCGGGTACGCGACCGCGCGCCGCCTGCGCGACCTGGGCGCCCGGGTGGCGATCGTGTCGACCACCCGCCGTATTCACGAGCGGGCCACCGAGCTCGGTGCGATCGGCTTCGTCGCCGACCTGACCGACGAGTCCGAGGTGGGCGCGCTGGCGGACGCGATCTCCGAACAGCTCGGCGACGTCGAGGTGCTGGTCAACAACGCCGGCTTGGCCAGCCGGGCCAGCCCCGAGGTGTTGCGGCCGGTGGCTCAGCTGACGTACGACGAGTGGCGGGCTGAGATCGACCGCAACTTGAGTACGGCGTTCCTGGTCAGCCGCGCGTTCGTGGGCGGCATGGCCGAGCAGGGCTGGGGCCGGATCGTGAACCTGGCGGCGACGGCCGGGCCGGTCAACGCGCTTCCGACCGAGGCGGCGTACGCCGCGGCCAAGGCCGGCGTGGTCGGCCTGACCCGAGCGCTGGCGATGGAGCTGGTCGCCGACGGCATCAACGTCAACTGTGTTGCGCCTGGCACGATCTACACCGCTGCGTCCACGGTCACCGAGATCAAGCAGGGTCTCGGCACGCCCATCGGGAGACCTGGCACTCCGGACGAGGTCGCGGCCGCGATCACGTTCCTGTGTTCTCCGGCCGCGTCGTACATCACCGGCCAGATGCTGGTGGTCGACGGCGGCAACAGCGTCCGCGAGGCCGAGTTCCGCTGACCGTCCCCGAGGCCGGGTGATCGCCCGGCCTCGGGAGTCACCGGTCGAGGATCAGCCTCCGTTGTGGTTGATCGCGTAGACGGCCAACGCCAGCCAGGCCAGCAGGACCAGGACGCCGATGAAGGTCAAGATGTAGCCGATCCACAGAGCCGCGGTGACCATGCCGTCGCCCTGCTCGCCGGTCTGCCGGATCTGCCGCCGCGCGACGTGCCCGAGGACGACGCCCACCGGCGCGCTGATGCAGGTCAGCAGCCCGCCGAGAGCGCACGCGAGCGCGGCGATGGCCAGCGGGTTGGTCCGCCGCTGCGGCCCGACGTAGCCGTACCCGGGCACGCCGCCATATCCAGGCGGGGTGTGGTAGGGCTGCGACCCACCTTGATACGGCGGCGGGTAATCGTCCGCAACCGGTCCCACTCCCGGATAGGGCGATACCTCCGGCGCGGCCTGGCTGCCGATGGAATAGCCGGGTGCGGGTTGCCCAGCGGTGGGGTAGCCCGGCGCCGGTTGGTAGCCGGCCGGGAAATCGGCCGGGGGCCACGGCCCGGCGGCGTCGCCGGTCGGCAGGTCGGCCTCCGGGACAGGCGACGAGGTGGGGAAAGGCTCGGTCGGATCCCGCACCGGCCCGTACGGCGGTGGCGGCGGATAAGGATCAGGCGTGTCACCGGACGGCGGATTCGTCATGCGTTTCTCCTCTGTCCCGCGCACCCTACTAACCGGGTACCAGCCGATGGCGAGGCCGCCGTAACCGATCCAGGTAGACCTCGGTCGGGCGCAGGCACCGATGCATCGACTCGCGCCGGTCCGGAGCCACAGTCCCAGTCAGGGAAGCCGGGTGAGCTGCCCGATCGCCCGCTCGACGGCGAGGCAGCGGTCCTCGATGTAGTCGATCCCCGCCTCCTCCGCGATCCGCCGCGCCTCGGTCGAGACGATCCCGCTCTGCAGCCACACCGCTGCCGCCTTGATCGCGACCGCCTGGCGGACGACCTCAATCGCGTCCGTTGCCGGCCGGAAGATGTCCACCAGATCGACCGGCTCCGGAATGTCGGCCAGCGTCTTGTAGGCCCGCTCCCCGAACACCTCGTCGACGAACGGGTTGACCGGAATGATCCGCCACCCGTAGCGCTTCATCTGCGCAGGCACCGAGTGCGACGGCTTCATCGGATCGCGGGACGCGCCGACAACCGCAATCACCTTCGCCTGGGCCAGAACTTCCTGAGCGCTCCTCATCATCCGACTCTAGCCACGCACCGGCCGGCCGCCCCGGTGAATCGGGGCCCCTACAGCAAGGTCAGCTGGGTTCCCTGATCGGCGTGCTCGCGGCGGTCGTCGGCGCCGTCGGCGTCAGCCATGCGCGCGGTCCGGGACTCACCGAAGGCGTTGCGGTGGAGGCCGTGCCGGCGTGCGGCCATCCGCACCTTGGCCGCCAGCTCGTCCTGGTAAGGCTGCGGCAGATAGGAGCCGCGGCGGTAGAGAGTGCGGTAGCGGTCGGCCAATTGCGGATGGGTGCGGGTCAGCCAGGCTGCGTACCACTCCCGGGCGCCCGGCCGCAGGTGCAGCGCCAGCGGCGTCACCCCGGCGGCCCCGGCGGCGGCGATCGCGGCCACCGTCTCCTCGATGGACTCGTCGGAGTCGGTGAGTCCGGGCAGAATCGGCGCCATCAGCACGCTGACGGAGAAGCCGGCGTCGGTCAACCGGCGGACCGCATCCAGCCGGCGCCGCGGGCTCGGCGTGCCCGACTCGACCGACCGCCACATCGACTCGTCGACGAAGCCGATCGACATGGACAGACTGACGTCGGTGACCGCCGCCGCCTGTTTCAGCAACTCGAGGTCGCGCAGGATCAGCGTGCCCTTGGTCAGGATCGAGAACGGGTTGGCGAAGTCGCGAAGCGCCGTCAGGATTGCGGGCATCAGGCCGTATCGCCCCTCGGCCCGCTGGTAGACGTCCACGTTCGTCCCCATGGCGATGTGCGCGCCGGTCCATTTCGGTGATGCCAGTTCCCGGCGGACCAGGTCGCCGGCGTTCACCTTGACCACGACCTTGGTGTCGAAGTCGTGCCCGGAGTCGAGGTCCAGATAGGTGTGCGTATTTCGCGCGAAGCAGTTGTGGCTGACCACGCCGTCGGCGATGAAGTCGCCGGTGCCGGTGCTGATGTCGAACATCGGCAGGGTCAACTCGAGCGGCGCGATGTCCACCACGGTCAGCTGCTTGTCGCTGCGGACACCGATGCCGGCGGCATCCAGCGGCGCGTCGGTCACCCCGGTCAGATGACGGAAACGCAGCGCCGCCCACAGATCGCGGGCAATCTCGACGCTGAACCGGGCGCCGGGACGGGCGCCGGGCGGACGCCGGCTGGGCACGCCCAGGTGGGTGAGCGCGTCGATGACGCGGCTGAGGAACCCGCCGTCGTTGCTGGTGAAGTTGATCGCCAGCCGGTCGGCCCGGCCGGTGGAGCCGAACGCGCCGGCCAGGAAGCCGCGATACCACCCGCCGGACGGCAGCTCGGGCCAGCGCAGCGCCTCGTGCAGCGGCACGTCTTCCAGATATCCGTCGCCGCGCACCCAGGCATCCCCCTCGCGCGGCGACCCGCTCGGCCGGGAGGCGTCCCCGCGCACCAGGCCGCACAGGAACCCGGCCTGGTAGTCGGGCGATTCCTTGGGCGGCTCGGCGAAGTGGCCGACGCCGGCCAGCAGGTCGCCGACGGCCAGCGCCGGCAGACCCGGCTCGGCTGGGCTGACGTACCGCCACCCGCGGCCGGTCAAGAAGCGATGATCCGCACTGGACACCAGGCGGGTGCCGTCGGCCAGCGTCACCCGGAACCCCGGCTTGGTGGTGGACCAGTGGTCGAGAACGGTGGTCGGCACGTACCGCCGATGGGGGCCGGCGCCCATCGTGCCCAGCACCGCGTCACCCGGCCGCAGCTCGGCCAGCGGCCGCGTCGTCCCGTCGGCCATCAGGATCGGTGTGTCCCCGGCCAGGCAGTAAGCACAGGCGTGGGAGCAACCACGGTAAGGATTGATGGTCCATTCGAAGGGCACGCGAGAGGCGCCCGGCACCCGGTTGATGATGGATTTCGCCCGGACCTCGTAGAACGTCATGCCGGCGAAACCGGGTGTGTCGAACGTGCGCACGGTGGCGCCGGGCAGCGCCAGCGGCAGGGGTGGAGTCGCCGGCGCTGCCCTGTTCGGGAGCGAGTCGTCGTCGGTCTGGACCGACAGGTTGGACCATCGCATGGACAGATTCGAACACATGTTCGACTGTGCTGTCCACCCCGACGCGCGCCGGCAAGGCCTGCAGGACCGCTAAGGCGCGCCGGCAAGGCCGCAGGACCGCTAACGCGCGCCGGGAAGAGCCGCAGGACGGCTAAGACGAAGCCGGAAAAAAGTAAGCCGCGGACCGAGACCGGTCCGCGGCTTGCCTGGTGCAGGCCCAGCTCAGTGATTGTGCGCCGCGAGCTGCTTCTTCACGTCCTCCATGTCGAGCTTCTCGACCTGGTCGATCAGCGACTCGAGGGCGGCCTCGGGCAGGGCGCCGGGCTGCGCGAAGACCATCACGCCGTCGCGGATCGCCATGATCGTCGGGATCGATCGGATGTCGAACTTGGCGGCCAGCTCCTGCTGCGCCTCGGTGTCGACCTTGCCGAAGGTGATGTCCTGGTGCTTCTCCGACGAACGCTCGTAGGTCGGGGCGAAGCGCACGCAGGGGCCGCACCAGCTGGCCCAGAAATCGACCAGCACGATGCCGTCCTTGCTGGTCAACTCGTCAAAGTTCTCAGTGGTCAGGGCAACGGTCGCCATGATCTCTCCGTCCACGGGAAACGACTTACGTCCTCGGAAACCCCGTCTCGCCTCACAACATTCCCACCAGTCACCTGCCGACTCGCAGCCGGGCACCCTTCCGGATGCCGGATGCGTGACCCATCGTGACCTTGAGTGACAAGTGCGCTCTCGACGGCCCACGCTACTAGTGACCATGAGGTTGCGTGGCGTAGTCAGCGATGAACGGTGTCCTGACCTAGACGACGCAGGCCGCACGCACTGCAACGGGTCCGATCGAAATAGGTAACAAACCTAAATGTGATTTGGGTCACCATTGAGATCGCTTCACATCGATACGCAGGGTGAGGCAGACTCATCGGCAACAGAGCGTGGGCGGCGGGTGCCGGGGAGGGCCCCGCCGCTCATTGCGTCTCCACTCGGGTCGTAGCGTGTGGCTCATGACGGAGCCCTCGACGGTGGCCGACGAGGTCGAGATCGGCGTCGGCCCCTGGGTCGGCGAGTGGCCGGCCGACGCGCGGTTCGATCCGGAGTTCCTCGCGCACGGCGACCGCCGCAACGTCGTCGACCGGTATCGTTACTGGCGTCTCGAAGCGATCGTCGCCGATCTCGACTCCCATCGGCACGACTTCCACGTCGCCATCGAGAACTGGAAACACGACCTCAACATCGGCACCGTCGTCCGCAACGCCAACGCGTTCCTGGCCGCTGCCGTGCACATCGTCGGTCGCCGGCAGTGGAACCGCCGCGGCGCCATGGTGACCGACCGCTACCAGCACGTCCGGTACCACCAGACCATCGAGGACTTCGCCGCCTGGGCGGCCGGGGCCGGCCTGGACGTGATCGGCATCGACAATCTTCCCGGTTCCCGGCCGGTGGAGACGGTGACTCTGCCCCGCCGGTGCGTCCTGCTCTTCGGCCAGGAGGGCCCCGGGCTCTCCGATCCCGCGCGGGCCGCCTGCGACGCCCTCTTCTCCATCGCCCAGTACGGGTCGACCCGCTCGATCAACGCCGGTGTCGCCAGCGGCATCGCCATGCACGCCTGGATCCGCGCGCACGCTGCGCCGCCGCCGGGATGAAGGCCATCGCCCGCGCGAGTGAACCGAGTGGCCGTACGGGCGACGCGGAACCGGGTGATCATCACTCCCTCGCCAGGATGAATCCGCAGCCGGCGATCGAGTTCCGCCGAAGCGCTTGACGGGGGCGGTGAGGGCACGCACCGTAGACGAGTGGGTGTCACGTGAGCTGCCCTCGCTGCGGAGACCAGATCCGGCCGCCGGACCTGATGCACTCCGACTGGCGCTGCGACAACTGTGGCGACGTCAGCCCGTTCCACGCGGCCAAGCACATCGGCGGGGACATCGTCGCGATGGTGCTGCGGCAGCCGGCGCCCACGGTCGAGCACATGCCGCTCTGGTGCCCCTGGCCTCTGCCGCCCGGTTGGACGGTCACCGGAGTCGGCTGGGCCGGAGACGACCGTACTCGGCGTACGGGCGACTGCTCTTGCCTGCAGTGGCCCGGAACCGCTCGGCGGCGGCCCGGCCGACCTGATGTTCATCGCCGAGCAGCCGGGCGTCGGACTCGGCACGCGGTACGCCGGGCATCCCCGGGCATCGACCCCGGCTATCTCATCTCCGAAGCGCTGGCGGACAGCGCCACCCACGCCGGGTCGCACGCGAAGATTCGCGTCGGCGGGCATCCGACTCCACTGTGGTGTGTCAAGTCCCCCGGAGATCGATCCGCGTACGTGTCGGAGGCCAAAGGCATGTGGCTCTATACGGTAGCGTGGCCGGCAAGCGCGGGTTACTTCCTGGCCGAACACGTCGAACTCCACGACCTGTCCGACGGGGTGCCGCCCGAGCTCGTGTACGGAGCGCCGTCACCGCATCTACTGGGTCAGGCTGGTTAGATCCACTCTGAGCAGCACCAGTGCGGTATCGGCTTTTTGGCCACATTGTTCACAGCAAGCTACGAAGCTGATACCGTCAGTGGTGCCGAGGCTGACCGAGCACCCGCACCGGAGGAGAAGGCCACCATGGTCAAGAAGGTCCTCACCTGGCTTGGCATCGCGTTTTTGATCTTCTTCATTGCCTTCAACCCCAGGTCCGCCGCGCAGGTCTTCTCCTCGCTCGGCGGAACCATCGGCGATATTGCCCGGGGCTTCGGCACGTTCTTCACCAGTCTCGTCGCATAACATCACGGAATGGGCCCTGACGAGCCGCGACGACCTGATGGCGAAGGTCGTCGCCGTCCCTCGGACGACGACGAGACATTCGGCTTCGACGATCCCGCCTTCGACACCGGACCGGGGTATTCGCCGAACGCCGCCTATTCGGACGGTCCGTCGTACAGCCCGGACGCCGGGTTCAACCCGGACGCCGACTACGCCCGGTCCCGTCGGACCGAGTACTCCGACGAATATCCGGACGAGTACGACGCGCCCCAGTTCACTGCGGAAGAGCAGGAAGAACTGGCCGGCCTGGGCAACGCGGTCGGTCCTCGACGGGTGCTCCCTCTCGAGGACGAACCGACCAACCTCGTCGCCCGCTATCTGTTTCCGACCGAGCGGTATCGCGGCGAGTGGAAGCGGCATTGGATCCATCTGTCCACTCCGCTCAGCATCGGCGCCGGCGCCACTCTGCTGATCGGATACCTGGCCGGCTTTCTGACCCGGCAGAAGATCGACGGTCTGGTGACCGCGGCCGTCCTGATCTGGCTGGCCGTGATCGCGTGGGTCGCGTGGCAGGTCTTCGACTGGTATTACGACCGGTTCATTCTCACCAACAAGCGGGTGATGGTGGTCAACGGCCTGGTCACCCGCAACGTCGCCATGATGCCGCTGCTGCGGGTCACCGACATGAAGTACGAGCAGTCCGCGCTCGGCCGGCTGCTCAACTACGGCACGTTCATTCTCGAATCCGCCGGGCAGGAACAGGCCCTGCGTGAGGTCAAGCACCTGCCCAACCCGAACGAGCTGTATCTGCGGGTGGTGGAGGAGATGTACGAGCCCCAGGCGGTCGAGGCGCGGCTGGGCAAGGACGGCGACTCCGGCGACGACGGCGCCTGACCGCCCGTACGTACCGGTAGCGTCGTCGGGTGATCCGAATCGACCTGCACTGCCACTCCACGGCCAGCGACGGCACGCTGACGCCGGCCGAACTGGTCACCGCGGGAGCCGACGCCGGTCTCGACGTGATGGCGATCACCGACCACGACACCACCGGCGGTTGGGCCGCTGCGGCCGCGGCCCGGCCGGACGGTCTGCGCCTGGTCCGCGGAGCCGAGCTGTCCTGCAAGTGGTACGGCGCCGGTCTCGAACGGCCGATCCCCTTGCACATGCTGGCCTACCTGTTCGACCCGGGCGAACCGGACCTGGCCGCCGAACTCGCCCGCATCCGCGAGGACCGGGAACGCCGGGGCGAACGCATCGTCGAACTGCTGCGCGCCGACGGAGTGGATATCTCCTGGTCGGAGGTCCTCGCGTACGCCCAGGGTGGTTCGGTGGGTCGTCCGCACATCGCGCAGGCGCTGATCCGGGCCGGGCTGGTGCGGACCACGGACGAGGCGTTCGCCTCGAAGTGGCTGGGCGCGCGGTACTTCGTACCGAAGGCCGATCTTGACGTCTTCGAGGCCGTACGCCTGGTCAACGCCGCCGGCGGGGCAACTGTGTTCGCGCATCCGCGCGCCACTCGTCGCGGGCGGGTGGTGACCGACCACCTGATCGCCGAGCTCACCGGGGCGGGACTGTTCGGCCTGGAGGCCGACCACGAGGACCACTCGCCGCAGGAGCGCGCGCACGTCCGGCGTCTGGCCGAGCGGCTGGGCCTGGTCGTGACCGGCTCGTCGGACTTCCACGGGCGGCACAAGACAGTGATGCTCGGCGCATTCCTGACGGATCTGTCCGCGTACGAGAAGATCGTCGCCAAGGCGGTGGGTGTACCCGTCCTGGGCTGACGTTCGCGCGGCCTATCTTGATCGCGTGGATCTGAAGCTGTTCGGTGAGGTCTTCGTGACCCTGCTGGTGATCGTCGACCCGCCCGGCATGGTTCCGGTCTTCCTCGCGCTGACCGGCGCGATGAACGCCCGGCAGCGAATGGTGGCCGGCACCCAGGCGGTCGGGCTGGCGCTCGGCGTCATCGTGGTGTTCGCGGTGGCCGGCCAGACGCTCCTCGACTACCTGCACGTCAAGCTGCCGGCTCTGCAGGGCGCCGGTGGCCTGCTGCTCGTGTTGGTCGCGTTGCAGCTGCTCACCGGCCAGACCGACGAGTCGCAGGAACAGGGCCGGACGAGCAACGTGGCCCTGGTCCCGATCGGCACGCCGCTGCTGGCCGGCCCGGGCGCGATCGTGGCCACCATGCTGTTCGTGCGGCGCGCCAACGGGCTGACGGACTACCTGGTGATCGGGCTCGGGATCCTGGCCGTGATGTTCACGGTCTGGCTGGTGCTCCGCTACTCGGGCCTGATCGTCCGGCTGCTGCGCCCGGCCGGCATCGACGTGCTCACCCGGATCGCCGGCCTTCTCCTAGCCGCCATCGCGGTGCAGCTCATCGCGGATGCGGTGGCCGCGTTCGTGCGGTTGTACACGTCCGGCGGCTGAATTCTTGTCGTACCGTGCTGGCAGGATTACCGCGTGCCTTCCTCCCTGCCTCCGGTCCAGCTCGGTTTCGCCGGTATGCCCGAACGGTTGTTCGTGTGCACGCCCAGCAAGCTGGGGGCGTTCGCGGACTGCCCGCGGCGATATCGGTATGCCTATCTCGATCGCCCGGCTCCACCCAAGGGGCCGCCCTGGGCGCACAACTCGCTCGGTGCGAGCGTGCACACCGCGCTGAAGAACTGGTACGGGATTGCCCCTGCCCGCCGCGCCCCCGACGCCGCCCCGGCGCTGCTCAAGGCGACCTGGGTCCGCGAGGGGTACCGCGATCCCGATCAGGAACGGCTGGTCTACCGGGCGGCGCTGGGCTGGCTGGAGACGTACGTGGCCGGCCTGGACGCCGACCACGAGCCGCTCGGCGTGGAGCGGGTGGTCGCCACCAAGACGGCGATGCTGGCGTTCAGCGGCCGGGCCGACCGCATCGACTCCCGGCCCGGCCCGGACGGTCCGGAAGCGGTCATCGTCGACTACAAGACGGGCCGCTCCGGGTTGGACACCGATGACGCCCGCGGCTCACAGGCGCTGGCGCTGTACGCGTACGCGGCCCAGCGGGTGTTCCGCCGGCCGTGCCGCCGGGTCGAGCTGCACCACCTGCCGACCGGCACGGTGGCCGCCCACGAGCACACCGACGAGTCGCTGCTGCGCCAGCTCAGCCGGGCCGAGGACACCGCCCGCGACATCGTGGCGGCGGAGAAGGCGGTCGCCGCCGGGGGCGACCCGGACGCCGAGTTCCCCACCAATCCGGGCACGATCTGCAGCTGGTGCGACTTCCGCCGGACCTGCCCGGCCGGCGCTCAGGTGGCGGCGAAGGAGCCTTGGGAGGCCGTGGACCACCTGACCCGCTGACAGATGTCGCGGCCTCGCGGCTCGGAGCAGCCACGGCTTCAGCCGGCCAGGCCGGCGCGTTCCAGGGCGGCCTGGCGCATGGGCGCGACCTTGTAGCGCTTGGGCACGCCGGCGATCACCGTCTTGAGCAGAAGGCGGATGCTGCGTACGGAGAGGTTGGCGGTCACGTCGGTGGTCGGCCAGCCTAGGCCGCCGTACATCTTCCGGGCCCAGGGCGGCAGCAGCGCGAGCGCGGTTCCGGCGATCCCGAAGTACGCCCACCGGGTCGGGCCCAGCGTCAGCCCGAGGCGCAGCGGGCGACCGCCCCAGTTGTCCGGCACGGGTGGCACGGTCAGGAAAAGTGCCGTCTCGGCCGCCTCCCGGGTGAGGCCGAGTTCGGGCCGCATCCGATCGTAGTAAGCCTCGACCTCGGCCGCGGTGGCGGGCACAGTCGCCGGGTCGAGCCCGACCAGTTCGGCCGCGGCCAGCTGCTCGGTGTAGTAGGTGTCGACCTCGTCGTCGGTGAGGGTCAGCCCGGCCCGGCGCGCGGTGGTCAGGAACGACTCCACCTCGGCCACGTGCACCCAGCGCAGCAGGTCGGGCTCGTCGATCCGGAACCGCTCGCCGGTCCGCGGATCGGTCGCGGTCATCCGGGAGTGCAGCCGCCGGAGACGGCTCGAGGCCGCCTCGACCTGCTCGGTGCTGCCGTAAACGACCGTGCCCACGTAGTCGGACGTACGGTTCAGCCGGCCCCACGGGTCGTCGCGGTAGTTCGAGTTCTGCGCCACCCCGGCCACCGCCCGCGGGTGCAGGGCCTGCAGGTAGAGCGACCGCAGGCCGCCGAGCAGCAGGATCGGCTCCTGGTGCAGTTTCCAGGTGACCGAGCCGGGGCCGAAGAGTCCAACGTCGTTCCGCACGCCACCCAGCGTACGGCGGAAATTTGAACCTGTTCAGGTTCGGGCTGTCAGGTGGCCGTGTCCCAGGCCGCTCGGCCGGGTGCCCGTCGAACACGATTTCTGAACATGTCGGCACCGGCTGAACCGGATTGGTCCACTGCGCGTACGCGCAAGCGAAGGATAGTTGCGGGTTCAAATACCTGCAAGCCGCTCGTGAAAGCTGTGAACAAGGAGGCGCCCGTGTTCGACCAGATAAGTGGCTTGCCCGTGCACGTGCTGATTCTGCACCTGGCGGTGGTGTTCGTCCCGCTGCTGGCCGTCGGCGCCATCGTCTACGGCGTCGTGCCGCGCTGGCGGCCACGGATCGGATGGGCCGTCCTTCTGCTGTCGATCATCACGCCGATCATCTGCATCGTGACGAGGGAGTCCGGCGAGAAACTCTACGACCGGATCTTCCCGCACAGCAGCGCGGCCGGGAAGGCGATGCTCAACACCCATATGCACTACGGCTCGATCACCCCGTTCTGGGTGCTCGCGCTCGGCGTCGTCACCCTCGTGACGGTCGTGCTGACCAGCCGGAAGAACAGCCCGTTGCCCCGAGTCGCCGATGCGGGTCTGGCCGTGGTGATGATCGTGCTGGCGGTTTTCTCCGGATACTACGTCTACAAGACAGGTGACTCCGGGGCGCATGTGGTCTGGGGCACCTACTAGTCAGGCCGGAGTCCGGCCTGCATTGCGGGGTGCCGGCCGGACTCCTGTCCTGATCACTCTCAGAAGATCACGCGGGCGCAGAGCAGGAACATCAGGATCAGCCCGATCGCGGCCGCGACCATGCCGACGCCGTACGTCACGGTGCGCGCCGACCCCTCGGCCTCGTCCAGGCGCGGAATGTTCTGGGGCGGCAGCTCCCGCGGCGGTGGCGCCTGGGGAACGACCGGTGGCCGCCAGCCCGGCGGTGGTGGGGTGGTGCGCGGTGGCCCGGCGTAGCTCGGCCCGCGCGGAGGCGCCGGCGCGGCCCGACGGGGCGGTCCCTGGTCCGGATCGGGGCGCTGCCAGTACTCGTCGTCGCGAGTGACACCGGACGCGTGGTCGACACCGGACGCGTGGTCGCGGGCGACACCGGACGTGTCGTCGTGGGGGACACCGGACGTGTCGTCGTGGGGGACACCGGTCGGGGAGCTCACGTTCACCGACGGTACAGCGGACGGCTGACGACGGTACGCGCGGCGCGGCATACTCTCGTACTCGTGGACATCCTTCAGGACCCCGAGCGGGACTCTGACGCCGAGCGCACCGTCGACTTCGAAGCCGAGGAGGCGCCGCCGATCCTCCCCGAGCAGACGGTGGACGACACCGACCAGGGCTGGGGCGAACGCGAGGGCTCGAACGACGACCGCCTGCTGGAGGACCGTCCGCCGCACTGGTCCTGACCGGACCGGCTCGACTGGTCCTGAGCGGACCGGCTCGACGGCTCAGCCCGGCCGGATCAGCACGGCGAAGCCGCGGCCGGGCGACGCGACCGCGAGCTGAGCCTCGTCCGGCGTGAGGGCGAGCAACAGACCACCGGTCGCGGGATCGCCGTCGTCGGTCACCTTCAGGACAAGCGCCGCGGCGGCCACCGGCCGGGAGTCCCCGTCCCCCACGCTGAGCAGGTCGACCCGGTCGCCGGGGTGGACGAGCGACAGTGCGGTGGGCTCGGCCAGGCGTACCGGCACGCCCACGTTCCCGCGCGGAACGCCCAGTGGCGACGCCGACACCGCGGACGGCGGGCTCGGACGCGTCGGCGTGACGGCTGCGGGCGCACAGCCCGACGGCCGGGACCAGATCACGGCCGCCGCGGTCGTCAGCAACGCGGCCACGGCGACGAGCCGGATCAGCGTGCCCCGCGCGAGCCGCCGCGGCACCGGATCGAGGCGAGGCTCTTTCCGCCTCCGGCCGAACACGCCCATGATCGCCTCCTGCTCTCGCCGGCAGACACCGGTCGGGCGAGAACGGTAGGCAAAAGCGCAAGGCCGTGCCGGCTGCCCTGTGGACAACCAAGAATTGTGGATAACTCCAGCGAGCCCTGGCGGGTCTGGTTGGCTACGACGACGCAGCGCCGGCCTTGGTGCTGCCGCCGGACGTGCCGGTGGACGAGCTGGAGGTGGTCGACGTGCTGGACGTACCGCTGGTCGAGGAGCCGCTGTCGGAAGAGGGGGACGGGCTCTTCGATTCGCTGGTCTTCGACTCGGACTTGGTCTCGTTGGGCGTGCCGGCGGCTGAGCCGCTGGCGGCCCGCGCGTCATTGCGGTAGAAGCCGGAGCCCTTGAACACGACACCCACGGAGTTGAAGACCTTGCGGAGTTTCCCGTGGCAGTGGGGGCACTCCGTCAGCGCGGGGTCGGAGAAGGACTGGACGGCTTCAAGCCGTTCGCCGCATTCGGTGCACGCGTACTGGTAGGTGGGCACGGGTCCTCCGGTTTGCCTCGGCTGCTGGCACTCGCCAACTCCGAGTGCCAATGGTGCGCCATCGGAGGTCAATTCGTCCACTCACGCGCTCACCGGAGGAGCGCCGGCCTCGGGGTGAGACCACCGGCCGGGGTGACGGTCGCGTCGACCGGGTGGTCGTGCGGTTCGGCGGGCACGGCATCGATCAGTTCGCCGTCGTGCAGCAGGGCCACGACGAGTGCGCGGCCGGGGGTCAGCCGGGCGAGGGCCCGGTCGTACGAGCCGCCGCCGCGGCCGAGGCGGCGGCCGGCCCGGTCGACGGCCACCGCCGGCACGATCACCAGCCCGGCCTCGGTGATCGCGTGCGGGCCGACGCGGGGGCCGGGCGGCTGTGACAGACCCCGCGGGCCGGGTACCAGGTCCCCGGCGAACACGGACCAATCGAGGTCGTTGTCGTTGAGCAGGACGGGTAGCAGGAGTCGGCCGCCGTGGGGCCGAAGCGCATCGGCCAGGACGGCGGGCAGATCAGGTCCGCCGGGTTCGGGCCCGACCGGGACGTAGGCGGTGATGGTGGAGGGCAGGCGGGTACGGATGAGGTCGCGGAGGACGTCCTGGACCGCTGCGGCCGCGACCAGGGCAGCCTCCGAGTCAATTTCACTACGCTCCGCGAGAAGGCGATTTCGCACAGCCACCTTGCCCGCACGAGATCGTTCTGCCCCTACGGAGAAATCAGGCATGCGACACCCCCTTTCAGAAACCGGCAAACGGTGCACATCATGTCAGCATCGCTACAGAAACGGCCATGCGCGGGAGGAAGCGTGACGCTGCGTGGTCGACTGACTACCGCTTTCCTGGCGATGGTTCTGGGCCCCGTCCTGCTGGGCTCGCTCTTCGTCGGCTTGACCGTCGCCGCCATGAGCCGCGATCGCACGGTCGAGCGTCTTGATCATGCCTCGACCACGGTTCGCACGGCCATCGGCGCCCAGTGCCGGCAGTTGCAGGCGGTCGCCGACTCGGTCGCCGTGCTGCCCATCGGCAGCCAGGGCGCGGCGGCCGGGCAGCTTCAGGGGCGAGGGCTCGCTTCGATCGTACGGGTCGGTGGATCCGGCGATCCGGGCTGGCGGGACTGCGGGGCCCCGGCCGACGGGAGCGTGACCGCGATCGTGGCCCGGGCGCAGTCGGGCTCCGTGACGGTGTACGCCGCCCAGGCGCTCGACGCCGGCTTCGTGACCCGGCTGGCCGCGTCCAGCGGCGCGGAGGTGACGCTGCTGGCCGGTGACGCCCGCGGCGCCGGCGCCGTCCAGAGCACCCTGCGCCCTCGCGACCAACGCGCGGTCAGTTGGGCCGCCGGCCGCAGCCGGCCCACCGCCACCGGATTCGCGACCGTTCGCACGCGGGACGGAAAGCGCTACGTGCGACGCCTGCCCACCGCCCCCGGGCAACCGCTGCCCCTGGTCGTGTCGGCGCGGGGTGGCGACCCGGTCGGGCTCTCCATCACGTTGGTGATCGCCGTGCTGACGGTCGCGGCGGCCGCTGTCGTGGTGGCGCGCTGGCTGGCCCGCTCGACCACCCGCCCGCTGGCCGAGCTGGCCGAGGCCGCCGACCGCGTCGCCGACGGTGACCTGGACACCCGGGTGCCGGTGCATCGGCCCGACGAGGTCGGCCGGCTGGCCGGCTCGTTCAACCGGATGACGCGGGAGCTCCAGGCGTACGTGCAGGCGCTGACCGCCGGCCGGGACCAGCTGCGCGGGCACTTGGCCATCCTCGGCGACACCCTGTCCAGCACCCACGACCTCCAGCGGATCCTGCAGGTGATCCTGCAAACGGCACGCTGCGGCGACCGGCGCCCGGGCCGGGGTGGTGCTGCTCATCGACCCGGCCGCCGGCACGCTCGTCGCGCGCTGCGTGGAGGGTCTGCCCGAGATTTGCCGGCCCGGGTGCCGCTGGCCGACGGAGTGCTCGGGGCGGTCGCTGCCACCGGCGAGCCCCAGCGCGGTGCACGACGCGGACGGCAGTCCCCGGACGTACGTCGCCGTGCCGATCTGCGCGCCCGCGGTGCTCGCCGACCCGCTGGCCGTCGACGGGCCGGCCGCGGGTCCGGGCGCCGGCGGGACCACCAGCCCGGCCGTACTCGGGGTGCTCGCCCTGTACGACCGCCTGGGCGCGGACGAGTTCGACGACACCGATCTGCTCACGCTGCGTACGTTCGCCGGGCAGGCCGGGGTGGCCGTGCACAACGTCCGAATGCACGAGGAGGCCCAGCGGTTGTCGTTCACCGACCCGCTGACCGGCTTGTGGAACTACCGTTACCTGCGCGAATCGTTGCGCCGCGAGGTGGAGCGGGCCAGCCGGTTCCGGCGCATGCTCGCGGTCCTGGTCGCTCGATCTGGACCACTTCAAGGACGTGAACGACACGTACGGTCACGCCGCCGGGGACACCGTGCTCGCCGAGTTCGCCCGGCGCGCCCGGGGCTGTCTGCGGGAGGTCGACGTGGCGTTCCGGCAGGGCGGGGAGGAGTTCGTGGTGGTGCTGCCGGAGACCGACGGGTTCGGCGCCGCCATCGTCGCCGAGCGGCTCGGAGCCGCGATCCGGGCGACGCCGGTGTTGATCAGCTCGCGCCGGCAGGACCCGGAACTGGTGCCGATCACGGTGTCCATCGGCATCGCCGTCTACCCCGAGCACGGTCCGACCGCGGCCGAGGTGCTCGCCGCCGCCGACGATGCTCTGTACGCGGCCAAGAACTCCGGACGCGACACGTATCGGCTCGCCGAGGTGGTCGGAGTCGCTGTGCCGGACAGCCCGCCCACGGCGGCGCCCGCCGGGACTCAGCCTCCGCGGCAGGGCCGCGGCCGATAGTCTCGCGGAATGTCCGGCCCGACAACCCGAAAGGTGCGGTGACCTCTCAGATGTCCACCAACGCGCGCGTGACCGGCCGCCGAGCGGTGAAGGCCGTCATTCCGGCGGCCGGTCTGGCGACCCGGTTCCTGCCCGCCACCAAGGCCGTGCCGAAGGAACTTCTGCCGGTCGTCGACCGCCCGGTGCTGCAATACATCGTCGAGGAGGCCGCTGCGGCCGGCATCACCGACGTCCTGCTGGTCACCGGTCGCGGGAAGACCTCGATGGTCGACCACTTCGACCGCCGGCCGGACGTCGAGGCGCGGCTGGAGGAGAAGGGCGACCTCGAGCGGCTGGCCGAAGTGCGCCGGACCAGCGAGATCGCCGACATCTACACCTGCCGCCAGGGGGAGCCGCTCGGACTCGGGCACGCTGTCGGCATGGCCGCCTCGCACGTCGGCGACAACGCCGTTCGCCGTACTGCTGGGTGACGAGTTCGTCGACACCGAGGATCCGCTGCTGCCGTCGATGCTCGACCTGCAGGCGCGTACGGGGGGAATCGTCCTGGCGTTCGTCGAGGTGCGGCCGGACGAAACCAACCGGTACGGGATCGCGTCGGTCGGCGAGGGCGGCACCGAATTCGGCGCCGACGTCGTCACGGTCACCGGCCTGGTCGAGAAACCGGCCCCGGACGACGCGCCCAGCAACCTGGCCGTGCTCGGCCGCTACATCCTGCCGCCGACGATCTTCGAGGCGATCGCCAACACCAAACCCGGCAGCGGCGGCGAGATCCAGCTCACCGACGCGATGGCCGCGCTGCTCGCCGACGGCACTCCGGTGCACGGCATCGTCTACCGAGGGTTGCGATACGACACCGGAATGCCACTGGGCTACCTCCAAGCCGTGGTGCAACTCGCCGTGAAGCGCCCGGACCTGGGTAATGAGTTCCGTCAGTGGTTGAGTGAGTTCGTGGGGAGCACGAAGGGATGACCGCGACGGCCGATGCCGAGGCGGCCGCCAATGAGCTGATGCCTCTCGCCGAGTACCTGGGCAGCGTGCTGCGCAGGCTCCGCGTGCTGCCTCCGCTCGACCTCGACCTCACCCAGGCGCACGGCAACGTGCTGGCCGGCGACGTGCTCGCGCCGCACCCGTTCCCGGCGTTCGACCAGGCTGCGATCGACGGGTACGCGGCCCGCTGGGAAGACCTCGCGTCGGCCGGCCGGGTCGGCTCGCACCCGTCCTTCGGCAAGTTCGAAGGCGGTCCGCGGCCGGTCCGGCTCAACGTGGTCGGCGACCTCGGCGCGGCCAGCTGGCGCCCGGTCCGGCTCACCCCCGGCACGTGCTTCTCGGTGGCGGCCGGGGCGCCGCTGCCGGCCGGGGCGGACGTGGTCGTCCCGGTGCACTGGACCGATCAGGGCATGGCCGCGGTGGAGATCCTGCATGCGCCCAAACGCGGGTCGGGGGTCCGGCGGACCGGCGACGAACTGGCCGTCGGGCAGCTGCTGGCCCCGGCCGGCGGGTACGTGACGCCGGCCATGGTCGCGGTGTTCGCCGCGTCCGGGATCGGGCACGTGGTGGTCCGGCCCAGCCCGCGGGTCGTCGTCGTGGCCACCGGCGACGAACTGGTCGACGTCGGCCGGCCCAGCCAGCCGGGGCAGGTGGTGGACGCCAACTCGCACGCCCTGACCGCCGCTGCGGTCGAGGCGGGGGCCCTGGCGTACCGCATCGGGATCTGCGACGACGACCCGGAGGGGCTGCGCGGTCTGCTGGAGGACCAGACGCTGCGGGCCGACCTGATCATCACCACCGGCGGCACCGGCACCGGGCCCGGCGACATGCTGCGCCGGGTGCTGTCCCGCCGGGACATCGGCCGCGGGCGCCGTCGAGTTCACCGACGTCGCACTGTCCCCCGGCACCGCCTTGGGTTTCGGTACGGTCGGCGGCGAGGAAGTGCCGGTGGTGTGCCTGCCCGGGGAGCCCGGCGCCGCGCTGATCGGCTTCGAGGTGCTGGCCCGGCCGGTGATCCAGCTGCTGGCCGGGGCCGAGCCGGTGTTCCGCCGCAGCGTCAAGGCGCATCTGCTGGAGACCGTGTCATCGCCCGGCGGCCTGCGCGAGTTCCGGCCCGCGCACGTCGCGGAACGCCGCGGCGGCGGCTACACGGTGCAACCGCTGGCGGGCGGGCCGTACACTCTTTCCGGCCTGGCTGAAGCCAACGGCCTGCTGGTCCTGGGCGAGCGGGTCACCTCGGCCGCCGCCGGGTCCACTGTCGACGTGCTGTTGCTCGACCGGAGGCGATGATGCTGGGGTCCACACCCGGGTGGCCCGCCGTGCTGGCGGACGGCCCGGTCGTGCTGCGACCCTACAAGCGCGGCGACGCCAAGGCCTGGTCGGAGGTACGGGTCAGCAACCAGCAATGGCTCGCGCCGTGGGAGTCGTCGCCCCCCGGGCCATGGTCGGAGATGAACTCGACCCGCGCGTACATCTACGTCTACCGCGACATGAAGCGGGCCGCCCGGCGCGGCGACAGCATGCCGTTCGCGGTCTGTCTGCGTGACGATGCCGGCAAGGAGCAGCTGGTCGGGCACATCAACCTCGGCAACATCGTGCGGCGGGCGTTCAGTTCGGCGTACGTCGGCTATTGGGTGGACTCCCGCGTCGCCGGGCGTGGCGTCATCCCGACTGCGCTGGCGCTGGCCGTCGACCACGCGTTCGGGCCCGGTGGGCTGCATCGCGTCGAGGTCAACATCCGGCCGGAGAACGGGCCGAGCCGCCGCGTGGTCGAGAAGCTCGGCTTCCGTGAGGAGGCCTACCACCCGCGGTACATGCACATCGACGGGACCTGGCGAGACCATCTCGGGTACGCGATGACCAGCGAGGAAGTGGCCGGCGAAGGCGGCCTGCTGGCGCGCTGGCGGAGGCTGCGCACCTCGGCCAATTGATCAACGCGACGGCACCGTCCCGGCGCGCCGCACCCATTTCCCCAGCTCTCGCCCTTAGCCTCGGAGAGAATTGGGGTAGCGGTGTCATGCCGCTGAGGGTTGACGGGAGGGGTGAGGGTGCCGACCTCGGTGCTCCTCGCCGTCCTCGCCGCGGCCGGGTCTGCTCGCTCTCGCACCGGCGCTGGTCCGCCGGTACGACGCGACCGAGCGCCTGGCGGCGGAGCGGGCGCTGTCGACGGCGCGGGTGTTGTCCCGCGACCGGCGTCGCCGCACCGTGCCCGGACGCCGTCCGCTCAACCCGCCCCGCCAGGTGACGGTTACGGTCCCCACCCCATCGAGTGACCAGCCGCCGCCCACTGCGGCTGGTCACCGGCCGCCGCCCGCTACGCCGTACGGCGATGCCCCGGCACACCCCCGCGGTGATCCGTCGCCGCCGGGTGTTCGCCGCCCTGCTGCTGCTCAACGTCATCGAGCTGGTCGGGGTGCTGGCGGTCGGCCCGGGATTCTGGATCGGCTTCGCGGTCACCGGCACGCTGCTCGGCGCGTACTTGGTTCACCTGCGCAACCGCGCCCTGGCCGACCACCGCCGCCGGCAGGTCGAGGCCCGGGAGGCCGCGTGGCTGGCGGCCCGCCAGGCCGAGGTCCGCCGGGCCCAGGCCCGCCGGGCGGCCGCCCGGCGCGAGGCCCAGCGCCGCCTGGCTGCCCAGAAGGAGTCCGTCCGCCGGGCCGCGATGGGTCTCGACCGCGACCCCACCGACCTGCCGGCCGCGGCCGGTGGCGGCTCGGTGTCCTACCGCCGGGCAGGCGGTCTGCGCGGCCGCGCCTACGAGGCCGGCGGGCGCGGCACGTCGTACCCGGCGTGACGCGCCAACGGGTATCCGGTTCGCAGGGCGGAGGCCCGACCTGTTAGCCTTGCGTCGGTCGCTCAGGCGACCAAGGGGCTGTGGCGCAGACTGGTAGCGCACCTCGTTCGCATCGAGGGGGTCAGGGGTTCAAATCCCCTCAGCTCCACACATACACCGTCCGACCTGCGAAAATGCGGGGCGGGGATCGTTTGGCACAGATTGGGCACAGTCCAGGAGCCTCCGAGCTCATCGGAGCCCGACCGCTCTGGCTTGGGCAAGAGCGGATCCGATGATGTCCCGGCGCCGGTTCTTCTTCGGCCACCAGTGCACGTAGGTCTCCAACGTCGTCCGCAGGTTCGAGTGCCGAAGCGCCTTCTGCACGTCCGCCGGGTCCGCCCCGGATGCGATCAGCAACGTTGCGAAGTAGTGGCGCAGTGAGTGGAAAGTGCCCTCCGCCGGCCACCCCGCCGCCTCCCGCCAGACCCGCCACAGTTTCGCCCACGCCTGATCGTGGATCGGACGTCCCGACTCGTCGGTGAACAGCAGCCGGACCACTCGCCTCACGGCGGGTTTGCCCGGATCGGGTGTGCCCCGTGTGATGTCGACTAGCTCGACCGACGCCGGGGGAAAGTCGCGGACATGGGTCGCGTACGCAGCCGACACCGCGTCGTCCAGGTCGACTTCTCCGACCGACCCCGACTTCGGCGGCGCGAGGTAAAACCCAGCGTATTCGACCTTATGGAAGCGGAGCTGCTGCACGACGTGCAGGACGCCAGCATCGAGGTCGACGCAGCGTGCGCCTTCCTCCATCGCAAGGACCTCGCCGATCCGGGTTCCCTCGCCCGCACCGAGAAGAACCGCGAGGCGGAACCGTGGCGGCACCACGTCGAGAAGGGCCACGACGTGCTCCGTACTCGGCACCCACTTCGGTGCCAGAGAGAGCCCGCGCAGGATCGCACTTATCTTGATGCTTTTACACGGGTTGCTCGGAATTACCTGGTCTGCCGCCGCCGCGTTCATGACGTTGTGGAACACGTCGTAATAGGTGCGGATCGAGGACTGCGCGGCGTTTGCCGCGATGAGCTTGGTGATCCACTCAAGGATATCCGTGACGGTCAGCGAGCGGATTGGGCGGTCTCCGAAGTACGGGTAGTGGTGGTGGCGTAGCCGCGATTCCAGGTGCCGCCGGTAGTCGAGGGCCTGCCCGATGCTGCGGGAGAGTCGCCACCGCTCGGCGTAGTCACGGTAGGTGGTCCGGGCGTCGGCTCGATCTAGCTTGACCTCCGACGCCGTGCCGGTTCGGGCCGCGAGGTCGAACTCTTCTGCGTCGGTTTTGCGGTCGAAGTGCTTTTCTCGCGGTTCGCCGCTCGCGTCGACGTAGCGGACGCGCCACCGTCTACCGCGACCGTGGCGCTTGGACTTGAGCCGTTTCTTGTCGGGGCCGCGCTCTTTGAGGTACCAGAGGTCATCGACGGCCACGGTCAGGCCGCCTTCTGGTCATGGAACCAAGCCCGCACGTCGGCAGGGTCGTAGCGCAGATGCCGACCCACCCTGCCCGCAGGCGGACCCTTACGGCGGTGCCGCCACTGGTAGAGCGTCCCCTCCGGGACCTTGAGGAACTTCGCTGTCTGGGCCACCGACCACAGGTCGTCGTCGGTGCTGTCAGTGCTGGTCATTGTGGCGGTACCTCCTTCGCAGTAATGGTGATGTAGACACGGATTTCGTCGGCGTAGCTAGCCCGGTGGGTGCTGGTTCGGCAGACCGCCCGGTCGCCGAGGCTCGCGGTGGCGAAGGCGATCAGGTGCTCTTTGCTCGCGGTCACGGCGTCGGCGGGGCCGATGAGCCGGACCGCCAGCAAAGGGCGGGGTCGGTAGGGCATGGGGTGGTCCTCTCTGGACGGACGGGGGTGGCCGGGTGGATCGGGTGTGCGGCTATGGAGTTGTCAAGGAACGGGTGTCAAGGCGGGCTTGACGGTGGAGCGTGTGTCAGGCGGCGGTGGCGGTCAGGTACTCCCGGGCCGCCTGCTGGTGCTCCCGGGCCAGGGCGGCGGAGGTGTTGGCGAGCATCGCGTCGGCCGGTGTCTGCCAGCCGGCACCGACGAATTCGAGGAAGTTGACGACCAGGGTGGTCGGTTCCGCTTGTGGGGCAACGGTTTCCGGGCCGCTGCTCTGCGTCTTACGGAAGACGACGCGGTGGTTGCGGAGCAGACCGAACGTGATCGAGTAGCGGCGCGACTTGGTCAGGAAGTGGCCGCCGAAGCCGAGCATGTGGGCCCACCGGCGCAGCCGCCGCCACTCGCCCGGGCGACCGAGGACCCAGCACGCTTCCACCAGGCGTTCGACGTGGGTGCCGTCCGGGTCGGCGAACACGTTCACCGTCTCGTCGGTCAGCCGGGCCGAGCTGTGCCCGGTGACCTCGGTCGCTTTGGTGGCGTACTTCGCCAGGTACCCGGCCACCTGGGAGTCGGTGACCTCACCGGCCCCGGCGACGGTGATCACCTTGGTCAGGACCTGGTCGCCCCAGCCGATCGGCCAGCCCTGCGGCCGGTCCGGGTGCGGCTCGGTGGTGAAGGTCACTGTCCGGGCGGCGTGGTCGAAGGCGGCCTTGAGGTCGGCGGCGTCGATACCGGGCGGGGGTGGGACGATCGCGGTGGGGTTTCCGCCGTCGACGCCGTCGAGGCGGGCGATGGCGTGGAAGTGCACCACGCCGCGTCGTTGCATCTCGGCGGCCTTGCCGAACGACAGCCGCACCGGCGGCACCATCCGCACCTTGCCGGTCTTCGCGGAAACCGTTGCCACGTAAGGGATGCGGCGTTGGCGGGCCAGGCGGCGGATGTACCGGTTCACCGCGATGGTGGTGCGCCGCCACAACTCCCCGGCGGTAAGGTTCCACACCGCCTGAGCCTGGTAGTCGTAGCAGTCCAGGCACAGCGGGCTGCCGAGGTTGCGGTCCGTCCCGGCGTGCCGGGCGAAGCACACGAGCCGCACCCCGTGCGGGCAGATCGAGGCGTCCCGGCGAGCGTGGCACGGTTCCGGGCGGCAGTCGCAGTCTTTGCGCCGCGCGCAGGTGTGCCGCTTGACGTTGCGGGTGTGGACCTCCCCGAAGGACGGGGCGGTCAGGGTGGGGAACACGGCCGGGTGCTCGGCGACCTGCTCCGAGACGCCCTTGCCGCCGATCAGCCCGGTCCGCACGACCTGGTAGGCGTCGCGCTGGTACAGCTTGGAGCAGGACGGGCACACCGATTCACGGCGGTTGCCGCAGGGCTTGTAGATCACCCCGTCCGGCATGTCCGCCGTGTTGCGTTCGGCGAGGACGCGGCCGGTGGCGGCTTCGATGGTGGCGATGGTCCCGGCCAGCCGGACCGGCCGCGTGCACGCGGACGCCGATTTGACGTGCGACAGCCACGCGGGATAGTCGGGGCGGGCAGCGCGGGCGATGGCCTGCTTGCTCAGGTCGGTGGAGCGTCGCCACCAGTCGGGGACGGTGACCGGTTCGGCGCACGCGGGCAGCGTCGAGAGGGTCACGCGGCGGCCCCGGCGGGCGGGTCACCGAGGCAGTGGATCGCCCGTGCGGTCTCGGGGTCGAAGCACAGCCCGAGGGTGTCGAGCAGGAAACGGCGGACGGTTTCCAGCGGTTGAGCGGTCAGGACGGCGGGGGGCTGTGTCCAGTCGATGCCGCTGGCACCCATCAGGGCGACGGCCTGGTGGACGTGCGTCGAGCAGCGGCTGGTGACGCAGCCGAACACGGCCATCCCGGAGCCGAGGTGGACGATGGAGTAACGCCACAGTCCGGTGCCGTCGTCCGGGTCGGGCACGATGCCCAACCCTGGAGCCGAACGGCGGGGCACCGGACCGTGCGGTGACGTGACGGGCAGGAACAGGTCCGGTGTGCTGGCGGTCGTGTCCTCACCCGGTGTGGCAGCGGTCCTGTTCATCGGACCGCCTCCGACGTCTGCCGGGCAGCGGTACGGCGGGCGGTGATGAGGGCACCGAAGTCGCGGATGTCGATGGGGACGGCACCCGCCTGGATGGCGCGGCTGCGCATGGTGTCGACGACGTCGTAGTGGTAGTGCACGCAGAAGCCGTCGGGGGCGGGGCAGGAGGCATACCGGCAGCGGGCCTGGAACCAGGCCGGTCGCAGGCCAATGCGCTCGGCGAAGAACCACAACTCGCCGGGGGTGTCCGCGGTCAGGTGCGACCAGCGGCCATTGAGACGCCCGATGGTGGTGGGGCAGCGGTAGTTGTCGACGTAGACGGTCAAGGTGTGGTGCTCCTGTCGGACGGTGTTGGTGGTGGGTGGTGGGTGGTGGGGTCGGCTCGTCGGCCGGGGCCGTGCCCGAAACAGGTTGTGTTTCGGGCACGACGCTCAATCGACGAGACGTATCAGCGGGTGGCCTTGACGGGCGTGCCGTTGACGGTCGGGATGGGTGTGGTGGGGTTGTCCGGGCCGAGGTCGAGCACGGCCAGGGCTTGGGTCGCCAGTTCGGTGTTCACCCGCAGCCGGGCGGCGAGCTGGTTCGCGGTGACCGGGGTGCCGTTGTCGGTGCGGTACTGCGTGGCGATCTCTCGGGCCTTGGCCAACAGGGCCGGGTCGACCGGCATCGGCAGGGGCAGCTGGGCAGGCTTCGGCTCGGTGACAGGAGTGTCGGCGGCGGAAGCGGCCAGCGGCCCGACCGGTGTGGTCGGCGCGGTCTTGCGAGGTAGAGGCTGAGGAACGCTCGCGGTAGCCGGCCGGGTGGCGGTCGGTCGCAGCGGGATACTCGTCGGGCTGGGAGTGACCCGGGCGGCGATGTGGGCCGGTGTCGGCGTGCTGTCGGTCCGGGTGGCCGGGGCAGGTTCAGGCATGGGTGCCGGTTCCTGCGGCGGCTTAGGGGTGTCCGCCGGTTGCGGCGCGGTGATGCTCGGCGTCGCCAGGGCGGGCACGGTCGGGGCCGGGACCGTGATGGGGGTCGGAGCCGGGGCGGACACGGACAGCGCGGTGGCCGTGGGGGTGCCGGAGGCGGTGACCGGGGTGCGGTCGGTCTCGCGGCGGATCAGGGCGCGCATGTGCACGGCCACGGCGGCGACGGCCGGAGGCAAGGCTCCGACGATCGCAGCCAGGGCCACACGCCAGGACTGGTGGGTTTCGGATTGGGTGATGAGCAGGTGATAGGCGGACTGGGCGGCGATGCCGATGCCCGCTGCACCGTAGGTGTTCTTCTTCGCGAACGCGGCCACCGTCGCCGGGACCGGTGACATCCACAGGACCAGGGCGACGACGACGTACCCATCGACCGCGACCGGCATCAACCACGACACGTGCAAGGTGACGCCGGTGAACGGCACATGCAGACCGCCGGTGAACCCGGCGAGGACCGCCATCGCGATCCAGGTCGAGGCGGACAGGGCGAACGAGGCGATCAGGACCGCCCACGACGCGACCGCCGCGAGGAACGGTTCACCGGCCGGGTTGATGCCGGTGGGTGTGATCTGCGGAGTGGTCATCGGACCCTCCGGTTGACGGCCTGCGCGTAGCGGTTCCACAGGTTGTTCAGCACCAACGTCCGGTGACGGGCCAACAGGTCACGCTGACCGTCCTGGGCGTACTGCTGTGCGGTGCTGAGGCTGCCGGTGGTGCTGTCGCCGATGGTGTCCATCAGGTCCAGGAACCAACGGGCCGTGTCCAGCTCGGCCCAGCAGCGGCCACCGAAGTGCAGCCAACTACCGGCCCGGACCAGCCAGAACCGCGGCCGTCGGGTGACGGCCAGGGCCCGGTCGGTCATCTTCTCCGCGATCGTGGCCTGCTGGGTGCAGACCTCCCGGATCAGCTCCAGCTCGCCGTCGAGACCGATACGGTCGTACACGGTCAGGTAGACATCCAGCAGAGCAGCAGCGCAGGCGTCGAGCACCTCACCGATGCGGGTGTCGTGGGTGGGCAGGGGTTTGGGGGTGGTGGTCATCGGGGCGTGTCCTTTCCGGCGAGGTCGAACAACGACGTCGCCTGGTATGCAGGTGTCGTCGGTGGTTCGGGCCTCGCGCGGTTGGCCGCGCGGGTGACCTTGGAACGGTTGGCCTTGAGCAGGTCTTCGAACTGCTCAGGTGACAGTCGGGCGACCGCTGCCGGGTCCTCTCCCCGCCGCCGCTTCAGCAGCGGACGCACAAGAGCGTTGGTGGGGCAGTCGAGGACCTGGTCGGGGTAGCGGTAGCCGCATCCCGGGCACACCGAAGCAGCCGGGATACCGGGGTCGTGATCGGCGAACACCCGAACGAGGGTCGCCACGGACACACCCAGACCGGCCTCGAGGAGACGGCGGTCGAGGGTGCCCCGGTCGGTTTTGTCGCCGTAGCGCATCTGCGCGGCCTGCCGGGACGTGCCCAGCCGGTCAGCGATCTCCGACCATGAGTAGGAATAGGGCTGCTTGCGGAGCCCGGCGACCGCGAGCCGGGTCACCGCGTCCACTTCGGACGACAGTGCGGCCAGTGATCGGAGGGCTTCGACGTCGCCGTTACCGACGCGGCGGGCGTAAGCCCGCAGGATGCGCCGGACGAACGCGTCGAACTGGGCGTTCTCCACCTCACGCTTCGACCGCTTACGCGGTTTGGGCGTCAAGGCGGGCTTGACGGTGTTCTTGCTCATCGAGCGTCACCGCCATCGGTGGCGGCATCGACCGTGCCGAGGTCCTTGAGCAGGATCTCGGAGACGAGCCGGTACCGTCGATTGGCATTGACCACGAGCTTCATCGCGATCGCATCCTGCAAATCGATACCCGCCATCTCGGCCAGGCCGAACAGGTAAATCGCAACGTCAGCCAGCTCAGTAGCCATGTCGGCTACCTGGTTACGACGCCACGCGTCGAAAGCCTCGGCCAACTCACCATGCAGCAGACCGAACTCCAGCGCGACGTCAACCGTGTTGAAGCCCTTGACGGTCTTGTTGGCCCAGGCTGCCGCCTGCATCTGCCGGACCGTTTCCAGCACGGTGCTCATCGGGCGTCACCGTCCCGAGCGGCTAGCTCGGCGTCATCGGCCGCGACGACGTCCGCGCAGGACATCTGGCCGTTGAACGAGCCTTGGCAGTACGGGTAACCACCCGGGGCACCGCAGAACTGGCAGTCAACGATGTTCGTCAACTCGCCGTCTTCACCGTCCAGAGACACCGGGTCGTCCCAAGTGGCGCAAGGAATGACTGCCTGAGCCAACGCGGCCGTGTCGGCGTTGTCCTGGTCGATCGCCCGGAGGGCGTCGATCAGCTCATGCGCCGGCCGGGTCGCCGCGTCACGCAGAACGCGCAGGACGTCGTCCAAACGGCGGCCCTTGGCGTCGTTGAACTCATACGACTCGCTGCCGTCCTCGACCAGTAGGTACCGGTCGAGGTGCAACACGGCCGCCTCGAAGTTCAGGAAGCCGGGGTCGTCGAAGTGTTGCGCCGGGGCGTCGACCGGGCCGCCGTAGCAGACCATGCCGATGCCGCCGACCAGGCACGCCGGGGGCGTGAAACTCCCCGACGTGGGGTCGTAGTAGGCACCCTGGATCCAGCCGTGCCGCTCCAGATACGTTGCTGCCGAACGCAGCACCCGTGCGGTGACCTGATCGTCGGTCTCGGTGACCAGGTCGACCGGGCAGGTCGACGGGGTCGTGTCGAGAGCGTCATGGCCTGCGTCGGTCAAGACGTAGCCGGTGACCAGGTCGGCGGGGACGTTCTCGCCGAACGCCCGGGTCTGGGCAGGGGTGTGGTCGGTTTCGTGGGTAGGGTTCATCGTGCCGACTCCTTCCGTCGGATGTGAGTGGGTGATCGGGCGGCGGCACCGGCTGCTTTCCAGGGCAATGAGTCCGGTGTCGTCCGCTCGGACCGTGTGGCCCGGGGTTGTGGTTGGTGGTGCTGGTCAGTGCCAGTGCTGAACGACGGTGATGCAACGGTGGCCACCGGCCGCGCCGAGCACACCGATGACGAGGCACGATCGGCACCGCGAGGACGCCGAGGCTGACCGCGGCCAAGGCATGCCAGATCAGCACGCCCAGCACGACCAGGCCGGTCACGAAGGCCAGGCCCAGGACCGCACCGAAGCCGAGCCAGAACCGGCGGACCTTACGGTCACGCTGGCGTTGCACCTGACGGCGTTCGGTCCACTTCGCGTACAGGCGGGCGTCTTCACGCTGCCGAGCGGCGAGGGTGGCCGGGGTCATGTACTCCAGCTGTCCAGTGGCCTGGTTCAGGTACGGGATCAGCTGGCTTCGCCGCGACCGGCACGGCCGTGATCGGCCGGGTCCGGGTCGGCAGGTGTCGGGTTCGGGCCATGAGATCGGCCCTCCTTTCAGGGTGGGGTGTGGGGATTCCGCCCGGTGATTCCGGGGAGGTCTGGTGAGCGCGTCACGCAGCCGCCGGGACTGACCGCAGCTGCCGGACGATCCGTGACGGTGACGTTGGCGCGCAGGGTCGGCCGCGTAGGCGGCGATGGCCGCGCAGGTGCGGTCGTCCAGGTAGGCGACCTTACCAGCTGGGGCTGCCGCCCTCGGCGATCAGCAGACCGGCGCCGGGGTTGGTCGGGCTGATCGTGTTGGCAGACCAGCCCTGCTGGGCCCAGCCGTGCCCGAGCACGATGTCCGAGGACTGAGTTGGTGGTGCAGCGTCCGGCGAACCGCCACGCGAACAGATCCCGCAACGAGGTCGGGATGATGTCCGAGGAGGGCCGTTGGGTGGCGGCGACGACGATGATGCCGACCGCCCGGCCCCGGGCGACCAGGTCGCGCAGCAAAGCGGCGAACTCTTCGCGTCGCTTCTTGTCCCCGATCGGTCGCCGAGAAGTAGGCGATCTCGTCGATCGCGATCAGATAGGGCAGGAACGCGTCCGGCACCCAGCTGATCTCACCGGTGACCGGCGACTTGGTTTGGACTTTCTCGACGACCTTGCGGCGCTCGGCAGTCGAGCAGGAACGCGTACCGGCGATCCATCATCGATCTGGATCCGGCCCAGCAGAGCCAGAGCCTTAACGATGTCGGGGCCGACGAACGCGTCGGCGCAGCGTGCGCCACTGACCCAGTTCGACCTGCTTGCCGTCGAGCAGGCACAGCTGGCAGTTCGCGCACAGCGCCGCGTACGCGACGAGCACGTTCAGCAGCGCCGACTTACCCGCTCCGGGTTCACCGCCGATGAGCAGGTTCCGCCAGATCAGCCGGACCAGCACCGGCAGACCGAACTCGTCGATCCCGATCAGCACCGTGTCGAAGATCGACAGGGGCAGGCCGGGCTTCACCGGGCCCAAGGTCGTGTTCGCGGCGCGGACAGGCTGCATGATTCACCCCTGCCCGTCAGGCCGTGGCCGGAGCGGCGATGCTCCACGCGTCGTCCTGCGGCCCGTCCGGAACGAACCCGTCACCCTTGCCGCTGGTGCGGGTCATCTTCTGCACCTTGGTCTGAGCGAAGCGCAGGACTGGGGCCGATCTCGTCGACGTCCAGGCTGTACCCGACCGCTTCTCGCCGGTGTCCTTGTCTTCCCAGCGCGACAGCTTCAGTCGGCCGATGACAATGACCCGGGTGCCCTTGGTCAGGGACTCGGCGATGTGCTCGGCCAGGTCGCGCCAGGCGGTGCAGCTCAGGAACAGCGGTTCGCCGTCCTTCCACTGCCCCGACTCCCGGTCGAGGGTGCGCGGGGTGGACGCGATCCGGAACTTCGCCATCGCGGTGCCATTCGGCAGGAACCGCACTTCCGGGTCGTCGGTCAGGTTGCCGACCATGGTGATCGTTGTTTCTCCAGCCATCTCAGTTCTCCTTGTCGGTGATGGCAGCGGATACGACTTGCACGTGCACCGGCACCCGGTCGGGGGAGGTCATCAGCGACCCCCGCGACGCGGTGGTTCGGGTACCGGCTCGGCGATCGTCGGCCAGATCCAGGCCGACCGGCGGGACAGCCGGAGACACCGGCACGTCCACATCGGAGTTGCCGCGCAGGCTCGGGATCAGCAACGCCAACGGCGAGTCGATCCGGGCCGTCAACGGGTCCCGGCGGGCGATATCGACGCGCAGCAGCGCGGCGTAACGTTCCGACGCGGGAGCGATCCGGATCTGCTTCGCGACACACGCCACCGCGATCAGGCCGGCCTTGCCCTCCAGATCCTCGAGAGCCAGGCCCGGGCGTAGCCACAGCCACACCCGCTCACCCGCCAGCGTCGGGCGGGCCCACAGCAGCAGCGGCAACGCCGCCGGGCGACCACCGGTCACCCGCACCTGCGAGCGGACCAGCGTGGCGAAGCACAACCGCAGCCGGTGACGAATCACCAGACACCACGACCACGCGAACACCCACCGCCGCGACCGGCGCGGCACCAACACCGCCGCCGTCACCGCCAGCAGCACCGCCGAGGCGAGCCACCACACCGTTACGTGCGCCAACGCGACCCAGCCGCCGGTCACGACCGTCGCGGTCGTGATCTCGATCGACCACCACCACAACGTCCGCAGCACCGGCCAGACACGCACCAGCACCGACGCGACGAACGCGGACACGACACCGGTCACCGCACCCAGCACCACCGCCAGCACCAGCGGGCAGAACACACTCAGCACCGCCGTCACCAGCACATCCGAGCCCAGACCCACGACCAGAGCCGCGACCCCAGCCCTACGGGCGTACCACTGCGACACCGGCTGCTCGACGATGGCCACTGAGCCGGGCGTCGATCGGCCGAGGGAATCTTTAGCCATCTGCCACCTCGCTTCCGTTGACTGTCTTGGCTAGTCAGGTAGCCTCTGCCTAAGATAGCCAGCTTGGCTAGTCAGCACAATGGATGTTGCCAAGATTCTTTGAGCTTGGCTAGCCAGGACGTAAGCTGGGGAGGTGAGTGACCTGGAGTCCAAGATTCCTGACCTTGACCCCGACGACCCTCGGCCGGCTTCGCAGCAAATCGCGAACCGGCTACGAGCCGCGATCCTTGCGCGGACGTTCGAACCTGGCACCAAGCTGCCGTCGCAGCTGGAACTGGCTGAGCGTTACGGGGTAGCTCGCGAAACGGTCAAATCTGCCCTGCGGGCTCTCACGACCGAGCGCCTTATCGTCACGCGGCAAGGAAGCGGCGCGTTTGTTCGCGCCCGCACCGAACGCCCCGTCGGACTTCGTCCGCATGTTGACGCAGCGTTCGCCGAGGGCGACGTCTCAATCGATTTCGCGGGCTTTTCAGGCGAGACCTTGCAAGGGCTATTACAAGAGCCGCTCGACAAGATTCGAGCCGGTCAACTAACGCCGTCGTCGCTTCAGGTTCGCGTCCTTCTTCCGGATATGACCGCGCCTGCTGGGGTCCCAGCGCGTGCAAGCGACGGTGCGGATGACCCCAAGCTGCGGCAGCGGGCGGCGCGGATCGCGCACCGCTCGATAGATGCGATCGTCGCCTCTATCGAGGAACTGGCAGAGCTAGAGCTTGTTGACTCTGCCGATGTGACAGTCAAGGCCCATCGGGCGGCACCCCTCTTCAAGCTCTATCTACTAAACGGCCGGGACGCATTCTTCGGTTTTTACCCAGTGGTCCGGCACGAGATCAGCTTGCAGGGCACCCGGATCGAAATGTTCGACGTTCTTGGAAAAGACGTCCCACTTCTCCACTTCGCTGCAACTGACGAGGATGCGCCCGAGGGTGCCCTATTCGTCGAACAGGCGCTTAGCTGGTTCGATAGTGTCTGGTCAACAATAAGCCAGGAGTATCCGGTGTGACAAAGATAGATTCACGTAGCCTATCGGCACTTGTTCCGGGTCTGCAGGCACTATTCCTAGACTTTGATGGCCCCGTTTGCAGCGTATTTGCGGGGCTGCCTGCCGCCAGCGTTGCTTCTCACCTACGCGAAATTGTGGAACGGCGCCTAGGTGGACTCCCGGCCTCAATAGCCAACGAGGACGATCCGCTGCAAATTCTTCGCTCGGTGCCCGCCCTCGGCATGCCCCGTCTCACGGACGAAGTTTCACGAGTGATGAGGAACGCCGAGCAGACGGCGGTCGCAACTGCAACTGAGACACCCCACATTACTACAGTACTCAAGGTCGCATCGGAACATGACCTTCAGCTCGCGATCGTCAGTAACAACTCGCTCGAAGCGATTTCGAGCTACCTCCAGCGGATAGGACTCAACACAAGTATCCCGGTCATAGTAGGCCGTACGGCGCGGATGGACCTGGCTCAGCTTAAGCCGAGCCCTTACTTACTCATCGAGGCGCTCGCCCAAACTAGAGTTTCCGCCGAAGCAACGCTATTCGTGGGAGACTCGACAAGCGACATTCATGCCGGACACTCGGCTGGAATCAGGGTCATCGGTTTCGCGAACCGACCTCAGAAGGTGGCAGCTCTAGCCACCGCAGGAGCAGACGCAGTCATCGAAACTATGGCCGACCTTGCGGCCGCAATCGGTTGCGTCGGCCAGAGGCAGATCACGTAAAGAACTGACCACAGATGTGCGAATGTGGTCCCGCGTGGCCGCCGAAGAGCACGCACCCGTTGTCGTCTTCCTCCACGTCGCCCGGTATTCGCTCAGCTTTACAGTCAGGCTTCGGGCTGGTCTCCGATGCGGCCAACGACCACTCAACCCACCACTGGGTTTCCCATGAATGCTGCCCGAGGGCCGCGTGAGGGCCATCGTGGCCAACGACCAGTTCGCAGGCTAGTCGGCTTTCCAGCCGATGCGCGGGCCGCGGCAAGCCCGCAAGGAAGTCGAGCTGACGCTTATCCAGCTCAATGACGGCCGGGCAGTACGCAGAAGCGTCCCCGTCAATCTGCATCCTTTGATGCTAGAAGGTTGGGACGTGGACCGCCACGGTGAGAACTTTCTATACGTCTTCAAGGGCGGCCCTGGCGGGCCGCCGCGCGGGCCACATCGCCTGCCGTCCGCGCCTTGCCGCTTCGCTCGCGGCGCGGCCCGGCGGTGACCACCGCGAGTCCTGCAGATACGCCGAAGCCCGGCAGCCCACCATTACGGCGGGATTGCCGGGCTCCGGTTCGTTCGGTGGGCTACTCGTGGTCGCAGCTGAGACGCAAGTACCCGACCGGCGTCGGGTCGCCCGAGCACGGGCAGTGCCTCCGGCGGGCAGGGCCTCCGGCCCTACGACCCGGGGAGGGCCTCCGGCGGTCGAGGGGCTCCGCCCCGAACCCCGGCGCTCAGGAAGCCTCCCGGCCCCCGTCACGCGCCGGAGGCGATCAGACCAGTCCGCCGACCGCCAGGGAAACACCACCCTGGCGGTCGGCGGCCCGGCCCGATAGGGCAGAGCCCGCGCGACGGAAGCCTCCCGGGGTGCCCCCCATGTAACAAGATCAACGGGCACAAATTCGGCACAGATGAGCCCGTAAACAGCTGTCAGACGTTGAAAGGCAATCAGCAATACTCGCAGGCCAGCGGATCCGGATGAGTCTTTCGTCCCATGATCCAGGATTTGGGGTTCAAATCCCCTCAGCTCCACCAACAAACAGCAGGTAAAAGCGGGTTTCTCGGCTCAGTCGAGAGCCCGCTTCTTCGTTAGTGAACCGTCGTCCGACCGTGCCCTGGCTATGCGTTCGGGCGTAGCTTTGCGCGTCGTATGCAAAGTTATGCGAACCCCGAAGGGCTCGAACAATGGGTACGCATAACTTTGCGCATACCTGCGCGATGGGATCCTTCGCATCGAGGGGTCAGGGGTTGACGATCAACGACAAAGCTCCAAGGCGGTTCGTTGGTAGGACGTCGTGGATTCAAAATCCCCTCGTTGGCGACGAGCAACTTGGCGTCGGCGGTGCGCCATGACGGATGTTCTGAGCACCTCGGCGTTATGGTGCACCAGCTGGCCGGTGGGAGCGGATTGTTGACGATCGCGGTCATGGTGGAACGGCTGCGCCTGCTCCTGGCGGCGTTGCGCGCAGGGAGTGGCAATGCCAGGGCCGGTTCTCGGCCGTACGGGCGCTGCCGTCCAAAAGCACACCGGCGGTGTCAACGTCGCCAACTCGGGCGTGGTGTCGGATGACGTGAACCTGCGGTAGGCCGCACTTGCCAAGGAGGTTCACGATGAAGTCATGGTCCTCATTGCGGTAGCGATTCTGATTGTCATCGGCGTCATCGTGGCCGTCCGGGTGCGCGGCGGCAGCGGCCGTGGGAGCAACACCGGCAGCGCCAGCGGGAGCAACCTCGGCTTCTTCGACAACGGCATCCCCACCGACGGCGCCCACGCGGACACGCAGCACCACAACCATCACGTTCACCACCACGACGGCGGAACCTTCGGCGGCCACCACGGCGGCTTCAGTGGCGGCGGCCACGACGGCGGCTTCAGTGGCGGCGGCCACGACGGCGGCTTCAGCGGCGGCGGCCACCACGGCGGGTAGGACGGCCCGACCGGGACGCAGACGTCCCCAGGTCGGGCGAGCGCCGAGCCTGCTTAATGGGTGTTAAGCCGGTACAGGGAGATCTACATCTATCCGGTGGCTCCCGAGTACTCGGACGATCTCGAGGCGCTGGGCCGCGAACTTCACAAGTTCGACGCGGTCGACGACGTGCGGCCGAAGCCCGCGCCGGAACGTCCAGGCGGCGGCCTGATCGACCTGCTGGTGGTGGTCTTCGGGGCAGGCGGCACGGTGACCGTCGCGGTGAAAGCCGTCATTGAGGCGATGACGCGCACGCGTACCTCAAAGGCAAGATCTCCGTCGGCCCGGTTTGATCGCCCCCGCAACCGCTGAGGACGACCACACGTTCGGCCGGATTGGCTCGCTGCGTCGTTCCGGGTCGCTCACGGGTGCCCATCCGCGGCCTCAAACCCCGCGTCTGGGTGGAAGGTGCCCACGTGCGTCAACCCTGTTCCGGTTTTCCGTCGGAGGTGTGTGTGGGGAACCTGGAGTCGGCTGTCCGGGGGCAGCGGTGACCGGCTGACCCAGCCACGTGGACAGCCAGTGGAAAGCGGGCGCTTCCATCGCGTGCCACGTCTGGGTGTTGTGGCCGCCCCGGTCGAGATAGGTGATGGACAGGGAGAGCGGCGCGTGCACCAGTTTGGCCATCGTCTGGGTGCCGCGCATTGCGTACTTGTCGCCCTTGGCGCAGGTCAGGTAGAGCGCGACGGCCGGCTGCGGCAGGTGGGTGAGCCGCCACAACTCGTTGTAGGTGGTGTGTTCGGAGCCGTCACCAACGGAGATGCCAGGGTTGGGGTAACCGGAGAGGCTGGCGGCGGCGGCGTACAGGGTGGGGTGCCGTAACAGTAGGTCGGACGCGCAGTAGCCTCCGGCGGAGAATCCGATCAGGCCCCAGCTACCCGGGTCGCTGCGCACGTGCAGGTGGGACGCGGCGAAGGCGGGTACGTCCTCGGTGAGGTACGTCTCGGCTTGCGGTCCGCCCACCATGTTGGTGCATTCGGTGTCCAGCGTCGGATCGGGCGTCTGGTAAGGGAACAGGACCACTGTCGGCGCCATCCGGCCGGCGTTGATCTCCCGGTCCAGCACCGTAGGCGCGGCTAGCTTCGTCAGCCAGAAAAGCGGGCCGCCCGGCGCGCCGTGAAACGCCTCGATCACCGGGTAGCGGACGGCTGGGTGCTCCTCGTACCCGGGCGGTAGGTACGCGTACATCGGCATGGTGATCTGGCTGGCGTGGCCGGCGACGGTGAAAGTGACGACGCGGCCGCCGCCCGGCGACGTCAGGTTCACCGGCTGAGGGGCGTCGTCCGGGTCCCCGGGCGCCGCCTCGGCGTTCGAGCCGAACAGGTGCGCCCAACTCGTGTAGGCCTCGACCTGACGATTCATGAAGACGCCGCCGGCGGTGGCCGCCGTCAGCAGGCAAGCCAGGACGCCGGCGATCCGGACCGGGACGCGCCACCACCGTCGTGCCCGAGACCAGGTGAGCGCCAGGACGACCGGAGCGAGGACGGCGATGGCGATGGCGATCAGCTCTACCGCTTGGCTGTCCGGCGACATCGTCACCGGCTCGGAAAAGGGGAGGGCGACGAGCTGCCGCCGTGACCGTCGCGAGGCCGAGAAGCCGAATTACCGGACCGGCCGCGAATCAAGGGGACGCTGGCCGCCAGCGGCGGCGGGGTGCGCTCGATCGCCCAGGACAGCGCCGTGTAAAGGGCGTCGGGAGCCGTGCTCGGCAGCGTCTCGATGCCCGGCTGGTGCACGGCGACGGAGTTGCTCACCACGACGGCGGTGGCGACCCCGGCGGGTAGCACCATTCCCGTGGCCGTCGTCACCGGGTCACCCCGGCCGTCCCGTTGCCCGGCGACGCCGTCTTGGGTGCCTGCGGCAACGACCGCGATCGAGGGATAACGGGCGCTCGCGGCAAGAACAACGCTCTGAGCCAGGGCGGGGTCGGCGGCTGAGGTGACGATCGCCCAGCGGTGCGAGGTGATGCGCAGGTCGCGACCCAGTTGGTCGGGCAAGGCGCTGGCGAGCGCTTGTGCCGAGGTGGCGGCCGTCGTGGTGGCGAAGACCACGACGGCCGAGATGCCGCTCGCGGTGGCTCGAGCCGCGGCGGCCTGCTGCGCGGCCGCGGACCAGCCGGCCGCGCCGTCGTGAATGACCACCACGACCGAGTACGACCACGTGGGGTGCTGCAGGTAGCCGGGTGGCGTGATCACGGTCGGCACGGCCGCCAGTCTCCAGCCCCGCCAGTCGGCGGACTCCCACGGAAAGGACTGCGCGACGCCGGTGCGCCCATTCGCGCGTACGGCGAGCCGGTGGTCGAGGTCGCCGGGCCCGATCCGGTTGGCCCCGTCGCTGGCGGCGGCGACGACTGTTTCGTCGGTCGCGGTGGTATCGGTCAGGGTGGCCCAGGTGGGATAGAACTGCTCTGATCGATTCACCACAAGTGCGATGTTCACCAGTAGCAGTACCTCCGCCAGCAGCACGCCGGTCGTTCGCAGGAGGTAACGCTGCCGGCCGAACCGGTTCCACCACAGCATGGTGGCCGCAACGGCAGCGACGGTGCAGAACGCCTCTAACAAGATCAACGGTAACCCGGTCAAGGACATCGTCAGCGTCGCCTCGTCATGCGCACCCCGCGACGATAGACCTACCGCGCATCTACGATCGAAGCCAAGGTTTCCATCGCTCGGGACCCGGGCTACGTCGCGGGTGCGCGGCGGCGTATCGACATCGCCGGTGACCGGTGAGAACGCCGGCAACGCTCCGCGCCTATCGATCGAACCCACCGTCGCGGCCGTGACCGCCCGGGGCGCACACTCCTTCGGTGGGAACCTTGTCGCCCGACCTCGTAGCGCTGGCCGTTGCCGTGGTGGCCGCCGCCCTTTACCTGTGGGGCGCCGCTCGGGTTCGACCCTGGCCCCGGCGGAACACGGCCGCGTTCCTGGTATTGGGCGTCGGCTCGCAGATCGTGGTCAGCGCGTACCGACCGACACGTTTTCCGGCCTACGCCGTCGAGATCATGGCCCTGTTGCTGGTCGTACCGTTCCTGATGGCCCTCGGACGGCCCCTGCAGCTCGCCCTGCTCGCACTTCCGCCGCAGCACGCCGCTCAGCTCCGCGCGGTCCTGGCCAGCGGACCCACGCGGCTGCTCACGCAGCCCATCGTCGGACCGCTGCTATTGGCCGTGCTGCCGTTCACCGTCTTCTTCACCCCGCTGATGCCGGCCAGCCTGCACCACACCGGAGTGCTCAGCCTGCTACGCGTCATGTTGCTCGCGGTCGGCTTCGCCGTACTGGTCCCGCTGTGGGAGGCGCAGTCGCTGGAGACGCGCATCCCGTACGTGCTGGCCTTGCTCGTCGCGTTCATCGAGCTGCTCGCCGACGCGCTGCCCGGCATCATCGTCCGCCTCGACACGCACGTGCTCGCGGCCGGCTATTTCACCGGTGCCCATGCGCTGCGCGACCAGCAGATCGGCGGCGACCTGCTGTGGGGTTTCGGCGAGGTGATCGATCTGCCGTTCCTGGTGCTGCTGCTCGTCCAGTGGATCCGCTCCGACGCCCTCGACGCCCGGCGCATCGACGAAGCGCTGGACGGGCGCCAAGCCCACGAAGCGGCCGCCGTCGCGCGGGTTAGCCCTGACGCCGACGACGCCCCGGCCGGAACCGCCGTCCGCGAAACGACCTGGGAGCGGCCGTGGTGGGAGACCGACTCCTCCGTCTTCGGCGACCGCGCCCACCTGTACGGCGACCAACCAGACAATCCCGGGAGCCAGGGGCGAGAGGGATGAATCGTGTCACGTGCACCGGCGATCACGGCCGGTGCCGGCACGGTGGCGCCCAGCACGTACCGGCGGACGGGGCGGGACCTGGACGAGCCCGCCGGGTTCCTGCTGCACCTGGTCGGCGAGCACACCTGTGAGTCACGCCGGTGCGCGTTTGGCGCGTACAGCTGACCGCTGTGGGCACGGATCATGAAACTGTCGGACCCGCGCTATACGGTTTGGTCAGGCCGAAAGGGGATACCGGTGATCGATCACGTGATCCTGGGCGTGCACCATCTCGACGAGAGCAGGTACTTCTATGAGCGCGCCTTGGCGCCGCTCGGGCTGAAGGTGGTGGTGCACGAGCCCGAGATGGTCGGGTTCGGCGAGGAGGGCGGTCGCGCGTTCTTCTGGCTGAGCGTGCGCGAGACCACCCACCGCGTGCACGTGGCGTTCACCGCGGCCGACCGCGCGACCGTGGACGCGTTCCACGCCGCGGCGATGCGGGCGGGCGGCGTCGACAACGGGCCGCCCGGTCCGCGGTCGCAGTACCACGAGCATTACTACGCGGCGTACGCGTTCGACGCCGACGGGAACAACATCGAGGCCGTCTGTCACGAGCCGGCCTGAGCCTGACTATCAGTCCTGTGGTCGCACCATGGTCTTCAGCACGGACGGGTCGGTGTGGCCCATGATGAGCGCGGCTTCCGATTCGGCCAGCGGCAGCCGTGCCCCGACCAGCGCGTCCAGATCGATCCGGCCGGCCGCGACCTGGGCGATCGCGTCGGGGTAGGTGTGGGCGTAGCGGAACGTGCCGGTGACCGTCAGCTCCTTGTTCTGGATGGCCGAGGTGGGCAGCGTCTGCTCGGCCGCCGCGCCCATGCCCACCAGCACCGCCCGGCCGAGCGGCTGCAGCGCCTTGATCCCGCTGCTGACCACCGGGGCAACCCCGGTGCACTCGATCAGGATGTCCGGCCGGAACATGGCGTAATCGGTTCCGTCCCGGCCGTCGATCACGTCGTCGACCCCGAACCCGGCCGCCACCTTGAGTCGGGCCGGGTGCACGTCGGCCAAACCCACCCAGGACGCGCCGGCGGCCCGGGCGGTCAACGCGCAGAGCACTCCGATCGGGCCGGCCCCGGTGACCAGGACGCGGGATCCGATCCCGGTGCCGGCCTTCCGGTTCCCCCAGAGGCCCACCGACAGCGGCTCGATCAGGGCCGCGGCGTCATCACTGAGCGAGTCCGGCACCGGGTGGGCGAAAGCCTCGTGCACGGCCACGTACCGGGCCAGCGACCCGTCCACCGGCGGCGTGGCGAAGAAGACCACGTTGGGGCAGAGGTTGTAGTTGCCGTGCCGGCATTGTTCGCAGTGCCCGCACGGTACGCCCGGCTCGATGGAGACCCGTTGACCCACCGCCATGGTCGTCGAGCCCGGGTCGACCACCACCCCGGCCGATTCGTGACCGAGGATCATCGGGCGGTCGACCACGAAGTCGCCGATCCGGCCGTGCTCGTAGTAGTGCACGTCCGAACCGCAGATGCCCACGGATCTGATCTCGACGACGACCTCGTGCGGTTCCGGTGCCGGCATCGGCCGGTCCTCGATCCGCAGGTCCCGGATGCCGTGCAGGACGGCGGCGCGGTTCTCCATGCCCGAAGCCTGCTCCGGGTTGGCCACGGCAACAAGAGGAGAAACGCGAGGATTGCTACTTTTCGGTGGTATGCCTGACACATGAAAGCAGCGCTCCCGGACAACGAGACCAGCCGTCTTGCGGCTCTCTACGCACTGAACGTCCTCGACTCGGTTCCCGAGAAGGACTTCGACGACATCGTCGCGCTGGCCTCGACCGTCTGCGGCGTACCGATGTCCCTGGTCAGCCTGATCGACATGGACCGCCAATGGTTCAAGGCCCGCACCGGCACCGACCTCACCGAGACGTCGCGTGACATGTCCTTCTGCGCGCACGCCATCCTCGGCGGGGATCTGCTGGTGGTGCCGGACGCCCAGCAGGACGCGCGGTTCCGGGACAACCCGGCGGTCGACACCGACGGCGGCATCCGCTTCTACGCCGGAGCGCCGTTGATCACCACCGACGGCTTCGCCCTGGGCACGCTGTGCGTGGTCGACAACCAGCCCCGCCGCCTCGACGTCGAGCAGCTCCAGGCGCTGCGAGCGCTCGGCCGCCAGGTCACCTCACAGCTCGAACTGCGCCGGTACGCGGTGGCCCTGGCCAACACCACCGCCCGGCTGCAGGAACTGGAACGGCACAAGGACGAGCTGGCCGACCTGGTCGGGGGGAAACTGCGGGCGCCGCTGCGACTGATGGCCACGTACCTGGAGGATCTCGGGCGGACCGGATTCCACGACCACGAACTGGCCGACCTGGTCGGGCACGCGGCCGCAGCGCACGTCCGCGGCCTCTCCGATCTGCTCGGCCACCTGACCTCGATGGCCGAGGCCGGGGTGGGCTCGGACAGCCTGCACATGCGCCCGATCGACCTGACCCGGATGACGCAGCGTGCGGTCGAGGCGGTCCGGCCGATCGCGGCGACCAAGCAGATCTGGATCCTCAACCACGCCGGCGGCCCGGCGATGCCGATCCTCGCCGACCCCGTACGTCTGGAACAGGTTCTCATGCATCTGCTGTTCGCCGCGGTCAAGTACACGCCGCCCGGTGGCCGGGTCCGGGTGGGCACCGAGATCGAGTCCGGGCCGGCCGTACGGCTGGACGACATGGACCTGCCCGACGGGATGCGGCCGGATCTGTTCCCGCACCTGTACTACGGCGCGATCGCCAACCCTTCCGACGTGCCCGGACCCGACCGTGGGCTGGCCGTGGCGAAGAAGGTCCTGGACGCCCACCACGCGACCGTGGCGCTCTCCGACCGCCCCGGAGACGGGACCTCGCTGCACGTGGTGTTCCCGTTCGCGGAGCGCGAGCACGAGCTCCTCGCCGGGTAGACCACCCGCCGGCGCACACCGGTTCCGTACCCGCCCGGCTGCAGTTCGGGCGGGTACGGAACCAGTGGGCCTCAGCCGATCGACACCGACCCGCCGCCGGGGGGCGAGCCCGCGGACGGCATGTCCTCGGGACGCAGCGGCTGCGCCGGCACCACCGGACGCGCGGTGGCCCGACCGGTCGCGGCGCCGGGCGTGGTCGTCCGGCCCGGCGCGGTCGGCGGCCACGTGTCGATCTCGGGGGCGAGGCCCTGTGTCGGCAGCGGCGGCCGCCCCTCGGTGGGGCCGCCGTTCAGACCGGACCGGTGCAGCTTGTGCCACCGCAGCCGGCCCCCGGTCAGCGCCGTGGTCACCGACTGGATCAGCACCAGGTACATCAGCTGCCGGTACGCGAACTGCTGCAACGGCAACCGCGTGAGCGGGCGCAACGACTCGCCGTCCATCCGGAACGCCACCGCCGCCGTGAACAGTTGAAGCGCCAACATGCCGATCCAGGCGATCGCGGTGGCCCGCAGCTCCCAGAAGAAGATGCCGTACACCAGCATGATGTCGACGATCGGGGCCAGCAGCGGCAGTGCGACCCCGAACAGGGCCAGGAACGGCAACCCGACCCGGCCGAACCGGCCCGAGTCGCCGGAGTCGGTGAGCGCCTGGCGGTGCTTCCACATCGCTTGCATGGTCCCGTACGACCAGCGGTAACGCTGCCGGTACAGCTGTTCCAAGGTGGCCGGCGCCTCGGTCCAGGCCTTCGCCCGCTCCTCGTAGACGACGCGCCACCCGGCCCGGCTCAGCGCCATGGTCACGTCGGTGTCCTCGGCCAGCGTGTCGTCGCTGATCCCGCCGACGTCGGCCAGGGCCGCCCGCCGGAACGCGCCGATCGCACCGGGCACGGTCGGCATGCAGCGCATCGCCTCGTACAGGCGGCGGTCCAGGTTGAAGCCGATCACGTACTCGATGTGCTGCCAGGTCGCGACCAGCGTGCGGCGGTTGCCGACCTTGACGTTTCCGGCCACCGCGCCCACCGACGGATCGCCGAACGGCTGCACCAGCTGCCGGATCGAGTCCCGCTCGAAGATCGTGTCGCCGTCGACGGTGATGATCAGGTCGTGCTTGGCCAGCGCGATCCCGGTGTTGAGGGCGCTCGACTTGCCGCCGTTGGGCACCCGGATCACCCGTACGTTCGGCAATCGCAGGCTTTCCACCAGCACCGCCGTGCCGTCGGTGGAGCCGTCGTCGACCACCACCACCTCGACCTCCCGGTAGTCGCCGGTGGCCAGCGACTTCACGGCCGCCTGGATGCCCTCCTTCTCGTTGTAGGCGGGCACGATCACGGAGACCGGCGCGGTCACCTCCGGGCCCCAGCTCCAGGTCGGTTTCCGGCGCTGCCGGGCGTGCCGCGTCGCGAGGAGCAACAAGAAGGCCGTACGGGCGATGGTGAGCAACCCGACCACGAGGAAGAGGCCGGCCAGCACCCAGACGAACCACTCCGAGATCCGGATGGTCCACACCAGTGCGTCGCCGCGCAGGATGTCCGCGTGCGCAGCCGGCGGGTTCGTCGCGATCAGCGGCTGCGTGGTCACCGTCACGCCGCCGCGTTGCAGCCGGGCCGCGTCCCGGGCCTGCTGGGCGATCCGCAGGTTCAGGCCCTCGGTGATGGTGGTGAACCGGTAACCGCGCGCCTGCATCATCGGGATGTACTGCGCCAGCGCGGCCACCGTCTGCGAACGGTCACCGCCGGCGTCGTGCCACAGCTCCACCGCCGGATCGCTCCGGCGCGGAGTGGCGTTGCGGACGATCGTCGGTACGCCCGGGCGCTGCCAGTCCTCGCTGTCCAGGTCGTTGACGACGGTCAGATATCCCTCGCGGCCGACCTCCCGGACCAGTTTCCAGTTCTGGTTGTCGATGGCGCCGGCTTCCGACGAGTACGGGAAGCGGAAAAGGTTGGTGTGCACGCCGGCCGCCCGCGCGATCGCCGCCTGCGTCTGGGACAGCTCCATGTCGCGGCGCCACCGGGCGATGTTCTGCATGTTGGGGTGGGTGAACGTGTGGATGCCGAGCTCGTTGCCATCGGTGACGAGTTGCTTGGCCAGCGTCGGGTGGCGTACCACCGCGGACCCGACCACGAAGAACGTGCCGTGGGCGCCGTACTGCCGAAGGATCTGGAGGACCTTCGGCGTCCATTTCGGGTCCGGGCCGTCGTCGAATGTCAGGGCGATGGTCTTGGGCGGCAGCCGGATCGAGTTCTGCTGCCCGCCGGTGGTGTTGATGATCGGGCCGCCTTTGTGGATCTGCGGCGGTACGGCGTTCTGGTCGCCGACTTCCTCGATGACGTGGTCGCTCTTGAATTCCGCATTGACGTACGTCTGTACGAGCAGAACACCGGCGAAGACCAGCAGGACCAGGATCGCGACCACGACCCGAGGCCGGGGGAGGATCCGGCGGCGGGGGCGCGACTTCTTCTGGTTGTGGGTGTTCTTCTGGCTGTGCATGCGGATGGTGCTCATGCCGGCTCGTCGGCGTCAGTGGGTTCCGTGGTGGTGGCGGTCATTTCGTCGGTGCTGAGGGTGGTGGTGCCGGTCGGGGTGCCGCCGGATGCGGTGCCGCCCGTCGTGGTACCGCTCGTTGTCGTGTCGACCGTGGTGGCGTCACCGGTTGCCGTGCCGCCGGTGCCGCCGCCCGTGCCGCCGGTTGCCGTGCCGCCCGTGCCGCCGCCCGTGCCGCCGGTTGCCGTGCCGCCCGTGCCGCCGCCCGTGCCGCCGGTTGCCGTGCCGCCCGTGCCGCCGCCCGTGCCGCCCGTGCCGCCGCCGGTTGCCGTGCCGCCGGTTTTGGCGCCGCCGGTTGTGGTACCCCGTGGGCCGCCGGTTCTGGTGCCGCCGGATGGCGCGGAGGGCGCTTCGACAGGCTGGCTCGACGGCGTCTTCGTGGGCGCGCTGGTCGGCGGGCTGGTCGGCGCGCTGGTGGGAGCGCTGGAGCTAGGCGTGGTGGCGGACTCCAGCGCGTGGCTCGAGCCGGTCGACGGCGTTCCGCTGGACTTGCGCGCCGTGGGCGGCGAGATCACGCTCGGAGTGCGCCGGCCGCTGCCCGGACGAACGAAGTCCACCGGATGCCGGTTGAGCGGGGCCACGAACTCGGTCGGCGGCGGGGCGGCGAGCGTCGGCACGGGTCGCGGCGCGGCCTTCGCGGCTGGTTTGGCAGCGCGAAGAGGCAGGTCGGGCAGCGGCAGAATGGCGCTCGAACTGACTGGACCGCCGGCCAGACTGACACTGATCAACCCGCCGTAGAGGATGCACAGGCCGCCGAACGCGTACGCGAGACGCCGCAGCACCTTCCGCCGTCGTCCAGTCGAGTCGACGAACACCGGTGTGGGCATCGACAGAGCGATCACCTCGGTGTCAGGGATGTCGCGGTCAGCGGATAGCGGAGTTTCCGGCTCGTGCACAGTCACGCGGCGAGCTTAGAAAGGTCTACCGCGATCTTGATTCCGGTAACCCGATAGAGGGACCGCCGAATACGCCCCGAAAATCCACCGATTCGGTGACGACTTACGTTTGACCTGGTGGCATGAGGTGTGAGTCGCCGCTACAGCGATCGTCCTGAGCTGCGAGTAGATGATCCGGTCGGGGAGGTTACGCCCTTTCGATCGAGTATTTGCTGTCGTATTCCAGACCGTTCGGCAACGACTTTGCCGAATTATTCTCATGCATTCGTGGGTCCGCCTTAGGGCATATCGACCATATGCCCGTTTCGGACGGCACAATCGGGGTGATTTGCGCTGTGTGTCCAACGGGTGACGACGCGCACATGATTATTTGGGGACATGTGTTGAGAAACCTGAGAGTGAGTAACCCCAGCCGTTGTGCGACCTGACACCTCTCGTTAAGCTCTCCTTGCGCGCCCCTATCGCCCGCTTCCCCCGTGGCAGGCGATCGGGGCGCGCCCTATTTTTGTGGCCCGTTTCCGGATTCTGCCGCCTACGCCGGTGATGCCGATGAATTCCGGGTTCGCGGGCGTGCACCCGAGTTCAAGGACGTGCAACCAACTGCGGGCATCGGCTCTGATCAACCGAACCCACCGCCATCAGATCCAGCGGCTGCCCAGCCACATGCGGTGCTGCCACGCCTCGTACGTGATGCTCTGGCCGACGAAGATCGGATAGAAGTAGGCGAAGCACAGCGCGACCACCAGCACGTACGCGCCGGCCACCACCGTGCCGACCAGCTGTCGGTCGGTTCGCGTGGGGCCGGAGGTGACGCCTTCGGGCGGGGTCATGATCGCGCCCAGCACGTACACCACCGCCAGGATCAGGAACGGCAGGGCCGGGCAGCACGTAGAAGTTGAACATCGTGCGGCCGTCCTTGACCGCGAAGTAGAACCACGGCAGCAGGCCGGCCACGACGCCGGTGCCGATCGCGTACGCGCGCCAGTCGCGCCGGGCGATGCCGAACCACACCAGGGCGGCCAGCGCGGGGATGAAGCTCCACCACAGGATCGGCGTGCCCAGCAGCAGCACCTCGCCGCGCGCAGCTCGAGCGCGCCGCACGGGCCGTTGCCGTTCCAGTAGAAGGCGACCGGGCGGCCCAGCAGCAGCCACTGCCACGGCCACGACTGGTAGATGTGCTTGTCGGTCAGGCCGCTGTGGAACTCGTACGCCTCGTGGTGGTAGTGCGCCAGGTTGAGCAGCGCGCCCAGGACCGGTGGCTCGCTCAGGTGGTTGTCCCGGCGGTAGTGGCGGAAGTAGCCGTCGTTGGTGACGAACCAGCCGGTCCACGTGGCCAGGTAGAAGATGAACGACAGGGCGAAGCTGCCGACCAGCCAGCCGAGGTCGCCGAAGATGTCCGGCGAAGAACGGGCGCTGCATGCCGGCCGAGCGGCGGGCCTGCACGCGCCACACCACGATCAGCGCAACGTAGAACGGCAGGAAGAACAGCGCACTCCACTTCACCCCGTTGGCCAGGCCGAACAGGACGCCCGCGGCGAGCAGCCACCACGGCGATCGCGTAGGGCGGCCGGGTATGCCGGATCCCAGCCGTTCTCCAGGGCGACCAGGAGCCGCTTGCCGGTACTGGTCCCGGTCGATCAGCATCGCCGCGAACGTGGCCAGCACGAACGGGCCGAGGAAGATGTCCAGCAGCGATGTCCGGGACAGCACCAGCTGGAAGCCGTCGAGCGTCATCAGCAGCCCGGCCGCGCCGGCCAGGACCATCGAGTGGAACATCCGGTACGCGATCCGGATCAGGATCAGGATCATCAGGTGCCGGCCACCGCGGCCGGGAAGCGCCAGCCGAGTTCGTTGTTGCCGAACGCCTTCTCGCCGAGCGCGATCAGCCACTTGCCCAGCGGCGGGTGCACGACGTACGCCGGGCCCGTTGGTCTTCTCGTCCCACTCGACCCCGTGGTGCAGCATGTCCCACGCGTCGGTCGGGTAGTAGACCTCGTCGAAGATGTAGCCCTTCGGCTTGGTGATGCCGTTCAGCCGCAGGATCGCCGCGATCAGCCCGATCACGCCGGTGACCAGCCAGGAGTACGGGTCGAGCCAGTTGTCGAGCGTCTTCAGGCGACGCCGGACCTGGTCGGGCACGAACGAACGCCCACCGGTGTCGTCGGCGGGCGCCGGGCCGATGAGGTCACTGTCGGTCGCCGCCGGGGACGCTGTCGCCGAAGTCACCCCGAGATCGTAGGCCGCCGGGCTGTGGCTCGGTGCCCGAGGCCGGGCGAGCCGTGTGGTGGGATGACCGGATGACCGGACGAGTCATTCTGGCCGGCGCCCCGCTCGGCAACCCCGGGGACGCCTCGGCGCGGCTGCGGGAGGTGCTGGCCGCGGCGGACGTGGTCGCCGCCGAGGACACCCGCCGGTTGGCCCGCCTGGCTCGCGATCTGGACGTGTCGGTGACCGGCCGGGTGATCTCCTACTTCGAGGGCAACGAGGAACGCCGTACGCCCGAACTGATCGAGGCCCTGCACGGCGGCGCCACCGTCGTCGTGGTGACCGACGGCGGGATGCCCAGCGTGTCCGACCCGGGTTACCGGCTGGTCCGGGCTGCGCTCGACGCCGGTTTCCCGGTCACCGCCGCGCCGGGTCCGAGCGCGGTGACCACTGCGCTGGCGCTGTCCGGCCTGCCCAGCGACCGGTTCGTGTTCGAGGGGTTCCTGCCGCGGACCGGATCAGCCCGCCGCAGCCGTCTGAAGGAGCTCGCCGCCGAGCCGCGCACGCTGGTCTTCTTCGAGGCGCCGCACCGGATCGCGGGCACGCTGGCCGACCTGGCCACGGTGTTCGGCGCCGACCGGGACGCGGCCGTCTGCCGGGAGCTGACCAAGACGTACGAGGAGATCCGGCGCGGCCCGGCGGCGGAACTGGCGGCGTGGGCGGCCGAGAGCGGGCCGCGGGGCGAGATCACGGTGGTGGTGGCCGGGGCGACGCCGGGGCCGGCCGAGCGGCCGCCGGACGACGAGCTGCGCACGGCCGTGGCCCGGCGCGAGGCCGCCGGCGACTCCCGCCGGGACGCGATCCAGGCCGTGGCCGACGAGTACGGCCTCCGCAAGCGGGACGTGTACGCGCTCGTCCACAGTCCCTAATAGGCGGCGACCAAAAACCCGGCCAGCAGCAGCACCGGCCCGGCCACGCTCATCAGCAGCGCCACCCGCCGGGCCCGTACGGTCTCCAGCTGCCGGGTGCCGGTCAACCCGGCGATGCCCAACCCGGACAGCAGCACCAGCAGGAACCCGAGGATCCAGCGCAGTTGCACGAGCGGCCCGGTGGTCCCGACGTACGCCTGGGTGCTCTTGGCGCTGACCATGCGGGCCGTCGCGACCGCGCCCGAGTTGCGCCGGCCGGGTTCGACGCCGAGCAGGGCCACCGTCTGCCGGCTGAACTGTCCGCCGCTGGCCGTGAAGGAGCCCGCGCACCGCTGGGTGATCCCGGATCCGGTGCACCGGGCGACGGTGACCACGCCGGGCGTGCCGTGGCCCACGGCCAGCCAGAACGGCTCGGCGCTGACCCACGAGAAGAACGACGCGATGAGCGCCAGCGCGATCAGGCCGAAGACCCCCGGAACGGCGTTCTGCGGCGTGCGTGGCTTCCGTCGAGGCCGGCGGCCCCGGCCGTCGTCGGCCTCGGGTGGCGAGTCGGCCGGCGTGGCCCGGGTCGCCACGGTCGGCCAGGTGTTGGTGGCGGCGGCCCGCTCGTCGGGGTTCAGCCAGAACGGCGAGTGCTCCAGCCGGGAGAGCTTGATGTCGAGCTCGGCCGGGGACAACCGGCCGCGGCGGGCGAGGCCGGACTGGCCGGGCAGCGCCACGGTCGGCCGGTTCCGCTCCGGTTCGGGGAGGACCATGATCTCCGGTACGCCTTCCGGCCGGTGGGCGAGGTCGGGGCGTTCCGGCTCGTGCCGCTCGGCCGCGGGCTGGTCAGGGTCGCGCTCGACGTCCGGCTGGTCCGCGGGTTCGGCGATCGCCGGCTCCGATTCGACCGGCGATGCCGTGGTGGGCGATCCCGTGGTGGGAGATTCCGGGCTGGGCGATTCCGGGGTGAACGCGGTGGCCGCGTCCTGCACGCCGGCGGCGTGGGCGTCCAGCGCTTCCGGGGCGAAGGCGGGGACGTCGTCCGGCTCGACGGCCGGGGCCGGGTCCGTGCCGCGCGGTGACCGGCGGCGCCGGTGCCGGGGGCGGGTGGCCGCGTCGGCCAGCGCTTCCGCCCGTTCCCGGTCGCCGTCGCCCCGCCACCAGGCCTCGTCGGGGTCGAAGGACCACGGGTTGCCCTCGGTGCGAGGAGTTTCCCCTGGCTGCGGCGCGTCTCCGGTCACGGTTCCATGGGACCACCTCCGGGTACGGCCGGTGCGGTACTTTCCGGGCGTGTCGGGATAAATGGTCCGGACCCGAACTCATTCGCCACCGCCACACGCCGGTCACTACGCTTGTGCACCATGAGTCACGTTCTCGCCGCGGTCGCCTGGCCCTACGCCAACGGCCCGCGCCACATCGGTCATGTCTCCGGCTTCGGGGTGCCCTCCGACGTTTTCAGCCGGTACATGCGGATGACCGGCCACAACGTGCTCATGGTCTCGGGCACGGACGAGCACGGCACCCCGATCCAGGTGCAGGCCGACGCCGAGGGGGTCACCCCGCGTGAGCTCGCCGACCGGTACAACCGGGTGATCGTGGAGGACCTGCCGGCCTCGGCCTGTCGTACGACCTGTTCACCCGGACCACCACGCGCAACCACTACGCGACGACCCAGGAACTGTTCACCGGCCTGTACGACAACGGCTACATCATCCGTAAGACCACGCTCGGGGCGATCTCCCCGTCCACCGGCCGGACGCTGCCCGACCGCTACATCGAAGGCACCTGCCCGATCTGCGGGTACGCCCACGCGCGTGGCGACCAGTGCGACAACTGCGGCAACCAGCTCGACCCGGAGCAGCTGATCAACCCGCGGTCGAAGATCAACGGCGAGGTGCCGAAGTTCGTCGAGACCGAGCACTTCTTCCTCGACCTCCCGGCATTCGCCCAGTCGCTGGCGAAGTGGCTGGACACCCGGGACGGCTGGCGGCCGAACGTGCTGAAGTTCTCCCGCAACCTGCTCGACGACCTGCAGCCGCGGGCGATCACCCGGGACCTCGACTGGGGCGTGCCGATTCCGCTCGACGGAGTGGCGGGACCGCCCCGACAAGCGCATCTACGTCTGGTTCGACGCGGTCATCGGGTACCTGTCGGCGTCCATCGAGTGGGCCCGGCGCACCGGCGACCCGGAGGCGTGGCGGCAGTGGTGGTCGGCCGACGGGCAGGGCAAGGATGCCGCGGCGTACTACTTCATGGGCAAGGACAACATCGTCTTCCACTCGGTGATCTGGCCGGCGCTGCTGCTCGGCTACTCCGGCGAGGGCGATCGGGGTGGTGAGCCGGGCGCGCTCGGCCAGCTGAACCTGCCGACCGAGGTGGTGTCCAGCGGAGTACCTGACGATGGAGGGGAAGAAGTTCTCCTCGTCCCGCCGGGTCGTCATCTACGTCCGCGACTTCCTCGATCGGTACGACGCCGACGCGCTGCGGTACTTCATCGCGGCCGCCGGGCCGGAGTCCAACGACACCGACTTCACCTGGGCCGAGTTCGTCCGGCGCAACAACGACGAGCTCGTGGCCGGCTGGGGCAACCTGGTCAACCGGTCGATCTCGCTGGCGGCCAAGAACTTCGGCGCGATTCCGGAGGCGGGCGAGCTCACGGCCGATGACGAGGCGCTTCTGGCGGCCGTACGCACCGGGTTCGGCACGGTCGGTGAGCTGATCGGCAAGCACCGGCAGAAAGCGGCGATCAGCGAGGCCATGAAGGTGGTCGCGGAGGCCAACAAGTACCTGTCCGACCAGGCGCCGTGGAAACTCAAGGCGGAGGCGGAGAAACCGCGGCAGGCCACCATCCTGCACGTCGCGCTGCAGGCGGTCAGCCGACTGCAACACGCTGCTGAGCCCGTTCCTGCCGCACGTCGCCCAGAAGGTGTACGAGCTGCTCGGCGGCACCGGGGTGCACGCGCCGATGCCGGCCATCGTGGAGGTCGACGACCTCGACGGCGGGCCGTCCTACCCGGTGCTGACCGGCGACTACACGGTCGGCGCCCGGTGGGAGTCCGTGCCGCTGGTGGCCGGGACGCCGCTGGCCGCGCCCACGCCGGTGTTCAAGCAAGCTCGACCCGTCGGTGATCGAGGACGGAGCTGGCCCGGCTGGGTCGGTGAGCACAGGCGGGCCGACTCGGATGACCACTGACGAGCAACCGGCCGAGTCCCGGAAGGAGCGCGCGGCGCGCCGGGCCGGCGAGTTCCCGCCCGCCCCGGAACCGCTCGCCGTCCCGGTCTTCGACAGCCACACCCATCTCGACATCACGATCAGTGAGGCCGGCCTGCCGGGTCGACGGATGACCCGGTCGGGACCCTGCTGCGGCCGCGGCGAAGGCCGGCGTGGACCGGATCGTGCAGGTCGGCGTGGACGTGGCGTCCTCGCGGTGGAGTGCCGACCTGGCCGAGCGCCACGCCGGCGTGCTGGCGGCGGTGGCGCTGCATCCGAACGAGGCGCCCCGGCTGGCCGATCTGGATCAGGCCCTGCGGGAGATCGAGGCGCTGGCCGCGCGACCGCGGGTCCGCGGGCATCGGCGAGACCGGGCTGGACACCTTCCGCACCGGCGACGACGGCCGGGTCGCGCAGGAGGCCAGTTTCCGGGCGCACATCGCGATCGCCAAGCGGTACGGCAAGGCGCTGATCATCCACGACCGGGACGCCCACCAGCGGGTGCTGCGAGGTGCTCGACGACGAGGGCGCGCCGGACACGGTGATTCTGCATTGCTTCTCCGGGGACGCCGAGTTCGCGGCCGAGTGCGTGCGCCGCGGGCTACCTGCTGAGCTTCGCCGGCACGGTCACCTTCGGCAGCGCCGCGGCGGTGCGGGAGGCGGCCGTGCGCACGCCGATCGACCAGATGCTGGTGGAGACGGACGCGCCGTACCTGACGCCGATGCCGTACCGGGGCCGGCCGAACGCGTCGTACCTGATCCCGCTGACCGTGCGCAAGCTGGCCGAGGTGCGCGGCGCCGACCTGGACACGCTGTGCGCGGCCATCTCGGCCACCGGCGAGCGGATCTTCGGCCCCTGGGGCTAATGCTCGATCAGCCAGGCGGCGCAGTGCAGGTCACGGCCCAGCGCCTGCAACTGCTCCCGGAAGATGTCCGGGGCCGAGTTGACCGGTCCCCGGGCCAGGAACCGGGACGCCCACTGATTCCGCTCGGCGACGTTGAAGATCTCGTGCACCACCTCGGAACCGCGCGGATCGGGTTCCACCCGGGTCACCCCGCGGTACCAGAACTCGCCCTGCTGGGTCACCGACCGGGCGTCCCGGTCGACCCGTACGGTCAGTCGGCTGCCGTCGAGGTTCAACACGAACTCGGCGCCGTCCTCCTGTTCGATCGTCCCGTGCCGGACCAGCGGCGACCGGCCGCCCGGCCGGACGTCGAGCAGAACGTCGGCGACCTGGTCCGGCGACGCCTCGACCACCCCGCGCAGTTGCAACAACCTCATGCCGTCGATTCAACCGTGCCGGCGCCCGTCCGTACGCTGTGCAGTCATGGCTGACGTCCTGCTCGGCCCGGCGGAGATCCGGGAACTGGCCGCGCGGCTCGGGGTCACGCCGACGAAGAAGCTCGGCCAGAACTTCGTGCACGACCCGAACACCGTGCGGCGGATCGTGGCCGCCGCCGGACTCGCTCCGTCCGACGTGGTCCTCGAGGTCGGGCCGGGGCTGGGCTCGCTGACGCTCGGCCTGGTCGGCGCGGCCGCCCACGTGCACGCGGTGGAGATCGACCCGGTGCTGGCCGCGGCTCTGCCCGAGACCGTACGGTCGGACCGGCTCGACCGTGCACGCGGCCGACGCGCTGCGGGTGACCGCCGCCGACTTCGACCCGGCGCCCACCGCGCTGGTGGCCAACCTGCCGTACAACGTGGCCGTACCGGTCGTCCTGCATCTGCTGGCCGCCCTCCCCAGCCTGCGCGGCGGCCTGGTGATGGTGCAGAAGGAGGTCGCCGACCGGCTCGTCGCCGGGCCCGGGTCCAAGGTGTACGGGGTCCCGTCGGTGAAGCTCGCCTGGTACGCCGACGCCCGCGCGGCCGGCCGGGTCCCGCCCGCGGTGTTCTGGCCGGTGCCGAACGTCGACTCCGGCCTGGTCGCGTTCACCGCCCACCGGCCGCCCGCGGAGCTGTCGCGGGCGCAGGTGTTCGCGGTCGTCGACGCCGCGTTCGCGCAGCGCCGCAAGACGCTGCGGGCCGCGCTGGCCGGCTGGGCCGGCGGCGCTGACCAGGCGGAACGGTTCGTGCGTACGGCCGGGGTCGACCCCTCCGCGCGGGGCGAATCGCTGACCGTGGCACAGTTCGCCGCGATCGCGGCAGCCGCTGCCGCGGCCGGGCACAGCGGTAAGCTCACCCGATCCGAGATGCCGTCCTTCGAGGGGGACCAGTGAACGTCACCGGGCCGCATCTGCGGAACGCCACTCCGTGACCGAGGCCTGGGGACCCGGCGGCGACGGGCCGCGCCGGCCGGCCGGTCCGGTCCGGGTCCGCGTCCCGGCCAAGATCAATCTGCATCTCGGCGTGGGGACGCTGCGCCCGGACGGCTTCCACGAGCTGGCCACCGTCTACCACGCGATCAGCCTGTTCGACGAGCTGCCGGCCAGCGCCGGCGACACGCTCACGCTCACCATGGAGGGCGAGGGCGCCGGCGAGCTGGCCCTCGACGACAGCAACCTGGTCGTCCGGGCCGCCCGGGCGCTGGCCGCGCACACCCGCGTGCCCGCCCACGCCCGCCTGCACCTGCGCAAGTCCATCCCGATCGAGGCCGGTCTGGCCGGCGGCAGCGCCGACGCGGCGGCCACATTGCTCGCCTGCGACGTGCTCTGGGGCACCGGGTTGACCCGTGACGAACTGGCCGAGGTCGGCGCCGAGGTCGGCTCGGACATCCCGTTCCTGCTGTACGGCGGCACCGCGCTCGGGACCGGCCGGGGCGAGACGATCAGTCCGATCCTGGCCCGGCCGACCACCTGGCACTGGGTGCTGGCCGTGGCCGACGGCGGTCTGGCCACCCCGGAGGTCTACCGGGAACTGGACCGGCTGCGCGACGAGCAGCTGGGCGCCGACGCCGGTGGGCGAGCCGGACGCGCTGATGACCGCGCTGCGCCAGCGCGACCCCGAGGTGCTGGGCGCGGCGCTCGGCAACGACCTGCAACCGGCCGCGCTGTCGCTGCGGCCGCACCTGGCCGATGTGCTCAAGGCCGGGTACGACGCCGGCGCGGTGGCCGGAATCGTCTCCGGCTCCGGGCCGACGTGCGTCTTCCTGGCCACCGACGGCGGGCACGCCGAGCGGCTGGCGGCGTCCCTGATCGCTGCCGGGGTGTGCCGCGACGCCCGTACGGCCCGGGGTCCCATGCCCGGAGCCCGGGTAACCTAGGCGGATCGTGGCCAACATCGTCAATCTGGACCGGGTAAACAAGGGTTACGGCGCCGCCGGTCAACTGCTCACCGACGTCTCTCTGGGGCTGGACGACGACGCCCGGGTGGGCATCGTCGGCCTCAACGGCGCCGGCAAATCCACCTTGCTGCGGATGCTGGCCAAGACCGAGGAACCGGACTCCGGCCGCGTCACGCACCGCCGTGACCTGCGGGTGGCGGCGCTGCCGCAGACCCTGACGCTGGCCGCCGACGCCACCGTCCGCGACGTCGTGCTCGGCACCGCGTGGCTCGGCCGAGAGCATGGGCGCCGAGCACGAGTGGGCCGGGGACGCCGGCGTCCGGACCATCCTGAACGGCCTCGGCATGGGTCACCTCGGCCTGGACGCGACGGTCGGCCCGATGTCCGGCGGTGAACGCCGCCGGGTCGCCCTGGCCGCCCTGCTGGTCCGCGAGTCCGACCTGCTGATCCTGGACGAGCCGACCAACCATCTGGACGTGGCCGGCGTCGACTGGCTGGCCCGCTACCTGCTCACCCGTCGCGGGTCGCTGGTCGTGGTCACCCACGACCGGTGGTTCCTGGACGCCGTCTGCACGGCCACCTGGGAGGTCGTGGACCAGCAGGTGCAGACGTACGAGGGCGGGTACGCGGCCTGGACGCTGACCCGGGCCGAGCGCCAGCGGGTGGCCGCCGTGACCGAGTCGCGCCGGCAGAACCTGCTCCGCAAGGAGATCGCCTGGCTGCGCCGCGGCCCGCCGGCCCGCACCTCGAAGCCGCGGTTCCGGATCGACGCCGCCAACGCGCTGATCGCGGACGTGCCCCCCGTCCGCGACACCGTCAGCCTGCAGCGGCTGGCCACCACCCGGCTGGGCAAGCAGGTCTACGACCTCGAGCACGTCACGCTGGACGCCGGTCCGAAGACCATCTTCACCGACCTGACCTGGCAGGTGGGTCCGGGCGACCGGATCGCGATCCTGGGTGCCAACGGCGCCGGCAAGACCACGCTGCTGCGTCTGCTGGCCGGCGTGACGCGCCCCGACGGCGGGCGGTTGATCACCGGATCGACCGTACGCGCGGCGTTCCTCTCCCAGGAGCTGACCGAGCTGCCGTCGGCGTTACGCCTCCTGGAAGCGGTGGAGGAGGTGGCCAAGCGGGTCCGGCTCGGCGACCGGGAGCTGTCCGCAACGCAGCTGGCCGAGGTGTTCGGCTTCACCGAGAAGCGGATCTGGACGCCGGTCGGCGACCTGTCCGGTGGCGAACGCCGGCGGCTCCAGCTGCTCCGGCTGCTGGCCGGCGAGCCGAACGTGCTGCTGCTCGACGAGCCGACCAACGACCTCGACACGGACACCCTGGCGTCGCTGGAAGACCTGCTGGACTCCTGGCCGGGCACGATGATCGTGGCCAGCCACGACCGGTACCTGGTCGAACGCGTGACCGACACGGCGTACGGCATCTTCGGCGACGGCCGGCTGGTGCACCTGCCCGGCGGCGTCGAGGAGTACCTGGCGCGGACGGCGACGCCGCTGTCCGCCTCGGCCCCGGCTCCGGCGTCGCCGCCGACGGCCGGCCCACCGGCGATGAACGCGGGGGACCTGCGCGCGGCCCGCAAGGAGCTGAGCCGGCTGGAGCGGCAGCTCGGCAAGCTCGAGGACCGCATCGTCAAGATCAACGAGGGGCTGGCCGAGCACGGCAGCGACTACGAGAAGATCGTCGAGTTCGAGACCCGGCTCAAAGCCGTCCAGGCTGAGCGGGCCGCGGTCGAGGAGGCCTGGCTCGAACTGGCCGAGCAGGTGCCCGAGACCTGATCCGGGGGTGGTCCCGCACAGCGGCGAGCGATGCGCGACAATCGGGCCGACAGAGTCACACCCACGTTGGAGACGGTCACCATGGCGCACAACCCGGTCAACCACCCGCTCCGGTCGTTCTACCGTGTGCTCAGCGCTCTGGTCGGCGTTTACCTGCTGCTCTTCGGCGTCGTCGGGTTGATCACCACGTCCGGCGACGACTTCACCGGCCGGGTTCCCGACCGCATCCTGGGCCAGGGCGGCAACCTGCTGTGGTCCATCGTCTCGCTGGTCCTGGGTGCCGTCGTGCTGCTCGGCACCCTGGTCGGCCGCAACATCGACATGGCCATCGAGAAGTACCTCGGCTGGGCGATGCTCGTGATCGGCGCGTTCAGCCTGGCCGCCGCCCGTACCGACGCCGATCTTCTCGGCTTCACGGTCTCCACCGTGGTCGTCACGTTCCTGATCGGCCTGATGCTGATCGTGTCCAGCCTGTACCTGAAGACGGCCCCCGAGTCGGAGGCCGGCGACCCTCGCCACGTCCGCGAGGCCGAGGTCCGCTCCACTCAGTCGGCCTGATCGCCGTCCGGCGGGCTCAGCGGGTCTTGCGGGTCAGCAACGTGGGTTTGGCCTCGAGGTGGGAGAGGCCGTTCCAGGCCAGGTTGACCAGGTGGGCGGCCACCATCTCCTTCTTCGGCTTGCGCGCCTCCCGCCACCACTGACCGACCAGCGCCACCATGCCCACCAGCGCCTGGGAGTACAGCTCGGCGAACTTGGGGTCGAATCCACGCTGCTTGAACTCCGCCCCCAGGATGTGCTCGACCTGGTGCGCGACGTCGTTCATCACGCTGGAGAAATTCCCCGCGGGTGACAACACCGGGCTTTCCCGTACCAGCACCTGGAAGCCGTGCGGCTCCTCCGCGATGTAGTCGAGCAGGGCCAGGGCGGCCTGTTCCAGCAGTTCCCGCGGGTGCCCGGCGGTCAGCGCGGCGGCGATCCGGTCCAGCAGCGACCGCACCTCGCGGTCGACGACCACCGCGTACAGGCCTTCCTTCCCGCCGAAGTGCTCGTACACCACCGGCTTGGAGACCTTCGCCCGGGCGGCGACCTCTTCCACGCTGGTGGCGTCGAACCCGCGCTCGGCGAACAGCTGCCGCCCGATGGTGATCAGCTGCTCCCGTCGCTGCGCGGCCGACATCCGGACCCGGGTCGCCCCGGGCGCCACCGCTGTCGGAACGTCGGCCGTGGAGTGCGCGCGCCGCCCTGGACGTCGTTGTGCGCGGCTTGTGTCGCCTGGGTCGGTCACCCGGCCATCCTGCCAGTCCTCGCCGGAATCGGTCGTGCCGGAAACGGCTGGGCCCGCCGTTACGATGACGGCTCTTTCACCATCTTGGCCGCGAGACGTTCCGGCTTCGGCCACCGCACGTCCGACGCCGCGCCGATCTTCTCGAAGATCCAGATCAGGCGGGCCGAGATGTCCAACTGGCCGCGGAGCACACCGTGCCGGGCGCAGGTCGGGTCGGCGTGGTGCAGGTTGTGCCACGACTCGCCGAACGAGATGAGCGCCAGCGGCCAGAAGTTCGAGGCGCGGTCGCCGTTGCGGACCTCGAACGGGCGTTCGCCGTACACATGGCACACCGAGTTGATCGACCAGGTCACGTGGTGCAGCAGCCCGATCCGGATCAGACCGGCCCAGAAGAACGCCGACAGGGCCCCCTGCCACGACCAGGTGATCAGGCCGCCGAGCAGCGCCGGGCCGAGGGTCGAGAAGAGCACGATGAACGGGAACGCCTGGTCGATCCGCTTGATGTCCTTGTCGGCCAGCAGGTCCGGTGCGAACCGGGCGCGGTTGCTCAGCTCCCGGCTGAACATCCAGCCCACGTGGGCGAAGAACAGGCCCTTGGTCAGCGCCCAGTACCCGGTCCCGAACCGCCACGGCGAGTGCGGGTCACCGTCCTGGTCGCTGTACGCGTGGTGCCGGCGGTGGTCGGCCACCCACTGGATGATGTTGCCCTCGATGGCCACCGACCCGGCCAGCGCCAACGCGATCCGCAACCAGCGGGCCGCCTTGAACGAGCCGTGGGTGAAGTACCGGTGGAACCCGACCGTGATGCCGAGACCGGACACGACGTAGAACACCGCGGCGATGGCCACGTCGGTCCACGACAGCCAGCCGCCCCACGCCACCGGGACCGCCGCCAGCACCGCCAAGAACGGCAGGATCACGAATGCGTACAGCGCGATCAGGATGCCGCGGGGCTGCGGGCCGTCGGTCAGCGGTTTCGGGCCGGCCTGCGTAGGCTCGGCAAGCACAGACGTCATAACACCTCATCGACACGGCAAACAGGACACAAGCTACGGCTACGTCACCGTAACCTACGCAACCGTAACTTCGCCACCGCTGGTTTTGACAGTTCTGGGATAGTGAGTTCCGGGAGCCGGTCGGCGGACGCTATCGTGGCGATCGGACCATTCGGCCGTGGTGTAATTGGCAACACCCCACCCTTTGAAGGTGGTTTTGAAGGTTCGAGTCCTTCCGGCCGAGCATCTCCCCCGGTTGGGGCGCCCCGATCAGGGTCGCCCTCGTCCATGTCGCCAGAGCCATATGGGGTCCGTGTGAGCCAGGTTCCGAGCCGTACCGTGATCGTTCTCGCCGCCGGTGAGGGCAAACGGATGAAGTCCGCCACACCCAAGGTGCTGCACCCGCTGCTCGGCCGTACGTTGCTCGGCCACGTCCTGGCGGCGGCCGAGGCGGCCCGCGCGCAGCAGACGATCGTGGTCGTCGGGCACAAGGCCGACCAGGTCACCGCTCACCTGGCCGAGATCGCGCCGGCCGCCGAGCCGGTGCGGCAAGCGCAGCAGAACGGCACCGGGCACGCCGTCCGGATCGCGCTCGACGCCGCCCGCGACGCGGCCGGCACCGTGGTGGTGCTCAACGGGGACGTCCCGCTGCTGCGCCCGGAGACGGTCGAGGCCCTCGTCGCCGCCCACGAGCAGGCCGGCACCAGCGCCACCGTGCTGGCGGCCGAGGTCGCCGACCCGACCGGCCTGGGCCGTATCGTCCGGGACGCGGCCGGGAACCTGGAGCGGATCGTCGAGGACCGTGACGCCGGCGCCGCCGAGCGGGCGCTGCGGGAGATCAACGCCGGCATCTACGCCTTCGACGCGGTCCGGTTGCGCGAGGCGCTGAGCAAGTTGTCCACGGAGAACGACCAGGGCGAGGAGTACCTGACCGACGTGTTCGGGCTGCTCGCCGCGGTCGGGCACGCGGTCGGCGTGTTCGTCGCGCCCGACGCCGAGGAGACGCTGGGCTGCAACGACCGGGCCGAGCTGGCCGGCCTGCGCGCCCGGCTGCGGGACCGGGTCAACACGGCGTGGATGCGGTCCGGGGTGTCGATCCTGGACCCGGCCACCACCTGGGTGGACGTGACCGTGACGCTGGCGCCGGACGCGGTGCTCGACCAGAACACGCAGCTGCGGGGCACCACGAGCGTGGCGGCGGGCGCCGTGATCGGCCCCGACTCCACGCTGATCGACACCACCGTCGGCGAGGCCGCCACGGTGCTCCGGGCGCACACGGTCGGCGCCGAGATCGGCCCGTCGGCGACCGTCGGCCCGTACTCCTACCTGCGGCCCGGCACCCGGCTCGGCGGCAAAGGCAAGATCGGCGGCTTCGTCGAGACCAAGAACGCGGACATCGGCGAGGGCGCGAAAGTGCCGCATCTGTCGTACGTGGGGGACGCCACGATCGGGCGGAAGGCGAACATCGGCGCGGGCACGATCGTGGCCAACTACGACGGCCTGACCAAGAGCCACACCACCATCGGCGAGGCCGCCTTCGTCGGTTCGGACACCGTGCTGATCGCGCCGACCGAGGTCGGTCCCGGTGCGTACGTGGCCGCGGGCAGCCAGATCTCCACGCCGGTGCCGGCCGGCGCGCTCGGCGTGACCCGGGCCCAGCAGCGCAACGTCGAGGGCTGGACCGCCCGCAAGCGCCCCGGAACCGTGTCCGACGAAGCGGCGAAGCGGGCGCAGGCCGAAACTGAGGGGTGAGACTGCCCACCTCGGCCGCCCGCCCACCTTGCAGGAAAGCGGCCGCCGGGAATACTCGAACTGAACAATCCCTCGACCCACACGGGAGCGGACGAGCCGATGGGCAGCATCGTCGCCGAGAACCGCAAGAGTCTGATGCTTTTCTCCGGGCAAGGCTTTCCGGAGTTGGCGGTAGAGATCGGCCAGGTGCTGGGCGTCGGACCCACGCCGACGGACAACTACGAGTTCGCCAACGGCGAGATCTTCGTCCGGTACCGGGAATCCGTCCGCGGCTCGGACGCGTTCGTGGTCCAGTCGGTCACCGAGGGCGTGAACCGCTGGGTCATGGAGACGCTGATCATGGTCGACGCGCTCAAGCGCGGCTCGGCCAAGCGGATCACCGTCGTCCTGCCGTTCTACCCGTACGCCCGGCAGGACAAGAAGCACCGGGGCCGCGAGCCGATCTCCGCCCGGCTGATCGCCGACCTGCTGAAGACCGCCGGCGCCAACCGGATCCTCACCGTCGACCTGCACACCGCGCAGATCCAAGGATTCTTCGACGGCCCGGTGGATCACCTGTTCGCGATGGACATCCTGGCCGAGCACGTGCAGCGCAGGTACGCCGACCGGCCGATGACCGTGGTCGCGCCGGACTCCGGCCGGGTCCGGGTGGCCGAGCGCTGGACCGACCGGCTGGGCGGGTGCCCGCTGGCCTTCATCCACAAGACCCGTGACCCGATGAAGCCCAACCAGGTGGTCGCCAACCGGGTGGTGGGCGAGGTCGAGGGCCGGGTGTGCCTGATCGTGGACGACATGATCGACACCGGCGGCACGATCACCGGGGCGTCCGACGTCCTGTTCGACGCGGGTGCGGCCGATGTCATCGTCGCCTCCACCCACGCCCTGCTGTCCGATCCGGCGACCGAGCGGCTGAAGAACAGCCGGATCAGTGAGCTGGTGGTGACCAACACGCTGCCGCTGCCGCCCGGAGAAGCGCCTCGACAAGATCACCGTGCTGTCCATCGCGCCGCTGCTCGCCCGGGCGATCCGCGAGGTCTTCGACGACGGCTCGGTGACCACGCTCTTCGGCGGCCTCAGCTAGCCCGGGGCGGCGGCTTGCCCTCTGCGCGGCCGGTCAAGCGCGCCCGTGGGCCCCAGCCGGGCCGTACCAGCTTGTCGGATCGGTGTGCCGAATTCGCGCGGCCGGCGAGGCATCGACCGGGTGAAGTTTTTGCGCAGTCCGGACCCGCTTAGCTGTGGCTGAGTGTGGAAGGTAAGCTGGCACGGTTGCCACGGCGAGGGTGCCCCGCGGGTTGCTGACGTTCGCAGCCGGCGTGGAGGGCACCGTGATCGACGCGGTGCTCCGGGCTCGCGCCCAAGCGCCCCCTCGCCCGGCACCGCAGAGCATGCACCACCGCCGCCCGCCGACTTAGCCGCAGCCCGTTCGAGAAGAGTTTCAGGAGTCTCCCCGTGTCCGAGGTAAAGATCAGCGCCGAGCCCCGTACCGAGTTCGGCAAGGGTGGTGCCCGCCGCACGCGCCGGGCCGGCCTGGTGCCCGCCGTGCTGTACGGCCACGGCGAGAAGCCGCAGCACATCGCGCTGCCCGCGCGCGAGTTCGCCGCCGCGATCCGGCACGGTGGTCTCAACCAGGTGTTCACCATCGACATCAACGGCGCGTCCGGCACCACGCTGGCGCTGCCCAAGGCGATCCAGCGCGACCCGATCAAGGACACCTACGAGCACGTGGACCTGATCATCGTCCGCCGTGGCGAGAAGGTGCAGGTCGACGTCCCGGTGACGCTCACCGGCGAGGCCGCCCGCAACACCCTGGTGGTGAACGAGTCGACCACGCTGGCCGTGATCGCGGAGGCCATGCACCTGCCGAGCAGCATCGAGGTCTCGATCGAGGGCCTGGAGGCCGGCGCGCAGATCACCGCCGCCGACGTGACTCTTCCGGAGGGCTCGGAATTGGCCGTCGACCCGGACTACGTGCTCGCCGTGATCAGCCAGGCGCAGACCGCCGAGCAGCTCGAGGGCGACACCGGCGACACCGGCACGGAGACCGCCGAGGGCGGCGCCGAGTCGGAGGCCACGGCGGCCGAGTAATCGCCCGCCCATACATCTCCTCAGGGAAAGCGCCGGTTCGGCGCTTTCCCTGATTTGTGCCGGGAGCGGCTGACCTGACTGGAGGGACAGTGACGGACGAGGCGCCGTTCCTGGTCGTCGGCCTGGGCAATCCGGGCAAGGAGTACGCCGGGAACCGGCACAACGTGGGCTTTCTCGTTGCGGACCTGCTGGCTCGCCGGGTCGCCGCGAAGTTCGGCCGCTCGAAAAAGGCCGGCGCCGACGTGGCCGAGGGCCGGCTCGGCTTCGGTGGTCCCCGGCTGATCCTGGTCAAGCCGCTCACCTTCATGAACCTGTCCGGCGGACCGGTGGCGTCGCTGGCCCAGTTCTTCAAGGTGCCGGTGGACAACGTGATCGCCGTGCACGACGAGCTCGACCTGCCGTACGGGCAGATCCGCGCGAAGCGTGGTGGTGGTGAGGGTGGCCACAACGGACTGCGCTCGATGTCGAAATCGCTGGGCAGCAAGGAGTACGCCCGGGTCCGGTTCGGTATCGGCCGACCGCCCGGTCGGCAGGATCCGGCCGACTACGTGCTGTCCGACTTCTCGGCGGCCGAGCGCAAGGAGCTGGAGTTCCTGGTCGACCGCGCCGCCGACGTGGTCGAGGCCGTGGTGGTCGAGGGTGTGGAGTGGGCGCAGAACAAATACCACGGTTCCTGAATGGACGCGGGCAAATCGATTGATTTCTTAGACGCTTTTGTCCGTCTATAGGTTCCGTGACGCTTTCCTGGATCAGCCGTTGGTCATGTCGAAGCACATGCGATGACGCCACGGGGAGGTTCAGCAGTGCAGAGGAACCTGTCCGAGGATCGCCGGGACGCGCTGACCGAAGCCACGGTCGTGCTGCCGCTGATCCCGGAGGCCGAGCCGCCGGCGGAGAACTACGGCCGAGCCAACCATCCGCCGGCCAACCGGGGTCCGCGGCCGCGCCGGCCGTCGCCGAAGCAGCCGCACGGCCGTAACCGGATACCGTCACCGGCCATCCCGTCCAGCCCGGCGCCGGCCGGGGCGGGGGACCACCCAAGCACCGGCGACCACCCAAGCACCGGCGACCACCCAAGCCCCGGCGACCACCCAAGCCCCGGCGACCACCCAAGCACCGGAGACCACAATGCCCCGCCTCGCGCCGCCGAAGGCGGCCGGGCACGCAACCGGGCGATGGACCGGATCTGGCTCGACGAGCCCAGCAAGTCGTCTGCGGTCCGGCCGCCGAGCCGCCCGTTCGTCCGGGTCCGGGGCCGGCACGCGCCGATGTCGCGCCGGCAGCGCTGGGAAGGGCGGTACGTCCGGACCTTGGTGCTGGTCGACCTTATCGCCGGCACGGCCGCCGGGGCGGTGACCTTCGGGTTGCGCTTCGGCGACGAGGTGACCACGTACAACCGGGCCTATCTGGGTCTGTCGGCGGTGCTGCCGGTCGTCCTGCTGCTGGTGCTGGCGGTGAGCCGGGCGTACGAACGCCGTTATCTCTTCGTCGGCACCGACGAGTACCAGCGCGTCTTCCGGGGCGGGGTCGGCCTGATCGCCGGGGCCGCGGTCCTGTCCTACGCGCTGGATCTCGACCTGGCCCGGTCGTACGTCCTGGCCGCGCTGCCGACCGCGATCGTCTCGGTCGTCGTGCTCCGGTTCGCCCTGCGCAAGCGGCTGCACCTGGCCCGGGCCCGCGGCGAGTGCTTGCGCCGGGTCCTGGTGGTCGGTCATGAGCTCTCGGTCATCGGCATCACCCGCCAGCTGCGGCGCGAGCGGTACCACGGACTCGAGGTGGTCGGCGCGTGCCTGCCGCCCCAGCACGACGGCGTGCTCGACCTGCCGGTGTTCGGCACCTTCGACGACATCACGCAGGCCGTCGATCTGGCCGAGGCCGACACCGTGGTCGTGCTCAGCTGCCCCGAGCTCGACGGGGCCGCGCTGCGCCGGCTGGCCTGGCGCCTGGAACGGGACGAGGTCGACCTGGTGGTGGCCAGCGCCCTGGTCGACGTGGCCGGGGCACGGACGACCATCCGGCCGTTCGACGGATTGCCGATGTTGCACGTCGAGCATCCGCGCCTGCACGGTGGCGTCCGGCTGGTCAAGGACCTGGTCGACCGGATCGCCTCGGTGCTGCTGCTGATGCTGTTCGGCCCGGTCCTGCTGGGCGTCGCACTGTGTGTCCGCCTGACCTCCCGGGGGCCGGTACTCTTTCGTCAGGTACGGGTCGGCCGCGACGGTCGTGAGTTCCGGATCTTCAAGTTCCGCAGCATGTACGTGGACGCGGAGTCCCGGCTGGCCGAGTTGCGGCACCTCAACGAGCATGACGGGGTGCTGTTCAAGATGCGTGACGATCCGCGCGTCACGCCGGTCGGCCGCTGGCTGCGCCGCTTCTCGGTGGACGAGCTGCCGCAGCTGCTGAACGTGGCGGCCGGGCAGATGTCGCTGGTCGGACCGCGCCCGCCGCTGCCGGCGGAGGTGGCCGCCTATGCCGCCGACGTCCGGCGCCGGCTTGCCGTCAGACCGGGCATGACCGGCCTATGGCAGGTTTCCGGACGTTCGGACCTGTCATGGGACGAGGCGGTACGGCTTGACCTGCGCTATGTGGAGAACTGGTCACTCAGTTTGGACCTGGTGATCCTGTTGCGGACCATGACCGCGGTAGTTCGGTCGTCGGGGGCATATTGATGACCCTTCGGGGCGTGCGCGGTGACCGTATGATCGCGACGCCGATGTCCACTTGCGGGGGCGGGTGGGGCGGATTGATGAGGAGAGCGAGACGATGGGCGATGCCGGGACAGCGGCGCGGCTGTACGGTCAGCGGGACGTGACCGAGGGCGGCGCCCCGCCGGCCACCGACGGCGCGTTCGCCCGCTGGCTGGCCGACCGGGCCGGCCAGTTGCTGCTCCGGGTCCGCGACGAGGTCGGGTACGCCGACGCCACCGCGCTCAAGTCGGCCGGGGACAACGCCGCCCACGATCTGATCCGGGCCGAGCTGGCCCGCTGGCGGCCCGCCGACGCGGTGCTGTCGGAGGAGGACGCGCAATCCCGGGTGGCTTGGCCCGACGGCGAGGCGGCGCCGAACCGCCCGGAACGTCTGACCGCCTCCCGGGTGTGGATCGTCGACCCGCTGGACGGCACCCGCGAGTTCTCCGAGGAGGGCCGCACCGACTGGGCCGTCCACGTGGCGCTCTGGACCGCCGAGTGCAGCCGCCCGCACTGCCTGTCGGCGGGCGCCGTGGCGATGCCGGCCCAACACCGCACGCTGGCCACCGACCATCCGCCGGCGTACCCGCCGCTTCCGCTGGCCGCGGCCGTCGGCGGTCCGATCCGGATCGCGGCCAGCCGCACCCGGCCGCCGGCTTTCGTGACCGCCCTGGCCGACGAGATCGGCGCCGAGCTGGTGCCGATGGGTTCGGCCGGGGTGAAGATCGCCGCGGTGGTCAGCGGTGACGCCGACGCCTACGTGCACGCCGGCGGCCAGTACGAGTGGGACAGCGCCGCCCCGGTGGCTGTGGCCACGGCCACCGGTTTGCACGCTAGCCGAATCGACGGATCTGCGTTGAAATACAACGAGGCCGATCCGAAGCTGCCCGACCTGGTGGTGTGCCGCAAGGATCTCGCTCCTCGGTTGCTCGCAGCGCTGCGGCGACACATACCGTTAGCCTGAGCGCCGACCCCGTACGGCCGTAACTCGGAAGGTTTGCCCACATCCCCATGAGCCAGACAAAGCGCTACCGCGTGTCGCATCTCGAAGCCCTCGAGGCGGAGAGCATCTTCATCATGCGGGAGGTGATGGCCGAGTTCGAACGGCCGGTGATGTTGTTCTCCGGTGGTAAGGATTCGATTGTCATGCTGCGGCTGGCTGAGAAGGCGTTCGCCCCGGCCAAGATCCCGTTCCCGGTGATGCACGTGGACACCGGGCACAATTTTCCTGAGGTGTTGGAGTACCGCGACGTCCGGGTGGCTGAGCTCGGGTTGAATCTGGTGGTGGCGAGCGTGCAGGAGGCGATCGACACCGGTCTGGTGCGGGAGTTGCCGGACGGGACCCGCAACCGGATTCAGACGCCGGTGTTGCTGGCGGCGGTGGAGAAGTACCGTTTCGACGCGCTGTTCGGGGGTGCCCGCCGTGATGAGGAGAAAGCGCGGGCGAAGGAGCGGGTGTTCTCGTTCCGTGATGAGTTCGGGCAGTGGGATCCGAAGAATCAGCGGCCGGAGTTGTGGGAGTTGTACAACGGCCGGCACCATCCGGGGGAGTCGATCCGGGTGTTCCCGCTGTCGAACTGGACCGAGTTGGACATCTGGCACTACATCGCCAAGGAACAGATCCCGCTGCCGGGCATCTACTACGCCCACGACCGTGAGGTGGTCGAGCGGGGCGGGATGTGGTACGCGGTGAACGAGTTCATCCGGGTCAAGGACGGCGAGACGCCGTCGGTCATGCGGGTCCGGTACCGCACGGTGGGGGACGCGTCGCAGACCGCGGCGGTGCTGTCCGACGCGGACACGGTGCAGAAGGTCATCGATGAGGTCGCGGCGACCCGGATCACCGAGCGGGGGGCGACCCGGGGTGATGACAAGGTCAGCGAGGCGGCGATGGAAGACCGTAAGCGGGAAGGGTATTTCTGATGAGTCAGGCCGTGCTGGAGTCCGAGGCCGCGGCCGCGCGGAACATGGACCTGTTGCGGTTCGCCACCGCCGGGAGTGTCGACGACGGTAAGTCCACCCTGATCGGGCGGTTGTTGTTCGACACCAAGACGATCTTCGCGGATCAGTTGGAGGCGGTCGAGCTGGCCAGCGCGTCGCGGGGTGATGAGTACACCAATCTGGCGTTGCTGACCGACGGTTTGCGGGCTGAGCGGGAGCAGGGCATCACCATCGATGTGGCGTACCGGTACTTCGCGACGCCGCGGCGGAAGTTCATCATCGCGGACACCCCCGGGCACATTCAGTACACGCGGAACATGGTCACCGGGGCTTCCACCGCTGATCTGGCGTTGATCCTGGTGGACGCGCGTAAGGGCCTGGTCGAGCAGTCCCGCCGGCATGCGTTCCTGACCAGTCTGCTGCGGGTGCCGCATCTGGTGTTGTGTGTGAACAAGATGGATCTGGTGGACTGGGACCAGGCGGTTTACGAGAAGATCGCTGACGAGTTCACCTCGTTCGCGGCCAAGCTCGACGCCCCGGATTTGACCGTCATCCCGGTGTCGGCGCTCAACGGCGACAACATCGCCACGCGCAGCGACAACAGCCCGTGGTACGAGGGCCCGTCGCTGCTGCACCACCTGGAACATGTGCACATCGCCTCGGACCGCAACCTGGTCGATGTGCGGTTCCCGGTGCAGTACGTGATCCGGCCGCAGTCGACCACGGTCACCGATTACCGCGGGTACGCCGGTCAGGTCGCGTCGGGGGTGCTCAAGCCGGGCGACGAGGTGATGGTGCTGCCGTCCGGGCTGACCAGCACGATCGCCGCCATCGACACGGCCGACGGCGCCGTGCCGGAAGCGTTCCCGCCGATGTCGGTGACGGTCCGGTTGACCGACGAGATCGACATCTCCCGCGGTGACATGATCTGCCGCCCGCACAACGCGCCGACCCCGGCCCAGGACATCGAAGCGATGATCTGCTGGATGGACGAGTCGGCGCCGCTGCGGGTCGGGGCCAAGTACTCGATCAAGCACACCACCCGCAGTGCCCGTGCGGTGGTCCGCGGTCTGCAGTACCGCCTCGACGTCAACACCCTGCACCGCGACGAAACCGCGGATCAGCTCACGCTCAACGAGATCGGCCGGGTCAAACTACGCACCACCGTCCCGCTGCTCGCGGACGAGTACCGCCGCAACCGCACCACCGGCGGCTTCATCCTCATCGACGAAACCACCAACCGCACCGTCGCCGCCGGCATGGTCATCGAAGCCCGTTAGCCACTACTCATCGTCGGGCTCGAGGCCTTCGAGCGCCTCGGTCAGTCCTTCGGTGAGGTCGCCGGCGGGAACAGCGATGCTCTCGCCGTCGACGTCGCCGAACGGGTGGTCGCCGTGGTCGTGGTCCGGTTCGGGCTGGGGCGTGCTCGGGTCGCCGGCGAAGCCCGCCTCGTTGGGCTCGTTCTCGTATTCCTCGTGGTCCGTCATGAGACGGGTTATACCCCTCAGAGGCGGGTCGCACCCGCGCTCGGAACCGCGGTGAACTCGGTCGGAGCGGTGAACCCCCGCTGGGCGTACGCGTCGGCCACGGCGGCCGCCACGGCGTCGGCCCGGTCCGCGTCGACCAGCGCGATCACGCAGCCACCGAAGCCGCCGCCGGTCATTCGAGCGCCGTACGCCCCGGCCGCCAGAGCCGCCTCGACGGCCACGTCGACCTGCGCCACGGTGATCTCGAAGTCGTCCCGCATCGACGCGTGCGACGCGGTCAGCAGCGGCCCGATCTCCCGGATCCGCCCCGACTTCAGCGTCGCCACGGTGTCCAGCACCCGCTGGTCCTCGGTCACCACATGCCGCACCCGCTTGCGCATGATCTCGTCGTCCAGCCGCGACAGCGCGTCGTCGAGCTCGTCGGCCGGGATGTCGCGCAGGGCCGGCACGCCCAGGATCCGGGCCGCCTCCTCGCACGACTTGCGGCGGGCGCCGTACTCGCCGTCGCTGTGGTGGTGCGGCGCGTTGCTGTTCAGCACCAGCACGGCCAGTCCTTCGGCGGTCACGTCGAACGGGATCTGCTCGACCTCGAGTGACCGGCAGTCGAGGAACAACGCGTGCCCGGCCTCGCAGCGCAGCGACGCCGACTGGTCCATGATCCCGGTCGGCGCGCCCACGTAGACGTTCTCGGTCCGCTGCACCAGCTGCGGCCGGTCGGCCGTCGGCAGGTCCAGGCCGCCGAGGTCGCACAGCGCGGTCAGGACCGCACACTCCATCGCGTGCGACGACGACAGTCCGGCGCCCACCGGCACGTCCGACGCCAGCGCGATCCGGGCCGCCGGCACGTCGAAGCCGCGGTCGCGCAGCGCCCAGATCACGCCGGCCACGTACCCGGCCCAGCCCTCGACGCTGCCCGTCTGCGGATCGTCGAAGGACACCACGTCCTCGGCGAAGTCGGTGCACACCTGCCAGCCCGGGCCGGACCAGGGCGCGCCCGCGGCGACCACCCGCTCCGGAAGCGCGAAGGGCAGCACGAAGCCGTCGTTGTAGTCGGTGTGCTCGCCGATCAGGTTCAGCCGCCCGGGCGCGGCCCAGAGCCCGGCGGGCGTCTGCTCATAGCGTGCCAGGAACTCGTCGGCGGCCCGGCCGGCCACATCGGTGTCGGTCATGACGGTGATCAGATCACGCCACGTGCGCCCGGTAGAACTCCCAGGCGTCGCCGATCATCTCGGCCAGGGTGGGCTTCGCCGGAATCCAGCCCAGCTCCGTCCGCGCCCGCTGCGACGATGCGACCAGCGCGGCCGGGTCGCCGTCACGCCGGGGCGCGACCTCGACCGGCAGCTCGGCTCCGGTGACTTCGCGGGCCGCCTGGACCACCTGAAGGTTGGAGAAACCGTTGCCGTTGCCCAGGTTGTAGATCTTGTGTTCGCCGCCGGTGGCCGCGTCCAGCGCCAGCAGGTGGGCGCGGGCCAGGTCTTCGACGTGGATGTAGTCGCGCACGTTGGTGCCGTCCGGCGTCGGGTAGTCGTCGCCGAACAGCTTGAGTTTCTCCCGCCGACCCGCGGCCACCTGCAGGGCGATCGGGATCAGGTGGGACTCGGGGTCGTGCCGCTCGCCGACCGCGGTGCCGTCCGGCCGGATGTGCGCCCCGGCCACGTTGAAGTAGCGCAGCGACACCGCGCCGAGCTTGTGCGCGAACGCCTCCGAGGTCAGCGCGAAGTCGAAGGCGAGCTTGGTCGCCCCGTACGTGCTGGTGGGCGCCTTGCTCGCGGCCTCGGTGATCGGGTTCTCGCTCGGGTTGCCGTAGACCGCAGCGGTGGAGGAGAAGATCAGCCGGGGCACTCCCGCCGCCCGGACCGCGTCCAGCAGGGCGAGTGACTTGACCAGGTTGTCGTGCCAGTACAGCTCGGGCTTGACCATCGACTCGCCGGCCGCGATGAGCCCGGCGAAGTGCAGCACCGCGTCGAATCCGCTGCCCGGGGTGAGCACCTTGGCCGCGTCCTCGATGTCGGCCCGGACGAACGTCGCATCGGGCTGGACCGCTTCGGCGAACCCGGTGACCAGGTTGTCCAGAACGACAACCTCGTGTCCGGCGTCGAGCAGCAGGCGGCTGGTGACGCTGCCGATGTAGCCGGCCCCTCCGGTGACGAGCAGTTTCACGTCGGCCCCTTCGATCGGTGGAATCCAGCGTAGACATATCCGCGGCCGTTCGTCAGTTTCCACCAAGAACGCTCATAGGTCAACACGTTCGAACACGGACCACGCCAGTCAAGGGTGTTCGCCATGTGCGGGCAGTGACTGACACAATGGCGCTCATGTCCGACGCAGCCCCGCGCCCCCGCGTGCTTTCCGGCATTCAGCCGACCGCCGACTCGTTCCACCTCGGCAATTACCTCGGGGCGGTGCGCAACTGGGTGGCGCTGCAGGAGACGCACGACGCGTTCTACTGCGTGGTCGACCTGCACGCGATCACCATGGGACACGACCCGGTGGCCTTGCGGAACCGGACCCGGCTGTCCGTGGCCCAGCTGCTCGCGCTCGGGCTGGACCCGGAACGGTGCACGCTGTTCGTCCAGTCGCACGTTGCCGAGCACGCGCAGCTCGGCTGGGTGATGAGCTGCATCACCGGGTTCGGCGAGGCCAGCCGGATGGTGCAGTTCAAGGACAAGTCGGCCAAGGCGGGACAGGACTCGACCACGGTCGGGCTGTTCACGTACCCGATCCTGCAGGCCGCCGACATCCTGCTCTACCAGGCCGACCAGGTGCCGGTGGGCGAGGACCAGCGGCAGCATCTGGAGCTGACCCGGGACCTCGCGCAGCGGTACAACACGCGGTACGGCCCCACTTTCCGGGTGCCCTCGCCGTACATCGTCAAGGACACCGCCAAGATCACCGACCTGCAGGACCCGACCGCGAAGATGTCGAAGTCGTCGTCCTCGCCCAACGGCATCATCGAGCTGCTCGAGGAGCCGGCCCGGTCGGCCAAGAAGATCAAGTCGGCGGTCACCGACACCGGCCGCGAGATCCTTTACGACGAGAAGAACAAGCCGGGCATCAGCAACCTGCTGACCATCTACGCCGCGCTCACCGGCCGGGCCATCGACGAGCTGCTCGAGCAGTACGACGGCCACGGCTACGGCGACCTCAAGAAGGACCTGGCCGACATCGTGGTCGAGTTCGTCAAGCCGGTCCAGCAGCGCACCCGGATGTTCCTGGACGACCCCGGTCACCTCGACAAGGTGCTGGCCGAAGGAGCGGAGAAAGCGCGTGCGGTGGCCTCGGTGACACTGGCCCGGGCGTACCAGAACATCGGCTTTCTGGCCCCGGAGGGCCCGTCCGTAGGACCAGGCTTCGGTAGCGGCACGGCGACCGGCGGGATCTGACCGCGGTGGCGCCGAGTACGACCCGCATCGGAGTCGCCATCGACGTCCCCGAGCCGTGGGGCAGCACGCTGACCCGGCGGCGAGCCGAGGCCGGCGATCCGCACGCGGCCTACACCCCGGCCCACGTCACCCTGCTCGGGCCGACCGAGGTGCCGTCCGACGCCCTGCCCGCGATCGAGCGTGACCTGGAGAAGGTGGCGGCTGACCATCCGCCGTTCACCATCCAGCTCCGCGGGACCGGGACGTTCCGGCCGATCACCGACGTCGTCTTCGTGACCGTGGCCGTCGGGATCAGCGAGTGTGAGCTGCTGGCGGGCGAGATCGCCGTGGCCGGCGGGGTCGCGCGGGACGCCCGGTTCCCGTACCACCCGCACGTCACCGTGGCCCAGGACGTGCCGCCGGCGGCCCTCGACGCGGCGTTCGACGATCTGGCCGGGTTCGCCGCCCGCTTTCCCGTCCGGTCGTTCACGCTGTTCCTGCACGGTGGCGCCGGGATGTGGCAACGACACCGGGACTACCCGCTGGGCTGAGCGCGGCGGGAACGCTGCCGGTCCGTTACGGTCGGCGCGTGAACCCGATCGACCGGGCGTACGACGCGGCCGTGTCGCGGATCATGCGCTGGCGCTACCGCTCGCGCTACTTCGACCACTTGAGCCGGGCCTGGCTGCGGTACGACGAGGTCCAGGGGGGACGGCTGGCCGCGGCCATCGCGTACTACGGGTTCTTCGCGATCTTCGCGCTGCTGCTGATCGGCTATTCGCTCTTCGGCATCCTGCTCACCAACAACACTCAGTTGTTCGACATCGTCCACGACTTCCTGCGGCAGAACCTGCCCTTCCTCGACCTGCAGCAGATCCTCAACAGCGGCAAGACGGTCGGCATCGTCGGCACCGTCGGCCTGACCTTCACCGGGATCGGCTGGGTCGAGGCCATCCGCTCGTCCCAACGGCTGATCTGGCGGCTGAACCAGCAGCCCGGCTACTTCGGCGTCCGGCAGGCACTGGATCTCGTCGTGCTGATCGGCATCCTCCTGCTGCTCGCGCTGTCCCAGCTCGGCGTGTACGGCCTGGAGAAGCTGCTGGACTGGATCTTCGGCAACCACCTGGGGTTCGTGGTGTCGGCGATCAGCCTGGTCCTGACCGTGGCGGTGAACATGCTGCTGGCCACCGCGCTGCTGGCGGCGGTGCCCCGGTTGCGGATGACGGTTCGCCGGCTGATCCCGCCGGTGCTGCAGGTCGGCGTCGGCATCACGCTGCTGAACACGGTGGGCAAGTCGTTCGTCGGGCTGGTCGAGCGGAATCCGGCGTACGGCCTGGTCGCGAGTGCCGTCGGCGTGCTCGTCTACCTGTACGTGTTCAATCAGCTGCTGCTCTTCGGCGCGGCTTGGTCGGCCACCAGCCCGCACGGACGCGTCGTCGACCTGTCGGCGGACGATAAAACTGCCCCGGTGGGGCAAAACACCTGGATTCGGTACGACCGCCCGCAATGATGTGCCGGTGGGCACTCTCATGACGCTCGACCTGCCGGTCGGCTCGCCGGTGGCCGACCTGCCGTGGGTCATCACCATCGGGCCGCTCGACGACGACGAAGGCTGGGAACCGGTGGTCTGCGGCCCGTACGAGCGTGCGCACGCGCTCGCGCTCGGCCAGGCCGTGGTGGCCGACGAGGAACTGATGGCCGTGGTCGAGCCGCTGCTGCCGTTGGTCGACGCCGAGGCCATCCGCGACGAGATCGACCTTGCCCGCGCGGCGGCTCGCGACGACGGGGAGTTCGACGAGGACACGACGGAGGAGTTCGAGACCCGGCGCGTGGCCGCCGGCCGTACGCCCACTGAGGCCGAGGTCAAAGCCGGCTTCGCCCGCATCGCCGCCCGGCTGCCCGGCATGCCGGACAGCCAGCCCTGACCGCGGCTAGCCCAGCCGGCTCTCGCGCGGACTCATGGCGCCGAGGCCTGCCGGGCTTCGGCGTTCTGCCGGCGAACCAGCATGATGTACTCCACCACCAGCGTGATCAAGGACAGCGTGACGGCGAGCGGCAGCGTGAGTAGCGCGCTGGTGGAAAGCAAGCTGCCGCCCGAGGCCGAATCGACACTCGCCGCCCAGTGCGGTACGTCGTGGCACGAACCGCGGGTGCACGGACCGGCCTCGTCATGGTGCAAGAAGCCGGCGCACACGCCCAGCACGGCGGCCACCGGCGCGAGGAGCGCGAACCACAGCCGGACCGGGCGGCTGCGCCACCACAGCGCGAGCCAGACCGCCAGGAACAGCACCGGTAGTCCCCATACCGACCATGGGAGCGCCGCCAGGGCGTTCACGGAGCCACCTTTCCCACGTCGTTCAATCCGCGGACGAGTCGGACCTCGAGACGGACAGCCGGCCAGTCGGCCGAGACCCGGCAAGGGCTGCCATCGCCGTGGAGATCACCGGGTGGGTGATCGTCTTGAGGGTGCCCGGGGGGATCCGTGTCCGCACCCGGAGGACGACGTCGAGCCGATCGCCGACCCCGAGCCGGACCCGGGTTCGCCATCCTACTTGCCGGATGGTGGCGGTCGTCGTGGTCCCGGCGAGTCGGATCTTCGCCGAGCTGTACGGCTTGTTGTTGACTCGGGCCGAGGCGATGGCCAGGGCGACAACCACCTGCGGGTCCACAGTGACGGTGAACTCGGCGGCCGGGCTCAGGCCGGGCCCGGTGCCGATAATCGCCACGGCGGCGGGGTAGTAGTACCAATCACGTCCGTCACGCCAGGTCAGCCGGTCCCAACCGGCGGCGAGCTCGACCCCCCACGGATCCGCCGCGGTCATCTCCGAGCCCTTCGGGACCAATCGCAGACGGGTCTTGGCGGCGGGCAGGTCGGCGGTCGCGGGTGCTGGGCTCGCCACCAGATCGTGCGGATACAGGTGCGAGTCGGCGGTGCCGACCAGGACGACGAGGTCGCTTCCTGTCCCGGATCCGGCCGGGATCCGTTCGCCGATGGTGACAGAACAGACCGTTTCACCGGTGGTCCGGTCCATGGTGGTCACCGCGGTGGCGGGGACCTTGCGGGCACCGGCGAAGACTGCGGGAGCGGCCACGACTGCGTACAGCCGGGGGTCGAACGAGATCCGCACCTGCGTTCCCGGAGCCAGCTCCCCTCCGTCGTTGCGGACGCGAACCGCGAGTTGCCGAGGGATGGCGACCGGTGACCCGCCGGCCGGTGTCTGCACGGTGACCGGCTCGTCCGGTACCGGCTCCAGCGTGAGGCCGACGGGCGCGGCGACAGCCGGGGACGTGGGGGCGGCGAGGTCGACCCATGCCGCGCCGAGTGTCAGTCCGGCGACGGTGAGCAGTCGGCGCCGAGAGAGCTCCAGTGTCATGATCATCCTTTCGGGTCAGGCCGTGGCGAAGTGGATGGCGGTGTCCACGTACGCCTGGGCGACGGCGGTACGGATGTCCCCGGAGACGAAGGAGGGCGACGGGCAGGTGATGCCGCCGAACTGGTCGTACCAGAAGCTGTCCCGGATAGTGGTCACCGTCCCGCCGGCCATGGTGTCGAACATCGACTCAGCGCAGGATCTGAGGGTCGCGGCGTCGCCGCCGAACCGGATGTTCAAAAAGGCCTGGAAGCGGGCCCGGGCGGTGGCCGTACCCGAGTAATAGCTCTTGAACAGGTCGGAGAGCAGCAGCGACGGGTCTGCGCGGCAGGCCCGTCCGATCACGATGGCGTCGACGTCGGCGATGTAGTCCGATCGGTTGTAGAACGAATCGTCGGCGGTGGTGCCGATCCGTGCGGCCGCGAATGCGTACGCGTCGCCGGCTGAGATCCCCTCCTGGTGAACCTGACCAAGAATGCTGAGCAGGTCACCGCCCCATGTACCGAAGTCCGGCTGGCCGGCCAGCGTGGGAACGCTGGGGAAGCCGCTGAACTGGATTGCGCCGAATGACGCCCCGAAGTGCGCGTTGTCCGAGTCCCAGAGCAAAGCGGGATCGCGCAGCGGCAGCTCGTCCGGCCGGCCCGCGTAACCCTGGACGAAGTCGATGAAACCGGCGTCGTAGGACCCGAAGATCTGGTCCGAGATGTGAATGACCTTGAGGTAGACCTTGTTGTTCACCGAGTTCAGCAAGCGGAGCCACTGCCCGACCAGTTCGGCCTGGGAGTACGTGATGTTGCCCTGTTGCCGCCACTGCAGGGCGCGGGCCTCAAGCCAGATGAGGTAGGTGTAGAACCCGTCGTTGGGATCACGCGGACGGGTGACGCTGTTTACGCCGGGGTCGCGGTCGGACGCGATGTCATTGTCCAGCTCGAGTCCGTTGGACGTGAAGTTGCGGATCTGGTCGAAGGCCCAGTTGTCCGGCAGCGGGAAGCCCAGGTTGCCGCTGTAGCCGGTGGACATGCCGCTGACGAAGCTTCGGGTGGCCAGGCCGGCCAGGGACACCCGAGTGCAGGTGTTACGGCAGCCGTACACACCCACGGCGTATTGCCTGGCGGCGGCTGCGGCCGCGTCGGCGACACCACGGAAGTGCGGGATCACGTAGCTGGTGATCTCGGAGTCGAGCGCGTCGAAGTCGACCGAAAAGTAGACGACCGTTCCGTCCGGGATGCCCAGCCGCGCGGCGGTGGCGAACGCCTCCTGGCCGGCGGTGAGCCCTTGGTCGTAGCTGAAGTACATGGCGGAGTCGCCGTACTCCTGGTAAATCGGGAAGAACGACATGCCGTTGTCGAAGATCAACGCAATCTCGGAGCTTGTCAGGATCTTGTTGGTGCCGCCGGTGATGTACCGTCCGACGATGCGGTACCCGAGGTTTTTCGCCGTTACGATCGACGTGCTGTTCAACGGCAGCGCGCAGTCGCACGCGGTGCCGTTGCGGCTGGGATCGCCCGTCGACACCAGCAGCGACATCCAGGTCTGGTAATCGCCCGCGCCGCTCTGCGGCAGCTTGCAGAACTCCTGGAAGGCCCGCACCGTCGAGGCCAGCGAGGCCGTGTAGCTGCCGCCGGAGTCGCCCCAGCTGTTGGCGTAGCCGTTGCCGGCCACGGCGGTCTGGAACAGCCGGATCCAGGCGGCGGTACCACTCGTCGTACTGACGAACGCCGCCGTCTGCAGCCCAGTCCGGGTGGTCGGGCCGATCGACCCGGTGACCTGGCTGTCGGTCAGGCCGAGTTGGTACTGGATGGAAAGGACCAGCGCGCCCTGCATGGCGCGGGAGAAATGGCCGTCACAGGGGCCGATGAAGTACTGCCCGCGATCCAGATACGCCCGGTTCAACCACTGCTGGCACGTCCGGATGGCCGGGCCCCCGCCGCTCGTCTGTACGTACGCGTCCATCGTGAGCAGCCCTCGGAACACCTTCGGGGTCACGTCGGTGACCACGTTCTGCGGATCGAGGCCCATATCCGAGGTCAGCGAGAACAGGCCGTTCTGCGTGGGCAGGTCGAAGGCGCCGTCGATCACCCCGCCGCTGTACCCCTTGCAGTACATTGCGGCCTCCGCGATGATCCGCATGTTCATATTGCTGGAACTGATGCCCACTTTCCCGTACGCACTCAGAAGACTCCAGGTGGTCGTCCCGAAGTTGTCCGACAATGAGACGATGCCCAGCTCGTGTTGCAGGGCGCGAAGCAGCGAATAGATGGTGCTCCAGCCGGTTGAGCCGTCCTCAGCGCACACGTTGTAACCCGGCACCGACCGATAGGTGGCATTCACCCATTGCTGCGCCTTGAGAACCATCTGGTCGACCACTTCCACGCCCCGCTTCGCCACATGGATCCGAACTGGACCTGACGGCGGTCCGCGGACAGGGAGCGGCTGCGCGCATGCACGTGGAGCATCGCTCGACCGGTGTCAAAAGGCACCGGTGGCGCTGCCCTGCAGTGTTGCTTGGACTATCCCCCGTGTCTGCGGCCGTGCCGAGCGGCACACCGCGATCAAGTCCATGATGGGGGCCGGACGGTAGCCGCGCAACCCCGTCCGGATCCATGGTGGACACCGATGCCCTTGGGGTTGACGCATTCAAATAAATGACTGAGACTCCTCGCCGAAGGCAAACGGGGGAGTCGAAGGGTCTGCTGATGCGTCGTGCCGTTCGTTGGCGGATCGCGCGTTTTGGCCGACTGCGACCCCAAATCGAAAGGGTCGGTCCAAATGAAAAGTAACTCGTTCCTGGCGTCGCGAGTGGTGCGGGCCGGAATGGCTTTGATCGCGGCGACGAGTCTCGCCGTCGTCGCCGCGCCCGAGTCCGCCCAGGCATCCTGCAGCTCCGTCCCCTTCGCGAAGTACAACTCGGACGCGACCATGGCCTGGAAGATGATCCAGGACAGCAGCTGTACGCACCGCTGGGGACGAATCGTCGTCGACTATCAGCCCGACCCGACGGGCATCCCGCTCGCCATCAAGATCGAGCGCCAGATCAGCTCGCCGTACGGCTGGTACGACCAGGCCGTGTACACCAAGATTTCGGGCGTCGGCGCGGAGGGGACCTGGAACACTTCCAAGACGGCCAACACCGGCAGTGACGACCGCCACAAGCTTTGCTGGGGTTACGCGGTTCGCAGCGGCAGCTCGTGGGTCGCGCCATCGAGTTGGGGCAGCAACTGCAGCGGATGGCTCTGACGTCCGGCGCGGGCCGTTGATCACCGGCTGGGGTTCGGCCGAGCTCGCCGGACTCCAGCCGTGACGTCCCGGTCCCGCTCCGGCGGCCGATCGAGCAAAACTGCAGCCGAAGGGCCGCCTCGCCGCAATATTAACGGCGGGTTACTTCGGCAAGCGTGCTTTCCTGGCACGACAACGGCGTCGATGACGTCCGTATAACAGTGGGCGAACAGTCCGGAGAGATTCCACTTCACAATCCTGGCTCGCGCGTACGCTCGCGCCTGAGACGCACTGCGGGTGGTGCGTCGTATCAGGAGGAGGGCGTCTTGCGCCTAGTACGTGAGAAGCGGATTGTTGCGGTTCTCGCGGCCGGTGGTCTGGCTGTCACCGCCGCGGCTTGTGGCGCCGCCCCCAGCAAGACCTCGAGCGGCGGCAGCACCGCCGCGGCCGCGACATACAGCGCGTGCATGGTGACGGACACCGGTGGTATCGACGACAAGTCGTTCAACGCTTCCGCGTGGGCCGGGATGCAGGCGGCCGCAGCGGCGAACTCCAAGATCAAGGCACAGTACGTCGCCTCCAACGCCGAGGCCGACTACGAGCCCAACCTGCGCAGCTTCGTCACCAAGAAGTGCAACTTCATCCTGGCGGTCGGCGGGCTGATGGGCACCGCGACGGAGAAGGTGGCCACGGCCAACCCCGGGGCCCAGTTCGCGATCGTGGACGGCAAGGTCAAGCCGACCAACGTCTTCCCGATGCAGTTCGCCACCGACGAGGCCGGCTACCTTGCCGGGTACCTGGCGGCGGGCTACTCCAAGACTGGCAAAGTGGCCACTTTCGGCGGCATCAAGCTGCCGACGGTCGCCATCTTCATGGACGGCTTCGCCGACGGGGTCGCCTACTACAACCAGCAGAAGCACAAGAACGTCGAGGTGCTGGGCTGGAGCAAGGCCACGCAGAACGGCACGTTCGCGGAGAGCTTCACCGACCAGAACAAGGGTAAGGCGATCGCCAGTACGTTCATCGGCCAGGGCGCAGATGTGATCATGCCGGTCGCCGGCGGCACGGGGCTCGGGGCGGCCGACTTGGCCAAGTCGTCGGGCGGCAAGGTGTCGATCATCTGGGTCGACCAGGACGGTTGCAAGAGCGCCGCGCAGTATTGCGACGTGTTCCTGACCACCGTCGTCAAGAACATCACCGGCTCGGTTCAGGAAGCCGTCACCACCGCGGCCGGCGGCACCGCGCTGAGCCCGACACCGGGCTACGTCGGAACGCTGAAGAACAACGGCGTATCGCTGGCGCCGTACAACCAGTTCGACAGCAAAGTCGACCCCACTCTCAAGGCCGAGGTCGACAAGCTCAAGCAGGACATCATCGCCGGCACGGTCAAGGTCGAGTCCAAGAACGCTCCGGCCTGACCGAGGCGAAGCAGCGGTATTGTCTGCCGCCCGGCCGTGGGCTGTCCGCCTCGCGGCCGGGCGTCGGCTGTGTCGCTTGGCACGTTCCTCGCGTCCGGCATCCTTCGGTCAGGAGGCTCCGCTGAGACTCGAATTGCGCGGCATCACCAAGCGCTTCGGCGACCTGGTGGCCAACGACCACATCGACATCACGGTCGAGCCGGGCGAGGTGCACGCCCTGCTCGGGGAGAACGGCGCCGGCAAGTCGACGCTGATGAACCAGCTCTACGGCCTGTTGCCGCCGGACGAGGGCGAGATCGTGGTCGACGGCGAGGTCAAGACCTTCCGCAGCCCGCGGGACGCGATCGCGGCCGGCATCGGCATGGTCCACCAGCACTTCATGCTCGTGCCGGTGTTCACCGTGGCCGAGAACATCGCGCTCGGGGCCGAGGAGACCACCGGCGGCCCGCTGGGCTGGCTGGACCGCCGCCGCAACCGGCGTGACGTGCTCGAGGTGTCGAAGCGGTACGGCCTGCCGGTCGACCCGGACGCGCGGGTCGAGGATCTGCCGGTCGGCGCGCAGCAGCGGGTGGAGATCGTCAAGGCGCTGACCCGCGACGTCGACCTGCTCATTCTGGACGAGCCGACGGCCGTGCTGACCCCGCAGGAGACCGAGGACCTGCTCGCGGTCATGCGGTCGCTGGCCGAGACCGGTAAGTCCATCGTGTTCATCACCCACAAGCTCAAAGAGGTCAAGGCGATCGCCGACCGGATCACGGTGATCCGCCGCGGCCGGACCGTCGCCACCGCCACGCCGGACACGCCCGAGGACGAACTGGCGTCGCTGATGGTCGGCCGCGCAGTCAACCTCGAAGTGGCCAAGGCCGCCGTCGAGGTGGGCCGCGAGGTGCTGAAGATCGCTGGTCTGGTCGTCGAGGACGACCGCGGCGTGCGCGTGGTCGACGGTGTCGACCTGGAGGTGCGCGCGGGCGAGGTACTCGGCATCGCCGGGGTCCAGGGCAACGGGCAGACCGAGCTGGTCGAGGCCGTGATGGGCCTGCGGCCGGTCCGGGCCGGCACGATCACCGTGGACAACGAGAGCCTGCTCGGCATGTCCACCAAGCGGATCCTGCGCTCCGGCATCGGCTACATCCCCGAGGACCGCAGCCTGGACGGGGTGGTCAAGGAGTTCTCGGTGGCCGAGAACCTGGTGTTGGACCAGTACGACCGGCCACCGTACGGCAACGCGTTCCGGCTCAATCCGCAGGCCATCGACAGGTCCGCCCGCGAGCGGGTGGAGCAGTTCGACATCCGGACCTCGTCCCCCGACTCCGCGGTCAGCACCCTGTCCGGCGGCAATCAGCAGAAGGTCGTGGTCGCCCGGGAGATGTCCCGGCCACTGCGGTTGTTCGTCGCGTCGCAGCCGACCCGAGGCGTGGACGTGGGCTCGATCGAGTTCATCCACGGCCGGATCATGCACGAGCGCGACGCCGGCACCGCGGTGCTGGTCGTCTCGTCCGAACTGGACGAGGTGATGGGCCTGGCCGACCGGGTTGCGGTGATGTACAGCGGGAAGGTTCTGGCGATCGTCTCGCCGAACACCCCGCGCGAGGAGATCGGCCTGCTCATGGCCGGGATCAGTGGCGACCGGGCGGATACTCAGCGGGCGGAATCGCAGGAGGCGCAGTGACCACCGACGTGGACTCCCCGACCGAAGCGCCCCCACCGGCGAAACCCGACGAACCCGGCCGGGAATCGTTCCTGGCCGTCTTCCTGAAGAACCTGTGGTCGGCCAACACGGTCAGCGTCACGGTGCTGTCCATCCTGCTCGCCCTGGTCATCGGCGCAATCCTGATCGTGGTGTCGGACTCCGACGTGCTGAGTGAGTTCAGCTACTTCACCGCCCGCCCGAGCGACGCCCTGACCGGCAGCTGGACCCTGATCAGCACCGCGTACGCCGATCTGTTCAAGGGAGCCGTCTTCGACCCGGCGGCGATCTCGGCGTGGCTCGGCGGGAGCGGCTCCTGGCAGACGGCGCTCACCCCGATCTCGGAAACCCTGACGTACGCCGCTCCGCTGGTCTTCACCGGCCTGTCCGTGGCGCTGGCGTTCCGCGGCGGTCTGTTCAACATCGGCGGCCAGGGCCAGGCGGTCGTCGGCACCATCGGCGCCGCGGTGGCGGGCTTCGCCTTGGGCCTGCCGCTCGTGCTCAATCTGCTGGTGGCGCTGATCTGCGGCACGCTGGCCGGCGCGGTCTGGGGCTTCGTGCCCGGCATCCTCAAGGCCCGCACCGGGGCGCACGAGGTGATCACCACGATCATGCTGAACTACGTGGCCATGCTGTTCCTGGGCTGGCTCATCCTGCAGAAGGGCGTGCAGGCCCCCGGGCGCTCGGACGCGGTCAGCAAGACCGTGGCCTCCTCGGCCCAGCTGCCCGGGCTGGGCGGAGCGTTGCGGGTCAACCTCGGCATCGTGCTGGCCGTCCTGGTCACCGCGGGCGTGGCCTGGCTGCTGAATCGGTCCGCGTTCGGGTTCGAGCTGCGCGCGGTCGGCGCGAACCCGGCCGCGGCCAAGACCGCCGGGATCAGCGTGGCCCGGACGTACACCCTGCTCATGGTCGTCGCCGGGGGCCTGGCCGGGCTCGGCGGCGCGGCTCAGGTGCTCGGGGTCGCGTACCGGCTGACGCCGCAGGTGGCCGGCAACATCGGATTCGACGGCCTGCTGGTCGCGCTGCTCGGCCGGAACCGGCCGTGGGGCACGCTGTGGGCGGCGGTGCTGTTCGGCGCGCTGCGGGCCGGCGGCAACCTGATGCAGGTCGACGCCCAGATCTCGCTGGAACTGGTGACCGTGCTGCAGGCGCTGATCGTCATCTTCATCGCCGCGCCGGCCCTGGTGAAGGCGATCTTCCATCTCCGGGCGGCCCGGTCGGGGAGTCTCGGCGCATCCGTGGCGAAGGGCTGGTGACGCAGATGTCCGCTGCGACTCTCGAGGCGCCGCCGGCCGAGCCCGTCGTGGCCCGCCGGTTCTGGGACCGGTCCCGCCGTCTGGGCGTGGCGCTGGTGCTGCTCGGCCTGGTCGCCGCGCTGGTCTTCGGCGCGGTGGCCAAGTCGCAGCCCGCCCGGTTCACGCTCAGCACCGACGCCAACGGCGCCGCCCTCAGTGTCGACGGCAAGGTCGGCGCGATCCTGTTCGGGGTGCTCACGGTGGCCGCCGGCGCGTTGCTGCTGAGCAGTCTGGGCTGGGCCGCCCGGCACCACACGGCCGTGCTGTCGATCGGCGTGGTCTGCTTCGTCCTGTCGTTCCTGTGCTGGCAGGTGGCCGGCCAGTTCCTCCCGCTGGTGGACACGGCCGGCGGCAGCCTCCAGCTGGCCCTGCCGCTGATCCTGGGCGCGCTGGCCGGGGTGCTGGGTGAGCGTTCGGGCGTGGTCAACGTGGCCATCGAGGGCCAGTTCCTGATGGGCGCGTTCGGGGCCGCCCTGGTCGGCACGCTCGCCACCAGCGTCTGGGCCGGCCTGATCAGCGCGGCCATCGGCGGCGTGATCATCGCCTGGCTGCTGGCCGTCCTGGCCATCCGGTTCCTGGTCGACCAGGTGGTGGTCGGCATCGTGCTCAATCTGCTCGCCACCGGCGTCACCGGCTTCCTGTACGAGCGGCTGATGCAGCCGAACGCGCAGAAGTACAACCAGCCGCCGCAGATGGCCACCTGGCGCATCCCCGGCCTGGCCGACATCCCGGTCGTCGGGCCGGTCCTCTTCAACACCAACTTCCTGGTGTACGCCGCCCTGGTGCTGGTGTTCGTGCTGCACTTCGCGCTGAACCGGACCCGGTGGGGGCTGCGCACCCGGGCGGTCGGCGAGCACCCGACCGCGGCCGACACGGTGGGCATCCGGGTCCGCGGCCTGCGCTACACCAACGTGCTGCTCGGCGGCGTGGTCGCCGGGTGCGGCGGGGCGTACTTCACGCTGGTGGCCACCGGCAGCTTCACCAAGAACATGACCTCGGGTGCCGGCTTCATCGCGCTGGCCGCGCTGATCTTCGGGCGGTGGACGCCGTTCGGGGCCCTCGGGGCGGCGCTGTTCTTCGGGTTCGCGCAGAAACTGGCCACGTACCTCAGCGCGATCGGCAGCCCGGTGCCCAGCCAGTTCCTCAACATGCTGCCCTACCTGGCCACCATCGTCGCGGTGGCCGGGCTGGTCGGGCGGGTGCGTGCGCCGGCCGCAGATGGCCTGCCGTACGTCAAGAGCTGACCCGGCAGGGCAGAATCCACGGTATGGAGATCGACTGGCAGGGGCTGCGGACCGCGGCCATCGAGGCGATGCGGCACGCGTACGCGCCGTACTCGGACTTTCCGGTCGGCGTGGCCGGGCTCGTCGACGACGGCCGGGTGGTGGTCGGCTGCAACGTGGAGAACGCGTCGTACGGCGTTGGCCTGTGCGCCGAGTGCGGCCTGGTCTCGTCGCTCGCCGCCACCGGCGGTGGGCGGCTGGTCGCCGTCTCCTGCGTCGACGCCACCGGCAACCCGTTGATGCCGTGCGGCCGTTGCCGCCAGTTGCTGTACGAGCACGGCGGCGCCGACTGCCTGGTCGAGGCGCTGCCCCGCCCGTTGCGGATGGACGAACTGCTGCCCCGCGCGTTCGGCCCGGACGACCTGGACAAGGTGAACGGCCCGGCGGGGGTGCCCGAGGTCCCGCCGGCGCTGGCCAAGTGGCGCGGCCGGGGCACCGTGTTCGTGCACCCGGACCTGGCCGGCGGCGAGCAGGTGTGGACGGCGTACTGGGAACGGTCGGCGGGCAGCTCGGACGCCGCCGACGCGGAGAAGGGCGTGCTGGAGGAGGGGCCGATCTTCCCGACCGCGGCGGCTGCGGTCGTCTGGGCGGCCGTCCGTACGCCCCGGGTCGTGGTCGTGGACGCCGGGGGCGGCTTGTCCTGGGCCGGTGAGGGCGACCCGCCGGAGGGCATCGGCGTGCGCTGGGACGAGGAGGATGCGTCGTGACCGACCGCACCGAGCGGCACTCAGGCCGCAGTGGCCGACGGCCCCGCAGGCGAGAGGTGACGCTGTGACGGAGCCGTTCGCGGCGGTGGACGTGATCATCGCCAAACGGGACGGGCACGTGCTCTCCGACGCCCAGATCGACTGGATGCTCGACGCGTACACCCGGGGTGCGGTGGCCGACGAGCAGATGTCCGCGCTGGCCATGGCGATCCTGCTGAACGGCATGACGCCGGCCGAGATCGCCCGCTGGACCGCTGCCATGATCGCCAGCGGGGAGCGGCTGGACCTGTCCGCGGTGGCCCGGCCGACCACCGACAAGCACTCCACCGGCGGGGTCGGCGACAAGATCACGCTGGCGCTCACCCCGCTGGTGGCGGCCTGCGGCGCGGCCGTGCCCCAGCTGTCCGGCCGCGGCCTCGGGCACACCGGCGGCACCCTGGACAAGCTCGAGTCGATCCCGGGCTGGCGGGCCACGCTGAGCAACGACCAGTTCGTCGCCCAGCTGCAGGACGTCGGCGCGGTCATCTGCGCCGCCGGCGAAGGCCTGGCCCCGGCCGACCGCAAGCTGTACGCGCTGCGCGACGTCACCGGCACGGTCGAGGCCATCCCGCTGATCGCCAGTTCGATCATGAGCAAGAAGATCGCCGAGGGAACCGGCTCGCTGGTGCTCGACGTGAAGGTCGGCTCGGGCGCGTTCATGAAGGATCTGGACCGCGCCCGCGAACTCGCCCGGACCATGGTCGGGCTCGGCGGCGCCCACGGGGTGCGGACGATCGCGCTGCTCACCGACATGTCGACGCCGCTGGGCCGGACCGTGGGCAATGCGATCGAGGTGGCCGAGGCGGTCGAGGTGCTGGCCGGCGGAGGGCCGCCCGACGTGGTCGAGCTGACCCTGGCGCTGGCCCGGGAGATGCTGGCCGCGGCCGGCCTGCCCGACGCCGACCCGGCCAAGGCACTGGAGTCGGGCGCGGCCATGGACACGTGGCGCGCGATGATCCGGGCCCAGGGCGGCGACCCTTCCGGGGCGCTGCCGACGGCACGGGAGACCGAGACCGTACGGGCGGAAAGGGCGGGCGTGGTCGGGTCGGTGGACGCGTACGGCATCGGCATCGCGGCCTGGCGGCTGGGCGCCGGCCGGGCCCGGAAGGAGGACCCGGTGAGCTTCGGCGCCGGGGTGGTGCTGCGCGTACGGCCGGGGGACCGGGTGGCCGCCGGGGACCCGCTGCTGGAACTGCGTACCGACGACGGAGGCCGGCTGGACGTCGCCCGAGCCGAAGCGCAGGCCGCGGTCATGATCACCGAGTCCGCGCCAAACCCTGTTCCGCTGATTCTCGACCGCATAGCGTGAACGGCCATGACCAAGGCGGCGCCTGACCCTCGCGCGGTGCGCGAGGCGAGCCTGGACGAGCTCGAGCGGCTCGGCCTGCCCTTGCCGCCGCCGGAGTTCCCGTTGGTGTGGGAGCCCGGCGACGGCGTGGAGCTGCGCGAGACGCTGGACATCGAGGCGCGCGCGGCGGTGCTGCACGTGGTCGTGGCCCGGTGCTTCGGGATGCCGACCGAGCTGGCCATGGGGTGGCTGCTGGGGTCGCATCTGGTCGACCTGGTGACGCCGCCGGAGTGGCAGTTCGTGATGGGCGCGCGCGGTGATCATCGCTCGTTCGTGCTGCACCACGACGCCGTCTTCGCCCTGGCCTGGTTGCTCGGGCTCAGTCGCCACCTGGACCCGACGGCGCCGCCGGACGGCCGGATGCTGCGGCAACTGCCCGATCTGCCGGCCGGTGAGACCTTCAGCGAGTGGCGGGGGCGGTCGCTGGTGGCGCCGCGGGACCCGGTCGAGGCGGCGGTGCTGCTCGACCTGCACTACTGCCTGGACTGGGCGTTCCAGGAGGCGGAACGCAAGGGGATGCGGCTGCCGGGGGAGATCGGCGGCAACGCGATCGGGCAGCGGCGCTGGGCACTGGAATGGGCGGTCGTCTTCGTCGGGCCGTACCACGACGCGCCGCCCGACTGGGAGGAAGTGGACCTCTCCGTCTGAGGCCGGTTCAGGTCGGCCGCCAGGTCGTGATGTCGACGGCCGCGGTGACGTGGCCACCGGACAGCTCGGGCGACGATCCGTGCCGGGCGCTCGGCGTCATGCCGATCAGCGTCGCCACCTCCGCGTCGGTGAGCGCGAGCGTCCGCCGTACGGTGATCGTTCGCTCGTGGACAAATCGGTCACCCAAGCGGTTGCGGACGCGGTCGGCCTTGTCCGGGTCGACGCGGAGCAGCCCGTACGCGTCGATCAGCTCGGCCAGATGGTCCGCCGCCGGGGTGACCACCACCAGCACCCCGTCGTCGGTGAGCACCCGGTGGAACTCGGCGCCGTTGCGCGGCGCGAACACGTTGAGGATCACCGCCGCCGACCCGTCCGCCACCGGGAGCCTCCGCCAGAGGTCGGCCAGCACGGCGGCGGCCCGGGGGTGGGCGCGGGCCGCGCGGCGCAGCGCGGGCTTGCTCACGTCCAGGCCCAGGCCCACGGCGTACGGCCGGTCGGTCAGCACCCGCGCCAGGTAGTACCCGGTGCCCGTGCCCGCGTCCAGGACGAGCCCCGGGGTGTCCGGAACCGCCGCGGCGAGCGCATCGGCCACGAAACCGTAGTGGCCCGCGGTCAGGAACGCCTCCCGGTCGGCGACCATCGCGGCGCTGTCCCCGCTGTGTGGCGCGCGTCCGGCGGTCAGCGTCAGGTAACCCTGCCGGGCCACGTCGAACCGGTGCCCGCGGGCGCACGTCACCACGCGCGGGCCGGCGGCGGACACCGGTGACGAACAGTTCGGGCAACGGAGGTACGGCAGCACGGCGTCGTTCATGTCGGCCTGAGGTTACGTGGCCTAATGTCTTGCCATGGCTGCCATCTCCCACGCCGACATCGTCAAGGCCCCGAAAGCGCTGCTGCACGACCACCTGGACGGCGGCCTGCGCCCGGCGACCATCGTCGAGCTGGCCGACCAGATCGGTCACCCGCTGCCGGAGAGCGACCCGGACGCCCTGGGCGCCTGGTTCGTCCGCGCCGCCGACTCCGGCTCGCTGGAGCGGTACCTGGAGACGTTCGCGCACACGGTGGCCGTCATGCAGACCGAGGCGAGCCTGTTCCGGGTGGCCCGCGAGTGCGCGCTCGACCTGTCCGCCGACGGCGTGGTCTACGCCGAGATCCGGTACGCGCCGGAACAGCACCTGGACGCCGGGCTGACGCTGGATCAGGTGGTCGAGGCGGTGCACGCGGGGTTCTCCGCCGGCCGGGCCGAGGCGGCGGCGCTGGGCCGGCCGATCGTGATCGGCGAGCTGCTGACCGCGATGCGGCACGCGGCCCGGTCGCAGGAGATCGCCGAGCTGGCCGTCCGGCACCGGGACGACGGGGTGGTCGGGTTCGACATCGCCGGGGCCGAGGCCGGGTTCCCGCCCACCCGGCACCTGGACGCGTTCGAGTACCTGCAGCGGGAGAACTTCCACTTCACCATCCACGCCGGCGAGGCGTTCGGGCTGCCGTCCATCTGGCAGGCGTTGCAGTGGTGCGGGGCGGACCGGCTGGGGCACGGCGTACGGATCGTGGACGACATCACCGGCGGACGGCTCGGGCGGCTGTCGTCGTACGTCCGGGACAAGCGGATCCCGCTGGAGCTGTGCCCGTCGTCCAACGTGCAGACCGGCGCCGCGCAGTCGATCGCCGACCACCCGATCGGCCTGCTGGCGCAGCTGCGCTTCCGGGTGACGGTGAACACCGACAACCGGTTGATGAGCGGCACCTCGATGTCCCGCGAGATGGCCCTGCTGGCCGAGGCGTTCGGCTGGGGGTGGAGCGAGCTGCAGTGGCTGACGATCAACGCCATGAAATCGTCCTTCATCCCGTTCGACGAGCGGCTGACGATCATCAACGAGACGATCAAGCCGGCGTACGCCAAGCTGCTTGCCTAATTCCCCTATTTCGGATATCTCCGTATAGGGACGTACTAGCGCCGGGCGAAACGACCGAGTCGGTCGGAGGGATCGTCCGTTCGGTTCATTTGTTGTCTACAAGAAGTGCACAATCCGGCATCTTGCCTTGCTGTTGGCCGATGTGCGCGCAATGGTCTGTCCTGCCGTGATTCGGCGTGATCGGACTCGGCTGTACGAGGTGTCCCCCCAACCCCGACACCCGCCTCAGGTGACACCTAGAGATGTGTCGATATACGAACAGTGATGATGAACGAGTGGTGACCAACTGCGCCGGAGCAACATCGCGTCACACAATCGGTCCGTGTCGGGCTGCTCTTTCTCTTTGACACTCGTCGTGATGGAATCTCGGGGGTCCGGCCGGTGAGTCGGCCGTTGTGCGGTGCCCGGTCGAAAGGTCGGCCGGAACCGAAACAGGAGGACGGTGACGTGAGCAAGCGCCCCAGGACGACGAACGCGGTCATGTCGCGTCTCCGTCGGCCCGCCGGCCGTCTCCGAGATCTGCCGATCTGGTCGAAACTCGGCCTGATCATGCTGGTGCCGACGCTCGCCACGATCCTGGTCGGCACGCTCGGCCTGGTCGACCACATCCGGCAGGCCAGCAACGCCGACCGGGCCCGGACGCTGTCCGTCCTCTCCCAGGCCTCCGGTGGTCTGGTCGAGCAACTGCAGAACGAGCGGGCGTACGGCGTGATCATCGCGACCACGCCGCCGAACTCCGCCGCCAACGCCCAGGCCAAGGCCACCTACCGCGCCCAGTGGGCCAAAGTGGACGCGGCCAAGCTGCCGTACGCGCAGCAGCGCGCCGCTCTGGACGGCGTGCCGGACAAGGTGGACCTGCTTCTCTCCCGCCTGGACCGCAACCTCCAGGACATGCCGGCCACCCGTACCGTGGCCGCCAACGCGAACACCTCCTCTCACACCGTCGACGACATCGAGAAGTACTACAACGACGTCATCGCGGACCTGCTCAGCGTCCGCGACGACAGCGCCCAGCTGGCTTCCGACACCACGCTCAGCGACCACATGCGTGCGGCCGCCGCCGTGGCCCGGGCCAAGGAGTACATCTCCGAGCAGCGCGACGTCGGCCACGAGATCGTCGCCCAACACGCACTGAACGCGTCGCTGCGCCGTAAGTTCCTGCTCACCGACACCGGGTTCGACATCTCCACGTCGAACTTCGCGGGCGTCGCGACCGACGTCGAGCAGCAGCAGTTCAGCCGCACGGTCGCGGGTGACAAGAAGCGGGCCGCGACCAACTACACCGAACCGCTGCTCAGTCTCGAGGGCGCGAACGTCACCAACATCCCGTTCACCCACGACTCGTGGGAGACGGCGATGGTCGGCTACGACGCGCTGTTCCGGCAGGTCGAGAACGACTTCGATGCGAACATCGTGCATGAGGCGACCGGCCTGCGCGACGACACCAACCGCCGGGTCTTCATCGAGACCAGCGTGCTGCTGGCGATGCTTCTGCTGGCCATCCTGTTCGCCTGGCTCGTCGCCCGGTCGATGGCCCGTTCGCTGCGCGAACTGCGGCAGGGTGCGCTCGCCGTGGCCCAGTTCGGGCTGCCGAACGCGGTCAACCGGCTCCGAGATCCGTCGCTGCACGGCTCGCTCACCCCGGCTCAGGTGGCCGATCAGGTCGCCGAGCCGCTGCCGGTCCGCAGCCGGGACGAGTTCGGCCAGGTGACCGAGGCGTTCAACGCCGTCCACCTGGAAGCCGTCCGGACCGCCGCCGAGCAGGCCGCCCTGCGGTCCTCGGTCGCCACCATGTTCGTCAACCTCGCCCGCCGTTCGCAGATCCTGGTCGACCGCCTGATCGGTCACCTGGACCGGCTGGAACGCGGCGAGGAGGACCCGGACCGTCTGGCCGAGCTCTTCCAGCTCGACCACCTGGCCACCCGGATGCGCCGTAACGACGAGAACCTGCTGGTTCTGGCTGGCGCCGACTCGACCCGCGTGCAGCGCGAGCCGGCGGCCCTGATCGACGTGCTGCGGGCCGCCCAGTCCGAGGTCGAGCACTACACCCGCATCGAGTTCGGCATGATCGACCGGGACATCGAGGTGTCCGCGCACGCGGTCAACGACATGGTCCACCTGGTCGCCGAGCTGTTCGACAACGCCACCGCGTTCTCCCCGCCGAACTCGACCGTGCTGGTCGAGGCTCGCCGTCTCGGCGACGGCGCGCTGCTCTCGGTCGAGGACCGCGGCATCGGCATCAGCCGCGAGCAACTGCGCGACCTCAACGAGCGGCTCTCCAATCCGCCGATGGTGGACGTGGCCGTGTCCCGGATGATGGGCCTGGTCGTGGTCGCCCGGCTGGCCAACCGGCACGGGGTCAAGGTCGAGCTCCGGCCGGCCGACCGCGAGCGGGGCACGGTCGCCGACGTCGGCCTGCCGGCGGCCGTCCTGGTCGCTCCGGCCACGGCCGGTCGGATGCCGCCGAGCCAGCCCGCCGCCAACGGTCCGCACGCGCCCCAGATGGCAGCCCGGCCGTCGTTCGCCGAGCCGCTGGCTCTGGAAAGCGGACGCGGCAGCGGGTACCCGACCGGCCGGCCGTTCGACCCGAACCCGCCGATGCCGACCGGGGGCATGCTGGGGACGAACTCGGGCTCCGGGCGTACGGTCCCGGCCTGGTCCGACCTGACCGGCGCGGGGAGCACGGGCGCCGGCGCCAACGGCGGCTTCACCGACGGCGGCTTCACCAACGGCGGCTTCGCCAACGGCGGCTTCGCCAACGGCGGCTTCGCCAACGATGGCTTCGCCAACGATGCCGGCGCGAACGGTGGCGGCGCGAACGGTGGCGGGCCCCACGGCGGCGCCAACGGCATGGGTCCGAACGGCTTCCACGGCCCGCGTAGCAACGAGGTCATCCCGCCGATCCCTGACGACCCGCAGGACTTGTACGACGAGCGCGACCTGCCGCGCCGCAACGGCGACGGCTACCGCCCGGACGGGCAAGGGGAGAACGGCTTCGGCCCGTCGATCCCCCGGCAGCTGCCCAGCAACCCGGAGAACCAGGGACGAGGCTCCTTCGTGCCGCCGGTGTCCGCACCGCCGGTGCCGCCGGTCTCCGCCCCTCCGATGCCCTCGTCCGGGCCTGTCTCATCGGCGCCGGTGTCCCCGGTTCCGGTCAGCCCCCCGCCCCCGCCGGCCTGGCCACCGGTCTCGGAGCGGGACACCGGTACGCCCAGCGTGCCGGAGAGCCTGGCCGCCGCCCTCGACATGACCGCCGAGATTCCCCGCTTCCGGCCGGAACGCGACGGCAACGGATCGTCGACCGGCGGGTACCCCCAGGTGGCCCGGCCGTCGGCGGCGCCGTCGTCCCCTCCGGAACCGCGGTCGGAGGCGGAGCGCGCCGCTGCCGCCGCCGCGGCGGCCCACGAGGTCGCCGCCGCGCAGGCCGCCGAAGCGCAGGCCACCGCCGCCGCGCAGATCGCGGCGGCGCAGGCTGCGGCCCGTCAACGAGACAACGACGGCCGCTACGTCGACGAGACGATGGAGTTGCCGATCTTCCGGGAGCTCGAGTCGGCCTGGTTCACCACGGCCAAGCCCGCCCCGGCCCCGGCCGCGGCAGCGCCGACGGTGGACGACGATCCGGTGACCACGCAGCGGTTCTCCACCGGCGAGCCGGCGCGCTCGTCGGTGCCGCAACAGGCCAGCTCCCCCGAGTTTCTCTCGTCGGATTCCCTGGACGGTGCCGAGACCCGTGAACGTGACACGGCCAGCGTCGGTGCTGCGGTGAGCAACGGCAACGGAACGGGCAACCCCTGGCAAACCGCCGCTGACGAGGGCTGGCAAGCGGCCCGGGCGGCCTCCGAACTCCCGATCGACACCACCACCACGGCCGGGTTGCCCAAGCGCACGCCGATGGCCCAGCTTGTTCCCGGTGGCGTCGACCGGGGCGCCAACTCCACTCAGCGCCGTACTCCCGAGGCGGTCCGCGGACTTCTGTCCGCGTACCACCGCGGGGTGCAGCGAGGTCGCCAATCGACCAACCCGGATGACAATCCGGGCGGGCAGCAGTCTTCCCAGACTGGCAAGGAGCATGAGGCATGACGTCTACGCAGGATCTAGGTTGGCTGCTGGCCAACTTCGCCGACCGGGTTCCGGGGGTCGCACACGCGATTGCGGTATCTGCCGACGGACTGCTCCTGGCGGCCTCGCGGGACCTTCCGCGGGACCGGGCGGACCAGCTCGCCGCGATCGCATCCGGCCTGGTCAGCCTCACCCAAGGAGCGGCCCGCTGCTTCGAGGGGGGCGCGGTGCTGCAGACCGTGGTGGAGATGGACAACGGGTTCCTGTTCCTGATGTCGATCTCCGACGGCTCGTCGTTCGCCGTGCTCGCCGCGCGCAGCTGTGACGTCGGGCAGGTGGGCTACGAGATGGCGCTGCTGGTCGACCGGGTGGGTGAGGCGCTGACACCGGCACCGCGCTCCGCGGCCGGCGTCCTCGGCTGATCGGGCGAAGAGCCGCACCTATCGGCGATTGTCGGACGTACTGGAAAAAGAGAAGATTCTTCGGGACCGATCAGAGGGATGGGGTGAACGGTGTAGATGCCTGAACGCGACGAGCCGACCGGCGCTCTGGTCAGACCGTACGCCGTGACCCGGGGCCGGACCCGGCCGAAACTTGAGATAGCGCTGGAAGCGCTCGTCGAAACCACCGTCCGGGGCCGTTCGGTGAACAGCTCCCGGGTCGGGCAGGGTCAAGGTAGCGAACATCAGTACATTACGGCGATGTGTGACGGCGGCCGGGTTCAGTCGCTGGCCGAGATCGCCGCACGCATGCAACTGCCGCTTGGCGTGGCTCGGGTGATCGTCGCCGATATGGCCACGGACGGCCTGGTCGCGGTGTACGAGCCGACGTCGCTGGAGGACGAGACCGATGCGGTGGGTACGGAACTGCTGGAGAGGGTGCTGAGTGGACTTCGCAGGCTCTGACATGTCGCGTCGCCCGACGGGCGGACGCGTTACCTCGGCGAAGATTGTCATCGCCGGGGGATTCGGCGTCGGCAAGACGACGCTGGTGGGGTCCGTCTCCGAGATCACCCCGCTGACCACGGAGGCCATCATGACCTCCGCGGGCGTCGGCGTCGACGACAACCGGCAGGTGCCGGGCAAGACGACGACCACCGTGGCGATGGACTTCGGCCGCATCAGCATCGACCGGGACCTGATCCTGTACCTCTTCGGTACGCCGGGTCAGACCCGGTTCTGGTTCATGTGGGATGAACTCGTCCGCGGCGCGATCGGTGCGGTGGTCATGGTGGACACGCGCCGGCTGGCCGATTGCTTCGCCGCCATCGACTTCTTCGAGCACCGGCGGCTGCCCTACCTGGTGGCCATCAACTGCTTCGACGGCATGCAGTACCACAACGCCCAGGACGTCCGCGACGCGCTCGCGATCGGCCAGGACGTGCCGGTGGTCAGCTGCGACGCCCGCAACCGGGAGTCGACCAAGAACGTGCTGATCTCGCTCGTCGAGTACGTGCTCACCATGCGCCGCTCGCGCGCCGTCGCCCCGGCCTGACGCTGTTCGTCGGGTTCGTCGGGGATGATCCCGCCGCGTCGCCCCGGCTGCGGGCGTTCCTGGCGGGGCGGGCCGACCGTGTGCCCGCGATGACCGCCGCCGCCATCATGTCGGCGGCGGTCCTGCTTCTGGACGAGCGCCGCTGCCCGCCGCCGCCCGAGCTTGTCACGGCGATGCAGACGTTCGAGGCCCGGTACGGCGGTCTGGGTTACCCGCTGATCGTCAGCAGCGCGATGGAGTACGGGCTCGACGGTGACGTCACCGGTTACCCCACCCGGTACGGGCTGGCCTTCGCCGGCATCCTCGACGGCGACTGGACCTGCGGCGTCGACGTGCTGGCGGACGGCCGGACGGCGATGGGGCCGGGCGCGTGGCCACGGCGGATCATCGACCGGTCGGTGGATCAGCGGCTGGAGAAGCACGCGATGCTGGCCGCGGTCCGGCGGTGGCCGCACCGGGCGTACGAGTGCTTCACCGCACCTGGGACGCCGCCGATGGTACGGGACGAACTACTCCCGCCGCCCGTGCCGGAAGCGACCGGACCGGCCGACCGCTGGTGGTTCGACGAGGTCACCGCGGTCCAGCTGAGGTTGCGCGGGTGGCCGCCGGGGCACGACCACTGGATCGCGCGGGTGTTCGCCCGGGACGCCGGGCTGCTGGCCGGCGAGGACTCGCTGATCCGCTCGGCCGTGCACGAGGGGCGGGCGCGGGCGGCGTGGTGGTGCGAACTGTGCCCCCGCGGGCTGCCCGGCGCCGCGGTCTGCGTCCCTTAGCGGGCCATTCCGACGGTGTGGGTATGGTCTGGGCGAAGCGTGCGTCCGGCTCCTAGGTGCGGATGTCGGAGGCCGGCTGCGTCCGGGGCTGGGCGGCGGTGGCGCGGCGGGCGGCGGCGACACCGGCCATGAGTTCGTCCCACTGCTTGTCGGGGCGGAACGGCGGAAGCGGCAGCCGGTCCCCGCAGGTGGCCCAGGCGTACTGCCACCAGGCGGCCACGCGGACCGGCCAGAGGCCGATGTGCATCGCCCCGGACAGGAAGCAGCGGTGCATGAGGACGGTCGCGGCCAGTGTGTCCACGTCGAGTCCGCCGCCCTCGCGGTCGACGACGCGCCCGAGCGCTCGCAGGTCGCGGCGCATCTCGGAATAGGCGACCAGGTCCGGTCCGGCGGGCACCCGCAGCGCCATGCCCGGCTCGATCATGTCGGCGGCGTCCGCGGGCATGAACACCACGTCGTCGGCGGTGACGATGAGCGGCAGTTCCTCCCGGCCGCGCCGGATCCCGAACTCGATCCCCGGGGCGCCACTGGGCACGACGATCTCGTACGCGTTCAGCACCGTCGCCGGATCGAGCCGGACCGCGTCCCCGATCGCGGCGATGCGGGCGACCACCACGCCGTCGTCGTCGATGGACGTTTCCGCCTCCGCGATCTCGCTCAGGAATCGGGCCAGATCGTCACTGCGCATCCGCTCGTTATACGCCGCCACTCATGCTCTTGTCCCGCCCGCGAGCGGGACTATTTTCCGGGCGGCCCAATCGCGACGAGCATCAGAACGTCCCGGTGCTCGCGTACCGACCGGGATCACGGAGCCGCGTCCGCCGATGAGGGCCTCGGATCTCAGTTGTTGGGGTAGTTCGAACCGTTGCCGTATTGGTCGCCCTGGCCGCCCTCGCGGCTGAAGTCCCAGCCGCCGGCCGACTCGCGACCCGGACGGCCGCCGATGGCGTAGCCACCGATCTCCTGGCCGCGCCGCCAGCCGCGGAAGTAGCCGGTGGTGTGCGCGGCGATGCTGGCGGCGTCGCGGACGATACGCAGCGGCCGCTCGTCACGCAGCGGCGAGCCCGGCACCAGGTTCGCCTGCGGCACCCGCTTCGGCAGCCCGGCCGACGTCTCCGCGACGAACGACGGAGTCGCGGCCTTCTCCGCCGCGCGCCACCCGGTGTCGTTCGGGTTGGTCCAGTCCAGCGCGGCCGGTTCGTCGGTGGTGCCGGTGAACCAGGCGGACCGGGCCGCGGCGAAGATCAGCAGGTCGCCGTCGCCCTCGGCAGGCACCGGCGGCTGCGTGCTGCGTTCCAGCGCGGTCAGCACGGAACGCCGCGGTGATCGGCCGTTGCGACCGTTCGGCGAGTGGTCGACCAGGCGCAAGGGCGGCGGCTCGGTGATCGCGGTGATGTCCGCGGCGACCGTGTCCAGCCCGCTCTCGACCAGGCGCAACGCCGGCGGTTCGGCCGGCATGTCCTGCCACGGCGGCCGGACCCGGCCGTCCGGCGGCGGGACGCGGGCCGGCGTCGTGGTGGCGTCCTCACCGTTGAGCAGCGGCCAGTTCGCCCGCGTGCCAGGCTCGCCCATCACCGGCGGCGCGGACGACGGGCGGGGCGCCGGCATCGGCAGGGAGTAATCGGTGGCGCCGTTCGCCGGCGGAGCCGACGGGACGCCGTTGCGGGTGTTCGGCCGGGGTGGGATCACGGTGCGCTGGCGCTCCGCCCGGGCGTTGTTGATCGCCGCGTTGGTCAGCGTCGGCCGGAACGGCTGGCCGGTGTCCGCCGGCGGCATGGAACCGGCCGGCATCGGTGCGGCCGGCAACTGGGCGGCGGCCGGGAACTGAGCAGCGGCCGGCAACTGGGCGGCCGGCATCGGTGCGGGAGGCAACTGGGCGGCCGGTGGCAGCGAGGACGGTGCCGAACGCCGGGACGGCGGCGTCGAAGGCCGGGACGGCGGCGGTGCCGACGGCCGGGACGGCGGTGCCGAGCGCTGGGATGCGGACGTCGGGGGCAATGGGCCGCCAGACGACGGACCGGACGCCGCGGGCGTGGCCGAAGGGCGAATCGGCGGCCGCGCCCCCGGAACGATCGGCGTCATCCCCGGCGGAGGCGGCGGCACCGAGATGGGCCGGTTGCCCGGTGACCCGAACGGACCACCGGGTGATCCGAACCCGGAAGGCGGTGCGGCCGGCGAGCGGAATCCGGAAACCGGCGCGGCCGGCGACCGGAATTCCGAGGCCGGCGCGGCCGGCGAGCCGTATGGGGCCGGCGAACCGTACGCGGCGGCCGGGGCGATCGGCGTCACCGGGCGCGGGGCCAGCGGCGGCGGCATGATCGGCTCGGGTGCGACGGGCGGCGAGGTCAGCGGGTGTGGCGTCACCGGCGCGTTGCCGGCGGCCGGCTCGGGGCGGCCACGCCGGCCCAGGCGGATGGGGGCGTCCGCCGGCCGTGCGACCGGCTGCATGTCGGCGACCGGCTCGGGCGCCCGGCGGGACCCGGCCGTACGACGACCCGAGGTGCTCCCGGCCGGGGCCGTGACCCGGGCGGCGAGCGTGCTGACCAGCGCCTCGCAGGCGAGGTCACAGGACCGGACGGCGCCGATGGCGTGCCGTACGGTGTCGGCCGCGGCCGGTGACAGCGACTTGTTGACACCGCCGCGCCGGGGCGACTCGCTGATCGCCACGGTCAGTGCGGTCACCGCTCCGGCCACCTGGTCCTCGGTGCCGACGCCGGCCCGGGTCAGCTCGGCCGCCACGTCCTCGGCGATCCGCTGCGGGTCGGCCCCGCGGGAAGTCAGACGACCGGGCTCGGGCAGCGCGTCCAGCACGGCCAGCGCCAGCGGATGGGCCGGATCGGAGTACGCCCGCAACGCCGCCGGGTAGAGCTCACGCAGCACTTCACGCAGCGCCACCGCAGCCGCGAACCGGCCGTTCAGCATCGCCACGTGCGCCGCGAGGACCGGCTTGTAGCTGGTCAGGTCGCGCGGGGGCGGCACGTTGACCGGAGCGATCGCGCCGGCCTGCATCGCCCGGGCCAGGCCCACGGCCCGGCGGGCGGCCTGGGGCGCCTGCATCTCGTCGGGGGAGTCGTCGTCGGCGAAGCGCTCGGCGAAGTCGTCGGCGGCATCGTCGTCGGCCACCACCAGGGGACGCCCGGCGGCGATGAGCAGCGACGTGACCAGGTGGTCGTCACTGTCGGCGGCGACCGCGGCCTCGGCGAATCCGGCGGTCCGCTCGACCAGCAGCGACCCCAGCTGGGCGTACCCGGCCGGGTCGTCGCCGATCCGGTGAACCCCGAGGAGCCGGCCGGCGTCATCCACCACGGCGACCGTCAGGTGCGACGCGGCCGAAGCCGTCCGCACCACCTCATCCGCCGACGCGAGTCCGCAGTACACGCGCACGAGCGCCACGGCGTCGTCCTCCTCCCCAGAGGCATACTGTCTGTGCCAAGGACTGATGGTCCCTGGTCAGGGGTCAGTCGCGCCAGTCCACAGCGGCAGAGATCTTGCCGATAATCGAGCGCCAACCCAGACTTGCCTGTTGTGCCCCGATTTTACGGAGCCGGCGGCGACCGAAGAAACCGCCCATACCGCCGCTCTCGGCGGTCCGCAGGGCCTCGTCCAGATCATCCAGCGGCGATCCGGGTGACAGGGCCAGGATCACCGGCTTCAGCCGGAGTGCGAATCCCAGGTCCCGGGCCACCTCACCAGCGGCGATGAGGAGTGGCAGGTCCCACGTGTCATGCCCGCCGCGCAGGTTCTCCACCACGAGGTCCAGCTCGTACCGGTCCTCCGGCAGCGGGTCGATGTCCGACGACTGTACCCGCTCGGCCACCGTCGCCCAGGAGTCGAGTTGTGCGAGGTCGTGCGGAGCACCCGAACGTATGAACGAGACCAGCGACTCGGCGCTCTTGAACGTGATCAGCTTGCCCCGGTGGCTGAGGAAGGCGGGTACCTCCTCGACGGCTTCGGTCTCGTCCGCTTCGTCCGCTTCGGCGAAGTCGGCCTCGTCGGGTTCTTCCGCGGCCGCCGCCGGGGGCGCCGAGTCGTCCTCGGCGATCAGGGCCGCGAACTCCTCGTCGACGATGACCTCTTCGTCGTCCTCCGACTCGGCCGCCCGGGCACGCGCCCGGGCGTCGAAGACGTCGTCCTCCTCGGCTTCCGTCTCGGTCGGCGTCAGTTCCGAGGACAGCCGGTACGCCCGGAGTGTCAGCCCGACCCCACCCGGTAGCGCGATCTCCACCGGCTGGATGCGCACGTCCTCCCACAGCTCGCGCCCCGACAGGCCCGACTTGTCCACGGAAACGGACGCTTCGGACGCGTCGGACGACGAAGACGACTGGGTGGCCACGATGACCTCCGGATAAGAAAGCGAGACGGGTGACTCTGCGCACAGAGTAGTAGCCGTACCTGGGTCGCTACTGACCCCCACCCGTTCCGGGCGTCAGAACCCCTTCGGGTGCCAGACGGTCTTGGTCTCGAGCAGTGCCGTCATCGGGTGCAGACCCGGATCGGCGGCCCAGTCGACCGCCTCCGCCCCAGGCCGGAGCACCCGCTTGAGGTTGCCGGCCGCAGCCCGTTCCAGATCGGCCGCCAGTGCGGCGTCGGTCACCCCGGTCAGGTCGATGGCGTTGACGTCGTCGTGGGAGGCCAGCCAGGGGGCGGTCTCGGCCGGACGGCCGGTGAGGATGTTGACCACTCCGCCGGGTAGGTCCGACGTGGCCAGCACCTCGGCCAGGGTGACCGCCGCCTGCGGGTTGACCGCGAGCACGACCACCGTGTTGCCGCTCACCACGGCCGGGGCGATCACGCTGACCAAGCCGAGGAACGAGTCCGGGGCGACCACGCCGACCACACCGGTCGGTTCCGGGGCGGACAGGTTGAAATACGGCCCGGCGACCGGGTTCGCCGCGCCCTGCACCTGGGCGATCTTGTCGGACCAGCCCGCGTACCAGACCCAGCGGTCGATCGCCGCGTCCACCTCGGCCTCGGTCAGGCCCAGCGCGGTGAACTCGGTCCGGCGCGCCTCGAGCATCTCGGCCACCCGGTACAGCACCTGGCCGCGGTTGTAGGCGGTGGCCCCGGCCCACTTGGGCTGGGCCCGGCGGGCCGCGCCGACCGCGTCCCGTACGTCCTTGCGGGAAGCCAGCGCCACGTTGTCGCCGTCCACCAGATACGTCCGTCCTGACTCGCTGCGCGGGAAGGCCCCGCCGACGTACAGCTTGTAGGTCTTGCGCACGCGCAACCGTGCGGGACCAGCAGAGGACTCAGGCAAGGTACGCCTCCAGACCGTGGCGGCCGCCCTCGCGGCCGTAACCGGACTCCTGGTACCCACCGAACGGCGACGTGGGGTCGAACTTGTTGAACGTGTTGGCCCAGACCACGCCGGCCCGGAGCTGGTCGGCCACGGCCAGGATCCGCGAGCCCTTCTCCGACCAGATGCCCGCCGACAGGCCGTACGGCGTGTTGTTGGCCTTCTCGACGGCCTCGGCCGGCGTCCGGAAGGTGAGTACGGACAGCACCGGCCCGAAGATCTCCTCGCGGGCGATCCGGTGCGCCTGGGTGACCCCGGTGAAGATGGTGGGCGCGAACCAGAACCCGTGCTCGGGCAGCTCGCACGGCGGCGACCAGCGCTCGGCCCCCTCGGCCGCGCCGACCTCGGACAACTCGCGGATCCGCCGAAGCTGCGCGGCCGAGTTGATCGCCCCGACGTCGGTGTTCTTGTCCAGCGGATCGCCGACCCGCAAGGTCGCCATCCGCCGCTTCAGCGACTCGAGCACGACGTCGTACACCGACTCCTGGACCAGCAGCCGGGAGCCGGCGCAGCAGACGTGACCCTGGTTGAAGAAGATGCCGTTGACGATGCCCTCGACCGCCTGGTCGATCGGCGCGTCGTCGAAGACGATGTTGGCCGCCTTCCCGCCGAGCTCGAGCGTGACCCGCTTGCGGGTGCCGGCCACCGACCGGGCGATCTGCCGGCCGACCTCGGTCGACCCGGTGAAGGCGACCTTGTCCACGTCCGGGTGCTCGACCAGGTGGCGGCCGGTGTCGCCGGCGCCGGTGACGATGTTGACCACGCCCGGTGGCAGGTCGGCCTGCCGGCAGACGTCGGCGAAGAACAGCGCCGACAGCGGGGTGGTCTCGGCCGGCTTCAGGACCACGGTGTTGCCGCAGGCCAGCGCGGGCGCGATCTTCCACGCCAGCATCAGCAGCGGGAAGTTCCACGGGATCACCTGGGCGGCCACACCCAGCGGGCGGGGACCGGGGCCGAAGCCGGCGTACGACAGCTTGTCGGCCCAGCCCGCGTAGTAGAAGAAGTGTGCGGCGACCAGCGGCAGGTCGACGTCGCGGGACTCGCGGATGGGCTTGCCGTTGTCCAGCGACTCCAGCACGGCCAGCTCGCGCGACCGCTCCTGGATGATCCGGGCGATCCGGAACAGGTATTTCGCCCGGTCCGCCCCGGGCCGCTCCGACCAGGGCCGGAACGCCCGGCGGGCGGCGGCCACGGCGCGATCGACGTCCTCGGGCGCGGCTGCGGCGATCTCCGCCAGCACCTCCTCGGTGGCCGGGTTGACCGTCTTGAAGGCGTCCTTGGCCTCGGTGAACTCGCCGTCGATGAAGAGGCCGTACGACGGGGCGATGTCGACGATCGACCGGGACTCGGGAGCCGGGGCGTAATCCAGGAACGACATCCCGATCAGTCCAAGGTGAAGTAGTCGGGGCCGGCGTAGTGGCCGGTGGTCAGCTTGGTGCGCTGCATGAGCAGGTCGTTGAGCAGCGACGACGCGCCGAACCGGAACCAGTCCGGGCTGAGCCAGTCGTCGCCGGCCGTCTCGGCGATGAGCACCAGGTATTTGATCGCGTCCTTGGTGGTCCGGATGCCGCCGGCCGGCTTGACCCCGACCTGTCGCCCGTACCGCTCCCGGAAGTCGCGGACCGCTTCCAGCATGACGAGCGTGACCGGCAGGGTGGCGGCGACCGGCACCTTCCCGGTGGAGGTCTTGATGAAGTCCGCGCCGGCCAGCATGGCCAGCCAGGACGCGCGGCGCACGTTGTCGTACGTCCCGAGCTCGCCCGTCTCGAGGATCACCTTGAGGTGGGCCGGGCCGGCCGCCTCCTTGACCGCGACGATCTCGTCGAACACCGTGGGATAGTCGCCCGCGAGGAAGGAACCGCGGCTGATCACCATGTCGATCTCGTCGGCGCCGGCCGCCACCGCGTCGCGGGTGTCGGCCAGTTTCACGTCGAGCGGCGCCTGCCCGGACGGGAACGCGGTGGCCACACTGGCCAGGTGCACACCCGACCCGGCCAGCACCGGAGCCGCCACCGGCACCATCGACGGGTAGACGCAGACCGCCGCGACCGCGGGACAGGACGGATCGGCCGGGTCGGGGCGCAGCGCCTTGGCCGACAGCGCGCGGACCTTGCCGGGGGTGTCCGCGCCCTCCAGCGTGGTCAGGTCGACCATGCGGATGGCGAGGTCGATCGCGGCCGCCTTGGACGTGGTCTTGATCGACCGGGTGCCGAGCATGGCGGCGCGGGCCTCCACGCCGACTTGATCGACGCCGGGCAGCCCGTGGAGAAGGGTCCGCAGATCCGGAAGCGTTGCCGTCATGAAAAGAATTCTACGCGGGGCACCGACAGTTGATCTTGATTAAGTTTCGGTAGGTTGATCGCGTGGACGTACTGGTCGTTGATCACCCACTGGCCCGGACCCGGCTGACCGCGATGCGCGACGCGGAGACCGGGAGCGGCGCCTTCCGCGCCGCGCTGCACGAGCTCACCACCATGCTGGTGTACGAGGCGGCCCGCTCGTTCGCGGTGACCACGTTCGGCGTGACCACTCCGGTGGCCGACGCCGAGGGCAGCCGGCTGGCCAATCCGCCACTGATCGTGCCGGTGCTGCGGGCCGGCCTGGGCATGGCCGACGCGGCGCTGGCCCTGCTCCCCGAGTCGTCGATGGGTTTCGTCGGCCTGGCGCGGGACGAGCACACCTTCGAGCCGCGGGCCTATATGGAATCGCTGCCCGGTGACCTCAGCGGTCTGCCCGTGCTGGTGCTCGACCCGATGCTGGCCACCGGCGGCTCGCTGATCCATTGCTGCCAACTGCTGGTCGACCGCGGCTGCACCGACGTCACGATCTGCTGTGTCCTGGCCGCTCCGGAGGGGATCGACCGGCTGGCCGGGTCCGGCCTGCCGCTGCGGCTGGTCACCGCCTCGATCGACCAGAATCTGAACGACAAGAAGTACATCGTGCCTGGTCTCGGCGACGCCGGCGACCGCCAGTTCGGCGGCATGCCGCGCTTCTGACCGCTAGCGCACAGCGACGGAGTGGCCTGGCCCGCACCGGTGCGCGGGCCGGTCGGACACCGGAACTCGATAAGGTACTCTTCGCCCGCCGACCGAAAGTGACACCGGCACGTGGCCGTGTCACCCATACCGCCTCTCGGCGTCGCGGAAGCCGTCGAACGGCATCGCCCGTCGTGCTCACACAGGAGGACCGCCCATATGTCTGGGCCCCAGGACCTGATTCCATCCGCACGCCCGGTCATCGGCGAAGCGGAGATCGACGCAGCCGTACGGGTGCTGCGCAGCGGCATGGTGATCCAAGGCCCGGAGGTGGCGGCCTTCGAGCGGGAATTCGCCGAACTGGTCGGCGTCGAGCACGCGGTGGCGGTGAACTCGGGCACCTCGGCCCTGCACATCTCGCTGATGGCGCTCGGCTTCGGCCCCGGCGACGAGATCATCGTCCCGTCCTTCTCCTTCGCCGCCAGCGCCAACGCGGTGCGGCTGGTCGGCGCCACCCCGGTCTTCGCCGACATCGAACCGGGCTCGTTCTGCCTGGACCCGGACGCCGTGGCCGCGGCCATCACGCCCCGCACGGTGGCGATCATGCCGGTGCATCTGTATGGGCACCCGGCCGCCATGGACCGGATCGCCGACATCGCCGAGCGGCACGGCCTGGCCATCGTCGAGGACGCCGCGCAGGCCCACGCCGCCGCTCTGCACGGCACGAAGGTCGGCGCCTTCGGCGTGGCCGGTTGCTTCAGCTTCTACCCGACCAAGAACATGCACTCGCTCGAGGGCGGCATGGTCACGACCGGGGACGCGACGGTGGCCCGGACCATGCGCCTACTGCGCAACCAGGGCATGGAGCAGCGCTACCAGAACGAAATCGTGGGCGCCAACATGCGGCTCACCGACGTCGCCGCCGCGATCGGCCGGGTGCAGCTGGGCCAGCTCCCCGACTGGACGGCGAAGCGGCAGGCCAACGCCGCCTACCTGGACGCCAATCTCAAGGGCGTCACCGTGCCGCCGGTGTCGGACGGCGCCACCCACGTCTACCACCAGTACACGATCCGGGTCGCCGGCGACCGGGACGCGTTCTCGGCCCAGCTCAAGGACCTGGGCGTGGGCAGCGCCGCCTACTACCCGACTCCGATCCACCGCCTGCGCCCGTTCCTGAGCGCCGACGGCGAGGTCGGCGACTGGAAGTTGCCGGAGACCGAGAAGGCGACCGAGGAAGTGCTGTCGCTGCCGATCTACCCGACGCTGACCCCGGACCAGCTGGACCGCATCGTCGAGGCCGTGAACACCGTGGCGGCCCAGGCATGAGCGTGAGCGGGGAAGCCACGACGTCGAATGACCGCCGAGTCGCGGAACGTAGGCAAGCAGGGCGCGGGTCGACGCTGCGCGCCGGCCTGATCGGCCTGGGCGCGATGGGGCGCAACCACGCCCGCGTGCTGAACTCGCTCGACGGCGTCGAGCTGGTCGCGGTGCTCGACCCGGCGCCCGGGGCGGTCGCGCCGTTCGGCGTACCGGTGGTGGCCGAGCTGGCGCAGTTCCTCGCGCTCGGGCTCGACTACGCCGTCGTCGCCTGCCCGACCGGACTGCACGAGGAGATCGGCCTGGCTCTGGCCGACTCGGGCGTGCACGCGCTGATCGAGAAGCCGCTGGCCCCGTCGGTCGAGGCGGCCCGCAAGCTGGTCGAGGCGTTCGAGGGCAAGGGCCTGGTCGGGGCGGTCGGTCACATCGAGCGGTACAACCCGTCGCTGCAGAGTGCCCGTACCCGCCTGGAGAACGGCGAACTCGGCGACATCTACCAGGTCGTCACCCGGCGGCAGGGGCCGTTCCCGGGCCGGATCGCCGACGTCGGCGTGGTGATGGACCTGGCCACCCACGACATCGACCTCACCGCCTGGGTCACCGGCCGGCCGTACCAGCAGGTCGCGGCCTACACGGTGTCGCGCAGTGGCCGCCCGCACGAGGACATGGTGTCCGCGGTGGCCCGTCTCGGTGGCGGCCTGATGGCCAACCACCTGGTCAACTGGCTGAGCCCGATGAAGGAGCGGTCGACCGTCATCACCGGCGCCAAGGGCAGCTTCGTGGCCGACACGCTGACCGCCGACCTGACTTTCTACGCCAACGGCGCGATCGGCGCCGAGTGGGAGGCGCTGCGCGCGTTCCGTGGCGTGTCCGAGGGAGACATGATCCGGTACGCCATCCCCAAGCGGGAGCCGCTGCTGGTCGAGCACGAGCGCTTCCGCGACGCGGTCGAGGGCAAGGACAGCGACATCGTGACTCTGCGGCAGGGTATGCGTACGGTCGAGGTGGCCGCGGCCGTGCTGCGCTCCGCGCGGGAGAACGTCACCGTGGCCGTGCCGCAGCCCGACCCCGCGGGCTGAGCCGATCGTGGAAGGACTCATGGATTCCGTAACCGCCCGTCCGCTTGCTTCGTCCGTCCCGGCCGAGACCGGGGCTGTCCCGGCCCGGCCGCCGGTCGGACGGGACGGCCACCGGCCGCGTGTCCTGTATCTCTCCTTCTATTTCCCGCCGAGCCGGGCCAGCGGGGTCTTCCGGGCCCGTGCCACCGCGAACCACCTGGCCGAGTCGGGCTGGGACGTCACGGTGTTCGCCGGCCCGCGGGAGTTCTTCGAGCACTACCTGGACGCCGGCACCGACCCGAAGCTGGAGGAGACGGTCGACCCGCGGGTCACCGTGATCCGCCCGCCGATGAGCTTCTACAACTTCGAGCACGACATCCGCCGGTTCTCGTTCTTCCGGCGCAACTGGCCGCTGGTCGCGAACAACCTGTACCACGCTGCCCAGAAGAAGATCTTCGCCGAGCACTACCTGGGCTGGGCGCCGGGCGTGCTCAAGGCGGCCCTGAAGCAGCATCGGAAGCAGAAGTTCGACGTGGTGGTGGCGACCGGCAACCCGTTCATCTCCTTCGCCCTGGCCCGTACGCTCGGCAAACTGCTGAAGATCCCGTACGTGGTGGACTACCGCGACTCGTGGACCTTCAACCAGTTCACCGAGAAGATGAAGTACAACCCGGACAGCCCGGTCCTCAAGTGGGAGGAGAACGTGCTCTCCGACGCCGCCGAGATCGTGTTCGTCAACGACGGCATGCGGCAGTGGCACGTCGACCGCTACCCGTTCGCCAAGGACAAGATGACCGTCGTGCCCAACGGCTGGGAGCCCGAACTGCTCGGCCGGCCGGAGTTCCGGGCGCCCGATCCGCACCGGCCGCTGAGCTTCAGTTACCTCGGCACGGTCACCCCGTACCTGCCGCTGGACGCGCTGTTCGACGCCTGGCGGCTGGCCCGGCAACATCCGCTGCTGGCCGACGCCGAGCTGAACATCCACGGTCACCTGGGCTTCTTCCCGCACGACCGGGCACCGCTGGAGGAGATCATCGGGCGTGAGGCCGGCTTCGGGGTGGTCTACCGGGGTTCGTTCTCCAAGACCGACGTGGCCGACCTCTACCACAACACCGACGTGCTGGTGTTCTGCGTGCCCGGGGCGAAGTACGTGACGTCGGGCAAGGTCTTCGAGTACATGGCCAACGGCAAGCCGATCGTCTCGGTGCACAACCCGGACATCGCCGGGGTGGACGTGCTGCGCGGCTACCCGCTCTGGTTCTCCAGCGATCAGCTGGACCCGAAGGTGGTCGCCGAGGCGTTCATCGCCGCCGGCCGGGCCGCCCGCAACCTCGACCGCGCGACGTTCGAGGCAGCGCTCGGGCACGCTGATGAATACACCCGTGAGGCCACCCTCGCGCCGTTGGAGAAGCGGCTCCGGGGCATGATCAAGGAGCGTCGTTGAGCAGCACGCCGAGCGTCGTCTACGTCGCTCTCGGTACGAGCCGGATGCGGGCGGCCCTGACCTACTCCGCCCAGCTGGCCGCCGCCGGGGAGCGGGTGCTACTGGTCACCGGCTCCGACCGGGACTGGACGAAGACCCCCGTGGCCGAGGGGGTAACCCGGCACCAACTGTCCGGCACGGAGCCGAAACCGCTGCTCAAGGCGGCCCGGCGGATGCTCCTCGGAAGTAACGGTCCGCTGGCCGGCGCCCGTCTGCTGGTCGTCGGGGACTCGGAGTCGGCGCCGATCGCCGCGTTCGCCCGGCCCCGGTTCCCGCAGCTGCCGATCGAGCTCGAGCCGGCGCCGTCCTCGTCCCGCCGGACGGCCGAGGCGGATCTGGCCGTGCTCACCCCGTGGTACCCATCGCCCAACGATCCGTTCGCCGGCGCCTTCGTGCAGGCCACCACCGCGGCCGTCGCGGGCGACTTCGAACGGGTCTCCACCGTGCACACCGAGGGCTGGACCGTGCCGGTCAAGGGCGTCACCGGCAAGCTGATCAAGGTGACGCTGGAGCGGGAGCTCAGCCGGGCCGGCAGCGGTCTGGTCATCGAGGACACCGCTGAGGGGGAGGTCACCCGGGCGGCCTTCCCGCAGGTCAGCGACGGCACGCGGATCACCTGGCTGGATGCTCAGATCGCCCGGCTCCGGCAGGTGCTGCCCACCGGGCAGATCGAGGCCCCGCTGATCCACGCGCACACCGGGCACTTCGCCGGCGCCATCGCGGTCGCGCTCGGCCGCCCGGACGTCAAGATCGTGGTGACCGAGCACGCCACCTTCCTGCCGCGCATCCTCAAGAGTCCGGCCACCCGGGCCAGTTACGCCCGGATGCTCGACCGGGTGGACCGCATGCTGTGCGTCGGCCGCGCCCTGTACGAGACGTTGACCGCCGCGTTCCCGCAGCACGTGGGCAAGATCCAGGTGGTGCCGAACCCGATCGACTTCAACCGCTTCGAGATCCGCCCGGAACCGCCCAAGGAACCGCTGCGGCTTCTCTACCTGGGCCGGATGCTGCCCCACAAGGGCGTCGGGACCCTGGTCGAGGCGTTCGCCCAGATCGCCGCCGAGGAACCGCGGGCCACGCTGTCGCTGGTCGGGTCCGGGCCGATGGAGGACGAGCTGCGCGCCCGGATCTCCGAACTGGGCCTGACCGACCGGATCAACCAGGTGTCGGCGGTGCCCCCGGAGCAGGTGGCGAAGCTGATCCACAGCCACGACGTGCTGGTGCACGCCAGCCAGGTGGAGACGTTCGGCATGACGATCGTCGAGGCGGTCGCCACCGGCACCCCCGTCCTGGTGGCCCGCAGTCAGGGCCCGGCGGAGACGCTGGAGGGCCTGCACGGTATCGCCGGCGTGCTGTTCGAGGTCACCGAGGACCCGGACGTGATCGCCGGGGCGTACCGGCGGCTGCGCGAGGTCTGGCCGGACCTGGACATGGCCGAGGCCCGGACCCGGCTGCGGTCCCGCTACAGCAACGAGGCCGTGGCCGACCAGCTCCGTGAGGTGTACCGCCAGGTGATGGCCGAGCCGTCGACCGCCGACGCGGCCGCCCCGCGGCCCGTCGTCGAGGAGTTGCCGCTCGGCGAGGACCGGATCACCGTGGTCGCGGTGGCGCCGAACTCGACCGCGGCCGAGCGGTACGTACGGTCGGCCCGGCAGCGTGGGTACGCCGTGGACGTGATCACCACCGACGACGCGGGCTGGGGTGTCCGCGAGGACGGCGTCCGGGTGTTCGGCATCGGTCGGCAGGAGAACCGGCGATTCCCGCACGTGCTGGTCCGCGGCGTCGTCACGGTCTTCCCCCGGTACGCGATGGGCGGTGTCCGGGCCCGGGCCGGGAAGCTGCCGTCGCCGACTCCCGAGGCCTGGGCGATCATGGGGCAGCAGGTGCACCGGCGGCTGTCCCGGGCGTTCTACCACCGGATCTACAACCGGGCGTACGCGTTCGCCCGTCCCGGCATCCTGTGGAAGATCGCCCGGCGGCACGCGCTCCCGGACATCGACCTCGATCACACCCGGCAGATCGTGGTGGACGGGCCGGCCGGGGTGACCACGGCGTGGCGGATCGGCAAGCGCCGGCCCGGGCTGCGGATCACCACGTCGCTCAATCCGCCCGAGGAGGCGCGGGAACCCGCCCGCTGATCGACCGGAGCCGCTCCTCGAACGGGATCAGGACGTGGTCGCGGGTGTACCGCTCGGCGTGCGCCCGCGCGGCGGCTCGCGTCTCCGGCGTCAGGTCCGCGGCCGCTTTGGCCGCGAGGATCATCGACTGCGCGATGTCGTCCGGATCGAGACTGCCGGCGTTGAACCACAACGGGTAACCGGCCAGCACCTCGGCCGCGGCGATGCCCGGCGCGTGCACCGAGACGATCGGTTTCCCGACCGCCATGTACTCGAAGATTTTCCCGGACGTGACGTACCGGCCGCCCCCGGCCAGGAAGATCAGCACGTCGCTCCGGGCGTACGTGTGCGCGATCTCGGTCTTGGAGACGGGGCCGCGGTAGTGGACGCCGGTGTCCTCGCCGCCTACCCGGTTGTCGTGGTCGAGATCCAGCGCGTCGGCCAGCTGATGATGGTGGCCCTTGAAGAAGCCGAGGTGGCCGTAGAGGTTCAGCTCGGCGTCGGCGATCAGGGGGTGTGACCGGGCCCGCCGGAACGCTTCGGCCAGCTCGACCACCGGCTGGGCCGGAGTCACCGTGCCGACATACGAGAACCGCAGCGGCCGGTTCCGCGGAGCGATGGATTGTCCGGTCGGTTCCGCCAGCACGTCCGCGTCCCAGCCGTTGGGCACGACCATCATCTTGCCGGCGTCCTCCGGGTACCGGTCGGCGTGCCACTGACGCAGCGCGGCGTTCACGAAGACCGCGGCCGACGCGTCTCGCAGCACCCGCCGCTCCCAGGTCCAGGCCTCGTGACCGGCCGGGAACGCCGGCTCGTCGGAGAACAGGTCGAGAGTCCAGGCGTCGCGGTAGTCCACGACGTACGGCAGGCCGGTCAGCTTGTGGATCATCCAGGCGGCACCGAACGCCGCGAACGGATTGCCGGTGGCGACGACGACGTCGAACCGCGTGCGCGCGTGCAGGCGCAGCGCCTTGGCCACCGCCGCCAGGCCCCACGAGTTGTACCGCTCGGGGAAGATCCGCTGCGCGGCCTCGTACAGGGTGTGGGTCAGGGTCGGCATCTGCCGGTGCAGCCGGCCGAACCGCCGGACGTCGGGCGTCCAGCCGAACAGGCTCTGCCACGGCCGCTCGATTCGCACCCGTGGGTCGACCGTCCCGGCCAGCTTCTCGTCGACCGAACCGGCCGCTTCGCGCAGGAATTCCAGGGGCGCGGCGAACACGGTCACGTCCCATCCGGCCGCGGCGAGATGGTTCGCGGTGGCCCGGGCGCGGTAGACGCCGCTGGCCCGCGAGGGCGGGAAGTAGAACGACAGGTAGAGCACGCGGGGGGACCGGCGACGGGCCATCAGCTGTCCTGGAGCACGGCGGCGACCCGCCCGGACGCGCGCCCGTCCCCGTACGGCTCGCCCCGCTCACCGGTGGGCGCCGGTCGCGTCGCCACGTCGTCCCACAAGTCGCCGAGCGTCCACGGGTCGGGCACCAGCCGGTTCCAGTCGCCGCGCAACGTCTCCACCCACTCCGTCTCCGGACGCAGGGTAGTGCACGGCCGGCCGAGCAGGTACGCCTCCTTCTGCAGACCCCCGGAGTCGGTGACCACGCCGGACGAACCGAGCACGGCCGCGACCATCCCGGCGTACGGCAGGGGACGGCCCGGGAAGAGGGAGTCCCGCCGCAGCTTCAGCCCGAAGTGCCCGGCCCGGGCGATCAGCCGCGGGTGGGCCAGCAGGGCCACCGGCACCGGCAGCGTGGCCAGCGCGTCGATCAGCGCGCCCAGCCGCTCCGGATCGTCGGTGTTCTCCGCCCGGTGCAGCGTGGCCAGCAGGTGCGGTCGGGTGGGATCGATGCCCTCGGGCAGCTCGGGGCGCAGGTGGGCGCCGGCCCGGACGTCATCGCGGACCCGCAGGCAGACGTCCACCATCACGTCGCCGACCAGCACCGACCGCTCGCTCAGCCCCTCGGCCGCAAGATGTCGCATGGCCTCCTCGGTCGGGGCCAGGAGCAGGTCGGCGGCGTGGTCGGTGAGCACCCGGTTGTGCTCCTCCGGCATCCGCCGGTTGAACGAGCGCAGGCCGGCCTCGAGGTGAGCCACCCGGAAGTGTTGTTTCACCGCGGCCACCGCGCCGGCAAGGGTCGAATTGGTGTCGCCGTAGACCAGCACCCAGTCGGGTTGCTCGCGCGTGAGGACGGCGTCCATGGCGGACAGTACGGCGCCGGTCTGCACCCCGTGGCTGCCCGAACCGACGGCGAGGTGCACGTCCGGGTTCGGAATGCCGAGGCCGGTGAAGAAGACGTCGGACAGGTCGGCGTCGTAGTGCTGGCCGGTGTGCACGATGACGTGCTGGTGCTCCGTGTTCGCGAACGCGGCGGCGATGGGGGCGAGTTTGATCAGTTGGGGACGAGCTCCGACCACACTCAGGACCTTCACGCATGCTCCCGGCGACGATGAGGACGACGAGAGCAGTAACGGTTTCTCGGTGAAAAAAGATATGCCGGTAGCGGTCCCGCACTCCGGACGCCCGCCGCCTACGCTGACCGAATATGAACATGACGCGCGAAGGAGCCCGATGAGCCTGGTCGTCTATCTGGCCCTGGGCGCCGGCCGGATCGGCGCGGCCCGGCAGCATGCCGCGCAACTCGCTCGCGCGGGTTCCCGGGTGGTCGTGGTGACCACCGACCGGTCGAACTGGGCCGTGGAGGGAGTGGACGTGCACCGGCTGACGCCGGCCGGCGCCCGGCGCTTCCTGTTCCGCCGGGGCAGCCCGCTGGCCGGCGCCCGGCTGCTGGTGGCGGGGGACGCGGAGTCGACGCCGCTGGCCGACCGGGCCCGCCGCCGGTATCCGGACCTGACGGTCTGCCTCGAGCCCTCCGCCGAGCCTGATCGTCGCCCGGCGCCGGCCGACGTGGCCGTGGTCACGCCGTGGTACCCGTCCCCGAACGACCCGGACACCGGAGCGGTCGCCGTCGCCGCCGCGGCGGCGGCCGGCGGCCGGGTCGCCATCCTGCACACCGAGGCGTGGCCACGTACGTCCACCGGGCTCGCCGGCAAGCTGCTGGGCGTCACCCTCGACCGGGAGATCGCGCAGACCGGTGGCCTGATCGTCGAAGACCGGCCCGAGGGTGAGCTGACCCGGGTGGTGACTCCGCACGTCGCCGATGGCGGTTACGCCCAGCGGGCGCGGGCGAACGTGGACCGGCTGGCGGCGGCGCTGCCCACCGGTCGGATCGAAGCCCCGGTGGTGCACGCGCACACCGGCCTCTACGGCGGGGTGGTGGCGGCCGCGCTGGCCCGCGCGGACGCCCGGATCCTGGTCACCGAGCACGATCCGGGCCTGGCCGAGGTGTTCGCCGAGCGGGCCGCCCGCGAGTTGTACCGGACGATGCTCGCCCGGGTCGACCGGGTGGTCTGCGTCAGCGAGTCCATCCGGGCCCGGGTCGCCGGTCAGTTCCCGGACCAGGTCCAGAAGCTCTGGGCCGGGGACGCGCCGCCCGGCGCCGCGCCGCCCGATCCCGTGCCGGCGCCGGTGCCGATCTCGGCCCCGGCACCGGGCGCTGACCGCGTCGTGGTGCTGGCGATCGACCCGGCCCGCAGCCACCGGGTGACCCGGTACGTCGACGGCGCCCGCCGGAAGGGCTACGCCGTCGACCTGATCGCCCTCGACCCGGCGAAGTGGAGCCGCCATGCCGGAGACGCCGGCGTGCGGATCTTCGACATCGGGTCGGCGGAACAGCGCCGCCTTCCCCGGCGGCTGCACCGGGGGCTGGTCACGAACCTTCCGCGGTGGGCGCTCGGCTTCGCCCGGGCCCGCGCCCGTCGCCTGGGATCGCCCCTGCCCGAAGCGGTCACCATCCACGCCCAGCGCGGGCACCGCTCACTGGCCCGCGCCATCGACGGCCGGATCTACGGGCCCTGGTACGAGCTGATCCGCCCGCGCATCCTGTGGCGGATCACCCGGCGCACCGTGGTCCCGGAGCTCGACCTCGCCCGTACCCGCGCGGTCGTGGTGCACGGCGTTCCCGGCGTGACGGCCGGCTGGAACCTGGCCCGGCGGGACCCGGACATGGTGATCAAGACCGACCTGACGCCGCCGATGGAGGAGGCGAGCGTCCGACCGTGACCGTACGTGCCCCCGACGTCACCGTGGTGATCGCCGTCTACAACACGATGCCGTATCTCAAGGCGTGCCTCGAATCCGTGCTCGGCCAGTCGATCGGCCGGGAACGTCTCGAGGTGATCGCGGTCGACGACGGCTCGACCGACGGCAGCGGCGCCGAACTGGACCGCTGGGCCGCCCGTTTCCCGGCCACGGTCACCGTGCTGCACCAGGGGAACTCGGGCGGTCCGGCGGCGCCGAGCAACCGGGCGCTGGACCGCGCCCGCGGCCGGTACGTCTTCTTCCTCGGCGCCGACGACCACCTCGGCTCCGAAGCGCTGGAGCGGCTGGTCCGGGCGGCCGACGACCTGGACGCGGACATCGTGCTGGGACGAATGGCGGGGGCCCGCGGCCGGATCGTCAACCAGCAGATCTACCGCTCCGGCAACCGCGACTCGGTGACCCTCGCCGACTCGTCCCTGCCCTGGGCCCTGTCCAACACCAAGCTTTTCCGCCGGTCGCTGATCGAGCGGCTCGGCCTGCGCTACCCGGAGGATCAGCGGTCCGGCAGCGACCAGCCGTTCACCATGCGGGCCGTGGTGGCCGCCCGGCGCATCGCGGTCCGGGCCGACTACACCTACTACTACGCCGTACGGCGTAAGGATTCCAGCAACATCACCTACGGCACCCCGGTCGAGGGGTTCCTGCGAGACGCGGCCGCCTTGATGATCACTGCCGCCGACGTGATCCCCGATCCGGTCGCCCGGGACCGGGTGCTGCACCGGCACTTCTCCTGGGAAGTGACCAAGCTGCTCGGCGACCGGTTCCTGGCGGCTCGCCCGGACGAGCAGCAACGGGTGCTGGACGGCGTCCGGAAGCTGGCCGAGGCGTACCTGACCGAAGGAATGCGCGCGGACCTGGAGGCCCACCGGCGGATCCCGATCAGCGTGGCCCAGCACGGCACCGTGGCCGATGTGATCGCGGTGGCGAAGCACTACCGCGATCATGGACTCGCGCCGCTGGTGGCCACCGGCGATGACGTCTACGCCGCCCTGCCCGGCTTCCGCGACCCGGTCCGGGGCTTTCCGGACGCGTGGTACGACATCTCCACCAGTCGTCGCAAGCAGCATCATCAGCGGCGTCCGGCCCGGGTCCGCTGGAAAGAGGCGGAGCTGGTGGTCTGCTGGCCGGCGCCCGCCGCACTCAGTGATGTGTCGGTGACAGCCGGTTCGGTGGCGGCCACGATCACCCGGACTCCGGCCGACGGTGGCGGGTGCACGCTGACCGCCGAATTCCCCGTGGCCGAGCTGATCCGCCGGCGGTCGCGCCGCCGATCGCGCATCCAGGTGGGCTGGTCGGCCGGCGGCTGTCCGGACACCGACGATGTCCTGGGTCTCGATCGGGCGGGCACCGGACGGCGGATTTTCCGGCGTGGCTTAGTCTTCTACGTCGTGCACATCGATTGCGACGACAATCTGCGCCTCGGCGTCGTGATCACCCCCATTACCCCGCGACGGATCGCCGGTCGGGTGCGGCGCGCGCTGCGGTCGCGCCGCCGCCGGTGACGGCGCCCCGAGGAGGAACAACCCCAGCATGAAGATCACCGTCGTCGCTCTCGGCAAGATCGGGCTGCCGCTCGCCGTGCAGTTCGCCAGCAAGGGACAAACCGTCATCGGCGCCGACATCTCGGAGCCGACGGTCCGCAGCGTCAACGACGGACTGCCGCCGTTCCCGGGCGAGGCCGATCTCGACGTCAAGCTCAAGCAGGCGGTCGGCGCCGGCCTGCTGACCGCCACCACCGACACCGCGGCCGCGGTGGCCGAGTCGGACGCGGTGGTCGTGGTGGTGCCGCTGTTCGTCGACGCCGACAGCAAACCCGACTTCGGCTGGATGGAGGCGGCCACCCGGGACATCGCCCGTGGCCTGCGCCCGGGCACGCTGGTCAGCTACGAGACGACCCTGCCGGTCGGCACCACCCGTACCCGGTGGGCGCCGCTGCTCGAAGAAGGTTCCGGCCTGACCGCCGGCACCGACTTCCACCTCGTCTTCAGCCCGGAGCGGGTGCTCACCGGCCGGGTCTTCGCCGACCTGCGCAAGTACCCCAAGCTGGTCGGCGGCATCAACGCCGCGTCGGCCGAGCACGGCATCGCGTTCTACACCGATGTCCTGGACTTCGACGAGCGGCCCGATCTGACGCCGGCCAACGGCGTCTGGGACCTCGGATCGGCCGAGGCGGCGGAGCTGGCCAAGCTGGCCGAGACCACGTACCGGGACGTCAACATCGGGCTGGCCAACCAGTTCGCCCGGTACGCCGACACCATCGACGTCGACGTGAACAAGGTCATCGACGCCTGCAACACCCAGCCGTACAGCCACATCCATCGGCCCGGTATCGCCGTCGGCGGCCACTGCATCCCGGTGTACCCGCGGCTGTACCTGTGGAACGACCCGGACGCCACCGTGGTCCGGGCCGCCCGCGAGGCCAACGCGGCGATGCCCGCGTACGCCGTGGACCTGCTGGCGGCGGCGGTCGGTGACCTGACCGGGGTGGGCGTGCTGGTGCTCGGCGCGTCGTACCGCGGCGGCGTCAAGGAGACCGCGTTCTCCGGCGTCTTCGGCACGGTCGACGAGCTGCGCCGGCGCGGTGCCGTCCCGTACGTCTCGGACCCGATGTACACCGCGGCCGAGCTGGAGGCGCACAAGCTCCCGGCGTACGAGGGTCAGGAGGTGGCCGCGGCCGTCCTGCAGGCCGACCACGCCGAGTACCGCACGCTGACTAGCGAGGACCTGCCCGGCGTGACGGTGCTGGTGGACGGCCGGCGGACCACCGACCCCGAGCGCCTGCCGGGGATCCGCCGGATCGTCATCGGAGGCTAGACCGGCCGAGCGGCTAGACCGGCCGGGAGGCTGGGTCGCGCGAGACGACATTGCCCTTCTCGTCGACCCAGCCCTTTCCCCGAGCCGGGTTGCCGGCCACCAGCTGGTACGGCTCGACGCTTCTGGTGACGACCGAGCCGGCCGCGATCATCGCGTACTCACCGACCTCGATGCCGCAGACCAGCGTCGCGTTGGCGCCGATCGATGCGCCCTTCCTCACCAGCGTCGGCGTGATCTCCCAGTCCGGGTTCTGCGCGCGGGGCCGGAAGTCGTTGGTGAACACCACGCACGGGCCGACGAAGACCTCGTCCTCGATGGTGACGCCGTGGTACACCGACACGTTGTTCTGAATCTTGACCCGGCTGCCGACCACGGCGTGCGCATCGACGTAGACGTTGCGGCCGATCACGCACTCCGCGCCGATGGTGGCCGACGACCGGACGTGCGCGAGGTGCCAGACCTTGGTGCCGGCGCCGACCTGGGCGCCGTCCTCCACGTCCGCGGTGGGGTGCACGAAGACATCAGAATCCATGGGCAAAGTCTCGCAAGCGTCGCGGTTCGGCGATTACTCGGGGCGGCTGTACCGCGGTCCGTGACGCGGGCCACTATCGTTCATCTCCATGACCACCATCCCGCTGGCTGAGGAACTTCTCCTCCTCGCGTACGACGACCAGACCGGCAAGGCGACCGGTTCCCGAATCGGACTCGACCTCGGCATGGCCGCGGCCGTGCTGGTCGACCTCGCGCTCGCCGGCCGGATCGCGTACCGCGACGGCTACCTGGCCGTCGTCGACCCGAGCCCGACCGGTGACCCCATCGCCGATGCCGTCCTGGCCCGCGCGGCCGACGACGATCCGCACACCCCGGCCCAGTGGCTGCAGCGGCTGCGGCACCGGCTGCGCATTCGTGTCCTGGAGGACCTGGTGAGCCGGGGCATCGTCGCCGACGTGGACGAGACCCAGCTCGAGTACATCCACGTGCACCGCTACCCGATCACCAACCGGGAGTACGAGACCGAGATCCGCCGCCGGCTGGCGGAGGCGCTGATCACCGACCAGATCGTCGACGAGCGCACCGCGGCGCTGGCCACGCTGCTGACCTCGGTCCGGATGGAGCCGGCCCTGCGCCTGCCCCCGGACGACGCCGCCCGGGCACACGAGCGCCTGGAACAGATCGCCAGCGGCGCCGGTTTCGCCGGCGGCGGCAACCTCGAGGATTCGATCGTGCGGCCGAGCATCGCGCTGGTCGTGGCGACCCTGGCCAAGGCCATCTCGGCCGCCCTGGGCGCGCCCAGGGCGGTTTAGACGCCCAGCCGCGCCGCCGTCTCCGTGCGCAGGTCGTGCAGGGCCGCCTGGGCGCGGCTCCGGGCCGTCGTCACGTCACCGTCGGTGACGGCTTCGACGACCTCGAGGTACGCCTTGAGCTTCGGTTCGGTGCCGGACGGCCGGATGACCACGCGTGCCCGGGCGGTGCGTACGGTGATCACGTCCACCTCCGGCGACCGGTCCTCCAGCCCGGTGCGCGGGTCGCCGAGCAGTCCGTCCGGCGGATCGGCCCGGACCCGGGACATCATCGCGGCGATCTCGGACAGGTCGCGCACCCGGACCGAGAGCTGATCGGTGACGTGCACGCCGAACTCGGCCGCCAGCTCGTCCAGCCGATCGCCGAGCGTACGGCCGGATGCCTTGAGCTGTGCCGCCAGCTCGGCCACCCGCAGCGCCGCGGTGATCCCGTCCTTGTCGCGGACCATCGCCGGGGCGACGCAGTAGCCCAGCGCCTCCTCGTAGCCGTAGGCCAGGCCGGCAGCCGCCCGGACGATCCACTTGAACCCGGTCAGCGTCTCCGCGTAGGGCACGCCCCGGGCGGCGCATAGCGCGCGCAACTGAGCCGACGAGACGATCGTGGTCGCGTAGGTCCCCGGGGTCCCGGCTCGGATCAGGTGGTCGGCCAGCAGCACGCCGACCTCGTCGCCCCGCAGCGCCCGCCAGCCGCCGGCCGCGGAGGGGGACGGGATGGCCACGGCGCACCGGTCCGCGTCCGGGTCGTTGGCGATGGCCACGTCGGCCCCGGTCTCCCGGGCCACCGCCAGCAACCGGTCCATCGCGCCCGGCTCCTCCGGGTTGGGGAACGAGACGGTCGGGAAGTCCGGGTCGGGCTCGGCCTGAGCCGCGACCACGGCCGGCCGGGCGAACCCGGCCCGTTCGAAGGCGTCGGCCAGCACGGCGCCGCCGACCCCGTGCAGCGGCGTGTACGCCACGCGGAGATCCCGCGGGCCCGGCGCCGGCACCGCGGCCGCCGCGTCGACGTACCCGGTCACCACCGATTCGCCCAGGACCGTTCCGGCGCCGCCGAGCTTGACGTCGGCGAGCCGGCCGACGGCGCGGATGGCGGCCTCGATCCCGGCGTCGGCCGGCGGCACGATCTGCGCGCCCGCCCCGGCCGGCCCGCCCAGCGCCCCGCCCAGGTACACCTTGTAACCGTTGTCCTGCGGCGGGTTGTGGCTGGCGGTGACGACCACGCCGGCCACCGCGTCCAGCGCCCGCACGGCGTAGGCCAGCACCGGCGTGGGCAGCGGCCGGGGCAGCAGCAGGGCCTCCCGGCCGGCGCCGGTGGCCACCCGGGCGGTCTGCTCGGCGAAGTCGCGGGAGCCGTGCCGGGCGTCGTACCCGATCAGCAGCGGGCCGGGCGCGTCCTGCCCGGCCAGCCAGCCGACCAGCCCGGCGGCGGCCCGGGTGACGACCGCCAGGTTCATCCCGTTCGGGCCGGCCCGCAGCGCGCCCCGCAGCCCGGCCGTGCCGAACTCCAGCTCTCCGGCGAACCGGTCGGCGAGCTCCGCGGCCGTCCCCGGCAGTCCGTGGATCAGGTCCCGCATCTCGTCGCGGGTCTTCGGATCGGGGTCGTCGTCGAGCCAGGCCTCGGCCCGGGCTCTCAGCGTCTCAGCGTCCACTCCCAGTTGATAGCACGATGTCGCGCTCGTAGATGTTCGCCTGGTACAGCGGGTGCATGCCGACGGAGTGGTAGAGCCGGGCCGCCTTCGTCGGGTTGGCCAGGTCGACGCCCAGCCCGGCGCTACGACGGCCCTTGGCTGCGTACGTCGCGAACGCCCGGCGCAGCAGGGCCTCACCGACCCCGCGACGGCGGTACGGGCGGAGCACGGCCAGGTACTTGACCCATCCCTCGTCGTCCTCGGCCGACGAGTCGCAGGACTGCAACGCGCCCACGACCTCGCCGTCGACCTCGGCCACGAACCACTCGTCCCAGGAGACGGTGGACTCGGCGTCGACCCCGGAGCGCCAGGTGTCGAAGTCGGTGGCCCGATGGTCGCTGTCCCGGAACGCCTCCTCGACGACCGCGTGGAAGCGGCGGAGGTCCGCGTCGTCGCCGGCCCGGACCGGGCGCACGGTCACGCCCGGCGGCAGCGGCGGGGGGTCGGACGACACGTCGTCCAGCGACATCTGCATGCGGGCGTGCTGCTTGAGGAAGACGAACCCGTTGTCGGTCAGCGCCTCGATCCAGGCGGCCTCGGCCGGGATGGCGCCCGCCCGTACGGCGTACCGGGAGTGGCCGAACAGCCTCGCCCGTTCGGGCGCCCGGGCCAGCATGAGCTCGAGCAGCGGGCGGATCGCCGGCCCGCCGCGACCGGGCCACACGTACACCTCGATGACGTCGCGGGCGCCGCCGGTGGGATTGTCGGGGTAGGCCCAGCCGACCACCTCACCCGTGTCGTCCACCGCCAGCCAGCAGTCCAGCGACATGTCGGTGTGCGGCGCGGTGAGCGCCACGCGGACCTCCTCGGCGGTGAAATCCGGCGCGCCCACGGCGGCGACATCGCCGGCGTGAGCGAGTTTCAGGATCTCCGGGATGTCATCAAGCGTCGGCCGGCGGGTGCTCCAGCCCTCGGGAAGCGCGCTCATCCCGGCATCCGAACACGGCATCGCCGAGAACGCCAGCGACCTAGCGGCTGAATCGGTGAGTGAGCGATTCCATCAGGCCGGCCAGCTCGATCCGCTCGGCCCGCTCGAGTTTCCCGTACGCCTGCCCGGACACCGCGTCGGCGACGGACTCCGCCCACATGAGACGTCGCACGATCGGGCCCTTCGGCGGGTACGGCGGCTGCCAGCCGAACGCCACCGCGCCGGTCTCGCCCTCCGGCCCGGCGATGATCGCCTCCAGCGGGGTCAGGCCGGCGGCGCGCACTGCGATCAGGTGGACGCCCAGCCGGTGCTCGTGCAGCAGGTGCAGCATCACCGCCGACTGCGCGCCGGGCGAGCCGTCCGGCACGGGCATCGCCCGCCAGGCCGCGAACAGCGGCAGGCCGGCACCGTCCACCGCGGACACCACCCGGCGGGACAGCTCCAGCAGCCGGTCCACCCGCGGAAACCCGCCGATGTGGTCGTTGCCCCAGCGGCACAGCTCGTGCAGGTGCCAGGTGGCCACCTCGACCGGCTCGGTCGTCTTGGCCGCCGCGTCCCATCCGTCGGTCACGGCGTCCGGCGCGATGAAGCCGATGGTGGCGGCGACCGTGTCCGGTTTGACGGCCCCGAGCGCGCCCGCCCGGGCCGACACGTGGTACGCCCAGCCCGACAGGCCGAGCAGCCGGGCGCGCCGCAACGTCTGCGGTGATTCGGCGAACGCCCCGACCAGAGTGGCGAGTCCCGGCCGGACGCTGGCGGCAGCCTGTTCGGGGGTCACCGTCCGATTCTGCTCTTCCCGACCGGTTCTTGGAAAATGCTCTTGATCCTGACGGTTCTTTCAGCCCGGATCCTGGACGTCCAGCAGATCTTCCAGTGCCGCCTGCACGTCACCGACCTGCCGGCGGGCCGCGGCGGCCTCCCGTTCCGCGGTTCGCCGGGCGACCTTGCGCCGCGCCACGTCGGCCTGCGCCTCGGCCCGCCGGCGTTCCAGCTCGGCCAGTTCGGCGTCCAGATCCTCGACCAGGTGGCCGGCGTCGCGCTCGGCCGCCTCGGCTTTCGCCAGCCGCTCATCGGCCCGGCTCTCGTCGGCCTGAGCGGCGCTGAGCTCGCGTTTGAGCGTCCGGCGGCGTTCGGCCACCTCCCGGCGGCGGCGTTGCACCTCGGGCGGCTCGGGCTGCTCCTGCTCGTCCTGGACCTCGTCGGGCGTCTCGTCCGTGGACGGAGAGTCGGTCACCAGCCGCAACCGGGGCCGCGGCACCTCACCGAACCCGGCGTACGTGGCCGCCCGGATCAGCCGGCCGGTGCGGACCTGCGCGGCGATCTCGGGCTCGGCCAGCGCCGCGGTCAGCGTCTGCTCGACCTCGCCCAGCGGCAGTTTCGCGGCCACGCCCGGATCCTGCGCGACGGCCAGCTGCCGGGCCGAGGCGACCAGCGCCGACACGACCTGGCGGCGTTGCCCGTTGAGCTCACGCAGCGCGTCGCCCTGCAGGCCGCGCTGGGCCGTGCGCAACGCCGTCGACAGCTCCACCAGCTGGTCGATCAGCTCCGGCCGCTTCAGCGCCAGCAGGTTCACCAGCCAGGCGGCCACGGTCGGCTTGCGCAGCCCGGTCAGTCGCTTCGCGGCGTCCTTGTCCCCGGCCTTCCGGGCCTCGGCGATCGCTTCCGCGCGGGCGGCCACGAAACGGTCCGGCGGTGCCTCGTACATCTGCCGGATCAGGTCATCCGTGTCAACCAAGCGTCGTCCCGGGGGCCAGACGGGCGTACGTCGTCCCGGACAGCCGTTCCAGATGCCCGTCGGAGATCTTCGCGCCGGTGTCGGTGAGGAGGGCGTCGTGCAGCGCGTACGCCCGGGCGGGCCGGATCGTCCGGACGAAGTCGATCGACTCGGCCAGTTTCATCCACGGCGCGTTCAGCGGCACGAACAAAGTCTCCACCTCCGCCCCCTCAGGCACGGTGAACGAATCACCCGGATGGTAGAGATTCTGTCGGCCGTCATCGATCAGGTACCCCAGATTCGCCACCCGCGGGATGTCGGCGTGGATCAACGCATGGGTCCCGCCGTACGCCCGGACCGTGAACCCGGCGGCCGTGTGATGTTCGCCCGGCTCGACCGCGACCACCTGATCCGTGATCGGGGTGATCTTCGGCAGTACGTCCGGATGGGCGTACACGAGCAGGCCGGGCCGTTGCGCCACGGCCGACGCGAGCGCCTCCGGATCGAGGTGATCCGCGTGCTCGTGGGTGATCAGCACCGCGTCGGCGCCGTCCAGCGCCGCCCGCTCACTGAACCCTCCCGGGTCCACCACCAGCACGCCGTCGCCCTCCAGGCGCAGGCAGGAATGCGTGTACTTCGTGATGCGCACAGATCCTCCGCTGCCGAATCGTGACCGTCGCCTCGCAGTCTGCCGGAACCGGCACCGGCCCGCTGTATGTCCCACTGCCAGGCAAGCCTCGGGTGGACAGCGGCCGCAACCTGCTGGCCAAGGCCAGGACGCTGAGCGACCTGGTGATGCTGGAGAACGAGGTGGCCACCCACGAGTCCAACCTGGCGTCGCTGCAGGCCAAGTAGCGGCGGCTGGCCGACCTGCCCGCGCTGTCCACGATCACCGTGGTGCTGCTCGACCCGGGCGCGGCCGACCAGTCGCGGCCGACCTCGGGCTGCCCGGATTCCTGGCCGGGCTGTCCGGTGGCTGGCACGCACTGCTGGCCTCGCTGGGCGTCACGCTGACCGTGTTCGACACGCTTCTGCCCTGGCTGATCGTGATCGGTGTGCCGGGCGGGGGGGGTGTGCGCGCAGATCTGGGCCTTCCGCCGATGGAGGCGCCGCCGCGCCCCGGCGGCAGGCTTCCATCACCGGCCGGGCGGAGAAGATCGGCTAGAGCTAAAGGCGCCGGTGGCCAAGGCGGCCAGGGCGGTGTGCACCATCACGCGGACGCCGTAACCGATGCAACGCTCGTCCACGTCGAAGTTGGACTGGTGCAGGTCGTGGGTGACCCCCGACCCGGGCGTCGCGGTGCCGAGCCGGATCATCGAGCCCGGCACTTGCTCCACGTAGAACGCAAAATCCTCGCCGCCCATGCTGATCTCGGCCTCGACCACGCGGTCGGCGCCGAGCGCGGCCCCGGCGGCCCCGGCGATCACGGCCGACGCCATCCGGTCGTTGATCACCGGCGGCACGCCACGCGTGTAGGTGACCTCAGCCTTGGCCCCGGTGGCCCGCACCACGTCCTTGATCAGGCTGGTGACCAGGTCGGGCGCCTCCCGCCAAGCCTCCCGGTTGAGGATCCGGACGGTGCCCCGGACGTGCCCCTCGCCCGGGATCGCGTTGAACGCCTCGCCCGCGTGCACCGCCCCCCACACCATGGACATTCCGGCCCGCGGGTCGACGCGGCGGTCGAGCAGCGACGGCACGTCCACGATGACCCGGCCCAGCGCGTGCACCAGGTCGGCGGTCAGGTGCGGCCGGGCGGTGTGCCCGCCGGGGCCGGTGAGCCTGACTTCGACCGTGTCGGCGGCCGCCGTGAACGCTCCCGAGCGCACTCCGACCAGACCGACCGGCAGCTGCGGGTAACAGTGCAGCGCGTAGATCGCGACGACGTCATCGAGCGCGCCGTTCTCGATCACCCCGGGTGCGCCCGACGGCACGGCTTCCTCGGCCGGCTGGAAGATCAGCCGGACCCGGCCCGGCAGCTCGCCCTGCTGCTCGAGCTGGGCCAGCGCGAGCCCGAGGCCGAGCAGCACGGTGGTGTGCACGTCGTGGCCGCAGGCGTGGGCGACGCCATCGACGGTGGACCGGTACGGCACGATCTTGGTGTCCGGCAGTGGCAGCGCGTCCAGGTCGGCGCGGAACGCCACCACCCGGTCGCCGGTGCCGATGTCGCACAGCACGCCGTTGCCGGTCGGCAGCAGCTGCGGCTCCAGCCCGGCCACGGCCAGCTCCCGGGCGACCAGCGCGGCCGTCTCGAACTCGTGCCGTGACGGCTCTGGGTGGGCGTGGATGTGCCGACGGATGGCGATCAGCTCGGCCCCGCGCGCGGCGAACCAGCGGTCGAGCTGGCCGGGCAGCGGGTCGGCGCCGGGCGGAGGGCCCGGGAAGGATGCCGGGTCGATGTCCGCAGACACCGTCAGAGCCGTAGTCGTCGTCACGTCGGATTCCGTATCGCTCTCGAGGTTCGTTCGGGTTTCCGGGACCCGCGACAGCCTAGCCACCTCCACAACGTGGTCCGGATGGTTGAGGTGACGCAGCCAACCACAGGTCAGGAGTCCAGTCTTACCCGTTCAGAAGCGCTCCACCGGGCGGTAAACACCCCACACCCCGCGAAGGGTGTGGCAAACCTCTCCCACTGTGGCCCGCAGCCGTAACGCCTCCCGCATGAACGGCAAGACATTCTCCGTGCCCCGCGCCGCCTTGCCCAGGTCGGCCAGCGCGGCCTCGACCGCCGGAGCGTCCCGCTCCCGGCGCAGCCGGGCCAGCTCGGCCGCCTGGGCCGCCTCGATCGCCGGGTTCACCCGCAACGGCTGGTAGGGCTCCTCGAAGTCCGAGGCGAACCGGTTCACGCCCACCACCACGCGCTCGCCGCTGTCGATCTCGCCGGCGATCCGGTACGCCGACGTCTCGATCTCCGTCTTCTGGAACCCCTGCTCGATGGCCTCGACCGCGGAGCCGTACGAGAACACCCGGTCGATCAGCGCGGTCGCCGCCGCCTCGACCGCATCGGTCATCGCCTCGATGGCGTACGAGCCGGCGAACGGGTCGACCGTGCCGGTGAGGCCGCTCTCGTAGGCCAGCACCTGCTGGGTGCGCAGCGCCAGCCGGGCCGACTTCTCGGTGGGCAGCGCCATCGCCTCGTCGTACGCGTTGGTGTGCAGTGACTGTGTGCCGCCGGCCACCGCGCCGAGCGCCTGGACGGCCACTCGAACGAGGTTGACCTCGGGCTGCTGGGCGGTCAGCTGGACGCCCGCGGTCTGCGTGTGGAACCGCAGCATCAGCGACCGGGGATCCTCGGCGCCGAACTCCTCGCGCATGATTCGGGCCCACATCCGGCGGGCCGCGCGGAACTTGGCGATCTCCTCCAGCAGGGTGGTACGGGCCACGAAGAAGAACGACAGCCGGGGCGCGAAGTCGTCCACCGCCAGCCCCGCGGCGATCGCCGTCCGTACGTACTCGATGCCGTTGGCCAGGGTGAAGGCGATCTCTTGAGCGGGCGAGGCGCCGGCCTCGGCCATGTGGTAACCGGAGATGGAGATGGTGTTCCACTTCGGAATCTCGGCCCGGCAGTACGCGAATGTGTCGGCCACCAGGCGCAGCGACGGCTTGGGCGGGAAGATGTACGTCCCGCGGGCGATGTACTCCTTGAGGATGTCGTTCTGGATCGTCCCGGACAGCGCGGCGCCCGGCACCCCCTGCTCCTCGGCGACCAGTTGGTAGAGCAGCAGGAGCACCGACCCGGGAGCGTTGATCGTCATCGAGGTGGACACCCGGTCCAGCGGGATGTCGTGGAACAGCCGCCGCATGTCGTCGATCGAGTCGATGGCGACGCCGACCTTGCCCACCTCGCCCGATGCGATCGGCTCGTCCGAGTCGTAGCCCATCTGGGTCGGCAGGTCGAACGCCACCGAGAGGCCCATCGTGCCGTTGGCCAGCAACTGGTGGTAGCGGGCGTTGGACTCCGCGGCGGTGCCGAAGCCGGCGTACTGACGCATGGTCCAGGGTCGCTTGGTGTACATCCCCGGATACACCCCGCGCGTGTACGGGTACTCCCCGGGGGCGCCGAGCGGCCCGCCGCCGACATCGTCCGGCCCGTACACCGGCTTGATCTCGAACCCGGATTCTGACTCCACGGCATTGATCCTAAGCCGTCGTTCGGCCGCCGGGGGGATCCGATTAGTACCCGGAGTCCGATTAGTTCGACTGGCTGCGCTCTGGTGGTCACTGACCGTTGCGTTCCGGAGAACACTCCCCGCACGACTTTCCCAAAGGGGGTGCGAACCGGCAAGATAGCGGGGTTGGTCCCGGCCCCTACATCCCCTTCGGTGGCATCTCCAGTGACTCAGATTCCGACGTGGAGCGGTGCAAACACCGCTTCGAGCAGCGGACGCGCAGCCCCGGGCACGCTCATCGGCGGGCGGTACACCCTGCGCGCCGCGGTGGGTCACGGCGGCATGGGCACGGTCTGGCGGGCCGCCGACACGCTGCTGCGCCGCGACGTCGCCGTCAAGGAAGTCATCCTGCCGCCGGGCCTGGCCCCCAGCGACCGGGACGCCATGTACGAGCGGACCATGCGCGAGGCCCGGGCCGCGGCCGCTTTGCAGCACCCGGCGGTCGTCCAGGTCTACGACGTCGTGCAGGAGGCCGGCCGGCCGTGGATCGTGATGGAGCTGCTGGACGCGCGCAGCCTCGCCGACATGGTGATCGAGGACGGCCCGGTGGCGCCGCGGGTGGTCGCCAAGATCGGTATCGCGCTGCTCGGCGCGCTCGAGGTCGCCCACGCGCACGGCGTCCTGCACCGGGACGTGAAGCCGGCCAACGTGCTGATCTGCTCGGACGGCCGCTGCGTGCTGACCGACTTCGGGGTCGCCCGGATGCCCACCGACATCCAGCTGACCACGCCCGGCATGGTGCTCGGATCACCACACTTCATCTCGCCGGAACGCGCCATGGGCCACGAGTTCGGGCCGCCCAGCGACCTGTTCTCGCTCGGCGTGACGCTCTACACCGCGGTCGAGGGCCGGCCCCCGTTCGACAAGGGTGACCCGATCGAGACCATGCACGCCGTGGTCGAGGACCCGCCGACCCCGACGTCCCGGGCCGGGACGCTCACCACCGTGCTGATGGGGCTGCTGGAGAAGGACCCGGCGCACCGGTTCGACGTGCCCAGCGCGCGGACGATGTTGCGTCAGCAACTGGCCGGTCCGCTGGCCAGCACCGCGCCGGCGCACCTGATGACCGACCCGTACTCGGTCGTGCCGGCCCAGCGGCCGGCGGCCACCGAGACCCAGGTCATCCCGCCGGCGGCACCGTCCGGCAACGAGATCGGCGGCCGGGCCATGCTGGCGCCGGGCGAGTCGGTGAGCGCACACCTGACCAAGATCAAGCCTGGCGGCCGCCGCCGGGCGCAGGACACCTCGGACGCGCTGAGCAGCACGATGGCCGGCGACGCGACGAGCGTCATCCCGCCGACCGGCTCGGCCGATCCGACCAGCGTCATCCCGCCACCCGGCACGCCCGACGCGACCAGCGTCATTCCGCCGCGGCAGGCCTGGGACGGGGCGCGGGCGGCCCGCGATCCGCTGTCCGGCACGGTCGTGCGTAGCCCGACGGCCAAGGGCGCGGCCATGCTCGGCAGCGCCGTCTCGGTGGCCAAGGACGCCGGCGACAAGCTGGTCACCACGGTCCGCGGCTGGTCGCGCAACCAGCAGTTGATCGCCGGCGGGGCCGCGCTGGCCGTGGTGGTCGTCCTGGTGCTGGCGTTCGCCGTCATCGGCAACAACGGCAACACCGTCGCCCCGGTGGCCCAGAAGCCGTCGGCGGCGCCAGTCAACGCGTCGTTCGACACGCAGGACTACAACGATCGCGGCATCTCGGTCAAGGTGCCCAAGGACTGGAAGCGGGCCGCGTCCGGGAGCTGGGTCGACTACTACGACCCGAAGGACACCAAGCGCAAGGTCCGGATTCTGGTGGAGAAGTCCAGCGGCACGCCGACGAGCTTCCTCGGGATCGCCGAGAAGGGGCTGAAGAGCAAGTCCGCCACCTGCCCCAAGCCGTACGCCCGGGTCTCGCTCACGCCCCAGCACATCGCGGGCGAGGACGGCGCGGTGCTCGAGTACACCTGCGGTAGCGGCGACGGCGCCCGCCACGGCCTGTGGGGTGCCGTGATCAGCGGCGGCCACGCGTACTCGTTCTACCTGACCACCAAGGAGTCCGAGTTCGTCGCCAGCAAGCCCATCTTCGACGAGATGATCAAGACGTACGCGCTGAGCTGATCCGGCACGCCCGGGGTCAGATCTCCGGAGTGGACCCGCCGGTGGGACGGGCGCGCAGGTCGGCCACGTAGTCGTCGGGAGCGCCGGCCTTCTCGGCCGCGTTGGCGATCTCGGACAGGTACCACGCGGTCGGCATGCCACCCTCGTACCCGTCGAAGACGTACACCCACGCGCTCAGGTCGCCCTCCAGCGTGGAAACACGCACGGTGACCTTCTGGTACGCCCCGGCGGTCACGCCCTCGACCTCGTCGAGCTGCGCCGCGTCCCACGGGTGCACGTCGTACAGGGACACGAACACGCGGTCGCCGAGCGACTCGACGATCGTGGTCACGGCGCCCTCCGCGCCCATGGTGCCCTCACCGGCGAAGGTGAGGCGCCACCCTTCCACCCAACCCACCCCGACCATGGGGGAGTGCGGACAGTAGGCCCGCATGCGGGCCGGATCGAGGTTAGAGCCATACGCGGCGTAATGACGCACGGCGATGACGATAGCCGCCGTCGGAGGTGAGAGAGAATACAAGGAGTGCGTGTCGGCACATCTGAGGCGCAGTTCATGGAGATGGGGCCATCGTGAGCAGGATTGTCATCATCGGCGGGGGACCGGGCGGGTATGAGGCGGCGCTGGTCGCGGCCCAGCTCGACGCCGAGGTCATCCTCGTCGAGGCCGAGGGTGCGGGTGGCGCCTGTGTCCTGTCCGACTGCGTGCCGTCGAAGACCTTCATCGCCAGCTCGGATGTGGTGACCGGCTACCGGCACAACGACACGTTCGGCGTCCGTTCGGCCGGCCTGTCCGGGGTCACCGTCGACGCGGCTGCGGTCAACCAGCGGGTCAAGAAGCTGGCCCTGGCGCAGTCCGGCGACATCCACGCCAAGCTGATCAAGGCGGGCGTCGAGGTCGTGCACGGGCGGGCACGGCTGGGCGAGGACACCCTCGGCCACACCCATCAGGTGCTGATCACCCCGCACGGCGCAACGGCGTACGCCGTCGAGGCGGACACCGTGCTGATCAGCACGGGCGCCACCCCGCGGGTGCTGACCACCGCCGTGCCCGACGGGGTGCGGATCCTGGACTGGCGGCAGCTGTACGACCTGACCGAGCTGCCGGAGAAGCTGATCGTGATCGGCTCCGGCGTGACCGGGGCCGAGTTCGCCAGCGCGTACCTGGCCATGGGCGTGGACGTCACGCTGGTGTCCAGCCGGGACCGGGTCATGCCGCACGAGGACGCGGATGCCGCGATGGTGATCGAACGGGTGTTCCGCGAGCGCGGGATGACGATCCTCAACCAGTCCCGCGCCGCCGGGGTGCAGGCCACCGGCGGCGGAGTCGTGGTCACCCTGTCCGACGGCCGTACGGTCGAGGGGTCGCACGCCCTGATCGCCGTCGGCGCCGTGCCCAACACCGCCGACCTGGGCCTGCCCGAGTACGGCGTGGAGGTGGCCGGCGGCGGCTACGTCACCGTCGATCGGGTGTCGCGGACCAATGTGCCGGGCATCTACGCGGCCGGCGACTGCACCGGCGTCCTGCCGCTGGCCAGCGTGGCCGCGATGCAGGGCCGGATCGCGGTCTGGCACGCGATGGGCGAGGCGGTCGCGCCGCTGCGGCTGCGGACCGTGGCCGCGAACGTGTTCACCGACCCGGAACTGGCCGCTGTCGGGGTCTCGCAGAACGACATGGACAACGGCACGGTGCCCGGCCGGCAGGTGATGCTTCCGCTGACCGGGAACGCCCGGGCCAAGATGGCCGGCCTCCGGGACGGGTTCGTGAAACTGTTCTGCCGCCCGGCGACCGGTCAGATCATCGGCGGCGTGGTGGTGGCGCCGAAGGCGAGCGAGCTGATCCTGCCGATCACCATGGCGGTGGAGAACAACCTGACGGTGGACCAGCTGGCCCACACGATCACGATCTATCCGTCGCTGTCCGGTTCGATCGCGGAGGCGGCTCGTCAACTGATGCAGCACGAGCTTCAGTAGCGGCGGGGTCGTCCTCGGCGTCCCCATCCTCCTTGCGGCCGCCGAACAGGGCCAGGATCCAGCCGGCCCCGCCGAACACCACGGCGGCGGTGGCGGCGATGGCGAACAGCTTCCACGCCGACTGGGTCAGCGCGGTGCCGCCGATGTGCCCGACCAGCCCGCCGTACGTGGCCCAGGCCAGCGCCGCACCCCCGTCGAAGAGCACCCACAGCCGTACGGGGTAACCCTTGCGCCCGGCGTGGTAGCCGCCGGCCATCCGCCCGCCCGGGACGAACCGGCAGAGCAGCAGGACGAGCGGGCCCGGCGTGGTCAGCCCGCGGGTGAACCGGGCGGCGGCGCGCCGGGTCCGGGACGGCTCGGCGTCGTCGTTCCTCGGCGCGAACCGATGCCGCAGCCCGTTCAGCTTGGCCGTCAGCCAGCGCTCGCTCGCCCGGTCTTTGCGCTGGCTGACGTGCCCGGCCGTACGGCCCAGGAGGAAGGCGACGGAGTCGCCGGTGAACATGCCGAGCGCGCCCACCGCGATGACCAGCGGCAGGCTGAGGTGGCCGTAGACGACCAGGGCGCCCGCCGTGATCATGATCGCCTGGGTCGGGACCACCGGCACGATGGCATCGACTGCAATGAATCCGAAGATCGCCAGGTACACCCATGCGGGCGTCGCCAGAACGGTCAACAGTTCGGTCATCGATCCGGCTTTCTCAGGAGCGTCTGGGAATTGTGTACCGCGGTCGCTGTGTGGTCGCTGAGTACAGGATGCGCCCTGACCAGCGGCAACCCACCGTGACGCCGAACACGCTAGTTTCCCGGCGTCCCGAAACCACGCCGGAGTGGCCAAATTGCCGGGGTGTCGCGTGGAACCCGCCCGAAATTTCGGCGGCGTACGCTTGACTCGCGCCGCATACCGCCGGGTTTCCCGTTCGTGGCGACGGCGGCGCGCCGGGCCGTCGGTAGGTCCCGTACCGACGGCCCGCCCTTCGCAGTCCTGGTCATGATCGGTCATGAAGCGGCTGAGCTGGGTAAGGTTCGGTTGTTGGTCATCGTTGCGGTCGGCTTCCACGTCGCCGGTCGTCGGATCACCGTCCGTGTCGACCACGGCGTCCTGCACCTGCTCGGCCCCGACCGAACCGTTCTGCGGTCTCGGCCCAACTCACTGACCCCCGCTGAGCTGGCCCGAATCCGCGACGATGATCGGCGCGGTTCCGATCACCAGCTGATTGCGATCACCGCCGTCATGGCCGCCGCAACCAGGACGGTAACCGCGATCATCCCAAGCCGCCGCCGGGACTCCACTTCCTCGGAGGACCCGGCCGGGGACCCGGCCGTAGCCGGGACCGCTCGCATCAGTGCGGCGATTCGACGCATGGTCCGGACCTGACAACGCGAGTTGTGCCGGTACTCACTGCCCCGGAACGCGTCCAGTAGTGGTGAGTCGACGCGAATATCACGGTAGTCACCGTCGATCAGCTCGATTCGAACCGTCAACCCGGACGGGGAGAACGCGCTGATCAGCGCGCGAGGAATACTGGTCCGGCGGAATGCCGTGTCGATGCGCAGCTGCGACCCGGTCACCACGAACCGAGCCACCGGTCCGAGCAGCACAGCGGCGACGATCATTGTTCCACCGAAACCCGAGAACAACAGAGCCGCCTCACGGTCGGACTCGACCGGCGGAACGCCATCGGCGGATGCTGCGAGAATGAGCAGCGCCCCGAACGCACTCCACACGTAGGCGATTCCGCTGGCCCGCCTGGTCGACCGCCGCCGGACAAATATTCCTGCGGCCCCCAGATCCGAGCTTGGCGGCTGCGGCAATTCCTGATCTTGCCACCGCAGCTGGACAGCGGTTCCGAGCCGGCCCGAGAAGGCGACGATCAACCCCACCGCGCCGACGGCCAGAACAATGTCCGCATTGAGCACGACCCCGGCAGCCAGTACCGCGGTGCTGACCGTCGCCACCAAAAGCGTCAACGGCCAAGTCCAGACCACGGCCTCGTTGTCGAAACGTCCCAGTATTGGCGAATGCCGGCCCACAAGCTCACCCCGAGTCTGAAGGACGTCGCCTCCCCGATCGGCAAATCATCGGACTGTCTGATGAAACAGCGGGCTCATCCCCGCCCTGCTGTCCGGGCAGGCCGCTTGTAGAGGTGTGCGCGACGTAATAGCGGTATCGCAAAGTGAGGGCGCAGGCAAACTCCTTCACCAATCGTTGAAGATTTTCGGGTCCTGCGCTGGACACATTGACGATCGCGGTCGACCTCGACTGTCGGTGCTTACGTTGCTGGCGAAACACCTGGGGTACGTGATGTGCCCGTCAGCCCTTCAACGCTCAATGTCTAGGCATAACGGCTGGCTACGGGCCGATTTCGAGCGCATAGCATGTCACGCAACACGACGGAATGTTTCGAGGCAACTGACCGTCTCCGCGGCATTGAACGCTGACCGGCCGAGAGCGTCGACTGGCACCAAGGACGGAGACCTGTGATCGGTGATCGTCCAGCCGAACTGGTGCACTCGTCGCGTGGTCGACCTGCCCGGGCAATCGGAGGCATGCTGCGTCGCGCCGCACCCCGTGTTGTGGTTTTCCTCCTGCTCTGCGGGGCGGACAGCGTATCCGCCGGCATGACGCCCGGCGCGCCGGCTGAAGCGTTGCACTGGACTTGTTCGCTCCTGCTCCCCTTCACTGTCTTTGGACCCAAGCGGTGGTGGCGCTCCGTGAAGTACGGCAAGCCGGCGCCCTGGCAGGTTGACCACGAGGGCGCCACCGCCTTGTACGTCACCGATCCCGGCCGAGGCCGCCTCCAAGTAGCTACGCACCTGAGAGAGCACGGCGGCCTGAACTTCGGCGAAGCTCTCAAGCGCGCGGATGATCCGTTCCGACCAGTCTGGGACGACCTCACGACTGAGAGCGCCGGCCAGATGGCCTCCATCCTCACCGACGCGGGAGCCACCGTGAGGGTTGGGCTCAGGCCGAGGCCGCCCTGGGCCCGGGATGTGACCACCCAATGAGCGGCGCGAACGACCGGCCCGACCCTAACGGGGCTCCGCTCGCTGACATGAACCGCCGCGACTTCTTCCGAAGATGCCTCATCCACTCACGATGAAGACGCCGCAGCGAAGCGGCAGAGTCGAACCTAGTGGGTCCCGTGCCGGCCGCCCATCCCATTCGTTGCAAGTGTTACCCGTGCGCAACGAGCCGTGCGTAGATTCACACCATGGCGGATCTGTTCGAGGATTACCGCCTCGGCCCCGGCTGGGACGAGATGTTCAGCGCGCTCGGCATGCCCCGGGAAAGTTACGAGGCGTTGCACGCCACGCTGCAGCCGCTGTCGAGCGCTGAGCTGGGCGTACGGGCCGAGGTGCTGGCCCGGGCGTTCCTCGACCAGGGGATCACGTTCGCGCTCAAGGGCGTCGAACGTCCTTTTCCGCTGGACATCGTGCCGCGGATCATCGCCGCCGCCGAGTGGCGGGCCGTCGAGGTGGGCGTCGCCCAGCGGATCCGCGCCCTCGAGGCCTTCCTGGCCGATGTGTACGGCACCGGGCAGGTGCTGGCCGACGGCGTGGTCCCGCGGCGGCTCATCGCCACCAGCGCCCACTTCCTGCGGGCCGCGGCCGGCATCAACCCGGCCAACGGCGTGCGCATCCACGTCGCCGGCGTCGACCTGATCCGCGACGAGCAGGGCACGTTCCGGGTGCTGGAGGACAACGTCCGCATCCCGTCCGGGGTCAGCTATGTGATGGAGAACCGGCGGGCGATGACCCAGGTGCTCCCCGAGGTCTTCGCCGCCACCCGGATTCTGCCGGTCGAGTCGTACCCGGCCGTGCTGCTCCGGGCGTTGCAGGCGGCCGCGCCGGTCGGCGTCAACGATCCGACCGTCGTGGTGCTCAGCCCCGGCGTCTACAACTCGGCCTACTTCGAGCACGCGCTGATCGCGCGGGAGATGGGTGTCGAACTGGTCGAGGGGCGCGACCTGGTCTGCGTGGGCAACGACGTGGCCATGCGGACCACGGCCGGCGAGCAGCGGGTGGACGTCATCTACCGGCGCATCGACGACGACTTCCTCGACCCGGTGCACTTCCGGGCGGACTCGGTGATCGGCGTGGCCGGCCTGCTCAACGCGGCCCGGGCCGGCCGGGTGACCATTGCCAATGCGGTCGGCAACGGGGTGGCCGACGACAAGCTGCTCTACACGTACGTGCCGGATCTGATCCGCTACTACCTCAACGAGGAGCCGTTGCTGCCCAACGTCGAGACGTACCGGCTGGACGAGCCGGGCGTGCTCGAGGACGTGCTGCCCCGGCTGTCCTCGCTGGTGGTGAAGCCGGTCGACGGGGCGGGCGGCGCCGGCATCGTGATCGGGTCTCAGGCGTCCGAGCCCGACCTCATCGCGGCGGCGGAGACGATCAAGGCCAACCCGCGCGGCTGGATCGCCCAGCGAGAGGTCAAGCTGTCCATGGTGCCGACGCTGATCGGGAACCGGCTGCGCGGCCGGCACGTCGACCTGCGTCCGTTCGCGGTGAACGACGGTTCGAAGATCTGGGTGCTGCCCGGCGGCCTGACCCGGGTGGCGCTGCCCGAGGGCGCGCTGGTGGTCAACTCCAGCCAGGGCGGCGGATCCAAGGACACCTGGGTGCTGGCCGAGCCGTCCGACGGCGTCCCGTATTCCCCGCCCGCCGAACCGTCGGCGGTGGAATCGCCGCCGGCGGCCTCGAGCCCCGACCTCGGCCCCGGTGCGGCCGGCACTTCCGAGCAGCAGCAACAGCAGCAGCAGGTGCTGTCGTGCTGAGCCGCATCGCGGAGTCCTTGTACTGGATCGGCCGGTACATCGAGCGGGCCGAGGACACCTCCCGGATCCTCGACGTGCACCTGCAACGGATGGCAGCCGACCCGTGGACCGAGGAGGACGCCGCCTGCCGGTCGCTGCTCGGCGTCATGGGCATGCCGGTCGGGGACGGGCCGTTCTCGTCGTCGCAGGTCATCACCCTTCTCGGCCTGGACGACCGCAACCCGAGCTCGGTCGTCGGCGCGCTGGCCGCCGCCCGCGAGAACGCCCGCGGCGCCCGCGAGACCGTGTCGTCGGAGATGTGGGAGTGCCTGAACTCGACCTGGCACGGGTTGCCCAACGCCCGGCGCCGGGTCGAGCAACAGGGCGTGCACGCGTTCTTCCGGTGGGTGCGCGAACGCTGTGCCGTGATGGCCGGGCTCACCGACGCCACCATGAGCCGCGACGAAGGCTGGCTGTTCCTGGTGCTGGGCCGCAGCATCGAGCGGGTGGACATGACCGCGCGTCTGCTGCGCACACACGAGCGGGCCGGCGGCAGCATCCCGTCGTGGCTGACCTTGCTGCGGTCGTCGGGGGCGTGGGAGACCTTTCTCCGTACGTACCGGGGAAGCCTGGACGACCGGCACGCGGCCGAGTTCCTGTTGCTGGACCGGTTGTTCCCCCGATCCGTCTTCGCCGCCCTGTCGGCGGCCGAGGGCTGCCTGACCGATCTCGAACCCGACCCCGGCCGGGCCGGCGTGGCTACCGACGCCCAGCGCATCGTCGGGCGGGCCCGGACCAACCTCGAGTTCCGCGGCGCCGACGACCTGATCGACGACCTGTCGCCGGTGCTAGTCAGCCTGGAACGCACGTGCTCGCAGGTCAACGACGCGGTGTCGCGCCGCTACTTCCGGCAGACGACGGCGGTCAACTGGGTCCGAGGGGCGGTGGCCTGACGTGGACAGCTGGCGGCTGCGGATCGCGCACAAGACCGGGTACGACTACGCCGGCCCGGTGTCGTCGTCGTACAACGAGGCCCGGATGTGGCCCCGCAACGAGGCCCGGCAGGCGGTGCTGGACGCGCGGGTCGAAGTGTGGCCGCCCGCCCGGACGTACCGGTACGAGGATTACTGGGGCACCGTTGTGACCGCGTTCGACGTGCACGCCCAGCACGAGTCGCTGACCGTGACCGCGACCTCCACAGTGGAGACGCTGCCCGCCGGTGACCTGGTCGGTGACGGCTTCACGTGGTCGGCCATCGGCGATCAGGACGACCGCTACTACGAGTTCCGGCTGCCGACCAAACGTACCACTGTGGACTCGTCCTTGGCCTCGGTGGCGGCGGACATCAAGGCGGCCCACGCCACGCCGCACGCGGCCGCGATGGCGGTGTGCGACTTCGTCCGGGGCGAGGTCACCTACCAACCCGGCGCGACCGGCGTCCAGAGCGACGCGATGTCGGCCTGGGATCAACGCAAAGGAGTCTGCCAGGACATCAGCCACCTGACCGTCGGCCTGCTGCGGGCGATGGGCCTACCCGCCCGGTACGTGTCCGGCTACCTGCACCCGCGCCCGTCGGCCGGCATCGGCGAGAGCATCACCGGCCAGAGCCACGCCTGGGTGGAATGGTGGGTGGGTCGATGGACCGCGTACGACCCCACGAATGGCGTCGGAGTCGGCGAACGTCACGTGGTCGTCGGCCGGGGTCGCGAGTACGGCGACGTGCCGCCGCTGAAAGGCGTCTACGCCGGTCCGAAAAGCACCGGGCAGGGTGTCGAGGTCACCATCACCCGCCTGCGCTGATGGCACGCCACCACGGAGGCATTGCCTTCGGTTCGGACCGGGAAGACTGGTCGAAGCAAGTTGCCTGCCACTGATTCCGAGGGCAGGTACCTTTCGCAGCCGTTGGTGGGCGATCACGACCCCCGTCAGACGATGGTGCAGATGGCCGCGCCGGCGGCGACCGTGGTGCCGACCTCGACCGACAGGCCGGCGACCGTGCCGGCGCGGTGCGCGGTGAGCGGCTGTTCCATCTTCATCGCCTCGATCACGACGATCACGTCGCCGTCGGCCACGGTGTCGCCGTCCTGGGCGGCCACCTTGACGATCGTGCCCTGCATGGGGGCGGTGAGAGCGGCGGCGTCCGGCTTCTGGGCCGATGTCTGGCCGGTACGGGCGCGTTGTCTGGCCGGTGTCGCCGCCGCTCGGGCACCGAGGGACGCCGGCAGGGTGACCTCGAGGCGCTTCCCGCCCACCTCCACCACGACGGTCTCGCGTGCCGGAGCCTCACCGTCCTCGACCGCCGGCGCGGCGAACGGCGAGACCCCGCCGGACCACTCCGTCTCGATCCAGCGGGTGTGCACCGTGAACGGCGACGACGTGAAGGCCGGGTCGCGCACCACCAGCCGGTGGAACGGCAGCACGGTCGCGATGCCCTCGATCACCGTCTCGTCCAGCACCCGCCGCGACCGCTCCAGCGCCTCGTCCCGGGTTGCTCCGACGACGATGATCTTCGCCAGCATCGAGTCGAAGTTGCCGCCGATCACGCTGCCGGTCTCCATCCCCGCATCCACCCGTACGCCTGGCCCGGACGGCCAGGTCAGCGCGGTGACGACGCCGGGCGCCGGGAGGAAACCACGGCCCGCGTCCTCGCCGTTGATCCGGAACTCGAACGCGTGGCCGCGCGGCGCCGGATCTTCGGAAAGCGCCAGGGGCAACCCGTCGGCGATCCGGAACTGCTCCCGCACCAGGTCCAGTCCGGCGGTCTCCTCGCTCACCGGATGCTCGACCTGCAGGCGCGTGTTGACCTCCAGAAACGAGATCGTCCCGTCCTGCCCGACCAGGTACTCGACCGTGCCCGCGCCGTGATAACCGGCCGCACGGCAGATCGCCTTCGCGCTGGAATGGATCGTCGACCGCTGCGCGTCGGAGAGGAACGGCGCCGGCGCCTCCTCGACCAGCTTCTGGTGACGGCGTTGCAGCGAGCAGTCGCGGGTGCCCACCACCACCACGTTGCCGTGCGTGTCCGCCAGTACCTGGGCCTCGACGTGCCGGGGCCGGTCGAGGTAGCGCTCGACGAAGCATTCACCTCGCCCGAACGCGGCCACCGCCTCCCGTACGGCCGATTCGAAGAGTGACGGGATCTCCGCGATCGTCCGCGCCACCTTCAATCCCCGGCCGCCACCGCCGAACGCCGCCTTGATCGCCACCGGCAGCCCGTGCTCGCGAGCGAAGGAAACGATCTCGTCCGCGGAAGTGGCGGGTTCCGCCGTGCCGGGGACCAGCGGCGCGCCCACCCGCTGAGCGATGTGCCGGGCCGTGACCTTGTCGCCCAGGTCACGGATGGCCTGCGGCGACGGTCCGATCCAGGTCAGCCCGGCGTCCAGGACGGCCTGCGCGAAGCCGGCGTTCTCGGACAGGAAGCCGTATCCCGGGTGCACCGCGTCCGCGCCGCTACGAGCGGCCGCGTCGAGCAGCTTGTCGATGCGCAGGTACGTGTCCGTCGGGGTGTCGCCGCCGAGGGCATACGACGAGTCGGCGAGACGGGCGTGCGGCGCGTCCCGGTCCGAATCGGCATACACCGCCACGCTGCTCAGGCCCGCGTCCCGGCAAGCCCGGATGACTCGTACCGCGATCTCGCCGCGGTTGGCGATCAACACCTTGCGCACGGGCCGAGCGTACCGCCCGGTAACGCCAGATCGCGCTCAGTCACATTTGTCAATTACTGTGACGTACTCCGGCATGGTGACTCAGGCGGGGTCTGCACCGAGCTCACGGAGCAGGCTGCGATTGTCGGTACGCACCCACTCTTCGACCAGACGTCCCCGCTCGTCGAAGCGGAAGATGTTGATCAGGTCGAACACGATCCGGCGTCCGTTCGGCGGCAACGGGCCCGCCGGCGACTGGGTGAACTCGCGGACGAAGGTGCCCTCGATCCAGGTCTGGCAGGCCATGTGGTCGCCCTCGGCCATCACAATGCCGCGCCGGATCGAGCGGTCGTCGAACGCGGCGCGAACCGAGGCGAAGTAGGCGGCGAGCCCGGCGTAGTCCGACTCGAAGCTGTCCGGGCCATGAAACTGGAACTTCTCCGTGTCGAAGTAGGTCTCGACCTCGCCGGGGCTCTCGCCGGAGACTTCCAACTCGCCGGCACGGATCAGGCGGGTCTCAAGCTCGTCACGGGTGTACTGCTGCGTCATTGCCTACTCCTCAAGGTTGGTCTATTCGAATCCTGACCCGTTCTGGCACGCAAGCCAACGACGTTTAGTTGTGGCTTGCATGCGAAAAACGCATGCTAATTTCGTGAACGTGGCAGCGTTCACCCTGGTTGGACTGCGCGTCGTCCAGCTTGTCGCGGCCACCGGTTCCTTCACCCTGGCGGCGGAGGTACTGGGTTACACCCAGTCGGCTGTCTCCCGGCAGGTGGCCTCCATGGAGGCAGCAGCCGGTGCGCCTATCTTCGAGCGACGGCGCCGCGGTGTGGCGCTCACGGCGGCAGGCGAGGTTCTGGTCCGGCGCGCCACCACGATCCTCGCCGACATGGCGGCGACCGAGCAGGAACTTGCCGGGCTGCGCGACCGGCTCGCAGGCCGCCTCATGGTCGGCGCGTTTCCCGCCGCCGCCATGGCACTGGTACCCCGTGCCATGGCGCAGATGAGAGCCGCTCACCCGGGCCTCGCCGTGCTGCTCCACGAGGCGTCGACCCCCGTGCTGCTGCGACAGCTGCGCGCGAAACGGCTGGACCTCGCAGTCATCGGGGTCGGCCACGGCCTGCCGGACTACGACCTGAGCGGTTTGCAGCAGACGACTGTGCTGCGCGGCAATCTGCTGGTGGCGGTCGGCGAGGGACACCGGCTCGCGGGCCGCGCAGGCGTCGCCGTGGCGGAATTGACACACGAGCGGTGGATCGTCGGTGCCGGTGCTGCGGGCGAACCTCAGTTCGGCGCCTGGCCAACGTTGTCTGACCCGACGATCGCGCATTCCGCCCGTCACTGGTCCACCCGGCTCGGCCTGGTCGCAGCCGGACTGGGTATCACGGTCATCCCGGACCTTGCCGTACCGGCTTTGCCAGCAGGCATCCGGACGGTATCCGTCACCGACAGCCGCTGGCCCGGCCGTTCCGTCCTAGCCGTGACTCGAGGTCGTCCTTCTGCCCGGACACAAGCATTGTTATCAGCGCTGGAAGACCAAGCCTCGACCCATGACCCTCCGCCGGATCCGCCGTAGCGTGTCCCTGCGCTTCCACAGTCCGGCGGTGCGTTCAGGCGCTTGGCGGTACGCGAGGCGTTTGCGCGCTCCGGAGTCGGGCGACGGGGCTACGTACTCCACAGTTCCGTGATGCCGACGCCCATTTCGGCCAGGAGCCGACGCAGCAGTGGTACCGAAAGCCCGACGACGTTGCTGGCGTCCCCTTCGATGCGTTCCACGAACGCGGCCCCCCGCCCGTCGATGGTGAACGACCCGGCTACTTCCAGTGGCTCGCCCGTCGCGACGTACGCCTCGATCTCCGCATCGCTGATGTCGGCGAAGTGCACCACGGTCGTCCCCACCTCCTCGGCCTGCTTCCCGCCGACGAGGTCGGTCAGATGATGCCCGGTGTGCAAAACACCCGAGCGTCCCCGCATCTGCCGCCACCGCTCGACAGCCACCTGAGCGTCGTGCGGCTTGCCCAGCACTTCCCCGTCAAAAGCCAGCACCGAGTCACACCCAAGAATCAGCACCCCCGGCTCGGCCTGCATCTGCGCCGCCACGGTCCGCGCTTTCATCCGCGCGAGGGCAAGGCTCAGCGTGTACGCGTCGTCCGCGTCGACAACACTCTCGTCGACCCCGCTGACGATCACATCCACTTCAATCCCGGCGGCCTTCAGAAGCGCCCGCCGGGCCGGGCTCGCGGACGCCAGGACCAGGCGATGGGACAAGTCGGTTCGCACAATGTTTCACGCTACAAGGGCGCGGTCGGTTGGCTTCGGTAGAGGTGGGCGTTTCGCCCGGTCACTCAGGCTTTCTTCTTCCGCCACGCCAGCAGGAAGGCCAGCAGCCCACCCACCATCACAACGACGAGCACGATCCCAACCACGATCTTGGAGCTGCTCCCGGCGTCGGTGGGGGCGCTTGCTTGTCCGCTCCCGCCTACGGTCGTCTCACTATCTGGTGTCGGCGCGACAACGGTGGGCGTTGAAGTGGGTGCGGTGGTGGCGGTCTGGAGCGGCGGTACATCAGCGGTCAGAGCCTTGACGATGTTCAGAACGCCGTAGCCGCACTCGTCGTCTCGGCCGGGCTTCCCGATGTCGGTAGCAGTAGCGGTCAGCCGATGGATGACCTCTTGCGCCGACAGTCGCGGAAACTTTGCCCGCACAAGCGCCGCCGCTCCGGACACAATCGCGGTAGCCGGCGACGTCCCATCAATTTTTACGTACTTGTCCGGCGGTTCGGCAGCTATGATGGCCTCGCCAGGAGCGCAGATTTGAACCGCCGAACCAGTAGTGGAGAACGAAGCATGTTTTCCTGATCGGTCAATAGCTCCGACGGCAAGGACTCCCGGAAGAGCGGCCGGATATCCGATCCGTGATGTGATCGATCGATTGCCAGATCCGGCGACCACGAGCGCATCTGCGATCCTAGCCGTAGCGACACCGTCTTCCATGTTCCGGGAGGGTCCGATGGAGGCCGAGACGCTGATTACTTTTGCACCGTGTTGGGCGGCCCACGTTATCCCATCACCGATGGTTTCACTGCCGCCGGGGTTTGATTTCGACATTACCCGCACAGGAAGAATTTTTGCTTGGGAAGCGATGCCAAGGACGCCTGTGGAGCGGGCTCTCCCCCCGGCTGCGATTAAGCTCGCCATCTCGGTCCCGTGTCCGACCTGATCACTTTTTCCGTTGCCGTCACCAGTCGTGATATCGATGCCAGCTAGGAGGTTATCGGCAAGATCTGGATGCGGGAATACGCCGCTATCCACGACGCCGACAATTACGCCCTTGCCTTCACTTACTGATTGTGCTTTGCCAACCTGCAGGTAGTCCAGGTGCCACTCATCCGACCGGACCTTGTCCGCGGCGAGTGTCGGAACGCCAAAAAATGACTGAATAAGAAAAACAAATACAGCCAGAGCAATCAGGCGGGCCAGTCTAGCCAGCACTTAGACGAGCCCAATCGCGGGACCTGGGTCTACTCGCTGTTCTCTTACTGGCAGTACAACGGGGTCAACTCCTTCATAGGTTTCCCATGGATTGTCCGGATCCCAACTCGAGGGCTGATCCGATCCTGACTTCCGTCCGCGTCCATTGCTTTGTGAGAGCATTTGATTCCGATCAGCCGACCCTCCACGAGAACCTTTGGCTGGAAACGCTCCGTTATCGATTACTCCACCGACAGGATTAACTCGTTGTGGGCCGACGCGGCCGCCCGCAGCTTGGGCTCCGGAGCCTGGCGGTGCGCCGATGACGCCGGGCGGCATCGTTCTGACTCCTTGGATAGGCTCGCGGATAGGAACGATCCTATTGGGCCCCTCCCCGACGGAGTTTCCCGCCACGTTGAAAGCGTTTGGCTTCAGAACGGAGTCGGGCAAAGGAGCTGCCGGAAATGTCGTTGCTTGTCCACCTCCTGAGGACAGGCCGCCGCCAACAGGCGACGTAAGCCCGGGCGTGGAGGGTGCCGACATTGCAGGCGACGACGGAACGGCGGCCGCGTTCGCCCCGCCCAATACAAGGCCAGGCTCGTGTCCCTGAGTCGTATGCGGAATTGTCGCCGAGGTTGCACCGCTCGTTGAGTTCGGCAGGGAGGACTTTGCGCGGCCAGACGTCGAGCCGCGGCCGACGCCCGTGCCGACGTCAAAGCCCCCTGAGGTAACAGGTATCGGAGTCCCAGCCGCTTCCGCCGCTTTCTTTTCGTCGATGAGATACGGCGGTGCGAATTTGGTAGGCGTTGTGAGGGACGTCTGTGCCTGCACAAGATCTGTGCTTAGCTCCGACATTAAAACCCTCGCCTGGCTGTTAAGTTCTTCCTGCCGCGAAGGGCTTACCGGCGGCTTCGGCGGAAGGATAGGAGCCTTCCCGTACTGTACAGGCTTCGGCTCGGCGGCAAATTTGGCGAGCTTTGCCTCATTCGCAGTGTACTCATCGTACATTGCCTTTAGATCGTCACGCGTTGAGCCTATGGAAAGGGTCGCGCCTGCCAATACGGTGTGATTTGTTACCGCGGCGTCGTAAGTCTTCTGGAGATGGCTGATCATGTCGTCGAGTTGACCGATGTATGCAGCCGATGCTGGGCTTTTCTCCGGCGGCCAAGCAGACGCGAGGTTGTCGCGGTAGTTCTGCATCTGGCCTAGATGCTCGATGAGGAGCTCATATGACTTCTGCCAGCCGGTCAGCAGTTGATAATGAGACGCAGTATCCTGATTTGCTATGAGTGCCCACATTTCGGCCACATTCATTGCTGACCAGTCGGTGCCGCCACCTCCGCCAGGAGCCGCAAGCATCAGGCGTCTCCTCCGGCTTCCGTAGACAACGCCCCAGGTGTCAACGTGTCATGGACATCCTTGACCGTCGCGTGCGCGAAGGCGTCGGATCGGCGGTAGTCATGGCTGATCTCTTGCGCGGCGCTCGCAAAAACCGTGGTTCCCTGGCCAAAAGCATAGACATTGTCGTGCGTGGCGGTGCGAGCCACGTTATGCGATTCCACGAACGACCACAGCTCATAGAATCCCTCGCTGGGCGGGGGCAGCTCCGTCTGGAAGGCGGCCACCATGCCGTCATAATGCGGGTTGTAGTTGACCTGGACGTCGGCGGCGAGCTTTTGGGCGTACTCGGACATCGCGTGTATGTCGGCGGCGATGTCGCCGAAGTCTGTGAAGCCGTAGTCGCGCAGCCAAGCCGGCCCGCGGTCCTCCTCAGGAATCATCCCTGCCTCCCCCGAGCGACGAAAACATGCTGAGACTAGTCGCTCAACGCCTCCGCCTCGACCCCCGTCCGGGCCCTGTGGACAGTCGCAACCAGACCGAAACCTGTCAATGCCCCGTCGGCAGGCCGGAAGTGCGCCAGGAAGCCGGCCCTGTTGCCGGGCGGGAGCTGCGGACCCAGGAGGTCATCGACGGTGGGGGTGGTGCTTCATCAACTTTGCTTGATCGGAAGACGAGCGCGGCGAGCAGCGCGGCGAGCTCTTCGTCGGTAGGGTTGCCCTTGACGACGCTGACCAGCGGATCCTCTTTCACCGTACGAGCGTACGACGAACCGTGACACGCATCCCAGACTCGTCAGATCAATTCGCTGTCCCTCGACCTGACCGGGTATTTTCTTCGTGATGTCCACTTCCCCCCAGCTCGTTGTCGCTGACCGTTACCGGCTCGTTGCGCCGCTCGGTCAGGGCGGGATGGGTCGTGTCTGGCGGGCGACCGACGTCGTCCTGCACCGGGAAGTGGCGATCAAGGAGCTCGTGCCCCCGCCGGGCCTGACCGCGGACGAGCGGCGCGAGATGCGCGACCGGTCATTGCGCGAGGCGCGCGCGATCGCCCGGCTTAACAACATCAACGTGGTCCGCGTCTTCGACGTGCTGCGGACCGATGCCGACCCGTGGATCGTCATGGAGTACGTGGCGTCCCGATCGTTGCAGGACACGCTGGCCGAGGATGGGCCGTTCCCGCCCGTACGCGCGGCTGAGATCGGGCTCGGGGTTCTCAACGCGCTGCGAGCCGCGCACCGGGCCGGCGTGGTGCATCGTGACGTGAAGCCGGGCAACGTTCTGCTGGGTGAGGACGGCCGGGTTGTCCTGACCGACTTCGGGCTGGCCACGGTTCCCGGCGACCCGAACGTCACCCGTACCGGCCTGGTCCTCGGGTCTCCCGCTTACATCGCCCCGGAGCGGGCCCGTGACGGCACGGCCGGGCCGGCGGCCGATCTGTGGTCCCTCGGCGCGACGCTGTACGCGGCAGTTGAGGGGACGTCGCCGTTCGCGCGTCCGACCGCCATCGCGACGCTGGCCGCGCTGGCCACTGAGAATCCGCCGCAGTCGCGCAACGCCGGACCGATGAAACCCGTGCTCAACGGGCTGCTCCGGAAGGACCCCGCGCACCGGATCAACGCGGATGAAGCCGAGCGCCTGCTCCTGCGCGCCACCGGCCGCCGGTCGAAGCTGAGCTTTCCGATGAGCCCGACCATGCGGCGGCCCGGGGTCGGCCGGGAGCGTCCCGCACTGCCGGGCCCGCCGCCGGTGGTGCCGGGCACGGCCACCGGTTCCGCCCCCGTGGTGCCCGGGCCGCGTCCGCCGGTCACGCCCGCGCCCGGCCGTGTGGCGCGCGGACAGAGCGGGCCGGCGGCGAGTCCGTACGTCGAGGGCGGTCCAGCCGCGCCGCCCGACCGTCCGGTCTTCGCTCCGGGCAAGGCCAGCGTGGGTCGCCCGCCGCAGCGCCCGGACGCCCCGGCCCGCCTCGACGCCACGCGCCTCGACACACCGGCAGTTCAAAATCCTTCCCGCGGTACGGGCAACCCGGCACCGCCGAATTCGGTGGCCCCGGCGAAAACACCGATCGGGGAGTCGGCTCAGAAGGCCCTGGGTCCCGGAACGCGCGGAGTTTTCGGCACGATCTCCGCGGCCGAGATCGCGTACCGGCGGGGTGGCCGCCCGACCGCATCGGACGATCCGTCGGCGGATGAGCCTTCGCCCGACGACCGCGCCACCGTCGGACAGGCGGCTGTCGCGGCCAGCCCGGCCCCGCCCACGGCCACCATGACTTCGCCCGGAACGTCCGGGACCCAGGTCGACGACCGCGTGACGTTCGGGCAGCCGGCGGCGGAGGGCACCGAAATCGCCGCCACCGCACAACCGGGTGAACAGGTCGCCCTGGACCGCGCGGCCGCGGACTGGCGTGCCCGCGACCGCGCTCGGGCCGGCACGGGCACGGTGTTTGACGGGTCGGGTTCGGACGTCCCGTCGGCCAAGTCGGATGCCGCGGTGGAAGCCGCCCCGGGCCGGGACGAAGAGTCCGGGATGGCCGATGATGCCGCCATCCGGGCGACTGGCGCCGATGAGCCGGCTTCCGCGGCCACGCCTGAGGCCGCGGACGTCGAAGCCCTGTCGGTCGGCGCGGGCGCTACGGAGACCACCGAAGACGCCGAGCCGATCCATCCCGGCATTTCCGTGCCGGACAGTTCCGAAGCGACGGACCTGGACGCGTCGAGCGCTGCAGCCGATGGCGTCGGCGTGTCCGAGCAAATCGACGACGTTGCGGCCGTGGACGTTCCGGTGCAGGAAGACGAGCCGCAGGCGGAATCGGCCGGCCCAGCACCAGCGGCGAGCGCGGCCGGGACGGAAACCGCGAGCGCGGCCGGGACGGAAACCGCGAGCGCGGCCGGGACGGAAACGGGGAGCGCGGCAGTGGCCGGCGAGCCGGCGGCCTTCGGCAAACCGGCCATAGCCGGCAAGCCGACGGGCAACAAACCGCCGGTTGGTGCCCGGGCCGGCGCGGCTTCGTCGAAAGCGTCCCGGCGCAAGGGCCGGGGCCGAGCCGCCCCCGCGAAGGCGACGTCGGCCCCTCGCGCCCAGAAAGCCGACGTCACCGGCAATCAGGACGTCACCGCGCCGGCAGCGGCGGACGAGGCCGGAAAGGCAGAGAACTTCGCGGTCGAGCCGAGTACCGCGGTCGCCGAGCCGAGCGCAGTGGAGGCGCCCGCGTCGAGGGGCGGAGCCGCCGACCCGGCGACTCCGGACGCGCCCGCGTCGAGGAGCGAGGCCGCTGATCCGGCGACTCCGGACGCGCCCGCTCCGACGGGCGGAGCTGCCGGCCCGGCGGCGCCCGACGCGCAAGAAGGTGCAGCTCAGCGCACCATAGAAGGCAGCACCGAAGAGGCGAGCGAGCTTCGGGCGGAAGGGGCGCCGGTAAGCCGGACCGCCCGGACCAGCAAACAGAGCAAAGCCGCCGACCCCGATCCCGGCCATACTCGAAGCGCCCCGGCCACAGTGGCCGCCTTCCGCGCGACGGGCAAACGATCCGGCGCGAACGGCGTGATCAACATGCCCGTGGCGCGGGACAGTGGCACGCAGCCGGCGGGGGAAAAGGCGCAGAAGTCCGCGGAGCCGGGCCCGGAGCGGGACCGGACCGCCCAGCCCGTAGCGGCCGCGAGCACCACCGTGCTGCCCAGTCACGTCCCCGGATTCGGCGCCCCGAACCGCCCGGCCTGGACGCCGATGGCGGTGCCGCCGAGTGCGGGCAAGAAGGGCTTGACGATCTTCGGCACCACGCTGACCCGCAACCAGACCCTGGTCGGTGGCGTGCTCGTGCTGGCGCTGATCGCTCTGCTGGCCGTGTTGATCCCGAAGGCGTTCGGTTCCGGCGACGACCACCAGGGCGCCCCGGCCGCCATCCCGACGAAGGCGACCGCCGCCCCGACCAAGGCCACGGCCACGAAGGCGGCTCCCACCAAAGCAGCCGCCCCCGCGCCGCCCCCGTCGAGTACCGACCCGTCCCCGTCGGCCAGTACGCCGGCGACGGGGGCCATGCCGGCTGGGTGGCACCTCTACCAGGACCCGACCGGGTTCCAGGTGCCGGTTCCGGACGGGGTGTCGATCACCCGGCAAGGGTCCGAGGTGTACTTCCGGAAGGACAACCGGTTGCTGATCGTCGACCAGACCGATCAGCCCAAGCCCGATCCGGTGGCCGACTGGACGCAGCAGGAGCAGGACCGGGCCGGCAGCGCTTACCAGAACTACCACCGGATCAAGATCGTGGCCGTGAATTACTTCCTGAAAGCCGCCGACTGGGAGTTCACGTACACCACCAGCAGCGGTAATGACCAGCACGCGGACAAGCGCGGCGTCATCACCGGCGCCCACCAGGCGTACGGCCTGTCGTGGTACACCTCGCCCGACGACTGGGCCGCGTCCCAAGCGGATTTGCAGGTCATCTACCAGGGATTCAAGCCCAAGTCATAGGTGCGCCGGGGCAGCGTCCGGGCCGGAGTATCCGTGCTCGTCCGCGACCACGGACGGAGATGCACGACGCGAGGGCGTGAGGGGGAACGGCGGGACCTGATCGGCTACGCTCGCGGGCTGTGTCGATCAACGGCTTTTGGAACGATCTTCTCGGGGCGCAGCCCGACCCGCCGGGCCTGCTGGTCCTGATCACGGCGGCCGTCGCGCTGGCCGTGGTGGCGTTCCGGCCCATCTGGCGGATTGCCCGCAACGCGATCACCATCGCTCACGAGGGCGGCCACGCGCTGATCGCCTTGCTGACCGGCCGCAAACTCCGCGGTATCCGGCTGGAGTTCGACACGTCCGGGCTGACCCTCTCGGCCGGCCGCCCGTCCGGTCCGGGCATGGTGCTCACGCTGATGGCCGGGTACATCGCGCCGTCGCTGGTCGGCCTGGCCGGCGCCTGGATCCTGGGCGGTAATCGGATCACGCTGCTGCTCTGGCTGACCGTCGTGCTGCTGCTACTGATGCTGATCAACATCCGGAACCTGTTCGGCGTGGTGTCGGTGCTGATCACGGGACTGATCGTGTTCGGCGTCTCCTGGTACGCGTCGCCGCAGGTCCAGGCCGCGTTCGCGTACACCGGGGTGTGGTTCCTGCTGATCGGCGGCGTACGGCCGGTGAGCGAGTTGCAGCGACTGCGCCGCCGCGGGCGGATGCCCGACTCGGACGCCGATCAGCTCGGCCGGCTCACCCACACCGGCGCCCTCTTCTGGGTCGGTCTGTTCTACCTGATCACGTTGGCGGCACTGGTCGTCGGTGGGTTCATGCTGGCCGGCCAGTGGCTACCGCAGGTATCCGTCCAGCCGCACATCGGCTGACTCAAAGTGGGATGTTGCCGTGCTTCTTCGGCGGGAGTGTTTCCCGCTTGGTGCGCAGCGTCCGCAGCGCCCGGGTCACCTGCGCCCGGGTCTCCGACGGGCGGATCACCGCGTCCACATAGCCGCGTTCGGCCGCGATGTACGGGTTGGCCAGGGTGTTCTCGTACTCGCTGATCAGCTCGGCCCGCCGGGCGGCTGGGTCGGATGCTGCCGCCAGCTCGCCGCGATACAGGATGTTCACCGCACCCGGCGCGCCCATCACCGCAATCTGCGCCGTCGGCCAGGCGAAGTTCATGTCCGCGCCCAGGTGCTTCGACCCCATCACGTCGTACGCCCCGCCGTACGCCTTGCGGGTGATCACCGTGACCTTGGGCACCGTGGCCTCGGCGTACGCGTAGATCAGCTTGGCCCCGCGCCGGATGATCCCGTCCCACTCCTGACCCGTGCCGGGCAGGAAGCCGGGCACGTCCACGAAGGTCAGCACCGGGATGTTGAACGCGTCGCAGGTGCGTACGAACCGGGCGCCCTTCTCGGAAGCGGCGATGTCCAGCGTGCCCGCCAGGTGCATCGGCTGGTTGGCGACCACCCCGACCGGGCGGCCCTCGACCCGGCCGAAGCCGACCACCAGATTGGGCGCGTACAGCGGCATGACCTCGAGGAAGTCCTCGACCACGGTTTCCACGACCGTCTTGATGTCGTAGGGCTGGTTCGCCGAGTCCGGGATCAAGGTGTCCAGCACGGGATCCGGCTCCAGCACGGCCGGTTGGTCGAACACCACCGGCTCGTCCAGGTTGTTCGACGGAAGATAGGACAGCAGGGCCCGTACGTAGTCGATCGCGTCCGCCTCGTCGGCGGCCAGGTAGTGGGCGTTGCCGCTGCGGGTGTTGTGCGTCCGGGCGCCGCCGAGCTCCTCCATGCCGACCTCTTCGCCGGTCACTGTCTTGATCACGTCCGGGCCGGTGATGAACATGTGCGACGTCTGGTCGACCATCACGGTGAAGTCGGTGATCGCGGGCGAGTAGACCGCGCCCCCCGCGCAGGGGCCCATGATCAGCGAGATCTGCGGGATGACACCGCTGGCCCGGACGTTGCGGAAGAAGATGTCGGCGTACAGGCCGAGCGCGACCACGCCCTCCTGGATCCGGGCGCCGCCGGAGTCGTTGATGCCGATGATCGGGCAGCCGATCTTCATCGCCAGGTCGAGCACTTTGACGATCTTCGTGCCGAAGACCTCGCCCAGAGACCCGCCGAAGATCGTGAAGTCCTGCGAGAACACGCACACCTGGCGGCCCTCGACGGTGCCGTGGCCGGTCACCACACCGTCGCCGTACGGTCGGTTGGCGTCCAGTCCGAAGGCGGTCGAACGGTGTCGCGCGAGCTCGTCCAGCTCCACGAACGAGCCGTCGTCGAGCAGCATCTCGATGCGCTCGCGGGCGGTCTTCTTCCCTCGTTCGTGTTGTTTCTCCACCGCCCGGGCCGACCCGGCGTGGACCGCCTCGTCGGTGCGGCGCTCGAGGTCGGCGAGCTTGCCGGCGGTGGTGTGGAGGTCAGCCTCCGCGGGCGCGTCCTGCTGGGTCGTCACGTCGTGATCGTATCCACGGCGCGGCACCGCCGACGCGCCTTGCGTTTCGCACTCATTGTCCCATTCGTTACGAGACACGTGACGAATTGGATGACCGCGGCCGGGATCGCCCTGATCGCCGGAGGACTCGCCACACTCATCGGCCTCCGCCGAGCCCTGTGGGCTGGTGGTGGAGGGCGGCGCAAGGGACCCGCGCGGGCCATCGAGCCGCCGCGCCGCCGGGAACTGACCGCCGCGGCGCCGGTCCGGGCGCTGCCGTCGGCTCGCCGGGCGGAGTTGACGGCCGCGCCGGCGCCGGTGCCTGCGCCCGTTCCGGTTCCGGCGTCGGTTCCCGTTTCGGTTCCGGCGGAGGCGGAAATGGCCGAGTCGGCGATCGAGGCGCCGGCCGAGGCGGTCGGGTCGCGCGGTTTCCGCCATCGCCGGCGGCGGGCGCGGACATCCGGCGACACCGTCACGGTGGAACCGGACGAGGTCCTGGACGCCCCGGTCGGCGACGAGGACGATCCGGTCGGCCGCTTCGGCCTGGCCGCCATCGGGCTGGCCTCGATCGACCCCGCGGAGCGCGAGCCCGAGGGCGCCGACGACGAGTCCGCGGGGTTCGGTTTCGAGCCTGCCGGGGACAGCTCGTACGAGACCGGCGGCGACGAGGTCCGCGACACCGAGGAGGCCGACGAGGTCATGGATGTCGACGATCCCGCCGACGGCGCCGGCCGCGACGAGGTCGGTCACGGTGCCGGGCACGGCGGCGGCCGTGACTTCGACGCGGGGTACGACGACGAGCTCGGACACCTCGCGGCGTACGGCAGCGCCGTGGACCACCACGACGACGAGTTCGGATCGGGCGCATACGACGACGCCGAGAAGGACGAGGACGACGTGCGTGTGCAGGCCGAGCGGTGCGAGGAAGACTTCGGGACCGCGGCGCCCGAGGCCGGTCCGGCCGGCGAGGAGCCGTTGCACCGCCGGATGGCCCGGGCCGTCCTGGCCCGGTCCCTGGACGTCCACCCGGAACTGGCGGGGGTCGACGCCGCCTCGGTCTTCGCCACCACCGGCACCACCGATGGCGGCGGCAACCACGTCGAAGGCTGGGTACGGCCGCACTACGACGACGAGGACGAGCCGACCGGCGACTATTGGACGCCGGTTCCGCACCACACTCTGGCCGAGCTGGACCGAGCCCCGTACGGCTGGCCGACCCCGGTGGAGCGGCTCCCGCTCATTCCGCCCGAGGACGGCCTGGCCGACGAGCCCGAGCCGACCGGCGTACTCCCGCAGTGGCCGCCGGCTCAGCCGTCCGGCACCATCGAGGTGCCCCGCCGCTGGAGCAGCGCGCGCCGCCGCCCGCTGACCGGGGAGGAGGCGCCGTGGCTGGAGGCCGACCGCGACGGGCGGGACGGCTGGGAACGCGCCGGCGGCCCGCCCCTGGACGCGCCGGACTGGACCGGCGACTGGTCGGACGCCCCGGAACCGCAACGGGCGTACGGTCCTGAGGACAGTGACAGCTGGCCGGTCAGCAGGCCGGTCGAGCCCAAGCGACGGCGAGGCCGACGGAAGGCCGAGGACACGACGCACCTCATCCCGGCCGTGAGCGAGAAAGAGCCGCGGCGTCGCCCACGCCCGCGCCCGGGGCCGGACGGCGAGGCACACAGCACCGTCTATCGCAGCCGGCACGCCGCCGATCAGTAGCTCGGCTCAGTACGCTCGGCGGGTGGCCGATTCGCCGTACAACGACCTGGACCGCCCGCCGCTGTCGGCCCGTTCGCTGGAACGCGCGCTGATCCGCCCGGGCGGGCTGTGGGACCGGATCGACCTCCGGGTGGAAACCGGGTCGACCAACGCCGATGTGGCGGAGGCCGCACGTACGGGCGCATCGGAAGGTCTGGTCGTGGTGGCCGAGCGGCAGCTGACCGGACGCGGCCGGCGGGACCGGGTCTGGGTGTCGCCGCCGCGCGCCGGGCTGACGCTGAGTGTGCTGCTGCGGCCCGGGCCGGCGGTGCCGCCACGGCGCTGGGGCTGGCTGTCGCTGCTGGCCGGGGTGGCGTTGCGGGAGACGGTGGAGCGGCGGACGGAGTTGCCGGCCCGGCTCAAGTGGCCGAACGATCTGCTGGTGAACGACGCCAAGGCGGCCGGGATCCTGGCCGAGATGGTGGACGATGCGGTGGTCGTCGGGATCGGACTGAACGTGACCACGCGGGCGGACGAGCTGCCGCCGCCGGCCGGTCTGCCGCCGACGTCGTTGCGGCTGGCCGGGGCCCAGGTCACCGATCGGGAGCCGCTGCTGCGCGACCTGCTGCGGGCGATCGCGGCCTGGTACGCCGGATGGCGGGAGGCCGGGGGCGACGCCGAGATGTGCGGCTTGCTGGCCGCGTACCGGGAAGGGTGCACGACGATCGGCCGTGAGGTGCGCGTGCTGCTGCCGGGAGGCGCCGACGTGATCGGCACAGCGACCACCGTGGACAACGACGGGCAGTTGGTGGTCCGAACGGTGGACGGGTCCACCAAGCACGTCTCGGCCGGGGACGTCGTCCACGTACGCTGACCGCGTGCCGTTTCCCGATGACGCCCTGACCGACCAGGAAGAGGTCGTCCTGCACCTGCACCCGCACGCCAAGGCGGCGGTACGCCCGGTGCTCGTGCTGACGGTGCTGCTCGCCGCGCTGATCGTGTCCTGGGTGATGCTGCCGAACGACCGGGGCGGGCTCATCGGCGTGCTGGTGGTCGCCGGGTTCGCGCTCTACCTGGGCGTACGGCACGGAATTGCGCCGTTGGTGGTGTGGCGGACGACCCACTACGTCATCACCGACGAGCGGATTCTGCTGCAGGACGGCCTGGTCACCCGGGAACGCCGCGACCTGCCACTGGCCCGTGTCAACGACCACGCGCTGACTCAGTCCCTGCTGGACCGGTTGTTCGGTTGCGGGACGCTGGTCGTCGACTCGATCGGCGACCAGGCGGCGGTGCTGCATTCGATCCCGCACGCCCACCGGGTGCAGACGTTGCTGTACGAGCTGATCGAGCAGGCGCCCGAGGAGGACGAGATCGACCTGCTGATCAGTGACGATCCGCCGGCTCGGAGTCCAGCTCCGACGCAAACTCGGCGTCCAGGTCGGGCTGCGCGCCGAGGTCCGGCTCGGCACTGAGCTCCGCCAGGCCGGCCGCGACGTCCATCTCGCCCATCACCTTCTCGTGCCCGTCCACCGGGGGCTTGAGGAACACGAAGGTGCGGTAGGCCCAGAACCGGAAGATCGTCGCGACCCCGGCCGCGACCAGGGTGATCGCCATGATCAGCAGCTTGTGATCGGACTCGTTGAGGTTCCACCCGTACTTGGCGATCGCCACCGCACCGGACTGGATGATCATCCCGACCAGGTTGAACCCGAAGAACAGCGTGTACTCCCGGCGCAGCGCGCTGCGGGTGTGGTTGCGATACGTCCAGTAACGGTTCGCCAGGTAGGCCAGCGTCGTGGTGATCACCGTGGCCAGCACGGTCGCCTTGACGGCGCCGATGGGCAACGCGACGTACGTGATCGCCAGGTAGAGGGCCGTGTTGGCGGCGCCGATCACGCCGAAGGCGAAGGCTTCGGGGGCGATCCGCCGCAGGCGGACCATCAGCGTGCGGGCTGAAGGCATTGGGCAACCTTACGGGTGAGGCGGGCAAAAAGCCGGACAGTGTGTGTAGGTGCCAGCGAAGTCACAGGCGACTCACGGCCGGCTCCGAGACGGGCGCCCGGAACACGAACCGCCGGTACGACCAGAAGCGGAACAGGGTGCCGACCGCGGTCCCGATCACCTGTCCCGAGATGTTGTCGGCGAGGCGGCCCTGCAGCGACGGCCAGAACTGGCCGAGCCCGTAGTGGCTGATCGCCAGACAGGCCAGGCCGATGCCGAGCCCGACGGCGTTCAGCACGAAGAAGGTCGAGTACTGCCGGGCCATGTGGTCGTGCGCGCGGTCCCGCCAGGTCCAGAAGCGGTTGCCGGCGAAGGCGATGGTGGTGGCGATCACCGTGGAGACCGTCTTGGCCAGCAACGTCTCCAGGCCGGCCAGGAGCAGGACGTTGAAGATGGCCAGGTCGACGAGGAAAGCGAAGCCGCCGACCAGCCCGAACTTGCCCACCTCGCGGCCCAGCGTGACCGCGCGGTCGCGCCACCACGACCCGCGGCCCGATTCGCCGCCGGAGGACGTGGGCACGACCCGAGGTTACCGGCGCCGTTCACCCCGCGCTGACCACGGGAAGCGGGGTCAGTCGGTCGTTGCGGCATTGTGACGCTGGCGGTACGTGCGGTGACCGGTCCCGTCCACCTCCGCGATCTCGGCCAGCCGCGCCCGGCATCCGGCACACCAGGCCAGGTGGGTGTCCATCCGGGCGGCCTCGCGAACGGCCAGCCGGCCGCGCACGTGACCGGCGAGGCGTTCGCCGGTCCACCGGCACTCCGGGTGCTCGGCCGTGGCCACGTGCTGTTGCAGGTAGTGGCGGCGCAGTCCCTCGCGGGCGCGGTGGGCCAGCACGGCGACGGCGTTCGGGGTCAGGCCGAGCCGGGGTGCGATCTCGGCCGGGGTCGCCCCTTCGACCTCGGTCTGCCACAGCACGTCCTGCCAGCGTTCCGGGAGGGCGCGGAAGGCGCGGGCGGCGTACGTACGCTCCAGCCGGTCCAGGGCCGGGTCGAGGAACGGGACGCCCGCGTCGTACCGGGTCAGGTCGTCGGTGAACTCCAGCCGCCGGTCCCGCCGCGCCCGGTGGTAGCAGACATGCCGCAGCGTGGTGTGCAGGTACGCCCGGAACGCGACCAGTGGCCCCCGCCCCGCGCGAAGGGTCGCGAACACCTTCGCCCACGTCTCCGCGACCAGGTCGTCGGCGTCCGAGGGGTTGCCGGTCAGGCTGTGGGCGAGGTGCCGGCTGGCCGCGGCGTGACGCTCGTAGAGGGTGCCGTACGCATCGGTGTCGCCGGCGCGGACCGCGGCCAGCAGATCGGTATCGGTATCGGTGCCCGGGATCGTCATTCCTGCCCCCTGAATCGAGGAGTGGGAGGAAAGCCAAGCTTATGACGTTTCGTCCGAATTGCGAAGGCTCGCCGATTCCACCGTTCCGCCAGAGTTCGGGCACCGGTACGGCTGGGTAAACAGAGACCGATGGTGATCGAGGGCGAGATCGTTGGCCGGCGGACGCGTGCGGTGGGTGCGCTGTCGCTGCTGCTCGTCCTGACCGCCGTCGCCACTGTCGTGGTCGAGGTGCTGGCCGTGAAGTACGCGCCGGAACGCGACGCCGGGCTGATCGTCCGGGCGGTGTGGGCGGTCGTCCGCGGGTTCGGCTGGCTGGTGCTGATCGTGCCGGTCCGGCGGGGCCGCGCCGCCGCCCGCCCGTTCGGGCTGATCCTGGCCGTGACCACGATCTTCGCCGTCGGCCGGCTGATCGTGCCGGAGTCGGGGGCGCCGCCGCGGTCGGGCGTCCTCGGATTCGCCGCGCTCACGGTGCTCTGCCTGGTCGTGGTGGTGCTGCTCTACCGGCACCCGGCCCTGACGGAGCACCTGACCCGGCGCGTACGGGTGCCCGGCCTGAGCCCGGACCGGCCGGAACTCAGCGGCTGGGCGTGGACGGTACGAGTGGCGTCGCTCACCTACAGCCCGCTGATGCTCGTGCCCGCGCTGGTGTCGGTGGGGCAGCTGGGTCACCGGCCGCAGTGGATCCTGGCCGTGGCGCTGTGGTTCGCCGTCGCCCTCGGCCTGGGCTTCGTGGTCTTCCCGATCACGCTGTTCGCGATGCGCGGCGGCCGGACCTCCCGGCGCGCGATCGTGTGGATCACCGTGCTCGCCCTGGCCGTCGATCTGCCGCTCTGTTTTGTGCTGCTGGGGCTGGACGGATTGATCCGCGACGGCTCACCCTTGGTCGTGGCCGCTCTCCTTGTCCTGTTCGCGCTGACCCGCGTCAAGCCGTCCGCATGACCGCCTATGACGTCGCCGTCGTCGGCGCGGGACCGGCCGGCGCGGCCGCGGCGATCGCCGCCCGGCGGGCCGGCGCCCGGGTGTTGCTGCTGGACCGGGCCGACTTCCCGCGCGACAAGCCCTGCGGGGACGGCATCGCCCCGGACACGCTGGACGAGGTGGCCGCGCTGGGGGTGACCGGGATGGCCGACGGGTACCGGCCGAACGAGGGCCTGCGCCTGGTCGGGCCGGGCGGCGACACGGTGGTGCGTCCGCTGCGGCGCCGCGCGTACACCATCCCGCGCCGCGTCTTCGACGCCCGGCTGGTCGAGGCGGCCGTCGCGGCCGGGGCGGACCTGCGCCGGCACACCGTCCGGACGCTCACCGACCACGGCGACCGGGTGACCCTCGACGACTTCGAGGCGGCCGTGGTGATCGGCGCGGACGGAGCCGGCTCGACCGTCCGGCGCGCGCTCGGGCACCGGCCGAACGCGGACGGCCACATGGCGCTGGCCATCCGCGGTTACGCGCCGGTGACCGGCTCCGAGCAGATCCTGGTGACGACGACCGCCCGCTGGCCGGCCTACGCGTGGTCGTTCGCGATCGGCGACGGCACCGCCAACGTCGGCTACGGCGAGGTGCTGCGCGGACGAGCCGTTGTCCCGGGCGTACCTCCTCGACCGGTTGCAGGCGTTGCTGCCCGGCGTCGAGCCGACCGACGTGCGCGGGCACCACCTGCCGCTGTCCACCTCGCGGCCGGCGCCGGGGCGGGGGCGGATGCTGCTGGCCGGCGACGCGATGTCACTGATCAACCCGTTCACCGGCGAAGGGATCTTCTACGCGGTGGTGTCCGGCGGCTTGGCCGGCGCGGCCGCGGCCGCGGGTCCCGCGCGGGTGGCCGATCGGTACCGGCGCTCACTGCGCCGCCGGCTGGGCCGCCACCTGCGGCACTCCGGATTCGCGACGCGGCTGGTCCGGCAGCCGCGGATCCTCGACGCCGCCGTCCGGGCCGCCGGCGCCGATCGCCGGGTCTTCGACCGGATGGCCGATCTGGGACTGGGTGACGGTCTTCTCGATCTTCGTACGATCGGGCGTATCACCGGCACGTTGCTCGCCGGTCGTCCGCGCGCCACTTGAGTGCGGGCCCGCGCTCGATACGCTGGACGTGATGAGTGTGCGGTCGCTGATCTACTCCTTCTACGAGCGACGACTCGCCGGCAAGCTGGCCGGCAAGCCGGTGCCCCGCCATGTCGGTGTCATGTGCGACGGCAATCGCCGCTGGGCCCGCGAGATGGGCTACGTCGACCCCAACGACGGCCATCGGGTCGGCGCCGCCCGGGTCAAGGAGCTGCTGGCCTGGTGCGACCAGGCGGGCATCGAGCACGTCACGTTGTACCTGCTGGCCACCGACAATCTGCAGCCGGCCGGCAGCCGAGCTGGACCCGCTGCTGACGATCATCGAGGACCTGGCGACCGAGCTGTCCGAGGACGGCAATCCGTGGCGGCTGCGGATGGTCGGCGCGCTCGACGTCCTGCCGGCCACGACCGCGGCGGCGATGAAGGCGGCCCAGGAGAGGACGCAGGACCGCGACGGCGGTGTCGAGGTCAACATGGCGGTCGGTTACGGCGGGCGGCGCGAGATCGCCGACGCCGTACGGTCCCTGCTGCACCAGCACGCGGCGGCCGGCGGCACGATCGAGGAACTGGCCGAGATCCTCGACGTCGAGCACATCGCCGAGCACCTCTACACCCGCGGGCAGCCCGATCCCGACCTGGTCATCCGCACCAGCGGCGAGCAGCGGCTCTCCGGCTTCCTGCTGTGGCAGTCGGCGCACTCGGAGTTCTACTTCCACGACGCCAACTGGCCCGATTTCCGGCGCATCGACTTCCTGCGGGCCCTGCGGTCGTACGCCAGCCGCCAGCGCCGTTTCGGGGCCTACGAAGTTCTTCAGCCCTTCCGCCAGGAAGGTCGGCCACCTCGTGCGGCGAGTCGAGGGTGAGGTCGGCCGCCCCGGCGACCTCGTGACCGGTCTCCGGATTGGCCACGGCCACGCACACGCCGAGGAAGCCGGGCGAGACCGCCTCGCGGGCGTACAACGCGTCGAACGCCTTGATGTCGCCCAGGTCGTCGCCGAAGTACCAGGCGCAGCCGGCCGACCGTACGTTCTCCGTGATGACCATGCCCTTGTCCTGGTCCACCGGCGGCTTGAGCTCGACCACCATACGGCCGCCCTGCACCCGCAGACCCTCGCGCTCGGCCTGCTCATGAGCCCACTCGGCGACGGTGTCGCCACGGGCGGGCGCGGTCCGGTAGTGCAGCGCCACCGACAGGCGCTTGTACTCGACCAGGACCTCGCGCGGCAGCTCGGAGCGTGGCCCGCTCGGCCAGTTCGGCCATGGCCGGCACCCACGGCAGGGCGGCCGGCTCGGTGGTGGTCTCGCCCTCGTGCAGCATCTCCAGCCCGTACAGGCCGTAGAGGTCGACGTGCGCGAGCCGCGCGAAGCGGGTCTTGAGGAAGCTCACCGGGCGGGCCGAGACGATCGCGACCCGGTCCACCACGGCGGACAGCCGGTCGAGCACGTCGAGGACGTCCGGCGCCGGCTGGGATGCCTCCGGGTCGTCACTGATCGGTGACAGCACCCCGTCGAAGTCGAAGAAGAAGGTCGTTCGGTCAGCCCGCTCGACGGTGAACCGCCAGGCCTGGCCGGGACTGACGGGGTGCGTGGGACGCGTTGTGGCCACAGCACGAGGTTACCCGCCGAATGTGACGGTGAAGCGCGGAAAAGCAGTGGATCACCACCGGGTTCGTACTACCGCGTACGGCATTTGACCGCTAGCGTTTGTTGCATGGCGCGGGGTTATCCCAAGCCAGCCGGAGCCCGGACCTGCGACAAGTACGCCACGGGGCCCGCATCCCGACCCCGTGCAAGCGATGGGCGCCGGAGGTGGCGGACCGCGGGCGGACCGGGTTGCACGCCCGCTGGAGCAGGCCTGTGACATCACGCCGATCTGACGCCGGGGCCCCTTCGAACCCGGCCGCCAAAGTCTCCAGCCCTCCGGATGCCGGGCGGCGCACGCCGTCCCGCGACCGGCACGAAGACCAGGAACCCGCCCCCGCAGGGCGGGTCTTTGTGCTGGACACCTCGGTCCTGCTGTCCGACCCGGCGGCGTTCCGCCGGTTCACCGACCACGAGGTGGTGGTACCGCTCGTGGTCATCTCCGAACTGGAGGGCAAACGTCACCACCCCGAACTGGGCTGGTTCGCCCGGCAGTCGCTGCGGATGCTGGACGAGCTGCGGATCAAGTACGGGCGGCTGGACCAGCCGGTGCTCTGCAACGACGAGGGCGGCACGCTGCGGGTGGAATTGAACCACGCCGACCAGAGCGTGCTGCCGGCCGGCTTCCGCAACGACTCGAACGACACCCGGATCCTGTCCGTCGCGCTCGGTCTGGCCGCCGAGGGCCGCGACGTGACGCTGGTCAGCAAGGACATGCCGTTGCGGGTCAAGGCGGCCTCGGTCGGTCTGACCGCCGACGAGTACCGCCACGGCCAGGCCAGCGACCCCACCTGGACCGGCATGGCCGACCTCAAGCTGGGCGAGGACGAGGTCGCCGCGCTGTACGCGCGGCGAGGAGCTGGAACTGGAGGAGCCGCAGAACCTGCCCTGCCACACCGGCCTGGTGATCCACTCGGCCCGCGGCTCGGCGCTCGGCCGGGTCAACCCGGACGAGACGGTAGGCTGGTCCGTGGTGACCGGGAGGCGTTCGGGCTGCGGGGCCGCTCGGCCGAGCAGCGGGTCGCGCTGGACATCCTGCTGGACGAGTCGATCGGCATCGTCTCGCTGGGCGGCCGGGCCGGCACCGGCAAGTCGGCGCTGGCGCTGTGCGCCGGCCTCGAGGCGACCATGGAGCGCAACCGGCACAAGAAGGTGATCGTCTTCCGCCCGCTCTACGCGGTCGGCGGCCAGGAGCTCGGGCTATCTGCCGGGCAGCGAGTCGGAGAAGATGTCGCCCTGGGCCCAGGCGGTGTTCGACACCCTCGGCGCGGTGGTGCACGCCAACGTGATGGAAGAGGTGATGGCTCGCGGGCATGCTCGAGGTGCTGCCGCTGACCCACATCCGGGGCCGGAGCCTGCACGACGCGTTCGTGATCGTCGACGAGGCGCAGTCACTGGAACGCAACGTGCTGCTGACCGTGCTGTCCCGGATCGGTCAGGGTTCGCGGGTGGTGCTCACCCACGACGTTGCACAGCGTGACAACTTGCGTGTGGGGCGTCACGACGGCGTGACGGCGGTGATCGAGGCGCTGAAGGGGCACCCGATCTTCGCGCACGTCACCCTGACCCGCTCCGAGCGGTCGCCGATCGCCGAAGTGGTCACCGATCTGCTGGAGGAGATCCCCCTGTAGGGCGGTCTCCATCGGTGGAATTTGCTCCGATTTGCCGCAGAAATCCGTGTGAGCTATTTCACAACAGCGCGTTGCCGTTTCACATCGAGTTCACAGTGCGCCATGGTGTTCGACGAGCGCCATCGCGTGGCATGACTGTCGGAGATCGACTTGCGGCCACCGGACGATCGAAATTGGTCGGTACGTGGCCCGTTGGGTCGCGGTGCTCGCGGCACGGAACGTAACCGGGGTCGAACCCGGCGACGCCGTGCCGCGTCATTGCCCCCGACGAAGGGATACTTCGTGAATCGGCTCTGGAGCCGGGTCGGAGTACGAGCCACAGCGGTCGGTCTGCTCGTTCTGGGCGTGATCGGCGGCATCTATCTCGGACAAGGCCGGCAAGTCCAGCAGCGGACGGCCGAAGCGCAACTCGTCGTTCAGCAGGACTCCGACGACATGCTGCTGCTGAAACAGCGGGCGGCCGAACACGCCGCCGACCGCGCCCGGCGTACTCAGGCGGAGGGTGACGCGGCGGCCAAGGCCGCGGCCGAGGCCAGCGACGCCGCGAGCAAGGCCCGCGAGCTGGAGAAGAAGGCGATCGCCAAGAAGACCGCGCTGCAGAAGGCAGCGGAGCTGGCGGCGGCGAAGAAGAAGGAATCGACCTCGACCAGTGTGGTGTCCAAGCCGTACTCCGGTCCGATTCCGTCGTCGTGCGGCGACTACTCCGGGAACCGGGCGATCGGCTGCGCGCTGATGCTCGACGTCGGGTTCAAGATCGATCAGTTCCCGTGCCTGGACAAATTGTTCGACCCGGGAGAGCGGCTGGAACCAGAAGGCGTCGAACTCCGGATCCGGGGCGTACGGCATTCCCCAGGCGCTGCCCGGCAGCAAGATGGCCAAGTTCGGCAGCGACTGGAAGACCAACCCGGCGACGCAGATCAAGTGGGGCCTCGACTACATCCAGGGCCGGTACTCGACGCCCTGTGGTGCGTGGAGTCACTCGGAGGCGACCGGCTGGTACTGACCCCGTTCGTTCCGCCAATCTCAACAACGAGGTACGCGCTCCGGCGCGTACCTCGTTGCTTGTCGGCGGACGGTGATCAAATGACCACATGGTCCGGAATGTCTTGGCGGTCGTGGTTGCCGTCGTACTGGCGGTGACGCAGCTCCCGGCGGCCGCCGCCAGCCCCGTCCGGGAAGTCGTCGGTGGCGACCGAAGCGGCCGCGGGCCAGTTCCCCTGGATGGTCCGGCTCTCGATGGGATGCGGCGGCGCGCTGGTGGCGCCCGCGCGTCGTCCTCACCGCCGGGCACTGCGTCGACGGCACCGGCCCGGACGACAACATCATCGTCACCGCGGGAAGCAACGACCTCAAGGCGAAGAACGCGGTCGCCGTCCAATCGGTGTCGGTGATCCGGGCGACCGGGTTCCAGGACGAGACCCGCGGTGACGACTGGGCGGTGATTCAATTGAGCCGGTCGCTCGATCTGCCCACTGTGGGCCTGTCACCCGGCAGATCGTTCGACACCGGGCCGTTCGTGATCATGGGCTGGGGCCAGACCAGCGAGAACTCGGCGCACCAGCAACGCCTCCTGCGGTACGCGACCGTGCCTCAGGTGCTCCGACGGCACGTGTGCGGCGGCGTACCGGACGGTCGGCGTCGAGTCTGGTCACCGATCAGTCGATCTGCGCCGGCAAGGCGGGCGTCGACACCTGCCAGGGCGACTCCGGCGGCCCGATGGTCAGGCGCGACGCCACCGGCCGGTGGATCCAGGTCGGCATCACCAGTTACGGGCTGGGCTGCGCCCGCAAGGGCTACCCCGGCGTCTACACCCAGGTGTCGAAGTTCCGGACCGCGATCGGGCGGCGGTCGCGTCACCTCAGCTGAGGCGCCTGCCTGCCGGAATCGAAGTCGTGAGCGTACCTGACGGAGACCGAGGACGCCAGCCGGTTCGGCACCGACGCGTTCTACGCCTCGATCGGCCGCGCGTTCGTCACCATGTGCGCGGTCATCCCCGTGCTGTTCCTGATCGAGGCCATCGACCAGGGCATCGGGGGTGGCACCCTGGACGCGGCCGGCGGCATCATCCCGCGCCACCTCGACGGCCTGGACGGCGTCCTGTTCAGCCCGTTCCTGCACGCCGGCTGGGACCACCTCTACGGCAATGCCGTGCCGCTCATCCTGGTCGGCACGTTCGCGCTGGCCGGCGGGACCCGGCGGTTCCTCTGGTCGACCGCGGTGATCATGCTGATCAGCGGCCTCGGAGTCTGGCTGGTCGGCGACCCCGAGCAGCGTGGTCGTGGGGGCCAGCGGCGTCATCTTCGGATATCTCGGGCTGTTGTTCGTCCGTGGCTTCGTCGAGCGCAGCTGGTGGGACCTCGGCGTGGCTGCCTTCATCGGCCTGCTCTACTGGTACCAGCTCTACAACATCGTCCCGACCGACCAGCCGATCAGTTGGCAGGGCCACCTGCTCGGGCTGCTCGGCGGCGCAGTGGCCGCGATCGTGTTCCGCCGCCGCCGCGCCCGGAAGCCCGCGCCCGTCCTTTAGAGCAGGGTGACCTCGCCCGTCCCTTGCGGCACCGTCGGCAGGTGGCCGTCGAAGTCGACGGCCGAGTACAGGCGCAGCTTCTCCAGTCGGTGGTAGGAGTCGATCACCCGGATCGTGCCGCTCTTGGAGCGCATCACGATCGACTGGGTGTGCGCGCCACCCGACCGGTACCGGACGCCCTTGAGCAGATCGCCCGAGGTCACGCCGGTGGCCACGAAGAAGCAGTTGTCGCCGGTGACCAGGTCGTCGGTGGTCAGCACCCGGTCTGAGGTCGTGGCCGGCGGCGAGCGCCTTCTCGCGTTCGGCGTCGTCGCAGCGGCCACAGCTTCGCCTGGATCATGCCGCCCAGGCACTTCAGCGCGCAGGCCGCCGTGATGCCCTCCGGCGTGCCGCCGATGCCCATCAGCACATCCACGTCCGACTCGCCGCGGGCGGCCGAGATGGCGCCGGCGATGTCGCCGTCGGAGATGAACTTGATGTTCGCGCCGGCCGCCCGGACCTCCTCGACCAGGCTCTGGTGCCGTGGCCGGTCCAGGATGCAGACGGTCACGTCGGAGATGCTGGACCGCTTGGCCTTGGCGATCCGGCGCAGGTTCTCGGTCGTGCCGGCGTCGATGTCGATCACGTCGGCGCAGTCCGGGCCGACCGCGATCTTCTCCATGTAGAAGACCGCGCTCGGGTCGAACATCGCCCCGCGCTCGGCCACCGCCAGCACCGCCACCGCACCCGGCATGCCCTTGCTCATCAGCGTGGTGCCGTCGATCGGGTCGACCGCCACGTCCACCTCGGGGCCGGTGCCGTCGCCGACCTGCTCGCCGTTGAAAAGCATCGGCGCTTCGTCCTTCTCGCCCTCGCCGATCACCACGACCCCGCGCATCTGGATCGAATTGATCAGCTTGCGCATGGCGTCGACGGCGGCGCCGTCACCGCCGTTCTTGTCACCCCGGCCGACCCAGCGGCCGGCGGCCATCGCCGCGGCCTCGGTGACCCGAACCAGATCCAGGGCGATGTTGCGGTCGAGGTCCTGCGGGATGCGATCCTGAGAGACGGGTCGTCGGACATACGGCCTCCTCGCGGCGCTGCGGGTGTGGTGCCCCGATCCTCACATGCGAGTACGGCCGCCAGGTCCCCGCTCAGCGACATGGTTGACAATGGCACCGTGGAACCCGCCGCCCCCGCACCCGTCGCCCGCGCCGCCGCCCAGCCGTGCCGATCGGCGCCCGCGGGACATGGCGCTGTCACTCGCGGTCCTGATCGTCCCGATCGTGCTCCTGCTGATCTTCTACCGGGTGGTGCTCCGCGGGGACGCGCCCAGCGACGTCGACCCGACGCCCGACGATCCAGGAGGCGCAGCAGGCCCACCTGTTCCCCGTGGCCGTGCCGAGGGCGGGCGGCAAGTGGCACGTGCAGGCGCGACGTTCCAGCGGGTCGCCGCCGGGGCGACACTGCGGATCGGATACCTCGACCCGGACAAGAACCCGCTGCAGCTGGTGGAGAGCAGTGTGACACCGGAGACACTGCTGCCGTCAGGAGCTGGGCTCGGCGGCCAAGCCGGTGGGCACCTTCCGGGCGGCCGGCGGCGTCTGGCGTCAGTACGACGCACGGCCCGGGGAACAGGCGCTGGTGCTGTCCGACACAACGCGGACGATCGTCGTCGTCGGGCGTGCGGGCATCACGAACATGCAGTCGCTGGTTAGCTCGCTGACCTGACCCGTCGAACGTCGGTACCCGCTGCCGGCGAGATCTTTGATCGATCTCACGCTCAGGTCGGGGCAGGCCGCTACTGGTCGGAGCGGGCGGTGCGCGCGGCCTCGATGCGTTCGCGGGCGCCGTCGAGCCAGCGCTGGCAGATGTCGGCGAGTTTCTCGCCGCGCTCCCACAGCGCCAGCGAGTCCTCCAGCGAGCGCCGCCGGCCTCCAGCCGCTCGACCACCGTCGGCCAGCTCGGTCCGGGCCTGCTCATACGTCAGCTTCTCGTCGCTCATCGTCTCTGCTCCCGAACCGTTGCCGGCAACTCGCTCTCGGCCAGCCGCGCTCATTGCTTGTGCTGCCGAACCGTTGCCTGCAGCTCGCCCTCGGCCAGCCGCACTCGGACGTCGTCGCCGGTCTCGACCTCGGTCCGCGCGATCGGACGACGTGGCCGTCGGCGCGCTGGACGATCGCGTACCCCCGCTCCAGCGTCGCCGCCGGGGACAACGCGCGCAGCCGGGCCACGGGTGTGGCGCAGGTCGTCGTCGGCCCGCCGCAGCCGGTGGTCGAGGTTGCGGGCGGCGCGGTCGCGGAGCGCCGTCACGTCGGCGCCCCGCTGGTCGACCAGCAGCTCGGGCCGGGCCAGCGAGGGCCGCGAGCGCCACGCCTGGAGGCGCTGCGTCTCGCGGTCGAGCAGCGTCAGCACCGCCCGGTCGAGGCGCCGACGGGCCGGTGTCGATCAGCTGCCGTTCCTCCGCCAGGTCGGGCACGAGCCGTTTGGCCGCATCGGTCGGCGTGGACGCGCGCACGTCGGCCACGTAGTCGACCAGCGGCGCGTCGGTCTCGTGGCCGATCGCGCTGACCACGGGCGTACGGGCGCCGAAGACGGCCCGGCACAGCGCCTCGTCGGAGAACGGCAGGAGGTCCTCGACGCTGCCGCCGCCGCGCGCGATCACGATCACGTCGATCGTGTCGTCGTTGTCCAGCACCTTGAGCGCGTCGATGATCTGCGGCACCGCGGTCGGCCCCTGGACCGCCACGTTGATCACCCGGAAGTCCACGGCCGGCCACCGGCGGCGGGTGTTCATCAGCACGTCGCGCTCGGCCGCCGACGCGCGCCCGGTGATCAGGCCGATCCGGCTCGGCAGGAACGGCAGCCGCCGCTTGCGCTCCCGGGCGAACAGACCCTCGGCGCCCAGCAGTTTCTTCAGCCGCTCGAGGCGGGCCAGCAACTCGCCCAGGCCAACCTGGCGGATCTCGTCGGCGCGCAGACTGAGCGTGCCGCGGGCCGGGTAGAACTCGGGCTTCGCGTGCAGCGTCACCCGCGCGCCCTCGGCCAGCTCGGGCGCGCCCGCGTCGAGCACGTCCCGGTGGGCGGTCACGCTCAGGCTGAGGTCGGCCGAGGGGTCACGCAACGTCAGGAACACCACGCCTGAACCGGGCCGCCGATTGATCTGCGCGACCTGACCGTCGACCCAGATCCAGCCCAGCTTGGCGATCCAGCCCCCGATCTTCTGACTGACGACACGAACCGGCCACGGCTCGTCGGCAGTGCTCTTCGACTCGGGCGCGGTCACTCGGCCAGACTACGGAAGGGGTCCGACAGTTCTTTCGTCCGGCTCGCGCGGGTCCCGTTCGCTGTCGTGCCGGACAGTCCCGTCCTCGTGCCGGCCGTTCTCGCTTTCGTGCCGGCCGTCTTCGCTTCCGCGCCGGCCGTCTTCGCTTCCGCGCCGGCCTTCTTCGATTACGCGCCGGCCGTACAGGTGTCCGATCTCGTTCTCGTGCCGGCCGTGCAGATGCTCGATGTACAAGCGTTCCCCGGCCGGCGGCCCGGGTTCGTCGTCCTCGTCGCCAGGCTCGAGGCCGAACAGCGACACCGCGATCATCACGAACAGTCCCACGTACGCCCAGAACATCAGGTCGGTCAACGTGTGCCGGCTGTCGACGTGCCAGCCGCCGGCCGAGTCGTGCCGGGCCAGGAAGGTGAACGGGAAGCCGTGCCGCACCGCGAACTCGCTCAGGCAGCAGATCGTCTTCGTCGCCGGAACCGTGCTGGCGACCATCCCGGCCAGCGCGACCGCGCCACCGGCGACGTACCCCACCGGGCCCGGCCGGGGGTGGATGAACGCCAGCGCCAGCAGCACCGCGCCGCCGATCAGCAGCACGAAGTGGAACGTCAGGTAGGCGCCGTCCGGCTGGCGGCTGGTCTGGTCCAGCTCGACCAGCAGGTTGAGCCCGCCGACGGCGACGCTCAACCAGCCCACGACAAGTCGCAGCGCCATCCCGAACGACGTCCACAAACCGGAAGCGTCGTCCTCCTCCGGGTCGAATTCCTCCTGCTCAGCGGCGTCGGCGTTACCCAAGGCGCTCATCGCCCGAGTATCGCGCCGCTCGCCCCGATCAAGGGCCGAAACGGACCTACCGGCGCTTCCTCGTGATCATCGGATCAGGGTCGTGCCGATCAACGGGCTCAGCCGGCTGCGGGGTCGCGCGCGCCGCGTCGTGGGCGCGAGCGTTGCCACGGACGATCTGGGCGACGGCCACCACCAGCAGGCCCACGTACGCCCAGAACAGCACGTCCCCGGCCAGCGCCACCCAGTCGGCGTGCCAGTCCGCGCCCAGGGCGAGCCGCCGGGCGGTGTCCGGGTCGTCGGCGATGGCACCCCGCTGCAACCAGTGGAACGGATAGCCGCGGGCCGTCGCGTACACGAAGGTGCAGCAGGCCTGGGTGGCGCCGACGGCCATTCCGGCCAGCGTGCCGGCCAGCGCCGCGCCGGCTGCGGCGGCGGTGGTCAGGCGTCCCGGCAGGCGCACCCGATGCGGCATCAGCAGCACCAGGCCGCCGGCCGCGAAGATCACGCCGGCCGTCGAGTCGACCGCGGTGTGCAGGCCGTCCCAGTTGAGCACCAGCCAGGTCAGGCCGCCGAGCAGGGTCAGCCCGCCGAACAGGGTGCCGAGCGCGCCGCGAGCGCGCTTTCCGATGGTCGTCCGCACGTGCGGTAATACGCACCGGCCGGCGAAACGGATCACCGTGCCCCGCCACGAGCGAGCCACCGATGGCGCGGGGGAGCAGTCGCGCAGAACTATGGGGTGAGAGCGGCGGAGCTGGGGCCCCGCCCGGCAACGGCGCGAAGGACAGTGACAGCCGCGATCTGACGTTGATCTTGATCGTCGCGCCCGGTCCGGCCGGATCGGCGCACGTACCATGGAAGGGTGAGTGACTCTCGGAAGCGGGTTCTGCTGGCCAAGCCGCGCGGTTACTGCGCGGGTGTCGACCGAGCGGTGCAGACCGTCGAGGAGGCGCTCAAGCTGTACGGCGCGCCGGTCTACGTGCGCAAGCAGATCGTGCACAACAAGCACGTGGTGAGCACGCTGGAAGCCCGCGGGGCGATCTTCGTCGAGGAGAACGAGGAGGTTCCGGAGGGATCGACCGTGGTGTTCTCCGCGCACGGCGTCGCGCCCGAGGTGCACGAGCAGGCGAAGCAGCGCGATCTGCGAGACGATCGACGCGACCTGCCCGCTGGTGACGAAGGTGCACCACGAGGCCAAGCGGTTTGCGGCCGACGATTACGACATTCTCCTTATCGGGCATGAAGGGCACGAAGAGGTCGTCGGTACGGCCGGGGAGGCGCCCGCGCATATCCAGCTCGTCGACGGGCCGGAGGGTGTGGACAAGGTCACCGTGCGCGACCCGGCCAAGGTGGTGTGGCTGTCGCAGACCACGCTGTCGGTGGATGAGACGATGGAGACCGTCGCCCGCCTGAAGACGCGGCTGCCGCTACTGCAGTCACCGCCCAGCGACGACATCTGCTACGCCACGCAGAACCGCCAGCACGTGGTCAAGGAGATCGCCGCCGAGTGCGACGTGGTGATCGTGGTCGGTTCCCGCAATTCCTCCAATTCCGTACGCCTGGTCGAGGTTGCCCTGGACGCCGGTGCGCGCACCGGTCACCTGGTCGATTACGCGTCCGAGATCCGGGACGAGTGGCTCGACGGCGCGACGACCGTCGGGGTCTCCTCGGGCGCGAGCGTCCCCGAGGATCTGGTGATGGAGGTGCTCGGGCACCTGGCCGCGCGCGGTTTCGGCGAAGTCACCGAATACACCACCACCGAGGAGCGGCTGACCTTCTCGCTGCCGCAGGAGCTGCGCCGCGACATGAAGGCCGCCGCCAAGCGCTGACGAGTCACCACGTCGCACCGTCGTAGAGCTCGGGCGCCTGCGGCTGCCGCGGTGTCAACTCGACCTGGGCCGGTGCCGGAAGGTCGTCGTCGGACACTCCCATCTCGGCCAGCTTGCGCGCCGATGACCAGGACCCGCGACTCCAACGAGCCGACTGCCTTGTTGTACGCGGTGACCGCCGCCCCCAGCGACGCCACCGAGCTTGCCGACGTGATCGCCCAGCGTGGACAGCCGGCCGTAAAGCTCCCGGGCCAGCGTGTGGACCGCCATCGCGTTCTGCGCCAGCGCCTCCTGCCGCCAACTGAACGCCACGGTGCGCAGCAACGCGATCAGCGTCGCCGGCGTGGCCAGCACGACGTTGCGGGCGAACGCGTGCTCCATCAGCGTCGGGTCGCGTTGCAGCGCCGCGTCCAGGAACGGGTCGGCCGGCACGAACAGCACCACGAAGTCGGGGGTCAGCTCGAACGCGGTCCAGTACGCCTTGGCCGCCAGCGCATCGACGTGTCCGCGCAGGTGACGGGCGTGCCGGTCCAGGTGGTTGTCACGGGTGTGCTCGTCCCGGGCCTCCATGGCCGACAGATACGCGTCGAACGGCGCCTTCGCGTCCACCACCACGGTCCGGCCACCGTGCAGCCGGACCACCAGATCGGGCCGTACGCCCTGGTGGTCGGTGGCGGCCGTCACCTGCTCGGCGAAGTCGCAGTGTTCGAGCAGGCCGGCCGCCTCGACGATGCGCCGCAGCTGGTGCTCGCCCCAGCGGCCTCGCACCTGAGGCGCCCGTAGGGCTGCGACCAGCTGCTTGGTCTCGGTCCGCAGCTCGCCCGAGACAACGCCCATCGAGCGCACCTGCTCGCGCAACTCGGCGTACGCGTCGACCCGCTCGTGCTCCAAATCGGTCACCCGCTGCTCGTATCGCCGCAGCGTTTCGTGCAGCGGGACCGACCGCGCGGGCGACCGCCTCCTGAGACTGGGCGGTAGCTTCGTAAGACAGCGACCGCAGTGACTGCTCCAGCCGGTGCTCCCCATCGGTCTGGGCTTTCACGGTCGCGTCGAGGCGCGCGATGTCGGCCGCCGAGCGCGAGCCGGGCCACCAGCCAGCCCATGGCGAAACCCGCGGCGAGGCACAGGAAAACCACAGCGAGCGTTGAGGCGGTCACAACTCGAAGCTTGCCAGAGGGGTACGACAAGACCGGCGCAGGTACCGTTTAAGGCATGACTAGCGTGTTGCTGATCCTGGTGATCGTGCTCGTGGTCGCGCTCGTGTTCCTGATGACGCGGCGCAGCGGCGCCGCTCGGCAGCAGAGCCGCCTGGAGGACGCGCGGGCCGACGCCCAGCGCTGGTACGAGCGGCTCGGCGGTCAAGTGATGAACCTGCACGGCGACGACGACGCCGCCCGGCAGGCGCTGGCCGACGCCAGCGAGCGGTACAACGCCGCCGGCGGTCAGCTGCAGTCGGCCAATTCGGTGAAGCAGTTCGAGCTGGCGCGGGAGTCCGCGCTCGAAGGCCTGACGTACGTCCGGGCCGCCCGGGTGGCGATGGGGCTCGACCCGGGCCCGGAGCTGCCGGCGCTGGCCTCGGCCCGCGGTGTCGGCCAGCTGACCCAGGAGCGTGAGGTGAACGTGCAGGGCCAGCAGTTCCGGGCCGGTCCGCAGCCGGGCTCGGACACGCCGTACTACTACCCCGGCGGCCATGTTCAGGGCCGCCCGGTGCCGTCCGGCTGGTACTCGACGCCGTGGTGGAAGACGGCCCTCGGCACGGGCGCCGGAGTGCTCGGCGGAATGCTGATCTTCGACGCGCTGTTCTCGCCCGGGCTCGGCGGATTCGGCGACGGCGGGATCGCCTACGGCGATGGCTATCAGGACGGCTTCCAGGACGCGGCGGGCGACTTCAGCGGCGCCGACGGCGGCGCGGGTGGCTTCGACGGAGGTGGCGGCGGCTTCGACGGCGGCGACTTTGGCGGCGGCGATTTTGGCGGCGGCGGCGACTGGTAATTGGCCGGCGGCATCCGGTGCCCGCCGGTCTGTCGGCGGGCACCGCTGCTTCTGGATGTCGGCTGCTTTCGGAGAGGTTGGCTGCTTTCGGAGGTCGGCAGGCCGGGGGATCTCAGAAGGCGCTGGCGATCACCAGCTCCGGCGTGCGGTCGCGGAGCATGTCGAGCTTGGCAATCCGCCCGGCCGCCCGGAGGTCACCCTCGATCAAGGCCAGCCGGTCCAGCATCTCGGCCGGACCGAGAGCTTCGGCCAGCGGAACCTCCGCCTTCATCGACAGCTTGCGGTCGGACTTGGCCCGCCGGACCTGCCGGAGGGCCTCTCCGGCCAGAACCAGCAGACTCGCGTCGCCGTCGGGGGCGACCCGGGTCAGCTCGTAGGGCGTCGGCCAGGTCGACCGGTGCACCGAGCCGTACCGCCACCACGACCAGACCTCTTCCGTCACGTACGGCACGAACGGTGCGAACAGCCGCAACAGCACCGACAAACCGGCGGCCAGCGCGGCCCGGGCCGAGTCCGCACCGGGCCCCTGCCCGTAGGCCCGGTCCTTCACCAGTTCGATGTAGTCGTCGCAGAACGTCCAGAAGAACGACTCCGTGGCTTGCAGCGCGTCGGTGTGCTGGTACGTCTCGAACGCGGCGGTGGCCTCGCTCACGACGTCGGCCAGGGCGCGGAGCATGGCCTGGTCGAGCGGTTCGGACACCGGCCGGCGCAACGCCTCCGCCGCGCCCAGCCCGAGGGCGAACCGCGACGCGTTCAGCAATTTCGTCGCCAGCCGCCGGCCGACCTTGATCTGCGCCGGATCGAAGGCCAGGTCGGTGCCCGGGCGGCCGTTCGCCGCCCAGTACCGCACCGCGTCCGAACCGTTCTGCGTCAGCAGGGCCACCGGGGTGACGACATTGCCTTTGGACTTGGACATCTTCTTGCGATCCGGGTCGAGAATCCACCCGGACAGCACCGTCGTGTGCCACGGCAGGCCGCCGTTCTCGAAGTACGCCCGCACCACGGAGGAGAACAGCCAGGTCCGGATGATCTCCTGGCCCTGCGGTCGCAGATCCATCGGATAGACCCGGTGGTACAGGTCATCGTCGGTTGTCCAGCCGCTGACGATCTGCGGGGTGAGGGACGACGTGGCCCACGTGTCCATGACGTCGGGGTCGGCTGCGAACCCGCCCGGCGCGTTTCGCTGAGACTCGTCGAAACCGGGCGGACACTCCGACGAAGGGTCAACCGGCAACGATGATTCGTCCGGTATGAGAAACTGGTGGTAGTCCGGCTCGCCAGCGTTGTCGAGCCGGTACCACACCGGGATCGGCACGCCGAAGAACCGTTGCCGGCTGATCAGCCAGTCCCCGGTCAGGCCGTTCACCCAGTGTTCGTACCGGTGCAGCATGTGCCCGGGAACCCACCGAAGTTGCCGGCCGCGGCTGAGCAGATCGGCCCGCAGGTCTTCGTTCCGGCCACCGTTGCGGATGAACCACTGCCGGCTGGTGACGATCTCCAGTGGTGCGTCGCCGTTCTCGTAGAACTTGACCGGGTGCGTGATCGGCCGCGGTTCGCCCAGCAGGTCGCCGGACTCGGTCAGCAACCGGACGATCTCCCGCCGCGCGGCGTTGACCGGCAGGCCGGCGAACGGCTCGTAGGCCGCCGCTGGGACGTCCGCCGGCCGGTCCGGCAGGAACCGCCCGTCCCGCCCGAGCACCACCCGGGTGACGAGGTTGAGATCACGCCACCAGATCACGTCGGTCAGGTCGCCGAAGGTACAGACCATTGCGATTCCGGTCCCCTTGTCCGGCGCGGCGGCCGGATGCTCGTACACCGGGACCTCGACGTCGAAGAACGGCGTCCGCACGGTCTGTCCGAGCAGCGCCTTGTATCGCTCGTCGGACGGGTGGAAGACCAGCGCGACGCACGCCGGCAACAGTTCCGGCCGGGTCGTCTCGATCTCCACCGGTCCGTCCGGACCGTGGAACCGCAGCCGGTGGTAGGCCCCAGGACGCTCCCGGTCCTCCAGCTCGGCCTGGGCCACCGCGGTCCGGAACGTGACGTCCCACAGCGTCGGAGCCTCGGCCGTGTAGGCCTCGCCGCGGGCGAGGTTGTTGAGGAACGCCCGCTGCGAAACCGCTTGTGCCTTCAGACCGATCGTCGTGTACGTCATCGACCAGTCGACGGACAGCCCGAGCCGGCGCCACAGGTCCTCGAACGCCTTCTCGTCCACGACGGTCAACCGCTCGCAGAGCTCGACGAAGTTGCGCCGGGAGATGGAGACGGCCGGCTTCGGTGGAGTCGACGGTGGTTGCCAATGCGCGTCGTAGGGCAGCGAGGGGTCGCAGCGGACGCCGTACACGTTCTGGACCCGCCGCTCGGTCGGCAGGCCGTTGTCGTCCCAGCCCATCGGGTAGAAGACGGTCTTGCCACGCATCCGCTGGAATCGCGCGATCGTGTCGGTGTGGGTGAACGAGAAGACGTGACCCATGTGCAGCTCGCCCGATACGGTGGGCGGAGGGGTGTCGATGGCGTATACGTCCGAGCGCTCCTTCGAGCGGTCGAACGCGTACATGCCCTCCTCCTGCCAGCGGCGCGACCACTTGTCCTCGAGGCCGTCCAGCGACGGTCGCTCGGGGAGACCGGTGCGCGCGGTCTTCTCCGTATCAGTCATGGCGCTGATGCTACGACTCTCTCCCTGCTCGGGCCGCTGGTATTCGCCGCCGGGCGACCGTGGCGTCCCCGGTGGCGCCACGGGCGCGGGCGGAGCTACCTGCTCTCGTGGTCGAGCAGGAATCGCTTCACGGTCAGGCCCCAGCGGTAGCCGCCGAGCGACCCGTCCGAGCGGAGCACCCGATGGCAGGGGGCGAACAACGCCGCCGCATTGCGGGCGCAGGCCGCGGCGGCCCCGCGGACGGCGGCCGGTCGGCCGGCCAGCTCGGCGAACTGGCTGTAGGTCACCGGCTTGCCCGGCTTGATCTCCCGCATCACCTCCCATGAGCGCGCCATGAACGGGCCGGCGGTGCGCTGCTCGATCGGCACCGCGTCGAGCGCGGTCAGATCACCGTCGAAATAGGACCGCACCGCCTCGCCGACCTCGCCGACGTCATCGACCGGTTGGGAATCCTCCTGCAAGTCCGAGTGGATCAGCGCGAGCAGCTCGTCCACCTCGGCGGTGAAGCCGCTGGCGCGGACCGCGCCCTGGTCGTTCACCACAACGGTGAACAGGCCGGCCGCGGTGTCCATGGTCAGGTGATGCATCATGTCGTCCTCCACAAGACGTCGTCATTCTCCCCACGCCCCCGTGCGGTGCGCCGGTCGGAGTTCGTGATTCCGGTGATCGGTGGGGTCAGGCCGCCCGCCAGAGGCGGATCACCGCGTACGAGCGCCACGGGCGCCAGCGTTCGGCGTAGGCCTCCAGCGCTGCGGGCGTGTCGGGCAGCCCGAGCGCCCGGGCACCGCGCTGGACCGCCGCGTCGGTCGGCAGGAACACGTCGGGATCGCCGATCGCCCGCATGGCGACGTAGCCGGCGGTCCAGACGCCGATGCCCGGGAGCCGTCGCAGGGCTGCGACGGATTCGGCCCGGTCCGTGCCGGGCTCCAGGTCGATCTCACCCGACGCGACCGCTCGAGCGAGCGACCGGATCGTCTCGCGCCGGGCCGCCGGCATGCCGAAGGCGCTGTCCGGCAGCTCCGCCACGGTGGCCGCGCTCGGGAATGCGGTCAGCGCGCCGGCCGCCCCGGGATCAGCCGCCGCCGGATCCGTCGCCGCCGGATCTGTCCCGGCCGGATCTGTCGCGGCCGGATCTGTCGCGGCCGGATCTGTCCCGGCCCGATCTGTCGCGGCCTCAGCGGCCGCCCGGATCATCTGGGTCAGGGTGGCGCGCGCGCTGGTCACGCTGACCTGCTGGCCGACGACGGCGCGGACGGCCATCTCGAACCCGTCCACGGACCGGGGCACCCGCACGCCGGGTTCCGCCCGGACCGCGGCCGCGAACGCCGGGTCGTCTCCGAGCGTGGCGTCGACGGCCGCCGGGTCGGCGTCCAGATCGAACAGCCTCCGGCACCGGGACACCGCGGGCGCCAGATCGCGCACGTCTCCGAGCCGGAGCGTCGCCGCCACCCAGCGGTCCTGTGGACGCAACTCGACCGTCGCCTCGCCGTGCGGAAGCCGTAGCGCTCGCCGATAGGTGCGGCCGGACACCTCCTCCACGCCCGGCAGCGCCCGCTTGGCCAGGAACTCCAGCAGCGACGGGCCGTGCAGGGGAGTGCGGTAGGCCAGCCGGAGACTGATCGTGCCCGCACCGTCGGCGCTGAGCCGCCGCTGCGACCGGAGTGCCGACGGAGCCAGCGCGTACACCTCCAGGATCGTGTCGTTGAACTGCCGCACGCTGCCGAAGCCGGCCGCGTAAGCGACCTCGGCGAGCCCCAGCGTGGTGGTCTCGATCAGGACGCGGGCGGTCTGGGCGCGCTGGGCCCGGGCCAGGGCCAGCGGACCGGCGCCGAGCTCGGCGGCGAGCATGCGGTGCAGATGCCGCTCCGTGTACCCCAGCCGGATGGCCAACCCGGGGACCCCGTCGCGATCGACCACACCGTCGCGGATCAGGCGCATGGCGCGTGCCACGACGTCGGCTCGCACGTCCCACTCCGGCGAGCCGGGAGCGGCGTCGGGGCGGCAACGCCGGCAAGCCCGGAAGCCACTTCGCTGTGCGGCGGCGGCGCTGCGGAAGAACGTGACGTTCGGCTTTTTCGGCGTGGTCGCCGGGCAGGACGGACGGCAGTAGATCCCGGTCGTCTTGACGGCGGTGTAGAACCAGCCGTCGAACCGTGCATCACGGCTGTCCACGGCTCGGTAACAGCGCTCGAAGTCCAACTCCATGTCACCGAGTCTGCCTCGTGGCGACGGCAATGGCTGGCGGGTTTCGGACAGGAGGGTCGATGGTGCGGGTTCGAACTCATGTTCGAAGTTATACCCGGTTATACTCGTCGTGTGAAGACCGCGATCTCCATTCCCGACGAAACTTTCCAACGGGCCGAGCGAAAGGCCGCTGAGCTGCGGATGAGCCGGTCCCAGTTCATCACCCGGGCGATCCGGCGATACCTCACTGAGCTCGAGGGCGATGCGCTCACCAGCCGCATCGACACCGCCCTGGACATCGCTTGGCCGCGGGACGTGCAGGTCGTTTACCGCCAGCACGGCGACGAACGAACGCCGTACGGGGAGCGGGCATGGTGATCCGTCGGGGCGACGTGCGCTGGACGGCGGCCGCCGGCGGCCGCCGCCGCCCGTGCTCGTCGTCCAGGCTCAGCCGTACAACGACAGTCGCCTGCCAACCGTGCTGACCGCGCTGATCAGCTCGAACACCCGTCTGGCGGCGATGCCCGGCAGCGTCTTCCTGCCCGCGGCGGTGTCCGGCCTGCCGGTCGACGCCGTGGTCGACGTGACCTCACTGGTCGCGCTGGACCGCGACGCCCTGGAGGAACCGGTCGGCGCTGCGCCCCCGGACGAGATGCGGGCCGTCGACGACGGTTTGCGAACCGTGCTCGGGCTGCGCTGACGCCACGGCCGGGGAGACCGGCACCCCTGCGTAGACTGGAACCCCGTGAGCCTCACCATCGGAATCGTCGGCCTGCCCAACGTGGGCAAGAGCACCCTCTTCAACGCCCTGACCAAGAACGACGTGCTGGCCGCGAACTACCCGTTCGCGACGATCGAGCCGAACGTCGGCGTGGTCGGCCTCCCCGATGAGCGGCTCGGCAGGCTCGCGGAGTTGTTCCACAGCGAGAAGATCATTCCGGCGCCGGTCAGCTTCGTCGACATCGCGGGACTGGTCCGGGGCGCCTCGAAGGGGCAGGGCCGGGGCAACGCCTTCCTGGCCAACATCCGGGACGCGTCGGCCATCTGCCAGGTCGTGCGGGCGTTCTCCGATCCCAACGTGCTGCACGTCGAGGGCAAGATCTCCCCGGCCGACGACATCGAGACGATCAACACCGAGCTCATCCTGGCCGACCTCCAGACGCTGGAGAAGGCCCTGCCGCGCCTGCAGAAGGAAGCCAAGCTCCGCAAGGAGCGCGCGCCGATGGTCGCCGCCGCCGAGGCCGCGTTCGCGGTGCTCAACGAGGGCAACACCCTCTACGGCAGCAAGGGCGTGGACTTCGATCTGCTGGGCGAGCTGCATCTGCTCACCACCAAGCCGTTCCTGTACGTGTTCAACGTCGACGAGGACGAACTCGGCAACGCGGAGTTCCTGGACGAGCTGCGCGCGCTGGTCGCCCCGGCCGAGGCGGTGTTCATGGATGCCAAGATCGAGTCCGAGCTGATCGATCTGCCGGACGACGAGGCGATGGAACTGCTCGAGTCCACCGGGCAGACCGAGCCGGGCCTCAACCAGCTGATCCGGGTCGGCTTCACGACTCTCGGGTTGCAGACCTACCTGACCGCCGGCCCGAAGGAGAGCCGCGCCTGGGTGATTCCGGTCGGTGCGACCGCTCCCGAGGCGGCCGGCGTGATCCACAGCGACTTCCAGCGCGGCTTCATCAAGGCCGAGATCGTCAGCTTCGACGACCTCATGGCCGCCGGCTCGATGGCCGCCGCCAAGGCCGCCGGCAAGGTCCGCATGGAAGGCAAGGACTACATCATGCGCGATGGCGACGTGGTGGAGTTCCGCTTCAACGTCTGAGGTTGCCCGGCGGCACCAGCAAGTCGGGAACGCGGCCGCCCTGGACGTAAGACGTCGGGGTCGCCGGGGGGATGTCGGCCGACGACGGGGGCAACGACATCGACGCCGATGCAATGACTTTTGCCACACCGTCCTCCAGGGACCGCTGACCAGCCCGTACGAGATGTGCCGGGTTGGCCGGCCAAGACGAGAACGCCCAGCGGGATCGTCACAGCGGCAAACGGGTATGAAGGCGGCGTCAGAACACCAGCGGGAAGGACATCTCCTGATGGCCCCCAGCCCCTACCTGGTCGCATGCCTTGTGCAGTTGCGCGCCGAGTTCAACGCGGTCAGCCCGAAGCGCGACAAGGGCGCCGACGGGTGGATCGGCGACGCCAAGCATCGGACCGAGGTCAGCGACCACAACCCCGACTCGCAAGGCCGGGTGCTGGCCCTCGACATCGACTCGACCGGTCCCTGGCCGCAGCCTTTCGACACGTACGTGCAGGGCATCGTGGCGCGGCAGAAGGCCGGGTACGACACCCGGCTGGAGTACGTCATCTGGAACCGCCGGATCGCGTCCCGGTCCTCCCGCTGGGTGTGGGAGACATACACCGGAACCACCGACCCGCACACCGGTCACGCTCATTTCAGCGCCCGGCACGACCACACCGGTAACACCAACTCCGCCCCCTGGGCAGTGGAGGACGAAGTGACCCCCGACGATATCGCCAAGATTGTCAGTGCAGTGTGGGACGCCGGCTTCGGCACCGGAACCAGCCGGGAGACCTCCGGCGAGCGCCTCGGCCACATCGACACGGTCGTGGACGACCTGGCCGCGAAGGTCGCCGATCTCGAGACGAAAGTGGACACGCTGCTGGCCCGGCTCGACGGGCAGTCCTCTTAGTCCCATTCGGCCCGCAGGCCCTATTCCTCGTGACCTGTGCCCTTGCGTGACAAGGTACCTTGTGTGATGTGAGCGAAGATTCGACCACCGCGCTGTTGCGGGGCACCCTCGAGTACTGCGTGCTCGCGCTGCTGGCCGGTCAGGAGATGTACAGCGTCGAGCTGGTGCGCCGGGTCAGCGACGAGCTGAATCTGAGCACCAGCGAGGGCGCGATGTATCCGCTGCTGTCGCGACTGCGACGGTCCGGACGCATCGCGGCGAACTGGCGGGAGTCAACCGGTGGGCCGCCACGGCGGTACTACACCGTCACGCCGGCGGGGAAACGGGCGCTGGAGACCTTTCGGACGCAGTGGACGGCCTTCCGGTCCGGGGTTGACCGGATCATGGGAACGGAGCAGAAATGACCACGACCAACGACGCGCTGATGGACGAGTACCTCGCCCGGGTCGCCCGGGCCACCGCCGGGCTGTCGCCGGAGCGGCGCGACGAGCTGATCCATGATCTGCGCGAACACATCGAAACCGAGCGAGCTGAGCGGCCGGCCGACTCGGAGGTGGGCGTGCGGCAAATCCTGGAGCGGCTGGGGGATCCCGAGATGATTGCGCGGGAGGCCGCGCAGGACGGTGCCGTGGCGCCGGCGGCTTACCTCGCGCCGGTGCGCCGGAGCCGGACGACGCTGTGGATCGTCCTGGCCGTGGTGGTGGTCGTGGCCGTTCTGGTGCTCTGCTTCGGTCTCTCGTTCGCGAGCCATTCCAGCGTGGGCTCGGGTCGACCGGCCTGACGGCCGTTCGACGAGATCGGTCATCGGCCGTTCGCGGGCGGCGGGAAGATCGAGGAGAAGAACGGCCGGGAAGAACGCGTCAGCTTTCGGTGGCCATGCGGGCGAGGGCCCGGGCGAGCGCGCACATGTCGATGTCGCCGAGATTGTCGAAGATGTGCCGGCGCACGCTGGCCAGATGATCGGGCCACGCCTCCCGGAGCCGGGCCAGGCCGGCGTCGGTGAGGATGGCGTTCAGGCCGCGCGCGTCGCTCGCGCACGGCACCCGCCGGATGTAGCTCAGCGACTCCAGCCGCGCGGCCAGCCGCGTCATGCCGCTCAGGGACATGTCGCAGGCAGTCGCGAGCTCGCTCATCCGCAGCCTGCGGTCGGTGGCCTCGGACAGCATCCGGAGCGCGGTGTACTCGCTCAGCGACATCTGCTGGTCGCGCTGCAGGTCCGCGTCCAGCGCCTTGGGCATCACCGCGAGCATCCGCCCGAACGCCCGCATGACCTCCTCCTCGGCTCCGCTGAGCGGCACCGGGGCCGAGGTGGCCGGCGATGACGACCGCGATGTGGTGGACATGACAACGATCGTACGACCTGTTCGGACAGGTGTGCTGTATTACTTGCTTGACGAATCAAATAAGAGCATCATGTCGGGGGAACTGCGACAACACTGGAGAAGATCGTGACGAAGATCGGCATCATCATCGGAAGCACCCGGCCCGGCCGCAACGGCGAGGCGGTCGCCAAGTGGGTGCACGAAGTGGCTTCGCGCCGGACCGACGCGGAGTTCGAGCTGGTCGACCTCCTCGACTACAACCTGCCCCACCTGGATGAGGCTATCCCGCCGTCCGCCGGGCAGTACACGCAGCCGCACACGATCGCTTGGGCGGAGAAGATCGCGTCCTTCGACGGCTTCGTGATCGTCACGCCCGAGTACAACCACTCGACGTCGGGAGCGCTCAAGAACGCGATCGACTTCCTCTTTGCCGAGTGGAACAACAAGGCGGTCGGGTTCGTCAGCTACGGCTCGGTGGGCGGCGCGCGTGCCGTCGAGCACCTGCGGCTGGTGGCCGGCGAGCTGATGATGGCGGACGTACGGGCGCAGCTGGCGCTGTCCTTGATGACCGACTTCGAGGCGTACACCAAGTTCCAGCCGAACCAGCGGCACGAGCAGACCCTCGGCCTGGTCCTGGACCAGGTCCTGGCCTGGAGCAACGCGCTGGCCCACCTGCGGGTGCCCGCGACGGCCTGACGGCGCACGAGGTTACGGCCGGGGTTGTCCACCCTTCGGGTGCCCTGCGGGAGCTTGCGCCCCGGCCGTACGCCTGCACAATGTTTTCGTGCAAAACCAGACAAATAGTGAGTCATGGCAGCAATTGCTCAAAGTGCCACGAAAGTCTTGGTGGGCGCGACTCCCCTTCGGCCTGCGGATGACGGCCGGCGGGTGCGCGCTACTCGTGGCGATCGGCGGTAGCGCGGCCGGCATCGCCGCCCTGACCGGCGGCAAGCCGCAGGTTGCGACCGCCGCCGGACGCGAGACGGCGGCGGCCGGTTCTCCGGCGGCAGCGGCTCAGAACCCCGCCGAACCACCGGCCGTGCCCGGCGAAGCCGCCACCCGGGCGCCCATTGCCGCGATCGGCCGGCGCGAGGCGTCGGACGAAGCCGACCGTACGGCCACCCGAAGTCCACGACGACCTGCGACCGCCGCCACGGCCGCGACCGCTGCGACGGCGGCGACCGCCGCCACGGCGGCGACCGCCGTCACGGCCGCGACCGCGGCGGTCCCGCCGAACGGCCAAGCGCCCGGCCCGCCCGCGGTCACCCGGCAGACGGTGACCGAGACGCGGGCTATCCCGTTCCCGACGCGGCTGGTCCGCGACCCGTCCATGCCGCGCGGCACCAAGCGTGTGCAGATCGAAGGCATCGCGGGCGAGGAGACGCTGCACTACCTGGTCACCTACACGGGTGGCCGGGAGACCGCACGGCAGTTGATCGGTAGCGCGGTGACGAAGGCGCCCCAGCAGCGCGTGATCGCATTCGGGTCGCAAGGGATCCCCGGCGGACCCGGGGGCCCACAGCCCGGCGACGGACCTGGCAGGGGACCGGGCGGCGAACCCGGCGGCCAAGGTTGGCATCGCGGGTGCGGACAAGGACTGGGGGGATGCCTGCCGCTCGCCCGCAGCGCCTGCCCGCCGGGAGATGAAGTCCCGGAGAGTGGCGAGGTGCAACTGAGCGGCTCGGTGGACGTCATGGATCAAGATCTGTCCATGATCGACCCGGACGCCCTGGACGGTCTCGAGCTGGACCCGGTAGCGGGCTGCAAATAAACGCCTGCACGCAGCCGGCCTGATTTGCTACTAACCGGGGATGGACTTCGACGCCCTGCTCGCCGAGGCCGCGGCCACCCCGACCGCCGGCTGGGACTTCTCCTGGTTCGACGGCCGGGCTACCGAGGAACGGCCCACCTGGGCGTACGCCCGGCTGGTCGCCGACCGGATGTCCAGCGCCACCGCCGCGCTCGACCTCCAGACCGGCGGCGGCGAAGTGCTGGCCACCATCCCGGTCGCGCCCCCGCGGCTGGTCGCCACCGAGGCCTGGCCGCCGAACGCGCCGATCGCTCGGGACAACCTCGCGCGGCTGGGCGGCCACGTGGTCCGCACCGACGCGCTGCCGTTCCGGGACGGCCGCTTCGACCTGGTGGTGAGCCGCCACCCCGTCCGTACCGACTGGTCGGAGGTCGCTCGCGTGCTGGCGGCAGGCGGCCGGTTCCTGTCGCAGCAGATCGGCGCCGGCACCAACCGGGAGCTGTCCGAAGCGATGATGGGACCGCTCCCGCCGCCCCGCCCGGATCAGACGGCCGAGGGCATCGCGGCCGGGGCCGAGGCCGCCGGGCTGCGCCCGATCCGGGTGGAGTCGGCGACCTTGCAGGTGGAGTTCTTCGACATCGGCGCGGTCGCGTACTTCCTGCGCAAGGTGGTCTGGACCGTGCCCGGGTTCACCATCGACGCCTACCGCGACCGGCTCCGCGCGGTGCACGATCGGATCATGACCGACGGCCGCTTCGTCTCCCATTCGCGGCGGGTGCTGATCGAGGCGGTCCGGTGAACGAGCTCATCGAGGTGCCCGGAGTGATGGCGCCGCCGACGAAGCCGGGATGATGCCGCGGCCGGCGGAAGAGTCGTATGGGCCATGATGATCCGGTGACTGCTGACGAACCGACGATTCTTGCGACCAGCGCCTACTTCCGTCGCGGCGACTTCGGTCCGCTCGATCTGCGGCCGGGTGCCATCCACCACTTCGCGGCCGAACTGGCCAACGCCGGCGACGACCCCAACATCTGCGTCCTGGCCCAGGCCACCGGCGACCCGGAGAGCCGGTACGGCGCGTTCTACGCCGCGTTCGCCCGGTCGAAGTTCCGGATGTCGCATCTGCAGCTGTTCCCGATGCCGAACCACAAGGACATGCGTGAGCACCTGATGCGGCAGGACGTCATCTGGGTCGACGGCGGCAGCGTGGCCAACCTGTGCGCGGTGTGGCGGGTGCACGGTCTGGACGAGATCCTGTACGACTGCTGGCAGGCCGGCGTCGTGATGAGTGGCGTGTCGGCCGGCTCGATCTGCTGGCACCAGGGCGGCAGCACCGACAGCTACGGGCTGGAGCTGCGCGGGTTCACCCAGGGCCTGGGCTGGCTGCCGTACAGCAACGGCGTGCACTACGACGGTGAAGCGCAGCGGCGGCCCAAGATGCACGAGCTGATCGGCGACGGCACCCTCGGCGACGGGTACGCCACCGACGACGGCGCCGGCCTGGTCTACCGGGGGACCCGGCTGGCCGAGGTGGTCGCGGACGCCGAAGGTCCGCTGGGCTACGAGCTCCGGCGCGCCGCCGACGGCTCGGTGACCGAGACGCCCCTGCCGACGAGAGTCCTGGCCTACGAGATGTAGTGCAAGATCACGTTGTGCACGTGGTGGGTCTTCTCGGTGCCGCGGAACTCCACCTCGTACATGTGCGTGCCGACGGCGATCGCCACCGTGCCGGAGGAGAAGAACTGCCCGCCCCAGCTCTTGTCGCTGACCACGCTCACGCTGCTCACCTTGGAGTACGGGATGCTGGTGATGGCCACGCGCTTACCGACGAAGGACTTGTCCTGGATGATCACCCGGCGAGTCGTCAGGGCCAGGAAGCCGGTGCCGGCTCCGACCGCGTCGTACACCGCGATGATCTGCTCGCCGTCGAGAAGCCCTTGCTCGATCTGCCGGAGCTGACCCTTGTTGTCGTACACCACGTCACTCATGACGGCAGGGTAGCTAGTCGAGGCCCACGACTGTACGGTACGCATCCTCGATGCGCGCGGCGAGGGTGACCTCACCGTCAGTAATGGTTCCGCCATCCAAGGTGCCCAGAAGTATCTGGGTATGTCCGTCCAGTCGCCGGATGCTGGGCCGCAGGCGCAGCATGTCGGCCGCCACCTTGATCCGCTCGGTCAATGCGGCATGCTGACTGTCGTCGCACACCAACGTCCCGCTGGAGTTGGAAGCCGTCCTGCGTCCAGCCGCCGAGCACGGTCAACGCGTCGCTCAGGTAGTCGGAGCGTGTACCGCGTCGCTTCTGGACCCGCATCGCCGCATCCCCTCAGGCGTCGTTGCCGGCTTGTGGCCAAACTGTCGCCGTGCCGTCATGGTCGGTATTCACAGTCTTGCCGTCCGGACTGAACATGTCCACGCCGACATATGCGTGTTCTCCGTGACGATCGGGACGGCTCGGGCAAGATGAGCGTTCGAGTTTTGTGGTTAGCTTTTGCATCGTGCGAACGGAAACAGCTGGTGAACGCGCCGCCGTCACGAAGAGTGATCGTGGCCGCGATCATCATCACGGACGGGCGGGTCCTGGCGTGCGAGCGGTCCGCGCCGCCCGAGGTCGCCGGTCGCTGGGAGTTCCCCGGCGGCAAGGTGGAGCCGGGCGAGACCGACCAGGAAGCGCTCGCCCGCGAGTGCGACGAGGAACTCGGCGTCCGGGTCGAGGTCGGCGAACGGGTCGGGCCGGATGTGTCGCTGGCGCACGGCCGCGCGGTGCTGCGGGTCTTCCGGGTGTCCCTGCTGGACGGCGGCGAGCCGCAGGCGCTCGAGCACAGCGCGATGCGCTGGCTGGCCGCGGACGAGCTCGACTCCGTACCGTGGCTCCCGGCCGACCGTCCGATCGTGCGCGAGTTGCGGGACAAGCTAGCTCGAGAAGGTCTTGCGTAGCTCCCGCTTGAGCACCTTCATGCTCGGCCCGAGCGGCAGCTCGTCGACGAATCGGACCTGCCGCGGGTACTTGTGCCGGCCGAGCCGCTCTTTCGACCACTCGATGAGATCGTCGGCCGGGGTGACCGAACGGGTCGGTCACGACCACCGCGCAGATCTCCTCGCCGTGCGTCGCGTCGGGTACGCCGATCACCGCCACCTGCACCACCGCCGGGTGCCGGGCCAGCACCTCCTCGACCTCGCGCGGATACACGTTGAACCCGCCGCGGATCACCAGGTCCTTCTTGCGGTCGACGATGGTGATGAAGCCCGTCGCGCGTCCTTGGTGCCCAGGTCGCCGCTGCGGAACCAGCCGTCGACCACGGCCGCGGCGGTCTCCTCGGGCCGGTTCAGATAACCGGCGAACACGTTGTGCCCGCGGATCACGATCTCGCCGAGCTCGCCGTCGGGCAGGAACTCGATCCGCTCCTCGATCTCCGGCCGGGCGATCTCCACCTCGACACCCCAGATCGGGTGCCCGACGGTGCCGGCCCGCGTGCCGAACGCCGGCTGGTTGGTGGTCGCCGTCGGCGAGGTCTCGGACAGCCCGTACCCCTCGAAGATCTGCGTGTGGAAGACGTCGGCGAACTTCTCCAGCACCGCGACCGGCAGCGACGCGCCGCCGGAGACACACAACCGCAGGTCCGGCAGCGCCTCGGCCTTGGGCGCGGCTTCGAGCAGGCCGATGTACATGGTCGGTACGCCGTGGAAGACGGTCACGCCCTCGCGGACCATCAGGTCGATCGCGGCCTCGCCGGTGAACCGGGCCAGCAGGACCAGCGTGGCGCCGAGCCGGAACGTGCCGTTCATGCCGACCGTCTGCCCGAACGTGTGGAACAGCGGCAGGCAGCCCATCACCACGTCGGACTGCCGCAGATCGTTGGCGTCGAACACGTTGACGGTCGCGTTCATCACCAGGTTCAGATGGGTGAGCAGGGCGCCCTTGGGCTGGCCGGTGGTCCCGCTGGTGTAGAAGACGACCGCGACATCTTCGGCCTGGCGGCTCACGTACGTCCGGAGCGGTTCGACCGCGGCGGCCGCGTCCTCCAGCCGATCGGGCGCGTCGGCCAGGCCGACCGGGAGCGGACCCACACTGACCAGCCGTACGCCCGCGGTGTGCGCAGCGGCGGCCGCGCCGGCCAGCTGGCTCGAATGCGCGACCAGCATGGTGGCGCCGCTGTCGCGCAACACGTACGCGATCTCCTCCGGCGTCAGCAGGAGATGGACCGGCACCAGGGTGGCCCCGGCGGCGAGCGCGCCGTAGTAGACGCGGGGGAAGTCGAGCACGTTCGGGATCTGGATGGCCACCGTGTCGCCGGGACCGACGCCGAGCTTCTGCAGGGCCGCCGCGTACGACCGGGCCTGCTCCCAGAGGTCCCGGTAGGTCACTCTGGTCCCGGCGTCGACCACCGCGACATGCGACGGGTACGTACGCGCCGCTTCCGCCAGCACCGTGGCCAGGGACAGCGCTGTCATGCCAGGTGACCGCCGATCTTGGTGTACCCGCGGAGCAGGTCACGGGAGATGATGAGCCGCTGCATCTCGTCGGTGCCCTCGTAGATGCGCATCAGCCGCACCTGGCGGTACCAGCGCTCGATCGGCAGCTCGCGGGTGTAGCCCATGCCGCCGTGGATCTGCATCACGCGGTCGACCACGTGGTTGACCATGGCGGCGCCGTACAGCTTGGCCATCGACGAGGAGTGCCGCGGGTCGTCACCCTGGTCGACCGTCCAGGCTGCTCGCAGGACGAGCCAGCGGGCCGCCTCGAGCTCGACCTCGGAGTCGGCGATCATCCACTGGATCGCCTGGTTGGTGCCGATCTTCTGGCCGAACGTCTCGCGGGTGTTGGCGTACTCGACGGCCATGCCGAGCGCTCGTTCGGCGATGCCCAGAGCGCTCGACGGGATCAGGTAGCGGCCCTTGCCGATCCACTTCATGCCGAGCGTGAAACCCTGACCGACCTCGCCCAGGACGTTGCGCTGGGGCACGCGGACGTCGTCGAAGATCAGTGACGCCGGACCGCCCTCCCCCATGGTCTGGATGAACTCCGACCGCCACCCCATCGCCCGGTCGACCAGGAAGGCTGTGGCGCCGCCGTCGTTGGCCTTGCGGGACGGATCGGTGATCGCGACGACCATGGCGAAGTCGGCGTCGTTGCCGTTGGTGATGAACGTCTTCTCGCCGTTGAGGATCCAGTCGTCGCCGTCCGGCCGGGCGCGCATCGTGATGTTGGCCGCGTCCGACCCGGCGCCCGGTTCGGTGATCGCGAAGCAGGAGATCCGGTCGCCCTCGATGGTCGGGACGAGGTATTCCCGTTTCTGGTCCGCGTTGCCGTAGTAGAGGATGTTGTCGGCCTCGCCGCCGAACGTGAACTGCACGAACGTACGGCCGAGCTCCGTCCAGAGCAGCGATTGCATGACCGCCGGCAGGTTCATCCCGCCGTACTCCTCGGGTGTGGAGAGCCCCCAGAAACCGAACTTCTTCGCCTTCAGCTGCAGCTCTCGCCGCTCGCTGCGCTCCAGACCGGGCTGGTGCGCGCGTTCCCGGCGCAGCGCTTCGGCCTCCAGCGGCATCACTTCTTTGGTGACGAACGCCCGCACGGTGTCGCGGATTGCGCGTTCCTCGTCACTGAGGGAGAAGTCCATAGGCTTAAACTAGCGGTGTAAGTTTTCACCCGTCCAGAGTCGGACCCGATTTCTCAGGAGACTTCCATGGCCCGCCCCCGGCAGTCGCTGCTCACCCGGCAGGGCATCGTCGAGATGGCCGGCAAGCTGGTCGACGCCGAAGGTCTGGACGCCGTCTCGGTCCGCCGGCTGGCGTCCGAACTCGGGGTCCGCGGGCCGTCGTTGTACCACCACTTCGCCACCAAGGCGGAGATTCTGGACGCGGTCGCCGACGCGGTCGTGGCCCAGGTCGACGTGTCCGCCTTCGGCGCCCGGGGCTGGAAGGACGCGCTGCGGATCTGGGCCCGGTCGTACCACGCCGTGCTCAGCGCCCACCCCAACATCGTGCCGGTGCTGGCCCACGGGCCCGGTCGCCGGCCGTCCGCGCTGGCCATGGCCGACACCGTCTACGGCGCGCTGATCGACGCCGGCTGGTCGCAGACCCGGGCCACGCACATCGGCGCGCTGATGCGTTACCTGGTCACCGGCTCGGCGCTGGGGTCGTTCGCGCTCGGCTTCCCCGACGACCCCGCGCTGTACGAGAAATATCCACACCTGCGCCGCGCCCACGAACTGCCCGGCCACCGCGAATGCGTCGACGAAGGCGCGTTCACGCTCGGACTGGAGACGTTGCTGTCCGGTTTGGACGATCTGCTGGAGGCGCCATGACCCGCGACCGGCTGTACATCGGCGGCACCTGGATGAAGCCCGACTCGGCCGACACCATCGAGGTGGAGAACCCGGCGACCGGCGAGATCCTGGGCACCGTCCCGGCCGGTACGGAATCCGATGTGGACGCGGCCGTGGCCGCGGCGAGATCGGCATTCGACAGCTGGGCGGCGACGCCGCCGGCTTCCCGCGGAGCGGCCCTGGACCGCCTGCACGCGACGCTCTCCTCGCGCGCGGCCGACATCGCCCGGACCGTGGGACTCGAGCTCGGCGCGCCGCTGCGGATCGCGTCCGCGGTCCAGGCCGGTCTGCCGCTCGCGGTGCTCCGGTCGTACGCCGATCTCGCGCTCGCGCCCCACGCCGACGAGACCATCGGCAACTCCCTGATCCTGCACGAACCGGTCGGCGTGGTCGGCGCGATCACCCCCTGGAACTACCCGTTGCACCAGGTGGTCGCGAAGGTCGGAGCGGCGCTCGCGGCCGGCTGCACGGTGGTGCTCAAGCCGAGCGAGCTGACCCCGCTGGTGGCCTACCTGCTGTTCGACGCGGCCGACGAGGCCGGGCTGCCGCCGGGCGTGCTCAACCTGGTCACCGGCACCGGTCCGGTGGTCGGCGCCGCCATCGCCGGGCACCCGGACGTGGACATGGTGTCGTTCACCGGGTCGACCCGGACCGGCCGGGCGATCGCGCACGCTGCCGCCGACCGGATCGCCCGGGTGACGCTGGAGCTGGGCGGCAAGTCGGCCAACGTGATCCTGGACGATGCCGACGTCACCCGCGCCGTGAAGGTGGGCGTGGGCAACGCGTTCCTGAACTCCGGCCAGACCTGCACGGCGTGGACCCGGATGCTGGTCGACCGCCGCCGGTACGACGAGGCCGTCTCCATCGCCGCCGCGACCGCCGCCGGCTACACCACCGGCGACCCGTTCGACTCCAACACCCGGCTCGGCCCGCTGGTGTCGGCGGCGCAACTCTCCCGCGTCCAGGGCTTCCTCTCGCGGGCCGACGCACGCCTGGTCGCCGGCGACTTCGACATCCCTGATCGCGGCCACTTCGTCTCACCGACCGTCTTCGCCGACGTCTCGCCGTCGTCGGAGTTGGCGCAGGAGGAGATCTTCGGCCCGGTGCTGTCCATCATCCCGTTCGACGGCGACGACGAGGCGGTGGCGATCGCCAACAATTCCCGGTACGGGCTGGCCGGGGGCGTCTGGGGCAGTGACGACCGCGCGCTCGCGGTGGCCCGCCGGATGCGTACCGGCGCGGTCGACGTCAACGGCGGCGCGTTCAACCCGGTCGCGCCGTTCGGCGGCTACAAGCAGTCCGGCATCGGCCGGGAACTCGGCCGTTACGGACTCGCGGAGTTCCAGCAGACCAAGGCCGTCCAGCGATGAGCCGGTACGTCCGGGCACTGGTCGTGCGGGAGGCCTCGTCGGCGCCGGCGGTCGACGAGATCCGGCTGCCCGAGGTCGGACCGGGGCAGGTACGGGTCGCGGTCCGCGCCGCCGGCGTCTGCCACTCCGACCTGTCGCTGCTCAACGGCACGCTGCGCCCGTCGTACCCGCTGGTGCTCGGCCACGAGGCGGCGGGCGAGGTGGTCGAGGCCGGCGCGCACGTCGGGTTGAGCGTCGGGCAGCACGTGGCGCTGAACTGGCTGCCGCCGTGCCGCGAGTGCTGGTGGTGCGCGCACGGCGAGCCGTGGCTGTGCGCCACCTCGTCCGGCGTGGCGACGCTGGAGAACGGCAGCACCCTGGACGGCGCCCCGGTGCACATGGCGCTGGGCGTGGGCGGGTTCGCCGAGCAGATCGTCGTGCCGTCCACGGCCGTGGTGCCCGTACCGTCCGCGCTCGCCTGGGAGGCCGCGGCGCTGCTGGGTTGCTCGGTGCTCACCGGCACGGGCGCCGTCCGCAACACTGCCCGCGTCGCTGCCGGAGAGACCGTGCTGGTCATCGGCCTCGGCGGCGTCGGCCTGACGGTGGTCGCGGCCGCCCGGGCGGCCGGCGCCGACCCGGTCATCGCGGTCGACGTCAGCGAGTCGAAGAAGGCGCTCGCCTCGTCCGCCGGAGCGACCGACTTCCTGCTCGCCGGCGACACGCTGTCGCGGGAGGTGCGATCCCTCACCGGTGGCCGGGGCGCCGACCACACGTTCGAGTGCGTCGGCCGGGCGGCGACGATCCGCGCGGCCTGGCGGGCCACCCGCCGCGGCGGCCAGGTCACGGTGGTCGGCGTGGGCCGCCACGACGACATGGTCGAGCTGAGTGCGCTCGACATCTTCTCGTCCGCCCGTACGCTCCGGTCGTCGGTGTACGGCTCCTCCGATCCCGAACGGGAGATCCCGGCGCTGGCCAAGGATGTCCTCAATGGAGCGTTGTCGCTGGACCACCTGATCACCGACCGCATCCCCCTGGACGGCGTGCCGGCCGCCTTCGACCGGATGACCCGCGGCGAAGGTGCCCGCTCGATAGTCACGCCGTAGCGCGCATCGCCTCGGACCATGAGGACGATCGCGTTGCGGGCGCGTTCGGGCCGGCCGTACGCCCGTCCACCCGCGGCGGCGTCGCACTCACCGAACGTCCTTGTAACGGGCCAGTTCCCGCCGGGCCAGTGACCGCTTGTGCACCTCGTCCGGGCCGTCGGCGAGCCGCAGCGTGCGGGTCTGGGCCCACAGCCGGGCCAGCGGCGTGTCCTGGCCGACCCCGGCCGCGCCGTACGTCTGGATCGCCTTGTCGATGATCCACTCGACGGTGACCGGCGTGGTGATCTTGATGGACTGGATCTCGGTGTGCGCTCCCTTGTTGCCCACCGTGTCCATCAGCCAGGCCGCCTTGAGCACCAGCAACCGGACCTGCTCGAGCCGCACCCGCGACTCGGCGATCCAGTCCTGGATCACGCCCTGGTCGGCCAGTGGTTTGTGGAACGCGGTGCGGTCCAGCGCCCGCTTGCACATCAGCTCCAGCGCCCGCTCGCCCATGCCGATCAGCCGCATGCAGTGGTGGATCCGACCCGGCCCGAGCCGAGCCTGGGAGATGGCGAAACCCGACCCCTCCGCACCGATCAGGCTGGACACCGGCACGCGCACCCGGTCGAAGATCACCTCGGCGTGGCCGCCGTGGTCGCCGTCGTCGTACCCGAAGACGGTCATGCCCCGCTGCACCGTCACGCCGGGCGTGTCCCGGGGCACCAGGACCATGCTCTGCTGGACGTGCCGGGCCGCGTCCGGATCGGTCTTGCCCATCACGATGAAGATCGCGCAGTTCGGGTTCATCGCGCCCGAGATGTAGAACTTGCGGCCGGTGATGACATAGTCGCCGCCGTCCCGGACGATCCGGGTGCCGATGTTGGTCGCGTCGGAACTCGCCACGTCCGGCTCGGTCATCGCGAACGCGGACCGGATCTCCCCGGCCAGCAACGGTTCGAGCCACCGCTGCTGCTGCTCGGGCGAGCCGAACTCGGCCAGCACCTCCATGTTGCCGGTGTCGGGAGCGGCGCAGTTCAGGGCGGCCGGGGCGATGACCGGACTGCGGCCGGTGATCTCGGCCAGCGGGGCGTACTGCAGGTTGGTGAGGCCGGCGCCGTGCGTGCCGGGCAAGAACAGATTCCACAGCCCGCGCGATCGGGCCTCGGTCTGCAGTTCCCGCAGTACGGGCGGCGGGCCCCAGCCGTCCGCGTGGTAACCGGCCTCCGCCGGGTACACGTGCTCGTCCATGAAGGCGAGGAGCCGCTTGCGATAGTCCTCGGTGGTCGCGTCGAAGCCGAACTCCATCAGTGCCCCTCCAACGCCGCATGTCCCTGGGCGACCAGCGGCGCGGTCATCGCGCCGATCGTGTCGAATCCCTCCCCGACGGTTTGCCCGTGCACGAACCGGTAATGCACGCCCTCGAGAATCACCGCGAGCTTGAACGCTGCGAATCCCACGTACCAGTGCAGGTCGCTGACGTCTCGGCCCGAGCGCTGGGCGTACCGCTGGGTCATGTCGTCCAGGCTCGGGTGGCCGGGCACGTCGATCGACGGGTACGGGTTGCCGTCCCGGGTGAGCATCGGCCGCCGCGTGTAGACCAGCATCAGGGCCAGGTCGCTGAGCGGGTCGCCGAGGGTGGACATCTCCCAGTCCAGCACCGCGTTGATCGCGTGGCCGGGCCCGATCAGCACATTGTCCAACCGGTAGTCGCCATGCACGACCGACGCGCCGCCGTCGGGAACGACCGCCGCGAGCCGGGCGTGCAACTCCTCGATGCCGGAGACCGCCCGGCTGCGGGACGCGTCGAGCTGCTTCTTCCAGCGCCGTACCTGCCGGGCGTTGAAGCCGTCGGGGTGTCCGAAGTCGCCCAGCCCGATCGCGGCGTAGTCCAGCGCGTGCAGATCGGCGAGCTTGTCCACAAGGGACATGATGAGCGTACGCACGGCCTCGGGACCCAGCGACTCCAGTGCCTCGACCTCCCGGTAGATCCGGCCGTCGACGTGTTGCATCAGGTAGAAGGGGGCGCCGATGACCGCCGGATCGGTGCACAGGCGGATCGGTGCGGGCACCGGATAGGCCGCCCGGTGCAGCGCGTCCAGAACCGTGTACTCCCGGGCCATGTCGTGCGCGGTCGGCAGCACGTGACCCAGTGGCGGGCGGCGCAGCACCCACCGATTCGTACCGTCGGTGACGGCGTAGGTGAGGTTGGACCGGCCGCCGGCGAACATGGTCCCGGTCAGCGGTCCCGACGCCAGATACGGCCGGAGCCTGGCCAGGTCGAGACCCTTCACTGCTCGAACGCCCGTTGCATCTTGTTCACCCCGCCGAGCCAGCGGTCCGGATCCTCGGCGCGGCGCCGGTAGTACTCGGCCACCTCCGGGTGCGGCAGGATCAGAAAGCTGTCGCCCTCCAGGGCCTCGGCCACCACCGTGGCCACCTGGTCCGGTTCCAGCGCGCCCTCGGTCAGCTGGGCCTTGCCCGGGCTGTCGCCGCCGGTGCGGAGCATGTCGGTGTGCACGCCTTGCGGGCAGAGAGCCTGGACGATCAGACCCCGATGCGCGTACGTCACCCGGAGCCACTCGGCGTAGGCGAGCGCGGCGTGCTTGGTCACCGCGTACGGCGCGCTGCCCAGCAACGTCAGCAGCCCGGCGGCCGAGACGGTCACCAGCAGCCGCTTCGGCTCGCCGGTGTCCAGCCAGCGCGGCAGCAGGGCGCGGGTGGCGTACACGTGGCTCAGGACGTTGACGTGGAAGTCGCGCAGCCAGACGGCGTCGGGCGCGTCCTCGTCACCCGGCGACAGGGTGCCCGCGTTCGCGCAGAACAGGTCGATCCCGCCCATCTCCGCCCAGGCCGTGTCCACCAGGCGCCGGACGTCGGGCTCGAGCGCGGCGTCACCGGGCACCGCGATGCCGTGCACCTCCTCGGCCACCTGCTGGGCGGCGATCGGATCGCGGTCGTTGACCACCACTTCGGCCCCGTCGGCGGCGAAGCGGCGGGCCAGCGCCGCGCCGATGCCGCCGCCGGCCCCGGTGATCACCACCCGGCGGGACGTCACTGGATCGTCCCGGTAAGGGTGACGCCGCCATCCAGGACGATGGTCTGGCCGGTGATCCACGCGGCGTCGGGCGAGCACAGGAAGGCGACCGCGCCGGCCACGTCCTCGGGGACACCCAGCCGGCCGAGCGGGTACGTCGACGCCACCTCGGCCTCGCGGCCCTCGTACAGCGCAGTCGCGAATCTGGTCTTGACGACGGCCGGTGCGACCGCGTTCACCCGGATCTTCGGGGCGAGCTCGACGGCCAGCTCCTCCGTGAGATGGATCAAGGCGGCCTTGGTGACCCCGTAGAACGCGATGCCCGGCGCCGGGCGGACCCCGGAGACCGAGGAGATGTTGACGACGGCGCCGCCCTGGGCGTCCAGGCCGCCGCGGAGCGCCTCCTGCACCCAGCCGAGCGTGCCCAGCACGTTGACGTCCAGCATCTTGCGGGCCGCGCTCAGGTCGAGTGCGCCCAGCGGCCCGTACGCCGGGTTGATCCCGATGTTGTTGACCAGCAGCGTGACCGGCCCGAAGGCGCCGAGCACGGTGTCCACCACCTCGGCCCGGTGGTCGGCGTCGTCGCCCTTGCCGGCCACCGCGATCGCCACCTCGGGTCCGCCCAGGTCCTTGGCTGCCATCTCCAGCGCCTCGGCGTTGCGGCCGGTGATGGCGACCCTGGCCCCCTCGGCGACGAACCGCTGCGCGATGGCGAACCCGATTCCCCGGCTCGCTCCGGTCACGATCGCCACATGGCCGGCCAGCTGCGTCATCCGGTGTCTCCTCGCGTTCAGGGGTCGAAAGGCCCGTCGCCCACCTTCTCCCCATGGGCCGCGACCCCGCAACCATTTCCGTGCGCGCAGGAATTCCGGTCGCCGGTGGGATCACAGGAACGGTGTGGCGCGGCTGAGTGGCGACAAGCGTCGACGAACCGCATAACCACACCTTGCCGGGATCGGCTCAGCGTGCTCGGTCGCTGCTCATCCCGCTCAGACACTGGACGACGCGCGCGCCGGAGTCGTCGCCCGCGACCACGGCTGAGAACGAGGCGCGGAGGAGACGTGCAGCCTGGAAGAACGCCGCCTCCGACGATCCCATGACGTCGTACGCGGCGCGATCGATTCGCAACCGGCCGCCGGTCAACGGATCGACCTCGGCTTCCGCGGTCAGACCGCCGAGCACCGAAGCTGCGAAGTCGGCCGGCAGCCCCGGGACAAGGGGTGCTCCGAGTTGGCTGGGACAAGCGGCAACATCGCCGTTGTCGAACGGCGCGCGGGCCACCAGGACCTCGTACGTCGTCGAGCCGGCGTCGGGTACGAACGCGCCGCCGACCAGAGCCCGCATGATCAGGCCGCCCAGGTTACGACGCAGTTCGATGGCGACCCGTACGGCTTCGCCGGCGCCCGGCGGCGCGGCCATGGTTTCCGACACCAAGGACCGGCTGGCTGAATAAGCCGCCTCCGGCACCTCGACGCCCAGCCAAACTTTGGCCGCGCGACCTACTTCGATGATCATCTCGGCCCGATGTCCTCGGCGATCCACACGCCGGCCGTTGGCGAGGCCGAACGTACCGGCGTGGCGGCGAGGAGAGGTTCGGTCATCGATCCCGGACACTACTCGACCGGGGTCGATGTATGCGGTCAGGCGACTCCCGGCGGGCGGAATTGGACGCTGATGCGGGGGCCGACCGGCCTGGCCGTCTTGGGGATGGCGTGTTCCCAGGTGCGCTGGCAGGAGCCGCCCATGACGATCAGATCGCCGTGGCCCATCGGGAAGCGCAGCGTCTCGTGGCCGCCGGCGCGCGGGCGCAGCATCAGGTTGCGCGGCGAGCCGAAGGAGACGATGGCGACCATGGTGTCGTAGTGCGCGGAGCGGCCGATGGTGTCGCCGTGCCAGGCGACGCTGTCGCGGCCGTCGCGGTAGAGGCACATGCCGGCGGTGGCGAACTCATCACCGAGTTCCTCGCCGTAGTGGGCGTTCAACCCGGCCTTGGCGTCGGCCAGCACCGGATGGGGAAGCGTCTCGTTCGCGCCGTACCAGCGCAGCAGTCGCGGCACGTCGACCACGCCGTCGTACATCGGCCGGCGCTCGGCCCGCCAGTCGACATTGTGCAGCAGTGTGTCGAAGACCGCGTCGGAGTGGTGCACCCAGCCCCGCAGGACGTCGACCCACGCGCCGGACGTCAGGATGTGCCGTTCCAGACGCCCGGGCAGCGACTCGATCTCCACATCCGGCGTCATCATGTCGAACATCGACGGCTGGTACATCGTCACCCGGTCACTGTACGCCCATTTAGTACGCACGTACGACGGCCGCCGAGCGGGGTGAAAACCCCGGGGCGGGGTCGGGTGGTTTCCGGCTTCCGGCGCCCGACGGCGCTGCCTAGCGTCGATCGTGTGATCGAACTACGTGAGCTGACCAAACGCTACGGCAATCAGGTGGCCGTGGACCGGCTGAGCGTCCGGGTTCAGCCGGGGGTGGTGACCGGCTTCCTCGGCCCGAACGGATCCGGCAAGTCGACGACGATGCGGATGATCCTCGGCTTGGATGCCCCGGACCAGGGGGACGCGCTGATCGGCGGCGTCCGTTACCCGGACCTGCATCGGCCGCTGAAGACGGTGGGCGCGCTCCTCGATGCTGGGGCGTTCCATCCCGGCCGCAGCGCCCGCGCCCATCTGGCCGCACTCGCCGCCAGCAACGACATCCCGGTTTCCCGGGTCGGGCAGGTACTGGCCATGGTCGGCTTGTCCGAGGCGGCGACACGGCGCACCGGCACGTACTCGCTCGGCATGCGCCAGCGGCTCGGCATCGCCGTGGCCCTGCTCGGCGACCCGTGCGTCCTGGTGCTCGACGAGCCGGTCAACGGGCTGGATCCGGAGGGTATCCGCTGGATCCGGGACTTGCTGCGGGGACTCGCGGCCGAAGGCCGGACGGTGTTCGTATCCAGCCACCTGATCGCCGAGATGGCGTTGACCGCGGACCGGCTGGTGGTCATCGGCCGCGGCCGGCTACTGGCCGAAACGACCGTCGCCGAACTCGCGGCCGGCGCCGGCAACCTGGAGGACGCGTTCTTCCGGCTCACCTCGGAGACCACCGACCATCGCGGAATGGGAGCGTCATGAACGGCTACGGATTCCGGCACGCGGCCCGGATGGAGCGGATCAAACTGCGCAGCGTCCGGTCGACGTGGTGGCTGGCGATCGCGGCGGTGCTCTCGATGGCTGTAGCCGGGGCCGGGGTGGGACTCGGGTACCGATCGCACAGCCCTGTCGCCACCGCCGCCCAGATCCTGGACAACAGCCTCGGCGGTGCCATCCTGGCCCAGCTTCTCCTCGGAGCGCTCGGCGTTCTGACGGTGACCAGCGAGTACGGCACCGGGATGATCCGTTCGACGTTTGCCGCTGTTCCTCGGCGCCGCCTCGTCCTGGCCGCGAAGGCCGCCGTGTGCGGCGGCGCGGCCGTCGCCGTCGGCCTGGTCGCGAGCTTCGCCGGCTATCTGAGCGGGCAGCTCGCGATCCTCGGCACCGCTATCCCAGCCGCTTCCCTGGCCGAGCCGGCGAACCTGCGGGCGGTCCTGCTGACCAGCGGCTATCTGGGCGCCACGGCGCTGATCGGGGTGGGCATCGGGACGATCGTGCGCCACTCGGGCGCCGCGATCGGCACGCTGTTCGGTCTGATCTTCGTTCCGATGATCGTGGTCGGCCTGTTCGGCGCGAGCGGAATCGCGGTCGGCCGCTTCATCCCGCTGCTGATGCTGCTGAACTCGATCGCGGTGACCGCGCCCATACCCGGGCTGTTCGCCGGTTGGATCAGCGTGCTGCTGATGTGCGGGTACGCGGCGGTGGTGCTTCTGGGCGGCGGAGTGCTGCTCCGCCACCGGGACTCATGAACGGCGACAATGGGCCGATGGCGGCGTTGCGCGCTCCGTTCACCGTACTGGCCCTGCGCCGGGCGGTGTTCTGCGTCGTCGGCGTGCTCAGCGCGGCCGCGATCTTGACCGTACCGGCGATCGTGCCGGCCGTGGCCGTCCTCATCCTGCGGGCGACCGGGGCCTTGTCCCGCCGGCCCGCACCGGTCGTCGCACCGGTGTTCCTGGTTCTGCTGCCGCTCACCGTCGCAATCCTGATCGTGCTGGCCGCACCGATCGGGCGCACGATTGCCGGCATGCACCGCTCGCTCGCGGAACGGCTGCTCGGCGTGCACGTGGACGCGCCGCCACCCCGGCTGTCGAACCGGATCGGCGCCCTCGTCTCGGACGGGCCGGGCTGGCGCGCCGTCGGGTACGGCCTGGTCAAGGTGCCGCTCGCCATCCCCGAGGGCTACGGCGCCTTCTGCTACGTGTTCGGCCTGGTCAACCTCAGCTACCCGGTGTGGTGGCCGCTGTTCCGCAATCACCCGGCTGGTACGCGCCTCGGGCCGGTGTGGGCGCTCACGCCGTTCGGTGCCATCGGCACGCGGACGTTCGCCGGAACGTTCCTCATCGCCGTCGCCGGACTCGCCATGCTGCTGGTCGCACCGTGGTTGATGCGGGCCGGTACGACACCGGACCTGGCTGCGATGCAGCGGCTGCTCGGTCGGCGCCGGCTCGCCGAGCGGGTACGCGAACTGCAGGTCAGCCGGGCCCGCGCGATCGACGACGCGGCCACGATGATGCGCCGGCTGGAACGGGATCTGCACGACGGCGCGCAGATCCGGCTGGCCACGCTGGCGATGCACCTCGGTATGGCGACCGAGAAGCTCGGTGCCGACGGGCCGCCATCCGACCTCGCGCAGGCCCGTGAACTGGTCGCGCTCGCCCACCGCGGCGCGAAGGACGCCCTGGCCGAGCTGCGCGACCTGGTGCGCGGGATCCATCCACCGGTCCTCGACAACGGCCTCGGCGACGCGCTGGCTACGCTCGCGAGCAACTGCGCCATCCCGGTCACGGTGAATGTGGACCTGCCCGAACGGCCGGCGCCCGCGGTCGAGACCATCGCTTACTTCTGCGCCTCCGAGCTCCTCGCGAACGCGGCCAAGCACAGCCAGGCGACCGGCATCGGGCTCGACGTCGGCCGATCCGGCGAGCGCCTGGTGCTCACCGTCCACGACGACGGCGTCGGCGGAGCGAACCCGGACGGTCCCGGTCTGTCCGGTCTCGCCCGGCGCATCGCCGTCGTGGACGGCCGAATGTGCGCGCACAGTCCGGCCGGCGGTCCGACCCGGGTCGAGATCGAGCTGCCCACACACGTGTGAACGGAGGCGACGACATGCGGGTGGTGATCGCGGAGGACGCCGCGATGATGCGCGAAGGGCTGGTCCGGCTGCTCACCGACCGCGGTTTCGAGGTGTGTGCGGCGGTGGCCGACGCGGATGCGTTGCGGTCCGCGATCGCCTCCGTCGTACCGGATGTGGCCATCGTCGACATCCGGATGCCGCCGACGCACACCGACGAGGGACTGCGCGCCGCGATCGACATCCGGCGCGATCATCCCGGCGTCGGTGTGCTGGTCTTCTCGCAGTACGTGGAGACGCAGTACGCGAGCCGGCTGCTCGCCGAGCGGCCGGCGGGGGTCGGGTACCTGCTCAAGGACCGCGTGGCCGACGTCGCCGATTTCGTAGATGCACTGACCCGGGTGGCATCCGGTGGAACCGCACTGGATCCGGAGGTGGTCGGCCAGTTGATGCGGGCCGCGTCGGCGGGCTCGGTCAAGGACGGGCTCGGGGTGGCGTCATTGACTCCGCGGGAGCGGGCGGTGCTTTCGCTGATGGCCGAGGGACGATCCAACGCCGGGATCGCGGCGGCTCTGGTCATCACTCCCGGGGTCGTGGAGAAGCATGTGGCGAACATTTTCGCGAAACTCGGGCTGCCGTCCTCGGACAGCGACAATCGCCGCGTCCTCGCCGTTCTGCACCACCTCGGCGGCCGAGGTCACGCGACGCCCCGCTGAGCGGCCGAGGTTTCGCCGACCAGGAATGGGCTCCGCGGATGACCGCGCAGTGCGAGCGCTGATGGCATTCGTCGAGACGCGCACTCCCGGTCCGGTGGGACAGCGTCGCCGGGTGACAACCGGGATGAGAAACAGCCGCCGGCTTGTGCCGGCGGCTGTCCTGACGGGCGGAGGTCAGTGCTGGACGTCCTCGTCCTTGCCGATGTTCGGATGGTTGTAGCTGATGTCGCTGTTGGGCAGCGGGAACTCCTGCTCGTCACCGAACGGCGAGGGGCCGCCGGCCCGGGCCGACAACAGCTCGGCCACGTCCAGCTTGCCGTCCGCCCCCAGGTCGGGACCCTCGGGCGCCCGGGCGGAGGTGAACGGTGTCGAGTTCACCGACGCCACCGCGCTTTGCGGCGTGCCCACCGGCATGGTGTCGTTCTCGAGCTGGTCGCGGCGGAAGATCTTGCGCCCGAGCCAGACCAGCGGGTCGTACCGGCGGTCGACGACACGTTCCTTCATCGGGATGATCGCGTTGTCGGTGATCTTGATGTGTTCGGGGCAGACCTCGGTGCAGCACTTGGTGATGTTGCAGTAGCCCATGCCCATGTTCGACTGCGCGTATTCCTTGCGGTCCGTCCGCGCGTCCAGCGGGTGCATGTCCAGCTCGGCCGCACGGATCAGGTACCGCGGGCCGGAGAAGGCGACCTTGTTCTCCTCGTGGTCGCGGACCACGTGGCAGGTGTTCTGGCACAGGTAGCACTCGATGCACTTGCGGAATTCCTGGCTCCGCTCGACGTCGATCTGCTGCATCCGGTACTGCCCGGGGGCCACGCCGGCCGGCGGCGCGAAGGCCGGGGTCTCGCGTGCCTTCTCGTAGTTGAAGGTCACGTCGGTGACCAGGTCACGGATGACGGGGAAGGTCCGCAGCGGAGTGATCGTGATCGTCTCGTCGGCCTCGAATGTGGACATCCGCGTCATGCACCCGAGCTTGGGCATGCCGTTGATCTCCATCGAGCAGGACCCGCACTTGCCCGCCTTGCAATTCCACCGGCAGGCCAGATCGGGGGTCTGGGTCGCCTGCAGCCGGTGAATGATGTCGAGGACGACCTCACCCTCGTTGACCTCGACGTCGTAGTCCTGAATATCTCCGCCGGACGAGTCTCCCCGCCAGACGCGGAAGTGGCGCCACGTGCCCATTACTTACTTCGCCTCCTCGGCGAGCTGATCAAACTCAGCCATCTCGTCCTCGGTCAGGTATTTGCTGAGTTCGGTCCGGTCGAACAGCGTGATCAGCTCGTCGCGCATCTTCGGCACCGGCTTGCGTTCCAGGTGCACGTCGCCGTCGTCGTCGAGCGAGCAGACGAGGTTGACCAGCCGCCACTGCGGGCTCATCCGCGGAAAGTCCTCGCGGGTGTGCCCGCCGCGCGACTCCTCCCGTTCCAGCGCGGCCTTCGCCGTGCAGATCGAGACGATCAGCATGTTGCGCAGGTCCAGCGCCAGATGCCAGCCCGGGTTGTACTTCCGGCCGCCGGTGGCCCCGACGTTGGCGACCCGCACCTTGAGGTCATCCAGCCGCTTGAGCGCGTCGGTCAGCTCGCCCTCGCGCCGAATGATGCCGACCAGATCCCCCATCACCACCTGCAGATCCTGCTGCAGCGTGTACGGACTCTCCCCGCCCGGGCGCTCCAGCGGGGCCAGTGCGGTCTCGGTCGCCGCCTCGACGTCGGCCACGGCCGGCTTGGGCCGCTTGACCAGCGCGTCCACGTACGAGGAGGCGTGTTCGCCGGCCCGCTTGCCGAACACCAGCAGGTCGGACAGCGAGTTGCCGCCGAGCCGGTTGGAGCCGTGCATGCCACCGGACACCTCACCCGCGGCGAACAGGCCCTCCACCCGGCCGAAGGCGGCGCCGGTGTCCGGGTCGACCTCGACCCCGCCCATCACGTAGTGACAGGTGGGACCGACCTCCATCGGCTCCTTGGTGATGTCGACGTCGGCCAGTTCCTTGAACTGGTGATACATCGACGGCAGGCGCCGGGTGATCGCCTCGGCCGGCAACCGGGACGCGATGTCCAGGAAAACGCCGCCGGCCGGGGATCCGCGGCCCGCCTTGACCTCCGAGTTGATCGCCCGGGCGACCTCGTCCCGGGGGAGCAGCTCGGGCGGCCGGCGGTTGTTGTCCGCGTCGCTGTACCAGCGGTCGGCCTCTTCCTCGGTCTCCGCGTACTGCTTGCGGAACACGTCCGGCACGTACTCGAACATGAACCGCTTGCCCTCGGAGTTGCGCAGCACGCCGCCGTCACCGCGGACGGACTCGGTGACCAGAATGCCCTTGACCGACGGCGGCCAGACCATCCCGGTCGGGTGGAACTGCAGGAACTCCATATTGATCAGCGTGGCTCCGGCTCGCAGCGCGAGCGCATGACCGTCGCCGGTGTACTCCCAGGAGTTCGAGGTCACCTTGTAGCTGCGGCCCACCCCGCCGGTGGCCAGCACCACGGCCGGCGCCTCGAGCAGGATGAGCTGGCCCGACTCGCGGAAGTAGCCGAACGCGCCGGCCACCCGGTCCCCGTCCAGCAGCAGCTCGGTGATGGTGGTCTCGGCGAAGACCTTGATCTTCGAGTCGTACTGCCCGCTCTCCCGGAAGTCCTCCTGCTGCAGCGACACAATCTTCTGCTGCAGCGTGCGGATCAGTTCCAGGCCGGTCCGGTCACCGACGTGCGCCAGCCGGGGGTACTCGTGACCGCCGAAGTTGCGCTGGGAGATCTTGCCGCCCTTCGTCCGGTCGAAGAGCGCTCCGTACGTCTCCAGCTCCCAGATCCGCTCCGGCGCCTCTTTGGCGTGCAGCTCGGCCATCCGGAAGTTGTTCAGGAACTTGCCGCCGCGCATGGTGTCGCGGTAGTGCACCATCCAGTTGTCGCGGCTGTTCACGTTGCCCATCGCCGCGGCCGCGCCTCCCTCGGCCATCACCGTGTGGGCCTTGCCGAACAGCGACTTGGAGATGATCGCGGTCTTCTTGCCGGCCAGCCGGGCCTCGATCGCCGCGCGCAGGCCGGCGCCGCCGGCTCCGATCACGACGACGTCGTACAGGTGCCGTTCGATTCGCTCCGACATCTTCGTTCCCCTCAGCCCACGAACCGCAGGTCGTGCCACCAGCCGGCCGACAAGGCCATGACGTAGAAGTCGGTGAGCGCCAGCGTGCCCAGCGTGATCCAGGCCAGCATCATGTGTCGCGCGTTCAGCTTGGACACGAACGTCCAGAACCGGTACCGCAGCGGATGCCGGGAGAAGTGCTTGAGCCGGCCGCCCGCGATGTGCCGGCAGGAGTGGCAGGACAACGTGTACGCCCACAGCATCACCACGTTGCCGACCAGAATGATGTTGCCCAGCCCGAAGCCGAAACCGCCCGGGCTGTGGAAGGAGCGGATGGCGTCCCAGGTGTTGATCAGCGAGATGATGCCGGCCGCGTAGAACGCGTACCGGTGGAGGTTCTGAAAGATCAGCGGGAAGCGCGTCTCGCCGGTGTACGTGGCGTGCGCGTCCGGCACTGCACAGGCCGGCGGCGACAACCAGAACGCCCGGTAGTACGCCTTGCGGTAGTAATAGCAGGTCAGCCGGAACAGCAGCAGGAACGGCAGCGTGAAGGCGGCCTCCGGGATGAGCCAGAACTTCGGCAGCGGGGTGCCGAACTCGGCCGAGCCCGCCACGCACCGATCGGTCAGGCACGGCGAGTAGAACGGCGTCAGGTAGTGGTAGTCGCTGACGTAGTACCACTTGTGCAGAAACACCCGGACCGTCGCGTAGATGACCCACCCCGCGAGGCCGGCAAAGGTGACCAGCGGCGGGAACCACCACCGGTCGGTCCGCAACGTCTTCGCCGCGATCGCCGCGCGGGCGCGCCCGCCTCGATCCGAGGCCGGCCCGGTCGGCCTCGTTGCCGTCGTCGTCATTCGTCGTTCTCCCTGCCCGTGCCCGGGTTGCGCCTGCCCGCCGAGCGCGGAATGGGGGCGCACTCGACCAGCGGCCGTCGGGCGTCCGCGTTGTTCGGCACACGTTACGCCGGGGTACCGACAGTTTCTCCGTAAGGTCCGGCCGGGTTGGTCACACTTGGGCCAACCGCCCTTATCGACCGGCGTGGCGCCCGGCACCCGGCCCGGCGGTCAGCCCGAGGCGTTGCCGGTGAGGTTCCAGCTGGCCAGGCGCAGGGCGGGAGCGCCGAAGCGCACGCCGGACCAGCGGTCGGGCAGCTGGACCGACACCGCGCCCACCCCGAGCACCGCCCCCACGCCCAACGCCTGCGGATAGGACTGCGTGAAGCGCATGTTGCCCACCGCCGCGACCACCTCGCCGTCCTCCACCAGCCACACCCCGTTGCGGGTGAGCCCGGTGATCACCAGGCTCTTCTGGTCGAGCACCCGGGTGTACCAGAAGTCCGTGATGAGCAGTCCGCGTTCCATCCTGGCCACCAGCGGCCGGGCCGACGGGGCGGTCGGGCCGTCCAGGTTGAGGTCAGCCGGCGCCGCCACCGGCGCCGGCTCCATCCGCAGCTGCGACGCCACCGGTCCCCACGTCCGCGACGCCGGCGACCCGTGCCCGGTGGACACCGTCCCGGTTGCGGCCGCCGACGCCCGGTCGTGCGCCACCGCCTGCGTGACGCCGTCCCGAACCAGGATCAGCGGAACCCGCGGCGTCCCCTCGGTGTCGAACGGCACGGTCGGCGCGGGGACGCCCGGCCTGCCGGTCGGCTCGTCCACCAGCGACACCGAGGGGTCGAACTGTTCCACGCCGAGCTGCGCGAACGACTGCCGCTGCGCGTACGCCTTGCCGTTGAACCCGAACGTCGCCAGGTTGTCCAGCAGGTCGGACACCGCTTCGGGCTCCAGCACGACCTCGTACCGCCCGGGTGGGAGCTCGATCGGCCGGCCAGCGGCCCGGGCTTTGGCCGCCGCCCGCACGCCCAGCACCGCGCCGTCCAGCTCGGCCAGCCGCCCGGCGGCCAGCCGGGCCACGCCGTCGGCGCCGTCCAGCCGGGCGACGCCGTCGATCGCCGCCTCGGCCGCCCGCCCCTCGACGGCCTGGCCGGCCGAGTTCGCGAACCCGGCCGACGCGTAGTTCGTCCGGCAGTACCCGGCTGTTTCCAGGTCACCGGCCGCCCGCACGAAGTCGCGCACCCGGGCCGCCCGGTCCTCCGGGGTGGCCCGGGCGGTCGCCTCGTCGTAGCCGCCGCCGTTGTCGCCGGGCAGTCCGGCCGGGGGCGCCAGACCCGGCCAGGCGGTGTCCGGCGGACTCAGCCGGGCGGCCGCGATCGTCCGGTCGACCAGCGCCTCGAGCCCGGTGGCGCCGACGACGGTGCTCGACCCGGCGGCCGTCCGGCCGTCAAGGTGCAACCGCAGCCGCACGGTCGTGGTCGCGTCGGCCACGTTCTGGTGGATGTACGAGTTGGCGAACCGGGTCAGCGCCTCGGCCGCGTGGAATGCCGTCACCTCGGCCTCGGCGCCGGTTCCGGCCCGCCGCCGGACCAGCTCCACCACCCGTGCGGCGAGATCGAGCTCGGCCCCGGCCCGATCCGTCATCCCGGCACCCGCACCGGACGGGGTCATCCCCGCACCCCGACCCGGACATCGGTGAAGCGCGCCGGCGCGGCCGGGTGGCCGGTGTGGCCCACCTGGGCGGGCTGCCCCTTGCCGCAGTTGGGCGTACCCCAGGCCACCGTCTCGCCGGAGAGCATGTCCATCGACTGCCAGAACTTCGGCCCGATCCCGGTGTACGTCGGGTTGCGCAGCATGCGGCCGCGGCGGCCGTTCTTGATCTCGTACCCGATCTCGCAGCCGAACTGGAAGTTGAGCCGCCGGTCGTCGATCGACCAGGATCGGTTGGTGTCCATGAACACGCCGTCGTCGGTGGCGGCGATGATCTCCTCGAGCGTGTGCGGACCGGGCTCGAGGCCGACGTTGGTCATCCGCACCATCGGCAGGCGGGACCAGCCGTCGGCCCGGACGCTGCCGGCGTAGTCGAGCCCGGCCGTGGCCGCCGAGTCGCGCCCGGCGAGCACGCCGACCCATCGGCCGTTGCGGACCGCGTCGCGCTTGGCCGCCGGGGTGCCCTCGTCGTCGTACCCGAAGCTGCCCAGTGCGCCCGGGATGGTCGGGTCGATGGTGATGGTCATCAGGTCCGACCCGTACCGCAGCGTGCCCAGGTGGTCGAGGTCGAGCCACGACGTCCCGGCGAAGGCGGCCTCCCAGCCGAGGATCCGGTCGAGCTCGATGGCGTGGCCGACCGACTCGTGGATCTGCAGCGCGAGTTGCTCGCCGCCGAGGATCAACGTGGTTTCGCCGGACGGGCACAGCGGCGCGGTCAGCAGTGCCCGGGCCTCCTCGGCCATCCGCGGCGCGTGCTCGACCAGCGACAGCTCGTCGACCAGCTCCCAGCCGCGGGTGCCGTACTGACCGCGGTGCGAGGGCCAGGAGCGGCGCTGGATCTCGCCGTCGCCGTACGCGCTGGCCGTCAGCCCGGCCCCGCACTCGCGGATGTGCTGATCGATGCGGTGGCCCTCGCTCGAGGCGAACCATTTCTGCGTGTCCCAGATCTGGTAGATGCCCTCGGCCAGGTCGGCGCCCGCCTCCTTGGCCGCCGCGGTGGCCCGGACCAGCAGGTCACCCTTGGTCGACAGCGCCAGCGACAGCGGGTCGACCTCGCAGGCGCTGGCCCAGCTGGCCGCGCCCGCACCGGCCGGCACCAGGTCCAGCGACGGCCCCGGCACCATCGCGCTGGCCGCCGCGATCTGGGCGGCCCTGCGCCCGGCGGCCCGGGCGGCGGCGTCCGACAGGTCGGGAACCGCGTAGAAGCCCCAGCTCGACCCGACCAGCGCCCGCACGCCCACGCCGGCGCTCTCGCTCGAGCTCAGGTCCTCGACGTCGCCGTCGCGCGCGGTCATCGCCTCGGTCCGGCGGATCATGACCCGCGCGTCGGCGTAGCGCGCCCCGGCGTCGAGGGCGGCCTGCACCGCCGCGCCCGCCTCGTCGAAATGATCCATGCCGACGACCCTAGGGGACCCGTACGACAAAACCGAGAAGCCCTCAGCGCGGCGGCAGCAGATCCTCCGGCACGAGCGTCGCGGTCACCGGCTCGGTCAGCCGGAGCGTCTCGCCGCCCTTGGCCACGGCATGCTCCCGGTACCTGTCTCCGTCCAGCGCGAACAGGTACAACGTCCCCGCCTCCGTGTCGACGAGCAGGTAGTGCGGGATGCCGGCGGCCGCGTAGTAGTGCATCTTGAGAACCTTGTCGGCCGCGGCGTTCGACGGAGAGACGATCTCACCGACCAGCCGCACGGAATCGGCGTCGATGGGCTCATCGATGTTGATCATGCTGGTGACGACGATGTCGGGAATGGAGCCGGACGTTGACCGCCTCCATCACCGTCAACTCAGGGTCGGTGTCGAGCGCGTTGGCCAGGCGGCGGGAGATGATCTGATGCCGAGGAGTCGGCGCCGGGGTCACGAACAAACTCCCGTCGAACAGCTCGATGCGCCGGGCCGTCTCCCCCAGACCGAGAAATTCTTCCTCGGTCACCGGCAGCCCGTCGTTGAAAATCGCGGACGTCATCGGCACCTCCTGACCAGTGGCGTCATTCGAAGTCTCGCATGACCCGGTCAGCCGTGGTCGAACTTGAGGCCGGTGGCCTGGTGCAGGTGCATGACCGAGTTCTGCACGTACACGCCGCCGGTCAGCACGTAGCTGTACAGCGCGTTGTACTCCATCTCGGCCAGCAGGTAGCAGGGGATCTCGGCGGCGGCGTAGCTGTACATCTTCAGGGCCCGGTCGACGGCCGCGCTGTTCGGGGAGACGACCTCACACACCAGCTTGACCGACGCCGCCTCGATCAGCGGGGCGTCCAGGTCGATGGCGCTGGTCACCACCAGGTCGGGGACGGCGATCCGGCCGGGGTCGAGCCGAACGGCCACGCTCGGCAGGATGTTCATGTGCTCCCGGCCGGCCCGCAGGGCGGTGGCCAGCGAACCCTGGATTAGCTGGTGGCGCGGCGTCTCGCGGGGACAGGCGTGCAGCGTGCCGTCCCACAGCTCGACCCGGGCCGCGGTCGGGCCGAGCGAGAAGTAGTCGGCCTCGGTCATCGGCAGGCCGGTGGCGGGCACGGCGGCCTCAGTGAGCAGGACAGTCATGAACTCTCCGGGTTCTTCATGAAGCGGATCCGGTCCAGTTCGGCGTCGAGGGACGTGCCGGGCGGGAGCACGATCACCGAGGACGGCAGTTCGGGCACGGCGTGGTGGTCATAGGGCTCGTCGGAATCGGAGCGGGGGCCTAGATAGCGCTCGGCGAACGCGCGCGGCAGCGTGGTCCAGTCGAGCACCGGCTCCCGGACGGCGGCCAGCCGGAACTCCTCCGGCCGCCGCTGCACGGCCAGAGCGGCGAGCCAGCCGCCGAGCCCGCTGCCGCGCACCGTGACCCGGCGCAGGTCCAGGTCGGGGTGCTTGCCGAGCAGCGCCCGCAGCCCCTCGGCGACATCGGTGAGGGCGACGTCGGCGAGCCGCCGGTGCACCACCTTCTCGAAGCTCGGCCCGATCCCGGGCGTGCCGCGGGGGTCCACGCTGACCACCGCGAAGCCGGCGTCGGCGAACCACTGCCGGTCCTGCCACGCCGCCCGATCCAGGACGACCTGCTGGCGGGTCGGGCCGTCGCCGAGGTCGACCAGGACCGGCAGCGGGCTTCCGGTCACGTGCCCTCCCGGGTACAGCACAGCCGCCGGCAGCCGGCGGTCGGTCACCCGTCGAAGGATCGGGCGCGGCGCGTACGGGAGGGGAGCCGCGTACGACGTGAGCACGTGCACCGCCACGTCGCCACGCCGCACCGTGTCGTCCAGCACCACCACGTCGCCGCCGACCGCGGCGGTGTGCCAGCCCGGCTCGCGGGTGAGCTTGGCCTGGTCCGAGCCGTACGCCGTGCGTACCCGGAAGACGTCCTGGACCGCCGGGTCGCCTTCGTTGCCCTCGACCACCAGGTCGGCGCCGCCGGCCCGGGGCAGCACGCCGACCACCCGCCGCACGTACAGGCCGGGCGGGGTCAGCAGGCTGCCGTCGGCGAACAGGCAGCGGGCGTCGAAGCCGTCGTGCGCGAGCTCCCCGCCGACCAGGACGCGGCCGTCGGGAAGGTGCCGGGGCGTACCGGGAATGGGCTCCACCCACCGGGCGTCGGCCAGCTCGGCGTGCACCTGGGTCTCCCCGGTCCGCGGGTCGACGGCCAGCACCAGCCCGTGCTGCTGCAGCCGGCGCAGCACGGTGATCAGCGGGGAGCCGCCGTCACCCCAGCGGACCTCGGCCAGGTAGGGGTAGGTCTCCCGGTCCCAGTGCACGTCGACCCAGCCGCCGTCGAGGTCCAGCAGGTGCAGGCTGACCGACCCGGCCGTACGGGCGGCCAGGATCTGCCGTCCGTCGGGGGACCACCACCAGCCGCGCGTACGGCCGAACTGCTCGCCGGCCGCGTCGGGCGATCCCCACCGCACACCCGTGGGGTCGCGCCAGGAGATCCCGCCCGGTTCACCCGCCAGCAGCTCGTCGGGGCCGTCGGACGCGACCACGCGCAGGCTTCCGGCGCCGGTCAGGTAACCGATGTGCTCCCCGCCGGGGGACGGCCGCGGGTCGACGACCGGTTCGGGGGTGGCCGGGAAGTCCACGGATCCGGTGACCAGGTCGGCCCGGGCCAGGCGGCCGCCGACGGAGACGGCCGCGATACGGGCGGCGCGGTCGGTCGCGTACGAGGTGACCGGACCGTCCAGGACCCGCCGCTCGACGCCGGTGGAGACCTGCAGGACCCACAGCGCGGCGTCCGGGTCGTACGGCCCGGAGGAGCGCCGGAACACCACCCGGGCGCCGTCCCCGCCGACCGTCACCGCGTGCGGAGCGCCATGGCGGAACCGGCCGGTCCGCATCGCGAGTCCGGGATAATCCACGCGGTCCAGCATCGCTGATCAAGGGGCCTTTGCGCCTGCAAAACCTCCAGGGAGTTCCCGCGTAGAGTGTCGCGGGTGACGGAATTCCCCGAGCGTCGCCTGCTCCTGGTCCACGCCCACCCGGACGACGAGGTGACCGGCACCGGCGCCACCATGGCCCACTACGCCGCCGCCGGCGCCCACGTGACGCTGGTGACGTGCACGCTGGGCGAGGAGGGCGAGATCCATGTTCCCGAGCTGGCCCGGCTCGAGGCGGCCCAGGCCGACCAGCTGGGCGGTTACCGCCTGGTCGAGCTCGAGCGGGCCTGCGCCGCGCTCGGGGTCACCGACCATCGCTTCCTCGGCGGGGCCGGCCGTTACCGCGACTCCGGGATGATGGGGCTGGACACCAATAAGCACGCCCGGGCGTTCTGGCAGGCCGATCTCGACGAGGCCGCCGGTCACCTGCTGAAGGTCATCCAGGAGATGCGGCCACAGGTGCTGGTCACGTACGACGCCAACGGCTTCTACGGGCATCCGGACCACATCCAGGCGCACCGGGTGGCGATGCGGGCGGCCGAGCTGGCCGGCGACGACGGTCCGGAGAAGATCTACTGGACGGCCATGCCACTGAGCGTGCTCCAAGGTGGCATGGAGGCGTTCCGTGGCCTCGACGACAATCCGTTCGCCGACGTCGAGAAGGTGGAGGACCTGCCGTTCGGGTCGACCGACGAGCAGATCGCCTGCCGGATCGACGGCACCGACCACTACGAGCGCAAAGTGGCGGCGATGCGCGCGCACGCCACGCAGATCCCGGACAACTCCTGGCTGTACGGCATCGCCGGCGACTTCGGCGGCGAGTTCATGGGCGTCGAGTACTTCACCCTGGTGAAGGGTTCGCGGGGCGAGGTCTCCGGCCCGTACGGCTGGGAGGACGATCTGTTCAGCGGCCTGAGCGTGGGCCCGTCCGCCGAGCCGGTGGTGCGGTGACGCTGGTGAGCACGCCGCCGGACGCCGACCCCGGGGTCGCCAAGCGCGACGGCCGGCTGGTCCCGATCCTCGGTCTGGTCATCTCCTTGCTGGCCACGCTGTTCAGCGGCCTCCTGGAGATCTTCCTGACCCCGTTGCGGGTCGGCGGGTTCCCGATCGGTGTCGCCGTGCCGGCTGCCGTGGTGGCCAACGTCGCGATCGCCTGGTTCGCGGTGACCACCACCGGGCGCAAGCGGGCGATCGGCGCGCCGTGGCTGCTCTGGACCGTGTTGATGTTCTTCGCCGCCGGGGCGAAACGCTCCGAGGGCGACTATCTGATCAACGGCAACGACTGGGTCGCCCTGATCATGATCCTGGTCGGCAGTCTGGCCTTCGCGGTCTACACGTACCGGGCGATTCTGCGCCGGCCGCGTCTGCCAGCAGACTCCCAGCCGTCGCTCTACTCGGACCGGTGACCGGAGCGCTACGATCCCCGCCAACCAGGGTTTTGGGAGGCGAGATGACAGAGAAACGGTGGTTTCCGATCGCGGCGATCGCGGTCGGCCTGTTCGCCATCAACGCGGTGACGCGCGTGGTGATCCGGCTCTGGTTCCACGACAGCGACAGCGCCGAGGATCGCGCCTCGCTCGTCATGTTCGCGCTGATCGGCCTGGCCCTGGTGGTCTGGACCTTCCTGCGGGCGCAGCGGGAACGGCCGAGCGGCTGGGCGCCGACGGTCGCCTTCGGCGCGGTCGGCGGTCTGCTGCTGACGGTCCTGGTCGGGCCGTTCATCAGCGGTGACCAGCCGTTCGCCGGCGGCGCCGGGAACTTCTTCTCCCAGGTGTGGCTGTACGGCGGCTTCGCCATCGCCGGCGTGCTGATCGGGTACTGGATCGCCACCGCGCTCGGCCGCGACTACAAGTCCCAGTCGCTCAAGGCGTTCTCGCAGGCCCGCGCGTCCCGGCCGCGCAAGGTGGTCCGCCGCTAGAACGGCGCTTCGCGCGTCAGGTACGTTGCGGGGAAGGCGCTTCGCGCGTCAGGTACGTGTGGTGGGTGGCGAAGCCCAGCCGCTGGTACAGCGCGACCGCTGCGGTGTTGCGCTCCTCCACCTGCAGGTACGCCCGGATCGCGCCGTGCCCGGCCGCCCACCGGCTCATCGCCCGCAGCACGTGCTGGGCCAGCCCCTGCCGCCGCGCCGCGGGCGCGGTCTGCAGCAACGACACGCCGTGCCACTTCGCCGGCCCGGTGACCGTTCCGCGGGCCACCGCCACCAGGTCGCCGTTCGCGTCGTGGACCTGGGCGAACACCGCCCCCGGGACGCCGGTCAGCACCCGCCGGGCCGCCGGCGGCAGCGTGCCTTTGTGCTCGGCCACCATCGCGTACCAGTCCTCGCCCGGCGTGTCGGCCAGGTCCACCGGCGGCAGGTCCCGCCGCTCCGGCAGCGCCTCCACCAGGGCGGCCAGGGGTGCGGTCTGCAGCAATGTGAGGGGGCGGGCGGTCCAGCCGCGCTGGTCGAGAGCGCTGTTGACCACCGACGCCAGCGGCATGGGCGCGTTGATCAGCGCCCGTTGGCCGTGGTCGGAGTACCAGTCGACGACGGCGTCGATGGCCGCCTCGAGCGGGCGGTCGGGATCGCCCACGGCCAGCGCCGAGTTGGCCCGGCCGGTCCAGTTGCCGGCCGCGCGCAGGATCCACTGGCCCAGCCGGGACTGGATCGGCGCCGGCCACCCTTCGTTGGCCGCCAGCTCCAGCGCCACCACGTCGGCAGCCGGTGGGCGGCGGGCGACGGGCACCCGCCGGGCCCGGTGCACCTCGCGCAACGGCACTCGTACGGTGCCCTTGGCGGTCGCCAGAGTGAGTTCCGTCTCGGTCAGCTCGACGAGCTCGCCGAGGGCATCGGAGAAAAGCGGGCGATTGCCGGATAGGCCGACAATTCGGCGTACCACCACCCGGTGTCCCACATCCTGCCGTCGGAGCACGCGCGACCTCCTTCCGGCGAGATACTAGGCTCTGCTACTGATCGCCGCGGACGCTGCCGTTGGGTTGTATTGCCGTGGGGTTGTATTGGGTAGCTCGCCGGAAGGGAAAGACCCGTGACCTACATCATCGCTGAGCCCTGCGTCGATGTGCTCGACAAGGCATGCATCGAGGAATGCCCGGTCGACTGCATCTACGAGGGCAACCGGATGCTCTACATCCACCCCGATGAGTGCGTCGACTGTGGTGCCTGCGAGCCGGTCTGCCCGGTCGAGGCCATCTTCTACGAGGACGACGTCCCCGAGCAGTGGAAGGACTACACGAGCGCGAACTACGAGTTCTTCGAGGATCTCGGTTCGCCCGGTGGCGCCTCCAAGGTCGGCAAGATCGACAAGGACACCCCGTTCGTCGCGGGCCAGCCGGCCGACCTGAACGAGCACTGACGACGGTGCCGCTGTCGTCGAAGCTGCCCGACTTCCCCTGGGATCTGCTCGAGCCGGCCAAGGCGCGCGCGGCCGCCCACCCCGGCGGCATCGTCGACCTGTCGATCGGCACGCCGGTGGACCCGGTGCCGGGCTTCATCCGCGACGCGCTGGCGGCGAACTCCGACACGCCCGGCTACCCGCTGACCGCGGGGACCGTCGGGCTGCGGGCGGCGATCTCGGCGTGGGTGGGTCGTGCCTGCGGCGCTTCCGGTACGTACGGGGTTCTGCCGACGATCGGCTCCAAGGAACTCGTGGCGTGGCTGCCGACCCTGCTCGGAACCGGTCCCGGTGACGTGGTGGTGATCCCGCCGGTCTGCTACCCGACGTACGAGGTCGGCGCGGAGTTGGCCGGCGCCACCGTGGTCCGGTCGGACTCGCCCGTGACGAACCCGCGGGTGAAGCTCGTCTGGATCAACAGCCCGTCCAACCCGACCGGCCGGGTGCTGCCCGCCGACCACCTCCGGTCGATGGTCGCGTGGGCCCGCGAGCACGGCACGGTCCTGGTCAGCGACGAGTGCTACCTCTCGCTGGGCTGGGAGACGTCGCCGATGTCGGTGCTGTCGGATTCGGTGTGCGAGGGTGACTACACCGGCTTGATCGCGGTGCATTCGCTGTCCAAGCGCTCCAACCTGGCCGGGTACCGGGCCGGCTTCGTCGCGGGCGACCCGTCTTTGGTGGCCGAGCTGCTGGCCGTCCGTAAGCACGCCGGCATGATCGTCCCGGCCCCGATCCAGGCGGCGATGATCGCCGCCCTGGGCGATGAGGAACATGTGGTCGCGCAGCGCGCGCTCTACGCCGCGCGGCGGGCCGCGCTGCAGCCGGCCCTTTCCGCCGCCGGTTTTGAGATCACCCACTCCGAGGCCGGGCTGTATCTGTGGGCCTCCCGCGGCGAGGACTGCTGGGCCACGGTGGAGCACCTGGCCGACCTCGGCATCCTGGCCGCGCCGGGAGTGTTCTACGGGCCGTCCGGAGCGCAGCACGTCCGGATCGCGCTGACGGCCACCGACGAACGCGTGGCGGCGGCAGTCGAGCGGCTCCGTTCGCCTGTCTGATACAGCGTTCGTTATCCACAGGCCTTGTGGAACGCATCGCCGGGCCGTCAAACTCCCTGACGTACATCGCGACATGTCGATGCGCAGTCAACGGGGAGTAACGTGCGGGAGCTTTATCGTCGGTGCCTGCAGCGCGCCTTCGGCCGGCGAGCCGGCGTCGTCCTGATTCTTGTCCTGACCGTCACTCTCGTTGTGGCCATGGCACCACCGGATGACGCGGCGCTGTCCGCCTCAGGGCCATCGCTGGGGGCCTTCCTATCCTGGCTCGAGTCCGGCCTGACCACGCCGGTCGGTTTCGCCTCGCCGCGGAAACCGCCGACTGGACCCCGTCAGGCATCCGGCACAGCGGCCGAACGCGGCCACCGGGCCACCTCGGCGTCCACACGTGCCGGTCGAGGCACGGGGCGCAAACCGGGGACAGGCAAGGGTGAGTTGGCCGCCGCCTCCCCGACGGTCCGCCCAGCCAAGGCCGGCCTGAGCGCGGGGCCACGCGGCTTCGTCGCCGCCCGCAGCAAGATGGTCGACGCCAAGTCGACGGCAACCACCACGTACTACACCAACCCCGACGGGAGCTTCTCCCGGCAGTACTCGGCCGGCCCGGTCAACTTCAAGGACGGCAAGAACGGTTGGAAGCGGATCAACACCGCGGTTCGCAAGGCGGCGGACGGCCGGTGGCAGGAGACTGCTAACTCCGCCGAGGTGCAGTTCGCCGATTATGCCGACGACCCGAAACTGGTGTCGGTGGCGCCGGACAGCACCCACGCGGTGGCCGAGCGCCTGGTCGGGGCCATGCACGTTGCTGGGACCGGTCAGCTGTCCACAGTGACCTACGTCGAGGCGTTGCCGCATACCGATGTGCAGGTCGAGGCCATCCCCGCCGGGGAGAAGGAGTCGCTGATCCTGCACGATGCGCAAGCAGCGGCGGAGTGGGACTTCAACCTCGATCTCGATGGGCTGAGCGCGTTCCCGCTGCCGTCGGGTGCGATCGAGTTGCGCACCGCGGCGGGCAAGACGCTCGCCACGTTGCCGGCCGGCTCGGCGCACGACTCAGCCGTGACCAAGGACGGACCAGCCACCACCACCGCTGTGACCTACACCCTCGCCGGGGAGACGCTGCACGTGGCGTTGGACGGGGCCTGGCTGCACGCCGCCGCCCGGGTGTTTCCGGTGACGGTCGACCCCACGATCAGCTTCCGGCCACTGACGACGTACGTCGAGCAGGGCAGCAGTGTCGCTGACCGCTCCAACGACCAGGTTGTCAAGGTCGGTACGCCGGACAACGGGACGCATGTCGACCGGGCCTTCCTCGACTTCTCCGACGACGGCGTGGCGAAGTCCAACGTCCCGATCAGCGCGGCCACCCTGACGCTGTTCGCCTACTACGCGTCGAGTTGCACGCCGACCCGGGTCGACGTGGCGCCCGTGACCGAGGCATGGACCCCGTCGGGTACCACCGCCTGGCCGGGTCCGGCCATCTCGCCAACGTCCATCGGAAACGCCACCCCGAACCTGTCCACCGCCTGTAAGCAGGTTTACAACCAGACGGTCAACGGCGACTCGTTCGGCATCCCGCTCGCCACCGGCCCGATCAATGACTGGGCGAAGGGCATCATCCCGGACTACGGGCTCGCCGTTTACACGACTGCCACCAATGTGAGTAACCAGAAGTATCTCGCCGGCGACCTCTCCAGCGACCACGTACCGAACCTGACCCTCACCTACACCGGTTACGTGTTGCCGACCATCCTCACGCAAAGCCCGGCGAACGGCGCCGCCACCGGCACGGTCACACCGACGCTGTCGGCGATGGGCGACAAGGATCCAGGTCTCGCCACCAACCTCTCGTTCTACTATCAGGTATATGACCCCTCCGGTGTGAAGGTCGCCGACTCGGGCAAGACAACGGTCGCCAGTTCCTGGACGGTGCCACAGGGCAAGCTGCAGTGGGGCAGGACGTATTCCTGGACGGTGCAGTCGTACGACGGCACGAACTTTTCCGCCGATCCACCCTGGTACCAGTTCACCACTCAGGTGCCCCAGCCTGCGGTGACGTCCAGTCTCTCGCAGAACCAGACGCACGGCTTCGACGCGTCGATCGGCAACTACACGACGTCATCCACCGACGCCGACGTGTCCACCATCGGACCGCCGTTGTCGATCACCCGGTCCTACAACTCCCGCGATCCGCGCGGCACCGCGGCGTTCGGCGCCGCCTGGGCCGCGACCCCCGATTCCCACATCACCGAGCAGTACACGAGGACCGGCGCGGTATTCGACGTCATCGTGACCTATCCGGACGGGTCCAACGTCGCCTACGGGCGAAACGCCGACGGCAGCTTCACCACGCCGGCCGGCCGCGCCGCCACGCTGATCCAGCTGGCCAGCGGTTACGAGCTGATCGACAAGTCGGTCACCACCTTCGTGTTCGGCCAGGCGGTCGCCCCCGGCATCTACGGCCTCACCTCGATCGTCGATGCCGCCCAGCGGGCGGAGACGCTGAGTTGGTCCGGCGGCCACGTCATCACAATGACCTCGGCCGCCTCCGGCCGGGCTCTGCACCTGGGCTGGTCCACCCCGGCCGGCGCCACGGCCGCACACGTGGCCACGGTGTCCACCGATCCGCTGACGCCGGGTCAGGCCGACTCGGCGTATGTCTGGACGTACAACTACGCCGCCGACCAACTCACGTCGGTCTGCCCGCCGGGAACCACGACCGACTGCACCCGGTATGCCTACGACCCGCACGCCGCCGCCCAGACCCGCAACGAGGTGCTCGACCTTGGCGCCACCTCTTACTGGCCGCTGGGGGAGAAGACGGGGGCACAGGCCGAGAGCGCAATCCTGGCGAACGAGGGAACCGACGACGCCCGGTATGTGGGGTCGGTCGGGCTCGGCGGAACCGCGACGCCGCTGGCGTCCAGTTCGGCTACCGGCATCACACTGAACGGCACCACCGCGCAGGTCACGCTGCCCGACCTGAAGATGAGTTCGTCCATCGCCCAGTCGTTCTCGATGTGGTTCAAGGCCGCTGCCGGAACGCCGGCCGGTGTGCTGTACGGCATGGCGGACATGCCGATTGCTGGCACCTCCTCGTCCGGTAACAGCCAGCCGGTTCTCTACCTCGGCACCAGCGGCAAGCTGTACGGCGAGTTCTGGCAGACCGCAGAAGACGACGTTCCGCCCAATCCGTTGCACACGACGGCAACCGTCGCCGACGGCAAGTGGCACAACGTGGTGTTGACCGGCGCTCAGGACAAGCAGTACCTGTATGTCGACGGCACCCAGTACGGTCCGATCGACGGCTGGGGAAAGCACGGCCGAGATCTGATCGACCCGACCGCCGACCACTACAACTATCTCGGCGCCGGCTATCTCGGCCCCAGCCCGAACGAGACCGGTCCCTGGCCCGACCAGCCTCACGGCGGAACTGACGGTGCCGTTTACGGTAGCTATTTCAAAGGGTCCTTGTCGGATGCGGCCTTCTACGGCAGTCGGGTCCTGGGCAAATCCGATGCGCAGGCTCTTTACGACGCCGGTCTGCACGCCGGTACCCTGATGACCTCGGCCACCCGGCCGTCCGGTAAGACCTACGCCTCGGTTGCGTATGACCCAGTGTCGACCAGGGTCACCTCAGTCACCGATGAGAACGGTGGCGTCTGGGGGCTTGCGGCACCGACCGCATCCGGATCCAGTCAGGTCTACCGCGCGGCCGTTCTCGGTTCCGGCCCGCTCGCCTACTACCGGCTCGGCGAGACCGTCGGCGCCCAGTACGCCCCAAGCGAGGTGCACTGGGCACCGGCAACCTACGCCGGCACCAAACTCGGTGACCCCGGTCCGTTCAACGACGAACCCGCAGCCACCTTCAGCGGTTCCCAGTCGTCCGTCCAGATTCCCAAGGAAGCGATCCCACCTGGATCATCCAGCCAGGAACTCTGGTTCCGGACCGATCCCACCGTGTCCGGCGAGATCCTGCTTTCCTCACAAAGTTCGGCTCTCGGCGCCACCACCTGCCCATGCCGCCCGATCCTGTGGATCACCGGCGACGGTCTACTTCGCGGGCTCAGCGCGTCGCCCACTCCGACCGGCCCGCTGGCCGCCAAGTCGATCGCCGGCAAGTGCATCGACCTGTGGGGAGGCAGCACCGTCGACCACACCAAGGTCGACGTACATGACTGCAACAGCACTTCGGCGCAGAGCGTCACCTTCGCCGCCGACGGCAGCGTCCAGTTCATGGGGCATTGCCTCGACCTGGCCGGCGGTGCCAGCGCCAACGGAACCAAGCTGGAGATCGACTCCTGCGTTTCCGGCAAAGCGTCCCAGCAGTGGAGCAAGACCGCCAACGGATTGAAGAACGTCGCCGCCGGCCGTTGCCTCGACGACCCCTCGCGCAGCACCGTCAATGGCACCCAGGTCCAGGTTTGGGATTGCTCGGCGGGGGCGGCGTCCCAGGCGTGGATCCAGTCACTCGCCTCACAGCGGAAAGTCACCGACGGCGGTTGGCATCAGGCGTTGCTCAGCAACAACGACGGCACGCAGAGCCTGTACGTCGACGGGGTCAAGGCAAGCTCGTCGCAGGGCGATTCCGGAGCAACCGCAGCCGGCCTTCCGTACACCTACCTCGGCGGCGGGTACACCGGTTCGGAGGACATCTCGTCCAGCTTGGCCGGACTGACCTACGCCGGCACGCCGATGTTCACCGGGTCACTGGGCGAGGCGGCGTTCTACGGAGCCGGCCTGAGCGAGGCCGATGCGGCCGCCCATTACGCCGCGGCCCGCAACTCCGCCGGCACCACGCCTGTCCTCAGCGTTCAGGTCACCGACCCGGGTGGCAAGCAACTGACCAACCAGTACGACCTGCTCAACGGCAACCGGCAGATTGCTTCCATCGACGGCCTCGGAAACAAGACCACGTTCGGGTACGACGTCGGCGGCTTCATGCACACCACCACGGATCCGAACGGCAATGTCATCACGACCGGTCACGACGCCGCCGGCAACGTGGTGTCGACGACCACCTGCCAGGACCGGGTGGCCGGCAAATGCGCCACCGGCTACGCAACCTTCCAGCCGACCTCCATGGGCCTGGACGCGGCCACCGGCGCAGTCGTCACCGCCAGCAGCGCCAGTACGGCCACCGACCTGTCACCGACCGCCCTGGTTGACGGCAACATCGCATCGGTGGTCGGCGCACTCGGGTTCGCCACCGCGCCTCAGACCGCCGCCGCCAACACGCAATGGGTCCAAGCCGACCTGCGCACAGCCAAGACCATCGACCAGGTCGTGTTGTACCCGCGGACCGACGTTACCGGCGGGTTCCCGCTGACCTTCACCCTTCAGGTGTCCGCCGACGGTTCGTCGTGGACGACGGAGACGACGCAGACCAACTACGCCGTTCCGGCCCCGGGCAAGCAGGCGACGTTTTCGTTCGCCCCGATCAGCGCTCGCTACATCAAGCTCAATGCGACTGCGCTTCGGGCGAGCAGCACAACCGGTAAGTTCGACATCGAGCTGGGCGAGTTGGCCGCACTGAATGACCGGCCCGACCCGCTGGCGGGCGTCCAGCTCACCCAACGCGATCCGCGGTCGGCGTCATCCACCGACAACACCTATCTGACCACGTACAAGTACGACAGTCTGGGCAATCCTAAGAGTGTCACCTCACCGCCGGTGACCGGCTCCCCGAGTGGCCGCACCACAACGGTCGACTACACCGACGGCACATCTGTGGCCGCCGCCGACACCGGGTTCGCGCCCGCCGGATTGCCGTACCGTACGACCTCACCTGGTGGGGCGGTCTATCTGGTCAGCTATTTCCACAACGGAGATGTTGCCGGCACCACCGATCCCGACGGTCTGGTCTCCAGGTTCACATACGACTCGCTGGGCCGGGTGCGCACCAAGACCGTCGTCTCGGACACTTATGCGGCCGGGCTCACCACCACCTACAGCTACGACGGTCAAGGTCAGCTGCTGACCCAGGACGATCCGCCAATCGCCGACCGGGTCAGCGCCGTCGTGCACACCGGCAGGACGACCACGACGTACGACCCGGACGGCGACGTCCTCTCCACCACCGTGACGGACCAGACCGGAGGTGACCCGCCCCGAGTCACTTCCGACACATACAACGCCTACGACCAGGTGGACTCGGCCACCGACGCCGAGGGCAACGTGACCCGGTCGGAATACGACACCTACGGCAACCGGTCGGCCGAGCTCGACTCGCTCGGCAATCGCATCGAGTACACGTTCGACCCCAACGGCAAACCTCTCAGCCAGGTGCTGACCAACTACGTCGGCGACCCGGTGCACCCTCAGCCGGCGACCAGGCTCACCGAGGTGTCCCGTGCTTACGACCCGGCCGGGCGCCTGGCATCGATCACCGACGCGATGGGCGACACCACGTCCTACACGTACACGGACGACAACCGCCCGGCGACGGCGACTCGGACCGACTTCGCGGGCAAGAACCCGTACGTCCTGAAGTCGGACTTCTACGATCCGGCCGGCAACCTGAGCCGCGAAGTGACCAACAACGGTGCCACCACCACCGTGGTCACCGTGGATGCCGCGTCCCGGCCGACCGCCACGACCGTGGATCCGGGCGGCGTCAACCGGACCACTACCGTGACCTACACACCCGACGACGGCATCGCCACCAACGTGGCTTCCAGCGGCACCGGGGCGAGCGTCACAACCAGCGCCACGTACGACGCGATGGGCCACCTCAAGTCGAAGTCGGTGCACACCGACACGCCCGGCTACACCGATGACCTCAGCACCTCGTGGACGCTCGACAAGCGCGGGCTTCCCGTGTCGCAGACCGACGGCAACGGACACGTCACCGACGTGGTGTACGACGAAGCCGGCCGACTGGCGGTCACCACCGCACCCTCCGCCGACCTGGAATCCGGCGGCGCTCCGGCGGTGACCGGCCGACCCGTGACCAAGACCGGCTACGACACCTTCGGCGACGCGGTGGAGAGCCAAAACCCCGACGGCGGGATCGCCCGCACCGGATACGACCGGAACAGCCGCGTCACGAGCGTCACCATGCCCGACTACTTTCCGCCGGGCGGAATGCTGCCGCTGGTCAGCACCGTCACCCGCAAGTACGACGCCGTCGGCAACGTGGCCTTCAGTTACGACGCTCTCAACAACGAGACGGCGTACGTGTACGACCAACTCGGTGATCTGGCCAAGACGACCACTCCGGACGGCGGCGTCACGCAGACCACCTATGACCCCAACGGGGAGCCGAACGACGCGGTCGATCCGAACGGAGGCGAACGGCAAGCCACCTACGATCATCTGGGCCGGCTCAAGACCAGCACGGTCATCGACCGTTACCCGGCAGCGGCCGCCTACACCACGAACTATCACTATGACGCGTCGACGACCGACCCGGGCGGCGCGTGGGCCTCGACCGTCGTCTCCCCGACCGGTGTCACCCTCACGACCGGCTACGACCACGTCGGCGAAACGGTCAGCTCCACCGACGGCGCCGGCAACACCACGGCCTACACGTACGATGTGCTCGGGCGGCGGTCCAGGACCACGTTGCCGGACGGCACCGCCACTACCAGCGGTTACGACCAGGCCGGCAACCAGGTCTCGGCGACGGCGCTGGACTCGGACGGCTCGGTGCTGGCCACGCAGTCGAAGGTGTTCGACAGCAACGGGAACCCGATCAAGTGGACGGACGGTCGTGGGCACACCACGACGTTCGGCTACGACGCTGACAACGTGCTGACGAGTGAGGTTCAGCCGGTCGACGACGGGCACTCGATCACCACCACGTTCGGGCACGATGCGGCCGGCAACCGCACCCGATACTCCGACGGCCGGCAGAACGCCTGGACCTACACGTGGAACTCCTGGCAGTTGCCCGAGTCGACGATCGAGCCCGCCACCGCCTCCTACGCGTCACCCGAGGATCGGACCACGACCACGACGTATGACCTGCGTGGTCTGGCCTCCGCTCAGTCGTTGCCCGGTGGGGTGGCAGTCACGCAGCAGTACGACGTGATGGGGAACCTGCACACGGCGTCCGGTACCGGCGCCGATGCGGTCACCGCCGCTCGGACCTTCGGGTATGACAAGAACCAGCGGCTGACATCGGCCGCGACCGATCCGGCGGGTGGTGCCGCGGGGTCAGCCGAGACATTCAGCTATGACGATCGCGGTGACCTGCTCGCGGCCACCGGCAGCGCCGGCAACAGCGCCTTCACCTGGAACGGCGACGGCGCCATGACGTCACGTACCGATGCCGCCGGCATCACCGGATATGGCTACGACACAGCGGGTCGGCTCCACACGGTGGATGACGCGGCCACTGGCGACAAGCTGACGCTGAGCTATACCAACCTGTCTCAGATCCATGACATCACCTACGGCGACGGCGGCGATGTCCGCACGTTCGACTACGACCACCAGCACCGGCTGACCGGTGACCGGCTGGCCGACAAGACCGGTCAGACGGTCGCCGTCATCGGCTACGGCTACGACCAGAACGGCAATGTCAGCTCGAAGACGACCTCCGGCTTCGGCGGGTCGCCGCAGAGCAACAAGTACACCTATGACTACGCGAATCGGCTGACGAGTTGGGACAACGGCTCGTCGTCGACGGTCTACGGATATGACGACTCCGGTAACCGGAACCGGATCGGCGCGAACGTCTACACCTACGACGCCCGCGACCAGTTGACGTCGGACGGGCACAACTCCTACTCGTACACCGCCCGCGGCACGTTGTCGGCCCGGAACACCACAACATCGACGTCGGACGCCTTCGGCCAGGCCGTCACGCAAGGTGGCCAGCAGTACGCGTACGACGCGCTCGGCCGGAACGTTTCCGCCGGTTCGACCCGGTTCGCCTTCAGCGGTGCGGGCAACGCGATGGCGTCGGACGGCGCTCACACCTACAGCCGTGCCCCCGGCGACACATTGATCGGAATCGGCACTGTCGGCGGCACTTCTGCGGACGCGCGGCTGGCCTTCACCGATCAGCACACCGACGTTGTCGGCAACTTCACCGCCGGAGGCACGGCCCTTACCGGCTCGACGACCTACGACCCGCTCGGTGCGGTGCTGTCCAGCGCAGGCATGGTCGGAGGCCTCAGGTATCAGTCCGGCTGGACCGACCCGGCCAGCGGAAACGTCAACATGGCGTCGCGCTGGTACAGCCCGTCCACCGGCCAGTTCTCCACCAAGGACTCCGAGGCGCAGAGCCCGGTGCCCGACTCGGCCGCGGCCAACCCGTTCGCCTACGTGAGTGACAACCCGCTGACTGGCACCGACCCGAGCGGACACGGCTGGTTGTCGAGTGCGTGGCACGCAGTGAAGTCGGGCGCATCGAGGGCTTGGACCGCTACCAGGAACTTTGCCGTCAACACCTGGAACAGCGTCTCGTCGGCGGTGTCGACAGCATGGAACTACGTCAGTAACAAGTGGGACAGTCTCGTCTCCGCAGTCAGCCGCAAGCTGAGGCAGTTCGAGAATTGGGTCGACGACCAGTTCCGTGCCGCCGAACGGGAGTACCAGCAGTGGAAAGCCGCGGCCGAGGCCAAACTGAGAGCGGCGAACGCCAAGCTCAAACGGGAAGCCAGAGAGCAAGCGGAGGTCATCCGTAAGCTCAACGCCGAAGTCGCCAAGCTCGACCAGGCCGGCTTCAAGTACGTCAAGAACCACGCCGCGTCGATCGCCACGTTCGTGGTCTCCACCGGAGTGTTCATCGGCTGCGAGGCCGTGCTCGGTGCAGCCACCGGCGGCGTCGGGGCGGTGGCCGGTGCCGCCGCCTGCGGGGCGCTGTCGGGTGCGGTCGGCGGCCTGGTCAATCAGGGCTTCAAGTGCGCTCAGGGCGGCAAAGCGGACTGTTCAGCCGGTGCATTCCTCAAAGCCGGTCTGGTTGGCGGAGTCATCGGCGCCGTGGCGGGCGTAGGGGGCGCCCTCGGCGGGAAACTGCTCAGCGCCGTCGGCGGCAAGGCTCTGCAGGCGATTGGTGGCCTGTTCGGCCGTGTCGGCGGGGCGGAGGCCGAGGGTGGAGCGACCTCGGCCGTGGAGAGCGGGGCTACCTCCGCGTCCGAGGGTGCGACATCGACTAGCGCAGACAGCGCCGCAACATCGGCTGCGGACGGGTCCGCAACATCCGGCTCGGACAGAGCGGCGGCGGCCGGCGCCCAAGAGGCTGGCGGCTCCGGCGGTGCCCGCGAGGAATCCGGTTCGTCAGAAGGCTGTGCGAGCGGTGTCCCGCACAGCTTCGCCGGTTCGGTTCGCGTCCTACTGGCGAACGGCGACGACAAGCCGATCGACCAAGTCAGGCCCGGCGACCGGGTCCTGTCATCGGTGCCCGGCACCGACGACGCCGAGACCCACACGGTCGAGAAAGTCATTGTGACGACCACCGACCGCGACTTCGTCGACCTGACGATCGCCCCGATCCGCCCCAGAAAAGGCGTGAAGAAGGCGGTGGCTGCGGCAATGGCGGTCGTGACGGCTGCAGCCACCCTCACTACGACCTTCCACCACCCGTTCTACGACGAGACGAAGGCCGCGTTCGTCGCGGCGGCAGACGTCACAGCTGGCGACGTCCTCCAGACTCCTACCGGCGAGGCGGTGGTCCGGGCTCAGCGGCGATACCACGCCGTCGGCATCACCTACGACCTCACTGTCAACGGCCTCCACACCTATTATGTGATGGCTGGCACAACGCCGATACTCGTACACAACTGCGGCTTGATTGATGCTGTACATGCCGAGTACGGGAGAATCACCACGCCAGGGTCATCGGACTACCTTTCTATCAGCAAGCGAGGGCCAGTGCTGACGGGCGTCAAGGACGAGGCTACCGGTGATATTGTCACGTCGCTCAACCATGGAACTGCGATCGACAATTTGCACCCCAGTCTTGCTGCGCGATCGGGTCCGGATGTTGGATTGCTATACCCCGGTGGGTCGGGAATTCACGGTGAAGTCCACGGTCTCAATGAATTGCTCTGGAGACGGGAGTCGGCGGGGCTGAGTACTCAGATCGACGACAGTTTCAGTTTCTATAGTGTCAGGCTGCGAGGGGCGCAACAAGGAATGCCAATCCCGCCGTGTTCCCTCTGCTCTCGGCTCACACCCTAGTTGTAGGTAAACCATGAATGATGGCAAAAAGTCGCAACCAAATCGCGTGCCGGACGAGTTGCTAGACTACAACGAAGAACTCTTTTACACCTATAACGGAGAGAGCTTCACGGGCGTCGGTTACGCCGATGTGCCGGGCCATGGCCTGTCGGAGATATCGTATGTGGATGGGGCGCAGGATGGACCGGCTCGGGATTGGTATCCATCCGGTCAGTTGAAGTATGAAGCGAACTACAAGCTGAATACCCGTCACGGCATTACGCGGGAGTTCCGTGAAGAAGGATCCCTGGCCTCGGAGATGACCTACGACCATGGTGTGCTCATTCGATCGGTCACATATGACAGCCAAGGAAAAGTTGTGGATCACTATCAGATCTCCGAGGATGATCCCAACTTCTCGCAGCTACGGCGTCCTCGTGAGTACGGTGGCTAGCGAATTCGAGGACGGAACCGGGTTGGCGGCAGGCGAGAATGTGTCGCAAGATCCGGACATATCTGAAGCTCTACGTCAGCAGATGGTGTTACGCAGTAAAGTTGACGTTGCAAATATTTTGGTCACTATTCCCGAATTGGTGGCCGGTCTGGATGTCTCTTACGAAGCCGGAACCCTCCGAGTGGCGGCCGTGGCTATCGCGATGGACTCGCGAACCCTGGAAGTGAGGGAGATTTCCACCGCTCATGGCGAGGTGCACTTCCCGTATGTTCCGGGGTTACTCGCTTTTCGCGAAGTGCCGATTCTCTTGGAGGCTCTTGAGAACCTTTCCTGTCAGCCCGATGTGCTCGTTTGTGATGGCTACGGTATTGCCCATCCGAGAAGATTTGGATTGGCCAGTCATGTGGGCGTTTTGACTGGATTGCCGTCATTTGGAGTGGCGAAGTCGCCTTTTGTTGGGACGTTCGTGGAACCAGCGAAGCAACGAGGTGAATGGTCGCCGCTTACTGAGGGCGGCGAGACGCTTGGGCGCGTGCTTCGTACGCAGACAGGAATTAGACCCGTATTCGTATCTGTTGGACATCGAATTAGCTTGGATCAGGCTACCGACTTAACGCTAACACTGAGCCCTCGATATCGGATCCCTGAAGTAATCCGCCAGGCTGACATTCTCTCACGAGAAGCGCTGCGGAAGACTCGAGAATAGATCGAAAGGCATTTGGTGGGCCGGTCTCGCTGGCGGCTGAACGGTGCATGAGTGATGTGCGCAGGTCGTCCATCCCGTGCGGCGCTGTGCGCCCGTGGTCCCCGCTTTGCCTCCCGGTTGCTGTCACGGTTGATGTCAGATGATCAAGCTGATTTATGGATGTCGATAAGTCCCGCGATTTGATGATCCCGCTCGGCGCGGTCTCTGCGGTGCCATGGATGGCGACGCTGATGCCGTGCCGCGTAGTCGCGCTATATCGGTCGCAGGAAGTGCGCCATTGGACGGTAGGCTACGATCCCGACTGCGCCAGTCGGTTGATGATCTGGGGCTTGCTTGCATCGATGGCGGTCAGGTTGGCGTGGCGTGCGCGCGGGGCCGTAGGCCTTGAGCGCACGCGCGCGGCCCGGCTTCGTCCGGGCCGCCTTCTTGATCCTGTATAGCTTTTCTTAGCCAATCGGTCGCCACGGCCACACGAGGTTGGCCCCGGGTCCGTAAATTGCTCCTCTGTCAAGCGGTCGGTGGTAGACGTCCGATGACGTCCGCCCGGAGGGCTTGAAAGACGACGTCGGACAGGCGCCGTTTGAGGACGCGTAGGGCCTCGAGACCGCCGTCGCCGTCTGCTTTGCGGCGTGCGAGTAATTCGCGGGCTGGTGGGTGGCAGCGGGCCTGGGTCATCGCGATGCGGTGCAGCGCGGCGTTGAGCTGACGGTTGCCGGTGCGGCTGAGGCGGTGACGGGCGCGGTTGGATGACCAGACCGGTCGTGGCGCGGTTCCGTTGTGCCGGGCGTAGGCGGCCGCGGACCAAGCGCCGACGACTGGTATCGCGCCTAGCGGTGCACATCTGAACCCGGGAGAGGCGGAAATGCCTGGCAGCAGGCAGTTCCTGCCACCGAACCCGTCGCGGGCATATGACTCTGAGGTGTTTCTGTTTGAAGACCTTGCCAGCGGCCTAAACTCCAACTCTACCGGCACCATCTCTACTCGGAGCGGATAGTTGTTCCAGTTGTGGTGACGTAATAGATCAGTTCAAAGCCAGATTCTCCGGCATCAACGCGCACATCTCAACCGGTGAGGACTGAACCATGTAAGAGATTGCGGAGCTGGCGAGGATGATTCGACAGCAACAACCCGATGGCGTAGTTGGTGTCGCGTGTATGGTCGTCTTTCACCGCCCTCTTGAATTCACATTATCTAGACGAACCCGGGGTGAAATAAATTCAGTCTCGGATGATCGGTGAAGTGCGGCGGACATATCGGTTCGGATCATCCAACAATCGCCACAGTCTCGTGGGCTCAGTTTCAGTTCTGCTGGTTAATGGGCACTACCAAGCCGATCGACCAGTTCAAGATCGGCGAGCACGTCACTACGTTGGCCATCGACGATCCGACGATAGGCCCGGATCTCTTTGGCATTCCAGGGAATATGTTGTCCGATCTGCAATCTGCCATAGTCCCTGCTCTGGTAGAGATATAAGAGGATAGCGAAGATGTGTGAAATAGGTGTAAGCCTCGATACGGAAATCACTGGTGTTTCTTCCAGGCCAGCGCATGTTGTAACGCCACCAGTCTTGAGTGCTGTGGTCGTGCAAACACTGCACCAAGTGGAGCTCTATGCGAGACGAGTTCGCGAGGTCCTAGTTGCCGGACTCGCAGCGGGCAAAGTCGGCGGTTTCGAGAGTGAAGCGTTGCCATCCGACGGTCTGCCTGGGTGGTTCTCGGGTCGAGAATCGCTAGTTCCGGCAGAGGTCGCTGGGGGGCGAGAAGCATTCGTCAGTCAGCGCGAATCGGATCAGTTTACTATTCAGGATTGGCTAGAGATGCTCGATCCTGCATTCCGTCAATGGCGGTGGTGGGATGTCACCGTCGGGGGTCCTCGGATTGCGATTGTTTGGGTCGATGCCGGTGGTGAAGTGGTGTTCAACTGTGAGGAACTGTATTGGCTGCTGTACAGCTGTGGCGCGCGTGCCGCCGTCGGGCCATTGTTATTGCCATCGGCTTTGTGGGAAGCCCAGGATTCAATCGGATTCCATGACGGCGGGTGAATTGGCACGTAGAGGCAAGCCAGCTGGGCGCGATGGCCGCCTATCCTGCTCACAAGTTGCCTGGTCGGGGCGAGTTCAGCCGGTCGTAGCATTCGCCGGTGGCCCGCACAGGGGCCACCGGCCGCCTACCCAAGCCGCTAGCGTGGGGTCATGGATCTACCGGTGGTGACGGTTCGCGGGGAAGCGTTCCGGGAAGTGGCGCCCGAGGTGGCGAGCTTCTCGGTGACGGCGAGCGCGCGGGACAGGGACCGCGAGACGACGCTGCGGCGGCTGCGGGAACGGGCCGCCGCGGTCGGCGGGGCTCTCGACGGCGTCGTGACGGAGAAGCGGGAGACCGGCCACCTTCAGGTGCATCCGGAACTCAAGCGGGGCGGCGAGCGGGTCTCGGCGTACGTGGGCAGTGTCACGACCAACGTCACGGTGAGCGAGTTCGACGGCCTGGGCGAGCTCATGCTGAGGCTGGCCGAGCTCGACCAGACTTCGGTGTCCGGGCCGTGGTGGCAGCTGCGGCCGGACAGCACCGCCGGTGCTGAGGTGCGAACGGCGGCGATTCGCACCGCGCTGCGGAAGGCCCACGAGTACGCCGAGGCCGTCGGTTCGGACGTGCACGGCCTGATCGAGATCGCCGACGACGGGGTCGGCGGTGGCGCGCAACCGATGATGATGCGCGCCATGGCGGCCGCCGCGTACGACACGGGTGCGCCCGAACTCGACGTCGAGCCGCAGGCGCAGACCGTGTCGGCCGCCGTCGTGGTGCGGGTTTCGATCAGCGAGCCGCGCGACCTCTGACCGCGGCTTCGGGGCCCCGGCCCGGCGCCGATCTGTGGGTCACTTCGAGGGCATGAAGTCCATCGTTTCGGGGTTGCCGCCGACGCGGCCCTTCTCGCCCTTGTTCAGGGCGGTGATCGAGGCCATGGACGGCTCGTCCAACTCGAAGTCGAACAGCGCGAAGTTCTCGCGGACGCGCTCGTCGGTCTTCGACTTCGGGAAGATGATGTCGCCGCGCTGGATGTGCCAGCGAAGAACGACCTGCGCCGGCGTCCGGTCCACGGCCCGGGCCACCGCCACCACAGCCGGGTCGGTCAGCACGTCGCCCTGGGCGATCGGCGAGTAGGCCTCGGTCGCGATCTGGTTGTCCCGGTCGTACGCCCGGATCTCTTCGTTGGTGAAGTACGGGTGGACCTCCACCTGGTTGACCGCCGGGCGGATCTCCGACTCGGCGCGCAGCCGGCCCAGCTGGTGCGGGGTGAAGTTGCTGACTCCGATCGACCGCGCCTGCCCCGACCGGTAGAACTCCTCCAACGTCCGCCACGTCTGCACGAAGTCACCGCCGTACAGCGTGGGCAGCGGCCAGTGGATGAGAAAAAGGTCCACGTAGTCGGACCCGAGCGCCTTCAGCGTGCCCGTGAAGGCTTCCCGGGCGTCGTCCGGCAGGTGGGCGGCGTTGCTGAGCTTGCTGGTCACGAAGAACTCCGACCGGTCCAGGCCGGAGGCGGCGAGGGCGGCGCCGACGCCGGACTCGTTGCGGTACATCTGCGCGGTGTCGAAGTGCCGGTAGCCGACCCCGATCGCCGTCTCGACGGCCTTCTGCGTCTCCTCCGGCGGCACCTGGAAGACGCCGAAGCCGAGCTGCGGGATGGTACGGCCGTCATTGAGTGTGATGTCGGGAACTACGGAAGGCATGGTGCTCCTCACGAGCGCTACGAGCAGAGTCGCCTTTGTCTTGCCCATTCCGCGGGTGAATAACGCTGTGATGGACGAGACTCGGCCACGTGCTGCTACGGATCGCCAACGTGAACCCGGACAGCGTCACCACGCACTCCGACCGGGTGCTCTACCGGGCCATCGGCGCCTTCATCCTGCTCTATTTCCTGTACGCGACGGCCGGTGGCGCCGCGTTCGTCGACGCCAGCGCCGGCTACACCCACCCGTGGTGGCAATGGCTGGTCGGTCCGGCGGTGGCGGCCGGGGTCATCGCGTACGACCGGGCGGTCGTCGGCCGGGTCGCCATCAACTTCGAGCTCCTCGGCTCGCCTGACCCGCATCACCTGCTCCGGCGGCCGACGCTCGGCCTCTACCTCGGGCGGGCCGCCCTGGCGGTGCTGTTCGCAGCGCTGATCACCGAGCCGCTGATGCTGGCCCGCTACTCCAGCGAGATCGACGCCCGGCTCAACCAGGTGCACAACCAGCAGCTCGTGGCGGCCGACGCGGGCGGGGCGGTAGGCGCTTACCAGGCCCGGCTGGCCCGGCTCGCCGCGGCCGACGCCGCCGACGACCAGGCAGTCGCAGCGCTGCACGTACGCGCCGCCGCAGACCGATCCGATGCCCGTACGCTGTACCGTCAGGCGCTCGCCGACTCGGCCGGCCGGGGTGTCACGCGCCGGGCCGGTTGCCCGGCCGGCGGCTCCTGCGACGCGCTGGTGAAACGGTCGCGCGGCCTGGACGACCAGGCTTCGGCACTCGACGCGCAGGCCGGCCGTCTGCAACTGAGCCAGGGGTCCGGACGTACGGCCAGGGCCGCGGAGGTGGACGGCCTGACCCGGGCGATCTCGGCCCAGCGCGACGCGAACGCCACCGCGATCGCCGCCGACGCCGGGTTCGGCGCCCGCACGTCCGCCATGTGGTACCTGGTGACCAGCGACTTCTGGGGGATCGGGATCTTCTACATCGGCATCGCGTTGCTGCTCATGGCCCTCGACTGCGCCGCGGTCGGGCTCAAGTTCGTGTCGCACGGCAACGCGTACGAGCGGACCGAGGCCCGGGCCGCCCGCCGCCAGGAGAACGAGGCCGTCCAGGCGTACGAGCGGGGGCTGCGGGACGTGCGGACGCTGGGCGACGCCGGCGCCCGGGTGCTGGCCGCGGCCTTCGACGAGGCCACCCACGACGAGCAGTTGGTTCGGGCGGCGGCCGAGCGGGCCCGCGCCGAACTGCACGCGGCGGTGACCGGGCGGTCGGCGGCCGACGCGGCCCGGGCGATCGCCGCCGCCGACCTCCGCGCCGCTCGCCACCAGCAGCCCGACCAGCGCCCGGGCGACCCGCGGCCGGGCGACCCGCGGCCGGGCGACCTTCGACCGGGCGACCCGCGGCCGGGCGACCCGCGGCCGGGCGACCCGCGGCCGGGCGACCTTCGACCGGGCGACCTGCGGCTGGGCGACCTGCGCGCCGAAGAACGCTCCCGCGGAAAGGTCAGAGCGACACAGGGATAGTGCAAGTTGCACATCCGGGGCTAACATCGATCGCGGCGGACCGCCTGCCCACGCTCTGTTACCGGCGGTACCGCGCGTCAAGTGATGACGGGCCTCCCGCCGAGGCCCGTTTTCGCTGTTTGGGAGCTATGTGCGTGCGTACCGTCGAGTTGCCTCCCGATCACGGCCTGGAGTCGCTGATCCGCGCCGTGTGGAACGAGCTGGACGCGGCCGGCGTGCCGAGCCTCGCCCGGCACCGGCACGTCACCAACCGGCCGCACCTGACTCTGGCCTCCGCGCCGAGGCTCCCCGACCTGGGCGCTTTCCTCGCTGTGCTGCCGCTGGCGGCCACCCTGGACGGTCTGGTGCGGTTCGACGGCCAGGCCGGGGTCCTCGCTTGGAGCGTACGGCCGGAGGAGCGCCTCCTCGAGCTGCAGCGGCAGGTCTGGGCGGCGGTGGCCGACGACAATCCGCAGCACGCGCCGGACCGCTGGACGCCGCACATCACGCTGGCCCGGCACACCGCGCCGGCCGCCGCCGGCCTGCTGGCCGGCCTGCCTCCCGCGACCGGCCGGTTCGTCGCCGCCCGCAGCTACGACAGCGAAACGCGGACCGTCACCGGGCTGACTGAGCCGCCGCCGGCAACGGGCCCGCGGCCGCCGCCGCCTCGGTAGTGAGGCGCGAGGCGTCCTGATACCGAAGCAAAACCCGCCACCAGGACGATCGCCGCGGTCCGGAGGCCCTCGACGTCGGGCCGGAGGAACGGTCCTCGCGCGCGGCGAAGATTCGGCGGCGACCAGAGCTGGGGTCACCGATGGCCGACGGGGAGGCGCCCGGTGCGGCCACCGCGGCGGCCTAGCGGTCGCTGCTGATGCCTGTCGCCAGGACCGGCACGGTGAATATGGCGCCCCGGCAGGCCGGCGTCGAGCTGCGCGCCATGGTGAGTCCGTTCGGGATGGTGAAGGCGCCGATCGTATTGCGGGGCACGCCCCAGGACACCGGGAACGTCGACTTCGACAGGGAGACGCCGGTCTCGCGGCAACCGGCGTCCCGGTGCTCGTCGTCGGCCACGACGTTGCCGTCGCCCGGGGCCACCGCGGTGATCCGAATCGGGAAATCATTGTCGTTGGTCACGGTCACGGTCAGGTTCCCGATGTGCCCCGGCGTGAGCACCACGTTCAGGTCGGAACGCCCTCGCAGCTGCAGCTCCACCGTGGTGCCGGGCTTCGCGGTGCCGGCGTGTGCGGCCATCACGTGCCAGTACGACCAGGCCGCGCCCGCGTTCACGATCAGCGCGGCGGCCGCGGCGGCGGCCAGAACGGACTTGGTCCGGCTGTCGATGCGGCGCTTGCTGGGATGACGAACCTCCCAGGTCGGTTCGTCGTGGGGTTCGACCGCGGCCGTGACGGTCATTGTGGTCCGGGGCGGCGGCGGGTCGACGACGGGCCGCTTCGTCCCGCCCTCGCGACGGGTCAGCACGTCACGCAGCATGATTCGACCTCGTGGGCCGTTCACTCGGCTTACGCATGCGGCGACTTCCTCCTGCGGCGTCATTTCGGTGCGGACTCACCGATACAACGGTCCCTGATGCCGCCGGGGTATGTGATCGGCATTCCGTCCGCGGATTGGAACGCAAATACTCGCCAGTTGGGACTGTCCGGCTTAACCCGCAAGGGGTATCGAACATGCCGAAATGCGGGCAGCCGCGATCTCCACGACGCCAACGCTCCAGGCCGGTGCTGCGCGGCCTGCGGACTAGCACCAAGGCGCACGCACGGCAAATTCACGAGCGTCGAACTCGAAAAACCCCGAGGACGCTTCGTTTCCCGCGGCCGACGAGTGAGTGCTTCCAGGGATTATGCACGTGCAGCCGCACGGACGACCTCATGCGCACGGCCCCGGAAATTGGCAATTCAACGGGACGGAGGAAATGATCGGCCGACCCTGAAAGAGTGTCCCGGCATAAATTCGCCCCCAGCGCGGTATTGCGCTGGCGGCGAATTGCCTGCTCGGTTCCGCTCAAGCCGGCGGATCAGGCGCGGTGGGTGCGGAGGTGGTCGTGGCGCCCGGCGCCGGATCGCTGGTTGCCGGGACCGCGGCGGGCGAGGACGTCTGCTCGACGGGCTTCGGCGTCTCCTCCACCGGTGCGGTGCCGGCAGCCGGGGGTTGATCTGTCTGTTTCGGAGGGCCGGCCGCGGCCGCCGCGGTTGTCGTGCTCGGCGCAGGGGCAGCGGCGTGAGCTGCGCTGTCCGCCACCAGGGTCGTCACGCTCGGGCTGCCGGCCACGGCCGGGAAGGTGAGCTTGTCGCTTTTCTTGCTCTCGGCGCCGGCCCACCGCGCGTATTCGGGGAGGAGTGTCCAGGACCACTTGCCGCCGGCCAGCACGCTGCCGGTGAAGACGGCTGACTGCGTGTCCGCCGAGGTGGCGGTGACGGTGCGCGCGATGTCGGCACGGGGCGGATCATCGGCGCTGTGCGCGGTGACGATGTACGTCTGCATCCGTACGCCCGGCGCAATCTCCTGGGCGCTCCAGCTCACCAGTGCGTTGCCGCCCTGCTCGGCCGCGCTCGGGACCGCTCCGCGGGGCATGTCCGCCGCCTTGGCCTTGACCTTGGCCGTGCCGGGGATGGTCCAGCTCGCTTCGGCGATCATCGTGCCCGCGCCGACCAGGGCGATAGTGGCCGTGACGATGGTCAGCTTCTTGGTCAGCGACTTCATCGGGCCGCCTTCACTGCGGTGCCGTTCAGGTTGATCCGGAAACCGGTGTTCGAGCAGCGCGGGGAGGCGGTGGGTGCCATCGTCACGGGAAGGTATCCCGGGACGGTGGTTCGGCTGCGCGCTGGGACGGTGATCGGCAGTGGACCGCGGTACGGGCCGACGGTCAACGTCGACCGGTTCGACGGGCATCCCCGTCGTGACGTCCCGGCCAGGCGGCCCTCCAGAGACACGATGCGCAGCGGGAAACGCTCCCGGTTGGCGATCGTCATCCGGAGCTGCCTCGTCCGGCCGGGGTAGAGCCCGCGAACGTCCTGGCCCTCGATGGTGAAGGTGACCGCGCCATAGCCGTGCTCTCCGCCGGTCAGCACGATGGTGGTGCCGTCCGGGGTCGCGGTGGCCGGCGTCGATCCCGCGGCCATCAGCGAGATGCCGAGGGTGGCGGCGGTGGCCAAGGACGTCGTCCAACGTGTCATTTCGTGCCCCAGCGCTCGCAGGTGAACATGACGCCGGGGTGAGGCGTCGTCGCCTCACCCCGGATGCGTTGCTCGTCAGCTGGCGATCTCACCGGTCATCGTCGCGGTGATGGTGAAGGTGGCTCCGGAGCAGGAGGGGTCGGCGTACTGGTTCATGGTGAGCTTTCCGAGAGGGACGTTGTCGAACGACCCGTGGGCGACCAGGAGGTTGCTGGGGGGTTCGGTGAACGACAGCCCGGCTGTGTTGGAGTCGCAACCGCTCTTGTCCGAAGAGACCGAACCGACCGCGATCGCGTTGATCTTGACGGTGTAGTCGTTGGGGTTGTTCAGGGTTCCCGTGACGGCCAGTTCCTTGCCGGGATAGATGTTCCCGACGGTGCGGGAGTCGATGAGGGCCGTGACGGTCTGGATCGTGGAGCCGTGCGCGTAGGCGGTGCCGCTGCCGGAGAACCAGCCGTTGGCGTATGCGAAGGCCGCGGTCGCGCCGGTCAGAGCCAGGACGGAGCCGGCGACGACGGCGGCGGAACGCTTGGTGATCTTGCGCATGGGATGTTCCTCCAGGAACGGGTTCGGTGCTGGTCCCGCAACGTCGCGGGAGACCGGACGTGTTGGTGCACTCAATGGAATGTGTGTGACGCCTGAGTCCGGGGGAGCCCGTTCCGGCGCTGGGACAAAGATGGCGCAATTCCGGAAACAGCGCGATAGGACGACCGTTTGTCCTATGTGATGCGCGGGGACGGCCGGGTCGCGATGATCGGATTAACCCGGAAGGCTGACGGCGACCGGTCGGCACCGGATCGCTTCGATATCGGCCGACCTGCGAAAACGCGTGTCGCACGGGGCTGCGCTGGGAAGATGCTGTGACTAACAGGGTCAGCCCGGGAACTCAACTCGGCGGACGCGTCAGATGCCTGATGCGAGCCCGGAACTACGTTCTTTGTGAGATCGGTGTGAAGCGCCGAGGCGCAAATTTCCGCGCCGCGACACGCACTTTCTTCAACGGGTCAACCGGAACGGCGGCCATATTCAGGGAAATACGCTTGCTGTTGACGCTTCTGTCCGGTGCGGCTGGACGCGATGGCGCGGGCGGTGACCAGCAACAAGGCGTCGCACCGGAGCTTGACGACGGCCGAACGGCGACACAGGAGGCAGCTGGCAGGGGGTCAGCGGGCTTCCCGGAGGGCGCGCCTGCTAGCGTCAAGGAGCGTTTTGTCACAATTGTTCGCAGTTGAGCGGGAGACAGACATGTTCGGGCGCCGCATCACTCACCTTCTTCTGTTCTCGCTCGTGGCGGTGCCGGTGAGCGCGGTGATCGCCCGCCCGGCCGACGCCGCGCCACCGCCGCTGGCCGCGGCGGTCACTCCGGACACCGTCTACCCCCAGGCCAAGCCCTGCACGACCGGCACCGGCGAGCACCACTTCACTGTCTCCGGCGCCGGGTTCAAGCCGAACGAAGGCTTCGCGGTCACGGTCGGCGGCGTGAGCTACGAGCCGGCCTCCGCCGACGCCGCCGGCGGTTACGCCGCCGGCTACGACCTCACGTCGATCCCCGGCGGCCGAGTCGCGGTGATCGTCACCGGCGACCAGGGCAGCCGGGCGGTCTCCGCCCTCAACGTCGGCTGGTCCGGCTGCCGAGGTTGGCGGAACGGCCAGATCCGGCTGACCGGCGCCGGTTTCATGAGCCACGACACGGTCTCGGCCTATCTGGACGGTGACACCACCGCGGACGCCTCCACCACGAGCGGTACGGGCGGGGACTTCGATCTGCGCATCGTCTGTGACCCGGCCACGCCGCACGCCGTCACAGTCAGCGACAACCACCACCACGCGCTCGAGTTCGGCCAGTTCACCTGCCTTTAAGAGCGCCCTCCGGTGACGCGAGGCAACGATTCACCGACGGCAAGAGACCCGACCGAAAGAGCCGAAATAACCGAGCCTCTTTCGGTCAAGGCTGACGACGAACGGCCGATCTGTTGCGCGAGCCGGACCACCAGACTGTTCCGGTGACGGAACGGACACTGGCGCGAGCCCGGGCACTGGCGGGTGTTTCCGCCGCGGTGTTCGCCGCCGCGGTCCTGAGCGGTTGTGGTGACGCGGGATCGGCCGCCGCGGCGCCGGACGACAAGCCGGCAGCCGTGAACCACACCGTGTCGGCCACCGACGGCTCGGCCCCGACCGCCCCGGCTGCGGTGACGCACCGTGCCGCCGTGCCGGCCGGCGCCACCTCCACGAGAACCGTCAACCAGACGCAGCCGATCGCGTACGCCACGCGGAGCGTCACGGACGGTTCGCTGGCCAAGGGCAAGACGGTCACGCGTACGGCCGGAAGAACCGGGCTCCGGACGCTCACCTATCGCGTCACGCTGGCCGGCGGCACCCAGGTGAGTAAGGCCCTGGTCAAGTCGGTCGTCACCCGGAAGCCGGTGACCAAGGTGGTCGCGGTCGGCACCAAGTCCGCGGCCAGCGGCGGCGGAAACTGCGACCCGAACTACTCAGGCTGCGTGCCGATCGCCAGCGACGTCGACTGTGCCGGGGGCGGCGGCAACGGTCCCGCCTACGTGAAAGGACCGGTCCGGGTGATCGGCACCGACATCTACGATCTCGATCGCGACGGCGACGGCGTCGCCTGCGACACCTGACCTGGGAGGATGGGCGATCCGCCCGGGGGACGGAGGGCGGGGCCGGGTCCGACCGGTCCCGCCCGAAACCCCGACGAGGGCCGACCGGTGACCGAGGCCTCGTGGCTGTCCCGCCGACGGCGTGACCCGGCCGGCCGGAGGTGCTTCTCCTGCGTCGATGAGTTTGCCGCCCGGCGACGGTCAGACCAAGGACGAAGGGAGACCGACATGATGCTGAAGAATCGGAACGCGATCGTCTACGGCGGCGGCGGTGCGATCGGCGGTGCCATCGCGCGGGCCTTCGGCCGCGAGGGGGCGTACGTCCATCTGGCCGGACGGACGCGGGAATCACTCGACGTGGTGGCCGGCGACATCACCGGGGCCGGCGGCCGGGCCGCCGTCGCGGTGCTCGACGCGCTCGACGAGTCCCAGGTGGACGCGCACGCCGACGCGGTGGCGACGGAGGCCGGGAGCCTCGACGTCTCGGTCAACGTGATCACGGACAGCGACGTCCAGGGCACCCCGCTGGCCGACATGCGGCTGGACGATTACCTGAGCCCGGTGCAGAACGGCGTACGGGCGCGGTTCCTGACCTCTCGGGCCGCGGCCCGGCACATGACCGCCCAGCAGTCCGGCGTGATCCTGTTCTTCGGCGGCGACCCGGACCGCAACGCGCACCGCAAGTACCGCCTCGGTGGCCTGATGACCGAGTTCGCGGCCATCGAGCAACTGCGCCGGCAACTGGCGTCGGAGCTGGGGGAGTACGGTATCCGCGCGATCACGCTGCGGACCAGCGGCGTGCCCGAGGCGATCCCCGACGCCGGGTTGCGCGCCCAGGTCGAGCCGGGGATGGCCGAGGCGACGCTGCTGGGCCGGACGGCGACGCTGGCCGATGTGGGCAACGTGGCCGTCTTCGCCGCGTCCGGCTGGGCCCGCACGATCACCGGCGCCGCGATCAACATGACGTGCGGCGCGATGCTCGACTGAACCGCGGTGCTCAACGACGATGCTCGACTGAGCTGCGCTGATCGGCTAAGGCGCGAGGGTCGCACGGGCCAGGGCGCCGGCCTCGCGGCCGGCCCGGTCGACCACCCGGCCGGTGGGCGACCAGATGCCGGAGCGGCCGGCCGTCTCGCCGTAGCCGCCGCCGGTCGGGCCGGCGAAACTCGCGAACGCCACCCAGACGCCGTGGTCGGCGGCGATCCGGCGGGCGCGTTCCTCCTGGATGGCATCGGAGTGCGGATGGTCGGCGAGGCCGGCCGCGTACACGTCCATGCCCAGGGCGGCGGTCGCGGCGGCCTGCGCCGGGAGGCCGGTGTCGCGGCAGACGGCCAGCCCGATCCGCCAGCCGTCCACCTCGAGCACCGCGGGGTCCCGGCCGGCGGCGAACCGTGCCGGCTCGTCGCCGCCGGGGTACATCTTGCGGTACGCCACGGTCACGCCCGACGCGTCGATCGCCAGCACGCCGATGTGCGGGCCGTCCACCGGCGCTCCGGCGAGGACGGTGGTGCCGGTGCGGGCGCACACGTCGGCCAGCGGCGCCAGGCGCGGGTCGGCCACATCGAGCAGCGGAGCGTCCAATTCGTAGCCGGTCAGCGACAACTCGGGGAAGACCACCACCCGCGCGGCGGCCGCGCCGACCAGGACCGCGTGCGCGGTCACGTTGGCCGACACGTCGCCGGCCGTGCACGGCGGCTGGGCCACCGCCAGCGTCAGCGGCTCACGCGTCACGGGTCGCCTGGACCAGGAAGCGGTGGGCGGTGGCGGTGAATTCGCCGTACGTCCGGATCAGCGCGTCCAACCGGCGCAGTTGCCGTTCGTACCGCGGCGGGTCGAAGTCCCGGATCTGCCACGGGACCGCCCGCAGCTGGTAGACGATCGCGCCGACGTCGCGGAAGGTCAGCGGCGGCCGTTCCTCGCGGACGTCGGTGACCCGCAGGCCGGCCGACTCGAGCTGGGCCACGGCCACCTCCGCGGTCCACGGACGAGGGTGTGGCGGCGGCGCACCCAGCGCGGCGTTGAGATCGGCCAGATCGTCCCCGCCGACCTGCTGGCTGAGCAGCGTGCCGCCGGGCACGAGCAGGCGGGCGATGTCGGCCACCGGGAGCCGTCCGTGCCGGCTCAGGACCAGGTCGAACTCCTGCTCCCCGCCGGGCAGCTCGGTGACGACCGACACGCCGTACGGTGACAGCCGGTCCCGGGCGACGGGCACGTTGGGCGCCCACCCCTCGACGGCGACGGTACGGCGGGGCAGAGGGGCCAACTCGGCCAGCATCTCGCCGCCGCCGGTGTCCAGGTCGAGCAGGCTGCGAGCGTGGCGCACCAGCGGCCGGGCCAGCTCAGGGTACGACCACGACGGCTCGGAGCCCACCGCCCGGCCGTCGAGCCAGGCGAACTCCCACCCGGTGATGGGCACGCCCACGGCCTCGCCGACGAGGTCTTCGTACCGCCCCACGGTGTTCATACGTCAGACGCTAGCGACTCAGGATCACGGTCACCGACGCCATTGTGCGATTGATTCGTGACCCGGCGCGGGTCTTATCTGCATGACTGACCTTTCACCGACCACTGCCGTCGTCACCGGGGACAGCCGCGGCTTCGGCCGCGGCATCGCCGACGCTCTCCGCAACGCCGGCGCGGACGTCGCCGGCATCTCCCGTACGGGCGGGTCGGACGCCTCTGATCCCGCCGTGGTCCGGGACACCATGCTCAAGCACCGGCCCTCGATCCTCGTGCTGAACGCCGGCGCACTTGCGACCAGCGGGCCGATCGACGCACTGGACTGGGCCGCCTTCGGCCGGAACTGGGAGGTCGACACGCGGCACGTCTTCGAGTGGATCAAGGCTGCGCTCAGTCTGCCGATGGACCCGGGTGGCCTGGTGGTCGCCGTGTCCAGTGGCGCCGCGCTGCGCGGTTCCCCGGTCAGCGGCGGCTACGCCCCGGCCAAGGCGGCGATCCGGTTCATCAGCGCGTACGCCGCCGACGAGTCCCGCCGGCGCGGGCTCGGCCTGCGCTTCGTCACGCTGTTCCCGCAGCTCAGTCCCGCTACCGAGCTGGGCCGAAGTGGGCTGGCGGCGTACGTGGCGCGGGACGGCGTGGACCCGGCCGCGTTTGAGCCGGCGCTCACGCCCGCCCAGATCGGCCGGTATGTGCTGGACTTGCTCGACGATCCCCGCCCGCACGTCGAGCTGCTGCTCAGCGGGCAGGGCGTCAGGGAGGTCTGAGGCGTGGACTTCGGTACCTACCGATCTGAGCTGCTGGCGCACTGCTACCGGATGCTGGGCTCGGTGCACGACGCCGAGGACGCGGTGCAGGAGACGTACGTCCGCGCGTGGCGGGCGTACGACTCGTTCGGCGGACGCTCGTCGGTCCGCCGTTGGCTGTACGTGATCGCCACCCGGGCCTGTCTCACCGCGCTGGACCAGCGTGGCCGTCGCCCGCTCCCGGCCGGCCTGGCCGCCGTCCCGTCCTGGCTCGAACCGCTGCCGGACGACCGGCTGGATCCGGCCCGGACGGTCGAGTCCCGGGCGGGCGTACGGCTGGCGTTCGTGGTCGCGTTGCAGCATCTGCCGGCCCGGCAGCGGGCTGCGCTCGTCCTCTGCGACGTACTGGACTGGTCCGCGGCCGACGCCGCCGCGATCCTTCAGACCACACCGGCCGGCGTGACGAGCGCGCTGCAACGCGCCCGGACCCGACTGCGGCGGCTCGACCTGGTCGCGGAGGACCTGACCGAACCGGCCGAGCTGCGCGACGTGCTCGACCGCTACGCCGCCGCGATGACCGCCGCCGACCCGGCCGCGCTGGCCCGGCTGCTGCGCGACGACGTGACCCTGGAGATGCCGCCGCAGCCGCAGTGGTTCGCCGGGCGGGACGCGGTGCTCGGCTTCCTGTCGGTGCAGGTTCTGCGCGAGCCCGGAGTGTGGCGGTGCGTGCCGGCCCGAGCCAACGAGCAGCCGGCCTTCCGGGTGTACGAGCGCGGCCACGAGCAGCCGCACGGCCTGCACGTGTTGACGTTTCGCGGCGGGGCCGTCGCGCGGATCACGGCGTTCAACGGATTCCGCTGAGCCGGGCCAGGACGGAGGCGATGAACTCCGGGTCGTGGCGCAGCGTGGCCCGGCCGGCGGTCAGCTCGACCCGGACCACGTCCGGATCGCCGGTGGAGGCCGCCGACGGCCACACCCAAAGGCCGGTCTCAGTGGTCAGCTCCCGGGCGTTCCGCTTGTACGCCTCGGCCGCCACCGGCAGCAGGAGGTGCATCATCGGTGTCTGCGGCGGGTCGGGCACCACCTTGATGCCGACCGCCTTCACCGCGGCCGCGACGGCCGACGCGTGCGCGTACCGGGTCGGCATCTCGGCCAGGGCGGCCGGCAGCCGGTGCAGCGCCGACGCGGCGTTCGGCCAGAGCGCGTACAACGTCCCGCCCATCCGGGCGCGCCACTCCCGGACCTCGGCCACGTCCGCGGCCGGACCGGCCACACAACAGCCCGGCAGCGCGCCCACGCCTTTGTAGAACGAGACGTAGACGGTGTCGAACTGCGCCGCGATCTCGGCCGGGGTCCGGTCGTACCCGGCGGTGGCCTCCCACAGCCGGGCGCCGTCGAGGTGGGTGGCCGCTCCGCGGCCGCGTGCCCACTCCACCTGCGCGGTCAGGTCGTCCCAGGACGGCAACTGGCCGCCGAGGTCACGCTGCGGGAGCTCCCACAACACCGCGGCCACCGGCTCGGCGACCTCCTCGAGGTCGTCCCGGCGCAGGACCGCCTCCGGATCGCCGACCTCCCGGCCGATCAGCTGATGCAACCGGGCGTACGCCTGACCCTCGTGGCGGGCCAGGTGGCAGAACGGGTGCCAGAGCACGGTCCGGCTGCCCCGCCGGTCGGCGTGCATCCGCAGCGTTGCCGCCTGAGCCATGGTGCCGCTGGGCAGGAAGACCGCGGCCGGCTTGCCGAGCAGCGCCGCGACCTGTTCCTCGAGTGCGGTGACGGCGCCGCCCTCGCCGTACACGTCCTCCTCGGCGTCCGGCGGGACGGTCGCCAGGAGTTCGGCCGGACGCACCAGCCCGTTGCCGAGGAACGAGTCGGTCGCCGCGGCCCGCCGTGCCCTGATCTCGTCATCCACCGGCACAGTCTGCCGCTCCGGCCCTTGCGGCGCAGAGGCATCCGCATGCTCGTGGCGTTGTCGCCGGTGTGCCGGCACAGCGCGGGGATGGGCCGTCCAGTTCGAGCACAAGCTGGTAGATGAATGTCTAAGCAAGCAGGCTGAGGGCGACCGCGGCCATCACCACCGCGATCAGCCCGTCCAGGACCCGCCACGCGCCCGGCCGGGCCAGCACCGGGCCGAGCCGGCGCGCGCCCAGTCCGAGCGCCGTGAACCAGACCGCACTGGCGGCCGCCGCCCCGATCCCGAACAGCCACCGGTGGGGGTGCCGCTGGGCGATGGATCCGAGCAGCAGCACGGTGTCCAGGTAGACGTGCGGGTTCAGGTACGTCAGCGCGAGCGCGGTCAGGACCGTGCCGCGCAGGGTCGCCGGCGCCCGGTCGGCCGGGGTCAGCCCCGACGGGCGCAGCGCCCGTCGGGTGGCGAGCAGGGCGTACCCGAACAGGAAGGCCGCGCCACCCCAGGTGATCACCCGGACCGTCGTCGGGTGGCCGGCCACCAGCGCGCCCAGCCCGGCGATGCCGGCTGTGATCAGAACCAGGTCGGAGACGGCGCACACGATCACCACCGGGATCACGTGTTCCCGGCGAAGGCCCTGGCGCAGGACGAACGCGTTCTGCGCGCCGATCGCGACGATGAGCGCGACGGACGCGGCGAAACCGGCGAGGGCGGAGGTGAGCACGGTTCGACGCTAGGTCCGGGCGTACGGTCGGTCCAACTAATGTTTCTTACCGAAGATTAGAATCGCTTATGTGGATCTGGTGCAACTGGCGACCTTTCAAGCCGTCATCGACGAGGGCAGCTTCGACGCCGCGGCGCGGGCTCTGCACGTCACGCCGTCCGCGGTCAGCCAACGGATCAAGGCTCTCGAACAGGCCATCGGGCAGGTGCTGGTGCGGCGGGCCAAACCGGCGGAACCCACCGAGGCCGGCCGGGCGCTGGTCCGATTCGCCGGGCAGGTGGCGCTGCTGGAGCGGGAGGCGCTGGGCGGCGTCGGCACCCGGCTCTCGGTGGTGGTGAACGCCGATTCGCTGCAGACCTGGTTCCTGTCCGCGCTGGCCCGCTTCGCCGATGGGGACGTCGAGTTCGAGTTGCACCAGGACGATCAGGAGTACACCGCCGACCTGCTCCGGGCCGGCACCGCAATGGCCGCCGTCACGTCGCAGCACGTCGCCGTCCAGGGCTGCCGGGTGGAGAAGCTGGGCGCGATGCGCTACCTGGCGGTGGCGGCGCCCGCGCTCCGCCCGGTCGACCTCGCGCGTACGCCGATGATCGTCCTCAACCGCAAGGATCGCCTGCAGCACCGGTTCCTGGCGGCCCTGGGTGAGCGGACCGCCGACCCGCCGGTGCACTACATCCCGGCCGCGGCCGCGTTCGTCGACGCGATCCGGCTCGGGCTGGGCTGGGGACTGGTGCCGGAGCCGGTGGCGGTGCCGGACATCGCGGCCGGGGTCTACGCCGAGATCGCGCCCGGCCGGCACCTGGACGTGCCGCTGTACTGGCAACGCTGGCGGATGGAGTCGGACGTGCTGGCCGCGCTGACCACCGCCGTCCGGGACGCGGCGGCCGCGGTGCTGCGCTGATCAGCCGTGGGTCACCCGTACGGCGGCGATCTTGGTGTCGGCCGTGAGGTTGTAACGGTCGGTGGCCGTGGTCCAGCCGGTCGGGGTGATCGTGGTGGCCTTGAGTCCGGTCCGGGTACGAGCGTCGACCACCGCCGAGCCGGCCCCCGCGCCGAGCCTCAACCGGACCGGCACGCCGACACCGGTGAGCAGGTCGAGCGAACCGGTGTCGCCGGTGATGCGCAGCGGGACCGTGCCCTTCGGGGCGGGCAGTTGCAGCACCGCCCGGCCGGTGCCGCCGGCCAGGTCCAGCGCGGCCAGCTTGCCCGCGCGCAGGTCGACCGACTGCTCGGCGGTGCTGCCGGTGAACCGCAGCGTCCAGCGCACCTTGTCACTGAGCTGCACGGTCGCGCCGGACCGGCCGGGCGCGCCGGTCCGGATGAAGGTCAGCACCGGGCCGGACTTCGTCGCCGTGATCACCGGGACCGCGCTGTCGTCGGCGCCGGCGATGGCGTAGAGGCGGTCGCCCAGGTCGGCGGCCACCACCGCGACCGAGCCGGCGGCGCCGCCGACCTCGAAGGTCAGCGCAGTCGTACGGCCGAGGGGCGCGCTGATCGGGGCGGCGCCGGGCCGGGTGCTGGGACTCGGTGACGGCGCCGGAGACGGTGCCGCGCTCGCCGCGGGAGGGATCACGTCGGCCGCGGCGACCCCGGCTCGGGGCTGGAACGCGACCGTCTGGCCCAGGATCACCCCGGCCGTGAGCGCGACCAGAAGGCCGGTCACGACGAGCAGGCCCCAGCTGCGGCGTTCGTAGACGATCACCGTGCGGGCGCCGGCCCGAGGCGCGATCACCGGAAGCTTCTCGGTGGGCTCCTCGAGAACCGCCGACCGGGACGGAACAGGATTGAACCAGGACCCGTCCATGGCGTACCTCCGCTCATCTCTCGAGGGGAAGTACGGACCGCGCGCCCGAACGGATCGACGTCAGTCGTTCGCGTGCAGCACCGCGTTCAATTCGATCCCGGTGCCCGTACGCGGCCGGGCCTCCAGCGCCCCGCTCACCGAATTGCGCCAGAACAGGAGCCCGTCGACCCCGGACAGCTCGCGCGCCTTGACCACCCGGCCGTCCGGCAGAGTGATCTTGGACGCGGCCGTGATGTAGCAGCCGGCCTCGACCACGCAGTCGTCGCCGAGCGAGATGCCGACGCCGGCGTTTGCACCCAGCAGGCTGCGCTCGCCGATCGTGACGATCGCCCGGCCGCCACCGGACAGCGTGCCCATGATGGAGCTGCCGCCGCCGATGTCCGAGCCGTCGCCGACCGTGACGCCCTGCACGATCCGTCCCTCGACCATGGAGTGCCCGAGCGTGCCGGCGTTGAAGTTGACGAAGCCTTCCTGCATGACCGTGGTCCCGGCGGACAGGTACGCGCCCAGCCGCACCCGGTTCGCGTCGGCGATCCGGACCCCGGAGGGCACCACGTAATCGGTCATCCGCGGGAACTTGTCCACGCCGTGGACCGACAGGAGCCGGCCGGACGCGCGCTCGAGGAACCGCAGCTCGTCGACCCGATCCGGCGGGCACGGACCGGCCGACGTCCAGGCCACGTTGGCCAGCATCCCGAAGATCCCGTCGAGGTTCGGCTCGTTCGGCCGGACCAGCCGGTGCGACAGCAGGTGCAGCCGGAGGTACGCGTCGGGGGTGTCCTTGATCGGGTCGGCCAGCGACCCGATCGCCGTCCGGACCTCGACGACTGACAGCCCGGGCAGCGGCCTGGAACCGACCAGCCCGGGCGGCAGCACCGGCCCGTTCGCCGGGGCGTCACCCAGGCCGAGGAAGCCGGACGGATACCAGGTGTCCAGGGCCTGGCCGTCGGCGGTCACGGTGGCGAGGCCGACGCCCCACGCGGCTGAAGTCGTCACGGAACCCACCCTATCGTCCGGGCCGGTCGGTTCATTTCCGGCCGGTAAGGTGCGACTCATGGTTAACCCCCTGACCCCGGACGTGCTCGTCGACCCGGTGGCGCTCACCCGCGCCCTGGTCGACGTCGAGTCCGTCTCCCACCACGAGAAGGTGATCGCCGACTTCGTGGAAGACGTGCTGCGTCAAGCCCCGCATCTGAGCGTGGACCGGCTCGGCAACACCGTGATGGCCCGTACCGAGCTGGGCCACGACCAGCGGATCGTGCTGGCCGGGCACCTGGACACGGTGCCGATCACCGACAACTTCCCGTCGAACGTGGTGGACGACCTGATCTACGGCTGCGGCGCCGCCGACATGAAGTCCGGTGTCGCCCTCGCGCTGCACCTGGCGGCCACGCTGCCGGACCCCTGCTACGACATCACCTACCTGTTCTACGAGGCCGAAGAGGTCGACTCGCGGTTCAACGGGCTCCACCTGGTCGCGGAGAGCCGGCCGTCCTGGCTGACGGCGGACTTCGCGGTGCTGCTCGAGCCGACGTACGGGGTGGTCGAGGCCGGCTGCCAGGGGACGTTGCGGGCGCTGGTGCGGACGACCGGCCGGCGCGCGCACACCGCCCGGGCCTGGCGCGGAGTCAACGCCATCCACGCGGCGGGTGAGATTCTGCGACGGCTCGATGCTTACCAGGCGCGTACGGTCACCATCGATGGGTGTACGTACCGTGAAGGGCTCACCGCCGTACGGATCTCCGGCGGAGTGGCCGGCAACGTGGTACCCGACGAATGTGTGGTCGAGGTCAACCTGCGGTTCGCGCCCGACCGGTCGGAGAAGCAGGCCCTGGAACACGTGCACGAGGTGTTCGACTCGTTCGACGTGGAGCTGACCGACTCGGCCCCGGGCGCGTTGCCGGGCCTGGCCGCCGCGCCCGCGCGGGAATTCCTGACCGCGGTCGGCGAGGAGCCCTCGGCCAAGCTGGGCTGGACCGACGTGGCCCGGTTCGCGGCGCTGGGCATCCCGGCGCTGAATTACGGGCCGGGAGATCCGTTGCTGGCGCACGCGATGGACGAGCACGTCGAGATCGGCAAGATCCGCGACGGCGCGGCCACCCTGCACCGCTGGCTTGCGCCCCGGTAGCGCGGGATCGGGCGCGGTCCGGTCAGATCTGGTCCGCGGCAACCCGGCCGACGGCCCGGGTGGGCAGTTCGATGGTGGCGTCCGGGTCGACTCGGTCGCGGGGCAGGGCCATCGACAGCCGGCGTTCCTCGACCACCTGCCGGATCCGCCGTTGCATGCGGCGTTGCATCTTCAAACGTTCGTATCGGTTCGTCACGGTGGCCCCTCCGCCCTGAAGCCCGGTCGCTGCCGGGCCCGTGCCTGCCGCGGGTTGGTGACTCACAGATATTGCAGAGCTACCGTCCGTTGTTCCAATCTGGCAAAAAGAGGACGAGCCCGCAATCCTCTTGCCAAAACCCGGCCGGTTATTCATCGGTTGCTGACCGTCCGAACTACCTTGGATGCCATGACGGACAGCACCAACGGCGGACCCCCAACGGCACCGGAGCGTCATCGGGGCGCGGTCACTTTGCGGCGTGATTCGATCCCGCCTTCCACCGCGGACGAGAAGCTTCTCGATTCCCACTACCGCCGGGAGTGGAAGACCAAGGACGCCTGGCGGGCGCTGCGCATCCTGTCCGAGTTCGTCGAGGGCTTCGACACGCTGGCCGATCTGCCGCCGGCCGTGAGTGTCTTCGGCTCCGCCCGCAGCAAGCCCGACAGCCCCGAGTGCGAGTTGGCCGCCCAGCTCGGTGCGGCGCTGGCCGAGGCCGGGTACGCGGTGATCACCGGGGGTGGCCCGGGCGTGATGGAGGCGGCCAACCGGGGCGCCACCGAGGCCGGCGGGATGTCGGTCGGGCTGGGCATCGAGCTGCCGTTCGAGCAGGGGCTGAACGACTGGGTCGACGTCGGGATCGACTTCCGCTACTTCTTCGTCCGCAAGACCATGTTCGTCAAGTACGCGCAGGCCTTCGTGGTGCTCCCCGGCGGCTTCGGCACGCTCGACGAGTTGTTCGAGGCGATCACACTGGTGCAGACACGCAAGGTGACGCGGTTCCCGGTGATCCTGATGGGGACGGCGTACTGGGGTGGCCTGGTCGACTGGATGAAGCAGACGCTGCTGGCCGACAGCAAGATCAGCCCGGCCGACCTGGACCTGCTCCAGCTGACCGACGACGTCGACGAGGCGGTCCAGCTCATCGTGAACGCCGACGCCGCCCTGGCCGAGTTCCACGGGCAGCGGTGACGTGGCAGCGGTCTGCGTCTTCTGCGCGTCCTCCGGCACGCTCGATCAGAAGTGGCTCGACCTGGCCCGCGACACCGGGCTGGAACTGGCCGCCCGCGGCCACACCCTCGTCTCCGGCGGTGGTTGCGTCGGGATGATGGGCGCGGTCGCCGACGGGGCACGGGCCGGAGGCGCCCGTACGTACGGTGTGATCCCCCAGGCCCTGGTCGATCTGGAGGTGGCCGACCGGTCCGCCGATGAACTGGTGGTGACCACCGACATGGGCGCCCGGAAGAATGTGATGATCTCCGCGTCCGACGCGTTCCTCACGCTGCCCGGCGGCCTCGGTACGCTGGACGAGTTGTTCGAGGTGTGGACCACGGCGACGCTCGACCTGCACCACAAGCCGATCGTGCTGCTCGACCCGGACGGCTTCTACGACGGCCTGATGGCGTGGCTGGGCAAACTGGCCGAGACCGCGTTCGTCCGCCGGGCCGCGCTGGAACGGGTCACGGTGGTGTCGTCCATCGCCGCCGCATTTGACGTCATTGATCGGTGACCATCGATCGGTGACCATCGCGCGGAAGCACGTCGAGCCGATCACCGAGCTGGCCGTGACGTTCGACCGCGCGGTCCGGAGAGCATGGTCCGTCCTGATTGCTGTCGTACCCGCGTGGTCTCATTGACGCCGTGAGCACGTCTTCTGCGGTGCACCGGCCGGCCTATCGCCTGGTCCGCCGGGCCGTCGTCCCGGCGCCGCCGCTGCGCGGGGACGCCCTGCAGCAGTACGTGATCGACCATGTGGACGGTCCGCTGCTCGTCGTCGGCGGTCCCGGCACCGGCAAGACGACGGTGCTGGTCGAGTCGGTGGCCGCGCGGATCGCCGCCGGCGTCGACCCCGAGCACATCCTGGTGCTGACGTTCGGCCGGCGCGGCTCGGCGGCGCTGCGGGACCGGATCGAGGCCCGGGTCGCCGGCGCGCCCGTTCACGAACCGCTGGTGCGCACCTTCCATGCGTACGCGTTCGGCCTGCTCCGGCGGGCCGCGGCCGAACGCGGGGAGCCGTCGCCCCGGCTGCTCACCGGTCCCGAGCAGGACCTGATCATCCGTGAGTTGCTGGCCGTGGTCGAGGACTCCTCCGTACCGGACCCGGTCGGCTGGCCGACGGCGTTGCGCGCGGCCATTCCCACCCGCGCGTTCGCCCAGCAGCTGCGCGATCTGATGCAGCGGGCGGCCGAGCGCGGGGTCGGGCCGGTCGAGCTGGCCCGGCTGGGCGAACGGCTGGGCCGCGACGACTGGCCGGCCGCGGCGCGGTTCCTGCGGGAGTACGTCGCGGTGCTGGCGTTGCGGGACGCGACCACGCGCGGTTCCACCGCGTACGACCCGGCCGAACTCGTCCGGGCCGCGTCCGGCCTGTTGTCCGACGACCCGGCGCTGCTGGCGGCCGAGCGGAACCGGGTGCGGTACGTCTACGTGGACGAGCTGGCCGACACCGACCCGGCGCAGATCGAGTTGTTGTCGCTGGTCGCGGGCGGGGGTAAGCCGCTGGTCGCGTTCGCCGACCCGGATTCGTCGGTGTACGGCTTCCGGGGTGCCGATCCGCACGTGGTGGGGGCGTTCCCGGCCCAGTTCCGGACGGCCTCGGGGGCGCTGGCCGAGACGCTGACGCTGCACACCAGCTATCGGGCGCCGTTGCCGTTGCTGACCGCGACGTCGCGGGTGGCCCGGCACATGCGCGGCCCGTTCCGGCACCGTCCGATGGTCCCGCCGCCGGAATCAGCTACGCCTTCCGCGGCCACAGCGCCTTCCGCCGCCTCGCTTGCGGACATTGCGGACATTGCGGGCGGGGAGGGTCCGGGGGGTGTGGGTGCGGCCGTTGTGCGGACGTTCCGGACCTCGGCCGGGGAGTCGGCGTTCGTGGCGCATCAGCTCCGGGAGGCGCACCTGCTGCACGGGGTGCCGTGGTCGCGGATGGCGGTCGTGCTCCGGTCGGCCTCGCTGCAGTTGCCGTCGATCCAGCGGGCGCTGGCCGCGGCCGGGGTGCCCACCGTGACCCACGCCGAGGACATGCCACTGCACCTGCAGCCCGCGGTGGCGCCGTTCCTGCTGCTGCTGAAGTGCGCGCTCGCCCCGGAGGCGCTGGACGAGGAAGCCGCCGTCGCGCTGCTGCACTCGCCGCTGGGCGGGGCCGATCCGCTGGCCGAGCGTCGGCTGCGGCAAGGGTTGCGGGCGTTGGCGCTGGCGGCCGGCGACCGCCGCTCGTCGGGCGAACTGCTGGTCGACGCGATCCGCGACCCGGCCGGGCTGGACATCGTGGACCGTCGGTGGGCGGTGCCGGCGCAGACCGTGGCCCGGCTGCTGCAGACCGCGCGCGAGGCCGCGGCCGAGCCGGGGTCGACCGCGGAGCACGTGTTGTGGACCGTCTGGCAGGACAGCCACCTGCCGGAACGCTGGTATCGGCTGAGCACCCGCAACAGCCCGGGCGGCGCCGAGGCCGAGGCCGGCCGCGCGCGGCAGTGGCGAGCCGAGGCGGCCGACCGCGACCTGGACGCGATGGTGGTTCTGTTCGACGCGGCCGCCCGGTTCACCGACCGGCTGCCGGGCGCGCGGACCGAGGTGTTCCTGGACCATGTGCTCGGCCAGGACCTGCCGGCCGACTCGATCGCGCCCAGCGCCGACCGCGGGCGAGGCGGTGCGGCTGCTGACCGCGCACGCAGCCAAGGGGCTGGAGTGGGACGTGGTGGTGCTGGCCGGCGTCCAGGAGGGCGTCTGGCCCGATCTGCGGTTGCGCGGCAGCCTGCTCGGCTCCGAACGGCTCGTCGACGTACTGGCCGGCCGGATGGCCGCGGGTGCGGCGGCGGTGGCCGGCGAGACGTCCGCGTTGCTGGACGAGGAGCGGCGGCTGTTCTACGTGGCCACCACCCGGGCGCGGCGGCGGTTGGTGGTCACGGCGGTCGCGTCGGCGGGTGTGGGCGGGGCCGACGGCGAGGAACAGCCCAGCCGTTTCCTCGCCGAACTCGCCCTCCCTGGCCCCCGTCCCGGCGACACGCCGCCCGAAGGCCCCGATCCCGGCCCCGACGACCCCGATGACCCCGGGCCGCCCGAGCCCGGCAATCCGAACGGCCCCGGGCCCACCGATCCGCGCGGGACCGACCGGCGACGTGACGCCGACGAGCCCGGGCCCACCGAGGCCGACGCCGACGCCGACGGAACCGGACCGGCCGATCGGGCCGGCGTCGTGATGACGGCGAGTCCGCCGGTGCCGGGGCAGCGACCGGGAGCGGACGACGGCGGTGCCGAACGGATGGACGAACAACTCGAGGTTCCGGCGGGGCGGCCGCCGCGGGCGTTGACGCTGGCGGCGCTGGTGGCGGAACTGCGTACGGCCGTGGTCGCGCCCGACGCCGCACCCGGCCGGCGGCGGGCCGCGGCCGCGGAACTGGCTGAGCTGGCCCGGGCCGGCGTGCCCGGCGCGCACCCGGACGAGTGGTGGGGCCTGCGCTCGCTGTCCGACGACCGGCCGCTGGCCGAGCCCGGCGAACCGGTCAAGGTCACCCCGTCCTCGATGGAGAGCGCCCTCCGCTGCAGCCTGCGCTGGCTGCTGGAACGGCACGGCGGCGCAGCCCCGGCGGGACCGGCCCAGGGCGTCGGCAACCTGGTCCACGCGGCCGCCATGCTGGCCGAGGACGCCAACGCCGACCGGGAGAAACTGATCGATTACGTCGCCGCTCGGTTCGACGCGATCGAACTGGCCGCCCGCTGGCTGGCCGGCCCGGAGCAGGAACGCGCCCAGGGGATGGTCGACAAGCTGCTGCGCTGGCTGGCCAAGAACCCGCGCCGGCTGCTGGCGATCGAGCACGAGTTCTCCGTCCGGCTGGAGGATCCGGCGCGCCCGATCCAGCTCACCGGCCGGGTCGACCGGCTCGAGGTGGACGACGAGGGCCGGCTGGTGGTCATCGACCTGAAGACCGGCAAGTCGTCGGCGGTCACCGCGGCCGACGTCGAGGAGCACGCCCAGCTGGCCGGCTACCAGGCGGCGGTGGACGCGGGCGCCTTCGGCCACGGTGCCGAGAGCGGCGGCGCGGCGCTGGTCCAGCTCGGTCCGGGCAAGGACGCCCGCGAGCAGATGCAGTTGCCGCTGGCCGAGGCGACCGATCCCCGATGGGCGTACGCGATGGTCCGCCGCACCGCCGACACGATGGCCGCGTCCACCTTCGCCGCGGTGGCCAACTCCCGGTGCCGGGTCTGTCCGGTGCGGACCGCCTGTCCTGATCTCCGGGAAGGGACGGCAGGTGGTCGAGCCGTGACCCAGCCGAGTCTCTTCGCCGAGACCGGCGCCCCCCGACGACCGCGAGCCGACTCCGGGCCGCGCTACACGCCGGTCGAGCTGGCCCGGCTGCTGCGCCTGCACGCCCCCACCCCGGAGCAGGCCGCGATCATCGCCGCGCCGGTCGAGCCGGTCCTGGTGGTGGCCGGCGCCGGTTCGGGCAAGACCGAGACGATGGCCGCCCGGGTCGTCTGGCTGGTCGCCAACGGATACGCCCACCCGGACGAGATCCTCGGGCTGACCTTCACCCGGAAGGCCGCGGGCGAGCTCGCCCACCGGGTCCGGACCCGGCTCGGGCAGCTGGTCCGCCGGCTCGGCCGGGACGACGCGCTGGCCGGCGAGACGACGATCTCGACGTACCACGCGTACGCCGCCCGGGTGGTGGCGGAGCACGGTCTGCGGGCCGGGTACGAGCCGTCCGCCCGTCTGCTCACCGAGGCCGCCCGGTGGCAGATCGTGGACAGCCTGGTCCGGTCGTACACCGGGGAGATGACCGGCCTGAACCGCGCCCCGAGCACGGTGACCGACGACGTGCTGCGCGCTGTCCGCGGAGCTGGCCGAGCACCTGGTCACCCCGGACGAACTGGCCGGCTGGACGGGGCGGTTCTTCGCCGAGGTGCAGGACCGGCCGGGCCGGGTCTACAAGGACGTGGCCGAGATGCTGGCCCGGCAGCAGCACCGGCTGACTTTGCTGCCGCTGGTCCGGGCGTACTCCCGGCGCAAGCTGGATCTGGAGGCGATGGACTTCGGCGATCAGATGGAACGCGCGGCCCGGGTGGCCCACGACCACCCCGAGGTCGGCGCGATCGAGCGCGGCCGTTTCAAGATCGTGCTGCTGGACGAGTACCAGGACACCAGCCACGCCCAGGTGGTGCTGCTCAACGCGCTGTTCGGCGGCGGCCACCCGGTGACCGCGGTCGGCGACCCGTGCCAGTCGATCTACGGCTGGCGCGGGGCCTCGGCGGGCACGCTGGACCGGTTCCCGGCCGAGTTCCCCAGCCGCGACGGGCAGCCGGCGTGGATCCGGACGCTCAGCACGAGCTGGCGCAACCGCCCGCAGATCCTGGACGTGGCCAACACGCTGTCCCGTGAGCTGCGGAACGCGGGCGCTCGGGTGGCCGAGCTGAAACCGGCCCAGCGGGTGGCGGCCGACGTCGGCGGACGGACCGTCGCCTGCGCGCTGCTGGACACGTCCGCCGACGAGGCCGGCTGGATCGCCGACGCGATGCTGACGGCGTGGCGGCTGGCCGCCGGGATGCGCGACACGGCGCCGGTCGACATCCCGGTGGAGAAGCGGCCGACCAGCGCGGTGCTGGTCCGGGTGCGCAGCCAGATCCCGGCGATCGAGGAGGCCCTGCGGGCCCGGGGCCTGCCGGTCGAGGTGGTCGGCCTGGGCGGTCTGCTGGACACCCCGGAGGTACGGGACGTGGTGTGCACGCTCCGGGTGCTGGCCGACCCGACCGACGGCGCGTCGCTGCTGCGGCTGCTGACCGGCGCCCGGTGGCGGATCGGCCCGCGCGATCTGGTGGCCCTGCACCGGCGGTCGCGGGCCATCGCGGCAGCGCGGGCCGAGGCCACCGGCCCCGTGCCGGACCAGGTGATCGGCGACCGGCTGGACGACGCCACGCTGGTCGAGGCGATGGCCGACCTCGGTGTGCCGGCGCAGTACTCGGCCGAGGGGTACGCGCGGCTCCGCGCGTACAGCCGGGAACTGGCCGAGCTGCGGCACCGCCTCGACCAACCCCTGCCCGACCTGATCGCCGACCTCGAGCGGACCATCGGCCTGGACGTGGAGGTCGCGGTGCGGGGCTGGGGCGCGGGCGACGCGGGGCTGGCCCGCGGCCACCTGGACGCGCTCGGCGACACCGCCGCCCGGTACGCCGCTGACACCGACGGTGGCACGCTGGCCGGCTTCCTGGCCTTCCTGACCGCGGCCGAGGAGGAGGAGCGCGGTCTCGAACCGGGCCAGGTCGACGTGGTGGAGGGCGCGGTCCAGGTGCTGACCGCGCACGCGGCCAAGGGCCTGGAGTGGGACGTGGCGTCGGTGGCCGGGCTGAGCAAGGGTGTCTGGCCGGGAATGGTCCGGGGATCCGACAACTATTTGGGCGGCATCGGCGTGCTGCCGTTCCCGCTGCGCGGCGACGCCGCCGGACTGCCGGGGTTCGACCTGGACGAGGCGCTGGACCAGAAGGACGTCGCAGCGGCGCTGACCGCGTTCGGCAAGGCCTGGCGCGAGCACGACGAGCGGGAGGAACGCCGCCTGGCGTACGTCGCGGTGACCCGGCCGCGGCGGCTGCTGCTGTGCTCCGGCTACTGGTGGGGCGACGGGGTCAAGCGGCCACGGGGACCGTCGGTGTTCCTGACGGAGGTCCGCGCGGCGTGCATCGAGGGGTCCGGCGTGGTCGACGTGTGGGCGCCGGAGCCGTCTCCCGACGCGACCAACCCGAGTGGCGAGGTGGTCGCCCGGGCGGAGTGGCCGGCCGATCCGCTGGGATTGCGCCGACCGGCCATGGCCGCGGCGGCCGACCTGATCCGGCGGATGATCGCCGGCCCGTCCGCGGCGGCCGCGGCCGAGTTCGCCGCGCTCGCCGGGCGCGAGCCGGAGGTGGCGGAGCGCGCCGGCCTGGCCGCCGACCTGGTCGGCCTCGGCCCGGCCGACGGGACGGACGGTGCCCCGAGCACGGACAGTGTCGACCCTGCGGAAACGGTTGATCCGGACATTGCGCGGTGGCGGCGCGAGGCGGTGATGCTGCTGGCCGAGCGGGACGAGCGCGGCCACGCCGACGGCCCGCTCCCGGTGGCGTTGCCGCCGCGGCTTTCGGTGTCCCAGCTCGTTGTGCTGCGCCGCGACCCGCAGGCGCTGGCCCGGTCGCTGCGCCGCCCGCTGCCGTCGCGTCCGGCGCCGTACGCCCGGCGCGGCACCGCCTTCCACGCCTGGCTGGAACAGCGGTACGGCTCGGCCCGTCTGCTGGACGTGGATGAGCTGCCGGGCGCGGCCGACGATGACGCGGCCGCCGACGAGGCGCTGGCCGAGCTCCAGGCGGCGTTCCTGGCCGGCGAGTGGGCCGACCGGACGCCGGTGGAGGTCGAGGTGCCGTTCGCGACGTCGATCGGCGGTGTGGTGCTGCGTGGCCGGATGGACGCGGTGTTCACCGAGCCCGGCGGCCGCTACGACGTGATCGACTGGAAGACCGGGCGGCGTCCGGACGGCGAGCTCGCCGCGGCCGCGGTGGTGCAGCTCGCGGCCTACCGGATCGCGTGGGCGTCGTTGGCCGGCGTGCCGCTCACCCGGGTCCGGGCCGGCTTCCACTATGTCCGCGACGGGGTGACCGTACGGCCGCCGAGTCTGCCCGATGCCGGCGAGCTGGCCCTGCTGATCGAAGCTGTGCCGCTCGAGACCGACCGCTAGCCAGGCCCGGCTCACCGGCACACGGCACGGCCGGTGCGCGGGCCACGGGATGCGCCCGTCCGCCGGATCCAGCGTCGACCGGCCCGAGCCCGTCGTACTCATTCTGTTCAACGTCTGTTCGACGCGGTCGGCTGCTGTCCGCACGGCTGGATCGTTGAGTCCGGCTGCGTTGCTACTCCCACGTGGAGCGAGCGTTACATTACGGAAAGACTTCATTGACACACATCTTTCAATTAAGAAATCTTCCTGTAATAATCTGATCGACGACGCCGAGCCGCTGAGATCACCGGCGGGGGTCCACGTCGGAGCCGATCGATCGGAGGTGCCAGTGTGATGACTAGGCGGCCGAGGTCCAGGTGGCGCATCAGATACAGGTTCGCCGCGGCGTGTTCGGGGCTGCTGGTAGTGATTACCGGTGGGATTGTGGCCACCTCGCCGAGCGCATCTGCGGTGACGACGGGCGATGCGGAGGCCATGTACAACGCCTTCAACAGCGCCTTCCTGGTGAGATCCGGCAGCGATGTCTTCTACAAGCAGGCACTGAACAGCCAACTCTTCGACGGTACGTGGGGCGGGTCGCTCGACATCCTGGGAGCGGAGGACGCCTACGAGCGCAGCGGTGACCCGGCCAAGAAGACTCTGGTCAACGACCTGCTGACGACCTGGCTGAACAAGACGCCGCCGCCCTGGAGCTGGGATGGCTGGAACGACGACATCGGATGGTTCACGCTGGCGCTCATCCGCGGCTACCAGATGACGGGCAACGGCAACTTCCTGACCCAGGCGGAGTACGGCTTCAACTACGCGTACGGTCGCGGCTGGGACACCCAGTACAACGGCGGCGGCATCTGGGAGGAGAACCCGGAGTACGCCGCACGGGAGACCCCTCCGAATCTGAATCCCAACAAGGGGCCGCTGTCCAACGACAGCCTCGGCAAGGTCGGGTGCATGATCTACCAGAGCACCCACGATTCGGGCTACTTGTCGAAGTGCCGCCAGATCTACGACTGGGTGTGGAATCACCTCTTCAACCCGGCCACCGGAGCGGTGTACGCGGGCGTCGACCGCAGCGGGGCGGTCGACACGTCAACCACGGCCTACAGCCAGGGGACGTTCGCGGACTACGCCAACCTGCTCTTCGAGATCACCGGCGACGGAAACGTCTACAACGACGCCAAGAAGGCGATCGACTACGCGCGCAACAACCTGACCGTCAACGGCGTGTTCAGCAACAGCCGGTCGGACCTCCACACGTGGGCGGACGAGATGGCACGGGCGGTGGGCCACTTCGTGCGGGACAACCGTCAGTGGGGCGGCTACTACTCCTGGATGGTGCAGAACGCGGACGCCATCGTGGCGAACCGGCGCGGCGACCTGGGCATCACCTGGAACGCGTGGGCCCAGCCCACCCCGGCCGACAACACCCTGGGTCCGACCAAGTTCGTCAGCGCGTTGGCCTGGCTGCAGTTCACCCCGGCCGCCTCACCGAACGACATCGCCGGCATCCATGTCGTCACCAACCAGAAGACCGGCATGGCCATCGACAGCGCTGGCACCTACGGCAACGGCAAGGCCGTCGTCCAGTGGGGATTCAACTCCGCCCCGAACCAGCGGTGGCTGTTCACCCAGAACTCGGACACCTCCTGGAACATCATCAACCTCTCGACGTGGGAGGCGCTGGACTGCCCCGGCGGCTCGGCCCAGGACGGCCTGGGGATGATTCAGTGGCAGCCCAACCGGGATTCCAACCAGCGTTGGTGGGTCGACCAGCAATCGGACGGGACCTATAAGATCTGGAACCAGGCGACCGGGAAATCGCTGGACGGCGCATCGTCCTCCGACAATGGCGCGCCCCTGATCCAGTACGGCTGGAACGGCGAGTCTCAACAGCGATGGATTCTTCGCTGACCGCTCGGCGGTCCGGACGTTGCGGCGGTTGTGCGTCATCACTGACGTAGACACGGCACCGGTTTCACGCCTCTTCCGGTGGATGGCACGTTGCGTCCACCGGAAGAGGCCCACCGGCAGCTCAACTTGGGCCCCTCGCGGACATGACAAGGCCGTTCGGGTAGGGGTGTAACTCTGTCCGGCGCGGGGCCGCCCTACCTATCTACCTATCTGTGCTCAGCCGTGCACTGTCAATCAATGCGCCTTATGCCTTCCTTAGATTGTGACCCTGCGGTGGCGCGAACGGCGCAGGGGGACTGGAATTGGCGATGTCGGCAAATGCCGATGGCTGCGGGGCCCGCGCCGCAGCCGGACCGAGGTCGACCACCGGTCGGACACCGTCTGTGGCCGGCCTACGCGTCCCTTACCACGGGTCGCAACACCCCGCCGGCAACCAGCCACGACGATGGCCCCGCAGAGGCGGCCGAGAAGGAGACGGACGGGTGTCATGCCTCGGCCGATCCTGAACCAGGAGGACAGATGAACCCGTTCCCTTTCATCAAACGTGGGCCGGCCACGCGGCGGCGCCGTCGCCTCGCCGTCGCCGCCGGTACCGCAGTCGCGGCCGTGGCGGTCACCGTCGTTGCGGCGACCGGCGGCCTTCCGGCATCCGCGGCGACCGGTACCACGATCGTCGGGGTGGGCTCCAACCGATGCCTCGACGTCGTCGCCGACTCACACGCCGACCATGCCCTGGTGAACATCTACGACTGCATCAATCAGGAAAACCAGCTCTGGACGTACACGTCCGCCCAGGAACTGCGCGTCTACGACACGATGTGTCTCGACGTCAAGGGTCAGGCCACCGAGTCGCCGGCCGTGGCGCAGATCTACACCTGCAACGGCGGCGACAACCAGAAATGGAAGATCAACTCCAACGGCACGATCACCGGCGTGCAGTCCGGGCTGTGCCTGGACGTGACCGGGCAGGGTACGGCCAACAGCACGCTGGTCGGCGTGGTGACCTGCAACGGGCAGAGCAACCAGCAGTGGAAGACGACCCAGGGCAACGCCGACGGCCAACCACCGAGCGTGCCGGCCAACCCGCGGACCAGTGACCTCCTGTGCGACTCGGTCACCTTCAGCTGGGACGCGGCCACCGACAACGTCGGCGTGGCGTTCTACGACGTCTACCATGACGGCCAGTTGATGAAGACGGTGAGCGGCAGCACGCTGTCCACCGACCTCACCGTCGTCCCCGGAGTGACGTGGGGCTTGTACGTCAATGCCCGGGACGCCGCCGGCAACGTCTCGCAGGCCAGCACCACCGTTCCCATCACCCCGCCACAGTGCGCGCCCGACAGCGAGCCGCCGACGGCGCCTCAGCAACTCGCGGCCACCGCCTCCGGCACGACGGTGACGCCTGACGTGGAAGGCCGCCACGGACAACGTCGGGCGTCCGGGCGTACGACATCTACCGCAACGACGCCAAGGTCGGCAGCCTGACCGGCACCGGTAGCTCCGCCCCGGCAACCAGCTTCACCGACAGCGGGCTGACCGGTAACACGACCTACCACTACTACGTGGTGGCCCGCGACGCGCAGGCGAACGTCTCGCCGCACAGCAACGTCGCCGACGTGACCACCGGCGCGGCGTGCACCAACCCGGTCTGCGAGGTGACTCAGATCGCGACCGACACCGACATCCCGTGGGGCCTGACGACGCTTGCCGACGGCACCATTCTCTACAACCGCCGCGACGCTCACGACATCATCCACCTCAACCCGACGACCGGGGCGAAGACGACCGTCGGCACCGTGCCCAATGTGGACGAGCACCGATGGTGAGGGCGGCCTGCTGGGTCTTGTCCTGTCCCCGACGTTCGCCACCGACCACTGGCTCTACATCATGCACACGTCGCCGACCGACAACCGCATCGTGCGGATCAAGCTGACGGACGACAAGCTGGACGTGTCCAGCGAGCAGATCCTGCTGAGCGGCATCCTGCGCAACAAGTTCCACAACGGCGGCCGGCTGCGTTTCGGCCCGGACGGCAAGCTGTACGCCAGCACCGGCGACGCGCAGAACGGCGACAACGCCCAGAACAAGAACGGCCTCAACGGCAAGGTGCTGCGGCTGAACCCGGACGGCTCGGTTCCGGCGGACAACCCGTTCGGCAACTACGTCTGGAGCTACGGTCACCGCAACCCGCAGGGTCTGGCCTTCGACTCCCAGGGCCGGCTGTGGGAGGAGGAGTTCGGCAACGCCCAGCAGGACGAGACCAACCTGATCGTCAAGGGTGGCAACTACGGTTGGCCGGCCTGTGAGGGCACCCTCGGGACCTGCGACACGCCCGGATTCATCGCGCCGAAGCACACCTACCCGACTGCCGACGGTTCCTGCTCCGGCATCGCGATCGTCCGGGACGTGCTGTACGTGGCGTGCGAACGTGGCACACGGTTGTACCGCGAGGTGATCAGCGGTAGCGACCTGACCAACGTGCAGCAGTACTTCAACGGCACGTACGGACGGCTGCGGACGGTCGAGCCCGCGCCCGACGGCGGATTGTGGCTGACCACGACGAACAACGGTGACAAGGACAGCATCCCCAACAACAGCAACGAGAAGATCCTGCACGTCGCCCTCGGTGGCTGACCACAGGCGGTAGCGGACTCGGCGACGGGCTTCGGCCGGAGGTTTCCCCTACGGGAACCTCCGGCCGTTCCGTTCCCGCGGCCGCCATCATCGTGCGCCTGGCATTGCGCGGCGCCGGCCAGGCCCGATCGGCTGCCGTCTATTGACACATGTTACGTCGAGTTGATTGGCTAAGAGTCCTTCCAGAACCGGCTCGGCGCGTCAATCCTCACCTCAACCAGTCGGCCCGGCGCTCCGGAACGCCCGCGGGACCGTCCCCGCCGCGGTGCTCTCCGGAAGCCGGCGTCCGGCTGTCCGGTCCTGCGCGCGGAGCTTCCTGGCAGGAGAGTGGCGCCGTGCCGATGCCGTCACGGTGCCTCAGCAGGTTCGGGCGCCGTCACACGTCGATGGTGCAGCCTGATCGCTCCCTTTTGCAGGAGGTTGTATGAGACCGCACTTGCGCGCGTGGGACTACGGAAGGGCCAGGGCATCGTTGCGATCGACGGTCGCGCTGGTTCTGGTGTCCGGTGCCGCCCTGGTCGGTGTTCAGGCGCTGCCGGCCGCGGCCGGCGCCGCCCCGGTGAACACGTCGGTCACCATCGACGGCAGCGTCGTCGGGCGTACGTTCGACGGCGTCGGCGCGATCAGCGGCGGCGGCGGCAACTCCCGCCTGTTGATGGATTACCCGGAACCGCAGCGTTCGCAGATCCTCGACTATCTGTTCAAGCCGAACTACGGCGCCGAGGTTCAGTTGCTGAAGCTGGAGATCGGCGGCGACGGCAACTCCACCGACGGTGCCGAGCCGAGCCACGAACACGTGCGCGGCGACGTCAACTGCAACGTCGGCTACGAATTCTGGCTCGGCGAGCAGGCCGTGGCGCGCAACCCGAACATCAAGCTCGTCGCGCTGCCGTGGGCCGCACCCGGCTGGATCGGCAACGGCAACTTCTGGTCCCAGGACATGATCGACTATGACATCTCCTGGTTGAACTGCGCCAAGGGCCACGGCCTGACGGTCAACTACCTCGGCGGCTGGAACGAGCGGGGCCACGACAGCACGTGGTACAAGAACCTGCGAACCTCGCTGAACAGCGCCGGGTACGGAGCGGTGCAGATCGTCGGCGACGACAGCGGCTGGGGCATGGCGGACGAGTTCCCCACCGACCCGACGCTGAAGGCGGCCGTCGGCGTCCTCGGCGACCACTACGCCTGCGGGTACGAGTCACCGGCGGACTCCTGTTCCACCACCACCAACGCGCGCAACTCCGGCAAGCCGCTGTGGGCCAGCGAGTTCGGCTCGCAGGACGACAACGACGGCGTCGTGCCGTACATCCGCACGGTCAACCGCGGTTACCTGGACGCCGAGCTCACCGGCTTCATCAACTGGCCGCTGATCGCGGCGATCACCCCGAACCTGCCGTACGCCACGGTGGGCCTGATGGACGCCGGCTCGCCGTGGTCCGGAAGTTACCGGGTCGGCAAGAACCTGTGGGCCAACGCCCACTACGCGCAGTTCACCCAGCCGGGCTGGAAGTACCTGAACAACTCGGCCAGCGGCTACCTCGGCGGTTCCCGCAGCCAACGGCAGCTACGATGTCGCTGAAGTCGCCGAACAACTCCGACTACTCCACGATCTACGAGACCAGCGGCGCGACCGCCGCGCAGACGACCAACGTCACCGTGACCGGCGGACTGAGCACGGGCACCGTGCACGTGTGGTCCACCGACATGGGCTCGTCGAACCCGGCTGACTTCTTCGTCAAGCAGGCCGACGTCACCCCGGTCAACGGGGCGTACTCGCTGACGTTGCAGCCGAACCGCATCTACACCGTCACCACCACCACGGGGCAGAGCAAAGGCACCGCGGCCAGCCCGGCCGCCGCCCCGCTGGCGCTGCCGTACTCCGACAACTACGACGGCTACGCCAACCGCGGCATGGCCCGGTACACCGAGACCATGCAGGGCGCCTACGAGGCGCGCGCCTGCGCGGCCGGTCGCAGCGGGATGTGCCTGCAGCAGGTGACGCCCATCCGCCCGATCAACTGGCAGGACGACAGCGACGCGTACGCGCTGATCGGTGACCCGTCCTGGGCGAACTACACGGTCAGCGTGGACGTGGACATGCAGCAGGCCGGCACGGTCACGCTGCTCGGCCGCGCCAACACGCAGAGCCGCCCGCAGAGCCATCAGGCGGAGTACCAACTCCGGATCAACGACACCGGCGCCTGGTCGATCGCCAAGAACAACACCGGCGCCGTCCTGTCCACGCTCGCCTCCGGCACCCGGACCGGGCTCGGGCTGAACAGCTGGCACCGGCTCAGCCTCGGCTTCTCCGGCAACACGATCACCGCCGGCGTGGACGGCACAACGCTGGGTACGGTGACCGACACGTCCTACACCAGCGGACAGGCCGGCATCGGCGTGGTCGGGTACCAGACCAACCAGTTCGACAACCTCACCGTCACGCCCAACGCCGCCGGCAACCTCGGCGGCATCCTCAAGGGCCAGGAGTCCGGCCGCTGCGCCGACGTGCCCAACGCCAGCCACACCAACGGCACCACCGTGGCGTTGTGGGACTGCAACGGCGGCGGCAACCAGCAGTGGACGCTGACCCCGAGCAAGCAGCTCACGGTCTACGGCAACAAGTGCCTGGACGTGAACGGGGCGGGCACCGCCGACGGCACGCCGGTGGACATCAACGACTGCACCGGCGGCACCAACCAGCAGTGGAACGTCAACGCCGACGGCACGGTGGTGAGCGTCGCCTCCGGCAAGTGCCTGGACGCCACCAAGCACCTGACCGCCAACAGCACCCCGTTGGAGATCTGGACGTGCACCGGCGGCGCCAACCAGGTCTGGGCCCGAGGCCGGACAACCGGCATCCTGAAGGGCCAGGAGTCCAGCCTCTGCGTCGACGTCCCGGGCATCAGCCAGACCAACGGCACCAAGCCCACGCTGTACGACTGCAACGGGGGCACCAACCAGCAGTGGACGTCCACGGAGAACAACGAGCTCCTGGTGTACGACAGCAAGTGCCTGGAGGTGCCGGCAGGCTCGACCGACGGCGCGTCGGTCGACATCAACACCTGCACCGGCGCGCCGGACCAGCAGTGGGTGGTCCAGGCGAACGGGACGGTCCTCGGGGTCGGCTCCGGCAAGTGCCTGGACGCGTACGGTCACGGCACCACCTCCAACACGCCAGTGATCATCTGGACGTGCAGCGGTGGCGCGAACCAGAAGTGGTCCCGCAGCTGAGGGCACCACGTCCAACGCGCACGTAATAATGTAATTGAGCCGTTTGAGGAGGCGCCGGCACAACGCGGCGCAGCCGAATGGGAGCAGGGCCCCGGACGTCGTCGTGGATTTCCAGCGGATGCGTAGCTGGCGAACCACGGCAGGCGATGCGGGGCTCTCCTCCACAACTCAGCGCGGCGGCACCGCCTGCAGTAGGGCGGCAGCCGGTCAGCAGAACTGCAGGCCGGATCTAGAGACCGGCCGCCGCCAGGAGGTGCAGCAGGGCCGACGCGTACGCCTCCTCGGCCCCGGTCGCGGCGAAAACCCGGGTCTCGCCCATCAGGTCGGTTTCCACCTCGTACCCGTCCTCGGTGCGCCGCAACCCGCGGAACGTCCGGCCCAGCAACTCCCGCAGCTGGTCCTCGCGCGGCAGCCAGATCGTCTCCTCGATCTCCACGTCGTCCAGGGCCCACTCGGTGGTGCCGTTGAAGCCGATGACCCGCCCCTCGGGCATGGTGTACACCTCGATTGTCATGTGGCTGAGGACGAAGACTTCCTCGTCCAGCCCGCGGTCGGGGATGGCGAACCGGTCCCCAGCGGCGGGTTTCCAGCTGAGGCCGGCCTCCTTCAGCTGTTGCGCGATGTGTACCTCAAGCACTTCCGGCTCCCTCTGTACGTGCTACGCTCCGTGGGTTGTCAGTTTGGTTTGCCAAGTACTTAGGAGCGCCTGTGGGGAATCTGCCCCAGGCGCTCTTTGTCGTAACCCGGTGTTTCCGGGACGGGCGATCAGTACGACAGCACGAGACTCGTGAATTACGGGTCTTAACATTTCGTTCCCGTCCATAATGGCCGGGAACGATCGACCGTCGAGGAGACGAACATGGTTACCGGCGTTGTGAAGTGGTTCAACGCGGACAAGGGCTTCGGGTTCATCACCCCGGACGACGGCGGCGCCGACGTCTTCGCCCACTTCTCCGCGATCCAGATGTCGGGTTACCGCAGCCTGGAGGAGAACCAGCGGGTTGAGTTCGAGGTGACCCAGGGCCAGAAGGGCCCCCAGGCCGCCAACATCCGCGCGCTCTGAGCAAGCGCTGACCCGGCGTCGCACTCGGCCGAGTGCGACGCCGGAGTCCTCTTCACCCGGCGGCGTCAGTCACGCCAGTGCCACCTCGGGCGCGGGCGCCGTCCCGCCCAGGTGCAGAGGCAGCCACCAGCGGTCGTCCGGTCCGCTCGGCTTGTTCGGGTACGCCCGCTGCACGTCGTCCAGCAGCCGGCTGAGTCGCTGCCGCAGCGTCTCCTCGGTCTCGGCCGGGGACTGACCCTTGGGCATCTCGATCGGCTCGCCGATCTTCACCAGCACCGGCACGTGCCGCTTGGTCAGCTCCTTCGGGCGGCCCTTGGTCCACAGCCGGTGCGGACCCCACACCGCCATCGGGATCAGCGGCACCTTGGCCGTCCGGGCCAGCCGGGTCGCGCCCGACTTGAGGGCCTTGATGGTGAACGACTCGCTGATCGTCGCCTCCGGGAACACGCCGACCACCTCGCCGTTCTTCAGAGCGGTGGTGGCCGCCCGGAACGAGGCCATCCCGGCGTCCCGGTCCACCGCGATGTGCCGCATGCCGCGCATCAGCGGACCGCTCACCCGGTGGTCGAACACCGACTTCTTCGCCATGAACCGGACCAGCCGGCCGGACGGTCGTGCGCCGAGCCCGCAGAAGATGAAGTCGAGATAGCTGGAGTGGTTGCTGGCCAGGACCGCGCCGCCGGTCCGCGGGATGTTCTCGGCGCCGCTCACCTCGATGCGCAGGTCGAGGACCCGGAACATGGTCTTGGCGAAGCCGATGACCGGGGGATACACGAGTTCCATGGCGTAACGGTACCCATCCCGGCCGCACTATTGCTGTGCGCGGAGGCAACCGTACGCGGCCGGCTCCCGTCTTGAGGGTACGTTCCTCCGCCCGGGCTGAGTCTCCCAAGACCGACCGGGGTGGTGTTCACTGGTTGGTGTGTCCACCACCCCGACCCAGTCGACGCCCGGCCGGCGACCCGGTGGCGCGTTCGGATCGGGCGCGTTCGGATCGGGCGCGTTCGGATCGGGCACGGTCACCTCGGCCGGTCTTCCGCCGCTGATCCCACCGCCCCCGCCCGCCCCGCCGGAACCGCCCGGCGACGAGCGGACGCGCCGCCGCCGGCAGATGCTCATCTTCGCCGGGGTGGCCGGCGCGGTCCTGGCGCTCGGCCTGGCCATCATCCTGATCGTGGTGCTGACCGCGGACACCAATCCGTTCGCGAGCAAAGCCTCGGCGCCCACCGACGTCCGGCCGCCGCTGGCCCAGGCCTGCCCGGCGCCGACCGTGGCGCCCAGCGGGGGCCCGGCCGCCCCGCCCGCGGCCGGCCCGGTGACCGGCCCGCGGACGGTGGACCCGGACGCCGGCATCTCCTACAAGGCGTACGGGCCGCCCTGGGTGCCGTGGGACAGGAGTGGCGGGCGGGCACGCTGCAGGTGCCGTACAAGGTGGGACAGCACTTCATCACCGAGGTCTACCCGGCGGGGACGTACCACGCGTCGATCCTGTCGGCCGCGGTTCCGGCGGCCGACAACGACGCCGTGTCGATCGACCTCGAGTGCGTCGGCAAGCAGGTGGCGGCGGACGTCCGGGCGTCGTACTACCCGCAGCCCAACACGATCGACCGGCTCCGGGACGAGCTGACCACGCTGGGCGGGCGCCCGGCGTGGGTGAGCAAGTTCCAGCTGCACTTCAGCGAGCCCGGGCTGCAGGCCAAGGACGAGCTGTCGGCGGTCGCGGTGATCGACGTGGGCAAGCCCGCCGCCGCGGTTCTCTACGTGAGCATCCCCGGCACGCACAAGCAGTTCGACTACATCGTCGACGAGGTGCTGGCCTCCGTCAGGCCCCTGTGAGGCCCCAGCGCTTGCGCAGGGAGGTGTCGGCGGTGTTGAACAGGACGTCGATCACGATGCCGATGATCAGCACGACGATGATGTAGCTGATCACCAGGCTGGCTTCGGTGAGGTCGCGGGCGTTCTGCATCCGTACGCCGATGGACAGCGCGCCCGGCACGATGACCAGCAGCTCACCGGCCATCAGGGACTGCGCCACGAGAACGCCCAGCCCTGCTTGAGCCCCGAGATGAACGATGGCAGCGAGGCCGGCAGGATCAGGTGCCGGTACTTGGCGATGCCCTTCATGCCCAGCACCTGGCCGACCCGCAGCCAGGTCCGCGGCACGTAGTCGATGCCGCTGATCAGGCCGTTGGCCACCGACGGCGCGGCGCCGATGACGACCACGAACAGGATCGCGCTCTCGTTCAGCTGGAACAGCAGGATGGCCAGCGGGAACCACATGATCGACGGCATCGTCTGCAGCCCGGTGATCAGCGAGCCGATCGCCGCCCGGAGCGGCGCGAACCGGGACACCGCCGCCCCGATCACGGTGCCGATCACGACCGCCAGGAAGAAGCCGGTGACGGCCCGGGTCATGGTCAGCCGGACGCTGTCCCAGAAGTCGCCGGTGGTGACCAGGTCCTTCAGGTCGCCGGCCACGGTGGCCGGGCCGGGCAGGACCCACGTACGGCTTCCAGCCCGACCAGACGACGATCTGCCAGATCAGCACGACCAGGGCGATGGCCATCACCTTGGGCCAGGTCGCGCGCCAGATCTTGCCGTGCCGCGTGATCGCGAGTCGGCCGGGGCCAACTCGAGCGCGTCGAGGCCGGAGACCTCGTTGCGGCTGGTGTCGGTGGGCGGGGCCGGAATCAGGGCGGCCGCCGGTTCGGCGCCGGCAAGGGCGGCGCGGGTCGCGGCGTACTTATCCGGCATGACGGGCCACCTCCGCGCGGAGCTTGTCGGTGATCTCGGCCGCCTGGCCGGAGACCTCGGGGGAGTCGATGCGCCGGGGGCGCTGGTGCTTGATCCCGAAGTCCTCGATCACCCGGCCCGGGCCGGCTGCTGAGCAGGATCACCCGGTCGCCGAGCCGGACCGCCTCGCGCACGTTGTGGGTCACGAACAGGACGGTCAGCTCCCGCTCCCGCCAGATCCGCTCCAGCTCGTCGTGCAGGATGTCCCGGGTCATCGCGTCCAGCGCGCCGAACGGCTCGTCCATCAGCAGGATGTCGGCGTCCTGGGCGAGCGCCCGGGCCAGGGCGACCCGCTGCCGCATGCCGCCGGACAGCTCATGCGGCCGCTTGTCGGCGAAGCCCGTCAGCCGGACGACGTCCAGCAGTTCCTCGGCCCGGCGCTTGCGCGTTCGGCCTTGCCGACGCCGCGCAGCCGCAGCGGCAGCTCGACGTTGCCGGCCACGGACAGCCACGGGAACAGGGCCGCCTCCTGGAACATCAGCGAGACGTGCCGGTCGCCGATGTCCAGGGTGCCGCCGCTGATCGCGTCCAGTCCGGCGACCAGCGACAGCAGGGTGCTCTTGCCGCAGCCGGACGCGCCGAGCAGGCAGACGAACTCGCCCTGGCCGCACGGTCAGGGAGACCCGGTCGAGAGCGAGCAGCGCGCTCGAGCCCGAGCCGTACTGCTTGGAGACGCTGTCGAGGCGGACGAGCGGATCCGTCTTCTGCGTGCGGGATCTTCGTTTCCAGGAGACTCATGGTCACTCCGAGGTCGAGGCCCGGGTACGGACGCGTACCCGGTCGGAGCTGGATCAGGAACTGGGGGCGGCGTCGCTGACTGCGGGCTGTCCGTCCGCCTTCAGCAGGGCGTTGAGCGGGCCGAGGTCGTAGATGCCGTTGAGGTCGACCTTCTTGAGCAGCCCGACATCCTCGGCGTGCTGCGCGCTGGTGTAGAGGGAGGAGGCGATCGGGTCGTTGGTGAAGGTCAGGTTCTTGAACGCGGCCGCCACCACGTCGTCCTTCAGCGGCTTGCCGGTGAGCGAGGCGATCTGGGCGTTGGCGGCCTTCTGCGCGTCGGCGTTGTTGGCCTGGATGTAGTTGATCGACGCGATGTTGTCCCTGGATCAGCTTCTTCACGGTGTCCGGGTACTTCTTCAGGAAGGTCTGGGGACGATCAGCTGGGTGGTGACGAACTGGCCGTTGGGCCACAGGTCCTTCTCGTTGACCAGCAGCTTGCCCTTGTCCTCGAGGATCATCCGGCTCAGGTTCGGCTCCGGCACCCAGGCGCCGTCGATCGCGCCCTGGGCGAACGCCTGCAGCGCGGTCGCGTTGTCCTGCGGCAGGATCGAGACGTCGCCGCCGCCCTGCTGGTCGGCGTTGAGGCCGTTCTGCTTGAGCCAGGAGCGCAGCGCCACGTCCTGGGTGTTGCCCAGCTGCGGGGTGGCGATCTTCTTGCCCTTGAGGTCGGCCGGGGAGTTGATGGTCGGCTTGACCACCAGGCCGGCGCCGCCGGACGTACTGCCGGCGATGATCTTCAGGGCTTCGCCGTGGGACTGGGCCCAGCCGTTGATCGCCGGGTTGGGGCCGATGTACGTGGCGTCGACCGCGCCCGGAGAGCCAGGGCCTCGAACGCGGCCGGGCCGGCGTTGAACGTCTTCGGCTCGAGCTTGGTGCAGCCCAGCGCGGTCTGGAAGAAGCCCTTGTTGACGCCGACCAGGGCCGGCGCGTGCGTGATGTTCGGGAAGTAGCCGAGCCGGAGGGTCGGGGCCTCGGCGGTCGAGCCCGAGCCGGACTTGGTGGTGCCGTCACCACCGCCGCAGGCGGCGAGGGCGGACGAGGCGGCTATGGCGGTTGCGGCGAGGGCCAGCGCACGGAGGGTGCGGGAGCTCATGCGGTACTCCTGGATGAGTGGGGCACCGGGAATGGTGGAGAGTTCGGCCAGGGTCTTGTGGTCGACGACGCCCTCGATGGCCTCCTCGACCGCCACCCACACGTCCCGCAGGCCGATGGCGGCCCCGCGGTACGTGGCGGTGGCGGTGGGCAGGCCCCGCACGGTCGTCAGGGCACCCCCGACCGCGCGGACGATGTCGCCGACGGTGATCTGGTCCGCCGTCCGGGCCAGCGCGTACCCGCCTTCGACGCCGCGGTGGCTGTGCAGCAGGCCGGCGCGGCGCAGATCCAGCAGGATGCCCTGCAGGAAACTGAGCGGGATGTCCTGGGCCCCGGCCAGCGCCGCCGCCTTGACGAGGTGCGGGCGCTCCGCGGCGACGGCCAGCATGGCCCGGACCGCGTAGTCGGTGCGTGCCGACACGTACACGACGGCGCCCCCCTCCCCGCTCCGGCGGATCAATGTACTGCTTCGCCTATCAGATGCATGGGAATAATGGACGAAGGAGGATTACGGCGTCAAGCGCCCGACCACCGACCGGGACGAGTACCCTCCAGCCGTGAGCACGCCCCAGACCACCGGCATCCGCATCGGCCTGCACCAGGTCGCCGATCTGCGCTGGCCCAAGCAGCCCCTGACGGGTGACGGGAAACGCCTGGACGTGGCCGTGCCGCTGCCCCGGCTGCCCTGGGCGCAGACCGCGGTCACCGTGCCGCTGGGTGCTTCGGCCGTCGCCGACATCGCCAAGGTCACTCGCCTGCGGAAGATCTTCGGGTACGGCGTCGCCCCGGTGGTCGTCGTGCTGTTCGTGGTGGCCGACGTCCTGCTGCTGTACGGCCGGCACAGCACCTTCAACCCGCCCGGGTGGCTGTTCCTGGTCTTCGGCCTGGTCGGCGTGGTGCTCATCCTGACCGGCCTGGTACCCGACCAAGTGGCCCGGATGAACGGCACGCCGTACGTCTCCCGCGGCCAGCTCCGTCTGCCCCGCGCCCGTACGGACGTTGTCGATCAGCTGGAGAAGCTCAACCCGGACGCCACGATCGTGCGCCGCTGACGGGGGATAGATTCGTACCCGTGGCGCGCAAAATGAAGATCCCCGCGACGAAGTACCCGGTCGAACGCTTCACCCTGGACAACGGACTGCGGGTGGTCCTCACGCCCGACCGCAGCGCGCCGGTGGTCGGCGTGGCGGTGGTCTACGACGTCGGCATCCGCAGCGAGCCGGAGGGCCGGACCGGCTTCGCCCACCTCTTCGAGCACCTGATGTTCCAGGGCTCGGAGAACCTGGAGAAGCTCGCCCACTTCCGGCACGTGCAGGGCGCCGGCGGCAGCTTCAACGGCTCCACCCACCTGGACTACACCGACTATTTCGAGGTGCTGCCGTCCGGCGCCCTCGAGCGCGCGCTGTTCCTCGAGGCCGACCGGATGCGCGGCCCCCGCCTGACCGAGGAGAACCTGCGCAACCAGGTGGACGTGGTCAAGGAGGAGATCCGGGTCAACGTCCTCAACCGGCCGTACGGCGGCTTCCCGTGGCTGAAGCTGCCCGCCGGTGATGTTCGAGACGCTTCCCCAACGCGCACGACGGCTACGGATCGTTCAGCGATCTGGAGAGCGCCACGGTCGAAGACGCCAGTGAGTTCTTCCACCGCTACTACGCCAGCGGCAACGCGGTCCTGGCGGTGGCCGGCGACTTCGACGTGGCCGCGGCCACCGTGATGATCGAGCGCCACTTCGGCGACGTGCCGGCCCGGCCCAGCGCCGGTGCTGCCCGACTTCGACGAGCCGGACCTCGACGGCCGAGCGCCGGGAGACGTACACCGACCGGCTGGCGCCGCTGCCCGCGGTGGCCGGCGGCTGGCGGGTGCCCGACCCGATCGGCGACTTCGAGGCCTACCTGCCGTACGTCGTGCTGGCCGAGGTGCTCACCGACGGCGACGCGTCCCGGCTGGTCGAGCGGCTGGTGCAGCGCGACCGGACGGTCACCACGCATCGGCGGCTACATCGGCTTCATGGGCGACGAGTACCAGGTCCGCAACCCGACCGCGCTGCTGCTGCAGGCGCACCTGCCCCCCGGCGGCGACGCCGAGAAGGTGCTGCGCACGGTCGACGAGGAACTGGACCGGCTGGCCACCGGCGGACTGTCGCCGGGCGAGCTGGCCCGCACCCAGGCCCGGATGGCCACCCACCTGCTGCGCGACACCGACGCCGTGCTCGGCCGGGCGCTGCCGATGGCGGTGCTCGAACTGCAGCGCGGCCGGCCGGAATTGCTCAACGAACTGCCCCGGCTGGTCGGCGAGGTGACCGAGGCGCAGATCGTCGCCGCCGCGGCCACCCTGCCGGCCGGAGCGCCGGGCCGTCGTCGAGGTCGTCCCAGGAGCGGGTCAATGAGCACTCACACGTTGCCGGACCTGGTGCCGGACGCCAAGCTCAAGCTGCCCCGGCAGGCCGAGCGGACGCTGGGCACCGGGCTGACCGTCATCGCCGTCCGCCGGCCCGGCGTGCCGCTGGTCGAGATGCGGCTGCGGGTGCCGTTCGGCCGGGCGCCGCTGCCCCGGGCCACACTGCTGTCCCAGGCGCTGTTCACCGGCACCGGCACGATGTCCAGCATCGACATCGCGGCCGAGCTGCAGACCGTCGGCGGCGGGCTGTCCGCCGGGCTCGACCCGGACCGGCTGCTGATCACCGGCAACTCCCTGGTCGGCGGGCCTGGACCGGATGCTGGAGATCCTGGCCGACATCCTGACCGACCCGGCGTACCCGGCGGAGGAGGTGGCGACCGAGCGCGAGCGCCTGGTCGACCACATCCAGGTGGCGCAGAGCCAGCCGGGCCACGTCGCCCGGACGGCGCTGCTCAAGCGGATGTACGGACGTCACCCGTACGCGATCCAGACCCCCGAGCCGGAGCAGGTCCGCGGCGTACGGCCGGCGCAGTTGCGGGCCCTGCACGCCGACCGGGTCCGCCCGGACGGCGCGGTGCTGGTGCTGGTCGGCGACATCAGCCCGGACAAGGCGATCGACGCCGCCGAGAAGGCGCTCGGCAGTTGGACCGGCCCCGGCCGGGACGGCAACGTGCCGCCCACCCCGCCGCTCGAACCGGGCCCGCTGCTGCTGGTCGACCGGCCCGGCTCGGTCCAGTCGTCGCTGCGGATGGCGCTGCCCGCGGTGCCCCGCACGCACCCCGACTACGCCGCGCTGCAGCTGGCCAACCTGGTCTTCGGCGGCTACTTCTCGTCCCGCTGGGTGGAGAACATCCGCGAGGACAAGGGCTACACGTACGGGCCGCACACCTCGATCGAGCACTTCGTGGCCGGGTCGGCGCTGGTCGTGGCGGCCGAGGTGGCCACCGAGGTGACCGGGCCGTCGCTGCTGGAGACCCTGTACGAGCTCGGCCGGATCGCCAGCCTCCCGCCCGGCGAGGAAGAGCTCGAGCAGGCCCGGCGGTACGCGCTGGGCACGCTGCGGCTGGGCATGTCGACCCAGGCCGGACTGGCCGGGCTGGCCAGCATGTACGCGAGCTTCGGGCTGCGGCTGGACTACCTGCAGTGAGCACTCCGCCGCGCTGTCCGCAGCCACCCGGGAACAGGTGGCCGAGGTCGCCGCCCGCTACCTGGCACCGTCGGCCGCGGTCACCGTGGTGCTGGGCGACGCCTCGGCGGTGGAGAGGCCGCTGGCGGCGCTGACCACGGTCGAACGCGGCGAGCCGTGACCGACAGCGCCGACCCACCGGAACTCGGCGCGGAGCCCGGCATCCCGGCCGGGTTGCCGCCGCTGGCTCGGACCACACTCGACCGGGCGGCCGCACCACCGGCGCGACGCCGAGTGGCTGGCCGACGCCTGGAAGCGCGGCCGCGTGCTGGTGGTCGACATCGCCCAGCACGGCCGGGCCCTGGTCCGGGACGTCGGCGGCGGCACCCGGCTGGTGCTGACCGAGCCCGGCGACGCCCCCGACGGCGAGCGGCTGTTCCTCGGGCTCGACCCGGACGGCACCCCGCTGTTCGGGGTGGACGCCGCACTGCCCGAGGTCGAGGGAGCGTACGGCGCCACCCTGCGCGACGTCGGCGACCGGCTCGACGACCGGGACGCCGGCATCTTCAGCACCGCCGCCGCGCTCGGCAACTGGCACGTCTCGCACCGCTTCTCGCCCCGATCGGGCAAGCCGACCACGGTCACCGACGGCGGCTGGGTCCGGGTCGACCCCGACGGCCGGCAGATGTGGCCGCGCACCGACCCGGCGATGATCGTGCTGGTCCACGACGGCGTGCCCGGCGACGACGGGCGGGCACTGCTCGGCCGGAACGCGGCCTGGGGCGGCGCCGACGGCAGCCGCCGCTTCTCCACGCTGGCCGGGTTCGTCGAGCCCGGCGAGTCGGCCGAGGCCACGGTGGCCCGCGAAGTGCTGGAGGAGGTGGGCGTACGGCTGCGGTCGGTGCATTACGAGGGCAGCCAGGCCTGGCCGTACCCGGGATCGCTGATGCTGGGATTCTCGGCCGTGGCCGATCCGGCGCAGCCGGTGGTGGTCGATCCGGCGGAGATCGCCGAGGCGCGCTGGTTCACCCGCTCCGAGATCCGGCAGATGCTGGCCGGTGACTACGTCGATCCGGTGACCGGTGGCCAGACGTTCCTGCCGATGAAGGCGTCCATCGCGCTTTTTCTGATCGAGCGCTGGCTGGGCGAAATCCCCCGATGAGGGCGGGCGTGCCGATCGGGTCGGTACAGTCCGGTTGTGGGGCAGAACGGGCAAATAGGTGAGCTTGTCCTCCGGGCGTTGGCAGACGAACGCCCGGCCGTGGCGCTGGCGGCGCTGCATCCGTCCCCCCGGACGGTCCAGTTGCTGGGCGAGCTGTTCGCGGTGGCGTTGCGCCGCTGCTTCGCCGGGCACGACACGCGGGAGGTCACCGCGTACGTCCGGGACCTGCTGACCTGGCTGAAGCGGCCGACCGACGGCCGGTCGGCGCGCGAGATCGAGGCGTTGATCCGGGCCGTCCTGGGCGAGCCGGCGCTGGCCGTGCACATCCCGCCGGTGCGGCGGCACGAGATCGTGTGCGCGGTCGTCGGGGACCTGGCCCGGCCGCCGGGCGTGGACGGGGGCGTCCTCGGCGAGCTGGTCACGCTGGCCGAGTCCCGGGCCGGCCAGGCCACATGACGCCGGCTTCCGTGACGCCGGCTCGGGTGACACCGGCTTCCGTGGCGCCGGCTCTGGTGACATCGGCTCTCCGGACACCGGCCGACTACCTGCGGGCCGGCCGGGTGGAGAGCAACCTGCCGCTCGACCCGGCGTCGGTGGCGGTGTTCGCCAGGGCGTTCATCGGCGTGGTGCGGCGGCGGTTCCGGCCCGGCTGCGCCGTCGCCGAGATCACCCGGTCGGTCATCGCCGCGGGCGCCCATCTACCGCTGCCGGCACTGGACACCGAGATGCTCGTACGGGCGGCGCTGGGCGAGGCGGTGCCGGTAGCCGACATGCCCGACGAGACGGTCGTGGCCACCTACGTGCTGATGTTCGCGGCCCTCACCGACGAGCTGGCGCTGACCGACGCCGAGGTCGCTGAGCTGGTGCTCGCCGGTCAGCCTCCGCACCAGCCGGAGCCGGCTCCGCGAAGGAGCTAGGCCGAGAGGGCGGCCAAGTGGTTCTTGACCTGGACGATCGACGGGTTGGTCATCGCCGAGCCGTCCTCGAACTTGACCGTCGGAACGGTCTGGTTGCCGCCGTTGACGCTCATCACGTAATCGGCGGCCGTCGGGTCCTTCTCGATGTCCACCACGTCGTACGCGATGCCCTCGCGGTCGAGCTGGGACTTCAGCCGGTGGCAGTAGCCACACCAGGACGTCGAGTACATGGTCAGCATCGAACGGATTCCCTTCTCACGGTCACACGCCAAGGCGTCTGTACCCCGAAACGTCGTACCCGGGTGCCATGATTCCCGATTGTGACGTCCGACCGGGTCCTCGCGGGCCTCGACCCCGAACAGCGCAAGGCCGTGACCGCGCCCGCCGGGCCGGTCTGCATCCTGGCCGGCGCGGGCACGGGCAAGACGCGGGCGATCACCCACCGGATCGCCTATCGGTCGCTGGCCGGTGAGATCAGCCCGCGGCACGTGCTGGCGGTCACCTTCACCGCGCGGGCGGCGGCCGAGATGCGGGCCCGGCTGTCCGCGCTCGGCGCTTCCGGGGTCCAGGCTCGGACGTTCCACGCGGCCGCGTTGCGCCAGGTGCGCTACTTCGCCCCGCGACTGCTGGACGGCCGGGCGATGCCGGAACTGCTGGAGAGCAAAGGCCGCCTGGTCGGCCTGGCCGCGGCCCGGGCGGGCGTACGGGCCGACCGGACGGCCGCGCGCGACCTGGCGAGTGAGATCGAGTGGGCCAAGTCGTCGCTGGTCGAGCCGGGGGAGTACGTGGTGGCCGCGGCCAAGGCGCTGCGCGACCCGCCGTACGACGCGGTCAAGGTGGGCGAGGTCTTCGCGGCGTACGAGGAGATCAAGCGGCGCCAGGGCGTGATCGACTTCGAGGACATGTTGCGGGCCGCCGTCTGGGGCATCGAGGAGCACCCGGACGTGGCCGAGCAGATCCGCGCGCAGTACCGGCATTTCGTGGTGGACGAGTATCAGGACGTCAACCCGCTGCAGCAGCGGCTGCTCGAGGCGTGGCTGGGCGGGCGCGACGATCTGACCGTGGTCGGCGACGCCAGCCAGACGATCTACTCGTTCACCGGGGCGACCTCGTCGTACCTGATCGACTTCCCGCGGCAGCGGCGGAGTGCGGTGGTGGTCCGGCTGGTCCGCGACTACCGCTCCACGCCGCAGGTGGTCGGGCTGGCCAACGCGGTGATCCGGCAGGCCCGGGGCAACGAGGCGAAACTGCGGCTGGAACTGGTCGGGCAGCGGCCGCCCGGGGCGGAGCCGGAGCTGAAGATCTTCCCGGACGAGTCGGCGGAGGCGTCCGCGGTCGCGCGGCGGTGCGCGCGAGCTGGTCGGCGCGGGCACGCCGGCGAGCGAGATCGCGGTGCTGTTCCGGACCAACGCGCAGTCCGAGACGTACGAGGAGGCGCTGGCCGCGGCGTCGGTGCCGTACGTGGTGCGCGGGGCCGAGCGGTTCTTCGAGCGGACCGAGGTGCGGCAGGCGATGATCGCGCATGCGCGCCGCGGTGCGCTCCATCCCGGGCGAAACGCCGCTGGTCACGGCCGTGGTCGAGGCGTTGTCGGCAACCGGCTGGGCCCGCGACCGGCCACCGCCCGGGGGCGCCGCAGCGGGAGCAGTGGGAGGCGCTGGCGGCGCTGGTCAGGCTGGCCGAGGAGTACGCGGCCGATCCGGCCCTGCTGCCGATCGGCCAGGCCGGCGCGGTGCAGCGCGATCTCACGCTGGCCGGCTTCTGCGCCGAGTTGTCCCGGCGGGCCGAGGTGCAGCACGCGCCGACCATCGCCGGGGTGACGCTGGCGTCGCTGCACTCGGCCAAGGGGCTGGAATGGGACGCGGTGTTCCTGGTCGGGCTGGCCGACGGGACGCTTGCCGACGTCGTACGCGAAGACGCCGGAGCAGTTGGAGGAGGAACGCCGGCTGCTGTACGTCGGGGTGACCCGGGCCCGGCAGTGGCTGTGGTTGTCGTACGGGCAGACGCGCAGCACCGGCCGCCCGCGGCGGCCGAGCCGGTTCCTGCCGCAGCTCGACCGGTCGCGCGGCGGGAGCGGTGGGGGCGGGACGGAACGCGCCGACCAGAGTCGGAAACCCGTCAGCCGGCGCAGCCAGGTGGCGTCCTGCCGGATCTGCGGGGCGACTCTGCTGGCCGGCGCCGATCGGAAACTGGGCCGTTGCCCGACCTGCCCGTCCGATCTCGACGAGGACCTGTTCGAGCGTCTGCGGACCTGGCGGGCGCGGGTCGCGGCGGCGCAGAAAGTCCCTGCGTACGTGGTATTCACCGACGCGACCGTGGTGGCGCTGGCCGAGCGCAAGCCGACCACGCCGCCGCAACTGCCTCGCGATCGCCGGCATCGGGCCCCGCAAGCTCGGTCAGTACGGCGCCGCGGTGTTCGCTCTCGTGGCCGGTGGCGACCCTGTTGATCTTGCTCCGGAAAACTTCGGAAACTAGTCCGTTAATTCGTTTGCCTCGCCTGCTAACCCGGGCTTAGCCTCAGGACACAACTTGGCGAGCGACCATGCTCGACAAGGCCCGGCACCGAGTGCCAAACACATCGAGTGCCAGATACATCGAGTGCAAGACACATGGAGGAGGTGGCCACGATGGAGATTTACACGATTCAGCGACCGTCGCTGCTGCCTGCTGCTGTCTGCGCTCCGTCGGCTACCTGGCTGCCCGTCGCCACCTCTCCGGTGGTCGTGGCAGCAGCGCCGGCTCAGGCTCCGCAGGTTCACCAGGTCCAGATCCAGGCCGAGCTGGCTGTGGCTCCGGTGGACAGCGGCGTCGCGTACGGGTTCAAGGGGATCAATGTCCTTTCCGTCAAGCGGATGACGGATGGTGGCAGCGGAACCCCGCCTCGAGGAAGGCCAGTCTGAGAATTCAGACGACCGGCTCACCTCGAGGCCGCGGAACCCGACTACCGGGATCCGCGGCCTTATTTGTTGCCCGATCACATTCGGGAGAGCAACACCGCACGGCGATCGTGAAGATCGAGAGAAAGAGAGAGGTGACCGGGCTTTATGAGTCTGGCGCTGGCCCCACTCGACGTTTCCGTCGAGCTCGAGGCAAACCTGCCCTGTCGGAAGTTCGACCCGGACCTTTGGTTCTCGGACTCCCCGGCCCAGCTGGAACTGGCGAAGTCGCTCTGTGGGGACTGCCCACTGCGCGTCGAGTGCCTGGCCGGCGCGGTCGAGCGGAACGAGCCCTGGGGGGTCTGGGGAGGCGAGATCTTCGAGCGTGGCGCGGTCGTTCCGCGTAAGCGGCCCCGTGGCCGCCCCCGCAAGTCCGACGTCGCACGCGACGTCGAGCTGGCCGTCGAGGTCGAAGAGCGGCTCGCCGCGAACGGTCTCGGGGAGTCCCGCAACTCAGTCCGGCTGGCGGCCTGAGATGACCACTGTCACGACCTACCAGGAAACGGAAACCGTAGCGATGAACCCGAACGGAGCCATCAAGGTGAGATTTCTCCAAGAAGCGTTGTCCCGTGCCCGAACGCGGCGGCCTCAGGCTGACCGCACCCCTGAGGCGTACCGTCCCGCTCGTCTGGTTGCTCAGCAGGCCCTGCACCGGGCCTCGCGAGAACTCGGCGGTGGGCGCTACTTCTAAATCCATTCACCGCTGACAGCCCGCCCTGGCTTCCGGCCGGGGCGGGCTGCGCTATGCGACGGGCGCGAAGCCCGGAAGCCACTTCTGCAGGATCGCGCGGTACGGCGCCTCGGCCTCGAGCTGGCAGAGCACGCCGATCGAGCCGAGCGTGACCCGGTGGATCAGCAGGTACGACGGCGGCAGGTTGAGCTTGCGGCTGAGCTGGTACGCCGGCGACCGCGGGCTGGACAGCCGGGTCGCCTCGCCGCGGATCCACGCCCGGGTGAACTTGAACTCGTCCACCGCGATCGGCTCGATCATCGGGCGCAGGAAGTTCAGCACCGCCACCGCGTCGATCTCGTCGTCCGGCTTGATGAACCCTTCCTCCCGGAGGCCGTCCACGACGGCGTCGGCATCGCCGTCCAGGGCCAGCCGGACCAGCCGGCCGATCGGCTCGGGATGCCCGTCGGGCAACCGGGCCACCGCGCCGAAGTCGATCACGCCGAGTCGCCCGTCCGGCAGCATCCGGAAGTTGCCGGGGTGCGGATCGGCGTGCAGCAGCCCCGCCCGGGCCGGGGCGGAGAAGTGCAGCGTGGCCATCAGCCGGCCGGCCTCGTCCCGTTCCGCCTGGGTGCCGTCGGCGATCACCTTGGCCAACGGCGTCCCCTCGACCCACTCGGTGACGAGTACCCGGGGCGCTGACGCCACCACCCGGGGCACGAAGATCTCCGGGTCGCCCGCGAACGCCGTGGCGAAGGCGGCCTGCGCCTCGGCCTCCATCGCGTAGTCGAGTTCCTCGGTGATCCGTTCCCGCAGCTCGGCCAGCAGTGGCTTGATGTCCATGCCCGGCTGAATGATCTTGAACATGGCCGCCAGCCGGCCCAGCTGCTTCAGGTCGGCCAGCAACGCCTCGCCGGCACCGGGGTACTGAATCTTGACTGCGACCGGCACTGACTTCGGCTTACCGTTCTTGCGAGCCGGCGGCACCTTCCACACGGCCTTGTGCACCTGTCCGATGCTGGCCGCCGCGGCCGGGACGTCGTCGAACTCGACGAACTTCTCCCGCCAGTCGGGCCCGAGCTGCTCGGTCATCACCTTGTGCACGCTGGCCACCGGCATCGGCGGGGCGGCCTCCTGGAGCTTGGTCAGGGCCTGCCGGTACGGGCCGGCCATCTCCTCCGGCATGGCCGCCTCGAACACGCTCAACGCCTGCCCGAACTTCATCGCCCCGCCCTTGAGCTGACCCAGGACGCTGAACAGCTGCTCGGCGGTGCGCTGCTGAATGTCGTTGGAGATCACCTCGGAGGCGATGCCGACCGCGCGCTTACCCAGCCCGAGGGCCGTCCGGCCGGCGAAGCCGAGGGGCAGGGCGGCCAGTCTGGCGGTCCGCGCCGCCGCTCGACGAGGAATATCGCTCACCAGATCATTGTGACCGACACTTGGACGTTCAACCGCTCCGCCTGAGGCAATCGCCCGGGTAGCAAGCCAAAAGTCCGATTACTGTGGTGCGCACCCGCACCCCGGATAGGGCGGCCAGGTCCTCCGGCGGATCTGGGCGGGGGTGGCGATCTCGACCGATGCCCCGCGCGTCTGCGGCGTCTGACCGTCGAGGAAGGCCAGTACCTCGGCGGCGGCGTACGCGGTGGCGGCCAGTACGGTGGCGACCGCACACAGTTCGGCGCCGGCGGGCCGGCCTTCGCTTCCGGCGCCGGCGTCGCGGTCGCGCCGGTAGAGGTCGACACAATTCAGGCATGGCGCCCCGGTGCTCGGCACGAGCGGGCCGATCTGCACGGCGGCCTCCCGTACGGTCACCGCCAGGTGGGGCTGACGACGCCGGGCGTAGGCCGCCGCCAGCAGGGCCACCGGCTGGTCGTGGTCGAGCTGGACGGTCAGGTCGGGCTCCGGTTTCCGGACGGCCTGGGTCCGGGTCCCGGGTACGGCGTTGGCCAGCGCGGCCGCCACGGCCGCAGCTCGCGGTCCACCGGCGTCGGCGGCCCGCAGCGGTCCGCCGGCCAACTCGGCCCGGGTGACCGCGCCGGCCAGATCGGGGTGCACGTGCCCCACCCCGGCCTCGGCCAGCGCGATCGCGATCCCGGCGCCCAGCCGCCCGCGCCCGGTGATCACCACTCGGGCAGCGGCCCGCCGCCGCAGGATCTGAGCCGGCGTGAGCGGGTCGGCGGTACGTCGCAGGGCGAGCGCGGCGGCCTCGTTGATCAGGCGGCTCTGGACCGGCTCACCGGCGGTGGGTGGCAGGAGGGCGGCCGCGGGGATCACCAGGCCGGCGGCGTGCAGGGTGTCGAGAAGTTCTCGCGCGTCACCGAGCCGGGCGCCGGCCGCGGCCGCCTCGGTCAGCGCGGCCCGTTCGGAACGGGTGCCGTCGAGCAGATCGAGCAGCGCGGCGGCGCGGGGATCGGGCAGATCGATCAGGACCGCGCGAGCCGGGTCGTGGCCGAGCTGAAGCGTGTTCGGGGTCCGCCAGGCGCGGGGGAGCCCGGGAATCAGGGTCGGTCGCGGAACGGACACGGGTGACAGCATGTCACTGCCCGAGCGCGGGTAGTCCACGTTATCCACAGGGCAACCCGCGGGCGGACTGGGTTGTCCACAGGACTTGGCCGGTTGTCCACAGCCTCGCCCTCATCACCTAACGTGTCGAGAAGCTCGCAGGTTGCGCGTTGTCACCCGTCGGAGCTTTCCCACGGCGCGGTGTCACGCACCCACCCGTCCGAGCTTTCCCACGGCGAAGGGCGGCCGGGGAGCCGGCCGCCCTTCGCGGGTGTCGTGCTGGTCAGGCCTTGGCCTTGCCCAGGATCCGGTTGACCGTCGTGCCACAGACCGGGCACTTGCCCTTGGCCATGTTCATGCCGGTCTTCGAGACCTCCACGGTGCCTTGGAAGTCACGCTTCTCCTTGCACTTCACGCAGTAGCCGTTGTACGTGTTGTCGGCCACGTCTCCTCCTCGTCAAGTTGTCGGCCGGGACGGCCCGGTGCCCTCCCCGCGGTGTCAGGCCGCGTCCTGTTACCGGCGCTGGGCTGTTCCGCGACCACTACGGATGTGGCCTCCCGCTAGGGGCGGTCACTACCCAGGTCCGGGCTGTTCCATGTCAGCGCAGCATCGACGGGGTCGCCGATGCCGTGAGTGTGCCGGGGGAAATGGTCGGTTTTGTGCATATTGACGCCGACACGCCGCGGAGAGGCTGGAGACACGACCAAACGGACGGGGATGCTGTTCTTGACACGTCTCACCTGATGAGCTAACGTGGTCGCCTGTTCCGGGCCGGAAAATTTATTCGGTTGATACCGGTCATACTTTCCATATCTGGCGCGCGTGATGGTCCGTACCCTTGCGGTGACATGGGTCTCACGAATTACCGTCTCAACGTGAACCCGAATCTGGGCCGCGCGGAGCCGGTAATGGCCCGGACGCGCAAGCCTGTCGTGGAAGTGCGGCGTAGCCAGCGCCGTCGTCGGACGGTGTCGGCGTACCGGGACGGCGAACGAGTCGTCGTTCTCATCCCGGACCGGTTCTCCCGCGCCGAGGAGACCGAGTGGGTCGAGCGGATGCTCGCCCGGCTGGCCGCCCGCGAGGAACGCATCCGGCGTACGGACGATGAGCTCGAGCCGCGGGCGCGCCGGCTGACCGTCCGCTACCTGCCGGAGTACGCCGAGCGGCGTGCATGCCGGCCAGCGTGCGCTGGGTGACCAACCAGAACGGCCGCTGGGGTTCCTGCACGCCCGACGACGGCACGATCCGCATCTCGCACCGCATCCAGGAGATGCCCGACTGGGTGATCGACTACGTGCTGCTGCACGAGCTGGCCCACCTGGTCGTCCCCAGCCACAGCGCCGCCTTCTGGGAGCTGGTCGCCCGCTACCCCAAGTCGGAGCGCGCCCGCGGCTACCTCGAGGGCGTCTCCGCCGCCACCGGCCTCGTCCTGGCTGACGATTGAGTGGCCGACCGCTGAGGCGTCCCTGGTCCGGGCCGACGACTGAGGCGTCGAACCGCTAGCGTTGGCGGTGTGGTGCGGCGGACCGTGGTGGCGTTGCTGGTGCCGGTGGTCTGGAGTCCGCCGGGGGTGGACCGCGCCGCCTGGCGGGCCGCGCTGGCCGAGGACCTGGTCGACCTGCTGGCCCGGCTGGCCCAGGCCGAGCCGGCGATCGCCGCCACGCCCGCCGATCGGGCGCTGGCCGAGGAGATCGCCTGGCCCGGGATGCGGATCTACGAGGTGCCGTCCCCGACCGTACGGCCGGTCCTTCAGGCGGCGGCGGCCGACGGCTTCGACCAGGCCGCGGTGATCGCCGCCGACGCTCCCGACCTGCCCGGGATGATCCTGGGCAAACTACTGCGCCCGCTGGAGTCCAAGGCCGTCGCGGTCGCCGCCGGCGGCCCGTCCGGCCTGCTCGGCGTGGCCACCAGCCTGCCGGCGCCGTCCTGGTTGGCCGATCACGACCTGGACACCGCGTCGGCGATGCTGTTGCGCCGCGACGCCCCCCATCCCGGCGACGTCGCCTCCACCCCCGAGTGGCGGCGCCTGCGCGGCCCGGCCGAGCTGGCGTCGCTCGACCCGGCCCTGGAGGGCTGGGAGAACACCCGCGCCCTCCTGGGCGGCTGACTGATCGGCGCCGTACCCCCGACGAGCTACGCCATCATGACTCTGGTTCGTCGCCCTGCCCGAGGTTGTCCAGCTCGGAGATGTCCCAGTCGCTCTGCGTGCTGGCGAAGCCCGCCGGGTTGGCGAAGTCCTCGTCGGTGGGCAGCAGGTCCGGGTGGCCCCAGAGGGCGTCGCGGCCCTGGATGCCGCGGTGCCTCGGTGACCGCGGTCCACAACGCGCCGGCCTCGCGCAGGCGGCGCGGGCGCAGCTCGAGGCCGACCAGGGCGGCGAACGTCTGCTCGGCCGGGCCGCCGGCCGCGCGGCGGCGCCGGAACGCCTCGCCGAGCTGGACCACGGTCGGCAGCCGGTCGCCGGCGGCGCTGTCGACCACGTGGCCGACCCAGCCCTCGATCAGCGCGAGCGCCGTCTCCAGGCGGGCCAGGCTGGCCTTCTGCTGCGGGGTGTCCTCCGGCGTGAAGATGCCTTCGAGCGCCATCGCCTGCATCGACTCCGGGTCGGCGCGGGTCGACGCGGCTCATCGCCTCCTCGATGGCGTCGCGGTTGACGGTGATGCCGTTCGCGTACGCCTCGACCGCGCTCAGCACGTGCGCGCGCAGCCACGGGACGTGCTGGAACAGCCGCTGGTGGGCCGCCTCGCGCAGGGCCACGTACAGGCGCACCTGGTCCTCGGGGATCTCCAGGCCCTCGCCGTACGCCTTGATGTTGGCCGGGATGAGCGCGGCGGTGCCGGCCGGTCCGAGCGGAAGGCCGATGTCGCCGGCCGAGAGCACCTCGGCCGCGAGCTGGCCGAGCGCCTGGCCGAGCTGGCCGCCGAAGAGCGCGCCGCCGAGCGTGGCGACCATCGACTGCATCGGCCCGAGCTGGGCGCGGGCCTCCTCGGGAACGAGGTCGCTCATCGCGCCCACCATGCGCCCGGCGATCGGGTCGCAGAGCTTCTTCCACACGTCGAGGGTGTTGTAGATCCATTCGTTGCGGTTCCACGCGGCGGCGACTGCGGATGCCGCTGGGCAGCGCGGACGCCGGGTCGAGCCAGAGGTCGGCGAGCCGCAGGGACTCCTCGACGTGGTTCCGCTCGACGATGGTCACCGCCGGGTCGCCGGACGTGGCGAGTTGGCTGGCGGCCACCTGGCGCGCCAGGTCCCAGTTCACCGGGCCGCTGCCCGGCGCAGCGAACATCTGCTGCAGCTGCGCCATGAACTGCTGCATCTGCTGCGGGTCGGAGGGGTCGGGCGGCTGGGCGCCCGGCAGGGAGAAGCCGAACGGGATATCAGGCACGAGGTCAACGGTACGCGCGAAAGGCCGTCGCGTAACGGTTGGTGGTGTCAGCTCAGAGAGAACTCAGGGGGAGTGGCTAAGCTCACGCGCATGAGACGACGCGGTGTCACGGTAATCGTCGGCGCCCTGATCACCGCTCTGCTGGCCATCGGTGTGATGGCCGCGCCGCTGCCGTACGTGGTGCTGAAGCCCGGCCCGACGGTGAACACGCTCGGTTCGGACAACGGCAAAGAAGTGATCCAGGTGACGAAGGCGACGACCTCCACCTCGAACGGGCAGCTCCGGCTGACCACCGTGGGGGTTCAGCCGGATGTCGAGCTGGTGTGGGCGATCCGGGGCTGGTTCAGCCGGAAGCAGGCGGTCGTGCCGCGCGAGCTGATCTACCCGCCCGATCAGACCGAGAAGCAGGTCGAGCAGCAGAACACCCAGGAATTCACCGAGTCGCAGGCCAGCGCCGTGACAGTCGCGCTGACCAAGCTCGGCTACCCGGTCCAGACGGTCGTCAAGACGGTCACGGCGGGCGGCCAGTCGGCCGGCAAACTTCAGGTCGGCGACGTCATCACGTCGGTCGACGGCACCGCGGTGACCAGCCCGACGGTGCTCACCGATCTGATCCGGGCCAAGCCGGCGGGGACCGCGCCTGACCATCGGCTACACCCGGGCCGGCAAGCCCGGCACCGTGCCGATCATCACCAAGGCCGACAAGAGCGGCGACCCGCCGCGGATCGGCGTCGAGATCGACAAGAAGCAGCCGCACCCGTTCGACGTCAGCATCGATCTGGACAAGATCGGTGGTCCCAGCGCCGGCCTGATGTTCACGCTCGGCATCATCGACAAATTGCGAGCCGGCCGATCTGACCGGCGGCGAAGATCATCGCCGGCACCGGAACCATCGACGACGACGGCAACGTCGGGCCGATCGGCGGCATCCCGCAGAAGCTGGTCGGCGCCAAGGAAGCCGGTGCCCAGATCTTCCTGGTGCCCAAGGACAACTGCGCCGAGGCGCTGAAGAACGCGGTGTCCGGCCTGCCGATGGCCGAGGTCGCCACCGTGGACGACGCGCTGACCGCCGTGCAGACCTTCACCTCGGGTGGCACGCCCAAGCCCTGCACCGCGTAAGCCCTGCACCGCGTAAGCCCTGCACCGCGTAAGCCCTGCACCGCGTAATGCTGAATTCCGCCATGGGAGCCCACGTTGGTCATGCGAAATAGCCCCCTTCCGAGGATGAGCCGGCGCGGTCGCGTCACCGTCGGCGTCCTGGTCGGGGTCTTCCTGTTGTTCACGCTGCTCGGCTGGGGTGTCGACGCGTACACCGACTTGCTCTGGTTCCGCGAGGTGCAGTTCACCAACGTCTTCAGCGGCGTGCTGCTCACCCGGTTGCTGCTGTTCCTGGCCGTCGGCCTGGCGATGGCCCTGATCATCGCGGACCAACCTCTACCTGGCGTACCGGCTGCGGCCGTTGCTGCGCCCGCACTCGGCCGAGCAGGCCACGCTCGAGCGCTACCGGACGGTGCTCACCCCGCGGCTCGGCACCTGGATCACCGTCATCTGCGTGATCATCGGCTTCTTCGCCGGGCTCAGCGGGCAGGGCCGGTGGAAGGACTGGATGCTGTTCCAGAACGCCCAGTCCTTCGGGGTCGAGGACCCGAGTTCAAGGTGGACGTCGGGTTCTACGTCTTCGACTATCCGCTGTGGCGTTACCTGCTGGGCGTCGGCTTCACCGCGGTGGTGCTGTCCGTGGTCGGCTCGCTGGCCGTGCACTACCTCTTCGGCGGCGTACGGCTGCAGGGCGTCGGCGACCGGATGACCGCGGCCGCGCGGGCCCACCTGACCACGCTGGTGGCGCTGTTCGTGCTGCTGAAGGCGGTGGCCTACATCCTCGACCGGCGGGCCCTGCTGCTCGAGCAGCACGTTTCACCGGGGCTGTACGGCGCCGGGTACACCGACATCAACGCGCTGCTGCCGGCCAAGGAGATCCTGGCCTACATCTCGATCGTGGTCGCCGTGGCCATCATGGTGTTCTCCAACGCGGTCATGCGCAACCTGCGTCTGGCCCGGGCGTCTCGCTGGCCCTGCTGGGCGATCTCGGCCGTCGCGATCGGCGGCATCTACCCCCTGGCGGTGCAGAACTTCACCGTCGCGCCGAGCCTGCAGGACAAGGAAGCGCCGTACATCGCCCGCTCGATCGCGGCCACCCGGGACGCGTTCGGCCTGTCCGGGACGCAGGTCAGCTCGTACCCGGCGAGCAACCTGCGTCCCGCCGCCCGACCTGGCGACGAACCCCAACGCGCAGAACGTCCGGCTGATCGACCCGCAGCTGGTCGCCGAGGCGTACACGCTGCAGCAGCAGGTCCGCGGCTTCTACGACTTCGGCCAGAAGCTGGACGTGGACCGCTACACCATCGCGAACCAGACGCAGGACTACGTGGTCGGCGTCCGCGAGATCAACGACAACGCGCTGACCACGCAGCAGCGCAACTGGATCAACCGGCACACCGTCTTCACCCACGGGTACGGGCTGGTGGCCGCGCCGGCCAACCAGGTGGTCTGCGGCGGCCTGCCGTACTTCGTCTCCGGCTTCCTGGGCCCGCAACCAGACGCCCGGCTGCTCCTCGACCACCGAGGAGATCAAGGTCGCCCAGCCGCGCATCTACTACGGCGAGCAGTCCACCGAGTACGCCGTCGTCGGCGAGACGGACAAGAACAAGAACGTCGAGTTCGACCGGCCGGAGCCCGGCAGCGACAACGCCAGCGAGCAGTTCACCTACAACGGCAAGGGCGGCGTGCCGATCGGCTCGTTCTTCCGCCGGTTGGTGTTCGCGATCAAGAACACCGAGAGCAACTTCCTGCTCTCGGACGCGGTGAACGCCAACAGCCGGGCTGATGTACGTCCGGGACCCGCGCGACCGGGTGGAGAAGGTCGCGCCGTTCCTGACCATCGACGGCGACCCGTACCCGGCCGTGGTCGGCGGGCGGATCGTGTGGATCCTGGACGGCTACACGACCTCGTCGACGCTACCCGTACTCGCAGCAGATCAACCTGCAGCAGCGAGACGCGCGACGAGCTGACCAACCAGGGGCACGTTCGCGCTGGCCGGGGACAACGTCAACTACATGCGCAACTCGGTCAAGGCCACCGTCGACGCGTACGACGGGACGGTCAAGCTGTATCAGTTCGACGACCAGGACCCGGTCCTGAAGGCGTGGAACAAGGCGTTCGGCGGCCACCTGATCATCCCCAAGGCGCAGACACGCCGGCGGACCTCGCGGCGCACTTCCGCTACCCGCGAGGACCTGTTCAAGGTGCAGCGCAACCTGCTGGCCAAGTTCCACGTCACCCAGGCCCGGCGACTTCTTCAGCGGCCAGGACTTCTGGCAGGTCCCGAACGCGCCGGACCAGCCGGACGCCCAGGTCAAACAGCCGCCGTACTACCTGAACGTGCAGCTGCCGGGCCAGGACACCACGAGGTTCCAGCTGACCTCGGCGGTGACCCCGAACAACCGGGACAACCTGGCTGCGCTGATCTCCGGCTCGTACGTGAACAACCAGCCGAAGCTCGAAGTGCTCGAGCTACCCGATCAGACCGCGGTGCAGGGCCCGGTCCAGGTCCATCAACGCATGGTCGGCAACGCGTCGGTGCGGACCGAGCTGAACCTGTTGTCCAACAACAACCAATCCCAGGTGCAGTTCGGCAATCTGATCTCGCTGCCGGTGCGCGACGGGATGCTGTACGTCGAGCCGGTGTACGTGAAGACGCAACCAGCAGAATGCCGTGCCGCAGCTGCAGAAGGTGCTGATGTCGTACGGCGACGGCGGTACGTACGTCGTGCTCGCCGACAGCCTCAAAGCGGGTCTCGACGCGCTGGTCACCCTGGGCAAGAACCAGCCCGGCGGGTCCGGCACCTCACCGCCGCCGACAACCGGCGGCACCAACCCGTCGACCTCGCCCAGCACGCCACCGTCGAGCCCGGCGACGCCGCCGCCTCAGCTCACCCCGGCGTTGGCCCAGGCCGCGAACAACCTGGACGCCGCGATCGCCGCGGTCACCGTCGCCCAGAAGTCGGGCGACCCGCTGGCGTACGGCCAGGCCCTGAAGAACCTGGATACCGCCATGCGGGCCTTCCAGGCGGCGTCGGGTGCCACCGGGCCAACTCCGAAGGCCGGCCCGACCACCCCGGCGCCGACGCCCAGCAGCTGAGTTTCCGCAGGTGGCCCGCCCTGTGCGGGCGGGCCACCGGGGGCTTGTGGGGGCCGTTTTGCAGGCGGCGTAGGGGTTGCGCTAGTCTTATGAAGCCGACGCGGGGTGGAGCAGCTCGGTAGCTCGCTGGGCTCATAACCCAGAGGTCGCAGGTTCAAATCCTGTCCCCGCTACAAAGAAGTGCAGGTCAAAGGCCCTTTACCCGTCCGGGTGAAGGGCCTTTGTGTCAATCCCCCGGAATCGTGGAGGACTCCGTTAAGCGGCTTCGGCTCTGGTGGCTTCGGCCATGAAGTGTTCGTAGTCGATGGGTGACATGCCGTCGCAGGTGCTGTGACGGCGTCTGACGTTGTAGAAATCGACGATCCAGGTCGAGACCTTCAGGCGGCCCTCGGCGCGGGTGAGAAACCGGTGCCGGTGGATGTACTCGACCTTGATGGTGGAGTTGGACGACTCGGCAGCGGCGTTGTCCAACGCGGAACCGACCCTCCCCATCGACTGCAGCGCACCCAGCCGCTTGCAGGCGGTCTCGTACGCCTCGGACGTGTACTCGCTGCCGCGGTCGCTGTGGAAGATCACCCCGTCCACAGAGCCGCTGCCGGTGGCGGCGGCCATGTTCAACGACGCGACGATCACCGCGGCGTCGTGCTGCTCGGACATGGCGTAGCCGAGCAGCCTGCGGCTGAACAGATCGATGACCGTGGCCAGATACAGTTTGCCCTGCTCGGTAACGATCTCAGTCATGTCGCCGCACCACAGCACATCCGGCGCGGGCGCACCGAACTTGCGGTTGACCCGGTCCGGTGCCACCGGGCGTTTGCCCTGCCGGGTGAGGCTGCGCCGGCGTTTCGGCTCGCGGCCGGCCAGGCCGAGCTCAGCCATCAACCTCGCCACGGTGTTCTCTGCGATCCGCCAGCCCGCGGCCTGCAGGTCGAGGGTCACCCGTGGGAGCCGTAGGTGCCGCCCGAAGCGTCGAAGATCTCCTGGATCTTGGCTGCGAGTTCGGCCCGCTGCTGCTGCCGAGCGGTGGGGAGAGGAAGCGTTGACCATGGGACGTCGATCTGCTGCTGATGTTTCATCGCGCTGTCGAGAGCGTTAAGCCCAGCGAAGTGCGGCTGGTGCGGAGCGTTGGTGACTATAGTGTTACGATTGCTCCATGTCGAGGCGCACCGCGATGATCGCGATCAGCCCTACCACAAGTGAGCAGTGGGGTATGATCACCGCGGGTCAAGCCCGCGAACTCGGTGTCTCGCGTCAGGACTTCAAACGGCTGATCGACGATGGCACGCTGGTCATCGCAGATCAGGCAACGCGGGTGTACCGGCTGTCGGGGGCTCCCGAAGATCCCGAGCGGGATCCGCTGCGTGCGGCCTGGCTGCAACTCGGTGGTGCCAGGGCCTGGCACGAGCGCACCAGCGGCGTCCCGGACGCTGTCATCGGCCGTCGCAGCGCGGCGCACCTGCGAGGACTCGGCGACTTGATACCGCATGAGCACGAGTTCTACACCGCCAGACGGCTGCGGCCCCGTCGCGCTGACATCAAGATCCGGGTTCGCTCGCACGTTGATCCCAGTGCTTGGGAGCTCTGGGACGGGCTGCCGACGAGCACCGTGTCGGCAATCATCGAGGACCTGCTCGCCGACGGCGAGGACGAATCAGCCGTCGCGCAAGTCATGCGGGACGCCCTCAACCTCGGCCTGGTGGATCGAAGCGCGCTTAACGCCATCGTTGCGCCGCACGCAATCGCCTACGGTCACAGCGATCCAGGGACTTTTACTCAACTGCTAGCCGGTGAAGAATCGACGCGATGACCGGGCCGCCCTTCCGGTATACGACACCGACGGCATTCCGGACGGCGCTTAAAGAGCGCTTCGGGCAGATCGCGCGCACCGACCGGCGCTACCGGCTCGACGAGCTTCAGCGCCAGTTTGCCTACGACCGAGCACTCGCCCGGCTGTTCAGTTCTCCCGAAGCCGACCACTGGGTCCTCAAGGGCGCCGGGGCGCTGCTGGCCCGCCTGACCAACGCCCGGCACAGCAAAGACCTCGATGTCTTCCTGAGCATCAGCGATGCCGATGCTCAGGACGCCACCAACTCCCTGCGAACGGCCCTCCAGATCGACCTTGGCGATCACTTCACGTTCGACATCACCCGCGTCGCGCCTCTGCAGGAGGAGGCCAAAGGAGCCCGAATCCACGTCAACGCACGACTTGGACCAGCTTCATTCGCCAGCTTCCACATCGACGTAGTGGTGGGCACCGTCATGACCGGCGACCCGGACATCGTCGCTCCCCTGACGCCTCTGAAAATCGAAGGACTCATCCGACCCCGGTATCGGGTCTTCCCCATCGCCGACCACCTCGCCGACAAACTCTGCGCGACGATCAGCTCCTACACCCGCACCGGGCAGCCGACAAGCAGCAGCCGAGTCAAGGACCTCGTCGACATCGCCATCATCGCCGGCACACAAACGGTCCAAGCCGCCGCGCTCACCGTGGCCGTCTTCAGTAACGCCGCGATGCGCAAGATCGAGCTTCCGGAAAGCTTCGTCGTGCCAGACGCAACCGGCTGGGCCGCCCGCTACCCGAAAGTCGCAGCCGAGGCACCCGGCCCGGTCCCCAACTTCGCCGTAGCCGTAGCCCTGGCGCGGCAGATCTTCGACCCCATCCTCAGCAGAACGGCCACCGGCGTCTGGAGTCCCTCAACGCGGAGTTGGACGCTGGACTGATCCCGGCCGGCATGAAAGCGCGACCGGGGCAAAAGTGTGGTCAGAGTGTTGTGATCGATTAACGTGAGATCACTATGGCCGCCGGGCGCAGGCGTCGATGCCGTTCGGCATTCGGAAGAAACCCGCTGAGCTGCATAGATGCTCCACAGCCTGAGTCGTATCGGACATCTTCGCTGGGCCGCAGACCCAGAGGCCGAAAGTCAAAAGTACGCTCGCTTGCGGACTCCATAAATCGTCATGAAGATCGCAAAACAGCACGAATCTTCGTTGGTCGTGAACTGGAAGATCACGGGAGAACATGGTCGACGAGCCTGTTCGCTGGGCTCAGACCCCAGAGGTCGCAGGTTCAAATCCTGTCCCGGCTACCACCGAGAACGCCCCCGGGATTCATCCGGGGGCCGTTCTCGTCGTCCGGTCTCTGTCGGCGCGTCGGGCCGTTCAGGCTTGGTCTTGCAGGGCCGGCTCCGGGTCGGCCAGGCCGAAGTGCTCCAGCAGCCCGGTGATCTGCAAAACCCGGTACACGCCCGGTTGTGCCTTGGCGAGCTGAAGTCGGCAGTTCGCGTGATCGGCGTTGGCGTGGCAGTGCAGTAGGGCGGTGATCCCCGCCGAGTCGAGGAAGGTGACCCCGTCGAGGTCCACGTCGAGGTGGGCCGGCCGGTAACTGCGGAGGGCGTCATCCACTGCATCCTGCAGTTGAGGGCCGGTGAGAGCGTCCACCTCGCCGGCCACGGCCAAGCACACCGCGCCGGTGTCGGCGAAGCCGCGCACATTGACCACCAGGCACGCCGGGTCGACGTTCTGAATGTCAAACCAAGATTCGCGGGGCATGTCTCAGCTCCAGGGTAGCGGGGAAGGACACGAATCCCTCGCTGCTGAAGGCTGCCAGCAACGCTACCCCCCCGGGCCGGATTCACTACCGCGCGCACCCCTTCCGGCAGAGCAGACAAAGCGGCGCCGTTACGAATCGGGTGTTGTCGCCCGGGCCACCAGGGCCGCGGCGACGTCGCGTAGCTTCCGGTTGCTGTCCTGAGAGATCTTGGTGAGGATCCGGAACGCCTCGTCGCTGGTGCAATGCCGGTCGCCCATGATGATGCCCTTGGCCTGCTCAATGACCGCGCGGCTGGCCATTGCTGCCTGCATCTGCTGGGCGAGCGTGGTGTTCGCGTTGAAGGCATGCGCGTTGGCCAGCGCTACTGCGGCATAGCCGGCGAACGTCTGCCCAACAGTGACCGCGTCCTCGTCGAAGGCATCGCGTTCGGTGGCGTAGATATTCAGCGCACCGACTACTACATCCTCAACTGGCATCCCGATCGACAGCGAGCTGTTGACTCCGAGGTCGAGGGATCGGGACACCCACTGCGGCCAGCGGGTTTCAATCGCCATGTCGGGCACCGAAACGGTGGCCGACATGGTGGACGCGTCGAGGCACGGACCGTGACCCGTTTCGTACTGCGTCTCGTCCAGCTTGAGCGCGAGGTCGCCGGTGAATGCAGCGGTCTTCGCGTTCCTGCCTCGGATCAGGGTGACGGAGACTTCACGGGCGCCTGGGATGGTGCTCTTGGCCAGCTCGGCGACCCTGTCCAGAATTCCGTCGAGGTCGGTGTCGGTGAGCCTGATCCGGCCGAGCTCAGCGAACGCCTCGATCGGATCCATGGGTTCGGTGGTGGACACGAGTCCACGCCCTTCGTATCAGGCACACTGCCTGCACCGCTGCGAACGGCAGACCCTGCGCGGACGACTGCAGAACTCTCGGCTGGCAAGAATTCGGGTCGCGCCGCTTCATGACGCTGGCTCGCCGACGCGCGGTAGGCGTCAACCACAGGCACTCAGCATAGCCCGCGGCCACTGGCACCCGCGACGTCGATGCGCCACTGCAACGCGGCGTCCGACTTGCCCGGCAGTCGAAGACGCAGCGGTCGTAGGTTCGCTCCTGTCCCACGCGAGAGTCCCATGCGACGAAGGAACGAGATAGCCGGAGAGGACCGCTTTATACCCTTGAGTCGTCCCCGAGAGAACACGCCTACGGTACTTAACGTCAACGTTTGCATGGATGTGCGTGTGTTGCGGTACCCGCGGGCCGTGGTGAATGAGCGGCTGATGCAGTTGCTTCATGACTGCGATGTGTACCTGGTGAGGCAGCGGACCCTGCTGCTGCGGGCTTCCGTGTTCGGACTTCCCGAGCAGGACGCCGTGGCGATGGACGCCGCCTTGGATCAGCTCGCCGCCGGCGTCGCGTCAGCTCGGGACGCCGCACTTCGCGAGGATGCGGACGGAGCGGCGCGCCGCATGCGCGGATTCCCGGATCACTCATGCGGCGATCCAGGCGAGTGACACCCGGATCGCCCGGCACCGTTCTCAGGCCCCCAGGCGCTGGAGTTCCGCCCGGGCGTGGTCGACGCCCGGCGTGTCCGTGCCGTGGGACCGGGCGATCTCCTGGGCGAGGTCGCTCGCGGCCTCGATCAGGTGGCCGGCCTTGCGCCGGCTGTGCAGGCGCCGGCGGTACCGGCGCCGCTGCCGGCGCAGGCCACTGACCGCGGCCAGCAGGTCGGGGGAGATGACGCCGGCGTCGGCCTCGGGCTGCAGCAGTGCGCGAATCCAGGTGCGTTCCTGGGCCGAGGCCAGGCGCCGGACGAACAGCAGGGCGGCGATCTCCACGACGGCCAGCAGCAGGAGGCTGGGCAGCCCGCCGCCGGTCAGGGCGCCGATGTCGTCCCAGGCGAAGTGGAAGAACATCGCCAGCAGCACGGCCGCGACGCCGCGGACGACTCGGCGGTCCCCGGGCGTACGGCCGAGAATCCACATCAGACCGGCGCCGAAGATGGCGCTGAACAGGGCGTGCGAGACGATGCCGGCCAGGCCGCGGATGACGAAGATCTGCAGGGCCGAGCCGAGCTGGTTGACGCCGAACGTCTGGGTGGCGCTGTTGAACGCGTACAGCACGTCCTCGAAGACCTGGAAACCCAGGCCGATGTACGCGCCGATGATGAAGCCGTCGTACGCGCTGCGGATCAGGCGCGGCGCCAGGCCGATGAGCAGCACCAGACCGAGGGCCTTGGCCCACTCCTCGTCGATCGGGGCGGTGAGGCCGGCGGCCCAGTCGCTTGCGAACGAGGTGCCGCCGATCTTCGTCCAGATCTCGGAGAACGCGGTGTTGGCGGGCAGCGCGATCCAGAATGTGGCCGCGACGCCGCCCCACAGGAAACCGGCCAGGAGAAGGCTGCCGGGCTGTTCGGTGTAACGGTTCTGGCGGCGCAGGAACAGCAGCCACGGCACCAGGTACAGGCCGAACAGGATCACGCCGGCGGTCAGGGCGGGACCGTAGAAGTCGGCCGCGGGGCCGAAGTAGCGCCACATCGTCACGCCACCGGCCGCGATGCCCAGGCCGTACACCCAGAAGGACAGGTTGTGCGGCTGCCAGAAGCGGAACGGCAGGCCCCAGCCGGACTCCTCGATGGCGGCGAGCTGCGTGGTGGTCATCGGGAGGTCACCTCGGGAGTGATGCTGCGGAGGAACGTCGAGACCTGCTCCTGGTCGAACTGGCCGGGTACGGTCCGGACCTCGACCAGCAGCGCGGGCGCGGCTTCGATGACCGCGGACGTGCCGGTCGCCATCTTGAACGCGGCCTGGAGCACGTCGCCGCTGGGCCCGGTGCGGCTCTGCACGACGCCGACCAGCCCGGCGGTGGTGATGAGCGAGTCGCGGGACGCGCTCGTGGCCGCGGGCTGGCCGCCCTGCGACCGCTGCACCTGGTCGAGGAACGCGGCCGCAGTGCCCGGGAACGTGGTGCCCTGCATCTGGATGACCGCGCCGCCGCTGGCCAGCCGCACGTCCAGGCTGGTCGGGCCCACTGCGCCGGCCCCGGTCAGGCTGCCGTTCTCCAGTTCCCAGCCGACCGGCGGCACGGCCGTCGCGCCGGCGCCGAGGTCGAGCACGTCGCCCGCTTTGATCTCGTCGTGCCAACCAAGTGCGGCGTCCAGGGCCTGCAGCCCGTAGATCAGGAGCAGGGCGATGGCCAGCACGATCAGGGCGGGCCGGAACGTCCGCCGGTCGAAGCCCGCGACCCGATGCTCGACCGGGATCCTCACGGTGCCGACCTCAGCCGGTTCCGGCCCGTTGCCTCCACACGCCGGCCGCCGCCGGACCCGGAGAAGATCACCGTTCGCATGGACGCACGACTACCCATGTGGGCCCGGCTTAGACACCGCAGGTCGTGGTCTTCTCCGACGTCGCCGGGAAGACGCGGCGCCTACTACGCTGAGGACCGCGACTGGCGTAGGTGGGTGACCACCGGGGAGCACAAGATCGGGAGCATCGTCCGCCTGGGTGCGCCCTCAGTGTTGTCGAGCTGAGGAGTGCCTATGACCGCGACGATCATGGACGGGCGCCGGGTCGCCCTGGATCTGCTGGCCGACACGGCGAAACGGGCGGCCGGGGTATTGCGGTCCCGGAGGCGCAAGCCCTGCCTGGCGACCGTGCTGGTGGGCGACGATCCGGCTTCCCGGACGTACGTGCGGATGAAGGTCAACCGCTGCGCCCAGAACGGCCTCGACTCCCGCCACGTCGAGTTGCCGTCCACTGTGCACACCGCGGATCTGGTGGACGCCGTCCGCGCCTTGTCCGCCGACCCGGCCGTGGACGGGATCCTGGTGCAGCATCCGGTCCCGCGGGCCGTGGACGAACGGGCTGCGTTCGAGGCGATCGTGCCGGCGAAGGACGTCGACGGCGTGACCGGGGCGTCGTTCGCGGCGATGGCGCTCGGACGGCCGGGGCCGGTGTCGTGCACGCCGGGCGGAATCCTGCGGTTGCTGGACGCGTACGACGTGGGGCTGGGCGGCCGGCACGCGGTGGTCGTCGGCCGCAGCCCGATCCTGGGCCGGCCGGTCGGGATGCTGCTGCTGGGCCGGGACGCGACCGTGACGTACTGCCATTCCCGTACGGCCGACCTGGCCGCGCACGTGGCTTCGGCCGACGTGGTGGTGGCCGCGGCGGGTGTGCCGGAACTGGTCCGCGGCGCCTGGATCAAGCCGGGCGCGGTGGTGGTCGACGCGGGCTACCACCCGGGCAACGTGGGCGACGTCGAGTACGGCCCGGCCGCCGAGCGTGCAGCGCTGATCACGCCGGTCCCGGGCGGCGTCGGCCCGATGACCATCGCCGTCCTGCTGTCCCAGACGGTCGACGCCGCGGAGCGGAGCTGACACAAGGGGGACGGCCCCCGGAGATTCCGGGGGCCGTCGCGGGGCAAGGGTGGTCAGCAGGCCGTCCAGCCCTTGCTCGTACCGGTGTACCGGCACGTGTCGATCGTCGTGCCGGAGCTGGTGCGCAGCGTGGCCGTGTCGCCGGCGTTGTTCCAGATGTACGAGGCGCTGCCCCAGTACATGTCGGCGGCGTGCGGCTTGCCGTTGGTGCCCTTGCCGGTGTGCACGGCGACGGTGGCGCCGGCGGCCAGGCTCTTGCCGTCGAACGTGAACAGGTGGCCGGAGGCGTCCCGCAGGGTCCAGCCGGTCAGGCTGACCTTCGCGCCGCTCGTGTTCGTCACGACGATGTATTCGCTGTTCAGCGCCGAGGCGGTGTACTGGATCTTGCTGATCTGCACCGCGCCGCCCTGGAGGCTGCTGGACGGGTCCAGCGTGACCTGAGCCGTGCCCGAAGTGTTGGCCAGCACGGCGTTCTTCGGGTCGGCGGCCACCGCCGCGCGGTAGCTGTAGGTGCCGCTCTTCTGGCCCTTGAAGGTGGCCGTGTACTGACCGTTGATATTGGTCAGGCCCTTGGACACGGTGCTCCAGGTGCTGCCGGACAGGCGCTGGACCGAGACGGTCAGCTTCTCCGCCATCGGGCTGACCTCGGTGTGGGCCTGCACGACGCCGCCCGGGGCGGTGCTGAGCCAGAACGACGGGAGGATCTTCACCGAGACGGTCCTGACCGCGGACGTGAGGCCGCCGGACTTCACCTCGAACTGGAAGCCGGTGTCCACGTACCGCAGGATCTTGTAGTGGCCGGTGGTGTCGGCCTTGGCCGTCACCGGGCCGCCGCCGTGCTCCCAGTCGTCCGCCGCGTACAGGCCGGTGCCCCGCTCGCTGTAGGCGGTCTCGAACAACTGCACGGTGGCGCCGGGGGTGGCGGTGCCGGTGATGGCGACCTGACCGAAGCCGGTCCGGGAGGCCGGGGTGACGATCGTCGGAGCTGTGGCGGCGTCGGCCGGGCCGGCCAGGCTGACCGCGGATGCCAGGCCGAGCGCCACGGTGGTGGCGGCCAGGCCGGCGCGGACGGAGATGTGGGAACGAGGCATCGGGGTCCGATCCATTGGTGATCTCGGGAGTCGAGTTCGCTCTCAGTAGCGTAAAAGTCATGACATAGAGTAGTTAGCCCTGATTGGCCGCTCTTCGCCGTCCGTTTGGTGGAGTATGTGTGCTTGGTGAACGGTCACGTGGCGTGATGTAGCGTGACGAAGTCATGCCAACGGACCTCAAGGCGGACTGCGCCCGCTGCGCCGGCCTCTGCTGCGTCGCTCCGGCGTTCGCCCAGTCCTCCGACTTCGCCATCGACAAGCCGGCCGGGCAGCCCTGCCCCAACCTCGGCGGCCGATTTCCGCTGCGGCATCCACACCGAGCTGCGTGAGCGCGGCTTCCCCGGCTGCGTCGTGTTCGACTGCTTCGGCGCGGGCCAGCGGATGGTCCAGGAGACCTTCGACGGCCTGGCCGCGATCCCCGGGACGCTCGACGCTGCTGCCGCTGATGCGCGCGACTGCACGAGCTGATGTGGTAGCTGACCGAGGCCTTGAAACTTCCGGAGGCCCGGCGGATGCGGCCTCAGCTGACGCGCCGCGCTGGCGGCGACCGAGCACCTGGCCACCGGCGACCCGGACGAGCTGGCCAGGACCGACCTCGACGCGTACCGCCGGAAGGTCAATCCATTGCTGCAGACGGGCGAGCGAGACTGGCCCGGGCGGCCGGGGCAACCGGCCGGATCATCGCGGCGCCAACCTGATCGGGCGGCGGATGCGCGGGCGCCGACCTGCGCGGGGCGAGCCTGCGCGGCGCGCTGCTGATCGGCGCCGACCTGCGCGGCGCCGACCTGCGCCGGGCCGATTTCACCGGTGCCGACCTGCGCGGGGCCGACCTGCGCGGCGCCGATCTGACCGGGGCGCTGTTCCTGACCGGCCAGCTCGCGCGCATGGTCGACGCGCGGCCGTCAGCCGATCCGCCCCTAGGATGTGAGCATGCCGCAGGTGTCGGGTCTGGTCTGGGCGCTGACCGTGCTCGGCATCGTCGGCCTGCTGCTGTTCGACTTCTTCTTCCACGTCCGGCGGGCCCACGTGCCGACGATCGGCGAGGCCGCCCGGTGGACGGCGCTCTACATGTCGATCGCGGTCCTGTTCGGGCTCGGGGTGCCGGTGTTCGGCGGCGGCCAGATGGGCACGCAGTATTTCGCCGGGTACGTCACCGAGGAAGCGCTGTCGGTCGACAACCTGTTCGTCTTCCTGCTGCTGCTCGGCAGCTTCAAGGTGCCGCGCGCCGATCAGCAGAAGGTGTTGCTCGTCGGGATCGCGGTGTCGCTGCTGGCCCGGACCGGGTTCATCCTGCTGGGCGCCGCGCTGATCGACTCGTTCGCCTGGGTGTTCTACCTGTTCGGGCTGATCCTGCTGATCACCGCCGGCAACCTGCTGCGGCACGCAGGCGAGCGGGACGAGGAGAGCCGCCGGACAACATCATCATCCGGCTGGCCCGCCGGGTGCTGCGGACCTCCGACGCGTACGACGGGGACAAGCTCGTTCACGGTCGTCAGGCGGCCGCGGGTGCTGACCCCGATGCTGCTGGTCATGGTGGCGATCGGCGGCACCGACATCCTGTTCGCGCTGGACTCGATCCCGGCGATCTTCGGCCTGACCCAGAACGTCTACCTGGTCTTCACCGCGACCGCGTTCTCGCTGCTCGGGCTGCGCCAGCTGTACTTCCTGATCGACGGGCTGCTGGACCGGCTGGTCTACCTGTCCTACGGGCTGGCGGCGATCCTGGCGCTGATCGGCGTCAAGCTGGTGCTGCACGCCATGCACCAGAACAACGTGCCGTTCGTCAACGGCGGCGAGTCGATCGACGTGGTCGAGATCGGCACCGGCCTGTCCTTGAGCATCATCATCGGGGTGCTCGCGATCACGGTCGTGGTCTCGCTGCTGAGTCCGAAGGGCCGGGCCCAGACGTACGTGGCGGCGGCCCGCCGGCACGCCACCGAGTTCCTCGACATCGAGACCGATCCGGCGTACTGCGACGAGATCTTCCACCGGCTGCTGGACGAGGAGGCGCACCTCAAGAGCCTGCCGGAGAAGTACCGGGCCCGGATCCGGCAGGAGGACGAGCTGATGGGCCTGCTGCGCCGGGCCCACGACGCTGCACGAGCAGCGGGTCGCCGACGGCCGCTGCTTCGCCCCGTCACTGGGCTGAGACCAGCTCCCGCTCCGGCTGCTGCGCGGCGTCGGGCGACGACGTGCCCTCGATGCCCATCCAGGGCGTGATCCGGTCCAGCCATCCCGGGACGACCAGGCCGTACGCCCGAGCAGCGTCAGCGGGGCCGCCGGCCCGGGAGGACGACCAGGACATCGAGGCTAGTCATCAGCGCCTTCGGGAGGTCGCGCTTTCAGTTGTCTCCGGTTCGGGCGTGGAGACGTCCGGGTGGCGGCGGGCGACCCGGCTGCCGGCTGAGTTCGCGGTTAGGCGGGCGGCGGAGCGGCGCAGGGCCTCGGCCCGCTCGGCCAGGTTCGTGGTCGGCACCTCGAACCGGGAGGCGGCCCGCTCCTCCGTCACGCGCGTCCCCGGGTCGGCCTTCGTGCTCGTCGGCTCCCCGTGGCCGTGGGTCGGCTCGCCGTGGGTCGGCTTCCCGTGGGTTGGGTTGCCCAGGGCTGGTTCCCTCTGGGCTGGTTCCCTCTGGGCTGGTTCCCCCTGGAAGGCGATCAGGTCGGCGATGCGGGCGGCCAGGTCGGCGGCGCGCTCGGCTAGAGCCGGCTGCTCCTGCTGAGTGGCCTTCTCGGCGCGGGCGGCGGCCCAGGCGCGGGAGACGTCAGCGTCGATGCCGGGACGATTCTTCCTGTCGGGCGGTCTTTCGCCCGTGTCGGCGGCCCTGTCGCCGTTGTCGGCCGGCCTTTCGCCCTCGTCGGGCGGCCTTGCGGCCTCGTCGGCGCGCCTTCTCGCGGGGCTTTCAGTGGGCGGCTGCGCGGGTGCCCGCCATTCAGTCTCCGGCGCTTCGGCCCGCGGCGTCCCGGCGGCCGGGGTCTCGGCGGCCGGGGTCTCGGCGGCCGGGGTCTGGGCGGCAGGGGTCTGGGCGGCCGGGGTCTCGGCGGCCTGGGTCTCGGCGGGCGGCGGCGCGGGTGCGGCGGATGCGGAGGCCGGCCGCCGCAGCAGCATCGCGCCCAGCAGCGACACCGTCTGCCCGTCGCCGCCCTGGTGGTTGATGAACTCCGGCCCGATCAGCATCCGGGACAGCATCCGCGCGTGGCCCGCGGACAGGCCGAGCGGCGTCGCGTTGTCCAGCCGGAACCGGGCGATCGCCTGGCGGAGCACGTTCGCCATCCGGTCGGCGTCGGCCACCGTGCGCAGGTCGCCGCCCGGCGAACACGAGCGCCGGGAAGCTGCCGTCGGCCGCGCCGCAGACAAGCTGGATCTGCGACGCGGCCGGCCCCGCGCTCGGCGGTCCGCGCGCCCGGCTGCAGACGCAGATGCTGCGGCCACAGCCACCGCAGCTCGCCCGAGGTGATCACCTGGCCGTCGCCCTCCGGGACGTACGCGTAGATCACCCGCCGATCGGTGACGAGCACCTCGGTGGTCTCGGGCAGGGTCCAGCGCGGCAGGGACGCGGCCCGGTCGAACGCGTACTCGGCGACACCGGCGCGACCCCGCCACATCACCCGCTCCCCGCCCTCGAGCGGCCCGAAGACTTCGGCCGACAGTGCCGCGGTGACCGGGACCAGCTGGTGCTGCATCAGCGAGGCCTTTCGTCAACATCCGCGCCCCCCTGGTACGCGGCGCAACGATTACAACCGTGCGCTGAGCAGGGCGACAAGTCCGGACCGCTGACTTTTGCCGGATCGTGGAACCTTGGGCCTGGAGGCCAATGTCCGTTGAACCTTTCGGCCGGTGCCGTCCGTACTACTGCCTACGGTCGTGAGCTGAACAGTCCGTCAGGCGGCGTCGGTGAGCCGACCGCAAGGCCGTCCGTCAGCGGCGCGGCCCCGTTGCTGAATCGATCGAGGTCGATCTCTACGCGTCCCGGGAACCAGTCCCCGGCGGCTCGCCGGATGAGCGCCGCGGCCGGGGGCGGGGTCCGCCCAGCGAGCACCACCAGGTTGCCGAACCGGCGTCCCCGCAAGACGGTGCTGTCGGCCACCAGGCACGCCTGGGGAAGAGCGGTGCGGATCGTGGCGACCTCGGCCCGGGCGTACCGCAGGGGTGGCCCGTCCGCGACATTGGCGATCATGAACCCGGCCGGGTCGAGGATCCGGGCCACCTCGCGGGCGAACTCCACCGAGGCCAGCTGCGGCGGCGTCCGGGCGCCGGCGAAGACGTCGACCACGACCACGTCGTACCCGGCGTCCCGCATGCTCTCCACGGCCTCGCGGGCGTCGCCCGTACGGACCCGGATCTTGGCTTTGGCATCCCAGGGCAGCATCTCCCGGACCAGCTCGACCAGCGCGCCGTCGATCTCCACCACCCGCTGCGGCGACCCCGGCCGGGTGGCGGCGACGTAGCGCGGCAACGTCAGGGCGCCGCCACCGAGGTGCAGCACGCGCAGCGGCTGTCCGGCCGGTGCGACCAGGTCCAGGGCGGCGCCGATGCGCCGCACGTACTCGAACTCGAGGTAGGTGGGATCGGCCAGGTCGACGTGCGACTGCGGGGCGCCGTCGAGCTTCAGCGTCCAGCCGCTGCGCCGGTCCGGGTCAGGCACGATCTCGGCCAGCCCGGAGTCCACCGCCCGGACCACCCGGTCGTCCCGCTTCCGCTGTGCCACCGCGCCAGTATGGCCCGGCGGCGCCCAGACCTTGGCCGGGGACGACACCGGCCACCTGGCCGGCGTGACCGGTCCCCAGGGAGCCAGCACAAACGTCTACGACCCGGACGGCCACCTGCTGATCGAACGGGATCCGGGCCGCACCACGCTGTATCTGCCGAACGGTCAGCAGCAGACCCTGGACGCGGCCACGAACCTGGTGAGCGGGGCGCGGTACATCGCGATGCCGGGCGGCGGATCAGTCATCCGCACCGGTGCCGGCTCGGCGTACACCTATGCCCTGCTTGATCCGCACGGGACGCCGTCGCTGTACCTCGACAGCACCACGCAAACCCGGCCTGGCGCCAGTACACCCCGTACGGCGACCCGCGCGGCCCGGCGACGACCTCCCCCGACAACCGCGGCTTTCTGAACGCCCGGTCGATTCGGCGGCGGGCCTTATCCACGTTGGCGCCCGCGAGTACGACGCCGAGGTGGGCCGTTTCATCTCCGTGGACCCGGTGCAGGACGTGGCCGACCCGCAGCAGTGGAACGGTTACGCCTACGCCAGCAATAACCCCACTACGATGTCCGACCCGACCGGCCTGCGCGTGGACGGCGATCGCCCCGGGTGCCAGGCCAGACAACGGCGGCTCGTGCGGGGGATACGTGGCACCCTGACCCGCCGAAGGGAATCACTTGTTCTGGGGCGCCACGACCGCTCGATGGACGCCCAATCGGAAGCCGCATACAAAGACAGCCTGCGTACGACGTCAGGTGCCGAGGTCAAGGTTGCGTCGGTAGTCCGCTTATTCGGCCGCGCACACCCGCGACGAAATCGAGAAAGAGGGTCCGGGTGGAGCCATTCATGGGCGGCCGGAATGTCGGATGATGAAGTCGCGGACTACCTTGACCGGTTTGCGGGACGGTCAGATGGTGCGGAATTGAGAGACGGAGGTGTGTGGGTTGGTACGATCCCGAGCGAGGAGTGACGTGATTCAGTGCGGAGAATATTCGATGACCGGATTCAAGGAGTCCCTAGAGAATTTCGCGAGGCGGAGTATGCACGCTGAGAGTGGCACTGAACAGGTAATACTCACTCTGGATCGAGGAGAGGTTAGGCGTTTGGTCGCTGTTCTGGCCGAGGCTGCGAGAACCTCTTCTCGTGCCGAATTCTTCATTCGAGTTGGATGTTCTCTACCAAACATAGAGGCGATTGTCGAGGCGCTAGAATCAGTTCTTTCGGGCGAATCGACAGAATTTGAATTGCCGGTAGTGGCGGGCGTGGAAAGCGAGGAAAATCCGCCGCGGCCCAGGCTGATTGCGGAGACTGACTAAATAGTGTCGTGTTTGTGGCGCTGGAAGGAATAGTGGCCCTTGTGCCACGGCCCCGGCGTTGTTCCAGCTTGAGGATTTTTGTCCAGGTTAGGGATCGGGCAGGGCCGGATTTGTAGGACGACCACGACTCTGATGATCTTTCTAGGTAACGACTCGGTGACCGCGATCCGGCAGTGGGGGGCGCGGACCCCGCAGGATGTTCTGCACCGGATCGGGGTCAGGTACAACCCTTTGCGGGGCCGGTACACAGTGCCCAGCGAACGCACGTTCCGGCGGGTCCTGGCCGGCCTGGACGGTGACGCCCTCGACGCGGCGACCGGCGGATACGCCGCCGATGTGGTGCGTGGTGACGCCCCATCACCGGTCATCGCCGCCGGCGACGACGAGCCGGTCGAGCGTGAGCAACGCCGCGCCGCCACGCGGGCCGTGGCCGGGATGATGCTCACCCTCGACGCGCTGCACACGACCAAGAAGACCGCCCGCCTGATCAGCGGGCCGCTGAACGCCCACTACACGCTGATTCTGAAAGGGAACCAACCCCTCGCACTCCAGGCCGCCCAACCATTGCTGGCCGGTACCGACACCGAGTTCGCCGACCACACCGACGTCGACGATGACCGGGGACACAGACGTACCGAACGCCGGACCCCACGCGTCGCTACCTGCGACGACACGCTGTTCCCCGGCACCCGGCAAGTCTTCCGGCTACGCCGTGACACCGGCGGTCTCGACGGCGCGCGCACCAGCAAAGAAATCATCCACGGCATCGTCAGCCTCGACGCCGACCAGGCCGGCCCGGACCACCTCAACCACTACGTGAGAGGGCACTGGGCCGTGGAAAACCGTCTACATGAACGCGGGATGTGACCTTCCACGAGGACAATTCCCAATTGCGGACAGGTACCGCCCCACGAGCCTTGGCCAGTTACCGCAACCTGTCCCTCAACACTTTCCGCCTCGCCGGACGCGTGAACATCGCCCACGCCCGCCGCGACCTCCACGACCGCACCGACGTCTTCGCCGTCTACGGCATCTAACAAACATGATCAAACCCGACACTCCAAAACAACGCCGGGGGCTGTGGGTTCAGACCGACTCTGGAGTCCGTGATGAGGTCACACCTTTGACGACATCGCCATCTTGTTTAAGGAGGGCGGCGCCGTATTCTGGCTTGCCTGATGGCTGATAGATATGGACGACGACGCCACGGCTGGTGGTCTTGGTGTCGATGAGCTTGAGAGCGGTCGGGGTGGTCCCCCCGGTGAAGAGGCGTTTGCCGTTGCCCAAGACGACAGGGTGGATGAACAGGCGGTATTCGTCGATGAGGTTGCGCTGCATGAGGGTCTGAATGAGTGTTCCGCTGCCATGGATCTGTAGCTCGTTGCCAGGCTGGCGCTTCAGCTTTGCGACCTCCTCGAATACATCGCCACCCAATAGTGTCGAGTTGTTCCACTCCACTCGGTCCAAGGTGGTCGACACCACGTACTTGGGCAGTCCGTTCAGCCTGGTTGCCAGGGGATCATTAGGATCGGTGATCCGCGACCAATGCTCCTCGAACAGCTCGTAGGTCCCGCGCCCCAGCAAGAAGGCGTCAGCTGCGGCGATCCAGTCTGCTACGAGCCGAGCCAAATCGTCGTCGAGGTACGGCACTTGCCAACCGCCCTGCTCGAAGCCGTCGTTCAGCTCCGGTTCGGGTTTCCCATTGCTCTGCACGACACCATCAAGTGTCAGATGGGAACTTACTGTCAGTCGCACGACACGTGCTCCTCGTAATCAGTTGTCACCGCCTGGGCCCCTAGGACCCTACTACTCAGGGCCCCGGCGTCATTCCTTCTGCCCGGTTCGCCTGCGTTCCGCGTAAATCGGGGCTCTGGAGACGGAACCGGGCGTTCTCGCAAGTCGGGCGATTGTGTGTCTCCATCAATCGCGAAATCGCCCAGAGTTGTAGGTCGGCCGCGAGTTCGACCTCCCACAAGGCCAGATTCGCGACGTGGCCAACGGTAGGGCTGATAAGCGAGGATCAGCACACGAGCACGGCTCCTGAATGCGGTCTTCCGGCGGCAGCACCCGACGATTACCAAAAGTCGTACTCGCTCCTATCCAGACCCCACCCGCGCGGCGATCCGGACATAACAGGACGCTACGGAACAACGCCAGGGCCGTGGCCCTTGTGCCGGTTCGCCTGCGCTGCTCCCTGCACCAAGCGTGACGATTGGTCGTCAGCGTTCCCAAGTTGTCGGTGTAGGTTGCCGTCAGGCAGTTAGGTCAATTTATGTTAATCGATCATATTCGCATCTCGAGCCATGCCGCTGTGCCAGGTCTTCAGTGGCATGCCACGTAGAGGCGCGACCCAAGACCCCGAACCCTGCGGATGCCCCGGCAGGCAGGCACCGGACCTGGTGGAGTGAATTATGGCGAAAGTGTCCAGAAGGGGCCCAAAGGGACGCACACTGGGCGGGTCTGTGGTGCTTGAGGTGCGGGGGTGACGGCCGTGGCGGGGTCGAGTGGGGTGCTGGACGAGGTCGTCGGGGATGACGCGCGGCGACCGGTGGGACTGCCGGCGGCGGGTGAGATGGCGGCGATCCTCAAGGAGGCCGTGCGGCGGCACGCGGGGCCGCCGATGAAGATCCGGCGGCACGAGTCCGACGAAGGGCCGGCATTCTGGCGGTGGGACTGCTCGCGCTGCGGGGAGTACGGCGGCGGACGGCACCACCCGGATGCGATGACCCGGGCGCTGCGACACTGCGCCGAACACCCGGGTCACCGGTCGTCACTGCTACCGCCGATGCGCTGCGCGGAGGATCGGGAGCCGCCGGCACCGGTCGTGCACCCGATGCTGTTCGCCGTCGACGACGACGCGCCGCCTCCGCCGCTCGCGATCTGACGGCTAGGGCTGGGTGTCGCCGTCGCCCGTACGCTTCTGGGCCTCGTCCACCCCGCGGTCGATCTGCGCCGAGTACTTGTGGTCGGTGCGCTTGTCGATCTCGTCGCCGAGCTTCTCGAGCCCTTGGTCGACCTGCTCGTCATGCTGGTCGATCAGGTCCTTCGCCTTGTCCAGGAAACTCATCGGGTCACGCCTTTCGTGGTCAGCACCGCGGAGATCTTCCGTACGCGCGGATCGTCGCCGATCTGCTCCAGGCTAGTGCCGAGCGGAATGCGCCAGTTCGGGTACTCGTCCGTGGTGCCCGGCAGGTTCGGCTGGTCCAGTTCCATCAGCACGTCGTAGAGCGACGCGGTGATGAACCGGCTCGGCGTCCGGGCCAGGAACTCGTACATCGCCGTGACGATCTCCTCCGGCCCGGCGGACGGTCCGAGAAGGCCCTCCTGCGTGAGCCGGAGCAGCAGCTGCGCACGGTCCGCCCGCCATTGGGCGGTCTCCTCCTCGACCGGGCCGGCCAGCTGACCCAGCTCCGCCCGCACCTTGACCTGCTCGCCGGCCAGGAACCCGGCCGCGGTCGGCAGGTCGTGGGTGGAGACGCTGGCCAGCGCGTTGCGCGGGTAGTCAGCGGCCGCGTCGAAGGGCTGGTCCGGAGCCTCCCAGTCGCGGGTGAACCAGAGCACGGCCGAGCCCAGCATGTTCATCCGTTCGAGCGTCTCGGTCACCGCCGGCTGCACCGTGCCCAGGTCCTCGCCGACGACCACCGCTCCGGCCCGGACGGCTTCCAGCGCCAGGATGCCGAGCATCGCCTCGGGGTCGTAGAAGCACGTACGTGCCCTCGGCCGGTCCCATGCCCGGCGGCACCCACCACAGCCGCCACAGTCCGGCCACGTGGTCGACGCGCAGCCCACCGGCTCGGCCGAAGATCCGCCGCAACATGTCGCGGTACGCCGCGTATCCGGTCTCGATCAACTGATCGGGACGCCAGGCGGCCAGTCCCCAGTCCTGGCCGAGCTGGTTGAACGCGTCCGGCGGCGCGCCCGCGTGCACGCCTTCGGCCAGCACGTCCTGCAGCAGCCAGCCGTCGGCGCCGCTCGGGTCGATGCCGACGGCGAGGTCGTGCACGATGCCGACCGGCATGCCGAGCTCGCGGGCGGCCGCGTTGGCGTCGTTCAGCTGTGCCTCGAGCAGTTGCTGAAGCCAGACGTGGAAGGCGACCCGGTCGCCGGTACGGGCGGCGCGGACCGCCGGCGAGTCGGGTCGGCGCAACTCCGAGGGCCAGGACGACCAGTTGGGACCGTGGATGCTCGGCCAGCGCGCAGAACGTGGCGAAGTCGGTCAGTCCCGGGTCGGCGTCCAGGTCGACCTCGCCCGCCAGCGGTTACAGCAGCTCGAGCGCCGCCCGTTTGGCCTGCCAGACGGCGCTGTAGTCGATCAGCCCGTCGGCGGTCGGCCCGGGCTTGCAGCGCGTCGACCTGCTCGCGCAGGGCCGGATCGGCCCGGCGGTACGCGTCGGTGTCGGCCACCCGCAGGTAGAGCGGATTGGCGAAGCGCCGGCTGGACGGCGAGTACGGCGACGGCGGCACCGGCAAGTGTCGGGGTGATCGCGTGCAGCGGGTTCAGCAGGATCAGCCCGGCGCCGTGCGCGCACTCGCGGACGAACGTCCGCAGGTCGCCGAGGTCGCCCATGCCCCACGAGGCCGTCCGAGTGCAGCGCGTACAGCTGCAGCATCCAGCCCCACGTCTCGGGCGGCTCGGGCAGCTGCTCGGGCACCACGACCAGCGGCATCTCCTGACCGCCGGTGCTGAGCCGGTGGTAGCCGAGCGGCAGGTCGTCCGGCACCTCGCCGGTCACGCGAGCGTGCCGTGCCGTCCTCGAGAACGACCGTTCCGGGTGCGGCCAGCGGGCGGCTGGTGCCGACCCGGACCACCACCGTCCCGGGCAGGCGCTGCTGCTCGCGGGCCGTTCGCACGTCGGCCAGCGCGCGGCGATCGACGCCGGGGTGGTGGCGTCCACGCCGAGCAGACCGAGGACCCCGATCACCGACTCGGGCGCGACATCCTTGCTCTGGCGGTGCCAGTCCTCGTAGAAGGTGGCCACGCCGTGCGCCTCGGCCAAGTGCGACGAGATCTGCGTCCATCGCCGCCTCTCGTCGTCGCTGCTCTACCCTGGCGAGGACGTGTGCCGTTGCCAAGGTGGGTCACCATGGAAGCATGTCTCCTCTGCTGAAGTGGTGGTCGCGGATGGCCGCGGCCGTGTCCGGGGCTGCGCTGGCGCTCGTCGTCCCGGTGCATGCCTGGGCCGCCGGCAACGGTGTCGCCGGCGTGGCGATCGAGGCGGCCAAGTACCGGCGGCGGCGCGGCGTCGGCGGGTTCGGGTTCATTCCGGGCGTCGGCGCGCTGTGCTGTCTGTTCGTGGTCGCGGTGGTCGTGCTGGCCATCGTGTTGATCGCCCGTGGACGGCGGCGGCGCCGGCCCCCGAGCTGACTTGGTCGATGTCCGCCCGGGCGGGCCCGGCGGCCACTTAACGTGAATACGTGAGTCAGAAAACGCGTTCGGGCCGTGGTGTGGGGGATCGGCGTCACCCTGGTGGTGTCGGTTCCGCTGGTCGTTTCGGTCGCGGCCGACGCCGCCAACGACGTGCTGCTGTCCCGGGGCCACCCGGCGGTGGCGTCGTCGGTGAAAGCTCCGGACATGTCCGCGGCCAAGGCCGTCGACGGGCTCGGCACCACGGGCTGGGCCAGCGTCGACGGCGCCGGAACCCAGTGGCTGCGGATCGACCTGGGCGCGGTGCAAGCGGTCGACCAGGTCAAGCTGACCTGGGCGAAGGCGTACGCCACGGGGTACCGCATCCAGACCTCGTACGACGGCACGAACTTCACCGACGTCTACGCCACCAAGTCCGGCAACGGTGGCACCGACGACCTGAAGAAACTGACCGGCAATGGCCGGTACGTGCGGGTCCTGGCCACCGCCCGCGGCACGTCGGGTGGCTACGCGCTGTGGGAGGTCGAGGTGTACGGGCCCGGCCCGGTCAAGCCTTCCCCGACCACCAGCCCGACGGCCCCGGCCGCGACGCTGACCACGGCGCTGACCGACCCGGTCAAGAAGGAGTACGCGCAGGAACTGGTCTCCAGCGCGGAGAACTCGACGCTGGACTGGCGGGCTCAGTTCGGCTACATCGAGGACATCGGCGACGGGCGCGGTTACACCGGCGGCATCGTCGGTTTCTGCTCGGGCACCTCGGACATGCTGGCCGTGGTCCAGGAGTACACCAAGCGCAAACCCGTCAACGGGCTGGCCCCGTACCTACCGGCGCTGCGGACGGTGGACGGGTCGGACTCGCACGCCGGCCTCGACCCGGGCTTCCCGGCCGCCTGGAAGGTCGCGGCGGCGGACCCGATCTTCCAGAAGGTTCAGGAGGACGCCCGCGACGCGATGTACTTCGACCCGGCCGTACGCCTGGCCCAGTCGGACGGTCTGCGGGCGCTCGGCCAGTTCGCCTACTACGACGCCGCGGTCATGCACGGCGTGTCCGGCCTGCGCGGCATCCGGGCGCACGCCCTGCAGTCGGCGCACACCCCGGCGGCCGGCGGCGACGAGATCGCGTACCTGGGCGCCTTCCTCGAACGCCCGGGTGGCCGAGATGAAGACCGAGGAGGCGCACAGCGACACCAGCCGGGTCGACGACGCGCAGCGGGTCTTCCTGAAGAACGGCAACCTCGACCTGAACAAGCCGCTGGCCTGGAAGGTCTACGGCGACAAGTACGCGATCACGAAGTAGCCCATCCGAGCGTCCGGTCGACCGCCTTGCGCCACTGGCCGAACTCGCGTTCCACGTCGGCGGTGTCGCGGGCCGGCGTCCACTCGGCCGCCGACCTCCAGTGCGCCCGCAGCTCGTCGGTGTCGCGCCAGAAGCCGACCGCCAGCCCGGCCGCGTAGGCCGCGCCGAGGCAGGTCGTCTCGGCCACCGTCGGCCGGACCACCGGCACGCCGGAGCACGTCGGCCAGGAACTGCATCAGCAGATCGTTGCGCGGTCATCCCGCCGTCGACCCGCAGCGAGGGCAGCGGTACCCCGGAGTCGGCGTTCATCGCGTCCACCACCTCGCGGGTCTGCCACGCCGCTGGCCTCGAGCGCCGCGCGGGCGATGTGCGCCTTCGGTTGACGAACCCGGTCAGCCCGACGATGACGCCGCGCGCGTCGGCCCGCCAGTGCGGCGCGAACAGGCCGGAGAACGCCGGCACGAGGTAGCAGCCGCCGTTGTCGTCGACCGTTCGCGGCCAGGTCCTCGATCTCGGCGGCGCGATCGGATCAGGCCGAGGTTGTCGCGCAGCCACTGCACCAGCGCGCCGGTGACCGCGATCGCGCCCTCCAGCGCGTACGTCGGCGGCTCGTCGCCGATCCGGTAGCCGACCGTGGTGAGCAGCCCGTGCGCCGGAGGCCACCGGCTCGGTCGCCGGTGTTCAGCAGCAGGAAGCTGCCGGTGCCGTAGGTGCACTTGGCCTCGCCCGGCGCGAAGCAGGCCTGCCCGAACAGCGCCGCCTGCTGGTCCCCGAGCGCCGACGGCCACCGGAATGCCGGCCAGCGGCCGCCGGCGACCGTGCCGTACACCTCGGCCGACGAGCAGATCTCCGGCAGCATCGACCCGCGGGACGCCGATCGCGTCGAGCAGGCCGTCGTCCCAGTCGAGCGTGCGCAGATTCATCAGCAGCGTGCGGCTGGCGTTGGTCGACGTCGGTGCGCGTGCTCGCCGGTCGAGCTTCCAGATCGAGCCAGCTGTCGATCGTGCCCGAAGCAGCAGCTCGCCGCGCCTCGGCGCGCGCGCGGGCAGCCCGGCGACGCTCGTCGAGCAGCCACGCGCAGCTTGGGCCGGCGAAGTACGGTCGCGAGCGGTCAGGCCGGCTGCGGCGCGGAAGCTGGTCCGAAGGCCGCGTCGAACCGGCGCAACGCGCGTCGGTGCCGGGTGTCCTGCCAGACGATCGCGTTGTGCGACCGGCCGGCCGGTCGCCTTGTCCCACAGCAGCGTCGTCTCGCGCTGGTTGGTGATGCCGAGCGCCGCGACGTCGCCGGCCGGATCGACCGGACTGGGCTCCAGGGCCTCGCGGACCACGTGCTGCACGTGCTCCCAGATCTCCTCGGCGTCGTGCTCGACCCAGCCGGGCCGAGGGAGTGATCTGCCGGTGCTCGCGCTGAGCGGCGCGACAACGGCGTGCCGCTCGCGTCGAACACGATGCAACGCGACGAGGTCGTGCCCTGGTCGATGGCGGCGACATAATCCTTGGTCACGGTCTCAAGGTATAGAAAGACCGGCGGCTGCCGCCGCCGGTCTTCGCCCTGTGGATGACGTCGCTAAGCGCGCGTCCATTTCTGGTTCGACCCGCCGTTGCAGTCCCAGAGCTGGAGCGGAGCACCGTTGGCGCCGTTGCGGCTGGTGACGTCGACGCACTTGTTGGCGGAGACGTTCACCAGTTCGCCGCGCCGGACAGGGTGAACCGCTGGTCCGGGTTGCCGCTGCAGGTGGCCAGCTGGATCGGTGTGCCGCTGGTGAGCGCCCCGCCGGCCGGGTCCATGCATTTGCCCATGGCCTTCACGGTGCCGTCGCTGCTGGTCGTCCACTGCCTGCGCCGCGGTGCCGTTGCAGCCGAACATCTGCAGCCGGGCGCCGTCGGCCGCGGCGGCCGCCGGGATGTCGATGCAGCGGCCGCTGAAGTTCGACTTGAGCGCGCTGCCTCCGGACGACGGCGGGGGCGTGGTGTCGGACGTGCTGACGTGCACGTAGTCGACCAGCATCTTGTTCGACGACGGGGTGGTGCCGTCCGGGCTGCCGGCGGAAGTTGCCGCCCACGGCCAGGTTCAGGATGACGAAGAACGCGATGGTTGTAGACCCAGCCGGGTTGCCGCGGCCGGGCAGGCCGGCGTGGCCCGGAAGTACTCCGATCCGTCGATGGTCCAGATGATCAGGTCGGGCGACCAGTCAACGGCGAAGTTGTGGAACGCGTCGCCCAGCGGCTGGTCCATGGTGCGCGTGCCGCCGACCGCGTTGCCGCCCGAGTACCCGGGGCCGTGGATCGTGCCGTACACCGTGTCGGGGTGGGGGCCGACGTTCTCCATGATGTCGATCTCGCCGTCGGTCGGCCAGTTGCTACCGCCGAGCATCCAGAAGGCGGGCCACAGACCGGCGCCCTTGGGGACCTGGATGCGGGCCTCGACGTGGCCGTACTGCTGGGTGAACTTACCCGCGGTCTGAATGCGGCCGGACGTCCACTGGCAGGTGCCGTACCAGCACGTCTTACCACCGCTCTCGCGCTTCGCCTCGATCACCAGGTGACCCTGGCCGTCCTGGTAGACGTTGCTGGTGCCGCTGTTGTAGTACTCGAGTTCCTGGTTGCCGAAGCCGCCGCCGCCGGTGTCGAAGTTCCACTTGGACGTGTCGACGCCGGTGCCGTTCGCACCGTCGAAGTCTTCGTTCCAGACCACGGCCGCGTCGGCGGTGTCGTGCCGCGACGCGGTGAACAGTCCGGCGCCGAGCGCCAGCGTCACCGCCGCCGCGGCGATGAGTAAACGGGATTTGCGCATGGGGAAGCCTCCGGGGGAAGAGGGAATGCGACAACAGTCTTTAGAGATCGACTGCTATCAGTCAAGGGAAATCGGTTCCGGGAATCAGACGGCCTTGAAGAGCTCGGGGATGGCAGGCGGTTCCCAGCCGGGCAGCGAGGTGTGCGTCTGCTGCACACGGTAGGTGATTCCCTTGAACGTCACCGATTGGCCGGCGACGTAGTTGGTGAACGGCGCCCACGGGGTGGCCGCCGGCTTCGTCGGAGCCGGGGTGCGCGACGGCGACGCGGACGGCGGCGGAAGGGGTACCGCGGGGGACGTCTCGCTGGGCGCCGGCGCCGGTGTCGTCTCGCTGGGGGATGGCGACGCCGAATCAGACGGCGACGGGGCGGGCGAGTCCGGCGGTGGGGCGGGCGAGTCCGGCGAGTCCGACGGTGGGGCGGGCGAGTCCGGCGGCGACGCCGAGTCCGAGGGGGCGGGCGGCCACGGCTTCGGCCAGTGGTGGTGCTGTCGCCAACGCCCGTAGTGAGCGCTCTGCCATGCCCACCCGTTCTCCGCCGCCGACGCGCTGTCCGAGCGTGTGGGCAGGTAAAGCGCCAGGCCCAGGCCGACGGCCGCCACGGTCAGCATGATCAACGCTCGGTGCCTCTTCAACGCCGGTGTCGCAAAGGAGTGGCGAGCGTGACGCATCGGAAAGGAACCTCCCAGCGGTGGGTGAGGCATCAGAATGGCAGGCCAACATTCGGGGATCAGAGATCATTTCGCAAGCTGGACCTTCAGACTTAAGAATCTATTGAGGAAGGGGACCGGGGATCGGACGGTTGTCTTATCGCGGGTCGTCGTCCGGAAGGAAATCGGTCAGCCGACCGGCCGGTCACTTGTCCCATCCGCCGGTGGTCGGGCACCGGCCGGTTCCGGTGACGAGCCCGTCGGCCGGCGGGACTCTCGCACGGCAACGGCCCGACATCGTCGAACTCAGCCGGTATGCGACCGCGAAGGGTCCCGACCGGTGGCGGCGGTCTCCGGCTCGACCGCGACGCCGTCCATCAGCGCCCAGACCACCTTGCCGCCGTCCGCCGCCAGGCATCCCCAGCGATCCGCGACGGAGTCGATCAGAAGCAGACCCCGGCCGCCGTACGCCGTGGGCGCGACCGGTCCGGAGAAGCGTGGGATCGTCGGCGACCCGTCCCGCACGGCTAGGCTCAGCACGTCGGCGCGCCGCGACAGCAGCACCGTCATCGCGGTGTGGGCGTGCGCGACCACGTTGTTCACCATCTCGGTGAGCACGATGCACGACGAGCCGGCCAGATGGTCCATCGCCCAGTCGGCGCAGGCGTCGGTCATCAACCGGCGGGCCGTGCGGGCGGCGCCCAGTTCCGGTTCCAGATCGAGATGCCGGTACAACTCGGGCGTGGGCCGGCCGAGGGCGGCGATCGCCGCCGGGGCGGTCGGCCAGGTCGGCAGCCCGGTCGCCGGCCAGACGCCGTCGTCGGGGGCACACAGCGCGAGGTGGGTGGCCGGCCAGTCCGAGATGTCCGCGGCTACCGTCTCCAGCACGTTCGCCGCGGCCGGATCGGGCACGGTCAGCGCGGAGACGTCGACCACCAGCGCTTGCGGCTGCGTTGCGAGCACCGCGACCAGCGCGTCTCGCAAGGTGCCGGCGGTGCTGGTGTCGAGCACTCCGGAGAACTGGACGACCGGGAACGCCAGGTCGTCCTCCACCAGGTGCCGCACCTCGCTGGGCATGATCGCTCCATTGTGCCTGTGGCTGTGACCGCACGCATCCCGGCGCGGGAAGGCTCCGTTTTTCGACTTTCAGATGATTTAGTCGTGCTCTTACCCCGACCGGGTACTTCCACACACGGCGGCCAGGCCCCCTGTCGCGTCATCGAACGGCGGCTCTGGTCCTCACCCGATGCCGTGGCGTGGTGGTGCTGTGGCTCCGCGTAGCGGGTGGAGCCGCGCTGCATGGCCTGGCGCAGCAGCGACCGGCAGCCGTCGCTGCGTTCTACCGGCCCTTCTGCGGTGTCAGCCGGTCGAGGATGTCGTCGTGCAGCAGGCCGTTGGTGGCGATGGCGCTGCCCCCGCCCGGCCCCGGCCGGCCGTCGAGATCGGTGAACCGGCCACCCGCCCCGGTCACGATCGGGATCAGCGCGGCCACGTCCCACAGCGACAGCTCCGGTTCCACCATCACGTCCACGGCGCCCTCGGCCAGCAGCATGTAGCCGTAGAAATCGCCGTACGCCCGGCTCCGCCACGCCTGCAGCGACATCTCGACCACCGGCTCGAGGCGGCCGCTCTCGGCCCAGCCGGACAGGCTGGAGTAGCAGAAGCTGGCGTCGGACAGGCGGCTCACCTCGGAGACGGAGATCCGGGTGGCGGCGCGCTGGTGCTTGCCCGCGTACGCGCCGATGCCGTCGGCTCCCCACCAGCGGCGGCCCAGCGCCGGGGCGGACACCAGCCCGGCCACCGGGCTGTCGCCCTCCATCAGCGCGATCAGCGTGCCCCAGATCGGGACGCCCCGGACGAAGTTCTTGGTGCCGTCGATCGGGTCGATCACCCAGCTGCGGGTGCCCTTCCCCGGAGCGGACTGGCCGTACTCCTCGCCGAGCACGCCGTCGCGGGGCCGAGCCCGGGCCAGGGTCGCGCGGATCGCCTTCTCCACCGCGGTGTCGGCGTCGGAGACCGGGGTCAGGTCCGGCTTGGACTCGACGCGCAGGTCGATGGCGCGGAACCGGGCCATCGAGATCGAGTCGGCCGTGTCGGCGAGCATGTGGGCGAGAGCGAGATCGTCGGCGTAACCGGCCATGGACGCACGCTAGCCGATGACCGCGTCCGGCGGTGTCGCGGCGCGTCCGGCGTGGCCCCCGGTCGTCGTCAAGTGCCCTCAGAGATCGTCCGGCTCGGCGGAGATCGGCCTGGTCGCGTGGGTCGCCCTCGCCCGCCCGGGAGGCCAGCAGGCGGCGGTACGACGCCAGCCGGCGCGCGTCGGCCTTGCCCGCGGCGACCCAGGCGTCCAGGCGCGCAGTCCGCGTCGGCGGCGGTGTGGCCGCAGTTGGGCGGGCAGTCGACGGTGCCCTCGACCAGGTCGGGGAAGCCGTGCAGCAGGCTGTCCGGCGCTGACGTGGGCCAGCCCGAAGCTGCGGATGCCGGGCGTGTCGATGATCCAGCCCGGGTCCTGCCGGGTGCGCCCGAGCCAGCGGCAGCCGCAGCGCCACCGCGCTGGTCGACGTGTGCCGGCCCTTGCCGACCGCGCTGACCACGCCGACCGCCCGCAGCGCCGTCCGGAACCAGGCGGTTGACCAGCGTCGACTTGCCCACGCCGGAGTGCCCGATCAGGACGCGAGATCTGGCCGGCCAGTCGGTCGCGCAGGTCGGCCAGGTCGCTGTCCGGCTGGACCAGGACGTACGGCAGGTCGAGCTCGGCGTAGTAGTCGAGCACCGCCTCGGGACCGGCCAGGTCGGCCTTGGTCAGGCAGAGCAGCGGCTCGATGTCGGCGTCGTACGCGGCCACCAGGCACCGGTCGATGAAGCCGGTCCGCGGCGGCGGGTCGGCCAGCGCGCTGACGATCACCAGCTGGTCGGCGTTGGCCACCACGACCCGTTCGAGCCGGCCCTCGGGCGTGGTGTCGTCGTCGTCGGCGGTGCGCCGCAGCACCGACGTGCGCTCGTCGATCCGGACGATCCGGGCCAGCGCGCCGGGCTCGCCGGAGACGTCGCCGACCAGCGCCACCCGGTCGCCCACCACCACGCGACTTGCGGCCCAGCTCGCGGGCGCGCATCGCGGTGATCAGGTCGGACTCGTCGGCGGCGTCGAGCCGCACGCAGCCGTAGCGGCCGCGGTCGACGGTGATCACCATGGCCTCGACGGCGTCGTCGTGCTTCGGCCGGGTCCGGGTACGCGGGCGGGAGGACCGGCCCGGACGGATCCGGACGTCGTCCTCGTCGTACTCGCGTTTCGTGGCGGCAGGATCAGCTCCCTGAGGTCACCAGATCGCGCCCAGAGCTCCGGGAACTCGGGCAGCGTCTTGGAGGTACACGCTACGTCGGTGAGCTCGATCCCCGAGCACGCCAGTCCGAGAACCGCGGCGGCGTGCGCCATCCGATGGTCCTCGTAGGTCCGAAGACGCGCCGCCGCGCAGCGGCGCCGGGCGTGATCTCCAGCCCGTCGGGGTGCTCGGCCACGCCGGCGCCGACCTTCGGTCAGCTCCGCGGACCAGGGCCGCCAGCCGGTCGGTCTCGTGGCCCGCGGATGTGCTCGACACCGCTGCAGCTGGGACGGCCCGTCGGCCAGCGCCGCGAGCGCCGCGATGACCGGCGTCAGCTCGCTCACCTCGGACAGGTCGGCGGTGATGCCGTGCACCCGCCGGTGCCGCGCACGGTGAGCCCGTCCGCGTCACCGGGTGACCTCGGCCCCGAGTCGCGGTGAGCAGCTCGGCGCAGCCGGTCGACGGGCTGCCAGCTGTCCGCCGGCCAGGCCGGCCAGCGGTGACCGCGCCGCCGGTGACCAGCGGCCGCGGCGAAGAACGGCGCGGCGCCGGACAGGTCGGGCTCGATGTCCCAGGCGCGCCCGTGCAGCGGGCCGGGCTCGACCGTCCACACGTCGGGCACGCTCTCGTCGACCCGGGCCCCGGCCGCCCGCAGCATGTGCGTGGTCATCCGCAGGTGCGGCGCGGACGGCACCGGCGGACCCACGTGGCGCAGCGACCAGCCCTTTGGTGAACCGCGGCGCGGCCAGCAGCAGCCCGGACACGAACTGGCTCGACCCGGACGCGTCGATCACCGCCTCGCCGCCCTCGACCAGGCCGCCGTGCCGTGCACGGTGAGCGGCAGCCGCCGCCGGCCCGGCCTCGATCACCGCCCCCAGCGCGCGCAGCGCGTCGACGATCGGGCGCAGCGGGCGGTGCGCGCGCGCGCGGATCGCCGTCGAAGGTGACACGTCGCCCTCGGCCAGCGCGGCCACCGGCGGCAGGAACCGCATCACGGTGCCGGCCAGGCCCACGTCGATGCGGGCCGGGCCGCGCAGCGCTCCGGGTTCGACCGGCCAGCGGTCGTCGTCGGACGGCGTGTCCACGCGACTGCCGAGCGCGCGCAGCCCGGCGGCCATCAGCGTGGTGTCGCGGGCGCGCAGCGGCCGGTCGATCGTCGACGGGCCGTCGGCCAGGGCGCTGAGGACGAGCGCGCGGGCGGTCATCGACTTGGAGCCGGGCAGCCGCACGGTGGCGGTCACGGGGCCGGTGGCGGTCGGGGCGGTCCACGGGTGCGGTCGGTCACGGGACTCATTCTGCCGGGGACCACCGACATTTGCCGCAGGCGAGTTCGCCGGGGCGCCGACGGACGCGCTCGCCGGCATCGGCGGGACCACGGCGCCGCGGCCGCCGCGCGTACGTTGGCTCGCATGTGCGGCCGGTACGCCACCACCCGGAGCGACGCCGACCTGAGCGCTGCTCTTCGACGCGGTGAGACGTCGCCGAGGGCTTCGGGCCGAGCTGGAACGTGGCGCCCACCGATCCGGTGCCGGTGGTCCGGCAGTTCGCAGCGGCCGCCGGCCCGCGTCGCTCGACCGCGCCCGCTGGGGCCTGGTGCCGCCGTGGGCGGCCGACCTGCGAGCCGGCGCCCGCATGATCAACGCCCGGGCGGAGACGGTCGCCACCTCGCCCGCGTTCGCGCCCGTCGTTCGCCCGCCGCCGCTGCCTGGTCCCGGCCGACGGGTGGTACGAGTGGGTCCGCGACGGCAAGCACGCGCCAGGCGTACTACATGACCCCGGCGCGACGGCTCGCCGCTGGCGTTCGCCGGGCTCTGGTCCGCTGGGGTCCGGAGATCGGTGCTGACCTGCAGCGATCGTGACCACCGCGGCGCTCGGCGGGCTGGCCCGGGTGCACGACCGGATGCCGCTGATCCTGCCGCCCGACCGCTGGGCGGCGTGGCTGGCCGGCGGCGGCGACCCGGTCGGCGCAGCTGCAGCCGCCGTCGCCGGCGCGAGTGGACGCGATCGAGGTCCGGCCGGTCCGGCCCGGATGTCGGCAACGTCCGCAACAACGGCCCCCAGCTCGTCACGCCCCCGGACCCGGAACCGGTCGAGCCGACCCTGTTCTGACTGGCGGTTGCACCGTTTGCCTCGGATATCGCAGGCATGCATTACTCAGCAAACTTTCTTGCGAGATAGATAAGCCCCTTGTTCTGATCTTCGTTCGGTGCGATACAAACCAGCGCCGGAGTGGTGCCGGTTCGCACGGTGCGGACGGAGCAACCACACGCTTTACCGGTCCCACGGGGGAGGTGGGCTGATGACACGTGCTCGAATGCCGCGTCCGCACGAGGTCGCCATTGCGCGACGCGACCCGAGACTGCTCGGAGCGATCGAGGAACGCCGGAACGACGAAGCCTGGCGGACCCGCGGCGCCTGCCGGAGCGTCGATCCGGAAACGTTTTTCCCGGCTCCGAACGAGCCGTCCGAGAGCGCGGTCTCGCTCTGCGGAACCTGTGCCGTCCAAGGGCCGTGCCTGGCCTGGGCGCTGCAGGTGGGCGACTGCCACGGCGTCTGGGGTGGCACCACGCCGCGCGAGCGCCGGGCGATGCTGGTGGCCTGGCGCGAACGCGTCCAGCCGGACGGCGAAGCGGTCGACGACGAGCCGGACGCCGAGGATCGCCGGCTGCTGACCCTGGTGCCCATGAGTCGGCTGATCACATAGGGCTGTGCGCAGCCTCGAGATCGACGACACCACGCGCGGGCCGGCGCGGGTCCGCATCACGGATCCCGCCGGCCCGCCGGCCAGCTTGCTCGTCCTCGGCCACGGCGCCGGCGGCGGCGTGGACGCGCCCGACCTGCTCGCGCGTGGCCGCGGCCGCGCTCGGTGCGGGCGTCCGGGTGGCCCTGATCACCCAGCCCTACCGGGTGGCCGGTCGCCGCGCCCCGGCCCCGGCCGCGCAGCTCGACGAGGCGTGGACGGCGGTGCTGGGCCGATCGTCCCGGCCGGTCTTCCGCTGATCTGGTCGGCGGCCGATCCAGCGGCGCGCGGGTCGCCTGCCGCACGGCCGCCCGGCTGGGGGCCGCCGGCGTCCTGTGCCTGGCGTTCCCGCTGCACCCGCCGGGCAAGCCGGAGACGAGCCGGGCCGCCGAATTGCCCGCCGACATGCCGACGCTGGTGCGTCAACGGCGATCGGGACCCGTTCGGGGTGCCCGGCGCCGACCGCGAACGTCGAGGTGGCGGTCCGCGCCGGCGCCACGCACGACCTCCGCAAGGACCTGCCCGGTACCGCCGCCGTCGTGCTCGACTGGCTTCGCCGGCACGGCTGGGCGAACGACAACCCGGGAACTCAGAAATAACTGCAAGTTGCGCGTCGGTTACACCGCCTGAGAACGTCGTACTTCGGAAGGGGATGTTGGTGCGAGCCGGAACCGAGAGCGTCGAACGCGACGGTCGGGAGGTGCGCTTGGTGCGGGACCTTCTGGGGTCGCCCGAGTGGCCCGCGGTCGAGCCTTCGTCCGTCACGCCATCGGTGAGCGTGAGCACACCGGCGGTTTTCGAGACTGATCCATGGGGCACTACCCGTATCCTCGGCGGGGCAGTCGAGGGGAGAGGTCAAGAGTGGCCCAGACAGAACGGACCGACGAGCGCCGGGCGCGCTTCGAGCGCGACGCGTTGCCGTTCGTGGACCAGTTGTACGCCGCCGGTCTGCGCATGACGCGTAATCCGGCCGACGCCGAGGACCTGGTGCAGGAGACGTTTCTCAAGGCGTACTCCGCGTTCCACCAGTTCGAGGAGGGTACGAACCTCAAGGCGTGGCTGTACCGGATCCTGACGAACACGTACATCAACTCCTACCGGCGTAAGCAGCGTCAGCCCGTGCAGGCGCCGACCGAGGAGATCACCGACTGGCAGCTGGCCTCCTCCGAGTCGCACACGTCGGTCGGCCTGCGGTCGGCCGAGACCGAGGCGCTGGACCGGCTGCCGGACAGCGACATCAAGGAAGCGCTGCAGTCACTTGCCGGAGGATTTCCGGCTGGCCGTCTACCTCGCCGATGTCGAGGGTTTCTCGTACAAGGAGATCGCCGACATCATGGGTACGCCGATCGGCACCGTCATGTCGCGCCTGCACCGCGGGCGGCGCAACCTGCGCAAGCTGCTCGAGCAGTACGCCGTCGGACCGCGGCATCACCCGCACCGCGGCGGAACCGCAGGAGGCGTGAGCACGGTGAGCGACGACGACACGAAGAAGGCCGACTGCGGCGTGGTTCTCAGCGAGGTCTACCTGTACCTCGACCTGGAGTGCAGCGAGACCCGGCGGCACCTGATCCGCAAGCACCTGGACGACTGCACCGACTGCCTGCACGAGTACGGCATCGAGCACGAGGTCAAGGCGCTGGTGGCCCGCTGCTGCGGCGACGAACGGGCACCGCGCGAGCTGCGGGAGCGCCTCCGCCTCAAGCTGGACCAGCTGGTCGTCGAGGTCGAGACCCGCGAATACCTCCCCTGACCAACCCACGAACGAAAGCCCGGTAGCCATCGGCTACCGGGCTTCGTCGTGCTGCTCAAGCACAGCCGCCGTGCCGGTCAAGCACAGCCGCCGTGCTGCTCAAGCACAGCCGTCGTGCTGCTCAAGCGCAGCCGTCGTGCTGCTGAAGGACAACCGTCGTGCTGGTCGAGCGCAGCCGTCATGCCGGTCAAGCGCAACCGCCGTGCTGCTCAAGCACAGCCGTCGTGCTGCTCAAGCGCAGCCGCCGTGCTGCTCAAGCGCAACCAGAGCCGCGAATCGCCCCGCTGAGGAGGAGACGCATCGATTTTCGCCGGAGCCGGTTTTGCGCAGGCGGAAATCGATACGGCTCCTCCTCAGCTCCTCGGGGGCGATTTGCCCGGAGGAGCGGAGCGACGACCATTCAGCTCAGCGCGACGACCAAATTAGCTGTTCGGGCGCTTGCCGTGGTTGGCGGCGCTCTTCTTGCGGGCCTTCTTCTTACGGGACTTCTTCGCCATCACGAGCTCCAAAACGTTGCACGTCGACAACCGGTCGATCGTAGTCGGCCCGATCCCGGCCGCTCGTGATTGGATACGGTTCCGACACGACTTGAGGAGGAGCCCGATGGCCGACGAGATCCGCGCCGAGATGGTGGCCAACGTGTGGAAGGTCGTGGCCGCCGCCGGCGACGAGGTGGCCGAGGGCGACACGCTGGTGATCCTCGAGTCGATGAAGATGGAGATCCCGGTGCTGGCCGAGTCCGGACGGCACGCTGAGCCCGGCTGGCCGTCAACGAGGGCGACGTGGTGCAGGAGGGCGACCTGATCGCCGTCATCGACTGATGCTCTCGTCACCGGATGGCCCGGCGGCGCAATTTCCGTCGCCGGCGTCGCAGCGGCGGCTGCACGTAGCTGCGGGATGACCGCGGCGGCCAGCCGCGCGGGTCGGCCGTGCGTCCAGGTCGGGCGTGGCCAGCGCCAGCTGCGCCACCGACCGGGCGATCGGCGCCGGGGCCTTCGCCGCCGGCGGCCAGTTCCAGCAGCCGGGCGCTCACCAGTGCGGCCACGTCGGCGCGCGCCGATCGGGTCGATCCAGGCGCACTGACCAGCGCGAACAGCGCCGCCTCGGTGATCCGGTCGAGCGCCGCCCGCGGCCAGCTCGACCAGCGAGCCGGCGCCGCGTCGAGTCGACGCCCACGGCTCGTCGGGCCGTGGTGCAGCAGGCCGAGGCAGGCCCACACCTCGGGCGCAGTCGGCCGCGTCCGGCCGGCGGCGAGGCGAGCAGCGCGAGCAGCTCGCCGGGCTCCAGCAGCACCAGGCCGATCGCGGCGTCGTACGCGGCCGGCGGATGCGCCCACCCCGGCTGGGCCAGCGGCCAGCAGCCGCTGTGCCGACGACAGCGCCGGCCGGCGGGTCGGCGGCCGGGACCGGCGGCGGATCGCAGCGCGGGCGTGGCCGCGGCCGGCGCCCGGCTCAGCCACGCGCCCGGTGGCGCAGCACTCGGCCAGGTCGGTGTGCTCGTGCGACTCGTCCGGGTGGTCGCGCTGAAAGTCGGCCAGCCGTACCAGGTGGGCCAGGTCGCCGTCGGCCCGGTAGCGCAGCCGGTGGCCGGTGTGCACGGCGCAGTCGAACTCCGGGTCGCGGTCGCAGCGCCCGGTCGACCCAGGCCAGCGCGTCGTCGAGCCGGCCGTCGTCGGCCAGCATGGCGGCGATGTCGGCGTACACCGACAGGTCGTCGGGGTCGTGGGTGACCGCCCGGCGCAGCGCGGCCAGCGCCTGCGGGAGCCGCCCGGCGCTGCGGTACGCGTACCCCAGCCAGATCTCGGCCAGCTTGCGACGGCCGCGCCCGGGCGCCTCGCGCGCGCCCAGTCGACCGCCAGCGTCGAGTCTCGCCGATCCGGCGGGCCAGCGCCGAACCGGCGCCGAGCAGCAGCGCGTGACTCGGGGTGGGCGGCGACGGCGTGCCGGACCACGGTCGAGGATAGGGCTGCAGGGTGGCGTGCCCGGCGACCGGCGCGGGATCGCCGACCGAGGTGCACAGCTGCATGACGGTGCGGGCCAGCACGACCGGGCTCCATGCGGACGCCGAGGCGCGGGTCGCCGACCCAGGGCACGCCGGCCCAGTCGACCGCCGGGCGTGTGCCCGCTCGCCGCGGCGAGCAGCGGCAAGCGCGTCCTCGGGGCGGCCGGCCGCGGCCAGCAGGTGGGCCCGGGCGACCACCGGCCCCGACGGAGCGTGCTGGGCTCCAGCGGGAACAGCTCGAGGCCGCCGCCGGACCGGGCGGCCAGGCGGCTGAGCAGCTCATGGGTCTCGGGCAGGGTGGGCGCGTGCGGCGATCGCGCCGGCCAGGTGATCGGCGGCATCGTGCAGCTCACCCGATCGAGTGCCGAGCGGGCCTGCTCGAGGGCGCGGTCGGCAGTGCCGACCTGCTATCCGGCGAGACGCCGAGGATGTTGCGCCACCGCGAGCCTAGGCGACGCCCGTCGATATGTCAGTCCCCGTTCCTGCGCAGTTGCTCGAAACGTTGCTCGACCGAGCTTTTCCGTGCAAGACTGCGCACGCTTACGCGCAGACCGCTGGGGAGGGGCACGTGACGCAGCGAGGCCAGGGGATGGCCGCCGACATCGCCGAGCAGCCGGCCGGGTACGCCCGTCTGCTGGACGGCGAGCACGCCACGGCGATCGCCGCGGTGGCGTCCCAGGTCGCCGCGCGGCGCCCGCGCCACGTCGTCTTCGTCGGGCGCGGCACGTCCGACCACGCCGCCCTGTACGGCGCGTACCTCACCGAGATCCGGCTCGGCCTGCCCGGTGGCCAGCGCCTCCCCGAGCGCGATCACGCTGTACGGCGCCCGGCCCGACTTCACCGACGCGCTGGTCATCGGCGTCAGCCAGAGCGGCGGCTCGCCCGACCTGACCGAGGTGCTGCGGGTGGCCCGGGACAACGGCGGCCTCACCCTGGCGGTCACCAACAACCCGGATTCGCCGCTGGCCGGGCGTGGCCGAGCTGTCCGTGGACGTGGCCGCCGGGCACGAGCGGGCGGTGGCGGCGACCAAGACGTACACGGCCGAGCTGCTCGCGCTGCTGCTGCTCATCGAGGGCGTACGGGCGGGGACGGCGAGTTGCCTGCCGAGGAGCGGACCGCGCTGGAGAGGCTGCCGCAGCTGGCCGAGGCACGTACTCACCGGCGACACGACGGCGGCGACTGGCCCAGCGCTACCGGTTCGCGTCCCGGATGGTGACGACCGGCCGGGGGTACGCGTACCCGACCGCCCGGGAGACCGCCCTCAAGCTGATGGAGACGTCGTACCTGCCGGCGCTGGCGTTCTCCGGCGCCGACCTGCTGCACGGTCCGCTGGCGATGACCGACCCGGACGTGCCGGTGCTGGCCGTGGTCGGCTCGGGGCCGGGCGGGCAGGCGATGACGCGAGGTGGTCGACCGGCTCGGCCGAGCGCCGGGCCGACGTGGTCACGGTCGGCGCCGCCGACATCCCCGGCGCGTCCGGGCGGCTGGCCGTGCCGGGGGTCGACGAGCGCTACGTCGCCGCTGCTGGACATCCTGCCGCTGCAGCGGCTGGCCCTCGTCCTGGCGCTGGCCCGCGGCGAGGACCCGGACGCGCCGCGCGGCCTCAAGAAGGTCACCACGACGCTGTAACAGAGGCATGGCAGGCTTGGGCGGTGTCCACGCTGCGTGATCTGGCCGAGGAGCACACCGGCCTCGGCCCGGCCGACATCGACCACCTGCACCGGCTGGCCGGCGACTGGCAGCTGCTGTCCGACCTGTCGTTCGCCGATCTGCTGATGTGGGTGCCGGTCCGGACGCCGGACGGCCGGGCCGCGCGCGTTCCTCTGCGTCGCCCAGGTACGCCCGACCACCGCGCCCACCGCGTACCAGGACGACCAGGTCGGCAAGATCGTCGGCGGCCCGGAGGTGGCCCACCTCGACATCGCGTTCACCCAGGGGCGGATCTGGCGGGAGGGCGATCCGGTCTGGTACGGCGACACCCCGGCCCGGCACGAGGCCATCCCGGTACGGCTGCGTGACGAGAACGACCGCCGACGAGGGCTCGAGCGAGGTCATCGCGGTGATCGGCCGGGACACCAACCTGTCCACCGCCCGTACGCCCAGCCAGCTCGAGCTCAACTACCTGACCACCGCCGACGACCTGGCCCAGATGGTCGCCGACGGCACGTTCCCGCCGCCCCGGCACCCGGGCGAGACCACCTCGGCGCCCCGGGTCGGCGACGGGCTGATCCGGCTCGACGCCGGCGGCAAGGTCACCTACGCCAGCCCGAACGCCCAGTCCGCGTACCGCCGGCTGGGTTTCAACGCCCACCTGGTCGGCGAGGAACTCCCGGCCTGACCAGCCGGCTGGCGGCCGACCCGCTGGAGGGCAACGACGCCGCCGACCGCATCCTGTCCGCGCTGCGCGGCGAGTCGCGGCCCGGCAGGAGGTCGAGGCGCGCGGCGCGACGGTGCTGACGCGGGCGCTGCCGCTGCTGCCGGCCGGGGTGCCGATCGGCGCGCTGGTGCTGGTCCGGGACGTCACCGAGGTGCGCCGCCGGGACCGGGCACTGATGACCAAGGACGCCACCATCCGGGAGATCCACCACCGGGTGAAGAACAACCTGCAGACGGTGGCCGCCCTGCTGCGCCTGCAGGCCCGCCGGGTGAACATCCCGGAGGCCCGGATGGCGCTGGAGGAGTCGGTCCGCCGGGTGGCGTCGATCGCGCTGGTGCACGAGACGTTGTCCATGTCGTAGCGACGAGGCGGTCGAGTTCGACGGCATCGTGGACCGGGTGGCGTCGGCGGCCACCGAGGTGGCGGCGACCGAGATCACCGTCAAGATGCGGCGCGAGGGCACGTTCGGGGTGCTGCCGGCGGAGATCGCCACGTCGCTGGTGATGGTGCTCAACGAGTTGCTGATCAACGCGGTCGAGCATGGCTTCCCGCGACGAGTGAGGGTGACGAGCGGTGTACGCACCGCGGGCGAGGTCGCCGAGGTGGTCGTGTCGGCGCACCGGTTCCGTAAGCAGCTGCACGTCACCGTGGCCGACAACGGTCAGGGGCTGCCCGCGGGCTTCAACGCGGCCGCCAGCGGGCGGCTGGGCCTGCAGATCGTCCGGGCGCTGGCCACCGGCGAGCTGCGCGGAACCATCGAGCTGCGCAACCGGGCCGGCGGCGGCACCGAGGCGGTGCTGGTGGTCCCTCTGGGCAAGCGGTAACCATCGTCACACTCCCGGATTCTGGACTGGACTGGTCGAGAATGGGTCCAGCGTGAAACAGTGACACCATGTCCGCTGCTGTTGACCGCCGCTTCGTGGTTCGCCGCCACGTCGATTACGGCCGCGTCCGCAGCGCCATGTGTCCGGCTTACTGACGCCGCCCGAGTTCTGTCTCCGGGCGCGCAAGACGCGGCCGGACCTTCCACGATGGTTCCGCCTCGTTCGGCGTGCCCACCAATCGTGGAGGAAACGCCATCATGGCGCTCGACAGCACCCCCGCCAAGGCCCGGCCGCGCAAGGCGCGCGGCGAGGGCCAGTGGGCGCTCGGACACCGTGAGCCGCTGAACCCGAACGAGCGGATCAAGAAAGACGACAACCCGCTCAACGTCCGGGCCCGCATCGAGAACATCTATGCCCGTACCGGCTTCGCCTCGATCGACCCGCAGGACCTGCGGGGCCGGTTCCGCTGGTGGGGGCTGTACACCCAGCGCAAGGCCGGGATCGACGGCGGTCGCACGGCCGTCCTCGAGCCGCACGAGCTCGAGGACGAGTACTTCATGCTCCGCGTCCGGATCGACGGCGGCGCGCTCAACCTGGCTCAGCTGCGAACCATCGCCGAGATCTCCCGGGAGTTCGGCCGGGACAGCGCCGACATCACCGACCGGCAGAACATCCAGCTGCACTGGATCCGGATCGAGGACATGCCGGAGATCTGGCGCCGGCTGGAGGCGGTCGGCCTGCAGACCACCGAGGCCTGCGGCGACTGCCCGCGGGTGGTGCTGGGCAGCCCGGTCGCCGGCATCTCGCCGAGGGCGAGGTCATCGACCCCACGCCGGCCATCGACGAGATTCTCCAGCGGTTCATCGGCGACCCGCAGTACTCGAACCTGCCGCGCAAGTTCAAGATCGTCGATCTCCTGGCTGGTGGACACGCCGTACCAGGTCAACGACATCTCGCTTCCTCGGCGTCGAGCACCCCGAGCACGGGGCCGGCTTCGACATGTGGGTCGGCGGCGGCCTGTCCACCAACCCGCGGCTGGCGGAGCGCCTCGGCGTCTGGGTGCCGCTGGACGAGATCCCGGACGTCTGGGAGGGCGTGGTCGGGATCTTCCGCGACTACGGCTACCGGCGGCTGCGGACCCGCGCCCGGCTCAAGTTCCTGCTGGCCGACTGGGGTGTGGCCCGGTTCCGCGAGGTCCTGGAGAAGGAGTACCTGGGGCGGACCTTGCTGGACGGGCCGTCGGCCGAGCTGCCGGACAAGCCGATCGATCACATCGGGGTGCACAAGCAGGCCGACGGCAAGAACTTCGTCGGCGCGGCGCCGGTGGTCGGGCGGTCCTCCGGGACACAGCTGCGGAAGCTGGCCGACCTGGTCGAGGCGGTCGGTTCGGATCGCGTACGGCTGACTCCGTACCAGAAGCTCCTGGTCCTCGATGTGGCCGACGACAAGGTCGAAGGCCTGCGTGCGGAGCCTGCGCGAGATCGGGCTGGAGGCCCGGCCGTCGGCCTGGCGGCGCGGCACGATGGCCTGCACCGGTCTCGAGTACTGCAAGCTGGCCATCGTCGAGACCAAGGCCCTCGGCGAGGAACTGGTGGCCCGGCTGGAGCAGCGGATGGCCGACTTCGACGCCGACATCTCGATCCACCTCAACGGCTGCCCCAACGCCTGTGCGCGCACACAGGTCGCGGACATCGGGCTCAAAGGCCAGCTGGTTATGAATGCTCATGGCGAGCAGGTGGAGGGCTTCCAGGTCCACCTCGGCGGCGGGCTGGGCATGGCCAAGGGTGAGACCGCCGGGTTCGGCCGCAAACTGCGCGGCCTCAAGGCCACCGCCGAGGAACTGCCCGAGTACGTGGAGCGCCTCGCGACCGCACTACCTGGACGGCCGTACGGACGGCGAGAGGTTCGCCGACTGGGTCGTCCGGGCCGATGAGGAGCTCCTGAAATGAGTGACGCCCGGAGCACGCCCCTCTACTGCCCGTACTGCGGTGACGAGGACCTGTATCCCAACGAGGCGTCGCACGGTGCGTGGGAGTGCCATTCCTGCGCGCGAGTCTTCACGGTCAAGTTCAACGGACTACTCGCCAAGAAGGTGAACCGATGACGGTCGTGACCGCCGCCGGCCTGGGTCTTGTGACTCTGGGCGCCCCGATCACCCGGAACGATCCCACCCGCCGTACGGCCGCCCAGCTGGAGGCCCTCGCGCTGGCCGCGGCGGACGCGCTGGAAGGCCGCCCGGCCGAGGAGATCGCCAAGTGGGCGACCGACACGTTCGGCGCGCGCTTCTGCGTGACCAGCTCGATGGCCGACGCGGTGGTGGCGCACATCTTCTCCCGCGTCGCGCCCGGCGTCGACGTGGTCTTCCTGGACACCGGCCTGCACTTCCCGGAGACGCTGAAGGTGCGCGACACGGTCGCCCGCACGATGAACGTGAACGTGAAGTCGATCCGCCCGCGGATGACCGTGGGTCAGCAGGACGGCGAGTTCGGGCCGCGGCTGTTCGCCCGGAGCCCCGACGAGTGCTGCTTCCTGCGCAAGGTCGAGCCGCTGGAACGGGCGCTGACCGAGTACGACTCGTGGGCCACCGGACTGCGCCGCGACGAGTCGCCGACCCGGGCCAACACGCCGGTGGTCGACGTTCGACGCCAAGCGCGGCAAGGTGAAGGTCAACCCGATCGCGGCCTGGAACCAGGCCGACGTCGACCGGTACATCGCGCGCTGGGACGTGCCGGTCAACGAGTTGTTCAAGAAGGGGTACGGATCGATCGGCTGCTGGCCGTGCACCCGGCGGACCAAGGCCGGCGAGGACCCGCGCGCCGGCCGCTGGGCGATGTTCGAGAAGACCGAATGCGGCCTGCATCTGTGACGCCGGGACCTTTCCGGCACGGCACCGAGGAGCCCGGGCGGGTGAGCGTCGTCCTGGTCGCCCACGGCAGCCGGGATCCTCGCGCGGGGGCGTCGACCGAGGCGCTGACCGCCGCGGTCGCCCGGGCCCGGCCCGAGTGGGACGTGCACGCCTCCTACCTGGATCATCGTCTGCCCGCAGCCGGCTCAGGTCCTGGCCGGGATGTCGCGGGCGGTGGTGGTCCCGCTGCTGCTGACCTCGGCCTACCACGGCCGGGTCGACGTCCCCGGTGAGATCGCCAAGGTCCCGGACGTACGGGCGGATCTCGCCGACGTGCTCGGTCCCGTGTCGTCGTTGTTGCTGGACGCCCTGATCCGGCGACTGCCGGCGCTCGACCTGGACGCGGTGGTGCTGGCCTCGGCCGGTACCCGCGACGCCGCCGCCCGGACCACCGTGGCCGACGCGGCGGCGGCGCTCGGTGCCCGGCTCGGGGTGCCCGCGCGGGCCGCGTACGCCTCCGCGGCGCGCCCGACGCCGGGCGAGGCCGTGGCGGAGTTGCGGGCGGCCGGAGCGTCCCGGATCGGCGTGGCGTCGTACTTCCTGGCACCCGGCCGGCTGTACGACGTCGCGGTCGCGTCGGCCCGCGACGCCGGCGCGGTCACCGTGGCCGACCCCTCGGGCGCCGCTCCGGAGCTCGTCCGCCTGATCGAGGCCCGCGTCGACTCGGTCACGGCGCGCACGCTCATCGCCGCTTGAGCCGCCGCCCGCCTCGCGTGCGGGACTTCGACCGACGCACGGCTATCCGAGTATGGCCGTGGTGATCGTCTTGAGGGCGCAGGAAAGCCGGTCCGCGCCTGTCTCGGTGGCCAGGAGTCGCTGGACGGGATCGCTGTGCAGCGGGGCCAGGATCAGGTGTGCGATGAGGTCGGCGTCCAGGTCGGGCCGCGCCTCGTGGAGCAGGTCAGCGATGTGCTGGTGCCAGAGGGCGTGCAATGGGGGTGGTTCGTCGTCCGGGATGCGGGCTTGGATCACGGCTTCTGCGTGATCGAGGGCGGCCAGCAGCCCTTTGTTGCGGGAGACGACCTCGAGGACGCCGTCGATGAAGGCGTGGAGCCGCTCGCGCGGGGGCGCGCCGGGGCCGAGTGGGGGTGGACCGTCGACGACGGCTTGCTGCAGGGTCATCGCGCGTTCCTGCATGAGCGCTCGCATCAGGCCGGCCCGGTTGCCGAAGCGGTGGAACACCGTGCCCTTGCCGACTCCGGCCGCGGCGGCGACCTGCTCCATGGAGATCTGCTCAGGGGGCAATCGAGTGAGCAGATCCTCGGTCGCGCGCAGGTTCGGCGTCGACCCCGCACGCCTCGGCGACCGGGTGACCGCCCTCGTCGATCCGGACGCCTTCGCCGATTTCGCGCTGGCTGACGCCGCCTGGCTGGCGCCGGTACCGCAGGGACTCCAGCCCGGCCCGGCCAGCCTGCTGACGGTCGCCGCGCCGGTGGCGTTGCGCCTGCTGCGCACCGGTCGACTCGCCGAAGGGGAAAGCGTGCTGGTCCACTCGGGGGCCGGAAACATCGGCGCCCTGACCATCCAACTGGCCAAGATGCTCGGCGCCGGGACCGTGATAGCCACCGCCAGCACCACGGAGAAACTCGAGTACACCCGCGCCCTCGGTGCCGACGTCGCGGTCGACTACACCGCCGAAGGGTGGCCCGACCGGGCCCGGGACGAGATGACCGAGGTGGCCCGATACCTGTCCGAGGACCGGCTCCGCACCCGCGTCCGAGCAACCCTTCCGCTGACCGAAGCCGCCGAGGCGCACCGGCTACTGGAAGACCGTTCGGCAACCGGACGAATCCTTCTGACCCCCTGAGCCCCTGTGGGCCTGCTCACCCATGCTGACACCGGGCTGATGCGGTTTGGCGAGAGGCGGTCGGCTCCAGGAAGGCGGGCGTCACCGTGGGTGGCGCCAACGGCGTCGCGGCTCGACTCCAGAGCCCGATCCCGGGCTGGAGCGCACGGTCGGACCATCACATCGCCCAGGGTCGAAGTCTCCGGTCGTTCGGAGCGGAATCGCACTGAGTGTGCGATCACAAACCATAGGTGAGCTAATTTCGAGATCATTTCGCGATGCGCGGTGATCTCATTCGCGCGATGTCGCCATAGCGGTTGGCAATCGACGCAGAAGGGCACGACGCCCCGGTGCCGAACGGCCCGGGGCGTGAATGCTGTGAGGGAATCGATCAAGCGGTGGGAGCGCCGACCCGGAGGCCGCCACGACGCTTGACTGCGCGTCGCTCGTCTTCGCTCATACCGCCCCACACGCCGGCGTCCTGACCGGACTCGAGCGCCCACGAGAGGCACTCCTCGGTCACGGGGCACCGCCGGCACACGGCTTTGGCCTGCTCGACCTGCAGGAGCGCGGGGCCGGACGTCCCGATCGGGAAGAACAGCTCCGGGTCCTCGTCGCGGCAGATCGCATCGTGACGCCAGTCCATGGCGGCAACACTCCTTGTTTCGGATGGGTGGCAATGAATGCGGTGCGGTTTTTCTATATGCCTACACAGTCGGATACCGACGGACTGCTTCCGTCTGCTCACCACTGCGTTAGCAAGCTTCTGGGTCGTCGCTGCTGCGCTACTGGATAAGGAACGCGCGCAAGCGCCAACCGGTTACTTCTTATCGCTTGTGAATGCTTTCACGAACTCACGTGATGTCAAGGGTAGCGCTCGGAATTTCTCCGGGCGGGTGAGCTACCTCACGACACTTTGTCCGGTTCTGTAAGCACTTACAGGACCGGTCGCCGAGTGCTCCTGTCAATGTAGTACGGTGCCCGCCGACCTGCCGACCTTTTTGCCCGTCTTTTTGTAACGGATCGTGATCGGTGACACGGTGGTGTCAGCAGATCACGCGCAGCGCCTCCGGCACGGACGTGAAGTGCACCTTCTGTCGTTCGCCGAGGTAGTCGCCGTCGAGCTGGAAGGCCTGCGGGCGGCTGGCCACGATGGTGAATTCCTCCTGGTCGTGGAGCAGGAGGACGTGGTTCCCGTGCGGATGTCCCGTGCGTGCGGCCATCTGTGTCACCGTGCGTGCCGTACTGGCGACTTTCAATTCCCGGATGGCCAGCACGTCCAGGCCGCGGTCGAAGGACGCCTGCGGGTTGGGGTTGATGGGCCGGTCGCCGACGTACGTCCACGGTGCCGTGTTCTGCACGATGACGGTGCCCAGGTCGTTCTCGGTCGTCTCGCCCGGGCGCTCCAGTGACAGCGGCGGCGTCCTGCGGTTCTCGGCCGCGAAGAACTGCCCCACCATCGTGCGCAGATACAACCCCGGGGTGGAGGTGCGGCCGCGCAGCCGGGACTGCTCGACCCGGCGGACCACGGCCGCGTCCAGGCCGAGGCCGGCGGTGAAGGTGAAGAAGCGGTCGTCGGCCCGGCCCAGCCCGATCACCCGGTGCCGGCCGTCCCGCAAGCCGGCCAGAATCACGCCGGTGCCCTCGACCCAGTCCCGGGGCAGCCCGAGCGCGCGGGCGAAGACGTTGGTCGAACCGCCGGGCACCACGGCCAGGGCGGGTAGCGCGTTCGCCGGAGTGCTGGTGCGGCCGGCGAGCACGGCCTCCGCCGACATCAGCCCGTTGACCGCCTCGTTGACGGTGCCGTCACCACCCAGCGTGACCACAACGTCCACGCCGCTCTCAGCCGCGGCCCGGGTCAGCGCGGTGGCGTGCCCACGCCGACGGGTGTACTCCACGGTCAGCTCGACCTCGCTGCGCAGCGCGCGGACGAGCACGTCGCGGCTACGTTCGCTCGTCGTGGTGGCTTTGGGATTAACCACCAGTAACGCTCGCATGCGCGGCACTGTACCCGGCAGACGGGTCGGAGGTGGTGGGTATGGTGCCACTGTGACCAGCGATAAACCCGACAGTGTGGTCCCCATGACACTGGTCCCGATGACCCTGATCTGGGCCGTACGGCTGCTGTGTGTGCAGGCCGTCGCGCTGGCCGCGCTCACCGCGTATCTGGTCTACCTCGATGTGACGATGGCGGACAGCGTCGGGGTGGCCGTCGCCCTCACCGTGCTCGCCGCCGTGGGCGTGGTCTTCGTCGTGCTGGTGGCCCGGGCGCTGAGCCGGCGGCGGCTGGGCTCGCGGGGACCGGCCATCGTGATCCAGCTGATGGTGATCGCCACCGGCGGTTTCCTGCTGCAGACCGGGCCGGCCTGGCTGGGCGGAACGCTGATCGTGCTCGGCGTCGTGGTGGGCGTTCTGGTGGTGCTTCCCGCCAGCACCCGAGCCCTCGGAGTGGATTAGCCGGAAGAAACTTATTCGCCCGCGGCGCGCCGATTTGGCTCTACCCTGAGCGGGTGACCGGATCCACGGTGCGTCCGCCCGCCTACCAACAGCTCGCCGACGGCCTACGGGACGACATCACCTCCGGGCGGCTGCAGCCGGGCGAGCGGCTGCCGCCCGAGCCGGAACTCTGCCAGAAGACGGGCGTCAGCCGCAGCACCGTGCGGGAAGCGTTGCGTCTGCTCGCCAGTCAGCACCTCATCGTGACCACCCGGGGGGTCACCGGCGGCAGCTTCGTCGCCCACCCCGACGCTCAGCTGCTGTCCGAGTCGCTGTCCACCGGTCTCACGCTGCTGACCAACGCGGCTGAGATCGGTCTGGCCGACCTGATCGACCTGCGCCGCGCCCTGGAGATCCCGGCGGCGGCGCTGGCCGCGGTCCGGCGCACCGGCGAGCGGCTGACCGAGATCCGGGCCGCCCTGTTCGACCCCGACCTGGACGGCTTCGACGTGATGATGCAGGCCCACGCGGTCTTCCACGCGGCCGTCGCCCGGGCCACCGGCAACGCGCTGTTCGAACTTTTCACCGGGCCGCTCTACCGCGTCTTCTACGGCGAGGAGGTGACCGGCAACCTGCCCGACGGGTACTGGCACCGGATCGACGCCGACCACCGGGAGCTCCTGGTCAGCCTCACCGATCGGGACGCGGAGGCGGCGGCCACCCAAGCCCGCTTCCACCTCGACTACGTGGCCGCGGTCGCCCAGCGGTGAGGATCAGATCTCGGTCCGGCGGGTGAGCAGCCGGATGGTCGCCGCCTGCCCCGTGGTCTCCGCACCCGCCGACGTGGTCAACGCGGTCAGCACCTTCCAGGCGAAGGACGACTCGGCCGGCAACCGCGCGCCGCGCACCGTGGCCACGGTGACCTCGACCGTGAGCGCGTCGTCGGTGACCGCGAATCGGCAGATCAGCTCGGCGCCCCGGGTGGCGATGGCCAGCAGCATGGCGCAGGCCTCGTCGACCGCGATCCGGAGGTCCTCGATCTCGTCCAGCGCGAAGTGCAGGCGCGCGGCCAGGCCCGCGGTGGCGGTTCGGAGCACACCCAGGTAGCCCCCGTCGGCGGGCACCGTGAGCAGCACGACGTCATCGCCGATGGCCGGCTCCGGGTTTCTCGTCGTCAGCACAGTCACCGCCTTCTCATCCTCCTGATGGACGAGACTCTAGCGGTTCGGAGTGGAGGTGGAGGAGGCCCGTTCCGCCAGGCGGTGCAACGCCTCTCCGGTCACCCGGAAGGGCAGCCACCCGGCGCTCACGGTCGCGCCGAGCGCCCGGTAGAACTCGGCCGCCGGATTCCAGTCCAGAACCTGCCAGTCCATCCGCCGGTATCCCCGGTCGACGCAGACCTGGGCCAGCGCCGCCAGGAGCGCAGCCCCGGCGCCGAGGCCGCGGGCGGCCGGTCGGACGTACAGGTCCTCCAGGTACAAGCCGTGGGTCCCTTCCCAGGTGGAGAAGTTGAGGAACCACAGTGCGACACCGACCGGGTCATCACCGGGATCGACCGCCACGTGCCCGAAGACGGCGGGCTGGGGCCCGAAGAGTGCCGCCGTCAATTGGCCGGAGGTCAGGTGGCACTCGTCGGCGGCGCGTTCGAAGTCGGCGAGTTCGTGCACCATGGCGACAACGGCCGACACGTCCGCCGGACGCATCGGCCGTACCGCGACCGCCGGGCTCACGCCTGCTTGGTCTCCCAGAAGATCTTGGAAATCTCCTCGATCTTGGCGAGCAGCTGGTCGCCGACTGCCGGGTCCATCGAGCCCTTGGCGCCGGACGCGCCGGCGAGCTTGGTGGCCTCGTTGAACAACTGGTTCAGGTTCGGGTACTTCTCGAAGTGCGGCGCCTTGAAGTAGTCGGTCCACAGCACCCACAGGTGGTGCTTGACCAGGTCGGCCCGCTGTTCCTTGATGAAGATGGCGCGGGTGCGGAACTCCGGGTCCGTGTTCGCCTGGTACTTCTCGGCGATCGCCTTGACGGACTCGGCCTCGATGCGGGCCTGGGCCGGGTCGTAAACCCCGCACGGCAGGTCGCAGTGAGCGCTGACCACGGTGCGCGGCGTGAGAATGCGCGGAAGTCGCATCAGGACCCCTCCATACGTTTGCGATGATCCGCAAACGACACTACCCCTTGGCCCACCCGGATGACGCGAGAGGGACTGATGCCTTGAATTGGCAACTGCCGCTGTTTCCGGTGCTCGTCTCGGGGCCCTCGATGGCGCCCGACGCTACGGTCCGGCGACGCCCTGCTGGTACGCCGGGGCGCGTCCGTACGCCCCGGGCATGTCGTCGTCGCCCGGTTCCGCAGCCGGCCCGGCCTCCTGGTGGTCAAGCGGGCCGTCTGGGAGCAGGACGGCGGCTGGTGGCTGCGCGGGGACAACGAGTTCGTGACCGACGACTCCCGTGCGTACGGGGTGGCGGATGTCATCGGGCGGGTTTTCTGCCGTTACTGGCCGCGGCCGAGCCGAGTCCGATGACCGGACCGCCGGAAAGTCCGGGGCGCGGCGTCAGCCATGTCGACCGCCCCGGGGTGGGGACGCGACGGCGTGGCGTGGATGGCGACCACGCTCGACGCCGCCCGGGGAGCCGAGCCCGTCTACGCTCGGGCGTATGCGTGCTGCCTATGCCGTTGCCGCCAAACCCGACGACCCGCTGTCCGCGCTGACGCTGGGCGAGTTGCCGGTGGCCGACCCGCCCGACGGGTGGGTCACCGTCGACGTCCGGGCCAGCTCGCTCAACCACCATGACATCTGGTCGCTGCGCGGCGTCGGTCTGCCGTCCGACCGGCTGCCGATGATCCTCGGCGGTGACGCGGCGGGCGTCGACCCGGACGGCAACGAGGTGGTCCTTTACTCCGTGGTGCCGGACTCCGCCGACCCGCGCGGGCTGTCACTGCTGTCCGAGCGGTACCCCGGCACGCTGGCCGAGCGTGTGTCCGTACCGGCGGAGAACCTGATCCCGAAGCCCGCCGGCATGTCGTTCCTCGACGCCGCCTGTCTACCGACGGCGTGGCTGACCGCGTACCACATGCTGACCACGCGTGGCCGGTCCGACCAGGCCGAGGCGGTGCTGGTGCAGGGCGCGGGCGGCGGGGTGGCGACGGCCGCGGTGGTGCTCGCGGCCGCGATGGGCAAGCGGGTGTACGCGACCAGCCGCGAGGAGTGGAAACGCGAACGGGTCGCCGAGCTCGGCGCCACCGCGCTGGAACCCGGCGCACGGTTGCCCGAGCGGGTCGACGTGGTCATCGAGTCGGTCGGCGCGCCCACGTTCGACCACTCGATGAAGTCGTCCAAGCCCGGCGCCCGGATCGTGGTGTGCGGTGCCACCGCCGGCCACCAGGCCACGGTCGACCTGCGGCGGGTTTTCGCGATGCGGCTGGAGATCCTGGGCGCGACGATGGGCACCGCGGACGAGTTGCGGGCGCTGCTGGACCTGATGGCGGCGCGGGACATCCGGCCGGTGGTCGACTCGACCTACGGTTTCACCGCGGTGGCCGACGCGTTCACCCGGCTGAACTCAGGCGAGGTCTTCGGCAAGGTCACGATCGACCACCTTCACTGAAGCTGGTCCTTCCACGTGCCGATGCCGCCCTTGGTGGCGTCAGACTTCAGCCGGGCCCGGGCCGCCGGGTCGCCGTACAGCGACCAGCGCAGGAAGTCGGTCGTGGTGGTCAGCACCGGGCCGATGTCGGACGCAGTGTCCACGTGGCCGCCACCGGTGATCGTCAGCATGGCCCGCGACCAGGGCACGCTGGCGAAGGCGGCGAGGCCCTGGGCGTACGGCACGGTCTTGTCCTGCTGGCCGTGCACGAACAGCATCGGCGCCGGCGGGCCGCCCCAGGAGCCCGGGATCAGCTGTTCGCCGGCCAGCACCAGCCCGGCCTTGAGGCGGTCGTCGCGATCGGCGGTGAACAGGCCGATCGTGGTGATCCCACCGGCGGAGTGCCCCGCGGCGGCGATCCGGGTGACGTCGATCCGGGCGTGCAGCGGGTCACCGGTCTTGCCGTTCAGGGCGAGCATCTGCGTGATCACCGACGATGCGTCGCCCGGCTGGTTGGCCACGTCCAGCGGCTCGGTGTCGGCGACACCGCGCGAGGTGTGCGGGTATGCGGGGGCGGCCACCACGAACCCCGCCGCGGCCCACATTTTCAGGATCTGCGCGTAGTCGGCGGGCGCCGCGGTCAGGCCGTGACTGAACAGGATCAGCGGGAACGGCCCGGGCGCGCCGGCGGCCGGCGCCCAGACCGTGGTCGGTAGCGGGCGGTCGCTGCCGTGCCGGAACTTCAGCTGCCGCTGCGTGACGGCGAAGGTGGTGACCGGCGCGATGCCAGGCGCCGGGGTGGCGGCGATCAGGGCCCGGGAATCGGACACGGCCCCCTTCCGGAGCGGCTTGGCGACCGTGGCGGACGGCGCCGGCGACTGTGCGGGCACCGACGTGGCCGCCGCGGGCGCCGACGCCGTCCGGCCGGTCCCGCCACCGCCACACGCGGCGAGCGCTCCGGCCGTACCGAGCACGACGATCAACGAGGCGAACGTACGGCGTCCCATGCGTCCCATTGTGCCGGGCCGATCCCGTCCGGTTTGCCGGATCACTGAGCTCGGCGCCGGCGCCACGGACGGGTGAATTCCGTACCCGGGTGGTGTTTGCGCAGGTGACAGCCATGGCGACCGCGATGTTCGCCTGGTAAGTGCGCGTGGCGCTTCGCTATGGTCGTGCGCATGTCTGACAACCCTGTCGATCCGAGCGGCAACACCGAGGCCTTCCGCGCCTTCACTCAGAACCCGCAGCCGCCGCCGGTCAAGTCGCGCACCCCGCTGATCATCGGCGGCGCGATCGCCCTGGTCCTAATCGTCGCCGTGATCATCTGGGCCGTCGCGTGACCCTCAATTCTGTACGGTCGGGCGGATGGTGACGTCGCCGATCTCGACCTCGGCGGGCTGCTCGACGGCGAAGGCGATGACTCGGGCGACCGCTCGCGGGTCCAGGGCGAAACGGTCCATGTTCCGCCGGATGGTCGCGCGGGTTTCGGGGTCGTCGATGCTGTCGGCCAGTTCGGTCCGTACGTACCCGGGGGAGACCGACGTCGTCCGCAACCAGCCCGCCGTCGACTCCTGGCGCAGACCCTCGAGGATGGTCCGGACGGCGTTCTTCGTCCCGGCGTAGACGGCCATGGTCGGGGTGATCTTGAGGCCGGCCGTCGAGATCGTGGTCACGAAGTGGCCCCGCCGCTGCCGCGCGAAGACCGGATACGCCGCTGCGATGCCGTGCAGCACCCCGCGCAGGTTGACGTCGATCATCGCCGACCAGCCCTCGACGTCGAGGTCGGCGATGGGACCTATCTTGCTGATGCCGGCGTTTCCGACCAGTACGTCGAGCCGGCCGAACTCGTCCACGGCCTGTGCGACCAGAGCCGTGACGTCCTCGCGGGAAGTCACGTCAACCGCGCGGCCGGCGGCCCGTCCGCCGCGGCCGCGGATGTCCGCGACGATCCGTTCCAGGCGGTCGGTGCGGCGGGCGCCCAGGATGACCGCGGCGCCGCGATCGGCGAGTTCCCGCGCGGTCGCCTCGCCGATCCCGCTGCTGGCCCCGGTGATGGCGACCACGGTGTCCGACCAATTCATGGCGTAACCTCCGGTCAGAACGTCCGGACAGGTGTCCGCTTGTGCTCCCCACCGTACCGGACAAGTGTCCGGAACGGTCCAGCGAGAGAGTCCCGATGACCCCTCCACGCGTTGACGCCACTGCGAACCGCGCCCGCATCCTCGAGGCCGCGCGGGACGTGGTCAGCCGCTCCACCACCGTCGGGGAGGTGCGGCTGAACGAGATCGCGAAGGCCGCCGGCGTGGGCCAGGGGACGCTCTACCGCCACTTCCCGACCCGGGACGCGCTCTTGCTCGAGGTGTACCGCCGCGATGTCGACGAGATGTGCGACGCCGCCGGGGACCTGGTGCGCGACTGGCCGGCCGCGGAGGCGCTGGAGCGCTGGCTGCTCCGGGTGGAGGACTACGCCTGGGTCAAGCAGGGCGTGTTCGCCGCGGTCGAGGCGGCCAGCCGCGCCGACACGAGTGCACACGGCGAACGCCGGATCAGCGAGGCCATCGACCTTCTGCTGGCCGCCGGACGGGCCGCCGGAACCGTCCGTGCCGATGTCGACGCCCGCGATGTCGTCCTGCTGATCGGCTACCTGTCCCGGCTGACGCCGGCGGAGCGGGCAGCCCGGTCCCCGCAGTTGCGCGCCGTCATCCTCGACGGGCTGCGTCCGCCGGCTCGGTGAGGCACGGCGCCCGGCCGGATCTCATCCGCCATTTCGTCGACGGCGGTCCCGCCCTCCGCGCAACCTAGATGATCGCGCGGGCCTGGGTCGCGATCTCCAGTTCCTCGTCCGTGGGGATGACGCAGACCGCGATCGGGGTGCCGGCCGCGGAGATCAGCTGGTCGCCGCGGTCGTTGCGCTCGGGGTCGACGGCGATGCCGAGCGACTCCAGGCCGCTCAGCGCCGCCGCCCGTACGGCCGGGGCGTTCTCCCCCACGCCGCCGGTGAAGACGATCGCGTCGGCGCCGCCGAGCAGCGCGAGGTAGGAGCCGACGTACTCGGTGAGGCGGCGGCAGTACACGTCGAACGCCAGCGTGGCGTCCGCGTCACCCTCGGCGCGACGGCGGAGGACCGTACGCATGTCGTTGTCGCCGGCCAGGCCCTGCAGACCGGCGTAGCGGGTCAGTGACGTCTCGATCTCGTCCAGCGGCAGGCCGGCCGTGCGGTGCAACTCGAAGATCACTGTCGGGTCGATGTCGCCGCTGCGGGTACCCATCACCAGGCCGCCCTGCGGGGACATGCCCATCGACGTGGCGATGCTGCGGCCACCCGACACCGCGCACGCGCTGGCGCCGTTGCCCAGGTGCAGCGAAACGATCCGCGCGGTGTCCGCGTCCAGGCCCAGGAGCTCGGTGGCGCGCCGGCTGACGTACCGGTGGGAGGTGCCGTGGAACCCGTACCGCCGCAGGCCCCAGCGCTGCGCCAGCCCGGCGTCGATGGCGAAGGTGCGCCCGGCCCGGGGGATGGTCTGGTGGAACGCGGTGTCGAACACCGCCACCTGCGGCACGTCGGGCAGCAGCCGGCGGGTGGCGGCGATCCCGGCCAGCGCCGGCGGGTTGTGCAGTGGCGCCAGGGGCACCAGGCTCTGGATGGTGCTGATCACCTCGTCGTCGAGAACGACCGGTCCGGTGAACAGATCGCCGCCGTGCACCACCCGGTGCCCGACCGCGGCCAGGTCGTCGGGGTCGCTGCCGTCCAGGATCCGGCGCAGCGCCCCGTCGAAATCTCCCGGCGAACTCAGCCGCTCGATCAGTCCCTTGGCGATCTCGTCGGCGCCGTCGAACGCGCGGTACTTCACCGTCGACGAGCCGCAGTTCAGCACCAGCACGCGGCTCATCGGGCCGCCTTGATCGACCGGACCCGGCCCGGCCCCGGGCTCAACCCCGGCGACGTACACACTCCCGTCACGCTCCCAACTTAGCCGTCGGCCCGCAATTGGACATGCCCGGCCACTGGATTGAGCGGCTCAGTCGAGCAGCGCGTTCAGGTACATGCCGGGCCGTTGGAGGAATTCCCGCCAGTGGCCGACGATGGCCAGGTCGCCCCACTCGACGCGGCGGATGCCGTGCGCGCCCAGTTCCAGGATCGTCGCGTCCGGCAAGGCGGTGAGCAGCGGCGAATGGGTGGCCACGACGACCTGGGCGCCGTCGGCGCGCATGGCGTCCAGCCGGCCGAGCAGCCCCAGCGTCGAGGTGAACGACAGCGGCGCCTCGGGCTCGTCCATCAGGTAGAAGCCCGGGCCGCTGAACTTGCGCTCGAGCAGGTCCAGGAAGCTCTCGCCGTGGCTCTTCGGAGTGCAGTTCGGCGTCCAAATGCGGGCCGTGCATCGGCGGATGGTCCTCGAGGTACGTGTACAGCCCGTGCATGGTCTCGGCCCGCAGGAAGTACGCGTGCCCGGGCGATCCGGCGCTGCGGACGGACTTCAGCACGTCCCCGAGCGGCGACTCGGTCGCCCGGGTGCTGTGCCGGGCGTTGCGCGAACCGCCCTCCGGGTTCAGTCCGACCGCCGCGGCCAGGCCCTCGACCAGGGTCGATTTGCCCGAGCCGTTCTCGCCGACCAGGAAGGTCACGCCGGCCGGCAGGTTCAGTCCCTTGTCCAGGATCGCCGCGACGGCCGGAATCCGGGCCCACCACGCGGACGCATCGAACGAAGTCGACGGGTCGCGTTCGATCCGGCGGAACGGCCGGGCCTGGCTATTCCGCATCGTCCTCGTCGTCGCGGGCCAGCCAGGTGGCGAAGCGCTCGATCGGCGTCTCGAACTCGGGGTTGGGCGTCCACGAAGAAGCGCAGCTGCTCGGCCAGCCACTCCAGCGTCACGGTCTCCTCGCCGCGCCGCTGGGCCAGTTCCTCGATGCCGCGATCAGTGAAGTACATGACGGGAAAGTCTAGGGGGACGCCGGGCGGCGTCCCCCTACGATGTCAGGCCTTGGGCAGCGACGCGTCGATCAGCGCCTGCTGCTCGGCCTCGATGCAGCTTGGCCGAGCCGACCGCGGGCGCGGCCGCCGACGGACGCGAGATCCGCCGCAGCCGTACGCCCTCGAGGTGTTCCAGCAGGTTGAGCGCGACGAACGACCAGGCGCCCTGGTTGGCCGGCTCCTCCTGGACCCAGGCGAAGTCCTCGGCGTTCGGGTACTGCGCCAGCACCGCCTTGAGTTCCTCCACCGGCAGCGGGTAGATCTGCTCCATCCGGATGATCGCGGTGTCGGTGACGCCCTTCTCGGCGCGGGCCTGGAACAGGTCGTAGTAGATCTTGCCGGTGCACAGCAGCACCCGCTTGACCTCGTTCGGGTTCAGCGGGGTGCCGTTGATCCCGGCGTCGCCCATCACCGGCTGGAACCGGCCGGTGGTGAAGTCGGCGACCGAGGACACCGCCAGCTTGTGCCGCAGCAGCGACTTCGGCGAGAAGACGATCAGCGGCTTGCGCTTGGGCGACAGGGCCTGGCGGCGCAGCAGGTGGAAGTAGTTGGCCGGCGTCGTGGGGTTGGCCACCCGCATGTTGTCCTGCGCGCACATCTGCAGGAACCGCTCGGGCCGGCCGGACGAGTGGTCCGGGCCCTGGCCCTCCTGGCCGTGCGGGAGCAGCAGCACCAGCGACGACGGCTGGCCCCACTTGACCTCGCCCGAGCTAGATGAACTCGTCGACGATCGACTGGGCGCCGTTGGCGAAGTCGCCGAACTGGGCCTCCCACACCACCAGCGCGTCCGGGTTCTCCACCGAGTAGCCGTACTCGAAGCCCATCGCCGCGTACTCGCTCAGCAGCGAGTCGTGCACGAAGAAGCGGGCGTCGCCGGTGGCCAGCGTGGACAACGGCAGGAAGTCCTTGCCGGTCACGAAGTCGACGACCGCGGCGTGCCGCGAGGTGAAGGTGCCGCGGCGGGAGTCCTGGCCGGCGAGGCGGACGGTGACGCCCTGGTTCAGCAGCGAACCGAAGGCGATGAGCTCGCCGAAGCCCCAGTCGATGCCGCCCTCGGCCGACATCTTGGCCCGGCGGTCGAGCAGCTGCTGGACCCGCTTGTGCGCCGTGAACCCCTCCGGGCAGGTCGACGTGCGCCTGGCCCACAGCGCGGACCGTCGAAGCGTCGATCGCGGTGTCCACCACCGGCTCCGGCTCGTCCGAGCGGGTCCACGGCCGGGGCGGCGAGCCGGCGGCGTCCCGGGTCGCCTTGAACACCTGCTCCAGCTGGGCGTGGTAGTCGCGCAGCTGCTCCTGGGCGTCCTCGACGGTGATGTCGCCGCGGCCGATCAGTTCCTCGGTGTAGAGCTTCCGGACCGAGCGCTTGGTGTCGATGATCTCGTACATCCGCGGGTTGGTCATCGACGGGTCGTCGCCCTCGTTGTGCCCGCGGCGGCGGTAGCAGACCAGGTCGATGACGACGTCCTTGTTGAACGCCTGCCGGTACTCGAAGGCCAGCTTGGCCACCCGGATGACGGCCTCGGGGTCGTCGCCGTTCACGTGGAAGATCGGCGCCTGGATCATCCGGGCGACGTCGGTCGAGTACAGCGAGGAGCGGCTGTACTCGGGCGCGGTGGTGAAGCCGACCTGGTTGTTGACGACCACGTGCACGGTGCCGCCGGTGCGGTAGCCGCGCAGCTGGGACAGGTTCAGCGTCTCGGCGACCACGCCCTGGCCGGCGAACGCGGCGTCGCCGTGCACCAGCACCGGCAGCACCGTGTAGCCGTGCAGGCCGAGGTCGAGCCGGTCCTGCTTGGCCCGGACGATGCCCTCCAGCACCGGGTCGACCGCCTCCAGGTGCGACGGGTTGGCGACCACGCTGACCGTGGTCGAGTGCTCGCCGTCGGGCGTCGTGTACTTCCCGGTCTGGCCCAGGTGGTACTTGACGTCGCCGGAGCCGTGCGACGACTTCGGGTCCATCTGGCCCTCGAACTCGTTGAAGATCTTCTCGTACGGCTTTCCGACGATGTTGGCCAGCACGTTCAGCCGGCCGCGGTGGGCCATGCCGATGACCATCTCGTCCAGGCCGTCCTCGGCCGACGACTGCAGCACCGCGTCCAGCAGCGGGATCAGCGACTCGCCGCCCTCGAGCGAGAAGCGCTTCTGCCCGACGTACTTGGTCTGCAGGAACGTCTCGAAGGCCTCGGCCGCGTTCAGCCGGTTGAGGATGTGCTTCTGTTCGTCCGGGTCCGGCTTGGTGTACTTGATCTCGATCCGGTCCTGGATCCAGCGCCGCTCCTCGGGGCCCTGGATGTGCATGTACTCGATGCCGACCCGGCGGCAGTAGGTGTCGCGGAGCACGCCGAGCACGTCGCGCAGCTTCATCCGCTGCTTGCCGGCGAAGCCGCCGACCGGGAAGACCCGGTCCAGGTCCCACAGCGTCAGTCCGTGCTGCAGCACGTCCAGGTCGGGGTGCCGGCGGATCTTGAACTCCAGCGGGTCGGTGTCGGCCATCAGGTGGCCGCGGACCCGGTACGCGTGGATCAGCTCGATCACCCGCGCGGCCTTGTCGATCTGACCCTCGGACGTACGGGCGACGTCGCGCACCCAGCGCACCGGCTCGTACGGGATGCGCAGCGAGATGAAGATGTCGTCGTAGAAGTCGTGCTCGCCGAGCAGGAACTCGTGCATCGCCTTGAGGAACTCGCCGGACTGCGCGCCCTGGATCACCCGGTGGTCGTACGTGCTGGTCAGCGTGGTGATCTTGCTGACGGCGGCGTCGGTCAGGGTCTCGTCGGACATGCCCGAGTACGGCGCCGGGTACTCCATCGCGCCCACGCCGATGATCGCGCGACTGGCCGGCCATCAGCCGCGGGATGGAGTGGACCGTGCCGATGCCGCCCGGGTTGGTCAGCGAGATGGTGGTGCCGGAGTAGTCGTCCATGGTCAGCTCGTTGCGGCGGGCCCGGCGGACCACGTCCTCGTACGCCTGCCAGAACTTCCGGAAGTCCATGTCCTCGCAGTTCTTGATGGACGGCACCACCAGCGAGCGGGAGCCGTCCTTCTTCTGCCAGGTCGATCGCGATGCCCAGATTGACGTGCTCCGGCTGCACCAGCGTGGGCTTGCCGTTGACCTCGGCGAACGAGTAGTTCATCTCGGGGTGCGCCCGCACCGCGCGGACCATCGCCCAGCCGATGAGATGGGTGAAGCTCACCTTGCCGCCGCGTCCGCGGGCGAGGTGGTTGTTGATCACGATGCGGTTGTCCACCATCAGCTTGGCCGGCACCGCCCGGACCGAGGTCGCGGTCGGCACCTCCAGCGAGGCGTCCATGTTCTGCACGATGCGGGCGGCGACGCCGCGCAGCGTGGTGAGCTTCGCGCCGGCCGGGGTGGCGGAGCCGTTGGCGGACGCCTTGGGCTTCGCCACCCGCTCGGGCTCGGGCGCGGCGGGCTTCGCGGGCGGTGCGGTGGGCACGGTGGGCACGGTGGGTTTCACGGGAGCGACGGTGGCGGCGGCCGGGGCATCGGTGCCGACACTCTTCGCGGTGGCCGTGGCGGTGGCCGCCTTGGCCTCGTCGGGCGTCACGATCGACCCGGTGGCCATCGCCGGCTTGTAGTCGGCGAAGAAATCGTGCCAGGCGGGATCGACACTGGTCGGGTCGGCCAGATACCGCTGGTACATCTCGTCGACGATCCACTCGTTGGGACCGAAATCCGCGAGTGGGTTCTCCTGCGAAGTCTGCTGGGTCGACACTTGACGTGTTCGCCTCTTTCACCGTCTGTCAGCATCCCCCCGCGCCGTCGTCGCGGGGGACGGAAAGGATCCCTACCAGGCTACGCCGTTACGGAACCGGCCTCGTCCGGACGTCCGACGAGTGGACGAGGAATGTCACACATGCGTCAACGGATGTCTCTGCGCCGGGTGATGGCCGTGCCCCGCCGGAGGGCCCGGGAAAGCGTTCACCTTCCGGACATACGCCGCCACCTCGACCGCCATTCCGCCGGCAGGTCCGGCCCTTACACATGGAGCATGGCCGTCCTCCTGACCGCCCCCGCCTCGACCGGGACCAGCGGCTACTCACTCCTCATCGCCGACGACGCCAGCCACGTCGCGGCCGCGCAGCGGTTGCGCCACCAGGTCTTCGCCACCGAGCTCGGCGCACGCCTCCCCGATGCCGTCGACGGGCGCGACGCCGACGAGTTCGACGACTACTGCGACCACCTGATCGTGCGCGACGACGCGACCGGTGACGTGGTCGGCACGTACCGGATGATGCTGCCCGGAGGCGGCCGAGCGGGCCGGGCGCCGCTACGGCGACACCGAATTCGACATGACCCGGCTGAACCCGCTGCGCGAACAGCTGGTCGAGACCGGACGGTCCTGTGTGCATCCGGACCACCGGACCGGCGCCGTGGTCAACCTGATGTGGGCCGGGATCGCCCGTTATCTGCTGCTGCACAACCTGCGCTGGCTCGGCGGCTGCGCCTCGGTGCCGGTGGACGACGGCGGGCACACCGCCGCGGGCGTGTGGTCCCGGGTCTCGGCCAAGCACCTGTCGCCACCGGCCCTGCGGGTGAGGCCGCGCCACCCGTGGCTGTCCGCCGGCACACCGGCCGGCGACCCGAGGACGCCGGTGCCGCCGTTACTGCGGGGCTACCTGCGGCTGGGCAGCTGGATCGCGGGCGAACCGGCGTACGACCCGGAGTTCGGCTGCGCCGACTTCTACGTCCTGCTGTCTCTGGACCGGATGGACGCCCGCTACCTCCGGCACTTCCTGGGGGAGAAGTGATGAGCTGGCAACCGGTATCCGGATGTTCGCGCGGCTGCCGGATGGGCGGCGAGGACCGCGTCCCCGGCTGGGTCGCGGGCCTGCGGATCGGGCGGTGCGCGGCCGTGCTGCTGGCCGGTCTGATCCTGCTGCCGATGCTGCGCGGTGCGGCGTCCGGGGCCGTGTCCCGCGGCCTCATGAAGGCCCTCGGCGTACGGCTGGCCTGGTGCGGACCCCGCCCGCGGCCGGGGTCGCTGCTGGTCGCCAACCACGTCTCCTGGCTGGACGTGACCGCGCTGCTGAGCGTGGTTCCGGTGAAGCTGGTGGCCAAGTGCGAGGTCCGCGGCTGGCCCGGGATCGGCGGGCTGGCCGCCGCGTTCGGGGCGATCTTCCTCGACCGCACCCGGCCCCGGACGCTGCCCGCGACGGTGGCCGAGGTGACCGCCGAACTGCGGAACGGCCGGTCCGTCGCGGTCTTCCCGGAGGGCACCACCTACTGCGGCCAGAGCGCTGCGCCGACCGGCGCCTGGCCTTCCGGACAGCGCGGCGAATCCGGGCATCACCGCGGTCGCTTCCGGCCGGCGATGTTCCAGGCGGCGATCGACGCCGGCGCCCCGGTGGTGCCGGTCCGGATCTCGTACGACTCGACCGCCGCCGCGTTCATCGACGACGACTCGTTGTGGGCCTCGGTCCGACGGGTGGCCGCGCTGCGAACCTTGACCGTGACCCTGGTCGGATCGCCGGCGCTGCGACCGGCCGAAGGCGCCGACCGCAAGGTGCTGGCCCGCACCGCGCAGGCCTCGATCGGGGTCGGGCCGACCAGCTTGGGATTGGCTGCGTGACGGGTGCCAACCTGGCAGTTCTCCCAGAAAACTTCCAGCCGGCATGCAGCGCGGCTGCAGCGGATTGCTGAACAATCGTGTCATGGCCGCACCACAGACTCAGCAAAAGCCGAGCGAGGCGAAGCTCCTCGTGGTCGAGGATGACGCCAACATCCTCGAGCTGCTCTCCGCCAGCCTGCGCTTCGCCGGTTTCGACGTCAGCACCGCCACCAGCGGCAGCGCGGCCGTGTCCGCCGCCAAGAGCGCCCACCCGGACCTCGTCGTGCTCGACGTCATGCTGCCCGACCTGGACGGGTTCGAGGTCATCCGGCTGATGCGCGAGGGCGGCGCCCGTACGCCCGGTGGTCTTCCTGACGGCCCGCGACGGCACGGACGACAAGATCCGCGGCCTGACGCTCGGCGGCGACGACTACGTGACCAAGCCGTTCAGCCTGGAGGAGCTCACCGCCCGCATCCGGGCCGTGCTGCGGCGCACCAGCCAGGGTGACGAGCAGCCGTCCCGGCTGACCTTCGCCGACCTGGAGCTGGACGAGGAGACGCACGAGGTGTACCGGGCCGGCCAGCGGGTGCAGCTGTCGCCGACCGAGTTCAAGCTGCTGCGCTACCTGATGCTCAACGCCAATCGGGTGCTTTCCAAGGCGCAGATCCTGGACCACGTCTGGAAGTACGACTTCCGCGGTGACGACAACATCGTCGAGTCGTACATCTCGTACCTGCGGCGCAAGGTCGACACCGTGCAGCCACGCCTGATCCACACGCTGCGCGGCGTGGGGTACGTGCTCCGCAAGCCCGCGGGCTGAGTCTCCGGTGACCCTCGCCGAGCGCCTTCGCACCGTCCGCCGCACCGCATCGCGACCTGCGGCGGGTGCCGTTGCGGACCAAGCTCGTGGTGGCGGTGCTGGCGCTGGTGATCGCAGCGCTGACGCTGATCAGCGCGGGTAGCACGGTGGCGCTGCACCGGTACCTGATCGGCCGGATGGACCAGGGGCTGGCGGAGTTCGGCGAGTCCGTCGGGGCAGCCCAGACGCTGCCCGTCCGGTCGTACATCGTGGTGCCCGACGACTACATGCTGGCGCAGGTCTCGGTGTCCGGTGTCGGTCCCGTCCAGTACGACAAGACCCACCTCTCGCCGTCCGATCTGCCTGCCCTGATCAAGGGCGCCGACGCGGTCAACAGCCGGGTCGACACGCCGTTCACCGCCGTGTCGTCCAGCGGCATCTACTGGCGGATGGTGGTGACCTACTCGCCCACCGGCACGGTGATTCAGGTGGCCCAGCGGATGTCCGGCATCGATCTGGCCATCACGCACCTGATCTGGGTGGACGTCCTGGTCGGCGCCGGGGTGCTGATCGCGCTGGCCGCGGTCGGGGCGGCCGTGGTCCGGCAGAGCCTGGGACCGCTGCGCGACATCGAGCGAACTGCGGGCCGGATCGCCGCCGGCGACCTCACCCAGCGCGTTCCCGACCCGGAACCGGGCGACCCCGAACCGCAGACCGAGCTCGGGCGCCTCGTCCCGGGCGCTCAACGCGATGCTCGACCCAGATCGAGGCCGCGTTCATCGGCCCGGGCGCTGTCCGAGAAGGCGGCCCGCGCGGCCGAGTCGAGCGCCCGGGATGCGGCCGCGGCGGCCCGCTCCTCGGAGACCCGGGCGGTGCGCTCGGAGGAGAAGATGCGGCAGTTCGTCGCCGACGCCTCGCACGAGCTGCGGACGCCGCTGACCACCATCCGCGGGTTCGCCGAGCTGTACCGGCAGGGCGCCGTCCAGGATCCGGCCGACGTCGCCCAGCTGGTCCGCCGGATCGAGGACGAGGCCGCCCGGATGGGCCTGCTGGTGGAGGACCTGCTGCTGCTGGCCCGGCTGGACCGGGAGCGGCCGCTCACGCTCGCTCCGGTGGAGCTGCCGGTGCTCGCGATGGACGCGGTGCAGGCGGCCCAGGCGATCGCGCCCGACCGCTCGATCACACTGGAGATCCGCGACGAGCCGGAGCGAGCTGGTCGCGTACGGCGACGACGGCCGGCTGCGGCAGGTGATCGGCAACCTGATGACGAACGCGCTGGTGCACACGCCGCCGGAGGCGGCGGTGACGCTGCGGTTGTACGCGGAGACCGGGCACCGAGCGGTGATCGAGATCGTCGACACCGGTCCGGGACTGAGCGCCGAGCAGCGCGAGCATGTCTTCGAACGGTTCTACCGGGCCGACGAGGCGCGGACCCGGCACACCGACCGGCAGGCCACCGGCACCGGCCTCGGCCTGGCCATCGTGGCCGCCATCGTGCGCGCCCACACGGCACGGTCGACGTGCTCAGCGAGCCCGGTCAGGGCGCGACGTTCCGGGTCACCTTGCCCGCAGTGGCCGGGGACCGTTCCCTCGCGGCATAGCCCCGCGCATTCTCAGAAAACATCCAGGGGTAACACAGGACGATACGAGACCGAGCGGGCAAGGTGGTGCACATGAACGAGCACGAGACCGACCCGCAGCGGCACGACGGCTCCTCGCCCGAGGACCGGTCGCCGTCGCCGGCGGAGGCTTCCTCGCAGAGCGGTGTCCCGGCCGAGGGCCAGTCTCCGTACGGCGAGCAGCCGACCGGTGAGCAGCCGACCGCCCAGCAGCCGACCGCCCAGCAGCCGACCGCCCAGCAGCCGACCGCCCAGCAGCCGACCGCCCAGCAGCCGCCCGCCGCCCCGCCGTCGTGGCAGCAGCCGCAGTCGCCGCCGCCGCCAGCCTCCCCGTGGCAGGCCCCGCAGCCCCAATCCCCGCAAGGCGAGTCGGCGCACGGCCAGCCCCCGCAAGGCCAGCCCCCGCACGGCCAGCAGCCGCCGTACGGCTACCAGCAGCCTTACCCGGGTTACGCCGGATACCAGGCCCAGCCCCAGTACGCCTACGCCGCCGCCGGCCCCGGTCAGTCCGAGTACCCGACCACCGGTCAGCCGGCCCCGTCGGAGTACCCGGCGTGGGCGCAGCCGGTCGGGCGAGCCCCAAGCCGACCCGGCCCGGCGGGCCCGCGGGCGGCGGATCTTCGTCGCCGGCGCGGTCGCCGTGCTCATCGCGCTCGGCGCCGGCGGGGTCGGCGCGGCCACCGCGCTGGCGTTCGACGGCAACAACGGCTCGTCCGCCATCAAGACCAGCAACTCCTCGGTGACCCGGGTGGTCGACCGGTCCTCGCTCGCCCAGATCGCCTCCGCGGTCCAGGACAGCGTCGTCTCGATCACCACCCAGTCCGGCGAGGGCTCCGGCGTGATCCTCAGCGCCGACGGCTACATCGTCACCAACAACCACGTGGTGGCGACCGCCACGGGCAACACCGTGCAGGTCATCTTCGCCAACGGCAAGAAGGCCACCGCCACCATCGTCGGCACCGACCCGCGTACGGACCTGGCGGTGGTCAAGGCGACCGGCGTCTCCGGCCTGAAGGCGGCCACGTTCGGCAGCAGCGCCAAGATGCAGGTCGGCGACACCGTGCTCGCCTCGGCAGCCCGCTCGGCCTGGAGGGCTCGGTGACCTCCGGCATCATCAGCGCCAAGGACCGCACCATCCAGTCCAGCAGCGAGGACCAGCAGACCCGCAGAGCCCGTTCGGAACGGCAACGGCCAGCAGCAGCAGCAGCGGCTCGTCGACCACGATGTCCGGGCCTGCTGCAGACCGACGCCCCGATCAACCCGGGCAACTCCGGCGGCGCGCTGGTCAACACCAACGGCGAGGTCATCGGCATCAACTCGGCGATCGCCACCCGGGCCAGAGCTCGGGCAACATCGGCCTCGGCTTCGCCATCCCGAGCGACAAGGCTCAAGCAGGTCGCCAACGACCTGATGGCCGGCAAGAAGATCAGCCCACCCGGCCCTCGGGGTCAGCGTCACCGAGGCCGAGAGCGGCGGCGCGCTGGTCAGCACCGTCACCGCGAACAGCGCCGCGGCCAAGGCCGGCCTGCAGCAGGGCGACGTGATCACCTCGGTGGACGGCAAGGCCGATCAACAACTCCGACGACCTGGTCGGCGGCGATCCAGGGCGCCACGGTCGGGGAGAAGATGACGATCGAGTTCACCCGCAACGGCGCCAAGAAGACGGTCAGCGGCGACGCTGGCCGAGGCCAGGCTGAACGACCTGGACACCGGCCGGGTCATCGGCGCGGTTCTCCTCCCGCGGCGGGCGGTGTGACAAGGGGGTTGGCCGCATCCGCCCGCTGCGCCGTTCACGTATGCCGTTTTTCCGCCGATTCGGCCGGCATTCGCTAGTTTCACCGGCCACGGGGACTCGCGTTCCGGCGGGCCGACCCCATAGTCTCCATTCGCCGCTTCGGCGCACGGAGAGGCCGCTGAGTGACGTACGTCGAGACCCGGATGAATGTCTGGGAAGCGCTGGCCGGGCGCGCCCCGGGTGAACCGGCGGGCCCGACCGATCCCGGGCTCTGGGGCGCGGTCGTCGACCGGCTCAACCCGGCCCGGGCCCGGCCGGTGCTGCGCGGCGGCATCGAGGCCATGCAGCTGGTCAGCGTCCGCGGCGCCGAGTACGTCATGCTGCGCTCGCCCGACGACGGCACCCGGGCCTGCTACCTGCGGCTCACGCCGGACGAGTGGCAGCTCGCGCTGCTGATGGACGGCACGCTGCACGGTGGCCCGGCTGGTCGCCGAGTTCGCCCGGATCGCCGGCCGGCTCGCCCCCGACCAGGTCCGCCGGGTGGTCGCCGACCTGGCCGGCAACCGGATGCTCGACGAGCTGCCGGTGGACGCGTTCCGGCCGCTGCACGAGATGGAGCGCAGCCGCTGCCCGAGCGGGTGGGCCGCGGGCTGCTCGCCGCCGCCCGTGGCCGCCGATGCTCGTGGTCGACGTCGACCGGCTGGTCACCTTCCTGTACCGGGCCGGCGGCCGGTTCTTCTTCGGCCGGGCCGCCGCGATCGTGCTGGCCGCTGGTCGCCGTGGCCGGCCTCGGCGCTGTTCGCGCTCGACCTGGGGCGCGGCGGCGAGTCGCTGTTCCTGACCGGCGGGTCGTACCTGTTCGGTGCCGTCGTCCTGCTGCTGCTCAACGTGCTCGTCGCTGGTCGGCCACGAGCTCGGCCACGCGCTGGCCACCAAGCACGCCGGCCGCGAGGTGCCGGCCGCCGGCCTGCTGGTCTACTTCGGCATCCCGTCGTTCTTCGTCGACACCACCGACGTGTGGATGGCCGGCCGGCGGGCCCGGATGCTGGCCACCGCGGCCGGGCCGGCCAGCCGGTCTGGTGCTGGCCGGCGCGGTCGCAGTGGTCGGGCTGCGCCGTGCCGGCGCTCGGCCCGCTCGGCGTTCAAGCTGGCCTTCGCCTGGTACCTGAACGCGTTGTTCAACCTGAGCCCGTTCCTCGCCGCTCGACGGCTACTACCTGCTGATGGACTGGCTGGAGATCCCGCACCTGCGGGCCCGCGGCCTGTCCTGGGTGGCCGGCCGGTTGCGCGGGCGCCCGCCGCGCTGGTCGGTGCTCGACCGCGAGGGCCGGCTCATCGCCCTGTACGGCATGCTGGCCGTGCTCTGGCTGGCGGTCGCCGCCAACCTGGCCGTGCGGGTCTGGGCCGACCGGGTCGCCGGGCTGGTCACCGGCCTCTGGCACGGCGGGTTCGGCGGCCCGCGCTGCTGCTGGTGCGTGATCCTGGCCGTGCTCGCTCGCCGCCGATCTACATCTCGGCCTCGGCCGGCTGGGCCAGTGGTGGCAGCCGCAGCCGCAGCGCGCCGGCCGGAACGCGACCGGGACGCCGACACGCCGCGCCGGCTGGCCGCGCTGCGCGCCTCCGACCTCGGCGGCCTGCCCGAGCCGGCGCTGCACCGGCCTGGCCGCCCGGGCCCGCTGGGTGCACCCGCCGACCGGCCGGCAGCTGGTCGTCGCCGGCGGCGCCGCAGCCCGCGGTCTACGTCGTCGTCGAGGGCGCGCTGCACGCCCGCAAGCCGGGCGACCCGGGCGGCACCATCCGCCACCAGGTCGGCCCGGGCGGCGTGGTCGGCCTGGCCAACGCCCTGACCGGCCGTGCGACCGCAGCTCGACTGGCACACCGCCGGCACCACCCTGCTGGCCCTGCCGACGGCGACCGTGGCCGACCGTGATCGGCCCGCTGCCCGGGCCCGCCGCCCAACGACCGGGCCGAGGCCGAGGCGCTGTTCGCCGACACCCCGGCGCTGGCCGGCGCTGGCCGCCGACGAGCGGCTGGCGCTGATCGCCGCGGCCCACCCGGTCGACCTCGAGGCCGGGCGCGCCGGTGATCCTGCCCGGCCCGACCCACGCCGTGGTCGTCGAGTCCGGCGTGATCGCCATGCCCGACGGCGTCGAGCTGCGCCGGGGCACCCTGATCGGCCCGGTCGGCGACGGCAGCCCGGGCATGGTCGCCCAGGCCCGCACGCCGGTCCGGCTCTGGGTCATCCCGGACGCCTCCGACCTGCCCCCGCTGGTCGGCGCCGGCCACCGGCCGGGCCGGCGGCGCCGGTGGTCCGCGGTCGGACCGGGCCGTCGCGCCGAGCGTGCACCCGACCGGGACGTACCCGCCGCTGGCCGTGCCGCCGGGCCCGCCCGACGGCACCGAGAACCCGGACGTGGACCGGCGCTTCGAACGCCGCATGTGGTGGCTCGTCCTGCTCGCGCTGCTGCTCGCCCTGCTGCTGACCGCGGCCGAGCTTCGCCCCGGCCCGGCGTGGGCCGAGATGCCGGCGAACCGGGCGCTGCTGACCGTCGACCGGGGCCGGCGTCACCGCGATCGTCGGACGGCGCCAACGTCACCCTGGAGCCGGGTCGACCGCCGGTACGTCGGCGACGGCACCCGGATCGAGCGTGACCGACCGGTCCCGGGGCCGGCTGACGTTCCCGGGCGGTTCGGCCACGCTGCTCTGCGCCGGCTCGCAGGCCGAGGTCGGCCGACTGCGGACCGACGCCGGGCGGCACCGCGACCCGCACGCCGCGCTCGCGTGACAGACCGGCCGGGTGCTCGCCGACACGACCAGCACCAGCGGCGCCTTCCGGCCGCTGGCGCTGACCGTGGACCGGCTGCGCCGAGCGACGGTCAGCAACGCCGGCGCGGCCTGGTTCGCGGTCGAGCCCGGCACGCGGTCACCGTGTCGACCGGCCAGGTGCTGGTCGGCGGCACCCGGCGTGCCGGACACCGGGAGCGCGCTGAGCTGCGGCGACGGAGTGCCGCTGTCCGCCGGCGGCCGGGCCGAGCGAGCGAGCCGCCGAGCGACGTCCCCTCGGACGCAGATCAGCGTGCCGCCGCCCGTGCCGCCGTCGTCGGTCCCGGCCGACCCCGGCCACGCCGACGCCCACGCCCACGGTGGTCCAACCGCCGCCGCGGCCGAACCCGCCGGCCAACCCGCCGCCGCCGACCACGCCGAAGACGACGAAGCCCACCACGCGGCCGACGACCACGCGGCCGACGACCACACCGCCGACCAAGCCCACGATCCCTCGCCGACGACCAGGCCCGACGCCTCCGACGGACCCTCCGACGACTCCCGTCATCACCTGATCCGATCGCTGAAAGGAACACTCCCGGTGCTTTGCTGGTTCTGCGCCAAACCGGCGCGGGCGTCCTGCCGCTTCTGCGGCCGCGGGGTCTGTGAGGATCACGCGCGCTTCGGGCCGTACCTGCTGCAGGTGAGCCGGTCGGACATCCGGCGACCGGGCCGAGGCGCTGGTGGTCGAGGACGCGGTGCAGTGCGGCACGTGCCGCCCCCGGCCCCAGCCGGTGGCCATGCCCGAGCTCGACTGACGGGCCTGACCTGATGGCGGAGCGGGGAGGTGAGCGATGTGTGACTTCGACGACGTGCTGGAGCGGCTGCTGAACGATCCGCCGTTCGCGTCGGCTCTGGCGGCGGACCCCGACATCGCCCTGGCCGGCTACCGGCTGGACGACGGCGAGATCGAGTTGCTGCGCAGTCAGGTGGCCGGCGACACCGCCGCCGACGTGGCCACGGTGGAGACGCGGACCAACAAGTCGAGCACGTTCGGCCTGCTGGCGCCGTTCGCGGCGCTCGGCGGCCTGGCCGAGTCGGTCGGTCACTCGCCGGCCACCGGCGCCGACGTCGCCCACCACACCGGTCTCGGCGACGCGCGGGGTGGCGCCTGGGGCGCCGCTCCCGATGGCACCCGGGGTGCCGGCGGTGGGATGACCGCCGCGCACGAGGCTCTCGGCAACGCGCCGGCGGCGCGCGAGAGGTTCGGCGGGTCGCCGCACGAGGGGTTCGGCGGGTCGCCGCACGAGGGGTTCGGCGGGTCGCCGCACGAGGGCTTCGGCCCGGCCCCGGCCGGGCACGGTAGGCCGGTCGAGCACGCGCTGCCGCGCGGCTACCACCCGCGGGTCGACGTCGACGGGGACGGCCGTTGGGACACCGCGACGTACCGCAGCGACGGGCACGGCGGCGCCGAGATCCTGGTCGACCGCAACCACGACGGCAACGCCGACTTCATCGGCCACGACACCGACCTCGACGGCAAGGTCGACTACGCCGACTACGACACCGATCACGACGGCGTGATCGACAAGCGCATGGTCGACGACAACCACGACGGCTGGCTCGACCGCACCGTCCGAAAAGATTCCGGCAGCTGATCTGGTGCCCGGGCGCTTCCGGGCACACCATGAATGCCATGGTCGCCATCTCGATGCGGTCGTTGGGCAAGACGTTCGACGGCGGGGTGGTCGCCGTCGAGGACCTCGACCTGGACATCGACTCCGGTGAGTTCCTGGTGCTGCTCGGGCCGAGCGGGAGCGGCAAGACGACGGTGCTGCGGATGATCGCCGGAGTGGAGCCGCCGACCACCGGCGAAGTGTTCTTCGACGGCGTCCCGGTGGACGACATCGCCCCGCCCGATCGCAACGTCGGGCTGGTCTTCGCCAACTACCGGCTCTACCCGCACCTGACCGTGGCCCAGAACATCGGCTTCCCGCTGCGCGCCGGCAACCACAAGGCGGCCGACATCCCCGGCCGGATCGCCGAGGTCGCCGCGTCCCTGGACATCTCGGAGTTGCTCAACCGGACACCGGCGCATCTGTCCGGCGGCCAGCAGCAGCGGGTGGCCATGGCCCGGGCGATCATCCGGCGGCCCGCGGTTCTGTTGCTGGACGAGCCGCTGTCGAATGTGGACGCGCGGATCCGGGCCGAGGTCCGGGCGGACGTGTCGGCGTTGACCCGCTCGCTCGGCCTCACCACCGTGTACGTCACGCACGACCAGGGCGAGGCGCTCCGCCTGGGCGACCGGGTCGGACTGCTGCGCCGCGGGCGGCTGCAGCAGGTGGGCACCCCGGGCCAGGTCTACGACGACCCCGGCACCGTCTTCGTGGCCGGCTTCCTCGGCACGCCCCGGACGACCCTGCTGCAGGGCGCGATCTACGCCGGCGCCGGTTCGGTGGTGCTGGACCTCGGCGACCAGGCCCTGCCGTTGCCGGGCGTGCTGGCCGACCGGCACACCGAACGCGTCACGGTGGCGGTGCGGGCGCTGCGACCGGGAACGGCGCTGCGGGGCGTCGTCCGTACGGTCCGGCAGCTGGGTCACGAGGTGGAGGCGCAGGTGGACATCGGTGGCGTGCCCAGTCTGGCCGACCCGGAACTGCCACCCACCGATGAGGTCGGCGTCTACGCCCGCATCCCGGCGGACGGGGCGCCCGCCGTGGGCGGCGAGATAACCCTCGGAGTCGAGCCCGGCGATCTGTTCCTGTTCGACCGCACGGGCCGGCGGATCGAGGTGCCGGGCGCTATGCACGGAAGTAGGTGACAGTCCTGATAGGCGGACCCGCTGCCGGTGTCTCGACCCGGAGGCCACTCGAGGACGGGTACGGCGCCCGTTGAAACTGCGCCCAGCCGGCGCTGAGGACGCCGAGCAGATCGCGTTGCTGCACGCCGACAGTTGGCGCCGGCACTACCGCGGCGCCTACGCCGATTCCTTTCTCGACGGTGACGTCGTCGCCGACCGGCGCTCGGCCTGGGCCGCGCGTTTGGCCACTGCGACCAACAGCCGTACCGTGGTGGCCGAGGACGACAACCGGCTGCTCGGCTTCGTCCACATCGTGTTCGACCAGGACCCGCGGTGGGGCAGCCTCGTCGACAACCTGCATGTTGTTCACGAACGACACCGGGCGGGCATCGGCACCGCCCTCATGACCCACGCCGCCCGAGCCGTCATCGAGCACGCGACGGGCGACGGAATGTACTTGTGGGTCCTGGAGCAGAACACGGCGGCGCAACAGTTCTACCTCGCGTGCGGAGCTCGCCACGTCGAGACGGGAGCAGTGTCGCCGCCTGGGGGTGACCCGTCCCGGCTCAACGGCAGCCCTCGCAAACTGCGCATGGCCTGGCTGGACGCTGCGTTCGCATGCGATCTCGACGCCGAGCCGAGACGTCGACCTCGAGCGCGCTGAGTTCACGCCCGCAACGGAGGTCCGGACGCACTCACTTCGGCCGATGTCCCGAAACACCTCACCGGCCGCTGGTCACCACCTCGACCGGCAAACCCACGGGTGGACAGGACATCAGCCGTCGGGGGCCACCGACCGGCTCGCCGCCGCGTCAGGGCGCCGGGTCGGTGAACCTTTCTTCGTCGCTGAGATGGGCGGCGCCGGCCGGCGTCAGCGTGGAGCCGGCGAAGTAGAGGCCGGTCCGGTAACCGCTGCCGCTGTCGGCCAGGGCGAACCAGCCCGGTGAGCGGCCGAGAGCATGGCGTCCCCGGCTCCCCGGCTCCCCGGCTCCCCGGACGACTGCGGCGACCGTGAGACCATCGAGGTCATGGTCGACGGCCCGGTCGCGTACGTGCTCGGTGGTGGCGGTGTGCTCGGCGCAGTCGAGGTCGGCATGCTCCGCGCGCTGCTGCGGGCCCGTTTCCGTCCGGACATGGTGGTCGGCACCTCCATCGGCGCCGTCAACGGTGCTCTGGTCGCCTCGGATCCGGAGGAACGGGTGACCGAGCGGCTGGTCCGGCTGTGGGCGTCAGCCGAGGCGGCCGCCGTCTACGGCGACTCGATCGCTCGCCAGATACGCCGGTTCGCCGCCCGTACGCATCTGCACTCACCGTTGCCGTTGCGCCGCCTGATGGAGTCCGAGCTCGGCGCCGATGCCACCTTCGCCGACCTGAAGGTCCCGTTCCACTGCTGCGCGGCCAGCATCGAGCGTGCCGCCGAGCACTGGTTCGACAGCGGCCCGCTGATCGACGCGGTGCTGGCCTCGGCATCCGTGCCGGGGCTGCTCCCGCCCATGGAGATCAACGGCGAGCACTTCGTGGACGGCGGCATTGTCAACTCGATCCCGATCGGCGAGGCTGTCCGGCTGGGGGCCAAGCGCGTCTTCGTGCTGCAGGTGGGCCGGATCGAGCGTCCGCTCACTCCGCCCCGACGGCCGTGGGAGGTGGCGCAGGTGGCGTTCGAGATCGCTCGCCGGCACCGGTTCGCGCGGGAGCTGGCGGCCCTGCCCGGCGACGTCCGGGTGCACGTGCTGCCCACCGGTGGCGGCGACTCCCGCGACGACACCCCGTGGGCATACCGCGACATGTCGGCCGTGGGCCGGCGGATCAGCCGGGCCTACACCGCCTCGCGGCGCTACCTGGCGGCGAACATCCCCGAAGGCCCGTGATGCCCCCGATCTGGATCCGCCGCCTCGTCGTCGCCCCGCTGATGGTGGCGCTGGCCGTCACTCTGCTCAGCACCCTGCCGCTATGGCTGATCGTGGCGCTGGCCGCCTCCCCGCTGGTTCCCGGTCACCTGCGGGTGCTGCGTCTGGTCTGGCTGGCCATCGTGTACGTGGTCTGGGATGCGGCCGCCCTGGTGGTGCTGTTCGTCGCCTGGGTGGTGGCGGGCTTCGGATGGAAGATCCGTACGCCCGCCTTCCAGCGCTTCCACTACGTGCTGACGGGCAAGTTCCTGGGCGTGCTGTTCTGGGCGGCCCGCTGGTCGCTGCACCTCGCGGTGGACGTCGTCGGCACCGACCCGGACACCGCGGCGCCGGGCCGGCCGGAGATCGTGGTCAGCCGGCACGCCGGGCCGGGTGACTCGTTCGTCCTGATCCACGCGCTGGTCAACTGGTTCGACCGGGAACCGCGGATCGTGCTCAAGGCCACCCTGCAGTGGGATCCGGTGATCGACGTGTTGCTGAACCGGCTGCCCAACCGGTTCATCTCGCCCGGGCGTACGGCCTCGGCCACGCTCGAGGAGAAGATCGGTGAGCTCGCCACCGGGCTGGACGACAACGACGCCTTCGTGATCTTCCCCGAAGGGCGGCAACTTCACCCCGCGACGGCGGTTGCGGGCGATCGCCAAGCTGCGCGCCGGTGGCCTGCGGGAGCTGGCCAACCGGGCCGAGCATCTGCACAACGTGCTACCGCCGAAGCCGGGCGGTCTGCTGGCGGCGATCGACGCCGCACCGGACGCCGGGGTCATCTTCGTCGCCCACACCGGCCTGGACCGGATGATCACGGTGGCCGACGTGTGGCAGGAACTGCCCATGGACAAGCAGCTGATCATGCGGTTCTGGAGCGTGCCGCCCGAGGAGGTGCCGGTCGGCGAGGAGGCGCGGATCGTCTGGCTGTACGACTGGTGGGCCCGGATCGACGCCTGGATCGACGAGAACCGGCCGTCGCCGCGCCCCCTCAGCACGGACTGGGAAGCGCGGCGCGGAAGCCGGGTGTGACTATTTCCCACCCAAGGTGGTGTAGACGTTGTCCGGCGCTTCGGTGATCTGCGATGCGGCCGGCTTCGACACCGACACCGCGGTGCCGTAATCGGTGTAAAGGATGTCGACCGGCGGGTTCTGCTTGCCGTTGACCGGCGGCAGCGTGATCGTCATCTCGGCCGGGCGGCCCTGGGCGTCCAGGCCGATGGTGAACGGGACCTTCGACGCCGCGGCGCCCATGCCGTCCACGGTGACCTGGTCGATCCCGCCGATGCCGAGCACCTTGGTCAGGTCCAGCGTGCCCGCGTAGCTGCCGGATCCGGTCTGCCGCACGTCGGTCGCCGAAGAAAGCGCCTGAGCCGTGTTGGCCGGGTCGACCTGACCCGGGCGCAGGCCGAACGTGGTGCCGTTGGGCAGCCGGCTGACGTCCAGGTGGGTCCAGGTACCGGCCTTGGTGATGCCGGGGATCTGCACGTACACGTCCTGCCCGATGAGTAGCGCCTTGACCGTCAGGCTGGCGTTCGGCCCGGTGAGCTCGGCGTCGCTGGTGCCAGCGCCGGCAACCGGGTCGACCAGGGCGGTGATCTTCACCCCGGGTCCGCCGGTGAGGGTGGCCTTGAAGCTGGTGTTGCCGAGCGCGGCGGCGGCCTGCCCGAGCGCCGCCGCGGCGGACGGGTCGGCGGCGGCGGAGCTGGCCGGCGCGCTGGGGGTGGCCGAGGACGCGCCCGGGCCCGGCGTCGAGCCGCCGGGGTCGCAACCGGCCAGCGTGAACGCTGTCGCCGCCAGCATGCCGAGACCCGCTGCAGCCAGCCGTCGAGTTCGCATGTCCGTCCTTCCTGAGCCCGGAAATTTGGTCAGCGTCCTCAGTGCCCGAAGCCGCTGCCGCGCAAACGGCAACCACGCCGTCTGCCCGGAGGCCCTACAGTTGGAGCATGGCTGACCTGCTCGATGCCGAGTCCCTGCGTACTGCCGTGGCTGTTCTGGACGGCTGGGAGGGTGGCTCGGACGCGATTGTCCGCACGGTCGGCCTGAGCAGTTTCCCGGCCGCGATCAAAGTGGTCGACCGGGTGGCTCAGGTGGCCGAAGAGATGGATCACCACCCCGACATCGACATCCGGTTCCGCACGCTGACGTTCCGGTGCGCCACCGAGTCCGCCGGTGGAGTCGACGACCCGTGACATTGCGCTGGCGAACCGTATCGATAGGATCGTCGCGGACGCTTCCTAAGGCGGCTTTAAGCCACTCATTTCCTGCTTGTGACAGGTGCGGGGCATGATGGCCCAGGTAGCCGTCTCCAGCGGGAGCGGGGGGCTGCGTTCCGTACTACGACGGTGGATGATCGCCGAGTCGCGGAGCGTCAGTAGGCAAGCACGTACAGGGAGATCTTGTGAGATTCGAGGTCAGCAAGGTCCTCGACGCGATCGAGGCCCGGCTCACCACCGATCCGGCGCTGGCACGCGGGCGGTCGTCGACCTGTCCGAGGTGGTTCGGTACGCGGATCTGGACGGCGGTCGCCCGGCCAGCATGCTGCGCCTCGGCCTGGTCATCGACGCGCTCGGCCGGCACGTCGCCGAGGAGAACGTCCCGGTGTACGCCGTCGCGCCCCGCGCCTTGCTCTCCGACCTGGATCTGACCTCGAACGAGCGGATGGTGGTCCGCCGCTGGGCCGACGACGGCAAGGTCGAGGTGGTCCCGCAGCTCGACGACCGGGTGCTGCGAGGTGGCCGAGTTGCTGGGGGTGCCCGTGCTCACCCGCTCGCGGGAGGGTCAGTTCGCCGGCAGCCGCCCGTGGGTCGACGAGCCCGGCCGGTTGCTGGCCGCGGTGCCCGGTGCCGGCGGTCCGGTGCTGGTCGCCCGGGTCGGCCGGGGCGAGGTGCCGGCCGTGGGGGAGCGGTCCCCGATGGGCGCCCGCCTGCTGGCCCGGGTGTGGAAGTGCCCGGAGACCAACTGCAACATGTTCGGCGCGGCGCGCGACTCGGACAGCCCGTTCGCCGACATGCGCACGTACAGCAGCCCGGTGGCCCAGCCGCCGCCGACGCTCAAGGCCGGCGTGCCCAGCTGCCCCCGGCACGGCGGGAAGCTGACCGACGCCGGCCCGCGGCCCGCGGTGGAAGTGCTGTCCGTACGTATCGACGGGGTGATCCGCCGCCGGTTCGTGGTGTCCGCGGACAAACCGGTGGTGGTCGGCCGCGCGCCCGACGGCGGCATCATGCTCGGCCAATGGCTGTCCGACGACGCCCGCAAGATGGATCAGCCGCGGGCACGTCCGGTTCGCGCTGGACGGCGAGCAGCTCACCGTCACCGACGTCAGCACCAACGGCAGCGGCGTCCGCCCCGGCGGGTCGATCGACGACGACGGACGGGTCACCCTGAACCGGGACGAGACCCGCGTGCTGGGCCCGTCCGACGTCGTCGAGCTCTACGCCGGCGTGAACGTCGGACGGGCGCGGATGTGGGCCACCGGCGGGGTCGCTCAGCCGTCCTCGGTGATGGCCGAGGCCCCGACGATGGCCATCCGCAATTTCCAGCGTTAAAGAATGGCCTTGAGTGCGGCCACGGCGTGGTCCAGCTCCTCTTCCGTCACCACCAGCGGGGGCGCCAGCCGGATCGTCGAGCCGTGCGTGTCCTTGGCCAGGATGCCCCGAGCGGCCAGGCGCTCGCAGGCCTGACGGCCGGTCATCAGGCTCGGTTCGATGTCGACGCCGGCCCACAGCCCGCGCCCGCGGACGGCGACCACGCCCCGCCCGACCAGATCGGTCAGCTTCGTCGTGCAGGTGCGCGCCGAGTTCCTCCGAGCGCTTCTGGAACTCGCCGGTGGCCAGCAGCTTGACCACCTCGATGCCGACCGCGCAGGCCAGCGGGTTGCCGCCGAACGTGGAGCCGTGCTCGCCCGGCTTCAGCACGCCCAGCACGTCCCGGTTCGCGGCCACGGCGGAGACCGGCACGATGCCGCCGCCGAGGGCCTTGCCGAGCACGTACATGTCCGGGACGACGCCCTCGTGCTCGATGGCGAAGGTCCGGCCGGTGCGGCCCAGCCCGGACTGGATCTCGTCCGCGATGAACAGCACGTCGTGGTCGTCGCAGAGCCGGCGTACGCCGGCCAGGAAGCCGGCCGGGGGCACGAGCACGCCGGCCTCGCCCTGGATCGGCTCCAGCAGGACGGCCACGGTGTTCGGCGTGATCGCCGCCTCGAGCGCGGTCAGGTCGCCGTACTCCACGATCGTGAAACCCGGGGTGTACGGGCCGAAGTCGTCGCGCGCGTCCGGGTCGGTGGAGAAGCTGACGATCGTGGTCGTACGGCCGTGGAAGTTGTTCGCCGCGACGATGATCTCGGCCTGCCCGTCCGGCACGCCCTTGACCTGGTAGCCCCACTTGCGGGCGACCTTGATCGCGGTCTCCACCGCCTCGGCGCCGGTGTTCATCGGCAGCACCAGGTCCTTGCCGCACAGGTCGGCCAAGCGGTGGCAGAACTCGGCGAACTGGTCGTGCACAAAGGCGCGGCTGGTCAGCGTCACCCGGTCGAGCTGGGCGTGCGCGGCCGCGATCAGGCCGGGGTGGCGGTGGCCGAAGTTGAGCGCCGAGTAGCCGGCCAGGAAGTCCAGGTAGCGGCGGCCGTCGACGTCGGTCACCCAGGCGCCGTCGGCCTCCGCGATGACCACCGGCAGCGGGTGGTAGTTGTGCGCGGTCCAGCGCTCGGCGTCCTCGAGAGCCTCGGGCGTACGCATGTCGACAGACGTCATGATCGAACCTCCAACGTGCAGCACTTGGGTCCGCCACCGGCCTTGCGCAGCTCGGAGACGTCGACCCCGATGGTCGTGTAGCCGCGCGCCTGCAGGGCCGCGGTCAGGGAGGTGGCCTGAACCGGCAGGACGACGGTCTCGCCGTCGCTGACCGCGTTCAGGCCGAGGACGGCGGCGTCCCGGTCGGTCGCCAGGATCGCGTCCGGGTACAGCCGCCGGAGCACCGCCTGCGAGCCGGGCGAGAACGCCGACGGCAGGTACGCCACGGTCCGCTCGTCCAGCACGCACAGCGCGGTGTCCAGGTGGTAGTACGCCGGGTCGACCAGCTGCAGCGTGATCACCGGCCGGCCCAGCACCTCCTGGGTCTGGGCGTGGGCGGCGTGCACCGTCCGGAACCCGGTGCCGGCCAGCAGGAAGTCCCCGGCCAGCAGGATGTCGCCTTCGCCCTCGTTGGTGTGCTTCGAGTCGGTCACCGGAAAGCCGGCGGCCTCGAACCACGCCTTGTACGCCGGCGCCTCGTCCGCCCGCTCGGGATCCCGGAACTGCACGGCCAGCACCTTGCCGTCGACCACGGTCGCGCCGTTGGCGGCGAACACCATGTCCGGCAGGCCGGGCAGCGGCTCGATCAGCTCGACGGTGTGGCCGAGCTCCGCCAACGTCCGCTGCAGCGTCTCCCACTGGCTGATCGCGAGCGCGTTGTCGTACGGCGCCGTGGGATCCATCCACGGATTGATGCGGTACGTCACCGCGAAGTACGTCGGGCGGCACATCAGATAGCGACGGGTCGTCATGCGCCTCACGCTATGCGCGAAGCACCGGCGGACGCTCGCGATCAACAATGCGCGCCGCGTCCGTTTGTTGCGTCTCGGCGTACCGCTGCGGCGATTCGTTGCGCCGGGCACCGAAGGGCGGCGCTCGGCGAGCGCCGCCCTTGCGTGATGTGAACTTGGGTGTGATGCGGACTCCGGCGCACCGCCGGAAGACTGCTGTCCGGCGCACCGCCGGGGGTTTCCGGGGCGGGACGGCTGCCAACCGTCCCGATTCCGAGCTTGATCGACATCTACCCGTCCGGCGCCGCCCACAAACTGTGGATCACGCCACAGCGAAGGGCGACGCCAGGATGGCGTCGCCCTTCGAAGCGGTTGCGGATCAGAAGCGGTTGACGGTGTTCCGGTCGAGCCAGTGGCGGACGCTGTCGACCGGGTGCATGTCGGTGCCCAGCCAGGAGAGCGAGCCGGTCAGCGCGAGGACGCCGACCACGATCGCGGCCAGAGCCAGCAGCATGCCGAGCACGGCGTCGAGGCGGCCGGCGACGTGGCGCTTGCCGGTGGCGGAGATGCCCGCGAGGGACAGGATGAGGGCCAGCACCGACACCCCGATGCCGTACCCGAGCAGTGGCCCGGACAGCACCAGCAGCGCCCCGCCGACACCCAGGATCAGGCCCAAGCGTGGCGAGCAGGCTGGCGCGCGGCCGCGGGCCGGCGACGACCGGAGTCTTCTCGCCGACGCGTTGTTCCCTGCTCCCGACCGGCGCGATGACGTTCGCGTCGCGGTTCGCGGCGCTCCGATCGTCGCGAACCGCGGCCGCGCCGCGGTTGTCGCGGGTGGTGACGGAACGGTCGTCCTCGCGGACGGCCAGGCCGTCGGTGAGCGTCGGCTCCGTCATCCCGCGTCTGGCGCGACTGCACCGGCGCGGTGGCGACGGTGGTGGGCTCGTCAGTGTCGGAATCGGAGTGGCGGGAGAACGTCGGGATCCTCACGTCAGCACCTCCTTGTCCATCGCGGTTGACCGTTCACATACCCCGATGGACCGGAGATGACACCCGGCCCGCCGGCCGCCGATCCCGCCGGACGTCCGCACCTGCCGGGTGAGACGCCGAGGGGCCGCCGCGACCGGCCGGTCGGTCAGCTCAGGGCGGGGGACGCGCTCGCGGTGACGTCCGACGCTTTGGTGATCACGTGGTCGATGATCCCGTACTCCTTGGCCGCGTCGGCGGTGAACCAGCGGTCGCGGTCCGCGTCGCGCTCGATCTCCTCGGCGGTGTGGCCGGTGTGGAAGGCGATCCGATCATTCATCACCGTCTTGATGTGCAGCATGCTCTCGGCCTGGATGGCGATGTCGGCCGCGGTGCCGCCGATGCCGCCGGACAGCTGGTGCATCATGATCCGGGCGTGCGGCAGGGCGTAGCGCTTGCCGGCCGTACCGGCGCAGAGCAGGAACTGGCCCATCGATGCGGCCATGCCCATGGCGATGGTGGCCACGTCGTTCTTGATGTACTGCATGGTGTCGTAGACGGCCATGCCCGCGCTGATCGACCCGCCCGGCGAGTTGATGTAGAGCGCGATGTCCTTCTCGCTGTCGGCCGAGGCCAGCAGCAGCAGCTGGGCGCAGATCCGGTTGGTGACCTCGTCGTTGACCTCGCTGCCGAGGAAGATGATCCGCTCCCGCAGCAAGCGCTCGAAGACCTGGTCGTCGAAGGAGGCGCCACCGGCGCGCATCACGAGCTCGTCAGTGTTCATCTGCACAGCCTCTCGCACCGAAGGCCGGATCAGCCAGTCGTTCACCTGTGGGCGAATCCGCTGTCGGCATAATGCCCGCCGCCGCCCGGCTACCGCACAGCCGGTGGGTCGCTCACCGCTTGGCCGTCCGGCGCCGGGGTGCTCGGCGGGGCCGGTTCCGGGAGCGTCGACGACGGCCCCGCAACGGGCGGCGGCACCGGCACGGTGATCCCGTACCGCTGCGTGAGGTAGGGGAGCAATTGCTCGTACGCCTCGATCGTGTCCGGCTGGTTGAAGTCGTGGGACAAGACGATCGAACCGGGCCGGACCGTGTCCCGCACCGTCCGGACCACCCGGCTGACGTGCTCCGCGTCGGTCTCCAGCGGCAGGTGGCGCCAGTCCTGTGGATCGACCTGCCAGTAGAGCGACGTCATTCCTTCGCCGTACGCCACGGACACCAGCCGGTCGGTGAAGTCGCCGCCCGGCGCCCGGAAGAACGGGACGGGCGCGCCCGGAGCGGCGGCGTGGATGGCGGCCGAGGTGCGCTCCAGGTCGGCTCGGATGGTGGCGGTCGACTCCGTGCCGATTCCCAGACTGTGGTCCCAGGTGTGGTTGCACAGCGTCTGACCGTCCGCGACGATGTCCCGGACGATCTGGGGGTACCGCTGCACGTTGGTCCCGATGAGACAGAACGTCGCCTTGGCCTGGTACTTGTTCAGGAGCGCGAGAATCTTCGGGGTCTGCACCGGATCCGGCCCGTCGTCGAAGGTGAGCGCGATCGCGGTCGAGCCGGTCACCTTGAGCGATCGGGCCGGCCCGGTTCCCGGCGGCACCGGTGGCGGGTCCGGTGGCGGCGTGGTGGCGCTCGGCTGCCGGGTGTCCGGAGTCCGGCGGCCGGCCTCGGCGCCGGTCGCGTGAGTCGCTTCGGCGGTCGGCGTTCCCGCCCGGGCGGGCTTGTGACCGTGCCGCGTCTGGGTGACGGTGCGGTCGGCGGCGGCGATCGGATGTACGTCGACGTGCCGCTCGACCGGGATCATCGCCAGGGCCAGGCCGATCGCGACCAGGGTGGCCAGCAGGGCCTGCTGCCGCCCGCGCCCGACCAGCAGCCAGGACTCGACCGGCAGGGTGCCGGGGGCCCGATGGCCGCCGACGGCCGGTCGCTCGGCCGGGGTCAGCGCCCAGACGCGGGCGTTGACCACGGCGTCACGCACCATCGGCAACGGCCGGACGGTGATGTCCCGCCGGGCCGCGTGCTTACCCCGGGCGCTGCCCGGCCGCCGCGAGACGGCGTCGTCGCGCCGGCGGCGCTGGGGGTGGGCCCGATCGTCGGGGAAGCCCAGCTCGATGAACCCTCGCGCCTCGTCCGCGGACCGGCGTCGGACGCCGGGTGTCGCGGGCGCCGGACGCCACCGGGTCACGTCGGCCAGCGTCTCCGGGCGGCGATGACGGCCGCTGATTGCCGGCGTGCCCGGACCGGCCCCGGCCGCATGCCGCGGCCGGTGCTCCAGATCCGGCCATTCCTCCGATTGCGGCGGCATTGGTCATGACTACCGTCTTCCATGATCAGGCGCGAGACCGGTATCGCGATCAACTGGTGACGCACCGTCATAACCGCAGCTCAGTGCTATCCCGCCGCATGCACCGCGTCGGTCGCCTTGCGCGCTGCGACCAGCACCGGATCCCAGACCGGCGAGAACGGCGGCGCGTAACTGAGGTCGAGCGCGGTCATCTCCTCGACCGTCATCCGGTTCCAGACCGCGATGGCCAGCGCGTCGATCCGTTTGGCGGCCTCGGCCCGGCCCACGATCTGCGCACCCAGCAGCATGCCGGTCCGTTTCTCGGCGATCAGCTTGACCGTCATGGTCTCAGCCCCCGGGTAGTACCCGGCGCGGCTGGTCGACTCGACGGTCGCCGTGACGTACGCGTACCCGGCCCTGGTCGCCTCTTTGCTGCTCAGCCCGGTCCGGGCCACCTCGAGCGCGCACACCTTGGTCACCGCGGTGCCGATCACGCCGGGGAAGGTGGCGTACCCGCCGCCGATGTTGATCCCGGCCACCCGGCCCTGCTTGTTGGCGTGCGTGCCCAGCGGAATGTGCACCGGTTGCCGGCTGAGCAGGTGCAGCGTCTCGACACAGTCGCCGGCCGCCCACACGCCGTCGAGTCCGGCGACCTGCATGCGCAGATCCGTCCGTACGCCTCCGGTCGTCCCCACCGGCAGGCCGGCTCTCCTGACCCAGGCGCGAGTTCGGCCGTACGCCGATGCCCAGCACCACGATGTCGGCCGGCAGCGTCACGTCCCCGGTGACCACCGCCCGCACCCGCCCGGCGCCGGTGTCCAGCCCCTCGACGTGCGCGCCGGTGACGACCTTGATGCCCATCCCACGCATCGACACGGCCACCCGCTCGCCCATGTCCGGATCCACCGTGGACATCGGCTGCGCCGACTTCTCCAGCAGCGTGACCTCGAGCCCGCGCTGCACCATGGCCTCGGCCATCTCGACACCGATGTAACCGCCGCCGATCACCACCGCCGTCCTCGGCCGCGGGTCCGAGTCCAGCCAGGCGTGGATCGCGGCGCCGTCGTCCAGCGTCTGCACGCCGAACACGCCGCCCGCCTCCACCTGGGCCCACGGCGGCGTCAGCGGAACCGCGCCGGTGGCGTACACCAGGTGGTCGAAGCCCTCACGAACGTCCTGGCCGCGTTCCAGGTCGTGCGCGACGACCTCGCGCCGGTCGAGGTCGATGCCGATCACCTCGTGCCGCATCCGGAGGTCGATGCCCGCTTTACGGTGCTCCTCGGGGTGTCGCGCGACCAGCGTGTCCGGGCCGTCGACCACACCGCCGATCCAGTACGGAATCCCACAGGCCGAGTACGAGGTGAAGTGGCCGCGCTCGAATGCCACGATCTCCAGTTGCTCCTCGGGCATCCGCTTCCGAGCCTGGGACGCGGCCGACATGCCGCCGGCGTCGCCGCCGATCACGACCAGCTTCACGCGGCGCCTCGGGTCACCGCGGCCGCCCAACTCGCGACATCGGCCAGCGTGGCCCCGTCGCGGGTCATCACGGCCCGTTGCCGCGCGGCGCCGGTCCCGCGGGTCCGCAACCGGCCCATCAGGATCGTGGCCATCTCCAGGTCGCCGTGCCGCTCGAGTTCCGTTCGTACGTAATCGAAAAGCTGCCGGATCAAGCGCCACGCCGGGCGCGGCTCACGGGTCGCCATGTCGATGTTCAGCCCCTCCAGACCGTCATGGGCGGCCCGCCAGTGGGCCGCCATGAGCAGTGGATGCGGAACGTTCGGGGCGGGAATGCCGTCCTGCACGTCGCCCAGAATCGTAGCCACCAGGGCCCGGGCCAGGGCGGCCAGCAGCAGAGCGTCGTCCAGCGTGGGGCACACGTCACCCATCCGGATCTCCACCGTCGGGTACCGCGCCGACAGCCGGGCGTACCAGTAGAGCATCCCCTCGTCGAGCATCGCGCCGCTGGTGACCAGGTCCGCGATCAGTGACTCGTACTGGTCGTGTGACTCGAGGTAAGGCGTGGGGCCTACGGTCGGCCAGCGTTCCCAGAGCATCGATCGCCAGCTGGCGTACCCGGTGTCGCGGCCCTGGAAGTACGGCGAATTGGCCGTTGCCGCCTGGAAGATCGGCAGCCAGGGACGCAGGTGGTTGAGGATCTGCACGCCCGTCTCCGGATCAGGGACGCTGACGTGCACGTGCATCCCGTTCATGCCCGCGCTCGGCGACAGATCGCCGTAGCGCTGGTGCATCCGGTGGTACCGCGGCTGATCGGTGACGTCGATCGGAGGCTGGTCGGCCATTCCGGTGCCGACCGCGAGCAGCCGGCAACCGGCCCGCCCGGCCGCGTCGGCCAGGCCTGTCCGCAGCCGGGCCATCGCCTCGAAGAGCGAGCTCAGTTCCAGTTCGGGCGGGGTGGCAGCTTCGATCTGGCTGCGCTGAAATTCGTGCTGTACGTACGGTTTGATGTTCTCCGGCACCTCGGCCGCGACTTCCTCGACCCGCTCCACCGCTCGGGGACCGTCGCTCTCGACGAGCAGATACTCCTCCTCGACGCCGAGGGTGAGGAGACCGTGCGACTCCGCCTCGTCGGCCAGCTCGGGAGAAATCGTGGTCGGGCCGGTCGCGATGTCCATGGGCGGCGGTTACCCGATCCCGTACGGGCAGAAACCGTGCCGGGGTGGACGCGACGCGGTAGCGTTCGGGCATGCTGCTGTGGGCTTTGCTGGCCCTGCACTTCCCGCCGGTTTCTGCTTCGGCTGCTTCGGCCTCCGGCTTGTCGGCGCCGTGTGCGGCTGTCGGCCTGGGGCTGGCCGTGCTGGCGGCGGTTCTGGTGGTCGCGATGGCCGCGGCCGGCTTGCCGGCTTCGACCTTGGGTCCGCGCGCCTGGTTCGTGGCCGCACGGGCCCGGAGCCGCGCCTACCGCACCCCCCGCCTCAGCGATCCGGACGCCGCCGGGCGTCCGCGGCCGCGCGCTCCGGCCGCGCTCCTCGCGGCGATCTGAGCACCGGCACTCCTCCGTCGGCTCCGGCCTTCTCGCCTGGCCCTCCTTTGTGGGCGTTAGTCGCCTGGTCGTTGTCAGCCCGGCCGGTTCGGCGCCCGGACGCTGCTCTGGTCGAGACGTCCCTGCTCCGCTCTGACGTCTCGGGGCCGCCCGGCTCGGGCGGTGGGTCCAGGGGCACGTGCCCCAGGGTCCACGACCAGGGCCGGGACACGACCGCGCGAGCGGCGATGAGTGCCGCGCTCGGATTCCCGCTTCTGCGTCCTGAACTTTCTCCCGGACCGTTGGAGCGTCATCATGTTCGTCTCTGCTGCCTTCGGCGCCGTGGTCGGCGCCGCCCACTCTGCCCTGGAACACCTCGCCACCCTGCTCACCCCGTTCGCCGGCGGCCTGGCCGGCGCGCTTGCCATCGTCGTGTTCACGCTGCTCGTCCGGCTGCTGATCAGCCCGCTCACGTACCTCCAGGTCCGCGCCGAGCGCCGCCGCGCCGCGCTCGCCCCGCAACTGGAGGAGCTACGGCGCGAATACTCCGACGATCGGGTGGCCCTGGCCAGCGAGACGCTCGCCCTGCAGCGTGCGGCCGGCGGCGGCCCGTTCGTCAGCCTGCTGCCGGGCCTGGCTCAGGCCCCGTTCTTCATGATCATGTTTCGCCTGGTCCACCCTGCGGCGGCGGTGGTGACCGGCCTGCTCGCCGGCGCGTTTCTGGGTGTCCCGCTCACGGCCCACGTCTTCTCCAGCGCGCCCGGTCTGGCGGTGTTCGCCGCGCTGCTGGCCCTCGGCGTGGCCCTGGCCCGGTGGAATTCCCGCCGGTTGCGTCGCAGCCGGGCCGCCTCCATGGACAAGCCCGCGGCAGCCGCCGACAACGCCGCGGCTCCCGCTGTGGACGACGCCGCGAAACTGTCGGACCGCCGTGCCAAAGTCACCCCACCCAACCAGGGGCGGGGTGCGCCCGCCCCCGGTGACGATGTCGCCGCGGGCGTCGCGCGGATCCTGCCCTGGATGCCCTACCTGACCGTGGCGTTCATGGCGTACCTCCCGCTGGCCGGGGCGCTCTATCTGCTCACCTCGACGGCCTGGACGGCACTCGAACAGGCGATCTGGCGCCGTCCAGCGCCATGAGCAATCAATGAGCCGTTCCATCCTGGCTATCGGTTGGATTCGACGTGGTGCCGGACGAGGAGTGCCCGCCCGATCGGGGTCGCGCGGCGTGGTCACGTCGTGTGTGGATCCGGGGCGGGGCGGGCGACGCCCAGACGAGGCAGCCGGCCGGTTGGGGCGCGTCTTCTACAAGTTCTTGAGGGTTTGGATGACTGGTGCCGTCTCGATTCGGTTGGCCGCGGGTAGGGCGGCGATCTTGGTGGTGAGGTAGGTGAACAGAGCGGCCGGGTCGGGGCATAGGAGGCTGGCGTAGAGGTTGGTCGAGCCGGTGGTGGCGGCGACGAAGGGAACCTCGGGGTGGGCGGCGAGGGCCTCTCCGGTGGCCATCAGTTGGTCCGGCGGCGTGTTGAGCCACAGCATGGTTTGCATTCGCAGGTCGAGCAACCGGTAGTCCAGGTCGACGTCGAAGTAGAGCGCCCCGGTCGTCCGCAGTTCGGTCAGCCGGCGGCGCTCGGTGGTCAGGGAACGCCCGGTTGCCGCGGCGAGGTCGGCGAGGCCGGCGCGGCCGTCGGTCTCGAGCAGGTCGAGCATCCGGCGGTCGAGGTCGTCGAGGGTGACGGTCGGGCCGGGGCGCGGGGCGGGTGGCTGGAGGCGGGCGGCCTGGTCGGGGGTGAGGACGTTGATGATGCTGTCGGGGCCGCCGAAGAAGACGTGCAGCAGGCAGTTGGCGCTGACGTTGACCACGTTCGGGGTTTTGGGCAGTTTCTCCAGCAGCAGGGTTCCGCTGTCCTCGCCGGTCGCCGCACGGACGACGCAGACGATTTCGGTGCCGCCGGAGGTGAGTTTCACCCAGGTGGTGTCGCGGCGGCGGGCGAGCACCTGACCGAGGGTGAGCGCGACGCTGGGGATGCACTGTATCCGCACGAACCAGGAGACCTCGCCGAGTCGGGCCGGGTCGGTGCGCCCGGTTACCCGGATCCGCCGCCGTGATCGCAGACGGGCGTACCGGCGGGCGATGGTCTGGTCGGAGACTTCGAGGACCTCGCCGATCTTGCTGAACGGTGCCCGGCCATCGATTTGCAACGCCTGCAACAGACGCAGATCCAGGCCATCAAGTTCGGAATCTGTCATCACGCCCCGCGTCGATGTCGGAAATTGCCAGGATACACCGAACTGGGTACGGATCTGGTGGTCTCCTGCGACGCTGAACGTCAGCACGGATGCGACGTATGGAGGTTGACATGACGACATTGGTGATCGGTGCCCGCGGCGGTGTTGGCCGGCATGTCCTGCACCAGTTGGTGACGGCCGGTGAGCCGGTACGCGCCTCGGTGCGTGACCTTGCGACCGCCGGTGACCTCCCGGACGGCGTGGATGTAGTCGCCGCCGACTTGACCAAACCAGAAACGTTGAAGCCGGCGCTCGATGGTGTGCGGCAGGTCTTCGTCTACGCTGTCGCCGAGGGTGCTGAAGCCTTCGCCGGCGCTGCCCGCGACGCCGGTGTCGAACAGATCGTGTTGATGTCGTCCGGGAGTGTCCTGCTGCCCTGGACCGGCGACAACGCGATCGCCAAGGAGCACCGCGAGATCGAACACCTGATGGCCGGTTCCGGGTTGCGGTGCACACCGATCCGGCCGCTGGTCCTGGCGGGTAACGCCCTCAACTGGGCGCATGGGATCCGCCGTGACGGCACCGTCGCGATCGCTTACCCGGACGCGGTCACCGCGCCCGTACACGAGCGCGACATCGCCGCCATGGCGGTAGCCGCGCTCACCGGCTCCGCATCAGATGATGTCAGCGGCCTGCTGACCGGCCCTGAGTTGGTGTCGCAGCGGCGTCAGGTTGAACTGATCGGCGAGGCCATCGGCCGGCCTCTCGCCATCGAGGAGCTGACCGAGGCGCAGGCCCGCGACCGGTTCAGCCGGTTCATGCCACCCGAGATCGCCCAGGCGATCATCGAGTACCTGGTCCACGGTGCCGAAGAAGGCGGGTCGCCGGCGACCGACACCGCCCTGCGTGTCCTGGGCCACCGGCCGCTGCCGTTCCGGCAGTGGGCCGCCGACCACACCGCCGACTTCAACTGACCAGGAGACCGCCATGGACACCATCAGCGCCGGAAAAGTCCTGCTCAGTGTGACATCGTTGTGGTCCGGGGTCGGCAGTTACGTGTTCGACTGGAACGACACCCATATCTACAACCCGGACTGGCCGCCGCACGCCAAGTTCCACAACGCCCAGACCATGAGTACCGGCGCCGCGCTCACCGCCGCCGGCCTCTACACCCTGTGGGGCCGTCGCGGCCCGATGACCCGGGCCCGACTGCACGTCGCCGCGACCGCCGCTTCCTTGTACTGGATCACCCAACTGTCGTCGACCCTCTACCCGGGAACCGCTCTGGTCGACCACCCTCGGCAAGAACCCGGCCACGATGTCCGCGCCCCCGGTGCGGCTGCGGACAAACCACCGCGTTTTCGTGGCCCGCAGACCGTCGTCGCGAGCGCCGCCCTGGCAATCAACGTCCTGGCGTACGCCCTGGAGCGGCGGCGCCTCGTCGGCCGCCGATGACGTCGTCACCTCAGACCGGTAAGGATGCTCATGGTCGGTTATGAGGTTGAGCCGTGGCACGACCTGTTCCTGGCGGTGGCCGGCGCCGCCGCAGCATTGGGCGGCTTCTTCTTCGTCGCGGTGTCACTCAACGTCAGCCAGATTCTTGAAGTGAAGACCCTCCCACCACTCGCCGCCCGCAGCCTGGCCATCGTCCTGGGTCTGCTGCTGCTGTCCCTTCTGGGACTTACCCCCGGGCAGTCACGGACGGCGCTCGGCGGGGAAATCACCGCTCTAGGACTTATCATGGTCGTCGGCCTGACCCTCTCCGCGGCCCGCACCCACAGACACGCCAGAAACTGGCGGTGGACGCTAGCCACCATCGCTCTCGCCGTGATCTCGACCCTGCCTATGGCCGTAGCCGGTGTTTCCCTGGTAGCCGGCACCGGCGGCGGCCTCTATTGGACGGTCGTCGAGATGACCACCGGTTTCACCGTGGCCGTCTACTACTCGTGGATCCTGCTCATCGAGATCCGGCGATAGTCCGCTCGAGCAGCCACGTGACTTCCCGAGGGCGCCGGCGACTTTGTGAACGTCAATGAGTGGCGATTCCGGTGTAACGACTCCGTCAATGGACAGAAGCAAAGGGGGTCGGTTCGCCGGCCCCTTTCACACTTAAAGAAAATTTAAGCGCCCCTAACCTGGACGGAACTGTTAACAGTCCTAATAATAGTGGCCACTACCGCCGAGCGGGAGGGCCCACCCCCCATGCGCCGATCCCTTGTCCTCACCGTCGTGGCTGCACTCGTGGCCGGCGGATCCGCTGTCTACCTGGATTCGAGCGCCGACGCCGCAGTGGCCTGCGTGGCCGGATGGAGCTCCACCCAGGTCTACGTCGGTGGCAACCAGGCATCGCAGAACGACCACAACTACACCGCCAGGTGGTGGACGCAGAACGAGAGCCCGGCCACGCACAGCGGCCAATGGGACGTCTGGACGGACAACGGCACCTGCGCCGGCGGCACGACGCCGCCCACTGCGGCGCCCACCACCGAGCCCCCGACGACCCCGCCGACGACTCCGCCCACCACTGCGCCGACGACCCCGCCCACCACTGCGCCGACGACGCCGCCGACGACCGTCCCGCCATCGAGCGGAACGCTGCCCAAGCACTTCCTGACCGGGTACTGGCAGAACTTCGCCAACGGCGCGACGCCCCTCAAGCTGGCCGCGGTACCGGCCGACTACGACCTGATCGCGGTCGCCTTCGCCACCGCCACCTCGACGCCCGGCTCGGTCGCCTTCAGCATCGACTCCGGCCTCGCCGGGGCGGTCGGCGGTTACTCGGCCGATCAGTTCAAGGCCGACATCGCCACCCTGCACGCCCGCGGCCAGAAGGTGATCATCTCCGTCGGCGGCGAGACCGGCACGGTGAGCGTCAGCGATTCGAGTTCAGCCACGAACTTCGCCGACTCGGTCTACTCGCTGATGCAGACGTACGGCTTCGACGGCGTCGACATCGACCTGGAGAACGGCGTCAACCCCACGTACATGGCCAGTGCGCTGCGCAGCCTGCGGAGCAAGGCGGACGCCAACCTGATCATCACGATGGCCCCGCAGACCATCGACATGCAGAGCACCGGGAGCTCCTACTTCGCCCTCGCGCTCGCCATCAAGGACATCCTCACGGTCGTCCACACCCAGTTCTACAATTCCGGCTCGATGCTCGGCTGCGACCAGGTGCAGCCGTGGAGTCAGGGCACAGTGGACTTCATCACCGCCCTGGCTTGCATCCAATTGCAGAACGGGCTCCGGCCCGATCAGGTGTCGATCGGTCTGCCCGCGTCGAGCAGCGCGGCCGGCGGCGGGTACCAGCCGGCGTCGAACGTCAACGCCGCGCTGGATTGCCTGGCCCGCAAGACCAACTGCGGGAAGTTCACGCCGACGGTCGCCTACCCGGGCATCCGCGGCGCGATGACGTGGTCGATCAACTGGGACGTCAAGAACGGCAACGCGTTCGCCGCCACGGTGAAGCCACACCTGGCCACCCTGCCCTGACCCAGCCTTCATCCCGGGATAGATCTTTCTGCTGCTCCGCGTGGCCGCGAGGCGGAGATACGGAGGTGGCGCCGAGCGGTAAGGTCGCTGCGGGATGGAGTGCGCATGGAGACGTTGAGCGGGCCGGGCCGGGCGGTCCGCGTGGCGGTGGCCGCGGCCGGGTTGGTCCTGCTCGTCAGTGGCACCCTCTGGGGGCAGGACGACGACTTCCCGTTCGGGCCGTTCCGGATGTATTCGACCGCGCCCGGGCCGAACGCCGACGCGCCCGACACGCGGGTCGAGGGCGTGGACACCACCGGCCGTACGGTCGTGCTGACCGAGGCCAACTCGGGCCTGCGCCGGGCGGAGATCGAGGGTCAGCAGCAGGAGTACGTGTCGGACCCGGCTCGACTGCAGCAGATCGCCCGGGCCTACCACGACAAGACCCCGGCCGCCCCGGCCCTGACCGAGGTCCGGATCGTCATCCATTGGGTCGGCATCCAGCACTCCCGCCCGACCGGCACCAGCCACGACCAGACCATCGCCCAGTGGCGGACCGGATGAGCGCAACCCCGGATCCCCGCAGCGGCGGGCCGGGTCGGCGCAGCGGCGTCATGAACGCCGTCACGCGCTGGCTCACCGAGCCCGTTCCGCGCGGCCGGGTCGCCGCCTTCCGGACCGTCGTCTACCTCTTCGTCGCCGCCGACCTGGTGATCTTCACGCCGTGGGTGCGCAACCACGCCAGTACGCCCGGCGACCTCTATCAGCCGTTGCTGGTCGGCCGGGTGCTGCCGCTGCCGGTGCCGACCCCGTTGCTGGTGCACTCCACCTTCTGGGTGCTGCTGGCCACCGCGCTGGCCGCGAGCACCGGGCGGGCGCCGCGGCTGCTCGGCTGGACCGTCTTCGCCCTGTACTTCGAGTGGATGATCATCGCGATGAGCTACGGCAAGGTCGACCACGACCGGTTCGGGCTGCTCGTCGCGCTGGCTGCGCTGCCCACCGTGGGCCGGGCGCGGCACGGTGATCCGGAGCTGACCGAGAAGGGCGGCTGGGCGTTGCGGGTCACCCAGATCGCGGTGATCTGCACGTACTTCCTGGCGGCCTGGGCCAAGCTGCGGTTCGGCGGCCTGGACTGGACGACCAGCTCCGTGCTGGCCCACGCGATCGTGCGCCGCGGCACCGGCCTGGCCGACCTCATCGCCGGCGTGCCGTACCTGCTGATCGTCTCGCAGTTCGGAATCATCCTGTTCGAGCTGACCAGCCCGCTGATCTTCGTCCTGAAGCCGAGGTGGCGGACTTGGGCGGTGGCGTTCTTCTACTCGTTCCATGCGGCCACGTTCGCCACCATCACCATCTCCTTCGCGCCGCACCTGGCCGCCCTGACCGGCTTCCTGCCTCTCGAGAAGGTGCGTCCGGTGGTCTGGGTCCGCGGTTTCGCCACGCGGCCCCGCGGACAAGTAAAGGAGCATGAGCGACCGCTGGTATGAGAAGGCCGTCATCTACTGCCTCGACATCGACACTTTCGCCGACTCCGACGGGGACGGTTGCGGTGACATCCGAGGCCTGATCGGCCGGCTCGACTACCTGGCGCGGCTGGGCATCACCTGCATCTGGCTGAACCCGATCCACCCGTCGCCGGACCGCGACGACGGCTACGACGTCGCCGATTTCTACAACGTCGACCCGCGCTTCGGGAACCTCGGGGACTTCGCCGAGCTGCTGCACCAGGCGGGCAACCTCGGCATCAAGGTGATCATCGACCTGGTGGTCAACCACACCAGCGACCAGCACCCGTGGTTCCAGGACGCGCGCTCGTCGCCGGACTCGAAGTACCGGGACTGGTACGTATGGTCCGAGGCCGCGCCGGCCGACCGCCACCAGGGCATGGTCTTCCCCGGCGAGCAGGCCGAGACGTGGAGCTACGACCGTACGGCCAAGCAGTGGTATTACCACCGCTTCTACAAGTTCCAGCCCGATCTCAACATCACCAACCCGCGGGTCCGCGAGGAGATCAAGAAGATCTGCGCGTTCTGGTTGCAGCTGGGCGTGGCCGGGTTCCGGATGGACGCGGCGCCGTTCATCATCGAGGAGACGACGCCGGACAACCCGAACCCGCGCAAGGATCTGGAGTTCCTCACCGAACTACGGCAGCACCTGCAGTGGCGTAAGGGCGACTCCGTGCTGCTGGCCGAGGCCAACGTCGAGCCGGACCAGCTCAAGGTCTACTTCGGCGACACCGGGGGCTCGTCGAACCGGATCCACATGCTGTTCGACTTCATGCTCAACAGCCGGATGATGCTGGCGCTGGCCCGCCGGGACCCGGAACCGGTGATCGACGCGCTGCGGGACACCCCGATCCTGCCGGACGGCTCCCAGTGGGCCACCTTCCTGCGCAACCACGACGAGATCGACCTCTCCCGGCTCACCGCGGACCAGCGCGATCTGGTGTTCCAGCAATTCGGGCCGGACGAGAACATGCAGCTGTACGGCCGGGGTATCCGCCGCCGGCTGGCCCCGATGCTGGGCGGCGACCGCCGGCGCATCGAGCTGGCCTACTCGCTGCAGTTCACACTGCGGGGCACGCCGGTGATTCGGTACGGCGAGGAGATCGGCATGGGTGACGACCTGTCGCTGCACGGCCGGGACGCCATCCGTACGCCCATGCAGTGGAATCTGACCAAGAACGCCGGGTTCTCCCGCGCCGACGAAGGCGCGCTGATCCGACCGGTCGTCTCTGCCGGCGAGTACGCGTACGAGAAGGTGAACGTCACCCGGCAGCGGCGGGACCCACGTTCGCTGCTGTCGTGGTTCGAGCGGATGATCCGCACTCTGCGGGAGGCGCCCGAGGTCGGCAGCGGCAGCTGTACCCACGTCGACGTGCCGTCCCCGGCCGGCGTGCTGGTGCACCGCGCGGACGGGGACACCGGGACCATGGTGTTCGTGCACAACCTGGCCGAGACCGATGCGACGGTCGACCTGAGCACGCTGGCCGAGGAGGCGTCGATGCCCAACGACGTGCTCGCCGACCGCGATTACCCCGAGGTCGGCGACTTCGCCAAGGTCGAGGTCGGCGGATACGGGTATCGGTGGATAAGGCTGCGGCGCCTCCCGTGAGGTCGGTTATCCTCCCCGCATGACTCAGCCTGCACGCGTTGCGATCGTCACCGGCGCCGCCCGCGGCATCGGTGAGGCCACCGCCCGGCGGCTGGCCGCGGACGGGCTCGCCGTCGCCGTCGTCGACCTGGACGAGGGCGCCTGCGCGACCACGGTCACCGAGATCCACGACGCCGGCGGCTCGGCCACGGCGATCGGCGCCGACGTCTCCGACCCGACGCAGGTGGCTGCGGCCGTCGAGCGGGTGGTGGCCGAGCTCGGGCCGCCGACCGTACTGGTCAACAACGCCGGCGTGCTGCGCGACAACCTGCTGTTCAAGATGACCGAGGACGACTGGGAGACGGTCATGTCGGTCCACCTGCGCGGTGCGTTCCTGTTCAGCCGGGCCGTGCAGAAACACATGGTGGATGCCGGGTTCGGCCGGATCATCAGCCTGTCCAGCACCTCCGCGCTCGGCAACCGGGGGCAGGCCAATTACGCCGCGGCCAAGGCGGGTCTGCAGGGTTTCACCAAGACCCTCGCCATCGAGCTGGGCAAGTTCGGCATCACGGCGAACGCGGTCGCGCCCGGGTTCATCGTCACCGACATGACCGCGGCCACCGCGGCCCGGGTCGGCGTCGACTTCGAGACGTTCTCCAAGGCCGCGGTCAGTCAGATCCCGGTGGGCCGCGCCGGTCGCCCGGAGGACGTCGCCAACACGATCGCGTTCCTCGCCTCCGAGGGCGCCGGCTTCGTCTCCGGCCAGGTCATCTACGTGGCCGGTGGGCCTCGCGACTGACTCGCGGCAGCTTGGCCGCCGACCGGTACAGTCGATGGCTGTGACCCGACGGATGACCTCGCGCAGCGTGTCGCTGAGCGGCACGTTTCTTCTGCTCGCGGCGGGCGGCGCGGCCGCGTGCGACAGCTCGCGGCAGTACCACCACGAGGGTTTCTACTGCGCCGACGCGAACGGCGTGGTCGTCAACGAGGACCTGTGCGACGACAACCGCCACTACGGCGGCGGCGTCGTGCCGTACTACATCTGGCATTCGTCCGGTTACGCCGCGGGCTGGCCGGCGGGCTACCGGCTGCCGTCGGGCGGTCAGCGCTTCGCCTACAACGACCAGGCGGCGCGCAGTTCCTACGGCCTGCCCCGGACCGGGCGGATCGGCAACGGCACGGTCAAGACGAGCGTCGTGGGCAAGGGCGGCAGCGGGACGAAGACCACGTCGCACAAGTCGGGCAGCTGATGCGCCGCATTCCGTACGGGCCGGTCCGCGACGGCTGGAAGCTGACCAACTACAGCCTCGGGCTGACCTACAACGACACCGAGCTTCCCGACGGCACCTTCGAGTCGTACTGGTCGGAGGGCCCGTACTACGACTTCACGCCGGCGGAGATCGAGGAGCTCGAGACGGCCACCAACGCGCTGTACGCGATGTGCCTGGAGGCCGGCGACTGGATGGTGTCGCAGTGTCCCCGCGACACCGCACAGGGCCGGCGCGACGGCTACTTCGGCTCGGTCTGCAACCCGTCGACGTGCTACCTGGCCCGCCTCGGTATTCCCGAGTTCGCGCACGAGCAGATCATCCGCACCTGGTGGGACGGCGACCCGAAGACCTGGACCCACGACGACAAGGACCCCGACCGGCGCTACCCGGTGCAGACGCCGGACTTCTCGCCCACCGTCTACGGCCGCTTCGACCTCTGGTACGGCGGCGCCGGCTCGCCGCCGAAGCTGTTGGAGTTCAACGCGCAGACGCCGACGTCGCTGGTCGAGGCGGCCGTGATCCAGTGGCACTGGGCTGACCAGACCGACCTCACCCGGCACCCGTGGCGGCAGTGGAACTCCATTCACGACCGCCTGGTCGGCTGGGAGGCGGAGGACGGCGAGCCCGCCAACCCCGGCGCGTGGCGGCGCAACATCGGCAAGCTCCGCGAAGCGCGCCCGTGGCTGCCGGAGAAGCCCAAGATCTTCTTCGCGTACGAGACCAGCGAGCCCACCGGCGAGGACCGGATGAACGTGGCCTACCTGATGTCCACGGCCGAGGAGTCGGGCTTTCCGGTCGAGCTGATCGCCATGAGCCAGATCGGCTGGGACGTGGAGGGCGACCGGGTCCTGTTCGCACCCACGCCGGGTGCCGAGGACAAGGCCGAGCCGATCGACGTCATCTTCATGCTGTACCCGTGGGAGTGGTTCTGGACCGAGGAAGGCGGCAAGGCGTTCTTCCGGAACATGGCTGACCCCAACAAGCGCGGCACGGTGTGGATCGAACCGCCGTACAAGGCGGCACTGATCGGCAACAAGGGCCTGTTGCCGGTGCTGTGGCAGATGTTCGGCGCCGACCCCGAGCGCGGCCAGTACCTGCTCCCGGCATACTTCGCCGACTCGCCGGAGGCCGGTGGGCTCACGTCGTACGCGAAGAAGCCGGTGTGGGGCCGCGAGGGCGGCTCGGTCACCCTGGTCCGCGACGGCGCGACGATCACCAGCTGCCCGTCCGAGTACGGCGCGGACGGCCGGTACGTGGTCCAGGAGCTGCGCGAGCTACCCACCTTCGAGGGTTTGGAGGGCCCGGTCCACCCGGTGATCGGCTCGTGGCTGATCGACGGCGAACCGGCCGGCATGGGCATCCGCGAGGGCATCGGCGTGCCGGGCCTGATCACCCAGGACCACTGCAACTTCCTCCCCCACACCATCGGCGCCGACGCCTAGACTCATCACTCTCCGCGTTGACGGATTAACAAATCATCTGTCAACGCCCTCTGATGCAACAGCCCCCGCTGGTCAACACGGGTGAACAGATTGATAAATGATGTACTCAAGTTGACAGAATATTTGGCAACGGTGACTACGTTCAGCGGCATCGTGGACGGTGGTGAGGTCGGGGGACCCGTCACGCCTCCGGACGCCGGCGCCACAGCCACCACAGCCCGATGAACGGGAGCACCAGGGGCACGTAGCCGTACCCGCTGCCGTATCCGGACCAGACCGTGGCGTCCGGGAACGCGGACTTGTCGGCCAGGCTCAGGGTGCCGACCACCAGCACGCCCAGCAGCTCGATCGAGCAGCTGGTGAGCGCGACCCGGCGGCCGCGCGGGCCCCCGACGGCCAGGGCCACGGTGGCCGTGATGTAGATGACGGCGGCCAGCGCCGAGAGCAGGTACGCGAGCGGCGCCGCGGAGAACTTGGTGGCGATCTGCACGGCCGCCCGGGCGCTGGCGGAGAGCGCGAAGACGCCGTACACGAACAGCAGCACCCGACCGAGGCCGGTGCCGATCGCGGCGTCCCGGGGGCGCGCCGGGGTCTCGGGCTCAGCCACCGGTCACCGACGCGATCTGCTGCAACCGCAGCACCAGAACCGGGATCACCAGGCAGGCCACACCGAGGATGAGGTTGCCGTAGCGGGTCGGTTCCATCCTCGCCAGCACCCACGCCGTCGGGACGAACGCGATCGTGGTGATCAGGTAACCGGCGAAGGTGCCGGTCTCGGCCGGCCGGGGCGGCGAGACGAGCCCGATCACGGCCACGACCACCAGCACCAGGACCACCGCCGACAGCCCCAGCGCGGCGATCAGGTCGGCGCGGTTCGGCGGCCGGTTGAGGGCCGACCGGACCAGGAACCACACGGCCAGCACGAGCGACACCACGATGGTCGCGACCGACAGAGGACCGTTCACCCGGCACAGCGTACTGACCATGACTTCCCTGATAGCTTTCGGTCGGAAAACCTTGCTCACGGAAGGCGGTCGGGAGTCGTGCGCTTCGGACTTTTCGGTACGGGACCCTGGGCGCATCTGGCCCACGCGCCCGGCCTGGCCGCCCACCCGGACGTGGAGTTCGCCGGCGTCTGGGGCCGCAACCAGGCCAAGGCCGCGGACCTGGCCGGCCGGTACGGGGCCAAGCCGTACGCCGACGCCGACGCGCTCATCGCCGACGTGGACGCCATCGCGGTCGCGTTGCCACCCGCGGTGCAAGCCCCGATCGCGCTGCGGGCGGCCGAGGCCGGCCGGCACCTGCTGCTGGACAAGCCGGTCGCGATGGACCCGGACCTGGCCGACCGGATCGCCGACGCGGCCGACGCGGCCGGCGTGAACTCGGTCGTGTTCTTCACCCGCCGGTTCATGCCGATCCTGCGCGAGTTCCTCGCCGGCGCGGTCCGCACGGGCGGCTGGATCGAGGCCCGGGTGGACCACGTCGGCAACATCTACGAGGCGGGCAACCCGTTCGCCGACTCGCCGTGGCGCATCCAGGAGGGCGGCCTGTGGGACGTCGGCCCGCACGCGCTGGCACTGATCCTGCCGGTGCTGGGCCCGGTCACCGAGGTCACCGCGATGGCCGGGCCGCACGACATGACGCACGCGCTGCTGCGTCACGAATCGGGCGCGATCAGCACCCTCGAACTGTCGGTGAAGGTCCCGCCGGCCGCCGCCCGCGAGGCGGCGGTGTTCGCCGGGACGGCCGGGGTGGTCTCCGTGCCGGATCAGCCCTGGGATCCGGTCCAGGGGATCGGGGCGGCACTGGACGCGCTGCTCGCCGGCTCGCACGAGATGGACGTGCGGTTCGGCGCCCAGGTGACCCGGATCCTGGCCGCCGTGGCGTCGGCCGTCGCCACCCGTACGGTCGTGCCGGTCACCGGTACCTGAGCGGCTCCTTGCCGACGTATCCGCACCCGACCCAGAGTGACGGCCACGCGGCGGTGGCGGTCAGATCGTGGCGCCACCGTTGACGGTCAGTAGTTGACCGTTGACCCAGCTCGCCTCGGGCGTGCCAGGAACGCCGCAACGGCTGCCACCTCGCCGGGCGTGCCCAGGCGGTCGGCCGGCGCGGACGCGGCGAGTTGGTCAAGGACGCCGCTTTCGGCATCGAACGCACTGTCTCCGGAGAGGAACCCCGCGGCGACCGGTCCGACAATCAGGGAGTTGCACGTGATGCCACGTGCCCCGAGCTCGGCCGCGAGAATCCGGACGATCATGCTGGAGCTGACCTTGCTGGCGGCGTACATGGCGTATCCCGCCTGCGGATAGGCGGTGGAGGAAGAGGAGATGTCGATGATGCGCCCACCATCTTTGATCCGTCGCGAGGCCTCTCGGAGCACCGTGAAGACGGCTCGGTTGTTGACCGCCTGCAGGTTGTCGTATTCGTCGTCGGTGATGTCGGCCACCGGCTTGGTGGCGCCGGATCTCCCCGCGTTGGCCACCACGACGTCGATGCCGCCGAACCGCTCGACCGCAGCATCGAACAGCCGGCCGACCGTCTCGGGCTCCGTGAGGTCGCCGGGAACGGTGAGCACCTGGCTGCCTCGACGCTCGAGAAGTTCAGCGAGTTCGCCGGCCTCCTCTCGGCGGCTGCGGTAGTGGGCAACAATGTTCGCACCGTCACGAGCCAAGGCTTCGGCGATGGCCCGGCCGATGCTTCGCGGAGCTCCGGTGATGAGCGCCGTACGTCCGGACAGGGGCATGGAGTGATCGGGGGTGCCGGGAAGGATGCTCATGGCGCCGACTGCCCTCCGTCTGCCACCAGGACCGTGCCGGTGCTGTAGGTGGCGTCGGCGAGCAGGTACACGATCGCGCGGGCAATCTCGATCGGGTCGCTGATCCGCTTCATCGGAGCAAGACTGATCAGGAAATCGCGCGACTCCTGGGTGCCGCTCATCAGCATCTCGGTCGCCGTGGAGCCCGGAGCGACCGCGTTGATCCGCACACCACGGGTCGCGTACTCAAGCGCCACACTCTTGGTGAGACCGATGACTCCCCACTTGCTGGCGGCGTACGCAGAGAGTCCCGGCACGCCGACGAGTCCCCCGACCGAGGCCGTATTGACGATCGCGCCTCCGTTCTTCTCGATCTCCGGCAGTTCAGCCTGCAGCGCCCAGAACACACCACCGAGGTTCACCGACAGGACACGCTCCACGGTTTCCTTGTCGAGTTCCTCGATGCGTCCCCGCCCCGATACGCCGGCGTTGTTCACCGCGTAGTCCAGGGATCCGAACCGCTCGACCACGAAGCGCACCAACGCCTTGAGGTCATCAGGATTCGTCGTATCGGCGACGAACGGCTCGATGGCGCCCGATCCGATTTCGCGAGCCGAGGCTGCCACTTTCTCGAGCCCGTCGCGGCTGCGGGCGGCAACGACCACATTCGTCCCGCGGGACACCAACTCCCGAGCGGTCTCCGCGCCGATCCCGGAACTGCCGCCCACGATCACCGCCGTCCTGCCGCTGAGCCGATCGGTGCCGCGCTTCCGGTCCTCGCTGGTTGTGTCGTTCGGCATGCTTCCTCCTCAAGGTGACAAAGCTGCTTCGTGGTCACGCGCTCACGGCATCCGAGCCCGTGGTCGCCGGACGCCCGGACCTTGTCTCTGATGGCTCGCCTTGGCCACTCAGTAGGTATTCGCGGTCGGCGTTGACGATGTGGGTGATTTGTTCGAGCGCTTGCGATACGGCCGAGAGATCAGCGAATGGGATCTGGGCCAGCAGGCGGTCGGCCCACGTGTCGAAGTTCTCCTCCAGGGCGTCGTGCACCCGCTGCCCCTCCGCCGTCAGCCGCAACGGCCGGAGGCGGCGGTCTTCGTCCGGGCCTTCGGCCTCGATCAGTCCGTCGCTGATCATGGCGTCGGCGAGGCGTTGCACGGCCTGACGTGACGACCCCATGAACCGCGCCGCGCCGGCCACAGACGTGTGTCCGTCGTCGATCGCGCGCAATACGCGCCAGCGTGCGCTGCTCTGGCCGATCGGCGCGTTGGCCGTATCCCCGTGCCGCAGCACTGCCGCTTGGGCGGCGAACACGGCGCGGGTGAAGCGGCGAAACGCCTGCGAATTGTCGGTTGCCATGCGACGACGCTACCAGACTTCGTCAACATGTTGACGATATCGGCCGCGTTCGTCCGTCCCCGGCACCCGGCTCCCTCGGCCTTCCGTCTCACCGGCCGGACGTCGATCGAACGGGTGGGACGCGGATTCGGCCCTTAAACTGGCCCGCATGGTGCACGATGAGCTGGCCGACCGGATCGCCGAGCGCCTGCACGCGGCCCTGGACAGCAAGGTGTCGGCCGAGATCTTCGTCGGGCACGCCGAGCGCGGCCTGGCCGCCGGCGGACCGGAGGAACCGGTCATCGCGCTGACCGTGGAGGAGGTCGCGCGGATCGCCGCCCGGGCGGCCCGGGAAAATCCGGCGTCTTGACCCATCCGGTGGCGGCCGGGCCGCCGAATACGGTTTGTGCGATCTGATCACTTCTTTGGCTGGGGTGCGGTATGACCGACGCAAGCGGCGCGCGGCGGCCGGACCATCTCTCCGCCGTGCCCTCACCCCCGCAGCCGTCGGCGCCCGACGCCGCCGATCTCCTGCGTGAGGTCGCGCGGGGCGACGAGAAGGCCTTCGGCAAGCTGTACGACATGGTCGCGCCCCGCGTCTACGGGCTGATCCGGCGCGTGCTGCGGGACCCGGCGCAGGCCGAGGAGGTCGCGCAGGAGGTCCTGGTGGAGGTGTGGCGGACGGCGTCCCGCTACGAAGCCGCCCGGGGTTCGGCCACGGCGTGGGTGTTCACCATCGCGCACCGGCGGGCGGTCGACCGGGTCCGGTCCGAGCAGGCATCCGCCGACCGGACGATGAAGGTCGGCATCGCCACCGTGAGCCGGCCGTACGACGAGGTGGTCGACGAGGTGTCCGGACGGCTCGAGCGCCAGCAGGTGCGCCGCTGCCTGGACGACCTGACCGAGCTGCAGCGCGAAGCCGTCACCCTGGCGTACTACCAGGGTCATTCGTACCGCGAGGTGGCCGAGTTGCTCTCCGCGCCGCTGCCGACGGTCAAGACCCGGATGCGGGACGGCCTGATCCGGTTACGCGACTGTCTCGGTGTGGAGGTGACGGCATGACCAGCACCGATATCCACGCGCTGGCCGGTGCGTTCGCGCTGGACGCGCTGGACGACATCGAGCGGGCCGCCTTCGACCGCCATCTGGCGTCCTGTGAGAGCTGCCGGATGGAGATCGACGAGTTCCGCGAGACCGCGGCCCGGCTGGCCGACAGCACCTGGTCGGTGCCGCCACCCCGGCTGCGGGACGACGTGATGGCCGCGATCGCGCAGACCCGTCAGGTTTCCGCAGCCCCGGCCACAGATCTTCGCGAGCCGAGGTCGGGGTGGCGCCGGCGGGCGATCGCCGTGGCGGCCGCGGTGGTCCTGGCCGCCGGGGTCGGCACGACCGTGTTCGCCGTGCAGGATCAGCGGGTGCGCACCGAGCGCCAGATCGCGGCGGAGGCGTCGCAGCAGGCGGCTGCGTCCGCACAGCAGACGTCCCGCGTCCGGCAGATCCTGGCCGCGCCTGACCTGACGGTGCGCACCGGCCCGGTGATCGGCGGCGGCAAGGTCACGGTGGCGGCATCGTCGTCACTGAACGCCGGCGTCATCCTGATGGGCGCGACGGCGGCTCCGTCCGGTGGCCGGGTGTTCGAGCTGTGGACCATCCGCGGGACGACGCCGTCCAAGGCGGCGGTGCTGGCGGCCGGGCAGACGAACGCCGTCCAGGTGGTCGAGGGCCTGCCCGGCAGCGCTGCGGTCGGCGTCAGCGCCGAGCCCGCCCAGGGCTCCCCGGCGCCGACCCTGCCGCTGGTCGCCACGGTGGTTCTCACCTGATCGCCAGGGCGACGGTTCTCACCTGATCGCGAGGGCGACGGTTCTCACCTGATCGCCAGGGCGACCTCGACGGCGGCGGTGGTCCGGGCCACGTCGCCGGTGGCGAGCAGGTCGAGGCGGCCGGCTGTCGAAAGCTCACGCTGTGGACCAACGACGTGCTGGTGGCGGCGCGCCGGATCTACCTGGCGGCCGGGTTCCGGCTGGTCGCGCAGGAGCCGCACCACAGCTTCGGACGCGACCTCATCGGTCAGACATGGGTCCTGGATCTGTAAGCGACAGCACCGGCCCCGGGGCGGTGCAGATCCCGAAGAGGGCGAGCACCCGCCCGGCGCCTTCCGGGAGGCCGGCGCTCCATCCGATCAGCTCGAGGTCGTCGCCCGCGCCCGCCGCGTCGAGGAGGCGGGCTAGGAAGGCGGCGGTGTCGGGGCCTGACGGCTCCGGGCCGGCGACCAGTTCGATGTAGTGGGCGGCCAGGTCACGGTTGGCGGCGAGCAGCCGGCCGACCGGGATGGTGGTCGTCTCGAAGACGTGCCGGCCGGACACGCGGGCGTTGAACGTCGCGTCGGCCGGCCCGGTCGACGGGCCGATCCGGGACTGGAGGCGGCGGATCGCGGCGGCACGGTCGTTCCCGGCCCGTACGGCCGCCGTGATCTCGTGGACCGCCTGGACGGTGTCGGCGTCGTCGGGCGCGGCCACCGCCCGATGCACGTGCCGGTGATCGGTCGGCCAGAGCGAGCACAACTCGCCGTGGATCGGCCGGGACGAGTGGGGCATGTGCACGGCGTGCGCGGGCAGGCTGATCCAGACGCCGATCGCGCGCATGTCCAACCCGCCGGGAATGCGCTCTCCCGCCAGTCCGACCCGGGGAACGATGTCGAAGGGTGGGATCCCGTCGACGTCCACGGTGTACGCCAGCGCGGCCGGACCATCCCAGCCCGCGCCCGGAAACAGCCGGTATCGGCGGTCCGGCCGGTGGAGCGGCCGCAAGAGATCGAAAATCAACGGTTCGATCCGTTCGGCCGAACTCGCACGCGTCGGGCCGATCGCGCCGTTCACCCGTTGGAGTGGGTACTGCGGAATCGGGCGGTCCGGTTCGCGTGGCGGAGACCCGCCGTAGGGCACCCCGGAGACGGGCTCCGGTTGTGCCCCGGGCCGGGCGAATTCGCCGTACATTCTGGGCACTCCGTCCGCCGTACCTCCGTCAAGAGTGACAGGCGGACGGAGACCGCGGTAGATCAGGGCAGAGTGCGTTCGACGGCGGCCGCGCCGTCGCGATCGAGCTCCGCCCGGGCGCGCTCGACGTTCGCGGGGGTGGGGTCGCGGCCCTCGGCGACCGCAAGATCCTCGGGGTCCCAAGGCTGGTCAGAGCCCGTGCGGTAGTGCGGCTCCTCGCCCGGCTGCAGGAACTCGGGCGAATCGCGGTCGGTCCCGCCGCCATCGATGAACGCGGACACGGCCACGTCGTCCTCCACCGCGTCCGCCACCTCCTGCGACTCCTCCAGCGGTGGGCGGTATTCGTCGGTCATGATGTGCCTCCGTGGTTGATCCGTCCGGTCCTTCTTACCCGCGCCGCTCGGCCGGCGCATCCGGGTACCGGGAACGAAGATCAGTGGAATCGGACTTTCGCCTAGTCTGAGGTCGAACTGAGCGCTAACTGGACAGCACCTGCGCGCATCGGATGGACTCTGCGTAGTGAGCCGAATACATTCATCGCTTGCGTGTGTTGTGGTGATCCGGCGGGGATCACCCGAGGCGCGTCCATCCGGGCGGTACGCCCCGGGGACCGCGCCGAGCGCAGGCGGCGAGGAGCGAAACGCATGACTGAGTGGAACAGGTCGGCGGCGTGAGCAGCCTTCCCGATGCCGAGCGTGACGCCGGCGATGTGGTCCAGGCCCTGGCCGCTCTCAGCGCGCTGCTGGCCCGGCCGTTGTCCGATCTGGACGGTCCGTCCCTCGCCCGCGCCCGGGCGACCCTGCGCCACCTGGCCGAGGACGGCGGAGTGGCCGCGGCCCGGGTGCAAAACTATCTGAGTGCCCTGCGGGGAGCCGGCGACGGCGAGGCGGCAGCCGTGCCCTCGCGGTTGGGCCAGTGGCGCGAGTGGGTTCCGCCGCGGGGCTACCTGCTGGGCAGCAGTCCGGCACCGGAGCGCCGCGTCGGCGAGATGCACCGCCGCCGGTCCGACCCCGGGGAGTGAATCGCGGCCGGCCGTGACGGCTGGGCCGGGGTCGTGACGGCTGGACCGGGGTCGTGACGGCTGGGCCGGTCCTGGCGTCGCTAGCCTCGACGGAGAGTCTCGGACGGGCTCTCGCTGAACTCGGCGCGGTAGGCCGACGCGAATCGGCCCAGATGGGCGAATCCCCAGCGATGGGCCACGGCGGCCACGGTGGTCGTGGCCGGATCGGCGTTCCGCAGCGTCGTACGGGCGCGGGCCAGCCGGATCTGCTGCAGATACGCCATCGGCGGCGCGCCGAAATACCGGCGGAACCCCTCTTGTAACGAGCGCACGCTCATGCCGCCGATTCCGGCCAGCGTGGTCACCGTGAAGGGTCGCTCCGGTTCGTCGTGGATGGCGTCGGCCACGCGGCGCAGCGCTCGCGGCGGGACCGGCAGCGGCGGCCGGAGGAGTTCGTCGTGGTAGCGGTGCGGGACGCTGAGCAGGAGGCCACTGATCACGGACAGGCGCAACTGCTCGCCGATCAGCGGATGGTGGAGGAGGCTGTCGGCGTTGCCGACCTCGCCGTGCACCATGCGCACGAACCGCGCCCAGCCGCGGCCGGCGCCGTCCGTCAGGCTCATGCTCGACGCCAGCTCGAGCGGCCCGTCGACCGGGTGACCCAGCAGTGCCGCCAGTTCGGCCTCGAGCGCGGACCGCTCGATCTTGATGTCCAGTTCGCACGTACGGGACGGATGCACCGTGTACACCGGCCGGGCCGGCCCGAACACCGCGGCCGTCCGCGGGTCGGCGACGACCTCGGCGTGATGGTGACGGGTGTACACCGAGCCGGTCAGCGGCATGGTCACGTGATAGGCGTCCAGTTCGGGCGCGAACAGCGTGGTGGCGGCCCCGAGTACGAGCTGACCGACCGTCAGGGGTCCGAGTTGGATCACTCCGAACTCCAGCGAGAAACCACCGCGGCCGCCCGGCACCCCGATTGTCAGCGGGTAGTAGAACCGATTCAACAGAGCGCGGGCCTCGTCCACATCGGTGCTGTTGACCTCGATCGAGTCGGACGCCGCCGGATCTCCGGCGAGCATGTCAGTCATGCGGATCCATCGGCCCATGCATACGGGGGAGTATTCGGCGCGATGTGTCCATCGTCAACGTGCCCACCGACCGCTGACCGTTCCCGCACATTCTGGCCATATGAACTACTCTGGCGTTCCGCGCCTACGTGGCGTAACTTGCGAAGCAGCGGATAGTTGTAGGACGCGGTTTTGGACGGCACCGGGCGAGGTGCCTCGATGTGCAGAACCTTGCGCGCGCATCACCCCCGCGAAAGGCCGGCGCCGATCGGTGACGCCAGGAAGAGGTCAGCCGTGTATCTGCCGATCACCACCCGTCAGCTGGCGGACGGCACGGTCGAGATCAGTCCCAGCGGGGAGATCGACCTCGACAACGCGCATGTGATGCGGGACGCCGTCAACGATGTGCTCACCAACTCCACACCGGAGCGCATCTGCCTCGACCTCCAACGGGTGATGTTGATCGACAGCATCGGCATCGGCATCCTGGTCGCCTGCTTCCACGTCGCCGCCGCCAGCGGGGTCAAGCTGGTGGTCACCCACCTCAGCGCCACCGTCTACCGCCAGCTCTGGGTGTCGGGGCTGGTCGGCCTGCTGGGATGCGCCGAGCCGCCGGCGCACGAGACTTCGGTCGGGCTGCGCCCCGTTTAGTGGGGGTGCGCTCCCGGGCAGCCGTCTCGGCTCCCGTGATGCAATGCCTTTCATGGTTGTGGTGCGGTCGGTCGGGCTCTTTCTGGTGGCGGCGGTGGCTGAGATCGGCGGCGCCTGGCTGGTGTGGCAAGGGGTTCGCGAGCACCGCGGGGTGTGGTTCGTCGGGGCCGGGATCGTTGCGCTGGGGGCGTACGGGTTCGTGGCCACGCTTCAGCCGGACCCCAACTTCGGGCGGATCCTGGCCGCGTACGGCGGGATCTTCGTCGCCGGTTCCCTCGCCTGGGGGATGCTGGTCGACGGTTATCGCCCCGATCGGTACGACGTGATCGGAGCGATCGTGTGCCTGGCCGGCGTCTCGCTGATCATGTACGCACCCCGCCACCCCTGACGCTCGACCGGTGCGGATCACTGCTGGGTGACGTCCAGCCGCTCGGCTGCGTTCAGCAAGCTCACCAAGCCGGCCGCGTCCACGTCCGGGCCGTACGCCGGGGTGTGTGGCTCGAAGCGCCACGAATCGTCCAGCCCGCCGACGTCGACGGCGTCGAAGCCGATCTCGTCGACCAGGTCGAGCACCCGCCGCTTGGCCGCCGGGTCATCTCCGGCGACCGGGAGCGCCCGCCGCCCCTCGGTGGCCGCGGCCTGTGGACGCGACAGCAGCTGGCTCGAGTAGATGTTGTTGAAGACCTTCACCACCGGTCGGCTGAGCTGGTTGGCGACCCACCGGGCCGACGTCTCGCCGCTGTCGATCGGACCGACCCGGCCGTCCCGGGGCGGGTAGTAGTTGCAGGTGTCGATGACCACGGCGTCCGGCCGGGCGGCGTCGACGATGCCCTTGGGCAGTGCCTGCACCGCCTGCAGCGGGATCGTGACGACCACCACGTCGGCGTCGTGGGCCGCGTCGGCGACCTCCACCGGCGTCGCCCCGGTGCGCTCGGCGACCTCGGTCAGCGTGGCCGGGCCGCGGGAGTTGGCGATCGAGACGTCGTGACCGTGCTGGACGAACAGTTGAGCCAGATTGCCGCCGATGTGCCCGGCGCCGATGATGCCGATCTTCATGAGCCCATCCTTACCCGCGGAGGCGGTGTCGTCAGTCGTTGAGCTGAGTGTGCTCGATCTCGGTGAGCGCGGCGGTCAGGATGCCGGCGGTCGGCCGGGGGCCGAGCAGGTCGGCGAACAGGAGGGCGGCGTGGCGGGCCAGCGCCGCCGGCGACGGTGGTGCCACCTCGTCGCCGAGGTGCACCCCGAGCGCGCCGGCCAGCAGGACCAGCACCACGTGCGGGTCGACACCGGACACCCAGCCGGCGCCGCGGACGCACGCCTCGAGTGCGTCCTTGATGTCGTCACTGTCCAGACCGTCGGGGTGGGCGGCCTCGAGCAGCAGCCGGATCGCCGTGCCCAGCACCAGACCGACCTGGGCCGCGTCGAGCGCGCCGAGGGCCTCGGCGGCCGCGTCGAAGGCATCCGCATCCCGGTTGTGGACGGCGGTCACGGCGGCGTCGGCGGCCGCCGCGATCGGCCGCGCCGGGACGGGAAGGGCACGCCACGTCTGAGTCATGAGCGGACCTTATCCACAGCCCCCGACAGAAACCCTGATCCGGCCCGGTCCATCGGCCGGACGGTTCTGGCAGGGTGGTCGCATGTCTCTGCATGACGCGATGGCCGGCCGGATCGACAAGGGTGAGTTCCCCGGCATCGTGACACTGGTCGCCCGCGGTGACCGGGTGAAAGTGGACGCGATCGGGACGACCCGCTTCGGCGGCGGCGAGCCGATGCGGCGCGAGCTGCCGTTCCGGATCGCCTCGCTGACCAAGCCGATCCTGGCCGCGGCGACCATGGCGCTGGTCGAGGACGACGTGATCGATCTCGAGGAACCGGTGCAGACGCTGCTGCCCGAGCTGGCCGGGCAACCGGTGCTGGCCCGGCTGGACGGCCCGCTGGACGACACGGTGCCGGCGCAGCGACCGCCGACGATCGAGGACCTGCTGACCTTCCGGTACGGGTTCGGCCACCTCACCGAGCCCGAGTTCGACCCGCCGTGGCCGATCGTGCGGCAACCGCGCGAGCTGCACCTGGAGCTGGGCCCGCCGTACCCGCGGACGCCGTACGACCCGGACGAGTGGATCCGCGTGTTCAGCACGCTGCCGCTGATGTATCAGCCGGGCGCGAAGTGGGCCTACAACGTCAGCGCTCTGGTGCTCGGCGTGCTGGTGGCCCGGGCGGCCAAGCAGCCGCTGGGTGACGTGCTGCGCGACCGGCTCCTGGAACCGCTGGGCATGCGCGACACCGGCTTCTTCCTCCCGCCGGAGCGGGCGGCGCAGTTGCCCGCTCACTACGCCACCGATCCGGCGACCGGCACGATGACCGAGCGGCCCGACAGCGACCCGCAGCTGTGGACCCGGCCACCGGCGTTCCCGTCCGGCGCCGGCGGGTTGCTGTCCACGGTCGATGACGTGCTGGCCTTCGGCCGGATGCTGCTCGACGGCGGCGTGCACGGTGGCACCCGGGTGTTGTCGGCCTCGTCGGTCGAGCTGATGACCACCAACCGGCTCACGCCGGAGCAGGTGGGCACGGCCGGGGCCTTGCTCGGCGGTTCCGGGTGGGGCCTCGGCCTGGCGGTGACGGTCGCGCCCGACGAGATTTCCGGACCGGGCCGGTACGGGTGGTCCGGCGGGTACGGCGTGACTTGGTTCAACGATCCCGGTGAACGGCTCATCGGAATCGCCTTCACCCAGGTCAGCGACTTCCTGTGGAGCGGTGCGCTGACCGAGTTCGACAAGCTGGCCTACGGCGAGACCGTCTAGGGTCGGGCCCATGACGAGCCTCGACGCCGTGACGGCCTGGATCGGCAACTACCGGACCGCCTGGGAGAGCAACGACCCGGGCGACATCGGCAACCTCTTCGCCAAGGACGCCGCGTACTTCACCGAACCGTACGGGAAGCCGTGGCTCGGCCGGAAACAGATCATCCGGAAATGGCTCAAGCGGGCCGACAAACCGGGCACCACCGACTTCGAGTGGCACCCGTTGATCGTCACCGACGAACTGGCCATCATCGAGGCGACCACCAAGTATCCGAAGAAGACGTTCAGTAACCTGTGGGTGCTGCGGCTGGACGGTTCCGGTCAGGCCCGCCAGTTCACCGAGTGGTGGATGCAGCACCCCAAGGACAAGGACTGACCACCGGTGACCGCAGCGACGACCGCGGCGGTCGAGGGTGTGCTGGGACGGTCGCGGCGAGCGGACAGACCGGTCCTTCGCGCGTTCGGCCGAGGCGAATGCGATTCGTGGCACCGTGGTTAGCGAATTCCCGGATCTACGGGCAGACTGCCTCGGGTGGAAGCGCAGCAGGAGATTCTCGGCGGCCGCTACCGGCTGATCGATGTCCTCGGCAGCGGTGGCATGGCCGTCGTGTGGCGGGCCCGGGACGAGGTTCTCGCCCGTACGGTAGCGGTCAAGGTCCTGGCCGGCCGCTACGCCGATGAGCCGCAGTCGCGCGCCCGCATCCATTCCGAGGCCCGCGCCGCGGCCCGGCTGTCCCCGCACCCGCACATCGCCCAGGTCTACGACTACGGCGAACACTGGGCGGAGGGCGAACCGCGGCCGTACGTCGTGATGGAGCTGGTCAACGGGCCCTCGTTACAGCAACGGCTGATGGGCGGCCCGTTGCCGCCGGCCGCTACCTTCCGGCTGTGCGGAGAGGTTGCGTCCGCGCTGGCCGCCGCCCACTCGGACGGTCTGGTGCACCGGGACATCAAGCCGGCCAATGTCATGGTCACCACCGGTGGCGCCAAGGTGGTGGACTTCGGCCTGGCCGCGGCGTCCGGGCCGGGCGAGCCGGAGGAAGTGCTGCTGGGCACGCCCGCCTACCTGGCTCCCGAGCGGCTGATCGGCGGCCCAGTCGAACCGGCCACCGACGTGTACGCGCTGGGGGTGCTGCTCTACCGGATGCTGTCCGGCGAGGCGCCGTGGACCGTGGACAGCACGACCCAGATGCTGACCGCGCACGTGTACATCGACCCGGCGCCGCTGCCCTCGTTGCCGGATGTGCCCGCGGCCGTGGCCGGTCTGGTGGACCGGTCGCTGCGCAAGGACCCGGCCGAGCGGCCGACGGCCGCCGAGATGGCGTCCGTGCTGGCCGAGGCGGCCGGGGAATCGCCGGCGGCGGCGTGGACGGCGGGTCCGCACGGCGCGGAGACCACCGGGTCGTTCGCCCTGCCGGCGGCCGACCTGCGGTCGCACGAGGTCAGCGGCGACCTGGAGTCCCGGCGGGCCCAGGCGCTGCGGCGGCTGGCGGCCGAGCGCGGTGTGATGGCGAACGCGATGACCTCGGCCAAGAGCGGGGTGCGGGTGCACCGGTCGAGCCTGGCGCCGGCCGGGGGTGCCGGAGGCGCGGGGACGGAAGGGGCGGCGGGCGTCAGGAGCGCGGGCGATGACGAGGCCGGACCGGCCGGCTCCGCCGCGCCGAACGGGGCCACGCCCGGCACCCGGGCACCGGCGCCTCCCGACAGCGCCGGAGGGGCGACGCCCCCCGCCGGGCCGTCCGCCGCGAAACCCGGGGGCAACCGCCGTCGTCGAGTCCTTCTGATCGCCGGCATCGTCGTCGTGGTGGCGGCGGCCCTGCTGGTGTGGTTCGTGGTTCCGCCGGGGGGCGGACGGACCGATGCCGGCGGTCGAGGCGGCTCGGTCACGATCCCACCCGCGGAACAGGTCCGGCAGACGGCCGTACCGGCGAATCCGGCCGCGACCGGCGGAGGCGCGGCGACCGGCCCGGCGGCGCCCAGCGGGACGGCGCAACCTGGGCCGAGGTCGTCGGCGCGGCCCGCGACCGGTGCGCCCACCGGCCGGGCGGTACCGCCGCCGACCACGCCGGTCCACCCGACCACCGCTCCGACGACGTCGGCCCCGGTCGCCGTCACCCGCACCCTCAGCTCGACCGGGGGCACGGTCACGGCGCGCTGCGAGGCCGGCCAGGCGTCCTTGTTGTCCTGGCAGCCGGCCTCCGGGTTCAAGGCGGAGAAGGTCAACGCCGGCCCCGCCCTGACCACCTCGATCGTCTTCCGGAAGCGGGCGGACAGGATCCGGATGACCGTGACCTGCGTGGCCGGCAGCCCGACCGCGGTCAGCCTGCCGTTGTGACCGTCTACTGCTCGGCGTACCGGGTGGGCGGGAACGGGTTGTCCTCGGTCAGCGGGACGGTCTCGCCCTCGTCCTCCTGGCGCGCCGCGATGCCCTCGATGTCGTCCACCACCGTGTCCTGCGAAGGGTCGAACGGCACCGGGTCGTCGGTGGCCGGCGGCACGTCGGCGTCGTCGTACGCGCTCACGCCGGCCTCGACCCGGTCGCGATCGAGGCGCGTCTCGGCCGCGTCGTCGTCCGGGTGCAGGGGAGCGCCGCCGTGCTCGCGCCGGTCGCGGCGCGGGGTGGGGACGTCGGTCTCGAACGGTTCGGACATCACAGCTCCCGTTGATCAGTTGATGGACGGCATCGAACTTCCCCCGCGCGTTCGACCCTAATCCCCGGGGGAAGACTGTGGGCATGGCGATCTACTACGGCGGTGACTACAACCCGGAGCAGTGGCCGGAAAAGGTGTGGGACGACGACATCGCGCTGATGCGGCGGGCCGGCGTCAACCTGGCCACCGTGGGCGTCTTCTCCTGGGCCCGGATCCAGCCGGACGAGGGCGTGTACGACTATGCGTGGCTGGACCGGGTGCTGGACAAGCTGCACGCCGGCGGCATCGCGGTCGACCTCGCCACCGGCACCGCGTCCACCCCGCCGTGGGCGACCGCGCGCTACCCCGGCCTCCACGCCCGCACCGCCGAGGGCGCCACCCTGTGGCCGGGCAGCCGCCAGCACTACGCGCCCAGTTCGCCCGACTATCGCCGCCTGGCCGCCGACCTGGTCCGGACCACGGTGGAGCGCTACAAAGACCATCCGGCGGTGGTGCTCTGGCACATCAACAACGAGTACGGCTGCCACACCCCGTACGACTATTCGGAGAACGCCGCCGTCGCGTTCCGGGCCTGGCTGCAGCACCGGTACGGCGACATCGACGCGCTCAACCGGGCGTGGGGCACCGACTTCTGGTCCCAGCGCTACACCGATTTCGCCCAGATCGTGCCGCCCCGGCTGACCCCGACCTTCGTCAACCCGGGGGAGCTGCTGGACTTCCGGCGGTTCAGCTCCGACGCGATGCTCGAGCTGCTGGTGATGGAGAAGGCGATAATCCGCGGGTCGGGCGCGACCCAGCCGATCACCACCAACTTCATGGGCGCCTTCCCGCCCGTCGACTACTGGCGGTGGGCGCGCGAACTGGACGCGATCTCGGACGACAACTACGTCGACCCGCGCGACCCGGAGGCGTTCCGGACGGCGGCGTTCAGCCGGGATCTGATGCGGTCGCTCAAGCCGGGCACGCCGTGGCTGCTGATGGAACAGGCCGCCAACGCGGTGCAGTGGCGGGACAACAACGCGGCCAAGGCGCCCGGGCAGATGGCCGCGCTGAGCATGCAGGCGGTGGCCCGCGGGGCCGACGGGGTGCTGTTCTTCCAGTGGCGGCAGTCCGCGGCGGGCGCGGAGAAGTTCCACTCGGCGATGCTGCCGCACGCCGGTGCGGAGACCCGTACGTACCGGGAAGTGGAAATGCTCGGCGCTGACCTGGCTGGGCTCGGGGACCTGCCGGCGCCGGGCGGCGAGGCCCGGGTGGCGATCGTGCTCGACTGGCCCAACGCCTGGGCCGTCGACCAGCCCAGCCACCCGGCGCAGTTCGACTACTTCGCGCGGGTGCAGGGCTGGCACGCCGCGTTCCACCAGCTCAACGTCCAGGTCGATCTGGTGCCGCCGGAGGGCCCGTTCGAGCCGTACGAGCTGGTCGTCGCGCCCAGCCTGTACCTGATCACCGACGCCACCCCGCTCATCGGGTTCGTCGAGCGCGGCGGCCGGCTCCTGGCGACCGCGTTCAGCGACGTGGTCGACGAGCACGACCGGTTCCTGCCCGGCGGCTTCACCCGGCGGCTCGGCGGCGTGCTGGGCCTGGCCGTCGTCGACTTCCCGGGCGTACGGCCGGGGGAGGCTCCGGTGGTCTGGACCGACGGCACGTTCGCCGGTGACGTGCTGGCCGAGGTGGTGCGGCTGGACGGCGCCGAGGTGCTCGGCCGGTTCGGCGACGGGAACCCGGCGGTCACCCGGCACTCCGCCGGCGACGGCGAGGCGTACTACGTGGCGACCATGCCGGACGCCGCCGGCCGGGCCGCGCTGGCCCGCCACCTGGTGCGGCGCAGCGGCATCGAACCCGTCCGCGCCGGCCTGCCGGAGCGGGTCGAGGCCTGCGCCCGGGGCGGGATGGTCACGCTGATCAACCATAATCCGGTGCCGGTGGCGGCGGCCGGGGGTGTGCTCGGACCGTACGGATACCGGGTGATGAAGTCTTCCTGACGCCCGATTCGCTCCCTACGTATACAGCGACCGGTCGGAGAAGTTGATCTGGACCTTGGTGCCGTCCGGCCCGGTGACGCGCAGGCTGTGCCCGAAGTTCTCGTCGATCACCACCGCGTCCGGGAAACCGGCGCCGGCCAGGCGCGCGGCCACGGCCTCCGGGTCCTCGTCGCTGTCGAAGCCGAGCGTTGTGTCCCCGGCCGGATGGTCGTCGGCGGCGGGCGTGCCGTGCAGGCAGAGCAGCGCGGACGGCGCGGCCAGCTCGGCCCAGTCGCCCTTGCGGTGCTGCGACTCGACGGCGAACCCGAGCGCGCCCAGGAAGTCCGCGGTACGGCCCATGTCGGCGGTGAAGTAGACGGGGGCGAGACGGATCATGACTTGTCCTTTCCGAGGAAGTCGCGCATCGCCTGCTCGACCAGCGACGACAGAGAACACTCGCGGTCGACCGAGGCCAGCTTGATCTCGCGGATGAGCGACGCCGGCAGCAGCACGTTGAACTGCCGCTTGTCGTCGCCCCCCGACGCGCTTGGGGTCATTTCTAGAACTCTAGGACCCTAGAAATCTAGAATCAAGAACAGGCGCGGAGAGCGAGCAGGACGGCTCCGATGTCCCGCAGCCGGGCCAGGACTCCGTGCAACTGGGCCTGATCGGTGACCGGGCCGACGAGCGTGCTGGTGCCGTCGCCGTTGCGGGTCAGGGCGAATCCCGGGAACCAGACACACCAGTGGTCGTCGAGGTGGCCGTCCACCCTGATCGCGTACGTCACGACAGGACTCCGGCGAGCCGGCGCGGGGCGGTCGTACGGCGTCGGATGGCGTACTCGGCGACGGCCAGGTTGATCGCCCAGCCGGCGCCCTTGACCAGGTCACCGCGCAGTTCACCGGTGCCGACGAGAGCCGCACCGACGCCTTCGGTGAACGCCTGCGTGCCCGCGGCCAGGCCGATGGCGTACGCCCGGATCATCCAGGCACGGTGCGCGGCGACGTCGTGGCGGCGGATCGCGGTGAAGCCGAGGACCAGGCACCCGGCCATCGCCGAGGCGAACACCAGGCGGAGCACGTACAGCAGGTCGCCGGTACCGGGCTGCGGCGTGTACCGCAGCGTCATCCACAGGGCCGATCCGGCTACCAGCAGCCCGGCGACAGCCAGAACCCGGCCGGCGCCACGGTGCCACGCCGCGTGCCGCCGCCGGAGCCGGGGAACGAACTGGAACGCACCCACCACGGCGTACACGGCGGCCCCGGTGATGTGGAGGATCAGCGCCGCCGGGAAGCCCGCGAAACGGTCGTCGGCCGGGATCAGCTCCGGTCCGCCGGAGAGCTGCACCAGGCGCAGCACCCCGGCGGTGAGGGGGATGGCACTCAACGCGATGAGGGCCGCGGGAACGAGCCGGCCGCCGTTCATCGGGGGACGAGATCGCCGGTCGGCACGGTCTGCGCGGTCTCGGCCGGCGAGGGCACCGGGTTGCGCCACAACGAAACCCCCAGGCCGATCAGTGCGACTCCGATCGGGACGGCCATCGGCCGGTTGAACGACTCGGGCAGGACCGCGAGGGCGGCCGTTCCGACGGCGCCCAGGGCGAGCAGCGCGGCCGCCCACCGAGCCAGGATCCGCGCCCGGAACAGAGCGATGCCGAAGAGCAGGCCGCCGCCCAGGAAGCCGGCGGCGTTCAGGTACAGCAGGACGTTCAGGCCGCCGATGTCACCGGCGGGTGCGCCCCCGGCGCCGGCGACGACGGCGTCGTTGACGTAACCCGGTGCGGTCGCGGTCAGATGAGGGAGGACGGCGGCGGCGATGGCCTCCACGCTGAACGTGGTGAGGTAACCGATCGCGAAGATCAGATAGCCGACCAGGCCGAGCAGCCCGGTCGTCCGGAACTGCCGCAGGTACATGCCGGTGATGCCGGCGAGCGCGAGCGCGGCCATGACCGTCTTGGCCCAGCTCCGTACCACCCACTGAGTGGTCTCGACGGAGGCGCCGGCCATCGGCGGGTGTTTGATCTGAACGGCGATGAAGATGGTCCCGGCGAGGACGGCGGCGGCAGCGGCGCCACGGGTGAGGCCGGCAGCGGTGATTGTCATGTCACGACCGTAGGAAGCGGCCTGGTGACAGCACATCACCAAGCGATGTGACCGGGGTGGTGATTGTCGTCAGAGCAGGCCGAGCTCGGTCGCGCGCCGGACGGCGGCCGGGCGGGTGTTCACGTCGAGCTTGGTGAAGATGTGCCGGGTGTGGGTGCGCAGCGTGTTGACCGAGACGAAGAGCCGGCGCGCGATCTCGGGACCGGTCAGATCGGAGGCCAGCAGCCGGAGCACCTCGGTCTCCCGGCTGCTCAGCCCCTCATCGGCGAGGGCTGGACGGATCTGGGCTGTCCCGACCTGGCCGTCGTGGAGCAACTCGTCCATGACCGGCCCCTCGTCGAGGAAGATCCGGGAGTAGCCGGCCGGGGTGCCGCGGCCCAGAGCCTCGCCGAGGTCGCCGCGGGCGAGGTCGAGACGGCCCCGGGCGTGGTGGGCCAGCGCCCGGGCGATGAGGGCGTCGACGACGCTTCCGCCCCGATCGGCCCGCAGTGCGGCGGCGACGATCCGGTCCAGCAGACCCACAGCGTCGTCCAGACCCGCGGCGACACGGTCGGCCCGGTACTGGGCGACGAGGAGCCGGGCGAGCGTGAGGTGGTTGAACTCGGTCAGGTACGTCGGTTCGTCGGCGGCCGCGACCCGGTGCTCGCGGGCCCAGTCCCACGCGACCGGCAACCGGCCGAGGGAGATGTGGAGTCTGGCCTTGAGCGCCGGGATGGGCTGCACCTCGGGGAAGAAACCGGGCCGGTACAACGGCTGGGCCCGCTCCAGCATCGCCAGCGCGGCATCGGGTTCATCCCGGGCGCGCAGCACGCCCGCCTTCACCGTGTACCAGCGGTACCGGTTCTCCAGCAGCGACGCCGAGTCGCCGAGCTCCGCGGCAACCTGCAGATGCCGCTCGGCGGCCCCGAGGTCGCCGTGCTCGCGAAGCGTATCGGCCAGTCCGACATGCAGGTCGCCGGTAGTGGACAGGACCGTCCCGGGGTGGCGGTCCGCCGCCTCGATCGCCCGCTCGTACAGCCGTCGGGCCTCATCCGGGCGGCCGCGGCCCAGCCAGAGGCCGGCGAGCACGACCGTCGCGCCGAGCTCGTCCGCGACGTTGCCCGCCGCGTGCAGGCTGCGGACCGCGTCCGTGAACGTGTCGACGGCCGTGGTCAGGTCCCCGGCGGCCCAGCGGGCGAGGCCGAGGAATCCAGCGGCGGCGCCCCGGGCGCGATGGTTGTCCGTCCCGGCGAGCGTCAGGGCGTGCCGGGCGTGGCGAGCCGTACCGGCGAAGTCGCCGCGCGCCTGGGCCACCGACGCCCGGTAGACCTCGATCAGGGCCGGCAGGCCGCGCAGCTCCTCGTCCAGGTCACGAGCGGCGTCGTCCACCGGGACGGCATCGGTGGCGACCACCGGGCGCAGGGCCGCCTGCGCCGCGTCGAGCCAGTCGCCGACCCCGTCCAGGTCGCCCTCGGACAACCGGGACCAGGCGAACGCCGTGGCCAGCAACGCGTGCCGCCGGACGACGTCGCGGGGCAGGGCGTGCAGCCAGTCGAGCAGGACGCGGTCGTGCCGCTGCTGCCGGAGGCCCGGCACCGCGAGCTCGACCAGCCCGGCGGCTTGCTCGCCGTCGCCGCCGGCGAGCGCGTGCGGGATGGCGTCGGCGATCATGCCGTGGTCGGCGTACCAACGGGCGGCCGCCTGGTGCAGCCCGGCCACCCGGTCCGGATGTTTGGCCGTGAGCTGCGCGCGGAGGGCGTCGGCGAACAGGTGGTGGTACCGGAACCACTGCCGCCGGTCGTCGAGCGGGACGACGAACAGGTTCGCGCGCTCGAGACCGTCCAGCATTTCCTGGCCGTCCCGGCGACCGGTGACCGCGTCGCACAACGGGCCGGTCAGCTCGTGCAGGATCGACGTGTCGAGCAGGAACTCCCGGACGTCGCCGGGCTGGCGGCGCAACACGTCCTCGAGGAGGTAGTCGAGGACGAACCGGTGGCTTCCGGTGAACGCGTCGACGAAGTCGCCGATGTCACCGGTCCCGGTCCGGCCGCGGGCGGCGAGCGCGGCCAGTTGCAGTCCGGCGGCCCACCCTTCCGTACGGGCCTCGAGCGCCGCGACATGCTTCGGATCCAGGTTCAGTCCCATGATCCGGTTGAGGAAGGCGTCCGCCTCGGCCGGGGTGAACCGTAGGTCGGCCGCGCGCAGCTCGAGCAGTTCGCCGCGGGCCCGTAGCCGCGCCAGCGGCAGTGGCGGGTCGGCGCGCGTCGTGATGGCCAGTGTGACCTGGGCCGGCAGGTGTTCGACCAGGAACGCCACGATGTCGTGGACGGCCGTGCCCTCGATGAGGTGGTAGTCGTCCAGAACGACCACGGTCGGCGCGACCGTGTCGAGGTCGTTGACGAGCTCGACGAGAACGCCCTCGCCGGGGATGCCCGGATCCTGGTCGATCCGGGTCTGCGCGTCCGCGCCCACGTCCGGGTCGGTCGTCCGGATCGCGGCGATCAGGTGGGTCAGGAACCGGCGCGGGTCGGCGTCGTCCCGATCCAGGGACAGCCACGCCACGCGGATCGACGGCTCCGACGCCAGCCACTGCGCCAGGACCGTGGTCTTGCCGAACCCGGCCGGCGCCGAGACCAGGACGAGTCGCGGCATCCCGCCCGTTCCGTCCCGGAGCCGGTCGGTGAGCCGCGGACGGACCACCAGCGGCCGTCGCAGCGTCGGGATGTGCAGCTTGGTGCCCAGCACCGGCATCCGGCCAGCCTAGACCGGGGCGGCGAAGCAGGTGGCCGGCGCCGGCCGGTCGGCGGGGCCGCCGGGCACTCGTTCTGCCTGTGTACGGCCTGATGCCGGCTCAGGCAACGCGGCAGGCCGTTGGTGGTCAGGGCGGCGCTAGATTGGGGCCGTGGTGGATTCGGCTCGCCGGCAGGTCGCCGACACGATGGCGGAAGCGGCCCGGGCGTGGTTGGAGCAGCTGAGCGCGGACCAGCGGACGATCGCCGTCGGGCCTGGGCCGTCGGACGACGCGACGGACGTGAGCGCCGGCGCTGGTTCTACACGCCGACCGATCACGGCGGGCTGACCGTCCACCAGCAGCGGCCGGCGCAGCAGCGGGCGGCGATGCGGCTGGTGGCCTCCGGCCTGTCCCGGCCCGGGTACGTCACGGTGGCCACGACCATGGGGCTGGAGAACATCCTCGACCACACCGAGGGCTTCACGACCCGCTTCGACCGCGAACGTGGCCGCGACCCCGGCCTGTACTACCTGCGGGTGTTCGGCGTTCCCGGGAGCGACGGCATCTGGGGCTGGCGGTTCGGCGGGCACCACGTCTCGCTGAACAACCTGGTCGTCGACGGCGAGCTGGTATCCACCACGCCCTGTTTCATGGGCGCCGATCCGGCCTCCTCCGAACTGCTCGGCGGCGCGGTGAACCGTCCGCTGGGCCGCGTCGAGGACTTGGCCCGGGAACTGGTCCGGTCGCTGAGCCCGGAGCTCGCGCGCCGCGCCATCCTGTCGCCCACGGCGCCCTCCGATCTGGTGACCGGCAACCGCACCACCATCGCCGGGCGCGCTCGGGCGATCCCGCTGTCCGGCGTCCGGCGCGACGAGCGCTTTCCGGACCCGGCCGAGCCGGCGAACTTGCAGGCGCTGAGCGACGCCGCCGTCCAACCGGAGGACGACCACCGCGCGTGGGAGTACACGGCGCGTCCAAAGGGGATCCCCGGTACGGATCTCGACGCCGGGCAGCGGGAGGTGCTGCGGGCGTTGCTCGGGACGTACTTCGGGCGCGTACCGGACGAGGTCTCCCCGATGGCGGGGTACGACGAGACCACGGTTCATCTCGCCTGGGCCGGTTCGACCGAGCCCGGTGCGCCGAACTACTACCGGGTCCAGGGACCGGGCCTGCTGATCGAGTGGGACAACACCCAGCGCGACGCCAACCATGCCCACTCGGTCTGGCGCGACCCCGAGCGCGACTTCGGCTTGGACGTCCTGCGCGCCCACCGCGAGCGCCACCACGGTCAGACGCGACCGCCGCCGGCGGTGTCGGTGGAGACGCGCTGGGCCAGGTAGATCGGGATGACGGACAGGACGATCAGGACGGCCGCGACCACGTTGATGACCGGCGCCTGGTTGGGGCGGAAGAGGTTGCTGAAAATCCAGATTGGCAGCGTCTGTACGCCCGGACCGGCGGTGAACGTGGTCACCACGATCTCGTCGAAGCTGAGCGCGAACGCCAGCAGCCCGCCCGCGAACAGCGCCGACCGCAGCAGCGGGAACGTCACGTACCGGAACGTCTGGAACGTGTCCGCGCCCAGGTCGGCCGACGCCTCCTCGAGGTTGCCGCCGAGCCGGCGCAACCGGGCCAGGACGTTGTTGAAGACCACCACGACGCAGAACGTGGCGTGCCCGATGATCACCGAGAACAGGCCCTTGCCCACGCCCAGCGGCTCGATGATCGACCGGAAGGCGGCGTCGAGGGCGATGCCGGTGATGATGCCGGGCAGCGCGATCGGCAGCACCACCAGCAGCGACACCGCACTGCGGCCGAAGAACCGGTAGCGCTGCACGGCGAACGCCACCATCGTGCCCAGCACCAGCGCGATGCCGGTGGCGCCGAGGCCGGCCTTCACCGACGTCCACAGGGCCGAGCGGGCGCCGGCGCTGTGCCAGGCCCGCACCCACCACTCGGTCGTCCAGCCCGGCGGCGGCCAGGCGAACGTACGGTCGCGGTTGAAGGAATTGACCAGCACGATGATCAGCGGGACGTAGATCACGGCCAGGCCCACGGCCATGCCGAGGCGCAGCAGCCAGCGGGCGGTGGGGGACAGCGTCACAGCTCCTCCAGGGCGCCGGAGCGGCTGATCGCGTACAGGTAGATCACCATGATGAGCGCGGGAATGACGGCCAGCGCGGCGGCGAACGGGAGGTTGTCGGCGGCGCCGATGTTGGCGTAAACCAGATTGCCGATGAGCTGATTCTTGCCGCCGACGATCTGCACGGTGATGTAGTCGCCCAGCGACAGCGAGAACGTGAAGATCGAGCCGGCGAAGATCGACGGCACCAGCATCGGCAGCACCACCGACCGGAATGTGCGCCACGCCTTGCCGCCGAGGTCGGCGGACGCCTCCAGCAGCGAGTCGGGCAGGCGGTCGAGGCCGGCGTAGATGGGCAGGATCATGTACGGCAGCCACAGGTAGCTGAGCACGATCACCACCGCGGTCAGGCCGTACCCGGGTCCGTGGCCGCCCAGCAACGAGTCGATCAGACCGCCCTTGGCCAGCATCACCCGCCAGGCGTACGCCTTCACCAGGTAACTCGCCCACAGTGGAGTGAGGATGGCGATGACCAGCCAGTGGCGGGTGCGGGGTGCGGCCACCTTGGCCATGAAGAACGCCATGGGCAGCGCCACCACCATCGTCACCAGCGTCACCGCGACGGCCACGCCGAGGCTGCGCAACGCGACCGTCCGGTACACCGCTCCGTGCAGGATGGTGGTGAAGTTGTCGGCGGAGAAGGCATGGACCACGTCGCCGGTGAACCCGTTCACGGTCCAGAACGCGGACACGAACAGCACCGCCAGCGAACCGAGGTAGGCCAGCAGCAGCCAGGCCAGCGGCGCGGACAACAACACCGCGAGGCCGGCCCGACTGTGCCGGTGCAGCCAGGAGGACAGACGGCGGGCCGGCCCCCGGGCGACAATCTGGGCGGTCACCCCTTGATCTCGGTCCACGCCTGCGTCCAGGCTGAGTAGTCCTTGCACTTGACGTCGGTCCGGCCGTCCAGGCACTGGGCGAGCGGGGTGGTCCAGTAATAGACCTTGTTCCAGTACGACGCGTCGGCCGCGTGGTACGTCGTGCAGTGGTTCTTGTCGGCGGTCTGGTCGCAGGCCAGCTTGTTCGACGGCGCCTCACCGAACCACTCGGCCACCTCGGCGTTCACCTTCGGCGAGATGATGTAGTTCATCCACTGGTAGGCGCAGTTCGGGTGCGGCGCCTTGGCCGCCACCATCCACGTGTCGGACCATCCGGTGGCCCCCTCGGCCGGCAGGAACGCCTGCACCGGCGCCTTGTCCGCGGTGGCCAGGTTCACGATGACCTGCCAGGTGGTGCCGACGACGCTGTTGCCGGACTTGAACGCCGAGACCTCCTTGGTGTAGTCGGACCAGTACTCGCCGATCAGCTTGTTCTGCTGCTTCAGCACGTCGACGGCCGCCTGGAACTGCTTGTCGTCCAAGGCGTACGGGTTCTTGATGCCCAGCGCCGGTTGCGTGCTCATCAGATAGATGGCCGCGTCGGCGATGTAGATGGGCGAGTCGTACGCGGTGACCTTGCCCTTGTACGGCGAGTTGGGGTCGAACACCGCCGCCCATGACGTCGGCGCGGGCTTGACCACGTCGGTCCGGTACATCAGCAGGTTCGCGCCGCGGCCGTGCGGGATCCCGTACGCGACCCCGCCGACCGAGTTCCACGGCTTGTTCTTCAGGTCGTCGAACACGTTGGCGTAGTTGGGCACCAGCGACGTGTTGACCGGGGCCACGTCCCCGCCGTAGATGAGCCGCAGCGACGCGTCGCCGGAGGCCGACACCGTGTCGTACTCGCCGGTCTTCATCAGGCTGACCATCTCGTCCGAGGTGCCGGCCACCTTCACGTTGACCTTGCAGCCGGTCTGCTTCTCGAACGGGTGCACCCAGTCGACGGTCGGGTCGTTGGTGCCATCCTCGGCGTACCCGGCCCAGGCGACGACGTTCACCTGGCCCTCGCCCGTGCCCAGCGACTGCAGGGCCGCGACCTTCGGCGGCTTCAGACCGCCGCCCGGCGCCGCCGCGCCGGAGGTGGTGCCGCCGCCCCCGCAGGCGGCCGTCAGCGTGATGATGGAAATGGCGGCTATGGCGCCGGTCGTGCGCAGCGATCGCATCGCGACTCCTTCGTAGGTCAGACGGCGACGACGTGCTCCGGGCGCCAGGACAGCCGCACCGGCGTCCCCCGGGCGAACTGAGGCGCGTCCTGGTGATTCAGCTGTACGGCGACCATCCGCGCGCCCACGTCGAGGTCGACGACGTAGCGGGTGATCGGACCGGCGTACACGGCCTCGGCGACGGTGCCGGCCGCCGACTTCCCGCTCGCGGCCGGGGCGGCCGCAGCCGTGATGGTCAGCTTCTCCGGGCGTACCAGGCACGGTCCGGGTTGTCCGAAGACCGCCTCGGCCACCGGTCCGGAGTAGAGGTTGGAGGTGCCGACGAAACCGGCCACGAACGCGGTCGCCGGTTCGTCGTAGACCTGGCCGGGCGTACCGATCTGCTCGATCCGGCCGGCCGAGAACACCGCGACCCGGTCGCTCATGGTCAGCGCCTCCTCCTGGTCGTGGGTGACGAAGACGAACGTGATGCCGACGTCGCGCTGGATCCCCTTGAGTTCGACCTGCATCTCCTGGCGCAGCTTCAGATCCAGCGCGCCCAGCGGTTCGTCCAGCAGCAGCACCTGCGGGCGGTTGACCAGCGCCCGGGCCAGGGCCACGCGCTGACGTTGGCCGCCGGACAGCGCGGTCGGCTTCCGCGATCCAAAACCGTCCAGCCGTACGGATTCCAGAGCCTCGGCCGCCCGCTCCCGCCGCTCCCGGCGGCCGACCCGGCGCACCATCAGCCCGTACTCCACGTTCTGCTGCACGGTGAGGTGCGGGAACAGCGCGTAGTCCTGGAAGACGGTGTTGACGTCCCGCTCGAACGGCGCCAGCCGGGTCACGTCTCGTCCGCCCAGCCACACCGTCCCGGAGGTCGGCCGCTCGAAGCCGGCGATCATCCGCAGCACCGTGGTCTTGCCCGAGCCGGAGGGCCCGAGCAGCGAGAAGAACTCGCCCGGGGCGATGTCCAGGTCGACCCCGGCCACCGCCTCGACGTCACCGAACGTCTTGCGGAGGCCGCGCAGGCCGATGGCGTCCGTCACGGTCGTCCCTCCTGCCACCGGGGATGTGGCTGACCATAAGGTCCCGGTTCCCGGCACGTGAATGGGCGATCGGCCAGTGGTGGGCCGGAAATTTTGTGCGCTTGTCCAGTACCGGGGCCTTACAGTGGGCCATGGAGCTGCGCCTGTCGGACGTCCTGGCCGATCCGGATCTGTCGCTGCGTCTGGTCGACGGTCCGGCCGCCGCGCTCGACCGGCCGGTGCGCTGGGTGGCGGTGACCGAGTTGGCCGACCCGCGGCCGTTCCTGTCCGGCGGCGAACTGGTGCTGACCACCGGGCTGGGCCAGCGGACGGCGGCGGCGCAGCGCGAGTTCGTGTCCCGGATCGTCGAGCGCGACGTGGCCGGCCTCGGCTTCGGGACCCGGCTGACGCACCAGGCGGTGCCGGCCGCGACCCGATCGGCGGCGCGGGCCGCGGGGCTCCCGGTGCTCGAGGTGCCGTATTCCACGCCGTTCATCGCGGTCGATCGGTTCGTCGCCGACCGCATCCTCGAGGAGCAGTACGGCCGGTACCACGACCTGGTGGTGGAACAGGACACGCTGGCCCGGTCGCTGCTGTCCGGCCGTGGCCTCGGCGCGCTGGTCGAGGCGCTGCAGCGGATCCTGGGCGCGCCGGTGTCGGTGGTCGACCCGCAGGGCATCGTGCTGGCCGGTCCGGTGGTCGGCGGTGCGGCGACGGTGCTGCCGGTCGAGGTCGAGGACCGGGCGGCGGGTTCGCTGCGGTGCGGCTCGCCGCAGCGGTCGGCCGACATCCTGCCGTACGCGGTGGCTCTGGTCGGCCTGGAACTGTCCCGGCGTGAGGCGGTGCTGGCCGGGCGACGGCAACTCGTCGGTCAGGTGCTCGAGGATTTGATCCGGGGCTCGATCACCATCACCGAAGCGGAACGCCGGCTGGGCTCGTTCGGCATCCGGGCGGGGGAGGACCACGCGCTGGTGGTGGGCACCGTCGACCTGAGTGGTGACGATCTGCGGCGCCAGCTCGCGGTCAGCCCGATCCTGCCCGGAGCGACCACCGCGGTGGTCGAGGACGGCCTGGTCGCCGTGCTCGGCCCGGGTCAGCGACCGGCCGACGCGGCCGAGCAGATGCACGCCCAGCTGGCCCGGCGCGGCGCCGGGGCCCGGGTCGGCATCGGTGGCTGGTACGGCGGGATGACCGGCCTGCGGTGGAGTTATTACGAGGCGCACGAGGCGATGAGCCGCGGCCCCGGCATCAACGCCCGGACGCCGCTCAGCCTCTCCGGCCTGTTGCTGGCCAGCGAGGACGTGCCGATGCGGGAATTGGCCGAAGACCTCCTGCGGCCGCTGCGCGAGTTCGACGAGCGGCACTCCGGGGCCCTGGTGACGACGCTGCGGGCGTACCTGGACGCGAACGGGTCGGTGGCCGCCGTCGCCGACCGGTTGATCGTGCACCGCAACACCGTGCGTTACCGGCTGGAGCAGATCGAGCGGCTGATCGGGGCACCGGTCGACCGGACCGTCACCCGGGTTCAGCTGTGGCTGGCGCTGTCCGCGATGGAACTGCGACCGCGCCGGGCCGGGGACGCCGATCGCTGACGTGGGTCACCGGCGGCTGAGTTCCTTGAACCGGTCCACCGCCCGGCCACGGACCGCCGGGCCGTGGCCGAAGACGGCGGTGTCGAAGCTCAACGCGGCCAGCCGGGCGACCGACGCGTCCGCCGTTTCCTGATCGGCGGTCAACATCTTCGGCGTGCGCCGGACCCGGCTCCGGCCACCGGACGCGGCGTCGCCGGTGAACAGGACGCCGCCCGCGCGGTCGAGCAGGAACGACACGTGCCCCGGCGTGTGCCCGGGCGTTTGGATCGCGGTGAACCCGGGCACCGAGAACGCGCCGTCGGCGATCAGCTCCTCGTCCACCGGCACCGGTTCGAGGGTGCCGCTGATCCGGGCCATCACCTTCTGCCGGGTGTTCATCGCGGGCGGCCGGGCGCCGCTGATCGACGAGGCGTCGAGGGTGTGCGCGACCACCCGGGCGCCGCTGCGTCGCTGCAGGTCGGCGGCGTTGCCGACGTGGTCTCCGTGCCAGTGGGTGAGCAGGATCGTCGTGACGTCGCCGATCGACTTGCCGGCGTCCCGCAGCGCCCGCTGAAAGTAGCCCGAGTGCCGGGGCAGGCCGGTGTCGACCAGCACCACGCCGTCGTCCGTCAGCACCAGAAAGGCACGGACGAACAGGACCGGAACCTCGAAGACGCCGTCGACGATCTCACGCATGCCCTCACGGTAGCCCCCGGGTTGCCGCCTCGACGTCCGTCACTGGCAGGTCCGCACGTACGGCACCTCCGGGACGTAGCGGGCCCACTCGTCGGCGGTGAGGCCGCGGCCGGCCATGGTGCAGGCCTGCCGGGCCGCGTTGGCCCGGATGGTGTTCAGGCCGGAGAAGTCCCAGAGGGTGACGGCCGTCGTGGACGCGGTGACCACGGTGTGCCCGTCCGGGCCGAACGCCAGCACCGGGCCGAGCGTGCTGTCCTGGACGGTGGCCAGCCGGACCGGGCTGTGCCCGTCGGTGACATCCCACAGGACGACGGCGTGGTCGTCGCTCCCGGTCGCCATCAGGTGGCCGTCCGGGCTGAACATCCCCGACCGTACGGTGTCGGCGAGGGTCAGGGCGGCGAGCCGGGCCGGGTGGGCCGGGTCGGTCACGTCCCACAGCAGGGCCGCCTTGTTGGTGCTGCCGCCGGCCACCAGGGTGCGCCCGTCCGGACTGAAGCTGACCGGAATGGAGCTGGCGCCGGTGGTCGCACGCCGGCCGACCAGCACCGAGACCGGGACGGGGGCGCTCGGCCGGGCCAGGCTCCAGAGCAGCACCCGTCCGTGGTCGTCGCCGGCGGCCAGCGTACGTCCGTCCGGGCTGAACGCGAGCGTGCCGAGAGGGGCGGCCGAGGTGGCCGGCCTCTGGAGGATCAGGCGGGGGTGGGCCTGATCGGCGACGTCGTACAGGAACAAGTCGCCGGCCCACGTGGTGAAAGCCAGCATGTGACCGTCCGGGCGGAAAGCCATGTCGCGGACCAAGTCCGCCGGGTGGACATGGGTGAATGGCACGTCCACTGTGGCCAGCCGGGCCGGGTGTTGTGGATCGGCCACGTCCGTCAGCGTCAGCTGATCGTCGTTGCCGGCGGCGGCGATGGTGCGCCGGTCGGCGCTGATCGCCGCGGCGTTGAGATATTTCGCATGCACCGTGACGGCGGCGGACGGCACGGGCCGGCGGGGCCGCCTCAGATCCCAGAAGGAGGCCGTGCCGTCGGACCGGACGGTGATCACGGACCGCCCGTCCCGGCCGTACGCCGTCGCCAGCGGTTGGGAGCCGGTGTCGAAGTCGGCGATCCGGTCCGGAGTGCCGTAACCAGCGCTGTTCCACAGAGTCACCGAATCGATGCCGGAGGAGATCAGCGTCCGGCCGTCGGCGCTGTAGGCCAGCTCGGCGACGGCGTCGTCACCGGTCACCCGGCCCAGGTTCACCGGCTTCGACGGCGCGGTCATGTCCCACAGCGTGGTCGCCCCGCTGGTGTCGCCGGTGGCCAGGGTGTGCCCGTCCGGCCGGAACGCCAGCGAGGTCACCCGGGACGCGGTCTTGACGGTGGCGCTCTTCACCGGCTTCGCCGGGTCGCTCAGATCCCACAGGACGACCGTCCCGTCCCCGTCCTCCGAGGTGGCCAGCAGCGGCCGGGCGCTGCTGGAGGCAATCGCCTCCTCGGAGGTGTGATCCCGCGCGGCGGTCTGCACCGGAGCGGTGCGATCGGTCACGTTCCAGAACTCCATATCCTCGAGGGTGGTGAGGACCAGCGTGTGCGAGTCGGAGCTGAAGGCGATCTGGTCCGCGGGATCCTCGAGGTCCACCGTCGCCAGGTGCGTCGTGTGCGCCGGGTCGGCGACGTCGAACAGCTGCACGTTCTGGAAGAACGGGGGGTTGTTCGGCGGCGTGTTCATGCCCTGGACCGATACGGCGAGCGTGCGGCTGTCCGGGCTGAAGGCCAGACCGGAGACGGAGGTCGGACCGGGCACGTCGCCGAGCCGGACGGGGTGGGCCGGGTCGGCCACGTTCCAGAGCGCCGCCGCGTGACCTTCCTGGGACAGGGCGAGCGTCCGGCCGTCCGGGCTGAACGCCATGATGGACGCGGTCCCGGTGAGCGCGGACAGCTTGACCGGGTGCGACCGGTCGGCCACGTTCCACAGCGAGACGGCGCCGTCGTCGTCGCGCGCGGCCACAGTGTCCCCGGCGCCGAAAAGGCCCGAGGTCACACCGTCGATGGTGCCGGCGTACCGGGTCGAGGTGTCCAGGCCGGCCACCTCGCGACGGGACTCGCCGTCGCCCTGGATCTCGTCGGCGGCGGCACCCAGCATGAGCGCGGTCTGCGGGTCGCCGTCGATCGTCGCCTTGGCCTGGTTGACCAACCGGCGGCCGACCGCGATGCGCGTCTGCTGCTCCGCCTTGACCTGCTGCGCCTGCGCGTCCGCGGCGGCCTTGGTCGCCAGGGCCTCTTCCGTCTTCGCCTCTTGGGCCCACCGCTGGGCGAGTTCCCGCTGCTGCCGCGCCAGTTCCTCCTGCTTCTGCGCGCGCTGCGTGGCCCGGTCGGCCAGGTGTCGCTGCAGTTCGGCGTTGTTCTGCTCCCGGCCGGCGTCCGCCTTCGCCTGCACCGCCAGCGCCTTCTGCGCCCGCGCTATCTGCTCCTGCTTGCCCGCCTCGTCCGCAGCCAGTACGGCCAGCGATTTCTGCTCCCGGGCGAGCTGCTCCTGGCGCTGCGTCGCGGCCGTGGCCGCGACCGCCCGGGCCTGTTGCTGAGCGGCCTGGGACTCCGACTGCTTGGCCTGGCCGGCGAACCGGTCCGCGTTGGATTTCTGCGCGACGGCGGCCATCTGCTGCCGCTGGGCTTCCTTGGCGGCGGCGTTGGCCCGGTTGGCGTTGTGCATCGCCAGCACGCCGGTGAGCACGGCGACGAAGGTGAGCAGGACCAGGGTTGCGAGCGCGCCGGACCGAAGCCGGCGGGCGCGACGGTGCTGCCGTACGTCCTCCCCCTCCAGATCGTCCTTGCTGACGCCGTGCATCGGCGCGGCCAGCTGAGCGATGGCGTCGCGAAACCGGGAGTGCCGCAGGCTCAAATGCCGGTCGTCACGGGCCCACCGCAGGTCGAGGTAGAGCGGCTCCTCCGCGAAGGCGCCGCGGAGGGCGGCCGGCACCGCACTGGAATCCGCATTGAAGTCGCGGTGGACCGGGTCCCAGCGCCACTCGCCGTCGGTGACCACCGGCAGGATCTTGTCCGGCGACTTGGTGGCCATCCAGTGCTCGATCTCGCGGTTCACCCACGCTGAGTGGGCGGCCTCAGGCGAGGCCAGCAGCACGAAGAAGTCGGAACTGTCGAGGGCGTTCTGGATCGACGACCACAGCGCCGGGGTGACCGCGAGCCCGGTCTGATCGCGGAAGATCCACAGCGCGCGCCGCCGGTGCCAGGGCTTGGCCAGCCGGTGCAGCCCCCGCTGGATCGCCGGTGCCAGCCGGTTGTCCGCGGCGTGACTGTACGAAATGAACCCGTTGAAGGGCATGGCCCCACCCCCGTGCCGAATAGATTCGAGCTGGTCGATTCTGCACGGGTCGGGCCGCTCCGCGAGCCCCGCGAGGACATCTCCGGCATCAACGACAGGTGGCTTGATAACCGACGTTCGGGATGTAGCGGTCCCACTCGGCTCGGGTGAGGCCGCGGCCGGCCATCGCGCAGGCCTGTGCGGCCGATCGCGTCCGGAGGCGGTTCAGCGCGGAGTAGTCCCAGAGCGTGAGGTCCTCGCTCGTGGCCGTGACCCCCGTCGCCAGGGTGTGCCCGTCCGGGCTCAGCGCCACCCCGCCGGCCAGCGTCATGCGGTGCAGCGTGGCGATGCGGACCGGGGTGGACGGGTCGGTGATGTCCCACAACGCGACCATGTGGTCGGCGCTCTCGGTGGCCAGCGTCCGGCCGTCCGGGGCGAACACGGCCACGATGAGGCCGGCGGCGTCGCCGGTCACCGTGGACAACCGGCTCGGATGGGCCCGGTCGGTGACATCCCACAGAGCCGCGGATCTGGGGTTGCTGCCGCGGGTCACCAGCGTGCGGCCGTCCGGGCTGAAACTTACCGCCGGCGCGCCTGGGGTCGACCCGTGGGGCAGCAGCACCGTGACTCGGACCGGCGTGGCCGGAGTCGTCACGTCCCACAGCTCGACGCGCCCGGACCGGTCACCGGCGGCCAGGGTGCGCCCGTCCGGGCTGAAGGCGAGCGAGTCGAACTGGCCGAACTTCTGCACGTCCACCCGCCGGGGATGGGCGCGGTCGGCCAGGTCGTACACCATCAACCGGCCGTACGACGTGACGACGGCCAGCGTCCGGCCGTCCGGGCGGAAGGTCATCGCCTGGAACTGTTCCGGCGGAGCGGTTCCGTCCATGTCGACGAGCAGGTCGGCGAGGGTCGCCGGGTGGTTCGGATCGGTCACGTCCGTGAGCGTCAGCCGGTTGTCGGTGCCCCCGGTGGCCACGGTGCGCCCGTCCGCGCTGAACGCTGCCACGTACACGGGTTCCGCGGCCACCTGGGCGGCGGCCAGGTGCCGGGGGCGGGACGGTTGGGAGACGTCCCAGAACGACGCGGTTCCGTTGACGTCGACCGTCGCGAATGAACGTCCGTCCGGTCCGAATGCGGCCGCACGCTGATATCCGGCGTGGTTGCTGAACGCCGCCTGTGGTTCGGGCGCACCGAAGTCGGTCGCGTTCCAGAGATGCGCCGACTCGCCGCCGGTGGTGATCAGGGTGCGCCCGTCGGCGCTGAACTCCGCGGCCAGGACCGGCTCGCTGCCGACCGGCACATCCTCGATTTGCTCGGGCGTCGCCGGCGCGATGTCCCAGGCCGTCAACCGGCCGTCGACCGCATTGGTGATCAGGGTGGCCTTTCCGGGCTGGAACGCCATCTCCGAGACCCACCCCGACGCCTTCAGGCTGCCGGACAGCTCCGGCTGCGACGGATCGGCGAGGTTCCAGAGGTTGACTGTTCCGTCGGTGTCCGCCGCGACGGCCAGGACGGCCCGGTCGGGACTGAACGCGATTGCCTCGCTCGCTCCGCCGAGACCGGCCACCTGCTGGGGCGCGGCCGGATCGGTGACGTCGTAGACAGCCGTCGAATCCCCGCTCACCACCATGGTCCGGCCGTTCGGGCCGAACTCGATCTGCCCCACCGAACCGTCCAGAGGCCTGGTGGACAGCGTCCGGGGCCGGCTCGGGTCGGACAGGTCGAACAGGCGCAGTTCTTGGGAGTAGCCGGGTTGGGTCGGTGGCGAGACGTAGGCGGCGAGCGTACGGCCGCCGGGGGCGAAGTTCATCGGTTCGGCGTAGCCCAGCCCGGGAAGTTGTCCTGCGCGGACCGGGTGGGACGGGTCGGCCACGTCCCACAGCGACGCCTCGCCGGTCGTCGACACGGCCACGAGTACCTTGCCGTCCGGGCTGAACACCAGGTCGTGCTCAGGATCGGCGAGCGTGGCCAGTTTCGCCGGACGTCCCCGGTCGGCCACGGTCCACAGTGAAACGATGTTGTCCTCGGTACGGGCGGCCACGATATCGCCCGTGCCGATCGTGACCGCGGCGGCTCCCTCGATGGCGCCGGCGTACCGCGTCGAGGTCACCAGCCCGGCGAGGGCACGCCGGGACTCGCCGTCGTTCTGGATCTTCTCCGCGGCCGCGCCGAGCATCAGCGCCTGCTGCGGATCGTCCTCCACGGTCGCCTGGGCCTGGTCGATCAACCGGCGCCCGACCGTGATCCGCGTCTGCGCGTCGGCCTTGGCCTGCTCGGCCGTCGCCTCTGCGGCCGCCTGGTGGGCGAGGTCCTGCTCGTGCTTCGCCTCGGCCGCCCAGCGGGTGGCCAGCGCGCGCTGCTGCTCGGCCAGGACCTGCTGCTCCGCCGCCCGTGCCGCCGCCCGGTCGGCGAGCCGCCGCTGCTGCTTGGCGTTCGTCTGCTCCCGGGAGGCGTCCGCCTTGGCCTGCGCCGCCAGCGCCTTCTGCTCCGTGGCCAGCTGCTCCTGCTTGCCGGCCTCGGCGGAGGCCGCTGCGGCCAGCACGGTCTGTTCGCGGGCCAGCCGTTGCTGGTGCTGCGTCTGCGCGTACGCGGACTGCGCCCGGGCCGTCTGATCGGCGGCCAGAGTCTGCTGGATTCGCGCGTCGCGGGCCGAGCCTTCGCGCCTGGCTGTGCTGCTCGGCGGCCGCCCGCTGCTGGACGCGGGCCTCGTGCGCGGCGGCGTTGGCGCGTTCGGCATTGCGTACGGCCATCAACCCGGTGAGCACCGCCACGAAGGTGAGCAGGCAGAGGGTGGCCAGCGCTCCGGACCGCAGGCGCCGGACCCGCCGGTGCTGACGGACGTCCTCGCCTTCCAGATCGTCCTTGCTGACCCCGTGCATCGGTGCCGCCAGCTGGGCGATCGCATCCCGGAAGCGGGAGTGCCGCAGGCTCAGGTGCCGGTCGTCGCGCGCCCACCGCAGATCCAGGTACAGCGGCTCCTCGGCGAACGCGCCCCGCAGGGCCGGCGGCACCGCCGTCGAGTCGTCGGTGAAGTCGCCGGCGGTCCGGGTCCCACCGCCACTCGCCGTCGGTGACCACCGGCAGGATCCGGTCCGGAGACTTCGTCGCCACCCAGTGCTCGATCTCCCGGTTCACCCACGGCGAGCGGGCGGCCTCCGGTGAGGCCAGCAACACGAAGTAGTCCGACCCGTCGAGCGCGTCCTGGATCGACGACCACAGCGCCGGGCGTGACCGCCAGCCCGGTCTGATCCCGGAAGATCCACAGCGCCCGGCGGCGATGCCACGGCTTCGCCAGCCGGTGCAGACCCCGCTGAATCGCCGGCGCCAGCGCGGCCGTCCGCCGCGTGGCTGTACGAAATGAACCCGTTGAACGTCATTGTCAATGCCCCCGTGCTCGACGTGATCCAAGCCCGTCGATTGTGCACTGTCACGGCCACCAGGGGAATTCCTGTTCCCGCACCTGGCCGGAAGGCCGCCGCGTCCGTATCGTCATGGTGTTTTACGAACGACGAGCTTCGTACGGGGGTCGAAGTGCGGTTCGGGATCACCGGTCATCAGATATTGCCGGCGACAATCGTCGAACGCGCGGTCGAGCACTGGCGCCAAGTGCTGCCGACCGGCGCCGACTGGTTCGGGGTGTCCTGCCTCGCCGAGGGCGCCGACCAGCTGTTCGCCGCCCACGTGGTGGCGGCCGGCGGCGTGCTCGAAGTCGTCGTGCCCTGTGCCGGCTATGCCGCGTCGCTGGCCACCGACGAGGGGCGGGCACGGTTCGAGCAGTTGCGGGCGGCCGCCCGGACGGTGGTCACGCTGCCGTACCCGGGGCCGGGCGAGGAGGCCTACCTGACCGCCGGCCAGACCCTCGTCGATCGCTGCGACCACCTCTTCGCCGTCTGGGACGGGCATCCCGCCCGGGGACGGGGCGGGACCGCGGACGTCGTCCGTTACGCCCGGTCCCGCGGACGGCCGACCACGGTGCTGTGGGTCGACGGCGTGGTCCGGGTCTGAGAGGTGGCCGGGACGGCGAGGTCGATGTAAAGCTGCCGGGCCCGGTCGGAGTGCGGAGCGGCGGGACCGTCCGCGTCCGCGTACGTCGCGGCGATCCCGTCGTGGGCGCGGGCCTGCTCGTACCGGTCGCCGATGTCCCGGGCCAGGCCCAGCGCCTCGGTGTGCAGGGCCCGGGCCTCGGCCGCGTCGCCGACGGACTGCAGGACCAGGCCCAGATCGTTGAGCGTCTCCGCCTCGCTCGCCCGGTCCCCGATCCGCCGCAGCAGCACCAGGGCCGCCCGCAGGTGGCCGGTCGCCTCGGCGGGCCGGCCACGCCGGGCCTGGACGCCGGCCAGGTCGGTCAGCACGTACGCCTCCCGGGTCCGGTCTCCGGCGGCGCGCGCCTCGGCCAGGCTCTGCTCGAGGTGGACGAACGCCCGGTCCAGTAACTCCGGCTCGGGATGCAGCCGGGCCAGCAGGGACTCCACGTACGCCTCGCTGAACCGGTCGTCGAGCCCGGCGAAGAGTTCCAGCGCCGGCTCCAGCCGCGACACCGCCCGGGCGTCGTTCCCGAGCCGTTCGTCGACCAGGCCCAGCCGGACAAGCGCATCGGCCTGCCCCGCCGGGTCGCCCAGTTCCCGGTACAGCGCCAGCGCCTGCCCGTAGTGCTCGGCCGCCTCCCGGTAGTGACCCTGTCGCCAGTGGACACTGCCGAGTTCCCGCAGCACGCCGGCCGCCGCCGTTCGGTCGCCGAGATCGGCGTAGAGCTCCCGGGCCAGCCGGTACGTCTCGGCCGCCCGGTCCAGCGCGCCCTGCCGGCGGTGCAACCGGCCGAGATTGGTCAGCGCCCGGGCCTGCGCCGGCCGATCGCCGAGCACACGGGCGGCGGTGACCGCGGCGGTGGTGACGGTGACCGCCTCGGCCACCGGGCCGCCCGCGTCGAGGTAGCGGAACATCGTCTCGGCCACGTCCACGGCATGCCGGGCCCAGCCGTGGGTCGCGCCGTACGTGCAGACCGCCGGCAGGTTCGGCCGTTCCGCCTCGATCCAGTTCCGCGCCCGGTCGGGGTCCCCGACCGGCGGGAGTCCGGCCGGATACAGGGTGTTCATCGAGTCGGCCGCGCCGGCCAGGTAGTGGTCGAACAGGCGGGTCAAGGCAGCCGAACGCTCGTCCGCGGGGTCGCCGGCCGCGGCCAGTTCGGCGGCGTACTCGCGCAGCAGGTCATGCAGCCCGTACCGGGCGGACCCGGCCGGATGGATCAGGCTGGCCCGGGACAGCACCCCGAGCAGCCGGCGGGCCTCGGCCGTGGTCGTGGCGATCAGCGCGGCCGCCGCCTCGACGTGTGCGTGCACGCCGGGATGCAGGCCCAGCAACCGGAACGCGCGGGCCGCGTCGGCCGGCAGATGCTGGTACGACCACGAGAACACCGTCCGGACCTCGGCCCGCGGGTCGCCGCCGGCGTCGAGCATGTCCAGTTTGCGCTGGTCGGCCAGTTCCGCCACGAGTTCGGCGAGCGAGACGTCGATGCGGTCGGCGGCCAGTTCGGCTGCGATCCGCAAGGCCAGCGGCAACCAGGCGCACGAGCGGGCCAGAGCGGCGGCCGCCTCCGGCTCGCGGTCGACGCGGGCGCCGATCAGCCGGCGCAGCAGCCCGACCGCGTCGGCCAGCGGCAGCAGGTCCAGGTTGACCCGCTCCGCGCCGTGCACCGCGACCATGCCGGGCAGCGAGTCCCGGCTGGTGATCAGCACCAGGCACGGGCCGCCGCCGGGCAGCAGCGGCCGGACCTGCTCGACCGACGACACGTTGTCCAGCACCACCAGCATCCGGCGGGCGGCCAGCTCGGACCGGTACCGGCCGGCCCGCTCCTCCACCTCCACGGGGATCTCCGGCCCGCGGACGCCGAGTGCCGTGAGGATCCAGGCGAGCGCGTCGGCCGGCGCCACCGGCAGGTCGGCGTCATAGCCGCGCAGGTTCACGTGCAGTTGACCGTCCGGGAAGGAGTCCCGGACGCGGTGCGCCCAGCGGACGGCCAGCGCCGACTTGCCGACGCCGGCCGTACCGGACAGCAACGCGATGGTCACCGGCGGATCGTCGCCGTCGGGCGGCGTCAGCAAGCCGTCCAGGATCTCCAGTTCGGCCGTACGGCCGGTGAAGGCGCGCACGTCCGCGGGAAGCTGGGCCGGCACCGCGGTGACCTTGCTGATCGGCGGTGATATTTCCGGATTGTCGTTCAGCAGTGTGGGGTCGGCGGCGATGATCCGCTCGTGCAGTTTCCGTAACGGCGCCCCCGGGTCGCTGCCGAGCTCGTCGGCCAGGCTGCGCCGGACCCGCCGGTACTGCTCGTCGGCGTCGGCCTGCCGCCCGCACCGGTAAAGCGCCAGCATCGCCTGTTCGGCCAGCCGCTCGTCTAGGGGGTGCTCGGCCACCGCGGCCATCAGGGCCGGCAGCAGGTCGGTGTGCCGGCCCAGGCGCAACAGCACGTCGTTGCGGTCCAGCTCGGCGGCTGACCGCTCGTTCACCACCACGTGCCGCATCGAGTCCAGCCACGGTGTGTCCAGCCCGGCGAACGGGTCGCCCCGCCACAGGCCGAGCGCCTCGGCGTACAGCTGTGCGGCGGTGCGGTCATCGGACGTCCGGGCCTCGGCGACCGTGCGGCGGAACCGGTGGAGGTCCACCGCCTGCGGATCCACCGTCAGCCGGTAGCCGCCGGACTCCCGCCTGATCTCCACCTCCGGGGCCTGCGCCAACGCCCGCCGCAACCGGGAGAGATAACTGTAGAGAGCGCCCGTGGCCCGCTGCGGCGCGTCGGAGCCCCAGACCCGGTCGACCAGCTGATCCACCGGAACGGGCCGGCCCGCCTCGACCAGCAGCACCCCCAGCACGCACTGCTGCTTGGCATGACCCAGGTCGGCGAGCCGGCCGTCGATCCGCGCCTCGATCACGCCGAGGACGCCGAGCTGAACCGTCATTCCACCCGCGCCGTCATTCCACCCCGCGCCGTCATCCGACCCCCGCCAGTAGTGACACCTGCGGATTCAAGATATCCACAAGGTGCAGTACGAGTCTCCCACGGTTCGCTCAAGGTGCAGCGACGACCATTGATCCCGTTGCAGGGGTGGACCGCTCGCCCCGGTTGCGCAGAGGCGCACGGGGGAGCCGGGCCGGGCGGACCACTCCTGCAACGCGGGGTGTCACGCGTCACGGGGGCGCCGTGCCACACCAGGCGAGCGCCGTGCCGCCGCCCCGGCAAGTGCGGGGCGGCGGCGGCCGCCGACCGCCTGACCGGGCACCCGCGCAGGTCGCGTGCGGACTGGCTACAGATGAGCCGATCCGGCGCTGTCGCTCATCCCGGCCGCCCGGTGTGTCCTCGGAGCCGGCCGTGTCCCGGTGACGCGTCGACGGGTTCGCTGCTGCGCGTGACGAGGGCGGCCGCGACATCGCGGAGTTTGCGGTTGGTGTCCTGTGACAACTTGGTGAGCACAGCGAAGGCCTCCTCGGCGGTGCACCGGCGTTCGCTCATCACGATGCCCTTGGCCTGTTCGATCACGGCCCGGTGCTCCATCGCTCGGCGCATGTGCTCGGCCAGGTCGGCGGTCGTGTCGTAAAGGTAGGCGTTGGCCAGCGCCACCGCGGTGTAGTCGGCGAAGGTTCGAGCCAGTTCGACGGCGACCTTGTCGAAGGCGTCCGTCGTCTCGCTGTAAAGGCTCAGCGCACCGCTGATGGCGGTGTGGATCGGTAGTCCGACCGACAAGGCGCTCCGGATGCCGGCGCCGGTCGCGTACGCGACCCACGGGGACCATCGTTCTTCGTTGCCGATGTCGCGGACCAGGACTGCCGCGTTGCCGGCGGCGGCCGACTCTCCAGGTCCGCCGGGAGGGTTCTGCTGAATCTGGTCGAGCCGGTGCGCCCGGTTGTCGGTGGCGGCCGCGGTACGGGAGTGACGTCCGTGCGTGACGGTGATGGATGCTTCGTCGGCGCCGGCGATGGTGTTGCGGGCGAGATCGGTGGCGCGCGCGCAGAGACTGTCGAGGTCTGTTTCGCCGAGTTTGACGTGGACGAGCTCCGCCAAGGCACGGAGCGGATCCATCGGCTGTGTCAACGTCAGTCCCTGCAGCGGATGCGCAGTCCCGCACCGGGCTGCGCGCATGGGTGTCGTGCGGCCCGGAGCCGTAGGCCCGCGGGCATGCGCCGCTGCTTGACGCTGTGCACCGACCACGCCGGGTGATCGGATACCGACACACGATATTACCTGAACGGCCTACCGCGGGCATGGGCAGACATGCCGGAGTTGACCGGCGGAGACGTCCGGCACAGCGCAGCGCGGCGTGGTCGGTTCGGATTCTGGGGTACCGTGACAATCTCTGGCTGCTGTCTCAAGCGACAGCGGAAGCCTGGCGTCCAGCAGCGGCGTGGGTCCCGATGAACGTTCCCGTGCGCATCGGCAGTGCCCACCCCCGGCACCGAACCCGACCCGGACCGCCGGTCGCCCCGAAAGCCGCACCCATGACGCCAGACCCGATGGACCCGATGGACCCGAGCATGGCCTTCGCCGAACTCGGACGCATCCGCCTCGAGACCACCACCGTCGACGGTGTCCTGCAACGCGTCGCCGACCTCGCCCAACGCGCCATCCCCGGCGCCGAAGAAGTATCCGTCACCCTGGTCCGCGACCGGCACCCGTCCACCGCCGCCTCCACCGGCCCGCTCGCCCTGACCCTCGACGAATGGCAGTACCAACACCACCAAGGCCCCTGCCTCGACGCCGCCGCCGACCAAGGCACCATCTCGGTCACCGACCTGAACACCGACCACCGCTGGCCCGACTGGCTCGCCCAGGCCCGCACCGCCGGACTCCGCAGTTCCCTGTCCCTCGGCCTACCCGTGCAGGAGAAGATCACCGGGGCGCTGAACATCTACGCCACCACCACCCACGCATTCGACGAAGACGCCATCCTGGTCGGGAAGACCTTCGCCGGGTACGCCGCGGTCGCGCTGGCCAACGCCCACCTCTACGACACCACCGCCGACCTGGCCGAACACACGCGCAAAGCGATGGAGAACCGGGCCGTGATCGAACAAGCCAAAGGCATCATCATGTTCGAACGCCGATGCACCCCCGACGAAGCCTTCACCATCCTCAGCCAGATCTCCCAGGACGCCAACCGCAAACTCCGCGACATCGCCGCCGCCCTCGTCGCCCAGACCACCAACCGGTCGACCTAAGGGGGCAACCTGGGCGTGACTATCGGCCTTTCGGGTTGGTTTTCATCCGCCCGATGGCTATCGTCAAGTCGTCGGTCAAGAAGAGCGCCGAGATCCCACAGCGTGCGGCTGCCTCGCCGCCCGGATCCGACGCCCACCGGTCTCACGGGTGCCCATCCAGCCTCAGCGAGCGCGCCGCCGTACAGGAGCGTTCGAGAGGAACCCGATGCGCGCGACCTCATCCCGTGTTGACACCGTCTCGCCGACCAGCGAAGACGAGCAGGCCGCCCGCCTCATTGCCGCCTTCGCCGCCTGCCCGCCAGATCACCCGAAGCGCTCTGAGCTGCGCGAACAAACCATCACCGCGTGGTTGCCGATGGCCGAGCGACTCGCCCGCCGCTACGCCCACCGCGGGGAACCCATCGAGGATCTCCGGCAGACCGCCATGATCGGACTGATCAAGGCCGTCGACCGGTTCCAGCCCGAGCTGGGCACCGAATTCGTGCCGTACGCGCTGCCCACCATCGTGGGTGAGATCCGCCGGTACTTCCGCGACCGGGCCTGGTCCGTCCGCGTTCCCCGCCGGCTGCAGGAAAGCTGGATGGCGATCAACGCGGCGAACCGGGCCTGTCAGGCGCAGCTCGGTCGCACGCCCACCATCGCCGACCTTGCGGCCTACCTGCACGTTTCCGAGGACGACATCATCGAAGGGCTGGAAGGAGCCCGCGCCTATCGGGCGACGTCGCTGTCCGCTCCGGTCACCAACGACGGCACGATGGAACTCGGCGACACCTTGGGCTCCGACGAGCACGGGTACGCTTTGACCGAAATTCAGATCGACCTCGGTCCCGCGCTGGCCGCTCTGACCGACCGCGAGCGGCAGATCGTCATGCTGCGCTTCTACGGCAATCAGACCCAGACGCAGATCGCGCAACAGGTCGGGGTCTCGCAGATGCACGTCTCCCGGCTGCTGGCCGGAAGCCTGGCCAAACTCCGGAAGCACATGGCCACCTGACCGGCGCCGATCGGCCGCTCACCGTCACGTGAGCGGCCGGCCGCCGCCCGCCCTGCGTTGCGTACTCGTCGGTTCCGCTCGCCGGCAACCGTCATCGAGATTTCGTCCGAGACCGTCAGTCGCTGGGTTCCTCGTCGATGCTCAGCGGGGAGGCACCGGGCGTGGCGATCTGCGCGATGGCCTCGTTCAGCTCGTCCTCGGCGTACTCGCCCTCGGGCAGCCGGTCGAGCACGGCCATGTCGTCGGACGGCAACTCCGCGGCGACCGCCCGGCGGTAGATCTCGTCTCGGTCGATCCGCTCCTGCGCGACGTAAAGCTCGTCGACCAGTTCCGGAAGCGCCTCCGTGGTCGCCATGATCCGCTCCTCCAGCTGAAATAGAAATGCTCGTATGACGTGCTCGCGAACCTGCTGAGCTGACCGACCTTGGTACCCCGCCCGCAGCCGTTCATGCCGGCCACGCTGGTCACGATCGACGGCGCCGGTCGGCCGAGATGAGGGCGTCAGCTGATAGCTTCCGGCGTCACCTGTCATCCCGTGGACCGACTTCACCGGTCGCCTTCATGCACTGCACCACGAGGAAAACGGGCAGGCGAGCTGCTTCTCGACGCTCGTCGGCGGTCCATTCCGGTGGAGCCGAAGGTTCTCTCATGGCGGTGATCAGCAATCCATGGCAGCTGAGGGCATTCACATAGGTGGACAGCGTGCGGTGATTGGCGCCGACCTGGCGGCGCAGCGTCGAGTACCGGCTGTCCGCGGTCCAGAAACCCTCGTCGTGGTAACGACCACCAGCGGGCCACGTGCCCGAGACGGTGTCCGTGCCGGCGAAGCACGGATGCAAGATCGAGAAGACGAACCGACCGCCGGTTCTGAGCACGCGTCGTGTCGTCGCCAAGGCCGCATCGAGATCGTCGATGTCGGCGAGGCCGAAGTTGCACACCACGATGTCAACGGATGCGTCGTCCACCTGCGGCACGGCGGCGGCGTCTGCGTGCACGTACCGGATTCCCCGCGGCTCTGCGTCTTCCTGGGCCCGGGCCTTGTCGAGCAGAGCAACGGAAAGGTCGACACCAATGACTGTGCCGCCGAGCCCGGCAACTTCGCGCGCGACGCGGCCGTGACCGCATGCGAGGTCGAGAACGCAGCGATCCTGAGCCGGCCCGAGCAGATCAAGCAACGCCGCGAGCACGGGGTCATGCGGATCAGAGAAGCCGGCGTCGTAGAAGTCGGCAACTGCGTCGTATCGCGCGCCACCCATATCGACACCTTATCCGGAATCGCCGTCTTCGGCCGTGGACCGCAATCCAGGTCCGCAGTCGCATGACCGCTTGGATCGGGGGCATTCTGCCTGCTCGTGGATGCCGGTCTGACGGGGTGACCTTGGACGCCTGAACCGGGGGCCGGTCCGTGCGTCGACGGCGTGGGCCTGGCGGGCGGGCCGCTCCACCCGCGGGACTGGTCGCGGATCTCGATATAAGACAGCCATAAGCACGTGTTAATTGACTTGCGGGATCGAAGGCCGAACATGGTTCGAGTGCGCCCTCGGATGCTCTCCGCCCCTTTTGGAGCGTTGTCGCTCGAGGGCGCCTGCGGCCGTCCTGCCGATGGCGGGCCGCGCCGTCCACCCGACGAGGAGATTCAGTGACTACCACGCCCAAGTGGTTGGTGACCATTGACGCCCAGGAGCCGCCCGGCTGCAGTGCCACGCCGGTCGGGCCGTCGACCGATGTGGCGCTCGCCGGGGTAATGGGCGCCTCTGTCGCCGGGTCCCGTGACGGATCGGCGGCGCGGTGAAGAGGCTGAAGAGGATGAGATACTGGCTCGCCGGCCTGACGGCCGTGGTGCTGGGCGTGGCGGGTTTCGTGTTGGTGCCGCTCGCCACAGCCGACGTGGCGGGCTCGCCGGACGCCGCGTTCAACGCCTGGAACGACGCCTTCCTCGTGCAGCACAACGGGCACGTCTACTACGCCGACACCGTGACGAGCAAGGGCACCGCCGTTGCGCGCGGGTTCGCCGCGGCGCTCGACATATCGGTCGCTGAGGACGCGTACCAACGCTCGCACAGCCCGCAGCATCGCCAGCTGGTGAACAACCTCGTCACGTCGTTCATCAAGGACAACGGCAAGGACTGGACGCCGAACAGCCGGAACGACGACATTGCCTGGATGACATCGGCCACCATCCGCGGTTACCAGGCGACGGGCAACGCGGACTGGTTGAAGATCGCGTCCGACAACTGGAACAAGAGCTACGACCGTGGGTGGAACGCGGTGGGTGGAGGCGGAATCTGGGACGACAACAACCGAGCCGACCGCGGTAAGTGCGCCCTCAGCAACAACCCGATGGTCACGGCCGCCGTGCAGCTGTACCAGATCACCGGCGATGGCGCGTACCTGGCCAAAGCGAAGATGATCTACAACTGGGTACGTAAGACGCTCGTCAACACCACCACCGGTCAGGTCAACGGGTGCGTCTCCTTTCCCGGCGGCGCCGGCAAACCGGGCACGGTGCACCCGTCCGACAACGTCGACGACGCTGGGTCGTGGATCGAGGCGGCGAACCTGCTGCACCGGGTGACCGGCGACAGCATTTACTACAACGACGCGCTGCTGGCGGCGAACCACATCAAGAAGACGGTGCCGATCATCCACCAGAACCAGGGCCGGGGCACCTCGTACCAGTACCGGTACTTCCGGGGTCTGAGCGAGTTCTGCACCGACAACAACGTGTGCGACCAGTTCGCCGGCTACATGCGGGCCAACGCCAAAGCGGCGTGGAGCATCCGGAACAGCTCCAACCTGATGTGGAACGATTGGACGAAGCCGACCAAGGCGCCAAATCCCGACGCGCTCGAGATGGCCGGCGCGGTCGGCCTGTGGCAACAACTGCCGGTCAGCGGGCCGTCGCCGTTCACCGGACAGTTTCAACTGCAGAACGCGGCCAGCAACCAGTATCTGACCGTGCGCAGCGGCTCGCTGGCCAACGCCGCGGCCGTGGTGCAGAGCCCCGATGCCGACGATCCGAGCAGCCTCTGGACCTTCGTACAGCGCAGCAACGGTCATTACGAGCTGAAGAATGCGCACAGCGGGCAACTGCTCAACGTGCAGGCGGCCAGCGCCAAGCTGGGCAGCCCGGTACTGCAGTGGCCTGACCAGGGTGGCACCCGGGTCGCCAACGACCAGTGGCTGCCGGTGCGCAACGCCGACGCGACGTACTCCTTCTACAACCGCAACAGCCAGTTGGCGCTGGACGACCCGGGTGCCGGCACCACCGCGGGGAGGCAGTACATCCAGTGGGCGCCCAACGACGGGCCGCAGCAGAAATTCAGGCTGATCCGGCACGGCGCATCCGCAACGCCCTCCGCTCCGGCCCCGAGCACGGGAGCGCCGACCGCGACGCCGCCCCCGAGCCCGACCGCGAAGCCGGGCCCGACGGGAACGCCCAACACGGCGGCGGCGCAGAGCATCGCGACGTTGATGAAGACGTACAACGCCGGCTCCGGGCGGATCGCGGACGGCTGGTGGACCGGCGCCGTGTCGCTGAGCACGGTGATGACCTACCGCCAGGCGACCGGTGACACCAAGTACGACTACGCCATCGAGGGCGCGTTCGCCAAGAACAAGACGTTCACGAACGAGTACATCGACGACACCGGCTGGTGGGCGATGACGTGGATCCAGGCGTACGACATCACCGGCGACAAGAAATACCTGCAGATGGCCGAGACGACCGCGAACTACATGCACGACTACTGGGATTCGTCGTGTGGCGGTGGCGTCTACTGGAGCACGGAGAAGAAGTACAAGGCCTCCATCGCCAACGAGCTTTTCCTGGCGGCGACGGCCTCTCTGCACAACCGGATCCCCGGCGACACCACCTACCTGGGCTGGGCCAAGGCCGAGTGGAACTGGTTCAAGGGAAGCAGCCTGATCAGCTCGAACCTCGTGAAGGACGGGCTCAACGTCGGCGGCTGCGGCGTGAACGGATGGACGTTCACATACAACCAGGGAGTCGTCCTGAAGGGACTGATCGAGCTGTCCAAGGCCACCAATGACGCCACGCTGCTGACCACGGCCGACGCCATCGCCGGCGCCGCGACCCGCAAGTTCGCCAAGGACGGGGTCCTGTACGAGGGCTGCGAGCCGACGTGCGCCGGTGACGGGCAGGCTTTCAAGGGCATCTTCATCCGCTACCTGCGAGAGTTCGCCGAGGCCACCAAGACGACCAAGTACGACGGGTTCATGTCGGCCACGGCCAAGTCGATCATCGGCAGGAACACCGACAACGCCGGGAAACAGGGAGACTCGTTCGTCGGACCGGTCGCGCTCTGGACGGCGACCAGCCAGGCCAGCGCGGCCGCGGCGCTGGTGGCAGCGCTGGGAAACGTGACGGCACCCTGATCCAGTCCGCCCTAACGGTAGGTAACAGTGGCGACGCCCCGGTCGGGATCCCCGCCCGGGCGTCTAGGCGAAGCGACCCGCGTTGCCTATCCACAATGCACTCGCGCATGGACGTCAGCGTGTCCGGATGAAGCACGATCGGCGCGATGGCGGTGAACATCGTGACGGCTTCCTCATGACGGCGCAGTCGCCCCCCAGCGTGCCGAGCTCGATGCTTGAGGCGGAGACACCCGTGGCCGCCGCGATCGCGAGCGCACGGTCGGCACCCGGATGCCAGTGCTCGGTCAGCGCGGTGAGGCCCATCTCGTACGCGTCTCGGCCAACGTTCGCGACAACACAGACCGTCCCAGATGCGGTTATGCACAGTCCAGTCGATGACTAGTCAGCCGCGAGTCGCCGTCCGCGTTGGCGTCCACTGTGGTGATCTCGTGGTCGAACTGCAGCTTTCGCCGTGCGTTCATGCTTCACCCGAGTACAGCTCGGCCCCGATGTGGAATGCCGTCCATCCGTTCAGGGCGAGCCTGAAACGCACGTTCGGACGGAAATCCATTAAGGATCGAACGTCTGGATGAGGGGCGGTGACCGTGATGCGACGGGGTGGTACGCGACGGCGGGTGATGCGATACTTCGACCTTGATCCATGTGGCTGTCGAAGAACTAACGTTCCACGGGAGGTTCGAAAATGCTGCTCAACAATCTCACCCGGACGAAAACCCGCCGACTGATCACCGGAATGGTGGCCACCGTCGCCGCCGTTGTCGGGCTCGGTCTTGTCAGTGCCGGTCCGGCCGCTGCTGCCGACCCGGTTGCGGACGGTTCCTGGGTGACTTACGGCACCAGGAATCCGATCACCTCGAGCACCAGCACCTGGAAGTGCGGTTCCACGAAGTCGATCGCGACGTCGGTGAGCGCGCAGACCTGCGCGATCAGGTCAGCGGGTGGAAGTTCCGTGCAGGGCGCAGTGATCGTGCGCAACAGCCGCAGCACTGCCTTCAAAACCAACGCATTCGTATCTGTGTACGACTACGAACTCGTCGAGTCGCTGGGCTCGTGGTACTGCGGATCCAAGGCTCTCGCGCCGGGTGGCTGGACGGTGTGCTTCGGAAGCACCTTCTCCTATGCGTGGCCGGTTTATGTGTTGTACGCCGAGGCCAACAGCGTCTCACTGGGCACCTCGCCGGCGGTCTGACGCGCGCAGCGAGCTCTGCCGCTGCGCTGTCGCTGGTCTCAGTTTTGGTCTCGTTCGCCACGGTCCGCGGGCGTCCATCGAAGTCCAGCGTGCGATGTCTACACAGCTCACGGACTTGTGCCGGTCGATGGCGGACAGGCACTGCCACACCTCGTAAGCGTGTGAGGGTGCAAGCCCTCGAGGGTTCAATCCCTTGACCACGGCCAGCAGTTGGCAGCGCCCGGCCGCTCTCGAAGCGGCCGGGCGTCGCTGTATCGGACCTTGTTGAACATGTCGATGGCTAGCCGACACACGTGCAACGAAGATCCGGCGGCTCAACGGCCGCCGATGTAGGTCTTCGGTACAGACCGCCGTGGAGGCCGGTAACGGCCGGATACAGCCGGACAGACGAGAAAGGCCCGCTGACAGCGTTTGCGCTGTTCAGCGGCCCGAAAGTGGCGTTGACGACGGCGCTGAACCCGCGGCGTCCGCAGTAGTTCCGGCGGCCTCCAGGAAGTGGCTGCCGCGCCACGATTTCTGGCGGTCTGCAGCTCCGCGAGCAACGCGGTGCCAACGCCGTGGCCCTGGAGGCCGGGACGTACCGACAGTGGGGGATACCACCCCTCGACCAGCGCGCTTGGCGGTCTGGGGGTAAAGCAAGCGATATCTGGCTCTATCGCACCATGTGACTGTCCCCGACGCTCATGGCTTCGGCTGCGCGAGTGCGCGCATGGCCATCTCAGCGATCGAGGCCGCCTGCGTCGCGGTGATCGGGTCTAGGCCGTTGAACAAGCGGAAAACCACAGCCCCGAACAGCAAATCGTTGGCAAGGTTGACGTCGAGGTCGGGACGTAGCTGTCCGCTCACCTTTCCCTCTTCGATCATCGCGAGCGTGTCGTTGCGTCTCGACGCGAAGAATTTCTCCCGGACCAGCGTCGCGCCATCGTCCATGCCCACGCCGGCGGCCAGGAGCTGTGCCACGACGCGCCCGCGCGGACTTCGATAGAATCGCGCGAGACGAATGACCTGGTCGCTCAGGTCCTTGACCACGTCGCCGGTAGAACGCACCGGCACGGCTCCCGTCACGCGGGTGCCGTACGCCTCCACGGCGACGTCGTAGCCGGACCGCCAGTGTTTGTAGATGGTCGCCTTGCTGACGCCGGACCGCCGGGCGACCTCGTCGATGGTGAAGCGGCTGTAGCCCCTCTCGTCGAGGAGATCTGCTGCCGTTTGCAGTACGGCGCGCCGCGAGGCCAGGTTCACCGGCCTTCCCACTCTCCGTTTCGTCGGCTCCGAACTGGCGATCTCGGTGTCGTCACGTTGTGCCATGCCGCCAAGGTTACCGAACGAATCGTTCAGTTTGATGACCACGCTCGTCGGACGAGCCCCTCCGGTAGGAGAGCGCCACCTGGCCGAGGTACTTGGCCGGCACAGAAGAGCCGACAGTAATTTGCGAACGGGCCGTTTGCGAACCAGCCTGCTTGGGCATACGGTTGATGCACGGATCGTTCGGAAATTGCCGGCTACAGGGGGAGTCGTGACCGGCCACGGCATCGACACCGCGCTCGACTTCTCTCAAGCCGTGAGACGGTCCCGCGACCTCCTCACCTCGGCCGACGAAAAGCGAGCGGCTATGCCGACGCCTGGCCGCTGACGACCGTTGGCGTGGCGCACCTCAGAGAGGACCAGTGATGACCGCCCTTGACGATGGCACGACAGTCACTTTCCACCGGGTTGAACTCGACGGCCTGAAGATGCACTACCGCACAGCTGGTAGCGGCGAACCGCTTGTGCTCCTGCATGGCTTCCCGGAGACCTCCCACGCCTGGCGGAAAATCATTCCTACCTTGGCGCGGAACTTCACCGTCGTCGCCCCCGACCTTCGAGGCTTCGGCGAGACAGATCGACCGAGCAGCGGCTACGACAAACAGACGGTAGCCGGCGACGTGCGCAACTTGGTCGACCGTCTCGAACTCGGTCCGATCAACCTGGTTGGGCACGATGTCGGAATGATGGTCGCCTACGAGTACGCGGCGTCGAACCGCGACCGTGTGCGACGCCTCGCCCTGATGGAGGCAGCACTCCCCGGACTGGGACTCGAAGATCTATATGACCCGATCGAGTTTCCCCGCATGTATCACCTACCGCTATTCGAAGCGCCGAACGGGCTCGCCGAAGCGCTGATCGCCGGCCGCGAGCGCATGTTCGTGTCGCACTTCATGCGACAGCAATGCTACGACCCGTCCGGCCTTGACGACGCGACGATCGATCTGTACGCCCACGCATTATCTGCTCCCGGTTCGCTGCACGCAGGCATCGAGTACTTCCGACAACATCGCATCGACGCCGACCGGAACCGCGCGCACGCACGTCAGCCTCTGGAGATGCCCGTGCTCACGGTTGGAGGTACCGCCAGTTTCGGCGGCCACCTCGAGCCCGAGGTCCGGCCCCTGGCGGCCAACCTCCAAAGCGTCATGGTCGAGTGCGGCCACTACCTCGCCGAAGAACGACCCGCCGAGATCGCCGAAATCCTCACTCGGTTCTTCCGAGACGCGCCCTGACGTAGGCGCTCAACGGCAGAACCGGACGTCAAAAACCATTTATGGAGGGTAGATATGCCGTTCATAGGCGTCGCCGACCAGACCAGCGACAAGCAGGATCCGGCACGTTACACAGGCGATGTATGGAACGAAATCGTCGCCCGCGGCGAATCACCGTCCCGACTGCTGGTCGGGCGTGCGACGTTTTCTCCGGCATCACGCACCGCCTGGCACTCGCACCCACACGGACAAATTCTCGTCGGCATCTCCGGCATCGGTCGGACCCAAGCCGCGGGGGAGGGTGTAATCGAGTTGCGCCCGGGCGACACCGTCTCCGTAGGCCCCGGGCAACTGCACTGGCATGGTGCGGCGCCCGACCGCGTGTTCGTGCACATCGCCATGCAGGAGACCGACGAGCAAGGCGAATCAGCTCAATGGCACGGGCACGTCACAGAAGCAGACTACGACGTCTCACCCACCTGATCTCAGTCGAACTGGAGTCGCATGACCATCACCGACGACCGCTTGTTCCGCGCTCGCGCGCTCGTCAGCGCGCCAGCAGAAGGGGACGAACTCACCAACGACGACATCCGAAACCTCGAACTGGCACGCGCACGGCACGCACTTGCGTATCTGAAGGAGCGGATTGGCAACGCCCGTATGCTTGAGCTTCTCGCCGACGACCTCGCACACACGAAGGAACAAGTCGGCGCGTGGGTAGACGAATCGAATGGGCAATGGCAATCCGACTCAATCGAACTCGTCGTACCAGGCCTGAAAGCTCGGCATTTCGTGGACTGGTACGACGATGCACTCGACCACCGACGCGAACCAGACTTCCGCGCCGGCCATCCGGAGCACTTCCTCAGCCACCCGTACGACGACGGCATCGAAGTGATCGAAAATGTTGGTGAAACCGAACTGCCTTGGCATGTCTTCTATCGTTCAATGCCCGAGGACGGAGACTTCCCCGCCGCTTGGGACGATGAGTTCCCGGTGCGCTTCGGCGCCGAGTTACTCGATCAAGACCGCCGGCGGGTCGGATTTTCCATGCGACAAGGCCGCGACACCGAAAACGGCATGCACCTGCGCGTCGCGTCGTTCCTGCCTCAGGCCGCGCCGCGGCCGCTCATGCGCAGGCACCTGAACCACCTCGCGGTTGAGTATCGGAACTGGAGTCGTATGTGCATGGACGCCTGACTACATAGGGACTGTGCCCCGAACGGACGCGACCGCAGCCAGGCAGAAAAGGCCGAACGGCCGAACTTCAGGAGCTCAAACTTGAGAAGGAGCTTCAACTTCGGCAGGGATTCGGCAAGAGTGGTCGTCGAGGGCCGGTGACGACCGAACACGGTCGCACTGGTGACTGGGGCACCACTGGCATCGCGCTGACCCTAGGCCGCACGGCCCGCGCGGCGGGGAAGAGTCGACCTCTCGCCATGGGTCCAGCTGACTTGGAGTGCCGCACCTTCCCGGCTCTGACCACCCCCGGATCGCCGTCGAGGCCGCGGCTTGCGGAAAGCAAGCTACGGCCTTGACCGCGCCACAGGTTCCCGGTCAGTCGTTTCCGGGCACGATGAGGATCAGCTCTGCTCCCCGCCGACCGGCTTCCGGAACATGAGCAACGTCGAAGACCCGAATGCCTCGGTGTTGGTGTACGTGCTGTCCACCAACTGGAAGCCGTACCGACTGATCTCGTCGACCAGAGCATCACCGGACCGTTCCGAAAAGGGGAGGACCTCCAAGGTGACATTCTTCTCGCCGCCCGCGACCCGAATCTTTCTGGGGATCGTGCGGCCCGGTACGAGGTCGCCGGCCACCTGCTCGTAGTCCGGAATCGAGAAGAAGCCTTTACCCCATTCGCTGGCGCAGTGATCCACGACGAAGTAACCGCCCGGTCGGACGATGTCGTACACGCGGGCGATATGGCCGGCTCGCTGGTCCTCGTTCACCAGCATGTGCAGGCAGCCCATATTCATGGCGAGATCGAAACTGTTCTCGGCGAAACCGCGTAAGTAGATGATGTCGCGCTCCATGAACCCGGAGGCAGCCAAGCCTGCAGCAGCGGCCCGCTCCCGTGCCCGGCCCAGCGCCGAGTGCGACACATCGACCGACACGACGTCATGTCCCTGCGACAGCAGGTACAAGGAATCGCGGCCCTCGCCGCAGCCGAGGTCGATGATGCGGCCGGCGAAGACGTCCGGGTGCTTCTGCAAAGTCCCGAGGAGAGAAGCATTCGGCTCCGCCGACTCCCACAACTCGGCGCCGTTCTCGTACACGGTCCGGTAGCGGTCCTCGTAGCCGAAGTAGTAGTCGTCGAGTGAGCCGACGATGGTCCGTACCTCGTCGCAGGTGGGGGAGAACTCCACCGGCGAGGCCATGTTCTCCGCGTCCGTGCTCGCGCCCAGAACGAGGAGCGCAGTGTCCTCGAGAAGCCCGATCGCCAGGATGTACTGCGACTCGTCGCACTCCACTGCTTCGCCGACCCCGAAGGGCGCGCAAGAGGCCCTCAGCGTGTCGATGGTCAACGTGGCCGCCTTCTCGCAGACGAAGATCGCCACTCGTCCCTGGGTCACCTTCACGGCAAAGCCGGACGAGCTCTCCACTTGCCACACGGTGGTGCGGTCGGCGAGCTTGATCGCGGCCGACTGCATTCCCTCGGGTGCGTACTCGTCGATAACTGCCTGGTACAAACTCAACTCACTACCCCTTGGACGTGGTGGTCGGTTGCGCGCAGAGCCGCCAGACGGTCCTGGTACTTCTGCAGCACGGGACCCTGGTGCCGGAAAATCCGGCCGGATGCGCGGATCTGCTCCGCGAGCTCATAGTTCTGGCAGCGGATAGCGGCCTCGATACCGGTGAGTTCGATGACGTCGCGCTGAGCATTGCTGCCGCCCATCGGGAACGCACGATGGAACGTTTCCGCCAGCCGGCTCGCGGCATCGGCGTAGTCGCCGGTCGTGAACGACCTGAAGCCGAGGAAGATGTCGAAAATCTCCTCCGGCACCTGTTTGCCACGTGCTCGAACCGCTTCCAGCAGGGAGTCGGCCCGGCCGTACTCGCCGACCTGGCAATAGACGATGTACGCGTGGAAGTCGTTGAAGGGATACCAGTTTTCCTGCAGGTAGGGTTCCCAGTCCTGGTACAACGACTGCCAGTAGGCGGAAAGGTCGAGCGACGGCTGGATGAGGGCGAGCCGCCACAGCAGCGTGACCGCGTCCAAGTCCTCGGCCGACCGCAGTGACGCCTTCCGACGAATGCTGATGCGGTAGCACGCCAAGACTTCCCGGATATTCTCTGCGTAGAGCTCGAACAATGCGTAGTGCCACCAGATGTGGATTCGCATGGGGGTCGAGCTGTCTCTGCCGCGCATGTACTTCTCGATGTAGCGGGCGCCCTCGTCATGGCGGCCCGTCTCGTACAGGCAGTGCACCATCGCGTGCATCGCGTAGACGTCATCGGCGTTCTGCTCCAAGGCGATCCGGCAATGATCGATTGCTGATTCGATCAGGCCGTTCTCCTCGAGTGCGAACGCGTACAGGCCATACAGATAGCCGATGGCACGGTCGTCGGCCGCGAAGGATTCGAAAGCATCAACCATTGACGAGAGCATGTGCGGCGCATCGCCGATATAGAAGTCGAGCATGTGCACGGCATAGACCGAGACAGCGTCCGCCGAATATGCTTCGACAATGGTTTGGAAGCCGTTTCGAGCGGCGACCAGGTCCCCGGCGACCCAAAACTCGATGGCGTTGAGCATCGCCCGGGTCCGAGTCTCGGTCGGTTCGGTCTCGGTTATGGAGGCGCAGATCTTCGCGGCCTCCGTCACGACTGAGCGTTCCATGGAGCACAGCAGGTCGATGGCGAGCATGAGTCGCAGTGGCACCGGAGCTGCGGAGGGAGCGGATCGGCCACAACGCTCATAGTCCAGCTTCATGGAGACCAACTGGAGGATCGCGTTCTCGACGAACTCCATTTCCGACGGTCGCTCGACGAGATGCGGAACGCCTCGGGAATCGGTTAGCACTGTCACTTGAACACCTCGATCGGTTCGGGCTCGGGTCGACTGCTCCAGTCGTTCGGATTCCGTAGGATTGTGAGAAATGACAGCAGGGCCCGGAAGAATGCGCCAACCGGCTCTGGGGCGAGAAAGAAACTCGCACCGAGCCGCGGCTCAGCGTCTATGGACAGGCCCTCCCCGTGGGACTATTCAACGTGCAAGATTCTGTCACGGTCAATCGTCGATGCGCCAGCGGCAGCCAACATTTTGTTTACGCCGCATGACTCCAGTGTGGAGTGTTCATATTATTCACTGGCAAAGGTGGTGAAGGGTGTGAATCGGGAACTCAGGGTTTCGAGGCATCCGGGACGCGGAAGATCGATTGGCTCGTGAGCTGGGCAAATGTAGAGTCGGAAACTTCCCCCCGTCCAGCCCGGTGAATGCCGAGAGGCGCGTGGATAAGATCATGCAGTCGCATAATTTACATCCTCGTAACTGCACTCGAGGTTGTCTCGCCTGGCCGCCGTCGATAGCTTTACCAAGCGGCGGAAACGGCGTATCCCGTGCGGGTCGGACACGTTCATCCATGTGCGCTGAGGTGAGAGCGTAACCTCGTGATCCATTTAGCCGATAGGAGAAGTGGTTTGGCGGGCGGCCTGCTCGACATGGTCCGTCGGCCGCGCCGGTCACTACCTTCACCGCACCTCTACGGCTTTGGAGTCTCGTTGCCTGTTATCGCATTTGTTGCCCTCTGCATTGCCTGGGGCGGCACCTGGTTGGCAATCCGGATCGGCGTTCATGAGACACCGCCGTTGTGGCTGGCCGCGACCCGGTTCATAGTCGCGGGCCTGCTGCTGCTGGTGGTGGCCCGGTTTGTCGGTGGCTGGCACCGCATCTCCCGGCCGGACCTCGGTCGGCTGGGGGCAATGGCGGCCGGGGCCATCAGCATCTGCTTCGGCTTGATCTTCTGGGGCGAGCAGTATGTCGAGTCCGGGTTGGCCGGCGTACTCGTCCAAGGATTTGTGCCGCTCGGGCTCTTCGCTTTCGCGGTGCTGCTCGGCAAGGAGCGCGTCGTCGGCCGACAGCTCGTTGGCCTTCTGCTGGGGCTCGCCGGAGTCGCCCTGCTGATCCTCACCCAGGTCCGATACAAGGCCGACGCCCATGTGCTGGCCGGTACGGTCGCGATCATCGTCGGCACGCTGATCTACGACTGGGCCGGGGTGTACGGCGGCGGCCTGCTGAGCCGATATCCGGCACCGCTGATGTCGGCATACGAGAACCTCATCGGCGGGCTTTTGCTGCTGCCCGTCTCGCTGGTGCTGGAGGGGCATCGGCTCGCTACCGACGGGCTGGTGCCGAATGCCCGGGCGGTCTGGAGCTGGCTCTACCTCGTCGTGATCGGATCGATGGTCGGCTTCACCGCGTATACCTACCTTCTGGCGAAGTGGGGACCGACCCGGACCTCGGCCTACGCCTTCATCACGCCCGTGGTGGCGGTGGCCGTCGGAGTGTTCTTCGCCGGCGAGAAGCTGCGCTGGCAGGACTTCCTCGGCGCGGGCATGGTGGTGCTCGCGGTGGTGTTCGTGGTGACCCGAAGGCCGGCCACGGACGCCGCGCCCCTGATTGAAGACGCCGTGGGACCGGAACAGGTCAGCCGCAGCTGAGATGCACGCAAGGACAAGGCCGCCGTGAGGCCCTGTACCTGCCGAAAATGTCATCCGAGCAGGTTAGGCGGCATGTTCGTACTCGTGGAGGATGCCGCCGAGGCGGTCACGCCGGTGGATGTTCAGGCGGGCGAGCCGGTCCGGATCGGTGATCGGTTGGGGCAGCGGCGCGAGTGGCCAGGGCGTTGGCGATGCTCTGATGTGGTCGATGCTCGTTGTAGAAGATCTCGTGCTCGCGGAGCGCGTGCAGCAGATGCCGCTGGTTGAGGATCAGAGTCCGGTCGAGTAGTTCGCGTCGGCAGGTCCTTACCCAGCGTTCCATTATCGCGTTCATCCGGGGTATCGGTATCCCGGTGAGTACGACGTCGATGCGGGCATCGGTGAGGATCGTGTCGAACAGGGCCGGGTATTTGCCGTCGCGGTCGCGGATCAGGTATTTCATCGAGCGTCCCGCGTCTTCGAGGTCCATGACCAGGTTGCGGGCGGTCTGGGTCATCCAGGCTGCGGTGGGATGTGCGGTGGCGCCGAGGATTCGTAGGCGGCGGGCGGCGTGGTCGATAACGGCCAGGACGTACAGCTTGGCGCCGGTCAGGGTGGTCGTTTCGAAGAAGTCGGCGGCGATGATCGCGTGGCCCTGGGAGCGTAGGAACGCCGCCCACGTGCTGCTATAGCTTTGACCAGGGCCGATGAGGTTTTCGGCATCCACGGGGGTGACGGAGCCGCGCCGCCGGATGGCTGCCGGCTACGGCGGTCCGCAGCGGACCTCGGGTGGTGCCGCGCACGCCCTGGCGGTGCTCGAAAACTTCGGCCCGCATTCGCGTAGACGGCCAGCGTTGACCGGGCGCAGTCGGACAGCTGTTCGAAGATGGCTTGGACGTTTCGGCTGGTCAGAAGGGCGAAACGCCTGGTCAAGCTGGTGCCCCCGGCAGGATTCGAACCTGCGCTTTCGCCTCCGGAGGGCGACGCGGTCTCGAACGCGCGGGGCATGCTGACCAGCTCGAACGCGCGTATCTCGCCGCTTGCTTGTCGGGACTTCGGCACGTACTCGGCACGCGAGCCTGATGATCCTCCGGCGACCATCGTGATCTCTAGATCATCCCTACGGGTGACATTGGTGATCTCTGACGCCGCCGCACCTAAAATCTCCCGGATGAGTTCCCGAAAAGTGCCCGGCCCGGCAAGTGAGGTCAACGTCCTTTCCCTCATGGTCTCCATGGTTGAGCAGGCGGCGGACTACGCGTTGGTGAGTCTGGGCATCGAGATTTCGGTCCATGGAACCGTGTATTCGGGCCAGCTCATCAGCGCCCGGCGATACTTCGCCGAGATGGCACAAGACTTCTCGGGACGTGATGGTTTCGATCAAGTCCTCTCCGAGACATTGATCATGCTGCAACGAAGCGCCGACGAGGAGGCTGCGGAGAACTCGGCGCGGCTTCGAGCGCAGCCTCGCGGAGAGCCACCGACCACGCCGAAGTTCCTCCACCTGTCCACTCCTGATGGAGATGCACGCCGCCTGTGGAGCATCCCAATCGTAGCTGTAGACGCCTGGGCCCTCGGTGCGTTCGCATACGACTGAGAACCACCAGCGGTCTCAGGTGTCAAGGCGACCTTGACACTCGAACGGTGACCGGCGACGAGTCGGTGACGGGGGCGGCAGCGCGCACATGGTGAGGGCAGGCCCCCGGCCTGCCCCCTTGACCCCCTGCCCGATAGGGTCGCAGAGGCTCCAAGGTCAAGGGCGGCCGTAGGCCGTCGCTTGCGACGCGCAGCGCCCTTGAGCCTGGAGGAGCGGCCCGGACACACTCGCGCTGCCGCCCCCGGCGCTCGACGGCCGTGACTCGCCCTGCGGCCGTGCGGAGGCAGCTCGTCCGCGTCGCCCAGGCCGTGCCGGTCGGCCGCCGGCCAAATCCTCACACCGGACTTTCGTCAGTCCTTCGGCAGGCCCGACTCTCTTACGCTCTCCACGAGTGTCGCCGGGGAGCGGTTAGCGTGCTGCCGCAGCTCTGGGCTTGCCGCTGCGGCAGTGCGCTGCCCCCGGCGACGGAGTGAGCGGCCCGCTTCGGGCCGCCTTGAAGACGTACAGAAAGTTTGCACACGATTCCCGGCGGCCGATCACCGGGCACCATGAGAGAGCTTCTAAGTTCACCGGTCGAGAACGGTTCCTGGCGCTGCGTAGCAGAGCGCGGAGAACACTCGCCCATCCGGCACGTGATGCGACGTACGACCGAGCAGGACGCAACCCAGGTTGTCGTACATGCGAATCGCGGCTTGGTCCTTTTCCATCACATCGAAGACGGCGTGCAAGTTGTTTTCTGAGGCGTATTCAAGTGCGACGGCTGCCAACCTTTGGCCTAGCCCTGCACTGCGCGCATTCGGCCCAACAAATAATCTAGCAAGCACAGCAATTTCTGACCTCTGCACTTTCGATCGCGCGACAAGCATCTCGGCTGACGCATCACCGCTTTGCGGCCTACACACAGCAGTGTGGCCTAGTATCTCGTTGTTCTTCGTAGCTACCCATGCCGACAGTAGTCCGTCTGGATACATCCAGCCTTCAGCGTCGGCAACACCCTCAACCGGATAGCCGTCAATGGCAAATACCTGCCGAAGCAACTCCGCGCATGCTGGCACATCAGCGTCGGTCCGGTTGCGAATCATTACTTCCCACCACTTTTCTTCCATGTTTCAGTCCTCAATCGGTATGTTGTAATCCAACCCATTCAGGTCTGCCCGAAGGACAAATCGTGTAACCTCGAATGGCCTATCTTGGTCATCAATTCCAGTATGGAGCACATCAAGAACTGGGACGCCTTCTGGGATCTCAAGCCCCCTGGCCTCTTCTGGCGTTGGCATTCTCGCCGATATTTCTTCGCGAATGCGAGAGATCAGATAGCCCAGTTCCTCGAAACGTCCATACAGGCTCCCTTTTCCCATATTGGCACTGTCCGCGAGAACAGAGTTTTTAGAAATGTTCCACGGGATGTAGGTGATGCCAACTTGGACCGGTTCATCGTCAGCGAAGTACCAATTCTCACGACGAGTAACAGACCGGTCGTCGTCGGATAGCTGGAGTCGCTCAGCGATATCGGTCGGTGCATCGACACGGGTAATGGATGTGCAGTCGACCCGGGCTGTCCGGCCCTGCTTGGCAACCTCCGCACGGTATGGCGATAGACCAGTCGCTTCCCGGAGACTTCGCGAGTAGCGATTCGACCCGAGTCGCAGTAGCGGGCGGCGCTTCCGTACGAAAGCTCCAGCACCGTGCCTAGCGATCACAAGTCCCTCCCGCCGAAGGATGTCAACAGCCTCCTTGGCCGTGTTACGCGCTGTCCCATACCGAGCAGCCAAATCTCGTTCAGACGGCAGCTTGCCGCCCGCTCCAAACGTTCCATCGCCGATCTGTGCCCTGAGGTCGTCCGCGATGCGGCGGCTCGGTGGGCGTCGGTCGTCCTTGTCGGACGTCATACCGGTCAATCCTCTTTCTGCAGGTCCGATGGCTCTTCCTGCATCCTACCGGAACTGGCTCAAGCCAGTTGTTGACGTGGCCCAGCACGATGCTCTATAACTGGCTTAAGCCAGTTAGCTGTTCCCGGCAGCGGCGACACAAAGAAGGCCCCGACGGGCTGCAACCCGTCGAGGCCAGGTGCATCGGCTCCCTGCGAAAGGACCAAACGATGCCTGTTCAGCGTACCCACAACCCTGCGCGTCCTACCTCGGGTCTTCAGACAGACGCTCCGAGGGTGCCTACCTCTATCCGGCACCCATCGGCTGCGTTGACCCCTGTACAGGCTCAGGACACGCCCGCGGGCTCCCGCTCGCACCTCACCCCCGCTGACTACGGCCCCACCACCCGCGCCCGCACCGCAACCTCACCCTGCAACGAACGCCTGCGCGAGCTCCTGCTCACGCTCAACACCACGCCGGCCAACCTCGCCTCCCGGCTCGGCACCGACCCCAAGACCGTCGAACGCTGGATCACCAACGGTGGTCGCAACCCGCACCCGCGTACCGCCTACCGCGCTGCGCAACTCCTCGACGTGGACGTCACCTACCTGTGGCCCACCATCCACGGCCGCCGCGCCTCAAAGATCAGCGGCACTGACGAACTCCTGGCGATGTGGCCTGGCCGCGCCGCCGTTCCCTACGACCTGTGGTCACGGCTGTTCGCGGAAGCGTCCCGTCGGATCACGATCATGGGTGACCCCGGTCTGTCCGACCTGGTGCCCAACCTCGCCCGTCTGCTGACCGTCAAGGCAGCCCAGGGCGTCACCGTCCGGGTCATCCTCACCGACCCGGCATCGGCCACTAACCCCGCCGACACGGCCCGCGCCCACATCGCGGAAGCCGTCTACCGGCCCCTGATCGAGCACGGCGTCTCGGTCTGCCACTACCCCGGCCGTCTGGCCACCACGATCCTCATGGTCGATGACGACCTGATCGTCCGGACCGGCATCGACGGCTGCCCCGCCGCCTTCGCTCCGATCATGCACCTCCGCGCCCTCACTGACGGGCCGCTGTCCCGGTCGTACCTGACCAGCCTCGACAGCATCACCGACGAGGCCATCCCGGTCTTCGCTGCCCTCAAGGCGGTGGTCTGATGACCGCCCCGACCCTCACCCGCCCGGCCGCCCATCGGGCCATGTGCCCGAACCCGGCCGCACACCTGCACCCCGTTCCGGTCAACCCGGAGCTTCCCGTCATCGCCGTCGTGATCCGGCGACTGCGGCCGCGTCGCGGCCTGTCTCAGACCGCTTGCGCCGACCTGATCGGCTACTCCGAGTCCTGGCTGTCCCAGGTCGAACGCGGCACCCGTGACGTCGACAGCGTCCGCGCCCTGCGGGAACTCGCCCGCGCCCTGGACGTCGATGTGCACAAGCTCATCGAGGTGGTCCTGTGACCACCCACGGCTCTGTCATGCACCCGTGCCACCAACGGCGGCTCACCTACGGGTGGCAGCCTATGCAGCTCATCGGCCGCATCGAGATCCTCGCCGAACACGCGGGCATCGACCTGCCGAAAACCTACGAGCTGCTGCGGTACCTGTTCCTCTGGGAGCAGCACCGCGAACCCTTGCCCGATCAGTACGCCGTGCTGATCGAGTACGCGTTCCGCAACCCCAACGCGCTGCTACCCGAGCGCGTCGAACCGCCGAGTCACGCGGAGCGCGCCTGTGCCCGCTGACCTCAGCCTGGCGACCCCCCGGCCCGATCTCGCCTCCATAGTGATCGGTACGGGGGGCACCGGCCCCACAGACCCGGACCACTCGGCTAAGGCTTGGAGGCCACCAGCGGCCGAGTGGTCCGCCCAAGGCACCGCGTTGACTCGTGCTGCGACCCCGGACTACTTCGGCTGGCTGCACCACGTGTCCGCCGCCGCAGGCTGCACCCGCCCGATCCGGCTGACCGGCACCCTGTCGACCGTCGAAGCAGGCACCGGCCGTGTCCTGGAGCACCGGCACACCGACGAGCTGCCCGACGCCGCCATCTACAAGGCCTGCGGCAACCGACGCCACTCGGTCTGCCCCTCCTGCGCCGCCACCTACCAAGCCGACGCCTTCCAGCTCCTGCGCGCCGGAATCGTTGGTGGGAAAGGGATCCCGGACACCGTAGCCCTGCACCCGGCCGTGTTCGCCACCTTCACCGCCCCCGGCTTCGGCACCGTGCACACCCGCTACGTCAAGCGGCACACCTGCACCGACCGCAAGTGCTGCGACTGCCGCCCCGAACCGTGTCACGCCCGCCGTCACGTGGGCACCTGCGCCCACGGCACCGCGGCTGTCTGCTGGGCACGCCACGACGAAACAGACCCGCTCCTCGGACAGCCGCTGTGCCTCGACTGCTACGACTACGACCACCAAGCCGTGTGGAACCTGTTCACCGGCAAACTGTGGCACCGCACCAAACAAAAAGCCGAACGGTACTTGGCCCGGCTCTGCAAACAACGCGGCATCGCCCGCGTCCCGGTCACCTCACCGACCACCGGCAAGACCACCATGAAGCCCCCAATCCGGCTGTCACACGGCAAAGCAGCCGAGATGCAACGACGCGGAGCCATCCACTTTCACGCCCTGGTCCGCCTCGACGGCGTCGACCCCACCGACCCGGACGCCATCGTTCCGCCGCCCGCCGGCCTTTCCGTCGACGACCTCACCGACGCCATCCGGCACGCCGCCACCGTCACCCAGGAGAGCAGCCCGGCACACCCCGACCGCCCCGAAGGATGGCCGATCGTGTGGGGCGACCCGGACAAGGGCCTCGACATCCGACCCCTCGCCCTCGCTGGTGACGGTGCCGTCTCCGACGCCCAGGCCGCCGCGTACCTCGCCAAATACGCCACCAAATCAACTGAGGCCACCGGCTACCAGTCCACCCGCATCAACGCCGACAGCGACGAACCGATCGACCCTCAGGGCGGCCACATCGCCCGTCTCGTCGCCGCGTGCTGGCGACTCGGCCGACCCCTCCACCCTGCCATTCACTGTCAACCGGAAGTTGACACCCAACCGGGGATTGACCCGGAAGCCGTTACCTACCAACGGCTTCGGCGCTGGGCACACATGCTCGGCTTCGGCGGGCACTTCCTGACCAAAGCCCGCCGCTACTCCGTCACCTTCGGCAGCCTCCGCGCCGCCCGCGTCACCTACCGACGCACCGTCAACCTCGACCACACCGACGAGCTGCCCGCCCTCGACCCCGTCGACCAGGCCGTCATCGTCGGCGTCCTCGGCTTCGCCGGAGTCGGCTGGCAAACCACCGGCGACGCCCTACTCGCTAACACCTCGGCCGCCCTCGCCCGCGACCGCCATCGCACCGGCCGCGAAGAACTCGCCCACGAGACCGGATCCGCTCTCACCGTCACCATGCCGTTTGCGGCGTAGCTCCTCCCCGCCTGTTGCGGGTTAAATCCTGAATTCACGATCGCCCATTACGCGGCTCGATCCGTTTTCCTGTACTCGCTACACCCGAGGGGAAACTTGATCACCGTGATTGTTTCGGCAGCACAGAAACCTAAGTCCTATATGACCATTGCAGAGTTCTGCGAGGAAATGCGCATTGCCCGCTCGACCTTCTACGAATGGCGAGTGAAGCGCAGTGCGCCTCGCTGCATCAAGATGCCGAATGGGGAATTGCGGATTCGGAAGACCGAGTTCGAACGCTGGCTCGATGAGCACGAAGAGGATAGGGCGGCTTGATATGGAAACCACATATGACGTTCGCCTCTATAAGACCGAGGTCTATCGCGGCGCAAAGACGACCACGTACTGGGTGCGATGGAGGGTAGCCGGGCGCAATTTCAAGGAGCCGTTCAAACTGAGCGCGCTCGCGAAGAGCTTCCTGTCGGCACTCACATCAGCTGCTCGCACTGGAGAAGCCTTCGTCATCTCTTCCGGGCTTCCTGTGTCGATGCACCGCGACACGCAAGACTTGACCTGCTACGAGCTGGCGTGCTCCTACGTCGACTTGAAATGGCCTCGTACGGCGGCAATGACGCGCAAGACCGCCGCTGAGGCGCTCACCGCTGTTATCCCGCAATTGTTCGTATCCGCAAAGGGCAAGCCGGACGATCGGCTCATCCGGACGGCATTGCGTCGGTGGGCATTCAACACACCTGCTCGCGCCGACGCGTCCGCCATGCCGACTGACATCCGATCCGCCTTGGCATGGGTTGCTCGGAATTCCCGGCCTGCCTCCGATCTTCTCGACGCAGGAATACTGCGTCGAACACTGGACGGTCTAACACTTCGACTGGACGGCAAGCCGGGATCATCTGTCGTCATCTCGCGTCGGCGAAAGATATTCACCGCCATGCTCGAACATGGGGTCGAGATCAAGGCGCTAACTCGTAACCCCTGGCCGGGACTGAAATGGACTCCTCCACGAGCATCCATTGGCGGCATTGATCGGCGGCGCGTCGTCAACCAGATGCAGGCTCGCACTCTTCTTGAGTCGGTTGGACAGCAAGGCCGTATCGGGCCAAGAATGGTTGCCTACTATGCGTGCTTGTACTACGCGGCACTGCGGCCGGAAGAGGGCGTGAGCATCGAGATGCCGCGCAATTTGTTGTTGCCGGACAGCGATGATGAGTGGGGCGAATTCGATTCTTGACACCGCAGAGCCGCACGCCGGGAAGGCGTGGACCGATTCGGGTAGCAACCGCGACCGACGTCAGCTCAAACAGCGCGCCGTCGGGGAGGTCCGAAGAGTGCCGTGCCCACCTGTCCTGACGAAGATCATTCGCCACCACATCGCCCGGTTCGGACTCGGTCCGAAAGGCCGGCTGTTCGTGGGCGAGCGCAACAAGGCCGAATTGCCGGTGCTGACCATCAACCGGGTGTGGCGTCAGGCCCGAGCAGCAGTGTTCACCCCGGAGGTGTATGCCTCCCCACTAGCAGAGACGCCGTACGATCTCCGTCACGCTGCGGTGTCGACCATGCTCAACGCCGGAATCTCTCCGACCGACGTCGCCGAGATCGCCGGGCAGTCGCCCGAGGTGCTGTGGCGCAACTACGCCAAGTGTCTCGATGGCGGGGTGGTGGAGCTGCGTCGCCGGATGGCCATCGGCTACGGAAGCCAGCAGACCCGGAAGAACGTCGGCACGTATTCGGCACAGATCCTCGTAGAGGGCCGCTGACAGCCGGACACAGTCGGACAGGTGTTCGAGAGATGCCAAGACGTTCTGCCTGGTCAGTGAGCCGAAACGCCTGGTCAAGATGGGTGCCCCCGGCAGGATTCGAACCTGCGCTTTCGCCTCCGGAGGGCGACGCTCTATCCCCTGAGCTACGGGGGCTCAGACGCGGACCAGCCTAGCAAACCGGGGGTGGTCCGCGTCAGCGGGGTCAGGCGGCGCCGAGTTGCTTGAGGTAGCCGCTGATGACGGTGATCTCGCCCTGCTGGTTCTGGACCATGGACTGGGCCAGGAAGGTGACGTCGGGGTTCGTGGTCCGGGTCAGCACCTCCTGGGCCATGTGGATGCCGCCCAGATGGTGCTGGCGCATCAGCGTGAGGTACTGGATGTCCAGGTCCTTGCCGGTGGCCTTGCCCAGCGCGGCCATCTGGGTGGGGGTGGCCATGCCGGGCATCAGACCGTTGACCACCTCGGCCGTCCCGCCGGGCATCCAGGCCATCGCCGGCTCGGAGCCGGTCGGGCTGAGGTTCCACTGGCGCAGCCAGCCCTGCATGTAGCCGATCTGAGCCTGCTGGGTCAGCGCGATGTCGTCCGACAGCGTGACCAGCAGCGGGTTGTCGGTCTTCTGGTGCTCGATCATCGACATCTCGACGGCCTGGGCGTGGTGGGTCGACATGTCGCGCAGGAAGCCGGCCTCGGCCGAGGTGTCCGCCGGCGTCGAAGGGCGGGTCAGCAGGTAGCCGCCGGAGAGGCCGGCGAGCAGGCCGATCACGAGGGCGCCGACCAGCCAGCCCCACCCCCACCGGCGGGTGCGCGAGACGACGGAGCCGTTGGCCGGAGCCTCGCCCGGCTCGGCGATGGTGGAGGTGGAGGTGGAGGTGGGGACAGTCATGATCAGGAGGCGGTGTCCGACGGCGTGGTGCCGGTGGCCGAGGTGCCGCCGGAGCAGGCCGCGCCCGGTTCCTTGGACGCGTTCAGCCGGCCGGCCTTGATGAAGGCGTCGATCTTGGCGTTGTCGACCGTGTCGAGCTTCAGCTGGTAGCCCCAGACCTGCAGCGAGATGTTCTTGTCGAGGCCGGGGTAGGGGCTCATGTACATGTACGTCTGGCCCTCGACCTTCTTCTTCAGCGCGTCGATCTGGTCGGCGGCCAGCCCGGGCTTGTACGTGATCCACACGGCGCCGTGCTCCAGGCTGTGCACCGCGTTCTCCTTCGGGATCTGCTGGTCGTAGACGTTGCCCATGCAGTTCTCCCACACCGGGTTGTGCGTGCCGCCGACGGGCGGGCTTACCGGATAGGTCAGCGCGCCGGTCTGGTGCTGGGCCGTCTTCGCCAGGTCCGGGTATTTGGTGGTGTAGTTCACGACGCCGCTGATCTTGGTGATCCGCTGCGTCCACGGCGTACTGGTCTCGTTGTGGCTCTTGATCGAAGCGACGACACCCCACCCGATGATGCCGACGGCCACGAGGACGACGACGCCGACCGTGGCGATCGGCCCCCAGCTGCGGCTGCCGTTGACCTTGACCGGGGTAACCGGCTTGCGGCCCTTTCCGCCCGGCGCGGTCTTCTTGGCCGGCGACGACTTCTTGGCCGCACCGGCGGTGGTCTTCTTGGCGGCAGGAGGCTTACCCTGACCCGACGTTTTGTCGATCTTGACCGAAGAAGGTTGCCGGTCGGGACCGGGCGTACTCATGCTCATCGTGCCTCGTCAATTCGATCAATCGGAGAGGGCGGGGCTCGGGTGGCCGCCGAGCGCTGAAGTCTACCCCCGATAACATGGCTCGGTGACTCCCGCCGACCTCGCTGCCACCGTTCTCTCAGCTGCCCGTGCCGTCTTCGTCACCCGAGGTCTGGATGCCGCCGTCCTGCCCGGGGCGACGACGGTGGAGCGGACGCGCAACCCCGAGCACGGCGACTACGCGTCGACGCTGGCTATGCAGGTGGCCCGGAAGGCCGGGATCGCACCCCGCGAACTGGCCACGGCGATGGCCGAGGAACTGCGCGGGAGGGCCGAGATCGACGCCGTGGATGTGGCCGGTCCGGGGTTCCTGAACGTCAAGGTGAGCACGGCGAGCCTCGGTGTCACGGCGCGTGCGGTGGTCCTCGAGGGGGACGCGTACGGGCACACCAAGACGCTGGCCGGCCAGCGGATCAACCTCGAGTTCGTGTCGGCCAACCCGACCGGGCCGGTGCACATCGGCGGCGTCCGCTGGGCGGCGGTCGGCGACGCGCTGTCGCGGTTGCTGCGCGCGTCCGGCGCCGACGTCGGCACCGAGTACTACTTCAACGACGCCGGCTCGCAGATCGACCGGTTCGCCCGGTCGCTGTACGCGGCGGCGATGGGCGAGCCCGCGCCCGAGGACGGGTACGGCGGGGCGTACATCGCCGAGATCGCCCAGGCGGTGGTGGCCGCGGCCCCGGACGTGCTGAAGCTCGGCCCGCCCGAGGCGCTCGAGGTGTTCCGGGTCGAGGGTGTCGCGCTGATGTTCGCCGAGATCCGGCAGTCGCTGGACGAGTTCGGGGTGCACTTCGACACGTACTTCAACGAGAAGGACCTGCACGACCGGGGCAAGCTCGACGAGGCTCTGCAGCGGCTGCGCGACCAGGGGCACATCTTCGAGGCGGACGGCGCCACCTGGCTGCGGACCACCGAGTTCGGCGACGACAAGGACCGGGTGCTGCGCAAGTCGGACGGCGACTGGACCTACTTCGCCGCCGACTGCGCCTACTACCTGGACAAGCGCACCCGCGGCTTCGACCGGGTGGTCATCATGCTGGGCGCCGACCACCACGGCTACATCGGCCGGATGAAGGCGATGAGTGCCTGCTTCGGCGACGACCCCGAGGTGAACCTCGAGATCCTGATCGGCCAGCTGGTCAACCTGGTCCGCGACGGCGAGCCGGTGCGGATGAGCAAGCGGGCCGGCACGGTGGTCACGCTGGAGGACTTCGTCGACGCCCTGGGCGTGGACGCCACCCGGTACGCGCTGGCCCGCTACTCGTCGGACTCGCCGATCGACCTCGACGTCGAGCTGTGGACCCGGGCGACGCGCGACAACCCGGTCTACTACGTCCAGTACGTCGCCGCCCGTACGGCCAACGTCGCCCGGAACGCGGCCGACGTCGGTCTGGTTCGCGGCGACGCCGCCGAGATGGAGCCCGGCCTGCTGGCCGACGAGAAGGAGCGGGACCTGCTCAAGGCGCTGGCCGACTACCCGGCGGTGGTGGCCACCGCGGCCGAGCTGCGCGAGCCGCACCGGGTCGCGCGGTACCTGGAGGAGCTGGCCGGGACGTACCACCGCTTCTACGACAAGTGCCGGGTGCTGCCGGTGGGCGACGAGCCGATCACCGACCTGCAGCGGTCCCGGCTCTGGCTGAACGACGCCACCCGTACGGTGATCGCCAACGGGTTGGGCCTGCTCGGCGTCTCCGCGCCCGAGAGGATGTAGGCCGTGCGCGCGACGAGTGACGAGCGCAGCGCGGAGCCCGGCGGTCGGGAACGAAGGATGGTGCGGTGAGAGCACACGAGGCGGGGGCGCTGCACGGCGACCTCGGCACCCACGGTCCGTCTTGGCTGCGCGCGCCGGAGAACGTCAACGCGCTGATGCCGCATCTCTGGCCGCGCACCGTCGAACGGGCCGGCGACGGCGCGCTGCGGATCGGCGGACTCAGCGTGCTGGACCTGGCGACTGAGTACGGCACCCCGGCGTACCTGCTCGACGAGGACGATCTCCGGGCACGCTGCCGGGAGTTCGCCGCGGCCTTCGGCGACGCCGACGTGTACTACGCCGGCAAGTCGTTCCTGTGCCGGGCGGTGGTCCGGGTCATCCAGGAGGAGGGTCTGTTCCTCGACGTCTGTACGGGCGGGGAACTGGCGGTGGCGCTGGCGGCCGGGTTCCCGGCGGAGCGGATCGGCTTCCACGGCAACAACAAGTCGCTGTCCGAGTTGTCCGCCGCGGTGGAGGCCGGCGTGGGCCGGATCATCGTCGACTCGTTCGATGAGATCGCCCGGCTGAGCGACGTCGCCGTGGCGTCGGGCAAGCGGCCGGCAGTGCTGCTCCGCGTCACCGTCGGCGTCGAGGCGCACACCCACGAGTTCATCGCGACCGCCCACGAGGACCAGAAGTTCGGGTTCTCGCTCGCCGGTGGGGCCGCGTTCGAGGCGGCCGCGCAGATCCTGGACGCCGGCGTCCTGAACCTGGTCGGCCTGCACTCGCACATCGGCTCCCAGATCTTCGACACCAGCGGGTTCGAGGTGGCCGCCCGGCGGGTGCTGCAGCTGCAGTCGCAGATCCGCGATGCCCGCGGCGTCGAGCTGCCCGAACTCGATCTGGGCGGCGGCTTCGGGATCGCCTACACCTCGCAGGACGACCCGTCGTCGCCCGGCGACCTGGCCAAGCGGATCAACAAGATCGTCGAGGCGGAGTGCGACCTGGCCTCGCTGCGCAAGCCCCGGCTCTCCGTCGAGCCGGGCCGGGCCATCGTCGGACCGGCGGTGTTCACGCTGTACGAGGTCGGCACGATCAAGGACGTCGACGGCATCCGTACGTACGTCAGCGTCGACGGCGGCATGAGCGACAACATCCGGACGGCCCTGTACGACGCCTCGTACTCGGCCACCGTGGCCGGCCGCCGCAGCGCCGCCGAGCCGATGCTCGCCCGCGTCGTGGGAAAGCACTGTGAATCCGGGGACATCGTCGTGAAGGATGAATTTCTGCCCGCCGACGTGCAGCCCGGAGATCTTCTCGCCGTGCCCGGCACCGGCGCGTATTGCCGCAGCATGGCCAGCAACTACAACCACGTGCCGCGGCCGCCGGTGATCGCGGTGCGTGACGGCGCGTCGCGGGTGATCGTCCGCCGGGAAACCGTAGAAGATCTGCTCGCATTGGATGTGGGATGAGCGACCGAGTTGACGCGGCGGCGTCCGGACCGGAGCGCAGCGGAGAGAAGACGTCCTTCAGCGTCGCACGAGGGAGCGAATTGGCAGCGCAGCGCGCCAAACCTGTCCGACTGGCCCTGCTGGGCTGCGGCACGGTCGGGTCCGAGGTGGTCCGGCTCCTGCACGAGCAGGCCGACGACCTGACGGCCCGGATCGGGGCGCCCCTCGAGCTGGCCGGTATCGCCGTCCGCCGGCCCGGTCGGGCCCGCGGCGATCTCGCGATCGACCCGGCGCTGCTCACCACCGACGCCCTCGGTCTGGTCAAACGCGACGACGTGGACGTGGTGATCGAGGTCGTGGGCGGGATCGAGCCGGCCCGCACGTGGCTGGTCGAGGCGCTGCGCTCGGGCAAGAGTGTGGTCACCGCGAACAAGGCGTTGCTGGCCGAGGACGGCGCCGCGCTGCACGACGCCGCGGCCGAGGGCAACGCCGACCTCTACTACGAGGCGTCGGTGGCGGGCGCGATCCCGCTGCTGCGCCCGCTGCGCGAGTCGCTGCACGGGGACAGGGTCACCCGGGTCACCGGCATCGTCAACGGGACGACGAACTTCATCCTGTCGTCGATGGACTCGACCGGGGCCGGCTTCAACGAGGCCCTGGACGAGGCGACCGAGCTCGGGTACGCGGAGGCCGACCCGACCGCCGACGTCGAGGGTTTCGACGCTGCGGCGAAGGCGGCCATCCTGGCGTCGCTGGCGTTCCACACCCGGGTCACCGCGGCCGACGTGTTCCGCGAGGGCATGACCGGCGTGACCGCGGCCGACATGGCCAGCGCCAGGGCGATGGGCTGCACGATCAAGCTGCTGTGCATCGCCTCGCGGGGGCCCGACGCGGACGGCCGGGACTCGGTCAGCGTCCGGGTGCACCCCGCGATGATCCCGCGCAGCCACCCGCTGGCCGGGGTCGGCGACGCCTTCAACGCGGTGTTCGTGGAGGCTGAGGCGGCCGGTCAGCTGATGTTCTACGGCCGCGGGGCGGGCGGTACGCCGACCGCCAGCGCGGTGCTGGGCGACGTGGTGGCGGCGGCCCGTAACCGGTTGTCCGGCACCCGGGCGCCGAGCGAGAGCGCGTACGCCCATCTCCCGGTCCGCCCGATCGGTGACTCGATCACCCGCTACCACATCAGCCTCGACGTCGCCGACCGTAGCGGTGTGCTGGCCACCGTGGCCGGCGTGTTCGCCCGGCACAACGTCTCGATCGCCACGGTCCGGCAGTCCGGCCGCGACTCGGACGCCCAGTTGATCGTCGTCACCCACGGCGCCCCCGACTCGGCCCTGGCCGCGACTGTCGCTGAGCTGGGCACGCTCGATATCGTGCGGTCGATCGCCAGCGTGCTTCGCGTCGAAGGAGGGGTCTGAGTGCTCGACCACGTGGGTTTCCAGTGCGCCGATCTGGACCGGGCGGCCGCCTTCTACGACGCCGCCCTGGCGCCGCTGGGGATCACCCGGCTGATGGACTTCAAGGTTGCCCTCGGCTACGGCACCGACCGCGCCGACTTCTGGATCAGCGCGCTCAGTGAAGGCGACGGCTTCCGCGAGTCGCACATCGCGTTCGGCGCGGCGGACCGGGCGCAGGTCGACGCGTTCTTCGCGGCTGCGGTGGACAAGGGCGCCGAGGTGTTGCACGCGCCGGCCGTGCACCCGGAGTATCACGAGAACTATTACGGGGCGTTCGTCCGGGACCCGGACGGCAACAATGTCGAGGCGGTCTCACACCGGCCGGTGTGAGAAACAGACCTGGAGGGACAGGCCATGTGGCGGGGACTGATCGACGCTTACTCCGATCGGCTGCCGGTGTCCGCCGGGACGCCGGTGGTCACCCTGCACGAGGGCAACACGCCACTGGTGCCGGCGCCGGTGCTGTCCCAGCGGACCGGCGCTGACGTCTACCTCAAGGTCGAGGGAGCCAACCCGACCGGCTCGTTCAAGGACCGTGGCATGACCATGGCCGTGTCCAAGGCCGTCGAGGAGGGGTCGAAGGCGATCATCTGCGCCTCGACCGGCAACACCAGCGCTTCCGCGGCGGCGTACGCGGCCCGGGCCGGCATCACCTGCGCGGTGCTGGTGCCGCAGGGCAAGATCGCGCTCGGCAAGCTGGCCCAGGCGCTCGTCCACGGGGCGAAGCTGCTGCAGGTCAACGGCAACTTCGACGACTGCCTGGCGCTGGCCTCGAAGTTGTCCCAGGACTTCCCGGTGTCGCTGGTCAACTCGGTCAACATCTTCCGGCTGCACGGCCAGAAGACGGCGTCGTTCGAGGTCGTCGAGGCGCTGGGCGACGCCCCCGACATCCACTGCCTGCCGGTCGGCAACGCCGGCAACATCTCCGCGTACTGGATGGGCTACCTCGAGGACCACGCCGCCGGCAACGCCACCCGGCTGCCGAAGATGTACGGCTTCCAGGCGTCCGGCGCGGCGCCGCTGGTGACCGGTCAGGTGGTGCCGGAACCGTCCACCATCGCGACCGCGATCCGGATCGGCAACCCGGCGAGTTGGACCAAGGCGCTGGACGCCCGGGATGCCTCGGAGGGCATGATCGGGGCGGTCACCGACCGGGAGATCCTGTCCGCGTACCGGTTGCTGGCCCGGGAGGTCGGCGTGTTCGTCGAGCTGGCCAGTGCGGCGGGGGTCGCGGGGCTGCTGCAGCAGGCGGAAGCGGGCCGGGTGGCGCCCGGTTCGACGGTGGTCTGCACGGTCACCGGGCACGGGCTGAAGGACCCGGAGTGGGCGATCTCCACCGCGCCGTCGCCGACCACGATCAAGAACGACGTGCTGGCCGCCGCGTACGCCCTCGATCTGGCCTGACTTTCTGAGTAGCGGCTGAGGGTCGTTCGCCGCCTCGCCGAGCTGCCCGGCAGGGTGGCCGCCGGGCGCGCCCGGCCGGGTGGCCGCCGGGTGCCCGGCCGAGTGGCCGCAGCGCGCGCAGCGGGTGGGGCAAGATGTCAGCACTGGCCGAGATCGTCACGGGGGCACGCGCATGTCGTTTCTGACCCGGTTCAGCCTCGCCAACCGCGGGCTGGTCGCGCTGATCGCGATCGTCATCGCCGGCTTCGGGCTGTACACCATCCCCTCGCTGAAACAGCAGCTGCTGCCCTCCCTTCAATTCCCGGGCGCCTTCATCGGCGCGTCACTGCCCGGCGCCGGCCCGGAGATCATCGAGCAGCAGATCACCAAGCCGATCGAGGACGCGGTCAAGGGTGCCGACGGCCTGGAGAGCATCCAGTCGACCACCAGCGAGGGCTCGGCCACGATCCAGGTCAGCTTCGCCTTCGGTACGGACATCGACGCGGCCGTCAACCAGCTCACCACCAGCGTCAACCGGATCCAGCCGCAGCTGCCGACGGGCGTCGAGCCGACCATCTTCGCCGGCAGCACCGACGACATCCCGGCGATCGTGCTGGCCGCGTCCGGCGCCGCCAGCGAGACCGACCTGGCGGCCAAGCTCAACTCCATCGTGGTCCCCGAGCTCACCTCGATCGACGGCGTCCGCAAAGTGCAGGTCACCGGAGCGCGCACCCAGCAGGTGGTGATCACCCCCGACCCGGCGAAGCTGGCCGCGAGCGGGGTGAAGCCGCCGGGCATCGCCACGCTGCTGCAGGCCAACGGCATCTCGGTGCCGGCCGGTGCGGTGACCGACGGCGACAAGTCGCTCAGCGTCCAGGTCGGCTCGCCGATCACCACGATGGACGACCTGCGCGGCCTCTACCTGACCGGCCGGGCCGGGCCGGTCCAGCTCGGTTCGATCGCGTCGGTGGAGAGCACGCTGGCCACGGCCACGTCGTACACCCGGACCGACGGCGTCGACAGCCTCGGCATCGCCGTCACCGCCGCCCCCGACGGCAACCCGGTGCAGATCTCGCACGCGGTCCGGGACAAGCTCAGCGCCCTGCAGGCCGACTCCGGCGCCAAGCTGACGGTGATCGTCGACCAGGCGCCGTTCGTCCAGCGGTCGATCAAGAGCCTCGCCACCGAGGGTCTGCTCGGCCTGGTGATGGCCGTGATCGTCATCCTGATCTTCCTGCTGTCGATCCGGTCCACCCTGGTCACGGCGGTGTCCATCCCGCTGTCGGTGCTGATCGCGCTGATCGGCCTGAAGGTCGGCAACTACTCGCTCAACCTGCTGACGCTGGGCGCGCTCACCATCGCGGTCGGCCGGGTGGTGGACGACTCCATCGTCGTGCTGGAGAACATCAAACGACATCTGGGGTACGGCGAGGCCAAGGTCCACGCGATTCTGAACGGGGTCCGGGAGGTGGCCGGCGCGGTCACCGCGTCGACGCTGACCACGGTGGCCGTGTTCGCCCCGATCGCGCTGGTCGGCGGCTTCGTCGGGCAGTTGTTCGCGCCGTTCGCGGTGACCGTGACCGTGGCCTTGGCGGCTTCGCTGTTCGTGTCGCTGACTGTCGTGCCGGTACTGGCGTACTGGTTCCTGCGTCCCGCCGGGCTGTCAACCTCGTCCGGTCCTGCCGCCGGCGTGGACAACCCGTCGTCGGGTCCTGCGGCGGGCGTCGACAACTCGGACTCCATCGGCGCCGAAGCGACCCGCGCCCGAGCGGCGGCCGAGGCGAAGGAGCGGCGCAGCGTCCTGCAGCGTGGGTACCTGCCGGTCATCCGGTTCGCCACCACGCGGCGCTGGCTCACCATCGGCATCGGCGTGTTCATCCTACTCGGCACCGGCGGCCTGGCCACCCAGCTCAAGACGAACTTCCTGGACCAGTCCGGCCAGGACAGCATCACCATCAGCCAGCAGCTGCCGGTCGGCACCAGCCTGGCCGCCACCGACGCCGCGGCCAAGAAGATCGAGGCCGTGCTGGCCGGTCGCGACGACATCCGGACCTACCAGGTCACCGTCGGCAACGGGGACTTCAACCCGTTCGCCGGCACCAGTGGAGCCAGCACCGCCAGCTTCAACGTCGGGCTGAAGGAGAACACGGACACCACCACGGTGACCGACGAGCTGCGCACCCGGATCAACGGCCTGACCGGCGTGGGCGACGTCACGGTCGGAGGGGACAACTCCACCGGCTTCGACTCGAGCAAGCTGTCCATCGTGGTCAAGGCGGCCGACCCGGGCGTCCTGGCGACCGCGACCGACCAGGTCCGCCAGGCGATGGCCGGGACGAAGGACGTGACCGACGTCAGCACCACCCTGGCCGCGACCGTGCCCCGGCTGCAGGTGACCGTCGACCGGCAGGCCGCGGCCAAGGCCGGGTTGACCGAGGCCAGCGTCGGGCAGGCCGTCGCCGGTGCGTTCCGGCCCGCTCCGGCCGGACAGATCACTGTGGATGGAACCAGCCAGAACGTGGTCGTCGCGTTCGGGACGCCGCCGGCCGACCAGGCCGCGCTGTCGGCCCTGCCGATCCCGACCGCGACCGGTGCCGTCCCGTTGTCCTCGCTGGCGAAGATCGAGCAGGTGGCCGGCCCGGAGCAGGTCACCCGGATCGACGGCAACCGCAGCGCCAGCGTCGACGGCACCGCCACCGGCTCCAACGTCGGCGCCACCACCGCCGACCTGAAGAAGCGGGTGGCCGCGCTGAGCCTGCCGGCCGGCGCCTCGTACGAGATCGGTGGCGTCAGCCAGCAGCAGTCCGACGCGTTCGGCGACCTCGGCCTGGCCGTACTGGCGGCGATCGCGATCGTCTTCGTGATCATGGTGGCCACCTTCCGCAGCCTCATCCAGCCGTTCATCCTGCTGATCTCGATCCCGTTCGCCGCCACCGGCGCGATCGCGCTGCTGCTGGCGACCGGGACGCCGCTGGGCGTGCCGGCGCTGATCGGTGTGCTGATGCTGGTCGGCATCGTGGTGACCAACGCCATCGTGCTGATGGACCTGATCAACCACTACCGGACCGAAGGAATGGGCATTCAGGAGGCGGTGGTCGAGGGAGGCCGGCACCGGCTGCGGCCGATCCTGATGACCGCCATCGCCACCATCTTCGCGTTACTGCCGATGGCGCTCGGGCTGACCGGCGAAGGCGGGTTCATCTCCCAGCCACTGGCCATTGTGGTCATCGGCGGTCTGGTGAGCTCGACGCTGCTGACTCTGGTGCTGGTGCCGACGCTGTACACGATGGTCGAGAACCGCAAGGAGAAGTCCCGGTCGAGACGGGAGCGGCGGCGCGCCCGGAAGGCGGCGGCGAAGGCGGCGGCCACCGCCATCGGCTCGGACACGCCCGGCTCAGCGGAGTCTGCTCCGGCGGGAGATTCGGACGACGCGCCCCGGCAGGCGGCCGACGAATCGGCCGAGGTGGTTCCGGCCGGGACCGCGGCACCCGACTCCAGCGGCGGCGTGCACGAGGCCCGGTCGTCCGCGGGCGAGCCCAGCCGCGCGCTGCGCGCCCCTACCGACCAGTTCGAGGTGCTGCGGATGCCTCGCCGCCCGGCGGCGCCGCCCGCTTGATCCGGCGGCCTTCGTCACCGGGTCCCACCCGGGCTTGATCGACGCCTACGCTGGTGCCATGGGCCTGACCTTCGCCACCGACACGGCGACCGTGCGCACGCCGGCCACCAGCGCCAACCTCGGCCCCGGCTTCGACACGCTGGGGCTGGCGCTCACGCTCTACGACGACCTGGCCGCGCGGGTCACCGACGGCGGGTTCACCGTCACGGTCACCGGCGAGGGGTCCGGGGAGTTGCCGGACGGCCCCGACCACCTGGTCGTACGGGCCATGCTGGCCACCTTCGACGCGCTCGGGGAGCGGCCGCCGGGCCTGGCCGTGCACTGCGTGAACCGGATCCCGCAGGCGCGCGGGCTGGGCTCGTCGTCGGCGGCCATCGTCGGCGGGGTCCAGCTGGCCCGGGCGATGGTCCGGGACGGCATGAGGCTTCTCGACGACGAGGACGCCCTGCGGGTTGCGGCCAAGCTCGAGGGCCATCCCGACAACGTCGCGCCGTGCCTGTTGGGCGGCTTCACCATCGCCTGGACGGACGGGGGCGGGGCCCGGGCCGTACGGCTGGGGGTGGCTGACGACGTGCGGCCCACCCTCTTCGTACCCGCGGAACGCGGGCTGACCGCGACCGCGCGGGCGGCGCTGCCGGCCGGCGTGCCGCACGCCGACGCCGCGTTCAACACCGCCCGGGCCGCTCTGCTCGTGCACGCGCTGACGCGGGAGGCGGATCTGTTGTTCCCGGCGACCGAGGACCGGCTGCATCAGGGGTACCGCGCCGAGGCCATGCCGGGAACAACCTCGCTGGTCGCGGCGTTGCGATCGGTGGGTGTGGCGGCCGTGGTGAGCGGCGCCGGGCCGAGCGTGCTGGCCCTCAGCGCGGTCCCGGACGATTTTCATCCGGGAAATGCGTGGCGCGCGGAAACGTTGGGCGTGGATGGCACCGGTGCCCTCGTCAGAGGGAGTATGGTGGAACACGCCGAGCGGGGCCCTGTTGCCGCAGGTCGCACGAGTTGATTACGCTCTAGACCAAGCACAGCCGCGAAGCAAACCGATCTCTGCGGTTCGGCGCACCCCTTGAGACGTTGGCATTCCGCCCGTCTCGAAATCTCCAGGCAGTTCGCCGAGCAGTCATTGAATCGGAGCACTCGCCGATACCTGCCCGTCACCGCGCCCTCCGGCTCGGCTCGGCGGACCGGACACCGTCGAGCTGCCGTGCTGCAACCCCGCGCCGCACTGTTGCGAGGCGGGTCCGAGGACACCCGGCCACCAGGCTGCAGACCCGGGTGACCTTGGCTTTTTCGACGGAAGGAATCCATTGAGCGACACCACCGACGTGGCGTCGGGCGTGACGGACGTCGCCGACGCCGGCACCGCGACTGCCACGAAGCGCCGCCGCGGTGGCACCGGGCTCTCCGCGATGCTTTTGCCCGAGTTGCAGAGCCTCGCGGCGTCCATCGGAATTTCGGGTACGGCGCGGATGCGCAAGGGCGAGCTGATCACCGCGATCACCGACCGCCAGAACGGCGGCCGGGCGGCCTCCACCGCCCCGGTTTCGCCGGCCCCGGTCCCGTCGGTTTCGGCGGCGGCAGGCGACCCGGCCCCGACCGAGCGGCCGCGTCGGACGCGGTCGTCGGCCCGCACCGTGCCGGCCGTCAGCACCGACTCGGCGCCGGCGGAGGTCTCTTCCGCCCCCGCGTCGCCGCCCGTGTCTTCGGCCCCCGTGTCTTCGGATCAGGCTCAGGTCTCTCCGGCTCCGGCGCAGGTCCCGGCGTCGGCTCAGGTCACCGCGGCGCCCCGTGAGTCGGCCCCCGCCGACACCGCGACGTCCGAGGCGCCGGGCCGCGAGCGTACGGACCGGCCGGAGCGCGGCGAGCGCAACCGTGACCGTCAGCGCAACCAGCCCCGCGGCGACAACGACCGCAACGGCGACCAGCGCGACCGTACGGGCGGCGACACCCGCGACCGGTCCGACACCCGCGACCGGTCCGACACCCGCGACCGGTCCGACACCCGCGACCGGTCCGACACCCGCGACCGGTCCGACACCCGCGACCGGTCCGACACCCGCGACCGCAACGACCAGCGGGACCGCAACGATCGGGACCGCAACAACGACCGGGACCGGAACAACGAGCGGGACCGGAACAACGATCGGGACCGCACCAACGACCGCGGTCGCAACGAGGTGCACGACGACGACGGCGACAGTGACGGTGACGGCGGCCGCCGCAGCCGGCGCAGCCGCTTCCGTGACCGGCGGCGGGGTCGCGGCGACCGGGAGCCGGAAGGCTCCCCGCAGCGCGACAACGGCCGCGAGCCGCACGTCAACGACGACGACGTGCTGGTCCCGGTGGCCGGCATCCTCGACGTGCTGGACAACTACGCGTTCGTCCGCACCACCGGCTACCTCTCCGGTGCGAACGACGTGTACGTCTCGATGTCGCAGGTCAAGAAGCACGGCCTGCGCCGCGGCGACGCGGTGACCGGCGCCGTGCGAGCCACCCCGCGGGACGGCGGCACCGGGGACCAGCGGCGGGACAAGTACAACCCGCTCGTCCGGCTGGACACCATCAACGGCATGGAGCCGGAAGAGGCCCGGCGGCGTCCGGAGTTCTACAAGCTGACGCCGCTGTACCCGCAGGAGCGCCTGCGCCTCGAGACCGAGCCACACATCCTCACCACCCGGGTCATCGACCTGGTCATGCCGCTCGGCAAGGGCCAGCGCGCGCTGATCGTCTCGCCGCCGAAGGCCGGTAAGACGATGGTGTTGCAGGCGATCGCCAACGCGATCACCCACAACAACCCGGAGTGCCACCTGATGGTCGTCCTGGTCGACGAGCGTCCGGAAGAGGTCACCGACATGCAGCGGTCGGTGAAGGGCGAGGTCATCGCGGCCACGTTCGACCGGCCGCCGCAGGACCACACCACGGTCGCCGAGCTCGCCATCGAGCGGGCCAAGCGGCTGGTCGAGCTGGGCCACGACGTGGTCGTGCTGCTCGACTCGGTGACCCGCCTGGGCCGGTCGTACAACCTGGCCGCGCCGGCCTCCGGCCGGATCATGTCGGGTGGTATCGACTCGACCGCGCTGTACCCGCCCAAGCGCTTCCTCGGCGCCGCGCGCAACATCGAGAACGGTGGCTCCCTCACCATCCTCGCGACTGCGCTGGTGGAGACCGGTTCGATGATGGACACGGTCATCTTCGAGGAGTTCAAGGGCACCGGCAACGCGGAGCTGAAGCTGGACCGGAAGATCGCCGACCGGCGGACCTTCCCGGCCATCGACATCGACCCGTCCGGTACGCGTAAGGAAGAGATCCTGCTCGGCAAGGAAGAGCTGGCGATCATCCACAAGCTGCGCAAGGTCCTGCACTCGCTGGACTCGAACGCGGCGCTGGACCTGCTGCTCGACCGGCTCAAGCAGACCCGGACGAACATTGAGTTCCTGATGCAGATCGCGAAGTCGACGCCGGGCGAGTAGTCCGTTTCACGAAGGGGGCGACCACATTGCGTGGTCGCCCCCTTTGTCGCACAACTTGTCTGTTTCGATGCTTATGGGGTCGTGCGAACCTCCGGTACTACGTTGGCTCAACGTACGGGAGGGTGTCGCATGAACGTGCCGGGGTACCGGGACCATCCCATCGACTCGTGGGACCCGATCGCGCCTGTCGATCCGTACGAGGCCGAAGACTTTTTGCGGCGCTGCTACCTGGAAAATCCGCGGCTCGGGCCGGTCGAGCCGCGGCTGGCGATCGTGCGCGCCCAGATCGCGGCGACCGGCAGCTACGTGCACACCACCGACGAGTTGTCGCACGGCGCCCGGATGGCGTGGCGGAACTCGTCCCGCTGCATCGGCCGGCTCTACTGGAAGAGCCTGCTGGTCCTCGATCGCCGTCGCGCCCGTACGGCCGATGAGATCTTCTCCCTGCTCGTGCATCACCTGCAGGCCGCCGGCACGGAGAACCTGCGCCCGGTGATCAGCATCTTCCCACCGGCGCGGCCCGGCCAGCCGTACGCCCGGGTGTGGAACGAGCAGCTGATCCGCTACGCCGGGTACGAGAACGGCATCGGCGACCCGCGGCAGCTCAACTTCACCCGAGCCATGCAGGGCCTGGGCTGGCGGGGCAAGGGCGAGGACTTCGACGTGCTGCCGCTGGCCATCGAGACGCCGTCCGAGGGCCTCCGGTTGTACGAGCTGCCGGAGCGCGCGGTCCGCGAGGTCCCGCTGCGGCACCCGGAGTTCGGCTGGTTCGCCGAGCTGGGGCTGCGCTGGCACGCGGTGCCGGCGATCTCCAACATGCGGCTCACCATCGGCGGGGTGCAATACCCGCTGGCCCCGTTCAACGGCTGGTACATGGGCACCGAGGTGGGCGCCCGCAACCTCGCCGACGCCGACCGTTACGACATGCTGCCGACCGTCGCCGCCCGGATGGGCCTGGACACCAGCCGCGAGTCCACCCTGTGGCGCGACCGCGCGCTGGTCGAACTCAACCGTGCGGTGCTGTGGTCGTTCGAGCAGGACGGCGTCAAGATGACCGACCACCACACCGAGTCGAAGCGCTTCATCAAGCACCTCGAGAACGAGCAGCGCGCCGGCCGCCCGGTCCCGGCCGACTGGAGCTGGATCGTCCCGCCGATGTCCGGCGGGGTCACGCCGGTGTTCCACCGCTACTACGACGAGCTCGACCTGCGTCCCGCCTTCTACCTCGACCCGGAGGCGGCCGCCCTGGCCTCCGAGGGCACCCGGGTCAGCCGCTGCCCGTCACCGGTTCGTCGGCGGCCTGAGCAAGTGCTGTCGGATCTCCCGCTCGACCGGCCCATCCGCATCATCGACTCGATTGCGTCCGACATCATGCGGTCCGTCGAGTCGTCGGCGATCGTCACCTACCAGGTCGGCTCGCCGGTCCGCTTTGCCCCCTGATCGACATGAGATGGACGGCTGGAGGGATCCCCGGGAGGTCCGGGCGTCGGCGCGCCGTCGAAGGGGGAGTGGCTCTCTGGTCTGGCGGGATTCCTCGGTCGGTGCGATGACCGGCACAGCGGCCAGTACGGACAGTTCTGGCCAACATGGCCGAGGGTCGCCCGGTCGCCGCATCGGCCCGGACGGGTTCCCCCGAGATCGGCGCGTCGCGGCCTGTCACGAGCGATCGCGGCCAGTTCGGGCGGCGCAGGTCGGTGGTTGTGATCGATATCGTGGCCGACTGATCGAAGACGAGCAAGCCCTCGCCGCCGCCGTGATTGACCGACTGCGGTCGAGCTCGACGCGTGGCTCGAAACCGATCTGGCGGTTCGACTACGTTGACGAGCGTCCCTCGCTTCCGGCCGACGACCCGCCGGCGTTGGAAGCGGCCATGCGAGCAGCCGCCGCGGATCGGTTCGGCTGGAGGCCGCGCTCGAAACGGTTGGCTGCTCCGGCGTGCGGGGTGGAACAGATGACGGCCCTCGGCTGACCAATCCGGATAGCTCGACCTTTTGTTGCGGGCCGAGCGGTGGATTCGAGATGACGCTGCGAACGACAGGCCGCCCAGTTCGCCGCCGATCGGCAACGCGACGTGCTCCTGCAACTGGGCGGATTCGCCGTCCTTCGCTTCACCAACTCTCAGGTGCTCCAGGACCGTGACCTGGTGCTGAAGCAGATCCATGACTTCCTCGCCGGCCGCCGGGCCGCACAACTCGAAGGGCCAGCCCATGTCTGATCCGCAGCTGTCCACGCCGGAGCGCGCCCTGCTGTTCATCCTGATGGCGCGCAATGCCGAACTTTCGAACTCGGGAGATCGCCGCCGAGTACGCGAAGGGTCTGGTGCTCACCGGAAAGGGCCGCCTGAAGCTGGCCGACGCGAAGCTCATCGAGTGCCGCCGAGGGGCACGTAACGCTACTTCTTCTCGCTGGCCGACGAGGGGTGGCGCTGGTGCCGGGAAGAACTGAAGGTCCGGACAGCGCCGGCCGGATCGGGGTCGGCCGGCCAGGCCCTGTACGCAATGTTCGCCGGCTCTCGGACCGGTATCTGGACAGCAGCGGTCACAGCCTGGCGCAGATGTTCGGCGGAGAACCGGCGAGCCCGGTCGGAGGTGCAACCGGTGCCGGAGGCCGACGGCCGTTCGAGATCGGGAATGTATCCGTCGCGCGTACCAGGAGGCTGGCCGTCCGGCACAGGCAGCCTGGGTGGGGCTGGCCGACCTCCGCGACCGAGCTCGGCGACATCGATCGGCGGCGACGTCGACGGCGTGCTGCGGCTGATGACCCGGCTCCCCGGCGTGCGGATCGAGGAGGAGACCAACCAGAAAGCATTGAAGGCGAGGGACCGCGAAGCCGCCGTCATCATCGGCGAACGCGCCCAGCACGTCTTGGCGATGGAGGAACTATGAGCGACTCCGGTCTGAAGGCGCTTTCCGGACGTCCGGATCAGTTTCGCGCCAACCAAGGACGACGTCTGGCGGGAGTCCGCGTCGCATGTGGACACCCTCCACCGCGAGGTGGCCGCGGCCGTCCTGGAGGCCGATCGGCGACGCACGCGACAGCGAGACGCCGAGCCCGGTCGGGGTGGTGGTGCAGGGCCAGCGAGGGTCGGGCAAGACCCATCTGCTCGGCTGGATCCGGTCTCAGGTGCAGCGGCAGGACGGCTACTTCTTCCTGGTCGGCCTGCTCGACGGTAGTCGTTTCTGGCCCAGCGTCGCCGGTTCGATGCTGGACGGGCTGACCCGTCAGGTCACGGGCCACGAGACGCAGACTCCGCGTGTTCATGCGGCGGATTACGTCGTTGACCGCGGTGCCGGTCAACGTCCGTCAGGCCCTTGTCGGCGATGCCCCGCTCGACCGCTCGGCCATCGAGGCGCTTCTGGCGGGTCTACACCGGTACGACCCGCAGGTGACCCTCCGATGCGGCAAGACCCTTCGCGCGCTGGCGATGTACAACGCCGGCGACAACCGGCCCACGAGCTGGGCATCAATGTTGCTCGGCGACGAGGAATGCGATCCCGGGCGAGCGGGGGCCCTGGGGTCTTCCGCGTCGGGGCGTACCCATCGAGACCGGCTCGTCAGCGAGATGTCGTGGCTGCTCGCCCTGACCGGCCCGTCGGTCATCGCTGTCGACCAGATCGACGGTCTGCTGGCTCGCTGGCGAGAGCCGTCAGGGCGGCCGGCCGGGGAATGGCAGAGACACGCTTCTGCTCGACCAGATCGCCAACGGGCTGATGGACCTGCGGGAGACTATGCACCGGACGCTGACCGTGATCGCCGCGCAGCGCGGCCACCTGGGAGGTCATCCGGACCAGGGCCATCTCCGCGGTCCAGGACCGGTTCGTGGCCCGGCAGAGCCTCGGCTCGCCTCCGCCTATCCCCCGGTCGTTGGCGGGCGTTGGTGGCGAAGCGCCTGGAACCGTACTTCGAGGCCCTCGCCTTCACCCCGCCCTACCCGACCTGGCCGATTCGTACGGAGGCGTTCGACGACGCGGTGCACTACATGCCGCGTCAACTTCTCCAGGCGGTCCAGCCGGCACACTCGACCAGCAATCGACGGCGCGGTCCGCTACAGCAGAGCTCGACCCGCATCCGAACTGATGGACGCTACCGATCTGGACAACTTTCGCCGGACCTCGACTGAGGCGTCGATCAGCGGTTCGCCGAGCTGATCGGCCTGCGGGCCTCGAAGCGCGTCGTCGCCCCCGACACGGGACGCCCGAGCACCGGGGTTGATGCGCGGTCTGCAAGGTGGATCGACGAGCAGGGACCTGCCGGCCGAGTCGAGGCAGGACTCGCCGCCGAGACGGAACCTGTCCTGCACGGCCGCCTCCGTCGCACGATCAACGAGGAGACGGAGGAGGAGGCGCATTGGGGTTTCCGGGCCATCTCACCCGGATATCAGGCCACGGCGGTCCTCAACCGGATCCGAGCCGCCTGCACCGAGGCCGGGCTGGCCGGAGACGTCCCGCGACGCCGCCTCTTCTTGTTGCGCAACCACGAATGGCCGCAGTCGCGAGAGATGAACAAGCTGGCCGTCGCGGACTTCGAGGCGAGGAGGCGGACGCCGGTTGACCGTGAGTGACGACGATCTGCGGACGCTCTCGGCCCTCCGCGAACTGTTGGCGCACCCGTCGCCCGACCTTGCCGCCTGGCTCTCGTACGGCGCTCCCGCCCAGTCGGTGGCCTTCCTGCGTGAGGCGCTGGCCGATGCCGGACCGCATGCCGATGCCTGTACCTCGGCCCGCCTGTCTCGATGCCGTCGGCACATGGTGCGCCGCCCGGATCCTGGACGCGCTCGGGACGGCCATCTGCCGGCGCAGTCGACACGCTGAGCCGGTCCTGGTCGAGCTCGAGGCGCTCCGCAAGCACGCGGCGATTTCGCCGGCTCCGGATCAGGCAAGACCGTACTGCTGCGCCGATCATCGAGGAATGCGCGCTGCAGGGCGTGTCGACGATCGTGCTCGACCCCAACAACGACCTCGCCCGGCTCGGCGAACCGTGGCCTGATCCGCCGGCAACCGTGGCGGCCGGGCGAGGCCGAGAAGGCACGGGACTTCATCGACAGCACGGATGTGGTGGTCTATACGCCGCCGCGAGCGGCCGGTCGGCCGCTGAGCTTCCAGCCGCTGCCCGATTCTCGGAACTGGTCGACGACCCGGACGAGTTCGAGGCGGCCGTCGACTCGGCCCTCGCCACGCTTGCCCCGCGGGCGAAGGTGTCCGGAACGACCGCCAAGGCGGAGCGCGGCGCAGGCGATTCTGAAGGAGGCGCTCGATCCACTACGCGCCGGCGGCATCGGGAAACAACGCTGCGCGGATTCATCGCCATCTTGACCGACTTGCCGGACGCCATCCAGCTTGGCGAGGCGGCGGACCGGATCGCGGCCGAACTGGGTCAGGTGCTGACCGCGGCCACCGTGATCGATCCGCTCTTCGGCGGCGTCGGTGAAGCGGTCGACCCGGGCGAGCTGCTGCGCCCACCTACCGGCAAGCGGGCCCCGATCTCGGTGATCACCTGATCGGGCTGACAAGTCGACGACCAGCGCAGATTCGTCAACCAGGGCAGATCCTTTTCGCGTGGGTCAAGAAGATCCGGCCGGCGGCCGGCCGCTCGGTGGTCTCTTCGTGATGGACGAGGCGCAGACGCTTCGCTCCGTCCGGCGGCAATGACGGCGTGCACCCGGAGCACGCTGTCCATGGCCTCCCAGGCGCGGAAGTACGGACTGGGTCTGGTGTTCGCCACCCAGTCGCCGAAGGGCCTGCACAACCAGATCACGGGCAATGCGGCCAATCAGGTCTACGGCCTGATGAACGCGCCGGTGCAAATCGAGGCGGCCCGCGAGATGGCCCGGGCCAAGGGCAGGGACGTGCTGGGCATCTCACAGCTGAGCAGTGGCGAGTTCTACGTCGCTCTGGAGGGCGAGCCGTTCGTCAGAGTCCGGACGCGCTCTGCCTCAGCTATCACCCTCGTAGCCCGCTGACCACGGAGGAGGTTCTGGAACGGTCGGTCAGACCAACGAGCGGATCCCTTCCGAGGACATGAGATGGGCTTCGACCCGGAAGCCGGCCGCCAGCGCGCCGTTGAGGTGGGCGGCGTGCGCACCCAGCCACTGAACCGCGTCGCTCCCGGCTGCGGTGACCTGCAGCAGCACGTAATCCTCGGCTTCCTTGGTCGGGTCGCGGTAGATGCAGCACCGCAGCCGCTCACTCACCGGCGCATTCCACTTCCCAGTACTGATCCCGCTCACGGCCCTAAAGGATTCGGTCGTCGCGGTGGGCGCCGAAGGCGTCGGCTTGGCGGCGCATGATGGTGCGCATCGACGTGCCGCGGGGGACGCCGTAGGCCGTGCCGGGGAAGTCCAACGGCTCCTGGGCCGCCCACAGGTCGTCGTGGCGGTCGGGCGAGAAGAGCTCGGCCGGGTTGCCGGCCGCGATCCAGCCGATCGGGACCACGGTTCCGGGTGGCAGCGTCGAGTTGACATGCAGGACGCTGTGGATGCGAAGCTCGGAACCGGCGCCGGCGAGCGAGCCGGGGAAGAGCGACGCGCCCGTCGCCACGAAGACCTCGTCCTCGATTGTCGCGCCGTTGACGTGGGCGTGCGGGCCGATCAGGACGGCGTCGCCGATCCGCGTGGGGTGGGTGGGGCGGCCGCGGACCAGCGCATTCTCCATCACCACGACGTCGGCGCCGAGGCGGATCTCGCTGTCACCCTCCGCGCTCAGAATCGCGCCGTGCAGGATGCGGGCGTTCTCCCCCAGGATGACGCGGCCGCTGAGCACAGCCGTCGAGGCGACGTACGCCGACTCCGGAACTACTGGCCGCCGGCCTTGGTGCTCGATTTCCATGATTCCGATGATGTCAGGCTACCGAGCGGATTCGCGTCGCCGGCGAGGTACTCGATCTGGAACTGTCCATCCGGACCATCCACAGTCGAGCGACCGTTCTCGGTCACCTGCACCGGCGGCGCAGTCTTTTCCCACGACGCAAACAGATTCAGCAGTGGTCGTGCAGTCCATTGGGGACCGGAGCCTGGCCGAACGCCGTCGTCGGCTCGTCCTCGATCTGCCCGCGGGACGATGCCAGGGGCCAGGATGCCGTCGACCGAAACCGGTCCGGACCGCGGTAGCCGATCCACGAGCTGAGGCCGGTGATCATCCGGGCCGGCGGGGAAGACGGCCAAGATTGATGACCAGGGGGTCTGACGGGTTCCATCGGTGGGTGGAGGCGGTCAGGGTGGGGGTATGGCTGATCGGTGGGAGATGCCCGGGCTCGGCGGGGCGACCGAGTGGATCAACAGTGCGGCGCTGGATCGGGAGGCGCTGCAAGGGCGGGTCGTGATCATCAACTTCTGGACCCTGACCTGCATCAACTGGCTGCGCCAGGCGCCGTACGTGCGGGCCTGGGCGCAGGCCTACCGTGACGACGGGCTGGTCGTGGTCGGGGTGCACACGCCGGAGTTCGGGTTCGAGCACGACTCCGCGACCATCCGGCAGGCGGTTGCCGCCCGGCACATCGACTATCCGGTCGCGGTCGACAACCGGTATGCCGTGTGGAGTGCCTTCGACAACCACTTCTGGCCGGCGCTGTACTTCGTCGGGCGGGACGGGCGGGTGCGGGACTCGCACTTCGGCGAAGGGCGGTACGAGGAGTCCGAGCAGCTGATCCAGAAGCTGCTCGGGGTCGACCGCGAGTACGTCGACGTGACCGGGCAAGGGGTGGAGGCCGCCGCCGACTGGGACCATCTGCGCACGCCCGAGACGTACCTCGGAAGTGACCGCGGCGACCGCGACAGCGGCGCCGGAGAGTTCGAGTTTCCCGACTATCTCGCGTTCAACCACTGGGCGCTGGACGGCGAATGGACCATCGGCCGCGAGGAACTGACGCTGAACCGGGCCTGCGGCCGCATCGCGTTCGCCTACCAGGCGCGGGACGTCAACCTGGTGCTCGCGCCGGGGCCGGAGGGCCCGATCCCGTTCACGGTGCTGATCGATGGGAAGGCGCCCGGCTCGTCGCACGGCGAGCATGTCGACGACGAGGGGAACGGCGTGCTGCGCGAGGGCCGCCTGTACCAACTGGTCCGGGAGCACGACGACGTCCGCGAACGGACGGTCGAGATCTTCTTCAGCGAGGCCGGGGCGCGGGCGTGCGCGTTCACGTTCGGCTGAGCAAAATACGGCTGAGCAAAAGAGGTTAAGCGAATTCGTTGACCTGGAAGCCCGCGCGCACTCGGCGGCGGGTGTGGCCGGCGCGCACCCACTGGACCACCTGGAGCGGGAAGTCGTCAGCGGTGATCCGCCCGGCCCGGCGGATCACGAAGCCCTCCGACGTCTCCGGCGTCCGCTGCCGGGCCCAGGCCGCCCGGGCGTCCGGCAGGTGGCCGCCGCGGTAGAGCACCGGCACCACGGGCAGTTCCAGCCGGTTCGCCCAGTCGACGGTGTCGTCCCAGCCCAGCAGGGTGTCGGTCTCGTCCCAGATGCCGGTCACGATGAAGACGCCGGGCAGGTCGGTGTAGGCGATGCGACGGCGGGCGTACATCGACTGGCCGCACACCCGCCAGTGGTCGGGGATGCGGTACGAGATCATCGCCCACAGCGCGGTCGCCGGGCGGTCCCAGGTTCCGGTGCGGGCGGCGGGAGTCCGCCCGTACACCCGGTCGCGGGTGAAGGTCAGCGGGCCGCCGTCGAGCTTCTCGGTCACCACCAGCTCGCCGCCGAGCCAGTCGAGGTCGTGCTGGACACGGTCGGACCCGGTGGCGCCGGGGGAGCCGGGCAGGTGGCACACGCGCAGGTGCTTCGCCACTCAACCCACCCCCGGTCCACCTCGACCTCCGGCAAGATACCGCTCGTACAACCGTCGGATGGCCGCCGCACCCACCTGAAGGTCGGCCGCCCGGCCCGCGTCCCGCCGGGTGCACTCGTCCAGCGGCACGTCGGTGAAGTCGTGCACCTCGAAGGACGCGCCACAGCCGGACGCCAACGAAGACCAGTCCCGGACCGTACGGGGCCGCAGATTGGTGTCGTCCACGATCACGCTGGCGCCGCGCCGCAGCAGCGTCTCGACCATGCCCCGCTCGACCGCTGTGACCTGGGCCTCGGCCCAGTCGGTGAGCATGATGCGGCCGTGCAGCATGCGGCGCAGATCGTCCCGGCTGACCCGGGTGACCAGCGGTTGCAGCGTCCGGGCGAACGTCGTTTTGCCCGAGCCGGGCAGGCCGCGGGTGATCAGCAGACGGGTCATGGCAGTGGGAATTCCTCACGGGGGGCCGGCGTTGTCGTCAGCGGACCGGAAAAGTGTCGCCTGATTTCTGATCAGGGCATGTGACATGGCAGACTGGTCCATCGGCCAGTAAGAGGTTCCGGTTCACGCCCGAGCCGTCCGCCCTAGCGGGGCGAGTCGGTGTTGACGGCGACCCGGCGACCCGATCATCGAGAGGGACCGAGCACACATGAAGAACGGCATCCACCCGGAGTACACCTCCACCGACGTCGTCTGCTCCTGCGGCAGCACCTTCACGACCCGCAGCACCGCCAAGGGCGGCGAGATCCGCGTCGAGACCTGCAGCGCCTGTCACCCGTTCTACACGGGCAAGCAGCGCGTGCTGGACACCGCGGGCCGGGTCGCGAAGTTCCAGGCGAAGTACGCCAAGGTCAACGCGGCGAACGCAGCGAAGAAGAAGTAACTGCTTCAACGGCGCCCGGTCCCCTGACAACAGGGGGCCGGGCGCCGTTGCCATGTAGGGGAGAATGCGCCAGTGAGCAACGACCGGCTGTCCCAGCTGCTCGAGGAGTACGCCCAGCTCGAGAAGCAGATGGAGGACCCGTCGATCCACGCCGACCAGGCGCTGGTGCGGCGGGTGGGCCGGCGGTTCGCCGAACTGGCGCCGATCAACACCACCCACAACGAGCTCGAGGCGGCGCGCGCCGACCTGACCGCGGCGCGGGAGCTGGCGGCCGAGGACCCGTCCTTCGCGGGCGAGGTCGAGGCGGTGGCGGCCCTGCTGGCGCCGCTGGAGGAGAAGCTCGGCGAGATGCTCATCCCGCGCGACCCGAACGACGCCAAGGATGTGATCATCGAGATCAAGGCAGGCGAGGGCGGCCAGGAGTCGGCCCTGTTCGCCGGTGATCTGCTGCGCATGTACACCCGCTACGCCGAGCGGCACGGCTGGATCCTCGAGGTGCTCGACTCGCAGGAATCGGATCTGGGCGGGGTCAAGGACATCTCGGTCGCGGTGAAGACCAAGGGCGTGCCCGAGGGTGGCCACGGCGTGTGGTCCCGCCTCAAGTGGGAGGGCGGCGTGCACCGGGTCCAGCGGGTCCCGGTCACCGAGTCGCAGGGCCGGATCCACACCAGCGCCGCCGGTGTCCTGGTGCTGCCCGAGGCCGAGGACGTCGACGTGCACATCGAGCCCGGCGACATCCGGGTCGACGTGTTCCGCTCGTCCGGGCCGGGTGGTCAGTCGGTCAACACCACCGACTCGGCCGTCCGGATCACCCACCTGCCCAGCGGGATCGTGGTCAGCTGCCAGAACGAGAAGAGCCAGCTGCAGAACCGCGAGCAGGCGATGCGGATCCTGCGGGCCCGGCTGCTGGTCGCCGCCCAGGAGGAGGCGAACGCGGCCGCCTCCGACGCGCGCAAGGCCCAGGTCCGTACGGTCGACCGCTCCGAGCGGATCCGGACGTACAACTTCCCGCAGAACCGGATCACCGACCACCGCATCGGCTACACCGCGTACAACCTCGACCTGGTCCTCAACGGTGAGCTCGACGCCGTGCTGGACGCGCTGGGCGAGGCCGACCGCGCCGCCCGGCTGTCCGGCGAGACCGAACTCACGCGCTGAACGCCGCCGGCCGCCCGGCCGCGCAGCTCGGTCACGGTCAAGCCGGACTTCGGCTCGCTGCCGCGGCCGCCAAGGCGGCGCTCAGCGTCCGGCCGTTCCGGCCGACCTCGGACCAGCCGGCCGCCACCCCGATGGGCGTGCCCGGTACCAGCACCTGCCAGTTCTCGGCGGCCGCGGCGGCCCGGATCCGGCGGGACACGTCGTCGGCCTGCGCCGGGCCCGCGCCCGGCAGGACCACCACGAACTCGTCGCCGCCGAACCGGGCCACGAAGTCTCCGCGTCGCATCACCCGGTTCAACACCGCCGCGATGCGTTGCAGCACCAGGTCGCCGCAGTGCCGGCCGTGCCGGGCGTTGACGGCGGTGAAGCCGATCAGGTCGCAGATGCCGATCGCGGCCCGGTCCCCGCGAGCCAGCATGGCCGCCACGTACCGCTCCAGCTGGCGGCGGTTGGGCAGGCCGGTGAGCGGGTCGACGAGCGACTCGTCGCCGTACCGGTCGGCGTCGCGCTGCTGGGTCTCGTGGGCGTCCAGCCGGGCCGCGACCCCGTCCAGGTAACCGTCGCGGAGCCGGTCGATGAGTTGGGCGGCGAGGCGGAACGCGTACCGGTCGGCGGCGTGCGCGGCCGCGTGGTCACCGGCCGCGGTGTGCCCGATGCTGCGCAGCCGGGCCGATTCGGCCGCGCCGAGGATCTCCGGCGACACCGGTGCCGCGTCCAGCCGGGTCAGGGCTTCGGCCGGCCTCCCGGCGGCGATGGCCAGGCAGACGCCGCCCAGGTGCCGCAGATCCCGGGTCCGGACGCTGTCGCCGCCACTGGACAGCCAGGTCACCGCGTCCTCGGTGGGTTCACCGAGGGCGGCCCGCCGGGCCAGCGCGTAGCCGTAGACCGCGCGGCTGCTCGGCCGCAGCCGGGTGTCGGCGCCGATGGCGACGTACCGGGCCAGCTCGGCGTCGATGTCGCGGAGCACCCGCAGGCAGCCGTCGGTGTCGCCCTGGTGGTCGAGGGCGACCGCGTTGCGCAGCCGGATGCCGGGCGCGGCGAACACCTCGGGCGCCATCCCGGCGTCCGCCCCGACCTGCCGGGCCTGCTCGATCGCGGTCAGCGCATGCCCGTGAAAGCCGAGATAGGAGTACGCCATGGCCAGGTCGTGCCAGCCCCACGCGGTCTCGGAGTCGCCGTCCGGCACCGACGCCAGCGCCCGCGACGCCTGGACCAGGTGGGTGACGCCACGGTCGAGCGCGCTCTGCAGGTGGGCGCCGAGGGCGGCGAACGCGTGCAGCTGACCCCGCAGGTACGGGTCCGGCACCTCCCGCACGGCGGACGAGGCGGCGGTCATGGCCGTCGGGAACTCGGCCGCCCGGCCCAGGTTGATCAGCGCGCCGAAACGCTGGACCAGCGCGTACGCCCGGGTGGTGGGGTCGGTGGATGACTCCAGGACGCGCTCGAAGAGTGACACGGCCTCGGCCGACCGGCCGTTCTGCTGCAGCTCGCCCGCCCGCCGCAGGTCCTGGACGTGATCCGCGAGCTGGTCCAGCCAACTCACCAGGCGCCTCCCACGGCAGCACAACGCCGTTTCCGACAACCCGGCCGGTTGTCGGAACACACGGCGTTTCATGATTATGCCGTGAAGGTCGCCGACGAACGAGTCCCGCTCGGGCCGATCCTTGCCCAGGCCGCGTCGGACCTGGCCGCGGCCGGTGTGGACGCTCCCCGCAACGACGCCGAGTGGCTGGCCGCGCACGTGCTCGGCATTCCGCGGGGCCGGTTGGTGCTGGTCGGCAGCCTCCGCCCGGCCGAACGTGACCGGTTCGCCGACCTGGTCGCCCGGCGGGCGCAGCGGATCCCGTTGCAGCACCTGCTGGGCACCGCCGCCTTCCGCCACCTCGAGCTGGCCGTCGGCGACGGCGTCTTCACGCCCCGGCCGGAAACCGAGCTGCTGGCCGGCTGGGGCATCGACCGGACGCCGCCCGGCGGAACCGTGGTCGACCTGTGCAGCGGCAGCGGTGCCATCGCGTGCGCGGTGGCCGACGAGTCGGCGGCCGGTGCCGTGCTGGCGGTGGAACGGTCTCCGGCGGCGCTGACCTGGCTGCGCCGCAACGCGGCCGGCCACCGGGTCGAGGTGATCCCCGGCGACGTCACCGATCCGGCGCTGTTGGTCGGCCGGCACGGGCGGATCGACGTGGTGCTGTGCAACCCGCCGTACGTACCGGACGGCACCCCGGTCCCGCCCGAGGTCGCGGACCACGACCCGGCCGAGGCGGTGTTCGGCGGACGCGACGGCCTGGCCGTGATCCGGCCGGTGATCGCGCTGGCGGCGGCGCTGCTGCGCCCGGGCGGCTGGTTCGGCGTCGAGCACGACGACACCCACGCGTCGGCGGTGCCGGCGCTGCTGCGGGCCGACTCCTGCTTCGATTCGGTCGAAGAGCACGATGACCTTACCGGGCGTGCCAGATTCGCGACTGCCCGGCGGGTCTGAGGACTCGCCGTCTACGTGGCAGACTGCTTCTCGTGATGCTGTACGACTGCCGGACCACCGCCGACCGCGATCGGGGGGTGGCGGCTGCCGTCGAAGCGGCCAAGAGCGGCGAACTCGTGGTGCTGCCCACCGACACCGTCTACGGCATCGGGGCCGACGCCTTCACGCCGTACGCGATCACCTCGCTGCACACCGCGCGCGGGGCCGAGCGCCGGGTGCCGCCGCCGGTGCTCGTCGGCTCCCGGCACACCCTCGACGGGTTGGTCTACTCGCTGCCCACGGCGGCCCGGGAACTGGCCGACGCGTTCTGGCCGGGTGCGCTGACCATCATGGTCGAGCACTCGCCCAGCCTGCAGTGGGACCTGGGGGAGACCGGAGGCGTGGTGGGCGTCCGGATGCCGCTGCACCCGGTGGCGCTCGAGGTGCTGCGCGAGGTCGGCCCGATGGCGGTCACCGCCGCCAACAAGATCGGCCGCCCGGCCCCGCTGACCGCCGAGGCCGCCCGCGAGCAGCTGGAGTACTCGGTCCGCGTGTACCTGGAGGCGGGCGAGGCGGTCGATCCGGCGCCGAGCACCATCATCGACGTCACCGGTGGGGCGCCCAAGGTGCTGCGCAACGGCGCGATCCCGTTCGAGAAGCTCCGCGACGTGGTCCCGGATCTGCTCCCCGTGTCCGGGTTCTCCGCGCGGTCCGAAGGACCAGGCGCCGGTAGCAGCACGGCAGGTTCGTGAGATGCCGTTCACGGTGCTGCACGTGTGCATGGGCAACATCTGCCGGTCGCCCATGGCCGAGCGCCTGATGGTCCTGGCCGCGCAGCAGCGGCTGGCCAAACTGGACGCCACGGTCACCGCCGACGAGCTGCTGACCAGCGTCAGCGCCGGCACCGGCGGCTGGCACGAGGGTGAGGAGATGAACCCGCCCGCGGCCCGCCAGATCATGCTCCGCGGCGGCAGCACCGACGGCTTCACCGCGCGCAAACTGGTCACCCGCCACCTGCTGGACGCCGATCTGATCCTCACCGCCACCACCGACCAGCTCGACTACGTGCACGTGCTGCGGCCCGACCTGTCCGCCCGCACGTTCGTGCTGGGCCACCTGGCCCGCCTGCTGCCCGGGATCGATCTCGCCGCGCTGCCGCCGGTGGCGACCGACCCGGACGGGTTCGCCGCCCGCGCCGCCGCCGTGGTCGAGGCGGCCGACCGGGTGCGCGCCGACCACCCGGCGCCGGCCGAGGACGATCTCGACGATCCGTGGGGGCGCGGCGACCAGACCTTCGCCCGGGTGGCCGACGAGATCGACGAGTCGGTGTACGCGTTCCTGGACGCCGTGCTGCCGATCGGCCCGCGGAACCCGTGAGTCGGATCGTCGCACCCGACGCCGACGGTCTGCGGCGGGCGGTGGAGATCCTGCGGGCCGAATCGGTCGTCGCCTTCCCCACCGAGACCGTGTACGGCCTGGGCGCGCACGCCTTCTCGGCCCGCGCCGTGGCCGAGATCTACCGCCTCAAGCGCCGCCCGTCCTGGAACCCGCTCATCGTGCACGTGCCCGGCCCGGCCGCGGCGCGCGACTTGGCGGCGGAGTGGCCGGACGTGGCCGATGAGCTCGCCGCCCAGTTCTGGCCCGGCCCGCTGACGCTGGTGGTCCGCCGGTCGGAGGCGCTCGGCGACGTCGGGCGGACACCGGCCGGCACCATCGCGATCCGGGTACCGGCCCACCCGGTCGCCCTGGACCTGCTCGAGGCGTCCGGGCTGCCGCTGGCCGCGCCGAGCGCGAACCGGTCGGAGAGCATCTCGCCGACCACCGCCGCGCACGTGGTGCAGAGCCTGCCCGAGGTGCCGCTGGTGCTGGACGGCGGCCCGAGCGGCTGGGGCATCGAGTCGACCGTGCTCGACGTGACCGGCGGGACGCCCCGGCTGCTGCGGCCGGGCGCGCTGCCGTTGCGCACGCTGCGCGCGGTCACCGGGCCGATCCGGTTGCCCGCCGACCCGGTCACGGACGGCGCCGGCCGGTCGTCACCGGGCATGAGCAAGCGGCATTACGCGCCGCGGGCGACCCTGGTCATCACCGGTGCGATCGGCCCGGTCCCGGACGACGGCCGGGTCGGGGTCATCACCCACCGCGGCGCGGACGGCCCGTACACCGAAGTGCTGTCCGACGACCCCCGGGAGTACGCGGCCGACCTCTACGCCGCTCTGCACCGACTCGACGACGCCGAGGTGTCGACGATCGTGGTCCTCGAACCGCCGGACACCGAGGACTGGCTGGCCGTGCGGGACCGGCTGACGCGCGCCGCGGCCCGCTGACCCGGGCGTACGAACGGGGCCCGCCCGCCCGCGCCGGCGTCCTCGGGCCGTCTCTCCAGCGACGCCGGTGACGAGCAGGTGCGGCGCGTGTCGGCCACCGATGTAGCCGGACGCTCCGGTGACCGGACAACGTATAACCGAGCTTGTGCCCGCAGGTGGGGGTTAACAAGCCATATGCTCAGATCCGGCAGCGACGCCGCGGTGAGGGAGTGCGCATGGACACCTTCTGGGGGCCGGATCTGCGCGCTCTCGAGCGCACCGATCCGGAGATCGCGGCCGTCGTCCGCGACGAGCTCGCACGGCAGCGCGGCGGACTCCAGCTGATCGCCAGCGAGAACTTCACCTCGCCGGCGGTGCTGGCCGTGCTCGGATCGACGTTGAACAACAAGTACGCCGAGGGCTACCCCGGCGCGCGCTACTACGGCGGGTGCGGGCCGGTCGACGTGGCCGAGGAACTGGCCGTGTCGCGGGCGCGGGCCCTGTTCGGAGCCGACCACGCCAACCTGCAGCCGCACTCGGGCACGTCGGCCAACCTGGCCGCGTACGCCGCCCTGGTCCAGCCGGGTGACGTGGTGCTGGCCATGGATCTGCCGTACGGCGGCCACCTCACCCACGGAAGCAAGGTCAACTTCTCCGGCAAGTGGTTCCACCACGTCGGCTACCGGGTGGACCCGGAGTCCGAGCGGATCGACTACGACGAGGTGCGGGACCTGGCCCGGGCGCATCGGCCGACGCTGATCATCTGCGGCGCGACGGCGTACCCGCGGCTCATCGACTTTGCCGCGTTCCGGGAGATCGCCGATGAGGTGGGCGCGTACCTGCTCGTGGATGCTGCGCATTTCATCGGATTGGTGGCAGGACGGGCGATTCCGTCGCCCGTACCACATGCGGACGTTGTTACCGGCGTGACCCACAAGGTGCTTCGGGGCCCGCGAGGCGGCATGATTCTCTGTCGTGAGGATCTCGCACAGCGCATCGACAAGGCCGTCTTCCCGTTCAGTCAGGGCGGACCGCTGATGCACGCCGTCGCGGCCAAGGCGGTCGCCCTGCGCGAGGCCGAACTTCCCGACTTCCGGACGTACGCCCGGCAGGTCGTCACGAACTGCCAGGCGCTGGCCGCCGGGCTCACCACGGCGGGCATGCGCCCGGTGGCCGGCGGCACCGACACCCACCTGGCCCTGGTGGACGTGCGCGACGTCGGCGTGACCGGCCGCGACGCCGAGGCGCGATGCCAGCAGGCCAAGATCAACATTAACAAGAACGCGATTCCGTACGACCCGGAGAAGCCGGCCGTGGCCTCCGGGATCCGGGTCGGCACCCCGTGCGTCACCACCCAGGGCATGCGGGAGAGCGAGATGCGCGAGATCGCCGGGATGATCGCGTCGGCGATCGCGGCGGACCCGTCGACCACATCCGGCACGACCTGGCTGCGTGATCTCGCGGACGAGGCATCGGCGCTGACCGCACGCTTCCCGGCCTACCCGGAGGCGGACCTCCCGGGCGCCCGCGAGTTGGCCCCGGCGGTCGATCATCGGACCGGGGCCGGCCGGTGACGGACAACCACCACCAACCCGTCCCGGATCCGCCCGACGCCGGTGCGGTTCCCCCGGGCGCCGTCCGGCCGGGCGCGGACCGCGTGGCCGGCATTCCGGCGCAAAGCCGGCCGGCCGGTGTGCTGGCGCAGATTCTCGGCCGGGACGACGAGGACGACGATCGGCCACTGCCCCACTTCCCTCCGCTTCCGGACAACCCGCGCTGGCGGATCGAGCACCTGCCCATGATCACCGCGATCGGCCTTGCGCTGGCGTTGTGCGTGGTCTCCGCCGGCTTTCTGTCCGCCGGTCCGGCCACCGGGCTCGGCCTGGGCGCGGGCGTGCTCCTGGTGACCATCGGCTACACGATGTCGACGCTGGCCATCGGCTGGGCCGACACTCTCCGGCCGGCCCTGGTGCTGCCGGTCGGCCTGACCGTTTACATGGTCAAGTACGTGCTCATCGTGCTGATCCTGATCGCGGCCGGCGCGGCCGGTTGGGCCGGGGCCAGACCGATGGCGTTCGGCATCGCGATCGGAGCGGTCGTGATGACGGCGGCGCAGGTGTTCTGGATCGCCCGCCGAGCCAATCGAAGAGCCGCGGACGCTCCATGATTGCCCAGCTCACCGCCACTGCCGACGGATCTGGCGGCACGTCGCCGGCGCCCGAACCGGTGACCTCGGCGCGGCGGGCGTGGTCGGGGGCGGTACCACAGGAGTACGGTGTTGCCCGATCGGGAGCCGAGACGTCGCCGGGACAACACGAGTTGTCCGGGGGGGCACGCACAGCCTGGTGTGACCGGCTGATAATGTTCGGCGCGTCATGGCCGGTCAACTTCCCCCTTCGGACCCCCACAGGGATGACGGCCCGCCGCCGGTGGACTCCAACGGCGGCTGGGTGGCGCTCAGTTACCTCATCGGGGGCATGGTCGTCTGGGGCGGCATCGGCTGGCTGGTGGATCACTGGCTCGGCACCCGCGGCATCTTCCTCGGCGTTGGCGCGATCGTGGGTGGCGCGGCCGGGATCTATCTCATCGCGCGCCGTCTCGGCGCCTGACCTGGAAGGGCTTCGATGACCGGTCAGACGATCGTCCTGGCGGACACGCCGTTCCCGCCGACCGTCGGGGACTTCTATTTGCCCAGCATCGCGCCCTGGGGCGGTAGCGACACCTGGATCACCAAGATCACCGTGATGGTCTGGCTGTCCGTCGCCATCCTGATCCTCTATTTCCTGCTCTCGTACCGGAACCCGCAGCTGGTCCCGTCGAAGAAGCAGTGGATCGCCGAATCGATCTACGGCTTCGTGCGGAACAACATCGCGGTCGAGATGATCGGACGGGAAGGGGTGCGGTTCGCGCCGTACCTGGCCACGTTGTTCTGCTTCATCTTCCTGAACAACCTGTGGAGCATCATCCCGTTCTTCCAGATCTCGCCCATGTCGCACATCGCCTTCCCGATCATCCTGGCGCTGATCAGCTGGGTGATGTTCATCTACCTGGGCTTCAAGAAGCACGGCATCGGCTATCTGAAGCATGCGCTGGTGCCGCCGGCGCCGTGGTTCATCCTGCCGATCCTGGTGCCGATCGAGTTCTTCTCGAACTTCATCGTGCGGCCGTTCTCGCTGGCCGTCCGGCTTTTCGCCAACATGTTCGCCGGCCACATGCTGCTGCTGGTGTTCACCCTCGGCGGCTTCGCCATGATCAGCGCCAACCCGCTGCTGACCCCGGTTTCGATCTTGTCCTGGCTGATGACCATCGCGTTGACGTTTCTCGACTTCGCGGTCATCGCCCTGCAGGCCTATGTCTTCACGGTGCTGACCGCCAGCTACATCCAGGGCGCCGTCGCCGACGAAGGCCACTGATTTCCCCAAGTAAGGCCCGTTGTCGTCCCGCGTGACAGACACGCGAGATACCAGGAGGATTTTCTCAATGACACTCGCCGAAGTTGTAGGTAGTACCGCGGCCATCGGCTACGGCCTCGCGGCCATCGGCCCGGGCATCGGGGTGGGCCTCGTGTTCGCCGCGTACATCCAGTCGACCGCTCGCCAGCCCGAAGCCGCCCGGATCACCCAGCCGTTCATGTGGATCGGCTTCGCCGTGGTCGAGGTGCTCGCGCTGCTCGGCATCGCGTTCGGCTTCATCTGGCAGGGCACCATTCCCTGATCCGACCGCCACCACCGACCCCCGGATTGGAGGGTTCCATGCTCTATCTAGCCGCCGAGGCGAAACAAAGCCCCATCTTTCCGCTGTGGCAAGAGCTGGTGCTCGGGACGATATCCTTCGCCATCGTGTGCTGGGTACTGATGAAGTTCGTCTTCCCGCGCATGGAGGAGACGTTCCGCGCCCGGGTGGACGCGATCGAAGGCGGCATCAAGCGGGCCGAGGAGGCTCAGGCCGAAGCGAACCAGTTGCTCGAGCAGTACCGGCAGCAGCTCGCCGAGGCCCGGACCGAGGCCGCGCGGATCCGCGACGAGGCCCGTGCCGACGCCGAGGGCATCCGGCAGGACGTCCTGGGCAAGGCCCGCGAGGAGTCGGACCGGATCATCGCGGCCGGCCGCGACCAGCTCGCGGCCCAGCGTGAGTCCATCGTGCGCGATCTGCGCTCGGAGCTCGGCACCCTGGCCGTCGATCTGGCCGGCCGGATCGTCGGCGAGTCGTTGGCGGACGAAGCCCGCAGCCGCGGCACGGTGGACCGGTTCATCGCCGAGCTCGACCGGGCCGGCACCGCGGGCGGGCAGCGCTGATGCCCTCCCCCGACAGCCGCCGGTCCTACGCGGACGCTCAGGAGAAGCTCGTCGCGGACACCGGCCGGGCCACGGCCCCGCAGCTGGCCACGGTCGCCGACGAAGTGCTGTCGGTGGCCGGGCTGCTGCGGGCCGAGCCGCGGTTGCGCCGGGCTTTGACCGATCCGGCACGCGGCGGCCGGCAGCGGGCCGAGTTGCTGCGCGGCCTGCTGGTCGGCCGGGTGTCGGCCGGCACGGTCGACGCGATGGCGACCCTGGTCAGCGGTCGTTGGGGCAGCGGCCACGAACTGCTCGACGCGGCCGAACGGCTCGGTGTGGACACCCTGCTCCGCTCGGCTGACAAGTCCGGCAAACTGGCCGACGTGGAGGACGAGCTGTTCCGCTTCGGACAGATCGTCTCGGGCGACAACGAGCTGTCGGTCACGCTCAGCGACCCCGGCGCGCCGACCGCCCGCCGGGTTAAGCTGGTCACGGATCTGCTGAAAGGCAAGATCCAGCCGACCACGTTGCGACTCGTCGAGGTGGCACTCGCCGGCTTCGGCGGCCGCAGCTTCGAGTCCTCGCTGACCCGGCTGGTCGAGCTGACCGCGGCGAAACGCGACCGCGAGGTGGCGTACGTCAAGGTGGCCAAGCCCCTCAGCGAGGCCGAGGAGCGGGCGTTGACGAGCAAGCTGGCCGAGATGTACGGGCGGCAGGTGTCCTTGAAGATCGATGTCGACCCGGCCGTCATCGGAGGGGTCAGCGTGCAGGTGGGCTCCGATCTCTACGACGGCACGGTCCGGGGCAGGCTCAACGAGGCTCGCCAGGAGTTCGCGAAATAGATTTCCTCTCGCCGGCGGCGACGCCGGAGAGTAAGCCCCCTCGGCGGCGGAGACGTCCCGAGCAGAGTAGAGAAGGCAGAGGATGGCCGAGCTGACCATCTCCTCGGACGAGATCCGGGGGGCGCTAGAGCGCTACGTCTCGTCCTATTCGCCCGAGGTGTCCCGTGAAGAGGTCGGCATCGTGTCCGACGCGGGCGACGGAATCGCACACGTCGAGGGCCTGCCCTCGACCAAGGCCAACGAACTGCTCGAGTTCGCCGACGGCACGCTCGGCGTGGCGCTGAACCTCGACGTCCGCGAGATCGGCGTCGTGGTGCTGGGCGAGTTCGCCGGCATCGACGAGGGCCAGCAGGTCAAGCGGACCGGCCGAGTGCTCTCGGTACCGGTCGGCGACGCCTTCCTGGGCCGGGTCGTCGACCCGCTGGGCAACCCGATCGACGACCGCGGCGACATCGAGAGCGAAGGCTTCCGCGAGCTCGAGCTGCAGGCGCCGAACGTGATGGCGCGGCAGCCGGTTAAGCAGCCGCTGCAGACCGGCATCAAGGCGATCGACGCCATGACGCCGATCGGCCGGGGCCAGCGGCAGCTGATCATCGGCGACCGCAAGACCGGCAAGACCACGGTCGCCATCGACACGATCATCAACCAGCGTGCCAACTGGGAGTCCGGCGACCCGCAGAAGCAGGTCCGCTGCATCTACGTGGCGATCGGCCAGAAAGCCTCCACCATCGCCGGCATCCGCGGGACGCTGGAGGAGCAGGGCGCGCTGCAGTACACCACGATCGTCGCCGCGCCCGCGTCCGACCCGGCCGGCTTCAAGTACATCGCCCCGTACACCGGCTCGTCCATCGGGCAGCACTGGATGTACAACGGCAAGCACGTGCTGATCGTCTTCGACGACCTCACCAAGCAGGCCGAGGCGTACCGCGCGGTCTCGCTGCTGCTGCGCCGCCCGCCGGGCCGCGAGGCGTACCCGGGCGACGTCTTCTACCTGCACTCCCGGCTGCTGGAGCGCTGCGCCAAGCTCTCCGACGAGCTCGGTGGCGGGTCGATGACCGGCCTGCCGCTGATCGAGACCCGGGCCAACGACATCTCGGCCTACATCCCGACCAACGTCATCTCGATCACCGACGGGCAGATCTTCCTCGAGTCCGACCTGTTCAACTCCGGGGTCCGCCCGGCCATCAACGTGGGCACCTCGGTGTCCCGGGTGGGCGGCTCGGCGCAGGTCAAGGGCATGCGGCGGGTCTCCGGCCGGCTCCGCCTGGACCTGGCGCAGTACCGCGAACTGGAGGCGTTCTCGGCCTTCGCATCCGACCTGGACAAGACGTCGCGGGCCCAGCTGGACAAGGGCGTACGGCTGGTCGAGCTGCTCAAGCAGCCGCAGTACTCGCCGTACTCGGTGACCGACGAGACGATCTCGATCTGGGCCGGCACCACCGGCCAGCTCGACGACATCCCGGTCGGTGACGTGCGCCGGTTCGAGCAGGAACTGCTGGCCTGGCTGAAGCGGCACCGGCAGGAGACGTACACGGCCATCGAGTCCAGCAACAACATCACCGACGAGCAGATCGAGACCCTCGAGTCCGGGGTGAAGGAGTTCAAGGAGCTCTTCCGCCAGGGCAACACCGGGGTGTCGGTCAACGAGGCTCCGGCGGAGGCGATGGAGGACGGCCGCGAAACCCACGAGACCGTGACCCGCGAGGTCCGGCCGCCGGCCCGGGAAGAAGGCTAGCCGTGCCCGGTCAGGTACAGCAGCTGCGGCGCCGGATCCGGACGGTCCGGTCGACGCGGAAGATCGCCAAGGCGCAGGAGCTGGTGGCGACGAGCCGGATCGCCAAGGCTCAGGAGCGGGTGAACGCGGCCCGTCCGTACTCGGAGGCGATCACCCAGGTGCTGACCGCGCTGGCCTCCAACGCGTCGGTGGACAACCCGCTTCTCAAGCCGCGGGAGCGTGTCCGCCGCGCCGGGGTGCTGCTGATCACCAGCGACCGCGGCCTGGCCGGGGCGTACAACGCCAATGCGATCCGGACCGCCGAGCAGCTAACTGCGCGGTTGCGGGCCGACGGCAAGGACGTGGCGCTGTACGTGATCGGCCGTAAGGGGGTCGGCTACTACCGGTTCCGGAATCGGGAGATCGCCGCGAGCTGGACCGGCTTCTCCGAGCGGCCGTCGTACGACGACGCCCGGCGGGTCGGTGAGTCCCTGCTGGACGCCTTCGTCGCCGGCGCGGACGACAGCGAGGCCGGTCACGGCCCGGACCACATTCCGGGCGTGGACGAGCTGCACATCGTGAGCACCCGGTTCCGTTCGCTGCTGACCCAGTCGGCCGAGGCCCACTTCCTGGCGCCGCTGGAGGTCGAGGAGCGGGAGGCGGAACCCGGCCTGCGTCCGGCGTACGAGTTCGAGCCGGAGGCCGAGGAACTGCTCGACGCGCTGCTGCCGAAGTACATCAACACCCGGATCTACGCGGCCCTGCTGGATTCGGCGGCCAGCGAGTCGGCGTCCCGGCGGCGGGCCATGAAGGCCGCCTCGGACAACGCCGACGATCTGCTCAGGCGGTACACGCGCGAGATGAACTCCGCGCGGCAGGCCGCGATCACCCAGGAAATCAGTGAGATCGTCGGCGGCGCGGACGCGCTGGCCGCGTCGGGAAGTGATGATTGATGACTGCTGTAGCTGAGCCCACCGAGACCCAGACCGGAGTCGGCCGCGTCGTCCGGGTGATCGGCCCGGTCGTCGACGCCGAGTTCCCGCGCGACGCCATGCCCGACATCTACAACGCCCTGCACGTGGACGTGACGCTGTCCGAGGGCACCAAGACGCTGACCCTGGAGGTCGCCCAGCACCTCGGCGACAACGTCGTCCGGGCCATCTCGATGCAGCCCACCGACGGCATGGTGCGCGGGGCCGAGGTCATCGACACCGGTGAAGGCATCACCGTGCCGGTCGGCGACGTGACCAAGGGGCACGTGTTCAACGCCCTCGGCGAGGTGCTCAACGCCGACCCGAGCACGCTCAACATCACCGAGCGCTGGTCGATTCACCGCCAGCCACCGCCGTTCGCCGACCTCGAGCCGAAGACCGAGATGCTGGAGACCGGCATCAAGGTGCTCGACCTGCTGGCACCGTACGTCCGTGGTGGCAAGATCGGCCTGTTCGGCGGCGCGGGCGTGGGCAAGACGGTGCTCATCCAGGAGATGATCATCCGCGTCGCCCGGAACTTCGGCGGCACGGCGGTGTTCGCCGGCGTGGGGGAACGCACCCGTGAGGGCAACGACCTCATCCTGGAGATGGCCGAGGGTGACGTCCTGAACAAGACGGCGCTGGTCTTCGGGCAGATGGACGAACCGCCGGGCACCCGGTTGCGGGTCGCCCTGTCCGCCCTGACCATGGCCGAGTACTTCCGGGACGTGCAGCACCAGGAGGTGCTGCTCTTCATCGACAACATCTTCCGGTTCACCCAGGCCGGTTCCGAGGTGTCCACGTTGCTCGGCCGCATGCCGTCCGCGGTCGGGTACCAGCCGACCCTGGCGGACGAGATGGGCCAGTTGCAGGAGCGGATCACCTCGGTCCGCGGTAACGCGATCACCTCGATGCAGGCGATCTACGTGCCCGCGGACGACTACACCGACCCCGCTCCGGCGACCACGTTCGCCCACCTCGACGCGACCACCAACCTCGAGCGGTCGATCTCGGACAAGGGCATCTACCCGGCCGTGGACCCGCTGGCCTCGAGCTCGCGGATCCTGGCCCCGGAGTACGTCGGCGCCGAGCACTACGCGGTCGCCCGAGAAGTGCAGCGGATCCTGCAGAAGTACAAGGACCTGCAGGACATCATCGCCATCCTGGGCATGGACGAGCTCTCCGAAGAGGACAAGGTCACGGTGCAGCGGGCGCGCCGCATCGAGCGGTTCCTCTCGCAGAACACGTACGCGGCGGAGCAGTTCACCGGTGTGCCCGGCTCGACGGTCCCGCTCAAGGAGACCATCGAGGCGTTCAAGAAGATCAGCGACGGGGAGTACGACCAGTTCCCGGAGCAGGCGTTCTTCATGTGCGGCGGTCTCGAGGACCTCGAGCGCAACGCCCACGAGCTGATGAAGGGCTGATCGGCGACGTTTTCCCCGTGGGCCGCGCTTACCGCAAGGTAGGCGCGGCCCACGCGTTTCCTGCCCCCGGTCGAGCACGTTGACCAGCACAACCGGCAGTTGGGGAACGAGTGACGAACAGCGATTTGGCGACGACGGACCGACCGGAGCGGGAGCGTGTGATCCCGTTCTGGGCGCGCCTGTGCGCGACCCTCGGCGCGGTGCTCATGCTGGTCAGCGGAGGCACGCTGGTGACCGGTCAGGTGCTGATCGCCCGGTACGCCGGCGCGATTCGGACCAAGGACCTGTTCGGCGATCCCGCGGACGGCGCGGCGAGGAAGGTCAGCGACATCCGGGGCCCGCTGAACATCCTCATGGTCGGCATCGACCCGCGCACCCCTCAGCAGACCCCGTTGTCCGACTCGATCATCGTGGTGCACATCCCGGCGACGATGGACCAGGCGTACGTCTTCTCCATTCCCCGTGATCTGCGGGTGCAGATCCCGCCGTTCGCGAAGACCGGTTTCCGGGGCGGCACCGACAAGATCAACGCAGCCATGTCGTACGGCAGCGCGGTCGGCAACGGCAACCACGACGTCGTCCAGGGGTTCAGCCTGCTGGCCCGGACGGTCAGCCAGCTCACCGGCATCAAGCGGTTCGACGCCGGGGCGATCCTCGATTTCGACGGCTTCAAGAGCATCGTCGACGCCATGGGTGGCGTCACCATGACGGTCGACGAGAACGTGCGGTCCGAGCATCTGCGACCGGACGGCAAACCGCGGCCCCGGCTGGCCAGCTGTGCCAGCAACATGTGCGCGCACCCCTACTACGGCCCGCAGAAGCAGTACACCCCGGGCACGTACCACCTGCAGGGCTGGGAGGCTCTGGATTATGTCCGGCAGCGGTACGGCCTCCCGCACAGCGACTACGACCGGCAGCGCCACCAGCAACAGTTCCTCAAGGCGATGGTCCAGCAGGCGCTGAGCAAGGATGTGGTGACCAACCCGGTCAAGCTCGACAACGTGTTACAGGCGGCGGGCAAGTCGCTGATCTTCGACGGCAAGGGCCACACCGTGGTCGACTGGGGGCTGGCCCTGCGCAACATCCGGTCGGAGAACATGACGCTGATCAAGCTGCCCGGCAGCAGCATCACCGAGAACGGACGGTATCTGGGCGAGCAGCTGCCGCCCAGCGCGATCGACTTCTTCGCGTCGGTCACCGGCGGCACGGTCGCCGACTTCCTGCTCAGCCACCCGGATTACATCAACAAGATATGAGTGGCGGCCGCCACCCGGCCGTACCCGGAAGCCGTCCACCCTTTAAGCTTCACCCATCGGGGTTACCGACTCTAAGGAGCCAGCGTGGCCAATCAGCTGCACGTCCAGGTCGTCGCCGTGGAGGAGAAGATCTGGGACGGCGATGCCGAGATGCTGATCGCCCGCACCACCGAGGGCGAGATCGGTGTCCTGCCCAACCATTCTCCGCTGCTGGGACTCCTCAAGGAACCGTCCCAGGTCCGGGTCAAACTCACCGGCTGTGAGGAACTGACCTACGACGTTTCGGGCGGCTTCCTGTCGATCGATGCGGACGGCGTGACCGTGCTCGCCGAGTCAGCCACGCCCGCCACTCCCGACGCGCACTGAGCGCCCGGGCGATGCGGATTTTCGAGTACAGCGGAATCTGCGTCACCGCCCTGCTCGTACTGCTGCTCTGCATCTTTCTCCGCCGCCGCCTCCTGATGCTGGGCGGCGGCACCATCCGGCTGCAGTTCCGGGTGACCACGATGGTGCCCGGCCGCGGCTGGTCCACCGGCGTCGGTCAGTTCGTCGGCGACGAGCTGCGCTTCCACCGGATGTTCAGCTTCGCCATCCGGCCCAAGCGGGTGCTCAACCGCAAAGAGCTGGCGGTCGAGCAGCGCCGCCGGCCGGAGGGGCCTGAGCGCCTCTCGATGCCCGCCCACTGGGTGATTCTGCGCTGCGCGGTTCCCGAGGCTCAGGTGGAGATCGCGATGGCGGAGTCCACCGTCACCGGGTTCCTGTCCTGGCTCGAGGCCGGCCCGCCGCGTCAGCCGGGGGCGGTCAACCCGTGGCCGCGGACCCGTCCCAACCGCGGTCCGGTGGCCTCCTAGGCCGACCGGGCCAGCCAGGCGCGCCGGGTCGTGTGCACGGCGAGGTCGTCCCGGCGCTGCAGGCTGTCCGGGCCGTGGCCGTCCAGCAGGTCGTCCAGGGCGGTCAGCTGGCCGGCGTTCAACGCGGAGGCGGCCCGGCTCCGCATCCGGCTCAGGTTCGCGTGGGCGTACCGGCGGGCCACGGGCGGCAGCGGGGTGGTCAGGTGCAGGGTGAACTCCCGCTCCGCGAGCACGGTGAAGCCCGTACGGCCCAGGACCGCGGCCCAGTCGGCGCCCATGTGCGGCAGCTCGGCCGCCCGCGCCGCATCCGCCGCCTCCTGCAGCCGTTCCTCCAGTCCACCGGCGGCGCCGGCGGGCAGGAAGCGGGGGAACGTGTCGATCTCCACCAGGGCCAGCGTGCCGCCGGGCCGCAGGGTGGCCGCGACATCGCGCAGCACCCGCTCCGGGTCAGCCATGTGATGCATCGACGCCGAGGCCCAGACCAGATCGACCGGGTCGACGTCGGGCCATCCGGTGTCCAGGTCGGCCAGGATCGTGCGGACGTGCCCCGACCCGCCGGCTCGGGCCTGCAAGCGATGCAGCATGTCCGGGTCGGCGTCGACGGCGGTGATCACCGCGTCCGGGAAGCGACGCCGCAGCGCGAAGGTGCCGGCGCCGGTGCCCGCGCCCAGATCGAGGATGCCGGCGACGTTTCCGGCCGTCGCGGCGATCCAGGCGGTCAGCTCGTCGGTCTGGTCGCGGGTGATCTCGGCGTCCAGGTCCAGCAGCTCGGCCAGATCCCCGTGCTGGTGGTCATGATGGTCGTGGGCCATGCCGCCATCGTAGACGGGCTTTGCGGTTTCGGCATAGTATCTTGCGTATGCAGCAAGACGATGAGGTCGACGCGCTGGTCCGAGCCCGGATCCGCGGGTTGCGGCTGGCCCAGGGCTGGTCCCTCGACGATCTCGCCGCGCGTTGCCACCTGAGCCCGTCCACCCTCAGCCGCCTCGAAACCGGACACCGGCGGATCAGTCTCGACCAGCTCACGGCCATCGCCCGCGCGCTCGGGTCCTCGCTCGACGCGTTGGTCGAGGCCCCGGGCGACGACGACGTGGTGATCAAGCCGCAGCACGACCCGGCCCGCGGCCGCACCACCTGGCTGCTCGACCACCAACCCGGACCTGGCGGGATGACCGTCGCCAAAATCCGGCTCACCCAGCCGGCTCCGCGGGCCGAGTCGGCCCGGCGGGTCCACCCCGGCCACGACTGGTTCACCGTCCTGTCCGGAGCGGTGGAGTTGTTGCTCGGCGACCGGGTCATCATCGTGGAGAACGGCCAGGCGGCCACCTTCAGCACCATGGTCCCGCACGCGTTCGGCGCGCTCGGCGGCCCGGCCGAGGCGCTGGCCATCCTCGACCACGACGGTCGCCGCCTCCACCTCGACTAACGCCGCCCGGATCAGCGCCGCCCGGATCAGCGCCGCCTTGATCAGCGCCGCCTTGATCAGCGGCCGCCGCCGGGCACCCACTTCACGTCGCCGCCCGGATTGGCCGTACGGGAGAGGATGAACAGCAGGTCGGACAGGCGGTTCAGGTACTTCACCGGGACGGCCGAGGTGCGTGCCGGGTCCGCCTGGATCAGCGCCCAGGCCGAGCGCTCAGCCCGCCGGGCGACTGTCCGGGCCACGTGCAGCAGCGCCGCCCCGGGCGTGCCGCCGGGCAGGATGAAGGAGTCGAGCTTCGGCAGCCGGTCGTTGTACTCGTCGCACCAGCCCTCGAGCCGGGTCACGTACGCCTCGGTCACCCGCAGCGGCGGGTAGGGCGGGTCGTCGGCGATCGGGTTGCACAGGTCGGCGCCCACGTCGAACAGGTCGTTCTGCACCGCCGCCAGCACGGTCCGCAGGTCGGGGGCCAGATCGCCGAGGGCCAGCGCCACCCCCAGGGCGGCGTTGCACTCGTCGGTGTCGGCGTACGCGGCGATCCGCGGGTCCGTCTTCGCGGCCACCTCGTTGTTGCCGAGGCGCGTCTCGCCGCCGTCGCCGGTCCGGGTGTAGATGCGGGTGAGATGCACAGCCATGGGCTACACCCTACGGAGCGCCCGGGAGTGGAACCCCTACGATGGCGCGCGTGGATGTCATCAGGGTCAAGGGCGGCGCCCGGCTCGCCGGCGACGTGCACGTGGGAGGCGCCAAGAATTCGGCCCTCAAGCTCATGGCGGTCGCGTTGCTGGCCGAGGGGCGCAGCGTGGTGCACAACGTCCCCCGGATCACCGACATCGCCATCATGGCCGAGGTGCTGCGCCGGCTGGGCTGCCACGTGGACCTGAGCGGGGACGCCGTCACCATCGACGTGCCGGCCGAGCCGGGGAGCGAGGCGGACTACGACCTGGTCCGCCGTCTGCGCGCGTCGATCTGCGTCCTCGGCCCGCTGCTGGCCCGCCGGGGGTACGTCCGGGTGGCACTGCCCGGCGGCGACATGATCGGCTCGCGTGGTCTCGACATGCACATCTCCGGCCTGGCCCGGATGGGCGCCGAGATCACCGGCGAACACGGGTTCGTCATCGCCAGCGCGCCCGGCGGCCTGCGCGGTTCCAAGATCTGGCTGGACTTCCCGAGCGTCGGCGCCACCGAGAACCTGCTCATGGCCGCCGTGCTGGCCCGCGGTAACACCGAGATCGACAACGCCGCCCGCGAACCGGAGATCGTCGACATCTGCGACATGCTCTCGGCGATGGGCGCCCGCATCTCCGGCGCCGGCACGTCGACCCTGGAGGTGGAGGGCGTGGACGGCCTCAAGCCGGTCCAGCACACCACGGTGGGTGACCGGATCGTGGGCGGGACCTGGGCCTTCGGCGCGGCGATGACCCGGGGGGACGTCACCGTGCGGGGCGTCCGGCCCGAGTACCTCGACATCGCGCTGGACAAGCTGGTCACCGCGGGCGCGTCCGTCGAGCCCGGCGACAATCACTTCCGGGTGCGGATGGACGAGCGTCCCAAAGCGGTCGACATCGTCACGCTGCCGTTCCCGGGCTTCGCCACCGACCTGCTGCCGATGGCCATCGGGCTGGCCGCGGTGAGCGACGGGTCGTCCCTGATCACCGAGAACATCTTCGACGGCCGGTTCATGTTCGTGAACGAGATGGTGCGCCTGGGTTCGGACATCCGTACGGACGGGCACCACGCCGTGGTCCGCGGCCGCGACCGGTTGTCCGGAGCCCCGGTGCGGGCGACCGACATCCGTGCCGGAGCCGGGCTGATCATCGCCGGGTTGTGCGCCGACGGCATCACCGAGGTCGGCGAGGTGCACCACGTCGACCGCGGTTACCCGAACTTCGTCGAGGAACTGGCCGCGCTCGGCGTCGAGGTGGAGCGGGCCGACGTGCCGGAGCCGTCGTACGACTTCTGAGGCGTCGGTACGCGTCTCATTCAGTACGTGTAGAAGCCCTTGCCGGTCTTGCGGCCCAGGTCGCCGGCGGTGACCATGCGCTGTAGCAGCTCCGGCGGGAAGAACTTCTCATCGCCGGTGTCGCGGTGGATGTTGCTCGCCGCGTGCAGCATCACGTCCAGCCCGGTCAGGTCGACCGTGGCCAGCGGGCCCATGGCGTGCCCGAAGCCCAGCTTCATCACCGTGTCCAGGTCGGCCGCGGTGATCACGCCCGACTCGACCAGTTTGATGGCCTCGACCAGCAGGGCCGAGAACAACCGGTTGGAGACGAAGCCGGCCACGTCCCGCTTGACCTCCACGCAGGTCTTGCCGACGCCCTCGGCGAAGTCCCGGGCGGTGGCCAGCGTCTCGTCCGAGGTCTGGTAACCGCGGACCAGCTCGACCAGCTTCATCATCGGCACCGGCGAGAAGAAGTGGATGCCGACCACGGACTCCGGTCGCCCGGTGACCGCGGCGATCTGGGTGATCGGGATGGCGGAGGTGTTCGTCCCCAGCACCGCGCCCGACTTGCAGATCTTGTCCAGCGCCCGGAACACCTCGTGCTTGGCCTCGATCCGCTCGAAGACGGCCTCGACGACCACGTCGGCATCGGCCGCCGCCTCGAGGTCGGTGGTGCTGGTGATCCGGCTCAGGGCGGTCTCGGCGTCGTCCTCGGTGATCTTGCCCTTGGCCGCGAACCGCCCGAGCGAATCCCGGATCGCCGCGCGTCCCCGGGCCAGCGACGCGTCGTCGACGTCGCGCATGGTGACCTGCCAGCCCGCTTGGGCCGAGACCTGAGCGATGCCTGACCCCATCAAGCCGGAGCCGATGACCGCGAGCCGACCCGCCATGAGTGCCCTCTCCTGTCTGCAGAGTGAGTGACGCGAGACCGACTCTAGCCGTTCGGACTTAACGTCCGCTCAGCCCTTCCGATCGGGGCAAATCCCCGGAAAACCGCTCCCCGCGATGCCAGACTGTGCTCATGCCCGACGGCGACGGCTGGTACCTCCTCGGTCCGCTGATCGCGGTCGCGGTGGTCGGCCTCCTGTGCCTCGTCTTCCGGCAGGTGGGCCCGCAGTGGAGCGTCGGCTGGGACGAGACCGAGCCGCGCTCCGAAGGACTGGCCATCCTCGGGTTCAGCGAGGACTACGGACTGCTCTGCCCGGCGGCGGTCACCGACGACGCGACGATCGCCGAAGAGATCCACCGGCTGCTGGGCGCGGCCGGGATCCGGGCCACCCAGGCGGTCGGCGCCGACGGCCGCCTGGCCGTCCTGGTCTTCCCGGAAGAACTCGACGCGGCCCGTCGCCTGGTCGGCGGCTCGACCCGCTAGCTGTGATGTCCAGCCGTCGCGCCGGGTCCGCCTGATCCGTCAGCCGTCGCGCCGGGTCGTCCACTTGAAAGTCGTCAGGCAGAGGATCAGGCCGCCGACACACCAGGCGCCCAGGACCAGGGCGACCCGGCCCAGGTGGAAGCCGTGGCCCGGCTCCTGCACGCCGAAGGACGCCGGCAGGAAGACCGCACGCAGACCCTGGCACATCCACTTGAGCGGGAACACGGCGGCCAGACGCTGCATCCACGAGGGCAGCGAAGTGAACACGAAGAAGACCCCGGAGATGAACTGCAGGATCAGCGCGACCGGGGTGACCACCGCGGGGGCGCTGCGGCCGGTGCGGGCCAGCGACGAGAACGCGATCCCGCACAGCGTGCACGCGGTGATGCCGAGCACCGCCACCCACAGGAACGTCCACCAGCGCTGTGCTGTACCTGGCAGATCCAGTCCGAACAGGACCGTCGCCACGGTCAGCAGGATGACGGTCTCGAGCAGCGCGATGAACGCCACCATCAGCACCTTGCCCGCGAAGTAGACCCACTTCGGCATGGGCGTACCGAGGAATCGCTTGAGGACGCCGCGGTCGCGCTCGATCGGGATCTGGATGGCCAGGGCCTGGAAACCCGCGGTCATCAGGCCGGTGGCGATCATGCCGGTGACGAAGTACTGGGTGAACTTCACGCCGCCGCCGAGGTCGCCACCGAAGATCGAACCGAAGATCAGGATCAGGATCGCCGGGAACGCCAGCGTGAACACCACCTGTTCCCGGCTGCGCAGGAACTGCTTGACCTCGAGGACACCCTGGCGCACGGCCAGGCCCATCCCGTTCACGCGGCCGCTCCGATCATCTCGAGGTAGATGTCCTCCAGGGTCGGACGGGTCACGCTCAGCCCCGGCACCTCGCCGCCGAAGCGCGCGGCCAGGTCGGTGACGACGGCCGTCGGCGTCGCGCTGCGGGTGCGTTCCCACCCTCCGTCGGCCGTACGCCAGGAAATGGTGGCCAGCGCCTGATCGCGGTGACCGAGAAGCTGCGGCGTGTCCACCGCCAGCAGCCGGCCGCGAGCGATGACCCCGACCCGGTCGGCCAACGCCTCCGCCTCCTCGAGGTAATGGGTGGTCAGCACGATGGTGGTCCCGCCGGCCCGCAGGTCGCGGATCACCGTCCAGAATTCGCGCCGCGCCTCCGGGTCGAACCCGGTGGTCGGCTCGTCCAGGAAGAGCAGTTCCGGCCGGCCGACGATGCCGAGGGCGACGTCCAGCCGGCGCTTCTGGCCCCCGGAGAGCGTGTGCGTCCGCGACTTGGTCTTGTCGGTCAGCCCGACCCGGTCGATCACCGTCGCCGGGTCGTCCGGTGCCGGGTAGAACCGGGCGAAGTGCGCGACCACCTCGCCCACGTTGAGCTCGTCGAACTCGCCGGTGCCCTGCAGCACGATGCCGACCCGCGTGCGCCACCGCCTGGCCGCCGGGTCGCCGGCCGCGCCGCGCCGGCCATTGACCGTCGACGGGTCGACGCCCAGCACGCGGACCTCACCGGCGTCGCGGGTCCGGTAGCCCTCGAGAATCTCGACCGTGGTCGTCTTGCCGGCGCCGTTCGGCCCGAGGAGGGCAAAGATCTCGCCCCGCGCGACCTCGAGGTCGACCGAGTCGACGGCCACGTTCTGCTGGTACGTCTTGCGCAGTCCGCGGACCGAGATCGCGCTGTCGCTCATGACCTGAGACCCTAGCGACCCTTCGCCGTCCCGGCGGTCCCGCTCCCCGACCCGGCGGCCGGCCGGACGGCTCAGTGGCTCGAGGCGAAGGTCAGGGAGAGCAGGGTAGCGGCGACCATGCCACCGATCAGCGTCAGCCCGACGCCCCCGATGTCCAGTTTGGCCAGCAGGCGCCGGTGCGCGATGAACGCCGCCACCGGGACGCCCGCCGAGGGCGCGGCCACGAACGACAGCCAGCCGAGCCCGCGAACGACCAGCCCGCCCGGCATCGGGTCGGTGCCGAACGTCACCAGGCCGGCCGCGACCAGCCCGGTCAGCCCGGCCGCGAGCGCACCCAGCACCGGCAGCAGCGGCAACGCCCAGCGGGGCAACGGCCGCCGCGACACCGGCCGCGTCTGGTCGTCGATCCGGCCCGCCGCCCGGGCCAGCAGCATCCGCGCCGACGAGGGACCGGCCGCCGGCGGTGCGTCGTCGAGGGTGGGCGTGCGCGGCAGCGCCACCCGGGGGAGCGTGTCCACCGGCACGGGGTCCGGCAGCTCGCCCAGCGCCCGGATGCGCAGCCCGCGGGCCCGCCGCAGCTGCTCCCACAGCCGGGCCGCCTCCCGGTCCACGTCGAGCACCTGGGCGGCCGCGGCGCCCGCCCAGCGGTCGGCGTCGGCCGCCTCACCCTCGGCCCGGGCCAGCTCGCCCGCGGCCCGCGCGGCGTTGTCCTGGTAGGCCTGGTCGGCGTTCGCCAGCTCACGGTCGCGCCGCCGGGTGACGTCGGCCAGCGCGGTCATCATCATCTGGTAGTCGCGGTCACGTGGGGTCACTGTTCACCTCGTACGGGATGATCACTTCCGGGGTGCGGTGCACGGAACGGTCGAAGAACAGCGCCCGCCGCGGCCGCGGGTACCAGACCGGGCCGCCCGGTTGGGGGAGAGCGGCGACAGGTCGGCGCCGTGCACGTCCAGCGCCACCCAGGCCCCGATCGCGTCGAAACGGGCGCCGGCGCCGCCCAGGTCGTCGCGCAGCCGGGCCACCGACCGCCACCAGCCGAGCACGTGCGTACGGCCCTCCGGCCCGTCGGTCAGCAGGTCGCGCAACCGTTCCCGGTACGCCGGGCCGAGGGCGTCCAGCCCGTACCCGAGCACGTAGTGCGGAATCCCGTCCGGCGCCACCTCGAACAGCTCGTCCACGTCGGCGGCGTCGTACCAGTCGCCCTCGGGCAGCTCGGCCATCAGCCGGGCCGCCGCCCGTTCCGCGCCGGGTTCCAGGCAGACGATGCTGAAGTGGGCCGGTCCCTGGGCGGCCAGCGACAACGCGGCCGCCGCGAGCACGTCACAGGCTTCGTCCGTACGCGTCCCGAGCACCGCCAGATTGCGCCCCGGCATCCGGCCGAGCCGCAGCCGGGCCGGGCGCGCCGACACGTCGATCCGCTCGCCCAGCACGGCGCCCGGCGACGAGCCGATGTGCTCGGGCCGGTCCGCCACCCGGCCGGCCGGGCGGTACTGCTCGGGCAGCCGGGGCACGGCATCGCCGTCGAACAGCCGGGGCTGTTCGCACGAGGCCGGCCGGGCCGACCAGAGCCTTCGTTGCAGCCGGCGCCAGGCCACCCGGTCGCCGGCGTCGGGCAGCCGGACGATCCGGTTGGCCCCGGCCGCGCCCGACTCGGCGTTCACCACCGCGTGGTGGCGCGGGATGACCGCCGCGGCCAGATTGCCGTCGGCCAGGATGCGGCGCGCCTTGGGCAGGGCGATCCGCAGCGTGAACTGGGCGATCAGTCCGGAACGGCCCCACAGCGCCTCGATCCCGGAGACGTCCTGCGAGGCCAGCACGAGGTGGATGCCCTGCGACCGGCCGCGCCGGGCCAGGTCCTCGAGCAGCCCCACCGCCTCGTCGGCGACCGCGTCCCGGCCGGCCAGCAGCACCTGGAACTCGTCGATCACGGCCACGATCCGCGGCCAGTGCCCGTTCGGATCCTCCGCCCGCAGCTCAGCCAACTTCGACGCCTCGTGCCGCTTGGCCGCCTGAGCCCGGAGGCGCAGCTCCTCGCCCAGGTGCCGCAGCAGGGCCAGGCCGAACTCGCGGTCACCGTTGACGTTGACCCCGGCCAGCCGTACGTGCGGCAGCCAGCTGGAGTCGCGCGGTCCTGGGGTGAAGCGGGCGAACGACACCCCTTCCTTGAAGTCGAGCAGGTACAGAGCCAGCTCGTCCGGGGCGTAGCGGGCGGTGAGCGAGCCCAGCCAGGCGTAGATCAGGTTGGTCTTGCCCGACCCCGACGGGCCGCCGATCAGCGCGTGCGGCGGGTCGTCGCCCAGCGCCACCTCCACCAGCACGCCGTCGGTGCTGTCGCCGAGCGGGGCGACCAGCTCGTACGCCGAGGAATCGGTCCAGATCCGGGCCGGCTCCAGATCGGACAGCTGCGCCGGGGGCGGGTCGGCGCGCATGCGGTCGGCCGCGGACCGGCAGAATTCGGTGATCCGGTCGGCGGGCGGTGGCGGGTCCAGGCGTACGGCCAGGTCGCCGGTGGTGTCGGTGGTCGCGGTCTGGTCGCCGATGACCAGCCGCTCCACCGTGGGATGGGCGAGCAGGTCGAGGCCGCGGACGATCAGGTGCACGCCGCAGGCCACGCCGGTCCGGACGATCCGGTCGAGCTGGGCCCGCTGGGTGCCGGTCAGGTCGGCCGCACTGGCCCGGTCGGCGAGCAGGACGACCACCCGCCACGGCTCCGGGCGCCGGTGAGGGTGGGCGGCGACCAGGTCGGCCAGGGAGCCGTACTCGCCCGCCAGCACCGTCTCGTTCACCCGGCAGATGTGCTCGACCAGATCGTCCAGCATCGGGCCGAGTCCGCCGGGCCCGACGAACGACAGCCCGAGCGGGGCGAACGCGGCCAGCGAGCCGCCCAGCCGTTCCGGGTCGTAGACGGTCAGCCGGACGTCGCCGGGGCGGGTGGTGCCGAGCGCCCGCAGCAGCAAGCCGGCGATCACCCCGTCGGCCACGTCGGGATCGCCCGCGACGCTGAGATGCGCGGAGTCCAGCAGCGGAATCAGCGCCGGGACGGTGGTCCCGCCGAGGGACATCGCGCCGATCCGCAGCAGCGCCGCCCGCCGGCCGTGGTCCGGTTCGGTCGGTGCCCACATCCGCCACGGCGTACCGGCCGCGCCCGGTGCGCACACCGTGGCCAGGGTGGACACGGTGTCGGCGAGCTGGGCCGACTCGGCCGAGAAGCGGCGCTGGATGTCGGCTTTGGCCAGTTCCCGGGCCTCGGCCAGCTGGGTCAGGCAGGACCCGTACGCATCCCGGACGAGCCGCCGGCGCCGCTGCGCCTGCCCCCGGGCCGTCTCGGCCGCGGCCAGCACGGCCCGGGCGGTGCCGCGAGCCTCGGCCAGTTCCTGCCGGACGGCGGCGACCAGCGCATTGCGGTGGTTACCCACAGCTCTCCCCGGAATCCACGTTCCGGGAGCTTAACCAGTCGTGCCCGATATGAAGGTTTATGGGATGCGTGTCGTAGATGTCCGCTTCACCGAACGGGCGTGGGTCAGCCAGCGAGGGTCGGTGCTCACCAGCTCAGCCCAGAGGCGGTCGGCCACTCGCCGCGCACCTTCGTCCTGCCACTGCCGGAGGGTGGCCGGCGGCACGTGCGCCCGAAACCAGTCCACGACCAGCCGGGCCTCCCGGTCCAGGCCGTCGGCCGGTTGCCGGGCGTACGGGCGGAGGCCGCGTACGCAGACGAAGTGCAGCGCGTTGTAGTGGTGCCACTCGTCGGACGTCCCGGACGAGCCCGTCGGGCTTCAGCCGGGCCACGTTCTCCTGCAGAACTGCCCGCAACTCGAGCGCCCGGGCCAGCGGCAGTTGCTCCATCGGCCCGGTGAGCCGGCGGTCGACGGTGGGTAGATCGATCAGCGGGCTGCGCAGCAACCGGGCGGGGTCGCGGAAGTCGTCGAGGGCCCGCCGGGTCAGCCGGGCGAACTCGTCCTGGCTGGTGCTGAGCAGCCCGTGCCGTCCCCGGCGGCGGGGCAGCGCGTCGGCCGACAGCAGCAGGGCGGCCCGGTCGGCCCGGATGCGGTCGTCGTTGAGGTAGGCCAGCCGGTCCAGGCCGTGGCGGACCATACCGGGCAGGCCCGCCACGGTCATCGCGAACGCGACCACGACGAACTGCAGCGCGGTGACGGCCGGGTTGTCCGGGGCGGCCAGGGTGGTGAGCGCGGCCGGGCCGCCGATCAGCAGCGTGGCCGCGGCGGCGGCCACTGCCGACCGGCGCAGATCGGGGTGCAGCCGTTCGCCGGCGTCGACCGCATCGGCCACCGCCACCAGGTAACCGAGCACCATCAGGTCGAGCCCGATGGCGGCCAGCACCAGTCCGGCCGAGCCGAGGTCGACCGGCCCCAGCGCGGCGACCAGGCCCAGCGCGTACAGCCCGGAGACGACGGTGACCGCGAGCGGCAGCAGAGCCGGACGGACCTCGGCCCGGCTCCGCCAGAGCAGCATCAGCGCCGCGGCCAGCGGGACCAGCGTCAGCAGGCGCCCGGACCGGGGCAGCAGGATCACGATCACCAGGAACACCGCCGCGGTGGCGAGCCAGCCGCGGGTCGGCACCGCCTGGCCGTCGGGCAGCAATGCGACGGCCGCGCCCGCCCAGAGCAGCGCCGGCACGCACAGCAGGACCTGAGCGACGGTGCTGCCGGGATCGAGCGCCCAGGCGGCCACGGCCAGGGCGTACACGGCCAGGGCGGCCGCCGCCCGCCACAGGGCCGCCCGCGCCGGGTCCCGCGCGAGGAGGTAGCACGCCAGCCACCAGGTCAGGGCGAAGGCCGGTACGGCGATGGGGGGCACCAGAGGAGTCAACCAAACACCTCTTCGGTACGGACATCCCCCACCTGTTTACGCTGCTTTCGCCGCCGAACCACCCAGATCGCGGTCGACACCAGCAGGACCAGGCCGAGCAGGACGAGGATCGGCAACAGGACGGCGGTCAGCGACAGCAGGATGCTGCCGATGTCCTCGGCGGTGCTGGCGACCGGAGCGCCGAACCCGGCCGTGGTCACGTTGACGACCGGCCGGGCGGCCGCCTTGACCGTGTGCACGCTCAGCGCGATCAGCACGCCGGCCGCGATCGGAATCCACTGATGCGAGCCGAAGAACGTGCCCGGGTCGGTGACCGTGGCCGTGCGCGAGGACGAGCCGGCGCCGAAGACGATGCCGCCGGCGGTCGGGCGTACGACCGTCTGCAGGATGTCGTTGGCGTGGTCGACCAGCGGGACCTTGTCCGCGACGACCTCGATCGCCAGCAGGACGGTGAGGATGGCGAGGACCCAGCCGTTGGACAACCACTCCCAGCCGTGCGGCAGGCGGATCGCTCCGGTGAAGCGGGACAGCAGCCCCATGATCATCAGGGGGATGTACGCATTGAGTCCGGCGGATGCGGCGAGGCCAGTGCCGGTGAGCGCTTCGAGCACCCTGTCAGCATGGCACCCCCGCGCGAGCGGGACATTTCAGCAAGTAACCTCGTCGAGTGCGCCTGGTCATCGCGAAGTGCTCCGTGGACTATGTCGGCCGCCTCTCCGCCCACCTGCCCCCGGCCGTACGGCTGCTGATGGTCAAGGCCGACGGCTCGGTGTCGATCCACGCCGACGACCGCGCCTACAAGCCGCTGAACTGGATGAGCCCGCCGTGCAAGCTGCAGGAGGCGCCCGGCGTCTGGAAGGTCGTGAACAAGGCCGGCGAGGAGCTGCGGATCACCCTGGAGGAGATCCTCCAGGACACGTCGTACGAGTTCGGCGTGGATCCCGGCCTGGTCAAGGACGGCGTCGAGGCGCACCTGCAGGAGTTGCTGGCGGCGCACCCGGAGACCTTCGGGCCGGGCTGCACGCTGGTGCGCCGCGAGTTCATGACCGCGATCGGACCGGTCGACCTGCTCCTGCGGGACGCCGGCGGCAAGGCGATCGCGGTCGAGGTGAAGCGCCGGGGTGACATCGACGGCGTGGAGCAGTTGACACGTTACCTGGAGCTGATGAATCGCGACCCGCTGCTCGTCCCGGTAGCCGGCGTGTTCGCCGCCCAGGAGATCAAGCCGCAGGCCAAGGTGCTGGCGGCCGATCGCGGCATCCGCTGCCTGGTGGTCGACTACGACAAGCTGCGCGGCATGGAACGCGACGAGCTCACCCTGTTCTGATCACCAGTCGGCCTTCAGTTCCACGCGGTCCTTGGCCGTGGTCCCGGCCAGGTAGGCGCGCGCCCCGACCACGCCGATCACGGCCTGCACCAGTACGAGTGTCCAGCCCAGCGACGTGTGCCGGTGGAGCTGGACGAGCACCGGCGCGGCCAGCAGCAGCACGTCCAGGCCGACGGCGAGGTTGACGAACGGGCCGGGCGAGACCGTGCCCATCGGGGTGTCCAGGGGCAGCAGATCGTTGCGGACCATGCCGACCCGGCCGCGCCGGACCGCGGCCACCGCGCCCACCGGGGCCAGCGCGATCCCGAGCGCCCACCACGGCCCGCGGGGCAGGTCGCCGAGCACGCTCAGCAGCGACAGCGCGAGCGTGTACCAGACGGCTGCGACCACGCCCGGAACCCAGTACCGCTGCAGAACGGCCTGGCGCGAGCTCGAGCCCGAGCGCCCGCAGCATCATCGGATTGGCCGCGTCGGTGCGGACGTAGGCGGTCGAGAGCCCGGCGGCGACCATGCCGCCGATCAGCACCACCAGGCCCAGCACGATGTGCGGCGCACCGGCGAACAGCACCGGGACGGCGGCCGAGGCGATCGTCCACATCAACCGGCCGGGGCGGCGCAGGGCCAGCCGCAGGTCCTGGGCGACCAGGACCGGCAGGCGCCGGTTGAACGGGCGGGAGTGCAGCCGCCGCCCGGCCCAGTAACGGCGTTCCATCATGTCGGCCACGAACGACGGCTCGACCCCGAAGGCCGCGTCGAGCACCGTGCCCGACGTTTTCGAGCTCTCCAGGATCCGGTCGTTGGGGGTGCTCGCCAGCCGCCCCACGGCAATCGTGCCGAGCACGGCGACGACCACCGCGAGCCCGCCGGCGACCAGCCCGGCCGTCGACGGGGCCACGTCCCGGGTGACCTTGGGCGCGTGGACCGCCGAATCCGTCACCAGCCCGGCCAGCCCGGCCACCACCAGCAACCCGGCCAGCCGGTCGACGGCCCAGGTCCAGAACCCACCGGCCTGGGCGGCCAACGCCGCCAGCAGCAGCACCAGGGCGATCAGGGCGCCGGTCGCCGGCAGCAGCAGGACCTCGCTGCCGGGCATGCCCCGGACGGCGACGTGGCCGCCGGTCGCCAGGCCGATCAGCGCGCCGGCGCCCGCGGCCAGCAGCGCCGCCAGCCAGAACGACGGCAGCAGCAGCCGGCGGCGGCTGACCGGCGCGGTGAGCAGCCAGGAGGCGGCCGGCCGGGGCAGGCCGAGCGGACCCAGCCGGCGCATGGCCAGGAAGATCAGCCCGGCCGCGACGGCCACCAGCGACGCGCCCGCCAGGGCCGACAAGTTCGGGGCGACCGGCCAGAACACCTTCTGCAGCTGCTTGTGCAGCATGCCGCCGATGACCGCGACGGTCAGCACGGCGAAGTAGATGTTGCCGGCCGTGGCGCCGCGTTCCCGGTGCGACGACTGCGTCCGGCGGACCCAGCGCCGCAGCTCGACGACGTTCGTGGCTTCGATGGTCATCCCGCCAGCGACTCCATCGACGTGAGGGCGGCCCCGGACGCAGACGCGAAGTCGTCGTCGTGACTGGCCATGAGCAGCGAGCCGCCGTCCTTGACGTACTCGGCGAGCAGCCCGGCCACCATCGCCCGGCCCTCCGGGTCGAGGCGCTGCTCGGGTTCGTCCAGGATGAGCAGCGAGCTGGGCCGGATCAGAGCCAGCGCCAGGGTCAGCCGCTGCTTCTGGCCGGACGACATGGACGGTGGGATGGCGTCGCGGTGCCCGGCCAGTCCGAACCGCTCCAGCGCCTCGTCCGCACCGGCCTCCTCCGGGTCCTGCCCGTGGGCCCGGCAGACGAGCTCGACGTGCTCGCGGGTGGTCAGACCGGGATACCAGGTCGGCGGCTCCACCGTGGTGACCACCGCGCGCCAGAACTCCGGGGTCGAGCCGGGCGCGTGACCGAACACCCGGATCGTGCCCGCGTCCGGCTTCTGCAGGCTGGACACGCAGCGCAGCAGCGTGGACTTGCCGATGCCGTTCTCGCCGGTGACGCACATCCCGGTGCCGGCCGGCACGGTCAGGCCGACCGCCACCAGCACCGCCGTCGAGCCGTAACTCACGTGCAGACCGGACACTTCGACGGCGGGGTGATCGACCACCCGTTCAGCTTAGGGGCGGCGGCCGTACACCAGCTTGAGGGTGGTCACGATTCGTTCGAGTTGCGCCGGCGTGCGGTCGAAGGTCATCGCCGGCATCAGCGACGGTCCGCGCCGGACGGTCACCGCCTTGGCCCGGGCGAACTCGCGCAGCCCGTCCTCGCCGTGCACCCGGCCGAAACCGGAGTCGCCGACCCCGCCGAACGGCATCGAACCCAGCCCGGTGAAGGTCAGCGCCGCGTTCACGCTCACCATGCCGGAGCGCAACCGCCGGGCGATGCGCACCGCGTTCGCCTTGCCGAACACCGAGCCGCCCAGGCCGTACGCGACGGCATTGGCCTTGGCCAGCGCCTCGTCGGCATCGGCGACCCTGGTGATGGTCAGCGTCGGGCCGAACGTCTCCTCGGTGATCGCGGCCGCGTCGTCGGGCACGTCGACCAGCACGGTCGGCCGCACGTACGGCGGCTGCACCGCGCCGGCGCCGCCGAGCACGGCCCGGCCGCCCTTGGCCAGCGCGTCGTCGATGTGCCGGCGGATGGTGTCGAGCTGGCCCGGCATGGTGATCGGGCCGATGTCCGCGCCGACCTCGAGCCTGGCCGCCTTCTCGACCACCGCCGCGACGAACCGGTCGTAGACGGGTGCCACCGCGTACGCCCGCTCGATGCCCACGCAGGTCTGCCCGGCGTTGGTCATCGCGCCCCAGACGGCGGCGTCGGCGGCCGCGTCGATGTCCGCGTCGGCGTCTACGATCAGCGCGTCCTTGCCGCCGGCCTCGATCACCACCGGCGTCAGCGTCCCGGCGCAGGCGGCCATCACCTTCTTGCCGGTGGCGGTGGACCCGGTGAACGACACCTTGTCCACCCCGGCCCGGCACAACGCCGCACCGACGGTCGCCCAGTCCGTGCACGGCCTGCAGCACCGGGTGCTCGGGAACCACCTCACCGAACGCTTCGACCAGCCACCGGCCGACCACCGGGGTGTACTCGCTGGGCTTGAACACGACGGCGTTGCCGGCCGCGAGTGCGCTCGACATCGCCCCGACCGGCGTGTAGACGGGGTAGTTCCAGGGGCCGATGACGCCGACCACGCCGTACGGCTGGTACTCCAGATGCCCGGCGTGCTCGGCCAGCAGCAACCTCGACCGGGTCCGGCGCGGGCCCAGCACCTTCCGGGCGTGGTGGGCGGCGAAATCGACGTGCTCGACCGCGGCCACGATCTCGATGGTGGCGTCGGCGATCGTCTTGCCGGTCTCGGTGTGCACCAGCTCGGCCAGCGCTTCGACCCGGCTCGCCAGCAAGGAGCGCCAGCGCAGCATTCGGTTCTTGCGGCCGTCGAAGCCGAGCCCGGCCCACCAATTGCCGGCGTCCCGGGCGCGCGCGACCGCGGCGGTGACCGCGGCGTCGTCGGCGATCGGCACGCGGCCGGCTTCCACACCGGTCGCCGGGTTGGTCGAGACGAGGCGGCCGTCTTCCACGTAGGGCAGGCCGGGCGTACGGGTTGCCGTCATGAACGTGAGTTTAGGTCGCATCACGGTGTCACGGCTCACACCTAAACTTGACATTGTGCCGCGTCGAAACCGTCCCCAGCGCAGCTCGGCCCCCGTCGAGCTGACGGACGAACGCGTCCGCAAGGGGATCGGCGGCGTCCAGCAGTGGCAGGACGGCGAGTGGATGGTCCGGTCCATCTTCGGCGGCGCCGCGGCCAAGACGTACCGCTGCCCCGGCTGCCTGCAGGAGATCCGGCCCGGCGTCGCGCACATCGTGGCCTGGCCGGTCGACGGGCAAGGCGACGAGACCGACCGCCGGCACTGGCACACCGGCTGCTGGCAGGCCCGGGACCGGCGCGGGCCGGGCGTCGAACGCTCGCGTAGCGCGCCACGTTATGGACGAGGATGAGGCTGTGACTGCAATTCGTGCCAACTCCATCCTGCCCGCCCGCCGGGAGGACATCGAGCTGCAGACCGTCGACGGTCTCACGCTGGTCGGCGAGCTGGCCGTGCCGCTCGACCGCGATCCAGTGGCCACGCTGGTCTGCCTGCATCCGCTGCCCACGCACGGCGGGATGATGGACAGCCACGTGTTCCGCAAGGCCGCCTGGCGGCTGCCGGCCCTGGCCGGGGTCGCGGTGCTGCGCTTCAACACCCGCGGGACGTCGAGCGTGCGCGGTACGAGCGGTGGTGCCTTCGACGGCGGCGTGACCGAGAAGTACGACGTGGCCGCGGCCATCGAGTTCGCCGAGTTCGCCGACCTGCCGAACATCTGGCTGCTCGGATGGTCGTTCGGCACCGACCTCACGCTCATGCACGGGCTCGACCCGGCGGTCACCGGCGCCGTCCTGCTGTCGCCGCCGCTGCGCTTCTCCACCGAGGCCGACCTGGCCGCCTGGGCCGCGTCGGGCAAGCCGGTGACCGCGCTGGTCCCGGAGTTCGACGACTACCTACGACCGGCCGAGGCGAGGCGCCGGTTCGCGGCGATCCCGCAGGCCGAGGTGATCGGGGTGCCCGGGGCCAAGCACCTGTGGGTCGGGGACGCCGAGACGGTGCTCGACGCGATCGTCCGGCGAGTGGCCCCGGACGTGCCGGTGCCGTTGCCCCGGACCTGGGACGGCCCGATGGAAACCGGCGATGCCAGCGCGTACGCCGACCGCACGGTTGCGGCGTTCAGCCCGCTGCCGGACTAACGGCTCTCCTGGCCGGGCAGCACGACCTCCCGCAGGATCAGCTGGATCGCCGCCACCATCGGGATCGCCACCAGGGCTCCGACCACGCCGAACAGGGCCACGCCGAGCAGCGCCGCCACCACCGCGGCGACATCGCTGACGGCGACCGAGCGGCGCATCACGTTCGGGTAGATCAGGTAGTTCTCGACCTGCTGGTAGACGATGAAGAAGGCAATGCAGACGATGCCCGCGGTCAGCGACGTGGCGAAGCCGACCAGGCTGACGATCACCGCGCCCAGCGTCGCGCCGATCTGCGGGATCAGGTCGCACACGGCCACCACCACGGCCAGCGCGAACGGGTAGGCCAGCCCGAGGATCAGCGCCACGATCCAGCTCGACAACCCGGCCACCACGGCGATCGCGAGCGCGCCGACCATGTACGCCCCGACCTTGGACAGGATCTCGTCGGTGAGCAGCCGGACCCGCATCCGCCGACTGGACGGGACCAGCCCGTACCCCAGGGACTTGATCTTCTCGAACGACGCCATGAAGTAGATCGTCAGCACCAGCACGGTCAGGACGTTGAAGATCGTGCCGAACAGCAGCTTCGCGCCGCCGACGACACCGCCGAGCGCGTTGCCGACCGTACCCGCGTTCAGCGCGTTCCGGACCTTGGCGACGACGTCGTAGCGCTGGACCAGGTCGTTGACCGTGTGGTTGCGCTGCAGGCTCTGGATGTACCCGGGCACGTTGCTGATCAGCGCGGTGGCCTGGGTGACCAGGGGCGGGATGAGCGCCAGGATGCCGCCGACGAGCAGCGCCAGCACGACCAGCGCGACGATCGCGACCGCGGCGCCCCGGCGCAGGCCCCACGCCTGAAGCTTGGACACGGCCGGGTTCAGGCCGATCGCCAGGAACAGGGCGATGAAGATCAGGACCAGGATCGAGGCCGCGTTCCGCAGACCCAGGAACAGGCCGTACGCGAGGAGCAGACCCAGCCCGCCGATGAACCCGATCAGGAACGGGTTGCGTCGGTTGAGGGGTGGCCCGGGACGGCCGAAGCGCGGAGACTCCTCAGGCGCGTCCGGCGTGCCGGCCGGCTGATGATCGTCGGCGGCGGGGGCGGAATCCGGGCTGGTCACGCAGGGAACCTATCGGGCGATCATGATCGGCCGCGACCCACCCTGTCCTGCCGCTTGCTCCGGCGGGCGGTCCGCTCCGCTCAGTCCGCTCCGCTCAGTCCGCTCCGCTCAGTCCGCGTCGGCTCCGACCCGGCTGGCGGCGGGCGGCGCGGTGACCTTGGCCGACCCGCTGATCCGGCTCGGCTTCTCCGGCGCGGCGTGCTGTCCGACCGCAGGCGCCGCCGGGGCGGCGTGCTGTCCGCCGGTCGTGTGCCCGTTGGACGGCTGCCGGCCGGCCGATCCCGGCCCACCGGCCGGGTGCTGGCCGTTGGCCGACTCCGGCTCGCCGGCCGGGTGCTGGCCGTTGGCTGATCCCGGCTCGCCGGCCGGGTGCTGGCCGTTGGTCGACGGCTGAATGCCGGACGGCTGTCGGCCGTTGACCGACTGCTGGCTGCCGGACGGGGCCACCCGCGCGGCGTGTTGTCCAGCCGACGCCGACGCCGGGGCGTGCTGCCCGGCCGCCGCCGGTTCATCGTCGTCGGAGCGGCCGTCGTCGGTGTCGTCCTCGGGCGAGGCGGCGGCGGCCATCACCGCGGCGGCGGCCAGTTCGGCCACCCGCTTCGCCTCTTTCTGGACCTGACGCCGGATGTCGACGGCCCGGCGCTCGGCGGCGATGCCCGCCCGGGTGGCCTCGGCCACCCGCTTCAGGCTGTCCTCGAGCTCGGACTTCGCCTCGGCCAGCCGCAGCTGAACCTGCTCGGCCTCCTGCTCGGCCGCCCGGGCACGCTCGGTGGCCGCGGTGACCTGCTGCTCGGCGGCGGTCCGCTTGGCCTCGGCGGCCTGCAGGTCCCGGCCGGCGGCGGCGATGCGTTCCTGGTGGGCCTCGATCTCCTTGCGGGTCGCGGTGGCCTGCTCGTCGGAGCGGCGGAGGACTTCCTCGGCGTACTTGTCGGCCTCGCTGCGCAGATCGGCGCACTGCTTCTCGACACTGCCGCGCAACTGGGTGAGCTCGCCGACCACCTGCTGGCGGCGCTGGGCCAGTTCGTGCTCCACAGTGGCCTTGAGCTCGCCGCGCTCGCGCTCGGCGGCCTGACGACTCGCGGTGAGGTCTGCCTGGGTCTTGTCCCGCAGCGCCTTGATCTCCTGCTCGGCCTGCACGCGGGTGGACTTGGCGTAACCGTCGGCCTCGGACCGCAACCGTTGGGAATCCTGCGCGGCCTTCTCGGTCACCTGCCGGGCCTCGGCCCGGGCCCGGGTGAGCGTGCCCTCGGCCTCGGCCCGCATCTGCTCGGCCGACGCGCGGCTGGCGGCCAGCGCCTTCTCCGTGGCGGTCCGGCGCTGCGGCGTCCTTCTTCTCCTCGTCGGCCCGGCGGGCGGCCAGCGCGATCTCGAAGTCGCGGATGCCGTTGTGCGCATGCGCCTCGGCCTCGGCCCGGATGCGCTCGGCCTCCGCCAGCCGGGCGGCGATGTCGTCGGTGGCGGAGGACTTGATCTGCTTCGGCCTGTTCCTCGGCCAGGGTCAGGATCTGCTCGACCTTCGGCCCGAGGTGGCGGAAGGACACTTCGGTGCCGATGCCGGTCTGCCGGCGAGCCTGGGTGATCTCCTGCTGCAGGCGCTCGATCTGCCCGGCCATCGCCTGAATTTGCTGGTACGCCTGCTCGCGCTCGCCGGCCAGCGCCGCAATCTCGTTCTCGGCCCGGGCGACGTAGCGCTCGACCTGCTTCTTCTCATATCCCCGCAGGGCGGTCTCGAAGCTGGGCTCGGAGGCCGCGTCCCCACCGAGACCGAAGATTTCACCGCCGTGCGACATGCTGTCCATCCTCACATACGCATCTGCCCGTGCTGTACCGATACACACCGTCCTGGCCGGGAACATGCGTGTGGTAGCGATTTGTCAGGTGTCCAGGGTACGTACGGGCGTCGAGGCCGCACCGGAGCATCCCAGTACGGAGCGTCCGGTACGGCCTCGTAGATGTCGTACCGCCGGTCCCTCAACCGTCGCGCACGCCGTCTGGTCGCGCAACCGCAGTCCGGCGTGGCGAACGCCTCAGGAGTTGGTCTTGGCCGGTACCGGCTTCGCCGCCTCGTCGCCGTTCTTCACGGCCTCGGGGGCGCGCTGCGCCGGCGTCTCCGCCTTCGTCGCCTCGGCCACCGCTTTGTTGGCCGCGCCCACTCCTGGCACCAGGCCGGACAGGCCGGACAGCATCTGGCCCAGTTGGTTGGTGACTGCGTCCTTCTGTCGCGTGAGGTCCTCGACCTCGCGGCGGGCGGCCTGGGTGGTCAGCTCGGCCTCGGTGCGGGACTCGCCCAGCAGCCGGTTGGCCTCGGCTCGCGCCTCGCTCACCGTCTTGTCGGCCAGCGCGCGCGCCTTCTCGGTCGTGTCGACCGCGTTGCGCTCGGCCTCGACCCGGCGCTGACTCGGCCCGCTGCTCGATCTCCTTGGCCCGGTCCTCGGCTGCGCGGGCCCGCTGCTCCGCCTCGGAGACCATCTTCTGCGTGGCGCTGACCTGCGCGGCGTGCCGCTGGGCCTCCTCGCGCTCGGCCTTCTCCCGCCGCTCGGCGATCTCCAGCGCCAGGGCCTGCAGGTCTTTGTCGCGCTTGTCGCGGGCGTCGGTGAGCATCTTGGTCGACTCGGCGCGCTTCTCCTCGGCCTCGCGTGACGACTTGGCCCGCAGCTGGGTGATCTCCCGCTCGGCGGTGGCCCGTAGCGACGCGACCTCTCGCTCGACCGTCGACTTGAGCTCGGCGACCTCGTGCGCGGTGACCGTGCGCAGCTGCTTGGTCTCGCGGTCGGCGTCCGACCGCAGCGTGTCGGCCTCGCGCCGGGCCTGCACCCGGGCCTCGGCCGCCTCCCGCTCGGCGTGGGTCCGAACCTGGCCGGCCTCGCGCTCGGCGGTCGCCTTCATCGCGGCCGCCTCGGCGCGGGCCTTGTCGGTGATCTCGCGTGCCTCCAGCCGGGCCGCCGACAGAATGCCCTCGGACTCCCGTTTGGCCTCGCCGCGGTGGTCGTTCGCCTGTTCCTCGGCCAGCCGCAGGATCTGCTCGACCCGGGTGCCCAGCCCGGAGAGCGTCGGTCGATTGTTCTCCTCCAGCAGCTTGTTGCTGTCCGCCAGCTTCTGCTCGAGCGCGTTCAGTCGCTGCTCGGCCTGGCGCAGGCGACGCTGGGCGTCGTTCATCCGCTGCTCGGCCTCGGCGCGCGACTGCTCGGACTGGTTCAGCGCCGCGACGAGCCGGCCGAGGTGCTGCGTCCACCTGGTGGCGGTCGTAACCGCGCAGGACGACGGTGAAGTCATGCTGGGAGTTCGCGCCCTCGAAGAACGCGAGATTCTGATCCTGCTGCTGGGGCATTGCGACATCCTTGCGAACCCCTGGGTTACCACGCAAGACCGGATAAGCGTCTAAACGGCAACGTAGATCAACCTCGGCCTGCCCAGTCGGGGCGTACCGGGCCCGATCGGGCAGCGCTGCCCGGCCGCCCGGGTGGCTCCAGTCGTCCGGCTGCGACCTGCTGCGTCACCGGCAGCCGCCTAGATCGTCCCGGCATTCTCCCCGTAGGCGCTGCTCAATGCACACGATCCTGCCAGGCCACGCGGTCGACGTCAGGGTAATTCACCCGTAAGACGTACGATTTATGCGGGCTGTACCAATTCCACCAGTACGCCACCCGCGTCCTTGGGGTGCACGAAGTTGATCAGGGAGCCCCCGGTGCCCGGTCGTGGCGAGTCGTACAACAGGCGCAGGCCGCGGGCCCGCAGCGCGGCACCGGTCTGCTCCACGTCGCTCACCGTGTACGCCAGCTGCTGCAGGCCGGGTCCGCTGCGATCGAGGAACTTCGCGATCGGCGAATCCGGCGCGATCGGCGCCAGCAACTGGATCCGAGGGCCGTCCGCGTCCGGCCCGACCGCGAGCATCGCCTCCCGTACGCCCTGGTCGTGGTTGATCTCCTGGTGCACGGCGTGCAGGCCGAAGGTCTCGGCGTAGAAGACGAGGGCGGCGTCCAGGTCCCGCACCGCGACGCCGACATGATCAATGCGCAGGAACCCGACGGCAGGCATCATCGGGCTATTCTGGCCTGACAATCCGTTCGTCGCTCCACGGAAGCGAAGACCTCGTGACCTCGGTGATCGTCAGTGGCGCCCGCACCCCCATGGGCCGCCTGCTCGGCAACCTCAAGCACCTGCCCGCCACCGCGCTCGGTGGCGCCGCCATCGCCGCCGCGCTCGAGCGCGGCGGGGTTCGGCCCGGCCAGGTGGAGTACGTGATCATGGGGCAGGTGCTGCAGGCCGGCGCCGGGCAGATCACCGCCCGCCAGGCCGCCGTCGCCGCCGGCATCCCGATGACCACGCCGGCGCTGACGGTCAACAAGGTCTGCCTGTCCGGGCTGGACGCGATCGCGCTGGCCGACCAGCTGATCCGGGCCGGCGAGTTCGACATCGTGGTCGCCGGCGGCATGGAGTCCATGACCAACGCTCCGCACCTGCTGATGAACCAGCGGCAGGGCACCAAGTTCGGCGACGGCCTGGTCCGCGACCACACCGCCTTCGACGGCCTGATGGACCCGTGGGATGGCGTTTCGATGGGTGAGTCGACCGAGCGCAGCGGCGCCGGGCTGGGCATCACCCGGGCCGAGCAGGACGCGTTCGCCGCGCAGAGCCACCAGCGCGCGGCCGCGGCGATCCGGGAAGGGCGCTTCGCCGAGGAGATCGTGCCGGTCAAGGCCGGTCTGCGCGACGTGGACAAAACCGTGGACACCGACGAGGGCGTACGGCCGGAATCGACCGTGGAGTCGCTGGGCAAGCTCCGGCCGGCGTTCGCCCCGGACGGCACGATCACGGCGGGCAGCGCCTCGCCGATCTCCGACGGCGCGGCCGCGGTCGTGGTGATGAGCCGGGCCAAGGCAGCGGAACTCGGGCTGACCTGAGCTGGCCGAGATCGTCGCGCACGGCGTGGTCGCCGGCCCGGACAACTCGCTGCAGTCCCAGCCGTCGAACGCGATCCAGGCCGCCCTGGCCAAGGCCGGCCTGTCCGTCGCGGACCTCGACCTGATCGAGATCAACGAGGCCTTCGCCCAGGTCGTCATCCAGTCGATGCGCGACCTCAAGGTCACCGACGAGATCGTCAACGTCAACGGCGGCGCAATCGCGCTCGGCCACCCGATCGGCATGTCCGGCGCCCGGCTGGTCCTGACGCTCGCCCTCGAGCTCGGCCGTCGCGGCGGCGGGACCGGGGCGGCCGGGCTCTGCGGCGGCGGCGGCCAGGGCGACGCGCTGATCATCCGCGTCCCGGCCGCGGCTTGATGCGCGACGTCGCGTCGCTGGTGTCACGGGCCCGCGCGGGCGACGCCCGGTCGATCGCCCGTCTGATCAGCCTGGTCGAGGACGGTGACCCGGCGCTGCCCGCGGTGGCCGCGGCGCTCGCCCCGTACGGCGGGAAGGCCCAGGTCGTCGGGCTGACCGGCGCGCCCGGCGTGGGCAAGTCGACCACCACCAACGAGCTGGTCAAGGCGCTGCGGGCGGCCGGTCACCGGGTCGCGGTGCTGGCCGTCGACCCGTCCAGCCCGTTCACCGGCGGGGCCATCCTCGGCGACCGGGTGCGGATGCAGGAACACACCACCGACCCCGGCGTCTACATCCGGTCGATGTCCAGCCGCGGACAGCTCGGCGGGCTGGCCGCGGCCACCCCGCAGGCGGTCCGGGTGCTGGAGGGCGCCGGCCACGACGTGATCCTGGTCGAGACGGTCGGCGTCGGCCAGGCCGAGGTGGAGATCGCCCGGCTCGCCGACACCACGCTGGTGCTGCTGGCGCCGGGGATGGGCGACGCCATCCAGGCGGTCAAGGCCGGCATCCTGGAGATCGCCGACGTCTTCGTGGTCAACAAGGCCGACCGTCCCGGCGCCGACGCCACCTACCGCGACATCCAGGGCATGCTGAGCCTGGGCGAGCGCGGGCCGGGCGACTGGCGGCCGCAGGTGGTGCGGGCGACGGCGGTACGGGGCGAAGGTATCGACGACGTGGTCGCCGCGATCGAGAAGCACCGCGCGTGGCTGTCCGCGACCGGCGAGTTGCAGCCGCGTCGCGAGCGCCGGGCTGCGGTCGAGGTCGAGGCGATCGCACTCGGCACGCTGCGCGCCCGCATGGGCGACCTCCGGGACGGCACGGCCCTGCCCGACCTCGCCCGCCGCGTCGCCGACGGCACCCTCGACCCGTACGCCGCCGCCGACGAGCTGATCAAATCGATCGCCGTTTAGCTCGGTAGACGGAAGCCGTTCAGTGCACTAAGCTGCCTCGGTGAAGCGTCGTGACCTCTTGCGCCGGCTTGCGGAGTCGGCGCGGGTGGCGGATGTGGAGTTCGTCCTCGTCCGTGAAGGCGGTGCCCATACCGTCTATCGCTACGCCGAGCAGTTGGTCGCCATTCCTCGCCACAGCGAGATCAATGAGCGACTTGCCCGCGGCATTCTGCGTGCGCTGGGTGTGTGATGAAGGGAGTCGGCGTGGATCGGTATCACGTGGTCGTGTCGAGGGGCGGAAAGTTCTGGTTCGTGCAGGTCAGGGATCTGCCGATGGGGATGACACAGGCGCGCCGGATTGCCGAGGTCGAGCCGATGGCGCGTGACCTCATCGCGTCCCTGCTGGACATCCCGCCGGACAGCTTCGAGCTGACCATCCGATTCGAAGGAGATCTGGCCGACCACGCCGCGGTGGCGATCGAAGCGCGCGCGGCGGCCCGCGCGGCCACCGAGCGGGCCGAGGCCGAGGCGCGGGAGGCCGCGCGGTATCTGGTCGATCAGGGCTTGGCGGTGCGGGACGCCGCGGCCCTGCTGCAGGTGTCGCCGGGCTGGGTCTCGGTGCTGACGCGAGGCGGCAAGGCGGCCTGATCGTCGGAGCGGCCTGGGTCGCGGCGGCGGGGCGCGGTCTGGCTACCTGTTGCCGGTGGGCGGCGGCGAGGAGGCGCGGTCTGGCTTGCCTGTTGCCGGCGGCGGTAATGGGCGCGGTCTGGCTTTACCCGTGGCCGGCGACGACGGCGAGGAGGCGGCGGAACGTCGCGGCGTCGGCGGGGGAGAGCGCCGCCAGGAAATCCCGCTCGACGGCCTCCGTCGCAGCCAGGGATCCGGTCAGCGTCTCGCGCCCGGCGGCGGTGAGGGCGACGACGTTCTTGCGGCGGTCGGCCGGGTCCGCCCGGCGGTCGACCAACGCCTTGGCTTCGAGCTCGTCGATCAGCGTGACCATCGTGGTCCGGTCCACGCCGAGACGGGCGGCCACCTCCTGCTGCGACCGCGGCTCCCGGTCGTCGACGGCGATCAACACCGCGCACTGCCGGCCGGTGATGCCGTACGGCTCCATCGCCGCCGCGCTCAAATCGAGGTAGCGCAACTGGGCGTGCTTGAGCTGGTGACCGAGCCGCGCTGTCACCCGGGGAGTTGTCACGTCCTCATCGTAGGTCTAGCCTGATCGTCAGTAACACTGAAGATTGGCAGCACTGAAGATTCGTAGCACTGAAGATTCGCAGCACTGAAGACTGGTGGGACTGACGAATGTCGACACGGACCGCGGTGAGCTTCGGCATCAAGACGAGCCAGATCGGGCTGACGTACGACGAGATTCAGCGCGTCTGGCTCGAGGCCGATCGGATTCCGGTGTTCGAGCACGCCTGGTTGTGGGACCACATGATCCCGTTGCGCGGTCCGGCCCAGGCCGACGCGCTCGAGGCCTGGACCTTGCTCGCGGCGCTGGCCGCCCAGACCACGCGGCTGCGGCTCGGCGTGATCGTCACCAGCAACCGGCTGCGCTCGCCGACCCTGCTGGCCAAGATGGCGGCGACGGTGGACCGGATCGCGGGCGGGCGGCTCGAGTTCGGCATCGGCGCCGGCGGAAGTGCGGTGGCGGGGCCCAACCCGGCGGTGCGCGAGCACGCGGCGTACGGCTATCCGCTGGTGTCACCGGGCCGGGCCGTACGGGATCTGGGTGAGGCTCTGGACGTGATCAAGCGGATGTGGGCCGCGGAGGAGCCGTTCGACTACGACGGCCCGTCCTTGACGTTGCGCGGGGCCATCTGTGCGCCTCGGCCGGTGCAGCGGCCGCACCCGCCGATCATGATCGGCGGACGCGGGGACAAGGTGTTGCGGCTGGTGGCCGAGCATGCCGACCTCTGGAACTATCCCGGCGGCATGGACGACGCCTTCGCCGAACGTGACGCCACGCTGCGGCGGCTGTGCGAGGAATCCGGACGTGATCCGGCCGGGATCACCCGGTCGGTGCAGCTGCTGGTCCGGCCGGACGAGCCGGACGTGATCGGGACGACGCGGGACACCATCGCCCGGGCGATCGACGCCGGCGTGACGCACATCGTGCTGGCCGCGGCGCTCGGCGGCCGCCCGTTGCAGTGGCTGGCGGACGAGGTCGTCGCGCCCTTCGTCTGAGCGGCGTACCAGCGGACGGCCGGGCGGCCCCTCAGCCGAACCGGGCCAGCGTCGACGCGATCAGCTCAGCGTCCCAGGTGAAGCGGCCGGACGCCAGGTCGTCGACCACGCCGCGCAGCCACGTCTCCTCGGCCCGCAGCATGGTCACCCGGTACTCGTCCTCGATCAGGAACACCCGCGGCATGCCCGGCGGAGCCTGGGCCTCGATCGCTGCCGCCTTCTCGGCCACCGCGCCGGCCCGGCTGGCCAGCAACGACCGCGCCACGTCCGGGGCCAGGATGACCATGAAGGCCAGCGCCGCCGGGAACTCCGGGAACTCGCGCGCCGGGGCCGGCAGCATGGCGGTCAGCCAGCGGTGCATCGTCTCGGCGCCGACCTCGGTGATCTCGTACTCCGTCCGCTCGGGCCGTCCCGGCTCGCGGGTGGTGCCGGCCGGGCGGGCCAGGCCGTCCCGGACCAGCCGGTCCAGAGCTTGGTAGACGCTGTTGCGCTGAGCCACGTTGACCAGCTGGTCCTGGCCCCGTTCCTTGATCATCTGCTGCATCCGGTACGGGTGCATCGGCGCCTCGATCAGCAACGCCAGCAGCACCATGGCGAGCGTCGACCGGCGCGGCTCGGCGTTGGGCATGCCACTCAGCCTAAAGCCGCTTGCGATTTGTGGTCATGACATGGATAGTCAGAGTATGACTATTGCCTTGATCGCCGGTGGCGGAATCGCCGGCACCGTCGCCGCCCTCGCCCTGCACCGCGCCGGCTGGACGCCGGTCGTCCACGAGGCGCACCACCCGGACGACGCGGAACGGGGCGTCTGGCTGACCGTGGCGGTCAACGGTCTGGCCGCGCTGCGGGCCCTCGACCTCGACCCGGCCGAGCTGCTGGCCGCCGGCTTCCCCACCCCCACGCTCCGGTTGGGGAACGGCGCCGGTCGGGTGCTGGCCGAGCTGCCGCTGGGTGGCCCGCAGGCGGACGGGACGACCACCACCACCATCCGCCGGGCCGACCTCTACGACGCACTGCGGGCCGCGGCGGTCCGCCGGGGTATCGACATCGCGTACGGGAAACGACTGACCGGGCTGGCCCAGCGCCCGGACCGGATCACCGCCACCTTCACCGACGGCAGCCACGCCGACGGCGACCTGCTGGTCGGCGCCGACGGGCTCCACTCGCGCGTCCGGGACCTGCTCAACCCCCAGCCGATCACGCCGCGCTACCTGGGCGTGCTCAACGCGGGCGGCTTCACCACGGCACCGGTCCAGGCCGATCTGGACCGTACGCCCGGGGTGCTGTCGATGGCCTTCGGCCGGCGGGCGTTCTTCGGCTGGACCGTCGCTCCGGACGGATCGGTGTGGTGGTTCGCCAACCCGCCCAGCAAGCAGCCGGTGGAACCCCGTTCGTGGACCGAGCCGGCCTGGCGGGCGCGACTGCTCGAGTTGTTCGCCGGCGATGCCGTCCCGGCGGCCGCGATCATCCGGGCCAGCGGCACGGCGCACGGGCCGTGGAACACGTTCGACCTGCCCCGCGTGCCGGTGTGGCAGTCCGGCCGGACCGTTCTGGTGGGCGACGCCGCGCACGCCGTGTCCCCGTCGTCCGGTCAGGGCGCGTCGATGGCGATCGAGGACGCGGTCACGCTGGGCCGGTGTCTGGCCGCGGGTACGGACGTGCCGGCGGCGCTGACCGCGTACGAGTCGGCCCGGCGCGCGCGGGTCGAGAAGATCGTCGCGTACGGGCGGCGCAGCGGCAGCACCAAGACGGCGGGTCCGGTCGGCGCGGCCATCCGGGACGCGATGATGCCCTCGCTCATGCGGTTCCTGCACCGCAAGGGCGACCCGCAGTCGTGGATCCTCGACCACGAGATCGAACCCTTCCCGGCGGTCCGCCGCTGATCGGGCCGCCGGATCGTCAATCCGTCCGGAGGCACACCTTAGCGATCGTTCAGTCTCATCTACGATGGGCGGCATGGATGCAGCCGACATCGCCGCCGGCCGGGAACGCTGGCAGCAACGCTACGACGCCGCCCGCAAGCGGGACGCCGACTTCACCACGCTCTCCGGGACCGAGGTCGAGCCCGTCTACGGGCCGCCGGACGGCGTGGCGTACCCGGCTTCGAGCGGATCGGCTGGCCGGGCGAGTTCCCGTACACCCGGGGGCTGTACGCCGACCGGATACCGCGGACGGACCTGGACGATCCGGCAGTTCGCCGGGTTTCGGCAACGCGCGGCAGACCAACGCGCGCTACAAGATGATCCTGGGCGCCGGCGGCGGCGGGCTGTCCGTGGCGTTCGACATGCCGACGCTGATGGGCCGCGACTCCGACGACCCGCAGTCGCTGGGCGAGGTCGGGCACTGCGGGGTGGCGATCGACTCGGCCGCCGACATGGACGTGCTGTTCGACGGCATCGACCTGGCAGGCCGTCACCACCAGCATGACCATCTCCGGGCCGGCCGTGCCCGATCTTCTGCATGTACCTGGTGGCGGCCGAGCGGCAGGGCGCCGATCTGTGCGAGCTCGACGGCACGCTGCAGACCGACATCTTCAAGGAATACATCGCGCAGAAGGAGTGGCTGTTCGCGCCCGAGCCGCACCTGCGCCTGATCGGCGACCTGATGGAGTACTGCGCAGGCGCGAGATCCCCCGCTACAAGCCGCTGTCGGTGAGTGGCTACCACATCCGGGAGGCCGGCTCGACCGCCGCCCAGGAGCTGGCCTACACGCTGGCCGACGGCTTCGGCTACGTCGAGCTCGGGCTGTCCCGCGGGCTGGACGTCAACGAGTTCGCGCCCGGGCTGAGCTTCTTCTTCGACGCCCACATCGACTTCTTCGAGGAGATCGCCAAGTTCCGGGCGGCCCGCCGGATCTGGGCCCGGCACCTGCGCGACGACTACGGCGCGACCAGCGAGAAGGCGCTGTGGCTGAAGTTCCACACGCAGACCGCCGGGGTCTAGCCTGACCGCCCAGCAGCCGGTCAACAACGTCGTGCGTACGGCGGTCGAGGCGCTTGTCGGCGGTCCTCGGCGGCACCAACTCACTGCACACCAACGCGCTCGACGAGACGCTGGCGCTGCCCACCGACGAGTCGGCCGAGATCGCCCTGCGCACCCAGCAGGTGCTGATGGAGGAGACCGGCGTGACCAACGTGGCCGACCCGCTCGGCGGCTCCTGGTACGTCGAGGCGCTGACCGACAGGATCGAGGCCGAGGCGGAGGAGATCTTCGCCCGGATCCGCGCGCTCGGCCCGGACGGCAGCATGACCGCCGGGCATCCTGCGCGGCATCGAGGACGGCTGGTTCACCGCCAACATCGCCGAGGCCGCGTTCGTCTATCAGCAGGCTCTGGAGAACGGGCGCGAAGCGGATCGTCGGGGTCAACGCGCACACCGGCACGGTGGCGAAGGACCTGGAGATCTTGCGGGTGTCGCACGAGGTCGAGGCGGAGCAGAACCGCTCGCTCGGGGCCCGCCGCGGAGCCACGGGACTCCGTACGGGTGAAAGAAGCGCTGGAAGCTGCTCGTGGCCATCGCCCGCACCGACCGGAACATGATCCCGGCGATGCTGGACGCGGCCCGGGCCGAGGCGACCTTGGGGGAGATCTGCGACGCGCTGCAAGGGGGAGTGGGGCATCTACCGGGAACCCGCCCGATTCTGATGCTGTGACGTCCGATATCACCTGCCCGGCAGCGACGCGATCCGGTGCCGTCTGCGTGCGAGACTAGATAACCATGAGCGACCCACGGACCACTCCGTCGATCTTCACCCGCGGCGCGGTCGACCTCAGTGCCCTGCGGGCCCCGGCGCCGTCGCCGCCCGGCGCCGCCGGCCGCGCCCGCCGCGTGCGGCAGCCGAGCGTGCTGCGCCGGCGGCTGCCCGGCCACCGAAACGGTCATCGACGTCAGCGAGGCCAACTTCCAGTCGGACGTGCTCGAGCGCTCGCTGACCACCCCGGTCATCCTCGACTTCTGGGCCGACTGGTGCGAGCCCTGCAAGCAGCTCTCGCCGGTGCTGGAGAAACTGGCGGCTGAGGGCGGCGGCGCCTGGGTGCTCGGCCAGGTCGACGTCGACGCCAACCCCCGCCTGGCCCAGGCGCTGCGGGTGCAGGGCATCCCGATGGTCGTCGCCGTGGTCGGCGGCCAGCTCGTCGAGGGCTTCACCGGCGTGCTGCCCGAGGCGCAGGTCCGGCAGTACGTCGACGCCGTGCTGAAGGCCGGCGGGGTGGCCGGTGGAGCCCCCGAGGACCCGCGGCTCGACGCCGCCGACGACGCGCTGATGACCGGTGATCTGGACGCGGCCGAGGCGGCGTACCAGAAGATCCTGGCCGAGTCGCCGGCCGACGCCGCCGCCGAGTCCGGCCTGGCCCAGGTCGACCTCTACCGCCGGGTTTGCGGCGTCGACCCGGCGGCTGCTGCTGGCCACGGCGGCCCAGAACCCCGACGACGTGGCCGCCCAGCAGCTGGCCGCGGACGTCGAGATCCTCAGCGGGCAGGCCCCGGAGGCGTACGACCGGTTGGTCGCTCTCGTCCGCCGTACTTGCGGGCGACGAGCGCGACGCGGTCCGCAAGCACCTGCTGTCCCTGTTCAGCCGTGGCCGGGCCGGACGATCCGGCGGTGCTCCACCGCCCGTCGCGCCCTGGCCCGCGCCCTCTTCTAAGGGGGCGGGCGCCGCATGCGCCGCATCGCCGTCCTGGACGCACCGTCCAATCTCGGACTGCGCCCGCCGACCGCGACGTCGGTGCCGGGCGTGCTGCTAAGGCGCCCGGGGCCCTGCGGGACCAGGGCCTGCTCACCCGGCTGCACGCCCGCGACGCCGGCTGCCTGACCCCGCCCCGGTACGACCCGGGCGACTGGCGGCCCGGTGACGGGGTGGCGCAGTCGGCGCAGATCGCGGCGTACTCGCGTGAAGCTGGCCGACCGGATCGGCGCGATCATCGACGCCGGCGAGTTCCCGGTCATCCTGGGCGGCGACTGTTCGATCGTGATCGGGTCGGGGCTGGCCATGCACCGGCTGGGCGAGGCCGTGGGCGGCCGGATCGGCCTCGTCTTCGTGGACGGACATTCCGACTTCCGGCACCCCGGCAACGCGTCCTACGTGGGCGCGGCCGCCGGCGAGGACCTGGCCCTGGTCACCGGCCGCGGCCAGCCCGACCTGGCCGCGATCGAGCGGCGGCCGGCCCGTACTTCCGGGACGTCGACGTGGTCGTGATGGGCATCCGCGCCCAGGACGAGTACCGCCTCGACCTGCAGGCCGCCGGCATCGTCACCCGGCCCGTCCCGACCCTGCGGGTGGAAGGCGCGGCGCGCAGCGCCCAGTGGGCCCGCGAGCAGCTGGTCGACTGCGCCGGCTTACTGGGTGCACGTGGACGTGGACGTGCTCGACCCCGCGGTGATGCCGGCGGTGGACGCGCCGTCGCCCGGCGGGATCGCCCTGCCCGAACTCGAGCTGCTGCTGGCCGGCCTGGTCGACACCCCGCATTGCCTGGGCGTGGAGATCACCGTCTTCGACCCCGACTACGACCCTGACGGCGCCTACGCCGCCGACATCACGTCGGCGTCTGGTGTCCGGCCTCGCGCCGGCCCGGACGGTCCCCGCGCGCCCGGACCTCATCGCCGCCCGCCGAGCCCTGACCACCCCCGAGTCCCCGGCTGCCGTCCTCGCCCGTTCTGCCTTTCCCCGATCGGCCACCTTCGCCGATCCGGCTTCCGCTCTTCCCGACCCGGCCGCCCTCCCCGAGGCGCCGGCCGGCTTCTCTTCGCCATCCGAGTCGCCGGCCGCCGACCTTGCGTCGGCCGGAGATGTTGAACCGGTCGAGCACCTGGATTCGGTCGAGCACCTGGATTCGGCTGAGCACCTCGACCCGGGCGCGGTCGTCGAGTTTGATGACGATGCCGACTCTTCGGCCGACGCCTCCGATGTTCCCCGGGGCAACCCGCAAGGCCGGCGCGATGGCCCGGCGACCCGTGGCTACGCCGACGAAGCCGCCGCCGTCCTCTCCCGGCCGCTGGACGAGCCCGGCTGGGAGAGTCCCCGCGTAGGCGGTCTGGCCCGGCGCACCGACATCACCGGAGAGCCCGGCGCAGCCGGGAACGATCCGCCGGACCGGCCCCGCCGTCTGGGCCGGCGAGCAGGCGGCCTGGCGCAACGCGCGGACTTGATCGCCTCCGCCGACTGGCCGTCCCACCTGGGCGCCGGCCCCGGCGACCGGACTCCCCGCAGCGACGCCGACCGTCCCGGCGGCCTCCGCCGCCACGACACCTCGGCCGATGCGGAGCGCGTTGCGGAACGCCGCGCCGCCGCCGCGGCCGACAGTGTCACGTTGGCCGCGGCCGGCGCTTCCGGTCTGGACGACTTCGGCGGCCAGACCACCGACGAGACCGCGCTCCCCGCGACCACCCTGCTCGGCGTCGAGGAATCCGCCGACGTCCCCGCCTTTCCGGACAAGGGCACCGAAGCCGCTGAACCGGACGAGCTCAACGACGGGGGCGCCGAGGTCGGGGAGTTTGACGGCGGGGAGGCTGAGGGCGGCGCATGGGGCGAGGACGCCGACCCGGCGGAAGGGCTGCCGCTCGCCGCGGACCGGACACACTCGCCGGCCGTCGATGTGGACACCGGCGCCGCGGCCGGCGGGAGTGACGGGAATGCGCAGATCGAGGGCGCGGTCATTCCGGCTCAGGCGACTTGGCGCCCGCTCGGTTCCGCACCGATGCTCGACTCCGAGCCGCTCCCGGCGACCCGTCCCGGCCGCCTGCGTCCCCGCGAAATCGACACGTTCTCCCTGCCGGTCCAGCGCCCGGCCTTCGACGCCGAAGCCAGCACCGACGACTCCGCGGACATCACCTGAACTGAGCGACCCGCCACTGACGATCCGCGCGCCTACTTCTTGTTGATGCCCGCCAGGAACTTGGCGACGATCGGAATGGCGGTGTCCGCCCCGGCTCCACCGTTCTGAACCATCACGGCGAAGGCCACATCCCCTTGGTATCCGACGAACCAGGCATGCGTGTCCTTCGACGAGCTGTCGAACTCGGCCGTTCCCGTCTTGCCGTAGACCGGCATGCCCGGAACGGAACGCAGCGCCGTGCCCGTCCCGTCGGTCACGACCTCGCGCATCATCGCCCGCAGCGACTTCAGGGTGGCGTCGTCCAGCGGCGGGCCGTCCGGCGCCGGGTTCGCCGGAGGCGGGTCGAGGATCACCTTGGGCTGCTGAAACTTGCCTCGCGCGACCGCGGCGACCACGCCGGCCATGGCGAGTGGGCTGACCACCGTCGTGCCCTGGCCGAACGAGGCGGCGGCCAGCTCGGTCGCACTGCCGCCGGTCGACGCCTTGCCGCTGAAGGCTTCGATCCCCAGGTCCCACGGGCTGCCGAGGCCGAGCGCGCTCGACGCCGAGGCGAGGCCGTCGGCACCCAGTTTCGGGGCCAGGCCGATGAAGGCGGTGTTGCAGGACTTGGCGAAGTCTTCATGGAACGGCGCCTTCCCGAGCACCTCGTCGCCCGCGTTCTTGAACGTGTGGCCGGCTACCACCCGGGTCTTGGGGCAGCTTGCGACCGCGTCCGCGGTGATCGCCTTCTTCTGCAGCAGCCCGTACGCCGAGACGATCTTGAAGGTGGAACCGGGCGGCACCTGTCCACTGAAGGCGGTGTTGACCGTGGCGGCGTCGGGGCCGTTGCTGTCGGCCAGCACGGTCGAGTCGCTGATCTTGATGGCGACCAGGGAGCTGGGCAGCTTCTGACCGGCCACGGCGGCGTCGGCGGCGTTCTGCACGGTCGGGTCGAGCGTGGTCCTGACCGGTTTGCCGGACGCCGGGCGGGTGCTGAACAGCTGCGTGTCGTCGTGGTCGGAGTTGTCGGGCGCCGTCCGCGAGATCACCACCGACTCCGCGGACGTGCCGCGCAGCGTGGTGTCGTACCGTTCCTCGACACCGCCGTGCCCGACGATGTCGCCGGCCTGGATCGTGTCCGGACTCTTGTCGATGTCGTCCTTGGTGGCGGCGTCGGCTGTGCCCAGCAGCGCCCGGGCGAAGACCCGAGTAGGTGCCAGGTCGCGTTCCTCGTTGCGGTACACCGGGCCGTCCATCGCGTGAAGCTCGGGCCGGATCTTCTCGTAGTCGGCTTCCCGCAGGGTGACCAGGTCGAGGAACGCGCCCTTGTCCGCCTTGGCGACGCGGTCCTTCAGCCCGCTCAGGTCGACGGCGACGCCGATCTTCTGGAAGGACGCGGTCAGGCCGGTGATCAGTCCGGGCAGGTCCTGGATGAGTTCGGGGCTGACGCCGACGGTCACCACCGGACGGGGCTGGACGAGCGGCCGGCCGGCCGCGTCGAGGATGCTCGCGCGGTCCGCCGCCACCCGCTTCAAGCGCAGCTGGTCGCCGACGGTGAGCTCGCCGTTGAGGATGGCGGGCTCCCAGATCACCCGCCATCCGTCGGTGCCCCGCTTGGTCAGCCGTACGGTGGAGCGGTACGACCAGGGCGCGCCGCCGGGCAGCGTCCAGTCCAGCTTGATGGTCCCGGACGCGGTGTCGCCGCCGACGTGGGCCTTGCCCTGGGTGGACAGCACCAGGGGTGCCCTCGACAAGTCGCCGGAGAGTGTCTGGAGCTGGCTCAGCACGTCGTTGGCGGCGATCCGGCTGCCGTCGGTGTTGACGAACCCGACCTTCTCCAGTCCGCCGTTGCGCCAGCCGGCGAGGAATTCGTTGAGCGTGTCGTCGGGGCCGGCCTTGCCCGCAGGCAGCCAGGCCAGCGGCCAACAGCAGGAGGACTGCGGCGGCACCAACCACACGGCGCATCAGCGAACCTCTCGTACCAGCGGGTAGGACTGAAGGAACGGTAATGGGAAAAGACCCCTCGCGTTCACCCGCCCCCCGTGACAATCATCAAATTCCTCCGGACCGCACGATTGGCCCGGAGGGCGGTCCGTCCGGCTCGGGTGTCTAGGCTGAGGGGGACATGTTCGAGCCCACAACGAGGTGGGTGAGGGGAGCGCGAAGCATGGCTGTCGCCGACAAGGCAGCAACCGATTCCGACCCTGAGCTGGACCTGGACGCAGGTCTGGAGGCGGTCCGGAGCAGCGGGATGGACTCCGGCGAGGCGGGTGAACTGGACGAGCACCTGCCGAACGCCGAGCGCCTGGTGGGTGAGGCGGTCGCGCTGGCCGGGCCGGACCACCTCACGGCGGCCCTGGTGGGCCGGTTCTGGCGGTTCGCGCCGGACGAGGAACTGGTCGGCTTCACCCCGGAGGAGATGTACGCGGCCGCCCGCTCGCCACCGTGAACTGGCCGCCGAGCGCCTGCCCGGGCAGCTGCGGATGGCGATCAGCGCGCCGGACAAGACCGAGCCGCACACCGTGCTGCAGATCGTCACCGACGACATGCCGTTCCTGGTCGACTCCGTCATCGCGCTGCTGACCGCGCACCAGCTCGAGGTCCACCTGCTGGTGCACCCGCTGATCGTGGTGCGCCGGGAGCCGCTGGGCACGCTGGAAGCGGTCGAGGCCGACGTCGAGCCGGACGACGCGATCGACGGCGACGTGGTGGAGAGCTGGATCCGGATCGAGATCGATCCCGGTCCGTGCCGCGCCAAGGCCCGCGAGCAGCTGCACAACGACGTCCGCCGGGTGCTCACCGATGTGCGCGACGCGGTCGAGGACTGGCCGAAGATGCGGCAGCGGGCCGAGGTGATCGCCGACGGGCTGGCCGCCGCCCGCGGCTCGGAGACCAAGCTGCCGGTGCCGGACAAGGACGTCACCGACACGATCGAGCTGCTCAAGTGGCTGGCCCACGACCATTTCACCTTCCTCGGCTACCGCGAGTACGCGCTGCACGACGACACGCTGACCGCCGTCGCGGGCAGCGGGCTGGGCATCCTCCGCGGCGACTCGAGCACGCCCCGGAAGCTGTCCTCGATGACCCCCGAGGCGTACCACCGGGCCATGGAGAAGCGGCTCCTGGTGATCACCAAGGCCAACTCGCGGGCGACCGTGCACCGCTCGGCGTACCTCGATTACATCGGCGTCAAGGTCTTCGACGACACCGGCAGCGTGTCGGGGAGCGCCGCTTCCTCGGCCTGTTCTCCTCGTCGGCCTACCGGACCAGCGTGCGCGAGCTGCCGGTGGTCCGGCGCAAGGTGACGGAGGTGCTGGACCGGTCCGGCCTGTCGCCGCGCGGGCACTCCGGCAAGGACCTGCTGCAGATCCTCGAGACCTACCCCCGCGACGAGCTGTTCCAGATCAAGACCGACGATCTGTACGAGGCGGTCGTCGGGGTGCTGCGGATGGCCGGTCGCCGGCAGCTGCGGCTGTTCCTGCGCCGGGATGGGTACGGCCGGTTCATCTCCTGCCTGATCTACCTGCCCCGGGACCGGTTCACCACCGCCAACCGGTTGTAGCATGCAGGAGATCCTGCTGCGCGAGCTGAACGGCATCGGCGTCGACTACACCACCCGGGTGACCGAGCGGATGCTGGCTCGGGTCGCACTTCGTCGTGCGCACCGACCCGGCCGACCCGCCCGGCCCGGTGGACCCGAACGTGCTGGCGGAGATGCTGGCCGACGCCACCCGCATGTGGGACGACGACTTCTCCCTGGTCCTCGAGCGCAAGCTGGGCGAGGAGCCGGCCAAGGACGCTGTTCGCCCGGTACTCGGCGGCCTCCCGGACGGCTACAAGGACGGCCACTCGCCGTACGACGGCGTGCAGGACCTGGCCAAGCTCGAGCTGCTGGAGGAGAACGGCCAGCTGGAGATGCACCTCTACCGCACGGCGGCACATGCGCGGGCGGGACGCCCGAGCCCGACGACCACGACGTGCGGTTCAAGGTCTACCGGTACGGCGAGCCGATGATGCTGTCGGCGGTGCTGCCGGTGCTGCACTCGCTCGGCGTCCAGGTCATCGACGAGCGGCCGTACGAGATCCGCCGCGAGCGACGGCCCGGTCTACCTGTACGACTTCGGTCTGCAACCGCCGACCGAGCACCGGGAACTGGCCGAGGTGCGGCCCCAGGTGGAGAACGCGTTCGCGGCCACGTGGCGGGGCGAGGCGGAGGTCGACGGGTTCAACGAGCTGGTGCTGCGGGCCGGGCTGACCTGGCGGCAGGTGGTGGTGCTCCGGGCGTACGCGAAGTATCTGCGGCAGGCCGGCAGCGTCTTCTCCCAGCGGTACCTGGAGTCGACGTTCATCGCCTACCCGGAGATCGCCCGGCTGCTGGTCCGAGCTGTTCGAGACCCGCTTCTCGCCCCGGCTGGAGGTGGGCGAACAGGAACGCGCGCGCCAGGCCGACGAGCTCGTCGAGCAGGATCACGCGCTGCTCGACGGCGTGGACAGCCTGGACCAGGACCGCATCCTGCGGTCGTACCTGACGCTGATTCAGGCCACCCTGCGGACCAGCTTCTTCCAGCGCGGGCCGGACCAGCGGCCCAAGTCCTACATCGCGTTCAAGCTGGACCCGCAGGCCATGCCGGACCTGCCGCAGCCGCGCCCGAAGTACGAGATCTTCGTGTACTCGCCCCGCTTCGAGGGCGTGCACCTGCGTTTCGGCAGCGTCGCCCGCGGCGGCCTGCGCTGGTCGGACCGGCGCGAGGACTTCCGTACCGAGGTGCTGGGTCTGGTCAAGGCGCAGATGGTGAAGAACGCGGTCATCGTGCCGGTCGGGGGCCAAGGGTGGCTTCGTGCTCAAGCAGAAGCCGGGCGACCGGGACGAGGCGGTGGCCTGCTACAAGCGGTTCATCACCGCGCTGCTGGACGTCACCGACAACATCCAGAGCGGCAAGATCGTGCCGCCGCCGGACGTGGTGCGGCACGACGGCGACGACCCGTACCTGGTGGTGGCGGCGGACAAGGGCACGGCCACGTTCAGCGACATCGCCAACGAGATCTCGGTCGGCCAAGGATTTCTGGCTGGGCGACGCGTTCGCCTCCGGCGGCTCGGCCGGCTACGACCACAAGAAGATGGGCATCACCGCCCGTGGGGCCTGGGAGAGCGTCAAGAAGCACTTCCGTGACATCGGCGTCGACACGCAGACGCAGGACTTCACCGCGGTCGGCGTCGGTGACATGTCCGGCGACGTCTTCGGCAACGGGATGCTGCTGTCCGAGCACATCCAGCTGGTCGCCGCGTTCGACCACCGGCACATCTTCCTCGACCCGGATCCGGACCCGGCGGCCTCGTTCGCCGAGCGGCGGCGGATGTTCGACCTGCCCCGCTCGTCCTGGGCCGATTACGACGCCTCGCTGATCAGCGAGGGCGGCGGCGTGTACCCGCGGACGGCCAAGTCGATCCTCGATCTCCCCGGCCGTACGGGCGGCGCTCGATCTTGCGGAGACGACGACCGCGATGAGCCCGGCCGAGCTGATGCGGGCCGATGCTCACGGCGCCCGTCGACCTGCTCTGGAACGGCGGCATCGGCACGTACGTCAAGGCGACCGCGGAGACGCATCCGGACGTGGGGGACAAGGCCAACGACGCGATCCGGGTGAACGGCCGGGAGCTGCGGGCCAAGGTGGTCGGGGAGGGTGGCAACCTCGGGCTGTCGCAGCGCGGCCGCATCGAGTACGCCCGGGCCGGTGGCCGGATCTTCACCGACTTCATCGACAACACCGCGGGTGTGGACTGCTCCGACCACGAGGTCAACATCAAGATCCTGCTCGGCGGTGCGGTGGCCGACGGCGAGCTGACCATCCCGGAACGCGACGACCTGCTGGCCGACGATGACCGACGAGGTCGCCGCGCTGGTCCTGCGGGACAACTATGAGCAGGCCACGGCGCTCGGCAACGCGGTCACCCAGGCTCATTCGCTGCTGCCGGTGCACCGCCGGCTGCTGTTGGCGCTGGAGGCGAGTGGCGCGCTCAACCGCGAGCTCGAGGCGCTGCCGACCGACACGGAGCTGGCCGCCCGGTACGACGCCGGCACCGGCCTGACCGCGCCCGAGTTCGCGGTCCTCCTCGCCTACGTCAAGATCATCCTGGAGAGCGAGGTGCTGGCGGACGTCCTGGTCGACGAGCCGTGGACCAGCCGACGTGCTCGTCCGCGTACTTCCCGACGCCGTTGCGCGAGCGGTTCGGCGGCGCGGATGTCCGGGCATCGCCTGCGCCGGGAGATCATCGCCACGTCGCTGGTCAACGAAGTGGTCAACCGCGGGGGTACGTCCTTCGTGTTCCGCGCGATGGAGGAGAGCGGCGCGTCCGCGGCCGACGTGATCCGGGCATACGTGGTGGTGCGGGAGGCGTTACGGTCTGCGCGACCTGTGGGCGGCCGCCGAGGCGCTGGACAACCAGGTCGCCGACCGCGGCCCAGACGACGGTCTACCTCCAGTCGCGGCGGCTGCTCGACCGGGCGGTGCGCTGGCTGGTCAGCACCCGGCGATCGCCGATCGACGTGGCCGGTGAGATCGCCCGGCTGCGGCCCGGCATCGCCGCGCTGCTGCCGGAACTGCCGGAGGTGCTGGTCGGGGCCGAGCGGCGAGTCGATGTCGGCGCACGTCGAGACGCTGGTCGAACGCGGCGTGCCGGCCGACCTGGCGCTGGCCGTCGACCGGGTGGTCTACGGCTTCGGCCTCCTCGACATCCTGGAGACGGCCGACGACCACGGGCCAGGGTCCGGAAGAAGTGGCCCGCGTCTACTTCGTGCTTTCCTGTCGGTTCCACATCGATGCCGCTCCTGTCCCAATTTCGAAGCTGCCGCGCAACGACCGGTGGCAGACGCTGGCCCGCATGGCGCTGCGCTACGACCTCTACTCCGCGCTGGCCGGGCTGACCGCCGAGGTGCTGCAGTCCACTCCGCCGGGCGTGGCGCCGGAGGACCGGGTGTCGGAGTGGGAGCAGGTCAACGCCGCGTCGATCGCCCGGGCGGGCAACGCCATGGGGGACATCGCCGACACTCCCGGCCGACCTGGCCGCGCTGTCGGTGCTGCTCCGCCAGATCCGCACGCTGGTCAAGACGTCGTCCGCCGGGTGAGGGTCAGGTCGATGTGTTGCGTGATGGCCGCGGCGAGGCGGTCGGGAGCGCGCATCTGGGCCTGATGACCCTGGCCGTGCAGGAGCAACCGGCCCTGCGGTTGATGATCCAGGGAACGAGGCGGGCTTCGGCGGGTACCCCCAAGGGGTATAGGGTAGAAGGCATGGATCGGTTGATCGAGCTGGAGATCGGTGGGATGACGTGCGCCGCCTGCGCCCACCGGATCGAGAAGAAGCTCAACCGCCTGGACGGGGTGACCGCGTCGGTCAACTACGCGACCGAGAAGGCCCGGGTGCACGCGCTCGACGCGGTGTCCGCGGACGACCTGATCGCGGTGGTGGAGAAGACCGGGTACACGGCTGCCGTCACGGCGCCGCCCGCCCGGTCAGGGCGCAACCGCCTGGTCATCTCGGCCGTCCTCAGCCTGCCGGTCGTCGTGCTGGGCATGGTGCCGGCCGCGCAGTTCGCCGGCGGGCACTGGCTATTGGCAGTGGCTCAATTGCAGTGGCTCAGTCTGGCCCTGGCGTCGGTCGTCGTCGGGTACGGCGGGTGGCCGTTCCACCGGTCGGCGTTCCGCGGGCTGCGGCACGGCGCCGCGACGATGGACACGCTGGTGTCACTGGGCACCCTCGCGGCGTACGGCTGGTCGGTCTGGGTGCTGGTCTTCGGCGGCTCGCACGAGATCTACCTCGAGGCGGCCGCCGCCGTGACGACTTTCCTGCTGGCCGGGCGCTACCTCGAGGCGCGAGCCAAGCGGCGGGCCGGGGACGCGCTGCGGGCGCTGCTGGAGCGGGGGGCCAAGACCGTTTCCGTACGGCAGGGCGAGCACCTATCGCCGACCGGCCGATCGAGCACCTGCGGGTCGGCGACGAGTTCCAGGTGCGCCCGGGGGAGAAGATCGCCACCGACGGCGTGGTCGATCGACGGTGCCTCCGCGGTCGACGCCAGCCTGCTGACCGGGGAGTCGGTGCCGGTCGAAGTGCGGCCGGGTGACCTGGTGACCGGAGCGACGGTCAACGCCGGCGGCCGGTTGGTCGTGCGGGCCACCCGGATCGGCGCGCGAAACCCAGCTGGCCCAGATGGCCCGGTTGGTCGAGGCCGCCCAGGAGGGCAAGGCCCCGGTGCAACGGCTGGCCGACCGGATCTCCGGCGTGTTCGTGCCGGTGGTGATCGTACTGGCGCTGGGCACGCTCGCGGTCTGGCTGGGCACCGGCCACGACGCCACCGCGGCGTTCACCGCCGCCGTGGCCGTGCTGATCATCGCCTGCCCGTGCGCGCTGGGCTTGGCCACGCCGACCGCGCTGCTGGTCGGCACCGGCCGCGGCGCGCAGCTCGGCATCCTGATCCGGGGCGTGGCGGCGATGGAGTCGACCCGTCGGGTGGACACCATCGTGCTCGACAAGACCGGCACGGTGACCTCGGGAAACATGACCGTGGCGGCGGTGGCCGGCGGCGATCCGGTGCTGCGCCTGGCGGCGGCGGTGGAGGCCGGGTCCGAGCATCCGCTGGGCCGGGCGATCGCATCTTCCTACGACGGCGCGCCGCCGGTCGAAGACTTCCACGCCTCCGCCGGGGTCGGCGTCTCCGGCCGGGTCGAGGGCCGGCTGGTCTCGGTCGGCCGGGGTGCGCCGGCCGACGCGGATCCGGCTCTGAGCTGGGTCGAGGTTTCCGTCGACGGTGCGGTCGCCGGTCACCTGGGCCTGGCCGACCGGGTACGCCCGACCAGCGCGTCCGCCGTCGACGGGCTTCGGCGGCTGGGTCTGACGCCGATCCTGGTGACCGGCGACGCGCAGCCGGTGGCCGATGCCGGTGGCGGCGGCGGTCGGAGTGACCGAGGTGGTCGCCGGGGTGTTGCCGGCCGGCAAGGTCGATGTGGTCAAGCGGCTGCAGGCCGAGGGCCGGGTGGTGGCCATGGTCGGCGACGGGGTGAACGACGCCGCCGCGCTGGCCCAGGCCGACCTGGGGCTCGCCATGGGGACCGGCACCGACGTGGCCATCGAGGCGTCCGACCTGACGCTGGTGCGCGGCGACCTGACCGCCGCCGTCGACGCCATCCGGTTGTCACGGCGTACGCTGGCGATCATCCGCGGCAACCTGTTCTGGGCGTTCGCCTACAACGTGGCCGCGCTGCCGCTGGCCGCAGCCGGCCTGCTCAACCCGATGATCGCCGGCTTGGCCATGGCCTTGAGCTCGATCTTCGTGGTCGTCAACAGCCTGCGCCTGCGGCGGTTCGGGCCGGCCCGCAGCGCGTTGCCACGCTGACGAGTCCGGGGCCGCGGACCCTTCCCGGGGCAGCCGTCGACGGCCGCGAACCCCTCTACCGGCGCGCGCGATCGAGCGCATCAGCGCAGGGCGGCAATCGGCGCAGGGCGGCGATAAGCAGAACCGGGTGCCCCGCCGACTGCTCCCGAAGTCGACGGCGCACCCGGCTCGCTGTCGTCCAGGGGATTCGCGCTGGTCCCGAAGCTCGAATCCCGGATCGGACGACATCCCCAGATCCACCTACCGACGGTAACTCTACGTGCTCACCGTCCGGCAATGGAAGCGGTAAGTAATGGATTTGACCGTTCGGCCAGGCCGGTCGAGCGGAAAAGAGTGACTTTACGTGAGATGTGGCCGGTAGCGGAGAGTGCTCAATCATCCCGGCGAATGCTGTCGATCAGCGCCAGGACCTGACGCAACGCCGGCCGCAGCACGCGTAGCCGGGACAGACCGACGAGCCGGTCGATCAACGGGACCACGCCGTCGATCAGGCGGCGGGTGCGCCGCTGATCCGGTGACCGGTCGTGCACCCAGAAGAGCACCACGCCCATCCACGCCAGCCACAACAGCTCCGGCAGCGCCCGCCGCAGCTCCGGGTCGAGCTTGGCCGAGGAACCGTCCACCACCTCGACGAAGATGCCGATCGCGGCCTCCCGGGCCGGCGACGACGCGCTCGAGAACGGGCTGAGCGGCGACGTGGGCTCGGCCGCGGTCTTGAAGAACGTCGCCGCGAACGCGTGATACGGCGCGTTCACGTCGATGCCGGCGTGCATCACCCCGCGCAGCCGGCCGGCGAAGTCACGTTCCGACGCCAGGATCGGCGCCGACGCGTCGCGCACGGCCGCCTGGCTGCGATCGTAGAAGCCCTGGATGAGGTGCTCTTTGGAATCGAAGTAGTAGTACGCGTTCCCGACCGCGACTCCGGCCTCCTTGGCGATGGCGCGCATGGTCGTCTCGGCGTACCCCCGCTCGCGGAACAGCCGCAGCGCCGTGTCCAGGATGAGCTGCCGGGTCTGCTCGCCCCGGGCGCGGCGCGGGCCGCGGTCCTCGGCGGGCGCGTCAGGCCGGTCGGCGGCGGTCGTCACACTCGCCACCGTAGTCTCCCGGCCGGTGGACTCGCGGACGGCGACGGGCGGCGATCAACCGCCCGGCGACCGGTCCGGACCCGCCGCTAGGGGCCGGGCGCCGCTCATCGGGTGAGGCCAAGAACTTCGGCCGCGGCGCGGCCGTTGGCGTGGCTGGCGCCGTACGTGGTGACGAAGGCGCGCACCCCAGCCGGTCGCCACGCCGAGGGCCAGCCCATCTCGACCACTCCGACGGTGTGTCCGGCGGCCAGCGCCTCGATCAGGGCGCGGGTCGCCGGCGTCCGGTGCAGGTGCCGGCCGACCACCACGATGGGACGGCTTCCGGCCTGTGCGGCCAGCGCCTCCGGCGTCACGTCGGCGGCGACCACGCGGACCAGCTCGGTGCCGTTCAGGTGCGGCGACAGCCCCCACGGCACGCGGCCCTCGGCGATCGAGGAGCCGGTCTGGACCTGCACGATCAGGGGGTCGCTCAGGTCGGCCGGCGCGCCCTCGACCCGGACGGCCCGGCGGGCGGCGGCGTACCCGAGCGACTGGTCGGTGACCGACGCCGGAACCGGTCGGCCGGCCCGGGAAGCCAGCGCGGCGACCCGCGAGGCCGCCTCCTCCAGCCGTACGCGCGGCAGCCGCCCGTCCCCCAGCCCGGCCACGATCTCGGCCGCGACCACCTCGACCAGCGCGAGGTCCACGTCGGCGCCGATGCACAGCAGATCCGCCCCGGCGGCCAGCGCGCGGACCGCGGCCGGCCCGATGCCCCCGGCCGGTCCGGCCGCGCCCGCCATCTCGAGCGCGTCGGTGATCACCGCGCCGTCGAAGCCGTACTCGCCCCGCAGCAGGTCGACCAGGACGGCGGAGCTGAAGGTCGCGGGCTGTGCGCCGGTCAGCGCCGGGACGCGGATGTGCGCGGTCATGATCGAGCTGACCCCGGCGTCGATGGCGGCGGCGAACGGGGGCAGCTCCCGGGCCCGCAGCTGATCCGGGGACGCCGAGACGGTGGGCAGTTCGCGGTGCGAGTCGGCGACCGTGGCGCCGTGGCCGGGGAAGTGTTTGGCGCAGGCCGCGATCCCGGCCGACTGCAGGCCGGTGACCGCCGCGGCGGCGTGCCGGGCAACCTGCGCCGGATCGGCGCCGAACGCCCGGGTGCCGATGATCGGGTTGTCGTCGGCGGTGTTGACGTCGACGGTCGGAGCCAGGTCGAGGTTGATGCCGGCGGTGGCCAGGTCGGCGCCGATGGCCGCGTACACCGTCCGGGTGAGATCGGCGTCATCGACCACGCCCAGGGCGGCGTTGCCCGGGTAGGGGCTGCCGGTGCGGTGGGCCAGGCGCGTGACGTCACCGCCCTCCTCGTCGATCGCGATCAGGACGTCGGCCCGCACTCCGCGCAGTCCGCCGGTGAGCCCGGTCAACTCATCGGGACCGGCCACGTTGGACCCGAAGAGGGTGTGCCCGGCCAGGCCCTCGACCAGCAGGTGCAGCGCCCATTCCGGCGCGGAGGGCCCGGGGAAGGCCGCCAGCAACGTCCGCAGAGCGAGTCTCCGCAAACCCGGGTCGATCGCCATGGTGTCCCTTCTGTTCCGGACCCCGCCGAACTGTCATGATCGGCAGGTGTCGATGAAACGACGCGCCGCCGTCCACGACCCGTGCGGACCGTTACGCTGCGGCTGACTACAGGCGCCGATAATGTAATAGGAAACAATCCTAAGTACTAGGGGACTGAGCATGGCCGCGATCCGCCAACCGGGTACCCCCCGGTTGCTGCGCGCGCTCAACGATCGGGCGGCGCTGGAACTGCTGCTCGCCCGGGGCCCGCTGACCCGGGCCCAGCTCGGCGAGATGACCGGGCTGAGCAAGGTGACCGCGTCGCAACTGGTGGAACGGCTCGAGGAACGCGGCCTGGTGCGGCGTGTGGGGGAGCAGGCCGGCGGTCGCGGACCGAACGCGCAGCTCTACGCCGTCACTCCGGGCAGTGCTCACGTGATCGGGGTGGACGTCGGCCCGGATCGGGTGGTGGCCGCCTGTGCCGACATCACCGGCGCGATCATCAGCCGCGTGGAGCAGTCGACGAAGGACACCGACGACCCGGTCGGCGTGGTGCACAGTGCGGTGCTGCAGGCGGCCACCCGGGCCGGCACCGACATGAACTCGGTCCGGCGGGTCGTGCTCGGCACGCCCGGCCTGGTCGACCCGGCCACCGGCGAGATCTCCTTCGCCTACGACCTGCCTCGTTGGCACCGGGGGCTGCTGGGGGACCTGCGCCGGGACCTGTCCACGCCGGTGATCTTCGCCAACGACGTGAACCTGGTCGCGGTGGCCGAGTCGGCGTCCGGCGCGGCCGCCGGCGTCGACGACTTCGTGTTGATCTGGATCGGCCGTGGCGTCGGTCTGGCCAGCGTCATCGACGGGCACCTGCACCAGGGCGCGACCGGAGCCGCGGGCGAGATCGGCTATCTGCCCGTGCCCGGGGCCGACGTGCCCCGCAATGCCTCCGAGCGTGGGTCGAAGGGCCCGTTCCAGGCGATCGCCGGCGCTGACGCGGTGACGGCGATCGGGAAGCAGCACGGCTTCGGCGGCGCTGACGCGGCCGACGTGGTCCGGGCCGCGGTCGCCGCCGGGGACGCCGGCGCGCCGGTGCTGGACGAACTGGCCCGGCGGCTGGCGCTGGGCGTGGCCGCCACCTGCGTGGTGCTCGACCCGCCCCTGGTGGTGCTGGCCGGCGAGGTCAGCCAGGCCGGCGGTGCTGCGCTGGCCGAGCGGGTCGAGCGGGAGGTCTCGTCGATCACCGTGGTGTCCCCGAAAGTGGTCATCACCGAGGTGGCGGTCGAGCCGGTGCTGCACGGCGCGCTGCGGATGGCGCTGGACGCCGTACGGGACGATGTTTTCGGGTCGACCACGGCGTGAGCGGGACCGGGCCGCGTGATTTCATGGACGCGTGCTCGAACCCGCCGCGGTAGACCCGCCCGATGAGGACACCGTCATCTCCTTCGACCGGGTGAGCGTGATCCGCGGCGGCAACTTCCTGCTGCGCAGCCTGAACTGGCAGGTCGAGCTGGACGAACGCTGGGTGGTCCTCGGGCCGAACGGCGCCGGCAAGACCACTCTGCTGAACCTGGCCTCGGCCCGGATGCACCCGTCCCGGGGCACGGCCTGGGTGCTGGGTGAGCGGCTGGGCCGGGTCGATGTGAACGAGCTGCGCACCCGGGTCGGCATCACCACCGGATCGTTCGCCGAGCGGGTGCCGCCGGACGAGCGGGTGCTGGACGTGGTCGTGACCGCCGCCTGGTCGGTGGTCGGCCGGTGGCGGGAACAGTACGACGCCCAGGACGAGGGCCGGGCCCGCCAGCTGCTGGGCCAGCTGGGCATGGGCTCGCTGGTCGACCGCGAGTTCGGCACGCTGTCCGAGGGCGAGCGCAAGCGGACCCAGATCGCGCGGGCGCTGATGACCGATCCCGAGCTGATGCTGCTCGACGAGCCGACCGCCGGCCTCGACCTCGGCGGCCGCGAGGATCTGGTGGGCCGGCTGACCGAGCTGGCCGAGGACCCCGACGCGCCGGCCATGGTGCTGGTCACCCACCACGTCGAGGAGATCCCGCCCGGCTTCACCCACGCGCTGCTCCTGCGGGAGGGCAACGTGGTCGCGTCGGGCCTGCTCGACCGAGACGCTGACCGCGGCCAACCTGTCCAAGACGTTCGGGCTGCCGCTGGTGCTCCAGCGTTCCGGCGGCCGGTACACCGCCCGGGCCGCCTGATGGCGCCGCGCGTGGTGGTGGTCGGCAGCGCCAACATGGACCTGGTCGGACTGGCGCCCACGCTGCCCCGGCCGGGCGAGACCGTGCTCGGCGACGACTTCGTGATGAACCCCGGCGGGAAGGGCGCGAACCAGGCCATCGCCGCCGCGCGGGCCGGCGGGGACGTGACGTTCCTCGGCGCGATCGGCTCGGACGCGTTCGGCGTCACCATCAACGCCCGCCTCACCGCCGCCGGGGTCAACACCCAGCGGCTCCGTACCAGTTACGGCAGTTCGGGCGTGGCGGTGATCATGGTGGATCGGGCGGGCGAGAACTCGATTCTGGTCAGCCCGGGCGCGAACAGCTCGTTCGTCGCGCTCACCGACGCCGAGACGGCCGCCATCGGCGACGGCGACGTACTGGTCTGCCAGCAGGAGATCCCGGAGGCGACGGTGACCGCGGCGGCCCGGGCGGCTCACGCGGCCGGCACCCGGGTGGTACTGAACGCCGCGCCGGCCCGCCCGCTGACCGCCGAGTTGCTGGACCACGTCGACCTGCTGGTGGTCAACCAGGTCGAAGGGCTCGCCATCACCGGCGGGGACGAGCCGGACGTGGACAAGCTGCTGGCCGTGGTGCCCCGGGTGGTGATGACGATGGCCGGCGACGGCGCTGTCTACGCCGACCGGGACGGCACGAACGCCCGCATCCCGGCGTTCCGGGTCCAGGTCGTCGACACCACCGCCGCCGGGGACGCCTTCACCGGCGCGCTCGCCGTGGCCTGGGGCGAGGGCCGGGATCTGGTCGAGGCCGCCCGCTGGGCCTGCGCGGCCGGCGCCGCCTGCGTCCGCAAGGTCGGCGCGTTCCCCGCCCTGCCCACCCGCGCCGAGATCGACGAGCTGTTCGCCGGGAGCTAACCCGACAGGGCGCGGTCGAGGGCCCGGTAGACGCGGCCGAACCGCTGGGCGTCGTCGGTCTGCATCAGCAGGATGTCCCGGCCGCGGATCCGGCCCCAGATCTGCCGGCTGCGGCTGCCACGGTCGTACGAACGATCGACGCGGTCCAGCAGCACGTCGGCCAGCGGCACACTGGCCAGCCCCAGAAGCACACCCGCGAACGCCACGATGAGCGTCAGGTTTCGCGACGCGTGCAGGCTGAACGCAACGGCCACGGCCACGCCGCCCAGCACCACCGGGGTCAGCATGGCCAGCCCGAGGACGCCGCGGCCGGCGGTCGCGCGCAGCCGCCGGCGCCCGTGCGCGTGCCACACCTGCTCGAACTCGCCCAGCGGCCAGGAGCGCCCGCCGATCCGGACTCCCGCCGAGGTGACCAGCACGTCCTGGTCGCGGTAGTACATCGTCATCGGGGAAGAAGGTACCCGCCGTAGGCTGAGCTGAACCGACATTCAGGAGGCGGGCGTGGGCGAGTTCGTACGGCTGGAGACCACCGACGGCATCGGCACGATCCGGCTGCGAACGGCCACCGATGAACGCGCTCAATACACAGGTTCAGGACGAGTTGCGGGCGGCTGCGCAGCAGGCCGGCGACGATCCGGCGGTCCGGGCGGTGGTGGTCTCCGGCGGCGAGAAGGTGTTCGCCGCCGGGGCCGACATCAAGGAGTTCACCACCACCACGTTCGCGGAGATGACGGCCCGGGCCGGGGCATTGTCGGGGGCCTTCGACAGCGTCGCCCGGATCCCCAAGCCGGTGGTCGCGGCGATCACCGGGTACGCGCTCGGCGGCGGCTGTGAACTGGCGCTGGCCTGCGACTGGCGGGTGGTGGCGGACAACGCCAAGCTCGGCCAGCCGGAGATCAAGCTCGGCCTCATCCCGGGCGCCGGCGGCACCCAGCGCCTGGCCCGCCTGGTCGGTCCGGCGCGGGCCAAGGACCTGATCTTCTCCGGCCGGATGGTGGACGCCGGCGAGGCGCTGCGGATCGGGCTGGCCGACCGGGTGGTCCCGGCCGCCGATGTGTACTCCGAAGCGGTGGCGCTGGTCCGCGCGTACTCCGATGGGCCCGCGCTGGCGCTGCGCGCGGCCAAGCAGGCGATCGACGTCGGCCTGGGCCTGGATCTGGCTTCCGGGCTGGCGTGGGAGAGCCAGTTGTTCGCCTCGTTGTTCGCCAGCGCGGACGTGGCCGAGGGCACCACGGCGTTCCTGCAGAAGCGGCCACCGAAGTTCACCGGCCGGTGAGGGCCCGTTCCGGCCGCGCGGCGGCGGGCGCGGAGCCGGTCCGGGGACGCGTCGGTGCTGATCGACCCGCCCGCGACTGACAGCTCCCCGCACTGGAAGACCAAGTGAAATCGCACCGCCTACACTCGGCGGCATGAGCATCGATCCGGGTGCCGGCAAGCGGTATGCGCTCGGCGTCGATTTCGGCACCTCGAACACGGTCGCGGTGGCCCGCTGGCCGAACGGGCGAGCCCGGCCGATCCTGGTCGACGGCTCGCCGCTGCTGCCGTCGGCGGTCTACGCCGAGCCCGGCGGCGAGCTGATCGCGGGCCGGGACGCGGTGCACAGCGCGCGCCTCGACCCGGCCCGGTTCGAGCCCAACCCCAAGCGCCACGTGGACGACGGCCTGGTGTTGCTGGGCGAGCGGGAGTTTCCCGTGATCGACCTGATGGCGGCGGTCCTCTCCCGGGTGGCGGAGGAGTGGCGGCGGGCCGCCGGTCCGGTGCCGACCGAGGTGACGCTGACCTGCCCGGCGACCTGGGGCACGACCCGCCGGTCGCTGCTGGTGGACGCAGCCGACCGGGCCGGGCTCACCAACTCCCGCCTGGTCGCCGAGCCGGTGGCGGCGGCCACCTACTTCGCCGAGGTGCTGGGCCGGGACGTGCCGATCGGGTCGGTCGTGGTGGTGCACGACTTCGGGGCGGGCACCTTCGACGCCAGCGTGGTCGCGCGTACGGCCGAGGGTTTCGAGGTGCTGGCGGTGGACGGCCGGGACGACATCGGCGGCCTGGACGTGGACGCGGCGGTCGTCGAGCACGTCGGCCGGACGCTGGGCGAGGACGGGGCCGCCACCTGGAAGCGGCTGACCGAGCCGGCCACGCTGGAGGAACGCCGGGCGCAGCGCCAGTTGTGGGACGACGTGCGCAACGCCAAGGAACGGCTGTCGCGCCACCAGTCGGCCGATTTCGTGCTGCCGCTGCTGGACCGCGAGATCCACCTGACCCGCGACGAGCTCGAGCAACTGGCCCGTCCGGTGCTGGACCAGACCGTGCAGGTGACCAAGCGCCTGCTGCGCTGGGCCGACCTGCCCGACGGGCGTCTGGCCGGGGTCTTCCTGGTCGGCGGCGCGAGCCGGATTCCGCTGGTCGCGACCTTGCTGCACCGCGAGCTGGGCGAGGCGCCGGTGGTCATCGAGCAGCCCGAGCTGGTGGTCGCGGAGGGCAGCATCCTGGCCGACGCCGCCCTGCTGGCCACGGACGCGGCCGCCCCCGGCCCGACCGCCGAACTCCGGCTGATCTTCGACCGCCGGGACAACAACGATGAAGTACGCGTCTCCGCCCGCAACTCGACCGGGGGGGCGGATGTCTCTGCCGGGTCCGGGCCGTTGGCGTCCGCCGGGCTGAGCGGGGTGGTCATGCCCGATTCGCTCGAAGATCTGAAGACAGTTCGCCAGAATCGCAGCGACATCATCCCGCCCGCGGTCGACCCGTGGCCGAACGCGACGCCGCCGGCCTGGGAACCGGACGTGGGAGAGACGGTCGTCGGCGCCTCGAACCCGTCGACCGAGAACACGCGACGTGGCTCGGCGCAGACCGTTCCGCCGCCGACCCGGGCTCGGTCGACCACCTCTCAGCGCCCGCCGGTCATGGATCCCACGATCGACTGGCCCGCGCCGGCGCCGAAGCGCGGCAAGCGCAAACGCCGCGGCTTCGCCCGGTTCCTGCAGGTGCTGGTCAGTATCGTGTTGCTCATCGCCGCGCCGCTGGCCGCGCTCGTGCTGGCCTACAGCTTCGGCACCGGCGACTCGCTCGCCAGTTCCTTCCACGAACTCCTCGACCAGACGCGCAACTTTTTCGAGCGGTACCTCTGACCAACATAATGTGGTCCAAATCCACCTTTGGTGCGCCACCGGGTACCGTGCGGCGCGACGCAGGGGCAGCACCGACGCATGGGCAGGTGGTAACGGTGACGGCAGTGGCCGAACGGCAGGAGTGGACATGATCGAAGGACACGGCGGCGACCTGGCCCTGGCGGCCCTGCGCGCGTACGGCGTGACGGAGATGTTCACCCTGTCCGGCGGGCACGTGTTCCCGCTCTACGACGCCGCGCACAAATCCGATTTCCCCATCTACGACGTGCGGCACGAGCAGTCCGCGGTCTTCGCCGCCGAGGCGGTGGCCAAGCTGCAGCGCCGCCCGGGGCTGGCGGTCCTCACCGCCGGACCCGGCGTCACCAACGGCATCTCCGGCCTGACCAGCGCGTTCTTCAACGCCTCGCCGGTGCTGGTGATGGGGGGCAGGGCGCCGGCCTTCCGCTGGGGTTCCGGCAGCCTGCAGGAGATCGACCACATCCCGCTGGTGTCGCCGGTGACCAAGTACGCGGCGACGGTCGCCGGCACCGCCGACATCCCGGCCGAGGTGGCCCGGGCGCTGACCGCGGCGCTCACGCCGCACCGCGGCCCGGTCTTCCTCGACGTGCCGCTGGAAGTGCTCTTCTCCTCCGACGACGCCACGCCTCCATCCGCGCCGGAGATCCCGCTGCTCGACGCCGACCCGGCCGAGGTGTCCCAGGCCGCGGCGCTGCTCGCGTCGGCCGCGCGCCCGGTGATCATCGCCGGGTCCGACGTATGGGCCGGCGACGCGATCGACGCGCTGCGGGCCGCGGCCGAGGCGCTGCAGGTCCCGGTGTTCACCAACGGCATGGGCCGCGGCACGCTGCCGCCCGGGCACCCGCTGGGCTTCGCCAAGGCCCGCCGCCCGGCCCTGAACGAGGCCGACGTGGTCGCGGTGATCGGCACGCCGCTGGACTTCCGGCTCGGCTTCGGCGAGTTCGGCGCGGCGCAGGTCGTGCACATCGTGGACGCGCCGAGCCAGCGGGCCACGCACGCCGAGGTGGCCGTGTCGCCCGCCGGCGATCTGCGCGGCGATCCTGTCCGCGCTCGCCGACCACACCGGCGACCGGGCCGACCACGCCGAGTGGGTCGCCGGGCTGCGCGCGGCCGAGGACGCCGGGCAGGCCCGGGACGCCGAGGCGATGGCCGCCGACACCGACCCGATCAAGCCGGCCCGGGTGTACGGCGAACTGCGCAAGGTGCTGGCCGAGGATGCGGTGACCATCGGCGACGGCGGTGACTTCGTGTCCTACGCCGGGCGGTACCTGGAGCCGGCCCGGCCGGGCACCTGGCTCGATCCCGGGCCGTACGGCTGCCTGGGCACCGGCATGGGGTACGCCATGGGCGCCCGGGTCACCTACCCCGAGCGGCAGATCTGCGTGCTGATGGGGGACGGCGCCGCCGGGTTCTCCCTGATGGACGCCGAGTCACTGGTCCGGCAGAACCTGCCGGTGGTGATCGTGGTCGGCAACAACGGCATCTGGGGGCTGGAGAAGCACCCGATGCAGGCCATGTACGGGTACGACGTGGCCGCCGACCTGCAGCCGGGACTGCACTACGACGACGTGGTGAAGGCGCTGGGCGGCGCCGGGGAGACGGTGGCGAAGCCGGCCGACCTGCATCCGGCGCTGGAGCGGGCCTTCGCGGCCGGCGTGCCGTACCTGGTCAACGTGCTGACCGACCCGGCCGACGCGTACCCCCGCTCGTCCAACCTGGCTTGACCGGACGTTACTTCTCCTCTTCGCCGTTCTGCAGCTCCCGCTCCCACTGGGCCAGCAACTCGCGGTCGCGGCGGGACTGCTCGGTGTCCACCTTGCGCAGAAAGTCCGCGTCGTCGTCGGGGGAGGAGGGCGGCGGGGCAGCCCGGCGCGGGGCGCCTTCGACCGGTGCCGTCATGGGGCGTCCGGTCAGGAAATAGGTGATCGCGCCGAGAATCGGGATGACGAAGATGACCAGGACCCAGAGGAACCGCGGCAGGTTGCGGACCCGGTCCACGGACAGCACGCTGATCAGCGCCAGCACGACGAGAACGAGCTCGACGGCTGCCAGGAAGACGAACAACCGGACCATGAGGCAATGATGCCGCGCATCCGTGCGAACGGCACCGATCAAAGGGTGACAACCAGTCCGCCGATGAGCGCCAACAAGACGGTGATCGTCGCGTACAGGGGGATCGACCGGCGGCCCCGTCGCGGCGGGTAGACCTTGAGGCCGCGATTGCGCCGGTACGCCAAGGCGACCAGCACCGCCCACCCGGCCACCATCGCCGCCGTGCCGAGGATGGTGGCGACCCCGGCGTGCGGCCGGAAGGCGGGCCGGGCGGCGAGCAACGCGACCGCGGTGGCGGAAAGGCCGGTACGCCGCCACGCCAGCCGGGTCCGCGCGGCCGACGCGCTGACATCCCCCACGATCGCGTCGGTCACCGGCTCATCCGATGGCCGGGGTCACGTCATCGTCCGCAGCAGGACGGCCATCACCAGGCTGACGGCGCCCAGCGCGACCGTGATCGCCAGCACCGCCGGGAACCGGGACGCGGGCAGGTCGGCGCCGGTTCGCATGGCCCGCTCGATCCGGGCCCAGTGGTCGACCGCGCGCAGGGCGACGACCGCGCCCAGCACCAGCAGGGCCAGCGAGATCACCTCGCGCAGATGCCGGATCGGCAGCGGCGGCAGGAACTGGGCGCAGGCCAGGCCGCCGGCGATCAGCGCCAGCCCGGTCCGGATCCAGGCCAGGAACGTGCGCTCGTTGGCCAGCGAGAACCGGTAGTCGGGCCGCTCACCGACCGTCTCCACCTTCTCCGGGTCGAACCACGCCCGTACGCCCGCGAACACGCGACCGATTATCGACCAATGAGGTCAAGAAGGCGGCCGGAGGTGACGTACGGCATGGAGATCGAGAGGATGGTACGGGCGGCCGACCCCCGTGAGGTGTGTCACTGTGAGGTGCTGCCCGGCGTAAGCTACTGACGGGTAACCTACGAAGGGTATGGCGGCAGCACCGATGCGAATGGGAGCGCGATGAACATCGTCGTACTGGTCAAGCAGGTGCCGGATTCCGGTACCGAACGGGCCTTGAGCGCCTCCGACAACACGGTGGAGCGCGGCTCGGCGAGCAACGTGATCAACGAGATGGACGAGTACGCCATCGAGGAGGCGTTGAAGGTCAAGGAGGCCCACGGCGGTGAGGTGACCGTGCTGACCATGGGCCCGGACCGGGCGACCGAGTCGATCCGCAAGGCGTTGTCGATGGGCCCCGACAAGGCCGTCCACGTGCAGGACGACGCCCTGCACGGTTCGTGTGCGGTGGCCACCTCCAAGGTCCTGGCGGCGGCGCTGAGCACGCTGAACGCGGATCTGATCCTGTGCGGGGCGGAGTCGACGGACGGGCGGGTGCAGGTGATGCCGCACATGCTGGCCGAGCGGCTGGGTGTCGCGGCGCTGACCGGGGCGCGGAAGCTGACCGTGGCCGGCGACACGCTCACCATCGAGCGGCAGACCGATGAGGGCTACGAGGTGATCACCGCGTCGACCCCGGCGGTGGTGTCGGTGTGGGACACGATCAACGAGCCCCGGTACCCGTCGTTCAAGGGCATCATGGCGGCGAAGAAGAAGCCGGTGCAGACCCTGGCCCTGGCCGACCTGGGGGTCGGCGCGGACGAGGTCGGCGCGGCCGGGGCCACCTCGCAGGTGGTCGAGTTCGCGAAGCGGCCGGCCCGGTCGGGTGGGACCAAGGTCGCCGACGAGGGTGCCGGCGGGACCGCGCTGGTGGAGTTCCTGGCGTCCGAGAAGTTCGTCTGAGAGGGAGTCGTCATGGCTGAAGTTCTGGTTGTTGTCGAGGCCTCGCCGGCGGCCGGCGTCAAGAAGGTCACGTTGGAGATGCTGACGATCGCGCGGGACCTCGGCGAGCCGTCCGCGGTGGTGCTCGGGGCGGCCGGCGCGGCCGCGCAGTACGCCGAGAAGCTGGGCGAGTACGGCGCGGAGAAGATCTACGCCGGGGAGGGCGACGACGTCGACGGCTACCTGGTCGCCCCCAAGGCGACGGTGGTGGCCGAGCTGGTGAAGTCGGTGCAGCCGGCGGCGGTGCTGCTCCCCTCGACCCAGGAGGGCAAGGAGATCGCCGGGCGGCTGGCCGTGAAGCTGGACAACGGGCTGCTCACCGACGCGGTCGCGGTGGCCGCGGACGGCACGGCGACGCAGACGGTGTTCGCCGGTCAGGTGATCGTCACGTCGAAGGTCACCCGCGGTCTGCCGATCGTGACCATTCGCCCGAACTCGATCACGCCCGTCGCGGCGGGTGGTCCGGCCCCGGCGGTGGAGCCGCTGACCGTGTCGGTGGCCGAGAGCGACAAACTGGCGAAGGTTGCCGACCGGGTGGCCGAGAAGAAGGGGTCCCGGCCCGAACTGACCGAGGCGTCGATCGTCGTGTCCGGCGGTCGCGGGGTCGGTAACGCCGACAACTTCGCGCTGGTCGAGGAGATGGCCGACCTGCTCGGCGGGGCGGTCGGCGCGTCGCGGGCAGCGGTCGACTCCGGGTTCTACCCGCACCAGTTCCAGGTCGGGCAGACCGGCAAGACCGTCTCCCCGCAGTTGTACGTGGCGCTGGGGATCTCCGGGGCGATCCAGCACCGGGCGGGCATGCAGACGTAGCAAGACGATCGTCGCGGTCAACAAGGACCCGGAAGCGCCGATCTTCGAACTGGCCGACTTCGGCGTGGTCGGTGACCTGTTCAAGGTCGTACCCCAGGCCGACGAGGAGATCCGCAAGCGCAAGTAGGGCGAACCCGGATCGTCGTTCCGGAGGAGAAGTGGCCGGTTCGACCGCAAGAGCCGCCACGCCCGTCCGGCAGCGTTCGATGACGGCCTAAGCTTTGGCATTGATGGCATACCTGGATCACGCGGCGACCACGCCGATGCTCCCCGAGGCGCTCGACGCGTACGTCGCCGCCGCCCGGAGCGTCGGCAACCCGTCGTCCCTGCACACCGCCGGCCGGCACGCCCGCCGGCTGGTCGAGGAGTCCCGCGAGCGGATCGCCGCGGTGCTCGGCGCCCGGCCGTCCGAGGTCGTGTTCACCAGCGGCGGGACGGAAAGCGACAACCTCGCCCTCAAGGGCCTGTTCTGGGCGTCCGGGCGGCCCGGGGTGGCCGTCTCGGCCATCGAGCACCACGCCGTGCTCGACTCGGCCGAGTGGCTCGCCGCCCACGAGGACGCGGCCGTGACCTGGCTGCCGGTGACCGCCGACGGGCACCTCGACCTGGACTTCTACGCCGACCTGCTGGCCACCCGGGGCGACGAGCTGGCCGTGGTCAGCGTCCAGTGGGCCAACAACGAGGTCGGCACCCTCCAGCCGATCGCCGAGCTGGCCGCGCTCGCCGCCCGGGCCGGGGTGCCGTTCCACACCGACGCCGTGCAGGCGGTCGGCCAGATCCCGGTGGACTTCGCCGCCGCCGGAGCGGCCGCGCTCACGCTCACCGGGCACAAGCTGGGCGGCCCGGTCGGCGTCGGCGCCCTGCTGCTCGGCCGGGACGTGTCGTGCATGCCGCTGCTGCACGGCGGCGGCCAGGAACGGGACGTCCGGTCGGGCACCCTCGACACCCCCGGCGTGGCCGCCTTCGCGGTGGCGGTCGAGACCGCGGTGAAGAACCAGCAGGAGTACGCCGCCCGGGTCGCCGAGCTGCGTGACGAGCTGGTCACGGGCGTACGGGCCGCGGTGCCGGACGCGATCTTCAACGGCGACCCGATCGACCGTCTCCCCGGCAACGCCCACTTCTCGTTCCCCGGTTGCGAGGGCGACGCGCTGCTGATGCTGCTGGACGCGGCCGGGCGTCGCCTGCTCGACCGGTTCGGCGTGCTCGGCCGGCGTGGCCCAGCCGTCGCACGTGCTGCTGGCCATGGGCGCCGACGACGAGGCCGCCCGGTCGTCGCTGCGGTTCACCCTCGGCCACACCTCCAGCCCCGCGGACGTCGCGGCGCTGCTCGAAGCGCTGCCCGGCGCGGTCGAGCGGGCCCGGCGGGCGACCGCGTGGAAAACTCCCCGTTAGGCTGGATGACATGCGAGTTCTGGCGGCGATGTCGGGTGGGGTGGACTCCGCCGTGGCGGCCGCCCGCGCGGCCGACGCCGGCCACGACGTGACCGGCGTGCACCTGGCGCTGTCCCGCAACCCCCAGACCTACCGGACCGGCGCCCGCGGCTGCTGCACCTTGGAGGACTCCCGCGACGCGCGGCGGGCCGCCGACGTCATCGGCATCCCGTTCTACGTGTGGGACATGGCCGAGCAGTTCCACGACAACGTGGTCGACGACTTCGTCGCCGAGTACGCCGCCGGCCGTACGCCCAATCCGTGCCTGCGGTGCAACGAGAAGATCAAGTTCGAGGCCGTGCTGGACCGGGCGGTCGCGCTCGGCTTCGACGCGGTGGTCACCGGCCACCACGCCCGCCTCGGCGCCGACGGCCTGCTGCGGCGCAGCGTCGACCGGGCCAAGGACCAGTCGTACGTGCTCGCCGTGCTGACCCGGAATCAGCTCGACCACGCCGTCTTCCCGCTCGGCGACTCGACCAAGGAACAGGTCCGGGCCGAGGCCGCCGCGCGCGGGCTGGCCGTGGCCGACAAGCCTGACTCGCACGACATCTGCTTCATCGCCGACGGCGACACCCAGGGCTTCCTGGCCGCGCGCCTCGGGTCGGCGCCCGGGGACATCGTGGACGCCCACACCGGCGCCGTGCTGGGGCAGCACACCGGCGCGTACGGCTACACCGTCGGTCAGCGCAAGGGGCTCGACCTGCGGGTCCCCGCGGCGGACGGGCAGCCGCGCTACGTGCTGTCGATCACCCCGGTGACGAATACGGTCGTCGTCGGGTCTCGCGACGATTTGGACATTTCTACTGTCGTGGCGGGGCGGCCGATCTGGCACGGGCCTGCGTCGCCCGTCGAGTGCTCGGTGCAGATGCGGGCGCACGGCGAGGTGGTGCCGGCCGTCGTGACGCTGGAGGCGGACGTGTTGACCGCCTCGCTGCGGCACCCGGCTCGGGGGATCGCGCCCGGTCAGGCCATCGTCGCGTACCGGCCCGACCCGGACGGCGACATCGTGCTCGGCTCGGCCACCATCGAGGAGACCCGTGCCTGACACGTTCCCCTGGCCGTCCGGGTCGGCCAGTGGCGTCGGCTCGCTGCCCGGCACCGACATCGCCGAGGCGCAGCGCCTCATCTTCGGCGAGTTGCCCGACCTGCCGCACCTGGCCGAGCTGCCGGCCCGCGGCCCGGGCGCGGACCTCATCGGGCGGGCCGGCGGCTTCCTCGTCGACCTGCCGGTCCAGCTCTACGCCGGCCGCTGGCAGGTGGCGCCCCGGCCCGGCCAGGATCTCCGGCGTACGGCCGACCTGCTGGAACGCGACCTGGACCAGCTCACCGAGCAGGGCGACGGCTACGCCGGGGTGATCAAGCTGCAGGCGGCCGGCCCGTGGACGCTGGCGGCGGCCATCGACCTGCCGATCGGCGGCCGGATGCTGCGTGACGCCGGCGCCGTCCGCGACCTCACCGACTCGCTGGCCGAAGGGCTGCGGCGGCACGTCGCCGACGTCCAGAAGCGACTGCCCCGGGCGTCGGTGCTGCTGCAACTGGACGAGCCGTCGCTGACCACGGTGATCGCCGGGCGGGTGCGGACGGAGAGCGGGCTGAGCGTGTACCCGCCGGTCGACGGTCCGGACGCGGCCACCGGCCTCCGTACGGTGGTCGAGGCGGTCGGCGTGCCGGTCATCGTGCACAGCTGTGCCCCGGACGTGCCGCTGCCCGTCATCCGGGACGCCCGGGCCACCGCGGTGTCACTGGACCTGTCGCTGCTGACGGATCTGGATCCGCTGGGCGAGGCGATCGAGGCCGGTCTGGGGCTGTTCGCCGGGGCCGCGCCCACCTCGGCGCCGGCGTCCGCGCGGCCGCCGAGCTCGAAGCAGGTGGCGGCGCGGGTGCGCGAAGGTGTGGAACCGGCTGGCGTTCCCGGCGGAACGCCTGCCGGCCCAGGTCGTGGTCACGCCGGCGTGCGGACTGGCCGGGGCGTCGCCGGCGTACGCGCGTGCGGTCCTCAAGGCCTGTCGCGAGGCCGCGCAGCGCCTGTCCGAGGTGTAGGCCGGCCGCAGGATGCCGGTCGTGGGGGCGCTTGTCAACGACCGGGGAGCCGGCCGGGACGGTCCAGACGCGATCGGTCAGATCCGGCGCAGGAGGGCGGGGTCGCAGACGCCGGCGCGGCGTTCGAAGGCGCGCCTCCGGACCGTCAGCGGCTCGCCGACGTTCAGATAGCTGTCGTGGCGGGCCCGCGGATCCCACTCCCGCGTCGGGATCGGCAGGTGGTCGCGGCGGTGGCTCTTGTCCTGGCTGGTGATCTTCAGGACCACGATGCCGGTCAGGCCGCGGCGCAGCACCAGACACGGTCGGACCTTCGAGCCGGTGCGGTCCGCGTACGGCACGTCGGCCCACCAGATCTCGCCGCGCCGCGGCCAGTTGCGCCGCGCGAAGGCGATCAGCGCGACCACGACGGCCGCCAGCACGACGACGAGAACGGTCTTCATCGCTGCACGCTACCGAGGCCGTGGCGGACCGGAAAGTGTCGTACCTGGCGACTAACGTGCTGGTGAGAACTCGAGCACGGAGGTTGTGGTGGCCAAGGACGCGGACCGGGAAGTTGGCGGACCGGGAAGTGGCGGAGGAGCTCGCCGACGCCCGGCCCACGGCCGAGCAGGAGGCCGCGGCCGGCGCCGAGCCGACGCCCGAGGCCAGCAGCCGGCACGCCGAGCTCAGCGACGAGGTGCGCGGGCATCAGTACCGGTACTACGTGCTCGACGCACCGACCGTCTCCGATGCCGAGTTCGACAAGCTGCTGAAGGAGCTCGAAGCGCTGGAGGAGCAGTTCCCGGCGCTGCGCACCCCCGACTCGCCGACCCAGAATGTCGGCGGCACCTTCTCCACCCAGTTCACGCCGGTCGACCACGCCGAGCGGATGATGTCGCTGGACAACGTCTTCGATCTGGACGAGTTGCAGGCGTGGGCCGAGCGCACCGAGCGCGACGCCGGCGGCCCGGTGCAGTTCATCTGCGAGCTCAAGGTCGACGGCCTGGCGATCAACCTGACGTACGAGAAGGGCAGGCTCGTCCGCGGGGCCACCCGCGGTGACGGCCGGACGGGCGAGGACGTCACGTCCAACGTGCGCACCATCCGCGAGATCCCCGAGCGGCTGGCCGGCGACGACCCGCCGGAACTGCTCGAGGTGCGCGGCGAGATCTACTTCCCGGCGTCCGCGTTCGCCGACCTCAACGCGTCGCTGGTCGAGGCGGGCAAGGCGCCGTTCGCCAACCCGCGCAACGCGGCCGCCGGCAGCCTGCGGCAGAAGGATCCGCGCATCACCGCGTCCCGGGGCCTGCGGATGGTGGTGCACGGCATCGGCGCGCGCCGCGGGCTTCACGCCCGACTTCGCAGTCCCACGCGTACGAGGCGCTGCACGTCCTGGGGACTGCCGACCAGCAGCGCGGTGGAAGCTGGTCGACGACATGGCCGGCGTGCGGGAGTACATCGCGTACTACGCCGAGCACCGCCACGACGTCGAGCACGAGATCGACGGCGTGGTCGTCAAGGTCGAACGCGGTCGCCGATCCAGGGCCGGCTCGGGTCGACCAGCCGCGCGCCGCGCTGGGCGATCGCGTTCAAGTACCCGCCGGAAGAGGTCACCACCAAGCTGCTCGACATCGACGTCAACGTCGGCCGTACCGGCCGGGTCACCCCGTTCGCGGTGCTGGAACCGGTGAAGGTGGCCGGCTCGACGGTCGCCCTGGCCACGCTGCACAACGCGCGCGAGGTCGAGCGCAAGGGCGTGTGGATCGGCGACACGGTGGTGCTGCGCAAGGCCGGCGACGTGATCCCCGAGGTGCTCGGGCCGGTGATCGACCTGCGGCCGGCGGACGCTCACCCGTTCGTCATGCCGACGCACTGCCCGGCCTGCGGCACCGCGCTGGCGCCGGCCAAGGAGAGCGACATCGACATCCGGTGCCCGAACACCCGATCGTGCCCGGCGCAGTTGCGCGAGCGCGTGTTCCACCTGGCCGGGCGGGGCGGCGTTCGACATCGAGGTGCTGGGCTACAAGGCGGCGTCAGGCGCTGCTCGAGTCGGGCGTCATCAGCCGACGAGGGCGACCTGTTCGCGCTGACCGCCGACCAGCTGATGCAGTCACCGTTCTTCGTCAACAAGGACGGCAGCCTGGGCAGCAACGCGGTCAAGCTGCTGGAGAATCTGACCGAGGCGAAGGCCCGCCCGTTGTGGCGGGTGCTGGTCGCCCTGTCCATCCGGCACGTCGGGCCGACGGCGGCGCAGGCGCTGGCCCGCGAGTTCGGCTCGATGTCCGCGATCGAGGGCGCGGTGGCCGCGGGCGACCTGGAGGCGCTGTCGGCCGTCGAGGGCGTCGGCCCGACCATCGCGGAGAGCCTGACCGAGTGGTTCGCCGTCGACTGGCACCGCGACATCGTCGCCAAGTGGCGATGCGGCCGGCGTCCGCATGGAGGACGAGCGCGCCGACGCCGGCCCGCGCCCGCTGGAGGGCCTGACGGTGGTGGTGACCGGCACGCTGGCCACGTACTCCCGGGACCAGGCGACGGAGGCGGTGACGTCCCGCGGCGGCAAGGTGAGCGGTTCGGTGTCGAAGAAGACCGCCTTCGTCGTGGTCGGCGACAATCCGGGCAGCAAGTACGACAAGGCGTTGTCGCTCAAAGTCCCGGTGCTGGACGAGCCGGGCTTCGACGTCCTGTTGGCCGACGGGCCTGATGCCGCGCGTGCGGTCGCCGAGGTCGCGCCGGTCCCCGAACAGGTCGCGCCGGTCCCCGAACAGGTCGCGCCGGTCTCTGAATAGGTCGCGCCGGTCTCTGAATAGGTCGCTGCTCGTCGATCGTGCGTGGCGGTGGTGCGGGCAGGGCCGCTGGGCGGGTGCGCTCGCTGCGGGCGTCGTGCGGACGGGTGAGATCGCGTGGCCCGATTGTGACGGGATTATGCCGATTTGATAACGGCGAGTCTGTTTCGCGTAGATATGTGAGGGCGGACTTATCGTGTGAGGGATCGGTCCGGATGCCGTCATGGAGGTCGCATGGATGCCGCACGTTCGCGCAGCTCCATGCTGGAGCGTTGGTGGTCACGGCCGCGGAACGAGCGAAATCGCCGGCCGCCGGGGCCTGATCTGTCCGAGTGCGACATGACCGAGCGTGAGGACGACCGAGCGACGACGGGGCCGAGCGTCCGGCGGAGAGCGGGGCGCGGACGGCCCCGCGGTGGATCGGCGGCCCGCGTGCGGACGGCGGATCGCTGGCGGTTCCTGGTGGTGCCGGTGACGGTGACCGTGGTCGTCGACCTTGGGGTGTGGCTCGCACAACGGGATGTGTTTGCCGCGCTGCCGGCTGCGTACTGGCTGATGGCTCTGCTGGCCGTGGCCGTGGACGCCCGGCCGTACGTCGTGGCCGGGCGGCGGGCCAGCTCGGTGATCCTGCCGTCGATCTGCTTCACCTTCGCCATCGCGCTGGCCTGGGGGGCAGGGCCGGCGCTGGTCGCGCAGCTGGTCTCGGTCACCGTGGCCGGGGTGCGGACGCGGGAACCGGCCCGGCGGACACTGCACCTGGCCGTGCAGCATGTGGTCGCGCTGGGCGGAGCGGCGCTGGTCGGGCACCTGGCCGGCCTGCGCCTGGACAAGATGGCGGGGTGGGCCGACGCGCTGCTGACCGTGCTGGCCGCCGCCGGGTGGATGGCCGCGCGGTACGCCGTGGCCGCGCCGATCTTCGAGCGCAGCGCGCCGAAGCGGGCGCCGCGCTGGGGGGCGGAACTGCTCGCCACCGGGGCACTGCTGCTGCTCGGGCCGGTGGTGCTGGCCGCCGCCCGGGCCGGACTGGCGCTCGTCCCGCTCGTGCTGCTCGCCCTGCGCGCCGTGCACCGGATGGTCCGGTCGGCCGGTGAGCACGAGCGCGCGTCCCGGGTGGACGCGTCTCACCGGGCTGCCCAACCGGCGCGCGCTGCAGGGTCGCGCTGACCGAGGCCCAGGGGCGCACGGTGGCGTTGCTGCTGCTCGACCTGGACCGGTTCCGGAACGTCAACGATGCGCTGGGTCATCCGTACGGCGATCGGATTCTGATCGAGGTGGCGCATCGGCTGACGGCTGCCGTGCCGGGCGCACGACCTGGTCGTACGGCTGGGGGGTGACGAGTTCGCGGTGCTGGCCACGCGGGTGGACGGACCGGCGGCCGCCCGGCGGGTCGCCGCGCACCTGGCCGAGGCGCTGAACCGGCCGTTCCTGCTCGACGGCCTGCCGATCGACGTGAGCGCGTCGATCGGCATCGCGCTGCAGGCCGAGCGCGGGTCGGACGCCGACGCGCTGCTGCGGCAGGCCGAGACGGCGATGTACGACGCCAAGCATCGCGGGGACCAGATCGCGGTGTACGGGCCGGACGCCGCGCACCACTCGCCCGACCGGCTGTCGCTGCTGGCCGATCTGCACGCCGCGCTGCGATCCGGGCCCGGACAGGACGGCATGACGATCTACTACCAGCCGCAGATCGCCATCGCCACCGGTGAGATCGTCGGGGTGGAGGCGCTGCTGCGCTGGCGGCACCCGGACCGCGGGATGGTCGCGCCGGAGGAGCTGATCCGGGTGGCCGAGCAGACGCCGGTGATGCGGCTGCTCACCGGGCGGGTGGTGGCCGAGGTGGTCGCGCAGCTGGCGCAGTGGCGCGACGCCGGGCGGCCGGTGCGCGCCGCCGTCAACGTCAGCGTCCGGGACCTGCACGCCGGTGACATCGCCGATCGGATCGACCGAGCTGCTCCGGGCGTACGGGCTGCCGCCCGAGCTGCTGCAGCTCGAGATCACCGAGAGCGCCCTGATGGCGGACCCGCACCGGGTGCTGAGCACGATCGCCCGGCTGGACCGGATGGGCGTCGCGATCTCGCTGGACGACTTCGGCACCGGCTACTCGTCGCTGCAGCACCTGCGCCGGCTGCCGCTGGCCGAGGTGAAGATCGACCGGTCGTTCGTGCTCGGGATGGCCACCGACCGCGGCGACGCCGCGATCGTCCGGTCGGTGATCGACCTGGCCGACGCGCTCGGACTGCGCGTGGTCGCCGAGGGCGTCGAGGACGAGCGCACCTGGCGACTGCTCTCGGCGGCCGGCTGCCACGCCGCGCAGGGCTGGTTCCACGCCCGGCCGATGCCCGCCGCCGACCTGGCCGCATGGCTGGCCCGCTACCGTCCGCTGCGTCCCGGGTCCACCTCGCTGGTCGTCACTTAGCCAGCCGTTCCGGTCCGAGCTCGTGGCCCGCGACCTCGGGAGCCGGCTCGGCGATCGGTGACGGGCGTCCGGCGACGGTACGGCCGAGCCGAAGCGAGCACCCAGCGACGACCACGGGGATCGCGGCGAAATAGACTCGACCGGTCAGCCGCACCGGACGGACCCGATGAACAGGGGCATGATGGCCGCCATCTCCCGCGAAGAGGTCGCGCATCTCGCGCGCCTGTCGCGGCTCGCCGTGACCGAGGAGGAACTGGACAGGTTCGCCGGGCAGCTCGACGTCATCCTGCAGTCGGTCGCGCGGATCGGTGAGGTCGCGGCCGACGACATCCCGCCGACCTCGCACTCGGTGCCGCTGACGAACGTGTACCGCGACGACGTGCCGCGGCCGTGCCTCACGCAGGAGGAGGCGCTCTCCGGGGCGCCCGACGCCTACGAGGGCCGGTTCCGGGTACCCCGCATCCTGGACGAGGAGGAGTGACCGCGATGAGCGACGTCACCCGGATGACCGCGGCCCAGATCGCGCGATCTGATCGCCACGAAAGACGTCTCCGCGGTCGAGGTCGCCACCGCCCACCTGGACCGGATCGGGGCCGTCGACGAGCGGGTCCACGCGTTCCTGCACGTCGACCGCGAGGGTGCGCTGGCCGCGGCCGAGCAGGTCGACCGGGGTGCGGTCACCGGGCCGTTGGCCGGGGTGCCGATCGCGGTCAAGGACGTGATCGCGACCAAGGGCGTGCCGACCACCGCCGCCTCGAAGATCCTCGAGGGCTGGCGGCCGCCGTACGACGCGACGATCGTCCAGCGGCTGCGCGCGGCCGGGATGCTGATGCTCGGCAAGACCAACATGGACGAGTTCGCGATGGGCTCGTCGACCGAGTACTCCGCCTACGGGCCGACGAACAACCCGTGGGACCTCGGGCCGGATCCCGGGCGGCTCGGGCGGCGGCAGCGCGGCGTCGCTGGCCGCGTACGAGGCGCCGCTGGCGATCGGCACCGACACCGGCGGCTCGATCCGGCAGCCGGGCGCGGTGACCGGCACGGTCGGGGCCAAGCCGACCTACGGCGGCACCTCGCCGGTACGGCCTGATCGCCTTCTCGTGCTCGCTGGACACGCCGGGACCGTGCGCCCGCAACGGTGGAGGACGCCGCCCTGCTGCATTCGGTGATCGCCGGGTACGACGAGTGCGACTCCACCTCCATCCCGTCGCCGGTGCCCGATGTGGTCGGCGCGGCGCGGCAGGGTGCGAGCGGTGACCTCACCGGCGTCAAGCTCGGCCTGGTGAAGGAATTCGCCGGGGACGGCTCCGAGCCGGGCGTGCTGGCCGCGTTCCGCGAGTCGCTGGAGGCGCTGGTCAAACTGGGCGCCGAGGTCGTCGAGGTGTCGTGCCCGCACTTCCAGTACGCGCTGCCGGCGTACTACCTGATCGCGCCGAGTGAGTGCTCGTCCAACCTGGCCCGCTTCGACGGTGTCCGGTACGGCCTGCGGGTCGGCGACGACGGCAACCGCTCGCTCGAGGAGGTCATGTCGCTGACCCGTGACGCCGGTTTCGGACCGGAGGTCAAGCGCCGGATCATCCTCGGCACATACGCCCTGTCGAGCGGCTACTACGACGCCTACTACGGCCAGGCGCAGAAGGTGCGGACGCTGATCACCCGCGACTTCCAGTCGGCGTTCGAGCAGGTCGACGTGCTGGTTTCGCCGACCACGCCGTTCGTGGCGTTCCCGTTCGGGTCGCGCACCTCCGACCCGTACCAGATGTATCTGGCCGACCTGTTCACCATCCCGACCAACCTGTACGGCGGTCCGGCCATCTCGGTGCCGTGCGGACTGTCCGAGGGGTTGCCGGTCGGGTTCCAGGTGATGGCCCCGACGCTGGGCGACGACCGGATGTACCGGGTGGCGGCCGCGCTGGAGTCGGCGGTCGGCACTCTCACGCCCCCGGAGTTGTAGGCGAGTCCAGCCAACTGTTGATCAGCTTGGTGAAGTCGCGGCCGGTCTGCCGGTTCACGAACGCGGTGAACGACGCCCGGTCCTGCTGGGAGTCGCGTTGGGTCTGCACCCAGGCGCTGGCCAGCGCGAAGAACTTCGCGTCGCCGAGAGCATCGTTGAGCTGCCTGAGCATGGCCGCCGGGCACAGGTAGACGTTGCTCTCGGCGAAGCTGTCCGCCCGCGGGTGCGCGGGCGGACCGAGTTTCGTCCGCAGTTGCGCGTCCGCGTCCCGGAGGTACTTCTCCAGGGCGGCGTCACCGAGCTTCTGGGTCTGCTGCTGCCACCGCAACTGCGCGTACATCGCCCAGCCCTCGTTGAGCCACAGGTCGTCCCAGTCGCTCGGGGTCACCGCGTCGCCGAACCACTGATGCGCGTACTCGTGCAGCAGATCGGCCTCGAACGACGCGGCGTCGAACGTCTTGATCCGGCCGCCCATGGTGATCATCTGCTGGGTCTCCATGCCGGACGCCGAGTCGACCAGAACGATGCCGGCGCTGGGGAACGGGTACGGCCCGAAACGGCTCTCCAGGAACGACAGGAACTGCGGCGACTTCTCCAGCGACGCCAGCTTGGCCTCGTCCACGCCCGGCCGGTACCAGTAGGTCAGCGGCAACCCGTGCGGCCCGGTCGCGGTGACCTTGGCGTACTTGCCGACGGCGAGCGTCTGCAGGTACGTCGCCATCGGGTCGGCGCTGTGGTACGAGAACGTCCGTCCGGAAACGCCGGCGGGGGTGCCCGCGGCGATCGCCGACCAGCCGGCCGGCACGGTCACGGCCACGTCGTACAGCGCCTTGTCCGAGGGCTGGTCGTTCGCCGGATACCAGGTGTACGCGCCGTACGGCTCCTGCATCGTCCACAGACCGCCGCCGGACGTGACGGTGAGGCCGAGCGGCTCGACGTCCCCGCGGTGTGACGGCATCGGCGTGGTCTCCGGCGTGCCGTGGTAGGCCACCACCAAGGTCACCGGCTGGTTGCGCGTCACCGCCACCGGCACGTCCAGCTTCTCCGCGGTCACCGCCGCATTGCTGACCGCGGCGCCGTCCACGGTGACCTTGTCCAGCGCGTACGGCTTGAAGTCGAGCTCGATCCGCGGCGCGTCGGCGGTCGGCCGGATCTGGAGCGTCGCCGTGCCGGTCAGCGTCTTCGACGACGGCACCCAGGACAGCACGAGCCCGTAGTGCAGCACGTCGAGCCCGGGATTGCCGTGCCGGGGGTAGAGCGGGTCGGCCACCGGCACGGAGCGGCCGGCGGACCAGGCCGAATAGCCGGCGGGCAGCGGCGGCGCCGAGGAGGGGGGCGCCGAAGAAGCCCGCGGCGGCGCCGAAGCAGCCGCGTGCGGCGACTCGTGACAGCCGGCCACCAGCAGGACCGCCACCAGAGCCAGAGCGAAACGCCGCATGGCCGCGAAGGTAGCCGACGTGGGCCCGTCCGTGGGTACGGCCGGTGGACAAACTAATCTGTACCTCATGACCACACCCGTGCTGCCTTCCTACGACGAAGCCGTGTCCCGCTTCGAGCCGGTCATCGGGCTCGAGACGCACGTCGAGCTGGGCACACGGACCAAGATGTTCTGCGGCTGCCGCACCGACTTCGGCGCCGAGCCGAACACCCAGGTCTGCCCGGTCTGCCTCGGTCTGCCCGGCTCGCTGCCGGTCGCCAACCGGGCCGGCATCGAGGCCACCATCCGCATCGGCCTGGCCCTCAACTGCGACATCGCCGCCTGGTGCCGGATGGCCCGGAAGAACTACTTCTACCCCGACATGCCGAAGAACTTCCAGACCAGCCAGTACGACGAGCCGCTGTGCACCGACGGGTACGTCGACGTGCAGCTGGACGGCGAGACGTACCGCATCGGCATCGAGCGGGTGCACCTGGAGGAGGACACCGGCAAGTCGCTGCACGTGGGCGGGGCCACCGGCCGCATCCACGGCGCGACCGAGTCGCTGGTGGACTACAACCGGGCCGGCATCCCGCTGGTCGAGATCGTGACCAAGCCGGTGCCCGGGACCGGGGCCAAGGCGCCCGAGGTGGCCCGCGCCTACGTCACCGAGCTGCGCGACATCGTCCGCTCGCTGGGCGTCTCCGACGTCCGGATGGAGCAGGGCTCGCTGCGCTGCGACGTCAACACGTCGCTGAACCTCGCCGGCGACCCGTGGGGCACGCGCAGCGAGACGAAGAACGTCAACTCGCTGCGCTCGGTCGAGCGCGCGGTCCGCTCCGAGATCATCCGCCAGGCCGGCGTGCTCGAGGCCGGCGGCCGCGTGAAGCAGGAGACCCGGCACTTCCAGGAGACCACCGGCGAGAGCCGGCCGGGCCGGTCGAAGGAGGAGGCGACCGACTACCGCTACTTCCCCGAGCCCGACCTGGTGCCGATCGCCCCCGACCCGGCCTGGGTCGAGGAGCTGCGGGCGTCGCTGCCCGAGCGGCCCAGCACCAAGCGGGCCCGGCTCCGCGAGGAGTGGGGGATGAGCGAGCTCGACATGCAGTCCGCCGCCAACGCGGGCGCGATCGAGCTGATCGAGGAGACGATCGCCGCCGGTACGACCGCCGCCCACGCCCGCAAGTGGTGGCTGGGTGAGCTGTCCCGCCGCGCCAACGAGACCGGCGTCGAGCTGGCGTCGGTGGGTGCGACGCCGGCTCAGGTGGCGCAGCTGCAGCGCCTGGTCGACGAGGGCAAGCTGAACGACAAGCTGGCCCGTACCGTGCTCGAGGGCGTGGTGGCCGGCGAGGGTGACCCGTCCGACGTGATGGCCGCCCGCGGCCTCGGCGTGGTCTCCGACACGGGCGCGCTGACCGCCGCCGTCGACGAGGCGATCGCCGCCAATCCCGACATCGCCGCCAAGATCCGTGACGGCAAGGTCGCGGCGGCCGGCGCGTTGGTCGGCGCGGTCATGAAGACCACTCGCGGCCAGGCCGACGCCAAGACCGTCCGCGACCTCATCCTGGCGCGCCTTTCGTAATTCCGGCCGGGTCGTGTCGATCCGCGGGCCGCTCGTTCGACGTGCGGGTGTGAGGGCCGGGAGGCGGCCCCGCCGGACGAGGAGAACGCGATGTCGAAGTACCTGTTGATCATGCGGGGCACGGACGAGTCGAACGCGGCCATGATGGCCGGCATCGACGAGATGATGGCGTCGACCCGGCAGTTCATCGAGGACACGGTCAAGGCCGGGGTGTACGTCGCGGCCGAAGGGCTGGACGATCCGGCCCTGGGTGTGGTCGTCGACTTCAGCGGCGAGACGCCGGTGGTCACCGACGGGCCGTACGGCGAGACCAAGGAACTGTTCGGCGGCTTCTTCCTGCTCGACGTGGCATCGAAGGCGGAAGCGGTGGAGTGGGCCAAGCGGGTCCCGGCCGCCCGTGGCGCGAAGATCGAGATCCGGCGGGTGCCCGGCGACGACGAGGTTCCCGTGGTCGATGAGCGGGGCCGTGCGCCGTTCGGCGTGGCCGAGTAGCGGCCAGATCCGATGGACACGGTCGACGTCGAGGCGGTCTGGCGGATCGAGTCGGCACGGATCGTGGCCGCGCTGACCCGGTTCACCGGTGATTTCGGGCTGGCCGAGGACGTGGCCCAGGAGGCGGTGGCCGAGGCTCTGGTGTCCTGGCCGGTGGCGGCGCCGGCGAATCCGGGGGCCTGGTTGATGACCACGGCCCGGCGGCGGGCGATCGACGAGATCCGCCGCCGGGCCGCCCTGAAGGACCGGTACACGCTGCTGGCGGCCGGCCCGACCGGCGCCTCGGACGCCGAGGTCGATCCGGACCGGATCGACGACGATGTCCTGGCGTTGATGTTCATCGCCTGCCACCCGCTGCTGTCGCCGGAGGCGCGGGTGGCGTTGACCCTGCGGGTGGTCGGCGGCTTGTCCACCGAGGAGATCGCCCGGGCGTTCCTGGTGGCGGTGCCGACGGTGCAGGCCCGGATCACCCGCGGGAAGAAGACGATCGCGGCGACCGGGGTGCCGTTCGAGGTGCCGCCGGCGGGGGAGCGGCGGGACCGGCTCGGTGGTGTCCTCAGCGTGCTGTACGTGATCTTCACCGAGGGGTCCACCGCCACCTCCGGTGACCGGCTCGTGCGGACCGATCTGGCGTACGAGGCGATCCGGCTGGCCCGCACGCTGGCGGCGCTGCTGCCGGACGAGCCGGAGGTCCACGGCCTGCTGGCGTTGTGTGAGTTGACGGCGGCGCGGTTCCCGGCCCGGACCGCCCCGGACGGGTCACCGGTGCTGCTGGCGGATCAGGAGCGGCGGCGGTGGGACGTGTCGGCGATCCAGCGGGGCCGGGCCGCGCTGGCGAAGGCGTCCGTCCGGGGCCTGGGTCCCTATGGTTTGCAGGCGGCGATCGCCGCCGCGCACGCGTCGGCCACCTCGGTGGAGACGACCGACTGGGACCGGATCGTGGTGCTGTACGAGGCCCTCGGCCGGGTGGCGCCGTCACCGGTGGTCGAGCTCAACCGGGCCGTGGCCGTGGCCATGGCGACGGGTCCGGTTCCGGCCCTGGCCATCGTCGACGAGCTGATCGCCCGGGACCGGCTCCCCGGTTCCCACCTGGTCCCGACCGTCCGCGCGGAGCTGCTGACCCGCCTCGGACGGCTTCCGGAGGCCCGCGCCGAGCTCGAACTGGCCGGTCGGCTGTGTACCAACCAGCGCGAACGTTCCGTACTGCTGCGTAAAGCGGCTGGTCTCCAGCCCAAGTCGATCTGATCCAAGGACGCGACCGGGTTGCGGGGTCACGTCGCGCCGGCGTTGGAGCACGCCGCGGACCGAACCCAGGGGGGAGTGGCAACTGGTCGATAACGTAGCCGGTACATCGACGGGGATCAGCCGCAAGGAGTGTCTTGGTGACAGAGAGTACGGGCGACGGTCGGTTGACGATCAACGGCCTCGGACCGCTCACCGCCTTCGTCGACGACATCGAGATCGACCTGGGACCGCCCAAGCAACGCGCCGTGCTGGCCGTGCTGGCCCTGTGCGCCGGGGCCACCGTGCCCGCGGAACAGTTGATCGACCGGGTCTGGGGCGCGTCGGCGCCGGCCACCGCGGCGGGCAACCTGCACACCTACCTCTCCGGCCTGCGCCGCGCCCTCGGGCCGGTGCCGGACCGCCTGGTCAGCAGCCGCGCCGGTTATTCACTGCGGCTCCCGCGGGACATGTTCGACGTCACCCGGGCCGAGGATCTGGCCGCGGCCGGGAGGTACGAAGAGGCGCTGGCCTTGTGGACGTCCGGCACGATCTTCACCGGGGTTCCGGGGCCGTTCGTCGAGCAGGCCCGGGACCGGCTGGACGGCTTGCGGCTGCAACTGCTGATCGGGCTGGCCGAACACGCCCGTCCGGAAACGCTCCCGGACGTGATCGGCCGGCTGCTGGCCGAGGTGCCGGCCCACCCGTTCGACGAGCGGCTCCGCGGGGTGCTGATGAGCGCGCTGCACCGTACCGGCCGGACCGCCGACGCCCTGGCCCAGTACGCCGACCTGCGCCGCGGACTCGCCGCCGACCTGGGCATCAGCCCGGCCGAGGCCACCCAGGCGGTCTACGCCGCCATCCTCGCGGACGACAAGGCGCCGGTCGTGGAAAGGGTGAAGCCGGCTCAGCTGCCACACGACAACGACGCCTTCGTCGGGCGTACGGAAGAGATGTTGGCTCTGGTGGAGGCCGATCCACGGCCGCGGATCGTGATGATCGTGGGCGTCGGCGGAATCGGCAAAACCACCTTGGCCGTACGGGCGGGGCACCGGCTGCGCGACTCGTATCCCGACGGACAGGTCTACCTCAACCTGCGCGGCTTCGACCCCTCGCACTCGGCGCTGACCCCCGAGGTCGCGCTGCATCAGCTGCTGACCTCGGTGGACGCCCCGCACATGCCGAGCGGCCGTGCGGAACGGGCTGCGCTGTGGCGCAGCCTGGTCGCCGTCCGGCGGATACTCCTGATCCTCGACAACGCCGCCTCCACCGCCCAGATCGAGGATCTGCTGCCCGGCGGCGGCACCTGCCTGGTCATCGTGACCAGCCGCAACCGGCTGTCCGGGCTGGCCGTCCGGCACGGCGCCCGTCGCGTCACGCTCGGCGCGCTGAGCGTCGCCGAATCGGTGCGCTTGCTCACCACGGTGATCGGTCAGGACCGGGTACGCGCCGAGCAGGCGGCCGCGGGCCGGATGGCCGTGCTCTGCGACCGGTCCCCGTTCGCCCTGCAGATCGCGGCCGAGCAGGTGGTGTCGACCGCGGGTGCCGGCATCGGTGACCTCGTCGCCCAACTCGAGGACGTCCAGCACCGGCTGGACGCGCTGCAACTGCCCGACGACGAGCTCTGCTCCGTCCGCGGCGTGCTGTCCTGGTCGTTCGCGGCGCTGGGCGAGGATGCGGCCCGGGCGTTCCGGCTGCTCGGCGTCTTCCCCGGGCCGTTTGTGACCCGGCGCACGGCGGCCGCGCTGTTCGGGGTGAGCGAGAGCGAAGCGGCGGCGCGGCTGGACAAGCTGCGTACCCTCTGCCTGGTCGAGCGGGACGGCGACGCGTACACCATGCACGACCTCGTCCGGGCGTACGCGGCGGAACTCTCCGGCGAGCTGGCAGCCGACGACCGGGGCGACGCCCTGGCCCGCGTCCTGTCGTGGTACCGCGTCTCGCTGTCCATGGTCGGCGACCGGCCGGTCGGCCGGGGCGCGCCGACCGAGCCGCCACAGACCGACGTTCCGCCGGTCGTCCTGCACGATCAGCGAGAGTCGCTGCGATGGTGCGGCCAGCAGTGGCAGAACCTCGTCGCCTTGGTTCGCCGGGCCGGCCGCCAAGGGCAGTACGGGGCCGCCTGGCATCTGACGATGCTGCTGTTCGACTACTGCTATGCCGCCGGCCAGGCACTGGAATGGCTGGAGCTGTTACGGGTGGCGATGTGCGCGGCGGAGACCGAAGGAAACCAGGTGGCCCGGGCGATCCTGTTCAGCCACACCAGCGTCGCCCACTCCCGGCTGGGCCGGAACGACACGGCCGTACGGGAACTGGAGCGCGGGCTGGAGCTGCTGGATCACCCGGACCACTGGCCGCATCGGATCAGCCTGCTCGGGAACCTGGCCTCGACGCTGCGCGAGGCGAAGAAGTACGACGCCGCCCGCGGCCCGGCCCAGGAGGCGCTGGAGCTGGCCCTCCGGGAGGGTAACGACTACTACGTGGCGGCCACCCGCGACGTGCTCTGCGAGCTCAACGCCGAAACCGGGCGGTGGGCGCAGGCGATCGCCGACGGCCTGCCCGGCCTGGAGTACGCCCGGCGTTCCCGCAGCCGGCTCCTCGAAGCCAATCTGCTGATCAACATCGGACGGGCCCGGCATGGTCTGGGACGGCCGGCGGAGGCCGAGGAGACGTTCCGCGAGGCGTTGCGCATCAGCGAGGACGCCGGCGACCGCTACCACGAAGGGCTGGCCCGGTTCGGCCTGGCCCGCCTGGGCGCCGGGGACGACCTGGCCCGGCAGGCGCTGGCCGCGTTCGAGGAACTGGACGCGGAGGAGGCTGGTGAGGTGCGCGCCTGGCTCGCCGCACCGGTCTAAGCGGAGCGCTCGCCTGGCCACGTCTTTCCCCGGTTATGGGCGCCGCGCTCGGTGAAGGTCCGGTTCAGGTGGTTCGGCACCGCCCGTACTGGCGAGTTCATGCCGGCCAGTCTGGCGAAGTCGTCTTCATGAATCCTTCCGACAAGACGGACGGTCGCCGCCGGCATCGGCGCGGACACGAAGCCGGCCGGCGCCGTCGAACTGGCCGCCGAGTCCTGGTAAGCGCCGGCGGTCAGGACGGGCTCGGGGACGGGTCCGGCTGGGGCGTGCCGTCGGTGTCCGGGTCGTCCTGGCCGATGACCTTGCGCTGCACCGTCACGTTGGACTGGCCGGTCCCGCCGAGCGAGATGTCGTCGTACGCCTTCAACTGCTGATTCTCGTCGAAGTAGAGCACCGACAGGGCCAACGGCGTCGCCTGGTCGTTCTCCAGGCCCCGCAGACCGGCCCCGCCGGTCGACCCCTCGACCATCAGCCGCGTCCGGAACGGGACGGCCGGTGTCGCCGTGGCCGTCGGCGACGGTGACGGCCCGGGGGACGGGCTGGGCCCGGCCAGTTCGCTGACCTCCCGCTTGTGCAGGTGCCCGGCCAGGACGACCGGCACCACGCCGGCCAGCGGGCCGGCCATCGGAGGTTCGTGCACCATGGCCACGTCGACCTTGCGCGGCGACGCCCGGATCAGATCGGCCAGCCGGTCACCGGCCTCGGTCAGCGGGTTCGGCACGTCGTCGGCCGGCTCCGGCGCGGTCGTCTTGTCCGGCGTGAACAGCGGGTCGCCGATGCCGGCGATGGTCAGTCCGTTGATCGTGGTGGTCGAGTCGTCCAGCACGATCGCGTTCTTCTCCCGGCCGACCGCCGCCTGGATGGCGGCCGAGTCGTGGTTGCCGCGCACGTAGATGTAGGGCACGCCGATGGTGGAGATGTTGCCGACGTACTGCTCCTCGGCCGGTGTGCCCCAGTCAACCATGTCGCCGGTGTCCACCACGGCGTCGATGTCCCACTGCTTGATCACGGTCCGGATCAGGCCCCACGACGACGGGTTCAGGTGCAGGTCGGACACGTGCAGGATGCGGGTGGTGTTGCCGGCCGGCTCGTACACCGGCAGGTTCGACACCGTGGTGTAGATCCGGCTGACGTTGGTGACGAGCTGGCTGAGCTGGTCGGCGTACCGGCCGTAGTTGTCCGCGATCCGGCGCGCGTCGCCGACCACGGCCGGGGCGTTGACCAGCAGGCCCTCGTACCGCGGCTCACTGATCGACTGCGGCCGCAGCGTGCCGGCGGCCAGCCCCAGGCTGCCGCCCGTCACCACCAGCGCGACCACGCCGGCCCAGGCCACCCGGTCGACCCGGCGGAAGACCAGCGCGGACAGCAGCAGCGCGGACGCCACCGCCGCACCCAGCGCCCGAAGCCCGAGCCGCAGGACGCCCGCGGTCACGTCGTCGACCGCGCGCTCCCCGGCCGTGCCGATCGCGGCCGGATCGTCGATCAGCTGCTCGGTCCGGGTCTGGTCCAGCGATCCGAGGTCCACCTTGAGACGGATCGGGCCGTCGTGGCTGTCCAGGCGCAGCGAGCCGAGCGGCGGGATGGTCACCTCGGTGCCGCCGGTGAACGACGGGCGGACCGACATCTCGGCGTGGAACGGCCCGACGTTGATGGCCGTCTGGGCGAACAGCATCACGCCGAGCAGGACGCCGCCCAGGCTGACCAGCGCCACGGCGGCGCCGATGTGGACACGGCCGGTCCACGGGCTGCGCCGCACGCGATCGGCGAACCGGGAGATCATGGACGCGTTCAGCTCCGGCCCGCTCCGCCGTCCGAGAACACGAGACGGATCAGCCGGTCGTCGTCCGGGCCCGGCTCGCCGCCTTCCTCCTTGTTCGAGGTGCTGACCCACAGGGAGCCGTCGGGGGCGGCGACCAGCGCCCGCAACCGGCCGTACTCGCCGACCGCCACCGCCTGCGGCTGGCCCAGCTGGGTCCCGTTGCCGGTGGTGTTGACCAGCCAGATGCGCTTGCCGAGCAGGCACGCGGTGGCGACCATGCGTTCCAGTACGGCCACGCCCGCGCACGACGAGTCGGCGATCGGCCAGCTCGCCAGCGGGTTGGTCAGCTTGGCGTCGCGGCCGGGGCCGTCCGCGGCCGGCCAGCCGTAGTTCTGGCCCTTCCCGATCAGGTTGAGCTCGCCGTTGACCTTCTGGTCGGAGTCGCTGGCGTACATCCGCTTGCTCGAATCCCAGGCGAAGCCCTGCACGTTGCGGTGGCCGGACGACCAGATCAGGGACGTCTTCGACGGGTTGCCGGACGCCGGCTTGCCGTCCGCCGTCATCCGCAGGATCTTGCCGCCCAGGCTCTTGGCGCTGGCCGCCTGGGAGCCGTCGGGGGTGCCGTCGCCGGTGCCGACGTAGAGATCACCGTCGGGGCCGAAGGCCAGCGCGCCGCCGTTGTCGCCGGCCGACCGCGGGATGCCGGTCAGGATCGGCTGCACCTTGCCCCCCAGGCGCAGCTTTGCGACCCGGTTGTCGGTCGCGGTGGAGTAGTAGACGTACAGCGTCTTGTCGGTCTTGTACGTGGGCGAGACCGCGATGCCCAGCAGACCGCCGTCGCCCCCATCGCCGCCGCCGTCGGAGGAGTCGACCTCGGCCAGCTTCTGGGTCTGGGTGACTTTCAGCCCGTCCTTGTCGGTCTGCGGGCCGACCTCGAGGATGAGCGCGGTGTCCCGTTCGGTGACCAGCGCCGTCCCGTCCGGCAGGAACGCGATCCCGGACGGGACCGACAGCCCTTTGGCCAGCACGGTGGCCGCGATCTCCGGGTCGCCGTCGTCGCTGCCCGGCCCGGCCGAGGGCGCGGACGGCGGAGGCAGGTTCGGCGGCTCGCCGGCCTGGTCGGGGTCGGGCGGCCCGAACGCGCACGCGCTCAGGGCCAGCACCGCGCTCACCGCGAACGCGGCCGCGCGGATCCGCCGGAGTGCTCCACCTCTCACGCACACCAGGGTAGCGGTGCGGGCTGGGAGCCACGGGCGGGCTAGCGTGGCAACGGTGAAGGTGTGGATCTCGCACGCGGCCGGCCGGGAACTGCTCGGCGAACTTCCGGCCGGAGTCGACGTCGAAGTCTGCGACGACATCGCCGACCCGCCCTCCGACCCGGCTGCGGTGCAGTTCTGGGTCCCGTCGTGGGTGCCCGGCACCGCGGAACTGCTGACCGAGCTGGCCGGCCTGAAGGTGATCCAGCTGCTGTCGGCCGGGGCCGACGCGTGGTCCGGCCGGGTGCCGGACGGCGTCCAGCTCTGCGACGCCCGCGGCGTGCACGACGCCCCGGTGGCCGAGTGGGTCCTGGGGGCGACCATCGGCGCGCTGCGCGGCTTTCCCGGCTACGCCCGCGCGCAGCACCGCGAGCAGTGGGATGGCAACGGGGTGGCCCGGGCGGCCGAGCTGACCGGGGCGCGGGTGCTGATCCTGGGGGCCGGGTCGATCGGGCGCGCGGTCGAGGAGCGGATGGCGCCGTTCGGGGTGTCGATCACCCGGGTGGCTCGGACCGCCCGGCCGGAACACGACGTGCACGGCGTCGACGAGCTGCCCGCGCTGCTGCCCGAGACCGACGTGGTGGTGCTGCTGGTGCCGCTCACCGAGGCCACCCGCCAACTGGTCGACGGCGCGTTTTTGGCCGCCATGCCCGACGGCGCGCTGCTGGTCAACGCGGCCCGCGGTCCGGTGGTGGACACCGCCGCGCTGCTCACCGAACTCCGGCCTGGGCGGATCTCGGCCGCCCTGGACGTCACCGACCCGGAACCGCTGCCTGCCGGGCACCCGTTGTGGCAGATGGAGAACGTGTTCATCACGCCGCACGTCGGCGGCGCGGTCCGCGGGTTCCTGCCCCGGGCGTACGGGCTGGCGGGTACCCAGTTACGCCGGTTCGCCGCCGGTGTTCCCTTGCTCAACCGGGTCCTCGGCGACTACTGACGGGTTTCGCCCGGCCGCCCGCAGCACCACCGGCAGGTTCCCGACGGTGACGCCGGTCAGGCGGATCACGTTGCCGTTGTCGAGCAGCGCCGACACCTGTTCCTGGCGGTTCGGGGCGAGCTCGGTGATCCGGTCCCACGGCACCGGCGTGCTGCCGATCAGCGCGCGGACCTTCAGCCGATCGGGGTAGACGTCGGTACCCGCACGCCACGCCCAGACGCCGGCGATCAGCGGAACCAGCAGAATGGGCGCAAGTTCCCATCGGACCCCGGCCAGCGGCACCGTACCGGCGAACGCGATCAGAGCCGCCACCAGGCCGGCGCCGGATCGACGGACACGCAGTGCGGGCTTGTTCCTCACCTGCACATCCTTGCATCCGTGGGGTGGTTGACCGCCGCCGGTCCATAGCCGACGATCCGAACATGGCCAGGAGTACTACCGCCCCGTAACCTCGACCCAGGACGGTCGTTGACCGGTGTAGGTGTCCTGCACCCCGCGACCCCCGCTCTGCCGACTGCAGGAGAACCGCCGACGTGGCAATGCCGCCGATCGCGCCTGTCCGCGGCCGGACGACCCCGGCCGTCTGGTTCGCCGCGCCCCTCGTGTCCGCCCTGGTCTGCGTGGCCGGGATCGCCGGGCTCCTCGCCCAGCCCGTGTCCCTGGCCCTGGGCGCCGGGCTGACCGCGGTCTGGGCGGCCGCGATCCTGGTACGGACCGCGCTGCGCATCCACCACGACGACGGCACCTTCGCCGCCTGCCGCGGCTCCGGGTTCATCAGCTGCGGCGCGGCCGCCGCCGGGCTGACCGCCGCCCTGCCGGCGCTGCACCTGCCCTCGTTCGACGTCACCGGGCTGGTGGGCGTCTCCGTGACCGCCGCCCTGTACATCCTCGGCACCCTTCTGCTGCCCGGGGCCGCGACCAACGCGCCGGTACGGCTGCGCCGGATCTACGACGGTGTCGGCCTCGGCGTCAGCCTGGGCTTCGCCGCCTACCTGATCACCCCGATGGCGGACACCCCCGGGATGAGCCTGGCCGTGACCATGGTGGTCGCCGGCGCGATCTCGGTGATCACGGTGGTGGTGCTGCGCGCCCGGCTGCACCGGACGGCGGCGCTGCGCTGCGCGGCCGGGGTGATCACCGTCCTCATCGCCCTGTGCGTCGAGGTCAACTTCGTCAACGCGCACAACCCGGACGTGGCCCTGCCCGTCCTCGGGCTGTTCGTGATCGCCGGCCTGGCGCTCAGCGCGGAGGGCGGATCGCGCCGCGAGCCGCCGCTGCAGATCGAGGCGCCCGAGCCCGAGCAGTACCTGTCCAGCTATCCGCTGCTGGCCGTGCCGGCCTCGGTCGGCGTCGTCGCCGCGGTCTACCACCTGGCCAAGTACCACCACTTCGATGCGCGGGCGATCGTCCTGGGCATCACCATGGTCGCCGTCCTGATGACCCGCGAGCTGCTGATCGTCCGGGACATCCGGACGTACGCGGGACAGCTGGCGGAGAAGGAGGCGCACTTCCGGTCGCTGGTGGCCGGCGCCACCGACCTGACCCTGGTGCTCGACGACCGGCTGACCATCCGCTGGCAGTCACCGGCCGCGGCCCGGGTCTTCGGGCTCGCCGACTCGGCCGTCGTGGGCCGGTCGTTCGCCGAGCTGATCCACCCCGAGGACGTCGCCGTGGCCGAGGCGGTGATCGCGTCGGTGCTGGCCGGCGAGCACGCCGACGGTCCACCGGCGCTGGTCCAGGCGCGTTTCTCCGACGGCCAGGGCGTCTGGCGCGACACCGAGTCCACGGTGTCCGACCAGCGTTCCGTGCCCGAGGTCGCCGCGCTGGTCGTGCACGTGCGGGACGTCGGCGAGCGCAAGCAACTGGAACGCACCCTGCACGCCCTGTCCTACACCGACCAGCTCACCGGGCTGCCCAACCGCCGCTCGCTGATGCGGGACCTGCTGGCCTACCGGCGGCGTCCCGGCCAGCAGGGCACCGTCCTGGTCATCGACCTGCACGGCCTGGACGAGATCAACGAGCGGTACGGCCGGGAGACCGGCGACGCGGTGCTGGTCGAGGTGGCCCACCGGATCCGCAGCCTGATGTCCGCCGACGAGGTCACGGCCCGGCTCGGCGGCGACGAGTTCGCGGTGCTCACCGGCGACGGCGCCGTGTACGCGTACGCGCTGGCCACCCGCCTGGTGACCCGGCTGATGGAGCCCTATCAGCTTCCCGGTGCGGTGGCCGAGATGCACACCAGCGTGGGCCTGGCCGAGGTGTCCGGCGGCACCGACTCGGACGACGTCCTCCGGCACGCCGACCTGGCCCGCAAACGCTCCCGGCAGCTGGGCCGCGACCGGGTCGAGTGGTACGACGCGGACGTCGAGTTCCAGCTGCACCGGCGGATGGACCTGGAACAGGAACTGCTGTCCGCGGTTGACCGGGGTCAGCTCGACCTCGTCTTCCAGCCGGTGGTCGATCTGCGCGACCGTCGCCCGGTCGGGGTCGAGGCGCTGCTGCGCTGGCGGCACCCGAAACTGGGCACCATCCTGCCGGCCGAGATCCTGCCGATCGCCCGAGACGTGGGCATCGCCGCTGACCTGGACGAGTGGGTGCTGGACGCGGCCTGCCGGCATCTGTCGAACTGGTTCAGCGCCGACCAGGACTTCTGGCTGTCGGTCAACACCGCGCCCCGCGAGCTGCTCTCCGCCCGGTTCCCCGAACAACTCACGGCCACGCTGGACAAGTACGGCGTATCGCCCGAGCGCCTGGTGGTCGAGGTGGCCGAGGAGTGGATCGCCGCGGATGTGCCGGCCATCGTGGCGGCGCTGTCCGGGCTGCGCAAACTCGGTGTCCGGGCGGCGCTCGACGACTTCGGCGCCGGCCAGGCCTCGCTGTCGCACCTGCGCCGTCTGCCGGTCGACCAGCTCAAGCTCGACCGGGCGCTGATGAACGCGCCGACCTCGCGGACCGGGCCGGCGGTGCTGGACGTGGTGGTCAGCCTGGGCCGCCGGTTGGGCCTCGAGATCGTGGCCAAGGGCTTGGAGACCGAGGACGAGGTGGTACGCGCCCGGACCGCCGGCTGCGTGTACGGACAGGGCTTCGCGCTCGGCCGCCCGGCCCCGGCCGAACGCACCGAGGCCTACCTGGACAGCCACCGGGGCTAGCCGTAGGGCGCCGGCCGCCAATTGCACGAAATCGGGCGACTGGGCGGATGCCCTTCGAGGACTTCGACCGCCTACCTGGGGAAAGGTCGGACCGGCGGCGGACCAACTGAATCAGCCCGGGGGCCGGGAACGGCCGGGACCGCCCACCGTGCTCAGTGGGCGGTCCCGTTCACGTCGGTCGGGCGTACCTAGTAAAAGATCACTCCGGGACCTTGCGGTAGGCGCCGTCGCTGGCACTGGTGGCCATCGAGGCGTACGCGCGCAGGGCCGCGGAGACCGAGCGTTCGCGGTCGGCGGGGGAGTACGGCTTGGCGCGTCGTTCCACCTCGTGGCGGCGCTGGGCCAGGTCTTCATCGGAGACGTGCAGGGTGATGTTGCGGCCGGGGATGTCGATGCTGATCTCGTCGCCCGTCTCGACCAACGCGATCAGGCCGCCCGCAGCCGCCTCGGGGGAAACATGGCCGATGGACAGGCCGCTGGTCCCGCCGGAGAAACGGCCGTCGGTGATCAGCGCGCACGCCTTGCCCAGGCCGCGGCCCTTCAGGAAGCTGGTGGGGTACAGCATCTCCTGCATGCCGGGGCCGCCTTTCGGGCCCTCGTAGCGGATGACCACCACGTCGCCCTCGACCACCTGCTTGCTCAGGATGCCGTCGACGGCCTGCTCCTGGCTCTCGAACACGCGCGCGGGGCCGCTGAACTTCCACAGGCTCTCATCCACGCCTGCGGTCTTGACCACGCAACCGTCGGGCGCCAGGTTGCCGAACAGCATGCAGAGGCCACCGTCCACTGTGTACGCGTGCTCGACCGACCGGATGCAGCCGTTCTCGGAGTCCGTGTCGAGCGTGCTCCACCGGTTCGAGGTGGAGAACGGCTGAGTGGTGCGGACGCCGCCGGGAGCGGCGTGGAACAGCTCGAGCGCCTCGTCCGACGCGTGGCCGCTGCGGATGTCCCAGGCGTCCAGCCACGAGACCAGGTCGGGGGAATGGACGGACCGGACGTCGGTCCGCAGCGCCCCGCCGCGGTTCAGCTCGCCCAGGAGCGCCGGGATGCCGCCGGCCCGGTGCACGTCCTCCATGTGGTACTTCGACGCTGTTCGGCGCGACCTTGGCCAGGCACGGCACCCGGCGTGACACCGCGTCGATGTCGCTCACGCTGAAGTCGAGCTCGGCCTCGCGGGCCGCGGCCAGCAGGTGCAGGACCGTGTTGGTGGAGCCGCCCATGGCCACGTCCAGCGCCACCGCGTTCTCGAAGGCGTCGCGGTTGGCGATCGAGCGCGGCAGCACCGAGGTGTCGTCGTTCTCGTAGTACTGCTTGGCGATGTCGACGATCAGCGCGCCCGCCCGCTCGAACAGCGCCTTGCGGGACGCGTGCGTGGCCAGCGTCGAGCCGTTGCCCGGCAGCGCGAGCCCGATCGCCTCGGTGAGGCAGTTCATCGAGTTGGCGGTGAACATGCCCGAGCACGAGCCGCAGGTGGGGCAGGCCGAGCGCTCGATGGTGCCGAGCTGCTCGTCGGTGACGTTCTCGTTGGCGCTGGCGCTCATCGCGTCGATCAGGTCGAGCTTCTCGTGCACGATGCCCTCGATGGCGACCGTCTTGCCGGCCTCCATCGGGCCGCCCGAGACGAAGACCGTCGGGATGTTCAGCCGCAGCGCGGCGATGAGCATGCCCGGGGTGATCTTGTCGCAGTTCGAGATGCAGACGAGCGCGTCGGCGCAGTGCGCGTTGACCATGTACTCGACGGCGTCGGCGATCAGCTCGCGGCTGGGCAGCGAGTACAGCATGCCGCCGTGACCCATCGCGATGCCGTCGTCGACGGCGATGGTGTTGAACTCGCGCCCGATCCCGCCGGCCTCGAACACCGCGTCCGCCACCAGGCCGCCCATGTTCTTGAGATGGACGTGACCGGGTACGAACTGGGTGTAGCTGTTGGCAATGGCCACGATGGGCTTGCCGAAGTCGTCGTCGGTCATGCCGGTGGCGCGCCACAGGGCGCGCGCGCCGGCCATCGTCCGACCGTGGGTCGAGGTCCGGGAGCGTAGCTCAGGCATCACCACAGTCTGCCACTGCGGCGGCGGTGGGCAGCACCGATGTCCACAGCCCGAGACGCGGACATATCCCTCGAGCAGTTCGGAGGAGATCGAGACCTCCCCAAACGGCCGTCGATCCGGCAGGCTGTGTGCGTGCATGCACCGTCCGGCGTGGAGCTGGCCGGGCTGGCGGCCCTGCTGGTCGCGGTCCCGGCCGTCGCTCTGCTGGCCAATTCCGGACGAAAGCACACCGGAGCCGCTCGTCGCGCCCACCTCCTGCTGGCCGCCGGCGGCGCCCTGAGCGCCGGCGCCGCACTTGCCGGGCAGCTCAGCGCGCTGATCGACACGAGCGCCGACCACCGGGCGACGCTGGGCCGCGCGCTGGCGATCACGCTCGCCGTGGGCACCACCACGCTGCTGACCGGGACGTTGCAGATGCCCGGTGCGGCCGAGCGGTCCGGGGCCGCCCTCCGCCATCTGATCGACGGCCTCGTCATCGCGGCGGCCCTGATCTTCGTCGCCTGGGTGCTTCTGACGCCACCGACCCGCACTCCCGGACTGCCGGCGATCGAGCCGATGATCCTGGTGTCCGGGTCGATGGTCGCGGTCACGGCCGGCCTGACGACCGTGCTGGCCCTGCACGCCAACCGGCCGCGGCACGTGACCGTCGAGGTCGCCGCCGGGGTGACGATCGTGGCCGTCGCGTCGGCCGGGCTCTCCGGCGGCATCTGTGCGCGGTTGCCGGTGGTGATGCTGCTCGGCGCGATTCTGCTGCCCGCCGGGCTGGTGGTGGTGGCCCGTGCGGTCAAACTGGCCGACCGGCCGGTCCAGGTCACGCGGGACCTCATCCAGCGGCACACGGCGTACGCGTTCGTGCCGGTCCTGGCCATGATCGGTGCGGCCGCGTACCACCTGGCCGAGGGGGGCACGCTGACCACCGGCGGGGTGATCACGGTCAGCGTCGAGGGGCTGGTCCTGGTCAGCCGGCAGTATCTGGCGCTGTCCGACGTGAAGCGCTACACGCTGGCGCTGCGGCAGCGGGAGGCGCATTTCCGTGAGCTCGCCCACACCGACCCGCTGACCGGACTGGCCAACCGGCGCGGGCTGCTGCGTCGCTCTGAAGGATCAGCCGCCGTCGGGGGAACGGGTGCTGATCAGCATCGACCTGGACGGCTTCAAGAACGTCAACGACATGCGCGGTCACGACGTCGGTGACACCGTGCTCGCCGCAGGTCGGCGCCCGCCTGCGACGCAACCTGCTGTCCGGGGATGTGGCCGCCCGCCTCGGCGGGGACGAGTTCGCGGTGCTCATGCGGGGCTCGCCGGACGAGGCCATGCTGGCCGCCAGGCGGTTGCTGGCGGTCCTGGGGGAGCCGTACGAGGTGGACGGCGGTGGCTCGGTGTTCCTGTCGGCCAGCGTGGGCGTGGCCGAGACCGGCTCGGCTCCGGCGGGACCAGGTGCCGGCGGCGGCACAGCCGAGCTGATGCGGGACGCCGATCTCGCCCTGCGGTACGCCAAGCAGCGCGGCAAGAACCGGGTCGAGCATTACCAGGTCCGCTACGACGAACTCCTGCGCCGCCGCAGCACCCTGGAGAACGAGCTGCGCCACGCCATCGACCGGGACGAGCTGCGGCTGGTCTTCCAGCCGGTGGTGGCGCTGCCGTCGGTGCGGCCGGTGGGCGCCGAGGCGCTGCTGCGCTGGCACCACCCGACGCTGGGCGCGGTCCGGCCGGACGAGTTCATTCCGGTGGCCGAGGAGTCCGGCCTGATCGACCGGATCGGTTCCTGGGTGCTGCGCCAGGCGTGCGAGCAGCTGTCGCACTGGCTGGCCGCCGGGCACGACGTGTGGGTGTCGGTCAACCTGTCGCCCAAGGAACTGCACGCCGCCGACTACGCCGGGCAGGTCGCCGACGTGCTGGCCGAGTTCGGCGTGCCCCCGCAGCGGCTGGTGCTGGAGGTGACCGAGCACGCCGTCGCCACCGACATGGAGGAACTGGTCCGCCGGCTGACCGAGCTGCGGGCCACCGGGGTCCGGATCGCGCTGGACGACTTCGGCGCCGGCTACTCCTCGCTGGGCCAGCTGCGGACGCTGCCGGTGGACATCCTCAAGATCGACCGGGCGCTGGTGATCGAGCCCGAGTCGCGGACCGGCATGGCCGCGCCCCTGGTGGACGTGGTCGTCCGGATGGGTCACCGGCTCGGGCTGGAGGTGCTGGCCGAGGGCATCGGCACCCCGGCGCAGCGGGAAGCGGTGGAGGACGCCGGCTGCCGGCTGGGTCAGGGCTCGCTGTTCGGCTGGGGCGTGCCGGCCGAACACCTGGAGGCGCAGTTGCGCACCATCCGGTCCGGCGGCCGGGTCCCGGCCCCGCGCCCGGCCCCGCCCCCGCCGCCCGCGCCGGGGGCCGCCGCGCGCAGCCAGGTCGTCATGCTCGGCCCGGGGATGCGCCAGCTCAGGGCACTGCTGCCGACCGATCCGGCGTTCGAGCCCCACGCCGGTGATCAGCATGTGGGATCAGTTGACTCAGCGCGTGAGATCGGGCAAGGTTAGCCACATGTGCTTGTCCGCCCGAGTACTTAGGTGAGCGCACCCTCACGCTTCAGCGTTGAGAGTGCGCCAGGTCCCGTGCCTTCTTAGGCACGAGGGCCTTTTTTGTTGCTCGAGTTACGGACCCACCGACCGAATCGAAGGCAATGCCATGACGAGACCACCCACTCCCGAGACCCTCGCCCACCGAGCCAACGCCGGCCACCGTCGCGGCCGCCGCCACCGCGGCCCAGGCGGTAGCCACCGTGTCCCCGGTCGCGACCACCGGAGCCGGCTCGCTCGTCCGCTCGCTCGAGGCGCTGGGCGTCGAGGTCGCCTTCGGCATCCCCGGCGGCGCCATCCTGCCGGCGTACGACCCGCTGTACGACTCGAAGGTGCGCCACATCCTGGTCCGTCACGAGCAGGGAGCCGGGCACGCCGCCACCGGGTACGCCCAGGCCACCGGCAAGGTCGGGGTGTGCATCGCCACCTCCGGGCCGGGCGCCACCAACCTGGTCACCCCGATCGCCGACGCCTACATGGACTCGGTGCCGATCGTCGCCATCACCGGACAGGTGGCCCGTCCGTCGATCGGGACGGACGCCTTCCAGGAGGCGGACATCCAGGGCATCACGCTGCCGATCACGAAGCACAACTTCCTGATCCAGACGCCCGAGGAGATCCCTCAGGTCCTCGCGGAGGCGTTCCACCTGGCGTCCACCGGCCGGCCCGGGCCCGTCCTGGTCGACATCCCCAAGGACGTGATGCAGGCGCAGACGACGTTCATCCTGGCCGCCGGTCCTGGACCTGCCCGGCTACCGGCCGACCCTGCACCCGCACGGCAAGCAGATCCGGGAGGCGGCGCGGCTGATCGCCGAGAGCCGCCGGCCGGTGCTGTACGTCGGCGGCGGCGTGCTCAAGGCCGGCGCCACCGACGGGCTGCGCAAGCTGGCCGAGCTGACCGGCATGCCGGTGGTCACCACGCTGATGGCTCTGGGCGCCTTCCCCGACTCGCACCCGCAGCACCTGGGCATGCCCGGCATGCACGGCACCGTTCCGGCGGTCTACGCGCTGCAGAAGTCCGACCTGCTGGTGACCCTGGGCGCCCGGTTCGACGACCGGGTCACCGGCGCGCTCGACTCGTTCGCGCCGGACGCCAAGGTGGTGCACGCCGACATCGACCCGGCCGAGATCGGCAAGAACCGGCACGCCGACGTCCCGATCGTGGGCGACGCCCGGCACGTGATCGACGAGCTGATCGCGGCCGTGTCCGGCGACCGCCACGCCCCGGCCTACGAGCCGTGGTGGGCGACGCTGCAACGAACTCGCGCGAGCGCTACCCGCTGGGCTACGACGAGCCGACCGACGGCACGCTGGCCCCGCAGTACGTCATCCAGCGGATCGGCGAGCTGGTCGGCCCGGACGCGATCTACGTCGCCGGGGTCGGCCAGCACCAGATGTGGGCCTCGCAGTTCATCTCGTACGAGAAGCCGGCCAGCTGGCTCAACTCCGGCGGCGCCGGGACCATGGGGTACGCGGTGCCGGCGGCGATGGGCGCGAAGGTCGGCAAGCCGGACACCGCGGTGTGGGCGATCGACGGCGACGGCTGCTTCCAGATGACCAATCAGGAACTGGCCACCTGCGCGATCGAGGGCATCCCGATCAAGGTGGCCGTGATCAACAACGGCAACCTGGGCATGGTCCGGCAGTGGCAGACGCTGTTCTACGAGGGCCGTTACTCCAACACCGAGCTGGGCACGCACAAGCACCGGATCCCCGACTTCGTGAAACTGGCCGAGGCGCTGGGCTGCATCGGCCTGCGGTGCGAGTCGGCGGATGACGTGGACAAGATCATCAAGCAGGCGATGGAGATCAACGACGCCCCCGTGGTCATCGACTTCACGGTCGGCAAGGACGCCATGGTGTGGCCGATGGTCGCGGCCGGCACCAGCAACGACGAGATCATGTTCGCCCGGGACGTGCGCCCCAGCTTCGAAGAGGACGAACTCTGATGACCAAGCACACCTTGTCGGTGCTCGTGGAGAACAAGCCGGGCGTGCTGGCTCGCGTCTCCGGCCTGTTCTCGCGGCGCAGCTTCAACATCGACTCGCTCGCCGTGGGAGAGACCGAGAACCCGGACGTCTCCCGCATCACCATCGTGGTCAACGCCGAGACCTCGCCGCTGGAGCAGGTCACCAAGCAGCTCAACAAGCTGGTCAACGTCCTGAAGATCGTCGAACTGGACCCGCAGCAGTCGGTCCAGCGTGAGCTCCTGCTGGTCAAGGTGCGCGCCGATCGTGCGCTCCGGAGCCAGGTCCTGCGAAACGGTCGAGCTGTTCCGGGCGCAGCGTGATCGACGTCGCCCCGGACACCCTCACCATCGAGGCCACCGGCGATCCCGACAAGCTGGACGCGTTGCTGCGCGACCTCGAGCCGTACGGCATCAAGGAGATGGTGCAGTCGGGCCTGGTCGCCATCGGCCGCGGGTCCCGCTCCATCACGACCGGGCCGGCGCTCCGCGCCGCCTGAACCGCGCACCCGAGAAACGAAGCCCGTCCAACCACCCCACCGCCGGCCCTAACCGGACTAAAGACTCAGTGAGGAATCAATGACCGCGGAAGTTTTCTACGACGACGACGCCGACCTGTCGATCATCCAGGGACGCAAGGTCGCCGTCATCGGCTACGGAAGCCAGGGCCACGCGCACTCGCTCTCGCTGCGCGACTCGGGCGTCGACGTGGTGGTGGGTCTGAAGGAGGGCTCGAAGAGCCGCGCCAAGGCCGAGGAGCAGGGCCTGCGCGTGGCAGACGCCGGCCGAGGCGTCGGAGTGGGCTGACGTGATCATGGTGCTGGCGCCGGACACCGCGCAGCGCAAGATCTACACCGAGTCGATCGCACCGAACCTGACCGCCGGCAAGGCGCTGTTCTTCGGGCACGGGCTGAACATCCGGTTCGGCCTGATCGAGCCGCCGGCCGACGTCACGGTGGCGATGGTCGCCCCCAAGGGCCCGGGCCACCTGGTCCGCCGTCAGTACGTGGACGGCAAGGGCGTGCCCTGTCTGGTGGCGGTGGAGCAGGACCCGACCGGCGACGGGCTCGCGCTCGCCCTCTCGTACGCCAAGGCGATCGGCGGATCCCGTGCCGGTGTCATCCGCACCACCTTCAAGGAAGAGACCGAGACCGACCTCTTCGGCGAGCAGGCGGTCCTCTGCGGAGGCACGGCGGCGCTGGTGCAGACCGGCTTCGAGGTGCTCACCGAGGCCGGTTACGCCCCCGAGATCGCGTACTTCGAGTGTCTGCACGAGCTCAAGCTGATCGTCGACCTGATGTACGAGGGCGGCATCTCCCGGATGCGGTACAGCGTGTCGGACACCGCCGAGTTCGGCGACTACACCCGTGGCCCGCGCGTCGTGGACGCCCGGGTCAAGCAGGAGATGAAGAAGATCCTGTCCGAGATCCAGTCCGGGGAGTTCACCAAGGAACTGATCGCGGACGACGACAACGGCGGCCCGCTGCTGACCAAGTACCGCGAGGAGGGCGCCGCCCACCCGATCGAGGTCACCGGCAAGAAGCTGCGCGACATGATGAGCTGGGTCGACCGGCCGATCACCGAGACCGCCTGAAGTCCACGATGACGCGCACCGTGGGATGACCTCCCACGGTGCGCGTTCGTCTGCATACCATCCGGTCGATGCCCCCGTGACCGGATGGAGATCGATGGCTCCCGTCGTACTGATCGCTGAGGAACTCGCCCCCGCCGCCCTCGACGTCCTGGCCGACGACTTCGACGTGCGCCACGTCGACGGCACCGACCGTCCGGCGCTGCTGACCGCGCTGGCCGGCGCGGACGCGGTGATCGTGCGCAGCGCCACCCGGATCGACGCCGAGGCGGTGGCGGCCGCGCCCCGGCTGCGCGTGGTCGCCCGGGCCGGGGTCGGGCTGGACAACGTCGACATCGCCGCCGCCACCGCCCGGGGCGTGATGGTGGTCAACGCGCCCACCAGCAACATCGTCTCGGCCGCGGAGCAGGCGATCGCGTTGCTGCTGTCGGTCGCCCGGCACACCGCCACCGCCAGCGCCACACTCAAGCGGGGCGAGTGGAAGCGGTCCAAGTACACCGGTGTGGAAATCCAGGGCAAGACCGTGGGCGTGGTCGGGCTCGGCCGGATCGGGGTGCTGTTCGCCCAGCGGATGGCGGCGTTCGGCACCCGGCTGATCGCGTACGACCCGTACATCCAGCCGGCCCGGGCGGCTCAGCTGGGCGTACGGCTGGTCGGCCTGGACGAACTGCTGCGGGAGAGCGACTTCATCTCCATCCACCTGCCCAAGACCCCGGAGACGGTCGGTCTCATCGGGGAGAAGGAGCTGCAGACCGTCAAACCGGGCGTACGCCTGATCAATGCCGCCCGGGGTGGGCTGATCGACGAGCAGGCCCTGGCCGCCGCACTGGCCGAGGGCCGGGTCGCCGGCGCGGGGATCGACGTCTTCGTGACCGAGCCGGCCACCGACTCGCCGCTGTTCGCCTTCGACAACGTGGTGGTCACCCCGCACCTGGGCGCCTCCACGGCCGAGGCGCAGGACAAGGCCGGCCTGGCCGTGGCCCGCAGCGTCAAGCTCGCGTTGCTGGGGCAGTTCGTGCCCGACGCGGTGAACGTGCAGGCCGGCGGCGTGGTCGACGAGGACGTGCGGCCGCTGCTGGCGCTGGCCGAGAAGCTGGGCACGGTGTTCACCGCGGTCGCCGGGGGCGTCGCCGCCGGGGTGACGGTGGAGGTCCGCGGGGATCTGGTCACGCACGATCTGACCGTGCTCAAGCTGGCCACCACCAAGGGGCTGTTCGCGCCGGTGGTGGACGAGCAGGTCACGTACGTGAACGCGCCCCAGCTGGCCGCCGACCGCGGGGTCGAGGTCCAGCTGGTGGTCGGCGACGAGGCGACCGAGCACCACAACCTGGTCATCGTGCGTGGGGCGATGCCCGACGGCCGTACGGTCAGTGTGGCCGGCACGGTGACCACGACCGCCACCCGCGACATCCGGCGGCTCACCGAGGTGGACGGCTACGACCTGGAACTGGGCGTCGAGGGGGTGCTGCTGTTCTTCCGGTACGCCGACCGGCCGGGCGTGGTCGGCGCGATCGGCACGATCCTGGGCGAGAACGGGGTGAACATCGCGTCCATGCAGGTGGCTCGCCGCTCGATCGGCGGCGAGGCGCTGATGGCGCTGACCGTGGACTCGTCGGTCGACGCCGAGCTGCTGTCGTCGGTGGCGGCGTCCATCGGCTCCTCGGTCGGGAGCATCGTGGACCTGCGCCAGTGACCGAGACGATGGGCGGACCCGCGCTGGCGCGTTTCACCGGGCGGACCCGCACCGGCGCGTTTCATCCGGGCGGACCCGCGCCGGCGCGTTTCACCCGGGTGGACCCGCGCCGGCGCGCTTCACTGGCGGACCCGCACCGGCGGGTAGACCGTGCCGTCCTGCAGGTCGAGCAGGTCGAGGTTGAGCTCGGCGGCCAGCTTCTCGATCGTCTCCAGCACGGCGTCCGGGCAGCCCTCGTCGAGCTGCATCTGGATGTGGTCCGCGGCCGCGTGCAGCGGCGCCTTCGCCCAGGGCGAGCCGGGCTGGCCGGCGCGCGGGCCGCGGTCCGGGTACGTATTGGTCAGGGCGTCGTAGAAGGCCACTACGCGGGGATCGGCGGGGCGCTGCGGGTGCTCGCCGGCGACGCAGCGCGCGTTGGCGGCGCGTACCGCCTCCGGCCGGTCCGTGGCGTCCATGGCCCACACCACAAGGTCGAAACTCACCGGCGCATGGTGCCACACGCGATGTCCGCACTCGCGATCCCTGGGCCGACACGCGGGGGATGCGTCTTGCGCGTTATTAGTCCGCATCGCTAGCGTTGGTCCCGCCGCACGTGAGGGGACGGGCTCGTCTTCGGGTGACGCGTCCGTCACCGTCCGGGTGGTGGCACCCCCGGCGGGCGCGAGCCACGCGTTTTCGTCACGAACAGCCCTCGGATCGATTGCCGCGATCCGGGGGTTGTTTTTCGCCCACCGGCCTTAACGTCCATTAAGTGGGACTGGCGTACCGAAGATCGGGACCGCGGTCTAGCCTGGGTCGAGTCGACCGGACCCGGAGAGCAGGAGTACGACGTGAGCGTGGCGCGGATCGCGGTGGTGGCCGGGGACGGCATCGGAACCGAGGTGACCGCCGAAGCGCGCAAGGTCATCGACGCCGTTCTGCCCGGTGTCGAGTACACGGAGTACGACCTCGGCGCCCGCCTCTACCACCGCACCGGCGAGGTCCTGCCGTCCGCGGTGAAGGACGAGCTGGCCGGGCACGACGCCATCCTGCTGGGGGCCATCGGCGACCCCAGCGTCCCGCCCGGCATCCTCGAGCGCGGCCTGCTGCTGCGGCTGCGCTTCGACTTCGACCAGTACGTCAACCTGCGCCCGTCCCGGCTGTGGCCGGGCACGGTCAGCCCGCTGGCCGGGATCAAGCCGGGCGAGATCGACATGGTCTGCGTGCGCGAGGGCACCGAGGGCCTGTACGTCGGCGCGGGCGGCGTCCTGCACCAGGACACCCCGGCCGAGATCGCGACCGAGGAGAGCCTGAACACGCGGTTCGGCGTGGAGCGGGTCATCCGCGACGCGTTCGCCCGGGCCCGGCGCCGCGACCGCCACCACCTCACCCTGGTGCACAAGACCAACGTGCTGACCAAGGCCGGCAGCCTCTGGGCGCGCACGTTCGCCGCCGTCGCGGCCGAGTTCCCCGAGGTCACCACCGAGTACCAGCACATCGACGCGGCCAGCATGTTCATGGTCAGCAACCCGCAGCGGTACGACGTGGTGGTGACCGACAACCTCTTCGGTGACATCCTCACCGACATCGCCGCGGCCGTCACCGGCGGCATCGGCATGGCCGCGAGCGGCTCCGTGAACCCGGAGCGCGCCTACCCGTCCACGTTCGAGCCGGTCCACGGCTCCGCGCCGGACATCGCCGGTCAGGGCGTCGCCGACCCGGCGGCCGCCATCCTCTCCGCGTCGATGCTGCTCGAGCACCTCGGGCACACCGACGAGGCGCGGCGAGTAACCGAGGCGGTCGCGGCCGAGGTCGCGTCCCGCACGCCGGGCGCGCCGCCGCGTACCGCCGAGGTCGGAGACCGGGTCGCCACCGCGGCCTGAACCCCCTCTTCCCCTGCAGTTCCCGCCACCGGACGGCACACTTGAACGACCGTTCGGGGTATCTTCGTGCTCACTCAAACTTCCCAGAAAGCAGGTCACGTGCCATGAGTGGTGGTGACAGCAACCTCGATTTCGAGATCCGTCCGAACCCGTCGCCGGTAGATCCCGCGGAACGCGCCGCGCAGATGGTCAACCCCGGGTTCGGCCGCATCTTCACCGACCACATGGTCACCGTTCGATACGCCGACGGCAAAGGGTGGTACGACGCCCGGGTGGAGGCCCGCGCGCCGATCCCGATGGACCCGGCGACCGCGGTGCTGCACTACGCGCAGGAGATCTTCGAAGGCCTCAAGGCGTACACCATGCCGGACGGCGGCGTGGCGATGTTCCGGCCCGAGGCCAACGCCGCCCGCTTCACCATGTCGGCCCAGCGGATGGCGATGCCGCAGTTGCCCGAGTCGATCTTCCTGGAGTCGCTGCACCGGATCGTCAAGATCGACCGGGAGTGGATCCCGACCTCCGAGGACGGGAGCCTCTACCTGCGCCCGTTCGCCTACGCCAGCGAGGTGTTCCTCGGCGTGCGACCCGCGCTCGAAGTGCTCTACCTGGTCATCGCGTCGCCCGTCGGGTCGTACTTCTCCGGCGGGGTCAAGCCGGTCACCGTGTGGGTCACCCCCGACTACACCCGGGCGGCGCCCGGCGGCACCGGGGCGGCCAAGTGCGGCGGGAACTACGCGGCCGGTCTGTCGGCCCAGGCCGAGGCCATCGAGCACGGCTGCGACCAGGTGGTCTACCTGGACGCGGTCGAGCGGAGGTACGTCGACGAGCTCGGCGGGATGAACATCGTCTTCGTGCTGGACGACGGCAGCCTGGTCACCCCGCCGCTGGCCGGCACGATCCTGCCCGGCATCACCCGCGACTCCATCCTGAAACTGGCCGAGCGGGCCGGTCGGAAGGTCGAGGAGCGGCCGGTCAGCATGGACGAGTGGCGGGAGGGCGCCGCGTCCGGCCGGATCCGGGAGGCGTTCGCCTGCGGCACCGCCGCCGTGATCACCCCGATCGGCGCGGTCCGCTCCCTCGACGGCGAGTTCACGGTGGCCGACGGAGGTTCGGGCGAGGTCACCATGGCGCTGCGCCAGGAACTGGTCGACATCCAGCGCGGCCGGGCGGCCGACCCGTTCGGCTGGGTGCACAAGGTCTTCTGAGTCACGGCTCGAGCAGGTGGTCGCGTAGTGCGGTCACCTGCTCGGCCGTCACACCGATGGCGCGGACGTACTTCTCGACCGAGCCGTGCTCGGCGCGGAGGTCGGCCAGGAACAGCGTCATCGCCGCGCCCGGCGAGTCGAACATGTGCTCGTTGCCCTCGATCGCCTCCGGGTCGGTCGCCCGCAGGTATTCGGTGAGCCGCCGCATCGCCGTCTCGGTCATCGCGTAATCGGCGGCGATGTCCTCATCGGACACTCCGAGCAGCGAGAGGGCGAGCGCGCAGACCACGCCGGTCCGGTCCTTGCCGGCCATGCAGTGCACGACCACCGGGGCCCGTCCCGGGTCGGCGATCACGCCGCAGCGCGACGGCCAGCGCCTCGTGCCCGTCGTCGAGGAAGTTCAGGTACCGGTCGGCCAGCCAGCGCTCGTGCACGGTGCCCTCGGGATGTGGCACCTCGGCCCAGTCGACGTGCTTCAAGCACCAGATTGAAGTACGTCAGCCCCGCGGCTTCCGGCACCCGGCCGAACTTCTCGACCTCGAACTCGCGCCGCAGGTCGATCACGCTGCGGACGCCGAGCTCGCCGAACGCGACCCAGTCGGCGTCCTTCAGCCGGTGCAGCGAGTCGGCGCGGAACAGTCGCCGCCAGCGGACGGGCCGCCCGTCCAGACCGGCGTAGCCGCCGACGTCACGGAAGTTGTAGACCGAGGAGAACGACCAGATTCCGGGGGTACGGGAGGTCAGCCACCAGCCCAACCTAGTCCCGAAAGGTGGAACAACGCTTCCCACGGCGGCGGTTAGTGGCATGCTTCATCCCGTGACCTCCAGCGTGCTGATTATTCGCACCTAGCGCGCCGGCTGACTCCTCGCCGACGCGCAGACCTCCCGCGATCCGCGGGGGGTCTTTTTGTTGGTCCACACCCTTCGAAAGGAAACCCCGCCATGGACTACCAGGTCTTCGACACGACGCTCCGCGACGGCGGGCAACGCGAGGGCATCAGCTACTCGGTCGCCGACAAGCTCGCGGTGGCCCGGCTGCTGGACGAGTTCGGGGTGGGTTTCATCGAGGGTGGCTGGCCGGGCGCGATGCCCAAGGACACCGAGTTCTTCGCCCGCGCCCGCACCGAGCTGAGCCTGAAGAACGCGGTGCTGGTGGCGTTCGGCGCGACCCGCAAGGCCGGCGTCGACGTGGCCGGCGACCCGCAGGTGCAGGCGTTGCTGGACGCCGAGACGCCGGTGGTGTGCGTGGTCGCGAAGTCCGACATCCGGCACGTCGAGCGGGCGCTGCGCACCACCGGCGACGAGAACCTGGCATGGTCCGCGACACCGTGCGGCACCTGGTCGCCAACGGCCGCCGCGCGTTCGTCGACTGCGAGCACTTCTTCGACGGCTTCCGGTACGACCCCGAGTACACCGCCTCGGTCGTACGGACCGCGTTCGAAGCCGGCGCCGAGCGCGTGGTCATGTGCGACACCAACGGCGGCATGCTCCCCTCGATGATCACCAAGGCGATCAACGAGGTGGTCGAGCGGGCCGGCGTGACCCCCGACAAGCTCGGCATCCATTGCCAGAACGACACCTCGTGCGCGGTCGCCAACACGGTCGCCGCGGTCGAGGCCGGCGTGCAGCACTTCCAGTGCACCGCCAACGGGTACGGCGAGCGGCCCGGCAACGCCGACCTGTTCGCCACGGTCAGCAACCTGCAACTCAAGCTCGGGCTCAAGGTCCTACCGGACGGCTGCCTCGAGCAGGCGACGCGCGTCTCGACCGCGCTCGCCGAGATCGCCAACATCGCCCCCGACACCCACCAGGCCTACGTCGGGGCCGCCGCCTTCGCTCACAAGGCGGGGCTGCACGCGAGCGCGATCAAGGTGGATCCGCTGCTGTACAACCACGTCGACCCGTCGGTTGTCGGCAATGACATGCGGATCCTGGTGACGGAGATGGCCGGCCGGGCCAGCATCGAGCTCAAGAGCCGCGAGCTCGGACTGGATCTGGCCGGCCACCCGGAGACGCTGACCGCGGTGACCCGCAAGGTCAAGGACCTGGAGGCCGGCGGCTGGTCCTTCGAGGCCGCCGACGCGTCCTTCGAACTGCTCGTCCGGGACGAGTTGCCGGGGGCGGCCCTGACCCGGCCGTTCGCGCTGGAGTCGTACCGGGTTCAGGTCGAGCACCGGGAGGACGGCGCGGTCGTCTCCGAGGCCACCGTCAAGGTCCGCGTCCGCGGCGAGCGGGTGATCGCCACCGCCGAAGGCAACGGGCCGGTCAACGCGCTCGACGAGGCGCTGCGCAAGGCTTTGCTGGTGCACTACCCGCAGCTCAAGTCGTTCGAGCTGGCCGACTACAAGGTGCGCATCCTGGAGGGCTCGCACGGCACCGGTGCGGTCACCCGGGTGCTGCTGGAGACGACCGACGGCGGCCGCGAGTGGACCACTGTGGGCGTGCACGAGAACGTGGTCGAGGCCAGCTGGCACGCGATGGTCGACGCCCTCACGTACGGGCTGGCCCGGACGTCCGTCGCACCGTCCGTCGGTCAGGCCGGGTAGCGCACGGCACGATGAGGGCGGCGGTCATCCGGTGGACGGCGCGATCCGGCCGGCGGTCATCCGGCGGACTGGCACGATCAGGTCGGCCAGGACCGCGCGGTGGTCGCTGCGGGGCTGGGCGCGCACCAGCACCGCACGTACCCCGATCCGCCGGTCGACCAGGACGTGGTCGATCGTGACCGGCGGGATGGGGTTGCCGTGGTACGGCCCCCACGTCCCGATCAGGCCGGCGCCCACCGCGTCGGCCGAGTCCCGGTAGCCGTGCGAGATCAACGCCCGCAGCGGCTCGTGGTCCAAAGTCGAGTTGAAGTCGCCGAGCAGGATCCGGGGCGTGCCGCCCGGGTCGGCGTGCGGCTCGGCGTTCAGGTCGCCCCGCCAGTCCTTGAGGTACGGCAAGGTGGCCGGCGCCAGCGGGTGCGCCGACTCGACCAGCAGCGGAACCGAGCCGGGAGGTGTGACCGTCGCGTACGCCTGGAGGAAGCCGCCGGCGTTGCGGTGGAACCCGGCCCCGGTGACCGGCCAGCGCGAGTACAGGGCCGAGCCGGTGGTGTCGCGTTCCGGGACCAGCGACCCGTACGGCAGCACCGCGGCGAGCCCGGCCGCGGCCAGTCCGTCCCGGGCCGCCGGGGTGTACTCCTGCAGCGCCAGCACGGCGATGTCGTGGTCGCGGACCAGCGAGACGATCGCCGCCGGATCCGCGCCGCCCTCGAGCATGTTGGCCGTCATCACCTTCAGCTCGACGCCTTCGGCCGGTCCCCGGTCGCCGGTCCGGGAACGCCCGGGGGAGCACCGACACCGCGAACGCGGCCACCGTGACCACCGCCACGGCCGCGCCCAGCCACCGGCGGGCGGACAGCGCGATCACGGCCGGAATCACCGACCAGGCCGCGACGTACGGCGTGAACGCGAAGAGCGGGACGAGCGGGCCGCTTTCCCAGCCGCCCAGCCGCACCACCGCCCAGACCGCGCCGGGCAGCATCAGCAACCAGACCAGCACGGTCCGGCCGATCCGCTTGCCGGGGCGCGTCGTGGGCGGCACGTCGGTCAGCGTCATGGAGACGACGCTATCCGCCGGTCGCCAGCTGTCGGTCCAGGTTGACGTTCTGCGCCACCATCAGCAACCAGCCGCTGATGAACCCGGCGGCCGCGACCTCATCCGAGTTCGGGGTCGGCGACCGGCCCCAGCCCGGACGCGACCAGCTCGTCCCGGATCAGCGCGGCGTCGCCCTCGACCACCAGCGTCAGCCCCTGCGGGTGCAGGTGGGTGGCGGCCGCCGCGGACACCTCGTCGACGGTCGCCGCCAGCAACGTGCGGCGCAGGCTGGCGTAGTAGTCGTCGGGCAGGCCGTGCACCACCAGCGTGGCCAGCGCGCCCAGGACCGAGCCGGGCGTCTGCATGTCCACCGACAGTTGGCCGGCCCGCCAGCGCCGGGCCACCTCGAGCTCGTCCTCGGTGACGCCGCCGGCCGCGGTTCGGCTGATCTCGCCGACCGTGTCCACCAGCGCCGGGGCGGTCACCGCGGTCTGCACCGACGAGCTGACCAGGAACCGGCCGAACCGGCGGCTCAGCCCGAACTCGCCCCGGATCCCGTACGTGTAGCCCTTGACCTCCCGGATCAGATGGTTGAGGCGGGAGGTGAAGGCGCCGCCGAGCACCGTCGCGGCCAGCCACATGGTCACGTAGTCGGGGTGGGCGCGGTGCGGCGCCCGGTGCCCGAGCCGCAGCACCGACTGCACCGACGTCGGCCGGTCGACCAGGATGACCTTGCGGTTGTCCCGCAACGGGACGGTCAGCGGGCCCTCGGGCGTCCGGGGCTCGCCCGAGGTGCCGGCGAAGGCGACCTCGCCCAACTCGGTCAGATCGAGCCGATCCAGGTCGCCCGCCACCAGCAGCACGCCCGGCCGCCGCAGCCAGGTCGCGTGGTACTCGTGCACGTCGTCCACGGTCACCGCGGCCGTCGAGTCGGGGTCGCCGTGCAGCGGGTCGCCCGTACCGCTCGGCCGATCCGAAGAGGTCGGCCCGCAGCGCCGCGTCGGCCCGCGGACCGGGCTGGGCCCACTCCATCCGCAGCGAGCTCACCTCGTCGTCGCGGACCCGGAGGATGTCGGCGTGGTCCAGCTTGGGTGTGCGGGTCGCCTCGGACAGCAGCCGTACGGCCGCCGGCAGCAGGTCGACCGGCACGGTCACGCCGGTGCGGAACGTGTCCCAGTCCACCGACGCCGACAGCTCGGCCCCCAGACCTTCCAGGGCCAGCGCGAACGCGGCCGCGTCCCGGCTGGTGGTGCCTTCCTCCAAGGCCTTGGCGAGCACCGAGGCCGTGCCTTCCCGGCCCTCGGGCTCGTGCGCCGCGCCAGCGTCCAGCAGCAGTGCGGCGCTGGCGATGAGCTGACCCGGCATGTGCGCGGCCACCACCTCACCCCCGGCCACGGTGGTCCGGAAGATCTGCGGGAACGCGTACGGCCGGGCCTCGCCGGGCTCGGGACGGGTGGCGATCAGGGTCACGACGGGTCTCCCGGAACGTAGGTCAGCGTCACGCGCGAAGTCGGCTGCAGGGCGATGGTGGCCGCCTCGGCGATGTCGTCGGCGGTCACCGACTGCCACGCCGGCAGCCGGTACGCGGCGGTGCCGGCGTCGCCGAACTGGGTGGCGTAGCGGCTGAGCGTGTCGGCCCGCCCGCCGACCGTGGACAGTCCGCCGCCACCACTGGTTGGTCAGCAGCGCCTTGGCCCGGGACAGTTCCTCGTCGGTGACCGGCTCGACGGTGAAGGAGTCCAGCACCTCGGCCAGCCCGTCCTCCAACGTCTGCGCATCGACGCCGTCCTTGGCCGTGGCGGTGACGATCAGCGGCGCTGGGGCGTGCGCCAGGTCCACGCCGTACGACCCGATGTAGTCGGGCTGGGCGATCCGGCGGCCGTCGGCGAGCCGCTGGTACAACCGGCTGCCGCGGCCGTCGCCGAGCACCGTGGCCAGCACGGTGATCGCGTCGTACGCGGGCCGTGCCGAACGGGAACGTCCGGTGCGACAGGTAGACCCGCGGCGCCGGCACCTTGCCGGTCACCGTCTCGCGGACCGGCTCGGTGGCCGGTCCGGTCAGGTGCCCGGACGGCGCCGCCGGGATCGCCGCTGACCGGCTCGATCACCCCGAAGTACTTTTCGGCCAGCTCGTACACCTGCTCCGGCGACGCGTCCCCGGCCACCGTGAGCACCGCGTTGTTGGGTGCGTAGTAGCTGTGGTGGAACGCCTGGAAGGTGGCCAGCCCGGCGGCGTTCAGGTCCTCCATCGACCCGATTGTCGAGTGGTGGTACGGGTGGCCGGGCGGATACAACAGCGGCAGCAGCCGCAGCCACGCGTCGCCGTACGGCACGTTCTCGTACCGCTGACGCCGTTCGTTCTTCACGACCTCGCGCTGATTGTCCAGCGTCTCCTGGGTCAGCGCGGGCACCAGGCCGCCCATCCGGTCCGCCTCCAGCCACAGCGCCAACTCGAGGTGTTCGGACGGCAGCGTCTCGAAGTAGTTCGTCCGGTCCGGGTTCGTGGTCGCGTTGAGCGATGCCGCCGTTGCCTTGCACCAGGCGCATGTGCTCGGTCTTCGGCCACATGCGCCGAACCCTCGAACATCAGATGCTCGAACAGGTGGGCGAAGCCGGTCTGCCCCTCCGGCTCGTGCCGGGAGCCCACGTCGTACCAGAGGTTGACGCTGACCACGGGGGCACTGCGGTCCTCGCTGACGACGACGCGCAGTCCGTTGCTGAGGCGGGTGGACTCGATGGGCCACGGATAGCCGGTGGTCGCCACCGGCGTCGGTTGGGACGTCACCGGACCAGTATTCCTTCTTCCGGCGGCTCTCGTGGCCTCGCTGTGCGCCGTGACATGCTTTCCGGGTGCCCGACGACGTACGCGTGAACGACCGCCTGACCATCCCGGCGGCCGAGCTGTCGTGGCGCTTCTCCCGCGCGAGCGGCCCCGGCGGCCAGGGTGTCAACACGACCGACTCGAGGGTCGAGCTGTCCTGGGACCTGGCCGGTTCCCAGATGCTGCCGCCGGCCTTACGTGAGCGCGCGGTCGAACGCCTCGGCCACCGCCTGGTCAACGGCGTGCTGACCGTGGTCGCCTCGGAGCACCGCGCCCAACTCCGCAACCGCGAGGCCGCGGCCGCCCGCCTGGCCGGCCTCGTGGCCAGCGCGATCGCCTCACCCCCGCGCAGCCGCCGCGCCACCCGTCCGACCAAGGGCTCGGTCGAACGCCGCATCGCGGAGAAGAAACGCCGCGGCCAGACCAAACGCAACCGCCGCCCCGACCCTTCCGACTAGCTCCCCGGCCGGCGACTACGCGATCGCGGCGATGTTGCCGTGGTCGAAATAAATGGCTTGGTGCAGGCGTCCGCCAGGGCAGTCGCGTAGCGGAGATGCACGTCCCACTCCTCCGCCACCATCCGAGTAACGCGAACGGTATACCTGCCGCGCGAGATGTCAGCGGTGGTTGAAGGGGGCTACGGCCTCGCGGTTGTCGGCGGAGGCCTGGGGGCCCAGAAGTTCCTCGCACACGCGGATCAGCCGGGAACGCAGAGCCGCCGCGCGACGGGCGAACTCGCGCTGGCGGGCCACGTACTCCGCTTTGCCTTCCGCGGTTTCGATCTTCACCGGCGGGTGGCCGTAGGAGCTGAGGTCGTACGGCGAGGCCTGCATGTCCAGCAGGCGGATGTCCCCGGCCAGCGCGAAGCAGTCCAGAGCAAGCGCCCCGGGAACGGCCGGGCCGAGCTTGGACGCCCACTTGTGGACGTCCATCGCGGCGTGCAGGCAGCCCGGCTGATCCAGGTCGACCTGGGTGGCGCGGGTCGGCTGCAAGCGGTTCAGGCCGACGGCCTCGGGGGTGAAGAAGCGGAACGCGTCGAAGTGCGTGCAGCGGATCGGGTGCTGCTCGACCACCTGGTCGGTGCCGGCCTGGCCGAGCCGCAGTGGCAACGGGTGGCGGTGCTCCGGCCGGCGGTAGACCATCGCCCACTCGTGCAGGCCGAAGCAGCCGGAGAAGACCGGCCGCGACGATGTGGCGGTGAGCAGGCCGTGGATGTAGCGCACGCTCTCGCCGCGCGCCTGCAGGTACGCGTCGGTGTCCAGAGTCACCACACCGTCGGGATAGGTCAGGTACCACTTCCAGGCGGCGTGCTCGGGCCGGCCGTCGGGTGCCGGGGCGAGGCCGGTGCCGATGCCGGGGTGCCAGCGCCGCAGACTGAGCCGGGCGGGTGCCGTAGTAGTCGTACAGGAAATCCTCGATGGCGTGTTTCTCGCCGGCGGCCTTGCGGGCGCGGTGGCCGGCCGTCATCTCGTCGGCGCGTTCGGCATGGGCCCGGGCCAGCGGAATCCAGGTGACCGACGGCAGCGTCGTGGTGAGCGACTGGATCCCCATGCCGTCAGGGTATCCGGGTGTGCTAAGGCGCGGCACCCGCCGGGGTGGGGAACGTGCGTGTCGAGGATTGCTGGGGCCGAACGGGCCGGCAAGACCACCACGATCGAGATTCTCGAGGGCTTCCGGATGCGGTCGGCCGGCGGCGACTAGGCGTGGCGGGCCCGGCTCGGGGTCGTGCTGCAGTCCCAGTGCCGCCGGTTGGACGTCGCCATCGGCATCGTCGGCCGGCCCGAGCTGCTTTTCCTGGACGAGCCCGCGGTCGGCTTCGACCCGGAGGCTTGCCGCGAGTTCCACGACCTGGTGCACCGGCTGACCGATGTGGACGAGACCACGATCCTGCTCACCACGCACGACCTGGACGAGGCGGAGAAACTGGCCGACCGCGTCCTGATCCTGGCCGGCGGCCGGATCATGGATGCACCGGACCACGTTCGCCGCGCGATGCTGCGCGCCGAGCGTGGCATCTCGCGGCGGCAGCTCGCCGACGCCCTCGGGGTGCACCCCGTTTCCGCGGCTCGGTGCGGATCAGAACTCTCGTACGGCGTAGATTTGCGCGTGCTGGTTCGCTGACGGGATGGGGTTTGTGACGTGCGTTTCGCTCGGTTCGTCCACGCGGGTGGGGTGTCCTTCGGAGTCGTCGAGGGGGAGGCCGGCGCCGGGCTGTCGGGCCTGACCATCGCCGAGATCGAGAGCATCCCGTTCGAGAACGTGTCCTTCACCGGGAACCGCTGGGCGCTGGCCGACGTGCGGCTGCTGGCCCCGATCTTCTCCAGCAAGGTGATCGGGATCGGCCGCAACTACGCCGACCACGCGGCCGAACTCGGCAACGAGGTGCCGAAGGAGCCGCTGATCTTCATCAAGCCGTCCACCTCGGTGATCGGGCCGAACGACGCGATCCGGCTGCCGCCGGCGTCGAAGCGGGTCGAGCACGAGGCCGAGCTGGCCGTGGTGATCGGCGCGTCCGGCGCCCGCCGGGTCGACCGGGCCGGCGCCGAGCGGGCCATCTTCGGTTACACCTGCGGCAACGACGTGACCGCGCGCGACCTGCAGAACCTCGACAAGACGTGGACGCGGGCCAAGGGGTTCGACTCGTTCTGCCCGCTCGGCCCGTGGATCGAGACCGCTCTCGACGTCAGTGACGTCGAGGTGAAGTGCGAGGTCGGCCGTGACCCGGAACGGATGGAGCTGCGGCAGATCGGCCGGACCAAGGACATGATCTTCGACGTGCCGACCCTGGTGTCGTACGTCTCGCACGTCATGACGCTGCTGCCCGGCGACGTCATCCTGACCGGCACGCCGGCCGGCGTGGACCGGCTGGTCGAAGGCGACCGGGTCACAGTGAGCGTGTCCGGCATCGGTGAGCTGACGAACACCGTGACGGCACTCACGTAATACGTCAAAACGGCTCGCGGCCACCCGATTTGGCGGGCACCATGGGCTACAGGTAGAGTTCGGCACCGGCGCGGTGAGCCGCGCCGATGGGGTATGGGGTAATTGGCAGCCCGACTGATTCTGGTTCAGTTAGTCTAGGTTCGAGTCCTGGTACCCCAGCGCAGCCGATCGTACGAGGTCGGCGGTGCTGGAGCTTTCTGGTAGAGTTCGGCACCGTCGTTCGAGTGTGAATGGCAGTCCTGGCCCCGTCGTCTAGCGGCCTAGGACGCCGCCCTCTCAAGGCGGTAGCGAGGGTTCGAATCCCTTCGGGGCTACAGCGCATCCGGTCCGCGTCATCACGACGCGGGCCGTTTCCGTCTCTCGAGGTCGCTGCCGTCAACAGACGCCTCAGCACGCGGCTGGATCATGTTCATGAAGGACGAGCGGATTCGGCGTCGACCGGCTGAGCGCGAGGCCGTGGTCGAAAACGAGGCGCGATGCTTCTGTTTGGCCAACGGCAACCTGCACGCGCAAGCCATGGCTGACCTGTATGTCGCGCAGTGGCCGCGAAGCGTCGTCGCCGGTGCGCAACCAAGCCCGTACCTCTACTCCGTTCGCACGACTGGGATATTTCGAGCTCTCGATCAACTGATCGGTGAAGCGGGCGTCGGGTCTTAATCGGCAGACTGGGTACATGATCGCCGTTCACCGCATCGACTACGGCTGGTTCGTACGGCCCGGGACCGAGACTCCCGACGGGCGGGAGCGAGCCGAGCCCGTGCTCGGGTATCTGATCGAGCATCCCGACGGCGATCTTCTCGTCGACACCGGCATGGGCGCAGACGACTGGGTCGACGGCCACTACCGGCCGCGCCGGGTTCCGCTGGCGGACGCCCTGCGAGCCGTCGGCCGTACGCCCGCCGACATCGCCGGCGTCGTCAACTGCCATCTCCACTTTGACCACTGCGGCGGCAACCCGCAGCTGCCGGGTCGGCCGATCTTCACGCAGCGGATCGAGCTCGGCGCCGCGCGGGAGACCGACTACACGCTGCCTGAGCTGATCGACGCCCCGGGCCTGACCTACGTCGAGCTGGACGGTGAGACCGAGATCCGGCCGGGTGTGCTCATCGTGCCGACCCCGGGCCACACCGCCGGCCACCAGTCGGTCGTGGTGCGCCTCGGCGACGGGACCGTGGTGGTGGCGGGGCAGAGCCACGACAGCGCCACGGCGTACGGCACGGATGTGCTGAACCACCACGCTGACGTCGGCGACCCACCGTCCTGGATCGCTCGGCTGCAGCACCTCGACCCGCGCCGGGTCGTGTTCGCCCACGACCACGCGGTCTGGGAGCCGTGACCCGGACGGGGTGCTCAAACAGGACAGATCGGGCCGGACGGCGGACCGGCGCAACCGCACCTCCCGCACGGCGTCAGCCGACCGTGCGATCGAAGGCTCAGAGGCCGGACAGGCGTTGCCCGGCGCGGACCACGGCCATCGCGTGGCGTTCGCCCGGCCGGCGCCCCAGACGCTCGATCGGGCCGCTTATCGAGATGGCGGCGATCACCCGTCCGGTACGGTCGCGGATCGGCGCCGAGACACTGGCCACGCCCGGCTCGCGCTCGGCCACGCTCTGGGCCCAACCGCGGCGGCGGACCTCGGCCAGGGTGCGGCCGGTGAACTTGCACCGTGGCAACAACGGCATCACCGCTTCCGGCGGCTCCCAGGCGAGCAGGATCTGCGCGGCCGAACCGGCGGTCATCGGCAGCACCGAACCGACCGGCACGGTGTCCCGCAGGCCGCTCGCCCGCTCGGCTGCGGCGACGCATATACGTTCATCGGCGCGACGCAAGTAAAGTTGCGTACTCTCCCCCGTCGCGTCCCGCAAGTGCGGACAACAGAGGCTCGGCCGCGGTCAGCAGCACGTCCGGCGCGGCGTTCGCGAGCTCGCCCAGACGGGGTCCCGGACGCCAGCGTCCCTGGGTGTCGCGGACCAGCATCCGGTGGATCTCCAGGGCCTGGGCCAGGCGATGGGCGGTCGCCCGGGGCAGCTTCGTCCGGTCCACCAACTCGGCCAGGCTGGCCCCGTCGACGCAGGCGGCGAGGATGACCACCGCCTTGTCGAGAACGCCGACACCGCTCATACTGTGTCCCACAAGCCGAAACATACCTCCCAGAATTTAGGATGTCCAGATGGTGGGAGTCACTACGCCGCGGACCCTGGCCGAGAAGGTCTGGGACGACCACGTCGTACGCCAGGCCGACGGTGAGCCGGATCTGCTCTACATCGACCTGCACCTGCTGCACGAGGTGACCAGCCCGCAGGCGTTCGACGGTCTGCGCCTGGCCGGCCGGCGGAGTCCGCCGGGTCGATCTCACGCTCGCGACCGAGGATCACAACACCCCGACCGGGTACGACGACCCGTCGTTCAACACCCGTCGCGGCGACCTGTTCACGATCACCGACACGGTGTCGCGCACACAGATCGAGACGCTGCGGAAGAACTGCGCCGAGTTCGGCGTGCAGATCCGCCCGCTGGGCAATCGAGCAGCAGGGCATCGTGCACGTGATCGGCCCGCAGCTCGGGCTCACGCAGCCGGGCATGACGATCGTCTGCGGTGACTCGCACACCGCGACCCACGGCGCGTTCGGCGCTCTGGCCTTCGGCATCGGCACCAGCGAGGTCGAGCACGTGCTGGCCACCCAGACGCTGCCCCAGGCGAAGCCGAAGACGATGGCCGTGACCGTGGTCGGCGATCTGCGTCCGGGCGTCACCGCCAAGGACCTGATCCTCGCGCTGATCACCCAGGTCGGCACCGGCGGCGGCAACGGTCACATCGTGGAGTACCGCGGCGAGGCCATCCGCAAGCTCTCCATGGAGGGCCGGATGACCATCTGCAACATGTCCATCGAGTGGGGCGCCAAGGCCGGGATGATCGCGCCGGACGAGACCACGTTCGCCTATCTGAAGGGCCGCGAGCACGCGCCCGCGGGCGAGCAGTGGGACGCCGCCGTGGCCTACTGGTCGTCGCTGGTCACCGACGACGGCGCCGAGTACGACACCGAGGTGATCCTGGACGCCGCGGCGATCAGCCCGTTCGTCACCTGGGGCACCAATCCGGGCCAGGGTGCGTCGCTGGACAGCGCGGTGCCGGACCCGGAGGAGTTCATCGACGAGAGCGAGCGCAACGCCGCCCGCCGCGCGCTGGAATACATGGGACTCGAGGCCGGCACGCCGCTCAAGGAGGTGCCGGTCGACGTGGTCTTCGTCGGCTCCTGCACCAACGGGCGGCTGGAGGACCTGCGGGCCGCGGCCGAGGTGCTGCGCGGCCACACGGTGCACGCCGGCGTACGGATGATGATCGTGCCCGGCTCGGCCGTGGTGCGGGATGCGGCCGAGGCCGAGGGTCTCGACAAGATCTTCACCGAGGCGGGCGCCGAGTGGCGCTTCGCCGGCTGCTCGATGTGCCTGGGCATGAACCCGGACACGTTGCGCCCGGGCCAGCGCGCCGCGTCCACGTCCAACCGCAACTTCGAGGGCCGGCAGGGCAAGGGCGGCCGTACCCACCTGGTCTCGCCGCAGGTGGCCGCGGCCACCGCGGTGATCGGCAAGCTGGCCGCCCCGGCGGATCTGTAGAGGGGAACGCAATCATGGACAAGTTCATCACCCATCGCGGCACGGTCATGCCGCTGCGCCGCTCCGATGTGGACACCGACCAGATCATTCCGGCGGTCTACCTCAAGCGGGTGACCCGGACCGGTTTCGAGGACGGGCTGTTCAGCGCCTGGCGGGACGACCCCGGTTTCGTGCTCAACAACCCGGCCCATGCGGGGGCCACGATCTTGGTCGCCGGCCCCAATTTCGGCACCGGATCGTCGCGTCAGCACGCCGTCTGGGCGTTGCGCGACTGGGGCTTCAAGGCGGTCATCGCGCCCCGATTCGGCGACATCTTCCGGGGCAACGCCCTCAAGGAGGGACTGCTGCCGGTGCAGCTGGAGCTGAAGGCCGTCGAGGCGCTCTGGGACATGGCCGACAGCGAGCCGGACAAGGAGATCATGGTCGACCTGGGGGCCCGCGAGGTGCGTGTGGACGACGCCGTCTGGACCTTCCCGATCGACGATTTCAGCCGCTGGCGGCTGATGGAGGGGCTGGACGACATCGGACTGACGCTGCGCCACGCCGATGCGATCGACGCTTACGAGAGGACCCGTCCGGGCTTCAAGCCGGTCACCGTCTGAGCCTCGAATGTGCCTGTCGGCACGGCCTTTTCGCCCCGATCGGATCCTCGATCGGGGCGAATTCGTTGCGACACAAGGGTTTTTTCCATGCAGATGTTTGTGTCTGCTGGTCAAAGGGCATACGTGCGCGCAGAATGGCCTCGCGTTGGGCCGATGATGCTTCTCCACGACGAGTGGGAGCCATGTGCACCATTCAGGCAGGGACAAGTATCAGTTCTCACGTTCGGGAGGAAAACCGTGAACAAGGCCGAGCTCATCGAGGCGCTCGCCGCCCGACTGGGGGACCGGAAGACGGCGACAGCAGGCGCTGGATGCGGTCATCAGCGAGGTGGAGAACGCCGTCACCAAGGGCGACCGGGTGGCCATCACCGGCTTCGGCGTCTTTGAGAAGCGGGCGCGTAACGCCCGCACCGCGCGGAATCCGCGTACCGGCGAACCGGTGAAGGTGAAGAAGACGTCCGTCCCCGCGTTCAAGCCGGGTACGGCCTTCCGGGACATGGTGGCGAGCGGAAAGGTGGCCAAGGCGGCCGCCGCCAAGAAGACCACGGCAGCGGCGCGGGCCACCGCGGCCGGCAAGGCCGCTCCGGCCAAGAAGACCACGGCCACGGCGGCGACGAAGTCGGCTCCGGCCAAGAAGACCACCGCCACCAAGACCGCGCCGGCCAAGACGGCCGTGGCCCGCAAGACCACGGCTACGAAGGCGACGCCGGCGAAGTCGGGCGCGGCGGCCAAGAAGACGACCGCCACCAAGGCGGCGCCGGCGAAGAAGACGGCGACCGCGACCAAGGCGGCGCCGGCCAAGGCCACGGCGGCCAAGAAGACGGCCACCAAGGCCGCGCCGGCGAAGACCACGACCGCAGCCAAGACCACGGCGGCCAAGAAGACCACGGCGGCCAAGGCCGCGCCGGCCAAGACGACGACCGCCGCCAAGAAGACGACCGCCCGCAAGACCACGGCGGCCACCGCGCCGACCACTCCGGCGGCCCGCGCCACCACCGCGCGGACCCCGCGCAAGACTCGTTGAGCTGCCCGTAGACGTTCGAAAGGCGTCCACCCGTACGGTGGACGCCTTTCGCGTGTCCGGCCGTGTGCCGGGGCGCTGAGCCTACCGTCCGGGCATGGACCGAAAGAGTTCCCGGCCGCGTGGCCTCACCGCCGGTCGGCGGTCGCCGTGGGGATCTTCGCGGCCATCGTCGTACCCGGATGGACCCTCGGCGACGCGGTCGAGCGCTGGACCGGGGCCGGGTTGCTGGACTGGCTCGTCTCGTGCGCCTGGACCGGTTTCGCGGTCGGGTTCCTCGGCGCCGTACGCCTCGTACCGCCGCCGGGACGCCTTGCTCGGCCTGGTGCCGCTGGCCGGCTGGTATCTGGCCTGTGTGGTCGCCTGGCGGGTGGCGCTGCTGCCGTTCCGCGACTGGGAACCGCGAGCCGGGGAGCTGTGGCGGGCCCGCTGGCTGACCGGCGACCTGGTCGGGTACTGGCGGGCCGACCAGGTGCCGGCGCCTACAGTCGCGATCGAGCGGCCAGTTCACCCGCCCGACCAGCTGAGGATCCAGCCGCCACCCTTGGGCGTCCGGTACGGCGCCGCGTCGTCCGCGCCCTCGCAGGGCCGCCAGCATCGGCGGAATCATCTTGCCCTGACTGCAGATCACGGCCCGCTCGTCGCGCAGCTCGAGCAGCCGGGCCGCGGCCAGCTTGGCCTTGGCCGGGGCGTCGGCGGGGTCGACCGGCTCGGCGAACGCGGACGTCGATGACGATCGGCAGACCCCGTCGCCGCGGCCAGCGGTTCCAGCGTCTGCTTGCACCGCAACGGGGTGGCCGCGTACAGCCGGTGCGGCGCGAACAGGCGCCAGCACGCCGGCCAGCCCGGCTCGGCCTGGTGCCGGCCTTCGTCGTCGATCGGCCGCAGCGCGTCGTTGCCGCTCCACTTCTTGCGCTCGCCGGCGGTGCGCGTGCCGCACCACCAACGTCTACCGTGGTGATCGGCGGCATCGCGGCCACGTGCGCGACCAGTTCCCGGTCGGCCGGGTACGAAGCCGGGCGACCGCCGGCGGCCGAGGTCAGCCAGCTCGACCGCGTCGACCTCGTCCGGATCGGCCACCGGAACCACCGGCGCGGCTCCGGTCGGCCCGCATCGACCAGAAGTCGCACGGTCTTCGGCGTGCCGTCGGGCAGCGTGTACGCGACGTCGTCGCAGCCGGACCTCGGGATGCCGTGCACGCCCGTCTCCTCGGGCACCTCGCGGAGCCGCGGCCAGCAGCGGGTGCTCGCCGTGCTCCAGCTTGCCCTTGGGCAGGCTCCAGTCGTCGTACGCCGGACGGTGCACCACGGCGAACTCGGGGCCGTCCACCGGCCGTACGCCAGAGCACCGCGCCGGCCGCCCGGACGGTGCCCGGCCATCAGGCCGCCTTGCCGATGGTCCGGCGCAGCAACGCCTCCTGCAGATGGGTCGTGCGGTTCGGTGGCGCCACCCGGGCGGCGGTGCCAGATGCCGTCGCCGGTCCAGGTCCCAGCCCTCGGTGTCGTCGGCCATGGACAGCTCGAGCACGTTGCGCAGATCCTCGCTGGGCCGACGGCAGGGTGACCCGGACCAGCGCCTCGACCCGGCGGTCGAGGTTGCGGTGCATCAGGTCGGCCGAGCCGATCCAGTACTCGGCGTCGTCGCCCGGCGCCGAACCGGAAGACCCGCGAGTGCTCCAGGAACCGGCCCACGATGGAGCGCACCCGGATGTTGTCGGACAGTCCGGGGACCCGCGGGCGCAGCGCGCACATGCCCGCGGATGACCAGATCGATCGTGACGCCGTCGCCGGACGCGCGGTACAGCGCGTCGATGGTCTCCTCGTCGACCAGCGAGTTCACCTTGAACTGCACCAGGGCCTGGCCGCCCTCGCGGGCGATCCGGGCCTGCTCCTCGATCCGCTCGATCAGACCGCGGCGGACGCCGTGCGGGGCCACCAGCAGACGGCGGAACGCGGTCTGCCGGCTGTATCCGGTGAGCACGTTGAACAGATCGGTCACGTCCGCGCCGACCTCGGGATCGGCGGTCAGCATGCCGAAGTCCTCGTACAGCCGGGCGGTCTTCGGGTGGTAGTTGCCCGTGCCGATGTGGCAGTAGCGCTTGATCTGGTTGCCCTCCTGCCGGACCACCAACGCGGTCTTGCAGTGCGTCTTCAGGCCGACCAGGCCGTAGACGACGTGGCAGCCGGCCCGCTCCAGGATCCGGGCCCAGCCGATGTTGGCGATCTCGTCGAACCGCGCCTTCACCTCGACCAGCACCACCACCTGCTTGCCGGCGGCGGCCGCGTCGATCAGCGCGTCCACGATCGGCGAGTCGCCCGAGGTGCGGTACAGCGTCTGCTTGATGGCCAGCACGTTCGGGTCGGCCGCGGCCTGCTCGATGAAGCGCTGGACGCTGGTCGAGAACGAGTGGTACGGGTGGTGCACCAGGATGTCGCACTCGCGCAGCCGGTTGAAGACGCTGCGCGGGACCTCGCCGTCGGCCAGCTGCGGGATGGGTGGCCGGGACGAACGGGCGGTCCTTCAGGTCGTCCCGGTCGCACTCGCCGAACACCTGCCACAGCGCCGACAGGTCGAGCAGGCCGGGCACGCGCAGCACGTCCTCGTCGTCCATGTCGAGCTCGCGGACGAGCAGGTCGAGGACGTGGTCGCTGATCGAGGCGGCCACCTCCAGCCGTACGGGCGAACCGAACCGCCGTTGCGCCAGCTCGCGTTCCAACGCCTGCAGCAGGTCCTCGTCGCGGTCCTCGTCGACCTCCAGGTCGGCGTTGCGGGTGACCCGGAACAGGTGCCACTCGACCACCCGCATGCCCGAGAAGAACTGGTCCAGATGGGTAGCGATGAGCTCCTCGACCGGCAGGAACCGCGCCCCGCGGCTGTCGTTCTGCACGGTGACGAACCGGGGCACGTTGTTCGGCACCTTGATCCGGGCGAACAGCTCAGAGCCGGCACCCTGCGGATCCTGAGCACCACGGCCAGATTCAGCGACCGGCTGGAGATGTACGGGAACGGGTGCGCCGGGTCGACCGCCAGCGGGGTCAGCACCGGGAAGACCTGCTCCCGGAAGTACGTGCGCAACCGCTCCCGTTCCGGTGCGTCCAGCTCGCCCCAGCCGACGATCTCGATGCGCCTCGGCCGACAGCTTCGGCCGCACCTCGTCGGCGAAACACGCGGACTGGCGGGTGACCAGATCGGCGGCCCGCTCGACGATCAGCTCCAGCTGGTTGCGCAGTGACGACCGGTCGCCGCCGCGGATCGGCAGTCCGGCGCTCAGCCGCCGCTTCAGCCCGGCCACCCGGACCATGTAGAACTCGTCCAGGTTGCTGGCGAAGATGGCCAGGAACTTGGCTCGTTCCAGCAGCGGCGTCCCCGGGTCCTCGGCCAGCGCCAGCACCCGCGCGTTGAAGTCCAGCCAGGACAGCTCCCGGTTGAGGAAGCGATCCTCCGGCAACGACTCCCGGCCCCCGCCCGCCTTCGCGGAGCCGTTCGGCTGGTCGTCGAGGTCGGTGGTCCGCGGGAGGAAACGCCCGTTCTGACCTCGGGGACGGGTTTCGGACGCGGGGCCGGATGCGGGGGTGGTCATTGCTCCATCATCACCCGAACGAGGTCGCCGGGAAACGCACTCCCACCGGTTCGGTTCAGTCGATGCCGGGGAGGAACAGGCGGACCACCGACCCGTCCTCGGCGGTCTCGCAGGTGACCCGCTGGCCGGCCCGCAGCAGCCTCAGTCCGGAGGCTTCGAACGCGCCGGCCTGGTACGGAAGCTCGGAGCCGTCGTCGCGCAGCAGCGTGCCCGAACCGGTTGCGGCGTCGAAGGTGGCGACGGTGGCCTGCATGCCCCGCACGCTACCGGGCGGGCACGCCGCAGCCGGCGGTGAGGCCGAGATCACGCAGAAGCCCACAGGTGTACGGGCCGGTGCCGAGCGCCAGCACGGTGTCCAGATCGAGCGCGGTGTCGACGTCGTGGCGCAGCCCCGGCCAGTCGCCGGACAACGGCCGCGCTCCGGAGGCGGCGTGCGCGGCCGCCGAGCCCGGCCCGAAGTGCGGGTCGAGCGGCGACTCCAGCCGGCGCCGCCAGCAGCACCGTGCCGCTGCCCTCGGCGTCGGCGGCGAAACTGCGCCGGCGCAGACCGAGCAACGCCGCATCGAGGTCCTCCGGGCGCAGTGCGGGCAGGTCGCCGGCCAGCACTACCCGCGGCCGGGCCAGGCCGGCGACCACGTCGGCGCCGAACCGCATGGCCGCGTTCAGCCCGGCGCCGGGGCGGTCCGGCACGGCCCGCGCGCCCAGCGCGGTCACCGCCGCGGCCGCCGCCGGATCGTCGGTGACCACCAGCAGCTCGGCCCACGGCGGCACAGCCGAGCACCGCGGCCACCGTGTCCCGGACCATGGCCAGCGCCAGGTCCGCGTGCCGCGCGGCGGGCACGGCTCCGCGCAGCCGGGTCTTGGCCGCGTCCAGCCGCTTGACCGGGATCACCGCTGTCCAGTCGTTCCGCACGCCGTCAATCCTGCCAGCGTCCGCGGAACCGGTCCGGTCCACGCCCAGGGATCGACCCCTGCCTGGTCCCGGCGGCGCGGAACGGGCATGATTCCGTCTCAGGGGACGGCGGCGGGCACGCCGTGGCGGGCAGGGAGGCACGGGTGGCGCGGCGCAAGCTCTGGTTCTGGCAGCGTTTCGCGGTTTCCGTGGTGATCCCGACGATGCGGGTCTGGACGCGGCGAACCTGGGCGGGGCAGGAAAATCTGCCGCCGACCGGCGGTGTGATCCTGGTCGCCAACCACATCTCGCACTTCGATCCGCTGGTCGTGGCGCACTACATGTTCTCGTCCGGCCGGTGGCCGCGATTCCTGACCAAGGCCAGCCTGTGGAAGGTTCCGGTGGTCGGGCCGTTCCTGACCAAGACGCTGCAGATTCCGGTCGAACGCGGCAGTGTGGAGGCGGTGAAGTCGCTGGACGTGCTGGTCGACGCCGTCCGCGAGGGCGGAGCGGTGATGATCTACCCGGAGGGCACCACCACCAAGGAACCGGATCTGTGGCCGATGCGCGGCAAGACCGGCGCCGCCCGGCTCGCCCTGGCCACCGGCGCGCCGGTGGTGCCGATCGCCACGTGGGGCGCCGAGCGGGTGTTCGATCCGCGGACCGGGAAGTTCCGCTTCCATCTGCGCACGCCGGTGTCGGTGATCGCGGGCAAGCCGATCGACCTGTCCGCGTGGGAGGGCGAGGCTGCGCCTGCTCCCAAGCCGGGACCACCTGCCGGCGGAGCTCCCACCCGGGCCACCCTCGAGCAGATGACCGATCACATCATGCTGGTGCTGCGCGACCTGGTCGGCGAGATCCGCGAGGGCACCCCGCCGCCGCTGTACGAGCCGCCGTCGCGCAAGGAGATCAAGTGACCCGCGCGGCCGTGCTCGGGGCCGGGGCCTGGGGTACCGCGTTCGCCAAGATGCTGGCCGAGGCCGGCGCCGACGTGACCATGTGGGCGCGCCGCGAGTCGGTGGCCGAGGCGATCCGCGCGACGGGCATCAACGAGGGCGCGCTGCCCGGGGTCAAGCTGCCCGAGCGGGTGTCGGCGACGAGCGACCTGGCCGCGGCGCTGGACGGCGCCGCGCAGGTCTATCTGGCCGTGCCGTCGCAAACGCTGCGCGGCAACATGGCCGACTGGGCCGGGCATCTGCCCGCCGACAGCACGCTGATCTCGCTGATGAAGGGTATCGAGCTGGGCACCACCAGGCGGATGAGCCAGGTCATCGTGGAGACGGCGCGGGTCGACCCCGAGCGGGTCGTGGTGGTGTCCGGGCCCAACCTGGCACCCGAGATCGCCGCCGAGCAACCGGCCGCGACGGTGGTCGCCAGTATCGACCGGGAACGGGCGCAGGAGGTGCAGCAGGCCATCGCGCTGCCCTACATCCGGCCGTACACCAGCGACGACGTGATCGGCTGCGAGCTCGGTGGGGCGGTCAAGAACGTGATCGCGCTGGCGTACGGGATGGCCAGCGCGATGGGGATGGGCGACAACACCCGGGCCTCGCTGATCACCCGGGGCCTGGCCGAGACGGCCCGGCTGGGGGTGGCGCTGGGCGCCGACCCGATGACGTTCGCCGGGCTGGCCGGGCTGGGTGATCTGGTCGCCACCTGCTCGTCGCCGCTGTCGCGGAACCGGACGTTCGGCGAGCACCTGGGCCGGGGCGAATCCCTGGAACAGGCGCAGCGGGGAACCCGTCAGACGGCCGAGGGCGTGAAGAGCTGCCTGGCCATCCGCGACCTGGCCCGCTCGCACGGCGTCGAGATGCCGATCATCGAGCAGGTCGAGCGCGTCTGCCACGAGGGCGTCGAACCACGGGTCGCGGTCAAACTGCTGATGGGCCGGGAGATGAAGGACGAGTGAGTACGTACGGAGACGGCACCCGGGCGGTCCACGCCGGGCTCCCCGACCCCGAGCCGGGTCAGCCGTTCCTGCCCGGGCCGGTGTTCGCGGCGCCGTACCACCTGGACCCGGTCGGCCGGCCCCGGCCTGAACGGCTACGGGCGGCCGGACAACCCCACCCGGCGGGCGCTGGAGGCGGCCATCGGCGAGCTCGAGGGCGGCCGGGTGCTCGCCTTCGCCAGTGGCCAGGCGGCATGACCGGGATGCTGCTGGCCACGCTGCGGGCCGGCGACACCGTGGTGCTGCCGGCCGACGGCTACTTCCCGGTGCGGGCGTTCGCCGAGGGGACCCTGCGCGGGCTGAACGTGACTCCGGTCCAGGCGCCCACGGCGGGGCCGTACCCGTCGTTCCACTCGGTCCGGCTGGTGCTGCTGGAGACGCCGGCCAATCCGGGCCTGGACGTGGCCGACATCGCCGCTCTGGCCGCCCGTACGCACGACGCCGGCGCACTGCTGGCGGTCGACAACACCACGGCCACCCCGCTCGGGCAGCGGCCGCTGGAACTGGGCGCCGACCTGGTCGTCGCCTCCGGCACGAAGGCGCTGACCGGGCACTCGGACGTGCTGCTGGGCTACATCGGCACCACCGACGACGCGCTGTTCGACCGGCTGACCACCTGGCGTACGCAGACCGGGGCGATCCCCGGAGCGTTCGACGCCTGGCTCGCGCACCGCTCGATGGCCACGCTCGACCTGCGTCTGGCCCGGCAGAGTGCCAACGCGGCCGCGCTGGCCGCGGTGCTGGCCGGCCGCGACGACGTGACCGGGGTGCGTTGGCCCGGCCTCCCCTCCGATCCGGCCCATCCGGTGGCGAGCCGGCAGATGCGGCGGATCCCCGGCGTGCTTTCCTTCGACCTGGGTTCGGCCGAGCGGGTGGCCCGGTTCCTGGCCGCGACCGCGCTCGTGTTCGCGGCCACGTCGTTCGGCGGGGTGCACACCTCGGCGGACCGCCGGGCGCAGTGGGGGGACGACACGACGCCCGGGTTCGTACGGCTCTCCTGCGGCATCGAGGACACTGAGGACCTGGTGGCGGACCTGACCGCCGCCCTCGACCAGGCGTAGGAGACTCGATGGACTGGGGCAGCTTCCGGCCGGACGAGATCGAGGCGCTGGCCACCGGGGCGAGTTTCCTGGTCGAGCCGGGGGAGCGGGACTGTCCGGCGTGCGGTCGGCGGCGGCTCCGGGCGTACGTTCAATCGCCGCCGCAGGTGAAGCGCCCGACCCTGGTGAGCTACGTCTGGTGCGCGGGTTGCCGCAAGTTCGCCGGCAGCCGGGTGAAGCGGCCGGCCGGGCTTGTCTTCGCCGACCCGCTGGCCGGGCTGGGCCTGGACCGCGGCCGCCTGACCGACTTCCTGTCCCACCTGGACCGCCTCTGGGACGACGGCGTGCTCCCGCAGTCCTTCGCCGTCGCCTGATCCCAGCCCGCGGAGCGCCCGAGCGGCGTTGAGCCATGGCGTCCCGGGGCGGCCTGCCTCTATGGTTCGTTAGTCGATCGGACCGGAGTGGCCACCGGCCGCGATCGGGAACACCTGGCCGATCATCCCCTGACCTTCGGCCGAGCAGACCTTCAGCGGCTGGCTGACGAACACCGCCGCGGTCTCGTCCGGCGGGTAGACCCGGAAGCCGCGGACATCGGGGGGTTTGCCGTCGGCGGGGCTCAGGTTCTGGTAGTTCGGGATGCCGATCATGGCGTGCGCGGCCGCACCCGGCTTCAGGCTGACCGTCTTCTCGCTGATGGAGTGCACGCGCGCGAATGCCTCGTTGATCTGAGTTCCCTGGTCGCCGGCCACGTAGGAGACGCCCGGGTAACCGTAGATGGTGCAGGGGCGCTCGCCGACGTTGGTGAAGACCAGTGGCTCGTCAATGGTGCCCGCCTTCGTGCCGGAAGTTTCGTCGGTGGCGGCGGTGACCTTGAGGTCGCCGGTGTGGCAGCGCCTGGTGCTCGCGCTGGTGGCGTTCCCGGCCGTGTCCGCCGAGGTGGTCGCGGGGGCGTCACCGGTGGACGCCGTCGATCCGGCGACCGGAGTGGAAGCGGCGGGTGCCGTAGGCGTCGGCCCGGCCGAGGTGGTGCCGCCGGAGCTGCATCCCGTCAGCAGCACCGCGAGTGGTACGGCGGTCGGGCTCAGCCGCCGTGGCCGGGGTGGGCGCCGCTCAGCCGCCGTGGGTCGCGGCGAATGTGTACAGCCAGTCGCGCTGGGCCTCGGTGTCCGGCACGGGCAGCCCGCGCGCCTCCGACACCAGGCGCAGCGACTCCTCCGGCCCGATCCCCAGCATGACCAGCGTCGCACAGGCCAGCAGCGTCGACCGCCCGATGCCGGCGAAGCACTGGGTCACCACGAATCGCCCGGCCCGTACGTGCGCCGCCAGCCGGACGCCCAGCGCCACCACATCGGAGTCGCCGGCGATGTCCTGGGGTTGCGGCACTCCGCGGTCGGCGATCGGGAACGAGATGAACTGCACCCCGGCCGCGGCGGCGGCCTCGGCCACCTCGGTCAGCCCGAGGCGGCGGCCCTCGGCCGCGGTCAGCGCGGAGACGAACACATCGACCTCGGCCCGGGCCAGCCCGGCCATCTCGTCGGCGAGCCAGGGTCCGCCACGGGGATGGGCCATCGTCGCCAGCCGCCCGGGTCCACGCCAGTCGATTACGTGCAGTGCCGGTCCCATGCACTCCCCGTCCCTTTTCGCCGGGTCGGTGCCCGCCGCGGTCCCTCTGCTTGTCTACCGAGAGTAGGGTCACCCCGGTTGGTTGGCAGGAGCCTAGCCGGTTGCCGGCGTGGCCGAGAGGCCATGACGTGAGAGGCCATGATGTGACGACCCCGCGCAAGACCCGCGTCGCCGTCGTGTTCGGCGGGCGCAGCACCGAGCACGCGATCTCCTGCGTGAGCGCCGGCAGCATCCTGGCCGCGCTCGACCCCGACGAGTACGACGTGGTCCCGGTCGGTATCACCAAGGACGGCGCCTGGGTGCTCGCCGCCGGTGACCCGGCCCGGCTGTCCATCGCGGACCGTACGCTCCCGGAGATCACCGCCGACTCGGGCGCGGCTCTGGTGCTGCCCGCCGACCCGACCGCCGGCGGGCTGATGGTGCTGGACCCGGCCGACGGCGTCGCCTCGCTGGCCGGGGTGGACGTGGTCTTCCCGGCACTGCACGGCGCGTACGGCGAGGACGGCACCATCCAGGGCATGCTCGAGATGGCCGGCATCCCGTACGTCGGCGCGAACGTGTTCGCCTCCGCCGCCGCCATGGACAAGGAGTTCACCAAGAAGCTGGCGGCGGCCGAGGGCATCCCGGTCGGGCCGTACGCGGTGCTCCGCGCCGGCTGCTCGCTGTCCGACGCCGACAAGGGCCGGCTGGGACTGCCGGCGTTCGTCAAGCCCGCCCGGGCCGGGTCGTCGCACGGCATCACCAAGATCACCGACTGGGCTCAGCTCGACGAGGCGGTGGCCACCGCCCGCCGGATCGACCCCAAGGTGCTGATCGAGGCGGCGGTGGTGGGCCGCGAGATCGAGTGCGGCGTGCTCGAGGGCGAGGCCGGCGGGGCGCCCGAGGCGTCCCTGCTGGCCGAGGTGCACGTGTCCGGCCACGACTTCTACGACTTCGAGGCCAAGTACCTGGAGGGTGCGAACTACACCCTGCCGGCTGAACTGTCCGACGAGGTCAGCCACCGGGTCCGCGAGTTCGCCAAGCGGACCTTCACCGCGCTGGACTGCGCCGGGCTGGCCCGGGTGGACTTCTTCGTCACCGCCGACGACCGGATCTACCTCAACGAGATCAACACCATGCCGGGCTTCACCTCGACGTCGATGTTCCCGCTGATGTGGGCGGCCACCGGCCTGGAGTACCCGAAGGTCGTCGACCGGCTGATCCGCACCGCCCAGCGCCGCGGCACCGGCCTGCATTAGTCAGTAGTTCTGGACGCAGCCTGAGGGGACGCCCTTGGTCTTGGACGCGTCCGTCTCCACCACCAGGTCGGAGAACTCGTTGGCCCACTGGGCCGCCTGCTGATAGGTCGCCGGCACGGTGACAACCACCGCCTGCTCGCGGTCCATCGTGGTGAACACGGTCGCCTTGTCACCGGACTGCGCGTACCAGCAGACGCGGTTCATGTTGAGCAGCTCGGTGTCCAGCGGCACGCAGCCGGTCTGACCCAGGTCGACGCACATCTGCGGCTGGGCCACTCCGCAGGCGACGGTGATCGGCGGGTCGCCCCAGGCCGCGTTCTGCTCCGGGCCCGCGGAGACCCGGCGGGCGGCGAGGGTGCGCAACCGGGTCGGCAGCTGGGAGACGACGGCCAGGCAGACCTCGGCCGCCCGGGCGGAGAGCTTGGGCGCGGCCATCGTCACGGGCGTCGCCGGGACCGAGGCCACGGCCGTCGGCGCCGGGGTCGCCGCGGCTTCCGGCTTGTCCTGCTGGCGGATAACCTGCAGGAAGATGATCAAACCGACCAGGAGAGCCACCGGCACTGCGATCGCGGTCGCCCACACCGCGGCCGTACGGGCGGTGTGGTCCGGCTGCGGCGTCGGCGGCGTGTCGAGCTTGACCATGTCAGAGGTGTACCACTTCTCACAGGTTGACCACCGAGCAGGTCAGGGTGCGGGTGATACCGGGCACGTACTGCACGTTGCCGACGATCAGGCCGCCGAGCTCGTCGACGCTGTGCGCTTCGCACAGGACCACGACGTCGTACGGGCCGGTCACGGCGTCCACCCGGACCACGCCGGCAATTTTGTCGATCGCGGCGGCCACGTCACGGGCCTTTCCCACCTCTGTCTGGATCAGGATGTATGCCTGGACCACGATCCGACTCTCCTATCCGCCGCCACTCATCGACCCGAACGTGAAACTACCGTACGGATCGGTACGGCAGCGGGCCGCCACCATTAGATTGGAGCAGTTCACGTGACCATCGCGGAGGCCGGGGAGTTCGGCCTGATCTCGCGGATCGTCGCGCGGCTGGACATCAGCCCGGCCACACTGCTCGGGCCGGGTGACGACGCCGCCGTCCTGGCCGTCCCGGACGGCCGGGTGGTCGCCAGCACCGACGTCCTGGTCGAGGGACGCCACTTCCGCCGCGACTGGTCGAGCGCGGCCGACGTCGGGCACCGGGCCGCCGCCGCCAACCTCGCCGACATCGCCGCCATGGGGGCCGTGCCGACCGCCCTGCTGGTCGCGTTGTGCCTGCCCATCGACCTGGAACTGGCCTGGGCGGAGGAGTTGGCGGCCGGCTTGTCGGCCGAGGCCGGGCTGGTCGGGGCGACCGTGGTCGGCGGGGACATGTCGGCCAGCCCGACGCTGACGGTGGCGGTGACCGCGCTCGGTGACCTGCGCGGGGCGGCGCCGGTGGTCCGGACCGGGGCCCAGCCCGGCGACGTGGTGGCGCTGGCCGGACGGACCGGGTTCGCCGCGGCCGGGTACGCGGTGCTGTCCCGGGGCTTCCGGACGCCGAAACTGTTCGTCGACGCGTACCGGCGGCCCGAGGTGCCGTACGAGGCCGGGCCGGCCGCCGCCCGGCTCGGCGCCACCGCGATGATCGACGTCTCCGACGGGCTACTGCAGGACCTCGGGCACATCGCCACGGCCAGCGTGGTCGGTATCGACATCCGGCGGGAGGCGTTCGAGTTCGTGCCACAGATGCGGGACGCGGCGGGGGCGCTCGGGGTCGACCCGTACCGGTGGGTGCTGACCGGCGGCGACGACCACGCTCTGGCGGCCACGTTCCCGCCCGGCACCGACCTGCCGCCGCACTGGCGGGTGGTCGGGGCGGTGCACGAGGGCACGGGTGTGACGGTGGACCGTAAGCCCTGGACCGGTGGCCTGGGCTGGGACCACTTCAGCCGGAGTTAGATCGGTGTCTCGTGACCTCTGAGATTCGCGCGGCCCGGTACGACGAGCGTGACGTGCAGGAACTGGTGGCCGAAGCGCTGAGCGACCTGTCCCGGCGGTACGGCGGCAGCGGGGACGACACCCCGGTGTCGGCGGAGGAGTTCGTGCCGCCGCATGGTGGCTTTTTCGTCGTTGATGACGGACACCGGCTGCGGGGCTGCGCCGGCTGGCGCGCGCACGGGCCGGACGCGGAACTCAAGCGGATGTTCGTCACCGCGACGGCCCGCGGGCAAGGACTGGCCCGGCGACTGCTGGCGGCGGTGGAGGACTCGGCCCGGGCGGCCGGCCGGCCGAGGATGATCCTCGAGACGGGCAGCAGACAACCGGAGGCGATCACCCTGTACGAGAGCGCCGGGTACGAGCGGATCGAGGACTTCGGCTTCTACCGGGGTTACGACGGCGTGCGTTCGTACGCGAAGAGGCTGTCGCCCCCGGGACAGCCCGGGGGCAGCACGAACTAGGCGCGGACGACCTTGCCCGCCTTGATGCACGAGGTGCACACCTTCAGCTTCTTGGTGTTGCCGCCGCCGGCGGGCGTACGCACCGACTGGATGTTGGGGTTCCAGCGGCGGTTCGTCTTCTTCTTCGACCACGGCACGTTGTGACCGAAGCCCGGTCCCTTGCCACAGACGTCGCACACGGCAGCCACGAAGTACTCCTGGGTGAATTGAAACTGAGAATGCAGTCGACCTGAGAAAGCAGTGAACCTGAAATGCCCAGCGAGCACTGCCGGGCCAACCCGACCAGGTTACCCGATGCCGTCAGCGGTTCCCAATCGGCCTCGAAGCGGCAGGTCGTCAGCGGTGCGGGCGAGAATGTCGGTGCCGGTTAGTACGCTTTTCGCGTGCTGGAGACCCTGGATGACGCCGCTGTCCACCGCTGGTGCGGCAGTGGCCTCGCCGCGCTGCGCGCGCACCAGCACGAGATCGACGAGCTGAACGTCTATCCGGTGCCGGACGGGGACACCGGGACCAACCTGGTGCTGACGATGACCTCGGCCCGCGACGCGCTGGCGGTGGCCGAGCCCGGCAGCGCCATGCGGCGGATGGCCCGCGGCGCGCTGCTGGGCGCCCGGGGCAATTCCGGGGTGATCGTGTCGCAGATCCTCCGGGGTATGGCCGACAGCTTCACCGGCTTGGTCGCGGTGCGTGGGGCGGAGCTCGCCCGGGCGTTGCGGACGGCGTCCACGGCGGCCTACGCGGCGGTGGCCCGGCCGGTCGAGGGGACCGTGCTGTCGGTCGTCGCGGCCGCGGCCGACGCGGCCGCCCGGCTCGCTTCCGACGACCTGGTGGCCGTGGCCCGGGCGGCCGCCCGGGCCGCCGCCGACGCCCTCGCCCGGACGCCGCAACAGCTTCCGGTGCTGGCCGCGGCGGGCGTGGTCGACGCCGGCGGCCGCGGCCTGGTGCTGTTGCTGGAGGCGCTGGTCGAGGCGCTCAGCGGGATCGGACCGGCGGAGGCCGAGATACCCCCGCCGGCCGGCGTCCCGGCCGGTCCGGGCGACCCGGCCGGGTTCGGCTACGAGGTGCAGTATTTGCTCGACGCCTCGCCCGACGCGGTCGCCGGCCTGCGCCGCACCTTGGACGCACTGGGCAACTCGCTGGTCGTGGTGGGCACCGGCGAGGGAGAACCGCCGACGTGGAACGTGCACGTCCACGTGGACGACGTCGGCGCCGCGATCGAGGCCGGCGTGGCCGCCGGGCGCCCGCACCGGATCTCGGTGACCCGGCTGGCCGACCGCGTCCGCGCCGCCGGGCACCACCGGCGGGCCGACGACCAGCCGCACCGGCCGGACGGCCGCGGCGCGGTGGTGGTCGCCGCCGGGGACGGGCTGACGGCGTTGTTCGCCGCCGAGGGGGCGGTCGTGGTCGGGCGCAATCCGTCCATCGCCGAGATGCTGGCGGCCGTCGACGCCACCGGCGCGGGCCGGGTCGTCCTGCTGCCCAACGACGCCAACACGCTCGCGGTGGCCACGTCGGCGGCCCGCGAGGCGGGCCAGGGCGGGGTCCGGGTGAGCGTGGTGCCGACCCGCTCGCCCGTGCAGGCGCTGGCCGCGCTGGCCGTCCGGGAGGCGTCCCGTGACTTCGCCGACGACGTGATCGCCATGGCCGAGGCCGCCGGCGCCTGCCGGTACGGCGAGGTCTGCACCGCCGCCCGTGAGGCGCTGACCGTGGCCGGCCGCTGCCGTCCGGGCGACCTGCTCGGCCTGGTCGACGGCGAGGTGCACGTGATCGGGCGCGACCTCGACGAGGTGTGCCGGCGGCTGCTCGATCGGATGCTCGGCGGTGGCGGCGAACTGACCACACTGGTGCTCGGTGCCGACGCCCCGCCCTCGCTGCAGCCGACCTTGACCGCGCACCTCAACCAGTCCTGGCCGTTCGTCGAAGTGCAGTGCTACACCGGCGGTCAGCCCCGTTACCACCTGTTGGTTGGAGTGGAATGACCGGCGTCACGCTCACCACCGATCTGGCCTCGGTGCTGCCGCCCAAGCAGGCCAAGGCCCTCGCCGACCACCTCGACATGCACACGGCCGGCGACCTCGTCTACCACTTCCCGCGCCGCTACGACGAGCGCGGCGAGCACACCGACATGGGCCGGCTCGAGGTCGGCGAGCAGGTCACCCTGCTGGCCCAGGTGCAGACAGCCACCGTGCGGCCGATGCGCGCCCGGCGCGGCACCATGCTCGAGATCACCATCGGCGACGGTTCGGGAGCCACCCTCACCTGCACCTTCTTCAACCAGGCGTGGCGCGAGCGGGAGCTCAAGCGGGGCCGGTGGGGGCTGTTCGCGGGCAAGGTCACCGAGTTCCGGGGCAAGCGACAGCTCAACGGCCCGGCGTACCAACTGCTGTCGGCCGGGGCCACCCAGGACGAGGCGGCCGAGGAGATCGAGGAATTCGCCGGCGCGCTCATCCCGGTGTACGCGGCCACCCAGGCCGTGCCGACGTGGGTCATCGCCCGGCAGGTGCGGACCGTCCTGGAGAAGCTGGAGCCCCCGCCCGACCCGCTGCCCGGCACCGTGCGGGCCGCCCGCAACCTGATCGGCATCGCCACCGCGCTGCACGAGATCCACCGGCCCAGCTCCTCCGAAGATCTGCACCGCGCGCGGTACCGGCTGAAGTGGGACGAGGCCTTCGCCGTCCAGCTGACCCTGGTGCAACGCAAGGCCCGGGCGGCCGAGTCGCCGGCGATCGCCCGGCCGCGGGTCGACGACGGGATCCTGGCCAAGTTCGACGCCGCCCTGCCGTACGAGCTCACCGAGGGTCAGGCGACGGTGGGCGAGGAGATCGCCGCCGACCTCGGCCGCCCCCACCCGATGCACCGGCTGCTGCAGGGCGAGGTCGGTTCGGGCAAGACCGTGGTCTCCGTCCGGGCGATGCTCCAGGTGGTCGACGCCGGCGGACAGGCGGCGCTGCTGGCACCGACCGAGGTGCTGGCCACACAGCACTACCGCAGCATCGGCGGCCAGCTCGGCGCGCTGGGCCGGGCGGGCGAGATCGACGGCGACCCGGCCGGTACCCGGATCACGCTGATCACCGGTTCGCTGGGCGCGGCGGCTCGCCGGGCGGCACTGGCCTCGGTCGCCGACGGCACGGCGGGCATCGTGGTCGGGACGCACGCGCTGCTGTACGAAGGGGTCGATTTCCACGATCTCGGGCTGGTGGTGGTGGACGAGCAGCATCGGTTCGGGGTGGAGCAGCGGGACGCGTTGCGGGCCAAGGCCGCGCAGCCGCCGCACGTGCTGGTGATGACGGCGACGCCGATCCCGCGGACGGTGGCCATGACCGTCTACGGCGACCTGGAGACCTCGGTGCTGTCGCAGCTGCCGCGGGGACGGTCCCCGATCGCGTCGCACGTGGTGCCGCCGGAGCGGCCGGCCTTCCTCGACCGGGCCTGGCGCCGCGTCCGCGAGGAGGTGCAGGCCGGTCATCAGGCATACGTGGTGTGCCCGCGGATCGGCACCGGACCGGAATCGGACGACGACGAGGAGCCGCCGCCCGACGACGAACCGGCGCGGCGTCCACCCTTGGCCGTGACCGAAGTGCTTCCGGCGCTCGAGGAGGGCCCGCTGCACGGGCTCCGGCTGGGCATGCTGCACGGCAAGCTGCCGGCCGACGAGAAGGACACGGTGATGCGCTCGTTCGCCGCCGGTGAGCTGGACGTCCTGGTGGCCACCACGGTGATCGAGGTCGGCGTGGACGTGCCCAATGCCACTGTCATGATCATCATGGATGCCGACCGGTTCGGCGTCTCCCAGCTGCACCAGCTGCGCGGCCGGGTCGGCCGGGGTTCCGCCCCCGGCGTCTGCCTGCTCGTCACCGGCGCCGGGGAGGGGACGATCGCCCGGGAGCGGCTGGACGCGGTGGCGTCCACGACGGATGGTTTCAAGCTGTCGGAGATCGACTTGGAACAGCGGCGGGAGGGCGACGTGCTGGGCGCGTCGCAGTCCGGCAAGCACTCGCACCTGCGTCTGCTGTCCCTGCTGCGGGACGCCAAGCTCATCACCGACGCCCGGGCCGAGGCTGCCTCGCTGGTCGAGGGTGACCCGTCGCTGACCGCATACCCGGCCCTGGCCGCTTCGGTGGCCGCCCTGGTCGACGAGGAACGCGCCGAGTACCTGGAAAAGGGATGATGATCTACCACTTCTGCCCGCGGGCCGATTGGGCGGCGGCGAGGGACGTGTACGTGGCCGATTCGCTGGCGTCCCAGGGCTTCATCCACTGCTCACCCCGCGACCACGTGCACGTGCCGGCCACGCTGCGCGCCCGCGGCCGCACCGACCTGGTGGTCCTTCAGATCGACGAGTCCCGCCTCCCGTCGCCGGCGATCTGGGAGGACGGAGACCCACCCGATCCCGACGGCCGCCAGTTCCCCCACGTCTACGGCCCGATCCCGGTGGACGCGGTGGTCGCCGTCCTCGATCTCCCGCCGGAGCCGGACGGCATTTTCGCCCCGCTTGCGTAAAGCGCGGCCGCACATGTGAAAGGAGCTCCCGGCCAGTTCGGCCGGGAGCTCCTTGCAGAGTTCGGTATCAGGCGGTGAAGCGAACCTTGCGGCGGCGGGCCACCATGAACAGGACGCCACCGGCGATCAGCAGGACGGCCGCCCCGCCCGCGATCGTGCCGGCTGCGGCACCGGTGACCGGAAGGCCGCCACCACCGCTGCCGGCGGTGTCACAGTCCGAGGGCTGCTCGTAGTTGACAGTCTCCGGCTTGCCGCCCTCGATGCCGGTCGGCGTGACCTTGACCCAGAAACCCGGGGTCGCGGAGAACTTCTCGGTCTTCGTCTCGCCGGGGGCGATGACGTCGTGACGCTCCTCGCCCTTCTTGGTCACGAAGTCGAGGGTGATGGTCTTGCCCTCCTTCGGGTTGCTCAGACCGATCGTCATGGTCGTGCAGTCCTGCTTGAGGATCGGCGTGGGCCCACCCGGAGTGGTCGTCGGCGGCGTCGTCGGCGGCGTGGTGCACGGCGTCTGCGGGGTCGCGTCCGCGGCGACGTCGGCGTGGAACCAGTTGTTGCCGTCCTGCCAGGTCAGCTTGAAGGCCAGGTGCGCCGTCGTCACCTTGGTGGCGTCGAACGTCTGATCCTCCGTCTTGTTCTGCACATCTCCCTGGATCCGGCCACCGTCGACCAACGTGTGCAGCTGCGACCCGCCGGGGGTGTTGTGGTAATCGCTGATCACGGCGGTCGAGTTGTTGGTGTACGAGGTGTCGAGCGACCAAGTGACATCCAGCTTGTCGCCGACGCAGGTGGCGGAGCCGGTCAGATGGCCGCTGTGCGCACTGGCCGGGGCGATGAGGGCGAAGGCGCCCGCGAGACCGATGAAAGCACCGGCAACCACGGCCGTGCTCCGGCGGAACGAGGTACTGAAGTTCACGCGTACTCCTGTGACTGAGGATCAAGGGGTACGAAGCGAGGAAGCGGTGACCGGCACGCCTTTAGGCATGCTGGCCAGCGACGACGCCTCCCCACGTCGTCGGGCTGGCGGCTCATGGCCGCCTGCAACAGGAGAGGACCATAGCCACTTCCATGGATTTGCGATACGTCTCAGCGGCCCTTAAGGGTGTTGTTACGTATCCGAGATCTTCGTTATACGGAACGCGTTTTCATCCATCCGCAGGGTGTTCCAGCCGGGATGAAAAGTGCACTCCTCAGTGGCCGGTCGGGCCTGGTGAAGTAGCGTCAGAGCGTGGTAAATGCGAGCCCCCGCAGGACTTCATGACCAGGATCATCGCCGGTACGCACGGCGGCCGGCGGCTGTCCGCCCCGGCCGGCGCGCAGACCCGGCCGACCTCGGATCGGGTGCGGGAAGCCTTCTTCAGCACCCTTGACACCATCGTGGACCTGACCGGCACCCGGTTCGCCGACCTCTACGCCGGCTCGGGGGCGGTCGGGCTGGAGGCGCTGTCCCGGGGTGCCGCCCGGACGCTGATGGTCGAGGCCGAAGCGAAGGCGGCCCGGGTGATCCGGGACAACATCGTGACACTTAAGGCGGCCGCGTCCGCCCGGCTGGTCACCGGCAAGGTCCTGGCGGTTCTGGCCGATCCCCCCGAGGGCGGCCCGTACGACGTGGTCTTCGCCGATCCGCCGTACGCCGTGACCGACGAGGAGGTGACGCGGGTGCAGCAGGCGCTGGTCGACCACGGCTGGCTCGCCGCGGACGCGGTCGTGATCATCGAGCGATCCACCCGTGGCGGCCCGGTGACCTGGGTGGACGGCATCACAGCAGACCGCAGCCGGCGCTACGGCGAGACCACGCTTTGGTACGGTCGCCGATCATGAGACGCGCGGTCTGCCCCGGTTCGTTCGACCCGGCCACCAACGGGCACCTCGACATCATCGGCCGGGCGTCCCGGCTGTTCGACGAGGTGATCATCGGAGTGCTGATCAACCAGCACAAGACCGGCATGTTCACCATCGAGGAGCGCATCGACATGCTCCGGCAGGTGACGAACGCGTACGGCAATGTGCGGGTCGAGTCCTTCCGCGGCCTGCTGGTCGACTTCTGCCGGGCCCAGGAGGCCGCCGTGGTGGTCAAGGGTCTGCGGGCGGTCAGCGACTTCGACTACGAGTTGCAGATGGCGCAGATGAACATCGGCCTGTCCGGGGTCGAGACGCTCTTCATGCCGACCAACCCGCTCTACTCGTTCCTGTCGTCGAGCCTGGTCAAAGAGGTCGCCAAGTGGGGCGGGGACGTCTCGCCGCACGTGCCTGACCTGGTCGGCGAGCGGCTGCTGACCCGGTTGCGGCAGAACTGACGCGTCGGGACAAACTGTCGGCGTGGTCTTTGCCGACACATCATCGGTAACGGCAGTAACGTGATCGCACCACGCTCGGTGGGGACGAGACGACAGGAGAGGCGCGCCGGTGGATCCGCTCGACCGTATCGACGAGATCATCGCCTTGGTGGAAGGCGCGCGTTCGGTCCCGATGTCCCGGACGAACTTCATGTTCGATCGGGGCGAGATGGTCGCCATCCTGGACGAGGTCCGGGCCGACCTGCCCGGCGAACTGCGCCGGGCGGCCGCGCTGCTGGAGGAACGCGACAAGATCATCGACGCCGGCAAGCGCGAGGCCGACCGGATCATCAGTGAGGGCGAGTCCGAACACGCCCGGCTGGTCTCGGTGAACGAGATCACCGTGTCGGCCGAGCACGAGGGCGCCCGGATCATCGCCGAGGCCCGGTCCGAGGCGCAGCGGCTGCGCGAAGAGGTGGACGACTACGTCGACACCGCGCTGGCCAATTTCGAGCAGTTCCTCACCCGGGCGCTGGCCTCGATCGAGCGGGGGCGCGACAAGATGCACGCGCTGCGCGAGATCGGCACGTTCCAGGGCGAGGAGAACGAGCGACCGCTCCCCTTCTGAGGGGCGATTCGCCGGTGACGCCCGGACTCAGGTAACCTTTCCTGTCGGCCTTCAACCGGGCTGAGAGTTCACGCTGGACCAAAAGGGTTATGGCTAAGCCTTCGCAGAACCATCTCGATCCCCGGCAGCCGCTGGTCGTCGACACGACGACACTTCCGCGTCAGCCGGGGGCGACGCGTCCCCTGAAACGGGTCGTGCCGGCGCCGGCGGATCTCGGCGTGGAGCTGATCTCGGTTCCCGTGGGTTCCGACCTCGAGCTCGATCTGAGCCTGACGTCGGTGTCCGAGGGGGTGTACGTCAGCGGCAACGTGCGCGGTTCGCTCACCGGCGAGTGCGGGCGGTGCCTCAACGAGATCTCGGAGACGTTCGACGTGCCGATCGCGGAGTTGTTCGCCTACGCGGACAGCACCACCGAGGAGACGACGGACGAGGACGAGGTGGGCCGGATGCACGGCGAGCTCCTCGACCTGGAACCGGCCGTACGGGACGCGGTGGTTTTGACCCTGCCGACCAACCCGGTCTGCCGGCCGGACTGCCCCGGGCTCTGCCCCGAGTGCGGGGTGCATCTCGATGACCTTCCGGCTGATCACAGCCACGAGGACGTCGACCCCCGGTGGGCTGCTCTGCGCAACCTGTCCTCACCGCAATACCAGCAAAATCGGATCAAGGAGTAGGTACCGTGGCCGTCCCGAAGCGCAAGATGTCGCGCAGCAACACCCGGTCGCGCCGGGCCAACTGGAAGGCGACCGCGGTCGTCACCCAGGCGTGTCCGCAGTGCAAGTCGCCGAAGCTGCCGCACACCGCCTGCTCGGTCTGTGGCACCTACAACGGTCGTCAGGTCCTCGAGGTCTGAAGCCTCTGACGTGACGCGCCCGATCTCCGGGCGGGTCGCGCCCGAGCAACGGCGTCCCGCAGGTAGGCCGGTTCCGACGTCACCGACGGCGGAACCGGGCACTGCGCGGATCGCCGTCGACCTCCTCGGCGGGGACCATGCTCCCGCCGTCGTGGTTGACGGCGCTCTGCTCGCCTGTCAGGCCGATCCCGCCCTCCAGCTGCTCCTCGTCGGCCCCATCGAGGCCGCCGGGGCGGTTCTGGACGCCCTCGGAACGGCCGGCGGCGATCGCGTCCACACGCTGTCCACCCACGTCCGGCCGGTCGGTCCGGAAGCGAGCGGCAGCTGGGTCGAGTCGGGCGTACGGACGGCCGTGCTGGCCGTGGCCGAGGGACGCGCCGACGCGGTGGTCTCGGCCGGCAACACCGGCGCCACCGTCACCTCGGCCGCTCTCGGGCTCGGCCGCCGCCCCGGCGTCCGCCGGCCGCCGTTGGCCGCCGTTCTGCCCACCGTCGCCGGCCGGCTCCTTCTGCTCGACGTCGGCTCCTCCGTCGACCCCGACGAACACACGCTGGCCATGCACGCCCGGCTGGGCGCCGCCTACGCCGTCGCCGTCCACCGGGTGACCGCACCCCGGGTCGGGCTGCTGACCATCGGCACCGAGCCGGGCAAGGGCGACCGGCTGCGCCGCTCCGCCGCCGGACTCCTGGCGTCCACACGGTTGCCGGCCGGAGCCACGTACGTCGGTCTGGTGGAAGGTCACGACGTGGTGCTGGGCGCCGCCGCCGACGTCGTGGTGACCGACGGCTTCACCGGAAACCTCCTGCTCAAAGGGCTCGAGACCGCGTACGCGGTGATCGGGCGGCCGGGCACCGATGTGCCTCCGCGGGCGGCCGTCCTGCTCGGTGTCCACGGCACGGTCGTGGTCTGCCACGGCGCGGCCGCACCCGAAGACCTCGCGGCCGGCATCGGCCTGGCCGCCGACCTGCACCGCCGCGGCGCCGTCACGGCGATCGCCGCTCAGATGGACAACCACGAGGTGGCTCATGACTCATGACAAGCGCCGGCGACCCTCGACCGCTTCGCTGGAGGAGGCGTTCGGGATCGAGTTCGAGCCCGGCCTGCTGGAGCGGGCGCTGACACACCGGTCGTACGCGTACGAGAACGGCGGCCTGCCCACCAACGAGCGGCTGGAGTTCCTGGGCGACTCGGTGCTCGGCGTGGTGATCACCTCGGCGCTCTACCGGAACCACCCCGACCTGCCCGAGGGGCAACTGGCGAAGCTGCGCGCCAGCGTGGTCAACATGCACGCGCTGGCCGAGGTGGCCCGTGGCCTCGGCCCCGGCGGGCTCGGACCGCACCTGCTGCTGGGCAAGGGCGAGGAGACCACCGGTGGCCGGGACAAGGCGAGCATCCTCGCCGACACGCTGGAGGCGCTGCTCGGCGCGATCTACCTGCAGCACGGACTGGAAGTCGCCGGCGAGGTGATCCACCGCCTGTTCGACCCGCTGATGGCCGAGTCGGCCGGGCGCGGCGCCGCGCTGGACTGGAAGACCAGCCTGCAGGAGCTGACCGCCGCGTTGGGCCTGGGGGTGCCCGACTACGTGATCGAGGACTCCGGACCGGACCACGCCAAGACGTTCACCGCCTGGGTGGTGGTGGCCGGCCGGCGGTACGGCGGATCCGAGGGCCGCAGCAAGAAGCAGGCCGAGCAGCGGGCCGCCGCGGCAGCCTGGCGCACTCTGACCGAGCGCTCGGAGTCCCAGGCGCCCCCGCCCGCAGTGGCCGGCGGCGGTCACACCGACCTCGCCGACGCCGCGCCGTGATCGAGATCGCCTCGGACCCGGTGGCCGAAGAGCCGGCGCCGGCCGATCCGCTGTGGGATTCCGCCGGCGGTCTGCGGGGAGCCGTGCTGGCCGTCGGTATCCTGGGCCTGACCCGGGCCGGCCAGTTGCTCATGCTGGCCTGGCTGAACAGCGCTGCCGCCGGTTCCACCGGTGTGCGCGGGCGGCTGCTGGTCTGGGACGCCGGGTGGTTCCTGCGGGTCGCCGTGAACGGGTATCCGCACGCCTACTCGTACACCGCGAACGGCAAGCTGGACGGCAACGAGCTGGCGTTCTTCCCGCTCTACCCGATGCTGATCCGGGGGCTGGACGGGCTGGGTCTGGACCCCGGCACGAGCGCCATCACGGTGGCGTGGGTGGCCTCGGCCGGGGCGGCGGTGGCCCTGCATCTGCTCGGCACCAGCCTGTACGGGCGGCGTACGGGCTGGGCGCTGGTGGCCGTCGTGTGTTCCGCGCCGGTCTCCGTGGTGCTGTCGATGGGGTACTCCGAGAGTCTGTTCCTGGCACTGGTCGCCGGCATGCTGGCCGCCGCCCACCGGCGGGTGTGGTGGGCGGCCGGCCTGCTCGGCCTGGGGGCGTCGCTGACCCGGCCGACCGGTGCGGCCGCGGCCGTCGCCCTGGCGGTGGCGGCGGCCCTCGCGATCCGGAACGACCGGCTGGTCCGAGGTGACCGGCCTGCCGGGGGCGATCGGCCTGCCGGGGGCGACTGGCCTGTCGGCGGCGGCCGGCCTGGTCGCAACGATCGGCGGCGGATCGTCGCGCCGGTCGTGGCCGCGCTGGTGGCGCTGGCCGGCGTCCCCGCCTACCTCGGCTGGGTGGCCTGGCGGGTGGGCGACCTGGATGCCTGGTTCAAGATCCAAGCGGCCGGCTGGGGCACGTCGTTCGACTACGGCGCCAGTACGTTCGACTTCCTCAAGGCCACGCTGACCACCGGCGACGGGTGGGTGCCGGTGAGCGTGGCGCTGATCCTGCTGGCCGCGCCGGTCGCTGCCGGGGTGGCGCTGGCCGGCCGGCCGTGGCCGCCGCTGGCCGTCTACGGAATCCTCGCGATGGTGCTGGTGTACGGGCAGGCCGGTTTCTACCACTCCAAGCCGCGGCTGCTGCTGCCCGTACTGTTGACGCTGCTCCCCGCCGCGGCCGCGGCCGGCCGCGCCCGACCCCGGGTGGCGGTGCTGTCCATCGTGGCGTGGGCGCTCTTCGGCCTCTGGTACGGCGCCTACATGGTGGTCGTCTGGCCCTACACGCTTTAGGGGTTCCGCGATGCCCGAGTTGCCCGAGGTCGAGACCGTCCGCCAAGGGCTGGCCAAGTGGGTGTCCGGCCGCACGATCAGCACGGTCGAGGTCCACCACCCGCGGGCCGTCCGCCGCCACGTGCCCGGCGACGTGCACTTCGCCGCCGTCCTGATCGGCCGGACGATCGTCGACGTGGCCCGTCGCGGCAAGTACCTGTGGCTGGCGCTGGACTCCGGTGACGCGATCATCGCCCACCTCGGGATGAGCGGCCAGATGCTGATGCAGCCGGCCGGCACCGCGGACGAGAAGCATCTGCGGGTCCGGTTCCAGTTCTCCGACGGCGGCCCGGAACTGCGGTTCGTCGACCAGCGGACGTTCGGCGGCCTGTCCGTCTCGGAGGGCGGCGCGGAGCTGCCGGCCGAGATCGCCCACATCGCCCGCGACCCGATGGACCCGCTCTTCGACGACGACGCGTTCGTGGCCGCGGTCCGGCGCCGGCACACCGAGATCAAACGGGCGCTGCTGGACCAGTCGCTGATCTCCGGAGTGGGCAACATCTACGCCGACGAGGCGCTGTGGCGGGCCCGGCTGCACGGCGCCCGCCCCACCGACAAGCTGACCAAGCCGGCTGTCCGGCGACTGCTGGCCGACGTGCGGGACGTCCTGGGCGACGCGATCGGGGCGGGCGGTACGAGCTTCGACGCGCTGTACGTCAACGTGAACGGCGAGAGCGGCTACTTCGACCGCTCGCTCAACGCGTACGGCCGGGCGGGCGAGCCGTGCAAGCGCTGCGGCACCCCGATGCGCCGCGAGCAGTTCATGAACCGCTCGTCCGTCAGCTGCCCCCGCTGCCAGCCGCGCCCCGGTCCTGAGCGGGCCCCGGTCCTAAGCCGCGCCTCTGGCCCTAAGCCGCGCCCCGCTGCTCGGCCTCGGCCGTCTCCGGGGTGGCGTCGGTGGCCAGGCCGAACCCGGCGCCACGGCGGCCCATCAGCCGGCGGGCGGCGGTGAGCAGGGCGGTCGGCACGCCGTAGACCAGGTGGCCGTCGCCCGGGCGGACCCCGTCACCGTCCCAGCCCTGGTACGCCTCCCACGGACCTTCGAACGTGCAGATCCGCACGCCCAGGTCCCGGTACAGCGGGTGGGTCGGCACGCCCGGGTTGAGCACCACCCGGTGCAGTCCCCGCCGGGCGGCCAGCCGGATGGTCAGGGCCACCGGCCCGACCCCGCCCGAACCGGCCGGCGCCCGGTCCAGGAACAGGCCCTCGACGCCGTCGGCCCGCCAGACGTCCACATCGGCCAGTACGTCCGCCAGCGACCGGCCGCCCCAGTCCAGGTCCACCCGGCCGAGCGCCTGGTGCAGCGAGCGGCGGTCGCCCGGCGAGTCCCGGACCACCCACGTGTCGGCGTCCAGCGGCAGGTCGGACGAGGGTTGCGCGTACGCGGGAAACAGGGTCTTCACGAGGTTCTCCCAGAGTCGGCGGCCGTCATGGACACGGCCACCAGGCCGACGAGGTGCGTCGCCGCGAACACGGCGACGATGGCGGGCAGGCGATCCGGCGCGGAGCCGGGCAGCAACGGCAAGGCCGCGATGGCCAGCGGCGCGGCGGTGGCCAAGCCGGCGGCGAGCACGGTCCGGCGCCGGGCGGCCAGCAGGAACGTGCCGGCGAACACGCCGCCGAGCAGCGTGCCGGCGGCCAGCGCCAGCACCCCGGACCGGTCGGTGAGAGCCACGCCGGCGGGCAGCCGGTACGCGGCCACCGCCAGCGCCCCGCCCGCGGCCAGCGGCGGCAGCAGCCCGGCGACCGTGACCATGGTCACGCCGCGCACGTGGCGGCGGAGGTCGCGTTCGGTCTCGGCGGCGTTCAGGCCGCGGTCGACCTGGCGGATGTGCCAGCACACCAGCGCTTCCAGGACCGGTACGGCGGCCAGCAGCGGCAGGGCCGCGGCGGGGGGACCGGACCGCCACAGCATCGCTACGCAGGCCGCCTGGGCGGCGCCGATGACCAAGTAGCCGAGCGCCCGCCACACGTCCCGGCGGGGAAGCGGCGGCCGGTCCGGCAGCCGGCGTCCGATCACCGGCCGGTACGCCCGGATCACCGCGACCGTGATCGCGGCCGGCAGCAGGGTGGACACCGGAACCCGGCCGGCCCAGCCGTCACCGAGCGGCTCGGCGATGCTGATCGCCCCCAGCAGCCAGCACGGCAGACTCCACCGGATGACCGCGGCCTCGGTCCGGGTGACCAGCGCGGCGGTCACCGTGGCCAGCACGGCGATGCCGCCGAGGCCGACGGTCAGCGCGAGCCAGCGGTCGGGACCGAGCCAGGCGGCGGGGGCGACCCAGACGTACGCGCCCCAGATCCCGGCCACCGCGGCGAACCCGCAGCCGATCAGCCGGGCCGCGGCCGGTCGTCCGCCGCGCCGCCGCACCGAGGCGCCCAGGCTGGTCAGCGCCTGGGCGGCGCTCCAGCCGAGCAGCAGGATCAGGACCGGGACGGGCCAGGCGACGATCCGCAACGACCGGATGCCGGCCACCGCCACGCTCAACGGTCCCAGGTAGAGGGCGCATCGCAGCAGCGCGGCGCCGAGGTAGGCGTGCCGGGCCGGAGCCCGTCGGGTACCGCGGGGACGGCGGTGGCGCATCAGCATGAGCACCGACTCGCCGAGTGCGTCGGCCGACTCCAAGCCGTACTGCTCGCGGGCCATCCGGTCGTTCAGCCCGAGCTCGGCCACCACGTCGTCGGCGTCGCGGACGGCACCGGTCTCCAGCTGGGCGGCGAGTTCGCTGATCGGCCGGGGGTCGGTCGGCGGGGTGGCCGCGCGCAGCACCGGTGCGACCGGCCGATCCCCTTCGGCCTCGGGCCGGGCCCCCTTCGCGGAGCGGGTGACGGCCGCGGCGGCGGCTCGGCCGGACAGGGCGGCCGCGGCGGCGCCTCCGCCGGCCACGGCAGCCGCGGCGGCGCCTCCGCCGGCCACGGCAGCCTCGGCGGCGCCTCCGCCGGACAGAGCGGCCGCGCCGGCCGAGTGCCGGGCCGGGCGGGGTGGTGAAACGGTCATGTGTCCTCCCGGGTCAGCCAGCGCACGGTGGCCGGTACGGCCGCGCGCGGCGCCGGCACCGACAACGCCAGGTCGAAGGCCGGCGCCGGCGGCGGCTCGGCCAGATCGGTGTAGAGAGCGTGGTAGGCGTTGACCATCCGGTCGGTGGTGAATCCGGCCAGCGCGCGCCGCCGGGCGGCCTCGCCCAGCGCGCGCCGCCGGGTCGGCGACCGCAGCAACGAGATGCACGCCGCGGCCAGCGCCCCCGGATCGTCCGGGCGCACCAGCACCCCGGTGTCACCGAGCGTCTCGTTGGCCGGCCCGATGTCGAGGGCGACCACCGCGCGGCCGGACATCATCGCCTCGATCAGCCGGTACGGCGGGTCGGACGGTCCCGGCACGTGCACCGCGACCTGCCCGAGCGTGTACCGCTCACCCGGCCCGGCGGGCAGCGGATGCAGGCGGACGGCCCGGCCCAGCCCGCTGCGGTCGACCAGCTCGGCTGCGAACTCCTCGTGGGCCGCGGTCACCCCGGCCAGGTGCAGAACCGTCCCCGGCACCGCCGCGACGACGGTGGCGAACGCGGACAGCAGCGGGCGCAGGCCACTGTCCGGCCCACCGGTGCCGGCCCAGACCATCGCGGGGTCGGCGGTCGTCTCCGGCACGTACGGGTGCTCGGCCGGATCCACCCCGGGCGGGATCTGCACCACCCGGGGCGGTTTGGCGCCGAGCCGGACGGCCCAGCCCAGGTGGTAGGCGCTCAGCGGGGCGGTCAGGCCGGCGACGGCGTACCCGGTGCGGGCCACCGAGCGGCGGAACCGGCGCAGCACCGTGCGTACGGCCGGCGACAGCCTGTCCTCGGCCGGTCGGCTCCGGGCGACCGCCGACCGCGCCTCCGTGATCAGCAGCGGCCGTTCGGACCGCCAGTGACCGCCCAGCGCGGCCAGCAGCGGGGTACTCCCGCCGACGCAGTGCAGCACGTCAGCCTCGGGCACCTCGACGGTGGCGAGGCGCAACGCGTGCCGGAGCAGTGCGGCCGCAGTCCGGGCGTCCCGGACGCTGAGCCGGGGCAGCGGGTTGTCGACGGACGTGGCGCGACCGGCGCGCCAGGCGTCCAGCAGCAGGTTGGCCAGCGGCACCCCGGCCAGGGGCACACCGGTGCGGGCGAGCCGGCGGAGTCCCTCGGTGAAGGCCGGGCCGGGATCGCTGAGCATCCCCCGGCAGAGCAGGCCGGCGGCTGCGGTCGCGTCCGGGTCGGCGCGCCCGCGGCGTTTGGCCTCCGGCTCGACCAGGACGGACCGGGCCGAGGTCACGTTGGCGGGCAACGGGTAGGCCCGCGTGCCGACCTGCTCGCGATCGGTGATCGTGAGCAGGTCGAAGTCGACCTGGTCGAGGCCTTCGACGAGAGTGCGGCACCAGCCGCCGAGGAAGTCCCGCCGGTACGGGTATCCGCCCGCGGTCAGCAGGCAGATGCGCAAGCGGGGCGTTATCACGCAGGAGGCAACGACAGAACGGGGAAAAGTGACGGGATCCGGTCGACTACACGACTCTCTTCCGCACTATTTGCGAGTTTTTCAGGCCTTTTTGTCTAAGTACGCCCGAATAGTTGGCCCCAGACCAGGGTCCCGTCCACACCCTTGGCCACACCGACGCCGATCGCCTTGAAGCCGCAGTTGAGGATGTTGGCCCGGTGGCCCGCGCTGTTCATCCAGCTGTTCATCACGTCGGCCGCGTCGCGCTGCCCGCGGGCCACGTTCTCGCCGCCGGGGTCGTCGTAGCCCTGCGTTCTGGCCCGGTCCACGAACGTCCGGCCGTCGTCACTGACGTGGCTGATGTAGAGGTTGCCGTGCCTGCCCAGTTCCTGGACGTGCAGGCGGATGGCCGTACGCAACCTGGTGTCGAGCCTCAGTCGGCCTTGTCCCGCTCCCCGTTGACCTAGCTGGATGACCTCGGTCTCCGGGCCGCCCAGGCCAGGGGTGACGACGGCCTTCAGCGCGGCCGGCCGGGTCGACGGTTCGGCGCCGGGGAGCGGCGGGGCGCCGCCCGCGCCGGGGAGGGCGGCGCGGACGGCGTGGGGGACGGCGCCGTGGTGGCCGGCCGCGCCGCCCTGCTGCCGGGTACCCCGCCACCGGCACCCGGCGCCAGGGCGGCGACGGCGGCCGCGGGCAACTCCGCCGGAGTGCCCGGGCCGGTGAGGCTCGCGGGAAGCAGCGCGGAGCCGAGTCCGAACGCGGCGATCAGGCCGGTGACCGCCGGCGCGAGGGCGGCGGGAGTCGGCCGCCGGGGCCGCCTCCGCCGCCTCGCGGACGGTCGAACTGCCTGGTCGCCGGGGGAATCGAGCGACTCGTACAACGCACTGCTTCCGCGGTCCGCACGGATCGAGAGGTTTCGACCCCGCAGACGGTAAGCAACGGGGGGAGTGGCCACCAAACCGGCTAAGAAAAACGTAAGGCCGGGCAAAGACCGCCCGAGTGGCGTGTTTCACTGGAGCAGAACGGGAGCGATGCGGTGCCCACGGCTTGACGCAGAGTGCGGTTCGGCGGACTATGGAGGGGTCGCCAGTCGCGCCCACTTGCGCCCAACCTCGTGTTGGGTGACGGGTAGTGCACCTAAAGTACGTTTCGATGGTGTGCCTTTCTGTGCCCACGCGTGTCCGTGTGCACGGATCTGCGGTACCGCTGGGCGCGCGTTTGGCCGGCCTACCGGCAGCGCATTACAAGGAGACGAGCGAGTCTCAAAGGAGTCAAAGATGGCGAAGGCCCTCTACGGCCACGTAGGTGCGGCGCCCGATCGGCGCCTGCTCGACGAGGTCACCCGACTGCGTTCCAGGGTGCAGGCTTTGGAGTTCGAGGTCACCCGCCTGCGGGCGGAGAATGATCGTCTCGCGGCAGCCGCCGCGGAGGCAGACGACATTCTGCGGCTGACCGAGCCCGCTCTGACCTGAGTTCCGCCGGCGCCGCGAGAGCGGCGCCGATCCTCTCGGACCACCGATGCACCCGCCGACGCAAACCCGCAGTTAAGCTCTACCCGCAGTAAAGCTCAACGGCAGTAAAGCTCAACCGCAGTAAAGCCCGACCAGTGAAGCTCCACCAGCGCGCCTCCACGGTAGTCAAGTGGTGGCGCGCAGCTCTTTGTCCCTTTTGCTCGATGCACACGGCTTGAGCGCGGCGTATCCGCCCGTCCTGGGGTCCGGCAGGTAGCCTGCGAGGCTAAGACGACCCGACGAGCCCCAGATTCTGGAGTTCCGTGCACCTCAAGAGCCTCACGGTCAAGGGCTTCAAGTCCTTCGCCTCCGCGACGACGTTGCGGCTGGAGCCGGGCATCACCTGCGTGGTGGGCCCCAACGGCTCCGGCAAGTCCAACGTCGTCGACGCCATCGCCTGGGTCCTGGGCGAGCAGGGGGCCAAGGCGCTGCGGGGCGGCAAGATGGAGGACGTCATCTTCGCCGGCACCGCCGGCCGCGCCCCGCTCGGCCGGGCCGAGGTGACGCTGACCATCGACAACGGTGACGGCGCCCTGCCGATCGACTACACCGAGGTGTCGATCACCCGCCGGATGTTCCGCTCCGGCGAGAGCGAGTACGAGATCAACGGCAACTCCTGCCGCCTGCTCGACATCCAGGAACTGCTGTCCGACTCCGGCATCGGCCGGGAGATGCACATCATTGTCGGTCAGGGCCGGCTGGACGCGATGCTGCACGCCAAGCCCGAGGACCGCCGCGCGTTCATCGAAGAGGCCGCCGGCGTCCTCAAGCACCGAAAGCGCAAAGAGAAGGCGATTCGCAAGCTCGACGCGATGCAGACCAACCTGAACCGGTTGACCGACCTCACCGCCGAGCTCCGCCGTCAGCTCAAGCCGCTGGGCAAACAGGCCGAAGTGGCCCGGCGCGCGGCCGGCATCCAGTCCGACCTGCGTGATGCCCGGCTCCGGCTGCTCGCCGACGACCTGCACACGCTGCGGACGACGCTGGACAAGGAGATCGCCGACGAGTCGGCCATGCGCGACCGCCGCGGCGTGGTGGAGGCGGAGAACCGTGAGGTCCAGCGGATGCTGGCCGACCTCGAGGCCGAGCACGCCGAGGATGCGCCGCTGCTCGCGGCCGCCCAGGACGCCTGGTACAAGCTGTCGGCCCTGCAGGAACGCTTCCGGTCGACCGAGCAGCTGGCCGGCGAGCGCCTGCGGCACCTGTCGGCGGCGCCCGACGACGAGCGGCCCGGACGGGACCCGGACCAGCTGATGGCCGAGGCCGAGCGGGTGCGCGAGCAGGAGGAAGAGCTCCGCGAGGCGCTGACCGACGACCAGATGCGGCTGGCCGAGGCGGTCGAGCACCGGCAGGAGTTGGAACGCCAGCTCGCCGCGGCCGAGAACGCCCTGCGCACCGCGGCCAAGGCCATCGCCGACCGCCGCGAAGGCCTGGCCAAACTGACCGGCCAGGTGAATGCGGCCCGGGCCCGGACGGGCAGTGCCGCCGAGGAGATCGAACGGCTGGCCGCCGCCCACACCGACGCGCTCGGACGCGCCGCGGTGGCCCAGGGTGAGGTCGATGCGGTCTCGGCCGAGTCCACCGAGGCCGACCGGGACAACGTCGAGCTCGACGCCCGGCACGCCGACGCGGTGGCGGCTCACGACCGGGCCGCGGCCGTGGTCCGGGAACTGTCCGACGCCGAACGAGCGGCCGAGAAGGACGCGGCCAGCTGGAAGGCCCGTGAGGAGGCGCTCGGGCTCGGCCTGAAGCGCAAGGACGGTGCGGGCGCGCTGCTCGGCAAGGCCGGCCAGATCCCCGGCCTGCTCGGCAGCCTGGCTTCGATGCTCACCGTCCAGCCCGGTCACGAGGCGGCGGTCGCCGCCGCGCTCGGGGCGCTGGCCGACGGGGTCGCGCTGACCGGAGTCGACGAGGCCGTCGAGGCCATGCGCACACTGAAGATCGCCGACGCCGGGCGGGCGGCGCTGATCGTCGGAGGTCCGGCCGGCCCCGGCATGCAGGGGTCGCTGGACGCGCTGCGTCCCTCGCTGCCGGCCGGTGCGACGTGGGCCCCGGACGTGATCGGCGGCCCCGACACCATCCGGGCGGCGCTCAACCGGGCGCTGCGCGATGTCGTGCTGGTGCCCGACCTGGCCGCCGCGGCCGCGCTGGTGGCCGGCAACGCCGAACTGCGCGCGGTCACCCCGGACGGCGACATCCTCGGCGCGTACGCCGCCGCCGGTGGCTCGGGTAAGCCGACCAGCTACATCGAGGTGCAGGCGGCGGTGGACGAGGCCCGCGGCCGGCGGGAGGCGGCCGAGCACTCCATCGTCGAACTCCGCGACCGGCTGACCGAAGCGCGCGCCGACGTGGCCGAACTCAAGGAGGCCGTCAACGTGGCCGCCGCGGCCAAGCGGGCGGCCGAAGGGGAGCGCAACGCCGCCGCTCGCCGGCTGGCCGAGCTGGGCGCCGCCGCCCGGTCGGCCCGGGCCGAGTCCGAGCGTCTGGGCGCCGCCCGGCAGAAGGCCGAGGACGCCCGGGAGAGCGATCTCGCCCGGCTGACCGAGCTGGAGGAGCGGCTGGAGGCGGCCGAGTCCACGCCCCTCGACGAGGAACCGTCCTCGGAGGAGCGGGACACGCTCGCCGGAATGGTCCCGCAGGCACGGCAGAACGAGATGGAAGTACGCCTGGCCGTCCGTACGGCCGAGGAGCGTGTCTCGTCCATCGCGGGCCGCGCCGACTCACTCCTGCGGCAGGCCAACGCCGAGCGCCAGGCGCGGGAACGCGCCGCCGCCCGACGGGCCGCCCGCGCGCGAGGCGCCGATATCGCCCGGGCGGTCGCCCTCGGCGCCGCCGCCGCGCTGGCCCGGGTCGCGGTGTCCCTGGCCGCCGCGGTCGAGGTGCGCGACCAGCTGGCCCGCGCCCGGACCGCCCGCGAGGCGGAGCTGCAGGAGATCCGCGCGTCGGCCAAGCGCCTGGGGGCCGAGCTGGAGCGGCTGACCAGCGAGGTGCACCGGGACGAGGTCGCCCGGGCGGAGCAGCGGATGCGGATCGAAACCCTCGAGGCCAAGGCGGCCGAGGACTTCTCGCTCGACGTGGACACGCTGATCACCGAGTACGGCCCGGACCAGTGGGTGCCGCCGACCCAGGCCGAGGTGAACGCCGCTTCGTCAGCCGGCGACGACCCTCCGACGCCCGTGCCGTACCACCGGCCGACCCAGGAGAAGCGGGCCAACAAGGCCGAACGGGACCTGGCTCTGCTGGGCAAGGTCAACCCGCTCGCGCTGGAGGAGTTCGCGGCGCTGGAGGAGCGGTTCAAGTTCCTCTCCGACCAGCTCGAGGACCTCAAGGCCACCCGCAAGGACCTGCTCACCGTGGTCAAGGACGTCGACGACCGCATCCTCGAGGTCTTCACCTCCGCCTTCGAGGACACCGCCCGCGAGTTCCAGGCCGTGTTCCAGGTGCTCTTCCCGGGCGGCGAGGGCCGGCTGGTGCTGACCGACCCGGAAGACCTGCTGGCCACCGGCGTCGAGGTCGAGGCGCGGCCACCGGGCAAGAAGATCAAGCGGCTGTCGCTGCTGTCCGGCGGCGAACGCTCGCTGACCGCCGTGGCCATGCTGTGCGCGATCTTCCGGGCCCGCCCGTCCCCGTTCTACATCATGGACGAGGTCGAGGCGGCCCTGGATGACGTCAACCTGGGCCGGCTGATTACGCTCTTCGAGCAGTTGCGGGAGAAGAGTCAGCTGCTGATCATCACGCACCAGAAGCGCACCATGGAGGTCGCCGACGCGCTGTACGGCGTCACCATGCGCGCCGGTGTGACTCAGGTGATCAGCCAGCGCCTGAAACACGAACCGGAGGACTAGTCCCTCATGCTGCGTCAGCCGCCCCGGGCCATGCTCATCGACCTGGACGGCGTGGTGCGCCGCTGGGATTCACCGGAAGCGGTCGAGCTTCGTCACGGGCTGGAACCGGGGACGTTGCTACGGACGGCGATGGCGTGGGAGCTGCTGCGTCCCGCGGTGGCCGGCGAGATCACCGACGCCGAATGGATGGGCCTGGTGGCCGACCGCCTGCCGCTCGACCCTTCGCCGGCGGCCGAGGCCGTGGCCGAGTGGCAGTCCCACCGGGGCTCGGTCGACGAGGAGGCGCTCGGCTTCGTCCGGGACGTACGGGCGGCCGGCAAGCTGGTCGGGCTGTCCACCAACGCCACCGACCGTCTCCGCGGCGACCTGGACGCACTGGGCCTGGCGGGCGAGTTCGACGCCGTCATCAGCTCGTCCGAGCTGCACATCCACAAACCGGCCCCGGAGTTCTTCGTCCGCGCCTCCGCCATCCTGGGCGAGGCGCCCCAGTTGGTGCTCGTCGTGGACGACGACGACCGCGCGGTGCGGGCCGCCCGCGCCCTGAAGATGCCGGCCTACCGCTGGACCGGCTCCCAGGACCTCGGCTATCTGCGCAAGGCCCTCGACATCGCCTGACCCCACGACGGGCGCCACGCCGGCTCGGGGATCGGTGCCAGGCCTCCGAGGTGGTCGATGATCGCCCGGAGGCCGGGGTGCGGATCCGTGCTCGGCAGGATCAGCGACAGCGGGTACGCGAGCGCCGGATTCACGATCGGGATGCGGCGCAGGTCGTGGCCCGCCGGCCAGAGGTACCGGTCGCGCGAGCCGACCAGGGTGGCCGCGTCGGCCGAGCCGGCCAGGGTGTCCAGGAGGACCTCGTCCCCGAAGTGCGGGCCGGTGGAGTCGACGTGCAGGTCGAACCCGCGGGCGAGTTGGTGGTAGAAGTCCGCCCATTCACTGCCCGGCGCGATGCCCGGTACCCAGATCCGATGCCCGCGCAGCTGTGACGGGGTCACGGTGGGCGCTGTGGCCAGCGGATGCCGGGGGCCGGCGAGGAGCTCCAGCGGGGAGTCGAACGCGCGGATCATCCGTACGTCGGCCGGTAGCGTGGCCGGTTCGAGGACCGTCCGGAACGAGGCGTCGACCTCGCCCGCCCGGACCGCGGCGACGGCCGCCCGTGGATCATCGACCCGGAGCGTCACCACGTCGAGGTCGATCTCCGGATGCGACCGCCAGTAGTCGTGCAGGACGACCGCCTGGGACGAGCGCAGGCCGAGGACATCGATCCGCAGGGCCCGCGGACCCGGCCGGAGCGCGGTGACGGCGCGGTCGACACCGGCGACGATGGTCCGGGCGTACGGGAGGAACGTCTGGCCGTCGAAGGTCAGCTCCACCCCGCGGGCGGTACGGGTGAACAGGCGGACGCCGAGCTCCCGTTCGAGGGCGGCGATGCGCTTCGACACGGCCTGCTGGGTCACACCCAGCTCGTCGGCCGCGTGCTGCAACTGCCCCAGCTCGGCCGCACGGACGAACGATCGCACCCCCTCGGTGTCCATCGGCCCAGGATAGGGATCCCCAACCGGAGGGTGTGGCTCGCGGGCCGCGGGTTGTTTGCGGCCGCTCCGGCTTGGCTGGTCGGATGCCCGGCATGGGACGCGACTTCGGCCGGCTGTGGGCGGCGTACGCCATCAGCACGTACGGCACCTGGATCGCTTTCGGGGCGTTCCCGCTCATCGCGGTCCGAGTGCTGCACGCGCCGGCCTTCGCCGTGTCGCTGCTGGAGGCGGCCGGGCCGGCGGCCGCGGCGATCGTCGCGTTCCCGCTCGGGCCGTGGCTCGACCACCGGGCCAAACGGCCGGTGATGGTGGCGATGGACCTCGGCCGGTTCCTGACCATGGCGAGCGTGCCGGCCGCGTACTTCGCCGGGATGCTCTCGTACGGCCAGCTGCTGGTGGTCTCCGTCGTCTGCGGCGGCGCGAACATCGTCTTCACCGCCGCCTCCGGGGCGTACCTGAAGCATCTCGTCCCCCGCGATCGGCTCCTGATCGCGAACGGGCGGTTCGAGGGCACGAGCTGGGTCGCGATCGCGGCCGGTCCGCCGCTCGGAGGTGCGCTCATCGGACTGCTCGGCCCGGTCGTCACGGTCACGGCCGACGCGGTCAGCTACTTGCTGTCCGCCCTGGGGGTGCTCGGCATCCGGAGCAGCGACGTCGCCGCCGACCGCGACTCGGCCCCGCGCTTCCGTGTCGCCGATCTTCTGGCGGGCGGCCGTGTCATCCTCCGCGACCCCGCTCTGCGGCGGCTGTTCCTCAACTCCATCCTGGTCGGCGGGCTGATCATGGCCACCGCTCCGCTGCTGGCGGTGCTCCTGCTCGGCCGGTACGGCTTTCCGGCCTGGCAGTACGGGCTGGCCTTCGGCGTCCCGGCGCTCGGTGGCTTCGCCGGCGCGCGCCTGTCGGGGCGCCTCGTGACCCGTTACGGCCGGCACCGGGTCATGGTCGTGTCCGGTTGGCTGCGGGCGATCTTCCCGCTCGGCCTGGCGTTCGTCCGCCCCGGCGTGCCGGGACTGCTCACCGTCATCATGGTCGAAGGCCTGCTGATCACCAGCATGGGCGTCTTCAGTCCGATCTACGCCACCGAACGCCTGCAACGGGTGCCCATCGGTCACGCCGCCCAGGTCCTCAGCACGTGGAGTGTCTGCGGCCGGCTCCTGCAGGCGGCGCTGATGCTGGCCGGGGGTCTGCTGGCCGGTCTGACCAGCCCGCTGACCGCGATCGCCGTCTCGGGTGTCCTGCTGCTCGGCACCCCGCTGCTGTTGCCCCGGCAGGCGCACATGGCGGTCGTCGCGGTCGGCTAATCGCCCACGGCGCCGTCGATGCGCTCGCGGATCAGGTCGGCGTGGCCGTTGTGGCGGGCGTACTCCTCGATCATGTGGAGATACGCCCAGCGCAGGCTGATCGCCGGCCGGCGGGGCGTGGTGAACTGATGGTCGAGCGGAAGGTCGGCGACGGCCTTGCGCGCCTCGTCCAGCTCGACCAGATAGGCCGCATAGTCGGCGGCGGCGTCGGCGTCGGCCACCCGGTCGAAGTCGGCGTCCGGATCGTCCTCGGTGCAGTACACCTCGGGCACGTCCTGCCCGGCAGCGCGGGTGCGGAACCAACTGCGCTCGACCTCGGTCATGTGCCGCAGCAGACCCAGCAGGGTCAGGTTGGACGGCTCGACCGAGGCCCGTTTGAGCTGCTCCGGCGTCAGCCCAGCCAGCTTGTGCAACAACGTCTGCCGGTGCCAGTCGAGCCAGCCCTCCAGCATGGGCCGCTCGTCGCCGACAGTCGGCTCGTCCACCCGCAGCGCCTCCGGCGCGATCCATGTCGTCACCCGGACATCGTGAACCGCGCCCCCGGAGATCGCACCTAATTTCTGGGTGTGCTCGGCTTTCTACGCGTCCTCGGCCGGGATCACGATGATCGCCTCGGACTGGATGATCGAGGGGATCCGTTCCGGTTCCGTGGTCGGGCACAACGCGTCGAGCTCGAGCGTCACCCAGGCAGCATGGGCCCGGGCCAGGTCTCCTCCGGTCAGAGCGGCGACATCGGCTATGTCGGTGACCTTGCGTTCGTCGATGGGCAGCACGGAGACGTAGGGAAGCGCGGTGAGATGCCTCAGAAGCAGCCGTGATTCCTTAACGGCGGCCGCTCGAGGTGCGCCTGCAACAGGGCCACCACAGGGACCCCGACGCGGCCTTCACGATCATCGGCAATTTCGCGAATCGCCTCACCCACGTGGATGTGACCGCGGGCGTCGGACAACATCGCGGAGTGGTCGAGTATCGCGCGGATCGGGGAACCCTCGGGCCGACTCACCGCTGCTCCTCGGGCCACTCTTGCCGGCTCAGGAGATCACGCCGACGTTGGTTCTCGGCGCGTTGCTCGTCGGTCAGCGGTTGAAGCGCATGACGAGCCCAGGCGCGCGTCTCCTCGGTCGAACGGAAGCCGAGGGCATCCAAGATCTCGGGAGTCGTCAAGGTCTCGGCCAATTGTTTGTTCACGGCGTCGGCGACGACGCGATCGGCGTCGGGATGATCTTCGAGATACTTCACGACGTAATCAGGAAGGGTCAAGGTGATCGACCTCGTCATGTCTGGAGGGTACCGGATGTGGTCGTACATATGTGCGAATGGTTGCTCCATGACAATACCCCGGCGCGCCGGTTCGCCAAGCGCGCGTTTGCGCTCAGCCGGCCCGCTCACGACGTCGATGAGACGTACGGGAAGGGGCCGCCGAGGCTGAAGTCCCGGATCTCCCAGGCGTCCACGCCTCGGATGCACTGGACTTCCGCTTCGGCGTCGAGCTCGTCCGGGCCGGCCTCGCCGCCCGGGACAGGCGTCCTCAAGCCTCGAGGCCGACGGTGGCGACCTCGGCGAGCCTGCCGTCCGGCTGGGTGATCTCCACCCGAACCCGCGCCTGCCGGCCGTCGAGGCGCAGTGTGCTCACCGCATTGCCGAAGTACGGGCCGGCCTTCCGCGTCCAGCGCAGCCGCGGCGGGGCCACGCCGATCGTCCGGGCCAGCGCCTGGACACTGTGCGCCGCCGCCCGCGACCAGCTGAACCGCATCAGCGGGCGCATCGGCCGGGGCACCTGGTTGTGGATCGGCGAGCAGGTCAGCTGGTGCACCGGCGTCGCGATCGACGGGCCGAGCTCGGCCCGGGCCACGTACGAATGGTGCACGTCCCCGGACAGCACGCTGATCGACGCCGGCGCCGCGCCGGCCGGCCCCGATCCGACCCGGCCGCCCGAGATGCGGCCCTCGCCGAGCCGGCCGAACAGCTCCGCCAGGGCCTCGAACGACCGGCCGAAGGCGGCCCAGTGCTCCAGGTCGAACGCCCGCCGCACCCTCTCGCCGAACGCCGCCGCCCGGGGCCGGCTCGAGTCCGCCAGCCGCTCGTTCCACGACTCGAGGTGGTGGATGGCGGGCGGCATCAGCCAGGGCAGGGACGATCCGACGACCAGGTGGTCGTACTCGCCGTGGGCCTGATCGACGAACCAGGCCCACTCCGCCGCCGGCAGCATCTCGCGGTGGCCCGGGGTCAGCACCCGGTTGCACCGGTTGTCCAGCATGACCAGCCGGGTCCGGCCGATGTCGAGCGTGAAGCTCCACCGGAACGGCACCCCGGTCCGGTCCGCCGGCTCCGGGCGGCCGACCGACAGCCCGAACTCGTGCAGCACGCCGGTCGCGTCGCCGGCCGCGCACACCTTCCGATACAGCGGATCGGTCGCCAGCCCGTCCGGGCTCAGATTGCCGAGGTGCTGGTAGACCCAGTACGAGGCCAGGCCGGCCGAGATCCGTTCCGGCCACCAGCTCTGCCCCGAGATGTCCCGCCGCCAGACGGCCGAGGTGTTCCAGTCGTCGATGATCTCGTGGTCGTCGAAGATCATCGCGCTCGGCACCGTGGCGAACAGCCACCGCACCTCCGGATCGCGCCACGACTCCAGGTACAGCTTGGTGTACTCGTCGAACGAGACCACCTCGTCGGACGGCCCGCCGTGATCCGCCGACCGGGTGCGGCGCAGGAACTGGCGGACCTTGGCCGAGGTGTTGTCCGCGTACACCTGGTCACCGAGCAGCACGATCAGGTCGGGCCGCACCTCCGGGTCGCCCGGGTGGGCCATCAGCCGCCGGGCGTACGCGTCCAGCGCGTCCGGCGGAAGCTTGCGCGCGGCCGACGCGGGCGTGCCCTCGCGGCAGGACCCGAAGATCAGGCGCACCGGCTCGCCCGCCGCCCGGGTCCGGATGAACGGCGGCGGGTAGCGGTCGTCCGGCGCCGGCCACACCTCCCGGCCGTTCAGCAGCACCCGGTACGGGTGGTCCGTGGCGAGGTTCAGACCGGTCACGGTCACGATCGCGTAGTGGTGACCGTACGCGCCGAACGTGACCGACTCGCCGGAGCCCGGCACGGCCTCGACCCGGACGAGGGCCGGCTCGGTGGTCTCCACCCAGACCGTGGCCCGGTCGCCGTCCACCCGGCGCAGGACCGGCCCGATCAGCAGGTGTGCGGTCATCGGGTCGGCCTCCGTGCGGGTGGGGACCCCCATCCTCCTCAGCCGGCGACCGATCCGCCAGGCAAGATCTTTCCGGCGGGGTGTCGGGTGACACCTCCGGGCCGTGCCGCGCCGTCCCGTTGCGTCTGTCAGGATTTCCAGCATGGAGTACGTGGTTGCCGCTGTGATCCTGCTGGTCGTCCTGGTCATCGGGGCGGTCGGCCTGATGGTGCCGAGGTTGCGCCGCCGGCAGATCCCGCCGGCCGGGCCCGGGCCGGCCGGGACGACGACGCTGGAGCGGCCGCCCACGGCCGAGGCGCCGGTGGAGACGGACGAGCCGGCGGCCGTCGTCATCGAGACGCCGGAGGTGGACCGCCCCGAGCCGACCGCGGGCCGGCTGGTCCGGCTGCGCGCCCGCCTCAGCCGCTCGCAGAACGTCTTCGGCCGCGGCCTGCTCAGCGTGCTCGCCCGCGACCACCTCGACGACGAGGCGTGGGAGGAGATCGAGGACAGCCTGATCGGCGCGGACGTCGGCGTCGAGGCCACCGGCGTGATCGTGGAACGGCTCAAGGAGCGTGTCCGCGTGCTCGGCACCCGGACCGTGTCCGAGGTCCGCGAGCAGCTGGCCGAGGAACTGGTGTCCGCGCTCGAGCCGGAGATGGATCGCAGCCTCCGCACCGCACCGCACGACGGCCGGCCGGCGATGGTGCTGGTGGTCGGCGTCAACGGCGCCGGCAAGACCACCACCTGCGGCAAGATCGCCCGGGTGCTGGTCGCCGACGGTCGTACGGTGCTGCTGGGCGCGGCCGACACGTTCCGGGCCGCGGCCGCCGAGCAGCTCGCCACCTGGGGTGAGCGGGTCGGCGCCGAGACCGTCCGCGGGCCCGAGGGCGGCGACCCGGCCAGCGTGGCTTTCGACGCCGTGAAACGGGGTATCGACACGGGCGTGGACACGGTGCTCATCGACACGGCGGGCCGTCTGCAGAACAAGGTCGGCCTGATGGACGAGCTGGGCAAGGTCAAGCGGGTGGTGGAGAAGCACGGCCCGGTCGACGAGACGCTGCTCATCCTGGACGCGACCACCGGCCAGAACGGCCTCGAGCAGGCCCGGGTGTTCACCGACGTCGTGGACGTGACCGGCGTCGTGCTGACCAAGCTCGACGGCACGGCCAAGGGCGGCATCGTCATCGCCGTGCAGCGCAAGCTGGGGATCCCGGTCAAGCTCATCGGTCTCGGCGAGGGGAAGGACGACCTGGCGCCGTTCGAACCCGCCGCGTTCGTGGAGGCTCTCCTTGGCAGCGACGCGTAGGCTCGTCGGGAAGGCGTTCCGTCCATTCCGGGGCGGTGGGCGGAACGGTTGGGCGGCAGCGCCGACGGCGACGGGAGGTCGTGAGTGACGCAGGATCCCGTACGCGAGATCCCGCTGCACGGCGGCAACGTCAGCACCGTCTCGCGGGTCGGCGACACCGTCCGCCGCAACACCGGACCGTGGACCCCGGCGGTGCACGCCCTGCTCAACCACCTGCAGCAGGTCGGCTTCACCGGATCGCCGTACGCGCTCGGCATGGACGACCGCGGCCGCGAGGTGCTGTCGTACCTCGACGGCGAGTGCGGGGAGTACCCGTTGGCCCCGCACTGGGTCACCGACGAGGCGCTCGTCACGGTCGGGACCATGCTGCGGATGTTCCACGACGCCCAGTACGGATTCCGCGCCCCGCCCGGGTCGGTGTGGCGCTCGTTCGGGCCGCCTCCGCCGGACGCCGAGGTGATCTGTCACCACGACGCGGCGCCGCACAATGTCGTCTGGCGCCCGGACGGCACGCTGGCGCTGATCGACTTCGACCTCGCGTCGCCCGGCGCCCGGATCTACGACGTGGCGTACGCCGCCTGGACCTGGGTGCCGCTGTTCAGCGACCGCGACTCGTACACGCTGGGCTGGAAGCGGCCCAACCGGCCGCGCCGGCTGCGGCTGTTCGCCGACGCGTACGGGCTGATTCCGCGCGACCGGCACCGGCTGGTCCGGACCATCCGGAAGCGGATCGTGGACCACGTCGAGGGCATCCGGCGGATGGCGTCGGCCGGCGATCCGGCCTTCGTCCGCATCGTGCACAAGGGGCACCTGCGCCGCCCGATGCGCGATCTGCGGCTGCTCGATTATGAACGGCACACCCTGGAGTACGCGCTCAGATAACCGCCACGTGACCTGTTGATCTTCCCCGCAACGGATTTCGAAGCGGTTATTGTCCAAGTAAAGCCGCATTCGGCGGATGGGGTGTGAGGGTTTCTTCACACGTACGAAACAACCCGTCACGCGCCGGAAATCGCGCGTAGACCTTGCGCGAAACAGCCGACCGGAAGGCTTCCGCCACGAAACCCGGCCGACAGGCGATGCTGCCTCCTAGGTCGCGTGGCAGTGAATTCACCTAATCCGAGAGGAGGCAGCGTGCACGTCGATACCGGCAATACCGCCTGGTTGCTTCTGTCGTCGGCGCTCGTTCTGCTCATGACCCCGGGCCTGGCGCTGTTCTACGGCGGCCTCAACCGTGCCAAGGGCATGCTTAACATGATGATGATGAGCTTCTCGTGTATCGGGCTCATCTCCGTACTCTGGGCCCTTTACGGGTTCACGCTGGCCTTCGGTACGAACGGCAGCACGGGAACCAACAAGATCATCGGTAGCTTCACGCAGTACCTCGGCACCGGCACCAGCTTCTCGGGCGAGGAGTGGAAGATCGCCGGAGCCGGGACCGGTATCCCGACGTACGTCGTGATGGCGTTCCAGATGATGTTCGCGATCATCACGGTCGCCCTGATCAGCGGTTCGCTGTCCGACCGGATGAAGTTCGGCGGCTGGGTCCTGTTCGCGTTCGGCTGGTTCACCATCGTCTACGTGCCGGTCGCGCACTGGATCTGGGGCGGCGGCTGGATCGGCGCCAACCTGGGCGCACTGGACTTCGCCGGTGGTACAGCGGTGCACATCAACGCCGGTTCGGCCGCGCTGGGCGTCGCTCTCGTGCTGGGCAAGCGCGTCGGCTGGCCGCGGGAGAACATGCGGCCGCACAACGTGCCGTTCGTGGCGCTCGGCGCCGGCCTGCTGTGGTTCGGCTGGTTCGGGTTCAACGCCGGTTCCGAGCTGACGGTGGACACGGTCACCGCGACCGCGTTCGTCAACACCCAGCTCGCCACCGCCGCCGCGCTCTGCGGCTGGTGCATCGTCGAGTGGTTCCGGGACGGCAAGCCGACCATGGTCGGCGCCTCGTCGGGTGCGGTGGCCGGCCTGGTCGCCATCACCCCGGCCTGTGGCTTCATCCCGCCGCTGGCCTCGATCCTGCTCGGTATCGTCGCCGGTGCGGTCTGCGCCCTGGCGGTCGGCCTGAAGTACAGGTTCGGCTACGACGACTCCCTCGACGTGGTCGGCGTCCACTTCGTCGGTGGATGGATCGGATCCCTGTGGATCGGTCTGTTCGCCTCCGCCGGGGTGAACGCGGTCGTCACGCACAAGTCGCTGTTCTACGGCGGCAGCCTCGACCAGCTCTGGCGGCAGTTCGTGGCCAGCGCCTCGGTCACGGTGTTCTCGTTCGCGGTCGCCGCGGCCCTCGCCTTCATCCTCAAGTCCGTCGGACTGCTGCGGATCAGTGAGGACGCCGAGGTCGGCGGCATCGACATCGCCGATCACGGCGAGACCGCGTACGACTTCACTCCTTCCGGGGGTGGCGGCGGCGCGTTCGCCATGGCGGGCCTCGACTCGAAGGCGTCGGTCGACGCCGACGGCCGGGCCGACGTCAGCCAGAAGGTCGCCGGTTAAGTTGTCCTGATGACTGCTCCGATGGAGGGACTGAGTATGAAGCTGGTGACTGCGGTCATCAAGCCGTACCAGCTCGATGCGGTCAAAGAGGCGCTGCACGCCCTGGGCGTGGCCGGCCTGACCGTCAGCGAGGTACAGGGGTACGGACGGCAGAAGGGCCACACCGAGGTGTACCGGGGAGCCGAGTACACGGTGGAGTTCCTGCCGAAGATCAAGGTCGAGGTGCTGACCGACGAGATCGACGTCGAGAAGGTCGTGGACGCGGTGGTCACCTCGGCCAAGACCGGCAAGATCGGCGACGGGAAGGTCTGGGTCACGAGCGTGGACGACGTGATCCGGGTCCGTACCGGCGAGCGCGGTCTCGACGCTCTCTGATCTCGCCTTTTCGGGTTTGACTCTAGGAAAATTGGCACTGTGTCAACAGGATTGAGTGAGCCGCCGGCCCCGCCGTCGCGTCCGGCCGGCGGCTCGCTCGACAAACTTCGCGATTTCATCGGCGCCGTCGCCCGTACCGAACGGGCGGCGGCGCTCGATGCGTGGCTGACCGAGTTGTTCCCCCGCCATCTGACCGGCGTCAGCCTGATCGCCGTCGGCGGCCTCGGGCGGCGGGACTGCGCGCCCTACAGCGACCTCGACCTGGTGCTGCTGCACAATGGCATCGCCGGCGTCGACCGGATCGCCTCCGCGATGTGGTACCCCATCTGGGACGCCCGCCTCGGCCTGGACCACTCCGTCCGTACGCTGCCGGAAGCGCTGTCGGTCGCGCACGACGACGCCAAGGTCTCCCTCGGCCTGCTGGACGCCCGGCACGTCGCCGGCGACGCGACCCTGTCCGCCGAACTCGTCGCGGCCGCCGCGGACCAGTGGCGCCGCACCGCCGTCCGGCTGCTGCCCGCGCTGCGGGAGATCACCTCGACCCGCTGGGCCACCCACGGCGAGCTCGCCTTCCTGCTCGAGGGCGACCTCAAGGAGTCGGCCGGCGGACTGCGCGACGTGACCCTGCTGCGCGGCATCGGCCGGGCCGGGGTCGCCGACACCATGCGACCGGCCGTACGCGCGGCCAACCTGCGCCTCCTCGACACCCGCGACGCGCTGCACCTGGCCGTCGGGCGGCGGGTCGACCGGCTGGTCGCGCAGGAACGCGCGGCCGTGGCCGAACTGCTCGAACTGGACGACGGCGACGCGTTGCTGCGGCGGGTGTCCGGCGACGCCCGGACCATCGCCCACGCGCTCGACGACGCCTGGCGGGCCGCCGACCGGCTGCGCAGCGGCCGTCGCCGCGGACTGCCGCCGGGCGCGCCGGTCCGCCGCCCGGTGGCCCGGGACGTCGTCGAGCAGGACGGCGAACTGGTGCTGGCCCGGACCGCCATCGGGCCGGTGCCGGACCCGAGCCTGTCGCTGCGGGTGGCCGCGGCCGCGGCCACCGTGCAGCTCCCGATCGCCCGGGCCACCTGCGAGTGGCTGGCCTCCTTCGTGCCGCCGCTGCCGGCACCCTGGCCGCCGGCCGCGCGAACCGCGCTGGTCAGCCTGCTCGGGTCCGGCGCCGGCCTGCTGGCCGCCTGGGAGACCTGCGACCGGTACGGCCTGATCGACGCCTGGCTGCCGGAGTGGGCGCGGATGCGCAGCCTGCCGCAGCACCACCCGATCCACCGGTACACCCTCGACCGCCACCTGGTCCAGGCCGCCTACGAGGCGGCCAAGTACACCCGCGAGGTCGACCGGCCCGACCTGCTGCTGATCGGCGCGTTCCTGCACGACGTGGGCAAAGGTCTGGACGGTGACCACTCCGAGCTGGGCGCTCCGATCGCAGCGGAGATCGCCACCCGGATCGGCCTGCCCCCCGCCGACGTCGCCACCATCGCCAAGCTGGTGAGGCTGCACCTGCTGCTGCCCGACGTGGCCACCCGCCGGGACCTGTCCGACCCGGTCACCATCTCCACGGTGGCCGACGCGGTCGGCGACACCACCACTTTGGACCTGCTGTACGCGCTGGCCCGGGCCGACTCGCACGCCACCGGACCGGCCGCCTGGTCGGACTGGAAGGGGCGGCTGATGGCCGAACTGGTCCGCCGGGTGCACACCGCGCTCGACACGGGCGAGCTGCCGGCGCCGCCCGAGCCCGATCCCGAGCTGCTCGAGGGCGACCTGCCCGCGGTGCACCTGGACGGCGACCGGGTGGCCGTGGCCGCCGCCGACCGCCGCGGACTGCTCGCCGCGGTGGCCGCCTGCCTGGCCATGCATCGGCTGGAGGTGGTGGCCGCGGACGCGACGGCGGCGGACGGCCGGGCCATCGTCGAGTTCTGGACGACCCCCCGCTACGGCTCCCCGTACGATCCGGTGGCGCTGGCCGCCGACCTGCGCCGGGTGGCCGCCGGCGACGTTTCGGTGACTCAGCGGCTGCGCGCCCGGGCGATGAGCGCTCGCGGCGAGGCGGCGTCGCCCCGAGTGGTCTGGCACCGCGACGTCGCCACCGACGCGGCTGTGCTCGAGCTGCGGGCGGCCGACTCGGCCGGCCTGCTCTACCGGGTGGCCACGGCTCTGGACGACGCCGGGGCCGAGGTTCGGGCGGCCCGCATCTCCACCCTCGGCGGTGATGTCGTGGACGCGTTCTACCTGGTCGGCGCCTGGGCCGAGGCGGCCGAACGGGACCGGGTGACCGCCGCCGTGCTGGCTGCCGTCTGACCCCGCCGTCACCTGCGCCACGCCGGATCCGTTTGGAGTGTGTCGGGCGGCTCCGGGACAGTCGCCGGAGGGGTGTGCGCGCATGCGGGATCCGTACGGCCAGATCCTCGACGACTACCTGTCGGCGATGGGGCCGGCGCGGCGGAATGCGCTCGCCGCCACCGCCGTCCGGAACCGGTCGCTGGACGCCCGGGCCCTCCTCGCCCGGGCGGCGCTCGGCGGTCCGGAACCAGGCGGCGCCGGCACTCTGGACGACCTGCTGACGGCCGCCCGGGCCGGGCGGCGCCGCTGGCTGGCCCGCCACCGCCGACGCATCGACCCGGCCGTACTGGCCGCGCTCGCCCAGACTTTGGCCCTGCAGGACATGCTGCCGGACGACCGCCGTGACGCGCTGGCCGTCTACGAGCTGATCCGGGGCGCTCTCGGGGCGTCGGCGCTGACCCCGGCCAACCAGGGCCTGCACGCGCAGCTCGCGCTGGCCTGGGACGGGCCGGAGAAGGTCCAGGAACTGCTCGAGGAGTACCACGCGATGACGCCGGTGATCCGCGAGAGCCTGGAGATCGACCTGCTCAACCCGTTCGTCGCCGCCCGGCCGGTGGAGCCGTGGCTGGCGGTGTTCCGCACGCTGCTGCCGAAGCCGTGGCCGTCGCTGGCCGGCGACACCTCGCTGATGCCGTTCGACCGGCTGGTCACCCTGGCGCCGGCCGAGCCGGTGGACGCGCCGCAGCGGGTGTCGGTGGTGGTCACCGCGTACCGGCCGGGCGACGGGCTGCTCACCGCGGTCCGCTCGATCGTCGACCAGACGTGGACCAACGTCGAGATCCTGCTCGTCGACGACGCGTCGCCGATCGAGTACCAGCCGGTGCTGGACCGCGCGGCCGGTTTAGGGGACCGGATCCGGGTGATCCGGCTGCCGGTCAACGTCGGCACGTACGCGGCCCGCAACGCCGGCGTGGCGGCGGCCGGCGGCGAGTTCGTCACGTTCCAGGACTCGGACGACTGGTCGCACCCGCGCCGGATCGAACTGCAGGTGCAGCCCCTGCTGGAGAGCCGGATCCCGTACGCGACCACATCCGACGGCGTCTCGGTCACCGACGACCTGCGGCTGACCCGGATCGGCGTGCGCAGCGGGCGGCTCAACCCCTCGTCACTGCTGTTCCGGCGGACCGCGGTGACCGGCAGGGTCGGCTGGTTCGACCGGGTCCGCAAGGCCGCCGACTCCGAGTACATCGGACGGATCCAGGCCGCGTTCGGCGCCCGGTCGGTGAAACACGTCGGCGGCGACCCGCTGGCCCTGATCCGGTTGTCGGCGAACTCGTTGTCCCGGGCCGAGATCCGCGCCCACTGGATGCACCCGGCGCGGGTCGCGTACAGCTCGGCCTACCTGCGCTGGCACCACCTGGTCGCACGGGGCGAAGCCGAACCGTACCGGCCGGCCGACGGACACGGCCGGCCGTTCGCCGCGCCCGCGCATCTCCGCACCGGCGTTTCCCGGTCCCCGGGTGCGCCGCGAAGTCCGAAGGACCAGGTGCCGGAACCGGCACCGCTCAGGTCCTACGACGTGGTGATGATCGCGGACTGGCGGTTCCTCGAAGGCACCCAGCTGGGCGCGATCGACGAGCTCCGGGCGCTGACCGGCGCCGGGCTGCGGGTGGCGGTGGCGCAGATGGAGTCGTACCGGGCCGTGCTGCTCAAGCGGGTGCCGCTGGCCGCGCCGGTGCAGGGAATGATCAACGACGGCCGGGTCGACCAGGTGCTGCTGTCCGAGCGTACGGATGCCCGGCTGCTGATCGTGCGGCAGGCGTCGGTGCTGCAGTTCGCCACCGCCGACGTCACCGGCATCCGCGCCCACCGGGCACTGGTGGTGGCCGACCGGGCGCCGGCCCGCGGCGACGGCGTGGACCGGCGCTACGTCCCGGCCACCTGCACTGCGGCTGCGCTACGACTGTTCGAAGTGGACCCGGTGTGGTGCCCGCAGGACGCCGGGGTCCGGGCGGCGCTGCGGACCGCCGACCCGCGGCTGCCGCTGACCAGCACCGATCTGCCGACGGTGGTGGCGCCGGGCGGATGGGTGTCCGACCGGACCGCGACCTCGCCGGACCTGCCGACCGTCGGCACCGACCTGTGCGACACCGCCGGATGGCCCGCCGACGTGCCCGACGCGCTGGGCGTGCTGCGCCGGCTGACGGACGTGGACGTACGGCTGCGGCTTCCGGACCGGCCACAGTGTTCAATCGACGTGCCCGCCGGGTGGCTGGCCTACGCTGCGGCCGACCTGGCGCCCCGGCCGTTCTTCCACCAGCTCGACTTCTACCTGCACTTCCCGCACCGGCGCGGGACCGAGACCTACTCCCGGCCGGCACTGGCCGCGGCCGCCGCCGGGTGCGTGGTCGTCCTGCCCGAGCGGTACGCCGCGATCCACGGCGACGCCGCCGTCTACGCCGAGCCGGACGAGGTCGCGCCGCTGATCCGCCGGTACACCACCACCCCGGCGCTGTACGCCGGCCAGAGTGGCCGGGCCCGCGCCGTGGTCGCGCGCGCACATTCGCCGGAGGCTTTCGCCGGCCGCATCGCCGAGCTGGTCAATCCGCCCGTAACGGCCGGAGCCGGCGCCGCGTTACCGATGCAGTGAGGAGGTGGCGGATGAGCAGCAGTCTCGTCAAGTTCGGCCGCCGGCAGTCGGCGCGGCTGCAGAGCCTGTCGTCGCGTCAGGTGGTGGCGCTGGCGCTGACCGCGGTGGTGTCCGCCGGGGTGGCCGTGTCCGCCGCCGCCGGGCAGGTGGCGCTGGCTGTCTCACTGCTCGCGGTGCTGCTGGTGGCCACGCTGGGTGCGGTGGTGTTCCTGGTCCGGCGGGTGCGGTTGTTGCACAAGGCCGAGCAAGCCTCGGTCCGGGACCTGCGGCTGGTGGTCGAGCAGTTGCAGCGCCGGGTGGTGGCCGCGGTGGAGAAGGAACGGCTGGCCGCCGGCGACCGGCACCAGGAACTGCGCGATGCGATCACTCGGGCCGACCGGCTCACGCCGCGGGCGGCCGAGGCGTTGCTGCGCGCGCAGAGCGGCGAGATCGAGGCGCTGGTGCAGTTGTTCCAGCACCTCACCCCGCGGGCGCCGATGCCTCCGGGCGGCGTCGCTCTGCATCCGTCCGATCTGCTCGGCCTGCTGCATCTGGTCCGCAGCCGGTCGCCCCGGCTGGTGGTGGCTCTGGGCGGTACGGCGTCGGCGGTGTGGCTGGCGTACGCGCTGGAGAAGACCGGTGGCCGGCTGGTGGTGGTGGATCACGACGCGGCGAACGCCGAGCGGACCCGCGCCCTGCTGACGGCGCACGACCTGAACACGGTGGAGGTGCGGCACGCGCCGCTGACCGAGCTGACCGTGGACGGCGGCCCGGTCGACTGGTACGAGGTGGACGCGCTGGGTGGGTTGCGCGACATCGACTTGCTGCTGGTCGAAGGCCCGGCGCCGCTGGGCCCGGCGGAGGCGCTGCCGCCGGCTCTGCACGTGCTCGGCCGCCGGCTGGCCGAGGGCGCCGCGGTGGTCGCCGAGGACGCACCCCGGGTGGCGCCGCGCCAGCTCGCACCGCAACTGGTGCCGCAGCGCCCGCTGGCCGGCCGCTACACCGCCTGGGCCTACGGCCCCCTGGCCGCGGCGAAGTCCTAGAAACCAACGCGACCCCCGCCTCGGGGGAAGGCGGGGGTCGCGGCGCGAGCAGCGGGGGCAGCTCGCACTTCCGGACGGGCGGGGGCCGGGTCCGGGAGTTCCAGCGAGGAGCGCGTTGCCGCGCTGATGAGTTCGGCCGACGAACGCTGCCGGCGAAGCCGTCATCGGGCGCCGGCCGAACTCATCAGCTTCAGCGGCGCACGCGCGATCGAGCGCCGTCAGCTCAGCGCACGCGCGATCGAGCGCAGTCAGCTCAGCGGCTGCCGAAGTCCTCGGTGTAGTACGGGTTGCCGTTGGCGGCGATGACCGCGCCCACGCCGACGGCCTTGGCCGCGCAGTTGAGGATGTTGGCGCGGTGGCCGGCGCTGTTCATCCACGCGGTCATCACGTCGGCGCCGGTGCGGTAGCCCCAGGCGATGTTCTCGGACAGCGGCGCGGTGTAGCCGGTGGCCCGGATCCGCGCGTCGAACGTGGAGCCGGCGCTGCCGATGTGGCTGAACACGCCGGACTTGGCCATGTAGGCGCTCTGGCCGCGGGCGGCCTTGGACAGGTTGGCGTCCAGGCGGAGCGGGGCGCAGCCGTGGGCGACGCGCTGGGCGTTGGTGCCGGCCAGGATGGCCGACTGCAGCTGCACCGTCAGCGGGGCCGTGGCGGCGTCGGCCGGGGACGCGACCGCGACGACGCCGACAGCGGCGATCGGGGCGAGGGCGAGAACGGCGAGACGACGGACGATCGAGCGCATCTGGTGACTGCCTTTCGACGATGTCTCCCGGCGGTGTTACCGGGTTACGCCATCTCCATTCGGCGGTGCGCGCTCGGTCGTGATGCTTCCTGTGGTGCCCTCCCGTGGCCCTTCAGTTGCCGGACGGGTAGTCCGGCTCAGCTGCGGAAACCGGTTGCCGGCCGGGGTTCCGGCCGGTTGCGGATCAGGTGCCGGCGACCAATGTGGCCGCTCGATCGGCGAACTGCTCGTGTCCGTGGCGTTGCCGGACGAACTCCCGGCCGCGTTCGCTCTGCTCGCGCAGGGCGGTCCGGCGCTCGTGCAGCCGCCGTACGGTGTCCGGCACCTCGTCCGCGGCGCAGTAGACCGCGGCTTCACCGAACGTGCCGGCGAACCGGTACGGCAGCAGCACCACGCAACCGGCGGCCAGGGCGGCCAGCACCGCCGGGTCGGGGTCGGCCGGCGCCTCGTCGGCCGGCAGGTGCAGGTAGAAGTCGACCTGGTAGAGGAAACTGCGCAGGCTCAGGTCGCCCGCGGTGTAGATCAGCCAGCTGCGCGGCGGTCCGAACCGGCCGAACGCCCGCCGTGCGGTGCCGGCGCCGTCCAGCAGCCGCACGTCGATCCGCGCGCTGTCCGGCAACTGGTCGCGCAGTCGCCGCCATTCGCCGGCGTCCGCGAAGCAGTGCCGGCCGATCACCGGCCGGTCGGTCCGCGGGCCCCGCCGGTCCAGCCGCCAGGCGTCGGCGTCGACCGTGCCCGGCAGGTCCACCGGCGCCAGGGCCAGGCCGCCGGGCGTGGCCGACAACTGCTGCCGGCCGTCCGGGCCGGCCGGCGCCCACAGCGGGTCCGGCCCGAACAGCCGCCGGGCCGCCCGCGCCGCCGCCGGGTTGCCCGCGGTCGCCTCGATCACCACTCGGTCGGCGCGCAACCGGCTGTCGGCATCCGGGGCGTGCCGGAGCACCTCGGGGCCGGTGGCGACGACCAGCCGGGCGTGCACGTCGTCGCACAGCTCGACCTGCGTCACCGCACCGGAGTTGATCTCGTCCTGCACGTCGAGATCGAGGTTCGCCAGGCCGGCCCGCAGGTGGGCGGGCGCGTCCAGGTGCAGCAGGGCGGCGCGCAGGCCGCGCGCGGCGAGGGCCCGCAACCGGCCGAGCGCGGTGTCGGCCGGCCGGGTCCAGTCGCCGGCCAGCACGACGTCGTACCGTTCGAGGCCGGTCGTGCCGGTCAGCCGGCGGGGCGCGGCGAACGCCCGTACGCGCGTGGGGTCGGCGGTCCCGGCGGCGACGTGGCGGTGCCACGCCTGGAAGGCCGAGCGGTAGGAGCGCCGGGCCGGGTGCATCCAGCCGGGCCGGTAGTCGGCGCTGGACAGCGAGTCGGGGGAAAGCCGGATCAGGGCCAGCGGCTCGCCTGCGAGGTGGTGGGTGGCGGACCGGCCGAACACCGCGCGGGCCCGCTCGACGTACTCCGCGTCGGCGCCCTTCCGGATCGGGTCAAGATGACCGAGCCGCCGCAACGCCAGGCGTCGCCGGACCATCAGGGAGGAGATGTTGTACGACCGGACGTCGGTGAACCCGAGCCGGCTGACCCGCAGATCCTCGGTCACCCGGATGGCGGCCGAGGTGGTGGAGACGATGTCCGGGTCGGCCCGCAGCGGCGCGATCTGGCGTTCCAACCGCAGCGGGTGCGACCAGTCGTCGGAGTCCTGGAAGGTCACGTAGTCGCCGGTGGCCGCGTCGAGACCGGCGTTGCGGGCCACGTACGTCCCGGCGTTCTCCCGCAGCCGGATCACCCGCACCCGCGGATCGAGCGCGGCCGCATGCCCGAGGACGTCGGCGTATTCGGCCGGCGAGCCGTCGTCGACCACCAGGATCTCGTGGTTGGTCCAGGTCTGCGCGATCAGCGAGCGCACCGCGGTCAGCAACCCCGGCCCCGGGCGGTACGTCGTGACGATGGTGGTGACGCGCTCCGGGTCGCCGACGCGCTGGGCGAACCCGGAGACGATCCGGTCGAACCGGGGCCCGCTTCCCTCGGCGATGGTGAGGGCGGGGGACGGCAGCAGCGCGGTGAAGGCCGGGTACCAGTCCACGTCGCCCAGGTCGAGCCGCAGCGCCGCGGCGATCGGCGCCGGGGCGGCGTCGACCAGTTCGCGCGCGAGGTCATGGTCTCCGGTGGCGAAGGCCAGCTGGGCGTGGTCGCCGGGATGGGTGCCGCGCACCGCGGCCAGCAGCGCCAGGGCGTCCGCCCGATCGCTCGGGCGCAGGTCCTGCCAGGCCATCACGCGGGCCAGCTCACCGATCAGCCACCGGTCGGCGTGCTCCGGGAGGGCGCCGGCCCGGGCGGCGGCGATCAGCTCGCGGGCACTGAGTCCGGTGGCCGCCCGGGCCAGCGGTTCCCGGGCGGCGACGGAACCGGCGCGCAACGCGGCGACGGCGCGCCGATCGGGTTCGGTGGTCTTCGGCATGCACTGCTCAACGACGTGACGTGCTTGGGCGAATTGTCCGTATCGCCGCTTTGATCTCGTCGTTGATTCCGCAGAAGAGCGACGGGGGGTGTGGGGTGAACGTCTACGACGTGGCAATTCTGTCCGACCTGCGCTACCCCGGCGGGAACTCGGCCAGCATCGTCGCCGAGATCCGGGCGCAGGCGGCCGCCGGTCTGTCCACCGTGCTCGTCCACGTGACGTCTCCGCACCTCAAGCGCGACCGTCCGTTTCAGGCCGGGATCATCGCGTGCCTGCGCGAAGGCCTGGCCGACCTGGCGGTCGAGGGCACTGGAGTGACGGCCGGCCTGTTGCTGATCCGGCAGCCGCGGTTGTTCACGCAGGAACCGGCGGCCGTGCCGGAGGTACACGCCGCCCGTACGGTGCTGGTGCTCAACCAGCCGCCCGGCGACGCCGGGGATCCCGAGCGCTACTACCGGTTCGGCGAAGTCAAAGACCGGGTGGAACGACTCTTCGGGACGTCGGTGGAGTGGGCGCCGATCAGCCCGACGGTTCGCGCGCAGGTGCAACGGGTGGCGCCGGAGGTCGCGCTGGCGCCGGACTGGCACGAGATCATCGACGTGGGGGACTGGCGGCCTTCCGCCGAGCGCCGGCCGTCCGGCACTCCGGTGCTCGGGCGGCACGGACGGCCGGATCCGGTGAAGTGGCCGCGCGATCCGGCGCAGCTGGTCCAGGCGTACCCGGAGACCGGTGATGTGCGGGTGCGGTTCCTGGGCGGCGGCGAGATCGCCACCCAGCGGCTGGGCCGGCAACCGTCCAATTGGGAATTGATCGCGTTCGGCGCCGAGTCGCCGCGCGACTTCCTGGCGTCGCTCGACTTCTTCGTCTACTTCCACGACCCGGACTGGGTCGAGGCGTTCGGCCGGACCATCCTCGAGGCGATGGCGGCCGGGGTGCCGGTGATCGTCGGGCCGCACTTCCGGGGAATCTTCGGCGATGCGGCGCTGTATTGCGAACCGGCCGGTGTGATGAACCTGGTCCGCGCGCTGGTCGCCGATCCCGTCGCGTACCGGGCCGTGGTGGCCCGCGCCGACGCCTACATCGCCGCCCACTACGGCCCGGCGTCCCACCTGGCCCGGCTCGGCGTGCGTGCCACCGCCGTACGCCCGATCACCCGCGCGACCCCGCCCGCCGACGGGCCGAAGCGGCGGGTGCTGTTCCTGACGGACGAGCCGGACCGGACGCTGGCCATCGCGCCCCATCTCGCCGGCGAGTTCGACGTCGTCGTCGCGACCGGATCGGGCCGCCTGGCGGAACTGCACGACGCCGGCCTGCTCGGCGAGTACCTGCCGTCGGCAGAAGCGCTCGGCGTCACCGCCACCCGGTGGGCCGGAGTGCTGCGGGACCGCCTGCGCCACCTCATCGAGCTGCACCGGCCGGACACCGTGGTGGTCGACGGGCGGCCGCACGACGGCATCCTGGCCGCCACCGCCGACCATCCGGGCGTGCGCTGGCTGTGGATCCGGGAAGCCATGTGGCGGCGCGGCGCCGGCGCCCGGTGGCTGGGCCGGACGGCCGCCTTCGACGGCGTCCTCGAGCCCGGCGAATTCGCCGGCCCCGGGGACGAGGGCCTGACCGCGTTCGACCGGATCGGGGTGACCACGTGCGCGCCGATCGTCCGGGGCCGTCCGCGCTCCGACATCGCGGTGGCCGGCGCGGACTACACCAGTTTCCACGAACTGCTCAGCGCGCGGGTGCCGACGGTGTTCGTCCCGGACCGGGCTTCGCCCTTGCACGACGAGGTGGCCCGGGCCCGGTTCGCGGCCGCAGCCGGGGCGGCGCTGTGCGTGGACCACCCGGAGCGGTTGCCGGCGGTGCTGGAGCAGGCGGCCCGTCCCGAGGTGCGGGCGGCGCTGGCGCAGCGGTGCGCCGAGGTCGCATTCGCCAACGGGGCCGCGGACGCCGCGGCCTGGATCGCCGGAAGGAGTGTCATGACCGACTGCACCGAGCGGCACTCAGCCGTAGCCGACGACGGCTTCGCGGGCGAGGGCCGCAAGGGTATGACGAAGGAGGCTCAGTCCCGGTGACCGAATGTGTCGACGCCGAAGCTCCGGCCTTCGAAGAGCGGGACCGGGCCCTGGAGCGGGCCCGATGGGAACTGGCCGCGCTGGCCGGGCGGTTGCGCACGATCGAGGCCGAGCGCGACGACTGGCGGGGCCGGCACGATGCGCTGGTCTCCGACCGGGACCGGCAGCGCGACCTGGTCCGGGCGCTGCAGCGGTCCGGCACCCGCCGGGTCGGCCAAGCCCTGACCGCGCTCGCCCGCGATCCGATCGACACGGTGCAGCGGTTGCGCCGCCGACCCGCGCCGGCGACCGTGGCGGCGACCCGCCGCCGTGCCGCCGAACCCGTGCCGGCTCACGTCTACCTGGCCTTCGGACTCGCCCACGAGGATCTGAGCGCGTTCCTCCGGGCCGTACGCCAACGGGTGGTGGTGGACGCCGACCACGTCCCGGTGGTGGTCACCGACTGCCCGTCGTTCCGCCGCCTGCACACTCCGGGCGTGGTCCTGGAGTACGTGCCGGACGCCCGGACCTGGCAGCGGCACCGTCCCGACGTCGGCTGGGACGACGTGCTGGCTGAGCGGCTGGCGCGGCTGTTCGCCGATCACGGCTGCACCCGTACGGTCATCGTGGACCGCGACGACCCACCGACGCTTGCCGATCTGCTCCGCACCGCGTAGCGCGACGGAGATCAACCGGCGTCACCGACCGCGCGCGGGCGTCGTTGCAGACACGTGACGCTCGTCCAGCGGTCCATCGACACGCCCGCGCCGGCCCGCCCGGCGGGGCCGGTGACGGGCGCGGACCACCGGCCGTTGTGGCGGCGGGCGTTCGCCCGTGCGGTGCTGGTGCCGTTCGTGGTGCTGATGCCGCTGGTGGCGCTGGCTCCGACCGCCGACCACCGGTTCAACCTGTACTGGCACGGCGGCCTGTTCCGGGAGCACCCGCTGCGGATCGTGCCGCACACGTTGCGCTCGCTGCCCGGCTACCTGACGCTCGGGAACTTCCGGCCGCTCGGGCGGATGCTGGAGAAGTCGCTCGACCTGCTCGCGTACACCCTCGGTGACCTGTTCGGCGTGCCCGTGACGATCCCGTTCCGGCTGGTGTCGTTCGCCGCGGCGGCGGTCCTGACCGTGGTGGCGGTATTGCTGGCCGAAAGCCTGGTGGCGCCGGGCCGGTTGTTCGACCGGGCGCCCAGCACATTCGCCGCCACGGTGCCGTTCGCGGCCGGCGGCGGGTTCGTGGCCGCCGGCTCGGCCAGCCCGGCGGTGCTGTTCGGTGCCCTCTACCTGTTGTCGGCGGCGATCGTGCTGGGGGTGGCCGCGGCCGTCTGTCGGATCCGCCGCCGGCCGCGCTGGTGGGCGGCCGTTCTGCTGATCGCGGCCGGGGCGGTGCTGGCCGGCGTGAACGAGATCGTCTACCTGGCGCTGCCGCTGGCCACCGTGGCCGTGATCGTCCGGCGTCGGATCGTGCCGCGATCCCCGGCCGCCGCCGCCGTCCGGGCGCTGATCTGGCTGTGGCTGGGGTTCCTGCCCGTCTTCGCCGCGATCCGGCTGGTGATCCGCGGGTACTGCACCTCCGGCGAGTGCTACCGCGGATCCGACGTGGCGATGGGGCCGCGGGCGCTGGAGGCGCTGCCCGTGCGGACGGTCGCCTGGCTGCCCCCGCTGATGTGGCGATCGGCCACCATGGACGGTCGCTGGTCCGTGCTGGTGCCGGCGCTGGCCGCGGTGGTGCTCGGCCTGCTGGCCTATCGGGCGATTCGCGACACGCCGCGTCTGACTCCGTGCTCCCCGCGGGCCGCGCTCGGTGTCGCGACGACCGCGGCGGCGGCGGTGCTGCTGGCCGCGGCGATGGGCGCGCTCAACGCCGACGTGCAGACGGTGGCGCGGACGCACCGGTGGGGGCAGGGCTGGCGGGACACCGCGGTCACGGCCACCGCCGGCGCGCTGGTGCTGGCCGGTTTGCTGCATGCGGTCGTACGGCGGCGGATCGCCGTACTGGTGGTGCTGCTGGCGCTGTCGGCCGTGGTCTCCACCGCGGCGAACAAGAGCTACCGCGACCAGCTCGGCCCGCGCGCCCCGCAACGACTGGCCAACCGCGTTGCCCTGGAGATGGCCGACTTCGACGCCTCGCCGGCCGGCGACGCCCGCCGCTGCGCGTTGCGCACCGAGTTCCGCACCCTGTACGCCGGTTCGGCGTTCTCGCTGAAGCGGTTCGACCAGTCGCTCGACGTCGCCGCGGAACAGCAGGCCGGCGTCCGCTTCTGCACCCGCGAGTAGGAGAAGAATGAGGGAACTGGTCTCGGTGGTCGCGCCGGTGTTCAACGAGGGCGCCGGCATCGACCGGTTCGTCCGGCGGCTGGGTGAGGTGCTGGTCGGCGTCGACTACGAACTGGTGCTGGTCGACGACGGCTCGACCGACGACTCGTGGCAGCGGATCGTCGACCACGGTCTGCTCGACCACCGGGTCGGCGGCGTGCAACTGTCCCGCAACTTCGGCAAGGAGCAGGCGGTGCTGGCCGGGCTCGAGCACGCGGCCGGTGACGTGGTCGTGGTCATCGACGCCGATCTGCAGCACCCGCCGTCGGCCATCCCGGCCATGTTGCAGATGTGGCGCGAGGGCGTGCACGTGGTCGAAGCGGTCAAGCGTGTCCGAACCGGACAGTCGCTGCCCAACCGGCTCGCGGCGCGTGTGTTCAACGCGACCTTCACCCGGCTCACGAGCGTGGATCTGGTCAACGCGACCGATTTCCGGCTGCTGTCCCGGACCGCCGTGGACGCGGTGCTGAGCCTGCCCGAGCACGCGAGCTTCTTCCGCGGCACGAGCAGCTGGATCGGGTTCCGGCGGGCGGTCGTGGAGGTCGACATCGACCATCGCGAGGGCGGCACATCCCGGTGGACCGCACGGTCGCTGTTCCGGCTCGCGGTGAACGGCCTGACCTCGTTCAGCGCGGCGCCGCTGCACTTCGTCACGCTGGCCGGGTTCGGGTTCGCGGCCTTCTCGGTCGTGCTCGGCGTGCAGACGCTGGTCCGGTGGATGCGCGGCGGCTCGGTCGCCGGATTTCCTACGGTGATCCTGCTGCTGCTGGTGATGGGCACGTTCGTCCTCATCGGACTCGGCGTGATCGGGGAATACCTGGCCCGGATCCACGACGAGGTGCGCGGGCGGCCGCGGTACCTCGTGCAGGAGCGGTCCACGTTCCGGCCCGCGCCGGTGGCCGTCCGTACGACAGCACCGCGTGCCGTCCCCGCTGGGCCGGCTCGACGGTGAGCACCGCGTCGTCGTGCCGCCGCCGGCGGCGGGCGGTCGTCGTCGCCGATTCCGGTCACCAGCACGAGCCCGACGCCGGCGCGCCGAAGCGTCACAGAATGTTCTCGATGACGGCGGCGATGCGGTCGCCCGCGTGGCCGTCCCACAGCGGCGGCACCGGCCACGTCGCCGGCCGGCCGGCGGCCACCGCGGCCGCGACCGCGTCCGGCAGCGCGGATCGGCTGACCAGTCGATTGGTGCCGTGTGTGATGGTCACCGGCCGTTCGGTGTTCGGCCGTACGGTCAGGCACGGCACCCCCAGCACCGTGGTCTCCTCCTGCACCCCGCCGGAGTCGGTGATCACCGCCGCGGCCCCGTTCACCAGCCCGAGGAAGTCCAGGTAGCCGAGCGGCGCGACGGCCCGGATCCCGGGGTGGTCGAACAGCCCGGCGGCGGCCAGCGTCTCGCGTCCCCGCGGGTGCAGCGGCAGCACCACCGGGAGGTGGTCGGCCACCACGTGCAGCGCCTTGACCAGTTCGGCCGCGTCCGCGTCCCCGTCCACATTGGCCGGACGGTGCAGCGTGGCGGCCACGTACCGGCCGTACGGCGGCGGTCCGAAGGCGTCCTGGTGGGCCCGCAGGGTGTCGATCATCGGGTTGCCGACCAGGTGGATCCGGTCCGGCCCGATGCCTTCGCGGCTCAGATGGGCGACCGCGTCCGCGCTGGTGGCGAACAGCACGTCGGACAACTGGTCGGTGACCACCCGGTTGAGCTCCTCCGGCATGGTCCGGTCGAAGCTGCGCAACCCGGCCTCCACGTGCGCGACCCGGACGCCGAGTTTGCTCGCGGTCAGCGCGGCGGCGACCGTGGAGTTCACGTCGCCGTACACGATCACCAGTTCCGGGCGCAGCTCGAGCACCGCGTCCTCGACACCGGTGAGCACGGCCGCGGTCTGCCGGGCGTGGCTGCCCGAGCCGACGCCCAGGTGGATGTCCGGCGCCGGCAGGCCGAGCTCGCGGATGAACACCGCCGACATGGCGTCGCCGTAGTGCTGGCCGGTGTGCAGCAACCGTTGCGGCACCCCGCGGGCGGCCAGGGCGCGGAGCACCGGGGCGGCCTTGGGGAAGTTCGGCCGGGCCCCGGTGACGTGGAGAACGGGAACAGTCACGGGTGTCCAACGCGGCCGGCGCACCTCACGACGTGCCGGCCGGGGCGTTCGTTGAACGGGCATGATGAGTCGTCGAACGCTGCGCCGAGCCGCCTACGCCGGGCTCGGCGCCGTCCTGCTGGCCGGACTGGCGACACTGTCCTGGCTGGTGATCGACGTGACCCTGATCGTGGCGCTGATCGCGCTCGGCTGGGACGTGCGCGGACTGCGGGGCCGGGCGGCCCGGGCCGAGGTCCGCGCGGCCACCACCGGCGAGCGGCTGGCCGAGACCCGCCGGGTGCTGTCGGCGCTCGCCGCCGAGGTGTACGACCAGGGCCGCACGCTCGGCCGCGACTACCCGGCGGAACTGATGCCGTGGGTGCTGCGTCCCCTGGTCGGCCGGGGCGACGTGCTCGACGCCTTCGCCGTGGCCGCCCGCCACGACTTCACCGGCGCGACGCCGGGTGCGCTGCGGCGCCTGCGCGACAACCTCCACCGTCGCGGCTACCACGACCACGCGCTGGAGGTGGCCACGCGCGTGCTCGACACGTCCGGCGACCGGCGGGTCCAGGCCCTGCTGCGGGGCGAGATCGCCGTCACCTCGGGGGCGTTCGTCCCGGCGGTCGAGCTGTGGCCGGCACCGGAGCCGCCGATCGCGGGCCGGGTGCTGCACCTGGTCGGCAAGTCGCTGCCGGCGGCGCAGGCCGGGTACACGCTGCGCACCCACTACATCGTCACCGCGCAGCGCGACGCCGGGCTGGACCCGCACGTGGTCACCCAGACCGGGTTCGGCGCCGGGCCGGTGGACGTGGTCGACGGCATCCCGTACCACCGCCTGGCCGGCCCGGACGTGCTGACCACCCCGCTCGACACCTGGCTGTCCGGGCACGTGACGAAGGTGGCGGCGCTGGTCCGCGAACTGCGGCCGGCCGTCCTGCACGCGGCGTCGGACTTCCTCAACGCGTTGACGGCCGAGGCGATCGGGACGGCGTACGGCGTCCCGGTGGTGTACGAGTCGCGGGGCTTCTGGGAGGAGACGTACCTGAGCCGGCAACAGCAGCGGTACGGCTGGACCGACCTGACCGCCCACGCCGAGCGCTACGGCCTGCCCGACCGGTACCTGCGCCGCCGCGGCATCGAGGACGACGTGCGCCGGCGCGCCGACCGGGTGGTCACGCTGGCCGGCGTGATGGCCGACCGGATCGTCGCCGGAGGTGTGGCCCGTGAGCGGATCGAGCTGGTGCCGAACGCGGTCGATCTGACGGCGTTCCCGATGGCGACCCGCGATCCGGACCTGGCCGCCCGGCACGGGATCGGCCCGGACACCACCGTGATCGGGTACATCAGCTCCCTGGCCGAGTACGAGGGCGTGGACACGTTGATCGCCGCGTACGCCCAGGTGGCCGGCGCCGGTCCGGTGGCCCTGCTGGTGGTCGGGGACGGCAACGTCCGGGAGGACCTGGAACGGCAGGCGTCCGGGCTCGGGCTGACCGGCGTGTCCTTCACCGGGCAGGTGCCGCACGACGAGATCCTGCGCTACTACGGGCTGATCGACATCTTCGTGGTGCCGCGGCGGCCGGCCGAGGTGTGTCACCTGGTGACGCCGATGAAGCCGTTCGAGGCGTTCGCCACCGGCCGTACGGTGGTGTTGTCGGACGTCCGGGCGCTGGCCGCGATCGCCGCCGAGAGCGGAGCCGCCGAGCTGTTCGCCGCCGGTGACGCGGACGCGCTGGCCGCGGTGCTGCGCCGCCTGCTGGCCGACCCCGGCCGCCGCCGCGCGCTGGCCGAGGCCGGCGCCGCCTGGGTCCGGGCCGAGCGTACGTGGGCCGCCAATGCCCGGACCTACCAGCGCATCTACGCCGAGCTGACCGCCACCGGGCTGCCCCGTCAGGTCACGGCTGCAGCAACGGGCTCAGCAGCGGCGCCAGCAACCGGTCGTATTCCGGCGTGACGTGGCTGGCGTCCCGGTAGACGAGCACGTTGCCGACAATGACGGGACAGGTGGCGGCGGTGCAGAACCAGGGCGCCGGGTCGATGGTCCGGGCCCCGCGTTGCCGGAAGACCGCTCGGATCCGGGCCCGCCGAGCGGGATACAGGAAGGCCTTCGCCGGTGGACTGGCGCAGGCGGCCGGATCGTGCCGGTGATCGGCGAGGCAGAACGGCACCGTCTGCGGCTGGTACGGCGTGTCCTCGAGCAGATACACCCGGGCGCCGCTGGCGACCAGCCGGTCGGCCGTCCGGGCCCAGCCGTCGACCCACACCGTGTCGAGGTCGCCGGTCGGGACGACGGGGGGACTGACGGCCGCGGCCGACGCGACCACCACCATCGCCGGATGCAGGGCCGCGATGTACGTGAAGGCCGACTCCCGGAAACGGTCGCACTCGGTGAATGCCCGGCGCAGAGTCTTGTGGACGAACGTCACGGCCGCGGCGGTGCAGGCGCTCTTGTTGAGCACGACCAGTTTCCAGCCGCGTTCCGTGGCGATCTGGTCGACGGCCGGGAACCACGCTCCGGAGTGCGAGTCGCCGAACAGCACGACCGTGGTCGCGGACGCGGTGTCGCCGTACACACAGGACTTGTGCACCGTGTCGTCGAGGAGGTCGTCGGCGCAATGGTCCCGGTACATCTGCGACGAGCTCAGATGGGCGTCCGTCAACGTTGGCGTGAGGTTGCCGGGCACCGTCGTCACCGGCGTGCCCAGCAGTTGCCGGAGGTTGGCGGTGCGAAGGACGGGCGCGGCCGGGGCGCCGGCGCCGGCGCCGGGGGTCGCCCGGCCGGCCAGGCTGTAGCCGCCGGCGCTGAGGAGGGTGATCAGCAGTCCAGTCAGGACGGTGCGCCACGGCCGGGCTCGGAGCGCCGGGATGTGCCGGGCCGGCGTCTCCACGACGACGAAGGTGACCACCGCGGCGACCAGCGCCCCCGCGGCCAGCGCCAGGTTCAGCTTCCAGCCGGCGGCCCGGCCGAGAGCCACCGGCCCGATCATCAGGATCGGCCAGTGCCAGAGGTACCAGGAGTACGAGACCCGGCCGAGCCGCTGCATCGGGATCGGGGTCAGCCATCGGGAGGGCGCGGTCGATCCGCCCATCAGCACCGCGGCGGTGCCGAGAACGGGCAGCACCGCGGCGTATCCCGGAAACTCGGTCGCGTCGGAGAAGGTCACCGCGGCCCCGAGCAGGGCGGCCAGGCCCAGCGGCGCGGCCACCCGCGGAAGGCGGGCCCCGGTCACCGCGATCAACGCACCCACCCCGAGTTCCCAGGCCCGCGTGTGCAGGCCGAAATAGGCCCACGTCGGGTTGGCCGTCGTCTGCCACACCGACAGCGACAGCGACGCGGCCACCAGTGCGATCAGGACCGCCCGCCGGAACCGTCCGGCCACGATCAGCAGCACCGGCCAGATCACGTAGAACTGCTCTTCCACGGCCAGCGACCAGAAATGCTGCAGCGGTGACGGGTCGGCATCCGCGTTGAGGTAATCGGTGCCGGCCGCCGCCAGGTGGTAGTTGATGCTGTAGAGCGTCGTGAAGAACGCGTCCAGGCTGATGTCCGCCCGGCGCAACGCCGGCAGCCAGCGGTAGGAGGCGAGCACCGTCGCCGCGACCACGACCGCGGCGGCCGGCAGAAGCCGCAACACCCGCCGGGAGTAGAACCGCACGATCGAGATGCGACCGGTCTGCCGGTGCTCGCGAAGCAGCAGACCGGTGATCAGGTAGCCGGAGACGACGAAGAAGACGTCCACGCCGACGTAGCCGCCGGGCAGGAACGCAACGCCGCAGTGGTACAGGACGACCAGCAGCACGGCGACCGCGCGCAGGCCCTCGATGTCGGGGCGGTACCAGGCCCGTGCGGCCGGGGCGGTGGCGAGCCGCTGCGGAAGGAGGGTCGACGTCACAGCCGATGGGCCTCCGGCCGGGTGGTCGCCCCCCGGGTGTCGAAGAAGCGCTTGGCCAGCCGGGCGAGGTGGTCCGGGTCGTACGCGCGGTGGTTCTGCACCAGGATCACCAGATCGGCCGCGGTCACGGCGCCGGCCAGGTCGTCGGTGCGGGGCACGATCCAGTCCCGTACGTACGGGTCGTGGTAGGTCACCACCGCCCCGAGCGACAACAGCTGCCGGGCCAGCGGGGTGGCGGGCGACTCCCGCCGGTCGGCGATGTCCGCCTTGTAGGTGACGCCCAGCAGCAGCACGTTCGCGCCGTGCACCGCCTGCCCGTCCGCATTCAACAGGTTCTGCGCGCGCCGGGCGACGTAGGCCGGCATGGTCGCGTTGATCTCCTGAGCCAGCTCGACGAACCGGAACGGGTAGCCGAGCTTGCTGCGCACGTTGTGGCTCAAGTAGTTCGGGTCGATCGGGATGCAATGCCCGCCGACTCCCGGCCCGGGGTAGAACGCCTGGAACCCGAACGGCTTGGTCGACGCGGCGTGGATCACGTCCCACAGGTCGATGCCGAGCTCGTGGCAGAACCGGGCCATCTCGTTCACCAGCGCGATGTTCACGTGCCGGTAGGTGTTCTCGAGCAGCTTGGCCGTCTCCGCCTCGCGGGTGCCCTTGGTGCGGACCACGGCCGGGACGAACCGCCCGTAGAACGCGGCCGCCCGCTCGGTGCAGGCCGGCGTGAACCCGCCCACCACCTTGGGCGTGTTGTGCGCGCCGTAGACGGGGTTGCCGGGGTCGATCCGCTCCGGTGAGAACGCCAGGTGGAAGTCCCGCCCGGCGACCAGGCCGGAACCCTGTTCCAGCAACGGGCGGACCACGTCGTCGGTGGTGCCCGGATAGGTGGTCGACTCCAGCACGACCAGCATGCCCGGCCGCAGACGGCGGGCGACGGCCTCGGTGGCGGCGGTGACCGCGCGCAGATCGGGCCCGTTCGACTCCGACAAGGGGGTCGGCACGCAGATCACCGCGGTGTCGGCGGTGCCGATCCGGAATTCGTCGGCGGTCGGGGTGAATCCGCCCGCCAGCATCTGCCGGACATCGCCGTCGCGTAAATCGTCCACATGCGACCGACCGGCGGACAGCGCGGCGACCAGGCCGGCGTCGACGTCGTAACCGAGCACGGTCAGCCCGGCGCGCACCGCCTGCCGGGCCAGTGGCATCCCGACATAGCCGAGCCCGAGAATCACCACGTCGCTCACGCCGCGACTCCTTCGCGTTGACTGGCCGGGGTCGCCCGTTGCCGGCCGACCCGGGCCGGCCGGGGACCGGGCAGCTCGTACGGTGAGACGAACGGCAGGTACGACGGCAGGAAGTCGGCCAGCATCGCGGCCTGCTCGGCCGCCGTGGCCTCGTCCGACTGGGTGTCGTTGAGGCAGAACGCGTCCAGGTGCCGCAGCTGCAGCATCCGGGCCAGCTTCATCGGCGTGCCCGCGTCGGACAGATCGGCGTACGAGTAGCGGATCTCGCCCGGCACCGCCCGCCCGGACAGGTAGCCGTAGTACTGCTGCAGCGAGGACAGCATCGAGAGGTCGTCCGGGTGCCGGAACTGATGCCGGGCCGTCGACTCCACGGCGGGCGCGAACCTCTCCGCGATCTCCGCCAGCACGCTGCGCCGGCACGGGTGCGGCGTGTGCATCATCTTGCGGGTCAGCACCCGGCCGAACGCCTGCTCGATCAGGCGCCGGTTGGTCTTGCCGGCCGCGTTCACCGGCGGGTCGGCGGGTGACGGCGGCGCCGAGTCGACCACCGCCGGGGACGGGAAGAACCGGGTCACCCCACCGGGGGAGAAGAACAGCCGCGGGGCGACCGGACGGCCCAGGAAGACGTCGTCGTTGAGATACAGGAAGTGCTCGGCCAGCCCGGGGATGCGGTGCAGCCGGGACTCGATGGCGTGCGAGTTGAACGTCGGCAACCGGCCGGACGAGCCGAAGATCTCGGCGTGGCTGACCGCGGTCAGGTTCGGATGCGCGGTGTCCAGCCAGGTCGGGAGTTGCCCGTCGGTGACCAGGAACACCCGGCGGATCCACGGCGCGAAGCAGTGCAGCGACCGCAGCGAGTAGCGCAGTTCCTCGCGGCAGGCGAACCGCGACGAGTTCGCGGTGTGCGCGCTGCCTCCGGTCACCCACGGGTTCGCCCGCAGCGCCTGCGCCTTCCGGGCCCGCCAGGCCGGATCCGACCCGTCCACCCACGTGTAGACGGCGTCCACCGCGAAATCGATCCGGTCGGGACTGAGCCGGCCGAACACCGCCCGGGTGCGGTACCGGGTGGTCCCGCCCGGCGCGGCGAACTCGCTGAACGCCGACTCCGGCGCGGTCGTGGACGGTTCGTCGAGGCGGATCACGTCGCACACCGGGTTGGGGCGCGGGCCGATCAGGTAGCCGTCGCGTTCCCGCCAGAACTCGACCTCGCAGGCGTACTGATCGCCCAGCACCCAGCCGCCGTCCGGGTCGGTGACCGGCCGGGTCACCCGCAGCACGTCCCGGCCGCCGTCGGTGGCGTCCTTCAACACGGCTGCGGCTCGCGGCCGGTCCCGCTCGGGCACGGCCACGGCCGAGCGGGTGAGCGTCGCGTGCGGCACCCGGAACCAGTCGACGCCGGCGGCCTCCAGTGCGGTGACCACGGCGTCGAGGGTGTCGCGGCGGACCGCGGCCGGGCCGGCCGCCGGGTCGCGCCGGGCGGTCACCCGGCCGGACGCGGTGCGCACGCGCATCACCGGGGCTTCCGGGACGACCCGGGCCGGGCGCGGGGTGAGCGGAACGAGGCGGCGGGCGGTACGCAGGCGGTGGCGGGCCGGTACACGGGCCACGAACCGGCGCACCAGGCTGAACGCGCGCCGCCGGACCCGCCAGGGCAGCAACCGCAGGATCCGCCGTACGGGCACGTCCTCGTCCTTCCGCCGCCGGGCCGGGGGTCACGACTCCCAACGCCCGGATTCGGCGGAAGTTGCGGTCGATGCCCCGACCCCTACGGGTCGGATCGGGGAAGGTGCCGATGGACGCGCTTGCCTCGGAGGAGCATCGTTGAGGGTGGCGCCGTCCGGCTGTGGATGGAAGCCGATCTTGGGAGGCCGGAACATGGGCAAGGGAATCGCGTACCTGCTGGCGACGATCGCCGGGGTGATCGTGGTCGGCTGGGTGGCCGTGGCGCTGCTGCATGCGCTGCTCGGCGCCTTCGTGTACATCCTGGTGGGCGCGGTCGTGATCGGCGGCGGCGTCTGGCTGTACGGCCGGGCCAAGCGCTCGCTGGGCCCCGGGACCCGCAACCGGAACCGCCTCGAGGCCGCCGAACGCACTTACCGCATGCGCAACCGCTGAGCTTCGCGACTCCGGCTAGGCTTGACCGGTGTTTGACACCCTGAGCGACCGCCTTTCCGGAATCTTCACCAAGCTCCGGGGCAAGGGCCGGCTCACCGACGCCGACATCGACGCCACCGCGCGCGAGATCCGCCTCGCCCTGCTCGAGGCGGACGTCGCGCTGCCCGTGGTCCGGGCGTTCGTGGCGAACCTGAAGGAGCGGGCGCGGGGCGCCGAGGTCTCCCAGGCGCTGAACCCGGCTCAGCAGATCATCAAGATCGTCCACGAAGAGCTGATCAACGTGCTGGGCGGCGAGGGCCGCCGGCTGCAGTTCGCCAAGCAGCCGCCGACAGTGATCATGCTGGCCGGCCTGCAGGGCTCCGGTAAGACGACGCTGGCCGGCAAGCTGGCCCGCTGGCTCAAGGGCCAGGGTCACCAGCCGATGCTGGTCGCGGCCGACCTCCAGCGTCCCAACGCGGTGAACCAGCTGCAGGTGCTCGGCGGCCGAGCCGGCGTCGACGTGTACGCCCCGTCGCCCGGCAACGGCGCCGGCGACCCGGTGCAGGTCGCCAAGGACTCCATCGCGTACGCGACCCGTACGGCCAAGGACATCGTCATCGTCGACACCGCCGGCCGGCTCGGTATCGACGCGGAGATGATGCAGCAGGCCGCGGACATCCGCGACGCGGTCGACCCCGACGAGATCATCTTCGTCATCGACGCCATGGTCGGCCAGGACGCGGTGACCACCGCCGAGGCGTTCCGCGACGGCGTGGGGATCACCGGTGTGGTCCTCTCCAAGCTCGACGGCGACGCCCGCGGCGGCGCCGCGCTGTCCGTCCGGCACGTCACCGGCGAGCCCATCCTGTTCGCGTCCACCGGCGAGAAGCTGGAGGACTTCGACGTCTTCCACCCCGACCGGATGGCCAGCCGGATCCTCGGCATGGGCGACGTGCTGACCCTCATCGAGCAGGCCGAACAGGCCTTCGACGAGGATCAGAAGGAGAAGATGACCTCCAAGCTGCTCGGTGGCGAGCAGTTCACCCTGGAGGACTTCCTCGACCAATTGGTGACGATCCGGCGGATGGGCCCGATCGCCAACATCCTCGGCATGATGCCCGGCATGGGCCAGATGAAGGACCAGCTGGCCGAACTGGACGACCGGCACTTCGACCGGATCACCGCGATCATCCGCTCGATGACGCCGCAGGAACGCACCAACCCGAAGATCATCAACGGCTCCCGCCGGGTCCGCATCGCGAACGGCTCCGGGATGACCGTGATGGACGTGAACCAGCTGCTCAACCGCTTCACCGACGCGCAGAAGATGATGAAGCAGATGGGCGGCATGATGGGCCTGCCCGGCGCGCGACGGAAGGCGACGAAGAGCCCGAAGAACAAGCGCAAGGGCACCAAGGGCGGAAACAACCGGCCCCGTACGGGCGGTGGCGGTCTGCCGGCCGGCTTCCCCGGTGGCATGCCGCAACTGCCCCCGGGCCTGGACCCGAGCGCGCTGGCCGGCGGCCAGGGCCTGCCGCCGGGCTTCAAACTGCCGAAGCTCGACTTCAACAAGCTCACCAACCAGCCCAAGGACCCGAAGAAAAAGCCCGGCGACGAGTCCTGATCCGAGGCGGAGGCCATGGACGGCGTCCTGCCCGGGCACGGAGGCGTCCCGCCCGGGCACGGATGACCGCTGATCCGGTCGCTGGATCGTGGGGTCTGCTGGGGTCTTGGATTTCGCGGGGTCTGACGGGGTCGGTGGATCTCTGCCGGTGTTGCGGGGTCTGCCGGGTCGCCGCCGTCGGGTCGCCGAATCCGTGCGCGGCCGACGTTCTCTCGGTCGGCGACGACATCGCTGTGCGGTCCATGGTCTCGGTTTTGCCGGGCTCTGCGGCGTGGCTGGCTGTGTGTTGGGGCTGCGGTCCCGGCGGTGGGTGGCTGGCTGTGTGTTGGGGCTGCCGTCCCGGCGGTGGGTGGCTGGCTGTGTGTTGGGGCTGCGGTTCAGCGGTGGCGGTCGGCGGCGTGCTTTGACCGCAAGTGCGACTGGGAGCAGCCCGATGGGTACGTCACGGCACTCCGCGCCAACGGCGTCCGCATCTGCCGTTGAGTTCCGGAACTCCTCGCCTCATTCTGCTCGATATGGAGCAAGATCAATTAGGTGACAAGGGCACGTCAAGGTGCTCCGGGCGGATTCGCTCGTATTCTCTCACCGAGAAAAGTCCGGGGAGTCGTCTCTCCACACGCGAATACGCATCAATCGTCGCGACCTCGAAGAAAGTCGCCCCGGTAGTCGGCTGACACCAACGAGGGTTAGTGACCTCGCTGACAAAACGACGAATTGCCATGATCAAACTGACATGGAGGGCGGATCCGGCGAGATAATAAACGCATGGGGCAGCTTCAGTTTTTTACCAGGGCGGAGGTGGCCGCCATGCGTGACCGGACCAGGCGCCGCAATTATTCTCCAGCCGCCGAAGAATTCCGCCGCATCCATGAGCGCCACCGTGAATGGGGAGTGACTCAGCGCCACGCCCAAAAGCTGCGTCGCTTGCACGGCCACTCGGACTCCGCCCCGGTGCCGGCTGCCGTTTCCTCACAGCCCGCGGTGACTGAGCCTCCGCCACAGTGCGAGGCCCCTCACGCGCGTCAACCTGTTGCGGCGGGGCCTGTTGCGGTGGGGCCTGTTGCGGTGGGGCCTGTTGCGGTGGGGCCTGTTGCGGCCGGGCGTGTTGTGGCCGGGCCTGATCGGGCGTGTGAGCCGGAACCGCCGTCACCGCCGAGCCACCCGCCTTCGGCGTGCCACGTGACCGGGGCGTGGGAGACGATTCCGGTGGGTGATCCGTGTGCGCTCCAATCCGTGAGCGAGCCGCCATTGCTGTTCCGATGTGGTGGTCGGCCTCGCCGGGGCAACGCTCCGCCTCTCCAGAACCATCAGGTGTCAAGGTCGGTTCCGCGCACTCGCGCGAAGGTCGCGGATCGTCGTCACACCCAGCTCGGCAAGACAACCAGTTCACGCCGACGAGTAAGCATTAAGGCGGGGCGATCGTGCCGGAATTCGCACGGCCCGCCGACAAGGGCGCACCCTTCCAGGCGGCGGAATGGTTCGACGGCAAATTGGCGGTCATTTGTTGCGCAGAGTCCGAAAATGCCAAGGAAGTGATGTGAATGATCCCGGTCGCCACCGCGGCGCAGCCATCTGAAGGCTTGTAATTGCGTGACGGCCGGGACCTTCGGCGTACGGCCTGAACGTGAATGAGGGGTTGTTCAGGGCGGCGGGCCAGAGTGAGACTGCGGCGATGCGTGGACAGGAACCGGCGCGAATAGCCTTCGATGTGTCGAGGGTGACAAAGGGTCGAAGGGACGGGAAACTCATCGAACATGAAGCGACGTGGGAATGGCTGCTCGATCCGCAGCCGGAAGCTGCTTGACCCGCAGCCGGAAGTCGTGCTCTGAGGTGTCAGCGACAGAGATGGTCGCGGTACAGCTGAGGCCAGGGCGTACGGCCAGGCCTTCGGTCGGGTAGAACCGACGCATGGTGTTGCATGTGCGCGGGACGGTGCTGCCCGACGGCGAGGTCCGGGATGTCTGGCTGGTGGGGGACCGGGTCACCTACGAGCCGGTGGCGGGGGCCGAGACGATCAGTGACGGCGGGTTCGTGCTGCCGGGTCTGGTCGATGCCCACTGTCACCTTGGGATCGCGTACGGGGCGACACCGATCGGGAGCCTCGACGAAGCGCGGGAGCTCGCTCGGACCGACCGGGACACCGGGGTGCTGGCGCTGCGCGATGCCGGGTCGCCGTTTCCGTACCCGCAGCTGGACGACGAGCCGGGCATCCCGCGGCTGGTCCGGGCCGGCCGCCACGTGGCGCCGATCAAGCGGTACCTGCGCGACGTCGGGATCGAGGTGGCCGCCGAGGACGTGGCGGCCACGGTCACCGAGCAGGCCAAAGCCGGGACGGGCTGGGTGAAGATCGTCGGGGACTGGATCGACCGTACGGCCGGTGACCTTGCCCTGGCCTGGGACGCGGACACGCTGGCCGGCGCGGTCGCGGCCGCGCACGCCGCCGGGGCCAAGGCCGCCGTGCACACGTTCTCCGAGGAAGCCGTGGCGATCATGGTCCGGGCCGGTGTCGACTCGGTGGAGCACGGCACCGGGCTGTCGCCCGACCTGATCGACGAGATGGCGCGGCGCCGGACGGCGCTGGTGCCCACGATGATCAACATCGCCAACTTCGGTGGCATCGCGGACCAGGCGAGGCCCAAGTTTCCCGGGTACGCCGAGCACATGGTGGCCTTGCAGAACCGGTTCCCGGCGGTGGTCCGGGCGGCGCACGAGGCCGGGGTGCCGATCTTCGTCGGCACCGACGCCGGCGGCGGCATCCGGCACGGGCTGGTCGCCGACGAGATCCTGGCCCTGTACGCCGCCGGATTGCCCGCCGTCGACGTGCTGGCGGCGGCGTCCTGGGGCGCGCGGGAGTGGCTCGGCTTCCCCGGCCTGGTCGAGGGAGGCCTGGCTGACCTGATCGTCTACCCCGCCGACCCGCGGGAGGACCTGGCGGTGGTCCGCCACCCGCAGCGGATCGTTCTCAAGGGGGAGGTCATCCGCTAGCTGCGCAGATGCCCATCGGCGGCGGCGGCTCGGCGTGATCCACCGGCACCGCGACGGCCGGACCTCGTACGCCGCGAACAGCTCGGCCGGATCAAGCGCGCCCCGGCCCCGTTCCGGCCGCCGGAGATCAGCGGCCCAGGCCCTGTTCCGGCCGCCGCGGATCAACGCGCCCAGCCCGTTCCGGCCGCCGGGCGGTCTCACCGTCGCAGGGCGTAGATCCGCAGGCCGGTCCGGTCGGTGCAGGCCAGCCGGCTCGTGGTCCACGCGCAGGACGAGGACACCGGGATGGTGCCGAGCGGCGTCCGGGTGCCGTCGTCGCCGACGAGCGCGACCGGGCCGCCGGCCGGTGCGGGCAGCTCGAGCAACCGGGTGTCGTCCAGCCAGAACAGTTGCGGCGCGCTCGCCACCTTCTTCCCGGTCCGGACGTCGTAGGCCACCATCGGGTCACTGCCTCCGGTGACCACCAGGGTGTCGCGGAAGTCGACCGTGTCCCCGGTGATCGGGACCCGCCACATCTGCCGTTGCCGGTCGACGTCGACCAGGGACAGTTCCGGCCCGGCCGCGGCCGAGTCGATCACGCACACCGACGTGGCACCGCAGGGCGTGAGCTCGCCGAACGTCCGCGGGGAGAGGGCTTCCCACGTCGTCTGGGACGCGTTGTCCAGGTCGGTCAGCTCCATTGCGTACGGATGGCCCTCCGACACCGTGAGCAGCTTCCCGGCGTAGGCGTACTGGCGCCCGTTCGCGTTCACCCGGTCGCTGAACGGCCCCAGCGGCAGGGCGATCGTCCGGCCGGTTCCGGTGGTCGCGTCGAGCACCCGCACCGACCCGGAACGGGTGACCACGATCAGCGTCGAGTCGACCGGCTTGTCGGCCGTCCCGTAGTTCCGGAACGTGAACGAGTTGGTCCGGTCCAGCAGCGTGGCCGATCCGGTGATCCGGACCGGCGGGTCGGATCCGGGCGGAGCGGACCACAGGACCCGGCCGGTGTCCCAGGCGACCGCGGTGAGTGCGCCGGCATGCAGACTGACAAGCGCGTTCGGATAGAAGGCGTGCTGGTCGGAGCGATCGAATGCGCCCTGTCGCCAGACTCGGCCGGAGTTCGGGTCGAGCACCCACATCTGGCCGTCCGAGCCGGCGCGGTGCGTGCCGGTCACCACGACCGCTCCCGAAGTCACGATCATGGTGGTGACGTCGTGGGGCGCGCCCACTGGCGACTGCCACAGCTGGTGCCCGTCGTTCAGATCGGCGGCGATCACCCGGCTCACGCCGTGGGTGTCCGACCACAGGACGTACGCCCGGGTGGGGTTGATCATGGGGTTCTCGATCTGGGGTATCGCCACCTCGGCGGTGCCGCCGAACTCGATCCGTTTCCCGATCGTGGGCAGCGGCGTGTCGGACGCCGGTGCCGGTCCGGGCCGGCGGCTCCAGGCGACCCCGCCGAGGCCGGCCGCGACCAGCACCATCGCCAGCGCGGCGGCGGCGCCGGCCTGCACCCGGGTGCGGTGGACACCGCGGCGCCGGGCGGCCGCGGCTGCGGCCACCGGGACTGCGTCGGCGTCGTTCCGCAGCGCGGCGAACATCTCGTCGAGGTCAGTGGGCATGACGGGCTCCGTCCGTCGCGGGTACAGGTTGCGGGGCGTCGAGCGCGACCGCCAGGGCGGCCCGGCCGCGGGACAGCCAGGACTTGACCGTGCCGACGGAGGCGCCGGTCTCGGTGGCGATCTCGGCCACCGAACGGTCGAGCAGGTAGTGCAGCGCCAGCGCGCGGCGGTGCGCGACCGGCAGCGTCCGCATCGCCCGGACCAGCAGCACGGTGTCCAGCCCGGGCGCGGGCACGTGCGGGGGACCGGACGGCTCGTGGCCGCGCGCCCGCCGGACGCCGATCCGCCGCCACCGGTCGGCCGACAGCCGGTTGACCACCAGCCGCAGCCACGCCTCCGGGTCGTCGTAGGCCGACAGCCGGCGCCACCGCTGCCAGGCCCGGGCGTACGCCTCCTGCACCAGGTCCTGCGCTTCGCCCGGGTCACCGGCCAGGCCGTACGCGTACCGCATGAGCCGGCGCGACGTGTCCCGGTAGAACGCGTCGAACTCCGCGGCCGCGGTATCGGTCATCGCCACATCAAAGGACACGGGACGACCGGCCGCCAGGTTGCGCCGCGCGCCTGACTACGATGCCCGCTATGGCCCGTGTGCTCACTCCCCGCGCGGAGGACTTCCCCCGCTGGTATCAGGACGTCATCGCCAAGGCCCAGCTGGCCGACAACGGCCCGGTGCGCGGCACGATGGTGATCCGGCCGGTCGGGTACGCGATCTGGGAGCACATGCAGGCCGACATGGATCGGCGGATCAAGGAAGCGGGGGTGCAGAACGCGTACTTCCCGCTGCTGATCCCCGAGAGCTACCTGCGCCGTGAGGCCAGCCACGTCGAGGGCTTCTCGCCCGAGCTGGCCGTGGTCACCGTGGCCGGCGGCAAGGAACTGGCCGAGCCGCTCGTCGTCCGGCCGACCAGCGAGACGGTCATCGGCGAGTTCATGGCCAAGTGGGTCTCGTCCTACCGCGACCTGCCGCTGCTTCTGAACCAGTGGGCCAACGTGGTGCGCTGGGAACTGCGCCCGCGGACGTTCCTGCGGACCACCGAGTTCCTCTGGCAGGAGGGGCACACCGCGCACGCGACCGAGGCCGACGCGCGGCAGCACGCCCGCGAGATCCACAAGCACGTCTACGAGGACTTCATGGTCAGCATGCTGGCCATCCCGGTGCTGCCCGGCCGCAAGACCAAGGGCGAGCGGTTCGCCGGCGCCACCAACACGATGACCGTCGAGGCCATGATGGGCGACACCAAGGCCCTGCAGATGGGCACGTCGCACGAGCTCGGGCAGAACTTCGCCAAGGCGTTCGACATCACCTACTCGTCGCCCGCCGGGACGGTCGAGCACGCCTGGACCACGTCCTGGGGCACGTCCACGCGGATGCTGGGCGGGCTGATCATGGTGCACGGCGACGACAGCGGCCTGCGGCTGCCGCCGCGGCTGGCGCCCGTTCAGGTCCAGGTCATGGTGGTCAAGGCGGGCGAAGGCGTCGTTTCCGCGGCCGAGAAGCTGCGCGACGATCTCAAGGCCGCGGGCGTACGGGTGGCTCTCGACGAGCGCGCCGACATCCCGTTCGGGCGCCGGGCCGTCGACGCCGAACTGCAGGGCATTCCCGTACGCGTCGAGGTCGGTCCCCGCGACCTGGCCGCCGGCAACGCGATCGTGGCCCGCCGGATCACCGGGGACAAGTCGCCGATCGCCCTCGGCGAGGTCGTCAACGACGTGGTCGCCGCGCTCAAGGCCGACCAGCAGATCCTGTTCGACGACGCGCTGAGCTTCCGCGAGGACAACACGGTGGACGTGAAGACGCTCGGCGACGCGATCGAGGCGGCGCAGACCGGCTGGGCCCGCGTGCCGTGGTCGGCGGTCGGCACCGACGGCGAGGCCGAGGCCAACGGCAAGGCGGTCACGGTCCGGTGCCTGTACCGCGAGGACGGCACGATGCCCGACTCCGACGACGAGCCGAACCTGGTCGCGATCCTGGCCCGCTCGTACTGATGGCGGTGCGCTTCACACCCGGCCAGGTCATCGTCCACCGCAACACCCGCCGCGGGCGGATCGGGTTCGCCCGGCCGGTCCGGGTCGTCTCCGACGGCGAGCTCGGTCTGCTCTGCTGGATGGCGAAGGGCACTCCCGCGGTCAACGAAGTCGCCCCGGACGGGCGCGGCGCGCGCGGCCGGCCGTTCACCGAGTGGGTGACGCTGGCTTACGAGATGCAGCCCGGCCAGTGGGGAGGCGAAGGCATCCTGCTGCTCTTCCGGCCGGAGGCGGACCACTCGGTGTGGTGGTTCTGGACGCCCGCGGGCGCGTTCAGCGGCTGGTACGTCAATCTGGAGGAGCGCGCCCAGCGCTGGGACGACGGGCACGTGGCCGGCATCGACATCGTCGACCAGGACCTCGACGTGGTGGTCGCGCCCGACCGGAGCTGGGCCTGGAAGGACGAGGACGAGTTCACCGAGCGGCTGGCCCTGCCCGAGCACTACTGGGTGTCCGACGAGGCCGCCGTCCGGGCCGAGGGCCGTCGCGTGATCAAGCAGGTCGAGGCCGGCGAGTTCCCCTTCGACGGCACCTGGACCGATTGGGTCCCACCCCCGGAGTGGCGCACAGCACCCGACCTCCCGCCGGGCTGGGACCGCCCGGTCGCTCCCGCGTGACGTCTCGGCCGGGTCGGGCTCGGGATTTTGACCTTCGTCCGGCCCGATTGGGAGATGTGCGGGACCGTCTGGCAGAATGGACGACTGGTATCCGGCATGCGTGAGGCGCCCTCTAACCCTGAGCGCACGCCAATCCACGAGACAGCGGTCCTGCATCCCCACGTGGGCTCCGTCGGCTCACCCATGTACTCATCAGGAGCGAAGAAAACTGTGGCCGTTAAGATCCGGCTCCTGCGGATGGGCAAGATCCGCAACCCGCAGTACCGCATCGTCGTCGCCGACTCGCGCACCAAGCGTGACGGCCGTGCCATCGAGTACGTGGGTATCTACCAGCCCAAGGAAGACCCCTCGCTGATCGAGGTCAAGTCCGAGCGGGTGCAGTACTGGCTCTCGGTCGGCGCGCAGCCGAGCGAAGCCGTGCAGCGCATCCTCGAGAAGACCGGCGACTGGCAGCAGTTCAAGGGTCTGCCGGCCCCGCCGCCGCTGCTGGTCAAGGCGGAGAAGGTCAGCCGCCTGGCCACCTACGAGGCCGAGGCGAAGGCCGCGGCCGGGGTGGCCGACACGCCGGCACCGACCAAGCGGGCGGCCAAGGCGACGAAGGCCGCCGCCGCGCCGGAGGCCGCCGAGGCCAAGCCGGCTCTGACGAAGGTCGTCGACCCCGCGGAGCCGAACCGCGAGGCCGTCGCCGAGACCGCAGCGGACCCGGCCGGCGCCGGCGCCGCCCAGTCCGAGGGAACGACCGATGCCAGCGCCGACGCGAACTGACGGGGCGCTCCGGCCCGCGCTGGAGCACCTTGTCAAAGGCATCGTCGACAACCCGGACGATGTCCGGGTCCGGCTGATCGACTCGCGCCGGGGCAAGCGCCTCGAGGTGCGGGTGCATCCGGAGGATCTGGGCACGGTGATCGGGCGCGGCGGCCGTACGGCCAAGGCGCTCCGGCAGGTCATCGGGTCGATCGGCGGGCGCGGCATCCGCGTCGACATCGTCGACGCCTACTGATGCTCCTCGTCGTCGGCCAGATCGGGAAGCCCCACGGCATTCGCGGGGAGGTCTCGGTGTACGTCCGGACCGACGAGCCGGAAGCGCGTTTCTTCGCCGGATCGGTGTTCATCACGGAGGTCCCCCGGGACCAGCGGGTGAAGACCGGTCCGGCTACGGCTGTTCCGGGCGTGCCGTACGTGGTGCCGGGAAAGCTGACGGCCGAGTCGGTGCGCTTCCATCAGGGCCGGGCCATCGTGCAGTTCGAGGGCGTGCCCGACCGGAATGTGGCCGAGGCGTTGCGCGGCGTCCTGCTGCAGGTGGACAGCTCGATCGTGACCGAGCCCGACGATCCGGACGAGTTCAACGACCATCAGCTGGTCGGGCTTCGGGTCGAGGCGGCCGACGGGACGCTGCTGGGCACGGTCGCCCGGATCGACCACGCCCCCGCCTCCGACCTGATCGTGCTGGACAAGGCGGCCGGTGGGCAGGCGCTGATCCCGTTCGTGACCGCGTTCGTGCCCACCGTGGACCTGCGTGGGGGCCGGCTGATCGTCGAGCTGCCCGAGGGCCTGCTGGACCTCTGAGGCGGCCATGCGCGTCGACATCATCTCAATCTTCCCGGAGTACTTCGGGCCGCTCGATCTCTCGCTGATCGGCAAGGCCCGTGCCTCGGGCATCCTCGATCTGACCGTGCACGATCTCCGCACCTGGACGTCGGACGTGCACCGGACGGTGGACGACACCCCGTACGGCGGCGGCCCGGGGATGGTGATGCGGCCGGAGCCGTGGGCGCAGGCGCTGGACGCGGTCGGGCCCGGTCTGCTGGTCGTACCCTCGCCGGTGGGTAAGCCCTTCACCCAGGCCGACGCCGTGTCGTTGGCCGGCGAAGATCATCTCTTGTTCGCCTGCGGCCGGTATGAAGGCATCGACCAGCGGGTCATCGACGACGCCGCCGACCGCATGCCGGTCCGGGAAATCTCTCTGGGCGACTACGTGCTCTTCGGTGGCGAGGTTGCGGTGATCGTGATCCTCGAAGCGGTCACACGGTTGCTGCCCGGGGTGCTCGGCAACGCCGACTCGCTGACCGAGGAGTCGCATTCGGCCGGACTGCTCGAGGCGCCGGTCTACACCAAGCCGGCCTCATGGCACGGCCGGGACGTGCCCGACGTGCTGCGATCCGGCGATCATGGGCGGATCGCGCGGTGGCGGCGGACGCAGTCGTTGGTGCGGACGGCTTCCCGGCGGCCGGACCTGTTCGCGCGCGTCAAGCTGGACAGATCGGACGAGAGGGCGCTGGCCGAGGCCGGATTTCAGGTCACGCCTCCGGATGTGGCAAAGTAGTGGGGTTGCCGTTCGTCAGCCACGCCGTGGTCGACGGGCGAGGATCACCCGCTGATGGCGGGGGGTCAGAATCACCCATTCGCGTATCGAACTCCCGGTGCGCATTGAGCAACACGAGGATGCAGCGATGAACACGCTGGACGATCTCGACGCCCAGTCGATCCGAACCGACATCCCGGACTTCCGCGCCGGTGACACGCTCAAGGTCCACGCCCGCGTGGTCGAGGGCAACCGCTCCCGCGTCCAGGTCTTCCAGGGCGTCGTGATCAGCCGCCAGGGCGGCGGCCTGCGGGAGACCTTCAAGATCCGCAAGGTCAGCTTCGGCGTCGGTGTCGAGCGGACCTACCCGATCAACAGCCCGGCGATCGACCGCATCGAGGTCATCACCCGCGGCGACGTCCGCCGGGCCAAGCTCTACTACCTGCGCGAGCTGCGGGGCAAGAAGGCCAAGATCAAAGAGCTGCGGGAGAAGCAGACCGTCAGCTGAACCCCATCGCCGTCCGGGCCGTACCTCTCCTCGGACTGACGTTTACTGCGCGGGCCAACTACGCTGGCGTAAGTGACGGATGGGAAACAGAGGCCACTCGCACTACCGCCCGACCCCCTGGGGATTTTCGGGCGGTAGTGCTGTATCCGGGACGGTCATAGCGTGGGACAGATGGAAGGCTACCGAGGCCGAAGCAGCGTCTCGACCGGCCGGCGCCGCGGGCGCGTGATCCGCCGCAAGGAAATGCCCCTCTGGCAGGAACTTCCGCTGCTGCTCGTGGTGGCCTTCTGCCTGGCGGTGCTGATCCGGACCTTTCTGGTCCAGGCCTTCTTCATCCCGTCCAAATCGATGGAGAACACGCTGCTGGTCGGCGACCGGGTGCTGGTCAACAAGGTCATCTACGACATGCGCGACCCTCTCCGGGGCGAGATCGTAGTGTTTCGCGGCACCGAGAACTGGGCCCCGGAGCAGCCGGCGACGCCGCTCAGCAACACGTTCGCGGCCAAGCTCGGCCGGACCGTCGGCGACCTCGTCGGGGTCAGCCGCCCGGGTGAACGCGACTTCATCAAACGGGTGATCGGCCTGCCCGGCGACAAGGTCGCCTGCTGCGACGCACAAGGCCGGATCACGGTCAACGGCGTCCCCATCGACGAGCCGTACGTGCAGGACAACTCTCCTCTGGACGCCCCGCCGAACCCGAGTCAGTGCACCAGTCGCCGATTCCGTGAAGTCACCATCCCACCTGGTGACATGTTCGTCATGGGCGACCACCGGGCGGTGTCCCAGGACGCGCGATGTGAGGGGCCGGTCCCGATCGACGACGTGATCGGGCGGGCCTTCGTCATCGTGTGGCCCAGCAGCCGTTTTGCCAGCCTGACCGTGCCCGACAACTGGAAAGCGTATGGCGCCGCGCATCCGGTGGCCGAGGCCGCACCCGGCTCACTACCGGTAAAACCCGCTACTGGGGCACTTTTCGTCCCCTTCCTCTTAAGTGGCGGATTGTCCGCGCGTTCCGGTCTGCCGTTCCCAGGACGAGGACGTAAGCTCCGGTCGTGATTGACGAGCAGACCGAAAAGCGCCGGGGATCGTTCTGGCGCGAACTCCCGATCCTCCTGGGCGTGGCCATTCTGGTCGCCGTCCTGGTGCGCGCGTTCGTGCTGCAGACGTTCTACATCCCGTCGCCCTCGATGGAGCACACCCTCAACGTGCTCGACCGCGTTCTGGTCAACAAGCTCGTCTACGACTTCCGTGACCCGCACCGCGGCGAGATCATCGTCTTCAAAGCGCCCCAGGACTGGCAGAGCGGCACGGAGGGCGAAGACTTCATCAAGCGTGTCATCGGTGTCGGCGGGGACCATGTCGTCTGCTGCGACGCCCAGCAGCGCCTGATCGTCAACGGCCACTCCCTGGACGAGCCGTTCATCTACCGGGACGCCGACGGCACCCAGGACCCGGCCGCCGATCAGCCGTTCGCCATCACCGTGCCCGCCGGGCGCCTGTGGGTGATGGGCGACCACCGGTCCGCCTCCGGCGACTCCCTGGAGCACTGGGAGCAGAGCGAGGACATCACCGAGGCCACCATCACCCAGAAGTCGATCGTCGGCCGGGCCTTCACGATTTTCTGGCCGGTGAACCGGGCGACGTGGCTGTCGGTGCCCAAGCAGTTCGATTCGATCCCGAATGCCGCCCAGCCGAAGTGACTCGATCCAACTGACTCGGCTCGAGTGACCCGGTCGAAAGATCGACCGCCGGCGCAATAGGCTGGGTGGCGTGACCATCCTCGACCGACGGGCCGCCCGGGTCATTCTGGTGGACCGGGCCGACCGGACCCTGCTGCTGCGTGGCGGCGACCCGGCCCGGCCGCAGTTGCACTGGTGGTTCACGCCCGGCGGCGGCCTGAATGACGGTGAGACGTCCGCCCAGGGCGCGGCGCGGGAACTGTACGAGGAAACCGGGCTGCGGGTCGACCCGGCCGAGCTCGGCCGGCCTGTCTGGCACCAGGTGACCGAGTACAGCTACAACAACCGGCGGTACCGGCAGGACCAGGACTTCTACCTGTTCCGGGTGCCGGAGTGGCAGATCGACACGGCGGGCTTCGACGCCGAGGAGCAGCTGACCATCGACGCCCACCGATGGTGGTCGGCGGCCGAGCTGGACGCCACCGACGAACGGGTGTTTCCCGACGATCTGGCCGGTCTGCTGCGCCGGCTCACCGCCGTCGGGGGCCGCTGATGCTGACCCCCGGCCGTACGATCATCCGCCGTGAAGCCGGTCTGTACGCCCTGGAGCAGGCGCTGCACCGGCGCGGCTTCGGCCACGTGGCCGGCGCCGACGAGGCCGGCCGGGGCGCCTGTGCGGGCCCTCTGGTCGCGGCCGCGGCCATCCTGCCCCCGGGCCGGCGCGGTGAGATCGAGGAGCTGGCCGACTCGAAGCTGCTCACCGCGCTCGCCCGGGAACGCGTCTACGCCGAGGTGGTGAAGCGGGCCACCGCGTACGCCGTGATCGTGATCCCGCCGCAGGAGGTCGACGCACGCGGCTTGCACGTGTGCAACCTGGCGGCGATGCGGCGCGCGCTGGCCTCGCTGACCACGCGGCCGGAGTACGTGCTGACCGACGGTTTCCCGGTCGACGGACTGGGCGCGCCCGGGCTGGCCGTGTGGAAGGGTGACCGGGTGGCCGCCTGTGTGGCCGCGGCCAGCGTGCTGGCCAAGGTCACCCGGGACCGGATGATGGTGGATTTGGACGGGCGGTACCCGGACTACGGCTTCGCCGAGCACAAGGGCTACATCACCGACGAGCACACGGCCGCCTTGTCGAAGCACGGGCCGTGCGTGGAGCATCGCTTCTCGTACGTGAACGTCGCGGCGGTCAGCGGACGGGGGAACCGCCCGCCGCGGGCACGCCGTCCCGCCGTACTCTCGTCTCAGCCCTTGATGCTGTGGCCAGGGGAAGACGGTACGGTCGGCGAGCCGCCTCAGCTGTCGGTGCCGGTGGGGGAAGATGAGGCCATGGAGGGCGAGAAGCGATGAGCGCAGAGGATCTCGAGAAGTACGAGACCGAGATGGAGCTGCAGCTCTACCGGGAGTACCGCGACATCGTCCGTCAGTTCTCCTACGTCGTGGAGACCGAGCGCCGGTTCTACCTGGCCAACCAGGTCGACCTGCACGTGCGCAACTCCGACGGCGAGGTGTACTTCGAGGTCGAGATGCACGACGCCTGGGTCTGGGACATGTACCGGCCGGCCCGGTTCGTGAAGAACGTGCGCGTGATGACGTTCAAGGACGTCAACGTCGAGGAGTTGGAGAAACCGGACATCTCGCTGCCGGACGAACCCGGCTTCGGCGGCTAGTTATCCACAGGGCCCTCCGGGGCCGCTGTTTTTTCGGCAGGCTGCCGGGTCATGGCCGTCCTGCTGTCACTCCTGCTGCTGCTTGTTCCCACCCCCAGCCGTACGCCGTACGTGTGGCCCGTCGTGCCGCCCTCCGTGGTGCGGGGCTTCGCGCCGCCGCCGTCGCCGTGGCTTCCCGGGCATCGCGGAGTCGACCTCGCCGCGCCGGTCGGAGCAGTGGTGCGGTCCGCGGGCGCCGGGGTGGTCTCGTTCGCCGGTGTCGTGGCCGGCGTCGGGGTGGTCTCGGTCAGTCATGCGGGCGGACTCCGGACGACGTACGAGCCGGTGATGGCCTCGGTCAAGGCGGGCGCCCCGGTGTCCGCCGGGCAGGCGATCGGGTGGCTCGCCGGCGGGCATCCGGGCTGTCCGGTGGCGGCGTGCCTGCACTGGGGCCTGCGGCGAGGTGAGGTGTACCTGGACCCGCTGGCGCTGCTCGGGCGGGGCCGGGTGCGGCTGCTACCGCGGCCGAGCGCTGAGCAGGGCGGGCAGGCGTTCGGCGAGCCGGTCGTACTCGTCCGGCCGGTTGTAGATCTGGGCGCTCAGGCGCAACCAGCCCCGGCCGCCCCAGGCGTTGACCGCGACCTCGGCGGCCAGCTTGTCGGCGATGTGCTGACGCAGCGCCTGCGCCTCGGCCTGCGTGCTGGCCAGGCCCGCCGGCAGCGGAACCACCCGCATCGACGCCTCCGGCGCGCCCGGCTCCGGCAGGTCGTCCGGGGTCAGCTCGAGCGCCTCGCCGACCACCCGCTGGCCGTACTGCGGCGAGCGCGGCGTTGTGCGCGCGCACCGCGTCCGGTCCGAGGGTGCGCAGCACGAACAACCCGGCCGGCGCCGCCAGCCAGGGCGAGTAGTCGACCGTGCCCTGAAACTCCACCGACAGCGGGAAGCCGGCGTCCTGCTCCCACGAGACGATCAGGGGATCGATCCGGCGCCGCCACGGCGGGGCGACCGCGATCAGGGCGGTGCCGCGCGGGGTGAACGCCCACTTGTGCAGGTTGCCGACCCAGAAGTCGGCGCCGATGGCGGACACGTCGAGCGGCAGCATGCCCGGGACGTGGGCGCCGTCGATCAGCACCGGGATGTCGTGCTCGTGGGCGGCGGCGGTGATCTCGCGTACGGGCAGGACCTGGGCGGTGCCGGCGGCGATCTGGTCGACGATGAGCAGCTTCGTCCGGCCCGGCCGCAGCGCCGACCGGATCCGGGACACCACCTCGCCCGGCGGCGCGCCCAGCGGGAGCGCAACGGTCCGCGCGGTCGCCCCGGCCCGGCGGCACTGACGGCGGGCGGCCAGCGCGACCGCCCCGTAGACGTGATCGGTGAGCAGCACCTCGTCGCCGGACTCGAGTCGGACCGACTGCAGGACCAGCGAGATCCCGGCGGTGGTGTTCGGGAGCAGCGCGCTGCCCTCCGGGTCGGCGCCGAGGAACCCGGCCACGTGCCGTCGGGTGTGGACGAGCCGGTCGACGAGGCCCTGCGCGTAGAACTTGACCGGGTTGGTCTCGATCTCGTCCCGCAGGCGCTGCTGGGTGCGCTGCACACTCAACGGGACCGCGCCGAACCCTCCGTGGTTGAGGTACGCGACCGCCGGATCCAGCGAGAACAACAGCCGGGCCCCAGGGATGGGCGGGGGCGGATCGGCTGGACTCACCCGTCGATCGTACGGTCTGGTCAGGCCCGCTTCCCACGCTCCGGTCAGGCCCGGGGATGAGCTTGCCGGAACGCCGCGCGGAGTCGCTCGGTCGACACGTGGGTGTAGATCTGGGTGCTGGACAGCGAGGCGTGGCCCAGCAGGTCCTGCACGGCGCGGAGGTCCGCACCCCCGTCGAGCAGATGCGTGGCGGCCGAGTGGCGCAGGTCGTGCGGGCTCAGATGCGGCAGCCCGGCGGCCCGGGCGGCGGCGGCCACGATCCGCCGCGCGACGGTGGGCTGCAGGCGCCCGCCCTTCGCCCCCAGGAACACCGCCTCGGTGCCGCTGAGGATGCGGGGGCGTCCGTACCGCAGCCAGTCGTCGAGCGCGCGCTGCGCCGGGATCCCATAGGGCACGGTCCGCTCCTTGGCACCCTTGCCGAAGACCCGGACGACGCGGCGGGCGTCGTCCACGTCGGTACGGTCCAGGCCGCACAGTTCACTGATCCGGACGCCGGTGGCGTACAGCATCTCGAGTACGGCCCGGTCCCTGCGCTGCAGCACCGCGTCGTCCGGGTTCGCGGTCGTGGTGACGAGGTGCTCGGCCTGGTCGGCGCGGAGGACCGTGGGCAGGTCGCGGTGCGCGCGCGGGCTGGCCAGCTGCGCGCCGGCGTCGGTCGGGGCGCGACCGGTGCGGTGCGCCCAGGCGGTGAACGTCCGGGCGGCGGCCGCCCGGCGGGCCTGCGACGTGCGGGCGGCGCCGGTGGACAGCTTCCGGGCCAGCCAGCCGCGGAGCACCACGATGTCCAGGTCGGCGGGCTCCGCGCAGCCCGCCCGGGCGGCGTGGTCGAGCATCGAGACCACGTCGCCCAGGTACGCCCGGACGGTGTGCGCCGACCGGTTGTCCACCTGGGCCAGGTGCAGCGCGAACTCGTCGACCGAGGTCCGCATGGCCGGCGGCAGCGATTGGTGGATCTCCCGGGTGCCCATCGGTTCGACGGTCTTCGCTGCCGGCGTGCACGTCAAGCCCCCGCGCCGACGGGGATTGCACCGTCTCTTTACAGTCGGCGTGTGCGCGTACGGGTGACTCTCCTGATCCTCCTGGCGGGACTGCTGTCGGCCTGCGGTTCGTCCGGCGGCGGCGGTGGCCACGCGTCGGCACCGTCTCCGGCTCCGGCACTGTCCCCGGCTCCGGCACTGTCCCCGGCCCCGTCCGCGAACGCCGGCCTGGGCAATCGACTGCCGTCGCCGGCGACATCGCTCACCGTCCGCGACGTCGACCGCGTGACCTTTCAGACCCCGTCCAAGAACATCGCCTGCGACCTCTCGGCTGATCACGTCCGGTGCGATATCGCCGAACACGACTGGACGGCGGCGGCCAAGCCCGGGTCCTGCCGGCTCGACTGGGGGAACGGTGTCTACGTCGGCAAGTCGGCGGTAGCCGACTTCATGTGCGCCGGGGACAGTTTGATCGGCTCGGCCACGATCGTGCTGAACTACGGATCGGGAATGCGGTCCGGCGACTTCGTCTGCGACAGCGAGAGCAGTGCCATCCGCTGCGACAACGAGCAGACTGGGCACGGCTTCACCCTCGCCGCTGAGGAGTACCACCTCTACTGACGGTTGTTCGCCGGCTTGGGCGGCTGGTGGTTTGTTCGCCGGCAAGGCCGCTGGTGGTTTGTTCCCAGGCTTAGGCGGTTGGGGTTTGGTCGTGGCTTGGGCCGGTGGTGTCGCCGGTCGCTGTGACGCCGCAGACATGCCCGGCGATCGGCCGCTCCGACGGCCGTTCTTGTCGTACCCCGGCCCTAGTCTCAAGACCATGGCGAGCTGGGAACAGATCGAAAGAGAGGCCGCGGATTTCGCGGCCAAGGTCAGGGCCAGGTTCGAGGCGGGGACCAACAAGACGCTGGCCACGCTGCGACGAGACGGCTCACCCCGGATCAGTGGGAGCGAGGCGAAGTTCGAGGGCGGCGAGCTCACGTTCGGCATGATGGCCGACTCGATGAAGCTGCACGACGTGCGCCGCGACGCGCGGGTGGCAATGCACTCCCCGACGATCGAGCCACCACCTGACGACCCACAGGCGTGGCCGGGTGACGCCAAGGTGGCCGGCACCGCGGTGGAGTCGGAGTCGTCCGGCGCTTTCCGCTTGGACATCACCGAGGTCGTGTTCACCTGCGTCGGCGACCCGGCCGACCACCTGGTTATCGAGACGTGGCATCCGGACCGCGGCCACACCCGGCGCACCCGAGCCTGACGGTTCGCCGGCCGCGAGCAGCCTGGCCGGCCCTGTCGCGCGGGCGTCGCAGGGCAGATTGGGCACTCGTGTCACAGAGGCTCAGACCGTCCGCGATGGACGGTGGCTCGCGTCCGAGTGTCAGGGCGGCGCGCCATGCAGGACAAGCCCGAGTTTGACGACCCGAGCTCGTCCACCCGCCGATCCGCTCCGCCGGTTCTGCTTCGCCCGGCTTGCGACGACCTGGCTCCGGTTGTCGACGCTGATGCTCTTGTCCATCCCCCGACCATGTCGATGACATGCAGAGCTGCCGCGCTAGAAGGCTGAGCTTGATCGCGCGGCGGGGCGACGGCGGCCGGCCGTCCACAACGACCGGCCGCCGCCTGCTCCCTTGCTCGCCCATGCTGCCGGCCCGGCATCGCCTCTCTTCCGCGCTGCCGTGCCGTTGCACGTGCCGGGCCGCTGCACTCCCACCCCTTCCGGGCCGCACGAGTTTGCGTCTGCGCAAGGAGCCCTCACTGGCATTGCGCTGGGCTGTGGCATTGCGCTGGGCTGTGGCGTTGCGCTGGGCTGTGGCGCTGGGCTGTGGCGTTGCGCTGGGCTCTGGCATGTGCGCTGGGCTTCGTGTGGGCCGTGCTACGGCGTGCGCTGGGGGGTTCGCGTGCTCCGCGGTTCCCGTGCTTCGGAGCTTCGCGTGCGCCGGGACTGGTGTGCTCCGGAGCTTCGCGTGCCGGGACGTGACGTGAGCCGGCGGCGACCTTCAGTCCATCCGCCCCGAGAGTCAAGCCCCGGGGCGACGGGACCGGGCCGGAGCGTACGGGGCCGTCGCTTGTGGAGTGTTCTCCATCGTGCGGCTGCGCCGCGTCGTTCCGCCGGCGTCCTTGCTCGGTGCGAGCTCGAGTCCGGTTGCTGTCTCACCTTGTGGGACAGACCGTGGGACGAAAACTGATCTCGACTCGCCGCCCGACTGGTCCTTTTGTCCGAGGCGGACAACGATTGCCGGTATTGCGCCAGTAGTGTATTCCTCGATAGGCATATGACTACTGGAGTATCGACTAGCTGTCTGAAGACAGCTAGACGCACGACCAGTACGCTGATCACAACACCGCCCGGAGGTCGCGGCTCCGGCGGCATCGCCCCGTTCCGACGATGGGATGAGCGACGTTGCTGGCAAATCACGTGTACTGGCTGACTCATCACGACTACACCGGCGAACGGCGCACCTCGCGCCGCGCCGCCGGGGTCATGGTCGCGGCGGCCGTTCTGGGCGAGTTGATCCAGTGCGGGGCCGCGGCGCTCGACCGGGGCGAGGTGGTGGCGCTGGCTCCGGCGCCCACTCTCGACCCGCTTGGCACCGAAGTGGTCGCGCAGATCATCGAAGAGAATCGACGGCACGGTCCGGCGCAATGGACGGAATATCTGGCCGACGGCATCTGCGACCGGGTCGCCCAACGCATGATCGCCGCCGGCCTGGCCCAGACGCACCGGATCGGCCTGCGGCGACCGGTCGTCGTCGCCCGGCCCGGCGACAACGGTCCGGCGTGGATCTACGCGTCGCTGGTCCGGGCAATCCAGGACGGGCTGCTTCTGGACGAGAACCAGCGCTTCATGCTCCGGCTGGCTCAACGCAGCAGCATCGGCGAGCAGCTTCTCGGCGGGTTCGACGCGGCCCGGGTGGAAGCCATGCTCTCCCAAGCTGCGCGGGTCTGGCCACCTTGGCTGGAGCTGCTCGACGCGGCGGCCGAGTCCATCCGGTCGGCGGCCCTCGTCCGCTGACCGGCACCCCCGCTGACCCGCAGGCCCGCTGACCCGCAGGCCCGCTGACCCGCAGGCCCGCTGACCCGCAGGCCCGCTGACCCGCTGATCCGCAGGCCCGCTGATCCGCAGGCCCGCAGGCCCGCTGATCCGCAGGCCCGCTGATCCGCAGGCCCGCTGATCCGCAGGCCCGCAGGCCCGCTGATCCGCAGGCCCGCTGATCCGCAGGCCCGCTGATCCGCTGATCCGCTGATCCGCTGATCCGCTGATCCGCTGATCCGAACATCATCTCGCGGTCCGACGTGTGGGCCGCGCCGACCAACGAATCCCCGAGAGCACTCACGGCCCCCAAGAACCGGGCATCCGGCACGGATCCCACGACCATGCGCTGCCCCGGCGCCTGGCGCCGCCCCCGCACGCCCCCACTTCCCGGTACTCCAGCCCCGATTCAGCCAGGAGATCTGCCATGAGACGAACGCGATCCACTTCCCTCGAGTCCGGCCTGCGCGCCGGACGCCTGAGTACCGCCGGGTTGTTCGTTCTCGGCATTGCCGCCGTCACGCCCCTGACCGTGGTCGCCGGGGCCATCCCACTCGGGTACGGCAAGATCGGCCAGCTCGGCATCCCCGCCGGCTACGCGGTCGTCGCGCTGGTTCTCGCCCTGTTCGCGGTCGGGCTGGCCGCGATGGCCAACCACGTGCCGAACAGCGGAGCCTTCTACTCGTACGCCGCCGCGGGGCTGGGCCGGCCGGCCGGGGTGGCGACGGCGATGATCGCGCTGGTGGCCTACAACGCCATGCAGATCGGGCTGTACGGCGCCTTCGGGATTGCCGCCGCCACGGCCGCCCGCCTGGCCGGAGTGCACGCGTACTGGGGAGTCTGGATTCTGCTGGCCTGGTTGGCGATCCTGGTCCTCGGTCAGCTCAACGTCCGGCTGAACGCGCGGATCCTCGGCGTCCTGATCGGCGCGGAAGTCCTCATCGTCCTGCTGCTGGACTGGGCCATGGCGGCGCATCCGGCCGGAGGCCAGGTCCGGTTCGACACGTTGAACCCGTTGCTGCTGGCCAATCCGACCGGAGCGGCGTCCCTGGTCGGAGGTGTGACCGGACTGGTCGGGTTCGAGATCCCGCTGGCGTTCGCGCTGGTCGCCCGCGATCCGCGCACCACCACGCGCCGCGCGATCTATCTGATCCTGCTCGTCGTGGTGGTGCTGTACGCCGGTTCGGCATGGGCGATGTCGGTGGTGACCGGGCCGGACCGGATCGTCGCGGTGGCCGGCGCCCATCTGACCGACTTGTTCTTCGTGCTGCCCCGGCCGTACGTCCCGGGTCCGGTTCTGGATGGTGCGGTCGTGCTCTTCGCGACCAGCCTGTTCGCCGCCATGCTGGCCTTCCACTCGACCGTGGCCCGGTACACGCTGACGCTGGCCCGGGAAGGGGTGCTTCCGGGGCTGCTGGCGCGGATCCGGGACGACGAGGTGCCGGTCGGCGGGTCTGCCCTGCAGAGTGCCCTGGCGATCGTGGTGCTGGTGGTGATCGTCGCGCTCGGCCTGGATCCGACGACCGACCTGTTCTTCTACGGAACGGTGTCCGGAGGACTCGGCGTGCTGATCCTGATGAGTGTCGCGGCGGTCGCGGTCGTCCGGTTCTTTCACCGGCGCGCCAAGGACGGCCGCCGCGACGAGAACCGGTGGCGCCGCCGCGTCGCGCCGCTGATCGCGGCAACCTTCCTGGTCACGGTGCTGGCGTTGACACTCGTCTTTCTCGGTGACCTGCTCGGCAGCGACGACCCGATCGCGGTGTACGCCGCCCCGGCCGTCTATCTGCTGGTCGCGGCGGCCGGCGTCGCCTGGGCGTACCGGCTCCGGCGCAAGCGACCGGCGACGTGGATGGCGATCGGCCGCGGAGATCGGCCGCTGCCGGTCCATCGGGTGGCGATACCGCCCGTCTCCGAGAGCCGGGCCCGGCACGCCGCCCGCGTCAACGGACGCTGAGGACACCAGATGCGATACGCAGCGCGACTGGAACTCCGCGGCGGACGACCGCACGAGAGCGAGGCGGTGACCGCGGTACTGGCCGCGGCGTTCACCGGTGGTGACGTGGATCAGTGGCTCGGTGCCACCGACACCACCCGCAAGGCCCATTTCCGCACCGTCGTCGCGGCCGCATTCGCCGACGGCATCGTCCGGGTCGCCGACGAGGACGGTGCCCTGCTGGGCGCCGCCCTGTGGTTCCCGCGTCCGGCGCCCCGGCCGGACCCGGGCCCGCTGACCGGGCGGCTGGCAGTTCTGCACCGGTTGCTGGCCGAGCGTCACCCGGCCGCCCCGGCCCACCATCACCTCGCCTACTTGGGCGTACGGCCGGAGTGTCAGGGCCAGGGCATCGGCAGCTACCTCCTGATCGGCCATCACGCCTACCTGCAGGTGTCCCGTACCCCCGTGTACCTGGAGGCCAACGATCCCCGCAACCGGGCGCTGTACCTCCGGCACGGCTACTCGGACATGGGCGCGCCGATCCTTCTGCCGGGCGGGATACCGATCTGGCCCATGTGGAGACCGCCGACGCCCGCGGGTCCGGTGCCGGGCGCATTGGCGCCTCGTGTCACGTTCCTTTCCTACCAGTGATCGGCGTACGGGATTGATGCCCTCGATGGGCGTGCCGACATCGGCCCGCCGCTACAACTATCTGCTCGGCGGTAAGGACAACTTCGCCGCCGACCGTGAGTCAGGGGAAGCCTTGAAACGGATCCTTCCGGCCGTTGAACTCGCCGCATGGGAGAACCGGCTGTTCATGCGGCGCGTGGTGCGCCACCTGACGGCCGAGTGCGGCGTCCGGCAGTTCATCGACATCGGCGTGGGGCTGCCGTTCGGGCCCAATGTGCACGAGATCGCGCAGGCGGTCCGCCCCGACGCCCGGGTCGTCTACGTCGACAACGACCCCGTTGTCGCCGCACACGCTCGGGCGCTGCTGGCCGGCGTCCGTCCCGGCGTGCGGATCTTCGTCGACGGTGACCTGCGCCGCCCGGCGGAGATCATGACCGATCCGGCGCTGCGCGGCCTCCTGGATCTCGACCGCCCGGTTGCCGTGCTGTTGTTCGCCGTTCTGCACTGCCTGCTGGACGACGAAGCGGCTGAAGCGATCCGCCATCTGGTGGCGGCGGTTGCGGGCGGCAGTTACCTGGCGGTGTCACACATCAGCTTCGACAGCGTGACCGCGGACGTCGCCGCCCGCCTGACCCGGTCGGCGTCGCTCGCCGCCCCACAGGAAGAGTTCCGGCCGCGCACGCGCTCGGCCGTGGCTCGGCTGCTCGACGGACTGCGCCCCCTCGACCCGGGTCTGGTTCCGGTGGTCGACTGGCATCCCGAGCTCGATCCGCCGCCGGTCCACCCGGACACCATCGTGTACGGCGCGGTGGCGCAGACGACGTGACCGACGGCTCCCCTCAGGCGACTGCGAGACCGGCGGCGAGCAGCAGGAGCAGGCCCACCGGCAGGTAGACGACGGGGGGTCGCAGCCAGACGGCACGATCACCCGGGCCGTTGTGGGCGGCCACGGCGTACAGGCCGATGCCAGTCAGGGGCAGGCCGAGCGTGAGCAGTACGGCGGGCACCACGCCCCGCACCCCAGGGTCGTCGACGAACGTCACCTGCACGAGCAGGAGGAGCACCGGAACCATGAGCAGCGCCGAGACGACCGCGATGATCACGGCTGAGATCGGCCGGCGGGAGCGGTAGACCGGCTCGGGCGCGTCGCCGAATCGGGACGCGACGGGCGGCACCGCCCCGGTCGGCTCGGTCGTGGCCGGGATCGCCGAGGAGGGACTGCTGCTGCCGTACGGGCTCGACGTGGTCGCGGCCGGGTAGGTGGCCGGCGCCGCGGCGGTGGCCGGGTAGGTGGTCGGCGTGCCCGGCGGGTAGGTCGTCGTCGGCGGGGCTGCCGGATGGGGCGTGGTGGCCGCCGCGGGGTAGGTCGTGAAGGACGCCGCGGGGGCCGGCTCGGCCGGGCGGATCGTCGGGTATTCCGGTCCGCGGACCGGGATCCGGCCGCCGCTGTCCTCGCCGCCGAACCCGCGGCCCGTCGTGTTCAACGGGTCGGACTGGTCGTACCCGGTGTAATCGGGATCGTTCGCCCGCTGCTCGGGCAGCCGGAAGGCTGTGCTCCTGCGTTCGTGCACGCCTGATTCGTACGGGCTGGTGCTCGCGGGCTCGCCGGGCCCGGGGTACCACCTGGGCGTCTCCGGTTCGTCGGCGTAACGGCGATGTCCATCCACGGTTTCGCACCGTAGAAGACAACGCAGCGTAACGCCACCGCTGAGCCCCATATCACGGCCCCCGTGACGCACCGCTGTATCCACAATTGCGCTCTGTCCACAGGCCGCCATCCATCGGCGGACCGATTCGGGGACAGTGCCCGGCATGACGAGGGAGAGACAGGCCGTCGGGGCGTACGGGGAGCGGCTGGCGTCGCGGTATCTCCAGGCGGCCGGACTCGTGCTGCTGGAGAGCAACTGGCGATGCCCCGAAGGCGAGGTCGACCTGATTCTGCGGGACGGCGACGACCTGGTGTTCTGCGAGGTGAAAACGCGGCGGTCGGACACGTACGGGACACCGGCCGAGGCGGTGGCACCGGCCAAGGCGCGGCGGCTGCGCCGGATCGCGGCGTGCTGGCTGTCGGAACGGTCGGTGCGCCCGCGGGAGGTGCGGTTCGACGTGGTCGCCGTACTGCCGCAGACCAAGGGCGCGTCGGTCGTCGAGCACATCCGGGCAGCGTTCTGAGATGAGTTACGCCCGTGTTCTCAGCGTCGGTCTGGTCGGTCTGGCCGGGTACCTGGTCGAGGTCGAGGCGGACCTGTCCACCGGGCTCCCGGCTGTGGTGCTGACCGGGCTGCCCGACACCGCCCTGCATGAGGCCCGCGACCGGGTGCGCGCGGCGGTGGTCAACTCCGGCCAGGCCTGGCCGAACCGCCGGATCACGGTCAACCTGCTGCCGGCCACGCTGCCGAAGTTCGGCAGCGGCTTCGACGTCGCCATGGCCTGCGCGCTGCTGGCCGGGGCGGGCGAGCTGCCGGTGGCGCCGCTCGAGGGCGTGATCCTGCTGGGCGAGCTGGGCCTGGACGGGGCCGTACGGCCGATCCGGGGCGTCCTGCCGATGGTGGCCGCGGCGGTTCAGGCCGGGGTGCGCCGGGTGGTGGTGCCGCTGGCCAACGCGCGGGAGGCGACCGTGGTCCCGGGCGTACGGGTGCGGGGGGTGGACACGCTCAGCCGGCTGGTGGCCTGGATCCGTGGCGCCGGCGAACTGCTCGAGCCGCCCCCGGCCGTACCGCCGGCGCCCACGCTCGCCCCCGACCTGGCCGACGTCACCGGGCAGGCGCTCGGCCGGTACGGCCTGGAGGTGGCGGCGGCCGGCGGCCACCACATCGCCCTGATCGGGCCGCCCGGCGGTGGCAAGACGATGCTCGCCGAGAGGCTGCCGGCGCTGCTTCCGGAACTGGACGACCAGGCCGCGCTCGAGGTGACGGCGCTGCACTCGATCGCCGGGGCGCTGCCTGCCGACGGGCGGCTCGTGCGCCGGCCGCCGTTCCAGGCTCCGCACCATTCGGCCAGCATGGCGGCGCTGGTCGGTGGCGGCAGTGGCCTGGCCCGTCCGGGCGCGCTGTCGCTCGCCCACCGCGGCGTGCTGTTCCTGGACGAGGCGCCGGAGATCGCCACCGCGACGCTGCAGTCGCTGCGGCAGCCGCTGGAGAGCGGACGGGTCGTGCTGGCCCGGGCGCGTGGCACCACCGAGTACCCGGCCCGGGTGCAGATGGTGATGGCGGCCAACCCGTGCCCGTGCGCGAGCCCGGCCGGAGACGCCCATTGCACCTGCACAGCGCTGGCCCGGCGGCGGTACATGGGCCGGATCTCCGGGCCGCTGCTCGACCGGATCGACATCCAGATCCGGCTCGGACCGCTCACCGCGGCGCAGCTCATGACGCCGTCGGCGCCGGCCGAGTCGTCGGCGGTGGTGGCCGGACGCGTCGCCCGGGCCCGGGCGGCAGCCGCGGTTCGCTGGGCCGACGGGGGCTGGCGGACCAACGCCGAGGTGCCGGGGCCGCAACTGCGCCGGCCACCGTGGCGGCTGCCGCCCGGCCACACCGCCGCGCTGCGGGCGTCGCTGGACCGGGGATCGCTGTCCGCCCGGGGTCTGGACCGCGTCCTGCGCCTGGCGTGGACCATCGCCGACCTGGACGGACGCGACCGGCCGGACCGGTCCGACGTCGACGAGGCGGCTCAACTGAGAATGGGGGAGACGCATGAACGCGCCCGAGGACTCGACTGAGCACGACCGGCTCGCCCGGGTGGCGTTGACCTGGCTGGCCGAACCGGGCAGCCGCACGGTCTGGACCATGGTCGACGCGGACGGCGCGGTGGCCACGCTGCGGCGCCTGATCGCCGGTGACGCCACCGACCGGCACCTGCACGCCGCGGTCGAGGCGCGGCTGGCGGCGGGTGATCCCTGGCAGCTGGCCGCGGCGGCGCTGGCCCGCGGCGGGCGGCAGGGCGCCCGGGTGGTGACCCCGGCCGACGACGAGTGGCCGTCCGGGGTGGACGCGCTGAGCACGCTCGAGCTCGACGCGACGGGCCGGGTGAACAGCGACGTCCGGCCGCCGCTGTGCCTGTGGGTGCGCGGGGCGTACCGGCTGGACGAGGCGTTCGCGCGGTCGGTCGCGGTGGTCGGGGCGCGGGCGGCCACCAGTTACGGGGTCCACGTCACCGGCGAGATCGCCTTCGGCCTGGCGGAGCACGGGTGGACGGTGGTGTCCGGCGGCGCGTTCGGCATCGACGCGGCCGCGCACCGGGCGGCGATGGCGGCCGGTGGGCTCACCGTGTCGGTGCTGGCCTGCGGCGTCGACCGGCCGTACCCGGCGGGCAACACCGGCCTCTTCGAGCAGATCGCCGAGGCCGGGCTACTCGTCAGTGAGTGGCCGCCGCTGGCCGAGCCGCTCCGGCACCGGTTCCTCATCCGCAATCGCGTGATCGCGGCCGCCACCCGCGGCACGGTCATGGTCGAGGCGGCCGCCCGCAGCGGCGCGGCCCAGACGATGAGCCGGGTGCTGGCCCTCAATCGGGTCGCCATGGTGGTGCCGGGCGCGGTCACCTCGGCCATGTCGGTCGGCTGTCACGAGCTGCTGCGCGGTAACCCGCAGGCCCGGCTGGTGACCGGGCCGGCGCAGGTGCTGGAGGAGGTGGGGCCGATCGGCGAGCATCTGCCCGAGCCCGCGCGCGGGCCGGAACGCCCCCGGGACGATCTGGACGAAGAGTCGGCGCTGGTCCTGGAGGCGATGCCGGGGCGGGGGACGGTGATGCCGGAACAGCTGGCGACGAGGGCGGGCCTGCCGGTGCGTACGGTGCTGCGGCGGCTCTCCCTGCTGGAGATGACCGGACTGGTGCTGCGGCGGGGCAACGGGTTCGCACTTGCGCGCCGCGGCCTGGTATGAGTCAGTCCTCGGCGTCGTCCATGTCCCGGCGGTGCTCCTTCATCCAGACCTCGACGTCGTCGGTGGCCCAGATCTTGCCCTGGGCCAGTTCGGCGACCGGCTTGGGAAAGTCGGCACGGCTGGTGATCTGGTACGCCCGCTGGCGGCTGACCCCGCCCAGCCGGATGCGGATCTCATGCGCGCCCATGAGGCGAATCGGCTTCACTCCCACGCCATCGACCGTAGGCGCACGACTATTAGCCGTTTGTCAACATGGTCACCGACTACTTGTCATGCGCCCAGGAGTGAAGCTTCGTAGCGCGGTGCAAATAGTGGAAAACAGAGACGCGGGAGAGAGGGCCAACGGGTGGTTGAACGGTGACGGAACCACACCACGAGCGGGACAATGCCGCGACGAAGCTCGCGTGGGTCCGGTCGCAGATCCGCCTGTACGAGGAGGAGATTCTGCGAGACCTGCGCGGCGACGAGACGATGGAGTGGTAAACGCCGGGCCGTATCGACGGCCGGGAGGACGGGGCGCGGTGAAGCGGGACCCATTTCGGGAATTGCGGGAGGCGGCCGAGCCTGCGGCTCGGACGATGCTGGCCGGCGCCGACCAGTGGGACGAACTCGCCGACCGCGCCGACGCCCGCGGGCGCCCGGCGGAGGCCGCCTGGTTGCGGCGGGAAGCGGCGGCGAAGCGGGCCCGGGCCCGCAGGCTGCTCGCCCGGGCTCACGAGTTGGCCGCCGAGTTCGCCGCGGCATACCCGCAGGCCTGCGCTTGAGACAGGCCGGCGCGGGTTCGAGCTGAGGCGCACCCACGCGTGGACTTGCGCCCAGGGGAAGCGGACGGTGCCGGCTTGCGCCCGGGGCGAGCCGGCGGCGGGTTTGCGTTTGCGGCGCGAGAGGGGCGGCGCCAGAAAGGCGGCGCAAGAGACCGACGAGGCCGGCACCGGAGCCGGAACCGGGCCGCTCAGGGGACGGCGTATGCTTGAGGACGGCGACCGCCCCGCGCGGTCGACCTCGCGCGCCCTCTGACCGCCACCGGGCTGCCTTCCGTACCTATGTCATCCAGGTGCGGTGGGCGATCGGAGTCGGCAGCGGCGGCCCTCCCTGGTCCCGATGTTCTTGGGCCCGACTGCGGCCGACGACCGGGCGCCAGGACGCCCACCGCCGGTGGGCGTGACAACCAGGGAATATAGGGAGCAACCCACCATGGCCGTCGTGACCATGCGTCAGCTGCTGGAAAGCGGTGTCCACTTCGGGCACCAGACCCGGCGCTGGAACCCGAAGATGAAGCGCTTCATCTTCACCGAGCGCAACGGTATCTACATCATCGACCTGCGCCAGACGCTGGACTATATCGAGAAGGCCTACGCGTACGTGCGGGACACCGTCGCCGAGGGTGGCCACATCCTCTTCGTCGGCACCAAGAAGCAGGCCCAGGAGGCCATCGCCGAGCAGGCGACCCGGGTGGGCCAGCCGTACGTGAACCACCGCTGGCTGGGCGGCATGCTCACCAACTTCCAGACGGTGTACAAGCGGCTGCAGCGGATGAAGGAACTCGAGGCTCTGGGTGACCTGACCGGCACGGCCGCTGGGTACACCAAGAAGGAGACCCTCCAGCTGAACCGGGAGAAGATCAAGCTCACCAAGACCCTCGGTGGTCTGCGTGACATGACCAGGATCCCGTCGGCGATCTGGGTGGTCGACACCAAGAAGGAGCACATCGCCGTCGACGAGGCCCGCAAGCTGGGCATCCCGGTCATCGCGGTGCTGGACACCAACTGCGACCCGGACGAGGTCGACTTCCCGATCCCGGGCAACGACGACGCGATCCGCTCGGCCGAGCTGCTCACCCGAGTGGTGGCCACCGCCGTCGCCGACGGCCTGATCGCCCGTTCCGGCCGCAACCGGCAGGACGCCGACGCCAAGCCCGAGGCGGCCAGCGTCGCCGCCGGCGAGCCGCTGCCCGAGTGGGAGCGCGAGCTGTACGACGAGCGCCGAGAAGGACGAGGCCGCCGTGGCCCCGCTGACCGAGCCGGTCTCCTCCGACGCGCACGGCGCGACCGCCGCGGAGGCGTCGCCGGTCACGGCCGCCACCGAGGAGCCGGCCCCCGCCGCCACCGAGGAGCCGGCCCCCGCCGCCACCGAGGAGCCGGCCCCCGCCGCCACCGAGGAGCCGGCCCCCGCCGCCACCGAGGAGCCGGCCCCCGCCGCCACCGAGCGGACCCCGGCCGCGGCCGAGCCGGTCACGGTTCCCACCGAGGAGCCCGTCTCGGCGAGCGCCGAGTAAGAGTCAGCGTCCGAGACCGTACGAAACGAATCGAAGAGAGAGTCATGGCCAACTTCACCGCCCAGGACGTCAAGAAGCTCCGCGACCTGACCGGCGCGGGCATGATGGACAGCAAGAAGGCTCTGGAGGAGTCCGACGGCGACTTCGAGAAGGCCGTCGAGCTTCTGCGCATCAAGGGGGCGAAGGACGTGGGCAAGCGGGCCGGCCGGACCGCCGCCAACGGCATCGTGTCGCACTTCGGCACCGCGCTTCTCGAGCTCAACTGCGAGACCGACTTCGTCGCCAAGACGGCGGACTTCGTGGCGCTCGGCCAGCAGTTGGTCGAGTTCGCCGCGCAGAGCAAGATCTCCGACGCGGCCGCTCTCCAGGCGGCCACGCTGCCCGACGGCAAGTCGGTCGCCGACACGATCCAGGACTTCTCCGCCAAGATCGGCGAGAAGATCGTGGTCAACCGGCTGGCCGACCTGACCGACGGGGGCAGCGTCGCGGTCTACCTGCACCGCAAGGCGCAGGATCTGCCGCCGCAGGTGGGTGTGCTGGTCGAGTACACGGGCAAGAGCGACGAGGCCGGCGACGCCGACGCCCGGGGCGTCGGCATGCAGATCGCCGCGATGCGGCCGCGGTTCCTGACCCGGGACGAGGTGCCGGCCGAGACCGTCGAGTCGGAGCGGCGCATCGCCGAGGAGACCGCGCGCGAGGAGGGCAAGCCCGCCCAGGCCCTGCCCAAGATCGTCGAGGGCCGGGTGAACTCCTTCTTCAAGGACTTCGTCCTGCTCGAGCAGCCGTCGGTGGTCGACAACAAGAAGACCGTCAAGCAGATCACGGACGAGGCCGGCATCACGGTGACGCGCTTCGTCCGGTTCGAGGTCGGCCAGGAGTAACACGTCGCCGGAAGGCGGCACGGGAGGTCGGGAACGCGATTCTGCGCCCGGCCTCCCCGTCACATAGGGTGCTCCTGAAGCCGTAGGGAAGAGGCGGGTTGGCATGACGTTGGTGACCGAGCAGGCCGTTCCGGTTGACGATCCGACTCCGGCTTCGGTGCGGCCGCGCCGAGTGGTGCTCAAGTTGTCCGGCGAGGTCTTCGGCGGCGGCGCGGTCGGTGTCGATCCGGACGTCGTGCAGGGCATCGCCCGCCAGATCGCCACTGTCGTCCGCCGCGGTGTGCAGGTCGCGGTCGTGGTCGGCGGCGGCAACTTCTTCCGCGGCGCCGAGTTGCAGAAGCGTGGCATGGACCGTTCCCGGGCCGACTACATGGGCATGCTCGGCACCGTCATGAACTGCCTCGCGCTGCAGGACTTCCTGGAGAAAGAAGGCATCGAGACGCGGGTGCAGACCGCGATCACGATGGCCCAGGTCGCCGAGCCGTACATTCCGCTGCGGGCGATCCGCCACCTGGAGAAGGGCCGTGTGGTCATCTTCGGCGCCGGCGCCGGGATGCCGTACTTCTCCACCGACACCGTCACCGCCCAGCGCGCCCTGGAGATCCACGCCGACGTCGTGCTGATGAGCAAGAACGGCGTCGACGGCGTCTACACCGCCGACCCCCGGACCGATCCGGAGGCCCGCAAGCTCGACACGATCACCTTCGCCGAGATGCTGCAGAAGGGCCTTCGGGTCGCTGACCAGGCCGCCTTCAGCCTCTGCCAGGAGAACGACTTGCCCATGCTGGTCTTCGGCGCCGAGGGCGACGACACCATCATCCGGGCGGTCAGTGGCGAGAAGATCGGTACCTTGATCACCACGTGATCCCGCGCCACACCCCACCACCGAGAAGCACCACACGAAGCAAGGAGGCGACGGAGCAGGTGATCGACGAGACCCTCTTCGAGGCCGAGGAGAAGATGGAGAACGCGGTCGAGCACGCCAAGGAGGAGTTCGCCGCGATCCGCACGGGGCGGGCCACCCCGGCGATGTTCTCCCGGATCGTCGTGGACTACTACGGCGCGCCCACGCCGGTGACCCAGATGGCCTCGGTCGGCGTCCCCGAACCCCGCATGGTCATCGTCAAGCCGTACGACACCAGCCAGCTCGGCGCGATCGAGCGGGCCATCCGTGACTCGGACCTCGGGGTGAACCCGAACAACGAGGGCACCCAGCTGCGGATCCACCTGCCGCAGATGACCGAGGAGCGGCGGCGCGAGATGACCAAGGTCGCGCGGGGCAAGGCCGAGGAAGGCCGGGTGGCCATCCGGAACGTCCGCCGCAAGGCCAAGGAGCAGCTGGACAAGCTGGTCAAGGACGGCGACGCGGGCGAGGACGAGGTGCGGCGCGCGGAGAAGGAGCTCGACGACACCACGCACAAGTACGTGTCGGCGGTCGACGAGCTGGTCAAGCACAAGGAAACCGAGTTGCTCGAGGTCTGATGTCGTACCTCGAACCCCGCGGCGGGTACGCCGGCGACCGTTCGTCCGACCCGGACGTCTCGGCGCCGTACGCGCACGGCGTGCCCGACGGGGGCGAGGACGACCCGTACGCCACAACTGAGTTCCGGCGCCCGGCCAGTCTCGAGGACGTCCGGGTCGCCGAAGCCGGCCCGGCGTGGAACCACGCACCGGCCGAGACCTCGACCTCGCAGGCGGAGTGGGACCTGAGTAGCGACGCCCCCACTCCCCGTGGTCCGGGCAAACGCCGGGCCGGCCGCGACGGCAAGCCGGTGGGTGGCCGCGCCGGCCGCAACCTACCGGCCGCCGTCGCCGTCGGCGTCGGCCTCGGCTCGGTGGTGCTGGGCTCGCTGCTCTACCAGCCGGCCTTCCTGGCGGTCATCGCGGTGGCCGCCTCGGTCGGCATCTGGGAGATGGTCCGGGCCCTGCGAAGCACCGGGGCCAACGCGCCGCTGATCCCGCTGCTCGCCGGCGGACTGCTCATCATCGGCCTGGCCTGGTACGAGGGCCCCGACTCGCTGGTGCTGGGGCTGGTCGTCACCATCCTGGCGGCGATCGTCTGGCGGCTCGCCGACGGGCCGGCCGCGTTCCGCCGGGACCTGACCGCCAGCATCCTCATCGCCGTCTACGTGCCGTTCCTGCTCGGGTTCGGTGTTCTGCTGGTCGAGCCGGACGACGGCAACCGCCGCGTGCTGGCCGCGGTGCTGGCCGTCGTGCTGTCCGACACCGGCGGGTACGCAGCCGGCGTCTTCTTCGGCCGGCACAAGCTCGCGCCCGCGATCAGCCCGGGCAAGACCTGGGAGGGATTCGCCGGCTCGGTGCTCGCGGCCGCCCTGGGCAGCGCGATCTTCCTCTACTTCGCGCTCGACGTGCCGTTCACCTGGGGTCTGCTCTTCGGCGCGGTGATCTCGCCGGTGGCGGTGGTCGGAGATCTGGCCGAGTCGATGCTCAAGCGCGACCTGAAGATCAAGGACATGAGTCATCTGCTGCCCGGGCACGGGGGCCTGATGGACCGGTTGGACTCCATCCTGTTCGCCGTTCCGGCCGCCTATCTCCTGCTCTCCTGGATCGCGTCACCGAAGTGAGCGCGTGGGACACTGGAACAGCCATGACGATTCTTCCGGTCATCCCGACCAGCCCCGACACCCCTGATGAAGTGACCACCCGGCGTCGCCCCTCGATGCCCCCGCGCCACCTGGCCGACCTCGACCTGGCCGGCCGCCGCGACGTGGTCACCGGCCTGGGCGAGCCCGCGTTCCGGGCGAAGCAGCTCTCCACCCACTACTTCGGCCGCCTGGTGCGCGACGCCGGCGCGATGACCGACCTGCCCGCCGCCGTGCGGGAGCGCCTGACCGGCGACCTGCTGCCCACGCTGCTGACCCCGGTCCGCGAACTGGCCTGCGACGACGGCGCCACCCGCAAGACACTGTGGCGCCTGCACGACGGCGCGCTCGTCGAGAGTGTGCTGATGGGGTATCCGGACCGCGTCACCGCCTGCGTGTCCAGCCAGGCCGGTTGCGGCATGGCCTGCCCGTTCTGCGCCACCGGCCAGCAGGGACTGACCCGCAACCTGTCGGTGGCCGAGATCGTCGACCAGGTGGTCTACCTGGCCGGGGTGGCCGCGTCGGGCGCGGTCACCGGATCGCCACCCCGGCTGTCCCGCGTCGTCTTCATGGGCATGGGGGAGCCGCTGGCCAACTACCCGCGGCTGATCCAGGCCGTACGGCGTCTGACCGCACCCGCGCCCGAGGGACTCGGCCTGTCGCAGCGGCACATCACTGTCTCCACCGTGGGTCTGCTGCCCGCAATGCGGCGGTTGATCGCGGAAGAGCTGTCGGTGACCCTTGCGTTGTCACTGCACGCCCCCGATGATGATCTGCGCGATGAGCTTGTGCCTGTCAACCAGCGTTGGAAGGTGGCCGAGGTGCTCGGAGCCGCGTTCGACTACGCGGCGCAGACCGGCCGTCGGGTCTCCATCGAGTACGCCCTGATCAGGGACGTCAACGATCAACCCTGGCGCGCCGATCTGCTCGGTAAGCTGCTGCGGGGCAAGCTGGCGCATGTGAATCTGATCCCGCTGAACCCGACTCCGGGCAGCAAGTGGGACGCCAGCCCCAAGCCGGTCGAGCGGGAGTTCGTGCGCCGCCTGCAGGCGGCGGGTGTGGCGACGACGGTCCGCGACACCCGGGGCCGGGAGATCGACGGCGCCTGTGGCCAGCTGGCTGCGAGCGAGGTCGTGGTGACGGATGCTGGGGGCGCCACCACCGGCCCGGAGGTGGCACTGTGACTGGGCGGCATTCCTCCCAGCGAAGGAATGGGGAGACGCAGTGACGAGTCAGGGGCAGCGTTTCCGCCGGCGCGCGCTGCGGCGCGGCTACAAGGTGGACGAAGTCGACAGCTTCCTGGACCGCGTCGAAGCCACCCTCGCCGGTGAGCAGATGGGTGCGCCGGTGGGCGCGCAGGAGGTGCACGACGTCGTCTTTCGCGTGCGCTTCGGTGGGTACGACGAGTGGCAGGTCGACCTGCACCTGGACCGGGTCGAGCGGCAGTTGGCCGAGTTCGAGGAGCGCGGGGGTGGCCGGGTGCCGGACCCGCGGATGCAGCCGGAGCCGATGCGCGGCGGCATGCCCGCCGACCGGATGGGCCCGTCGATGGGCCGGTCGGCCCCGCCCACCGAGCGGCTTCCGGCGCCGATGCGCGAGGAACGCCCGCCGATGCCGCAGCGGCAACTGCCCGGGGCTCACCCGTACGGCGGCCGGTACGAGGAGCCGGGCTACGGCAGCGAACCGGGCTATGGCAGCGAACCGGGCTATGGCAGCGAACCAGGTTACGGCCGCGAACCGGGCTATGGCGGCGAACCGGGCTACGGCGGCGAACCGAGCTACGGCGGCCAGCCGCAGCGGCCGGCGCCCCGCGGGTACGACACCGGTAGCTACGAGCAGATCGAGCCCGGCCGGCACGGCAAGACCGACATGACTGCGGAGATCCGCCTGCCCGAGCGTGACCGCGGCGGTTACGGCGGCCCTTCTCCGATGAGCGCTCCGCCGGTGGGCCCGTCCCCGATGAGCGCTCCGCCGATGGGTCCGTCCCCGATGAGTGGCCCGCCCATGGGTGGCGGTCCGATGATGGGGAGCCCCACCACCGGCGGCGGACCGAACGGCGAGGTCTACCGGGTCGACCAGTTGCGGCGCACGTTCCAGCCCCGCCGGTTCGGCAGCGGTTACGACCCGATGCAGGTGGACCGGTTGTTCGACGGCATCCTGCAGGCGATGACCGGCCGGGGCCCGATGCCGGTCGCGGAGAACGAGCTCGACACACTGCAGTTCGGGCTGGTCCCCGGCGGTTACTTCGAGGCCGAGGTCGACGCGGCCCTGCGCGAGGTCAAGGACATCCTGCTGCGTCGGCGGTAGCGCCGAGAAACGGGAAAAGGGCCCGAGGAGGGCCCTTCTTGCGGTGCCGACAGGGGCTACTGGTCGTTCGGCTTGAGGCCGTTGCGCCGCAGCACACTGTCCGTGATCACGGTTCCGAGCAGGCCGAGCGCGACGAGGATGAGGAAGATGTTCTCGGTGTTGCCCTCGTGGTTGCCCCAGAGAAACAGCAGCGTGATGGCGGCCGCCCCGAGGGCGCCGCGGCGGCCCCACTTGCGGTTGCCCGGCTTCAGCTGGTCGGGCGAGTACACCGGTTCTTCCGCCACGATTCGGTCCTCCACGCACGTGCGTTCGCTGTCGCGCCTAGTCTCGCACGCCGCCTCCGCGTTCCGGTGACCAACCCGTACCCGGTACCGTCGATGCGGTCAACCGGACAAGGGAGCGAGAACGGTGCGGATCACGGGCACGGGCCACGCGAGCATGCGGATCGACACGGGCGCCGGCAGCATCCTGTGCGACCCCTGGGTCAACCCGGCCTACTTCGGCTCCTGGTTCCCGTTCCCGGACAACTCGTTGCTGGACTGGAAGGCACTGGGTGACGTCGACTACCTGTACGTCTCCCACCTGCACCGCGACCACTTCGACGCGCAGAACCTGCGCGCGAACGTCTCCAAGGACGCGACGGTCCTGCTGCCGGAGTACCCGACCAGCCAGCTCGAGGACGAATTGCGCGAGCTCGGCTTCACCAAATTCCGGAAGACCGTGTCGAACCAGGTGCACGAGCTCGACGGCGGCCTGAAGATCATGATCCAGGCGCTGACCAGCCCGACGGACGGCCCGATCGGTGACTCCGCGCTGTGGGTCGAGTACGACGGCGTACGGCTGCTCAATCAGAACGACGCCCGCCCGGCCGACCTGACCGTGTTCCAGGAACTCGGCCCGGTGCACGCGCACCTGCTGCAGTTCTCCGGCGCGATCTGGTACCCGATGGTGTACGAGTTGCCGGAGGGGGCGAAGACGGCGTTCGGCAAGCAGAAGCGGGACCGTCAGTTCGACCGCACCTGGCGCTACATCGACGACCTGAAGGCGTCGCACGTGTTCCCGATCGCCGGTCCGCCGTGCTTCCTCGACGACGACCTGTGGCGGTTCAACGACATCTTCGGCGACGAGGGCAACATCTTCCCGGACCAGTCGGTGTTCCAGACCGAGTACGCCAAGGTCGGCGGCACCAACGGCATCGTGCTGCTGCCCGGCAGCGTCACCGAGATCACGCAGGACGGCGCTACGACCACCCACCCGACCGACGTCGACGAGTTCTTCGCGAACAAGACAGCGCATCTCGAGGAGATGCGCGACCGCAAGCGCGGAGTCATCGAGGCCGAGAAGGCGTCCTGGCGGCATCCCGAGATCGACGTGCTGGGCGAGCTCAAGAAGCGCATCGAGCCGCTGCTGGAGGAGTCGATCTACCTGGCCAAGGGGGTCGGCGGCCCGGTCCGGTTCGACCTGACCGACTCCTTCGGCCCGGGCGGCGAGATCCTCGAGTCGATCGTCGTGGACTTCCCCGGCAAGCAGGTCCGCCCGTACGCCGACGAAAAGGTCCGCTACCGCTTCAAGACCGGCCGTGCGCTGGTCGAGCACCTGATCCACATCGACGAGGGCGACTGGGTCAACTCGCTCTTCCTGTCCTGCCGGTTCAGCGCCGCGCGGATCGGCCAGTACAACGAGTTCGTCTACGCGTTCTTCAAGTGCCTGTCCGAGGAGCGCCTGCAATACGCCGAGGGCTGGTACGACGAGCACGAACGCACCGTCGACGCCGAGGACACCCAGCTCGGCGACTGGACCGTGCAGCGCCGCTGCCCGCACCTGAAGGCCGACCTCAGCCGCTTCGGCGTCGTCGACGGCAACGTTCTGACCTGCCAGCTGCACGGCTGGAAGTTCGACCTGCCCACCGGCCGCTGCCTGACGTCGGTCGGCCACGGCATCCGCGCATCGAAGAGCGAGACGGCAAAACCCCTGTCGTAGCCGGGTGGTGGGTACAGACCGCCGCTCACGCCGAGGGCCGGGGCCGACCGGGCCGGCCGCTGACGCGTCCAGAGCGCCCGGCCCACCCCGGCGACCTGCGTGAGTGGATCAGACCCCGAGGTCCTTGAGGATCCGGCGGGCGGCGTTGTGGCCGGCGGCGCCGATCACGCTGCCGGCCGGGTGGGCGCCGGCGGAACCCGCGTAGAGGCCGTCCAGGCCCGTCGCGTACGGCATGCGCTCGTTGAAGGCCACCGTGTTGTCGACGTGGTGGATGTGACCGCCGGTGATGCCGAAGTGCTCCTCGATCCCCGGCGGGGTGAGCGGCATCATGTCGGCCACCAGGTCGGACGTGCCCGGCGCGTACCGGTCGCAGATCTCCAGCAGGCGCGTCACGTAGCCCGGCAGTTCCGCGTCCCACGTCGACCCGGCGATGGAGAACGGCACCGACTGCACGAACAGCGCCGACGAGTGGTGCCCGGCCGGGTCCTGCAGCGACGGGTCGACGGTGGTGTGCACGTACCACTCGATGGTCGGCTCGGCCGGCAGGCGACCGGCCTGCACGTCCGCCCACATCGCGCGCAGGGCCGCCATCGGTGAGTCGTGATCGGGCGACGCCGACCCGGCCAGCCCGGCCGAGCCCGGCAGCAGGTGGATGGTCGAGCCGAACGGCTCCGGCGCATCGGATGGCAGACAGGAGAACGTCGGCAGCGCGGAGAGCGCCAGGTTCAATTTCAGCGTCGTCCCGGTCCGCTTCACCGCGGCCATCCGCGAAGTCAGGGTGCTCGGGAGCGCTCCGGACGGCACCAGATCGATCAGCCGGTACGGGTCGCAGGAGCCGAGGACCGCACGGGCGCGGATCGCCCGGCCGTCGGACAGGACCACGCCGGTGGCGGCCCCTCCGTCGACGGTGACGGCGGTCACGGGCGTCCCGGTGAATAGCTGCGCCCCGGCCGCGCGGGCGGCGTCGGCGAACGTGCGCGACACGGTGCCCATGCCGCCGCGGGCGATCATCCACGTGCCGTCCGAGCCGGGCAGGCGGCACATGTTGTGGACGAGGAAGTTGTGGCCGGTGCCGGGGTCGTCCGGGCCGGCGTTGAGCCCGGACAGGCCGTCGGTCACGGCGTACATGCTCATCAGCAGTTCGCTCTTGAAGCCGAACCGGGCCAGGTAGTCGGCGACCGAACCGCGGACCAGATCGATGAACGTGCTCTGCAGCTGCGGCCGGATGTACCGGTCGGCGGTCGCCTCGACCGATCCGGGTTCCTCCAGCCAGGCCGGCGCCAGGTCGGCCCGCAGCGCGGCGATCTCCACCGCCATCGCCTCGTCGGCGGCCAGGTCGCGCGGGGAGAAGAACTGTTCCATCTGCGCCCGGGTGGCCGCGCGGTCGCGGCCGAACAGCAGGTACGGCGAGCCGACCGGCCCCGGCGTGGGCAGGAAGTAGTGCGGGTCGCGGCGCAGCACCGGGATGTCCAGGTCGAGCGTCCGCAGCAGCTCCGGCGGCATCAGGCCGAGCAGGTAGGAGCCGGTGGACTGGCCGAGGCCGGGGACCTTCGCGAACGGCTTCTCGGTCCGGGCGGCGCCGCCGAGCACGTCGTCCGCCTCGAGCACCACGACGTCGAGGCCGGCGCGGGCCAGCAGCACCGCCGACACCAGGCCGTTGTGGCCGGCCCCGATGATCACCACGTCGGCGCGGGTCGGTACAGGGTTCATGACGAGCGAGCGTAACGCGCCCGACGCAGCCGCGCCCGTGGGTCATATCGCACTGAACGTCCTCCGAACTGGCCGACCGCGCAAAAGCGGCTAATCGGCGGCTGACCGGCCGCCGATCAGGTGACTTTCCCGGACCGGCTCAGGGACCGGCCGGTGCCGCCGGTCCAGATACTGCCCGAACGTGACCGTGGCGGCGTACCCGGCCAGCAGGATGGTGTGGAAGAGGTACAGCCACAGGCCGGCCGCGACCATCCCGCCGATCTGGGCGAACCCGCCGAACGGCGCGCCCAGATTGAGCGGCAGCGAGCAGAACAGCACGAACCCGTGCAGGAAACCCGACAGGTTGGCCGCGGTGAACGACCCGACCAGCCCGGCCGCGAGCCAGGGCGGGCGGCTGCGCTCGCGTCCGGTGCCGGGTCCTGCGGACGGCGCGGACGGCGCGGACGACCCGGATACGGATGACCCGGATACGGGCGACCCGGGTACGGAAGGCGCGACGTACCGGAAGACCCAGATCACGATCGGCGTGAGCACCAGCCAGGCGGCGAAGAACGACAGCACCACCGCGAGCACCGACCACCAGCCACCGCGCGTCCACAGACCGGCCGTCGTCGGCAGCGCCAGGAGCATCGCCAGCAGCAGCGCCGGCGCAGCGGCCAGCAACGGCAGCCACAGCAGCCGGCCACGCCACCCGACCAGCGACTCACCCGGCGACCGCAGCGACACGAACGCCCGCCGCAGCCCCTCGCCGTACAGCGTGGCCGGCAACAGACTGGCCAGCGCGAGCCCCGGGGTGAGATGCAGTCCGGCGTTGATCAGCACGGCCAGCGCGTGCGGCACCCCGATCTCGTCCGGCAGCACGGCGATGGTGTGCGCGGTGAGCCGGCGCACCCGGGCGGCGCCGACGGCCAGTCCGGTCAGCCAGATCGCCAGCAGCGAGATCGGCACCACGGCGATCCCGGCGTAGAACGTGACGGCGGCCGCGTACAACGCCAGGTCCCGGCCCCGCAGCGGCCGGAACGGCGCCGCGGCGAGCTCACGCAGATGTCGCAGCCGGGCACGCATGTTCCCCCCATACCCGCTTATCCACAGCCCGACGCCGCCCAGCCCCGCCGGTACGCTGATTTCGGCAAGATGCCCCCGTGGAGGTGGTCCAGATGGCTCAGTCGCAGTTCGCGCCGTTGGTCGAGGCGATGTTGACCCAGACGAAGCCGTGGACCGCCCAGTTGGCGCTCGACCTTCTTCCCCCGAACAACGGGCCGAAGGTCGAGATCTTTCGCGGGAGCGTGATCGTGACACCCCATGCCGGCTACAACCATCAGGCGGCCGAGCGCGAACTTGCCTACGCGCTGCACCGCGCCGCCCGGCGGGCCGGCATGTGGGCCTATCCGGAGTGCAACGTCGTCTCCGGCGACGACCTGTTCATCCCCGACTTCGCGGTGCTCCGGCGATCCGGTGGTGACCGGACCTACATGCCGATTGCGGACGCGGTGCTGCTCGGCGAGATCGTGTCGCGCGACCGCAAGAAGGACATCATCGAGCGGCCGGGCGAGTACGCCCGCGCGGGAGTGCCGTTCTACCTGCGCGTCGACTTCCGCGAGCGGGTGCCTTCGCTGGTCCTCGGCGAGCTGGCTGACGGTGCGTACCGGCCTGTCGTGACCGCTGCCGCCGGCGAGGTCTTCTGGATGAAGGAGCCGTTCGAGTTCGCCATCGAACCCGAGGCTCTGCTCGACGAGGAGGCGTGAATCGGGTGCCCCCACGGCGGCGCGGAATGGGCGCGATGGCTCGAGCTGAGTGATCTGAAGCCGGACCGGTCGGTCCACGGCAGGCGCGCATCCGCCACACTGATTACCATGCGAGAGCTCGTTCTGCTAGGTTCGACCGGGTCCATCGGCACTCAGGCCATCGACATCGTGCGGCGGAATCCCGACCGGTTCCGGGTCGTCGCGATCGGGGCCGGCGGGGGGAACGTCGAACTGCTCGCCCAGCAGGCGCTGGAGCTGGGCGTCGACGTCGTCGGCGTGGCCCGGGCGAGCGTGGTTCAGGACCTGCAGCTGGCGTTCTACGCCGAGGCGCAGCGCCGCGGGTACGCGACCGGCGGCTTCCGCATCCCCAAGATCGTGGCCGGACCGGAGGCGATGACCGAGCTGGCCGAGTGGCCGTGCGACGTGGTGCTCAACGGCGTGGTCGGCAGTCTCGGCCTGGCGCCGACGCTCCGGGCGCTGCAGTCCGGCCGTACGCTCGCCCTGGCCAACAAGGAGTCCCTCGTGGCCGGCGGCTCCCTGGTCAAGGCGGCCCAGCAACGCCCCGGGCAGATCGTCCCGGTCGACTCCGAGCACTCGGCTCTGGCCCAGTGCCTGCGCGGCGGCGCCGCGGACGAAGTGCGAAGGCTGATCCTGACGGCCAGCGGCGGCGCCTTCCGCGGGCGGCGGCGCAGCGAGCTCGCCGGAGTCACGCCCGAGGAGGCGCTCAAGCACCCGACGTGGGACATGGGGCCGGTGGTGACGATCAATTCGGCCACCATGGTCAACAAGGGGCTGGAGGTGATCGAGGCGCACGAGTTGTTCGACGTGTCGTACGACTCGATCGAAGTCATGATCCACCCGCAGTCGGTGATCCACTCACTGGTCGAGTTCGCCGACGGGTCGACGCTCGCCCAGGCCAGCCCGCCGGACATGCGGCTGCCGATCGCCCTGGCGCTGGCCTGGCCGGACCGGGTGCCGGCGGCCGCCGTGGGGGTCGACTGGACCCAGGCGCACAACTGGGAGCTGCGCCCGCTGGACGACGAGGACTTCCCGGCCGTACGGCTGGCCAAGCAGGCCGGGCGAACCGGACGATGCCGGCCGGCCGTGTACAACGCCGCGAACGAGGAGTGTGTGGCTGCTTTCGTCGCCGGTCGGCTACCGTTCCTGGGCATCGTCGACACCATCGAGGCGGTGCTCGCGTCGGCTCCCGATTATGCCGAACCGGGTACCGTCGAAGAGGTGCTGACCGCCGAGGCATGGGCGCGGGCCGAGGCACAGCGGAAGATCGCCATTGCTTCAGAAGGAGCTTGATGCTGTACGGGCTGGGCGTGGCCGCTTTCGCGCTGGCGATTCTGATCTCGGTGAGCCTGCACGAACTGGGCCACATGATCACCGCCAAGCGGTTCGGGATGAAGGTCACCAAGTATTTCGTGGGATTCGGCCCGACGATCTTCTCCTTCACCCGGGGCGAGACCGAGTACGGCCTCAAGGCCATCCCGCTCGGCGGCTTCTGCAAGATCGTCGGGATGACCCCGCAGGACGACGACGTCGCCCCGGCGGACCAGCCGCGGGCCATGTGGCGGTTCCCGGTGTGGAAGCGGACCATCGTGATGGCCGCCGGATCGATCACGCACTTCCTGCTGGCCGCCGTGGCCACCTGGTTCGCCGCGATCTTCGTCGGCCTGCCCAACCCGGCCATCCCGCAGACCGCCGCCCAGACGGCTCAGGCGCCGGCCATGATCGAGGTCGCCGACTGCGTCCAGGCCGTCGTCTCTCAGGCTCGGTGCACGCCGGGCGTGGGCACCGACCAGGCGGCTCCGGCCGCGGCCGCCGGTTTGCACACCGGTGACGTGATCACCAAGGTCGGCGCCACCCCGATCAGCAACTACGGCCAGCTGACGGCCGCGATCCGCGCGACCAAACCGGGTCCGACGGTGTTCGCCTACACCCGCCACGGCCAGGCCGGGCAGACCACGGTGAACCTGGTTGCGGCCCAGCGGGCGCCGATCGAGAACCCGGAGGGCCCGGTCACCCAGGTCGCCGTGGCCGGCATCGGCTGGACGACCGACCAGCCGGGGTCGCTGAAGTACAACCCGATCTCCGCGTTCGGCGCGACCGGCCACTTCAGCTGGACCATCATCCGGGGCTCGTTCTCGGCGCTGGGTCAGATCCCGGACAAGATCCCGGCGCTGTGGCACTCGATCACCGGCGCGCAGCGCGACCCGAACACCCCGATCAGCGTGGTCGGCGCCAGCCGGCTGGGAGGCGAGGCGATCGCGGCGGGCGTACCGCAGGTGTTCCTGTTGATCTTCATCTCGCTGAACTGGTTCATCGGCATCTTCAACCTGCTGCCGCTCCTCCCGGTTGACGGTGGTCACATCGCGATCGCGTGGTACGAGCGGGCACGCTCGTGGATCTATGCTCGACTACGGAGGCCCGACCCGGGTCGTGTCGACTACTACAAGCTCATGCCCCTCACCTATGCGGTGATCCTCATCGGCGGCGCGTTCACGCTGCTCACGATTACCGCCGATGTCGTCAATCCGATCACGATCTTCTCCAGGTGATGTGAAGTGACCGCAGTCAGTCTCGGTATGCCGGCCGTCCCCCCGCCGCCTCTCGCCCCGCGCCGCCACAGCCGTCAGATCATGGTCGGCTCGGTGCCGGTCGGCGGCGGCGCCCCGGTGAGCGTGCAGTCCATGACCACCACCCTGACCTCCGACGTGAACGCGACGCTGCAGCAGATCGCGGAACTGACCGCGTCCGGCTGCCAGATCGTCCGGGTCGCGGTGCCCTCCCAGGACGACGCCGACGCGCTGCCGCTGATCGCCAAGAAGTCGCAGATCCCGGTGATCGCCGACATCCACTTCCAGCCCAAGTACGTGTTCGCCGCGATCGACGCCGGCTGTGCCGCGGTGCGGGTCAACCCGGGCAACATCCGGCAGTTCGACGACAAGGTGAAGGAGATCGCCAAGGCCGCGTCGGCGGCCGGCACCCCGATCCGGATCGGCGTCAACGCCGGCTCGCTGGACAAGCGGCTGCTGGAGAAGTACGGCAAGGCGACGGCCGAGGCGCTGGTCGAGTCGGCCCTGTGGGAGTGCTCGCTGTTCGAGGAGCACGGCTTCCGGGACATCAAGATCTCGGTCAAGCACAACGACCCGGTGGTCATGATCCGGGCGTACCGGCTGCTCGCCCAGCAGTGCGACTATCCGCTGCACCTGGGCGTGACCGAGGCCGGGCCGGCGTTCCAGGGCACGATCAAGAGCGCCACGGCGTTCGGTGCGCTGCTGGCCGAGGGCATCGGCGACACGATCCGGGTGTCGCTGTCGGCCCCGCCGGTCGAGGAGATCAAGGTCGGGAACGCGATCCTGGAGTCGCTCGGGTTGCGCGAGCGCGGGCTGGAGATCGTCTCGTGCCCGTCGTGCGGGCGCGCCCAGGTCGACGTCTACACGTTGGCCGAGCAGGTCACCGCGGCCCTGGAAGGTTTCCCGGTGCCGCTGCGGGTCGCGGTCATGGGCTGCGTGGTGAACGGTCCGGGCGAGGCCCGGGAGGCTGACCTCGGGGTGGCCAGCGGTAACGGCAAGGGTCAGATCTTCGTCCGGGGACAGGTCGTCAAGACCGTGCCCGAGTCGATCATCGTCGAGACGCTGGTCGAGGAGGCGCTGCGCCTGGCCGACGAGATGGGCGCCGACCTGCCGGACGAGCTGCGCGAGCTGATGCCCGGCCCGCAGGTCACCATCCACTGACAGGCACGACGAAAGGGACGCGTCGATGATCGACGCGCCCCTTCTCGTTGGTCACTCGCCGTCGGCGAGGATCGCGTACAGCTTGCGCTTGGTCTCGTTGAGCACCTCGAGCGCCTTGGTGCGCTGCTCCGGCGTGCCGTTGAAACCGACCTGCCGCAGCGCGTTGAGGATGCCGACCGCGGCGTCCCGGAAGTCCTGCACCTGCGACATGGTGTCGTCGGTGAACTGGGACCACGGCGGGTTCTGCGCGGCCGTCTCGGCCTCGGCCCGGCCGGCGTCGGTGAGCGTGTAGCTCTTCCGGCCGCCGTCGGTCGCGGCCGTGATCAGCCCCTCGTCCTCCAGCAGCTGGAGGGTCGGGTAGACCGAACCGGGGCTCGGCCGCCAGATGCCGCCGGTGCGGCTGTCCAGCTCCTGGATCATCTCGTAGCCGTGCATCGGCCGCTCCAGCAGCAGCGCGAGCAGGGCCGGCCGTACGTTCGGCCGACTGCCGCGACCACCGCGGCGAGAACCGCGCTCGAAACCGGGGCCGCCCGGTCCACCGGGACCGCCCCAGCCGAAGCCGCCTCCGCCCGGACCGCCCCCGCCGAACGGGAAGCCCGGACCGAACCCGAAGCCGCCGCCGCGCATCCGGCCCTCGCCCATCCGGCCCTCGTGCATGTGATGGAACTTTTCGTGTCGCATGATGGATCTCCAATCAGTCGTTGATAGTTCGACGATATATCGGCAATGCATCGGAGGCAAGGGGGTTTCCGGATGCATCAGGACGCGATGCGTGTGCGGCGGCCGACATCTGGCAATCTGGTAACCGTGCTGACGGTGCCGGTTCGCCAGCTCGGCGAGTCCGAGCGAGCGGCGGTCGAGCGTGTCCTCGACCGCGATCCCTACGCGGGCGCGCAGATCGCCGAACGGGTGGCCGCCCATGGCCTGAACTGGTGGCGGTCCGACGGCCGCGTCTACGGGTACGGGCCGGCCCGCAAGATCGAGTCGCTGTGCTGGTCCGGTGCCCATCTGGTGCCGGTCTGCGCGTCGCCGCCCGCGATCGAGGCGTTCGCCGACCTCCTCGGGTCCGAGGTCCGGATCTGCTCGTCCATCATCGGCCGGGCGGACGCGGTGCTCGGCGTGTGGGACCGGCTCGGCGGCCACTGGGGACCGGCCCGGGACGTACGCCCCAACCAGCCGCTGCTGGTCGCCGACGTGGATCCGCCGATCAGGCCCGACCCGGACGTGCGCCTGGCCCGGCCGAGCGAGGTCGATCAGCTCTTCCCGGCCGCGGTGGCGATGTACACCGAGGAGGTCGGCGTCTCACCGCTGGTCGAGGACGGCGGTCGCGGGTACCGCCGGCGGATCGCCGAGCTGGTTCGGGCCAAGCGGGCGTACGCCCGGTTCCTCGGCGACCGGGTGATCTTCAAGGCCGAGCTGGCCATCGTGACCCGGCGGACGGCTCAGGTGCAGGGCGTGTGGGTCGACCCCGAGTTCCGCGGGCAGGGCCTGGCCGCGGCGGCGATGGCGGCGGTGGTCCGGGACGCGCTGCACCGGGTCGCGCCGACCGTGAGCCTCTACGTCAACGACTACAACGCCCCGGCCCGCCGGGTGTACGCCCGCTGCGGCTTCTGGTCCGCGGGAACATTCGCGACCGTGCTTTTCTAGCCGCATCTCCGGGACGCTCGCTCAACGGGCGGCGAAGTCCGCCGGCCGGAACTTCTCGTTGGCCAGGTGGTCCTCGATCTGTTCGAGGCTGCGGCCGGTCAACTCCGGCATCCGGCGGTACAGGAACACGAAAGCAGCGATGTTGAACACCGCGTACATCCAGAAGGTCTGGCCCGTGCCGATGGCCTTCATGATGCTCAGCAGCGACAGGGTGATCAGCACGTTCGTCCCCCACAGCGATGCCGACTGCGCCGCGGCGCCTGCCGCCCGAGTGGCCAGCGGATAGATCTCCGAGCCGGTCAGCCAGCCCATGAGCTGGATGCCGCCGGCGGTGAACGCCATGAACGCGATGAGGGTGGCGACGATCCACGGCACCATCGATTTGCCGCTGTGGCCGGTGACGAAGAACGAGCCGAGGACGATGAGGGCCAAGGCGGCGAACGGGAGTGTCATCAGGGTCAGGCGGCGGCGGCCGACGCGGTCGATGATCGCCAGCCCGATGAGTTGTGCGAACAAGTAGGTCAGTCCGAGGCCGACCGAGACGTGCAGGGCCGTCGAGTCGGAGAAGCCGTTGTCGGTGAGGATGGTGGGCGAGTAGTACACGATCATCTCGATGCCGGACAGCTGGGTGAAGACGGCCAGCCCGCACCCGACGATCAGCGCCGGTCGCACCCAGGCGGCCTTGAGGCCGGCCCAGCCGCGGGTACTGGCCTGCTTCTCGGCTCGCACGTTCTCGTGGATCTCGTCCATCTCGGCGGACAGGTCGCTGCCCTCGTGCCGCACGCGGGACAGTGCCTCGCGGGCGCGGTCGACGTGGCCTTCCCGGACCAGCCAGCGCGGGCTCTCCGGCAGGCGGAGCATCAGGATGAACATCATCGTCGCCGGTACGGCGGCCAGACCGATCGCGACGCGCCAGTTGATCACCTGGGCCGCGCCGACGATGGTCGCGATGACGATGCCGACGCCGATCGCGATCTGGAAGAAGAGCACCAGACGTCCGCGGTGGGTCGTCGGCGCCAGTTCGGCCACGTACACCGGAGCGGTCTGGGTGGCGCCGCCGACGGCGAAACCGAGCACGAGCCGGCTGAGCGACAGGGTGATCGGATCCGGTGAGAGTGATGCCGCGACCGCGCCGATGACGAAGACGATGCCGATGAGCAGCAGCGTGCCGTGCCGGCCGCGGCGTTCGGCCAGCCGGCTGCAAGTGAGGGCGCCGATGACGGCACCCACCAGGATGGACGCCGCGATCACCTGTTCCCAGATGTGCCCGATGCCGAAGTCCTTGCCGATCTGCAGCAGGGCGCCGGAGATGATGCCGGTGTCGTACCCGTAGAGCAGGCCGGCGATGGCGGACACCAGAGCCACGATGACGATCGACCCGGTGAGCCGGTCGTTCTGCCGGTGAGGCGACGTCCGTTCGGAGGTGTGCTGACTGGGGTGGCTCACTGGGGCTCCTCGCCGGTCCGACGTGCCCGATGTGCGGGTGGGCGAGTGCATTCCCGGGATGGCCGCCGTTAACCCATCGGAAAACAACCGGAGACGGATGCGGTACGGCCGCCGATCCGGGAGCAGCCGGCTTCGCTAGGCGGGTCCGAGATCCCGGACGATCGCCGGCGTCAGGCCGGGTGCCGGCAGCATGGCCATCACCGGCACCGTCACGCCGGCCGCGGCGTAGGCGGCGACCTTGTCCCGGCACTCGGCCGGCGCGCCGTGCACGATCAATTCGTCGACCACTCGGTCCGGGATGGCGGCCAGCGCCCCTTTGCGGTCGCCGGCCGCCCACGCGCGCCACATCGGCTCGAGGTCGGCCGCGCGGCCCAGCCAGCGGTGGAAATCGGCGTAGGCGGGCACGGTCAGGTAGGCGGCGATCAACCTTCTCCCGGCCGTACGGGCGTGGGCGGCGTCCGTGGTCGGGCAGACGAAGATGCGGGCGACGACCTCGAAGCCCTGGCCCACGTCCCGGCCGGCCAGTTCGGTCACGGCGGCGTCCGTTTGTCGCCCGGGCCGCCGCACGGTGGTCTCAGCCAGCGCCACTCCCACGTCCGAGGCCGACAGCCAGTTCAGGATCACGCCGTCGGCCTCGGCCGCGGCCAGGCGCAGCATGCCCGGGCGCAGCGCCGCCAGCAGGATCGGCGGCGGCGTGGCCGGCGGCCGTTCGAGCCGGAACCGGCGTACGGCGAACGTGTCGTAGCGGTGGTCGACCAGTTCACCGTCCAGCGCCGACCGGAGAAAGCGCAGCATGTCGCGGCAGCGGCGGTACGGCTCGGTGAACTCGGCCGCGTTCCAGTCGCCGGCCACCACCGGGGACGACGCGCCGATGCCGAGCTGGAACCGGCCCGGGGCGGCCTCGGCCAGGGCGGCCGCGCTCATCGCCAGCAGCCCGGGACCGCGGGTGAAGACCGGCGCGATGGCCGTGCCCAGCCGTAGCCCCGGCGCCCAGGCGGCGGCCAGGGCCAGCGGCGTGAACGCGTCCGTCCCGGCGACCTCGGAACTCCACACGTCGGTGAACCCGGCGTCGGCCAGGGCGGCGTAGAACGGGGCCTGGTCGGCGAGCGGCCGGCCGCTCCACGGAACCGTCATCCCCCAGCGCGTCGGCATGGGCTCGATCGTGCCACGTGACGTCGCCCGCGATCACTTGAGCTGTGCGCGGGTTGTCGGAGCGATCGCCGAGACCATCCAGGTCGAGGTGGAGTCCGCTGATATGCCCACGGCTGACGTCCGGACGATCGCCGCCGCGATCAGCCACAGGATCGCCACCACGAGCAGCACCCGTTCCAGGTCGGCGCCGGCGGTGCTGCGGCCGACGAACAGCATGACCAGGCCGAGTACGCCGCCCACCGGAACCATCACCGCGACGCCGAACCAGGCCAGGCCCCGCAGCGCCGCCGAACGGGCGGTCCAGGCGATCACCGCCATCGCCGCGGTCAGCACGATCATTCCGAGCACCCCGGCCGCGGCGTGCACCACATCGAACAGCGTGGCCGGCTCGTACGGCGGGAGGGGGCAGTGGGCGCTGCACGGGACCGCGCCCGATGTCGCCGCCAGCACCGCCGACACGCCCAGCAGCAGCGCGACCGGCCCGGTGAAGGACCAGCCGAGCAGTCCCACCCCGGCGCCGATCAGGACCAGGCCGCCCCGGTACGCCCAAGCCCAGGGAAGTCCGGAGACGCCGGCCTCACTGACATACCCGGACCACCATGGCCCCGGTCTCTCGAGCAGCGCCACCAGCGCCAGGACGGCCCCGCACAGCACCGCCGCGCCGCGGTCGCCGCCGCGGTCGCCGCCCGGAGCCGGATCACGACGAGCCCGATGATCGGAAAGTGGCGGACATGGCCTGAGACTGCCACACCCGTACGACAGTCAGGGGCCGCGGAAGTACTGGGTGGACGAGATGTCCGGGTGTGTCGGGGTGGGCCGGTCGGCGTCCTCCGCCGGGTCCAGCTCCCCGCCGAGTTCGACGATCCGGCGATGGGCGGCGGCCAGACGGTCTTCGAGGGCGACGATCCGGCAGGCCGCGGCCAGCGGCAGGCCCTCGTCCAGGAGCATCCGGACCCGGCCGGCCAGCTGCAGCTGATGCCGCGAGTAGCGGCGGTGGCCGCCCAGCGAGCGCTCGCGGCTCGATCAGCCCGGCGGCCCCGAGGCTGCGCAGAAAGGCGGCGGTCACGCCGATCATCTCGGCGGCCCGGCCCATGGTGTACGCCGGGAAGTCGGCGTCGTCGAACGTGGTGCTCACACCGGAGTCCTTCGTGGGGAGGGGGATTGCGGAGGGGTGACCCCACAGTCCAGGGCCCCGGCGGGTAACCGGGGCCCTGGCTCTTCAATTCTGGTGCCGACCGTCGTCGGCGTGGATCGGCCGCCTGCGTGCCGCTAGCGGTCGATCGGTTTCGAAGGCTTCCGCTGCGATCACCTCTTGTCGGGTCGGGGACGGGGCGATTACGCGTTGCTGCGGTATCTCGTCCTCCTTAGCCAACTCGGCGTCTTGCCAGTTGCGTGTCGGCTGGCGTTGGCCGACCCCCGAAATGCTATGCCGGTCAGGCCGCAATTTCTAGAGCTCGCCACCGTAGATTTTTCGGCAATCGTACCCACTAATGGGTGACGGGAGGGAATGGTGTTGTGACAGGGGCAGCGCGGGGGCGGGCGCAGGCCGCAGCGATGCTGCGGAAGAGAGGTGACCGCGCCCCCGCGCGGCCGCGGGAAAGGGGTCGAGTGGACTGCCCCGTGGTGTTCGCGGAGCCTGCCGAGGGCCCGCCGCTGCGATGAGCTTCTAGAACACCGGTTGGCCTTGTCATGAGCCGATCAGTGCTGCCATGGTATGAGCGTGCGCGCATCCGAGGAGCCGGGCAACGCAATTAACCGCGGCCCGTTGACGCGCGTGACACCACAGGGAGATCATCAGCGCCAGACGTGGCCCGGGTCACCGTCACCCTCGCGCAGAGGAGAGTCCATGAGCACCGAATCCGTCCCCGGAACCGACGAAGAACGCCTCGCTCAACTCGGCTACCAGCAGGAACTGCACCGCCGGCTGTCCGGCTTCTCCAACTTCGCGGTCTCCTTCTCGATCATTTCGATTCTGGCCGGTGCGATCACGTCGTACGGCATCGCCATGACCGCCGGCGGCCCCCTCGCCATCGTCCTGGGCTGGCTCTTCGTCGGCATCATGGTCACGTTCGTGGCGCTGGCGATGGCCGAGGTCTGTTCGGCCTATCCGACCGCCGGGGCCCTCTACTGGTGGGCGGCGGCGCTGGCCAAGCGCAACAAGCCGGCCTGGGCCTGGTTCGTCGGCTGGTTCAACTTCATCGGCGAGGTCGCGGTCACCGCGGCCATCGACTTCGGCGCGGCCATCACCACCGCGGCGTTCCTCGGCCTGACCTTCGACATGACGGTGACCAAGCTCCGCACGTTCCTGATCTTCCTGGTGATCATCATCGTGCACGGCCTGCTGAACACGTTCGGGGTGAGCCTGGTGCGCCTGCTGTCCGACGTGTCGGCGTGGTGGCACCTGGCCGGGGTGGCTTCATCGTCGTGCGTGCTGGCCTTCGTGCCGGACCACCACAAGCCGATCCACGACGTGTTCTTCGAGGTCAAGAACGAGACCGGGTTCTCCTTCGCCGGGGCCGGGCATGTACGCCGTCCTCCTCGGACTGCTGATGGCCCAGTACACGTACACCGGCTACGACGCCTCGGCCCACGTGGCCGAGGAGACCCACGACGCCTCCCGGGCCGCGCCCGCGCGGCATCGTGCTGTCGGTCGTGGTCTCGGTGATCGCCGGTTTCGTGCTGCTGTTCGCGATCACCTGGTCGATCCAGAACTACGAAGCGGAACGCACCACCGCGCTCGCCCTGCCGCCGGCCCAGATCTTCATCGACGCGGTCGGCCGACAACATGGGCACGTTCCTGCTGTTCATCTGCATGGTGGCGCAATGGTTCTGCGGCATGGCGTCGGTGACCGCGAACTCCCGGATGTCGTACGCGTTCTCCCGGGACGGCGCACTGCCCGGTTCACGGATCTGGAAACAGGTCAACCCGCGCACCGGAACGCCCACCAACTCGATCTGGCTGTGCGTGGTCATCGCGGCCGTCCTGGTGCTGCCTTCGCTGTGGAACACCGCGGCCTACCTGGCGGCGACCTCGATCGCGGTCATCGGCCTCTACATCGCGTACGTCGCGCCGGTGTTCCTGCGCCGCCGCAACCCGGACTTCGTGCCCGGCCCGTGGAACCTGGGCAGGTGGAGTGCGCCGGTCGGCTGGATCGCGATCGTCTGGGTGATCATCATCTGCATCCTGTTCATCCTTCCTACGGCCAGCCCGATCACCGCGACCACGTTCAACTTCACCATCGTGGCGGTGGCGATCGTCGTCGGCGCGGCGACGATCTGGTGGTTCGCCTCCGCCCGCAAGTGGTTCACCGGCCCGCGGCAGAACCTGATCGACAAAGCGGCCCACGGCGAGCAGACACTGCCCGCCTTGAATGATCTGCCGGAGTCGGCCCACCCTGCGATAGGACAACTTCATGGACCTGGAAGAGCTGGACGTCAGCGTCGACAACGGCAGCATCGATACGGTGCTGCTCGCGCTGACCGACATGCAGGGGCGGTTGCAGGGCAAACGGCTGCACGGCCGCTACTTCATGGACGAGGTGGTCGACCGGCGGCAGCGAGGGGTGCAACTACCTGCTCGCCGTCGACGTCGACATGAACACCGTCGACGGGTACGCGATGTCGTCCTGGTCCAGCGGGTACGGCGACTTCGTGATGAAGCCCGACTTCGCCACGCTGCGCCACGTCCCGTGGCAGCCCGGGCACGGCGATGGTGCTGGCCGACCTGTACACCACGGACGACGAGCCGGTGTACGCGTCGCCCCGGCAGATCCTGCGCCGTCAGCTCGACCGGCTGGCGGCGCACGGGCTGACCGCGTACGCCGGCACCGAGCTGGAGTTCGTGCTCTACCGCGACTCGTACGAGGAGGCCTGGAACAAGAACTACCGCGACCTGGTCCCGGCCAACCAGTACAACGTGGACTATTCACTGCTCGGCACGGCCCGGGTCGAGCCGCTGCTGCGCCGGATCCGCAACGAGATGTACGGCGCGGGACTGCAGCCCGGAGAGCGCCAAGGGCGAGTGCAACTTCGGCCAGCACGAGATCGCATTCCGGTACGCCGACGCGCTCACCGCCGCCGACAACCACGTCGTCTACAAGAACGGGGCCAAGGAGATCGCCGCCCAGGAGGGCATGGCGCTCAGCTTCATGGCCAAGCCGAACGAGCGCGAGGGCAACTCCTGCCACATCCACTTCTCGCTGCGCGGACGCGGACGGCCGGTCGGCCATGCTCGGCGACGGACCGGGCCACCTGAGCGTCACCGGGCAGCGGGTGATGGCCGGGCTGCTGGCCACCATGCGCGAGTTCAGCGTGCTGTTCGCGCCCAACATCAACTCGTACAAGCGCTACCAGCCGGGCTCGTTCGCCCCGACCGCCTTGCGCTGGGGCGTCGACAACCGCACCTGCGCCCTGCGGATGGCCGGGCACGGTCAGGGCATGCGGGTGGAGAACCGGGTGCCGGGCGGGGACGTCAACCCCTACCTGGCCATCGCCGCCCTGATCGCCGGGGCGCTGCACGGGCTGGAGAACGAGCTCGAGCTGGAGGCCGAGTTCCGTCGGCAGCGCGTACGAGGACGCCACCGCGCCCCGCGTGCCGTCGACGCTCCGTGAGGCGTCCGCAGTTGTGGCTGGGCAGCGAGGTGGCCCGGACCGCGTTCGGCGCCGACGTCGTCGGTCACTACGCCAACATGGCCCACGTCGAGCTCGCCGCCTTCGACGCGGCGGTGACCGACTGGGAGCTGCGCCGCGGCTTCGAGCGGATGTGACCGTGCCCTCCGCTCCGGTCGGGCCGGGCGCCGTGTGAGGATCAGATCTGTGACTGATGTGATCAATCCGGCCACCGGGGCGGTGCTGCGGTCGGTGCCGTCGTGCGGCCTGGCCGAGACGGATGCGGCGATCGAGCGGGCGTCCGTCGCGTTCGAGTCGTGGCGGCAGGTGGCGCCGGGGGACCGCGCCCGGCTGCTGCGCCGGTTCGCCGCGCTGGTCGACGAGCACTCCGAGGAGCTGGCCGAGCTCGAGGTGGCCAACTCCGGGCACACCATCGGCAACGCCCGCTGGGAGGCGGGCAACGTCCGGGACGTGCTCGACTACTACGCCGGTGCGCCCGAACGGTTGTCCGGCCGGCAGATCCCCGTCCCCGGCGGCATCGACCTGACGTTCCACGAACCGCTCGGCGTGGTCGGGATCATCGTGCCGTGGAACTTCCCGATGCCGATCGCCGGGCTGGGGGTTCGGGCCGGCGCTGGCGGCCGGGAACACGGTCGTGCTCAAGCCGGCCGAGCTGACCCCGCTGACCGCGATCCGGCTGGGCGAACTGGCGCATCGAGGCGGGCCTGCCGGAGGGTGTGTTCACCGTCGTGCCCGGCAAGGGATCGGTGGTCGGACAGCGGTTCGTGACCCATCCGGCCGTACGGAAGGTGTGTTTCACCGGGTCCACGGCCGTCGGCAAATGGATCATGGCCGGGCTGCGCCGACCAGGTCAAACGGGTCACGCTGGAGCTCGGCGGCAAGAGCGCCAACATCGTCTTCGCGGACGCCGACCTGGCCCGGGCGGCGGCGTCCGCCCCCGCCGGGGTGTTCGACAACGCCGGCCAGGACTGCTGCGCCCGCTCCCGGCTGCTCGTCCAGGAGTCGGCGTACGACCGCTTCCTCGAACTGCTGGAACCGGCGGTCAAGTCGTTCCGGGTCAAGGACCCGTCGGCCGACGACGCCGAGATGGGCCCGCTGATCTCGGCCGCCCAGCGGGAGTCGGTCGCCGGGTTCGTGGACGAGGCCGAGGTGGCGTTCCGCGGCACCGCTCCGGAAGGCGCCGGCTGGTGGTATCCGCCGACCGTCCTGCTCGCCCACGACGCCGGGGACCGGCACTGGCGCGACGAGATCTTCGGGCCGGTGGTGTCGGTGCTTCCGTTCGCCGACGAGGCGGAGGCGATCCGGCTGGCCAACGACTCCGAGTACGGGCTGTCCGGGTCGATCTGGACCCGGGACGTCGGCCGGGCGTTGCGGATGGCGCGCGCCGTGGAGACCGGCAACCTGAGCATCAACAGCCACTCCTCGGTGCGGTACTGGACGCCGTTCGGCGGCGTCAAGCAGTCCGGCCTCGGGCGCGAGCTCGGCCCGGACGCGTTGCTCTCGTTCACCGACGTCAAGAACGTCTTCATCGCAGCGGATTGAGGTTTTCGTGGAACGACTCCAGGATCGCGTCGCGGTGATCACCGGCGCCGGGAGCGGGATCGGCCTGGCCACCGCCCGGCGCTTCGCCGCCGAGGGAGCGACCGTGATCTGCGCCGACGTGTCCGCCGAGTCCGGTCAGGCGGCGGCGGACGAGGTCGGCGGTCACTTCGTGCCGGTCGACGTCGGCGACGAAGGCTCCGTCCGCGAGTTGTTCGACGGCACCGCCGAGCGGTTCGGGCGGGTTGACATCGCCTTCAACAACGCCGGCATCTCACCCCCGGACGACGACTCGATCCTGACCACCGGCCTGGACGCGTGGGAGCGGGTGCTGCGGGTGAACACCACGTCGGTGTTCTTCGGCTGCAAGTACGCGATCCCGCACATGCAGCGGCAGGGCAAGGGCTCGATCATCAACACGGCGTCGTTCGTGGCGCTGATGGGGGCGGCGACGTCGCAGATCGCGTACACCGCGAGCAAGGGCGGGGTGCTGGCGATGACCCGCGAGCTGGGCGTGCAGTTCGCCCGCGAGGGCATCCGGGTGAACGCGCTCTGTCCAGGCCCGGTGGCCACGCCGCTGCTGATCGAACTGTTCGCCAAGGATCCCGAACGCGCCGCCCGGCGGCTGGTGCACGTGCCGATGGGCCGGTTCGCCGAGCCGTCCGAGATCGCCGCCGCGGTGGCGTTTCTGGCCAGCGACGACGCGTCGTTCATGACCGCGTCCCAGTTCGTGGTGGACGGCGGGATCACCGGGGCGTACGTCACGCCCCTCTGACCGGTCATCACCGGTTCGCCGATGACTACTTACCGGGCCTGTGCTTGATCTGAAACACGGCGTGACTAACGTGGGATTCATGCGTCCGGTCGTGGGCATCACCACTTACGTGGCCTCGGCGTCGTGGGGAGTCTGGCAGGACCTCGAAACGACGCTGGTGCCGCACGCCTACGTGGAGGCGGTGACCCTCGCCGGCGGCCGGGCCGTGCTGTTGCCTCCGGACGACCTGGACACCGACGTGCTGCGAGTGCTGGACGCGCTGGTGCTGTCCGGCGGGCCCGACGTCGGCCCGGAGTGGTACGGCGCCGAGCCCGGGTCGCAGACGGAGCCGCATCCCGACCGGGACGTCGCGGAGATGGCGCTGACCCGCGCCGCGCTGGCCCGGGACCTACCGGTTCTGGGCGTGTGCCGCGGCATGCAGATGCTCGTGGCGGCGACCGGGGGGACGTTGCACCAGCACCTGCCGGACGTGCTCGGTCACGAGGGTCACCGGCCGGCGCCCGGGGTCTACGGCACCAACGAGGCCACGTTCACGGCCGGCAGCCGGATCGCCACCCTGATGGGCGACGACCGCGGCATCCACTGCTTCCACCACCAGGGCGTGGCCGATCCGGGCCGGCTGACGGTGACCGGCCGGGCCGCCGACGGGCTGCCCGAGGCGGTCGAGGACCCGGGCCGCCGGTTCGTCCTGGGCGTGCAGTGGCACCCGGAGGTCACCCGGGACAAGCGACTTTTCGGCGGGCTGATCGCAGCCGCCCAGGATTGACGAGGAGGAACATGCGCAGGCCCCTGATCGGACTGACCGCCACCGCCCAGCAGGTCCAGTACGGCCACAACGACCTGATGGCCGGCATGCTGCCGATGACGTACGTCAAGGCCGTGCACGCGACGGGCGGACGGGCGGTCCTGATCACTCCGGACGACCCGGACACCGACGTGCTGGACTCGCTCGACGGGATCATGTTCTCCGGCGGCAGCGACATCGACCCGGCGTACTGGCGGGCCGCGAAACATCCGGCGACCGACATCGATCCGGCCCGGGACGCCTCCGAGCTGGTGCTGATGAAGGCCGCCCTGGAGCGGGACCTCCCGGTGCTCGGCGTGTGCCGGGGCATGCAGGTGATGGCCGTGGCCGCCGGGGGATCGCTGCACCAGCACCTGCCCGACCTGGTCGGTCACGAGCGGCATCGCGCCGCGGACGGCACCGATCCGCTGGCCGCGAGCGCCTCCGCGTACGGCCGCCACGACGTGGTGCTGAAACCCGGGTCCGGCGCGTACGCGCTGCTCGGCTCGCAGCTGACCGTCAACTCGTTCCACCATCAGGCGGTCGACGACCCCGGCCCGTTCACCGCCGTCGGCTGGTGCCCGGAGGACCGGGTGGTCGAGGTCATCGAGGACCGGTCGCGTTCGTTCGCGCTGGGCGTGCAGTGGCATCCCGAACGTACGGCCGATCTGCGGGTGTTCGCCGCGCTGAACGCGGCCGCGGCGCGCCGCTCCGGCCTGAGCCGCACCGCGCTGGCGGCCTAGAACGAACTCTCGAAGGCGACCCGCTCGCCCGCCGCCGCGGCCAGCCCGGTCAGGACGTCGTCCAGGCCGGCGCGGCCCGTCCAAGTCCGGACCAGCTCCTCCAGCGCTGGGTCGCGCCGGCCCTTCCCCAGCTGATCGGCCAGGATCACCAGCAGGTCGTCGAGGCCGAGCTCGGGATCGCCCCACGAACCGTGACTGGCCGCGAACCGGGCCAGGTGCGGCGGGACGCCGTACCGCATCAGCAGCCGCTGCCCGGCGACCTCGTGCCGGCGACCGGGCCCGGACAGCTCGGCCGGGAACTCGACCTTGCCCACGTCGTGGGTGGCCGCTCCGAACAGCACCGCGGTGGTGTCGAAGTCCAGCGCCGGCCGCCGGCGGCCGAGGGCGTCGGTCAGCGACCAGGCGACGTCGTGCACCAGGCGCAGATGCGCGCCCAGCCGGGCCGGCGCCTCCAGGTGGGTCAGCAGCTCGGCCGCGGCCGCCGGAAGCGGCCGCCAGGTCCCGGCGGTCAGGGCCTGATCCAGGGTCACCGGGCCAAGGCTAGCCACCGCACGGCCGGCCGCGCGGTCCGGCGGCGGCGATAGGCTGAGGGGTATGACCGTTCGTGCCCCACTCGTGCCGGGCCAGCTGTCCCCCGCTCGGGCGGTCCCGGCACAGATCGTCCGACCCGAGTACGTCGGCAAGAAACGCCCCGAAGAGTGGCACGGCTCGCACGTGCAGTCGCCGGAGACGATCGACAAGATGCGCGTCGCCGGCCGGCTGGCGGCGCAGGCGACCCAGCTCGCGGGCGAGCACTGCAAGCCCGGCGTGTCCACCGACGAACTCGACCGCGTGGTGCACGAGTTCCTCGTCGACCACGGCGCGTACCCGTCGACGCTCGGCTACAAGGGCTACCCCAAGTCCTGCTGCACGTCGCTGAACGAGGTGATCTGCCACGGCATCCCGGACACCACCGTGCTCGAGGACGGCGACATCGTCAACATCGACGTCACCGCGTACCTCGACGGGGTGCACGGCGACACCGACGCCACCTTCTGCGTGGGCGACGTCTCGGAGGAGGTGCGGCTGCTGGTCGAGCGGACGCACGAGGCGATGATGCGCGGCATCCGGGCGGTCGCGCCGGGCCGTCCGATCAACGCCATCGGCCGGGTCATCGAGGCGTACGCCCGGCGCTTCTCCTACGGCGTGGTCCGCGACTTCACCGGCCACGGCATCCATGGCACCTTCCACTCCGGCCTGTACATCCCGCACTACGACAACCCGCGCCTGGAGACGGTGATGGAGCCCGGAATGACGTTCACCATCGAGCCGATGATCACGCTCGGCACCCACGAGTACGAGATGTGGCCCGACGGCTGGACGGTGGTGACCAAGGACCGCCGGTGGACCGCCCAGTTCGAGCACACGCTGGTGGTGACCGAGGACGGGTACGAGATCCTGACGCTCCCGTGAGCGCGCCCGGGTCCTCCGCGCCGTCCGTAGGACCAGGCGCCGGTAGAAGCACAGTGCGGGAACATCACCACGCCGATGTCTCCGGTGGCTGGTTGCGGGCGGCGACCTTCGGCGCGATGGACGGGCTGGTCACCAACATCGCCCTGATCGCCGGCGTCGGCGGGGGCGGCGCCGGAGCGCACACGGTCATCCTCACCGGTACCGCCGGGCTGGTCGCCGGGTCCATCTCGATGGGCCTGGGCGAGTACACCAGCGTCCGGACCCAGAACGAGCAGGTGGCGGGCGAGCTGGCCAAGGAGCTGGAGGAACTGCGGGCCAACCCCGAGGGCGAGGCCAACGAACTGGTCGACCGGTGGACCGCCCAGGGACTGCCACCGGCGCTGGCCCGGGAGGTCGCCGACGTGCTGAAGCGCCATCCCGAGCAGGCGCTGCGCATCCACGCCCAGGACGAACTGGGCGTGGTGCCGGACGAGCAGCCCAGTCCCTGGGTCGCCGCCGGCTCGTCGTTGGTCTGCTTCGCCGTCGGCGCACTGTTCCCGCTGATCACCTTCCTGGCCGGGGTGGACAGCCTGTGGCCGGCGCTCGGCGTGGGCGGCGCCGGGCTGTTCGCCGCGGGGGCGACCGTCGCCACGTTCACCGGCCGCCAGTGGTGGTTGAGCGGCCTGCGGCAGCTGTTGCTGGGCGCGGCCGCCGCCGCCGTCACGTACGGGATCGGCCTGCTCATCGGGGGAGCGACCGGCTAGTCGAACAGGGCGCTGAGCGGGCCGTCCACCGGCTTGCCGCGGGCGCCGATCTCCTCGGCCTGAGTGGCCAGCACCGAGCCCAGCTCACGCATGTCGGCCGCCGCCAGCCCGGTCCGTCGTACGGCGTCGGCCCGGTTGCGGAAGTACGTCCGGCTCAGGAACCCGGCGACCAGGGACGCGTGCAGCCGGGCCTCCGCGATCAGCACCAGGGCGGCGTCCGTCTCGTACCACTCGGCCAGCCGGACCGCCCGGGCGTGCGCCGCCGACGCGATCTCCCAGTTCTGCCGGGCCAGCGCGGTGAACTCGGGCGGCCGGGTCTCGGCCAGCTTGGCCAGATGGGTGTCGCGCTGCGTGGCGAACCAGCCACGTGGGTCGTCCAGCGCCCGGGTGGTCACGTACCGGTCGGCGATCAGCGGCCAGCGCGGGGTGAGCTCGCGCGCCCGGCGCAGCCCGTCCTCGGCGCCGACCACGCTGAGGTCGACCAGGATGCCGTCCACCCGGCGCAGCGTCGGCCGCGGTCCGGCGCCCGGCCGGTAGGTGACGACCAGCAGGTTGACGTCGCTGCCGTCATGGTCGTCGCCGTGGGCCAGCGAGCCGTGCACGCCGATCGCCTGCACATCGGCCGACCAGCGTTTGGTGATCACGTCACGCAGGCGTACGGCCAGGTAGCCGCGGGCGTTGCCGACGTCGATCTCGTCCTGCGTCACAGACGACATTGTCGGACGTCGGTGTGTCCACGGAACACGGCCGGAGGCGTCAGTTCGGTCCCGGCTTGCCGGGGAACGGGAGCGTCACCGGACTCACCCCGGCCAGCCGCCGCCAGCGCGTCGCACGCACCGCGGAATCGGTCATCGCGCCCAGGGCGTCGCTGCGGTCGGTGCGTTCGGTCACCGGCAGCACCGCCCGCCAGGCCGCGGCCACCCCATCCTCGACGTGGATGGCCAGCTTGTACGCCTCGGCCGGGGTCGTCACGGGGAACGGCAGCTCGTACGCGGCGGGCTGCGGCGCTGTGCTCGCGTTGAGCTGCGCCAGCTTGCTGACCAGGATGTCCCGGCGGTTGCGGTGCGCGGCCTCGGCCGACCGGGCCTGGTCCACCCCGACGCCGGTGAGGTGCACCCCGACGATGCCGTACGCGTAGATCGCCGCCTCCTCCGCCGCCAGTGCGGCCATCAGCGGCGGATTCATCGCAGCGCTTCGGCGTGCGTGGCCCGGCAGGCGGCGATCGAGCCGACCAGGCTCGCCCGCTCGGCCGGGGCGGCGCCGCAGGCGGTGGCCGCGTTCCGGGCCGCCGCCTGGGCCTGCGCCCGAAGCTGCCGGAGCACGGCGGACGCGTCGCCGGCGGGGCCACCCGGCGACGACGGGCCGGGGGCCGGGTCGGACGGAGCCGGGGCGGACGGGGCCGGGGTGCCGATCACCCGGGCCAGGGCGGTGACGTGGGCACGATGGTCGGCGGCCAGCGGGGTCAGCCGCCCGGCCAGGGCGGGCTGGGCCAGCGCGGCCGCATCCAGGGCCGCGACCAGGGTCGATGCCTCGGTGAGGAGCGGCTGCAGGGCGTCCGGGCGCTGCCGCTCGCTGTCGTGGTCGAACAGCCCGCACCCGCCGGACACGGCTACCGCGGCCGCACCGGCGGCGCCCGCGAGCATCCGTCGCCGCGAGAACCCGTCCTTGATTACCACTGCGACAGTGAACACCATGCTCTCGAGGGCTGGCGCAACGGCCACTGGCCTGGGCATGGTGGTGACTCGGAGCGGCGGCGGGAGGCACCTGCGCCCGGCGCGTTACGCTCTGCGCAACCGCCGGGGGAGTTCGGCCCCGGCGGTAGACGTGGTTTCGGGAAACAATCCGAGGGAGGGTGGACCGATGACGCAGCGTGGTCGCGGCGGCGCCCGCCCGTCCCGCCGCCGGGACGCTCCGCCTCCGGCTCCGGCTGCTCCGCGGATCGACCTGGCCGCGGCCAAGGTGCGCGTCCGGACCGTGATCGAGCCGGTGCTCGCCGCCGCCGGATACGACCTGGAGGAGCTCGGGCTGTCCCGGGCCGGCCGCCGGCACGTGGTCCGGGTACTGGTCGACCGCGACGGGGGAATCGATCTGGACGATGTCGCCGTTGTGTCCCGAAAGATCTCGTCCGCGCTGGACGAGGCGGAGGAGACCGGCGGCGAGGTGCTGGCCGGCGAGTACCAGCTCGAGGTGGGATCGCCCGGTGTGGACCGGCCGCTGACCCTGCCCCGGCACTGGCGTCGCAACGTCCGCCGGCTGGTCGCGGTCAACGGGGTGACCGGCCGCGTCACCGCCGCCGGCGACGACGGCATCGTGCTCGAGGTGAGCGGCGTGGCGCGCGAGATCGCGTACTCCGATCTGGGCCCGGGAAAGGTCCAGATCGAGTTCACGCGGATGGACGAAGCCGTTTTCGCCGCCGACGACGACGATGAGAGCGACGACGCCGATGAGAGCGACGAGGGCGACGATGATGACGAAGGGGAGGGCGACCAGACGTGAACATCGACCTTGCGGCGCTGCGCGCCCTGGAACGTGAACGGGAGATCCCGTTCGAGACGATCCTCGCGGCCATCGAGACCGCGCTGCTGACCGCGTACCGGCACACCGGGGGCGCGGAGAGCCACGCCCGGGTGGAGATCGACCGCAAGAACGGCAGCGCCCTGGTGCTGGGCCCAGGAACTGGACGGCGACGGCGCGGTGGTCCGGGAGTGGGACGACACCCCGCACGACTTCGGCCGGATCGCCGCCATGACGGCCAAGCAGGTCATCCTGCAGCGGCTGCGGGAGGCCACCGACGAGCAGCACTTCGGCGAGTACTCCGGTCGCGACGGTGACCTGGTCACCGGCGTGGTGCAGGCCGACGCCGCGCGGGCCGAGAAGGGCATCATCATCGTCGACCTGGGCAAGCTCGAAGCCGTCCTGCCGCAGTCGGAGCAGGTGCCGGGGGAGACGTACCAGCACGGCGCCCGGATCCGCTGCATCGTGGTGCACGTGACCAAGGGCTTCCGCGGTCCGCAGATCACCCTGTCCCGGTCGCACCCGGCGCTGGTCAAGAAGCTGTTCGCGCTGGAGGTGCCGGAGATCGCGGACGGCACGGTGGAGATCGCCGCCATCGCGCGCGAGGCCGGTCACCGCTCCAAGATCGCCGTGCGCTCGAACGTTCAGGGCGTCAATCCGAAAGGCGCCTGCATCGGCCCGATGGGGCAGCGGGTCCGTGCGGTGATGAGTGAGCTGCACGGCGAGAAGATCGACATCGTGGACTTCTCGGAGGACCCGGCGCAGTTCGTCGGCAACGCCCTGTCGCCGGCGAAGGCCCTGCACGTCGAGGTGGTGGACGCCGCCACCCGGACGGCCCGGGTGACCGTGCCCGACTTCCAGCTCTCGCTGGCGATCGGCCGGGAGGGGCAGAACGCCCGGCTGGCGGCCCGGCTCACCGGCTGGCGCATCGACATCCGGCCCGACAACGAGCAGCCGGCCGCCGTCTCGGACCGTGATGCGGCCGAAGCGGGAAGCTGACCGGATACGCGAAGCCGGACTGCGAGGGGTAGACTTCGTGATGGCCGGTCCGCGCACGCACCTGTGTCGGTTGTCGCTCACGCGTGCCGGCCGTTGAACTGGTGCGGTTCGTCGCGGTGGAAGCGGGAGATCATTTCCGGCTTCAGCCCGATCCGGGCCGCCGACTGCCGGGCCGGGGAGCGCACCTGCATCCCGATCCGGCTTGCTTCGCGCTGGCGGAGCGGCGTCGTGCCTTCGGGCGCGCGCTGCGGAACACCGGTGTCCTGGACACCGGTCTGCTGGCCGGGCACATCCGTGCGGTCTCGTCGGCCGGCGCGGAACGACCGGACGACGGGGCTTCGTCGCCCCGTCACGACACAGCAAGGTAGGACGACCGACATGAGCACACGATGAAGTCCCTGAAATGACCAGGCTTCTAGTGCACGAGTGAGGTCGCTGCGGGTTCGGCTCGCACGACCTCGAAGTGAGGAGTGCAGTGCCAGGCAAGGCCCGCGTACACGAGCTCGCAAAGGAGCTCGGGGTCGACAGCAAGACCGTTCTCGCCAAGCTCAAGGAAATGGGCGAGTTCGTCAAATCCGCTTCCAGCACCGTCGAGGCCCCGGTGGCCCGGCGGCTTCGTGGTGCCCTCGAGGCGTCGAACGGCAGCAGCGCTCCGGCGCCCGCCGCCGCAGCCGCCCCCGGCGCACCGACCGGCCCCCGCCCGACGAGCGTGCGTCCGACCCCGCCGCGTCGTCCGGATGTTCCGAGCGCCGGATCTCCCGTCGCGCCCACGTCTCCCGCTGCTCCGGCGCCGGTGGGACCGTCGGCCCGGCCGCGTCCGCCGGCCGGTCGGCCAGGCCCCACGCCTGGTCCGGTCGCCAAGCCGGCGAGCGCTCATGACATCGAGGTGGCCGCGGCCGAGGCGCGTGCCTCGGCGCTGAAGGCCGAGCAGGAGGCTGCGGTTCGCGCCGCTCAGGCGGCCCGTACGCGGGACGCCGAGCGCCGGGCGCAGCAGCCGCCGGTCGACCCGGCGGCCTCCCGGCCCCGGCCGCCGGCTCCGAACGCGGTTCCGCCGCGTCCGGGCACCCCGGCCCCCGGTCGTCCCGGTGCACCCGGCGGCGCCGCGTCCCGGTCCCGGTGGCGGCGCTCCGCGTCCGCCGGCCCGTGGTCCGGGCAACAACCCGTTCGGCGTCTCCGGCGGGAACGCCGGCGGTCGTCCGACCCCGGGCGCCATGCCCCGGCCGAACCAGCCCGGCATGCCGCCGCGGCCCAGCCCGGCGTCCATGCCGCCGCGGCCGAGCCCGGCGTCCATGCCCTCGCAGCGTCCCGGCCGGCCCGGTGGCGGTCCCGGCGGTCCCGGCGGCGGCGCAGGTCGTCCCGGCGGTCCCGGTGCCGGCCGCGGCGGTCCCGGTGGTGGCGGCGGTGGTGGCTTCCGGTCCCGGTGGTGGCGGCGGCGCCGGTGGCGGCTTCCGCCCAGGTGGCGGCGGCGGTGCCGGTGGTGGCGGTTACCGCGGCGGTGGCCCGGTGGTGGCGCCGGTGCCGGTGGTGGCGGTTACCGCGGTGGCCCGGGCGGTGGCGGCGGCGGTGCCCCGGCGGGTGCCGGAGCCCGGGTCGTCCCGGTGGTGGCGGTCGCGGCCGTGGCGGCGGTGCCGCGGGTGCCTTCGGGCGTCCGGGTGGCCGGCCGACCCGTGGCCGTAAGTCGAAGAAGCAGCGGCGTCAGGAGTTCGACAACCTGTCGGCTCCGCAGATGTGGTCGGGTGCGCCGCGCGGGCAGGGCCAGGAGGTCCGGCTGTCGCGGGGTGCGTCCCTCTCCGACTTCGCCGACAAGATCAACGCGAACCCGGGCTCGCTCGTCCAGGAGATGTTCAACCTGGGCGAGATGGTGACCGCGACGCAGTCGTGCTCGGACGAGACGCTGCCAGTTGCTCGGTGAGCACCTGGGCTTCGACGTGCAGATCGTCAGCCCCGAGGACGAGGACCGCGAGCTGCTCGCGCAGTTCAACATCGACCTCGACGCCGCGGTGGATGAGGCCCGCCTGGTCTCCCGGCCGCCGGTCGTGACCGTGATGGGTCACGTCGACCACGGTAAGACGAAGCTGCTCGACGCGATCCGCAAGAGCAACGTCGTCGCGGGTGAGGCCGGTGGCATCACCCAGCACATCGGCGCCTACCAGGTGCCGTACGAGCACAACGGCGAGCGACCGGGCGATCACGTTCCTGGACACCCCGGGCCACGAGGCGTTCACCGCCATGCGTGCCCGTGGCGCCCAGGCGACGGACATCGTCATCCTGGTCGTCGCGGCCGACGACGGCGTCATGCCGCAGACGGTCGAGGCGTTGAACCACGCCAAGGCGGCCGAGGTGCCGATCGTGGTCGCGGTCAACAAGGTCGACAAGCCGGACGCCAACCCGGAGAAGGTCCGCCAGCAGCTGGCCGACTACGGGCTGCTGGCCGAGGAGTACGGCGGCGACACGATGTTCGTCAACGTCGCGGCCAAGCCCGGCATCGGCATCGACGAGCTGCTCGAGGCCGTGCTCCTGACCGCCGACGCGTCGCTGGAGCTGACCGCTCCGATCGACGGGCCGGCTCAGGGTGTCGTCGTCGAGTCGCACCTCGACAAGGGCCGTGGTGCGGTGGCGACCGTCCTGGTGCAGAAGGGCACGCTGCGGGCCGGCGACTCGATCGTGGCCGGCGGCGCGCACGGACGCGTCCGGGCCATGCTCGACGAGAACGGCAACACGGTGCCCGAGGCCGAGCCGGCACGTCCGGTCCTGGTCCTGGGTCTGACCTCGGTGCCGGGCGCGGGTGACACGTTCCTGGCGGCCGAGGACGACCGTACGGTCCGGCAGATCGCCGAGCAGCGGCAGGCTCGCCGCCGCGCGGCGAGCTTCGCCAACAGCCGTGGTCGGGCGACTCTCGAGACGCTCATGGAGCAGCTCAAGGAGGGCGAGAAGACCTCGCTCACCCTGGTCATCAAGGGCGACTCGTCCGGTTCGGTCGAGGCCCTCGAGGACGCGCTGTTCAAGATCGAGATCCCGGACGAGATCCAGCTCAAGGTCATCCACCGCGGTGTCGGTGCGATCACCGAGAGCGACGTCAACCTGGCGAGTGCTTCCTCGGAGGCGATCGCCACGATCATCGGCTTCAACGTCCGGGCCTCGAACAAGGTCAAGGAACTGGCCGACCGCGCCGGCGTGGAGATCCGCTACTACAGCGTGATCTACCAGGCCATCGAGGAGATCGAGGCGGCGCTCAAGGGCCTGCTCAAGCCGGAGTTCGAAGAGGTCGAGCTGGGCACGGCGGAGATCCGCGAGGTCTTCCGCTCGTCCAAGATCGGTCTCATCGCCGGATGTCTGGTCCGGTCGGGTCTGCTCCGCCGCAACGCCAAGGCGCGCATCCTGCGCGAGGGCACCGTGGTGGCGGACAACGTCACGATCAGCTCGCTGCGGCGGTTCAAGGACGACGCCACCGAGGTCCGCGAGGGCTTCGAGTGTGGTCTGACCTTGTCCGGCTTCGGCTCACCGCAGATCGGCGACGTGATCGAGACCTTCGAGATGCGCGAGAAGCCTCGTGCATAGATAGTTTTGACGGCCCCGCACTCCGGTGCGGGGCCGTTCTCGTTTCCAGACCTTTCGTCGATACGGGCCGCCCGACTCCACAACCGCAACGGCCCGAACCTGGCCCGCGGGCCGGATCTCCCTCGTGGGTCAGGCCGTGACCGGCCTCCCGCGTGCGGTGGGTGCACGCCCACCCGGGCTCTGTGCGCCGGCGGTCAACGGGCGCCTGGGAGGATGGCGGCCATGTCTCGATACGCCCTGTTACTCGCGCCCTCGACCAATCGCGTCTACGCCGACCAGGCGGCGCAGATGTCTCAAGCGGAGCTGAGTGCCTATGCGGGAGTCCTCTCGGACGACATCTCGGACATCGGCGAGGCGACGCTCGGCGGCGTGCCCTATCTCGTCTTCGACGCCTCGTTGACGGCGCGCGACATCGCCTACGTCTCGACGCTTTCCGCGGCGTACGCGCTGTTCGAGCGGGTGGACGACGAGCTGCTGCGGCCGATCGCCCTCGCCCCGCCGGCCGCGTTCGACAGCGACCTGATCACCATCCCGAAGTACGCCGGGAAGACCAACGAGCAGTTCACCCGGCTGCTGCTCAACCTGACCGTGCTCGCCTCGGCCTCGGCTCCGAAGATGCCGGACGGGCCGATCACGGTGTGCGACCCGCTGTGCGGCCGCGGAACCACGCTCACCACCGCGCTGATGTACGGCTACGACGCGATCGGGATCGAGATCGACGCCAAGGACGTGGAGGCGCTCGAGGCGTTCCTCAAGACGTACCTGCGGCGCAAACGGATGAAGCACACCGCCGACATGGTCCCGGTCCGCCGGGAGGGCCGGCGCGCCGCCCGGCGGCTGGACGTGACCATCCAGGGAACGCGGAAGGTCACCGTGCTGCAGGCCGACACCACCCGGCTGGAGGGGCTGATCCGGCGCGACTGTGCCGACGTCCTGGTGGCCGACCTCCCGTACGGCGTCCAGCACGGCAGCCACCACGACGACCTCGGGCTCACCCGCAGTCCCCTCGACCTGCTCGAACGGGCGCTGCCGGGATGGCTGCCGCTGCTGCGTACGGGCGGCGCGCTGGGGTTGTCGTGGAACCTCAAGGTCGCCAAGCGGGAGCTGGCCGAGGACATCCTGCTGGCCAACGGCCTGGAGATCGTGCCGCAGGCCGACTTCGCCCACCGGGTCGACCAGGGCATCGAGCGCGACGTGCTGATCGCCCGGAAAACCGGATGATCCGACGGCCGGACCGGGCGTACGCTCGTCGCCGATGTACACCGAGACCGCTGTCTTCGACCTGCTCCTGCCGGGCGATTCACGCTCGCTCAAGCAGAAGCGTTCCTACGTCCGGCCGATTCTCGCCATGCTGAAGAAGTACGAGGTCAGCGCGGCCGAGGTCGGCTTCCACGACCTGCACGGCCGGGCGCAGATCGGGGTGGCCGTGGTCGCCGCCGAGCCGGCCCAGGCCCGCAGCGTCATCGACACCTGCGAGAACCAGCTGGCCGGCCGGCCCGAGATCGACCTCCTCTCGGTGAAGCGCCGCCTGTACGGCGAGGACGACTGAGCTGATGTCGCTCGATCGCGCGAACTCATCAGCGCGGCAACGCGCTCCTCGCTGAGCTGAGCGGGCGGGGACGGCCGGGACGTTCGTCATCGGCGGCGCGTGGGTAGGCTTCAGCCGTTGGGCGGGGAGAGGTGGGCCCCGTAGGCACGTTGTCGGAGGTGGACGAGATGTCGGACCCGGCCAAGACACGTCGGCACGCGGAGCGCGTGCGGGAACTGGTGGCGTCGCTGGTACGTGAGATCAAGGATCCCCGGCTCGGCATGGTGACGATCACGGACGCCCGGATCACCGGTGACCTGCGGGAAGCCACCGTGTATTACACCGTTCTGGGCGACACCGCCGAGCAGTCCGCCACCGCGGCCGCGCTGGAGAGCGCCAAGGGCATGCTGCGCACCCGCGTCGGCCACGCGCTCGGTCTGCGGCACTCGCCCAGCCTGGCCTTCGTGCTGGACAACGTGCTGGACCACGCCAAGGAGATCGACGATCTGCTGGCCGAGGCCCGGCACCGGGACGCCGAGGTGCAGCGGCTGGCGGCGGGCAAGCGCTACGCCGGCGACGCCGACCCGTACAAGGCCGAGGAACCGGACGAAGAGCTGTCGCAGGAACGCGGGTGACCGAGGTCGCGACCCGGTCGCTCGCCGCGCCGGCCGAGGCGGAGTTCGCGGCTGCGGTCGCGGCCATCCGCTCGGTCCCGGCGGGCGGCCGGGTGCTCCTGGTCTGCCACGTCAACCCGGACGGCGACGCGCTGGGCAGCATGCTCGGCTTCGCACTGGGCCTGGGCACGCTGGGCCGGCTTCAGCTGCAGGCCACCTTCCCGGCGCCGTTCGAGGTGCCGGAACCGTTCGCCGGCCTCCCCGGGCTCGACCTGCTGGTCCCGCCGTCCGAGGCGTGGTCCGACCCCGATCTGATGATCGTCTTCGACGTCGCGGCCGAGTCACGGCTGGGTGACCTCGTCGACCGCCTTTCGACGGCCGGCGCCACCATCGTCCTGGACCACCACGGCTCGAACACCCGGTTCGGCGGCGTCAACCTGGTGGACGCGGACGCGGCGGCGACCTCCGTCGTCTGTGTGGAGCTGCTGGACCGGCTGGACGTCCCGCTGGACGCCGCGACAGCCGAGTGCCTTTACGTCGCGCTGGCCACCGACACCGGCTCTTTCCGGTTCGACATGACCACCCCGCGGGTGCACGAGTTGGCCGCGCGGCTGATCGCCACCGGCCTCCGGCCCGGCGAGATCTCCCGCCGCATCTTCGACACCCGGCCGTACGGCGCGATGAAGCTCTTCGGGGAGGTGCTGGCCCGGGCCGCGCTCGACCCGACGGCAGCCGACGGGCACGGCCTGGTCTGGACCTACGCCACGCAGGAAGACCTGCGGAAACACCAGCAACGGCCGTACGTGATGGACGCGCTGATCGATCCTGTCCGCACCGTGGCCGAGGCCGACGTGGCCATGCTGCTCAAGCAGACCGGACCGCAGGAGTGGGCGGTGTCGCTGCGCTCGAAGGGCGCGGTCGACGTGAGCGCGGTGGCGGTGGCGCTGGGCGGTGGCGGCCACCGGCTGGCGGCGGGCTTCACCGGGCACGGCGCCCCGGGCGAGGTGGTCCTGCTCGTCCGCGAGCAATTGCTCCGCTTCCTTCTCTGACTACGGGTCGTTGTCCCGCTGTGCGGGAAGTGGCTCTCACCGAACCTGAATGAGCGATAGTTTGGGTTAACGGTGATTTGGTTTTGCGCGGTCGTGACCACCGTCCGCGGCGAGACCTCGAGCCTCCCGGGTCCACCGACTCGGGCCGCGTCATCTGCGCCATGCGTCCGGCGATCCCGGACCCCGGCCATCGTGACGCCCTGCTCGACCGATCTGCGGGTGCTGCTGCGCCCGCAACCCGCCGTGGAAGGACCGCGATCATGGCCGCCAAGCCGAAGCCCCAGCCCGCCGACGAGGCCCGCGAGCAGATGCGCCGCGCGCTGCAGACGTCGATGGACACGCGCCAGTAAGTACGCGGTAATGCGCTTGTAGCCCTTACCCCCGGGCGGGCATCATGGACAACCATGAGACCGCCCGACGGCCCGTCCCCGACCGCCGAGCCGACTCCAGCCGAGCCGGCTGCCGTCAGGTCGACCGCCGCCGATCCGACCGTCGCTGATCCGACCGTCGCTGACCCGGCCGCCGCTGACGCCGGCGCCGCCGGGCCGACCGCCGCCGGGCCGACCCCCGCCGGGCCGGGCGAAGCCGGGTCGATGCGCCGGATTGCCGGCCTGGCTCTCCCCGCGCTGGTCGTGCTCGCGGCCGAGCCGCTCTACGTGCTCGTCGACACCGCCGTTGTCGGCCATCTGGGCCGCATTCCGCTCGCTGCCGTCGCGGTCGGCGGCACCGTCATGTCGGTCGCGGTCTGGTTCGGGACGCTGCTGGCGTACGGGACCACGGGCCGTGCCGCCCGCCGCTTCGGCGCCGGGGACCGGGACGCCGCGGTGTCCGAAGGGGTGCAGGCCTCGTGGCTCGCGCTGAGCGCCGGGGTGCTGCTCGCCCTGCTGGCCCAGGTCGCCGCCGGGCCGCTGGCCACCGCCCTCGCCCACAATCCGTCGACCGCGGACGCCGCGGCCGGCTGGCTGCGCGTCGCCGCCTGCGGCGCACCCGGTCTGCTGCTGGCCGCCGCCGGCAACGGCTGGATGCGGGGCGTGCAGGACACCCGCCGTCCGCTGGTCTTCGTGCTCGGCGCCAACGTGTTGTCCGCGATCCTGTGCCCGGTGCTGGTCTATCCGCTGGGCTGGGGGCTGACCGGTTCGGCGGTCGCGAACGTCAGCGCCCAGACCGTGTCCGGCGCCCTGTTCCTGGTCGCGCTGGTTCGCGAGACCCGCGAGCTGCGACCGCAGCCGTCGATCATCGTCCGGCAGGTGGTGCTCGGCCGGGATCTGCTGATCCGCGGGGCCGCCTTTCAGGCGTGCTGGCTGTCGGCGACGGCGGTGGCGGCCCGGTTCGGGGTGGCCGCGATCGGCGCCCACCAGATCGCGCTGCAGCTGTGGTTCTTCAGCGCGCTGGCCCTGGACTCGGTCGCCATCGCGGCCCAGTCCCTGGTCGGGGCCGCCCTGGGTGCCGGCGACGCCCGTTGGGCCCGGGCCGTGGCCGGCCGCGTGATTCTGGTCGGGGGCATCGCCGGCGTCGCCTTCGCCGGGCTCGCGGCGGCCGGCGCGGGCGTGGTGCCGGGCTGGTTCACCCCCGACGCGGCGGTGCACGCCCAGGCGGCGGTGGTCTGGCCGTGGTTCGTGGCTCTGATGCCGTTCGCCGGTGTCGTGTACGCCCTGGACGGCGTGCTGATCGGCGCGGGTGACGTCGGCTACCTGCGCAACGTGACGCTGGGCGCGGCCGTGCTCGGATTCCTGCCGGCGATCTGGCTGGCGTACGCGCTGAATCTCGGTCTGGGTGGCGTCTGGGCCGGCCTCGGCCTGTTCACGATCGTCCGGCTGGTCGCCCTGGTGTGGCGCTGGCGCCGGGGCGGCTGGGCCGTCCTCGGCGCGGTCCGCTAACGCAGGGAGCCCACCGCGGCGACGGGTGCGCCCGTGCGCGGACAGGTCCATTCCGCACCCGCGGTGGCCGCTCGGGGGTCCAGCGGATGGGTACCCGGATGCAGTGGACACTCCGGCCACGTCGCCGGAAGACCGGCGGCCGCCAGGCACTCGACCAGCCAGTCGGCCACCTCGCCGGCGACCACCGCGAGCCGGTCGGCCGGAGACAGTTCGGAGCGCGTCCAGATCCCGGCCTTCGAGGTGCCGTCGGTGGTGATCCACACGCAGTCGGTGTGCTGGTCGAAGTCGGACGGCTCCGTCCGGACCGGAATCGGGTACGTCGCAGCGACGTCCCGAAGGACCACGGCGAGCGCGGACACGTCCATCACCGCCACCCTATGGGGCGAACCCGGTCGGGCGAAGCCGGCCGCAGGGCCGCGCGCCGCAACCGGCGAATGGGGCATTCGAGGCCGGGCTTAGGGTGGGCGGGTGAATTCGGATGGGCTGATCGTGGTGGACAAGCCGGGCGGGATGACCTCGCACGACGTGGTGGCGCGGGTGCGGCGGCTGGCCAAGACTCGGCGCGTCGGCCACGGCGGGACGCTCGACCCAATGGCCACCGGTGTGCTCATCATCGGCGTCAACCGGGCCACCCGGCTCCTCACGTACGTGATCGGCTCGACCAAGAGCTACCGGGCCACGATCCGGCTGGGTCAGACCACCGTGACCGACGACGCCGAGGGCGACGTCACCGCCACCGCCCCCGTCGACGGGATCACCGACGAGGCGATCCGGGCCGGCCTGGCCGCCCAGACCGGCGAGATCGACCAGGTGCCGAGCGCGGTCAGTGCCATCAAGGTCAACGGGGAGCGGGCCTACAAGCGGGTCCGGGACGGAGAGGCCGTCGAGTTGCCGGCCCGGCGGGTGACCGTCTACGCGCTGATCGTCACCGACGTCCGGCGCGGCGGGCACCTCGAGGTGGACGTCGAGGTGAGCTGCTCGTCCGGGACGTACATCCGGGCCATCGCCCGCGACCTCGGCCGGACGCTGGGCTGCGGCGGCCATCTCACCGCGCTGCGCCGCACCGCCGTCGGCGGGTTCACGCTGGCCGAGGCGAGCACACTGGCCGAGCTCGAGGAGCGGGCGCCGGACGTGGTCGCACTGTCCATGGCCGACGCCGCCCGCCGTGCCTTCCCGGAACGGATCGCCACCGGCGAGGAGGCCCGGGTCCTCGGCCACGGCGGCCCGCTGCCACCCGCCGGGATCGACGGCCCGTACGCCGTCTTCGATCCGGCCGGCGACGTGCTCGCCATCGTCCGCGAACGCGACGGCCAGGCCCGGGCCGAGGTCGTGCTGAAGCCGGCTTAGGGCAGGTACGAGGCGACGACGGCGACCAGATCGGCGGCGGCGTACGGCTTGTCCAGGAAACCGTCGCACCCGGCCTCGATCGCCGCCGCCCGGTCGGCCGGCAGCACACTGGCGGTCACCGCGACCACCGCGGGCCGGTGATGCCCGGCGGACAGGCCGCCCGAAGCCAGCTCCCGCGCCAGCGTCAGCCCGTTGCCGTCGGGCAGGTTCATGTCCAGCAGCACCAGGTCGACCTCGCCGGCGTTCAGGCGTTCGCGGGCTGCGGCCAAGGTGCCGGCGTCCACCACCGTCGCGTCCCGGACGGCCTGGATCTCGGCCCGCGACAGCACCGCCTTGACCAGGGTGCGGTTCAGCGCCTCGTCCTCGACCAGCAGAATCTTGGTCACTTGTCGTCCTCCTGTGCCGCCCGGCGCGCACCGAGAAGTGGCGCCAACATCTCCCAGCCGGCTCCACCGGCCATCGCCTCGGCGACCACTCCGCCGGCCATCGCGGTGGCCACCAGGGGTGCCGTGTCCTCCGCGGCGCGGGCGCCGCCGGTCGCGCTCAGCCCGAGCGCCGGCGTGTGCTTGGTCGCCGGGTCCTGCTCGATCGCGGCCAGCAGGCTGAACCCGTCCACCTCGGGCGACTGCATGTCGCACACGATCAGGTCGAAGGTCCCGGACCGGCTCAGCGCCAGCCCGTCCCCCTCGTCGGCGCAGGCCACCACGTCGGCGCCGCCGGCCCGCAGTCCGTCCTCGATGGCCTGGCGCACCTCGTCGTCGTGGTCGACGACCAGGACCCGGGGATGCGCCCGGGAGGCCACCGCCCGGGCCAGCGCGCCGAGCAGGTCGGCCGGCTCGACCGGCTTGACGAAGTAGTCGCGGGCGCCGAGCTGAAGCCCGTTGTGCGGCTCGTCGATGATGGTCACGAAGAACACCGGGATGCCGGAGAGGCGCGGGCTGGCCTTGAGCCGCCGGATCACCTCCCAGCCGTCGATGCCGGGCAGCCCGACGTCCAGCACGATGGCGTCCGGCAGGCACCGGCCGGCCGCGTCCAGGCCAGTCTCGCCGGTGTCGGCCACATCGACCAGGTAGCCGGCCCCGGAGAGCTGGGTGCGCAGCAGCTCGGCGGCCGACGGGTCGTCCTCGATCAACAGGACGCGGGCGGAGTGGCCGGCGGCGTCCGAAACGGCGACCGGGGCCGAGCGGATCACCGGCGCGGCCGGGAGCCGTACGGTGAAGGAACTGCCCTGACCCGGCGCTGAGACCAGGGTGATCTCGCCGTCGTGGGCCTCGACCAGCCGCCGGGTCAGCGCCAGCCCCAGGCCGGTCCCGGCGCGCTTCAGATCGGGGTCGCCGACCTGCTGGAACTCTTCGAAGACGCGGCCGTGGTCCTCGGCCGCGATGCCTACGCCGGTGTCGGCCACGGTGACCAGCACGTGGTCGTCGCCGCCGGCCACGGACACCGTGACCACACCGCCGTCGGGCGTGAACTTGATCGCGTTGGACAGCAGGTTCTCCACGATCTGGCGGAACCGGACACGGTCGGCCAGCGCGTGCGCCTCGGTGAGGTTCCGGCGAACCTGCAGCCGCTTGGTCGCCAGCAGCGGTGACAGGCCGGTGAGCAGTTCCTCGAGCGCGGTGTCGACGCGCAGCGGGGCGAGCCGCAGATCGAGCCGCCCGGCCTCCACCTTGGCCAGGTCGAGGATGTCGTTGATCAGGCCGAGCAGGTGGCGGCCGCTGGTGTGGATGTGGTCGACCCAGTCGGCCGGCACCTTGCGGCGATCGCCCTCGGGCTCCTCGACCCGCATCAGGTCGCTGAAGCCGATGATCGCGTTCAGCGGCGTCCGCAGCTCGTGGCTCATGTTGGCCAGGAACGAGCTCTTGGCCTGGCTGGCGGCGGTCAGCGCCTCGACCGACGCGGTCAGCTCGTCGGCCAGCCGCCGCTGCGCCGCGGTCACCGCCTGCCGGTCGGCCAGGATCGACGCCTGCCCGCCGAGGGCGGCCAGCAGCCGCAGGTCGTCGTCGCGGAACAGCGTGCGGTGCTGGTGGAAGAGCAGCACCGCGCCCTCGGTGTCCGGTGGGACCGGCATGGACAGCACGCTGACGAAATCGTCACGGAGATCGTCGCCGTAGTGCTCCACCAGCACCCGGCCGCCGTCGCGGAGGCGGGCCGGCTGACCGGCGCGGATCAGCGCGGTCACTTCGGCCGCGGTCAGCTCGGGCGGGGTCTCGATCGGCGGCCCGGCGTACGCGGTCGGGGCCAGCAGCCCGTCCGGTCGCGGCATCAGCACCGCCACCGCGTCCGCGCCGGTCTGCGCGCGCATGATCTCGGCGTACGTCTGCCAGACCTGTTCCGGCGACTCGACCGGCGCCCGGAGCAGCTTCTCGGTGACCGACTGGGCCGCGCTGGCCGAGAACATCCGGCTCAGCCAGCCCGGCGGTACGAACGCGACCAGGTATCCGATGCCACTCAGCAGGGCGACCACCTGGGTGCCGGCCTCGAGGACGGCCGGCGCGCCGGGCAACGTGCCCAGCCCGAGCAGCAGGATCATCAGGCCGAAGGCGAGCGTGGATCCGGCCGCGGTCATCAGGCGGGCGCGGTTCGCCCCGGTCCGGGTCCGCGCCTTGCCGAACAGCAGTCCCGCGCCGGTGATCTCGCCCAGGAGGAAGCCGGACAACGCCGACCAGAGCAGGACCGAGTGATTCGTCGGCGTGATGAAGATCAACGGCATCCCGGTGCCGACGAACAGGGCCAGCACGCCGACCTCGAGCCACCGCGGCACCGCGCGCAGCCGGGCGGCCAGCCGGACCGTCAGGTACGGCTGGAGCAGGAGCACCTCGAGGGTCGCCGCCGAGAGCGAATAGGGCAGCGGCTCGCCGTACGACCGGCGGGCCACGTCCAGGCAGAACACCAGCATGCTGGGCGCGAACATCAGTGTGACGTCCCGTTGCAGCGGGTCCCGTCGATGGAGGTAGCCGGCCAGCGCCCGCACGAAGAGGACGGCGAACGTGCCCTCCGCCACGAGCAGGATGAACGGACTCCAGTCATTGGTCATATCGGGATCTATGGTAGCCTTTCGGACGCTGAATCCTGGGCCGATACGCTGGGCTCATGGGAGGCGGCATGCAGCGGTGGCGCGGATACGAGGCAGTTCCCGGAGGCTGGGGCCGATCGGTCGTCACGATCGGGGTGTTCGACGGCGTCCACCGGGGTCACCAGGCGATCATCGGCCACGCGGTGAAGCGCGCCCGGGACGTCGGCCTGCAGTCGGTGGTGATGACCTTCGACCCGCATCCGGCTGAGGTGGTCCGGCCCGGGTCGCATCCGGCGGTGCTGACCGAGGCGGTCCGCAAGGCGGAACTCATCGAGCAACTGGGCGTGGACGCGCTGTGCGTGGTGCCCTTCACGCCGGCGTTCTCCCGGCTCAGTCCCGAGGCATTCGTGCACGACGTGCTGGTCGAGGCGCTGCACGCGGCGGTCGTGGTGGTGGGGGACAACTTCCGGTTCGGGTACAAGGCGGCCGGGGACTGCTCGATGCTCGAGTCGCTCGGGCGCACGTTCGGCTTCACCGTCGAGGAGGCGCCGCTGGTCTCGTCGAACGGGCTGGTCTTCTCCTCGACGTACATCCGCAGTTGTGTCGACGCCGGGGACGTCCGGGCCGCGGCGGCCGCGCTCGGCCGGCCGCACCGGCTGGGCGGCGTGGTCGTCCGGGGTGACCGGCGCGGCCGGGAGATCGGTTTCCCGACCGCCAACCTGATGACCCACCGGTACGCCGCGGTCCCGGCCGACGGCGTGTACGCGGCCTGGATGATCCGCGGGGGCGACCATGCGGCCCGGTTGCCGGCCAGCGTCTCGATCGGCACCAACCCGACCTTCTCCGGCCGCGAGCGCCGGGTCGAGGCGTACGTCCTCGACTTCGCGGGCGACCTGTACGGCGAACGGGTCAGCCTGGACTTCGCCGCCCACCTGCGGGAACAGCGCGTCTATCAGGGCATCGAGCCGCTGGTGGCCCAGATCCGCGAGGACGTGGAGCAGACCCGCGCATTGCTCGAATGATCAGCCTCCGGCCCGGTCACGGGTGGAGGCCGGGCGGCCGGATGTCGGCTGGTAAGGTTGAGGTGAAGCCGGAGTGACCCGGCACCGATCTCGCCTGCCTGCCCGACGCCGCGGGGCGCGAGGAATCGGCTTTCCACGGCAACCCAGAATCACGGAGAACATGGCGCTCGACCAGGACACCAAGACCAAGATCATGACCGAGTACGCGACCATCGAGGGCGACACCGGTTCGCCCGAGGTGCAGGTCGCGATGCTCACCAAGCGGATCGCCGACCTCACCGAGCACCTCAAGGTGCACAAGCACGACCACCACAGCCGTCGTGGTCTGTTGCTGCTGGTCGGTCGTCGCCGGCGACTGCTCAACTACGTACAGAAGAAGGACATCGCGCGTTACCGGTCGCTGATCGAGCGGCTCGGCCTGCGCCGATGACCTGACGAGGGAGCGGCCAGGTGGCCGCTCCCTCCTGCTGCAACCCACGGACCCGCGCGGCTCACGCCGTCAGCACCGGTCCTCGGTAGTGGTACCCGAGCTCCACACATCTCGGGCACTTCGATCGAAGACCGGCTCACCTGAACCGCGCTCCAGACCGCCGGGTCCTCGACGAAGGAGTACCGCACCACATGACAGAGCAGAACACCGCTCTCGGCACCGAGTTTCGCACCGCCGTCATCGACAACGGTGCGTTCGGCACCCGCGAGCTCACGTTCTCGACCGGACGGCTGGCCAAGCAGGCCGCCGGTTCGGTGATCGTCCAGCTCGGCGACACCACCGTCCTTTCCGCGACGACCGCCGGCAAGCAGCCGAAGGACCACTTCGACTTCTTCCCGCTGACCGTCGACGTCGAGGAGCGGATGTACGCCGCCGGCCGCATCCCCGGCTCGTTCTTCCGCCGCGAGGGCCGCCCGAGCGAGGACGCCATCCTCACTTGCCGCCTGATCGACCGGCCGCTGCGCCCGTCGTTCACCAAGGGCCTGCGCAACGAGGTCCAGGTCGTCGAGACGATCCTGGCGCTCGACCCGCAGCACCCGTACGACGTCGTGGCCATGAACGCCGCCTCGATGTCGACCAAGCTCTCCGGTCTGCCGTTCAGCGGCCCGGTCGGCTCGACCCGCGTCGCGCACGTCGACGGCCAGTGGGTCGCCTTCCCGACGCTCGAGGAACTCGAGCGGGCCACCTTCGACATGGTCGTGGCCGGGCGCACGCTGCCCGACGGCGATGTGGCCATCATGATGGTCGAGGCCGAGGCCACCCCGCACGCGATCAAGCTGATCGCGGCCGGCGCCACCGCGCCGACCGAGGAGGTCGTGGCCAGCGGGCTCGAGGCGGCCAAGCCGGCCATCCGCGAGCTCTGCCGCGCGCAGAGCGAGCTGGCCGACGTCGCCGCCAAGCCGGTCGCCGACTTCCCGGTCTTCCTGGACTACCAGGACGACGTCTACACCGCCGTCAGCGACGCCGCCCGCGGCGAGCTCGCCGAGGCCCTCAAGATCGCCGGCAAGGCCGATCGCGAGGAGGCGCTCGACCTGGTCAAGGCCAAGACGGTCGAGGCTCTGGGCGAGCGGTTCGAGGGCCGCGAGAAAGAGATCAGTGCCGCCTTCCGGTCGGTGACCAAGTCCGAGGTCCGCAGCCGCGTGCTGCGCGACCAGATCCGGATGGACGGTCGCGGCCCCCGCGACATCCGGCCGCTGACCGCTCAGGTCGGCGTCCTGCCGCGGGTGCACGGCTCGGCGTTGTTCGAGCGCGGCGAGACCCAGATCCTCGGCGTCAGCACGCTGAACATGCTGCGGCTCGAGCAGACGCTGGACACCCTCGCCCCCGAAAAGTCCAAGCGCTACATGCACAACTACAACTTCCCGCCGTACTCCACCGGTGAGACCGGCCGGGTCGGCTCGCCGAAGCGGCGCGAGATCGGCCACGGTGCGCTGGCCGAGCGCGCGCTCGTGCCGGTGCTTCCGTCGCGCGAGGAGTTCCCGTACGCGATCCGTCAGGTCTCCGAGGCGCTGGGCTCCAACGGCTCGACGTCGATGGGCTCGGTCTGCGCCTCGACGCTGTCGCTGCTCTCCGCCGGTGTGCCGCTGAAGGCGCCGGTGGCCGGCATCGCGATGGGCCTGATCTCCGACGAGGTCGACGGCAAGACGCAGTACGTCGCGATCACCGACATCCTGGGCGCCGAGGACGCGTTCGGCGACATGGACTTCAAGGTCGCCGGCACATCCGAGTTCGTCACCGCGCTGCAGCTGGACACCAAGCTCGACGGCATCCCGTCCGACGTGCTGGCGGCCGCCCTGCAGCAGGCCCACGACGCCCGGATCACCATCCTGGGCGTGATGGAGCAGGCGATCAACTCGCCGGCCGAGATGAGCGAGTACGCCCCGCGGGTGACCTCGGTCAAGATCCCGGTCGACAAGATCGGCATGGTGATCGGTCCCAAGGGCCAGACCATCAACGCCATCCAGGATGAGACCGGCGCCGACATCTCCATCGAGGACGACGGCACCATCTACGTCGGCGCGACGAACGGCCCCTCGGCCGACGCCGCGGTCGAGCGGATCAACGCCATCGCCAACCCGACACTGCCCAAGATCGGCGACAAGTTCCTGGGCACGGTGGTGAAGACGGCCGCGTTCGGCGCGTTCATCTCGCTGCTGCCGGGCCGCGACGGTCTGCTGCACATCTCCAAGGTGGGCGACGGCAAGCGGGTCGACAAGGTCGAGGACTTCCTCAACGTCGGCGACCGGGTCGAGGTGTCCATCGCGGACATCGACGGCCGCGGCAAGATCTACCTCGACAAGGTCCGCCCGGAGGGCGAGGAGGCTCCGGCCGCCGCGGCCGCGAGCGCTCCGGACGCCGAGTCCTCGTCGTCCGAGGGCCGGCCGCCGCGTGAGGACCGGGGACCGCGTGGTGACGGTGGCGGCGAGCCGCGCCGGCGCCGTCGGTCCGGCGGTGGCGGCGGAGACCGGCGCGACAGCTGACATGCCAGGAACATCCCGCGGGCCGGCCGGCAGGCCGGCCCGCGTTTCCACCAAGACCCTGCAGGACGGCATCCGCCGGTCCACCCTGCCCAGCGGTCTGCGCATCGTCACCGAGACCATCCCGACCACGCGCAGTGCGTCGATCGGCGTCTGGGTGAACATCGGCTCGCGCGACGAGACGACGACCATGTCCGGCGCGTCCCACTTCCTTGAGCATCTGCTTTTCAAGGGCACCCACCGGCGGACCGCGCTGGAGATCTCGGCGCAGATCGAGGCGGTCGGCGGCGAGACCAACGCGTTCACCACCAAGGAGTACACGTGCTACTACGCGCGGGTGCTCGACGAGGACCTGCCGCTGGCGGTGGACGTCCTGGTCGACGCGGTGGCCGACTCGATTCTTGACCCGGCCGATGTGGAGACCGAGCGTGGCGTGATCCTGGAGGAGATCGCCATGCACGACGACGAGCCCGGCGACGAGGTGCACGACGTCTTCACCGAGGCCGTCTTCGGCGACCACCCGCTGGGCCGGCTGATCTCCGGCACCGAGGCGACCATCGCCCCGATGACCCGGGCCCAGATCAACGGCTTCTACCGGCGCCGTTACACGCCACCGCGGATCGTCATCGCCGCGGCCGGCAACCTCGACCACGCGGCCGTGGTCCGGCTGGTCCGCAAGGCGCTGGCCGGCACGCCGCTGGACACCGCGCCGGCCGCACCCGACCCGGTCCGTCCGGCGGGCAAGCGGGTCCGTACCCTCGCCGCCCACACCGTCGTCCGCAACCGGGACACCGAGCAGGCGCACATCGTGCTCGGCGCGGCCGGGATCGGCCGGCACGACGAGCGGCGGTTCGCGCTCGGCGTGCTCAACAACATCCTCGGCGGTGGCATGTCGAGCCGGCTGTTCCAGGAGATCCGGGAGCGACGCGGGCTGGCGTACTCGGTCTACTCGTACAACAGCCAGTACGCCGAGGCCGGTTTGTTCGGGGTCTACGCCGGCTGTGCACCGGGCAAGGTCGAGGAAGTGCTCGACCTGACCCGGGCCGAGTTGGCGCACGTGGCCGCCGACGGCCTGACCGCCGAGGAAGTGGCCCGGGGCAAGGGCATGGTCAAGGGCTCGTTCGTGCTCGGCCTGGAGGACACCGGCTCCCGGATGAGCCGGCTGGCCAAGTCGGAGCTGCTCTACGGCGACATGTTGTCGGTGGACGAACTGCTGGCCCAGGTCGACGCGGTGACCGCGGACGAGGTGAACGCGGTCGCGGCCGAACTGCTGTCCAAGGACATGACGCTGGCCGTGCTCGGCCCGTTCGACGAATCGGCGTTCATCACGTCGTGACGGCCCTGCAGAGCCCCCCGGCGCCTGAGAAACCGCCCGTCGACCGTCGCCGTCGGCGGGTGGTCGGGATGCTGGTCTGGACCGTCCTGTTCGCCGTCGGCACGTACTTCCTGGGCGTGCCGACCAGCGATCCGCTGATCGCGTTCGGCTGGCTCTTCCTGGCCACCGTCGCCTGGCGCAGCGACCAGCCGGTGCGGCAGCACCTGCTGTTCCTGCGCGACTGGCTACCGATCTCGCTGCTCCTGGTGCTCTACAACGTCTCCCGCGGGTACGCCGACAAGCTCTTCGCCCCGCACGTGTGGCCGATGATCCACGCCGACGAGGCGATGTTCGGCGGCTACGTGCCCACGGTCTGGCTGCAGCAGCACCTCTACCACCCGGGGCCCGTCCCGTGGTGGGCGGCCGTGGTGTCGCTGGTCTACGTCTCGCACTTCCTCACCGTGCCGACCGTGGCCGTGATCCTGTGGCTGCGCTCGCGGGACCAGTGGGCGCGGTACATGCGCCGCTGGTTCACGCTCAGCGTGGCCGCGCTGATCACGTACTTGGTGTTCCCGGCGGCGCCGCCGTGGTGGGCGGCGCAGCACGGGTACCTGGCGTACCCGGTCGCCCGGGTCTCCACCAGCGGCTGGGACGCGATCGGCCTGCACAGCGCGGGCAACACGCTCAACGCGTTGCAGGTCGAGCAGTCCAATCTGGTCGCCGCCATGCCGTCCCTGCACACCGCGTACGCGATGATGGCCGTCGCCTTCTTCCTCCCGGCCGTACGCCGCCGCTGGTGGCCGCTGCTGCTGGCCTATCCGCTGGCGATGACCTTCACGCTGGTCTACTCGGGCGAGCACTGGGTGATCGACGTCCTGATCGGCTGGCTCTACGTCGGCGCCACCTTCGCCGCGGTCGGCTGGTTCGAGCGGTGGTGGCGGGCGCGCAGAGACCGTGCGTTAAGTTCACCCGGTGACTGAGCGCGAACCGATCCGCGTCGGCGTCCTGGGCGCCCGCGGCCGCATGGGAGCCGAGGTGTGCCGGGCCGTCGAGGCCGCCGACGGCCTCGAACTGGTGGCGGCCCTGGACCAGGGCGACGCGCGAGACGCCGCCGGCGCGAGCGTGTTCGTCGACTTCACCACGCCCGACGTGGTCATGGACAACCTCGAGTGGGCCATCGGCTCGGGCATCCACACCGTGGTGGGCACGACCGGCTTCACGCCGGACCGGCTCGAGACCGTCCGGCGCCGGCTCGCCGAGCGGCCGGGCGTCGGCTCGATCATCGCCCCGAACTTCGGCATCGGCGCGGTGCTGATGATGCAGTTCGCCGAACGGGCCGCCCGGTGGTTCGAGTCGGCCGAGATCATCGAGCTGCACCACCCGCGCAAGCTGGACGCGCCCAGCGGCACGGCCGGGCACACCGCCCGGCTGATCGCGGCGGCGCGGGCCGAGGCGGGTCGGGGCGAGATGCCGGACGCGACCAAGGACGAGTTCGACGGTGCCCGGGGCGCGTCGGTCGAGGGGGTGCCGGTCCACGCCGTCCGCCTGTCCGGCCTGGTCGCCCACCAGGAGGTCCTGTTCGGCACGGCCGGGGAGACGCTGACCATCCGCCACGACTCGCTGGACCGGGTGTCCTTCATGCCGGGCGTGCTCCTGGCCGTACGGGCGGTCCCGTCCCGCCCGGGCCTGACCGTGGGAATCGACTCGCTGCTTTAGAAACGCCGCCAGTGCCCTTCGGAGACGACGTCGACGGTGCCGTCGACCACCGTGATGGCGGTGTCGTCATCGATCGCGTACGCCGGCCCGTTGATCTCGGCCGCCCACTTCTCGGCCGCGGCCATCGTGTTCTCGGTCAGCACCGGGTGATCCACGTGCGGGAAGATCGAGAAGTCGACCAGCCCCAGCGTCTCGTCGCCGCCGGTCGGCGGGCGCCAGCCGACGAAGTCCTCGCCGATGCGGGGCGTCATCACCATGCTCCCGGCGCTCAGCCCCACCCAGACCGTGTCGGGCAGGGACGGCAGAAGATCGGCCAGTCCCGACGCCTTCATCCAGTGGCTCAGGTACAGCGCGTCGCCGCCGTTGACCAGCAGGACGTCCGCCTCGCGCACCCAGGACACCCACCGCTGGGGGTCCATGCTCGGCAGCGCGGTCAGTTCCAGGACACCCACCGACTTCCAGCCCAGTTCCGTCATCGGGCACTCGGACTCCTGCCCGCTGATGAATCGCCAGGCGCGGTTCGGCGTGGTGTAGGGGGACCCGTACCCCGCCGTGGGAATGCACAGGGCCTCACACTCGGCGACCGGCTTGCCCAGCAGGTCGACCATCGCGTCGTGGATGCTCGGGTTCCGGACGCCTCCGGACGTGAGAAGAAGCTTCACCTGAACTCCAGAACCGATTGCAGGATGAAAGTGGTTCGGAGACGCTAACACGACTGGTTGCGAACTACCATCGGAGGTGATGACTGACGTTCGAGATTCGGTGCACCGCTCGGGGTGCCCGATCAACCTGGCGGTCGAGGTGCTGGGTGACCGGTGGTCGCTGGTCGTGCTGCGCGACGTGATGTTCGGTGACCGGCACTACTTCCGGGAACTGCTGACCCTCTCCGACGAGGGCATCGCGTCCAACATCCTGGCCGACCGGCTGCACCGGCTGGTCGCCCACGGGCTGCTGTGGCGCTCGGACGACGCGACCCACAAGCAGAAGATCCGCTACAGCCTGACCGAGGCCGGCGTGCAACTGGTGCCGGTGATGGCGGCGCTGGGCTCGTGGGGACGGCGGCACATGCCCGCCAGCCACGAGCTGTCCGTCCGGGCCGAGCTGCTGGAGCAGGGCGGCCCCGAGTTGTGGGACCGGTTCATGGACGAGTTGCGCGAGCAGCACCTGGGCGTGCGGCGGGCACCCGGGACGCCGTCGGTCTTCGCCGAGCTGCGGGCCGCGTACGAGGCCGCCGTGGCCGAAGCGGGTTAGTCGGTCAGCCGGACGTGGAAGCGGAGCTGGGGGACCAGCATGTCGTCCACGTCCAGGGCGCGCCCGGCGCCGTCCGGCTCCCAGCCGCCGGCGGCCAGGAACTTCTGCATCACCTTGTCGCCGTCGTACGCCCAGGCCACCGCCGTCTTGAAGCCGTCCTCCCGCCACAGGTCGACCGTGGCCGCGAGCAGCCGGCTGCCGTGCCCGCGCCGGCCCCATCGCGGCTCGACCAGCAGGTCGGTGACCGCGGCGACGTCGGCACCGAGCGGGGGCTCGTCCGGTGCCTGGGCGTGCTCGTCGGCCGGCCCGGCGGCGGCGAAGCCGACCACCGGCGACGACGACTCGGCCTGCTCGACCGCGATCAGCACCCGGTGCTTGTCCGACGGCGGCGCGGTGATCGCGTCGGTCCAGCCCCGGGCCAGGTAGTCGGCGTCGAGGTTGGCGAGCACGTGCGGCGGAAAGAAGCGCCGGTACGCCGTCCGCCACGTGGACAGCTGGATCCGGGCGATCTCGCCGGCGTCCTCGGGACGCGCGGGACGGACGAAACCGAGTGCCATGCCGCCGACACTACAGGCGGCGGGCGTACCGGATCTCCGGCAGCTCGGCCGTGCTGCCGCGGGGCGTGTAGACGCCGCCCGTGCCGTCCGGCGCCATCCCGGCCCGCTCGTAGAACCGCCGCGCCCGATCGTTCTTCTCCAGCACCCACAACCGGAGCTCCGGGTACGTGCCGGTGACGGCCTCGACCACCGTGTCCATCAGCTGCCGCCCGATCCCGGCGCCCCAGTACGCGGGGTCGACGTAGATCGCGTACAGCTCGGCCGCCGACCGGTCGAACTGGTTCACGTGGTCCGGGACCCGGGACGGCCCGAACGACGCGAACCCGGCGATCGTGCCCGCCGCGTCGGCCACCACGGTCCGCTGGTCCGGCCGCATCGGGGTGCGGCGGCGGCGTGCGGCCAGCCGGGCCGGATCGAGCGCGTCGAGCACGGGCGCAGGCACGATCCCGGCGTACGCCCGCTGCCAGGTGCGCGCGTGCACCGCGGCCACGGCGTCGATGTCGGCCTCGGTGATGTCCCGGATCACGACCACGGCCGAACTTTGTCACACCCCGCCGCTACCGTGTTCGTCGATGGCCGTACCCGAGACACTCACCGTCGCCCAGGCGCGCCGCATCACGCTGGCCGCCCAGGGCTTCGCCGATCCCAGACCGGGCGGCGCCACCGACATGCGCCTGGTCCGCCGGGTGCTGCGCCGGCTGCACCTGATCCAGATGGACTCGGTCAATGTGCTCCAGCGCGCGCACTTCATGCCGCTCTACAGCCGCCTCGGGCCGTACGATCCGGGCCTGCTCGAGCGGGCGGCGTATCGCAGGCCCCGCGAGCTGTTCGAGTTCTGGGGCCACGAGGCCTCGCTGATCACCGTCGACCTGCAGCCGCTGTTCCGGTGGCGGATGGAGCGCGCCCGGGAGTACGCCTGGGGCGGCATGATCCGGATCATCGACCAGCAGCCGGAGCTGGTCGCCCGGGTGCTGGCCGAGGTGCGCTGACCGGGGACCGCTGACCGCGGCCGAGATCGAGCACGACGCGCCCCGGCCCACGGACAACTGGGGCTGGAACTGGTCGGCGGTCAAGCAGGCCCTGGAGTGGCTGTTCTTCACCGGCCAAGTCACTGCGGCCGAGCGGACCACCTCGTTCGCCCGGCGGTACGACCTGCCCGAGCGGGTGCTGCCGGCGGCGGTGCTGAACGCGCCGACGCCGGCCCCCGAGGACGCCTTCCGGGCCCTGGTGGAGATGTCGGCGCGGGCGCTGGGCGTGGCCGCCGAGGCCGAGCTGCGGGACTATTTCCGGCTGCCGGTGGCCGGGTTCAAGCGGGCGCTGGCCGAGCTGATCGAGGACAAGGTGCTGATCCCGGTGACCGTGCGCGGCTGGAAACCGGTGGCCTACCTGCACCACGAGGCCCGGATGCCGCGCTGGGTCCGGGCGTCGACCCTGGTCAGCCCGTTCGACCCGCTGGTGTGGGAGCGGTCGCGGACCGAGCGGCTGTTCGGCATGAATTACCGGATCGAGATCTACGTGCCGGCGGCGCAGCGGCTCTACGGGTACTACGTGCTGCCGTTCCTGCAGGGCGACTCGCTGGCCGCCCGGGTCGACCTGAAAGCCGACCGCAAGATCGGTGAGCTGCAGATCCCAGCCGCCTGGCTGGAGCCCGGCCACGACCGGGACGAGACGGCGACGGCGCTGGCGGCCGAGCTGCACCGGCTGGCCGCGTGGCTGCGCCTGGAAACCGTGTCACTGCCCGTCCGCGGAGACCTGGCGGGGCCGCTGTCGGCGGAACTGGCGGCTTTCACGCCCGGTGTAGCGTCGTGACCATGTCCAGCGCGACTGACCCGACGCCGTCTCCGCCCTGGCCGGATCAGCAGTACCCGGAGTACCCGGAGTATCGGCCGGACCGGATCACCCGGATGTTCCTGCGGCTGAACGCGAAGTCGCCGATGTGGCTGGCGCCGCTCGCCGTCCTGACCTGCATCGCCGGCGCCGCCGCGTACACCGTGGCCACCCATCCGACCGACGCCGCCGCCGGCGAATCGCCGACCTGCCTGCTGAAGTACACCACCGGGTTCGACTGCCCGGGGTGCGGCGGCACCCGCGCCGCCTGGTACCTGCTGCACGGCAACCTCGGCGCCGCCGCCCGCCATCATGCGGTCTTCGTCTTCGCCGTCCCGTTCCTGCTCTGGATGTACGTGGCCTGGGCCGGCAAGCGCCTCTTCGGGTGGAACCTGCCGCAGCTCCAGCTCAGTCCGCGCGCCATCGGTCTCTTCCTGGCCGTGTGGGGCGTCTGGAGTGTCGCGCGTAACCTGCCCTGGTCGCCGTTCACGTCGTTGTACGTGTGAGGAGGGCCTGAACATGGACACCCAATACGAGAATCTGCTCCGCAAGGTCCTGGAGACCGGAGTGCCCAAGGGGGACCGCACCGGCACCGGCACGGTCAGCCTGTTCGGTGAGCGGCTGCGCTACGACCTGTCGGCCGGTTTCCCGCTGGTCACCACCAAGCGGGTGCACTTCAAGTCGGTCGCCGTCGAGCTGCTGTGGTTCCTGCGGGGGGACACCAACACGGCGTACCTGCGGGAGCACGGCGTCACGATCTGGGACGAGTGGGCCGACCCGAACGGCGATCTGGGCCCGGTCTACGGCTACCAGTGGCGCAACTGGCCGGCTCCGGACGGGCGGCACATCGACCAGATGACGACGCTGCTCGAGACGCTGCGCACCAACCCCGACTCGCGCCGCATGGTGGTGTCGGCCTGGAACGTGGCCGACCTGCCGGCCATGGCGCTCGAGCCCTGCCACGCGATGTTCCAGTTCTACGTGGCCGACGGGCGGCTGTCCTGCCAGATGTACCAGCGCAGCGCCGACATGTTCCTCGGTGTGCCGTTCAACATCGCCAGCTACGCGCTGCTCACCCGGATGGTGGCCGACCAGGCCGGACTGGTCGCGGGCGACTTCGTCTGGGTCGGCGGCGACTGCCACATCTACTCGAACCACATCGACCAGGTGCGCGAGCAGCTGACCCGGGACGCCTACCCGTTCCCGCGGCTCGAGGTGGCGCCGGCGCCGTCGCTGTTCGACTACACCTACGACCACTTCTCGCTGGTCGACTACCAGCACCACCCCGCCCTGAAGGCGCCCGTCGCGGTATGACCGAGCGCGACCGGCCGGCGGCGGGCGAGCCGATGCCCGCGGGCGAACCGACGATCGGCCCGGCATGACGGTCCGGATGATCTGGGCCGAGGCGAAGGACCGGGTGATCGGCGCGGCCGGTGGCATTCCGTGGCGGATCCCGGGGGAGCAGGCCGAGTTCAGGCGCCGTACCACCGGGTCGACCGTGGTGATGGGCCGCGGCACCTGGGATTCGCTGCCGCCGCGGTTCCGGCCGCTGCCCGGCCGGCGCAACGTCGTGCTGACCCGGGACAAGGAGTGGTCGGCGCCGGGGGCGGAGACCGCCGGCTCGGTCGAGGAGGTGCTGGCCGCCGGCGGGGACGTCTGGGTGATCGGCGGGGCCGGGGTGTATCAGGCGTTCCTGCCGTGGGCGGAGCTGATCGTACGGACCGAGATCGATCTCTCCGTGCCCGGCGACACCTTCGCCCCGATGCTCGGCGACGAGTGGACCGCCCGGCCCGGCGACTGGCAGATCACCGACAGTGGTCCACGCTACCGGGTCGTCGAGCACATCCGCCGCTGAGAAAACCTCAGCGGGCGTCCGATAGGTTGTGGGGTATGACGCACGACCCGCGCCCCTTCGGACGGCTGCTGACCGCGATGGTGACCCCGTTCGCCCCGGACGGCTCGCTCGACGTCGAGGGCGCGCAGAGACTGGCGGCGTACCTGATCGACGAGCAGCGCAACGACGCGCTGGTGATCAGCGGCACCGGCGGCGAGTCCCCGACCACCACCGACGCGGAGAAGGAGACGCTGCTCCGCGCGGTCGTCGAGGCGGTCGGCGATCGGGCCAAGGTCGTCGCCGGGGTGGGCACCAACGCCACCGCGCACACCGTGGAGCTGGCGCGGGCGGCGGAGAAGGCGGGCGCCCACGGGCTGCTCGCGGTCACGCCGTACTACAACAAGCCACCCCAGAGCGGCCTGGTCAAGCACTTCACCGCGGTCGCGGACGCCACCGGCCTGCCGGTGATGCTGTACGACATCCCGCATCGCGCGGGGATCCCCATCGCCACGGCCACCCTGCTCAGGCTGGCCGAGCACCCGAACATCGTCGCGGTGAAGGACGCCAAGGGCGATCTCGCCGGCACCTCCGAGGTGCTGAGCAAGACCGGCCTGGCCGTCTACTCCGGCGAGGACGCGGCCACGCTGCCGTGGTTGTCCATCGGCGGCGCCGGCGTGGTCGGCACCTCGACCCACTTCGGCGGGTCGCTGGCCAAGGACATGATCGAGGCGTACGAACGCGGGGACGTCGCCGGAGCGCTCGCGCTGCACCGGCGGTTGTTGCCGATCTTCACCGGCATCTTCCGGACCCAGGGCACAATTCTGGTGAAGGCGGGGCTACGGGCCCAGGGCCGGCCCGCCGGTCCGGTGCGATCTCCGCTGGTGGACGCCACCGCCGAGGAATTCGACCAGCTGCGCGCCGACTTGGCCGCCGCCGGTCTGACCCTCTGACCTAACTGAGGCTGTACATACATGAGTCAAGCTCACATGGAGCTGGAGCCGCCGCCGCCCCTGCCCGAGGGCGCCCTGCGCGTCATCCCGCTGGGTGGCCTCGGGGCGATCGGCCGCAACATGACCGTCCTCGAGTTCGAGGGCAAACTGCTGGTGATCGACTGCGGCGTGCTGTTCCCGGACGTGGAACAGCCCGGCGTCGACCTGATCCTGCCCGACTTCACGCCCATCCTGGACCGCCTGGACGACATCCAGGCCATCGTGCTCACGCACGGCCACGAGGACCACATCGGCGCGGTGCCGTACCTGCTGGCCCACAAGGCCGACATCCCGCTCGTCGGCTCGGAGTTCACGCTGGCCCTGGTCGAGGCCAAGCTGGCCGAGCGCCGCCTCGACCCGTACACGCTGACGGTCAAGGAAGGCCAGCGCGAGCGGCTCGGCCCGTTCGAGTGCGAGTTCTTCGCGGTCAACCACTCCATCCCGGACGCGCTGGCGGTGGCCGTACGGACCGGGGCCGGCCTGGTCCTGCACACCGGCGACTTCAAGATGGACCAGGTGCCGCTGGACGGCCGGATCACCGACCTGGCCGGCTTCGCCCGGCTCGGCGTTCGAGGGCGTCGACCTGCTGCTGTCCGACTCGACCAACGCCGAGATCCCCGGCTTCGTCACCCCGGAACGCGAGATCGGCCCGGTGATCAGCGCGATCTTCGGCAAGGCCAAGGGCCGGGTCATCGTGGCCAGCTTCGCCTCGCACGTGCACCGGGTGCAGCAGGTGATGGACGCCGCCTACGAGTTCGACCGCAAGGTGGCGCTGATCGGCCGGTCGATGGTCCGCAACATGGGCATCGCCCGCGACCTCGGCCTGCTGCACATTCCGGAGGGCCTGCTGGTCAGCATCGACGAGGCGACCACACTGCCGCACGACGAGATCGTGTTCATGTCCACCGGGTCGCAGGGCGAGCCGATGAGCGCGCTCGGCCGGATGTCGACCGGCGACCACCGGCACATCTCCATCGAGTCGGGCGACACCGTGGTGCTGGCCAGCTCGCTGGTGCCGGGCAACGAGACCTCGGTCTACCGGGTGATCAACCAGCTGGCCCGGGCCGGCGCCACCGTGGTCCACAAGGAGACGGCCAAGGTGCACGTCTCCGGCCACGCGCCCGCCGGCGAACTGCTGTACCTGCTCAACGTCACCCGGCCCAGCAACCTGATGCCGGTGCACGGCGAGTGGCGGCATCTGCGGGCCCACGCCCAGCTCGGCATCGAGTCCGGCGTCGCCGCCGACCGCGTCGTGCTGTGCGAGGACGGCGACGTGGTGGACCTGGTCGAGGGTCACGCCCGCCACGTCGGGCGGGTGGAGAACCGGTACGTCTACGTGGACGGCCTCGCGGTCGGCGACGTCAGCGAGTCACTGCTGACCGAGCGCCGGATCCTCGGCGACGGCGGGTTCATCTCGGCCACCGTGGTGATCGACTCGGTCACCGGCAAGGTGGTGGGCGAGCCGATCGTGTCGGCCAAGGGATTCTCCGAGGACCCGCAGGCGTTCGGCCCCGTTGTTCCGCTGCTGATCGCGGCGCTGCACCGCTCGGCCGAGGACGGCATCTCCGACCCGCACCAGTTGCAGCAGGTGGTCCGCCGGACAGTCGGGCGCTGGGTGAACGACGCGTACCGCCGCCGCCCGATGATCGTGCCGAACGTGGTCGAGGTCTAACGGCTCGAGGTCTACTGGTCGAGGTCTGGACGCATTTGAACTCTTCGCTGCGTCACTCCGTACTTCCCGGCACGGTGCCGCCCCCACGGCACCGCCACGGCGAGGGGAGTACGCACGATGCAGCGCAGAACGGTCGTCGCGATCGCGGCGACGGTGGCAGCGGCCGGGGCGGCGGTGGCTTTCACCCTGCCCTCGATGGCGGGCACCACTCCGTCCGGTGGTAACTCCACCGCGGGCGCGAGCGGAGCGCTGGCCCCACAACTGCTCAGGGCGATGAAGCGGGACCTCGGGACGACCGACGCGCAGGCGACGGCGCGAGTCAAGCGGGCCAAGTGGGCGGCCGGGGTGGCCGCGCAACTGCGGACGAAGGCGGCGCCGTCGTACGCCGGTTCCTGGCTGACCGACGGTGGCATGACGCTGAACATCGGCATCACGGACGCCTCGATGGCGAGTGCGGTGAAGGCCGCCGGCGCCGTCCCGAAGCTGGTCGACCACAGCGCGGCCCAGCTCGACGGAGCCAAGCAGGCCCTCGACGCGGCCGCCACCAAGGCCGACCGCAAGCTGCCCGGCTGGTACGTCGACCTGGCCTCGAACAAGGTGGCGGTGCAGGCGCTGCCGGGGCAGGCGGCCACGGCGAAGCAACTGGCCCAGGCGGCCGGGGTACCGGCCGCCGAGCTCAAGGTGGTCACGGTGCCGGCGGCGCCCAAGCCGTTCGCCGACACGATCGGCGGCGAGGCGTACTTCATCAACCTGGCCGAGGGCACCGCGCGCTGCTCGGTCGGCTTCGGTGTGCAAGGCGGGTTCATCACCGCCGGCCACTGCGGGAAGCCCGGCGACCAGACGTTCGGCAGCGACCAGCAGCCCTCGGGTCAAGTGGTCGCCTCGGTCTTCCCCGGTGACGCCGACTTCGGCGTGGTCAAGACCAACGCCGACATCACCTCCCAGCCGTTCGTCGACGACTTCGCCGGCGGCCTGCTGCCGGTCGCGGGCAGCACCGAGGCGCCGGTGGGCGCGGCGGTGTGCCGCTTCGGCTCCACCACCGGCGCGCACTGCGGCACCATCCAGGCCAAGAACCAGACGGTGAACTACCCGGAAGGCTCGGTCACCGGCCTCACCCAGACCGACGCGTGCGCCGAAGGCGGCGACTCCGGCGGCTCCTGGCTCTCCGGCGACCAGGCCCAGGGCGTCACGTCCGGCGGGTCCGGGGACTGCACGACCGGCGGCGAGACCTTCTTCCAGCCGGTCAACGAGATCCTGCAGCGCAACAACCTGACGCTGCTGACCACCACCGGCGGCCAGGGCGGCGGCAGCGCCTCGACCCCGCCGCCGGGCGACGCGTCGGCTCCGCCGGCCGAGGGCGCCACGGCTCCGCCGGCTGACGGTGCCACGGCTCCGCCGGCTGACGGTGCCACGGCTCCGCCGGCTGACGGTGCAACGGCTCCGCCGGCCGGTCAGGGCGCCGGCAACCAGCGCCGTCACCACCACCGGCGGCACTTGATCATCATCGGATAAGGGGGGCACGACGTACGGCCCGCACCGGTCTTCCTCCGTCCGGTGCGGGCCGTACTGTTTCACCGTGGGGTTCCGGATCGTCGTCCACGCCGCCATGGCCGCGCACTACGCGTTCCTGGCCTTCGGCGTGTTCGGCGGCTTCCTCGCCTGGCGGTGGCCGCGGCTGATCCGGCTCCAGGTGGCGTGCGCCGGGTGGATGGTGCTGATCGTGGCGGCCCACCTGAGCTGCCCGTTGACCTGGGCCGAGGACCGCGCCCGGGAACGCGCCGGGATGCCGCCCGCGTCCGGCGGGTTCATCGCCGGCCACATCGCGGGAGTGTTCTTCCCGTACGGCCACCAGCGGGCCGCGATGCTCGTCGCCGGGCTCATCGTGCTGGTCTCCTGGGCGGGGTTCGCCCGTCTCCGGACTCGACCTCCTCGACCGCGTCCGCAAGTGGGCAACCGGTAACGACCCCACCGACCATCGCCTGGTCCAGCTGGGCGGAGGTGACGCCGTGCGCGCAGTCGGCGGTGACCTCGCCGACCACCCGCGTCATGAGGAATCCGGGGAGGCCCGGCAAAGCCCTCGGTGCGCCTGTCGGCCGAGACGGCCATCCACGGTTACCGTGATCGGTATGGCGGGCCGCACTCCTCCGGCGAGCCGGGGCCGTGCCGCGTCGACGACACGCGGCGCCGCGTCGACGCGTGCCCGCAAATCGACGACGGCCACCCGGAAGACACCGGCCAAACGCGCCGCCCGCCGCCCCGCTCCGCGCCCGCGCCGCCCAGCCGGCCCCGGCCTCGGCACGCTCATCGGCCGCGGCGTCGGCACCCTGTGGATGGGGGTCGCGCACGGCGTCGGCTGGGCCGCCCGCGGCGTCGGCCGGCAGGCGGCCACGGCGAAGGACATCGATCCCGAGCACCGCCGCGACGGTGGCGGTCTGCTGCTTCTCGGCCTGGCCATCCTGGTCGGGGTGGCCGTCTACGGCGGCGGGGCCGGTCCGGTGGGGCACCGGCTGGCCGACGCGGTGCGGCTGTTCTTCGGCACGCTGTCCCTGCTGCTGCCGTTGCTGCTGCTGTACGGGGCCGTACGGCTGATGCGCAAGCCCGCTGACCCGGAACACCGCGGCCGTACGCTCGTGGGCTGGACCGCCGTGATCGTGGCCACCGCCAGTGAACTGCACATCACCCAGCACCCGCCCGTCGACGAGGTGCAGAACGCCGGCGGTCTCATCGGGTACGGCGTGGGAGCGCTGCTCGAACGCGCGGTCACCGCCTGGGTGGCCGTACCGCTGCTGGTCCTGCTGTTCCTGTTCGGCGTGCTGGTGGTCACGGCGACTCCGATCAGCAAGATTCCGGAGCGGCTGATGCGGCTCACCGACGTGTTCCTCGGACGCTCGGCGGTCCGCGGCGTGACCCTGGACGACGAGCTCGACGAACCGGCGGCCCGGGACGACGAGGCCGCGGCCGCGGTGGAGACCCGGCGGCCGGCCCGCCGCCGCCAGGGTTCGCTGGCCGACCTCGGCCTCGGCGACGATGCCGACCTCGATGGCGACGCCGACCCGATCGTGCACGACACGGTCGCGCTACGGCGGGACGCCGCGAAGGTGCCGTCCGTGCGGAAGCCACCGGAGCCGCCCGACCACTCGCCGCTGCCGACCCGGGCCGAGCAGCTGGAGATCTCGGCGGTGCCCGGCGACTACAAGCTGCCGCCGCCGACCCTGCTCGGCAAGGGCACCCCGCCGAAGAGCCGCAGCCGCGCCAACGACGAGATCACGGCCGCCCTGACCGGCGTGTTCGACCAGTTCAACGTGGACGCGGTGGTGGTCGGGTTCACCCGCGGCCCGACCGTGACCCGGTACGAGGTCGAGGTCGGCCCGGGCGTCAAGGTCGAGCGGATCACTCAGCTGTCGCGCAACATCGCGTACGCGGTGAAGTCGCCGGATGTCCGGATCCTGTCCCCGATCCCGGGCAAGAGCGCGGTCGGCGTGGAGATCCCGAACACCGACCCGGAGAACGTCTCGCTCGGCGACGTGCTGCGCTCGCGGGCCGCCACCAGCGACCACCACCCGATGCTGGTCGCGCTGGGCAAGGACATCGAAGGCGGCTTCGTGGTCGCCAACCTGGCCAAGATGCCGCACATCCTGATCGCCGGCGCCACCGGGGCCGGCAAGAGCTCCTGCCTGAATTCACTGCTTGTGTCCGTTTTGACGCGGGCCACGCCGGACGAGGTGCGGCTGCTGCTGGTCGACCCGAAGCGGGTCGAGATGACCTCCTACGAAGGCATTCCGCACCTGGTCACACCGATCGTGACCAATCCGAAGAAGGCCGCCGACGCGCTCGACTGGGTCGTCCGCGAGATGGACATGCGGTACGACGACCTGGCCGCCAACGGCGTACGCCACATCGATGACTTCAACCGCAAGGTCCGCAGCGGCGAGATCACCGCGCCGCCGGGCAGCGAGCGGGAGATGAAGCCGTACCCGTACCTGCTGGTCATCGTGGACGAGCTGGCCGACCTGATGATGGTCGCGCCGCGTGACGTGGAGGACTCGGTCGTCCGGATCACCCAGCTCGCCCGGGCCGCCGGCATCCACCTCGTGCTGGCCACCCAGCGGCCCTCGGTCGACGTGGTGACCGGACTGATCAAGGCCAACGTGCCGTCCCGGCTGGCGTTCGCGACCAGCTCGCTGGCCGACTCCCGGGTCATCCTCGACCAGCCCGGCGCGGAGAAGCTGCTGGGCCGCGGCGACGGCCTGTTCCTGCCGATGGGCGCCTCCAAGCCGACCCGCATCCAGGGCGCGTGGGTCGACGAGAAGGAGATCAAGGACGTCGTCAAGTTCTGCAAGGACCAGCGTGAGCCGGAGTTCCGCCCGGACGTCACCGAGGTCCCGGCGAGCAAGAAGAAGGACATCGACGAGGAGATCGGTGACGACCTGGCCGTGCTGATCCAGGCGATCGAGCTGGTCGTCACGTCGCAGTTCGGCTCGACCTCGATGCTGCAGCGCAAGCTGCGGGTCGGCTTCGCCAAGGCGGGCCGCCTGATGGACCTGATGGAGACCCGGGGCATCGTCGGGCCGTCCGAGGGCTCCAAGGCGCGCGACGTGCTGATCAAGCCGGACGAGCTCGAGGAAACGCTGGCCGCCCTGCGCGTCGACTAGGTGGTCGCTGACTGATCCGGCCCGGCTGCCGTCACGGTCCGGCCCGCCGGTCCTCTCCGGCGGGCCCGCCGCGCGATCCGCCCGGTAGCCTTGGCCGCGTGTCAGACTCTCCCTCCCCGCGTCGTGTCGCCCTCCTCACCCTGGGCTGTGCCCGTAACGAGGTCGACTCGGAGGAGCTCGCGGCCCGGCTGGACGCCGGTGGGTGGGAGGTCGGGACCGACGCCGAGGGTGCCGACGTGGTGGTGGTGAACACCTGCGGCTTCGTCGAGAAGGCCAAGCAGGACTCGATCGAGACCCTGCTGGCCGCGGCCGACACCGGCGGCCAAGGTGGTCGCGGCCGGCTGCATGGCCGAGCGGTACGGCCGGGAACTCGCCGACACTCTGCCCGAGGCCCAGGCCGTGCTCGGGTTCGACGACTACACCGACATCGCCGCCCGCCTCGACGGTGTGCTGGCCGGCGAGCGCTTCGACGCGCACACCCCGCGGGACCGCCGCCAGTTGCTGCCGCTCACACCGGTCCAGCGCCAGGCCGCGCACGTGGTCATCCCCGGGCACGCCGTCGTCGACGAGCACACCCCGGCCCACCTGCGGCCGATCCTGCGGCGGCGGCTGGAGAAGGGCCCGGTCGCGAGCCTGAAACTGGCCAGCGGCTGCGACCGCCGCTGCGCGTTCTGTGCCATCCCGTCGTTCCGCGGCGCGTTCGTCTCGCGGGACCCGCAGGAACTGCTGGCCGAGGCCGAGTGGCTGGCCCGGTCGGGCGTCCGGGAACTGGTGCTGGTCAGCGAGAACAGCACGTCGTACGGCAAGGATCTGGGTGATCCGCGCCTGCTCGAGAAGCTTCTGCCGCAGCTGGCCGCGGTGGACGGGATCGTCCGGGTGCGGGCGAGTTACCTCCAGCCCGCCGAGACCCGCCCCGGGCTGGTCGAGGCCATCGCCACCACGCCGGGCGTGGCGCCGTACTTCGACCTGTCCTTCCAGCACTCCAGCGAGCCGGTGCTGCGGCGGATGCGCCGGTTCGGGTCGACCGAGCGCTTCCTGGAACTGCTCGACTCGGCCCGCGCGCTCGCCCCTTCCGCCGGGGCGCGGAGCAACTTCATCGTCGGCTTCCCCGGCGAGACCCGCGCGGACGTGGACGAGCTGGTCCGTTTCCTGAGCGAGGCCCGGCTCGACGCCGTCGGCGTCTTCGACTACAGCGACGAGGACGGCACCGAGGCCGCCGGCCTGCCCGGCAAGGTCCGTGCGGACACCGTCAAGCGGCGGTACGACCGGGTCACCGCCCTGGCCGACGAGCTGTGCTCGCAGCGGGCCGAGGAGCGCCTCGGAACCCTGGTCGAGGTGCTGGTCGACACGGTCGACGACACGGGTGAGGTCGAGGGCCGGGCGGCCCACCAGGCGCCCGAGGTCGACGGGTCGACCACCCTGGCCGGTGATGTCGCCGGCTCGCCGGCCTCCGCGCCCGGTGACTTCGTACGGGCCCGGGTGACGGCCACCGAAGGGGTCGACCTGGTCGCCGAACCGGTCGAGATGATCTCCGCGGCCGCCGTGACCGACGAGCCGGTACCGGTCGCCACGCCCCGGGTGGTGTCGCTCTACAACCCGGCGAACGTCCTGACCGCGATCCGGATCGTGCTGGTGCCGGTGTTCCTGGCGCTCGTGGTCATCTCCGGGATGACGTCGGCCGGCTGGCGGATCGCGGCCTGCCTGGCGTTCTGCGTGGCTTCTGCCACCGACTTCGTCGACGGTTGGATCGCCCGGCGGTTCTCCCTGGTGACGTCGTTCGGCAAGGTGGCCGACCCGATCGCCGACAAGGCGCTCACCGGGACGGCGCTGGTGCTGTTGTCGGTGTACGACCGGCTGCCCTGGTGGGTCACCGTGCTCATCCTGGTCCGCGAGTGGGGAGTGACGGCGACTTCGGCTGTGGGTCATCCGATACGGCATCATCGCGGCCAGCCGGGGTGGCAAGGTGAAGACGGCGCTGCAGACCGCGGCGATCGCCTGGTACCTGTGGCCGGTGCCGCATCCGTACTCGAGTGGCCGGTCCGTGGCTGATGGGCGCTGCTCTGCTGGTGACCGTGGTCACCGGCGTGGAGTACGTGATCCAGGCGCTGCGACTGCGCCGGACGGCCACACGCGGGTGAATGTCTGTTCGCCCTGAGCGAACCGGTGGGTAGGAGGACGGGCGTGTCTCTGGTCGAAGCTCTCGTGCGGCGGGGCCAGACGGTGGCCACCGCCGAGTCGCTGACCGGCGGGCTGGTGGCGGCCACGCTGGTCGACATCCCGGGGGTCAGTGCCGTCTACCGGGGTGGTTTCGTGGTGTACGCGACCGACCTCAAGAACGTCGCTCGCCGGCGTGCCCGAGGAGTTGCTGGCCGAGCGTGGACCGGTCGATCCCGGACGTCGCCCGCGCCCTGGCCGAGGGTGCCCGGGAGCGCTGTGCGGCGACATGGGGCCTGGCCACGACCGGTGTGGCCGGCCCCGACCCGCAGGACGGCAAGCCGGTCGGGCTGGTCTACGTGGCGGTCGCCGGACCGGACGGCGCGTCCGTGCGGGAGCTGAACCTGCTCGGTTCGCGGGCCCAGGTCCGGGCCGAGACCGTGGCCGCAGGTGCTCGACCTGCTGGCCCACTCGCTGGGCCTGTCGCCCGCGCGGTAGCTGCGGGAACAACGTGATGAAGGCTCACGTTGTGCTGGTCGCCCTGTCCCGTATTTCGGCGGGGCAGGATGTCGCGGTGGCCCGCAACGGGTACGGTTGCGGGAAGCCTCCGGCGGTTGCCGGTGGCCCCGCCGCAGGAGGAGGTGCCATGGTCCTGCTACGCCGGGTTATCGGTGACGCACTTCGGGCGCGCCGGCAGGGGCAGCACCGCACGCTGCGTGAGGTGTCGACCGCCGCCAACGTCAGCCTGGGTTACCTGTCGGAGATCGAACGCGGGCAGAAGGAAGCGTCCAGCGAGTTGCTGGCGGCCATCTGCGACGCCCTCGGCGCCCGCCTGTCCGAGTTGCTCAGCGAGGTCAGCAGCACGCTGTCGCTGGCCGAGGGCATGGAAGGCGTGCTCGTTCCGGTCGAGTCCGAAACCGTGCCGGCTCCCGTCAAACGGGTGGCCGATGGCAACGTGTCGGTGTCCGTCCGGCAGGAAACCCCGCTCAAGGCCACTCTGCGGGCGACCCGCGCGCCGGCGCGCGAGGTCGTGTACGCGGCCTGAGTCCCACATTCACAGCTGATCCAGATCGGGCGACGTCCTCCGGGCGTCGCCCGAACCTGCATCGGCGCGTAGCCTCAAAGCCGGGAGTTGCCGGTCTGTCTCAGGGTTGGTCCGGAGATCTCCCCGAGGTCACGTGACGCCGGTGGCATGAGGCTGACACGATGGACGCCACGCCATCGTTCAGGACCGGGTCCCTGCGTTGGTGACGCGTCCGACCGAGTGACATTTGAGGGGATCACGCGATATGGCGAACCCGTTCGTCAAGGGCTGGCGTTACATGATGGCGCTCTTCGGCGCGAAGATCGATGAATACGCCGACCCGAAGGTCCAGATCCAGCAGGCCATCGAGGATGCGCAGCGGCAACACCAGGCGCTCGTGCAGCAGGCCGCGGCGGTCATCGGCAATCAGCGGCAGCTCGAGATGAAGCTGTCCCGCCAGATGAACGAGGTCGAGAAGCTGCAGGGGATGGCCCGGCAGGCGCTCGTCCTGGCCGATCGGGCCCGGGCCTCCGGCGACGAGGCGGAAGCGCAGAAGTACGAGTCGACCGCCCAGACCCTGGCCACCCAGCTGGTCTCCGGTGAGCAGTCGATGGAAGACCTCAAGACGCTGCACGACCAGGCGCTGGGTGCCGCCGGGCAGGCCCGCAAGGCGGTGGAGAACAACGCCACCGTGCTCCAGCAGCGCATCGCCGAACGGTCCCGTCTGCTCAGTCAGCTCGAGCAGGCCAAGATGCAGGAGACCGTCGCCAAGTCGCTCGAGTCGATGTCGTCGCTGGCCGCGCCGGGCAACACCCCGTCGCTGGACGAGGTGCGGGACAAGATCGAGCAGCGGTACGCCAACGCGATGGGTCGCGCCGAGCTGGCCTCCAACTCGGTCGAGGGCCGGATGCTCGAAGTGCAGAAGTCGAGCCTCGACATGGCCGGCACGTCCCGCCTGGAGCAGATCCGCGCCAGCATGGCCGGCGAGCAGCTCGGCTCCGGCTCGGCCGCTCCGGCGGTGGAGAGCGGCCCGGCCACCCCGGCGGCCGACCCGGCCGGCGTGGCTCGCCTGGACGAGCTCCGCGCCAGCATGAACAAGACCCGCGGGGACACCTCCGCCGCGGGCTGAACACGGAGTGTCGGGGGGAACGGTCGTGGATGAGCGAACTCGCTACTTCCGCCGCCTTCAGCGGCTGCGCAATTCCGCGCGCCGGTGGAGCGTGATCGGGGGTGGACTGACTGCCGCCACGGCCGTTCTCACGCCCTACGCCGGGATCGGCCTGGGCGACGCCTTCTGGGCCGCCGGTGCGGGCGCGAGCGTCGCCCTGGCCTGGTGGAAGTGGAGCGACCACCGCGCGCTGGCGGCCCTCCCGCCGCCGCCCGCGCCCGATCCGGCCCTGGCCGGTCCGCGATTCACCGCGATCATCGAACGGTTCCCGGCCGGCCGGCAGGTCATGCATGAGGTGCGGCGCCAGCGCAGCCGGTACGCGTTGCGCGGCTCGGCGGTCGCCGACGCCTGGGACCGGCTGGACCGGGCCGGTGAGACGCTGCGGGGACTGGCCGGACGCCTCAGCGGTCCGGGGCAGGAGGCCGTCGTCGAGGCCGCCTCCGCCGAACACTGGTTGCGCGACCTGGGACAGCGGGTGGCCGCGGTCGAACGGGCGATCCCACTGGCGCCGCCCGATCAGAAAGACGCCCTCGGCATCGCCCACGAGAACCTGGCGTCGCAGTTCACCGACGGCGTGACCGCCTACGAAGGGCTGGTGGCGGCCGCGGCCGGTTGGGTCGCCGAAGACGGCCAGCCGCTGGCCGCCGGCGTGCATCCCGCTTTCACCCGGCTCCTCGAGGCCACCGACCGCCTGCGCGGGATGGCCGACGGACTCAGCGAGATGCGTCGTCCCGGCTGGTCTCCGGCTGGCACCGCGGGCACCAGTACGTGACCCGTTCGTCGAGATCGGCCTTGCGGATCGCGGTGCCGCACCGCCGGCACGGCATCGCCCGCCGCCCGTAGACGTAACTGGTCTCGTTCCGGCGCAGTGAACCGGTCGTGGTCTGGGTCCAGCGCCCCTTGTTCGACGCCACCAGCTTCTGCGCCAGCGTGACCGTGCCGACCAGGTCAGGCACGTCCGCCACCGGGGTCCACGGCCACAGTCCACGCAGGAACAGTGTCTCCGCCTTGTACAAGTTGCCGACGCCGGCCAGGTTCCGCTGGTCGAGCAGCGCCTCGGCGATCGTCCGGTCCGGCTTTTCCGCGATCCGGCGGGCGGCCTCGGCCGCGTCCCAGTCGTCGCCCAGCAGATCCGGACCGAGGTACGACAGGTACGCCGCCTCCTCGGCCGTCGGGATCAGCGCCAGCTCGTGCAGGTGGAATCCGACGGCCACCGATCTCGGGCTGTGCAGCGCGACCCGGATCAGGAACGCGGGCCGGCCCGTCCAGCGTTCGCCCGGCGCGTACGCCCGCCAGGCCCCCTCCATCCGCAGGTGCGAGTGCAGCGTGCGGCGATCACCGTCCCGGGCCACCCGCAGCAGCAGATGCTTGCCCCGGCTGCCGGACGACTCGACGGTCCAGCCACTCAGGTCGGTGGTCGCCAGTTGCGGAACCCGGAAATCGGATTTGGTGAGCACCTCGCCGACCAGCGCGCGTTCCACCACCCGCGCGGTGTTCCAGACGGTGTCACCCTCGGGCATCGGTCAACGCTCACTGATCCGTACGGTGTCGCCGGGCCGCACCGACAACACGACCACCGCACGGCCGCCGTTGATCGCGATCGCCGCCTGTCCGGCCGAGTCCTCGTAGACCAGCAGGTCGCCCGGCCCGACGTCGTGGAACGTGTTGCCCCGCCGCGCCCGCACGTTGCCGTTGACCAGCAGCTCGGTGGGCAGCCCGGCCAGCTCGGCGCCACCCGCGGCCAGTTGCACGTTGCCGAACCGGTCGACGGTCAGCACCTCGGCCTCGAGCCAGCCGTCGCCGACCGACACCACCGGGGCCGGCAGCCGTACCAGCGTGTCCTGGTCGACCGACGGGCCGGCGTCGGACAGCGGAGTCCCCGCGGCGAACCGGGCCGCGGCCGGCGCGAACACGTCCCGCCCGTGGAAGGTCCGGGACACGTCGCCGGTGAACCAGTCCTTGTTGGTCAGCTCGACCGCCTGATCGATGCCGCCCAGCGCCTCGGCCGCCCAGATGAGCGCGCCGTTGTCCGGGCCGACCAGCAGCCCGTTCGGGGTGGCGACGGCGATCGCCCGGCGGGCCGTGCCGACGCCCGGGTCGACCACCACGACGTGCACGGACGGCGGCAGGAAGGGCGCGGTCTGGGCGAGCACCGCGGCGCCCCGGGCCACATCGGCGGGTGGGACGTGATGGGTGACGTCGATGACGCGTACGTCCGGGTTGACCCTGGCGATCGCCCCGTGGCAGGCCGCGACGAATCCGTCGAAGGTGCCGTAATCCGTCGTGAGGCTGATCCATCCATACGCGCCCATGGTGAGCAACGTTATCGCCCACACACTGTGCGTGCGCGACTGACACGGGCGTGATCTGACAGCATGATCAGATGCGACTGGTCATCTTCACCGAACCGCAGAACGGCGCAACCTTCGCCGCCCAGCTCACCATGGCCAAATTGACCGAGGACGCCGGGTTCGACGGCTGGTTCCGGTCCGACCACTTCCTCGCGATGACACCCGATCCGGGTCCCGGGCCGACCGACTCCTGGGTGACACTGGGCGCGATCGCCACGCAGACGTCCCGCATCCGGCTCGGAACGCTGGTGACCTCGGCCACCTTCCGGCACCCGGGGCCGCTGGCGATCAGCGTCGCCCAGGTGGACGAGATGAGCGGCGGCCGGGTCGAGCTGGGCCTGGGCGCCGGTTGGTTCGAAGCGGAACACAACGCGTACGGCCTTCCGTTCCCGTCCCTGGGCACTCGTTTCGACCGGCTGACCGAGCAGCTGGAGATCATCGAGGGGCTGTGGACGACGAAGCCCGGCCACACCTACGCCTTCACCGGAGCCCATTACCAGCTCAGCGACTCGCCGGCGTTGCCCAAGCCGGTCCAGTCGCCGCGGCCACCGATCATCATCGGCGGCAAGGGGGCACGCCGGACGCCGGCGCTGGCCGCCCGGTTCGCCGACGAGTTCAACGTCCCGTTCACGGCCGCAGGTGAGATCCCCGCGGTCTACGACCGGGTCCGCCAGGCATGTGCCGCCATCGGCCGTCCCGCGCCCGTGCTCTCCGCGGCGGTCACCGTCGTCTGCGGCCGTACGGACGCCGAGATTCGCCGCCGCAACGAGGCCTCCCAGAACCCTTCGGTGGGCGCGGCGGTAGGCACGCCGTCGGCCGTGGTGGAAACGCTCAGCCGGTACGCCGAGGCCGGCGCCACCCGTCTCTTCCTCCAGGTCCTCGACCTCGACGACCTGGATCACATCGAGCTGCTCGCCGCCGAAGTCGCCCCGCACCTCGCCTGACGATCCGGTTCGTCCTGTTGATGCCTGGCGGCCGGCTGGCCATGCCCGGAGTTGATACCGTCACGGCTACCTGAGATCCGACGGCGTTCCGGGGGGGGGTGGTGAGTGGCGCGTCCCCGGCTTTACGTCGCACAGAGCGGATCGGTCACGGTCGTCGCGCGCCGGCGGCCCTGGGCGCCCGCGCGCCGGGTCGTCCGCCGGAAGCGGTTCGCTGCGCTCGTCGAACAGGCCCCGGTCGCCACACCGGCCGGCTCGTGGTCCGCCGCCGACGCGGCGATCGTGTTCCTGCCGCCCCTCCTGCTGTTCGGCATGGTGGCCGTCTTCGTCGGGCCGATCACCGGGTTCGGCGCCGCCTGCGCCGCGTTCTTCCTGGTCGCGTACCTGAGTCCGGCCTTCCGCAACCGGGCCGACGACCGGATGAAGACCAGCGACTCGGCGGAGCGCCGCGTGCTCACCCAGAACACCGGCCGGGAGATCTTCGCCAAGGCGCTCGACTCGGCCCACCGGATCAGCGAGACGTGGCCGTCGCTCGAATCGCTGCTCCCGGCCGGCGACGCCGAGATGATGCTGGCGGGTGCTCTGTGGGACCTGGCCGGGGTATTGGTCAAGGCCGAACGTCTGCACAAGGTCCTGGTCGAGCTGAGCCGCCCGGAGTTCGCGCAGCGGTCGGCCCGGGACGACACGGCCCGCGAGGTCGAACAACAACGCCGGGTCGCTCGTGCCGCGCTGGTCGAGCTCAACGAGGAGATCGCCCGTCGGGTGACCAGCATCCGGAGGGCCGAGGAGGCCGGCGAGGCGTTCATCCGGGAGAAGGAGATGCGGCGCGTGATCCACGAGGCCGAGGAATCGCTGCGCCGCATCCGTGACGAGGGCGCGCCCGTGCTGTCGCCGCCGGCCGCCCCGGACACCGGCGCCGAACTCGCCGAGCACACCGAGTCGGTCCTGGAGGCCTACCGCGACCTCAACCGCTTCCGCCCCGAAATCCTCTAGCCGACTGTCCGGCCGCAGCTGAGGCCCCGCGCCGGGGAGTCGTCAGCCGCGGAGGCGCAGGCCTCGGGGCGTTGCGCGGAAGCCCGCAACGGTCAGAGCCTCGCGCAGCGGCGACGTCTGGACGGACTCGCCGTCGGCCCGCTCGACCGACATGGCGCCCAGAGCACCCGACCGCACGGAAGCCGCCAGCGCCTGGCCGGCGGCGATCAGCGCCTCCGGGTCGTCCAGGTAGGACAACAGCGTCCGGCCGCCACGTTCGACGTACAGCACCAGATCCCCGCCGACCAGGACAATGAGGGCCCCGGCCTTCCGCCCGGCGCGGTGACCGGTGGCGGTGACCGGCTCGCCGCTGCCGTTGTCGACGATGCGGTCGGGCCACGGCAACGCCGCGCCGTACGGGTTGGCCGGGTCCGTCGCGGCCAGCACCACGGCCGCCGCCCCGGACCGCTTGGCGAGCTCGGCCGGCTCGGCCAGGGCCCGCAACCGGTCGACCGCGCCCGGCACCGCGAACTGCGCCGCCCCCAGCCCTTCGACGAAGTATCCGCGCCGGGCCGCTCCGCGTTCCTCGAGCGCGCCGAGCACCGGGTAGACACCGGCGAACCCACCGGTGATCCCCTCGGCCATGACCGCGCCCCGGGTGACCACGCCGTGCCGTTCCAGCAGCAGATCGGCCAGCGCGGTGGCCCGGCGCGTCGGGTCGAGGTCCCGGTCCGGCAGGCGGGACCAGCGCCCGGCCATGGCCGGTGGCCCGTTGCGGCTGGGCATCACCGGGCGGCCGGGCCGGCGGTATCGCGTCCGAGCCGGCGCGGCCTTCGCCCGGTGCGCGCCCGACCCTCCGAGCAGGCCGCGCAGCGGGGCGAAGGTGTCGTTGGTCAGATGCCCGGCCCAGACCAGGTCCCAGATCACCGACGTCAGCGTCTTGTCGTCGGTGGACCCGACCCGGTCGGACAGATTCCGGAAGAACAGCGCCTGCCCGTCGGACAGCGCATCGAGCACGGCCTGATGCCCGGGCGTCAGCGGCCAGCCCGTCGTCGGGTGGGGCCAGCAGCAGGGGCGCGCTGTCGGCGTAGGCCAGCGTCACCCACCCGTCGTTCCCGCCGATCGACCCGGAACCGGCCCACACCAGCTCGCCGCCGGCGCAGAGCTCGTCGAGATGGGCCGGGGAGTAGTCGGCGACCCGGGCGGGCAGCACGAGCCGCTCCCATGCCGACGCCGGCACCGCGATGCCCTGCAGCTGCTCGACGGTGGCCGCGACCGCGTCGACGCCGCGGTCGTTGCCGCCGATCTGATGCCAGCGAGGCAGGAACGCGGCCAGGATCCGCGGCGGCACCGGCTCGATCTCGCGACGCAACGCCGCCAGCGACCGCCGGCGCAGCAGCCGCAACACCTCGGCGTCGCACCACTCGGAGCCGGCCCCGCCGGGGGAGAACTCACCCGACACCACCCGGCCGTTGGCGCTCAGCCGCTTGAGCGCCTGCTCGACGACGAAGACGCCGAGCCCGAACCGGGCCGCGCAGGTCGCCGCGGCGAACGGCCCGTGAGTGCGGGCGTACCGGGCGACCAGGTCGCCGAGGGGGTCGGCGACCGGTTCCAGGAACGCTTCGGCCACACCGACCGGCAACGCCACCCCGAGCGCGTCGCGGTAACGTCCCGCGTCCTCGACGCCGATCCAGCGGTCCTCGCCGGCGATCCGCACCGTGATCGCCCGCCGGACCAGCTCCGACAGCCACGTCAGGTCGACCCCGCGCTCGGTCAGTTCCGCGTCGGACAGATCGCCCAGCAGCCGCAGCAGCTCGACGGTGTCCTCGGCGTCTCGCGGCCGCCGCTGCTCGGTCAGCCACTGCAGCTGCGCCTCGCTCTCGGTGACCACCGTCGGGTCGAGCAGCTCGCGCAGGTCGACCCGGCCGAGCAACTCGCCCAGCAGCGTCGAGTCCAGCGCCAGCGCGGCCGCCCGGCGCTCGGCCAGCGGTGCGTCACCCTCGTAGAGGAACGCGCCGACGTACCCGAACAGCAGCGAGCGGGCGAAGGGCGACGGCTTGGGCGTCTCCACCTCGACCAGGCGGACCTTGCGCCCGGCGATCTCGCGCATCAGTCCGACCAGGCCGGGCAGGTCGAACACGTCCTGCAGGCACTCGCGGGCAGCCTCCAGCGTCACCGGGAAGTCGGCGAACTCCCGCGCCACGTCGAGCAGCTGCGCCGACCGCTGCCGCTGCTGCCACAACGGCTGGCGGCGCCGCGGGTCGCGCCGGGGCAGCAACAACGACCGGGCCGCGCACTCCCGGAACCGGGACGCGAACAGGGCCGACGTGCCCACCGACTCCTCGACCAGCTGCCCGATCTCGTCCGGATCGAACGCCACCAGGTCCGCGCCCGGCGGTTCCTCGGCGGTGTCCGGCAGCCGGATCACGATCCCGTCGTCCGACGGCATGACCGCGCCGTCCACGCCGTACCGCTCGGCCAGCCGGCGTGCGATGGCCAGCGCCCACGGCGCGTTGACCCGCGCGCCGAGCACGCAGTGGACGGTCATCCGCCAGTCGCCGATCTCGTCGCGGAAGCGCTCGACCAGCACCGTCCGGTCGTCCGGCAGGTTGCGTGTCGATTCGCGCTGATCCCGCAGGTAGGCCACGAGGTTGTTCGCCGCCCACTGATCCAGCCCCGACGACTTGAGCGACGCGGTCGCGGTCTCGTCGTCCGACCTGACCAGCGACCGCAGCCGCGCGCCGATCGCCCGCCCGAGCTCGACCGGCCGGCCCAGGGCGTCGCCCTTCCAGAACGGCATCCGCGCCGGCGCGCCCGGGGCGGGCGTCACGAGGACCCGGTCGGGCGTGATGTCCTCGATCCGCCACGACGTCGAGCCGAGCAGGAACACGTCGCCGACGCGCGACTCGTACACCATCTCCTCGTCCAGTTCGCCGACCCGGGAGCCGCGCTCGGAGCCGGCCAGGAACACGCCGAACATGCCGCGGTCGGGGATCGTGCCGCCGCTGGTGACCGCGAGCCGTTGCGCCCCCGGGCGGCCGGTGAGCTGATCGGTCGTCCGGTCCCAGACCAACCGCGGCCGCAGCTCGGCGAACGCGGTCGACGGGTAGCGGCCGGACAGCATGTCCAGCACCGCGTTGAGCGCCGAGTCGGGCAGCTCGGCGAACGGCGCGGCCCGCCGGACGAGGGCGGCCAGCTCGTCGAGCGGCCAGGTGTCCAGTGCCACCATCGCGACGATCTGCTGGGCCAGCACGTCGAGCGGGTTGCGGGGATACCGCAATTCCTCGATCGCGCCCTCGGCCATCCGTTCCGCCACCACCGCGCAGGACACCAGGTCGCCGCGGTGTTTCGGGAAGACGACACCCTGCGAGACGGCGCCGACCTGGTGGCCGGCCCGGCCGACGCGTTGCAGGCCGGCGGACACCGACGGCGGCGCCTCGATCTGGACCACGAGGTCGACCGCGCCCATGTCGATGCCCAGCTCCAGGCTGGACGTGGCGACGACGGCCGGAAGCTGACCGGACTTCAGTGCTTCCTCGATCTGCTTGCGTTCCTCGCGGGAGACGCTGCCGTGGTGGGCGCGGGCCACGATCGGCGCCGCCCCGGTGGTGGCGGGGGACTGGGCCATCAACGCGGCCGGCATCCGGGGCGCCGGCGCCCCGGCCGGGATCGGCGGCGGCAGGCCGCGGTCGGCGCCGATCAGCTCGGCTCGCTCGGCCGCGATCTCGTTGATCCGGGCGCACAACCGCTCCGCGCCGCGCCGGGAGTTGGTGAAGACGATCGTCGACCGGTGCGCTTCGATCAGGTCGAGCACCCGCTCCTCGACCGCCGGCCAGATCGACGGGGTGTGCCGGCCGCCGGCCGCCGCGTCCGGGTCGAGGTCGTCGGGCACCTCGTCGAGCCGGGTCATGTCCTCGACCGGCACCTCGACCTGGACCTCGATGGTCTTGGTGGTGGGCGGCTGGACGATGGCGACGTCGTGCGCGCCGCCGAGGAACCGGGCCGTCTCGTCGATCGGCCGTACCGTCGCGGACAGGCCGATCCGCTGGGCCGGCTTGGCCAGCATCGCGTCCAGCCGCTCGAGCGACAAGGCCAGATGGGCGCCGCGCTTCGTCCCGGCGACCGCGTGCACCTCGTCCACGATCACCGTCTCCACCCCGCGCAGGGAGTCCCGGGCGGCCGACGTGAGGATGAGGAACAGCGACTCCGGTGTGGTGATCAGAATGTCCGGCGGAGTACGGGCGAAGGTGCGCCGCTCGTCGGCGGGCGTGTCACCGCTCCGCATGCCGACGGTGATGTCGGGCGGTGGGATGCCGAGCCGCCCGGACGCCTGCCGGATGCCGGTCAGCGGCCCGCGCAGGTTGCGCTCCACGTCCACGGCCAGGGCCTTGAGCGGACTGACATACAGCACCCGGCACCGTTGCTTCGGGTCGGCGGGCACCGGCTCGTGCGCCAGCCGGTCGAGGGACCAGAGGAACGCGGCCAGCGTCTTGCCGGAGCCGGTGGGCGCGACGACCAGTGCGTTCCGCCCCGCGCTGACCGCGGCCCAGGCGCCGGCCTGCGCGCTGGTGGGCGCGGCGAAGGCGGCCGCGAACCACTCGCGAGTGGCTGGACCGAACTGCTGCAGGGCGTCGTACATGGGTCCAAGTCTCACTCGGGGGTATGACATTTTTCGTGCTCCGGTCCGCGAGCTGCGACATTTCGCGGCGGGCGAACTGTCAGAACAGTCGGTGGAAGGTAAAGGCCGGCTAACGAAAGGTGGGGATCTATCGGACGTTGCGGTGCACGAGGGACGCCCGGCCAGCGGTTCGCCTTGACTGGACGGACCATGTTGCGGTCTGGTCTGGTGCGGCACAGTGATGCCCTGACGGCCCCTTGAGACAGGAGGCTTCGTGTCCACTCCCACAACTCACCTCCGTCGCTTCGCCGGCGCTGCCGCGGCTCTTACGGCAGCGGCCGTCGTTGCCCTGGTCGGCGCGATTCCCGCGCAGGCCGCGGTGCCCGACGGGTACGTGCGCCTGGCCCACCTCTCGCCCGACACACCCGCGGTGGACGTCTACCTGAAGGCCCCGAACGCCGCCAAGCCGCAGGTCTTCAAGGCCGTGGGCTACGGCGTGATGTCGCCCTACCTGCGCCTGCCGATCGGTTCCTACCAGGTCGCGATGCGGGCCGCCGGTGCCGACCCGAGTACCAAGCCGGTGCTGACCACCGAGGTCAACGTCCAGAGCGGCCAGGCCTACACCGTCGCCGGCGTGGGGAAGTACGCCGATCTCGGCCTGCGCGTGCTCACCGACGACCTGAAGCTGCCGTCGGCCGACGCGACCAAGGTGCGGATCATCCAGGCGTCGGTGAAGCAGCCGATGCTGGACGTCGGCTCGGCCAGCGGCGCCACCATCGCCGATAACGTGCAATTCGCCACCACCACGGCGTACAAGCAGGTCAAGCCCGGTCGGTGGACCGTCGAGGTGTCGAACGCGAACGGCGGCTCGGCGGTCGACCTCCCGTGCACGCTCGCCCCCGGCAACGTCTACTCGTTGCTCGTCCTGGACTCCAAGAGCGGCGGCCTCACCACTCAGCTGCGCCTGGACGCCCAGCGTCAGGGTGCGGTGCCCAACGGCGGCGTGGCCACCGGTGACGGCGGTACCCAGCCGGGCTCCCGGCTGCCCACGGCGCTGCTCATCGGAGGGATCGCTGCGCTGCTGGCCGGAGGAGCTGTCGTCGCCGTCCGGCGCCGTCCGCAGCTCGCGTAATACTGGAGGTCCACCAGGACTTTTCCAGGGACGGTGACACGGCGCGTGACCTCGGAACCGGAGGCCGGCCGGGCGCACCTCGCCGACAGCGAGGCGGCAGCGCCGGTCTCCGGCGTGCGCGCTCCGCGGCCACCCACGGCCCGGGCGTCGGCCCGGCTGGGACCGGGGCCCGTCGTCCGCGCGGCCGCGCCCGACCGGGAGCGCTTCGTCGGTTCCGCTGCCGTACGGCCATCGCGCGTGCTCGACGCCGCGTCGATGCGGGCGTATCTGGCGGCCACCCGGGACCGAGCCCTCCAGCGGCGCGGGCCTGCGGCCGACGTGGTTGAGTACGAACCACCGCCCCGGCCGCCGGAGTTCGCGCCGCCGGACCGGGTGGCCGAAACGCTCATCCATCCTGGCCTCGGCGCACCGGCGGCGCTGTCGCAGCCGGACGACGCGGCCGGCCGGAAGGTACGCGGAATCGGCGGCTCGCGGGTCCGGATCGTCGCGCGGGCCTCGGTGCCGACGGTGGTGCCGCCGCAGCGGCGTGTCCTCAGCGAATCGCCGGACCCGTACGCGGCGCGCATTGCCGCCGCCGACATCCGCTGGATGGTGGCCCGGGCGTCCGTCCCGGCCGGTACGCCACCGGACCAGCAGCAACCCGTAGGGCTGCGCCGGCTGGAGGAGCCGCGCACGTCCCTTGCCGACGCGGTGAAAGCGGTCCGTGCGGCGATCGCGGAAGCGCCGGCCGAGGCGGCCGCCGATCAGACGCCCGGTGTCGCCTCAGCTTCTGCGCGGGCGGAGGGTTCTGCGCGGGCGGAGGGTTCTGCGCGGGCGGAGGGTTATGCGCGGGCGGACGGTTTTGCGCCCGCAGAGGACTCGGCGTCGGCGCAGCGGCTTGTGGTGGGCGCGCGAGTTCCGGCCGCGGCTGCCGGTGCCGGGCCGATCGTGGAGGTCGGCGCGAAGCCGGGCGTCGCGGCGACGGGCGACCGGTCGAACCCGCGGGGCGATCGTGGTGCGGGTCGTGAAACGTCGGGGCGGTCGGGGGCGGTTGATGGCGGTTCGGGGATTCCCGTACGGAAAAAGGGTTTTGTTCGTCGGTCCTGGTTGCCGCTGACGGTGGCGCTGGCGTCGGCGTTCGTGGCCGTGACGGGATATCTATGGATGACCGATCCGCCGGCGCTCGACGGCCTGGGGCGTTGGGGTGGCGTAGCCGGGGCGCCGGCGGCGCAGAAGGCGTCGCCGTTGCAGCCCACTCAGCGACCGTCCGGTGTGTCCGAAGCGTGGGCGAACGTCCCGACCAATCCGAATCCGTTCGGCACCGCAGCGGCCGCGCCGCAGGGGGCGCCGACGCGGCTGACGATCCCGGCCATCGGCGTCGATACGTCGCTCGAGTCGCTGCATCTGGACAAGACGGGCGCGCTGACCCCACCGAAGAACTTCGCCGAGGCCGGTTGGTACGCGGACGGAACTGCGCCCGGCGACAACGGGCCGGCCGTGATCGCCGGGCACGTCGACTCGTACCGCGGGCCGGCGGTGTTCTACAAGCTGCGCGAACTGGTCGAGGGCGACCATATCGACGTCACCCGGGGTGGCACGGTCGTCCACTTCACGGTGGTTCGCACGACCTGGTACCCAAAGACGAACTTCGACACCGACACGGTGTATGGACCTACTCCGGACCAGCAACTCAGGCTGATCACGTGCGGCGGGGTTTTCGATCACAGCCTCCGGTCATACAAAGACAACCTCGTGGTGTACGCGGTGGCCGGGTGATCGTCATTTCCCGGGTCGGTCGGCGTTGACTATCCTGGTGAGCGACGCGATGGGTGGGGGCTGATGGCGGTCAGACGTTTCCTCGTCGCCGGTCGGTATCGTCTCCACGAGCCGGTCGGCTCCGGGGGCATGGGTCGCGTGTGGATGGCCCGCGACGAAATGCTCGACCGGGACGTCGCCGTCAAGGAGTTCGTGCCGCCGGACTGGATGACCGAGTCCGAGAAGAGTCGGCTGCGCGACCGCACGCTACGGGAGGCGCGGAGCGCGGCGCGTCTGAATCATCCGCATGTGGTCCAGATCTACGACGTCGTGCACGCCGAGGACCTGCCCTGGATCGTCATGGAGTACGTCCCTTCGCGGTCGTTGTACCAGGTGATCAATGAGGACGGGCCGTTCACGCCGCCGGCTTCGGCCAGGATCGGGCTGGCCGTGCTCGACGCGCTGACCGCCGCCCACACGGCCGGCGTGCTGCACCGCGACGTCAAGCCGCACAACGTGCTGATCGGCAACGACGGCCGGGTGGTGCTGACCGATTTCGGCTTGGCCACCTTCGTCGACGACGGCGCCGTCACCGGCCCCGGCCTGGTCGTCGGCTCGCCGCAGTACGTCTCGCCCGAGCGCGCTCGCGACGGCGCGTCGACGGTCGAGTCGGACCTGTGGTCCTTCGGCGCGACGCTCTACGCGGCGGTCGAAGGCCGTTCGCCGTACGCCCGGGAAAGCGCCATGGCGACGCTGATGGCGCTGGCCACCGAGGAACCCGATCCGCCGGTGGCGGCCGGTCCGCTCGCCGGGGTGCTGATCGGCCTGCTGCGGCGCGATCCGTCGGAGCGGATGACCGCGGCCGAGGTCGAGAATGAGCTGCGCGCCATCGTCGGCAACGGCACTGGCCCGGCTCTGGCCCAGTCGAACCTCGGCCGCAAGGTGAGCGCGGGCCGCGCCGCGGTCGTGCCCGCTCCCCGCCGCCCGGCCGAGGACGAGCGGGCCCCCGAACCCGATGCGCTGGCGTCGCCCAACGGCAAGGGCGGCGTCCTGGCGACCGCCCCTCCTTCCCCGGCGACAACCAGCGGCGCGCGATCCGAGCTGGGTGACAGCCCGCCCATCCAGATCATGCCGCCGCAACGCCGGCCTCCGGTCGAGGAGCACCACGACCAGGGCCATTCGTCGGCCCGGATGTCCCCGATCCGGTCCCGCACCGGGGCGGTGCTCGCCGGGCTGCTCGTCGTGGTGCTGCTGGCCGGTGTCGGTCTGGGCGTGACCTGGATCGTGCGGAAGCGTGCCGACGACCGCCAGTCGGCCCAGTCAGCCACTGACCACCCTGCGGCAGCGCCGACGCTGAGGCCCTCAGCGACCCCGCCGGCCAACAGCACCGCCGCCGTCGCCTCGTTCAGCGCGGCCTCGTGCATGGCCCCGGCCTCCGCCAAGGCGCCGAGAACACCGCAGCGGGGCGCGAAGAGCACCACCGGGAACTTCGGGCTGTTCGAAAGCTGGCACATGTACGCCGATCCCACGGGATATTCGGTCGCGGTGCCCGACGGGTGGACGTACGAGAAGGTCGGCACGACGCTGTGCTTCCGAGACCCGTTGCACGGCCGGTTCCTGAGCGTCGATCCGTCGCGTAGCCCGAACGGCGACCCGGTGACCGCGTGCAAGACGGAGGCGGCGCGGATGGTCAAGGCGGGTGACCTGCCGCAGTACCGGCAGATCTCCATCGCCTCGGTCGCGCCGACGATCAAGGCAGCGGATTGGGAGTACACCTTCGAAGGCCCGTCGAACACGCGCATGCATGCGGTCACGCGGTGGTTCAAGTCGGGGGCCAGGGCATACGCGATGACCTGGGCCGTCCGGGATTTCGACTGGCCGCTCAACGACCCGCTGCGCCTGATGATCGACAGCACCTTCTCAGCCGCCCGCTGAATCGTCGACCAGCGGGGGTTCACGAGCGCTTGAGCATCCCGTGCAGCCGCGCGGCCCGCTCCGGCCACTCGTCGGCCGTCATCGCGAACAGCACCGAATCCCGCCACGTGCCGTCCGGGCGCAGGCGGTGCCGGCGGATCACGCCGTCCCGGCTCGCCCCGAGCCGGGCGATCGCGCGCTGCGACCGCTCGTTGCGGATGTCGGTGTACCAGAACACCCGTTCGGCGCCGAGCACGTCGAACGCCCGCTCCAGCAACAGCAGTTTGGACTCGGTGTTGACGCCGGTCTGCCACCGGCGCGGGTCGAGCATGGTGTGGCCGATGCCCAGCGATCCACGCTCGATGTCCACGTCGTGATAGGTGGTCATACCGATCACCTCGCCGGTTGCCGGATCGCGCTGCACCCACGGCACCTGCACGCCGTGCCACTGACCTTTCAGTGCGCTGTCCACGATCGCGGCCATCTCGTCGCGGTTTCGCGGCCGTACGGTGGGCAGGAACCGCCACACCTCGTCGTCGGCCAGAGCCGTGAACAGACCGTCCACGTGCGCCGGGCTGAGTTGTTCCAGCATCACGTGCCGGCCGGCCATCGGTGCCGCCACCAGCCACGGCGATCGCGGACCGGTGACGTACGCCGGGGGCGTCGTGCCCACGCCGGCGTCCGGCTCGGGCCGTCCCGCCACCCGGCGCAGCGGCAGCACGCCGGCCCAGGCGGCGGACCCCAGATCGTCCTCGTCGTCGTGCGGGCCGCCGGTCCGAGCCCGGACCGAGACCTCCTGCAGGGGCAACGCGAGCACTGCGACCTCGGCGAGTTCGCGCCGGCTCGGCGCGCGGGTGTCGGCGCGACGGCCGGCGCCGATCTTGTCGACGACCGCATTCAACGCCGTCAGCTTCTCCGCGTCGTCGGTGACGAGCCGCGCGGTGCCGAAGGCCACGACCGACCGGTAGTTCGCGCTGTGATTGTGCTGGCTTCGGGCATACACGATCCCGTCGAGGAGCATCACGCACACACAGATCTCGGCCCCGTCACCACGGCCGGCCAGGCCGAACCGTCCACCGGTGGACCCGTGCAGATAGAGCGTCCCGCCGACCCGGACGTGCAGCGTCGGCAGGACGCGCGGCGCGCCGTCCACGATGAAGCCGACGGAACAGTCGTACGCCTCGTCCAGAATCGCGTGGACGGCCTCGCGGTCGTAGCGCATCCGCTCGCGGTAGCGGCGGGCGGTGGTGCGTGCCGTGGGGGTGTACATGTCGGTCATCGACTGCCTCCTCCGGGTCGGTCCGACTTGCCAGAAGTCCTGTACTTGCCAGAAGTGCGGTACTTGCCAGAAGTGCGGTACTTGCCAGAAGTGCGGTACTTGCCAGAAGTCCTGTGCTAGTACAGAATCTCTCGTGTGGCAGAACAATATCAGGTGACGGGTTCGAGCGCTGCCTCGATTTCCGCGAGCATCGAGAACGGCGTGATCCGGGGTGACTGGATCTTCGGCGCGGCTCTGCCGCCCGTCCGGGTGCTCGCGGGGGCCCTGCACGTCAGCCCGGCAACGGTGGCGAAGGCGTACCAGGAGTTGCGGCAGCGTGGGGTGATCGAGACCGACGGGCGCCGCGGCTCCCGGGTGCGGGCGCGCCCGGCCCTGGCCTCGCCCCGGTCGGCGCTGCGGCTGCCGGTGCCACCGGATCTGGCCGACCTGTCCGCCGGCGAGCCCGACCTGCGGCTGCTGCCCGCCCTCGGCCCTCATCTCGCGGCGATCGCGCGAACGCTCGACGATCCCGTCGGTTACGCCACGGCCGGGGCGATGCCGCAACTGGTGGACGAGGCCCGGCCGCGGCTGGCTGCCGACGGCGTTCCGGTGGATGACGCCGCCATCGCGGTCACGTCCGGCACCCTGGATGCGATCGAGCGCCTGCTCACCGCCCATCTACGCCCTGGCGACGCGGTGGCGGTCGAGGACCCGGGCTGGGCGAACCTGCTCGATCTGCTGGCCGCGCTCGATCTGCGCGCCCGTCCGGTCGCGGTCGACGACGACGGGCCGGAAGCGCAGGCGCTCGCGGCCGCACTGGCCGGTGGGGCGAAGGCGGCGGTGCTCACTGCCCGTGCACAGAATCCGACCGGTGCGACCATCAGCGCCGAGCGGGCGGACGCCCTCCGAGCGGTGCTCGGTGAGCATCCCGACGTGCTTCTGGTCGAGGACGATCACGCGGCCGAGCTGGCCGGCGTCCCGCTGCACCCACTCGGGGCGGTGACGCGGTCCTGGGGGTTCGTGCGGTCGGCCTCCAAGCCGTACGGTCCGGATCTGCGCGTCGCGGTCCTGGCCGGCGACGAGGCCACCGTCGCCCGGGTCGTGGGCCGGATGCGGATCGGTACCGGATGGGTGTCCACCGTGCTGCAGAGACTCCTGCTGCGACTGTGGCTGGACCGCGACGTCACCGCGGCGGTCACCGCGGCCGGCGCGGACTACGACCGGCGCCGTCGTGGCCTCGTCGACGCGCTGCGGGCACGCGGCCTGATCGCGCACGGGGTGACCGGTATCAACGTGTGGGTCGAGGTGCCGGACGAAACGCGGACGGTCGGGCTCCTGCGCGACGCGGGCTACGCGGTGGCGGCCGGTTCGCTGTTCCGGATCAGCGCGCGGCCCGGCATCCGGATCACGATCAGCCTCCTTGACCAGGCTGCTCTCGAGCCGCTCGCGGATGCGGTCGCCGCGGCCGTCCATCTCACGGGGGTGGGCCCGGCGGCCCGATGAGATTACTTTCGGCAGACGGGGTAGAACGTGGGAATGCCATCGTTGGGGGCGCCGGTCGGCGCACAGAAGTGGGTACCGCCCGAGGCGCATACGCTGGACGAGCTCAAGGCCGCCGCGGCCACGTGCGAGGGCTGCGAGCTGTACGAGAACGCGACCCAGACCGTGTTCGGCCGGGGTGCCCCGCACGCCTCGATCGTGTTCGTCGGCGAGCAGCCCGGTGACATCGAGGACCAGCAGGGCCTGCCGTTCGTCGGGCCGGCCGGGCGGCTGCTGCGCGACGCGGTCGGCGACGCGGCGATCGACCCGGCCGACGTGTACATCACGAACGCGGTCAAGCACTTCCGCTTCGAGCTGCGTGGGAAACGGCGTATCCACCAGAACCCGGGCCCGGCGCACATCACCGCCTGCCGGCCGTGGCTGGTGGCCGAGTTCGCGCTGCTGAAGCCCCAGCTGGTGGTGGTCCTCGGCGCGACCGCGGCGAAGGCGCTGCTCGGCCCGGACTTCCGCGTCACCCGCTCGCGTGGGCAGCTCATGCCCTGGCCGGCTTCAGCGCATCATCCGGAGGACTTCCCGGTGGCCGAGATCCAGGCACTGGCCACGATCCATCCGTCGGCGGTCCTGCGCGCCGACGACCGGGACGCCGCGTACCGCGGCCTGGTGGACGACCTCAAGGTGGCGGCGGCCGCGGTCGGCCGGTGACCGCCGGGGTGCCGGGGGGTCACGGCGGGGCGTGGATCGGGCACCATGGACGCGTTCACGCCGCGTCGTGCGGCGCCGATCAGCCGAGGGAGGCGTCGTGCGACTGACGGATTTCTGGCAGCGGCTGGAAGAGTCGTTCGGCCCCGCCTACGCCCGGAGTCTGGCCGCCGATCACGCATTCGCCGATCTGGACGGGCGAACCATCGACGAAGCCATTGCTCAGGGTATGGAAATGGCTACTGTGTGGCGTGCTGTGGTGACCGCTTATCCCGATCGTGTGCCCGTTCGCCTGCACTGACTCATTTTCGTACGCCTGTTCTGGCGTGTCGCTCGATCATCGAACACGTGTTCGGCTATTGTCCACAGCGGCATGGTCATCCACAGGCCACGGCAAGGCGGCCGAAATTGTCGTACCCACCGTCTAACGTGGCCGCGTGGTGAACAGAAGCTCTTCGGCGAAGACGCCCGCGAAGTCGAGTACAGGGGTGGCGGACATGGTTGCAGGACCCGACCGGGACAAGGCGCTGGATCTGGCGCTGGCACAGATCGACAAGCAGTTCGGCAAGGGCTCGGTGATGCGGCTGGGGGAGAGGCCCGTGGTTCAGACCGCCGTCATCCCCACCGGTTCCATCGCTCTGGACGTCGCACTCGGCGTCGGTGGCCTGCCGCGTGGCCGGGTCGTCGAGGTTTTCGGACCGGAGTCCAGCGGTAAGACCACCGTCGCGCTGCACGCGGTGGCGAACGCGCAGCGAGCCGGCGGCATCGCCGCCTTCATCGACGCCGAGCACGCGCTCGACCCGGATTACGCGCGGGCCCTCGGCGTGGACACCGACGCGCTGCTGGTCTCCCAGCCGGACACCGGTGAGCAGGCGCTCGAGATCGCGGACATGCTGATCCGGTCCGGCGCGCTGGACGTCATCGTCATCGACTCGGTGGCCGCGCTCGTGCCGCGGGCCGAAATCGAGGGCGAGATGGGCGACAGCCACGTCGGTCTTCAGGCCCGCTTGATGAGCCAGGCGCTGCGGAAGATCACCGGCGTGCTGAGCAACACGAGCACCACCGCGATCTTCATCAACCAGCTGCGCGAGAAGATCGGCGTCATGTTCGGCTCACCGGAGACGACAACCGGTGGCCGGGCGCTCAAGTTCTATTCGTCGGTCCGCCTCGACGTGCGCCGCATCGAGAGCCTGAAGGACGGCACCGACGTGGTCGGCAACCGGACCCGCGTCAAGGTGGTGAAGAACAAGGTCGCCGCCCCGTTCAAGCAGGCCGAGTTCGACATCATGTACGGCAAGGGCATCTCCCGCGAGGGGTCGCTGATCGATGTCGGCGTGGAGCAGAACATCATCCGCAAGTCCGGCGCCTGGTACACCTACGACGGTGACCAACTGGGCCAGGGCAAGGAAAAGGCCCGGGAGTTCCTGAAGGAGAACCCGGACGTGGCCGCCGAGATCGAAAAGAAGATCCTGGAGAAGCTGGGCGTCGGCCAGACGAGCGGCGACGCCGCCGGCGGCCCGGAGCTGCCGCCGGTCGACTTCTGATCGCGGCCGGCCTCCGAGTGCGAGCGGCATAGCCGATGGCCGGACGACGAGGTGCGCGAGCCGGGCGCGGATGGGACGCCATTCCGCCCCGGCCGGACAATGACGACTCGCCCGGTGGCGAGATTCGGCGCGGTGCCCCACGGCGCGGCAACGCCGTGGGGCACCGGCGCCCGCCTCCGCCGACCGAGTCCGAGCCCAGAACCGACCGTGGTCACGACGCCGGCCGTGGTCAGGCTGGCCGTGGTCAGGTCGACAACGGTCAGGCCGGCGGTGGTCGCGGGTCTGAGTCCGCGGCGGGTCGGGACCGACGGTTCGGGGCTTCCGGCGCGGCCGAGACGCAGAGCGAGCCGGAACGAGCCCGGCAGATCTGCCTGCGCCTGCTTTCGACGCATCCGCGGACGCGAGCTGAGCTGGCCCGGGCGCTGGCGAAGCAGGACATCTCGGCCGACGTGATCGCCGAGGTCCTCGACCGGTACGACGAGGTCGGCATCATCGACGACGCCGCTTTTGCCCGAGCCTGGGTGTCCAGTCGGCATCACGGGCGCGGGCTGGCACGCCGGGCGCTGGCGCACGAGCTCCGGCAGCACGGGGTCGAAACCGAGGTCGCGGCGGAAGCGCTGGAAACGCTGGACGCGGACGAGGAGGCGGCCACCGCGCGAGCGCTGGTGGACCGCAAACTTCGAACCACGAACGGGTCGCCGGACGCGGTGTTCCGGCGACTGGTCGGAATGCTGGCGCGCAAGGGCTACCCGGCCGGTGTGGCCATCGGAGCGGTCAAGGATGCGTTGGCGGCCCGCGATGCCGAGGCGGCCGAATTCGCCGACCAGATCGACGCCGACGCCATGGCCGACGAGGCCGATCCACTGAGCTGACACCCGACGGGCCGACCGCGATCGCTGTCACGGCTCAGCGCGATCCCTCTCATGGCCCTCGGCCGGACAGGCGCGATCCCTCTCGCGGCCCTCTCGCGGCCCTCGGCCGGACAGGGGGGTGCCCGTGCCGAGGCGGCCGGGTCTCACACCGTGACGGCAACTACGCGCAGTACACACGCACCATCACGGAGCACAGGCGGGACCGCGGCCGAGCCGGGCCTGGTGGCAGATCGCACACGACCGGGTCGTCAGGTTCCCACCTTCCACTCAGGCAGCGAGGATCGAATGATCCCCAGGCCGATCAGGTTGAACTTTGTCCGGCTAAGGCGGAAATATCATGGGACGTCAGTGAGCTGCGCGTGAGCACGTCTGTGCCCTACGTCCCATCCGCTGCGAATCATGAGTCCTTGACCGAACCGGCACTCGCGACCTAGCCTCGCGTTACACAAGGTTTGCTCGACCAATCCAAGCAACAGGCACAACATAGATCGTATTACATTACGGCATCACTTGGTTCCGACGATGCGAAGCGGCCGTGACCGGCAGTGGAGCAGCGACGGCACCACCGACAGCAGCGACGGCGTCCGAGCCTCACGGTCCGGAAACCGGCAAGGCGACGGCGAACCCCGAGCCATCGGCCTGGCGACGCGGACGACGGAGGCGCACCGAGAGGCGCGAATCCCGGCAACCGGCGGCAGGCTACCGACGGAACGTGCGGCCATCCGAAGCCGGCAGCAAACTGGCACACCGGTCCGACAACCGACAGCGACGACGACACCGGGGGCAAGCCTCGGTCGGCAACGTCGACGGTGGTGGGAGCGCAGACGACGACGGCGGGTTGAAACCAGCGCTAGGAGACCGGCGGCAGGGCGAGCCGCCGGCGAACCGGCAGCGGCGGGCCACCCGGTCACCACCGCCGCCATGCTGGTCGAGGCAAGGCCACCGCCGCGCCCGACAACGGTGCCGGTGAGCGGCGACCGGAAGGCGAAGGGTACGGAGGGCAGTCGGCCTTCCGGACGATTCCGCCGACGGCCGGGCCAGCCGGCCGAGCCGAGCTCTGCTGAAGGGCCGGACGTGGTCCGACTGGAAGCTGAACGCGTACAGCGGACGCGGCCAGTTGAACGCGGATCAGCCGACCGCAGGGCCGGCCGGGTCGCGGGCCAGCAGGGTCGCGGGCCCGCTGGGGTCGCGGATCAGCCGGGTCGCGGGCCGGTCGGACGTGAAGGGCCGCAGTGAGCAGCCGGAAGGTTGTGCCATCGGAAACGCCTGGTCGGGCATTCCCGGGATGGTCGGCGTCGCAGGCAGCTGCGGCGCGGCGAAGGGAGACGCGGCGAGATGACCGCCCTGAACTGGGTGCTGGTGGTGGCGATCGTCGTTCTCGCTGCCTTCGTGGTGGGAGGCCTGGTTCTCGGAGCGCGCGCGCTGCGCTCGCTGCAGGCCGGCCGGGACGCCGTCAAGAACCGTGACGACCGCGCCGTCGACGACGCCAAGGCGAAGGTCGACGACGCCAAGGCCAAGGCCGCCTCGGTACGCGCGGAAGCCGCCGCCGCGAAGGCCGAGGCCACCGCCGCCCGGGCCGAGGCTCGCCGCGTGCTCGAGGCCGCCCACGAGGAGGCCGACACGATCCTGGAGCGCGCCCACCGCCAGGCCGAGATCGACGCCGAGCAGGTCCGTACGGCCGCCCGGCGCAGCGGTGAGCGGGAGGTCGCCCTGCTCAACGCCACCGCCAAGGAACAGGCGGCCGAGGTCGAGCGCCGTGCCGCCCGGATCGACGAGCGCGAGCGCCTGCACGGTGACGAGGTCGAACGACTGGTCGAGCGGGAGCGCCGCCTGGCCGCCCTGGACGCTGATCTGGCCGGACGCGAAGGGTCGCTGGCCGATCGGGAGATCGCTCTCACCGCGGCCGAGGAGGGGCGCCGCCGGGAGCTGGAGCGGATCGCCGGCCTGACCGCGGACGCCGCCCGGACCGAGCTCATCGAGAACATCGAGGTCCAGGCCAAGCGGGAGGCCGCCATCCTGATCCGGGACGTCGAGACCGACGCCAAGGCGACCGCGGACGCCAGGGCCCGGCGCATCGTGGTCGACGCCATCCAGCGGATCGCCAGCGAGCAGACCGCGGAGAGCGTGGTCAGCGTCCTTCACCTGCCCAGCGACGAGATGAAGGGCCGGATCATCGGCCGTGAAGGCCGCAACATCCGGGCCTTCGAGTCGACCACCGGCGTGAATCTGATCATCGACGACACCCCGGAAGCGGTGCTGTTGTCGTGCTTCGACCCGGTACGGCGGGAGGTCGGCCGGCTCACGCTGGAGAAGCTGGTGCTGGACGGCCGGATCCACCCGCACCGGATCGAGGAGGTGTTCGAGTCGGCCAAGCATGAGGTCGAGCGCCTCTGTGACCGGGCGGCCGAGGAGGCTCTGGTCGACGTCGGGATCACGAACATCCATCCGGAGCTCGCCAGCCTGCTGGGACGGTTGCGGTACCGCACCAGCTACGGCCAGAACGTGCTGAAGCACCTGGTCGAGACCGCGCACATCGCCGGCATCATGGCGGCCGAGCTCGGGCTGGACGTGCCCACGATCAAGCGCGGCGCGTTCCTGCACGACATCGGCAAGGCTCTCACCCACGAGGTCGAGGGCAGTCACGCCCTGATCGGCGCCGATCTGGCCCGCAAGTACGGCGAGTCCGAGGACGTGGTCCACGCGATCGAGGCGCATCACAACGAGGTGCCGCCGCAGACCATCGAAGCGGTGCTGACCCAGGCCGCCGACGCGTGTTCCGGCGGCCGGCCGGGTGCTCGCCGGGAGAGTCTCGAGGCGTACGTCAAGCGGCTCGAGCGGATCGAGGAGATCGCCGCGAGCAAGACCGGCGTGGAGAAGGTCTTCGCCATGCAGGCCGGCCGCGAGATCCGGGTGATGGTCCGGCCGGACGACGTCGACGACATCGGCGCCGCCGTGCTGGCCCGGGACGTGGCCAAGCAGATCGAGGAGGAGCTGACCTACCCCGGTCAGATCCGCGTCACCGTCGTCCGGGAGTCGCGGGTCACCGAACTGGCCCGCTGACCCCGATCTGGTTGTCCAGGATCTGCACGATCGGGCATCGACGCTGCGCATGTCACGACGCAGTGTCTGACCTGGACGGTCAATGTGTAAGGATCTTGGAAAGTAAGTCCTGGTCCTCTGCGCGACTTGCCGGATCTGGACGGTCCGATCACGACGACCACTTCGCCGCGGTCCACCGAAAGGTTCACATCACGCCACACGTGCCGCGGGCCGAACCGTTTGTTGACACTCTCGAAGACGATGAGCGACTGGTCGGACACTGCCGGACCGCCGTTGGGCCCCTACGGATGACGGCCACTCTGTTGGCGCGCGTGTATCGGAAGACGCCCGCGAAGGGTCACGGAGTAGTAACACAACTCCTCATCTCCTGAAGTGGAGTCGATAATGGGCGATATGGCGGTCGACGGCCTCTGGAACTGGGCCGTCGAGGCGCGGCTGGAACCGGCCGACGTGCGGGCCGCCATCGCCGCTGAGCTGGACGTTCCCGTTTCCGAGCTCGGTGCCGACATCGACGCCGACGCATTGCTGTGCGACGTCTGGCAGGTCGGTGGCGACTATCCGACACTCATCGACTGTTACCTGGTTCCTGCAGGTTCGGCCGAGGCCGATGTCGCGGCCGCCGTCGCGGTCCGGCTGGGTGCCGCGGTGCTGCTTCCGGACGATTCCCTCAACCCGACGCGGTACGTACGAGCCGGGGCCGACGGCAGCCGTACGACCGTGCACGTCGACGAGATCGAGACCGACGACGGGCCGGAGCGTCGGCACACCCGGCCGTGCACCGGCAGCGACCCCGCCTGCGCGGTGGCCCCGGAGCAGCACGCGGCCTGACACGGCTACGCTCATTGGTGCCATGACTGACACGACCAGGCCCCGCACCTACGACGTCCGTACTTACGGATGTCAGATGAACGTGCACGACAGCGAGCGGATCTCCGGTCTGATGGAGGACGCGGGCTACGTGCGTGCGCCCGATGCCGACGCCGCCGACGTGGTGGTGTTCAACACGTGCGCGGTCCGCGAGAACGCCGACAACCGGCTGTACGGCAATCTCGGCCACCTGCGCCCGGCCAAGATCAAGAACCCGGACATGCAGATCGCGGTGGGCGGCTGCCTGGCGCAGAAGGACCGCGGCGACATCGTCACCCGCGCGCCCTGGGTCGACGTGGTGTTCGGCACGCACAACATCGGGTCGCTGCCGGCCCTGCTGGACCGCGCCCGGCACAACGCCGCCGCCGAGGTCGAGATCCTCGAGTCGCTGGAGGTCTTCCCGTCGACGCTGCCGGCGAAGCGCGAGTCGACCTACGCCGGTTGGGTCTCCATCTCGGTGGGCTGCAACAACACCTGCACCTTCTGCATCGTGCCGTCGCTGCGGGGCACGGAGAAGGACCGCCGGCCGGGCGAGATCCTGGCCGAGGTCCAGGCGCTGGTGAACGCCGGGGTCCTCGAGGTCACGCTGCTCGGGCAGAACGTCAACTCGTACGGCGTGGAGTTCGGCGACCGGCTGGCGTTCGGCAAGCTGCTGCGTTCCTGCGGCTCCGTGGAGGGCCTGGAGCGTGTCCGGTTCACCAGCCCGCACCCCAAGGACTTCACCGACGACGTGATCGCCGCGATGGCCGAGACGCCGAACGTGTGCCATTCGCTGCACATGCCGCTGCAGTCGGGCTCCGATCTTGTTCTGAAGGCGATGCGGCGCAGCTACCGCTCGGAGAAGTACCTCGGCATCATCGACAAGGTGCGGGCGGCCATGCCCGACGCGGCCATCACCACGGATATCATCGTCGGCTTCCCCGGCGAGACCGAGGACGACTTCCAGCGGACGCTGGACGTGGTCCGGCAGGCCCGCTTCGCCGGCGCGTTCACCTTCCAGTACTCGGTCCGCCCCGGCACCCCGGCGGCGACCATGCCCGGCCAGATCCCCAAGGCGGTCGTTCAGGAGCGCTACGAGCGCCTGATCGCGCTGCTCGAGGAGACCATCTGGGCGGAGAACAAGAAGCTGGTCGGCTCGCCGGTCGAAGTCCTGGTGGCGGTCGGTGAGGGCCGCAAGGACGAGCGTACGGGCCGGATGAGCGGCCGCGCCCGCGACGGCCGGCTGGTGCACTTCGCCGTCGGGGACCTGGCGCCCCGCCCGGGCGACGTGGTCGAGACCGTCGTGACGTACGCCGCCCCGCACCACCTGAACGCCGACGGCGCCCCGCTCCGCCACCGCCGCACCCGCGCCGGCGACGCCTTCGAGGCCGGCCGCACCCCGCGCACGGCCGGTGTCAGTCTCGGCCTGCCGACGGTCGGCGTCCCCGCCCCGCTGCCGGCATCCGCGAATTCCTGCGCACTCTGACCCGGCACGAGCCGGGACCCGGCAGGGGCGCTCTGACCTGGCACGAGCCGGTACCCGGCCGATCAGCCCGGAAGTGACGGACGGCCTGGACCACCTACGGTCCGGGCCTCCCGTTGCGGTTCCTGGTGTGGGCCGTACTGAAGAAGCAGTTGGCTGTTCGGAGAATCAGTTGGCTTGTTCGGCCAGAGTCAGTTGGCTTGTTCGGCCAGAGTCAGGAACTGGCGCTTCGACGCAAGGGCCTGCTCGGCTTCCTTGATCCGGCGGTTGTCGCCGGCCGCGCGGGCCCGCTCCAGCCGCTGCTCGGCCTCGGCGACCTGGGCACGCATCTGGCGCAGGATCGGGTTGTCCTGGGGTGTGGTCTTGCGCCAGGCCGAGTCCATCGCGACCCGGATGCGATCCTCGGCGGCGCGCCAGCGGCGGTCCAGGGACTGCTGGGCCTCGCGCGGCACCCGCCCGGCGTCGTGCCAGGCGGCCTGGGCGTCGCGGAGCTTGTTCTGCGCCGCGCGGGGGTCCGCCTCCACATCGATCGCCTCGAGCTCGGAGAGGATCGCCTGCTTGCGGTCGAGGTTGTCCTTGAACTCGGCGTCGCGAGCGGAGAAGACCTCGCTGCGGCGGGTGAAGAACGCGTCCTGCGCGGCCCGGAACCGTTCCCAGAGGCGCTGTTCGGCCTCCTTGGCCGCGCGGGGCGCCGCCTTCCACTCGGTCATCAGGTCCTTGAGACGCGCCGCGGTCGGGGCCCACTCGGTCGACTCGGACAGCGACTCGGCCTCCTTGACCAGCTCCTCCTTCGCCGTCTGGGCCGTCTTGCGCTGGCCGTCGAGCGTGGCGAAGTGGGCGCCGCGGCGGCGGGTGAAGGCGTCCCGGGCGGTGGCGAACCGCTTCCACAGCTCGCCGTCGGTCTTCTTGTCGACGCCGCGGATGGTCTTCCACTCGTCGAGGATCTCCTTGAGGCGATCGCCGGCCGTCTTCCAGCCGGTGGACGTCGGCGGCGATCTTCTCCGCCTCCTCGACCAGCGCGGTCTTGCGGGCCAGGGCCTCGCCCCGGGCGACCTCACGGGCGGCGCGGGCCTCGCCGGCCTTCTCCTCGGCGACCTCGGCCAGCCGGTCGAGGCGGGTGGCCAGGCCGTCGATGTCGCCGACCACGTGCGCCTCGGAGAGCTCGGTGCGGATGCGCTTGACGCTGGTCAGCGAATGGGCGGCGTCGGCCGCGCCGGACTTGAGCCGGGCCTCGATCAGCTCGACCTCGGTGACCAGGTCGGCGAACCGCCGCGCGAAGTGGGCCAGCCCCTCTTCCGGGGTGCCCGCCTGCCAGGAGCCGACCACGCGGTCGCCCTCGGCGGTCTTCACGTAAACGGTGCCGTCGGCATCCACGCGCCCGAAGGCCGTCCAGTCGTTCATGAGTCCATCCTCGTTGTCCCGGCGCCGCGGGCACCGCTGCCCGTCGACCACCGCCATGGCGCAATGTCGAACACCAATCTTCCATCGGCATTCTTTCTCGCGCATTGTCACAGGTCCAACCCGGTTGTGGGGAAGCGCCCGACGATGACCGTGACCATACGGTGTCCTACCGTGGCTGCGTGCCCATCCCACCCGATCCGCGCGTGATCGCCGTCGTCGGCCCGACCGCGGCGGGCAAGTCCGCGCTGAGCCTCGCCCTGGCCCATGAGCTGGGCGGCGAGGTCGTCAACGCCGACTCGATGCAGCTGTACCGGGGGATGGACATCGGCACGGCGAAGCTGACCGTGGCCGAGCGCGACGGCGATACCGCATCACGTGCTGGACATCTGGGACGTCACGGTGAGGCGGCCGCGGTGGCCTACTATCAGCCGCTGGCCCGATCCGCGATCGACGACATCTTCGCCCGGGGGCGGGTGCCGCTGCTGGTCGGCGGTTCGGGGCTCTATATCCGGGCGGTGCTGGAGGAGTTCGAGTTCCCGGGCACGACGCCGGCGGTGCGGGCTCGGCTCGAGGCAGAAATGTCGGACGTCGGCAGCCGCGGCTCTCCACGCGCGGCTGGCCCAGCCTGGATCCTGCGGCGGCGGCGTAGATCCTGCCCTCCAACGGCCGGCGGGTCGTGCGGGCGCTCGAGGTCATCGAGATGACCGGGCGGCCGTTCACCGCCGCGCTGCCCGCGCCGACGCCGTACTACCGAGTCGGCGCAGATCGGCGTCGACCGGGACACGGCCGAGCTCGACCAGCGGATCGCCGGCCGGGTCGAGCTGATGTGGGCCGCCGGGCTGGTCGAGGAGACCCGTGGTCTGGACGGGCTGCGTGACGGCCGTACGGCGTCCCGGGCGCTCGGGTACCAGCAGGCGCTGGCGCAGATCGACGGCCTGCTGACCGAGGACGCGGCGAAAGCCGACACGGTCCGCGGTACGCGCCGGTTCGTCCGCCGGCAGCGCACCTGGTTCCGCCGCGACCCGCGGATCGACTGGCTGGACGGGGCGTCGACCGACGCTCGTGGCGGACGCCCTCGGGACCCTGGGATGATGGATCCGTGCGATTCACTGAGCTGACCCGCGGCGGAAAACCACAATGAGATTCGTCAAGGGTCATGGGACCGGCAACGACTTCGTCATCCTGCCCGACCCGGACGGGGCGCTCTCGCTGACGCCGACGCTGGTCGCGGGCCTGTGCGACCGCCACTTCGGCATCGGCGGGGACGGCGTGCTGCACGTGGTCCGCAGCGCCAAGCACCCCGACGCGGCCGGGCTCGCCGCCGAGGCCGAGTGGTTCATGGACTACTGGAACGCCGACGGATCGATCGCCGAGATGTGCGGCAACGGCGTCCGGGTCTTCGCCCGCTATCTGCTCACCAGCGGCTTGGCCGCGGCGCCGCCTTCCCCGGCTGGACTGCCGGTCGCCACCCGGGCCGGCGTCGTGGTCGCGGTGGTCGATTCCGAGACCATCGCGGTGCGCATGACACCACCCCGGCGGTACGCGGCCAGCACGGCGGCCCTGGGGGCGCTGACCGTGCCCGGCGTGGCCGTGGACTGCGGCAACCCGCACCTGGTGTGCCACGTGCCGGCGCCGCTGGACACGCTGGACCTGCACCGCGCACCCGGCTACGACCCGGCGGTGTTCCCGCACGGGGTGAACGTCGAGTTCGTCCAGGCCGCCCCGGAAGCGGTCGACGGAGCCGACCGGCACGTACGGATGCGGGTGTTCGAGCGGGGCTCGGGCGAGACGCTGTCCTGTGGCACCGGCGCGCTGGCAGTCGGGGCGGTAACCCTCCAGGACGCCGGCCTGGCCACCGGGACGGTCGCGGTGGACCTGCCCGGCGGCCGGCTCACCGTCACGCACACGCCGGACGGCGAGTGGTGGCTGGCCGGGCCGGCGGTGCTGGTGGCCGCCGGCGATTGGACCGCTGCCTAGAAGGCCTCGTCAGGCGCCTCGTCCAGTTCCTCGCCGGGCGCGGCCGACGCGTTGACCGGTGCCGGGGTGCCCTTCACCACCGCGCGGATGGCGGCGGCCACGGCCGGGGTGACGCGGGCGTCGAACACGCTCGGCACGATCACCGTCGGATTCAATTTGTCCTGCCCCACCACATCGGCGATGGCCCGCGCGGCGGCCAGCGCCATCTCCTCGGTGAACTGCTCCGCGGCGGCGTCCAGCATGCCCCGGAAGACGCCCGGGAAGGCCAGCACGTTGTTGATCTGGTTGGGCTGGTCGGAACGTCCGGTGGCGACCACCGCGGCGTGCTTGCGGGCCTCCCGCGGGTCCACCTCGGGGTCGGGATTGGCCAGCGCGAACACGATCGACTTCTCGGCCATCCGGGCGATGTCGTCGCCGGTCAGCAGGTTCGGCGCGCTCACCCCGATGAACACGTCGGCGCCGGCGATCGCGCCCGGCAGGTCACCGGCGTAGTTGCCCTTGTTGGTGTTCTCGGCCAGCCACTGCCAGGTCGGGTTGAGGTCGGCCAGACCACGGTGCAGGGCGCCCTGTCGGTCGTACGCGATGATGTCGCCCACGCCCTGACGCAGCAGCAGCTTCATGATGGCCGTGCCCGCCGCGCCCGCCCCGGAGACCACCACCTTGACGTCGGCCAGCTTCTTGCCGACCACCCGCAGCGCGTTGGTCAGTGCGGCCAGCACGCAGATCGCGGTGCCGTGCTGGTCGTCGTGGAACACCGGGATGTCCAGCAACTCGCGCAGCCGCATCTCGATCTCGAAGCAGCGGGGCGCGGCGATGTCCTCCAGGTTGATGCCGCCGTACGCCGGGGCGATCGCGCGCACGATGTTGACGATCTCGTCGGTGTCCTGCGTGTCCAGCACCACCGGCCACGCGTCCACCCCGCCGAACCGCTTGAACAGCGCCGCCTTGCCCTCCATCACCGGCATGGCCGCGGCCGGCCCGATGTTGCCCAGGCCCAGCACGGCCGACCCGTCGCTGACCACGGCGACCGTGTTGCGCTTGATGGTCAGGCGGCGGGCGTCGGCCGGGTTCTCCGCGATCGCCATGCACACCCGGGCCACCCCCGGCGTGTACGCCCGGGACAGCTCGTCGCGGTTGCGCAGCGCCACCTTCGACGAGACCTCGATCTTGCCGCCCAGGTGCAGCAGGAACGTACGGTCGGACACCTTGCGGACGTCGACCCCGTCCAGCTCCTCCAGCGTCTTGACGACCTGGTCGGCGTGGTTGGAGTCGGCGGTGTCGCAGGTCAGGTCGACCAGTACGCGGGTCGGGTCCGAGTCCACCACGTCGAGCGCCGTCACGATCGCGCCGGCCTCTCCGACACAGGTGGTCAGCCGCCCGATGGACGAGGCGTCGGCGGTCACAGCGATGCGGATCGTGATCGAGAATCCTGCGCTCGGCAGGCGGGTGGTCACCACGGGTTTCCCTCCGTCGTTGGCGGGTACGTCACCGCATTCTCGCTCCTGGGGAATAGTGCCTTCCAACCCGGTCGTTCCTTCTTTGTCAGACACGCTGCGACAACGCCTGGCCCGGTTAAGTGGATGCGCTCCGCGCGCGGGTCTGCCACCATCGGGCCGAGGAGGTCACCTTTTGACTACTGAGCTTTTCGACTCCGACGTCACCACCGGTGAGCTGGAACTGGAGGAACGGCACTCGCTGCGGCGGGTCACCGGCCTCTCCACCGAGCTCACCGATGTCACCGAGGTCGAGTACCGCCAGCTGCGGTTGGAACGAGTGGTGCTGGTCGGCGTCTGGACCGACGGCAGTGTCGCCGACGCCGAGAATTCGCTGACCGAGCTGGCCGCGCTCGCCGAGACCGCCGGGTCGGCGGTGCTCGAGGGCCTCATCCAGCGGCGGTCGCGCCCCGACTCGGCCACCTTCATCGGCCGCGGCAAGGTCGATGAGCTGCGCGACGTGGTCCAGTCCACCGGTGCCGACACGGTCATCTGCGACGGCGAGCTGTCTCCGTCGCAGCTGCGCAACCTCGAGCAGCAGATCAAGGTCAAGGTCGTCGACCGGACCGCGCTGATCCTGGACATCTTCGCCCAGCACGCGAAGAGCAAGGAAGGCCGCGCCCAGGTCGAACTGGCCCAGCTGCAGTACCTGCTGCCGCGGCTGCGCGGCTGGGGCGAGTCGTTGTCGCGTCAGTCCGGCGGTTCCGGCCGGGGCGGGGGCGCCGGCGGCGGTGTGGGCCTGCGCGGTCCCGGTGAGACGAAGCTGGAGACCGACCGGCGGCGGATCAACTACCGCATCGCGCGGCTCCGGCGCGAGATCAAAGCCATGCGGACCGTACGCCTCACCAAGCGCTCCCGGCGCGTCCGCAACGGCGTGCCGGCCGTGGCCATCGCCGGCTATACCAACGCCGGCAAGTCCAGCCTCCTCAACCGGCTGACCTCGGCCGGCGTGCTGGTCGAGGACGCGCTGTTCGCCACGCTCGACCCGAGCACCCGGCGGACGGCAGCGGAGGACGGCCGGGTCTACACGTTGTCCGACACGGTCGGCTTCGTCCGGCACCTGCCGCACCAGATCGTCGAGGCGTTCCGCTCGACGCTGGAGGAGGTGGCGCTGGCCGACCTGATCGTGCACGTCGTCGACGGCGCCCACCCCGACCCGGAGGGCCAGGTCAGCGCCGTTCGCGAGGTGATGGCCGAGGTCGGTGCGGACGCGGTGGCCGAGCTGCTGGTGGTCAACAAGATCGACGCCGCGAGCGAGGAGACGCTGCTGCGCCTCAAGCGGGCGTGGCCGGACGCGGTCTTCGTCTCCGCCCGGTCCGGCTCCGGCATCGAGGAGCTGCAGGAGGCGATCGCCGCCCGGTTGCCCCGGCCGGCCGTCGACATGTGGGTCCTCCTGCCGTACGACCGGGCCGACCTGGTCGCGTGGATCCACCGTCGGGGGCAGGTGCTGGACACGCGCCACACCGAGGACGGAAGCGAATTGCACGTCCGAGTGGACGAGCAGATCGCCGCCGATCTGGCACCCTTCCGCAGGTAGAGCAATTGCGACATTACGGACCCGTGGGGCGTACTGACCTGCGTTGATCCACTGGTAACACCAGCACGAGACGCCGCATGCGACACTGGTCGGATGCGGCGTTTCGTGTTCTCGATCGTCCTGGCCTTCGGCCTGGTGGTGATCGGAGCCGGAGCCGCCTCCGCCGATCCGACCCCCGCGGCCGGTGCGGTGCGGGCGGTGCCCGGCAAGAAGGTGTGCAGGATCGAGGACCCGAGGCTTGACGAGCTGTCCGGCCTGGTCGCCACGAAGACCGGCTTCATCACGGTCGACGACAGCACCGACGTCCTCTCGCACAAGCGCATCTTCTTCCTGGACCGGTCGTGCAAGATCGTCGACCAGGTGGCGTACAGCGGCGCCGGCCCGCGGGACACCGAGGCGATGGCGCTCTCCCCGGACGGCCGCACGCTCTGGATCGGCGACATCGGCGACAACAGCCACGTGCGGTCGACCATCGGCCTGTGGAAGATGTCGGTCGACGGTGGCAAGCCGCCGACGCTGTACCACATGAGCTACCCGCAGGGCGACGGTCCGTACGACGCCGAGGGCCTGATGATCAACGGTGACGGTCTGCCGATCGTGATCACCAAAGAGGTCGGCAAGATCAGCTTCTTCACCCCCGCCGAAGCCCTCAACACCGCCACCAGCGTGCGGATGAAGCGGGTGGGCGATATCAAGCCGCCCGCCAGCACCACCGACAACCCGCTCGGCGCGATCGGCCGCGGGGTCGCCACCGACGCGGCAGTGTCGCCCGACCGCACCCGGATGGTGATCCGGACATACGCCGACGCCTTCGAGTACCCGGTGACCGGCGGCGACCTGATCGCCGCGATCAAGGGCACGCCGACGCAGACGCCGCTGCCCGACGAGCCCGGCGGCGAGTCGATCACCTACAGCGCCGACGGCAGGAGCTTCTACACCGTCTCCGACATGCAGGGCCGTACGGACGGCGCCAACTACATCCTGCAGTACACGCCGGTGGTGGCGGCCGCAGGGGCCAAGGCGGCGGCCGCGGGTGGCTCGTCGAGCGCCAAGAAAAGCTCGTCGTTCCTCTCCAGCCTGAGCCTGGACGACATCACCTACCTGGTCGGCGCGGTCGGCGTCGTCGGCCTGATCCTCGTGGTCGCCGGCGTGATCGGCATCGTCCGGTCCCGCAAGCGGCCGCTGGACCCCCGGGACCTGGACGAGGGTCCCGACGGACCGCGACCGGCCGACGCGCAGACCGAATTGCTCGCAGTCGGCGGCGCGCCGTCCGGGCCGGCGTACGGGCATCGGCAGCAGGCCGCCGGGATGTACCGGCGACCCAACGGGCCGCAGGCCGGCTTTCCGCCCGGTGCGCCATCCGGTCCGGGTCCAGGGGGCGCCGGACCGAGCGGCGCGGCCGGGGTCTACGGGCGGCAGGGCGGTCCCCCGGCGAGTCCTGGCGGCGGCGGTGGTGCCGGCGGTGGTCCGGTTCGGGGTCCTGGTTCCGGCTCTGGTCCGGGTGGGCGTCCCGGTGCTGGTGGACGGCCGGTCCCAGACGGTTCGGGTGCGCGTCCGGCGCCGCCGCCCGGCGGCGGCGGTGTTGGTCGTCCGGGTTCGGACGGCCGCCCCGGTGCCGGCGGTCAGCCGCAGGGCCGCCCCGGTGCGGGCGGTCAGCCGCAGGGCCGCCCCGGTGCGGGCGGTCAGCCGCAGGGCCGCCCCGGCAATGGCCAGCCCAATCGCGGTGGCGGTGTCTACGGCGCGCCGCCCTCGCCCCCGCCGTCCTCGGGCCGCAGTGGTCAAGGCGGTCCCTCTCAGCGCCCGTCCGGCCCCTATGGACAGGGCGACAACGGCCGCCAGTCCCGCGCCGACGGCTACGCCGACTCGTACCGCCGCGGACGCGACTCCGGCAACGATCCCGACTACGGCAACTCCCCGTACGGCCGCTGACCCCAGCGGCCGGCTGCGGTCACGCGATTTCGGACCAACCACGCGGCTCTGTGCGAGCAGGGCCGCCGTGCGCGTTGGCACGCGGTTCGGCCCGAATCGGCGGTACGCCTCAATCCTTCGTCCGGTCGGCTCCCGCCTCCGGCCTCGTATTGCTCGAGCAATCCCTCATGCCATTCGGTGATGCCGGGCCGGAATTGATGCGGGGCCGCAGTGAGGCGCGGCCGCATTGAGGCTGGGCGGCAGTGAGGCGCGGGCCGGATTCGGCGCGGACCCGCGCAGTGCGGCGGCCCGGAATGGGACGAGCTGGAATGATGCGAGGCCGGTCTGCGGGGGAGCAGACCGGCCTCGGTGCATCTCGGACGCGGGGCTGCGCCCGGGATGCGATGCCGCGTCCGGACAGGGGCAACGTCCTAGACGCGGCGCAACACGGCGACCACCCGGCCCATGATGGTCGCGTCGTCGCCGGGGATCGGGTCGAACGCCGGGTTGGCCGGCATCAGCCAGACATGCCCGTCGCGCTGGCGGTAGCTCTTGACCGTCGCCTCGCCGTCGATCATCGCGGCCACGATGTCACCGGCGTTGGCCGTCGGCTGCTGCCGGACCACCACCCAGTCGCCGTTGCAGATGGCCGCGTCGATCATCGAGTCGCCCTTGACCTCGAGCATGAAGACGTCGCCCTCGCCGACCAGTTCGCGCGGCAGCGGGAAGAAGTCCTCCACCGCCTGCTCGGCCAGGATCGGGCCGCCGGCGGCGATCCGGCCGACCAGCGGCACGTACGCCGGCGCCGGCCGGGCCGAGCGGAGGGCGTCGTCGTCGACCAGCTCGCTGGGGGAGCGCACGTCCACGGCTCGTGGCCGGTTCGGGTCGCGGCGCAGGAAGCCCTTCTGTCTCCAGCGCCTTCAGCTGATAGGCCACGCTGGACGGTGACACCAGTCCGACGGCCTCGCCGATCTCCCGGACGCTGGGCGGGTAGCCGTACTGCTCGCCCCAGTTCCGGATGAACTCCAGGATCCGCCGCTGCCGGGTGGACAGCTCGGCGGTGACGACATCCGGGAAGTGACTCACCGGCGTGACCGACCGCAGCTGCGGCGCGTCGGCGCTCCGCGCCCGGCTCGGTGTGCGCCGCCGGAGCGCGGCCGCGCTGTTGGCCGCCTCGGGCTTCGAGTTCTGCTGGTGTTGCCGGCTCGTCCGGTCGTCGGTCGACACGTCCGCCCTCCCTGTCGGCCAAATGCCCTGGCCGGGCACGTGGTGCTTGTCCGCGGAGCCGGAATTGCCCACCGTGGGGATGGACGAGCGATTCCGGCTGACCCCTCTTGCCGGAAACCGTATCGGCGCCGTACGACAAATTCAAACATCTGTACGACTTGGGTGCGGCGTGTCGCGCTCAGAAGTGCTCGACTTCCGTACGTGTGTTCTGATAGACCGTCGTACGGGCGTTCGATCGTACGCTCGTTCGAGGGAGGGCCGACGCATGGTGATCGACGACCGCGCACCACCCGCCGTTGCGACTCACCCGGCGTGGCCGGGCCGTCATCCTGGCGCTCTTCGTGCTGATGGCCTCTCTGGCGAGTGCCGTGCTGTTCGCCACGGCGTCCCGCGCGAACGATCCGGCGGCCGGGCCGGCCCCGACGGTGGTCGTCCAGCCGCACGACACGCTGTGGTCCATCGCGACGCGCACCTCGCGGCGCCGCGACCCGTACGCCGCGGTGGCCGACCTGCAGAGGTTGAACCACCTCAGCGGCTACGTCGTGCACCCCGGCGAGACCCTGATCCTGCCGCGCGACTGACGGGCCCACGGACGTTCCCCCTCCGCGGGCAGGCGTGCCCCGCGGGTCTTCACCGCCGGCGATCGGCGCTGCCGGGAGGTCGCCGGGAGGCGTGAAGCGGACGGCCGGGCAGCAACCGGTGACCGCTGGTACACCCCTCGTGTGTGGCATGAAAAAGCGGCGCGCCGACACCCCGTTGAGCTTGCGCCCGCGTCCGCAGCGGCCTAACGTCGACCCCAACATGTAGTAGTTACAAGGGTGTAAGTCATCCATAGGTTGGGGTTCCGACCCCCAGGCCCTCCACTCGTCATCGACCGGCCGCCACCTTGCGTGGCGCTGCTGGGCGTGCCTGGGGATCGCTGGAGGGCCGGTTCCGAGCCGGGGTGCGCAGCCCGAATCCACGCCACCGGACAGGTGGCCGGAACGACTGGGAGGAACCGCGGTGCGGTGCCCGTACTGCCGACACGCCGACTCGCGCGTGGTCGACTCCCGTGAGGCCGACGACGGTCAGCTGATCCGTCGTCGCCGGGCGTGTCCGGAGTGCGGCAAACGGTTCACCACGGTCGAGGAGGCGGTGCTGGCGGTGGTCAAGCGCAGTGGCGTCACCGAGCCGTTCAGCCGGACGAAAATCTCCAGCGGCGTGCGTAAGGCGTGTCAGGGCCGGCCGGTGGACGAGGACGCGATCGCGTTGCTCGCCCAGCGGGTCGAGGAGAGTGTGCGGGCCAAGGGCGCGGCGGAGGTGCCGAGTCACGAGGTCGGGCTGGCGATCCTCGCACCGCTGAAGGAACTGGACCAGGTGGCGTACCTGCGATTCGCCAGCGTCTACAAGTCGTTCGACTCATTGGCCGAGTTCGAGCGGGAGATCGCCGAGTTGCGGGCGGCGGGGAGCGACGCGCCGCCGGCCGGCGGCGACGAGCCGGAACCGTCCCGGGACGGCTCCGGGCGGCACACCGTGGCTCACCGGGCAACCGGCCGGCCACCCCGGATCGGCGAGCCCACCGGGCGTACCTGAGCCCCGATGGCCGTACGGCCGGATCAAAAGCTTTGCCACACGACAGGCGGTAATGCCGCGGCCCCTGGGCCGCGGTTTCAACGAGGGGGAAGCACCATGGCCGGGGACGGCATCACAGCAGGTCGGCAGCGCAACCGCGCGAGCATCGGGACCGGCGCGCCAGCGGGGGGGCTGCGCGTCGAACGAGTGTGGACGACCGACGGCGTCCACCCGTACGACGAGGTGGAGTGGGAGCGGCGCGACGTCATCATGACGAACTGGCGTGACGGCTCGATCAACTTCGAGCAGAAGGGCGTCGAGTTCCCGACGTCCTGGAGCGTCAACGCGGCGAACATCGTCACCACCAAGTACTTCCGCGGCGCGGTCGGCACGCCGCCGCGGGAGTGGTCGCTCAAGCAGCTCATCGACCGCGTCGTCCGCACGTACCGCAAGGCGGGCGAGGACCACGGCTACTTCGCAGACGGCGGACGACGCGGAGGTCTTCGAGCAGGAGCTGACCTGGATGCTGCTGCACCAGGTGTTCAGCTTCAACTCGCCGGTCTGGTTCAACGTCGGCACCGCAGTCGCCGCAGCAGGTCAGCGCGTGCTTCATCCTGTCGGTCGACGACTCGATGGACTCCATCCTGGACTGGTACAAGGAGGAGGGGCTGATCTTCAAGGGTGGCTCCGGCTCCGGCGTCAACCTCTCCCGGATCCGGTCCTCCAAGGAGCTGCTGTCCTCCGGCGGCACCGCGTCCGGCCCGGTCAGCTTCATGCGCGGCGCCGACGCCAGCGCCGGGACGATCAAGTCCGGCGGCGCCACCCGGCGTGCGGCCAAGATGGTCATCCTGGACGTCGACCACCCGGACATCGAGGAGTTCGTCACCACCAAGGCGCGCGAGGAGAAGAAGATCCGCGCGCTTCGGGACGCCGGCTTCGACATGGACCTCGGTGGTTCCGACATCGTCAGCGTGCAGTACCAGAACGCCAACAACTCGGTCCGCGTCAGCGACGAGTTCATGAGCGCGGTCGAGAACGGCAGTTCGTTCGAGCTGCGCGGCCGCCTGCACGGCGAGGTCATCGAGACCGTCGACGCGAAGAAGCTGTTCCGCGACATCGCCCAGGCCGCCTGGGAGTGCGCCGACCCCGGCCTGCAGTACGACGACACCATCAACGACTGGCACACCAACCCGGAGACCGGCCGGATCACGGCCTCCAACCCTTGCTCCGAGTACATGTCGCTGGACGACTCGTCGTGCAACCTGGCCTCCCTGAACCTGATGAAGTTCCTCAAGGCCGACGGCGGCTTCGAGGTCGAGAAGTTCGTCAAGAGCGTCGAGTTCATCATCACCGCGATGGACATCTCGATCTGCTTCGCCGACTTCCCGACGGTGAAGATCGGCGAGACCACCCGCGCGTACCGCCAGCTCGGCATCGGATACGCCAACCTGGGTGCGCTGCTGATGGCCTCCGGACCTTCCGTACGACTCGGAGGGCGGCCGCAGTGTCGCCGCCGCGATCACCTCGGTGATGACCGGCACGGCGTACCGGCGCAGCGCCGAGCTGGCCGGCGTGGTCGGCGCGTACGACGGGTACGCCCGCAACGCCGAGGGCCACAAGCGGGTCATGCGCAAGCACGCCGCCGCCAACGACGCGCTGAGCTACCCCGGCAAGAACGCGGGGCCACCGGGAGCGGTCGCGGCGGCGCTGGTCAAGGAAGCCACCAAGCAGTGGCAGAACGGCAACAAGATCGGCGAGAAGAACGGCTGGCGCAACGCCCAGGCGTCGGTGCTCGCGCCGACCGGCACCATCGGCCTGATGATGGACTGCGACACCACCGGCGTCGAGCCCGACCTGGCTCTGGTCAAGTTCAAGAAGCTGGTCGGCGGCGGCTCGATGCAGATCGTCAACCAGACCGTGCCCCGCGCTCTGCGCAGCCTCGGCTACCAGGAGGAGCAGGTCGAGGCGATCGTCGAGCACATCGCCGACCACGGCCACGTCGTCGACGCGCCCGGGCTGCGGCCGGAGCACTACAGCGTGTTCGACTGCGCGATGGGCGAGCGGTCCATCGCCCCGATGGGTCACGTGCGGATGATGGGCGCGATCCAGCCGTTCATCTCGGGCGCGATCTCCAAGACGGTGAACATGCCGGAATCGGCCACCGTCGAGGAGATCGAGGACATTCACTACCAGGGGTGGAAGCTCGGCGTGAAGGCGCTCGCGATCTACCGCGACAACTGCAAGGTGGGCCAGCCGCTGTCGGCCGGCAAGACGAACAAGGCCGCCGAGACCCCGAAGGCCACGGCCGCGGCGGAGAAGGTCGTCGAGAAGGTCATCGAGTACCGCCCGGTCCGTAAGCGGCTGCCGAAGAAGCGGCCGTCGGAGACCGTCTCCTTCTCGGTGGGCGGCGCCGAGGGTTACCTCACCGCATCGTCCTACCCGGACGACGGCCTCGGCGAGGTCTTCCTGAAGATGTCCAAGCAGGGTTCCACCCTGGCCGGTGTGATGGACGCCTTCTCGGTCGCCATCTCCATCGGTCTGCAGTACGGCGTCCCGCTGGAGACGTACGTCAGCAAGTTCACCAACATGCGGTTCGAGCCGGCCGGCATGACCGACGACCCGGACATCCGCATGGCGGCGTCGGTGATGGACTACATCTTCCGGCGGCTGGCGCTCGACTTCCTGCCCTACGACACCCGTGCCGAGCTGGGCATCTTCACCGCCAAGGAGCGGGCCGCCCAGATCCAGGCCGAGGCCGAGGCGGCCAGCGTGGATCTGGCCGGGATGGCCGCGTCGGCGAGCGTCGACCTGGCCGGCATGGCCGCGTCGGCGCCGGTGTCGGCCCCGGTGGGCGCGATCGACACACCCAGGGCCGAGACCCCGAAGGCGCCGCCGGCCCACGAGGCGCACTCGTCGACCGAGCTGCTCGAGGTCGTCCTGGGCACCTCCGCCGACGCGCCGCTCTGCTTCACCTGCGGCACCAAGATGCGCCCGGCGGGCAGCTGCTACGTCTGCGAAGGCTGCGGCTCCACCTCCGGCTGCAGCTGATCCACCAGCTCCACCACCGACGGATGCCCCCGGTAGTCGCCACCGGGGGCATCCGCCCGCGTCCGGCGTGATCTCGTACGTCACGGCCGCCGAACTTCGGAGGACCGGGCTTTAACGTGTAAGTTCGGAGTTGTGCTTGTCGACCTGAGCCCCCGGCGTCTCGATCGGGCCAAGGTCGCGGTCGGCGTCACGTTCGCCACCAACGGGCTCGCGTACGCCGGCTGGCTGGCCCGGGCGCCCGCCGCCCGGAGCGACCTCGAACTCTCCCCGGCCGGGTTCGGGCTGCTGCTGCTCTGCCTCTCCGGCGCCGCGATCGCCGCCATCCCACTCGCCGGGCCGCTGGTCCAGCGCGTGGGACCGGCCCGTGCGGTGCTTCTGGGCTCGATGTCGATGGTGGCCGGACTGGTCGGCCTGGCCACCGGCACCGCGCTCGGCTCGGTCATGATCGCCGGGGCCGGCCTGGTGCTGGCCGGCATGGGCAACAGCACGTGGGACGTCGCCATGAACGTCGAGGGCGCGGCGGTCGAGCGGCGTCTCGGGCGGACGGTGATGCCGCGGTTCCACGCCGGGTTCAGCCTGGGCACGGTGATCGGGGCCGCGGTCAGCGCCGGGTTCGCCGCGGTCGGAGTGCCGCTGTGGGCGCAGCTCTACCTGACCGCGGTGGTCACGGCCGTCGTCATGGTGTTCCAGGTGCGCCGCTTCCTGCCGTACGTCCGCCAGGAAGCGGCTCCGAGCGGCCGCCGGAGCGCGCTGGGGGCCTGGCGCAACCCGCGCACGCTCTTGATCGGCCTGGTCATGCTCGGCTTCGGGTTCACCGAGGGAACGGCCAACGACTGGCTGGCGATCAGCCTGGTGGACGGCTACCACGCGGCCGAGACGGTGGGAGCGGTGGCGTTCGGAGTGTTCGTGACCGCGATGACGACGGCCCGCATGTTGGGCGGTCACGCCATCGAGCGTTGGGGCCGGGTGGCCGTGCTGCGGTGGACCGCGATCTCCGCAGCGGCCGGTCTGCTGCTGGTCGCGGTCGGGCCGAGCGTCCCGTTCGCCCTGGCCGGCGCGCTGCTGTGGGGTGCGGGGGCGTCGCTCGGCTTCCCGATCGGGATGAGCGCGGCCGCCGACGACCCGGCCCGGGCGGCAATGAACGTGTCGGTCGCCGGTTCCATCGGGTACGGCTCGTTCCTGGCCGGTCCGCCGCTGATCGGAGCGCTGGCCCAGCACCTGGGCGTGCTCCGGGCGATCCTCTGCGTCCTGGTCGCACTCGCACTCGGGTGGTACGCCTCCCGGGCGGCCCACCACCCGGTGAGCGCCGGCTCGTGGCAGAGTGCCAGGGATGAGTGACGACAACTCGGCCGAGGTCAAGGTCCATCTCGACGCACCGCCGGCCCGGGTCTGGGCGGCGCTGACCGAGGCCGCCGCGCTGACCACCTGGTACTGGCCGGCGACGCTGGAGCCCGTCGCCACCTCGAATCCGGTGGTCGGCGGCGCCTTCGCCATGGCCACCGCGTCCCCCGAGATGGGCTTCTCCGGGCGCTACCTGGAGCTCGACCCGCCGCGGCGCCTCCTGCAGAGCTGGCGGTGGGCCGGCGCGGTGCAGGACAGCCGGGTGACCATCGACCTCACGCCCGCGAACGGCGGCACCGACCTCGTGGTGGTGCACGATCGGGTCGACGCCGAGACGGCCGAGATGTATCGCCAGGGCTGGGAGAGCTGCCTCGGTCGGCTGCCCGGTTACCTCGCCTGAGTCTGCAGGAACTCGGTGATCAAGGCGGCCAGCGTTTCCGGCTGTTCGATCACCATCGCCTGCGACGCGTCCTTGAGCTGTACGTACTGCACCGGCGCGGCGTCGAGCTGCGCCCGCTGGAACCGGCGGTACGCCTCGTACAGGTCGGCGAACTGCTCCTCCTCGGGCAACTCGCGCGTCGGCAGCACGACCAGTGCCGGGCTCCGCAGCGCGGCGTAGACCGGGCCCAGATCCAGCCCGTTGACCATCGCCCGGATCTGGGCGGCTGCCTCCGCGCTCGGCCGGATCGATGTCTCACCGCCGGAATGGACCAGGTTGCGCCGAAAGCCTTCGATCCACACCTTCTCGTTCGCGCCCATGTCGCGGGCCCGCATCTGCTGGCTCTCCACCAGGTCGGGTAGCTGGTCCGGCGGGATCACCCGGCCCATGCCGGCGTGGAACCGCTCGCCGACGGCGGTCAACTGCTCGAGCTCGGCCGCGGCGCGAACCGGATCGAAGCCGGGCAGCTGGGCCGGACTGGTCGGCCACGGGTTGCCGTCCAGGCTGACCACGCCCGGCGACTCGGGGTGCCGCTGGCCCCAGAGGACCGCGATCATCCCGCCGAGCCCCTGGCCGACCACTGCCGGCCGGTCCAGTTCCATCTGCACCGTCACCGACGCCAGGTCGCCGAGGCCCGCGTCCCAGCTCCACGGCCCGTCCCCGGACCGGCCGTGCCCGCGCAGGTCGACGGTGATCACCCGGTGGGCCGGACGCAGTTGCCGGGCCAGCGTCGTCATGTGGGCCAGGTTCCCGCCGGCGCCGTGCAGGAGCAGCAGCGGCGGCCCGTCACCGCCGAAGTCGCGGACCGCCAGGGGCAGTTCGCCCGCATCGATCAGCCGGTCGTTGATCACAGATACTCTCCCGTACGTCGTCGTCGCGCGACCGAGCGTTCCGCCGCTGAATGCGTAGTGTCAAGTGTGACTCTGTGTGGCGCCGTGATTGCCGAGGTGGGCTTTCGTCCGCCACGGCCGACCAAGTACGGTGTGCCCGAATTCTTCGGGAGGACAAACCGCTGTGCGTACGCCCCTCGCCCTCGCCGCCGTGGCCGGACTGCTCGCGCTGACCGGGTGCAACGCGCAGGCGGCGGCGAATTCCGTCTCGGTCGCGCCCGCCCCACCGGCGGTGGAACAACCGGCGGCGTCGGCCGGCGGCGCGTGCATCCTCTGGGACTACCCGTTCATCCAGAAGCAGATCGGCGTCCGCTTCACCGTGGCGGCGGCCGACCAGGTCGAGGACACGTCCACCTGTGTCGTGCAGACGGAGGACGGCGACTATCCCGACCTCGCCCTGGCCGTGGTGGAGAGCACCACCGCCGATGCCAAGCTTTTCCTGGACACGCTCGCCCCGGACCGGTCGACCCCCCTCAAAGGACTGGGCAAGGCCGGGTACCGCCTGGTCTCGGCGGCCGGTGACGGGCACGGGCCGACGGTCGAGGTCGGGTGGCTGAGCGAGGCGGCCCAGTTGCAGACGCTGAAGTTCACCTTCGCCGCGGGCGCCCCCGACATGGCTGTGACCGATATGTCGAACCGCCTGGTCGACCTCGCGAAAGCGATGGACACCACGAACTAGTGGGCGTCCACGAACACCCGGGACGCCACCTCGCGCGGCAGGCGGATCGTGTCGCCGGACCGGTCGATGGTCACGCCGTCGCGCTCCTGAGCCACCGTCACGGTCGCGCCCGGGTCGATGCCGGCCGCGTGCAGCTGACGGAGGACGCCGGCGTTGGTCTGCACGCTCTCGCAGATCCGCCGCACGACGACGCTGCCGCTGAGTCCCGGAAAAGCCAGATTGCGCTCGCTCCCCGGCGCCTCGCTGATCGCCGGCTCACCCTCGGTGAGCACGTCCAGGCCGGGGATCGGATTGCCGTACGGCGACCGGGTGGGCTTGTTGAGCAACTCGTAGACCTTCTTCTCGACCTCGTCGCTCATCACGTGTTCCCACCGGCACGCCTCCTCGTGGGCTTCCTCGTACGGCAGGCCGATGACGTTGACCAGCAGCAACTCGGCCAGCCGGTGTTTGCGCATGACGGAGACGGCGGAGTCGCGGCCGGCGTCGGTGAGCATCAGGTGCCGGTCGCCCTCGACGGTGAGCAGGCCGTCCCGCTCCATCCGGGCGACGGTCTGGCTCACCGTCGGGCCACTCTGGTGCAGTCGCTCGGCGATCCGGGCGCGCAGCGGCGGCACGCCCTCCTCCTCGAGCTCGAGGATGGTGCGCAGGTACATCTCCGTGGTGTCGACCAAGTCATGTTTGTGTTCCGTCGTGTTATGCGTCCGCATGACTCTGACGACCCTTCTGGAGCTGCATAGAGACGGTCCAGTCTAGCCGAGAGGCCTGACGAACCGAGTGCCTGCGCGTAACGGCGGCCGTGCAACTATGACAGGCATGGTGGACGCGACGGCCACGGTCGTGTGGGATCCGGCCCTGCTGTCGTACAACATGGGGAATCACCCGCTCGATCCGGTCCGCGTCGAGCTCACCATGGCCCTGGCCCGCGAACTGGGCGTGTTCGACCGGCCCGGTGTCCGAATGGTCACGTCCGTCCCGGCGAGCGACGAGGCCCTCACCCGGATCCACCGGCTCGATTACCTCGACGCCGTCCGCGCGGCCCCGTACGACCCGTTCTTCTCCGGCTGGGGGCTGAACACGCTGGACAACCCGGTGTTCGAGGGCATGCACGAGGCCGGCGCGCGGATCTGCGGCGCCACCTTGGCCGCGGCCGAGGCCGTCTGGCACGGCGAAACCACGCGGGCCGTCAACATCGCCGGCGGCCTGCACCACGCGATGGCGGCCCGGGCAGCGGGCTTCTGCGTCTACAACGACCCGGCGGTGGCCATTGCCCGGCTGCTCGACCTGGGCGCGCAGCGGGTGGCGTACATCGACATCGACGTGCACCACGGGGACGGTGTCCAGGCCGCGTTCTGGGACGATCCGCGGGTGCTGACCGTGAGCGTGCACGAGTCGCCGCTGGCCTTGTTCCCGGGAACCGGGTTCGGGCACGAGATCGGCGGCCCCGGCGCCGAGGGAATGGCGGTCAACGTGCCGTTGCCGCCGGGCACGGGGGACGGGGGGTGGCTGCGGGCCTTCTCCGCGGTGGTGCCGTCGGTGGTCCGGGCGTACGCGCCGGAGGTGATCTTCAGTCAGTGCGGCTGCGATTCGCACCGCCTGGACCCGCTGGCCGACCTGCAGCTGTCCGTCGACGGGCAGCGCGCCGCGCAGCTGGCGATCCGCGACCTCGCCGACGAACTGTGCGCCGGCCGGTGGATCACCACCGGCGGTGGCGGGTACGCGCTGGTCGAGGTCGTCCCTCGAACCTGGACCCATCTGCTGGCCACGGTCACCGGCGAGCCGCTCGACCCGGACACGGCGACTCCGCCGGGCTGGCGCAAGCTGGCCGCCGCGCGCCGGCCCGGCGCCGAGATCCCGGCGACCATGACCGACGGCCTCGAACCGCTGGTCGAGCGCTGGAGACCGGGCACCACGCCGGACATGGTGGACAAGGCGATCCTGGCCACCCGGATGGCGGTGTTCCCGATGCACGGCCTCGACCCGCACGACCCCCGGGACTGACCGATGGCCGCCGACCGCCGCGCCAACGTTCTGCTGCCCGGCGGCGGTACCAGCAGACAGGGCGGCCGCGGAATGCCCGACCGGCCCGAATCGGCGGTCCGTGTCAGCCGGCGTAGGCCTCGAGACGGGAGGCCCGCTTCGGGTCGCGCAGCTTGAGCATGGTGACCTTCTCGATCTGGCGGATCCGCTCGCGGCTGAGCCCGAACTCGCGTCCCACCTCGTCCAGCGTGCGCTGCCGGCCGTCGTCCAGGCCGAACCGTAGCCGGATCACCGCCGATTCCCGCTCCGACAGGGTGGCCAGCACGATCTCGACCTCGCTGCGCAGCTCACCGGAGGACACGCCGTCCCCGGGCTCGGGGGTGCCGGCCGCGACGACGAAGTCGCCGAGTGCGCTCTCGCCGTCCTCGCCGACCGTCTGGTCGAGGCTCACCGGTTCCCGGTCGTACGAGATCAGCTCGATGATCTGGAACTCGGGCACGTCCATGGCCGTGGCGATCTCCGCCACCGTGGGCTCCCGGCCGAGGGACGTGGCCAGGTCGCGGCGGGTGCGGACCATGCGGTTGACCTGCTCCACCATGTGCACCGGGATGCGGATGGTGCGGGCCTGGTCGGCCATGGCTCGGGTGATCGCCTGCCGGATCCACCAGGTGGCGTACGTGGAGAACTTGTAGCCCTTGGTGTAGTCGAATTTCTCGACGGCGCGGATCAGGCCGAGGTTGCCTTCCTGGATGAGGTCGAGGAAAGCCATGCCGCGGCCGGTGTAGCGCTTGGCGATGCTGACCACCAGCCGCAGGTTGGCCTCCAGCAGGTGGTCCTTGGCGGCCTTGCCCTCGGCGACGACGATCCGCAGCAAGGCGGCCAGGTCGTCGGCGACCGGCTCGCCGCAGCACAGCTTCTCGTCGGCGTAGAGGCCGGCTTCGATCCGCTTGGAGAGGTCCACCTCCTGCACCGCGGTCAGCAGGCGGGTCCGGCCGATGCCGTTCAGGTACGCCCGGACCAGGTCGGCGGAGACACCCCGCTCGTCGGTCGCGTCCAAGTCGGCGAGGTACTCGACCTCGTCTGCCGTCGCGTCGTCGGCGACATCCGCCACGGAATCCGACGCCTTCATGTGCGAGACCACTTTTCAGTCCCCTCCCGCGAGAAAGCTCTGACGTGCGTTCACCAGCTGCTTTTGCGCCGGTGATCACAAGCTTGGACGCATCGGCGTTAAGCGGAGGTGAGGCAAGCGTCCAGGTGGCATGAATCGGGGAGAACCCTGAGGTCGTAGATCCGACGGCGGGCCGAACATCGACGGATATATCGGTTTTACACCTCGAGCAGCAACGTGCGAGGGCCTACGTTGACGCTCTCCACGAGCATGTGCGTACGAAACCGGCCCGTCTCGACGGTCGCACCGCGGCTCCGCAGCGCCTCCACGAAGGCGGTGACCAAGGGTTCCGCCCGCTCCGCGGGCGCGGCCGCCGACCAACCGGGGCGCCGGCCCTTGCGGGCGTCGCCGTACAGGGTGAACTGACTGACCACCAGGAGCGGCGCCGCGGATTCCGCGGCCGAGGTGTCGCCGTCCAGGATCCGGAGCTCGTACACCTTGCGGGCCAACGTGCCCGCGACGGCGGCCGTGTCCGAGTGGGTAACGCCCACCAGCACCAGCAGACCGTCGGCGATGGCTCCGGTGATCTCGCCGTCCACCGTGACGCTGGCCCGGCTGACCGTCTGCACCAGCGCCCGCATCAGCGTCCGGTTCCGTTCCGCACGCACGCGGCCGCGGCCGGGTCGTCCGGGGTCATCGGCCGGGTGTCGAGGCGTATGGCGGGTGCCGCGTCCAGAACGGGCAGCGCGTCACCCGGCGCGTGCGCGCGGAAGCGGTCGCGGAACTCACGGCGGTCGTCGAGAGCGAAGACGCAGGCGTCCCGCCCGCGGCGAACGGTTCGGTCACGCCGCAATTTTACCGGCCGGGGTTGGCCGGCTTCCGGGGTCAGCTGACCGAGTTGCTGTCGTTGTCGCTGGTGGAGGCGTCGCTGTCCGGGTCGAGGGCGCCAGTCGTGGCGTCGCCGGTGGTCGTGTTGGCGACACCCGGGCCGGTGCGGGGATGCGTACGGAAGCTGTTCGGGCCGGCCGTTCCGCCCGTCGTCGTCAGGATGCCCTGACCGTCGTGGGGTCCGCCGTCCAGCAGCTGCTCGGTGTCGGTGCCGGCCGCCAGCGTGCTGGACAGGTCGGACTCGCTGTCACCCTTCTCGGGGCGGTAGGTCGTCGGCTCGTCGAACGCGCCCGGGCCGTACTCTCCGTGGCCGATCTCGTCCTCGATGCGCTGCTCTGCGTCGCTCATGGTGGCCATCTTCCCGAGTCGGCCGCCGCCAAACAACGGTGTCGTCCGCCACGAGCCGGTTTTCCTGTCCCGGTATGGGGAAGCAGGATAGTTAGCTTGGCTAACTAGGAGTGTTTCATGGCCACCACCGCCACCTCGCCGAAGACGGCAGACCCGCGCCCCGGCCGACGGATCCCGTACAAATGGTCGGTCCTGTCGAACACCACGCTCGGCATGCTGATGGCGACCGTGAACGCGTCGATCCTGATCATCTCGCTGCCCGCGATCTTCGACGGGCTGCACCTCGATCCACTCGCCCCCGGCAACGTCAGCTACCTGCTGTGGATGCTCATGGGTTACATGCTGGTCACCGCCGTACTGGTGGTCACGCTCGGTCGTCTCGGCGACATGTACGGGCGGGTCAAGATCTACAACGCCGGCTTCGCGGTGTTCACCGCGGCGTCGATCGCGCTGGCGCTGACCCCCGTCAGCGGCGCCGGCGGGGCGCTCTGGCTGATCGCGTTCCGAGTTGTCCAGGGCATCGGCGGCGCGATGATCATGGCGAACTCCACCGCCATCATCACCGACGCGTTCCCGGCCCGCCAGCGCGGCACCGCGCTCGGCGTCAACCAGGTGGCGGGGCTGGCCGGTAGCTTCGTCGGCCTGGTGCTCGGCGGGGTGCTGTCGGCGTGGCACTGGCAGGCGATCTTCTGGGTCAGCGTCATCGTCGGGGCGGTCGGCGCGGTCTGGGCATACATCAATCTCAAGGAGACCGCCTCCCGCAAGGAGGGCGTGCGGATCGACTGGTGGGGCAACCTCACCCTGGCCGTCGGTCTCACCGCGGTGCTGGCCGCCATCACGTACGGCATCCAGCCCTACGGCGGGCACACCGAAGGTTGGACGAACCCGATGGTCCTGACCGGGCTGATCGGCGGGGTCGTGCTGCTGGCGGCGTTCGGCGTCATCGAGACCCAGGTCGCCCAGCCGATGTTCCGGTTCGCGCTGTTCCGCATCCAGGCGGTCTGGGCCGGCAACGTGGCCGCGCTGTTCAACGCGATCGCCCGCGGTGGCCTGCAATTCATGCTGATCATCTGGCTGCAGGGCATCTGGCTGCCGCTGCACGGCTACACGTTCTCCTCGACGCCGCTGTGGGCGGGCATCTACCTGCTGCCGCTGACCCTCGGCTTCGTCGCTGGCCGGCCCGGTGTCCGGGTTCCTGTCCGACCGCTACGGGGCCAAACTCTTCGCCACCGGCGGCCTGGTCGTCATGGCGTTCAGCTTCGTCGGGCTGCTGCTCATCCCGATCAACTTCGGCTACCCCGTCTTCGCGATCCTGCTGTTGTTCAACGGCATCGGCTCCGGGCCTGTTCTCGGCGCCGAACACCACCGCGGTGATGAACGCGGTGCCGGCGTCGCAGCGCGGCGTGGCGTCCGGCATCCGGGCCACGTTCCAGAACGGCGGCATGGTGCTGTCCATCGGGGTGTTCTTCTCGCTGCTCGTGGCCGGCCTGTCCAGCTCGCTACCGGGCGCGCTGCACACGGGCCTGACGGCCCAGGGCGTCCCGGCGTCGGCGGTGACCGCGGTCGCCGCGGTGCCGCCGGTCAGCCTGATGTTCGCCGCGTTCCTGGGCAGCAACCCGATCGCCCAGCTGCTCCAGTCCGCCGGGGTACTGCATTCGCTGCCCGCCACCACGGTGACGACGCTGACCGGCAAGACGTATCTGCCGGGCCTGCTGTCGTGGCCGTTCCACGACGGCCTGACGGTGGTCTTCATCCTCGCCGCGGTGCTGGCCCTGGCCGGCGCGGTGGTCTCGCTGTTCCGCGGCGGCGTCTACATCCACGACGAAGCAGTCGCCAAGGACGTCGAGTGAGGCCAAGATGTGCGCATGACGCTTTCGCTGCCCATCGACCCGGCAGCCAACCAGCTGCTGGGAAGTGACCCGCTGGCGCTGCTCGTCGGGATGGTGCTGGACCAGCAGGACAAGCTGGAGAAGGCGTTCGCCGCCCCGTACGTCCTGTCCCAGCGGCTCGGCCATCCGGCGACCGCGGCCGAGCTCGCCGAGTTCGACCCGGACGCGCTCATCGCCGTCTTCGCCACCCCGCCGTCACTGCACCGCTTCCCCAAGGCGATGGCCGGCCGCGTTCAGGAGGTCTGCCGCATCCTGGTCGAGCAGTACGACGGCGACGCCGCCCGGCTCTGGGCGGGCGTCGCCACCGGGGGCGAACTGGTCGAACGGATCGCCGCGCTGCCCGGGTTCGGCAAGCAGAAGTCGCAGATCTTCACCGCGCTGCTGGGCAAGCAGTACGGCATCCAGCCCGAGGGCTGGCGGGAGGCGGCCGGCGCGTACGGCGAGGCCGGCTCCTACCGGTCGGTGGCCGACATCGTCGACGCCGCCTCGCTGACCAAGGTCCGCGACCACAAGAGGGAGATGAAGGCGGCGGCCAAGGTCAGTCGCCCTTGACGTTGACCAGCTGGCGCAGGGTGTGGCGGACCTCGACCAGTTCGGCGGCGTCGGCCATCACCGTGTCGATCGGCTTGTAGGCCGCCGGGATCTCGTCCAGGAACGCGTCCGTGTCGCGAAACTCGATGCCCTGCATGGCCTCGCGCAGCTGCGAGCGGGTGAACGTCTTGCGGGCCTTCGAGCGCGAGTACGCCCGGCCGGCCCCGTGCGGCGCCGAGTTGAGTGCCACCGGATTTCCGCGACCGACCACGACGTACGACGCGTCACCCATGGAACCCGGGATCAGCCCGGCCACCCCGGCCGCGGCGTTGATCGCGCCCTTCCGGGACAACCACACCGACCGGCCGAAGTGGGTCTCCTGCTCGGTGTAGTTGTGATGGCACTGCACCCGCTCGAGCTGGTCGACGTCGCCGCCGACGAAAGCGGCGAAGCAGGCCACCACCCGGTCCATCATCTCGTCCCGGTTGGCCAGGGCGAAGTTCTGCGCCCAGCGCAGTTGCCGGATGTAGGCCCAGAACTCGTCGGTGCCCTCGGCCAGGTACGCCAGGTCCGGGTCGGGCAGGCTGATCCACCACCGGGTCATCGCCGCCTGCGCCACCTGGATGTGGTGGGCGGCGATCTTGTTGCCGACGCCGCGTGAGCCCGAGTGCAGGAACAGCCACACGTCGCCGGTCTCGTCGGCGCAGACCTCGATGAAGTGGTTCCCCGAGCCGAGCGTGCCGAGCTGCAGCTCCCAGTTGCCGGCGTAGTGGCCCGGCTCGAAGCCGGCCTTGCCCGCCTGCGCGGCCAGCTCGTCGATGCGGGTACGGGCGGTGTCGGTGAGCGCCGTGTTGTACGAGCCGGCCGACAGCGGGACCGCGGCCTCGATCGCCGTCCGGAGCAGGCTGAGACCGGCCGGCAACTGGTCACGGTGGTACTGCGTACGGACGGCGACCATGCCGCAGCCGATGTCGACGCCGACCGCGGCCGGGATGATCGCCCGGAGCGTCGGGATGACCGAGCCGACGGTGGCGCCCTTGCCCAGGTGGGCGTCGGGCATGAGGGCGATGTGCGGGAAGATGAACGGCATCGCCGAAGCCTTGACCGCCTGCGCGAGCGTCTGCTCCTCGACGAGACTGGCCCAGTTGATCAGGCGGTCGTTGATCTTCTGCATGGCACCACGGTAGAGCGAGCCGGCGGCGCCGCGCTTCGCAATATCAGGCGGCCAGAGCGGCGATCGCTCGCCGCACGTCGGCCAGGCTCACCGTGGCCGAGTCGTCCAGGTCGGCCAGGCCGGCCTCGATCCACTGGCGCATCAGCGTCGTCACCCCGAGTCCCCGGGCGTCGGCGGCCGCGCGGACCCGCTCGTACGTCTCGGCCGGAAGCCGGACCGAGCGACTGACCATCGGGACGTCGGTGTCCGGGGTGGGCAGCTCGGCGGGCAGCCGTTCGTCGAGCAGGTCGGCGATCGCGTCGCCGCCGTCGTGGAAGCGTTTCAGAGCGTCGTTCCGGTCCACCGCTACCGCCTCCTACCGGGTGACTTCGTGGAACTTCTTCGTCTCGCTGTCGCTGAGGTCCCGGGCCGAGAGCACGTCCCAGTCGTTGTCGGTGTGATCCGCCTCGGCCAGCAGCACGGCCAGGTGCCGGCCGTGGGAGGTCGTCGAGTAGACGACCATCACGTCGTCGCCGAGGTGCCGGATGACGCGGCCCGGACGGTGCAGCGCCTCCCAGACCTCGCCCGGCGTGACGCCGTAGAGGCGGAGATTGGCGAGGGCGTCATCGGTGAAGCTGTAGCGGGCGCCCACAGTCCGAGCGTACCACGCACGTGGTACGCGGCGAGCTGCGTCGATGCTGGGCACTTGGCTGACCACGGTGCAAGGATGGCGGTAACGATCGGAGATGCACGCGTGAAGAAGCAGCCGGAGCGGACGGTGGTCATCACCGACGCCTCGCGTAGCCAGGGCGAACAGCTGCGCAGTCGCGAGGTCCGGTACGTCACCATGATGGGTCTCCGGGTGGCCTGCCTGATCGCCGGCGCGATCCTGATCAGCGTCCGGCCGCCGCTGTTGCCGTTGTGGCTGGTGCTGTGCGCGGCGGGGATGGTGCTGCTGCCCTGGATGGCGGTGCTCATCGCGAACGACCGCCCGGCTCGCACCAAGGCCGAGCGGATGTCCCCGGGTCCGGCGCGCTCGCGCACCCAACTCACCGCGGAGTCGACCGAATCCACCCAGAGCCGGATCATCGACGCGGACTGACGATCAAGGTCATCTGGTCGTAGCTCGTTGGGGGCGGGCGCCGAACTGCGCGACGGCGATGCCGCCGGTGGCGCCGCCGGCGGCCAGGGCGGCCTCGGGACCGGCGCCGGCGAGCCAGGCCGCCAGCAGACCGGCGGCGAAGGCGTCGCCGGCCCCGGTCGTGTCGACCGACTCCGCGGGGGTGCCGCGGACGGACGCCACGCCATCCGGGCCGTGCCATACCGCCCCGGCCGCCCCGAGCTTGACCACCACGATCCCGGCGGTGGCGGCCAAGGTCCGGGCCTGTTCGGCCGGAGTGCCGGGGCCGGCCAGCACCGCTGGCTTCGTCCAGGTTGACCAGCAGCAGGTCGGCGCCGCGTACCCAGGACAAGAACGCCGGCGCGCCGACTTCACGCAAGGGCGCCGCCGAGGCCGCGTCGACGCTCGTCGTGAGGCCGCGGGCCCGCGCTGCGTCCAGCGCGGCGCAGGCCGGCTGGACGCGAGCCGGCGTGCAGCAGCGGATAGCCCGAGAGGTGCAGATGACGAGCGTCCGGAAGATCCGACATGGCGGCGGCGACATGGGCGGCCGGCAGCATGCCGGATGCGCCGCGATCGGTGACCATCGTGCGTTCGCCGGCCGACGGCCAGCACCACGATGCTGCCGGTGGCGACGTCCGGCAGCGCGAGCACCGCGCACCGCACTCCGGCGGCGGTCAGTTCGGCCACCCGCTCCCGCCCGGGCGCGTCGTCGCCCGACGGACGCGATCAGCGTCACCGGTGAACCGGCACGACGCCAGCCAGGCGGCCGTGTTGGCGGCCTGGCCGCCGCCGGCGACGGTGATCCGCGGCGTCCGTGTCGGAGCCCACCTCGATCGGCCCGTCGTGCACCGACGAGCACGTCGGTGACCAGGTCGCCGACCACCACGATCATGCGACCACCAGGATCAGGCCGGCACGGCGAAGCCGAGCGGAGCGGGCGCCGGAGCGGCCGCCGCTGCGATCTGGGCCGCCAGGGCCGCGTTGCGCAGGATGATCCGGATGTTGACCTCCAGGCTGCGGCCCCCGGTGGCTCGAGTGGAAGTGGGCCAGCAGGAACGGCGTCACGGCCTTGCCGGTGACATGCTCGCGGCGTCAGCAGCGCCAGGCCGGACGCCAGCGTCCGGTCGTGCAGCGTCCGGGTCGAGCTGCTCGTCGACCGGCAGCGGGTTGGCCACGCAGCAGCGCGCTGGGGCTGACGCCCTGCTCGTCCCGGGCCTGCATGGCCGCGGCGACCTGGGCCGGCGAGTCCACGCTCCAGTCGATGTCGAAGCCGCTGTCGGTGATGAAGAAGCCGGGGAACCGGCGGGTGCCGGTAGCCGGCGACGGTCACGCCCAGCGTCTCCAGGCGCTCCAGCGTCGCGCCCACGTCGAGGATCGACTTGACCCCGGCGCACACCACGGTGATCGGCGTACGGGCGAGCGTGGTCAGATCGGCCGACTCGTCGAACGTGACATTCGCCTCGCGGTGCACGCCGCCGAGGCCGCCGGTGGCGAACACGCGCGATGTCGGCGCGCGGCGGCCACCGCGCTGGTCGCGGCCACCGTGGTGGCGCCGTCGGCGCCCGCGCGCGGCGGCCACGGCCAGGTCGCGTACCGAGAGCTTGGCCACCTCGTCCGTGCCGGCCAGATGGGCGATCTGGTCGTCGGAGAGGCCGACCACCAGCGACGCCGCCGATCATGCCGATGGTGGCCGGCACGGCGCCGTGGTCGCGGACGGTCTGTTCGATCTCCCGGGCCACGCGCAGGTTGTCCGGCCGGGGCAGGCCGTGCGAGACGATGGTGCTCTCCAGCGCCACCACCGGCCGGCCGTCGCGGCGCGCCCGGTTCACGTGGTCGCCGTACTGGATGGCGAAGTCAGTCACCGTTACCACGGTACGGCGGCAGGAGATCGGCGATGACGTTGGACCGGCCCGGCATGAGATGCGAGACTTGTGTGTTGAAACTCGAGCACCGGGCAAGTTCCGGTAATGCGGGCAGCCGTGTCCAGGCGGGCCCAGATCTCGGGCGCGGGCCAGGTCCGGGGCCGGACGGCGGTCCGTACGCGACTGACGCGACGGAAAGGCAGAATCGTGAGCACGGAAGATCTTGGAGCGCCCGGTAGACCAAGGATGCCGACACCGGGCCCGAGATGTTCCACTACGTGCGCAAAGAGAAGATCGCCGAGAGTGCCGTCGATGGGCACCTTCGTGGTGGCGCTGTGCGGTGAGAAGTTTCCGGTGACCAAGTCGCCGAAGCCCGGCTCGCCGGTGTGCCCGGCGTGCAAGGAGATCTACGAGGCGATGAAGGTCTGACCCGGCCTGTGCTCCGCGGCGGCAGCGCATCGGTCGGAGGGCCGGCGCGGGGCCGCCGCTCGCGTTCGCGATCCAGTGGCGGGCGGTGCCGGAGCCGGAGAATGTCGGACCCCGTCGCTATGCTGGGCCCAGCCTCCGCGCATCGGCAACGGGGGCTGTTTTGGTGTGCCTGAGTTCGGTGTGCCTGAGTTGGGTGTGCCTGACCTTGGTGTGCCTGAGTTCGGTGTGACTCTGCTTCGTCTGACGCGGCTCCCGTGGAGAGGAACAGCTTGCCCCGCCCCGCCCCGATCTCGACTCGTTCCCGCCGCTGCGGGCCTGGCAGCGCAAGGCCCTGGTGGAGTATCTGCGGCGCCGCTCCGAGGACTTCATGGCGGTCGCCACCCCGGGCGCCGGCAAGACCACGTTCGCGCTGCGCATCGCGGCCGAGCTGCTCGCCGACGAGCACGGTCGAGGCGGTCACCGTGGTCTGCCCGACCGAGCATCTGAAGACTGCAGTGGGCGACTGCCGCCGCCCGGGTGGGCATCCAGCTCGACCACTCCTTCCGCAACGCCGACGTGCACTCGTCGCGCGACTTCCACGGTGCCGTCCTGACGTACGCGCAGGTCGGCATGGCCCCCGCGGTGCACCGGCGGCGCACCATGACCCGGCCGACCATGGTCATCCTGGACGAGATCCACCACGCCGGCGACTCGCGCAGCTGGGGCGACGGCGTCAAGGCGGCCTTCGAACCGGCGGTGCGGCGCCTGATGCTGACCGGCACGCCGTTCCGCTCCGACGAGAACCCGATCCCGTTCGTGACGTACGAGCGGGGCGACGACGGCCTGCAGCGGTCCCGCTCCGACTCGTCGTACGGGTACGCCGACGCGCTGCGGGACGGCGTCGTGCGGCCGGTGCTGTTCATGGCGTACTCGGGGGAGACCCGGTGGCGCACCAACGCCGGCGACGAACTGGCCGCCCGGCTCGGCGAGCCGATGACCAAGGACCTGGTCGCGCAGGCCTGGCGCACCGCGCTGGACCATCGGGGCGACTGGATGCCCCAGGTGCTGCGGGCGGCCGACGCCCGGCTGTCACGGCTGCGCGGGCACGGCATGCCCGACGCCGGCGGCCTGGTCATCGCCAGCGACCAGCAGACCGCCCGGGCGTACGCGAAGCTGCTCGCACGACATCACCGGCGAGGCCGCCGGTGGTGGTGCTCTCCGACGACGCCGGCGCGTCCGCCCGGATCGCCGAGTTCGCCGCTGTCGCAGCAGCGCTGGCTGGTCGCGGTCCGGATGGTGTCGGAGGGCGTCGACATCCCGCGCCTGGCCGTCGGCGTGTACGCGACCAGCGCCTCCACGCCGCTCTACTTCGCCCAGGCGATCGGCCGGTTCGTCCGGGCCCGGCGCGAGGGTGAGACCGCGACGGTGTTCCTGCCCAGCGTGCCGCACCTGCTCGGCCTGGCCAGCGAGATGGAGGCCCAGCGCGACCACGTGCTGGGCGAGCCGCAAGAGCGAGGACGGGCTGGACGACGACGCTGCTGGAGCGGGCGCAGCGCGGCGGAGGATGCCGAGCGGCGAGCTGGAGAAGCAGTTCGAGGCGCTGTCCGCGACGGCCGAGCTCGACCAGGTGATCTTCGACGGCACCTCGTTCGGCACCGGCGCGCTCAGCGGCACCGCCGAGGAGGAGGAGTACCTGGGGCTGCCGGGACTGCTCACCCCGGACCAGGTGACCGCTCCTGCTGACCCGAGCGTCAGACGGAGCAGGTGGCGGCCCAGAAGAGGACAGCCGAAGGTGCGGCGCCCGGCACCGCGCGAGCCGGTGGTGCTGAGCGCGGGCGAGCGCCGGGTCACGCTGCGCCGCCAGCTCAACACTCTGGTCGCCGCCCACCACCACCGTACCGGCCTGCCGCACGGCAAGATCCACGCCGAGCTGCGCCGGCTGTGCGGCGGGCCGCCCAGCGCCCAGGCCACGATCGAGCAGCTCGAAGAGCGGATCGCGACCATCCAGAGCATGTGATGTGCCGCCGGCGAGGACTGATGCGCCACCGACCGGCCCGTCCGCGCGGCCGAGGCCGGCCATGCGGCCGGCCCGCGCATCCGGGCCGTACGGACAGGAACCGGGTCTGACCCAGCAGGCACTCGCAACGGCGGTGGAGGTCAGCCGGCAGCCATCGTCGCCATGGAGACCGGGGACCACGCGCCTTCGGTGTACCGGGCGCTCAAGATCGCGCGGACGTTGCGCACGAGCGTCGAGGCGCTGTGGAATCAACCGGACGGGTGACACGCGAAAGGGCGCCCCACACCGTGGGCGCCCTTCGTCGCGTCATGCAGGAGGACTGCTAGTTGGAGTTGGACATCATGCCCGCGCCGCGCCAGGAGAAATCGGGGTCCGCCATTGTACTGGACCGCGATCTTCACCAGGTCTTCGGCGTACCGGTTGGCGTGGTGTCCGCAGAACACCAGCTCACTGCCACCAGCCAGGGTCAGACGGAGCTTTCCGGCTGCGTTGCAGCGGTCGCACCGTTCATCGGCTGCTGGTCCGGCCACACTTCCGGCCGGCGGCGTGAGAGTCGGGGTCATCGCCTTCCTCCTCTGGTCGTCACCGATGAACATGTTCCTCGGCTACAGCTCACACATCCTGCAACACCCTTGAGCCGTTGCAGCCTTCCCACTGTGCCCTGGGGGGATCCAAGTCACACGCTGGTCCGGGTCAGTGTGCCGTGCTTCAAGGGTGCCACGTCAACGATCTCTTCTGCACAACGGTCTGATCACCACCCGATGATGTACGGGTGGTGACCAAACGGGCACCAAATGTTGACTACGCGGATCTAGTCCAGGTAGTCGCGCAGAACCTGAGACCGGGACGGATGGCGCAACTTCGACATCGTCTTGGACTCGATCTGCCGGATCCGCTCCCGGGTGACGCCGTACACCTGGCCGATCTCGTCCAGCGTGCGCGGCTGGCCGTCGGTCAGGCCGAACCGCAGCCGTACGACCCCCGCCTCGCGCTCGGAGAGCGTCTGCAGCACCTGCTGAAGCTGGTCCTGCAGCAGCGAGAACGAGACCGCGTCGACGGCGACGACCGCCTCGGAGTCCTCGATGAAGTCGCCCGAGCTGGCTGTCGCCCTCGTCGCCGATGGTCTGGTCGAGCGAGATGGGCTCCCGCGCGTACTGCTGGATCTCCAGCACCTTCTCCGGCGTGATGTCCATTTCCTTGGCCAGCTCTTCCGGAGTGGGCTCGCGGCCCAGGTCCTGGAGCAGCTCACGCTGTATGCGGCCGAGCTTGTTGATGACCTCCACCATGTGCACCGGGATGCGGATGGTGCGGGCCTGGTCGGCCATGGCGCGGGTGATGGCCTGGCGGATCCACCAGGTGGCGTACGTGGAGAACTTGTAGCCCTTGGTGTAGTCGAACTTCTCGACGGCGCGGATCAGGCCGAGGTTGCCTTCCTGGATCAGGTCGAGGAACGCCATGCCGCGGCCGGTGTAGCGCTTGGCCAGCGACACCACCAGCCGCAGGTTGGCCTCGAGCAGGTGGTTCTTGGCCCGCTCGCCGTCCCGGCCGATCCAGCGCAGGTCGCGCTCCATCGTTGCGCTCGAGGTTCTCCTCGCCGTCGTCGCAGGCCCGCAGCCGCTCGGCCGCGTACAGCCCGGCCTCGATCCGCTTGGCCAGCTCGACCTCCTGCTCGGCGTTGAGCAGGGGAACCTTGCCGATCTGCTTAAGGTACGCCCGGACCGAGTCGGCCGACGCGGTGAGCTCGGCGTCGCGGCGCGCCTGCTTCAGCGCCTCGGACTCCTCGTCGTCCCACTCGAAGTCGACGTCGGTGGCCGAACTGGCGGCGTCCGAGGCGGCCGCCTGGACCAGCGGCCGGCTCTTCCTCGACCACCACGTCCTCGATCTCGGCGGCCAGTTCCTCGGGGTCGATCTCCTCGCCGTCGGCGGGGCCCGCGGGCTCGGTGCCGGGCTCGGCCGCGGTGGCCGGACCGGCCTTGGCGGCGCCGGGCGCGGCCTTCTTCGCGGGCACGGCCTTGGCTGCCGCGGCCTTCCGGGCCGGAGCCTTCTTCGCCGCCGCGGGCAGCCGCCGGAGCGACGTCCGCGGCGGCATCCTCGGCCGGCGGAGCCGCCGCCTTCTTCACCGGAGCCGCCGGGGCGGCCGCCTTGGCGGTGGTCGCCTTGGAGGCGGGCGTGGCGGCGCGGGCCGCGGCGACCTTGCGCCGGGAGCTGGCCGAGCCGTCGACCACCACCGTGACGCCGGCGTCGACCAGCGCCCGCAGGATCTTCTTGGCCTGCGCCGGATGTCACCTCGGCGGACTCGAGGGTCTGCGCGACCTCGGCCGACGTGAGCTGCCCGCCGGCACCCTGAGCTGTGAGATCAGGGCCTCGGTGAGGGAGCGAACGTCGGCACCGGTCTGGTGGGCTTCTGTCACGAACGACCTTCCGGAGGGCGAAGTCGTGCACGGCCTGGTGCCCGGCGCAGCGACGCGGCAGAACGAGACTGGCCGGTGTGGTTGGGGAGCCGCCGGGACCCGGACGATCCCTCGGGTGGGTGGTCCGTGAAGCGGTGGCAGGGGTGAATTGTAGCGCTGTCCGGCGAGATCCCTGCGACGCAGCACGCCGCTGGGGGTCTGCTGACCTCGACGAACCCGGTCGTCGCGAGAATGGTATCGGTAGAAAGGCGGTGCAGGTGTCCCCGGAGACCCAGAGATCGACGCCGGACGAACTGTTGGCACTGGCCGTCCGGATCGCGCGGGAGGCCGCTGCAACGGCCTCGCCGGATGCGGTCCGAGGCGATCAGCGACGTGCACGCCAAGAGCACCGGCACGGACGTCGTCACGGCCGCCGACACGGCGGTGGAACGTCAGGTCGTGGAGGCGCTTGCGGGCCGTACGGCCGGACGACGGCGGTGCTCGGCGAGGAGTACGGCGACGGCGGCGCGGCGGACGCGGCCGTGCGCTGGATCCTGGATCCGATCGACGGCACCGTCAACTACCTGTACGGCCTGCCGCAGTACGCGGTCTCGCTGGCCGCCGAGGTGGACGGGGCCGTGGTGGCCGGCGTGGTCGTCAACGCGGCGACCGGTGCCGAGTGGACGGCGACCCTCGGCGGCGGCGCCTGGCGGGACGGCCGGCGGCTGGCCGGATCGGACACCGCCACTCTGGACCAGACGCTGGTCGGCACCGGGTTCGGGTACGACGCCGCCCGGCGGGTCCACCAGGGCGCGGTGCTGGCCGGGCTGATCGGCCGCGTCCGGGACATCCGCCGGTTCGGAGCGGCCGCCCTCGACCTGTGCCTGGTCGCCGAGGGCACTCTGGACGCGTACTACGAGAAGGGCCTGAATCCGTGGGACCACGCGGCCGGCGGTCTGGTCTGCCACCGAGGCCGGCGTCGTCGTCGCCGGACTCGACGGTGCCGCGCCGGGTGCGGATCTGGTCATCGCGGCCCCACCGGCGCTGTTCGGACCGCTGCACGACGCGTTGCGCGAGCTGGACGCGAGCGGCGGGCCCTGACGGCTCAGCCCTTGACCGGCTTGGCGCAGGCCCCCGGCGGCACGCCGGCTCGCCCAGCTCGACCAGCGACTGGTTGACCTCGGTGGTGGTGGCCAGCTGCCGGTACTGGGTGCCGATGACCACATCGACCACGTCGCCCTTGCGCTTCGGGTCGTACAGCGGCACGGCCTGAGCCAGGAAGTACGCCTTGCAGCAGGTGCGCCTTGCCGACCGCAGCCGGTCCGTACCGCAGCTGGGCGACGCCGGTGAACTTCCTCTTGTTCTCGGCCGGCTTCTGCGCCTTGAACCGGCGGTTGGTGAAGTCGCTGGTCACCCGATCGGCCACCCCGGGGGTGCTGGTGGCGTTGTAGACCTTGACGGTGACCTCGGACGGGTCGTCGGGAAGGCGGACGTCGGCCATCACCGAACCGGCCGGGCAGCCGCTCGCCACCGCGCCCTGCTGACTGTCCTTCGCCAGCGCCACGATCACGAATACCACCGCTGCCACGGCGAGCGCGCCGACGACGACGAGGGCTCGGACGCGCGCAAAACTCATGGTGGCTGCTCCCAGGTTGCGGACCGCCCGCGACCGGGACGGGCGAGCTTGTCGTGAGGTTAGCGTCTGATCGTCAGTGCGCGCGGAAACCGCCGAACGCTCCGGCGCGCCGACGATGATCCACCGCGTTGTGACCCTAGTTTGATGTCGCCTCAGTCACATCGGGAACAATGGGCCGCCGTAGGACGTCCACACCTCCCAATGGAGCGGTAAGGTACCCCGCCCGCCGGGGATTCGGCAGCCGCTGGGCACCCAGCAGCACGGGTGAAAAGAAAGTCCGCGTTACCGGGAACCAGAAGGGCGTCGCCGGCGTTACCAACGCTAAGCGACACATCGATACAGGAGAGTGAAGACCGATGGCCACCGACTACGACGCCCCGCGTCGCGACGAGGTCGACCTCGGCGAGGACAGCCTCGAGGAGCTGAAGTCCCGCCGTGCCGACTCGCAGTCGGGTGCGGTGGACGTCGACGAGGTGGAGGTGGCGGAAAGCTTCGAGCTTCCCGGTGCCGACCTGGCCGACGAGGAACTGACCGTCAAGGTTCTGCCCATGCAGTCCGACGAGTTCCGCTGTGCCCGCTGCTTCCTCGTGCACCACCGCAGCCAGCTGGCCGCCGAGCGCAACGGCGACCTGATCTGCCGCGAGTGCGCCTGACCCAGGCGCATCCGCCCGACCCCGCGATTCCACCTACCGATCATCCGGACCGCTGACGCGGCCCGGGCCCGCACCGACCCCCTCAAGGGTTCCTGAAGGTGCGGCCGGTGCGCCCGGCTGCTTGACTTGAGGGAGAAACAACGACGGGGAAGGACGACGACGATGAGCGCTTCCGACACGCCCGCAGAAGTCAATGAGCCGCAGCCGGTGGCTGCGGGCGAGGACGCGGAGATCGGAGCCACCGTCGCCGCCCTGACCGCCGACGATCTCGAACCCGCCGGGCGGCGCAAGCTGCTCGGCCGACTGGTCTCCGACGTGCGCCGGCGCGGCCTGGGCCAGCTGTTCCGCCCGTCCGCGGCGATCCGCTGGATGGCCGACGTGGTGGGCGACGTCGCCCCGCACGTACCGGTGCGCGACCTGGACACTCTGCACCAGCATTTCGACGGGATGGACGGCGACGAGCTCGCGGAGCGGCTGATCCGCAACGCCGCCCGGTCCACCGCCGGCATCGGCGCCGCCAGCGGAGGCGTGGCCGCCGTGGAGTGGGCCGCCGTGCCCGCGCTGCTGTCCGCTCCGGTGCTGCTGGCCGCCGAGACGGTGGCGGTGGTCGCCGTCGAGCTGAAGCTGATCGGCGAACTGCACGAGGTCTACCGCCAGCCGATCACCGGCTCCGCCACCCACAAGGCGGCCTCGCTGATCCAGGCCTGGAGCTCCCAGCGCGGGGTGAACCCGCTGCTGTCCGGGGCCGGCGTGACCTCGGTGCTGGGCACCGCGGCGCGCAAGGAGCTGCAGAGGACGCTGCTCAAGCGCTTCGGGCGCAACCTGACCACGATGGGCCCGCTGCTGACCGGCGCCGCCGTGGCCGGTTACCTCAACCGGCGGGCGACCAACAGCCTGGGCGAGAAACTCCAGAAGGACCTGCGCAAATCGCGCCCGGCCCTACCGGGCTGACCGGCTCCGCTCGGCCCCGGCGAGCAAGGTTGTCGCCAGCTCGACCGGATGACGGGTGCTGATCACCCAGAACGGCGTCGGGTCGGCCGGGTCGTCCAGCAGGATCTGCACGGCGCTGCCGATCCACGGACGTTGGATCACGAACGCCATCGGGTGGGCGCCGACGCCCAGCGACTCCCGCTTGCCCGCCGCGTCCAGCGCGATCACGTCGGCGATCACCGCCAGCGGCAGCCGCGCGTCGTCGACCTGCAACTCCGACTCGGTCACGGTGACCCGGATCCGGCTCACCCAGACCAGCAAGGCCGCGGTCAGCACGAAGACGACCGCGAACGGCACCCAGACGGGCAGGTCGACCAGACTGATCCCGACCTCGGCGCCGAGGATGCCACCGGCCAGCGCCGCACACGGCCACGTCCACCACGAGACGCCGAGGCGTTCGGTGTAGGCGACCGTGCGGCCGGACAGGGCGGGTGTCACGCTGGAAGGGTACGGCGCGCCTCCGATTCCGGGCACGGCAGGATGGCAGGGTGGGCGCTGCCCGACAGCGAACTCTGAAGAACGTGAGGACCACCCCCGTGGACGTACCCGTGCGCCTGCTCGACCCCGGACTGCCCGCTCCGGCGTACGCGCATCCCGGCGACGCCGGCGCCGACCTGGTCGCCGCCGAGGAGGTCCGCCTCGCTCCGGGGGAGCGCAAGCTGGTCCGCACCGGCGTCGCGATCGCGCTGCCGGACGGCTACGTCGGGCTGGTCCACCCGCGTTCCGGGCTCGCCGCCCGCCTGGGCGTCACCGTCCTCAACGCGCCCGGTACCGTCGACGCCGGCTACCGCGGCGAGATCCTGGTCAACCTGATCAATCACGACCACGTCACGCCGGTCGTGATCAACCGCGGTGACCGCATCGCCCAGCTCATCGTGCAGCGGGTCGAGCGGGCCGAGTTCCCCGTCGTCGAGCAGCTGCCGGAGACCGTCCGCGGTACGGGCGGCCACGGCTCGACCGGCGGGCACCCGGCCCTCGACGTTCCCGCCCAGGTCTGAACGGAAGGTGGCAAGGATGTTCCGAAAGCGCGGGGGCCCGCGGCACGTGCGCTCAGGGGACGCGCCGCCGTCGGAGGCGCTGGCGCAGAGCATGGCCGGCGATCCCGAGCCGGAGGCGCCCGAGTTCGGCCCGTACGACTCCCACACCGCCCCCGGGGACGTGCAGCTGCTCGACATGGGCAGCCTGCAGATCCCGGCCATCGACAACGTCGAGGTCCGTGTGCAGGCCAACCCGGACGGCTCGGTGGACACCATCGTGCTCGTCGACGGCGAGAGCGCCCTGCAGCTCGGGGTCTTCGCGGCGCCGCGCTCCGAAGGCATCTGGGACGAGGTCCGGGAGGAGATCGCCACGTCCATGACCTCCGACGGGGTGGGCCCGCTGGAGATCGACGGACCGTACGGCATCGAGCTCACCGCGACCGTCAACACGCCCGACGGGCCGGCCGTGGTCCGGTTCGTCGGCGTGGACGGCCCGCGCTGGATGGTCCGGGCGCTGTTCCAGGGACCGGCGGCCGCCGACCAGAACTACGGCGGCCCGCTCACCGCCGCTCTCCGCGGCCTGGTCGTGGTGCGCGACGAGGAGGCCCGTCCGGTGCGCGAACCGCTGCCGTTGCGGCTGCCCCCGGAGATGCAGGAGCACGCCGAGAAGCACGCGGCCGAGCTCGCCGAGCAGGAACAACAGGAGCCTCCGCGGTCGCCGGCCAACGGGCGCGGCCCCGGCGGCTGATCTCCAGGTGGTGACGGAGGTCACTCCGTGCCATTCCGGCGTACCTTGAACGGGTGGTCTCTGTGCAGACTTTGCCGACTGCCGGGGTCCGTCAAGGAGAGGTGAACCCCATCATGGCGACCGACGAACGTACGGGTTTTCGTCGCTTTCTCGACCGTCTGACCGCCTCTGAGGAGGAGCTCGACGCCGAGGAGCTCAAGCGCGACGCGGTCCGATGCGGTGCCGTGCCCGCCACCAGTTGCACCCGCGGACAGGTGGTCTCGGTCTCGGGGCGGTTGCGGACGGTGGCGTACACTCCCCGGACCAACCTGCCGACGCTCGAGGCCGACCTCTACGACGGCAGTGACGTGGTCACGCTCGTCTTCCTGGGCCGGCGCTCGATCGCCGGAATCGAGCCCGGGCGGCAGCTCACCGCGAAGGGTCGCATCGCGATCCGCGAGGACCGCAAGGTGATCTACAACCCGTACTACGAGCTTCAGGAGGCGCCCCGGTGACACCCGGCAACGAACCCCGTCATGCGGCTCCGCACGAAGGGGTGCCGGACCGGGTGGCCGAAGAGGTGATCGAGGAGCTGCATCTGCACCCGGTCGAGTCGGGGACCGGCCCGGACGACGAGGAGCTGCCGACCATCTCCGAGCAGATCGCCGACCAGCTCGGCGGCCTGCGCGGGCTGATCGAGTCCAGCGTTCCGGTGCTCGCGTTCGTGCTGCTCAACTGGATCTTCGGGCTGAAGTCGCTGGGCCTGGCCGAACGGACCGGGCTGTACATCGCGATCGCCGGCGCGGTGGGCATGGCCGTGCTCATCGCGATCTACCGGCTGGCCCGCAAGCAACCCGTGCGGCACGCGGTCAACGGCGTCATCGGCATCGCGCTGGGTGCGTACCTGGCTGCCCGGTCCGGTCACGCCAAGGACTTCTACCTGCCCGGCATCCTGCTGACGCTGGGCGAGGCGGTGCTGCTCCTGCTGTCCACGGCCGTCCGGAAACCGATCATCGGATACGTCTGGGCCGTCATGGCGAACAAGGGCAAGCACGACTGGCTGGCGAACCGGAAGCTGCTCGGCACGTTCCAGTGGCTGACCGTGGCCTGGGCCGGCTCGCTCATCGTCCGCGGCGGCGTCCAGGGCCTGCTCTACTGGTTCAACCGGGCCGACCTGCTGGGGGTGGCCCGGATCTTCCTGAGCTGGCCGATCTACGCCGGCATGCTGGCGTTGACCGTGTGGGCGGTCCGCCGGGTCACCCACCCCGACCGCGAGCCGGAGCCCGCGGCCTAGATCTCCGCGTTGCTGCCCAGCACCACGGCCCGGACCTGGTCCTCCACCGCGGTGGTGCACACGAAGATCAGCTCGTCGCCGGCCTCCAGCGGGTCGTCCGGCGTCGGTACCAGCACCCGCTTTCCGCGCAGGACGGCCACCAGGGCCGAGTCCCGGGGCATCGGCACCGACCGCACCGGCTGGCCCACGTACGGCGCGCTGGCCGGCAGCGTGATCTCGACCAGGTTGGCCTCGCTCTGCCGGAACGTCATCAGCCGGACCAGGTCGCCGACCGTGACCGCCTCCTCGACCAGAGCCGCCATCAGGCGCGGCTTGCTCACCGCGACGTCGACTCCCCACTGGTCGGTGAACAGCCACTCGTTCTCGGCCCGGTTCACCCGGGCGACCACCCGGCCGACCGCGAACTCCGTCTTGGCCAGCAGCGAGCAGACCAGGTTGACCTTGTCGTCGCCGGTGGCCGCCACGACCACGTCGCAGCCGGCCAGATCGGCCTCCTCCAGGCTGCTGACCTCGCAGGCGTCGGCCAGCACCCACTCCGCCTCGGGCACCCGTTCCGGGCGCAGCTTGCGGGGCAGCCGCTCGATCAGCATCACCTGATGGCCGTTGCCGATCAGTTCGCTGCGCGATCGAACGGCCCACGTTGCCGGCTCCGGCGATAGCGATCCGCATGGTCAGTGCCCCCTCTGGTCGGTACCGGACGCGATCGCCAGTACCGGGCCCACGGTCTCGTCGGTGACCAGCACGAACACCTGGTCGCCGTCCTGCAGCACGGTGGAGCCGGTGGCCAGCGACCCGATGCCGAACCGCATCAGGTACGCCACCCGCGCGCCGGTGGCCTCCTCCAGCGCCTTGACCGGGCGGCCCACCCAGTCGCGGTGCAGCGGCGCCTCGACGATCGACACCACGCTGGTCGGGTCGCGGAAGACCTCGACCGTTCCCTCGGGGATCAGGTGCCGGACCATCCGGTCGGCGGCCCAGCGGATGGTGGCCACGGTCGGGATGCCCAGCCGCTCGTAGACCAGGGCCCGGCGGGCGTCGTAGATGCGGGCCACCACGCGGGACACGCCGAACGTCTCGCGGGCCAGCCGGGCCGAGATGATGTTCGAGTTGTCGCCGCTGGACACGGCGGCGAAGGCGTCCGCCCGCTCGATGCCGGCCGCCCGCATCACGTCCCGGTCGAAGCCGATCCCGGTCACCGTGATGCCGGCGAACTCGGCCCCCAGGCGGCGGAAGGCGTCGGCGTTCTGATCGATCACCGCCACTGAGTGGCCGCGCGCGTCCAGGTTGTGGGCCAGCGTCGACCCCAGCCGGCCACATCCCATGATCACGACGTGCAAGGTCTGCGCCTTCCCCGATGTGTGCTGTCATGCAGAGCGTGCCACGTGCCGCGCCGGACCGGCGCGCCGGGGCGGGGTACGGCACGGGACATACCGCCGTACGCTTGTCTGCTTGTGGCAAGTTCCAGCTCTCTCGTCAAACGGCTCCTGCTCGGCCGGCCGTTCCGCTCCGACAAGCTTCAGCACACGTTGTTGCCGAAGCGGATCGCGCTGCCCGTGTTCGCGTCGGACGCGCTCTCCAGCGTGGCCTACGCCCCCGACGAGATCCTGCTGACGCTCTCCATCGCGGGCGCCGGCGCATTCGCCATCTCGCCCTGGGTCGACGCTGGCCGTCGCCGTCGTCATGGTCACCGTGGTCGCCAGCTACCGGCAGAACGTGCACGCCTACCCGTCCGGCGGTGGTGACTACGAGGTGGCCACGGTCAACCTCGGTCCGCGCTTCGGCCTCGCCGTGGCCAGCGCGCTGCTGGTCGACTACATCCTCACGGTCGCGGTGTCGGTCTCGGCCGGGGTGAACAACCTCGGCTCAGTGGTGCCGTTCGTCGCCGAGAACAAGATCATCTTCGCCGTCGGCGCGGTCGTCCTGCTGACCGCGGTTAACCTGCGCGGGCTGCGCGAGTCGGGCACCGCGTTCGCCATCCCGACGTACGCGTTCATCGTGGTCATCGTCGGGATGATCCTGACCGGCCTGTTCCGCATCTTCGTCCTCGGCCAGGAGCTCCGCGCGCCCAGCGCCGGCCTGGTCATCTCGGCCGAGAAAAGCCACCTGACCAGCTTCGCGTTCATCTTCCTGCTGTTGCGGACCTTCTCCTCCGGCTGCGCCGCGCTGACCGGGGTCGAGGCGATCTCCAACGGCGTGCCCGCGTTCAAGCCGCCGAAGAGCAAGAACGCGGCGACCACGCTGCTGCTGCTGGGCTCGATCGCGATCGTGATGCTGGTCGGCATCGTGGTGCTCTCCCGGATCACCCACCTGCAGTTCGTCGAGGACGCGTCGCAGATCATCTCGGGGCCGCCCGACTACGTGCAGAAGACGGTGACCGCGCAGCTCGGCGAGACCGTGTTCGGCCAGGGCTCGGTGCTGCTGTACGTCGTCGGCGCGGTGACCGCGCTGATCCTGTTCCTGGCGGCGAACACCGCCTTCAACGGCTTCCCGGTGCTCGGCTCGATCCTGGCCCAGGACCGCTATCTGCCCCGGCAGCTGCACACCCGCGGCGACCGGCTGGCCTTCAGCAACGGCATCATCTTCCTGGCCGTCGCGGCCATGGTGCTGATCGTGGCGTTCCAGGCGGAGACGACCCGGCTGATCCAGCTCTACATCGTGGGCGTGTTCGTGTCGTTCACGCTGTCCCAGGCGGGCATGATCCGGCACTGGAACCGGCTGCTGCGGACCCAGCGTGACCCGGTCCGGCGCCGGCAGATGATCCGGTCCCGGGCGATCAACACGTTCGGCATGGGCCTGACCGGCGCGGTGCTGATCGTCGTGCTGATCACCAAGTTCCTGCTCGGCGCCTGGATCGCGATCGCCGCGATGCTGGTCATCTACGTGCTGATGCTGGGCATCCGCAAGCACTACGTGCGGGTCGCGCAGGAGCTCCAGCCGACCGACGAGCGCGCCCGTGCTGCCGTCCCGCAACCACGCCGTGGTGCTGGTCAGCAAGGTGCACATGCCGACCTTGCGGGCCGTGGCGTACGCCCAGGCGACCCGGCCGGACACCCTCACCGCGGTCACCGTCAACGTCGACGACAAGGACACCCGGGCGATCCAGGCCGAGTGGGAGCGCCGCCAGGTCCCGGTGCCGCTGACCGTCGTCGACTCGCCGTACCGGGAGATCACCCGCCCGATCATCGACTTCGTCAAGAGCGTGCGGCGGGGGTCGCCGCGGGACGTGGTCACCGTCTTCGTGCCCGAGTACGTCGTGGGCCGTTGGTGGGAGAACCTGCTGCACAACCAGAGCGCCCTGCGGATCAAGGGACGGCTGCTGTTCGAGCCCGGCGTGATGGTGACCAGCGTGCCGTGGCAGCTGCGGTCCAGTCAGGACCGCAACCTGGACCGCCTCGACTCCAGCCTGACCCGGGGACCGTCCCGTGGCCCGCGGACCCGCCGCTCCGATCCGCCGAAGCCGCCCGCGCCGGCCTCGCCCGTCCCGAGCTCCTCGGCCTCGTCCACCCCGCCGCCTGCCCCGGCCACCCCGGCCACCCCGGCCACCCGGCCACCGGCCACCCCGGCGGCCGACCGGACCGGCTCATGAGCGCTCCGGTCGGCGAACTCCTCGAGGGTGATCTCGTCGAGGTGACGGTCGGGGCCGCCGGCGCACGGCGGTCACTGCGTGGCCCGGATCGGCGGCCCGCACGGGCGGGTGGTGTTCGTCCGGCATGCGCTGCCCGGCGAGCGGGTCACCGTGGAGATCACCGAGCTGCATCGCGGTTACGTGCGCGGCGACGCGGTCGAGGTGCACGAGGCGTCGCCGGACCGGGTGGAGCCGCCCTGCCCGTACGCGCATCCGGGCCGTTGCGGCGGCTGCGACCTGCAGCACGCCGCGCCGCCGGCCCAGCTCGAGTGGAAGGCCGCGGTGGTCCGGGAGCAACTGCTCCGGCTCGGCGGCCTGTCCCCGGCGCAGATCGAGGCCCTGGCCGTACGGGTGGCAGCCGTTGCCGGGCGGCCCGCTCGGCTGGCGGTCCCGGGTGCGGTACGCGGTCGACGCCACCGGCCGGGCCGGACTGCTGCAACACCGGTCGCACCAGGTGGTCCCGGTCGACGTGTGCCTGATCGCCGACCCCCGCATCCAGGACCTGGACGTGACCCGGCGGTCCTGGCCGGAGGCGAACGCGGTCGAGACGGTCGCCTCCACCGGCGGGGACGTGACCGTGGTGGCCGACCCGTACGCCCCGGTGTCCGGGCCGGAGCAGGTGCGCGAGGTCGCCGCCGGACGTGCGTGGACGGTGCCCGTGCAGGGCTTCTGGCAGGTGCATCCGGCGGCCGCGGACACCCTCGCCGGGGCGGTGCTGGACCTGCTGCGGCCGGAGCCGGGGGAGACTGCCTGGGACCTGTACGGCGGGGCCGGGCTGTTCGCGGCGGCGGTGGCCGGCCGGACCGGCGCCCGGGTGACCGTGGTCGAGTCGGCGCCGGACGGGGTGGCCGCGGCCCGGGCCAACCTGGCCGACCTGGCCGGGGTCGAGGTGGTGGCGGCCAAGGTGGACGCGGCGCTCGGCCGCCGCCGGATCACCGGACCGGTCGACCTGGTGGTGCTGGACCCGCCGCGCACCGGGGCCGGCGCCGCGGCGGTTCGGGGCATCGTGGCCGCCGAATCCCCGAGCGGTGGCCTATGTGGCCTGTGACCCGGCGGCCTTCGGCGCGGGACGTGGCCACCTTCGCGGCGCTGGGCTGGCGGCTGCGCGAACTCCGGGCGTACGACTGCTTCCCGATGACCCAGCACGTCGAGTGCGTCGGGCTGTTCACCCGCTGACCGACCCGGCGATCGCGCCGGCCAGCACGACGGCGGCGATCAGGCCGAGGATCACCCAGCTCGCCGGGTGCCGGAAGTTCAGGGTCCAGCCGATCCCGAAGCGCTTCGGCACGAACAGCGCCTTGCTGTTCCGGTCGGCGGCGAAGATCCGGCGACGGTGGTCGAGGTCGGCGGGCGGCGGCGCGTTCTGGGCCGCCGCTGCCGTCCGGATCGTGATGGCGACCACGATGACGACCCCGGCGAAGAGGCTGCCGACCAGAAGCGAGCCGGCGCCCTCGTTGATCGCCCGGCCGGCCCTCCAGATCTGGGTGGCGAGCACGAACAACGCGAGGTTGAGGAATGCGCTCAACAGCAGTATCGCGGTCGCGACCAGGCGCCGGTCAAGCGCGCGGCCACGCGGCGCTCGCACGGTCGCCCCGGCCGCGCCGATCAGTGCCGCGGTCAGCGCCAGTTGGATCACCACCGGGAGGAACGCGCTCAGCACCGTGGTCCGGGTGGTGCGGTCGACGGTGCCGTGCACATCGAAGTGGGCCGGGATGCGGCTGGGCAGACCGGGGTAGCGGACGATCCCGACGATCGCGGTGAGCACGGTCACAGCGATCGCCGGGACCGTCCACGGCCACGGAAAGCGTCGGCTGTCGGCCATGTCTCCGGTGTACCACCCTCCGCGAAGCTTGTGGAGTGCGATGCACGCCGGATGCGGTACGGCGCGCCGCCGATAGACTGATCGTTCATGAGCGAAGGCAGCGACACGTCGACCGGCACGCCGTCGACCGGCACGCCGTCGACCGGCATCCCGGCGAGCGGCATCCTGGCGAGCATCGGCTCGCCCAGCGACCTCAAGCGGCTCGACGTCGACCAGCTGACCCTGCTGGCCGCCGAGATCCGGGACTTCCTGGTGGCCAAGGTGTCGCGGACCGGCGGTCACCTCGGCCCCAATCTGGGCGTCGTCGAGCTGACGCTGGCGCTGCACCGGGTGTTCGACTCGCCCCGGGACCGGCTGCTGTTCGACACCGGCCACCAGGCGTACGTGCACAAGATCGTCACCGGCCGGCAGGAGGGCTTCGACCTGCTGCGCCAGCGCGGTGGCCTGTCCGGGTACCCGAGCCGGGCCGAGAGCGACCACGACCTGATCGAGAACTCGCACGCGTCCACCGCCCTGTCAGCTACGCCGACGGGCTGGCCAAGGCGTTCGCGCTGCGCGGCGAGGATCGGCACGTGGTCGCCGTGGTCGGTGACGGCGCGCTCACCGGAGGCATGTGCTGGGAGGCGCTGAACAACATCGCCGCCGGCCGAGAACCGGCTGGTCATCGTCGTCAACGACAACGGCCGGTCGTACGCTCCGACCATCGGCGGCCTGGCCGACCCACCTGACCACGCTGCGCCTCAACCCCGGGTACGAGAAGGTGCTCGACCTGGTCAAGGACGCGCTCGGCTCGACACCGATGGTGGGCAAGCCGATGTACGAGGTGCTGCACGCGGTCAAGCGCGGCATCAAGGACGCGATCAGCCCGCAGCCGATGTTCGAGGACCTCGGCCTCAAGTACGTCGGTCCGGTCGACGGCCACGACGAGCAGGCGGTGGAGTCGGCGCTGCGCCGGGCCAAGGGCTTCAACGCGCCGGTGATCGTGCACGCGGTGACCCGCAAGGGCTACGGCTACCGCCCGGCCGAGGAGGACGAGGCCGACTGCCTGCACGGCCCGAGCAGCGCGTTCAGCGTGGAGACCGGCAAGCTGCTGGCCGCCGCCGAGCGTGAAGTGGACGCATGTGTTCGCCGACGAGCTGGTCGCGGTCGCCGACGAGCGCCCGGACATCGTGGGCATCACCGCCGCGATGGCCGAGCCGACCGGCATCGCCGCGCTGGCCCGGAAGTACCCGGACCGGGCCTACGACGTCGGCATCGCCGAGCAGCACGCCGCGACCTCGCGCGGCCGGGCTGGCCATGGGCGGGCTGCACCCGGTGGTCGCCGTCTACGCCACCTTCCTCAACCGGGCCTTCGACCAGGTCCTGCTGGACGTGGCCATGCACGGGCTGCCGGTGACGTTCGTGCTGGACCGGGCGGGCATCACCGGCCCGGACGGTCCGAGCCACTACGGCATCTGGGACATGAGCGTGTTCGGCGTGGTGCCGGGCCTGCGGATCGCCGCGCCCGCGCGACGCCGCGACGCTGCGCGAGGAACTGCGCGAGGCGGTCGCGGTCGAGGACGGGCCGACCATGCTGCGGTTCCCGACCGGGGCGGTCGCCGCCGACCTGCCGGCGCTGCGCCGGGTCGGCCCGGTCGACGTGCCTGCGTGCCGACGAGCGCAAGGACGTGCTGCTGGTCGCCGTGGGCGCGTTCGGCGAGCTCGGGATGGAGGTCGCCGACCGGCTGGCCGAGCAGGGGTACGGGGTGACCGTGGCCGACCCGCGCTGGGTCCGCCCGGTGCCGATCGAGCTGGCCGGCCTGGCCCGCGCGCACCGGCTGGTGGTGACGCGTGGAGGACGGCGTCCGCACCGGCGGGGTCGGCGACGCGCTGGCCGCGCTGCTGCGGGACGCCGGGGTCGGCGTACCGCTGCGCGATTTCGGCGTGCCGGCCGGATTCCACCCGCACGGCAGCCGGTCCGAGATCCTGGCCGCCCTCGGGCTGACCGCGCAGGACGTCGCCCGGGCGGTCACCGAGACGGTGAGCGGCCTGGAGACGGACACCCCGTCCGACCACCCCGCGCCGCGTCAGCCGACCGGCTGAAGGTCAACGGGCGCTTTCGTTATCGGACCGTTACCTTGGAGTTATGGCGACGGAGACCGTGGTCATCGATCTCGGTCTCGAGCGCGGTGAACCAGAGACCTACATCCGGCCCACCCGGGCCACGACGGCCGGCTGGTTCGGCCCGTTTCTGTTGGTGCTGGGTCTGCTGGCCACGCTCACCGGGTCGGCCGCCCCGGCCCCGCCGGCCCTGACCTCGTTGATCTCGTTACCGGTCGGACCGGCCGACTCGTACACCGTCACCGCGGACGGGCGGCTGCTGGCCCAGACGATGGGCACGCTGGTCTCGTACGACCTGCGGACCGGCCGGCGGCAGTGGCAGGCCGGCCTGCCGGCGCCCACGTACCGGCTCCGGGCGCTGGACGGAGTGGTGCTGATCCGGCCCTGGTCGATCGCCGCCGGTGACCCCGGCACGGCCGCCGTGGACGTACGCACCGGGACGGCGCGCTGGTCGCACCCGGGCAGTGTGGCCACCATCAGCGGCTCCGACGTGCTGCTGGGAGTGACCGACGTCCGCAGCCTGTCGAGCACCGGCCGCCGCATCCAGGGACCCGTCGACTCCGTCGACCCGGTCACCGGCCGGGTCCGCTGGACCGTCACCGTGGCGTCGACCGGGGTGCTGCTCGGCGTGCCCGGCCCGGCCGGTGCCGGTCCGCGGCTGCTGCTCATCCGCGACGACCAGACGATGGCACTGAACGACCTGGCCACAGGCCGGCAGCTCGCCATGGTCGCATTGCCGCCGGCCGACTACGAGCCGGACAATCCCACCGTCTCCGGCGGCCTGATTCTGCTCCGGCACTACGTCACCGGCGTGGGGACGCTCATTTCCGCGTACGACCCGATCACGCTGGCCCGGCGGTGGCAGCGACCGGCCCGCGGCACGTTCGACATCGAGGCCTGCGAACCGCTGGTCTGCCTGGCCGGGCCGGACGGGGTGACCGGCGTGGACCCCCGGACCGGCGGCATCGTGTGGTACCGGCCGGCCTGGCGGGGCGTGGAGATGCGGGGCCGTCTGCTGGTCGCGTACGCCTCCCCGAGCGGCACCAGCGATGCCGTCGGGCTGGCCGACCCGGCCACCGGCCAGATCGTCACGGACCTCCGCGGCTGGCGTCCGATGACGGCCATCCCCGATTTCGGTCCGGTGGACGGAGTGCTGGTGAACCGGCCGGTCGGCAACGGGGCACGTAGCATGGTCGCCATCGCCCGTCCGGGGGACGCCCGGCCCCAGATCATCTCGGAACTGCCACCCGGCACCGGGGACTGCCAGGCCGTCGCCGGCCGGTTGATCTGCCGATCCGCCTCCGGGCAGCTGATCGTGTGGGCGTACCGCGTGGAGGGGTGACCGTTGGCGCTGATCGACCTGGACCTCGTCGCGCCGGTAGCGCCCCGGCCCAGCCGACCGCCGGACCGTTACTTCCGCTATGTCGCGGTCTTGGCCGTCGTCGCGCTCGTCCTGACACTGGGCGGCGACGTCCTGACCGTACCGGTGCTGTGGCACCGGACGGGACTGGCCCCGCTGGCCGGCGCCTCCACGTCGTACCAGCTCGTCGGCGGCACGCTCTACACGCTCGACGGCAACGCCAACCGGCGGACCACGACCGCCTGGTCGCTCAACCCGTTGCACAAGATGTGGAGCCTGTCCACGGCGCTGCAACTGGACGACTCGGGCACGGTGATCCACGACGACGCGGCCACACTGTCCCGGATCGGCCCGCATCTGCTTCTGCGCAGCGGGTCCGTGGCCACCGTGATCGACCCGGCCACCGGGCGGATCCGCTGGACGTCGAAGGTTCCGTTGCTGACCGGCCGCGGCACGACCGCCCTGGTCCAGGACGCCCGGTTCCCCGCCGGCACCGAATACAACCAGAGCTCCGGCGATCCCGGCTCGCTGTACTTCTCGGCCGGCGGCGTGCCGCACACCAGCCCGCCCGAGCGGACCGTGCTGCACGGGCTCGACCTGGCCACCGGCCGGCAACTCTGGGCGCACACCGAACCGGGCTCCGTCTACGCGGTGCCGGCCGGCGACGCCACCGACGGCTACCTGGTGATCTCGGCCGACCGGATAGCGCTGCTGGACGGCCGGACCGGCGCGGTGTGGCGCACCCGGGTGTTGCCCCCGGCTCCCGGTGACATCTTCCCGGACGTGATCGGTGACGTGGTGCTGATGGCCTTCGGTGATTCCGTGCGGGCGGTCTCGCTGAGCACTTTCGCCGTCCTCTGGCAGCACACCGAGTCCATCGGCGCGCGGGCCGACCAGGGCAGCTGCCTCGGATTGCTGTGCGACACCGGGCGGGAGTCGATCACCGTGCTCGACCCGGCCACCGGGGCCGCTCGGTGGACCGAGCCGAGTTCCGCGCTGCTCATCGCCCGCGGCCCGGACGTCCTCGAGGAGCAGTCCGACACCCAGGACCCGATCGTGGTGCGCGACCCCCGGACCGGACGCGCCCGGGTCGATCTGCGCGCCTGGCAGACGGTGGCCGACAGCGACCCGGACAACCCGATCCTGGTGTTCCGCGCCCAGACCGGGACGGCCCGGGCACAGTTCGGCGCCCTGCCGGCCGGGGCGAGCCGGGTACAGCCGCTGGGCCGCACCTCGGCGCCGGTCAGCGAGTGTTCGTCCGACGCCCGCTACGTCGCCTGCCGGACAACCGGCGGGGTCGAGGTCTTCGCCTACCGCGCTTAGAGTTCGGCCCGTGGCCGTCATCGAGCTGGACCTGTACGCGCCGCCGGCGTCCGAGCCGGTCCGGGCCCGGCGGCCCGGCCGGTACCGCAGCGCCGGACTCGTGGTGGTGCTCCTGCTGACCCTCGCCCTGACCGGCTCCGCCGTGCCCGTCCCGCACCTGTGGCGGGCCGCGGGGTCGGTGCCGATCACCCCGCAGGGCTCGTTCCAGCTGTTCGGCGGCCGGATCTTCACCTTCGACCGGAGCAACGGGACGCTGACCACCACGGCCTGGCGGCTGGGACCCACCCGGCGGCTGTGGAGCCACCGGAGCACGGTGGCCGCCGTCGCGAGCTCGCCGGAGGGCTTCGACTGGTTCGTCCGGCCGGTCGGCGACCTGGTGGTGTTGCAGGTCGGGGAAGACACCAGCGTCCTGGACGCGGCCACCGGGGCGGTCCGCTGGCACCACGCCGCGGCGGTCGTGCCGATCAGCGGATCGTACGGGGTGGAGTACGACGAGACATTCCCGTCCGGCGACGAGGTGGGCAGCGGCGACGCCGGCGGCACGGTGTTCGACGGTACGGACGGTCTGTTCCACGCCGGCGCGCCGTCGCACACCGACGTCCGCGTGGTCGATCTGGCCACCGGCGCGGTCCGGTGGAGCGCCGGCGTCGACGGCGGTGCGGTCGCCGACACGGTGCCGGGCCGGCCCGACGCGATGCTCCTCTACACCCGTACCGGTCTCGCGGTGCGCTCGCTCACCACCGGCGCCGTGCTCGCGTCGCAGACCGTCGACCCGGGGCCGGACCAGAACGCGGTCTTCAGTGTGCCGCGGACCGCCGACCTGGTGCTGGTCACCGGTTCCGACCCGAAGGCGCCGGTGGCCGGCTTCGGCCCGCTCGTGGTGACCGCGTACTCGCAGGGCACGCTGGCCCCGGTCTGGACCCGGACCGAACCGTCCGGCACCGACCAGGCCGTCACCGTCTGCGGCGACGAGCCCTGCATCGTGAAGAACCCGGGCCTCACCGTGCTCGACCCGGCGACCGGGCGGGACCGCTGGACCATTCCGGTCAACGCGTCGCTGCGGCGCCACGGGCCGGACGTCTACGTCATCGAGAACACGCAGAGCCGGGTGCTCGAGGTCCGCGATCCGGCCTCCGGGGCGCTGCGGGCCGACCTGCGCCGCTGGAGTTCGACGTCGGCACCGGTCGGCGACGCCCCGATGCTGCTCAGCTACGCCGAACCCGGTGGGATGGTGTTCGGGCTGCTCCGCCCGTACGGCCGGGTCCAGCCGCTGGGCCGCTCCGTGACTCCGGTGACCGATTGTCAGAACGACGCCGCGGTGGCCGTCTGCCGCACGCCGACCGGGGCCGAGGTCTGGGCGTATCAAGCCTGACGGGCGCGGTGCCCCCGGGGCGGGCACAATCAACGGCAGAGGCGGACGTACGGACCGGGAGCGCGGCGTGAGCGACGTCCTGATCGACCTGGGCGAGCTGCCGCGTCGTGACGGGGCCCGGCGGTTCCGGCCCGACGCCGGATTCGGCCCGCACACCGTGCGCACCGTGCTGGCCGTGCTGACCGCCGCGCTGCTGGCCGCCCTGGCCGGCGCCGCCGCGAATCCGCGGCCGCCCCGTCCGGTGGTGGTCGCGGCCCGCCTGGGCGATGCGATGTTCGTCGGCGCCGACCGGTTCTTCCTGGTCCATCAGAACAAGCTGGTGAGCACCTACTCGCTGCCGGGCGGGAAGCTGTTGTCGCGGACCACGATCCCGTTCGGCGGCGCGGTTCTCGACGTGACCTCGGCCGGGGACACCATCCTGGTGTCCTTTCAGATCGACACCGTCGGCGCGGAGGCGACGGTGGCACTGACCGCCGGCACCGACGTCGCGCGGTGGCGGCGCCCCGCGCGGATGCTCGGCGTGTCCGCCGCCGACGGACTGGTGCTGCTGCGTGAGAACAGTCCGGACGTCGGTGACACCCACTGGTACGGCATCGACCTGAACTCGGGGAACGAGCGCTGGGTCCTCGCGGAGCCGGTCCGTGGGTTCATCGCCGAGACCGACCTGAACGGCGGCTTCCCGAACCGGCTCGTGGTTGCCGACTCGTCCGGCGACCTGCAGATCCGCGACACCCGTACCGGCCGGCTGGACGCGTCGGGGACGTTCCGGGCACCGTCCGACTGGGCGCGCCGGGGCATCGCGATGTGGCCGGCCGGCGACCTGATCCTGATCGGCGACCACACGACGACCACGGCGTACGGCCTGGGTGACCTGAAGCCCCGCTGGACCACCCCGGTCGATCTGTACTCCTCCTACGTGGGCCCGGACTGCGGCGCGGAGGTGTGCTTCTTCAGCCCCCGCAGCGGCGGCATGGTGGTGGTCGACCGGGCCACCGGGCAACGCCGCTGGACCAGCCAGATCTGGTCGTACGCCGACCGGGTGGGCCCCTACCTGCTGGCCGGCGCCGACGCGGAGACCGGTGGCAGCCACGCCCTGACCGTGGTCGACCCGGTCACCGGCCGGGTGCACGGCGATTTCGGCAAGTGGCAGAGCCTGGGCCCGCCATCTGCCGGCGGAACCGTGGTCGGGCTGCGCCAGGTCGCCGACACGGTGTACTACGCACGGCTCGACCCGGCCCGGCTCACCACCGAGGTGCTGGGTGTCGCCGAACACGTCTCGGGCGACTGCCAGACCACCGACCAGGTGCTCATCTGCCGCCGCACTGATGCCTCGGTGGGGATCTGGCCGCTAGCCTTCTGATTTACGGCGCCTTTACGCCGCGGCAGGAAGGCTGTGCGGATGCGCGTGCTGGTGGTGGAGGACGAGCGCAACCTCGCCGACGCGATCGTGCGGGGGTTGCGCCGCAAGGGCATGGCGGTCGACGTCGCCTACGACGGCCTTCAGGGCCACGAGATGGCTTACGTGACCCGATACGATGTGGTCGTGCTGGACCGTGACCTTCCCGGGATGCACGGCGACGACATCTGCGCCGCACTGGTGGAGTCGGGGGCGCTGACCCGGGTGCTGATGCTCACCGCCAGCGGCACCGTCGCCGACAAGGTCGAGGGACTGCAGCTGGGCGCGGACGACTACCTGCCCAAGCCGTTCGCCTTCGACGAGCTGGTGGCCCGGGTGCAGGCGCTCGGCCGGCGGGCCACCCCGGCCGCCCCGCCGGTGCTCACTCTGGGCGACCTCGTGCTCGACCAGACCCGCCGCGTGGTGACCCGGGCGGGCGCGCCGATCGATCTCACCAACAAGGAGTTCGGGGTGCTGGAAGAGTTGCTCAAGGCCTCCGGCGGCGTGGTGTCCAGCGAAGAACTGCTGGAACGGGTCTGGGACGCCAACACCGACCCGTTCACCACGACCGTCCGGGTGACGGTGATGACGTTGCGGAAGAAAGTCGGCGATCCGCCGCTGATCGAGACGGTGGTCGGCGCTGGCTACCGGGTCGCCACATGACCGTCTATCCCGGCCGCGGCCGCGACAAGGTGCGCCTGCGACCTACTCTGCGGCTTCGGCTGACCGTGCTCAACGGCATCCTGCTGGTCGGGGCGGGCGCGATCCTGGTGCTGCTGGCGTGGCTGCTGGTCGGCGGCGCGCTGCACCCGGCGGACGAGCTGCGGTCCGGCAGCCAGGTGGTGCTGACCGGCGGCCAGCGGCTGGACGCGGCCGTCTGGCAGGCTCAGGTGGTCCATCGGGCGTCGCAGGAACTGCTGGTCAAGGGTCTGATCGCGCTGGTCGTGATCGGGGTGATCGGCATCGCCGGGGCGTACGCGGTGGCCGGGCGCGCGCTGCGGCCGCTGCATCAGGTGACGGCCACCGCGCAGCGGCTCGGCGAGGAGACGCTGGACCAGCGGATCGGATATTCCGGCGCGGACGACGAGGTGGCCGAGCTGGCCCGGACGTTCGACGCCATGCTGGACCGGCTGGCCGGGGCGTTCGAGTCGCAGAAGCGATTCGTCGCCAACGCGTCGCACGAACTGCGGACGCCGCTGGCGGTGATGCGCACCGAGATCGACGTGACGCTGTCCGACGACGACGCCGACGTGACCGAGTACCGGCGGATGGCCAAGATCGTGCGCAAGGCCTCGGAACGGGCCAACGGCCTGGTCGACGCGCTGCTGGTGCTGGCCCGCAGCGAGGCCCAGTCCGGGCGCCGGCTGGCCCGCAAGGCGCCGGCCGACCTGGCCACGAGCGTGCTGAACGCGCTGTCGGCGGTGAGGCCGGAGTACGAACGGCTCAAACTGGAGGTGTCCAGTGACCTGCAGCCGGCGCCGGTGGTCGGCGACCCGAGCCTGCTCGACCGGCTGGCCGGCAACCTGATCGAGAACGCCATCCGCTACAACCACCTGCTGGGCAAGATGTGGCTGCGCACCTCGACCGTGGACGGGCAGGCCCGGCTGGTGGTCGGCAACACCGGTGTCGAGGTCGAGCCGGCCGACGTGCCCGGCCTGTTCGAGGCGTTCCGCCGCGGCGGCTTCGAACGCACCGGGTCGCGCGGGTCGGGGCTGGGGCTGTCGATCGTCCGGGCGGTGTGCGACGCGCACGGCGGAACGGTGACCGCGGTCGCCATCGAGGGCGGCGGCCTCGAGGTCACCGTCTCCCTGCCCACCGCCGACGCCACCCCGGTGGTGGCCGCCTCGGCCGCCGTCCCCCGCCCGAAGGCCGGGATCAGCTAGTTTTCTTCTCCACCTGCTGGCGGAGCTGGGGGAACTCGGACTTGGCCGCGCCGACCGAGGACGAACCGAGAAAGACGTCGAAGCCGCGGCTGCCGGCGTCGGCCCAACCGCAGATGACCATGGCGGAGCCGGTCGCGTCGGTCTTGCCGCACTTGGCCGCGCCGCCCAGCAGCCGGTGGACACGGTGGTGACACCGGACAGCTGGAGGGCACTGAGGCTGCCGCCGAAGACGTCGTTCAGCGCCGTTTCCGGGTCGCTGATCGGTGCGGCCGCGGCGACCACGATCACGATGTCCTTCTTGCTGGGCGTGCCGTAGAGCGCGGCCACGGTGGCCGTCGCGTCGGGCACGTCGGCCAGACCCGTCTGCAGTTGCTTGGCCAGGACGCCGTACGCCGGGTCGTCGAGTTTGGGCCGGCCGCCGAGCGAGCCGGGCTCGACCACGGTGACCTTGGAGCTGCCCGGCGCCCGGGTGCCGGTGGCGGCCGGTGCGGGGCTGGCGGTCGAGTCGGCGGCGTTGTGGATCGCCTGGACGACGCTCTTGGTCTTGTTCCGGACCGCCAGGTAGACAGCGGTGCCACCACCGACGCACAGCACCAGCACGACGCCGATGGCGATCAGCACGATCGGCAGCGCCCGCGATTTACGCTGCGGCGGTTGCGGCGGCGGGTAGGCGCCTCCGGGGCCGGGGTAGTCGCTCGGACCGTACGGCTGCGGTGGGGCGTATCCGTACGCCGGCGGCTGCTCACCGTAGGCGGGCGGCGGCCCGTACGGCGGCGGTGGCTGCTGGCCGTAGCCGGGCGGGTGAGGTTCGGGCCGGCCCGAGTACGGGGGCTGGGGTGGCTGAGACATTCAGGAGCTCCTCATCGGGCCTTCAGGCGCCTGAGCCTATCCGCAGCTGTCGACCGGCGGCGGGCGCACCACGGGGACGGGCCGGGACATACGCCCCGACCCGTCCCGTATCGCCGTCGATCCGTCAGGCCGGCACGTCGGCCACACCCGGTTGAAGGAACCGGCTCCCGGTGACCCGCGACGACGTACCGCTGCGGTCCAGGTAGGGGGTGACCCCACCGAGGTGCAGCGGCCACCCGGCGCCCAGGATCATGCAGAGGTCGATGTCCTGCGGCGCGGCCACCACACCGTCGTCGAGCATGATCCGGATCTCGCCGGCCAGTGCGTCCAGCGCCCGCTGCCGCACCTCGTCCGCAGTCCACGGCGAGGGCCCGACCTCGAGGAGCTTGACCACGTCGGGGTTGATCTCGTCGTCCCTCATCAGCGGCCGGCCCGACTCGGCGATCTTGCGCAGGTTGGCGGACAGCGGGTACCGGTCCGGGAAGGCCGCGTGCAGGCTCTCGCCGACGTGGTACGCGATCGCCGGGCCGACCAGCTGCAGCAGGGCGATCGGCCGCATCGGCAGGCCCAGCGGGTCGAGCGCCGAGTCGACCACGTCCAGCGGCGTACCGGCGTCGATGGCGTCGAAGATCGTCGCTGGTGAAGCGGGTCAGCAGCCGGTTGACGACAAACGCGGGAGCGTCCTTGACCAGCACGCGACGACTTCTTCAGCTGCCGGCCGACGGCGAACGCGGTGGCCAGCGTCGCGTCGTCGGTCTGCGCGCCCCGGACGATCTCCAGCAGCGGCAGCACGGCCACCGGGTTGAAGAAGTGGAATCCGACCACGCGCGACGGGTGCTCGAGGTCGGCCGCCATCGCGGTGACCGACAGCGAGCTGGTGTTGGTGGCCAGCACCGCCTCGGGCGAGACGATCTTCTCCAGCTCGGCCCAGATCTGCTTCTTCAGGTCGGGATCCTCGAACACCGCCTCGATCACGAAGTCGGCGTCGGCGAAGACGCTCTTGTCGACCGAGCCGGTGACCAGGCCGCGCAACTTGGCCGCGCTGCGCTCGTCCAGCCGGCCCTTCGACGCCATCTTGTCGATCTGGCCGCGGACGTAGTCCAGGCCCTTGTCCAGCCGGGACTGGTCCAGGTCGGTCAGCACCACCGGGACCTCCAGGCGCCGGGCGAACAGCAACGCCAGCTGGGACGCCATCAGTCCGGCGCCGACGACGCCGACCTTGGTCACCGGGCGGGCCAGCGACTTGTCCGGCGCGCCGGCCGGCCGCTTGGCCCGGCGCTGGACCAGGTCGAACGCGTACAGGCTGGCCCGTGACTCGTCGCCCATGATCAGGTCGGCCAGTGCCTGGGTCTCGGCCGCGGTGCCCTCGGCGAACGGGGTGTCCTTGGCCAGCGCGAGCAGGTCGAGCGCCTTGTTGGCGGACGGGATGGCGCCGTGCAGCCGCTCGTCGAGCTGCTGCCGGGCGAAGAACAGCACGGCGTCCCACATGTCCTTGTCGACCTCGGGCCGGGTCACCTCGACCTCTCTGTTGACGACCGCCGGCCGCCCACTCGAGCGAACGCTCCAGGAAGTCGGCCGGCTCGAACAGGATGTCGGCGACGCCCAGTTCCGCCGCCTCCTTCGGCCGCAGCACCTTCTGGGTGAGCGGGTTCTGCAGGATGACGGTGGCCGCGGCCGGGATGCCGATCAGGTTCGGCAGCAGCTGACTGCCGCCCCAGCCGGGGACCAGGCCGATCGCGACCTCGGGCAGCCCGAGCGCGGCGGCGCCGGCCGGACACGGTCCGGTAGTGGCAGTGCAGCGAGACCTCGAGCCCGCCGCCGAGCGCCGCGCCGTTGATGAAGGCGAACGTCGGGACCGACGAGTTCTTGAACTTGGCGAACACCTGGTGGCCGAGCTCGCCCAGCGCCACCGCCTGGTCGCGCGAACGCAGGAACGGCATGCCGGTGATGTCGGCGCCGACACAGAAGATGTACGGCTTGCCGGTGAGCGCGATGAACGCCGGGTCGGCGGCCGCCGCCCGGTCGTACGCGTCCGACAACGACCGCAGGCCACCCGGGCCGAAGCTGTTCGGCTTCGTGTGGTCCAGCCCGTTGTCCAGCGTGATCAGCGCGGCCTTCTTCGCCAGGCCCGGCACGGCGACGAACCGCAGCAGCGCCTTGGTGACGATCTCGTTCGGGTACTCCGGCAGCGTCACTTGTCGCCCTCCCGCCGAGCTGACTGGGTGGACGTCGTCCACGCCGGGTTCTCCCAGATCACGGTGCCGCCCATGCCGATGCCGATGCACATCGCAGTGAGGCCGTACCGGACCTCCGGGTGCTCGGCGAACTGCGCGGGCCAGCTGCGTCATCAGCCGCACGCCGGAGGAGGCGAGCGGGTGCCCGATGGCGATCGCGCCGCCCCACGGGTTGACCCGCGGGTCGTCGTCGGCGATGCCGAAGTGGTCCAGGAACGCCAGCACCTGCACGGCGAACGCCTCGTTCAGCTCGAACAGGCCGATGTCGCCGATGGTCAGCCCGGCCAGGCGCAGCGCCTTCTCGGTCGACGGGATCGGGCCGAAGCCCATCACCTCGGGCTCGACGCCGACGAAGCCGTACGACACCATCCGCATGGCGATCGGCAGACCCAGCTCGCGGGCGGTGTCCTCGACTGGCCAGCAGCGCCGCGGTGGCCCCGTCGTTGAGGCCGGCGGCGTTGCCCGCGGTGACCTTGCCGTGCGGCCGGAACGGGGTCTTCAGCGTGGCCAGCTTCTCCATCGAGGTCTCGCGCGGCGCCTCGTCGACCGCGGCCAGGCCCCAGCCCTGCTCCGCGTCGCGCAACGCGATCGGCACCAGGTCGGGCTGCAGCTTGCCGTTGGCGTACGCCTTGGCGGTCTTCTCCTGCGAGGCCAGGCCGTACGCGTCGGCCCGCTCCTTGGTGATCCCGGGCAGCACGTCGTGCAGGTTCTCCGCCGTCGCGCCCATCACCAGCGCCGACGGGTCGACCAGCTTCTCGGCCACGATCCGGGGGTTGGGGTCGACGCCCTCGCCCATCGGGTGCCGGCCCATGTGCTCGACGCCGCCGGCGATGGCCACGTCGTACGCGCCCATGGCGATGCCGCCGGCCACGTTGGTCACCGCGGTCATCGCCCCCGCGCACATCCGGTCGATGGCGTACCCGGGCACGGTCTTGGGCAGACCGGCCAGCAGCGCGGCGATCCGGCCGATGGTCAGTCCCTGGTCGCCGATCTGGGTGGTGGCCGCGATCGCGACCTCGTCCACCCGCTCGGGCGGCAACTGCGGGTTGCGGCGCATCAGCTCCCGGATGCAGCGGATCACCAGGTCGTCGGCGCGGGTCTCGGCGTACATGCCGCCCGCCTTGCCGAACGGGGTACGGACGCCGTCGACGAAAACGACCTCACGGACTTGTCGGGGCACAGCCAGCCTCCTCGCGTGTACTTCGGCCCATGCTACCGGCGAGTAACTACGCTGCCAACGTGATCTCCCAAAACACCGATATAGGTACGAGCCGCGCAAGGCTCGAGGGCCCGCGGCGCGGCCCGATCACCGGTCCAGGCCGCAGCGCGGCCGCCGGGCTTTCCCGCGGCGCGGCCGCCGGGCTTCGGAGGTGGTCACCCGGCCCGTGACGAACCTGCGGCATCTGCGCGCCGCCGCCTGCCACGTTCCGGTTTGCCGGAATCTGCGGCACAGAGAGGCAGTCGGCGTGGGCAAGTTCGGGCAACCTCGGACGGCCGGCAGAGGCAGCCTTGACACCGGGCAAACGGTCCGATCGGGCCCTTTACCCCGCTGACTGGGATGCGGAACTTGGGCGGCCCACGTCGCACCACGCCCCCGATGTTGAATCGGTGTGTCACCGTCAGGACATCGGCACACGGCCCCGCCCGCTAACCGCTTGTGGCATCACCCCAGAGCTGACCATCAACAATTTCGTAGCAAAGGAGAGTTCGTGAAAACCACGCCTCGTGTGACCCAATCAATTGCCGTTGCACTTTGCCTGATGACAGTCGGTGCAGGGGCCAGCGCCTGCGGCACGGTCAGCGGGTCCAGTGCCGCGCCGAGTGTGAGCGATTCGCCGTCTGCCGAGACTTCCCCTTCGTCGGCGCCCGCACCGTCGTCGGCGTCGCCGGCAGGTCAGGGCAACGATGGCGACTCGCTGACGAAAATCCTTGATGCTGCGTTCCCGGGCCAAACGAAGATTCAAGGTTTTGCGAATTCTGCCTGGCCCTTCGTGGACGACACACTGGCTTCTGTGCCAGAGGACGTTTCCCGCGTAACCGTCGCCTTTGTCTGCGCCGGAAACACGCCCGCGGCAACTACCATCTATGTAGATGGAAAGCCACTTTCCTCAGGCTCGGCCACCCATCCGTGCGACAAGTCGGTCTTCCGGAAGACGGTTCCTGTCTCGAGCAGCACGTCCCTTCGCCTCAAGGTGAACTTCGTGGATCCGAACACCGGACAGCCTGGCGTGAGTGTGCCCGGGCGGCCGGGGGCCTGGGGATTTTATCCCGGATGACAGAAGCTGTGAGATCCGGGTTTCCACCCGTGCCCACGCCGAACCTGACTGAGGTCGCCGCCACACCACCGAGGTGATGTCGGTCAGGGTCGTCTCGCCGACCTTGCCGACAGCCTCGGCGCCGACGTACGTCGAGGTTCGTCGTGCGAAGATTGCGCCGATGACCAGGGTATACAGCTATGACGCCGTCGGACTGACGGTGCCGGCCGACGACGTTTGGTCGCAGGCTCCCCAGGGTTATCGCCGATACAGTGCTACGACCCGCATCGGGCACGGGGACCGGTGCTGGGACGAGGCGGCAGCCGCCGTCCTCGACTGGCAGATCAAGATTCGCAGCGGCTTCACGGTCGACTCGTGCACACCCGATGGTCGCGTTCGGGAAGACGCGGAATACCGGCTCACCGCTCATCTCGGGCCCATCGCCGTTCACGAGCCGATTCGGGTGGTGGCCGTCGTCGACCAACCGGCACGCTGCGGCTTCTCCTACGGAACTCTCCAGGGACATCCGGTCAGCGGCGAAGAAGCATTCATCGTTCACCGCACCGCGAACGGCGACATCTGGCTTACCTTGCGCTCCTTGACGCACGACCGGCGTCTCAGGCCCATGCCGGCCAGATCTACTCCTCGGGTATAAGAAGTAATTTCCCGCCTGCGTGGCCGGATTCGAGGTCCCGATGGGCTTGTGCAGCTCGTTCGAGAGGGTAGGTGCGCCACACAACAGGGGTGATTTTGTTCTGGTCAAGCAGGTTGAGCAGTGTGGTGACGTCTTCGCGGTACCAGTCGGTGTGAGCGGCGATGGATTCCGCGATGGTGTAGCCGGTGACGGCGATGCTGCGTCTGAGCAGAGTGAGGTAGCTGGAGCGGGGTGTGCGGAGCACGGAACGCGCGATGCCGGCAAGATTGCGGATACCCCCGGAGACGCCGTAGGCGACGAGGTTTCCGCCGGGTCTGAGCAGGCCGAGAGGTGCGCCAGCTATTGCCGCCGATGCCGTCGAATACGGCGTCCAGTTGACCGGCGAGCCGGCGGGCGTAGTCGTCGTTGCGGTAGTCGATCGGTTCGGCGCCGGCCGCGGCAACCAGGTGCAGTTTGCTGTTGTTGGCGGTGCCGAACATGCGCAGTCCTTGTAACGCGCCGAGTTGCAGCAAAGCTTGGCCTACCTGACCTGCTGCGGGATGGATCAGGACGGCGGCGCCGATATCGAGGCGTGTGGCCCGGTGCAGCATCTGATAGGCGGTCAGGTAGTTGAGCAGCATCGCGGCTACTGTCCCCGGGTCCAGGCGTGGCGGGTACGGGACTGCTGCCCATGCGGGGACTTTGAGGTGGGTGGTGTAGCCACCGGCCCCGGCCCAGACGGCTACCGGTGTGCCGACGGTCAGGCCGGTGACGTCGGGACCGGTCGCTTGCACGGTGCCGGCGGCGTCGTAGCCGGGGATGGCAGGCAGCCGTACCCCGGTTAAGCCTCGCCGTAGCAGGGTGTCGCCGACGGCGACGCCCGCGGCGCGTATCCGGACCACGACTTCCCCCGCGCCCGGCTGAGGAATGGTGATCGTACGGACAGCCAGGACGCCGGGTCCGCCGCGTCGGGTAGCGAACACGGCTTGGGCTTCGGTCATCAGGCTGCGTCCAGGTAACGCACGCCGGTCGCGTCTTCGGAGATGTGCCAGAGGTCCGCAGCCAGGGCGCGGTCGTCGGCGGGAGGCGCGAGCGCGACAGGATGGATGCGCCGGTCCCATTTGCGGATCGAGGGTCCGAGGAAGAGTCCGGTCTGAGCGTTGGAGCTGGTGGCGGCGAACAGCAACGCCTGGGCGCCGATGTCGGCCGGGCGGCTGAACAGTGCGCCGGCTAGGCGCAGCAGAGCCTTTTGCGGAAAGCCCTCGGCAGTGTCCTGCATCGGTGTGCGGGCCATTCCCGGATGAGCCACGAAGCTGCGGACCGGGCTGCCGGCCCGGTCCAGGCGGCGCTGGAGTTCGACGCCGTACAGAATGTTCGCCAGCTTGGACTTCACATAAGCGCCGGCGGGGGTGAATGAGCGCTCGGCCGCCAGGTCGGCGAAGTCGGTGTCCGGGCGCATCCGGCGGTAAAGGTTCGACCCGACGGCGACGACACGTGGGTCGTGGTCGGGCCGGAACAGGTCGAGCAAGAGTCCGGTGAGTGCGAACGCGCCGAGATGGTTGGTGGCGAACGTCAGCTCATAGCCCGGCCGCGTCAGTTCGCGGTTCTGCGCGCCGATACCGGCGTTGTTGATCAGGACGTCGATGCGCCGTCCGGAGCTGTGCAGGGTGCCGGCGAAGTGGCGTACCGACTCGAGGTCAGCCAGGTCGACTTCATGAACCTCCACGTCGCCGCGGAGTCGGGCGCGAACACGGTTGCCTTTGACCGGGTCGCGCACGGCCATCAGTACGGTCGCGCCACGGGCGGCGAGGACTTCGGTGACGACTGCCCCCAGCCCGCTACTCGCCCCGGTCACGATGACGACTCGGCCGTGTTGGTCAGGGATGTCGTCGACGTCGAACAAGACCGCCATGGACCGCCTCCAGGAAAGGATGAGTTATCCGCTCACCGGCGATGCTAGCATGAGAACGGATTAGTCATCCGCTGGTGAGTGAGGAGTTCCATGGCTACGCGGCCGGCGACGAGCCAGAAGTCTTTTCGCGCCGACTCGGCCCGCGTCCACGAGAAAATGCTGGCCGTCGCCCGCGAGCTGGTGGCCGGGGGTGATCTCGAACCGCCGATGAACGCCCTGGCCAGGGCGGCTGGAGTGGGCGTGGGTACGGTCTATCGGCACTTTCCCTCGCACCAGGCGCTGCTTGAATCCCTGGCCGCCCGCAGTCTGCTCACACTCGTCGATGACGCCGAGGCGGCCGCAGCCGACCCGGACGTGGCGGCGGGCCTCACGCGCTTGTTAGGGGCCGCACTGCGGCTGCAACTGGCCGATCCGAGCTTGGCCGCCGTACTCGCCACACCCGAGGCGATTTGCATAGCCACCGTGGAAATGCACCGTCAACTCGGCAGCGCGGTCACCCGGCTGCTGGACCGGGCGCGCCAGAGTGGCGTGATCCGTGCCGACATCACCGCCGACGACATCCGCCGACTCACGTGCGGAGTCCAGCATGCGGTCCGCCTCGGCCCCGCCGACGACGCCGACCGCTACCTCCACATCCTCGTGCAAGGCCTGCGGCCAGTATCAGAACTCTGAAGACGGAGTCCCTCTCCGCCAACGTCCCGACGCCCCACGGGGTGTCGTGTCGGTGGCGCGGAAACGCCGGAGCAGAGTGCGCGCGCCGGCGCCGCGAGTGGACCGGTCCGGTGTGGCGCCGACCGGGTCCGGCAGCCGCAGTCAGGCTCCGGTTCCGGAGGCCGGGGCGGGCGGTAGGGCTGGAGGTGGGTCGGGGAGCGCAGCGGAAAGCTGGTCCGCGATCAGGTCGACCTGCCACGCCCGGGCGCCGAAGCCGCGGAGGGTGTCGCCGACGGTCTGGGCCGTGACGTCGTCCGGGGGCGCCCAGGCCAGCCGGCGGATGAAGTCGGGGCTGATCAGGTTCTCGGGTGGCAGTGTGTGGGCCTCGGCGGTGGCGATCACGACTTGCCGGCAGCGGGCCAGCCGGGCGGCGGCGATCGGGTCGCGTTCGGCCCAGCGGTGCGGCGGCGGGGGACCTTCCACCGGGATGTTCACCGGGAGCTGGTCGTCGGGCAACGCGCGGGCCTCGTCCAGGGCGTCCAGCCACACCCGGGCCAGGCGGCGCACGGAGCGGCCGCCGAAGCCGGGCAGGGTCAGCAGCGTCCGTTCGTCCTTGGGGTCGAGTTCGGCCGCGGCGACGATGGCCGAGTCGGGGAGCACCCGGCCGGGCGCGGTGTCGCGGCGGGCGGCGACGCCGTCCCGGGCGTACCAGAGGGCCCGGACCCGGGCTTGGGCGCGGGCGCCGCGGACGCGGTGGATGCCCGAGGTCCGGCGCCAGGGATCGGCCCGTACGCGCGGGGGACGGTCGGCGCTGGCGACCAGGGCCGCGAATTCTTCTGCGGCCCACGCCGTCTTGCCCTGCCGTTCCAGCTCGGCCGCCAGCAGGTCGCGCAGGTCGGTGAGCAGCTCGACGTCGAGGGCGGCGTACGTCAGCCACGACTCCGGCAGCGGCCGGGTGGACCAGTCCGCGGCCGAGTGGTGCTTCTCCAGCGTGAAGCCGAGCAGCTGCTCGGTCAGGGCGGCCAGCCCGACCCGTTCGAACCCGGCCAGCCGCGCGGCCAGCTCGGTGTCGAACAGTCGGCGCGGTTTGAACCCGAGCTCGGCCAGGCAGGGCAGATCCTGGCTGGCGGCGTGCAGCACCCACTCGCTCTCGGCCAGCGCCGCGTCGAGGGTGCGGAGGTCGTCGAGCGGCATCGGATCGACGAGCACGGTGCCGGCGCCGGCCCGCCGCAGCTGTACCAGGTAGGCGCGCTGGGTGTACCGGTAACCGGAGGCGCGCTCGGCGTCGACGGCGACCGGGCCGGTGCCGGCCGCCAACCGGGCGGCCACCTCGGCCAGCTCGCCGGTGGTCTCGACCGGGCGCGGAGTGCCCTCGCGGGGCGCGGTCAGCGGGACGGGACCGCCGGGCTCGGATGGTGATTCCGGGTCGGGTGGCGCGTCGTGCGGTCCGTCCCCGGCCAGGTCCGGCGCGTCCCGACGGCGCAGGGGTGCTTCGTCGGTCACTCCGTAACCGTACGGGGGTACCCCCTCACCGCGATGCAGCCGGGTCCGGCGCGTCGGCGCTCGATCGACTCCGGCCGGACGAATCCGTGCCGGTCAAACCCATCCGGACCGGGTTCTCCGTCCGTATCACCGGTCAGCGCCGAGACCGGGGAGGCCGGAAGCAGCATGGGAAACGCCTACGACCGCGACTACGACCGTGACACAGGGGGTCATGTCCGGTTTCCCCAGGAGCGCCCGACGGATCCGTTGCTCAGCCTGCCCGACCATCCGTCCGGCGAGTGGGCGGCGCCGATCCGGCCGCAGGTCGGACACCCCCGGCCGGCGCGCCGGCCCGAGCCGTACCTCCCGTCGGCGTCCGGGCCGTACGGGTATGCCCTGGTGTCGGAGCAGCCGGCCGTACGGGTGCGCCGTAGCCGTACGCCCGTGGTGTTGCTCCTGATGGTGCTCGTCGTGGCCGGAGCGGCCGGGTGGGCGGGCTGGCAACTGGACCGCCGCAACGATCGCCTGGCATCCCGGCTGAAGGCCGAGCAGCAGCGGTCGGCCCAGCTCGCGGACCGCACCGGCAAGCTCGAGAAGCAGGCGGCCGGTGTGTTCGACCCGGAGGCCGTGGCGACGGCCGTGCTTCCCAGCGTCTATCGGGTCACGGCGGGCGACTTCACCGGCACCGCGTTCAGCGTCAGTGTGAAAGCGGACAAGGCGAGCCTGCTGACCAACTTCCACGTGGTGGCCCAGGTGTGGAACGGCGGCGGCCGCAAGGTGACGCTGGACCGGGGCAAGGACTCGGTGTCCGCCACCATCGTGAAGGTGAGCAAGGACAAGGACCTGGCACTGCTGCAGGCCAGCAAGGCGATCTCGGGGCTGGCGGTGTCCACCGCGGTGCCGAAACCGGGCGCGCCGGTGGTGGCCATCGGGGCTCCGCTCGGTCTGGAGGACACGGTCACCAGCGGAGTGGTCAGCGCTTACCGCGCGGACGACGGCGGGACGATCCAGTTCGACGCGGCGATCAATCCGGGAAACTCCGGCGGCCCGGTGGTGGACGCGCAGCGGCAGGTGGTCGGCATCGCCACCGCGAAGGCCAAGGACGCCGAAGGCATCGGGCTGGCCATCCCGATCAGGACGGCGTGCGACTTCTCCGGAGCGTGTTAGGTCGCGGCCCGGTGGTGGTCGGACAGCGACGTCACGCCGGGGGGCGGCAGGCCGGCCGTCGAGGCCAGCATCGTGCACCAGCCGTTGAGGTGCGCGGCCAGGTCGTCCGAGGTCGGCGTCCAGCTGGCCCGGATCTCCAGGTCGGCGGTCGGCGGCGGACCGGCCAGCTCGCCGAAGCGGGTGGACGTGGTCTGAGTGATGGTGCCGCCGATCGCCGTCCAGCCGGCGGCGTGCTGTTCCAGCCCGTCGGTCAGCCAAGTCCACGCCACCGCGGGCAGCAGCGGGTCGCCTGCCATGTCCGACTCCAGTTCCGCCGTGATCAGCGTGACCAGCCGCAGGTCGCCCCGCCACGCGTCGTGCCCGGTCGGTTCGTGCAGCAGGATCAGCCGGCCGCTGGCCACCTCATCGCCGCCACGGAGCACGGTCGCGCTGAGCGCGAACGCGTACGTCGCCAGCTTCTGCGGTGCGGCGATCTCCTCGATCAGGATCTCCGGACGCGGTGCAGCGGCTCGCAGCCCGGACACCGCCCGGGTGAACGCCTCGGGAGCGGCGGACGGCCCAACCATGAACCGAAGCCTATGCCGCGCGACGGCGTCCGCGGTCGATCGCCGCGCGGCGTGGCGCGAGCCGTCCACGTGGCACCATGTGCCGGGTGACTACGACGACGCCCGATCGATCCGCGTTCGTACGCGCCTGCCGGGGCCTGAGCACGCCGTACACACCGGTCTGGTTCATGCGGCAGGCCGGCCGCTCGCTGCCGGAGTATCGGAAGGCCCGCGAGGGATTGGGCATGCTCGAATCGTGCCGGCGTCCGGACGTGGTCACCGAGATCACGCTGCAGCCGGTCCGCCGGCACCACGTGGACGCGGCCATCCTGTACAGCGACATCATGGTGCCGCTGCTGCCCACCGGCGTCGGGGTGGACATCGTGGCCGGCACCGGCCCGGTGGTGGCCCACCCGATCCGGACCGCCGCCGACCTCGACCGGTTGCCGCCGATCACCCCGGACCAGGTCGGCTTCGTCGCCGAGGCGGTGCGGCTGCTGGTCGCCGAGCTCGGCCCGACGCCGCTGATCGGCTTCGCCGGGGCGCCGTTCACGCTGGCCAGTTACCTGATCGAGGGCCGGCCGTCGCGCGACTACCGCACCACCAAGGCAATGATGTACGGCGCTCCGGACCTGTGGCACGCGCTGCTCGGGCGCCTGGCCCAGATCACGTCGGTGTTCCTGCAGACCCAGATCGACGCCGGTGTCAGCGCGGTGCAGCTGTTCGACTCGTGGGCCGGCGCCCTCTCCGAGGCCGACTACCGGGAGTACGTGCTGCCGCATTCGGCGACCGTGCTGTCCGGCATCGCGAGCGTCCCCCGGATCCACTTCGGCGTCGGCACCTCGCATCTGCTGCCGGCGTTGGCCGAGGCGGGCGCGGACGTGGTCGGCGTCGACTGGCGTACGCCCCTGGACCAGGCCTCCGCCATCCTCGGTGGCCGTCTGGCGGTTCAGGGCAACCTCGACCCGGCCGTGCTCTTCGCCCCGTGGAACGTGGTCGAGGCGGAATCCCGCCGCGTGCTCAAGCAGGGCCGCGCCGCCCCGGGGCACGTCTTCAACCTCGGCCACGGCGTGCCGCCGGAGACCGACCCGGACGTGTTGACCAAGCTGGTGGATGTGATTCACGAGTCGTGACGGCCACCCCGGTGGATGCCGGGGCGCCTGACCTGACACTGTGAAGAGGTGCGGAAGCGAGTGGCGGTGATCGGCGGCGGGATCTCCGGTCTGGCCGCCGCGGTCCGGCTGCGGGACCGCGCACCGGCCGACACCGAGATCATCGTGTACGAGCAGAGCGGCGTGCTCGGCGGCAAACTGCGCACCGGTGAGCTGGCCGGCGTCCAAGTCGAGCGCGGCGCCGAGTCCTTCCTGGCCGGCGCGCCGGACGGCGACGAGTCGGCGGCGGTGTCCTTCGTCCGGCGCCTCGGACTGGCCGACCACCTGATCCACCCCGACCGGGTGCCGGCCGCGCTGGCCATCGGCGGCTCGTTGGAGCCCGTTCCCGCCGGGACGCTCGTCGGCATCCCCAGTGACCCGAACGCGCTCGGCCGTGTCGCCACCGCCGTGCCCGGCCTGGACGGCGACGGCGGCCGCCCGCTGCTCGGACCGGGCGAGGACGTGGCCGTGGGCGCGCTGGTCCGGGCCCGGTACGGCGATCAGATCGCCGACCGGCTGGTCGACCCGATGCTCGGCGGCGTCTACGCCGGCCGTGCCGACCAGCTTTCGCTCGAGGCCACCATGCCTGCCCTGGCCCGGACCGCCCGGACCGAGCACACCCTGGCCGGCGCCGTCCGGGCCGCGCAGCAGGCGCAGGTCCGGACGCCCGGCCGACCCATCTTCGCCGCCGTCGCCGGGGGCATGACGGCGCTGGTCGCCGCGGCCGCCGGGGCCAGTGGGGCCCGCCTCAGTCTGGGCCTCCCGGTTCGCGAGCTGTCCCGGACCGCGCACGGCTGGCGCCTGTCGTTCGGCCCGGTCCCGGCGCCGCAGTACGACGACGTCGACGCGGTGATCCTGGCGGTGCCGGCCAAGTCCGCGAGCCGGCTGCTGGCCAGCGCCGGCGTTGCCGTCGCGACCGCCGCGGGGGCGCTCGCCTACGCGAGCGTGGCGCTGGTCGCGTACGCCCTGCCGCCGGGCACGATGCTGCCCGACCTATCCGGTTTCCTGGTCCCGCCGGCCGAAGGCACCCTGGTCAAGGGCGTCACGTTCGTCACCCGCAAGTGGCCGCGGTTGTCGGGCGGACCGGTGCTCATCCGGGTGTCGCTGGGCCGGGCCGGCGAGGAGGCCGCGCTCCAGCACGACGACACCGTGCTGGCCGCGCGGGCGCACGCCGAGCTGGGCGCGCTTCTCGGGGCGCCGCTGCCGCCGGCCGAGGCGACGTGGGTGCAGCGCTGGGGGGGCGGACTGCCGCAGTACGCGCCGGGCCACGTCGAGCGCACCGCGGCCGTACGGGCCGGACTTCCCCCCGGGCTGAGCCTGGCCGGCGCCGGGTTCGACGGCGTCGGCATCCCGGCCTGTGTGGCCAGCGGCGAGTCCGCGGCGGAAAGCGTTCTGAAGCACCTGGAGGATCACCGATGACCGAGCCGGAAAACACCGGGCGGAGCAACGCCGCGCGCATCAACGAGCTGAACTCGACCATCCGCTACACCATGTGGTCGGTGTTCCGGGCGGTCACGCCGCTGCCGCCGCTGCGCGAAGCCGTGGCCGGCGAGGTCGAGACGCTGTTCGAGCAGCTGGCGGGCAAGGACGTGGTGATCCGGGGCACGTACGACGTGTCCGGGCTGCGCGCCGACGCCGATCTGCTGGTGTGGTGGCACGCCGCGACCCCGGAGGCGTTGCAGGAGGCGTACGGGTTGTTCCGGCGGACCGCGTTCGGCCGGCACCTGGCTCCGGTGTGGTCGCAGATGGCGCTGCACCGGCCGGCCGAGTTCAACAAGAGCCACCTGCCGGCGTTCCTGGCCGGCGAGGAGGCCCGGGCGTACGTCTGCGTCTACCCGTTCGTCCGGTCGTACGAGTGGTACCTGCTGCCGGATGCCGAGCGGCGGACGATGCTGGCCGAGCACGGCCAGATGGCGCGGGACTTCCCGGACGTACGGGCGAACACGGTCGCGTCGTTCGCGCTCGGCGACTACGAGTGGATGCTGGCGTTCGAGGCCGACGAGCTCTACCGGATCGTCGACCTGATGCGGGAGCTGCGGGCGTCGAGCGCGCGCCGGCACGTACGGGAAGAGGTGCCGTTCTACACCGGGCGGCGGCGGACGATCACCGAGCTGGTGACGGCCCTTCCTTGATCGGCTCGGCCTTAGCCATCGGCACGTGCGGAATGCCGTCCTCGACGAACTCCGGGCCGGTCTGCCGGAAGCCGTACTTCTCGTAAAATCGGACAAGATGGGCCTGAGCGTCGAGCACGCACGGCCGGTTGCCGATGACCGTCAATGCGTGGTCGACCAGCCGGCCGCCGAGCCCGGCCCCGCGGACCTCGCGCGCGGTCACCACGCGGCCGATCCGCTCGGCCTGGCCGTCGTCCAGAATCCGCAGGTAGGCCCGTATCTCGTCGCCGCCGTGAGATATCCATAAGTGGCGCGTACCGGGCTCGGTGTCCCGGCCGTCGAGGTCGCCGTAGACGCAGTTCTGCTCGACCACGAAGACGTCCGCGCGCAGTTTCAGGATCGCGTAGAGCGTCGTCGCGTCGAGGTCGCGGAAGGACGCGACCCGGACGTCGTCGTGAGGTTCGGGATGCATCGGCAAATCGTAGGGCGGCGCGGCGTCACGGATCCGTATCCCGTCCGTTGTACGGATAGGTGACCGGTTTTGTGGAGGACATCATGATCAAGCGCAGCAAACTCTTCGGCAACAAGACCCGGATCACCTTCTGTCTGCCGGCCGACCAGCCGTCGGGCACGGTCAGCGTGGTCGGCACGTTCAACGACTGGGAGCCGGGGACGCACGTCCTGAAGGAGCGCAAGGACGGGACGCGGACCATCTCGCTGCCGCTGGGGCCCGGCAACTACCAGTTCCGCTACCTGGCGACCGACGGGGTGTGGCTCGACGACGAGCACGCCGACGCCGTCGGGCCGTCGGGGAGTGAGATCCGGCTCTGACCTCACTCACCCGGTTCCACCACGTCGGCCCGGACGAACCGGTAACCGCGCCGCTCGAGCGCGGTGATCGTCGCGTCCAGCGAGGCCACGGTGTGGCTGCGGTCCCCGCCGCCGTCGTGCATCAACACCACCGAACCGGGCCGGACGCCGGCCAGGATCCGGCTGGTGATGGCGCCGGCGGACGGGCGGGTCCAGTCCTGCGGGTCGACGTCCCAGAACAGCGGGTGGAGGCCGTACCCGTCCACCGCGGTCCGGGCCGTCCGGCCGGCCGCGCCGTACGGGAACCGGAAGAGCCGCGGGGCGGCACCGGCCGCGTCGCGGATCTCGCGCTCGCCGGCGACGACCTCGCGGCGCGCCTTCGCCGGGGTCATTCCGGTCATGTCGGCGTGGTTCTGGCTGTGGTTGCAGAGTTGGTGGCCGTCGCGGACGACCATCCGGGCGTACGCCGGGTAGCGCCGGGCCTCGTCCCCGACCATGCAGAACGTGGCCGGCACGTGCCGGCGGCGGAGGACGGCCAGCACCTGCGGTGTGTACGGCGACGGGCCGTCGTCGAAGGTGAGCGCGACGGTGGGAGCGGGCTTCCGGCGGCCGATCGGCGCCGGTCGCGCTGACGGCGTTTCCGGGGTCGTCGCGGCCGGGGTGCCGATCGGAGGCGTCGGCCCTTGCCCGGGGTGCGCGTCGAGGACGGAAGCCTCGGCCCGGATGCCGGAGAGGGACGCGGCGGGACGCAGGTGACCCGGTAGTTCGGTGCCGACTGCGGTGAGCGTGGCGGCAACGAGAAGAAGGGACACCGCTCTGGTCCGGGACACTCTCCGATCCTTGCCGGACGTTTAGGACAAATCGATCCCCCGTGGCGGTACTTTGCCGGAACAGGTGACGACCCCGGGTTCCGGCATATCAACACGAAGACCACTCATTTCCGCCTAGCCTGGTCTCATGACCAACAGTGAGGGCGCTGACCTGCACAAGCGGGTGGAGCGGTACGAGGCGGCAGTCGAGGAACTTCGGGCCGCACATCAGGACGTCCGGGAACTTCTCCTCGGTGATGTGCTGTTCGAGCGCTGGCAGCAGCTGGGCGCAGAACTCGGTTTCGCCGCGATGCGCCAGCAGATGCCGAGCGGAGTGCCGCAGCTCGCCGACAGCTGGGCGAGCTGAACGGATCGATCCACGGCCGTAACCTCACGCCGTGACTCGGCGGCCGTTCTGGACCGGCCGTTCTGGACCGGCCGTTCTGGACAGGTAGGCCTCGGCGGCCGGGCGGGTCAGGCCTGAGCCGCGTCCGGGTTGAGGCGGATCGACAGGCTGTTCACGCAGTGCCGGGTGTTCTTGTCGGTCATCCACTCGCCACGGAACACGTGGCCGAGGTGGGAGTCGCAGTTCGCGCAGCGGATCTCGGTGCGGACCATGCCGAACTGCCGGTCCTCGATCTCGCGGACGGAGCCCGGGACGATGTCGTCGAAGGACGGCCAGCCGCAGTGCGAGTCGAACTTGGTGTCGCTCGGGTAGAGGTCGGCGCCGCAGGCCCGGCACTGGTACATGCCCGGGGTTTTGGTTTCGACGTACTCTCCGCTCCACGCCGGCTCGGTGCCGGCCTGGCGCAGCACCCGGAACTCCGCCGGAGTGAGGCGAACCCGCCACTCGTCCTCGCTGGTGGGCAGGGTGGATTTGTCAGTTGCCATGCTGTCATGCTACGTCGCGCGCCGCGACGCACCCGCGGTGCGGTTACCGTCCGCGTCCGGTCGTTGAGCCGTCCATGGAAGCGGCGCGTTTCAATCCGACCTGGCTGCAGGCCCTCGGGGGCGGGCTCTACCGCGGTGCCCGGGGATCGGTTCTCGGCACTACGCTGACCATCCTGACCTCGGCGGTGATCGGCCCGCCGCCGCTGTGGTGGTGGGCCTTCGCGCTGCTTGCGCCGCCGGTCGCGGCGGGCCTCGCGGGCCTGCTGCTGGGCCGCCGCCAGGGCACCGAGATCGGCACCGACGGTATACGCACGGTGAGCACGTTCGCGCAGGGCGTAGAGCCGTGGAGCTCCGTCGTCGACCTGCGGGCCGAGCGGCGCGGCAACCGTACGGTCGTGTCGGTCTACCTGGACTCCGGGGCCAGCGTGCAGCTCCGGGCGCCGTACAGCGGAGAGCTCTTCGCCGCCGACCCGCAGTTCGAGATGAAGGTGTTCGCGCTGTCCCATCTGTGGCGCAGCCACCGCTTCGGCGGAGTGCCCAGCTGAGCGCGGAAGGCCGGCCGGCTCAGCACGAAACACCCAACCCCACTTTGCCCTAAAAAGGACACAAGCGGTTAAACTGCCTCGGACACTGACGGACCCACAGCAACAGAACGGAACCTCCTCATGAGTTTGACGCGCCGGCTGGCCGCAGGACTGCCCGCGGCCGGCGTCACCGCCTTCGCCGCCTTCGCTTTCACCGGGGTGCCGGCGATGGCCGCGACCGCCGACGCCTCCGGCCTGGCCGCGCGTCCGGCCGTGATGGCCTCGCCGTGTGCCGACTCGTCGCGCGACCAGTGCGACTACACCTCGGGCGGCGCCACCCCCGGCTCGGGCTCCGCCACGCCCGGCGACGACGCCGCCGTCGGCAATGGCGGCTCCGGCAACAGTGACCACAGCGGTTACGGCAACACCGGCACCAACAGCGGCAGCGGAACCGGGACAGGCACCGGCGCCGGGACCGGCAACCAGGGCACCCGCGGCCACCACTCGGGCGGCTACGGCGGCGTCAGCCCGACGACCGTCCCCCCGACCGGCAACACCGACACCGTCCCCCCGACCGGCAGCACCGACACCGTCCCCCCGGGCGGCGAAGCGCCCACCACCACCCCGGCCACGCCCGGTGGCGGCGGCGTCAGCCCGGCCGGCACCCTGCCGGTCACCGGCCCGTCGATGGGCCTGACCGCCGGTCTCGGTGGCGCGCTGGTCCTCGCGGGCGCGGGCGCGTTCTGGTTCTCGCGCCGCCGCCGCACCGCCTGATCCACCGGCACACGCGAACGGCCGCCCGGGTCTGCCGGGCGGCCGTTCGCTATAAGGTCGTCGGCATGGCTGCCAGCAAGGTTCCCGCCGAGGAGCTCGAGATCGCCGGGCACACCGTGCGGCTCACCAGCCCCGACAAGGTCGCGTTCCCACGACCGGGATACACCAAGCGCGACGTGTTCGAGTACTACCTCTCGGTCGGCGACGGGATCATGCGCGCGCTGCACGACCGTCCGACCACCGTCCAGCGCTTCCCGGACGGCATCGAGGGCGAGATGTTCTTCCAGAAGCGCATCCCCACCCGCGGTGTCCCGCCCTGGCTGGAAACGGCGACGATCACCTTCCCCAGCGGCCGTACGGCCGACGAACTGTGCCCCGCCGACCTGGCCCACGTGGCCTGGGCGGCGCAGATGGGCACCATCGTGTTCCACCCGTGGCCGGTCCGGAAGGCGGCCCCGGACAACCCCGACGAGTTGCGCCTCGACCTCGATCCGCAGCCGGGCAACGACTTCGGCGACGTGGTGCACACCGCGGGTGTGGTCCGCGAGGTCCTCGCCGACCTGGGTTGGACCGGCTTTCCCAAGACCTCCGGCGGCCGCGGTGTGCACGTGTACGCCCGGATCGCCCCGAACTGGGACTTCGTCCAGGTCCGGCGGGCGGCCATCGCGCTCGCCCGGGAGATCGAGCGCCGCAGCCCCGACACCATCACCACGGCGTGGTGGAAGGAGGAGCGCGGGCAGCGGGTGTTCCTGGACTACAACCAGATGGCCCGCGACCGGACCATCACCTGCGCCTACTCGCTGCGAGCCAACGCCCGGGCCACCGTCTCGGCCCCGGTGACCTGGGACGAACTGCCCGACGTCGAGCCGGACGACTTCGACCTCAGGACCATGCCGCCGCGGTTCGCCAAGCTCGGCGACCCGCACGCGGCCATCGACGACGTCGCCCACGACCTCACGCCGCTGCTCGAGTGGGTCGCCCGGGACGAGAAGGCCGGGCTGGGCGACCTGCCCTACCCGCCCGACCACCCGAAGATGCCGGGCGAGCCGCCGCGGGTCCAGCCGAGCAAGAAGAACGCCGCCAACTGGGACGGCGACACCAGGAAGTAACCGGGTCAGAGGTTCAGCTTGAAACCGAGTTGGGTCGCCTCGAAGCGTCGTCGCGGGTGGCGGTCCGGAATGTGACTACCGCGCCGGGCACGTCTCACCGTCCGGTGGCACGGTCAGGTTCAGCAGGTACTGATCCACCGCGGTGTCGATGCAGGTGGTCTGCGGGAACGCCGTGTGACCCTCGCCCTGCCAGGTCAGGACGTGCCCGACGCCGAGCATCCGGGCCAGCGCGGCGGTGTTCTGGTACGGCGTCGCCGGGTCGCCGGTGGTGCCGACGACCACGATCGGCGGCGCGCCGGTCGCGGCGGTGGTCGACAACGGGTCCCGCTTGCCCGGCCACAGCGCGCAGCCCAGCAACCCCATCGCCGCCGACGCCCCGAACAGCGGGTACTTCTTGCGCCACTGGGCCTGAAGGGCGCGGACCTCGTCGGTGCTGGTGGTCCACCGCGTGTCGGTGCAGTTCACCACGAGGAGAGCCTCGAACAGGTTGGAGTAGTTGCCGTTGCGGTCGCGCCCGACGTAGGAGTCGGCCAGGGCGAGCACGCCGCGCGGGTCGCCGTGCTCCTGGGCGGCGATCGCGTCGGCCAGCTCGGGCCAGGCCGTCTTGGTGTACAGCGAGGCGTACACGGCGTAGAGCACCCAGCCCTCGGTCACCTCCCGGCCGTCCGCCGCCCGCACCGGGGACGCCTTGGCCTTGGCCAGCGTGTCGGTGACGGCGGCGCGTGCGTCGGGTGCGATCGGGCACTGGTCCGGCGTCGCCTCGCACCACGCGGCGAAGTCGCTGAACGCCAGCTCGAAGCCCTTGGCCTGGATCTCCGTGGCCTGCTCGAAATCCTGCTGAGGATCGACGGCGCCGTCCAGCACCATGGCCCGGATGTTCTTCGGAAAGAGCTGTGCGTATGCCGTGCCGAGCGACGTGCCGTACGAGTAGCCGAGGTAGGTCAGCTTCTTGTCGCCGACCGCCGCCCGGATCGCGTCCATGTCCCGGGCCGCCTGCCGGGTCGAGAACGTCGCCAGCCGGCCCTGGTACTTGTCGGCGCAGTCCCGGTCGAGTCGCCGGTTCAGCGCCACCAGATCGTTGAAGTCGGCCGCGCTCACCGGGTCGGGATCGGATCCGAAGTTGAGGTCCTGCTCGCGGCCGCTGATGCATCGGATGGGATCGGACCGGCCGACCCCGCGCGGGTCGAAGCCGACCAGGTCGAACCGGTCGGTGACCGCCGTCGGCATGCCGCCGGCCGCCTGCCCGAGCGACTGGAACACGACGTGGTCGATGCCGGACGCGCCCGGACCACCCGGGTTGATCAGCAACGACCCGATCCGGTCGTGCTGCGTCTTCGATCGGACCCGGAGGAGCTGGATGGTGTACGTGTCGCCGACCTTCGGCGCCGTCCAGTCCTGCGGCACGCTGACGCTGGCGCAGTCGTACTCCATGGTCGCCGGGGTCTTGCCCAGCACCTGCCGCGGCACCTCGGGGCACGGCCGCCAGACCGCCACGGTGCCGGGGATCGCCGGGGAGGCGCTGACCGGCCCGGGATCCGAGGCGCCGTTGGGGGCCAGCACAGGCAGAGTGCAGCCGGCGGTGACGAGGACGGCCGCCAGCAGGCCGACGGCCAGGCGCGAGTGACGCGGCACGGAGGCGGACCCTTCCGGTCGGGTACAGGGAACTCGCACGAGGCTAGCCGGTCGGTCTGACAATCTTCAGCGGCTGGTCAGGACTTCCGCCAGGTTGAACGACACCGGCCGGTCGAGCTGCTCGAACGTGCACGAGTGGGGGTCGCGGTCCGGCCGCCAGCGCTCGAACTGGGCGGTGTGCCGGAATCGGACGCCCTCCATGTAGTCGTACCGGACCTCGACCACGCGCTCCGGCCGCAGCGGCGTGAACGACAGGTCCTTGCCGTTGTTCCAGCGGCTGTACTCGTTCTTCCGTGGCGTCCGCTCGCCCGACTCGTGCGCCTCCCAATTCCACGGGTGGCCGTCGAACGTGGTGACCAGCGGCTGCATCTGCTCGAACAGCTCTTCCCGGACGGCGATCGGGAACGAGCCGATCACGCCGACCGACACCAGCGTGTCCCGATCGTCGTAGAGCCCCAGCAGCAGTGACCCGATCCGGTTGTCGGCGGATTTGTGCACCCGGTACCCGGCGACCACGCAGTCGGCGGTGCGCTTGTGCTTGATCTTGGTCATCACGCGTTTGTCCGGCTCGTACCGCACGTCCTTGCTCTTGGCGATGAGGCCGTCCAGACCAGCGCCCTCGAACTCGGCGAACCACCGCCGCGCGGTGTCCAGGTCCTCGGTGGCCGGGGTGATCCACACCGGCGGTTTCGCCCCGGCCAGCACCTGTTCCAGGCGGGCGCGACGCTCGGCGAACGGCCGGTCGGTCAGCAGCTCGTCGCCGACGGCCAGCAGGTCGAACGCGACGAACCCGGCCGGCGTCGTCTCGGACAGCATCGTCACGCGGCTGGCCGCCGGGTGGATGCGTTGCTGGAGAGCCTCGAAGTCGAGCGTGTTGCGCCCGGTGTCGGCCACGATGACCTCGCCGTCGATCACCGCCCGCGCCGGGAAGTTGGCCCGGACGGCCTCGACCACCTCGGGGAAATAGCGGGTCATCGGCTTCTCGTTGCGGCTGCCGATCTCGATCTCGTCGCCGTCCTTGAAGATGATCGAGCGGAACCCGTCCCACTTGGGTTCGTAGATCTGCCCGGGCGGGATGTCGGCGACCGGCTTGGCCAGCATCGGCTTCACGGGCGGGTTGATCGGCAGGTCCATCGGGCCATCCTTGCACCTCAGCGCGCCAGGAGGTGCCCCTCGGCGCGTCGGGACGTGGCCTCCTCAACGCGGCGGGACGTGGCCTCCTCAACGCGGCGGGAGGTCGCCTCCTCGGCGCGGGGAGAGGTGCGCCTCAGCGCACCAGGAGGTCGACCAGGCGGTTCAGCTCCGCCGACGGATCCACGGCCAGGCCCATGTGCACCGGGCCCGCCCGCAGGATGGTGCTGCGCGGGGCGACCAGCCAGCGGAACCGCTCGCCCAAGGTCATCGTCCCGGCCGCGCCGTCGCCCGCACAGGTCCGTTCCCACGAGGCCAGGGCGGCGCCGATCGCGTCCAGGTCGGCGCCCGGGTCCAGCGCCCGCAACCGGTCCGGGTGCAGGTGGGTACGGGCGGCGAGGAAGTCCAGGCGCTGGCCGTAGAGCAGGACGCCGACATTGATCAGCTCGCCCCGCTCGATGCGCGGGACGGCCTGGATGATGGCGTACTCGTACGGAACTCTCATGGCAGCCAGGCCTCGGGCGCGCAGGCGCGGGCGGTGAGATGGCGGCGATATCTCTCGCGGTCGGCGGACGGGTCGTCCAGCCACTCGTCCGGCACCGCGTCGATCACCTCGGCCAGCAGGTCCGGCGTGAGGCGCGGCACGAGCTCCCGGCCGGCGTCCGGCAGCGCGGTCGCGTACGGCTTGAGCACGTGGTCGTCCCACTTGTACGGCCGGTGCACGACCGCGTCCGCGCGCGGCCAGTCGTGGTGGAAGTAGAGCGTGGCGCCGTGGTCGATCAGCCACAGGCCGCCGTGCCAGATCAGCAGGTTGGGGTTGCGCCAGCTGCGGTCGACGTTCTCGGTGAACGCGTCGAACACCAGGATCCGCGAGGCCTGCCCGGCGTCCACCGGATGGGCCACCGGCTCGAAGCCGAGCGCCCCGGGCAGGAAGTCCATCCCCAGGTTGACCCCGGCGCTGGCCTTGATCAGCTCCTGGACCTCCTGGTCGGGCTCGGCCCGGGCCACCACCGGGTCGAGGTCGACGGTGACCAGTTCCGGCACCGGCAGCTCGAGCCGCCGGGCCAGCTCGCCCGAGATGACCTCCGCCACCAGCGCCTTCGGGCCCTGTCCGGCGCCGCGGAACTTGACCACGTACGTACCGAGGTCGTCGGCTTCCACGACGCCGGGCAGCGAACCGCCCTCGCGGAGAGGTGTCACATAGCGGGTGGCGGTCACGGGGCGCAGCACGGTACGTACCGTACCGGTCAGACCGTGTCCGGTCCCTGACGCCGCAGGTCCTCGACCTTGGTCATCGCGTCCCGGAGGTCGGTCAGCCAGTCGTTGGTGTGCTCGCCGACCAGCTTGACGCACCAGGCCAGCGCCTCCGACCGGGACCGGGCCACGCCGGCGTCGACCAGCGTGTCCAGCACCCGCCGCTCGGGCTGGCGCAGCCGGGTCATCACCGGCGCGGACAGGTGGGTGAACAGCTCGGAGGTGTCGCCGGAGCGGATGCCCCAGGCGACCTTGCGCTGATAGCGGTGCTCGATCTGGCGGGCGACCCGGATCCGGTCGTCGCGGGTGTCCTCGCGGAACTGGTTGATCCGGCCGGCCTGGGCGGCGGCCCGGTCGGCGGCGGTCGCGTCCGCGGCCAGTTCGGGCGTGGGGACGCGGCCCCAGATGATGATCTCGTCACGGTCGATGACGATCTCGGGCGGCTCGGTGAACCAGCCGTTCGGGATGGCCCCCGTGACCCACGCCGCTGCGTCGTCGGCCGGCGGCGGGTCCGTACGTCCCCCGGGAGGGGCTCCTCGATATCTCATGCTTACATGATTACACGCTTACAAGGACGATGGCTTACGCCTACAGCACGAAGGCGTCCGTCCAGAGCTGGCGGCAGCGGCCGGCCAGCGCCTCCAGCAGCCCGACCGCCTGGTTGTCGGTGAGCGCGGCGACGAAGTCGATCACCCCCGGCCGCGGGCCCGGTCGATCCGGTCCGGGGTGCCCTCGCCCAACTCGGCCTCGGCCAGCTCGACCAGGTCGGCCAGCCGGCGCGGGATGCGGTCCTGTCTCGTCCGGGTCGGTCAGCCAGGCCAGCAGCGCCTCGACCAGCGACGCCAGCAGCCGGCGCCTGGCCGCGCTGGTGCAGCGCCAGGTCGGGCCGGGCGCAGGACGAACCGGTTCTGGACGAACTTGAGGATCTGCACCTCGTGCCACTGGGCCGGGGCGAGCAGCGACGTGCCCGGACCGGACCGGCCGGCTCGGCCGTCACCTCGATCGACTCGACCAGGCGCCGGGTCCAGGTGGCGGAGAACGCGGCCACCCGGGCCTCCGACTCGAGCGAGCCGTCGAACGGGCGCGGCCAGCAGGCCGTCGACCAGCTCGGCCCGGACCAGCTCGACGGCCGCGGCGAACGCGTCGTCGTCGGCCATCCAGCCGTCCTTGCGGTGCAGCTGGCGGCGCAGCGACTCGATCGCGCCGCCGGCCCGGCCCAGCGTCGCGTCTGCGCGCCGCACCGCTGCCAGGCCATCAGCTCGGCCGCCACCGCGCCCTGCTGCAGCACGCCGACCCGGTGCACGTCCTCGAGGTCGTGGATGGCGTACGCGATGTCGTCGGCGGTGTCCATGATCGAAGCCTCGACGGTCTGCTGCCAGTCGGCGACCCGCCCGGCGAACGGCGCCCGCGCCTGCGATCAGGTCGTCGACCTCGGTGGAGTACGCGCCGAACTTCGACCGACCCGCCGTCCGGGTCGTCCGGCGGGGCGGCCGCCCCGCGCGGCGCCGGCTCCATGAACCGCGGGATGCGGCTGCGGGTAGCCCGCGGCGGGTCCACGGGTACTTGAGGATCGCCGCCCGGACCGCGTTGGTCAGGTTGAGCCCGATGGTGGCCTGCCGCGGATCTCGGTGCTGGTGACGATCCGGTACGACTGGGCGTTGCCCTCGAACCCGTCCCGCAGCCGCAGCCGGTGCCGGGCCAGCCGGTCGAGCACCCGCTCGCCGAGGTGCCCGAACGGCGGGTGCCCGAGGTCGTGGGCGAGCGCCGCCGCCTCCACCACGTCCGGATCGCAGCCGCCGAGCTTGTCGGCAGGTCGGAGGTGACGCAGCAACCGTCTCGGCGATCGGCCCGGCCGACCTGGGCGACCTTCAGGCTGTGGGTCAGCCGGTTGTGCACCAGCAGACCGGCCCCACCGGGGCTGATCACCTGGGTGACGCCGGCCAGCCGGGCGAAGAACGGCGAGCGGCGATCCGGTCCCGGTCGACCCGGAACGGGCTGGCCGCGAGATCGCCGGGAGCGACCAGACTCGTCGCCGAACAGCCGTTGTGCACGTGGATCGTCCATGGCCCGAGACGGTACCGGGCTGGCGGCGAAACTGTGGGACCGTCAGCACCTCGGTGGTTCGACGATGTCGACGGCCGGGACGCGAGCCGATGGCGAAGCGGGGACGTAGGGGATTGTTGATCGCGGTGGCGCCTGGGCGCGGCGGCTGGTGTGGGCCGCGAGGGACATCCCGCGGCAGATGGGCGCCAAGGCCAAGGGCGCCGCCTGGGCCGAGCAGGTCGCTCGCTCGCCGCAGTTCGCCGAGGGCAAGTTCCGCAACACTCTGCCCGCGACCGATGATCACCGGCGGCGTCGATGCCCGGCCATGCTGGCCGCCGCGCTGACGCGGCCGCGAGCGCGCGGCACCCGCACCAGCCGATCCCGGTGGTCGCCCCGCCGCCCGGCGCCGACGCGGACGGCCTGCACGTCACCTGGTTCGGCCACTCGTCGGCGCTGGTCGAGATCGAGGGCCGCCGGGTGCTGCTCGACCCGGTGTGGAGCGAGCGCTGCTCCCCGTCGCGCCTCGCCGGGCCCAAGCGGCTGCACGAGCCGCCGGTGCCGCTGCGCGAACTGCCCGCCGCTCGACGCCGTGGTGATCTCCCACGACCACTACGACCACCTCGACATGGAGACCATCCAGAACCTGGTCGACCTGCAGGCGGCCCCGTTCCTGGTGCCGCTCGGGCGTCGGCGCCCACCTGGAGCGCTGGGGCGTTCCCGCGACCCGCATCGATCGAGCTCGACTGGACGAGACGGCGACGGTGGCACGGGCTGGAGTTCGTCGCCACCGCCGGCCCGCCACTTCTCCGGCCGCGGCTTCAGCCGGGACGAGACGCTGTGGAGTCCAGTGGGTGATCAACGGGCCGGCCCGCAAGGTCTTCTACTCCGGCGACACCGGCTACTTCCCCGGCTTCGCCGAGATCGGCGAGCGGTACGGCCCGTTCGACGTCACGCTGGTGCAGATCGGCGCGTACGGCGAGCGTGGCCGGACATCCACATGGTGCCCGAGGACGGCGTGGCCACCCACCTCGACGTCCGCGGCCGGGTGATGATCCCGGTGCACTGGTGCACCTTCAACCTGGCCCTGCACGACTGGTCCGAGCCCGCCGACCGGGTGTGGTCGCGAGGCCAAGGCCCGCGACGTCACGCTGGCCGTGCCGCGCCCCGGGCGAGCGGGTCGACGTGGACAACCCGCCCTCGGTCGACGGCTGGTGGCAGGCCATCGCCTGACCGCCGGCTAGTGGACGGACTCCCGCATGCGCTGCTCGGCGGCGGCGCTGCGGATCACCATCAGGCGCAGCTCGAGTTCGTCGGACACCATCGAGGCGAGGTGCTCGAGCGCGGTGAGCTGCCGGGCGGTGGCTTCCCGCGGCCGGTTGTCGATCACGTTCACCGTGCCCAGGCGGTACCCGTCGTGCGTACGGATCGGGGCGGCGGCGTAGAAGCGCAGCCCGAGCTCACCCCGGACCAGCGGATGTTCCAAGGTGCGCGGGTCGACGGCCGCGTTGTTGATGACGTACACGTCGTCCTGCTTGATCACCGACGCGCACAGGCCGGGTTCCTTGCCGACCTCGCGGATGCCGACCAGTCCCTGGCACGCGGCCAGCCACACGCGGTCCTGCTCGACCAGGGACACCGTCGCGATCGGCGTGTCGAAGATGGCGCCGGCCACATAGGCGATCCGGTCGTACGCGTCCTCCACCGGCTGATCGACCAGTTCGTAGCGGCGGACGGCCTCCAGCCGGGCCTGTTCCTGCTGCCCCAGGGCGTCCAGGTATTCATACACTTGGGTACTCGTCATGGTGAACCCCTCACGCAGATGATCGTTCGCGGTCACTGCGAGCTTAGTGAAAGTGCCGGGGGTTCTGACAATCCCCGCACCATGACGAATCCGGTCCGCGAGCGGCGGATGGGGCCGATGTCGCACACGGTGTCAGTTTCCGGTGTCAGCTGGACGGAGCCGGAGTCCCGTCGGTCGCGGGCTGCGGGTGCGCCACCGGCAGCGTCACGCTGAGCAGGGTGCCGTCCCGGTCGCCGCCGGTGGCGCCGAAACGGCGGAGCGTCCGGAGCATGGCCACGTTGTCCGCCCCGGTGTGGGCCACCACCGCGGCCGTGCCCGCACTCTCGGCGTACGCCAACGACCGGCGCAGCAAGGCGGTGCCGACACTGCGACGCTGCCAGCCGTCCTCGACCAGCACCGCGACCTCAGCCAGGTCGCCCTCGACGATCAAGTTCGCCATCGCGACCACCTGGTCGTCGTGCAGCGCCAGCAGTGTCAGACCGTGCGCCGGCTCGAGCAGGTGCCGCAGCCGGGACTCGGACGGCGCCCGGCCGCTCAGGTAGCGCCGCTGCCGGGTGGTGACCGAGCTGCGCGCGTGCAGCCGCTGCACACCGTCGAGGTCATCGGCGGTCGCCGGCCGGACCAGCAGCTCGGCGCCGTCCGGCAGCAGCAGCGTGGCCTGTTCCGCACGCTGACGCGCCAGCGCGCCGGACACCTCGATCAGGGCCTGGGCCCGCGCGTACTCGGCCGGGGTGAATTGCGGCCGGCGCCGGAGCACCTCGAATGAGCCGCCGGCCGGGTCGGCCAGCACCATCCGCCCGTCCTCGAAGCCGGACCGGCCGGCCGGCGGTTCCGGCCGCCAGCGCACCTCGGTCGCGTCCAGCAGTGACACCAGTGCCTCGCCCAGCCCGTCGGGCTCGCGCACCAGGCGGCCGGCCAGCGCCAGCACCCGGGTCGGCTGGTCGGCCAGGCCCTGTGCCTCGGCGCGGGTCACGAACGTGTCCCGGCCGCGGCCGCGGGTGATCGCGGCCAGCAGGTCGGGCTCGCTCATCGTGTCGGGCGCGTCGACCAGGAAGTCGTCGACCGCACCGGCCTCGGTGGTGTGCACCTGGACGGCCAGGATGTTCACCGACCGCAGGGCCAGGCTGGCGGTCAGCACGGAGAGATAGCCCGGACGGTCGTCGACCGTGGCCCGGATACGCCACAGGGCCATGCAGGGCCTGCCCTTCGGATCGTGTCCTGAACCGAATCCAAAGCGTGCCCGCAGATTTGTTACCCGGATGTTGCCTGAGCTGGGAAAACTTATGAGGGGTCAGTCACAGACGAAGCGATCGCGGGCACGCCGGCGCTGTCCAGCCGGTCACCCAGGATCACCGCCGCGGCCCGGACGAGCTGGGCCACCCGGTCGACCTCGGTCACGTGGAACGCGGCCGCGGTCAGCTCGTCCGCGTCGCTCCGGGCCACCACCAGAACCAGACCGGCGCGACCGAACGGGGCGACCGCGTACTTGGCGCCGTCCGGCCCGGTCAGCGGGCGGGCTCGCAGCGGGGTGATCTCCGGCAGGCGCAGTGGGTCCGGGGCGCGCCAGCTGGCGTAGGCCACGGTCGGCTCGGACGGCAGATCGCGGGTCCGGGCGGCCCAGTCGGCCGGGACCACGGCGGCCGTGGCCCAGTCGGCGGCCAGCAGACCCGGCGTCGCGTCGACCAGCGTGGCCAGGCCGTCGGCCGGGTTCGCGGCCACCTGGGCCAGCAACTCGGCGTCGTGGCCGCCGGACACCGGCGCGCCGATCGCCTTCCACACACCGTCGACCTGCACCCCGGGGATCGCGGCCAGGCCGGCCAGCAGTCGCTCGACGCGGGCGGCGCCGGGCCAGACGACGCTGAAGTCGTCGACCGCGCGGCCGCCGAGTCGCTCCAGCACCACGACCTGGACGATGTCGGCGCCGGCGACGCCCAGCGTGCGGGCCACCTGCCCCAGGGCGCCCGGCCGGTCCGGCAGGGTGACCCGTACCCGCAGCAACATGCGACTCCTCCAGTTGATCTCGGAGTAGAGACTGCCAACTACTCATTTCCGACCGGTTGCGCGGCGATGTCCCGATCGCTAAAGGGCACTTTAGGCCACTTCAGGCCGACGTTCGACGGACCAGGTGGGTGTCCAGCAAAACGTGCGCGTCCGGCACCGGGCGGCCCATGATCATCGCGGTCAGCAGTTCCGCCATCCGCCGGCCCATCTCCTCGACCGGCTGGTGGACGGTGGTCAGGGCCGGTTCGATCTGCCGGGCCAGCGGGGCGTCCTCGAAGCCGGCCAGGGCCACGTCCTGCGGCACCTTCCGCCCGGCGTCGCGCAGGGCCCGCAGAGCGCCGCCGGCCATCAGGTCGGAGGCGGCGAAGACGGCGTCCAGGCCGGGTTCCCGCTTCAGCAGCGCGCGCATGGCTGCGGCCCCGCCGTCCTCGGTGAAATCGCCGTACGCCACCAGTTCCGGTCCGGGCACCGCGGACCGGTATCCGGCCAGCCGGGCCCGGCCCACCGCCATGTCCTGGGGTCCGGCCACCGTGGCCACCGTCCGGGCGCCGGTGGACAGCAGGTACTCCACCGCCTGGCGGGCGCCCGCCTCGTTGTCCACGTCCACGTAGGCGTCGCCCGGTTCCAGCCGGTCCGGCCGGCCGCCGAGCACGAACGGCATCATCCGCCGGCGCAGCAGGTCCGGCAGCGGGTCGTCGTCGTGCAGCGACAACAGCAGCACACCGTCGACGTGCTGGCTGGTGAGGTGGTGCTCGACCCGCGCGCGCTGCGCCGGATTGGCCGCCATGGCCAGCCACAGCTGCAACGGCGTCTCGATGAGCGCGTTGCTGATGCCGCGGAGCACGCCGGCGAAGAACGGCTCTCCGAACACCCGCTCCTCGGACTCGGACACGACCAGGGCGACCGAATCGGTGCGCTGGGTCACCAGTGAACGGGCGGCGCGGTTGGGGACGTACCCGAGCTCGGCGATGGCGGCCTCCACAGCCGCTCTCGACTGCGGGCTGACCTGCGGAGACCCGTTGAGCACGCGGGATGCGGTGCCTCGCCCGACCCCGGCCCGGGCGGCCACCGCGTCGAGCGTCGGCCGGCCCGGCGGCCGCATCGGCTGCCTCGTCATGATGATCCCTCCAGCGGGTTGCCCCGGCATTATCGTCCGGCGTCCCGGCACCGCATAGGCTCATGTCATGATCTGTCGCGCCTGCCGCGAACAGCGCCACACCGATTGCCGGGGCGGGTCCTGGTGCGACTGTCAGCACCGACCGGTCGAGCCGGTCCCGCCGGTCACCGTGCCGGCGTCGCCATGACCTTCGCCGCCGCCTTCGGCACGGAGGATCTGGTCCAGCGCTACCCGCGCTCGGGCCGCCCGGTGCTGCGGGTCAACTTCATCAGCAGCCTCGACGGCGCCGTCACCGTCGACGGGCGGTCCGGCGGCCTCGGCGGCCCGGCGGACAAACAGGTCTTCGCCGTGCTGCGGATGGTCTGCGACGCCGTGATCGTCGCGGCCGGCACCATCCGCACCGAGCAGTACGACGCGATGCGCCTGAACCCGTCCTCGCGGGCGTGGCGGCAGGCCCACGGTCTGCCCGAGTTCCCGCTGATGGTGACGGTCTCGGGCTCGCTCGACCTGGACCCCGCCCAGCTGGTCTTCGCCGACGCCCCGATCCGGCCGATCGTCTACACGCACGCCGGCGCCCCGGCCGATCGGCGTTCCGCGCTGGCGCCGGTCGCGGACATCGTGACGGTGGGGGAGGACGCGGTCGACCTCCGGGCCGCGGTGGCCGACCTGCACGGGCGCGGGGCGACGCAGTTGCTCTGCGAGGGTGGCCCGGCACTGTTCGGCGGGCTGATCGAGGCCGACCTGGTGGACGAGCTGTGCCTGACGCTCGCACCGGTGCTGGCCGGCGGCGACGCCGGGCGGATCGCCCACGGAGCGGTGGTCCCGCCGCGCGCGATGCACCTCGAGCACAGCCTCGCCGGCGGTGACATGCTGCTGCTGCGGTACACCCGTACGCGCTGATTTCACCAAGATCTTGTGTATAAAGCTGTGGACGACCCCCAGAAGTTGTGGAAAACCCGTGCCACACCGCGGGACGTCCGTAAACCTGTCGTACACCTGGTGCAACATGATCGGCGTGTCTGACGAATCTTCCCCCGTCGGCCGGGTGCTCGGCACCGCGGACGCCACCCCGCTGCAGTTCTGGACGGCCGTGACCCCCGGCAGCTACCTCCAGCTCGACGACGTCGTGGTGACCCGCCGCGAGCTGCCCGACCGTGAGCCGGTGACGATCGCGGGCGTGGTCACCCAGGTCCGCGCCCGGCACGAGGGCGCCCAGTTCGACTCGGACGTGTTCGCCATCGCCGACGGCACGCTGCCGGCGCTGGTGCAGGAGGCGGCCGAGATCACCACCACCCGGGTCGACCCGGAGCTGTACGTGCCGCCGGCGCCGGGCGCGGTCGTGCACCGGGCCGAGGGCGAGGCCAGCGGGACGCCGCCCTGCACTTCGACCGGATGGAGCGGCGGGTGCCGATGGGCACCGGCCGCGACGGGGTCGCCGGTGTTCCTCAACGCCGACTTCCTGGACGGCACCCGCGGCGCGCACGTCTCCATCTCCGGCATCTCCGGCGTGGCCACCAAGACCAGCTTCGCCACCTTCCTGCTCTACTCGGTGTTCCGCTCCGGCCAGCTGGGCGCGTCGCGGCGGCCAACGCCCGCGCGCTGATCTTCAACGTCAAGGGCGAGGACCTGCTGTTCCTGGACCACCCGAACACCCGGCTGGACCAGCCCACCACGGCGGCGTACAAGCTCCTCGAGCTGCCCGCGACTCCGTTCTCCGACGTGCGCGTCTACGCCCCGCCCCGGGCCGGCGACTCGTCCGGCGCGCCCGACGTGACGCAGCCGGCTGACCGGGGTGGACAGCTTCTACTGGACGATCGAGGAGTTCTGCGCCAAGCGCCTGCTGCCGTACGTGTTCGCCGACGCCGACGACGAGCGCCAGCAGTACACGATGGTCGTCCACTCGGTGACCGCCCACCTGGCTCGGTACGCGGTGCCGGCCGAGGGCGGGATCAGCATCGACGGCCGGCGCATCGGGTCGTATCGCGACCTCGTCGACCACATCGTCGACCAGCTCACCGACGACGAGACCCGGATGACGTGGGCCGGCAGCGCGGTCAGCATGGGCACGGTCAACGCGTTCGCCCGCCGGCTGATCGGCAGCAAACGCGACCTCGACCGGCTGATCCGCGGCGACCTCGCCGCCCGCCGCCCGCATCAGATCAAGACGGCGGAGAGTGCCCAGGTCACCGTGGTCGACCTGCACAACCTGCCGGACCGGGCGCAGCGGTTCGTGGTCGGCGTGACGCTCAAGACCGAGTTCGAGGAGAAGGAGAAGGCCGGCACGGGCAAGCCGCTGCTGTTCGTGGTGCTGGACGAGCTCAACAAGTACGCGCCGCGGGAGGGCACCTCACCGATCAAGGAGGTGCTGCTCGACATCGCCGAGCGTGGCCGGTCGCTGGGCGTGATCCTGATCGGCGCGCAGCAGACGGCGAGCGAGGTCGAGCGCCGGATCGTGACCAACTCGGCGATCCGGGTGGTCGGCCGGCTCGACCCGGCGGAGGCGTCCCGCCCGGAGTACGGTTTCCTGCCCGCCGGCCATGCGCCAGCGGGCGCTGCTGGCCCGGCCGGGCACGATGTTCGTCAACCAGCCGGACATCCCGGTGCCGCTGTGCGTGGAGTTCCCGTTCCCGGCCTGGGCCACCCGCCACTCCGAGGCGGGGCCGCCCCCGCTGGAGTCGGCCCGGTCGATCGTGCAGGGCGCCGACCCGTTCGCGTGGTCGTCGGTCACGGCGGTTCGTCCGACGACGACATCCCGTTCTAAGGTTCCGCGATGCGCATCCTGCACACGTCCGACTGGCATGTCGGGAAGGTCCTCAAGGGCCGGACCCGGCACGAGGAGCACATCCGCGTGCTGGCCCAGGTGGTGGAGATCGCCCGGGCGGAACGGCCCGACCTGGTGATCGTGGCCGGCGACCTGTACGACACCGGCCGCGCCGACCGCCGAGTCGACCCGGGTGGTGACCCGGGCGCTGACCGCGCTGCGGCAGACCGGCGCCGCGGTGGTCGCGATCGGCGGCAACCACGACAACGGCCCGGCGCTGGACGCGCTGCGGTCCTGGGCCGACGCGGCGGGGATCATGCTGCGCGGGTCGGTCCGGGACAACCCCGACGACCTGCTGATCAGCGGCACGACCGCGGGTGGCGAGCGGTGGCAGCTGGTCGCGCTGCCGTTCCTGTCCCAGCGGTACGCCATCCGAGCCGCCGAGATGTACGAGCTGACCGCGGCCGAGGCCAGCCAGACGTACGCCGACCACATCGCCCGCCTGATCGCCCGGCTGGCCGACGGCTTCACCGAGCCGGGCGTGGTCAACCTGCTGACCGCGCACCTGACCGTGGTCGGGGCCAGCACCGGCGGCGGCGAGCGGGAGGCGCACACGATCATGGGGTACGCGGTCCCGGCCACCGTCTTCCCGCAGGCCGCCCATTACGTGGCGCTCGGCCACCTGCACCGGTCCCAGCGGTGATCGCGCCCGGCCCGGTGCGGTATTGCGGCAGCCCCCTGGCCGTGGACTTCGGCGAGGAGGAGAACGTCTGCTCGGTGGCCGTCGTGGACGTCGCCGTCGACAAGGCGGCCCGGGTCCGGGACGTGCCGGTCACCGCGGCCAAGACTCTGCGGACGGTTCGCGGCACCCTCGACCAGCTGGCCACGGTCCAGCTGCCGGAGGCATGGCTGCGGGTGTTCGTCCGGGAGGCGCCGCGGGTCGGCCTGCGCGAGGACGTGCAGGAACTGCTGCCCAACGCGCTCGAGATCCGCATCGACCCGGACATGGTGCCGGACCCGAGAGCCGCTCAGATGGCGCAGCGGGCCGGGCGCTCGCCCCGACAACTGTTCGGCGACTACCTGGACAGCCGGGAGAACTCCGAGGAGGGCGTCCGCGAGCTGTTCGACGAGCTGTACGACGAGGTGAACGCGACTCCATGAGTGAACGAGGCGAACCGAGGCAGCTCAGTGCCCGGGCCGTGTGCCCGAGCGTGCGAAGCGAGGCTCGGACATGAGGCCCTTGAGACTGGACATGGCCGGGTTCACGGTGTTCCGCGAGGAGACCACCGTGGACTTCACCGACGCCGACTACTTCGCCCTGGTCGGGCCGACCGGCTCCGGCAAGTCGACGGTGCTCGACGCGATCTGCTTCGCCCTGTACGGCACGGTTCCGCGCTGGGGCGGCGCCCGCGGCATCGTCAACGCGCTCGCCCCGTCGGCCACCGAGGCCCGCGTCCGGCTGGTGTTCGAGTCGGCCGGCGTCCCGCTACGTCGCCACCCGCGTGGTGCGCCGGGACGGCCGGGGCAACGTCAAGACCGCCGGCGCCGGACTGCAGCTGATGCCGCCCGGCTTCGACGTCACCCGCCTGGACACCGGGATGAGCCTGGACGACCTGGGCGACGTGCTGGCCGGCACCCCGGCCGAGATGGACCAGGCCGTGATCGACGCCGTCGGGTTGCCGTACGAGCAGTTCACCAGCTGCGTGGTGCTGCCTCAGGGCCAGTTCGCCGACTTCCTGCACGCCAAGCCGGCCACCCGCCAGCAGATCCTGGTCAACCTGCTCGGCCTGCGCGTCTACGAGGACGTGCAGAACCGCGCGACGGCCCGGGCGGCCAAGGCCGAGGCTCAGCTGCAGACCCTCGACCAGTTGCTGGCCTCGCTCGGCGACGCCGACGACGAGGCGGTGGAGGCGGCCTCGCTGCGCCTGGCGACGATGCGCGACCTGGCCGCGGCGGTCGAGGCCGCGGTGCCCGGGCTGCGCGCGGCGCGGGCGGCCGAATCCGTCGCGTCCGCCGCCCGGGACGCGCTGGACAAGGAGCTCGCCATTCTGGGCGGGGTCCGGATGCCCGCCGGCAGCGCCCAGGTGGCTTCGGACGCGGCGGCCGCTCGGCACGGCCGGGTCCCAGGCCGCCGACGCGGTCCGGGACGCCGAGGAGCGTGAGGAGAAGGTCCGCGGCGAACTGGCCGCGGCCGGTGACGCCGGGTCGCTCGGCCTGCTGCTGGACCGCCATCAGGAGCTGGACCGGCTGACCGGGCAGGCCGAGTGGTTCGCCGGTGAGGTGTCGGTGGCCGAGGTCGAGGTCAAGGACGCGCTGGCGGCGGCCGAGCTCGCCCGCTCGGCGCACACCGGCGCCGAGCAGCTGCTGGAACAGGCCCGGGCCGACTACACCGAGGCCCAGCGGCTGGACCGGGCGGCCGCGCTGCGCCAGCATCTGGTCGCCGGCGACCAGTGCCCGGTCTGCGAGCAGGTCGTCGGCACCGTGCCGGCGATGCCGGCCGGGTCGGCGGTGGCCGCCGCCGAGGCCACCGGCAAAGCCGCCCGGGCGGCGGCTCAGGCCGCGTCCAGCGCGTTCCAGCAACGCGACGCGGTTGCCCGCAAGCTGGAGAGCAACCTCGAACGCAAGCGCGCCCAGCAGGACCATCACCTGTCCCGGCTGGCCGAGGTGCGGGCCGCGGTGGCCGGCTCACCCGGCATCGACGCCGTCCAGCAGCGGCTGGCCGAGCTGGACCGTCTGCGGAAACAACTGGATGCGGCCGGCGCCGAGGTGCGGTCGGCGCGCGCGACGCAGCGCCGGACGGCGGCCGCGGTGGCGGCGGCCGAGCAGCGGCAGCGGGCGGCGTGGCTGGGCTTCGACGCCGTCCGCGACGAGGTCGGCCGGTTCGGCGCCGCCGCCGGCCGACCGGGACGACCTGGCCGGCTCGTGGGCCACGCTGGCCGACTGGGCCGCCGGTCAGACCCAGGACCGCCGCGAGCGCCGCGCCGCGGCCGAGGCCGAGGTCGGCGCCGCTCACCAGGGCACGGTCCAGGCGTACGACGCGGTGGCGGCGCTCTTCATCAGCGCCGGCGAGACCGCGCCGGAGAGCCGCGACGACTCGGACCTGATCCGGTCGGCCGCGGTCAGCCGCCGAACGAGCCGAGGCGGCCTGGTCGCGGCTGGTCGAACGGCGGGCGCAGGCGCTGGAGTTCACCGAGCAGCGGGCCGGCCTGCGTCCGTGCCCACCGGGTGGCGCAAGTCGCTGGCCGGGCACCTGCGGGCCAACAACTTCGAGCGCTGGCTGCTCGAGGAGGCACTGGACCTGCTGGTCGACGGCGCGTCGCGGATCCTGCGCGAGCTCACCGGCGGTCAGTACGACCTGGTGCACGACAAGGGCGAGTTCTTCGTCGTCGACCACCACGACGCCGGCCTGCGCCGGGGCGTGCGCACGCTGTCCGGCGGCGAGACGTTCCAGGCGTCGCTGGCCCTCGCGCTGGCCCTGTCCGAGCAGCTGGCCGGCATGTCCACCACGGCCGCCAGCCTCGAGTCGATCGTGCTCGACGAGGGCTTCGGCACGCTCGACGCGGCCACCCTCGACGTGGTCGCGGCCACGCTGGAGAACCTGGCCGCCCGGGGCGACCGGATGGTCGGCGTGGTCACCCACGTCGGCGCGCTGGCCGAGCGGGTGCCGGTGCGGTTCGAGGTGCACAAGGACGCGCGTACGGCGTACGTGGAGAGGGTCGGCCGGTGACCCGGATGTTCGTCGACGCCTGGGATCCGGCGTACGGGTCGTCGTTCGAGGGCGGCGACGCGGACGGTCCGGCATCGCCCAGCAGCGCCCAGGTCGAGCACCGACGCCGAGGTGCCGGCCGACCAGTGGGCGCCGATCGACGTCCCGCCCGGGCTGCGCGGCGCCCGGCACGCGTGCTGCTGGTCGACGGGGTGCGCCGCAACGACGCCGGGCTGTGGACGGCCGAGGAGGACGGGCACGTCGTACGCCGGGCTGGCCGCCTCCTACGCGGCCGGGGTGGTCCGTTGCGACCTGCGCCGCGGCGCCGCCGAACTGGCCGGCGCCCGGGTCGGCCGCGGCCTGTTCACGGCCAGCCCGTCGGCGGAGCGACGTGGTGGCCGGCTCGGTCCGGTACGAGGTGCACCGGGTCGGCGGCACCGGCGAGGCCAGCAAGCTACCGGCCGCGGTGCAGGGGCCGCTGACCGCGCTCGAGATCGAGATCTCCTCGATGGCCCGCGACGACGGAGACGGCACCGACCTGCTGGTGGTGGACGGCCCGCTGCGCAACCGGCGGCATCTGCCGCGGACCATCGGGTACGTCAAGACCCAGCAGAAGCAGTACCTCCCGGCGACGCTGACCGCCGGTGGTGACCGGCGCTGCGGGCGGGTCAGCGCACTCCGGTGTTCCATCTGGGCACGGTCTGGGGCGGCTGGTCCTGGTACCTGCGGCTGCCCGGCGTCGTCGGGCGCGCCGTGGGCCGGGCATCGTGCGGGTCGAGTGCTCACCCGACCTGACCGCGGCCCAGGCGATCGAGCTGGCCGACCTGTCGGCGGCGACACTGCCGCGGTTCGCGTCGTCGGCCTACAAGGACCCGCGTGCGCCGCAGAACCTGGTGCCGATCGCCGGCCTGGAGCGCCGGCTGCGCGGCCTGCTCGGCGACGCCCGGGTCCTGCACCGCGCCCTGGCCCGCGCCGCCGCCACCGCCCGCTGACCCGCTGACCCGCCGGCCCGCCGGCCCGCCGGAGGACAACGCGTCGGAGGGAGGCGCGTCGGGGCGCGAGGCGCCTCGGCCGAAGGGTTCGACTCGGGGCGAGGGAGAACGGCGGAGGCGATTGGAGGCGAGCGGCGGGCAAGTTGCTCCGAACGGTCGAGCCTCACCTCGAAAACGGACAAAAGCCTGCCAGGGATAGGGCTGTGCGTGGTCGCCCGACCGCGCTGCGCTGTCATCCGGACGCGGCGAGTCACGGCGGACTGACAGTGCGTCCCGCGGAGGCCGAGAAAGCGCGACGATCTGTGATGTCCTTGCGCCGCCACGTGTTCGACAGAGCGGTGGAACCGGAGAGCATGAGTATTATTCGCCTGCCCAGGGGCCATGATCGGTGATCCGTCGATGAATTCCGGCCGGCCCGCCGTCTCGTGCCCCGCACGAACCTGGCGCCGTCCCGCCGACGAGCTGCCCCCGGAAATTTTCCGCGCCACGTTGATCCTGGCCCGGATCCCCGGCCGTATATCAGGTGACGGAGAAGGCTCCGGCAGGAGGAATCGATGCATGCGTTGGCCGAGGACCGGCTCATGCCGGACGGGGTGCGCGCGATGACGCAGCAGACGATCCGGTGGATGGTAGGCAGGCACTCGACGGAGGCCGTGGAGCGGAGAATGATGACGTATTGATCCCGCGACAGGCTCCCCGGCACGAGGCGTCCGGCCACTGCCAGCCACGAGGACACGCTGGTCCGGATGCTCTACGAGGAGCACGCCGGGCCCGCTGCTGATGTTCGTGCTCCGGCTGACCGGCGGTGACCGGCAGCGCGCCGAGGACATCGTGCAGGAGACCCTGCTGCGGGCCTGGCGCAACGCGCACCGGCTCGGCGCCCAGGGGCAGCAGTCGCTGCGCCCTGGCTGGTCACCGTGGCCCGGCGCATCGCCATCGACGACCACCGCAGCACCAGCGCCCGGCCGCCGGAGACGTACGACCGGGAGCTGGAGAGCTTTCCCAGCCGGCCGACGACACCGACCGCGTGCTGCAATGATGACCGTCGACCGATGCGCTGCGGACGCTGAGCCAGTCGCACCGCGAGATCCTGGTCGAGACCTACTTCCGCGGCCGGACGGTTCCGGAGGCGGCGGAGGTGCTCGATCTGCCGCTGGGCACCGCCAAATCGCGCGTGTACTACGCTCTGCGGGCGCTGCGTACGGCTCTGCAGCAGCGGGGGGTGACGGAATGACGCAGGAACAGCACTTCGATGTCGCGGCGTACGCCTTGGGCGTGCTCGACGACCGCGACGCCGCCCGCTTCGAGGACCATCTGATCGAGTGCGTCGCCTGCGCTAGGAGCTCGAGTCGTTCGTCCAGGTCGTCGACGTCCTGGCCGACGTGGACGCCGACGCGATCATCGCGACCGAGCAGTCGCGCCCGAACGGCCAGCTCCTGACCGGACTGATCGGCGAGGTCAAGCAGGAGCGGCAGCACGGGCACAGCCGTCGCCTGTACTCGCTCGCGGCCGCCGTCGTGGTCTTCGCCATGCTGTCCATCGGCGCGTTGTTCGCCGGCGGCCAAGTGGCTGGCGCCGGACGCCAAGCCGTCCACGAACGCCCAGGGCGGCGGCACGACACAGATCGATCCGCTGCCCGCCCAACGGGCGGCATCGGCGGGCCCGACCTGCCGGGCGGTGACCGGTACGGCATCCGAGACCCGCGCACCGGCGTACGGCGGACGCGGCTCTGGAGAAGAAGGACATGGGCACGCAGATCTCCTTCGAGGTCTCCAACATCACCGGCCCTCGCGTCTGCCAGCTGGTGATCGCCAACACCGACGGCAGCACCCAGGTGGTGTCCAGCTGGAACGGTCGGCGAGAAGGGCTGGGGAACCGCCGCCCAGCCGCAGCCGCTCATGCTGCAGGCGGTCACCGCGCTCACCCGCGAGCAGATCGCGCACGTCCGGTGCAAGCGCTGAGCGCGGCCGGCACCCCGGACACTCTGGTGCAGGTGCCATAACCCGACGTCAGAGAAATGGGTCCGGCCACTACGGCTCGGGCCCATTCTTTTGGGCTCGGTGAATACGCACGGCGCACGGCGAGAACACGACTCGAAAAACGTTTGAAATTCGTCGGCCGATTCTTCAACCGGAACGCGGTCCGACTGCGTACTACAGCGCGGAACGAAGGCAGCCGAGGCATCAGTTTTGCTGGAGGGCACGTGGTACGGCAACAAGCAGAAGATGATGGTCGTCGATCGGCCGCCCTCGCCGCGGCGTTCGCGCTCGTCGGCTGCGCCCCGGCCGGATACAACCCGGCCGATTACGGCGGCGGCTGGCGCGGCGCCGGCCCCGGTGGCCACCACCCAGCAGGATGCCCCGTCCGCCGAGTCCCACGAAGGCTCCGGCCGGTGGCGACGAGCGGACCCCGCAGCTGAGCACCGCCCTGACCACCGATTCGCTCACCGCGCGCCAAGGTCAACAAGATGGGCGACACGGTCGCAGAACGAGAAGGGCTTCGTGCTTCTACCGCTTCGACGGGGACACCGCCGGGAAGCAGGCCGAGTCTCGACCTGCAACGGCGACTGCGCCAGGTCTGGAAGCCGGCGCTGACCATCGACGGCGGAAACCCACCCTCAAGGGCATCGACCCGAAGCTGGTCGGCACGGTGACCCGGGCCGACGGGACCAAGCAGCTGACCTCAAGGGCTGGCCGATCTACAGCTACATCGGCGACAAGAAGTGCCGGCAAGTGGAAGGGCCAGAACGTCAACGGCAAGTGGTTCGTCATCAAGCCGGACGGCGCCAAGAACCTCACGTGCCTGCCCGCCATCTCCAAGCCGGTGGCACCTCCCAAGGCTTCCAGCGGCGACTACAGCTACTGAGATCGGTCGGTCCGTCACCCGTCCACTGCACCGGATCGGGTCCAATGGTTCCGTATTTCCGAAACGGCTCATTGCGTCGCGGAACTGCAGATTCCTAACGGTTCGGTATCCCGAATGACATTCGAACGATGGTCGTGAAAAGGAGGAGACAGAGATGATTGCCGCCCGCTCGGGACGCCGGCTCGCAGGCTGGCTGGTGGGTATCACGGCAATGGTTCTGGTGGGTTTGCTGGCGCCGGCCGGCGCGGCGCATGCGGCCGACGGTGTCCCGATCCCGCCCGACACCGGCCTCACCGACAGCGGGAAGGGCACCGTCACCCCCGCCGACAAGGACTTCGTCATCCGTGTCCGGCTGGCCGGACTGTGGGAGATCCCGGCCGGCAACATGGCCGTGGAGAAGTCGGACAACCCGAAGGTCGTCGCCATCGGCAAGGCGATCTCGGCACAGCACGTGGTCCTGGACAAGATGGACCGGGACGTAGCCCAGCAGCTCGGCATCCAGCTGCCCAACCAGCCCAACAGCGACCAGCTCGGGTGGCTGGCCGAGATGAAGAACGCCACCGCGGCCACGTTCGACCAGATCTACATCGACCGGCTGCGCGCCGCGCACGGCAAGATCTTCCCGGCCATCGCGACCATCCGGGCCAGCACCAAGAACGACAGCGTCCGGCTGTTGGCGCAGCAGGCCAACCAGTTCGTCATGACGCACATGACGTTGCTGGAGAGCAGCGGCATCGTCGATTACGGCGCACTGCCGACCGCGCCGCCCCCGGCGCCGGTCAATGCCGGCCCGGTCCCGGTCGACAACCAGATGCTCGGCCAGACGATGACCAGCGGCGTCCCGGGCTTGAGCACCAGTTTGATCCTCCTCGTACTCGCCGTCGCCCTGGTGGCCGGCGTCGTCACCACCATGCGCATCTTCCGGACGAGATGACCCGACTCGCCTCGTCCGGCTCGACCTGGCAGCGGCCAGGCCGTACGGAATCACCCAGCGGCCCCGGTCCGCAATGGCAGAAGAAGAAAGGTGTCACCCATGCGAAGGTCTCAGTACCGGCGCGCGAGCGCGAAGCCGAAGTGGTTGACCAGTAAACGGGGAGTCATCGCGGCGGCGGCCACCCTGGCGGTGTTCGGCGGCATCGTGACGATCTCGCAGGTCTCGGATGCGAGCACCATCCGCAAGGGCACTCAGAAGGCTCTGTCCGCCTGCGACAACATCAAGGCCCCGAACTCGACCAAGCTGTCCACCAAGACGAAGCCGGGCACGTACACCACCAACGGCGGCCGGGTGACCCAGCACGCCGATGACGGCGCCGGAGACGTGCCGAGCCAGGCCGACATGCGTCAGCGCTGCCGTGACTGGGTCATGCAGAACGTGGCCAACACCTCCGCCAGCCAGAACAACGGCGGCGCCAACGCCGGTGGCGGAGCGCAGAACGCCGGCGGCCAAGCGCAGAACGCCGGCGGCAACAACAAGGCGGGCAACAACAAGGCGGGCAACAACAACGCGGGCAACAACAACGCGGGCAACAACAACGCGGGCAACAACAACGCGGGCAACAACAACGCCGGCAACAACAACGCCGGCGGGGCGGCCGCGACCCCGCCGCCCGGCGCCGGCCTGGGCGTCCTGGCCAACAGCTGCGACAACAGCAAGCTTCCGCCGCATGACGGTTTCCAGAAGGGTGACCGGTGTGTGTCGACGGCGTTCGGTGAGGTGGGTTCGGCTGCGAACAATCCGTCGTTGCTGATCACGGACTCGCCGCAGTCGGTGGGGGTGAATCAGCCGTTCACGTTGAAGGTGTCGACCCGGAATTTGATTCGGGACCGGTTCCTGGCGGCGGGGGCGGGTGGTTATTACGTGGAGAGTTCGGTGTTGGAGGGTGGCATCGTGCGGGGTCACTTCCATACCGCGTGCCGGATGTTGGACGGTACGTCGTCGGCGCCTGCTCCGGATCCGGTGCCGGCGTTCTTCGTGGCGACTGAGGACAGCAAGGGGGGTAAGACTCCGGACACGGTGACGATCAATGTTCCGGGTCTGCCGGAGGCGGGCACCGCGCAGTGCGCGGCGTGGGCTGGTGACGGTTCGCACCGGGTTCCGATGATGGAGCGCGCCAACCAGACACCGGCGTTCGACGCGGTGCGGGTCACCGTCCACGACGGCGGCGGCCAGTAGCAAATTCCCGGACGGAGCCTCTGCCGCAATCCGGGACCGAATTCCTCCGGGTAGGGCGTCACTCGACCTGACGCCACTCCCGGCGGGACCCCCCATCGGAACCGGCCGCTGCCCAACCCCTGAGGGCAGCATCCGCGGCGGACGGCCCGAGCAAGGAAACAAGCTGACGAGAGGAGGCGCGGGACCCGGCTCGGGCTGGGCCTACCAGCTCCGGCACCAGGGCGACACGGACCGACTCGGGTGTCCGTCCGTCGCCCACCCGATGGCCCTGACCGGGAGCGCGGTCGGGGCCATCGGGGTGCCCGGAGAGCGGGACGGTTGGTTCGTACGCCCGTACGTGGCACAGTGTCGACGTGGAGATGACGGTGACCCGGGCACTGGCCACGCCGGAGGGCTACCGCTTCACCGCCTCGGTCGCCACGCTGCTGACCCGCCGCACCGATCCCTGCGCCACCCTCACCGGCCGGGACCTGTTCTTCGCCGCCCGTACGCCCGACGGCCCGGGAACGCTGCGGCTGACCCGGACCGCCGACGGGCTGGACGCCGTCGCGTACGGGCCCGGGGCGGCGTGGCTGGCGGACCGGGCGGACGCGTACGCCGGTCTCCGCGACGACCTCACCGGGTTCGCCGCCCTCGCCGTGGCCCATCCGGTGGTGGCGCGACTGGCCCACACGTTCGCCGGAACCCGGATGCCGGCCACCGGACTGCTCTTCCGCCGCGTCCTGGTGGCCGTGCTGGAGCAGAAGGTGACCGGCACCGAGGCGTACCGGGCGTACCGCGGGATCGTCCGCCGGTTCGGCGAGCCCGCCCCCGGACCGGCCGCGCTGACGTTGCCGCCCGACCCGGCGGCGATCGCGGCCACGCCGTACTGGGAGTTCCACCGGTTCGGCGTCGAACAGCGTCGGACCCAGGCCCTGCTGCGGATCGCGCTGGAGGCTTCCCGGCTGGAGCGGTGCGCCGACTCCGCCGAGGCCACCCGGCGGATGACGGCCCTGCCCGGGATCGGCCCGTGGACGGCGGCCGAGGCGGTCCGGACGGCGTACGGCGACGCCGATGCGGTCAGTGTCGGCGACTACCACATCCCGAACACGGTGGCCTGGGCGCTGGCCGGCGAGGCGCGGGGCACCGACGAGCGGATGCTGGAGCTGCTGGCCCCGTACGCCGGTCATCGCGGCCGGGTCTGCGACCTGCTCGCCGCCGGCGGAATCGGAGCGCCCCGGTTCGGCCCGCGGATGCCCGTACGGTCGTTCGCGCGTTTCTAGCGCAGCGCGCGCCGCCGATGCCCGCTACGGTGATCGCTCCTGATGGGTCAGCGCAGGGACGTGAGCAATGGGTGGCATCGGCGGCGAGATCATTCTCGTGCTGGTCCTGATTCTGGTGAACGCGGCGTTCTCGGGCAGTGAGATGGCCCTCGTCTCGCTGCGTGACACCCAGGTGCAGAAGCTGGAACGGCAGTCCCGGCGCGGCCGCAAGCTGGCCCGCCTCACCCGCGACCCGAACCGGTTCCTGGCCACCATCCAGATCGGCATCACCCTGGCCGGGTTCCTGGCCTCGGCGGCGGCCGCCGTGTCGCTGTCCGAGCCGCTGATCAAGCCGCTCGGGTTCCTCGGCTCGGCCGCGCGACCGGTCGCGGTCGTGATCGTCACCATGGTGCTGACCTTCGTCACCCTGGTGATCGGTGAGCTGGCTCCGAAACGGGTCGCGATGCAGCGCACCGAGGGCTGGGCGCTGGTCGTGGCCCGGCCCATCGACGTGCTGTCCGCGTTCACCAAGCCTGTGGTGTGGCTGCTCGGGGCGTCCACCAACCTGGTCGTACGGCTGGTCGGGGCCGATCCGCACGCGCAGCGGGAGGAGGTCACCACCGAGGAGATCCGCGACCTGGTGGCCGCCCAGCAGGAGTTCTCGGCCGAGCAGCGGACCATCATCTCGGGCGCGTTCGAGATCGCCGACCGGATCCTGCGGGAGATCCTGGTGCCCCGCCGCGACGTCCTCACCCTGGCCGCCGGCATGTCCGCGTACGAGGCACTGCGACTTCTGATCGACGGCGGCCACTCGCGGGCGCCGGTGGTCGGGCCGGCCGGCCTGGACGACGTGCTCGGCATCGTGCACCTGCGGGACCTGGTCGACGCGTCCGGGCCGGTGGACCCGCTGTGCCGGCCGGGACTGTTCCTGCCCGAGACGCTGCGGCTGTCCGACGCGATGCTCCAGCTGCGGGTCGACCACCAGCAGATGGCGATGGTGGTGGACGAGCGCGGTGCGATCGACGGGATCATCACCATGGAGGACCTGGTCGAGGAGATCGTCGGGGAGATCTACGACGAGACCGACCGGGACGTGCAGTCGGTGGTCCGCGAGGCCGACGGCGCGATGGTCATGCCGGGTTCGTTCCCGATCCACGACCTGTCCGATCTCGGCTTCCGCGGCGACGGGCCGGAGGAGGGGGAGTACACCACCATCGCCGGGATGGTGCTGGCCGCGCTCGGGCACATCCCGACCGCGCCCGGCGAAGCGGTCTCGCTGCCCGAGTTCACCGCCGAGGTGCTCGAGGTGACGGGGCGGGCGATCACGCGCGTACGGCTGCGGCCGACGCCCCCGGCCGCGAGCGACGACGACTGAGTGACGGCGGGCGACAATTGCCTTGACGCTCCGCGGTCGGGGAAGGACACTGGCCGCTCGCGAGAAAGCACTTCCCAACGGGGGGAAGCCGAGAGCATCCGGCGGGCCGACGGGGGTCGTCCGGCGGCCTGGTCGGTGTTCGGGGGGTGGACCACCGTGGTGGTGGCAGGTCAGGAACAGGTCAAGATCGATGTCCTCGGCCCGATGGAGGTCCGCGCCGGCGGCCGGCTCGTGCACCTCGGTGGCCCGAAGCAACGAGCCCTGCTGGCGGCGCTGGTCCTCCGTCACGGCCGAGTGGTCACCCTGGAGGAACTGGTCGAGGTGTTGTGGGACGGCTCACCGCCGGCCACGGCGATCACCAAGGTCCAGGGGCACGTGTACGCGATCCGCAAGGCCGTCGCCGAGCGCGGCCGTACGCATGGGATCAGCGCCGTCGAGACGCGCCCACCCGGCTACCTGTTACGCCGCGAGCCGGTGGTCACCGACGTGGCCCGGTTCGAGGGGTTCCGGGTCGCGGCCGCAGCCGCCCGCGACCAGGGCGACCGGCACCGCGCGGCCGGGTTGTACGCGGCGGCGCTGGCGTTGTGGCGCGGTCCGGCCTTCGCGGACGTGCCGTCGGCCGCCATCCGGGCCGCGGCCGCCCGCGTCGACGATTGGGTGCTGACGACGGTCGAGGACAAGGCGGAAACCGACCTCGCGCTGGGCCGCCACCGGCAGGTCGCGGCCGACATCGCTCGACTGATCGCCCGGCACCCCGAGCGCCACCGGCTGCAGCAGCTTCAACTGGCCGCGCTGGATTGACTGGCCGCGTTGGACTGACTGGCCGCGCTGGATTGAGTGGTGCCGTGTTCGACGCAGGCGGCGGTCCAGCCGGTCGGCACCACCTGCACCTTCATCCGGCGCCGGCACTGCGGGCAGTACCGCGGTGGCTCGAGCGCACGGGCGGTCCGGCAGGCGGCGTGGCCGCCGTCGGCAAGCGGGCCGCCGCAGCGGTCGCAGTACGTCACAGCGTCGCCGACAGCGCCTTGACCGGCATCTTCAGTTCGGACAACAACGCCAGGTCCTCGGTCGCGGGCCGGCCCAGCGTGGTCAGGTAGTTGCCGACGATCACCGCGTTGATGCCGCCGAGCAGCCCGTCCCGCGTACCGAGGTCACCGAGCGTGATCTCGCGGCCCCCGGCGTACCGCAGGATCGTTCTCGGCATGGCCAGCCGGAACGCGGCGATCGCGCGCAGCGCGTCCTTGCCCTCGACCACCGGGCGGTCGCCCAGCGGGGTGCCCGGACGGGGGTTGAGGAAGTTCAGCGGGACCTCGTCGGGCTCGAGTTCGGCCAGCTGGGCGGCGAACTCGGCCCGCTGCTCGACGGTCTCGCCGAGGCCGAGGATGCCGCCGCAGCAGACCTCCATGCCGGAGTCGCGCACCATCCGCAGCGTCGACCAGCGCTCCTCCCACGAGTGCGTGCTGACCACGTTCGGGAAGTACGACCGGCAGGTCTCCAGGTTGTGGTTGTAGCGGTGCACGCCCATCGCGACCAGCTCGTCCACCTGCTCCTGACTGAGCATGCCGAGGCTGGCCGCCACCTGGATGTCCACCGCGCTCTTGATGGCGGCGACGCCCTCACGCATCTGCGCCATCAGCCGGGCGTCCGGCCCGCGGACGGCGGCGACGATGCAGAACTCGGTGGCGCCGGTGGCCGCCGTCTGCTTCGCCGCCTCGACCAGGGAACCGATGTCCAGCCAGACCGACCGTACGGGCGAGGTGAAGAGCCCCGACTGCGAGCAGAAGTGGCAGTCCTCGGGGCAGCCGCCGGTCTTCAGCGAGACGATGCCCTCGACCTCGACCTCCGGACCACACCACTTCATCCGTACGTCGTGGGCCACCTGCAGCAGCTCGGGCAGGTCCGCGTCGGGCAGCCGCAGGACGTCGAGCACGCCGGCCTGGTCGAGGCCGGCGCCGGTGGTGAGCACCTGGGTACGGGCCCGCTCGAGGATCTCTGGCATGCCCGTAGCGTACCGGTGGTAGTTTCTCGGTCTGTTCCGTGACTGTGGGGAGTCTGTTGTCCGGCTGGGAGGATTCGCTCGATCGCCTGGCTCAGGCGCGGGCCAAGGCGGGGCTCACCCGCCGCCTGCGACCGCGGGCCGCCGGTGACGGGATCATCGATCTGGCCGGCAACGACTACCTCGGCCTGGCCGTCCACCCCGCGGTGATCTCGGCCGCCGCCGCCGCCCTGCAGCAGTACGGACTGGGCGCGACCGGATCGCGGCTGGTGCGCGGCTCGACCGACGCCCACGCCGCGCTCGAGGACGACCTGGCCGGCTGGCTCGGGTTCGGCTCGGCGCTGGTGTTCTCGTCCGGGTACCTGGCCAACGTCGGAGCCGTGCGGGCCCTGGCCACGCTACGGCCGGGCACCCGGATCATCTCCGACGCGTACAACCATGCCTCCCTGATCGACGGGTGCCGGATGTCCGGCGTTTCCGTCGAAGTGGCGCCGCACGGCTCCCCGTCGGCCGTGGCCGCTCTGCTGGACGCCTCGGACGCGCCCGCGCTGGTGGTGACCGAATCGGTGTTCTCGGTCGACGGTGACCTCGCGCCGCTGGCTTCCCTGCATGAGGTGACGTCGTCGCGTGATGCGCTGCTGCTGGTCGACGACGCGCACGCGCTCGGCGTGCTCGGTCCGGCGGGCGCCGGCGGGGTGGCCGCGGCCGGTCTGGCCGGAGCGCCCGGAGTGGTGGTGACGGTGACGCTGTCGAAGTCGCTCGGCGGCGCCGGTGGGGTCGTCGCCGGGCCGTCCGCGCTGATCCGGCACCTGGTCGACACCGCGCGGACGTTCATCTACGACACGGCGCTGCCGCCCGCGGTGGTCGCCGGAGTCCGGGCGGCGGGCGAGGTGGCGCGGGCCGCCGACGATCGCCGCGTGGTTCTGCGGGCGCGCGCCGATCTGGCCGTACGGCGTCTGAAAGCGGCCGGGTTCGCGGTGACGCCGCCCGCCGCCGCGGTTCTGTCGGTGGTCGCGCCCGGACCGGAGGCGGCGGTCGCGTGGGCGGCCGACTGTGCTGACCGGGGGGTGGCTGTCGGGTGCTTCCGGCCGCCGTCCACACCGGACGGGTCGTCGCGCCTGCGGCTGACCCTGAACGCGGGCATCGCCGAGGCCGATTTCGCCCGGGCCCTGGACGTCATCGTGGAGTGCGCCCCATGAGCAGCCCGACTCCGCGCCGGCCGGGCGCGTTCCGCCGTCTGTTCGGCCGCTCCGCCGACGCCCCGGCCGGGGGTGCTGGATCGGACGGTTCCGGGCTCGAGGCCGTCGAGGTGCCGGAGCAACGCGCGCCGGAGGAACCGATCCCGCCCGCGCCGGGCGCACCGCCGGTCTCGCCGGCCCCGGAGCTCGTCGGGACGGCGCCGAGCATCGAGCCGGACGCCCCAGTTCAGCCCCTCCCGGAAGCGCCCGTTCCGCCCACCCCCGAAGTCATCCCCGACGCGCCGGTGTCGCCGGCTCCGGGCGGCGTCCCCGATGCGCCGGTGTCGCCGGCTCCGGGTGGCGTCCCGGACGCGCCGGTGTCGCCGGCTCCGGGTGGCGTCCCCGATGCGCCGGTGTCGCCCGCTCCGGGTGGGGTCCCGGATGCGCCGGTGTCGCCGGCTCCGGCCGGGCCGATGCCGGACGAGCCGCCGCCCCTGATCCCGTCCACGACCATCGGTGACGAGGTCGCGGCTGAACTGGCGGCGCAGACCCCGGACGCCGAGCCCGCACCGCGCCCGGTCGAGGCCGGCGAGTGGCGCGGCGTCGTCCTGGTCACCGGCACCGACACGGACGTCGGCAAGACCATCGTCACGTCGGCGATCGCGGCCGCGGCGGCCGCGGCCGGCTTGCGGGTGGCCGTCATCAAGCCCGGCCAGACCGGCACCGCGAACGGCGCTCCCACGGACATCGACCTGGTCACCCGCCTGGCGGCGCCGGCCACGGCGCGTACCCTGGCGTCCTATCCGGACCCGCTGGCCCCGCTGGCCGCGGCCCGGGTGGCGCATCTCGCGCCGCTGGAGCTGTACGAAGTGGTCGACGCCGTCCGGGCCGAGTCGGCCCGGCACGACCTGGTGCTGGTCGAGGGCGCGGGCGGACTGCTGGTGCCGATGGGCGTACGGCCGTCGGGGGAGGCCTGGACCCTCGCCGACCTGGCCACGACGCTCGGCGTGAGCGCCATCGTGGTCTCCCGCGCCGGACTGGGCACGCTGAACCACACCGCGCTCACCCTGGAAGCGTTGTCCCGCCGCGGGATCCCCGCCGGAGTCGTCCTGGGCGCGTGGCCGGCCGAACCCGAACTGGTCCACTGGGCGAACTTCAGCGAGCTGCTGCCGCACCTGGTCGGCGCTCTGCCGGACGGCGCCGGCGCGATGGAACCGGGCGTCTTCCGGCGCTCCGCCCCGGGCTGGCTGACCCCGGCCCTGTACGGCGTCCTCGACGACTGGCGGGTCTGGACGGACGAGGTGAGCTGACTCCGGCGACTGCATCCGCTCACACCGGCTACGCACTTAGCCGCCTGCGGACTTCGCCTGGAAACCGCGTCCGCAACCCCGGCGGCAACCGATCGACCTCAGTCAGGCGGTGACCGCGCGGCGCTGGCGGCGGGCCTCGTAGAGGACCACCGTCGCCGCCGCGGCGGCGTTCAGAGAGGTGGCGGCGCCGGTGATCGGGATGCGCAGCATCACGTCGCAGGCGTCCCGCCAGCCGGCGCTGAGCCCGTGCGTCTCGTTGCCGATGACCAGGACGTACGGGCCGGTCAGGTCTTGTTCGGCGATGTCCGCGACGCCGTGTTCGTCCGTCCCGGCGACCAGCACGGGCAGGCCGCCGGACCGCAGCGCGGCCACCCGGTCGAGCACCTCGCGGTGGGACTCGGACCGCAGCACCGGCAGCGCGAAGATCGACCCGGTGCTGGCCCGCACCGACTGCGGGTCCCACGGGTCGGCGGCGTGCCCGGTGATCACCACGGCGGTGGCGCCGAACGCGTCGGCCGAGCGGATCAGCGTGCCCACGTTGCCCGGCGACGACGGCCGGTCGAAGATAACGACGAGCAGGTCCGGGGCGGCGGGGATGGCGGACGGCTCGTCGGCGTCCGGCACCGCGACCACGGCCAGCATCTCGGCGTCGTCCTTGCCGGCGAGCTCGGCCACCAGTTCCGGGGCCATCGCCACCCGGGTCGCCCCGGTGCGCTCGAGTGTCTCCCGGGCCCAGCTGGACAGCCCGCCGCGGTCGGGGTAGATCAGGGCGCGCACGTCCCAGCCGTACTCCACGGCCAGCATGATCGGACGTACGCCCTGGATCAGCGCCTCACCCGCGCGCTGGCGTTTCGCCCGGTTGGTCAGCAGCGCCTGCCACTGCTGAAAGTTCGCGTTCCGGCTGGTGACCCGCAATGGCCTGCTCATCGGCGCAGAGAATACCCGGGCCGTCCGGCACACTGGACGGCGTGGCTTTCACTCTGACGATCGATTGCGGTGGCGGCGGCATCAAGGGTTCGGTGCTGGACGAGGCCGGGACGATGCGCGCGCAGCCGCTGCGGGTGCCCACGCCGTACCCGTTGCACACCGATCTGTTCGTCAAGACGCTGCTGGAACTGGGCGAGCGGCTGCCACGCGCCGACCGGGTGACGGTGGGCATGCCCGGCATGCTGCGGCACGGCGTGGTGGTGGCCACGCCGCACTACGTGACCCGCAGCGGGCCACGGACCCGGATCGACCCGGAACTGGTCGACGTCTGGCACGGGTTCGACGCCCGGACGGCGCTGGCCGAGGCGTTCGGGTTGCCCACGCTGGTGCTGAACGACGCCGAGGTGCACGGCGCCGGGGTGGTCGCCGGGACCGGGTGCGAGCTGGTGATGACGCTCGGGACCGGGCTCGGCTGCGCCCTGTTCGACGGCGGCGCGCTGGCCCCGCATCTGGAGATGTCGCAGGCCCCGGTGCGGTGGGGGATGAGCTACGACACGTACATCGGTGAGCACGAACGCCGCCGGCTGGGCGACGCGCTGTGGTCGCGCCGGGTCCGCAACGTGGTCGAGGGGCTGCGCCCGGTGTTCCTGTGGGACCGGCTGTACCTCGGCGGCGGCAACTCCCGGCTGATCACGGCGACGCAGCTGGCCCGGATGGGCGACGACGTGGTCGTGGTTCCGAACACGGCCGGCATCCTGGGTGGGGTCCGCGCCTGGACGCTCGGCGCGTCCCGCTGACAAACTGGGTGGGATGCTGCCCTCGCCGACCGCCCTGCTGCTGGACTTCGGTGGTGTGATCGCCGACGCGCCGCCGCAGCGCGCCGCGCCCAGCGAACTGGTGCTGCGCGTGTTCAACCTGACCCAGCAGGTGCTGCCGCCCGGGGAGATCCAGCGGTCGCTGACCGAGGGTGCGCAGGCGTACGCCCGGTGGCGCGACGAGGACCACCCGGACGAGATGCCGCAGGCGCAGGTGTGGGAGCGGTTCGTGATCGGCGGCTGGCCGGCGGGCGCCCAGGCCCGGGTCCGGGCGCAGATCGCCAAGTTGAGCTACGACTGGGCCTGGCGGCACAACTGGGCCTTGCGGCCGGGCATCGCCGACACGCTGGCCTTCGCCGTCGCCCGGGAGTTGCCGCTGGCCGTGGTCAGCAACACGCTGTCCGGGGCGGCGCACCGGGACTTCCTGGCCAAGGTGGGCGTGGCCGGGCGGTTCGCGGTGCAGATCTACAGCGACGAGGCGGGGGTACGGAAACCGAACCCGCAGATGATCTGGGAAGCCACCGACGCGTTGGGCGTGCACGCGACGGACTGCTGGTTCGTCGGTGACAGCCGGCGCCGGGACATCCTGTGCGGCCGCCGCGCCGACGTCCGGGCGGCGATCCTGATGCGTTCGGCCCGGACCGGCGCCGAGAACACCGGCGACTGGCCCGAACCGGACGCCGAGGTCGACGACGGCTACGGCCTCCTCGAGCTTCTCAAGGCGGCCGTTTAGGGCCGGACCTGCCAGACCGTGGTGCGCCGGATCGGCACGCTCTCCAGATCTTCGATCACCGGAATGTCGTACGCGGCCCGCCGGATCATGCCGTCCACCGGGAGGTACGCCCGTCCCGGGTCGCCGACCAGCACCAGGGAGCCCCGGCCGGCCGCCCGCCGCAGGTACGGCAGCACCCGCCGGGCCATCTCCCGGCTGTAGAACACGTCTCCCGCCAGCACCACGCCGTACTTCTCGTCGCCGTCAAGGAGGTCGCCCTCGAGGAGGTCGAGCCGGATCCCGTTGGCGTCCGCGTTCGCCCCGGCCGCCGCCAGCGACAGCGGATCGACGTCGTTGGCGGTCACCGGCGCCGCCCCGGCCCGGGCCGCGGCCAGCGCAACCAGCCCCGAACCGGTGGCCAGATCGAGCACGCTGCGGCCGGACACCAGCTCCGGATCGTCCAGCAGGTGCCGGGCCAGGGCCTGGCCGCCGGCCCAGGCGAACGCCCAGAACGGCGGCGGCTGGTCGACCCCGGCGGCCTCGGTCCGCTCCCACAGCGCGATCACCTCGTCGGCCTGGTAAAGCCGCAGTTCGGGCACGAACGGCACCGGCGCGAGGCGGGTGTGGGCACGGACGAAGTCGGCAAGCACACCCGCCAGTCTTCCAGTCTCGGGGTTTCGCTCATTTGCGAGCGTCGCGGGCCGATCGGAGAAGGCGTCGCGGACAGTCGGGAGGGGTTGCGAGATGCCGGCACGGTTGGCTGCCACCCTGTACGGCCTGCTGATGGTCGCCCTGGCGGTGATCTTCGACCACGGCCGTACCTCGACCGTGCAGACGTCGGTGCGCCTGGTCGCCGGGGCGGCGGTGGTGGGTGCCATCGTGCTCGGCGTACGCCGCTTCAAGCCCCGCCCCGCCGGCACGTGGCAACTGCTCGCCGTCACCCTGGTCCTGTCGGCGGCCGGCACGGCCGCGTTCTCCAATCCGGTGCCGTGGCTGCACACCGCCGGGACGTGGGTCCTGCTGGGCGTCTACCCGCTGCTGGCGCTGGTGTTGCTGGGGTTCGTGCGGCTGCGTACGAGCGGCGTCCGCGACCGTGGCAGCCTGCTCGATGCGCTCACCGTCACCGCCGGGATCACGTTGCCGGCCTGGACGTACGCGATCGGCCCGCACCTCCGGCAGGTACCCCTGCACACCACCGACCAGTGGTTCGCGGTGGCGTTCCCGATCGGTGACCTGCTCTGCCTGGGCATGCTGATCCGGTTGCTGACCACCTACAGCCGCCGGGTGCCGGCGGTGCTGCTGCTGAGCGCCGGCATCGTCGCCATGATCGCCGCCGACGTCGCCGACAACCTGGCCGGCCTGCGCGGCGACCTCGGACTGGTGGCCGCGGCCGGGCGGATTCCGCTGTACGCCGCAGCCGGCCTGGCCGTTCTGCACCCGTCGATGCTCGAGCTCACCCGCCGCCAGCCCGGCCCGGCCACCGAGGTCAGCAAGGTCCGGCTGCTGCTGCTGGCCGGCGCTTCGCTGATCGCCCCGACGGTGCTGGTCACGCAGGTCGGCAGCGGCCGGGCCGGCGACCGGCCCGTCATCGCGGGCCTCAGCGCCGTCACGTTCCTGCTGGTCCTGGCCCGGATGGCCGGCATCATGGCGAGTCACCGGCTGGCCATCGCCCGCGAGCGCGGCCTGCGCGTGGCCGCGGCCGCCCTGGTTTCCGCAGCCGACGCCGACGCGGTGGCGGTGGCCGCCCGGGTGGCGGTGGCCGGGCTGCTGCCCCCCGATGCCGCGCACGGCGTGGTGCTGGCAATGGCGGTGGCGGACCAGGTCGAGAGCGGTCAGGCCGAGCGGGACCGGGCGGCCGGCACAGTGGCCCGGATGATGCCGACCCGTGAGGTCGACTGGGCCACGTCGGTGCGGCTCAGCCAGTTCAGCACCGTGCTGCGCTGCCCCCTGGTCCTGCCCGACCGGCCCACCGGCGACGCGCTGGTCGGCGTGCTGACCGTGGGCGGGCCGGAGTCTGTGCTGACCGGGCTGCAGTCGTCGGTCGAGGTGCTGGCGGCGCAGATCGCGCTGGCGCTGGAACGGATCGAGCTCAACGAGGAGGTCACCCGCCGCAACAGCGAGACGTACTTCCGGACTCTGGTGCGGAACACGTCGGACGTGATCCTCATCGTGGACGAGTACGACCGGGTTGCCTACGCCAGTCCGTCGGCCGGCCCGGTGCTGGGCGCCGATCCGGTCGGCGCGTCCTTGTTCGGAGTGATCCACCCGGGCGACCAGGAGCGGCTGGGCGACCTGCTGGTGGGCATCCGGTCCGGTCAGGCCCCCACCGAAGGGCTCGATTTCCGCGGCGTAGCCGGCGGCCTCCTGGAACTGCACTGCCGTGACCTGCGCGCCGATCTCACCGTGGCGGGGCTGGTCATCACCATGCGGGACGTCACCGAGCGGCGCCGCCTCGAGCGCGAGCTGACCCACCAGGCGTTCCACGATTCACTGACCGGGCTGGCCAACCGCGTTCTCTACACCGACCGGCTGGAGCACGCGCTCACCCGCAACGCCCGGGACGGCTCGGTCGTCGGGGTCCTGTTCATCGACCTGGACGACTTCAAGATGGTCAACGACACGCTCGGGCACGCCACCGGCGACCGGCTGCTGATGGCCGTGGCCGACCGGATCAGCGGCGCCCTGCGGGCGGACGACACCGCCGCCCGGCTCGGCGGCGACGAGTTCGCCGCGCTGGTGGAGAACGTGCAGGACCCGGGCGCGGTCGAGGAGACGGCCAACCGGATCCTGGCCGCGCTGGCCGAGCCGATCCGGATCGACGACCAGCTGCTGTACGCGGTGGCCAGCATCGGCATCACCACCACCCCCGAGGCCGGCACCGCGGCGGAGTTGCTGCGCCAGGCCGACCTCGCGCTGTACGTGGCCAAGGGCGCCGGCAAGAACCAGTGGCGGCGCTACCAGTCGCACCTGCACAGCCAGATGGTCGAGCGGCTGGAACTGCGCTCGGCGCTGGACCACGCGGTCAACGAGGGCAGTTTCCTGCTGCAGTACCAGCCGATCGTGGACCTGGCCACGGACGAGGCGGTCGGGTTCGAGGCGCTGGTCCGCTGGCACCATCCGGTCCGCGGCGTGGTCGCCCCCGACCAGTTCATCGAGGTGGCCGAGGAGAGCGGACTGATCCTGCCGATGGGCCGCTGGGTGCTCGACCAGGCGCTGCACGCGGTCGCCCAGTGGCGCCGGATCGCCCCCGGGCGGCCCACCTACGTGAGTGTGAACGTCTCGGTCCGGCAGTTCCGCTCGTCCGGGTTCGTCGACCAGGTCCGCGCGGCCCTGCAGTACGTCGACGTACCGGCGGCCGCACTGATGCTGGAGGTCACCGAGACGCTGCTGGCCGGAGACGACGAGCGGGTCTGGGCGGACCTGGCCGAATTGCGGCACATGGGCGTACGGATCGCCATCGACGACTTCGGCACCGATTCCTCGTCCCTGGGCAGTCTGGCGGAACGCCCGATCGACGTGCTGAAGATTGACAAGAAGGTCATCGACGACGTGGTGGCCGACGAACAGCAGCACGCGCTGGTGGCCGGCATCGTCGGTCTGGCCGGCTCGCTGAACGTGGCCGTGGTCGCGGAGGGCATCGAGAGCACCCGGCACCGGGATGTGCTGGCCGCGCTCGGCTGTCCGCTCGGGCAGGGCTACCTCTACTCCAGCCCGGTCGGCGCGGCCGAGGCGCTGAACTGGCTGGCCCGGCCCGGGTTGCTGGGCCGCCCCGAGGTGGTGGCCGCCTGACCGACGACGTGCGGCATCCGGCCGGTGCCCGCCTCAGTCGGGCGCGCCGGAGCGGAGGCCGACCCGGCCGCCGGCGTTCCCGGCCTTCCCGGCGAAGACCCGGTCGACCACGAACGGCAGCGCGTTGGCCAGCGGAATGGCTACCCGGTACTTGAACGGGACCACCATGCGGCGGCGGGGATGGCGCAAGGCGCGCTCGACCGCGGCCGCCACGATCTCCGGGCCGGGGAGCCTACCCTGGCGGCGGTTGCCGGGAGTGGCGATATATCCGGGTTCGATCAGCGTCACGCCGATGCCGGTGCCGGCCAATTCACGGCGTACGGAATCGGTCATGCCCCGCAGTGCGAACTTCGTCGCCGAGTACGTCCCCCCGATGCCGATCTCGCCGGCCACCGAGCCGATGTTGACAATGGACCCGCCGCGCTGCGCCCGCATGAGCGGCACGACCGCCCGCATCAGCCGGATCGGCGCCCGCAGGTTGACCTCGATCATTGCGTCGACGACACCGTCGTCGGCGAGGATCGACGGATGGCCGCCGACCCCGGCGTTGTTCACCAGACCGTCGATCCGCCCGGTGACCGCCGCGGCCCGCTCGACCAGCGTGGTGACGGCGTCCGGATCGCGCACGTCGGTCGGCACCGCCAGCGCCCGCCCGCCGGCGCCGGCGATCCGCGCGGACACCTCGGTCAGTTCCGCCTCCCGGCGGGCGGCCAGCACCACGACGATTCCGGCCCGGCCGAGCCGCATCGCCGTCTCGGCGCCGATGCCCCCGGACGCCCCGGTGACGATGACCACGCTCATGCCGGCTCCCCCCACAATGGAAGAAACGGCGTCCCCAGGCGGCGACGCCGTTTCTTCGGTTGTCCGCGACAAACTTATCGCTTGCTGTGGTACGCCTCCACGATCGAACTCGGGATGCGGCCCCGCTCGGAGACCTCATACCCGTTCTTGGTCGCCCACTCGCGGATGGCCTGATTCTGATCGCGGCTGGACCGGGCGCCGGCCGCCACCGGGCGCCGGGCGGCGCGGCCGTCCACCGCACTGCGACCGATCCGGGTGGCCACCGTCAGGTACGGGTCCAGCGCCTTGCGCAGCTTGCCGGCGTTCTTTTCCGACAGATCAATGGTGTAGTTGACACCGTCCAGTCCGAACTCGACGGTGCGGTCGGCCTCGCCGCCGTCGAGGTCGTCGGTCAGAAGGGTTATCACCTGCTTGGCCATGATGTCCTAACTTTGGGAACGGGCGTCATTGTGTGACGACAATCGGTACGCGCAGTCGAAGCCACGGAATAACTTCTCAACCCGTATTCTGGCGAACTTGTTCGCCGTGTGCAAATCACACGGTGCATGTCGCATTCTGAACAGCCGCCGCCCGGCAGACTGGGGCGGATATTCGGTTCACCGTTATCAATATGTTGCACGACGTCCCGGTGGGTCGCCCACGCACCCGAATACCGGCGCGGAAGGCGGGACCGCCGGGATCCGGCCCGACGAGGCCCATGCGCTCGTTTCGGGCGCCGAGCGGCGGCCGCGGATGGGCGTCCCCGGGGTGACGCCAGTAGGAAAGGGCATGTTCGGCCGGCGCCGTGAGGGATTCGCGCCAGAATTGGCCGGAACGACCGAACCGTCGACCACATGCAGGCCCGGATAACCGACGACAAGGCGGTTGGCGTCGACCACGCCCGAGGCCGACGATTCACCGATCGTCGCACCACCGACAATGTGCGCGGTCATCGGGATGGTGAACCCGTCACCCCTGAATCCGCCGATCTTCGCCGCGATCCGCCGAACGGCTTCGTGTCCGATCGGGATCCAGCCGGGATTCCGCCGACCGTGTCACCCGCGGTCGTCATCGCCGGCGCCTCACACGCTCGAGGGGTCGGGGGTGAGCAGCACCTTGATGTGACGGCCGCTCTCCGCGTCGCGGAAGGCGGCCGCCGCGTCGTCCAGCGGGTGCACCGCGGTGACGAACTCGTCGGCCGTCACCGCCCCGGCCCGGAGGAGGTCGATCGCGCCGGCGTAGTCCTCGGGCAGATAGGTGGCGCTGCCCTGGATCCGGATCTGGGTGTCCTGAATGATGTGCAGCGGAATGGTGACCTCGCCCGGCGGCACGCCGACCACCACCACGGTGCCGCCCTTGCCGGCGAGAGCGATCGCCTCATCCGTCGTGGACTGTTCGGCCACGCAGTCGAAGACCACGTCGGCGCTCTCACCGAGCGCGGCCGTCACGGCGCCCGGCTCCACGGCGGCGTCCGCGCCGAACCGCAGCGCCCGGTCCCGGTTGGTCGGGGACCGGGCGGTCATCACGATCCGGCGGGCGCCCCCGGCCCTCGCCGCCCGCATCATCAGGAGCCCGATCGTGCCGGCGCCGAGGATCGCCACGGCCTTGTCCCGTACGCCCCCGGCCAGCCCGATCGCGTGCACCGGCGTGGAGAGCGGCTCGATCAACGCCGCCGTCCGCCAGTCGAGCTCATCCGGAACGACGTGCAGGCGGCGCGCGTCGATGGTGAACCAGCCCGCCATGCCGCCCTGATCGTGGGCGCAGCCGAAGAAGCGCAGGTTCTCGCAGATGTTCGGCCGTCCGGCGAGGCACTGCTTGCAGGTCCAGCACGGCAACGGCGGCTCGACCGTCACCCGTGTCGCGGCCGCCGGCGCACCGCCCTCGACGACACCTTCCACGACACCGCAGACCTCATGACCCGGTACGTACGGCAGGCGGATGAACGGATGCCGGCCGTGCCGCGCATGCGTGTCCGACCCGCACACCCCGGCCACCACGGTCCGCACCAGCACCTCACCCGGCCCGGGCACCGGCACTTCCGCGTCCCGCACCTCGACCCCGTCCGGCGTCACGACGACCCGCCGCATAGTCATGCCGCCGACCCTAACGCGGCGTTCGGACGATGCCGCACCCGTTCGCCACCGATCCGGAGTTCGGCTCGTGCCCGTTCCCGCCGCCGTTCTCCGCCACCGTCGGTCCGGAGCGAGATGTCCGGCTCGATCTCGCCCGGAAGCGTCCGCGACCAGTGACCTCAGGGCTGATCCCCGACGCGCAATTCCAGGCTTGTCAGCTCGGCTGTCGGAGTTCAGCGGAATGGTCAGCCCGAGTTTGATAGAGCCGCCCGCGGCATCGCGCCGGGCGACCGCGGTCGGCATCTGGGCATCTGCTCCGCCGAAGCATGGGTTCAGTCGGTCGTCCCTGCAGGGACCACCCAAGCGGTGGCTTGTCCGGTGATCGCGGCGATCATCTCGAAGTCGCCGTCGTAGTGCAGCCGGCGCAGACGGCCAAGAGGCCACGATCGGAGAGTTCATCCAGAACCAATGCCACGTCCCGCTTCGGCCACCGTGCGAGGGCCGATTTGTCGAGGAGGTATCGCTCGCGGCTCACGCAGCTTCCGGCGCGCCCGTTCCGGTCAAGTCAGGCAGACCGCCGGCCTTCAGCCAGTCGGAGAACTCACGACGTTTTTCACGGTCGACGGCTGCTTGAAGAGCAGCGTTGACACGTTATATCAGAAGGCGGTTATCTGGGATGGGGAACTGCCGTCGGTGAATTCGCCGTCGGGCTCGGCGGTGGGGTCGGCGTGTTTGTCCTGCTCGACGGCGCGGAGCTCGACGCGCCGGATCTTGCCGGAGATGGTCTTGGGGAGCTCGGCGAACTCGAGCCGGCGGATCCGCGCGAACGGGGACATGTGTTCCCGGGCGTACGCGAAGATCGCCGCCGCCGTCTCCGCCGTGGGTTCCCATCCGGCCGCCAGGACGACGTACGCCTTGGGCACCGCCAGCCGCATCGGGTCGGGGGACGGCACGACCGCGGCCTCCACCACCGCCTCGTGCTCGATCAGCACCGACTCCAGCTCGAACGGCGAGATCCGGTAGTCGGACGCCTTGAACACGTCGTCCGTACGCCCGACGTAGGTGATGTAGCCGTCGGCGTCGCGCACGGCCACGTCACCGGTGTGGTAGTAGCCGCCGGCCATCCGCTCGCCGGTCAGCTCCTCGTCGCCGTGGTAGCCGACCATCAGCCCGATCGGCCGCGGCTCCAGCTCGACGCAGATCTCACCCTCGTCCGCGTGGTCACCGGTCGACGGGTCGATCAGCGCGATCCGGTACCCGGGCACCGGCCGGCCCATCGAGCCCGCCTTCACGTCCTGGCCCGGTGAGTTGGCGATCTGCACGGTGGTCTCGGTCTGCCCGAAGCCGTCCCGGATGGTCACCCCCCACGCCTTCTGGACGACCTCGATGACCTCCGGGTTGAGCGGTTCGCCGGCGCCGACGACCAGCTTCGGCGGGGTGCGCAGCGCCGACAGGTCGGACTGGATCAGCATGCGCCACACCGTCGGTGGCGCGCAGAAGCTGGTCACTCCGCACCGCTGCATCTCCGACAGCAGCCGGCCCGGGTCGAACCGCGTGTAGTTGTGGATGAACACGCACGCCTGCGCGTTCCACGGCGCGAAGACGTTGCTCCAGGCGTGCTTGGCCCACCCCGGTGACGAGATGTTCAGGTGCACGTCGCCCGGTCGCAGCCCGATCCAGTACATCGTGGACAGATGGCCGACCGGGTACGACGCGTGGGTGTGCTCGACCAGTTTCGGCCGGGCGGTGGTGCCCGACGTGAAGTAGAGCAGCAGCGTGTCGCCGGCCCGGGTCGCCCCGTCGGCGGCGAACTCGCCGGGCCGGGCGAACGCGTCGGCGAAGGTCAGCCAGCCCTCGACGGGCTCCCCGACGGCGATCCGGGTGACCTCCCCGGCGACGTGCTCGAACTTCGCCGCCGCGGCCGACGTGGCGATGATGTGCCGGGCGCCGCCCCGGGCCACCCGGTCGCGGGCGTCGGCCGGGCCGAGAAGCGGGGTGGCCGGGATGAGCACCGCGCCGAGCTTGATCACCGCGAGGATGGTGTCCCAGAGCTCCACCTGGTTGCCCAGCATCAGCAGCACCCGGTCACCGCGGCCGACGCCCCGGGCGCGCAGCCAGTTCGCCACCTGGTTCGATCGGTGCGACATCTCGGCGAAGCTGAACTTCCCCTCGGAGCCGTCCTCCTCGACGATCCACAGCGCGGAGCTGTCGTTGCCCGCGGCGATCACGTCGAACCAGTCCAGCGCCCAGTTGAACTCGTCCAGCTCGGGCCAGGAGAACTGCGCGTACGCCCCGGCGTAGTCCTCCCGGTGCGCGATCAGGAAGTCCCGGGCCGTACGGAACTTCGCCGTGCCCTCCGTCTCCACCATTCCGACAGACTGCATCCCGGACGCAGGCCGCGCCACCCCCCCGGGCGGGGGGATGATCAGATGACCAGCGTCGCCGTGGCCACGCCGCCGTGCACCGACGCCACCGGCGCCGCCGCCGGGGCCGGGCGTCCCAGGTTGAGCCGGCTCGTTTCGTAGCCGGGCGTGGCGTAGACCCGGCGGCACATGTCGTCGGGCAGGGCGATCCGCGAGGTCAGCAAGCGCCCGCTGGCCAAGGTGGCGTCCTGGGCGTCGGGGAAGACCTCGGCGTGCAGGTGCGGGCGGCGCCGGCCGGCCTCGGCGCCCGGGAACACGGTGACGAACTCGACCGACCCGGACCGGTCGGCGGTCTGGATGCCCCGCAGGTAGTTCTCGTTCCGCAGCTCCGGGTCGTACAGCGAATAGCGCCCGTCGGAGTCGGCGTGCCACAGGTACACGGCCAGACCGCTCGCCGGGCGGCCGTCGCGCACCAGGAGCAGCCGTACGGTCAACGGGACGCCCCGGGCCACGCCGGACGCCTTGCCGAAGCTGCGCCGGATGTCGGACCGGATCACTCCCGAGCGGCGGACGGTGATCGGCGCCGGACTCGGCCCGGCGGCGCGCGCCGGCGCGCTGATCGCGGCGGTGGCCAGAGTGGCCACCGTGGTGCCGCCGACCAGGCCCAGCAGGCGGCGCCGGCGCAGCAAAGGGAAGTCCTGGGACAGGCCGGTGTCGTGGTCGCGCAGCAGCATGCCCGTGTGATCGGCTGCGTGGTGCCCCGCTGAAGAGAAGTGATCACGGCGGTCGGCCACGGTTCCACCACGGGGCCGGAGGGTCGTCCACAGGATGGACGGATCGGACACCGGCTCGGGCGCTGACGTAGACTTGTCGGTCAGGCCGAGAGGCGCTGCAACGGGGTCATTCCCGCCACGCTCGTCCTGTTTGACCGACCCAAGGGCGCCTCCGATGTTCCTCCGGAGGGGTCGGTATGAGCAGCGTCACGTCCGCGGCCAGCGCGCTTCGCCAACTGATGAGCGAGCGCATCGTGGTGCTCGACGGTGCCTGGGGCACGATGCTGCAGGGCGCGAAGCTGCAGCCGGCCGACTTCCGCGGGGACCTCATTCCGGCCGATCATGAGCAGGACGTCACCGGCGACCCGGACCTGCTCAACCTGACCCGGCCCGACCTGATCCTGGATGTGCACCGGCAGTACCTGGCGGCCGGCGCCGACATCACCACCACCAACACCTTCACCGCGACCAGCATCGCCCAGGCCGACTACGGGCTGGAGTCGCTGGTGCGGGACATGAACCGGCGCGGCGCCCAGCTGGCCCGGCAAGCGGCCGACGAGGCCGGCGGGAAGTTCGTGGCCGGCTCCGTCGGGCCGCTCAACGTGACCCTGTCGCTGTCCCCGCGGGTCGACGACCCGGCGTTCCGCGCCACCGACTTCGCCGCCGTCAAGGCCGCCTACGCCGAGCAGATCTCGGCGCTGGCCGAGGGCGGCGTGGACCTGCTGCTGATCGAGACGATCTTCGACACGCTGAACGCGAAGGCGGCCATCGCGGCCGCCCGCGAGGTCGCGCCCGAACTGCCGCTCTGGATCTCGGTGACGATCGTCGACCTGTCCGGCCGTACGCTCTCGGGCCAGACCGTGGAAGCGTTCTGGCGCTCCGTCGAACGGGCCGAACCGCTCGTCGTCGGCGTCAACTGCGCGCTCGGCGCGGCCGAGGCCCGCCCGCACGTGGCCGAGCTGGCCCGCCTGGCCGACACGTACGTCGCCGCGCACCCCAACGCCGGCCTGCCCAACGCGTTCGGCGGCTACGACGAGACGCCGGAGCAGACCGGCGCGCTGCTGGGCGAGTTCGCCCGCTCCGGCCTGGTCAACATCGCCGGTGGCTGCTGCGGCACCACCCCGGCACACATCGCGAAGATCGCCGCGGCCGTCGCCGGCGCCGCCCCGCGGGTGATCGAGGCGCCCCGGCCGGCCACCCGGTTCAGTGGTCTGGAGCCGTTCGAGATCGGCCCCGACACCGGCTTCGTGATGATCGGCGAGCGCACCAACGTCACCGGCTCGGCCCGGTTCCGCAAGCTGATCGAGGCCGACAACTACCAGGGCGCGGTCGACGTCGCCCTGGAACAGGTCCGGGGCGGCGCCAATCTCCTCGACGTCAACATGGACGCCGACCTGCTCGACAGCGAGCAGGCGATGACCACCTTCCTCAACCTGATCGCCACCGAGCCCGAGGTCGCCCGGATCCCGGTGATGATCGACAGTTCGAAGTGGACGGTGCTCGAGGCCGGGCTGCGCTGCGTGCAGGGCAAGGGCGTGGTCAACTCGATCAGCCTCAAGGAGGGCCCGGAACCGTTCCTGGCGCAGGCTCGCAAGATCCGCGACTTCGGCGCCGGTGTCGTCGTGATGGCCTTCGACGAGCAGGGGCAGGCCGACACCGCCGACCGCAAGGTGGCCATCTGCGGCCGGGCGTACGACCTGCTGGTGGCGGACGGCTTCGCACCCGAGGACATCATCTTCGACCCGAACGTGCTGGCGGTGGCCACCGGCATCGCCGAGCACAACGGGTACGCCAAGGCGTTCATCGACGCCCTGCCGCGGATCAAGGAGCGCTGCCCGGGCGTACGGACCAGCGGCGGCATCTCCAACCTGTCCTTCTCGTTCCGCGGCAACGACGTCGTCCGCGAGGCCATGCACTCCGCGTTTTTGTTCCACGCGGTCCGGGCCGGGCTCGACATGGGCATCGTCAACGCCGGCCAGCTCGCCGTCTACCAGGACATCCCGGCCGAGCTGCTGGAGCTGGTCGAGGACGTGCTGTTCGACCGGCGCGAGGACGCCACCGACCGGTTGGTCACCTTCGCGTCCACGGTCACCGGGTCGGCCACCAAGCGGGTCGTCGACCTGGGCTGGCGCGAAGCCCCGGTGGCCGATCGCCTGTCGTACGCGCTGGTGCACGGCATCGTCGACCACGTCGAGGCGGACACCGAGGAGGCCCGGCAGATCCTGCCCCGCCCGCTCGACGTCATCGAAGGCCCGCTGATGGACGGCATGAAAGTCGTCGGCGACCTGTTCGGGGCGGGCAAGATGTTCCTCCCGCAGGTGGTCAAGAGCGCCCGGGTGATGAAGCGGGCGGTCGCCTACCTCGAGCCGTACATGGAGAAGGAGAAGCAGTCCGGATCCGGCCGCGGCAAGGTCGTCCTGGCCACCGTCAAGGGCGACGTCCACGACATCGGCAAGAACATCGTCGGCGTGGTGCTCGGCTGCAACAACTACGACGTGATCGACCTCGGCGTGATGGTCCCGGCGGCCAAGATCCTGGACACCGCGATCGCCGAGAAGGCCAGCGCCGTCGGCCTGTCCGGGCTGATCACCCCCTCGCTGGACGAGATGGTCAACGTGGCCGCCGAGATGAAGCGCCGCGACCTGCGCCTGCCGTTGCTGATCGGCGGGGCGACCACCTCCCGGCAGCACACCGCGGTCCGGATCGCGCCTGCCTACACCGGTCCCACCGTCCACGTCCTGGACGCCTCCCGGGTCGTCGGCGTCGTCTCCGACCTGCTCGACCCCGGCCGGGCCAAGACGCTGGACGAAGCCAACCGGATCGAGCAGGAACGCCTGCGGGTGCAGCACGCCGGCCGGCACGCGCAGCCGATCCTCACCGTCGCCGAGGCCCGGGCCAACCGCGAGAAGGTGGATTTCGGAGAGCTGCCGACGCCGGCCTTCACCGGCGTCCGGGTGGTGGAGCCGTCCATCGCCGCGCTGCGGGAGATGATCGACTGGCAGTTCCTGTTCCTGGCGTGGGAGTTGAAGGGCAAATACCCGGCGATCCTCGACGAGCCGGTCGCCCGCGAGCTGTTCGACGACGCCAACAGTCTTCTGGACGAGATCATCGCCGATGATTCGTTCAAGGCCCGCGGCGCGTACGGCTTCTGGCCGGCCCACTCGACCGGCGACGACATCGTGCTGGCCGACGGCACCCGCTTCCCCATGCTGCGCCAGCAGACCCGCAAACCGGCGGGGCGCCCGAACCGGTCCCTGGCCGACTACATCGCGCCCGCGGACGATTTCCTCGGCGGGTTCGCGGTGTCCATTCAGGGCGCCGACGAGCTGGCCGCCCGTTACGAGGCTGACAACGACGACTACAAGGCCATCATGGTCAAGGCCCTGGCCGACCGGCTGGCCGAGGCGTTCGCCGAGTACCTGCACCTGCAGGCCCGCCGCGAGTGGTTCGAGCCCGACGCCGCCCCCGCCCTCGAGGACCTGCACGCCGAGCGGTTCCGCGGCATCCGCCCGGCGCTCGGCTACCCCGCCAGCCCCGACCACACCCAGAAGCGTGAGCTGTTCGACCTGCTGTCGGCCGAGGACATCGGCATCGGCTTGACCGAGACGTACGCGATGACCCCGGCCGCCAGCGTCAGCGGCCTGATCTTCGCGCACCCGTCCTCGCGCTACTTCACCATCGGGCGCCTCGGCAAGGACCAGATCGAGGACTACGCCAAGCGCAAGGGCGACGACGTCGGCGAGATCGAGCGCATCCTGCGCCCCAACCTCGGCTACGAGATCGACTGAGGACGCAATCACCGACGAAGGCAGGGCGCGGCGATGGATCTTCGCATCAGGGACAAGGTCGCTGTGGTGACCGGTGGCAGCGTGGGGATCGGGCTGGCGGTGGCCCGCGGGCTCGCCGCCGAAGGGGTGCATCTCGCGCTCTGTGCCCGCGACGCCGGCCGGCTCGAGGACGTCGCCGCGCGGATCCGGAGTGAGTACGGCGTCCGGGTGCTGACGGTGAGCGCGGACATCGCCGAGCCGGCGGCGCCGCAGCGCCTCGCGGACGCGGTGCAGCGGGAGTTCGGCGGGGTGGACATCCTGATCAACAACGCCGGTACGGGCAGCGAGGAGACGATCCTCGACGCGCCCGACGAACGGTGGCAGTCGTACTGGGAGCTGCACGTGATGGCGGCCGTGCGGCTGGCCCGGACCATCGCCCCGCAGATGAAGACCCGGGGCGGCGGGGTCATCCTGCACAACGCCTCGATCTGTGCCAGCCAGCCGCTGGGCTACGAACCGATCTACAACGTCACCAAGGCCGCGCTGGTGATGTTCTCGAAGTGCCTGGCGAACGAGCTCATCGGCGACGGCATCCGGGTCAACGCGGTGAACCCGGGGCTGGTCATGACGCCGGACTGGGAGAAGACGGCCAAGCTGCTCACCGCCGGCACCGACACGTCTTGGCAGGACCATCTGCAGAAGGTGGCCGACGACAACGCGCCGATCGGGCGGTTCGCCGACCCGGCCGAGATCGCCGACCTGTTCGTGTTCCTGTGCTCGCCGCGGGCGTCGTACGCGGTCGGGTCGACCTACTACATCGACGGAGGCTGGCTGAAGGTCACCACCTAAGGGATCAAATCGGTGCCCTACGGCCGGGGCGACCAGCCCAGCGCCGGTCCCAGGTGGCTCGCGATGTCGGTGAGGATCTGCACGTAGTCGTCGTGCTCGAAGCTGAACGGCAGCGCGAACGCGACCTCGGAGATCTCCCGGAACGCGGCGTGTGCGTACAACTGCTCGGCGATCTGCTCGCTGGTGCCGATCAGGTCGCGGGCGAACAGCATCCGGGCCGGTCCTTGGGGGCTCGCCGTGCGCGGGGTGCGTTTGGCGACGTACGCCTCGTACCGCGAGATCTGGCCGGGCGTCGCCGAGTCGGTCGGGATGACCACGAGGCCCTGCGAGACACGGGCGTTCGCGCCGTCCGGGTGGTTCTCCCGGAACGTACGGACGTGGGAGAGCTGGATCTCGGCGAAGTCTGCCGACTCCTCGGCCCGGACCACGCTGCTGGTCAGGAAGTTCATGCCGTGATTGCCGGCCCACTCGGCCGAGCGCAGCCCGGCGCCGCCGTACCACAGCCGGGCGGCCAGGCCGGGGGAGTGCGGCTGGACCCGGTCGGAGAAGTCCTCGAAGCCTTCGCGGCCGCGGAACTCGGTGGCGCGCTCGCCTTGGATGAACGACAGCAGACGCTCGACCCGCGCGTAGGAGAAGTCCTCGGCGTCGGCGGTGTCGGGGTAGAGCGCCTCCTTCACGTCGTCCCAGCGCATCGGCGGCCCGACGCTCAGGCCCGGGTTGAGCCGCCCGCCGGAGATCACGTCGACGGTGGCCCAGTCCTCGGCCAGGCGCAGCGGATTCTCCCAGCCGAGCGGCGTCACCGCGGTGCCGAGCTCGATGCGGCTGGTCCGCTGGGAGGCAGCGGCCATCACCGCCACCGGGGACGAGATGCCGTACTGCAGGTGGCGGTGCCGCAGCCAGGCGCTGTCGAAGCCGAGCCGCTCGCCGAGCTCGATGATCTCCAGCGTCGACTCGTGGCCTCGGCCCGGGTCGGACTCGTCGAACAGGCCGATGGTCAGGAAGCCGAGCTTCCGCAATGCTTCCGAAGGCTTGGGCACCCGGCCATTCTGCCTGCATCAGGGTGCTAACCCCCACCGACTTCGCCTTCGGGTGCACAATGCAGCCGTGGCCCACACGACGGTCGGGAGGATCGGCACGGTGATCATCGCCATCCGCGGCGGCGACCTGGCCGGCGAGGTCCGCGTGACGCATGACGGCATCGCGCACTACTACCTCGCGTACGCCACCGATCCCATCCCGACCGGCGAGCAGGTTCTCATCATCCATCACCGTGGCGCGCGCCAGGTCGACGTCGAGCCATGGCCCGTGACTGCAGAAGGGCAGTGACGTGTTCGGTTACCGGGTGCCCGCACCCAACGAGGCTCTCCTCATCAGCGGCCGGAAACAGCGGGGGGAAGACGCGCTTCCGTTCAAGATCGTCACCGGGCACGGCGTCTTCGTCGTTCCCGTGTTCTCCAAGGCCACCCGGCTGACGCTGGCCATGCAGGAGGCCGAGGTCTTCGAGGACTGCTACACCCAGCAGGGCCTGACCCTGTCGGTGCAGGCGGTGATCGCGTTCAAGGTCGGCGACGACCACGAGTCGATCGCCGCCGCCGCGCGACGCTTCCAGGGCGACCAGACGCAGATGCCGACGCTGGTCGGCCGCATCTTCTCGGGTCACCTGCGCAGCATCATCGGCAGCATGACGGTCGAGGCCATCATCCGCGAACAGCAGACGCTGGCCGACGCCATTGTGGACGCCAGCAAGACCGAGATGGCCCGGATCGGCCTCGCCGTCGACTCTCTGCAGATCAGCAGCATCGACGACAAGGGCGTGGGCTACATCCGGGCGCTGGCCGCGCCGCACCAGGCGCGGGTCAACCAGGATGCGAAGATCGCCCAGGCGGCGGCCGACCGGCAGAGCGCCGAGGCCCAGCAGGAGAGCATCCGTCACCAGGCCGAGTACGCCCGGCAGACGGCCATCGCCCAGGCCCAGTACCAGGCCGAGATCGACCAGGCCCAGCGGACGGCGGCTCAGGCCGGCCCGCTGGCCGACGCCCGGGCGCAGCAGCAGGTGCTGGTCGAACGGTCCATCGTGGCCCAGAAGAACGCCGAGCTGCGGCAGGCCGAGCTGATCGCCGAGGTGGTGCGTCCGGCCGAGGCCGAGGCCGAACGGATCCGCACGCTGGCCAAGGCCCAGGCGGACGCGACCAAACTGTCGGCCGAGGCGGCCGCGGCGCAGGACCGGATCGCCCTCGACCAGGCCATCATCGCGCAGCTGCCGGACATGCTGCGGGCTGCGGCGGCCGGGCTGCAGGGCGCCAACGTCACCGTCCTGGACGGCGCCGAAGGCCTCAACAGCGTGGTCGCCTCACTGGCGGCGCAGGGCATGGCCTTGCTGGATTCCGTCCGTACGGGCGTGAAGACGGCGCCGAGTACCGAGATCGCGAAACTGAACGGGTCGGCCGTGCAGTAGGGGTGACGGCCGGCCGCTACAGGTCGAGCGGCCGGCCGTTGCCGCACCGGCGGATCCGCGCTGGTCCGGACACCAGCCGGTAACGGCCGGGATATCGGGGAGCAACGATGCGGGTCTTCACTGCGAGGTGACTCGCCACATGGTGAGGCGTGCCTAGGGTTCCGCCCTTCCGACAGGGGACTGGTCCGAGAGGTGCAGGCGTCCGTACGGGCGCTCCACGGCGGGACAAAAGCCCGGGAGACAGCCACCGTCCTGGCTGCTCTCCGGCCAGGCCTCCCATCTCGGAGGCGCCCATGGGCCTGCATCACGATCATTCTCATCTCCCGCAAACCGAGTCCGAGCCGACCCTGCACGACCGGTACGGACCGGAGGCCGCGTTCGCGGTGGCGGCCGAGGCGAAGATTCCCACCACGCGGTGGGAACAGGAGATCGCCCGCGGCCTGGAGTACGGGCTGCCCGGCGCGGACTCCATCAAGGATCGGACTATACCGACGTTCTCCCGCGGCGAGCTTCCGCACTTCGCCGGCATCAACACGTTCCTCAAAGCCCCGTACGTCGAGGACGTGCGGCGGTGCGGGGAGTACGACGTGGCCGTCCTCGGCGCTCCTTTCGACGGCGGGACCACGTACCGCTCGGGCACCCGCTTCGGCCCGCAGGGAATCCGGAAGATCTCCGCGCTCTACGGCCCGTACTCGTTCGAGCTCGGGGTCGATCTGCGCGAGACCATCACCATGTGCGACCTCGGTGACATCTTCACCATCCCGGCCAACATCGAGAAGACCTTCGACCAGATCAGCAAGGCCGTCGCCCACGTGTACGAGTCCGGCGCGTTCCCGGTCGTGCTCGGCGGGGACCACTCGATCGGCTACCCGACGGTCCGCGGCGTGGCCCAGCACCTGCCGGGCAACCTCGGGATCATCCACTTCGACCGGCACGTCGACACCCAGGAGACCGACCTCGACGAACGGATGCACACGACACCCTGGTTCCACGCCACCGACCTGCCGAACGTACCGCCGAAGAACCTGGTGCAGATCGGCATCGGCGGGTGGCAGGCGCCCCGGCCCGGGGTGAAGGTCGGCCGGGAACGCGGGACCACCATCATGACCGTCACCGACGCGGTCGAGATGGGCATCCAAGAGGCGGCCGAACGGGCCCTCGAAGTGGCCTGGGACGGCGCCGACGCGGTCTGGCTGTCGTTCGACGTCGACTGCCTGGACGCCGCCTTCGTCCCCGGCACCGGCTGGCCCGAGCCGGGCGGGTTCCTGCCCCGCGAGGTGCTGAAGTTCATCCAGATCATCGCGGACGCGCGGCCGTTGGCCGGCATCGAGATCGTCGAGTGCGCGCCGCCCTACGACAACGCCGAGATCACCGCGCTGCTGGCCACCCGGGTCATCTGCGACACGCTCGGCTGCCTGGTCCGCTCCGGCCACCTCCCGAAGGGGAAGTCATGAAGAAGCTGCTCGCTGTCGTTGCCACCCTGGTTCTGCTGACCGGTTGCGCCGACAATTCCACCACTTCGGCGTCGGCGTCGGGCACGACCGTGCGGCTGGGCTTCTCCGCCTGGCCGGGCTGGTTCCCGTGGCAGGTCGCCCAGGAGCAGGGTCTGTTCGCCAAGAACGGGGTCACCGTCGACCTGAAGTACTTCGAGTCCTACACCGACTCGCTGAACGCGCTGTCCACCGGCAACCTGGACGCCAACAGCCAGACGCTCAACGACACGCTGTCGTCGGTCAGCGGTGGCGCCAAGCAGACCGTGGTGCTGGTCAACGACAACTCCACCGGCAACGACCAGATCATCGCCCGTCCCGGCATCAACTCGGTCGCCGATCTCAAGGGCAAGAAAGTCGCGGCCGAGCAGGGCACCGTCGACCACTACCTGCTCCTGCTGGCCTTGCGCAAGGCGGGGCTGACCGAGAAGGACGTCCAGTTCACGCCGCTGGTCACCGACGCCGCCGCGGCCGCGTTCGTGGCCGGCAAGGTGGACGCGGTCGGCGTGTTCGCTCCCTTCACGACGACCGCGCTCGGATTGAAGGGCAGCAAGGCGATCGCCACGTCGAAGGACTTCCCCGGTGCGATCCCGGACCACCTGGTCTTCGGGTCCGACTTCGTCAAGGCGCACCCGCAGCAGGTGCAGGGCATGGTGCAGACGTGGTTCGACACCACCGCCTGGATCAAGGCCAACCCGGAGAAGGCGGTGGACATCATGGCCAAGCGGGGCGGGGTCAGCGCCGCCGACTACAAGTCCTACGACGCCGGTACGACCATCTTCACCCGCCAGCAGAACCTGGACGCCTTCGCCAGTGGCAGCTCGGCCGCCAACCTCGACTACCAGGCGGCGCAGATCGGTGACTTCCTGGTGTCGACCGGGCTGACCGACCACAAACCCTCGCTGGACGGCCTGCTGGAACCCAAGTTCGTGCAGGCGGCGAAGGAATGAGTGCGTCCGTGGTCGACGCCGCGCCGGCCCGGCCGTTCACCGATCCGCTGCCCCGCCGCGCCCCGGTGCGGCGGGCGCGGGTCTGGGCGATCCGCGCGCCGATCCCGCGCGGGTGGCGGATCGCGCTGATCATCGGTTCGGTGGCGGTGCCGCTGGTCGCCTGGCTGGTGATCAGCGCCACCGGAACCATCCCGGAACAGTTCCTGCCGTCGCCGGCGGCGGTCTGGACGGCCGGGGTCGACATGGCCAAGTCGGGCACGCTGGCCACCGACACCTGGGCCAGCGTGCGCCGGATCCTGATCGGGTTCGGGCTGGCCATCGTCGTCTCGGTGCCGCTCGGCCTGCTGATGGGCAGCTTCGCCGCCGGACAGGCGCTGTTCGAGCCGGTGGTCGGGCTGCTGCGCTACCTGCCGGCCAGTGCGTTCATCCCGCTGCTGACCATCTGGCTGGGTATCGGCGAAGGGTCCAAGGTGATGCTGCTGTTCATCGGCACGGTCTTCTTCAACACGCTGATGACCGCCGACGTGGTCCGGCAGGTGCCGTCGGCATTGGTCGACGTGTCGTACACGCTGGGCGCGCGCCGGGGCGAAGTGCTGCGCAAGGTGGTCGTGCCGCACTCGCTGCCCGGGATGATCGACTGCATCCGGGTGAACGCGGCCGCGGCCTGGAACTTCGTGGTGGTGGCCGAGCTGATCAACTCCGAGCAGGGGCTGGGCTACCGCATCGCCCGCAGCCAGCGGTTCCTGGCCAGCGACCGGATCTTCGCCATCCTGGTGGTGATCGCGGTGATCGGGCTGGTCATCGACATCTGCCTGCGGGTGCTCCGCGACCGTGTGGGACGGTGGATCTGATGCTGTCGCTGGACTCGGTCTCGATGCGGTACGGCGATTTCACCGCGCTCTCCGACATCACCCTGGACGTGCCGGACGGCCAGTTCGTGTGTCTGGTCGGCGCCAGCGGCTCCGGCAAGTCCACCCTGCTGTCGCTGCTCGCCGGCCTGAACTCGCCGAGCGCGGGCACGATCGCGCTGGACGGCAAGCCGGTCACCGGTCCCGGGCCGGATCGTGGCCTGGTCCTCCAGTCCGGCGCGGTCTACCCCTTCCGCACGGTCGAGGGCAACGTCGGCTTCGGCCTGGAGTTGCTCGGGTTGTCGCGGGCCGAACGCCGCCGCCGGGTCGACTGGTACCTGGCCGAGACCGGACTCACCGCGTTGCGCTCCAAGCTGCCGAAGCAACTCTCCGGCGGTCAGCGCCAGCGGGTGGCGATCGCCCGGGCGCTGGCCTGCGAGCCGTCGGTGCTGCTGCTGGACGAGCCGTTCGGCGCGCTCGACGTGCAGACCAAGGAGGACATGCAGCTGTTCCTGCGCCGGGTCTGGCGCGACACCGGCACCACGGTGGTGATGGTGACCCACGACGTCGAGGAGGCGGTGTTCCTCGGCCAGCGCGTCGTCGTCCTGGCCTGCGATCCCGGGCGGGTCGCGGCCGACCTCACCGTCGAGCTGGCGGCCGACCGCGACCTCTCGGCCAAGCGCGATCCGGCATTCCTGGCCCTCCGCGCGACCGTCGAGGACCAGGTCCGCGCGTACCACCACGCCGTCTGACGGACCATCGGCCAAAGCCCGTCGACGCGGCGATCGATCGCGGCGACGGCGTTCTTTCCCTGCAGTTGCATTTCAGACTCCCTCTGGCTCACCCGGGAACGAGGCCGGGCCGCGTTTCTCGGCATCCGGCGCGGACAAGAGTTTCGCCGACGTGCTTTCCTGCGCGAGCAGGCGGAACGCGTTAAGCAGCGTCTCGCCGAGCACCGTGCCGACCACGACCGCCTCCACCATCCCGGCGGGGTCGCGGCGGGCCACCACCGCGGCCACCTCGCGCTCGGCCATCATCTGGGCCGCGTCCGCGTAGGTGTCCCGCAAGCCGATCAGGTCGTCCTGGCCGAGCGACCGCAGCATCCGGATGGCGTCGGCCGCCTGGTCGAAGGCCCGGGCGTTCTTCTCGACCAACCAGCCGCGGGCCCGGGCCAGGTCCTCGACCTCGGCGCGGGCGGCCCGGAAGCCGGGATCGTCCCGATCGCCACGGACCGGCCGGGTCACCGCGTCGTGCGCGACGCCGAGCAGATCGTGGGGGGCCAGCGTGCCGTCGTCGAGGGCGCTCAGGATCTCCCGGGTCGCGGCGACGGAGAGCCGCCCGGCGTCGATCAGGGCGCGGATCAGCCGCAGCCGCTGGACGTGGGCGTCGGCGTACTCGGCTTGGTTGGTGGCCGTGGCGACGCCGGCCGGCAGCAGGCCCTCCCGCAGATAGAACTTGATCGTCGGGATGCTGACCGCGCTCCGGCGGCTCAGTTCTCCGATGCGCACGAGACCTCCCTTGCTTCCGCGGCCGGTTCGATGGATAGTATCGCTATCCAATAATGGATAGCAGCACTATCCGATCTAGGGAGAACCTGATGGTGACGAAGGGCCGGATGACCGCCGATCTGGACGGCGACTTCGTGGTGTTCCTCATCGGCATGCGGGTGAACAAGCCGTGGAAGCTGCACAAGTGGCTTCCGGTGTCCCGGGCCATGGTGCCGATGATCAGGACTTTGCAGACGCACAAGGAGCTGGGCCTACTCAGCTACCACGGATGGATCGGGCCGAGCGGGCCGCTGCTGGTGCAGTACTGGCGCAGCGTCGACGCCCTCAACCGCTTCGCCTCGGACAGTTCACTGCCGCACCACGCCGCCTGGCGGGCCTTCAACCGACGGGTCGGCACCGACGGTGACGTCGGCATCTGGCACGAGACCTACCAGGTGTCCGCCGGCCGGTGGGAGGTCATCTACAACAACATGCCACGGTTCGGGCTGGCCGCTGCGGGCGAGATGATGCCGGTGGCCCGCAAGGGCGAAGGCGCCGCGGAACGGATGCGGGCGCACTGAGCCCGGCGGGTACCCGGTGGTCCAGTCGCTGCGGCGGCTGATCGTGCCGTACCCGGGACGGGTCCTGGGACGGGGCCGTGGCCCACGCGGGGTGGCGTTCGGCGCGTACGGCCGGCCGGAGACGACTGATGGGCGCTTGAAGTCGTCGAAGGTCGAGCACGTCTGAACCCTTGGGGATTCGCCTGGCTCGTGGAACGCTGGACCTCCGCGGAACGCGCCTTGTGGCGAGGGGGTTTCGATGCGCCTGCGTAACTGGATCGCGGTGACGGTCACCGTGATCCTGCTTCTCGGCGTGGGCATGATCGGCCTGATCGTGAACCGCTCCGCTCTGCAGGCGGCCGACGCTGTGCACCGCTCCGACTCCCAGGCCCTGGTGGACAACAACGCCCGGCTGATCTACCAGCAGCTGGCTCGGCTCACCTCGGCCGAGATGGTGGCGTTTCTGCGGGACACCGCAAGAGACACCCGACTGACCTTGGACAAGAACAGCCCCGCCGACTCTCGGGCACTCAGGGCCTATCTGGGTGAGACCGTGTACTTCACCTACGCGCTGACTCTGACCGACGCGAACGGCGCACTCCTGACCGCGGTGGGTGAGCCGCTGCCGGCCGCCGACGACCCCGGGTACACGCCGCTGCGTCAGCTGCTGGCGCAGGGCACCGTCGGGTATTCCTCGCTGATGTTCGCGCCCGGCGGCATTCCGGTGATCGCCGTTGCGGTTCCGATCACGATCAACAATGTCCGGGTGGCGTACCTGGCCGGTTACATCCCGGTGCGGGAAAGTCAGCTCCAGAAGTACGTGGACACCCTGACGGACCTGACGTACCGGAGCTGGATCGTCGACAGCACCGGCCACGTGGCGTTCGCCAACGACAAGAGCATCGGGACGAAAGTCGATCCGGCCATCGTCGCCGCCGGGGCCCACACGTCGTTCATCAAGTACCGCAGCGGTGGCACGAAGATGATCGCAGTCGTCAATTCCGACGTTCCGGGCGGCTGGAAGTATGTGCGGGCCCAGACGCAGGCGTCGTTCGAGGGCGCCGTGCACACCCGCAGCCAGACGATCAACCTGCTGCTGCTGGCCATGCTGCTGATCGGTGTCGTCGGCATCACCATCCTGGGTTACCGCACGATGATCACCCGACGCCGGGCCGACGAACGGTTCCGGGCGCTCTTCCAGCACGCTCCGGACATGGTGGCGGTGCTCGACGACGCCGGTCTGATCCAGTTCGCCAGCCCGAGCGCAGCCCAGGTGCTCAGCCTGACTCCCGGATCCCTCACCGGCACCAGCGTCTTCGAGCTCGTCCACCCGGACGACCGGAAGCGGATGCTGGAGTCCTTCGGCTTGCTGATGAGTGAGCAGGACGCCGTGGAACGCCTGCAGTGCCGGGTGCTGCCGGTCGCCGGCGAACCCCGCTGGTTCGAGTTCACCGCGTCCAACCAGATCACCAACCCGTCCCTGAACGGTGTGGTGATCAACGCCCGTGACGTCAGCGAGACCCGCGCGTTCCACGAGCGGCTGGCCCACGAGGCGGCGCACGACGCGCTGACCGGCCTGCCCAACCGGCGGCGGATGCAGGAGGCGCTGGGGGCGTCGTTGCAGGCCGGATCGGTCGGAGTGCTGTTCGTCGACCTGGACGGGTTCAAGCCGGTCAACGACGCGTACGGTCACGAGGCCGGCGACGAGCTGCTGCGCCAGGTGGCCACGCGGCTGGGGTCGTGCGTACGGGCCCAGGACGTGCTCGCCCGGGTCGGCGGCGACGAGTTCGTGGTGCTCATGCCGGGGATCACCGACGGGGCCGCCGCCGAGGCGATGAGCGTACGGGTCCGGGACGCGCTGTCCCGTCCGTTCCTGATCGCCCGCCACACCGTCACCATCGGCGCCAGCGTGGGCGTCCACGTGGCCTCCGGCGCCGCCGATCCCGACCAGGCCCTGCGCGCCGCCGACCACGCCATGTACGAGATCAAACGAGCCGGCGGCGGCCGCCTCGGCATCGCCACCGCGTCGGCCTCCACCGGCCGTCACCGCGCCTCGGGCTGACGTGCCGACTGCGTCGCGCCGACTGCGTTCCCACGTACCGGATCCGGGCCGCGGTTCACGCCTCGACCTGGTCGAGCTCAACCTTCCGGCGGCCACCGGCGATAGGTTGGTTGTCATGGCCGGTTCCAGCAGCAAGACGCCCGCGACGGAGATCGAGGCCGGCGACTTCGACGTCCGGATCTCGAATCCCGACCGCATCTACTTCCCGGAGCTCGGCCTGACCAAGCTCGACCTGGCGAACTACTACCTCTCGGTGGGCGACGGGATCGTCCGGGCGCTGCGCGAGCGGCCGTGCATGCTGCACCGGTTCCCGGACGGCCTGTCCGGCGACAAGGTGCACCAGAAGCGGGTGCCGCACGGAGCGCCGCCGTGGCTGGAGACCGTCCGGGTCAAGTTCCCGCGCTACAACCGGTACGCCGACGAGCTGTGCGTCACCAAGATCGCGGACGTGATCTGGGCGGTGCAGATGTCGACGGTCGAGTTCCACCCGTGGAACTCGCGGCGGGCCGACACCGAGAAGCCGGACGAGTGGCGGATCGACCTCGACCCGATGCCGGACTGCCCGTTCTCCCGGGTCCAGAAGGTCGCTCACGTCGCTCACGAGGTGCTGGCGGAGCTGGGCATCACCGGCTACCCCAAGACGTCGGGCGGGCGCGGACTGCACGTGTACGTACGGATCCAGCCCGCCTGGGGGTTCGGCGACGTGCGGCGGGCGGCGCTGGCCTTCGCGCGCGAGGTCGAGCGGCGGCTTCCGGCGGACGTGACGACGACGTGGTGGCGCAAGGACCGCGATCCCGAGGCGCTGTTCATCGACTACAACCAGAACGCGCGCGACCACACCATCGCCGGCGCGTACTCGGTCCGCGGCAACCTCGAGGCCACCGTGTCGGCGCCGATCCGCTGGGACGAGGTGGACGCCGTCTCGCCCGGCGACTTCACCATCGAGACGATGCCGGCGCGCTTCGCCGAACTGGGCGACCTGCACGCGGGCATCGACGACGTCGCGTTCTCGCTCGACTCGCTGCTGGCGTGGGCCGACCGCGACGAGAAGGCCGGTCTGGAAGGCCCGGCGGACGCCGACTAGAACCGGCTACCGCACTCTCGGGCCGGCGATGCGGGCCCCGGCCCCGCGACTACGGAAGACTGGGCGGATGGCGATGACCGTCTACCGTGACGACTGGGGCATCCCGCACCTACGCGCCGGCTCGGTACTGGAATTGGCGTTCCTGCAGGGGCGGACCACCGCCGCCGACCGTGGCCACCAGCTGGAGGTGGACCGGCGGCGCTCCGAAGGACTGCTGGCCGAGCTGACCGGCCCGGACGGGCTGCCGTGGGATCGGTTCGCGCGGCGGGTACGGCTGGACGACACCGCGCGTCGGTGCTTCGAGCGGCTCGACGACGAGACGAGAGCGTGGCTCGACGCGTACGGGCGAGGGGTCTCGGCCCGGCTGGACGGCTGGAAGCCGTGGTCCCCGCTCGGCGTGTTCCTGGTGCAGCACATCCTGTTCGCCACCTTCCCCGGCAAGATGTTCCGGGCACACGTGACCCGGACCCTGGGACCGTCCGCAGTGGACTGGTTCGCCACCGAGCAGCGGACCGCGGGCAGCAACGCGTGGACCGTGCCCGGCGTGGTGGCCGGGGACCCGCACCGGGTGATCGAGCTGCCGAACGTCTACCAGCAGGTGCGGCTGGCCTGCCCGGAATTCGACGTGGCCGGGCTGGCCTTCCCTGGTGTCCCCGGCGTGCAGCACTTCGGGCAGACCGGCGGTGTCGCCTGGGCGGTCACCAACGCGATGGCCGATTACCAGGACCTGTACGTCGAGGAACTGCGGCGCACCCCGTCCGGCGTCGAGGTGCGGGAGGCCGGCGGGTGGGTCGCGGCCGCGGTGCACACCGAGACGATTCCCGTACGCGACTCGGGGCCGGAGACGGTGGAGGTGATCGAGACCGCCCGCGGGCCGATCGTCGACGGATCGCTGAGCCTGCGCACCGTGGCCCGGGTCGAGGGGGAGCTCGGTTTCCGAACCCTGCTGCCGTTGCTGCGGGCCCGGACCGTGGACGACGTGGCCGAGGCGTTCACCCACTGGGTCGAGCCGGTGAACAGCATCCTCACCCAGGACACCACCGGCCGGACACTGCAGCTGGCGGTGGGCAAGGTGCCGGTCCGCGATCCGCTGAACCGCCGCGTGCCGGTGCCGGCGGCCGATCCCCGGTACGCCTGGCGCGGTTACCAGCCGATGGCCCGGATCCCGGTCGACGGCATCGGGGTGAACGCCAACGACCGCCGGCCGGACGTGGCGAACCTGGGCGACGACTTCGCGCCGCCGCTGCGGGGCCGCCGCATCCGGGAACTCCTGGAGGCGGGCGCGGTGCCGGAGACGATCCACATGGACACCCGGATCGGCGGCGTCGACATGACGGCGGACAGCCCGGCCGCCGGCGCCCGGGCCGCTCATCGGTCCGCGCTGGCCCGGTCCCTTGCCGCCCATCCGGCGTTGCGGAAGCTGTTCGAGCCGCACGGCTACGACCCGTTGTTCGCGGCGTGGCTCGACCCGTACGTCCGGGTCGGCCTGGCCGTCGACCGGCTCGCCGCCGAACTGGGCGTGCAGGAGCCAACTCCATCGTCAGACCGGTGGGGCGCCCGGCACGTGCTGGCCCCGATCATCGCGCCCGGACTCGAACCGGGCCGGTTTCCGGTGGTCGAGCTGTCCGGGGACAGCGATTGCGTCCTGGCCACCGCCTCGATCCCGGGGGTGACCGACGCCTGCCAGCGGGGCCCGGTCGTCCGGTACGTCTGGGACCTGACCGACCGGTCCCGGAGCCGGTGGATCGTGCCGTTCGGCGCGTCCGACCGGCCGGGCGACCCGCACTCCCTCGACCAGCTGCCGCTGTGGACGGCCGGTGAACTGATCCCGGTGGTGTTCGACTGGCGGTTGCTGACCGCGGAGTCCGACTACCCTGACGGCCATGGAGTTCCGAGCTGAGCTGGAGCGCACCGGCGGCAATACCACCGGGTTCGAGGTTCCGGCCGCCGTCGTGGAAGGCCTCGGCGGCGGTGGGCGGCCCAAGGTCGTGGTCACCGTCAATGGGTTCGAGTTCCGGTCCTCGATCGCCCGGATGGGCGGCCGTTATCTGCTCGGCGTCAGCGCCGAACGCCGGACCGCCGCCGGGATCGACGGCGGCCAGGTGCTCGACGTGACCGTCGTGCTGGACGCCGCCGAGCGGACCGTGACCGTGCCCGGCGACCTGGCGGCGGCGCTGGACGCGAACCCGGCGGCCAAGGCGGCCTTCGACAAGCTCTCCTACTCCCACCAGAGCCGGCACGTGCTGGCCGTCGAGGCCGCGAAGAAGCCGGAGACGCGGGCGCGCCGGGTGGTCGCGGTCGTCGAAGGGCTGAGCGGCCGGTAGCAGGCGACGTCCGGATGTCCAGGTCTTGCGCTCGTGCGCCCCGCGCCGCACCGGCCTCTCCACCACCGCGGTCCGGCTCGGCGTCACAAGACTGATCGGATGGCGGCGTCCCGGGGCGATAGGTTGCAACCCATGTCGAAGAGCTGGTCCGATGGGGGCGCGTACGAGGCTTACGTCGGGCGGTGGAGCCGTCAGGTGGCGCCGCTCTTCGTCCGGTGGCTCGACGCGCCCGCCGGCGGCCGCTGGCTCGACGTCGGCTGCGGTACCGGCGCCCTGACGGAGGCGATCGTGGCCGCCGTGACCTCGGACGCCGGCGACCCCCCCGAGGGACCGCGGCCGACGAGGGTCTTCGGGATCGACCCGTCGACCGGATTCCTGGCCGTCGCCCGCCGCCTGGATCGGGCCGCCTTCGCCGCCGGTGACGCCGGCGCCCTGCCGGTCCGCGACGCCGCGCTGGACGTGGTGGTCAGCGGCCTTTCGCTCAACTTCGTGCCCGACCCGGGACAGGCCGTGGCCGAGTACGCCCGGGTCGCCGCCCCGGGGGCGCTGGTGGCCGCGTACGTCTGGGACTACGCCGGCGGCATGGAGATGATGCGGCTGTTCTGGGACGCCGCCGCCACGGTCGACCCGGCGGTGGCGGACAAGGACGAGGCCGTGCGTTTCCCGATCTGCCACCCGGACGCCCTGCGCGCTGCCTGGACCACGGCCGGCCTGCGCGACGTCCGCACCGAGGCAATCGAGATCCGCACGGATTTCACGGACTTCGACGACTTCTGGCGCCCGTTCCTCGGAGGCCAAGGCACCGCTCCGGCCTACCTGGCCACGCTGGATGACACTCGCCGGTCGCGGATCCGTGCGGAACTGCGGTCGCGCCTGCCCAGCGGCCCGATCGACCTGCGCGCGCGGGCGTGGGCGGTTCGCGGTCAGCGGTAGGACCGGCCGTCCCCGGGGGTGCGGTTCACCCGGGCGACTCGCCGGGGAAGCCGGGGACGCCCCACCGTCAGCTGGCCGCGCCGGCCAGCAGACGGCTCGCCTTGCGGCTGTCCAGCACGACATCGACGATGCCGTACTCCTTGGCCTCCACGGCCGTCATGATCTTGTCGCGGTCGATGTCGCGGGTGACCTGCTCGAGCGGCCGGCCGGAGTGCTGGGCCAGCAGCTCCTCCATCTGGGTCCGCATCCGCATGATCTCCCGGGCCTGGATCTCGAGGTCGCTGCCCTGGCCCTGGGTGCCCTGCAGCGCCGGCTGGTGGATCAGGATCCGCGAGTTCGGCAGGGCCAGCCGCTTGCCGGGCGTGCCGCCGGCCAGCAGCAGCGCCGCCGCCGAGGCCGCCTGACCGAGGCAGACCGTGGAGATGTCCGGACGGACGTACTGCATGGTGTCGTAGATGGCCGTCATCGCCGTGTACGAACCACCGGGGGAGTTGATGTACATGGTGATGTCCCGGTCGGGGTCGGTGCCCTCGAGCGTGAGCAGCTGCGCCATCACGTCGTTGGCGGACTGGTCGTCGACCTGAACGCCGAGGAAGATGATGCGGTCCTCGAACATCTTGCTGTACGGGTCGGACGACCGCGTTCCGTACGACGTGCGCTCGACGAACGACGGGATGATGTAGCGGCTGTTCACGGTCATCATCCGACCGTAGCCACCAACCGGGGGAGAGGCTGCCCTGTTCGCCGACAGCGCAGCCGGAGGCGTGCGATCACGAACCGTGACCGACGAATGATCACCTCCGGAACGGCACACAATTTCATCTGATCGGACCTTTCCCATCCGGCGGAGGGCTGCTTTCCTCGGTCGTCCCCCGCAGAAAAGGCAGTCATGAATGTCCTCCAGGGCGCCCATCGCCGCGCCCCGCGTCGTTCGCAATCCCTCGCCGTCGCCGCCGCCACCGTGGTCGCTCTGGTCGCCGGCATCGCCATCTGGTACACCGTGGAGGCGGCCGACGCGGCCACCGTCCAGCCCGGGGCGTACTCCGGTCTCGGCTTCGACGCCTGCACGGCGCCGGCCAGTTCGGACATGGACACCTGGCGCGCCTCCTCGCCGTACCGCGCCGCCGGCGTCTACATCGGCGGGGCCAACCGGGGCTGTACCCAGGCGAACCTGACCGCGAAGTGGGTCGATCACCAGCAGGGCAAGGGCTGGCACCTGTTCCCGCTCTACGTCGGCTACCAGGCGTCCTGCACCACCTCGGGCACGGCCCGGAAGATCACCAACTCCCACGCCGGCCAGCAGGGCCGGGACAACGCGGCCGACGCCGCCACCCAGGCGGCGCGGCTCGGCCTGGCCAGGAACAGTGTGATCATCTTCGACATGGAGGCGTACGACAACACCAACGCCGGCTGCGCCGCCGGAGTGCTGGCCTTCATGCAGGGCTGGACGACCGCCCTGCACGACAACGGGTACGCCTCCGGGTTCTACAGCAGCATCAGCTCCGGCATCGCCGACCAGCTCGCCGCCTACCGCAAGCCCGGATACGCGCGGCCCGACTACATCGACTACGCGGACTGGAACAACACGTCCGACGTGAACAACGGCCTGGACCCGGCCTACTGGCCCAACCGGCGCCGGATGAAGCAGTACGTCGGCGACCACCCGGAAACCTGGGGCGGCATCACCATCACCATCGACAGCGACTACCTCGACATGTCGCCGTTGTCGGCCACCACGATGGGCGACTTCACCGGCAACGGTTACGCCGACGTGCTGGCCCGCAACAACTCCAACGGGCAGCTCAACCTGTACGCGGGCCAGGCCTCCACGGTGGATCCGGTACGCACCGTCGGCAGCGGGTGGAGTGCGATGAACACGATCATCCGGATCGGGGACATGAACCGCGACGGCCGGGACGACATCCTGGCTCGCCAGACCTCCACCGGTTTCCTGTGGTTCTACCCGGGCACCGGCAGCGGGTTCGGCGCCCGGAAGAAGGTCGGCAGCGGCTGGAACCACATGAAGGAAATGACCCCGATCGGTGACTTCACCGGCGACGGCGTGCCCGATCTGCTGGCCGTCAACTCCAGCGGCGTGCTGTACCTCTACCCGGGACGGTCCACCATCTCGTTCGCGACGGGCGTCCGGTTGGGTGGCGGCTGGAACGCGATGAGCGAGCTGGCCGGCGTCGGCGACTTCGACCGCAACGGCAAACCGGACCTGGTCGCCCGTACGGCCGGCGGGGTTCTCAAGCTGTACAGCGGCCGGTCCAGGGGATTCACCGCCGGCGACCTGCAAGCCGGCTGGGGCGACCGCCGCGACCTGATCGGCGTGGGCGACTTCGACCGCGACGGATACCCGGACGTGGCCGCGATCACCACCGCCGACGGCATGCTCCGGCTCTACCGCGGCACCGGGAACGGCTTCGCGGCGGACAGCGTGCCGCTCGCCTCCGGGTTCGCGGCGCGGAGTCTCCTGTGATTCCCTGTTTCCCGGGCGTCCGACCGGGCACAGTGGGGGCATGACGACCGACCCCGGCCCCACCGTTTTCGTGCTGTTCGGCGCGACCGGCGATCTGGCCAAGCGGATGGTGCTGCCGGCGTTCTACACGCTGGCGGCCGAGGGCCTGCTCCCGAAGCAGTGGATACTGGTCGGCAACGGCCGCGGCGACGTCTCGCACGAGGACTTCCAGGGGCGCGTCCGGGACGCGCTGAACGAGTTCGGGCCCAAGCCGGAGCCGGGGGCGTGGCGCCCGTTCGCCGAACGGCTGCGGTTCGCCGGCGGCGGGTTCAACACCACCGACCCGGGCAGCCTGCTCGACGTGATCGGCGACGCGCGCACCGAGGTCGGCCGCAACGCCCAACTGGTGCACTACCTGGCCGTGCCGCCGGTGGCCTTTCCCGAGCTCACCCGGGCGCTCGGCGAGCACGGTCTGGCCAAGGGCGCCCGGACCGTGTACGAGAAGCCGTTCGGCACCTCACCCGAGGGGTTCCGCAAGCTCAACCGCGCCGTGCACAGCGTGTTCGACGAGACGCAGATCTATCGGATCGACCACTTCCTGGGCAAGGAGGCGACGCAGGACCTGCACGTGCTGCGGTTCGCCAACGAGCTGTTCGGCGCGATGTGGAACAACAAGCACATCGAGAGCGTGCAGATCGACGTGCCGGAGACGCTGGACGTGGCCGATCGGGCCGAGTTCTACGACGCCACCGGCGCCGTCCTCGACATGCTGGTGACCCACCTGTTCCAGGTGGCGGCCGAGGTCGCCATGGAACCGCCGGCCAGCCTGGGCGCGGACGACCTGCAGGCGGCGCGGGAGAAGGTGATCCGCGCGTTCCGGCCGCTGGACCCGGCCGAGGTGGTGCTGGGCCAGTTCGACGGCTACCGCGACATCCCCGGGGTCAAGGCGCGGTCGCGGACCGACACGTACGTGGCCGCGAAGCTGTGGATCGACAACCCGCGCTGGCGGGGCGTGCCGTTCTACCTGCGGACCGGTAAGCGGCTGGCGGCCGGGGAGCAGAAGGTCAGCGTGGTGTTGCGGACCCCGGAGGCGCCGCTGGCGAAGCTGCCCACGCAGGCCAACGTGCTGACCTTCTCGCTCTCCGGGGACGGCGAGATCGACCTGTCGCTGCTGGCCAAGACGCCGGGCGTCGACGTGCGGGTGGACCGTGCGTCGGTGTCGCTTCCGCTGGGCACGCTGCCCGAGGCCGAACCGCTCCCGCCGTACGTACGGCTGATTCATGATGTGCTGCTCGGGGACCGTTCTCTGTTCACCCGGCCCGACGGGCTGTCCGCGGCCTGGAAGGCGGTCACGCCGATCCTGGACCACCCGCCGCGCCTGCTCACCTACAGGCCAGGGTCGTGGGGCCCGGCGAAGGCGGCCAAACTGGTCGCGCCGCACCGGTGGATCGTCGGCCAGTAGACCGCCGTTTACCTGGCGCGGGGGGCAGCGGTCGCGAGAAGATCAACGCATGGAACCTGTGCTGCGTGCGCTCGGTCGCACTCCCGAGGAGTTCCGGCGCGACCTGCTGAGCAACCTCTACTACGAGCGGGGCACCACCCTCAACTCGGCCAGCCGCGAGGACATGTACGACGCGCTGGCCCTGACCGTGCGCGACCGCCTGGCCGAGCGGCGGGCCCGGACCACCGACGCCCACTTCGACGCCAACCCGCGCTGGGTGTACTACCTCTCGGCCGAGTACCTGTTCGGCCGGCAGCTTCCGCAGAATCTGCTCTACACCGGCACCGGTGCAGTGGCTCGGACGGCGGTGGACGACTTCGACGCGGTCGCCGCCGAGGACGTCGAGCCCGGCCTCGGCAACGGTGGCCTGGGCCGGCTGGCCGCCTGCATCATGGACTCGCTGGCCACCCTCGACCTGCCCGCAGTCGGCTACGGCATCCGCTACGACCTGGGAATCTTCAAGCAGGCCTTCGACGCCGGCGGCGCGCAGGTCGAGCACCCGGACGACTGGGCGTTCCAGGGCAACCCGTGGGAGTTCCCGGCCCCGGACGACAACGAGGTGGTCGGGTTCTACGGCAAGACCTCGGCGGTGGCCAACGACCCGCATCGGCGGCAGTGGGAACCGGACGAGACGGTGCTCGGCGAACCCAGCCACATGCTGGTTCCCGGGTACGGCACGGACACGGTCAACATCGTCCGGCTGTGGCGGGCCCGGGCCACCCGCGAGTCGTTCGACCTGACCCGATTCGGGCGCGGCGAGTACGCCGAGGCGGTGGCCGAGGTCGTCCGGTCGGAGAACATCAGCAAGGTGCTCTACCCCGACGACAGCACCGAACTCGGCCGGGAGCTGCGGCTCAAGCAGCAGTACTTCCTGGTGTCGTGCTCGCTGCGGGACATCATCCGGCGTTACCGGTTCCGCAACGACGGCTGGACCGACTTCGCGGCGAAGACCGCGATCCAGCTCAACGACACCCATCCGGTGCTGGCCATCGCCGAGCTGATGCGGCTGCTGGTCGACGAGTACGAGCTGGGCTGGTACCCGGCGTGGGACATCACCCGCCGGACGTTCGGGTACACCTGCCACACGCTGCTGCCCGAGGCGCTCGAGACGTGGCCGGTGGAACTGTTCCAGCGGCTGCTGCCCCGCCACATGGAGATCGTCTACACGATCAACCTGTACTTCCTGCGTGAGGTGGAAGCCAAGTTCCCCGGCGACGCCGACCGGGTGCGGCGGATGTCGCTGATCCAGGAGGGACCGGAGCGCCGGGTGCGGATGGCGAACCTGGCCGTGGTGGGCTCGCACGCCGTCAACGGCGTGGCCGAACTTCACTCGAAGTTGCTGGCCGAGACGACGCTGCACGACTTCGCCGAGATGTGGCCGGAGAAGTTCCGCAACGTCACCAACGGCGTCACCCCGCGACGGTTCCTGAAGATCGCCCACCCGGCGCTCGCCGACCTGATCACGGAGGGACTCGGCGGCGAGGAGTGGCTGACCGACCTGGACCGGCTGGCCGGCCTGGTGCCGCTGGCCGGCGACGCCGCGTTCCGCGAGCGCTGGCGGCAGATCAAGCGGGCGGCCAAGGCGCCGCTGGGCGTCGACCCGGATGCCCTCACCGACGTCATCATCAAGCGGTTCCACGAGTACAAGCGGCAACTGCTCAAGCTGCTGCACGTGATCACGCAATACCACCGGATCAAGGCCGGTGCGACGCCGCCGCCGCGGACCGTGGTCTTCAGCGGCAAGGCGGCCCCGGGGTACTGGGCCGCGAAGGACATCATCCGGCTGATCAACGCGGTCGCGTCCGTGGTCAACACGGATCCGGCGGCCGCGTCGTACCTGAGGGTGCTGTTCCCGGCCAACTACAACGTCACCCAGGCCGAGCTGATCATCCCGGCCGCCGACTTGTCGGAGCAGATCTCGCTGGCCGGCAAGGAGGCGTCCGGCACCGGCAACATGAAGCTGGCGCTCAACGGGGCGGTCACCATCGGCACACTCGACGGCGCCAACATCGAGATCCGAGATCGGGTCGGGGCCGACAACTTCGTCCTCTTCGGACTGGCCACCGACGAGGCGGTGGCGCTGCGGAACGGTGACTACCGGCCGTACGACTGGTATCAGGGCGACGTCGAACTGCGCGCGGCCGTCGACGCGATCGCCGGCGGCGACTTCGCCGGCGGTGACCGGAGCGCGTTCCAGTCGGTGGTCGATTCACTGCTGGGCCGGGACGAATATCTCGTGCTGGCCGACTACCGGTCGTACCTCCAGGCCCAGGAACGCGTCGATGAAGCGTGGCTCGACCGCGATCGCTGGACGGCGATGTCGATCCGCAACACGGCCGGCAGCGGTTTCTTCTCGTCCGACCGTACGGTCCGCGACTACGCCCGGACGATCTGGCACGTCGACCCGGTGCGAGTACCGAGGACGTGACGCGGTTCCGCGGTCACCCGGTCAACGTGTCCGCGGCGTGGGCCACCGCGGCCTCGGCCTGCGCGGCCAGCGTTTCGACGAGCTCGGCGGCCGGCGGGCGGTCGTGGATGAGGTCGAGGCCCTCGCCGGCCCACACCGGCAGCGGCAGCAGATCGCCGCGCGCGATCGCGGCCCGGTACTCCTGCCGGGCCGCCGCCGGGTCGTTCGCGAGCTCGGCCTCCCGGGTGCGCCACCGATCGACGAAGGCGTTGTCCAGCGTGCGGGCGCTGTACCGGGCCGGCCACCGCGACCCCCGGGCGATGTCCTCGATCCGGCCGCGCGACGTCTCCCCGCCGGCTCCGGCGACGATCGCGTCCACGATCGACGGATCGGCCAGCGCCTCCGCGGTCGCCTGGAACCGTGTGCCGACCACGGCGCCCGCGGCCCCGAGCGCGAGCGCGGCGGCGACGCCACGGCCGTCCGCGATGCCGCCGGCGGCCAGCACCGGGGCCGGCGCGGCCAGATCCACGACCACCGGGACGAACGGCAGCGTGGACCGTCCCCGGCGCGCCCCGTGGCCGCCGCTCTCGGTGCCCTGGGCGACGATGACGTCCGCGCCCAGATCGACCGCCCGCCGAGCCTCGTCCAGGTCGGTCACCTGCAGGATCAACGGGACGCCGGCGCGGTGCACGATATCGGCGTACGGCGAAGGGTCTCCGAAGGACAGCATCACCGCGTGCGGCCGGTGGTCCAGCGCCCGCTCGAGCACCGCCTTATCGATCGCCCACGTGAGAAAGCCGATGCCCCACGGCATCGCGGATCCGGCGGCGATCGGTAGCTGCCGGGCGAGCCACGCCGGATCCCCGTCGCCGGACCCGAGCAGCCCCAGACCGCCGCCACGCGACACGGCCGCCGCCAGCGCCCCGCCGGCCGAGCCGCCCATCGGCGCCAGCGCGATCGGGTGCCGCACCCCGAACATCCGCGTGAACGCGGTCGTCAGTCCCACAGATGGATTATGCGCGGCGGGTGCGCTGGATTCCCGCGACGCAGGCCAGCACGATCAGCGCCGCCCCGATGGACGCCGGGGTGACGGTTTCGCCGAGCAGCAGCGCCGACCAGAGCAGGGTGAGGACGGGCTGCGCGAGCTGGATCTGGCCGACCTGGGCGATGCCGCCGCGCGCGAGGCCGGCGTACCAGGCGAAGAAGCCGAGGAACATGGAGATCGCGGTGAGGTAACCGAACGCCGACCAGGTGGCCGCCCCGGCGTGCGGCGGATGGATCGCCGCCGCGGCCAGCGTGACCGGCAGGGTGATCGGCACCGACACCAACAGCGCCCAGCAGATCGTCCGGGCGCCGCCCAGTTCCCGCGCGAGGGCGCCGCCCTCGGCGTAGCCCAGTCCGCACAGGACGATCGCCGCAAGAAGGAAGAGGTCGGCCGGGGACAGTGCGCCGCGCACCGAGCCGCTGACGATCAGGAAGGCGAGGACCGCCAGCAGGCCGCCGGCACCGGCGACCCAGAAGAGCGCGGGTGGCCGCTCCTCCGCGCGGAGCACCGCGAACACGGCGGTCATCGCGGGCAACACCGTGACGACGACCGCGCCGTGCGCCGAGGTTTCCGTAACCAGCGCCAGCGAGGTGAACAACGGGAAGCCGACGACGACGCCAACGGCCACGATCAGAAGCCGCCGCCCTTGCCTCCGGGATGGCCGCGGCGCGTCGCTGAAGCCGAGGTACGCCCACGCGAGCAGCGCCGCCCCGGCGGCCCGGCCGAACGCCACGAACCACGGATCGAGCTGATGCACGGCGAGTCGCGTCATCGGCAACGAGAGGCTGAAAGCCAGCACGCCGAGTGCCCCGAGGGTCAGTCCAGTCGTGCGATCCGGTACCGCCGGGATGACAGTAGCGCTACTCTTGTCACTCATGAATGACGGTAGCGCAGTGGGTCGCGTTATCCAACACCTGTGCGCGCTGGTGGCCGTCGCCGACCCCGGCGCACGGTTGCCCTCGGTCCGCGAGCTGACGGCCCGGCACCAGGCGTCGCCGGTCACCGTCGCCGAGGCAGTGCGGCAGCTGGTGGCCCGGGGACTGGTCGAGACCCGCCCCGGACAGGGCACCTTCGTCGCCGCCCAGCCGCCCGAGCAGCGTGCGCCCGACGTGTCGTGGCAGACCGTGGCGCTCGGCGCCGGCCGTCCGGGGGAGGACGACATGCGGGCCTTGCTGGCATTGCCGCCGCCCGGGGCGATCCCGTTGTCGGGCGGGTACCTGGACGCCGACCTGCAGCCGGCGGGGGCGCTCGGGGCCGCGCTGGCCCGTGCCGCCCGTCAGCCCGCGACCTGGTCGCGCGGACCGGCGGAGGGGCGGGCCGACCTGCGGGCGTGGTTCGCCCGGGAGGCCGGCACCGGTCTGCACGCCGACGACATGGTCATCTGCCCGGGCGGGCAGGCGGCGCTGTCGTCGGCGCTGCGCGCCCTCGCCGGTCCGGGCGACACCCTGCTGGTGGAGTCCCCGACGTACCTGGGGGCCTTGGCCGCGGCGCGGGCCTCCGGGCTGCGGGTGGTGCCGGTTCCCGCCGACCACGACGGCGTACGCCCGGATCAGCTCGCCGCCGCGTTCGCCCGCACCGGCGCCCGGCTCTTCTACTGCCAGCCGCTGTACGCCAATCCGACCGGGGCGACGCTGGCCACCGACCGCCGGACCGAGGTCACCGCGGCCGTACGGGACGCCGGTGCGTTCCTGATCGAGGACGATTACGCCCGGGACCTCGCCATCGACGGCGCCGCCCCGCCGCCGCTGGCCGCGGAGGACCCCGACGGCCACGTGATCTACCTGCGCTCGCTGACCAAATCCGCCGCGCCCGGGCTCCGGATCGCGGCCATCGGCGCGCGCGGCCCGGTCGGCGCCCGGCTGCGCTCGGCCCGGCTGCTCGACGACTTCTTCGTCGCCGGGCCACTGCAGCAGGCCGCGCTGGAATTCGTCACGACCCCGGCCTGGGACCGGCATCGCCGAGCCCTGCGCGCCGCCCTCCGAATCCGGCGGGAGGCGCTGCTGACCGCGTTGCGCCGGCACCTACCCGAGATGGTGCCGGCGGCGGTCCCGCGCGGCGGACTGCACCTGTGGGTCCGGCTGCCCGGTCACACCGACGACGTCGCGCTGACGGCGGCCGCCATGGCTGAAGGCGTCATCGTCTTCGCCGGTCGTCCCTGGTACGCCGCCGAACCCCCGGCGCCGCACCTGCGCCTGACGTACGCCACCGCCCCGCCTGACCTCATGGAGGAGGCCGTCCGGCGCCTGGCGCGGGCCGTGGGCGTGGGCGTGGCAGGCTGCGGCGCATGAGGAAGTGGCTCTACCTGGGTCTGGCCATCGGCTGGGAGGTCAGCGCGACGCTGGCGCTGCGCGCCGCCAACGGTCATCCGGCGTGGCTCGTCCTGGTGGTGATCGGATACGCGCTGTCCCTCAGCTTCATGTCCCTGCTCCTGCGGGCGGGGATGTCGGTCGGCGTCGCGTACGGCATCTGGGCGGCGACCGGGGTGATCCTGACCGCGCTGCTGGCCGTGCCGCTGTTCGGCGAACGGCTGACGTGGGTGATGGGCCTGGGTATCGCGGTGATCGTCGCCGGTGTGCTGCTGGTCCAGTTCGGCTCGCTTCAGGCCGGCCGCCGTCGATGAGCTGGCTCGCCCTGATCGGGGCGATCGTCATCGAGGTCAGCGCCACGATGGCCTTCCGCGCTTCCGATGGGCTCCGCAAGAAGGCCTGGGCGCCGGCGGTGATCGGCGGTTATCTCGCCAGTTTCGCCTTGTTCAGCGTCGCGTTGCGGCAGGGGATACCGGTCGGCGTCGCATACGGCGTCTGGTCGGCGACCGGTATCGCCCTGGCCGCCGTCCTGGCCCGGATCATCTTCAAGGAGCCGCTGACCAGGACCATGACGGCCGGGATCGCGCTGATCGCCGTCGGCGTCCTGCTGGTCGAGGTGGGCGGCCACTGACTTACGATCGAGGCGTGCTTCCCGATGACCCCCGGAACGCTCGCGACCACGCCCTGGACGACCGTCAGTGGGCGCTGGACGCGCGGGATCGGCTGCTGGACGCGCGTCAGGAGCGGTTGACCGTACTGGATTCCGACCTCGAGTTCCGGCGGACCGAACTGGACGTACGCGAACATGGCCTCGCCGAACGGGAGGCCGCCGCCGAACGGCGGGAGCAGCAGGCCAACGAGCGCGAGATCGTGGCGAACGCCCGGGAGGCCACCGCCGCTGCCCGGGAGCACCTGCTGGACCAGCGCGACGCCGGTGACGCCGTCGATCCGGCGGATCCGATCGAGCGGATCGAAGACGCCTTCGCCCGCGAGATCGCCCGGATCGACCGCAGCGACGCGTTCCTCGACCGGTCACGGGCGGCGGTCCAGCGCGCCCAGCACCGGCTGCAGGCCCTGCGCCGGGCCAAGGGGGACTGACCGCCGTCAGGTGCTCTTCAGCAGGCGCAGCTGGGGGCCGTCGCCGAAGCTATTCCTGCGAACGGGGACCTGGCCACACCCCTGTGCCGATCAGTCGATGCGGTTGCGAACCCACCAGAACAGCACTGCGGCCAGGCCAAGCGTCAGGGCGAGGTAACCGGCCGACTCAATCAATTGGAAGTGCCAGAATCTGGACTCGGGCTGATAGATCACGTGGTGGACGTAACCACGTCGGGTCAGCCAGACAATGAACGTCTGACTGTCGTTGACGCCGTCGTGTTGGGCCGACGTGTACAGCTTGCTGAACGCGTCGCCCTTGTTCGCGACGTGAACGCCGTTGGGGCCGAGAAAGTACTCGTTGACGGTCCAGCCACCGCGAGTGATCAACGAGGACTTGGCCGGCAGGTCCAAGGGCTTTTCGATCGCGGGCCGGAGATAGACGATCCCCGCCCATGTTGTCGCCACCCAGACGGCGAGGGTAACGGCCATCGCGGCGACGACGCGGCGCAGAAGCGCGCCGACGAGAAGGCCGAGTACCAGCCCGAACGCAGTGCGCCCGGCGAACACCGTTCCGCTGACCTCATACGCCTGTCCGCTTGACATCCGACCTATCAACGGTTCGAACGGTCGGAACCACCAGGCGAAGAGGAGCGAGAAGGCGGCCGCCGCAATCGTGATGGGAACGACCGTCAGCAGGACCGTGGAGGCGAGCCAGCTACCGCGGCTGCGGCTTTGGGTCCACGCGAATCGGTACGTGCCGGATTCGACCTCACGGGCAACCAGCGGTGCGCCGACGAACGCAGCGATCAAGCCGGGAAGGAACGTGACGAAGCGGGGAACGAACTGGGCCCAGCCGCCGTAGTTCTGTTCGAACAAGTCGAGCGGCACCTGGCAGCGGGTCCCGTCGAGCGCGCCGCAGGCCAACAAGCCGAGGTGGCGGTAGTCGCGGTGCATCGCGATGCCGTTGACGATCAGGACAACGGCGAGTGCGCCCAGCACGACCGTAGTCGCGACGTAGGCGGTGCGTTGCCGTCGCCACGTCATCCAACCAAGGCCACGCGCACGTTTCCAACGCAGTGTCGTCGGCACGGTCACGGTGGTCATGCGCTGATCCGTTCAGTCGGGCCGAGCGGACCGGGAAACGCAGTGAGCCGCGGATCGCGGAGGTAGGCCAGAACGAGTTCTTCCATATTGGTGGAGGTGACGGTCATACCCGGCGGTAGGTAATCGGGCAGCGCTCCGCGCACCAGCAGAGTCGCCTGCCGATCGGTCTGCCACCGGCGAGTGACGGCGTGGCCGCGAGCGAGCGCTTCCGCCGCGGCGGGCGTGCCGGTGAGCACGTGATGTTCGGTCACGAGATCGTCGACAGCGCCCGCAACCTGTACGCCTCCGGCGGCGAGAATGACGAGGTAGTCGCAGACCCGCTCGAGTTCGGCGACCACATGCGATGACAACACGACCGATAGACCTTCGTCGGCGACGACTGACATCAGCGTCGCCATGACGTCATGACGTGCGAGCGGATCAAGGCTCGCGACGGGCTCGTCGAGTATGAGCAATCTGGGTTTACGGGCGAGAGTGACGGCGAGCGCCACTTGCGTGTGCTGACCACCGGACAGCTTTCCGACGCGTAGCTTCAGGGGAATGCCGAGGTCGGCGATGCGGCGGCGGGCCAGGGCGGAGTCGAATCGATCGTTCATGCTCGCCGCGAAGCGGATCGTGTCTGCGACGCTGAGGTTCGGGTAGAGCGGTGCCTTCTGGGCCATGAAGGCAATGTCGGCGAGCGCCTCCGTAACGCCGGCCGGCCGGCCTCCCATAACGGTGATCGTGCCCGTTGTGGGCGTGGTCAGACCCACCGCGACGTGCAGCAGCGTCGTTTTGCCGGCACCGTTGGGTCCCACCAGCGCGGTGACCCGGCCTTCCGGAATCGCGATGCCGAGATTTCGCAGCGCCCACGTGCGGCCGTACCGCTTGCCCAGTTCATAGGTTTCGATGATGTTCACCGAGGGGCCTCCGACCCGCGGCGCATCGCCTCGTGGAGAGCTCGGTTGAACAGGGCACTGATGTCGTCCGGGTCCAGTCCGGCCACAAGCGCGTCGGCAAGCCATCGATCGAGACGTTCGCCCAGTGACCGCATATCCTTCGGCCGCGGTGGGTGGGGAGTCGACTCGATGAATGTGCCCAGTCCGCGCCGGCCGGAGGCGATCTTCTTGTGCTCCAACTCCTTGTACGCCTTCAATACGGTGTTGGGGTTGATCGCCAGCGCGGAAACCACGTCCTTGACCGTCGGAAGCTGATCGCCGGGGATGAGTCGGCCGAGCCGCAGCGCATCCTCCACCTGGCGCACCAACTGGAGGTAGGTAGGAACGCCGGAGGCATGATCGAGGCGAAACTCGATCGGACCGTTGCTTCCTTTACCTACTGTCATAGGTAAATAGACTATCTCCCAAGACGATGGTGTCAAGCACTGCGCCTGTGACGTTCCGGGGCGACTCCCGGGCCCGGCAAACGCGGCCGCCATCGTTCAGTCTCAATGCGCGGCACATGGCCGGTACGGCGTCCTTCGACTCACGCCATACATCCCGAGCAGTCGTCGACTGCTACGGCTGTACCTGGCTGCGGCACGCCCATGTCCGGTCCTGGACGGTCCGGCCCGCGTGGTGGCCTGGACTTCTGGTACGCCGCCGGGGAGTCGAACCCCGAACCTGCAGATTAAGAGTCTGTAGCTCTGCCATTGAGCTAGCGGCGCCTGTGCCTCTCACGATACGTGCACCGCCCGCCGCCGCAACAGCGCGCGATGGTCCGCGAGCAGAGCGGACCGGGTGACGGCGCTGCGCGAGGTGGACGTGGTGGCCGGCCCGCCCAGACCCGGTCGGGAGAGATCGTGCGCCGGGCCGTGCGCGGCATCGCCGACGGCCGCGAGGAGCCCGTGCCGTCCACCGTCGACGATCACTCGGTATTGGATCCCTTCGACCGGTATTGAGGAGTGGAAGTGAGGTCTACTCTCGTTCCATGGAGCTGTACTGGTGGTCGATCGAGGTCCTGGACGGGCCGGGCGGCCCCGCACGCAGCTGGCAGGACGCGCACGGTGGCGCCTTGACCGAGGCTGCGATCACCAACGGGGCGTACGACTGGAACTGGCAGACGCACACCTGGGGCGTGCTGCTCGAAATCGCGTTCGCGAGCGACGAACGCTGGCAGGCCTTCCGGGACCTGTCCGCGGTCCGGGCCGCGCTCGACGCGGTGCCCGACCCGGTCAACGGGCTGCTGATCTACCCCGGACGCGGCGGCAGCGGCGGCCGGGTGCAACCGCGCCGGCCGAAGCCGATCGCCGGCGCCGGGGCGGCCCCGCTTCCGCAGGAGAAGGTGCCGCCGATCGCGGCCACGGCGATCGGCGAACCCGCGGTGGCATGACGTCCGCCCCATCACGTCCGCCCCCATCGATCGGCACTGTCGGTAAGGCGTCGCCAGACTGGTGAGCTGCTCTCGCGTTGACCATCCTGAACCGTCACACGCGAGCCGTGGAGCCAGGAGGCCGACATGACGGTGACGTTCGAGCGCAGCCAGGTGCGGGACAGCGCTGAACTGCTGCGCGTGGAACGTATCGCCGTTCCGTCACCTCACGTGACCGAGGTCCCCCGCGGTTGGGCACCGGCCCAGGACGCCATGTCCCGGATCGTTGCTGTGCCGCCGGTCGACATCGCCGGCGTGCTGTCGCGGCTGATCTCGGCCCAGTCCGTGCTGGACGGGTTGCCGCCGAGCCCGAAGCAGCACCGGGTGGCCGCCTTCAACTCGCTGTACTACACGATCACCGACCGGATCGCCTCGGCGCTGCACGGACCGGCGGTGACCGACCCCGAGTTCCTGGAGCGGCTCGACGTCGAGTTCGCCAAGCGGTACTTCGTCGCGCTCAAGCTCTGGGGTGACGACGAGGACACGATGACCCCCGACGCGTGGGAGGTGCTGTTCCGACGCGGCGCCGACGAGCGCGTCTCCCGGCTGGCCGCGGCCATGCTCGGGGTCAACGCGCACATCAATTTCGACCTGGCGATGGCGCTGGTCGCCACCTGGGGGCAGCTCGACACCGGCCCGGGCGACCAGATCCACCCGGATTACCGGCTGATCAACAAGATCTTCTACGCGGAGATCCCGGGGCTGCGCCGGCGCTACTCCACCCCGTGGCAGCTCGATCTGGACACGCTCTGCGGAAAGCTGGACGACTGGAGCCAAGACCTGCTGGTGCTCGGCACCCGGGCGAGGGCCTGGCAGCAGGCGGAACGGGTCTGGCCGTTGCGCGCCGACGCCGAGGACTTCGCCCATGCCCAGCTGGTGATGGACCGGAGCACCGCCCTGCTGGGCGAGACGATCATCCTCGGTGACGGCGTGGTCAATTGGGCCGGCATGGTTGCCGAGGGCCTGTGGAAGTTGGTGTCCGGCCGGTGATGTGACGCCCAGCACATTACGATACGAGACCGTTCCGTATTTGCCGCGACCGGCTATGGTCGTCTTCGGATACGGAACTGTTCCGTATCGTAAAGTCTTCGGGGAGCACCACATGGACGCACCTGCCGCCACGAACACCGGGCATCCCCGGCGCTGGGCCATTCTCGCGGTCCTGGTCATCAGCCTGCTCGTCGTCGTTCTCGACAACACGGTCCTCAACGTCGCCCTGCGCACCATCGCCGACCCGCAGAAGGGGTTGGGCGCGAGCCAGAGCGACCTGGAATGGGCCATCAACTCGTACACCCTGGTCTTCGCCGGTCTGCTGTTCACCGCCGGCATCCTGGCCGACCGGCTCGGCCGCCGGATCACCCTGACCGTCGGTCTGGTGTTGTTCGGCGTGGCCTCGCTGTTGTCCGCCTACGCCGGAACGGCCGACCAGCTCATCGCCGCCCGTGCACTGATGGGCCTGGGTGCCGCCGCGGTCATGCCGGCGACGCTGTCGATCATCGCGAACGTCTTCGAGCCGCACGAACGCGGCCGCGCCATCGGCGTCTGGGCCGGTGCGGTCGGCCTCGGCGTCGCCATCGGGCCGGTCGTCGGCGGGCTGCTGCTCGAGCACTTCTGGTGGGGCTCGGTCTTCCTGATCAACGTGCCGATCGTGGTTGCCGGCGTGGCCCTGGTGCTGACGCTGGTGCCCGAGTCGCGCGACCCGCGGCCCGGCCGGATCGACATCGTCGGTGTCCTGCTCTCCATCGTCGGCCTGACCCTTTTGACGTACGGCGTCATCAAGGGCGGCGAGGACGGCTTCGGCGCGATCGGATCGTGGGGCACGCTGGTCGCCGCGGTCCTGGTCATGACCGGGTTCATCCAGTACGAGCGGCGCCTGCAGTTTCCGTCGCTGGACGTCAAGCTGTTCGCCAACCGGCAGTTCTCCGCCTCGGTCAGCCTGATCGGCCTGGTCTTCTTCGCCTCCATGGGCGCCCTGTTCTTCAGCGCCTTCTATCTGCAGCTGGTCCGCGGCTTCGGTCCGCTGGCCTCCGGTGCGCTGTTCGTCCCGTTCGCCGTCGCTCAAATGATCTTCGCCCCGCGCAGCGCGGCCATGGTCAAGCGGTTCGGCCCGAAGGTGGTCAGCACAGTCGGTCTGCTCCTGGTCGCGGCCGGCCTGGCCGGCTGGATCGTGATCACCCCGACCACGCCGATCTGGGTGGTGGGCGTGCTGTTCGCGGTCATGGGCATCGGCATGGCCAACGTGATGCCGTCCGCCACCGAGTCGATCATGTCGGTGCTGCCGCGGGAGAAGGCCGGTGTCGGCTCCGCCGTCAGCAACACCATCCGTCAGGTCGGCGGCGCGCTCGGCGTGGCTGCGCTGGGCGCCATCCTGTCCTCGGTCTACCGCAGCAACCTCGGGGACACCGTGCCGGCCCGCCGCCAAGGAGTCGATCTCCGCGGCGTACGGCGTGGCCGAGCGGGCCGGGGCGGCCGGTCCGGCGCTGATCTCGCACGCCAACGACGCCTTCATGACCGCGGTGCACTGGGCGTCGGTCGGGTCGACGGTCTTCGCCGTCCTCGGCGCGCTGGTCGCACTGATCTTCCTGCCCGGAAAGCGGCCGGCGGCGGCCCCGGCGCCGACCGCGGCCGAGGGGCTGGCGGAGGAGCAGGGCGTAGAGCTGGTCGAAAGTGTGACGGGCCAGTAACAATGGACGTCATGACGACGCTGAGCGTTAACTCCGAGGCCGGCCCGGAACGCAAAGGTGCGGGCCGGCCCCGGAACGCCAAGGCCGACGAGGCCATCCTCCAAGCGGTCATCGAGCTGCTCAGTGAGGGTATGAGCGTCGACGCCCTGTCGATGGACGCGGTCGCGGCCAAGGCGGGCGTGGGCAAGGCGACGATCTACCGCCGCTGGCCCAACAAGGTGGCCCTGCTGACGGACGCGATCGCGGCCATGAAAGGACCGATGCCCGAGCTGGCGGGCGAGTCGGTCCGGGACGACCTGCTCACGCTGATCACGTCCAACCGGCTGCGGTCCATGAAGGCGTACGGCCGGGCCACCGCCTGCATCTTCCCGGAACTGGTACGCAGCCCGGAGATGCAGGCGGTGCACAACGGCGTCACCAAGCCCCGCCGTGACGTGTTCCGTGCGATCCTGCAGCGCGGAATCGCCACCGGCGAGTTGCGCGCCGACCTGGACGTCGAGATGACGATCCTGTTGCTCACGGCCCCGTCCATGGCCCAGAACATGGTGCGGTTCAACCCGGACGTGCCCGAGGACGGTTTCCCCGAGGCGCTGGTCGACGCGGTGCTCAGGGGCGCGTCAGCACGGTGAGGATGCCGGTGTCGACCGGTTCGGCCGACACGTAGCGAAGATGGGTGAGCGCCGTGAAGAGGCGCTCACCCTCTTGCGTCGCCGACGGAATGGTCAGCAGCCGGTACTCGTCGACGAGATCGGCCTCGATCAGCCGCCGCAGCACGCTGAGACTGCCGGTGATCACGAACTCGCCGGGCTCGCGCGTCACCACCTCGACCGGGTCGTCGCCAGTCGACGTGGAATTCGCCCACAGGGACGTGTCGACGCCGGACTTGGTGACGACCAGCTTGCGCATGGCGTTCATCCGGCCGGCGAACTCGGAGGTCCGGCCCGGCCAGCGGGCCGCGAACATCTCCCAGGTCTTGCGGCCCAGCAGGAGCGTGGCGGTCTGCATGCGGTCGCCGAGCCGGAACTTGTCCTCGGTGATGGCGCCGCCGCCGTTGCGGAACGCCCAGCCGCCGTGGGGTTCCCCGCCCGTGCCGTCCGGGTCGGAGATGATGCCGTCGAGGGTGATGAATGACATGACGATGAGTTTTCCCATGCCCGTACGTACTCCCGAACGAGCCGGAACTCATCGCACGAACCGGCGCGGGCCGAACCGGGCGATCGGGTGCGAGTGGTTCCGAAGCCCGTCCCCCCGGACGTGGACCTTTTCCGGCGATCCGCGAACCCCCGACATCAGCCGAACGGCTGATGTACCCGGGTTGAAGGCGGCCGCATATCTTTTCTTTAATTTGCCCCTAAGAATGGCTAAATTTTCCACCGCCGATTGCTTTTACGGCGTAGTGGACTTACTTTCTTGAGGCCAGCGACGGTGCCACTGAAGCGCTGGTGACGAGGGGTATCGAAGAAACTGCGGAACGCCGACATCGCTCCTGACCGCAGATTGGAATTCGAACCCTCCACATTCCCTCGACGGCTTCCGTGCGGTTGTTGCTGCGCGCGCGGTGGTCCCGCCACCCCGGCAAGAAGGACAGAAGAGGTAACCACCCATGCGTAGGTCGACCAACCGCCGCGCCGCCTCCCGGCGGCGCCTCGACCGCCGGATCATTGCCGCGGCCGGCGCCATCGTGGTGTTCGGCGCCATCGCCGGCGTCACCGCGCTCGCCCGCGCTGACGAGACCCCCGGCGCCCCGGCGAAGGGCGCCAAGACAGTGAACGGGCTGACCATTTTGGCCAACTCGTGCCAGGACAGCAAGCTTCCGCCGCATGACGGTTTCCAGAAGGGTGACCGGTGTGTGTCGACGGCGTTCGGTGAGGTGGGTTCGGCTGCGAACAATCCGTCGTTGCTGATCACGGACTCGCCGCAGTCGGTGGGGGTGAATCAGCCGTTCACGTTGAAGGTGTCGACCCGGAATTTGATTCGGGATCGGTTCCTGGCGGCGGGGGCGGGTGGTTATTACGTGGAGAGTTCGGTGTTGGAGGGTGGCATCGTGCGGGGTCACTTCCATACCGCGTGCCGGATGTTGGACGGTACGTCGTCGGCGCCTGCTCCGGATCCGGTGCCGGCGTTCTTCGTGGCGACTGAGGACAGCAAGGGGGGTAAGACTCCGGATACGGTGACGATCAATGTTCCGGGTCTGCCGGAGGCGGGTACCGCGCAGTGCGCGGCGTGGGCTGGTGACGGTTCGCACCGGATCCCGATGATGGAGCGCGCCAACCAGACACCGGCCATCGACGCGGTCCGGGTCACCGTTCGCGACAGCGGTGGCGGCGGCCAGAACACCGGTGGTGGGGCCGGCAACGGTGGCGGGGCCACCAAGCCCCCGGCGACCCAGCCTCCAGCGACGGGCGGCAACAACAACGGTGGCCAGCAGAGCAACAACGGTGGCCAGCAGAGCAACAACGGTGGCCAGCAGAGCAACAACGGCGGCCAGCAAGGCGGCAGCAACAGCGGCGGCAACGCCAAGCCTCCGACCACGGCCCCGACGAAGGCCGCGACCTCCGGCATCGACACCAGGTCGGTGATGGTCAAGCCGAAGTCCAGCGCCGCGACCAAGGCGCCGGCGCGGACCGAGAACACGACGACGACCACGTCCGGCGACGACCAGTCGACCTACCACCAGCCGGCCCCGGCGAAGACCAAGAAGTCGACCGCGGCCGTCGCCACCTCGGACGACCAGAAGACCACCGTCTCCGACGACGGCGCCACCCTGGACAAGAACGCCCAGCCCGACGCCCAGGCGGCGCCGACGACCCGAACCATCGACGCGGCGCCCAAGGCCGCTACCACCAAGAGCAGCCTCGCCCTGACCGGCACGAACACGGTGATGGTCATCGGCGTCGGCGCGATCCTGCTGATCATCGGCCTGATCGTCTTGACCACCACCCGGCGCCGCCCTGGCGGCTACCGCTGACCCACCGACCCCGATGCCCGGCGGAGAACCTCCGCCGGGCATCGCCCTGTTTCCGGCCGGCGCGAGCACGCCGGGCCCGGGCGGTCACCGAACGCCAGGCGCCGACCGGGGCGTCCGCCGGAAGCGGCGCGCGAAGCGGAAGCCCTGGCCGTACGGCAGCCGAGCGAAGTCACCTCGTCCGATCGAGCCCTGGGTCTCCCCGCCCCCGGGTCAGCGCGCAGCGACTGTTCAACACGAGCACCCGGAAGGACCTTGAAGTGCCAGTCGGTCCGACCGCCTCGGCCAGATCGGCGAGAACACAAGCCCTGGGCTGAGGTTTACCGGGAGAGGGTCAGACGCCGGAGCGCGTCGCCATCGCCTGCAGGAAGATGTCGCTGATCTTGGCCGGGTCGGGAGCGATGAAGACGCCGCCGGCGCTGGTCGCGTTGACGATGGTCTGCAGCTCCTTCGGATCCACGTCCGAGCCGATGCCGATGATGACCATGCGGACCGGGCGCCGTGGATCCTTCAACTTGGTCAGTTGCTGAACCAGCTGATCCTGGGTGAGGCCACCCTCGTTGTCGTTCTTCCCGTCGGTGAAGATGATCACCGAGTTCACCCGGCCGGCCTGCCAGCCGTCCTGTACGGCTTTGTACGCCGCCAGCGCGGTGTCGTACAGGCCCGTGTTGCCGTCCTTCTTCGGGACGATCTGGCTGACGGTGTCCTGGAGCCTCCCCGCTCGGAAGCGAGCGGCACGATCGGCACCAGTTCCTTCCACGGTCTCTTGCCGACCATGTCGGTGGAGAAGATCCACGTTCCGACCGACCAGCGGTCGTCGAACAGCGCCAAGCCTTGCCGAGCCGCGCCCTGGGTGACCAGCGCCCGGCTCTGGTTTCCCGCGGTCGGCACCTTCTCGCGCATCGAGCCGGACACGTCGAACACCGTCAGCGCCCGGCCCGGCTGGGCCAGCGCGGCCCAGCTGCCGATCAGCTGGCTGATGCCGCCGGCCACCTTGGCCAAGGTGGGCGCATCGGGGACGGTGACCGGTCCGATCGAGGCAGGCGCTCCCGCGGGCGTGGCGAATCCGACGCCGGTCGTCCCGTCGGGGGCGCGCAGACCGGCCACGGCCAGCGCGTTCTTGAAGGCGCCGCCGCCCATCAGCTTGTGCAGTTCCTCGGCCGCGGTGGCCTTCTGCAGACCGACCTCCGGCATCACCGTGAACGGGTAGTCCAGCGGGGCCGGCGCGGGCTGCACGTACAACGCGGCCAGGCTGACCGGCGGTTGCTGCTTGTTGAACGCCATGACGTCGGCCTCCGACAGCGGCGCGGCGCTCAGCGAGCTGCCGATGTCAGCCGGCGAGTGCGGGAACTTCTGCAGCAGGTCGTCCCGCAGGCTGGAGCTGTCGGCGACGAGCGAGCGTAGCGCCGCGACCTTGGCCTTGATGCCGTTCTCGTCGGTACCGGCGGCGGCACCGAGCGCCAGCAGACCGGTCAGACCGGTGGCGTCCTTGGTCGGGTCGACCACGCCGGCCGCCAGCTGATTCGCGCCCATCTGGCTGACCAGATCCTTCCAGCCCGGTGTCTTGGCCGGCCAGCCGATGTGCTGCGCGATCAGGCTGGGCATGGCCAGCACCACCGGGCTCTGCGCGACCGAACGGCCGTCGGTCGGCTGGAAGCCGGTGGCGTCGGTCTCCAGCCGCACCAGCCAGAGTGAGGAGTCCGGCAGCCAGACGTCCAAGGGCTGGACGCTCGTCGGCGCCGGCCCGAGGCCGGCCATGGCCACCCGGTGCTGGCGGGCGATGGCCGCAGTCATCACCGGCGGGCTCACCGCGTTGACCGTGACGGCCACGCAGGTGCCACCGACCTCGGCCCCGTCCTTCACCCACTGGCCGGCCACCTGCTTGACCGCCGGTGCGATCTCGGTCGCGGCGGCGACGTTGAGGGTCAGCTTGCCGGTGCACTTGTCCGCGGTCATCTGCCGGTACCCGAACCAGGTCCCGGTCAGGACCAAAAGGACGGCGAGCCCGACGGCCACCGTCCCGATACGGCCTATGGCGAGGTTTCTACGATGGCGTCCAGACACGCGAACCATCCTGTACATCGAACGGACCGGATGCTTTAGTCCGTTCGGTCAATTGATCACCCATGCCGGAGATTGGCATCGGTGGCGGTCACCCGCGGCGCTCATCCATCGGGAAACATCGGCATCACTGGACTGCAGTACGGGTGTGATGGGTCCACGGATCAGAGTGACCGGACAGAACGCGGATTAGGCTGGCCGGATGGAATATCGTGCGCTCGGCCGGTCCGGCCTTCGGATCTCCGTACTGACCATGGGCACCATGACGTTCGGCGGGAAGGGCAACTTCGCCAGCGTCGGATCGACCGACGTCACGGAGGCCCGGCGCCAGGTCGACCAGTGCCTGGAGGCCGGGGTCAACCTGATCGACACCGCTGACGTCTACTCCGGCGGGTGGTCCGAGGAGATCGTCGGCGAGGTGCTCGACGGCCGCCGGGACGACGCGCTGATCGCAACCAAGGTGCGGATGACGATGGGCGCCGGCCCGAACGACGCCGGGCTGTCCCGCCACCACATCATCACCGGCTGCGAAGCCAGCCTGCGGCGGTTGCGGACCGACCACATAGACCTGTACCAGGTGCACGAATGGGACGGCGCAACTCCGCTGGAGGAGACTCTGGAGGCGCTGGACCACCTGGTCCGCTCGGGCAAGGTGCGGTACGTCGGCGCGTCCAATTACTCCGGCTGGCAACTGCTCAAGGCGCTCGGCACCGCCGACCGGATCCGGGCGCCGCGGTTCGTCAGCGAGCAGATCTACTACTCGCTGCAGGCCCGGGACGCCGAGTACGAACTGCTTCCGGCGGCCGTCGACCAGGGTCTGGGCGTGCTGGTGTGGAGCCCGCTGGCCGGTGGTCTGCTGTCCGGCAAGTACCGCCGGGGGCAGCAGCCGTCCGCCGGCTCCCGCCAGCTCACCGACTGGGACGAGCCGCCGGTGCACGACCAGGAGAAGCTCTACGACACCGTCGAGGTGCTGGTGTCGGTGGGCGACGCGCACGGGGTGTCGGCGGCACAGGTGGCGCTGGCGTGGTCGCTCGGCCGTCCTGGCGTCACGTCGCTGGTGATCGGCGCCCGTACGGCCGAGCAACTGGCCGACAACCTGGCCGCCGCCGACCTCAGGCTCAGCGACGACGAACGCGCCCGGCTGGACGAGGTGAGCGCGCCGCCGCTGCTCTACCCGTACTGGCACCAGGCCAAGACCGCCGGCGACCGGCTGTCCGCGGCCGACCTCACCCTCCTCGGCCCCCACCTTTCGTAGAAACGAAGGGTACCCTTCCCTGGGTCAGTGATTCCCGGCGAGCAGGGAGCGGTTCATGCCCGACAGGCCCGTACGCAAGGCACACGTCGGTACGGTCACGCGGGTCGAGCCGCTCAGCCCGCACATGGTCCGGCTGGTGGTCGGCGGCCCCGACATCGCCGCGCTCGCCTGCGGGCAGTTCACCGACCACTACGTGAAGGCATTGTTCCCGCCGCCCGGCGTGAGCTACCCGGAACCGTTCGACGTGGCCGCCATCCGCGAGTCGCGGCCGCGGGACGAGTGGCCGGTGACCCGGACGTACACCATCCGGCGGTTCGTGCCCGAGGCCGGCGAGATGTGGGTCGACTTCGTGGTGCACGGCGACGAGGGCGTCGCCGGTCCGTGGGCGGCCGCCGCCCGGCCCGGTGACCGGTTCCGGTTCATGGGTCCGGGCGGCGGGTACGTCCCCGACCCGGCCGCCGCCTGGCACCTGCTGGCCGGTGACGAGAGTGCCCTGCCGGCCGTCGCGGCCGCGCTCGAGGGCATGCCGGCCAGTGCCCCGGCCCGCGTGTTCCTCGAGGTCACCGATCCGGCCGAGGAGCAGAAGCTGGAGACCGCGGCCGACGCCGAGATCACCTGGCTGTACCGCGGCGACCGCCCGGTGGGCGAGCTGCTGGTCCCGGCGGTCCGGGCCTACCCGTTCCCGGCCGGTGACCCGCAGGTGTTCGTGCACGGCGAGGCCGGCTTGGTCAAGGCGCTGCGCGGCTACCTCAAGGTGGAACGCGGGCTCCCCCTGGACCGGCTGTCGGTCTCCGGTTACTGGCGCCGGGGGATGAACGAGGACGGGTGGCAGTCCACCAAGCGCGAGTGGAACCAGCAGGTCAGCCAGGAACAGAACGGCTAGCTGTCACCTCATGCGCGTGCGGCTGACCAACCGCCAGGGCGGCCGCCGGGTCGACCTGGTCCTCGGTCTGCTGCTGCTGGCCGGCGTGGTCACCGGCATCGCCGCCAACACGGTCGGGGTGAACTGGCCGCTCGACATCATGCAGTTGCACGCCGGCGCCGCCCTGGCCATCCTGCTCGTCGCGCCCTGGAAGTACGTGGTGATCCGCCGCGGCCTGGCCCGCCGGCGGCGCCGCCGCTCGGTCAAGACGCTGTCACTGCTGCTCCTCGGGCTGACGCTGGTGACGATCGCCAGCGGGCTGATCCACTCGACCGGTCACCTGGAGTTCCTCGGCTCGTTCACGCTGATGCAGATCCATGTCGCGGCGGCGTTCGGTGCGCTGGCCGCGGTTGGGGGCCACTTCCTCGGGCACGCCGTACGGCCGCGGCGGGCCGATGCCGACCGGCGGGCCCTGCTGACGGTCGGCCTGCTCGGCGGCGCGGCGGCCGTGGCGACGGCGGTGTGGGACACGGCCGGGGCGACGACGCGGCGATTCACCGGCTCGGTGCCCAAGCCGCAGCCCGAGGTGACCTCGTGGATCGACGACGCCGTGCCGCACCTCGATCCGGATCAGTGGCGGCTGCGGGTCGGGCCGGCCACTTTCGACCTGGACGCCGTGCTGGCCTGGAAGCACGAGCGGTTCGGGGCGGTGCTGGACTGCACCAGCGGCTGGTACACCGAGCAGCAGTGGGACGGCGTACGGCTGAGTGTGGTCCTGGCCGCGGCCGGGGTGACGGCCGGGCGCAGCGTCGAGGTGCGCTCGGTGACCGGGTTCTCGCGGTGGTTCGGCGCGTCCACGCTGGACGATGTGTGGCTGGTGACGGGCATGGCCGGCGTCCCGCTCGGCTACGGCCACGGCTACCCGGTCCGGGTCGTGGCCCCGGGACGCCGCGGCTTCTGGTGGGTGAAGTGGGTGTCCGACATCCGGCCCTCCGACCGCCGTCCGTGGACGCAGCCCGTCTTCCCCCTCACCTGAGTCGTGTCGAGATCGCGCGGACGGCTTCGTTCCCTGGACACACACAGCCGCTTGGAGGAGCCATGAAGTATCTGCTGACCGTCGATTACCAGCCCGGCGTGGTCGAGGCGCCGATGGAGGAGTGGGAGCCGGCCGAGATCAAGGCGCACATGGACTACTACGCCGCCTTGAACACCGCGCTGGTGGCCTCCGGCGAACTGGTCACCCAGGAGGCGCTGACCGGACCGAGGGCGGCCAAGGTGGTCACCGCGGGCGCCGGCGCACCGGTGGTCACCGACGGCCCGTTCGCCGAGTTCAAGGAGATGCTGGCCGGCTACCAGCTGATCGACGTCGACTCGGAGGAACGTGCCATCGAGATCGCGGCCCTGGTGTCGCGGGTGCCGGGACCGGGCGGCGTGCCGCTGGAACAGCCGATCGGGGTTCGCCGGGTGATGGGGCCGGCCGATTTCGAGGCGCTCGGCGGGTGACGGCGGGCCGGCTGGAGGACCTGCTGCGGGATCTGTCGCCGCAGGTCCTCGGGATGCTCGCCCGCCGTTACGGCAACTTCGACGCGGCCGAGGACGCGGTGCAGGAGGCACTGCTGACGGCGGCCACTGGATGGCGTACGGACGGGGTGCCGGAGAACCCGCGCGGCTGGCTGCTGCAGACCGCCACCCGCAAGCTGATCGACCAGGCCCGCAACGATCAGGCGCGGCGCCGCCGGGAGGAACTGGTTGCCCGGCAGGTGCCGCCCGGCCCGGCGCGGCCCGACGACGACACGCTCACGCTGCTCTTCCTGTGCTGCCACCCGGCCCTGACCGGACCGTCGGCGATCGCGCTGACGTTGCGGGCGGTCGGTGGACTCAGCACCGCCGAGATCGCCCGGGCCTTCCTCGTGCCGGAATCCACCATGGCGCAACGGATCAGCCGGGCCAAGGCGTCGATCAAGGCGTCGGGCGGGTCGTTCCGGATGCCCGCCGACACCGAGCGGGCCGGGCGCCTGCGGCCGGTGCTGCGGGTGCTCTACCTCGTCTTCAACGAGGGGTACGCCGGCACCTCGGGCGCCGGCCTGCACCGGGTCGAGTTGTCGGCGGAGGCCATCCGGCTGGCGCGCCTGGTCCATCGGCTGCTGCCGGATGACGGGGAGGTCAGTGGGTTGCTGGCGCTGATGCTGCTCACCGACGCGCGACGGCCTGCCCGTACGTCCGCCGGGGGTGACCTGATCCCGCTGGACGAGCAGGACCGGACGCGCTGGGACCAGAGGCTCATCGCCGAGGGGACGGCCCTGATCGACGCGGCCATCGGTCGCGGCGCAGTGGGCGAGTACCAGTTGCAGGCGGCGATCGCGGCGTTGCACGACTGGGCGGGCCGGGTCGAGCACACCGACTGGCCACAGATTCTGGCGCTCTACGGCCTGCTCGAGCGGATGACCGGCAGCCCGGTGGTGGCACTGAACCGCGCCGTGGCCGAGGCGATGGTGCACGGCCCGGCCGCCGGGCTCAAGCACCTCGAAACGGTCGAGGCGGCCCTGGCCGGCCACCACCGCCTGGACGCCGTCCGGGCCCACCTGTACGAGCGGGCCGGCGACCCCGCCGCCGCGATCGAGCACTACCGGGCCGCCGCCGCCCGGACCGCCAGCGAGCCGGAGAAGCGCTACCTCACCCTGCGCGCGGCCCGGTTGAAGGATCAGGTCCAGTAGAGGATCAGGTCCAGTAGAGGATGCGGCAGTCCGGCTGCCGCCGCGCGATCTCCGCGGTGAACCAGGCCCGGAGCTCGGCCATCACGGCAGCCGGATAGACGTACTTGACCGCGCCGAACTTCCCGTGTTTGCGACTGCGGGACTCCTCGTCCATCTCCAGACGGGTCCTGGGGTACCAGCCCAGCAGCACCTCCTTGCTGCCGGGGGTGAAGCGGTGCGTGATCAGCTCGGCGGTGAGATCGAGCCCCGACACCCCGTCGACGGCCCGGGCCACGGCGTTCAGCAGCTCGCCGTAGTGCGCCCGCCAGTCCGGCATCGGCATGATCGGCGCGATGGTCAGCCCCACCGGATAGCCGTCGAGCGCGAGCCGGCGCAGCGCCGCCAGCCGGTCCGCGAGCGGGCTGGTGCCGCCCTCCAGCCGGGTGGTGACGGGCTGGGCGTTGACACTGAACCGGACCCGGGTGCGCCCGTGGTGCGGCAGCCCGGCGAAGTCGTCCACGTCGGTGAACTTCGTCGTCCAGCGCAGCTGCACCGGCGCGTCCCAGGCGCCGAAGTGCTCGACCGCCCGCCGCCAGCTGCCGGTCAGGTGTTCCAGCGCGAGCGGGTCGGTGTAACAGGACGCCTCGAAGGTGGTGCCCTCGTCCCGGCGGGCGGTCCGGCGGCTGGTCACCGTCCCGCGTCCGGCGTACTCGGCGAGATTGCCCAGGATGTCGTCCAGGTCGGCGTACACCCGGGTGACCGGCGGGCCGGACAACGAACCGGCCAGGTAGCAGTACTGGCAGTGCGCCGGGCATCCCTCGGCCAGGTCGAAGCGCCAGTCGGCGCTGGGCGCGATGGGCTGCAACCGGCGGCGGGACGGCGGGCTCACCACGATCGCCATCGTGTTCTTGGCCCGGGCGTACGTCTCCCGGTCGGTCTCGCCGCGGACCCCGGTCAGCCGGGCCGAACGCAGCCGTTCGACCTCGATGCCGTACGCCTCGACCCGCGCCATGATCCGGGCGCCGTGCGGATGGTCGTACGCGGCCGGCGTGGCCACCACGCGCCGGGGCAGCCAGCGACGGCCCGGCCGGGGCGGTGGCGCCACGTCGCTGAGGTCGGACGTCGGCACCGTCTCGCCGCTGACGTCGTGCGGCGCCGAGACGGCGTCCGGCCCCAGCGGCACGTCCAGGTCGATGGGCCGATCGCTCACCCCCGCCGGTTACCCCGCCGGCGCGGTTGTATTGCTACCGGCCGAGCTCGTTGAACAGGTACAGCCAGATCTCGCTGCGGGTGGGGAACGACGGGATGGCGTGCCGCAGCCGGGACAACGGCACCTCACCGACCACGGCGATGGTCGCGGCGTGGATGAAGTCGGCGACCTCGGACCCGGTGATGGTGACGCCGACCAGCACGTCGCGGGCCTCGTCGACGAGGAACCGGCTGGTGCCGGCGGCGCCCGGGGCGTAGAACGCGCCGCCCGCGTTGGCGTTGGTGGGGATGTCGACCACGCGGACCGTCAAGCCGGCCGCGGCCGCGGATTTCGTGGTGTGCCCGACCGCGCCCACCTGCGGGTCGGTGAAGACCACGCGGGGCGAGCCGGGGCCGTCGGCCAGGTGCTCGACCGCCATCGGCTTGCCCAGGATCGCGCCGCCGGCCAGCGCCGCCTGGTACTTGGCCATGTGCGTGAACGGCGCCCGGCCGTTGAGGTCACCGATCACGTACAGCCAGTCCCGGCCGGGAACCTGCATGTTCTCGTCCACCTGGACGTACCCGCCGGCCGTCAGCCCGACCGTGTCCAGGCCGAGGTCCGCCGTCGCCGGGGAGCGTCCGGCCGCGACCAGCACCTGGTCGGCCGTCGCGGTGCTGCCGTCGCTCAAGCTCACCGCGACCTGGTTCCCGGTACGCCGTACGGCGGTGGCCTTGGCCCCGGTCCGGATGTCGGCCCCTTGCTCGCGCAGGGAGTGCGTGACCTGCTCGCAGGCGAACACCTCCTCGCGCGGCAGCAGGTGGTGCTCGCCCTCGACCAAGATGACCCGCGAACCGAGCGAGGTGTACGCCTGGCTCATCTCCACCCCGACCACGCCGCCGCCGATGATGACCAGCGAGTCGGGGATCTCGGTGGCGGTGGTCGCCTCCCGGTTGGTCCACGGCTCGGCGTCGGCCAGCCCGTCGATCGGCGGTATCGACGGAACCGTTCCACCGGCGAGGATCACCGCCTGCCGGGCCAGCACGACCTCGTCACCGACCACGACCCGCTTCGCGCCGTCCAGCCGGGCCCAGCCGCGGATCAGCGTGATCCCGCGCTCGGACAGCCAGGGCAGCTGACCGGCGTCGTCGAGGTGACCGATCAGGTCGTCGCGCCGGTTCAGGATCGCCGGTACGTCCAGCGGGCCGGTGATGGCCTGGGCCACGCCCTGCACCCGCCGCGCCTCGGCCAGCAGTTCGCCCGGGCGCAGCAGCGACTTGGAGGGGATGCAGGCGTAGTACGAGCACTCGCCGCCGACCTTGTCGGCCTCGATGATCGCGACGTCGAGCCCGGCCTGAGCCAGCCGCCCGGCGGCCACCTCGCCGCCTGGTCCGGCGCCGATGACCACCACGTCGAAGGTGCGGGTCTGATTCTCGGGCATGCCCCCATGCTGCCCTATCGATCTCCGCGAGGACCAGGCAACTCCGGACGGCGATCCGTCGCCGGTCGCCGGGCGCGGCCGCCGGCCCGGCCGGGGACCGGGTGGTGGGGGAGGCCAGGCGGTCCCGGTTGGCCGGGGAGACGATCCGCCTGCGGGCCTAGGATGATCGCGTGACGGACGACAGGCAACGCGTGGCCATCGTGACCGGCGGCGGCAGCGGTGTGGGCGCGGCGACGGCCCGGGAACTGGCCGCCCACGGCTGGCGGGTGACCATCGCCGGGCGGCGGCCCGAGGCCCTGCAATCCGTGACCGCCGAGCGCATCGTCGCGATGCCCACGGATGTCACCGATCCCGCCGCCGTGCGCGAGCTCTTCGACCGTACGGCCGAGCGGTTCGGACGTGTCGATCTGGTGTTCAACAACGCCGGGACGGGCGCCCCCGCGGTCGAGATCGACGAGCTCGGCCTCGACGACTGGAACCGCGTCGTCGCGGTCAACCTCACCGGGGTGTTCCTCTGCACGCGGGAGGCGTTCCGGGTGATGCGCCGGCAGAGTCCGCAAGGCGGCCGGATCATCAACAACGGCTCGCTGGCCGCGCACACACCACGGCCGCGCTCGATCGCCTACACCGCCACCAAACACGCCGTCACCGGCATGACCAAGCAGACGGCGCTGGACGGGCGCGCGTACGGCATCTCCTGCGGCCAGATCGACATCGGAAACGCGAGCACCGACATGGCCGCGGGCTCGGCCGTCGGGGCGCTCCAGCCTTCCGGCGAGACCAGGCCGGAGCCGCTGATGGACGTGGCCGAGGCCGCGCGGGCGGTCCGCCACATGGCCTCGTTGCCGCCGTCGGCCAATGTTCTGACGATGACCGTGATGGCCACGACGATGCCGTTCGTGGGTCGGGGTTGAGGATGTACGCCTGGGATGTGGACCGGACGATCGTGCGGTTCCCCGATCCGGCGGTCGAGATCGTCGACGAGCGGTTCCGGTCATTGGTCGTCGGGCACGAGGTGGTCGAGCGGCTGTGGACCGGCGGGCGCTGGCTCGAGGGCCCGGTCTGGTTCGGCGACGGGCGCTACCTGTTGTTCTCCGACATCCCCAACAACCGGATGATGCGGTGGCTGGAATCGACCGGCGAGGTGACGCCGTACCGGGTGCCGTCGGACAACAGCAACGGCAACACCCGCGACCGGCAGGGCCGCCTGGTCACCTGCGAGCACCTGCACCGGCGCGTCACCCGGACCGAGCACGACGGCACGATCACCGTGCTGATGGACGGCTTCGAGGGCAAGCGGCTGAACGCGCCCAACGACGTGATCGTCGCGGCCGACGATTCGATCTGGTTCTCCGACCCGGGCTGGGGGATCCTCGGCCACTACGAGGGCGACAAGGGCGTCGAGGAGATCCCGCAGTACGTCTTCCGGATCGATCCGTCGACCGGCGCCGGCGAGCCGGTGATCGCCGGCATGAACCGTCCCAACGGGCTGTGCTTCTCCCCCGGCGAGAGCGTCCTGTACGTGGTGGCGGTGGGGGAGATCCGCGCCTTCGACATGGTCGGGGGCCGCCCGGTCAACGGACGTCTTCTTCGTCGACATGGCCCCGGGCGGCACCGACGGCATCCGCTGCGACCGCGACGGCAACATCTGGGCGGCGGCGCAGGACGGCGGTCCGGGATTCGACGGCGTGCACTGCTACCGCCCGGCGGGCGAGCTGCTCGGGCGCATCCACCTGCCGGAGACCGTGGCCAACCTGTGCTTCGGCGGCATCAAGAAGAACCGGCTGTTCGTCACGGCCGGCCGGTCCCTCTACAGCGTTTACGTCGAGGCGCAGGGCGACCAGACGCCCTGACCGATCAGGCACTCAACCTTCCCTAGGCCTGTTGGTCACCACTCGAGGCGATGGCGTCGGACGCGCCGGCGCCCCCGGGGAACTCACACTCGTACGTCGAGCGGCTCGCGGCCGGCTTCCTGCCGCCGGATCCGGCCGGCCGTGCACAGCGTGCCGATGAAGCCGATGAGAAGCGCCAGCAGGATGCCGAGACCGGCGAACGCCCACGCGCCCTGTTTGCCGCCGAGGCCCAGCGGGCCGAGCAGATAACCCTGCCAGTCCAGCCAGCCGGCCGACGAGTTGGTGACCAGGCCCCAGCCGAGCACGGTGCCGACGACCACCAGCAGCAGCGGCAGCGGACGCACGTCGCCGTACCGGCCGCGCGGGTCGAACAGCGCCGCCTCGTCGTAGTCTCGCCGCCGCAGCGCCACGTCGGCCAGCATCACACCGCACCAGGCCGCGATCGGCACGCCCAGGGTGATCAGGAAGCCCTGGAACTCGCCGATGAAGCTGGACCCGAAGAACACCACGTAGATCGTCCCGGCCACCATGATCACGCCGTCCACCCCGGCGGCCAGATAGCGCGGGATCCGGACGCCCGCGGTCAGCAGCGCCAGCCCCGACGAGTAGATGTCCAGCACCGCCCCGCCGATCAGCCCGAGGACCGCGGCGATCGCGAACGGCACCAGGAACCAGGTCGGCAGCAGGGTGGTCAGCGCGCCGATCGGATCGGCGCCGATCTTGTCGGACAGGTCCTTGGACGACCCGGCGAGCAGCAGGCCGAAGACCAGCAGGACGACCGGGCCGAGCGCCGCGCCGAACGTGGTCCACCCGAAGACGCCCCGGCTGGACGCCCGGCGCGGCAGGTAGCGCGAATAGTCGGCGGCGGCGTTGACCCAGCCCAACCCGAACCCGGTCATCAGGAACACCAGCGCGCCGATCATCGCCTGCGCCGAACCCGACGGGATTGCCGACACCGTCGTGAAGTGGATGTCCTTGACCACCAGGATCACGTACACCACGGTCAGCACCGCGGTGACCACGGTGATGATCGTCTGCAGGCGCATGACCACGGCGAAGCCGGCCACGCCGGCCAGCACCGTGATGGCCGAGACGACGATCAGGGCGACGACCTTGGTGCCGGTGCCGCCGCCCCACCCGAGCCGGGTGAACACGGTGCTCGTGGCCAACGTGGCCAGTACCACCAGGACCGTCTCCCAGCCCACGGTGAGCAGCCAGGACAGCGCCGCCGTGAGCCGGTTCCCGCGCACCCCGAACGCGGCCCGGGACAGCACCATGGTCGGCGCCGAGCCTCGCTTGCCGGCCAGCGCGACCCAGCCGCACAGCGCGAACGACACCACGATCCCGATCACCCCGACGATCACCGCCTGTCCGAAGGAGACCCCGAACCCGAGCGTGAACGCGCCGTAGCTGATCCCGAGCACCGAGATGTTGGCCGCGAACCAGGGCCAGAACAGATCCCGCGGCCGGCCGCCGCGTTGGCTCTCGCTGATCACCTCGATGCCGTTGAGCTCGATCCGTGGTGTCGGCGCCGCCTGCACCTGGTCGATCCCGGCCATGACCCACCCGCCCTCTACGTGACCTCGGGCTTATCTTGCTCGCTCAACGCCGGACCTTCCAAGGGAGTAAGGACGACGATGCGGTACGGGGCCTCGCCGCCGGCCAGCTGGTAGCAGAGCCGCTCCTGCGGGCCGCCGCCGTACGACCAGGTCACGTCGGCCCACACCGCGACCGCCGTGCGCGCCATGACCCGGATCGACGGCTCGACCTGAGTCACGCCGTCGTACTGGGCCCACGAGTCGGCGAAGAACCGCTCGGTGGCCGCGTGGTCGGCCACCGGGATCACGATGCCGGGAAAGACGATCAGCGCGGGCACGTTGAACAGCCGGGCTATCGCCTTCTCGTCGCGGGCTAGCAGGGCGGCCACGTACGCCCCGAAGAACTCCTTCACCGAGTGCGTCATCCCCCGACCGTACGTCCCCGCCGTCACAGACTGAGCAGGACGATGCCTCCGGCGACCAGGCCGTCGTCGACTGGGGGATGCGGGCGCTGGACCTGGCCGAGAAGCTGGGACGCCGGCCGTGGTCGTGCACGCGCTGCTCGCGCCGGCGCCCTGGGGGCTCGGGGCACGCTAGGCGAAGGAGTGGCGGGGGCGTTCAGTGCGACGATGATGCCGTTGCCGTACTCGGGTCGAATATTCGTCGTCTCATCGGTCAGCGACCCGCGGCGTACCCGTGGTTGCCCCGGGAGGTGGCCGCCGCGTGCATCTGACCGGTGACCGGGTCCCGGGTGACCACGGACAGGCGGCCGCTCGTCCACGGGCCGTCGACTGTGATGTCGTGGCCGCGCCGGCGCAGCTCGTCGAGCTCCAGCGGATCCAGCCGGGACTCGACCGTGGCACCCGCCGGAGTCCAGGTGCGGGGGTCGAAGGAGGCGACCATCGCGATCGTGTCGACGGCCGGCGCATCGATCGCCGCCTGCGGCTCGGCCCCGCCGACGATCGTGCGGAGCAGATAGAGCAGTTGCCACTGGTCCTGCTGGTCACAGCCTGGTAGCAGAGCCGCTCCTGCGGGCCGCCGCCGTACGACCAGGTCACGTCGGCTCACACCGCGACCGCGGTGCGCGCCATGACCCGGATCGACGGCTCCTGTGCGAGCCGGTTGTGGGAGTCGTTCCGGGCCGGCTTCAACCTGTCGTGCAACCAACCAGACCCCTTCCTGCGCCCAGCCATCCCGACGGAGCCGATCGGCACCGGCCTGGACGAGCTACGGCGCACTCGTTCCGCCGGCTGAGGCTCCGCCCGGGTTGGCACGATTCCGTGATCACCCGTCCCGGATCCGCTACTAGGTTCGGTGCCACGCACAACGGTGATCGATGGACAGGCGAGGGGCAGAGTCGTGGTGATAGGCAGAAGGGCTTTCCTGGGTTCCGTGGTCGGAGTGGCCGCCGGAGCGACGCTGGGCGGTTGCGGCACGGGCGGCGCACGGTTCGTCCCGTCGGCCGCGCCGGGCTCGGCGAAATCGTCGGCCTCGGCCACGCCGTCGGCCTCGCACAGCCCGGCACCGATCGGCGACGGCAGTACCCAGTACACCGGGCCGCAGCCGCACCAGCCCGTGGCCCGCCCGCTGGCCGCCGGCGAGGAACCTCCGCAGTTCGTGGTGATGTCCTGGGACGGCGCCGGTGAGACGGCGGCCAAGCTGTTCTCCCGCTTCCGCGGGGTGGCGCACGACCTGCAGGGCTCGATGACGTTCTTCCTCTCCGGGATCTACACGCTTCCCGAAGTCGCAGCGGATGCGGTACGCGCCGCCGCAGCACCCGGTCGGCGCCTCGGCCATCGGCTACCTCTCCGACAACTCGGTGCACGCGACGATCAAGACAGTGGGCGAGGCGTGGCAGGAGGGCCACGAGATCGGCACCCACTTCAACGGCCATTTCTGCGGCTCGACCGGGGTGCAGAACTGGTCGCCGAAGGAGTGGGACGACGAGATCGGCCAGGCGATCGGCTTCATCGAGAACTGGCGCACCAACACCGGCTTCACCGACCTGCCGCCGCTGCCGTTCGACTACAAGCGCGAGCTGATCGGCGGCCGTACCCCGTGCCTGGAGGGCCGGACCAACGTGCGGCTGGCCAGCCAGGTCGCCAAGGGCTGGAAATACGACAGCTCGGGCACCGGCACCCAGGTGTGGCCGACCCGGTTCGCGAATGGGCTGTGGAACCTGCCGATGCAGCAGATCCCGTTCCCGGGGCACAGCTTCGAGGTCCTCGCGATGGACTACAACATGATGTACAACCAATCGCGGACCACGAACGGCGATCCGAGCATGCGCGCCACCTGGGCCAGCCAGGCGAAGGAGTCCTTCCTGGCCGGCTTCCGCCGATCGTACAAATCCAACCGGGCGCCCCTGATCATCGGCAACCACTTCGAGCGCTGGAACGGCGGCATCTACATGGACGCCGTCGAATCGGCGGCCCGGGCGATGGCCGACTACCCGAACGTACGGTTCGTGTCGTTCCGCCAACTCGTCGCGTGGCTCGAGGCACAGGACCCGGCCGTGCTGCGCCGGCTGCGGTCGCTGCCCGTCGGCGCCGGCCCCACCGGCAGCTGGGCCGACTTCCTCAGCGCCTGAGACCGGCGGTCCGCAAGGTTACCTTCGCATCCCGGTGGCGCTAATACGCTGGTTGAGCCGGCAAACGGGTGCGAGGACCGTCAGGGTGGTGAGGCCGGGTGTGCGCTGGCTCCGGTCAGCGACCCGCCGCGTACCCGTGGTTGCCCCGGGAGGTGGCCGCCGCGTGCATCTGACCGGTGACCGGGTCCCGGGTGACCACGGACAGGCGGCCGCTCGTCCACGGGCCGTCGACTGTGATGTCGTGGCCGCGCCGGCGCAGCTCGTCGAGCTCCAGCGGATCCAGCCGGGACTCGACCGTGGCACCCGCCGGAGTCCAGGTGCGGGGGTCGAAGGAGGCGACCATCGCGATCGTGTCGACGGCCGGGGCATCGATCGCCGCCTGTGGCTCGGCCCCGCCGACGATCGTGCGGAGCAGATAGAGCAGCTGCCACTGGTCCTGCTGGTCACCGCCCGGCGTGCCCAGGGCGGTGACCGGTACGCCGTCGCGTAGCAGCATCGTGGGGCTCAGCGTCGTGCGCGGGCGGCGCCCGGGGGTCAGCGCGGACGGGCTGCTCTCGTCCAGCCACGTCATCTGCAGGCGGGTGCCGAGGCAGAAGCCGAGGTCGGGAATCGCCGGATTGGACTGGAGCCAGCCGCCGGACGGGGTGGCCGACACGAGGTTGCCCCAGCGGTCGGCCACGTCCAGGTGGACGGTGTCGCCGTGGCCTTCCGCGGTCACCCGGGACGGCTCGCCGACGATGTCCCCGGCGTCCCGGCTCCCGGGGGACCGGAGTGGTGGCGTCCACGAGGTCAGGCCGTCGATGGCCCCGGGGGAGAAGTCGCGCGACGCCAGGAAGCCGATCCGGGCGGCGCGGCGGGCGGCGTACGCCGGTGACAGGAGGGCTGCTCGCAGCGCCGGGAAGCGAGACGGATCGGCGTCGCCGTAGTAGGCGTCCCGGTCGGCGAGGGAGAGCTTGAGTGCCTCCAGGATGGTGTGCGCCCCCGCGGCCGACGACGGGTCGAGCCGGAGGTCGTCGACGGTGTCCAGGATGGCCAGCGTCTGCAGCAGGACCGGTCCCTGGCTCCAGAATCCGGCTTTGGCCACGGTGAAGCCGCGGAAGTTCAGCCTCTCCGGTTCCTCTGTGGACACCGCGAAGCCGGCGAAGTCGTCGGCGGTGATCACTCCGGCGTGGTCGGCGCCGTCGGCGTGCCGATGCGGGCGGGCGGCGAACGACGAGGCCGCCGCGGCGATCCCGGTCTTCCACGCCCGGCGGACCGAGGCGATGCGCTCGGTCCGGCTGCCGTGGCCGGCCGCGGCGACCAGTGACCGCAGCGTCTGCGCGTACACGGGATTGGTGATCGGCTCGCCCGGCGCCGGCGGCAGCCCCGTCGGGCAACCACAGCGCCGCCGAGGTGGGCCAGTGGCGGGTGAAGAAGCCGGCCATCCGGGTCAGCAGCCGGCTCAACGCCGGATCGGCCGGATGACCCTGCTCGGCGTAGTCGATCGCGTAGCCCAGCACGTCCGCGATGTCCCAGGTGCCGTGCTGCGCCAGCAGCCACAACCACGCCTCGACGGCGCCCGGCACGGCCGCCGCCAGCGCGCCCGCGCCGGGCACGAACGACAGGCCCTGGCCGCGGTAGTGCGCGATCGTCGCGCGGGCCGGCGCCGGTCCCTGGCCCATCAGCACCGACACCCGCCCGGTGGCGGCCGGCGCGATCAGCGCCACCATGTCGCCGCCGGCGCCGTTCTGGTGAGGCTCGACCACGTGCAGGACGAACCCGGCGGCGACGGCGGCGTCGAACGCGTTCCCGCCCCGCTCGAGCACCGACTGGGCGGTTCCGGTGGCCAGGTAGTGGGTGGACGCGGCCATGCCGAACCAGCCGGACAGCGTCGGACGAGTGGTATCCATCATGTCAGGATGCGCCGGCGAACCGTTGGCTGCTTCCGACCGTCCGCGCCGTGACCTTGATGGCGGCGGGATGCGTCAGCGACGATCGGGAACTCGCCGCTGACCCCGGCTGTCATGCGGAGAGGTGTGACAGGAACGGGCCCGTGACGCTCGCCGGGTCGGCCGCCACCTCGGCCGGCGTGCCCGAGGCGACGATGCGGCCGCCGTCCGGGCCGCCGCCGGGACCCATGTCGATGAGGTGGTCGGCCACCGCCAGCAGGTCCAGGTCGTGGTCGATGACCACGATGGTCGCGCCGTCGTCGAGCAGCCGGTCGAACACGCCGGCCAGGGTGCCGATGTCCTTCGGGTGCAGGCCGGTGGACGGCTCGTCCAGCACGTACAACGCGTCCTTCTGGCTCGTTCGCAGCCGCGACGCGATGCGCAGCCGCTGCGACTCCCCACCGGACAGCGACGGCGTCGGCTCGCCCAGCCGCAGGTACCCCAGCCCGACGTCGGCGATCGGGCGCAGCGCTCCGGCGATGGGCCGCTCGCCGGTGTACCGGTCCAGGGCGTCCTGCACGGTCAGGTCGAGCACGCCGGCGATGCTCAACCCGTCCACCCGTACGGCCCGGGTTTCGTCGTTGTACCGCGCTCCGTGGCAGGTCGGGCACTCGACCGTGATGTCGGGCAGGTACTGCACATCCAGGTCGATCGAGCCGAGCCCGCGGCACGTCGGGCACTGCCCCTCGCGGGTGTTGAACGAGAAGTGGGCCGGCCGCATCCCCGGCGTGCGGTCCGCATACAGCCGGCGGATCAGGTCGAACGCGCCCGAGTACGTCGCCGGCGTGGACCGCGCGTTGAGCCCGATCGGCGACGCGTCGATCTCCACCACCTGCCGGACCCCGGCCAGGTCGAGTTGCCGCACGTGCGCCGGCAGCGGCTGCCCGGCGAACCGCGCTCGCGCGGCGGGGACCAGGCTGTCCAGCACCAGCGCGGTCTTGCCCGCTCCGGACGGCCCGGCCAGCGCGGTCAGCGCGCCGATCGGAAACTCGGCGGTGACGCCGTGCAGGTTGTAGAGATCGCCGACCTCGATGCGCACCGAGGAGCCGGAGAGCGGACGCGGCGTGCGCGTGACCCGGGCCCGGCCGGACAGGTACGGCCCGATCACCGACCGGCGGTCGGCCGTGATCTGCGCCGGGGTGCCCTCCGCGACGACCTCGCCGCCGAGCCGGCCCGCGCCCGGTCCCATCTCGATCACCCAGTCGGCACTGCGGATGATCGCCGGCTCGTGCTCGACCACGACCACCGTGTTGCCGTTGCGGGCGAGCGCCGCGATGGTCCGCTGGAGGCCGTCGACGTTACTGGGGTGCAGGCCGACCGACGGCTCGTCCAGGACGTACAACATCCCCGTCGTACCCGCCCGTACGGTCGAGGTCAGCTCGATCCGCTGCCGCTCGCCGGTCGACAGCGTCGCGCCCGCGCGGTCGAGGCTGAGGTAACCCAGCCCGAGGTCGAGCAACGGGCCGGTGGAACGGGTCAGCTCGGCCAGCAGTCCGTCGGTCATCCGCTTCAGCGGCTTCGGCAAACCGGGCTTGAGCGCGTCCGCGAACGGCAGCAGCGACTGCAGGCGCAGCGCGCTGATCTCGGCCAGGTTCTTCCCGCCCAGCCGCGAACGCAGTGCCTCCGGCCGCAGCCGCGAGCCGTGGCACACCGAGCAGACGCGCGACACGGTGAACCGGCCGCCCATCTTCCGGCTGCGCTCGTTGCCGCTGGCCATGTACCGCTCGGCCGCGGTGACCGCGTTGTCGTAGGTGACGTTCAGCCGGACCTTCCGCCCGTTCTTGCCGGACACCTCGACGACCTGCTTGACCGGTTCGCCGTACAGAACCTGATCCTTCTCCTTCCGGGTGAGCGTCCGGTACGGCACGTCCAGCCGCACCCCGAGCTCGCCCGCCGCCACCATCGACAGCCGGCGACCGCCGACGTTCCAGGGCAGCACCGCGCCCTCGGCGATGGTCTTCTCCGGATCGGGCACCAGCGCGTCCGTGTCGACCTCGAACCGCCGCCCGATCCCGTTGCAGGCCGGGCAGGCGCCAATTGAGTTGAACGCGAACGACTCCGCGCCCGGCGCCTCGAACCGCACGTGGCAGGTCGGGCACTCGATCTCCATCGCCTGCGTCTCGATCGACGGCGGCACCTCGTGACCGTTGGGGCAGATGTGCGTGCCCAGCCGGGACATGGTCAGGCGCAGGATGTTCAGCACCTCGCTCATCGTCCCGACGGTGCTGCGCGGGCCCGGGATCGGCGGGCGCTGGCGCAGCGCCAGCGCCGGCGGCAGATGCTCGATGCGGTCCGCGTCCGGCCGCTCGGCCTGGGTCAGCCGCCGCCGGCTGTACGTGCTCAGCCCCTCCAGGAACCGGTGCATGCCCTCGGCGTAGAGCGTGCCCATGGCCAGGGACGTCTTGCCCGAGCCGGACACGCCGGCCACCACCACGGTCCGCCACAACGGCACGTCGACATCCAGGCCACGCAGGGTGTTGTGGCGCACCCCGCGCAGTTCGATGACCCGCGGCAACGTGCTGGGCACCTCAAGCATGATCCGAACGTACCTCCGGGCGGTCGAAGAAGGCAGCCATGTCGGCGGCCAGCGCCCCCGGGGCGTCGATGGCCACGAAGTGGTGCCGGGAGGTGTTGGTCGTGGGCCAGTGGGTGATGCGGTTGGTGCGCTCGGCCAGGCGGCGGATGCCGGGCGGACCGCTGAACACCCCGGTCGGCGCGACCGTCTGCCCGGCGGGCCAGGAGAACCCGGTGCTGTCGTACATCGGCCACGACGACGTGCCGAACGTGCCGGTGAACCAGTACAGCGACACCAACGTCAGGATCCGGTCCCGGCCGAGCACCTCCTCGACCGGCTCGGGTGCGGCGCTGAACTCGGTCAGCTTTCGCACCATCCAGGCCAGCGCGCCCGCGGGGGAGTCGTTCCACGCGTACGCGAAGGTCTGCGGCGCCGCCCGCAGCAACGCGTGGTGGTCCACCCCCGACCGCCAGTCCGCACTCTGCATGGTCTCGAACGCGGCCCGCTCGTCCGCGGTCATGCCGGGCACATCCGCCTCGGTGGGGAAGCCCAGCCCGGAGATGACGTAGACGCCGGCCACATGCTCCGGCGCGACCAGGGCGACCTCCGGAGAGACGTACGCGCCGAGGTCCCCGCCCATCGTCCCGTAGCGGTCGTAGCCCAGCCGCCGCATCAGTTCGGCCCAGAGCTCGGCGACGCGGCGCACGCTCATCGGTCCCGGAGCCGGATCGGAGAAGCCGAAGCCCGGGACCGAGGGCGCGACGACGTGGAAGTCCCGCCGCAACGGCTCGACCACGTCGGCGAACTCGGCGAACGTGTTGGGCCAGCCGTGCGTCAGGATGAGCGGCAGCGCGTCCGGCCGCTCGGACCGGGCGTGCACGAAGTGGATCCGCGATCCGTCGATCGTCTCGGTGAACTGCGGCAGCGCGTTCAGCCCGGCCTCGGCCGCGCGCCAGTCGTACTCGCGTTCCCAGTAGGAGGCCAGCTCGCGGACGTGGTCACTGCGGCCGGGCAGCGGCCGGGTCCAGCGCGTGCGCGCCAGTCGCGCCCGCAGGTCGTCCACGTCCGCTTGCGGTACGTCGATCCGAAAGCTCTCCATGCCCCCGACCGTACGGGCGATTGAGGTCACCTCCTGACCCCAAAGCGGTTGGTAGCCTCGCCGGGTGAAGCCCCACCAGCTGTCCGCGCCGCAGGCCCGCCGGGTCGCGGTCCGCGCGCAGCGGCTGGACGCGCACCGCCCGGCTTCGTTGCCCGACCTGGTCCGGCACCTGACGCTGCTGCAGCACGACCGGACCGCGGCGGTCGCGCCCAACGCCGATCTGATCGCGTGGAGCCGGCTCGGTTCGGCCTACGACCCGGCCGAACTGCAGGCGGCGCTGGCCGGGCGGACGCTGGTCGACCTGCGCGGCATGATCCGCCCGGCCGAGGACATCGCGCTCTACCGGGCGGAGATGGCGGCCTGGCCCGGCGCCGGCCCGCTGCGCCCGTGGCAGGCCGACAACGCCCGCTGGGTGCGGGTCAACGACCGGTGCCGCGGCGACATCATCGTCCGGCTCTCCGGCGCCGGCCCGCTGCCCGCCCGCGAGCTGCCGGACACCTGCGTCGAGCCGTGGCGGTCCAGCGGCTGGAGCAACAACAAGAACGTCGTCCGGATGCTGGAGTTCATGACGGCCCGCGGGGAGGTCGCGGTGGCCGGTCACGAAGGCCGGGAACGCCTGTGGGACCTGGCCGAGCGGGTCTACCCGGACGTGCCGGCGGTGCCGATCGAGGAGGCGCTCCGGATCCGGTACGAGCGGCGGCTGCACTCGCTCGGCGTGGCCCGCGCCCGTGGCCTCGAGCAGCAGATCGAACCGGTCGACGTGGCCGAGGTGGGGGAGCCGGCGGTGATCGAGGGCGTACGGGGCACGTGGCGCGTCGATCCGTCCTATCTGGACGACGCGCCGTTCGAGGGCCGCACGGCTCTGCTGTCACCGCTGGATCGCCTGGTCTTCGACCGCAAACGGATGACCGAGATTTTCGACTTCGACTACCAGCTGGAGATGTACAAGCCGGTGACGCGTCGCCGGTGGGGTTTCTTCGCGCTGCCCGTGCTGTCCGCCGACCAGCTGGTGGGGAAGGTCGACTGCACCGCCGACCGCGAGTCCGGAACCCTCCGCGTCGACGCTGTCCACGAGGACGCGCCGTTCGACGCCGCCCTCGTGACGGCGGTCAATGACGAGATCAACGACCTCGCCGACTGGCTCGGGCTCGAGCCGCACTACCGGGCATGAACCGGTACGGGCCGACCGGACCTCACCCGAAACGTCTACTTGATCCCGTAATCTAGGCAACATGACGCACGCCGAACCGGAGCCGCCCGTTCCGGAGGAGCTGGAGTGGGCGGTGGCCGAGGCCCACCGCGAGCTCGTGCCGGGCGCGCCGGGCTGGTTCCGGTCGTGGCCCCGGGGCGACGAGAAGTGGGCGGCGGTGAACGTGCGCGGCGCCTCGCAGGTGATCGTCAACCACAGTCGCGAGGACGACCGGCATCCGAACCGCTGGACGGTCCGGGCGCTGTTCGGCGACAAGGCGGTGGAGTTGCGCCTCGGCCCGTACGAGAGCCAGACCCGGGCCATCTGGGTGGCCCGCGCGGTGCTGAACCTGGCGTTCAGCTGACCCGGCCGGTGACCACGTCGCCGGCCGTCCGGGGCAGCGCGATCGCCTCGGCCGCCGACCCGGCCAGCAGCACCGCCAGCACGACGAAGGCGAAACGGTAGGCCGAGCCGCCCGCCGGAGACAGGGCCGTGCCGCCCAGCCGCACCAGCAGCGCGCCGACCGCCACGCCGAGCCCGGCGCCCAGCTCCTGCACGGTCGACATCAGCGTGTTGGCGCTGGTCATCCGGTCGGCCGGGACGTCGGCGAAAGCGATCGTGTTGTACGCGGTGAAACCGACCGACCGGAAGACGCCGCTCAGCGCCAGCAGGCCGAGGACCACGACCAGCGGCGTCCCGGGCCGGAGGACGGCCATGCCGACGAGGCAGGCGGCCGAGGCCACGACCGCGCCCAGCATCACCGTCCGGATGCCGAACCGGCGCATCAGCGCCGTGGTGGCCGGTTTGATGCCGACGTTGCCGGCGAACAACGCGATCACCACCAGCCCGGCGTGCGTGGCCGACCAGCCGAAGCCGAGCTGGAAGAACAGCGGCAGCAGGAACGGGATCGCGGTGATCACGGCGCGGAAGATCGAGCCGCCCAGGGCGGTCACCCGGTACGTACGGATACGCAGGTCCCGCAGCTGCAGCAGCGGCCGCGGCACCCGGAGCAGGTAGACCACGGTCTGGATGAGACCGGCGGCCGCGACGACCAGCGCGATCACCGTCAGCGTCCAGTCCGGACGGGGCGCCCCAGACCTTCCAGGCCGGTGATCAGCGCGGCGATGCCGGCCGCGGCCAGCAGGAAGCCGCGCCAGTCGAGCGCACCGGGCCGGTCCGCCCGTACGTCCGGCACCAGGCGACGGGCCAGGACCGCGCCGGCCACTCCGAGCGGTACGTTGACCAGGAAGATCCAGCGCCACGACGCGTACTGGCTGAGAGCGCCGCCGAGCACGGGCGCGACCAGCGGCGCGATGAGCGCCGGCCAGGTGAGGTATGCGATCGCCCGGACGAGGTCGGTCTTGGCGGTGGTCCGGATGACGACCAGCCGGCCGACCGGCACCATCATCGCGCCGCCGACGCCCTGCAGCACCCGCGTCGCCACCAGCATGGGCAGGCTGACCGCCGCCGCGCAGCCGGCCGAGGCGACGGTGAACAGCACGATCGCGGTGACGAAGACCCGCCGGGCCCCGAACCGGTCGGTGAGCCAGCCACTGATCGGGATGAGCACGGCCACGCTCAGCACGTACGCGGTGATGGCGACGTTGACCGCGACGGCGGGCACGCCCAGGCCGGCGGCCAGTTCGGGGGCGGCGGGCGCGATGACGGTGGCGTCCAGGATCTCCATGAAGTACGCGCCGGCGACCAGCAGTGCCAGCGGACGGTGCACGCTCGGCGCTGCGGTCGTCATGAGTCGATGATCCGACAGAAGAGCGCGGTAGGCACGAATTCCGCGACATTCCATGATCCACTGAACGGCGGGCGAAATGGCCGCGGCGGAAAGCGTCCGAATTGGACGCGAAATGTCCGGCTTGCCCAACCCTGGCCACCCGGATCGGACGGATTTCGCATTCGGGTCGTGCGATGTCTGCGTCCGGTCATCTCCTCCTATCCGGGTCACTCGCCCAGTGATCGTCGGAAATACGCCATACCTGCCTCAGTTGATCGGTCAGCCCTTGTGCCCGGAGGCTAGCGTGAGGCGGCCTCGGGCGGCAGGATAGAGCGCACCGATCGAATGGCACGTATCCATGGTGAGCTGCGTAAATGCCTCCACCCAAGAGCGCCGGGAAATATTTTCATCGGCGCCGGCCAATCCGTACCCACCCTTGCTTGCGAACTACCGGCTGGCAGCGATCACGCATGCGTGGTCGGTCCAGGACGGCTAACCTGCCCGATAGGTCTGCGTTCCGGCGACCGGCCGGCGTCCATCAGCGAGGAGAACCGATGATCCGGGTCCTGGTGGTGAGAGACGAGGGATATTTCGGCGTCCCGGTGCGGGTTCTCCTCGAGTCCAAACCCGACATCCAGTACGTGGGCACCCTGGCTTTCAGTTCTGATCTGCCCCAGCGCGCCGCCGAGTTGTGGCCCACCGTCATCGTGATCGACACCGAGTACATGGTGAGTCAGATCCTGCCGGTCGCGGCCGAGTTGCGGGGCACCATCCCGGGCTGCTCCATGTTGCTGATGTGCGACCCGGCGAAACGGGGCATGCTGCCGCCCCGGCGGTGGGTCGAGGGTCTCAACTTCGTGCTCAAGGGCGTGTCCGACGGGGTGCTGGCCGATTCCGTCCGGCGGCTCGCGGCGGGTGAGCGGGTGGTGTCGCCGATGCTGCAGGCCGCCTCGCTGAACACCGACCGGGGCCTGTCCACCCGCGAGCTCGAGGTGCTGGGACTGGCGGCCGAAGGGGAGTCGGTGAACGACATCGCCGGCCGGCTGTATCTGTCCGGAGGCACGGTCCGCAACTATCTGTCGGCGATCATCTCCAAGACCGGGGCCCGCAATCGCCTGGACGCGATCCGGATCGTCCGCAAAGCCGGCTGGCTGCGCTGACCGTGTGTGCGACGGTTCACGGCGCGGACGCCCATTCCGGACGTACCGTTGATCTGGTGCCGTTCCATCAGGTCGAGGTGCCCGCCCTGCCCGTTCTGCTGCCGCTCGGCCTGGGGCTGATGGTGGTGGCGGTCGTGCTGCTGATGCGGCGCGGTCGGCTGTCCGGGCCGCGGCTGCTCACCGCCTTCGGCGCCGGGTGGTACGCGGTCGCGGTGCTCGGGGCGACGTTCCTGCCGTTGCGTCTGGCCTGGGGCGACGACCCGTACGGCGGCCTGGCCACGTTCCGGATCCTGCTGCTGCCGATCATCGACATGCGGCCGCTGGATTTCCTCCTCAACACCATGATGCTGCTACCGCTGGCCGGGTTGTTGTACCTGGTCGCGGGCGTGCATCGGAAAAGCCGCGTGGTGCTGATCGGCTTCCTGATCAGCCTGGCCATCGAGACGACGCAGGGTGTGCTCGACCTGACCCTGCACGCCAACCGCTGGGCCGACGTCAACGACCTGATCTCCAACACGCTCGGTGCCTGGCTCGGCTATCTGTGGTTCTGGCGGGCGATGGGCGACGACTGGTTCCGGCGGTTCGCTTCGCGCTTCGCGATCCGCTGCCCGGCCCCCGTTTCGGACACGGTGCCCTAGCGCCCGGTGCGTTACCGCAGGGCGCCGGCGCTTTACCGCAGGGCGCCGGTGCGTTACCGCAGGGCGCCGGTGCTTTACCGCAGGGCGTTGGAGTGGGCGTGACATGCCTGGCGAGAGGCGGCCGTCACGGCGCGGATGCGGTGCGGCCGGCGACGGGCGATGACCGATTCATAGAGCCGGCTCACCGCCGCGGCCGTACGGGCGGCGTCGTACCGGGCCACCGTGCGCGCCGGAAGCCGGCCCCCGGCCCGCTCGGCCAGGCACAGCAACTCGGCGCGTAGCGCCCGGGGGAGTGACTCCGGGTCGTGCCGGGTCAGCCGCTGTGAGCCGTCCACCGCGCGGCGGACGGACGCTTCCTCCTCCAACGCCGGGCACGCGCCGTAGAGCACCGGTAGCCCGGCGGCCAGACCCTCCAGCACGGCCAGGCCGACGCCATGGTCGGCCGGGGCGGTCAGCACGTCCATCGCGCACAGCATCTCCCGTGCGTGGGCGACCGCCCCGGCGAACACCACCCGGTCGGCGACCCCCTCGATCGCCGCCAGACGCTGCAACGCCGCATGTGCCGGCCCGTCCCCGACGAGCAGGAGCGTCGCCCCCGGAGTCTCGCCGACGGTCCGGATCAACCGGTCGAACCGCTGGCCCGGAACCATCCGGCCGATCCCGCCGATGACCGCGGTCCCGGCGGGGATGCCGAGCCGAGCCCGGGCGGCGGCGCGCAGCCGAAGATCGAACGAGAACTCGGCCGGGTCGAGACCCGGTGCGATCACCGCGATCCGGTCGGCCGGCACGTCGCACTCGAGCAAGAGGCCGGCGATGGCCGGCGACACCGCGACGGTCATCCGGCCGAGACGTTCGCCGGCCCGGTAGAACCGGTGACGGGGGCGCAGTCCGTCGCCGTGCTCGGTCGACACCACGGGCACCCCGGCGAGCCGGGCGGCCACGCGGGCCGGGACGGCGGCGGCGTACCGGTGCGTGTGGACCAGGTCGAAGCGGCCACTCCGGATCAGGCGCCGGAGCGTGCGGACCGGCGAGCGACCGTCCGGAGGTAGTTCGTGCACAAGGATGCCACCGGCCCGGATCTCCGGCGCGAGCGCGCCGCCACCGGCCAGCGTGGCGATCTCGGAGTCGTAGGGCAATCGGCGCACCAGCAACCGGAGCTGGTGCTCCGCCCGCCCGGGAGCGAGGTCACCGATCACATGCAGGACCTTCATGTCCGGCCGTCCGCGGCGGCGACCGGGCGGAACATGCGACGTCGAATCATGTTTCCTCCCGTCCGCTGCACCGGCATTCCCACCTGTATCCGGAAGTTGTAAGAATGACCGTGCCAGGAATAGCCACCCGAAAGACAGTAACAAATGTCATGCCTAACGTGAAACTGGTTCACAACAGACATGACATTTCTGGATTGAGTCGTCCGGCGGGGCGCGGCGTGACCGAAAGTACCTCTGGCCAGGTGGTTTCGCCATTGTGGGGCAGGTCCCGAGCCTTAGCTGAGAGTTTTTCACGTAGGGCATGACAATTGCTACTGTGCCCGTCCGGGCCTGACTGGCACTCTCATTCGCAGGCGCTGAAAGGTGTCTTCAGCGAGCGTCGGCATCCATTTCGAAGCGCTCGATTTCCTTGTCGACCAAACGGTCCGAGGGCGGACCGGTACGGGGAGGAATCCATGCAGGTAAAGCGAACGGCGCCGGACGCGACCGCGCACGGGAACGCCGGTCGGCGCCCCCGGGCGGCCCGGACGACGTCGTGGATCCTCACCGGACGGGCGGGGCGGACGACGCGAGCGGTCGTGGACGCGAGTTGCCTGGCGGCCGCGCTGCTGCTGGCGGCGCTGCTGCGGCACGACGGCCACATCCAGTACGTCAGTGTCCACGGTGTCATCGGACTGTCCGCGGTCTCCGCGGTCGTGCTCACCATCGTCGGGATCCAGTTCGGGCTGTACACCGGGCGGTGGGTGTACGGCTGCTTCGAGGAGATCGCGGCCCTGGCGAAGACGCTCGCGGTGACCACACCGATCGTCTTCGTTCTGGACACGCTGCTCGGCCGGCTGGTCCCGCGGTCGGCCATCATCGCCGCCGGCCTGATCGGACTGGTGCTGGCCGCGTCCGTGCGGTACATCGCGCGGCTCTTCAACGACCAGCGGCTGCGTCCCTCGGCCGGCGGCGCCCGGGTCGTGGTGATGGGCGCGGGTGAGGGCGGCACCCAGGCGATCCGGTCGATGCTGCGCAACCCCTCCAGCCCGTACGTCCCGGTGGCCCTCCTCGACGACGACCCGGGCAAGCGCACGCTCCGGGTGATGGGCGTCCCGGTGGCCGGCACCCGGCACCGGATGGCCGAGGTGGTGCAGCGGTACCGCGCCGACACCGTGCTGATCGCCATCCCCAGCGCCGGCGCCGAGCTGGTCCGCGAGATCACCGACCTGGCGGAGCCGCTGAACGTCGATCTCAAGGTGGTTCCGCCGGTGGTCGAGCTGTTCGGCCGTACGGTCAGCGTGGACGACATCCGCCCGCTGCGGTCCGAGGACCTGCTCGGACGGCGCGAGGTCGGCATCGACCTCGAAGCGGTCGCCGGTTACCTGTCCGGCCGCCGCGTCCTGGTCACCGGCGCCGGCGGATCGATCGGCTCCGAGCTGTGCCGGCAGGTGGCCAAGTTCCACCCGGCGCAGCTCGTGATGCTCGACCGTGACGAGTCCGGACTGCACCAGGTGCAGCTCTCCCTCGACGGGCGCGGCCAGCTCGACGACCGCAACCTGGTCGTCGCCGACATCCGCGACCGGGAACGGCTGGACGAGGTGTTCGCCGAGCACAAGCCGCAGGTGGTCTTCCACGCGGCCGCGCTCAAGCACCTGCCATTGCTGGAGATGCATCCGTCCGAGGCCCTGAAGACCAACATCGTGGGCACGTACCAGATCCTGCAGATCGCGCTCAAGCACGGCGTCGACCGGCTGGTCAACATCTCCACCGACAAGGCCGCCGACCCGCAGAGCGTGCTCGGCTACTCCAAGCGCATCACCGAGCGCCTGACCGCGGCCGCCGACGAGGGTGCGCCCGGCACGTTCTGCAGCGTCCGCTTCGGCAACGTGCTGGGCAGCCGCGGCTCGGTGCTCACCGCGTTCGAGGCGCAGGTCGCGGCGGGCGGCCCGATCACGGTCACCCACCCCGACGTCACCCGGTTCTTCATGACCGTGCAGGAAGCGGTCCGGCTGGTCATCCAGGCCGGCGCCATCGACAGCCACCGCGAGGTGCTGGTGCTCGACATGGGCGAGCCGGTCCGGATCGCGGACGTCGCCAAGCGCATCGCCGACGCCGCCGAGCAGCACATCTCGATCGTCTACACCGGACTGCGGCCGGCCGAGAAGCTGGAAGAGGTGCTGTTCGGCCCGGGCGAGGCCGACCACCGGCCGCACCACCCGCTGATCTCGCAGGCGCCGGTCCCGCCGCTGGACGGATCGGTGCTGTCCCTGCTCGACCCGACCGTCCCCCGCACCGACCTCATCGCGGTGCTGCGCTGGCTGGCCGACAGCCCGGCGCTGTCCCCGGCCCGCGACGCCAACATCACCGCCGTCGGCCCGCGCCCGGGCCGCAACCGCTCGCCCCGCCCCCGTCAGCCCGAGATCTCCGTACGCCCGGGACGGCGCCCGTGAGCAGCCGTCGCGCCAAGAAGGGAAGCACGCCCATGCGGGTCGTCATCGCCGGTCAGGGTTACGTCGGGCTGCCGCTGGCCGTCCGGGCGGCCCAGGTCGGGCACTCCGTGGTCGGGTTCGACATCGACTCCGACCGGATCAAGCGGCTGGCCGCGGGGGAGTCCTACGTGGACGACATCCCCTCGGCCGACCTGCAGGCGATCCTGGACGCGGGCACGTTCCACCCGTCGTCGGACCCGCGGTCCTGCGCCGGCTTCGACATCGCGGTGATCGCGGTGCCCACCCCGCTCCGGGAGGGCCAGCCCGACCTGCGCTACATCGAGGACTCGGCCCGGATCCTGGCCCGCTACCTGCGCCCGGGCGCCACGGTGGCGCTCGAGTCGACCACCTATCCGGGGACCACGACCGAACTGGTGGCGCCGATCCTCGAGGAGGGCTCCGGCCTGATCGCCGGCGTCGACTTCTTCCTCGGCTACAGCCCCGAGCGGATCGACCCGGGCAACCAGACCTGGACGCTGACGACCACGCCGAAGGTCGTCTCCGGCATCAACCCGGCGTCGCTGGAACGGGTCAAGGGCTTCTACGACAGCGTCGTCGACACGACCGTGCCGGTCGGCGACACCAAGGTGGCCGAGTTGGCCAAGCTCATGGAGAACACCTTCCGGCACGTCAACATCGCGTTGGTCAACGAGCTCGCGGTGTTCGCGCACGACCTGGGCATCGATGTCTGGGAGGCGATCGACGCGGCCTCCAGCAAGCCGTTCGGGTTCATGCGGTTCACCCCGGGTCCCGGCGTCGGCGGCCACTGCCTGCCGATCGACCCGTCGTACCTGTCCTGGCGCGTGCAGCGGACCCTCGGGCAGAGCTTCCGGTTCGTCGAGCTGGCCAACGACATCAACAACCACATGCCCGATTACGTGGTACGGCGTCTGATGGCCGCCCTGAACCGCGACCGCAAGGCGCTCAACGGCTCGACCGTGCTGCTGCTCGGACTGGCCTACAAGAAGAACACCGGCGACGCCCGGGAATCGCCCGCCCGCCGGGTCGCGTCGCTGCTGCTGGACATGGGCGCCGAGGTCCGGGCGGCCGACCCGCACGTGGTCGAGGACAGTCACGTCGACCAGCGCGTGCGGCGGGTGGCGCTGGACGCCGAGCAGCTCGCCGCGGCCGACGCGGTGGTGCTGCTGGCCGACCACGACGCCTTCGACCTCGACCTGGTGACGCAGCACGCGACGTACGTGCTGGACACCCGGCACCGACTGACCGGCCCGACCGTCGAATCGCTGTGAGGTTCCGATGACGTTCGTACGCATTCTCTGGAACGGCCTGAACCGGCTGATCGCCGCGATCGCGCTGATCCTGCTGTCCCCGGTCATCCTGGCCGTGGCCCTCTGGATCCGCATCGCCGACGGCAAGGGCGTCCTGTTCAAGCAGGCCCGGGCCGGCCGCGGCGGCCGGCCGTTCACGATGCTCAAATTCCGGTCCATGGTCCACGACTCGGTCGCGATGACCGCGTCGATGGGCATCAGCGATCCGTTCGGCCTGATCGAGGACGACCCCCGGATCACCGCCTGCGGCCGGTTGCTGCGGCGCACGTCGCTCGACGAGCTGCCCCAGTTGCTGAACGTGCTCGCCGGTCAGATGGCCCTGGTCGGCCCGCGGCCGGACGTGCTGCCGCAGGTGGCCAACTACTCGGCCGACGACGCGAGGCGCCTCGAGGTCAAGCCCGGCATCACCGGCTGGGCACAGGTCAACGGCCGGGACGCGATCGACTGGCCGGCCCGGTTCGAGCTCGACCGCTGGTACATCGACCACTGGTCGCCGGCGCTGGACCTCAAGATCCTGTGGCAGACCTTCACCAGCCTGAACCGCGACGAGGCGCCGGTCCGGGTGGACGAACTGAACATCAAGCGCGCCCAGGACGTGGGTCGTGCCGCGGCCTGAACCGGAGATCGGCTCCGAGTTCCACTGGGACCCCGGCGCCCTGCGAAGCGACGGTGTCCCGTGGCCGACCGGCCACGAACTGTTCGCCACCGGCTCGGGCGCCCTGACCGCGCTGGTGCGTTCGCTGGAGGCGCCGCGGTTGCACGTCCCTTCCTTCTTCTGCACGGGTGTGGCCGAACTGCTGGCCGCGGACGCCCCGCTCGCCTGGTACCGCCATCTGCCCGACGAGCGGGGCCCCCGGCTCGACTCGCTGGCCGTACGGCCGGGTGACGCGGTGCTGGCGCAGAACCTGTTCGGCCGCGACGACCGGACGCCCTGGGACGCCTGGATCCGCGACCACCCCGACGTGATCGTGATCGAGGACCACTCGCACGACCCGCTCAGCGATTGGGCCCGCACCAGCACGGCCGCCTTCGCGGTGGCGTCGCTGCGCAAAACCCTGCCGCTGCCCGACGGGGGCCTGCTGTGGTCGCCGCGCGGGCACGCGGTGCCGTCACCGGCCGGCCCGGCGAGCGAAGGCGCCGGCCTCAAGCTGGCGGCGATGCTGCTCAAGTCGGCCTGGCGGGACGGCGAGGACGTGCCGAAGAACGCGTTCCGGGTACTGCAGCAGGAGGGTGAGCACCGGTTGCTCGGCGGCGGCGGCCCCGCGTCCGGGGTGACCCGCGCGCTGCTGCCGCTGATCGACGCGACCGGCCTGCGCGCCCGCGCCACCGCCCACGCCCGGGCGCTGGCGGCGATGCTGCCGGCCACCGACCGGGACTGGCGGCTGCTGCCGGTCGGTCCCGCTTCCGCGGCCACGTTCCGCGTGCAACTGCTGTGCCGTACGGCCGGGATCCGCGACGCGCTGCTGGCCCACCTGGCCCGGCACCGCATCTTCGCGCCGGTGCACTGGCGGCAGGACCGGGCCGGCTTCTGGAGCGGCGACGACGAGGCCGCCGACCGGGCCGACCGCATCCTCACCCTGCCGGTCGACCACCGCTGCACCCCGGACGACGTCCGCCGCATCGCCGAGGTCGTCCGCGTCTTCGTCCCCGAGCCGGTCGCGGCCGCCTGACCAGAGCGCCCTCGGTCCGACCGGCGGCTCGGTCTCCCGCATGCCGACATCGGAACGCGCTCGCACCTGACCGGTCGCCATCGAAGGAGCAGGTGCGATCAAGGACGCATGGTGCGGCTTCGCTCGTACGTCAGCCTTTGGCCGTTCTCGACCTTATCGGAGTTCCAGCGGCCGGACGAACGACCGTGACGTCGGTGGCGAGCGAACGCCGGCGCGCCCGGCTCGAACGGCGGAAGTCGAGTGCCCGCTTGAGCATCCCCCGGGACGGCTGCCGCTGCGTGGCCACGTGCAGCAGGTATCGCCACAGTGGATAGTCGCCGCGCCGGTTGGAGAGCGCGTAGGCGAACTGAGTGGCCGGCAGGTCGGCGTACTCGGGCATCCGCTCGAACCATTCCGAACTCGACTTGGCGGCCCGTTGCAGCGGTGCCAGAGCGGCCTTGCGACCGTGTTCGTACCGTTCCAGGGCGACCGCTGGTTCCTCCCCCGAAGCCAAGGTGTCGGCCAGCGCCATGGCATCTTGAATTGCCAGCTTGGTGCCTGACCCGATGGCGAAGTGAGTGGTGTGCGCGGCATCGCCCATCAGGACCACGTTGCCGTGGTCCCACCGTTCGTTGGTGATGCGCCGGAAATTGAGCCAACCGGTGCTTCCGACCTCGGCCCGGTGGTCGATCAGCTTCTCGCCACCGAGGTGCCCGGCGAAGATTCGTTCCAGCGCGGCGGTGCCCTCGGCCGCGTCCATCGTGTCGAAGCCCAGCGCCGCCCACGTCTCGGGCCGGCACTCCACGATGAACGTGGACAGCCGGTCGGTGAACGGGTACGCGTGGAACCAGATCCAGCCGGCGTCGGTCTTCTCGAAGCCGAAGGTGAAGGTGTCGAACACGTGCGGCGTGCCGAGCCAGATGTACTTGTTGCGGCCGACGTCGACGGCCGTGCCGTGATGCTCGGCGTGCGGCTCGCGGAGCCGGCTGCGGCCGCCGTCGCAGGCGACCACCAGGTCGGCGTCCGGGAAGTCGGCCGGGTCCGTCACCTCGTCGGTCCAGCGGATGTCGACGCCCAGCTCCCGGGCCCGCTCGGCCAGGATGTCGAGCAGGATCTTCCGCCCCAGGCTGAAGCCGTAGCCGGGCAGGTGCGTGGTGGCCTTGCCGGTGGCCCGGACCTCGTACTCGTCCCACTTGCAGGCCGCGTCCCAGATCCGCCGGGCACTGACCGGGTCGTGCGCGAACAGGTCGTCCAGCAGGTCGTCCCAGAAGACCACGCCCCAGCCCCAGGTGACGCCGGCCGGGTTGCGTTCGACCACGGTCACGTCGTTGGCCGGGTCGGCCAGCTTGGCCAGGATGGAGAAGTAGAGTCCGGCGGGTCCGCCGCCGGCACAGACGATGCGCATGCCGATCTCCTAACGGTAGGGCGGGAAGGTGCCGGACCGGTCGGCCGGATCGGCGTCCGGGCGGTGGTCGCGGATCAGGCGCGCGTACGCGTCCTCGTCGGCGACGATTCGCCAGGTGTGGAACGGGTGCCGGCACGGCGGAGAACCCCGACTTGTACGAGAACAGCGTGTCGTTGCTGCCGCCCTTGCCGCCACCGAGGTGGAACACGGTGTCGCCGCGCTCCTTGCACCACCGCCGCACTTCGTCGTAGAGCATCTCGTCGGCGTACCGGTTCTTGGCCCGCCGCGTCGACGAGACGTATCCGGTGCAGATGCCGTCGTACTCGAAGAAGGTGTTGCCGCCGACCACCTCGTCGCCCTCCATCGCCACCGCCAGGTGCAGCCGGTCGCCCACCTGTTCGTGCAGGGCGGCCAGATGCTCGGCGGTGAAGAAGTAGTACGAGCCGGCGCCGACCCGCCGCATGTTGTCGTGGTAGACCTCGACCCACTCGCCGAGCCGGCTCCAGTCGTCGAAGACCACCTTGGTGCCGGCCCGCCGTGCCCGGTTGACGTGGTTGCGGTGGTCGCTGCGGGTTTCCTGCCACATCTGCTCGAGGCTGACGGTCAGGTCCATCGACACCGTCTCGCCGTGGCGGACCATGGTGCCGTACCGGCCGAGGACGGGCAGCGGCGCGTCCAGCAGCGGGTGCATCCGGACGAAGGCCGACACCACACCGGCCTCGCGGAGGGCCGTCCGCATCGCGTCCGCGGCCCGCGCCCAGAACTGCTCGTCGGCCGGCTCGGCGTTGCTGACCGGGCCGGGGTAGCCGTACGGCGAGATCGCGTCCCGCCGATCGGAGCCCGGGATGTCCCGCAGGATCAACGGCATCAGAAGGCGGGTGCCGCCCTCGGCGTAGTGGTACGCACTCGGCGCGCCGCCGTACAGCTTCGCGTCCAGGACCACGTACGACGGTACGTGGTACATGTCGTGGCGCGCCCCTTGCAACGCCTCGGTCCATTCGGGTGCTGCGGGATCGAGCAGTGCCGCCCTACCACTCGTCATCTCGTGTCACTCTCCTCGGGGTGCCGTCTAGGCCAGGATCTTGGCGTTGAGCGCCATGTTCGCGGCGAACTGCTCGTTCACCACCAGGTGCGAGTCCAGCCGCTGCTGGACGCGCGGGTCGTATCGGCCGAGCTTCACGAAGCCGTCGGAGTACCAGCCGTTGTCCTTGCCGGTGCCGTCCACGTACAGCCGATAGGTCTTGCCGCCGGGCCAGACCACCTTGGTCAGCAGCGCGGCGAACCCGGCCACGTCGGCGTCGGTCCACTCCTCGCCGTGGTCGTGGGCGTCGACGACGTACGCCATCACGCCGTTGCCGTGCGCGACGTCCTGACCCGGCGGTTTGGCCGAGCCCCAGACGTCGCTCCAGAAGTACGCCCACTCGTTGGCCGGGTTGCGCCGCATCTGCCGGCGCAGGCTCGAGTTCGCGTTGGGCAGCTTGTGGTCGATGTTGGTCGTACACCTCGCGGTAGCGGGCCCGCCGCACGTCGTCGGTGGTCACCATCGACAGGTTGAGGGCGATCAGCGCCCAGTGCGACACCAGGTGGGTCCGGCTGCGGTAGATGTTGTCGTTCGCGCCGCGGCTGAACCACTTCTCGAAGATGTCCACCTCGGCGAAGTCCAGTAGCTTCTGGTATCGGTCCCGGAACGCGTTCAGCGCCTCGGGGTCGGCCTGGATCGTCCGCAGTAGACTGCTGGCGTACCGCCAGAAGTAGCTTTCGTACAGCGGCACCTCCTCGCCGGTGCCGCCGATGTCCTCGCTGAACGACACCCAGCCCCGGTACTTGTCCCGGTACTGGCTGCTCTTCATGCGACTGGACACCTTGGCCGTGGCGACCACGTTCTCCACGTACTGCAGCGCCCGTTCGAGGTATCGGGTCGAGCCGGTGGCGCGGAACATCGCCGTGTTCGCGTCCACCAGATACGAGATGTTGTAGTGGTCCCAGCTGTCGCCGGTCCGGCTCTGCGGGATCATCTGGGTCGTCTGGTAATCCCAGCTCTGCTCGTACACCGTGGTCCAGTCGGCGATCGACTTGAGCGTGTACGCCGCCTTCTTCGGCGGGGGCGCGGACGGCGCCAGCGGCTTCATGATCCGGGGCACGTCCTTGGCCGCCGGGGAGCACGCGGCGGCGAGCGAGACCGCCGCCAGCGCGAGCACGGAACGACGGGCGACACGGGGACCTGGTTGCATCACGACACCGCTTCCAGGAGCGGCTTCTCCGGGACCTTCCCCGGGCCGGCCGGATCGTCGCCGGCGGTTCGTGCCGGAGTCACGGCCGAGGCCGCCGCCACCGCGGCGAACAGCCACGCCAGCCGGGCGTCGTAGTAGTCGCCGGAGAACAGACTGGACAGGGCGACGTAGACCGCCGCGGCCGCGGCCAGTGCGGTCTCCCGCGGGTGGCCGTGGTTCTTCCGGATCGTCCGGGCGCACAGGAAAATGGCGGCGAGCAGCAGGCCGAGGCCGATCATGCCGCCCTCGGCGGCCACGCCCAGCAGGTAGTTGTGCGGGTACTCGATCTGCTGGTTCCGACCGATCAGGCCGTAGAACCCGTCCAGGCCGGTCCCGGCGACCGGGTGGTTGACGAACAGCCCCAGGGCGTCCTGCCAGATGCTGGTCCGGTCGGACACGTAGTGCTGTTGCACGGTCTGCTGGACGAACCGGGTCTCGAACAGACTGGTGAACGACGGCGGCGCGAAGGCGACGGTCAACGCGGTGGCGACGGCCAGCACCGCCACCGACCCGGCCACCACCCCCGGTTTGATGCTGCGCCGCACCTTCCACAGCGCCACCGCGCCGACCGCCGCGCCTGCGCCCAGCCCGGCCCGCGAGCCGGAGAGCACCGCGGCCAGCAGGAACAGCGGGATGAAGAACAGCGGCAGTTTGCGACCGGTGAGGCGGTTGAGCGCAATCGCGGCCAGGATGCCCAGAACCTCGATGCGGACGAAGACGTTCGGGCCGCCGCCGAAGGCCGCGAACCGGCCCTGGTCGCCGGGCGACGTGAGCAGCAGTGCGCCGAGCGCGAACACCAGCGAGGTCAGGAAGAACAGGCCGAACAATGTCTTCACCACGATGGCGGGGTCGCCCAGCGTGTACAGGTACAGGGCCACGGTCAGCGCCGCCTCGAGCACCAGGTCGACGGTCTGGGCGCCGGACCGCGCACCCGGCGGCGACCACAGCGCCGAGGCGATCTGGTACAGGAAGAACAGCATCGCCACGATGAGCCAGCCCTCGGACCGGTGGGCGGGCATCCGGTCGGGGCGGCGGGCCAGGTCGATGATCAGCACGGCCAGCGCCACGATCAGGCCGATCACGCGCAGGTCGACCCAGGCCAGCTCGGTCAGACCGGCCCGGTCCAGCGTGTACCGGCCACCGATCGCGACCAGCAGCAGGACGAGGCCGGGGGCGAGGAACACCCGGCGGGACCGCAACCAGTTCATGAGGCCTCCACCACCTCGGTGGCCGATGGCACCGGCACGCGGGTGCCGGCGAACCGGCTGGCCGCGATCGCGAAGATCAAGCAGCCGCCGTAGCCGATCAGCGAACCCCAGGCCGCGCCCCGGATGCCGTAGTGCGGAATGAGAGCCAGATAGGCGACCAGGCTGACCGCGAAACCGAAGATCTCGGCCCCGGACACCAGCGCGCTGTGCCCCTTGGCGATCAGCAGGCCGAGGGTGATCCGCGAGACCGCGTACAGGCCGGCCGCGATGACCAGCGGCAGCACGACCGCGCGGGCCGGCGCGTACCGGGGGCCGAAGACCGGCACGATCAGGTAGTAGATGCCGGCCGCGGCGATCGGCGCCACCACCACGGTGTAGACGACCGCCGCCACCAAAAGCGACCGGACGTTCAGGCCGCCGTGCTGGTGCGCGGCCCGCCACCGGCCGAGCCGGGAGTCGGCGTACGCCCGCAGCGGCCACACCAGCAACTCGGTGAGCGTCGACACGCTGGCGTAGAGGCCCAGTTCGGCGGTCGACGCCAGCGCCGGCAACGCCAGCCGGTCGACTCGGAGCATGGCCATGTTGGCGATCGCCGCCGGGAACAACGCCAACCCCTCGCGACGAGCCAGCCGCTGCTGACCGGGCGCGATCGGTGTGTTCGTGGCAGTGGCCGGCAGCCGTAGCCAGTGGACGATGTAGGCGGTCGTCGGCAGCACCCCGGCGACCAGATAGACCAGGACCCAGACGGCCGGGTCGGCGACGCGGGTGAAGAAGAGCAGCAGCATCATCGCCAGCACCGACACCGACTCGATGATCCGGGCCCACAGGAAGTCGTGCACCCGCCCGACCGCCACGGCCACGGCCCGGGTGGCCAGGATGCCGGCGTCGACCACGGCGTAAGCCGCGACCACGGCGACGAATCCCGGACCCGGGTCGTACCTCGCCGGGGCCAGCAGCACGAACCCGGCCACCACGAAGAGCCCGAACGCGCACGGGACGATCAGCAGCCGCGCGTACGCCCGGACCGCGGCGGCCGGCGCCGTGCCGTGGTAGCCGGCCACGAAGCTGCGTTCCGTGCCCAGCAACAGGATCTGCGTGGACAGGTAGACGATCTGGAGCATCAGCGCGACCTCGCCGCGCCCGGTGGGGGACAGCGCCCGGGCCATCAGGATGTTGGCGACCAGGGCGATCACCCCGGCCAGCAGCTGGCCGGCGATCAACTGGACGGACGTGTCGCGCAACCGGTTCAGCACCCAGGTGACCCGGCCGGGCCGGGTTACTGCCGAGGCCGCCGTACGCTGGTCCGTCCGTAGATCACTCACCGGAGTGGTGTTCCTCGTCCTGACCGTCCCCGACCCCGTCCCCGTCCCCGTCCCCGACCCCGACCCCGACCTCGTCCTCGTCCTCGTCCGAGACGCGGGGCGCCGGCACGGAAGCGGCGTCGCGTTCGTCCGCGGCGGGCTTGGCGTCGGTGATGACGACCACGCGAGCCTGGCCCCGGGCCGCGGACCGGTCGGCACGAGCCGGCTCGTCGGCGTCCTCCGCGGAGTCCGGGACCACCGTCGAGCGGATCACCCGGGCCCGGCCTTGAGCCGGCCGGGCCGCCGGGATGAGGGCGGTCTCGTCGGGTGGCGGGCCGCCGTACTCGGTGCCCGTACTGTCCGGCTCGGCCTCGTCGTCGAACAGTCCGGACACCAGCGCGGAGTCGTGGTGGGCGGCGATCGGGTTGACGCTCTGCCAGGCGGTGCCGGTGGGCAGCTTGCGCGGCAGGGCGTTGAGCACCGCGCCGGCCAGCCGGGCGCCGACCTTCTCCAGCGTGTCGATCGTGCGCCCGATCTCCGAGGCCCGGCTGTGGTTCGCCCGGACGACCAGCATCGTGCTGTCGCCGGCCTTGCTCAGCACCGCCGAGTCGGCCACGTCGTGCATCCCCGGCGAGTCGACCAGCACGATGTCGAACCGGTCGGTCAGCGCCTGCATGGCGGCGCCGAGGTTCGGCGACGCGAGCACCTCGCCCGGGTCGGGCAGGCGCCGGCCGGACGCCAGCACGGTCAGGCGGCCGTCGAGCGAGTCCTGCAGCACGTCGGTGATCCGGGCGCTGCCGGTGAGCACGTCGGACAAACCGGGGCTGTCCTCGTCCAGGTCCAGGTAGCGGCCCAGCCCGGGGTTGCGCATGTTGCCGTCGACCAGCAGCACCTTGGAGCCGGTCTCGGCCATGGCGATGGCCAGCCCGCAAGCGACCGCGGTGGTGCCTTCCTGGGAATTGGCGCCGGTCAGCACGAGCGAGGTGCCGCGGGCGCCCTCCTGCCGGGTGGCGCCGATGTCGGGCAGCAGGCTGCGCAGCCGGCGGAAACCCTCGGCCAGCGCCTCGTCCGGATGCCCGTTGCGACCGTGGCGGCTGCCGAGCGAGATCATCCCGACCGTGCCGATGCCGAGCCGGCGCAGATCGTCCTCATCGTGCACGGTCCGCCGGGTGGCCTCCCGGACCGCCACCGCGGCCGCACCGATCAGCAGGCCGAGCGCGACCGAGAAGCCGACGTTGCGGCTCAGGTTGTTCGGATCGGCGGTGGTGACGACGTCCTGAGCGACGCGCACTTGCGGCACCGGGCTGCCGGTGTTGCCGGAACCGGCCGCCGGCGGCGGGTCGAGTTCCTTGGCCAGGGTGATCAGCGAGTCGGTGGCAGCGGTGACGATCGCCCGGCTCCGCGGCTGGTCCGGGTCGGTCGCGTCGACCTGCAGCAGGTCGGTGCCGCTCTGCACCTCCGCGGTGATCTTCTTCTGCATCTCGGCCGGGCTGATCGGCAGGTTCAGCTTGCTGACCACGCCGGCGGCCACGCGGGGCCCGGTGAGCAGCGCGATGTACGAGTTGAGCCGGCTGAGCTGCGCGTCCGGGTCGCTCGTGCTGGTGGTCACGAACAGCAACATCGTCGACCGGTAGGCCGGCGGCTTGGTCGCGGACAGGCCGGCCGAGATGGCCACGGCCACCACCACCGGCACCAGGATCCAGAGCCATCGGCGCCGCAGCGCCCGGACGTACTCACGAAGTTCCACGTTCAGCTTCTCCCGCTCGTCACGAAATCTCGGACACCGTCGCCGGTGCGGTGCGGCGGCCCCGTCCGGCGGCCGACCGGGTGAGGACCGCTTCGAAGCGGTCGAAGAGCAGGTCCCGGGAGAACCGCTCGACCGCGAGGCGATGCGCCGCCTCGCGGGCTTCCTTCAGCCACACCTCGTCGCGGACACGCTCGGCGATCAACTCGCCCGCCGCCACCGCGTCCTCGGGGTCCAATACCAGTCCGGCGCCGGTTTCGTGCAGGATGTCGGCCTGCCAGCCGCCGTAGTTGATGGCGATCGGCCGGCCGGCGGCCAGCGCGTCGAAGAACTTGTTGGCCGAGTTGTCCCACAGGGCCCGGATCGGCCGGACGAAACTCGTCGACATGGTCGCCGCGCCCAGGATCACCGGGAGCTCCGACTTGGGCACCTTCCCCCACATCCGTACGGTCGAGTCGAGCAGCCCGTACTTCGCGGCCAGCGCCTTGGTGTCTTCCCATTCCTTGCCGTGGCCGACGATCAGCACCTGGATGTCCGGGTCGAGTTCGTGCATCCGCCGGGCCGCTTCGACCAGGTAGCCGACGCCGTTCACCATGCCCAGGGCTCCGGTGTAGACGATCAGCGGCCGGTCGCCGAGCCAGCGGTGCCCGTCCCGGAAGGCCTGGACCTTCGCCGGCGCCACGTCGAACATCGCGATGTCGGCGGCGTTCGGGATGACCGTGGTCCGGGTGCCCGGGCGGCGCGCGGTGACGCCGGCGGCCATGCCGGGGGAGAGCGCGATGACCTCCTCGGCGTTGCGGTACGCGAAGGTGGCGAGCGCGCCGGCCACCTTGCGGGCGACCGGGTTGCGCAGCAGACCCATCTCGATCGGCACCTCGGGCCACAGGTCGCGGACCTCGAAGACGAACGGCGCCCGGCGCAATTTGGCCGCCAGCACGCCGGGGACCGCGACGGTCAGCGGGGTGCTGGTGGCGAACACGAGGTCGGCCGGGATCCGGGCGGCCTTGGTGGTGGCCAGGACCATGAACTCGGCGAAGGCGCGGATGCGGCGGGCGAAGGACATGGTGTTCGAGTACGGCACCGAGTACCAGTGCACGGTCACACCGTCCTCGACGGTCGTCCGCCACCCGGCGGTGCGCTTGCCCGGGGTGATGTCGGTGGTGATCACGTCCACGGTGTGGCCGTTGGCGACCAGCCGCCGCGCCTGCTCGTACGACCGGATGCCGCCCGCCATCTGCGGATTGCAGTAGTACTGGTGGATGTAGACGATGCGCATCGGCGGGTCAGCCCTTCCTGGCTACGGCGCGGACGGCCGCCGTGATGCGGGTCCGGTCGGCGTCGGTGAGGGCGGAGCCGCTGGGCAGGCACAGCCCGCGGCGGAACAGGTCGGCGCTGACCGCACCGCCGCGGGCGACGCAGTCCTGGAACACCGGTTGCAGGTGCATCGGCTTCCAGGTCGGCCGGGCCTCGATGTTCTGCGCGCCGAGCGCGGCCAGGATCTCGTCCCGGGTGGCGCCGAACGTGTCCGCGTCCACCAGCAGGCAGGTGAGCCACCAGTTGGGCACGCCGTACTCGGCCACCGGCATGAAGGTCAGGCCGGCCAGGTCGCCGAGCGCCGTGCGGTAGAACCGGTTGGTCTCGCGGCGGGCGGCGACGAGTTCGTCCAGCCGCTGCACCTGGCCCCGGCCGATCGCGGCGAGCAGGTTGCTGAGCCGGTAGTTGTAGCCGACGGTCCGGTGCTCGTAGTGCGGCACCGGCTCCCGCGCCTGGGTGGCCAGGTGCCGGGCCTGGGTGGCGACCCGGCCGTCGTCGGTGACCAGCATGCCGCCGCCCCCGGTGGTGGCGATCTTGTTGCCGTTGAACGACAGCACGCCGGCCAGCCCGAAGGACCCGGCCGCCCGGCCGCGGTAGGTGGCCCCGAGGGCTTCGGCCGCGTCCTCGATCAGAGCCACGCCGTATCGGTCGCAGGCCGCCAGCAGCGGGTCGTAGTCGGCGCACTGGCCGTACATGTCGACCGTGATCACGGCCCGCGGCAACCGGTCCTCGGCCGCCCGGATCCGCAGCTCGTCGGCGACCAGCTCGGGGTCGACGTTCCAGCTGGTGGGAGTGCTGTCCAGGAACACCGGGCGGGCGCCGAGGTAGCGGACCGCGTTGGCGGTGGCGGCGAAGGTGAACGACGGCACCAGCACGGTGTCGCCGCGGTGCACGCCGGCCGCGATCAGGGCCAGGTGCAGGGCGGCCGTGCCGCTGCTGAGCGCGACCGCGTGCCGGACGCCGACCAGCTCGGCCACCTGGCCCTCGAAGGCGTCCAGGTCCGGTCCGACCGGGGCGACCCAGTTCGAGTCGAAGGCGGCCAGTAGCAGCTTGCGCTCGACGTCGCTGACGTCCGGCGGGGACAGGTAGATCCGTGCGTCAGTCATGGAGGCGGGTCCTCACTGCCCACAGCGGCCAGGCCGGGTGCAGGCCCTGCCGTTGGATCCACATCGGAGAGTCACCGGCGCGCATCGGCCGGCGCGCGGTGGTGGCGAAGCTGCGGTAACCGGCGGCCCGCGCCGCCTCGGCCTCGCGGTCGTTGACGTCCACGCCCGGGGCGCCGTACGGCGCCGCGAAGTCCTTGACCTCGAGGCCGACCCGCTGCTCGATCTCGGCCTTGGAGTCGGCCATCTGGCGCCGGAGCTCGGCCGGTTCGCAGTCGGCCAGCCGCGGATGGGTCAGGGTGTGGGAGCCCAGCGTGTGCCCGGCGTCGGCCAGGTCGCGGCAGTCGGTCCAGCTCAGGTTGCCGGGCCGGCCGATCAACTCGGTGGTGAGGAAGAACGTCGCCGGAACCTGGAGATCGTCCAGGATCGGCGCCACCACGTCCCGCCAGGTCGGGTGGCCGTCGTCGAACGACAGGCAGAACGTCGGCCCGGTGAGCGGGCGACGGCCGGCCAGCACGTCGAGGGCCTCGTCCCAGGACACCATGGACCCGAGGTCGCCATAGGCGCGCAGGTGACGGCGCAGGTCGCGGCCGTACTCGGGGGGCACGTCGTGGTAGAACGGGAAGAACAAGGCGGCCGTGGTCGGCAGCCGGCGGAACATCCCGGTCGGGGCGAGGATCCGTCCCTGGGCCCGGGGCCGGCCGCGGAGGCTGCTGCGCAGCTTCGACTCGTTGAGCCGGCGCTTGATCCGCCGGGCCAGCGTCGTGGTCTCCCCGCGGGCCCGGGTTCGATCCCGTTCGAGCGCCTCCGTGGGGGTCGGCGACTCCATGATCCGGCTCTCCTCCCGTATTTGCGGTCCCGTGACGGCTTTGCGGTCCCCGTGACGGACCACAGGGCGACTCGCGGTGGTCCGGTCTCAGGGTCGCAAATCGGAAGCACTTCACGTCAGTAGCAATTGTCACTCCGAACGTGAGTGATGCTCGCGTCAGACCTTCGGTCTCGTACCCTCGGCCGCCGCGGGGGGTACGGTCCGATTCTGTCGCCGGGGCCGAAGCACCACCACGGCCCCCGCGATGAGAGCCAGCAGCACGACGGCGATCGCCCCGGTGAGCAGCCCCGTGCGCAATCCGGACCCGGTGTCGTCCGCGGGCGCAGGGGTCGCTTCCGGCGCGAGGGCCGGGTCCGCGCCGGGCACGGCGACGTTCCCGGCGAGCGTGAGGTCGCCGGTGGCGACGGTGACCGATGCGGTCGCGGGAAGCGCCGGCGGGGTCGCGAACTGCACCAGGTATCGCCCCTTCAGCAGGGTCTGCACCTGGTCGAGGGCCGGCACCACCACCGGGTTGCCCGCCGGGGCGAAGAAACCGCCGGTCGGTGCGGTCGCCTGGGCCCAGTACGAACTGGTGTCCGCCGTCCCGACCACCACCAGCATCGTCTGGGTGGCGCGGAACTCCGCCGCCAGCGCCGCCGCGCTCATCCCGCCCGCGTCCGGGGCCGCGGTGTAGTACACGGCCATCCGCCGCCCCGGGGCCGCGTCCGGGAACTGGGCGGCCGCCAGCTTCAACGCGGCCGCGGTGTCCCGGGTGCCCCGAGCCGCCACCCGATCCAGCCCGCGGACGATCTCGAGCGCGCCGCGCTGCGGTCCGACCACCACCTTGGCCGGGGCCGAGTCGCCGATCACCACCGCCTCCGTGGAGTACGGGACCTCGAGGATGAGCCGGGCGGCCCCGCTGAGCCACGCCGGCAGGCTGGCCGCCGACGCCTGCGAGGTGTCGGCGACCAGTGACAGCGCCAGCCCGGCGGACAGCACCGGGGTGAGCGTGGCCGGCTGGTGGGCGCCGTTCACGGTGACCGTCGCGCTCCGGCCGGCCCGGCTGCTGTCGCTCAGATCCACGATCATCGTGGTCCGGCCGCCGGCGCTGAGCACGGCGGTGACCGGGAGCGGAACCGCGGCCGGACTCGGGGCGGCTCCGGTCAGCGTCAGCGCCGCTATCGCAGCGGCGGCGGACAGCAGACGGTCAGACCAGATCGGCGAACGCGATGACATTGTCCCGGTAACTTCCCTTGGGGCGATCGAACTTTCCGCCGCAGGTGACCAGCCGCAGCGTCGGATCGAGGGTGGGCGCGTAGACCAGGTCGGTGGGGAAGTCCACTTTGGGCACCTTCTGCAGCTTGCTGATGCGGAACATCGCGAAGCTGCCGTCGGCGCGGTCGACACGCACCAGCGTACCGATCTTCACCTGGCTCAGCTTGATGAAGATGCCCGGCCTGACCTTCGAGTCGACGTGCCCGAGGATGACCGCCGGACCGGCCGCGCCGGGTCGTACACCCTTGTCGTACCAACCGGCCACGGCCGTGCTCTTCGGCACCTGGACCGTGCCGTCGGCGTTGAGGCCGAGGTTCACCAGCTTGGTGTCCACACCCAGGTCCGGGATCCGCAACCGGACCGGCGCGGCCACCGTCTCCGGGGTGCGGACCGAGCGGAACGAGTCCGCCGCCTGAGGTGACGGGCTCGTCGAGGTTCCCGCTTCGGCGCTGGGTCTGTGCGACCACGGCCGGACGCCGATGAGGACGGTCGCCGCAGCCAGGGCCGCGACGACCAGCACGCCGAGAACGACGTACGACCTCTGACGCATCTCAGTGGTGTTCCACGTAATCCGCGGCCCCGCCGTAGCCGGTCTGCGGGCCGCCCTTGGGCAGCTTCTCGGCGGCCGACTCACCGAACGCGCCGGCCAGCGTCTGGGCCAGGTCGATCATGTGGTCGTAGGTGTCGTAGCCGATGTTGTGCGCGCTGGTGTAGTCCTTCTTGCCGTACGCGTCGGCGTGCTGCATCAGCATCTGGTCGTGCATCCGCAGCGCGGCCGCCATCGCCGACGGCGGCACCTTGTTGCCGGCCGCGGCCGACAGCAGCTTCGACATGCCGCCCTCGAACTCCGTCAGCTTGGCCTTGGCCGCGTCCTGCTTGGCGGTGTCCTTGGCGCCGACCGCCGACGAGTACGAGACGAGTGCGTCGACGTGCTCGCCCCACAGGGCACCGAACTGCGTCGCGGCGGCCGATCCGAACAGCACACCGATGGCGTTCATCAGGTCCGTGCTGTTCTGATTGATCTCCGCACCGGCTGCGGTGAAGTCGGGCGTGTTGGTGACCGCAGCCCGCGTCACGTCCTCGATCAGCACCGCGTGGTCGGTGAGCAGCTTGCCCAGTTGTGAGCGCAGCCGCCACATGGGCTGCTGCAGGACGGCCCGGTCGGCGGCGGGCAGCAGCGCATTGGCCAGGACCAGACCCAGGTCGTACGTGTGCCCGTAGCTCTCCTGGTAGAGCTTGTCGGCGGTGCTGTAGTCCTTCTTGGCGTACGCGTCGGCCTGCATCGTCAGGTGCTGCACGTGCATCCTGACCGCCGCGTCGGCGGCGGCCTTCGACAACCGGCCGTTCGAGGCGGTCGCGAAGAAGCCGCCCAGTTCTCCTTCGTACTCCTGCAGTTCCCCGCGGGCCGCCTTGAGCGCATCGGCGTCGTTGTCGGCCAGCGCGCCGGCATAGGTGAACAGCTCGACGATGTGCTGCGACCACAGCGGCGCGAACTTCTTGCCGGTGGCCTCGCCGAACATGCCCGAGATCACGCCGGTCATGGCGTCGGTGTTCTTGGCCAGCGCGGCGTTGGCCGCCTGAACGAAATCGTCGTCACCCCGTATCCGGCTGCGCATGAGGTCGGCGGCCAGCACCGCGTGCTGGCCGAGCCGGGCCTCGAGCTGGATCGCCAGGTCGGCCGGCGACGCTTTGGCCGGAGCCGCGGCGGCGGCGACCACCGCATCCGCCAGCGGTGCGCCGGCGTGCCACCGCGCCGGGACTGCGGTGGCCCCGGCGCCCGCGGCCGTGCTGATCACGAACGCGACGACGAGGCCGATGCCCAATAGCGGGATCAGTTGCCAGGGTTGACCGAAACCACGAATCTTCATGCGCCTCTTCCGCCCAGGAGGAGCTGCCGTGCGATGGACGCGACCGACCATACGCCGGCATCGATGTCAGGCGAGTCCACCGAGTGGACCACCCCTGATCCTCCAAAAACCCCCAGGCTGGGCACGAACGGGAAGTCGTTCATGCAGTAGCGTCGGAACCGTCTGTAACCTTTCCCGGACATGCGAGGTGGCGGCATGGTCTCGGAAGGCGCGTTCGACGGGCACAGCTTCGACGGGCACCGCTTCGACGGGTACAGCTTCGACGGGCAACGCATAGCCGGTGGCTACACCGTGGTGCGCACCCTCGCGCAGGGCGGCATGGGCCGTGTCTGGCTGGCCCGGTCCGACTCCGGCGAGCAACTCGTCGCGGTCAAGAAGTGCGTGGTGCCCGAAGGCCTGAGCCCGTACGAGCAGAAGCTGGTCCGCAACTGGGCTCTGCAGGAAGCGCGCGCCGCCGCCCGGGTCGACCACCCGAACGTCATCCGGATCATCGACGTGGTGGCGTCGGCCGAGGACGAACCGTGGATCGTCATGGAGTACGTGCCCTCGCGTTCGCTGCTGACCGTCCTCGAGGAGGAGGGTCCGATGCCGCCGGCGCGGGCCGCCGCGATCGGGCTGGCTCTGGCGAACGGGCTCGACGCCGTGCACCGGGCGGGGGTGCTGCACCTGGACGTGAAGCCGGGCAACGTCCTGGTCGGCGACGACGGCCGGATCGTGCTCACCGACTTCGGGCCGGCCGTGACGCCGGAAGGAGTGGCGGCGTTCGCCCGGGCCGGCATCATCCTCGGCTCGCCCAAGTACATCGCGCCGGAGCGCCTCTTCGACGACTCGACGACGGCCGCCTCCGACCTGTGGTCGCTGGGCGCGACCCTGTACCACGCGGTCGAGGGCCGGCCGCCGTACCTGCGGGACACCACGGCCGAGACGCTGCTGGCGCTGGACGGCTCACCGCCGGACCGGCCGCGCCGCGCCGGCCCGCTGCAGCCCCTGCTGGACGGCCTGCTGACCCGCGACCCGTCCGGCCGGATGGCGCCGGGCGAGGTCGCCGATCGGCTGCGCCGGCTGGCCGGTGGGCGGGCCGCCGGTAAGCGCCCGGCCCTCCGGACCCGGATCGCCGCGCTCCCCGCGGTGGGTATCCCGCGACGGCTCGGCCTGGGCGCGGGCGCGCTGGCGGTGGCCGGCGCGCTGGCCGCCGTCGTGGCCGCCACGCAGCACGGGGACGGGCCGGCGACGCCCATGCCGCAGGCTCGTCCGGTGGCGTCCGCCATCGCCCCGGCGGTGCTGTCCCCGCTGCCCGCGGGCTTCACCTGGTACAGCGACCCGAGCGGGTACCGGGTGGCGGTCCCGGCCGGGTGGAAGCACGACACCGATGCCGGCGCGGCCCGGTTCACTGCCCCGGCCGGGCAGCCGGTGCTCGCCATCAGCACCTGGTCACCGGCGCCGGCCGACGTGATCACGGCGTTGATCGCCCGGGAACGGTCGGAGAAGCTCCCCGGATACCGCCGGATCAACCTGGCGCTCGCGCCGGAGACCGGCGACCCGGTGTGGGAGTACGTCTACGCCGACGCGTCCGGCACGTTCGTGCGCTCGCTCGAGCAGGTGATGACGCTCAACGGCCGGACCTACGTGCTGGAGTGGCATGCTCCCCGCGACGCCTGGCCGGCCGGCCTGACAACGCTCGGCGTCGTCCTGGACTCGTTCGGCCGGCCGGGGGCCTGACGATCGGCCTGGGGCCTGACGATCGGCCTGGGCCCTGACGGCCGGCATGGCGGGGCCGTCCGCCGATCCTGCCCGTCGACAGTCGGTCGCTTGTCCGGTTCGATCAGGCCGAGGCCGTCGAAGAAACAAGCGGGTACGGGCGTCGGCCGAGGTCGCCCGGTCGCCGGGAAGTCCTGACCGGTGGGACGAGTCGCGCATCGCCGGACGTCGCTAGGTTCATCCACTGTGACCTTGCAGACTCGCAGTACCGCCGTCGTGGCCGGCGTGTTCATCGGTTTGGCCGGGGCGGTCGCCGTCCTCGGGCCGGCGAGTGCCGCGGCCGCGACGCCCAGCGCGACCCTGACCGCGATCTCGTCGTGCACCAGCTACGCGTGGAAGGTCACCTGGAAGCTCACCACCACCGGCACCGGTGGCGCCGATGGAGTCTTCAGCGACGTCGCGGTCGTGACCACCGAGCCTCCGCCCCCGGGTGGCGGCATCTTCGGCATCCACATCGACCCGCCGCACCTCAACACCTTCACCGACAACGGGAAGGTCACCGGCGACGGCGTGTTCACTGAGGACCAGAATTTCTCTGGGTACGCCCGGTCACCGAAAGTCGCATTCACGGTGACCTGGCAGATCGGCGCCCGTACGTACACCAAGAACGTGCAAGCGACCGGGCAGCAGCCGGCGCACTGCGTGTGGCCGACGGCCACCGTGACCCTGCTGCCGATGCCGACTTCGACCAGTCCCCCGCCCGGTGGACCCGAGACCGGACCGCCCGGCGGCGTACCGACTCCGACCCCGACTGCGTATGACACCGCTCCGAACCCGCCGGGGAAGCCGGTGCCGACCCGGACGGCCACGGAGTCCACGACCGCGGCGCCGGCGCCGAGCCGGACGACGGCGGCCCCGGTCGTCGTGGCCGCCGGTACGTCCGGCACCGGCGGTGGCCTTCCGGTCACCGGCGTGGCGGCCGGCATCATCTCGGCCGTCGCCGCGTTGTTGCTCGCCGTGGGTGCGGTCCTGTTCGCCGTGTCGCGGCGGCGGAAGGTCAGATTCAGCGCGTAGCCACGATCCGTGGACTTTTGGAAACGTTGGCCCGGCGGGGTCAGGCCACCGCCGGCCACAGCGTCCAGGCGCGCAGGTCGCCCTTCGGATCGAACAGGTAGCCGCCGTCACCCATGGCGTACCGGTCGAGTGTCGGGTTGTCGAAGATCGGCGCGGTCAGGCCGAAGTACTTGTCGGTCGCGGTGGCGACGCCCGAACCCACGTGCAGGGTGACCGAGCCGTGCGCGGGCACTTCGGTGCCGGCCGGGTAGGTGTAGCGGCGCAGCCCCGAGTCGCGGAACCACCAGCCGCCGATCGCCACCGGCGTGCTCCCGGCGTTGTCCACCCGGGCCCACTCGCCGTCGAGATTCACGGCGTCGTTGCCGGGCGGGTCGTAGTTGACGGTGAGGCGGATCGGCGCCGACTGTGCCGGGCCCGCGCCGCAGGTGGTCGTGTCGTACATCTGGCGGCCGTCCCGCGCGGCGAGCTGGGCGGCGGTGCGGTACTCGGCGTTCCAGGCCCATTCGTTGCGGTCGGGCCACCACAGGGCGTACCCGTTGCGGAGCAGGTCGAGTCCGATGTCCTGCCACCGGCCGTGGATCTTGACTGCGATCGACCGTACGGGCCGGTCCCGGCTGACGGTGCCGGCGTTCTGCGCGGTCAGCCGGACGATGCCGCCACCTGCCTTGACCAGTGCCTCGACCCGGGCGGTAGCGGCCAGCGCGTGACACTCGCCGCGTCGCTTGGCCGGGACGGGGTTGTAGACGTGCTGCTCCATCGCCTGCACGCCGAGCAGCCGGACCGAGACCGGCTTGGAGTTCTGGTCGCCGTAGATGTCCACCAGGGGGGTGTCGCCATCCGCCACCCAGGCCACCTTGCCCGTCCAGACCAGGCAGCTCGGACTGCCCGCATCGGGGCGGCAGGGGATCCGGGCGGCCGCTGCCGGGGTGGCCGCCGCCGCCACGAGGGCCGTGGCGGCGCACAACACGGCGACAAGGCGGCGGACGACCATGGCCGTCCCGATCGGCGCCCGGAACCGCAAGCTGAGGAATCAGGTCGTGGTGATAAGGCCGCCGCCGATGATCATGTCGCTGCCGGTGATGGCGTCACCGCCAGTCCGATGCCGCGACTGGCCCCGGTGACGATCGCGGTCGTGCCGTCCAAACCGTCGGCTGTCGTCACAGGCCCTGCTTGCCGAGCCAATCGAGAGAGGTGGAGGCGACCTCGCGCCAGCCGCTGTCGATGGTCAGCGAGTGGCCGCGGTCGGCGAACTCGATGAGGTCGGTGACCGCGTCGGAGTGCCGGTACTGCTTGGCCGTGGCCTTGGTGATCACCTCGGGCACGGTGTGGTCTTTGCCCCCGGCCACCAGCAGCAGCGGGCCCCGGTCGTTGTTGGCGGTCTGGACCGCGGCCGGCGAGTGCAGCGCGAAGTTGGCGGCGGCGGCCTCGAACAGCGGCTTGCCCGGTGACGGAATGTTCCAGGCCTCCCAGAGCCGGTCCGACTCCTCCTCGGGCAGCGTGTTGCCGAAGCTGAAGCGGAACTGCTCGGCGGTCAGCGACACCGCGCGGTGCCGGTTGGCCGGGTTCTTGAACACCGGCAGCGTCGAGTGCAGCGCCGACAGTGGCAGCGGCAGCACGCCCTTGATCTGGGCGGCGTCGATGGCCACGGCGCCGGCCGCGTGGCCCAGGCCGAGGATCTTCTCCGCGATCATGCCGCCGAACGAGTGGCCGATCAGGATCGGCGGCTCGCTCAGTCCCCGGATGATCTCGAGGTAGTGGTTGGTCACGTCGTCGATCCCGTGGTCGCCGGCCGAGTCGGGGTTGGCCCGGGCCTCGGCGACCGTGGCCGGGGTGCCCGGCCACTCCGGCGCGAGGGTCTCGTATCCGGCGTCGGCGAAGAAATCCTGCCAGGCACCCCACGAGGTCGAGTGCAGCCAGAGTCCATGGATGAAAACGATGGTCGGCATGATTTTCTCCGTTCGAGTCGCGATACCGTGATCCTCTCGGAGTTCCCCCAGGTCGGCTAGAGCCGGACGACTGAGACTCCAGCCCCGGGCCTCGGTCTCGGTCCGAGACGATCCGTCCACGGAGGGCTCGCCGAAGGCGCCCAGGCTACGAAGTCGTGCCCGCCCACGACGACCGAAGTCGCCCATGCGTGGTGACTCGACGATTGGGGAACGGTCGTTCTTGACTGGTCGTTCCTTAACGGCGTAGGGTCACGGTCATGGGGCGGCCGAGGGCATTCGACGAGGACGAGGCGGTCCGGGCGGCGGCCGACCTGTTCGCGCGCCGGTCGTACGACGGAGTGTCCATCGACGACCTGGTCACCCACCTCGGTCTGCACCGCAACAGCCTGTACAAGACGTTCGGCAGCAAGCGCGGTCTGTATCTGCGGGCGCTGCGCTGGTATCTCGACGAGCGGATCCGGCCCGGCGGCGACGCTGACTGGGGCCTGTTCCTGCTGGCCGCGATCGAGCAGGCGCCGGTCGACGCGGAGGTCGCGGCCGAGATCGGCGCCGTGCTGTCCGGACTCGACGACGGGTTCCTCGGCGGCCGAGTACGAGCGCGCGCCACCACGAAGGAGAGGTAGAGCCATGGCCCAGGTGTACATCGACGGCGAGCAACTCGTGGTCGAGATCGAAGGACTGGACAAGCTGTGGGCGCTCCGGAGCCGCCTGGAGATCCCGCTGGACAACGTCCGCGGAGCGACCGCCGACCCGGGCATGTTCGCCGAGCCCAAGGGATTCCGGGCGGCGGGCGCCCACATTCCCGGCGTGATCGCCGCGGGCACCTTCCACGTCGACGGCGAGCGCGTGTTCTGGGACGTGCACGACGCGGCCCAGGCGGTGGTCATCGAGCTGACCGGGGACCCGTACACGCGACTGGTCATCCAGGTGGACGATCCCGCCGGCACCGTCGCCGCGGTCGAGCACGCCCTCAGCCGGGCATAGGTCGACGTGCGGCCACCCGCGAGCACATCGAGGGCGGCCGGCATCGACCGGCCCGTACGGGTCCTGGGCTCAGCACCGGATCGCCGTGCCGCCCGGTCGCCGTTCATCTGACCGGTCTCCGTCGTTCACCGAGCCGTGGCAGGGTGACCGCCGTGCGAGTGGTGGTGGTCGGCGGCGGCATTCTCGGCACGATGCATGCCTGGCAGGCGTTGCGGCGGGGTCACGAGGTCGTCCACGTGGAGCGGGAACTCGAGGCCCGCGGCGCGAGTGTGCGCAACTTCGGCCTGGTGTGGGTGAGTGGCCGCGCCGAGGGCGCCGAACTGCAAGCCGCGTTGCGGGCGCGCGAGTTGTGGGAGCAACTGGCCGGCGAGGTCGACGGGCTCGGCTTCCGGGGCAACGGCTCGCTCACCGTCGCCCGTACGGACGCGGAATGGAAGATCGCCACGCGGGCCGCCGACCTCCCCTCCGCGGCCGTACGCGGATTCGAGCTGCTCGAGCCGGCCGAGGTCCGCCGCCGCAACCCCGCGCTGGCCGGTGAGATGAAGGGCGCCCTGTGGTGCGGGCGGGACGGCGCGGTCGAGCCCCGGCGGGCGAGCCGGGCGTTGCGCGACCACCTGCTGAGCTTCCCCGGCTACCGGTGGCGGCCGGGCCGCGAGGTCCGTACGGCCGGCACCGGCGCGGTTCGCGACGACCACGGCGAGACGCACGCCGGTGACGTGGTGATCCTCTGCACCGGCGCGTGGCTGTCCGGGCTGGCCCGTGAGCTGTCGCCGCGACTGCCGGTCCGGCGCGTACGGCTGCAGATGATGCAGACCGCGCCCCTGGACGTGACCGTGACGACCTCGGTCGCCGACGGCGACAGCTTCCGCTACTACCCGGCCTTCGACGGCGGCGCCCTGAACGACGCCCAGCCGCAGTCGGAACTCGCCCGTCGGCACGGGATGCAGCTGCTCCTGGTCCAGCGCCGGGACGGCAGCCTGACCATCGGCGACACCCACGCCTACGACGAACCGTTCGACTTCGACGTCGAGGAAGGGCCGTACGACCACCTCGTGGCCGTGGCCGAGTCGGTGCTCGGCCGGCCCCTGCCCCCGGTGCGGCGGCGGTGGGCCGGCGTCTACGCCCAGGCGCTGGACTCCTCCGCCGTGGTGCACCGCGAACAGGCCGCCGCCGGCGTGTGGCTGGTGACCGGCCCGGGCGGCCGCGGCATGACATGCTCGCCGGCCATCGCCGAGACGACCCTCCAGGAGGCCGGACTGTGAACCCGTACGACGTCGCCGTGCTCGACATGGCCGGCACCACCGTTCGCGACGACGGCCTGGTCGAGGAGGCGTTCATCGCCGCCGTCGGCCCCGACGAGGCCCAGTTGCAGTACGTCCGCGACACGATGGGCGAGTCCAAGATCGCCGTGTTCACCCACCTGTACGACGGCGACCGGTCCCGCGCCGAGCAGGCCAACAAAGCTTTCGAGCAGGCGTACGCCGAGCGCGTCACCGCCGGCGGCATCGAGCCGATCGCGGGTGCGGTGGAGACGTTCGACCGGTTGCGTGCCCATGGCATCAAGGTCGCTCTGACGACCGGTTTCGCTCCGGCCACGCAGGCGCTGCTGATCGACACGCTGGGGTGGCGCGATCGGGTCGACCTGTGGCTGGCTCCGGCCGACGCCGGACGCGGCCGCCCGTACCCGGATCTCGCCCTGACGGCGCTGCTCCGCCTCGGCGGCCGGTCGGTGCAGTCCATGCTGGTCGTGGGAGACACCGCGGCCGACATCCAGTGTGGCCGCCGGGCCGGCGCCGGACTGGTGGCCGGTGTCGCCACCGGGGCGCACGGCGAGGAGCCGCTGCGCGCCGCGGGCGCCGACGTGGTTCTCGCCTCGATTTCCGATCTGCCCACTCTGGTCGGCGTGTGACGCCGCCGGGACAGGCACTGTTCACCATCGCGACAGACGGCCGCTTACCGGCCGATGGCCGGCTCCTTCAGCGTGTGGGTGCCGGCGTCCCGCCGGCACGAAGAACAGTGCCAAGGAGAATCCGGTGCGTCGACCCTTACTGACCGCCAGCTGCACGGCCGTTGCGGCCGCGCTCGCCCTGAGCGGTTGTGCCGCCCCGGCCACCACATCGACCGGCAGCGACGCCGGCGCCAAGGCCGCGGACGCGTCCACCGCCAAGTCGGCCGCCGACCTGGGCGGCATGGACGCCCTGATCGCGGCGGCGAAGAAGGAAGGCAAGCTCAACGTCATCACGCTGCCGCGCAACTGGGCGAACTACGGCGAGTTGATGGACACCTTCCAGAGCAAGTACGGCATCACGATCACCGACGCCAACCCGGACGGGTCGAGCGCCGACGAGATCACCGCCATCAAGACCCTGAAGAGCCAGGACCGGGCCCCCGATGTGGTGGACGTGGGCCAGGCCTTCGCGCTGAGCGGCAAGGCCGACGGCATCTACGCGCCGTACCAGGTCGCCACCTGGAAGGACATCCCGGACAGGCTGAAGGACCCCGACGGGTACTGGTTCAACGACTACGGCGGCTACGTCTCGATCGGCTGCGACGCGAGCAAGGTGAGCTCCTGCCCGACCACGCTGGCCGGCTTGAACGACGCCAAGTACAAGGGCAAGCTCGCCCTCAACGGCGACCCGACCAAGGCGAACGCGGCATTCAGCGCGGTCTGGGCGGCGGCCCTGGCCAACGGCGGCTCGTTCGACGACATCAAGCCCGGCGTCGACTTCTTCGGCAAGCTGAAGAAGGCCGGCGTGTACGTGCCGGTCCAGGCGACGGCGGCCACCATCGAGAGTGGTGAGACGCCGATCGTTCTCGACTGGGACTACCTGAACGCGGCCAAGACGGACGCGCTCAAGGACAAGGGCCGCACCTTCACGGTGGCCGTGCCCACCGACGCGAAGTTCTCCGCCTACTACGCCCAGGCCATCAGCAAGTACGCCCCCCACCCGGCCGCGGCCCGGTTGTGGGAGGAGTACCTGTACGGCGTGGACGGCCAGAACGGCCTGCTCAAGGGTTACGCCCGCCCGGCCACCTTCGACGCCATGACCGCCGCCAAGACGGTCGACGCGTCCCTGGCGGCCAAGCTGCCGCAGGTCACGGGTACGCCGACGTTCCCCACCGACGCGCAGACCACGGCGGCCAAGACGGCGCTGACCCAGTCCTGGGCGTCGACGGTCAAGTAGGTGACGTCGACCGCTGTTGCCGGCCGGGCCCGCCCCCGCGTGGGGTGGGCCTGGCTCGGCCTGTTGCCGTACTTCGCGTTCGCCGCACTGTGTTTCGTGCTTCCGATCGTGGTGCTGCTGCGCACCGCGTTCGCGGACACCGCGACCGGCGCCGCCACCGGCGCCAACCTCGGGGCCTCGCTGCACGGCGCCTACCGGACCGGGTTGCAGCACAGCATCGCTGTCTCCTTCGTGGACGCGGTGCTGGCGGCCGTGCTCGGGTTGCCGCTGGCGCAGGCGATCCGGGCGAGCCGGGGTTCCTTCCTGCCCCGCCTGGTGTCGACGGCGGGGGCGGTGCTGGCCAACTTCGGTGGCCTGCCGCTGGCCTTCCTGTTCGTGGCCGCGATCGGCAACGCCGGGGTGCTGACGCTCTTCCTGAGCGACGTCTTCGGGCTGTCGCTCGGCGACGACCTGCACTTCGACCTGTACAGCGTGGCCGGCGTCGAGGTCGTCTACCTCTACTTCTTGGTCCCGCTCATGGTGCTGGTGATCACGCCGGCCCTGGAAGGTCTCCGGCCGCAGTGGCTGGAGGCGGCGCAGAACCTCGGCGCCGGCCGATGGCAGTACTGGCGGTACGTGGCCGCGCCGGCGCTCGCCCCCAGTGTGCTGGGCGCCGTGGCCCTGCTGTTCTGCAGCGCGTTCTCCGCCTACGCGACCGCGGCCGCCCTGACCAACGGCACGCTGAGCCTGACCTCGCTGCAGATCGGCGCGGTCCTCTCCGGCAACGTCCTGAGTGGACAGGAGAACGTCGGGGCGGCGCTCGCGTTCGACATGATCGTCGTGGTGGTGCCGCTGACCATGCTGTACCTGTGGATGCAACGGAGGGCCCTGCGATGGTCGCGGTAGAGACGACACCGCAGATCCTGGTCGCATCGGCGCCCCGGCCGCGGGGGGCGGTGGTGCGGTTCCGCACCGGCCGGGCGGTCGTGCTGGCGATCGCGGCGATCTACTTCTTCGGCCCGCTGCTGGCCGCGTTCTGGTTCTCCGTGCACAACAGCCGGGGCGTCAGTTTCCGGGCGTACACGCACATGTTCGCCGCCCCCGGCCTGACCGACGCGCTGGTGCTGTCGCTGGCTCTGGGCGCCGTGACCGTCGTGCTGGCGCTGATCCTGCTGATCCCGACGATGCTGCTGGTGCACCTGCGGTATCCCGGCATCCGGCCGCTGGTCGAGGCGCTGACCCTGTTCCCGCTGGTGGTGCCGCCGATCGTGCTGGTCGTCGGGGTCAGCCGGGTCATCGCGTTCGGCAACGCGGCGGCGCCGGCGTCGGTCACCGGTCAACTGTTCAACCAGCTGCTCAACAGCCGGCCGCCGCTGGTGCTGGTGCTGGAGTACGTCGTGCTGGTACTCCCGTTCAAGTACCGCTCGATCGACGCCGGGCTGCAGGCGGTGGACGTCCGTACGCTCGTCGAGGCCGCCCTGAACCTCGGCGCGTCCTGGCGGCACATCGGTGGCTCGGTGATCCTGCCGGCGTTGCGCACGTCGGTGCTGACCGCCGCGATCCTCGCCTTCGCTCTCGTCTTCGGCGAGTTCACCATGGCGAGCGTGCTGCAGTACCAGACCTTCACCGTCTGGCTGCTGCAGTTCCAGAACGACGACGGTCAGCTGTCCGTGGCCCTCGCGCTGATGAGTCTCGTGCTGACCTGGCTCGTGCTGCTCGCGTTCACCGCGATCGCCGGCCGCGACCCCTCGACCCGGAAGGCCTCCCGATGACCGTCGTCGCCGAGCGAATCATCACCGGAACGGCCGTCGAGTTCGACGGTGTGACCCGTGTGTTCGGGGCCACCCGGGCGCTCGATCGGCTGGATCTGCGGGTCGGGCCGGGCGAGTTGCTGGCCCTGCTCGGGCCGTCCGGCTGCGGCAAGACCACCGCGCTGCGGCTGCTGGCCGGATTCGACCGGCCGACCTCGGGGACGATCAAGGTGGATGGCAAGGACGTCTCCCGGGTGGCCGCCAACCGGCGCGACATGGGCATGGTGTTCCAGGCGTACAGCCTGTTCCCGACCATGACCGCGCTCGACAACGTGGCTTTCGGGCCGCGGGTCCGCCGGACCGGCAAGGCGCAGCGGCAGAGGCGCGCCGGGGAGCTGCTGGACCTGGTCGGCCTGTCGGCCCATCACCTCAAGTACCCGCACCAGATGTCCGGCGGTCAACAGCAGCGGGTGGCCCTGGCCCGGGCGCTGGCGGTGGCGCCGCGCGTGCTGCTGCTCGACGAGCCGTTGTCGGCGCTCGACGCGCAGGTGCGGCTGCAGCTGCGGGACGAGATCCGGCGCATCCAGCTCGAGCTCGGCGTCACCACGGTGTTCGTCACCCACGACCAGGAGGAGGCGCTCTCCATGTCGGACCGGGTCGCGGTGATGCGGGCCGGCCGGTTGGAGCAGTGCGCGGCGCCGATCGACCTCTACGACCGGCCCGCCACCGCGTTCGTGGCCGAGTTCGTCGGCACCATGAACCACCTGCCCGGCGTGATCACCGACGCCGGCCGGGTCCGGGTGGGGGAGCAGGTGCTGCCGGTTCTGGGGCCGGCTCCGGCTCCGGCCTCCGAGGTGAGCGTGCTGGCCCGGCCGGAGTCGGTCGTGCTGGCCGCGGCCGACGCCGGCGACGCGGTGGTGACGGTGAGCACCTTCCACGGCGCCACCACCCGGATCCGGGTCCGGCGGGCGGACGGCTCGGACGTACGGGCCGACCTCCCGTCCCACCGGGCCGCCGACTTCGCACCCGGCACGAAGGTCACGGTGGCACTGCAGGACCGCCCCGTCCTGCTGGCCGAGGTGACGAAACCAGTCCCGGGTCCGTTACCTGCCGGAAGCGATCGCCGGATAGATTCGGAGGATCTTCGACCACGTTGATCCGTTCATCGGCACCGCGGCGACCGACCTGCCCCCGGCAGCGCGGTCTCGCCGCCACTTGGTGGTGGCCGAAACCGCAGGTCGGCAACACCCACCCGGGGGCCACGTCACCGCTCGGGATGGTGTCGGCCTGCGCCTACTCCGGCGCCTACCCGACCGGGTACGGGCGGTACGCCAAGAACACCGAGGGCGTGCCCGAGGAGATGTTCGACCGGCTCGCAGGCGTCCGGGTTCACCCACTTCCAGCAGTCCGGCACCGGCGCGATCCGCAAGTACTACAACTACGTGCGGGTCACCCCGATGGTGCAGCCGCTCGACGACCTCGGCGCGGTCGTGGGGCCTGCGCGACGAGGAGGCCAGGCCGGGCTACTACGCGGCGACGCTGGACACCGGGGTGCGCTGCGAGATCACCGTCGGGGCCAAGGTCGCCGTGCACCGGTACACGTTCCCGCGAGCACAGCAGCGCCCGCGTGGTCGTCGACCTGTCCTGCGGCGGCCTGGCCATCGACCTCGGCCGCACCGTCCCGCTGCGGGCCCAGGTCGAGAGCATGGGGCACGGCCAGGCGCAGGGCACCGTGGTGATGGAGGGCGTGCCGCTGTCGGTGTACCTGGAGGTCGGACAGCCCCGGCTGGCGGCAGATGCTGTGGTACGACCGGCGGCTCATCGACGGCGGCACCCGGCTCGACTTCGACAGCATCCGGCACACCACGCTGCGCCCGTTCGGCCTGCTGCTTCATGGGTCCCGCCCGCGCCGGGCAGACCGTCGAGGTGCGGCTCGGCTTCTCCCTGCGCGGCTGCGATCAGGCCCGGCGAGAACCTGGAGCAGGAGTGCGGCCAGGTCCGGCCGGCCTTCGACGCGCGTGCGCGCCCGGACCCGGGCGCGCTGGCGCGAGCACTTCGACAGGGTGCAGGTCGACGGCGGCACGCCGGCCCGCCGCACGGTGATGGCGACCGCGCTCTACCACTCGCTGATCAAGCCGTGCTTCGCCGACGACGAGAGCCCGTTCTGGCCCGACCTCCGGCCCGTACGCGTTCGACATCTGCACCATGTGGGACATCTACAAGACCCAGCTCCCGCTGCTCGCCGCGATCGCCCCGGACCGGGCGGCGGACCTGCTGGAGTCGCTCATCCGGGTGTGCGAGGAGGAGGGCAACTTCCCGATCGGGTACCGGATGGCCCGCGGCGCCGACCGGTTCTTCCGGCAGGCCAGCGCGCTCGCGCACACCGCACTGGCCGACGCCCACGCGCTCCGGCCGGGCGAGCTCGACTGGAACTGGGCGCTGGTGCACATGGTCGACGACCTGCGCCGGATGTACGGCGAGGACTTCTTCGAGCACGGCGTGGTGCACCCGATCACGCACACCCTCGACCTCGCGTACGCGCACCACTGCACCGCGCAGGTCGCCCGCGCGTTGAACGACCGCCGGCTGGCCGAGGACCTGGACCGGCGCGGCCGCGGGCTGGGTCAACGCCTTCGACCCGGCCACCGGACTGCTGCGCGACTCGGAGTTCTACGAGGGCGGCAAGTGGAACTACTCGTTCCGGCTGCTGCACGACATGGCCGCCCGGATCGCGCTGGCCGGCGGGGACAAGGCCTTCGTCGGCATGCTGGACCGCTTCTTCGGGTACGGCGCGCGCCGGTGACGCAGCCCGGCCGGCGCCCGGCCGCGGCCGAGATGGCGCGCCGGGTACGCGCTGAACCGGTTCGAGGGCCTCAACAACGAGCCGGACATGGAGGCGCCGTGGGCGTACCACTACGCCGGTCGCCCGGACCGTACGGCCGAGGTCGTCCACGCCGCGCTGACCTGGCAGTTCGGCACCGGCCGCGGCGGCCTGCCCGGCAACGACGACTCGGGCGGCCTGAGCTCCTGGTACGTCTGGGCGTCGCTGGGGCTGTTCCCGATCGCCGGGCAGAACCTGTTCCTGGTCAACGCGCCGGCGTTCGAGCGGGCCGCGCTGCGCTGTCGCCGGCGGCGAGTTCGTCATCGAGACCAGCGGCCACCGGGAGACCCCGATCGGCGTCCGACGGCATCGAGCGCGACCCGGCGACACGCATATGTCCAGTCCGCCACGTCTTAACGGGCGACCACTGCCATGGTGCACACCTGAGCGCCGCGGACGTGCATCGGGGCGGACGGCTGCACCTGACGCTGGGCCCGGAGCCGTCCACCTGGGGCGCGTGACGTGCGACCCCCGTCCGTGTCCGATCCGTACGCGCTTAGGACGTGCTCATGACGCCCTACCCGCCGTCTGGTCATCGTCGTCCGGGCCGATCCGGTCATCTGCGGGCACTCCGGTGAGGCGCGCAATCTCGCCGAGGTCGCGCTGACGCGCGGCTTCGACGACGTGCGGCTGCTCACCTGGCCGATCCCGGCGTTGCAGGCGGCCGGATTGCCGCTCAAGCCGCTGGACCGGCTGCTGCCGTACAGCCCCGGCATCACCGTCGAGCGGCCGGAGCCGGTCGGTGACTACCGGGTGCCCGACGGGCGGTACCTGGCCGGCATGACCGGGCGGCTGGTCGAACTGCTCAGCCGAGCCGGTGCCGACCGTCTGCCTGTCCATGTACCTCGTGCCGCACACCGCGGTGGTGGTCGACGCGGTCGACCGCCGCCCGGGCGGCCGGGTTCGCGCCGCAGGTGCACACCATCGCCAAGGCCGTCGGGTCGGACGTCACCAACGTGATCCGAGTCGTGCCTGCGGGACGGCCGGTTCGGCGCCGCCGACCGCGCTGTTCACCACCTTCCTGGCCAACGACGAGGCTGGTCGCGGTGTCCGAGTACACCCGGGACGAGATCATCGCGTCGGCCGAGGCGGTGGACGCGCACTGCGGCACCCGGTTCGCCGACCGGTGCCGCGACCGCGTGACCGTCAGCTACCCGCCGATCGACTCCCGCGCGTACGTCGATCTGGACCAGGCCGACATCGACGCCGCGCTGGCCCGGCGCGGGCCTCGTCGCAGGACGGCTACATCCTGTTCCTGTCCCGGGTGGCGCGGGCCAAGGGAATCTACGACCTGATCGATCGCGTACGCCCAGATGCGCTGCCGGGACACGGGTCAAGCTGGTGGTCGCCGGCACCGGGCCGGCGCTCGAGCACGTCCAGGCGCATGGCCAAGGAGGACGACCGGGTCATCTTCCTCACCGACGTCGACGACGAGGAGAAGCCGCTGCTGATGCGGGGCTGCGCCGCCTACGTGCTGCCGACCAAGCCGGAACCGGACTTCGTCGAGACGTTCGGCATCGCGCTGGCCGAGAAGATGCTGGCCGGCGGTGGCCCGATCATCACCACGCTGACCGGTGGCACCGGCGAGGCGGTCGGCGACACCGCCGTCATCGTCGAACCGGGCGACGTCACCGCGCTGGTCGACGCGGTGGATCGGGCCGTCCTCGACATGCCGGAAACGGAACGGCGGGACCGGGAGGAGCGTGGCCGGGCGTACGCCATGGCCTTCGACCGCGTCCGCGTCTTCGACGACCTGTTCCACACCGCCCCTGCGCCTTAAGCTCTGTCGCTGATCGCTTCTGCAGGATCGGTTGACCGGAATCGGCAGCGCCGGTGACCGGCGACATCCCGATTCCACGCGGCCGAGCCGTGCGCCGACACGGCGCCCTTCGGCCGCGGTCGCTCGCTACGGGCCGTGAAGACGCCGGTTGTTTGAGACAACTTTCCTTAAGTACTACTCAAATTCCCGCGGATATTGAACCGGCGCCTCCCCGCCCTCCGTAGCTGCCGGATGCGGGTGGCGGAGTTTGCCGACCGCCTCGGAGGACTAGGGAGTGGAGACGCGATGAGATCTGCGTCCAAGAAGGTTCTGGTGGTGACGACCGCGCTCGGGGCCGTCGCACTCGGCACCGGCGTCAGCCTGGCGGCGACCCAGGGCGGGAACCAGTCGGTGACCTGCATCGTGCTCGCCGATGCGAAGGCGGCGGTCGATGCCAACTCGGCCTTGTCCGACCACTTCGCGGTGGGCACCAAACTGCACCTGACCAGCGCCGGCCGTGCGGTCGACGTGACCGTCAGCGGCCCGATCACCGCAGCCGCGCCGGCCCCGAGCGGCTCGACGGCCGCCCCGGCGCCGAGCGGTTCGGCTTCGAGCGGGTCGGCCGGCGGCAACCAGGCCGGCGGCAACCAGGCCGGCGGCAACCAGGCCGGCGGTAACCAGGCCGGCGGCAACCAGGCCGGCGGCAAGAAGCACCACTGGAAGCACCACAAGCCGGCCAAGGGCGCGAAGTCGTCGGCGCCCGCGGGCAACGCGGGCACGGGGAAGACCGCGACCGTGAAGGCGGCCGTGTCGGGCAAGAACGGCGACGTCGACCCGAACTCGGTCTGCGTGGAACTGTCCAAGAACGCCTTCAACACGCTGGGCAACGTCGGCAACGGCAACAACGTCGGGGCCTTCATCGCCACGATGACTCCGGCGGACGCCAAGCAATAACGGGGTGCGGGCCACCTGGTTGAGCGGGAGCGTGCTGGATCGGCACGCTCCGCTCACCGGCGGTCCGAGGTGCCGCCCCGGTTAGGGTGAGCGAATGGGCCATCCGATCATGTTCGATGACGGCGACCCGCTCCTGAACCGCCTGCGGGAGCTGGCGCTCGCCTTCCCCGACGCCGCCGAGAAGATCTCGCACGGCCATCCGGCGTTCTTCACCACCAAGGTGTTCGCGTACTACGGCGGTTCGATCAAGGTCAACGGGGAGTACGAACGGCACGAGCAGTCGGTGCTGGTGCTGATCGAGCCGGACGAGCGGCTGGCCCTTCTCGAACAGCCACGGTGCTATCTCCCCGCGTATCTCGGACCGTCCGGCTGGCTGGGCGTCGACCTGACCGCCGGCACCGACTGGGCCGAGATCGGCGAGCTGCTCGACGCCAGCTACCGCCGCACCGCAGGCCCTCGCCGCGTCGCCCGTCTGCCGCGGACTGACCCCGGGGTCAGGCTGAACTGACACCGGCAGCGGCCGGAACCCGCTCGGCCGGCAGCCGTCCGGTCAGCGCGCGGAAGGCGTCAACCGGGGGGACCGCTCGTACGGCTCGCCGGGTTTCGTCACGTCCGCCACGATGGGCTCGAACCGCGGAGGCGTCCCTCAGTCGTCGACGGTGGCGGTGAGCAGGTAGTCCTCGTACTCGGGGTGCCAGGACAGGCCGACCGCGCCGCTGGTGGCCGCGGCCTTGCAGAACTGCAGGAAGCTGCGGTACCCGAGTTTCTTCTCGCTGAAGCCGGGCTCGACTTTGCGGACGCGGTTCTTCAGGCCGGACAGAGCCACGGTGCCGCCGAGGTCCGCGACGACACCCCGCAGCAGGGTGAAGGCGGCGTCCCGGTCGCCGTGCTCGGGCAGCACCACCGTCGGGTCGCCCTGGGCCGAGCCGTCGCTCAGCTCGACGACATTGTGGCCGGCCAGGTGGCGCAGCATCTCGCCGAAGGCGCGGAAACCGTAGTCGGCCTCGTTGAATGTGGGGTCCTTGCGCAGCAGCGTGCGTTTCAGCGTGGACGCGGTCACCGGGCCGCTCGAGGTGCGTTCCAGGCCGGCCACGGTCTGTGCGACCAGCGCGGCCAAGCTGTCCACGTCGCGGACCGGCGCGGGCTCGGGCTCCGGTTCCAGCACCGGTTCGGCCGCCGGTTCCGCGACCGGCGCCGGGGCGGGCGACGCGGCGTGCGGGCGGGTGCGCCCGGACACCGCCACGAGCGGCACCTCGACACCCTCCAGCCGGTCGTAGTAGAGGAACTCGTCGCACGCCGCCGGAAGCAGCGCCGACGTCGACTTCTCCACCCCGACGCCGATCACCCGCTTGTTGAGTTCGCGCAACTTCTGCACCAGCGGGGTGAAGTCGCTGTCGCCCGTGCACAGCACGAACGTCGAGATGTAATCCCGCTCGAAGGCGACCTCGAGCGCGTCGACCACCATCTTGATGTCGGCCGCGTTCTTGCGGGACGCGCCCATCCGCTGCGGCATGTCGATCAGCTCGACGTTCGAACGCGTCAGCATCCGGCGGTCGTTGTCGAAGTACGACCAGTCCGCGTACGCCCGCCGGACCACCACCCGGCCCCGCTCGGCCAGCGCATCGGTCACCGGGCGCAGCTCGAAGCTGAGCCCGCCGAGATGCTCACGCGTTCCGATGGCCAGATTCTCGTAGTCGAGAAACAAGGCGATCCGCTCTTCTTGGTCCACGCCGCACAGCGTGTCACACCGCCCGTTTGAGCGGCGCCGAGCGGGGCATCGCAACCCCATGCGTATCGGATACAAGCTCTCGGCCGAGGGGTTCGGCCCGCAGGACCTGATCAGGCAGGCCGTCCGGGCCGAGGCCGCCGGATTCGACTTCGTCGAGATCAGTGACCACTACCACCCCTGGCTGGACGTGCAGGGGCATTCGCCCTTCGCCTGGACCGTGCTGGGCGCGATCGCCGCCCGTACGGACCGGCTCGGGCTCGCCACCGGCGTCACCTGTCCGACGGTCCGGTACCACCCGGCGATCATCGCGCAGGCCGCGGCCACCCTGGCGCTGGTCTCGGACAACCGGTTCACCCTCGGGATCGGCGCCGGCGAGCGGCTGAACGAGCACGTGGTCGGCACCGGCTTCCCCAGCGTGCGCGGCCGCCACGAGCGGCTGGTCGAGGCGCTGGACATCATCAATCTGCTGTGGTCGGGCGGATACCAGTCGTACGAGGGGAAGCATCTGCAGCTCGAGGACGCGCAGGTGTTCGACCGGCCCGATCCGCTGCCGGTGATCGCGGTGGCGGCCGGTGGCCGGGACGCGGCCGAACTCGCCGCCACGCACGGCTCCGGCCTGTTCGCCACCGAGCCCCGGGCCGACCTGGTCGAGGCGTTCGCCGCAGCGGGTGGCACCGGGCCGAAGTACGCCGAGGTCCCGATGTCCTGGGCCCCGGACGCCGACCAGGCCGTGGAGCACGCGCTGAAGACCTCGGCGTGGGCGCTGACCGGCTGGAAGGTGATGAGCGAGCTGCCCAACCCGGCCAACTTCAAGGCGGCGTCGGGGACCGTGCGGGCCGAGGACATCCGCGGCCAGTTCGCGGTCGGTCCCGACCCGCAGCCGTACGTCGAGGCGGTCCGGAAGTACACGGACGCGGGGTTCGACCACATCGTGCTGCAGAACGCCGGCCCGGACCCGGACGGCTTCATCGACTTCTTCCACAAGACGCTGGGGGATCAGCTGCGCGCCTCAGCCTGACCGGTGGTGCCGCTTCACGAAGGTGTAGCCGGGGTCGAGGGGACCGTACTTCGCTATCTGTTCCTCGGAGGCGGTCGCGCCCGGCGGGAGTTTGCGGACGAAGCCGTTGACCCAGTGCTCGGGCCGGTCCGATCCGCCCGGCCTCAGCACGTCGTCCACCATCGGCGCGTAGAACAACATCTCGGCCGACCTCTGGCCGTCGACCGCGGGATAGGAAGGGTAACCGGACGAGTCGACGCTGCCCTCGACCCGCATCAGGTAGCCCTCCCGGATCAGCTGGTCGAGCGCGTTGCTCAGCAGGAACGCGCCGCGCGCGCCGCGGCCGAGACCCGCCCGCCGGGCCACGTCCGCCTCGGCCAGGACCGCGCTGCCGTCGGAGAACACCCGGCCGTGGCGCCGCACCGCGTGCATCACCTTTCCGCGGTTGGAGGCGCCCGGTTCGTACTCCCGGGTGACCACCTTCGGGTCGTACGCGTGGAAGTAGTCGACCCCGTCGACCCGTACCGGCTCGTCCAGCGCGGTGGTGCGGATGACGACCGGATCGGCGGCCCGCGGTTGCCAGGTGACGGTGACCAGCACCCCCGGCCGTACGTCGCCGGGCCACTCGATCCCGCCGAACTGCCACTCCCCGTCCTGGTGGAGCGCACTGTCGAAGACCTGCCGGCCGTGATGCTCGAGGACGACCGGCACGACGTCGCGGCCACCCAGCGCCTCGACGCACTCCTCCGGCGCGGCGCAGACGCGGCCGTCCAGGTCGGCCCGCCAGAGCGCGAGCCGTCGCGTCGCTGTCCGCACCCTCCGCCTCCCTCCGCCGGGCCCGTGCCGCAAGACAACCACACGGTGGGGCTTGTGACACCATGGCGCGGTGCGTCACGTGACCGACGAGGAACGCCGCGCCCGGCTGGCGGTGCGCCACGCGCTGGCGCCGGGATTCCGGGCCGGCTCGCCCGAGGCGGTCACCCGGGCGATGACCGTGCTGCACGCCACCGAGCCGCCCACCGTCACGCTGTCCTGCTGGGCGCGGATGGACGCGGTCACCGTGGCCGACGTCGACCGGGCGCTGTATCAGGACCGGACGCTGGTGAAGCAGTTGGCCATGCGGCGCACCCTGTTCGTGTTCCCGCGCGACCTGCTGCCCGCCGCCTGGCCCAGCGCGTCGGCCCGGGTCGCGGCGACCGAGCGCGCCCGGATGACCAAGGACGTGGTGACCGCGGGTTACGCCACCGACGGCGACGCCTGGCTGGACGCCGCCCGGGCCGCGGTGCTGGACCTGCTCGCGGACGCGCCCGAGGGCCTGTCGGCCGGTGAGATCCGCCAGGCCGTGCCGACGGTGGCGGTGAAGGTGGCCGTACGCCCGGGGGAGAGCTGGACCGCCTCCCGGGTCCTCACGAATCTCGGTGTCACCGGCGACATCGTCCGTGGCGACAACACGGCCGGCTGGCACGCGTCCCGGCCGCGCTGGACCCTGATGAGCAACTGGCTGGGCGAGGTGCCGCCGCACCTGACCGCGGCCGAGGGTTACCGCGAGCTCGTGCGCCGATGGCTGTACACCTTCGGCCCGGGCACGGAGGACGACATCGTCTGGTGGCTCGGCGCCACCAAGGCCATCGTCCGGGCGGCGCTGGCCGAGCTCGAGGCGGTGCCGGTCACCCTGGACGACGGCTCGACCGGCTGGTTGCGACCCGACGACCTGGACGAGGTCTCCGATCCGGGCCCGTGGGTGGCGCTGCTCCCGGTCCTCGACCCGACGGTGATGGGCTGGAAGGGCCGCGGTTTCTATCTCGGCCCGCACCGGGATCTGATGTTCGACACCACCGGCAACGCCGGCGCCACGGCCTGGGTGAACGGCCGTGCCGTCGGAGTCTGGTCGCAGACCCGGGACGGCGTCGTGCACCTGCGCCTGCTCGAGACGGTTCCCGCGGCGGCCCGCCGGGCGCTCGACGCCGAGGTCGCCCGCCTCACCACCTGGCTCGACGGCTTCCGGGTCCCCACCATCTACCAGTCACCGGCGATGAAGAGCCCCCACGAGGAGCCGGGACGGTGAGGCCGCACGGATTGCGCACGCCACAACCGTGACGGGCCCCGCCGCCGGCGACCGCGGTGGTGGGAGAATTGAATGGATGAACGAGATCGGGACGAACGAGCTGGCCGACCGTCTCCGGGCGGCCGGCGCCGGGGACGTGCTGACCGACGCGGCCGGGCGGTCCGCGTTCGGCAGCGACGCCTCCCTGTACCGGATCGTGCCCAAGGTGATCGTCCGGCCCCGGTCGGACGACGAGGTGGCGGCGACCCTCGAGGTCTCGCGGACGCTGGGCGTCCCGGTCACCGCGCGTGGTGCGGGCACGTCCATCGCCGGCAACGCCATCGGGCCCGGCATCGTCGTCGACTTCAGCCGCCACCTGAACCGGGTGCTCGACGATCGACCCGGACACCCGTACGGCCCGGGTGCAGGCCGGCACGGTCCAGGCCACGCTGCAGGCGGCGGCCAAACCGTACGGCCTGCGCTTCGGTCCCGACCCGTCGACCCACACCCGCTGCACCATCGGCGGGATGATCGGCAACAACTCGTGCGGCTCGCGGACCCTCGGCTACGGCCGGACCTCGGACAACACGCTCGGGCTGACCGCGTTCACGATCGACGGCGAGCGCCTGGTGACCGGGCGCGACGACAACGGCCGGCCGGTCGCATCGGGCGCGGCCGCGCTCACGGAGAACCTGCGGGCGCTGGTCGGCAACAACCTGGCCGTGGCGCGGACCGAGTTCGGCCGCTTCGGCCGGCAGGTGTCCGGCTACGCCGTCGAGCACCTGCTGCCGGAACACGGCTTCAACGTGACCGAGTTCCTGGTCGGTAGCGAGGGCACGCTGGCCGTCGTCACGGAGGCGACCGTACGCCTGGTCACCGACCCGCCGCACCGCGTGCTGATCGTCCTCGAGCTACCCCGATTTCGGTACGGCCGGCGACATCATCCCGGCGATCCTCGAGTTCGGCCCGATCGCGTGCGAGGGCATCGACTCGCGGATGGTCGACGTGGTTCGCACCCGCCGCGGCTCGGCCGCCGTTCCGGACCTGCCCGGCGGGCACGCCTGGCTGATGGTCGAGGTGGCCGGCGACGACCTGGCCGAGGTCCGCGACCGGTCGGCCCGGCTGGTCGCGGCGGCGCAGGCGATGGACTCGCTGATCGTCGAGGACACCGCGGTGGCGGCGCCGCTGTGGCGGATCCGGGAGGACGGCGCCGGGCTGGCCGGCCGCGCGCCGTCGGGAAAGCCCGCCTATCCGGGCTGGGAGGACGCGGCCGTGCCGCCGGCGAAGATCGGCGCGTACCTGCGGGACTTCGACGCCCTGGTGGAGCAGCACGGGCTCAGCGCGATGCCGTACGGCCACCTGGGCGACGGGTGCGTGCACGTCCGGCTGGACTTCCCGCTTCGACAAGCCGGGCGGCCCGGAAACAGTTCCGCGCCTTCCTCGAAGACGCCGCCGACCTGGTGGTCGGCTACGGCGGGTCGCTGTCCGGCGAGCACGGGGACGGCCGGGCCCGCGGCGAGCTGCTGCCGCGGATGTACTCGCCGGCCGCGATGACCTTGTTCCGCGACATCAAGCAGACTTTCGATCCGGCCGGGCTGCTCAACCCGGGCAACCTGGTCGACCCGGACCCGGTGGACGCCAACATCCGGTTCGCTGCCGGCGCGCCCCGTCCGGCAGAAGCTGGCCCTGGCGTATCACTCCGACGGTGGCGACTTCACCCAGGCCGTGCACCGCTGCACGGGCGTGGGCAAATGCCGGGCCGACACACGCCGGCACGGCGGCGTGATGTGCCCGTCCTATCTGGCCACCCGGGAGGAGAAGGACTCGACCCGCGGCCGGGCCCGGGTGCTGCAGGAGATGCTCGACGGCGACCTGGCTCCGTGCTGGCGGTCGCAGGCCGTGCACGACGCGCTCGACCTGTGCCTGTCCTGCAAGGGATGCGCTGTCGGACTGCCCGACCGGGATCGACATGGCGGCCTACAAGTCCGAGGTGCTGCACCAGAGCTACCGTGGCCGGATCCGGCCGCGGTCGCACTACGCGCTCGGGCGGCTGCCGAGATGGTCGCGGCTGGCATCGCGGATGCCGCGGACTGGCCAACCGGATGACCAACGCTCCCGGGTGTCCGCCGGATCGCTCTGTGGGCTGGCCGGGTGTGGACGCCCGGCGGTCGATCCCGGCCTTCGCCGGCCAGACGTTCCGCGCGCTGGTTCGCCGCGCAGCCGCCGGTCGTCGACGGGACGCCGGTGGTGTTGTTCGTGGACAGCTTCACCAACCACTTCGCGCCTGAGGTGGCCCGCGCGGCGGTCGAGGTGCTGCGGTCCGCCGGGTACGCGCCGACAGATCAGCGGCGAGTCGGCCTGCTGCGGGCTGACCTGGATCAGCACCGGGCAACTGGACGCGGCCCGGCGCATCCTCGGACGTACGGTCGAGGACCTGGAGCGGCGGCGTGCCCGATCGTCGGCCTGGAACCGTCCTGCACCGGCGTGCTGCGCAGCGACGCCGTCGAACTGGTCGACAACGACGCCGCGCGGGCGGTCGGCGAAAGCGACGGTTACCGTGGCCGAACTGCTGGCCGCCACGCCCGGCTGGACGCCGCCGTCGCTGGACGGCGTCCGGGTCATCGCCCAGCCGCACTGCCACCACCACGCCGTGATGGGCTGGGACACCGACGCCAAGCTGTTGAAGTCGGCCGGCGCGGCCGTCGAGCGGCTCGGCGGCTGCTGCGGTCTGGCCGGCAACTTCGGCGTCGAGCGCGGTCACTACGAGGTTTCCGTCCAGGTCGCCGAGCAGCAACTGCTGCCGGCCCTGCGCAACGCGTCCGAGGGTGACGTGCTGCTGGCTGACGGCTTCTCGTGCCGCACCCAGGCCGCCGACCTCGCCGCGACTTCCGGCGTGCACCTGGTGCAGCTCCTGGCCGGTGCCCTGCCGCCGCCGGACTGATCGCAAGCCGTACCGTCATCGCATGACCTCGAAGATCGCCGTGGCGGCCGCCGCTCTCGGGTTGGCCAGCCTCTCTCTGTCCGGCTGCGGTGGCTCTGATCATCGGAGCCGGGCGGCGGCCACACCGGCCACGCCTGGGGTCAGCACGCCGACCGACCGGCCCTCCGATGCGGCTGCGGCGGCCGGCGACGGTGGCGACTGCAACGGGGCGGCCGCCGACACGGTGAAGAAGGCGGTCACCTCCTCCGCCGTCACGAAGATTCAGCTGATCGGTGGCTGTACCGAGATCTCGATCGCGACCTCCCTCGGCCCGACGGCCAAGGACGACGGCGTGCGGATCTGTGCCGAGGCGGCCCAGGTGGCCTACACCGGCACAGTCATGGCGATCAGCGTCGACGGCTCCGACGGCCACGAGCTGTCGGCCGGCCTCAAGGGCGCCCCGTGCGTCTGATCGGTTGATCGACGCCCGACGCCCCCGACGCCCGCACCGGTCGCCGTCGCGGGGGTAGCCTGCGTCGCATGACCGACGACGCTGACGATGTCACTGAATCCGACCGGCTCCACCGCGAGCGCCACGAGCTGGCGGAGAAGGAAACCGAGCTGCTCAGCCACGACCATGGCGGTGGGCTGCCGGCCGACGATCAGAACCGGCTGGAGCGGGTCCGCGAACGCTGGGCCGACGTCGACCAGGAGATCCAGGACGACGAGGACAAAGCCGGCCCGTTCGAGGAATGACGGCCGGTTACCGGCGGTCGACGGAAGTGAGCTCGGCCAGGCCGGAAATCTCCACCAGCGGCGCGAGCAGGGGGCCGATCACCACACGGATGCGGTCCGCCTGCTCGAACAGGGCCGCGAGGCCGGCGCTGTCGAGATATTCGATCGCCGTCAGGTCGACCACGAGCGGATGACCGCCGGCCTGGTCGACGGCGTCGACGAGGGCGGCGGCGAAGGTCTCGGCGTTGCTCATGTCGATCTCGCCGGCGACGGTCAGCACCGGCGCGCCGTCGGGCCGTACGGCGGTGGTGAGGGTCAGCTCGGCGGTCATCGGGCGATCCTTGCCTGCAGTTCGACGGTGGTCCCCGTCGTTCCGGTGGTGACGGTCACGGCGTTCATGAAGGCGCGCATGAGCGTCATTCCCCGTCCACGATGGAGGTTCCCGGCCGGGTCGGGAGTCTTCCAGCGGCCGCTGTCCATGATGACCAGGCGCAGCTGGTCGGCGGTGGCGGCCGCGCGCAGCCGGATCCGGCCACCGGGGGCATCGCGGTGGCCGTGTTCGATGGCGTTCGCGCACGCCTCGCCGGCCGCCACGAGCACCGCCTGGACCGTGTCCGGGTCCACCCCGGCGCGATCCAGCCAGCCCCGCAGGGTGCTGCGTACGTGGGCGAGCCGGGTTGCGTCGGCCGGGAACTCGAGCTCCAGCGGAGCGGGATGACGGTACAGCAGCAGAGCCACGTCGTCGTCGTAGCCGCCGGCCGGTTTCAGCCGGTCCATGATTTCGGTGGCGAGATCCTCGAGGGCGGTGTGCAGCCCCTGCTGAACCGCGGCCGTCGCCTGCTCGATGCCGATGGTCAGCGGCTGCCGCCGGCGTTCGACAAGCCCGTCGGTGTAGAGCATGAGGGTCGACCGGCCAGGCACGGAATAGGCGGCCTCAGGCCGAGGTACGCCCGGGCGCAAGCCCAGCGGCCGGGACCGGCCCTGGTCGAGCGCGTGGGTGGACCCGTCCGAGTGGGCGACGAGCGCCGGTGGATGGCCGGCGCTCGAGTAGTCCAGGATGCCGGTGGCCGGATCGAGGACACCGCAGAACACCGTGGCGCACATGGCCCCGGGGAGCAGGACGGCGAACCGGTCGAGGGCCATCAACGTGCGGGCGGGGCCGGACTCCTGCAGCAGCAGGGCACGGCAGGCGCTGCGCAGCTGGCCCATGACGGTGGCGGCGGGAAGCCCGCGCCCCACGCAGTCGCCGACCACGATGCCGATCCGGCCGTCCGGCAGCTCGACCGTGTCGTACCAGTCGCCGCCCACCTTGAGCGGCCGGGTGGCCGGTTCGTACCGGACGGCGAAGCCGAGGGGGAGCTGGGCCGGCCCGAGGACCGCCCGTTGCAGCGCGAGCGCGGTCTCCCGTTGCTCGTCGATCTGATGGATGCGGTGCAGACCCTGACCGATGTGCCCGGTCACCAAGGCCAGCAACGTCAGGTCCTGCTCGGTGAAGGGTCGCTCGAGGCCGAGGTCGAGCCACAGGGCCATGGTCCCGTGGGGATGCTCCAGCCTGATCCCGGCGCCGGCCGCCGGCTCGGCCACCGGCGTGAGCAGCGGCGCCTCGCGCAGGGCGGTCAGCGTCCGGCGGCGTTCCTCGCCCAGTGTCTCCCAGGTCATCTGGGACTCGGTGGAGGTCACCGCGGGCACGGCTGAGCCGTCGAACACGGCGGCCACCACGTACCCCGCTGACCACAGCTCGCGCAGCTCGGCCAGCACCCCGGCCAAGGCGTCGGTGAGGTCCTCGGCCCGGGACAGCCGCATGCCGAGCGCCGCCAGGGCGGTCTCCCGCTGAACGGCGTAGTGCTCCGCCGTCACGTCGCGGAACGTGCCCACGGTGACCCGGCGGCCCGAGTCGGGATCCTGCACCTGGTTGAACGCGGCGGCGACCCACAGACGATGACCGTCCTTGTGCGTCACCGGGATGGTGTAGGTGCCGTGGGTCTGCCCGATGAGCATGGCGAACGCGCCGGCCGACTCGTCGTGCGCGCCGGCGTCGCCGTCCGGGGCGGCCCACCAGGGATGGGCCGGGGCGTACGGCAGGCCTTCCGGGCCGTACCCCAGGATCTCGGTGAACGCGGCGTTGATCTCGATCACCGCGCCGGACTCGTCGCAGACGAAGAAGGCTTCCTGAAGTGAGTCGATCAAAGCGGTACGCCAGCGGGCGTGGTGGTTGCGCAGCCGGGCCAGTTCCACGTTCGCCCGTACCCGGGCCAGCAGCTCAGCCGCCGAGAAGGGCTTGAAGAGGTAGTCGTCCGCACCCGCCTCCAGCCCTTCGATGGAGGCTTCCGCCCCGGCCCGCGCGGAGAGCAGCAGCACCGGCGTGCCCGACGTCCGCGGGTCGGCGCGCAGCGCGGCCACCAGTTGCAGGCCGTCGAGGCGGGGCATCATCACGTCGCTGACGACCAGATCCGGGATCGCGGCCCGTGCCGCATCCAGCGCCGCTTGCCCGTCGGTCACCGTGGTCACCCGGTGGCCCGCCGAGCGCAGCAGGCGGCTGAGGTAGCCGCGCATGTCGGCGTTGTCGTCGGCCACCAGGATCCGCGTCACCGCGCCCGGATTGGCCACCCGGGAACTCGCGCCGTGGTCGTCCGCCTCGCTCCCGTCCGGCTCGTCCGGCAGCCAGCGCAACGCCTCCTGAAGGAACGGATCGGCGGTGGGGGAGACGCTCGCGGTGGTGGCGGCCGGAACCACCGAAGCGGCCGGCAGATGGGCGGAACCGAACGGCAGCCGGATGGTGAACGCGGTGCCGCGCCCGGGAGCGCTGGTCGCGGAGATCGTTCCGCCGTGCAGCGCGACGAGCTCCTGCACCAGGGCCAGTCCGATACCGCTGCCCTCGTTGGACCGGGACCGGGCGTTCTCGATGCGGTGGAAGCGCTCGAACAGCCGCGGGATCTCCGCCGGCGGCACGCCGATGCCGGTGTCGGCCACGGTGATCACGGCGTGGGTGTCCGCCGCCCGCGCCGTCACCCGGACGCCGCCGTCGAAGGTGAACTTGAGGGCGTTGCTGAGCAGGTTGAGGACGACCTTCTCCCACATGCTGGCGGTCGAGGTACACCGGTTCGGGCAGGACCGGGCAGTCCACCTCGAAGCTCAGGCCGGCCCGCCCGATGGCGGACCGGAACACGCTGGCCAACTCGGACGTGGCGGCCGCAAGATCGACCGGCTCGTACCGGGCCTGCATCCGGCCGGCCTCGATGCGGGAGAAGTCCAGCAACGTGTTGACCAGCTTGCCGAGCCGCAACCCGTTGCGGTGAATGACGTCCAGCTCTTCCCGGACCCGTTCGTCGGCGCCCTCCAGCCGGGTGCGCAGTTCTTCCACCGGACCCATGATCAGGGTCAGTGGGGTGCGCAATTCGTGGCTGATGTTGGAGAAGAACGTCGTCTTGGCCCGGTCCAGTTCGGCCAGTTCCTCGGCCCGCTGCTGCTGGGCCTGGTAGCTGCGGGCACTCGCGATGCCGGTGGAAGATGTGCCCGGCGGCCAGCTCGACGAAGCCGCGGTAACCGTCGTCCAGGGCGCGGTACCGGTTCAGTCCGGCGACCAGGAAGCCGTACGGGGTTCCGCCCTGCTGTTGCAACGGGACCAGCAGCGCACTCGTCGGCGGGTCGGGCCAACTGCCCGCCGGAAGCTCGGCGAACGCCGGGCCGTCGAGGACGCTCAGGACCGGTTCCACCGCGGCCAGCCGGGCGACCGGCCAGAGCGTCGGCCCCGAGCCGCCGGGTGGCCCTCGCCGATTCCGGTGGCGGCGGCCAGCCGGGCCTCGCCGTCCGGTTCGAACAGGTAGGTCAGCGTGAACGGCAGGTCGCGGCGGTTGCCGGCCAGCTGCTGAGCGGCGAAGGTCAGCGTCTCCTGCTCGGTGCGCACGACGCTGGGGTCGGAGCCGAGGTCCCGCAGCGTGGCCATCCGACGCTCGCCGATCACGCGCTCGGTGTCCTCGCTGACCACGCAGAGCATGCCGACCAGGGCGCCGTCGTCGTCGCGCAGCGGGCTGTAGGAGAAGGTGTGGTAGCTCTCCTCCGGGTAACCGGACCGCTCGACGAACAGCAGCAGCGCCTGGTCCCAGGTCGCCTGACCGGTCCGCAGCACGGAGTCGATGCGGGGACCGATGTCGCCCCAGATCTCGGCCCACACCTCGGAGGCCGGCCGGCCCAGCGCCCACGGGTACTTGCGGCCGAGCGTGTCGCGGCGGTACGCGGCGTTGCAGAAGAAGGTCAGCTGCGGTCCCCACGCCATCCACATCGAGAACCGCGACGAGAGCAGGATGTGCACGGCGGTCCGGAGGCTCTGCGGCCAGTCGTCCGGGACGCCCAGCGGGGTCGCCGCCCAGTCGACCTCGGCCAGGTCCCGGCCGATCTCGTCGTCGCCGGCGAAGACGTCAGCCTGGGGCGCGGAGGATGGCGGGCGTTCGATATCGCTCATCCATCCCTCCCGGCCGACGTCTCTGCACACCAACGTAGCCGCTCGGACGCCGGGTTCCGGTGCCGGGTCGCAAGGCGGTCGCGACGGTCCCCCGGTCGGCGGCCGCGCCGGGCCGCTCCGCTCGTCCGGCCCGGCGACCAGCTGAGCCGGGGCACGCAGGGAGGTGAGTCCATCAAGAGGCGATCAGACCCGGGCGGTCCGGTTCGATCACGAACGACCCGGCCGTACGGATCGGCGCGCCCGGCCGGCTGACGTGATCGACCGCGCGGAAGTCGGCCCGGATCGTGCCGGCGGTGATCCGGGTCCGGACGTACCCGCGGCGGTCGGAGAAGAACTTGAGGTGGGGGTTGTCGGCGACGTCCGGGATCACCGTCGACGCGTTCCCGTCGCCGCCCGTGGAGATGGACGTGCAGACCAGTTCGGCGCCGATGGTGGCCGAATCCGGGTCGTGGTAGTCGATCTTGAGGTCGTTGGCCCACGATTGGTGCACGTCACCGGTCAGCACGACCGGGTTGCGGACGTGCCGGTCGACCCAGCCGCGCTGCAGCCGGTCGCGCGCCGCCCGGTAACCCTCCCAGGCGTCCATGTTCCCGGCGCCGGCCGCGGTCTCCTGACCGGCGAAGAACACCTGCTGGCCGATCAGGTCCCACACTCCCAGGTGCCGCCCCAGGCCGTCCAGCAGCCACCGCTCCTGGGCCGCGCCGGTGATCGTGCGGGCCGGCTGGTCCGCGGCCGCACAAATCTTGAGCAGGTCACCGCACGCCTGGTCGTCGCGGAACTGGCGGGTGTCGAGCATGTGGAAGGTGGCCAGCCGGCCCCACCGGATCCGGCGGTAGGAAGGTGCGTGGCGTCCGGGCGCAACGGCATGTTCTCGCGGTACGCCCGGTAGGCGTCGGCCCGCCGCGTGGCGAACTGGCCGGCGGTCAGGTGCGGCGAGTCGTCTTCCCGGACCAGGCCGGCGTAGTTGTCCTCGACCTCGTGGTCGTCCGGGATCACCACCCAGGGCGCGACCAGGTGGGCGGCCTGCAGGTCGGGGTCGGATTTGTACTGGGCGTACCGGCGCCGGTAGTCGGCCAGGCTGACCGCCTCGCCGCCGTCCACCCGCCGGGCCGCGCCCGGCGACCGGTCCGCTCTCGTAGATGTAGTCGCCCAGGTGCAGGATCAGGTCCGGCTGCTCCTCGGCCAGCCGCCGATATGCCGTGTAGTAACCCGATTCCCAGCTCGCGCAGGAGACGAAGGCCATGGCCAGCGGCGGGCCGAGGGTCCCGGGCGCCGGAGCGGTCCGGGTCCGGGCGACCGGGGAGATCTCGCCCAGGGCGCGGAAGCGGTAGAAGTACTCGGCGTCCGGGCGCAGACCGCGGGCGACCGCGTGCACGCTGTGGGCGCCGCTGTGCCGGGCGATCTCGACGCCCGACGCCACCGGCGCAGCGAACGACTCGGTCGCGGCCAACTGCCACTCGACGGCGACGTCGTCGTCGGGCATCCCGCCGTGGCCGTCGTCGGCCAGCGGATCCCGGGCCAGCCGGGTCCACAGCACCACGCTGGAGGCGTCCGGGTCGCCCGAGGCCACACCGAGCCGGAACGGGTATCCGCCCAGCGGCCGCCCCTTCGGCACCGGCGCCGACACCGCCGCGGCGGCCACAGCGAGGCCGCCGAGCACGAACGTGCGCCGACGCAGATGTCCCATCACCAGAACCGTACGTCGATCCGGCTCAGCGCCGAAGCGGCCGGGTCAGGCCGCGGACCAGGAGTGCGCCCACCGTCAGCGTCGCCACGGCGGCGGTGGCGGTCTGCGTCCGGTTCCAGCGGACCGGCCCGCCCTCGACCCGGGGCGCGGGCCGGAACACGTTGCCGGGCTCCGAACGGGCGGTCCGCCGGGACAACGCGAATCGGCGTGCCATGGGCGTCACCAGGACGTCGTAGACCGGCGGGAGAAGGCTGAAGCCGAGTTCGAACAGCCGGTTGGTCGCGCCGACCGAGACCTGGGCCCGCGGGCGGTCGATCAGCCGGACGATGGCCGCGGCGATCCGCTCCGGCTTGTCCACCGGCGGCGGCGGACGGCCGACGAACCCGGCGTAGTTGGCGGCACTGGTGTAGATCGAGCTGTCCACGCTGCCGGGGATGACGGTGCAGACGTGGATGCCGGGCTCGCTCCGGAACTCCTGCTGAAGGGTGCGGACGAGCGCGCGCAGGCCCCACTTGGACGTCACGTAGGCCGACATGTACGGCACGGTGACGTGACCGAGCAGCGATCCGCAGAGGATCAGGGTGCCGCCGCCCTGCCGGCGGAACTGCCGCAGCGCCGTCCGGGCCACGTTCGCCGACCCCAGCAAATCGGTCGTGACCACCCGGTCGAACACCTCGGGCGGCAGATCCTCGAAGCGGCCGTACGCCATCACCGCCGCCGTGTCGACCCAGACGTCGATCCGCCCGAACCGTTGCACCGCGGCCGTCACCAGTTCCTCCAGCCCGGTCCGGTCCGTCACGTCGACGGTCACGGTGACCGTTTCCGGCCCGATCTGCGCCGCGGTCGCGGCCAGGTCCTCGGGGCGCCGGGCGGCCAGCACGACGTGGTCACCCCGCGCGGCGAGCGCGCGAGCGGCGGCGCGTCCGATCCCGCTGGACGCGCCGGTCAGAACCACTACTCGCGGACTCGTCACGCCGGCTCACTTACCCACGGCGGGCCGTTTGTCACCCGTCACACCGCAGGACGGCCTGAAGCACCGAACGCCGCCGGGCGGCCAGGTCGTGCAGCAACGCCGGGGCTTCGTCGAACGGCACCACGTCGGTGATGAGGTGGGCGGCGATCGCCGGTCCGTCGCGGCCCAGCAACGCGATGGTCTCGGCCGAGAGCCGTTCGCGGTCCCACGTCGGAGCGAGACCGCGGGGCACCCGGCCGATCTGCGCACAGCGGATCGACAGTCCATTGTGGTGGAACTCGTCGCCCAGGCGCACCGCGTCCGCCCCACCCGGGTAGAACGCCAGGTCGATGACCGTGCCTTGGGGGCGCAGCAACCGCAGCGCCAGCGCCAGCGCGGACGCCTGCCCGCGGCACTGGAAGACCACGTCGGCGCCGCGATCGCCGGGACCGTGCGGCCACGCCGTCTTCAGGGCGACGGCCGCGTCGGTGGCGTCCGGGTCGATCGCCTCCAGGCCGAGCCGCCCGGCCACCGCCCGGCGCGGCGCCGCGGGGTCCAGCACCACCACCGACGCCGCGCCGCCGGCCCGGGCGAACAATCCGGTCAGCAGGCCGACCACGCCGGCGCCGACGACCGCCACCCGCCGTCCGGCGACCCCGTCGGCGAGCGACCGGACGTCGGCGCCGCGCAGGTCGGCCGCGGCGTGTAGCAGCCCGTTGGCGCAGATCGGCCCCATGTGGGCGACGTAGACACCGAGGATCGGGTCGAGGCCGGCGGGTAGCGGCACCACCCGTTCCCGGAGCGGATCGGCGATGTAGGCGGTGCGATGGCCGTACGTCATCGCGACGATCGTGCCCTCGGCGTGCGACGCGGTCCGGCTCTGCTCGACCTGCCCGACCTCCATGTAGCCGAGCCGGGTCACCGGATAGGCCTGGTCCGGGGAACCCCGGAACAGCCCCAGCACCGGATCCCAGCCCGCGTGCAGGGCCGGGTTCGTGCCCTTGACGAAGGTCAGCTCGGTGCCGGCGGAGACGCCGCTGAAGAGCGTACGGACCCGGAAGCCGCCCGGGGGGACCGGCGCGAGCTTCTCGTCGGCGACCTCGACCCGACCCGGCCCGGTCACCACGACCGCGCGCTCACCCAACGGAGAACTCCGGCCGGACCGCGCGCCCGGTCGCCGCCGATTCGGCCACGGCCACCGCGAGCGCATGGGTCCGCAGGGCTTCCGGGTACGGCACCCGGACGTCGTCGCCGGTGCCGCGGACCGCGTCGACGAAGGCCCGGTCGACCGCGATCCGCGCCGAGTCGGGATCGACCGCCGTACCGGCGCGGTCGTCACCGTCGCGGACGACCAGTTCCGACTCGGTCAGCCGGACGGCCAGCCCGTCGGCGTAGATCTCCAGGCCGGCCCGCTCCTTCCAGCCCAGCACCGAGGTCGCGGCCAGCGTGCCGACGGCGCCGGAGGCGAATCGCAGCGTCGCCGCGGTGGCACCGTCGACGTCCGCGCCCGGCACCGGTGGCGGGACTCCGTTCCCGGCCGCGTACACCTCGGTCACCTCGCCGCAGAGATACCGGGCGAGGTCGAGCACGTGGGCCGCCTGCTCGACGATCGGGCCTCCGGAGCGCGCCCGCAGCGGCCACCAGCCGACCGGCGGCACCTTGTCCAGCCAGCCGCCGGTCACCAACCGGACCGGCCGGTCGGCCAGCAGCGTGCGGGCGCGCTCCACGGTCGCCAGGTACCGCCAGTGGTGTCCGACCGCGGTGGTCAGCCCACGGTCGGCGATCAGGCCGGCGATGTCGACACCCGTACGGATATCAAGGGCTATGGGCTTTTCCACGAACAGGGGGACTCCGGCGGCGACGACCGCGCGTTCGGCCGACCCGTGAGCGAACGGGGGCACGCACACATAGACCGCATCCACCCCCGCCGCCAGCACGTCGCCGACGTCGGCACAAGCCCGGGCGCCGTAGCGTCCGGCCAGCGACCGGGCCGCCTCCGACGCCACGTCGGTGACCGCGGTCAGCCGGACATCGGGAAATCCGGCCAGCACGCGGGCGTGCCGCTCCGCGACTCCGCCGGCTCCCACCAGACCGATACGCGTCCGTGTCACCGGACCTCCTCGCCGTCGTCGGGACTGTGGATCTGCGACTTCTCCCGTGCCCGTGGTTCGAAACGTCCGTCCTTTACAGGTGGTGACGACATCCATCGTTAACCGGACGGCAAGGTTGGAAACATCCCGCCAGGGAACTGTGGGCCCCTCAGTCACACGATCAACTGGGGGAACCGATGCCGCAGTCAAAGCCGACCGCGCCGCCGATCGTCGAGGCCTGGACCACCTATCGGACCAGCAACGCGTCTCGATGGACGGAGAGATCCCTGGCCCGGGCCAAGCGGGGCTCGGTCACCGTCGTCATCCCGGCACGCAACGAAGAGGCCACGATCGGTGCGATCGTAGCCACGATCCGTGGCCGTCTGATGGGGCGTACGCCTCTGGTCGACGAAGTGGTGGTGGTCGACTCACGGTCCACCGACGCGACGGCGCAGATCGCCGACGCGGCCGGCGCCCGCGTGGTGCATCAGGACGACGTCACCCGCGGTCTGCCGCGGATGGAAGGCAAAGGCGATGCGCTCTGGGCGGGCCTCGCCGCCAGCGTCGGTGACATCGTCGCCTTCGTCGACGGCGATCTGCGGGAATTCTCGCCCCACTTCGTCACCGGCCTGCTCGGCCCGCTCATCACCGACCCGTCGGTCGAGTTCGTCAAGGGCTTCTACCACCGGCCGCTGGTCGGCGCGGCCGGCGTCGAGCCGGACGGTGGCGGCCGGGTGACCGAGCTCAGCGCCCGGCCGCTGCTCAACCTGTTCTGGCCGGAGCTGTCCGGGATGGTTCAGCCGCTGGCCGGGGAGTACGCCGGCCGGCGCACCACCCTCGAGCGCATCCCGTTCGTCTCCGGTTACGGCGTGGAGATCGCCATGCTGATCGACCTGCTCGAGCTCGTCGGCCTGGACGCGATGGCCCAGGTCGACCTGGGCGAGCGGCTGCACCGGCACCAGGGCATCGAGGCCCTCGGCCTGATGTCCGCGCAGATCATGACGACCGCGTGGTCCCGGCTGCACCGTCGCGGGCTGGTCACCGAGCCGCAGCCGCCGTCGAACCTGCTCACCCAGTTCCGCCGCGGCGGACCGGACGCACTGCCCCACCTGGAGCGCGAGATCGTGGTCCGCGACGCGTCCGTGGGGGAACGGCCGCCACTGTGCACAATGGCCGGACGCCGTCCGGTGGTGACGACGTGAAGGTCCTGATCAACGCCGGCCCATGGCTCAGCGTGCCGCCGCGGGGCTACGGCGGGATCGAGAACATCGTCGCCACGCTGATCCCCGAATTGCGCCGGCTCGGCGTCCAGGTCGTACTGGCCTCGGTCGGGGACAGCCGGGCCGAGGTCGACGAGCGGGTGTCGGTGTTCCCCGAGGGGCAGTTCGCCGCTCTCCAGCGCCCGTACAACCAGGTCTGCGGCGTGGTTCAGGCGCATCTGCACGGCGTGATCCGGGCGCTGCGCGGGCGCGACGACATCGACGTCGTCCACGACCACGTGGAGGCGGCCGGTCTGGCCACCGCGGCCGCCATGGCCGCCGATGCGCCGCCGGTGCTGCACACCCTGCACTGGGACCTGACCAAGCACCCGGACCTGTACGGCACCTTCGACGGTGGCCACCGGGTCCGCGTGAACGGGGTGTCCGCGGCGCAGCTCCGGACGGCCCCGGCGGCGCTGCGGGCGCACTCGGTCGGGCACGTCCACCTGGCCACGCCGCTGGCCGTCGACGCCGACCGTCGTGCGCCCGCCGCCAAGGGCGGTCACGTGGTGGTGCTGGGTCGCATCAATCCGGGCAAGGGGCAGGATCTGGCCGTACGCCTGGCCCACGCGTACGGCTTCGATCTGATCCTCGCCGGACCGGTCGGGCCGTACCGCAGCCCCGATGAGCTGGTGATCCACGATCCCAATCCGGATGTGGTCTTCTGGCGGGAGCAGGTCGCGCCCTATGTGGACGGTGCGCGGGTCCGCTGGGTCGGCATGGTCGCCGGCCGCGACCGGGACGAGCTGCTCGCCACCGCCCGCGCCGCGCTGTTCCCGGTGCGCTGGGAGGAGCCCGGCGGCACCGCGGTGGTCGAGGCCCTGGCGATGGGAACGCCGGTCGTCGGCATCGCCCGCGGCTGCCTGCCCGAGCTGATCGAGCACGAACGCACCGGACTGCTCACCGCCGACGAGGAGCAACTCGGCGAGCTGGTCCGCAAGGCCGCGGCGATCGACGAGCGCGAGTGCCGGAGGGAAGCGGCCCGCCGCTTCACTCCAGCCGTGATGGCCGAGGCGTACCTCGGTCTCTACGCCCGGCTCGCCGCCGCGGCCGTGCGGCGCTGAGCGACGAACGGAAGGCGCGGGAAAATCGGGGCTCTGTCCATGACGTCCCCGACCTTGCGGCCGAAGCAGCGCCGTCTCGCGGCGGCACCGGCCGTGTGAAACGGACATCACCGGGACGCGAGTGATCTGTCAGGGGTCAGTCCCCGCGCTGGGGCGTGGGGCAGATCTCGGTACTCCGGCCTGCTCGCCGCCGGGATCGGGCGTAAATTCGCGGGAGCGGTGAAGTGCACCGGGAGAGCTGGGGAGTCGGTACCGTGAGTACAGCGCACGCCGGTGCGGCGGGCACGATCGATGTCGGCGGGGACCTGACGGTCAACCGTCTGGGTTACGGCGCCATGCGGATCACCGGGGACGGCATCTGGGGCGAGCCCAAGAACCGTGACGAGGCCATGGCGGTTCTGCGCCGGGCGGTCGAACTCGGGGTGAACTTCATCGACACCGCCGACTCGTACGGGCCGGAGGTCAGCGAGACGCTGATCGCCGAGGCGTTGTACCCGTACCCGGAGGATCTGGTGATCGCCACGAAGGGTGGCCTGGTCCGCCCGGGCCCCGGCGTGTGGAACGCCGACGGCCGGCCGGAGCACCTCCGCGAGGCTCTCGAGGGGAGTCTGCGGCGGCTCAAGCTCGACCAGATCCCGCTCTACCAGTACCACCGGCCCGATCCGAAGGTCCCGCTGGAGGACGCGATCGGCACGCTGGCCGAGCTCAAGGCGGAAGGCAAGATCCGGCACATCGGGGTCTCCAACGTCGATGAGCAGCAGTTGCGCGCGGCCCAGCGGCTGACGCCCATCGTGTCGGTGCAGAACCGGTACAACGTCGACGACCGCAAGTCGGAGTCGCTGGTCGACCTGTGCGAGCAGGAGCGACTGGTGTTCCTGCCGTGGGCGCCGATCCAGAACCTCGACGGCGACGCCGGGGTTCAGGACGCGGCGGCGAAATACGGTGTCACGCCGCACCAGATTGTGCTTGCCTGGTTGCTGGCCCGCTCGCCGTCGATTCTGCCCATCCCGGGTACGGGCTCGATCGGCCACCTGGAGGAGAATGTGGCGGCAGCTTCTCTGCAGCTGACGCCGGCCGAGGTCGCCGCGATCAGTGGCCGGTCAAGCACGTACAACGACAAGGGACAGACTCATGACTGACGTTGCCACCGCCACGGCGGACGACGACCGGATAACCGGCGACATTCTCAAGGTCGCCGGGGTCGTCGTCCTCGGCGCCATCATGTCGATTCTCGACATCACGGTCGTCAACGTCGCCTTGCCGACGTTCGAGACGGTGTTCGGAACGGCCGGCCATCCGCTGGCCTACTCCACCGTGGCGTGGACCGTCACCGGCTACACCCTGGCGCTGGCCACCGTCATCCCGCTGAGCGGGTGGGCGGCCGACCGGTTCGGCACCAAGCGCCTCTACATGGCGGCGATCGTGCTGTTCACCATCGGTTCCGCGCTGTGTGCCATGGCCTCCAGCATCAACATGCTGATCGGTTTCCGGGTGCTGCAGGGCCTCGGCGGCGGCATGCTGATGCCGCTGGGCATGACGATCATGACCCGGGCGGCCGGCCCGCAGCGGATGGGCCGCCTGATGGCCATCCTCGGCGTCCCGATGCTGCTCGGCCCGATCGGCGGCCCGATCCTCGGCGGCTGGCTGATCGACGCGGCCAGCTGGCACTGGATCTTTCTGATCAACGTCCCGATCGGCGTCGATCGCGCTGGTCTACGCGCTCGTGGTGCTGCCGAAGGACGCCCCGCACCCGTCCGAGTCGTTCGACTTCGTCGGCATGCTGATGATGTCGCCGGGTCTGGCGCTGTTCCTCTACGGCGTCTCGTCGATCCCGTCGGAGGGCAAGGTCGGCTCGGCCAAGGTGCTGATCCCGGCGCTGATCGGGCTGGCCCTGGTGATCAGCGTTCGTCTTCTACTCCTTCAAGCCGAAGCACCCGCTGCTGGACCTGCGGCTGTTCCGCAACCGCAACCTGGCGATCAGCATCATCACGATGTTCCTGTTCGCGGTCGCGTTCTTCGGCGGCCTGCTGCTGGTGCCGACCTACTTCCAGCAGATCCGCGGCGAGTCGGTGCTCAAGGCCGGCCTGCTGGTGGCTCCGCAGGGCATCGGCGCGATGCTGACCATGCCGATCGCCGGCACCCTGTCCGACAAGTTCCCGGTCGGCCGGATCGTGCCGTTCGGCCTGGTCTTCATCGCGGCCGGTATGTTCGGCCTGACCCAGATCAGCTGCCACCACGTCGTACACCGACGCTGATCGCGCTGCTGTTCGTGATGGGTCTGGGCATGGGCAGCACGATGATGCCGATCATGACCTCGGCGCTCAAGACGCTTCGCCGGCCGAGGTCGCGCGCGGATCGACGTTGCTCAACATCACGCAGCAGATCGCCAGCTCGGTCGGTGTCGCGGTGATGTCGGTGATCTTGACCAACGGCCTGAAGAACGCGAAGCCGCCTGCCCGGCGATCGCGTCGCCCGCAGATCGGCCGTCCGGGAGGCCTGTCGAGGCCGCGCACGCGTTCGCGCACACCTACTGGGTGGCGTTCGCGCTGGTCCTGGTGACCGTCGTGGCGGCGCTGTTCCTGCCGCGCAAGCGCGAGGAACTGCACCTGCCGGAGGACGACGCAGGCTGATGCCGTACCGGTGATCGTGCACTGAGGTCCACCACTCGGAAAGGGCCTGCGGCGTCGGCCGCAGGCCCTTTTGCGGTCAGGATCGGCGGCGGGTGGTGGCCACGGCGGTTGCGACCGCCGCGGCCACCGCCGACGCGGCGATCAGCGCGGTGCGGTGCATGGACGACCAGGACCACGGATCGCGGGCGTGAGCCTTACCGTCGAACATCCCGTGCGCGCCGCGGTCCTGATCGTCGTCGCGCGGCTCGAAGACGTTCGAGCCGAAACGAGGACCGGAGTCCTTGCTGAGCTGGCCCTTGACTCCGGTCCGGCCCAGGTACCAGTCGAGGAAGGATGGAGCGACGCGGTTCCCGAGGATCGTGTACGCGGTGGAGTAACCGACCCACATGGTGCGGCGCGGATGGTCCGCCAGGAACCGCACGGCGCGGGCGGCCACCTCGGGCTCGAAGATCGGCGGCACCGGTTGCGGGTGTTCGGCGAACCCGCTGTCGTTCCAGTCGAACTGCACCGTGTTGACGCCGGGCAGGTGCACCATGCATACGCGTACAGCGCTGCCTTCGTGTTTGAGTTCGGTGATCACGCTCTCGGTGAACCCCTTGACGGCGTGCTTGGCACCGCAGTACGCGGACTGCAGCGGGATGCCGCGGAACGCCAGCGCCGAACCGACCTGGACGATGACGCCGCGGTTGCGCGGACGCATCCGGGCCAGCGCCGCCCGCATCCCGTTGACCTGCCCGTAGTAGGAAACCTCGGTGATCCGGCGGAACTCGGCGTCGTCGGTGTCCCAGAAGAACCGCAGGTTGCCGACGAACGCGTCATTGACCCACAGGTCGATCGGGCCGAGTTTGGCCTCGACCTCGGCCGCGGCCTTGTCCACCTGGTCCGGGTCGGCGACGTCCGCCGGCACGGCCAGTCCGCGCTGACCGGCCTTCTCGACGTCCGCGACGGCAGCGTCCAGACCGGCCTCGCCCCGGGCCAGCACGGCGACGTCCCATCCGTGGTCCGCGAGTTCGCGCACGACGGCGCGGCCGACTCCGGCGGATCCGCCCGTGACCACGGCTACTCGACGCTCAGTCATATCCGTCCTTCCCCACCCGGCCGGGTCCGGCCGCGGCGACGTGGTTCCGCTACCCGATGACGGGTCGGCCAAAACCGGCAGCGGTCGGGCGTTCCGCGCCCCCGACTTCGGGTATCCGCAGGTCATCACGCCGGCGGAGGGCAGTTTCACCGTCACCGCGGCCCCCGGCCCTCCGGCGCGGTTGTCCCGCCGACGGCAACGGCCCCCGCGGAAAGCCGCGGAGGCCGTTGCCATGGTGCCGGTCGGTCAGAAGACCGCGTTGAAGCTGTTCCAGTTCGAGTCGATCTGACGCCCCGCGGGGGTCAGCCAGGAGCCCTTGCCGTTGGTGGTGTACAGCCGCAGCGCACCGGTCGACCGGACCACCCCGACGAGGTCCACCAGGTTGTCGCCGTCGAAGTCGCCCGTCGACAGGAAGGTGCTGAACTGGCCCCAGCCGGTACCGATCTGGGTGCCCTTGGGATCGACCCAGCCGCCGTTACCGTTGCTGTTGTAGAGCCGCAGCGCACCGGCCGGGGTGCGGCCGATCAGCGACTGGTGACCATCGCCCAGCCACGGGCCCGGGGTCAGCACGGTGTTGAACTGGTTCCAGCCCGTACCGATCTGGGTGCCCCTGGGATTGCTCCAGCCGCCCTTGCCGTCACTGGTGTACAGCACGAGCCGACCGGTGGAGGTGCGGCCCATCAGGTTCGGCATGCCGTTGCCCGTCCAGTTGTTCGTCACCATGATGTCGGTGTACGCGTTCCAGCCGGTGCCGATCTGCAGCGCCTTGCCGTTGAAGCCGCCTTCGCCGTCGCCGCGGTAGTTGAACAGCCGGCCCGCCGAGTCACGGGCGAAGACCGACTCGGTCTGATCACCGGTCCAGTTGTTCACCCGGAACAGCTTGTTGTAGCCGTTCCAGTTGCTGTCGCTGACGACGGCGTAGTCGTTGAAGGCCGGGATGGTGCCGGTCATCAGGCCGTTCCCGGTGGCGGCGGTGAGCTCGCCGGTCGTCGCGTCGCGGCCGAACAGGTCGCTGTGGCCGTCACCGGTCCAGTCGAGGTTGTTCGGGCCGGCCAGCGTGATCTGGTGCTTGACGGTGTCCGAGTAGTGGTTCAGGGCCTCGTAGACGCCGAGCTTCGAGGTGCAGTCGTCCGATCCGAAGTCGGTGACACCGACCTGGGTGCGGTCGGTCGCGCCACCGGTGAAGATCGGGCCGCCGGAGTCGCCGAAGCAGGTTTCGATGTCGGTGGAGCCCGCGCACAGCATCCGGTTCGCGTCGAACTGGCTGCCCCACTGCGCCCCGCTGGAGCACGTGGCGTCGGCCGCGACCGGCACCTGCGCCGCGTGCAGAACACCCGAGTCCGACGCCGTCGCGCCGGTCACGCCGTAGCCCACGATCGTCGCGCTGGTTCCCTCGGCCACGTCGGCCGCGCCCTGGGAGGCCAGCGTCACCGGCACGTACGCCGCCGGGAGCGCCTGCTTCAGGGTCAGCACCGCCAGGTCGTCGAGCGGCGGAACGGTCGCGCTCTGGAACTCGTCGTTGTACGCCTGGTCGACCCACGCCGCGGCCACCCCGGCGACGAAGCCGTTGGTGTCGTTGTTGATGTCGTTGCGGCCGGCGAAGACCTGGGTCCACCCGTACGGCATGTCGACGCTGCAGTGGGCCGCGGTGAGGATCCGGGTGGGGCTCAGCACGCTGCCGGTGCACGTGGAGACGTACCAGGCGCTGGCGTCGAAGTTCCAGAACACGGTCTCGATACCGACGACGCTGGGGTAGTCGGCCGCGTTGGCCACCGAGCCGCCGACGATGTTGGTCTTCTTCGCCCGCGGGTCGAAGGTGAGCTTGCGGGAGCCCTCGACGGCCGGGCCGTGGGAGGCCGGCTTGGCGTTCGTGGGCACCCGTTTGTGCGGAAGCTTGAACTGGGTGGAGCTTTTCGGCGCCGCCGGCAACGGGAGGAAGCCCGCCGCATGAGCCGGCGTCTGGTCGGCGTTGGCAATGGCGACAGCGGCAACCGTGCTGCCGATCACCACCGTCAGCCCGGCGACGATTCCTACGATGCGACGTGCCCGCGCCGAAATTCGGCGCTCGGCCTGGTGTTGCACGCGACGTCTCCTGTCGAACGTGATCCCCGAATCACGTGGCTCGGACGAACCTCGTGGCCGGTGCGGTACGGCCTGGGCCGGAAACGTGATCAGGCCGCACGCAGCGGCCGGAAGAGTCGTTCTGATCCCCGTTTCCGGGCCCGCCGTCCGGACCTGGCGCGACAGGCTAACAGCGGCAACCCATCGAAAGAAACACCTATTCGCATGCCCCTACGTAACCGTTCGGATGCAGTTCGGCGACGTCGCACCTCGGCCCGAACGTCCGATGTGGTAGTTCGCCGCGTGGCGTGCCTGCGGGCCGCGCCGAGCCGGACCCACGTCCGCCGGTGAACTCCCTCCCGCTGATCCGGATTAGTCGGGTCGGCCGGGGGAAGGCACCGGATTCATTCCCGATGAGGAAGGCAAGATCGTGGCCGAGGACCAGTACGACAAGCAGGATCCGCAGCAGCAGTTCCGTACTCCGGACGCTCAGGACAGCGATAAGATCCCGCACCCGGGCACCACCGGCGACATGGATGTCGAGCCCGATCATGGTGAGGAGAGCTACCGCGGCACCGGGCGCCTGACCGGCAAGCGGGCCGTCATCACCGGGGGTGATTCCGGTATCGGCCGGGCCGTGGCGATCGCCTTCGCGCGGGAGGGCTCGGACGTGCTGATCGCCTATCTGCCCGAGGAGGAGGACGATGCCCGGGAGACCGCGCAGCTGATCGAGAAGGCCGGCCGCAAGGCCGTCACGGTGCCCGGTGACATCCGGGACGAGGCCCACTGCGCCGGCATCGTGCAGAAGGCCGTCGACGAGCTCGGCGGCATCGACATCCTGGTGAACAACGCGGCCTACCAGATGTCGCAGGACAACGGCATCCTGGACATCACCACCGAGCAGTTCGACCGGGTGATGAAGACCAATCTGTACGCCCTGTTCTGGTTGAGCAAGGCCGCCGTGCCGCACATGCAAGCCGGCTCGACGATCATCAACACCGCGTCGATCCAGGCGTACCAGTCGTCGCCGAACCTGCTCGACTACGCCACCACGAAGGCCGGAATCGTCGCCTTCACCAAGGCGCTGGCGGCGAACCTGGCCGAGAAGGGGATCCGGGTCAACGCGGTTGCGCCCGGTCCCGTCTGGACGCCGCTGATCCCGGCCACCATGCCGAAGGAGAGCGTGGAGTCGTTCGGCGCGGACACCCCGCTGGGGCGTGCCGGGCAGCCGGCCGAACTGGCGCCCGCCTACGTCTTCTTCGCGTCTCAGGAGTCGAGTTACATCACCGGCGAGGTGCTCGGTGTCACCGGGGGTCAGCCCCTGTCCTGACAGCGGTCGATCTGCTCCCGGGATGTGCTCCGACTCGAGGCGATACGGAATCCGGCGTTTGCGCCGGTCGATGTCGGGAACGCGGCGGTTCTCTTGGGAAGGAGAAACCACATGGCCACCAGATCGGCTCCGGGCACGGTCACCGCTGCCCGCACACCTGTACAAACCACGGCGCGTGCCGTTTCGATCGTGTTCCTGGCCGTCGGGGTCCTGGGCTTCATACCCGGCATCACGACGCACTACGGCGACATGACCTTCGCCGGTCATCACTCCGGGGCCCAGCTGCTCGGGCTCTTCCAGGTGTCCGTTCTGCACAACATCGTCCACCTGTTGTTCGGAGCGGTCGGCCTTTACATGGCCCGGACCGCGTCCGGCGCCCGCAACTATCTGATCGGCGGCGGTGCAATCTACCTGGTGCTGTGGCTGTACGGCCTGGTCGTAAGCCAGAACAGCGGTGCCAACTTCGTCCCGTTGGACACGGCCGACGACTGGCTGCACTTCCTGCTCGGAATCGGCATGATCGGCCTCGGCCTGCTGACCGGCCGCCGCGTCGCCCGGAACGCCTGACCGGGTCACACCGGGCCGCAGCTTCGGTGCGGCGACCTGTGGGTGACTATCGAGCCGGCTGGGTATTCGTGCCCGAGTGACGAGTCGGCAGTTCGCACAGTCGGTTGCGGTGGCGTGGCGGCGGCTACGCCACCGCGCCGGCTGGCTGGACCACGTGATCCGGGCCGGCGTGCGCTACGACGAGGCCGACGGTGGCCGGCTCGCCGCCGCGGTGACGTACTACTCGTTCTTCGCGACGTTCTCGCTGGGGCTGCTGGCCTTCGCGATCTTCGGATTCGTCCTGGACGACCCGGCGGTGCTGCGTTCGGTGCAGCGGTACGCCGTCGAGAACGTGCCCGCCTTGGACGTGCGGACGCTGCGCGCTACGCGGAATACGGCCGGTGTCCTGGCCTTCGTCGGCGTACCCGTCACCGGATGGTTCTGGGCCGATGTGCTGCGATCGTCGATCCGCAAGATGTGGCAACTACCGGAGTACCCGGGCAAGCTCGTTCTCCGGATCCTCGTCGACCTGATCGTCCTGGCCGGGTTGGGTGTCCTGCTCGTGGTCTCGCTCTCGATCGCATTCGTCACCACCGATGTGGCGAACCGGTTGATGAACCAGGCGGAGGCCGGTGCCGCCGCGTCTCGGTGGGTGCCGGCCACAGTCGGACTCCTGCTGGGCGTCGGGGTGAACACGGTGCTGGCCGCCGGCATGCTCACCGGCCTGCCGCGGGTACGGATGCCCGTGCGCCGGCTCATCGGCCCGGCGTTGCTGGTGGCCATCGGCCTGGAACTGCTCAAGACCCTCGGTCGCGTGTACATCCAGCACACCGAGGCCAATCCGATCTACCGCCTCGTCGCCGGCTCGGTCGGCCTGCTGGTCTTCCTGAACGCGGTCAATCAGATGGTGCTTTTCGCCGCGGCGCTGACGGCGACGAGTACGACCGGTCATCCGGCCGACCTCGCCGCCGAGGACGACGACGGGACCGCGTAGGAGAGGCCGGCGGTCGGCTTCTCAGCGGTTCCCGAGCTCGCCCCACGCATGCCAGCGGTCGATCTCGACCTGCGCGCTGACCCGGGGCCGGACCCGGTCCGGATAGGGCTGACCGATGTAGTGCCGGGACAGCCGGTCGATGTCGCGGAGCCCGATGTCGTCGGCGATCGAGACGACCCGGCCCTGCACGCTCACATGGGTGCCCCAGTTGGCTTCCGACAGCGCGGTCAGCGACACCCGCGGGTCGGTGCGCATGTGTTTGAGGCGCGCGCGTTCGGCGTCGAGTCCGAGCAGCACGGTCCCGGTCTCCTCGAGCAGGTACCAGGTGGCCACCGTGACGGGCCGGCCGTCGGCGGCCACGGTCGCCATGACGGCCGGATTCGGCCGGCGGAGGAATTCCAGGATGTCGTCCGGTAAGGGTGTTGATGGCATGCCTACAGGCTATGCGCGGACCGGTCAGTGCCGCCCGACGCGGTCGCCGACCTCGGTGCGGGACGAGACGCCCAGTTTGCGCAGGATGTTCGACACATGGACGGCCGCCGTCTTGGGCGAGATGTGGAGGCGCCGGGCCAGCTCCGAGTTGGTCAATCCGTCACTGATCAGCACGGCCACCTCACGTTCGCGAGGGGTCAGGGCGGCGGGTCCTGCGAGCGCGGGCGCCGCGCCGGCCGGTGCCAGGCCCAGCCGGGCGCGCAGCTGAGCCAGCTGGACCACCCGCCAGCCTCGCCACTCCGCCAGCAGGGGCGCGGCCGCCTCCACCTGAGCAGTGGCTTCCGTGCGCCGGTCGGCCGCCAGCAGGCAGCGGGCGGCGCCGACGCGTACGGTGCCGCGGGCCGCCGGCGGCAGGATGTGCGCCTCGGCGACGGACAGATAGCCGGTCAGCGCTTCACCGGCCCGGCCGTGGGCCTCGGCCAACTGGGCCTCGACGAGCGTCCGGTAGGCATTCCACACGTCGTCGAGCAACGAGGCGGCCAGCCGGTCGAGCCGCGGCAACGGCAGACCGACCTCCAGGGCGGCGGAGATCAGGTCGTGCGCCTGTTCGCCGCTGCGCCACGTCTGCCCGTCCAGAGCGGCGATGAGCTCGTCCGCCGCGGACTCGGCCTGGTTGAGGTCGCCGCGGCGGCAGGCGAGGTGGAACGCGAGGCCGGGGATCGTGGTCGGCGGGTTGTTGGGCACCGACGTCAGGTCGGTGATGAGCTGCTCCACCCGGTGGAGCTCGCCGGCCTCCAGATAGAGCCCGGCCAGGAAGACGCCGTGGTAGTCGGCCCACCGGCCCCGGCGCCGGTAGCTGAGGTCCTGCTGGCGTCCCTCTTCCAGCGCCGTGATCGCCGCCGGGAGGTCGCCGGCCCGTACGGCCAGCCGGGCGCGGCCCTCGAAGTGGCTGGCCACCGCGATCGACTCGAAGCCGGCCCGCTCGGCGTCGACCCGCATCCGCTCCAGGGTTTCGGCGTGCTCGGCCGGCGAGGCGGGCGGCTCGCCCTGCACCAGCATGTCGAGGGCGCGGGCGGCCAGGACCCACTCACCCGCCTTCTCCGCCTCATCGACGAGAGCGGACAGGATCCGGCGGCCTTCGGCGGCGGTCTGCGGGCGCTCGGTCAGCGTCGAGCCTTTCTCGACCAACGCGGCCAGGCGTACGGCCGGCAGGTCGAATTCGTCGGCCAGGGTGAGCGCGCGGTCGGACCACAGCAACGCGGCGTCGACGTCGTCCCGGAGGTACGCCGACTGTGCGACCGCGGTCATCGCGCGGGCCTGACCGGCGCCGGGCGGAAGCTGGGCGATCAGAGTCTCGATGTCCTGCGTCAAGGACCGCATCTCCGCGGTCTCGCGGGACTCCCAGGCGATCCGGACCAGGAAGTACAACGATTCGGCCCGGTCGGTGGCGGTGCTCGCCCGGTCCCGCCAGCGCCGCCCGTACCGCAAGGCGTCATCCAGCAGGCCGGCCAGCCAGGCCGCCCGGGCGGCAGCGGCGAGCAGCTCGGTGTCGTCGGGCGCCTCGCCGAGCCCCATCTCGGCCAGCTGCAGGGCCTGATAGGCGGAGCCGATGGAGAGGTAAAGGGCCGCACCGCGACGGGCCGCGGCGATCATGTCCTCGTACCGGCCGGCGCCGCCGGCGTGGTGGGCGACCATGGCCGGATCGGAGGCTCCGCTGCTCAGCAGGACCTCGAGTGCGGCCTCGTGCAGCCGCCGGCGCTGGCGGCCGAGCATCTGATCGGCGATCGCCTCCCGGACCAGCGCATGCCGGAACGCGAACTCGTCCCCGCCCGTCTCGATCAGGACGCCCCGGGTGACCAGATCGCGCAGCACCCGGATGAGGTCGTCCTCGCCCACTCCGGCCACGCCGGCCAGCAGATCGAACGGGATGCGATGGCCCAGAACGGCTGCCGCCTCGACGATGCGGTGGTTGACCGGGTCGAGGTCGTCGACCTGACGGCGCAACACGTCGGCCAGGCTCCACGGCAGGGGCTGCTCGACCAGCGCCTCCACGTCGTACCCGGGAAGCGCGCGCAGCAGCTCCTCCAGGAAGAACGGGTTCCCGCCGGTGCGATGGTGCAGTGCCGTCGCAGCGCGCAGCGGAGCCGGAGCGCCGGTCGCCGCGGCCAGCAACGCCGCGGTCTGCGTGGGGGTGAGACGATCCAGCCGTACGTGCGTGACGGCATGCCGGCGTTCCATCCGGGCCAGCAGGCCGGCCACGGGCTGGCGGCGGGTCACCTCATCCGGCCGGTACGTGCCGATGAGCAGGCGCGGCCCGTGCTGATCGGCGAGACGCTCGAACAGTGCCGCGCTCTCCGAGTCGGCCCAGTGCAGGTCTTCGAAGACGATGACCGCGGGGGAGTCACCGATCCGGTCGGCGAGGATGGCGAGACCGGTATGCAGGCGCTCGACGGGGCTGCGCCGCCCGTCGGCCAAGGCCGCCAACTGCTCCTCCTCGACGTCCGGGCGGCCGTCGATGGCGTCCAGGAGCACTTCGTACGGCCGGGACAGCGACCCGGGCTCGGCGTGCCCGACCAGCACCACGGTGTCCGCCGGGACGGTCGCCAACAGCTCGTGCACCAGCCGGGTCTTTCCGATGCCGGGCTCGCCCGCGATGAGCGCAACCGCGTGCGCCCGCGCGGAAGCGAGCTGCACCAACCGGCGCAGCTCGCTGTCCCGCCCGATCATCACCGGGCTGGCACCGCCGCGGAGGGGTCGCACGATGCCACGATACCGGTGGGCCGGCCGCGCACCTCCGGTGCTTTCCGGGCGCGGCGGGCCTTGCGGGCCAGCCGCGCGCCGGCCAACCGGTGGGCCCGGTCGGCCTCCGCGATCAAGTCCCGGCGTCGTTCGTTCGCGAGGGCCATCATCAGGTACGAGTTCGCCAGCATGCCGTTCTCCCTGTCGTCCGCTGATGAGTCCATCGTCGGTCGGCGGGGAAGCCGCCACATCGGGAGCTGTTACCTATCTTGCCTGGTCAGGAGCCGTAGGTCGGGGCCTGTGAGTCCTCTAGGCATACCTAAGCCAGGTCGTGGCCGGGGCTCTTTGCGGGCAAGCGTGGCCGGCTACGACGACGGGCCCGCGCCTCGTGGTGTGAGCGGCGGGCCCGTCGGCAGGGGGTCTCAGGCGAAGTACTCAGGCGGGAAGTGGCCTCCTTTCACGTCGAGCGTCGTGTGCAACGGACCGGCATCCGCCTTGGCCGGCGGCGGAGACTGCCGCCCGGCGGCGTCCACCATCGCGGCGAACTCGGCTCGGAGCAGGTCCGGGTCGCTGGTGATGAGATCCGTGAACGCCTCGTCGAACCAGCGGTCCCATTCGGGGGACAATGCGATCATCGTCAATCACCACCTGTCGGATCCGCGTGCCCGAGCCTCAGCTCAGCCGCTGATCACCTTGTGATCCTCGTGCTCTCGGCCGCTGACGGCGATCCGGCGCGGCTTGGCGCGCTCGGCGATGGGGATCCGCAGCACCAGCACCCCGTTGTCGTAGGCCGCGTCGATGTGCTCGGTGTCCAGCGCGTCGCCGAGGAACATCTGGCGGGCGAACACCCCGAGGGGACGTTCCGACAATTGGGCGCTGGCCTGACCGCCGAGGTCGAGCGGACGGCGCTCCGCTCGCACGGTCAGAACGTTGCGTTCCACGTCGATGTCGATCGCGTCCCGGTCGACGCCGGGCAGATCGAATGCGATCACGAACTCGTCGCCGTTGCGGTAGGCGTCCGCAGGCATTGTCGTGGGGCGGGACCACGTGCCGGTCGCCGGCACGCCGAACAGCTGCTGGGCGATGCGGTTGACCTCGGTGAAGGGCTCGCTGCGCATCAACATGGGGCCACCTCCTGTGCTCTCGCTCTGTCGGTCAATGCGCGATACCGTCTTTCTAACACGTCATCGTTCCGATGACAAGTGGATTGTCATCGCAACGATGACAGAAGGCTGGGGAGCATGAGGGTTGATTCGATACCGGCGGCGTTGCAACGCCTCGCGGCAGGCATGGAACCGGCGGCTGCGGTCGCGGCGGTGGTGGGCGTCGCGGACGACCCGGCGGCGCCCGTGCCCGCGTTGCTCGACGCACTCACGGTGCTGCGGTGGGTTCAGGGCGAGCTGGCGGCGATCGAACCCGTCCTGGTGGGCGCCGCCCGCGCCGCCGGGGTGTCCTGGCAGGACCTGGCGCCGGCGCTGGGGGTGGCGAGCCGTCAGGCCGCCGAGCGGCGTTACCTGCGGGCGCGCCCGACCGGCGCCGACGCGTCCGGCGGTACCCGTGACGACCGCGTCCGGGCCGAGCGGGACCGCCGCGCCGGCCAGCGGGCGGTCGACCGGTGGGCCGGTGACCACACGGCCGACCTTCGCCGGCTGGCCGGGCAGGTGACCGCCCTGACCGACCTCGGCGAGAGTGCCGCGGCGGACGTCGCCCGGCTCGACGAGGCGCTGGCCGACGCCGACGCGTCGGCCCTCCCCGATCTGCTTCGCCGCGCCCACCGGCATCTGAGCGCGCACCCGGAGCTGGCCGGCCATGTCGAGGACGTCCGGCACCACACCGACCGGATCCGGCAGCACACGCAGCGGCAACGGGACGGCGACGGCGGACAAAGGTTCGGTGTGGACACATGACCCTTCGCCGGCGAGGCGGTCCCGAGAGGCGGATCGGCGCTGTTCGGGGGATGCTGTCACGATGGACGGTGGCCGACCCCTGGTCGAACTGCGCGGTGTCAACAAGCATTTCGGCAGCCTGCACGTGTTGCGCGACATCGACCTCACGGTCGCCGCGGGCGAGGTCGTGGTGGTCGTCGGGCCGTCCGGCTCGGGCAAGTCGACGCTCTGCCGCACCATCAATCGGCTCGAGCCGATCGACAGCGGAACGATCAAACTGGACGGTGTGGATCTTCCGCTCGAGGGGCGGGCACTGAGCCGGTTGCGAGCCGACGTCGGAATGGTCTTCCAGTCCTTCAACCTGTTCGGGCACCGTACGGTCCTGGACAACGTGACCCTCGGCCCGCGCAAGGCCCGTGGCCGGCCGCGGGCCGAGGCCGAGCGGCGGGCCCGGGAACTGCTCGAGCGGGTCGGCGTGGCCGACCAGGCCGACAAGCATCCGGCCCAGCTGTCCGGCGGCCAGCAGCAACGCGTCGCCATCGCCCGCGCGCTGGCAATGGATCCGAAGGTCATCCTGTTCGACGAACCGACCTCGGCCCTCGATCCCGAAATGATCAACGAGGTGCTCGGCGTCATGATCGAGCTGGCCGGTTCCGGTATGACGATGGTCGTGGTCACCCACGAGATGGGCTTCGCCCGGCAGGCCGCCGACCGGGTGGTGTTCATGGACGGTGGCTCGATCGTCGAGGTGGCACCGCCGGACGAGTTCTTCACCGCGACGCGGACCGATCGGGCCCGCGATTTCCTCTCCAAAATCCTGCATCACTGACCAGATCAGGGAGTGTCCATGGGGATTCGAAAAATGCTCGCTGCCGGTGTGGCTCTGGCCGGGCTGGTGACCGCCGCCGGCTGCAGTTCCGGTGGTAGCAGCCTGCCCGGGCCGGGCGCCTCGGGCGGCAACGACGTCAGCGCCATCGATCAGATCCTCAATGCGGCGCCGGTCGCGGCCGCGTCGGACATCCCGGCCGGTTCACTGATGGCGGCGATCAAGCAGCGCGGCACGATGAACATCGGCGGCACCGACGCCGGACCGGTCTTCTCGATCAAGGACCCGGTGACCGGCAAGCTGACCGGTTTCGACGCCGACCTGTCGATGATGCTGGCCAAGTACATCATCGGCAAGCCGTCGACCAAGCTGTCGCTGACCACTGTGGACACCCGTGAGGCGATGCTGCAGAACAACACCGTGGACGCGGTGTTCGCCACGTACACCATCACCGCGGCCCGGGCGCAGAAGGTCGACTTCGCGGGGCCGTACTACTCCTCCGGCGACGCCATCATGGTGAAGAAGGACAACACCGGCATCACCAAGATCGGGGACCTGAACGGCAAGACGGTGGCCACCGAGGGCAACTCGACCGCCGCCGTCTCGATCAAGAAGTTCGCCCCACAGGCGAAGATCACCCTCTTCCAGGACGACGCTTCCTGCGTGGCCGCGGTCCGGCAGGGACGGACCGACGCGTACGTGCTGGATCAGGGAATTCTGCTGGGCGACGCGACCAAGGTGCCCGACGTCAAGGTGGTCGGCACGCCGTTCACCACCGAGCCGTACGGCATCGGTGTGCCCAAGCAGCATCCGGAGATGAAGACCTTCGTCAACCAGTGGCTGCAGAAGATCGAGGCGGCCGGGCTGTGGACGAAGCTCTACTCCGCGACGATCGGCAAGGTGGCCACGGGTACTCCGCCGAACCCGCCCGCGATCGGCGGGGTGCCGGGCACGTGAAGTACGTCCCCGACCTGCTCGGCGGGCTCGCGGTCACGCTGGAGCTGACCGTGCTGTCGTTCCTGGGGGCGCTGGTGCTGGGCACCGTGCTGGCGATCTTCCGGATCTCGCCGGTGGCGCCACTGCGCCTCTTCGGAACGGCGTACGTCGGCGTGCTGCGCAACGTGCCGCTGCTCGTTCTGCTGGTGTTGTTCGTCTTCGGGCTGCCGGACATCGGACTGCGCTACTCGCTGTTCACCTCGGCGGTGATCTGCATGGGGCTGTACGCGGCGTCGTTCGTCTGCGAGACCGTACGCTCGGGAATCCGCACGGTGCCTCTCGGTCAGGCCGAAGCAGCACGGGCCATCGGCCTGACCTTCACCCAGGTCCTGCGGTACGTGATCCTGCCGCAGGCCTTCCGGGCGATGGTCCAGCCGCTGGCCAACGTGTTCATCGGCGTGGTGCTCGGAACCTCGCTGGTGGCCGCGGTCGGAGTCGCCGATCTGACCAACCGCGGCTCGTCCCTGACGTTGCGCTACGACCAACCGCTGATCGTCTTCGCCTGGGCCACCGCCTTCTACGTGGTCATCACGCTGGGCGGCGGCCTCCTGGCCGGCCGGCTGGAGCGCCTCGTACGGATCCGCCGATGAACGACGACACCCGGATCCTGTTCGACCTCCCCGGACCACGCGGGCGCCGCCGGATCCGGATCGCGACGGTGGTGGCGGTTCTCCTCATGCTGGCGCTGCTCGCCCTGGCGGTCCGGCAGTTCGGCGTGAACGGCCAGCTCGCGGCGAGCAAGTGGCGGATGTTCGCGGAGTGGCCGTACGAGCGGTTCCTGCTGCAGGGACTGGGCCAGACGATCAAGGCGTCGGCGGTCTGCACGGTGCTGGCGTTGCCGCTCGGCGCTCTGGTCGCCCTGGCCCGGCTCGCGCGCACCCCGGTGCTGCGCTGGCCGGCCACCGTGTTCACCGAGATCTTCCGCTCGGTCCCGGCGTTGCTGCTGGTCTACATCTTCCTGCTCGGACTGCCCCGGGCCGGTCTCACGCTGCCGGTCTTCTGGCAGCTGGTGGTGCCGATCGTGATCAGCGGCACGGCGACCGTGGCGGAACTCTTCCGGGCCGGCGTGCTCTCGATGGACCGCGGCCAGTTCGAGGCCGCCTACAGCGTCGGCCTCGGTTACTGGACGGCCATGCGGCTGGTGATCCTCCCGCAGGTCATCCGCCGGATGGTCCCCGTTCTGGTCACTCAGGTGGTCGCGCTGGTGAAGGACACCACCCTCGGGTATGTGGTGAGCTACTCGGAGCTGCTGAACCAGGGCAAGACGCTGGCGCAGTACACCCAGGCGCTGGTCCAGACGTACCTGGTGGTGGCGGTCATCTACGTGATCCTGAACGGCCTGCTGTCCCGCCTCGCGGCCGCGCTGGAGCAGCGCCGGCGCCGTCGCGGCGACGTCCCGGTCAACGCTCAGGACGCGCTGCCGGCGGCGGTGACGTGACGCCGGTCGCGCCGGCGGCACGACGTCGGATGCGGCCGGCGTGCCGACCGTGGCTGCGCTGACCCTCGCCGGCCGCCCGGACTGGGTGCCACCGAGGCCGTACCGGGAACGAATGTCGAGCCGATGTGCATAACGACGACGTCCCGGGAAACACCGGGAACGAGTCACCAACCTCGAGGAGCATTCGTGAAACTGATGACCTTCGCCGCCGGCTTGGCCGCGGGCTATGTGCTCGGCGCCCGGGCCGGCCGGGAAAAGTACGAGCAGATCACCGCCGCATTCGACCGTGCCCGCCACCACCCGGCCCTCCCCTCGGCTGGGCCCGCGACCTCCGACCGGGTGACCGGGCCCGCGACCTCCGACCGGGTGACCAGCGCGGCCGAGGCGACGACGCCGACGGCCGGTGACCGCCAGGTCGACAGTCCGGGGATCGCGTCGCCCGTCGGTCCGTCGCCACGACCGCGGCGGAAGGGAACCAAGGCGACGGTGACCGTGCCGAGCGTCACGGCCGATCCGGCTCCGGAGGTCTAGGCGGGCACCCGGCCCGGCCCGGCGCCGAGCCGCCATCGGACCGCTGCGGTTGCCGCCGCGGCGATGGGGCCGAGCCGGGCCGGTACGCCCCCATGACGCAACCGCACGACGAGACCATCGGGCATTGGAAACGGTGCAGCGGGTGATCCGGCCGCCGAGTCGTGCCCGCGATCCGGCCGTAGGCTGGCGAAGTGGTCCGGGAACAGTTGCTCCGCCTGCGCTCGGACGCGTCGCGCGAGGCGGCCGTCCGGGCGAGCGACCTGGCGGCCCTGTTCGCCGCGTCGGAGGGCTCGAACGCCGACGACGAACACGACCCGGAGGGCGCGACGATCGGCTTCGAGCGCGCTCAGCTGACTGCGCTGCTGACCGCCGCCCGGTCCCGGATCGCGGAGGTCGACGACGCTCTGCGTCGTCTGGACGAGGGTTCGTACGGCGTCTGCGAGCACTGCGGCGCCCCGATTCCCGCCGCCCGGCTGACCGTCCGCCCGTTCGCCCGCCGGTGTGTCCCGTGCGCCTGAGCGGCTCTCAGAGCCGGCCGTCCGGACCGGCCATCCCGTGATCACGCCGCAACGCCTGTGCCCGTTCGGCGAATCTCGCGGCGCCTCGCGGGTCGGTCGCGGACAGCGCCCGGGCCAGCCGGTCCAGCGTACGGGCCTGTTCGGGCGGGCCGATCACGGTGTCCAGCGCGCTGAGCAGCAGCGTCGCGGCCCGGTCGAGCTCACCGCGGGCGAGGGCCACGTCGCCCAGGCGGGCGGTGGCGAGCCCGATGGCAGCGCGGTGATCGACCGTACGGGCTGAATTCATGGCCTCGGTGGCAGTCGCCTCGGCCGCGTCGACGTCGCCCCGGCCGAGCAACGCCTCCGCCAGCATGGCTTGGGCGAAGGCGACCGAGGCGGTCTCGCCGGCATCCCGGAACCAGGTGGCCGCCGCGGTCAGGTGGGTGACCGCGTCGGCGTACCGGCCGAGGTCGTTCTCCACGCCGCCCGAGTTGAGCAGCGTCACCGCGATGCCGCGGTCGTCGCCGATCTCCCGCTTGATCTCCAGGCTGTCGGCGTAGTGGCCGAGCGCCGTCTCGTACCGGCCCTGGTCGTGCGCCAGGGTGCCCAGGTTGTTCAGCGCGACCGTCTCCCGGCGCCGGTCACCAGCGGCTCGGGCGAGCACCAGGCCGGCGGTGTGACTGCGCTCGGCGTCGGCGTACCGGCCCAGGGACTTCTGCGCGTTGCCCCGCACCGTGAGCGCGATGCCCTGCCCGCCCGGGTCGCCCAGTTCCGCGAACAGCTCGGCGCAGCGCTCGGCGGTGGACAGCGCGTCGTGCGGGGCGCCGGACTCGTTTGCGGCCACCGCTGCGCCGTGCAGCGCCCAAGCCTGCACCTCGACGCGGGGCGCCGCCGCGGCCACCGCCCCGAGGACCCGGTACGCCTCGGCGAATCGTCCCCTTCCCAGGTGGTAGGCCGTCAGCCCACGAGCCAGCTCGACGGTCAGCGCGTCCGGCTGCCGTTCGACCACCCAGCCCAGCGCCGCCCGCAGGTTGTCGTGGTCGCCATCCGGCACCTCCGGCAGCAACCCGAGGAAGTAGCCGGCATGGGCGTCCGCGGACGGCCGGTTCCGCGCCGGACGCAGCGAGCTGATCGGCCACCACCTCGCGGATCGTGTCCAGCATGGTCACCCGGGCGGTGTTCCCGGCGTCGACCACCCCGATCAGGCTGCCCGCGTCCAGCAACGCGATCGCATCATCCACATCGGATCGTCCGGAGACCGCACGGATCGCGGCCGGCGTGGCGCCGCCGGCGAACACGGCCAGCACCCCGAGCAGGGCCCGGTCGGTCGCGCCGAGCCGATCGGTGCTCCATTCGACCGTACGGCGCAAGGTGCGCTGCCGGGCCGGCAGGTCCACCGGGCCGGGCAGATCCAGCCGGTCCAGCAGCGACGCCGGTTCCTGCGTCCGCAAGTGAGCCGCGGCCAGCTCGATGGCCAGCGGCAGTCCGTCCAGCCGGCGGCTGAGCGCGACCAGATCGGCGACATTACCGGCGGTCGACGAGAAACCGGGCCGCACCGCCGCCGCCCGTTCCACCAGCAGCCGGACGGCCGGATCGGTCTCCAGCGGCGCCAGCGGCCAGATGTGCTCGCCGCGCAACGACAGCGGGGTCCGGCTGGTCACCAGCGCGGTCAGCCGCGGGCAGCGCACCAGCAGCCCGGCGAGGTCCCCGGCCGCGCCCGCCACGTGCTCGAAACTGTCCAGCACGAGCACCCAGCGGCCGTCGGAGATGATCGCCGCGACCGCCTCGGCCGGATCGTGCCCGATGGTTCGCGAACCGAGCGCGGCGGCCAGCGCGGGCAGCACGTCGTCGGCGCCCGGCAACGCGCTCAGGTCGACACCGGCGGCCCCGTCCAGGCCGCCGGCCAGCCGCCAGGCCACCTCCTGGGCCAGCCGGCTCTTGCCGACGCCGCCGGGGCCGGTGACGGTGACCAGCCGGACGCTCCGGTCACGGGCCAGCTTGGTCACCGCGGCGAGGTCGGCGTCCCGGCCCACCAGCGAACTGACCGGCGCGGGCAGCCCGATGGTGGTACGGCGGGCCGGGCGCCGAGTCACCGCGGGCGGCGCGTTGCGGGCCAGCCGTACGAACTCGGCGCGCGCCGCACCGGTCAGCTCGAGGGCGTCGGCCAGCGCCCGGGCCGTCTCACGCTGCGGGCGGCGGGTGGTGCCTCGTTCCAGGTCGCCGATCGTACGGACGCCGACCGCGCTGCGCTCGGCCAGCTGTTCCTGGGACAGGCCGCGGGCGACGCGAAGTTCGACGATCCGAGCGGCGAGATCCACGGGGACGAACAGTATGGCGGGAGTGCAGTTTCCGCCAGCTTTCCTGCCGATTCCGCCTGGCTCGGGCGAGGCCGCCGCCCGTACTGTCTGGCCTCGGATCGCCTGAGGACGGCGGGAGAGACGAGGTCGGTGTGAAACGTAGGCCCCTGCCCGCTGTGATGCTGCCCGCTGTGATGCTGCTCGCCGTGATGCTGCCGGCCGGATGCGCGACTTCGGCCGAGACGGCGGCGCCCGTGCCTGTGGTCAGCCGGGAGGCCGCCCCAGGGCCGACGACAACGGCGGTCCCGGCCCCGGCGGCCCCGCGTGCCGGCGTGTGCCTGGTCGGGTCCTGGACCTCGACCGGGTTCGACGTCTCCGCCGGCGGACTGCACGAGTCCGGCGGCGCGGGCGTACGGATGACGATCGGTCCCACCGGCCGGGGAACGGTGGTGTACGACGGGATGAGGCCGGTGCGCTTCACGGGGCCGGCCGTCGGCACCGTCACGTTCCACGGCTCGACCAGCGGGGCGATCCGGCTGCCGGCGCCCGGCGTCGCCGAGGGCAAGTGGGTCACCACGAAGGCCGGCGACGTCAGCGGTCTCACCGCCGACGTGTCGATGACCTCGCCGGCCAAGGTGAGCATGCGGCACCTGGCCGTCGGGAACCTCGCCAAAAGCATGTCCGGGGCGTCCGCGCCGCAACTCACCTCGGGAACCTGGCACTGCGCCGCGGACACGCTGGTGAGCACCGCACCCGCCGGCAGCGCCGCGCACGGCCGCTGGACCCTCACCCGCGATCACTGAAGGATCGGCATGCAAGCCTTCACGGACAACTATCAGGACCGTTCGAATCAGGACGGCTATCAGTTCGAGTTCTTCTGCGAGCGGTGCGGCAACGGCCACCAGTCGGCGTTCAGGCATTCGGCGACCAGCCTCGGCGGCAAGCTGCTGCGGTTCGGCGGCGACCTGGTCGGCGGTGAGTGGGGCAACCGGGCGTCGCAGCTGGGCTGGGACTCGCGATGGATGCGCGACGGCGTCCGCAACGGCGCCCGGGACCGGGCACTGGCCGAGGCGGTCGCGGAGATGCGCCCCGAGTTCGGCCAGTGCCACCGATGTGGTCAGTGGGTGTGTCAGGCGATCTGCTGGAACGGCGACCGCGGCATGTGCGCGACGTGCGCGCCGAAACTGGACCAGGAGGTGGCCGGGCTCCAGGCCGAGGCGCAGCTGCACCAGTTGCGCGACCAGATCTCCGCGACCGACTGGACCGCAGGCGTCCCGCACGAGCACGAGATCACCGCCCGATGTCCGTCGTGCGCCGGTGACAGCGGTGGCGGCAAGTACTGCCGGCACTGCGGCGCGCCGCTCGCCGCCTCGGACGAGGCCCAGCGGTTCTGCGCGCAGTGCGGCTTCAAGCTGGTGGCCGGCGCCGTGTTCTGCGGCGGCTGCGGAACCTCCGCGAGTTAGCAGCGCCCGGCGTCAGTTCGATCGAATTCCACCGACCGGGCGTACGGCACAGCCGGGAGGATTGGTTTCCGGAATTACGGGCACCCTTGGCACATGCTGTTCAGTCTGATGAAGCGAACCCTGGTGATGGCCGTGGCGGTTCCCCTGGCCGCGGCCGGTGCCCGCAAGCTCAGTGACGTCCTCGAGGCCAAGCGGGGCCCGAGTCGCGGGACGCGGCTGCTCCGCCAAGGCGCGGACACGCTGCAGGGCTTCAAGCAGCAGAAGCGCCGGCGCTTCAGCTTCGGGCGCTGACGGCGTGTTCTTCCTGCTTTTCGGCCTCCGCACCCGGGAGCGCGTGGTTTCCCGCCGGCCGGCGGTGTGTGAGGTGTGCGGCGTCAACGCCGTTCACACTCTGGTGCAGCGTTCGACGAAGTTCACGCTGTTCTTCATCCCGCTGTTCTCGGCCAAGCCCAGCATCTACTACATGGACTGCGCCAACTGCGGGACCGTCCGCCGGGTGGACCGGCGAGCAGCCGACTACCTGGCCGCCTGAGGCCGCCGGTCGCTACGCCGAGTGGAACGACGCCGCCTCCGGCCACGGTGTTGTCCCCGTGGCCGGATGCGGCCGGCCGTCAGGGTTTGAGGACGACCTTCTCGCAGTTGTCCTGCTTGTTCTTGAAGATCTCGAAGCCGTGTTCCGCCTCGTCGAGCGGCAGGGTGTGGGTGATGATCCTCGTCGGATCGATCTCGCCGCGTTCGATGCGCTGCAGCAGTGGCTTCATGTAACGCTGCACATGGCACTGCCCGGTACGCAGCGTCAGCGCCCGGTTCATCCATGCGCCGGCGGGGAACTTGTCCATCAGGCCGCCGTACACGCCGATCACCGACACCACGCCGCCGCTGCGGCACGACATGATCGCCTGACGCAAGGCGTGCGGGCGTTCCGTCTCCGACCGGACGGCCTGCTTGACCCGGTCGTACGCGCCGATGTGGGCACTGCCGTGGGTGGCCTCCAGGCCGACCGCGTCGATGCACTTGTCCGGCCCGCGCCCACCGGTCAGCTCCAGAAGCTGGGACCGCACATCGACCTCGTCGAAGTTCACCGTCGTGTAGCCCGCCCGTTCCGCCATCTGCAGGCGGTACGGCTCCTTATCGATGGCGATGACCTTCGCCGCGCCGAGCATCCGGGCGCTGTCCATGGCGAACTGGCCGACCGGGCCCGCGCCCCACACCGCCACCACGTCGCTGGACTGGATGTCGCACATCTCGGCACCCATGTAGCCGGTGGGCAGGATGTCGGAGAGGAACAGCACCTGCTCGTCGGTCAGCTCGGATTCGATCTTCAGCGGATTGACGTCGGCGAACGGCACCCGCGCGTATTCGGCCTGACCGCCGGCGAAGCCTCCGGTCAGATGCGAATAGCCGAAGATGCCGGCGACCGGATGACCGAACATCTTCTCCGCGATCCCGGCGTTGGGATTGGTGTTCTCGCAACAGGAGTACAGCTGGGCGGCGCACGCGGCGCACGCGCCGCAAGCGATGGGGAACGGCACGACGACCCGGTCCCCGACGCGCAGCCGATCCGCCTCGACACCCGGTCCGACCTCGACGACCTCACCCATGAATTCGTGACCCATGACGTCGCCGTCCTGCATCGTGGGCACATACCCGTCGACCAGGTGCAGGTCCGAGCCACAGATCGCGGTGGACGTGATCCGTACGATGGCGTCGCGCTGGTTCAGGATCTTCGGGTCCGGCACGTCCCGGACCTCGACCTTGTTGCGACCCGCCCACGTGTTCGCCCTCATGCGTCTGCTCCCTTCTCGAGCTCGGCGTCCGACAACGGCTGGGCCGGACGCTGGGGGAATTCCTTGCGGGCCCGCTTGCCCCACGGGGCGCCGTCGGACCGGACCACCTCGCCGGTCTCCAGCACCTGCTTGAGGCGGCGCAGGTCGTCGTCGAGTTGCTGGTGCGGTTCCTCCCCGAAGTACTTGGCGACCGCCTTGCCGACCGTGCCGCCGGGAATGTCGTACACCAGGACGACGTGCACCTCGGTGCTGACCCCGTCCGGCGCGGGCACGAACCGGACCGTACCGGCGTTCGGCACGTCGGCGTCCCCGGTCGACCGCCACGCGATCTTCTCCCCGGGCTCCTCGTCGGTGATCTCCGCGTCCCACTCGACGTTCTTGCCGAAGGGGGCGGCGGCGGACCAGTGGCTCGTGCGGTCACCGGTGGCGCGGACCTGCTCGAGGTGCGCCATGAACGTCGGAAGGTTCTCCAGGTCGCGCCAGAACGCGTACACGTCCCGCGCGGGTTTGCGGATGGTGGTTGTGGCCGTCAGTTCCATGGATCCTCCTTTGCGCGAACCCCGCACACCCCGCACGGAGCCGATCTGTTTCGCTCGGGTGGCCTGCACGGCGGTCAGCAGATCGACCACCGTGATCCCGGCGATGGCGCCGGTGACGGCGAGGAGCCTCCGGCGGCGGCTCCCACCCCGGTGGGCGATGGCCATCCCGAGCGAGGTCAAATCCATCGCATCGCCCGCGACGCGGGTCCACGCCCAGACGCCCTTCCGCCGGCTGGTCAGGAGTCCGGCCGCGTGCACCAGCTCCCGCGCCCCGACCAGCGGCACCACCGTCCGGGACGTCGGGGAGTCGTCCACGCCGCTGATCCGGCGCACCGCGTTCGGCGCCCCCAGCTGTACCACGCCCAGGCCAAGACTCATCCAGCCGAGTCCGCGGCCCCGCCGCTGCACGTCTTCCTGCTGTGCTTTCACTGCCTCTCGGGTTGCCAATTGGGTCATGGCAGTCTCCGCATCTGATCGCACCGTGCCCAACGTCCCGGTGCACCGCGACCCGGGGCGCGTCTGATTCGAGCCCGACTACCCGTCGGAAAACCACCTAAACTCGCCAATCCGGCTGCGGCGAGATCGGAAACGGGTCGGGCGGGTGGTCGCCGCACTCGCGCGCGAACCCAGGCATGCCTGGGTTCGGCCACGCAAGATCTCCCGGGAAGAACCTGGTACCGGGCGCGATAGTCCGCCCGACATCGCCCACCGTTCCGGCTGCCCTCATAGTGGTTGATCGGCGGCGGCCGGCCCGTGGACCGGATTCAGGAAGCGTTCACCTGACGCTTCAAGCGCGTTGATGTTCGTCGATTTGGATCAGTGGCGAACAGTCGGCGTGCCGCCGGCTCTGCGGGGAGGTCCTCGTGCGTAGATTCCTGTCTCGTGGTCTGTCGGCGGCGCTGGTGGCGCTCACCGTCACGATCGGATGGAGCGGAGCGGCCCTGGCGGCCGGATCCGGCAGCCGGGTCTCGCAGACGACGACGGTCGGCGTCCACAACACCTACGATCCGGCCACGTTCACATACCTCGCCCAGGCGCTGGACCAGAACCCCGGCCTGATCGAGCTCGACGTGTGGCCGGACCCGGTGACCCGCGAGTGGAAGGTCAGCCATACCAACCCGCTCGGAAACGTGAACAACTGCGTCGCCGCGACCACCGCCTCCCAGCTCTACACCGGCGGCGCCAACAAGGACCTGGAGTACTGCCTGGACGACATCCGGTTGTGGCTCGGCGCGCACCCCACCGCGGGCCCGCTGATCCTCAAGCTGGAGATGAAGACGGGCTTCAGCAGCCGGACCAAGCAGGGCGCGGCTGAGCTCGATGCGGCGATCGCGGCGCACCTCGGCTCGGCCGTCTTCAAGCCGATCGACCTGCTGGGCCACTACGACAGCCTGGACGCGGCGGCGAAGGCCGACGCCTGGCCGAACCGGGGCCAACTCGCGGGCAAGGTGATCATCGAGGCCATTCCCGGCACGGTCGAGGAGGGCAACCCGACCGATACACTGTGGACCGACACCGAGTACGCCCAGTACCTCAAGGGCCTGGCCGCCGCCGGTGCGCTGAGTCGGGCGCAGATCTTCCCGGCGGTGCACAATGCGCAATCCGGTGACCCGCGGATCCGGTACGGCGACAAGACCCTGCGACCCTGGTTCGTGGTCTTCGACGGCGACGCGAGCGCGTACTTCACCGGCGGCATCGACACGTCCTGGTACGACAGCAACCACTACCTACTGATCATGACCGATGTCCAGAAGATCTCGCCCGCCGTCCCCGCCGGTGACACGGCGGCGGCGCGGGCCCGCGTGGCTTTGGTCGCCGGCAGACACGCCAGCGTCGCGTCGTCGGACTGGTCGTCGATGCCGTCGGTTGATGCCATCGTCACCGACCGCGGCTGACCCTGGTCGCCCCACCCCGTATCCGCCGCCGCTGGTCAGCGTTCGGCAACCGGGTGGATCGCCAACTCCTCGGCGGAGGCGCCGCCGCTGTCGCCACCCGCGTCGAAGGCGATCGCGTCGCGTTCGGTGTCCGGGCCCACTCCCTCGTCCGGCTCCACCAGCCGGCCGACCAAGCCGCCGTCACGGTCCACGTCATACATCGACACCGGTGACTCCAGGTGCGGATCGACCGGGCCGGTGTCGAGCAGCGTCCCCGGATCCGGGGCGTCCAGTTCCTCGCCGATCGCGTCCGGGTCGTACGTCTCCGATCCGGTCGTCGGGGCGCCGGACGGTTCGCTCGGGACGGCCAGTGCGGGGTCGGGAATTTCGCGATCCAGCTTGAGGTCCAGCGACTCGCCCTGCCGCGCCTCCTCCGGTGTGGTGCCGAAGGAGTCGACGGCCAGCGGCCGGTCGTCGCGGTCCAGCGGGAGTGCGGCCGGGTCAGGGCCGTCCGCCGAGCGGCCGGTGGAGACGTCGTCCCAGGCGGAGGAGTCGTCATCCGCAACACCAGGCAGGCCGTCGGCTTCCGGATCGGAGATCGGATGCGGAAACGTGTCTTCGGGCATGGGCCGCGACTACCCCGCTCCAGGCGATCCACACCCGTTTGCCCGACCGGCGCACGGGTACGCCGGGGCCATGAGCACAACCGACGAGGCCGATCAGGGCGCATGGCGCAACGAGCGGGAACTGCCGCTGTCCGAGCTGGTCGCCGCGGTCGCGACATCGCCCGCGGACGGGCAGTCGGACGACGCGACCGGCAACGACGCGGGTCAGGAAAGCGCCCCGGATGAGACGGATACCAGGACGGACGGCGACCCGGACCCGACCGGCTCGGCCGGACGCGCGTTGCGCACCGACTTCACCGGACCCACTGGTCCCAACTGAAAGGCGAACGGCTCGTTACCGGTGACCGGTAACGAGCCGTCGAGCTGGAGAGCGGCCGAGTCCTACAGCATCTCGGTCCGATACTCGGGAGCCAATTCCACTGCACGCCTCCGGCGCTCGGCCAATTCCTCGCCGGTGAGCCGCGGCGGCGGTGAGTCCTTACTCGCGACCCTGTCGCCGACCCGCATGAAGTACTCGTCCTGCATGGCAGGGCTGCACACGCACAGCATCCGCGCGGGCGCGCCGGAGACGTTGCGGAAGTAGTGCGGGGCATTGGCCGGAATGTTCACCGTGGACCCGGCCCGCACGGTGTGCTTCTCGCCGCGGAAAGTTAGCTCGATCTCCCCGTCCAGGATCGCGAACATCTCCTCGAAGTCGTGCCGGTGCGGCGGCGGTCCGCCGCCGTCGGGCACCCGCATGTCGATCAGGCAGTAGTTCCCGTCGGTCTGCTCGCCGGTGATCAACATGGCGTAGGTGTCTCCGGCCAGGGAGATGAAGGTGGTCCCGGGTGCATCCGGGCTGGCCACGGTCAGCGTGCGGGCCGGGTCGTCGTCGGGAATGGGCGTGGTGATGCGGTCGAGGGTGGTCATGGTGCTTCTCCTTCCGTGGAGAGTTCGTCGAAGTAGTGCGCAGCGAGCGAGGTTCGCGCCCGGGAACCGAGCGCAGGATCGGCGGGCTCGCGGTCAGGCCGCGGTGACCTCGGTGATCAGGACGGCGACGCGAAGGTGCGGACACCTTCGTTCTTCCCCATGAGGCTGGATGCTTAAACGGAAGAATCCGTCCGGATCATGAAGGCGTTCCTGACCCGGGCGCGGCTCGATCCACCCACTCCGCCATCGTTGAAGCACATGTGGTCACCGGCCGGGGTCATGCGCCGGGTGTGCAGCCCTGAGAAACAGGTCGATCTGGCGCCCGGCAGCCTCCGGCCAGTCGTCCACGCCCGGCACCGGCGCGGCGATCAATGAACCGAAAATGATCACGTCGCGCGCCGTCACATCGGCCCGCAACGTCCCGTCCGCCGTACCCAGCGCCACCATCCGGCTGACGCCGTTCCACACGCGCCGCTCGAGACTGCGGTACTCCGGGTCGTCGGTGACAGGGGCACCGTGGTACGGCAGAAAAAGCTCAGAACCGTGCCGTACCGTGCCGGCGAAGAAGGCACGAACCGCGTCGATCCCCCGGACCTCGCGCCCCAGGACCTCGTCGACCAGGTGCAGCACCATGCCGATGGAACGGATCTGCAAGGCGGCCAGAAGGGCGTCGCGGTCGCGGAAGTGACGATAGAGCGTCCCGACGCCCACACCGGCCTCCTGGGCGACGACCGCCATGGGAGCAGTCACGTCACGCTGCAACGTGCGCAGGGCCGCCGTCAGAACCTTCTCGCGGTTCGCGATGCCGTCACTGCGCGGAGCTCGGCTCACCGGCGGTCCGAGCGGCACGCTGCCGTCATGATGGTCTCCTCAGGTGCGTGCGACCCGACGCCCGGTCGGCGGACCGAGGAAGCGGCCGGGCCAGGCGCACGGCGACGGCTACCGGGTGGGCCAGGAGGCGCTGAAACGACGAGGGGCCCGCAGCGGCGTCCAATCCGCGACGGGACTGAGCCGGCATCAGTACGTGATCGAGCGGCGTCTGGAGGGGGGCAACCCGGTTCTGGCGCCGGGCCCGCCACCACGAGCGCAAGGCTCCTCACTTCACCCGATTCCCTTCCTGCCCGTACGCCGCGATCTGCCGTGGCCGCCGACCGGCTCAGCCCGCTGACCAGCAGCAACGCCTGACAATACGTCGTGAGAAGAATAGCTTCGTGACCTTCCACCGGACCACCGGTCCCGCTGACGCCGGCGCCTACCGCAAACGGGGATGCACCGACGTGCGGGTACTCCTCAGCGTCACCTTTCGCGACAAGTCCACAGTGCCACCTACCCGAGCGGGCGCCCAGCCGGATACTGCTCGATGACCCGGGCCAGCCTGGCCGGGTCGCGCGTGGGAGCGATCCACACCGGGCCGGCGTACGGCTGGATCCGGGTTTGGAACGGGCGGCCGAGCTGGTTCGGGTACAACCGGGCGGAACGGATCGCGGGCAGTTCGGCGCTGCTCGGATCCAGCTCGGCGACCAGAGCGGCGCGCATGAAGGGCGCGGTCAAGGCGCCCAACAGGCACCGGTCGGTGTCCACGCCGCGCGGCTTGCCCCAGTGGTTGCTCAACGTGAAGTACCGGGCGGAGGTGCGCAGCTGCCGTAGCTCCTCCGGGTCGGTGACCACCCGTACGGTGGCGACGGCGTCCCAGGGCGCCGAGAAGACGCCCCAGTTCTGCCGGGCGATGCTGAGCGGCCGGGGTCGGCGCCGGGTCGAGGAGACGGCGCCGATGCGCAGGCCGTCGCCGTCGATGCGGATGCCGGTCGGCCAGTTGCGGTAGAGCAGGGTGCCGCCGATCAGGAACGGCGCCAGCAACGGGATGACAGGTATCCCGATGAGCCACGCCGGGTGCACGAGCACGCCCAGCGCGATGACGACGATCTCCAGTGCGGCGGGCAGCCACAGGCCCCACAGCAGCAGAGGCCGGCGGCGGGCGCAGCCGTCCTCGGCGTACGACGGCGCGGGGGTGGTGGTCATCGTCGACCGAGGGTGAACAGGTCAGTCATGACCCGGCGCAAGCCGGCCCGGTCGTAGACGTCCGGGTCGGCGGTGGTGTCGTCGCGGCTGAGCCGGGCGGTGTGGCCGTCGCCGTGCACGGTGACGATCAGCCCGCGGAGTTCCTCGCCCGGCCGGTGCCAGTAGATCGAGATGCGCCGGGCGGGGCGCCGGCGGTGGCGGGCGCGCGGGGGTGCGGCGATCGCCCAGTCGGCCAGGAGCCCGGTGGCGACCGTCACCGGGACGAGCAGGTAACGGTAGAACCGGCCGAGCGCGCCCATCTTGCGGACGTGCGGATAGCTCCCCGGAGGCGTCGCGGTCGGTGCCTCCACCACGATGGCCTGTACCGGCTCGGTCTGGTCGCCGAGGGCCCACATCTTCATCGGACGGGCCTGATCGTCGTCCATCTCGGCCAGAACCGCGAACGCACTCCGGGTCCGGGCGGCCAGCACCAACCCCAGCTCGGGACTGACCGCGTACGTGCCCCCTTTATCGGACGGGCTCAGCAGGCCCCGCCGGGTGAGCCCGTCGAGGGTCAGCGTCGTCGCGTCGGCCCGTTGCGGCTCGCTCAACTGTCCCCAGGCGTCGGTGACCGTCCGGTCGAACAGCATCAGTCGCGGCCCGTCGAGCGCGCACAGGTCCAATCCGGACAGCGCGACCAATTCTGTCGACGTGTCGGCGGCCGCGTCGATCAACGCCTGGGCGTGTTCGCTGCGCTGCGGGGCCGGGTCGGTGGCCGGCCACAGGTCGGTCATCAGAACAGGCTCCCGACGAATGAGGTGGTCGCTTTCCAACCCGTGGAGATGCCACCGCCGACTGCCTTGGCCGCGGTCACGGTGGCGTGGCCGACGTCGTTGCTCACGTTCCGGAACGGCGTCCAGTGATGGTAGAGGTAGTCGCCGGCCAGGTATACGCCGGTGCCGATCATGACGACCTCCCCGACCACCGGGATTTCGTCCATCGCCAGGTTGGCCATCAGCAGGCCTCCGTTGACCCCGGCGGCACCGCGGTCGACCCAGCCCATCGCACCGTGGTCCTGCGGCGAGATGATCGTCCCGGCGTCGGCCACCAGGCCGAGCCCGGTCAACGTGGTCGACAGTCCACGGATCTCGGCGATGCCGCCGGCGGCGGTCTTGAGCCAGCCCGGCGCGAACGCGTCCCACGCTTCCAGTTTGTTGCCGACCGACTCGAGTTCCTCGGCCGCCGACTTGATCGCGTCAACCGCCGGTTTACCGGCCGACCGCAGGTTGGTCGCGTTACCGATGAGCGTGTCCACCTCGTCGATCCACTCGGAGGGCTGACCGGCCGCCGTCTCCAGCATGTCGATCCAGTGGTCGGCCGCCACGATGTCGAACGGCGCCAGCGTCGCCTCGAGGTACTTGCGGACCGGCTCCGCCTTCTCCCACCACTCGGCGTACCAGGCCTTGGTCTCCTCGACCTCGCCCGCTTCCCGGGCCCCACTCTCGTCGACCTCGTTCTGCGCGGCCGAGCCGGCTGAGTCGGCCGACGCGGCGGCGCTCGGCACGGCGTCCGGGGTCGCCTGCTCGGCCAGGGCGTTGGCCGCGTTCACCTTCTGCTGCGCACGGGACAGGACGGCCGCGTGCCGGCGGGCGGCGGCCGCCACCGCGCGCAGCCGGGCCGGTGCCTGGCCCAGCGGCTGCCCCACCTGGGTGCAGAACGACGTGTACGCGTCGGCGGCCGAACCGGTCCATCGAGCACGATCGCGGACTCCGGCTGTGGTGCTCCGTGTCATGTCGTACAGGGCCTCGAAGTCTCCGGCGCACCGGTCGAGCGCGTTCGCGTACGCGTACAGCGCTGCCGGATCGCCCGTCGGCGGAGCCGGCAGCGTGTACGTGCCCCGCCCGTCAGCCGCGCTCACGACGCCGGTCTCCCGGCGGCCCGCACCTGCTGCGCCGTATGGTTGTCCGTGTCCGCATAGTCTTGCGCGTTCGCTGTGAGTGACTGCTGAACGTGCGCGTACAGGGCGCTCAACTCGGTGAGCCGGCGTGCGTTGAGCACATTGGTCTGCATCAGCGCGGCGGCCAGCCCTTCGTGCCCAGCCGCCTCGGCCAGCCCGGTCATCGCGCGCTGGACCCGCTGTGCGAGCTCCGCGGCCTGTCCCGGAAGCCCGGAGAACATCTGAGCTCCGCCGGCCATCTCCTGGTGGTGGACCCCAAAGCCTTCACCCACGTCGACCTCCCCCGACCCGCCGCTGATTCCGGCACAGTACATCTATGTTCGTGAGGGCTCACCCGAGCAGCGTGAGGCAACCACGCTTCATCGTTGGCCGGCGGCCGCCCGACCTGCTTCCTCGGGGTCCGCGCCGGGAAGCCGGCACTTCCCAGAGCGCGCGGGCCCCGAGGCGAAGCCCCCGCCTCATCCCGGGTCGTAGGGCCGGCGCCAGCTGCATCTGGCGCATCCGCTCGGGGTGAACCCGACGCCGCGTGGCCGGTGACGATCTGGCTGATCGACAAGTCCGCATACGTACGCCTTCTCGGCCAAGCGGCGCACCGCGACGAATGGAGCGCGCGCGTCAGCATGCCCGATCTCTGTACTGTCCGCTGTCGCCACCCCCACCGACGCGTTCACCGGCCCGGTGACCAACGGTGAACCTGCAGGTTTACTGCACGCCTTGTCGACCGTCCCGGATCCCCGCAATCCACGCGGGTTGCGTTACCCCCTGGCCGGGCTGCTCTGCGTCGCTGTATGCGCGGTCATGGCCGGCGCGTCCTCGGTGGCCGCTATCGCGGACTGGCTGCACGACCTGGACGACGTCGCCCGAGCCCGGCTCGGTTTCCGTCGTGGTGTGCCGGCCACCAGCACGATATGGCGGCTCCTGATCCGCCTGGACGCCGATCTACTTGCCACCGTCCTCGCCGGCTGGCTGCACACCCGGACTCCGTCCCCCACGGGCCGCCGGCCGCGATATCGGCAGGTCATCGCCGTCGACGGCAAAACCCTACGAGGCGCCCGCCGGGCCGATGGCACCCAGGTGCACCTGCTGTCCGCACTGGACACCAGCACCGGCATCGTCCTGGCCCAGGTCACCGTCAACGCCAAATCCAACGAAATCCCGGCGTTCACCCCACTGCTGAACGCGGTCGAACAGGTCCCGGGCAGCCTGAAAGACCTGATCTTCGTCGCCGACGCCCTGCACACCCAGACCGCCCACGCGAACGAGATCGCCAGCCGGCAAGCCCACCTGTTGATCCCGGTCAAAGGCAACCAGCCAAACCTGTCCACCCAACTCACCACGCTGCCCTGGGCGCAAATCCCAGCCGGGCACCAGACCCGCGACCGCGGTCACGGCCGATCCGAGACCCGGACCGTCAAAGCCGTCACCCTGCATACTCCCGGCGGGATCAGCTTCCCCCACGCCCACCAAGCCATCCGGATCACCCGATCCCGCACCATCACCAAAACCGGCAAAATCAGCCGCGAAACCGCGTACCTGACCATCTCACTACCCGCCGCCGACGCCCACCCCGCCGACCTGCAGCAGTGGACCCGCTCCGGACCCGAGTCGGCTTCGGCCATGCTGTGCCGGCCGGCACGACGATGTGGCGGTTGTTGATCCGTCTCGATCCGACGCTGTTGGCCACTGGTTCTTGCCGGCTGGCACACTGCCGGGCCAGTCAGCCCGGACCGCTGACGCGCAGGTATCGCCGCGCTATCGCGGTGGACGGCAAGACCCTGCGCTGTGCCGCCTGGGCGACGGCCGTCAGGTGCATCTGCTGTCCGCCCAGGACACCGCCACCGGGCTGGTGATCGCGCAGGTCAACGTGGAGGTAGTGCTCGTGGACCCGGCGGCGGGTGCCGGCGTTGTGCTCGGCGTTGAGGACCTTCTGGACCCGGCCGAAGAGGTCGTGGTCGATGAGCGGTTCGTGCCGGCCGGGGTACTCGACACCGTCGTAGGTGACGTAGCCGAGGTAGTAGCCGTCGTGGAGCAGGTTGCCGATGGCGTGAATGGGGATGGGCCGGGGGCCGTAGCGGCCGGTGCCCTTGGTGCTTAGCCCGGCGTCGGTGGGGGTGTCGCGGAGTTTCCGGGATGCTGTAGGTGCCGGTCGCGTACAGATCGAAGGCCATCTTGACGAACGGCGCCCGCACGGGGTCGACAGCGACGGCGCGGATCTCGCGGCCCTCGCCTCGTGCTTGACCCGGACGTTCTCGTAGCCGAGCTTCGCCACGCCAACGCTGCCGCCGTTCTTGATCTTCTGGCCCATCTTGTACTTGATGTCTTGATGTCCTCACCGGAGACGAGCACCTGATACTCGTTGAAGACGGCGATCATGCCGTGAATGGCGCGGCCGGCGGGGGAGACGGGCAGCACGGCCCGCCAAGGCCAGGATCGTCGTAGTCGGCCGGCCATGCCGATGTGCGGAGGGGCGGCGGATCGCAGCCTGGACAGGAGTGCTGCCTGTTCGTATCTCATCGATTAGTAGCCGCGTGCACGAACATTGAGTCGATAGGTCCGTCGAATCTTGCGCATACGCCGAGTCACATGCATCGTCATTCGGGTGAACTGTAGGATGCCGGCCATTGGATTCTTGCATGCAACAAACTCCTTGGCGCTCACGTCAGCAATTACGGAGATCCGCTTCAGGCAGCTGGCGCTACTATCTGTTAAGACGTATATTGCGCGACTTGTAAGCCATTGCTGTTTTCGGAAGCCGTCGACATGGCCTCCCCAAGCGTGTTGCACCCGAAGATCTCCTAACATGAAGTTTTTCATTCCCCTCATTGCCACTCGCCGACAGAGGTCAACCTCTTCGAAAAATAGGAAGAAAGCCGGTGCGAATCCGGACAGCTCCATGAAGAGACTGGAGGCTATTGCGAACGCTGCACCCTGAGAATACTCGACGACAACTGGCCCCTGGCTGAGGATGTTCTGGGCGTCTTTCTCACTCTCGGGGAGAATACCTGAATGTCTAATTGCTGGCGTGCCAAAACTAGCCACCGCCTTGCGCGTCCAAGGATTTAGACTTGTTGTCCGATAAATAAACTGCGCTGGACAAGCGGTGCCCGCATGTGGATTCTCACGGAGAAAACGGCAGCATCTCTCAATTGTGTCGATCGTAATAATCGTATCCGGGTTCAAAAAGAAAAGGGATCTTGCGCCGAGAGAGACAGCCTTCCTGGCGCCCATATTACTGGCTGCACCAAAGCCAAAATTCCGACTATTACGAAGAATGACTACGTCGCCAAATTGCGACACAATGCTGACACTCTCGTCCGACGACGCGTTGTCAACGTAAATCACTTGGCAATGCTTCGGATCGTCTTGAACGAGACTGCCGATACAGGCCGCGAGCCAGCGCGCGCTGTTGTAGCCTACGATGACTATACCTATCAATGGCGGATCAAGATCGGTGACGGCCACGATGCACCCCTGGCGCTGGTCGGATTCTGGAGGACTTCATTCTTACCAACGGTGAGCTCATCAGGGAACCCGCAAGCGAACCCATATATTTGATCCTGAACGGGCAGCGGATGCACGTTCCAGACGCCCAAACGTTTAGTTGCCTGCGGTTTGACCCGCGAGCCGTACGACAAGTGAGCGCACTCGAACTCGCAGCTATCCCCGAAGGCAATAGTCTACCGAGCCTCGTCGAGCCCGATCGCCCCAGCGATCGGGATGAACGCAATGGGCTCGCCACGCAGATGATCCGTGGCACGAGTTCCTTTGCGCGATGGGCCATTATCATGGGCGTATTCGTATTTCTGGCTGTCGCTGTTCTAGCAATAATGATATTGCCAACAAATATGGTGAACCTGCACGGTCTGACTGCATCTGAACGCGATCAGTCTGTGGCGTCAGCGCGAAGCTCATTGGTGCAAATGATCGCTGGTTCGGCAGTGTTCTTGGGTTTTCTATTCACTCTGGAAACGATAAGAATAAACAGGTTCGGTATCGCCGCATCATATGATAGTCAAATTGCTGAAAGATACTTCAAGAGCCTCGAAGCACTAAGTATCGACAACCCGGTCGAAGTGCGTCTGGGGGGAATCGTTTCACTTGAGCGCATTGCTCTCACCTCGCCTTTGGACCGATTAACTATCACCCGCTTGCTCAGCATCATACTAAGGCGTGCTAATCACGATGTGCAAGGCGAGAGTAATTCACGAGACGTCTCAGAGATTGAGGCTGCCGTGTCGGCGCTCTCTGCTATACGTGGCGCCGGGTTTCCGTCGTTTATCGATCTGCGAGGGGCGGCATTGAAAAATGTGCAACTTGAGCATATGGCTCTTTGCGACACGGATTTGTCATCATCAATTATTGTGGAATCCGCCCTAAAGTCTGTTGATTTCAGGCGTGCAGTAATGCTCGCTGCAAGCGTTAAGAACGTCGATCTCCGATTCAGTGATCTTAGTAGGACGATGGCTCGCGAGGCAGTCTTCGAGAATACCGACCTTTCGTGGTGTGACCTTCGCGGCACAGTCTTTATCAGCGCATTATTGATACAATGCAGTCTGGTTGGCGCGAGACTTGAAGGTTGCGTCTTCATCGGTACCGATATGCGTGGTGCAGATTTGAGGAGCACGGATCTCAGCGGGTCCCTGCTTCTCCATGTCCAGCTTGGCGACGCGCGAGCAGATCAGAAGACTCGTTGGCCTGATGGATTCGACCCGTTGGCGGCAGGCGTTCGATACTCATGATCTCATTACGCCCCGTTTGCAAACGACGCACACAATGAGTCCTGGGTTGCTGTCCGTCGGCCTACTGCGGCATGGTTGGGCATTTCGACCGCGTCTCTGTACAGGGAGCGACTCTCGATGTATACTCTCCACGAGAGCGAACATGTTGGTGAGGCGTCGCTGCTGCTGCGTTCTGAGGCTTATGGAGCTCGGAGGGGCGAAATGGGCGTAGAGTCACTGGGTGTTGCCGTTGCGCTCGTGACTTTCGTCATCACGATTCCATCTACTGTCGTTGCTATTCAGCAATATCGGGGCCGCCCTCTATTGGAACCGCGGCTATTCGTCGGCGACCATCTACGTATAACCCTTATTAATGTTGCGGACCAACCAGCCTCCGGGGTCACGTATGAGCTAGCATTGAGGCAGGCGGATGAGCTTTTGTGGAGAGCGAACGGGATTGTAGATTTTCTAGGCCCGGGCAGTTCTGTCGAGCTTGACTGCTCAATATTGAATACTCTGAGGCGAGAACTCGTTGACATCCTTCCCATCCTGGAGCTTCGTTCCCGCCAGGCAAGTGGTAGGTGGCCCTTACGCTCGCCTTCAAGGACAAGGGTGTGGGGAATGTTTGACCCTAGAGTGTGCAGACTTGAGTGAGTGAAGTGAGTGAGAATTCGATCCCGAGGCAGGGCCCGCGACCTCATATTGAGCGGTGCCGCGCTTGCCCACAGCGGACGCGATTATTCAAGGGCGCTCTACCTACTGCAAGGCGGCCTAGGTGCGCCTGCGACATCAAGCATGATTAATAATCGGCGTTTCCTGCCTCTGATTGCTGATGGGTACGACAGTTTAGGGCACGTGGCCAGGGAACTGGGCAAGAGTCGAAGATGGGCAGCGGACTTCCACTTTCGTGCGGCCAATTTGTGGCAGCAATGCGGAGATGCGGAGGCCGCTGCTCTTGCACAAATCTCCGGGGCGCACTGTCTCGAATCAGTAGACACGCCGTATGCGCTCAGTATGCTCAGCCGCCTACGCGCCACTTCGATTTATGTTAAAAACTCTACAATCCACGTGCAAGTTGAAAATAGATTTGCAGAAACTTTGGCGCTTCAAGGCGATGCGAAAGAGGCAACCCATATAGCGCGCGACATAGTAGTGCCGTTCATTGAATGGAACCCTTTGAATGCTGAATGGGCGGCCATAGCCTTGATTGCAGCGGCAAAGTTTTGTTTGCGGACTAATGGTCCGGATTCATCTTTGTCTATCCTGGATTTCGCACGCGCAAACTTCGCTGAAGGTATTCAACTCAATGACGTGATCCTCACTGACTTTTTAGGTGTTGAGACTGCGGCGTTCCTAACCTCCAGCGATCTGGGGGGCGCGGAAAGCTCCTTTAAGCGTATGGCTTTGATAAGTGCGCGCAATGGTTATCCGATCCGAGAGCACGTCGAGCACTCCGTATTGGAGCGACTCCGTGATCTGATTTAGCTTTCATGGGCGAGTTCAGCCAGTCGTCGCATTCGATCTTGATGGATCGGTGGGACAGGATCCCCGCCGTGCGCAACATGTTGACCTTGACCGATCGTGAAGAGATATGCCGTGGCCTGGCCGAGGGACTGCGATATACGGAGATCGCCCGGTTGATCACCCGGAACCCTGCGGGTGCCGGACACCTCATCCGCCTTGTCAAAGCCATTCGATCTCCGGCGTGTGCGGTGTGACCTCGGGTTGGTTTCAGTGACTGAACCTTGGCGATGCTCTCTGTAGAGCATTCCGCGAGGATGATCGGAAGCTAGTGGCACTGTCCACTGTGGTATCGGACTGCGTGCTTACTGATGTCGTCAACGTGTTGTTCCCGCATCTCGACGGTGTGACAGTGGATCGGGTCGAAACGGCGGGGAAGGGCGTTCGGATCTGGGCGCGGGCGGTTGGGCCCGGCGCGCAGTGCCCGGGGTGTGCCCGGTTCACGGCTCGGGTTCACTCCCGGTACCGCCGGACGTTGCAGGACGCCACCGTGGCGGGCCGGCCAGTGAGCTTGCGGTTGCTGGTGCGCCGGTTCCGCTGCCCGGCCCCAGCGTGCAAGGTATTGACGTTCGCCGAGCAGATACCTGGCTTGACGTGGAAATACGCTCGCCGGAGCCCGGTATCGAAGCGGGCGCTGGAAGCGATCGCGGTCGCGCAGGCGGGCCGTCCGGCGCACGACTCGCGACCGCGCTGGGCTCGCCGGCAAGCCGCAGCGTGCTGCTGCGCCTGCTACGGGCGCTGCCGTTGCCGGTCGCCGGGCCCGTGCGGATCCTCGGAGTGGACGACTTCGCGCTACGGCGCGGCCATGTCTACGCGACTGTGCTGATAGACCTGGAAACCGGCCGTCCCATCGACGTGCTACCCGACCGCGAGAGCCCCACCCTCGCCACGTGGCTGCGAGCCCTTCCCGAGATCGAAGTGATCTGCCGCGACCGCGCCGGCGCCTACGCCGAGGCCGCAGCAACCGCCGCTCCACAAGCAATCCAGGTCGCCGACCGCTGGCATTTGCTGAACAACCTTGCCGGATATGTCGAGAAGGCCGTCGCCCGCCATCATCGCTGCCTGACCGAGGCCCGCGCCCAGACGCTACGAGAACGTCAGCAGCACCCGGCCGAACTCACCGTTGCGGATGCTCCAGCACCGACGCCCGGATCGCCTCCAGAACCCGTGGACGAGCCCGAATCAGCAGCTCAAACCCGGATACGGCACCGATACGAAGCCATCCACCAACTGGCCGCGCAAGGCGGCGGCGCCAAAACGATCGCCCGGGAGCTGAACCTGGCCCGCGGCACCGTCCGCCGTTACCTTCGCGCTCCGACCGTCGACGACCTGCTCAACCCTCCCCGCGCAGGTCGGCCCAGCCGCCTTGACCCGTTCGCCGGCTACCTGCACCAACGCCTGGCCGAAGGAGCCACCAACGCCACCGGACTGTTCCGGGAGATCACCGAACGCGGCTACCGCGGCACCGCCGCATCAGTCCGCGCCTACCTCAAGCCGCTACGCGAGCTGGCAGGACAGGCCGGCACCCCCAGCCCGATTCCGACGCCGATTCCCAAGCCCCGCACGATCAGCGGCTGGATCCTGCGGCACCCCGACCACCTCACCAACAGCGACCGGGCTGGCCTCACCGCCGCCTTGACGGTCTGCCCTCACCGCCGCCTTGACGGTCTGCCCTCACCTGGACGCCCTCGTCAGCCAAGTCCGACGGTTCGCCGAAATCCTCACCCACCGCCATGGCCACCAGCTCCCTGAATGGCCCGCCGCGATCGACGCCGAAACCGAGCAACCCGACCTGACCTCCTTCACCACCGGCCTACGCCGCGACCTCACCGCCGTGACCAACGGGCTGACCCTCAGCCACAACTCCGGCCCGGTGGAAGGCCACGTCAACAGAATCAAAATGCTGAAACGACAAATGTTCGGCCGAGCTAACCTCGACCTACTCCGCCGCCGAATCCTCCTACCCTGACCCAAAAGCCGTCAACACTGCACGAAAAGAGGGCCAGAACCAGTTTTCAGGCGCCGTTGACACTGCTCAGAGTGGCTGTGTTCGTTTTTTTGGATCGGCGCTGGTGGGGGATCTCTTCAAGATCGTCTCCAAAAGTTCTCCAGAGGATGGGTCGCCTATCCGTAGCGGCATCCTGTCGCGCAAGCTTCGCTCGGCCAGCCGCGGTCTGGTTGCCTCTGGTGTGCGATCGGTCGCGGAGTAGGGACGGGCATCCCGGAGTCGCCGGGGTCCGTGGTCGGAGCCCCGGCCGCCGGAGGCTATATCCGGGTCGCAGGGCCGGAGGCCCTGCCCGCCGGAGGCTCCTGTTGTTCAGGCGATCGGCAGCGCCCGAGACATGATTTGGATCCGGCTACAGCGGGCTATTGGCGGCCGCATAATCGCAGCGTGACTTCCAGCCGTTCAGCTCCGGCTTATCCGTTCACGCCGAAGTCGACGTCGTACCTGCTGGCAGGGCAGTTCTGGGCCGTGCCGATGAGGGATGGACGCTTCGCGTGCGGACGGGTCTTGCAGGTGACCGGAGATGGGCATCCTTGGGCCTCGACCAGTACTCGGACATTCCTGGCTGGCTTGCTTGATTGGTCCGGAGACGAGCAACCGACGGCAGAGTCGATCGCGGGCGCTTCGCTGCTACTGCAGGGGAAAGCACACATCAAGGCCATCACCACAACGGGCGGTGTCGTCTTGGGGCACCGTCCGCTTGAAGCAGACCATCTGCGTCCGTACGAATGGCTGAGCGCCCGGGTGGTAAATCCCAACCACGTCTTTGCTGGGCTGACCTACTTGCGTGAAGCGAGTCGGGAGGATCAGCAGAATCTTCCCGTCATGAGTACTTGGGGATTCAAGGTCATCCAGGTTTCGGCGAACAGTCGGCTGGCTCGGCCTTAGGCTCCACCGCTGCGAGGCCCCCGGCATCCGTGTGTGTTTCGGTGCCGGGGTTTCGGCGCGTCCGCCGGTGTCGCGGTGGCCACCGCAGGTCCGCGCCGTGAGCGAAGCGGCAAGGCGCGGCCGGCCGACGAGGTGGCCCCGCGTGCCGCCTTTAAGACGTATAGAAAGTTCTCACGGGGAAAAATGGCGTTCGAAATGTCGAGTCTCAGGACCCGCGTGACAGATCGGTATCAGGACGTGGGTGACACTCCGCCGAGTGTTGGTGGAGATCAGCGTGACGGAACAGCGGTATCAGGCTGTGTTGGCGGTTCAGGCGGGGCCAACGGTTACTGACGTGGCAGGCCGGTTCGGGGTGTCGCGGCAAGCGGTGCATCGCTGGCTCGTCTGGTATGCCGAGGACGGGTCAGCGGGTCTTGCGGATCGGTCCAGCCGGCCAGTCTCGTCCCCGACACAGACCGCGGCTGGGGTGGAAGTGCTGATTTGTGAGCTGCGCCGGCAGCATCCTCGCTGGGGTGCCCGTCGGGTGTTGTTCGAGCTGTCCACCTGCTGCTGGATGGGGTCCGCCTCAAGACCGTCCCGTCCCGGCTGTCGCTTGCCCACCTGCACCAGTTGCTGGCCGACGACGGCCGACCGGCCGGGCCACCGCCGATCAGCACCGGCCCGGCCCAGCCCGGTTCCCCGATCGAGGTCGAACGCACCATCAATGCCACCGGCCCGCTCGCCCTGGCCGGACGGCAACACCCAGCCGGGTTCCACCTCGCCGGGCAACGCGTCACTGTCCGCCTCGAGCACCGGGTGATGTGCCTGCTCGGCCCCGACCGCACCGTGCTGCGATCCCTGCTGAACCCACTCACCGCAGCCGAGGTATCCCGGATTCGCGACTCCCGTCCCGCGGGGCCGGCCCCGATCCCAACCGCCGACGTCGTTCGGGTCGACCGGCGGGTCAGCTGCCGCGGCAGCATCAGCATTGCCGGACGGAAGATCCAGGTAGGGATCGGCCACGCCGGACAAACGGTCACCGTCGAACCCGCCGACACCACTTTCCGGGTCCACGCCGGCGACCAGCTGCTGGTCGAGGTGCTGCGCACGACCACGAAACACATCGCCCGGTTCAAAGCGCGTAAGCCCGAGTTGCCACGCCGACTTCCATTGTCGAGCGAGGTCACAGGCGTGGTCAGCCCCAACTAAAGGCGTCAGCGGTAGTTCGGCCGATCCCGGTCGTCCGGCCACGGCTGGACTGCTCCAGCCCCGCAGCGACGGACGGCCACAGCGTCGATCTCGGCCTTCACCTCAGGAATGCCGACCGCCGGCCACGCGGCGACGAACATGACGGGACCGGGCGGTGGCAGCGGTGCGATGAAGTAGTCGGTCCACATCCGGACGTCGTTGCCCTGGCCGCCGACGACGACCATGTCCGGATCATTGGCGTGCGCGGGAGTCCCGCGCTTGACGTCCAGGTTCGTGGCTCTTCCACCGTTGGAGAACTGCACCCCGAACCGGAGATACTCGTCCGGGACAGGTCCTTCACCGTGCCACTGATATTCCGCGTCGAGCAGGTCGTTGCCGCCCCCACGTCGCAAGACCCACGTGAGGGTAACGACGAAAGCGTCCGGGTAGCCCTGCATTCCGGTGACGGCCACCGCCGCCGACGAGCTCTGACCAAGCGGCAGATGAAGCCCGCAGGTAGCGGGGATGGTGGTCGGCCACCGCTCCCGATCCGTATCTGCCTCACCACGCACGCGGCTCGCGCCGCCGCCTTCGTGTCGGGCCGGCTCGTCGAAGAAGCCCACGACCCAATTCTCCCAGCGTGCCGGGCTCTGCGGGCTCGAATCCGCCAAGCCCAGCGGTGAGGTGATGTTCGACCGGATCTGCCGGGTGAGCGAGGCGACCCGTGCGCGGGTGCTGGCTGCGGCGCAGGAGCTGGGTTACGTCCTCGGCCGTCCGGCCGGTGTGCTCGCATCGCACTGGCGGCGGAACGGCTTCACGACGTGGCTGTTCCAGCCCGCCGCCACCGGCAGCTACCCGCAGAAGGCCCCTCGGCCCGCTCGGCCGGTGCCGGTGCTCGCCGACCTGTGGCCCGGGGTTCCGGTGCGTGGGCGTGGCGCGGCGACGCGGGCGGACGCGTGCTGGCTGCCCATCGCACCCGGCTGACGCCACACGGGCTGCGGCACACCTACAAGACGCTGATGATCGAGCTTCGTACCCCGGCCCGGCTGATGGACGCGCAAATGGGTCACGCGGACGGTTCGGTGCAGGCGCTGTACTCGCACGTCACCGATGGGATGACCCGTGAGTTGCCCGATGGGCTGAACCAGACATGGGCGGAGGCGCTGGCTCAGCGACGGCGGCTGAGCGCCCGGTCACCGGTCGCAGCACTGGATCGGTTGGTGACGGGGGTTGACGAGTGACCGGAGCTAAGCCACCAAGATCGTCTCCAAAATCTCTCCAGATCTTGGCCGCAGAGGGAAACGGGCTCCGTCCCGGTGGGACGAAACCCGCTCTGACCTGCTGCGACGCGTGGTGGGCGATACTGGGATCGAACCAGTGACCTCTTCCGTGTCAAGTTCACGCAAGGCGGTTGGTTTTGGTCGCTTGCGAGATCAAGCATGGTGTCACGGTCGGTCTTGGCGGGGTGTGGTCGCGCTGGTTGCTGTACTTCTCTGCTGTACTCGCCGTCCGACGATCAGGACCACGTCAAGCCGGCTACTTATCGGCGATCTTCTCAAGCCAGTCCGAGATGTAGTGCAGGCTGGTTGCTGTGTCGGACGCGCCAGGCCCGTCAAGCACGTTGCTGACCTGGGCGACGGAGTCCCGCAGATCGCTGATCTCTCTCGTGACAGAGAGGATGGCGACGGCAATTGCCTCCAGGCGGAGCGCTTGTGCTTCTTGGGGGTCAGCGCTTGCGCCGCGAGCCTGGGCAAGGAGATCTTTGGCTTGCTGGCTCAGGTCGGTTCTCGGCACGCGTGGCCTCCATGGGGTCCGTGGACGAGCGTTATCCCATTCTTACGGAGACGGAGGGTCCGACAGGACGGCAGTGTCACCCAGCCGACACAGGGTTTAGGAATTGTTGATCACCCAGTCACGGCACCTAGCCAACCCGCGTTGTGGCAGCTCGGGACCCGATCATCTTCATGGCTGACCTTTGCTTACCGGTTATGGCCGCCACGACGGGCACGCAATATGCTCCGCTGGCCAACACCATGCCAGCGCGGGCCGCAAGACCTCCACTGTGTTGGGTTCGGCAGAGAGGCAAGGGTGGGGATAATAAATTGCATTTGATCGCCCCTCCCAATAGCATTTCACCATGAGTGAAGATCTGCCTACCTCGCGTCCCGAAATGACAGACGACGAGAAACGAGAGGCTGAAGAATTGGCCGATATGATAATCAGGAACTACACCGCGTCGATGGTTGCAGACGGAACTGTCACCATCACCGGAAAGTCGTATGAGGAAATTGTCCTCGAAGCCCGGCGGAAGTTTTATGAACTCTTGAAAGACGATGAAGTCGAGATCAGCATGGTGATCGACCATTCAGATAATCTGCTAACGATGGCGAAGAAAGCGAAAGAAGAAAAAAATCTAAACCTAGCGATTTTGATGCAAGCCACTTGGTTCGAGCACTGGACCAACATGATGCTGGACAATGCCATTAGGCGGCTCGGGATGTCGGACACCACCTACCTTGCGCTCGCGCGGGAGTTGCGCTTGAGGACCAAGCTAACGGCAGCTTGGGAGCTGCTTGATTTGCCTGTCATTGACGCGGATTGTCTTGCGGCGATTGATGAATGCACGAAGCAAAGAAACAATTTCGCGCACTACAAGTGGAAGAGCGGTCCCGACAACGACGATGAGCTCCTTTCCAGAAGCTACGACAGGTCGACGATAGCAATCGATTGGCTTCGGAAGCTCGAAGATGAGGTCCTATATGGCGGACTCCGCAAGCAATTTTACGCTCATCGCGACCGTGACAACACAAAGCAGGTTAAGCCCAAGTGAGTGTCCGCATAGCGCAACGCCATCCCGTCGGCCTTCGTCCAGGCTCCGCCTGGACGAAGGTCGGCGGGATGGCCCACACCATCCCAGAGATCAGAGTCCCCGCCGGAGGCGTCCCTCACTTTCCCACCTGACGCCCCGGAACTGCTGGGCACATGTCGGCGGCCCCGGGGCTACTTCATGTCTCGCGCCGTCCGGCGGGCTGGAACCGACGACACCGGAGCCTGCGTAGGTGGCGGCGGCGGGCCGGGAGGCCCGGCCCTGGTCCGGCGGCGCGAGGCGGCCCCTCAGGGCCGCCTTTAAAACCGTAGAGAAAGTCCTCACCGATTTCGGAGTCCAGCATTCGGAGTACCGCATGTCTGGTCCCAGAACCTGCGTGACAGATTGCGTGACTCCGCAGGGTTGAGGTCGCGCCTGGCGTTGCCACGGTCAAGCAGTCCTGGTCAGCAACCAACGTATCTGCCACTAACGCCGCACACTCCTGCTTCGCATTTTGCGGCTCAGCGACCTGGAGTTTCGGCGAACGGTCGCGCTCTTCTTGTGCTTCCGCGGCGACTTGCGAACCGGCTCCCTCGGCCGAAGAGCGAGGTAGATCCCCACAATGCCCGCTGGCGTGCCAAGTACCGCGTTGAGATTGTCCAGCAGCTTCGGGTCCGCCGTGTTCAACATACCCATCGTGAGGACCAGCAGCACGAACATCGATATTGCGCTGGCATACCGTTCGATCGTCTCTGCGCTGGGGTTTAGTCGCTGAGCGAGCAGAACAAAACATCCCAGAAGATATCGCGCTGCATCTCCCGCAAGTGCGCCCTCACTGGCGCCGCTGATTGCGCCACGTTCGCTCTCTTCGAGCCACCCAATTGGGTCGTCGAGCAGCTCAGCTGAAGAATTTCCTAGGTCCGCAAGGACGTCGGTGCCTTTGAACAGGTGGGCGGTGGCTTCCAGCTCGTCCTCGACCGTCCGCTTACCGTCAACCGTATTCGCCAGGAACGCGGAGACTGAAGGGGCTTGCAAGGCAGCGACCCGTATTGTCAAGTCTCGTACGCCGGGCGACCAACGAAGCGTCCTCTGTACCTGCGCCAGTTGCGCGGCGATCTGTTGGACGGCCGGCGTTTGCGTCGCGGCGATCGCCGCCGCCAGGTTCTGGGACAGCACGGGCCGGTAAGCGGCCCGCGAAACCTGCGCCAGTTGCGCGGCGATTTGTTGGACGGCCGGCGTTTGCGTCGCGGCGATCGCCGCCGCCAGGTTCTGGGACAGCACGGGCCGGTAAGCAGTCCGCGAAACCTGCGCCAGTTGCGCGGCGATTTGTTGGACGGCCGGCGTTTGCGTCGCGGCGATCGCCGCCGCCAGGTTCTGGGACAGCACGGGCTGGTAAGCGGCCCGCGAAACCTGCGCCAGCTGTCTCAAGATCTGCTGTAAGCCGGGCTGCGCGCTGGCCAGCGCGGCCGCCAGCCTCTTTCCTTCATCGTCATCCGCAGCACCTACAGCAGTCTTGGTCATAGTCGTGAATTCTCCATCAGTCACTTTGGGCCAGGCAGGCAGCACCCTGCCGCCCATGTTGAGGATGGCGGCATTCACAGGGACGGGATGATGTCACCCAGGTCTTATGATGTCACCCAGCTTTTGAGACAGATCCGCCATGCAGGTCGTGAGACCAGGTATTCGGAGTGCCGCATCGGACCACCGGATGCCCGGACATTGTGCCTGGAGAGTGCTGCGCAAATACTGCCGGGTGCCATCGGAGAACTGGACGCCGCCGCTGCTCTATCTAATCTGCCGCTTCGACGACGGCGTCCTTCTCCTCGATCGGTTCTGATCCGTGTTCGGCGCGTGCGTTCATCCTAGACATTCCAGTTAGAAACGCGGTTGCTAGGGAGACGGATGCGGTCACTGCGATGGAGGCCCCCGCGACGTCGTGTCGTGTCAGCACAGCCGCAGTGCCAGCGGCAAGGAACAACACCGCAATAATAAAAGCCAGCGTCTGTGCTCTGTTCGCCATTTTCACAGCGGACCGTCCCACCTCGTGGCGGTAGGCCTGTTCGGCCAAGAGGTAACGCTCTCGGAACGAATCCATAGGACGGTGTACAGGTTGCTGTTGTTTCGGAAGGCCAGTGACCGCAGATTCGCTCACGCCGCTCCGATCAAATCGCGCATGACGAGATCGACTTGATCTTGCGTTCTAGCTGACGAGACGTCGTGCTCCATCTCGTAGATCAAGCTGGTCTTTCCGGCTTCAAATCGCGACCTCGACGAATGCGGTGATTGGCCGCTCTGTTCCGCACCGGTGATCCGGGGCGCTAGCAGAAAGGTCCTGTTCTCAACCCTGTAGATCACTCCTCGAAGAGCAAAGGCGAGCCCTGCGCAGAAGTCAACTACTCGGCGCGCGTCACCATCGCCCATTTGTCGAAGGTCGATTACGACGACGATGCCTTTCCTGAAGAGCTCGCCGATCTCGCGGCAGGCGCGATACGTCGTCGGAACCAAACGAGTGGCGTGGTCGAGCAGCTTCTCGAGCTCGCTCTGGCGACTGTGTTCCGAGTCGCCTCTCTCTCTATCGAACAGCGCGTTCGCGGTTTGCCATGCGCGGTTATCCCAGCTAGGTCCGAGACCTGTGCCGGCGAGTGACAACACCGAGTCTCGGGTGGCGGTACCTCCCAGATCGACCAAAGAACCGAGACCGACTACAAGACTGCGACGTATCCGGGCGGGTCGGGTCTCATCGGATCTCCTTCGAGAGTGAAAAATGCTCACAAGTCCCCCATCGACCGGGTCTTGACCAACGCTACTGCTTTGCCCGCCCGGCATGACAGACCCCGGAAGCGGATGTACAAATTCAGTTCGGTGGTCAGCACGCCAGCCCTCCAACCCGCTCATGTGAGTGCTGTTAGTCGTAACCTCGTATCGTGAGCAGCATCGTGAAGGCAGCGGAACTTGCGGCGGACAAACTCGGAGCCGCGCTACCCCGGCGCTGGACGCATGTTCAAGCAGTGGGGACTAAGGCGGCCTGGCTCGGCAGCGTGGTGGATCCTAGAGACGCGGACTTGTTGGTGTCTGCTGCGTGGGTTCATGACATTGGGTACGCCCCAGACATTGCGGACACAGGTCTGCATGCTCTCGACGGTGCGCGATGGTTGCTGAGGAACGGTTGGGATAGCCGACTCGCCGGCCTCGTCGCCAACCACTCCTGTGCCTGTATGAGGCGGCTGAGCGTGGACTCGACGAGGTACTCGCTTCGGAGTTCCCTAGAGAGTATTCGGCCGTGGAAGACGCCCTTTGGTACGCGGACATGACAACTGGTCCAGATGGGGAGGACCTCACGCCCCGCGAACGGCTGGACGAGATCCGGTCGCGATACGGGCCTGACGATGTTGTCACCCGGTTTTGGCGTCTTGCCGAGCCGGAACTACTGGAAGCGGTGCGACGGACAGAGCAGCTCCGGACGGCTCATCCGATGTAGGGGCTTGAGCTCATCTGGTAGCCGTGCTCAATTCGTAGGCGCATCGGCACCCACCCCGAACGGCTCGTCCACGCCGCCTGGACCCTCGGCCGGTACAAAGACTGGGCCGGACTTCAACGGTGGGCGCACATGCTCGGCTTCGGCGGGCACTTCCTCACCAAGAGCCGCCGCTACTCCGTCACCTTCCGCATCCTGCGCGACGCCCGGGTCATCTGGCGCCGCACCGTCGAACACGACGACCAGGCCGACGCCGACGAAGAGACCACCGTCGTCATCAACACCCTCGCCTACACCGGCGCGGGCTGGCGCACCACCGGCGACGCCATGCTCGCCAACGCCGCCGCCGCAGCCGCCGCCCGCGAGCGAGACCGGATCGGACGCGACGCACTCCGAGAAGCCCTCAATTCCTGACACGTACGTGTCAACCGTGCCCGACTTTCACAGCTAGGAGAACTCGCGATGAGCAGCCACCCCGGCCCGCTCGCGCCTCGGTGGTACTCACCCGCCGAGGTTGCCGTCCTGCTCGGCTTCGGTCTGTCCAAGGTCAAGATGAAGATCGCCACCGGCGAGCTGCGGTCCGTCAAGGACGGCAAGTACCGCCGGATCATGCCCGAGTGGATCGACCAGTACATCCAGGAACAGATCAACCGGCAGGAGGCGGCGTAGTGGCAACCCGTGCCCGCGCCAACGGTGAAGGCTCGATCTACCCGCACCGCAATGGCTACGCCGCCTACGTCTGGGTCACCAAACCGGACGGCAAACGCACCCGCAAGTACGCCTACGGCAAGACCCGGGAGGAAGTCCACGACAAGTGGCTCACGCTTCATCAGAAGGCCAAGGCCGGGCCGGTCGCGACGCGACTGCCGACCGTGGGGGAGTACCTCGACTATTGGCACCGCGACGTGGTGCGACCCAACCTCGCCCCTTTGACCGCGGCGACCTACGAGACTTTGATCCGGTTGTACATCAAGCCCGGTCTTGCCGGGAAACGTCTCGACCGGCTCCAGGTCCGTGATGTGCAGACGTGGCTGAATGCGCTGGCGACGACATGCCAGTGCTGCGCTCAGGGAAAGGACGCCCGCCGACCGGCCCGCGAGCAACGCTGCTGTGCGGCCGGGTCATGCTGCAAATCCTTCCCGGTCACGAGCACGCTGGGTGACGCGCGGAAGTGCTGCGGTCGGCGTTGTCGCACGCCCAGACCGAGGAATTGGTGACCCGCAATGTGGCCGGACTGGCGAAACTGCCGGCCAGTCGGAAACGCAAGGGCAAGGCGTGGTCGACCGAGGAGGCCCGCCGATTCTTGGAGTCGGCTCGCAGCGACGGCGACCCGTTGTATGCCGCTTATGTCCTCGTGCTGGTCTGCGGGCTTCGCAAGGGTGAGGTGTTAGGGCTGACCCGCGATGACGTCGACCTCGACGCGGGGGAGTTGGTCATCGGACGGCAACTGCAACGGGTCGGGCGTCAGCTCCTGCACCGGGAGACCAAGACTCACGCCTCGGACGCCACGTTGCCCCTGCCGGGCATCTGCATCACGGCCGTCCGTCAGCGCCTGGTCGACGCTGACGACGCCCGCCCGGCCGCCGGGTCGGCCTGGCTGCACACCGGGCTCGTGTTCTGTACGAACTTCGGGACTCCGATCGACCCCCGCAACTTCAACCGCTCCTGGGACGCCCGGTGCCTCAAGGCCGGGGTCCGGAAGATCACCGTGCACGACGCCCGCCGCACCTGCGGGTCGCTGCTGGCCGACCTCGACGTCCACCGCCGGTGGCGATGACGATCCTGCGGCACGCCCGGTTCTCGATCACGATGGAGATCTACACGCAGGTGTCGTCGAAGTCGACGCGGGAAGCGCTGAAGCGGCTGGGGGAGAGCCTCGATGGCTAACCGCTGCTGTACTTCGCTGCTGTACGGGCACAAGAAAGGCCATGTCCGTCGATGGGACATGGCCTCTGAGCTGGTGGGCGATACTGGGATCGAACCAGTGACCTCTTCCGTGTCAAGGAACGATCATGGCCGCCGGGGCTGCGACGGCAACGTAGTTAAGCTGCGACGACAGTCCGTCAACGTCCGGTGGAGTCCGCCGGTAGACGCTACCGTTGTCACCCAGTTAGTCACCCGGTCGGTTGCTGCACGGCTGCGCGAGCGGCGCGGCACGACTTTGGACTTGGCTACGGACTCTGCAGCTATTTCGTCCGGTCGACGAAGGTGATTCACTGGAGGCATGGCGGACTGGGTACCGATTGCCGGCACCTTGCTTGGCACCGTTGTAGGTTCGACGTCAACGCTGCTGGCGCAGCGACTTGCCTTCACGCGGGACCGCGCGGCCAAAGTGACTGACTTCCAAAGGGACGCTGTCAACCGCTTTCTATCTGAGGTACATAAACATTACCGAGAGCTCTACGCACTACACGAGACGCACCCGGATCCCGAAGGTCGGGAGCGTGCGATCAAACAGGTCTCTCCTGTTGAAGCACAAGTGGCCCTCGACAACATACGTTTACTGGTCGCAGCAGAGCCAGCCGAGAAGGCGGAAGCGCTTTGGCTACTCGTCCGCCATCCGAACTTCGCACGCGGCGACGGCAAGACTCGTCAACGCTGGCGGAAAGAATACTGGCAATTACGGAAAGATCTAGTCGCTTCCTTCCGCAGATTCCTTGGCTTATAAACTATTACCGGCCAGGTACAGGTCTGAGCAGCGACCTCGACACCTTGACCCCCAGGCAACTTATGATCTTGAATGCGCTTGGTCAACAACATCCTGACCTGCGCGTATCAGTCCGTAGCTGTCCGCAGACGTCCACCACGATCACTGGCGATTGTCACCCAGTTAGTCACTCAGGTAACCCGTAAGACGCGAACGCCATCTCAGACTCAACTCGCACGACGAGGTACTGCAGCCTCAGCCCCCTCGCTGCCGCCTGACGCGCGGCATCTGCCGCGTCACGCCTCGCTTCGGCGAGGTTGAGCTTCGAGGTGGCGTAGGTATCGCCAAACGTGGTCATCTCAGCGTTACTGGGGTCGAACTGCATGATCATGATGCGTGGTTCCGGCAATGCGCTAGCCGACTTCGCGAGCTGCTCGAACGGCACTTGAACCCTCCGCTAGCGTAGGAGTTGACGGCGTCCGTCCCACCATCATATCGACCACTGTCGAGATTGATGGCTCAAGATCATCCGGAGAGGTGCGATGTCGCTGGCGCGAGCGTGGCCGGACGTGGTCCAACGAACACAGTGGCTCCGACATCAGGCGAGGCGCGGCTTTCGCGCTCGCTATAGGACTTGGGGCAAGATCACCTTGCTGGTCGTCGTTTCCGTTGTTGCTGCAGGGCTTCTTTGCGTGACAATCTGGAGAGGACCAATTTGGTTCGACAGCGCTTTGATCAACGCAATTAAAGATCCGGAGAAGAAGGCACAGGCGATTAACTCCTCGCGCGCGACCATACTGCAAATGACTCTCGCGCTCGGCGGTCTGGCAACAATTATCTTTACAGCGCGGAGCTATCTTCTGAGCCGGTCGGGGCAAGTAGCGGACCGTTACGCCAAGGCAGCAACCCTACTTGCATCGACCAACCGCGCCGAGCGAATCGGGGCGATCCATTCATTGGCGCGGCTCATGCGGGATTCACCTCGTGACCATAACGCTGTCGTGGAGCTGCTTGCCGGATTCGTTAAGGACTCGCGGCCGCGATCTTCTGGCGATCAGTCCGACGACATCGATAACGAGTTCGATATCAATGAGGACTATGAGACCGGTCGCGACTGGCAATATGAGCGCTTGCCGCTGGACGTACAAGCCGCCCTAATTGCACTCAACAAACGACCACGTCGGCCTGAGGGTCCATGGGTATCTCTTGGTAACACCGATCTGCGCGGTGCTCGTTTGATGCATGGCTGGATTGACAACCTTCACTTCGAGGGCTCGAATCTGCGGGGTGCGGACTTTGTGGGCGCGAAAGCCGAGCATCTAGCGCTACACAGTTGCGATCTTCGGGGAGCCAACTTGAGTGGCGCAGCAATTTCTACTGCACACATGCAGGAATCGGACTTCCGGTATGCATATATCCGATCGACGGATCTTCGACACGTCGGCCTTGATGACTCTGATTTGCGGGGCGCTGCGCTGCGGGGCAGCGACTTAACAGGTGCCTCAATGGAGAATTGCGATCTTCGCGGCGTCGACCTCAGCGAGGTTATAGGTCTCACTGCTGACCAGATCTCGGACGCAATCACGGACCATGAAACAATTCTTCCCGAGTACCTAAGCCGCACCTGAGTTCCCGAGCACTCGGGGCATCAATCCGCCCTCCTCAGCGCGATGGACCTGGCTCAAGCCATCCCGTCACCCTCGACCCGCCCACCGTGGGAGCGGGCACCGCCGGCGCCCGCCGCGTCAAGACGGCCTTGACACTAGGCACCCACGCCGGTGGGCGCCGGCGGGGTCTGCTCGGCTCTGCCCGGGGCGAGAGTGACGGGTGCGCGACCATCCCGGAGCTGGAGCGCCCCCGCCGGAGGCGCAGTAGCCGCAACCAATTCCTAGCGCCCCCGCGCTACGGCGCAGGCGCGGGTAGCTCGTCCGCGTCGCCCAGGCCGTGCCGGTCGGCCGCCGCGCAGAACCCTTGTGCCGTGACTTTCTCAGTCCTTCGGCAGGCCCGACTCTCTTGCGCTCTCCACGAGTGTCGACGAGGAGCGGTTAGCGTGCCGCCGCCCGCATTCCCGCGGGCGGCGGTGCGCTGCCCTCGGCGACGGAGTGAGCGGCCCGTTTCGGGCCGCCTTGAAGACGTACAGAAAGTTTGAACAAGATCGACGGCCGAACGGTGGGCCGAACTGCCTGCCTGCACTAACACAAGATCACGTTCCGGGGTGTGGCCGGGACAACCAGGGACGTGGGATCCTCGTTCCATGGGTGTGTTGGCTGAGTGGGCAGAGCGTCAAGCAGAGGACCTGCTCGCAGCTGCTCTTCCCCGTCGGTGGCGTCACGTCCAGGCCGTGGCTATCAAGGCCGACAGGATCTCATCGGGTCTTTCCGCCGACGATGCGGAGATCCTCGTTGCCTCAGCGTGGCTTCATGACATCGGCTACGCCCCGCCCGCAGTGTCGACAGGACTCCATGCGCTCGACGGAGCACGGTTCTTGCGTGGTGAAGGCGCTCCCGAGCGTGTGTGCAACCTCGTAGCGCATCACTCCTGCGCAATCTTCGAGGCGGCTGAACGTGGCCTCGCGGACGAGCTAACAGCTGACTTCACCGACGAGGGTTCTCCGGTCACCGACGCGCTCTGGTATGCCGACATGACTACCGGTCCGGACGGCGAGTCCCTTGAGGTGGCCGATCGGCTCGCTGAGGTACGCCAGCGGTACGGTCCGGATCACCTCGTGACTCGATTTTGGTCCCGCGCTGAACCGACATTGGTGGCTGCGGTGCAGCGCACTCAGGACCGAATCGCCAGTCAGCCGATGTAGGGCTTCGTCCGCTTCTCGAGACCATGGTCGATGCGTAGCCGCATCGAGGGATGAATCGGCAGCTCGTCCAAATCTTCCCGCGTCACCCAGCGAACTTCCGACGATTCGTCGCTCGTCTTTGGCGTGCCGCTCACGTAGCTGGCGCGGAAGCAGATCGAGAACTGCTGACGGACTTCGCCGTCGCTGTACTCCACAACGTGGTGTGGGTTCGTGTAGATGCCCACCACGTCGTCAACGCTGATGGCGATGCCGGCCTCTTCGGCGGTCTCCCGGATTGCCGCCTCGGCAAGGTACTCGCCGAAGTCCTGAGCTCCTCCTGGAAGCGCCCAGAGACCGTTGTCCGTTCGCCTGATGAGCAGCACCCGGCCGTCATCGTTCTCCACGAAGGCGGTCGCGGCAACGACGATGCTGTTGGCCATCGGCGCGGACGGATCGTTGAAGTGCTCAGTCCTCGTCATGGTCCTAGCCTGTCATGGCCATACGTACACGGACTTCGAGATGACCCGCTGGAAGCTGTTGGCATAGCCGTCGAACAAGTCACCGCCCGAGAGGCGTCGAAGGTGCAGGACTGGAGCGTACGCAGCTGGGATCCCATAGAGATGGGTATTGACCAGCATCTCGTCATCGAAACGATAGATCGAGTTGTACAGGATGGTCTGGTGGAAGTAGACGGAAGCGTTGTCGTTGTCCTTCAACTCTCGATAAAACGCCAGCGTGTTGCGAATTTTGCCCGCCATCGCGTCGCCAATCCCTTCGTCTTCTCCCCGCTTCGCAACCTCAGCGCAGTCCGGATTACCTAGCGCGATTTCGACGACGGCACCGCTGTTCGCTTTCTCAACTAGCGTCGGAACGAACTTGGGGTTTTGCTCGGGTAGGAACAACCCGGCGTAAGCGAGGATGCCGATGTGGTTGTTAGCCTGCTCAAGTAGCCGGCTCCAAAGGTCGATCGGTACAACGCTGCGTCGCGGGTAGACGTGCACGATTTCCGACTCCGCAACACGAGTCGCCTTCTCCGGAGAGAGCGCCTTCGGCCATAGATAAGACTCCGTCTGCTGGACCCGCACAGCAATAGCATGACGATGCTTGGGGTAGGGGGTTCGGTCCTGCGTCACCCAACGCTCGACCGTCTTCGGATCGACGCCGATGTAATCGGCCAGAGCGGCTGGGGTCATCCCGTGGCGGAGGATCGCATCACGTAGTCGTTCGTTCGGCATGGCTAACTCCGGACTTCTAGGGACGTCTCCAATCTACTCGGGACGTCCCCAGTCGTCCAGCCGTGTGGTGAGGACGTCACGTCTTGTCGAGAGAACCTGGTGGCACGAAACGAGCAAACGTCCACTGCGGACGCGCTCACTACCAGGGAGGAACCCCTCGTGAAGATTTACGTGGACACCACCGGCATCACGTTCACGGTGGCGAAGAAGGCTGCGCCGAAGGTGGACGAGAAGGGCAATCAGCGGTCCGAGAGGGGAACGGGCCGTCCGATGTGGCAGACCCAGGTCGTCGCGCTCGACGAGACGGGTGGCGAGGTTATCAACGTCACGACGGTAGGAGAGATTCCGTCGGTGGAGGTTGGTCAGTTCGTCGCTGTCGAGTCGCTGGAGGCCAAGGCATGGGCTACCAACGGTCGTAACGGCACGGCGTTCCGCGCGGCGTCGCTGAAGCCCCTGACGACGAGTACCTCGGCGAGTAAGTAGCACTTCGTAGTACCGGAACACCCACGCCACAGTGTCCGTGGCAACCCCCTCGACCAATCACGGTCGGAATTAGTACTGAGTCAACTCGACGGTCCAGGGTCCCGCTGGTTCTCCAGCATCCTCGACCATCGGCCGCGATGACGGCCGAAGCATTTCCGAAGTGTGGCGCGGGGCTGGTACTTGGTCTCATCCCTGCCAGCCTCGCCGCCTTCGACATTCGATCGAAGAAACGACGTAGGGCCGGTCACTGGCTGCGAACCTGCCGACCCCACGCCTCCTCAACCCATCCCACCCCTTATCAGGGAGGACAAGTCGTGTCCAAATCTACCCGAGGTTTCGGTTTCGGCAGGAAGTCGGGAACCGTCACTGTCATCGAACAGAAGGTGCTGCGCACCACCGCTCGTAACGCCCGGATGGCGTTCATCATCGCCGCCCTGATCGTCGGGGTCCTGGCCATGACCGTGGCGTCGGACCACATGCACCCGATCCTGGCCGGTCTGCTCGGCGGCCTCCTCGGCGGTACCGCCGGCACCCTGGTCTGGCTCCTGGTGAGGATCTGGCCGGTCCTGCGACTGCTGTGGTGGTGGCTCCCGGAAATCAGCACCGGTATGGGCCTGGTCTACGGGTGGGTCGCTCTGGCCAACGCCACCCCCGCCCTGGTCACTCTCGCCGTTATGGCACCACTGGTCGGGATCCCGGCCGCCGTCCCGGCTATCCGCCGCCGGATCACCGCCCTCGGGTGGTGCTTCATCGTCCGGCACCGACTGCGGGTGTGTTTCTCGCAGTTCATCATCGCCAACAAATCCGGCAGCCTCCCGCTGATCCTGTGGGCACGCCCCACCCCGGTCGGGGAACGGGTCTGGGTCTACCTGCGGCCCGGGCTGTCCCTGTCACGGCTGCAATCCCGCCTCGACGAGATCGCCGTCACCTGCCACGCCTCCTCGGTCCTGGTCGAGCTGGCCAGCGAGAACAAGAAAGCCGCGTTCCTGCGGTTCGACATCAAACGCCGCGAGGTCCTGACCGCCAAGGTCAGCTCCCCGCTTCCCGGGGTCATCAACACCGAACACATGCCGTTCGCGTACACACCCCCCGGCGACGTGCCGACCGGCCTGGACCTGCCCGACGTCCCCGCCGAATCACCCCTGGCCACCGCCGTGAAATCGGCTGGCGGCCCCAACGGCAGGAAGCCGGCCAAACCGGCACCGGCCGCCGACACCTTCGACGACGACCCCTGGGCCTGAGAGGACAACCCGTCATGAGCTTCGACCTGTCCCGCTACAACCGACATGAATACAAGAACTGTCTGACCGCCCGGGATGTCACTCGGCACGCGGACCTTTTCGTCGTCGCCTACCTGTGTGACGACAACCGCAAGCTGGCGGCGCATCTGCTGCAGACCGCCGCTGACCTGATGGTCGCGTCGCAAACGCTGATGAACATTTACCTGCTCGACGGCTACGACCCGTCCAGCGACACCTACCCCGGCCTGACGGAGGCGCAACGCCTCCAGGTCCTCACCCTCGCGTCGACCTGCGCCTACAACGCGACCCTGTTCGTCCAGGAAGCGCAGCACCGCCGCATCCGGCGTGCGGCCCCGGGCTGGGATCCCATCACCACACCCGTCACCGCCTAGAAACCGGAACCGACGCGAAGGCCGCACCGGCCTCCAACCAAACGCGTCCTCCGCGTCGGTGTCCGCAGCCTATCGCCTACTGGAGGCCACTTCCATGACCACCATCGCCACCCGCGACCCCCTCGGCACAGACCGGGTACCGGTCGCTCCCGGCCTGTCGATGTTCGACCCGATGTTCATCGGCATCGACGAATTCGGTCACCACGTCACCCTCGACACCGTCTACCACAACCTGCTCGTCGCCGGGGAACCCGGCGGCGGCAAATCCGGACTGATCAACCTCACCGCCGCCCACGCGGCCCTGTCCGACAACACCCGCCTGGTCCTGCTCGACGCCAAATACGTCGAACTCGGCCCCTGGCAACACATCGCCGACGCGTTCATCGGCAACGACCTCGACGCCGCCATCAGCGTCCTCAAACGACTGCTCACCGTCGCCAAAAACCGGTACCTGTGGCTCCTGGCCCACCGCCGCCGCAAAGTCGACGCCGACGACAACCTCTCCACCATCGTCACCATCATCGACGAACTCGCCATGTTCTCCACCGTGCTCGGCACCAAAGAACAACGCGAAGAATTCACCACCCTCCTCCGCGGCCTCGTCTCCCTCGGCCGGGCCTGCGGCATGCCCATCATCGCCGCCACCCAACGCCCCTCCTGGGACATCATCCCCGCCAGCCTGCGGGACCTGTTCGGCTACCGGGCCGCGTTCCGCTGCACCACCAACGGATCCTCCGACGTCATCCTCGGCGCGGGCTGGGCCGACCTCGGCTACACCGCCACCGACATCGACCCCGACAACCGCGGAGCCGCCTGGCTCCTCGCCGAAGGCCGCCTGCCCTACCGGATCAAAGCCGCCTACCTGTCCGACGACGACCTCTACACCATCGCCGACTACGCCGCCTGGATGCGACGCCCGTCCGGCATCACCACCCCCACCCCGGCCCTGCCCACCTCCGCCAGTGAATGGGAGCAAGCCGCATGAACACCCACACCACCATCCGACCCGACCGACCGGTCACCCAACGTGCCCCCGGCCATCACACCGTCATCCGCGACCACACCGTCACCGGCACCGCCACCCAGCTGGCCAACCTGGTGGCGAACCACCGCAACGCCGGAACCCTGGTCGCCCTGACCACACCCCGCCCGGTACCCGGCGACCGGCTCCAGGTGATCATCCGGCTCCGCGAAACCCGACCCACCCCACCGACTGTGCGGGTCACCTCCGTCAGCGGCCACGCCCGCACCCGCATCCGGCGTTCTAGCCGCACCCGCACCGCGGTCCTGGTCACCACGATCACCGGCACCGTCGCCGGACTCGCCGCCGTCGCCGCCTACCTGATCGGCCAACTCGCCGCATTCATCGCCGCCCACGCCGCCCTGATCGTCGGTGTCCTGGCCGTGGTCGCCATCCTCGCCGCCCTCGCGGCTCGCACCTCCGGCGGCCGCCGGCACTGCCCCGGCTGCTAACCGGGATGCCCCACCCACAACCGCATAGCACCAACGGACGACAGGACCGGCTCAACGCCTGCAAGCACGACCGGTCCTGTCCACCCAACAACCACACCTCAAAGGAAAGGACGTGGCTGCCATGAAGGCTACCCACGAACCGACTCCCACACCTGCATCGGACCCGATGCGGCCCTCCGCACTGCTGCGCTGCGCCGCCACCTACATCGAGATTCACGGCCGGACCACCGGCGAATTCTTCGACTTCCTGTCTCGCCAGCAGTGGCCACCCGCCTGCGCTACCGGCGCTATCAACGTCGCCGCTCACGGCAGGCCCATCCTGTGCGCCGACTTCACCGCCGACGACGCCGCTTCCGACGCGGCTATCACCGCCATGCGGATCTTCGCCGCTCACCTCGACGGTGACTACGCCGCCGGTGATCTCACGGTCAGCGCCATCGACATCATCGGCGCGTTCAACGACAACCCCCGCACCACCGACACCGACGTCATCCTGGCGCTCCACGAAGCCGCCAACGACTGGGAGACCCCCCATCACACCGGGGGTGCCCGGTGAGCCTGTCCTACGTCAACCACACCTTGACACTCCAACCCTCCACCGGCGACAACCAGCCCTCCAAGCCCCGCCGCCGGGACGTCGTCGAGAACGACGAATACGCCGCGTTCGTCCGGCGCATCATCCGCGCCCACGCCAAACGTGTCGCCACCGGCGACGTCGAAGCCCTCACCGACATGGTCGGACTCTCCACCCTTCTCGACGAAGCCATCACCGACGCCGTGACCGGCCTGCGGTCGCACGGCTACTCCTGGGCCGACATCGGCTCCCGCCTCGGCATCTCCCGCCAAGCCGCCCAACAACGCTGGGGAGGCGACGTATGAGGCTTAGCCAGATCAAGCCGATCTTCATCACCATGGACGGCAAACCGACCATCCTCGTACCCAACCTGGTCGAGCCCGGTGAGCACGATCGCTGCTCCTGCGGCAACCAGTCCGAACCCGGCCAAATCGTCTGGCGCGGCTACTTCGGCGGCATGCGTTGCTTCGCCTGCGCAACCCCGCGCGGAGGCAACCGATGACGACCTCCGCCCTGACCAACGAGTTCCTCGACGCCCTCGGTGCGCGCACCGGTATCCGCGTCGAGTTCTACGACCCCACCGGCAGCCGCTACGGCTTCCCCACCTTCCCCTACCAATACGCCCCGAACGGCTTGGCCACCCGCCGCCAACTGCGGGCGGAAGGGTTGCGCCCCAACGGATACGACCCCGTCGCGCAAATCCTGTGGCGGCACCGCAAACAGGTCCGCGTCGCGCACCTCTACCGCCGCGACCTCGCCGCCCGCAAACGGCACGCCACCCCGGCGCAACTCGCCGCGATCGGTAAAGCCCTCCTCGCCCGGCGCACCTGCCGCCACTGCGGCACCACCCAGCCCTACTACATCCCCCGCTCAACCGGCGCATGCCTCGACTGCGAACCCGGAGGACCCCGATGAGCCAGCCCTTGAACGACCTGACCCTGAAGTGCCAGTGCGGCGACTCCGACTGCGTGGACACCTTCGGCCGTGCCACCGCTGGGCAGGACCGGTCCGATTGCTGCCAGTACTGCGGCTACTACGACTGCGACGTCTGCGGCTGGACCGACCCTGCCCGCGTTACACCCCATACAGAAGAGGTGCCGTGGTGAGCCTCTACGACCGTCACGACGCCCAGACCGCACCTGCCTGCCTGTGGTGCATCGACGGGATGACCCCCGCCGGGATCCACCCCGACCTCGGCCCCGTCCTACGCCTGTGCCCCACCCAGAAATGGTGCGACGAATGCGGTGACCTTTCGGTGTTCCCCGCCGAGTTCGAAACCCTCGACGACCGTATCAACGAGATGCTCGACGACGGCCTCGCCGCCGTCTGGTGCTCCCAATGCAACGGCATCACCGCCGTCCTGCCCCTGACCAACGGCGGAGGCATCCGATGAGCCTCCGCACCAAAACCAAACGGACCAGCGACGACAACCCGACCGCGGACAGCACGGTGACGGCCAGCAACCTGACCGAACAATTCGCCATCGAATACGCCCGCAGCGCCGTCCCAACAT
>CAWJNH010000003.1:0-1702254 GCA_963844215.1 uncultured Actinomycetota bacterium
CACCAAATTTTTTTTTTTTTTTTTTTTTTTTGTTCTTGCCATATTGATGGTGGATGTGGACGCGAAAGTGACGATGGTGGGTGCTGGCGCGTCGGTCAGCACCGGACCGCTGGGCACGGCATCTCGTACTGGACGAGAAACCGGCGCACCTCGCTTGCTGTCACCAACGACGATGCGTCACCAAGCTTCTACCGTGCGTACTGCGACTCGATCGACGTGCTGCCGGAGTCCAGCCAGCAGTGGTAGCGCGAACAGGCCCGGAGCCCGGCCGGTGACGTGAGCAGCATCGCGGTCAGAATGTGGGTGCGTTGTTCTGCTCGGGCAGCTTGTCCGAGCAGGCAGCAGCCCCGGCGAACCCGGTGATGCTGAAGGCCTGACCGCACTGGAAAATCGGCGTTTTCGCTTGCCCGATCTTCGACGCGGTGACATTGGTGAACGTCGCCGCGCCTGCGGACTGGACCAGGACCGCGAACGTCCCGGCACCGTCGATCGTCACGTTGCTCAGCTCGACGCCGGTGGTGCTGCTCCCGGTGAACTGGACCGCCGCGAACGAGCTGTCGATGATCTGGGTGTCCGACACGAGGATCTTGGCGCCGCTGATCGACTGGTTGAGTGCGTCGAAGCCCAGTGCGCCGACGCCGACCTTCGCGTCGATGTCCAGAATCCCGGTGCGGACAAGGCGGTTGCGGGCCACCGTGAAGGTGCCCGCCACGGCGGCCGCCCCTTGCACGCCGTCGAAGCGGTTGGCGATGTGGATCCCCCCACCGCTGGCCACCGAGTCCGCGACCAGATTGTCACTGACCGTCATATCGCGCCCGCCATAGATGGCGATATTGTTCGCCAGGTTCGGCGAGACGACGGTGTCGTGGCTGAAGGTGTCGTTCGCATTCGGGGTCGTCTGCGACCACATGGCCAGGCCATCGTCGCCGGTGTTTCGGACGAACGTGTTCACGACCTTGGAGTCCGTGACGCCGGCATGCAGGTTCACCCCGTCGGCGGTTTCGTCCAGGATGCGACTGTTCTCCAGCGTGAAGTTCTTCGACGGGCCGTCCAGGAAAACTCCGGCCTTGAGGTGTTGAATCCATACGTTGTCCACCACGGTGTCCGACAGGACGCCGCCGATGGCCTGGACGGCATCCGCATCGGACCGCTCGCGGATGTCGCCGATGATGGCCAGGTCCTTGATCGTGACGTTGGTGCTCGGGGGGTTGGCGCGGCCGAACAATCCGACTGACTTGGTCCGGTCGGCGGGGTCACGACCGCCCAGGACCGAGAACCAGGGACCAGCGCCCTGCAACGTCACTCCGTCGAGAATCACGTGCGAGAAGAGCGTGAAGGTGCCCGTCGGTACGAAGACGGGGCGTCCCTGGGCCTTGCCGGCGTCGACGGCGGCCTGGAACTTCGCGGTCGAGTCCTGCTTGCCGGTGGGGTCGGCGTGGAAGTCGGTGACAACGTCGAGCGCGTTCGCCGGCGCCTTGGCCGCGGGGGCGACCAACTCGAAGTCGGCCACGTCGAGGGTCACCGCGATGTCGTCGGTGGTGGCGACCCTGACCTTCGTGCCGGCGTCGAGGGTGCTGCCGAGCAGAGTCCGTGCCTCGTCGTAGAAGTGGTGCGGCCGCTCCGTCGACGGGGTGTTGGTGAAGGGGAACTTGCCGTAGAAGAAGCTGAACTTCGACGTCAGCGCGACCGTGCCGACACTCTTGCCGCCGGCTGTGACGTCGACCCTGGAGTCTTGGCCGGCACCGTCGGCGCTGTCCGGAATGCTGTAGCGAAGGGTCACCGCGTTCGCCGTTTCCGTCAGCGTGAACTCGACGAACTGCCCCGCCTTGGCCAGCGTGACGGCCTGCCGTCCGGAGGCCTCGGTGGCGAGCGTCGTGTACGTCCGATCGGGCTTCAGGACGGTGCCGTCCGTCGTGGCCGCCTCGGCCTCGTACTCGACGAACGGTACGGCGGCCCCGACCTTGTCGGCCGCGCCGGGAGCGGCGCCGGCCCCGGGCGGGACGGGTCTTGCCGACTTCGGCCCGTCACCGCCGTGCACCACTGGCCCGGTCGGGGCGGCTGGTGACGCGGCCGGCCCGGAAGTGCGCGCCGGTTGCTCCGTATCGGCCGCGAAAGCGAGAGTCACGGTACTCGCCAACAGCAATGCCAGACTCAGAACCGCCGGCACCACCCATTTACGGCGGACGTCCATACGCACCTCCCGATCAGAGGCAGAAGGCTAGGTCGGCAATAGCGCATCGCACAGCGGGCCGACGAAACCTAAGGAACTCCTAAGACGTGTGTCAGTTGGGGGTGGTGCTGGCGGATAGGTTGAGAAGGACGGCGTGGTGATAGCAAAGGACAGCGCATGCCATGCGCAGGAATGCGCGGAAGTGATCAGGCTGCTTCCTCGGCCGGCGCTCCGGTTGCAGTCCGTCGAGCATGTTCGGCACGAGAGATGGTCGTTGAGGCCGACAGCGCAGATGTCCCCGTGCCGGGCACCCGGGCGCGGTCCCCGATCGCGTGGATCTTGGAGCCGCGCTTGCCCCGGTTCACCGGGCGGGGCCGGTCAGGTTCCCCGCTTGCCGGCCCGTACGGGTATGGCGTCGATGCTCGCGCGTGACCAGTCGATCTGCCCGGCCACGCCGAGGACGTCGAGGATGGCCCGGTGCAGGGCGCCCATCACCCCGGCGGCCACCCACTGGGTGAACCGGCGGTGGGTGGTACGCCAGTGCACCGGGAACGAGCCGGGCAGGTCGCGCCACGCGCACCCGGACTCCAGGACGTACAGGATCGCCGCCAGTGTCGCTCGATCGTCGGTGCGACGACGCCCGCCGCCTTGACGCCTTTCCGGGTGCGGTGGCAGCAACGGCTGCGCAAGGTGCCACAACGCTTCCGGGCAGTACTTCTCCACCTCATCCATACCGGGTCAACGAATGAGTTTGCGTGTTGGCAACCCCAACTGACACACGGTCCCAGCTTCCCGGTTATCCGCGGTTTCGCCGGACCGGCATCCTGGCCTGGGCGGTGTTCACCGGAACGCTCTTGACTGATCTCCCGATGAAACTGCGTCCTTGCGCAACATCTGGAACAAGGGTGGGGAGTCCCAGGCCGGTCCTTCGTCACCTTGCCAGCGTTGCAGGTCGGGTTTTTCCAGCCGCGGTCGGCCGCCGAGATAGAGGGCGCAGCTGCCGAGGAAGCCGATCGCTGCGATGGCGAGGCAGATCGCCGCCGAGCGTTGGGTGGCGCCGGTCCGGGCCGGGGTCCCGGCCAGGGTCACCAGGATCGGCGCGATCAGGAAGGCGGACACACCGCGCAGCAGTTCGATGAGGGCGAACACGCGCGGCAACACGTTCGACGGCAGGGACAGGCCGGCCAGGAACAGCCCGGGCGACACCGACGCGGCCACCCCGAGCCCGGCCAGGCCGGTCACGACCGCGAGTGCCGGTCCGACCCGGGGGATCACGGTCAAGAACAGTGCCGCGGCGGCGGCGATCATGAGCAGGCCTCCGATCGCCAGCACCGGGGTGAAGCGGGTGGCGAACAGGGCCGCGAACAGCGCGGCGACGGCGACGGCGGCGATGATCTCCGGGATGAAGATCAAGGCGGTACGGCCGGGGGAGCCGGCGGTGCGCAGGAGTCCGAGCAAAAGTTCCATGACGCCGAAGGAGGCGGCGCTGGCGGTCAGGGCGGCGAAGATGCCGGCTACGGGCACGGTGGTGAATGCGGCCTTCACCGGCATGAGCGGGTCGCGGGCCCGGTATTGCTGTATCACCAGAAAGACGATGAGGGCTGCGCCGGCGATCAGCGGGACGAGGGAGCCCGGACTCGGCTTCGTCGTCGCTTGGAGCCGTCCGACGCCGAAGAAGGCCGCCCCGCAGCCGACGAACGCGGTGCTGACTGCGATCGCGTCCCAGGGGGCGCTGTGGTCGATCGCCGGGTCGTCGCGGAAGGTCAGGAGGGACAGGGCGAGGGCGAGCGCCGCGAGTACCGCGATGCCGCAGAACAACGGCCGCCAGCCGCCGTGCGGGGCGAGGAAGCCGCCGACGCTGGGCCCGGCGGCCACGGCGCCGAAGATGCACAGGTTCATGATGCCGCCGGTGACCGGCATCTTGGCCGGCGGCCATGACGTGACCAGCGGCGGGACGGCGGCAATGAGCAGCAGCCCGGTGAGCAGTCCCTGGGCGATGAACGCCACGATGAACACTGCGACGGTGGGTGCCCAGGCAGCCAGGACGGACGCCGTCAGAAAGCCGATCTCGTAGCCGATCAGCAGCCGGCGGGCCGGAAAGTGCATCGCGAGTTGGACGGCGAGCACCGTCCCGGCCGCGTACGCGCCGGCCGAGAGGCTGATCGCCACCTCCAGCTGCGGCCGCGGCATGCCGAGGCTCTTGGTCAGCGCGTCGCTCAACGGCTCGATGGCGACGGTGAGAAGGAGGTACGGAACCAAGGAACACACCACCAGAGCCACGGCTCCGGGGTAACTCGCCGACAGCGGTCCACGGGCATGATCGCGGCTACCCGCGGCGCAAGCAGCCAAACTGTGGTCGACGATCGGGTCCGGGCGCACCTCGGATTCGTGCGGTGGTCCTGGCGTTTCGCTTCGCCGTTAGGAGAGTGCCGTCTGGGGTAGGCGAGGGTGATCAGCGATGGGAGGACATTTCATGAAGGCTGTGGTCTACCAGGGTCCGCGACAGGTCGAGGTCACGGAGGTGCCGGATCCGTCGATCCAGTCACCGAACGATGCGATAGTGCGGATCACCACCACCAACATCTGCGGTTCGGACCTGCACATGTACGAGGGCCGCACCTCGGTCGAGGAGGGAAAGATCCTCGGGCACGAGAACATGGGCGTCGTCGAGGCGGTCGGCGACGCGGTGAACCGGATCAAGGTCGGCGACCGGGTGTCGGTGCCGTTCAACATCGCCTGCGGCACGTGCCGCAACTGCGTCGAGGGCTGGACCAGTTTCTGTCTGCGGACCAACCCCACCGAGGGGATGGACGGCGCGGCCTACGGGTACGCGAACATGGGTCCGTACGACGGCGGCCAGGCCGAGTTCCTGCGCGTGCCGTACGCCGACTTCAACCTGCTCGAGCTGCCGCCGGGCACCGAGCACGAGAACGACTTCACCATGCTGTCGGACATCTTCCCGACCGGCTGGCACGGCATCGAACTGGCCGGGATGCGACCCGGCGACCGGGTGGCGATCTTCGGCGCCGGCCCGGTCGGGCTGATGGCGGCGCACAGCGCGATGATCCGCGGCGCTTCCGAGGTCTTCGTCGTCGACAAGGAAAAGGACCGCCTCGACCTGGCCGGCAAGATCGGCGCGACGGCGGTCGACTTCTCCAAGGGCGACCCGGTCGAGCAGATCCTCGACGCCACCGGCGGGCGCGGCGCGGACTGCGGCGTCGAGGCGGTCGGCTACCAGGCGCACGACCCGTCCGGGCGAGGAACACCCGGAGCTCGTTCTCGACAACCTGGTCAAGGTCGTACGCGTCGACCGGTGGCATCGGCGTGGTCGGCGTCTACATGCCGCAGGACCCGGGCGCAGCGACCGAGGAGGCCAAACAGGGCCGGATCGCTTTCGACTACGGCACCTTCTTCAGCAAGGGCCAGCGCATGGGTACCGGCCAGTGCCCGATCGAAGCGCTACAACCGGCAGCTGCGCGACCTGATCATCACGGGCCGCGCCGCAGCCGTCCTTCCTCGTCTCGCACGAGCTGCCGCTGACGAGGCGCCGACGGCTACCAGCACTTCGACCACCGGGACGCCGGCTGGACGAAGGTGCTTCTGCGCCCGGCGGCCTGAGCCGCGGGAGCCCGCCCGGCCTCGTGCCGGGCGGGCTCCCGGCTACGACGTCTTCGGTGCTTGGTGCCGGGTTCCCTGGTGCGAGTCGTTCTCGCCCGCGTCTGCGGCCACCCCCGTCGTCCCCTCATGTCCGATGCGGTTGCGCAGGTCCTCGGCCGGCAGGTCGGCGGTGTAGACGTCGGCGCCGGGCTGGAATTTCCGGCTGTCGGCAAGGCGGCCCGCGTCGACCGGCTCGAATCCGATCTGTTCGATGAGGTCGAAGACCTGCTTCTTGGCGACGGGGTCGTCGCCGGCCACCGGGATTCCGTATCTCCGCCCCGCGCCGCCCTCGCGGCCGTACTCGCGTAGGTGGTCGAAGCGCATCGCGTTGAACGCCTTGACCACGTGCGCCCGGGAGAGGTGCTGCTGGATGAGTTCGCTGGAGGTGATGGTGTCGTCGTCCAGCGCGGCGATGTGCCCGTCCCGGTCGGGGTAGTAGTTGCAGGTGTCGATCACGATCTTTCCGGCGAGTTCGTCGGCGGGCAGGTCGCGGTAGTGCCCGAGCGGGATGGTGGCCACCACGACGTCGCCATGGCGGGCGGCGTCCGAGGTGGTGACGGCGTGGCCGTGCTCGCCGAGTTCCTTCTCCAGGTCGCGCAGGCTGTCGGGGCCTCGGGAGTTGGCGATGGCGACGTCGTGGCCGGCGTCGGTGAACAGACGGGCGAGGGTGGAGCCGATCTTGCCGGCGCCGATGATGCCGATCTGCATGGTCATGCCTCCTTCAGGGTGGAGTGGCTTTGGGCGGCCGTCCCGCCCATGAATGTCCCCTGGTTGTCAGGCAGCGGGGTTGAGGGCGACCTTGAGCCAGCCGGGCCGGCGCTGGTCGAATTCGCGGTAGGCCGCCATCACGTCAGTTATCGGCTCCTCTTCGGTGAGCAGCAGGGCCGGGTCGACGCCGCCCTCGGCGATCAAACGCAGCAGGTCGGACATGTAGTGCCGGTGGTTGCAGTTGCCGGCCTTGACGGTGAGGTTCCGGTTCATCACCACCCCGATCGGGATACGTGCTGATCGTCTGCGGGTAGACGCCGATGATCCCGATGCTGCCGGCCTTCGCGACCGCCTGGGCCGCCCACTGCGACGCCAGGCTGGGCGCGTCGCCGGGCACCCACTGCCCCTCGCGCGCGTCGTTGTCGGGAGCGGCCTGCTGCTGCTCGGCGTCGAACTGCTGAGCCTGTTCAACGGTGGTCCCGGCCGGCCGCTGGGCGTCGACTCCCACGGCGTCGATCACCCGATCCACGCCGACACCGCCGGTCAGGTCCTGAATGGTGGCGACCGGGTCTTCGGCGTCGAAGTTCACGATCTCGGCGTGCTGTGTCTGGGCGACGGCCAGCCGGTCGATGTTGTGGTCCACGGCGATCACCCGGCCGGCGCCCTGCAGATAGGCCGACAGAATCGCCAGCTGCCCAACCGGACCGGCACCGAACACCGCCACCGCGTCGCCGTTACGGATCTCGGCCAGCTTCGCGCCGAACCAGGCGGTCGGGAAGATGTCGGAAACCATGATGGCCTGCGCGTCGGACATGCCGGGCGGGATGGGGACGAGGCTGGTGTTCGCGTACGGGATCCGGGCGTACTCCGCCTGCAGCCCGTCGAACGCTCCGGCCGCCTCCGGTCCGCCGAAGAAGGCGGTGCCGGCCTGCTTGCCGCCCGGGTTGGCGTTGTCGCACTGCGCCTGATAACCGGCCCGGCAGTAGGAGCAGTACCCGCACGAGATCGTCGACGGCACGACCACTCGGTCACCGACCGAGAAGTTGCGCACCCCGGTGCCGGTCTCGACCACCTCGCCGACCGCCTCGTGGCCGATGATCGTCCCCTCCTTCATCCCCGGCATGGTGCCGCGGATCAGGTGCAGACCGGTGCCGCACATCGCACTCGTGGTGATCTTCACGATCGCGTCGGTGGGCGCCTGGATCTTCGGCTCCGGGACGTCCTCCAACCGGATGTCCCCGACGCCGTGCCATACCACTGCTTTCACTGCTGACTCCCTTGATCGGTGGCTGCCTGGTTCGGGCAACGACTCGGTGTTCATCGGGTACGAGCCGGCCCGATGCGCTGCGCGAGGTGCCTGCTCGGTGCGGACGGATCGGCCCCGTCCGTATCGGTGCCGCGTTGCGCCTCGCCGGAGGGTGCGCCGGCGATGGCGGAATCACCGGCCGACGCCTCGTCGCATGTCATCGCCACGCCGCCTACCCACGGATGTGTCGTCTACGCGGAGAGATCTCGTCCGGGCCCTACCCCGCATCGCCGTGAGTGATCAGCGGGCACGGTCGCCGGGCCGGTGGGACAGTTGCCGGGTATCCGAGTGATCGGCGGACGTTCTGCGGTTCCAGCGTGCCCTCCGAGCGATCCCGCATCGGCGGGCGATGGGGCCGACGCCGGCGCCGAGCACGGTCACCGGGTTCCGGGGGAGCGGTCCGCGAGATGTCCCCGGATCGAGGTCGGCGCCGTTTGAGCCGGCCTGAGACGGGCACGCATGTCGCGATCATCCGTCACGAGGAGGTAGCCATGCCGGCGAAGGACGACATGCCCAGCACGATCAAGCGGTCGCCGAAGAAGGCCCAGGACACGTACGTCAAGACCCACGATCACGCAGTCGAGGAGTACGGCGAGGGCGAGCGGGCCCACCGTACGGCGTTCGCGTCCTTGAAGCATTCGTTCGAGAAGTCCGGTGACCACTGGGAGCCCAAGGAGAAGAAGGGTCCCAGTGACGCCAAGGCCGCCGGTGGACGGAACACCAAAGCGAAGACCGCGGGTGGCGTGGACGCGAACGCCAGCAAGAAGCACCTGATGGATCAGGCGAAGAAGCTGGACATCAGCGGCCGCAGCCGGATGACCAAGGACGAGCTTGTCGATGCGATCCAGAAGGCCAACGCCAGGAGCACGCGCAAAGCCCGCGGCAAGTAGGGCGTCACCCTCATAAGGACTGCGGTGTGTCCGGACGCCAAGGCACCTGCTGATCAGTTGAGGAACTCTCCCACTAACGGCGTGCCCCGGGCTTTCCAAGGGTTACTTACAGCCAGGGACGAGGCGTTCTTCGAGGACGATCGACGATTGAACGCGTCCGGGATTCCCGGCGTAAGGGCCGACGGCGGAGCCTTCCCTGTTGATTCGACGTTCGTCATGGCAAGCTGGACGCAATCGAGGGGCTGTCTGATCGTTGCCCATCAGGCGTTTTCTCGTTCCCGCCCGCAATCATTCCGTTACCGGGGAGCCTGCTGGTCGCGCAGTGTGCGTCCTCGGTAACACTGGGCAGAAACGACGGTCGGTCGCCTCCGGAAGTTGCTATCCGATCTCGCCATCGCTACTCTTAAATCGTTCAGCGCATCTACCGGGCGCTGGTCTGGCGCTTTCCTGGAGTGGTTCCCAACGCCTACCCGGCACCCGGCACGGCGACGCAGTGTAATAGCTGGCCGCTTGAGGAAGAAATTCCTTAAGCGGAATTGTGGCATTAGGCGAACCCGCGCTATTCGAATACTACAGGAAAGGTCCAGAGTGAAGATCAAAAGGGGTTTACGCTTCGCGCTCGTCGCCGGTATCGGCCTGGCTGTATCGGGAGCGGTGGCGGTGACGGCCAACTCGGCCAGCGCTGCGACGACGCCACCCATCCGTCAATTGATCGGTACGGTCAGCGGACCCACAGACCTAGAGGTCGGCGTTCCCGGCAGCGGCACGTATGCCATTGAATACGACGTCACGGGAACCGCGTTCTTCGACACCTACGTCGACGGCACCGAACTCGGGTACGTCGGCGGCTCCGACGGTGCTTACCAGACTCGGCCGGTGCAGTTGTCCAGCAGCGGGCACCTCGTCGATGTCTCGGGACCAGAAGGATCCGGCACCGCCGACGTGTATCTCGTCGCTGTCTCCTGATCACTCAAGAGCCTGGCGTCGACGTCCACGCCAGCTGATCGCACCGTGCTCGTGGCGGTTCCGGCCGGCCCCCAGGCTGAACGGCACGCCAAACGCTCCGTCCCCCGTGAGCGGCAACAGCTGATCCATGGTGCTCCGGTGGCGGTCGGATGTTCGAGACCGTCGCCGGACCACGGAAGCTGTTCCAGCACGACGCGGGCAAATGCGGCCGTTGCCGACCCCTTCCAGCGAACGCAGGCCAAATAGCTGCGCCTCGTAATCGGACCTGCCCGAGCCGCCACCAAGGCTCTGATGGCGGATCAGGAGGTAAGGGGTTCGAGCCCGCGGGCGCGCCGAGCGATCAAGGCCGTGACCGGCTGAACGCAGGTCACGGCCCTTTTCTGTCCGGAGTGAAGGCGCAACGCCGACCGCCTCTACGACCGGCAACGCCCCGGTGAATCGCGGGGCGTTGCCAACCTGCGCGGGTGTTCACGGCCGACCGCGGCTTGCTCTCGGCCACAGCAGGGGTGTCCAACAAGGCACCTGCCCATTTCCGCCACGCTCACCGGGCCTTTGGCCAAGGCCTGACTCGACTACTGCCGCGTTCCTCGCCATTGTCACGCGATGGCGATACGCGGGAATCGATCGGTACCGCAGAGGCGTCGCCGCAGCGGGCCATTCGCTGGCGGGCCGTCGCACCGCCAGCGAATCGCGCCCGTCAGGACGTGGCTGGTGCGCAGCTGAATTGCTTGCGTACCGCGTCGTAAGCCTGGACCTCGGAGAGGTAGTGACCGCTCGTGGTGATGGCGCCGTTGGCGGCGGAAAGGCCGCCGTGCTGCAGCACGATCGCCGTGCGCTGCACCGTGTAGCCGCCACTGGTCGGCACGGCTTTCAAGCCGGCCAGGGTGAGACCCCGGCCCGTCGTGTAGCAGCCGACGCCGGTGCCGGGCACACGGAAGCCGTTGTCGAACGTGTACTGCACACCTTGCGCGTTGTGGGTCTCGACGATGTGGCAGTTTTTCATGGCGAACAGGTAGACGGTGCGGGATCCGCCGAGAAGGATCACCGCGCTGCCGTCGCCCGTGACGAACCCGTCGGCGCCCACGTCGCTGGCCTCATTGACCTGGAACTTTGTGCTGATGGTGGCGCCGCTGGCCGTCCGGACCCCGAGCGTCTCCTTGTCCTGGGCCAGGAACAATGTGTCAGCACGGCCGTCGCCGTCGAGGTCGGCGGTCTTGCTGATACTGGCCTTGGAGGGGATGGTGGCGTCGTTCGCCGGGCACCCCTTCCGGGCCGCAGGTGGTGCGGAGGTGCCGATCCCCGTGGATGGCTTCGACGTGGCCGGGGCGGGTGTGGGCGTCCCGGCGGCTGCGCCACCGGGCGTGACACTCGGGATGCTGGCCGTACAGCCGGCGAGTGCTCCCAGGGCCAACGCGCTCGAGGCCAGCAGGGCGGGCAGAGTCTTGTTTCGCATGGTGGGGAAGTCCTTTCGAGGAAGTGATGTCCTCCCAAACGCTACGAACATCGACTTCGTGCCACCTCCCCGTATCGTGCCAGGACCCAACTGGCGCACCTGGTTCCTGGAACCGCCGCCGCCGCCGAGCGCCGACCCGGGAGGCCACCTGGCGAGCCGTCGCGGAGCGAAACAATCAAAGCAAGTAGTAGAAGGCGTATCCGCGCGCTGATAGACAACGGAGAGTGGCGAAATCGCGGCTTAACGTCAACATTTTCGCGTTCGTGACAGATGTTAGTAATCTCAGGGCCCGTACCGGAGAAGGGTTCCGCTCTTGGAAGCTCGCACCGACACCGCCGCCGCGACGGTCTCGATCGGCCGCATCCTCCGGCTGTTCCGTCAGCATTGGCCGTGGCTCTCGCTGGTCGTCGGAATCATCGTCGTGTCGTCCGTTCTAGGCATGGCGTCACCCTTTCTGTTGCGCGGCGTCATCGACCACGCGCTGCCGCAGCGAAACCTCACCCTGCTGGTCTGGCTGGTCGTCGGCATGGTGGCGGTCGCCGCCCTGACCGCCGCGCTCAGCGTGGTCCAAACGTGGATCGCCACCACCGTCGGCCAGCGGGTCATGCACGGGCTGCGAGTGGCGGTCTTCGCGCATCTGAGCCGGCAGTCCGTGGCGTTCTTCACCCGCACCCGCGCCGGCGAGGTCCAGTCCCGCATCACCAACGACATCGGCGGCATGCAGGCCGTCGTCACCACAACCGCGACCTCGATCGCCTCGAACCTCACGACGGCCGTCGCCACCCTGGTCGCCATGGCCGCGCTCTCCTGGCAGCTCACCCTGGTCTCGCTGGTGATCGTGCCGCCGGCGCTGCTGCTCAACCGCCGGGTGGGCCGCATGCGCAAGGAGATCACCAAGCGACGCCAGGAGGAGCTGGCCGACCTCAACGTCGTCATCGAGGAGAGCCTGTCGATCAGCGGCGTGCAACTGAGCAAGACCATGGGTACCGGCCCAGCCCTGGTGGAACGCTTCACGGCCTCCTCGGAGCGGCTCATCGACCTGCAATTGCGCTCGAACCTGGCCGGTCGCTGGCGGGTGGCCGCGATGAGCATCGTGCTGGCCGCCATCCCGGCGGTCATCTACCTCACCGCCGGGTTGTCGACCACGGCCGGCGCGTTGAGCATCGGGACCCTCGTCGCCTTCACCACTCTGCAGGCGCGGCTGTTCGAGCCGCTGACCGGTCTGCTCGGCATCGGCGTGACGCTGTCCAGCTCGGTGGCTCTGTTCGCGCGCATCTTCGAGTACCTGGACCTGCCGGTCGACATCGACGACCCGGTGCACCCGGTGGCGCTGCCCCGCCAGGTGAGCGGGTACCTGCGCTTCCACGACGTGAGCTTCCAGTACCCGGGCAGCAAGTCCCCCGCGCTCGCCGACGTCTTCCTGGACGTGCCGGCCGGCACGTCGCTGGCCGTGGTGGGGGAGACCGGCTCGGGGAAGAGCACGCTGGCCGCGCTGATCGTGCGGCTGCACGACCCGACCGCCGGCCGCGTCACCGTCGACGGCATCGATCTGCGCGACCTGCGGCTCGCCGACCTCGCCTCGGTGGTCGGCATGGTCGGTCAGGACACCTACCTGCTGCACACCACCGTGCGGGAGAACCTGCGGTACGCCCGTCCGGACGCCACCGACGCCCAGATCGAACGGGCGGCCCGGGCCGCCCAGATCCACGAGGTGATCGCCGGCCTGCCGGACGGGTACGACACCGTGGTCGGCTCGCGCGGCCACCGGTTCTCCGGTGGCGAGAAGCAACGCATCGCGATCGCTCGTACGCTGCTGCGCAATCCCCGCATCTTGGTCCTGGACGAGGCCACCAGCGCCCTCGACACCTCGACCGAGCAGGCTGTGCAGCGCGCCTTCGAGGAGCTGGCCCGCGGTCGTACGACCGTGACGATCGCGCACCGGCTGTCGACCGTGCGCGACGCCGACCAGATCGTCGTGATGCACAAGGGCCGGATCCACGAGGCGGGCGACCACGCCGCCCTGGTCTCGTTCGGCGGCCGCTACGCCGCCCTGACCGGGACGAAGCACCGGCCCTACGCCGACTGGTTCAGGTACGGCTCCGGGCCCAAACGCACATGACCGCGTAGGCCGGGAGGTGCCGGCGGAAACACGACGCCAGGAACTCGTTGTTGTCGACCGTCTGAGCGTAGGTCCGGCGGGACTCGGTGAAGCCGGAACTGCGGGCCGCGTCCTGGTGCCATTGCCGGGTACGGCACCACACGCCCTGGTCACCGGGCTCCCAGGACAGGGCCGACGGCAGGAACGGGATGCCCACGTCCCGGCAGTACCGCTCGACGGCAGCGGGCGCGTCCGCGAGCAGATCCTCAGCCTCGATGACGATGGGCCGCTTCCCGGACGCCGCCTGAGCCTGCTGGGCCAGCTCCACCTGGTGGCCGTAGCCGACCTCGGCGCAGGTCATGTCCGGGTTCATCGCATAGTGCGACGGGAGCACCAGGCGTGGATTCCGGACGATGAAGGTGTGCACGCCCACCTCCGGAATCCGCTCGCCGCCGTCGGCCAGGTAGTTGTACTCCGTCGTCTCCTTGACGAACACCCGGCGATCGCGGGCGCGTTCCTCCAACAGTTTCAGCAGTTCGTCGTGACTGGTCGCGGTCCGTTCGCCGACGGTGGCGTACCCCTGCACGACGATGCTGGAGAACGGCTCGTGGTAAACCTCGTGGTCGCCGCGCTCGAGCATCATGCGCAGGAACGCGGTCGACATCGAGCGCGGGGTCCCCCACAGGAAAAGCAGGTTCGATTGTTCTTCGGTGGATGGCATCTCGGGAAACTCCTGCCAGTCGCTCATGGCGCGGGCCGTTCAACCAGGCTCGCCGGCCGGATGTCGGACCAGGACTCTTCGATGTACCGCAGGCAGGCGTCGCGGCTGTCCTCGCCGTAGACCTGCCGCCAGCCCGCGGGCACGCTGATCAGCTCGGGCCACAAGGAATGCTGACCCTCGTCGTTCACCAGGACGCGGTAGCGGATGTCGTCACGTTCGAATGGGTTGCTCATGTGCCGATGCCTTTCAGTGAGGTTTTGTGAGACGTCAGCGCGCGGGGTTGAGGTGCTCGGCCACCCGGGCGCCGATCATTTCCAGGACTTCCGCCCGGGCGAGCTGCCGGTGCAGGTACTTCAGGGCCATGACGTCGACGCGGCCGGTCACGTACTGCTGCCACATCGGGGAGAAATACTGTTCCGGCGTTCGTGCCGCCGCCGCCTCGACGAACAACACGTCGCCGTCGTAGACGTTGAACTGATGGTTGTCCACCAGCTTGATCATGTTCTCGTAGAAGTCCACAATGGCCCGGCCCTTCTGCCGCATGAGGAAGGAGTAGGGGCCTTGCCGCTGCCGCAACTGGTCGTACAGGTCGTCGCCGGTGAGGTGCGGCCGCTCCGCCTCCGGGATGTCGAGGTCGAAGTGCCGGGCGACCGCGTTCAAGCGCGCCACCTGGGTGGCCCGGCGGTGCGGGGTCGGGCGGGAGTCGAGCATCGCCAGCAGCTCGATCCGCTCGCCGGCCGCCTGCAGCTGGACCGCCATCTCGTGCACGATCTCGCCGCCGGCGCACAACCCCAGCAGGTGGTACGGCCCCTCGGGCTGCACGGCGCGGATCTGCTCCACGTAGTCGGCGGCCATCGCGCTCAGGGTGGCCGGCATCGCATCGCCGGGACGCAGCCCGCGCGCCTGGATGCCGTAGACCCCCACGGACTCCGGGATGACGTTGACCAGCGGGTAGTAGAGCCAGCTCAGGCCACCCAGCGGGTGGACGCAGAACAGCGAGACCGGGCCGGTGCTCGGGCGCAACGGCACCACCACGTCCAGCGTGGAGTCCTGCGGCTCGGCCGAGACCCAGCCGGCCAGGTTCTTGGCGGTCGGCACGGCGGCCACCACCAGCGGGTCGACCTCGACCCCGAACTCCTGCGCGATGGCACCGGCCAGCCGCTCGATGGTGTCCCGGTCGCCGCCCAGATCGAAGACGTTGTCCTCGGCGGCCACTCGCTCCACCCCGAGCACCGCCGCGACGAGCTCGCGCATCCGGTCCTCGTGGTCGGGCAGCGGCTCGGCGGCCGCCAGCCGGGGCAGCTCGTCGATACGCCGGGCCATGTCCGACAGCGTCGAGCTCTGGAACACCGCGCGGAACGGAAGCTCGACCAGCAGCACCGAGCGCAGTTGGTTCAGCATCTGCATCGCCAGCAGCGAGTGCCCGCCGAGGGCGAAGAAGTTGTCGTCGCGCCCCACCCGGGGTACCTCGAGAAGCTCCTGCCAGAGACCGGCCAGCGTCTCCTCGACCGTCCCGATCGGAGGGTCGAAGGGCCGGTCGGCGAGCGCCTCGCTCGGGTCCGGCAGCGCCTTGCGGTCCACCTTGCCGTTGACGTTCACCGGCAGGGCGTCGAGGATCACGAACACCGACGGCACCAGGTGGTCCGGGGCCACGGCCGCTGTCTGCCGGCGCAGCTCGTTCGGGTCCTGGGTGTCGGCCACCACGTAGGCGACCAGACGCCGCTCGAGGCCGCTGCCGTGCGCGAGCACCGCCGCCGCCCGCACTCCCGGCAGACCGGCGAGCACGGATTCGACGTCGCCCAGCTCGACCCGTACGCCGCGGATCTTGACCTGGTCGTCGTCCCGGCCGAGGAACTCGATCGCCCCGTCGGCGCGACGCCGGCCGCGGTCACCGGTGCGGTAGAGCCGCCCGCCGTCCACGAACGGGTCGGCCACGAACCGCTCCGCGGTCAGCTCGGGCTGGTTGAGGTAGCCCCGGGCGACCGGGCGGCCGCCGATGCAGATCTCCCCGGGCACGCCCGGGGGCAGGTGCTCGGCATCCGGGCCGAGGACATAGACGCGGGCGTTGGCGATCGGGTACCCGATCGGGGCGCCGCGCCCCTCGTCGCCCGTCCGGCACTCCCAGCTCGTGACGCCGATGGACGCCTCGGTCGGGCCGTACAGGTTGTGCAGCCGGGTCTGCGGCAGCGCCTCGTGGAACCGCTCCTGCAGGCCGCGGGTCAGGGCCTCACCGCCGACGATGACGTTGCGCAGGCTGGTGCACTCATCGGCGCCGGGCTCCCGCAGGAACATCTCCAGCATCGACGGCACGAAGTCGGCGAACGTGACGCGCTCCCGCTGAATCGTGTCCACCAGGTACCGGCTGTCCCGGTGCCCGTCGGGCCGGGCCATGACCAGCGTGGCGCCGTTCATCAACGGCCAGAACAGTTCCCACACCGAGGTGTCGAAGGTGAACGGCGACTTCTGCAGCACGTGCTCGCCGGCCGCCAGGCCGAACTTCTCGTTCATCCACATCAGCCGGTTGCGCACCCCGGCCCGGACGTTCACCACGCCCTTCGGCGTGCCGGTCGACCCGGAGGTGTACAGCACGTACGCCGCGTCCTCGCCGGTCACCGCGACACCCGGGTCGTGGGTCGGCTCCGCCGCCAGGCCCGCACCCGGGTCGTCGACGCACAGCAGCCGGTCGCCGTCCGCGGCCACCCGGTCCAGGGCGGCGCGGTGGGTGAGCACCACCGGCACGCCGGTGTCGGCGATCATCGCCGCGCGGCGGGGCTCGGGCAGCTCCGGGTCCAGCGGCACGAACCCGGCTCCGGTCTTCCACACCGCCAGCACGGCGGTCACCAGGTCGAAGCCGCGGTCCATGCTGACCCCGACCAGAGCGTCCGGGCGAGCGCCCAACGCGATCAGGCGATGCGCCAACTGGTTCGCGCGCCGGTTCAGCTCGCCGTAGGACAGACTGTCGCCCTCCGAGCGCACCGCGACCGCGGCCGGTTCGTGCCGGGCGTACTGCTCGAACAGCTCGTGCGGCCAGGGCCGGCCGGACCAGTCGCGGACCGGCCCGACGCCGGCCGCCGCGACCGCCCGGGTCTCGTCCGCGCTCAGCAGGGCCAGCCGGGCGACCGGCTGGTCGGGGTCCGCCACGGCCGCGGCGAGCAGGCGGCCCAGCATGGCCACCATCCGCTCGGCGGTGTCGTCGTCGAACAGGTCACAGGCGTACGTCAGTTCGCCGCCGATGCCGTCCGGGCGACCGGCGGCGTCGAGCAGTTCCACGAACTGGAAGCTGAGGTCGAACTTCGCCGAGCCGGACCCGACCGCCATCCGCTGCACCCGCACATCGGCCAGGTCGAAGCGGGCCGGCCGGCCGACCTGGAGCGCCACCATGACCTGGAACAGCGGGTGCCGCCCCTGCACCCGGGCCGGGTTCAGCGACTCGACCAAGCTCTCGAACGGCATCTCCTGGTTGCTGAACGCCGACAGGTCCTGTTCCCGCACCCGGTGCAGCAACTCCTGGAACGAGGGGTCACCGGTGAGGTCGGCCCGCAGCACCAGGGTGTTGACGAAGAAGCCGACGTGCTGCTGGAGCGCCTCGTCCACCCGCCCGGAAACCGGCCAGCCGATCGGGATGTCGGCGCCCGCGCCCAGCCGGTTCAGCAGGGCGGCGACCGCGGACTGCACGACCATGAACACGGTGGAACCGTTGCGGCGGGCCAAGGCGGCCACGCCCTCGTGCACCTCGACCGGCAACGCCAGCGGCACCGACCGGCCGCGGTAGCTCGGTTCGACCGGACGCGGCCGGTCGGTGGGCAGTGCCAGTTCATCGGGTACGCCGGTCAGCAGCTCGGTCCAGTACTTCACCTGCCCGGTGGCCAGCCGCACCGACTCGCGCTGCCACAGGGCGAAGTCGGCGTACTGCACGGGCAGTTCGGTCCACTGTGGTGCCCGGCCGGTCTTGCGCTGGTCGTACGCCGTGGCCAGGTCGCGCATGAGCGGCTCCATGGACGCGCCGTCGGCGGCGATGTGGTGCAGCACCAGCACCAGCGCGTGGTCGTCCGCGCCGAGCAGCAGGAGCCGGCTGCGCAACGGGATGTCCGTCGTCAGGTCGAAACCCTGCCCGACGATCCGGCCCACGGCCTCGTCCAGGCCGCCGGCCGCGATCCGCTCGGTGACCAGCAGCGGACCGGTCCCGGTCATCGGCACGACGCGCTGCCGCGGCTGCCCGTCCACCACCGGGAACACCGTCCGCAGCGGTTCGTGCCGGCGCACGACGTCCGCGACCGCGGCGTGCAACGCCTCGACGTCGAGGTCACCGCGAAGGCGGACGACGACCGGAATGTGGTAGGCGCCGTCGCCGCCCCGCAGCTGCGCGGTCAGCCACATCCGCTGCTGCGGGTAGGACAACGGCACGTGCGCCGGGCGTACCTGACGCCGCAGCACCGGCCGGGAGCCCTCCTTGAGCACGGACACCCGCTCGGCCAGGTCCGCCAGGGTCGACGTCTCGAACAGGTCCCGAACCGGCAGCTCGACGTTCAGGACGGTACGGACGCGGTTGACCAGGTTCGTCGCCAGCAGCGAGTGTCCGCCCAGGTGGTAGAACTCGTCGTTGCGACCCACCCGGGGCACACCGAGGATCTCCTCCCACAGCCGGGCCAGGGTCTGCTCGACCAAGCCGACCGGGGCCTCGTACTCCCGGTCGACGTCTACGTCGCCCGGGTCCGGCAGCGCCTTGCGGTCCACCTTGCCGTTCGAGGTCAGCGGCAGGGCGTCCAGCAGCACGAACACCGAGGGCACCAGGTGGTCGGGCGCCACCGCCGCCAGTTGCCGGCGAAGGAGCCCGGCGTCGAGCCCGTCGGCCACCACGTACGCGACCAGCCGGCGGTCCACGCCCTCGCCGTGCACGGTCACCGCCGCCTGCTCCACCCCCGCCAGCGCCAGCAAGGACGCCTCGACCTCACCCAGTTCCAGCCGTACGCCGCGGATCTTGACCTGGTCGTCGATGCGGCCGTGGAACTCCAACTGACCGTCGGCCAAGCGGCGCACCACGTCACCGGTCCGGTACATCCGGTCGCCGGGGGCGCCGAACGGGTCGGCGACGAACCGCTGGGCGGTCAGCGCGGCACGACCGGCGTATCCGCGGGCCACCCCGGCCCCGGCGATGTACAGCTCACCGGGCTGCCCGACCGGCTGCTCCCGCAGCATGTCGTCCAGGACGTACGTCCGGACGTTGGCGATGGGCCGGCCGATCGGCGGTGTCCCGCCGCCGGTCAACGGCTCGCTGACGGTGGCCGCGACCGTGGTCTCGGTGGGCCCGTACGCGTTGAACATCTGCCGGTTGACGCACCAGCGGGCGACCACCGCCGGGGGGCAGGCCTCGCCCGCGACGACCAGGGTCACCGCGTCCGGCAGACCGCCCGCGGCCTCGACCGCGGACAGCAGGGACGGCGGGAGCGTCACGTGCGTGACCCCCCGGTTGGTCACGGTGTCCACCAGCGCCCGCCCCGGCACCAGCCGCGAGCCGTCCGTCACGACCAGGGCCGCGCCGGACAGCAGCGTCGTCCAGACCTCGGACACCGAGGCGTCGAAGCTGACCGAGGCGAACTGCAGGCGCCGCTTTCCCGGCCCCAGCCCGAGCACCGCCGCCTGCGCCTGCACCAGATTCGCCACGTTGCGGTGGGTGACCACGACGCCCTTGGGCCGGCCGGTCGATCCCGACGTGAAGATCACATATGCGGCGTGGTCGGGCAGCAGCGGGGCGTGCCGCTGCGCATCGGAGACGGCGTCGGCGCCGTGCCCGGCGATTTCATCGGCGGTCTTGGGGTCGTCGAGGATCACCTCGGCCGTCCCCGACGACTGCCCCGACAGCCGCGCGGCGACCGTCGTCACCACGCACCGGACCCGCGCGTCGGCCATCATCAGTTCGGCTCGCGAAGCCGGGTACCCCAGGTCCACCGGGACGTAGAGGCCGCCGGCCTTCACCACCGCCAGCGCGGCCACCACGAACTCGACCGACCGGTCGAGCCGCAGCGCCACGGCGACCTCGGGACCGACGCCCTGGGCGATCAGCAGCCGGGCCAGCCGGTTCGACCGCTCGTCCAGGTCCCGGAACGACACCGAACCGTTGTCGGCCACGACGGCGACTTCGTCCGGCCGCCGCTGCGCCTGCTGGGCGAACAACTGCGCCAGGGTCGTGGCTGAATGCCGATCGGACGGCGCCTGACCCGTGATGATCCCGTTCACTTTGCCTCCCGCAATCGGCACCGGAATGCCCACCCGCGACCGGGGAATCCGGCGCTGTCGTGGAGGAGATTACGGACCGGCGGGAGACACCGGCTCCCGGATTCGTGCCAGCCAGGAGCGCAAGAAACGGCGTGTCAAGCTCGTGTGAACGCGCGAATTCACATCGACGGCACTGATTTGCTGTACGCACCGTGATCGCAGCCTCACAATCAGGCCGCGGTGTGAAATTCGTGTTAGCTGAAATGGTCAGCGCGGAGCGGCCCGGCGGGCGCACCGCTCACGCCGACGCGCCCTCGAGAATCAGGCGCATCGGGTGCGGCGGTTCGGCGCGGCGGCCCCACTCGGCCGGGTAGCCGAGCGACACCTCTTCGAACCGGACGCCGTCGTAGCTGGTGGTCCGCGGGATGTGCAGGTGCCCGTAGACCGCCACGACGGCGCGGTACTGCAGGTGCCAGTCGGCGGTCAGCTCGGTGCCGCACCACTGCGCGAACGCCGGGAACCGCAGCGCGCGCGTCGGCCGGCGAACCAGCGGCCAGTGGCTGACCAGCACGGTGCCCATCTGCGGATCGATGGCGTCCAGCTTGTTCCGGCTTCGCTCCAGGCGGTCCCAGCACCAGAACTCCGGGGCGGGAAACGGATCGGCATGCAGCAGCTTCTCGTCACTGCAGACCACCCCCACCCGGTACGCCCGGTCCAGCGCCTCTTCCTTGGTGTGGGTCCCCGGCGGCCGGAACGAGTAGTCGTACAACTGGAACAACGGCGCCACACAGACGGCGCCGTCGGGAGCCGCCCAGATCGGGAAGTCGTCCTCCGGGGTCAGCACGCCGTTGTCCCGGCACATCCGCACCAAGGCTTCGTACCGAGCGACGCCGCGCAGCTTGACCCGGTCCCGCGGAGGGGTCCACAACTCGTGGTTACCCGGCACCCAGACAACCGCGTCGAAGCGGGCCCGTAGCTCGACCAGGGTCCGTTCGATGTCGGCGAACATCTCCCCGACGTCACCAGCCACGATCAGCCAGTCACCCGCCGCCTGCGGCTGAATGCGGTCGACCACCGACCGGTTCTCCGCATAAGACACGTGAAGGTCACTGACGGCGAACAGGCTGGCCATGTCGGAGATCATGCCCGAGCCGCGCCCCCGTGTCATACCCACCGGGTCACACCCACCGTGTCACACCCACCGGGACACGACCCCGGCACGACGCCGCCGGTGGGCGGTGCCGAAGGGCGGACCGGCCGCCGGCCGGCTCCACGCCCCGGGTGCCGAACCCCGGCCCTCTCACGAGGGTGCGGTGTCCGGTTCGGGGGCGCCGAGCCGGCCGACTCAAACGGTCGCCGCAAGGACAGCGGGTGGTCAGTTCACTTGGCGGTGATCTGGGAGTAGAGCCCGAACAGGTCCTCCAGGTGATCGGTGCGGACGATCTGCCCGTGCCGGATCTGATGGATGTCGGTGGCCCGGAACTCGATCTTGCGCCCGGTGGCCGGGACGCCGAGGATCGGGCCCGCCTGGGTGCCCCGGTAGGTGGTCCGGACAGTCACCGTGTCGCCGGCCACGTAGATCGCCTCAATGGTGATCCGCAGGTCGGGGAAGGTGGCGTGGAAGCCCGCGACCGTCGGGCCGGCGCCGGCGCGGCCGGGGCCCTGGCCGGGGTTCAGCGGGACGTCGAGCCAGTCCGTGGCCAGCGTGCAGTTGTACGAGCTGGCGTCACCGGTCTCGAACGGAGGGTAGAAGGACGCGGCGACGCGGGCCTGCGGGTACCGGGCGATGGCCGCGCGGGCCTCGGCGCCGGCGCCACCGCGCGGCACCGTGACCAGGTGCGCCGTTGCGTCGGGAGCCGCCCCGGCCGCAGCCGGTGCGGCGGTCACGGTCTTGGCCGACGCCGGCGTGATCGCTGTCTGGACGCCGACCACAACGAGACCGGTCACCGCCACCAGGGCCAGGTACTTGGGAACATAGGGAAGATTCATGGCGGTTACTTTTGATTACCAGGTACGGTTCTGCAATAAGGCACATGCCGGTAACCAAGTGAGGTTGTCGATGGATTACGACGTCTACAGCGCCAATTGCCCAACCCGGGAAGTCCTCGACCACATCGCCCACAAGTGGACGACGCTGATCATGGGCCTGCTCGCGCTGCACCCGCTGCGGTTCAGTGAGTTGAAGAGCCGGATCGGCGGGATCAGCTCCCGGATGCTGTCCAGCACCCTGCGCGACCTCGAACGCAACGGCCTGGTCGACCGCAGGGTGTACGCCACCCTGCCGCCCAAGGTGGTCTACTCGGTCACCCCCCTCGGCCGCAGTCTGGAGGAGGTCGTGCGGGGCCTGCGCACCTGGGCCGAGGGCCACGTCGAGGACATCGCCGCGGCCCGGATCGCCTACGACAAGCGCGACGACGACGTCACGCCGTGGCAGCGCCCGACGGCGATGCCCGGAACCTGACCGTGCCCGCACGGGCCGCCGACGCCCTCAAGATCGGCCCCGTACGGACCACGAAATCCCGTCCGGGCTGCGCACCGGTTCCGTGGGCGGTCGACATGCGCCGTCCGAACGGTGAGGTCGCCTAACGCTTCTCGCAGGCGATGCCGTCCTTGTCGCGGTCGCGGCCCTTGTTCGCGTTGTAGACCTTCGTGTTCACCGTGAACGTCGTGACGGGCTTCGTGCTCCCGCTGACCTTGTCCCGGGCACCCTTCCGGCCGACGCCGTGCTTGTATTTCTTGTTGAGTGCCGCGCAGTTCTTGTACGTCGTCGCACCGGCCGCGTCGGCCGGCGCTGCCACGGCAACGGCGCCTCCCGTCACGAGGAGGGCCGCCACTGCACTGCGCACCAATTTGTCGATCATGTGCCGCCTCCAAGGGGTAGGGCTCGCCAGGCTACTGAACCCGGACAGCCGTGCGGAATCGCCTGTTACGGTATATAGCACCAGACTTCGGGCCGGGCACGAAACTCGCAACGGACCGGTCAACCGCGAGGAGTACGACGCCCGCTCCGCCAAACGGTGGGTAGTCCGGAACCGCGCTCAGTTCTCGAGCAAGCAATCCGCGCGCAATGCGGGCCTGGACCCGAACCATCGAGCACAACCGGTCGACATGGCAACCGGCAGTGGCCAATAGCGGCTTCCAGTCCTCTGCGGCACGTCCGAGGCGCCCGAACGGTGAGCCCGGCGGACCTGCCGGCCGGGCACAGACGGCGATGCGCGATGGCCGGAGGCGCTGACCGGTTGACTGCTACTTCCAGTGGCACGCTAGCCGGCGTCGGCGGGGCCGATACTCGGTGGCATGAACGAGGGACCGGCGCTGGAAGTCATGCCGCAGACCATCGACGTCCCGGACGGACAGGGTCTGCGGATGGTCGTGGTCACGGCGGCGCCGGGATCCGCGTCACACGCCGCCTGACGTTGCCGGACGACTCGATGGCCTCGTTCGACACGCAGCTTTCCCTGCATCACTGAAACGCCCTTGCTTGATTCGCCGCCGGGCGCCCGCCCGCCGGTCGCTCGATGCTGCCCGCCGTTGGCTGGTTGACCTCTGGAGGAGTACGTCATGCCGGATCTGACCGTCGCTATGTTCACCGAGGTCGTCGAGACCACGTGCCGGCTTGTCGACGCCGTCACCGCCGATCAGTGGTCGGCCCCGACCCCGTGTACGGAGTGGGACGTGCGGGCGCTGACCGATCATCTGGTGGCGGGACAGAAGGCGTTCGCGGAGATCATGACCGGCCCGGCGGTGGCCGGAGCGACGCTCGGGTTCCGGGCCTCGGCCATGGCTCTGGTCTTCGCGTTCCGGCAGCCGGGTGCGCTGGTTCGGGTGGTGCAGGTTCCGGTCGGGGCGGTGCCCGGTTCGGTGGCGATGCATTTGCAGACGGTGGAGCACCTGGTGCACGGGTGGGACCTGGCGACCGCGACGGGGCAGACGGTCCGGTTCTCCGGTGATGTGGTGGAGGCGGCGACCGAGTTCAGCCGGGGGTTGTTGAGGCAGGTCCCGGCCGGTCCGGGTGGTCCGTTCGAACCTTCTCAGCCGGCTCCGGAGACCGCGTCGGGAATCGACCGGCTCGCGGCTCTGCTCGGTCGCAAGGTGGCCTGACGCCACACCGGAGATCCGACCATCCACATCGGACCGGCTAGGCCGTACGAATCCCGTACCGGGCACTGGTCCCGTTCCGCCACACCGTAACCAACGCGAAAGAAGGACAGCAGTGAAGACTCTCTACACCGCCCATGCCCTGTCGACCGGGGGCGGCCGCAACGGTCACACCCGCAGCGATGACGGGCAGATCGACCTCGACCTCGCCCTGCCGACCACGATGGGTGGCACCGGTAAGGGTGCGAACCCCGAGCAGTTGTTCGCCGCCGGCTACTCGGCCTGCTTCCATTCGGCGCTGTACGTCGTCGCCGAGCAGAACGGTATCCAGTTGACGGACACCAGTGTGAGCGCCGCGGTCGGCATCGGGGCGAACGGTGACGGCGGCTTCGAACTACAGGTCGCCCTGGACGTCACCGTGCCCGGTCTCGACCACGCGCAGGCGATGGATCTGGTCAGCAAGACGCACCAGGTGTGCCCCTACTCGAACGCGACGCGCGGCAACATCGACGTCAAGCTGACCGTGGGGGACAACCGATGACCACGAGGCGTACCGCTGTCATCGTCGCGATCCCGGTGCTCGTGTTGGGCGTAGTGGCATCGACCGCCGCGACCGGGTTCGCGTCGACCTCGGCCACCGTATCCGCGTCCACCGCCGTGACATCGCCACCGGCCGTCATCACAGCCCACGGTCCCGGCGTCTTCCCGCACTCGATCGACTACCAGCGGCGTACCGGGTCGTTTCTCGTCGGTTCGCTCAAGCACAGCACCATCTCCCGGGTCGGCATCGACGGCACGGTGCAGACCCTGGCCGACGACCATGAGTTCGTCGCCGTCCAAGCTGTCCGTGACGACCCCCGACGAGGCCGTATCCTCGCGACGAACGTCGACTACGGGCTGGCCGACCGATCCACCACGGCGGGCACGTTCCACGTGGCCGGTGTGGCCAGCTTCGAGGCGGCGACCGGACACCGGCAGTGGTACACCGATCTTGCCGCGATCGCCGCCGACGGCAAACAGCACCTCATCTCCGATGTCACGGTGGCACCCGACGGCACGGCGTACGCGGTCGACGAGCTGACTCCGACCGTGTTCCGCATCGACGCCCACGGTCGCGGCTCGGTCCTGGCCCGCAGCGACCTGCTGGCCGGCGCACTGAACATCCCGAACTTCCTCAGCGGCATCGGGCTCAGTGCCGTGGAATGGCTGCCCGGCGATGTGCTGATCATGGCCAAGGCGGACGGCACGCTCATCCGGCTGCCGATCCACCAGCCCGGGCGAATCAGCGCCGTCCACCTGAACACCCCGCTGGCCACGATCACCGCGGACCTGCGGCTGCTGCCCGACCACTCGCTCGCCGTGGTCAGCAGCGGGCTGCTCAGCGGCAAACCGGCCATCGTGCAGCGGGTGCGGCCGAACTGCCGGTGGACCGCAGCGACGGTCACCGTCACCGGCACCGTTCCCGACCCGGTGACCAGCGGCTTGACCGCCGGACCGGACGGCGCAACGTACGCCCTCAGCGGTGGGCTGGCCGACCTGCTGGCCGGAAAGCCCAACGACGGCTTCACCCTGCGGAGTGTCCCGGTCAACTGACCGCGAACGGCCACCTGGACGGGCCCCCGGGCCCGTCCCGGTGCCGCTGTCGTGCCGGAACCGCGTTGGTCGGACGGGCACCCACAAGGCCTCGACCACCGTGCCGGGCAAGCGTGGACAACCCGGAAGTCGGGTGCGTGCGACGCGCGCTTGTAACGCAGGTAACAACGTTGACATTGTCCCGGCGATCCTCTTTGCTTGACCGACGTCAATGACTCCCGACGCGCAGAGCCTGCGATCGGAAGTATGGCCGGTGATCGCGCTCCCTCCCGGAAGGCGCGGATCTCAGGATCGACAGGTTGAGGACGGTGCCCAGCGAATGTCGCTACCCCGCATGGTTCGCCCGCTGATCGCTGTGGCCGCCGCTGTCCTGCTCGTCGCGGGTGGAGTGCAGGTGGCTGAGGCGGCCACCGATCCGTGGATGAACACCGCGCAGACTCCGGAGCAGCGCGCCGCCGAATTGTTGTCGGCGATGACGCAGGCCGAGAAATTGACGATGTTGCATGGCGGCGCGGCATGCGGTCACGTCGGTTGCGTCGACGCCAACACCCGGCTGGGCATCCCCGCCTTGCATCTGCAGGACGGCCCGGCGGGTGTCGGCGGAGGCGCGACCGGCGCCACCCAGCTGGCCTCCCCGGTGGCCGGCGCCGCCACCTGGGACGCGGCCCTGATGCGGCAGTACGGCGAGACGCTCGGTGCCGAGCAGTGGGGCAAAGGCTCCAACGTGGTGCTCGGTCCGACAGTCAACATCGTGCGAGATCCACGCTGGGGCCGGGCGTTCGAGTCCTTCGGGGAGGACCCGTACCTCGCCGGTCAGATGGGCGCGGCGGACATCCAGGGCATCCAGAGTCAAGGCCCGATGGCGCAGCTGAAGCATTACGCCGTGTACAACCAGGAGACGAGCCGCAACACCCCCGCCGACGACGTGATCGTCAGCGACCGCGCCGAGCGGGAAATCTACCTACCCGCCTTCGAGACGTCGGTGAAGACGGGCGGCGCCGACTCCGTGATGTGTTCGTACTCGTTGATCAACGGCCCGTACGCGTGTGAGAACGGTCCCCTGCAGAACTCGATCCTGAAGAACGAGTGGGGCTTCGGGGGATTCATCACCTCGGACTGGTGGGGTACCCATTCCACGGTGGCGTCGGCCAACAACGGCCTCGACATGGAGATGCCGAACAGCGACTACTACGGTTCCGCGCTGACGACGGCCGTGAGCAACGGGCAGGTCTCGCAGGCCACCATCGATGACCATGTCCGGCGGATCCTGACCTCGATGTTCCGGCAGGGGCTGTTCGACCATGCCCAGACCGGCACCCCCGACACCCCGGTCACCTCGGCCGCGCACACCGCGGTGACCCGCCAAGTGGCCGCCGCCGGCACGGTGTTGCTGAAGAACACCAACTCGACCCTGCCGATCCCGTCCAGCACGAAGTCGGTTGCGGTGCTCGGTGCCGGCGGCGACGCCTCGCCGATCTACGGCGGCGGCGGCAGCGCCGGTGTCAACCCCACCGGCGGCACGGTCAGCCCGTATCAAGGCATCAAGACCCGCGCCGGTTCGGGTGTCACTGTGAACTACGCCTCGGGTACCACATCCGGCCCGATCATCGGCCTGGCGAACAAGTGCGTCGACATCGCCGCGGCGAACACCGCGAACGGGACCCCGGTGCAGCTCTACGACTGCAACAACAGTCCCGCGCAGACCTGGGCGGCCGGGACCGACGGCACCGTACGCGCGCTGGGCAAGTGCCTGAACGTCTCCGGCACCGATAACACCGACGGCACGAAGATCGAGCTGCGCGACTGCAACGGCAGCGGTGCGCAGAAGTGGACGGTCTCCGGTGCTGCGCTGGTGAACCCGGCGTCCGGCAAGTGCCTGGACGTGCCCGGCGCCAAGTCCGACAACGGCACTCAGCTGCAGCTATACACCTGCAACGGCAGCCCCGCGCAAGCGTGGCGGGTGACCGGCACCGCGGCGGGACACGATCAGGCCGTCGCCGCGGCCCGGGCCGCTGACCTGGCCGTGGTCGTCGTCGGCCGGTTCGAAGGGGAGGGCGCCGACCTGCCCGACCTCAGCCTGCCGGCCGATCAGAACCAGCTTGTCACCGACGTGGCCGCGGCGAACCCGAACACCGTGGTGGTGGTGAACAGTGGCTCGGCGGTGACGATGCCGTGGGCCGGTTCGGTGCGGGGGATCGTGGAGAGCTGGTACGCCGGTCAGGAATACGGCAACGCCCTCGCCTCGGTGTTGTTCGGTGATGTCAACCCGTCGGGCCGGCTGCCGGTCACGTTCCCGGCGTCGCTGGCTGACGTGCCGGCGCACACCGCGGCCCAGTGGCCGGGGCAGAACGGCACCGTGCAGTACTCCGAGGGCGTCGACGTCGGGTACCGCTGGTATGACAGCCACAACATCACGCCGCTGTTCCCCTTCGGATTCGGTCTGTCTTACACCACGTTCCGGTACGCGAACCTGGCCGTCGGCGCGCCCGATGCCACCGGGGCGGTCGCCGTGGCGTTCGACGTGACCAACGCTGGTTCCCGGGCCGGTGCCGAGGTGCCGCAGGTCTACGTCGGGCAACCGTCCAGCGCCGGCGAGCCGCCGAAGAACCTGCGCGGCTTCAGCAAGGTCACCCTGAACCCGGGTCAGACTCAGCGAGTCACCATCACCCTGGACGCCCGCAGCTTCCAGGCGTGGACCGACAGCGCCTGGACCAGGACGGCCGGCAGCTACCAGATAATGGTCGGGGCGTCGTCGCGTGACATCCGGCTCACCGGCAGCGTCAACCTCGGCGGCTCCGCACCGATCGTCGGGTACCAGAACCTGTGCGCCGACGTGAAAGCAGCCGCGACCACCAACGGCACGCCCGTACAGATCTACACGTGCAACGGCAGCGGTGCGCAGAGCTGGACGGCATCAGGCGGGGGCGCGCTGCAGGCGCTGGGCAAGTGCCTCGACGTCGCGACGGGCGGCACGGCCGACGGCACCCTCGTCCAGCTGTATGACTGCAACCGCAGCCCCGCTCAGGCATGGCAGCACCGCAGCGATGGGTCGCTGGTCAACCCGCAGTCGGGTAAGTGCCTCGATGATCCCAAATCTTCCACCACTTCCGGTACCCAACTGGTGATCTGGACGTGTAACGGCGGCGCCAACCAGCGCTGGACGGTCCCGGCCTGAACCGGCTCATGACGAAACCGGTCGCGGTGCACGTCGAGGTCGGGAGCGCGCATCTGCGCCGCCGGCCGTTTCCGGCAACTGCCTGCAGCCGATCAACGGGCAGCACGACGGTGACGCGTTCGCGCTGGTCGGCGATACCGGCTGGAGCACTTACACGATCACCCCCGACGCTGACATGCACCAGGCCGGCACGGTGACGCTGCTCGGCCGGGCCACCACGCAGAACCGGCTGCAGAATCACCGCGCCGCCGACCAGGTGCGGACTCCGACAACGGCGGCTGGTCGGTCGCCCGGACCAGTAGGGGCGGTGTTCTCACCACGCGGGTCCCCGGCGCTCGGGGCGCGGCGGCACCAACCAGCACTGGTCGCGATCGCACCGCCGCGCGGCTACGGGCCCGCGCATGCCGAACCGAACGCCGCTCGGCCCGTTCCCCGACGGCCCCGGTTGGCACGCGGTCGGCCGACTGGACCACCCTCGACATGCTCGTGAGCACCGAGCCGAAGGGCCCGATGCTCACGAGGGGAGCGGGACGGTGGTCGTGGGGTGTCACATGGGGGCCAGGCTCCACTGTTGGTTGATACCGGCGTTGCAGTCCCACAGTTCGAGCTGGGTCCCGTCGGTGGAAGAGTAGCCGGGATTGTCGAGGCACCGGCCCGAGAACGGGTTGCGGTAGCCGCCGTTGTACGGCACCCACAGCTGGTTGTAGCCGCCGTTGCAGTCGTAGATCTCCAGTTTCGTCGCGTTCACGGTGGCGTATCCGGGAACGTCGAGGCACTTGCCGGCCGCCTGCAGCGTGCCGTTCGGGGCGATGGTCCAGTCCTGGGCCGAGGTGGGATTGCAGCCGTAGATCTCGATGGCGGTGCCATTGGCGTTGTTGCCGCTGGTGAGGTCCAGGCATTTGCCGGCGATCGAGGAGCGGAGTCGCCCGTGGACGCTCACCGGGGTTCCGATCCACCCGCGACTGTCGGCGGCGACGATGCCGGCGTGGAAGGCGTCGGCCATCTTGCGGTACCCGCTGTCGTTAGGGTGCAGCGCGTCGGCCAGGTCGCCCGTGGTCAATGCGCTCATGTCGACGTACGCCACGTGCCGTCCCAGGGCCTGCTCGGCGGCGACGATTCCCGGGATGGCGGCGTTGAACGGTCCGCGCAGCGGTTCTTCGACGGAGCTGGTCGACACGATGACCGAGGCGACCAGGACGGTGGCGTCCGGAGCGTCGCGGACGATGTGGTCGACCAGCGCGTGCAACCGATCCGGCGCGGTGGGCACCTGGTACTGCTGGCCCAGATCGTTGGTGCCGATCTCGAGAGTCACGACGTTCGGCCGGTAGGTGCCCATGACGGAGTCGACGATTCCGTCGATGTTGTCGATCCGCCAGCCGGAGTGGCCTTCATTGTCCGGGTCCGGGGCGACGCCGTTGCGGCCGCCGCCCACCATGTCCAGTCCGTGCCCGTCGCCCTGGACCTCGTTGGCCAGGGCCGCCCGGTAACTGTCGCCGGTGGTGCCCTCGCCCCAGGTGATCGAGTCGCCCAGCGGCATCAGCCGGATGACCGACCCGCTCGTCGCCGCGGCCGCCCCGGACGGCGGGACGAGGACGATGGCCGTGAGTGCCGCCGCGACGGTTGCGACCGCCCCGAGCGCGGATCGCGTGCGCCGGCTGGTGCGCCGTCCCCGGTGCGCCGCCGGTGACTGTGCACTGTGAGGCGGGTTCTGATCGGTCGTTGCGCATCCGGACGTTTCGGTGCTGCGGTCCCGTGGTCGACCACCGTGATCGACGATTCGTCGCACGTCGGATACCTCCCCTTGCTCGGGATACTCCGGTGGTGTGGCCACAACTCTGCTGGCGAATCCCACCGCGTCCATCCAGTTATCCCGTTAACATAGACGTAATATTCGACACGCGTCAACATAGATGGATGTCATCAGACGACAACTGCAAGACGTGCCGAATCGCAGCCCTGGGCAGGGCTGGTGACGCTGTGATGGATGACGTATCGGTCGGCTCACGCATGGCCGGCTGGAGACGCGTTCACAGGCCGGAGATGCCGTTCACAAGTTGCAACCGGACGCCGCATGCGCGCTTGCCGCTAACGGTCCGGTCGGGCGGACGGGGCTCCCGTGGCGTCCGTACACATCGTCAGGCGTGGCGGACGGGGGTGCGCAATGTGGCCGCCGACCGCGTCATTCCGGGGAGGACCGCCGGCAACCTACCCGAGCCCCGCGTCCCCCGCGGTGGCTCGGATCCGGGTAGCCCGAGCGCCGAAGGGCCTGCGCCGTAGCGGCCCCACCGACAGGGTCGGCTGTGATTTGCGGGCGTCGTTGACCGTGGCGCTGTGATGCGTTGCGGTCAGTCGTGAGCGCCCGTGGCCGCGCGGTCGATGGCAGCCTGCAACGACGCCTTGTAACTGTCGCTGGTGACGGTCGCACCGGAAACCGTGTCGAGGGCGGCGCTCTGCTTGCGCAGCGCGTCGGCGCGCAACTTAGGTATCGCGGAGTCGCTGATGGACTGTGACCGCGACTCCGCATTGGGCACGATCAGCGCGACCACGTCGGTGAACTTGCCGCCGTCCATGACGATCTGCACCTGCACCGCCCCGTACGGGTTCTGCTCGTAGCTGCCGTTCACCCGGTACGGGCCGCTGGGCGCTGCCGTGTGCGTGGGCGCGGCGGTCGGTCGGGTGGTCCGGCGGGGTTTCGGCAGGCTCGCCGGTCCGGTGGTCGGGGCCCGGGTCGCGCTGGGCTTCACCGACGGTTCGTCGGCCGCCGGGACGCTCGGAGGGGGCGGCACCGCCTCGGCGGGAAGCAGTGTCGTGCCGGTGCTCGCCGAGGCCAGCGGTCCGTCGGCGGCCGCCGGACGGCTCGGCCGGGTCTCCTGCGGACCGCCCTTGACGACGACCAGCAGGGTGGTGCCGGCGGCGAGGCCGGCAAGGGCGAGAACGGCGCGACGCAACGGTCTACTCCTCAACGGTCACAGGGCGAACGAGGTCCGGTGGATCTGCCGACCGGGTACGCCGGCAGCCCGCAACGCTCGGTTGGCGGTGTCGACCAGCCCGTCCGGGCCGCAGAGGTAGACGTCGCGCCCCGCCACATCAGGAACGAGTTCGCGCAGGCCGCGCGGGCTGAGCACATGCCGGGGGCCGCGATCGTCGCGGGAGCCGACGACGTACCACACGTCGGTGCCGCGGGCCTGCGCCAGCCAGTCGAGCTCGCGGCGCAACAGCAGGTCGGCCGGGGTGGCGGCGCGGTAGATCAGAGTGGCGCCCGGCGGCAACTCCTCGAGCAGGGCCCGGATCGGGGTGATGCCGCTGCCCCCGGCGATCAGCAGGCAGCGGTCGCGGGTACGCCGGTCCGCCGTGAAGCCGCCCGACGGGCCGCTCGCCCACACCCGCACGTCGGGCCGCAGATCGCGCAGCTCGGCGGTGTACCGCCCGACGACCTTCACGGTGATCCGCAGCCAGCGGTCGTTGCCGGGGGCGGACAGCGAGAACGGGTGCGCCTGCGTCCATGCGCCACGGGTGAGAAACCGCCAGCGGAAGAACTGGCCACCGCGGACGTCCAGCCGGTCCAGGTGCCGTCCGGTCAGGTAGACCGAGATGGTGTCGGGGTTCTCGGCGACGACGTTGGCCACCCGCAGGCGGTGCCGCAGGTTGAACACGGCCGGCCGAAGGATGCGGCCCCAGCCGACCGCGGCGATCGCCGCGCAGTAGAACGCGATCCACAGCCAGCGCACCGGGCCGGGCCGGAAGAGCTGCTGCCCCTCGGAGAATTGGTGACCGAAGGCGAGCAGCAGCACGGCGTAACTGGTCAGGTGCAGCCGGTGCCAGACTTCGTGCGGCAACGCCCGACGCAGCGCCCGGATGCTGAGCAGGCCGAGCGCCAGCAGGATGCCGGCCCCGCAGAACGCTTCCACCATGTGTGCGTTCTGGCCCAGAAGCACGCCCGTTTCCGCGACGACCGACAGGCGGTCGAGCCGGGCGTACCCGGCGATGATGAGGGCGGCGTGGGTGAGCGTGGCGACGACGAGTGAACCACCGAGATCACGGTGCAGCCGAGTGAGGTCCTCCGCGCCGATCCGGCTTTCGAGCACCGGTAGCCGGCTCATCAGCACGACCTGTGTCAGCAGTACGTACCCGCAGACCAGGCCGGTGATGCGCCCGGCCGCCGTGAGCAGTTGCGCGGCACCGGCCACCGAGCCGGCCGGGGTGTCGAGCCACCAGGGGAGCACGGCGGCGACCAGGCCGAGCCAGAAGAGCGCGCCGACGACCCGGCGGCCGCGCCCCCGCCGGACCGGGACACCGGAGGGCCGGCCGCCGGGTCGCGAGTGTCTCGCAGATCGGCGGCCGGCCGTACCGGGGGAGGGGTAGGTCACGCGAACAGTGGCACCGCGCTGAACTTGTGCCCGGGGAACACCTTCTGGGCCTGGGCGTGCGTCAGGTCGAAGCGGGCTTGCGCCACCGATCCGTAGATGTCGAACATGTTGTTGTATTCCGGAACGTTGCCGAAGTCCAGCTTCTGCAGGCCGCCCCAGGTGCCGAGCAGCGGGTTGGACAGCTTCTTGCCGGACAGCAGGACCACTGTGCCGCCGTGACCGTGGTCGGTGCCGCCGCCGTTCTCCGCCACCCGACGGCCGAATTCGCTCGTCACCATGACGGTGACGTCGTCGGACTTCGGCCCGAGGTCGTCGAAGAACGCGGCCAGCGCCTTGGCGAGCCCGTTGAGCTGGCCGTACAGGTACCCGCCCTGACGCGTACCTTGGCCCTCGTGGGTGTCCCAGCCGCCGAGGCCGATGGTGGCGACCCGGACGTTGGCACCGCCCTTGATCAGGCGCGACAGTTCCCGGAACTGCTGGCCCATGCCCTCGTACTGCACCCCGGCCGCCGGCTGGTAAGGCTTGGCGGCGATTTTCTGCGCAGCGGACAGCGCGCCCAGCCCGGCGGTGACGGCCTCGGACAGCGGGTGGTTGATGCCGGTGAACAGGCTCTCGATCGCCTTGACGGTAGCGGCCTTGTATCGGCCGTCACCGTTGAGGTCCAGCGAAGCCACGCTGTTCAGGGCCAGCGCGCCCTGAACGCCGACCTGGGAGCGCGGCAGCGTGGTGCCGATGCCGACGCTGCGGAACGCGGTGCCCTTGCCGAGCACGCCGACCAGGGTGTCCAGCCAGCCGCGCCCGCCGACCTCGGCGGGTAGGCCACCCAGGTTGCAGGTGTCCTGGGCCTGGAAGTGGCTCTCGGTCAGCCGGGGGTCGCTGACGCCGGGGATCAAGGCGAGCTTGCCGGCCTTGAGGTACTTCTGCAGCGGCGCGAAGGCGCTGGACAGCATGAAGTTGCGCCCCACGGCCATCGAGTCCCGCTCCGGCAGCGTCAGGTTGGGCCGGGTGCTGTTCAGCACCGGGTCGTTGGCCGGCGCGGCCAGGCTCAGCCCGTCCAGGCCGCCGTAGAGGAACACGTGCACCAGCGTCCCGGTGTTGGTGGCCGCGAAGGACACCTGCAGGTGAGCGAAGTTCGCGGTGGCCAGCGCGGTGGTCGCCAGTGCGGCACCGCCGAGGACGAGCCGGCGGGTCACGCCGCGCCCGCTCTGCTGGGCTTCCTCCTGCTCGTTGAGCTTCAGCAGTTCGTTGCGCGCCGCGGTGTTCTCGGCCTCCACGGCTGCCGCCTCGGCCCGCAGCGCGGCATCGGCGGGATTGTCGGCGAGGGTGCGCGGGTCTGGGAAGTCGGGGTGCTGGGGGTACTCGTACACGTCAGTCTCCATCGAAAGGTGCCGGTCACCGGAGGTGGTGGTGCGCGGAGGCGAGCTCCATCGAAAGGTGCCAGTCACCGGAGGTGGTGGTACGGGGAGGCGAGCAGGGCCCGCGCGACGGCGGTGATGGCCCCGTTGAACCGGGCGTCCACCTTGGTGTCCGCGGTCGCCCCGGCGATGCCGAGGACGAGGTTCTTCTGGTGCGCCGGGAGAGCCTGGTGCACGAGGCGCTTGGCCAGAGTGTCGAGGTACGCCCCGGCGGTGGCCGGCGGCTTGGCGCCGACCAGCTGCTCCGGCCGCAGGTCGGTGAACATCTGGTAGTCACCGTTGATGATCTTGGTGGCCTCGTTCCACCCGTCGATCATCGAGCCGGCCGCGGTCCAGGCGACGAAGACATCGGGGTACCCGTTGGGTGTCGGCATGCCGGTCGGGAACTGGCCCAGCTCCTCCATCTTCTCCCGGATCTGCCGCAACCCGTCGCCGAACGGGGTCCGCGGGGCCCCCTTGGTGTACCCGGCCGGGGTCTGCGGCGAGACTCCGAGCACCCGGAACGTGGCCACCAGGTACTCCATCGGGCGGCGGACCTTCTGCCCGACCGACCCCCAGAACTCCGAGCGGCTGAACAGGGTCATCAGCACCGGCTTGATATTGCCCTTGTGCTGCAGGTACGTCTTGGCGAGCGCGTCCACCAGGGACTTCGGCGGCGTGTCGCTGACAAACCGCAGCGCCAGGCTCTGGGCGATGTACCGCGCGGTCGACGGGTGCATCGCCAGGTACCGGAAGTACTCGTCGGCGGCCTTCTCGCCGCCGGCGGCGGTGCTGTTCGGGTGCGAGAAGCCCATGATCTTGACCCGGCCGACGTAGTGCTGCTCCGGGCGGTAGATGTACTCGATGTCCTGGATGCCGCGGCCGGTCTGCAGCCGTGCCGCCTGGCGCACGTCGTTCTCGGTGTACCCGCCGTTCACGCCGACGGTGAACAGCTCGAGGTTCTCGCGGGCGAGGTTCTCGTTGATCGCGTACTTGGACGACTGGTCCTGGTTGAGGTAACGCAGCAGCGCCGGGTGCCGTTGGGCCGCCACGAACATGTCCGGGTAGTTGTCCAGCGCGTACTTGCGGATCACGTCGCGGTCGAAGCCGGGCCGCGAGTACTCGGCGTCGTCGTAGTACGGGCCGACGTGCAGGAAGTCGTTCCAGAAGTCGACCATCACCTCGAACAGCTGCCGGTCGGACCAGATCTGGCGCGCGACGGCCGCCTCGATGACCTCCAGGTCGGACTTGATGCCGATCTTGTCGAGTGCCGTCCGTTGCGCCTTCACCTGCTGCGGCGTCATCGCCAGCGTGCGCAGCTCGGACAGCTTGCGCTCGGCCGGGGTCGGCGCGATCTTCGTCGGCTGAAGCTGCTCGGCCAGCCACGCGTTGATGCCCTTGGCACGGATGTGGGCCAGCAGCGCCGGGGTGGCGCCGAACGTCGTGCGGTTGGCGAGGTGCCGAATCGGGTCCTTGGCCAGCACCGTCTTGACGGTCACCTTGGTTCCGGCGGCTGCGGCCGCCGGACTGGCGAAGGTCTTTCCGGAGGTCGGCGTGTTGGCCTTGACGGCGGCGCCGGCCTTGGAGCCCATGTAGCTCTCGTTCTGATCGGCGTACCCATGGACCGGCTTGGTGTCCATCCCGCCGCCCGTGACCGCCGCCGTTCCCGCCTGCGTCGCCGCCTGTCCCGCCTGCGTGCCCGCCGAGGCCTGCGTCGCCACTGAGGCCTGCGTGCCCGCCGAGGCCTGCGTCGCCAGGGTGTCCGACCCCGCGCCCGCGCCGCCGTCGTTGAACGTGGCACTGGCAGTCTCAGGCGACGCGCTGTGCTTGCGCACGGCGGCGAAGGTGGCGCTGCCGCCCGCGATCACTGCGGCGGCGCCCCCCATGGCCAGCAGCGCGCGCCGACGGCTGGGAGCGGTCGGCGTGGCACTGTCGTGCCGGTCTCGGTCGTCGCTGAGGTCCGGCAGCGGCGGCGTGCGGTGGTCCACGGGAACGAGCCCGTCGGGGCCGACCCAACGCGAGGCGCCCAGCCCCGCACCACCGGAGTTCGGCCCGGGGCCGTACGGCGGCGGGTGGCCGGATCCGGCTGTGCTCGGCGTGGAATCGTGCCGGGGCAATCGACGCCCGTCCTCGTACGACGGGCGCGACGGCACGGTTTGTTCAGCCATGTACCGATCCGTTTCCTGGTGGGGGCGCCGGAGCGGGCCCTGATCTCGGCGTGTGTGGGAAAGTGGCCAGAACATAACGGAGCCATCAGTGCGGATCAATGGTGATGTCGTGGCCGGCCCGGCGCCGGCTTAAGGCCCCGCTGTGGATCAAGCGAGCTCGGCGCCGGCTTCGACGTCAATGGAAACGGCTGTGACAAGGAAAGAATGGGTACGTGCCGGTGTGCGCAGCGGATCAAATGCCGGCCATCGACTCGGCGCTCTTCAGGAAAACTTAAGCCACACCTATGAAAGGCTAAGGGTTGGCGGATGCGTCGCCCGTCCCGAGCCGCTCACCGTCGGTAGCGCGGGGAGTACGGATCACTGCCAGGGCGACCCTGCCGACGCCGGCCACGACGGACCCGAGCTAGGCGGTAGCCGCTGCACGGGAGATGATGTGTCACGTCCGCGAAGGCGCGTCGCGAGTACCCCATTGCGGGAAGGTGGCAGGTGATCGATCAGCCGTTGCCCGCGCAGTTGCTGGCCGCGCTCGACGGCGACCCGCAGGGCTGGGTGCTCGCCCGGTGCGTCCGCGACGGCCCCATCGTCGTCGACTTCGAGATCGTCTACGTCAATGACACCGGTTGCCGGCTCGTCGGCCGGCCTCGCGAGGACCTGATCGGCTCCCGCTACCGCGCGCTGTGGCCGGACACGGTTCACGACGGCACGCTGCCGTTCTACCGTGCCGTCGTGGAGACCGGAACCCCGGCCACCCGCACCGTCTACTACGAGCGGCCGACCATCACCGGGCATTTCGAGCTGCGCGTCAGCCCGTACGGCGATGGGATCTTGGTCCGCTTCGTCGACCTGCGGCAGGTCATGGTGTCGCCGCAGTCGGTGGGTGGGGCCCGTCTCTACGAGATGCTGGACGCCGCCTTCGACGGATTCACCGTGCTACGCCCGGTCCTGGACGCCGGCGGATCGATCGTCGACTTCGTCTGCGAGTACGTCAACCAGCTCGGAGCCAAGCTGACCGGCCGCGCCGTCGAGGACGTGATCGGCCGCCCGTTGAGCGACATCACGCCCGACAGTCGGGACAACGGCCTGTTCGAGCGATATCGCACCGTCGCGACCGGCGGCGAACCCTGGCGGCAGGAACTCGCCTATCCACAGATCGGTCAGGTCTGGGAAGTCAAGATCGGGCGGGCCGGTGACGGCTACGTCGCGGTCTCCTTCCGGGAGATCACCGACCACATCGACCGGCAGCGGCAGCTGGCCGAGAGTGTCGCCGAAGCGGAGCACGCTGTCGGCCGCGCCGAGGCCCTGGAGAGCGTCACCCGGGCCCTCGTCGCGGCGAGCACGACGGCGCAGGTCTACTCGGCCATCGGGTCAGTGCTGCGTCCCTCCGCCGGCGGCCAAGGCCTCGCGTTGCTGCTCCGCCGGGGCGAGTTCTTGCACGTCGCCTATCACGACGGGTACGAGCCGGGGGTCGTCGACCGGCTCCGGGAGCTCCCGTTGACACACCCGTACCCGGCGGCCACCGTGGCGCGCACCGGCACACCGTCCTACGTGACCTCGCTGGCGCAGTTCCACGCCATCCAACCCGACTCGGTGACGGCGGTTCCGCCGGGCAGCCGGCAGGCTTGGGCCTTCCTGCCGCTCACCGTCGCCGGCGAGATCCTGGGCACCCTCGTCGTCGGCTACCACCAACCGCGCGACTTCGACCCCGACACCCGCTCCACCCTCACCGCCCTGGCCGGACTCGGCGCCCAGGCTCTGCAACGCGCCCTGCTGTTCGAGACCAGCATGACCATCTCCGCCGAGCTGCAGCACGCCCTTTTGCCCGCCGCGTTGCCGCAAACCCCCGGCCTACGGCATGCCGCCCGCTACTTGCCCTGGTCCACCGGCGCGGAAGTCGGTGGGGACTGGTACGACGTCATCGCCGAAGCCGACGGTGCCGTCGCGGTGGTCATCGGCGACGTCGCCGGGCACAACATGGCCGCAGCCGCCGCGATGGGCCAGATCCGCGACGCCCTTCGCGCGTACACCATCGCCGGGAACACCCCCGCTGCGGTCATGAACCACACCAACCACCTCATCGGCCGCCTGCGCCTCGACACCATCGCCACCTGCTGCTATCTGCGCCTGGACATCGCCGAAGGCACGGCCACGGCCGTCCTGGCCGGGCACCCGCCGCCGATCCTGCGTCATCCCGGGGGAACCACCGAACTACTGAACCTGCCAACCGACCCCCCGTTGGGCGCCGTCCGTCGCTACACCTACCGAGAGACACCGGTCGACTTCCCGGCCGGCGTGTCGTTACTGCTGTACACCGACGGGCTCGTCGAAGACTCCTGCCATCCCATCGACCGCGGACTCAACGAACTGCGCACCGCCGTACACGACGCGCCCGGCAGCGACCCCGCCGACATCCTGCGCCACGTCCTGACCAGCAAGGTCGGACCCGTCCCGCGCCGCGACGACATCGCCCTGCTCTGCCTGACCCGCGACTGAACCGACCGCGTCGGGGTGCCGGCTCAGTCCGGTAGGCCGAGCGGCGCGCCCTGGATTGCTTGACTGTCCGGCGAGGAGCCGGCGTAGTCCTGGTCGCCACGGCCTGAGTTCGCATGGTCGATGTCCAGATCACCAGGCATGTCGTTGTCCGGCTCGGTCATCTCGTCGGGGCCCATCGACCCGGGATCTGCGACGGAGCTGAGATCGTCGTTGGGATCGCTCATGGAGACCAGGTGCCCCGCCATCGTCGAATCAAGCGCAATCAGCCGATGTTGTCCCGGTTGGTTCGGCGGGCACTGACAACGCTGGGCTGGCTGGCTGGCTGGCCGGTCGGACCCTGATCGTCCGTTGGGACCCGGCACGTAACCGGGCCGGGTGCTGCGGCACAGCGCCTTCACGTCAACGTTCGGCCGTAGTGGCGGCAGCACACCGGAGAGAGGTTCTGTCATTACCTGCTGAGCCAAGCCCTCCCACGCGCCGCGACCGCCTGGTTCCATGGGTGACGCAACCCGGCCGACGAAAACATGGTGGATCATGGAACTACTGCCTGTACGTCCCACCGTCAAGACGCCCGCGCAGGCGTTCACCGGGGACGTCTACATGACGCCGATCTACACCGGCACCGGCCCGTCTCGCATGACCGTGGCCCTGGTCCGATTCACTCCCGGCGCCCGATCGAACTGGCACTCGCACGCGGTCGGGCAGACTCTGCACGTCACCGAGGGCGTCGGCCTGGTCGGCACCCGCGACGGGCAGGTCCTGCGCATCCACGCCGGCGAGACGGTCGTCTGCCCGCCGGACGAGGACCACTGGCACGGCGCCGCTGCGGACACCTTCATGAGCCACCTGGCTCTGCTCGAGGCCAGGCCCGACGGCGGCGACCCCACCACCTGGCTGGAGCCGGTCACCGGCGAGGAGTACGAGCAGGCCAACAAGCACTGAACAGCGTCATCGGGCGTGCAGCGATGGACCACCGCCGCGCCATCGGGACGCTCTGCGTTCGTGATGGTTTGCTCGCAGGCCGCGGCGCGGCCCATGGGCGACGGCCGGAGACGACCTCGACAACGCCAGAGGGGATCAGCATTCGTGACCGAGCAGAGCACCCCACCGCCCCCGGGCGGTCTGAGCCCAGAACAACAATCCATCGCCGTCATCGGCGCGTTCGCCGCCGCCGGTCGGCTGCCGCAGCTACGCGAGTCGCTCGGTGAAGGCTTGGACGCCGGGCTGAGCGTCAACCAGATCAAAGAGATCCTGGTGCAGATGTACGCCTACGCCGGCTTCCCGCGCAGCCTCAACGCCCTCGGCGCGTTCATGGCCGTGCTCGAGCAACGCCGCGCCGACGGCATCACCGACCCGGCCGGCGACGAACCGAAGCCGCTGCCCGCCGGCACCGACATGCTGCAGCTCGGCACCGCCCACCAGACCCAGCTCTCCGGCGCGCCCGTGACCGGCCCGCTGTTCGACTTCTCGCCGGCCATCGATCGGTTCCTCAAGACGCATCTGTTCGGCGACATCTTCAGCCGCGACAACGTCGACTGGCAGAGCCGGGAGGTCGCCACCGTCGCCGCCCTGGCCACCCTCGACGGCGTCGAGAGCCAACTGCGGTCGCATTTCGGCATCGCCCTCAACACCGGCCTGACCGAGGCGCAGCTGCGCGACCTCATTGCGGTGGTGCGCGCCCGCATCGGTGAGGACCGGGGTGACCGCGCGACAGAGATCCTCGGCGAAGTCCTGGCCGGCCGACGCGCCTGATCGTGTCCGCCGCGAGGAGATCGCCTCGGCGGTGCTGTGGCTGTGCTCCGACCTGGGCGCCTTCACCGTCGGCCACACTCTCGTCGTCAACGGCGGCCAGACTGTCGGCGTTTGACTTCGAGCACACCCGGTGATCCACAGGGCGACACCTGGGCGGAAGTCCCGCACCACAGGACGCCGGGGGCGTGTGCCGCTAGCGTGCCGTCGGGTACGCCACCGGTCGATCGAGGACGCGAGGCATCACCATGACGGTTGGGGCGCATGACAGTTGAGGCGCACCGCGCGGGCCTGTGGACCGTGCTGAAGGAGTGGGGGCGGATCGGCTGCGTGGGCTTCGGCGGTCCGCCGGCACACATCGCACTGCTGCGCCGGTTGTGCGTGGAGGACCGCCGGTGGCTCGATCCGCAGGAGTTCGAGGACGCGATCGCCGCGTGCAACCTGTTGCCCGGTCCGGCGTCGACCCAATTGGCCATCCTCTGTGCCTGGCGGGTCCGGGGCCGGGCCGGAGCGCTCGCCGGAGGTGCTGCGTTCATCGTCCCCGGACTGACCCTCATCCTCGCCCTCTCCGTACTGTTCCTCGCCGGCGAACCGCCGTTGTGGGTCACGGCCGCGGGTGGCGGTGCGGGCGCGGCGGTGGCCGCGGTCGCAGCGCAGGCCGGTACGAGTCTGGTCCCGGCGAGCTGGCGACGCGCGCCGGAGCACAGCCACAAAGGCCGGTGGATCGGGTATCTCCTGGCCGGTGCGATCGCCGCCGCCACCATCGGGCCGTGGCTGGTGCTTCTGCTCATCGCCTGCGGCGTCGCGGAGACCGTCGCGCAGCGGGTGCTGATCTCGCCGGAGCGACGAACTCTGCCGGGGGTTCCGCTGATCGCGGCGGCCGGGTTCGGCGGGGGCGTCCTGCTCTCCGTCGCCTGGGTCGCGATCAAGGTCGGTGCCCTGTCGTACGGGGGCGGGTTCGTGATCGTCCCGCTCATGGAGGCCGACGCGGTCGATCACCATCATTGGATGACCGCCGGGCAGTTCCTCAACGCGGTCGCGCTGGGTCAGATCACGCCTGGTCCGGTGGTGCAGACCGTGGCGGTGGTCGGTTATGCCGCCGCCGGGATCGGCGGCGGACTGCTCGCGGCGGCGGTGGCGTTCAGCCCGTCGTTCGCCTTCATCCTGCTGGGCGCCGGCCGTTTCGACCGCCTGCGCGGCAACCGCTGGGTGCGGGCCTTCCTGGACGGTGCCGGTCCGGCGGCCATCGGCGCAATCCTGGGATCGGCCGTCCCGCTGGCTCGCGCCCTGACTCAGCCCTGGCAGTACGCCGTCCTGGGCGGCGCGGCTCTGCTCCTTTTTCTTCTTCGTCGCGGCCCGGTGGTGACGCTGCTGGCCGCCGGCGCGGCCGGAGTCGTCGTGGTGCTCGCCGGCGGCTCGGTCCCTCGGTGAACCTCGCCGAAGCCGTGCGTCTCCAGGTGGGCCACCGTCGTCGCTTCGGCGGGGCCCGGCTGCAGACGCTGCTCGCCGAGCAGATCCCGGGCGCCTGACCCGCCCGGCCCCGGTGCTCCCCGCATCTGCCCAGTCGCCACCGGAGGCACGATCCGCGACAACGGCGCAGAGGGCCGCTGGTCACCGGAGCCACGGTATGTTGAGTCGGCGAGCAGACCACGTTTCCAGGAGGTGTGTATGACTGTCGAGATGGTCACGCCGGCCTGGATGCATCAGCAGGTCACGGCCGAGCAGTACGCGACGTGGACCGAAGAGCAGTGCGCGGGCATCGAGATCGTGGATGGGATGGTCCTCGTGAGTCCGAGCGCGTCCAAGCGGCACAACCGCTTGGCCCGGCTTCTGGCGAACGCCTTGGATGTGGCCGCGGGACCGGACTGGAATGCGGACACCGACTTCGATGTCCGGCTCCAGGATGTGCCGCTGAACAACCGGCGTCCGGACGTGACGGTGTACCGGGCGGACACGCTCGACATCACTCCGACACGACCCGAGCATGTGATTCTCGTGGCCGAGGTGGTGTCACCCGGGTCGGAGACGACCGACCGGATCGTCAAGGCAGACCAGTACGCGAGGGCTGGTATTCCGTTCTATTGGCGGGTCGAGCAGGCCGTCACTGGTGTGCCTATCGTTTACACGTACGTTCTGGACCCGGCGACTGGTCGCTACCGGGACGGCGAAATCTTCACCGGCGTCATCAAGCTGACGGCTCCCTTTCCGGTCGAGGTCGACCTTGATCAGATCTGATGGGGCGGTCGGACGGACCACACCCTCGGTGACCTCGGGGCTGCGCCTCGGGGCTGCGCCTCTGGGGCTTCGGCTCGGGGGCTTCGGCTCGGGGGGCCACGGGCACGGCAAAGTCGGGGAGTGTGCGTCTGAGGACGCTGTGTAGTAGTCCAGAGTGGATTTGACGGGGCGGGCACGGCTCCGGTGATCTTGAGGTTCCTACGCCGTCAGATCACCCTGTGGAGTACCGTGCCCGCGCTTGCATCATTGCTGATCAACGCTGTCCAAGACCAGCCGGGCAGCAAGACACGACCGGTGCTGTTGGGCCGTAATGGCCAGGAGAGCCTGGTCGCCGCCCTGTCGCAGGTTCCTGATCCGCGCGACGCGCGAGGCATCAGGCATGAGTTGCCGGTGGTGCTGGGGTTGGCTCTGGCGGCGGTGCTGGCCGGGAGCGTGTCGATGTACGCGGTCGGGCAGTGGATCGCCGGGTGTTCGCAGAAGACGTTGCGGGTGTTCGGTGCCCGGGTAGATCCGGCCACCGGCCGGTATGCCGGTCCGGACGAGAAGACCGTGCGCGGCTTGTGTGCCCGGCTCGACGGTGATGCCTTGGATGCCGCGGCGGGTCGGTGGTTGCAGCGGCGGGCCCTGGCCGCGGCCAGGGCGAAGGCGCGGACCGGGGTGCGTGCGCGGACCGGCCGTAAGGCCCGTCGACGGGACAAGGCTGCTGGTCAGCGGCGTGCGCGGGCCAGCGTCCGGGGTCGGCACCGGCCGCGGTTGCCGCAGGTCGCGGTGGACGGTAAGACCAGCCGCGGCGCGAAGGGCACAGACCATCCGGCGCCGCACCTTTTGGCCGCGCTCACCTGCACCGGTGTGGTGCTCGCCCAGCGCCAGATCGCAGGCAAGAGCAACGAGATCACCGCGTTCGTGCCGCTGTTGACGCCGCTGGAGCTGACCGATCAGGTGGTCAGCGCCGATGCGATGCAAACGCAGCGTGGACATGCCCGATGGCTGACCGAGACCAAGAAGGCGCACTTCGTGTTCCCGGTGCTCGACAACCAGCCCACCCTGTTCGACCGGCTCGACGCCCTGAACTGGGCTGATGTTCCGGTCACCGCATGGACTGTGGACGACGACCGGGGCCGGCACGAGCTACGCACCATCCAGGTTCTGCCCGCTCCGGCCGATCTGAACTTCCCGCACGTCGCGCAGGTGTTCCTGATCGAGCGGACCGTCACCATCAAGGGCAAGACCACCCACCAGGCGATGCTGTACGTCACCAGCCTCACCGCCGCCCAAGCCGACCCCGCCGACCTGCTGGCCTATGTGCGTCAGCACTGGGGAATTGAGGTTCTTCACTGGATTAGGGATGTGACCTTCGGTGAGGATGCTTCCCAGATCCGCACCGGCAACGCGCCCCGCGTTATGGCAACGCTACGAAACGTGGTGGTCAGCCTGCTCAGAATCCACGACACCACTAACGTCGCCGCCGCGCTGCGATATAACGCCCGCAAGAACCGCCGGATCCTCAAACTCCTACAGCTGCTACCAGCCTAAACGCCAACCCGGCCGACTTTGCCGTGCCCGTGCTCGGGGGGCTTCGTGAACAATTCCGAAGCCGGCTTGCTCAGCTTCTCGGACGGAAACTGTTGAAGATCAGCTGCAGGTCCGGGTATGCGGCTTGCCATTGCGAGTCCGGCGTCTGCCAATAGATCCCGTACGCCTGATGGCTGTTCACCACCAGCCCACGATTGTTGACGTGCTGGCGGGTGGTGGACCCGGTGAAGGTGAACTCCCAGTCGGCGGCCTTCTCGAAGTAGGTGACCGGCTGGATGTGAATCTCCTGGTAGCCCGGGAAGTCGCCGCGGGCGACGCGGTAGTCCGCTTTTTCCCGCCAGTCGGCCACCGGGTTCATGTTCGGGTGCACCGTCTGGTCGATGCCCAGGACCCAGCCCTGGCCGCGGAAGTACACGATGCTCCCGGTCTGGGACTTCGTCCACCCCTTCGGTACGTACACCGAGAACCCGGTCCGATCGTGGTAATCGACCCAGCCGCCAGGCAGAGCCGGCCGCGGTCCCAGTTCGCCCGGGTTCGCGCCGCCCGGGTTCGCGCCGCCCGGGTTCGCGCCGCCCGGGTTGGCGCTGCCCGGGTTCGTGCTGCCCGGGTTCGTGCCGGCCGGCAATGTGCCGTCGGTGGTTGTGCCGCTCGACGCGGTTCCGGCTGAGCCGATGCCGCCGGTGGTCGTGCCGCCCGACGGGTCGTGTGATGTCGGGGAGACCTTCGGGCCGGCGCTCCCGGGGCGGGACGCGGCCGATCCGGTGCCGGAGCGCTGCGTCACGGCCAGCACCACGGCGACGGTCCCGGCGAGGAGGACCAGGGCCAGGACGATGATCCATCGCGGCGGCCGTCGTCCGGCATCGGCGACAGGCCCGGTACGCACCGGCGGTCGAGTCGGTTCGGCCTCGGCCGGTGTGGTCGCCGGCACCCGGGCGGATCCTGTCGCCGTTGCAGCGGCGGGGGCGCCGTCCGGTCGCGGCGGCTGGTCGGCACCCGGCGGCGCCGGCGCGGCCGCGGTTGCAGCTTCGACCGGTGCCGGTGCCGGTGCTGGTGCCGGTGCCGGTGCCGGGGCCGGTGCCGGTGCCGGGGCCGGGGCCGCCGCTGACGACGGTGCTGGTGCCGGTGCTGCCGCTGACGGTGCTGGTGCCGGTGCTGCTGCGGGCGCCGGCGCGGGCCGGGCCGCGGTAGCCGGGCCCAACGGCCGGTTCCAGCGGCGGTCCTGAGCAGCCGCACCCTTGAGGCCGGCCGCCTTGCGGAGCCGCCGCCGCGTCTCCTCGGCGTCGATACGCTGGTTCGGGTCCTTGCGCAGCAGCCCGTCCAGGACGGGCCGGAGAGCTCCGGCTCGACGCGGCGGCTCCGGTTCCTCGGACGCCAGCGCCATCAGGGTCCCGACCGTCGTCGGCCGCAGATAGGGCGGTCGCCCTTCGACCGCGGCGTACAGCGTCGCCCCCAGCGACCACAGGTCCGACGTCGGCGACGACTCCCCGCGCAGCGCCCGCTCCGGAGCCATGAACTGCGGCGAGCCCAGCACCAGGTCGGAACTGGTGGTGATGCCATCGTCCTCGATCCAGGCGATCCCGAAGTCGGTCAGCACCACCCGGCCGTCGTCCGCCAGTAACACATTGGACGGCTTCACGTCCCGATGCCGGACCCCGGCCCGGTGCGCCGCCTGCAGCGCGGCCAGCACGTCCAGCCCCATCTCGGCCACCGGCCGCGGCTCGAACGGCCCGGCGGTGTCCAGCACCTGCTGCAACGACCGCGACGGCACGTACTCCATCACGATCCAGGCGCGCCCATCCACCGCGAACACGTCGTAGACCTGCGCCACGTTCGGATGCGTCAGCCGGGCCGCCGCCCGCGCCTCCCGTAGCGTCCGCCGCTGCCGCGAGTCCCGGTCCGCCGCGGCCAGATCCGTGGGCAGCTGGATCTCCTTGACCGCCACGTCCCGATCCAGGACGACGTCACGGGCCAGCCAGACACGGCCCATGCCGCCCTCACCCAGCAGCCTGCCCACCTGGTAACGCCCAGCCAGCAGCCGCGAACTCGCGGTCGTCATACCGCCGACATACCCCAACCCGAGGGCATCGACGCCCCTGCCGATCGGCGGCTTTGCGGCGGTATCGGCAACGACGATGAGCAGGACGGTCAGATGACGACGGACGTGGTGGCCACCTCGTTCACCGGCCGCGCACGGCGATGGCCGCTATCCGGCACGGCGTCGGCCGAGCCAGGGCCCGAGTCCGTGGGCGTCCTCGGTGGCGATGAACACTCCTGAAGCCTGGATCAGAGCCTCGTCGGTGTGAAGCAGGCAGCTCCACACCGAGGTGCCCCACGAGTCGGCCAGTTTGATCTCTGCGGGGCGGGTGCACCGGGTGCCGTCGGCCGCCCCGACCTGGCAGGCCGACGGCGCCCCACCCCGGCGGTTGATGGCCTCGGCCGCTTGCTTGATCAGGGAGAAACGGGCCTCCTGGCCGGTCGGTTCGGCCCTGTTCTGCGCGGGCACCGCGGTGCGCTGACCGACCAGTACGACGTTGCCGTCGGGGTCGTGAGTACGGATCTCGCCGCCGGGGGCGTGATCGGGGTATCCGACGAGTTCGTACTCGTGCCCGGCCTTGTCGAACTGGTCGCGCACCTCGGTCAGGTCGGTGACATACAAGTAGATCAGCAACGGCAGCTCGACCGGCACCAGCGGGGGTCGGACGAAGGCGAGGAGCAGAGTGTGTTCGCCGGACTGCAGGTGTGACCAGCGGGCGTCACCGTCGCCCCCGGATCGCTGCTCGCCGTAACCGAACAGCGCGTAGAACGCCTGGCTGAGCTCGAGGTCGCGGACGTACACGACCGGCACCGCCGCCTGCACCCGGGATGGCATGCCAAGCAAGGTACAGGACCTTGCGATCGCCGTACGTCAGCGAACCTCGGCGGACACGGCATCGGCGCGTCGCAGCATTCCGCGGGCTGCCGGCCGGCCGCTCAGCCGCCTCGTTGCTCGCCGTCGTGACAGCTTTCAGCACGGTACGGGCGGTCAGCGGTTCGGCCGTCATCGCTCGGCGGCGCGGCCCCTGGCGCTATATCGCCTCGCGTAGTACGTTATGCGATGTAGCGGAGGACGGAGTACGTGATGGGTGATGAACTCGGCCGCTGGGCCGAACCAGGACTGTTGGTGCTGGCGAGCCTGGCCGACGGTGCGAAGCATGGATATGCGATCACCACGGATGTCGCCGAGCAGGCCGGCGTGACGCTCGGACCGGGCACGTTGTACGCCGCGCTGAGCCGGCTCGAGGAGCGCGGGCTGATCGAGGGTCTGCCGGCCGACGGGCGGCGGCGACCCTACCGGTTGACGGCGGCGGGGGCGGCGGAGCTGTCGGCGCAGGCCGTTCGGATGCGACGGCTTGCGACGTTGAGCCTGACCCGGCTGGAGGGCAGGCCGGCGTGAACCGCGACATCTGGGTCGTCCGGGCGCTGGTGAGCTGCTACCCGCCGGCCTGGCGCCGCCGCTACGGCGACGAGTACGCCCAATTGCTCGGTGACATGCACGCTCACCGGCGGCCCTTGCTGGTCATCGATTCGCTGCTCGGGGCGGCCCGGGCCTATGGAGGTCTGCTCATGTCGGAGAATTCGGCGATGACCGTTGCCGTCTGGGCGACCGGTCTGTTCACGGTGGCCGGGATCGCCTTCGCGAAACTCGCCGAGGACTTCACCGGCGTCGCCCCCGCCGCGTACGCCGTGGTGGTGGTGGCCTCGGCGGTGGCGGTGCTTGCCCTGGGAGTCGCGGCGGCGCCGGCCGGGGCCGCGTTGGTGCGCGGCCGCGACCCCGGAGCGTGGAAGTACGTCGCGGTGCCGGTCGTCGGGGCCGCGGTCTGGTACGGCGTTCTGCGGCTCGCCGTGGCGATGGCGGCGGGCCGCCCCGGCCGGTCCGGGCCGGATGTCGCTGCTTTCGTGCTGATCGCGGTCACGGGCATGGCTGTGCTGGCGGCGACGGCATGGGCGGGGGCAACCGTCCTGCGGCGCGTGCCGGTCGCCGGGCCACCGCGGCTGCGACCGTCCGCGGTGACGACGATGGCCGCGGCCATGGCCCTGGCCACGGCGGCCGCATTGGTCTGGGGTCTGCGCGTACGGTCGGCGGACCCGGCCGGCTTCCGCGGTCATCACGGATTGCTGGCCACGCCGTTCGTGTCCAGCTGGATCGTGGTCCTGATCGCGCTGGCCGCCGCCGGCATGCTCACCGGCCGCACCGCGCGGCGCCGGCTGACGGCCGCCGGATAGCCGCCCGCCCCGGCGCTCTCCCAGCCTCGGCCCGCCTTCCGGCCGGCGTTCCGGCGTGTGGTCGTGACCCCTCGGACGCCGCCGCCCGGGTGCGTCAGTGCGGTCGGCGGCCGGGGCCCGGGTCGGCCGGGGTGGAGCTGAAGTTGCCGGTCCAGGCCGCCTTGGAGCCGGAGTCGCCGATGCGGTAGATGCCGTACACACCCGCCACCGCGACGACGACCGCGAGCACCGCGATCACCCGTGTGACGGTGGCCGACAACGGCGCCAGGTACGTCCGCCGCCGGGTCAGCGTGGCCACCCGGCCCGCCGCGCCGCTCGACGGCAGAGCCTCCGGCGTCTCGGTCGCGATCGTCTCGAGCTGCCGCCACCAGATCACCACGGCCAGGATCGCGATGGGGATGGCGTACCAGATCGCGGTGTCGCCGAGCTCGGTGTGGTCGCGAAGCAGGGGGGTCTCCGGAACCCGTTGCTCCAGCCATTCGCCGGCGCTGGTGGTGATCGGCACGATGATCACCACGACGACCGAGAGGATCGCGTTCGCCGCGGCCAGGCGCCGCCGGGCGGGCGCCCACAGCGCGGTCAGAACGACCAGGAACGCCGCGAGCGGCAGCAGCACCACCACCGCGTGCACCAGCAAGATGTGCGCCGGCAGCCCATTCAGGGTGTTCATGAAGCTCCTTTTGCGGCTCGTGCGGCCGCACGAATCAACCCGATACCTACCGAAAGCCTATGGGCGGGAATCTTGGAGTTCTCTCATTTGCGGAGACAAGCTGGGCGGCCGGGGTCGACGGCGCGGACCGCCGGCCGCGGCGCGGCGAGAAGGCGCCGCTGGTGAGGCGGCGTACCCCGATTGATGCAGTCACATGCAAGGGTGGATCCATGGCGGCGCGGGTGCTGGTGGTGGAGGACGACCGGGAGGTCGGCGTGCTGCTGCTGCGGTTGTTCCGGGGGGCCGGCTACGTCGCCGACCTGGCGCGGGACGGGCAGGCCGGGCTGCATCAGGCGCTCACCCGGCCGTACGACGTCCTGATCATCGACCGCGGTCTGCCGGCCATCGAGGGGCTGGACCTGCTGGCCCGGTTGCGCCGCTCCGGAATCCCGGCGCCGGCCCTGATCCTGACCGCACTCGGCACGGTGGCCGACCGGATCGCGGGCCTCGACGGCGGCGCCGAGGACTACCTGGTCAAGCCGTTCGACGTGGAGGAGCTGCTGGCCCGCGTCCGGGTGCTGCTGCGGTCGCGTCCGGCCGCGACCGATCCGGAGCTGAGCATCGGAGGCGCCCGCTTCGACCTCATCCGCCGGCGGGTCGACCTGCCGGACGGGCGGTCGATCACCGTGTCCGGCCGGGAGAGCGACCTGCTGCGGCTGCTCGCCGAGCGCCCGGGCACGGTGTTCAGCCGGGACCAGATCGCCGACCAGGTCTTCCCTGATGCCGCCACGCCGGCCCTGGCCGACACGTACGTCCACTATCTGCGCCGCAAGCTCGGCACCGGTGTGGTCGTGACCGTCCGTGGCGCCGGTTACCGCTTGGGCACGCTGTGACCGGGCACGACCCCGATCGGGACCTGATGCGCCGCGCCCGGCGCACCCTGGGGTTGCTGACGGCCGCCGCCATCGTGCTGAGCGTCCTCGCCGTCGGCGTGTTCGCCCTGATCGTGGTGTCCCGGGCACAGCATGCCGCGATCGAGTCGGCGCTGCGCCGGACCGGCGCCACCGAGGAGGACGTGGACGACCCGCCGCCGGGCCTGTGGATCGTCCAGGAGACCGCGGATGGCCGGCGCGACGCCACCACCGGCACGCCGGCCGGCCTGCCCGATGCGGCCGAGTTCGCTCGGGTCCGGGCCGGCGGGGCGACGCGGATCCGCCCGTTCCACGTCGACGGCGCCGACTATCTGATGCTGACCGAGCGGCGGAAGGGGAAGACCGTCCAGGTCGTCGCCGGGCTGGCGCCGTCCCAGCGGGAACGGGACCGGCTGCTGGGCGCCCTCGGCGCGGCGGAGCTGGCCGGGCTGGCGGCCGCGGCCCTGTTCGGCACCTTGCTGGCCCGCCGGGCGACCACCCCGCTGGCCGAGGCCCTCGCCCGGCAGCGGCAGTTCGTCGCCGACGCCAGCCATGAGTTGCGCACCCCGCTGACCCAGCTGCACACCCGCGCCCAGCTGCTCGCCCACGACCTCCGGGCGGGCGCGACGCCGGCCGAGATGACCGACGACATCGACCATCTCGTGTCGGGCACCCGGCAGCTCGGTGAGATGGTCGAAGACCTGCTGCTGTCCTCCCAACCGGACCCGCGGGCCGGGGAACTCACTCCGGTGGATCTCGGCGTGGTGGCCGCCGGGGTGGTGACCGCCCTGGCGTCCCGGGCCGCCGAGGGCGAGGTCGAGCTCGTCCTCGTCGCGGACCCCGAGCAACCCACAATCGTGACCGGCCGGGAGGCGGGGCTGCGCCGGGTGCTCCTCGCGCTGATCGACAACGCCCTCAGCCACACGCCGCCCGGCGGACACATCCGGGTCGAGCTCTTCTCGGCCGGCTCGGACGGCTGGGCCACCGTGGTCGTCCGCGATGACGGTGAGGGGTTCGACCCGGGGGACGCCGAGCGGATCTTCGCCCGATTCGCCCGGGCCGGCGACCACGACCGGCGCCGCTTCGGCCTCGGCCTGGCGTTGGCCCGCGAGGTGGTGCACGGCCACGGCGGCGCCATCCATGCCGACGGCCGGGCCGGCCTCGGTGCCACCTTCACCGTCCGGCTTCCCGGCGGCGTCGCCGCATCACCGCCGGGATTGTCACAGCGCGAGCAACAAACAGGACAGAGTCTTGCGGGGGCCCGGGACAACGACGATTATCGCTGAAGCGCGCTGCGCAAAGCCGTCGTGACGGTGTGTCCTCAGGGAAGAAGTGAGTAATGTCGCCGCGTCCCACCTCTGTGTCCTGGGGCCGTTTCTCGGTCGCTGCCATAGCGTCGGTCACACTGATCATCGCCCCGGCCGTGTCCGCCGCCGGCGCGGCCGGAGCGGCTGCCCGGCCAGAGCTCTACCGCCAGCATCAGGCCGTGGCGGCCCAGCGAGCCCGGCAAGCCACCACGACGCACTCGCTCGACGCCGGCGGTGACGAGGACGGCGAGGACCCCGAGGAGATCGCCGAGGGCGCGGAACAGTACGCCGAGGCGCGCAGCGCGCCGGGCGTGATCGCCCCGGGGGCCTACTCGGCCGCCTGGGCGCAGCAGCAGGCGCTTCCGAAGACCTCGGGCCGGTGGAGTGAAGTCACCGACCTGCCGTACAACTCGGATGATCCGCGGTACCGGGACATCGAGAGCAACTCCTCCGGCGGTGCCGGTCCGGTCACCGGCCGGATCACCGGGATGGCCGCCGACGACAGCGGCGATGTGTACGCCGGCGCGGCCAACGGTGGCGTCTGGCGGTCCGTGACCGGTGGCGGGCATTGGCAGCCGATCGCGGAACGGGTGTCCTCGCCGTCCACCGGAGACCTCCGCCTGGACCGGTTCGGCCGGCTGTGGTGGGCGACCGGGGAGGCGAACACCAGCGCGACCTCGTTCGTCGGCACCGGCGTGTACGTGCTCCGCGACCCCCGGCACGGGGCGTTCCGGCCGTCGGATCGAGTCGGCGGCACCGAGTTGGAGAGCACGATCATCCGCAAGGTGCGGTTCATCGGGGACACCGTGTGGGCGGCGACCAACCGGGGTGCCTACTCGCACTCGCTGACCACCCTGTCCGGACCGTGGAAGCTTCAGTTCGCGCCCAACCCGGATTATCTGCCGGGCGGGGCTCTGCAGGCGGACGCGAACGCGCCGTACAAGAACATCATCAACGACTTCGCCGCCGACCCGACGGACCCGAGCCGGGTGATCATCGCGGCCGGCTGGCGCGGCGGGGACACCTACAACGGGTTCTACGTCCGGTCCGGCGGTGCCTGGCAGCGAGTCACGCTGGCCGGGGACATCGCGTCCGACGCGGCCAACGTCGGTTTGGTGACGTTCGCGTCGTCCGCCGACGGGTCCCGGTACTACGCCATCGAGCAGTCACCGACCCAGCTCAACACCAATCCGGACAGTGCGTTGCAGGGAATCTACGTGTCCCGCTCCGGCTCGCCGTTCGGCCCGTGGACGCTGGGTGCCGACTACCACGAACTGGCGGCGTCCGGCTCGGCGCTGACCGATCCGGGCTACATGCCCGGCATCCAGGGCTGGTACAACCAGTTCCTGCAGGTCGACCCGTCAGATCCCGACCACGTGTGGGCCGGGCTGGAGGAGGTCTTCGAGTCGTACGACGCCGCGTCCACCTGGACGACGCCCGGGCCGTACTGGAACTTCGCGTTCTCCTGCTGGAGCATCGACCCGTCCAAGCAGACCGGTGACTGCCACCAGACGACGCACGCCGACCAGCATTCGGTCGCGGTCGGCCGGTTCCACGGCCAGTCGTACGTGGTGGTCGGCGACGACGGCGGAGCGTACCGGCGCCCGGTCCGCGGCTCGCTGGACGCGCTCGGTCACGCCACCGACTGGCGTTCCCTCAACGACGGCACCATGGACGTGCTGCAGTACTACTCCGTCGGTGTCGGCGCCGACCGCGGAGGCGTCGATGTCACCGGTGGTCTGCAGGACAACGGCCAGTCGATCCTGCGCCCGGGCGATCACGTGATGGGCTCGAACTTCGGTGGCGACGGCACGGACACCCTGGTGGATCCGCAGCAGGGATGCAACATCGCCCAGGAGTACGTCTATCTGGCCATCTGGGTGACGAACAACTGCGCCGTCAACAACGGAGCGTGGGTCGACGACCCGGCGCTGGCCACCAGCCGCGAGGTCGCCCCGCCGGACACCGTCACCAGTGCTGCCCGGTTCGTCGCGCCGATCACCATGGACCCCCGCGATCCGCGGGTGTGGATCGCCGGGGGCCAGCACATCTGGGTGCAGCGCAGTGGCTTCGCCATCCAGTCCGGGGCGGAGTGGACCAGCCTGCACGATCTCGGTGTCGGTCGTGTTGCCACGGCGGTGGCGACCGTCGGTGGTCTGGTCTACGCGGGATGGTGCGGGCCCTGCAACAACCAGGGTTTCAGCCGCGGCATCGCGGTCGGCAACACCGACGGGACGGGCTGGCACGACCTCATCCTGCCGGCCGACGGCCTGTTGCCCAACCGGTACGTGTCCGGCTTCGACGTCGACCAGGCCAACCCCCAGCACGTCGTCGTGGCGATCAACGGCTTCTCCCGCAAGTGGACCGAAGGGCCGGGCGCGGGAATCGGCCACGTCTTCGAGAGTTATGACGCCGGTGCGCACTGGACCGACATCTCCGGCAACCTGCCGGACGTGCCGGCCAACACGGTCAAGATGATCGCCGGTGGGGGACTGGCGCTGGGCACCGACACCGGGATCTTCTACCGGGGTCGCGGCGCCAACTGGTCGGTGCTCGGACGCAACCTCCCGACCACGACCACGATGCAGCTCAAGATGGACCCGACCGGTCGGGTCCTGTACGCCGCCACCCACGGGCGGGGCATCTGGTCGTTCGACCTGGCCGCTCTGCGCCGCCGCTGACCGAGGTCCGCGGGTCCGGCGCTCCGCCGGGCCCGCGGAACGATCCCAGCCCTCTTCCCCGGCGTGCCGACGAGCAGCGCGCTCGGTGCCGGTGTGGAATGTGCTGGGGCGAGGGGGACGATGCCACGGCGACAACTGGACGAACCGCGGGCGGCCCAGGGTTGGTCGCCGTGGCGCACCGTGGTCGGATTCGGCCTGGTCAGTCTGGCCGGGGACATGGTGTACGAGGGTGCTCGCTCGGTGTACGGGCCGTTGCTGGCTGCGCTGGGCGCCTCGGCCACGACCGTGGGGCTGGTGACCGGCGCCGGTGAGGCCACCGCGTTGCTGCTGCGGCTGGTGTCGGGGCCGTTCGCCGACCGCTCCCGCCGGTACTGGACGCTGACCTTCTCCGGCTACGCGCTCACCGCCGTGTGCGTGCCGCTGCTCGCGGTCGCGCCCGCCCTGGGCGCGGCCGGCCTTACCGTCGCCGCCGGCCTGATCGTCGCCGAACGGCTCGGCAAGGCGATCCGCAGCCCGGCCAAGTCGGCGTTGCTGGCGGAGGCCGCCGGTCAGGTCGGCATGGGCCGCGGGCTGGGCGTGCACAAAGCCTTGGACCAGGTCGGCGCCTTCGCCGGACCGTTGCTGGTGGCCGCGATCGTCGCGTTCGCCGCCGGACGGGTCTGGCCGGCTCTGGCCGTCCTGGCTGTGCCCGGCGCCGCTTCTCTCGTGATCCTGCTTGTCGTGCGGTCCTCATCCGCGCCCATGGCGGGATCCGGGGCGCGGGCCGCGGAGGCCACCCACGGCCCGCTGCCGGCCCGGTTCTGGTGGTTCGCGGCGGCCGCCTCCCTGTGTACGGCCGGGCTGGTCACGTACGGTCTGATCGGCTATCACCTGGTCCGCGACCACGTGGTCGGCGTCGCCGCGGTGCCGCTGCTCTACGCCGCCGCGATGGCCGCGGCCGCGGTCGCCGCGCTGTGCACCGGTTTCCTGTACGACCGGTCCGGGCCGTGGGTGCTGCTCGCATTGCCGGTCATGGTCGCCGCGGTTCCGCTGCTGACCTTCCGAGCCGGCCTGGTCGCGGTCGTGCTCGGCATCCTGCTCTGGGGTTCGGCCACCGGGGTCCAGGACTCCACGGTCAAGGCGCTGGTCGCCGACCTCGTCGCGAGCCACCGGCACGCCACGGCGTACGGCCTGTTCGCCGCGGCCCAGGGTGCCGGCGCCCTCGTCGGCGGCTTCGCGGCCGGGGCGCTCTACCAGCAGTCCCGGACCGCACTGATCATCGCGGTGGCGATCAGTCAGGCCATGGCGCTGCTGATCCTGGTCCTGCTCTACAGTTCACGAGCCCGGGTCAGCCCCCGAGTACCCGACCTCCCGGGACGCGACGGTTAGCCGCCGGAGAGTCACCGGTTCTCCAGCGGCCGCCGCAGCACCCGCCGGGCAACCAGTTCCAGGGTGACCGTGACGGCGATGCCCTCGACGGCCAGCAGCGCGATGAGCACCAGCAGCTGGGTCGCGCCGGCCTGCACGGCTGAGCCGCCGCCGAGCAGGACGCCGACGAACGCGCCGGGCAACGTGACCAGCCCGACCGTACGGGTCTGATCGAGGGCGGGCATCAGGGCGGTGCCGGCCGCCGGACGGCACACCACGAGGACCGCATCGCGGGAAACGAAACCGAGGGCCAGCGCCGCCTCGTACTCGCCGCGCCGGTCGCGGAGCTCGTCCAGCGAGCGGCGCCCGGCCAGCGACGTGGCCGTCATCGCGCCGCCGATCAGGATGCCGGCGATCGGCAGGACGGCGACGGTTTTCAGCGGGGTGGTGCCGGCGGCGACGATCGCCGTGCCGATGGGCAGTGCGCCCGCGGCGATCGGCATCACCACCGGCCAGCCTCTCCGCAGCGTGCTGACCCGCCGGGCCGAGGTGGCCGCGGCCACGATCAGCATGAGCGCGATGAACCCGCTGGTGAGCCACCACGAGCGGAGGACGGCGGTGATCAGCAGCGCCACCACGCCGAGTTGCAGGACGGCCCGCAGCGAGGCGGTGAGCACGCCCCGGGACACTCCGAGCCGGCCGATCGCGGTGGCGCCGATCGCGGCCACGGTGAGCGCGGCCAGAACGATGCCGAAGACCGGTCCGACGACGATGGAGCCCTGGCTCACCGCGGACGCCACCGCGCGAGGACGACAGCGTGGATGGTGGGTACCAGGGTCAGCGCCAGCAGCCATCCGCCGAGCACGTCGCTCGGCCAGTGCACGACCAGGGCGACCCGGCTCAGGCCGACCGTCGCCGCCCAGGCCGCGGCCACGACGGAGATCCACAGCCGGCGGCAGGTGAGCGCCAGGATCAACGCGAAGGTGGCGGAGGCCGTGGTGTGGCCGGAGGGAAACGACCAGCCGCGGGCGACGGCCAACCGGTCGGCCGGGCGCGGCCGGGCGATGAGCGTGACGAGGATCAGGCGGACGGTCTGCGTCACCACCATGCCGGCGGCCACGAACGCGGCTTGTCGCGGCTGTCGGCGCGCCAGCAGCACGCCGCAGAGGATCGCCGTCGCGGGCCAGAGGACGAGGGTGCTTCCCGTGGTCGTGAACGTCCGCATGACGTCCAGCCAGACCGGATGTGCGACCGCAAAATGCCAGGCGCCCGAACTGACCGTGGCATCAACCCGTAGCAACGTGCCGGCGTGGGTCGTGACAAGTATGGTGAGCAGGATGAATGCCGCGCATGCGCAGCCGATCACCGCAATCGGCGCCGACTGCTTCTCCCGTTGGCGGGGCATCACCACTCGACCGTACTCCTACACTTTGTAGGCACCTGCGATGACGACGAAGGACGGACGCCGCGCCCCGGGCTCGCTGGAGGCCGAGGTCATGGGCGTGCTGTGGCAGCGACGCGACGAGATGACGGCGACCGAGGTGCAGGCCGCGCTCGGCGGCGACCTCGCGTACAACACCGTCCAGACGATTCTGATCCGGCTGCACCAGAAGGGGCTGGTGCAGCGGCGCCGGGCCGGACGGGGGCACACCTACTGGCCGGCTCAGGAGGCGGCCGTCGCGGCGGCGGAGACCATGCGGTCCGTGCTCAGCGGCCGGACCGATCGGCAGGCCGTGCTGCAGCAGTTCGCCGCCGGTCTGGACGATTCGGATGCGGCCACCCTGCGGCGGCTGCTGGACGGGGACGACCCGGCATGACCGTCGCCGTGTATGTGCCGTTGCTGCTCGCGCTGCCACTCGCGTTCGGGGTGCGGTGGCTGTCCGCCCGTTGCGCGCCGGGAGCCATGGCCCGCACGCTCGTGGGGGCGGCGGTGGTTGCGGCGGTGGCGTCCACCTGGTCGCTCCTCCTGCTGGTCGCCACCGTGCTGGACGACGTACCGCCGCTGTCCGCACTCGACAACAATCCGCGCATCAATCTGCCGGAGCCCGTCCCCGGGCCGGTGGCGCTGTTCGCCGGGCTGCTGCTCGTGGCCGGCGGGGTGCGATTGCTGCGTGACCTGCACCGCCGGTACGGCACCGTACGCCGACTGCAGCGGGCCGGGCACCCGAGCGACGGTCTGGTGGTGGCCGACTGGGCCGCGCCGCTGGCGGTGGCCCTGCCCGGGCGCCCGGGGCACGTCCTGGTGACGGCGGGGATGCTCGGCCTGCTGGACGCCGACGAGCGCCGGGTGATGTTCGCGCACGAGCGGGCGCACCTGGATCGGCGGCACCACGGGCTGACCATCCTGGCCGCCGCCGCCGCGGCGCTGAATCCGCTGCTGATCCCGGTGCGCGACACCGTCGAGTTCCTGGTCGAACGGCAGGCCGATGAGGATGCGGCCGCGGTGGTGGGTGATCGCGACCTCACCGCGCGGGCGGTCGCGCGGGCGGCCCTGGCGGCGGTTCCGCCCGGCCCGGCGGCACTCGCCATCGGCGGTGGGACGGCGGTCCGCCGCGTCCGGGCGTTGCGGCATCCGGATCCCGTACCGCTGCGGCGACGTTTGGTCGGGCCGGCCATGGTCGCGGCCGGGATCGTCGTCGCGTCGGCGGTGGCCACGGCAGAGTTCGTCCAGTTGGCCCGCGCCTGGCTGTAACCGCCGCTCAGGAGGCGGGGTCCGGCGAGCGCCGCCGGCTGCGCAGGAATTCGATGCCGATGGGCACCACCGAGATGAGCACGATGCCGACCAGGATCAGTTCGATGTTCGACCGGACGAACGCGATCTGGCCCAGGAAGTATCCGAGGATGGTGACGCTGCAGCTCCAGAGGATCCCGCCGATCAGGTTGAACAGGATGAAGGTCCGGTAGTGCATCCGGCTCGCACCGGCCACGATCGGGGTGAAGGTGCGCACCACGGGCACGAAACGCGCCAGCACGATGGACCGAGCGCCGTATCGCTGGAAGAAGCCCGCGGCCCGGGTCAGGTTCTGTTGTTTGAACAGTCGCGAGTCGGGGCGGCGGAACAGCGCCGGCCCGAAGCGGCGGCCGAACAGATAGCCGACCTGGTCGCCGGCCACAGCGGCGATGGCGATGAGCGGGCAGGCCAGCCACAGTGGGACGTGCAGGTACGTGCCCTGGGCGATCAGCAGCCCGGTGGTGAACAGCAGCGAGTCGCCGGGCAGGAAGAACCCGATGAGCAACCCGGACTCGGCAAACACCAGGGCCAGCACGCCGATCAGGCCGAAGGTGCTGATCAGCCACTGCGGGTTGAGGAACGTCATTCTCCGAACCTACATCGTGTAGGTTAAGTGGCTTTGGCTGTGTGCCGCGGGCCTGCGGCGTCGAGTCACTCGATGGCTTGGCGGGCGGTCAGCCGCGGTTCGCGCCCGGCCAGCACCCAGCTCCCCACGGTGGCGACCAGCGGCAGGCCGAGGACCACGATGGCGATGTCGAGATACGGCACCGGCAGCAGGCGCTCGCTGAGTTCGCTGCGGAAGAGCGCGATCGTGAGCACGTATGCGATCACGGTTCCCAGCAATGCCCCGGTGAAACCCAACGCGCCCGCCGTCCCGGCCGTGATCGCGCGACGGGTCCGTCCGGCTGCGCCATTCGCCGCGAGCGTCCGCAGATCGGCGCCCGCCTCGCTCCGGATGAGGCCGACCGTCATCGCCAGGATGGCGAGAGCCAGCGCCACCCCGAACGCGGTGGCGTCGTTACGGACCTGGTTCAGCGACGGCGCCTGACTCTTGGTCTCGATCGTCATCCCGGCTCCCACCGCCGCCTGCCGCGCGGTGTTGATCTGGCTGGCGGTCAGCGCCGTGGAGGTCTGGATCAGCCATCCGGCCGGGGATGGCGTGAGGTGGAAGCGCTGAAGCGCGTACGGCGTCAGCACCAGGTTCGGGCCGGACGCGTCCTTCGGGAGCAGCGTGGTCTCCTGGATGCGGGGATTCGCCACGCAGGTGGCCGGTCGGCAGCCGAAGTCGTCCGGCGACATCGCCGAGCGCAACTGCAACGCCGGTGCCTTGTCGAGGCCGGGGCGGGCGGTGAGCAGCAGGGCCGTCGGATCGATCGAGGCCGGGTCGATGTGGTACCGGGCGAGGAGCGCCGGCGTGGCCACGAAGATCGCACCCGGGAAGCTCAGGAAACCGATCTTGGTGACGTTCACGAGGGAGGCGTCGGTCGTCGTGAGGGGCAACACGTCCCGGCTGCCGAGGCCGCCGGCGATCGAGTCGACCGTCGACTGCTCGTCCACCGGATCCACCGCCGGTGGCCCCTCTTTGGCGCCCGGACTGGCACCGGGTGGGTAGACGACCATCTGGTTGGCCGGCAGGTTTGGTCCGAAGTAGTCCAGGGGATCGGCGTACCGGCCGGTGGCCAGCAGCCCGACCAGCATGGCGATGAAGATCGCGAAGCTGATCGCGGCCAGCGCCGGTCCTGATCGGGCATGGTAACGGCCGATGTCGCGCAGGGCGATCCGCAGGCCGACCGGCGCGTGCGGGGCGACGTGACCGAGCACCGTGATGCCCGACGGTGCGATGAGCAGCAGACCGGCCGCGGTGGCGAGCAGGCCGCCGAACTTGAACAACGAGTCGTGGCTGTCGATCGAGCGCCAGCCGCCGGAGAACGCGATCAGCACCAGCCCGGCGGCCAGGGTCACCGCGCCGGGGATCATCGAGCGGTGGGTCGGGCGCGGATCGGCCGGGCGGCCGGACAACGCCGCGACGACCGGCATGCGCGTGACCAGCCGGGCCGGGCGGCGGGCGGCCAGCGCCGCGGTGACTACGGCCAGAACCATCGTGGTGCCCACCAGCCACCAGGGAATCGCCGTCCAGGCGAACCGGTGGTGGGTGGAGGTCTGCAGGGACGGAACGTACGCGATCCAGCCGGCCAGACCGATCACGGCGCCGGCCACCGCCGCCACGATGCCGACGGCCATGCCGTTGACCACCATCACCAGCCGCACGTGCCGGTCCGTCGCGCCGAGGGAGGACAACACGCCCAGGGACCGCAATCGGCGCTGGGCCAGCGCGGCGAAGCCGGCCACGGCGATCAGCCCGACGAAGATCAGGCCGACCACGGCGATGAGCAGGACCACCACCGCCGGGGACAGCCCGCTGGGACTGGCCTGGGTCTGCACGCGCACGCCGGGCCGCGTGAATCCCTGCAGTTGGGCGGACGTCGGCGCGGAACAGCGCGGTCGACGCTCCGGCGGGGATGGTCGCGCCCGGCTGGACCAGAGCGAACTGGTCCAGCAGGTTCTGCGGGTTCTCGACCAGACCGACCACTCGGTAGGGCCGCCCGTCGTCGGTCCAACTGCTGCCGACGTGCACCCCGAAGGTCGCGGCCAGATCCCGGGTCATCGCGACTTCGTCGCCGGCGGTCGGATACCGCCCCGAGACCAGCCCGAGCATCGGCCGCCCGTACGGGCCTCGGGGGATCCTGGACGCGCAGCTGCGCACCCTGGACCGTCCCGGTCGTCAGTGGACGGTTGGTGATGACGTCGACCGCCCCGAACCGCAGCCGTAAGGCCGCCACGTCAGCCGCCGCACGGCCGGACGGCGGCAGCACGACGAGATGATCGGCGGTGCCGAACCCGGCGTGACTGGGAGGCGGAAGGTTGACCCCGACCGCAGCGCCCAGCACGGTCGCCGTGACCGCCGCGGTCAGGAGTGACAGGATCAGCACTTGCTGCCGCCACTCCCGGCGGAACAACCGCCAGGCCCAGCGGATGATGGCGCGGCGCGCGGGCCCGGCGCCGCGGTGCCCACCGGCTCAGCCGGGCGCTCCACCGTCGCGGTGGTCATCGGGCCGGCTCGCCCGTGAGCAACGAGTCGGGCCCGGGTGGGGGTCCGGTGCGGTCGGCCACGCGGCCGTCGCGGAGGAACATGATGCGGTCGGCCCAGGACGCCAGCTGCGCGTCGTGCGTCACCACCACCGCGCCCACACCACGCCGGCAGGCGGCCAGCAACAGGCGCATGACCGCTTCGCCGTTGACCGAGTCGAGCGCGCCGGACGGTTCGTCAGCCAGCAGGAGGCGCCGCTCGCCGACCACCGCCCGCGCGATGGCGACGCGTTGCCGCTCGCCGCCGGAGAGCTCATCGCGGAATTGGCCGGCCCGGTCGGCCAGACCGAGGTCCCCGAGGGCGCTGAGGGCGGCACTGCGGGCCGCCTTCGCCGGGACGCCGTCAAGCTCCAGTGGCAGTGCGACGTTCTCCGCCGCGGTGAGCCCGGGGAGCAGGTTGTAGTCCTGGAACACGTAGCCGACCGTCCGGCGCCGCAATCGGGCCAGCGCCGGCCGCGACATCCCGGCCAGATCCTCGCCGTCGACCCGGACCGTGCCGGATGTCGGCCGCTCGAGTCCACCGGCGATGGTGAGCAGGCTGCTCTTGCCGGAACCGCTCGGACCCATGACCGCGACCATCATGCCGGGCTCGACGGTGAGATCGACGCCGTCCAGCGCCCGGACCTCCGTGCTGCCCGCGCCGTACGTCCGGGTGATGTCGCGGAGCTCGAGCAGACTCATCGCCGCGCCCCGATCCCTCGCCGCAGTCGCGGCCCGGTGTCTTCGACCGGCACCGGCGGTGAAACCGCGGCCCGTCGGATGCGGCCGTCGGCGGCGTCGAGCCAGCGCGCCACCGAATCCAGCCGGAAGAGTTCGGCGTCGACCACGAGGGCGAGGTTGAGGTCATGCTCGGCCTCGCTCTCCTTCAGCCGCGTCCACTGCTGCATCAGCTCCACGACGTAGCGCCGGTGCACCTGGATGACATCGTGCACGTCGACGCCGGGCACTCGCATACCCACGAGGATCTTGATCACCAGTTCGTCGCGCGGTGGCGACGTCAGGTCGGGGGGAGTGCGCAGCCACGCGCCGAGTTCGCGGGTGCCGTCCGCGGTGATGCGGAAGCCCTTCTGCGGGCCCGGGTCGGCGTTGTCCTCCGACTCGACGAAGCCGTCGCGCTCGAGGCGCTGCAACGTCGTATACACCTGGCCGACGTTCAGCGGCCACACCTCACCGGTGCCCGCCTCGAACTCCTCGCGGAGCTGAAGACCGTATTTCGGGCCCTCGGCGAGGAGAGCCAGCAACGCGTGCCGGACGCTCACCGGACCACCTCCCGTACTGACATGCCGAGAATAATACCGGGTATACAAGACGCGTCAAGGGTTCTTTCGGAATCATGTGAGCACCCGACACCATAGGAGTCGGCGGCACGACGGTGCCGGCGTTGCCACCCCGGTGGTGCCGGGCCGGGTGACTCAGGCGCACGCCGCGCCCATCGAGGACAGGGGAATGATCGTACCGGCCGGCGGTCCTGGCTCGCACTCACGAGGCGCGGGAGCGGCGAAGCCCGGCCATCACGAACTACAGACCGGCCATCACGAACTACAGACCGGTCGTCACGAACTACAGACCGGACGGCGTGCCCGGGCTGTCGTCGGTCGAGCCCTGACCGAAGTTGCTGCGGCGTCCGGACACGGCCGGATCGGGGGTCAGGTTCGGCTGGCCACCCTGTTCCCCGGGTCCTGGCTGGTGTTCCTGGTCCGGGTCGTACGCCAAGGGGCCGTCCTTGCCGCGGACGTCGGTGCCGTCGGCGGCGCTGGGATCGGCCGCCGCCCGCTGTTCCGCGACGCTGCTGTCCGACACCGTGGTCGGCTCGCTGCCCTCGTCGAGAGGGTCGTCGGTGTCCGCGCCCCAATTTCGATCGCTCATGGGCCGCTGCCTACCCGCACCGACCACGGTTAACCGGCACTCCGCCGGGTGACGGCCGTTTCCCGCACCGCGCCGTCGCCGGCTGATCGTCACGCCGCTCCGCCGTTGACCGCCTCGGCGGCGCTGCGCAGCGTGATGCCGGTACGGGCGGCGTCGGCGCACAGCCGCTGGTACGCCTCACCCGCGGTGCATTCGTGGTGATCCATGATGCGGCGGAGGGCCTCCTGGATGACGGCGCGGACGGCAACCGCCCCGGCGAAGCCGGCGAGCAGGTCCTGCGCTCCGGGCTCCGGCACCGGAGGTTCGAGCATGTACGGCAGGGGGCGCTCCGGGTCGTAGACGCGCCAGATGCCGGCGACCAGCGGAGCCATCGCCACGTCGTCGCGGCCGTACAGATTCAGCACCGCGGCGGCGGCCCCGCTGCCGGTGTACAACGGCACGGACACGGCGGCGGTCAGTCCGAGCCGGTCGGCTTCGGCGGCGAACCGCGGCCAGTCGATCATCGCCTTGCGGTCGGGCGCGTCGACCGGGGCCTGGTCCCGCAGCGCCTGCACGCATGGTCCGCCCTGATCGAACTGGGCGTCGTCGACCGCCCGGATCAGGTCGCTGCTGGCGGCGACCAAGGTGTACTCCTCGCCGCGCAGCCCGGTGATCGACGCATAGCTGACCGCGACGATCCGGTCGACGGCGAACTGGGTGATCTGCCGCAGCAACGGCTCGATGTCGGGCGCATCGTCCGGGGTCTCGGCGAGCTGGATCAGGCCGGCAGCCAAGCCGCCGCCGGTGTGCTCGATCGACATGTCAGCCTCCCTCGCGAAACTCCTGCCTACCCCGGTTGAGCCGGGAGAATCCCCGCGTTCGAGGGGCCAGCCCGGTGGCGGGGGCCGGCAGCGGCGGGACGGGCCGACATCGCGCCTCGGCCCATCGCTGGGTAGCCAAGGCTCGTGTCGCACACGCCCGCCGACGTATGAACCGGCCAGGGTGGGGGTAAAGATCCGGCGAAACCGGACCGGGTGCCGATGACCCGGGCGAGGAGCGTGTGATGCGGGCGTTGACCGTCGAGCCGTTGAAGGCGAACTCCGCCGAGGTTCAGGAGGTGCCCGACCCGGAGCCCGCGGCGGGCGAGATGGTGGTCGAGGGCCTGGCCCTGGGCATCTGCGGCACCGACCGGGAGATCATCGCCGGGGAGTACGGGTGGCCACCGCCCGGCCGGGATCGGCTCGTTCTGGGCCACGAGTCGCTCGGCCGGGTGCGCGCGGCGCCACCGGACTCGAGCTTCGCCCCGGGCGACCTGGTCGTCGGCGTCGTCCGCCGGCCCGATCCGGTGCCCTGCGGCGCTTGCGCTCACGGCGAGTTCGACATGTGCCGCAACGGCGAGTACACCGAACGTGGCATCAAGCAGATCGACGGATACGGCAGCCAGATCTGGACCGTCGAGACCGGGTACGCGGTCAAGCTCGATCCGCGGCTGGAACACGTCGGCGTGCTGATGGAACCCACGACCGTCGTCGCCAAGGCGTGGGAGCAGGTGGAGAAGGTCGGCGCCCGATCCTGGTTCGAGCCGAAGCGGGTCCTGGTCACCGGCGCCGGGCCGATCGGGCTGCTGGCGGCGCTGCTCGGCGTGCAGCGCGGTCTGGAGGTGCACGTGCTGGACGTGGCGACCGAAGGACCGAAACCGGCCGTGGTCCGGGCACTCGGTGCGCAATACCACTCGGCGGGCATCGCCGACGTCACCGCCCGGGCCAAGCCGGACATCGTCATCGAGGCGACCGGTGTGCCCGGCGTCGTGTTCGACGCGATGGCCAACACCGCTGCGTACGGCATCGTGTGTCTGACCGGCGTCTCGTCGATCGGCCACAAGATCTCGGTCGACCTGGGCGCGGCGAACCGGGACATCGTCCTGGAGAACGACGTCGTGATCGGCAGCGTCAACGCGAACCTCAGCCACTACGCGGCTGCGGCGGCGGCCTTGGCGAAGGCGGACCTCGACTGGCTCGGACGGCTGATCACCCGGCGGGTGCCGCTGGAACGTTTCGCCGAGGCGCTGCCCGCTCAGCCGGACGACATCAAGGTCGTGCTGGAGTTGAATTGACGGGTCCGCCGGTTTATCGGAGTTCAGCGAGGGCATGCCTTCGCGCCATGGAACGAGGTAACAGCAAGCACAGTCCTCGCGTCGACGAGCAGATGAGTCAAGAGGTTCTCGGCGCCGTCCAGGGCATCACCGAATCCCGGGCCGAGGAGTGGAAGATGGCCGAGCCCGCCGGGGAGGACCAGCCGGAACCGACGCGGATCATCAACGAAGGGTCGGCCAACGACCTCAGCCGCTTCGGAACCTACATCGGTCTGTCGGCAATGCCGGGCGACCGCGAGGCGCTGATCCGCAGCGCGGAGGTGCTCGCCGCGCCGGACGACGTCCTCGACGACCTCAACCGGCTGCCCGACGGCGTTGTCTATCACACCGTCACCGAGATCTGGTCGGCGCTCGGACGAGGCCCGGGCGAGCGCCGGCCGGAACCGGCTCCCGGAGACTGAGCCCCGCTACCTGCGGGTCAGGCCGGCGCTGGCGGCGGCCGACCTGGGACATCCGGTGCTGGTCCTGCTGCTTCGGCACGACGCCGCCGGTGCGACCTTCTCCGAACCGACGGCCGGGGAGATCATCCGGGTCCCGGCCCGGGACCTGGCCCGCCGGGACTTCGGCGAGCTGGGCTACCGGCATCTGTACGGGGCGGTCCTGCCGACCGGGCCGGCGGATTGAGCTGTCCGGCGCCGACCGGCATCCGGTTCCGGCCGCGGCATCACGGTCACGCTTGCCCGTCCGACACCGTGGTCGCGACCAGGGCGGCGGCCACGTCGCGGAGCTTGCGGTTGGTGTCCTGCGAGATCCGGCTGAGAATGGCGAACGCCTCGTCCGCGGTGCAGCGCCGGCTACCCATGATGATGCCCTTGGCCTCCTCGATGACGGCGCGGCTCTGCATCGCGGCCTGCAGGTTCTGGGCCAGACTGACCTGGACGTCGTACACGTACGCGTTGGCGATCGCGACGGCGGCGTACGCGGCGAACGCCTCGCCGAGAACGATGGCGTCGTGCTCGAAGGCTTCCGGTTCAGTGGCGTAGACGTTGAGCGCGCCCGTCACCTCCTCGTGCACCGGGAGCCCGATCGACAGCGAACTGTGGACCCCGGACTGATCGGCCGCGGCGGCCCATCGTGGCCACCGGTCCTCCTTCGCCATGTCGGGCAGCGACAGGGTGACGGCTGACGCCGACGCGTCCAGGCAAGGCCCGTGTCCTTGGCCGTACTGCCAGTTGTCCAGTTTCAGGGCGAGCTCTCCGGTGTAGGCGGCGGTGTAGGCGTCCTTGCCCCGGACAAGCGTCACCGAGACCTCGGCGGCGCCCGGGATGGTGCGGCGAGCCAGGTCGGCCACATGGTCCAAGACCCCGTTGACATCTCTCTCGCCCACCTTGAGCCGGCCGAGTTGCCGGAAGGCGTCCGTGGCGTTCAGGAGTTCCGGGTCGCTCATGGGGATTTCTCCTCGGGGCTTGACGTCAGCGACGCGCACACCGTGAACGCACGTCGTCTCGCGCATCGGCCACCTCCGGGTCGCGCTGAGGAACGGCGCATACCCCGCAACGGCCGTCCCTACCTTCAGCCCTCGCCGGCTGCCATCGGGCCGCCCCGGCCGGCCGATCCCCGCGGCATGACGAACGGACGGCCGGCGCGTCTGTGGCTGCCGCTCCCGCCCGCCGCCCGTCCGTGGTTCGCTGCGTCAGTCCGCCACGGTCCAGTCGCCGAGCTCCGACAGGACGGCGCGCAGGTCGCCCGTACGGTCCAGGACCCTTCGTTGGCGGTCCGCGCCCGTGCCGTCGGTGCGGAGCCGGGCCAGCCCCTCTTCGACGAGGGCCAGGTCCCCGTGCCGCCGCAGCGCCGGCCGCAGCGCGGCGACCAGATCGTCGACCAGAGCCCAGGCCGGCCGTACGCGGCCCTGGCGCAGGTCGAGCAGCGTGCCACCGAGTCCGTCGTGTGCGGCGTTCCAGTGTGCGGCCCGCAGCAGGCCGTCCGGGAGCACCGGGGCGGTCAGACCGGCGGCGATGTCATCGATGGCGGTGGCGACGAGAGCGCGGATCAGGCCGGCCAGCAGGACCGTGTCGGCCACGGTCGGGCAGACGTCGGCGACCCTGATCTCGACGGTGGGGTAGGCGACCGACGGCCGGGCGTACCACAGGACCATCGACGCATCGAGCATGCTGCCCGAGTCGACCATCAGGCGTACGGTCTCGTCGTATTCCTCCGCCGACGCGAACGCGGGGGCCGGTCCGAGGCTGGGCCACCGCTCCAGCTGCATCGAACGCCAACTGGCGTGCCCGGAGTCGACGCCGTCGTAGAACGGGGAGTTGGCCGCGAGCGCCTGCACGACCGGCAGTGACGTCCGGAGGTGGTTGCTCACCTGGATGGCCAGCTCCCGATCTGGGACACCGACATGCACGTGGCACCCGCACACCGCCGGGTCCGCCACGATCGGGCCGTAGTGCCGGGCGATGGCCCGGAACCGGGGGTTGTCGGTGACGGCCGGGTGGCGTTCGGCGATGGGTGTCGCGCCGACGGCCACCAGGCGGGTGCCGGCCGCCGCGGCCGCCGTCGCGGCGGCCCGGCGCAGGACGCGGAGCTGCTGTCGCACCTCGGCGAGGCCGGCGCACACGGGCGTGACCATCTCGATCATGCTGTGCCGGAACTCCGGCCGGCTCTGTCCGGCGACGCCGGCCGGTAACCCGGACAGCACGGCCACGGCGGCCGGCGCGTTCTCACCGGTGGCCGGATCGAGCAGGAGGAACTCCTCCTCCACCCCCAGGGTCGGCACGGTCGCCGCGACGGACCGGGCGGCGGCGATCGCGGGGGCGCGGCCGGTGACGGTTGCGGGCATCAGGTCCACCATTCGATCGGGGCGCCGGCTCAGCCGGGACGGTTGGCGGTGAGCACCACGACGGCGATGCGCTCCGCGTGCGCGTACGCCGGGCCGTCCAGCTCCTCGCCGTACACGTCCGGATCCACCTCCTGGTACGTCCAGTCGAGATCGGTGCCGTCGAGGCGGGTCTGGGCGGCCTCGCGGAGCGCGTCGCGTCCGTCGACGATCCCGGTTCCGCTGAACAGCACCAGCGAACCTCCCGGCCGGAGCCGCTCGGCCGCCGCGTCGACGATCGCCAGCGACAGGTCGTGCCCGTGCGTCCCTCCGCCGTCCCGGTACGCCCGCCCGGCCGGATCGATCATGAAGGGTGGGTTGGAGATGATCAGGTCGAAGTCGCCGTCGACACCGCCGAGCAGGTCGCTTCGGCCGGGCCGGACCCCGGCGGTGCCGGCCAGCGCGCTGTTGATCCGGGCGAACCGCAGAGCGGTGTCGTTGATGTCGACGGCCAGTACCTCGGCCTCCGGCGCCCGCTTGGCCACGGCGATCGCCCCGGCTCCGGTCCCGCACCCGATGTCCACCACCCGGCGCACCGGCCGGTCACGCGCCCCGACATGGGCCACGGCAGCGTCGGCCATCCGGTAGGTGTCCGGTCCGAAGAAGACCGCGTCCGGCGCGGTCGTCGGGTACGCCGAGTGGACGAACAACTCCGAGTCGTAGGAGGAGACGCGGATCAGGCTGCGCCAGCCGTCACCGTCCCGGACCAGGACGCCGGCGGTGTCGAGCAGCTCGACGACCGGCTCGGGCAGCACCCCCGGCCCGAACGGGCGGCTCCACCCCAGCACCCCCGCCAGACTGTGCGCGCGACGGTTCCCCGGACGGCCGTTGACCCGCCCGTGGGTGGCCGGGGTGACGGTGGTGAAGGTGTACCCCTCGTCCCGCAACAGGACGCCCAGCCGCAGGAGGGCAGCGTCCGCGTCGGTGAATCGCGTGGCGGAGGAGCGTACCGCCGTGTTCGTCATCGTCATCGGGTCTGTGTCTCCGTTCTCGACCGGCTCATGTCCCGCACGGTCGCCGTCATCCCGCCGCGGACCCGCCCCCGCGACGATGATCGCCGGCACCCGGCGCACCGTCATGACGGTTCCTGTCACTCTGCGGCTCAGCGGGGGCCGGTTTCCCGGGAACACCGCGGGTAAACGGTCCACCGGGCGCAAACGATCACGCGGTGCGATACGCCGGGCCGGGCTTCCGTGTCACCGAAGTTTCCGTGTCACCGGACACATCTGTGTCACCGAACACGGACGGGCCGATGACCGGGGTGGATTACTGCGGCTGGTCAGTGTGGTGCGCTCGGTCGTCCGTCGGGCCCACTCCGTTGGGCGAGGCTCCGCCGTTGCCGCGTGTGCACGCCGGGCAGCCAGTCCTGGCCGTACGCGGCCGAGGGGCCGACCCGCGGATCGGTGGCGGCGGAGGCGTCCCGCAGGGCCTGCACGTACGCCCGATCCTGGTCGATCCGTGCGTGGACCTGGTCGGCTCCACCGGCGGAGCCGTGGCCGGGGACGACGACGTCGACCTCAGCCGCGACGCCCTCGAGCACCCGCAGCGCGGCCAGGTAGTCCTCGATCGGGTCGGCGGTGTCGTTCAGGTCGAGCATCGGGATCAGGACGTCGGACAGCATGTCGCCGGCGATGAGCACCCCACGTTCCTCGATCAGCAGCGCCGCGTGGCCCGGGGCGTGCCCGTGATGCTCGACGATCCGGACTCGAGGGCCGTCCCACGGAATCTGCGCAGTGCCGGCGGGCAGACCGGTGACGACGCCCAGCAGGTCCAGCGACACCTCCGCGGCGATGTCCGGCGGTATCGCCTGGGCGATGCGGGCCTTCGCGCCCGGGCCGGACAGCCGATCCCGGGCGGTGGCGGCGCAGCGGGCCGTGCCGTACCGGGGCGCCGGGCCGAACCTGGTGTGCCAGAGCAGATGGTCCCAGTGGGGATGCGTCGAGAAGCCGGCCACGACGGTCCGGCCGGACTCGGACAGGTCGTCCGCGAGGCAGGCCATCTCGTGGCCGTACACCCCGGGGTCGACGAGCAACACGCCGGCCCGGCCGTGCACGACAACTGCGTTGCTCCGGCAGAACTCGCTCTCGTGAATCAGCACACCGTCCGCCACCGGCCTCAGCATCAGGCTCCTTCCGATTGTGGTTTGCAACCAGTCCGTGGAGACGGTAGTTCCTGGCGGTGGGCGGTGCAAGCACCATCGGTCGAATCACTGCGGCCCCGGTAGCCCTGGCCCGTCAGGCCGATGCCCGGTCCGCGCCGTCAGCGCCGATCGGTGCCGGGAGCCGGCTGCGGACGGCCGCTGGGCGCGGCCCAGCTGGCCAGCAGGCGTAACGCGTCGGCGGCGGGGGTTCCCGGTTCGGCGCTGTAGGCGGTGAGGGTGAGCCCGGGGTCGGCCGGCATCGGCATGGCTTCGAAACCGAGTTCGAGACGCCCGGCGATCGGGTGCTGGAACCGTTTGACGCCGGTGTGGTGCAAGCGTACGTCGTGGGCCGCCCACCGGACCCGGAAGTCGTCGCTGCGGGTGGCGAGCGCGCCGACCAGCTCGCTGAGCGCCTTGTCGTACGGGTCGCGGCCGGCTTCGGTGCGCAGGAGCGCGACGGTGGTGTTCGCGGCGTCGTTCCAGTCGGGATAGAAGTCCTCGGCCCGGCGGTCGAGGAAGCAGAACCGGGCGAGGTTGACCGGCCGGTCGGCGGTGTCGAACGCGGGGGAGTACAGCGTTTCGGCGAGCCGGTTGGCGGCGAGGATGTCCAGGCGGCCGTTGCGGACGAACGCGGGCGCGTCGGTCATCGCCTCGAGCAGGTGCCGGGTTCCGGGCCGGACGTGCTGCCCGGCGGGGCGGCGGCGGGCGCGCGGGGTGGAGCCGGCCGCGCGGGCCAGGTCGTACAGGTGGGACCGCTCGGCCTCGTCGAGGCGCAGGGCCCGGCAGAGGGCGTCGAGGACACTCTCGGAGACGCCGGACAGGTTGCCGCGCTCCAGGCGGATGTAGTAGTCGGGGCTGACTCCGGCCAGCATCGCGACCTCGGCCCGGCGCAGCCCGGCGACCCGGCGGCTGCCGCCGAAGTCGGGCAGCCCGGCCTGTTCGGGGGTAATTTTGGCGCGGCGTGAGGTCAAGAACTCGCGGATGTCGTCCCGGTTGTCCACGAGCCCACGCTACGACCTCCGGCCGGGGACTGAGGGGCACCGTCAGTACCTGTTTCAGCAAGCCCTCCCACCGGCCCGCTCCGCCCGCTTTCCTGGACTTCGAGACCCCACGGCGCCCCTTCTGAGGAGAACTGAGATGCGTCAGGCAGTGATGTACGCCCCGGGCGACGTTCGCGTCGAGCAGCGCGACAAGCCCACCGTCCGGCACCCGGCCGACGCCGTCATCCAGGTGTCGGCGGCCTGCGTGTGCGGCTCCGACCTGTGGCCCTACCGCGGCATCCAGCCGGTCGACGGGGCCACCCCGATGGGTCACGAGTACGTCGGCGTCGTCGAAGAGGTCGGCAGCGCGGTCACCACGATCCGGCCGGGGCAGTTCGTGGTGGGCTCCTTCATGGCTTCGGACAACACGTGTGAGATCTGCCGGGCCGGCTACCAGAGCCGTTGCATCCACGTCGAGCCGGTCGGCGCGGGCGGCGCCCAGGCCGAATATCTGCGCGTACCCCTCGCGGACGGCACCCTGGTGGCGACTCCCTCGTTGCCGTCCGAGGACCTCATCCCGTCGCTGCTGGCGGCGTCGGATGTCCTCGGCACCGGCTGGTTCGGGGCAGTGGCGGCCGAGGCCGGCCCGGGCAAAACGGTGGTGGTCGTCGGTGACGGGGCGGTCGGCCTGCTCGCCGTCCTGGCCGCCAAGCAGCTGGGTGCTGAGCGGATCATCGCGATGAGCCGGCACACGTCCCGGCAGAAGCTCGCCCTGGAGTTCGGCGCCACCGACATCGTGACCGAGCGCGGCGACGACGGCGTCGCCAAGATCAAGGAGATGACCGGCGGGTACGGCGCGCACTCGGTGATCGAGGCGGTCGGGACCCAGGAGTCGATGATGCAGGCCATCCGTTCGACGCGGCCCGGCGGCCACGTCGGGTACGTCGGGGTGACGCACGGCGTCGAGCTGCCCGGGATGGAACTGTTCTACGCCGAGGTGCACCTGCTCGGCGGTCCCGCCCCGGTGCGGCGGTTCCTGCCCGACCTGATCGATCTGATCCTCAAGCGCGAGATCGACCCGGGCAAGGTCTTCGATCTCGAGCTGTCGTTGGACGACGCCGCCGAGGGATATCGGGCGATGGACGAACGCCGCGCCATCAAGGCCCTGCTGCGTCCCTGAGCGGAGACACCACGGGACCGCTGAAGAGGGGCCGGCGCCTCAACCGTCGCCATGACGGCGGTGCCCGGTCCGCGCGTGCGAGCCTGAGCGACATGGCCGACGGCGCGTGCGCCGGAATCGATGGAAGGAAGCGTGGTTCGCGGTGAAGTGGACGCGGCTGGGTCGCACCGGGCTGAGGGTGAGCCGGATCGCGCTGGGTTGCATGAGCTACGGCACCGCCGCCGCGGGCATGCACCAGTGGACGTTGGACGAAGACGCCGCGGCCCCGTTCTTCCGGGAGGCCGTCGAGGTCGGCGTCACCTTCTGGGACACCGCCAACGTCTACCAGGGCGGCACCTCGGAGGAATTCACCGGGCGGGCGGTCAACCGGTTCTCCCGCCGCGAGGACGTCGTACTGGCCACCAAGGTCAGCGGAAAAATGCACGACGGCCCGGGCGGCAGCGGCCTCTCCCGCAAGGCGATCATCGAGCAGGCCGACGCCTCCCTGCGGCGGCTGGGCACCGACTACATCGATGTCTACTACATCCACCGCTTCGACCCCGGGACGCCCGTCGAGGAGACCATGGCGACCCTGCACGATCTCGTACGGGCCGGCAAGGTGCGTTACCTCGGTGCGTCGTCGATGGGGGCGTGGCAGTTCGCGAAGATGCAGCACGCCGCCGTGGTCAACGGGTGGACGCCGTTCGCGGCGATGCAGGACCAGTACAACGTGCTCAAGCGGGAGGAAGAGCGGGACATGATTCCGATGTGTTCCGACCAGGGGGTCGGCCTGACTCCGTACTCGCCACTGGCGAAGGGCCGGGCGACCCGGCCCTGGGGGGTGCAGACCGCTCGTTCCTCGGCGGACAGCGTGGCCAGGGCCTTCGACCGCGACGTCGACAAGCCGGTGGTGGATGCCATTCAGACGATCGCCCAGGCCCGCGGCGTTCCGATGGCCCGGGTGGCTCTGGCCTGGGTGCTGTCCAAGCCGGTGGTTTCCTGCCCGATCGTGGGCGCCACCAAGCCGAACCACCTCCGGGACGCGGTGGCCGCCCTGGAGTTGGGTCTCACCGGCGATGAGATCGCCGAACTGGAAGCGCCCTATCGACCGCAGGACAACTACTGGTGGTGATGCAGATCGCACGGCGCTGGTCGTTGTGCCGATCCGGCGGTAGCAATGACAGCAGCATCGGATCGTACCGAGAAATTCGCACACAGAGAGAAGGCGTCATGGCCGACAAGCCTGTTCTCGAGCCGGGTCCCGACCACCCGATCACGATCACGCCGAACCGTAACCGGGTGATCGTCACCGTAGCCGGGAAGGTCGTCGCGGACACCCGTAGTGCGCTGACCCTGCAGGAGTCGACCTACCCGCCGGTGCAGTACGTGCCGTTGACCGACGTCGACCGGTCGGCGCTCGAGCGGACCACGACCGAGACGTACTGTCCCTACAAGGGCGACGCGAGCTACTACTCCATCTCGGTGGACGGGGACAAGGCCGTCGACGCGGTGTGGGAGTACCAGAATCCGCGTCCGGCGGTGGCCGAGATCAAGGGCCACGTCGCGTTCTACCCCGACCGGGTCGACGCGATCGACATCGAGGCTGCCGGCGACCGTTCCTGACCGGACAGGTTCGAGGCGCGCGTCGCGCCGGCCCGGGCACACCACCGCAGAACGGGCGGCAAGCCCGGGCCGCGGCCGTGCACGGCGGGGGACAGCCGTGTCCCCTGGACCTAGCCGGCGCGCCGCGCTCGGCTTGTGGACGGGGATCGGTGGCGAGTCGCGGATCGACGCCCCGGAGGCTGAATCAGGAAACCAGCGGGCGCAGGGCCTCGCCGGCAAGGGCGACGCGCCCCGGCACGTGCCCGTTGACGATCATGTTGACGCAGATGCCGTCGATCCCCTGGTCGAGGATGGTCGTCTTGATCTGCTCGGCGACCTGATCCGCCGGACCGACGAAAGCGCGCGCCCGCCGATCCTGGGGGATGCGCTCGTTGATCTCTTTGGCCTCGGCCTCGTCCTCGGCCACGAAGATCGACGCCAGATAGCTCGTCGGCAGTGTCGCCGGATCGCGGCCGGCCTCCTCGCACCGCTGACGCAGGGCTGCCACCTTCTGCGGGATGTCGGCGGGGTCGCAGATGATGTTCATGTGGTCGGCGAAGAGGGCGGCCAGCCGGAACGTCTTCTTCTCGCCGGAGCCGCCGAGCATGATGGGAATGTCGGGGCGGACTCGCGGATTGTTCATCGCGTTCTCGACGTGGTAATGCTTTCCGCTGAACGTCGGGTTCTCGCCCTTGAGCATCGGGGCGATGATGGTGAGCGATTCCTCGAGCTTCTCGAAACGTTCGGTGAATGTCCCGAATTCGTAACCGAAGTTGTGGTGTTCGAGCTCGAACCAGCCCGCTCCGATGCCGAGGATCGCCCGACCCTTGGACACCACGTCGAGCGTCGTGACCGCCTTCGCCAGCATCGGCGGGTTGCGGTACGTGTTTCCGGTGACCAGCGTGGAAAGCTGCACCGACGAGGTGGCCGTGGCGAGCGCGCCGAGCGCCGTGTAGGCCTCCAGCATCGGGTTGTCCGGCGTGCCGATGCCCGGCAGCTGATAGAAGTGGTCCATCACCAGCACGGTGTCGAATCCGCCGGCCTCCGCCTCGCGGGCCTGCGCGATCACGGTGTCGAAGAGACTCTCGACCGGGATGCCGGGATAGGTGAAGTTGGGGATCTGGTAACCAAGACGAATCGTCACGTCTGCTGAGGCTACTCGCCTGCTCTTGATGCCGTACGCATCCGTCACCCACCGCCGGCCCGGCCGTGGACACTGATCACGCCGACCGGCACCGGGGCCGGCGCCGCCTGCAGGTCACCGATCGTCACCGCCGGCCACACTCCTGCTTCCGCTGTCGAGCAGGGCGGCCATCTCGGGGAGTTGGAAGAATTCCGCGGTGGCGACTGCGGAAGGGGTACCGCCGTCCGGGTCGGCCCCGGCGTCGAGGAGGGCCTTGACCGTCACCGGATTCTGCCGGAAGACCGCGGCGGACAGTGCGGATTGGCCCCGGTCGTTGATCCGGTCCGGGTCGGCGCCCTGTTCGAGCAGCGCGGTCACGGTGTCAGGATGGTTGTGATACGACGCGAGGATCAGCAAGGTGTCACCCTTGTCGTTGGTGAGGTCGGCCCGCAGGCCCGCCGCGACGTTGCCGACCAGTTCCTCGGTCCCGCCCGTACGGGCCAGATCGAACATGCGGTGGGCGAACGCGATCGCTTCTTCGTCCAGCTCCGCCATGCCCGGCAGCCTACCCGCGGCCCACAACCACCGCCGTCCCGGGCGTTTGCCGGCGTTCGGCCGTTTGAGGGGTCGTGGCGGTGGCATGTTGACAGGTGAACCGCTCATCTGGGAGGACATCCATGACACCGCAACCGACACGCGAGGACAAGTTCAGCTTCGGGCTCTGGACGGTGGGTTGGCAGGCCCGCGACCTGTTCGGCGAAGCCACCCGGCCGGTGCTGGCCGGTGTGGAGGCCGTGCACAAGCTGGCCGAACTCGGCGCTTACGGGATCACCTTCCACGACGACGACCTGGTCCCGCCCGGCAGCAGCAGCCGTGACCGTCAGCGGATCATCGACGAGTTCAAGGCGGCCCTGGCCGAGACCGGGCTCGAGGTGCCGATGGTCACCACCAACCTGTTCGGCGACCCGGTGTTCAAGGACGGTGGCTTCACCAGCAACGATCGGTCCGTACGGCGGTATGCGCTGCGCAAGGTCATGCAGAACATGGACCTGGCGGCCGAGCTCGGGGCGCAGATCTACGTTTTCTGGGGCGGCCGGGAAGGCTCGGAGGTGGACTTCGCCAAGGACGTAGGGGCGGCTCTGGACCGTTATCGCGAAGGTATCGATCTGCTCGCGGAATATTCCATCGACCACGGTTACGGCTTGCGGTTCGCGATCGAGCCGAAGCCGAACGAACCGCGCGGCGACATCCTGCTTCCGTCCATCGGGCACGCTCTGGCGTTCATCCAGCAGCTCGAGCACAAGGACATGGTCGGGATCAACCCGGAGACCGGACATGAGCAGATGGCGTCGTTGAACTACACCCACGGTATCGCGCAGGCGTTGTGGGAGGGAAAGTTGTTCCACATCGACCTCAACGGCCAGAAGGGGCCGCGGTACGACCAGGACATGGTTTTCGGGTACGGCGACCTCATCCAGGCGTTCTCCACAGTGGATCTGCTGGAGAACGGCGCGCCGGGCGGTGGCCCCACCTACGACGGCGACCGTCACTTCGACTACAAACCGCTGCGGACCGAGAACATGGACGGCGTCTGGGCGTCCGCCCGGGCCAATATGGAGCTGTACCTGACATTGCGCGACCGGTCGCGCGCATTCCGGGCGGATCCGAGGGTGCAGGAGGCGCTGGAGGCCGCCGGGGTGCCCGAGCTGAGCCGTCCCACCTTGAACGACGGTGAGACGCACGAGCAGCTGAGGTCCGACCGTGGCAGTTTCGAGGACTACGACCTCGAGGCCGCCCGGACCAAGGGTTACGGCTTCGCCGAGCTGCAGCGGCTGGCGATCGAACACCTGCTCGCCGTCCGCTGACCTCCGGCCGTCCGCTGACCTCCGGCCGCCCGCTGACCTCCGGCCGCCCGGTCAGCCGGGGCCGGGAGCCGTGGACAGCACCCGGTCGAGGGCCGCCTGGCCGGCCGGCCCCCAGGCCCGCTTGCCGCCGGGGATGCCGTTCTCCCCGTTCTGCCCCATCGTGATGAGGAACAGGGCGCGCAGGACGGCCCACCCGCGGGCGCGGCGGATCATGGCGTCGTCCGCGTTGCCGTAGCGATCGAGAAACCGTTGTGCCGTGCCGGCGGGCAGCAGCACCCACGCCGCCGACACGTCGGCGGCGGGGTCGCCCGCGGACAGCTCGCCGAAGTCGATCACACCGCTCAGCGATCCGCCCGCGACGACGACGTTCGCGGGATGGAGGTCACCGTGGATCCACGACCGCGCACGGTCCCATTCCGGCGCCGCGACGGCGTCATCCCAGATCCGTCGCGCCGCAGTGGCCCGGTCACCCGGCGGCAGCACGGCCAGCCAGCTCCCGATGCCCTTCGCGTGTGCCGCCAGGGGACCGCCGTGTGTGTTGCTGACCGGGGCCTCACCCGGCGCCGGGCGATGAAGCGCCCGGAGAAACTCCGCGAGACGGTCGGCGGCGTCCGGCCGGGTGATCGGTTCCCGGTCGGCCGCCACGCCGGCCACCCACCTGGTCACCGTCCACGTCTCGGGGAAGAGCGCCGACGGTTCACCGATCCGTACGGGCGTCGGCACCGGCAACGGCAGATGCGGGGCGAGGCCCGGCAGCCACCGTTGTTCCGATCGCAGCAGGGCCGAAGCACCCGCGAGCCGCGGCAACCGCACCCCGAGATCGTGCCCGAGGCGCCACATCACGTTGCCCCAGCCACCATCCACCGCGCGGATCTCCAGCCCGGCGAGATCCGGGTGCTGCTCCGCCAGCAACGACCGCACCACATGCTCATCGATCTCGAGGTCAACCATGGGAACAGCAATCTACCGGTGCGACGCAGCGGTGGCCGGAGAGACGGCAGCTGACCGCAGTAGCGGGCAATGCCGCCGGACAAGGTCGCCCGACTGAGTTCCCATGTCGCCGATCGCACAGATGCGGGCGATCACCCGTGCCGTCGTCGGCGCAGCCGAGTCGCCGGGGAGCCGCTTGCCGCCGAAGTCGTGCTGGCCAGGGCCGCCGCAGCGGACGCAACTGCCGGCCGTCTTGCGTCGATCTCTGCGTCGATCGGGGCTACCATGATTCGGGTGACGCCACCGCAGACCACCCGCCGCGCCCATCACCTGGTCCGCCCCCGGCCCGACCTGCCGCGTTTGGTCGAGCCGGGCGTGCGCGCCGTGGTCATCGGCGGCGGCATCGCCGGCACCAGCGCGGCGCTGCTGCTGGCCGAGCGCGGCATCGCGGTGACCCTGGTCGAGCGCAGCCCGCAGCTCGGCGGCCGGCTCGCCGCCTGGCCGCACACCATGGCCGACGGCTCGCGGCAGATGGTGGAGCACGGCTTCCACGGCTTTTTCCGGCAGTACTACAACTGGCACAACGTGCTGCGCCGGATCGATCCGTCGCTGTCGTTCCTGCGGCCCGCCGGGCGCTACCCGGTCATCTCCCGGCAATGGCCGGAGGAGCACTTCTCCGGGCTCCCCAAACGACCCCCGGTCAACCTGCTGGCGCTCGTCCTGCGCTCACCCAGCCTGCGCCTGCGGGAGCTGCGCGGCGTCGACGGCCGGGCCGCGGTGCCGCTGCTGAACTTCTCCGCCGACGAGACCTACCGCCAGTTCGACCGGATCTCGGCGAAAGACTTCCTGGACGCCCTCGGGATGCCACCGCGGGCCCGGGCGAGCCTGTTCGACGTCTTCGCCCACTCGTTCTTCAACCACCAGGAGGACATGTCGGCGGCCGAGATGATCATGCAGTTCCACTTCTACTTCCTGCGAAATCCGGAAGGACTCGACTTCGACGCGCCGGCTCAGGACTACGAGACGGCGATCTGGTCGCCGCTGGCCGGGCAGTTGCGCGCACTGGGTGCGGACATCCGTACGAGCACGGCAGTCGAGCAGGTCGAGCCCGGCTGGAAGATCACCCTCCGCGGCGGCGACACGCTGCTGGCCGACCATGTCGTGCTCGCCGCCGACCCCGGGTCCGCCCGCGACCTGGCCGCGGCGTCGCCGGCGCTCGTCCGCCTGGCGCCGGTGCTGGCCGCGCAGATGGCAAGCCTCCGCACGGCGCCGCCGTACGCGGTCTCCCGGCTGTGGACGGACGGCGACGTCGCGCCGCACCGGAGCATCTTCACCAGCGTGTCCGGGGAACCGACGCTCGACTCGGTGACGCTGTACCACCGCGCCGAGCGGGCCGCCGGGCAGTGGGCGCGGCAGCGCGGGGGCGCGGTGATCGAGATGCACGCCTATGCGGCCCCCGACGGCGTCGACGCGGCCGAACTGACCCGCCGGATGTGGGCGGAGCTGGGCGGCCTCTGGCCCGAGACCCGGGCGCTGGCCGTCCTCGACGTGGCGGAACGGGTGGGCCGGGACGCGCCGGCCTTCGGGCTCGGCAGCGACGCGACCCGTCCTGGTGTGGAGACCGACGCGCCCGGTCTCCACCTCGCCGGGGACTGGGTGCGGATGCCGTTCCCGGCCGCCCTGATGGAACGGGCCGCGGCCTCGGCCGTGCTGGCCGTCAACGCCGTGCTGAGACAGTACGGCGCCGGCCCCGAGCCGGTTCTCTCCGTGGCGCCCCGCGGGTTGCTCGCGCCACGGACGCGCCCGGCGGGCGTACAGTGACGCGAAACCCGAGATGATGAACGTTCTTGCAAGGAGACGAACCGATATGCGCCGGTCAGCATGAGCCACCTCGTCAAGGCACGGATTGTCGAGGAACTGCGGGCGCGAGGCATGGCCGAGCGGGCGGACTTCGTCGATCGCCAGTTCCCCGAACAGATCGACACCGTTAAGAATGCATCGTTGCTGCGGATGCTCAAGCTGGATCCCGACGTGGTGGCCGCCGCCACGATCTCCGACTGATCCGCCGTTCGCCCCACACGTCGGGGGCCCTGCCCGTACGCCGCCGTCAGGTCATTCCGCAGCCGCCCGGAGGATCGGGGGGTTGAGGCTGGTCCGGTCGCCGGCCGTGTAGAGCGCGGCCGGCCGGCCGACCTCCGGGCTCCGCTTCTCGCCGGTGGCGACGATGAAGCCCTCGGTGCTGGTCACCTTGCGGCTGAAGTTGCGCGGGTCGAGGCTTTCCCCCCACACCGCCTCGTACACCCCGCGCAGGTCGCCGATGGTGAACGCCGGCGGGCAGAAGGCGGTGGCCAGCGTGGTGAACTCCAGCCGGGAACGGGCCCGCTCGACCGCATCGGCGAGAATCGTGTCGTGGTCGAAGGCCAGTCCCTTGGAGACCTCCGACACCGGACGCCAGGCGGCCGAGCTCGCGTCCGAGCCAGCCGTCGGCAGCGGCAGGTCGGGCATGATCGCCAGGTAGGCGACGCTGACGATGCGGCCGCGCGGGTCGCGCTTCGGGTCGCCGTACACGGCCAGCTGTTCCAGATGCAGCGACCGGCCGTCGAGACCGGTCTCCTCGCCCAGCTCCCGCACCGCCGCGTCGGGGATGTCCTCGCCGCCGCGCACGAAGCCGCCGGGCAACGCCGGCCGCCCGCGGAACGGCGGGTTGCCGCGGGTGATGATCAGGACCTGTAGGGCGTCGTCGCGGACGGTGAGGATGGCCAGATCGACGGCGAGGCGGAGGGTCTCGTGCTGCCGGTCGATCATGCCTAGAGGCTAGCGTTAGCGTCTCCCCGACACAAACATGCCCTTGGGTGAGGGGATGATGATCGTCAGGTTGCCGCCGGGAACTACCGGATCGTTACCGGGTGGGTGCCGGGGGCGCGGGCGGCCGCCCAGATGTGCTCGAACTCGGCCTGGAAATGGCGGGTCCACAGCGGGTCGCGGTCGGCGCGCAAGGCCAGCGCGGGCTCGCGTCCGCCCATCGTGTGCGAATAGATGTCCACGTGCACGTCCCGGCCGTCCACGGTGAGCAGTCCGAAGGCCGGCACGAAAGCCAGCCGCCGGACCTCCAGCCGCCCGGCGCCGGCCAGCGTGGCCAGCAGGTCGACGGTCGGCCGCAGCCGATGCCGGAAGATCTCCGCCGACTCGGCGGTGCACCGGCGGGCGGCCTCGGCCGTCACCGCGCCGTCCGGGTCGATCACCGCGATCCGCACCCGGCCGCCCCGTTCGAGGCACCGCCGCAGGTCGGTCAGGTGATTGCGGACGGTCCGGTTCAGGGTGACGCCGATGATCCCGATGTCGCCCGCGCCGGACAGGTCGACGTCCACGGCGGACGTCGAGGTGGTCAGCATCCGGTCCGCCGACGGGTGATCGCCGAGCCGCCGGGTCAGATCGATGAGGTTCTGCAGCTGGGTGCGGCCGGTGAGGGTGCTCATCGCGAGCACGCCCAGCGTGGCCAGGGTGGCGCCGGCCAGGACCGGGCCACCGGCCAGGTCGAGCATGCCCAGGACGCCCACCACGACCGCGACGACCAGCGTGATGATCAGGTCGAGAGAGCGCCAGATCCGCATGCCACCACGGTACCAAGATGATGTCACATTGACAATAAGTGCCTGGCGATGGCGTTACCCCGGGAGATCTTCTACGGTCAGGGTGCGGTTCTGTGGCGGCAGGACGTGGAGGCGTGCATGATCTTTCGACTACTGGGCCAGCTCGAGGTCCGGGACGTGGCCGGCCAGGTGGTGGAGCTGCCGTCCGGCCATGATCGCGTGGTGCTGGCGAAGCTCCTCGTCCAGGCCAATCGCCAGGTCCCGGCCACCGACCTGATCCGCGCCGGCTGGGGTCCGGCCGGCGTCAGCGTCGCCCAGCTGCACAAGTCCATCTCGGCGCTGCGCAAGCTGCTGGTCCGGGCCGGCCGGACGGGGGAGATCAGGACCCACAACCGTTTCGGGTACGAGTTGCGCGTGGCCGAGGGCGAAGTGGACATGCTGATCTTCCGGCGACTGGTCGATCTGGCCGAAGTGGAGCGCCGGCGCGGGCACGCCGTCGACGAGATCCGGCTGCACCGGCAGGCGTTGCGGTTGTGGCGGGGTCCGGAGCCGTTGGCCAACGTGCCGGCCGGGCCGTTCAGGCCGGCCGCCGACGCGCTGAAGGCCCGGCGCAAACGCGTCGCCGTACGGCTGTTCACGCTCGAGTTCGAACGCGACGCGCACGCCGCCGTCCTGGACGAACTGCAGCAGTTCGTGGCCGAGGATCCGTCCGACGGGCAGCTCTGCCGGCTGCTGATGCTGGCGTTGCACCGGGCCGGCCACGTCGTCGACGCGCTGGCCGCGTACGACCGGCACGCCGCCGCCATCGACCGCACGACCGGCGGCCGGCCGGACCCGGAACTGCGGCGGCTGCGTTACTCGATGATCCGGCCGCCGGACGCGTCGCCGCCGGCCGATCCGGCGCCTGTACCGCGGCAGCTGCCGGCCGCGCCGGCGGACTTCGTCGGGCGAGCCCGGCCCCGGGACGAGGCGGTGCGGTGGCTGAGCCGGCCGGCGCTCCCCGTCCTGGTGGTCTCGGGTGCGGGCGGGATGGGCAAGACGGCGCTGGCCCTGCGGTCCGTGCACGACGCGATCGACGCCTTCCCCGACGGTCAGCTCTGGGCCGGGCTGCGCGGCACCACCGAGCGGCCGGCCGACCCGGCCGAGGTGCTGGCCCAGTTTCTGCGGGCGCTCGGCGTCCCGGTCGTGCCGGAGACCCGGGACGAACGCGCCGCCCTGTTCCGGACGGTGCTCGCCGACCGGCGGATGGTGATCTTCCTCGACGACGCCGCCTCCGCCGCCCAGGTCCGCGACCTGATCCCCGGCGAGCCCGGCTGCGTCGTCGTGATCACGTCGCGCCGCCGCCTTCCGGACATCCCCGGCGGCGCCTTCCACGTGACCCCGCTCGAGCCGCTCGACCATGCCACCGCGAGCGAGCTGTTCCGGGCCACGGCGGCCGCGGCCAAGGTGGATCTGACCGGGGAGGACGAGGACGTCGACGCGGTGGTGCGGCTGTGCGGGGGCCTGCCGCTGGCCCTGCGCATCGCCGCGTACGCCCGGATCGACGCCGCGCACCGCCCGACCGCCGAGTTGCGGAGCCGCCTGTCGGAGTACGGCCCGGACGCGTTCGAGCACGAGGACGTGTCGCTGTCCCGGGTGCTCGGGGCCGGCCTGACGACCCTGACCGACGACGCCCGCCGCCTGTTCCTGCTGCTCGGCCTGCTCACCGGGCCGACGTTCGCCGAGTGGACGGCCGCGGCCCTGATCGGCGGTGGACCGGCGGCGCTGCGTCAACTGGTCGCGGTCAGCCTGGTCGAGCCGACCGGGGACGGCACGCACTTCGCGTTCCACGACCTCACCCGGGAGTACGCCGCCCGCCGGGCTCGGGCTGAACTCGGTCCGGACGAGTGCGCGGCGGCGGAGGTCCGGGCGTACCGGGCGCTGCTCACGCTCGTCCGGCACGCGCACGCGGCCCTCTACGGCGGCGACGCCGAGATCGTGCACAGCGACCTGCCGGACGTCGCCGTCCCGCCCGAGGCGCGGGCCGAGGCGGAGGCGGCGCCGGCCGACTGGTTCGCGGGGGAGCGGGCGAACCTGCGGGCCGCCGTGTATCGAGCGGCCACGCTGGGACCGGCCGCGCTGTGCTGGGATCTGGCCGTGTCGGCGCACGAGTTCTACACCCTCGGCGACTACTTCGACGACTGGCGGGCCACGCACGAGGTCGCTCTGCGCGCCGCCCGGGCGGCGGGCGACGTGCGGGGCGAGGGCGTGGTGCTGGCCATGCTGGGCCAGCCGCCGCTGGTGGCCAGCGGCGGCGCCGGGGTGTCCGGGGTGCCCGAGCTGGAGCGCGCGGTGCAGTTGCTGACCGGTGCGGGGGAACGGCACGGCCGCGCGATCGCGTTGCGCACCCTGGCCAACGCCCTGCGCCGGGGTGGCCAGCTTGCCCGGCCGCTGGCGTTGTTCACCGCGGCGCTGACCGACTACGAGGCCAGCGGCGACGCGGTGGGCACGCTGCAGACGTTGCGGTTCGTCGGCCAGACGCACGCCGATCGCGGCGACGCCGGCGCGGCGCTGGAGATGTTCGGGCGGGCCGAGGAGATGGCCCGGTCGTTGAACCGGCCGCGGTTGGTGGCGCAGACGCGGTACTGGGTCGGGCGTACGGCGCTGGCCGCCGGTGACGTGGACGGCGCCGCGCAGGCGTTCGAGGACGTCCGCGCGGCGTTCCCGGAGCAGCGGGGACTGGGTCACGCGTACGCCCGGCACGGTCTCGGTGACGTGGCCCGGGCCCGCGGTGAGCTCGACCGGGCGCGGTCGCATCTGGGCGTGGCCGAGGCGCTGGCGCACGAGGCCGCCGATGTCATCCTCGAGGGCCGCGTGGCGCTGTCCGTTGCCGGCGTCGAGGCGGGCAACGGCCGGGTGGATGCCCTGCTCCGGGCGGCAACGCGGTTCCGGGCGTGCGGCGCGGTGCATCTGGAGGTGGCCGCGCAGGCGCAGCTGGCCGCCGCGTACGAACAGGCCGGTGAGCTCGGATCGGCGGCGGCCGCCTGGGACCGGATCGGCGATCTCTACGCCGCGGTGCCCGGCGAGGACCAGCTCGTACGGAGATAATGTCTTCTTGACACGAACGGGTGAGCGCCTTACTGTCTAAGTGACAGTAAGGCGGAGACGCAGTGCTGTCAGCGCGCGCGAGGCGTGCGTGCCGGGAGCCGGCCAGCTTCCGATGCCCCGTTCGGCCGGACGGGGCGAGGCGCGCACGCCGCCCATCCCACTCACTGCAGCCTTCCTCGAAAGGAACAGTCATGCGCGCCCATCGTAGATTTCTGGCGGCCCTGTTCGCCGCCGTCACGCTCGCACTTCCGGCCGCGACCGCCGCGGCCGCCGGGTCAATGACGGCCACCGCCGCCTGCCCGTACGGCACGGCCTGGGACAACGTCCAGCACCGCTGCGTCTGATCACCCCAACACGACGGCGCCGGCGGTTCCACAAGAGCCGCCGGCGCGGTCTCGGCAAGGTCGACTGTGGCCTTTCATGATGGGCAAATGGTGTGCGGCGATGACCGGTAGGAAAGCGGAAGACTTTGCCGGTACGGTTCCGATCGCTTTTGCGCGGGCCCGGTACTCACGCGCTGAAATACCGATGTACTCAGGCCGTTCGGCCACTTCGGGCGGACGAACATCCGCACCCGGTCGTCGGTGGAATGGAGCATGGTGGCGACGCCGTAAGCGTTGTTACGCTCCTGACGCCCCGGCAATGAGATCACCGGAATGGACCCTCGGACACCGTGATGGTGAATCACAGATTCGGTCATACGCGTGAATGATCAACAATTCCCGTACACCAGCGACCCACCACCGTGGATCATTTCGGAACCGGCCCCGGACACTCCGCCGCCCCCTCGCCGCTCAGGTGGCGGACGGCTCGCGCTGATGCTCGTCGCAGCCCTGGCCGCGCTGCTCCTGCTGGGTGGGGGCGCCTGGTTCGTGACGCGCCATCTCCGGGCACCGGCGCATTCCCCTCTCGCGGCGGCGACCACGCCGGCGCCGGATCCGGCCGGCGACGGCGGTAGCGGTAGCGGCGCGGTCGTCACGCCGACCGAAGCCGGCAGGTACACGCCGCCGCCCGAGCCTACTCTCGCTCCGGACCCCGACGAGTCCGCCCAGGTACAGCTCGACCAGCTCGCCCAGCAGGACCTGAACCAGGTCTCGCTGAACGGCCAGTGGGTCGCCCAGCTCGCGTCGAAGTATCCCGGAATCACCGACAAGATCCAAACCACGGCGAGCGGCTCGCACACCTTCGGGGCCGCCGACATCCTCGACGAGCACAACCGGCTCGCCCAGGACCCGGCCAACGGGACGGCCCGGATCGTGCTGCTGAAGAGCACCGACTACGGGATCCGCCAGCTGACGGACGGCCACCCGCTGTACGTGACGTTCGCGCTCGGCGGCTTCGGGAGTGCGTCCGCGGTCACCAGCTGGTGCCGAAACCGGTTCCCGGACCTGTCCGTCTCGGAGCGCGCCGACCAGTGCGCCGCCCGCCGCCTCAAACCGCCTGCCTGAACACCTTCTTGGAGATTCGCATGACCGTTCCGCCGCAGCAGCGCACGGATTCGCCGCAGTACTTCGTGCGGCCGACCGCCCCGCCGTACCCGGAAGATCCGACCACCGCCACCCGGCACCTGTGCGCCGGCGTCTACATCGACGACATCTTCCGGAACCAGATCCTCCGGGAGGTCTACTACAAGCCGCGGCGCATCATGGCTCCGTCGTACGGGTTCGACGCGGTGCCGGTTCTGGCGCACTCGCTCCGGGCGCGCAACGCCGCGATCGTCCGGGACTGCCTGATCGTCGCCACGGTGGTCTTCGCGGCGTGCTTCGCCAAGATTGCCATTGTGGCCGTACTGTCGTTCATGGTCGGCCTGCAGTTGATCGTGGGAACCTATCGGCTGGCCCGGGAGGCTTTCCGGCGGATCCGCAACGCCGAACCGATTGGCGGCCTGACGGTCCGGGCGGTCGTCCTGCTCTTCGGCTGGACGCTCGTCTGGATCATTCCCGTTCTCGCCGCCGCGGCGCTGACCGGCAGTGTCACGAACGCGATCGGGAACGACGGCTACGGCGACGACGGTGCTGTGACGAACGTCGTCACCACCGTGTACGGGAGCATCCTGCTGGGTCTGCTGATCTTCGCCTACCCCACCGCGTTCAGTCTGTGGCGGCAGACCGAGCTGGGCAAGATGGCTCCGGGGGCCCGGGTCACCACACCGGTCCGCAATGCCCGGCTGGACGACATCGGCCGCCAGCAGCGCGGAAACACCACCGTCTACAGTGGTTTCCGGCCGTACGTCGGGTCGGGCCGGTTGGTCGGCACCTGGGGATTCGCGCAGCGACTGGTCCGGGCCAACCGACCGCTGGCCCAGGCCGTGGACCAGCTTCGCCCGCCCGGCGTTCAGACCGAGCGGCAACGAGAGTTCGCCCGGCCACCGTTCGAGGCCCAGGATCTGGTCGACTACGTCCGCGAGCATCTCTCGAACCTGTTGCCCTGGCGCGAGGCCGAGGAGCAGATCGCCGGCCTGACCGTCGAGGACCGCGTGTTCCTGGCCGGCACCGAGGTCAGCCGGCTGGTGCCCTACATCGACCCCAACGTGATGGCCGCCGTTGTCCGGTTCCCGACCACCCCGGCCCGGCATTACCTGGCCTGCCAGGTGTTCGCCTGGGGCGGCGAGCTCATCACGACCGTGTACGTGCACATCGCCGTGCAGGGGCGTTCGCTCTATCTGGAGGTCACCACCACCGCCCTGCCGCCGTGCCACCAGCGGTACCGGGTCGTCGACACCCTCGAGGGCCACGGCAGCACGGCCTGGTACCGGGCGTTCAAGGACGGGCTGCTGGAGACGCCGCGAACCATCTGGCGGTCGCCGCTCAACCTGGTCGCCGCCCTGATCAACCTGACCGCCGGATCGGCCAATGCCGCGGTGTCACCCGACCGGCTGACCAGAGGCTTCGACTACGGCGCCCGCGTCGGCATCCGGGAACTGGGCGCCGAGCCCGGGATGCGGTTCATGACCCAGACCCAGGACGTCGCGAAGTACCGGAGGCTCATCGAACGCCGGGTGGTCGCGTCCGTGCTGGACTTCCTGGACCATCACGATGTGGACACCGAAGAGTATCGGAATCGGGCCAACGCGATGCTGAACGTCAACGGCGGCGTCAACAACTTCGGGCAGGCGGCCTACAACGGTTCGGTCAACCCGTCCGGCGGGTCGGAAGGTAAAGGATGATCAACATCAACGGGGGCGTCAACAACTTCGCCCACGCCACCTACAACGGCCCGGTCGCCGCCGGCGACATCCACACGGGCGCAGCCCAGTCGGCGGCGACGCCCGCGCCCCCGAGCGGCCCGGTGTCGTCCGCCGACGTCGGCGTGCTGACCATCTTGGACGAGGAGATCCGGGCGGTCCAGGCTGAGTTGCAGCGGATGCGGGACTACCGCGAACGCCGTCTCGGGTACGGGCCGATGGCCCGGGAGGCGTGGGTGCCGGCCGTCGGGGGCGGCCGTGTCCGGGTGGCCGCAGTGCAGACGTTCACCCGGGGCACCGAGTCGGCCGCGATGGCCTACCGCGGCCTGGTCGCCGAGTACCACCCGCGGATCGTGCTGCTGGTCGGCATCGCCGGAGGCATCGCCAAGGACATCCGGGTCGGTGACGTCGTGGTGTCCGACGAGATCATCGCCTACGACGCCCGGCGGGAGGCCCGCGACGGCACCCACCGCCGGGGTCAGGCCCAGGCCGTCGCCGCGCCGCTCGGCCACCGCCTCAATGATTTCTTCGCCGGGCTGCCGCCGGTCCAGTTCGGTCCCACCAGGCAGTCCTTCCGGGTCTTCCGCGGCCCGATCGGCTCCGGCAACGCCGTCGTCACCGACTACCGCTCGGAAATCCGGCGATGGCTGACCATGGTCAATGAGAAAGTGCTGGCGGTCGAGACCGAGGCCGCGGGCGTCGCCCAAGGCTTCCACGAGACGACCGGCGAGGGCGGCGCGCTTGGCTGGCTGACCGTCCGCGGCATCTCCGACACCGCCGACAAGAGGAAAGGCCACTCATTTCACGACCTGGCCTCGCAGCACGCAGCCGCAGTGACGGCCACGCTGGTGCCGTATCTGCTGATGAGTGGGGGGTAGGTGCCCGGCGGCCGGAGCGCCGCCACGCTCATGCGCCGCCGGGCGGGGTACAGCCTTCCCGGCATTCCTACCGGCGATCTACCGGTGGACCACCGCCGTCACCCCCGGGGTCCCGCCGGGGGTGCCGGCGGTGCGGCAGTTCCGGCAACGGGCGACGGGCGGCCGGCGATCAGGCCGGCCGACTCGGTCGTCGAAGCCGTCGACGAGCTCGGCCGGTCGTAGCGGCGGGGCCGTCACGAAACGTCAGCGGGAACGAACGGAACAACACCGGCAACCGCTCATCGCCGGCGGGTGACCACGGTCAGCTCGTGCCGGTTGTGCTGCAGCTGACGGGCGAAGGTGATCTCGTACGCGCGGTCCAGGATGCCCAGCGCCCGGTCCACCTGCCGGACGGCGTCGGCCGCGTCCAGCTTCAGGGTCGCGATGCCGCAGGCCCCGGGGCGCAGGTGGGCGGCCGCGTCGACCATCACCTGCGACGAGCGCTCCGGGTTCATCCGCATGTCGTTGACCACGATGTCGAACCGTACCCGGGTCGCCCGCAGGAACTCGCCCGCCGTGGTCCGGTGGTGGATCACGCCGGCGTCCGCGGCCAGGCGCGGATCGAGGTCGGCCGGGTCGACCGCGTGGACGGTGGCGCAGCCGTGGGTGCGCAGGATGCGGGTCCACCCGCCGGGGCTGGCGCCCAGGTCCAGCCCGACCGGTCCGACGACGACCGGTTGCAGGGTGAACAGTTCCTCGAGCTTGAACTCGGACCGGCTGATCTGCTCCGGGCCGGCCGACAGGCGCAGCCGCCCGCCGGGCCAGTCGGACAGCGACCAGCGGCTGCCGTTGAGCGCGACCACGGTCAGGTCCTCACCCAGGCACACCGACAGGGTCTGCGGGCTGCCGGAGCGGACCGTGGGCACGCCCAGCGCCGCCACCACCGCCTCCCGGACCTCGGCCGCCCGGGCGGCGGACTTGCCGCTCTCCCACACCTGGACCGCCGGCGGCGACTCGTTGAGCGGCAAGCGCAGCCCCGCCACCAGCGCGGCGATCCGGCCCGGGTCGTCGAGTGGCGGCTCCACCGCCGACACGGCGGCCAGGTGCCGGACGAAGTGCAGGGGAGCGTCGTACACGTCCCGGATGTCACCGCGGGTCAGCTCGGCGACCGCCGCGTCCGGTCCGACCCGGAGGATGTCGCGGACCGCCACCGCGCGCTCGAGCTCGGCCACGGCGGCGCGGAAGTACGTCTCGGAGACCGAGAAAAGCACTGATTCCATGAGTCCTCAAATATATGAAGTTCTGTCTGCGAACGCGCCATCTTCCTTTGTGGAGGATTTCGCCTAGGGTGATCTTGAATCTTGTCTCCACCGTAGAGGGGAACGATCGTGGGACTGACACGCAAGCGGATGCTCGGCCTGATGGGCGCCACGGCCGCCGGATCGGTGGCGGCCACCACCCTCGGTGGTTCCGGGGCGCAGGCCGCCGGGCCGTCCACCTCGGCGGACTTCGCCGGCGCGCCCGTCATGCGCCGCGACGTGGCCGTGATCGGCGGCGGGTCGGCCGGCACCTACGCGGCCGTACGGCTGGGTGATCTGGGCCGGAGCGTGGCCGTGGTGGAGACCAAGGACCGGCTCGGCGGGCACACCGAGACGTACCACGACCCGGCCACCGGCGGCACCGTCGACATCGGCGTCATCGTGTTCGAGGACGAGCCGCACGTCCGGGCGTACTTCGACCGGTTCGGCATCGGGCTGACCCCGATCGGCGGCAGCCTGGGCGGCAGCACCTCGTACGTGGACTTCCGCACCGGCAAGGCCGTCCCGTTCACCCCGCCGGTACCGTCGGCGATCGGCGCCTACTACGGCCTGATCAGCCAGTACGGCCCGATCGACACGGTGATCAACCTGCCCCGCCCGGTCCCGGCGGATCTGGTCCGGCCGTTCTCCGAGTTCGTCGCCAAGTACGACCTCGGCTCGGTGGTCAAGCTGGTCTTCAACTACGGGCAGGGCATCGGCAACGTCCTCGACCTGCCCGCGCTCTACGCCGTCAACACCTTCGGCCAGGGCGTGGTGCGCAACATCCTGGGCGGGTCCTTCCTGACCACGGCCGTCCATGACAACAGCCTGCTGTACGAGCGGGCCACCGCCGCCCTCGGGGCCGACGTCCTGCTCAACTCCCAGGTCCGGCTGGTCAACCGCACCGCCGCCGGCGTCACCGTGGGCGTGACCACCCCGTCCGGCCCGATGGTGATCAGCGCGAAGAAGCTGCTGGTGACGATCCCGCCGCTGCTGAGCAACTTCGCCGGTTACCACCTCGACCCGACCGAGGCGTCGGTCTTCGCCCATTTCATCAGCGGGGCGTACTACACCGGCGTGGTCCGGCTGTCGGGGCTGCCGGACGGCGTCGGGCTGGAGAACGCGGCCGCCACGACCCCGTACCACCTGCCGCCGCTGCCCGGGCTGTACGGCGTGAGCCCGACCGGCCTGCCCGGCCTGTACAACGTCAAGTACGGCAGCCCGTCGCCGCTGCCGGAGGAGCAGGTCCGGCGCGACATCCGGACGCAGATCGAGCGGGTGGCCCGGGCCGGCACGTACCCGGTGGTCTTCCACAACCTCGAAGTGTTCTCCAGCCACACCCCGTTCGAGCTGCACGTGCCGCCGCAGGCCATCCAGGCCGGCTTCTACGCCCGGCTGAACGCGCTGCAGGGCCGCAACAGCACGTACTACTCGGGCGCGGCCTGGCACTCGCACAACTCCACTCGGATCTGGGCCGGCCTGGAGACGCTGCTGCCCAAGATCGCGGCCTGAGACGTTCCCGTCTCGTTGAGACTGCTATGACGGCACCCGAAGGCCTGCGCGGGCGTACCCCGGCTGGTCACCGTCGCTGAGAAGGACGGCGCGCGTGACCCCGTCACCGTACGCGAGGCGCCGCGACCGGTTCGTCCGCGCCCGCCGGCCCGCTGGTCTACACCAGCGTCGGGGGCGCGGTTTCCCGTTCGCGTTCCGGTGCGTACGGGTCGCCGTAGTGCCGCATCGCCGTACGCGCGTGGACCTGCTGCAACGTGGTGACCCGCTGGGACCGTCCGCGGCCCAGGAAGCTGACCGCCCAGTGGAACACCGCGGACACCCGGTTCTTGAACCCGACCAGGTAGAACAGGTGCACCACCAGCCAGATCAGCCAGGCCGGGAAGCCGTGCAGCCGCAGCGGCCCGACACTGGCCACCGCGGAGAACCGGGAGATCACCGCGAGGCTGCCCTTGTCGAAGTACCGGAACGGCCCGGCCGGCGGCTTGCCCGTCAGCCGGCGCCCGACCTGCTGCGCCGCGTACCGGCCGCTCTGGATCGCGACCTGCGCGACGCCCGGCAACTGCCGGCCGTGCTCGTCGGCCAGCGCCATCAGGTCACCGACGACGAAGATCTCCGGATGCCCCGGGATGGTGGTGTCCGGCCGGACCTCGATGCGCCCAGCCCGGTCGGTGCCGGCGCCGGTCGCCTCGGCCAGGCGACGGGCCAGCGGCGGCGCGGACACGCCGGCCGCCCAGACCTTCGTCATCGCCGGGATGCGCTCGCGGCCCCGGGCGGTGTCCACGTCGATGCCCTCCGCGTCCACGCCCACCACGCGGGTGTCCAGCTCGACCTCGACGCCGAGCTCGTGCAACTCGCGCAGGGCCTCGGTCGACAAGTGGTCGCCGAACGTGGAGAGGGTCTGCGGCAACGCGTCCACCAGCACGATCCGGGCGCGCCGGGGGTCGATGTGCCGGTACTGGCCGGGCAGCGTGCGGTGCGCCAGCTCGGCGATCTGACCGGCCATCTCGACGCCGGTCGGTCCCGCGCCGACGACCACGAACGTGGTCCAGCGCTCGACCTCGGCCGGCTCGGTCTGCAGGTCGGCGATCTCGAAGGCGTTGAAGATGCGGGCGCGCAGCTCCAGGGCGTCGTCCACGCTCTTCATGCCGGGCGCGTGCTCGGCGAACTCGTCCCGCCCGAAGTAGGACTGGGTCGAGCCCGCGGCGAAGATCAAGGTGTCGTACGCGACGGTGTACGTGACGCCCGGACCCGCCACCTCGAGCAGCCGGTGCTCGACGTCGACGTCCTGCACCCAGCCCAGGCGCACGTCCACGTTCCGCTGGTTCTTGAGGACCTCACGGATCGGCGGCGCAACCTCGCCCTCGGACAGGATCCCGGTCGCGACCTGGTACAGCAGTGGCTGGAACAGGTGATACGTGGTGCCGTTGATCAGCGTGACGTCGACGTCCGCGCGGCGCAGTGCCTTGGCGGCGAACAGCCCGCCGAACCCCGCACCCACAATGACGACCCGATGCCGGCGTTCCTCTCGCATGTCCCTCACTGACTCCTTCCGCGTCACCTTGTGCAACATTTCACAAGCTGCCGATGTGCCGCCAGTCAGGGTGATCTGCGTGACCCTTAAGGTGGGCCGGTGGCCATCGACGACCTTCCCTTGCCGGTCGTCAACCTGCTCAATGTCATCGGGGTGCCCTGGCCGTACCTGAACGAGGACGTGCTGGCCGAGTTCGCGACGCTGACCCGCGATTTCGGCGCCGCGATCGAGGGCACCCACCGCGAGACCACCCGTGCCTTCGAGGACCTGGGTGAGGCCCACCGCGCCGGGACGACCGAGGCCCTGATCGACGGCTGGCTCGACCTCGGGAAGCGGCACGTGTACCCGGCGATCGACGCCTGCCACGCGCTGGCCGGCGCCCTGGACGCGGCGGCGGCGTACGTGGTCGGCCGGAAGGTGGTGGCGATCGGGGTCCTGATCGAGATGGCGGCCGCGTTCGTCGCCGACCAGGCCGCTGCCGTCGCGACCGCCGGGCTCGCCGAGGCGGCGGTCCCGGTGATCATCGCCGGTGCCCGCGCGGTGGTGAAGTCGCTGGCCGCCGACATGGAGCAGTACATCATCGCGAACGTTGTCGAGGCGGCCGCGAAGCCGCTGCAGGCCGAGTTCGAGGCGGCGATCACCGGCCTCGACTGGTCGCAGGTCAACCCGGCGGGACCGTCCGGGGCCATCCGGTTGGACGCGTCGGCCGCACGCGTGCAGATCGGGGTGCTGCGGTCGCACGCCGCGACCATGCGCGAGCACGGGAACCACTATCAGGCGGCCGTGTCGGCCCTGAGGTTCTGATGGGGACGGGCGAGTCCGAGGCGGCGGTCCGGGGCGCGGCGGCCGCGATCGCCGCGACGGGCCACGACGTCGCCTCCTCGATGGCACGCCTCACCGAGGAGGCGGCCGCGGCCCAGGAGCGCATCGTCGCCGACGTCGAGGCCGCCGACCGCGAGGCCGCGGAGCGTCTGGCAGCGACGAGCAACGACGCGGAAACCGTGGCGGTAGCCGCGGGAGTCCCCGGTCCTGCACGCGGTAAGAGCCTGCGGATGCCGAATCCCCGGCACACCGTTCGCGGCGCGCGGTACGGCGAAATACGCCCGCGCAACACCGTCATACTGAACGGCTACGAACAGGCGGTACGCGAGGATGTCGAAGGCATCGCGGCGGGCCGCGCAGTCCTGAATGACGACGGGTCGGCGTACCTGATCAACGGGAGGAGCTACGGTGTCGAATCGTCAGGCACCGTCTATCCGATCTCCGGGAAGTGGATTGGTTCTACTCGATCGCAACGAGTACGCCGCGCTCAAGGAGATCGCCAAGGCTGACGGCGCAGTGCAACGCGTCGAGGCGGTTCGCCCGAATGCCCGTTTCACCAATCATCCGGAGGCCGTGGCCAGAGCCAAGGCGATCTACGAGGGGACGTGCCAGGGATGACGGAACGGATTCGATCTCCTGGTGGCCGGCGACGTGGATCCGGACCGATTCGCGGAAGCGCTGGCCCACGCGACTGGCAGGCCGATCGGCGATATTGATGTCGCAAATGACGACACCATGGATCGTCGCTGGGATGCCCCGGTTCTGGGGACTTTGCCGGCGCAGCGCCGGAGACAAGCGTTTAGGGTCGGCGAAGCTGGACGAGACCGCGCCGTTGGGCGTGCACGGCGCTGACGTGCTCGGAAACGGCGAAGGGCTCGACGTGCCGGTGCTGTACGAGGCACGGGCCTGCTGCGACACGAGTTCGTACTGGCTTGCGTCGCCCGACGGCTTGCGGACGCGCGCTCGGGTAGATGACGGAGATGCCGGACGACGGGGAGAGCCGGTGCCCCGTTGATCATCGACGCCGTGGAGCGGACGGTCGCCGAGCTGCCCCAGGTCAGGGTCCAGGCGCAGCCGGAGGTCATTCGCGGCACTACCCCGTGGCGAAGCGCCGATTGCCGATCAGACCGCGGGCCGAAGCCGGGCCGGCCGAAGCCCGAAGTGCCGTGGCGCCGCGAGCTGCGTCTCCTCGCACGCCTGGGAAGCGATGGTTATCCGCCTGACGTCGGGCTGGCCGCCGGACGGTTGGTACCCCGCCGCCTTCTATGTGGAGGACCTCGAGCGTCCGCGACGAATAGCGGCGCATGGTGGTCCCGACGTGGCTTACGAGCCGCGTTGACGTCAAGTGGACGACGCGTTCCGGGCGGTGACACGGGTCGCAGGTGTCGCCGGATGAACTGGCGAGCTACTATGGGCGTCATCCATCGGAGAGGGGAAGGGGTGGTGGTGGCGCCGGGTGCCGGATCCGGTGCCGTGGGGGCCGGGGCGGGAGCCCGGAGTGGAGTGAGCAATCTCCGCCGGCCGTGTCCCGGCGGGCGAGCGTGACGTTGGGGAATTGAATGTCTGCTACCATCCCGCGGATCATGGCCCGGCCGGGGCGCTACGGAGGATTTCGGTGACTGACACTCAGATCAAGGACCGCGTCAACGGCGCCCTCAACGGGTCGGCCAACGACGGCCGGACGACAGAGCATCCGCTCGTGGCGCCGGTCTCGCCGGCCCCGGGGGCCCCGGCGGACCAGGCGGACCAGGCGTTGCACGTGCTGGCGATGGCTCAGCGCACCGCCGACGAGCACGTGGGAAGCGCCCAGCGCCACGCCGAGGGCATCCGTGCCGATGCGCGCGCCGCGGCCGAGAAGATCGCGCAGCAGGCGGAGCAGCACGCGCAGACGGTGCGCCGGGAGGCCGAGAAGGTCGTCGCCGACGCGCACGCGGCCGCCGAGCAGGCCGCTCGGGAGGCGCAGGCCCAGGTCGACGCGGCGCGCCGCAACGCGGAGAAGGTCATCGCCGACGCCCGGGCCGAGGCCATCACGATCACCGCCGGCGCTCGCGGATCCGCCGAGGAGCTCGAGAGCGCGGCGAAGCGCCGGTACGACGAAATCGTGGGCAGCCTCGCGGCCAAGCGGGCCTCCCTTCAGGGCCAGATCGAAGCCCTGGAGCAGTTCGACCAGCAGTACCGGGCGCGGCTCCTCACCTTCATGCAGAGCCAGATCCGCGCCCTGTGGGCCGACAACCCGAAGGTCGACGGCGAGCTGACCCTGGAGGATGACGCCTAGATCTGATGGCCGGGGCGAACTGCCGTCCGAGCCGTGCCGCTGGACGAAGACGCCGCGCTCGTCCAGCCCGCGCGTACAGACCTCGCCGTGGATCGGGTCGGCCCGGGTCTGCCACTTCTGGCGTGCTCGGGTTCCTCGCAGTGCGCGGCGGCCGTGTCGTTGTCGTACGGCGGGCTCCTGGAGACGACGATCCCGGCGTACGCGGCCACCACCACCGACAGGGTGAGCCCGTAGACCAGCGTGCGCGACGGCACGAGGCGGATGCCGAGCAGGCTGATAGCGCACGATGGCGATACCGATCACCACCGGCAGCAACGCGAACGACAGCAGCAGCAGGATCGGGCCGTTGCCGGTGGCCCACCGCTTTAGGTTGACCACCACGATGGCCTCCGCTCGTCGCCGCGCCGGTACCGGCGGCCCAGCGCGAGAAGGATCAGCGGGAAGCAGACGGTACCGGCCAGCCCGGCGATCGTGTCCAGGACGGGCAGGTGCATACCGACGGACAGGATCGACGAGGTGTCCCGGGACGGGCCGAAGACGCTGCCGTCACTCAGCGCGCCCTGGATCGGCTGGTACGCGCCGCTGAGCACGATCAGCCACGCCACCCCGCGCCAGCGCGGACCGGGCAGGTGCCCGTCCGGGAACAGCAGCAGCGCCAGCGGCAGTCCGATCCCGATGCTCGGCTGCCAGGCCGCGTTCTGGACGGTCGACAGGGTCCGGACCAGCGGTACGGACCAGTGGTCGCCGATCGCGTACAGCAGGGAGGTTCCTCATGTCCGTCACCACTGCCACCGTCGCCCGGCCGCTGCCCGTCGCCGTGCGTACGGGTCTCGTCCTGGCCGCCATCACCATCGCCATCCTGGTCCTGCGCCCTGCCCGGGCGTGACGGCCGCCTTCGCGTTGTCGGCCGCCTTCGCGTTGTCGGCCGTCACGGCCGGGCGGTCACGACCCGCGGGAGATGACCACCGAGGGCAGGCCGTCCGCGAAGGAATCCCCGTGGACGCCACCGGCCCGCAAACCGCGACCAGCCCGGCCGGCGCCCGCAGCGCTACGTCAGGCGCGGGCCTTGGCCGGGTCGGTGCCGTTGCGCTGGACCGAAGCCGGCACTTCACCGCCGGGCAGTTCGGCGTCGTCCACCTCCGGCTGGTCGACCCACAGCGCGCGCAGCTGGTGCTGCATGAAGCCGGTCAGCCGCGAGCGGTACTCGCGGTCGAACTGTTCCAGCGACTCGATCTGCTGCTGCAGGGCTTCCCGCTTGGTCGCCAGACTGCCGACCACGTCCTGGTAACGCTGCTCGGCCTGCATCTTCAGCTCCTCCGCGCCGGCCTGGGCGTCGGCCGCGATGGCCTCCGCCCGCGCCTGCGCCTCGGACAGCAGCTGGTCCGCCCGGGCCTGGGCCTCGGCCGTACGCGCGGCCGCCTCGCGACCGGTCTGCGCGGCCGCGTCGCGCGCCTCGACGAGCATCCTGTTCGCTTCCTTGCGCACACCGTCGGCGTGCTCGGCGGCCTCGTGGGCGATCGCCTCGGCGGCTGCCCGGGCATCGGCGCGAATATTCTCCGCATCCTGCCGGGCGGCGGCCAGATGCTCGTCGGCGGTCCGCTGAGCCAGCGTGAGCACCTGCAGCGCGTGGTGCGGTGTGCCCGCCTCGGACGGCTTGTCGTTCTCGCCGCGATCCGGCGGGATCGGCGGCCCGGCGAGATTGCTCCCCTCTGAGGGCCCGGTGATACCGCTGGTGGGAGTGGCTCCCGCCAGGAGTCCCTTGACCCGGTTCATCCGACTGTCCGACATCTTGACCTCCCCAGACGTTCCGGCCAGGAAGCGCTGACCACCACAACCGGGCGGACTTTACCAACCTGAGCAGGCACGACGCGAGGCACGATGCCCCCGGTAGTGGCGTAACCACTGAGGGTCGGCGGCATTTCGGTGTTCTCTCGACGGCAACGGACGATACGGGCAGTCGCCAGATCATCGACTTGTGGTGACGGGATTTCACCCCCGCGGAACCCATCAGCGGTGGACGGCCACCTGATCCATACCACCCGAACGGGCGCGACCGGAGCGTCCAGCCACGCCCGTTCGTGTCGGACCGGGGACAGTTCGGCCGGCCGGAGACCTCTACCATCTGGCGTACGCGACCTTCGGCCTTTTCGGGGGTTCCCCAGACAGCCGCGTCACTGCAGCATGACGTTAGGTGATGCTATGACCGGACAACGCCTCGCCCTCGTGCTGGCGGCCGACCACTACGACCACGCCGGGCTGCGCGACCTCGCGCCGTCCGGTGTGGACTCCCGCGCGCTCGTCGACGTGCTGTCCAGTCCCGCGCTGGGCGGGTTCACCGTCGAGTATGTCCGCGACGCGGACGCGCAGAACGCGTTCGTCAAGATCCACGATCTGCTGGCCGAGCGGGACCACAGCGACGTCGTTCTGTTGTACATCATCGGCCAGGGGATGACCGGCCACGACGGACAGCTCTACCTGGCCGCGTCCGACACCGACCCGGAGCGTCTGGCCGACACCGCGATCGGCTCGGCCTGGATCGCCCGGGTGATGGCCCGCAGCGGCGCCGACCACGTGGTGATGGTGCTGGACTGCCAGTGGCGGCTGAACGAGGGCACGGCCGAGCTCAGCGACCACTTCCAGCCGGACGAGGTGGACGACGGGCAGAGCCGGGCGGTCATCTGCCGCCGTCCCTCGGGTGGCTCCGGGGACCTGGCGCGCGCCATCGTCGCCGGGCTGCGCACCGGCGAGGCCGACCGCAGTCACAACGGCTACGTCACCGTGGACGAGCTCTACGACTACATCCGGGACCAAAGTTCCGCCCAGGGCTGGGAGACCGGTTCCCCCGGCCAGCCGTACGTGTCCCGCAGCCCCGCCCGCCGCGGGGGCGACGTCACCGACCGTCTCGGCGACCCCCGCGCCTCGATCCGGCTGACCGCGGTTCGCCAACTCGGCCTGGTCGCGGCCGGCGCCGACCTGGACAAGGCGGCCGACGCCCGGCACTCGCTCGGCCGCGCGGCCGAGGACCCGGACGAGGCCGTGGCGCTGGCCGCCCTGGACGAACTCGACCGGACCGCGCTGCGGCTCCCCGGCGGGATCGTCGACTTCGGCACGGTGTCCCCGACGACGCCGAGGCTGGCCGAGGATGTGCACATCGACGGCCCCCCGCTGGCCCGGGCGTCGAGCGTGACCGTCTCGGGCCGCGGCCTGCGCGCCTGGATCACCGGATCGCTGCTGCACATCGCCTGGACGCCGGCCGGTGAGCGACTGGACGGGACCGTCGTGCTGTCCGGTCCCGCGGGCGACGCCAAGCTTCAGGTCGTCGGCGATGTCCGGGCCGGAGTCCCGGCGGGCGCGGGCTCGCCGGCCCGGCGGCGGGCGCTGGACGACCTGGGCACACTGCGGGACACCACGGTGCACTTCGGCGCGCCGCCCGGACCGCCGGCGCGGCCGATGTACACCGGTGGGAGCGGCAACGGACGACCGGCGGGCCGGCGCCGGCTGCTGCTGATCTTCGCCGGGGTGCTCGTCCTGCTGGTGCTGGTCGGCGCGGGCGTGCGCGCCCTGATCGAACGTGGGGACCAACCGGTCGCGTCCGGCACCACCGACACCCGGATCGGCACGGTCCCGTCCCGCCCCCGCCCGGCCCAGGTGCCGCCGAGTGTCGACACGCCGACCGTGGCCGCGACCTGGAAGACCGCCGGGGAGCCGCAGGGCGTGGCCGTCTCGCCGGACAGCAGAACGGTCTTCGTCGCGAACGTGCAGGGCAAGGTGCTGAGCGTGATCGACGCCGCCACCGGCACCGCCAAGGCGGTGGCGCTGACGACCGAGCCGCACTTCGTGAGCGTGTCGAACGACGGCAAACGCGTGTACGCCTCGCTGTACGACGATCTCAACCAGAACAGCGGCGTGGCCGTGGTGGACACTGCCACCGGCCGGATCGAGCGCATCATCCACACCGGGCCCCAGCCCTTCGACATCGGCGTCGCCCCGGACGGGCGCATCTGGGTGCCGATCCACAGCGGCAAGCGGGTCGACGTGTACACCGCCGACGGCACCCACTTGGACGCGACGATCAAGGTGGCGCAGAGCCCGCACTCGGTCGGGTTCTCCCCGGACGGCACGTTCGCGTACACCCCCAACCACGAGGCGAAGCAGATCACCGAGATCGTGGCCCGGACCGGCACCGTCGCGAAGACGGTACCGGCCGGCGGCGACGCGCCGCACAACCTCGCGGTCTCGCCCGACGGTGGCTTCATCCTGGTCGCCGAGTACAAGGGCGACCGGGCCGAGCTGTTCGACACCAACGACCTGAGCCGGGTCTGGCTGACCGAGGTCGGGGAGGGCCCGCAGTGCGCGGCCTTCTCCGCCGACGGCCGGCACGGCTACATCGTCAACAACCTCAGCAACACCGTGTCCGTGCTGAACACCGGCACGGGCAAGGTCACGGCCACCGTCAAGGTGGGTAACAGCCCGCGGTTCGTCGCCACCTCACCCGACGGGAAGTTCGCCTATGTGACCAACGGCGACGACAGCACCGTGACCGTGCTCAAGGTGTCCTGACCGGTGGCACGGGCGGGGGCGCGGCGGCGCGAGGGGACCGCCGACGAGGTGCTGGTCCGCCGGCTCTACGCCGAGCACGGTGGGGCGCTGCTGGCGTACGCCTCGCGGCTGATGGGCGACCGCGCGCTCGGCGAGGACGTGGTTCAGGAGACGCTGATCCGCGCGTGGCGCAACCCGGAGGCCCTGAGCAACAACAAGGGTTCGGTACGCGGCTACCTGTTCACCATCGCCCGCAACCTGTCGATCGACCGGCACCGGGCCCGCGCCTCCCGCCCGGCCGAGGTGGCCGAGAGCCCGGCCACCGTCGCGTTCGAGCGGGACCACGCCGACCAGGTGGTCGACTCGATGGTCGTGCTGGGCGCGATGGACCGTCTCTCGCACGAGCACCAGGACGTGCTGCGGTCGCTGTACTTCCAGGGCCGGACGGTGGAGGAGACGGCCCGGTCGCTCGGCGTCCCGCCCGGCACGGTCAAGTCACGCAGCTACTACGCGCTGCGGCGCCTGCGCGAGGTGATGGCCGACCGGCCCGCCGCGCGACCGCCGCTGGCCGTGGTGGCGGAAGGAGCGGCCGGATGAGCGAGCACCAGACCGAGCAGCTCGGCGCGTACGTCCTGGGGGTGCTCGACCCGGGCGAGGAACTGGCCGTGCAGCGGCACCTGGACACGTGCCCGAGCTGCCGTCTCGAGGTCGGCGAGTTGCGTGAGATGGAGGCGGCGCTGGGCGAGCTGCCGTCCGAGGCGTTCATCGAGGGGCCCCCGGACGGCGCCGACCTGCTCCTGCAGCGCACGCTGCGCGAGATGCGGGCGGAGCAGGACAGCGGCAACCGGCTGCGCCGGGTGGTGTGGTCGGCGGCGGCCGTCGTGGTCGCGGCGGCGATCCTGACCGGCGGCGCGCTCCTCGGCCGGGGTACCGCGCCGACCGGCACGGTGGCCCAGCCGGCCCCGTCGGCGTCCGCCCCGGCCGGCGTGACCCGCACCGATCCCAGCACCGGGGCGAGCATGACGGTGGCGCTGCAACCGGCCGCCGGGTGGGTCCGGTTGACCGCCCGCGTCCGCGGGGTGCCCGCCGGCCAGCGGTGCCAGCTCATCGTGGTGGCCAAGGACGGCACGCAGTGGGTGGCCGGCAGCTGGCTGGTGTCCGCGGCGGGCGAAGCCGACGGGACCACCGTGAACGGGTCGGCCGTGGTGGCGCCGGACCAGGTGGTGTCGGTGCAGGTGGTCAACCTGGCCGGTCAGACGTTCGTGTCGGTGCCCGTCTGACGGCGGGACCGCGGGCGCCGGTCCGGGCCGCGCAGCAGCTTCAGGGTGCGCGGCAGCAGCAGGTCGGCGTCCGATGGAGGGCCGTCGATCAGCGCCTCTTTCGGCACGGCACGCAGGGAGTCTTCGAGGTCACGCAGGTCAGCCATGCCCATCCGTACGGAGTTGAGCCGGTAACAGTTCACCGATCCCGGCCGGCCGGGACACCGGACCCTTTTTCCGGGACACCGCCGGCCCCCAGGCTGACCGGCATGAAGACAACACCCTTGTGGATCGCGGGCGTGAGCCTGCTCGGTGCCTCTGTCGGCCAGCTCGTCCAGTTCCTGGTCAGCCCGGTCAGTCCCGGTGACTCGGCGGCCACCCAGGTGGCCGACGCGGCCGCCCATCCGACGGCGATGAGCGCCGCCGTCGTCCTCGACCTGCCCATCCTGCTGATCATCCCGGCGGTCATCTTCATCGGCCTGGCCGTCGGTTACCGCACGTCGATGCTCGCGCGGGTGGGCACGGTCCTGACCACCGTCACCGTCCTCGGCGCGGGCTACCTGCTGTCCGCCGACGTGGTCGTGCGGGCCGCCGCCCAGCATCCCGGCGGGGCCGCCGTCGCCGACGCCGTGACCACCTCCGGCGTGTTCGACGGCATCGCCGTGTGCTACCTGGCCGGGCATGTGGCCGGCTTCGTCCTGCTGGGCGTCGCGGGCTGGCGCAACCGGACCCTCCCGCGGTGGGCGGCGGTCTCGCTGATCGCGTGGCCACTGCTGGAGATGGGTGGTTCCGCCGCCGGGCTCAAGCCGGTCGCCGCGGTCGGCGACGCCCTTCTCGTGGTGGCCTGCGTCGCGGCTCTGCTCGCCCTCTCCGGCCGGTCGGTCCGCGACGAGCCGGTCCTGACGGCGGCCGGAAATCGTGCGGTCGCCTGAGCCCGCCGACCGCGTCGACCAGGCACAATCGGCCGTGATGAGAACCGAGCGGCTGGTGGCGGCGGTGGCGCGGGCCGCCGTCGTCACCGCTGCCCTGTTGACGGTGGCCGCGGTGGCCGCCGTGCTGCGGTACCGGCCGGACGGGATCGGCGCCGGGCTGGCCCTCATCGCGATCGCGGTGCTTCCGGTGCCGCTGGTCGGATCGGCCGCGGTGCGGGCCCAGCCACGCAACCAGGTCGGCTGGATGCTGCTGGCCGCCGGGGTCACGCTGCCGCTCGGCGTGACCGCGTACACGGTGGCGCACACCGCGTTCTCGCCCTGGGCCGGCTGGCTCGACGCGTGGCCGTGGACGCCCGCCCTCACCGTGCTGCCCACCGTCGGACTGCTGCTGTTCCCCGACGGCCGGCTGCCGTCGCGCCGCTGGGCTCCGGCGTTGTGGCTGGGCTGGGCGGTCACCATCGCGCAACTGCTGTACGCCTGGTTCGCCCCGGCGCTGCTCGACTTCCCGGACCGGGCCAACCCGACCGCCCTGCCCGGCGCCTTCGGGCAGGCAGCCGACGGACTGGCGCTGACCATCGCACTGGTCGCGCCGCTGGCCACGGTGTCGGCGCTCGCGGTGTACGTCCGCTTCCGCCGGGAGGATCCGGGCAGTCCGGCACGGGCCGCGCTGCGCCTGGTGCTGCCCGCGGCCGTACTCGCGGCTCTGGGGTGGTGGACGTGCTACGCCATCGTCGGGATCTACGGCGACGGCGCCAGCGACAAGGCGTTCGCGGCCGAGGTGTCCGGGCTCCTGGCGATCGCGGTGACCGCGTGGGTGGCGATCCGCCGGTACGGGTTGTTCGACGGCCGGCAGGTGCTGCACCGGGCCCTGGTCTACGCCGCGTTGAGCGTGCTGGTCGTGGCGGTGTACCTCGGCGCCGCGGCGGTGGTCGGGATGATCGTGTCGGCCGCGGCCGGGCGGACGGTCGCGCTGGTGGTGGCCGTGCTGGCCGCGATCCCGCTGCACGGCGCGCTGCGGCGGCTGGCCAACCGGATCGTGTACGGCTACTCCGACGATCCGGCGGGTGCGCTGGCGTTCCTCGGCGCGCGGCTGACCGGTGCCGCGGACGCCGACGACGTGCTGCCCGGGGTGGCCGACTCGGTCCGGTCGGCGCTGCGCCTGCCCGGCGTGCGCATCGAGATCGGTGACGGGTCGGTGTCCTCCGGCGCGCTCGCCGACGACGCCCGCGCGGTACCCGGCGACGCCGCCGTGGTGCCCGTTGATGCCGACGTGGCGGCCGCCGATGCCAGCGCGGTACATCAGCACGAGCACGAGGAGTTTCCGCTGGTGTTCGCCGGCGAGCGGATCGGCACCTTGACCGCCGCCCGGCGCGAGCCCGGCCGGCCGTTCACCGCCGGCGAACACCGCCTGCTCACCGACCTGGCCCGGCAGATCGCCGCGGCCGGGCACGCCGTCACCCTGACCCGCGACCTGCGCCGCTCCCGCGAGCGCCTGGTCACCGCCACCGCCGAGGAACGCCGCCGGATCCGCCGCGACCTGCACGACGGCCTCGGCCCGACTCTGGCCGGGATCGTGCTCGGTCTGCAGCGTGTCCGCGGGCGCACCCCCGACCCGGACACCGCCGGCCAGCTCTCCCAACTCACCGAGCAGACCCGGACGGCGATCGCCGAGGTCCGTCGCCTGGTCTACGACCTGCGCCCGCCGGCGCTGGACGAACTCGGCCTGGTCGGCGCGCTCGACGAGCAGGCCCGGGCTCTCGGCGGCATCACCGTCAGCGGGCCACCGGGCGGACCGGTGCTGCCCGCGGCGGTGGAGGTGGCCGCGTACCGCATCGCCATGGAAGCCATGACCAACATCGTGCGGCACGCCGGCGCCCGGGCGGCGTCGGTCACGCTGAGCCTGAACGGCGCACTCGAGCTGGACGTGGTGGACGACGGCGCCGGACTGCCCGCCGCCTTCCGCGCCGGGGTGGGCATCTCGTCGATGCGCGAGCGGGCCACCGAGCTGGGCGGGACGTGCGTCATCGAGCCGGCACCCGGGTCCGGCACCCGGGTGCGGGCCGTCCTGCCGCTGGACCCGCGGTGACGGTCCGCGTCGTCGTGGCCGACGACCACCCGGTGTTCCGGTCCGGACTGCGCACGCTGGTCGAGGACAGCGAGATCCTGGAATTCGCGGGCGAGGCGGCGGACGGCGCCGAGGCGGTGCAGGTGTGCCGTACGGCCGAACCGGACGTCGTCCTGATGGACATCCGCATGCCCGGCGTCAGCGGCATCGACGCCACGCGGCAGATCCTCGCGGCCCGGCCCGAGGTTGGCGTGCTGGTGCTGACCATGCTGGAGGACGACACCTCGGTGTTCGCCGCGATGCGGGCCGGCGCCCGCGGGTACCTGTTGAAGGGCGCCGGGCCGGACGAGATCGTTCGCGCGATCGTCGCCGTGGCCGGCGGTGAGCTGATCGTCGGCGCGGCGATGGCGGCCCGGGTGATGGCGTTCTTCCGGGCCAACCCGCGCACGGCCGCCCCCGCGTTCGGCAACCTGTCGTCACGCGAGCACGACATCCTGCACCTGGTCGCAGCCGGTCATGCCAATGCGGAGATCGCCGAGCGGCTGGCGCTGAGCGAGAAGACGGTCCGCAACAACGTCTCGGCCATCTTCGCCAAGCTCCAGGTGACCGACCGCCCGGCCGCCATCGTCCGTGCCCGCAACGCGGGTCTGGGCTGACCGATGACTTCGGCCTACCGATCCGGTCTGTCTGTGCTGACGACATCCGGCAGAAAAGAGAACGCCATGGGCAAGGTCATCGCATCCATCACGACGTCGGTCGACGGTTACGTCACCGGTCCCGATGACGGGCCGGAGTACGGCCTGGGCAAAGGTGGTGAGCGGCTGCACTACTGGGTCATGGGCGGCCCGTGGACCTACGACGGCGGCCACGACTTCGCGATGCACGGTCCCGACAAGGACTTCTACGACGAGCTCGTCTCGACGATCAAGTCCGGGGTGGTCGGCCGGGGCATGTACGACGCGGCCGGCGCCTGGGGCGGGACCAACCCGTTCCCCGGGACGCTGTTCGTGCTCACCCACCGCGTCGCCGACCAGCCGGCGGCGGAGGCCGGATTCCGGTTCGTGCCCGACCTGGACGCGGCGCTCACCCAGGCCACCGGCGCGGCCGGGTCCGGTGACGTCTCCCTCGGCGGCGGCGCCGACGTCATCCGGCAGGCGCTGGCCGCCGGGAAGGTCGACGAGCTGGTCATCTCGACGGCCCCGGTGATCCTGGGCGCGGGCAAGCGGCTGTTCGAGGGGTTCGACCGGGACGTGGACCTCCAGGTGGCCAAGGTCTACAGCTCCCCGTACGCCACCCACGTGCGCTACACGGTCAACCGGTAGCTATTCCAGCAGCGTGATCGCGGCGGCCTGGACCTCCGGGTCGCGCCAGACGACCGCCAGGTCGGTGGTGCCGGCACGGCCGGCCGCGGCGGCCACGGCGGGTGCGATGGTGCGGCCGCGGGCGTACGCCTGCAGGACGCCCGGATGGATGTACGCGGCCCGGGCCACGGCCGGGGTGTTGCCCAGCAAGCGGCTGGTGGCCCGGATCGCGGACAGTTCCGGTGTGCGGGCGTGCTCGTCGTGCCCGGCCCCGCCGAGGGCAGCCCCGCCGAGGCCGGCCCCGCCGAGGGCAGCCGCGGCCAGGACCGTGCCGGCCCAGGTGCGGAACTGCTTGGCCGTGGCGTCGATCCCGGTGAGGGTGTGCACGTAGGCGTTCACGTGCGAGCTGTGCACCGGCTGCCACTCGCCGTCGGGCCGCCGCCAGGCCAGGAAGGACTCGCCCGGGTCGGTACGGGCGAGCAGCGCTCGCACCCAGCGGGCCGCTTCCGGGTCGGCCACGTCGACGACCCGGTGCCGGTGCTCCTTGGCCGGGTAGTCGAAGTGCACCACACTCCCGGTCACCCGTACGTGCCGGCGCTGGAGCGTGGTCAGGCCGTACGTCTCGTTGTCCCGGGCGTACCGCTCGGAACCGACCCGGAAGAAGCCCTGGTCCAGCAGGCGCACGGCCACGTCGAGAACGCGGTCGCGGGCCAGCGGGGCGGCCCGGCCGCGCAGACCGCCGGCGATGCGGTCGCGCAGCTTCGGCAAGGCCGCGCCGAACGGCAGGACGTGCGCGAACTTCTGGACCGCCCGCTGCCGGGTCCAGTCCGCGGAGTAGCGGTACTGGGTCCGGCCGGCGGCGTCGACGCCGGTCGCCTGGACCTTGGCGCGCGGGTCGGGGGCGATCCAGACCGAGCTCCAGGCCGGCGGGATCGCCATCGCGTCGATGCGCGCCAGCTCCGGCTTGTCCGAGACGACACGGCCGTCGGCATCCACGTAGGCGCCGGTCGCCACACGGGTGATTCCCGGCGGCCGGAGATGGAGGTCCGCCACGATCGACCAGAGTAGCGCCGGCGCCGACCTCAGTGGCGGCCGTCCGAACGCTTGCGCTGCAACGTGAACGTCTCCAGCTCGACGATGTCGCCGGTCGGGACGGTCACGTTGTAGTAGGTGACGAAGATCTGGGTGATCGCCCCCGGTCCGTGCCCCGGGTCGACGGTGAAGGCGGCGAAGCCGTACGGGTGGGCGGAGTCCCGGAACCCCAGCCACGGGGTGTCCTCGAACGTGTAGATCGACGGGTGTTTGGCCCCGGTGGTCGGGGGCGCTCCCACCGCGGTGATCACCTTGGCCTTGCCCACCGGGAAGAACGCCTGGTTGGTGGTGCCGCTGACGCCACCGCCGCCGAGCACCATGTGCGTCGTGCCCGTGCTCGAGTCGATCGTGCGCAGGTCCGACGACACCGGGTTCGGCGTCAGCGTCTCGCTGCCGGACACCACGCCGCGGACCGGGAGCGACCGCTCGTAGTCGTGTTCGTGCCCGCAGACCACCAGGTCGACCTCGTACTTGTCGAACAGCGGCCCCCAGTTCGAGCGGATGCCGATGTCGGAACCGTTGGCGTCGGACGAGCTGATGATCACCTGGTGCATGCAGACCACGATCCAGTCGATGTCCCGCGACGCCCGCGCCTGGGCCAGCTCCTTCTCCAGCCACGCCTTCTGGCCGCCGCCGGAGTAGCCGCTGACGTACATGTCGCCGCCGTCCTGCAGCGCCACGTCGTCGTTGTTGACCGAGATGACGCGGACCGAGCCGACGGTGAAGGCGTACCAGAGTCCGGCCAGCTCGGCCGCGGCGCCGTTACCGGGCAGCGAGAAGTACGTCTGGTACGCACTGAACCCGAGCGGCCCGTTGCCCCTCTCGTTCTCGTGGTTGCCGGCCGCCGGCATCCAGGCCCGGTACCGCGCCGACCGGGTGTTGTTGGCGAAGAACGCGTTCCACGTCCGCGGCCGGTCGGGGTCCAGGTTGGCGTAGCACAAGTCGCCGTTGAGCAGGTGGAACAGCGGGTCGATCTGCTCGATGCCGGCCACGATGTCGGCGTTGGCGGGCGTGTTGTTGGCGTTCAGCTGCGGGATGAAGCCGCCCTTGCCGTCCGGCCCCCAGGTCACCGACGGCACGGACTGGTCGCCGAACGAGGTGAAGGTGAACGCGGAGCGTCCCCGGGGAGCGGTCTGGAAGGTGCCCGCATCCGGCCGGCCGCCGTCGTGCAGCGCCGCGTACGTGTAGTACGCGCCCGGCCGCAGGCCGGTGAGCGTGGCGTGGTGCGTGTGGACGGTCCGGCCGGACACGGCGTCGGTGTACACGCGGGTGTTCGCCGGGACGACCCGCCCGTGGCCGCCCTCGAGCGTCCCGTAGCTGACCCGCGGCCGGGCGACGTCCCGGTCGGTGGTCCAGGAGACCGTCATCTGGGTCGCGGGGTCGGCGCCGAAGGTCAGGTGCAGGCCCTCGACCGGGGGCGCACCGATCCGTTCCGGTCTGGACAGCAGCAAGGCCGATGATGCGGCGGGCGCGGCCTCGGCCGGGCTCGCGCCGAGCAGGGTGGCACCGGCGCCACTCGCACCGAGGGCGATCAGCGAGCGGCGGCTCAGGCCGGCGGAGTTCTCGTGTTCGGGCATGGTCCGGACGCTAGGAGCCCGGCCGTACTCCGCAACACCACATTCAGATGCACATTGCCGAAACCCCGGGCTACGACGACCGGCGTACGCCCGGTGGAGGATGCCCTGGGGCGCCACCGCCGCGATGATGAGCGGCATGGACTTCCGATTCGGTGTGATCAGTGGTCGCGCGCGTACCGGCGACGAGTGGGCGGCGACCGCCCGCCGGGTCGAGGAGCTGGGTTACGACACGCTGCTGATCCCGGACACGCTCCGCACGTACGCGCCGTTCCCGGCGCTGGCGGTGGCGGCCGCGCACACCCGCACGCTGCACCTCGGCACGTACGTGCTGAGTGCTTCCAACCGCACGCCGGGCCTGGTGGCGTGGGAGAGCGAGACGCTGCAGACGCTCTCCGGCGGCCGGTTCGAGCTCGGCCTGGGCGGCGGCCGACCCGGCGCGGAGGCGGACGCGGCCGCGCTCGGCGCCGATTTCGGCACGCCCGGCGACCGGTTGCGCCGCGTGGCCGACACCATCGACGCCGTCCGCGAGCGGCCCGATCCACCGCGGATCCTGGTCGCCGCGAGCGGGCCGAAGATGCTCGCGCTGGCCGCGGCCCGGGCGGACACGATCGCGCTCGGCCTGCCGCCCTCGTCCACCGAGGCCGACGTGGCGGCCGTGGTCGCCCGGATCGGAAACCCGGACGTGGAGCTGCACCTCAACACGGCGGCCGTGGCCCCGACGATCGACGCCATCGACGACCGGGTGTCCATGATGGTCGGCGGGGACGCCAAGGCGCTGGCCGCGGCCGGCGCCGCGAGCTTCCTGATCGGCACACCCGAGGAGATCGCCGGGACGCTGCTGCGGCGCCGCGCCGAACTCGGCATCTCCTACGTCGGGGTGAGCGGGCTCGACGCCGAGCGGTTCGCCGAGGTCATTCCGCTGCTCCGGCCGACTCCGGCCGGGCGGCCAGGCTAGGGCCGGCCGGATCTCCGTGCTCGCGGTCCGCCGCCGTCCGGGCCGCTGCTCTCCCGCAACAAGGCCATCGGGGCCAAGGTTCATGACGGAAATGTCCGGGCGAATTGGACGGTCAATAGGGGATTACGTCGAGACTGCCGACCGCATCGGTTGATTCCGGTTTCCGTTATGAAAAATAGTTCGGATTCCCTTGCCTTCGGTCCTGATCCCGTGCCAATGTCCACGACATTGTCGCGGCCGTCACACGTTTGAGCGAGAGGGGCCCGAATCGGTGTCCACTGCGCTTCCGGTGTTGCGCAACTTCGTCGCGGGTGAGTACGTCGGCACCCTGGACGGCCTGACCTCGGACGTTGTCGACCCCGCCACCGGCCACGCGTACGCCCGGGCTCCGGTCTCGAATGCCGCCGACGTCGACGCGGCGATGTCCGCGGCTCACGGCGGATTCGAAACCTGGCGGGCGTCGACCCCGTCGGTCCGGCAGCGGGCCCTTCTCCGGATGGCCGACGCGATCGAGGCCCGGGCCGACGAGATTGTCGCCGCCGAATGCCGCAACACCGGCAAGCCGATCGAGGCGACCCGGCGCGAGGAAATGACGCCGCTGCTCGACGAACTGCGGTTCTTCGCCGGTGCCGCCCGGATGCTCGAGGGCCGCTCGGCCGGCGAGTACCTGTCCGGCTACGAAAGCTACGTGCGGCGTGAACCGATCGGCGTGTGCGCCCAGGTCACGCCCTGGAACTACCCGATGGTCATGGCCACCTGGAAGTTCGCGCCGGCCATCGCCGCCGGGAACGCGGTGGTGCTCAAGCCGTCCGACACCACGCCGGTCAGCACGCTGCTGCTGGCCGAGATCGCGGCCGAGTTCCTGCCGCCGGGCGTCTTCAACGTGATCTGCGGCGACCGGGACACCGGCCGCGCCCTGGTCGCCCACCCGACGCCGGAACTGGTGTCGATCACCGGCTCGACCCGGGCCGGCATCGAGGTCGCCATCGCCGCTGCCGCCGACCTCAAGAAGGTCCACCTCGAACTGGGCGGCAAGGCCCCGGTGGTGGTCTTCGACGACGTCGACATCGCGTCGGCGGCCGCGGCGATCGCCGGCGCCGGCTACTTCAACGCCGGGCAGGACTGCACCGCCGCCGCGCGGGTGCTGGTGTCCGGCCGCATCGCCGGGGACTTCACCGCCGCCCTGGCCGACGCCGCGCGCCACACCAAGGTCGGCGGCCCGGACGACACCACCGCCGACTTCGGGCCGGTGAACAACGCCGTACAGCTGGATCGGGTCCGCGGGTTTCTGAATCGGACGCCGGACCACGCCGAAGTGGTGACCGGCGGGCACCGGATCGGCGACCGCGGCTACTTCGTCGAGCCGACCGTCGTGGCCGGTCTGCGGCAGCAGCGACGAGATGATCCAGGACGAGATCTTCGGCCCGGTCATCACCGTCCAGGCGTTCACCGACGAGGACGCCGCCGTCCGCTGGGCCAACGACGTCCGGTACGGCCTGAGCGCCAGTGTCTGGACCCGCGACCACGCGCGCGCCATGCGGATGTCGCAGCGCCTCGACTTCGGCGCCGTGTGGATCAACACGCACCTCCCGTTCGTCTCGGAGATGCCGCACGGCGGGTTCGGGCACTCGGGCCACGGCAAGGACCTCTCCGTGTACGGGTTCGAGGAGTACACGCGCATCAAGCACGTCATGAGTCACCTGGGCTGAAGAGGACGTAGATGACCGAGAACGCCATCGAGCTCGCCAAGGTTCGCAAGGACTACGTGTCCCACGGCGAGCGCGTACCGGCCGTCAAGCAGATGGACATGGCGATCGGGCAAGGTGAGTTCTTCTCGCTCCTCGGGCCGTCCGGCTGCGGCAAGACGACCACCATGCGCATGATCGCCGGCTTCGAGGAGCCCACCGAAGGGACGGTCTTCCTCGACGGCAAGGACGTCACCGGGGTCACCCCGAACAAGCGCGACGTCAACATGGTGTTCCAGTCGTACGCCCTCTTCCCGCACCTCTCGACCTGGCAGAACGTCGCCTTCGGCCTGGAACGCAAGAAGGTCGGCAAGGACGAGATCCGCCGCCGGGTCGGGGAGATCCTCGAGATCGTCTCGCTCACCGGCATGGACAAGCGCGCCCCGCGGGAGATGTCGGGCGGCCAGCAGCAGCGCGTCGCGCTGGCCCGGGCCCTGGTCAACCGCCCGCGGGCCCTGCTGCTGGACGAGCCCCTGGGCGCGCTCGACCTCAAGTTGCGGCAGCAGATGCAGGTCGAGCTCAAGCGCATCCAGCGTGAGGTCGGCATCACGTTCGTCTACGTCACCCACGACCAGGGCGAAGCGCTGACCATGTCGGACCGGATCGCCGTCATGGACCACGGGGTGGTGGAACAGCTGGGTTCGCCCCGCGACATCTACGAGAAGCCCGCCAGCCGGTTCGTCGCCGGTTTCATCGGCACGTCCAACCTGCTCGACGGGCCGGTGCAGAGCATCAGCGACGGGGTGGCCGTCCTCACCTTCGGCGCCGGCGACCGGATCCTGGTCCCGGTGCCGCGGACCGTCGCCGCGGGGGACAAGCTCGAGGTGCTGGTCCGGCCGGAGAAGATCGACCTGCACCGCAGCGGTGACCCGTCGCAGTCCGGCCGCAGCGTCCTCTCCGGCACCGTGACCGAGGTCGTCTATCACGGCACCTCGACCAACTACACCGTCAACACCGCCGCCGGAACCGAGTTCACGGTCTTCGACCAGAACGCAGCCGGCGCCGAGGATCTGGCCGAACGCGGCGATCGGGTCCATCTGACCTGGAGCCCCGTGCACTCCTACCCGATCGGAGCATGATGTCGACCCCCATATCCCGGATCCTGCGTTGGTGCGCGGCCTCACCCAGCGCCGGTTCGGCCGGCGTGACGCCCTGCGCCTGTCCGGCGCCTCCGCCCTCGGCCTGGCGCTGGCCGCCTGCGGCGTGAAGGGCCAGGCCACGCCCGCGGCCAGCGTCGCGCCCGACGCCGTGGCCAAGTACTGGGCCGGCAAGACCCAGACCGGCAACGTCAGCTTCGCCAACTGGCCGCTGTACATGGACCCCAAGCATCCCGAGCTCAAGAAGTTCACCGCCGAGACCGGGATCCAGGTGAAGTACGCGGAGGTCATCCAGGAGATGGGCCCCTGGTTCGCCAAGGTTCAGCCGCAGCTCAAGGCGAAGCAGTCGATCGGGTACGACCTGATGGTGATCACCAACGGCATCCAGTTCAAGCAGTTCAAGGACTCCGGCTTCCTCGCCCCGCTGGACCATTCGAAACTGCCGAACTTCACCGCCAACGCGGGTCAGGCGTACAAGATGGAGGCCTTCGACCCGGACAACCAGTACAGCGTGCCGTGGGCGTCCGGCATCACCGGCATCGCGTACGACCGGACGAAGACCGGCCGCGACATCACCAAGCTGGCCGATCTCTGGGACCCGCAGTTCAAGGGCAAGGTCGGGATGTTCTCCGACACCCAGGAGCTGGGCAACTTCGGCATGCTCGTGAACGGCGTCGACCCGGCCAAGTCGACCCCGGCCGACTGGGAGAAGGCGGCGGCCAAGCTCAAGGAGCAGAAGAGCTTGGGCGTCCTGCGCAAGTACTACGACCAGAGCTACATCGACGCGCTCGGCAGCGGCGAGGTCTGGATCACCCAGGCCTGGTCCGGTGACGTGTTCCAGAAGAACGTCTCGGACAACAAGAACTTCAGGTTCGTGATCCCCGAGGAGGGCGGCACGATCTGGACGGACAACTTCACCATCCCGATCACCGCCGCCGCCCCGCTCGACGCGATCATGCTGATCGACTTCTTCTACCAGGTCGCCAACCAGGCATCGCTGACCGAGTACATCAACTACGTCTCGCCGGTGCCGGCCGCGCAGAAGCAGATCCAGGAGGACGCGGACGCGGCCAAGGGCGACGACAAGAAGACGCTCAACGCCGTCGCCAACAGCCCGCTGGTCTTCCCGACCTCGGCGGACTACGGCAAGCTGCACTACTACCGCGACTTCGCCACGCCGGCCGAGCAGCAGCAATACACCAAGATCTTCGAGCCCGTGGTGCTGGGCTGACGGTGAACGCACTCCGAGCACGGCTGGCGCCGTACTTTCTCGTCCTGCCCGGCGGGCTGTGGCTGCTGCTGTTCTTCGCCATCCCGATGATCACCATGTTGTCGTTGTCGCTGCAGCAGGGCGACGTCGTCAACGGGTACGCGTTCACCGGGCACTGGCAGACGTACGTGGACGCGATCACCGACTACCGGGTGCAGCTCGTGCGATCGCTGGTCTACGGGGCGATCGCCACGATCGTGCTGATCATCCTGGCGTTCCCGGTCGCGTACTGGGTGGCGTTCTACGGTGGCCGGCGCAAGTCGACGTACCTGTTCCTGGTCCTGCTGCCGTTCTTCGTGTCGTTCGTGCTGCGCACGATCTCGTGGCGGCAGATCCTCACCGACGACGGCTTCCTGCTGCGAACGCTGAAGGACGCCCATCTGGTCCCCGCGAACTTCCACCTCCTCGGCACGGCGTTCGCGGTGATCGCCGGGCTGGTCTACAACTTCCTGCCGTTCATGGTCCTGCCGATCTACGTCGCGCTGGAACGGATCGACCCGCGGGTCGTGGAGGCCGCCCGTGACCTGTACGCCAACCCGGCCACCACGTTCCGCAAGGTGGTGCTCCCGCTCGCGCTGCCCGGGGTGTTCGCCGGCGTGCTGATGTCGTTCGTGCCGGTCAGCTCCGACTACGTCAACGCCGAGGTGCTGGGCAGCTCGTCGACCACCATGATCGGCCAGGTCATCCAGGCGCAGTACCTGGTGAGTTCCGACTACCCGACCGCGTCGGCGCTCTCCTTCGCGCTGATGGCAGTGCTGCTCATCGGGGTGTTCAGCTACGCCCGGGCCCTCGGCACGGAGGACGTGATGACGGTGGCGACCACATGAGACTCCGCGGTGGCCGCCTCCTGCACGTCTACACCTGGCTGGTGATCGGCTGGCTGATCCTGCCGGTGCTGGTGATGATCGCGTTCGGGTTCAACAACACCAAGGGCCGGTACAACCAGTCCTGGGACGGCTTCACCTTCAAGTGGTACGGCCGGTTGCTCCAGCTCGACGACCTGACCAAGGCGCTGGTCATCTCGCTGGTCATCGCGGTGGTCACGATGCTCGTGGCGGGCGCGCTGGGCACCGGCATCGGGTTCGCGCTGGGCCGCTACCGGTTCCGCGGGTCGGGATCGCTCAACCTCATCATGTTCGCCACCATGTCCTCGCCCGAACTCGTCATGGGCGCCTCGCTGCTGACGCTGTTCGTGTCGCTGGGCGTCGGCCTGGGCGTGGTGACCATCGCCATCGCGCACATCATGTTCAGCATCTCGTTCGTGGCCGCCGTGGTCCGGGCGCGGGTGCTGACGCTGGACAAGTCGATCGAGGAGGCGGCGGCCGACCTGGGCGCGACGCCGTGGGTCACCTTCTGGCGGGTCACCTTCCCGATCATCTTCCCGGCGGTGTTCTCCGGCATGATGCTGGCGTTCGCGTTGTCCGTCGATGACTTCGTGGTCACCAACTTCACCGCCGGCACCACCGTCACCTTTCCGCTGTGGATCTGGGGCGCCACCCGGGTCGGCCTCCCGCCGCAGGTCAACGTCATGGGCACGCTGATCTTCCTGGCCGGTGTGCTGATCGCCGTGGGCACCACCATCCGCTCCCGGCGCCGTACCGCATGAAGTCCCTCGCCGACGCGGTCGCCGCCCCCTACTGGCTCAGTCAGTCCGGGGCGCCGGCGGCGGCGGATCCGCTGACCTCTTCCGAGCAGGCTGACCTCGCCGTCGTCGGCGGCGGGTACAGCGGCTTGTGGACGGCGTTGCGGGCGAAAGAACGCGACCCCGGGCGGGACGTGGTGCTGCTCGAGGCGGCCACGGCCGGGTGGGCCGCGTCCGGGCGCAACGGCGGATTCTGCTCGGCCAGCTTGACCCACGGCTTCGACAACGGGCGGCGCCGTTTCCCGGCGGAGATCGACACGCTGGAGCGGCTCGGCCGGGACAACCTCGACGCGATCGAGAAGGCCGTTTCCCGGTACGCGATCGACTGCGACTTCGCCCGTACCGGGGAACTCGACGTCGCCACCGCCGACTGGCAGATGCGGGAGCTCGCTTCGTCGCACCGTGCGGCGGCGGACCGCGGGATGGACGTCACGCTCCTCGACCGGGACGAGATCCGGGCCGAGGTTCACTCACCGACCTACGTCGGCGGCCTCTGGAACCGCAGCGGCTGCGCCATGGTCGATCCGGCCCGCCTGGTCTGGGGCCTGCGGCAGGCCTGCCTGAACGCGGGCGTACGCATCTACGAGCGCTCGCGCGTCACCGGGATCAGCCGTACGGCGACCGGACTCCGCTTGCCCGTCGCCGCGCCTTCGTCCTCGTCCGCCCGCGTGTCCCCGGGCCGTCTCTCGGGCCGCGTCACCTCCGGTCACGTGGATGCCGCCCGGGTCGCTCTGGCCACCGGGCCGTTCGGGCGATTGGTGCCGCGCCTGGGCCACTTCGTGGTGCCGGTGTACGACTATGCCCTCATGACCGAACCACTGACTCCCGCGCAGATGTCCGCCATCGGCTGGTCGCGGCGGCAGGGCATCGGTGACGCCGGCAATCAGTTCCACTACTACCGCCTGACCGCCGACGACCGGATCCTGTGGGGCGGTTACGACGCGATCTACCACGCCGGCGGCCGGATCGCCCCCGGGCTCGACCAGCGCGAAGCCACGTTCGCCACCCTCGCCCGGCACTTCGCCCAGACGTTCCCGCAGCTCGACGGCATCCGCTTCACGCACAAGTGGGGTGGCGTCATCGACGCCTGCAGCCGCTTCAGCGCGTTCTTCGGCACCGCCCACGGCGGCCGCCTCGCCTACGCCGCGGGCTACACCGGGCTGGGCGTGGGCGCGACCCGGTTCGGCGCCGACGTGATGCTCGACCTGCTGGCCGGTGCGCGAACCGAGCGCACCGCCCTGGCCCTGGTGCGGCGCAAGCCGGTGCCGTTCCCACCCGAGCCCCTCCGGACCGGGGTCATCCAACTGACCCGCTGGTCGACCGCCCGGGCCGACGGCCACCAGGGCCGGCGCAATCTCTGGCTGCGCACACTCGACCGGTTCGGGCTGGGGTTCGACTCGTGAGGCCGTCGTCGAAGCCGGTGCTCGACACCTGTGACAAGTCATTGATCGAGCTGCTGCAGCAGGACGGGCGGCGGTCGTACGCCGCGCTGGCCAAGCACGTCGGCCTGTCCGAGACCGCGGTGCGCCAGCGGGTGCAGCGGTTGCTCGACGCCGGCGTGATGCAGGTGGTCGCGGTCACCGACCCGCTGACGCTGGGCTTCCGCCGGCAGGCGATGATCGGCATCCGGGTCGGCGGCGACACGCGCGCAGTCACCGAGGCACTGAAGACCGTCCCCGAGATCGACTACGTGGTCGTCTGTGCCGGCGGTTACGACATCCTGGCCGAGATCGTCTGCTCCGACGACGACCACCTGCTCACTGTCCTCGACGAGGATGTCCGCGCCATCCCCGGCGTGCTCACCGCCGAGACCTTCGTCTACCTCAAGCTCATGAAGCAGACGTACGCCTGGGGTACGTCCTAGGTGTGCTGTCCAGGGAGGTTGGTCAACCTGCCGCCTGGACCGTTCCGTTGGCGTTCGTCGTCATGGTGGGCGTCTCCCTGTGCACCGCGGGTCGCGTGCCCGCCGACGTGGGAGCCACGATGTTGCGCCCGCACGCACCGGACAGCCTGCGTTTATAGATCTCTTAATGTTCCTCGCTGAACCGCGGCCGTCGACCGCCCCGTACTCATCGGTACTGCAACGGGGCAGTCGAGGATCGTGAAGGAGCAGTGAATGCATCGGACCAGCAAGAGCAATCGGACGCGCAAACTGACGTTGGGAGCGGCCGCCGCGACGCTGGTCGCAGGGATGTTCGCGGTCAGTACGGGGATCGGGCACGCGGGGGAGAACTGCGCGGGCCTGGACACGGCGCTGCAGAACAACCTGAACTTCATCGCCGGGCAGCGGGCGAATCCCGACGCGTTGTCGGACGCCCGCATCGCCAACCGGCAGGCCGTGGTGGACCTGATCCAGCAGCGGCGGGCGGCGGCCGGCTGCACGGCGGACGCCGCTTGACGCGGCCGCGAGTGGAGCGACGGGGAACGCCGGAGCCAGCTCCGGTAACATTGACGCTTTGGTGCCGGCGCTGGGTTTCAGCCCGGGCGATCCGAACGCGACGGCCGACCGCGTGGGTCCTACCGGGGTAAAAGTTCCCGGTCGCTGCCCACCCACTCAAGCCCAAGTGAACGCGCAGGTAGCGCTCAAGAATGCGAACTTTCCGAGTGGAACGGACCTGGAAAGTCGCATCCAACGTTTTGAGAAAACCTTGTCGGCGATTCAAGACTTGAAATGCCCCGCATCTTCCACGACTTTGCTGGGCCGCTTGAATTCCTTGACCGCGCTGCGCGGAAACGCGAACAGTGATAACATCCTGCGTGGTTTGGGTTTGAACGAAACGCCAGCAGATAAAGCCGCCGCCACAGGATCCGGTGACGCGGCCGCGAGTGGAGCGACGGGGAACGCCGGAGCCAGCTCCGGTAACATTGACGCTTTGGTGCCGGCGCTGGGTTTCAGCCCGGGCGATCCGAACGCGACGGCCGACCGCGTGGGTCCTACCGGGGTAAAAGTTCCCGGTCGCTGCCCACCCACTCAAGCCCAAGTGAACGCGCAGGTAGCGCTCAAGAATGCGAACTTTCCGAGTGGAACGGACCTGGAAAGCCGCATCCAACGTTTTGAGAAAACCTTGTCGGCGATTCAAGACTTGAAATGCCCCGCATCTTCCACGACTTTGCTGGGCCGCTTGAATTCCTTGACCGCGCTGCGCGGAAACGCGAACAGTGATAACATCCTGCGTGGTTTGGGTTTGAACGAAACGCCGGCGGGATAAAGCCGCGGGGAATGCGGCGCTGCAAAACGCGCCAGCGAAACAAGCGGCTCGCAGAGCGGCGCGCGGACAACGGCAACCTGATCCTTCGCGGATCCTGATCCACCGCACGGAACCGCCTTGCCGGAGGCCCTCGCACCACGGGGGGTCTCCGGCGCGTCCGTGTGTGGGCCATGCGCGCGGTGATCTTCGGCTACTTCGGCACGCTGACCGACCCCGGCGCTGAGGAGTATCGCGAGCCCTCGCGCACCGCACCGGCGAGCTGCTCGGCGTCTGCCGGCCACGGTTCTGGGAGGCACCGGCCGGGGGCTCGGCACGCACCATCGGAGTCCACGGCGGGACGGAGAACACGCTGAGGGCGGTGGCGCTTTCCTGCGCAGCGAACCCGTCATCCGCCCAACTCACCGTCGCGCTCGCGCATCACCGCAGCGGTCATGCCCGCTTCCGCAAACCGCGGCACCACGCGCGCGGCGTCCTGGCGGAACTCCGGCGGCGGGGGTTTCCGGATCGGCCTGCTGAGCGACTGCGGTGCCGAGCTGGCCGGAGTGCTGGAGCCCCACCGCGTTCGTCCCGCTCGTGTTCTCCTGGCAGGAGCGATGCCGCAAGCCCGATCCGCGGCTCCATGCGCCGGTGGCGCGGCGCCTCGCCGTCCACCCTGAGAAGTGCTCGTCACGAACGCGCTGGTCCCGGGCGCGGCGCGGTACCGGGTCGACCCCGATGACGCGGTCTGTGAGTACACGGTGGACGATCCGGCCGGCCTGCTGCCCCTGGTGAGCCGCGCCGGGCCGGTATAACGGTCGGCATGGAGATCCGCGTGCCGGAACTGCCGTTCCCGCTGAGCTGGTCACCCGCACCGGAGAGCTGGGCCTACAAGGAGGGTGTGCTGGCATTCGAGGCGCCGCCGGAAGGGATCCCGATGGTGGTCTCGGTGGTGACCCGCGGATCCTCGGACGACGCCAAGGGGGCATGAGCCCAGACCGAGCAGCGGAAGCGGTTCTGCAGCGGCTGAAGGAAGGTGGGCCCACAGCCTTCGACATAACCCGAGAAGCAGACCGCAGCCATGCTGTCGACGCCACAATCCGTGCAGGCCTGGACCTGCTACCCGCCGCAGCTGCAGACCGATTCCTCGAACTGGGCAGTTTCGCTGCAGACCGCCCTATCGACCTGAACGCACTAGCCGCCCTCCACCAGCTCGGCGCTCAGTTCGGCGCTCAGTTCGGCGCCCAGTTCGGCGCTCAGGTCGGCGACGAAGGCGCGTACCTCGTCGAACCGGCCCGGATCGGTGTCCGCGCCGCCGCCGTACCACCAGTCGCGGGCCCATGTGACCAGCGCGGCCGATGCCGGGCGGACGGCAACGGTGGCGTCGGCGGCCACCCGCTTGGACAGCTGCCGGCCGTACCGCAGTCGCTGCTCGGCGCGGCAGACGGTGAGCACCGAATAGGCCTGAGCGCCGGGCGCGGTCATCCCCAGGACCCAATCCGGCCAGTCGCGGACATGATCGAGCAACGCGGCCCGGACGACCGCCGGATCGACCGGCGGAAGCAGGGCGACGGCCGCCGGCCCGCACAAGGCGCGCCCGTACTCCCGGACCGACGCCCACGTCACCGCCCGGTGGCTGGTGACCGGCAGGAGGTGAAGGGGTTCTCCCGGACTCGTCCGCGCCATGACGTGTCCGGGTGGCCCGGCCGCCTGGTGGCCGGGGCTCCTCGTCCCGGCCGCGACGTGGCTCGGCGGCCCCTCGCGGAGCGCGTCCAGGGACACGTACTCGACCTCGATCCGACCGGCCCAGCGGGAGTGCCGACGATCGAATCCGGCGTGCAGCGCCGTCAGTGGCCGCAACAGCGCCTGGTCCGGATCGGCGCTCAGCACCGCAAAGACATCGAGGTCACTGCGGTCAGGCGCGAAGTCCCCGGCGATCAGTGATCCGTGCGCGTAGAGCCCCAGCAGCCGTCGTCCCAGCAATCGGCTGATGTCGTCGGCCAGATCGCGCAGTACCTGGTGTGCGGTGACCATGGTGATCAGGCGGTCGCCGGCTTCCCGGCTGTGTCCTGGGCCTGGTCTCCGGCCGGATCTTCGGTCCGGAGATCGGCTCGGTCTCGGACCGGATTCCCAGCCTGTGCTCCCGACCGGTTGGCGGTTGCGTCGACGGCCGGCGCCTCCGACGGATCGGCGCCCGGCGTCCGTCCCGCCGGAGCGGCGTCGGCGACCGGGCGGTCGTGGCGCGGGAGCAACAGGACCAGGACGACCATCGCGGCCGCGACGATGACCTGGCCGATGAAGATGTGGTGGACCGCGGTGGTCAGGCCGTCCGGGTCGACGGCGCCCTTGCCGATGGTCGCGTTGGCGATCGCGCCGAAGACGGCCACGCCCAGCGAACTGCCCAGCGAGCGTAGGAAGATGTTGTTGGCGGTGACCACACCGCGTTCGCCCCAGCCGACGCTGGACTGGGCCGCCACCAGCGTGGGCGATGCCGTCAGGCCCATGCCGAGGCCGATCACCAGGCAGAACGCGCCCACCTCGGGCACGCTCGAGTGCCGGCCCAGGAACAGCATGAGCAGCGCACCGATGAAGACCACCGAAGAGCCGACCAGCGCGCAACCCCGGAAGCCGATCCTCAGGTAGAGACGTCCGGCCTGGCTGGCCGAGACGGGCCAGCCCAGTAACAGGGTGGCCAGCGCGAACCCGGCCACCAGCGGGCCGGTGCCGAGCACGACCTGCACGTAGGTCGGGACGTACGACGACAGGCCGAGCAGGATCGCGCCCACCCCGAACGACGTCAGGCCGCTGAGCACCAGCAACCGTCGCCGGAACACCCAGAGCGGGAGCACCGGGTTGGCCGCGGACCGCTCGGCGAGCCCGAACGCCACCAGCGACGCCGCTCCGGCGACGAGGATCGCCACGCTGACCGGCGAGTCCCAGGCCCAGGCCTGACCGCCCTCCAGCACGCCCAGGATGACCAGCGTCAGCCCGGCCGTGAGCAGCGCCGCGCCCCGGTAGTCGATGGCCGGCCGGTCGCGGACCAGCTTCTCCTGGAAGCCGCGGACGATCATGGCGGCGGCGAACAGGCACAGCGGAATGTTGACGAAGAAGATCCACCGCCACGACACGTACTCGGCGAACACCCCACCCAGGGTCGGGCCGACCACCGACGCGACACCCCAGACGCTGGCGATGTAGCCCTGCACCTTGGCCCGCTCCTGGACCGAGTACAGGTCGCCGACGATGGTGATCGTGGTCGGTATGATCGCGCCCGCACCGAGGCCCTGTACCACCCGGAAGGCGATCAGCACCCACACGTTCCACGCGGCGCCGCACATGATCGAGCCGACCAGGAACAGGCCGATGCCCCACAGGATCACCGGCTTGCGGCCGAACAGATCGTTCAGCTTGCCGTAGATCGGCACGGACACGGCCTGGGCCAGCAGGTAGATGCTGAACAGCCAGGGGAACTCGGCGAAACCGCCGATGTCGCGCACGATCGACGGCACCGCGGTAGCGATGATCGTCGAGTCGATCGCGACCAGGGCGGTGGCCAGCATGACCGCGGCCAGGATGGGTCCGCGCTCGGAGCGCAGCCCGACATTGTTCGACACAGGCACCTTCCCGACCGGCCGGAAAGGATCCGGCCGACCCTCCGCACGTTACCGACGATGGGGCCGGCCGCCGATGCGGCGCCGCCCGGAGAGGTCAGGATCACGCCGGGGCGCGCTCAGGACCACATCCGCCCGTCCGGGAACCCGTAGTTGACGACCGACGCGGGCTGCATGGTGGCGCTGTACCCCGGCTGCTGGGGAAGCAGGTAGCGGCCCCGACGCGTACGGACCGGGTCCGTGAAGTGCTCGTGCAGGTGGTCGACGTACTCCACCATGCGCCCGTCGAGCGAGGCGCCGACCCGCAGGTAGTCGAAGATCGCGACGTGCTGCACCAGTTCGCACAGTCCGACCCCACCGGCGTGCGGGCACACCGGCACGCCGAACTTGGCCGCCAGCAGCAGCTCGGCCAGCACCTCGGGCACGCCGGCGACGCGGCAGGCGTCCACCTGCAACACGCTGATCGCGCCCGCCTGCAGCAGTTGCTTGACGATCACCCGGTTGGCCGCGACCTCGCCGGTGGCCACCCGGATCGGCGCGACCGCCTGCTGGATGCGGGCGTGGCCGAGCACGTCGTCGGGGTGGGTCGGCTCCTCGATCCAGTACGGGTCGGCCGCGGCCAGCCTGCCCATGTGACTGATCGCCTCGTCCACGCCCCACACCTGGTTGGCGTCCATCATCAGCAGCGAGCCGGGCCGATCTCGGCCCGGATCAGATGCCGGCCCGGCGCACGTCGTCCTCGATGTCGCCGCCGACCTTCATCTTCATCGCCCGCCAACCGCCGGCGTACGCCTGCCGGGCCAGCGCCCGCACCTGGGCGTCGGGATATCCGAGCCAGCCGACGCTCGTGGTGTACGACGGGAACCCGTCCCGCGCCACCGCGGCCAGCCGGTCCTCGAGGCCGATCCGGCCCTTGTCCAGGATGGCCGTCGCCTCCTGCCGGGGTGAGCGCGTCGTCGATGTGCCGGAAGTCGACGCACGCCACCAGCTCGGCCGTCGGCATCTCGGCCAGGAGCCGCCACATCGGCTTGCCCGCGGCCTTGGCCCGCAGGTCCCACACCGCGTTGACCAGAGCGCCGGTGGCCATGTGCAGGACGCCCTTCTCCGGCCCGAGCCAGCGCAGCTGCAGGTCGGCCGTGAGCGACCGCAGGAACGCCAGCGGCTGGGCGACCAGCGACTCGAGGGTGCGGCCCTGGACGTGAACGCCAGGGCCCGGACGGCGGCGCAGGTCAGCTCGTTGCCGCGGCCGTTGGTGAAGGTGAACCCGGCGCCGGTGTGCGGCCCGTCGGTGCGCAACTCCACGTACGTGGCCGAGTAGTCCCCACGGTTGATCGCGTCCGAGCCGTCCCCGGCCGCGGCGGTGGGGAAGCGCACGTCGTGCACGTCGACGGCGATGATGCGGGTCATCGCCGGAACACCTTCTTCGGCAGGTGGTAGGCGAGGTCGGCGATGGTCTCGGCGGCCTCGTCGTACGGCAGCCGGTCCTGCGCCACGAGGGACGCCAGGTAGGCGGCATCGACCCGGCGGGCCACGTCGTGCCGGACCGGGATCGAACAGAACGCCCGGGTGTCGTCGACGAACCCCGCCGTGTTGTAGAAGCCGGCCGAGTCGGTCACGGTCTCGCGGAACCGGCGCAGCGCATTCGGCGTGTCCAGGAACCACCAGGGCGCGCCGAGGTAGACGGCGGCGTAGCCACCGGCCAGCGGGGCCAGTTCCCGGGAGTACGTGTCTTCGTCCAGCGTGTACAGCACCAGCCGTAGCCGCGGGTCGTTGCCGAACGCGTCGAGCAGCGGTGCGAGCCCGTGCACGTAGTCGGTGGCCTGCGGGATGTCGCCGCCCACGTCCCGTCCGTACTGCTGGTGCAGCCATCGGTTGTGGTTGCGGACCGCTCCCGGATGCAACTGCATGACCAGGCCGTCGTCGACGGACATGCCGGCGAACTGGAACAACATGTGCCCGCGGAACGCCTCGGCCTCGGCCGCGCCGGCGTCGCCCCGCAAGGCCCGCAGGTAGATCGCCGACGCGTCGGAGTCGGTCAGCGGCGTGGTGCCCGCCGTCAGGTGGCCGTGGTCGGTGCTGGTCGCGCCGGCCGCGCGGAACGCCTCCCGCCGCCGCCGGAGCGCGTCCAGATAGCCGGCGTACGTGCTGGTGCTGATTCCGGTCAGCTCGCCCAGCCGCTCGACGGACCCGGCCCAGCCGTCGAATTCGGGGTCGGCCACGTTGTCCGGCCGGAAGCTCGTGATCACCCGGCCACCCGGGCCGCCCCAGCCCTCGGCGGCCAGCTTCGCGTGTGCCGCGAGGTCGTCGGTGGGGGACTCGGTGGTGGCCAGCACCTCGATGCCGAACCGCTCGAACAGCGCGCGCGGCCGGAAGGCCGGGCGAGCCAGTCGTTCCGCGATCGCGTCGTACACCTCGTCGGCGGTCTGCGGGCTCAACGGCGTCTCGATCTCGAAGACGGTGCTCAACGTCTGTTCCAGCCAGAGCCGCGACGGCGTACCACGGAAGAGGTACCAGTTGTCGGCGAACAACCGCCAGATCTCCCGCCCGTCGGCGTCCGGATCGCCGACGCCGAGGCGCCTCGGTGGAATGCCTTGACTGAGCAGCATCCGGGTGAGGTAGTGGTCGGGCACGATCAGCAGCCGCGCCGGGTCGCCGAAGGCGGGGTCGTCGGCGAGGATCACCGGGTCGACGTGCCCGTGCGGGCAGATCAGCGGCAGATCCCGGGCCACCGCATGCAGGTTCCGGGCGATGTCCCGTTCGCGAGGGTCGCTCGCAAAGATCGGTGCGGGCATCTCTGAGGTCCTCCACTCCGGCCAGGCTTCCGGCGACGACGCTTGCAAGAAATCTAGGCGACCTCGCCGTGAGATCACGCGAACAGGAGGCGGCCCAGAGCGGCCAGCCCGACCACGACGATCACCGCGCGCAGCCAGGTGGGGGAGAGACGGCGGCCGAAACGGGCGCCGGCGACGCCGCCCAGCGTGGCGCCGACCGCGATGACCAGGACGACGACCCAGTTGATCGAGTGCCGGCTGACTACCATGAACGTCACGGCGGCGAGACCGTTCACGGCGGTGACCAGGACGTTCTTCAGGCCGTTGACGGTCTGCAGCGGGTCGGTGGTGAGAACGCTCATCAGACCGACCAGCAGGACGCCCTGGGCGGCGCCGAAGTAGCCACCGTAGACGCCGAGCAGGAACACTCCGGCCAGCAGTCCGATTCGCCGGCCGGGTGGCAGCCCGGCGCCACCGCCCCCATCCCCGTCGCCCTCGGTCTCGACGTGGTGGCCGGTCAGCCGGCGCTGCACCGCCGGCCCGAAGACCACCATGACCAGGCCGAGCACGATGAGCACCGGGACGATGGCCCGGAACGCCGAGGCGGGCAGCACGAGCAACAGCAACGCGCCGGCCACGCCACCCGCGGCCGAGGCCGGCAACAGGCGGCGGATGGCGGCGCCGCGGCCGGCCAGCTCCGTGCGGTAGCCGATCGAGCCGGAGATGTTGCCGCCGACCAGGCCGATGTTGTTGGACACGTTCGCGACCAGGGGCGGGTACCCGAACAGCAGCAGTACCGGAAAGGTGACCAGCGTCCCGGAGCCGACCACTGTATTGATCATGCCGGCCCAGAAACCGGCGGCCAGCACTCCCAGCAGTTCGAGCACGTCGCGGGTCACGCGTCATCCTGACACGGATCGATCAGGCGGGTCGTCGACAGGCGTCGGGCACGCCGTCGTGGTCCTCGTCCGCTCTCCTGCCGCCCCGAGCTCCCGGCACGGGACGGCGCGGCACGGGCTAACGAGCGCCGATCTCCACCCAGTCCACGTCGCCGTAGAAGTAGTCGCAACCCACATTCACCTGGTCACACGCGGTCTTGCCGCCGATCGAAACCGGCCACGAGTTGGCGATGCGCCCGGTGCGACCGGACCGGTAGGCCACCGTGGACCCGTCCACGATCAGCGTGACCGCATCGGATGTGCGCTCGCAGCGGATGGTGTGCCACGCGCCGTCGTTGTAGCGGCGCGGGCTGGAGACCAGCACCTGGCCGGACGAGCCGCGGAACCAGCACTGCACGATTCCGCTGGGGATCTGGATCTTCCAGCTTCCGCCGGGCACGGTCGCCTGGCCCTTCTGCACGACGTTGCCGAAATAGCCGCTGGTGCGGAGCCGGAGCGTGACCGCGTAGTCGCGGGTTCCGGGGTCGAGGTCGGAGTCGTCGGCCACCGTGACCACGTGGCCGGGGTGCGTGGGCGGTGTGTCCGGGTCGAGGCGGCCGAAGTGGTACGCGGTGGCCCCGTTCACCTGCGCGCCCACCCCGACCTCGTCGCCGATCCGGCCGGTCTCGTGGTTGCCGCTGTCGTCGGCCATGGTGCGCGCGCCGGCGCTCTCGTTCATCTCCCACAACGCCACGGTCCGGCCGGCGAACGCGTCGGCCTGGGATGCGGTGCCGGCGACGAGCCCGGTCGCGGTCAGCATGACCATGAAAACGTGCCGGCTACGCATACTGTGTGCCCCGTTACTTTTGTCCCTAAATACGGTTTATACAGACTAATCCGGGACCATACGGGACATCGCTGCGCCACACGGACCGAATCAGCCGATGCCCATCCGTCGTGACCCTGCCCGCAACCATCACGAACCGCCCGTCGGGAAAAAGCCGAACGCGGCGCCCCGACCCGGCGGTCACACCGGCGGAACTGGCGGGTTCAATCAACCGGCGCGGTGGTGCCCCGGATCACGAGGTGCGGCGCGATGACGATCTCCCGGTGCGCGACCGGGGCGCCGTCCACCCGGTCGACCGCACGGGTCACGCTCAGCGTGGCCATCGTCTCGGTGTCCTGCGCGACCGTGGTCAGGTTGATGTGCGCCAGCCGGGCCAGGCTGCTGTCGTCGTATCCGACCATGCTGATCTGCTCGGGCACGGCCACGCCGGCCCGCAGCAGCACGTCGAGCGCGCCCATCGCGCAGCGGTCGCTGAACACGGTGATCCCGGTCGGCGGGTCGTGCTCCAGCAACTCCGTCGCGGCCCAGGCGCCGTCCTCCTCGGTGACCCCGCCGGTCACCACGCGCGGAGTGAGGCCGTGCGACGCCATGGCCGTCCGGTAGCCCTGCCGGCGTTCCGCGGCGGCCAGCTCCCGCCCGCCGTCGATGTGCGCGATCCGGGTGTGCCCGAGCGACACCAGATGGTCGACGGCCAGCCGAGAGCCCTCGACGTCGTCGCTGCGGATCACGTCCACCGACCGGTTGCGGATCCGCCGGGCCAACGCCACCACCGGCAGCCGTCCGGCGATGGCGGCCAGCTCGGCCGCCGGCGACTGCGGACCGACCAGCACCAGCGCCTCGCAGCGGTCCTGCAACAGGCCGCCGATGGCGGTCGTCTCGTTCCGGTGCGGTGTGACGGCGCTGAGCGTCAGCTCGTACCCGATCTTGCCGGCGGCGTCGTAAAGGCCGGTCACCACGTCGGCGTGGAACGGCTGTTGGACGGCGAAGACCACGCCCAGCAGCTTGCTGCGGCCGCTGCGCAGCAGACGGGCCCGGGCGTCCGGGCGATAGCCGATCTCCTCGGCCACAGCCTGGACCCGCAGCCGGGTGGCGTCGCTGGCGCCGGGCGCCTCCCGCATCACGATGCTGACCAGCGCGACGGAGACACCGGCCCGGCGCGCGACATCGGCCAGCGTCGGCCGCCGCTCCCCGCTGCTCAACGGCCGGCCCCGCCGGCGGACGGCCGAGCCCGGCCGGCGGGTGCCGGTGCGGTGGTCATCCGCGGACCACGTTGGACAGCGGCCGGCCGGCAGCGAAGCGGGCGAGCTGCCCGGCCAGCAGGCGATCGGCGCGCGGCTGGAAGGCCGAGCTCGCGCCGCCGACGTGGGGGGAGATCAGGACGCCGGGGGAGATCAGGACGCCGGGGGAGTGCCAGAGCGGGTGCCCGGTGGGCAGCGGTTCGGGGTCGGTGACGTCCAGGGCGGCCCGGATCCGGCCGGTGGCCAGTTCGGCCACCAGCGCGTCGGTGTCGACGAGCCGGCCGCGGGCGACGTTGACCAGCAGCGCGCCGTCGGGCAACAGCGCGAGTTGCCCGGCGGCGATCATCCGGTCGGTTTCCGGGGTGTGCGGCGCTGTCAGGATGGCGACGTCGGCCTGCGGCAGCAAGGACGGGAGGTCCGACACGGCGTGGACGGGTGGTTCGGTGGCCCGGGCCCGATGGGCGACACGGGTGATCGACGCGACCTCAAAACCGGCGAGGCGGCGTTCGACGGCGGCGCCGATCCGGCCGTACCCGATGATCAGCACCCGCTGGTCGGCCAGCGCGCGGCCGAACTGTGGCCGCCAGGCGCCCTCGGCCTGATTGCGGGCGTAGTCGTCCAGGTGGCGGCCGGACGCGAGGGTGAGGGCTACGGCCAGTTCGGCGGTGCTGGCGTCGTGGACGCCGGCCGCGTTGCAGAGCGTGACGCCGGGCGGCAGGAGGGGGAGGAACTCGTCGTACCCGGCGGTCAGGGTCTGCACGACGCGCAGTTTCGGCATGCCGGCGGCGGGCTCCAGGACACCGGCGCCCTTCATGTACGGCAGGGCGTAGAACTCGACCTCGGCCATGCTGGCGGGCAGCGGGTCGTCGCCGGCACGGTAGCAGTCGATCTCGATGCCGGCCGGGATGCCCCCGAGGCGGCGATCGGCTTCGGCGGCGTCGGCGTACGGCAACCAGGCGATCGGCACGGCGACCACCCTATGCCGTCGGCCCGCGGCGCAGGCGCGCCACCGGCGAAAGTGTGCGGCCGGCCGCCCGCGGCTCCGGAGCCGCGGGCGCCGGATGCAAAGGGAGGACCCCCGGGAATGCGAAGGAGCCGGCCCGGGAAGCGGGCGCGGCTCCGGATTGGGAACATGTCAGACCGGGTCAGTAACGACGGCCGGCCATCTGACGCGCGATGTCCTGGCGGACCAGGATCGCACGAACCTGGTCGGCGTCGGCCGGAGAATGCCGGTCGAGGACGCTCTCCAGTTCGGCGCGCTCGGCCGGTGAGGAGAAGGCCGCCAGTTCGGCCTCGAGCCGGCGGCGGGCGATGCGCTCGGTGCGACGGTTGGCGCGAGCGGTGCGACGGTTCGCGAGGGTGGTGCGAGTGCCGCGGATGGTGGACTTGAGGTCCATGCTTGTCTCCATCGAGAGTGACTAGAACGTTATTTCTAGAACGTTCTAGTTGAGCATAGCAAGGTCGGACGCCAAGTGCCCTGTAATTCGGATCACCGCCGACTCTCGCATTTCGGCCCCCGCGTACCGCAGCATGACTACAAGTCTCGGCAACGACGCAGGGAGTGGATGATGCGCGGTGACAACGTCCGGTGGTTCTCCGAACTGGGCCTGGCCGATCTCGACCAGGTCGGCGGGAAGAACTCCTCGCTCGGCGAGATGATCGGCAACCTCAAGGAGGCCGGCGTCCGCGTCCCGGACGGGTTCGCCACCACCGCCGACGCCTACCGCCGGTTCATCGGCGACACCGGTCTGGCCGAGCGGATCGACGCGCAGCTGACCGAGCTCGACGTCGAGGACGTCCGGCAGCTGGCCGAGGTCGGCCAACGCATCCGCGCGGAAGTGCTGAACCAGCCGTACCCGGAGGACCTGGAGCGGGACATCCGCGAGGCCTTCGCCCGCCTGGACGCCGACGCAGGCCCAGACCTAGGCCCGGCGAGCCCAGGCCCGGCGAGCGACAACACAGGCTCGTACGCGGTCCGCTCGAGCGCCACCGCCGAGGACCTGCCGGACGCGTCGTTCGCCGGGCAGCAGGAGACCTTCCTCAACGTCCGCGGCATCGACGCCGTCCTGACCGCGATCAAAGAGGTCTTCGCCTCCCTCTACAACGACCGGGCCATCGCCTACCGCGTCCACCACCGGTTCGAGCACAGCCAGGTCGCCCTGTCGGCCGGCATCCAGCGGATGGTTCGCTCCGACGTCGGCGCCTCCGGCGTCATGTTCACGATGGACACCGAGTCCGGCTTCCCCGACGCGGTCTTCGTCACCTCGTCGTACGGCCTGGGCGAGGCGGTCGTGCAGGGCGCGGTCAACCCGGACGAGTTCTACGTCTACAAGCCGTCGCTGCGGGCCGGTCGCCCGGCGATCCTCAAGCGCGGCGTCGGCGGCAAGGCCACCAAGATGATCTTCACCGAGGACCGCACGGTCGGGCGGACCACCGAGTTCGTCCAGGTGCCGGCGTCCGACCGGGGCAAGCTGAGCCTGACCGACGGCGAGGTCGAGGAACTGGCCCGGCACGCGCTGACGATCGAGGACCACTACGGCCGCCCGATGGACATCGAGTGGGGCAAGGACGGCCAGGACGGCCGGCTCTACATCCTGCAGGCCCGACCGGAGACGGTGCAGTCGAGAGCAAAAGCGGGCGCGGTGCAGCGGTTCCGCCTCGACGACAAGGGCGAGGTGCTCATCGAGGGCCGCGCGATCGGCCAGAAGATCGGCGCCGGGAAGGTGCGAATCCTGCAGGGCGCCGAGCAGATGCACGACTTCGAGGCCGGCGACGTGCTGGTGGCCGACATGACCGACCCCGACTGGGAACCGATCATGAAACGGGCCAGCGCCATCGTCACCAACCGGGGCGGCCGCACCTGCCACGCCGCGATCATCGCCCGCGAGCTCGGCATCCCGGCGGTGGTCGGCACCGGCAGCGCCACCCGGGTGCTGGCCGACGGTCGCGAGGTCACCGTCTCCTGCGCCGAAGGCGACACCGGGTTCGTGTACGACGGCACGCTCGACTTCACCGTGCAGGAGTCCGACCTCGGCGCCATGCCCGACATCCCCGTCAAGATCATGATGAACGTCGGCACGCCCGACCAGGCGTTCGCGTTCGCCGCCATCCCCAACGCCGGCATCGGGCTGGCCCGGCTCGAGTTCATCATCAACCGGCAGATCGGCATCCACCCCAAGGCGCTGCTGCACCTCGGCGAACTCGACCCGCCGCTGCGGACGAAGATCGAAGGGCTGATCGAGGCGTACGCCGGGCCGCGCGAGTTCTTCGTCCAGCGGGTGGCCGAGGGCGTCAGCATGCTGGCGGCCGCGTTCGCGCCCGAGCCGGTGATCGTGCGGATGAGCGACTTCAAGTCCAACGAGTACGCCAACCTGGTCGGCGGCGAGGTCTACGAGCCGCACGAGGAGAACCCGATGATCGGCTACCGGGGCGCGTCCCGGTACCTGTCCGCGGAGTTCCGGGAGTGCTTCGCCATGGAGTGCGAGGCGATGCGGTTCGTCCGCGACGAGATGGGGCTGACGAACGTCAAGCTGATGATCCCGTTCGTCCGGACGGTGGCCGAAGGCAAGGGCGTCATCGACCTGCTCGCGGCCAACGGCCTGGTCCGCGGCGAGAACGACCTCCAGGTCGTGATGATGTGCGAGATCCCGTCGAACGCGGTGCTGGCCGACGCGTTCCTCGACCACTTCGACGGCTTCTCCATCGGCTCCAACGACATGACCCAGCTGACCCTGGGGCTGGACCGGGACTCGGCGCTGATCGCCGAGTCGTTCGACGAGCGGGATCCGGCCGTCCTGTACATGCTCAAGCTGGCCATCGACGCCTGCAAGGCCCGGGGCAAGTACGTCGGCATCTGCGGGCAGGGTCCCAGCGACCACCCCGACCTGGCCGAGTGGCTGATGGCCCAGGGCATCGAGTCGATGTCGCTGAACCCGGACACCGTGGTCGAGACGTGGCAGAGGCTGGCCCAGGTCAATTCCGGATCCCTGACGAACGGATCTTGAGCTCCTGCAGGACGACGGTGGACATCTCCTCGACCGACGAGGCCGAGGAGTTGATCGTCGGGATCCGGTGCATGCGGAACAGCGCCTGGGCCCGGCTCAGCTCGTACGTGCACTGCTCCAGCGACGCGTACTTGGAACCGGCTCGGCGCTCGGTCCGCACCTGGCTCAGCCGCTCGGGGGTGGTGAGGATGCCGAAGCACCGGTCGCGGAGTCGGCGCAGTGGCCGGGGCAGGTCGCTGCTGGCGAAGTCCTCGTCCACCAGGGGGTAGTTGGCCACGTAGATGCCGTGCTGCAGGGCCAGGTACATGGTGGTCGGCGTCTTGCCGCAGCGGGACGGCGCGACCAGGATAACCTCGGCCTTGTCCAGCGCCCGGAGGCTCTGGCCGTCGTCGTGTTCCATCGCGAACTCGATGGCGGCCATCCGGTTGTTGTAGCGGTGGATGTCGCCGACGCCGTGCAGCCGGGCGGCCACATGCATGCCCCGTACGCCCAAAGTTTCCTCGACCCGGTCCATGTGCAGGCCGAAGAAGTCGATGACGGGGCAGCGGGTGGTGTGCAGCACGGCCCGGATGTCGTCGGCCGCGGCGGTGGTGAACACCAGCGGTGTCACCGGCCCGTCCATCGCCTCGTCGAGGACGGCCACCACCCGGCGGGCCTCTTCGACGGACGAGATGAACGGGAACAGCCGCCGCTCGAAGTGCAGATCGGGGAACTGGATCAGCAGCGCGTTGCCCATCGTCTCGGCGCTGATGCCGGTCGCGTCGGACAGGAAGTACACGGGGACGGTGCGGTCGGCCACGCGTCCATGGTGCCAGGCCCGGACGGGGCCGCCCGGGCCTGGAGAATCACGTCGTCCGGCCGGGTCACATGGTCGCCGGGCGCTGGTAGCTGTAGTCCTCGGACGGCATCAGGATCCACAGGATCGGGTAGACCAGGATCTGGCTGCCCGGAATGGCCAGCAGGACGACGACGAAGAGCAGGCGGGCGATCCACGGGTCGAGGCCGAACCGCCGGGCCAGCCCGGCGCACACGCCGCCGAGTATCCGGCCCGGCCGCGGGCGGACGAGGCCCTGGCGTGCCATCGAGTCGTAGACGGGGTTCATGGTGGTCTCTCTTCCGTGGTCGGTGTCGCGGTGACACCACCAATGCTGCGGCCGCGACCACCCGGCACGCATCGGGGACGTCCCGGTCACCACCCGGAGACCCGCTGTCCGGGTAGCCTGACTACGGAACCGGGCCGCTACGCGCGCAGCACGGCGGACCGGATCACCGGTGCGGCGTCGGCGGCCAGCGACAGCACCACCCGTACGGCCGGGGCGTCCGGATCCTCGACCAGCCGGCCGCGGTCGTCGTCCAGATCCACCCGCAGCCCCAGCGACGGAGCGTCGCCCACCGGCACGTCACCCAGGGCGATCACCGCGGCCAGCGGATCGTGCAACGGCGTCCGGCGCTCGCCCAGCACCGGCTCGTAGTAGTCGAAGTACGTGGTCAACATGGCCGCCAGGGCCTGCTGGAGCGGCGTGCCGGCGGCCAGCGCGTCCTGGTCGGCCACCGAGAACCGGTGCTGCATGGTCACGTCCAGGGGCACCAGCGTCACGTCCCAGGCGGCGCCGAACACCACGTCGGCCGCCTCCGGATCGTTCGCGATGTTGGCCTCGGCGTGCCCGGTGATGTTGCCCGGCACCCGGACCGCGCCGCCCATCACGGTCACCGGGCCCACCATCCGGCCCAGCATCGGCTCCTTGGCCAAGGCTTGGGCGAGATTGGTGAGCGGGCCGATGGCCAGCACATGCAGATCCTTCCCGTACGCCCGGGCCAGCTCCACCAGCAGGTCGGCCGCCGCCGCGTCGATCGGCCGCTCCGGCGACTCGGGCAGCTCGACGCCGCCGATCCCGTTGTCGCCGTGCACGTCGGCCGCCCCGCTCTCGTAGGTGCCGGCCAGCGGGTGCCGGGCGCCGACGGCCACCGGGATCCCGGCCCGGCCGGCCAGGGCCAGCAGGTTCAGCGTGTTCACCGCCGCCTGGCCGGCCGACGTGTTCCCGCTGACGGTGCCGATCCCGGCGATCCGCACGTCCGGGTCGCTCAGCAGCACCGCGAGGGCGAGCGCGTCGTCGACGCCGGTGTCACAGTCCAGGTAGAAGATCATGCCTCCCTTTGTAGCCGAGAGGCGCCGGAGAAGGGAGCAGGCACGATGCCGAGCGCCCGGCCTTCGACGCCAAGTTCGCCGGCTCGCCGCGGGTCCGCATGCGCGGCCACGGGGCCGCCCCCTCCCGGGTGACAAGAATGCGACCGATCACGCGTCGGCCGCACCCTTCCTCCGGGGTGGCCCCACAGGAGACCATCTCTACCAAGTGGACGGAAAGGACCCATGATGAGCCGGAACCTCCTCAGTGTCGAGCAGGCGTACGAGGAGCTCGAGTTCCTGTCCGGCGCCGAGCATGCGTTGATCGTCGAATACCTCACGGTGTCGTACGCGCTGCCGGCCGGGTACGCCGACGCCGCCCGTACGGCGGGGTTCCTCGCCCAGGACCAGATGCGGAAGCTGGCCGACGTCTGCGGCGCGCTGGCAAGCGCCGGACGGCTGCCGTCGCTGGACCGGGCGGCATCGCTCGGCGGGCGGCCGTGCAGCCCGGCCGGGCCGGCGGCGTACGCGGGCCTGCTGGACCGGGAGACGGCGATGGCGCGTGCGGTGGACCAGCGGTGGGCCGCCTTGGGGACGGCGTCGCCGATCGAGGTGACCGACCTGGTCAAGGACGGCACCACGCACGAGGCCGCGTTGTCCGCGCTGCGGGAGGCGCTCGGCGATCCGGTGCCGGACGGGCTGCTGGCCACGGTCCGGTTCGAGGCCGAGACGGACTCCGAGGCCGACCTGCTGGGGGCGGCCGACGCCGGTTACCGGGCGATGGTGACCGCCCTGCGGGCCGAGTTCGCCGACGACGAGGCCTTCAATTCGTACCGGCAGATCGCCGTGACGGCGATGTCGGCGGTCGACGGCGTGGGCCGGGCGCTGGCCCGGAGCGGCCTGGTGCTGTCGTTCAATCCGTAGGTTCGGGTCGGTGGCCCGATCACATCATGATCGGGTCTCGGTTCGAAGCGCCGCCGAGGTGGCTGAGCAGTTGCTGCAGGGCGCCGCGGCGGTCCTGGCCGCCGAGCGCGCGGCGCATGTTCGTGCTGAACGTCAGCTCGTCCGGGGTGAACAGCAGCTCGTCGTGCCGCGTGCCGGAGCCGGCCACGTCGACCGCTGGGTAGAGACGGCCCTCGGCCAGGGTGCGGTCGAGCTTGAGCTCGGCGTTGCCGGTGCCCTTGAACTCCTCGAACAGCACGGTGTCCATGGCCGAGCCGTTCTCCACCAGCGCGGTGGCGATGATGGTCAGCGAGCCGCCCTCCTCCATCGCCCGGGCCGAGCCGAGGAAGCGCTTCGGCGGGTGCAGGGCGGCCGAGTCGAGGCCCCCGGAGAGGGTCTTGCCGCGTCCGGCCGAGGCCAGGTTGTACGCCCGGCCGAGGCGTGTGATCGAGTCGAGCAGCACGACGACGTCCCGGCCGCCCTCGACCATCCGCTGGGCCCGCTCGATCGCCAGCTCGGCCACGGCCGTGTGGTCGGACGGGGTCTGGTCGAAGGTCGCCGCGACGACCTCCCCGCGGATGTTGCGGCGGATGTCGGTGACCTCCTCCGGCCGCTCGTCGACGAGCAGCACCATCACGTGCACGTCGGGGTGGTTGCGGCTGACGGCGGTGGCGATGGTCTTCAGCACGGTCGTCTTGCCGGCCTTGGGCGGCGCGACGATGAGCGCGCGCTGGCCCTTGCCGATCGGCATCACCAGGTCGATGAGCCGGCTGGCGGCGTCCCCGTTGGCGATCCGGAGGCGGTCGTGCGGGTGGACCGCGGTGAGCTCGTAGAAGTCGGGACGCTCGCCGATTCCGGCCGGGTCGCCGCCGTTGACGGTGTCGAGCTTGAGGGTGGCCGCCCGGCCGGCCGCCACCTGCGCGGTGCCGGTCACGTGGTCGCCCCGGCGCAGGCCGAGCGAGCGCACCTGGTTGAGCGAGACGGACACGTCGCCTGGTCCGGGGGCGTACCCGTCGAAGCGGATCCACGCCTTGCCGCCGTGGATGTCGAGGAGGCCGGCCACGTCGACGACGGCGTCCGGCCGGCGCGATCGGGAGTTCTGGGAGGTGCGTACGTCAAGTTCGGTCATGGATTTTCTCCGGAGGAGGGAACGCCGCAGCGTCAGACCGCGCACGGCTGGGGAAGAACGGGAAAAGCACCGGGACATCGCGCCGGAAGAGAACCATCGGATCGCGGGCAGTCCCGTAAGTGTCCGGCCCAGGCGGCGAATTGCCGGCTTCCGGGTCGTTCAGCTACAACGACCGTAGCGGTCCCGGTGTTCCCGGGCAACCGTACGACCTCAGCGTGTCTCTGTGATCCGTGTCAACGCGTCCCGCAGCTGGCCCACCGCGACGTCGCCGATCGCGTCCGACAGCCACTGGTCGAACCCGTCGATGACCCGCTCGCCGGTGTCGATCGCGGACCAGCCGCGGTCGGTCAGGGTGACCACCCGGGCCCGGCGGTCGGCGGCGTCGGCGGTGATCTCCAGGTATCCGCGTCCGGCCAGGTAGCGGACCAGTTCACCGACTGCCTGCTTGGTCATGTGCGTACGGTCGGCGAGATCGGTGATGCGGGTGCCGTCCGGGTCGACGGCCATGAAGACGGGCGCGTGGGCGGCTCGCAGATCGGCGAACCCGGCGTCGCGCAGCGCCCGGTCCAGTTCGGCCGAGAGCCGCTGTCCGGCCGCGGTGAGCAGCGAGCCGAGCGGAGTGGGCCGGCCGTGGAACGGATTAGTAAGGCGCTTGACCATCTCGGCCCTTCGTCGTACGGTCGAACAAAGCCGGTAAGGCACCTTACCAAGTGGAGGTTCCGATGGAACGGACGGATCGGGCGCGCCGCCTCGGGGGACTGGCGTGGGTGATCGCGGGAGCCGGGTTCCAGGTGTGGTTCCTGGTGACCGGCCGGGCATCGCCGGAGCCGGTCTCGTGGCTGCTGATCGCCGCCGTGTCGGCACTGACGGTCACCGTGCTCGCGGGAGCCCGGACGGCCGTCGTGCGGATCGCCGGCTGGGTCACGGCGCTGCTGCTGGCGCTCGAGTTCGCGGGGGCGGTGGCCGACCGGTTCGGAGCCTTCGGTCCGCCCGGGCACGCGCTGGTGTCGTGGGGCGACTGGTCCGCGTTCCTGGACTACACCGCGCGGCTGCTGCCGTGGGCCGCGCATCCCCTGGTGGTCGTGGCCGCGGTGGGGGCGACGGCGGCCGAAGTGGCGCTGGCCGTGTGGCTGGCGTCCGGGCGGCAGCGGCGCTGGGCCGGCCTGGCCGCGGCCGGGCTGCTGACGATCTACCTGGTGGCGATGGCCTTCACGGTCGGGTTCGCGGCGGTGGCCACGTACGGGGTGCCGCTTCTGGTCGGCGGTGCGCTGCTGATCTCCGCGACGCCGGCCCGCCGGGAAGTCGTGAGTCCCCGCGCGACGGACGCCCCCGCCCACCGGACGGACGCGCTCCGGCCGTGACGAGGGCGCCCCCACGTGACGGGCGGTGGTCTCGAATTCTTATCGGTGCCGGAGCCGGGCGGCAATGCCGGCTCCGGCGCATCCGATCGCCGCGGTGACCACCGGCACGACCAGAAGCAACATCATGGCGGTGCCGAGGTTGTCGCTGACCGCGTAGGTGGCCAGGTCCGGCAGCCCGCTGCCGGGAAAGTCGCGGATCTGTCCGGCGTCGTAGGGGCCGCCCGCGGTGAGGAGGGTGTCGCCGGCGTAGACGATGAAGAGAACGAGCCCGGCGACGAGCGCCGAGAACACCACGACCGGTTGGCGGACGGCCGCCGTTCTGCTTCGCCGGGCCGCGGCGGCTCCGACGGCAAGCGATGCGATCGGGATCGCGAGCAGCAAGAAGGAGTAGGCCGATTGCGCGGCCTGCGTCACCACCGGGATCCCGGCGATGATCCACACGGCGGCCAGGCCGAGGCCGTAGACCAGGCCGGAACGGGTGACGGGCCCACGGCGGACCAGGATCGCCGCGATCGCGGTGTACCCGGCGAGTACCGTCAGGAAGACAGCCAGGGCCGGTCGGGTCCCCGCATGGGCGATGATTTCCGGGTATTGCTCAAGGCCGTAGGCGACCAGACCCGCACACGCGAGTGCCGTGGCGGCCACCATCCGGGCGGCCAGGCTCGCAAAGTCCGCTCGCCGGGACGGCAGGAACACCGCCGCGCTCGCGCAGCCGACGGCGAAGCGCCATCGCTGTCGCCGGTTGTGCATCTGATTCAGTTCGCCCCACATCGCAGTCCCCCACGGGGCTCGATCGGCGGGCAGCGCCCCGATCGCCCAGTTGAGCAGTTTCGCCGGTGTGTCGTCGTTCGCCGTGGCGGCCGCCTGCCCGCCGTCCCGGCGGCGGGCGGGCCGGCCCACCCAGGCGAGTAGCGCGGCGACGGTGAGACCTACGACGAGTGCACCCATGGCACCTCTCCATCTGACGGTGCGGCGTGCGGGTCGGCCATCACGCCTCGCTCAAGCGGGCGTTCGGGGACCGCGCGGCCCGGGTCGCGGGCAGCGCGGCGACGTATTCGCGCCCCGCCGTGCTGACCCGGTACAGGTGACGCGGCGGACGGCCCTCCGGGCCGGGCTCCCAGCTCGCCTCCAGCAGGCCGCGATCGGCCAGGCGGACCAGCATCGGATACAGCGACCCGGATTTCAGCCGGACCTCGACGCCCAGGTCGTAGCCGTAGTGCCAGCGTGACGGGTCGGCGGCCAGCGCCCGGAGGACGCTGATCGCCTGGGCGGAGAGTGGACGGTTGCGCTGCATGCGGCTAACTCTACTTATATAGCGGTTAACGTCAAGCACGAGGTCTGCGCTGCCGCGCGAACGGCGTGCTGGCGTGGCCCGGTCCCGCGGCTAGATTTCAGGCATGACTGTTCTTCCGATCCGGCTCGTCGGCGACCCCGTGCTGCGCGAAGTGGCCGCGCCGGTGACCGACTTCGACGCCGAACTCCGGACCCTCGTCAGCGACCTGCGCGAGACGCTGGCCGACCGTCAGGGGGCCGGGCTGGCCGCCCCGCAGCTGGGCGTGGGCCTGCGCGTGTTCGTCTTCGCGCCGCAACTGGCCGAGGGTGACCTCGACCATCTGGTGAACCCGGTGCTGGACTTCCCCGACGAGGAAACCCAGGATGCGCCCGAGGGTTGCCTGTCGATCCCGGGCGTGTACCTGGACACCCGCCGCCGGCTGAACGTGGTGGCCCGGGGTTTCAGCATGCACGGCGATCCGGTGCAGGTGGTCGGCGGCGGCCTGCTGGCCCGGTGCGTGCAGCACGAGACCGACCACCTCGACGGCGTGCTGTTCATCGACCGGCAGCGGCCCGAGCAGCAGGATCGGCTACTGGCCACGATCCGGGCCGCCGCCTGGTACGAGGGTGCGCCTCAGCCGCGGGTCAAGGTCAGCCCGCACTGACCGGGTCGTCGGCGAACCGCATCGGGGCGGCTGCGTGCGCCGACACCGGATCGTCCGCCGGCATCTGGTCGCCGACCGGACCGGACTGTTCCGCCCCGGCTCGTGAACCGGGTGCCGGAGCACAATCGACCAGCCCGGGGCACATATCGGAGGAACGGACGAGATCACCCCGACGGCGGGACGACTAGGCTCAACGGGGTGATGCGGGAGGCGTTTCCTTCATCGGCGGCGCCTTCTGCCGATATTTCCGATGTGGCGATCAACCGCGTCGCGGTGCGCTATGTCGGGATCACCGTGGCGGTCATGGTGCTGGGCGCCGGCTGGTACCTCGCGTACCGCTTGACCGGCGCGGGGACGCAGGCCTGGGCGTACGTCTTCGTTCCCGTCTCCGGATTCGTCGCCGTGGCCGCCGTCGGTCACCTGCTCCGCGACCTTGACGCCGACCCGGTGGCCCGCCGCTTCTGGCGCAGCTTGCTGGTCGCCTTCGCCCTGGTCTCGGCCGGCTACGCCTGGCTCGCCGCCGACATGCTGGTCCACGCGTCCGCCGCCACGCGGTCGATGCCGATTCCGGCGGCCGCCGTCGTCGCCGCCGGGTTCGGCGCCGCCATGTGGGCGGTGGCCCGGGTGCCGACCAACGCCGGCGGCCGCGTCGAACGCCGCCGCATGATCCTCGACCGCACCATCGCCTTCCTCGGCTCCGCCACCGTGCTCTGGTACTTCGGCCTGGTTCCGATGCTCACCGCGGCCGAGCCCTGGAGCGACCAGGCGGTCGCCCTGGTCGCGCTGGCCTTCGTGGTCAGCCTGGTCGGCGTCATCAAGGTCTCGTACGTCGCCGGCAGCCCGGTCGACCGCTCCTCGATCCGCCTGGTGGCCGGCATCGGCCTGGTCGCCGCCGTGGTGGCGGTGCTGGCCGGGCGGTACGGGGCCGCCGGAAGCCTCCCGGCCCAGGCGATCGTGATGCCGCTCGGCGGTGTGCTGGCCACGCTGGCCGTCGTCCGGCAGTGCCGCTCACACACCGAACGTCGCCGGCGGTCCCGGGGCGGCGGCACCCTCCTGCCGTACCTGGCCGTCGTCGCCGTCGACATCCCGCTGGTCGCCGTCACGGCCGGTCCGGTGCTTCGCTGGCACGGCCGCGTGGTCGTGCTGGCCGCGATCGTGGTCACCACCCTGGTCACCGTCCGGCAGTTCATCGCGTACCGGGAGAACGCCCGGCTGCTCCGGGAGAAGCGCACCTCCGAGGAGCGGCTGCAGCACGAGGTGACCCACGACGGGCTGACCGGCCTGGCCAACCGGGCGCTGTTCCGGGAGCGGCTGGGGGCGGTGCTGCGCGGCCGGTGAGCCGGCGTCCGTCCTGCTGGTCGATCTGGACGACTTCAAGACGGTGAACGACTCGCTGGGGCACGACGTCGGTGACCGGCTGCTGATCGCGGTGGCCGGCGTGCTGCGCGACGTGACCGGCGGGGAGGGCCTTTCGGTCCGCGTCGGCGGGGACGAGTTCGCCGTGCTGCTCACCGGCGCCGGCGACCCGGAGACGGTCGCCGACCGCATCCTGTGCGCGCTGGACCAGCCGATCAGCGAGCACCGGTTGCTGGTCCAGGCCAGCATCGGCATCGCCGGCGCACGCCCCGGCGCCACGCTCGACTCGGTGCTGCGCGACGCCGACGTCGCCATGTACACCGCCAAGCAGCGCGGCAAGGCAGGCGCAGTCCGGTACGCGGCCGGCATGGAGGAGCCGGTCCAGACGCACATCCAGCTCGGCGGCGAGTTGCGCCGGGCGCTCGACAACGACGAGTTCCGCGTCGTCTACCAGCCCATCATGGACCTCCAGCGGCGCCGGGTGATCGGCGTCGAGGCGCTGGTCCGCTGGCACCACCCGACCCGCGGATTGGTGGCGCCGGCTCGAGTTCATCCCGGCGGCCGAGCGGACCGGGCTGATCGTGCCGCTGGGCCGGTACGTACTCCGCGAGACCTGCCGGCAGACGGCTGCCTGGCTCGCCGAGTTCGGGCCGGAGGCGCTGCAGAAGGCGGCTCCGAACGTGTCGGCCATGCAACTGCACGACCCGCATTTCGTCGCCGACGTGGTGGCCGCGCTCGCCGACAGCGGCCTGCCCGCCGGCCGGCTGGTGCTGGAACTGACCGAGTCGGCGGTGCTGCGCGGTCAGCAGGTCTCGCGCACCCTGCACGAGCTCGACCGGATGGGCGTCAAGCTGGCGCTGGACGACTTCGGCACCGGCGAGTCGTCGCTGAGCCTGCTGCGCGCGTTCCCGGCGGCGATCGTCAAGCTCGACAAGTCCTTCGTGGACGGCATCGAGATCGACGACGGCGACCCGGCGGCGATCGACGCCCGGCAGGCGGTGGCCCGTGCGGTCATCCAGCTGGCGCGCGCCCTGGGCCTGGACACGGTGGCCGAGGGCATCGAGAACGAGGGCCAGGCCGTCGTGCTGCAGCGAGCTCGGCTACACCCTGGGCCAGGGTTTCCATGCTGGCCCGCGCCGATGAGCCGCGGACGACATGTCCGCGCTGCTGGCCCGCCAGCAAGCCGTCGCCGTGGGCACGAGCTGATTTCGGTAGGCTCGCCGGATGCACCCGGCCGCCGACCTGATCGCCTGGCTGGACGGCGTCACCTTCACCGACCTGACCACCGACGAGGTCACCGCCCGGCTGATCGGCGAGATCGTCGCCTGGGGCGAGGACCACGGCTGGCGGGTCTACCGCCGGGCGCCCAGCGTCGTGCCGCTTCCACCGCCGATGGAGAACCGGTTCTCGGTGCTGGACGTGGCCTGCGCCCGCCCCGGCGGTCCGCCGCTGGCGATCGAGGTCGACCACACCGATCGCGGCCGTACGCTCGACAAGCTGCGGGCCGAGGCGGCGGCCGGACGGGTGGCGATATGGGTGCGGTGGGGCCGCCCGCCGTTCACGCCGCCGGGAGCGCCGATCGGCTTCGTGCCGGTCGAGGTGGCCAAGCACGGCCGGCTGCACCGGCGCGTGCCCGACCGCCCGCCGCCGGCTCATTCCGGGGGCATCGGCGCCGCGCAGGAGCTGACCATCCCGTTGGCGGACCAGGGAGCGAGCCCGCCATCCACCGCGCCGGGCGGGTGACCGAACCGATCTCCGCGGCGATCTCGGTCCGGCCGCAAACGAGAGGAGCGGTTGCACCAGCCGCACCCTGGTCAAGGCCGGGATGACGGATCCGCGGAACGCCGCGCCACGATCGTGAAACACCCCCGCGCGGGCGGGCGGATGCGCGAATCTGGACGGGTGCAGGACGGTCAGACGCATGACGCGGCGTGGTGGGGGCAGTTCGCCGACGTCTCCGAACGGTTCGACTCGGCGGTGCTGGTCGACGGTCTGGGCGAGCTGATCCAGCCGCGGGTGACCGCGCCACTGCTCCGCCGGGAGGTGCAGCTGGCCACGGAGTGGGTGGTCAAGCACCTGAACCGGCCGCAGAGCCCGGAACTGTCGGCGAACGCCGACGCTGCGGTGAAGCGCCTGGCCGACACCCTGGTCCGGATCGAGGACCGGTCCGGTGGCGGTGTCTCCACCGCCGAGGCCGCGGCGCTGTGCCTCGCCCTGGAAGGCCAGGTGGCGGAGGCGGCGGCGGCGGCGGAGCCGTTCCTGGGCACGCCGCCGCTGCTGCGGCTGTTCCTCACCGCCCTGCGCATGGAGTACTTCGACATTCCGCTGGCCACCCGCCTCCTCGAGGGCGGCCAGGGTCCCGACCAGGCGATCAGCTCGGCCATCCTGGTCGGCCGGTACAGCTGGTGGCCGTCGTGGCTGCTGCGGATCGTCACGGAGCGGGCCCTGGCCGGGACCTTGAACGACGAGACCATCCATGCGCTCGACCGGTGCGCGTACGCCGAACTGTCGCCGTTGCAGGCGCGGCTGGCCCGGCGCCTGCTCGAGGGCGACCACGATCTGATCAACACCTCGGCGGCCCGGCTGGAGGCCATGGGCGAGCCCGAGGCGGCCGCGCAGCTGCGCGACGGCGATCTGAACGCCGTCGCGCTGGCCGCACGTCTGGTGCCCTTCTGACTCGCTCGATCGCGAGAGCGCGGCAACGCGCTCCTCGCTGAACAACAAAACCTAAGCGCCGCCGGCCTCGAGGGTGACCGTCTCCGGCTTGAAGGCGGCGCCGGTGACGTCGATGCCGGCCGCCTTGGCCTGGGTGAGGGCCTGGTTGATGTAGTCGTTGGTGTAGGCGTCGGCGTCCGGCGTCTTCTTCAGGACGGTGTCGCCGGTCTGGTTCTTGGTGGTCATGGAGATGTCCACGGTCTGCTTCCAGGCCGCAGGATCAACCACGCCGATGCCGCCGGTGGACGGCCAGATGAGCTTGTTGACCTCGTTCATCTGCCACAGCTGGTGACTCTTGCCGAGCTTGGAGCCCTTGGCCACCACCATGTCCCGGCATTTCTCCGGGTTGTCCCGGCAGTACGCCCACCCCTTGATCGTGGCCAGCAGGAACTTGACCGTCTGCTGCTGGTACGCGGTGTCCTTGAGCTTGGCCGTGTTGGCCCACACCGCGTCCTGCAGCATGGCCGAGCCGTTCTGCTTCCAGTCGATGATGGAGAAGTCGTCCGGGGTGTACTGCTTGCCGGTAGCCGGGTTCTTGGCCTCGAGCAACTGGGCGTACTCGTTGTAGCTCATCGCCTGGGCGGCGTCGATCTCGTGCTTCAGCAACGCCTGCATGTCGAACTGCTGCTGCACCAGGGTGACGTCCTTGCCCGGGTCGAGCCCGGCCTTGGTCATGCCGGCGAACAGCTCGAACTCGTTGCCGAAGCCCCAGTTGCCGATCTTCTTGCCCTTGAACTGGGCCGGCGAGGTGATGCCGCTGGACTTCCACGCCACCTGGTAGGTGCCGGAGCGGGCGAAGATCTGCCCGACGTCGGTGATGCCGGCGCCCTGCTCGCGCGAGGCGAGCGCCTTCGGCACCCAGGCCACGGCGTAGTCGGCCTTGTTCTGGGCGAGCACGGTCTGCGGCACGATGTCCGTACCGCCCTCGAGCAGGTGGACGTCGAGGCCTTGCTCCTTGTAGAAGCCCTGGTCCACGGCGGCGATGTAGCCGGCGAACTGGGCCTGGTAGAACCACTGGAGTTGAAGCTTGATGGGCGTCAGGGCGCCGGGCGAGGCGGGGGTCGAAGTGGACGCCTTGTCGGCGGTGCCACAGGCGGCGAGCAGGACAACCGAAGCGAGCAAGAGACGCGCTGTTTTCCGCACGCGGACTCCTCAGGTGATCAGATGGGACTTCCAAGGCATGGCCAGCCGCTCGAACAGCAGCGTGGTGAGGTAGAAGACGAGACCCGAGCAGGCAGGCGCCGACCACGAAGGCCCAGGCACGGGGGTAGGCGGTGAACGCGGCGGCGGAGGTGATCCGCGAGATCCGAGCCCGTTCTGCAGGCCGCCGAAGTACTCGGCGACCACCGCGGCGATGACGGCCAGCGACGACGCCTGCCGCAGGCCGGTGAAGACGAAGGGGAGGGCGCCGGGCAGCCGGACCTTCCGGGCGAAGGTCCAGCTGCTCGCCGCGTAGCTGTGCATCAGCTCCCGATGCACCGGTTCGACCTCGCGCAGGCCGCGGAGCGTGTTGATGAAGACCGGGAAGAACACGATGATCCCGGCCACGATCCAGCGCGGGATGCTGCTGGTCGTCTCGAACATGTTGTTGAGGATCGGGGCCAGGGCGATGATCGGCAGCGCGTTGAGCACCGCCGCGAACGGCACCGACACCTCGGACAGCAATCGCCGGCGGCTGGCCAGCATGGCCGCCAGCACGCCGGCGACGGTGCCGCCGATCAGCCCGATCAACGCGTTGAGCCCGCTGGCCAGGGCCGCGTTCCAGACATTGGTTCGCTGGTCGACGAGCTCGTGCAGGATCTCGGAGGGAGCCGGCACGATGAACGGCGCGATCCGCCCGATCGTGACGGTCAGCTGCCAGGCGACGATGACCAGCACGCCGAGGACGACGGGCGGAAGAATCGGCCCGGGCGTACCTCACGGCTGGGCCCCGGCCGGTGTTCCGCGCAACGCCTGCCGCACGTCGGTGATCGCGTCGAAGTAGAGCGGCGACTGCCGGGCCGCGTCGTCCCGGCTCGGCAGGGACACGTCGATCGAGGCGGTGATCCGGCCCGGCCGCGGCGACATCACCACCACCCGGTGGGAGAGGAACACCGCCTCCGAGATGGAGTGGGTGACGAAGACCGTGCTGGTCGACGTCTTGGCGCAGATGCCCAGCAGCTCGGACTGCAGCCGCTCCCGGGTCATCTCGTCGAGCGCGCCGAACGGCTCGTCCATCAGCAGCAGCGGCGGCGACACGGCCAGCGCGCGGGCGATCGCGACCCGCTGTTGCATGCCGCCGGAGAGCTGGCCCGGGTAGTGACCGGTGAAGTCGGACAGGCCGACCAGATCGAGCATGTCGCGGGCCCGCTGTCGGCGCTCAGCCTTGCCCAGCCCCCGCAGTTCCAGCGGCAGCTCGACGTTGCGCTGCACGGTCCGCCACTCGAACAGGCCGGCCTGCTGAAAGGCGATGCCGTAGCGATGGTTGCGACGCGCCTCGACGGCCGGCACCCCGGCCACCGTCACCGATCCGGCGGTGGGCGCAATGAGGTCGGCGATCAGGCGCAGCAGTGTGCTCTTGCCGCACCCGGACGGGCCGATCAGCGACACGAACTCGCCGTCGGCCACCGACAGATCCACATCGGACAAAGCCGTGACTTCGTCCGTACGCCCAGGATTGAAGACTTTGGTGACCGACTCCATCGCGACCGCGGTCATAGGGTCGCCACCTCCACGTGCCGCCGGTGCCGCATCAGGGGAAGTTGCAGAAGTCCGACCAGGGCGGCCACGACCAGGCCGAGAAGGGCCGCGCCGAGCATGGCGGTGTACACCTTGGCCGGGTCGGACGTCGCCTCGCGGGAGTACTCGATGATCAGCCGGCCGATGCCGCCGCGGGTGCCGGTGGAGATCTCGCCGACCACCGCCCCGACCACCGCGGCCGCGCCGGCCAGCCGCAGCGCCGGGAACAGGTACGGCAGCGAGGCCGGGAATCGCAACGTCACCAGCGTGCGCCACCATCCGGCGGCGTAGCTGCGCATCAGCTCCTCCCCGGCCGGTGGCGGTGACTGCAGCCCGCGCAGCATGCCCACCGCGACCGGGAAGAAGGCCAGATAGGACGCGATCAGCGAGACCGTCATCCAGTCCGGCCACGGGTAACCGAAGAAGGACAGGTTGCCGCTCCAGCCCGCCACCAGCGGGGCCAGGGCCACCAGGGGAACAGTCTGACTCAGGATGACGTACGGCAGCAGGCCCCGCTCGACGATCCGGAATCGTTGCATGGCCACGGCCAGCACCAGACCGACGAGCGCGCCCACGACGAAACCGACCGCGGTGATCCCGAGCGTGAACAGGCACCCCTGCAGCACCACGATCCACACCGGACGGCCCCCGGTCAGTTCCGGCTGTCCCAGCCGCTGCACGACCGTCCACAGGTGCGGCATGGACAGGTCGTCGGCGCGCGGCAGGATCCGCACGCCGGCGACCACGGTGCCGTCCGGGTTGCCGACCAGCTTGTAGCCCTCCCACAGGACGGCGAACAGCGCGACGCCGGCGAGCGCGGCGAGCAGCGTGCGCCCTTGTCTCATGCCCGGCCTCTCATGCCAGCGCCGGGATGATGTGCTCGCCGTACGCGGCCAGCGTGCTGTCCTTGTCGTCGTGCTGCAGGTACACCGCGAACTGGTCGACACCCAGGTCCTTCAGCTCGTCCAGCCGCTTGAGGTGGTTCTCGACCGGACCGAGGATGCAGAACCGGTCCACCACCTCGTCGGGCACGAACGTGGTGTGCGAGTTGCCGGCCCGGCCGTGCTCGGCGTAGTCGTATCCCTCGCGGGCCTTGATGTAGTCGGTCAGCGCCGGTGGCACCGCGCCGTCCGCGCCGTACCGGGCGACGATGTCGGCCACGTGGTTGCCGACCATGCCGCCGAACCAGCGGGTCTGGTCCCGTTGGTGGGCCAGGTCGTCCCCGACGTACGCCGGGGCGGCCACGCAGAACCTGATGGCGGCCGGGTCGCGTCCGGCGCCGGCGGCGGCCCGCCGGACCGCGCCGATCATCCACTCGGCGATGTCCGGGTCGGCCAGCTGCAGGATGTACCCGTCACCGACCTCACCGGTCAGGGCGAGGGCTTTCGGCCCGTACGCGGCCACCCACACCTCGAGCCGGCTGTCCGGCGCCCACGCGAACTGCAGTTCCTGACCGCGCAGCGAGACCTTCGCCCCGTTGGCCAGCCCGCGGATGACGCCGATGCTCTCCCGCAGCCGGCCCAGCGTGTCGGGCTTCAGCCCGAGCACCCGCAACGCCGAGTCGCCGCGGCCGATGCCGCACACGGTCCGGTTGCCGTACATCTCGTTGAGCGTGGCGAACTGTGAGGCGATGACCGTCCAGTCCCGGGTGCCGGGGTTGGTGACCATCGGCCCGACGACGACGCGGGACGTCTCGGCCAGGATCTTCGCGTAGATGACGAACGGCTCTTCCCACAGCACGTGCGAGTCGAACGTCCAGACATGACTGAAGCCGGTACGCCTCGGCCTGCTTGGCGTACTCGACGACCTGCCGGGCGGGCGGGTCGTTCTGCAGCACCACTCCGATGTCCATGAAAGCCCCTCAGACCAGGTAGTCGGAGAGGCCGCGCTTGACGTACCGGCCGTGGCCCTTGCGGCCGCGGTACTCGCCGCCGCTCGCGATCACCTCGCCCCGGGACAGGACCGTGTCCACCTTCCCGGCGACCTCCCAGCCCTCCCAGGCCGAGTAGTCCATGTTCATGTGGTGCGTCTCGACGCTGATCCGGGTCCGGCCGTGGGGGTCGTAGAGCACGATGTCGGCGTCCGAGCCGGGCGCGATGACACCCTTCTTCGGATACAGGCCGAACATCCGGGCCGGCGTCGTCGCGATCGTCTCGACCCAGCGCGCCAGGGACAGTTTCCCGTCGACCACGCCCTGGTAGAGCAGGTCGACGCGGTGCTCGACGCTGCCGATGCCGTTCGGGATCTTGGAGAAGTCGCCGATGCCCATCTCCTTCTGGTCCTTCATGCAGAACGGGCAGTGGTCGGTGGACACCACGGACAGGTCGTTGGTGCGCAGGCCCTGCCACAGGTCGGCCCGGTGGGTCTCGTGCTTGCTGCGCAGCGGCGTCGAGCAGACCCACTTGGCGCCCTCGAAGCCGGGCGCGCCGAGCTGGTCCTCCAGCGTCAGGTAGAGGTACTGCGGGCAGGTCTCGGCGAACACGTTGCGGCCGGCGTCGCGGGCGTTGCGGACCTGCTCCAGCGCCTTGGACGCGGACAGGTGCACGATGTACAGCGGGCAGTCGGCGGCCACCGCGGCCAGCCAGATGGCCCGGCTGGTGGCCTCCGCCTCGAGCTCCTGCGGCCGGGTCAGGCCGTGGTAGATCGGGTCGGTCTCGCCGCGTTCCAGGGCCTGCTTGACCAGCACGTCGATGGCCGGGCCGTTCTCGGCGTGCATCATGATCAGGGCGCCGTTGTCGCGCGCCTTCTGCATCGCCCGCAGGATCTGGCCGTCGTCGGAGTAGAACACGCCCGGGTACGCCATGAACAGCTTGAAGCTGGTGATGCCCTCGTCCGCGACCAGCTGATCCATCGCCTTGAGCGAGTCGTCGTCGACGCCGCCCAGGATCATGTGGAAGGCGTAGTCGATGTGGCACTCGCCGGCGGTCTTGGCGTGCCAGGCGGCCAGCCCGTCCTGGACCACCTCGCCGGTCCGCTGGATGGCGAAGTCGATGATCGTGGTGGTGCCGCCGATCGCCGCCGCGCGGGTGCCGGTGTCGAAGGTGTCGCTGGCCTCGGTGCCGCCGAACGGCATCTGCATGTGGGTGTGCGCGTCGATGCCGCCCGGGATGACGTACTTGCCGGTGGCGTCGATGATCTCCGGACCCTCCGGGCCGCCGCCCGGGGCGTACAGCGCCGCGACGGTCTCGCCGTCGATCAGCACGTCGGCCGCGATCGGGCCGGTGCTGCTGATCACGGTGCCGCCCTTGATCAGGGTGCTCACTGCATCACCGTCCGGGTGTACGTCTCCGGGCGGCGGTCGCGGTAGAACTGCCAGCGCTCGCGGACCGTACGGATCAGGCTCATGTCCAGATCCCGGACGATCAGCTCGGGCTCGTGGGTGTCGCCGACGTCGCCGACGAACTTGCCTTCGGGGTCGACGAAGTAGGACTGCCCGTAGAAGTCGTCGTCGCCCAGCGGCTCGATGCCGACCCGGTTGATGGCGCCGATGAAGTACTCGTTGGCCACCGCGCTGGCCGGCTGCTCGAGCTGCCACAGGTAGCTGGACAGGCCGCGGCTGGTGGCCGACGGGTTGAACACGATCTGCGCGCCGCCCAGGCCCAGCTCGCGCCAGCCCTCCGGGAAGTGCCGGTCGTAGCAGATGTAGACGCCGACCTTGCCGACCGCGGTGTCGAAGACCGGGTAGCCGAGGTTGCCGGGCCGGAAGTAGAACTTCTCCCAGAAGCCGTTGACCTGGGGGATGTGGTGCTTGCGGTACTTGCCGAGGTACGAGCCGTCGGCGTCCACCACCGCGGCGGTGTTGTAGAGGACGCCCTCCTGCTCCTTCTCGTACATCGGCAGGATCATCACCAGGCCGAGCTCGGCGGCGAGGGCCTGGAACCGCTCGGTGGTCGGGTCCGGGGATGGACTCCGCGTACTCGTAGTAGGCCGCGTCCTGGACCTGGCAGAAGTACGGGCCGTAGAACAGCTCCTGGAAGCAGATCACCTTCGCGCCCGCGGCGGCGGCGTCCCGGGCGTACTGCTCGTGAGCCTTGATCATCGATTCCTTGTCGCCGGTCCAGGTGGTCTGGACGAGGGCGGCGCGGATGACGTCAGTCATGCTGAGCCTCCTTTGTCATGCCCTTCCGGCCCTTGCCGACGAGGCCGTACTCAGCAATCGCTCGCTGCCGCTCGGTGCAGGCGGTCATGACGGGCTCCATTCTGTTACCTGTGGCGTGGGTCACCGCTTGATTGTGATCGTGTTCCTACGCCATGTCATCGGTCCTCGTAGGTTGCTTGACACGAGGGGCCGATGCCGTAGGACACTACGACACAGATTCTGGCGAACAATTGCCCATCTGTTACGGAATGTTTCGGAGCTGTAATTTGCTCGCGCTCATCGCCGGTGCCGTGGACGACCGCAGCGCCCGGGGGATCGCCGCGGCCGTCAGCCGTCTGGTCACCGCCGGGGCGCTGCCGGCCGGCGACGCGCCTGCCCACCGTGCGCGACGTGGCCCGGGAGCTCGGAGTCAGCCCGACGACGGTCAGCGAGGCGTGGGGCAGCCTGGCCCGGGCCGGGGCCATCCAGACCCGGGGGCGGTCCGGGACGTTCGTGTCGGCGCCGTCCGGCCGCGGCCGTCTCCGCTACGCGCAGCTGGCCGGCGCGCCCGCGGGCCATGACCTCAGCACCGGCGTGCCGGACCATGACCTGCTGCCCGAGCCTGAGCGGGGCCCTGAAGCGCCTGGGCGGCGGCCGGCTGACCACCAGCTATCTCGACCCGCCGGTGCTGCCCGAACTGGAGACCGTGCTACGCGCCCGCTGGCCGTTCCCCCCGGAGCGGCTGACCGTGGTCGACGGCGCCCTCGACGCGCTCGACCGGATCATCGGCGTCGTCGTCCGCTACGGCGACCACGTCCTCGTCGAGGATCCCGCCTTCCCGCCGCTGCTCGACCTGCTGGACGCGGTCGGCGCGACCGTCGTCGGCGTCCCGCTCGGGGCCTCCGGGCTCGACCTGGACGCGCTCGGCGCCGCCCTGACCGAGTACGCCCCGGCAGCGCTGTTCCTGCAGCCCCGCGCGCACAACCCGACCGGCGTCAGCATGACCGCCGGGCACGCCGCCGACGTGGCCCACCTGGTCGCCGGGCATCCGCGGGTGGTCGTGGTGGAGGACGACCACGCCGGCGACATCGCCACGGCGCCGCCGGTCAGCCTCGGGATCACTTCTCCCGGCCGTACGGTCCAGGTGTCCAGCTTTTCCAAGAGTCACGGTCCGGACCTGCGGCTGGCCGCCGTGGGCGGACCGGCCGCGCTGGTCGACGCGGTGGCCGACCGGCGGCTGCTGGGGCCCGGCTGGTCCAGTCGTCTCCTGCAGGCGGTCCTGCTCGACCTGCTGACCGATCCGGTCTCGGTGGACGCCGTCGCATCGGCCCGGCGGGAATACGGCCGCCGCCGCGGTGTCCTCCTCGACGCGCTGATCGCGCGCGGCGTGCCGGCCCGGGCCGACGACGGCATCAACATGTGGATCCCCGTGGCCGACCAGCAGGTGGCCATGGTGTCGCTGGCCGCACACGGCGTCGCGGTGGCGCCCGGCGCACCCTTCCGGGTGTCGCCGTCCGCCGACGATCACGTCCGGTTGACGGCCGGCCTGGTCCGCGACGGGGTGGACGACCTGGCCGACATGCTGACCGCGGCGGCCGGGCTGGTCAGCCGGCGCCGGCGGCACCCGAGCCCGCCCGCATCCGCGCGGCTGGCGATGAGCTCTGTGGAGGTTCCCGTGACCGACGACCTGATCGCCCGGCACCGCGCGGTGCTCCCGGCCTGGATGCCGCTGTACTACGGCGACGATCCCCTGGAGATCGTGTCCGGCTCCGGCCGCCGGCTCACCGACGCGGCCGGCCGGACCTATCTGGACTTCTTCGGCGGCGTGCTGACCAACATGATCGGCTACGACATCCCGGAGATCACCGAGGCGGTCGAACGGCAGCTGCGCACCGGCGTCGTGCACACGTCCACGTTGTACCTGATCCGGCAGCAGATCGAGCTGGCCGAGAAGATCGCCCGCCTCTCCGGCATCCCCGACGCCCGGGTGTTCTTCACCAACTCCGGCACCGAGGCCAACGAGGCCGCGCTGCTGATGGCGACCAACATCCGCAAGTCGAACCAGATCCTGGCGATCAAGAACAGCTACCACGGCCGTACGTTCGCCACCATGGCGGTCACCGGCCACCGCAGCTGGTCGTCCAGTTCGCTCAGCCCGCTGCAGGTGCAGTGGCTGGCCTCGGGCGACCGCCTCCGCGGGCGGATGGCCGGGCTGACCGCCGACGACATCCTCGACGCGGCCGTCGACGACCTGCGCGAGGTGCTGGCCACGGTCACCGCCGGCGACGTGGCCGCGCTGATCGCCGAGCCGATCCAGGGCGTCGGCGGATTCGTGGCCGGTCCCGACGGCGTGCTCGGCGCGTACCAGAAGGTCCTGACCGAGCACGGCATCCTGCTCATCGCGGACGAGGTCCAGACCGGCTGGGGCCGGACCGGCGACCACTTCTGGGGCTACCAGGCGCACGATGTCCAGCCCGACCTGATCACCTTCGCCAAGGGCATCGGCAACGGCTTCGCACTGGGCGGCGTGGTCGGCCGGGCCGACGTGATGAACGCGGTGCCCGCGATCAGCTTCTCCACCTTCGGCGGCAACCCGGTGTCGACCGCGGCCGGCAACGCCGTCATCGACTACGTGCTCGACCACAAGCTGCAGGAGAACGCCCGCGTGGTCGGCACGTTGCTCATCGACGGCCTGCGCGCGGCGCTGGCCGACTCGGCCATCGTCGGCGAGGTCCGCGGCCGCGGCCTGATGATCGGCGTCGAGCTCGTCCGCCCCGGCACCCTGGAACCTGACCCGGCGGCCACCGTCCACGTCTTCGACGAGTGCCGCCGCGGTGGCCTGCTGGTCGGGAAGGGCGGCCTCTACAACAACGTGCTGCGGATGGGGCCGCCGCTCACGCTGACCGAGGACGAGGCCCGCGAAGGGCTCGCCATCCTGGTCGACGCCATCCGCACGGTCGAGAGCGCCGCCGTCCTTCCCTGACCGACGCCGCGAACAGGTGCGCCGCCTCCGCTCGGACTCCGAGCCGGGGTGGCGCATCACCCGCCGCCGGGTCTCCCCGGGGTGGGGCCGGCCTCAGAAGCGGTGGCGGAGGGTGTCGACGGTCGCGGCCACGATGACCGCCGCGACCACCCCGCAGGTCAGCACGACCCCGGCGGCACCCCAGGCCACCATGGCCACGGACAGCAGGCCCCACACCGCGGCGCCCAGCACCGCCGCCATGATCCGTGCCGCCCGGGACCAGCGGGACCACTGCGGTCCCGACCCGCGGGCCAGCGACGGGTAGTCGGCCTGCAGCCGCTCCACGATCTGTTCGAACTGGCGCCGCTTGTCCTCGGTGGCCATCAGCTCGCTCTTTTCTCCCGGACTTCGTTTCGGCCGGCCCGCACTCGTTTCGGCCGGCCCGGAGTTCGTTTCGGCCCGCCCGGACTTCGTTTTCGGCCGGCCCGGCCGTCGCATCGGCCGAGCCGGTAGTGAAGCCGCCTCACGTTGAAACGTACGCCGCCGATCCGTCCCGGTCGAGCCGTCCGGGCACCCGTCGTCCGGGCTGGTCACAAATCACCTGCGCTTTCGCCGCGTCGCGGTCGAGCCATGCCGGCGAGCCGCTATCGTGGCGCCCGATGGAAGACGACGCCGACCGCGCGAGGTACCGCGCGGAAGTGCCAGGCCGTGACGAGACCGGTCTCCCCGACCTGACGGCGGCCGAGTTCGCCGACGTGCTCGCCTCAGGGGAGAACGCCCTCGCCCACGCCCTCCGCCGGCTCGCCGCCGACCTCGGCGACACCGCCCACACACCCCTGCTGGCCGGGTTCGGCAACTTCGCGCCGCCCGACCCGGAACCCTTCTGACTTCACCCGCGCGGCCAGCGACCCGGCCCCGCGCCACACCGAGTACACCGACACCAGGTACGAGACGGTGTCCACGGCGTTGACCACGGCGGTGTCCGGGCGCAGGACGAACCACCAGGTGGCCATGGCGGCCAGCAGCGCCGCCCGGCCCGCATTCCGCCGCAGCTGATGGATGAACCACTGGCGTCGTCCCACTCTCGTCACCCCGATCCCTGTCGATCCCCTGTATCCAGCATCGAAGAGGCCTGACGTCCGCGACCGGTATCTGCCGGATGGCGACGCAAATTGACGGCTGTTGATCAGACCTTTTCCTGTGCGACTCTGAAGACTGACGGAAGTTGACGCTTGCTGACGGGCGGATGCTGACGGCGGCTTCCGCCGACGCGGACGGGGAGGTTCTCGATGGCGGTGGCGATGCCCGGCCGGGACTCCCTTCCCGACGGGCCGCTCCGCCGTCTGACCGAGGCCGTGCACGAGCTCTACACCGACGCCGGCCGCCCCGGCCTCCGGGAGATCAGCACGGCCATCCGGGTCCGTGACGACATGCGCGACACGGTGAGCCACGAGACGGTCAGCTCCATCCTCCGCGGCGACGGCCTGCCCCGGTGGAAGAAGCTCGAGTGCCTCGTCCGGCAACTGTCGACATGGGCGGTGTCCCGGCCCGGTCCGGACGCCGAGGTGCGGCGGTTCCACGCCATGTGGCTGGAGGTCAGCGACCAGACCGCGACCCCGCCGCCCCCGCAGTCGTCGGCGGCGGAACCGGCGCCGGCCGGCGCCCAGACCGGCCCGGCGCCGCCGGGCGGCATGCTGATCTCGAACGTCCCCGCCCGCAACGCCGCCTTCATCGGCCGCGTGGGGGTGCTCGACGAGATGCGCCGAAGACTCGGGGCCGGCCCGCGGCGGCCCCTGGTCCTCCGGGGCATCGGCGGGGTCGGCAAGACCCAGCTGGTCGCCGAGTTCGCGCACCGCCGGGCCGAGCAGTACGACGTGGTCTGGTGGATCCCGGCCGCCGAACTCACCCAGGCGCGAGCGGCCCTGGCCGCCCTGGCCGAGCGCCTCGACCTGCCCCGCAGCATGGACCTGCTGCAGACCGCACGGGCGACGCTCGATGCGCTGGAGGACAGTCAGCTCCGCTGGCTCCTGGTGTTCGACAACGTCGACGACCCCCGGGCGATCAGTTCCCTGCTGCCGGGCGGCGGCGACGTCATCGTCACCACGCGGGTGATGGGCTGGCCCGGCGCGTACGAGCTCTTCGAGGTGCGGGTCTTCGAACGCGCCGAAAGCATCGAGCTGCTCTGCCGGCGCGGCGACGGCATCGTCCCGGACGAGGCCGATCAGCTCGCCGACCAGCTCGGAGATCTCCCGCTGGCCCTGGACCAGGTCGCCGCGGTGCAGTCGACCACCGGGATGCCGGCGACGGAGTACGTCCGGCTCTTCGCCGAGCACATGAACGACCTGCTCGCCCTCCGGCCCCGCCCGGACGACCCCGCCCGGCAGGACTTCCCGACCAGCGTCGCGGCGTTCGTCACGGTGGCGATGGAGGCTCTGCGGGACCGTACGCCCGCGGCGGCCCAGCTGTTCGAGCTGTTCGCGTTCCTGGGCTCGGAGCCGGTGCCGGTCAGCCTGTTCCGCAGCGGCCGCGAGGCCGGCATCGAGCCGCCCCTCGGCCGCGCGTTGTACCAGTTCGACTTCATCGAGCGGATCGTGGGCCAGCTCGTCCGCTACGGCGTGGCCCGGTTCGAACCGCGGAGCCAGCGCGTCCAGGTTCACCGGCTGATCCGGGCGGTCCTGCGCGAACAGCTCGATCCCCAACGGGCGGCCGAGGCCCGGGCGACCACCCACCGGCTGCTCGGGGCGGCGAATCCCGGAAACCCCGACGATCCGAGCACGTGGTCGCTGCACGCGGACATCGGCCCGCATCTGACCGCCAGCGACGCCGTGAACTCCACCGACCTCCACGTCCGGCAGGCCTTCGTCGACCAGATCCGATACCTCGAACGGCGCGGCGACTACGAGGAGTCCCGCCGGCTCGGCGTTCTCGCCGTGGCCGCCTGGCGCCGGCCGCCCGACGGCGGCGACCTCGGCGCCGAGGATGCGCTCACGTTCCGCGCCATCCGGGAGACGGCGAACGCGATGCGGGCGCTCGGCTCCTATGAGGACGCCCGGGCCGTGACCCAGGATGCGCTGTCCCGCCTGCGATCCAGCCCGGCGTACGGCGAGGATCATCCCCAGACCCTGGACCTCGCCGGCACGGTCGGCATCTACCTGCGGATCACCGGCGGGTACGCCGCGGCCGAGGCCATCGACCGGGACGTGGTGGAACGGCGGGAACGCATCGACGGTGACGACCACGCGGCCACCCTCCGGGCGATCGGCAACCTCGCGGTCAGCCTGCGGATGAACGGGAAGTTCGCCGAGGCGTACGCGGTCGACCTCCGCGTCCACGACACGTTCCGGCGCACGGTCGGTGAGGACGATCCCCGCGTCCTGCTCGCGGCGGCCAACCTGAGCAAGGACCTGCACGGTCTCGGCCGGTACCCGGAAAGTCTGGAGGAGGTCGACCGGGTCCTGCCGGCCCAGATCCGGCTCCACGGCGGCAGCCACGAGTACGTCCTCTGGTCGACCCGGATGCGCGCGGTCGGGCTGCGCCGGACCGGGCAGCACCGAGAGGCGGTCCGGGTGGCCGGCGCGAACTTCCACGTCGCCGAGCGTCTCTTCGGGCCCCGGCACGAAAGCACCCTCCTCAGCATGATCACCTACGCCAACGCCTTGCGGGTCGCGGACGACCTGGTCGGCGCGCGGGCCGTCGCCGGCGAGGCCCTGGCGCGGCTGCGGAACGCCTTCGGGCCGCGCAATCCCCTGACCCTGGCCGCGGCGACCAACGTGGCGGGCATCCTGCGGGCCACCGGCGATCGTCACGAGGCTCGCGGCATCGATCAGCTGGCCGTCCGCGAGCTGACGCGGTCCGTCGGCGAGGACCACCCGTACACGCTGATCGCATCCAACGGGCTCGCCATCGACCTCGCGCTGGACCACGAGCCGGAGGGCGCGCTGGCGCTGGCCCGCACCGTCGCCGCCCACGCCCGCGATGTGATGGGGGCCGGGCATCCGGCGACGCTGGCGGTCGAGGCCAACCTGGGGCTCGCGCTGGCGGCGGCCGGGCGGGCCGAGGCCGGCTGGGTCCCGCACGACGGGATCACGGCCGACAACGGCTGGCTCGAGTACGACATCGAGCCGCCCGAATCCTGACGGCTCGGCCGCGACCGGCGCGTGGCGGGAGCCTATAGTGGTGCGGATCCGGACGGGGAAGGACCATGAGCGGACCTACGCCGACTCCACGCTGGCCGCACGGGTGGTTGCGGGGTCCCATCCCGGCTGGCCGCACCGCGATCTCGACGTCGACCGGCTCCGCGCGTCGGGCTGGCGGCCGACGCCGTTCCACGAGTTCGTGCTCAAGGTCCATCAGCGCTGCAACCTCGCCTGCGACTACTGCTATGTCTACGAGTCCGCCGATCAGAGCTGGCGCGACCGTCCGCGGCTGATGCCCGCCGAGGTGCGTGCGGCGGCGATCGGCCGCATCGCCGAGCACGTCCGGGAGCACCGGCTCAGCCGCGTGAGCGTGATCCTGCACGGCGGCGAGCCGATGCTTTTCGGGGCGGATCAGCTGGCCGGCCTGGCGGCCGAGGTGCGGGCGGCGCTGCCGGCCACGTGCGAGCTGCGCCTCGGCATGCAGACCAACGGCGTCGCCCTCGACGAGCCGGCCCTCACCCGCCTGGCCGCGGCCGGCATCCGGATCGGGGTGAGCGTCGACGGCACGGCGCAGAGCCACGACCGGCATAGGCGGTTCCCGAACGGCCGCGGAAGCCACCATGCCGTGACGCGGGCGCTGGAGTTGCTGGCCAGCAGCCGGTTCCGCCGCCACTACGCCGGTCTCCTGTGCACCGTCGACGTCACCACCGCCCCGGTGGCCACCTACGAGGCGCTGCTCGAGCACGCGCCGCCGACCATCGACTTCCTGCTGCCCCACGCGAACTGGGAGAGCCGCCCGCCGCGGGGGCCGGGCGGGACGACGCCGTACGGCGACTGGCTGGTGGCCGTGTTCGACCGCTGGTACGACGCGCCTCGCCGGGAGACCGGGATCCGCCTGTTCGACGAGATCATGAGCCTCCTGCTCGGCCGGGCCAGCCGGGCGGAGCAGGTCGGCCTCAGCCCGGTGGCGGTGGCCGTGATCGAGTCCGACGGCGACATCGAGCTGGTGGACTCACTGAAGACCGCCTATCCCGGTGCCGCCGCCACCGGACTCGACGTCCGGACCCACGCCTTCGACCAGGCCCTCACCCATCCGGGTGTGGTCGCCCGGCAGATCGGCGTCGAGGCCCTGGGCGACGAGTGCCGCGCGTGTCCGATCGGCCGGATCTGCGGCGGCGGTCACTATGCTCACCGGTACCGGGCGGGCACCGGATTCCGCCACCCGTCCGTCTACTGCGACGACATGCAGGTCCTCATCGGTCACATCGCGCGCCGGATGGCGGCCGACCTCCGGCCCCGGCGCCCGGGAGACAACTGATGGCCGAGCCGGACCACCACACGCTGAGCGGCGCGACCCTCGACGCCATCGCGGACGGCTTCGGCGGCTCCGGGGCGATCGCCGAGTTGTGGCGCGGGCAGCGCAGCCGACGCCTGCTGACGCTGAAACTGGCGTACGACCGCCTGCCGCCGGGCGATGACCGGGCGGACGCGGTGGCCGCCATCGTCCGGGCCGAGCGGGCCGCCCCGGCGGTCGTCCGGGAACTCCTGGCCGATCCGATGGTCGCCCTGTGGTCGGTGGGGATCGTCGGCTCGGCCCGGCGGGGCGGCGCGGTCTCGCCGGTGGAGGCGGGACATCTGAGCGGGATCGCCGTCGCCGCCGCTCTCCGGGCCGGGACGGACGCCGATCTGTGGGGCTTCGCAAACGACGCCGGCGGTTGGCTGAGCCTCCCGGCGATCGGCCGGATCCGGACACGGCCCGGAGCCGGGCGGGTCCGGCTGACCGCCGCCGGCGGCAGGCTCTGCGTCGACGGCCGGCTCCTCCTCGACGGCCGGCTCTGCCTCGACGGCGTCGAGCGTGCGGACGACGATCCGGACTGGCAGCGTGCGCGTACCCTGACGGCCGGTGCGGATTTCGCCGTACGGCTGGAGGACGTCGACCCTCATCGGGACGTCTACCACGTGCCGGCGGCCGACCGGCTGAACCGGACGGACTTTGAAGCCTGGCGCCGGTCGCTGGACGAAGCTTGGCGAATTCTGACGCTGCACGCCCCGGCCCGGGCCGCGGAGATGGCGGCCGGTCTGCGGGCGATGGTGCCGTTGCGCAACCCGTCGGCCAACGCCGCCCACAGCGCGACCGCGCGGGACGCGATCGGTGTGATCGGCCTCGACCTCCCGGCGACCGCGGCCGATTTCGCGGTCACTCTCGTGCACGAGTTCCAGCATTCCAAGTTGTCCGGTGTGCTGGACATCGTCGAGCTGTTCCGCCCCTCGGACCGGCTCTTCTTCGCGCCCTGGCGCACCGATGCCCGCCCGGTCGGCGGCCTGTTCCAGGGCGTGTACGCCTTCATCGCGGTCGCCGACACGTGGCGCGCGCTGAGCGCCGACCCGGCCGCCTTTCCCCAGGCGTACCGCGAGTTCGCCGACGCCCGGGCCCAGGTGTCCGACGCCCTCCAGACCCTGGCCGGCTCGGGGCTGCTGACCCGCACCGGCGAACGGTTCCTGGCCGGAATGCGCGGCGCGGTCGGGCGCCTGCACGATGTCGAGGTCCCGCGCCCGGTCGAGGCTCTGGCCGAACGGATGCTCGCCGAGCGCCGGACCGCCTGGCTGGCGGCGGCACCCCCCGGATAGACCCGCCCGCGAGTGGTGTGCGGGCACCTCGGCGCGCCGCAGGGCCGGCCCGTTCGCCGGAGGTGGCGGGGTCGTCGGGCAGACTGGGCCGATGAACGCGCCGGCGGAGACGAGCACCGACGAGGGGAAGCGGGTCGACTGGGCGGAACTGTTCTTCGACCTGGTCTTCGTGATCGCCGTGACGCAGACATCGGCCCTGGTCCGTGCCGACCACGGCGGGCTCGGCCTGGTACGGGCGGCGGTGGTGTTCGTGCCGATCTACTGGATCTGGGTCGGCACGTCGCTGCTGGCCAACCTCAACGACATGGGGCCGGCGAGATGGCAGCTGAGGATCTTCGCGGTCGCGCTGGCCGGCGTATTCGTCGCGCTCGCGCTGGATGATGCGTACGACGGCCGGGCTCTGCTGTTCGCGCTGGCGTACTGGATCGCCCGGATCCTGCTGGGCCTGGACCGGCTGGACCGGATCAGCCCGTACACGCTCAGCATCTACGTCACCGGGCCACTGCTCGTCCTCGGCGCGTTCCTGCCGGTCGGCGGCCGCACCGCCGTGTGGGCCGTCGCCGCCGTCCTCGATCTGGCCGCGCCGACGGTGTTGCGGCGCCGGCTGATGCGGACCCACTTCGACGCCGGCCACCTGGCGGAGCGGTTCGGGCTGCTGGTGCTGATCGCGCTGGGCGAGTCGCTCGTCGCCATCGTGTCGTCGGTGTCGTCCCACCTCACCGTGCTCGACGGAGTCGCGGTCGGGCTGGCCTTCGTCGTCAGCGTCGGGCTGTGGTGGGTGTACTTCCACTTCTCCGCGAACGCCGTACGGCATTCGCTGTCCACCGCGCCGGTCCAGATCGACATCACGCGGATCGTCCTGTCGTACGGGCATTTCCTGTTCCTCGCCGCGATCATCGCCGTCTCCGTCGGCCTGCACGAGGCGGTGGCGGACCCGGGGGAGCGGATGAGCTGGACGGCGGCCGGGCTGCTCTACGGCGGGGCCGCGCTGTACCTGGCCACGTTCGGGCTGACCCGCTGGGCGATGTTCCGGCTGGTCTCGGTGACCCGGCTGACCGCGGCCGGCGTGGTGCTGGTCGCGCTGCCCGCCGTCGGCTTCCTCCCGGCGGTGCTCGCCCTGCTGCTGCTGGCCCTGATCCTGGCCGCCCTCAACATCGTCGAAGCCGTACGCAACGACCGGATCGGCTGGCGCGCCACCCTGACCCGGCGGGGAAACGCGATGCTGGAGCGATGAGCGTGCTGACGGGCCTGCTCAGGCCGCACCCATGACGAGACCCTCGATGGTGTGCTTCTGCACGATCGGGGTGAGCGTGTCGACCACCGGGCAGTGCAGGTGCCGGCGCACCGACTCGGGCAGCGACTCCCAGTACGGCCGGGTGACGGCGGTGTCGTGCTTGTCGCCGTTGCCCGCGCCCGGGGCGTCCACCCCCAGGACCAGTACCGGGCGGGGCCGCGTGGAGTGGTTCGTGGTGCCACGGTGGATGGTCAGCGCGGACCGGGCCGAGATGTCGCCGCGCTTCGGATACTTGCGGACGGACCGTTGCTCGTACCGCGGATAGCGCTCCTTCGGCGGGAACATGCCGTGCTCGAAGTCCGGCTCGTCGTCGAACTGGGTGCCCGGGGCGATCTCGAACGGTCCCATGTCCTCGGCGGTGTCCACTCCGGTCAGGTTGAACGCCAGGGAGTTCAGCCGGCGCTCGGCCCGGGTCACCTCCGGCATCGGGAAGTCCCGGTGCCACGGCTGGTTGACCGCTCCGGCCAGCGGCACGTCGAAACCGAGCTCGACGATCTCGTAGTCCGGACCGAGCACCGCCTCGCTCACCGCCGTGACCCACGGGTGCGTCACCAGGTCGACGAAGCCGCGCATCTGTTCCGGGTGGATCTCGACGTAGTAGCGGTGCGGACCACGGCCGACCGCGCCGCCGGGACGGGCCACCGCCTCGGCGAAGGCGGTGTCGATGTCCTCGCGCATCGCGTCCGCCCAGTCGGCGCTGAAGGCGCCCGGGCAGGCGGTGATGCCGTCGGTGTAGAGAGCGTCGATCGCTGAGTCGGTCACGTCAGAACCTCCACGGGGGTGCCGGCCGGGGGATCGCCGAACAGGCGCGCGGCGTTGCCGCCCCGGGCGAACAGTTCGTAACTCACCCGGTCGCCGGAGCCGTCACCGCGGGGCCAGCCCGAGCTGCCCGGGGCGAACGACACCGTGCCCGCCGGGACGGTGAACACGCCGTCGCTGACCATCGCCTCGGCCTCCGCCGCCCCGATGCGGACCCGCACCCGGGTGCCGCTCGGCGCGGGCGGCTGCGACCAGCTGGTCTTCAGGTTGCCGTAGCCGTCGGTGTAGACGACCGCCCGGACCGGGGCCGGCGCCACCGTCACCTCGTCGCCCAGCAGCCCCTCGTCGCCGTGGACCAGACCGGCCACGGCCGCCGGGAACACGTCGCGGGAACGGAACTGGGAGCCGGCGTCGGCCACGTTCACCGCGTGCAGCCGGACCCCTTCGTCCGCGAGGAACGACAGGCTCGCCCCGGCAGCGACGCCGACGACCAGGACGCCGGTGTCCAGCCGGGCCGCGACCAGGCGTTCGCCGGCGTTGTCGGCGCGCGGCTGGTCCTCGTCCTGGCGGGGAGCGACGTTGGCGTACACCACCCGGCCGGCCGGCCCCGCGCCGAATGCCAGCTGGGCCACGCAGAAGCCCGCGCTGACCGTGTCGAACGGCGGCACCGGGATCGCGGCGACGTCCGCCTCCGGCAGCAGCAGCGCGAGCCGCTGACGGACCTCGGCGAAGGCGAGGTCTCCGATGCCGTAGTCCGCCACGACGGTGAGCAGCATGACCTCAGCCTAAACGGACAACGGCGGAGCCGCCTGAGATCATGACGACCGTGAACTCCCAGACACTCTCGCGGTCCGACACCCTGGTGCTCGCCGGCGGCGCGGCGGCGGTCGTCGCGGCCGGCGTCACCCGCTACACCTCGACGCCGGCGGTACTCGCCTTCATCGTGGCCGGAGTGGCCGTCGCGTTGCTGGCGTCGGTCGTGGGCCGCAGCGTCGAGCAGCTCGGCGACCGTTTCGGCCCGGGCGCCACCGGTGTCCTGCAGAGCGCCCTGGGCAACCTGCCCGAGCTCTTCATCGGCTTCTTCGCACTGAAGGCCGGTCTGGTCGCCGTGGTGCAGGCCGCGATCATCGGCTCGATCCTGTCCAACATCCTGCTGGTGCTCGGCCTGGCTTTCGTGGTCGGCGGGCTGCGCAACGGCCGGCAGCGATTCGACTCCGACCGGGCCCGGACGTCCACCGTGCTGATGGTCCTGGCGACGGGCGCGCTGGTGCTGCCCAGCCTCGCCCAGTACGTGCACACCCCGGCCGCCGCGCACGAGAAGGAATTGTCCCTGATCGTCTCGGTGATCCTGCTCGGCGTCTTCGCGCTGTCGTTGCCGGCCGCTCTCAAGCGCACACCCGCCGCCCCTGCCGCCGAGGGCCAAGCCGAGCGTGGAGTGCATTGGCCGCTGTGGCTGGCGGTCACGCTGCTGACCGTGGCCAGCGTCGCCGCCGCCCTGGTGTCGGACTGGTTCGTCAACGCCCTGGAACCCGCGATCGACGCGCTCGGCATCTCGCAGGCGTTCGCCGGGCTCGTCATCGTGGCCATCGCCGGCAACGCGATCGAGAACGTCGTCGGCGTCCAGCTGGCGTGGCGGAACAAGGCCGACTTCGCCATGTCCGTCATCATTCAGAGCCCGTTGCAGGTCGCGCTCGTGCTGGCGCCGGCGCTGGTGCTGCTGAGTCTGCTGACCGCGACCACCCTGACCCTGGTGTTCGCGCCCATGCTGGTGGTGGCGGTGTGCATCACGGTCGTCGCGGTGGCCTTCGTCGTCTTCGACGGCGAGTCGACCTGGCTGGAGGGCGCCACGCTGATCGCGATGTACGCGATCATCGCCACCGCCTTCTGGTGGGGCTGATCTCATCCCCGGGAAAGACCGAATCTCATCACCGGGAAAGGCTGAAATCGAAAACCGTTGATCGCCGACACATTCAGGGACTAGCCTGCGGCTCCAGGGGCAGGAGGCCGGATGGCGGACGGACGTCTTCCACGAGTGTCGACCGATGCCGCGGTCGGGCCGGTCGACGCCACCGCCGTGCCGCGGTTCGCCGGGCCCGCCGACCTTCGCCCGGCTGCCGACGCTCGACGAGGCCGGCGCGCCGACGTCGTCGTCGCCGGCGTCCCGTTCGACTGCGGGGTCAGCTACCGGCCGGGCGCCCGGTTCGGCCCGGCGCACATCCGGCAGTCGTCGCGGCTGCTGCGGCCCTACAACCCGGCGCTGGACGTGGCGCCGTTCGGCGTCGCAGCAGGTCGCCGACGCCGGTGACATCGCCTGCAACCCGTTCGACATCGGCGCGGCGATCGCCCAGATCGAGGCGGCGGCCCGCGAACTGACCGACGGTCGGGCGACGGCTGCTCGCGCTCGGCGGCGACCACACCATCGCGCTGCCGCTGCTGCGGGCGGTCTCCGCGGTGCACGGGCCGGTCGCGGTGCTGCACTTCGACGCTCACCTGGACACCTGGGACACCTACTTCGGCGAGCCCTACACGCACGGCACCCCGTTCCGGCGCGCGGCCGAGGAAGGGCTGATCGACCAGCGGCACAGCGTGCACGTCGGCATCCGGGGCCCGCTCTACGCGCGCGGCGACCTGGCCGACAGCGAGCGGCTCGGGTTCGCCACCGTCCACTGCGCCGAGATCGAGGCGGACGGCCTGGCCGCGGCGGTCGACCGGATGCCCGACCGGCTCGGCGACGCGCCGGTGTACGTGTCGCGTCGACATCGACGTGCTCGACCCGGCGTTCGCGCCGGGCACCGGCACCCCCGAGGCGGGCGGCATGACCAGCCGCGAGCTGCTGGCCATGCTCCGCGCGCTCGCCGACGCGGGCGGCGACCGGCTGGTCGGCGCCGACATCGTCGAGGTGGCGCCGGCGTACGACCACGCCGAGATCACCGGGATCGCGGCCGCGCACGTGGCGATTCGAGATGCATCAGCGTGATGGCGAGAGGCAGGCGTGAGCCGATGGCGACCGAGGTCCGTGCCGGGAGCGTTCGAGGTCCGATCCATCGACTACGTGCCGCTGGACGAGCGGCACGGCAAGGTCTGGAGCCAGGGCCCGCTCTGGTTCATGAGCAACGCCCAGATCGCCACCCTCGCGGTCGGCACGTTCTCCGCGCGTCGGCGGCGGCAACCTGATCTGGTCGCTGATCGCGATCGTCGGCGGCGCCCTGCTCGGCACGTTCTTCATGGCGTTCCACGCCGCCCAGGGCCCGCAGCTCGGGCTGCCGCAGATGATCCAGTCCCGGCCGCAGTTCGGGTACGTCGGGGCGCTGCTGGTCTGGCTGTTCGCCTACCTGCAGTACGCCGGGTTCAACATCTTCAACACGATCCTGGCCGGCGACTCGCTGCACGCCACCGTGCACGGGCCGGCCAAGCTGTGGATCGTGGTCGCCACCGTGCTGGCCGCGTTCATCGCGCTGATCGGCTACGACCTGATCCACCGGGTCGAGCGCTGGCTGACCGCTCGGCTTCCTGATCATCTTCGGCGATCCTCACCGATCGCGGTGTTCCTGCTGCCGTACCCGGCCGGCTCGTTCGACCTCGGCGGCTTCAAGGCGACGCCGTTCCTGATCCAGTTCGGCGCGGTGGCCGGCTACCAGATCAGCTGGGCGATCTACGTGTCGGACTACTCGCGCTACCTGCCGCCGACGGTCGGCATCCGGCGCACGTTCCTCTGGACGTACTGGCGGCTCGGCGCTCGGCGGCATCTGGCTGATGTGCCTGGGCGCGGCGCTGGCCGCCTGGGCGGGCGACGAGCTTCGACACCATCGCGCTCGCTGCAGGCGGCCGGCGACCGGGTGTTCCACGGCTTCGGCGGCGATCGTGCTGGTGTTCGCCATGCTCGGGCTGGTCTCGGTGACCGCGCTGAACATGTACGGCGGCTCGCTCACGCTGATCAGCGCGGCCGACTCGTTCCGCAAGATCCGCCCGACCAGCGACGGTACGCATCGTCACGTCGCTGCTCACCGCGGTGCTGTCGCTCGTGCCGGCGCTGCTGATCGGCGCCGAACTTCCTCGACCAACTTCGAGGACTTCCTGCTGCTGGTGCTGTACCTGTTCGTGCCGTGGACGGCGGTCAACCTGGTCGACTACTACGTGGTCCGGCGCGGCCACTACGCGATCGCCGAGATCTTCAACCCGCACGGCATGTACGGCCGGTGGGGCTGGCGCGGCATCGTCGTCGTACCTGGTCGGGTTCGCCGCGATGCTGCCGTTCCTGAGCACCAGCAAGTACACCGGCTTCGTGGCGACGGCGCTGAACGGCGCCGACATCTCGTTCTTCATCGGCCTGCCGGTCGCCGGGATCCTGTACTGGGTGCTCGCCCGCACGCATCGACGTCGCGGCCGAGACCCGGGTCGCCGAGGCGCGAGGCGGCGCGAACTGGAGAGCAGGCTCGCCGCACGACGGCCCGAGCGCGGCCGCGGTGACGTGACGCGGACGCGATCGCGCTGGCGCCGCGCGGACCTCCGGGCCGGCCGGGCTGAGCGCGGTCGAGGCGGTCGGCGCCGCACTGGCCGCGATCGCACGCGCCGGCAGGCCGACCTCAACGCGTTCACGGTCGTCCTCGACGACGCCGCGCTGGCGCCGGCCCGGGCCGCGGACGAGCGGGTGCGCGCCGGCGGCGATCCGCCGCCGCTGCTCGGGCGTGCCGGTGTCGGTCAAGGACCACATCTGGATGGCCGGCGCCCCGGCGACCAACGGCTCGCTGGCGCTGCGCGACTTCGTACCGCCGGAGGACTGCGTGGCCGTGGCGCCGGCTGCGCGCGGCCGGGGCGGTCATCGTCGGCAAGACCAACAACCCGGAGTTCTGCTATCGCGGGCATCACCGACAACCTGGTGTACGGGCTGACCCGCAACCCGCGGGACCTGAGCCGTACGCCCGGGCGGGTCGAGCGGCGGCGCGGGCGCGTCGGTCGCGGCCGGGCTGACGCACCTGGCGCTGGGCACCGACGGCGGCGGCTCGATCCGCATCCCGGCGTCGTTCTGCGGCGTGGTCGGCCACAAGCCGACGTTCGGCCTGGTTCCGAAGGAGCCCGGCTTCAAGGGCTGGAAGTCGCTGTCGGTCGACGGCCCGCTGGCCACGTCGGTACGCGACGCCGCGCTGCATGCTGTCCGTGATCGCCGGAGCCGGCCGGCGGCCGACGACACCACCGTCGCCGGTGCCGGTCGGCGACCTGACGGCCGTGGCGGCCCGCCGGTGCGCCTGCGCGGGCTGCGCGTCGCGTACTCGGCCGACCTCGGCTTCCTGCCGGTCGACCCGGACGTGCGGGCGGCGTTCGCCGACGCGGTGGAGGTCGTTCGCCGGCCTCGGGCGCGACACTGACCGCGGCCGCCCCGGGCACCGGCGCACCCGACCGCGCTGTGGAACACGATCGCGCTGGCCGAGGGGTACGCGTCGGAGGGCCCGCTGCTGGCGCGGTGGCGGGACCGGATGTCGCCCGGGACGGCCGAGATCGTCGAGGCCGGGCGCGGACATCACCGGCCGGGCAGTACGTCGACGCGCTGCACGAGAGGCAACGCGTACACCCGGGTCTGGGCCTAGTTCTTCGACGACTTCGACGTGCTGCTGACCCCGACGATGCAGTTGACCGCGTTCCCGGTCGGACAGCTGCGGCCGGAGTCGATCGAGGGCAGCCGGTCGACCCGTTCTTCGACGACTGGTGCACCTCTGCCTGCCGGCGAACCTGACCGGCTGCCCGCCGACCTCGGTGCCCGGCCGGGTTCGGCCCAGCGGCCTGCCGGTCGGCCTGCAGGTCATGGGTCCACGCTGGGCGGACGCGACTGACCCTGCGCGTGGCGGCGGCGTTCGAAGCGACCACATAAGACGTTCCACATTAGGCCCGGTTTAAGTTGCGGTCTCGAAAAGCCCGCGGCGCCCGCCGGGGACCTACAGTCCCTGGCTATGTCACGCTCGCGGACCCTCGCGGTCATCGTCTCCGGCGCCGTGGTCGCCGCCCTCGGCGTCCTCGGCATCACCGACGCGATGGCGGCCACCGCCCCGTCCACGGGCACCGCCCCGTCCGCCGCCCCCACTCCGTCCGCCGCCCCCACTCCGTCCGCCGCCCCGTCCGCCGCCGCGGGCAAGAAGGGCGTCAGCACGTGGGCCTTCACCGGGCTCGCCGGGGCGGTCCAGGACGTCGGGGCAAGCTGGTACTACAACTGGGGGGTCAGCAACGACGCGATGCCTGCGCCCGCCGAGTTCGTGCCGATGATCTGGGACGAGAACGCCGACACCCCCGCCAACCTGGCCAAGGTCAAGACGGAGGGCAGCACCCTGCTCGGCTTCAACGAGCCGGACATGAGCGGGCAGGCGAACATGACCGTCGACCAGGCCCTGGCCCTCTGGCCGGACCTGCAGAGCACCGGCATGCGCCTGGGCAGCCCCGCCGTCGCGTACGGCGGTGACACCCCCGGCGGCTGGCTCGACCAATTCATGACCGGGGCGAAGGAGCGCAACCTCCGGGTCGACTTCATCACCTTGCACTGGTACGGGTCGGACTTCAGCAGCGCGGCGGCGGGCCAGTTCATGGGGTACGTCAAAGCGGTGCACGACCGCTACGACCTGCCGGTCTGGATCACCGAGTACGGCCTGGCGAACTTCTCCGGCACCCCGAAGTACCCGACAGCCGCGCAGGTCACCGCCTTCATCACCGACTCCACCCAGCAGCTGGAAGCCGCCCCGTACGTCGAGCGGTACGCCTGGTTCTCGCTGCCCGCGGTCGGCGACTCGGTCGACTACGGCCTGTACGGCGACGACGCCACCCCGACCGAGGCCGGCAAGGCCTACCGGGCCGCGGGGCAGTGACGCGCGGTCACTGATCGTCGAGGCGGAAGCCGACCTTCATCGTCACCTGGACGTGAGCGATGTCGCCGTCGGAGAGGTGGCCGCGGATCTGGGTGACCTCGAACCAGTCGAGGTTGCGCAGCGTCTCCGACGCCCGGCTGATGCCGCTGCGGATGGCCTGGTCGACGCCGTCGGCCGAACTGCCGACGATCTCGGTGACGCGGTAGGTGTGGTCGCTCATACGGGCACGCTACCGCCTGCTCCCGGTCTGCGGGGTCAGCCCAAACCGGCTTGACGCGCGCGGGCGATCGCTTCGGCCCGGGTGGCCACCTGGAGCTTGGTGAAGATCGCGGAGATGTGGTTGCCGACCGTCTTGCCGGCCAGGCCGAGCCGGCTCGCGATGACCGCGTTGGGCAGGCCGCCGGCGATCAGGGCGAGCACGTCGCGTTCCCGCGGCGTCAGTTCCGGGAACGGCTCGCCACTGCGGCCCGGCGGCGCGGCGAAGAAGGCCAGCACCCGGCGGGCCACGCCCGGCCCGAAGATCACGCCGCCGCCGGCCACGGCGGCGATGGCGTGCCCGATCTCCTCCTGGGTGGCGCCCTTGACCAGATAGCCGCTCGCGCCCGCGCGCATCGCCGCGAACACCGAGTCGTCATCCTCGAACATGGTCAGCACCAGTACGGCCACGCCGGGGGCGACCCGGCGGATCTGGGCGGTCGCGCTCGCACCGTCGAGGTCGGGCATCCGCAGATCCATCACCAGTACGTCCGGAGCCGCGGTGACGGCCAGGCGGACGGCCTCGTGACCATCCGCCGCCTCACCCACGTGCTCGACGTCCGGCAGCGACCCGAGCAGCGCCCGCAGCCCGTCGCGGACCACCGGATGGTCGTCGCACACCGCCACCCGGATCACGGCGCCACCCGGATCACGGCGCCACCCGGATCACGGCGCCACCCGGATCACGGCGCCACCCGGATCACGGCGCCACCTCGGCCACGGCGGCGCGCAGCGGCAGGACGGCCGTCACCAGCCCACCGCCGTCGTCGCCCGGCCCGGCCGAGCACGAGCCGCCGAGTTCCCCCACCCGGTCGGAGATCGACGACAGGCCCACACCGGGCCGCCACGGGGCCGCGCCGGGACCGTCGTCGGCCACCGACAGCCGTACGGCCGCGTCCACCGCCAGTTCCACCCGGGCCGTCCGGGCGCCGGCGTGCCGGGCCACGTTGGTCAGCGCCTCGGTGGCGATCCGGTACGCGGCCACCTCGACCGCCGCGGGCAGCGCCGGGAGCCGGGGTGCGGCCACGGTCACGCGCAGGGGCAGGCCCTCGGCGTACCGCTCGATCGCCCCGGCCAGGCCGAGTTCGTCCAGCGACGGCGGCCGCAACTCGTAGACCACCCGGCGGACGTCGGCGATGGCCGTGCCGATGTCGGCTCGCAGGCCCGCGATCAACGCCCGGGCCTCCTCCGGCGCGGTGCCGACCAGGTTGCCGGCGGCGTCGGCCTTGAAACCGGCCCCGGTCAGCGTCGGGCCGAGCCCGTCGTGCAGGTCGCGGTGCAGCCGGCGGCGCTCCTCCTCCCGCGCGCCGACCAGCCGCTCGCGGGCCGCCTGGACCTCGCCGGCCAGCGTGGTGGCCCGCAGCGCGGTGCTCAGCGGGGCGGCCAGCAGAGCGAGCACGTCCCGGTCGGCGACGCTCAGCCGGCTCTCGCCGCGGCGTACGCCCACCACCAGCTCACCGTCCGGCGGCAGGGGGACCACGTGCTGGTCGGCGGGCGGGATCCCGGACGTGGCGACGTCCCGGCCGTCGCGACGCAGGGCCGCGTACGGCAATCGCAGTGCCTCCCGGGTCGCGTCGAGAACGCCGGTCAGGTCGGCGCCGGCCAGGCTCTGGCCGACCCGGGACACCGCCCGGACCGGGTCGCCGCGCGATCCGTACAGCAGGCGGTCGACGCCGCGCTGCAGCCGCACCCGGACCGGGTTGAACGCCAGCGCAATGGCCAGCGCGGTGACCAGCGGCGCGTTCACCCAGCGGGCCAGCGCGTCGACCGCGGCCACCCCGCCCAGGTACGCCCCGGACACGCCCAGCGTGAGCAGCAGATAGAGCACCGCCCGGGCCAGCACGAGCCGGATGTCGAACAGTTGGTGGCGCAGGATGGCCACCGCCACCGCCGCCGGCACCAGGGTGATGGTGAGCAGCAGCAGGATCGGCGCGTAGCCGGTGATCCAGCGCGGCAGGTTCAGCCCGATGGCCACGATGGAGGCGAGCACCAGCCAGAGCAGTTGCCGGCGCAGCACCTCGTCGCCCCGGCGGTACCGCACCACCAGCGCCACGATCGCGATCACGATCCCCACCAGCGGCATGAAGTTCGCCACCGCCCAGAGCGGGCGCAGGTCGCCGTAGAACGGCAGCGACAGGTAGCCGGTCAGACCGGCGATGCCGTCGGCGGGCGCGTCGTCGGTCGCCGTGTAGACCACGAACAGCAGGCCGGCCGCGACGATCAGCCAGATCACCCACCGCCAGCGGGGCGTGACCGGGCGGCCCGTCGGGAACAGGAACAACGCCAGCGGCAGAGCGAGGCAGACGCCCCACGGCCAGGCGAAGGTGAACACCGTGTCGATCAGGCGCAGGGCCGGCGGCGCCCAATGATGGGCCACACCGATCAGGCCCAGCAGACCGGCCGCGGCCGAGGTCAGGTGGGCCAGGCCGCCGAGCAGCATGATCCAGCCGACCGGATGCCGGGACCGGTGCAGCGCGATCACCGCGCCCGCGGCGGCCAGGCTGCCGCCGATCGCGGTGTTGGTGACGGAGTACGAGCCGACCGCGTCGGCGAACGACGTGCCCAGGGCGATCAGGGCGACCACGGTGAAGAGCCCCTCGGCCAGGGCCACGCCGCTGCCGGCCCACGCGAGCACACGCCTGTTCACGGCCTCATCCTGCGGCAAAACGCCCCCAGGCGGGATAGGGGCACCCCCAGATCCGTCCGGGCAGCCTCCCGGTCCAGCCGTACGGATGCCTCAGGAGACCGGGGGTGGCCGGCGCGCAGGGTGGGCTCACCGAACGAAAGGTGCTCGCCATGTTCCGTACCGGACTCATCCTCGCCGGCCTGCTCGCCCTGTCCGACCTCGTCTCCTTCGCCCTCGGCCCGCAGCCCGCAGGGGTGGTCATCGCCTCCACGGTGCTCGGCGTGCTCACCCTCGTCGCGCTGGTGCCGGCCTGGCGCACGGGCCGGCGTGCGGCCGTCGCCGCCGTCGCGGTCACCCGGATCGTCTCGGCGCTGCTGGCCGTGCCCGCCTTCTTCGTCTCCGACGTGGCCGGCGGCGTCAAGGTCGCGGCCGGGCTCATCATCGTGCTCGCCGTCGTGTCCACCGTGCTCCTGTTCGCCGGGCGCACCCCCGCTCCCCTCCGCGTCGCCGCCGGTCAGCAGCACCTCCGGACTCGAGCCGCCACCACCACCGAGCCGCTGGCCTGAGCCGGACAGCTGTACGGGTCTGCTAACTTCCGCGGCGTGGAACTAGTTGAGTGTCAGTGGTGCCGGTTGCAGAACGCGACCGGCGCCGCATCCTGTGCCAGCTGCGGCGCCCCGCTGGACGTCCGGAACAAGGTCAGCGACTCGGGCTGGCGGGAGGCCCCGCGCCTGAAGGACATGACCGAGTTCCGGTTCGCCAACTCGGTCGTGCAGGTCGAGGGCGAGCTGGTGCCGGTGGCCGAGATCGCGCTGGCCCAGGGTGATGCCGTGTACTTCGAGCACCACGTGATGCTGTGGAAGGACGAGGCCACGCCGATCACCGCCTTTCCCACCCAGGGCGGGATGCGCCGCCTGTTCGGGGGCATGCCGTTCGTGCTGACCCTGGCGTACGGGCCGGGGCGGGTGGCGTTCTCCCGGGACTCGCCCGGCGAGCTGGTCGTGCTGCCGTTGCATCCCGGCATGGAACTGGACGTCCGGGAGCACGCTTTCCTGCTGGCCAGCCACTCGATCGCGTACTCGTTCGTACGGATCAAAGGGCTGGCCAACCTGCTGCACGGCGGCAACGGGATGTACCTGGACCGGTTCGTCACGTCCGGGGCGCCGGGGCTGCTGGTGCTGCACGGGTACGGCAACGTCTTCGAGCGGTACCTGCGCCCGGGCGAGAAGATCATGATCGAGCCGGGCGGTTTCCTCTACAAGGACGCGTCGGTGACCATGCAGGCGGCGCAGATGCCGATCAAAACCGGTCTGCTGAGCAAAGGCATGTATCTGGCCGAGATGACCGGGCCGGGCCGGGTCGGCATCCAGTCGATGTACGTCCACCACCAAGCGGAATGAGGCGGCGATGACCGTTCCCGAGGGTTATGTCGTCTGCCGATACTGCCGCGTCGCGCATCCACCGGCTGCGGCGTCCTGCCCGAGTTGCGGCGCGGCGCTGGACATCCGGCAGTCGGTGAGCCGGTCCGGCTGGATCCAACAGCCGCCGATCACCGACATGGCCCGGATCCAGTTCGGCCAGTCCCGGGTCCAGGTGGAGGGGACGTACGTGCCGGTCGCCGACTTCGCGCTGGCCGAGCCCGACTGGATCTTCTTCGCGCACCACTCGCTGCTGTGGACCGAGCCGGGCGTACGGCTGACCAACACGTCCCTGAAGGGCGCCTGGAACCGGATGCTGTCCGGGATGCCGCTGATCATGGTCGAGGCCCACGGGCCGGGCCGGGTGGCGCTGTCCGGCGACCGGCCGGGTGAGGTGGTGGCGTTGCCGCTGATGCCCGGCTGGCAGTTCTGGACCCGGGAGCACCGGTTCCTGACCGCCACCGGCAACGTCAGCTACACCTGGGAGCAGACCGGCATCTGGTACACGACCGGCTCCGGTGACGACAAGGAGACGCACTACCCACTGGGCCAGTTCGGTGACATCTTCACCGCGAAACAGACGCCCGGCCTGGTCCTGCTGCACTCGCCCGGCAACACGTTCGTGCGCGATCTGGCGCCGGGGGAGACGATCCTGGTTCAGCCGGGGGCGCTGCTCTACCGCGACGTCTCGGTGACCGCCCACCTGCACCTCGAGTACCCACAGAACGGGCCCCGGATGTCCTGGAGCTCGTCGTTCAGTCAGCGCACGATCTGGCTTCGCCTGGCCGGGCCGGGCCGGGTCGCGGTGTCGTCGGTCTTCGGCCACACCACGTCGCTGAGGGTGTCCAACCACTCCCCGGCGACGTCGTACCAGTGGTGAGGCGCCGTCAGCCGGTAACGGCGGCGGTGGCCAGCCCGGCGTGCGCGCGCGGCCGGGGGGCGCTGGCGCGCGGGGCCATCTGCACGGTCCAGGTCCGGGTGCTGCCGACCGCCTGCATCGCCTGGCGCAGCAGGTCGCAGCCCAGCTCGGGGGTGCCCTCGGCGAACGCGCGGTTGATCAGGACGACCACCCGCGGGTGGTCGTCGGCCTCGATCGCAGCCAGGATCCCGGTCCAGAGGACCGCTCCCAGGGCGGCGTGGAAGCTGTCCGCTCCTCGCTCGCGAAGGTTCTTGATGGGTTCGCCCATGTCAGTCCTCAGGTGTCGGTTTCGCGCGGTGGTCATGCCGACCAGGTCGGTGCTGTCAGGCCGAGGCCGTGCCGCCGCGTCTCGGTGTAGCTACGCGTGTATGTGCCGATCCGGTTCAGACTGTACGCGTAACCGGCCTCACCGCGAATCCGTCCACGGGCCGGGAAGATGTCCGGATGACCATCGACGAGAACGATCGAGCGCACCTGCGCCGCTGTGTGGCGCTGGCCGGGGAGGCCCTGGACGCCGGCGACGACCCGTTCGGGTCGGTGCTGGCCGACGCCGCCGGCACCACCCTGGCCGAGGCGCGCAACCGCGAAGTCACCACCGCCGACCCGACGGCGCATCCCGAGCTAGAGCTGGCCCGTTGGGCGGCGGCGCACCCGCCGGCCGGCGAGCGGGCCACCGCCACCGTCTACACGTCCGGTGAGCACTGCCCGATGTGCGCCGCTGCCCACGGCTGGGTCGGCCTGGGCCGGATCGTGTACGCCGCGTCGAGCGCGCAGCTCGCCGGCTGGCGGGCCGGCTGGGGACTGCCGTCCGGGCCGGTGGCCGTACTCCCGATCGGCGTCGTCGCGCCGCAACTCAGGGTGACCGGCCCGGTGGCGCCGCTGGACGAGGAGATGCGGCTGATCCACGAGCGGGCCGCGCGGCACTGATCGAACCAGGCTCATCAGAGGACCTCGCGCAGCCGGGCGGCGAACTCGGCCGGCTTCCCGGCGTATTCCGAGTCGCCGCCGACGAAGCCGCCGTGATGGCTGGGGAAGACGACGGCGTCCTGACCGAGCCGGGCCGCGAGCGCCCGGGCCGTAGGGGCGGTGTACGTGTCGCCCGTCTCCTCGCCGACCCCGACGACAATCCGGGCCGGCACCGCCCGCAGAACGTCCACATCCGGCCGATAGCTGATGACCGCCGCCGAATCCGTCGACAGCAGCCGGTTGTCGCGGGTGCCGTCATCCTCGGCGGGCAGGCCGAACATTGCCGGATCGGGCGCCGGCCGGGCGAAGAACTCGTCGGTGAACTCGTCCGCTGCTGCGGCGTGTTGTCCCGTCATCGCCCGGACCGGCCCGGCCGGGGCTCAGCCGATCGCGCGTTCGTCCACGGCCGGCGGCGGCAGAGCCATCGGCTGGGGTTGTCCGATGAGGTGGCCCTGGGCGAAGTCGACGCCGAGGTCGCGCAGGACGTCCAGCGTGGCGGTGTCCTCGACGAATTCGGCGGCAACCTGGACGCCGAGCTCGCGGCACATCGAGACCAGGGACTCGACGATCGGCCGGTCGGCGCCGGGCGCGCACAGGCCGGTCACGAAGGTGCCGTCCAGCTTGAGCAGGTCGATCGGCAGGTACTTGAGCAGCCGCAGCGACGACCACCCGGTGCCGAAGTCGTCCAGTGCCAGTTCGCACCCGCACGCCCGGACGGCTGCGGCGAAGTCCGCCGCCGCGGCCAGGTCGTCGATCGGCAATGACTCAGTGATCTCGAAGGTCACCGTCCGGCCGGACACGCCGTGCCGGTCGAGGGCCCGCAACGTCCAGTCGGCGAAGTCCGGTTCGGACACCGCCCGGCCGGACAGGTTGATCTGATGCCGGACGGTCTGGGGGCCCTGGCCGATCAGGGCCAGGCCGCGGTCCACCACCCAGCGGTCGACGTCGAGGATCGACCCCGAGCGGCCGGCCGCCTCCAGGTAGGCGACCGGCGGCTGCGGCTGCCCGTCCGGGCCGAGCACGCGGAGCAGGATCTCGGCCCGGGTGATCTCATTCCGGGTCAGATCCAGGATGGGCTGCGCCCACAACCGCAACCGCGCGCTCTGGGCCGGAGGCCGCGGGCGGTGCGGCGGCTCCCCGAGCACGGTCAGCCGGCGTGTCGCCGGCACCGGTGACGTGGTCCGGTCCCGTCGCCGGCGGCGGGCGGCGGCCTGCTTGTCCAGTTCGAGCCGGGTGACGTCGGAGACGGTGGCGATCGCGCCGGTCGGCGTGACGCCGTCCGGGGTGAGCAGCTCGAGCAGACATCGGACGTAACGCAGGGCGCCGTCCGCGCGGACCAGGCGGAAGCTGAACTCGGCCGGCGCCTGGTGCTGCCAGGCCGACTGCACCGCCTCGGCGACGGCCGCCCGGTCGTCCGGGTGCACCGCGCGCGTCAGCCGGTCGCGGGTGACGTACGGCTTGACCGCGAGGTCGCCGCACAGCCGGGACAACTCGGCCGACCAGACCAGCGCCCCCGTGCCGGCGGTCCAGCGCAGCCAGCCGGCCTGCGCCGACTCGGCCGACCGGATGATCCGGGCGGCCTCGTCGGTGTCCGCCGCCACGACGTCCCCGGCGTCCAGGTCGCCGACCAGGTCACAACCCTCGGCCGTACGCTCGGCGAACAGCTCGAGTGCCGACTGGGCGGCGCGCCGGGCCCGGGCCCGGTCGAGGGTGGACGGCTTTCGGGACGCCGCCAGTTCGAGAATGTCGTCGAGGTTCATCGCCGGCGCCTCCCGCCGGGGTGCCGGAAACCGTCCTGTTCGGCCAGTTCCCGCAGGCGCCCGCGAGCGATCTTCTTGTACTCCCGCACGGTGTTGTGGGCGATGCCGAGTGCGACCGCGATCTTCCGGTCCGGCCAGCCCTCGAGCACCAAGCCGATGATCTCGGCCTGGCGGGCCGGGAGGAGCTGGATCCAGCGGGCCAGGTTCTCCTCCGCCTCGGCCGCGTCGACCGGCTCGGGCTGATCGGGCAGCGTGATGTCGTCGATGAACAGGACGGGCGTACGGCCTCGCCGGCGTTGATGGGTGCGCAGTTGGTTCTTGGCCACCACCATCAGCCAGGCCTTGGGGTCCTCGTAACCGCGGACGGTGTCCCACCGCGCCCGGACGGCCAGGAAGGCTTCCTGGGTGACGTCCTCGACCATGCCCCGGTCGGCTTCGAGGCGGTTCAGGAAGCGGATGACCGCGGCGCGGGCGGCGACGAAGAAACCGGTGAAGGTGGCGTCCAGCATCGCTTCGTGATGCGCGTCGCCCTCATCGCCGACCGGAACGTCCAAGGTGTCCACGCTGCTGCCCCCAAGTCTGTATTGCGTTCCTCCGATCCCTACTCTCTGTGGATTGTCCGGTTGTGGGGGAGCGGCGGTGTGCCAACTTCGCGCAGGCCGCTGAGCTGCGGAAACGCGTCGAGCTAGAGCCGTCTTCACGTAACGTTACCAGTACGTAGAGTGAGTGGTGGACAAAGCGATGCCGGCGTGCCCCGGGCGGGGAGCACGCCGGCATCGGGCCGGGGCGGACGGCCGGGTCAGCCGACCGGGCCGGTGGCCAGCTTGACGGTGCTGGTGTGGGACTGTCCGGAGAGATCGGTGTAGGCGACCTGCACGCTGTCGCCGGGGTGGTAGCCGTCCAGCTTCGTGGTGAGCGCGGTCGCGGTGTCGACCGTGGTGCCGGAGATCGAGGTGATCACGTCGCCCCGGGACAGCCCGGCCGACTCCGCCGGGGAGCCTTGCACGACGCCCAGGACCACCGGGCCGGTGGCGCTGCCGGTGCCCCGGTTGCTGCTGGTCGTCTCGATGCCGAGGTACGCCGTCGCGCCGATGTGGACCGTGCTCGACGACCGGCCGGACCGGATCTGATCGGCGATCGTCGTCGCGGTGCCGATCGGGATGGCGAAGCCGTCGCCGCCGGAGGACTGGTACTGGAACCCGGCCGAGGCCGCGGTGTCCATCCCGATCACCTGGCCGGACGTGGTCAGCAGCGGGCCGCCGGAGTCGCCCGCCTGGATGTCGGCGTTCACCTCGATCAGGCCGGTGAGCTGCTCCGACGATCCGCTCGACTCGTCCGATGCGGTGATCGACTGGTTGAGCGCCGACACCACGCCGCCCACGGCGCTGGGCGTTCCGCCGGTCCCGCCCGCGTTGCCGATGGCCACCACCTGGTCGCCCGTCTTCACGGTCGCACCGGCCAGGGGCGCCGTGGCCAGGCCGGAGGCGCCGGACAGCTGAAGGACCGCGACGTCGCCGCTGCGGTCGTACCCGACCACGGCCGCCCGGTACGTCTTGGAGTTGCCCAGGTCGGTGACGCTGATGCTGGTGGCGCCGGCGACCACGTGGTTGTTGGTCAGGATGATGCCGTTGGAGCCGATCACGATGCCGGTGCCGGCGGCTTCCCCGTTCTGGGCGCCGAGGACGGTGTTGATGTCCACCAGCGCCGGGTCGACCTTCGCCGCGACCGCCGAGATCTGGCTGCCGGTGGGACCGCCGGCGCCGGTCGCGTTCGACCCCGACCCGTTCGACCCGGACCCGTTGGCGCCGGAGCCGTCCGACCCGTTCGATCCCGGCCCGAAACCGCCGCCGGGCTGGACACCGGTGCCCGGGTTGAGCGGCAGGTAGGGCGAGGACTGGACGCCGGAGGAGGCGGCCGGGTGCGCGGACCAGCCGGCCGCGAAGCCCCCCGCCCCGCCGAGCAGAAGCAGGAGCAGTCCGCCGCCGGCGACGGCCGCCAGCCGGCCGCGGCGCTTCCGCCGGGGCGGCTCCGACCCGTCATACACCGGCCCGTACGGCGTCTGGTACTGCGGCACGTACTGCTGCGGATACTGCGGCGGCCACCCGTCGGACGGGGGCGTGTAGGTGAAGTGCTCGGTCACCGGACGTTCTCCTCCCGGACAGCCAACCTCTGACACCTACTTGTCTACTGCCGGTATCTCGGAGTGGCCTGTCCGAAAGCTGTGGATCCGCCGAAAGCCGTGGCATCGAACCGGCACTTCCGGGTGAACCCTTCCCCGGCGCTGCCGGGGGTGTTCCGGCACCTCGTGCCGGCTGACTCCCGTCCGGCCGGAAGTCCCCGTTGAGCAACCTTGGGGAAATATCCGGTTAACACGAGACGAATATGTAAGACGGGTGGGGCCATGCCCTTTCAGCAGGCCAAATCGGCGAGCGACGATCGGTCCGTGGCACAAAACACTGTGATCTTGGTACTCGTGATCGTGACCGCCCTCGGTTTCGACTTCACGAACGGATTCCACGACACCGCGAACGCGATGGCCACGTCCATCGCCACCGGGGCCTTGCGCCCGAAAGTCGCCGTGGCGCTGTCCGGAGCCTTGAATCTGGTCGGTGCGTTCCTCTCCGTCCAGGTCGCCCTGACGGTCACCAACGCCGTGGTCAAGATTCAGCAGTCGAACGGCAGCCCCAAACCCGAACTGCTCACCAACGGCGGTGTGGCCCTCCTTCTCATCATCCTGGCCGGCCTGATCGGCGGCATCGTCTGGAACCTCCTGACCTGGTTGCTCGGCCTGCCCTCCAGCTCGTCGCACGCCCTGTTCGGCGGCCTGATCGGTTCCACCATCGCCGGCCTGGGCTTCTCCGGCGTCAACTGGGTCGGCAACGGCTCCAAGCTCGACGGCGTCGTCGGAAAGGTGATCCTGCCGGCGGTCTTCTCGCCGGTGATCGCCGGCATCGTGGCCGCGGTCGGCACCTGGCTCATCTACAAGATCGTCGTCGGGGTGGCCGCCCGCTTCACCATCAACGGCTTCCGCTGGGGCCAGATCGGCTCGGCCTCGCTGGTCTCGCTGGCGCACGGCACCAACGACGCGCAGAAGACCATGGGCGTCATCACGCTGGCCCTGATCGCCACCGGCGACTGGACCGACACGAAGAACATCCCGCTCTGGGTGAAGCTCGCCTGCGCGCTCGCCATCGCCCTCGGCACCTACCTGGGCGGCTGGCGGATCATCCGCACGCTCGGCAAGGGCCTGGTCGAGATCGAGTCCCCGCAGGGCATGGCGGCCGAGTCGGCGTCGGCCGCGGTCATCCTGGCCTCCAGCCACCTCGGGTTCGCGCTTTCCACCACCCACGTGGCCACCGGCTCCATCCTCGGCACCGGTGTGGGCAAGCCCGGGGCGCAGGTCCGCTGGCGGGTCGCCGGCCGCATGGTCGCCGCGTGGTTGATCACGCTGCCCGCGGCGGCGGTGGTCGGCGCCGTCATGTGGTGGATCGGCCACCTGTTCGGCAACGTGGGCGGGGCGATCGTGGTCTTCGTGATCCTGCTGGCCTTCGCCACCTTCATGTACCTGCGGTCGCGCAAGACGCCGATCGACCACAACAACGTCAACGACGAGTGGGACGCCGCGCCGGCCGAGCAGCCGCGCGTGCCCGCCGGTGCGGCGAGCTGAGAGGTCTGAGTCATGCACAACTTCGCTTTGGCCTTCGACGGCGCCTGGAAGGTCCTCGTGGCCAGCCTCATCCTCGGCGCCGGCCTGCCGGCCCTGTTCGCGCTCGGCATCCGTTCGCTGGCGTGGGGGGCGGGCGGCGACGCCGAGGTGCACGAGTCCGGCGTGACCGGCCCGCGGGCCAACCCGGCCGGGACCGTACTCGCCTGGATCCTGTTCCTGATCGTCCTGGCCGGCGTGGTCCTCGGCATCACGTTCATCGTGGCCACCGGTTTCGGCAAGGCGCTCAGCTTCGAGCACATCTATCCGACGATCGTGAACAAGTGAGGCTGGGATGACCGACGACACCCGCTCCGGCTTCGTGACCCGCACGCTCGACTGGCTGCGCGCCGGCTATCCGACCGGAGTGCCCAAGCACGACTACATCGCCCTGCTCGGTGTGCTGCGGGTCAAGCTGTCCGAGGACGAGATCCGCAAGATCGCGCGTGACCTGGCCGACCAGTCGCAGAAGTCCGACGAGCCGATCACGTCCGATGACATCGAGAAGATGATCGACGAGCACATGCTGCAGGAGGCCACCCCGGCCGACGTGGCCCGGGTGTCCGCCCACCTCGCCGCCGGGGGCTGGCCGCTGGCCGACCCGCCCACGAGCTGATCACCGCTTTCCCCGAACGGCCCGGCCTCCGGCCGGGCCGTTGTCATGCGAGCCGGTCGACGAGCCGTTTCAGCTGCTCGCGGTAACGGTCCAGGAACTCGGCCGAATCCGCCCGGACGCCCGTGATGTCGGCGGCGAAGTCGGCCAGGGCGACGGGAGCCAGCGCGGCACCGAAGAGCGCCAGCAGCACGTACGCCGGGTCCAGATCGCCGGCGAGCTCACCCGCCTGCTGCCGGCGGCGCAGGTCCTCGACCATCGCGGTGCGGAAGTCGCGCTCGCCCTCGGCGTGATCACCGGCCAGGGCCTGCCAGATCAGCAGCCGGGACCAATGCCGCTGAGACTCGCCCACGTAGGTGAACGCGGCCACCACCTCGCCGAGCGGCACGTCGGGGCGGCTCAGCTCGCCGCTGATCACGCGCCAGCGGTCCAGCAGAGCCCGGTAGAGGCCCTCCTTGCCGCCGAAGTAGTACGAGATCAGCTGCTGGTTCGCCCCGGCCCGGCGGGCGATCGCCCCGATCCGCGCACCGGCGAATCCGTGCTCGCCGAACTCGACCAGTGCCGCGTCCAGGATCCGTTCCCGGCTGCGCTCGGCGTCTCGCCGGCGGGCCGGTCCCGATGGTGATCGGCGAGCGGCAGGGGATGGCTCGGTCATCAGGCGACCCTATCAATCAAACGTCTGGTTGACAGAATCAAGTAGGCGATTGATCCTGACAGGCATGAAGCGAAACGTGATGATCATCGGTGGCGGGATCGGCGGCCTGACCCTCGCGCAAGGACTGCGGCGGGCCGGCGTACCGGTCACGGTGTACGAGCGCACCCACCGCCGCACCGACTGGCTGCAGGGCTACCGCATCCACATCAACCCGGCGGGCGCGGCTGCGCTGCGCGCCTGCCTCGGCCCGGCGGGCCGGCAGTCCTTCCAGGAATCCGTCTCCACCGGCGACGGCGGGTTCGGCTTCCTCACCGATCAGGCGACCGAGATGCTCGGCCTCGCCTCGGAGGAGATCGGCGTCGCGGGCGAGCAGCACTACGGCGTCAGCCGCCTGCGTCTACGGGAGATTCTGCTGGACGGCCTTGACGACGTTGTACGCGCGGGCATGGAGTTCACCCGCTACGACCTCGACGGTGACCGCGTCCGGGCCTGCTTCGCCGACGGCACGACGGCCACCGCCGATCTGCTGGTCGGCGCCGACGGCGCCAACTCCCGGGTCCGCGGCCAATTGCTCCCGCACGCCGCCGGCCGGGTCGACACCGGCATCGTCGCCGTGGCCGGCCGGTACCCGCTGACCCCCCGAACCGCGGCCGTCCTGCCACCAGCGCTGCGCACGCGTACGAATATCGTGGTCCCGCGCACCCGCGGTTCGCTGTTCACCGCCGTCTGGCTGGGCGACCACGGGTCCGGGGAAGCCGACCAGGCGATCTGGGGGTTCTCGGATGCGGCCGCCGTGTTCCCGGACGACGTCGAGAAGCTCGACGGGCCGTCCCTCATGCGCGTGGTCGCGCTGCGGATGCCGGGCTGGGCGCCGGCTTTCCACCGGCTGATCGGCGGCAGCGAGCCGGCCACGGTAAACGCCTTCCGGGTGAAGAGCGCGATCCCCGTCGACCCCTGGCCGAAGCGGGCCGGTCACCCTGCTCGGCGACGCTGTCCACAACATGACGCCGATGGCCGGCATCGGGGCCAACACCGCGCTGCGGGACGCTGATCTGCTGCGGCGCACGCTGATCGCCGGACAACCCGTTTCCCGGTACGAGCAGGAGATGCTCGAGTACGGATTCGCCGCCGTACGGCTGTCGTTGCGGAACGCGCAGCGGTCGGGGAAGTCCACGCGCCTGGGCCGCACGGGGTTCCGTACGGCGCTGCGGGTGGTCGCGGCCGTGCCCCCACTCCGCCGGAAGATGGCCGCCGGCCTGGGCCGATGAACGCCGCCGAGGTGGCCGCGCCTTCGCGCTTCCGCTCGGCCGGCGGCCCACCCGAGCTGCCGTCGACGCCCACCTGGGATCGGCCTGATGTCGCTGGTCACCGCGACCCGGGCGGCGCTCGTCCCGCTGGCCCGGCTCTACCTCCGCCCCGAGGTCCAGGGCCGCGCCCACGTGCCCCGCACCGGGCCGGTCATCCTGGCCGCCAACCACCTGTCCTTTCTCGACAGCCTGGTCATCCCGCTCCTCGCCCCGCGGCCGGTGGCGTTCCTGGCCAAGGCCGAATACTTCCGGCGGGGCCGGTTGTCCCGTCCGGTGTTCCTGGCGCTGGACGCGATCCCCGTCGAGCGCGACGGCTACCGCAGCGCTCAAGCCGCGCTCGAGAGTGCCCTCGACTGGCTGCACACCAGAGGTGCGTTCGGCATCCATCCCGAGGGAACCCGGTCCCGGGACGGCCGCCTCTACCGGGGTCGCACCGGCGTCGGCTGGCTGGCGCTGGCCTCGGGCGCGCCGGTGATCCCGGTCGCCGTCCGGGGCACCGAGAAGGCCCCGGTAGACCGCCGGTGTCGAGAGTCTCGTGGCGCGTCGTGAGCGGCGACGCCGGTACGGCGAGCAGTGCGGCAACCCGGCCCGTACCGCCGAGGATCACGTTCACCACGATCAGTCCACGATGGTGTACGGTCCGCCCGTGGATCAGGTGACGCAGATCGATGAACCGGCGGTTCTCCGGACGTCGGATGCCCTCGCCGACCTGTCGGCCCGGCTCGGTGACGCCGTCGCCGGGTTGAACGGGGTGCAATGGCAGGTGGTCAAGGGATCGGAGGCGGACGCGGCGACCGGCCGGGCCGCCGGCTGGTTCAGCGATCAGCTGACCCTCCTGGCGGAGGAGGTTCTCGACCTCAGCCGCTCGCTGTACGCAGCCGGCACCGGCTTCCGGAGCTCCGACGACGCCGCGGCCCGGCGGATCGGCGCCGCCGGGGAGACCGGCCCGCGATGACGATCAGCGCCGATGCCCTGCTGCACGCCGACGTTTCCGCACTGCGAGCCGCCGCCGACCGGTGGACCCGGCTCGGTGCGGCCCTGAACGCCGCCTACGACGGGCTGATCCAGGCCCATGTCGGCCTGCAGGACTCCTGGCCGTCCGGGCCGGGCGCCCAGGCGGCGCACGATCGGGCCCAGGACCTCCGGCACCGGATCGGGGACAGATTCTCCGAGATCGACGGGATCGCCCGGGCGCGCCACACCTTCGCCGACGAGATCGAGTTCCAGCGGAGCAGCCTCCTGGACCTGATCCATCAGGCCGAACGCGGCGGAATCCGGGTCGACCTCGTCTACGAGCAGGTCACGTCGGACGCGCCGGCGGCCGAGATGGAACCCGTCCTGGATCGGTGCCTGGTGGACATCCATGCGATCGTCGAGGACGCCGATGCGACCGACGAACAGGTCTGGAGGGTCATCGACCAGGAGGCATCGGCCAGTCAGGACGACCCGCCCGTGTTCGGCCCGGAGGGGAACGACCCCTCGTTGCTGTCGAGTCTGGATCCGGCCCAGCGGTTGCACTGGTGGCGGGAACGGGACCCGGTCGAGCGGACCGCCATGATCGCGACTTATCCCGAGGTGGTGGCCGCCCTCGACGGCCTGCCCCGCCGCGATCGCGACGCCGCCGACCAGACTGTGCTCGAGCGCAAGCGGAACGCCGGGGTGGACAGAGGTTGGTGAGTGTTTCCCTGGGCGTACCCCGAAGTTGGTCGATGCGGGCGTTCACTGATCGGCATGAATTCGGTGAACCGTCGTCAATTCCTGCAGCTGACCGGCGCCGCGACCGCCGCGTCCGTGCTGACGCCCAGCATCGCCCGGGCCGCGTCCATCCCGGCCAACCGGCGGACCGGATCGATCCGCGACATCGAGCACATCGTCGTGCTGATGCAGGAGAACAGGTCGTTCGACCACTACTTCGGCTCGCTGCGCGGCGTCCGCGGTTTCGGTGACCCGCATCCGGTCACGCTGCCCAGCGGCCGGTCGGTCTGGCACCAGGACGACCTGCTGCCCTTCCACCCGGACGCGGACGAGCTCGGCCTGGCCTTCATCCAGGACCTCGCGCACGGCTGGAACGACGGCCACCAGGCCTTCAACGACGGGAAGTACGACCAGTGGATCGAGGCCAAGTCCCCGACCACGATGGCGTACCTGACCCGCGGCGACATCCCGTTCCACTACGCCCTCGCCGACGCGTTCACCGTCTGCGACGCGTACCACTGCTCGCTGCTCGGCCCGACCGACCCGAACCGCTACTACATGTGGACCGGCTACGTCGGCAACGACGGCACCGGCGGCGGGCCGGTGATCAGCAACGCCGAGGCCGGGTACGGCTGGCACACCTACCCGGAGCGGCTGGAGGCGGCCGGCGTGTCGTGGAAGATCTACCAGGACGAGGGCACCGGCCTGGACGCGGCCGGATCGTGGGGCTGGACCGCCGACGCGTACATCGGCAACTACGGTGACAACGCGCTGCTCTACTTCGACCAGTACCGAAACGCCCAGCCCGGCGACCCGCTGTACGAGAAGGCCCGCCGCGGCACGCGCGGCGGCGACTTCTTCGCGCCGCTGCGCAACGACGTCGTCGCCGGGACGCTGCCGCAGGTCTCCTGGATCGTCGCGCCCGAGGCGTACTCCGAACACCCGAACTGGCCGGCCAACTACGGCGCCTGGTACACCGCGCAGGTGCTGGACGCGCTCACCGCCGACCCCGAGGTCTGGTCGAGGACGGCGCTGCTGATCACGTACGACGAGAACGACGGGTTGTTCGACCACATGATCCCGCCGTACCCGCAGGCCGGCTACTCCACCGTGGACACGAACCTCGACGTCTACCCGGGCGCCGGTGGCAACGTCGCCGGTCCGTACGGGCTGGGCGTCCGCGTCCCGATGATCGTGGTGTCCCCGTGGACCACCGGCGGGTACGTCAACTCCGAGGTGTTCGACCACACGTCGATCATCCGGTTCATGGAACAGCGGTTCGGCGTGCACGAACCGAACATCTCGCCCTGGCGCCGTGCCGTCTGCGGCGACCTGACGTCGGCGTTCGACTTCGGGCGGGCCCACCCGCCGGTGCCGCCGCTGCCCTCCACGGCCGGGTACGAGCCGCCGGACCGCGAGCGGCACCCCGACTACGTGCCGGCGCCGCCGGCCGGTCCGTCGCTCCCGTCGCCGGAGAAGGGCGTACGGCCGGCCCGGGCCCTGCCGTACGACCTGGTGGCCGACGCCCGGGTGAGCGGTCAGCAGTTGCGCATCGACTTCGCCAGTCGCGGCCGGACCGGCGCCGTCTTCTACGTCACCTCGTCCGCGGGCGAGCCCCGCTCGTACACCGTCGGCGCCGGGCACCATCTGTCCGGCACCTGGTCACTGGACGAGACCGTGACCGTGCACGGACCGAACGGGTTCGTCCGCGAGTACCGGTCCGCCGGCGTCGACGTCGTCGCCCGTCACGAGCACGGCGGCGACGTCGAGCTGACCCTGGTCAACAACGGCGCGCACGCGGTCCGGCTGACGCTGTCCGACGGCTACCGCCGCGGGCCCGCCGACGTCGTCCGCCTGCGGCCGGGCCAGCGCGCGCTGCAGTCGATCCCGGCCGGGCGCAATGCCGGCTGGTACGACGTCACGATCACCGACGACACCGACCGCACGTACGTCCGGCGCCTGGCCGGCCACGTCGAGACCGGCCGCCCCAGCACCAGCGATCCGGCCTTGAGCTGACCGGATGCCCCCACCGTCCCAGCCGGGCGGCGCCGTTCGGCCGCCCGGTTTCCGGACGCACCACCGGCCTATCGGAAGAACGTCTGCAGCGCTTCGAACTGCTCCGGCGTCACGTACGTCGGGTTGGCCGACTGCGGCTGCCGCAGCACCTCCAGCATGTGCAGCCGCGAGTCGTGGCGCAGCTCGTCGCGGGACACCCAGTCCTCGGGCGGCCGGATCGTCAGGTCGAGCGGGATCATCCACCGGCTGCGCTCGTCGCTGTAGAAGGCCGGCCCGGCCACCGAGCCGATACCCCACACGCCGTACGCCAGCTTGTGCCGGCTCCCGCTGCCCCAGAACACCACGGGCTGGCCGGCGGCCATCATCCGCATCCGGTAACCGGGGTGCACCCCCCACGACTCGACCGTGGGGTCGCGCGCGAAGCGGGCCGCCAGGCCGTGCACGTCGGCGTTGCCCTTGAGCAGCCACGCTCCCAGGTTCTCCAGCGTCACCAGCGGCATGTCACATCTCCCGAGGCGCCGGTACGCACCGGTCGCCCGGTGGTCGCACCGATCCGGGTCACCAGGACGAGTTCCATCCCGCGGACGATACCCAAGACGGCCGGCCGCCGCCGTGACGAACGACAGGTGACCGCGTGATGAACCCTTCCGCGCGACCGGCTGTCGCGGCCCCGCGCCGATCTACCATCGCCGCGGTGCCGCCGATCGGCCGGCGGCGGAAGGGAGTGGTCGATGGCGCGGCTCAGCCGGCCCGGCGCCGTCGGGGCGATTCTCGTGCTGACCGTCGCGGGGTGCACCCACGCCGTCCAAAAAGCCGCGGCGATCGAGCTCGACCGGGGCCGGTGCGGTGCCGGATGGAGCCGCCCGCACGGTGGTGAGCAGACCCTGACCGTGCACAACGTGACCACGGCCGGCATGGACGTCCAACTCGTCGACCCGGCCACCAAAGGGGTGTACGCCGAGGTCGAGCAGCTCGGTCCGGGGACGTCCCGCCCGATCCACCTCACGCTGAGCCCGGGGACGTACGCGTTCACCTGCTTCCCCGACGGCGCCGACGCCGAGACCGGTCCGAGCGTGACGGTCACGGACGGGCCGGCCGCAGGGACCGCGGCGATCGTGCCGACGACCGAGAACGACCTGGCCGGGCCGGTCAAGACCTACCGCACACGCGTCTCCGCGGGGCTGGCCACGCTGGCCGCCCAGGCCGGGAAGCTGCAGCACGCGCTGACGTCCGGAGACCGGGGCGACGCCCGGGCCGCCTGGCTGGTGACGCAGATGGCCTACAGCCGGCTCGGCGCCGCCTACGGCACCTTCGGGGACAGCGCCGCCGCGATCGACGGCACTCCCGCGGGCCTGCCCGGCGGCGTCCGGGACCCGCACTTCACCGGATTGCGGCGGATCGAGTACGGCCTGTGGCACAACGAGCCGCTGCCGGTCACGGCGAAGGTCGCGGACCGGCTCGTCAAGGACGTGGCCGGTCTGCGGAAGGATTTCGCGGCCGGACGCACCGATCCCAACGACCTGCCGCTGCGCTCGCACGAGATCCTCGAGAACTCGCTGCAGTTCGAGCTCAGCGGGGCGTCGGACCAGGGCGGCGGCGCCGGGCTGGCGATTATCTCGGCCGACCTGGAGGGCACGAGGATGGTGCATGGACGCGATCGCCCCGGTGGTGCAGCCCCGGTACGCGGGCTGGCCGCACGCCGTGGCCGAGTTGTCCGCGTTGCAGACGCTGGTCCGGGCCCAGCAACGCAACCGCCGCTGGACGCCGCCGGCCCAGCTCGCGGGACCGGAGCGGGAGAAGCTCGACGGCGCGCTCGGCCGGCTCCTGGAGGACCTGGCCCCGGTTGCGGCCATCGGCGAGGTACGGAGGGAATTTTGACCACCGACCGGCGGGCGTTCCTGCGCAGCCTGGGCATCGGCGCGGCCGGCGTGGCCGTGGGCGCCGGGGCGGGCGGTGGCGTCGCGGCGGCGCTGGTCGAGCCGGAGGCAGCCGTGGCGGCGCCGACGCGCGTCGAGTTCCACGGCGTCCACCAGGCCGGCATCGTCACCGCAGCCCAACCGCACGCCGCCCACGTGGTCTTCGACGTGATCGCCGCCGACCGGGCCGCGCTCACCGACCTGTTCCGGACCATCACCGCCCGGTCGCGGTTCCTGACCGCCGGGGGCGTCCCGCCCGACCCGGGCATCTCCGGGCCGCCGGCCGACTCCGGTGTGCTCGGCCCGGTCGTCCCCGCCGACCGCCTGACGGTCACCGTGGGCGTCGGCGCGTCGCTCTTCGACGACCGGTACGGCCTGGCGCCGCGCAAGCCCGCCGGGCTGAAGCCGATGCCGGTCTTCCCCGACGACCACCTGATCGACGGCCGTACGCACGGCGACCTCAGCCTGCAGCTGTGCGCCGACAACCGGGACGCCGTGGTGCATGCGCTGCGCGACATCGCCCGGCACACGCGCGGCGCCATGCAGATCCGGCACCGGCTGGACGGGTTCCTGTCGCCGCCCCGCCCGGCCGGCACCCCGCGCAATCTGATGGGCTTCAAGGACGGCACCTCGCACCCGGACACCACCGACGGGTCGGCCATGGACCGTCTGGTGTGGATCCCCGCGGCCACCGACCAGCCCTGGACGGCCGGCGGCTCGTACCAGGTGATCCGGCAGATCCGGATGCTGGTCGAGTTCTGGGACCGGGTGTCGATCGGCGAGCAGGAGAAGATCTTCGGGCGGCGCCGCGACACCGGCGCCCCGCTGGACGGCAACGCCGAGTTCGACCAGCCCGACTACCCGGCCGACCCGATGGGCGGAGCCATCCCGCTGGACGCGCACATCCGGCGGGCTGATCCGCGTACGCCGGAGACCGCGAACAGCCGGATCCTGCGCCGGCCGTACAACTACGACTCCGGGGTGGACGATGTCGGGAACCTCGACATGGGACTGGTGTTCGTCGCGTACCAGCAGGACCTGTCGCGGCAGTTCGAGGCGATCCAGAAGCGCCTCGAGGGCGAGGCGCTGGCCGACTACATCCAGCCGGTCGGCGGCGGCTACTTCCTGGTGCTGCCGGGCGTACGGGACGCCGGCGACTTTCTCGGGTCCGGCATGCTGAGCCCGGCCTGAGTCACCTGCGCTTCATGCACTGTTTCCGCGCACGACCGGCATCCACGGTGGTGATCGTCCAGCCGCGACGGCAAGAGTCTCTGCTGCACACATCTACTGAGGCAGGGAGTCGAGAATGGGTGTCAAAACCCGTCTGGGCATCGGGCTCGCGTCCGTCGCCGTGCTCGCCGTGGGGGCGTCCACCCCGGCATTCGCGGGCGGATGGTGGCACCGCCCGTCGCACCACCACCCGCCGGCCCCGGCGCAGGCGCGGACCCCGATCCAGCACGTGGTGGTCATCTTCGACGAGAACATCTCGTTCGACCACTACTTCGGGACCTACCCGAAGGCCGCCAACACCGACGGCACGACCTTCACCGCGGCCCGGCACACGCCGGCGGTGAACGGTCTGAGCCCGGCGCTGCTGACCGACGAACCCCAACCTGTACAACCCGGCCCGGCTCAGCCACGACCAGGCGCTGACCTGCGACCAGGACCACGGCTACCTGCACGAGCAGCAGGCGTACGACGCCGGCAAGGCCGACATGTTCGTCCAGAAGACGGGCCACGACACCTGCACCGGCGAGTTCGGCGAACCCGGCCTGGTGATGAACTACTACGACGGCAACACCGTCACCGGCCTGTGGAACTACGCCCAGCACTACGGGCTGAACGACAACTCGTACGACACGGTGTACGGCCCCTCCACCCCGGGCGCGCTGAACCTGATCTCGGGCCAGACCCACGGCGCGTACGCAGTCGACTCCGTCACCCATGCCAAGGTGACCAACCCCGCCGTGGCCACCTCGCCCGGCCCCGACGGCATCGGCACCGTGATCAACGACCCCGACCCGGCCTTCGACGACTGCTCGGACGCCAACCACACGTCGACCAGCAACCTGGCCGTCCTCACCGGCAAGAACGTCGGCGACCTGCTCAACCAGCGTCACGTGACCTGGGGCTGGTTCCAGGGCGGATTCAAGCCGACCGGCACCGCGAACGGCTACGCGGTGTGCGGCGCCACCCACACCAACATCGGCGGGACGCCGGTGGTCGATTACAGCCCGCACCACAGCCCGTTCCAGTACTACAAGTCGACCAGCAACCCCCAGCACCTGCCGCCGACGTCGGTCCGCGCCATCGGCCACACCGACCAGGCCAACCACAACTACGACCTGACCGACTTCGACGCCGCGCTGGCCGGCGGCAACCTTCCGTCGGTGAGCTACCTCAAGGCCGCCGAGTACCAGGACGGCCACGCCGGCTACTCCGACCCGCTGGACGAGCAGGCGTTCGTGGTCCGGGAGATCAATCAGCTCCAGCGTTCCCCCTACTGGTCCTCGACCGCGGTGATCATCGCGTACGACGACTCCGACGGCTGGTACGACCACGTCGCCCCGCCGCCGGTCAACGGTTCCACCGACGCCGCCAACGACGTGGCCGCCCTCTGCGGCCAGGCTCCGGTGGCCAAGGGGTACCTGGACCGCTGCGGCTACGGCCCGCGCACCCCGTTGCTGGTGATCAGCCCGTTCGCCAAGGCGAACCACGTCGACCACACCCGGACCGACCAGACCTCGACGCTCGCGTTCATCGAGGACAACTGGGGTCTCGGCCGGGTCGGCGACGCATCCTACGACCAGGACGCGGGGTCCCTGAGGTCGATGTTCGACTTCCGCTCCCGTCCCCACACCCGACCGCTGATCCTCGACGAGAAGACCGGTGCCGTCGTGCGCCACTGATTCCTCTCGGCGGCGTCGTCCCCGATGGCGGGGGCGGCGCCGCGGCGTCGGCGTCGGACAGGACGGCGTTGCGGCGTAGGAGAGGGCGGCGCTCCCGCGTCGGCGTGGGGCAGGGTGGTGCTGCGGCGTCGGCGTACGACAGGGCGGCGCCGCGGTGTAGGCGGGGCCGGTGCCGCGATCGCGCCTGAGAACCGGGGTCCCAGGGCAGCGGCGAGGCCGCGCCTTCAGACCTTCGAGGACCGTTGCCCGGGCTACGACTCAGCCGGCCGGAGGCGCTCCGTCACAGGTGCAACCGGTTCCAGTCGATCAGGTTGCTTCCCAGGTCGCGGACGGTGGCCAGGAGGCCGAGGCGGGCGGCGCGCAGCGCCGGGTCGTCGGCCATCACGAAGACGTCGTCGAAGAAGCGGGTCACCGGGCCGACGATGCGGGCCGCCGCCCGGGTGAAGTGCATCAGGTCGTCGCCGCCGACGTTCTGGATCGCCTCGTGCAGGGCGATCTCGGCTGGTTCGGTCAAGAGCGCGGGGTCGTACGCCGCGGGGGTGCCGTCGGGGACGATGCGCCGGGCGCGCTGGATCGCGGCGGCCACGTCCTCGAACGTCTCCTCACCGACCAGGGTGGACAGTTCAACGAGCAGGCGGTCGGCGCGGGCCGGGTGGCCGGCGTGCGGCAGCACCGCCCGGACCCAGTCGACCGGCTGGCCTTCCTCCACCAGGACCTGCTCGAAGCGCTTGGCCACGAAGTCGGCGATCGCCGCGAGCACGGCGGGCGGCACCGGAACCGGCTGAGCGGCCGCGGCGGTGGCGAACGCACCGGTGAGATCGATCGACGACAGCGGCGGATGGGCGCGCAGCACCGCCAGCAGGCCCAGCACCGCTCGCCGGACGGCGAACGGGTCGCTGCTGCCGGTGGGGAGGCCGACCGTGGCCGCCAGCCCGGTGATCAGGTCGATCCGGTCGGCCACCGACAGCACCGCACCCGCCACCGACTGTGGCAGGTCGTCGCCGGTGGCCCGGGGCAGTTCAGCCTCGTACACGGCCTGCGCCACGGCCGGCGGCTCGCCCGCGTTCCGCGCGTAGTCGCGGGCCAGCACGCCGGCCAGGCTGGTCATCTCGGTGACCAGCTGCGAGCCGAGGTCGAACTTGACCAGCTGCGCGGCCCGGTCCAGGACGGGCGACGACACGGGTGCCAGTTCCCGGGCGAGCGCCGCGATCCGGGCGGCCCGGTCGGCCATCGAGCCCAGCTTGTCGGTGAACGTCAGGCCGGCCAGCTTGTCCCGCATCGCCGCGATGGGTTGCGCACGGTCGGCCCGGTAGAAGAAGACGGCGTCGGCGAACCGGGCCCGCAGCACCGCCTCGTTGCCTGTCGCGGACCTGCTCGACATCGATCGGGCCGTTGGCCACGGTGACGAACAGCGGCAGCAGCGCGCCCGTCTCGTCCCGGACCGGCAGGTACCGCTGGTGCTTGCGCATCACCGTGGTCAGCACCGTGTCCGGCAGTTCGAGGTAGCGCTCGTCGAACGAGCCGAGCAGCGGCGTCGGGGCCTCCACCAGGTACGTGATCTCGTCGACCAGGGAGTCCACGGTGACCCGGCCCGTGCCGTACACCAGGTCCTGGGCGCCGGTGACGATCAGCTCGCGCCGGTCCTCGGGGTCGGCCACGATGCCGTTGACCGCGATGGTCTCCATGAACGACTCGGCCGTGGCCACCTCGACCAGCGGCGATTCGGCGGTCCGCAGCACCCGGGTGGTCCGGCCGGCGGCGAGGGCGGACACCGCCACCGGCACCACGTCCGGCCCCCACAGCGCCACCAGCCAGCGGATCGGGCGGGTGAAGGACAGGTGCGGGTCGTTCCATCGCATGTTCCTGGTCGCCCGCAGGCTGGTCACCACGCCGGCGAGCACGCCGGCCAGCACCACCAGCGCCGGTTCGCCGGCCTCGAACCGTTCCGCGGAGAAGTGCCGGCCGTCCTGCTTGAGCTCGGCGACGTCGACACCCTGCGAGCGGGCGAAGCCCTCCACGGCGTTCGCCGGGGCACCGACGCGGGGACCTCTCACCGCCCGTACGCGATCCTCCTCACGCGCCGCGACCGCCTCGACCACCGCGACCAGTCGCCGCGGAGTCGCGAACACCCGGACGTCACCGTGCCCGAGCCGGGTCGCCGCGAGGCGCTCGGACAACAGGCGCTGCACCTGCGACAGGGCGGCGGCGGCCTCGGCCGGCGGCATCTCCTCGGTGCCGATCTCGAACGCCAGCGTGCGCGGCAGGTCTCCGCCGGCCACCCGGTGGGCGACCGCGGGCGGCGGGGGAGCGGAGCGCCCCAGTGGATGGCCGAGCTCGTCGCGGCGGGCGATCCACAGCTTGGCCACCTCGCCCGCCAGCCGGCGCATCCGCGCGAACTCGGCCGCCCGTTCCGCCGTGGACACCGCGCCCCGGGCGTCGAGCACGTTGAACGCGTGCGAGCACTTCAGCACGTAGGTGTGGGCGGGCACCGGCAGGCCGTCGTCGATCAGCCGCTGCGCCTCGGCCGCGTACAACTCGAGCAGCTGCCGGTTGGCGGCCACGTCGGCCTCGTCCAGGTAGTACCGCGACATCTCGTACTCACCCTGACCGAACACCTCGCCGTAGCTGACCCCCGACGAGTAGACGATGTCCTTGAAGTGCCGGACGCCCTGCAGAGCCATGATGATCCGCTCGATGCCGTACGTGATCTCCACGCTCACCGGCTCGAGGGCGACGCCGCCGGCCTGCTGGAAGTACGTGAACTGGGTGATCTCCAGGCCGTCGAGCCACACCTCCCAGCCCAGGCCCCACGCGCCCAGCGCCGGCGACGCCCAGTTGTCCTCGACGAACCGCACGTCGTGGGCGGCCACGTCGATGCCGAGCGCGGTCAGGCTGCCCAGGTACAGCTCCTGCGCGTTGCCGGGATCGGGCTTGAGGATCACCTGGACCTGGGTGTGGGTCTGCAGGCGGTTCGGGTTCTCGCCGTAACGGGAGTCGTCGGGACGTACCGACGGTTCGACGTACACCACCCGCCACGGCTCCGGGCCCAGCACGCGCAGGAACGTCGCCGGGTTTAGCGTCCCCGCCCCGACTTCAGTGTTCATCGGCTGGACGGTCAGGCAGCCCAGTTGCGTCCAGTAGGTGATCAACCGAGCCATCGCGTCCTGCATGGTGAGCATGGCTCCGCAGCCTATAAGGGACGCCGACATCACCCTCGTCGGATGCCGGAGACCGCTGACCGGCGTGCGAGGATTCACCGGTGACCTGGCTGCGTCGGCATGACCCCCAGCTGATCGCCGTCCGGCGGGCGGCCCGGGTCACCCTGGTCGCCTGCCTGGGCTTCTACTTCTGCCGGTACGTGCTGGACAACCCCGGCATGGCGCCGTACGCGTTGTTCGGCGCGTTCGCCCTGGGCGCGCTATCGCAGATCCCGGGTACGCCCGGGCAGCGCGCCCGCACCCTGCTGTGCGTGCTGCCGGTCGGCTGGGTGCTGCTGACGCTGGGCACGCTCCTGTCGATCAACACGTGGGCGGCCACGGCCGGCATGTTCGTGCTCGGCTTCCTGGTCAGCTTCGCCGGCGTCGGCGGCCCGCGGCTGGTCGGCCTGATCACCGGAGCCCAGCTGCTCTACATCCTGCCCTGCTTCCCGCCGTACGACCCGGGTTCGCTTCTGTGGCGGCTGGCCGGGCTCACCCTGGCCGTGCTGCTGCTGGCCGGGGCCGAGCTCGTGCTCTGGCCCGACCCGGCGCCGCGGCCGTACCGGGCCCGGCTCGCCGACGCGATCGGCCACCTGGCCGGCTGCCTGGCCGCGGTGGCCGACGGCTGGTCCGGCGACGCCGGCGCCCGGGACCGGCTGGCCGCGCTGCTGCCCGAGGCCACCGACGCCGCCGACGCCCTGCGGCCGTCCCGGCTCCCGCCGACCCAGCGTCCCGCCTCGGCCGGGCGCCGCGACCGGGCGCTGAGCGCCACCTCCGGGACCGCCCGGCTGATCCTCGGCCGTACGGTCGACCTGTATTTCACCGACCACACCGAGGCCGCCGACCTGCCCGCCGCGGCGGCGCTGCTGCACCGGTCCGCGTCCTGCGCCCAGGCGGCCGCGGACTGGCTGGCCGGGACGGGGCCGGTGCCCGACACCGACCAGGTGATCGCCGCGCTGAACACGTTCCGGGTGGCCCGGATGAACACCGACCCGACCGGCGTCGATCCCGGCCGGCTGCGCCTGGGCTCGCTCGCGCTGGCCCTGGGGGAGTGGACCAAGTCGATGGTGACCGCGGTCCGGATCGCGGCCGGCGAGCCGATCCACGCCGACACCACGCCGGCTTCGGCTCAGCCCGGTCAGTTCTGGTACGCCCACGAGCCGGCCTACCGTCTCTACTGGCACCGCCTGAAGGAGAACCTGACCCCGCGCTCGGTCTACTTCCAGGGCGCTCTGCGGCTGGCCGCGGCGCTGGCGGCGGCCCGGCTGCTGGCCGGGGTGCTCGACCTCTCACACGGGTTCTGGGTGCTGCTGACCATCCTCACCGTGCTGCGCACCTCGGCCGCCGAGACCCGGTCGGCGCTGCGGCCGGCCCTGGTCGGGACCGTGGCCGGTTCCATCGTCGCGGCGGTCCTGCTGGTCGTCGGCATCCCGCCGCCGGTGTACGCGTTCGTGCTGCCGGTGGTCATGCTGGTCGGACTGGCCGCCGGTCCGCTGCTCGGGCTGGGCTGGGCCCAGGCGCTGTTCACGCTCGTCATCACGCTGGTGTTCGCCCAGGTCACCCCGGTCGACTGGCGGCTGGCCGAGGCGCGGGTGCTGGACGTGGTGATCGGGGCCGCCGTCGGCGTGCTGATCGGCCTGTTCGCCTGGCCCCGCGGCGGGCTGGGCGAGCTGCACCGGGCCAGTGGCACCTTCCTGGCCGACTCGGCCCGCGTCGTCCGGATGACCGTCGACGTGATCGCCCACGGCAAGGAACCGGGCGCGCCGCTGCCCCGGGCCCGCCAGGACGGTCAGCTGGCCGATTCGACGTACGCGCTGTACCAGACGGAGCTGCACCCACCGGCCACGTTGGACTGGCAGGCCGTCCTGGTCGCCGGTCATCACGCCGTCCGCGGCGCCGAGGCTCTCATCCGCTCCTGCCCGGCGGGCGGCGTCCTGCCGTCCGTACCGGCTCTGGATCGGGTGGCGGCGGATGCGGCCGGCCGCTACGACCACGTTGCCGTCGGGCTGCTCACCCGCGACCGGGAGGCGCTGCGCGAGGAACTTCCCGGGGCGCCCGAGATGGAGTGGCCGGCCGGCTTCGGCGCCGACCTCTACCACGTCTCCGACCTGGTCGTCTGGATGGACGGCCTCCGCGAGGACTTGAGCCGCCTGTTCGGCGCCCCCGAACCGTCCCCTTCGTCGATTGCGCCTCCGGAGCTTCGCGCCCGGCTCGCCCGGGTCGCCGACGGGGCGACCGGCTGATGCGTCACGAGCCACCGCCGCATGACCTCATGACCCTCGACCACTGCCTGTACGGGCCCGTGGACGGGTTCCCGGTCATCTCGCACAGCGGTACGCCCGGCACCCGCTGGAAGCGCCCCGACATGGTGCAGGCGATGCACGACAGCGGCGTCCGCGTGCTGGTCCCGGACCGACCCGGCTACGGCGGCTCGCCGCGCCGCCCCGGCCGTACGGTGGCCGACATCGTGCCGGAGGTCATGCCGCTGGCCGACGGAGCGGTCCGCCGTCCATTGCGACGCCCCTAGAGTCGACGGCATGAGACACCTGATCCGGTACGGCGGTCCGTTCAGCCCCGAACTGATCGCTCGGGCCGAAGGCAGCTTCCTCTGGACGCAGAGCGGCCGAAAGATCCTCGATTTCACGTCCGGGCAGATGAGCGCGATCCTCGGTCACTGCCACCCGGCCATCGTGGCCACCGTGCAGCAGTCCATCGCCACGCTCGACCACCTCTTCAGCGGCATGCTGTCACAGCCGGTCCTGGACCTGACGCGACGGCTGGCCGAGTCCGTGCCGGACCCGCTGGACAAGGTGATGCTGCTGACCACCGGCGCCGAGTCGAACGAGGCCGCGATCCGGATGGCGAAGCTGGTCACCGGCAAGCACGAGATCGTCGCCTTCGCCCGCTCGTGGCACGGCATGACCGGCGCCGCCGCGGCCGCCACCTACAGCGCCGGCCACCACGGGTACGGGCCGACGCCGCCCGGCAACTTCGCCATCCCGGCCCCCGACTCGTACCGGCCGGACTTCACGACGCCCACCGGCGAGCTGGACTGGCAACGCCAGCTCGACCACGGTTTCGCCCTGATCGACGCCCAGTCCAGCGGCAGCCTGGCCGCGTGCATCGTGGAGCCGATCCTGTCCTCCGGCGGCGTCCTCGAGCCGCCGCCGGGCTACCTGGCGGCGCTGGCGGCGAAGTGCCGGGAGCGCGGCATGCTGCTGATCGTGGACGAGGCCCAGACGGGACTGTGCCGGACCGGGACGTGGTACGCGTTCGAGCGCGACGGCATCGTCCCGGACATCCTCACGCTGTCCAAGACGCTCGGCGCCGGTCTGCCGCTGGCCGCGGTGATCACCAGCGCCGAGATCGAGCAGCGGGCGTACGAGCGCGGGTACCTCTTCTACACCACGCACGTGTCCGACCCGCTGGTCGCCGCGGTCGGCAACACCGTCCTCGACGTCCTCGAGGCGGAGGGAATGGATCGGCGGGCACGTGAACTCGGGCACCGTCTTCGCGCGGGTCTGGACGACCTGCGAACCAGACACGACGTGATCGTGGACGTTCGCGGCCGCGGACTGTTGCAGGGCATCGAGGTGGAATCCGACAGCGTCGGTCAGACGGTCACGAAGCGCTGCTACGAACTGGGCCTGCACATGAACGTGGTGCAGCTGCCCGGGATGGGCGGGACCTTCCGCATCGCCCCGCCCCTCACCGTGACCGAGGAGGAACTCGACCGGGGACTCGAGATCCTCGACGAAGCGCTGCGTTAGACCCGCGGGAGGTGCTCAACGCCGAAAGATGGTGATCGAGTAACCGGCCTGGTCGATCGGCGTGGCCGTGCTCATGAGCCGCCGCAGCGGCGGATCGGCCAGGTCGATGACCGTGTCCGACACGACCAGCAGGCCGTGCACCTGGTCCGGCGGCGCGCGCAGCGGGTTGCGGCCGTCGATCCCGTAGTACGCCGGGACGCCGCTGCCCTTGTACACCAGCCACACCGTCTCGCCCGGATACCGCTCGCGGAGTTTCACCGCCAGCCGGCCCAGGTCCTGCCCCCAGTCCACATTGGAGTCGTGCAGCCGCCGGTACGTCTCGGCCGGGCCGCCGAAGGCCTCGTTGGAGTACGGCAGGAAGTACGGGAACACCCGGGCCGTGCTGATCACGGCGAACGCCGCCGTCGCCGCCGTCGCCGCGTGCGCCCACCGCCACCGCAGGGTCACCAGCACCGCCGCCGCCACCGCGCCGAACATCGGGACGACGATCGCGTACCGGGTGCCGTAGTCCCGGTTTCCCACGGCCACCGAGCCGGCCACCAGGACCGGTGTGATCAGCAGGTACGCCGCCGTGACCCGGTGTTTCACGAGCAGCGTGACCGCCGCGGCGACCCAGAGGGCCAGCAGCCCGAGCGGCGTCTTCACCAGCATGGCGGCCGGCAGGTAGTACCAGACCGGGCCGCTGACCCGCCCGAACAGGAACGTCCGGGCGCCGCGCGCGTCGATGGCGAACTGCAGCCGTACGCCGTCGCGGTACGCCGGCGGGAACGGCAGCAGGTCCACCGCGACCCGCTTCACCCCGTGCAGGACCGGCACCGCGTCCGGCGCCGTCCAGTGCAGGCCCGGGTCGACCGCCAGGTACGCCGCCCACACCACCGCCACCGCGATCGCCGCGAACCCGAGCGCCCACCGCCACCGGTGCCGGACCAGCACCAGGATCACCAGCACCGGTACGGCGATCAGCGTGTTGGCCCGGGTGGCCAGGGCCGCTCCGAGCGCCACCGCCGCCCACGGCAGGTACCGCCCCGGCCGCTCGCGGGCGCGCCACAGCAGCCACACCGAGGTCAGCAGGAACCCGGCGGCGGGCACGTCCAGGGTGGCCAGCGAGCCGTGCGTGATCACGTCCGGGGACGCGGCGAACAGCGTCAGCGCCAGCACGCCGCCGGCGTTCCCGGCCAGGTCCCGGGCGAAGCCGAACACCACCAGCCCGAACAGCAGCGTCAGCACCAGGACGGGCACCCGCGCGGCCCGGGTCAGCCGGTCCGGGTCGTTGCCCGACTCGTACAGCAGGTGCCGGGCGATCAGGCGCTGCGTCGTGCCGTACGACTGGTTCGCCGGCGGCGCGTACGACCGGTCCAGCCGCGGGTGCGCGAAGGCCAGCCCGGCCGCCATCACCAGCTTGCCCAGCGGCGGGTGCTCGGGGTTGAACGACACCCGGTGCTGCCGCAGGTAGACGACGGCGGACGTGACGTAGACCGGTTCGTCCACGGTCGGCGTCTGCTGCGCCACAGTGGTGGCCATCGCGTACGCCATCGCGGCCAGCAGCAGCACCACGACGGGCGCCGCCCAGAACCGCCTAAGCACCCAGCAACCGCGTCAGGGCGTCCCGGGCGGCGGCGTTGCGGCCGGCCAACTGGGCCAGCACTCCGGCCAAGGCGTCCAGCCACTCGTCGGTGCCGACCCGCCGCCGTTTGATCACCACACCCCGCACCAGCTGCCGGATCTCGCCCTTGCCGCCCGACGCCAGCTCCAGCTCCTGGTCGTCGGTGGTGACGGTGAGGCGCACCGGCTCGCCGGGCCGCCCGGCCATCCGGTCGGCCACCGAGCGTTTCCGCTCGACCTCGACCATGCCGGCCGGCAGCGCGTCACCCAGCGTCTCGGTCAGCACCCGGGTGTACGAGGCCACGTCGGCGCTGTCCGCCCGCAGCGCCGCGGCCAGCAGGTGCAGATCACCGGCCGGGCCCAGCCAGTCGGGAGCGCTCATCACCGATCCGTGAGCGGCAGGACCAGCTGCGGCTTGGCGATCACGTGGTCGGGACGCAGCGGCCGGACAGCCGTGCCGATGGCGAAGAACTCGGTGGTGTGTCCGCCCCAGCGGTGCGTGTTGGACAGCATCTGCACGCCCACGATGCCCTCGGCGCCGAGGTGCTCGGCCTCCGCCTGCATCCGGCTCATGGCCAGCTCGCGGGCGTCGTACAGGGCCTCGGTGTACTGGGTGATCTCGACGTTCTGGCCGACGTTGCCGAGCACCTGCCAGAACCGCTGGTGGGCGATGTGGTAGACGCAGGTGCCCATGGTCATGCCCAGCGGGGCGTAGCCGGCCTGGATCAGCGTCCAGAAGTCCTGCCCGGACAGATCTGAGGTGAACGGCTGGTTCTGGTTGTTGCGCCAGCTGCCGCCGCCGGGCGGCGGGGCGTCGGACTGCACCGCGGTGCCGATCGCGATGAACTCGGCCAGGTCGGAGCCGAACTCCTTGAACTCGATGTCGAGCCGGACCCCGACGATGCCGTCGGCGCCGAGCGCGTCGGCCTCCGCCTCCATCCGGGTCATGGCCAGCTCCCGGGCGTGGTACATGGCCTGGGACAGCTGGTCGAGTTCCTGGTTCTGGCTCCATCGGCCCATCTGGATGCCGACGTGGTAGATGCTCGACCCGAGCACCAGTCCGAGGGGCCGGAATCCGGCCTCGCGGACCAGCAGGAACTCGTTGACGCTGAGGTCCGAGGTGAACAGGCTGGTGGCCTGGCCGGGGCGCATCTGCGCCAGGCGGCGCATCGCGTCATCGGGGATGGTCGGTGCGGGGCTTTCGGCCGTCATCTGGATCTCCGTAGCGGCATGATGGTGAGACTGCGGTCCGGTTTGAAGGCCGAGTCGTGGAAGCGGGCGATCGCGCTGCCGGTGATCACACACTCGGCCACGTGGTCACGGTGGTTCTCGCCGGGCTCGAACTCCCAGACGTGGTGGTTCATCGACGACATCAGCGCGGAGTCGCCGCCCTGCTTCGACGCGGCGCGCGCGAACTCGCGGCGGGCGTCGGCGCGGACGTGGGTGAGCAGTTCGGTGTAACCGCTGACCTCGGTGTTTCCGGCCCACACCCGGGTCTGGGCCTGGGTCCGCCAGTCGTCGTGACGCACGGCCACCGAGACGCCGTACGCGATCCCGGCCGGCACCCACCCGGCCAGCAGCAGTTTGGCCACGTCCTGGCCGCTCAGGTCGGTGCTGAACGGCCGGGCCGGGCGCTGCCGGCCGCGGGACCGCACGGCCGTGCCCAGGGCCATGAACTCGCGCTTGTTGCCCTCCATGCGGACGTCGGTCAGCGCCACCCCGACCACCCCGTCGGCGCCGAGCGCGGCCGCCTCGGCCAGCATCCGGTTCATCGCGGTGTCACGGCCGCCGGTGATCGCCTGGACGTACGGCGCGTACCCGGCCCAGCGGTTGGCGCGGCTGCTGACCACGGTGCCGGGACCGACCCCGCCGTACCCGTATCCGAGGCCGATCCCCGGGGGGACCAGCCGCAGCCGCCGAACCCGGTCCAGCTGATCTGCATCACGATGGTGCCCAGCACCTCGCCGACGACCTCGAACCCGGCCGTCTCGAGGCCCGCGGCGCCGTTGACCGGCAGCAGCGACGTCCGGACGCCGTCGGCGGCGGCGCGGGCGATGCGCTGCCGGGCCACGGGTGGCAGCCCGCGCCCGTCCCAGGAGTCGACCATGTGTCATTCATACCGCGCCGCCCTGTCAGTGCGCTGACCGGATGCCACCACCCGTCCCGTTTCCGCCGGTACATCGGCCCGTCGGTGGCAAGCATCGCCTCATGGTGACGACGTCCGCCTCATGGTGACGACGTCCGCCTCATGGTGACGACGTCCGCCTCATGGTGACGACGTCGATGCCGGCCGCCGGTACGTCGCGCGGAGGGCGCACGCCCAGTTCGCCGCCATCCGGGCGTACCCGGCGTCGTCGGGGTGCCGGCCGTCGCGCAGCTGCGGGCCGGTGATCCCGGACTGGTCGACCAGGTGGACGTTCGGCGGGCCGGCGGCGACGAGCCGGACCACGGCCGCGTTGTACCCGTCGATCCGGTGCTGGCGGTCGTCGTGGGACGACCCGACGATCTCGGCCACGAAAATCTGCGCGGCCGGCCGGGCCCGGAGGATCCGGCCCAGCAGCGCGGCCAGGCGGGCCGGCGCGACCGCCGCGGCGGCGTCGGAGTTGATGTCGTTGGTGCCGGTGTGCAACAGGATGACGTCGGGGGCGGCGCTGGTCAGCCAGCCGGTCACGCGGGCCGCCAGCCGGGCGATGGTCCAGCCCGGGTGCCCTTCGTTGGCGGCGGCCGGTCCGGGCGGCCCGGCGCGCCGCGAGCCGACGAACGTGACCCGGAAGCCGGCCGCGGCCAGCCGGGCGTCCAGGACGGTGCGGTAGCCGCCGTGGTCGCTGGAGCCCTCGCCGTCGGTGATGGAGTCGCCCAGCGGCATCAGCCGCAGCGTCTGCCCCGGGCCGAGCGTCACCGTTTCCTTGGGCGTCTCGGCCGGCGGGATGCGCACGCTCGGGGGTGAGGCGACCGGACGAGTCGGCGGCCCCGCACGATCAGCTCGTCCAGCCCGATCTCCCGCGCCGCCGGAGCTCGCGACCGCCAGCGCCACCAGAAGTCCGGCGACCACACAAGCCGCTCCGGCCCGGCGCTGATCCCATCCCACACCGGACCCATCGGCGGCCCGGCCGCACGATTGAGCGCGGGCGTCCCGTCACCCCGCGGTAGTCTGCAACCTTGACCAGAAGTTACGCCCAGGTGGACGCCGGGCAGATGATCGCCGCCCGCGGTGCCCGGGCGCAACTCTGCGTGATCCAGCACGGGCAGGTCATCCTCGACGAGTCGTACGGCTGCGCGCCGGACGCGCTGTTCTGGATCTTCTCCGCCAGCAAGCCCCTCACCGCCGTCCTCACCCACGAGCTGGCCGTCCGCGGCGGGCTCCGGCTGGACGACCCCGTCGCCCGGTACTGGCCCGAGTTCGGCGCCCGCGGCAAAGAGGCGGTGACCGTACGGCAGGTCCTGCAGCACCGGTCCGGCCTGGCCTTCGCCCGCGGGCTGGTGGGCGACGCACTGGCCATGGGGCAGTGGGCACGGTCGGTGCGCAACCTGGAACGGGCCCGGTTGCGGTGGGCGCCGGGCGCGGTCCCCGCGTACCAGACCATCGTGTACGGGTTCATCCTGGGTGAGGTGCTGCGCCGGGCGACCGGCGACGCCCCGGCGACGTTGCTGGAGACGGAGCTGCTGCGCCCGCTCGGCCTGGGCGACACGCATCTGGGACTGCCCGACGCGTACGCGTCCCGCGGCGTCCCGGTCACCGGCCATCCCGTGATGTCCTGGTACGTGAACCGTCCGGCGATCCGGCGCGCGGTCATCCCGTCGGCCGGCGTCTCGACCACGGCCCGCTCCCTGGCCGCGTTCTACCAGGCGCTGCTGTCCGGCGGCGGCGGTGTGCTGTCCGCGAAGGCGATCGAGACGGCCCTTACGCCCTCCACCACCGACGGTGAGATCGACCGGACCTTCCACTCGCCGATCCGGTGGTCGCAGGGCTTCCAGCTGGCCGGGGCGTCGATGGGCAGCCAGGCGACGGCGTCCACCTTCGGCCACAACGGCAGCAACTGCTGCACCGCCTGGGCCGACCCCGAGCACGACCTGGTCGTCGCCTACCTCACCGACCGCCTCGTCCCCGGCCCCGACCACCTGCGCGAGGTCAGCGACGCCGTCCGCGCCGCCTGCTCATAGCCTGCGTCTTCTCGTCGGCGGCGTCTGCTTCGGGGTCAGGCGCGGACGCCTGGACAGGAAATGCCGCTGAGCGGAATCGACACGGCACATCGTCAGGCAGGTTCGGCGCGACCGGAATTCTCACCGGTGACCTGCCTCGCGGAACGGCGCGAATGTTTTCATACATATTTGGGGTCGCGCTTCAGTCGGCCATGACCCATCACAACATGGGTGGTGCCGATCAATACGCACGTAATGTGATGAGCCTGTGGAACGTCTGATTCGCCGATGACAAGGTCGACCCCGTTTTGCTCCGCCCACCCACCGAGCATCTTTCGGTGGGACGAAGATCGTGTCACCAGAGGGCTGGCCTACGGCCAGGTTGTGCCCGAATAACTCTCAAACAGTACAACACTCAGGTCCACAAAATTCGGTACGTCATTGAACAGGCTGTCGCCCATGTTCAATGCCCGCCGAATGCTGCGCGCCGACCGCCTCTGAGATCCTTCCCGGGGGACCATTGGTGCGGTGAAGAACTTCGGGTAAGGCGGGTCCGGAGCCTGTTCCCGAGTCTGGTCCGAAGCCTGATCCGTAGGCGAGCCGCTGCCCGGTCCGGCGGCGGGTAGGCAGGTCGGGCGGGCAGCGCAGCCAGGCCGTCGGGCAAGGCGGGCAGGGTGGCCAGGCGGTTCGGGTGGGGCGGGCAGGGTGGCCAGGCGGTTCGGGTGGGGCGGGCAGGTTGGCCAGGCGGTTCGGGTGGGGCCGGCAGGCGGGCAGGTGAAAAGTAATGCGACCGCGGCGACCGGCCGAAGGCGGTACAACGCCATCGCGACAGCCTTCAAATGGTGCGGATAGGTGCTTGTCGCCACATGTTCCCCACACTCCCGAGCTATCAGGCCATCAAAATACGATTTTCAGTGTCCAAGATTAGGCGCACCGACCAGCTGCCTGATTTGGCGTGTGGGAATCGCGTGGTGATTACTCGGGTCAACCGGTGGCGGCAACACTTGGAACCCACCACCGCGTGAGCGCTCACTCTCTCGTATCTTGGGTCGTCAGGCACCTATCCAGTTACCGCAAGAAAATACGCTCGATGTCTCGGCGGAAATCTGGAAACTGGCATGATCATCTACTGGCGCGAAAGGCGAAGTCCGCGAGATAATTCGACTATGGGGCAGTTAGGCTTGTTCACAAGGGCGGAGCTGGCGGTCATGCGTGACCGAACCAGAGCTCGTAACTATTCTCCCGAAGCTGACCAATTCCGCCGCGACCATAAACGTCACCGCGAATGGGGTTTGGCGCAGCGCCATGCCCGGAAGTGGCACCGTCTGCACGGCGACACCGTGCGTTCCCAGGTGCCCACAATCAGTCCATGCCCGGCCCCACCCTCCAGGCCCATCTCACAGCCGCAGGCTCCCAGACGCCGAACTGCGGAGCCGTCCAGTAAGCAGCTCGCCGGGCTGGTCGGCCCCTCCAGCCGTGGATGTGGCCGGCCCCTTCAGCTCCAGGACTGCGAACCGACCCGGCCCAAGCAGCCGTGCGAGACGACCACCCGCCTCAGGCCCGCGAGCCAAACCCGACCGACCGACCGACCGACCTACCGCCGCAGCCCGCAGCCCGCAGCCCGCAGCCCGCAGCCCGCAGCCCGCAGCCCGCAGCCCGCAGCCCGCAGCCCGCAGCCCGCAGCCCGCAGCCCGCAGCCCGCAGCCCGCAGCCCGCAGCCCGCAGCCCGCAGCAGCCAGCAGCCAGCAGCCAGCAGCCGGTCAGCGGCCAGCAGCCGGTCAGCGGCCAGCAGCCGGTCAGCGGCCAGCAGCCGGTCAGCGGCCAGCAGCCGGTCAGCGGCCAGCAGCCGGTCAGCGGCCAGCAGCCGGTCAGCGGCCAGTAGCCGGTCAGCAGGCCGGCGACTTTGCCTCAGGCCTGCGGGGGCATTGCCGAAGCGCCCGGCGAGTCGGTTGCTCGGTCTCATCCGAGGAGTCAGTCCTTCCGAAGGAGAACGAAGTTCACGCCGCCACCGTGTTCGGGTGGTGCGCCGGAATTGGCATCATGATCCGTGCCGGGAGGGCCGATCTGCGGCGGCAGCGTGGGCCCAATTCGAACCTGCGGCTCGAGCGTCGGGGTCAGCGTGCCGGCCGAAGACTTGGAGCGCCTATACCAGGTATCCGGCCCGGAGCCCGGGGACAAACTGGCCCGGTCACCCACGTCGCGGGGCACCGGGCAGTGGGCACCGGGCGCCGGGCACTGGGCTCCGCCTCCGAGCTGTTGCGCATTCGAGCCTGGGCAGGCTGCCGCCGGGCATCGGAGCCTCCGAGAACGGACAGACCGCCGGGTGCCAAGCGCCGACCGCGCTGGGCCAGGCCGGCGCCGCGCTCGAGCTTGCCCGGGGGTCAGCCTGCAGGTGGTGTTCGTGCGGGTGGCTTTCGCGCCGCAGGACTACGGCTCGGTGCCGGACCGGGACAAGACGTTCGCCGGATCCGTGAGCGGGCGCGATCGTTGAAGTTCTCGCCGGTGCAGGACGTGCATGCGGACCTGGTACGCACCGACCGGGAAATCGTGGTGACCACGACCCGGGTGGGGGCGTTCAGCTACTACCCGAACGCGCGTGGCATCGACACGCTGATGGTCGGCGGCGTGTCAAGCAGCGGGGTGGTGCTGTTCACGATCCGGGACGCCGCCGGCCGCGACTACCGGTTGCTGGTCCCGGCCGACTGCTGCTGCGACGAGCCCGATCTGCCCGACCTGCTGACCGGCCGGGTGTTCCCGCGCCCGGCCGACGTCATCGACCCGGCCGGGCTGGGGGTGAATTGGTGTGAACACAGCGTCGGCGCCCCGGGCGGACCCGGGACGCCGACACCGGTGGGGGAGCGCCGCCGTGGCCTGCGGCGCTCGGTAGGGACCCCGGGGAAAGTTCCACAATGGGCAGATCGGGACCACCTTAGGGAACGGCGGCGGCCAGGACCCTTAACTGCGGCATAACTTCTGCGCAGGATTGGCGCAGGCCGAGCCGGACGATGCCGACCCCGCTCAGCGGTACGTGGGGTAGAACGACGTCGGCGGAAAGCCGGCCGTGCCGCGGGGGTCGCGCCGGCTTCGGCGCCGCATCCGGAGGAGCAGGCCGACGCCGAGCAGGACCAGCAGGCCGCCGATGACCAGACCCGGACCGAGCAGGCTGGGACTGTGGTCCTTGACCGCGGCCGGGATCACCGCCGGCGCCGGCAGGGTCGCCGTGGGCGGGTTCTCCGGCGGCACGATGGCGGCGGGGTCCGACTCGCTCGGCGACGGGGCGGCGCTCGGGCTCGGGCTGGAGCTGGGGCTGGGGTCCGCGGTGCCGGCCGGCGGCACGGTCCCGGCGTCGGCGCCCTCGACCGTGCTCTGCGACGTGGCGGTGGACAGGAGCCGGCCGGCGGCGTCGTGCGGCTCCGACCGGAACGCGATCGCCCCCTGGCCACCGGTGATCGCGATCGCGTACGCGGCGGTATCAGTCTTGTCCGGGCACAGCGATCCGGTGTCGAACTGCCGGTCGACGATCCGGGCCGTGTCGCCGGATGCCTGGACGTCCACCGGGAAGTCGCCGTCCCCTTCCAGCCGCTGGACCCGCACCTGGTTCAGCGCCAGGCCTTGCACCCGGACCACCAGGGTCCAGCGCACCTTGCGGCAGCCCGGCTTCTTGCCGTCGGTGGCCGCGGTCACCGACAGCGTGCCGGCGGGTCCGTCCGCGACGAAGGCCGCCGGTTGGGTCATCCGCAGCGCGACGCCCTTGACGCCGGCCGATGCGGGGGCACTCAACGCAAGTGTCGCGGCCGCCGAAGCCAGAACCGTGGCGACCAGGGCGGCGGTGCGATACCGCACGGCGATCATCTCCTTACCGACAGCAACAGAGAACGCTCTTCCTTCGGGTAGTTCGGGGCAGCGTGGCGAAAGGTTCACCGACAGCTGCCCGGTCGGCCGCCGAATACCTTATTTTTGGCTTAGGGACGCCCTTCCGAGTCGTGTCTTCGCAGGTCACGGCCCTTCTTCGGGGATTGGTGAAAGGCCCCGCGGCAACGGTGCCGGCAAAGAACTGCCGGAACGTTCATCCGAACCGGAGCCCCCTACGTAGATGGGAGAGGGCACGAACAGGCCGCAACGAACGGTAAAGAAAGGCAACGCCCTACGCGGCCCGGCCCGACCGAACTGAAGCGCGGGGCACCCCCCACGGGTGCCGGCGTCCGGACGCCCGACGGACGCGACCGCTGCGGAGAACGAGGAGTCAATGGCCCGGACGAAGATGAACCAACGATCCGCCAGTCGTGTGGACGTCCCCATGGGTGCTACCGGTGGCCGAACCCCGCCCACCAAGCTCACTGTCCTGTTGCTGCTGGTCTGCGGCCTGTCGGTGGTCTGGGCGCTGGCCATGCTCACGCCGTTCGGACGCGAGGGGTACTACTACTTCTACGCGTACTCCGAGTTCTACATGGGCGTGATCAGCCTGGTGGCTCTGTCGATCACGATCATGATCGGCCTGGTCTCCACCGACCGGCTGGTGCTAACCATCCGCCAGCGGGTCCTGCTGCAGTCGGCGCACCGCACCACCGGCCTCATCGCGGTGGTGGCGCTCGGCATCCATCTGTGGACGAAGCTGATGGAGAGCCACATCCGGCTGATCGACATCTTCATCCCGTTCCTGGCGCCCTACAACCGGCTGTTCATCGGGCTGGGCACGGTGTCCGGCTGGACCATGTTCCTGGTCATGTGGACGGGTCTCGCCCGGACCCGGTTCATCGGCCGGGGCAAGCCGTGGATGTGGCGCTCGATGCACGCCATCTCGTACCTGATGTGGCCGATCGCGCTGGTGCACGGCCTGTCAGCCGGCCGGCCCGCCAAGACCTGGGTCACGGTCAGCTACGTCATCTGCGTGCTCGGTGTGCTGGTCGGTCTGGCCGTACGCCTGTCCGTGAGCCTCAACCGCCGCAAGGACTTCGCGTCCACCTCGACCGGCACGATGAAGCCGGTCGGCGCGCCGGCCCCCGCCGGGGCTGCACCGAGCTCCAAGAAGCGCCGGTGGAGCGGCGACGAATCGCGGGAACCGGGTCCGCCGCCGGTCCAGCCCTGGGTGCCCGCCGCGCGACCGGTGTCGCCCGCGCCCGTTCCCGCGGCCCGCGTCGCATACGACGACCGGCCGGTCTCGCCTGCACCCCGCAACCGGCGGTACGAACAGGAGCCGGTCGCGGCCCGCTCCGGCCGGAGCCTCTACGACGAGGCTCCGCGGCCCAGGCGGGCCGGGTATGACGACGAGCCGGTCGGGTTGCGGCGGGCCGGGTATGACGACGAGCCGGTCGGGATGCGGCGGGCCGGATACGACGACGAGCCGGTCGCGCCCCGGCGACGCCGCGGCGAGCTCCGGGCGGACGAGGAACCGACCCGGCCGATGTCGCGCCGCGCCGACGCCTCCGATCGCCATGGCTGGGACGACGAGGAAGCCCCGCCGCGCAACCGCCGCGATGCCGAACGGGCGCCGCACGGACGCCGCCGCGCCGACGAGGACGCCGAGGACCCGCGCAGCCGGGCCCGTCGCGTGGTCGAGGAGAGCCGGGCCTCCCGATACGCCACCGAGGAAGACGAGTACGCCGCCGGCGATGACCGGTACGCGGACAGCGAGCCGCGCCGCCGCCACCGCGACGACGAGCCCGCCCCCCGCGGCCGCCGGTACGCCGACGACCGGGACGACGAAGCCGGGTCGCGCGCCCGCCGCCGCGCCGACGAGGCCCGCAGCCTGGGCGCGCACAGCGGCGAGTTCCGCACCGGCGAACTCCGGATGGACGACTCCGGCGAGTTCCGGATCGACGACGACTATGCGCCGCCGGTCCGGTCCCGCCGGGCCGCCGACGCGGACGATGCGGTCCGGTCGCGCCGCGGCGTCACCGACTCGGGGCGGCACAGCCGCAGCGACTTCGTCGACCTGGCCGAGCCGGCCGACCCGTGGGGCGCGACCGACGACCCGAACTACCTGCCGCCGGACGAGACGCCGACGCTGGTCGACATGGCGTCGCGCCGGGCGCGGCGGTCGGAGCAGCCGGACGTGCGGCGGGGCCTGCCGCAGGATGGGCGGCGCTCCGGACAGCCGGACGCCGGGCGGGGTCCGGCGGGCCGCGGGGCTCGCCGCGGACGGTCCCGGGCCGGCGACGACATGCCTGACGACCAGTACTGGCGTCAGCTCCGGGGAGAGGCTCAGTGAGCAGTAGCCAACTCCCGCCGGTCACCAGCATCGGCATTCCGCGGATCACGGCCGGCTTCGACGAGTACGGCCGGCTCGACCTGGTCGCTCATCAGGAGGTGCACGGCGGGTTCGCGGCGCTGTCCTCGGGCGAGCTGATCGGGCTCGCCGACCGGATCGAGCTGCGCGGGCGGGGCGGCGCCGGGTTCCCGTTCGCCCGCAAGCTCCGCGCCGTGCTCGACTCCTGCCGGCGGCAGGACCTGCCGCCGGTGATCGTGGTCAACGCCACCGAGGGGGAACCACCGTCCTGGAAGGACAAGGCCATCCTGACCCGGGGCCCGCACCTGATCCTGGACGGGGCCGCGCTGGCCGCCGCCGCGCTCGACGCCGAGGAGATCGTGATCGGGATCGCCGACGACGGCATCGGCCAGGCGTCCCTCGCGGCGGCGCTGGCCGAGCGACGGATGCCGGTGCCGACCCGGATCGTCACCGTGCCGCACCGGTTCATCTCCGGCGAGGGCGGCGCGCTGGTTCGCGGCATCAACGGCGAGGCGCACATCCCGCCCGGCCGCAAGGTCCGCTCCAGCGACAACGGTGTGATGGGGCTGCCCACGCTGTTGTCCAACGCCGAGACGTTCTCCCAGTTGGCGATCGCCGCGCGGCTCGGGCCGTGGGAGTACAACGCGGTCGGCATCCCGGAGGAGCCGGGCACGGTCATGCTCACCGTCGGCGGCTCGGCCACCGCGCCGGCCGTGGTCGAGTGCGCCGACCGGCACGCCGCTGATCGACATCCTCGCCATGTGCGGCGCCGATGTCGGCCCGGGATTCTGGTCGGCGGATATCACGGCAAGTGGATCACCGCCGAGTCCGCCCGCGAGGTCGCCGTGTCCCGCAAGGGATTCGCCGAGGTCGGCGGCACGCTGGGCGCGGGCATGATCATTCCGATCGGCTCGCAGACCTGCCCGCTGGGCGAGGTCGCGCAGGTCGTCCAGTACCTGGCGGGCGAGTCGGCCGGCCAGTGCGGCCCGTGCCGGCTCGGCCTGCCCGACCTGGCCCGGGCGGTCACCCTGGTCGCGCTGGGCGGGTCGGCGCTGGAGAACGTGCGTACGGCCGCGGGTGTGGTCAAGGGCCGCGGCGCCTGCAGCCACCCCGACGGCACCTCGCGGTTCGCCCTGTCCGCGCTGGAGGTGTTCGCCCGCGACATCGAGGCGCACGCCAACGGCGAGGGGTGCGGCAAGCAGGTTCGCGGCATCCTGCCGTTGCCCTACCACAGCGATCAGGGCGCCCGGAAACTGGCCGTGGACTGGTCGCGGTGCGACGGGCACGGATTGTGCTCGGCCGTGGCGCCCGAGATCATCCGGCTGGACGCCAACGGGTTCCCGGCGTTCCCGCAGACGGCGCTGCCGCCGTGGCTGGAGATCGGCGCGCGCCGGGCGGTCAACGTGTGCCCGGCGCTCGCGCTGCGGCTCACCGAGGCCGGTCGCTGATCAGACGGCAGCCGGACCATGACCGGCGCTCCCGGCTTGACCGCAGGACACGACAGCCGATGTCGGCATCCCGACGCTGCACGCGGCGTTCTTGAAGCTACTGAAGCGTACGTGTTCTACTACCGCGGGCGTGGGCTGCGGCTGGTCAGAGGGGTGCGCGGGCGCCGCCCGTTCCGGCCTGACGGGAGATGATCGTGGACGCCGCGGATCGCGCTGCTCCACTGCACCGGGACGATTTCACCACGCTCGGCCCCTATCGGCTGGTGGGTCGGCTCGGGGAAGGCGGCATGGGCGTCGTCTACCTGGGTCTGGACGAACACAACCGGCATGTCGCGGTCAAGCTGGTGCACGCCCGGCTCGCCGACGATCCGGAGTTCAGCAACCGGTTCCGCAGCGAGGTCGAGCGGGCCCGCGCGGTGCCGTCCTTCTGTACGGCCGAGGTGCTGGACGCCGACCTCGACCACAACCCGCCGTACCTGGTCGTCGAGTACGTCGACGGGCCGAGCCTGGCCCAGACCGTCCGCAACCACGGCCCGCTGAGTCCGTCGCACCTGCACTCGGTCGCGGTCGGCGTGGCGACCGCGCTGACCGGCATCCACGGCGCCGGTGTCATCCACCGTGACCTCAAACCGGAGAACGTGCTGCTGGCGCCGGGCAGCCCGAAGGTCATCGACTTCGGCATCGCCCGCGCGTTCGAGGTGACCAGCGAATACACCCGGACCGGGCAATGGGTCGGCACGGTGTCCTACATGGCGCCGGAGCGGTTCTCGAACGCGCCGGCCACACCGCTCACGCCGGCCGCCGACATCTTCGCCTGGGGCTGCGTGATCGCCTTCGCCGGCACCGGCCGGACACCCTTCCACGGTGACTCGCCGGAGGCGACGGCCGCCCGGATCCTGACCCAGAAGCCCTACCTGGACGGACTCTCCGAGCCCCTGCGCGGCCTGGTCGAAGCGGCCGTGGCCAAGCACGCCGCCGACCGGCCGACCGCCCGCGAGCTCCTCGACCTGCTGGTCAGCGGGCCCGGGCTGGCACCGTCGCCGAACGCCCGGGCGCGCGCCGCCGGGCTGCCCCCGGCCGTGGCCGCGTTGCTGCCGCCGACCGGCCCGGCGGCCCCGGTGCGCAACGCCGCGCCCGACTCGCGGGTCTCCGGTCTCCGGCCGCCGGTCTCCGGGCTGCGGCCGGAGGTGGCGGCCTTCCTGACTCCGGCGGCCGAGCCGGCCGAGCACCCCTCCTCCCCGGCCCCACCCTTCCCGGCGCAGGCGTCCCCGCCCCGGTCGCCCGCGGCCCGGCCGTCCACGCCGGTACCACCGGCCGACCGGCGATCGGTTCCCCGGCAGTCCGGGCTGCGGCCCGGTGTGGCGGAGTTCGTCGGGTCGTCCCCGGACCACCCGGATGCGGTGTCCGCGTACATCGGCGCCGGTCCGGCCGGGCACAGTGCGTCCCGCCCGCGCCGGTCGCTGCCGGCCGAGCTGACCAACCGCCTGCACGGTGTCCGCGGCCTGACCACATCGGCGCTGATCGGGGCGGCGATCCTCGCGGTCGTCGTTGCGGGCGTGAAACTCACCGGCCACGACGACAAGCACGTCACGCCCGGGCAGGCGCCGTCAGCGGCGACGCTCGGCGCGCTGTCGGGCACGGCCGAGCCGAACTGGGGCGACCCGGACGTCAGCGACCCGCTCCGCGCGCCGGGCAACTGGCGTGCGTCGCACATCGGCGCCGGGAAATGTGCGTTCGTCGGCACCGCGCTGGAAGTTTCGCGCGACGATCGGCAGGAGAACGGCCAGTACCGGTGCGCCGGCCCGGCCGATGCCTTCCCCGGCGACTTCGGCCTGGACGTGACCGTCCGGCTGCGGTCCGCCGTCGCCTGCGCCGCCATCTGGTTCCACGCCTCCGGCGGCACCGGCGGCCAGTCGCTGCTGGTCTGCCCGGACGGCACCGCCCTGGGCGCGGCGGACCGCACCACCGAGGACAGGTTTCCGCAGTCCAAGCCGATCGCGCTGGGTCAGGACGTGGCGATACGGCTGGCGGTCAACCACCGGATCGCGTCGGTGTGGCAGGACGGCCTGTACACCGGCCACCTCCCGCTGCCGGCCGGCAGCCCGGGCGCCGGGGACATCCAGCTCGGCATCAGCATCCCGGGCGGCGACCCGCCCCCGCCGTACGCGGTCGACTTCGCCGATGTGCGCATCTGGTCCATTTAGCGTTCCGACGGACTGGCGAACGCCGTCGATCCGGGCCGGCGGCCGGCGGCGCTGTCTTCCGGGGAGATGACGGCAGCATGTCACCCCTGTTCCGAGGCGGGTCGACCGCCATCCGGGGCCGCGTCGCCGCGCGCCTCCCTCGGCCGGGACCCGTTCTGGTCCGCGTCCTGACCGCCGGGCCAGGCGGGGGTGGCGCGGGTCAGGCGGTCGATGCCGTCGCGCATGAAACGGCGGACGAAGACGGCCCGGTCGCGAACCTCGTCTGCGGTCAAGACCGGCTCGTCACCGCGGCGGCGGCCGGCGATCTGATCCGCCAGCGCCTCGGGCACGCCCATCGACGGCAGCCGGGCGATCGCCTCGCTCTTGGTCAGCAGCCGTCCCTCGAAGATCGTCGCGTCGGCCCGCGCCAGCGTGGTCAGCCCGAGGTCGACATGCAGGTCGGTCCGCCACCGCCGGGGGAACCGCAGCGCGCGGCGCCAGTAACCCGCCAGCTCGGTACGCGCGGCCCGGACCAGGCCGGCCGCGGAGACCGGCGGGATCAGGTCGGCCGGCAGGGGTCCGTACACGGTGATCCCGCCCCGCAGCAACTCCGCCCGCGCGATGCCGCTGAACGGCCGGCGGAACAACTCCTGGTGCGCCCACGCCAGGTGCGGCCGGTCCACATCGTCCACCTCGGCCCGCGGCACGTACGCGCAATGCAGCTTCGGCTCCGCGGTCCGCTGGTGCAACGCGGTCAGCGACCTCTGCTCGGATCGGCTCAGCGGAGCCTCGATGATCGCCACCAGATCGAGGTCGCTGCGCCCCGGCTGATAGTCGCCCAGCGCCAGCGATCCGCCCACATAGAACGCCACCACGCCGGCCCCCGCCCGCACCTCGGCCGCGAAGGCGGGCACCACCGGCGCCATCGACAACCGCTCATCCATGACCCCAGCATGCCAAAGCGGTGTCGGTTCGGCGTCAGTGGTGGATCACGGTCTCCTCGGACGTGACACCGCCCGGTAGGGTGCGAAGTCTCCGCCGCGGCGCGCCCGGGGAGACAGGCATGACGGGGGCACATGGGGTGAACGAGCGGACGATGACGGGAGAGCGCAAGCCGGCAGCGCCGCTGCGCCCGGCCGATCCGCGGCGGCTCGGTGACTACGAGATCGTCGGGCGGCTCGGCGAGGGCGGTATGGGCACCGTCTACCTCGCCCACGACCCGGCCGGAACCCCCGTGGCCATCAAGGTCGTCCGCGCCGACCTGGCACCCGACGAGGAGTTCCGCCGCCGGTTCCGCAGCGAGGTCAACCGGGCCCGGCAGGTCCCGCCGTTCTGCACCGCCGAGATCCTCGGCGCCGACCCCGACCACGAGCCGCCGTACCTGGTCTGCGAGTACGTCGACGGCCCGAGCCTGGCTGACGTGGTGGGCGAACGCGGCCCGCTGACCGCGGCCAACCTGCACAGTGTGGCCATCGGCGTGGCCACCGCACTCACCGCGATCCACGGCGCCGGGATCATCCACCGCGACCTCAAACCACCCAACGTGCTGCTCGCCCCGGGCACGCCCAAGGTCATCGACTTCGGCATCGCCCGGGCGCTCGAGGCGACCACCGGGCACACCCGCACCGACCAGCTCGTCGGCACGGTGGCGTACATGGCGCCCGAGCGATTCGGCTCCGAACCGGGCACCCCGCTCACCCCGGCCGCCGACATCTTCGCCTGGGGCACCGTGGTGGCATACGCGGGGTCCGGCCGCACGCCGTTCAAGGCCGATTCGGCCGCGGCCACCGCCGCCCGCATTCTCACCCAGCCGCCCGATCTCACCGGACTGTCCGGCCGGCTGAAGGAACTGGTCGAGCTGTCGCTGGAGAAGAATGCGGCCAACCGGCCCACCGCCCGTGAGCTTCTCGACCTGCTGGTGACGGCTCCCCGGCGACCGGCCGCGGCGGCGTCCGTCCTGGCCGACCAGCCCGGCCTGCGGGTGGCCGCCCGGGAGGCCCAGGCGTCCACCGCGTACGACTCGGGTCGCCAGCAGACCGCGCTGGCCGCACCGGCCGACCTGATCGGCGACGACGAGAACACCGTCGTCCCGCCGCCGCCCGCGCCGCCGCCCGTACGCCGCCGCCGGCCGTGGCTGATCCCGGCCGTGCTCGGCCTCGTCGTGCTGCTGGCCGCGGCGGCCGGTGGCCTGGTGCTGTTCCGCGGCTGGCGCAGTGACAAGGCCAGTTCCGCCGCCGCCGTCGTGCCCCCGACCACCGCACCCGACGTGCTGATCGACGATCCGCTGGACCATCCACGGCTGTGGCAGCCCAGCGCCTCGGACAAGGAGAAGGCGTCCTGCGCGTTCTCCGGCGGCTTGACCGTGACGCGGGCGACGGCCGGGTCGTTCCGCTGCCGGGGCCCCCTCGACGTCGAGCCCGACGCGATGAAGGTCGACGTCAACGTCCGGCTGGTGACGCCCGGCAGCTGCGCCGCGATCTGGTTCCGGTTCAGGTCCGACGCCGGGTACCTGGCGCGGGTGTGCGAGTCGGAGGTCACGGTCGGCACCCACCGGGACGTCCAGGCCGACGTTCTGCGGACGTTCCCGCTGGCCACGCCGATGACGGTCGGCGGCCCGCCGGTGCGGATCACGCTGATCACCACCGAGCGGGCGGTCACCGTCGAGCGGGACGGCGTGCTGATCGGCACGGCGCCGCTGACCGACTCGACGATCACCACCGGGCGGCTGACCCTCGGCATGTTCACCGACAAGGCCGATCCGGGCCACGTCGGGTCGTACGGCGTGACCTTCGATCACCTGGTTGTGCGGCAGACGGCGTAACCGTCAGCTCCAGGGCGACTGCGGCCGCTCCTGCGGGGCGCCGTCGACGACGATGTCGACCCGTTCGTTGGAGAACGCGATCAGCCCCAGGCGGCAGCGGCGGCGACCGGCGACGACCGACCACCCGGTCCCGGTCTCGTCCACGAGCACGCCCGGCCAGACGTCCTCCCGCGGCAGGTAGTGGGTCGGCAGCCCCGCGCGCCCGTACTGCACCAGCAACTGGGCCCGATCACTGTCGGCGACGACGGTATCGCCGAGCCGTACGCGCACCCGGCGCGGTGACGGCTCGACGTACGGCAACGGTGCTTCCCACGGCTTGCCTACGGTCTACACCGCCGGATCATTCCTTGGCGAGACCCGCCCGGCGTAGCGCATCGGCCATCGCACTGTTGCCGATGCCCGGCTGGCCGCCTTCCCGCCGCTGGCCGCCGTCCCGCTGCTGGCCGCCCTCGCGACGCTGGCCGCCCTCGCGCTGGCCGCCGCCTTGTCGCCGCTGACCGCCCTCACGCGGGCCGCCGCCCTCACGCGGGCCGCCGCCCTCACGCGGGCCGCCGCCCTCACGCGAGCCGCCGCCCTCACGCGCGGACCCGCCCTCACGTGGGGACCCGCCTTGCCGGGGCTGGCCGGCGCCCTGCCGGGGCTGGCCGCCGCCTGCATGGGGCTGGCCGCCGCCTGCATGGGGCTGGCCGCCGCCTGCACGGGGCTGGCCGCCGCGATCGTCGCGGCGCGGGCCGCCCCGGGGCTGGCCCGGCTTGTCCTCCAGCCGCATGGTCAACGAGATCCGCTTGCGCACCTCGTCCACCTCGACCACCCGCACCTTGACCACGTCGCCGGACTTGACGACCTCCCGCGGGTCGGTCACGAACGTGTTGGACAGGGCCGACACGTGCACCAGGCCGTCCTGGTGCACCCCGACGTCGACGAACGCCCCGAACGCGGCCACATTGGTGACCACCCCCTCGAGCACCATGCCCGGCGACAGGTCGGCGATCTTCTCGACGCCCTCGGCGAACGTCGCCGTGGTGAACGCCGGGCGCGGGTCGCGTCCCGGCTTCTCCAGCTCGCCCAGGATGTCGGTGACGGTGGGCAGGCCGACGCTGTCGGTCACGAACAGCTGCGGCCGCAGCCCGCGCAGCAGCGACGTGTTGCCGATCAGCGTGCGCAGGTCCGTGCCGGCCGTGGACAGGATCCGCCGGACCACGGGGTACGACTCCGGGTGCACCGACGACGCGTCCAGCGGATCGTCGCCGTCCGGGATCCGCAGGAAGCCGGCGCACTGCTCGAACGCCTTCGGTCCCAGCCGGGCCACGCTCTTGATCTGCGAGCGGTTACGGAACGGCCCGTGGGCGTCGCGGTGCAGCACGATGTTCTCGGCCAGGCCGGCGCCGATCCCGGACACCCGGGTGAGCAGCGGCGCCGACGCCGTGTTGACGTCCACGCCGACCGCGTTCACACAGTCCTCGACCACGGCGTCCAGCGACTTCGACAGCTTCATCTCGGACAGGTCGTGCTGGTACTGCCCGACGCCGATCGAGCGCGGGTCGATCTTCACCAGCTCGGCCAGCGGATCCTGCAGGCGGCGCGCGATGGACACCGCGCCGCGCAGCGACACGTCCATGCCGGGCAGCTCCTGCGACGCGTACGCCGACGCCGAGTACACCGACGCGCCGGCCTCGGACACCATCACCTTGGTCAGGTTCAGCGTCGGGGCGCAGCTTGATCAGGTCGGTGGCCAGCCGGTCGGTCTCCCGGGAGGCCGTGCCGTTGCCGATCGCGATCAGGTCGACCCGGTGCTCGGCGGCCAGCTGGGACAGGGTCGCCAGCGAGGCGTCCCACTTGTTCTGCGGCACGTGCGGGTAGATCGTCGTCGGTGGCCACGCACTTGCCGGTGGAGTCGACCACCGCGACCTTCACGCCCGTACGGAATCCCGGGTCCAGCCCCATCGTGGTGCGCGTGCCGGCCGGCGCGGCCAGCAGCAGGTCGCGCAGGTTGGCGGCGAAGACGCGTACGGCCTCGTCCTCGGCCGCCTGCCACAGCCGGACCCGCAGGTCCGCGCCCAGATGGATGAGGACCCGGGTGCGCCACGCCCAGCGGACCGTGTCGACCAGCCACCGGTCGCCCGGGCGCCCGTGGTCGCCGATGCCGAAGCGGCCGGCGATCGACGCCTCGTACGACCGGTCCTCCTCGTCGTCCGCGGACGACTCCATGGTCAGGTCGAGCACCTCTTCCTTCTCGCCGCGGAACATCGCCAGGACCCGGTGCGAGGGCAGCTTCGGGTACGGCTCGGAGAAGTCGAAGTAGTCGGCGAACTTGGCGCCCTCGGTCTGCTTGCCGTCCCGCACCTTCGACACCAGCCGGCCCCGGCCCCACATGCGTTCGCGCAGCTCACCGATCAGGTCGGCGTCCTCGGCGAACTGCTCGACCAGGATGGATCGGGCGCCGTCGAGCGCGGCCGCGGCGTCGGCGACGCCCTTCTCGGCGTCCACGTACGCGGCCGCCGACTGCTTCGGGTCCTGCGACGGGTCGCCCAGCAGCAGGTCGGCCAGCGGCTGCAGACCGGCCTCGCGGGCGATCTGGGCGCGGGTCCGCCGCTTCGGTTTGTACGGCAGGTAGATGTCCTCGAGCCGCGCCTTGGAGTCGGCGGCGAGGATCGCGTCGCGCAGCGCGTCGTCCAGTTTGCCCTGCGAGCGGACGGACTCCAGGATCGCCGACCCGGCGGTCCTCGAGCTCCCGCAGGTAGCCGAGCCGTTCCTCGAGCGTGCGCAGCTGCTGGTCGTCGAGCGTGCCGGTGACCTCCTTGCGGTACCGGGCGATGAACGGCACGGTGGCGCCACCGTCCAGCAGCTCGACCGCGGCCGTCACCTGGCCCTCGCGGACACCCAGCTCTCCGGCGATGCGCTGGTGAATCGTCGTCGTCACGCCAGCGATTGTCGCGTAGTGCCGCCTCCGTTGTCGCGCCGCCCCGCGCGAGCCGGGGAAGGATCACCCGCCGACCGGGCCGGGGACGCCTGCCGCGTGATGATCGACCGCCGCTCGATCGACCCCGGCGCCGGTCTTGGTCCGCACCGCGAGCAGCGCGGCCTCGGTCCGGGAGGCGGCGCCGGTCTTGCGCAGCAGATTGGACACGTGGACGGTCACCGTGCGGACCGAGATGCCCAGCGCCGTCGCGATCTGCTTGTTCGCCATTCCGTCGGCCAGGCAGCCCAGCACCTCCCGCTCGCGGGCGGTCAGCTCCTGATGCGCCGGGCCGGCCAGCGCCGATGGGCCGGCCGCGCCCTCGACGGCGATCAGCTCGGTCAGCCGGTACGGGTTCCCGCCGGTCCGCCGCCACACCGTCTGGGTCAGCTCCGGCGACGGCGGCCGGTCGGCGTACACGTGCCGCAGCACCTCCCCGACCTGCGCCGGGTCCAGCGGGCCGAGATGGTGCCGGACGGCGCCGGTCAGCCGGGCCAGGGTGCGCGCGGCCAGTTCGGGGGACACCGCGTCCTGGGCCGGCCGGGACGCCACCAGCAGCAGCACCGGCAGATCGGCCGCGGCCAGCTCGGCGACCAGGTTCAGGCTGGCCGGGTCGAGCGCGTGCAGATCATCCACCAGCAGTACGGCCGGGCCGTCGCCGACGAGATCCCGGACGGCCGTCACGGCGAGCCGGAGCAGCGCGTCCGGGGCGTACCGCTCCCGCGGCGCATCGGGGTCCTGAGCGAGCCAGGCCAGCGCGTCCGGCGGCACCCGGAGTCCGCTGAGGTCGCGACCGGCCAGCACCGCGGCCAGCCAGTCGTACGGGGCGGGGGAGTGCACGCGGGCGGCGCCGGCCAGGACCAACGGCGGCCGTACGGCTGCGATCGCCGCGGCGACCAGGGTGCTCTTGCCGGTGCCGGCGTCCCCGGTGATCACCGCCGTCGTGCCCGACCGGTGGCGCTCGGTGCGCGTCCACGCCCGCCGCAACTCGTCCAGAGCGGCGGCCCGTCCGACCATCGGCACCGGCATCACCCGTCCCAGCCTAGTTCCCGCGCCCCGGAGCGTGTTGACCATCGGCGGCCCCGGGGCGCACGCCGGCCCGACGCGAGATGCCCGGCCTGACCGCGAAGGTCATCATCCGCATGGACATCGCGTCGTTCCCGGTGGCGGCGATCGCCGAACAGGGCCGCCGCGCCCGGAGAAACCGGGCGATAGGCTCAGCGTCATGCGCGGAATCCGGATCGACGAGTACGGCGGCCCCGAGACCCTGGTCCTGCACGACGACCTGCCGGAGCCCACCGTGACCGGCAATCAGCGGGTGTACGACGTGCTGACGGCCGGCGTCAACTACGCCGACACGCACCAGTCCGAGGGTTCCTACCTGTCGAAGACGGCACTGCCGCTGATCCCGGGCGGTGAGGTCGTGGTCCGCGGCGACGACGGGCGCCGACTGCTCGGCCTGGTGCCCGGGTACGGCGGCTACGCCGAACGCGTCGCCCTCGACCCGGCGAGCCTGGTGCCGATCCCGCCGGCCGTGTCCGACGCCGCCGCTCTCGCGCTGGCCATCCAGGGCGCCACCGCCTGGCACCTGCTGCGCACCTGCGCCCACCTGGCGCCGGGGGAGTCGGTGGTGGTGCACGCCGCGGCCGGCGGCACCGGCTCGATCGCCGTCCAGCTGGCGCGCCGCTGGAAGGCCGGCCGGATCATCGCCACCGCCTCGTCGGCCGACAAGCGTGACCTGGCCCTCGCACTGGGCGCCGACGTGGCCGTCGACTCGGGCGCCGAGGACCTCAACGCCGCGCTGCGCGAGGCCAACGGCGGCCGCAAGCTCGACGTGGTGCTGGAGATGACCGGCGGGGCGGTGTTCGACCAGAGCCTGGCCGCTCTCGCCCCGCTGGGCCGCCTCGTCCACTTCGGACAGGCGTCCCGGCGGCCGCCCGCCCCGGTCGAACCGGGCGCGCTCATGCAGGGCAGCAAGGCGGTGATCGGATTCTGGATGGTGCACGTGCTGAGCCGCCCCGGCCTGTACGCCGAGTCCATGGCCGACCTGCTGGCCGCCCTGGCCGCGGGCGAGCTGCGGGTGGTCGAGGGCGGGACGTACCCGCTGGCCGAGGCGGCCCGGGCCCACCGCGACCTGCTCGCCCGCCGCACCACCGGCAAGCTCGTACTCACCGTCGGTTAAGGGCGCGTACGTAACAGTTACTAGAGACATCGGGACTCCGAATTGGCACTCTTATGGCCATGACGTTTGCTGTCCGGGCTGTCGCCGCCACCGACCAGGGGCTGGTCCGATCCAACAACGAGGACTCGCTGTTCGTGGGCGACCGCCTGCTCGTGGTCGCCGACGGCATGGGCGGGCTGCCGGCCGGGGAGCTGGCCAGCGACATCCTGGTGCAGGCGCTGTCCGTGGTCGACGACATGCCGGACACCGGCGAGCCGCTGCAGGACCTGCTGGCCGCGCTGCAGACCGCCAACGAGCGGATCGAGGCCGCGGTCGCCGACGACGACGCCCGCGACGGGATGGGCACGACGGTGACCGCCATCCTGCTCAGCGGGGACCGGGTGGCGGCGCTCAACGTCGGCGACTCCCGCTGCTACCTGGTCCGCGGCGGGGAGCTCACCCAGCTGACCCGGGACGACACGTACGTCCAGGCCCTGGTCGACCAGGGCGTGCTCAGCCCGGACGACGCCCGCCGCCACCCGCAGCGCGCCCTGGTCACCCAGGCCGTGCAGGGCGGCCCGTTCCGCCCCGCCGGCCGCATGGTGCCGGTCCGGCCCGGTGACCGCTTCCTGCTCTGCAGCGACGGCCTCACCGACTACGTCGAGGACGAGGTCATCGTGGCGACCCTGCTGGCCCACGACGACCGCAAGACCGCCGCCGCCGAGCTCGTCCACCGCACCCTCGACAACGGCGCCCCGGACAACGTCACCGTGATCGTCGCCGACATCGTCGAGGGCTCGACCGCCCCCGGCTCAGTTGCCGAACAACGCCAGCGCCTCGTCGACGTCCGCCTCGTTGCGGACGTCGACGACCTGACCGGCCACGTCGGACGCGGCGGAGGCGGCCACCGTCACCGCGCCGACCTGCGCGGGGGTCACTCCGGCCGGATCGCCGACCGGTCCCAGGATCAGCGCGAAGATCCGCTTGCGATCGCCGGTCTCGGCCTGGGCGACCTGCTGCATCATCAGCACCGCAGCCTGTTCCATGCTGACCAGTCCGCTGCCCGGCACCGGCACGCGGGCGGACCCGCCGAGGATCACCGAGTACGCGCCGTGCGCCGGCATCAACGGCAGGCAGGCGCGCAGCACGGCCATATGGGTGGTCGCGAGGCCGGTGAACGCGCTCTGCCAGTCGGATTCGGTGATGTCCCACAGCGGCTTGCCGGCCCACCACCCGCCGATCGGCGCCACCACGTCGTCGACGCCGCCCAGTCGGCTCGCCGTCTCGGCGGCCAGCTCCGCGGCTCCGGCGAACGTCGTGTAGTCGTGCACCACGACGTGCAGCCGATCGATCGGCGCGGCCAGTCTCGGCGAACGCGTCGCGACGACCACCTCGGCGCCGGCGTCGAGGTACGCCCGGACGACGCCCTGACCGACGGTGCCGGTGCCGCCCGGTACCAGCACTCGGCGGCCGGAGAGATCGGCTGCGACCATGATGCGGCTCCTTCCACGACGATTCGTTGGTAGTGTCAACGTATCGCGCGCACGTGGGGACGGCTGGCCGACACCAGCCGCCCGCGTAGTCTTCGCTGATGCTCATCACGACCGAACGCCTGGTGCTGCGCCGGTTCCGGGCGGCCGACGCCGGGACGCTGGCGGCGTACCGGTCGGATCCGGACGTGGCGCGGTACCAGTCGTGGACGGAACCGGTGACGCTCGAGCGGGCGCGGGAGATCGTCGCGCGGTTGGAGGCGGCCGATCCCGCGCAGCCCGGCTGGTTCCAGTACGCGATCGAGCGCACCGCCGACCACGCCATGATCGGTGACGTCGGCGTCAACCGGCACGCCAACGGGATGCAGGCCGAGATCGGGTTCAGCCTGGCAACGGCGTACCAGGGTCAGGGCTACGCCGCCGAGGCGGTCCGCGCCGTGCTGCACCGCCTGTTCGCCCTCGACGGCCTGCACAAGGTCGAGGCCGAGTGCGACGCCCGCAACACGGCCTCGGCGCGGCTGCTGGAACGCGTCGGCTTCACCCGCGAGGGCCTGCGCCGCCGGCACACCTGGATCAAGGGGGAGTGGACCGACGACCTGCTCTACGGCCTGCTCGCCGCCGACCGGCCCGCGGACTGACGCCGGCGACGGAAGCGATGGACGACGCCGCCGGCCACCGGGACGACGATCCAGGAGCCGTACGCCCACGGCTCGCCGACGAAACTCAGCGGGATCGACACGCCGAAGCCCAGCGCCAGCGTGGCCGACCGCCACACCGCGTCGGACAGCAGGCGAGGCGGGGCGTCGTCGCGGAGCAACCGGTACTTGCGCAGGTCGCCGAGCATCGCGATGAACAGCACCGAGGCCAGGACCTGGATGCACGCGTACGGGATGAACCGCACCTGGAAGGCGCCGTTGCCGGTGAGCAGGCGCGTCGCGTACGGCATCAGCACCTGCAGGCTCAGCCAGATCAGCGTGAACCGGGTCAGCCGCCCGCCGAGCGCGGTCACCCAGCGGAACGTCCGGTGGTGCCCCATCCAGTAGGCGCCGATCACCCAGAAGCTGATGGCGAAGGCCAGGAACTCGTCGCGGTGCTCGCCGAAGAAGTCGAGTACCTGGCGGTTCGTCGTCCGCTCCGCCAGCGGAAGCGGCAGTTCCAGCGCGAGCAGCGTGATCGCGATCGCGATCACGGCGTCGGCGAAGAAGATGAGCCGTTCGACCGCGGTGGCGCGGACCTCGAACGGCTCCTCGTCGCCGAGGACGGGAATCGGCTTCGTCACGCCGGGAGGCTACCGCCTTCGTAGTGCAGCCAGACGGCGCCCAGAGGCGGAACCCGCAGGGACGACCGACGCGTCCAGACCGTGCCACGGCAGGGCCTCGGCCTCGACCTGGCCGAGGTTGCCGACGCCCGATCCGCCGTACAGCTCGCTGTCGGTATTGATCACCTCGTGCCAGACGCCGGGCTGTGGGCAGGCCGATCCGGTAGCCCTCGTGCGGGATGGCGGCGAAGTTGACGATGCAGGCGACGGTGTCGCCGTCCGGCGCGAACCGCAGGAACGAGAACGTGTTGTGCTGCGAGTCCTCGGAGGTGATCCAGCGGAAACCGCTCGGCGACGGTGTCCTGCGACCACAGCGCCGGCGTCGTCCGGTAGACCCGGTTGAGGTCCTGCACCAGCCGCTGGATCCCGCCACCGCGCTGCTCGTCGGTGATCAGGTCCCAGTCCAGGCCGCGGTCCTCGCTCCACTCCAGCTCGTCACCCATCTCGCCGCCCATGAAGAGCAGCTGCTTGCCGGTGAACGCCCACATGAATCCGAGCAGGGCCCGGGTGTTGGCGAGCTTCTGCCACAGGTCGCCGGGCATCTTGCCGGTCAGCGAACCCTTGCCGTGCACCACCTCGTCGTGGCTGATCGGCAGGATGTAGTTCTCGCTCCAGGCGTACACCGTCGCGAAGGTCATCTGGTGGTGGTGCCACTGCCGGTAGATCGGCTCCTTGCCCATGTAGGACAAGGTGTCGTTCATCCAGCCCATGTTCCACTTGAACCCGAAGCCCGAGGCCGCCGAGGTGGGTCGGGCCGGGTGACGCCGGGCCACGCGGTGGACTCCTCGGCGATGGTCATCACGCCGGGGTGGTTCTTGTAGACGGTCGCGTTCATCTCCTGCAGGAAACTGATCGCGTCCAGGTTCTCCCGGCCGCCGTACTGGTTCGGGGTCCACTCGCCGTCCTTGCGGGAGTAGTCCAGGTAGAGCATCGAGGCGACCGCGTCGACCCGCAGGCCGTCGGCGTGGAACTCCTCGCACCAGTAGAGCGCGTTGGCGACCAGGAAGTTGCGGACCTCGCTTGCGGCCGAAGTCGAAGACGTACGTGCCCCAGTCGGGGTGCTCGCCGCGCCGCCAGTCGCCGTGCTCGTACAGCGGCGTGCCGTCGAACCGGGCCAGCGCCCACGCGTCCTTGCGGGAAGTGGGCCGGCACCCAGTCCAGGATCACGCCGATGCCGGCCTGGTGCAGCTTGTCGACCAGGTACCGGAACTCGTCCGGGGTGCCGAACCGGGCGGTCGGCGCGTAGTAGCCGGTGACCTGGTAGCCCCACGAGCCGCCGAACGGGTGCTCCATCACCGGCATCAACTCGACGTGGGTGAAGCCGGTGTCGACCACGTACTCGGTCAGCTGGTCGGCCAGCTCCGCGTAGGACAGTCCCGGCCGCCACGAGCCGAGGTGCACCTCGTACGCGCTCATCGGTTCCTGGTAGGCCTGCTTGCGTCGCCCGCGCGGCCAGCCACTCGCCGTCCTGCCACTCGTAGCGTCGACTCGTAGACCACCGACGCGGTGGCCGGCGGCACCTCGGTGTGCTGCGGCCAGCGGGTCGGCGTGCTCCCGCCAGTCGCCGTCCCGGCCCAGGATCTTGTACTTGTACCGCGTGCCGACGCGCGCGTCCGGGGACGTACAGCTCCCAGACGCCGCTGCTGCCGAGCGACCGCATCGGCCAGCCGTCGTACGGCGCCCCAGCCGGCGAAGTCGCCGACCACCTGGACGCCGCGGGCGCTCGGGCGCCCACACCGCGAACGCCACGCCGGCGCCCCGGGCTGCGCGCCGAGCACCGTCCACAGCTTCTCGTGCCGGCCCTCGCCGATCAGGTGCAGGTCGAGTTCGCCCAGCGTGGGCAGGTGCCGGTACGGGTCGTCGACCTCCGCGCCGTCCACGTCGATCCGGTAGTCGAGCACCGTGCCGGGCAGCTCGGCGGCGAAGACGCCGTCCGGCGTGCACCCGTGCCATCGGGTACGCGGTCGCCGCCGGCGACGATGGTCACCGTCCTTGGCGCCCTTGCGCAGCGTGCGGATGACGGTGTTGCCGCCGGTCGGGTGCGCGCCGAGGATCGCGTGCGGGTCGTGCGTGTCGCCCGTGACGACGCTGTTCATCGCGCGACTGCGTCGGCGGTGTCGTGGCGGTGGTCGCCGGTCAAAGGCTCCTCAGGGCGTGTCAGCCGACGAGCCGGGCGATGGACCGCAGCGGGATCCGCAGCCAGCCCGGCCGGTGCCGGGCCTCGTACGCGGCCTCGTAGACCGCCTTGTCCAGTTCGTACGCCGCAGCAGAGTGGCGTGTTCGCGCGGGTCGACGCCGGCGACGCGTGGCGTACCCGTCGCAGAACGCGGCCCGGTTGCGGTCGACCCACTCCCGGGCGCGCGCGGCCAGGAGCTCGTCGTCGCTCTCGGTCGACCAGCAGCTGGTAGGCCGCGTACTCGTACGAGCGCAGCATCCCGGCGACGTCGCGCAGCGGCGAGTCGGGCCGGCGGCGCTCGTCCAGCGGCTGCGCCGGGCTCGCCCTCGAAGTCGATCAGCAGCCAGCCTGCCGGGGTCCGCAGCACCTGACCGAGGTGCAGGTCGCCGTGCACCCGCTGGACCGGCACCGGACGCGCCGGCCGAGCTCGCGGAACCGCTCCTCGACCGCCGGCACGTACGGGGCCAGCTCGGGCACCGTCGCGGCCGGCGACGGCAGCCGGGCCAGCATGGCGTCGACCGTGGAGCGGCGCCGGGCTCGCTGCCGAGCTCCGCGGCCAGGTCGGCGTGCACCGACGGCGACCGCCTCGCCCAGCCGGTACGACTCGCCCTGGAAGTCGCCGCCGACCTCGTCGGCGCCGCAGTTCGGCGTCGGCGAACAGGTCGCGGGCGCTCGCGGTGGCCATCGCCCAGCCCTCGGCCGAGTTCGCGGCGTACGCGGTGACCATGCCGAGCGGGCACGGCTCGCCGTCCTCGGTGGTCTCGAACGCGCCCGAGCAGCCGGGCCACGTGCGCGTTGCCGGCCCGGCCGAGTACCCGGTTGAGCTCGACGTCGGGGTTGATGCCGGCGGTGACCCGGCGGAAGACCTTGAGGATCGCCGCCTGCTCGAAGATCACGCTGGTGTTGCTCTGCTCGGCGTCGAACACCCGGGCAGCGGCGTCGACCGGGAACGTCGCGTCCGGCTCCGGCTCGAACCGCACGTCGCCGACGGTCCTCCGAACCGGCCGATCAGCGACAGCAGGCGCGCGCGGCGGCCGGGTCGTAGAGCGCGTCGTAGCCGGTGCGGTCGCCGTCGGTGCCGATGGTGGCGCACCTGGTGTACTCCGACGATCGGCGCCGGGTCCCAGGCCGACGAACACCTGGTAGCGCTCGCGAGCTGCCGTCGGCGTACTCGGCGTCGAGCAGCACCAGGTCGAGGTCGTCGCGCGAGCGCGCGTCGACGGACGGCTCCTTGACGCTCGGTCAGCGTGCGGTTGCGCCCGGCGTACCACCGCTGCTGCGGCAGCCAGTCGGCGAACGGAAGCGTCATCGTCATTGCTTCTCCTCCGAGCCGCACAGCTGGAACCAGTAGAAACCGTGTCCGGGCAGCGTCAGCAGGTAGGGCAGCTGGCCGATGCGCGGGAAGTTCACGTGCCCGGTCAGCTCGACCGGCGTGTACCCGTTCCAGTGCTGCAGGTTGAGTTCGATCGGCTGCGGGAACCGGGACAGGTTGTTGACGCAGAGCACCACGTCGTCCCGTCGCTTCGCGCAGGAGCGCCAGCACCGACGGGTTGGAACCGCCGAGCTCGCGGAAGGTGCCGATGGCGAACGCCTCGTGCCGGCGGCGCACGGCCAGCATGGTGCGGGTCCAGTTCAGCAGCGAGGTGGAGCTGTCCCGCTGCGCCTCGACGTTGACCGCCTGGTACCCGTACACCGGGTCCTGGTTGGCCGGCAGGTACAGCCGGCCCGGGTTGGCGGTGGAGAAGCCGGCGTTGCGGTCCGGCGTCCACTGCATCGGGGTGCGCACGCCGTCGCGGTCGCCGAGCCAGATGTTGTCGCCCATGCCGATCTCGTCGCCGTAGTACAGCACCGGCGAGCCGGGCAGCGACAGCAGCATCGCGGTGAACAGCTCGATCTGGTTGCGGTCGTTCTCCAGCAGCGGCGCCAGCCGCCGGCGGATGCCGACGTTGGCCTTCATCCGCGGGTCCTTGGCGTACTCGCGCGTACATGTAGTCGCGCTCTTCGTCGGTGACCATCTCGAGGGTCAGCTCGTCGTGGTTGCGCAGGAAGATGCCCCACTGGCAGTTCGTCCGGGATGGCCGGCGTCTGCGCCAGGATCTCCGAGATCGGGAAGCGCGACTCCCGCCGTACCGCCATGAAGATGCCGCGGCATCAGCGGGAAGTGGAACGCCATGTGGCACTCGTCGCCGCCGGTGCTCGGGTCGCCGAAGTACTCGACCACGTCGGCCGGCCACTGGTTCGCCTCGGCGAGCAGCACCCGGCCGGGGAACTCGTCGTCGATCACCTTGCGGCAGTGCTTGAGGAACGCGTGCGTCTCGGGCAGGTTCTCGCAGTTGGTGCCCTCGCCGCTCGAACAGGTACGGCACCGCGTCCAGCCGGAAGCCGTCGATGCCCAGGTCGAGCCAGAACCGCAGGACGTCGAGCATCGCCTCGCTGCACGGCCGGGTTGTCGTAGTTCAGGTCGGGCTGGTGGGAGAAGAACCGGTGCCAGAAGAACTGCCGGCGCACCGGGTCGAACGTCCAGTTCGACTCCTCGGTGTCCACGAAGATCACCCGGGCGTCCGCGTACTTCTCGCTGGTGTCGCTCCAGACGTAGTAGTCGCCGTACGGGCCCGTCGGGGTCGCGCCGCGACTCCTGGAACCACGGGTGCTGGTCCGAGGTGTGGTTCATGACCAGGTCGGTGATCACCCGGATGCCGCGCTTGTGGGCCGCGTCGAGCAGCGCCACGAAGTCCTCGACCGTGCCGAACTCGGGCAGCACCTGGTAGAAGTCGCGGATGTCGTACCCGCCGTCGCGCAGCGGCGAGTCGTAGAACGGCGGCAGCCAGAGGCAGTCGACGCCCAGCCACTGCAGGTAGTCGAGGCGCTCGATCAGGCCGCGCAGGTCGCCCGAGCCGTCCGAGCTGGAGTCGTAGAACGCGCGGACCAGCACCTCGTAGAAGACCGCGCTGCTGGAACCAGGTCCGGTCCGCGGGCAGCGACCGGGCATGCTGCGAAGTCGCTCGGCGGTGGGGTGCTCGACCACGCCGTCCTGCGACGTGGCTGCCCTCCGGTCGGGATCGTGCTCGACCGTCGGATCACCATCGTTCGTCAGGTCCATCGAGGCTCCTCACCTACCCCACCCGCGGCAGAGTGCCGATCAGTCGCGCGGATGCACGACGAAGATGTGCGCCGGTTCGACGTACGGGTCGATCCGGACCGCGTTGTGCTGGCCCCACTCGTACGACGCCCCGGTGATCTGGTCGGTCACGGTGAACCGCTCGTGCCAGTCCATGCCCAGTGCCGGCATGTCGAGCACGGTGTTACCCCACTGCACGTTCGCCGAGTCGAACGAGCAGATCACCAGAACCGTGTTGCCGGTGTCCCGGGATCCCGCTTCGACCAGCACAGCAGAGCCGCGTTGTCGATGTCGTGGAATCGCAGATTCCGCAGCCAGTGCAGCGCCGGGTTGTCCTGGCGGATCGGCGTTGAGCCGGGTGATGTACGGCGCCAGGGACCGGCCCGGCCTGCTCGCGCCGGCCCAGTCGCGCGGCTTGCAGCTCGAACTTCTCGTTGTCGATGTACTCCTCGGCGCCCGGGCCGGGCGACGTGCTCGAACAGCTCGTACCCGGAGTACATGCCCCAGCGACGGGGACGAGCATGGCGGCCAGCACCGCGCGGATCTTGAACATCGGCGGGCCGCCGTGCTGCAGCGACTCGTGCAGGATGTCCGGGGTGTTCGGCCAGAAGTTGGGCCGCATCCAGTCGATCGAGCCGACCAGCTGTTCGCATGTACTCGCGCATCTCCTGCGCCGTCGTGCGCCAGGTGAAGTACGTGTACGACTGGGTGAAGCCGACCTTGCCCAGCCCGTGCCATCATGGCCGGCCGGGTGAACGCCTCGGCCAGGAACAGCACGTCCGGGTCGTACGTCCTTGACCCGGCCGATCAGCCACTGCCAGAAATTCAGCGTCTTGGTGTGCGGGTTGTCCACCCGGAAGACCTTGATCCCCTGGTCGACCCAGTGGATGACGATCCGCAGGACCTCCTCGCGCAGGCCCTTCGGGATCGTTGTCGAAGTTCAGCGGATAGATGTCCTGGTACTTCTTCGGCGGGTTCTCGGCGTACGCGATCGTGCCGTCGGGCCGGGTGGTGAACCACTCCGGGTGCTCGGTGACCCACGGGTGGTCGGGCGCGGCCTGCAGCGCCAGGTCCATCGCGACCTCGAGGCCGTGGTCGCGGGCCGCCGCGACGAACGCCCGGAAGTCCTCGCAGGGTGCCCAGTTCCGGGTGGATCGCGTCGTGGCCGCCCTCGTCGGAGCCGATCGCCCACGGCGAGCCGACGTCCTCCGGGCGGGCCACCAGGGTGTTGTTGCGGCCCTTGCGGTTGATCCGGCCGATCGGGTGGATCGGCGGCAGGTAGAGCACGTCGAAGCCCATCGCGGCCACGGCCGGGCAGCCGCTCGGCGCGCGGTGGCGAACGTGCCGTGCTCGGATCGGCGTCGCGTCCGGGCCCGACCTCGGCGCCCTCGGAGCGCGGGAAGAACTCGTACCACGCGGAGAACAGCGCGCGCTGGCGGTCGACCCAGATCACGTACGACCGGGTCGTGGTCACCAGGTGCGCGCACCGGGTGGTCCCAGAGCAGGTCGCTCGAGGTCGAGCGCGGGGGAGACCCGGTCGAACAGCGACGCGCTGCTCGTCGCGGAGCGCGGACGGCGGCCTCGCGAACCTGTTCCTGCGTCCGCCTGCGGGCACGATCTTGGCGGCCAGGTCGAGCACCTCGGCGCCCCGGGCGAGGTCGTTGGCCAGGTCCTCGGCGCCCTGCCCGGCGCCGATCTTCTTGACCACGGCGTTGCGCCAGGTCTGGTACGGGTCGTCCGAACGCCTCCACGGTGAACGTCCAGCGGCCGACCCGTCCGGCCGGATCACCCCGTGCCACTGGTCCAGGCCCGGCGTCGCCGGGCGCATGCGGGTGAACGGCTCCGCCTCGCCGTGCGGGCCCTGCCATACCACGTTCACGCCGAGCGCGTCGTGCCCTTCGCGATAGGACGCGCGCCGAGACTCGGCACGAGCTCACCGACCACCGCTTTCGCGGGGTAGCGGCCACAGGACACCGATGGCGTCACGTCTTCGATGGGAAAGCGACCGGTCATGATCTCCACCGTAGTCAGAAGGGCGCGTGCGGACCGGGCGACCGGACGACGTGGTCGCCGTCAACCGGAACTTCTCCGGACCGGAACACCCGCAAACGCGGTGGCCGCCGACGCCTTCAACGTACCGGAGAGCGGTCAGGCGGGCGCATCCAGGCGCGCCTGCGAACCGGCGATGAATGCCCGTAATTCGGCTCCGTGCAACACCCGGCCCGGCACCGGATCACGGGCGGCGTCGAGGGCGAGCGCCTTCACCGGCAGAGTGGATCCGGCGGCCAGGACGACGTTCCCGGCTCGGCGGCCGCGGAACATCGCGGCCGCCGGCGATCAGGGCCACGTCGGCGAAGGCCGTCCACAGCGTGGCCACCTGCACCCGGGACCACGCCAGGGGCGGCATGTCGGTCAGGTTCACGGCCAGCGTGCCGTGCGGCTTCAGCGCCCGGGCGGCGGCCGCGGCGAATCCGGCCGAGGCGACACTGGCCGGCATCCGGGCGCCGTCGAACACGTCGCACACGATCAGGTCGTACGTCCCCGTGGGTTGCTCCTGAAGGACCGTACGGGCGTCGCCGACGACCACGGGCACCGGTTCGGGCAGCGGCAGCAGGCGGGTCACCAGCTCGGCCAGCTCGCCGTCGCGTTCCACCACGGTCTGCGCCGAACCCGGCCGGGTCGCCGACACCAGCCGCGGCAGCGTCATCCCGCCGCCGCCCAGGTGCAACACCGTCAGCGGCCGGCCCGCGGGCGCGCACCGGCGCAGCACGGTGGCCAGCCGGCGCATGTAGTCGAAGTCCAGGTGCGTGGGATGGCCGAGATCGACGTACGACTGGGCCACGCCGTCCACCAGCAGTTCCCAGCCCCGCGCGCGGGCCGGGTCGGGTCGCAGCGTCACCGTCCCGTAGGTCGTGCGGGTGACCACCGTTGCCCGTCGGTTGCCGTGGGGTGCCATCGGGGCGACCTTACTCAAGCGGCGGCTGCCGCAACCGACCCGGAAGGGGCATGCCAGGACCGTCGACCGAGCTGTCCCCCGTGATCGCCGCCAGCACGCACTGGCTGGCCCGCGCGTACCCGCCGGCCGGGCCCGGAACCGATGCGCACACGTGCGCCGAGCTGCAGGCGCGCCAGGCGGTGACGGTGGCCGCGCTGCTGCGCTACCCGACCGTGATCGACGCGGCGCTGGTCGCACTGGCCGGTCCGGGCGGCTCGGCCGTGCTCGACTGGCGTGTCGGCAGCGAACCCGACGACGAGGACGCCGACGACGAGGGCTGGCGCACCTGGGTCGACGAGGTGGTGGTCAGCTGGGCCGCGTGCCTGCTGGCCGACCCGATGCTGGCCGTCCGGGCGGTCAAGGCGGTGGCCGCGGCCGCCCCGGCGCCGCCGCCCGCCGACAACCGGCCGCTGCCGTACGCCCGCCGCCGCAGCGACGGGTTGCCGGCGCAGTTCCGGCGGCTGACCGCACCGGACGAGCGGGACCGGGCGGCGTCGGTGCTGCTGCGGCACCCCGACCTGCTCGAGCCCATCGCCTCGATGCACCGCGACGATCTGCTCTATCTGCTCGGCTAGCGGCTACCCGCTCGGCCGATGGTGCCGGGGCACGGTCGCGCTGCTCAGGCGGTGACGGGAGTGGTCACTGACGGCGTCGGCACCGCCTGGGCCGCGATCGTGGCCGCCCCGATGATGCCGGCATTGTTCAGCAGGGTGGCCGCGACCATCGGGGTCCGCAGGTCGATCAACGGGAAGAACTTGTCCGACTTCTTGCTGACGCCGCCGCCGATGACGAACAGCCGCGGGGACAGCAGCGCCTCGACGTGCTTGAGGTACTCCTCGACCCGGCCGGCCCACTTCTCCCAGCTCATGTCCTCCTGCTCGCGAACCCGGTCGGAGGCGCGCAGCTCGGCGTCCTTGCCGTTGAGCTCGAGGTGCCCGAACTCGGTGTTCGGGATCAGCTCGCCGTCCAGGAACAACGCGCTGCCGATGCCGGTGCCGAAGGTCAGCATCATGATCAGCCCGCGCTGGTCCTTGCCGGCGCCGTGCGCGACCTCGGCCACGCCGGCCGCGTCGGCGTCGTTGAGCACCGTCACCGGCTTGCCCAGGCGCTCGGCGAACAACTGCGCCGCCGGCGCGTCGATCCATGACTTGTCCATGTTCGCGGCCGTACGCACCACCCCGTCGACAACCACACCGGGGAACGTGACGCCGACGCGCTCGTAGTCGCCGAACTGGCCCGCCACCTCCGCCGCGGCGCTGATGACGCTGGTCACGTCGGCCGGCTGGGGGGTGGGCACACGGTAGCGCTCGGCGAGGAACTCGCCGCGCTCCACGTCGACCGGCGCCCCTTTCACGCCCGAGCCGCCGATGTCGATGCCGAGGATGGTCATCACAGGTCCCTCTCCGATCGCAACGCTGCCTGTGCTTAGTACCACGCGGCTACGACATCGAACCGTCCCGGCCGATGTACATGTGGGCGACGGCGATGCGCCGCGGCCGGCCGACTCCGGCCCGGCACGCGGAAACGTGGTGCTCACCTCACCGATTTAGATCAAGTTCGCGGCACCCGGGCCGAAAAGGCTGTCGTGATCCGGTGACTGCCGTGGCCCACCCCCGGGCCGCGGGCCGCACCGCCGAAGGAGGGTCCATGCCGGGGTTCCCGTACCGAGCCATCGTGGCGACCGGCATGGCCGGTCTGATGTCCGCAGCAGCGCTGGCGATGAGCGCACCGGCCGCAGCGGCATCACTGCCTCCCGCGGTACCACTCCCGCCGCCACTTCCCGGTGCCGGCTGGGCCAACCAGGTCGGCGCCACCCTGCTCGCGCCCGTCATCCGGGCCGCGGGTGGCGACCAGGCGGCCGGCAACGACCCGGATGTCGCCGCCGGGCCGTCGGGCGCGAACCTCACCGGCGCCGGCATCGGCGTGGCGTTGATCGACTCCGGCGTCGCGCCGGTGGCCGGGTTGAGTGAGCCGGGCAAGGTCATCTACGGTCCCGACCTGTCCTTCGAGTCGCAGTCGCCGAACCTCCGGGACCTGGACACGTACGGCCACGGCACGCACATGGCCGGCATCATCGCCGGGCACGACCCCGCGACGGTCACCGGCGGCGCGCGTTTCGACGGCGTCGCCCCGGGTGCCCACCTGATCAGCCTCAAGGTCGCCGCGTCGGACGGCGCCACCGACGTCTCCCAGGTGATCGCCGCCATCGACTGGGTGGTCGCGCACCGCAACGACACGGGCCTGAACATCCGCGTGCTGAACCTGTCCTTCGGCACCGACTCGGTGCAGGCGGCCGACCTCGACCCGCTGTCCTTCGCGGTCGAGCAGGCCTGGAACAAGGGCATCGTGGTCGTGGTCGCGGCCGGCAACGACGGCCTGTCGGCGACCAGCCTGACCATGCCGGCGGTCAACCCGGACGTGATCGCGGTCGGCGCGGCCGATTCGATGGGCACCGACAGCCGGGCCGACGACACCGTCGCCGACTTCACCAACCGTGGCAACCTCCTGCGGCACCCGGACCTGCTCGCCCCCGGCCGCTCGATCGTGTCGCTGCGCGACCCCGGGTCGTACATCGACACCACCTACCCGGCCGCCCGCCTGAGCACCACCGCCGACCCGGCCCAGCGCTTCTTCCGCGGCAGCGGCACGTCGCAGGCGACCGCGATGGTCTCGGGCAGCGTCGCCCTGTTGCTGCAGCAACGCCCCACCCTCACCCCGGACCAGGTGAAGAACCTGCTGATGGCGACGGCCGACCCGGTCGCCACCACCGACATCGCCGCCGGCAGCGGTCAGATCGACATCGCCCAGGCCGCCCGGACCCGGACGCCGCTCACCTTCAAGCAGCTCAACCTGGCCTCCACCGGCCTGGGCTCGCTGGAGAAGTCCCGCGGCAGCGCGCACGTCTACGACTCCACCTCGGGAGCCGTGCTGACCGGCGAGAAGGACATCTTCGGCCAGCCCTGGAACGCGGTCGCCTGGTCACTCGCCTCCCGGTCGCAGACCAGTTGGCGGAACGGGACGTTCAACGGCACGGTGTGGACCGGCAGCGCGTTCGGCGCCCCCTGAGCGGTGACCAGGCCTGGACCAACGTCACCTGGACCGGGCCGACCTGGTCCGGCACGACGTGGACCGGGCGGAGCTGGGCGTCCGCGGTGTGGACCGGCCGCAGCTGGGCCGGCAGCACCTGGTCCGGCCGGACCTGGAGTGGTCGCAGCTGGGCCGGGGCCGGCTGGACCGGAGATCCGTGGCGGTAACCGGCCCACCGGCGCCGCCGCCGTGGTGGACCCGGCCGGCGGTACGGGTGGGCGTGCTCACCGGTGCCACCGGCCTGGCCTCCGCGGCCGTGGCCCTGACCTACTCCGGCGACGCGTTGGCCCCGCCGGAGTTGCCCGGCGGGGTCTGGTGGGTGGCCGTTCTGTCCGCGCTGTTCACCCTCACCGAGGGCTTCGCGGTGTACGTCCGGGTCCGCCGCAGTGCCCACGCGATCAGCCTCAGCGAGTTCCCGATGGTGCTCGGCCTGCTCGCGGTCACCCCGTTCGCGGTGATCGTGCTCCGGGCCGGCGCGGGGGCGCTGGGGCTCTTCGCGCTCCGCCGGCAGCGCGGCGCCAAGCTCGCCTTCAACGTGGCGCTGCTGGCCGCCCAGGGCGCCGTTGCGGTGATGGTGTTCCAAGCCATCGCGCCGAACTCGCCGGGCTCCACCGCGGAGGGGCTGAGCCCGCGTGAGTGGCTGGCCACCTATGCCGCCGTGCTCTGCTCCGACGTGGTGGCGGCGGTGCTGCTGACCGCGGTGATCGCGATCCACGACGACCCGGGGGAGTGGCGCCGGTTGCCGGCGGCGCTGCGCAGCTCCTGGATGGTGGTGGTGACCACCACCATCGCGCTGGTCGGCTACTCGGCGGCGGTCCGCTCACCGTGGTCGCTGGCGCTGGTCGGCCTGGTCGCGGTGGTGCTGTTCGCGGCCTACCGGGCGTACGTCGCGCTGGGTAACGGCAACGCCGAGGTGGAGCAGCTGTACGCGTTCACCCGCGCCCTGGACCGCGCCCGGGAACTGGGCGACCTGATCCCGGTGGTGCTCGACCGGGTGCGGGACACCCTGCGCGCGGGCGTGGCCGAACTGGCCACCGACGACGGCGACGGGCGGCTGCGGCGGATCCGCCTGCAGGGACAGTCGGACACGGTCACCACCGAGGTCGGCTGGGCCGCCGCCGACGCGTGGCTGCAGCCGGTCCGGCTCGGGCAGCCGGCGCTGGACCCGTCGGGCGACGGGATGGCCGTACCGGTCCAGCTCGGCGCCGACCGGACCGCGGTGCTGGCGGTCCACGCGAGCCTGCCCGACGCCGGTCCGTTCACCCCGGCCCGGCTGAAGCTGTTCGAAGCGCTGGCCAACCACGCCGCGGCCGCGCTGGGACGGGCCGAGCTGGTCGACCGGCTCCGCCGCGAGGCCGCGGCCAAACAGCACCAGTCGCTGCACGACACCCTCACCGGCCTGCCCAACCGGCGCTACTTCCAGCAGCTCCTGGACGAGGCGCTGCCCGCCGGGACCGAGGTCGCGGTGATGCTGCTCGACCTCGACCGGTTCAAGGAGATCAACGACGCGCTCGGCCACGAGACCGGCGACGCGCTGCTGCGCGAGGTCGGCGGCCGGCTGGCCGAGCATCTCGGCGGCACCGGCGTGGTCGCCCGGATGGGCGGGGACGAGTACGCGGTCTTCCTCCCGCTGACCGGGGGCGCCCCGGCGGCGGTGGCGGCGGCCACGGATCTGGGCACGGTGATCGAGCGCGGCATCCGGGTCGGCCCGATCACCCTGACCGCCCGGGCCAGCATCGGCGTGGCGCTGGCCCGGCGGCACGGCGACGACGGCGAGACGCTGATCCGGCACGCCGACGTGGCCATGTACGCGGCCAAGGACCACCGTTCCGGCGTCCGGCTCTACGACCCCTCGGTCGACGTGCACAGCCCCGAGCGGCTGGCCCTGATCGCCGACCTCCGCGACGCGGTCGAACGCCGGGATCTGACCGTGATGTTCCAGCCCAAGGCCGACCCGCGGACCGGGCGGGTGACGGGCGCCGAGGCCCTGGCCCGCTGGCACCACCCGGAGCGGGGACCCGTCCCGCCGGACGAGTTCATTCCGCTGGCCGAGCACAGTGGCCTGATCCGCCCGCTCACCCTGCACGTGCTGGAGGTGTCGCTGCGCCGGCGCGCCGCCTGGGCCCGGGCCGGGCACGACCTGCACGTGGCGGTCAACGTGTCGCCGAACGTCCTGCTCGACGGTGAGCTGCCGGAGATCGTGGCCCGGCTGCTGGCCCAGACCGGCACGCCGCCGAACGCGCTCACGCTGGAGATCACCGAGGGTGCCATCCTGGCCGACCCGGCCGGCAGTCGGGTCATCCTCGAGCGGCTGCACGCGCTCGGCCTGAAACTGTCGATCGACGACTTCGGGACCGGGCTACTCGTCGCTGGGCCGGCTGCGCGAGCTGCCCATCCACGAGGTGAAGATCGACAAGTCGTTCGTGCAGGGCAGCGCCACCGATCACCGGGACCGGGCCGTGGTCCGCTCGGCCGTGCAGCTCGGTCACGCGCTCGACCTCGAGGTGGTGGCCGAGGGGGTGGAGGACGCGGAGACCAACGCCTACCTGGCCCAGGAGGGCTGCGACGCGATCCAGGGGTACTGGCTGTCCCGCCCGCTGCCGCCGGACGGTTTCGCTCAGTGGCTGGCCGGCTACGCCGCGCGGGTGATGTGATCAAGGGTGGGGGATGACACTCGTACTTTCGGCTGGTCAACGCTCGTCCCCTCAGCTAGCGTGGAAGCCAACGAAACGGTCGCCGCGTACGGGCACGGCTCTCTGCCCGAACCTGGGAGGACCCTCCACATGACCATGACCCTCGCGTTCGCCGGGACATCGGCGGACCACGACTCCAGCGCCACCGACCTGCTCACGGCGATGGCCACGATGCCGGCCGGGCACCCCTCCCGCGCCTCGCTGCGGGACCGGGCGATCGAAGCCTGGCTGCCCCTGGCCCGCCACCTCGCCCACCGCTACTCCGGCCGCGGCGAACCCACCGACGACCTCATCCAGACCGCCACCGTCGGCCTGATCAAAGCCGTCGACAAATTCGACCCCGACCGCGGCGTCGACTTCGCCGGCTACGCCATCCCCACCATCATCGGCGAGATCAAACGCCACTTCCGCGACCGCACCTGGTCCGTCCGCGTACCCCGCCGACTGCAGGAACTACGCCTGTCGATCACCGAGGCCAACGCCACCCTCACCCACACCCTCGGCCGGTCCCCGACCGTCGCCGACATCGCCGTGCACCTCGGCGTCACCGAGGAAGACGTCCTGGAAGGCCTCGAAGGCGCCCGCGCCTACAACGCCACCAGCCTGTCCACCCCGATCAGCGCCGACGGCTCCACCGAACTCGGCGACACCCTCGGCGGCACGACCACGAATACGAACTCGCCGAAACCCGCGTCGCCCTCGGCCCCGCCCTGGCCTCGCTCGACGAACGCGAACAGAAGATCCTCACCCTGCGCTTCTACGGCAACCTCACCCAGTCGCAGATCGCCGACCAGATCGGCATCTCCCAGATGCACGTCTCCCGGCTGCTCACCCGGGCCCTCACCAAGCTCCGCGGGCAGCTCGCCGCCGACTTCTGAGACCGGGCACTCCTGAGACTGGGCACACGGAAGCCCCGGACCGCGAGCGGACCGGGGCTTCCGTATGACGTCAGCTGGCGCCGCTGTCGCTCCAGTTCAGCCGGGTGAGCAGCGCCTGGGCCTCCGCCGCGACCTCGGCGTCGGCCACCACCGCGTACTGCGAGGCCTGCAGCGAGCTGCGCGACGAGAAGTCCCGCCGGCCGCCGGTGGCCGCCTGGGCGATGGCGCCGAAGATGGCACCCCATGCGGCGCCGATCAGCAGCGTCGCGATGATCACGCCGAACCAGTTGACGTGGTTGATGAAGATGCCGAGCAGCAGCCCGATGAACAGTCCGAACCAGGCGCCGCTGGCCGCGCCGGCGAGCGCCGCCCGGGCCACGGTGAGCCGGCCGAGCACGTTCTCGACCAGGCGCAGGTCGGTGCCCACGATCGAGGTGCGCTCGACCGGGAACTTGTTGTCGGACAGGTAGTCGACGGCCCGCTGGGCGGACGCGTAGTCGGGGTAGGCGGCGACGGACAGAGTCGGCCCGGCGGTGGGAGCCCCCGCCGGGGTCTGCGGCGGAAGGGCCGGTGCGGCCCCGGTCGGCCCGGGCGGCACGGTCGAGGGTGCGGTGTTGTCGGAGGGAAGGGTCACAACGGCCTCCTCAAGCCTCGTCGGGACCGGCTTCCGTCGCCGGCAGATCGCCGGCGGCGAGCCGGACCCAGATCAGAAAAGTCCCGGCCACGGCCGCGGTGATGCAGGCGATCCCGGTGAGGAACGCGCCGCGGCCGGAGAACAGGTGCGGTGACGCCCGTTCGGTGAACGTCACCACGGCCAGCCCGAGCAGGCCGGCCAGCCCGGACACGGCGAGGACCGCGCCGAGCAGCATGGTGGTGAGCCGGGTGGGCCGGCCCACCGGTCCCGGCCGGCGCAGCCGCGTCGCCCGCAGCACCGTCGACACCAGGCCGCCCCAGGCCAGCACCACCAGCAGACCGGCGACGGTGTCGCTCGGCCGGTGCCACTCGGCCCAGACGGTGGCCACCGCGATCACCGCGACGTAGGCCGCGCCGATCAGCGCGACCATCCCCCGCAGGGCGTGCGGCAGGGCCAGCACCAGAGCGAACGCCACCGAGGCGGCGGCCGTGGTATGGCCGCTGGGGAACGAGTTGGGCGCCGGGAAACCGTCCAGGTTCGGCCGGACCAGGTGCGTCTTGAGCAGCTGACTGGTGAGGTTGGCCCCGAGCCACCAGCACGGCGGCGGCGATGGCCAGGTCGAGCCGCCGCCGGATCATGCCGATCACGGCCGCCATCAGGCACGCCAGCACCAGGCTGACCAGCGTGGTGCCGTTCAGCGTCCGGCTCAGCACCTCGACCAGCTTGGGGTGGTGCACCTCGGCCCCGTTGAGCGCGGCGGTGTCGATCGGCCTGGCCGGTGATGGTCCGGATGAACACCCGGTAGATCGCCGACACTCCGCCGGCGGCCAGCACGGCGGCCAGCAACGGCAGCGCGACGTGGCCGGCGCCACGGTGGCGGACGGGCGCCGTCGGGCGTGATGCCAGGGCGGTCATCGGGCAGTCCTCTCGCCGAGCGGTGGGACGCGTCTTTCCCGATCGCATCGTCCCTCAACCGTACGTGCGGCCCGGATCATAGGCCCCTTGCGTCCCGGGCGCACTCGCGCCGGGCGGGTGCAACGCAGCTGCACCCGCCCGCTCCCTCGTCCCGCAACGGCCGGCCCCGACCTTCGTGGAGAAGCCGACCACGGAAGGGGACCTTCTCCATGCTGCTCCGCACCCGCCGAATGCTTGCCGCCCCGCTGCTGGTGGCGGCGATCGGCGCCGGACTGGTCACCGCGCCGGCCGCCGCCAATGCCGCCGGGGTCTCGGCCACCGTCACGGTGACGCGGCACCCTCAAGGTGCGCTCCGCGCCCGCCCTGGCCGCCCGCATCGTCGGTTCCGTGTCGAACGGCCAGCGCATCACCGTGCAGTGCGTCGTCGCCGGCACCAGCGTGCGCGGGTCCGTCCGGACCACCACCCTCTGGGACCGGCTGAGCACCGGGCACTACCTGTCCCACGCGTACGTCCGGACCGGCCGGGCCATTCCGCGCTGCGTCGCGCTGTCGCCGCAGGCGGTCCCGGTCAAGGCGAAGCCGGCTCCGGTCAGCACGAGCAGGGCCAGTCGTGGGCACCGTCCGCAGCGCCGACGGCAGCGTCAACCTGCGGACCGGCCCGTCGACGGCGTCCGCGGTGGCGTCCGCGCTGGCCTCCGGAGCCACGGTGAACCTGGTCTGCGGCGTCGACGGCACCACCGTCAGCGGCACCGTGCGCACCACCAGCCAGTGGGACCGGACCGACAAGGGCCAGTACGTGTCCCACGCGTACGTGGTCACGCGCGACGCTGCACGCTGTGCGCCGGGGCTCGACCACGCCGACCACGTCACGTCGCGCTGACCCCGGCACAGTTCATCGCCGCCGCGGTCCCGGGCGCGCAGCATCGGCTGGCGCCAGTACGGCGTCCCGGCGTCGGTCACCATCGCCCAGGCGATCCTCGAGTCCGGCTGGGGACGCAGCAGCCTGTCCGCGGCCGACCGCAACTACTTCGGCATCAAGTGCTTCAACGGCAACTACGGCACCCTGGCCAGCGGCTGCCACGTGTACACGACCCAGGAGTGCACCGCGGCGGGTAAGTGCTTCGCCACCTCGGCCACGTTCCGGACGTACACCTCGATGACCAACTCGTTCCGCGACCACGGCAGCTTCCTGACGACGAACAGCCGCTACAAGCCGGCCTTCACCTACACCCGGGACGCGAACAAGTTCATCTGGAACGTGTGGAAGGCCGGGTACGCCACCGACCCGAACTACTACACCAAGGTCACCGGGATCATGGCCGCCAACAACCTGTACCAGTACGACATCTGGAAGTGAGTCGTTCTCACCCTCGTCGGCCGAAACCCCGCCGACGGGGGTGATTTGCGTCTTATGCTCGCATTCAGTGACACGAGGGGCTGCTCCGCGGGCCCCGGCGGAGCGCCGCCGGGGCCGTTTCGTCGGCCCTCTGCTGGCCGCCTGCGTGCTGGTCATCGGCGTGACGGTCACCCTGCTCACGTCGGCGGACTGCGCGCCGGTCAGCGCCAGGACGCGGCCCGGGTGATGGACCAGCGGACTGCGGTGGTCCTGGCCCTGGTCACCGCCGAGACCAGCCGTTACCTGACCCTGCTGCAGGCGGTCGCCGCCGGGCGTCGGCGCCAATGAGGATTTCACCGGTACGGCCTTCGACGCCGCCACCCGGCCGATGGACGGGGGCGGCCTGCCCGGCGCCACCTCGGTCGCGTTCGTGACGCCGAGCCCGCGCGGGGCCGACGCTGCGACGCAGGCGTACTGGCGCGCCCGGGGCGCGTCCGGCCTGACCCTGCACCCCGCAGGGGACCCGACGGAGCACTTCTACTCGATCTTCGCCCGGACGCTCGACCGCACCGCCCTGCCGGTCACCGGCCTGGATGTGGCCGCCTCGCCGGAGGGGTCGGCGGCGCTGCGCGCGGCCCGCCGCAGTGGCGGGCCGTCCGTCTCCGACACGTACGTGCTGCTGCGTGACCGCGCTCCTGCCCGGCCTGGCCCGGCAGCTGTCGTTCGTGCTCGCCGCGCCGGTTCGCACGCCGGCGGCGGGCGTTTCCGCGGCTGGATCGTGCTCGGCCTGCACGGCCAGGACTTCCTCGGCGCCGTGCTCGGCGCGGCCGGTCAGAACCAGCTCGACGGGCAGCTGCTGGCCGTCGGTAGCGACGGGCGGCGGGTCCAGGTGGCCACCGTCCGGGCGCCGGGCCGGCCGACCCTGCACCGCGAGACCGTCGTCACGGTCGCGAACCGGACGTGGATCCTGCAGACCGCGGCGGACTCCGCCCACCTGCCCGGCGCCCGCAGCGTCCTGCCGCTGACCGTTCTGCTCGGCGGGGTCGCGCTCACCGTGCTGCTCGCCGGGCTGGTGCACGTGCTCGCCACCGGCCGGTCCTCCGCGCGCCACCAGGTGCGGCTGGCGACGGCGGAACTGCGTACGGCCGAGGCGGCCAGCCGCCGCCAGGCCGGCCTGCTCGGGGCCATCATGGCCAGCATCGGCGACGGCGTCGCGGTGGTCGACTCCAGTGGCGCGTTCCTGCTGCACAATCCGGCGGCCAAGGCGCTGCTCGGGGTGGGCAACGATGTCGGCGGCCCGGCCGGGTGGCAGGCGCACTACGGCCTGTTCCGGCCCGACGGGCACACCCCGTTCCCGATCGCCGAGATGCCGCTGATCCGGGCCCTGCGGGGCGAGTCCTGCGACGGCGTCGAGATGCTCGTCCGCAACGCCGGCCGGCCGGAAGGCCTGCTGATGAGCGTGGACGGGCGGCCGCTGGACCCGAGCGCCGGCCAGCACGGCGCGGTCGCGGTCTTCCACGACATCACCGAACTGCGCCGGTACGAGCAGGAACTCGCCGTCTTCGCCGGAGTCGTGGCGCACGACCTCAAGGCGCCCCTGGCCGTCATCCGCGGGCACTGCGAGACGGCCGGCGACGACCTCGCCGACGCTCCGGACTCGCCGGAGGTCGCCGCGGCCCGGGCCGGACTGCGGCGGATCGCGCTGGGCGTCGACCGGATGGCCGCGCTGATCGACACGCTGCTGGCCTACACCACCTCCCGCGACGCGCCGTTGCAGGTCCGCGTGGTGCCGCTGGGCCCACTGGTCGACGACGTGATCGCCGGCCGGATCGGGCACCTGCGCGCGTCGGACGGCCCGCGGCCCGAGATCTACGTCGGCGAACTGCCCGAGGTCGACGCGGACCCGGCGATGCTGCGGCACGTTTTCGACAACCTGATCGGCAACGCTCTCAAATACGTCCAGCCGGGCCGGGTGGCCCGCATCGACGTCACCGCCGTGCCGGCGGCCGGCCCGTCGGACGGCGGGGAGATTCCGGGCTGGACCCGGATCGAGATCGCCGACCGGGGCATCGGCATTCCCGACGACGACAAGCCGGAGATCTTCGAGTCGTTCCACCGGGCCCGCACCGTGGCCGACTACGCCGGCACCGGGCTCGGCCTGGCCATCTGCCGCCGGGTGGTGGAACGCCACGGCGGCGTGATCGGCGCCGCCGACAACCCCGGTGGCGGTACCCGCTTCCACTTCACCCTGCCGCTGGCGGGCACCGGCGTGGCCGCGCCGCCCGCCGCCGCGCCCGCACCCCAGGAGGTCACCATGCCCGCTCCGTACCATGTTCCCGACCTGGGTCTCGATCTCGGCGCCGATCCCGGTTCCGCGGAACCGGAGCAACCCGACCCGGAGGCGGCCGGCCGGGCGGCGCTGGAGCGGGCGCTGGCCGAGCGCGACGCGGTCATCCGGTCGGTGCTGCCCGGCGCGCCGGCCCTGCCCCCGTCCGGGCCGTCCGCCCGGGAGGCGTCAGCCGCGCGCCTGCAGTCCCCGGTGCCCGGCCGTCACCCCCACGCCTGACCGGCCGATGACCAACCACCTCGATCCGGACCTCCGGGACTTCCTCCGCGCCTGCCGGGCCCGGATCACGCCCGAGGAAGCCGGCCTGGCCGGCGGGCCGGGACTCCGGCGGGGGCCGGGCCTGCGCCGATCCGAGGTGGCGGAGCTGGCCGGGATCAGCTCCGGCCGCTACGAGCGGCTGGAGAGCGGCCGGGCCACGACCGTTCCCGAAGCCGTGCTCGATTCGCTGGCCCGGGCCCTGCAACTGGCCGAGCCCGACCGCGACGCTCTGTTCGCCCTGGTCCGGCCGGCCGTATCGCGGCGGCGGCCGATGCGCCGGCAACAGCTGCGGCCCATGCTGGGCCGGGTGCTGCAGTCCCTGACCGACGTGCCCGGGCTGGTCCTCGGTCACCGGCTGGACGTGCTCGCGGCCGGCCCGGCGGCGCGGGTCTTCTATCCGGACCTGCACGACAACCTGCTGCGGTACCTGTTCACCGTGCCGGCCGCCCGCGAACTGCACCGCGACTGGCGCGCGGCCGCCCGGTCGGCGGTGGCGGCGCTGCACGAGTACGCCGGTCACCACCCGTACGACCCGGAACTGGCCGACCTGGTGGGCGAGCTGTCCCTGGCCGACGGCGACTTCCGCCGCTGGTGGGCCGAGTCGCCGGGCGGGTACCGGCCGCTGGTTCTGCGCTTCCGGCATCCGCTGGTCGGCGAGGTGACGCTGGCCGAGGAGCAGTGGCACGCCGGCGGCGAATCCGGCCAGGTGCTGCACATGCTGGTGGCGGAGCCCGGCTCGCCGGCCGAGGCCGCGTTGCGGCTGCTGGGCAGTCTGACCGCCGCCGGCCCGGCCGCCCACCCCGCGCCGACGGCGGTTCGGCGGCCGGGCAGTGGCTGAACGGCGAATCAGCGGGCAAGTATGGGGCGAGCACTTCTCCGGCGGAAGGAACCTCCCATGACGATCCCCGCGGTTGCGTTGCCGGGTGGCGGCGAAATGCCTCTTCTCGGGTTCGGCACCTGGCAGATCAAGGGCGACGCGGCCTACAACTCGGTCCGCGACGCCCTCGAGGCCGGTTACCGGCACCTCGACACCGCGACCATGTACGGCAACGAGGCCGAGGTCGGGCGCGCGCTGAAGGACTCGGGCGTACCGCGCGGACGAGGTTTTCGTCACCACCAAGCTGCCGCCGGAACGCGCCGGCCACGAGGCGGCCACGCTGGACGCCAGCCGGTCCGCGCTCGGCGTGGACGCGGTCGACCTGTGGCTGATCCACTGGCCGCCGCGGCGAGGGCGCTCCGTGGCCATCTGGGAGAAGTTCATCGCCGCCCGGGACGCCGGCGCGGTCCGCGCGATCGGGGTCAGCAACTACGGCGTCGACGAGATCGACGAGCTCACGGAGAAGACCGGCGTCACCCCGGCGGTCAACCAGATCCGGTTCGGACCGGCCCTGTACGACCCGAAACTGGTGGCCCAGCACCGGGAACGCGGCGTGGTGGTCGAGGGCTACTCGCCGTTCAAGACGACAAACCTGCACGACCCGGTGCTCACCGGGATCGCCGCCGCGCACGGCGTGGACCCGGCGCGGGTGGTGATCCGCTGGCACATCCAGCGGGAGATCGTGGTCATCCCGAAGTCGAAGACGCCGGAGCGGATCGCCAGCAATGCCATGGTGGACGGGTTCGCCCTGACCGCCGAGGAGATGACGGCGATCGACGGCCTCCGCGGGCGCTGATAATCACAAGCCGCCGCCCGTACGAGCCTCTAAGCTTGCTGCGCCATGTCTGTGTCGCCTGACGAGCTCCGCCGCGCCCTGCCCACCCTCCTCCCGCCCGACGAGCGCCGCCTCGCGAAGCGGCTCGAGGGTTCCCGGCGTATCCGTGACGACACCCACCGCGCGTCCGTGCTGGCCGACATCGCCGGCGAGGTGGAGAGCGCGCGCAAGAAGGTCGAGGCGCGGCTGGCCGCGGTGCCGCCGATCACCTACCCGGAGGAGCTGCCGGTCAGCCGCCGGCGCGACGACCTGCTGGCCGCGATCCGGGACCACCAGGTCGTCGTGGTGGCCGGGGAGACCGGCTCGGGCAAGACGACCCAGCTGCCGAAGATCTGTCTCGAGCTCGGCCGTGGGGTGCGCGGCCAGATCGGGCACACCCAGCCCCGCCGGCTGGCCGCCCGGACGGTGGCCGAGCGGATCGCGGAGGAGCTGGGCACGTCGCTCGGCGCGACCGTGGGCTACAAGGTCCGGTTCACCGATCAGGTCACCGACCAGACCATGATCAAGGTGATGACCGACGGCATCCTGCTGGCCGAGATCCAGACCGACCGGATGCTGCGCCGGTACGACACGCTGATCATCGACGAGGCGCACGAGCGCAGCCTCAACATCGACTTCATCCTCGGGTACGTCAAGGAACTGCTGCCGCGGCGGCCCGACCTGAAACTGATCATCACGTCGGCCACCATCGAGACCCAGCGGTTCGCCGAGCACTTCGCCGACCAGGACGGAAGCCGGCGCCGGTGATCGAGGTGACCGGCCGTACGTACCCGGTCGAACTCCGCTACCGCCCGCTGGAGGTGGACGCGGGCGACGGTGAGCCGCAGGACCAGATCGACGGCATCGCCGCCGGCGTGGACGAGCTGCCCCGCGACGGCGACATCCTGGTGTTCCTGTCCGGCGAGCGGGAGATCCGCGACACGGCCGACGCGCTCAACCGCCGCGATCTGCGCAACACCGAGGTCGTCCCGTTGTACGGGCGGTTGTCCGCGGCCGAGCAGCACCGGGTGTTCGAGCGGCACACCGGCCGCCGGATCGTGCTCGCCACCAACGTCGCCGAGACGTCGCTGACCGTGCCCGGCATCCGGTACGTGATCGACCCCGGCACCGCGCGCATCTCCCGCTACAGCAACCGGCTCAAGGTGCAGCGCCTGCCGATCGAGCCGGTGTCGCAGGCCAGCGCCAACCAGCGGATGGGCCGCTGCGGGCGGACGGCGGACGGCATCTGCATCCGGCTCTACTCCGATGAGGACTTCGCCGCCCGGCCGGAGTTCACCGAGCCGGAGATCCTGCGCACCAACCTGGCCAGCGTCATCCTGCAGATGACCAACCTCGGGCTGGGCGACCTGACCCGGTTCCCGTTCATCGACCCGCCGGACCGGCGCAACGTCACCGACGGCGTCAAGCTGCTGGAGGAACTGGGCGCCCTCGACGGCCGGGCGCTGACCCCGCTGGGCCGCCAGCTGGCTCAGCTGCCGGTCGACCCGCGGCTGGGCCGCATGGTGGTCGAGGCGGACAAGCAGGAGTGCGTGGCCGAGGTGATGGTGATCGCCGCGGCATTGTCCATTCAGGACCCGCGCGAGCGCCCGAACGACAAGCAGCAGCAGGCGGACGAGAAGCACGGCCGGTTCACCGACAAGGAATCCGATTTCTTCACCCTCCTCAATCTGTGGCGCTATCTGCGGCAGCAGCAGCGGGACCTGTCCGGCAGCGCGTTCCGCCGGCTGTGCCGGGCGGAGTTCCTCAACTACCTGCGCGTACGGGAATGGCAGGACATCTACTCGCAGCTGCGGCAGATCGGCCGCAACCTCGGGCTGACCGTCGTCGAGGACCGCGAGGAGCTGGCGGACGGCGTGCACGTGCACACCGCGCTGCTGTCCGGGCTGCTGTCGCACATCGGGTTCAAGGACGCCGAGAAGCGCGAGTACCTGGGTGCGCGCGGGGCCAAGTTCGCCATCTTCCCCGGCTCGGCGCTGTTCAAGAAGCAGCCGCGGTGGGTGATGTCGGCCGAACTGGTCGAGACCACCCGGCTGTGGGGCCGGATGAACGCCCGGATCGAACCCGAGTGGGCCGAGAAGCTCGCGCCCCACCTGGTCAAACGCAGCTACAGCGAGCCGCACTGGGACCGCAAGCAGGGCGCCGTGCTGGCCTTCGAGAAGGTCACCCTGTACGGCCTGCCGATCGTGCCGCGCCGCCGGGTCCAGTACGGCCGGATCGACCCGCCGCTGGCCCGCGAGCTGTTCATCCGGCACGCGCTGGTGGAGGGCGACTGGGAGACCCATCACACCTTCTTCGCCGAGAACGCCAAGCTGCTGGCCGAGGTCGAGGAGGTGGAGAACCGGGCCCGGCGCCGCGACATCCTGGTCGACGACGAGACCGTGTACGCCCTCTACGACGCCCGCATCCCCGCCGACGTGGTCTCCGCCCGGCATTTCGACGCCTGGTGGAAGAAAGCCCGGCACGACGATCCGACCCTGCTCACCTTCACCCGCGAGCTGCTGGTCAACGCCGGCCGCGACGCCGTCGACCCCGGCGCGTACCCGGACGCGTGGCTGGCCGGCGGCGTACGGCTGCCGCTGACCTACCGGTCGAGCCGGCGCCCCGGACGACGGCGTCACCGTGCAGGTCCCGCTGCCGCTGCTGAACAAGCTCGACGCCGACGACTTCGGCTGGAACGTGCCCGGGCTGCGCAAGGACATCATCGTGGCGCTGATCCGGGCGCTGCCGAAACAGGTGCGGACCAGCTTCGTGCCGGTGCCCGACTGGGCCGACGCGGTGCTGGCCCGGATCCCGGCGCGGTCCGGCCCGCTGCCGGCCGCGGTCGGGGACCAGCTGCGCCGGCTCACCGGCGTGGTCGTACCGCCGCCGGACTGGCGCCCGAACGAACTGCCGCCGCATCTGCGGATGAACTTCCGGGTGGTGGACGAGCACGGCGACGTGGTGGGGGAGGGCCGTGACCTGGACGCGCTGCGCCGCCGCCTGGCCGGGAACGTCCAGGCCACCATCGCCGCCGCGGCCGGGGACATCGAGCGCCGCGGCATCACCACCATCGACTTCGGCTCCCTGCCGCGCCAGATCGACCAGGTGCGCGGCGGCTACCAGGTCACCGTCTACCCGGCGCTGGCCGACGAGGGCGACAGCGTGGCGATCCGGGTCTACGAGACCGAGCCCGAACAGCGGATCGCGATGCGGGGCGGCACCCGGAAGCTGCTGCTGCTCACGCTGCCACCGGCGGCTCGGTACCTGTCCGGGCGGCTGGACAACCGGGCCAAGCTCGAGCTGTCGCGGGCCAACCCGTACCGCTCGGTCGCGGATCTTCTCGACGACTGCGCCGGGGCCGCGGTGGACCAGTTGGTGGCCGACGCCGGCGGACCGGTCTGGGACCAGGCCGCGTTCACCACGCTGCGGGAAACCGTGCGGGCCGATCTGGTCGACGCCGTGGCCGGGGTGGTGGCCGAGGTCCAGGCCGTCCTGGCCACGGCGTACGACGTGGAACAGCGGCTGTCCGGCACCCGTGACCCGGCGCTGGTCGGGGCCTACACCGACATCCGGCAGCAGCTCAAGGGCCTCATCCATCCCGGATTCGTCACCGATACCGGCTGGCGGCAGCTGCATCACCTGCCCCGGTACCTGCGGGCGATCGCGTACCGGATGGATCGGCTCGGCCAGAACCTGGCCCGGGACCGGCAGCTGACCGCCCAGATCCACGAGATCGAGCGGGAGTACCGCGAGCTGCGGGCTGACCTGCCGGTCGGCGGACCGGCGGACGACGGGCTGCGCGAGGTGCGCTGGATGATCGAGGAGCTGCGGGTCAACTTCTTCGCCCAGTCGCTGGGGACCGCCTACCCGATATCGGACAAACGCATCTTCAAGGCCATGGATCAGCTCCCGGCCTGATCCGGTCTGTCCGGTTCCGCCGCCTCGATTGCCCCCTGCATGTCACCGTGAAAGCCGCGGGGAAGGAGCAGGTGGGTGAACCGTGCCTTGATGCGACTCCGGCCGCTGTGGCTGTGGCACCTGTGCGTGATCGGGACGATCGTCGTCGTCGCGCCGGCTCTTCCGTGGTCGGGCGTCGTCAGCGTCATCGAGCTCATCGTCAGCACCACCGCGGTGTTCGGGCTGGTCGTCGGCATCCGCCTGAACCGGCCCCGGCACCGCACCGGCTGGCATGTGCTTCTCGCCGCTGTCGTCTACACCGTGGTCTCGAACGTCGCCTGGCCCGTGCTGCAAGCGGCCGGGGTGATGGGGTACGCGCCGTCGGTCGACCTGCTGTACTTCACCACCTACCCGGTGCTCGGGCTGGCGCTGCTCATCCTGCCGCTGCAGGGCCGGAAACTCCCGTGGTCGGCCGGGCTGACCGAGGCTGCCATCATCACCAGCGGCGCCGCCGTGGTCTGGTGGATCTTCCTGATCGACCCCCTCATCTTCGACAACCGCCTTCCGGATCACGTGCATCTGCACGTCATCGCCTACCCGATGCTGGACATGGCGATCTTCGCCCTGGGCATGCGGCTGCTGCTCATCGGCGGCACCACCTCCGTGTCGTTCGTCCTGATCGCGATGACCACGGTCTGCCTGATGGTCGCGGACACCGCCAACTTCGTCGTCGGCGTCCATCACCCCGGTGCCGACCCGCCGACCCTGAGCACGCTGGGCTGGCTGCTGGCCAACGCGCTGCTCGGCGCAGCCGGGTTGCACCCGTCGATGGCCCGGGTGCCGGAGCCCGGGGATGCGGCCACCGCCGAACGGTTCAGCGGCGCCGGCCTGTACATCGCCACGGTCGTGGCGACGCCCGGCCTGAGCCTGCTGTACCTGATCCGCGAACTGTGGATGCATACCCTCGACACGCCCGACATCGTCGTGCCGCTGAGTGCCGCCACGGTCACCGCGACCCTGGTCGTCGTCCGGATGCGTCAGTTCAACACGCTGGCCCGCCAGCGAGCGGCGGCGCTGCAGCACGCCCTCGACAGCGAAGCGGCGCTTCAGGCCGAGTTGCGGCACCTGGCCGAGCACGACCCGCTCACGGGCCTGCCCAACCGGGCGCCGCTGTACGACCGGATCACCCGGCATCTGGCGGCCGAGCAACCGGCCGCACTGCTGGTGCTCGACGTCGACAACTTCAAGGACGTCAACGACCGGTTCGGCCACGCCGCCGGGGACGAGCTGCTGGTCGCGGTGGCCGCGCGGCTGGGCCAGTTGAGCGGCGCCGAGGATCTGCTGGCCCGGCTCGACAGCGACGAGTTCGCGCTGGTCGCCGCGGCCACAGGTGCGGCGGAGCGAGCCGCCGACATGGTGACCGCGATGCGCCGGCCGTTCCTGATCCAAGGCAGCGAGGTGTTCGCCTCGGTCAGCGCGGGGCTGCGGCGGATCGACGACGAACTGCTCACCGGGGATGTGCTGCGGGACGCCTACATGTCCCTGCACGCGGCCAAGGCGGGCGGCCGGGACCAGGTCGTTGAGTTCCGGCCCGAGCTGAGCGACCGGACCCTGGCCCGGGCCCGGACGGTGGAGCGGCTCCGGGGCGCGCTCGGCCGGGGTGAGCTTCTGCTGCACTACCAGCCGCTGGTCCGGCTGGCCGACGAGCGGCTGACCGGGGTCGAGGCACTCATCCGGTGGCAGCCTCCGGGTGAGCGGATGATTGCGCCCGACGCGTTCATCCCGGCGGCCGAGGACAGCGGGCTGATCGTGCCGATCGGCGCCTGGGTACTGCGGGAGGCGTGCCGGACGGTGGCGTCGTGGCACCGCCGGACCGGCGCTGTGGTGTCGGTCAACGTGTCGCCGCGGCAGTTGCGCGAACCCGACTTCGCGATGCAGGCGCTGGACGCGCTGCGTTCCTCGGAGCTACCGCCGTCGGCGCTCATCCTCGAGATCACCGAAGGTGTGCTGGTCGCATCGGGGCAGGGCACCGAGCAGGCGATCGGGCACCTGACGCTGCTGCGGGAGGCCGGCGTCCGGGTGGCGATCGACGACTTCGGCACCGGGTACTCGTCCCTGGCGTACCTCCGCGATCTGCCGATCGACCACATCAAGATCGACAAGTCGTTCATGCCCGTGGACGAGGACGACACCGCGTCCCGGACGCTGGTCAAGGCCGTGATCGATCTGGCCGCCGGGCTGCGGCTGAGCACCACCGCCGAGGGCGTGGAGACGGCTCAGCAGGTGGCGATGCTGCGGACGCTGGGGTGCGAGCGGGCGCAGGGCTACTTCTTCTCCCGACCGGTGCCGGCCGCCCAGGCGGAGGACCTGCTCACCGCGTCCGGCCAGCGCCCGGCCCGGGTTTGATCGAGTTCGGGTGCGGGTTCGGAGGGGGTCGGGTGCCGTTGGGTTACCACCCTTCACCGCGGGGACACCAGGCCCTAGCGTCTTCCGCATGACGAACGAATTCCTGGCCTTCGCCCCGATTTCCGCCGCTGACGTCACCGTCCCTGCTCCGCTGCTTCCCGCCGGCCCGGCGGACGCGTCGCTGCTTCCCGCCGGCCCGGCGGACGCGTCGCTGCTTCCCGCCGGCCTGGCGGACGCGTCGCTGCTTCCTGTCGGCCCGGCGGACGCGTCGCTGCTTCCGGCGGTACCGGAGCGGGCACTGCTGCTTCCGGCCGACCCGGCGCGGGCGCTGCTGGACGAGATGATGGCGCGGGTGGGTGTCGACGGCCTGGTCGCCGCGCACGCCGACGCGGGCCTGCTGGCCCTGGTGGATCAGCACGCGGCCGCCGTCCGGGACGCCCTGGCGCACGCCGGCCGCACGGTCGACGCCGAGGGCCTCGCGTCGTACGCGAAGTCGATCGCCGCCGCCGCCGACCGGATGGGCCGCCCCGTCCCGCAGCCCGGGCACGCGTACGCGTCGGGCCCGGCCTGGCTGGCCGCCGAGTGGCACCTGCTCCGCCTGGTCGCCGTTTGCATGATCGCCGAGTCAGCCGAACTGCTGTAGGAACAACCCGAAACACCTATATGAGCGGTTCATCCCGAATAATGCGGATCAGTACATTCAGGTCATGAAGACTTCCGTACGGTTCCTCGCGCTCGCGCTTCTCGTCGTCCCGGCCGCTACCGCCCTCGCGGCTGCGCCGGCTCTGGCCGCGGGGACCACTGCGGCTCCGGCGGCGGGCACCGTCGCCAAGTACACCTTCGACGCGGGCATCGCCGGCGGCCACATCGCCGAGAACTCCGGTCGCGGCGTGGCGCTCACGGTCCGCACCGCCGACGGCGGCGCCGTCCGGGCCGTCACCGCCGGCACCGCCCACTACGTGGCCTTCCCCGCCCCCTGCGCCAAAGGCGCGACGTGCCCGCGAGCGCTTCTGGAAGCACCCGACGACCCCGATCTGAACCCCGGCACGCGTACGTTCACCTGGGGTGCGACCGTCGCGGTGAACAAATCCGCGGTGATCGGGTCGTCGAACGTCGTGCAGAAGGGCGTCTCCACCACCGACAGCCAGTGGAAGCTGCAGATCGGCGCCGCCCGTGGCGTGGGCCAGTGCGTGCTGGTCGGCCGGGGCTCGGCGACCGCCTACATCGCCCGCTCCACCGTCGCCGTGACCGACGGCAAGTGGCACAAGGTCGCCTGCCGGCGCGCCGGCACCGTGCTGACCATCTTCGTGGACGGCGTGAACCGGGGCCACGTCACCGTCCCGGCCACGCTGGCCATCGCCAACACCCTGCCGCTGCGCATCGGCGGCCCCAACTTCAACACCGGCAGCGACATGTACCACGGCCTGCTCGACGACGTGTACGCCGTACTCGGCTGAGCCGGTCCGGCCCGGCGATCCGCGTGGGCGCCGGGCCGTGCCGACCGCAGGACGACGTGACGGCCGACCGGACCTAACCACCGCGCCCACCGACTGTGGTGACCTGATATCAGCCCGGCAGACGGGCCAGGCCGGACTCCAGCATGCCGGTCGCCGTCGGGTAGTCCGCGAGCTGGTCGCGGTACAGCCGCAGCCCCGCGGCCAGCGCCTGCGCGGGCACTCCGCGGGCCCGTAACACCGACGCCGTCCAGTCGACGAAGTCGTTGAAGATCCGGCTCTCCCCGACGTACAACGCGGCCGAAAGGAATTCGATGATGTGGCCCATGTCCTCCATCGTGTGGTCTTCCTTCTCCCGGTCGTACGCGCGGACGTCCGGGTAAGCCGCCCGCAGCCGGTGCATCGCCGTCTGCAGCAGCTCCGGCCGGTGCCGCACGACGTACGTGTACTCGTCGTCGCCGAGGAAGCCCATGTCGTACGGGTCCCCGGTCATCGGCGGCGGCCAGTCGGCGGCCAGCCGGGCCACGGCCTCCTCGGCGTTCGGCGCCCACGCGTCCGCGCCCAGCCGTTCCGCGTACCGCTCGTCCGGCCCGAAACCGCGCCCCCCGCAGATGACCGGCACCCCGGCCGTCCGGGCGGCGGTGATCGCGGCGTGCGCCCGGGGCAACCGGGTGGCCAGCATGCAGCTCAGCGCGACGGCGTCGGGCCCGGTCTGGTGCAGGTGGGTGACCAGGTGCGGGCCGGGAACGCTGGCGCCCAGGTAGTCGACCCGCCAGCCGTCCAGCCGTAGCATCTCGCCCAGAATCCGGATGGGCAGCGAATGCCACTCACCGTCGACGCAGGCCACGGTGACCTGGCCGCGCGCCGGGCGGACCGGCGTCCGGGCGGCCACCGCGGCCAGGGCCCGCTCGCTGATCGCGGTGGCGGCGTGTTCGCGGGCGATCGACCACTGGTTGGACGCCCATAGTTCGCCCACCCGCTCCTGCGCGCGGGCCAGCAGATCGATCATGACGCGCTGGGGCGGGACACCCCGGTCGAGGAGTGCCGTGACGGCCGCGATCGCGCCGTACTCGTCGCCGTCGGCGAGCAGGCGCAGGAAGTCGTGGAATCCGGGGTCGTCGAGCGAACCGGGCGGATCGACGGTGAACGCGGTCATGTCCGCGGCCGCGCCCTCCGGTCGCCCCGCCGGCCGTCGATGGCGAACGGCGATTGCGCCGGTGCGCCGCCGCCGCGCAGGCTCAGCGGGGTCCGCGACGGGGCGCGGACGGCCAGCATGGCGATGTCGTCGCGGGTGCCGCCGCGCACCCAGTCGGAGACCAGTTGCCGGACGGTTTCCACGGCGGCCGCGGCGATCAATCCGTGGCAGCCGGCCAATGCCTCCCGCAGCCGCTCCTCGCCGTAGTGCTCGTGCCCGCTCGGCCCGCCGCGCGCCTCGGTCAGCCCGTCGCTGTACAACAGGCAGGTCTCGCCGGGCGCCAGCTCGACGGTGGCCGGCCGGACGGTGACGTCCGGGACCGCGCCGATCAAGGTGCCGGACACCGGCACCTCCTCGACCGTGCCGTCCAGGCGCAGGACCAGCGGCGGCGGGTGGCCGCCGGTGGCCAGCGACAACCGCACCCGCCCGTGCTCGCCCCGGCCGATCGCGCCGACCACCATGGTCACGAACCGATGGTGCCGGCCGGACTGCAGCAGGGCCTGGTTGAGCACCCGCAGCATGCGTTCCGGATCGGCGTCGACCAGCCGCAGCGCCCGCAGTGTCTGGCGGATCTTGCCGGTCAGCACCGCCGCCTCCGGTCCCTTGCCGCACACGTCACCGAGTGCGATCACGGTGTCCGAACTGGACTCGGTGGGGCCGTAGACGTCGTAGAAGTCGCCACCGATGCGCAGTCCGTCCTCGGCCGCCTGGTACGTCCCGACCAGCTCGATCCCGTCCGGCTGCGGCAGTTCCGGAGGCAGCAGGTCGGCCTGCAGGATGGCGGTGGTGTCGACCTGCTCTCGGTAGAGGGCGGCGGCCGAGATGGCGCCGCCGGCCCGGGCGGCGAAGATCCGGGCCAGCATCTCGTCGTCGGGCCCGAACTGCGCCGCGGGACCGGTGCGGGCCAGGATCAGCGCGCCGGCCGGCTCGGCGTTGCCGGGCAGGGGTGTGACCAGCAGGCCGCCGACCGGGCCGAACGCCTCCGGGAGCAGCCAGGCCGGCATCTGCGTGGCGTCCAGCCACTTGCTCGGGATCGGCGGGAAGCCACCCAGGGCCTCGGCCAGGCCGGGCACCTCGGCGATCTGCGACTCCGGCAGTGTGCCCTCCTCGACCACGCCGCCACTGACCAGGCGGATCCAGGTGCACCGGCGCCGGCCGGCCGGCAACACCACGACGGCGGCCCCGGCCATGTGCGACACGGCCAGCTCCACCGTCGTCCGCAGGACCCGCCGCTGATGCAGCGACGCGGACAGCCGGCGGCCGGCCTCGGCCAGGAACGCCGTGCGGTCGCGCTCGGCCCGCAGGGCGGCCTGGCGGGCCAGGTCCTCCGTGCAGTCGCGGAGGTACCAGCCGACGTGGTCGTCGCCGAGGCGGCGACGACGGCCGAGCAGGTGGCGGCCGCGATACTCCGCGGTGAAGGTCTCGGCCCCGGACGCGATGGCCTCGGCCAGCGCCGGGATCGGCACGGCGCCGGCGTCGGCGCCTTCGGTCAGGTCGGGGGCGAGCTCGGCCGCGGCCGCGTTGATCAGCAGGACGGTGTGCCCGGAGGCGGCGCACACCAGCACGGCGTCGTCGGCGGCGTCCAGGGCGGCGCGCAGAAGCTCGGGCGTGGCCAGGGCGGGCACCGGGATCGGCGCTCCTCCGGCCGCACCGGGCCGTGGCGATGACATCAATCCCTCCCGTCTCTCCCCGCCGGACGTGATCCTCGCAGTGAGCCTACCGGGATCTTGACCCGAGTGCCCGGGGCCGGGATCAGGACGCCGGGGCTTCCACCGGATCGATGTCGACCACGATCGGGGCGTGGTCGGACGGGCCCTTACCCTTCCGGGCCTCCCGGTCCACCACCGCGTCGGTGACCGCGGCGGCGATGTCCGGCGTGGCATAGACCAGGTCGATTCGCATGCCCTTGTTCATGTGGAACATCCCGGCGCGGTAATCCCAATAGGTGAAGGGGCGGTCACCCTTCAGGGGACGTCCGACGACGTCGGTCAGGCCCACGTCCCGGATCGCGGCCAGCGCGGATCGTTCCGGCGCGGTCACGTGGGTGGCACCGGCGAACACGGCCGGGTCCCACACGTCGTCATCGGTCGGGGCCACGTTGAAATCGCCGGCCAGTACCAGCGGACCGGCCGCGACGTCCGGTACCAGGGCGTCCCGCAGTGCCGCCAGCCAGCGCAGCTTGTACTGGTAGTGCGGGTCCTCGGGCGTACGGCCGTTGGGGACGTAGATCGACATGAACCGGATCCCGCCACACCGGGCGCTGACCGCACGAGCCTCCGGATCCGGGTACCCCGGTTCGCCGGGGAACCCCTCCCGGACGTCCTCGAGGCCGGCCTTGGACAGCAGCGCGACACCGTTCCACCGGCCCTGCCCGTACGCGGCCGTCTCGTATCCCAGCTCGGACACCTCGGCCGGGAAGCCGTCTGCGGCCACCTTGGTCTCCTGCAGGCAGACGACGTCGGGTTTGGTGTCGGCCAGCCATTCCAGGAGACGGGGCAGGCGGGCCTTGACCGAGTTCACGTTCCAGGTGGCGAAGCGCATCCGTCCAGACTGCCGCATCCGGCCGCGACGGCAACTCCGGGCCGGTCAGCGGATGTCGCGGCCCCGGGCGGCCCGGCGCGGGGCGGCGGCGCGGGTCGCGGACCACAGCGCGCCGGCAAGTCCGGCGGTGAGGGCCAGCAGGATGACGGCCAGCATGACCAGGTCGTGGTGCGCGCTCAAAAGGATCCTCCATTCGTCGCCGCGAACCGACTGTGCCATCGGCGGGCAACCATCGCTGCGTCCCGCGAGGCGATGATGCTCCAGTTGCGTACGACACACCAGGGCCCGCGGGCGGGTTTGCCTCTAGCCGCCGGACACGGACGGGTGATTGGCTGGCACCGTTCCGACCCCCCGGAGAGATGTGATCATGCAAGTTGATGTGTATCCGGTCGTGCCCGATGAGTGGCGTGACCAGGCCTGGCGGTTCTATCGCGACACCTTCACCCCGCTGGCGACATTGGCCGTCCAGCGGCACGTGCTGCATGCGGACGAGTTCGACGAGCTGATCAGCGACGCCCGCATCGACAAGTACCTGGCCGTCCGGAATGGACAGCTGGTCGGCATGTCGGCGATGACCGCCGACCTGGACGCGGTGCATCTGATCTCGCCGGAGTACTTCGCCCATCGATGGCCGGAACTGTACGCGCAGCACCGTATCTTCTACTGTGTGTTCGTCGGCGCGCATCCGGGCGCGGAACAAGGCAAGGGCGTCTTCGTCGCGCTGCAGGAGACCATGTACGCCCATCAGGTCGGCCCGGTCGGCGGCGTGTGCGTGCTGGACGTCTGCACGTGGAACGAGGAGCAACTCCGGCTGCCGTGGATGATCGAGTCGGTGATGCGGAAGGTGGCCGGGGCGGCCACCGTGCAGCGTCTGGACAGTCAGTCGTACTGGCTCTACGACTTCTCCGGCGCCAGCTGACCCGGGACCGGCGCCGCGGTCCGCGCGGCCGGCCCGCCCGCGTGCCAGTGAGCGGCGAACTCACCCGGCCACACCGCCGGACCCCACAGCCAGCCCTGGCCCTGGACGACGCCGGTGGCGGCCAGGGCGTCGCGCTGGGTCCGGGTCTCCACCCCCTCGGCCACGATGCTGAGTCCGAGCGCGTAACTCATCGCCACCACGGCCCGCACGATCTCCTCGTCCTCGTTGCTGGTGCCCAGGCCGGACACGAACGAGCGGTCGATCTTCACGCCGGTGACCGGGAAGCGGCGCAGGTACCCCAGGGCCGAGAAGCCGGTGCCGAAGTCGTCGACCAGCAGCCGTACGCCCAGCTCCCGCAGCTCGAACAGCACCCGGGCGGTGACGCTGGACCCGTCGACCATCACCGACTCGGTCATCTCGAGGGCGACCGCGCGGGCGGGGACGCCGTACCGCAGCAACTCGGCCGAGACGACCAGGGGCAGATCGGGGTCGCTGAGCTGCCGGGGCGAGACGTTGATGGACAGGTAGAAGTCGTCGGACACGGTGCCGTCGCGGCGCCACTGGGCCAGCTGCCGCAGTGCCTCCTCGCGGACCCAGGTGCCGATCGGGCCGATCAGGCCGGCGTCCTCGGCGATCGGGATGAACGTCATCGGCGGGATCGCCCCGCGTACCGGATGCTCCCACCGGATCAGCGCCTCGGCGCCCAGCGGCCGTCCGGTGTCCAGCGCCACGATCGGCTGGTACGCGACCCGCAGTTCGCCCTCGGTGAGAGCGATGCGCAGGGCCCCCTCGAGTTCGATGCGCTCGCGCACCCGGTCGTGCATGGACGTGTCGAACATGGTCGACCGGCCGGGTCCTTCCGCTTTGGCCCGGTACATGGCGGTGTCCGCGTCCCGCATCAGCGCCTCGGCCGTGACCCCGGCGTCGCCCTCCCCGTCCGCGTGCGCGATGCCGATCGAGGCGCTCAGCACCAGCTCGGTGTCCCGGACGGTCAGCGGCCGGGTGAAGCAGCCGCGGATCTCGTCCACCAGCCGCAGCGCTCCCGTCTTCTCACCCACGTAAGCCAGCAGGAACTCGTCCCCGCCGACCCGCGCGACCATCACCCCGGGCGGGACCACCCCGCGCAGCCGCGCGGCCACGTCCAGCACCAACTGGTCGCCGGTGTCGTGCCCCCAGGACTCGTTGACCCACTTGAAGCCGTCCAGGTCCAGCAGGTAGACCCAGACCCGTTCGTCGGCGCCGGGCGGCACCAGGGCGACCAGCCGTTCGATCTCGGCATTGATCATCCGGCGGTTGGGCAGGCCGGTCAGCGGGTCGTGCATGGCCTGGTACTGCGAGTGCAGCTGAGCCGCGACCTGCGCCTGCACCGCGGACACGGCCCGGAGCAGCAGCAGCCCGACCATCACCCCCCCGGTGGCGGCGATGATCCAGCGGTCCAGCGCCGAGCGTCCGCCGATCGTCGCCAGCAGGATGAACGGTGTGGCCATGGCCGGCGTGATCAGCACGATGCGCTGCCACGACCAGGCCTGCACCGGTGGCCGGCCGGCCCGGCTGAGTTCCACCACCGACGGGTGCAGGGTGGTCACTCCCAGCAGCGCGAAGCTGACGGCGAAGGGCAGGTCGAACAGCGGCGACTCGTACGTCTTGCCGGCGGCGCCGATGATGGCGTACGCCAGATCACCGATGAACATCCCGACCGTGGCGCCGAGAAGGGTGAGCAGGCTGACCGGGAAGACCGAGGCGGTGAAGGCGATGTTGACCACCAGCAGCAGCAGGATGACGTCGAGCAACGGGTAGATGCCCGCGATGATCGACTCGTAGACCGGGCGCCCGGCGATGGCCAACGCGGGCTCGGCCAGCAGGAGCGCGCTGATCAGACCGCCGGCCAGGCAGACGATGAGACCGTCGAGCACGGCGTGCCGTTCCACGCTCTGCCGCGAACGCAGCAGCATGATGAAGAAGGCGAGCAGCAGGAAGTATCCCGGCAAGGTGGCCGCGTCGGCGAGCGGGTTGGAGCCGGAGGTGACGGCCCGGATCACGGCGCCGATCAGGAACAGCAGTGACGTGGAGCCGATGGCCAACCAGGCGGCGCGCGGCTCGGCCCCGAACTTGCGCGGGCCGAGGAAGCAGGCGGTCACCGTGCCGAAACCGACCAGGGCGAACGCGAGGGTGCTGATCAGCGGGGGAACGTCGGTGGCGTACGCGACGATCGCCGCGGCCTCAAGGGCGGCGAACAGCTGCCACAGCCGCCGACCCCCGGTCGACGGCGCTTGCATAGGCACCGTCATCGCCCCCTGGCAGGACTCGATCCGGCGGACCGGCGTCAGGCAACAGTATCAAGATCGTGACGCTCCGTACTGGGTTTCGCCGTCCGGCCCAGCGGCTCCCGCCGACGCCGGTCCGGCCACGGGCGCCTCCGCCTCGGGCACCGTACCCGCCGACGACCTGTCGTCGGCAGTGGCTCGATGGACGAAAACCGTCGGGCAGGCACCCCGGCGTAACAATTCGTGCGCAACCGGACCGAGCAGTTGCGCTCCGTCGGCGCCGCGCGGGCCGACCTCGACCAGGCGGGCGTGCCGGGACGCCTGCACCAGGGTCGCCGCCGGGTCGCCGGTGAGCAGCGTCTGCCTGACCTGCGCAAGACCGGGTACCGCCCGGACGGCGGCGTTGAGGATCTTGCGGCCGGCCGCCTCGGCCTGGGCTCCCGGCTCCTCGACCACGTGCACCACCTCCACCTCGACGTGGCGGCGGGCCGATTCCTCGGCCGCGTGCTGCAAGGCCATCACCGACGCGGCGGAGCCGTCCACCGCGACCAGCACCGGCCCGGACGGCGGCCGCAGGCCCCGCGACACCACCACCGGGCACCAGGCGTGCGACACCGTCTGCAGGAGCACCGAGTCGATCGTCATCCGCGCCCCGGCGGCCAGTCCGTCGTCGCCCAGCACGATCAGCGCCGCGTTCCGGCTCTGCTGCACCAGCACCCGGCTCGCCTGACCGTCCACCACCTCGCCGGTGACCCGCACGCCCGGCGTCGCGCGTTTCGCCGCGGTGATCGCCTGCCGCAGCACGCGGTCGGCGTCGCGGCGGCTGGCGGCGTAGCCCTTGGGCGGCCCGTACGCCGGAATGCCGGGCCAGGTGAAAGCGTGCACGACGCGGAGCTCCCGCCCCCGCGCAACCGCCTCGCGGGCCCCCAGCCGGACGGCGGCGAGCCCCGCCGACGAGCCGTTGACACCGACCACCACGGGAGCCTCGCCGGGGATCATCATCGATTCCCACCTCCACCGCCCATTATCTCTGATCTGCGGCGCTCGTCCCAGCCGGTGATCAATCCCTCAGCGCCCCGTCGGCTGATGACCCGCTCAGGTTGAGGGTTTACGGTGAACTCCTGTTTCGTGGGGACATCTGCCGGTGAAGTGAGGGAAATACATGACGGATGTCAAGCTCGACCATCCCGGTGGCCAGTTGTCGATGCCGGTGCGGCCGGCGGTCGAGGGCCCGGGCGGCATCGACGTCAGCGCGCTGCTGAAGGAGACCGGCTTCGTCACCCTGGACCAGGGCTTCGTCAACACCGCTTCGACCACCTCGGCGATCACCTACATCGACGGCGACGCCGGGATTCTGCGCTATCGCGGCTTCCCGATCGACCAGCTGGCCGAGCGGTCGTCGTTCCTCGAGGTGACCTACCTGCTGCTGAACGACGCTCTGCCCACGCCGGCCCAGTTGACCGAGTTCGCCGACAAGATCCGGGTGCACACGCTGCTGCAGGAGGAGATGCGCGCCTTCTTCTCCGGTTTCCCGCGGTCGGCGCACCCGATGTCGGTGCTGTCGTCGGCCGTCACCGCACTGTCCACCTTCTACGAGGACGATCTCGATCCGACCGATCCGGCCAAGGTGGAAATCTCGGCAATTCGCCTGTTGGCGAAGATTCCGACGATTGCCGCGTATGCCTACAAGAAGTCCATCGGTCACCCGCTGCCGTACCCGGACAACTCTCTCGACTACGTCGAGAACTTCCTGCGCATGACGTTCGGGTTGCCCACCGTGCAGTACGACGTGGACCCGGCCATCGCCAAGATCCTCGACATGCTGTTCGTGCTGCACGCCGACCACGAGCAGAACTGCTCCACCTCGACCGTACGGCTGGTGGGCTCGGCCCAGGCCAATCTGTACGCCTCCGTCTCGGCCGGGATCAACGCCCTGTCCGGCCCGCTGCACGGTGGCGCCAACGCGGCCGTGCTGGAGATGCTCGAGCAGATCCAGTCGTCCGGCGGCGATGTCACCTCCTTCGTCACCAAGGTGAAGAACAAGGAGAAGGGCGTCAAGCTCATGGGCTTCGGCCACCGGGTCTACAAGAATTACGACCCGCGGGCCGCGATCGTGAAGAAGGCGGCGCAGGACGTGTTGTCCAAGATGGACAAGCCCGACCCGCTTCTGGAGATCGCGTTCCAGCTGGAGGAGATCGCGCTCGCCGACGACTACTTCGTCTCCCGCAAGCTGTACCCGAACGTCGACTTCTACACCGGGTTGATCTACAAGGCGCTGGGCTTCCCGACCCGGATGTTCACGGTGCTGTTCGCGATCGGCCGGCTGCCCGGGTGGATCGCCCAGTGGACCGAGATGATGAACGACCCGGCCACCAAGATCGGGCGGCCGCGGCAGCTGTACACGGGCGAGGTCGAGCGCGAGTTCGTCCCGATCGACAAGCGCTGACCTGGTTCTCCGCGCGACGCCCCGCCGGCTTCCGGCGGGGCGTTTCGCTTTCGCGGTCTCGGCTTTGCGCGGCGTCCGGCTCGCTTTGCGCGGCGTCCGGCTCGCTTTGCGCGGCGTCCGGCTCGCTTTGCGCGGCGCCCAGCCCACCCCTGTGGGCGGGCCGAGTGTGGCGCGGGGGTACGACACTTTTCCTGCGTTGTCCACAGCGCCGCCGTTGTCCACAACGCCGCCCGAATGTCACGCGTCGCGGGCCGGGCGCCCCTAGCGTGGCCGCATGACCTTCAGTGTGGACGGCGGCGGGCCGTCAGGTGAGCGTCGCGAGCCAATCGAGGATCCGTGCGGCGCCGTCCTCGGCGCCCAGCCGCGCGGCCAGCGCCTGGGCGCGGGCGGCCAGATGCCGATCGGTGGTCGCCGCCCGCAGCGCTGCCGCCAGCCCGTCGGCGGTCAGGCGGGAGAGTGGCAGGGGGTACGTCCCCGCGCCCAGTTCGTACAGCCGCCGGGCCCAGAAGGGCTGGTCGGCCAGGACCGGCACCGGCACCGAGGGCACGCCCGCCCGCAGCGCGGCGGCGCTGGTCCCCGCGCCGGCGTGGTGCACGACCGCGGCCATCCGCGGGAACAGCCAGTCGTGCGGGACCGCCCCGATGCCGAGCACCTCGGCCGACCCGGCGACCTCGAGGCCGGCCCACCCGGACTGGACGACGGCGCGCCGGCCGGTGACGCGGATCGCGTCCCGGACCGGTCCGGCCAGCCAGTCGCCCCGTCCCGGCGCCATGCTGCCGAACCCGACGAACACCGGCGGCGGGCCGGCCGCCAGGAACGCCTCCAGCCCGGCGGGCGGCGTCCACGACGGCGGGCGTACGGGCCACCAGTAACCGACCACCTCCAGCTGCCGGCGCCAGTCCGACGGGCGCGGCACCACCGCGGTGCTGAAGCCGTGGAACGTCGGGTAAAGGCCCCCGTCCTGGCGGTCGCGCAGCCGCCGGATCGGTTCCGGCGGCAGATCCAGCGACGCCCGCAGCCGCCGCACCGGCCGGGCGTACAGGGTCTGGCTGAGGTGGTTGGCGGTCGAGGTGATCGCCCGGTTGATCCGGCGGCCGAGCGACCGGCCGCCGAGCAGCACCGAGCCGAAATCGCCGGTCGGCGCGATCGGTTGCAGAAACACCCCGGCCCAGGGCACCCCGGCGGCCTCGGCGACCTGATAGCCGAGCGGAGCGACCACGGTGGACAGCAGGATGACGTCCGGCCGGGTGGCCGCGACCGCGCCGACCAGCCCGGCGCCGAGTTCGTCGATGACCGGCCGGGCGATCTGCACCAGCCGGGCCAGCGCCCGTGGGCCGGTGCCGGAGCTGTCCGGCTCTTGGCCGTGCGCCTGCGGCAGGACGGCCCGCATGTCGCCCGGCAGCGGCTGGAAGGGCAGGCCCACGCCGGCGAAGACCTCGGCGAACTGGTCGTGGGCGGCCACGGTGACGTCGTGCCCGGCGTCGCGCAGCCGGCGGCCGAGGCCGGTGTACGGAGCCACGTCGCCCATCGACCCGGACGTCGCGATCAGCACCCGCACGCCCCGATGCTCCCACAGGATTACATGCCTTGACAGGCATATGCCCGGAGGGCGATAGTCGGAGCATGGACGCGCTGGCCGTGCTCGCCGAGCCCACCCGGCGCCGGATCGTGGAGGCGCTCCGGCGCCGGGAGCGCAGCGTCGGTGACCTCGTGCACGTCCTGCGGATGACTCAGCCTGCGGTGTCCAAGCACCTCAAGGTGCTGCGCGAGGCCGGCATCGTCTCCGCGCGCACCGTCGCGCAGCAGCGCTTCTACCGGCTCGAGCCGGGCCCGTTCCGGGAGCTCGACGAATGGCTGGCGCCGTACCGCACGCTGTGGGCCGCGCACCTCGATGCGCTGACCCGGCACCTCGATGAGAAGGACCCGCCATGACGTTCGACGACGTACGCACGGAGCCCGACCGAGACGGCTGGACGTTGATCTTCATCCGGGAGTTCCGGCAGCCGCCGGCCGCGGTCTGGCGGGCGCTCACCGATCCCGGCGAGCTCGACCAGTGGGCGCCGTTCGCGGCTGCCCGCGACCTGAGTGTGCCCGGCGCGACCACGCTGACCCTGGTGGACGGCGACGCGCGGGAGGCCCGGCCGGCCACGGTGACCGAGGCCGTCGCGCCCGAGTTGCTCGAGTTCACGTGGGGCGATGACCGGTTGCGCTGGGAGCTGGAGCCGTCCGGCGACGGCACCCGGCTGACCCTGCGCCACACGCTGCACAAGCCGGGTCTGGAACCGATGGTCGCGGCGGGCTGGCACATCTGCTTCGGTGTGCTGGACCACCTGCTGGCCGGCGACCCGATCGGCGTGATCCGCGGCCGGGACGCGCTGAACCACGGATGGGCGGAGTTGCGCGACGGTTACGCCGGGAGGCTCGGCGGCTGACGCGACCCGGCCCGGCCGTGCCGCTCAGCTGAGCCGGGCGGCTAAGTTCGGATCATGACAGTTCTGCGCCTGCAGCGGGTGATCATCTCGGTGGCCGACCGGGCGCGGTCGCTCGCTCTCTACCGGGACGTGTTCGGGCTGACCGAGAAGTACGGACAGGGCGACATGGTCATGCTCGCGGTGCCCGGCGGCGACGTCGAGGTGCTGCTCCACGAGCGGCCCCCCACCTCCGGGCCGTACGGCGTGGCGGTCAGCTTCGTGGTCGGCGACGTGGACACGGTCACGGCGGCGGCGGAGAAGGCGGGAGCGGCGATCGTCGATCCGCCGGCCGACCAGCCCTGGGGGGAGCGCCAGGCGGTGCTGACCGACCCCGACGGCCACGTCGTCTGCCTGATCGCCCCGGCCTCCGGCCCCCTGCGCTTCGAGGCGGCCGAGCCCGACCCGTCGAGCGCCCGGTAGCGACTTGCGGGCGCGGGAGAACCGGCAAGACTGACGGCATGGACGTCGTGATCGGGATCGACACGGGCACCACTGCCACCAAAGCCATCGCCGCCGGGATGGACGGACACATACGGGCGCACGCCAGCGTGGCCTACCCGTTGTCGGTGCCCGGTCCGGGCCGGGCCGAGCTGGATGCCGTACGGCTGCGGGACGCCGCCGCCGAGGCTCTGGTCGACGTGGCCGGGCAGTGCCGGCAGAACGGTGACCGGGTCGTCGCCGTCAGCCTCAGCGCGTTTCTGCACGCGATCATGCCGATGGACGCGGACGGCAAGCCGCTCGGGCCGGTGGTCACCTGGGCCGACGGGCGGGCCGGGCCGCAGGCCGACCGGCTGGTCGCGTCCGGGCGGGCCACGGGGCTGCACGCGCGGACCGGCACGCCCGTGCACCCGATGTCCCCGCTGACCAAGCTGGCCTGGTGGAAGGAGAACGACCCGGAGACGCTGCGGGCCACCCCGCGCTGGGGCGGCGTCAAGGAGCTGGTGCTGACGGCCCTGGCCGACGGCCGGCCGTTCCTGGTCGACCTGTCCATCGCGTCGGGCACCGGGATGTACGACATCCACGCCCGGCACTGGGATCCGGAAGCACTCGACGTCGCCGGCGTCCGTCCCGATCAACTCGCCGCGGTCGTGCCGACCACCGAGAAGCTGCGGCTGGAGCGTGGGCTGGCGTCGGCTGCCGGGCTGCCCGCCGACCTTCCGCTGATCATCGGGGCCGCTGACGGGCCGCTGGCCAACCTCGGTGTCGGAGCCACCCCGGCCGGGGTCGCCGCGGTGTCGCTGGGCACCAGCGGCGCGCTCCGGACGGTGGTCGACGCGCCGGCCGCGGACGCCGCCGGCCGGCTGTTCTGCTACGCGCTCACCGAGGACCGGTGGGTGATCGGCGGGGCCGTGAACAACGCCGGATCGGTGGTGCGCTGGGCCGGGCAGAGCTTCGCCGGCTCGTTCGACCGGCCGGCCGCCGAGGGGGAGGACGCCGACGTCCGGGACGCGGCGCTGCTGACCGAGGCGGCCGGGTGCCCGCCCGGCAGCGAGGGGCTGATCTGCCTGCCGTACCTGCTGGGGGAGCGCGCGCCGTGGTGGCGGTCGGGGATGCGGGGGGCGTACCTCGGCCTGCGCCGTGAGCACGGCCGCCCGCACCTGGTGCGGGCCGCGGTGGAGGGCGTCTGCCAGCAACTGGCGCTGGTGCGCGACTCGTTCGCGGCCGGCAACTTCCCGGTCGCCGAGGTCCGGGCGACGGGCGGGGCGGTCGCCTCCGACCTGTGGGTGGGCGTGCTGGCGGCGGCGCTGGACCTGCCGGTGGCGATCGCCGAGACGCCGGAGGGGACGGCGTTCGGGGCGGTGCTGCTGGGCCTGCACGCGCTCGGCGACCTGCCCGACCTCGATCGGGCGGCGGCGCTGGTGGCGATCGGCGAGCCCACCCGGCCCGACCCGGTCAACGCCGGCCTCTACCGCCGGCTTCGCCCGATCATCGAGAAGACAGCCTTGGCCGTGGCCGACATCGTCAAGGAGGTCAACGACCTCGCCCCTGGTCACGAGGCTGCGGCGACGAGGTGACGGGGGCCGCGTTGACGGCAGCGGCCGGTCCCGGAAGACTGGCGCACGAGCGGTAGCGGAGGAACCCGGTGGGAATCCGGGACGGTCCCGCCACTGTGACCGGGGAGCGACCCGCCTATCTGCCACGGCCCGCACGGGTCGGAAGGCGGCGGGCCCGCGGCGATCCGGGAGCCAGGAGACTCCGGCCGCTCGCTGTGCCAATCGCGCGGGCGAGGACACCCGCCGGAAGGGATCACCTGTGACGTCGCCGTACCCGTTCTCGGCCGTGGTCGGCCTCGACGATCTGCGCCTGGCCCTGCTGCTCACGGCCGTCTCACCGGCGGTGGGCGGCGTGCTCGTCCGGGGGGAGAAGGGCACGGCCAAATCCACGGTCGTACGGGCCCTGGCCTCGCTGCTGCCGGAGGTGGACGTGGTCCGCGGCTGCCGGTTCGCGTGCGACCCGGCCGACCCCGACCCGGACTGCCCGGACGGCCCGCACCCGGCCGACGCCCCGCACGGCCACCGCCCGGCGATGCTGGTCGAGCTGCCGGTCGGCGCCACCGAGGACCGCGTGGTCGGCACCCTGGACATCCAGCGCGCGCTGGCCGACGGAGTCAAGGCGTACGAGCCGGGTCTGCTGGCCGCCGCGCACCGCGGCGCGCTGTACGTCGACGAGGTCAACCTGCTCCCCGACCACCTGGTCGACCTGCTGCTGGACGCGGCCGCGATGGGCCGCGCGCACGTCGAGCGGGACGGTGTCTCGGTCAAGCACGCCGCCCGGTTCCTGCTGGTCGGCACCATGAACCCGGAGGAGGGCGAGCCCCGGCCGCAACTGGTCGACCGGTTCGGGCTGGTGGTCACCGTGGCGGCGCCGCGCGAGGCCCGGCAGCGGGCCGAGGTCGTCCGGCGTCGCCTGGCGTACGAGTCCGACCCGGCCGGGTTCGCCGCCCGCTTCGCCGCCGAGGAGACCGCGCTCGCGGCCCGGATCGCCACCGCCCGGCGGGCCGTCCGAGCCGTCACGCTGCCGGACGCCGAGCTCGACCGGATCGCCACCATCTGCCTGGCGTACGGGGTGGACGGGATGCGGGCCGACATCGTGGTGGCGCGTTGCGCCGTGGCGCTGGCCGCCTGGCACGGGCGGACCGTGGTGACCGTGGACGACATCCGGGACGCGGCCCGGCTGGCGCTGCCGCACCGGCGGCGCACCGATCCGCTCGACCCGCCGGGCACCGACGAGCAGCGCCTCGAGGAGGCCCTCGACCAGGCCGGCGCCGACGGCCCGGACGACGACCCGCCGCCGGGCGGTGACGGGGGCGACGGGACGCAGCCGCCGGACAACCCTGGGCCGGACAACCCTGGTCCGGACAACCCTGGTCCGGGCGACGGTCCTCGGGCCGGCGACTCAGCCCCGGAGAACAGCGCGTCTTATCACGGGATGTCCGATAAGTCCAGCAACGAAGAGGACGCTTCGGGCGACGGGAACGCGAACGGGGACGCGAACGGGAACGGGGACGGCGGGCCGGAACGTCCGACCGGTGCGCCGCCACCGCAGCGGGCCGCGGCGCCCGGAGTCGCGTACCGGCCGAAGACGTTGCGGATCGCCGGGCGGGGTGAAGGGGGCCACGCCGGCCGCCGATCGCCGGCCTTCGCCCGCCGGGGACGGGTGGTGGGGTCGCGCGTCCCCCGGGGAAAGCTCGGCGGGGCGCCGCATCTGCCGGCCACGCTGCGGGCCGCGATCCACCGCGGCGGGCGGGTCGAGGCGCAGGATCTGCGGGAGGCCGTGCACGTCGGCCGGGAGGCCAACCTGGTGCTGTTCGTGGTCGACGCCTCCGGGTCGATGGCCGCGCGCAGGCGGATGACGGTGGTGAAGACGGCCGTCCTGTCGCTGCTGCGGGACGCCTACCAGCGGCGCGACCGGGTCGGCATGATCACGTTCCGCGGCCGGGAGGCGGAGCAGGTGCTGCCGCCGACGTCGAGCCACGAGGTCGGCGTGCTGCGGCTGGCGGGCTTGCGCACCGGCGGCCGGACGCCGCTGGCCGCCGGTCTGCGGAAGGCCGCCGCGACCATCGCCACCGAGCGCCGCCGCGACCCTCGCCGCCGCCCGCTGCTGATCGTGGTCACCGACGGCCGCGCCACCAACGGTCCCGACCCGGCGAGCATGGCGCCGCTGCTGTCCGGCGTGGCCACCGTGGTCGTCGACTGCGAGTCCGGCCCGGTCCGGCTCGGCCTGGCCCGGCGGCTCGCGGCCGCGCTGGACGGGGACTGCGTGCCGCTGGACGCGCTGGAATCCGGGCGGGCCGCCTGATGCCGCAAGGGAAGGTGACGGCCGTACCACAGGACGGGCTGACCACACGGCAGCGGCGCAAGCAGGCCGTCCTGGCCGTCCACACCGGACACGGGAAGGGCAAGTCGACCGCGGCGTTCGGCATGGCGCTGCGGGCCTGGAGCGCCGGCTGGAACATCGGCGTCTTCCAGTTCGTGAAGAGTCCGAAGTGGAAGGTCGGCGAGGAGGCCGGCCTGAAGGCGCTGGGGGAGCGGATCACCTGGCACAAGATGGGCGAGGGCTGGTCCTGGATCCAACGCCCGGGCGCCGAACGCGACCACGCCGCCGAGGCGGCCGAGGGCTGGGCCCAGATCAAGCGCGACCTGGCCGCCGAGACCTACACGTTCCTGGTGCTGGACGAGTTCACCTACCCGATGACGTGGGGCTGGGTCGACGTGCAGGACGTCGTCGCGACCCTGGCCGACCGGCCGGGCACGCAGCACGTGGTGATCACCGGCCGGGACGCCCACCCCGACCTGATCGCCGCCGCCGACCTGGTCACCGAGATGACCAAGGTCAAGCACCCGATGGACGCCGGTCGCAAGGGACAGCAGGGCATCGAATGGTGACCGTCCCGCGCGTCGTCATCGGCGCCCCCGCGTCCGGCCACGGCAAGACGACGGTGGCCACAGGCCTGCTGGCCGCGTTCGCGCGTCGCGGCGTGCCGGTCGCGCCGTTCAAGGTCGGCCCGGACTACATCGACCCCGGCTACCACGCCCTCGCCGCCGGCCGGCCCGGGCGCAACCTCGACCCGGTGATGGTCGGCGAGGACCTGATCGGCCCGCTGTTCGCGCACGGCGCCCAGGGGGCCGAGCTGGCCGTCGTCGAGGGCGTGATGGGCCTGTACGACGGCCGTACGGGCGGCGGCGACACCGGGTCCACGGCGCACGTCGCCGGCCTGCTCGGGGCGCCGGTGATCCTGGTCGTGGACGCGGCCGCGCAGGGTCGCTCGGTGGCCGCCCTGGTGCACGGGTTCCGCAGCTTCGGCAACGTGCGGCTGGCCGGGGTGATCCTCAACCGGGTCGGCTCCGACCGGCACGAGACGATCCTCCGGGACGCCTGCGAGGAGGTCGGCACACCGGTTCTCGGTGCGCTGCGCCGGGCCGACGCGGTGGCCGCGCCGTCCCGCCACCTCGGGCTGGTGCCCGCCGCCGAACGCCGGGCCGAGGCCCTGGCCTCGGTCGACGCGCTGGCCACGCTGGTCGCCGCGGCCGTCGACCTGGACGCGGTGGCGGCCATCGCCCGCTCGGCGCCGCCCCTGGACGTCACACCCTGGTCGCCGCTGTCCGCGGATCCGGTGCCGGGCCGCCCGGTGGTCGCGCTGGCCGGCGGCCCGGCCTTCACCTTCTCCTACGCCGAGACCGCGGAGCTCCTGGCCGGGGCGGGGGCCGAGGTCGTCACGGTGGATCCGCTGCAGGACGAGAAGCTGCCGTACGGCGCCCGCGCGCTCGTCGTCGGCGGCGGCTTCCCCGAGGTGTACGCGGACCGCCTGTCGGCCAACGAGCCGCTCCGTCTCGAGGTGGCGTCCCTGGCCGCCACCGGCGCCCCGATCGTGGCCGAGTGCGCCGGCCTGCTGTGGCTGTGCCGCACCCTGGACGGCGCCCCGATGTGCGGCGTGCTCGACGCCGACGCGTCCATGACCCCGTCGCTGACCCTCGGCTACCGCGACGCGGTGGCCCTGTCCGACAGCCCTCTCGCCGTGGCCGGCACCCGGATCACCGGCCACGAGTTCCACCGCACCACCGTCCACCCCCGGTCCGGCCTGCTGCTGTCCCCGGCGGCGGGCGCCGCGTGGGCCTGGCGCGGCGGCGACCCGGAGGGCTTCGCGCTGTCCAACCTGCACGCGTCCTATCTGCACCTGCACTGGGCCGGTCGCCCCGGGATCGCGCATCGGCTGGTGTCCGCCGCGATCTGACGGGGTTTTCCCTTGCGTCACCGTCGCGCCGCCGGAAGGGCTGCTTTCCGTCATACCCGCCCCATAGGCTCCGCTCGATGTCGTGATCCTGCCGGAGGTGCACCCATGCCCGTCCGCCGCCGAGCCCTGCTCGCCGTCGCCGCAACCGCGGCCCTGGTCAGCACGGCCCTGATCGTCCTGTCGCCGACGGCCGCGCCGGCCGCGACGGTGACCCGCGTGCTGTTCGACAACACCAAGGCCGAGACCGCGGGCAACGCCGACTGGATCATCTCCACGTCGCAGCCCGACCCGCTGGCGCAGAACCCGAACCCGACCGGCGACACCTCGTGGACCGGGGCGTTGTCGTCCTGGGGCGTGGCGCTGCAGCGGGCCGGGTCGTACAGCCTGAAGACGCTGCCCACCGGCAACACCATCACGTACGGCGGCAGTGGCGCCCTTGATCTGAAGAACTTCGACGTCTTCGTGCTGCCCGAGCCGAACGTGCGGTTCAGCGCCGCGGAAAAGACCGCAATCATGAAGTTCGTCCAGGCCGGGGGTGGGCTGTTCCTGATCGTCGACCATGCCGGCAGCGACCGCAACAACGACGGGTACGACTCGGTCGAGGTCGCCAACGACCTGATGACCAGCAACGGCGTGGACAACACGGACCCGTTCGGGTTCAGCATCGACACCAACGACATCAGCACCGACAACCCGCGCGCGATCACCGGCTCGGACCCGGTGCTGAACGGCCCGTTCGGCACGGTCACCGGCAGCATCCTGCGCGACGGGAGCACTCAGACGCTGCACAAGGCCGACAACGCCGCCGTCAAGGGCCTGCTCTTCACCACCGGCTCGACCACGGGCGCGTTCTTCACCACCAGCACCTTCGGCTCCGGCCGGGTCGCGGTCTGGGGCGACAGCTCACCCGTCGACGACGGCACCGGCCAGTCGGGCAACACGCTCTACAACGGCTGGACCGACCCGGCCGGGACGGACGCGGCGCTCGCGCTGAACGCGACCGCCTGGCTGGGCGGCGGCGGTGCCGGAACTCCGCCGACGACCCCGCCGACGACCCCGCCCACCACGAGCCCGACCACGTCTCCGACCGGCGGCACTTGCTCGCACGCCCAGCTGCTGGGCAACACCGGCTTCGAGAGCGGGGCGAGTGTCTGGTCGGCGTCGTCCGGAGTCATCACCTCCGCCACCGGCGAGCCCGCGCACGCCGGCTCGTGGAAGGCGTGGCTGGACGGGTACGGCAGCGCGCACACCGACACCCTGACCCAGACGGTGACGATCCCGTCCGGCTGCTCCGGGGCCACGCTGTCGTTCTGGCTCAAGGTGGACACCGACGAGACCAGTACGACCACCGCGTACGACAAGCTCACGGTGGCCGCGCACGGCAGCACGCTGGCGACGTACTCGAACCTCAACGCGTCGTCCGGCTACGTCCAGCGGACGCTCACGGTCACCGGCACCGGGAGCACCACGCTCACCTTCACCGGCACCGAGGGCAGTCAGGCCCAGACGTCCTTCGTGATCGACGACGTCACCCTGACCGCGGCGTGACCTCCGGCGCCGGCCGCTGATCGTCGGCGGCGGTGCGCACGGGCTTCGCGTCGCGGGGATCCGGCGCCCGCCGCTGATTGATGACGGCCGCCGGAGGAGCCAGCCGGCGGCGCAGCACCCCGGCCACCGGCCTCTCGATCAGCCGGTGCAGCAGCCACGCGCCGGTCAGCATCACCGCCGTCACGAACGCCAGCGTGAGGTAACGCGGCGCCTGCGGAACCCATCCGCGCAGGGCGTGGATCAGCACCCACCCGTTGATCTCGTGCACCAGGTAGAGCGGATAGGTGAGCAGCCCGGCGGTGGTCAGCCACCGCCACCGCACCCGGGACAGCCGGCCCAGTGCCACCAGCGCCATCACCGCGTAGAAGCCGGCCACCGCCAGCACCGCCGGCGCGGCCGGCATGTGCTGCCCCATCGCCTTCCCGGCGGCGATCGCGTCCCCGGCGACCCAGTCGGCCGACAGCGCGAAGCAGACGCCGACCAGCCCCCAGAGCTTCAGGTCGGAGCCGAACCGGTGGATCAGGTAGAACGCGATCCCGGCGATGAAGTACGGCGCGTACGTCGGCTGCACCAGCGCGTTGACCAGCGGCTCCTTGGCCCGGGTGCACAGCACGGCCACAGCCAGCCAGAGAAAGCAGAACGTCATCACCCGCCGCCGGTCGAGTCCCCGCCAGACCACGAACGCGAACAGCAGGTAGAAGCACGCCTCCACCCACAGCGTCCAGTACACGCCGTCGACCTGGGCCGCGCCGATCGGCGTCTGCAGCATGGTCAGGTTGACCAGCAGGTCGGTGAACGACACCCGCTGGTACTGGGCGGACAGCACCGCGACCACGGTGAACGTGAGCAGGACGGCCGCCCAGTAGGCCGGGAAGAGACGGGTGACCCGGGACCGGACGAACGCCGGGAGGTCGCGGCCCCACGCGCTCATGCAGATGACGAACCCGCTGATCAGGAAGAACAGTTCGACGCCGAGCCGGCCGTACTGGGTGACCGAGAACAGCCCGGGGAACGCCTCGGCCGCGGGCAGGCCCCAGGACCGCCGGACGGCCGGACCGTACCCGGTGTAGTGGTACGCGACCACCGCGAGCGCCGCGAACAGCCGCAGTCCGTCGAGCGCCGGGATCCGGGACCGGTCCTGTCTCATACCCGCATCAACGGGTCAATATCGCATCAAGATACGAGGCCGGCCTCGAGCATCGACCGGTCTCGGTGCGACCGCCGGGCGACCTCCCGTCCTACGGGGCGACCGGCCACTCGTGCACGGGGATGTTCTCGTGCATCGGCGGCAGGTACTGCCGCAGCATCTCGTGCAGGGCCTCCCGGCGGTCCAGGTGACCGTGGCCCTCGAGGGCGTGCAGGGTGTCCACCTGCCACGTGGCGCCGTTGCGCCCGGTCAGGCAGCGCTGCTCGATGATGCCCAGCAGCCGGTCGCGCTCGGCCGCCTCGACCTCCCAGCGGTCCAGCCCCTGGCGGGCCAGCGGCAGCAGCCGGCGCAGCACCAGCTCGGTCACCGGGATGTACCCCAGACCGGGCCAGAACACGGTGGCCTGGATGCCGTGCCGGGCGCAGGCGTGGAAGTTCTCCTCGGCCGCGCTGAACGACATCTGCGTCCACACCGGCCGCTCCGCCTCGGCCAGCTCGCGGACCAGTCCGTAGTAGAACGCCGAGTTGGCGATGGTGTCGACCACGGTCGGGCCGGCCGGCAGCACCCGGTTCTCCACGCGCAGGTGCGGGCGGCCGCGCACGACGGCGTAGATGGGGCGGTTCCACCGGTACACGGTGCCGTTGTGCAGCCGCAGCTCGGACAACTCGGGGGTGTCGCCGCGTTCCAGGATCTCGGCCGGGTCGTCGTCGTCGCAGATCGGGAGCAGCGCCGGGAAGTAGCGCACGTTCTCCTCGAACAGGTCGAAGACGCTGGTGATCCAGCGCTCGCCGAACCACACCCGCGGCCGTACGCCCTGGGCTCGGATCTCCTCCGGGCGCGTGTCGGTGGCCTGCTCGAACAGCGGGATCCGGGTCTCGCGCCACAGCTCCCGGCCGAACAGCAGCGGCGAGTTCGCGCCCAGCGCCACCTGCACCCCGGCCGCCACCTGGGCCGCGTTCCAGTAGGCGGCGAACGCGGCCGGGCTGACCTGCAGGTGGAACTGGGTGCTGGTGCAGGCCGATTCGGGCGCGATGGTGTCGGTGGTGACGGCCAGCCGATCGACGCCGTCGATCTTGATCTCCAGGTCCTCGCCCCGGGCGGCGAAGATCTGCTCGTTCAGCAGCTTGTAGCGGGGATTGGCGGACAGCGCGTCGGCGGTCATGTGCTCGCGGCGCAGCGTGGGCAGGATGCCGATCATCACCATGTGCGCGCCGGCCCCGCGGGCGTGCTCCTCGGCGTTGTTCAGGCTGGCCCGCAGTGCCTTCTCGAGGTCGGCGGTCTGCCCCGCCAGCCGGCGCGGCGGCACGTTGATCTCGACGTTGAACTGGCCCAGCTCGGTCTGGAAGTCCGGATCGGCGATCGCGCCCAGCACCTCGGCGTTGCGCATCGCCGGGTCGGCGTGCTCGTCGATCAGGTTGAGCTCGATCTCCATGCCGGTGAGCGGACGCTCGAACTCGAACCGGGCCTCCCGCAGCATCGACGCGAACACGTCCAGGCTGCGGCGGATCTTGGTGCGGTACTTCGCGCGGTCCTCCCGGGTGAACGTGCGCTGCTCGACCTCTTCGCCCACCGCGAACCACCCTTCCGCGCCGCCGTTCGCTCAACTTCGCACACCCCGGGGCGCTTCGCCACACGTCACCGCTGGGTGAGACGTCGCAACGCCGCGGCCAGGGCCAACGGGTTCTCCTCGGCCATGTGGTGGCCGCTGTCGATCGGCGTCGACTCGAGGTCGGCGGCCCAGTCCCGCCAGATCGCGGCCGGGTCGCCGTACAACTCCTCCATGTCGTCCCGGGTCGACCAGCAGTACAGCGCGGGACACGTGATCCGCCGCCCGGCCGCCCGGTCCTGCTCCTCGGTCTCCCGGTCGATCCGCAGGCCGGCCCGGTAGTCGCACACCATGGCGTGCACGGTCGCCGGGTCGTGCACGGCCGCGCGGAGGTCGGCGTACGCCTCCGGGCCCATCCGGTCGGGTGTGAACCGGTACCAGGCGTCGGGGTCGGCGTTGATGACCCGTTCGGCGGGTTTCTCGGTCTGGCCGAAGAACCACCAGTGCCACCACCGGGCGGCGAACGTGGCGTCGGTCCGGCGCAGCGCCTCCGAGATGGGCACGCCGTCCAGCAGGGCCACGTGGGTCACCGCGTCCGGGTGGTCCAGGGCCAGCCGCATCGCGACGTAGCAGCCGCGGTCGTGCCCGGCCACCGCGTACCGCTCGTGGCCCAGCGCCCGCATCAGCGCGTGGACGTCGCCGGCCATCGCCCGCTTCGAGTAGCCGGCGAAGTCGGCACCCGCCGGCGGTTTGGACGACTGCCCGTAGCCGCGCAGGTCCGGGCACACCACGGTGTGGTCGCGGGCCAGGTCGCCGGCCACCGCGTGCCAGGTCATGTGGGTCCGCGGATGGCCGTGCAGCAGGACGATCGGCGGCCCGCCGCCACCGTGCCGGACCCGCAGCGTCGCCTCGCCGGTGTCGATGTGCGCGAGCGTGAAGTCGTCGAACATCTCCGGCCCGTACCCGGTGCGGCTCCGCTCAACTCACCCAGGCCGCGGCGATGATCGCGGCCACGGCCAGCCCGAGCACGGCCTGGATCAGCAGACCTGGGCCCAGGTGCGACCAGAGCGTGGGAATGCGCGGGGTCAGCAGCTGCATCGTCTCCAGGTTCACCACGCGGACCAGCTGAACCGGTAACGCCGGGTCGGTCTGCGGGCGGGTGGTGGCCTGCACGAGATCGCCGCGGTACAGCGCCGACTGGGGGAGATGGCCGAGCATCTCCAGCTCGTACGTCTGGCCCAGGTCGTCGCGCAGCCGCAGCGGGGTGACCGGATACTCCGGGCCCTTCTTCAGGTCTTTGAACCGCCGCCGCCCGCCGCCCCGGCGCAGGGGGCTCAGCAGCGTCCGGAACACCGTGGCGCACACGAAGACGGCCAGCAGCAAGGGCCGGCCGACGCGGACGGTACGGGTGTAGGAGCTCTGGAAGCCGAGGAAACGGCCGGTGATGATGGGGTGGGTGTGCCGGAGGATCTGCTCGCGGAACAGGTCGGTGTCGTCCATAAGGGATCGCCTCCTGGATGTCCTTCGATGATACGGAGAGCGATGCAATGGGCACAGTGAGTGAATTGCGGATTCAATGCGTGCAACGGGGTATGGCTTCCGAACAGCCGATCTCACCGGAGGTGCCGAGATGAACCTGGCCCATCTGCGTCCGCTCTTCGCTCACCCGGGGCCGTGGGCCTCGGTCTACCTGGACGCCACCCGCGCCGAGGAGAACGCCGAGCATCAGGTCGACCTGCGCTGGCGGGCGCTGCGCGACCGGCTGGAAAGCCAGGGCGCCCCGCCCGCGACCCTGGCCGCGCTGGACGACGCGGTGGCCGGCACGCCGCCCGGGCCGGGCCGGTACGGGCTGGTGCTGTTCGCCACCGGCGGCGACGTCGTGCTGGCCGAGCGGCTGAACGCCCCGCCGCCGGCCGACCGGGCGGAGTTCGGGCCGTTGCCGCACGCCATGCCGCTGGTGGCCCAGCGCGGGGCGGAGATCCCGTACGTACGGGTGGAGTCGGACCGGACCGGCGCCGAGGTGACCGGCCTGACCGTCGGCGGGGTGGTCCGGCGGGCGCAGGTCCGCGGCACGGAGAACCACCCGCTGACCAAGGTGCACGCCGGTGGCTGGTCCGACCGGCGCTACGACCAGGCGGTCGAGGAGACGTGGAAGCGCAACGCCGGGGACGTGGCCGCCGCCGTGGCCGAACTGGCCACCACGGTGGGCGCCGAGGTGGTGGTGATCGGCGGCGACGTGCGGTCGACCGGCCTGACCGCGGAACGGTTGCCCAAGCGCTGGCGCGACCGGGTGGTGACCACCGACCGGGCCGGGGCGACCGACCTCGACGAGGCCACCGTGATCGCCGTCGCCGAGGTCGCCGAGCGGCAGGTCCAGGACGCGATCGACCGGTACGAGGCCCAGCGCGGGTCCGGCGCCGGCAGCGAGGGACTGGCCGACGTGGTGCTGCGGCTGCAGCGCGGCCAGGCCGACACGGTGCTGATGGTCGACGAGCCGTCGTCCACCGATCACCTGTGGATCGGGCCGGACGACCCCAGCCTGATCGCCTACGAGGAGTCCGAGCTGCGGGAGTCCGGCATCGAGCCGATCCGGGTACGCGCGGACCAGGCGCTGCTCCGGGCCATCGTCGGCACCGATGCCGAACTGGTGCTGGTCCAGCCCGGCCAGGTCCAGCTGGCCCACGAGATCGGAGCGATCCTGCGCTACACCGACGGGGACACCGCCGCCTCGTGATCTTCCCGTCTACCTCTGGGTCTACCTATTACGCGAAACCGGCGAAAAGGCGCGCGCGACAGGGTGGACTGGTACCGACGCGTGCCGCTCGCTCACGGCGCTGCCGACGGGGATGGGGAACAGGATGGCAACGACAACGTACGTGAAACCGGACAGCGTGCTCGCCCGGACCGCGCGGGAGGTGGTGCAGGCGCACGCCGGCGGGTCCGGTCCGCGGGACGGGATGGCCATCTGCCCGGTATGCGGCGAGCCGCTGCCCTGCCCGACCGGCCGGGCCGCGGCCGAGGTGCTGTTCGCGGCCGGCCTGGCCGAATCGTCCGGGCTCATCGAGGCCTCCCGGCACGGCCTGGGACCGTCACCGTTCGGCGTGGTCACGCCGGCCGCGGTGCCCGGGCCGGTCGGCGCGGCTTCCACCCCTTCGTTCCCTTCCCCGGCCGTCGCTCCTGCGAGCCCTTCCCCGGCCGTCGCTCCTGCCAGCGCTGCGGTCAGCTTCGCCGAACCGGCCGCGGCGGAGGGACCCGGCGGACGGCTGGGAGATTTCTCCGGTGCCGGCGCGCCGGCGCCGGTGGTCGCGCCGCTGACGGACGAACTGGCCCGCCTGAGCCCGGCCTGGCCCGCGCCCGGCCCGGCCGCGTCGCCGATCGACACCGGAGCGCCGAGCGGCCTGTCGTTCAGCGCATCGCAGCCGGAGGCCGCCCTCGAGCCGGATCCCCGCCCGCGGCCGCCCGTCCTCGCCGCGGATCTCCCGTCCCTCGCCCCGGATCTCCTGTCCCAGGTCCGGCCGGATCTCCTGTCCGACGTGCGGCCGGACGGTCTGTCCGACGTTCCGCCGGGCGGCCCGGTGCCGGCCGGGCCGCCGCCCGCGGCGGAGCCGTTCCAGGCCTGGTCCTCGACGCTTCCGCCGTCCCCGGCCGGGTCAGAAGCATTCGGGTCGCCGCCGGCCGGAGGGCGGCCGTCGGCGGACGAGTCCCGATCCGCTGATCCGGCGTTCCCGGTGCCGGAGGCCCAAGTCCCGGCGGTCGCGTCGCCGCCGTCGGCACCCCCGGCGGCCGAGGAGATCGATCCGTTGCTGCTCGGGCCGCCGCTGTTCACACAGCAGAACCGCCCGCTCGACGCGCCGCAGTTCCCCCGCTCGACCGGGCCGGCCGAGCCGGTCACCTACGCCTCAGCCGCGGCGTACCCCTCGCCCGGTCCGGTGCCTCAGCCGGCTGCCGGGCCGCAGCCGGCCGCCGGCCCCGCCGCGGCGCTGCCGGCTGCGGCGAGCGCGCCCGAGCCGGGACGGCCGAACGTGCCGGAGCCGGGCGGACCGGCGATCCCCGAACCGAGTCGGCTGGGCCGGCCGCACCCAGGACTGGAGGGCGGTCCGGTGCCGGGGCCGCACGGCGGCCCCGAGCCGAGTGCACTCAGGCCCCCGGCTGACGGTGGGTTCGCCGGCCCCACGCCGCCGCAGCCGATCGGGCCCGGGGCGGGGACGCCGGTGGCGCCCCCCGGCCCGCCACAGCCGATCGGCTTCCCGGTCGAGCACCCGGCCGGCACGCCGCCGCAGGCGTCCCCGCACAGCCATTTCACCGCGTCTCCGGCCATCGTGAACCGGCCGCCGCTGGAGTCACCGCAGATGGGCCAGGTGAACCGCCCGGCCGAGCCGGCCGTCGGGACCGGGAACCGGCCGCCACTCGAGTCGCCGCAGATGGGTCAGCTCAACCGGCCGCTCGGCGGCGCGGCGGAACCGTCCGGCCTGAGCGGCGCACCGGCACCGTCACAGACCTTCAGCCGGCAGGTCACGCATCAGCCCGGCGGCTCGTTCACCCAGGCCGCCCCACCCGTGCCGGGCACCTCCGGCCTGCCCGGAGCCGGACCGGCCGCAGCCGGACCCGAGGGCCACGGGCCAGCCGGGTTCGGGCCAGCCGGGATCGGGCCGGCCGGATTCGGGCCAGCCGGGGACGGGCCAGCCGGATTCGAGCCAGCCGGATTCGGGCGAGCCGTAGCCGGACCGGAGGGAGGCGCCGCGCCACCGTCGTCCGCCGGCAAGCCGGCCGGCTCGCACGGCATGTCGGGCGGCGGCGCGGTGACCATGCCGTCCGGCCTGGCCGGCGCACCGTCGGCCGTCCCGAAGGCCCCCGCGGAGGATCCCGACGATCCCCAGACGCCGAGCGGCCTGCCCGGCCGCTGACCACAGAGGCGAAAGACGCCGCGGCGGCAACTCCGGCCGGGGCGTCGTGCTGTCCGGGACGATCAGGCGGCGAGCCGCGTCCACACCACCTTGCCGTCCGTCACCGGCAGCACGCCCCAGTCGTCACTCAGCTCCTTCACCAGCCGAAGCCCGCGCCCGCCGGCGTCGGTGAACCCCGGGTCGGCCGGCTGCGGCAGGCGGCGGCTCCCGTCCCGTACGGCCAGGAAGATCCGGCCGTCCCGCAGCCCGGCGGTGAACTCCATCGTCGTGTGGGCGTGCCGGACCACGTTGGCGACCAGCTCGGTCGCCAGCAGCTGAGCGACCGCGGCCAGATCCCGCAGATGCCACGAGGCGCACGCCTGGGCGACCAGTTGACGCACCTGCCGGCAGGCGTCCGGCACCGGCCGCAGCCGGACCCGGACCTCCGGCGCCGCCGGCCCGTTTCCCGTCGCGGCCAGCGCCTCGTCCAGCCCGGGAGACAGGTGGATCCCGGCGCAGTCGGGGGACGCCGCCACGGCCCGTGCCGTGCGCTCGGTCGGCGCGCACAGGGTGATCGGCGTGCGTGGCCATCCGCTGGTCAGGAGCAGGGCCGAGCTGAGGGCGGCCAGGCCGAGCGGATCACCGACCTCCAGGCCGGCCACGTCCAGCAGCAACGCCTCCGGCTGCGCGGACAGGCAGCGCCGGATCGCCTGCTCGAGCGCGTCGCTGGTGAGCAGGTCCAGGGTGCCGTGCACGGTCAGGACGGCCACCGGGCGGTCGCGCTGCGGCCGGCAGACCAGCTGGCTCGGCACCGGCCCTCCTCCGTGTCGCAGACCCTCGTCCGGTCGCAAGTGCCCGCGGCCGGGGTGGGGCAAACGCACGGGCGCCCCTCCGGTACCCGGCGACCTACGCTGGAGCACATGGAGGTTCGCCGGGTGGGGCTACCCGCACTGTTGCCGTACCTCCGCGGCCACCGTGCGACGCTGGCCGTCGTGGGCGGGCTGTCCCTGGTCTCGGCGGGCGCCTCCCTCGCCCAGCCGCTCCTGATCCGCCGGGTGCTGAACGCCATCCAGGCGCACGCGTCGGTCGCGGTGCCGGTTCTGCTGCTGGTCGGGCTGCTCCTGGCCGGCGCCGCGCTCGGCGGCGGCCGGGACTACCTGCTGCAGCGCACGGCCGAGGGCCTGGTCCTCACCACGCGCCGCCGCCTGGCCCGTCACCTGCTGCGCCTGCCGATCGCCGAGTACGACCGGCGCCGCACCGGAGACCTGCTGTCCCGGGTCGGCGCCGACACCACCCTGCTGCGGGCGGTGGTCACCTCAGGCCTGTTCGAGATGGTCAGCGGTGTCGTCATGATCGCCGGCGCGACCGTCGCCATGCTGGTGCTGGACCCGCTGCTGTTCGCGGTGGCGCTGCTCGGGCTGGGCCTCGGCCTGTCCGTCGCGCTGACCGTTTCCCGCCGGGTGCGCAACCTGTCGGAGCAGGCGCAGGCCCGGCTGGGGGAGATGACCTCGGCGGTGGAACGGGCCATCTCCGCCGCGCGGACCATCCGGGCCTCCGGCGCCCAGGACCGCGAGGCCGAGACGGTCGGGCGCAGTGCCGTCGAGGCGTACGCGTCCGGAATGCGGGTGGCCCGGTTGCAGGCGCTGGTCGATCCGGCCGCGACCACCGCCATCCAGGGGGCGTTCCTGCTGGTGCTGGGCGTCGGCGGGGCCCGGGTGGCGTCCGGCGCGATCACCGTGGGCTCACTGGTGGCGTTCATCCTGTTCTTGTTCTTCCTGGTGATGCCGCTCGGGCAGGCGCTCAACGCGTACACCCGGCTGCAGACCGGCCTGGGCGCCCTGCAGCGGATCGAGGAGATCCTGGACCTGCCGGACGAGACCGCCGCCGACCGGCCCGGGTTCGCCGCGTCGTCGGCCGGACCCGGCGCCGATGATGTGGCAGCGGTGGAGTTCGACCACGTCTCGTTCGCCTACGCGGACGGCCGGCCGGTGCTGCACGACGTGTCGTTCACGGTGCCCGCGGGCCGGCGGGTGGCGCTGGTCGGGCCGTCCGGCGCCGGCAAGTCGACGGTCCTGGCCTTGATCGAGCGGTTCTACGAGGTCTCGGCCGGGGCCGTACGGGTCGGCGGCGTCGACGTGCGCGAGCTTCCCCGGGACGCGCTGCGCCGGCGGCTCGGGTACGTCGAGCAGGAGGCGCCGGTGCTGGCCGGCACGCTGCGGGCCAACCTCGAGCTGACCGCCCCGGGCGCGGACGACGCGGCGTTGCTGGCGGTGCTGGACGAGGTCAATCTCCGGGCGCTGATTACGCGTACGGCTGAAGGGCTGGACGTGGAGGTCGGCGAGGGCGGCGTGCTGCTGTCCGGCGGCGAGCGGCAGCGCCTGGCCATCGCTCGCACGTTGCTGTCCGGCGCGCCGGTGCTGCTGCTCGACGAACCGACCAGCAACCTGGACGCGCGCAACGAGAACGCGCTGCGTACGGCCATCGCGGCCGCCGCCGGCAGCCGTACGTTGATCGTGGTCGCGCACCGCCTCAGCACGGTCGTCGACTCCGACCTGATCGTCGTCCTGGACGGCGGCGAGGTGGTGGCCACCGGCCCGCACGACGAGTTGCTCGAGACCAGCCCGCTCTACCGCGAACTCGCGGCGCACCAGCTTCTGGTGGCGGGTCCCCTGTTGTCAGGCAAGTGAAGTACCGTTTTCGGCCATGGGTGTGTCGCAGCGGTTCAAGACCCGCTTCCAGAAGTTCCTGCAGCGTCCGGGCACCACGGTCGACCTCGGGCCGTACAGCCGGAAGTTGCCGGCCATCGAGGCCCGGGAGGACGCTCTCCAGGAGCTGGACGACGACGCCCTGACCGCGGCCGCCGCCGCGGCCGCGGACGACGTGGAGATCTGCGCGGTCGGCCGGGAGGCGGCCCGCCGCGCGATCGACGAGCGGCCGTTCGACGTGCAGTTGCTGGGCGCCATGGCGCTGCTGCACGGGCACGTCGCCGAGATGGCCACCGGTGAGGGCAAGACGCTGACCGCCGCCGTCGCCGCGTACGGGCACGTCCGGCTCGGCCACGGCCCGGTGCACATCCTGACCGTGAACGACTACCTGGCCCGCCGCGACGCCGAGTGGATGGAACCGATCTATGCGCTGCTCGGACTGACCGTCGGCTGGGTCACCGAGGCGTCCACCCACGACGAGCGGCGCGAGGCGTACGGCGCCGACGTCACCTACGTCTCGGTCTCCGAGGCCGGCTTCGACTACCTGCGCGACCAGCTCGTCACCGACCTCGGCGACCGCGTCCAGCGGGATCTGGCGACGGCGATCGTGGACGAGGCCGACTCGATCCTGATCGATGAGGCCCGCGTGCCCATGGTGCTGGCCGGCAGCCTGGAGACCCAGGGCGACCCGGTGGTCGAGGCGGCCGGACTGGTCCGCGACCTGCGCCCGGGCAAGGACTTCGAGGTCGCCGACGACGGCCGCAGCGTCGCCTTCACCACTGCCGGGCTGGAGGCGGTGGAGATGGCCCTGGGCGGCATCGACCTGTACGACGAGGAGCATGTCACCCAGCTGTCCGCGGTCAACGTGGCGCTGCACGCCCAGGCCCTGCTGCACCGCGACGTCGACTACATCGTGCGCAACGGCGGGGTCGAGCTGATCGACGAGATGCGCGGCCGGGTGGCGCAGCGGCGGCGCTGGCCGGACGGCTTGCAGGCGGCGGTCGAGGCCAAGGAGGGGTTGCGCGCCACGGACGAGGGCGAGGTCCTGGACACCCTCACCATCCAGGCCTACATCGCGCTCTACCGGGTGGTCTGCGGGATGACCGCGACCGCCACCCACGTCGGCGAGCAGCTGCGCGAGTACTTCAAGCTCGAGGTGGCGGTGATCCCGCCGAACACTCCGAACATCCGCGAGGACGAGCCCGACCGGATCTACTCGGCCCACGACACCCGCGACGAGGCGCTGATCGAGGAGATCAAGATCGCCCATCAGAAGGGCCGGCCGGTGCTGGTCGGCACGCTCGACGTGAAGGCGTCCGAGCGGCTGGCCGAGCAGCTGGCCGAGGTCGGCGTGACCAGCCGGGTGCTGAACGCCAAGAACGACGCCGAGGAGGCGGCCATCATCGCCGAGGCGGGCGCGCTGGGCGCGGTCACCGTCTCCACCCAGATGGCCGGACGGGGCGTCGACATCCGCCTCGGCGGCAGCGACGAGAAGGACCGCGAGAAGGTGGTCGAGCTGGGCGGCCTGTTCGTGATCGGCTCCGGGCGGCACGACAGCCGCCGCGTCGACGACCAGCTGCGCGGCCGGGCCGGACGGCAGGGCGACCCGGGCGGCTCGGTCTTCTTCGTCAGCCTCGAGGACGACCTGATCACCCGGCACGCCGAGGACGCGCTGCCGGCGTCGCCGCGGATGGACATGGACGGCGTGGTGCATGATGCCCAGGCCGAGTACGCGGTCGAGCACGCCCAGCGGGTGGCCGAGGGCGTCAATCACGAGATCCACCGCAACACCTGGCGGTACAGCGTGGTGATCGAACAGCAGCGGGTGGCCCTGGCCGAGCGGCGGGAACGGCTGCTCACCTCCGAGGTGGCCGCGATCATGCTGCTCGAGCGCACGCCGGAGAAGGCCAAGGAGATCGACGAGGACGTGCTGTCCGACGCCGCCCGGGCGATCGCCCTTTACCACCTGGACCGGCGGTGGGCCGAGCACCTGGCCGAGCTCAACGAGGTCCGCGAGGGCGTGCACCTGCGGGCCCTGGGCCGGCTCGACCCGCTCGACGAGTACCACCGGGCCGCCGTGCCGGCGTTCCAGCAGCTGTTCAACGACATCGAGGACCGGACCATCGAGACGTTCGAGGCGACGGACCTCTCCGACGGCTGGAACCCCGACTCGGCCGACATCGTGCGGCCCACGGCGACCTGGACCTACCTGGTGCACGACAACCCGTTCGGCTCGGAGCTGGACCGGATCATCGCTGCCGTCGGGCGTCTGCTGTCGGGCACCAACCGCTGAACGATTCCGCAGGCGGGTGGGCGGCCACAGAGGCCGTCCCCCCGCCTGCGGCCGTCTTATGAAGATCCGGTATTGTCGCCCGCGGTAATCCGCCCGACTTCAGGCGTTCACCCGTTTGCATTCTTTACGTTGTCCAATAATGGATGTAGGCGCCGTTGCGGACGTGACGGTAATCGCATTTCTGCCGACCGTTCTACCGCTAATCTGGAACCCGCGGAACAATGTTGCACACTGTGGTGCACGTCTTGACCGCACATCCGCACGTGCGGAAACATCGGCTTCGGTCCACTGACGGTGACCGGGGTGAAATTGGCTTCGCTGCCGCCATTCGCTGACAAATGCATTGTGTATTCAGGAGGGCTTCATGCCGGTGACGGCTCTGTCCCCAGCTCGGTCCGGGCGTCATCTGCCGCGCGCCACCGGGCCGGGCCGGCCGACCGCGATCCGGCGCGCCGCCGCCGATGCGCCGTCCCTGACGCTCACGTTGTCCATCCCGCTCGCCGGCGACGCGCTCACCCCTCAGGCGTACCGGCTGATCGAAGCGGTCCGCGAGCTGGTCGAGACCAGCCAGGGCACGGTCACCATGGCCCGGTCGAGACCCTCGACCCGGTCGAGGAGATCGAGGAGCACGACCTGCCGACGGCTCCGGCCGCCGGCCCGGAGGTGCAGTTGATGGTCGCCTCCCGCCAGGCGGTGGCCGAGGGTGCGCCGCTCCCACTGACCCGGCTCGAGTTCGACCTGTTGCTGTTCCTGGCCGAGAACCCGCGGCGGGTGTTCACCCGGGCGCAGCTGCTGATCGGGGTGTGGGGCTACGACCACACCGGCGAGCGGACCGTCGACGTCCACGTCCGCCGCCTGCGGGTCAAGCTGGGCGACGGCCTGCCCCTGATCACCACGGTGTACGGCGTGGGCTACCGGCTCTCCGACGACGCCGGCGTGGTCATCCGGCCGCGCGAGTGAGGTTCATGCGAGCTCGGCCGTGAGGAGCCCGTGGCCGCGGCGCGCCGGCCCGGTCGCCGCCGTCGCGCGCAACGCTGACTAGTCTCGGCCGGATGCGCGTGCGCCCGGTCTCGTTCGACCTGCTGGTCACCGAGCTCGCCGACCGCCTGGCCGGTGAGCGGCCCGGCAACGGCAGGCCCGGCGATGGCAGGCTCGGGGATGGCAGGCTCGCGGGCGGGGGGCCGGCGGTGGTCATCTGCGCGTGGCCGTGGACGGCGCGCCCGCCGCCCGGCCCGCCGATCTGGCCGACGCGCTGGTCGGACCCCCTCCGGGTGCGCGGGCGCCCGGCCGTACGGATCTCGGCCGCCGACTTCCTGCGGCCCGCCTCGGTCCGGCTGGAGAACGGGCGGACCAACCCCGACGCCTTCTACGCCGGCTGGCTGGACGAGGCGGCGCTGCGCCGCGAGGTGCTCGACCCGGCCGGACCGGGCGGCTCCGGGCGGATCGTGACCCGGTTCTTCGACGTCGCCGCCGACCGGGCCACCCGCGAGCCGTACTCGGTCCTGGCCGCCGGCAGTGTCCTGCTGGTGGACGGCCCGCTGCTGCTCGGCGCCGGTCTGCCCTTCGACGTGACCGTGCACCTGCACGTCTCCGCCGCCGCTCTCGGCCGCCGGACGCCCGAACCGGATCGGTGGACGCTGCCCGCGTACGCCCGATACGACGTCGAGGTCGACCCGTCCGCGTTCGCCGACGTGGTCGTCCGGCTGGACGATCCGCGCCACCCCGCTCTGGTCCTGGACCGCTTCTGACCGTCCACCAGATGGACCTCCCCGCCCGGATGACCTGCGACGCGAAGATCACCTGGCCCAGTCCGTGGCGCAAGCCCGCACTGACAGTTATGCTCCGACTACTTTTCAGTGAAGATCCGGTTTGGGATCATCACCGGTGGGTATCAGCGGCATCCACGGCGGGCCCGGGGAACCGCTTGGCGGGGGACCACCGGCAGGGGCAGAGGGAAGGCAGGGGGAGCGCACATGCTCGTCAACAGCACGGTCGTCACGGGCAAGGCCGGCGCCAAGAGTCGCACCACCGACGAGATCGACCAGATCCGTGTGGTGCTGCGCGGCCGCTACGACGATCTCGACCGGGAGTACGAGGAGGCCGCGTCCGAGAACCACAAGTTGCGGCTGGTCGAGATCGGCGACGCCGCCGGGGACGACCAGGCCGACAGCGGGTCCAAGACGGCCGAGCGCGACGCGGCCACCTCGCTGCTGCGCACCCTGCTCGACCGGCGCACGCAGGCCGAGCTGGCCCTGCAGCGCCTGGAGGACGGCACGTACGGATACTGCGAGGGCTGCCAGAGTCCGATCCCGGTCGCCCGGCTGGAGGTCTTCCCGTCCGCCACCACGTGCGTGAGCTGCAAGTCCAACCGCGAACGGCGAGCCGGCTAGCACCGGCTCCGACCCGGTCCGCCGCCCGTGCCACTCGGGCGGCGGACCGGTCATATCAGCGCTAGCGTGGCGCGATGGGGAAGATCGAGGTCGGCACCGCGTCCTGGACGGACAAGACACTGCTCGCGTCCGGCTGGTACCCGCCGGCCGCGGACAACCCGGAGAAACGGCTCGCCTACTACGCCCGCCGGTTCCCGGTGGTGGAGGTCGACTCCACGTACTACGGGCCGCCGAACGAGCAGACCACAAAATTGTGGGCGGAACGGACGCCGGCCGGCTTCACCTTCAACATCAAGGCGTTCAGTCTGCTCACCGGGCACCCGACCAAAGTGTCGGCCATTTATCAGGATCTGCGGCCGGAGACCGACAAGAAGAACATCTATCCGGCCGATCTGCCGCCGCCGTCGTACGAAGAGGTCTGGAGCCGTTTCCTGAGCGCTCTCGACCCGCTGGCCGAGGCCGGGAAACTGGGTGTGCTGCTGTTCCAGTTCCCGCCGTGGTTCGGCATTCGGCGCTCCAACAAGGAGTTCATGCTCGAGGTGGCCGCCCGCTGCAAACCGCTGCGGCCGGTGTTCGAGTTGCGGAACGCTTCCTGGTTCGACGGCGCCAATCAGAACGAGACGCTGGACTGGCTGCGCGCCCACCGGCTGCCGTTCGTCTGCGTGGACATGCCGCAGGGCTACAAGTCGTCGATCCCGCCGGTCACGGCCGCGACCAGCGACCTGGCGGTGGTCCGTTTCCACGGACACAGCGAGAAGTGGACGAGCAAGGACATCCACGAGAAGTTCGGCTACGAGTACTCCACCGCCGAGCTCGCGGAGTGGGTGCCCAAGCTCAAGCAGCTGGCCGCCGAGACCGACACCACGCACGTCCTGATGAACAACTGCTATTCCGACTACGCCCAGCGCAACGCCACCGAGCTGATCGAGTTGCTGGGCGAGTAGCGGGACCGACCCGGTGTCCGTCCTGACGGGCATCGACGGCCATAGGTTGCCGATATGAACCAGCTGTTGCTGATGACCAACCGCCGCCTGCGCCGCCGGCAGGAGATTCTCGCCGAGGCCCAGCGCCTGCAGGATGCCGAGCGCCGGGCGGCCGTCGCGCGGTTGCGGGAGCTGGCCGCCGCCCGCAAATGGCCGTGACCGGCGTACCCGCCGACTGCTGGTGCTGGACACCGAAACGCGTGCCCGAACTCCCGGGCGGCATTCCGCGGCACAGCATCCTGGCCGAGCTGGCCCGCGACGCCCGGTCCGGCATCGTGGCGCAGCAGCCGGGACGGTACCGGTCAGAGCTCGTCGGCGGGGACGCCGGACCAGGTCTCCCGCAGGACGCCGGCCAGCCGGTCACCCTCCTCGAACTTCACCCCGTCGATACTGCCGATCGGCTGCACCGGGCACCGTGAACTGACCGCCGCCGCGGCCAGCAGATCCGGCAGTTCCCCCCGTTCGACCGGGCGCAGGCGCCACGGCACCCCGGTCATCGTCATCGCGATCTGCAGCAGCACCATGGTCACGCCCTTGAGCATCGGCGCGGACGGGAAGATGACCTCGGCGCCGTCCCAGAAAGCGACGTTCCAGGTCGTGCCCTCGCGCACCCGGTCGTCCGGGCCGGTGAACAGCGCGTCGTCATAACCGGCCAGCCGGGCCCGCCGCTTCTCGACCAGCTTCGCCATCCCCGCCACGTCCTTGTGCTCGGGCCAGTCCCGCACGTAACCCGAGGTGACCACCCGCAGCGGCGGGCCGGCCTCGTCCGGCGCCGGATCGGTCACGGCCACCAGCACATCGGGCGCGTCCGTGCCGGGGACCACGCCGGGGACCATCGAGACCCGCACCGACGCGTCCGCCGCGCCGCCCAGCGCGTGCCTGATCAGCTCCCGGACGCGGTGCTCGTCGGTCACGTCCATCCGGCGGCCGTAGAACTCCTCGTTGCCGTCGTCGAGCCGGGCCATGTGCAGCGCCAGCCCGCGCACCCGGCCGCCGCGGACCTGCATCGCGGTGAAGTGCCCGTAGTTGACCGAGACCAGGCGGTGCAGCTCGCCGGTGTCCGGGGCATGGCCGTTGAGCTCCACGTTGTGCACGGGCTCAGCCTACGGAGTCCGGGTGACCTTCCGTCCGGCGCGGCGGGCGATCGCGGCCATGGCGGTGGCGTCGATGATCGCGGCGCGGCCCGGGTCGTTGTTGAAGAACACGTACGAGTCGTCCGTGCCCATCCGGGTGGTCCAGGTGGCGAGCGCGGCCCGCCCGTACCGGGGCCACGGCTTGGCCCGTCCCTCGTGCATCCGCAGGTAGGCGAACCCGGCCGTACGCCATCGGGGGGTCAGCGGCCGGCTGTGCCGGTCGGCCCAGACCAGCGCCGCGCCGTGCTTGCGCAGCAGGTCCTCGACCTCGGACGTCCACCAGCTGTCGTGCCGGGGCTCGACCGCGACCCGGACCGACTGCGGGAACTCGGTCAGCGTCCGCTCCAGCGCCTCGACGTCCACCTTCAGGGTGGGTGGCAGCTGGATCAGCACCGGGCCCAGCTTCGACCCGAGCGCGTCGGCCCGGCCGAGGAACCGGGCCACCGGCTCGGCCGGCTCCTTCAGCCGCTTCACGTGCGTCAGGTAGCGGCTCATCTTCACCGCGAACTCGAAGTCGTCGGGCGTCCGGTCCCGCCACCGGGCGAACGTGTCGCGTTCGGGCAGCCGGTAGAACGCGTTGTTGATCTCGACCACCGCGAACTGCCCGGCGAAGAACTCCAGCCACTCCCGCTGCGGGAGCTTGTCCGGGTAGAAGCCGGGGCGCCAGTCCTTGTACTGCCAGCCGCTGGTCCCGATCCGAAGCATGCCCGGGCAGTACCCCGCGCGGCGGCCGGCCGAACCGGGGGCGGCCGGATCAGCGGAAGACGCCCAGGTAGATGCGATGGTCGGAGTAGGCAGTGGTGACCACCGCGGCGCCCTTGGCCGTCAAACGCCTCGCGAACAGGTAATCGATCTTGCGGGGCACGGTGCGGAACGTCGGCAGGGGGTTCACCCGGGTGCGGTTCGCCTCGGTGAACATGCCGTACAGGCCGTCCAGGCCGGGGTTGTCCGGCAGCGCGTTCAGGTCGCCGCCGAAGATCAGCGTGTGCGCGGCCGCCACCGGCGTCAGCATCCGCCGCAGTGCGGCCAGTTGCGCCGTCAGGTCGGGGCCGCCCGGCGCGGTGTGCGCGGTCGCCACGACCAGGCGGCGTCCGGGCAGCTGGAGCTGGGCGGTCAGCAGCACGCGCCGCTCCGAGTGCACGCCGTACGGGCTGGGCAGGGTCGTGACCGTGGACGACGTGAGCGGTCCCCGGGCGATGATCGCGATCCCGAACCCGACACCGTGCCCGGGGTCGGCGTCGTCGCAGTGCCGGCCCGACCCGCCCCGGCCGAACACCGCGCGGTAGCCGCCGGCGGCCAGCCGGGCCTGGACGCCGAGGAACTGCGCGTAACAGACCTCCTGGAGCAGCGCCACGTCGACGCCGCGGGTCCGGATCTGGTAGGCGATGTTCGCGGCGGTGTGGGCGACCTCACCCTGCCGGCAGACGTTGCCGCAGATATTGAAGGACATCGTCCGCACCGGGGCGGCCTCGACCGCGGACACCGTGGCCACCGCGGCCACGGCGGGGGTGGCGGCGGGCAGGGCGCTGAGCAGCGCGAGAACGGCGGCGACGGCGAAACGGCGGACGGACATGCCGGCACAGTCGGTCGTTCGGCCGGCCGGCTGCGCGAACGGCGGGGCGCAGGATGGTTGCGACCGGAGCGTTAGAGATCACTGCGTCCGGGTACATCGTCGTCGCCTCCGCCAAGGTCGGCGTGAGGCGGCGAGAAAGGGCTTGTCATGCGACTCAGCGACGACGACATCACCGGCAGCAGCGCGTCCGGCGGCGAGGGTCCGGCGGACGGCGGTGCGTACCCGGGCGGCCAGGACGGTGGCGCTGACGGTGGTGCGGGCCAGGGTCCGGCGGACGGCGGTGCGAACGCGGGCGGCCAGGACGGTGGCGCTGACGGTGGTGCGGGCCAGGGTCCGGCGGACGGCGGTGCGAGCGCGGGCGGCCAGGACGGTGGCGCTGACGGTGGTGCGGGCCAAGGTCCGGCGGACGGCGGTGCGAACGCGGGCGGCCAGGACGGTGGCGCCGACGGTGGCGCGTCCGGCGGCGAGGGGCCGGCCGACGGCGGTGCCAACGCCGGTGGTCACGACGGTGGTGCCGACGGCGGCGCCGGTGGCGAAGGACTGGCCGACGGTGGCGCCAACCCGGGCGGGCACGACGGTGGCGCGGACGGTTCGGCCTGAGCGCCACGATGACGAACGACAGCTCCGCCCTGGCTCGATGCGTCAGCGTCGAGCCAGGTAAGTTCGCGGCCGCCTACTGGGGGCACGGACCGCTGGTGTCGCGGGCGGGCGAGCTCGCCGGCCCGGACGGCTTCCGTGACCTGCTGTCCCCGGACGCGGTCGACGAACTGCTCAGCCGGCACGGCCTGCGCGCCCCGTTCCTCCGGGTGGCCAGCCGGGGCACGGTGCTGCCGGACGCCCGGTTCACCGGTAGCGGCGGCGCCGGGGCGGAGATCGGCGACCAGGTCGTCGACGACAAGGTGATGCAGCTGTACGCCGGCGGCGCCACCCTGGTGCTGCAGGGCCTGCACCGGCTGTGGCCGCCGCTGATCGACTTCGCCCGGGAACTCGGCGGCCAACTGGGCCAGCCGGTGCAGGTCAACGCGTACCTGACCCCGCCGGCCAGCCAGGGTTTCAGTACCCACTACGACACTCACGACGTGTTCGTGCTCCAGGTGGACGGGGCCAAGCGCTGGCGGATCCACCCGCCGGTGCTGCCCGACCCGCTGGAACGGCAGGCCTGGGGCGGCCGTTCGCGCGAGGTCGCGGCCACCGCCGCCGGCGAGCCCGCGCTGGATGTGCTCCTGGAGCCGGGCGACGCGCTCTACCTGCCGCGGGGCTGGCTGCACTCGGCCCAGGCGCAGGGCTCACGGTCGCTGCACCTGACCCTCGGGGTGCGGGCGCTGACCCGGTACGCGCTGGTCGAGGAGCTGCTGTCGCTGGCCGCCGACGACGTGCGCCTGCGGGCCACCCTGCCGTACGGCCTGGACGTGGGTGACCCGGACGCGCTCGAGCCGGAGGTCACCGAGACCGTCGAGGCGTTGCGCGACTGGCTGACCTCCGCGTCCCCGGCCGCCGTGGCCGGGCGGCTGCGGGACCGCCAGTGGTCGTCCTCCCGGCCGGCGCCGATCAGCCCGCTGGCCCAGCTCGACTTCGCCGAGCGGCTCGACCCGGACAGCCGGATCACCGTCCGCGACGGGCTGCGTTGGCAGCTGGTCGACGACGGCGCCGACAACGTGGTGCTGCGCCTGGTCGGGCGGACGCTGACGTTCCCCGCGTACTGCGAACCGGCGCTCCGGATGGCCCTCGGCGGCACCCCGCTGCGGGTCGGTGATCTGCCGCTGGACGACGACGCCGACCGGTTCGTGCTGGCCCGGCGGCTGTTGCGCGAGGCGCTGACCGTACCGGCCTGACCTCAGTGTCCGTGGGCCGAGCGGATGGCCGCGACGGCCAGCCCCGCGGTCAGCACACCGGTGATCAGCACCGTGGCGACCGCCGAGCCGGTCAGCCCGACGCCCCGGCGGTCGGCCACCCGGCGGGCCGCGGCCGCCGCGAGCACCGGCCCGAGCAGCATGACGATCAGCGCCAGCACCGGCGCGGCCGTCGCCCAGGCGCCGCCGCCCTTGGTCCCGGCCCAATGGATCAGCACGTAGGCCCCCACTCCGGCCAGCCCGCCGAGCAGACCCATCAGTCCGAACAGGACGGTGGTGGCGCTGTTCAGCGGCCGAGCGGCCGGCGCCCACTGGACCGACGCGGCGGCTTCCTGGAGATACTCGGCGGCGTCCCGGTCCCGCTGCCGGGGCACGGTGGCCGGCGGCTTGCCCCGGCCGAACCGTTCGGCCACCGGGCCGATCCGGTGCACGAAGTCGGCCCACAGCCCGTTCGCGTCGGCGTCGATCCGCTCCTTGTCCCGCTGCGCCTCCCGGACCGCCTGCTGCGCCTGGCGGACCGACGCCTCGGCCACGCGCACCTTGTCCTGGGCGGCCGCCACCCGGTCGTGATACCAGCGCTGCGCCTCGTCCCGGTCGGCGGCGGCCCGGTCGTCCAGCGCCGTCAGCTGACGCAGGACCTCGGCGTACGACTCATGCTGAGCCGCCTTCTCCGGTAGGGCGGATTGCCGCTCGGTGCCGTCGGTCATGACTGCGAAGCTCCGTACGGGATGATCACCTCAGGGTCGCGGTGCACCGAGCGGTCGAAGTGCAGTGCCCGCCAGGGCCGCGGGTACCAGGCCGGCGCGCCACCCGGCGAGAACGGGGTCAGCTCGCTGCCGTGCACGTCCAGCGCCACCCACGCGCCGATCGGGTCGGTTCGCGACGACGCGCCGCCCAGCGTCTCGCGCAGCAGCGCCGCGCCGCGCCACCAGCCGAGCACGTGAATCCGGCGTTCCGGGCCCTGCCGCAGGATCTGCCGGATCAGCTCGGCGTGCCGGGGCACCGCGTCCACCGCGTACAGCACCAGGAAGTGCGGCCGGTCACCGGGCGTCTCGGCCGACGCCGCGGCCGCGTCCTCGAGCAGCCAGTCGACGTCGTGGGCGTCGAACCAGCCGGTGTCGGCGGCGGGCAGCGCGGCCCGTAGCGCCTCGGCCGCGGCCAGCGCGTCCGCGTCCAGGCAGGCGATCGAGTACCGGGCCGCGCCCGGCTCGAACTGGGCGGCGAGGGACCGGGCGGCAGTGGCCAGGATGGCGCACGCCTCGTCCACCCGGGTGCCGAGCACGGCCAGGTTGCGGCCGGGCGCCCGGCGCAGGAACGTCCGCGCCGAGCGGGCGGTGACGTCGATGGTCTGGCCCAGCAGGATCGCCGGCGCGGGCACGCTGGCGGCCCGGGTCAGCCGCCGGAAGTCGGGGCTGTCGGCCAGCCGGGGCACCGCGTCGCCGTCGAACAGCCGGGGCGGGGCGAGTTCCGGCGGCCGCCGCCGCCACAACCGGTGCTGCAGCGCGTTCCAGTTGTCCCGGTCACCGGCGGCCGGCACCCGGACGATCTGGTTGGCCGGCTCGGCCCCGGAGTCGGCGTTGACGACCGCGTGGAAGCGCGGCAAGCGAGTCGGCGGCGTCGTTGGTCTCGGCCAGCACCCGCCGGGCCCGGGGCAGCGCGATCCGCAGCGAGAACTGGGCGACCAGCGCCGGCCGCCCCCACAGCGCCTCGATGCCGGACACGTCCTGACTGGCCAGGATCAGGTGGATGCCCTGCGACCGGCCGCGCCGGGCCAGGTCCTCGAGCAGGTCGACGGCCTCGGCGGTGACGCTGTCCCGGCCGGCCAGCAGCACCTGGAACTCGTCGACGACGGCGACGATCCGCGGCCAGTGCCCGTGCGGGTCCTCCGACCGCAGCTCGGCGCAGATTGGTCACCTCGTACTGCTTGGCCGCGTCGGCCCGGCGGCGCAGCTCGGCGCCCAGGAACCGCAGCAGCGCCAGCCCGAACTCGCGGTCGGTGTTGACGTTGACCCCGACCAGCTGGACGTGTGGCAGCCAGCTCGGGTCCCGGCGGCCGGGCGCGAACCGGGCGAACGACACACCTTCCTTGAAGTCGAGCAGGTACAGCTCGAGCTCGTCGGGGGAGTAGCGGGCGGCCAGAGCACCCATCCAGGCGTAGATCAGGTTGGTCTTGCCGGTGCCGGACGGGCCGGCGATGAGCGCGTGCGGCGGGTAGTCGCTCAGGGTGACCCGGACCGGCGCGCCGAGCGGGTTGTCACCCAGCGGCGCGGTGAGCCCGGCGGCCGAGCTCTCCTCCACTCCCGGGCCGGCAGCAGGCTGTCCAGGGCGACCGGGGCCGGCCCGGCCGCGACCGCCCCGGCGATCTGCCGGCAGGTCGCCGTGACCAGTGCCGGCGGCGGCCCGGGGTCGAGCGCCACCGGCAGGTCACCGGCCCGGGACAGCCGGGCCTGAACCCCGGCGGCGGCGTCGACGATCTGCACGCCCGGCCCGGCCGGCACGCGCAAGCCGTGGATCATCAGGTGCACGCCGCAGGCGGCGCCGGTCCGCAGCAGGCGGTCCAGCTGGTCCTGTTCGTGCCGGCTGAGCTCACCGCTGCGTTCGCCGCCGAGCAGGACGGCGACCCGCCACGGTTCCGGGCGGCGGCCGGTGGCGGCGGCCAGGTCGCGCAGCGACGAGTGTTCGCCCGCGAGCACGGTCTCGTTGATCCGGCGGACGTGGTCGACCAGTTCGTCGAGCAGCTTGGCCAGGCCGCCCGGCCCGACGAAGGCCAGCACGCCGGCCGGGGCCAGCGGGGCGAAGCCGGCCAGGCCGCCGCCCAGGTTCTCCGGGTCGTACCCGGTCAGCCGGACGGTGCCCGGGGCGGTGGTGCCGAGGGTGCGCAGCAGCAGTCCGGCCACGACGGCGTCACCCTGGGCGGCGTCGCCGCGGACCATCACGTGACCGTGGTCCAGCAGGGGGATCAGGGCCGGGACGTCGCGGTCGTACGGCACCCGCAAGCGCCCGACCCGCAGCTCCGGACGGCCGCCGGCGCCCGGTCCGGCGGACGGCGCGGACAGTCCGGGCCCCGGGCCGGCCGTCGTGGGCCAGTCCGGGGCCCACGTCTCCCACAACGCTCCCGCCGCCCCGGGCGCGCTCCGGGCGGCGGTGTCGGCGGCGGCCGCGGCCAGGGCCCGCAACTGGTCGTGCCGCTCGTGGTCGATCTCGCGCAGCCGCTTGTCCCGTTCGACCGCGAGCGTGACCCGCTGGCGTTCGGCCGCGGCCTTGACCCGCTCGAAGCGCTCGGCCGCCGCCACGTGCCGGGTGCGCGCGGTCTCCAGCGCGGCGTCGGCCGCGCCCAGCGCCTGCGCCAGCGCCTCGCGGACCTTCTGGACCTGCTGCATCGTCTGGTCAGGCATCGGGGCCGGGCAGGGGGTCCGGAGCCGACGGGTCCAGGGTGGCCGGATCGCGGCCGAGGCGGGCGAGCAGCACTCCGGTCAGCACGCTCGCGGTGACCGCGTGGTCGGCCGGATGGCCGGGCTGGTGACCGGTCGGGGCCGGCGCCCGGCAGATCCGGGCCAGCAGTGTGTCCAGCAGTCCGGGATCGGTGCCCGGGAGCAGCGACCGGACCCGGCCGGCGACCGCGGTCCGCAGCCGGTTGGCGTCGTCCGGCCGCGGTTCGTGGCCGAGCAGCGTTCCGGCCAGGCGGTGCAGCAGCGGCGGGGTGACGGCGGACAGACCCAGGCCGGTGGCCGCGTCCACGCCGGACAGATCGCGGCCGAGCCGGGCCCGGTCGCCGGTCCGCACGTCGGCGGCCACCCGGCGCAGCAGCTCGGCCGTGGACGGGTGCTGCCGCGCGACCTCTTCCGGCTTCGGCGGTGGCTCGCCGGTCAGCTCGGACACACGTTGCTGCCACCACGGGCCGAGCTTCTCCGGCTCCGCCGGCCGGGGCGTGCCCGGCTTCGGCGCCGGGGGCGCCGGCGGGTTCTTCCGAGCGCGCTCGGCGTCCCTGACGGTCTCCCGCCAGTCGCTGTCGGGCCGCGCGCCGGCCTCCCCGGAGAGCCCGATCTGGGCCAGGTAGGCGGCGATCGCGTCCTGGGCCATGTGCAGCGCGGCCGCCGCCCGTTCGGCGTGCTCGGTGGCGTTGCCCAGCAGCGGCACGCCGATCGGGTCGACGGAGGCCTGGCGGACCCAGGTCAGCAGTTCGCCGGCACTGCGCAGTTTCTCCAGCGCGACCCGGACCTGGCCGGTGGGCAGTTCGTCCGACGTCGCCCGCAGTTGGGCGCCGAGCTCGTTGATGAGCGACATGGTCTACAGCGTCGCGGTGTAGGACTGGGCCTGCTCGATGGCCAGCAGCGTGGCGCCGAGGCACTCCTCGAGCTGCTGGTCGGCCTGCGACAACGAGGCGTGGGCGGCGCCGACGGCGTCGTGGCCGCTGCCCTCCAGCGCCGCGGCCAGCGTCTGCTGGGCTTCGCCGAGTTTCTCGCGGGCCGCCTGGATGGCCGCCTGCCCCTCGGTGACCTGTTGCAACGCGGCGTCCACGGCGGCTCGGACCTCGGCGACGCTGGCCACTTCGTGCAGCCTCCTGGGAAAACTGGACCGTTTCTCGGCTTCGACAATAGTCGCCCCGATGCGCCGCCTGTGCCCGACCGTCCGGTATGCGAATTCCGGGCCGCAACCCCAGCCTGGACTGTCAGTCGGTGGAGCGCGGGATGCCGGCGGGTCCGATCACGGTCGCCCCGCGGGCCCGTACGCGTTCCCGCAGCCCCCGGTCGGCGGTGACCACCACGACCGTACGGCCGGGCCCGGCGTCCGCCACGACCTGCACGATCGCGTCGTCACCGGAACCGGCCGCCCGGACCAGCCGGACGTCCCCGGCGGCCGGGATGTCCCGGGCCCGGCCCTCGACCACGAGCACCACCTCGACCGGCCCGGGAAGCTCCGGCAGCCCCGTCCCGGCGATCGGCCGGAGCCGGTCCCGTAACCGCACCGCCGCCCCCGCCCGGTCCTTCCACCAGCCGTCCGGCACCGATCCGACGACGTTCGCGCCATCCACGACAAGCAGCGGGAGATCCATCGAACGAGCCTCGCACACCGGGAATCAATCGGGCCGGCGAGGCGCTGTAGAGGATCGTGAGTCGCGGTTTTCGGACATGCGGCGAGCTCGGAAACACAGGAGAGTGAAGACAGATGAGTATCGGACCGCTGGGACCGCAGGGCCCCAACGACTGGGACGACTTGTTCGCGCGCTTCTTCGGGGCGGCCGAGCCGCGCCGTGCGCAGCGCATTGACATCACCAAGTACATGAGCGACGAGGGCCGCGAGGTCCTGTCCGACGCCGCGCGCCGCGCGGCCGAGCTGACCGACGAGGGCAAGGTCGTGGCCGATCTGGACACCGACCACCTGCTCTGGGCCGCTCTGCAGCAGGACGGCGTGAAGGCGCTGGTCCAGCGGGCCGGGGCCGACCCGGAGGCGTTGCTGGCGGCGCTGGGCCGTGCCACCCACCAGCCCGGGGATCCGCTGCCGCAGCAGGTCGCGCTGACCCCGGCGGCCAAGCGGGCCCTGATCGACAGCCTGCAGGTGTCGCGGGCACTGGGTTCGTCCTACGTGGGCCCGGAGCACATCCTGATGGCGCTGAGCGTGAACCCGGACACCGCGGCCGGACGGCTGCTGGCGGGCAAGCTCGACCCGCGGTCGCTACAGGGTGGCGGCGCCACCGGGGCGCCCGCCTCCACCAGCAAGACCCCGACCCTCGAGCAGTACGGCGTGGACCTGACCGAGGCGGCCCGGCGCGGCGAGATCGACCCGGTCATCGGCCGGGCCGAGGAGATCGAGCAGGCCGTGGAGATCCTGTCCCGCCGGACCAAGAACAACCCGGTGCTGATCGGTGAGGCCGGCGTCGGCAAGACCGCGATCGTCGAGGGCCTGGCCCAGCGGATCGTGGACGGCGACGTGCCGCAGACGCTGGAGGGCAAGCGCGTCATCCAGCTCGACCTGGCCGGCCTGGTGGCGGGCACCCGCTACCGCGGCGACTTCGAGGAGCGGCTGCGCAAGGTCATCGACGAGATCCAGGAGTCGGGTGAAGGCCTGATCGTCTTCCTGGACGAGATCCACACCCTGGTCGGCGCCGGTGGCGGCGGTGGCGAGGGCGGCTCGATGGACGCCGGCAACATGCTCAAGCCGGCTCTGGCCCGTGGCCGGATGCGGGTGGTCGGCGCGACCACGCTCGACGAGTACCGCAAGTCCATCGAGAAGGACGCGGCCCTGGCCCGGCGTTTCCAGCCGGTCCTGGTCGGCGAGCCCAGCGTCGAGGACACGGTGGCCATCCTGCGCGGTCTGCGGGACAACTACGAGGCGCACCACCAGGTGCGGATCACCGACGAGGCGCTCGACGCCGCGGCGGAGCTGTCCGACCGCTACATCAGCGACCGGTTCCTGCCGGACAAGGCGATCGACCTGATCGACCAGGCCGGCGCCCGGGTGCGGCTGCGCGTCAAGACGCCGTCGCCCTCGGTCAAGGAGCTGGAGCAGCGGCTCGAGCAGCTGACCCGGGACCGTGACCAGGCCGTGTCGGCGGAGAACTACGAGAAGGCCTCCGACCTGCGCGACCAGATCACCGCGGTGCGGGCGCAGATCGCCGACGCCGGCGCCGGGCCGGAGGGCGTGCCCAGCGTGACCCCGGCCGACATCGCCGACGTGGTGGCCCGCGCCACCGGCATCCCGGTGTCGCAGCTCACCGAGGAGGAGCGGGACCGCCTGCTGCGCCTCGAGGGGCACCTGCACGCCCACGTCGTCGGCCAGGAGGACGCGGTCGCCGCGGTCTCCGAGGCGGTGCGGCGTTCCCGGGCGGGCCTGGGTGACCCGGACCGGCCGGTGGGCAGCTTCCTGTTCCTCGGGCCGACCGGTGTCGGCAAGACCGAGCTGGCCCGGTCGCTGGCGGAGGCGCTGTTCGGCGACTCCGACCGGATGATCCGGCTGGACATGAGCGAGTACCAGGAGCGGCACACCGTGTCGCGACTGGTCGGCGCGCCCCCCGGCTACGTCGGCTACGACGAGGCGGGGCAGCTGACCGAGGCGGTACGGCGTCGGCCGTACTCGGTGGTGCTGCTGGACGAGATCGAGAAGGCCCACCCGGACGTGTTCAACATCCTGCTCCAGGTGCTGGACGACGGGCGGCTGACCGACAGCCAGGGCCGGACGGTGAGCTTCAAGAACACCGTCCTGATCATGACCAGCAACATCGGGTCGGACATCATCAACGGCACCAAGCGGACGTGGGCTTCGGCGGCGGTTCGGCTCGGCCGATCTGGACCTGGAGAACGCGTTGAAGCGGCGCCTGTCGCGAGAGCCTGCGGCCGGAGTTCATCAACCGGATCGACGAGATCATCGTCTTCCGGCAGCTGGAGACCGACCAGCTGCGGCGGATCACCGAGATGATGCTCGAGTGAGACCCGGCGCCGGCTGCACGCGCAGGACGTGTCGATCGAGCTGACCACCGCGGCGGTGGACTGGCTGGCCGACAAGGGCTTCCAGCCCGAGTTCGGCGCCCGGCCGCTGCGCCGGACGATCCAGCGCGAGCTGGACAACCGGCTGTCGAGCCTGCTGCTGAGCGCCGACCTGGCGCCCGGTCAGCTGGTGACCGTGGACGTGGTCGACGGCAAGCTGGACTTCCAGGTGTCGTCGCCGGCCGCCGTCGCGGCCTGAGTTCGACCACAAGCGCCCGGCCTTTCGAGGCCGGGCGCTTTTCTACGCCTCCGCCAGCTGATGGCCGCCGAGCTGCGGATGCCCGGCCATCCACTCGACGTACCGCGGATTGCGGCCGACCGCGTCCAAGTAGGACTCGTGGGCCAGGCTCATCAGCCGGGGCGCGATCCGCGCCGCCGGGCCGTCCGGGTGCCAGCCCAGAACCTGGCGCCAGCGCAGCGGCGCGCCCTTGAGCGGCCGGTGGGTGAGCCCGGCCGGCGGCCGGAACGTCGGCTGGCAGATGCCGATGGCCGATTCCGGACTCGACCATGTCGACCACGCCGCGCACATCGCTCTCCAGCACCCGCCGGGGCGTGAACCCGGCCCGGGCGCAGGCGGCGGCGAAGCAGTCGGCCAGGCAGCCGTCGCCGGTGCCGGCCGACCACTGCTCCTCGGCCAGGTCGGCCAGGTCGATCTCGTCGCCCTTGAGCCTGCGGGTGGTCCTCCGGCATCAGCACGCACACCGCGTCCACCGCGATGGTCTGCCAGACCAGCCCGTACTCGGCCGAGGGCATGGCGTCGCCGCACACCCCGACCTGGGCGTAGTCCAGCTTCCCGGCGATCACCAGGTTGGCCAGCTCGTCCACCTAGTACGACGCGTGGGTGGTGATCTGCGCGTCGGGCTGCGCCTCGGACAGCCGGTGACACCAGCCCGCCGATCACCGGGCCGCCGATGGAGCCGAACCGGTACCGGCTCATGCCCTCCTCGTCGGCGCCCGAACCGGCCATCCGGGCGGCTTCGTCCTGCAGGCCCTTCATCGCCGGGAGCAGCACCCGGGCGCGGGACAGAACCAGCTCACCCAGCGCGGTCGGCCGGGCGCCGCGCCGATCGCGCTCGAACAGCGGGCCGCCGAGGGTGCGCTCGATGCGTTGCAGCTGCGCGGTCAGGGCCGGCTGGGCCAGACCCAGCTGCGCCGCCGCCTTGGTGACGCTGCCGGTCTCCGCGATGGCGACAGACCACCTTGAGATGCCGCAGCTCCAGGTTCATAGCGTGACGGTAGGACGTTCGCGGGATCCCGGCTAGACCTACGGCGGGCCAAAGATCCTCCATAGGTGACAAATGGGTTAACCAAAAGGACTAATTGCCCGGCGGCCGGGAAGGGTATCGCCGGGCCAGATCCCGGGCGTACGTGGTCCGCCCGGTGACCGTGTCGCGGACCTTGTCGGCCACCGCCACCACCGGGTCGACGACCTTGTTCCACGGCGGCCTCGACGGCGTCGCCGGGTGCGGCCGGGTCGGCGCCGCCTCCTCGGCCGTCTCGAGGCGGTTGCCGACCCGGATCAGGTCCTCGATCGGCGACCTTCTCCCGCAGCACGGCAGCAGCCCTCGGCGTCCGCCTCGACGTGCCGGCGCACTGCCCGTGCCACCTCGGCGGCGACCGGCTCGACCGCGGTCCAGCCGCGGCGCAGCAGCACCAGCAGGTCGTGGTCCTCGGCCAGTTCCTGGTCGGCCAGCTCGTCACCGCCGGGCACCACCCGCGCGGACCGCCGGATAGAGGTACTGCTCCTCGCCCGAGAGGTGCCGGGACAACGTGGCGTCACGACCACCTGGGCGACCTTGTGCGGCGGCGCCGGCTGGTCGCGGGTGGAACAGCGCGATCAGCTCGCGGTGCTGCTCGTCAGCACGTCCACGACGTTGCGGCCGGTGGTCTCGCCGCCGAATCTGCGGCAGCGGGGGGAGGGGGAGGGACACGCGGCGCCGGTACCCGTCGGCCGGGCGGGCGAAACAAGTCCCTGGTAAGAAAGGCGGATGGACGTGACCGCCGCCGACGAGGTCGTGGGCCTCTGCCGGGACCTGCTGCGCATCGACACCACCAACACCGGTGATCCCGCGCACCACCGTGGGCGAACGGGTGGCCGCGGAGTACGTCGCCGGGAAGCTGGCCGAGGTCGGCATCGACTCGGTCGTGCACGAGTCCGCGCCCCGCCGGGCCAACCTGGTCGCCCGCATCCCCGGCCGCGACCCGTCCCGGGGGGCGCTGCTGCTGCACGGCCACCTGGACGTGGTGCCGGCGGATCCGGACGAGTGGTCGGTGCCACCGTTCGAGGGCGTCGAGAAGGACGGCTACCTGTGGGGCCGGGGCGCGATCGACATGAAGGACTTCGACGCGATGGTGCTCGCCATGGTCCGTGACTGGTCAGCGCACCGGTTACGTGCCGCCGCGGGACGTCGTGCTGGCGTTCCTGGCCGACGAGGAGGCGGGCATGACGTACGGCTCGCAGTACATCGTCCGGGAGCACGCCGACCTCCTGGAAGGCGTCACCGAGGCGGTCGGCGAGGTCGGCGGGTTCTCCTACACGGTGGCCGAGGACCTGCGGCTCTACCTGATCGAGACGGCCGAGAAGGGGATCGACTGGCTGCGCCTGCACGCCCGCGGCCGTCCCGGGCACGGGTCGTTCGTGCACGACGACAACGCGGTCACCGCCCTGGCCGAGGCCGTGGCGCGCGTCGGGCGGCACCGGTTCCCGCTGGTCATCACGCCGACCGTACGGGCGTTCCTGGAGGCGGTCGGCACGCGCCATCGGCGTCGAGTTCGACCCGGACAACCCGGAGCTGTCGGTGGGCAAGCTCGGCCCGATCGCCGGCCTGATCGGCGCCACCGTGCGCAACACGGCCAACCCGACCCGGCTGGCGGCCGGCTACAAGGACAACGTGATCCCGGGCAAGGCCTCCGCCACGATCGACTGCCGGACGCTGCCCGGGCAGCAGGAGAGCGTTCCTGGCCGAGCTCCGCGAGGTGGTCGGGCCGGACATCGAGATCGAGCACCTGCAGCGTGCAGCCGCCGGTGGAGACGACGTTCGACGGTGAACTGGTGGCCGCGATGGCGGCCGCGCTGCGGGCCGAGGACCCGGGCGCCCGCGCGGTGCCCGTACATGCTCTCCGGCGGCACCGACGCGAAGGCGTTCGCCACCCTCGGCATCCGGTGTTTCGGGTTCGCGCCGCTGCGGCTGCCGGCCGATCTGAACTTCGCCACCCTGTTCCACGGCGTCGACGAGCGGGTCCCGGTGGAGGGACTAAGGTTCGGCGTGCGTGTTCTCGACCGGCTACTCAAGGCTATCCTGAAAGGACTTCGACCGACCATGACCGACCAGAGTACGAGGACCTGGACGCGGCCCTGGAGCGGGTCGTGGACGCCGCCCGGGCGCACCTGGCGGCGGTCAAGCGCGGCCGGTCGCCGCGTCGACGACGACGCCGTCTGGCAGGCCTACGTCGATCTGAACAACGCCTCGTTCGCCTACGACGAGGAGCTCCTCGACCAGTTCGGCGAGGTCACGCCGTGGGACGTGCAGTCGATCGACCCGGACGAGGCCGACCAGCGCTTCGGTCTCGGCGTGGGCGGCGTCGACGGCGCCGAGGGCGACGACCCGTACGAGAGCGTGATCTCGGTGCGGCAGCGACGCGACTACCGGGTGCCGAGCGTGGCCGCCCTGCTGCGCGCGGCCGAGGCCGCCCGGCGCAACTCGGTGCCCGAGGACGAGGACCCGGGCCTGATCGAGTCGGTGGGCGAGGCCGTCCTGGAACTGCTGCAGGCCGGCGACGGCTCCCTGGCGTCGCTGGACGTGCCCGAACTCGACCCGCTGGACGGGCTGCTGACCGTCACCGAGGTCGGCGCGCCGCTCGACCTGGAGGCGTACGACGACGCGGACGGCACCGGCCCGTTCGTCCAGTCCGAGGGCGATCAGCTGGTCGGCCGGCTCGACGAGCACCCGTTCATCCCGGACTCCGACGACGCGCACGACCACTCGGGCCACGACCACTCGGGGCCGCACCACCACTGACCATCAATACGAAAGACCCGGCTGAGGGGTGCTCTGGACCTTGCGCCGGAGCATCACTTGCCGGGTCCCGTCGCGGTACAGCTGGACCTTCGCCAGCTCCCACCCGGAGAACTCCGCCTGTATCGCGAGCTGCGCCGCGGCGGTCAACCGATCGACATTCGAAGGCAACCTCATCGGCGCGTATTCGTAGTCCATGCGACCTATGATGCGTCGTTCCCGGCCGCCAAATCCAGTACCGCGACCGCCTCAGTCGTCGCGCTCGGGATATCCCACATCGATCGCGGAGACGTCGTCCAGGGCCCCGGCGATCTCGGCCGGCAGGGTCAGGTCCTCGCTGCGCAGCGCCCCCTGCAGCTGCGCGGCGGTCCGCGCGCCGAGGATCGGCGCGCTCACCCCGGGCCGGTCCCGGATCCAGGCCAGCGCCACCTCGAGCGGCGACACGCCGAGGCCCGCGGCCGCGGTGACCACCGCCTCGACGATGCTGGAGCTGCGCGGTTCCAGGTACACCGAGACGAACGGCGCGAAGTGCTCGGTGGCCGCCCGGGAGTCCAGCGGCCGCCCGTTGCGGTACTTGCCGGTCAGCACCCCGCGGCCGAGCGGGGACCACGGCAGCAGCCCGATGCCGAGCGCGGCCGCGGCCGGCAGCAGCTCCCGCTCCACCCCGCGTTCCAGCAGCGAGTACTCCATCTGGGTGGCCACGATGGGCGCCCGCCCCGGAAACGCCGACTGCCAGGTGGCCGCCCGCGCGGTCAGCCAGGCGGCGAAGTTGGACACCCCGGCGTACCGGACCCGGCCACTGTCGACCGCGTGGTCGAGCGCCGCCAGCGTCTCCTCCAGCGGCGTCGCCGGGTCGTAGCCCGTGCACCTGCCAGAGGTCGATGTAGTCGGTGCCGAGCCGGCGCAGCGACGCGTCCAGCGACCGCAGCAGATGGCCGCGGGAGCCGTCGCGGTGGCGGTAGCCGTGCGGGGTGAGCCCGGCCTTGGTCGCGATCAGCACCTCGTCGCGGGGCACCAGATCCTCCAGCAGCGAGCCGATCACCGACTCGGCGTCGCCGTCGCCGTACACGTCGGCGGTGTCGAGCAACGTGCCACCGGCGTCCAGGTAGAGCTTGAGCTGCTCGGCGGCGTCGTCCGGGTCGGTGTCGCGGCCCCACGTCATGGTGCCCAGGGCCAGCCGGGAGACCGCCAGCCCGCTTCGGCCGAGCGGTCGTCGTCGCATGACTGCACCTTATTCATGTCGGCCCGAATCACGGAATCGCGGCGGCCGGGTGCGTAGGCTGTCTGCACCGGGGACCGGATCAAGGAGGATGCCGTGCGGCTCGGACTCAACCTCGGCTATCAGAGTGCGTCGACCACCCCGGCCGATCACCTGGCTCTGGCCCGGGAGGCCGACCGTCTCGGCTACGCGGTGGTCTGGGCGGCCGAGGCGTACGGGTCGGACGCCCCCACGCGTGCTCGGCTGGATCGCCGGGCAGACCGAGCGGATCGACATCGGCGCGGCGGTCATGCAGATCCCGGCCCGCACCCCGGCGGCGACCGCGATGACCGCCGCCACCCTGGACGCGTTGTCCGGCGGCCGCTTCCGCCTCGGCCTGGGCGTCTCCGGCCCGCAGGTGTCCGAGGGCTGGCACGGCGTGCCGTTCGCCAAGCCGCTGGGCCGCACCCGGGAGTACGTCGACATCGTGCGCCTGGCCATCGCCCGGGAACCGCTCTCCGGTACGACGGCGAGCACTGGACGCTGCCGCTGCCGGACGGTCCGGGCAAGGCCGTCAAGCTGGGCTTCCACCCGCCCCGCGAGCGGATCCCGATCTACCTGGCGGCGGTCGGGCCGAAGAACCTGGAACTGGCCGGCGAGATCGCCGACGGGTGGCTGGCGATCTTCTACGCGCCCGACGCGCACGCCGAGTACCTGCAGCACATCGAGCGCGGCCGGGTCAGGCGCCAGGAAGGGCTGCTCGGGTTCGACGTCGCGCCGACGGTGCCGGTGGTGATCGGCGACGACCTGGCGGCCTGTGCCGACCTGATCCGGCCGTACGCGGCGCTGTACGTCGGCGGGATGGGCAGCCGCGAGCAGAACTTCTACAACCAGTTGGCCGTCCGGATGGGGTACCCCGACGCGGCGGCCGAGGTGCAGGACCTCTACCTGGACCGGAAGGTGGCGCAGGCCCAGGCGGCCGTGCCGCAGGACTTCATCGAGCGCACCTCCCTGATCGGCAACACCATCCAGATCACCGAGCGCATCCGGCAGTACGCGGCGGCCGGCGTCGGCACGCTGAACATCGCGCCGCACGCCGCCAGTCGCGACGCCGGGATCGCCACCCTGCGGGCCGTCGCCGAGGCGTACGAGGCCTCCGGCGTGGCCGAGTAATGGCCACGCTTCTGCTGCTGCGCCACGGCCGCACCACCGCGAACGCCAGCGGTGGCCTGGCCGGGCGCCAGCCGGTCGAGCTCGACGACACCGGCCGGGCCCAGGCGGCGAAGGTGGGGGAGCGGCTGCGCCCGCTGCCGCTGGCGGCGGTGGTGACCAGCCCGCTGATCCGCTGCCGGCAGACGGTCGAGCTGGCTCTGCCGGACGCGCAGCCGGTGGTCGAGGAGGACCTGACCGAGGCCGGGTACGGCGACTGGGAGGGTCAGTCGCTGAAGACGCTGGCCAAGGAACCACTGTGGCGGGTGGTGCAGGCGCACCCGAGCGCGGTGGTGTTCCCGAACGGCGAGGCGATGGCGGCCATGTCGGCCCGGGCCATCGCGGCCGTACGGACATGGGACGCCCGGGTGACCGCCGAGCGCGGCCCGGAGGCGCTGTGGCTGGCCTGCAGTCACGGCGACGTGATCAAAGCCATCGTGGCCGACGCCATGGGCCTGCATCTGGACCAGTTCCAGCGGATCGTGGCCGACCCGGCCTCGGTGACCGTGATCCGGTACACGCCGGGCCGGCCGTTCCTGGTCCGCTCGAACGACACCGGCGGCGACCTCACCGGCCTGGTCCCGCCGAAGCGCCGCCGGCGCCGCGCGGCCGCACCCTCGTCCGACGCGCCGGTCGGTGGCGGCAGCGGAACGTAGTGAGATTTCTGCGCAGCGTGCGCCCGCCGTTGCGCCTTAGGCGAACCCGGCCGGTGCGGTACGCGTTCGCCGTCGATGGCGGATAAGGTTTTTGCATGACCCACCAGGTGCATGCCTTCGAGCCGCCGGAGCGGTTCGTCGCCGGGACGGTGGGCGAGCCGGGCGATCGTACGTTCTTCCTGCAGGCGCGGGGAGGCGGCCGGATCGTCACCGTGGCGCTGGAGAAGGTTCAGGTCTCGCTGCTCGCCGAGAAACTGGAGGAGTTGCTGACCGAGGCCGGCCGCCGGTTCGGCGTGGATCTGCCGGACCTCTCGCCGCTGGCCGCGCACGACAACGAGCCGCTGGACACCCCGGTCGACGAGGAGTTCCGGGTCGGGACGCTCGGGCTGGCCTTCGACGTCGACACCAGCACCGTGGTCATCGAGGCCATCGAGGCCGGCGAGGGCGACGCCGAAACCGAGCTGGGCGAGGGCGACGACGAGGAGACCGTCGACGAGGACGCCGACGAGCCCGACGACGACCTGGACCGGCTGCGCGTCCGGCTGACGCCGGAGGCGACCCGCGAGTTCATCGACCGGGCCCGGCGGGTGGTCGCCGCCGGCCGGCCGCCGTGCCCGCTGTGCGGCCAGCCGCTCGACCCGGCCGGCCACCTCTGTCCCCGGCACAACGGCTACCACCGATGACCGTCGCCGTGCTGGCCGAGGGCGACGCCCTTGAGCTGCTCACGCACGGGCGGATGGAGCTCGAGGGCCGCCTGGTCGACGCGTCCAACACCACGCTGCGGGCCGAGATCACGCACAACGGGCTGACCCGCCGCTGCGTCTACAAGCCGGTCCAGGGGGAGCGGCCGCTGTGGGACTTCCCGGACGGCACGCTGGCCGGCCGGGAGGTGTCGGCCTACCTGGTGTCGCACGCCACCGGGTGGGACGTGGTGCCGCCCACCGTCCTGCGCGACGGACCGCTCGGCGTGGGCGCCTGCCAGCTGTGGATCGACGAGCCGGACGAGACCGAGTCGCTGATCGGGTTCGTCCCGGCCTACGACGTGCCCGCGGGCTGGTGCCCGGTGGCGTCGGCGCGCGACGACGACGGGGACGCGTACGCGCTCGCCCACGCCGACGACCCGCGCCTGTCCCGGCTGGCCGTCTTCGACGCGGTGGTCAACAACGCCGACCGCAAGGGCGGTCACGTGCTGTACGCGCCCGGCGGCCACATCTACGGTGTCGACCACGGGGTCACCTTCCACGTCGAGAACAAGCTGCGGACCGTGCTCTGGGGCTGGACCGGCAAGCCCATCCCGGCGGACTCGCTGGCGACGCTCACCCGCCTCGGCGACGACCTGGACGGGCCGCTCGGGGAGGCGCTGGAGGAGCATCTGACCGTGTCCGAGGTCCAGCACGTGCGATTGCGCGTGCGCCGGTTGATCCGGGCCGGCCGGTTCCCGAAACCGCCGCAGGACTGGCCCGCCGTGCCCTGGCCGCCCGTGTAAGACCTCTGGATAGGCTCGGACCCATGGACGCTTGGACTCCGCACGAGGTGCCGGTTCTGCCCGGACGCCCGACGCCGCCCCGGTTGTACGACTCGGCCCGGCAGTCGGTCCAGCCGACCAACCCGGGGCCGACCGCCACCATGTACGTGTGCGGCATCACGCCGTACGACGCGACCCATCTCGGCCACGCCGCCACCATGATCACGTTCGACCTGGTGCAGCGGCTGTGGCGCGACGCCGGGCACTCCGTGACGTACGTGCAGAACGTCACCGACATCGACGACCCGCTGCTGGAACGGGCCGCCCGCGACGGCGAGGACTGGGTGGTCCTGGCCATGCGGGAGACGGCGCTGTTCCGCGAGGACATGGAGGCGCTGCGGATCATCCCGCCGGCCCACTACGTCGGCGCGGTCGAGTCCATCCCGGCGATCGCCGGCCACGTCCGCGAGCTGCTGGCGGCGAAGGCGGCGTACACGCTCGACGACGGCACCGGCGACGTGTACTTCGCCGTCGCGGCCGCGCCCGAGTTCGGCTACGAGTCCGGCCTCGGCCCGGCCGAGATGCGGGTGCTGTCGGCCGAGCGCGGCGGTGATCCGGACCGGGACGGCAAACGCGATCCGCTGGACCCGTTGCTGTGGCGCGGTTCCCGTGACGGCGAGCCGTCCTGGGACGGCGGCGAGCTCGGCCCCGGCCGGCCCGGGTGGCACATCGAGTGCGCGACGATCGCGCTTGGGCTGCTCGGCGACACCATCGACGTGCAGGGCGGCGGCAACGATCTGATCTATCCGCACCACGAGTGCTCGGCCGCGCACGCCGAGATCCTGACCGGGGCGGCGCCGTTCGCCCGGCACTACGTGCACGCGGGGATGATCGGCCTGAACGGCGAGAAGATGTCGAAGTCGAAGGGCAACCTGGTGTTCGTCTCCCGGCTGCGGGCCGACGGCGTGGACCCGATGGCCGTACGGCTGGGTCTGCTCGCCGGTCACTACCGCAGCGACCGGGAGTGGACCAGCGACGTGCTCAAGGAGGCCGAGCTGCGCCTGACCCGCTGGCGGGCCGCGGCGGCCTCGGCGGCCGGACCGTCGGGCGACGGTCTGCTGTCCGCGGTGCGGGAGGCGCTGGGCGCGGACCTGGACACGCCGGCCGCGCTGGCCCTGGTCGACGCCTGGACGGAGGCGGCGCTGAGCGGCATCGGCGACGACGCCACGGCTCCCGCGCGGATGGCCCGTACGGTCGACGCCCTGCTGGGGATCAAGATTTAATTTCCCCCATCGTGGCCTATTTCGCCATACGCCCACATTCTGTACGGGGCAGGGGAAGGCTTTCGGATGGCAGTAACAACCGTCCGAAAGGAATTATCATGCGCCGCATCGGCCTCATGCTCGCCAGCGCTGCGCTGGCGACCGGCGCCGGCCTCTCGTTGGCCGGGCCCGCCTCCGCCGCGCCCGCTGCGCCTCAGAGCGTCAGCTCCAGCGCGCACAACTACCGTTGCTCGTATCAGCACCGTCACTGGTGGTACCACCAGCGCCACTGTGGCTACTGGAACGGTGGCTACTACGACAACAGCTACTACGGCCCGGGCTACTACTACGGCGGCCTGGTGAACGTGAACCTGGGTATCGGTATCAACCTCTGATCCCGACTTCCACGCCGGCGACGGCTGGACGGCTTCGTGCCGTTCAGCCGTCGCTTCCGTTTCGGCGCCGGCCGTCCACATCGGCATGCGTTTCCGCGGCTGTACCGGCACGATGGACCTCGTGCCCGACACTTCGCACACCGGCGTGGGCACGCCGACGCCGGCATCGACCCGGCACTGGCCCGCGATCATCGAGACGACCACGGAGTTCGAAGCGTGAAAGTCCTCCTCACCTCCTCCGGGATCAGCAACCGCAGCATCCACGACGAACTGGTCGGCCTGCTGGGCAAACCGGTCTCCGAGTGCAACGCCTTGTTCGTCCCGACCGCCATCTACCCCTTCCCCGGTGGGGCCGGCGGGGCGTATCGGGCCATCAGCGGCGAGGCTCCGTCGCCGTTGGCCGGCCTGGGCTGGAAAACCCTGGGAGTCCTCGAGCTGACGGCGCTGCCGAGCATCGAGGAGTCGGCGTGGGCGCCGGCCGTCCGGGACGCCGACGCGCTGCTGGTCTGGGGCGGCGACCCGCTGTTCCTGGCCGCCTGGATGCGGCGCTCCGGTCTGACCGATCTCCTGCCCGCGTTGCGGTCCGTCTACGTCGGCGTGAGCGCCGGGAGCATCGCGGCCGCGGGCACCTTCGTCGAGACGTACGTCGACCCGCCCCGCGGCACGGACGACCCGGTGAAGTCGGAGGACATCGTGTTCGCCACGCCGCAGGGTGACCTGCACCGGATCCTGGTCACCGGTCAGGGCGCGGGACTGGTCGACTTCGCGGTGATCCCGCACCTGGAGCACCCGGACCACACCGACGCCTCGCTGGCCAATGCGGAGAAGTGGGCGGCCCGGATCCCGGCGCCGACGTACGCCATCGACGACGAGACCGCCGTCAGCGTCGTCGACGGCGCCGTCCGGGTGGTGTCCGAGGGGCAGTGGAAGCTGTTCCAGCCTTAGGCGAGAGCGAGTCCCGGATCCGGGTCGGGGTCCGGTACGGGCGCCGGGATGCGGTACTCCTCGGTCAGCGTGGTCATCGGCCCCGGCCAGGTGGCCTGGGCGACCTCGATCGGTTTGCGGGTCTCGTCGAAGGCCACGTGCAGCAGGTGCAGCACCGGGGTGTCCGGCCGGATCTGCAAAATCTCGGCCTCCTCCCGGCTGGGCTGGCGGGCGCTGATGGTGTCGGTGGCGGACGCGTACCGCCGGCCCAGCACTTCCTCGGCCTCCTGGTACAGCGGCCGCCCGAACGACTCCATGCGCTCCAGTGACGTCCCGGTCGCGTCGGTGACCCGGAACCAGGACGCGCCCACCTCGACCGTCGCGTCCTCGGTGCGCACGATGTGCCGCCGCACCAGCATCTCGGTCCCGTCCCGGACCCCGAACGCGTCGGCCACCTCGGGCGGCGCCGGTTCCCGCCCGACGCCGGCCAGCTGCTGCCGGTACCGGGCGGCGAGGTCGGCGTGGTACCCGCGGTGGCTGCCGTACCGACCCCGGGACAGACGGTTGAGGCGGCGGCGGGTGCCCCGGACGTACGTGCCGGAACCGGGTTTGGTGATCAGGATGCCCTCGACCCGCAGCTGGTCGACGGTGCGCTGAACCGTCTGCTTGGCCACGCCGAACATCTCAGCCATCGCCGGGATGGACGGCAGCCGCTCACCCGGCTGCCAGTCGCCGCGCCGGATGCGTTCGCGCAGCTGGGCGGCGATCTGGCGGTGAGGGAACTCGGCGGTGCCCGGATTGATGGTCATAGCAAACCTCCCAGGTTCCTAGGATGCCCTATGGGGTGTGAGCCGAGCGGTAACGACACGCGGTGACAAATCGGTTGCCGGGCGGCACGACGGCAGGCGACGCTCGACCGCATGCTGCGTCCCGAGATCCTCGACTACTACAACCGCGGCGGCGAGACGACCCGCCTGACCGCCGGCACCGGCCGCCTCGAGTACCTGCGCACCCTCGACATCCTGGGCCGCGTCCTGCCGCCGCCACCGGCCCGCATCCTGGACGTCGGGGGAGCGACCGGGGCGTACGCCCGCCCGCTGACCGCGCTCGGCTACTCGGTGCATGTGATCGACCCGGTCCCGGCCCACGTGGACGCGGCGGCCACGATCCCGGGTGTGACGGCGTCGCTCGGGGACGCCCGCGACCTGGCCGGCCACCGGGCCGACGCGGTGCTCCTGTTCGGGCCGCTCTACCACCTGACCGAACGGTCCGACCGGGTCGCGGCGTGGCGGGCGGCGGCCGGCGTCGCGCCGCTGGTCGCGGGGGCCACCATCAGCCGTTTCGCGTCCCTGTTCGACGGCGTGGTGAAGTCGTACTACCGGCAGCCGTCGGTGCCCGCGCAAGTGCTCGCGACGCTGGCCACCGGCGTGCACGCCGGTGGCCAGCTGTTCACCACGTCGTACTTCCACCGGCCGGAGGAACCGGCGGTGGAGGCGGCCGAGGCCGGGCTGACCGGCGTGCGCACGGTGGCCGTGGAGGGCCCACTGTGGATGACCGGCCCGCGACTGACGGAGTTCCTCGACGACCCGGACCTGACCGCGGTCATGCTCGACATGCTGCGCGAGGTCGAGTCCGAACCCAGCATCTTCGGCGCCAGCAGCCACCTGCTGACCATCGGCCGGACGGCCCGGTCATCCGCAGCGGGACATGACGATCACCCGACGGACTCATGACGATTGGTTATCGCGCCAACGTAGATCTCCCACCTTATCCCGAAAAATGCGTTCAATGGTAAGTCCTATCTGCGGTACCGCAGACTGCGGTCTAGCTCCTACGTCCGATTAGTGCGACACTGAGGCAAGTTATCAACGTCGGGGTCGGCGGCGGATACAGAGGGGCGGCACCCAGTTCCCGCTGAGTGCCGCCCCGGGCCACCCGGCCCCCGTGGAAAGGGGGTGGGGTAGTGCCCTGTCAAAAGCCATCTTTCCCCTCCTTTCCGGGTTGGTGCAAGTCCCACCCGGGGGGGAGGTGAACAGAGTGACTGTCTACTTCAGATCACCTCGGCTGGTCATCACCGAGCGGACCATCCGGGTCCGGATCCCCGGCGGCTGGCAGGTGTGGGTCATCGACGGGCTGACCGGCTTCGGCACGGCCCGCGCGGACGCCCCGGTGAGCCGGTGGAACTGGGGCCTCGGCTTCTCGGGGGTGGTCGGCATCGTGCTGGCCGTGCAGCTCCGGGGCTGGGCACTGGTCCTGCCGTTCGTGATCCTGCTGGTGATCATCGGATGGTATGTGCTGGCCGATCACCGCATCCGGCGGTCGGCCACAGCTCAGATGTGGGCCCGCCGACGGGGCGTCCCGGTGCTGCTCTACGAGCTGCCGGAACGTGAGTTCGACGCGGCCGCCCGCGCCCTGCGCCGGGTCCTCGACCGCCGGGACGAGGAACGGGGCCGGTGAGGCGCATCGGTGAGGCGGGCAGGACGAGACCCGGCTCACCGACGCCGCCGGCGACACAAACGATCAAATCCTGGAGACGGAACACCGGGCGCGATACGGTACTCTCACCGACCTGAGGTACCGCAGGTTGAGGTACGGCAGCATCGCTTTCAGTGACAGGTGGGGTCTGACGTGGCGGGGCAGGGAGAGTCACCGGCCGTCGCGAGGCGACGCGTCCGTCTCGCCCTGCGGCGCGCCCGTGATGCCAAGGGCCTGAGTCAAGGAACCGTCGCGGAACTGGTCGGCTGGTCCGTGTCGAAGGTTCAGCGCATCGAGGCCGGCGACAACGCCATCTCCGGCACCGATTTGCGGGCACTCCTGGATCTTTACGGAGTGACCGACTCGGAGGAGATCGAGCAGCTCACCGAGGAGGCGCGAATCTCCCGGCGGCAGCGGTGGTGGGCCAAGCCGGAGTTCCGCGAGCACCTAACTCCCGGCACGCTCCAATTGCTGCAGTTCGAGGCGGAAGCCAGCGCCGTCCGTGCCTTTCAGCCGGTGTTGGTGCCCGGCCCGCTGCAGACCCGGTCCTATGCCAGTTTCCTCCTGAACTCCTTCAAATCCAGCCTGACGGATGAGGACAAGCGCGTGCGCCTTGACGTGCGAATGCAGCGCGGGCGCGAGTTCATCGAGTCGGACGACCGGCCTTGGTACTACGTCATTCTCGACGAGTCGTTTCTCAAACGGGAGATCGGCGGCATCGCTGTGATGGCCGAGCAGCTCGAGCGATTAGCCGAATATGCCCGTCTTCCTCGGATTTCAGTCCGTATTCTTCCGTATACCATGGGCGGCGTCATCGGACTGATCGGCCCGTTCGCCGTCCTCGATCTGGAGGAGGAAGACCTCAGTGACGCCGTGGTCTATCGGGAGGGGCTGAACACGGATTCGATCGATCACGATCCGAAACAGGCCGCCCTCCATCGGGAGATGTTCGAGACGTTTTGGGCCCGGGCCCTCGACGAGGAAAAAAGCATCCGGGCAATCGTTGCCGAAGCCGCCGCGCTCCGCGCTCGCAGCGACCGAACCTGAGGTGCGGGATGACGGTCCGGCTCGCGGGCCGGGTCATGGGAAAATTCGATAGAGAATGAGGAAGGCGGAGCGATGGCGCTCATCACAAAGGTGTGGCGTAAAAGTACCTTCTGTTCGGACAATTCCTGCGTCGAAGTCGCCTTCGACGGCGGGTATGTCGTTATGCGGGACGGCAAGAACCCGGCTGGTCGGCACCTCACTTTCACGCTTGCAGAGTGGGATGCGTTTGTGCGAGGCGTGAAGGAAAATGAGTTCCGGACATTTTAGGTAGTGGTCCGCGTGCGTGCCGGCTCAACATCGACGCGCACGCGGCACCCTGCCTAACTCTCGTTCAGGTTAGGATGCAGAGGACATCGGAGTCTCACGCCCCCGAACGACCCGTGGGAGGACCCATGAGCCGCACCGATGAGTGGAAGACCAGCAGTTCCTGCAGCGACTCCAGCTGCCTGGAAGTGCTCCGCGAGGACGATGCCGTTCACCTGCGGATGAAGCAGGACCCGGACACCGTCATCACGATGACGACCCGGGAGTGGGAGGCGTTTGCCAAGGGCGTCGTGAAGGGCGAGTTCTGAGACCTACCAGGAGCCGGCAGTCGGGCCGGCGGAGCCGCCGCGGCGGCGCAGGTACTTCTCGAACTCATTGGCGATCTCGTCGCCGGTCAGCGGCTGGATGCCCTCGTCGCCGACGCGCTCCTCCAGCTCCCGCACGTACTCACCGAGCTCGGCGTCCTGCTCGGCCAGCGCCCGGACCCGTTTCTCCCACTCGTCGGCCTCCTCGGCCATGTCGGCCATCGGCACCGGCAGGTCGAGCACGTCCTCGATGCGGTGCAGCAACGCCAGCGTCGCCTTCGGGCAGGGCGGGTTGTTGGCGTAGTGCGGCACGTGCACCCAGAACGACAGTGCGTCCAGCTCGGCCCGGCCGGCCGCTTCCTGCAGCACCCCGACGATGCCGGTCGGCCCGTCGTAGCGGGTCGGGACGACCTTGTACTTCTCCACCAACTCGGCCTGCGACGCGCTGCCGCTGATCGGGAGCGGCCGGGTGTACGGCACGTCCGCCAGCAGCGCGCCCAGCAGCACGATCCGGTTGACCTCAAGGCTGTGGCACACCTCCAGGGCCTGCTCGCAGAACGTCCGCCAGCGCATGCTGGGCTCGATGCCCCGGATGAGCACCACGTCGCGCTCGGTGCCGGGCGGGCTGGCCACGCTGAACCGGGTGGTCGGCCACTCGATCTTGCGGGTCTCGTTCTCCGTCATGGTGACGGTCGGCCGGCTGACCTGGAAGTCGTAGAACTCCTCCGGGTCGATGGTGGTGATCTCCCGCGACTGCCACACCTGCTCCAGGTGCTCGACCGCCGCGGTCGACGCGTCGGCGGCGTCGTTCCACCCCTCGAACGCGGCGATGGCCACCGGCGAGCGCAGCAGGGGAAGTCCGTCGAACTCAGTCACTCGGTGCCAACCTTTCGGTTCTGGTACCCCTGAGCCTACGTGGCGTAGTCCGAAGCCACCCGTCGGCCGTGCGGCGCGGCGTCCCCCGGCCTGCCCACCAGCGCCGGGAGAACGGCAAGGTCGGCGATCGAGTCGGGCGGCCGGTAGGGATCGGGGTCGCCGCGGTGGTGGGAGACGCTTGGGTAGGCGGCGTTGGTGACCAGGACGGGACGCATGCCGGCGGCGCGGGCGCCGGTCAGTTCGCGGCTGCCCCCGTCGCCGACGTACCAGCAGGCCGGCGCCGGCACGCCGAGGCGTTCGGCGACCGTGGCGTACAGGCGGGAATCGGGTTTGCGACGCCGTTCCCGCCAGCTGAACACGGCGGCGTCGATCAGCGGCGCGTACGGCGTCGTGGACCAGACTTCGACCAGCTCGCTGCTGCAGTCGCTGATCAGGCCGATCCGCCACCCGGAGGCGCGCAGCGCGGCCAGCACGGCGAGCGCTTCCGGGCGGGGCCGGCGCACCGGGTCGCCTCCTTCGTGCTGCACGGCCACGGCGCCGGCCAGGGCGGCCGCGGAAACGGTGACGCCGCATGCGGCGGCGACCGCGCGCAGGGTGGACCGGGTGTCTCCGCAGGCCCCCGACGCGCGGGAGGGGAACGACGCGGCCATCACGGCCCAGAAGGCGTCGGGGGGAACGCCGAGCGCCGCCGCCGTGGCGTCGAACGCGGTCCGCCGCCCGGGCTCGGCCGCCGGGTCGGTGAGGGTGCCGAAGAAGTCGAAGACGACCGCGCCGGTCATCGGGCGGCGGCGGCGCCGTAGACGTGCGGCGCCAGGACGGCCGTACAGCGCAGGTTGCGGTAGAGGCCGTGGTAGTCGAGGCCGTAGCCGACGATCAGGCCAGGCCCGACGTCGAATCCGATGTGGACCTCGGTGGCGCCGAAGTCGGGGGTGTCCGGCTTGCGCATCAGCGCGCACACCGCGACCGACGCCGGCCCGCGCTGGGCCAGGTTGCCGATCAACCAGGTCATCGTGAGGCCGGTGTCGATCACGCCGTCGACGATGATCACGTCGCGGCCGACGATGTCCAGGTCGAGATCTTTCAGGAGCCGTACGGACCCGGAGGCGCGGTTGCGGGTGGTGTAGGAGCGGATCGCCATCCAGCTCGTCTCGATCTGCCCCTGGTACGCGCGGGCGAGATCGACGGTGAACGTCGCCGCCCCGCCGAGGACGCCGATCAGCACCGGGTTGCGCCCCGTGTACTTCCGGCCCAGCTCGTCCGCGAGTGAGGCCACCCGGGCCAGGATCTCCTCCTCGGTGAGCAGCACCCGTTCCAGGTCGTCGGCCACATGGCTGGGATCCACCCGGGCATCCTGGCACGGGATTGGTGGACCGCCAACTGCGGGTGTCGGTCCCGATGATCGTGACAATTCGGGCGTACGCTCACGGCTGCTTTCGAGGAAGGAGCGTTGCTGTGCGGCCCACGCTGGATGAGATCCGCGCCCGTACGTACAAGGAGAAGGACGCGTGGTGGACCGTCTGGCTGGTCGACCCGGTGGCGGTTCTCCTGGTGTGGCTGGTGGCCCCGTACCGCTGGATCACCCCGAACCGGATCACCGCGCTGGCGTTCGCCCTGGGTCTGGGCTCGGCGGCGGCCTTCGCCCAGCGGACGCCGTGGTGGCTGGTGGCCGGCGCGGTGCTGTTCCACGTCAGCTTCGTGATCGACTGCGTGGACGGCAAGATCGCCCGGCTGAACGGGACCGGATCGTTGTTCGGCATGTGGCTGGACTTCGTGCTGGATCGGGTGAAGGTGCTGATCTGCGCGGTGGCCCTGTTCGGCGGCCAGTTCGCCCGGACCGGTGACCTCGCCTTCCTGATCGCCGGCGGCGGCGTGGTCTTCCTCGACCTGTTCCGGTACGTGAACTCGTCGCAGATCGGCAAGGTGTACGCCGTGATCTACGCAGAGACGCAGCCGCGCCGACCGCGGGGTCTGCGCGCGGGCCTGCTGCGCCGGCGCGTCCGCGGGCACCTGGTCAGCGGCATCGAGTTCGAGATGTTCGTGTTCATCGTCGGCCCGCTGACCGGCCTGGTCGTCGCGGTGACCGCGGCCGCCGGGGCGTTGCTGGTGTGCTTCGAGTTGGTGCTGGTCGCGCGGCTGATGCGGGCGGCCACCCGGTTCGAGAACTCAAAGAATCCGGTTGAGCAGCGTCACGTCGCCGACCGGCTCGAACCCGGCCTGGGCGTACAGCTCTAACGTCCGGGTGTTGGCCGCCTCGGTCTGCAGCGAGATCCGGTGCGCGCCCTCGGCCCGGGCGGCGTCGGCCACGTGCTCCAGCAATGCCCGGGCGACTCCGTGCCGGCGCTCGTCCGGGTCGACGTAGAGGTCACGCAGCAGCCACACGGTCCGCAGCGTCAGGGCCGCCGGGATGACCGCGACGGTGGCCACGCCGCACACGTGGTCGCCCGGGCCGGCCACGTACACGCGCATCCGCTCGGCGATGACCTGCTCGCGCATCCACCGCTCGACCGCGTCGGGGGCGGGATTGGCCCCGTAGTGCTGCCGGTACTCGTCCACCAGGTGCGCGGCCTCGGGGTACAGCGGATGCAGGCCCACCAGCCGTACGGTGACGGTCATGACGCCATGATCGCCCGCCCCGCCCCGAACGTGTGCAAAACGGCGCATACTGCAACCGTGGATGCTGCCGAACACCCCGTCCTGGGACCGCTCGACGACACCGTGACGTTCTTTCAACCCCGCGGCGAGGTCTTCGTGACCATGCTGTGGGTCATCTCCGCCGTCTGGCTGGTGTGCCGCGCCCTGTACGTGCTGGTCCGGCTGGCGCTGGGCACCCGCCCCGGCGCGGGCGACATCGCCGGCCTGGCCGAGAGTTTGCTGGTCGTGCCGCTGGTCGCCACCTGTGTGGTCATCCTGCTGGCCTGGAACCGGCTGGGGTGGCTGCACAGCTCGATGCACGGGATCGAGTTCGCCGCCACCGGCCGCAAGGCGGTCCGGCTGCCCTGGACGGCGGTGGCGGCGGTCGCGCTGCGTCACCGGGGGCCGTTCACCGAACTGGTGGTCACCCCGGCCGACCCGTCGCTGGCCGAGATCCGCCCCGGCCCCGGCCGCCGTCCCCGCACCCGCCGCCGGGGAGCGGAGATCGCGTACCTGGTCGACGTGGGCCTGATGTCCCCGGGCCCGGCGACGCTGCTGACCGAACTGCACCGTCGCGTCCCGGCCAAGCTCTAGATCAACTCGCGGTCGTCCGAAGGCGGTCGCTCGGGGCGCCGAAGACGACCGGGACGCCGGGGGAGTAGAGGACGCTGTCCGGAGGCCGGGTCACCGCCGGGAGGCCCGCCGCCGTGAGCAGTGAATCGTCCAGCGACAGCAGCTCGGCCGCGTGCAAGGGCCAGCGCGGGTGCTGGTTCGGCAGGTACAGCGTCCGGCCCCAGGCTCGGGTGTGCAAGGCCCAGCGTGCGGTCAGGAAGTCGTCCAGCGCCGTCGGCGCGGCGATCGGCGCCCCCACCCGTACGGCCATCGCGCTCCGCGCCGGTCGCGGCCCCGGGAACCGCCGCCGGGTCGTGTAGGTCAGCACGCCGTCGCGTCTGTCCAGGCGCATCCGGGCCCACTTGTACGGCAGCTGCAGCGTCGCGTGCGCCACCAGCACCGGGATCAGCCGGGCCGCCTCCAGGGACCGGAACACCACCGCCCGCCGCCCGGCCGCATCGACGCTGTAGAGCCGCACGTTGGTCTCGCAGAACGTGCCCAGATACGGCAGCCCGGGCCCGCGGCCGAGCCCGAGCCCTGTCATCCGGAACCCGATCAGCCCGGCGTAGGACACACCGTCGAGCGTGTCCGGAACCGTCCCGGCCGGCAGCAGCGGCGCCACCACCGCCGGGTCCACCGCCCAGTGCAGGAAGGCCAGGTCGGTCCAGCGCTGCACCAGCCACGGCCGGCGCACGGGCCGTACCGTCTCCGGGGTCACGCTCTCCGGAATCATCGGCCGATCGGCGTCATGTCCGCGTAACGGTCGCCGGAGGGCGGCCGGATCGCGGTCAGCCGAGCCAGCTGATCCGCGGACAGCGTGAGCGCGTCGGCGGCCGCGTTCTCCTCCAGGCGCGACACCCGCTTGGTCCCGGGGATCGGCGCCAGGTCGTCGCCCTGGGCGAGCACCCAGGCCAGCGCCACCTGCGCCGGCGTCGCCCCGGCCTCGTCCGCGACCGCCTTGACCTCGTCCACGATCTTCAGGTTCGCCGCCAGGTTCTCCTCGGCGAACCGGGGATTGGTGCGGCGGAAGTCGTCCGGGTCGAGGTCCTCGACCGTGGTGATCCGGCCGGTGAGGAAGCCGCGGCCCAGCGGCGAGTACGGCACGAACCCGATGCCGAGCTCGCGCAGCAGCGGCAGCACCTCGGCCTCGGGGTCGCGCGTCCACAGCGAGTACTCCGACTGGACCGCGGTGATCGGGTGCACCGCGTGGGCCCGCCGGATCGTCTCCGGCGCCGCCTCGGACAGGCCGATGTGCCGGATCTTGCCCGCCTCGACCAGCTCGGCCAGCGCGCCCACGGTCTCCTCGACCGGCACCTTCGGGTCCATCCGGTGCTGGTAGTACAGGTCGACGTGGTCGGTGCCGAGCCGCTTCAGCGACCCGTCGAGGGCGGCCCGTACGGTGTCCGGGTGCCCGTCGATGACCCGGCCGCGGTCGGCGCCGCGATGCGACAACAGCCCGAACTTGGTCGCGATGACCACGTCGTCCCAGCGGCCGGCCAGCGCCCGCCCGACGAGTTCCTCGTTGGTGAACGGGCCGTAGATCTCGGCCGTGTCGAAGAACGTCACGCCGAGCTCGAGCGCGCGGTGGATGGTCCGGATCGATTCGCCGTCGTCGGCGCTCGCGCCGGTGTAGAACGCGGACATGCCCATGCATCCGAGCCCGAGGCGTGAGACGTCGAGCCCGGCCAGTGATACGTGCCTCATGACTCGAACGTACGCCGGAGGAAGATCGACTGCCTGCCCGGATCACGTGTCCGGCCCCACAACGGCGCCGCCGACCGACCCGGCGTGCCGGCCGCAGCGCAGAATGAGGGGGTCGCTCACCATCCCGGGAGGCTCACCCTGAACGCACGACGACCGGCCCGGAACGCACGACGACCGGCCGCGGTGCTGTTCGACATGGACGGCACCCTGGTCGACAGCGAGAAGGTGTGGGACATCGCGCTCAAGGAGCTCGCCATCCGCGCCGGCGGGGAGCTGTCCCACGAGGCGCGGATGGCGATGATCGGCAGCAACATGAGCCGGACGATGCGGCTGATGCGCGAGGACCTGGGACAGCCCGGCCGGCCCGAGGCCCCGGACGTCAAGTGGCTCAGTGACCGGGTGTTCGAGCTGTTCACCCAGGGACTGGTGTGGCGGCCCGGCGCGTACGAACTGCTGCACGCCGTCCGCGACGCCGGCCTGCCCACCGCGCTGGTCACCTCCACCGGCCGCCGGCTGGTCGAGGTCGCGCTGGACACCCTCGGCCGGGAGAATTTCGACGTGGTGGTCTGCGGCGACGAGGTACGCGCGCCGAAGCCCGACCCGGAGCCGTACCGGACCGCGGCCGCGCTGCTGGGGGTGCGGATCGAGGACTGTGTCGCCATCGAGGACTCGCCGACCGGCGTGGCCAGCGCCGTCGCGTCCGGGGCGGCGGTGCTGGCTGTACCCGCCGAGCTCGAACTGCCGCCGACGGACGGGGTGCGGCTGCTGACCACGCTGGAAGGCGTGAACCCTGGCTACCTGGCCGGCCTGCTCGCGGGCGCGGCCACCTGACGGTCAGTCCGGGCCGCGCTCCAGCGTCTCGGCCGTCACCGGCAGCGGCGGTGCGACGGGCTCGGGTGGAGGCGGGAAGTCGGGCGGGGTGCCGCCGAATTCCGGGCAGAACTCGTGGAAGCTGCACCACCCGCACAGCCGGCTGGGCCGCGGCCGGAAGTCGCGATCCTGCTTGGCCCGCTCGACCGCCGCCGACAGCGCCACCAGCGTCCGCTCGAACGCCGCCAGCTCGTCCGCGTCGGGGCTGTACTCGAGAATCTCGGCGTCCTTCAGGTACAGCAGCCGCAGCACCTTCGGCACCACCCCGCGCGTCCGCCACAGCACCAGCGCGTAGAACTTGAGCTGGAACAACGCCCGGCCCTCGAACGCCTCCCGCGGCGCCCCGCCCGTCTTGTAGTCGACCACCCGCAGGTCGCCGGCGGGCGACACGTCCAGCCGGTCGATGTAGCCCCGGATCAGCAACTCGTCGTCGACGAGCGTCGAGACCAGCGCCTCCCGCTCGGCGGGCTCCAGCAGTTGCGGGTCCTCCACCGCGAAGTACCCGTCGAGCAGCGACCGTGCCCCGCCGAGGAACAGGGCCAGCCGCGACGCCCCGTCCGCCGGATCGGCGGGCACGTCGACCAGAGCCGGCTCCGGCTCGCCGGCGTGCGCGGGCGACGGCGGCGGATCAAGGATCCCGGCGACCGCAGGCTCCGACTCGACCAACTGCCGCCACGACGGCTCGACCAGCGCCGCCGCCGCCTCCGGCGTCCGCGAAGCCGCCGGCAGGTCGAACAACCGCTCCAGCACCGCGTGCACCAGCGTCCCGCGCACCTGGTCGGCCGACGGCCGCTCGGGCAGGTGGTCGATCGTCCGGAACCGGAACAGCAGCGGACAGGTCTTGAAGTCCGCGGCCCGCGACGGCGACAGGGACGGCCCGTTGAAGACGGGCGCCGCCGGAAGGACCTCCACCGATGTCATGAGGACAGGCTAGGGGAGGGGTACGACGAAAAATCGCAACCCGTCGCGCGTTCCGTAGCATCGACGGGATGGACGAACAGGCGCAGCGGACCCGGCGGCCCCCCCGAGGCGGCCGGATGGTCGGGCGCGTCCTCGGCATTCCCGCTCTACCTCAACGCGTCCATGCTGTTCCTGGCGGCGCTGGTCACCCTGGTCTACGGCGCTTACGTCCGCCACGACCTGGGTCTGCCCGCCGCGGCCGGGTATCTGATCGGCTTCGGCTTCGTGGTCTGCCTGCTCGGCTCGGTGCTGCTGCACGAGCTCGGCCACGCGGTGACCGCCCGGCACTACGGCATCGAGGTCCGCGGCATCACCCTGGAACTGCTCGGCGGCTGGACCGAGATGGACCGCGACGCGCCCACCCCGCGGGTCGACGCGCTGGTCGTCGCTGGCCGGCCCGGCGGTGTCGCTGATGCTCGGCGGGATCGGCAGCGCCGCCGCGTTCGCGCTGCCGGACGACACCGCCGCCGGGCAGATCGCGTTCCAGCTGGCGGCGTCCAACATCCTGGTGGCCGTCTTCAACGTGCTGCCGGGGCTGCCGCTGGACGGCGGCCGGGCGCTCCGGGCGGCCGTGTGGGCGCTGCTGAAGGACCGGGACCGGGCGACCGAGGTGGCCGGTTGGGCCGGCCGGATCATCGCTCTGGCCGTCGCCCTGGGGGTGCTCGAGCTGTTCCGCCGCGACCGGCTGACCATTTTCGGGGTGCTGTTCGTGCTGCTGGTGGTGTTCACCCTGTGGCAGGGCGCCGGCCAGTCGATCCGGCTGGCCCGGATGACCCGCCGGTTCCCGTTGATCGAGCTGCGGAGACTGGCCAAGCCGCTGTACGCCGTGCCCTCCGGCACCCCGCTGTCCGAGGCCATCCGGCGGGCCGGCGAGGACGGACCGGCCGGCGCCGCGCTGGTCGTGGCGGACTCCGCCGGCCGGATCGTGGCCGTGGCCGACCCGCTGCAGGTGCATCGGGTGAAGGCCGACCGGCGGCCGTGGGTGCCGGTCGACTCGGTCGCGCGGGGCGTCGACGGGCTGCACCGGATGCCGGACACGCTCACGGGCGTTCAGGTGGTGAACGCGGTGCAGGCCCACCCGGGTGCGCAGTACCTGGTGACCGCAGGCGAGGATGTCGTGGGCGTGCTGCACGTCGGCGACCTGGCGGCGGTGCTCGAGCCGCATCGCGTACCGCCGAGGCGTACGCCCGACTGACACCACCGCAGGAGAGAGAGAAAATGCAGCGCGGGGATTTCCGTACGGGCGACCGGGTGCAGCTCACCGACCCCAAGGGCCGGATGCACACGATCGTGCTCGAACCCGGCAAGGAGTACCACACCCACCGGGGCGCACTGGCGCACGACGACCTGATCGGGCTGCCCGACGGCAGCGTGGTGACCTCGGCCGGGGGCACGGCGTACCTGGCGCTGCGGCCTCTGCTGTCCGATTACGTCCTGTCCATGCCGCGCGGCGCCCAGGTCATCTACCCCAAGGACGCGGCGCAGATCGTGGCCATGGGCGACGTGTTCCCCGGGGCCAAGGTGCTCGAGGCCGGCGCCGGGTCGGGCGCGCTGACCTGCTCGCTGCTGCGGGCCGTGGGCCCGGCCGGGGAACTGCACTCGTACGAGCTGCGGGAGGACTTCGCGGCGATCGCCCGCAAGAACGTGGAGGCGTTTCTGGGCGGTCCCCAGCCGGCCTGGCACCTGCACGTCGGCGACGTGGCCGGCGCCTCCGAGACCGGTTTCGACCGCATCGTCCTGGACATGCTGACCCCGTGGGAGGCACTCGACATGGTCGAGAAGGCGCTCATCCCGGGCGGGGTGTTCATCGGTTACGTGGCCACCACCCCGCAGCTGTCGGAACTGGTCGAGGGCTTGCGCGAACGCGGCGGCTGGACCGAGCCGCGGGCCTGGGAGTCGCTGGTCCGCGACTGGCACGCCGAGGGCCTGGCCGTGCGCCCGGATCACCGGATGATCGCGCACACCGCCTTCCTGGTGTCCGCCCGCCGACTCGCCCCGGGGGTGACGGCGCCGTTGCGGCGCCGCAAACCGAGCAAGGGCGCCGAGGCGTACGCCCTGCGTAAGGCGGCCCAGGCGGCGATCGCCGCGGAGCGTGACGCCGGCGACGGACCAGCCGGGGTGTGACCGTCCCGACAAGTCCGGTAGGTTGCCGCACGGGCAGATTTCCGGTGGGAGGGATCGGGTGGCAGCGATGAGTTCTCCGCCGTTCGGCAGCAGCAACGAGATGCCGGCGGTGTTCCCGGACTGGTCGCCCTACCAGGACCTGGACTCGGCCGCCCGGGCTTATCTGCGCGACCCCGAGGTGGCGCTGGACGCCCTGTTCGGGGTGCTCCGGGGCGCCTCGGTGCTGTGCTTCACGCTGGAGCGCTTCGTCAACGAGGTCAACGGCGTCTGGCAGGAAGTGGTCATCTGCGACGGCAGCCGCCTGGTGCTGTGGCACGGGGAGGACGTGGCCCCCGGCGACGGCCCGGTCGGCTCGATGACCTCGTCGCTGCGGGTGGTGCCGTTGTCCACGGTCACCGAGGTGGGCTGCCGGCGGCGGCTGACCCGGACCTCCAGCGGGCAGGCCCGGGTCGACAGCATCGACGTCTACCTTCTGCTCAGCTCGGTCGACGACGCCGTCCCGCCGCCCGGCATGGGTGACGAGGAGGCCCGGGCGGCGCTGCGGCACGACGCGCTGCGGTTCGGCAAGACGCTGGACGACGGCGGACCGGGACAGATCGCCCGCCTGGAGGAGTTCTCGCGGGTCGTCGCGTCACTGGTGGGCCGTCCGACCCTGTGACTTGTGTTACGCCCAGTGGCGCGAGTGTTTCGGCAGTGTGATATTTCCGGGCCCGCGAATTCCGGCACGACGGTGCGCCGTACCGTGAAAGAGCCAGGTGGCAGCCCTGATCGGCTATCTGGCAGGTTGCTCAGTCCGCGTCCGGGCCGGCGATCTCCACGTCGTCCGAGCGCCGCATCACGTGGATGCAGTCGCCGGGGCACTCCTTGGCCGCGTCGACCACCTCGAGCCGCAGATGCTCCGGCACGCCCGTGCGGACTCCGGGGGATTGCAGCAGCTCACCGGCACTGTCCTTGACGTACGCAAGTCCGTCGATGTCGAACTCGAACACCTCCGGGGCGTACTGCACGCAGAGCCCGTCGCCGGTGCAGAGATCCTGGTCCACCCAGACCTCGAACTCGCCGGTGCCGGCCTGTGTCGTCACTCGTCCTCCTGGTGTGCGCCCTCTTGCGACGTTACCCGATCCGCCCGGCCGGGCGGCAAACCCGTTGGCCCGCAGGGAGAGACGCTTTGATGAAGGACGTGTTGCATGGGTCGAAATCCCGTACGGACCGGTTAGTGTTATGCACCAAGACGTTCGAGCCCCCGGGGAGGTGGGACGTGGCACGTAGCGATGAGGCGTTCTGGCGCCGCACGTTGGGAGAAAGAGGCCAACGATCTCTCCAGCCAGGTCGCGTTCCTGCAGGAGGAACTCGCTCTGGTTCGGCGCAAGTTGACCGAAAGCCCCCGACACGTCCGGCAGCTCGAGGAACGGCTTGCGACGACGCAGGCGCAGCTGGCCCGACTGACCGAGAACAACGACCGGCTCGTGGCGACCCTCAAGGAAGCCCGGGCCCAGATCGTCACTCTCAAAGAGGAGATTGACCGGCTCGCCCAGCCGCCCAGCGGCTACGGCGTGTTTCTCACCGCCCACTCCGACGGCACGGTGGACGTGTTCACCGGCGGCCGCAAGCTCCGGGTCGCCGTGTCGCCGTCGCTCGAGGTGGACGAACTCAAGCGAGGCCAGGAGGTCCTGCTCAACGACGCCCTGAACGTGGTCGACGCGTTCGGCTACGAGCGGGTCGGCGAGGTCGTCACGCTCAAAGAGGTGCTGGCCGGCCCCGACGGCGGACTCGGCGACCGCGCTCTGGTCGTCTCGCACGCCGACGAGGAACGGATCGTCCACCTGGCCGATTCGCTGCAGGTCACGGCTCTGCGGGCCGGCGACTCGCTGATGATCGAGCCGAGGTCGGCGTACGCGTACGAACGGATTCCCAAGAGCGAGGTCGAAGAACTCGTCCTCGAGGAGGTCCCGGACGTCGACTACACCGACATCGGTGGTCTGCACTCGCAGATCGAGCAGATCCGCGACGCGGTGGAACTGCCCTTCCTGCACGCCGACCTGTTCCGTGAGCACCAGCTCCGGCCGCCGAAGGGCATCCTGCTCTACGGTCCGCCCGGCTGCGGCAAGACGCTGATCGCCAAGGCCGTCGCCAACTCGCTGGCCAAGAAGATCGCCGAGCGCCGCGGTGAGGAGAAGCACACCAGCTACTTCCTCAACATCAAGGGCCCGGAGCTGCTGAACAAGTACGTGGGTGAGACCGAGCGGCACATCCGCCTGGTCTTCCAGCGGGCGCGGGAGAAGGCCGGCGAGGGCACACCGGTGATCGTGTTCTTCGACGAGATGGACTCGATCTTCCGGACCCGTGGCTCCGGGGTCTCCAGCGACGTGGAGAACACCATCGTCCCGCAGCTGCTCAGCGAGATCGACGGCGTCGAAGGCCTGGAGAACGTCATCGTCATCGGCGCCTCCAACCGCGAGGACATGATCGACCCGGCGATCCTGCGGCCCGGCCGCCTGGACGTCAAGATCAAGATTGAGCGGCCGGACGCCGAGGCGGCGAAGGACATCTTCGCGCAAGTACATCCTGCCGGGGCTTCCGCTGTCCGGCGACGACCTGACCGAGCACGGCGGCAACCGGGACGCGACGGTGGCCGCGATGATCGAGTCGGTCGTACTCCGGATGTACACCGAGTCCGAGGAGAACCGCTTCCTGGAGGTCACCTACGCCAACGGTGACAAGGAGGTCCTGTACTTCAAGGACTTCAACTCCGGGGCGATGATCCAGAACATCGTCGACCGCGGCAAGAAGATGGCGATCAAGGAGTTCCTCACCTCCGGCAAGAAGGGGCTGCGCCTGCAGCACCTGCTGGACTCGCTGCGTCGACGAGTTCCGGGAGAACGAGGACCTGCCGAACACCACCAACCCGGACGACTGGGCCCGCATCTCCGGCAAGAAGGGCGAGCGGATCGTCTACATCCGCACGCTGGTCTCCGGTGGCAAGGGCGCCGAGGCCGGCCGTTCGATCGAGACGGCCAGCAACACCGGGCAGTACCTGTAGCACCACCCGCGCAGCGCGGGTCAGGCGTCGCCTGGCCCGCGCTGTGTCGTTTCACCTGGCATGGACCAGGCCGGCACCGACCAGATCCCCTCGGGCCAGATCCCCTCGGGCCAGATCCCCTCGGGCCGGACCGCTGCGGGCCAGACCGCTGCGGGCCAAATCGATTCGGGCCAAATCGATTCGGGCCGGATCGCTTCGGGTACGCGGCGACTGGGATGGCTCGACGCGCTCCGCGGCTGGGCCGCGCTGGTCGTCGCCGGGTTCCACCTCAGCCCGTCGGTGCTCCTCCCCGCGCGGCACATGGCGATCTTGCGCCACATCGACCTCGGCAAGTACGGCGTGTTGCTGTTCTTCCTGGTCAGTGGCTACGTGATCCCGATGTCCCTGGAACGGCACGGTTCGCTGCGCCGGTTCTGGACCGGCCGGCTGTTCCGGATCTATCCGGCCTACCTGGTCGCCATCGCCGCGGCCACGGCGCTCGGCTTCTGGCACGGCGACCACGCTGGCCCACGCCAGCATGCTCGTCGACCTGGTCGGCGTGCGCGGAGCGGTCCGGGTGTTCTGGACCCTGTCGTACGAGATGGTGTTCTATCTGATCGCCGCCGGCCTGTACGCGTGGGGCCTGCACCGGCGCAGCGCCCGCTGGGCCACCGTGACCGCCGTGGTCGCGCTCCTGGCCGGCCCGGTGCTGCCGAACGGGTTGCTGCACGGCCGGTGGACGCCGGCCGTCCTGCTGGCGCTCGCGGCCACCAGCATCGGGCTGGCGTTCCGCCACCCGCGCGCCGGCGGCCTGATCGGGCTGGCGTTCGTCCTGCTGCCCGCGGTCAACGCGCACGCGACGGCGAAGAGCACGGCGGCCGGTTCCTGGGAGGGCCTGCTGCTGCTCGCGGTGATGTTCGGCGGGTCGGTGGTGTACCGGTGCCAGCACGGACAAATCACCTATCCGGCCGCAGTTTCGTCGCTCTGCGTGATCGCCGTGGCGCTGGTCCTGGCCCACCCCGGGCACCTGGTGTGGCTGGCGACCACCGCCGCCACGGCGGCCACGTTCGCCGTCGCCTTCGCCGCCCGGCACCGGCCGATGCCGCCCGCTCTGACCTTCGTCGGACGGGTCAGCTATTCGCTGTACCTGCTGCACGTGCTGGTGCTGAACGTGATCGCCCGGTTGATGCCGGGCCTCGTGCATCGGCCGGCCGGGGAACGGTTCGCGGCCGGGGTGGCGTTTCTCGCGCTCGCCCTGGCCGTGGCGTGGACGTCGTACACGTTGGTGGAGGCTCCGGCTCAGCGGCTGGGCCGTCGATGGGCCGGCTGGATCGGCCACGGTGCGTGCCGCGCCGCGCACCGCCGGGGCGAGAACCGCTCCGGGAGCGTCTAGGCTCGTTACATGGGCACGGCGTGGTGGCGAGAGGCGGACACGGCATGAGCGTTCGACGGATCATGGGTACCGAGGTCGAGTACGGCATTTCGGTGCCCGGGCAACCCGGCGCGAACCCGATGGTGACCTCGTCGCAGGTGGTCAACGCGTACGGGGCCCGGCCCGAGCTCGACTCGCGGCGGCCGTGCCCGCTGGGACTACGAGGAGGAGTCGCCGCTGCGCGACGCCCGTGGCTTCACCTACTCGGGAGCGGCCTACGACCCGGCCGACGCGCTCGCCGACGAAGACCTCGGCCTGGCCAACGTGATACTGACCAACGGGGCACGCCTGTACGTCGACCACGCCCACCCGGAGTACAGCAGCCCGGAGTGCACCAACCCGATGGACATCGTCAAGTGGGACAAGGCCGGCGAGCGGGTGATGGCCGAGGCGTCCCGCCGGGCCGCCACCATCCCCGGCACCCACCGGATCCAGCTGTACAAGAACAACACCGACAACAAGGGCGCGTCGTACGGCTCGCACGAGAACTACCTGATGCGCCGGCAGACCCCGTTCGCCGACATCGTCGCCCACCTCACCCCGTTTTTCGTCACCCGGCAGATCTTCACCGGCGTCGGCCGGGTCGGCATCGGGCAGGACGGCTCCGGTTCCGGCTTCCAGCTGTCCTCCCGGGCCGATTTCTTCGAGGTCGAGGTCGGCCTGGAGACCACCCTCAAGCGGCCGATCATCAACACCCGGGACGAACCGCACTCGGACGCCGACAAGTACCGCCGGCTGCACGTCATCATCGGCGACGCCAACCTGTCCGAGACGGCCACGTACTTGAAGATCGGCACCTCCGCCCTGGTGCTCGCGATGATCGAGGAGAAGGTCTTCACCGGTGAGCTCGGCATCGCCGACCCGGTCAGCGAACTCAAGGCGGTCAGTCACGACCCGTCGCTGAAGCACCTGATGCGGCTGCGCGACGGCCGCCGTCTCACGGCCCTCGACCTGCAGTGGGCGTACTACGAGCGGGCCAGGCAGTTCTGCGACTCGCGCTACGGCTCCGACGTCGACGAGCAGACCGCGGACGTGCTCAGCCGCTGGGAGGGCGTCCTGGTCAAGCTCGGCCAGCGACCCGATGTCACTGTCCGACGAACTGGACTGGGCGGCCAAGCTGCGGCTGCTCGAGGGCTACCGGGACCGGGAGAGCCTCAACTGGTCGTCGCCCAAGCTGCAGCTGGTCGATCTGCAGTACTCGGACGTACGCCCGGAGAAGGGCCTCTACCACCGGCTGGTCGCCCGCGGCTCGATGAAGACGCTGCTGGACGACACGGAGGTCCGCCGGGCCATGGTCGAGCCGCCGGAGGACACCCGCGCCTACTTCCGCGGGCGCTGCCTGGCCCAGTACGCGTCCGAAGTGGTCGCCGCCAGCTGGGATTCGGTGATCTTCGACGTCGGCCGCGAATCGCTCGTCCGGGTGCCGATGATGGAGCCCGAGCGGGGGACGAAGAAGCACGTCGGCGCCCTGTTCGACAAGTGCCCCAGCGCCAAGGATCTGCTCGAGGTGATCACCAGCCGGTGAGGAAACACGCGGCGCTGATTTCGTCGTAGGGGCGAGGTAAGTTTTTCCCAACCCGGCGGTCACGCCGGGGAGAGAAGGGGGACAGGGATGGCAACCCGAGACACCGGCGGTCAGTCGCAGTCCGACCGGTCGCGGCAGGACGAAGAGGTCGACGAGGTCACCACCGAGCCCAACCCGGAGGTCGCCGAGCGGCACGCCGAGATCACCGAGGACGTCGACGACCTGCTGGACGAGATCGACTCCGTCCTCGAGGAGAACGCCGAGGAATTCGTGAGGGGCTATGTACAAAAAGGCGGCCAGTAGGTCCTTTTGTCCCATTCGCCCTTAACCCGGTTCGGCGGGTGCCCGATCCCTCGACACGTAGATCACGATCATCGCGCCTCAGGGACGCGCGGGTTATCGTGCCTCAACTGCAACGGCGGCCAGGAGCGGTTCCGGGTGACCCGGCGTTCCTGGCCGGTGTGATCAAGTACCTGAAAGGAACCACGTGGGACTGGGTTTTGATCCGTCCGGACGTCTGCCGGACACGTTCACCAACGTTGGCACGTCCTCCTTCACGCAGTTCCTGACGCACGCCGCTCCCGAGCTGCTGCCGGGCCGGCGCCCGCTGCCGCCCGGTCTGTCCGCGGACATCGCGCCGCACGCCACCACCATCGTGGCGATCGCGACCGCGGAGGGCGTCGTGATGGCCGGCGACCGCCGGGCGACCATGGGCAACCTGATCGCCAGCCGGGACATCGAGAAGGTGCATCCCGCCGACTCGTACTCGCTGATCGGCATCGCCGGCACGGCCGGCATCGGCATCGAGCTGATGCGGCTGTTCCAGGTCGAGCTGGAACACTACGAGAAGATCGAGGGCACCATGCTCTCCCTCGACGGCAAGGCCAACCGGCTGGCCGGCATGGTTCGCGGCAACCTCGGCGCCGCCATGCAGGGGCTGGCCGTGGTTCCGATCTTCGCCGGCTACGACCTGTCGCCGGCCGACCCGGCCAAGGCCGGCCGGCTCTTCAGCTTCGACGTGGCCGGCGGCCTGTACGAGGAGACCGGGTACGAAGCGGTCGGCTCCGGCTCGCTGTTCGCCAAGTCGGCGCTGAAGAAGAAGTACCGGGCCGGGCGTGAGCACGCAGGACGCGGTCACCCTGGCCGTCGAGGCGCTCTACGACGCGGCCGACGACGACACCGCGACCGGCGGCCCCGACCTGACCCGCCGGATCTTCCCGGTGGTGATGAGCGCGACCGCGGCCGGCGTGCACCGGCTCACCGAGGACGAGATCAACACGGTGGCCCAGCGCGTGGTCGCCGGACGCATGGAGAACCCGGGCGGCTGACCCCGCACAACTGAACACGTTAGGAGCAGCCACCCGTGGCCATGCAGTTCTACGCTTCACCCGAGCAGGTCCAGCGGGACCGCTCGGAGTACGCGCGCAAGGGCATCGCCCGCGGCCGGTCGGCGGTCGTCCTCACCTATGAGGGCGGCGTCCTGCTGGTCGCGGAGAACATCACCTCGCTGCGCAAGATCAGCGAGCTCTACGACAAGATCGGGTTCGCGGCGGTCGGGCGCTACAACGAGTTCGAGAACCTGCGGCGGGCCGGCGTGCGGATGGCGGACATCAACGGCTACACCTACGACCGGCGCGACGTGACCGGCCGGGCCCTGGCCAACGCGTACACCCAGACACTGGGCGCCATCTTCACCGACTCGTCGAAGCCGTACGAGGTGGAGATCTGCGTGGCCCAGGTGGGCGACTCGCCGGAGACCGACGAGCTGTACCGGATCACGTACGACGGTTCGGTCATGGACGAGCCCGGCTTCATGGCCATGGGCGGGCAGGCCGAGGCCATCTCGAACGTGCTGCGCGAGCGGCACGACGCCAACGCCGGCCTGAACGCCGCGCTGGCCCTGGCGTCCGAGGCCCTGGGCAGCGTCGGCGGTGACAACGGCACGCGCCGCACGATCGACGCCAAGCAGCTCGAGGTGGCCGTCCTCGATCGGCGGCGCAAGGGCCGGGCGTTCCGCCGGATCACCGGGGCCGCGCTGACCACCCTGCTCGCGGGCGAGACGGCCGTGCCCGAGTCCGAGCTCGGCGACGTCGACGCGGCGCCGCCCGCGCCGGCCGAGGACAAGCCGACCGTGTCCGCCGCTTCCGAATCGGCCGAGGACAAACCGGCCGTGTCGGCCGCCCCGGATTCGGCTGCGCCCCCGGCGCCGCCGGCCAACGAGGGCGTCGACGCCGGCGGTGACGACGGAGCCGAGGTCAACGGCGACAATTCCTGATCGCTCAGTGGGATGAGGCGCCCGTCCGCGATTCTCGCGGCGGGCACCGGCCCGTCGTACGATGCGGCGTGTCCTTCACCGCGCGGGCGGCATGGTCCGAGACACCGGAACCCGTGCGGGCGGCCGTCGCCGCGGCCCTCGGCGCCCCGATCGCCGCTCATACGGATCTGCACGGCGGTATGTCACCTGGTCCGGCCGCCGGCTTGCGGCTGGCCGACGGACGACAGGTTTTCGTCAAGGCCGTGTCCGCCCAGGTCCGCGCGCACAACCACCGGATGATCCTGACGCCGCCCCGATCGGTCGCTCTGCGTGCGCTGGTGACCCGGCTGATCACCGAGCTCTAAGCGGCGCCCCGGGTGATAAACCCGCTCTCGTAGGCGAGCACCACCGCCTGCACCCGGTCGCGGACATCGAGCTTGCTGAGGATCCGGGCGACGTGTGTCTTCACCGTCGTCTCGGCCACCACCAGCTCCGCCGCGATCTCCGCGTTGGACAGCCCGCGGGCCAGCAGCCGGAGCACGTCGAGCTCGCGTTCGGTCAGCGCTCCGAGTTCCGGCGGGATGGCGCCGGACGGGGCCGGCTCCGCGAACCGCTCGACCAGCCGCTGGGTGATCGAGGGCTCGATCAGCGAGTCGCCGGTGGCCGCCGCCCGTACGGCCGCGATGAGCCGGCTCGACGGCGCGTCCTTGAGCAGGAACCCGGCCGCGCCCGCCCGCAGCGCCCGGTAGACGTACTCGTTCTGGTCGAAGGTGGTCAGCACCACGATCGTCGGCGGGTTCGGGTGCCGGAGGATCTCCTCGGTGGCGGCCAGTCCGTCCAGTTCCGGCATCCGGATGTCCATCAGGATGACGTCCGGCTCGGCCAGCTGCGCCTGCCGGATCGCCTCCCGCCCGGTGTCCGCCTCGGCGACCACCTCGATGTCGCCCTCGGCCTCCAGGATCACCCGGAAGCCGGTGCGGACGAGGGTCTGGTCGTCAGCGACGAGGACGCGGATCTTCCGGGACACACCGACGATTCTGCCGGGCGCACGTCTGACCCGACGTCATCCCTACGGACGAGGCGGGCCCCAAACATCGTCCGTGCGCCGGGCGAGGGCTACGGCGCCGGATTCCTAGCGTGTTCCCCATCGGATCCCCGACCACACGCAAGGAGACAGACCGATGAGCCTTCTCAAGGGCGTCCGCCCCCTCGACTACGTACTGGCCGCCGCGTTCACCGCGGGCGGGGTGTTCATGATGTACGAGAACGTCGCCGGCTCGGTGGCCGGCCTGCCGCACCCGCTGTCCACCCGCACCGGGGCCATGGTGCCGTTCTTCCTGCTGGTGACCGTGCCGATCCTGTGGCGGCGGCGGAACATCGTCGGGGTCGTCGGCGCCACCGCACTGGCCACCGTCGTGCACGCGCTGCTGTTCGGCTGGGTCACCCGCTGTGGCGATCTCCTGCCGCTGAGCTTCGCCCTCGCGTACGCCGTGGCCCGGTTCGCCGGCAGCCGCCGCGACCAGTTCATCGGCATGACCGGGCTGCTGCTGACCCAGATGGTCATGCTGTACCGCGACGCCTCGATCGACACCGTCGCGAACGGCCTCATGGTGGCACTTCCCGGTCTGCTGCTCTTCTACGGCGCCGGTCTCATCGTCCAGAATCAGGTCAGCAAGCGGCGACCGCTCGTGGCGGCTGCGCCGGTCACCGCCGAACCCGTCGCGGTCTGACGACGGCCGCGAAGAGGAGAGGGGGTCCAGCGATGCCTGCGATCTTCCGCGGGGTCAAGTGGCCCGACTACGCCGCCGCCGCGGTTCTCACCACGCTGGGCGTCATCCTGATGCGCTTCAACGTCGTGGAGACCGATGCCGATGTCGCCCGGCAGGTCGCCGCCGGCGGGATGGTCCACCCGATGAGCGGTCACTCGCCGTGGATGATCCCCGTCTTCCTCGCCGCCACGGTCCCGGTGCTCTGGTGGCGCCGCAGCGTCCTCGCCGTCACCGGCGTCGGCCTCGCCGTCATGGTGCTGCACGACGCGTTGTTCGGCTGGGTCACCCGCTGCGGCGCCGCGCTGCCGCTGGTCTTCGTGCTGACCTTCCTCGGGGCCCTGACGTACGACCGGGGCAAGGCGTGGCTGACCGCCGGACTCGCGGCGGCGCTGACCGTGGCTGTCGCCGTCCGCGACTCGACCACCGGCTTCAGCGTCGTGGCTCTGGTGGTGCCCGTCCTGCTGGTGGTGTTCGGTATCGGCCGGGCTGCCCGGCACCGCACCGTCCTGGTCCGCCGGCTCCGGCAGCGGGACGCCGAGCTGCGGCAGCTGCGCGACGAGCGGGCGGCGCTCACCGTCGCCGACGACCGGGCCCGGCTCTCCCAAGAGCTCGACGGGCTGCTGCAACGGCGGCTGGACGAGCTGACCACTGCCGCCGAGTCGGCCGACGGCCTGACTCCGGCGCAGGCCCGGGTCGTCCTGCAGGACATCGAGACGGGCAGCCGGCAGACCCTCGACGACATGCGCGAGATCGTCGGGCTGCTGCGCGGCGGCGACGTGACGCTGGCCCCGACTCCGACCGTCGCTCACCTGGACGCGCTGCTGGCCCGGCGCCCGCCCGGGAACACCCGGCTGACCGTGACCGGCGACCCCCGGTCGCTGCCGGCGTCGGTCGAGCTGTCCGCGTACCGGATCGTCGAGCACCTGATCGCCGCCCTGGCCGACAACGGAACCCCGATCGACGTGGCGGTCCGGTTCGCCGACAAGGCGCTGGAGATCCGGGTGAGCGGGCCGGTGGGCACCGGAGCCGACGTCAAGGCGGCCGCCGCCCGGGCCCGGGAACGCGCCCGGCTGCTCGGCGGCTCGGTCGACCTGAAGGTCACCCGGGGGCGGGCCGGCGCGCTCGCTCAGCTGCCGGTGCCGGCCTGAGCCGGGAGCGTGCGGACATGCGCCGGCTGGAACAGCCCGCCATCGCGATCCTGGTGGTCGCGCTGATCGCCGTGCCGTCCGCGCGCCATGGCCTGCCCCCCTCGGGCCGGGGCTATCTGTTCACCGGCACGCTGCTCGCCGGTGGCGGCACGCTGATCTGGTGGCGCGGCCACCCGCGGCTGGTGGCGATCCTCGGCAGCGGGCTCTGGCTGGTGACGGTGGCGTTCGGCGCGGACGGATGGTTCCCGGACACGGCGCTGGTGTTCTTGGCGTTGTTCGCCGCCACTGCGGCGATCGGGTGGTCCGGCCGGGCGGCCTGGGTCGCCGCGGCCGGCGTCCTGGCGTACCTGTGGGTCCTCGCCGTGATCCTCGGCGCCACCACCAGCGATGTCGCGTTGCTGATGTTCACCGTGCCGGGGTTCGCCGCGGGCACGGTGTACCGGCTGTACGCCGAGTCGGCCGTCACGCTGGAGCGCCGGAACTCCGAGCTGCAGGAGGAACGGGAACTGTTCGCCGAGCTGGCCGTCCGGCACGAACGGGCCCGCATCGCGTCCGAGCTGCACGACATCGTCGGCCACGCGATCAGCGTGATGGTGATCCAGGCCGCCGCCGGGCAGCGGCTGGTCGACGGCGACCCGGCGCGGGCCAAGCTGGCGTTCGCCGCCATCGCCGAGTCGGCGCGTCAGGGGCGGGAGGATCTCGGCCGGCTGATCGAGCTGCTCGGCGGCGCCGACGTCGCCGGACCCGACCTGTCGATGATCGAGGAGGTGGTCAGCCGGGCGGCCGGGAGCGGCCTGGACGTGTCGTGCCGGTTCGACGGCGACCGCGACGGCGTGCCCGCTCCGGCCGCGCACGTCGCTTTCCGCGTGGTCCAGGAGAGCCTCACCAACGCCCTGCGGCACGCCCCCGGCGCGGCGGTCCGGGTCCTGGTCAGCGGAACCGGCCGGAACCTGACGGTCAGCGTCGAGAACGACGTGCCGGTGCAGGCGCGGCCCGGACTCACCGGCGGGCCCGGACTCACCGGCGGGCCCGGACTCAGCGGCACCGGGCGCGGACTGGCCGGGTTGCGGGAGCGGGTCCACGAGGCCGGCGGCCGGTTGCGCGCCGGCCCCACGGCCGGCGGTGGCTGGCGCGTCGAGGCGTCGCTGCCGGATTAGCCGATCAGTTCGGCGCGCGGACGAAGCCGGACCCGCCGCCGTGATCCCCGGATTCCTCAAGTCGCGGGAGTATCCGCAGGTCGGATCGGGCTCGCACGCTTCGCACCGGTGAAAGAGCGGGTTGTGACTGCCGCTCGGCACCCTCGGGCGGTTAGTGTTTCATCATGGAACGGCGAATATTTGGCCTCGAGACCGAGTACGGCGTCACGTGCACCTACCGGGGTCAGCGCCGGCTGTCCCCCGACGAGGTCGCGCGTTACCTGTTCCGGCGCGTGGTCTCCTGGGGCCGCAGCAGCAACGTCTTCCTCCGCAACGGTGCACGTCTCTACCTCGATGTCGGCTCCCACCCCGAGTACGCCACGCCGGAATGCGACTCGGTCACCGATCTGGTCGCCCACGACCGCGCCGGCGAGCGCATCCTCGAGGGCCTGCTCGTGGACGCCGAGAAGCGCCTGCACGACGAGGGCATCGCCGGCGAGATCTACCTGTTCAAGAACAACACCGACTCGGCCGGCAACTCGTACGGCTGCCACGAGAACTACCTGGTGTCGCGGCACGGGGAGTTCGGCCGGCTGGCCGACGTGCTGATCCCGTTCCTGGTCACGCGCCAGCTGATCTGCGGCGCCGGCAAGGTGCTGCAGACACCGCGGGGAGCGGTGTTCTGCCTGTCCCAGCGGGCCGAGCACATCTGGGAGGGCGTCTCCTCGGCGACCACCCGCAGCCGCCCGATCATCAACACCCGGGACGAGCCGCACGCCGACGCCGAGCGCTACCGCCGGCTGCACGTGATCGTCGGCGACTCCAACATGAACGAGGTCACCACGCTGCTGAAGGTCGGCAGCGCCGATCTGGTGCTGCGGATGATCGAGGCCGGTGTGGTCATGCGCGACCTGTCGCTGGAGAACCCGATCCGGGCCATCCGCGAGGTGAGCCACGACACGACCGGGCGCCGCAAGATCCGGCTGGCCAGCAACAAGGAGGTCAGCGCGCTCGAGATCCAGCAGGAGTACCTGGCCAAGGCGACCGAGTTCGTCGAGCGGCGCGGTGGCGACCAGACCGCCAAGCGGGTCGTCGAGCTGTGGGGCCGGGTGCTCAACGCGATCGAGAGCGGCGACCTCGACCCGGTGTCCCGCGAGATCGACTGGGTCAGCAAGCTCAAGCTGATCGAGCGGTACCAGGCCAAGCACGACATCCCGATGAGCCATCCGCGGATCGCTCAGCTCGACCTGGCGTACCACGACGTGCGCCGCGGCCGCGGCCTGTACGCGCTGATGGAGAAGCGCAAACAGGTCGACCGGATCTCCAACGACCTGCAGATCTTCGAGGCCAAGGAGACGCCGCCGCAGACCACCCGGGCCCGGCTGCGGGGCGAGTTCATCAAGCACGCCCAGGAGAAGCGGCGCGACTTCACCGTCGACTGGGTGCACTTGAAGCTCAACGACCAGGCGCAGCGCACCGTGCTGTGCAAGGACCCGTTCCGGGCCTACGACGAGCGGGTGGAACGCCTTATCGCGTCGATGTGATTCATCCGCCCGGGTTCTCCGCGCCGTCCGGAGGACCAGGCGCCGGTATCAACACAGCCGCGTACCGCCCGGCCGCGGCGGCGGCGATGAAATAGATGTGATCGTCGTCGAGGCCGCGGCCCATCGTGGACAGCGGCACCGGCGACGCCCGCAGCGCCGCGTCCAGCCCGTCGACCGGCACCCGGACCAGCCGGTGCCGGTCGAGGAGCGGCGTCAGCGCCTGCTCGTCGGCCGCGTCCAGCCCTTCCGGCACCACCAGGTCGGCCGGGACCAGGGCGACCTTCCCGTACGCGGTCAGGCTGTGGTGGGAGACGCCGCGGTGCCGTTCCCGGCCGTCCCCGGAGGAGATCCGCAGCGACGCCACCGGCCGCCCGCCGAGGGTCGCCACCGCGTTGACGACCTCGCCCAGCGCCACCCCGGAGAAGCCCCAGGGCGTGCCGGTGCCCAGGTTGCCGGGGCCTTGCGTCACCACGGTCACGTCGGCGTGCAACACGTGCCGGGCGGCCAGCAGGCCGGTGTGCACGGTGCTCGCCTCGAGGTCGCCGCCGAACGCCTGCCCGGTGCTGACCGTGCCCGCCAGGTGGCCGCGGAGCCCGTCGAGGGTGCGCGAGAACCAGGCCGGCAAGGCGCCGCCGTCGGTCATCACGTAGGCCACCCGGGCGTCCGGCCGGTCCGCCCGCACCCCGGCCAGGACCGCCGGCAGGGCCGAGTGCAGGTCGGCGGTGACCACCGGCATGCCCCCGAGATCGGCGGCGGCGGCCATCACGGCCCGGTGCGGCGACGCCTCCTCGTCCACCCCGAGCAGGATCGGCTGCAGCGGCGTGTAGCGGGCCTTGACCAGGTGCCCGGCGTCCCGGGAGGTCGCGTCGCCCGGCGGGTCGGGCGGGAGCCGGTCGGGGATGGCCACCACCAGCGCGTACCCGCCGGTGCCGAGACCCATCACCTGCGCGCCCACGTTCAACAGCACCCGGTCCCCGGGCTCGGGCTCGCCCACCAGACGCGGGGTAGGCCAGCGCCCGTACCGGGCCGTCGTCCGTGGTCACGTCCAGCTCGACGGCGCCGTGCCAGCGCCGCCGCACTCCGTCGACCGTGCCCGTGCGCCACCTCACCATGGGCAGGGACCTATATGTCCACTCCGCCGTCGACGTGGTTGCGCCCGGCCCGGCCGCGCGTCGGGTCGAGGAACACGTAATGGATGTCCGGGTAACCGGGCCCGCAGCCGGTTCTCGGCGGCGTCCGCGGCCTCCTCGATCTGTTTGCCGGTGGCGTCGTCGTCGAAGTCGACCTTCGCGGCGACCAGGATGTCGCCCGGGCCGAGCAGCATGGTCAGCAGCGTCGGGACCGCGGTCACCTCCGGGATGGCGGCCAGGTCGGCCGCGATCTGGTTGTGCACCCGGCGCGGCACCGCCCGGCCGACCAGCAGGGACGCGTTGGTGCGGGCCAGAATGCCGGCCACGAACAGCAGCAGCACGCCGATCACGACCGAGGCCAGCGCCGTCCCAGACGTCGGAGCCGGTCGTCTGCGTCAGGAACAGGCCGGCGGCCGCCGCGATCAGGCCGACCAGGGCGGCCGAGTCCTCGAAGAAGACCGCCTTGACGGTGGTGTCCGGGGTCAGCTTCAGGAATCGGACCGGCGCGACGTCTGCCAGCGGGCCGACTCGCCGTTGACCTGCCGCCGGGCCCGCAGGAAGGAGGTGCCCTCGGCCACGAACGACACCGCCAGCACGATGTACGACCACAGGAAGGCGCCGGTCTCCTCGCCGCCCGATGATCGTCGTGATGCCGTGGTAGATGGAGAAGCCGGCGCCGCCGATGAAGGTGAACAGCGCGGCGATGAACGCCCAGACGAAGCTCTCCTTGCCGTACCCGAACGGGTGCGCGTCGTCGGCCGGCTGGCGATCCGCGGCGCAGCGCGACGAACAGGAAGATCTCGGTGACCGTGTCGGCGAACGAGTGGGCGGCCTCGGACAGCATCGCCGCCGACCCGGAGAACAGCCCGGCGGCCAGCTTGGCCCCGGCGATCACCAGATTGGCCAGTGCCGCGACGATCACCGTGCCGACGGACTCGTTGCCCTCGTCGGTCGTTCTCGGGCGGGGCGACGGTCGCGGCGAGGCCGACCGGCCGTCGTCTGGGCTCGAGTTGACACGCGTCCATCCTTCCCCGCTCCGGTTACGAATAACCGCTCGCGGCCTGCGTGCACCGCCACACCCGCCGGAGGCTGCTAGCGTTTCCCGCGTGTCGCGGACCCGCACCGAGCGCCTGGTGAACCTGGTGATCTGTCTGCTGTCCACGCGACGGTTCCTGACCGCCGCGCAGATCGCCGCGACCGTGCCCGGGTACGAGCACGACCCCGAGGACCCGCGCGACCACGAGGCCTTCCAGCGCAAGTTCGAGCGCGACAAGTCGGAGCTGCGCGAACTCGGTGTCCCGCTCGAGACCGGTACGGCCAGCGTCTTCGACCAGGAGCCGGGTTACCGCATCGCGCACCGGGAGTACGCGCTGCCCGACATCCTGCTGGAACCGGACGAGGCGGCCGCGGTCGGCATCGCCGCCCGGCTGTGGCAGCACGCCGGCCTGGCCGCCGCCGCCTCCTCCGGGCTGGCCAAGCTGCGCGCCGCCGGCGTCGAGGTGGATCCGCAGGCCACGCTCGGGGTCGAGCCGGTGGTCACGGTCGATCCCGCGTTCGGGCCGTTGACCAAGGCGGCCCGGGACCGGCGGGCGGTCACCTTCACGTACCGGCCGCCGGAGGTCGACGAGGGCAGCAGCCGTCGGCTGGAACCGTGGGGCGTGGTGTCCTGGCACGGCCGGTGGTACGTGGTCGGGCACGATCGGGACCGGCGCGCCGCCCGCTGCTTCCGGCTGTCCCGGATCGTCGGCGCGGTTCGCGCCACCGGGCGTCCGCACGCGTACACGCCGCCCGAGAACGAAGACCTGATCAGCCACGTCGCCCACGTCAGCGGGCCGGTCGAGCACCACGGCCGGGCCACCGTCACGGTCCGTCCGGGACGGGCGGCCGGGTTGCGCCGATGGGCCGTCGCGACGGCGACCGGTCCCGACGGCGACCGGCTGACCATCCCGTACGCCGACGGTGAGCGGCTGGCGCTGACCATCGTCGGGTACGGCGCCGACGCCCGCGTGGACGGTCCGCCGGAACTGCGCGAGGCGGTCATCCAGCAACTGAAAGAGGTCGTGGCCCGGCACGAAAGAGCGGCTGCATGACGGTGCCGTCGCAGCGCGCCTCCGTCGACCGGCTGGGCCGGCTGCTCAACCTCGTGCCCTACCTGCTGGCCCGGCCGGGCATCCCGGTGGCCGAGGCCGCGGCCGGCCTCGGCATCTCCGTCCGCCAGCTCAACGAGGATCTCGAGCTGCTGTGGGTGTGCGGGCTGCCCGGGTACGGGCCCGGCGACCTGATCGACATGGCGCTCGACGGCGACCGGATCACCATCACCTACGACGCCGGCATCGACCGGCCCCTGCGGCTCAATCCGGACGAGGCGCTGGCGCTGGTGGTGGCGCTCCGGATGCTGGCCGAGACGCCCGGCACCGGCAGCCGGGACGCCGTCGAACGGGCCCTGGCCAAGATCGAGAGCGCCGCCGGCGACCTGGCCGACGCCCCGGTGGCCGTGGGCGCCCCGGCCGACGACAAGCGCCTGGACGCGGTCCGGGCCGCCGCCGAGAGCGGGCACGCGATGCGGATCACCTACTACACCGCGGCGCGGGACGAGACCTCCGAGCGGGTGGTCGACCCGATGCGGGTGCTGATGGCCGGCGGCCGGGCGTACCTGGAGGCGTGGTGCCGCAAGGCCGAGGGCACCCGGATGTTCCGGGTCGACCGGATCGACGCGTTCACCGAACTGGACGAGCCGGCCGCGCCGCCGCCGGACGCCCAACCGCACGACCTGACCGGCGGCGGCGTCTTCCACCCCACGCCCGACCTGCCGTTGGTCACGCTGCGGGTCGGTCGCGGCGGCCGGTGGATCACCGAGTACTACCCGGTCGAGTCGGTGCGCCGCGACGGTGACGAGTGGGTGGTCGGAATGCGTGTCACCGACCTCGGCTGGGCTCAGCGGCTGCTGCTCGGCCTCGGGCCGGAGGTCACCGTGGCCGCGCCCCCGGAGTTGGTCGACCGCATCCGGGAGCAGGCGGCGAAGGCCCTGGACCAGTACGCCACCCCGTGACCGGGCCTGGGAAGCGTCAGGGGCGACCGCTAGGGTGGGCGGCGTGGTGAAGTGGATCGTCATCGGAGCTTTCGTCCTGGGTGTGGTCATCCTGATCGCGTCCGTCGTCCCGGTGCTGCGCCGGCTGTCCGGTCTGCGGACCGCGATCGGCCGGGCTCAGCGGCGCCGGGCCGAGGCCATGGCCCTCCAGCAACGCGTCGAGGTGCTGACCGGGACCCTGGCCGGCGTCCAGGCCCGCGCCGCGACGACGCAGCAGAAGCTGGCCGCCGTCCGGGCGGTCCGCGGCCGGTAGGTTCCCGGCGGAGGTGCGGCGTTCGCGACCGGTTGTCCGAGACTTCCTCAGGTCGTGGCAAACCGAGCCGTACCGTCAGGGGCCAGGCGCGAAAACCACACGTACGATGGACCCCGCATACTGACTATGTGATTTGACCGACTGGAGATATTCCATGGGCGCGCTGAAGCCGTGGCACATCATCATCTTCGTGGTCGTCCTCGTGCTGCTGTTCGGCGCGAAGCGGCTTCCGGACGCCGCTCGCTCGCTGGGCCGGTCGCTGCGGATCATCAAGGCCGAGACCAAGGGCCTGATCGACGAGGACGACAACGTCGCCGAGAAGGCCGAGCCGCAGCACGCACGCCAGCCGCTCAACGGCGAGGTGCAGGGCCAGCCGTACCAGCAGCAGCCGGGCTACCAGCAGCCGCAGTACCAGCAGCCCCAGTACCAGCAGCCGCCCCAGGGCTACCAGCCGCCGCAGCCGCAGTACCAGCCGCCCCAGCCGGGCGGGTACCAGCAGCCGGGTTACCAGCCGCCGCAGCCGGGTTACCAGCAGCCGCAGCAGCCCCCGGCGCAGCCGTTCGTCGACCCGGTGCAGCGCACCAACGACCGCTGACCCGCCGTGGCACTCGCCCTCCGTCGTCAGGGCCCGAGCAAGTTCGAGCAGGCCGCCGACGGCTCGATGACGCTGATCGAGCACGTCCGTGAGCTGCGGAACCGGCTGTTCTGGGCGTCTCTGGGACTGGTCTTCGGCCTGATCGTCGGCTTCATCGTGTCGCAGTGGGTCTTCCACCTGCTGGAGAAGCCGTACTGTCAGCTGCCCAGCTCGATCAACGCGCAGGGCCAGTGCTCGTTCCTGGTGCTCGGCGTCGGCGACTCGCTGGTCCTGCGGCTGAAGATCGCGCTGTGGGTCGGGATCATCGTCGGCGCCCCGGTGTGGCTCTACCAGCTGTGGGCGTTCATCGCGCCCGGCCTGCACCGGCACGAGCGCAAGTGGGCGTACGTCTTCGTCTCGATCGCGGCGCCGCTGTTCGCCACCGGCGCGGTGCTGGCCTACCTGGTCGTCGGCCACAGCCTGAAGTTCATCATGGAGGCCGGCGTCCTCGGCCAGCCCACGCAGCTCGAGGTCAGCGCCTACACCGGCTTCGTGACCAGCATGATCCTGCTGTTCGGCGGGGCGTTCGAGTTTCCGCTGATCCTGCTGATGCTCAACTTCACCGGTGTGGTCCGCGCGCGGCGCCTGCTGAGCTGGTGGCGCGTGGTGATCTTCCTGTCCTTCGCCTTCGCCGCCATCGCCACCCCCGACCCGGGTCCGTTCGGCATGACGCTGCTGGCGGCCTGCCTGACCGTCCTGTACTTCCTCACGGTCGGCATCGCGTTCATCAACGACCGGCGCAAGGGCCGCGGCGGTGAGATGTACGCGGAACTCGACGACGACGAGATCTCACCCCTGGACCTGGACGACCGGGAGCCGGTGGGCGCAGGCGCCCGCGTCGAGTCGCCGTCGTCGGTGGCCGCCCCCGAGCCGGTGGCCGCGCCGCTGCCGATCGAACGCCGCTTCGACGACATGACCTGAGCCGGCCCGTGAACGACGGCCTGACGCCGCCGGTAGGCGACGGTCCGGTCGCCGTGCTCGCCAATCCGGCCGCCGGCCGCGGGCGGCACCGCGGCCTTGTCCCGGCCGTGCTGCAGCGTCTGGGCGCCGCCGGGCGGCCGATCCGGCTGCTCGCCGCGGACACCGCCGAGGACGCCGAGAAGGCCTGCCACACCGCCGTCGGCGAGGGCGTGTCCGCGATCGTGGCGGTCGGTGGCGACGGCACCGTACACCGGGCGTTGCCGGCGGTGGCCGGGCGGGACGTCGCGCTGGCCGTCATCCCGGCCGGCACCGGCAACGACTTCGCCGACGGCGTGGGCGTGCCCCGTGACCCGCTGGCCGCGGCCGACCGGGCCGCCGCGGCGCTGCGGTCCGGGCGTACGGCCGGATTCGACCTGGCCCGGATGATCGGCGCGACCGGCGAACCGCGCTGGTTCGGGGCGGTGCTGGCGGCCGGCTTCGACGCGATCGTGAACGAGCGGGCCAACCGGATGCGCCGGCCCACGGGCCCGCGCCGGTACGACTTGGCGATCGCGCTGGAGATGGCCCGGCTGCGGCCCCGCCGGTACGAACTCGAACTGGACGGCGTCACCACGGTCTTCGACGGGGTGCTGGTGGCCGTCGGGAACTGTCCCAGTTACGGCGGTGGCCTGCGGATCTGCCCGGACGCCGACCCCGCCGACGGTCTGCTCGACGTGGTCGTGGCCGCGCCACTGGGCCGGGCCGCGCTGATCCGGCTGAAGCCGAAACTGCGCCGCGGCACCCATCTCACCGACCCCAGGGTCACCAGCCACCGCGCCCGGCACGTCCGGGTGGACGCCGCCGGGGTCATCGGGTACGCCGACGGGGAGCGGATCGCGCCGTTGCCGCTGACCGTCGATTGCGTCCCGGGTGCCGTCCGGTTGCTCCTGTGATCGCAGGGTCAGATTCCTCCGCCCCGGCCGAACGGAACCCTGTCAGCGACGACCGGCAGCGGGGGAGTGGCACATGATCGGATCGGTTGGTTCCGGCAGCGTTTCGTCGATGCCGGACCCGAAGACGCGTACGGCCGAGGGACACGCCAAGGCGGCGGCCGGGAAGACGGTGGCCGACCACGTGGCCGAGGCGGACGCCGACGAGCCGATCCGCAGCGCTTCGACGACCCAGGGCACCCTGGTCGACACGTACCTCTGAGCGGGCCGCTGAGCGGCGCAGCCGGCCAGCGGGGCCGCTAAGCGGCGCAGCCGGCCAGGGCCAGCGTCGCGCCGAGCCCGTTGGGCCGCCCCGGCCCGGCCGCCGGCAGCACCAGCGCCGCGCACCCGGCCTGGACCGCCCCCGCGTCCGCGGGCGAGTCACCCACCATCAACGTCCGCTCCGGGTCGGCGCCGATCATGCCGCAGGCCCGCAGGAAGATCGCCGGATCGGGCTTCAGCCGCCCCACCTCGTACGACAGCGCGAACGCGTCCACCATCGCCGCCAGGCCCCACGCGGCGAAGTGCGGGCGGATGTCGAAACCGATGTTGCTGACCACCGCCACCTTGATCCCGGCGTCGTGCAGGGTGCGCAGCGTGGCCTCGGTGTCCGCGTACGGCAACCAGCCCGCCGGGTCCAGCAGCCGCTCGTACAGCGCCTCCGGCAGCCCCTCGATGTCCGTGCTCACCGTCGCCGCCAGCCCGGTGTACGCGGCCCGGTGGCAGTGCTCGTAGAGATCCCGGTCGGCCCACACCTCGGTCAGCGGCGGCGGCACCCGGTACGGCACCGGCCCACCCGCCCGGCCCGCGGTGACCAGCCGGTCGGCCAGCACCGTGGCCTTGCCCCGGTCGAGCGTCGCGCCGCACGCCGCGGCCGCCGCGGTGACCCACGAGACCGAGTCCTCGACCTGCGCCAGCGTGCCGTGGAAGTCGAACAGCACGGCATCAACCGGACGCCGGCCGTTGTTCGGAGGGCGATCGGGCACGTGGTGCACCATACCGATGGCAAGCGGGCGGCCGGTCGGCAACCGCCGGTACTGCGAGTTGTCACACCGACGAACTAACCTTGCGACCATGACCAGCCCAGCCGAACGGTACGCGGCGTCCAAGCGGCGGGCCGCGTTCCCCGCGCTCGAGGACTTCATGGTCGACGTCGGCTTCGATCTCGACGACTTCCAGCGCCAGGCGTGCGAGGGGCTGGAGCGGGGCAGCGGCGTCCTGGTGTGCGCGCCCACCGGCGCCGGCAAGACCGTGGTGGGCGAGTTCGCCGTGCATCTGGCGCTGCGCGACGGCGCCCGCAAGTGCTTCTACACCACACCGATCAAGGCGTTGTCCAACCAGAAGTACCACGACCTGGTCGAGCGGTACGGGCCGGCCAAGGTCGGCCTGCTGACCGGCGACAACGCGATCAACGGCGACGCGCCCGTGGTGGTGATGACCACCGAGGTGCTGCGCAACATGCTGTACGCCGGGTCGGCCACCCTGCAGGGGCTGGCCTACGTGGTGATGGACGAGGTGCACTACCTGGCCGACCGGTTCCGCGGCGCGGTCTGGGAGGAGGTGATCATCCACCTCCCGGCGTCGGTCACCCTGGTGTCCCTGTCGGCCACGGTCAGCAACTACGAGGAGTTCGCCGACTGGCTGATCACGGTGCGCGCCGGCGAGACCGAGGTGGTGGTCAGCGAGCACCGGCCGGTCCCGTTGTGGCAGCACATGCTGGTCGGCAAGCGGATGTTCGACCTGTTCCACGACGCGGACGCCGCCAAGAAACACGACGTGCACCCCGAGCTGCTGCGCTACACCCGGGAGATGCTGCGCCGGCTGGAACTCACCGACCGTACGGCCGGGCCGGGTTACCACTCCCGCGGCAGCCGCTCGCGGCGATGGCAGCCACCGCCCCGGGCCGAGGTCGTCGACCGGCTGGATCGGGCCGGTCTGCTGCCCGCCATCCTGTTCATCTTCAGCCGGGCGGGCTGCGACGCCGCCGTGCAGCAGTGCCTGGGCGCCGGGCTGCGGCTGACCGACCCGGAGGAGAAGGCCGAGATCCGCCGGATCGCGTCGGCCAAGGTCGCCACCATCCCGGCCGAGGACCTGTCGGTGCTCGGCTACTGGGAGTGGCTCGACGGCCTCGAGCGCGGTGTCGCCGCCCACCACGCCGGGATGCTGCCGGCCTTCAAGGAAGCGGTCGAGGAGTGTTTCGTCCGCGGCCTGGTCAAGGCGGTGTTCGCCACCGAGACGCTGGCTCTGGGCATCAACATGCCGGCCCGCTGCGTGGTGCTGGAGCGGCTGGTCAAGTTCAACGGCGAGGCCCATGTCGACCTCACGCCGGGGGAGTACACGCAACTCACCGGCCGGGCCGGCCGCCGTGGCATCGACGTCGAGGGTCACGCCGTCGTGCTGTGGAGCCCCGAGGTCGACCCCCGGCACGTGGCCGGCCTGGCGTCGACCCGGACGTACCCGTTGCGGTCGTCGTTCCGGCCCTCGTACAACATGGCGGTGAACCTGGTCGGGTCGGTCGGCGCGGCCCGCTCCCGCGACCTGCTGGAGTCGTCGTTCGCGCAGTTCCAGGCGGACCGGTCGGTGGTCGGCCTGGCCCGTCAGGTGCAGCGCAACGTCGAGACGATGCGGACGTACGACGAGGACGCCACCTGCCACCACGGCGACTTCGAGGAGTACTTCGCCCTCCGGATCGCCATCGCCGACCGGGAACGCGCGCTCGCCCGCGACAGCGTGTCGCAGCGGCGGTCGGCGGCGTCGGCGGCGCTGGAGAGACTGAAGATCGGCGACGTGATCCGGGTTCCGCAGGGCCGGCGGGCCGGCCTGGCCGTGGTGGTCGAGCCGGCCGCCGGCGGCTTCGGCGAGCCGCGGCCGCTGGTGCTCACCCAGGACCGGTGGGCCGGCCGGGTCAGCCCGGCCGACTTCTCCGGCGGCGTCGACGTGCTGGCCCGCATCCGGGTGCCGAAGACGTTCAACCCGCGCAACCCCGGCTCCCGCCGCGACCTGGCCGCTCAGGTGTCGGCCACCGGCCTGGACCGCAACGGCAGCGGAGGGCGGCGGCGCAACCGCGGCGGCACCGGTGAGGACCCGGCGATCGAGCTGCTCAAGATCCAGTTGCGGCAACACCCGTGCCACGCCTGCCCCGACCGGGAGGAGCACGCCCGGTGGGCCGAGCGCCGGTGGCGGTTGCAGCGCGACACCGAGGCGTTGCGGGAGAAGGTGTCCGGGCGCACGGGCTCGCTCGCCCGGACGTTCGACGAGGTCTGCGCCGTGCTCACCGACCGCGGCTACCTGTCCCCGGACGGCGAGGTCACCGACGCCGGGCGGATGCTCGGGCGGATCTGGACCGAGGCCGACCTGCTGGTGGCCGAGTGCCTGCGGCGCGGCGTCTGGGACGGGCTCGCCCCCGACGAACTGGCCGCCGCGGTGTCCATGGTGCTCTACGAGTCCCGGCGGGAGAGCGACGAGCGGGCGTCGGTGCCGCGCGGGGGCACGTCGGACGCGGTCGACGACACGTACAAGCTGTGGGGGGAGATCGAGGCCCACGAGGCCGAGCACGGGCTGTCGCTGACCCGCGAGCCGGACGCCGGGTTCGTCTGGCCGATGTACCGGTGGGCGCGCGGCGAACCGCTGGCCTCGGTGCTGTCGAGCGGGCACAACTACGACACCGACATGCCGGCCGGCGACTTCGTCCGGTGGGCGCGGCAGGTACTCGACCTGCTCGGCCAGATCGCCGAGGCGCCGGCCGCCTCGGCCGGGGTCCGCGAGGCGGCGCGCAAGGCGATCGGCGCGGTCAACCGAGGAGTGCTCGCTTACCACACCGGACTATGAGGAACCTCGCGGATAAGGTGGACCGTGTGGACCGCATCGACACGACGACGCCGCACCCGGCCCGCCGGTACAACTACTGGCTCGGCGGCAAGGACAACTTCGCCGCCGACCGGGCGTCCGGGGATGCGATCGAGGCCGCCATGCCCGGTGTCCGGCTGATGGCGCAGGAGAACCGCATGTTCCTCGGCCGGGCGGTGACGTTTCTGGCCAAGCAGGGCATCGATCAGTACCTGGACATCGGCACCGGCATTCCGGCGCCCGGCAACACCCACGAGACGGCGCAGGCCGTGCTCCCGTCGGCGCGGGTGGTCTACGTGGACAACGATCCGATCGTGCTCAGCCACGCCCGGGCGCTGCTCACCGGCGCGACCGCCTACCTGGACGCCGACCTGCGCGACCCGGGTGCGATCCTGGCCCACCCCGAGCTCAAGGCCACTCTGGACTTCGCCCGGCCGGTGGCGCTGCTGCTGGTCGCGGTGCTGCACTTCATCCGCGACGACGAAGATCCACAAGGCATCGTCCGTACGCTGGTGGGCGCTCTGCCCTCCGGCAGCTACGTGGTCGCGACGCACTCGACCTGGGAGTACCAGTCGCCGGAGGCGGTGGCGAAACTGGCCGCGGCGAACCAGGACGGCCGGTTCACCGCCCGCACCGGGGACCAGCTCGCCGCCTTGCTGCCCGGTCTGGAGTTCGTCGAGCCCGGCCTGCTGTCGGTGTCGAAGTGGCGCGACGAGGGCGAGCGCCAGCCGCGCCCGGCGGTCGAGACCGTGTCCTGCAACGGCGTCGTCGCCCGTGTCCCCTGACCGGCGGCCCGGGCGGCGCGCGGTGATCTCGGCTCAGCTGCCCCACTGGGGCTCGGAGCCCCAGGGCTGATCACCGGAACCGCGCGGCGGGCCGGGCGTGCCCGGACCGCGCGGCGGGCCGGGCGTGGACCGGGGCTGATCGGCCTCGCCGGTAGCGGACCGGTACGGGCCGGCCCGGCCCGGCTGCTGATCCGGCCCCCGCCACAATTCCGCCCGGGGACCGGTCCGGGCCTTCGGGTCCGCACGCTGCTGGACGATCGGAAAGACGCTCGAGTACGCCTGCCACGACGGCTGCTCCCGGGTCTGCGGTCCGCTCAGGACCTTGGCCAGCGACGCGAGCATGTCCTGCAGCGCCACGTGCAACTGCGGGTCGTTGACCAGGCCGGACGCGTCCACAGCGTCGACCCGCAGCGGGATCCGCACGCAGGCGTTCGACAGCACCTGGGCGCCGCCGTTGACCAGCACCCGTTCCAGTTCGGCCCGGGCGCCGTCGTCCTGCCCGGCGGCTGCCACCGAGAGCCACGCGACCGGCTTGCCGTGCAGATCGCCCCCGGCCACCAGATGGTCGAGCAGATTCTTCAGCGTGCCCGGGAGTGATCCGGCGTACTCGGGGGTGCAGAAAAGCAACGCCTCGGCCTCCCCCACGATGTGCCGGATCAGCGGCATCGACCCGCGCAGCGCCGGGTCGCCGGGCACGAACGCGGGCACGCTGATCAGCCCGTCGAAGACGGAAGCGGTGATCCCGGCGGGCGCGACGCGGGCCGCCGTGCGCAACGCGGCGGTGTGCAACGAGTCGTCCCGGGTGCTGCCGGTGATCAGCAGGATGCGCGTCATGGCGCCGACCTTAACGCCCCGGCCGGCGTGCGGAGGCCTCCGGCCGGGAGTTGGGCCGGGATGGCATCACACCTGGCCGGCCTGGTGGTTGCAGCGTACCCGCTGGTCTTCGCCGCCCGCCGGCCGGACCGGAGGTGGGGAGCGGGCACAATCAGCGGGTGCCGAGAACGCAGGGTGACGCCGAGCCGCCGGAGACCTCCACCTCCGCCGAGCACTTCACCGGGATGTACCTGGCCAAGGACGACCCGTGGGACAACGCGGCCAAGTGGTCCGACCAGCGCAAATACGCGGCGATGCTGGCCAGTCTGCGGCAGCCGCGGTACCGCCGGGCGTACGAGCCGGGCTGCGCCGTCGGCGTGTTCACCCGGATGCTGGCGACCCGCTGCGACGAGGTGCTGGCCGTCGACTGCGTGGACGAGGCGGTGCTCCAGGCCCGCGCGGCGGTCGCCGATCACCCGCACGTACGGGTGGCGAAGGCCCTCCTCCCGGACCAGCTGCCGGACGGCACGTTCGACCTGATCGTGCTCGGCGACCTGCTCTACTACCTGTCCGCGGCCGACCTCGAGGCGCTGCTGACCGGGCTGGTAAACCGGCTGGAGCCCGGCGGCGACCTGGTCGCGGCGCATTTCCGGGATCGGGAGGCGGCCGGTTACGACGGCTTCACCGTGCACGCCGGCCTGGCCCGCCGCACCGGCCTGGAGACCCGCGTGCACCACGAGGACGAATGGTTCGTGGTCGACCTGCTCAGCCGACGGTGAAGTGCCCGGCCACCGAGCGCCGACGGGCGCCCGGGCCGGCCGCCTTGCACCGGACGTGGTGCGCGGCTGCTGGAGCGGCCCGGTAGGCGGTTCGGCGTCGGTATCCGAACGGTGGCTGTGTCCGGACCGTCACCGCAGCCCGGAAACGGCGGCCGGGACGCGATGGGTCAGGATCGCCCGCTGCACCCCTTTCACCAGCGCTTCCTGCGGCTGCGCGGCCGGGCGGGAGGTACTGCGGGCGTACGCGTCGGGTCCGATCTGCAGTTCGCCCGGCCCGGCCAGCGCGCACAGGCGGGCGGCCCGGTTCACCGCGCGCCCCCACACGCCGTACCCGGCCGGCGGCCACGACGGCGTCACGAAGACCTCACCGAACTCCACCCCGGCGTGCACCGACGGGCGGACCGTCTCGGCGCCACCCGCCGCGACCAGGTCCATGCCGGCCCGTACGGCTCGTTCGGCCTCGTCGCCCCGCGTCACGCGCAGGCCGAACACGCACATGAACCCGTCCCCGAGAACCTGCTGGATCTCGCCGCCGTGCCGCCGGGCGATGGATATCAAATCGTCCATCAGCGGCTTGACGACCTGATAGACGATCTCGGGATCCACCTTCTCGACCAACTCGGTGAAACCACTGAGATCGGCGAACAGCACGGCGGCGAATCGACGGTGCCCCATTCCGACATCCACGAAGAGTCAGAGACCCGGCTGTCGTCCCGGGATACATCGGCGGCCCTCAGCTTTTCAGCCTGCTCCGTACGCCCCGGTGCGCCCGAACGGCCGGGTGCGGATCGGCCGCTCAGTCCCAGACGGCGGCCTGCTCGGCGAACTCCGGCGGGTCGGACTGTACCGGCACCACGCACACCAGATGCCCGCCCGGTGCCCGCAGCACGCTGAAGCCGTCGCGCGGCGTCTCCACCACCGCGCCCAGCGCGAGCAGCCGGGCGATCTCGGCGTCCACGTCGTCGGTCTCGATGTCCAGGTGGTAGCGCGGCCCGTCCCCGACCGCCTGGACGTCCACCACCAGGCCGGGCACCGCACCGGCCAGCGTCGTGAACTCGGGTTCGCCGGAATTCGGCTGCGGCGTGGCCCCGAGCGCGGACGCCCAGAACGCCACCGCGGCCGGCGCCTGACCGGTCGGCGTGTCGATGAACAGCCCGTACAGCCGGCTCCGATGCATGGCCGCGAGCCTAGCGCCCTACCCGGGCACCCCGGCGGGCTCGGTGAGCGTCTCGCGGGCGGGTTGCGTTGCCGGCGGGGGCGGGACGGCCGCCCGGCGTGCGGTCACCTGGTGCAGCAGGCCGGCCGCGGCCAGCAACAGGATCGGGTACATCGGCACGTAGTAGCGGAACTCGCTGGGCACCCCGTTCAGCGTGGTCAGCACCGCGCTGGGCCCGAGCGCCCCGAGGAACAGGGCGGTGCGCTCCGACCGGAACGCGGTCAGGCACGAGACGAGCGCGCCCAGCCACAGGATCATGATCGCCGCGTCGGTCTTCAGGTATCGGCGGGAGTCGGCGACGGTGTTGTGCCAGAAGTGTTGCGGTAGGTGGTGCAGCGCCACCCGGACGCTCGGTTCGTGATTGATGTGCGCGTACCACCACAGCACGTCGTAGGGCGCCCACCACTGCAGCACGGCGGTGGCGGCCAGACCCACCGGGAGCAGGACCAGGACCACCGGCGTCCACGGGTTGCGGCGGAGACTTCGCCGCCGGACGACCGTCCACACCCAGGCGGCGCACACCGCGGACACCAGGACCGGGGCCGACTGCCGGCAGAACGTGATCGCCACCAGCAACAGCGCGCACGCGGCGGCCGCGGCCGGACCGAACCGCCGTCCCCCGATCGGCAGCAGCAACAGCAGCGCCGTGACGAAGGCCAGCGTCGGCGCTTCGGTGAACAAGCCGGCGCCGAACGTCCGGAAGGCCGTCGACAGCAGGAACAGCCCGACCACGGCCAGCGCGATCTCGGCCCGGAACAGCCGGGTGAGCAGCCGGGTCAGCCCCCACGCGGTGAAGATCGCGGACAGCAGTGGCACGACGTACATCCCGGCGCCGCCGATCAGCATCACGAACGGCACCGACATCGCCGGATAGACCACCCGCGGGTAGATCAGCGGCGCCACCCGCGGGTTGTCGAAGCCCAGGTGCAGGCGTTCGATCTTCGGGTCGTGGAAGTAGACGCCGGTGAGTCGGATGGACTCCTCGAGGCTGTGACCGGCGTAGTGGTAGGTCATCGCCGTGTAGTAAAGGGCGTCGCCGGTCCACATCGGCGTGGTCCAGCGCCACCAGACGTACGACACGGTGAAGACGACCGCCAGCGTGACCCAGTGGCGCAGCGGAACCGGCCTGCCGGCGCGGCGCAGCAGTGCCCTCATCGGCCGGCCACCACCGTGTCCCGGCGGGCCGCCGGGGCCGGCGCCGACGGCCGGGCGTGCGCCGGGCCGCCGGCCGGGGCCGACCGCCGGTCCGGGCTCTCCTGGATGTCCAGGGTGAGCGCCGCGATCAGCAGATGGATCCCGGTGAGCACGGGCAGGGCGGCCAGCAGCACGCTTCCGGCGCTGGCCTGCGGCGGCCCGAGCGTCTCGACCACCACCCACGATCCGACGGCCGCGCCCACCAGGATCATGAACAACCCGGTCACCAGCAGCAGCGCGACCGGCGAGAACGAGAAGATCACGTATTTCTGCAGCATCCGCCGCCAGAATCCACGGAAGAGCTGTTTCATCAATGCCGGGACGACGCGATGCATCCGCATCGTCGATGTCTCGTCGCCGTACACCGCCGGAATGGGCACGTCGCACGCCGGAACGCGGAGAATGTTCAGGCTGATCAGCAGATCGTTCTCGAACGAGTAGTCGTGCGCCACCCGGTCCAGGTTCAGCCGTTCGAGGGCGTTGCGGTGAATCGCGGTATAGCCGTTCTGCGGATCGAACAGATGCCAGTAACCGGACGCGAGTTTGGTCATGAAGGACAGCACCACATTGCCGAAGATTCGCATGGCCGGCATTCCCCGATAGGACTCACGGTTGTAGAACCGGTTGGCCTTGGTGAACAGCGCCTCGCCGTCGGCGATGGGAGTCAGCAGGTCAGGCAGGTACACCGGGTCCATCTGGGCGTCCCCGGCCATCACCACGGCCACGTCGCAGTCCAGTGCCAGCGCGGCTTTGTGACCGTCGCAGATGGCGCCGCCGACGCCCGTGTTGCGCTCGTGGGAGATCACCGTCAGTCGTGGATCGGCGGTCGCCCGCGCTTCGGCGGACGTGCGGTCGGTGCTGCAGTCGTCGACGACGAAGATGTGATCGACATAGTCGGGGACCGAATGAATGGTCTTGGAGATCAGCTTCTCTTCGTTGTAGGCGGGCACGACCACGGCCACCTTGAGTTCGCGAAACACGGACGGCAAGATAACAGTCGGCGGGCGGCCTTCCCGGTAGTCGAATTTGGTATTTCTTTCGTGTCCGGAATGCGGATCCGGCCGGTCATCCATCCGGGCCGATGCATCAGGGTCCCAGGGGCCCGGCGAAGTCGTAGCGATGTCCGTTCCAGGTGGGTAGGTAGAGAGGCGCCGGTGTTGGTGGTAGCAAGACGGGCATGACCGGCTCGGAAAGATCATCGAGGTTCTTACGCCACGGTGATCTATCCGAGTGAGTCATGCCCGCGCTGCCATCATCGCTGATCTTGTCTCTGTTTGATGCACCGGCTCTGACCGTGCCGGAAACCGCTGGTGGGCTGCCCGCAGCACTCGCCGCGGTGCCTGATCGGCGAGCCCGCCGTGGTGTCCGGCACCGGCTGTCGTAAAGAGCGCGGTGGTGTGCGCGGTGGTGGCCGGCTACCGCTGGTACGCCGCGATCGCCGAGTGGGTGGCTGGCGTACCTGACGAGACGGCACAGGCACTGGGTATCGTCGCTGACCGGCGACCGTCCGAAGCGATGATCCGCCGGCTGTTGCAAGGCCCTGGACCCGGATTCGCTGACCACAGCGATCGGTGCCTGGCTCGCCGACCGGGCCGAGTCCAGCGCTGCGACCGGCCGGCGGGCGATCGCGGTGGACGGCTAGACCCTACGCGGATCCCGCACCATCGATACCGCCGCCGATCACGTGCTGGGCGCCTGCGACCAGGCCACCGGCGTGGGCCTGGCCCGCACCGACGTCGACGGCACGACGGAATGAGATCACCCGGTTCGCACCCCTGCTCGATCAGATCAGCGATCTACGCGACACGGTGATCACCGCCGACGCGACGCACCCGCCAGCGCGAGCACGTCACCGACCTCGCCGGACGCGGGCGCGCACTGGATCCTGACCGGGAAAGGCAACCAGCCGAGCCTGCACGCCCAACTCGCCAGTCCCACCATGGCAGGGCGTTGCGGACGCCGCCGTTGCTCGTGGGGGGTTGGCCGGGTGCCCAAGCGGAAGGGTCCGGAGTGAGCCGGGGACGGCGTCACCTCCATGGACCAATCGCGGGCCGCTGTTAAGATCACCAGGTGATTGTGTGGTTGGCGTCATATCCACGTTCCGGCAACACCTTCCTGCGAATCATCCTTCACCGGCTGTACGGCATCAGAACCTCGACCGTCTACGACGTCGACGCGGTGGCTTGGCGCCTCGGGGCGGATTTGGTCGGGTATACCGGTCGCCCGGCACGCCTGACCGAGATGCGAGCGGACGACCAGCCGCATTTCGTCAAGACGCACCGCCAGCGTGACGCCGACGTCGATGAGAACGACCGGGCAGTCTGCCTGGTGCGTGACGGTCGGGACGCCCTGGTCTCGTACGCCCGCCAAGCGAGCGAGAAAGACCCCGCCACCTACGAAGACGAACTCCGGTCGATGATTCTGCACGAGGACAGACTCGGGACCGGAAGATGGGGGTCCAACGTAGTCAGTTGGCTACGACCGCCGGCGCAGCATCGGGTCGTCCTACGCTACGAGGAACTGATCAGTGACCCGCGAGCGGCGGTCACGTCGACCATCGCCACGGTGGCTCCCACGCTCGGTCTGCGGCCAGAGGGTGCCGTTCCGTCACTCGATGAGCTCAAAGGGCATGACGAATTGTTCTTCCGACGCGGTCGTATCGGCAGCCACCGGGATGAACTGCCCACAGAGTTGCATCAGCTGTTCTGGTCCCGGCCCGAGAACCAAGAGGCGATGGCGTTGCTCGGCTATCCTCGGCCCGACGATGACACATTCTGATCAAGCTGACGGAGCACACGGGAAGTCGCATTGTGACTGATCAGATCATGGGCTCTATGGCGGTAGCCAAAGGTGGCTGGCGGCGAGGGATCGCAGTGCGTTGTTGTCGGCGTACGGCCCTGGCCAGGACCCTGATGTGATCGGCAGCAACATCACCTTCGGCGTTGCCCGGCCGCAGCATCTCGGCAAGGCAATACCGGTGGCGTCGAGGAAACACAGCAACGGACGATAGCCGCACGAGCCCTTCCAAGGTCGCCGCCGCTGCTTCTTTCTCTGAATGCGACAGTACGATTTTCTCGTCGATGTCCAGCGCGAACCCGGGCAGCCCGTTGTGCGTCTCGAGCAATCACAGCCAGGGCAGTTCCGCGGCCGCACGAGCGGCTCGAAAGCGGGCCAGCGCCGGAGCTTCGATGGCGTTGAGGACCCGTACGCCCTTCGGTCCGCACCCGGACCGACTCCGAGCCGGGCAGACGCATGGTGTTTCCACCGGGCGCGCGTGGAGGAAGTCGACCGCGGCGGTGCAGAACTCCTCAAGGTCCGTAGTCAGGTGCAGGCCATGGGCCTGATTCAACCCCACGCCTTCGCGATGCGCTGCAGAGTCTCCTGCCGGGTGCCCGGATCGTACGCCGAGCCGGCCAGGATCACCTCGTCGGCGCCGGTCCGCTCGACCAGCACGTCCAGTCCGGCGACGACCTCGTCGGTGGTGCCCGCGTACTGGGTTCCGGGCAGTTGGTCGAGCATCGCCTGATCGAGGTCGCTGAGGTTGGCGAGAGTGGCGGCGGCGGCCTCCGGCGACACCATCGGGCCGAGCCGCCCGGTCCGCAGGCTCAGCGCCATGACCCGGCTCGGTCCGGCTAGAAACTGCGCCTCCTCGGCGGTCCCGGCGGCGATGGCCGACGCGCTGACCATGACGTGGGGCTCGGGGTGCCGGGGCGACGGCTGGTACCCGGCCCGATAGAGACGTAGCGCGGTGTCCACGTCGAAGCTCGTGGCGAAGTGGTACGCGTAACAGAACGGCAACCCGAGCGCGGCCGCGGCCTGAGCGCCGTGCGTGGACGAGCCGAGCATCCAGACCTCGGGTCGGCCGGCCGGCACGGGGGTGGCCCGCAGATGGCCGATGCGGTCGCCGGCAAGGCGTTCGTCGCCCAGCAGCCCCAGCACCGTGGCCATGTGGTCCCGGAACTGCTCGACGGTCAGATGCGGCGATATTCCGCGCAGGGCGGCCGCGGTGGCCTGGTCGGTGCCGGGCGCGCGGCCGATGCCGAGGTCGATCCGATCTGGGTGCAGCGCCTCGAGCAGCGCGAACTGTTCGGCCACGACGAACGGCATGTGGTTGGGCAGCATCACGCCGCCCGAGCCGACCCGGATCCGAGAGGTGTTCGCCGCCACATGAGCGATCAGCACCGCCGGCGAGGTGGACGCCACGGCCGGCTTGTTGTGGTGCTCGGCCACCCAGAACCGTGCGTACCCCAATTCGTCGGCGGTCTGCGCGATGGCAGTCGTGCCCCGGAGCGCGTCAGCGCTGTCGAAACCTTCACGGACGGACGCGGTATCAAGTACGGAGAGTGGTACCCGCTGAGGCGTCGTCATCATCTGTCCCAATCTGGAAAGTCGTCGCGGAGCCCGACCGGAACGGCGCGGTAACGAAATGCACGGGGCCCTACGTCACGGTGAACGTAGCTCAGGATGCGGCGGCCAGTGATCGAGGCGGTCGATGCAGTACCGGCTGCGCTGGACGCGCTCGCCGTCCGGGACTCTGTCGCTATTCGGTGCTTCCGGCGGTGTCGGCTTGTGTCGCGTGTCCGGTCTTTCAGCGGTCGGTTCGGTGAGGATCTGGTCGGCGATCTTGGACCAGCAGAACGGTTCGTAGCGCTCGTTGTCGGCGTCGATGAAGGCGGGGATCGCGACGACCAGATCTCCGACGCAGGTGAAGGTGGCTCGACGCATGATGTGACCGGTGGTGCTGCTGAATAGGACCTGATGCAGTTATGCAGGATGCGCTGGTTGGCATGAAATGCATCGTGCTCCGCGGCTTCTTGGCCAGCCAGGCGTTGACGTTCGGATGGGTGTGGGCGGCGTCGTCGTCCGCGACCGCGGGCAACTCAACCGGCGGACGGCCTTGGGCGACCTGTTGAGGAGAGGCCAGCAGCTGGCCGTTGCGTGTCGTTGGCAACAGGCGTCCGTCTGCGGCGTCGGCCGGCGGACACAATAGAGCCCGACGACGTCGCGGATCTTGGCCTCCGGGTGCGGGTCGGTGGACAACTTGAACGTCTCGGCCCGGTGCGGTCGCGGGCCCCAACCCCGTCAGATCACGGCCCACTTCGGCGAAGCTGACCGGTAGCCCGTTACGAGTCAGATGATCCGAGAAGCTACGGCTCGGTACATCGAGACATCTTGTCCCACTGCAGGTACGAAGTCGGCCACCGTAAACGTGACGGCCGCCTCGCCGTGCGAAGTGGCGTGCCGTGCAAGGCCTAGGGGCAAAGGCTATCGGATTTATCTGACTGACGCTTTCGCAACGCTAACGTGGGCATCCGTGTGTCGCGGACCAGCGACGGCTCGAAAATTTCGCCTTGCCGTTCCAGGAATTCCTCTACAGCACCAGTCGCCTCTGGGAACGTCTCCCAACCGTACTGATGTAGCACAATTAATCCGCCGGGGCTCAGTCGCGGAGCGACTAAGTCGAGCACCGTCGTCAGCTGCGCGCCCTCGAGAACATCGCAATAGACGAATGAAAAGCGAAGAGGGTTGGACTCCGAGAGAAACTTCGGCACAATCTCAGATATCTGGCCGCGATGTATGGCCATTTCCTTGATTATGTGTAGAAGATTCATGGTCCGCAGCATGCGTTCGAAGGGTTCGTGCTCGGAGCTCTTGGCCGGATAAATATTCCAATTGAAGTCAGTGAAGCAATGCACCCGCTTCGTGCTCAGTGGATCATAAATCCTGAGCAGTTTGGCCAGGTACATGCTGTTGGCGCCGGTAGCGCAACCAAAATCCGCGACAGCACCGCGGACTTCCAGTGTGGTCTTGAACAGCTCAGCCACAGACAGGAGCCGGGCGATCTGATAATCACTTGCATACAAGGTGAAATCACCTACTACCGACCAGATTTCTTGCAATCCTATCGTTTCGGAGAACTTAGCTGTCCGAATCTGTTCACTGGGCATCATGTCGCTGAATTTGTGGAACATGTCATTCCTCCGATCGCGGCTTTCAGATCATGCGTTTCGTTACGTTGGCTTGGAGCAGCTGGTGGCCATCTATGGCAGCCCGTGGAAGTCTGAGATGAATCTCATGGCCGGAGGCGTTGTCGTATCGTAACCTGACGACTGCACGAGCATAAATTGCGTTTGTACGGCGTCGTCTCGGTGTTGGCAAAGATACGTCGCAACGTTGAGAACGGTGAGATAACTTACGGTTCGATGAACATAGGCGTTGCTATCGCCGTGATGGTGACCGACCAGCATAGCGACCTGCCCGGCGGAATCGACAAGCGCTTTTTGCTCGCGTCTGCCTGGAGACGACCATAGTGCGTTGTGCACTCGACGCGGGCCGTCGAGAACGACTTCCTCCATTCGGTTAATGAACCATCCGAGAGCCGATCGTGAACAAGTACATGCTCGTCGGTGCTGCCGGGCCTCGGTGAAAAGAAGCGCGAATGCAGCAAGAAAAGACCAAGCGGATTGATACGAGAGCGAATCTGTATCGGAATGATGTATATGTTATTCGCAGCGGTTAGCGCTACCCAAGCAGCAAAGGCAGAAAACGTCACGTACCGGCGGCAGGACTTAAGTATCGGAAATTTCAATTTGCGCCTTCTTTCGGCAAATCGATAGGTAGTGTGCTCTAACCCTTATGCTGGCCGCCGCACCTTTTCGATTTCTGCGGCAATCTTCAGGGCATGTACCTGCTCCGTGAGCAGGCCGTTATGCTCCGCGTCATCGATAATGTGATGACGTGAGCGCGAAGAGAGCGACAAAAGCTCCTGCTGCATAATCAGATGCTGTCCATCGTAGGTTGCCGTGCGTTCAGCTGTAATGACCGACACCGGGTAATCAACGGGTCCTGTGTGCTGACTCGCGTCAGCTGCCCATGTATTCCAGCTACGCAGTTCATGCCTGACAGTCCTGAGGTGGCCCGGATACGCGACTGCCGCCCCCGTTCTCGCACGAACCCAGTCCGGTAAACCGACAAATGGCGAGGCCGCGTTGCGTCGACTGCTTCGCAGAAACGTGTTTCGAAGAAGCCTCAGTGCCGTCTCTTGTCGCGCCCACGGCAGCTCCTGACGTTGCATCGTCGAACGCTCAAACTGTTCCGGATGGCTAGAATCTATTAGTACTAGACCGGCGACATGCTGCGAATTGCGGCGAGCGAAGCAACGCAGAAGCAGCCCACCAATCGAGTGCCCGACCAGGATATAAGGTGTGGGCATATCGAAAGAACGTAAGAGGCTCAACAGGCGCGTCGAGTACTCTGCGGCCGAACCGGTGCGACCCTGTCGGCTCCAACCAACGCCCGGACGATCGTAGGTAAGGAAGGACGCTTCCTCTGGAAGGGATCCTATAATCCACTCCCATTGGGTTAAGGGCGAGCCCAGGCCGTTCTCAAAGACGATCGTGGGACCATTCGCTGTACGGCGATGTCGCACATGCAGGGACGAGCCAGGCAATACCCGACCTGGAGCAGCCGCCAGAATATCAGTACGATCTCGCATCAGGGATTTGATCACCGTTCCAGCGGCAACAGCAGCGCCGGCGACACCGACGGCGGCGAGCATCGGCATTGGCGCAACTTTGAGTGAGATTCGCGTTGCCTTGACCGCCGCCGTGAAACAGCGACGTACCCCGTTGGCAGCTGCGCGTGTCAGCGCTGATTCTTGTCTGCCCAGATGCCGGGCTGTGTAAACGATTGCGGGATAGGTGCCGGAAAATGACCACAGGAATCGATTGAGACCCATGAAGTGGGCATTGCCGACGTGGAAGCCAACGCCGGTCAAAAGAATGCCACGGGCGATCGGCCGGGGCGCCACCAATACGAGGGGGAAGGAGATTTCTGCTGCTATAACGGTCCAGGCAAGTGCCTTAGCGACTGACGGATAACGACATACGAATTCGTAAAGCCAGGGATGACCATACGTATGGGTTCTGAAGATTGCCGGAACCGCAGTGCCATCCCTCCAAACCGGAGACGAAAGTTTCGCCGCTCCGGCGATCGCATAAGACATACAGCTCTGCACGGCGAGAAATCCTGCCGCTGCCTCTCTTAGCAGCGGATCCGACTTCAAATATTTGTCAGCTGCCGCCGCCGCGTGCGCCAGAAAGGCCATCTGGTCAGATCCATCATGGCCGAACCTGCCGCGTGCGTGCACAAGTGGAGCTGTCAACAGCAGAGTGGTCAGCCAGGTTCCCCGCTCAACATCCGATAAGCGTGAGCTTGTCAGGCGGAGGCTAGCAACGCCTCGTATTCCCAGGACACCTAAGTAATTTGGATAAGACAAAAGGGTGTCGAGTGCCTTCTTGGCCCGCCGGGCCCGTCGGGAGTCCTCACGATAGATGCGTAGACCTGTCCGGTTGACCGGCCAGCTGAATAGACCCCGATCATCAAGCTTGCTTGGATAAAGCAGTTGCTCAGCGACTGCTATCACTTGCCCTACGGAGGTAAGTCTCTCAACTAGCCGAAATGCTTCGCCGGGGCTTCCGTCATACGCGCCAATTCCGCTTAGTGTCCGTAGGTTGGCCACGATGTACTCCGGGTGATTGTTGGAACAGTTGGCACGCCAGATTGGATAATGGCAAGGAGGTTGCGGTCCGGTGACGACCGAACCGCAACCCTACGACGCTTGAAACGGAGGCTGGTGCCGACGTTCGCTCACGCCGGAATAGCGATAAGACGATCGACCGAGAGGCCGACCTCGCTCTCCTCCTTCAGGGCATACTCTTCCCGGTAGCTAGGCTCCGTGGAAGCGCACACATCACAAAGAGTTCGTCCGGGGGTGCAGTCGGTTCCCTCTTGAACAACCTGAACGACGCCGGCGACTGGAGTAGCACCGGGTACCGTACAAGTGGCAAGCACGCTCATCTGGCCCAAGTGCATCTTGCTGTGCCGGATGGCGGCCTGCTGAGCCCACCGGGCAACGTCAGTGTTGGCAACAGTTCTCACGCGAGTGCCTTTCTCGAGATTCTCTGATTGTTTGCAGTGCTGACTGGGCCAACTATCACCACCAATCTGCCTTGATGCGTTTCGTTCGGCACCACCGATCTGCCCTGATCCGCTTCGTATCGGCAGCGTCTATCGACGGCTATCGAATCTGCTTGGATACGACGCTGCCGGACAGGACGTGAGCCGTTCAGTTACTTTACCTAGCTCGTTAAACGAAGGTCAACGGGTGCGTTCAAACAGGCAATGATCCTGCCCCTTGGTGCCTACAACGTTGTCGGTCGCGTCAATAACCCGATAGAAATCAGAGAAACCCTGAGCGTGTCGCGAACGGGCCGTGCAAGCGCATTGAAGACGATATCAGGCTGAAGAGAGTTTGGCATCAACGTTTCACAGGCCTTACAGCAAACACATGGGGAATGACGTGATGGCCAACACGCCGGTAGTGTCGCCGTCGGTGCCTGTTATATCAGCTCGATGAACAATCCTGAGCCGCCGTCAACCATTCGGGCTTTCCACATGCTCCACCGAACGAGGTTGATCCTCAACTCGTGGCATGGGATCAACATCGATTAAGTAAATCGTTAGGAGTTTTCGTGGCAAGCTTTGGAACCTTAGTGTCGAGCCGCTGCTCGTCTGCCCGATCGGCAACTGCCACGGCCGATGAGTTGCGGTAGATCGTGAGCAAGTTCCGAGGGGCGCGGGCTCCCAAGCACGCCGGCTGGAAATCGGGTTCAAGTGCATCAAAGAAGAAGTTTATGTATTTCAACTTCTTTTCGGTCGCCGGAGTTTGGACATGTGGGCTATTGCTGCTGTGGAGTGCTGCTGACGGCGTTCGCACGGACGCTTGTTGCCTTCAGGTCAGACTCTCGGCGGCTTCGTTTGTAACATTTATAGTTTTTTGCGAATTGGCGTTGGTGTTTCTGCTCGGCGGGCGGCCCCAACCTGCGGCCCTTGTGGCTGCTTGCGTTACGATTTCTTTAGCTGTCGTGGGCATCGTTCTTTTCGCCTCCGCCCTCAGCCGTACGCAGCCGCTCTATCGTGCTTGTCTGGGCTTCCTCTCGTTTTCCCTGGTACATCTTCTGGTCGTCGCCGTCAGCGCTTTGCGTCTGGCAATCCGCAGTGTCATCAGTCCCGCAAGCGACATGTCCTTAGACCGGTGGGGTCCTGAAGAGCTAGTGGGGAACGGGTCGCCATTCCGCAGGGCTGCACTCGATTACCACCGCACACAAGCTCGGGAACCTGGGACACCAAATTATGCGTTCAGATATACTGCCGCTATTTGCGTTGGACTGGTCACATTAGTGGTGACATTGGTGACGTTCGGGGCAGTCGTACGTATGCCGACCTATGCACAACTAAGCGGAATCGTTATGGATCATGCACCGAAGGGGCTGCGCGAAGGCGTCTACGTCTACGTGGTTCAGACGGAAGGCTCTATGCCTATTCTGCGGCAGCGGCAGCGAGTTCGGGTGCTCGTGCCTGATGGCACGCCGGTGGACTCTCGTATTGCATTTGTCGCCACCGGTATTCCAGGCAAGGATGTTGTTGGGAAGTACGGGCTTCCTGCGCTTTCGGGAAGCGACAAGACGTATTCAATTTCCGCTGCGTTCTGGCAGCGTGGCGAGCGCGACTTATCTCTAAGCGATCGGCCCGGTGTGAGCTTGGCGGTAATGATCGGCAGTCAGCCTCTAGGAGTTTACGTATTCTCAAAGACGCGTCCGTCAAATTTTGCCTAGTTTGGGTGATTGGCATATGGCAATCTTGAAGTTGGCGAAGTATCGACGGATCCAGCACGTTCATGCTGAAACACATGCTGAACGCGGCGCTGCCTGTTTAACGATGGTGCTGAATCACTATGGCTGCGAAGTGTCGCTCGCCGAGTGCGAGAAGGCTGCGAAGGCAGGCAGGGACGGTTCAGGTGTGAAAGGGATCGTCGAGGGTGGATCCCATTATGGATTGGACGTAGAAACTAAGTCCGTCCCCTTGTCTAAAGTAGGTAGCTTACCAACGCCGTCCATCTTGCATTGGGAGTTCCGAAACTTCGTTGTGTTGGAGAAGGTGCGGTCGGAAAGCAAGTTCTATTTGATTGATCCAGTCCTCGGCCGCCGCGTCGTCGACCGAGCGGAAATGGATCAACGTTACACGGGTATCTCCCTTACCCTTCAGCCAGGGGAACGCTTCATGCGTCGGAAACGTGATGACCCCTCCGCGTGGCTGATCCTGGCAAAGCTGGCCTTATCGACCGGGCATGTGAAGCGGTTGACGGTACAAATTTTGCTGGTGTCAGTTCTTCTCACGATACTTGGGCTCATCGGTCCAGCAATCAGTGTGCTCGCTGTAGACGAAGTGATCCCACTTCATAATGACGATATGGTGCCGGTCATAGCTGTTAGCGTGGCGATGGTCATCCTGGCGATCTTCTTGGCCAGCTGCTTGCGGGCGCTTTTTGTGGTGCAGATGGCGAATCGATTTGACGCCCATTTAATGAAGGTCTTTTTTGAGCGCCTGCTCGCGTTGCCGTACAGCTTCTTTCAGCAACGCACAACTGGCGATCTGGTACAGCGGCTTTCGTCTAACGCTCAAATCAGGGCGGTTCTTTCCCAGCGGGCGGTTCAGAGCATTCTCGACGGATTGCTCGTGCTGGTCTACGGCGCGATCATATTTAAGGTCGATTATGTCTTTGGTTTATCAGCCTTAACGATCGGCCTAGTGCAAGGCGTCCTCATTGCCGGACCAGCATCGAAAATCACCCAACTGTCGACGCGAGAACTTGCCGAGGTTGGCCGCACCCAGAGTTTCGCAATTGAGGCGCTGAATTCCATCGCCACCGTAAAGGCCAGTGGCGCAGAGAGTCGCATAAACCGGAGATTCTTCGGTCTCCTAAGTGACCAGATCGACGCGAGCATCGACCGGAGCCGTTTCGTCGGCCTGCTCGGTGCTGCAAGCAGCACCGTTTCAACGGCTGGTCCACTGACTCTGATACTTGTCGGTATGACACGGGCGCTGTCCGGTGAGCTCAGCCTCGGCGTGATGTTTGGCATGATTGCTCTTTCTCAACAGTTGCTTACGCCGCTGGCAAGCCTTGTGCAGGCGTTCCAGCAGCTGCAGGCTGTGCAGGGGCACGTCGTACGCCTTGCGGCTGTATTGACGGCAGATCGAGAGCGACAAGCGGGAGAAGGCAAGCGACTCGACCGAGTGAAGGGTGTTCTCGAGCTTGACAATGTCGGATTTCGCTACGACGAGTCTTCGCCCTGGATTCTACGTCAATTGAGTCTTCGGCTCGAGCCGGGTGAACGGCTTGCCATTGTGGGACGAAGCGGTTCAGGTAAGAGCACGCTGGCTCGACTTCTTGTCGGATTGCACGTGCCGACGGAGGGCGTCGTGCGACTTGATGGGGAGGACCTTAGAGATCTGGACCTCACGGCAACGCGACGACAGTTCGGCATCGTCATGCAGGAACCCCTGATGTTCAGTGGCAGCATTTCCGACAACATCACCCTCGGTGATGACACAATTCCCTTGGAGAGGGTAAAGAGTGCGGCCAGGATGGCCGCACTGGACGAGGATATCGAGGCGATGCCCATGCAGTACGACACGATCGTGTCGGAAGGCGGAACCGGACTCTCCGGTGGCCAATTGCAGCGGCTGAACCTGGCCCGCGCCTTGTGCGGCGACACGCGTCTGCTCATTCTCGACGAGGCAACCAGCAGTCTTGACGCCATCACCGAGAAGAAGACCGTCGACGCGCTCCGTCAAGAAGCGCGATCCATGATTGTCATCGCTCACAGACTGTCCACGGTGCGAACCGCCGACCGGATCCTCGTAATCGAGGATGGCCGGGTCGCCGAGTACGGGACCCATGCCGAGTTGATGGATCAAGGCGGTGTTTACGCAGCCTTAGTTCACGACCAAGGCGAAATGGAGGCTAGAGACGGCGGCGTCGACGAAACGACAGATCCGGCCGTCTTGCATGTGGCCTGACTGATCTTGCGGCACGCCTTCCATTTGTTCACGCTTAGCGCGCGTGGCGAGCGGGCGAAGGAGGTCGAGATTTGGTGCGGCGTCATCAGGTTGCGGTGCTGCGTCGTCAGTTGAATCGGTCGAATCTCTATCCAACCGGGCGGACTGTGCTATCGGCGTTCGTCTCGGCTGCTGCCCAGCCCCTCTCGCGCTGGCGGGTGCGTCGCGTCGGCGGTGATCACCGTGTCGCGTAGATCGCTGATCTGATCGAGCAGGGGTGCGAACCGGGTGATCTCATTCCGTCGTGCCGTCGACGTCGGTGCGGGCCAGGCCCACGCCGGTGGCCTGGTCGCAGGCGCCCAGCACGTGATCGGCGGCGGTATCGATGGTGCGGGATCCGCGTAGGGTCTAGCCGTCCACCGCGATCGCCCGCCGGCCGGTCGCAGCGCTGGACTCGGCCCGGTCGGCGAGCCAGGCACCGATCGCTGTGGTCAGCGAATCCGGGTCCAGGGCCTTGCAACAGCCGGCGGATCATCGCTTCGGACTTCGCCGGGCCCCTGGGACCCTGATGCATGAGGTTGTGACCGCGCCCGGGATCGCCCGATGGCACCCTGTCCGGCACGAGGCCGTCACCGCTTCGTCGGACGCCGCACATCCGCGCCGGGCAGACTGACGTCATGGAAACTGACCTCGATCTCGCCCGGCGCGCCGCCTTCGCCGGCGCCGAGGTCGGCCTGCGGTACTTCGCCGCGCTGGCCGACCTGCCCCAGGAGCGCAAGGCCGACGGTTCCGTCGTCACCGAGGCCGACCGGGCGGTCGAGGCCGCCGTCCGGTCGGTGCTGACCGCGGCCCGGCCCGGCGACGCCATCCTGGGCGAGGAGGGCGGCGCCACCGCCGGCGGCAACGACCGGCGGTGGATCATCGACCCGATCGACGGAACCGCGTTGTTCGTCGCCGGCGACGATCGCTGGCTGGTGCTGATCGCGCTGGAGGAGGCAGGCGAGATCACCGCCGGGGTCGCATTCCACCCCGCGCAGGGGCGGATGTTCTGGGCCGCGCGGGGCGCGGGGGCGTACCAGGACGGCGTCCGGATCGAGGTCTCGCCGGACCGGCCGGACGAGCTGACCGAGAGCCGCCTGGCGGTGATCCCGACCGACCCGGCGGTGGGAGCGCCGCTGATCGCGGTCGTCGCCGACCTGCCTTGGCCCCAGCATCCCGCCCTGATGGTGGCCCGCGGCGACCTCGACCTGGCGGTGCAGACCGCCGGGCAGATCTGGGACTTCGCCGCCACCTCGCTGATCGTCCGGGAGGCCGGCGGCGGGTACCACAACCTGGCCGGCGGCACCCGGCCGGCCGCGGGCTCGTCGCTCTACGCCCGCAGCGAGCCCCTGGCCAAGCAGGCGCTGGAGATCCTCCGCGGCTAAGCGCCGAGCCGGTGGGTGAACGCGTACCACATGGCGAAGGCGGCGGCGGCCGACAGGAGGATGCCGACGATGCCGAGAACGCGCCCGATCATGGCCGCGCCGAAGCCGCGGGCCGGACCGCGCCGGCTGTACCCGATGGCCAGGATTCCGAAGACCCCGCCGACCAGGCACAGTGACAGCGGCACGGAAAGGATCCCCAGGATCAGCGCCGTACGGCCGGGCCGGCTCCCGCCGTTCGGAGCGATCGGCGTGGCCACCGGATGCGGTTGCCAGCCGTACTCCGGTGGCAGATCGCGGAGCTGGGCCACGAGCTCGGTCACGTACGTGGCGGTGCCGATCGCGGCCACCCGCCGGTCGTACTCGTCCATCGCCAGCGCGCGGCTGTCCAGCGCGCGGGTCAGCCGATCCAGCACCTCGGCGCGCTGATCGTTGCCGGCCCGTACGCCCATGATCGCGAAACTAGCGCCTGATCGGGGCGCCGGGGTGGAAACGGCCAACGGTGACCCTCGTGAACTGCCGCCTTGTCGCGCCGATCGCCCCGGCACGGCGTCGGCCGTCGACGCGCGGACCGACGCGGACCTCGATCTCGGTCGCCACCCGTGGGTCAGGCCGGGGCGTGCAGGGTGATGGTGGTCCAGGCGCCGACGTGGACGCGGTCGCCGTCGGTCAGCGTGCGGGTCTGCCCGGCGGTCAGCGGCTTGGGCTCGTCGTTGAGGTACGTGCCGTTGGTCGAGCCCAGGTCCGACAGCAGCCACACGCCGTCGATGTTGAGGGTGAGCAGCGCGTGGCTGTGCGAGACCCCGGGGTCGAGCGGCTCGGCCGACAGGTCCACTTCCGGGTCGGTGCCCTTGGAGCGGCTCTTGCGGCCGATCCGGGCCTGCGGCGCGGGCAGCGTCACGGTCCGCGTGGCCACGTTCTGCGGGAACTCGACGCCGTCGATGGCGTTGGCGTCGAAGTACGTCCGGTCCGGACCGACCGTGGCCGTCCACACCCCCGCAGTCGGCGGCGGCGTGGCGGACAACGTCGGCACCTTGCCGGTGGTGTGGTCGTAGCCGCAGTCCTCGCAGAATCGCCAGTTGGCGGTGCGCGGGGTGCCGCAGTTCGGGCAGATCTCGGCCCCGGCCGGCGCGGCCACCGGCGGCGGGGCGGGTGGCGCCGAGACCGTCGCGGGAAGCGGCGGGGGAGTGAACGCGGCCGTGCCGCCGATCCTGGCCCCGCAGGTGTCGCAGTAGTCGGCGTCGGCCGAGGCGTGCCCGTTGGGGCAGGTGTACGTGGTCATTGCCGTCCTACCCGTACCGTCTTGGTCGATCGCGTGTCCAGGGCCATCTCGTCCGCGGCCTCGACCTTGCGCCGCAGCCGCACCGTACCGGTGGCCGCGTCCTCGATGTCGACCACGGTGGCCAGCAACTCCTCGGTGGCCTTGTTGCCGCTCTCGTGGGCCAGTTGCGCCGCCCGCCCGAATTTGATGGTCGCCGTCCGGTCGTCGCCGGCCTTGCGGGCCTCGATCCCGGCCTGGATCGCGTCGGCCAGCTCGGCCTGCCCGGTGTAGTGGGCGACCTGCCGGTTGATCCGGGTGGACAGTGCCGTGTCCTCGGTCCAGACCGCCCGGACCAGGCATTGGGCCAGCGTGGTGTCTCCCTGGACCACGGACACCCGCGCGGCCAGCATCTCGTCGCCGGCGCCGCCCGGGGTCACGTCCACGCAGACGTGATAGTCGCGGCTCTCGGTGCCCCAGGAACCGAGCGGGTAGCGGCCGGCCCGTGGCCCGTCCTCGGCCCGCTTGCCGGTCAGGTCGAGCACGTCCGGCTCGACCTGCTTGACGAACCGCACCGTCGAGTTGACCGGCGTCCACACCTTGAGCTGGACGTCGGCGGTGGTCTTGCCCATCGCCTTGGTCATCATCTCCTCGAACGCGGCGGTCAGCCCGGCCGGCTGGGCCACGATGTCGACCGAGCCCAGCATCGCGGTGGCGATCTTGCGCAGCTCGGAGACCTTCCAGTTGGTGCCGACGCCGCGGCAGTCGCACTGGAACCGGCCGCCGATCTGCGTCAGCACGCCCTCGAGGTAGCCCTGGAACTCGCCGTTGTCGCCGTCGGTGAGCAGGATGGCGTGGGCGATGTCGCCCGGCCGCTGGCTGAACAGCTGGGCCGCCAGCTTGAGCCAGGCGCCCATGGCGGTGCCGCCGCTGGCTTCCAGCCGGTCGATCGCCCGGACCGCCTCGGCCCGGCTGGACTGGTCGGCCACGGCCAGCTCGCCCGGACCGGGGTAGAGCTGCTGGGCCGTGGTGACCCCGGCGATGATGGCGAAGTGGACGCCGTCGTCGATCACGTTGACCGCGGCCTTGGCCGCCTGCCGGGCGGCCACCATCCGGCCCTCGGCCTGCATCGAGCCGGACGCGTCGACGATGATGATCTCGGTCGCGCCGGCGGTGCGGCGGCCGGTCTCGGAGCCGGACGAGGCGACCGTGACGATCGCGTTGACTTCGGACGCGCCCAGGGCGAGGAACTCGTTCTGGAACGCCTCGGCGGTGTACGGCACGGACTCTCCTAGGTGATCGCGGGGTGAACCGGCACGAGCGCGAGGGTGATGTTGTCGGCCCCTCCGCGTTCGAGGGCGTAGTCGGTGAGGGACCGGGCGGCGCCGATGGGGTCGTGGTCGCGCAGGCGCCGGCGAACCGTATCGGTGAACGCGGCCGGGTCGGTCAGGTAGTTCCACAGCCCGTCCGAGCAGATCACCAGGTGACCCGGGGCGGTCACCTGGTACGTGCCGGTGCGTGGCTCGGTGACCGGCGCGTCGGCGCCCAGCCAGCCGGTGATCGCGTGGGCGTTCGGGTCCCGCATCGCGGTGACCGGGTCGACGCCCCGCCGGATCGCGTACGTGGCCCAGGAGTCGTCCTCGGTGAGCTGTTCGGCCGGCCCCTCGGCGGGCAGCCAGTACGCCCGGCTGTCCCCGATCCAGCCGAAGCCGATGGTGGCCCCGCGCACGCACGCGGCCACGATCGTGCAGGCCGGGTTGGAGGCCGCCCGCCGCGGGTCGCCGCTGGTGGCCAGCACCGCCACCGCCGCGCCGGCCGCGGTGACGGCCACCGCGATCTGCTTGACCAGATCGTCGCCGGCCGCGGCGAGGAGCTCGCCGGCGATGGTGGCGGCGGTCTCCGAGGCCACGTCCGGGTCGTAGGAGGACGACACGCCGTCGCAGACCACCACGTCGACGGCGCGGTCGCCGTCCCGGGCCGCGAGGTACACCGCGTCCTCGTTGCGGTGGTGGCGTTTCCCGCGGTCGGTGACGGCGGCGGCGACCGCGCCCAGATCGGTCTCCATGTGGTCGCGGGGCCGGCCGGCCAGCATGCCGCAGGTGCCGCAGTACCCGTCCGGGCCGACCGCGGCGGCTGTGCCGCAATGCGGGCAGGCGGCCGGGTCGGAGGCCTGCTGCTTCGTCCGGGCGGCGTCGGTCAGCGGACGGCCGCACGCCTCGCAGAAGGAGGCGCCCGCAGCCCGCTCGTCGGCGCAGCTCGGACAGTCGAGATCGGTCCCGGGCGTGTCCGTCATGTGCGCGTCCGGGGCCGGGCGGCGTTGGCCTGGTCGACCAGGCGGACCCGGTCCGCGCCGTGCACGGCCCGGGCCATCTCCCGGTACGCCTCCTCGAGCGCGAACCGCACCCCGCGCTCGTCGGCACGCCCGGTGGCGCCGGTCCGCAGCACCGTGGCCGGAACCGCGACGCCGCCGGTGAGAGTCGTCAGCGCCTGTTCCAGCAACTCGGCCCGCAACGCCGCCAGCTGCGCCGCCTCGACCTCGAGCCGGTCGATCAGCGCGGCCGCGGCGGCCAGCGCGGTCACGTCGGCAGCCGCCGACGGGTGCGGCCGGACCAGCGCGCGGACGGCGCCGACCTGCGAGCTGCGGTACGCCGAGGACGTCCCCGGCACCCGGTTGTACGCCTCGACCGCCCCGTTGCGGTCCCCGGCCGTCAGGCGGCACCGGGCCAGCCCGGCCGCCGCGGTGGTGTACGCCGGGTCGGTGCGGCTGACCACGTCGTAGTACCACGCCGGCGCGTCGACCTGACCGGCGATCTCCAGGCTGACTGCCAGGGCCAGCTGCGGCGCCAGCTCGCCCGGCAGCGTCGAGTAGACCGCGTCGAACCGGCCGGTGGCCCGGTCGAAGTCGCGCGAGGCCAGCGCCAGCAGGCCGTCGTACCAGGCCACCCGCCAGTCGCCGCCGTCCGAGGCGAGCAGTTCGTCGCGGAGCCGGGCCGCCTCGGCGACGGCGCCGAGCTCGATGTGTGCGCGCATCGCCCGCAGCTGCACCTCGATGGTCCGGTCGGGCGCGGTCTCCAGCAGTTCCAGCACCTCGGCCGGCTCGGTCACGGTGACCGAGGCCAGGAACGCGGCCGCCGGGTCGGTCAGGTCCACCATCGGCGTCGGCAGGTCCTGCCAGCGCGGCCCGTCGGCCCGTACGTCCGTGCGCTGTTCCGGGGTGAACAGCCGCGACGGCGCCGGGTGCGGGGTGCCGCCGGCCGCCAGCACCTGCCGCAGCACCCCCAGCATCTGCTCGGTCATCTCGCCGGAGTCGGCGAACCGCTCGCCCGGGTCGGTGCGGGTGGCCCGGTCCAGCAGCCGGTAGAACGACTCGTACCGCTGGTACACCTCGAACTCGGCCCGCTCGGGGAGACTGCTCCGGTACGTGCTCTGGTAGCCGCGGAAGTCGGTGGTGAGCACGGCCAGTGTCCGGCCGATGGTGTACAGGTCGGAGGCGACCGACGGGCCTGCGGTGGCCATCTCCGGCGCCTGGTAGCCGACGGTGCCGTAGATGGCGGCGTCCATGTCGTCGACCCGCACCACACCGCCGAGGTCGATCAGCCGCATCTGGTCGCCGGACTGGATGACGTTGTCCGGCTTGAAGTCGCAGAAGATCAGGCCCCGGTCGTGCAGGTACCCGAACGCGGGCATGATCTCCAGGATGTACGCCAGGGCCTGGTCGACCGGCAGCGGGTCGGCGTGCCCCCCGGCGGCGACCCGGCGGTCCTTGAGGATCGCCTTCAGCGACTCGCCGCCGACGTACTCCATGACGATGTAGCCGGCGCCGTCGTGCTCGACGAAATTGTAGATCTTGACGATGTTCGGGTGCTCGACCTCGGCCAGGAACCGGCGCTCGGCCACGGCCGCCGCCAGGGCGTCCTCGTCGCCCGAGTTGAGCAGACCCTTGAGCACCACCCAGCGATCCGACACGTTCTTGTCCACGGCCAGGTAGATCCAGCCCAGGCCGCCGTGGGCGAGCGCGCCGACCACCTGGTACTGGCCGCCGACGAGGTCGCCGCGGGACAGCTTGGGACTGAAGTTGAACGCCTCGCCGCAGTTGGGGCAGAACCCGGACGCACGGCCGGGACGGTCCCCGCGGCTGCGGCCCACCGGCTCGCCGCACTTGGCGCAGTAGCGGCGGTCCTCCGGGACCTCGGCCACGGCCATGATCGCGGTCGACGGGTCGGCGAAGGGAATCGGCGCGACGTCGACCAGGCCGCCGCCGAACCGCCGCCGCCGGTTGCCGGTGCGCCCGCTGCCGGTCCGGCCCGACCCGGTCCGGGTGGGAATCGGCGCGGTGCGCAGCGACGGCCCGGTGTTCGCGGTGTCCCGCGTTGACGGCGCGGCGCCGGCCGGTGATACGGCCGCGGGCGCCTTGAGCGGCGTGAGTCCGCAGGTGTCGCAGTATCCGTCCACGATGGTCCCGGGACAGTTGCGCTGGCACTGCATCTAACTGGTCCTCCTGCCGATGGCCTGGGTGAGGGCCTCCTGGTACGCGTCGACCGCGGCCCGGGCGGCGTCAAGGTCGCAGGGCGCAGTGAACAGCGCGGTGCGGGCGGCCTCGGCCAGCGGCGTCAGGTCGCTGTCCTCGCTCAGCCCGCGGCTGACCGACTTGGCCCGGTACGCGTCGAGCCGCCCGCGCAGCTCGTTGCGCGCGGCGAGCAGGCCGGAGTTCGCCGCGGTGGCCGCCCGGAGCCGGGTCAGCCGGTCCTGGGCGGTCCGGTTCCACTCGTACAGCCGGGGACTGACCAGCGACCAGAGCCCGGCGGTGCCCAGCGCCTCGATCGCGGCCAGGTCGGGCCGCAGATCGGGTCCGGTCACGACGGTGACCGCGGTGTCGGCGAACCGGCCGGCCGCGTTGTCCTCGGCCACCGCCGCCGCGCCCGCCGCCTCGGTCAGCTGCCGGGCCAGATTGCGGGCGTCGGCCAGCCGTCGGGTGAGCGAGTCGCGCAGTTCGGTGGCCGAGGTGCGCTCGGCGTCGGCGCGCGCGATCAGCGCGTTCACGGCGTCCAGGTCCCGCTCGTCCACCCCCAGCGGGTCGGACGCCAGGGTCGCGGTGAAGGCGCCGAGCCGCCGGTCGGCCTCATCGAGCGCGGCCGTGGGGCCGCCGGCCGCGCGGCTCAGGGCACGGACGCCGGCCAGCGCGGCCGCCGCCGCCGCGGCCTCGGCCAGCAACCGTTGCCACACGTCGGCGGCCCGGGTGACCACGCCGACCGCGGTGGCGAAGGCCGCCTCCATCGCCGACAGCAGCTCGGCCGGCGTGCAGGTGAGCGTCTTCTGGCGCTGGCCGAGCAACCCGCGCTGGGCCAGCGGCACGGTCGTCGTGGACAGCGTGATCGACTCGCCCAGCACCAGGTGCCGGTACTGCGCCTTGTCGGCGTCGGTGAACCGGCGCTGGTTCCGCAGGTCGCGGGCCTGGGCGATGAGCTCGGTCAGCATCCGGTACCCGTCCCACAGCTGGGTCAGGGCCTCGGTGGCGTCGGTCCAGGCGGCGGCGGTCCCTCCGGTCAGCGGGCCCTTGTCCAGATCTTTGCGGGCGGGGTTGTCGTCCAGGTCCACCAGGTTGGACGCGATCGTCAGCGATGCCGTCTCCAGGCGCACGAGTTCGTTGTCGGCCGGGGCGAGCAGGTCGGTCACTTGTACTCGGCCTTGGGCGGGGCCGGGGCCTTGCCGAAGTCGCTGAGCCACTTGTCGTAGGTGGCCGTCCACGTGCCGTCGGTGCGTTCCTGCTGCAGCACGGCGTTGACGAACCGGGTGAACTCCGGGTGGGTGCGGGCCATGGCCATGCCGTACGGCTCCTGGGTGAAGCTGTCGCCGACCACCTTGGCGTACGGGTCCTGTGCGGCCAGTCCGTACAGGATCGTGTCGTCGGTCGAGATGGCCGCGACCTGGTTGCGCTGGAACGCGACCAGGCAGTCGGCGAAGCCCGGCAGTCCCACCGGCACCGGCTTCGGACTCGCCTGGACGGCGGCGATGTTGGCCAGCGACGTCGACCCGACCGCGGCGCACACCTTCTGGCCGCCGAGCTGGCCGATGCCGGTCGCCGTGGAGTTCGTGCTGACCAGCACCCGCTGCCCGGCGTCATAGTAGACGGTGGAGAAGTTGACCTGCTTCAGCCGTTCACAATTGATGGTCATGGTGTCGGCCACCAGGTCGACGCTCCCGTCGACCAGCGAGCTGATCCGCTTGTCGTACCCGATGACCTTGATCTGCAGCTTGTCCGGATCGCCGAAGATGGCCTTGGCGATCTGCCGGCCCATGTCCACGTCGAACCCCTCGACCTGGCCGGTGAACGCGTTGCGGGAACTGAACAGCAGCGTGTCCTGGCTGGTGCCGAGGATCAGCCGGCCACGCTTCTGAATGGTCTCCATGAAGGAGCCGGACGGCATCTTCCCGGCCACGGGCAGCGAGCCGATCGGGGCCAGACTCTTCTGCGGCTGGCAGGAGTTGTCCACCGGCGCGGCGGCCGGGACCGGGGGCGGGGCGGCCTCCACCGGCGCCGCCGGCGGGGGGCTGCTGCTGCAGCCGGCCACGGCCAGCACCGCGGCGGCGGAAGCGGCGAGGAGACGGGCACGCATCATCGGTACTCCTCGAGCCGGGGCCGCATCCCGGCGGCCATCAGCGCGCAGATGATCAGCGCCAGCAGCGGCCCCAGGACGGTCAGCAGCATCAGACCGCGGCCTGCGGCGTCGATCTCGTCGGTGAACGCCTGCTTCCGGTCGGCCAGCGCCGTGCCGACGGTCGAGGTCAGGCTGGTGAACGTGGCCGTGGTGGCGGTGCCGACGGACAGCTTGACGGCGTTGTCGTAGTCACCGCCGTCATCCAGCTCGCGGACCTGCCGGTGCGCGGCCACGTACTCGTTCTGATACTGCTGAGCGCGGCTGTCCCCGGCCCGGCTGAGGGCTCCGCCGAGCTGGCTCGCGGTCGTCTTGAAGTCGTCCTCGTAGGCACTCCCGGAGCCTCGCGCGGCCAGAGTCAGCGCCTCGTCGCCGCGCTCCCGCAGCGCCAGGATCCGGGCCTCGGCGAGCTGCGCCACCGGAGTCGACCCGTCCTGGTCGGCCCGGTGCAGGTGGGCGCGCTGCGCGATCAGCACCCCGCCGGCGGTCAGCACCAGCGCGACCGTGGCCAGCGTGGCCACGACCAGCGGGACGTTGAACGTGCGGTGGGTGAGACGACTCAGCTGCCGCTGCGCCACGACCAGCGTGACCAGCAGCAGAGCCAGCAGCAGGATCAGGAAGGTGACCCAGACGGTGCTGCGGGCGTCGCCGTAGCCGCCGGCCACGTCCTTCTGGGCGGTCCGGAACAGCGACTGGGTCTGCGGTAGGAGCTGGTCACGGTTGAGGGTGGACGCGGTGTTGAAGGTAGGCGGCGCCGACCGGCAGCCCTTGCCGGTTGTTGGCCCGGGCGGTCGCGACCAGCGCCGGCGTACTCGGCCACGCCGGCGGCCAACTGCTGGATCGAGTCCTGGGTGCGGCCGTCGGGGGCGTTGCGGGACGCCTCGGTCAGCGCCGCGCTCGCCCGATCCAGGTCGCCGTCGTACTGCCGGGTCAGGGCCGGCGGTTCCAGACCGCCGGCCAGGAACGCCTGGGCGGCGGTGGTGTCGGCGTCGGCCAGGGCCGAGTAGATCGTCTCCGCCTCGAGCAGCAGCGGCTGGGCGTGGTTGCCGAGGTCGGTCGGTGCCCGAGCGGGCGGCGTGCGCGGTCAGCCCGGTGACCGCGCCGGTCACCACGCCCAGGATGAGCAGCACCACCAGGATCAGCTGGAGCCGGCCCGGGGTCGATCTCCCGGAGGCGCCGCAGCCGGCGTACCGGGGCCAGACGGCGAACGGCCGGTGCCGGCGCCGGCCGGGCCAACTGTGCGGTGCTCAAACGTCCTCCGACCCCCGTGGGCGTACTGCTCCTGTCATCGTGCGGCACGAATGCAACGCGTCAACCGGCGGGGTCAGCTCAGTGCCCGTTTCAACAGCTTGCCCGTCGCGGTCATCGGGATCGTCTCGACGAACTCGACGATCCGCGGGTACTTGTAAGCGGCCATCTGCTCGCGTGCCCCAGGCGATCAGTTCCTCCTCGGTGACGGTGGCCCCGGAGTTGCGGATCACCACCGCCTTGACCTCCTCGCCGTGGCTGGCGTGGGGCACCCCGATGACCGCGGCCAGCGACACCTCCGGGTGGGTCATCAGCACCTCCTCGATCTCCCGCGGGTACACGTTGAAACCGCCCCGGATGATCATGTCCTTGGCCCGGTCGACGACGTAGTAGAAGCCGTCCTTGTCGCGCCGGCCGAGGTCGCCGCTGCGGAACCAGCCGTTGTGCATCACCTCGGCCGTCGCCTCGGGCCGGTTGTAGTAGCCCCGCATGATGTTGTGGCCGCGGATGGCGATCTCACCGATCTCGTCCACGCCCTCGATCGTGTTCCACTCCTCGTCGATCAGCTTCACCTGGACACCCCAGATGGGCACGCCGATCGACCCCGGGCGCGGCTCGGCGTCGCGGGTCGCTGAACGTCGCCACCGGGGACGTCTCGGACAGCCCGTACCCCTCCAGGATCGGTCACCCCGAAGCGTTCCCGGACCGCCTTGATGATCTCCACCGGCAGGCTGGACCCGCCCGACACGGCCACCCGCATGTTGCGGGCGATGCGATCCACGTCGACGGCGTCGGAGAGCGCGTTGAGCAGCCCCCACCACATCGTCGGCACCCCGGCGAAGAAGGTCACGTCCTCCGACTCGAGCAGGCTGACCGCGGCGCCGGCCTCGAACCGGGGGAGCAGCACCAGCGTGGCCGCGGTGGCGAAGCCGGCGTTCATGTTGACGGTCGAGCCGAACGAGTGGAACAGCGGCAGCACCAGCAGGTGGGTGTCGGTGGCCGGGCGGCTCCGGAACAGCCGGTTGCAGGTGAGTGCGTTCAGCACCAGGTTGGAGTGCGACAGCTCGGCGCCCTTGGCCTGCCCGGTGGTGCCGCTGGTGTACAGGATGACGGCCGGGTCGGTCTCCGGCAGCAGCACCGTCTCGAACACCGGCGACCGGCCGGCCAGCGCCGCGCCCATCGTCTCGGCCCCGGGGATCGGCGACTCGGCCCGCGGATCGGCCGTGATCAGGAAGAAGATCTCGCAGTCGCCGGACTGATCGAAGCCGGTCCGGCCCTCGGCGCCCATCGGCAGCTCGGCCGTGCCCTGGAAGCAGAAGTAGGCCCGGGCCTGTGAGTCCTTCAGGTGGTACGCGATCTCGCGCCCCTTGAGGAGCACGTTCAGGGGCACCACCACCGCACCGGCCTTGAGGATGCCGTAGTACACGATCGGAAAGAACGGCAGGTTGGGGCAGGACAACGCCACCTTGTCACCGGGCCGGATGCCCCGCTCCACCAGAAGGTTCGCCACCTGGTTGGCCCCCGCCTCGACCTGGGCGTAGCTCAGGCGCGTCTCGCCCAGCACCACGGCCGTCCGGTCCGGGTAATGGCGGGCGCTGTCTTCGAGCAGGACGGACAGGTTGATCATCGCGATGGCTCCTGGCGGGAAACTGTGGCGGCCGTCTCATTGGAGCATGCCACCCGGAAATGAGAAATCCTCCGTCACGGCATCGTCCGGCGTTTCAGCAAGGCCGCCGACACCGCCTACGACCAGGCGATGGTCTGTGGCCACGTCCTCGTGGTCACGACGTCACCGGGCCGGGAGCCGGACCGTCACCGCCAGACCGCCGGCCGGACCGGGGGCGAGGTCGAGGGTCCCGTCGTGGGCGCGGACGATGCTGTGCACGATGGCCAGGCCGAGCCCGGCGCCGGCGTGCTCGGCGGTGCGGACCCGGTCCGTTCCGCGCCGGAAAGGTTCGGTGAGAGTGGGCACCAGCTCGGGTGGGATCCGGCGACCCGTGTTCGCCACGCGCAGCACGCTCGTGTCGCCGTGCGCCTCGGTGGCCACCGTCACGGTGCCGCCGGCGGGGAGGTTGTGGACGATGGCGTTCTGGACGAGGTTGGTCACCATCCGGGACAGGAGTTCGGGAGAACCGCCGGCCGGAGCCCCCTCGCCGGTGACGTCCAGGGTGATCCGGCGCTGTTCGGCGATCGGGAGCAACGTCTCCGCGGCTTCCTCGGCGATCAGCGAGAGGTCGACGCGCTCGGCGCTGAACCGGTCGCCGCGGCTGAGCAGCAGCAGAGCCTCGGTGAGGTCGATCGCCCGGGTGTTGACGGTCTGCAGGCGGTCGACCAGGTCGTCCCGCCCGCGCGCCGGGTCCTCGCGGGCGACGTCGAGGAGGGCCCGGGTGATCGCCAGCGGAGTCCGCAACTCGTGGGAGGCGTTGGCGGCGAACCTCCGCTGCTCGGCGACGTGAGCCTCCAGCCGTCCGAGCATGGCGTCGAAGGCGTCGGCGAGCTCGCCGAACTCGTCCCGGCGGCCGGGCAGCCGGATCCGGTGGGCGAGCGACCCGCCCGCCGCCCGCCGGGTGGCGTCCGTGATCCGGGCGAGGGGCGCGAGCATCCGCCCGGCCAGGATCCATCCGCCGGCGAGGCCGAACACCAGCAGGATCGCCAGCACCGCGGCCGCTCTGGGGGCGAAGAAGTGCACGAGGTTGGACCGGACCGGGAAGACGCCGGTGATCCGGGACGTGTCGCGGACGATGAGCGTGGCCCGGTCGGGGACGTGACGCAGCAGGAAGACCCACACCGCGCCGAGCAGCAGGGCGCCGGCCACCAGGAGGAAACCGGCGTAACTGAGAGTGAGTTTGAGTCGCACGCTCACGGTGGCGCCCCCGACGTCGATGCGGTAGCCGACGCCGGGCACGGTGGCGATGACCCACGGTTCGCCGAGGCGTTTGCGCAGCGCCGAGACGGTGATGCGGACGGCGTTGGTGAGCGGGTCGGCGTTGGCGTCCCAGGCCCGTTCCAGCAGGTCCTCGGCGCTGACGACGCCGCCCTCGGCGGCGACCAGGACCTCCAGCACGGCGAACTGCTTGCGGGTGAGGGCGACGTAGCGCCCGTCGCGGAAGACCTCCCGCCGGAACGGGTCGAGCCGCAGGCCGGCGATCTCGCGGACCGGCGGCCGGGCGTACGCGCGCCGGCGGTCGAGCGCCCGCAGCCGCAGCACCAGCTCCCGCAGCTCGAACGGTTTGGTGAGGTAGTCGTCGGCGCCGAGCCCGAACCCGGACGCCTTGTCGTCGATCCGGTCGGCGGCGGTGAGCATGAGGATCGGGATGCCGAGGCCGGCCGAGACGATGTGCCGGGCGACCTCGTCGCCGGACGGGCCGGGGATGTCGCGGTCGAGGACGGCCAGGTCGTAGGCGTTGACGCCGAGCAGTTCCAGGGCGGAGTCGCCGTCGCCGGCGATGTCCGCGGCGATCGCCTCCAGCCGCAGACCGTCCCGGACGGCCTCGGCCAGGTAGGGCTCATCCTCGACGATCAGCACGCGCATCTCTGGACCCTACGAGGGGCGTGCCGTCGGCCGTGGGACGCCACCAGTGGCGTGACGCCAGCGCGGCCAGCCCGGCGCCGGCCGCGTTGACCAGCACGTCGTCCACCGACGACACCCGGTCCAGCCGGAAGACGTACTGGGCGGTCTCGACCAGGATCGAGCAGCCCGCCCCGAGCGCCAGCACCCGCGGCACCGACGCCAGCGCCGCGAACCGGATCGGGGCGAAGAACCCCAGGGCCGCGAAGACCAGCAGGTTGCCGCCGATCCCGATCGGCCCCATCGTGACCAGATCCCGCAGCGGCACCAGACTCACCCGTCCGGGCACGATCCCGGCGCCCGGACCCGGCATCAGGGTGATCCACAGGAACGGCGCCGTCCCGTAGACCAGGCCCACCTCGGCCAGCGACATCCGCCACGGATCGGGCCGCCGGAGGCGCGACAGGGCCCATACCACCAGCAACGCCGGCGGCACCCCCACCAGCATCATGAGCAGTACGCCGTTCTCGGTGTCGAAGCAGCCGTGCCACCGCCCCGCCATGCACGCCGGAGCGGACATCAGCAGGGGCCGTCGCCCGACGAAGGCCACTCCCGCGACGCCGAGGACGGCCAGGCCGGTGAGCAGCATCCCGCGGGTGTTGAGCATGCCCCCATTCCAGACGCCGCACTGTTGCCGGCGCGTATGGCCTTTCCGATACGCCGGCGATACACCGGATCAGACGGCCACGGCGACGCCCGGCGTCGATCCGCCGCGCGAGCGAGCTGCGATCGAGAACGTCATGCGGGACGGTCTCGTGGATCAGGGCCACGACCTGGTCCGGGATGCGCAGCGGCGGAAAGTGGTCCACGCCCGGCACCTCGAGGAACGTCACGCCCGGGATCCGCTGCGCCGCCTGCCGGTTGCAGTCGAGCAGCCACGGCATGTCCAGGTCGCCGACCAGCAGCGAGACCGGCACCGTGATCTCGTCCAGCCGGTCGAACACCGCCGGCCCGGGCTGGTCCTTGCCGTCGCCGGCGACCCACGCCCGGGCCGCCGACCGCGCCTGCTCGACCACCTCGTCCGTACGGCCGGCCCGGCCCCACAGGTCGACGATGACCTCGGCCAGCGCGTCCGGGGTCTCCGCCTTCTCGAACCGCGCCGCAACCCCGGGATCGTCCGGGACCTGGTAGCCGGTGATACCCGGGCACAGCAGCACCAGGGCGGACACCCGCGCCGGCTGGGTCACGGCCAGCGCGATCGCGCAGTCCCCGCCCTGGCTGCAGCCGACCACCGCGACCTGACCCAGCCCGTAGTGGGCGAGCACCGTCAACAGGTCGTCGAACAGCGCGAACGACTCGGTCGGCGCGGGCGAGCGCCCGAACCCGCGGGCGTCGTACCGGATCACCCGGTACGACGCGGTCAGGGCCGGCATCAACCCGTCCCAGATGCGCGAGTCACCCACCCCGGGGTGCAGCAGCACCAACGGCGGCCGGTCGCCGTCGCTGTCGTCGGACCAGACCTTGTCCGCGCCGACGTCGATCATCGTCTCTGTCATGGACCGACCTTATTTATTTCGTAACCTGCCCGGAGCAGACTGCAGTCATGTGGCTCCCTGTCGCGGACGAGGCCGACGTCGGCACCCGGCCCGTCCCGGTGGTGGCCGACGGCGTCCCGTTGGTGCTCGTGCGGACGGACCCGCGCCGGCCGCCGGTGGCGTTCGCCGACCGGTGCCCGCACCGGCTCGTCCCGCTGTCCGCCGCGACCCTCGACGACGGGCGTCTGCGGTGCGCGTACCACGGGTGGGAGTTCGACAGCTCCGGCGCCTGTGTGGACCTGCCGTCGCAGCCCGGTCACGCGCCGCCGCGGGCCGACCTCCCGCCGGGGCCGCGGGTGCGGGTCGCCGACGGGACCGTCTACCTGCACGCCGGCGACGTCGCGGCCACCGCCGCCGACCCGGGCGACCTGCTGACCAACACCGATCCGGGGCTGCGGGCGGCCTGGCACCCGGTGGCGTTCGCGGACCAGCCGCCGGGCGAGGTGCGGCTGCTGGGGGAGACGTACGACCTGCGGCAGCCCCAGCCGTACGTACGGCGGAAGTGGGGGCTGATCTGGCTCGCCCCGGACGAGCCGCGGGTGGATCTGTTCACCGACCCGGACGTCGAGGACGAGACCTACGTCGGCGCGTGGTTACCGACCGCGCGCAGCCCGGCCTGCGCCGGCGTGGTCGCCGACAACTTCCTCGACGTGGCGCACTTCCCGTTCGTGCACGCGGCCACGTTCGGCGCCGCCGAGGAGAAGATCGTCGAGAAGTACGAGGTGACGTCCGAGCCGTACGGCTGCCGCAGTGTGCAGGAGCAGTGGTTCGACAACCCGGAGGACCCGGCCGTGATCGCGGGCGAGCGGCCGCTGCGCCAGCGCCGCCGGGCCACGTACGTCTACCGGGCCCCCTTCCAGCTGATGCTGCGGCTGGAGGAACTGGACGCGGGCGCGGTCAAGACGATCCTGTTCTTCAGTCAGCCGGAAACGCTGACGTCGACCCGGATCTACACCAAGATGCTGCTGCACGGCATCGGCGGCGAGGCCGACCCGAACCCGGACATCGTGGCCAAGGAGGTCGCGTTCGAGGAGTCGGTGCTGGCCGAGGACCTCGACCTGCAGCGCAAGATGCGGCTCACCGGCCTGCCCCTGACCCTGCGCGACGAGTTGCACGTCCGGGCCGACCAGTTGGGCGTGTCGTTGCGCCGGACGCTCGCGTCGTTTACCAACAGATCATGATCGACCTGCTGCTCACCAACACCTCGCGTGGCGACATCGGCGTCCACGACGGGCGATTCGTCGCCCCGGCCCCCTCCTCCTCGACCATCGACCTCGGCGGCCGGCTGGTCACGCCGCCGCTGGTCGAGCCGCACATCCACCTCGACGCGGTCCTCACCGTGGGCCAGCCGCGGCCGAACGTCTCCGGCTCGCTGTTCGAGGGCATCGCCGTCTGGGCCGACCGCGTCCAGGATCTGACCGTCGAGGACGTCCAGCACCGCGCCCGGCAGGTGCTGCGCTGGCAGCTCGCCCACGGCGTCCAGCACGTTCGCTGCCACGTCGACGTCTGCGACCCCTCGCTGCGGGCGCTGCGCGCCTTGGCCGAGCTGCGGTCCGAGGCCCGGGGCCTCGTCGACCTGCAGCTGGTCGCGTTCCCCCAGCAGGGCATCCTGTCGTACGACGGCGGTCCGGACCTGATGCGCCGGGCCGTCGAGCTGGGGGCCGACGTGATCGGGGCCATCCCGCACTACGAGCTGACCCGGGAGGACGGCGTCGAGTCGGTGAAGTTCGCCATCGCCCTCGCCGACGAGCACGGGCTGCGCGTCGACATCCACTGCGACGAGACCGACGACGACCACTCCCGGTTCGTCGAGGTGATGGCGGCCGAGACGATCCGGCGCGGCATGTCCGGCCGGGTCACCGCCAGCCACACCACGGCGATGCACTCGTACAACGCGGCGTACGCGTCCCGCTTGATCACCAACATCGCCCGGGCCGGCCTGCACATGGTGACGAACCCGCTGGACAACGCGGTGCTGCAGGGCCGCTTCGACACCGGTCCGATCCGCCGCGGCCACACCCGGGTCAAACAGCTGCTCGAAGCCGGCGTGAACGTCGCCATCGGCCACGACTCGGTGATGGATCCCTGGTACCCGCTCGGCATCGCCGACCCGCTGCAGGCCGCGTTCGTGCTGGCCCACCTCGGCCACATGAGCGGCGACGCCGAGCTGCGCACCCTCATCGACATGATCACCGTCGCGCCCGCCGCCGCCCTGGGCGTGGCCGACTACGGATTCCGCGAAGGCACGTCCGCCGACCTGGTGGTGTTCGACGCGGTCTCCGAGGCCGAGGCGATCCGCACGCAGAAGCCCCGGCACCTGGTGCTACGGGCGGGGAAGGTTGTTGCCGCGACCTCCCCCGCCCGCAGTACCGTGCATTGGCACGGCAGCGCGGAAGAGATCACCTTCACGCCTCAGCCGGTGGCAGGCCAAGGCGAGCCGACAGGCCGATCCGCCGCCCCGGCGACACCGCCACCGATCGGGTCCGGATCGCCCAACTGACCGGCCCTGACTACACCTGAGCGTTCTGCATCCTCGGTGTGCGGTTGTTCTGGAGCTGCTGCCCCTGGGGTGTCACGGGCGTGTAGAGGTTGATCAGTGCCCCGTCGGGGTCGCGGATCAAGACCGACAGATTGCCCCACGGCATCATGGTGGGCGGCTGGACGACGTCGAGGTCACCGAACTCGGTCGCGAGCCGCTCGTACACCGCTTCGGCGTCGTCCACGAGGAACTCGACGATGGCGCTGTTGTTGGCACCCCCGCGGGGGGTGTTCTCGGTGATGAAGGCAACGCGGTCCGGGCTGCTCATCGCAAACGTCGCCGACGGGGTCACCAACTCGACGAAGTCGTCGGTCAGATACTGCGGTGTGGCGCCGGTGAGGACCTGGTAGAACCGGACGAGCCGCGGAAGGTCGTCGGTGATGACGCGGACGGAGGCGAGCTGAACGCTGTTCGGTGTAGGCATGCGCCCACGTTAGAACCAATAGGGGACACTTTCCGCCCGGTATTGTGGGCACTATTGGTGGCATGGCGCGACCGACCGCACGAGTCCTGGCCCTCCTCGAACTGCTGCAGGCCGGCGGCACCCGCACGGTCGCCGATCTCGCCGACCGCCTCGGGGTCGATGAACGCACGGTGCGCCGCTATGTCGAGCACCTGCGCGAGCTCGACATTCCGGTGGACGCGGTTCGGGGCCGGTACGGCGGCTACCGTCTCGCCCGCCACTACCGCATGCCGCCGCTCATGCTGACCGACGAAGAGGCCCTCGCCGTGGTGTGGGCGCTGCTCTTCGACCGGCGTTCCCAGGCCGGCCCGGCATCGTCGCTCGCCGTGGACACCGCGATGGCCAAGGTGCGCCGGGTGTTACCGGTCACGCTCGCGCGGCGCATCGACGCGGTGCTGGAGACCGTGGACTTCACCGGCGCACCGGCCGTGGAGGGCCGGCACGACGACGTGCGGCAGTCCGGCCACCAGGATGCGCGGACGCTGCTCGATCTCGCCGAAGCGGCCCGGGACCGACGGCTCGTCGCATTCGACTATCAACCTCGTGCGGGCCGCTCGGCCCAGCGGCAGGTGCAGCCGCACGGCGTGGTGGCGCATCGCGGTCTGCTCTACCTGACCGGTTTCGACGTCGACCGGCAGGCGCTCCGGACCTTTCGCCTGGACCGAATGGCCGGCCTGCAGGTCCGGCCGACGACGTTCGAGGTGCCGGCAGACCTGGACCGGATAGCGCAGGTCGTCGGACCGCTGACCGCGGCGCCGTGGCGGTACGAGGTTTCGGTGCTCATCAACGCCGATCTGGCGTACGTGCGGACACGGATACCCGACACGCTGGCGTCGGTGGCACCGGCCTCCGACGTCACCGAAGGTGACGACTGGTTGAGGGTCTTCCTTCGCGCCGAACGCCTCGAATGGGTCGCCGGCACGCTGGCCATGCTGGACCGGCCCTTTGTCATCGAGCAGCCGTCAGAACTGCACGATGTGGTCCACGAATTGGGCCGCCGCCTGATTCGGGACTCCTCCCGTCGAGACGATCAAGGATGAAACCGCCGTCTCAGGGCTTCGGAGTCGTCGAGCCACTGTCTTCCGGCCCCGGGCATCGAAGGCGCCGAGGCTTCGCCCCCACCCGGTTCTTTCAGTTCGGGTAGAAGTTCCAGGCATTGCTCGCCCCGGCGATCGGCCCCACCACGGTGGCGTTGAAGTCGATCGAGGTGTCCGGCGATACCGGAATCGTTCGCTGATAGATCGAGTTGTTGCACGGTTGGTCGGCTGCGGCCGAGGGCAATGGTTTCCCATTCACGGCCAGGGAGATTTTTGCGGACGTACTCCCGGCGCATACGAAAGCGAACGTCACGCTGGAAACGTTCGGAGGTGTCTGACCCGGCGGCAGTGTGTCGTTCAGTGTGGGAAGGGTTGACCCCGAACTACCGCGAATCGTCTTCTTGCCCGGGAACGCGGCATCAAGGATCGCTTTCACGGCGGATCCGTCGTTCGCCTTGACCGGGGCCGACGGCGATGGCGACGCCGGGGGTGGCGAGGACGGGGATGGCGAGGCCGCGGCAGTCGGCGACTCGCTGGAGCCGGGCGCAGAGCTCGCCGACTGCGATGCGGTGCAGGCGCTAACACCGACGCCGATCGTCATCAGGGAAAGTGCCGCCGCGATTGTTCGCGCCGCACGAGGCATCGTTCTCACTTATTCTCCTTCGGTACCGGAATCTTTGGTATTGACCTTTGGGCGATGATGTCGCACGCGGTCAATAGGACTGGTCGCGTGCCGATGTCATGACAGTGACACACCGTTTCAACATCAGGCCTGTGGTCGCCGCGCCCACCGCGACGCTCCCGGCGTGGAACGACTACCAGGCCGGCCGGAGACACTCGCGCCAGATGTCAGCTGCCATCGGGATAGCCGCCGCGGTGCGAGACCATCGGGTAGTGCGCCAGCCGGGTGGCCGGGTCCGTCAACAGCGCCTTGGTCAGCGAGACGTACGGCGGGTGGGGCCGCCAGCCGCCGGGGTGTGGCGTCAGCCCGACGACGAGCCCTTCGGTGTCGGCCAGGATCGCCTCCGCCGCGGCGCTCACTCCTCCGCCGCCTCGGACGAGCCGGTCACCCGTCGGAAGTGCCGCTGCGTCCGTACGCCCACCGGGTGAGACGGGCCACGGCCGACTCGACCGTGACCGCTCCGGCCCGTCGCAGCGCCGACAGCGACACCGCCACCGCCTCCTTCGCGGTGCCGGTCAGCACGGGCAGATCCCGGGTCCGTACGCCCTCGGCCGTCAGCACCCGCAACGTGTTCGCTCCCAGCCCCATCGGCACCGGCGCCGACGCCGCCACGTCCGTGGTGACCAGCCTCAACGCTTCAGGCCGGGGACGTTGACCAGATCCCCCGGCAGGGATGCCACCAGAGTCGGGCCGGACGCGTACTGCAGGAAGTCGGCCCAGAACGGCTGGGAGATGAGCCAGGGCCCGCGGCCGGAGTGCGCCGCGGGCCCTCGTGCCGTCCGATGCGGCATCCGCTGCTCGAACTCGTCGTCGAACTCGACGGTGAACGCGATCAGCAGACGCGACCGCGGGACGTGTATCGCGTCCGTCAACCTATGACGGCGGCCTCCTCGGCGTCGCGGTCGGGCTGGAACCGGAAGAACAGCGCGTACAGCAGGGCGGCGACGACGAAGCCGACCTCGAACGTGATGTCCCCGAACGACCCGACGTGCTTGGGCACCGGTCCGACGTACTCGCTCTGGTTGGAGAACAGCCAGATCGACACGATCATGCCGACCGCCATCGCCACCACGCCCGACCACGGGTTGTGCGCCTTGTCGTAGAGAAAGCCGTCGACGCGCTTGCCCCGGCGCAGGAACCAGTCGGTGAAGTACACCGCCAGCCACGGGCCGATCCAGTACGAGATGACGAGCAGGAAGTTCTCGTACTTGTGGCCCGCGTCGGACAGGCCGGACCAGGCCAGCAGGAAGCCGAGTACGCCGAACACGCCGGACACGATGGCCCGCCGGATCCCCGACGGCAGGTTGATGCCGAGCGCCAGGAACGACATCGAGCCGGAGTAGATGTTGATCGCGTTGGCGCTGATCGCGCCGAGGGCGATGGCCAGCAGCGTCAGGTCGGCCACCCAGGTGGGCAGGTGGCTGGTGAACGCCGCGGTCGGGTTGTCGATCCCGGGGGCGGCGATGGTGGCCGAGGCGGCGCCGACGATCTCCAGGAACGTGCAGGAGACGAACACGCCCAGGGCGGCCCACAGCCCGGTGGCGGTCTTGCTGGTGTTCGGCGGGAGGTAGCGGGTGTAGTCGGTGGCGTACGGGTTCCAGCCGGCCGCGTACCCGAAGGCCGCGCCGACGGTGAGCAGGAACCCGCCGATGCCGCCGGTCGTGGGCGGCGACCGTGCCCGGGTGCGCCTTGCTCAGGGTGATGATCGACGTGATCAGGAAGATGACTGCGAGCACAGGGAACGCGTACCGCTCGAAGGCCTGGACCAGGTTGTGCCCGAAGAACGCCACGGCCACCTGGATCAGCACCACGATGATCAGGCAGAGCAGGTCGGGCAGCTTGGTCAGGGTGGCCAGCGCGAGCGCGCCCGAGACGCTGTTCACCGCGAACCAGCCGATGCCGGCGACGACGGCGTTGAGGCCGGCCGGGAGGATGTTGCCGCGGTAGCCGAAGCCGATCCGCGACAGGACCATCTGCGGTACGCCCATCGACGGGCCGCGTGCCGACAGCACGCCCTGCGTGGCGGAGCCGATCGCCGTGCCGAGCACGATCGCGGCGACGGCCTGACCGAATGTCTGCTGGAAGAACAGCACCGCGATGACGCCCACGAAGATGGTCGCGAACTCCATGTTCGGCGACATCCATGTCCAGAACAACTGCAGAGGCCGTCCGTGGCGCTCATCGATGCGGAATGAAACCGGCACCACCGGGTTCCACCGCCGTCACCCGGGCGCCGTAGTTGCCCTCCCGGACTTCCGCCGACACCGCCGGCGTGTCAACCGCTGTCATGTGGGTCCTGCCCTCAGGTTGTATCGACCATGATCTCAGCAGTAGACAGCCGGTTTGCGGCGTTCACATTCCGGATGTGTTGCGGACATGTTGCGTCACGCCGGTACGGCTTCTGCCTCGCCGGAAGTGCCGGAATCGCCGGAAGCACCCGGAGCGGCCGGCACTCCCGGGGTCTCGCGCCGGGCCGGCCCACCCGGGTGCGCGAGGGAGACCAGGAAGGCGATGCCGAGCGCGAGCGCCATGCCCCAGAGCACCCACTGGGTGGCGACGGCGAAGTCGTGCTTCACGGCCGTCTGGAGCGCGGCCGGGATCGTCCCGCGGCCACCGCCGCCGGTGTTCTGCCGGCCCGCCGCGGCGGCCACCTGGGCCGCCTCGGCCCGGGACGCGCCCGCCCCGACCAGGGTGTCGGTCAGCCGGTGGGCGAACACCGTGGACAGCACGGTGCCGAGTACGGCCACGCCGAGCGCCGAGGCGTAGTTCCGTACGGTCTGGGTGATGCCGGTGACCTCCCCGTACGACGCCCCGATGGCCCGGTTGACCGCGTCCGTGCTGGACGGGCCGAGCAGCAAGCCGATCCCGGCGCCGCCGATCACGATCGCCGGCCACTGCGCGCCGAGGCTCAGATCGGTGGCCTTGAAGCCCCACCAGACGAACCCGGCCGTCCCGATCAGGCAGCCGAGCACCACCGGGATGCGGGCGCCGCGCGAGTCCAGCAGCCGTCCCCCGATCTGGGCGGCGGGCGCGAACCCGGCGAAGAACACGAACAGGTACAGCCCGGCCTGGTTGGCGTCGTAGCCCAGCGAGAACTGGGCGTACACGCTGGCGAAGAAGAAGACCGGGATGAACGCGATGGTGGACAGGAACAGCACCACGTTGTCCACCACGAACGCCCGCCCGCGGAAGATCCGGACCTGGATCAGCGGGCTCGCCGTCCGGGCCTCGATCACGGCGAAGACGACGATGACCACGATCCCGCCGACGATGCACAGCCAAGTGCCGGCACTCTTCCAGCCCCACTCCGGGGCCTGCTCGAACCCGAGCACGGACAGCCCCATGCCGACGGCCGCCAGCACCGCGCCGAAGTAGTCGATCCGCGCCTGCTGACGGGTGTCCGGGATGTGCGCCACGGCCAGCAGGATCAGCGCGATCACGGCGATCGGCACGTTGATCCAGAAGATCGCCCGCCACGTCCACTGGGTCAGGAAGCCACCGGCGATCGGACCGAGCGCGGTCAGCCCGCCACTGACGCCGAAGAAGATGGCCAGCGCGCGCCCGCGCTCGCGGACCGGATAGGCGGCCACCACCACGGCCAGCGCCGCCGGGATCATGATGGCGCCGGAGACGCCCTGCAGCGCCCGGAAGATGATGATCCAGGCCTCGGCGGCGCCGTTCCCCGGGGTGAGGCCGCACAGCAGCGACGAGACGGCGAACCCGCTGATGCCCACCGCGACCATCCGGCGGTGGCCCAGCACGTCGGCCAGGCGCCCGCCGAACGCGAAGGTGGCCGCCAGCGCCAGCAGGTACGCGTTGATGACCCAGCGCGACCCTTGCTGGCTCAGTGACAACTGAGACTGGATGTTGGGCGACGCGATGGCAACGATGGTCTGGTCGATGAACGTCATCGCGACGGCCAGCAGCATGGCGATCAGCGCGACGTTCTTCGATCCGCCGGCGGTGGTGGTGGACATGCCGTAGATCGTCGCACCAGCTGCATCCGCCACGGATCCACCCCCGGGGTGGATTCCGGTCAGCGCCGGAACAGCGTCATGGAGTGGCCGACCTGGTCGATCGGGGTGCTGGTGGCGATCAGCCGGGCCAGCTGTGGACCGGCCTTGTCGATGGCGTCGTCGGACAGCACGAGGAAGCCGTGCACCTCCTCCGGCGGCACGATCTCGGGGTCGCGGTAGTGGATGCCCTCGTACACCGGGTCGCCGCCGCCCTTGTAGACCAGCCACACCGTCGGGTTGCCGTACCTGTCGCGCAGCAGCGCCGCCATCCGGCCCAGATCCTGCCCCCAGTCGGAGTTGGAGTCGTGCAGCCGCGTCCAGGTCTTCGCCGGGCCGCCGAAGGCCTCGTTCGAGTACGGCAGGTAGTACGGGTAGGTCAGCGCGGAACTGACGGCCACCCATGCGACCAGGGCGCCGGACACCGCCCGTACGGACGGATGCAGGGTGAACAGCGGCGCCGCGGCGACCGCGAGAATCATCGGCAGGAACACCACGTACCGGGTGCCGAAGTCGCGCGACCCGGTCATCGCCACCGCGAACCACACCGCCGCCGGGATCAGCAGGTACGGCGCCGCGGCCCGGAACCGCCGCACCCGCACCAGCACGACGGCCGCCGCCGGCCACAGCAGCAGCATCCCCAGCGGCGTCTTCACCAGCAGCGCGGCCGGCAGGTAGTACCAGACCGACCCGTCGTACGGCCGGCCGAAGAGGAAGCCGCCCCAGCTCTTGTCCTCCAGCTGGAACTGCAGGCGCATCCCGTCGGCGTACGCCCGGGGCACCGGCATCAGGTCGGCGACCGCCCCCCGCAGCCCGCCGATCGACGGCACCCCGGCCGAGCTCCACCGCAGGTGCGGATCCACCGCGAGGTACGACACCCACACCACGGCGACCGCGATCACCGCCACCCCGGCCGCCGCCGCGAGCCCCCGCCGCCAGCGCATCCGCATCCGCCACACGATGAGGCCGAGCAGCACCGGAACCAGCGGCAGCACGCTCATCTTGGTGGCCATCGCCGCCCCCAGGGCGAGCCCGGCGAGCGGCAGCCACCGTCCGCCGCGCCGGACCAGCCAGACCGCCGTCAGCAGGAACCCGGCGGCCGGCACGTCCAGCGTGGCCAGCGACCCGTGCGTGATCAGGTCGGGCGCGAAGCAGTACAGCGCCAGCGCGGCGACCGCGCCCAGGTTCCCGGCCACGTCGCGGGCGAAGAAGAACACCACCAGCCCGAACAGCAGGGTCAGCACGATGATCGGCAGCCGCGCGGCCAGCATGAGCGTTGCCGCGTCGTTGCCCGAGTGGTAGAGCACGGCGGCGCCGAGCGCGTACTCGTCGCCGCGGAAACTCGCCGGGATCGGCTTCGGGTGGGCGAACCGCAGCCCGAGCTCCATGATCTGCTTGGCCAGCGGCGGATGCTCACCGTTGTACGTGAGGGTGTGCCGCTGCAGGTACGCGACGGCCGTTCCCACGTACACCGGCTCGTCGACGGTCGCGGTTTGCGCCCGGGCCGCGGTCACCATCGCGAACGCCATCCCGCCCAGCAACGCCACCACCGACAGCGCCGTCAGCCACCGAACGACCCGGTGCCGCGCTGCGGGCCGGGTGGGGTGCCCGGGCCGCGCCGCCGCCGCCCGCTCCACCACCGATTGCGCCACGTTGTGCCCCTCACCGCAAGCTCCCGGCACGAAGCCGCCCACTCCGCAGTACCCCGCTGTGGAACCACGGGTTCATCCGGTGCTTGAGGTCATTCGGGGGGCAGGGCCGGAGGGTGACGGTCGGAGCGGAGACGGGCCACGCCCGCGCCGAGGTAGGCCGCGATCGTGGCCGGCACGATGAGCACCAGCAGTGTCGCCGCGCCGCCCATCCCGGCGGGCTCCTGCCGATACGGCAGGGCCGGGCCGGCTGTCAGGTAGACGATGTGTGCCAGCGGGATGGCCGCCCCGAGGACGAGCCCGGACAGCCAGGCTCGGCGTGGCACCGCGAAGCCCGTCCCGCCCGCCGCGACGAACAGGCCGAGCAGCGCCGCCTGGTTCGAGACATCGGACGCCGACCGGTCCACCGCGAGCACCACCCCCACCGCGACGACCAGTCCACCCACGTACGCCCACGTCCGCATCCTCCGAACGTAGCGGTACCGGTTGCCGGGAAGCAGCGGCCCCAGCAGCATGGGGGCATGCGCCGTGAGGGGAAGAAGCCGCCGGTCCGCGCCCTGCATCTGGGGCTGGGAGGGTTCTTCCGGGCGCATCAGGCCTGGTACACCGGGGCCGCGCCCGACGCGGACCGGTGGGGGATCGCGGCGTTCAGCGGGCGCTCGCGCGGGCTCGCCGACCGGCTGGCGGCGCAGGACGGGTTGTACACGCTGATCGTGCGGGGGCCCCGGACCGACGAGATGTCGGTGCAGAGCGCGGTGGTCGCGGCGCACGCCGGGGTCGACCTGGCCGCCTGGTGTGATTACTTCGCCCGGCCGGAGCTGGCCGTGGTCACGCTGACCGTCACCGAGGCCGGCTACCTGCGGAAGCCGGACGGCGGCCTCGACACCGGCCGGGAGGACGTCCGGGCCGATCTGGCCGGCGGCCGCCCGGGGACCATGCCGGGAAAGATTCTCGCCGGGTTCCGCGCCCGCCGCGCCGCCGGAGGCCGCCCGCTGGCCGTCGTGTCCTGCGACAACCTGCCGGGTAACGGAAGTGCGCTGTCCCGGGTGTTGCTCGACGCCGCCGAGGCGGCCGAACCGGCGCTGGCCGGCTGGATCCGTGACCACGTCTCGTTCGTCACCACCATGGTCGACCGGATCACCCCGCACACGACGGACGAGGATGTCGCGGCCACCCCGGGGGACGAGGTCCCGGTGGTCACCGAGCCGTTCACCGAATGGGTGCTGGCCGGGGACTTTCCCGCCGGGCGGCCCGCCTGGGACGCCGCCGGCGCGCGGTTCGTCACCGATGTGCACCCGCACGAGATGCGCAAGCTGCTGCTGCTCAACGGCGGGCACACCCTCCTGGCGTACGCCGGGAGCGCCCGCGGCCACGAGACCATCGCCGAGGCGGTGGCCGATCCGGAGTGCCGCGGCTGGCTCAACCAGTGGTGGGACGAGGCCGTGCGGTACGTGCCGCTGCCCGCGGCCGAGCTCACCGCGTACCGGGCGGCGCTGCTGGACCGGTTCGCGAACCCGCGGATCCGGCACCGGCTGGCCCAGATCGCCATGGACGGCTCGCAGAAAGTGCCCATCCGGGTGCTGCCGGTGCTGCGCGGCGAGCGGGCCGCCGGGCGGATGCCGACCGGCGCGGTGCGCATCCTGGCGGCCTGGGTCGACCACCTGCACGGCGTCGGGGCGCCGGTCAGCGACGTCGCCGCCCGGTCCTATCAGGACGCCGGAACCGCCGCCGGGGTGGTCGCGCTGATGGCTCCGGATCTCGCCGATGACACCGAGCTGATCGACGCGGTTGCCGCCACGGCGCGGGCGTAACACGTCGGACACGTACGGCCGTGGTGAGGTCTTTCTCACCGCTGGTTGTTCCGGATGAAACCTCGGGGAAACGCGTGCTGCCTTGACTGAGCCGCATGTCAGCCCCGCTGGACAACACGCACCACACGGTCGCCGTGATCGGCGGCGGGCAGGCCGGCCTGTCGATGAGCTGGTACCTGCGGCAGCGCGGCGTGGACCACGTCGTGATCGAGCGGGATCGGGTCGGACATGAGTGGCGGGACCGCCGCTGGGACTCGTTCTGCCTGGTCACCCCCAACTGGCAGTGCCGGCTGCCGGGATTCCCGTACGCCGGGGACGACCCCGACGGCTTCATGGTCGGCGCCGACATCGTCGACTACCTCGAGAAGTACGCCGCGAGTTTCGACCCGCCGCTGACCCAGGGCGTGGGGGTGACGCGGCTGCGGCGGACGCCCGGCGGCCTCTTCGAGCTGCGCACCACAGCCGGCACCCTGACCGCCGACCAGGTGGTCGTGGCGACCGGGCCGTACCACGAGCCCGCGGTGCCGCGGATCGCCGAGCGGCTGCCCGGTGACCTGACCCAGCTGCACTCGTCGCAATACCGTAACCCGTCGGCGCTGCCGCCGGGGGCGGTGCTGGTGGTGGGCACCGGCCAGTCCGGCTGCCAGATCGCGGAGGACCTGCATCTGGCCGGTCGCCGGGTGCATCTGGCCGTGGGCAGCGCGCCGCGGGCCGCCCGCCGGTACCGCGGCCGCGACACGCTGGCCTGGCTGGACGAGATGGGCCACTACGCCAAGGGGATCGACGAGTTCGGAGACGCCGACGCGGTCCGGCTGCGCGCCAACCACTACATGACCGGCCGGGACGGCGGCCACGACCTCGATCTGCGGGCGTTCGCGCTGCAGGGGATGCGGCTGCACGGCCGCCTGACGAGCGTCGACGGGCCGGCGCTCCACTTCGGATCCGACCTGGAAGCCAATCTGGACAACGCCGACGCGGTCGCTGAGGGAATCAAGAGTGCCATCGACCGCTACCTCACCGACTCCGGGATCGACGCGCCGGCAGAGGCCCGCTACGTCCCGGTGTGGGAACCCCCGCCGGCGGACTCCGCGATCGACGTCGCCGCGGAGGGTGTCGCCGCGGTCGTCTGGGCCACCGGGTACCACCGCGACCACCGGTGGATCGAGGTGCCGGTGTTCGACGGCCGCGGCTACCCCACGCACGACCGGGGCACGACCAGCTGCCCGGGGCTGTACTTCCTGGGTCTGCCGTGGCAGTACACGTGGGGGTCCGGCCGGTTCGCCGGGGTGGCCCGCGACGCCGCCCACCTGGCCGACCGGATCACCGCGACCGGGCGCCGGCGGGTCACCGACGAGGTGTCCTGGCTGGCCGGCACCCCGACCGAGACGTACCCCGATCTGGACTGGTCCTTCTCCCCCCGGGTGGCGGCATGACGCTGAACGACGCGCACCGGCACCTCGGGGTGCTGCCGGCCTACCCCTTCTACGGCGGCCCGCCGATCAACCCGGACGTCACCGCCCGCGCCACCATCGAGGAGCTGATCGCCGACCTGGACCGCGAGGGCACCGACCGGGCGCTGATCCTGCCCAACTACGGCGTGCCCGACCCGGACGTGGCGTTCGGGTTCAACGAGCTGGTGGTCGAGGCGGCGCAGCGGGACGATCGCATCCGATGCGGACTGTGGGTCAGCTCGCGGCCGGCCGATGCCGACCGTACCGCGAAGGCGCTGACGCTGGCCGGGGAGCGCGGGCGTGAAGGCGCTGAAGCTGAGCTTCCTGCTCGGCGGCCGCGCCGACGATGCCGGCCTGGACCGCATCTTCGCCGCCGCCCGGGAGCACGACCTGGTGGTGCACGTGCACACCTCGCCCGGCGCCGCCTCCGACATCGATCAGGTCGGCACGCTGGTGGACCGGTACGGCGAGCACGTGAAGATCCACCTCGTGCATTTCGGCGGCGGGATGAGCGGTCACATGAAGCTGGCCGGCGGCCGGTTCTTCGACTGGATCGCGGCCGGCAAACAGGTCTACACCGACCTCTCCTGGGCCATCGGGTTCGCCCCGCGCTGGCTGGCGCAGGAGATCGACCGGCGCGGCGCTCGGCCACGACCGGGTGTTGTTCGCCAGCGACGAGCCGTGGGGCGACCACGCCGGCGAGTACGCCCGGCTGGCGCGCGGTCGACCGGCAGCACGGAACTGTCCCGACGCCGTCTTCGAGACCACGTTCGACACGCTCTACGCCTAAGGAGTTTCACCATGACCGACCTGTCCGACCTCGAGCAGAAGAGCCTCAACGAGATCCCGCACCCGGCCCTGTCCGAGGGCGCCAGCATCTACGGCGGCACCAAGGTCTTCCCCGACTACAAGGCCGAGGACGGGCAGAGCTACTTCACGCTCGTGCACGGCATCGCCCACGAGTCGTCGGTCAGCTTCGTCGCCGTCCTGCAGGCCACCCGGGCGCTGCGCAAGGGCTTCGAGTCGGCCATCTACTTCTACGGCCCGGGCTCGCTCAACTGCCTGGCCACCCGCGGCTTCCCGACCACCGGCGCGTCGGCGTTCCCGGGCGAGCAGAACATCAACAACTCGCTGAAGACGTTCATCGCCGAGGGCGGCAAGGTGTACTGCTGCCGGTTCGGGCTGTCGCTGCACGGCGCCCGCGAGGAGGACCTGATCGAAGGCGTCATCCCGACCCACCCGCTGGACGTGCAGGACGCGCTGATCCACTACGCCCGCAAGGGCGCCATCATCAACTCGACCTACATGTTCTGAAATGACGCATCGACGTCCGACGCCGACCTGGCCGTGCAGCGGCGTGCGGGTGGCGACACCCGTGCGCCGCCCGGCCGGGGCCGGCCCGTGCGACGACGGCCACGTGGTCGTCGACGGCCGCAACGCCGCCCTGCCGATCAATCCGGCCAGCCCATACTCGGTGGACCGGCGGCAAGGTCTGGCTCGGCGAGATCGACACCGGGCTGTCCCTCGAAGTGGTCCGGCGCCCGAAGTTCTACGACCTGGTGACGGCCGACGGCGTGCCGCTACGAGCAGATCGCCCGCCTGCACGGCAAGGACGTGCTCGCCACCACCGTCGTCCAGACCTGCATCCGGTACGCCGAGGACCAGCGCTGCCGGTTCTGCACCATCGAGGAGTCGTTGCGGTCCGGCAGCACCGTCGCCGCCAAGACGCCGGCGCAGCTGGCCGAGGTCGCCGCGGCCGCGGTCGCGGCTCGACGGCGTCACCCAGATGGTGATGACCACCGGCACCACCACCGGCCCCGACCGCGGCGCCCGCAACCTGGTCCGCTGCGGTCCAGGCGGTCCTCGAAGCGGTGCCCGGCCTGCCCATCCAGGTGCAGATCGAGCCGCCGCGCGACCTCGCGGTCATCGCGGACCTGCACGACGCGGGCGCGGTCTCCATCGGCATCCACGCCGAGTCGCTCGACGACGGCGTGCGCCGCCGGTGGATGCCCGGCAAGGGCAGCGTCCCGATGGCCGAGTACGAGGCGGCCTGGGACCACGCCGTCGCGGGTGTTCGGCCGCAACCAGGTCTCCACGTACCTGCTGATCGGCCTGGGCGAGGACCCGGACGAGCTGGTCGCGGGCGCGGCCGGCTGATCGCGCGGGGCGTCTACCCGTTCGTGGTGCCGTTCCGGCCGACGGCGGGCACGCTCGCCCGCCGCGACGGGGTCCCCGGCCCCGCCGCCGTCGCTGGTCCGCGACATCACCGCGCGGGTGGCCGCCCTGCTGCGCGACGCCGGGATGCTCGGCGCCGACCAGAAAGCCGGTTGCGCCGCGTGCGGGGCGTGCGGCGTGCTGCAGGCGGCCGGCGGATGACCGACCTCGTGCCGGCCCTGCTCGGCCCGTCCTTCACCGTCCTGCCGACCGACGACCGGACGGACTACCGGGCGTTGCGGCGGCAGGTCTTCGTCGACGAGCAGGGCCTGTTCGACCGGGACGACCACGACGACCGCGACGACGATCCGCGGACGGTCGTGCTCGTCGCCCGCGTCGCCAGCGCGGCCGGTTCCTCGGCGGCGTCCGGCTCGGTCCGGCCCTGGACGGGCCGGACATCGGCTGGTGGCAGGGCGGCCGGCTGGCCGTCGACCCGGCTGCCCGCGGCGCCGCCGGGGTCGGGCCGGCGCTGGTGCGGGCCGCCTGCGCCTACGCCGAGCAGGCCGGGGCGCTACGTTTCGACGCCACCGTGCAGATCGGCAACGAACGCCTGTTCCGGCGCCTCGGCTGGCACGCCGTCCGGGCCGTCACGGTCGCCGACCGGCCGCACCTGCTCATGCGCTGGCCGATCGGCCGGATCGCCGCGCTGGCCGCGGCCACCAAGGACCCGCTCGGCGCCGCTGCTCGCCGGGATGACGCCGGCCCCGGGTACGCCGGGGACGACGGCGCGCCCGTACCGGGCACCGACCTGATCGCCGCCTGCGACGCGATCCTGCCGTCCATGGTGGAACGCGATCCCGACTGGGCCGGCTGGTGCGCCGTCCTGGTCAACCTCAACGACCTCGCGGCGATGGGCGCGGAACCGGTCGGCCTGCTCAACGCGGTCGGCGCGCGGGATGCCGCCCACGCCGCCCGGATCCTCGCCGGGCTGCGCCGCGGCGCGGCCGCCTGGGGCATCGCGGTGCTCGGCGGCCACACCCAGCTCGGCGTGCCGGCCGCGCTGTCCGCGACCGCCCTCGGCCGGACGGCCCGGCCGGTACCCGGCGGAGGCGGACGGCCCGGTCACCGGGTCCGGCTCACCGCCGACCTGGCCGGTGGCTGGCGGCCCGGTTACACCGGCCGCCAGTGGGACTCGACCAGCCACCGCACCCCGCAACAGTTGCGGGAGCTGCACTCGTTCGTGGCGCGGGCCCGGCCCGCCGCGGCCAAGGACGTCTCGATGGCCGGGATCGCCGGGACGCTGGGCATGCTGGCCGAGGCCAGCGGTTGCGGCGCGGTGCTGGACGTGGCCGCGGTGCCCCGGCCGGCCGGGGCGGCGATGGGCGACTGGCTGACCTGTTTCCCCGGCTTCGCGAATGCTGACCGCCGGTGAGACGTCCGATGTGGAGGCCGGTCCCGCGGTCACTGCGGCCTGCGGCGAGCTGGTCGCCGGCCGGGGCGTACGGCTGCGCTGGCCGGACGGCGAGATCACCACCGCCGTCGAGGGCGGCGTGACGGGTTTGGGGGAGACATGACAATGATCCGGATGGCCGCGGTCGCCGAGCGAGTTCGACCGGGACCTCGAGGCCGACCTCGCCACCATCGAGAAACTGATCGGCGCCGCCCGCGCCGACGGCGTTCAGCTGCTGGCCCTGCCGGAGGCCTGCCTCGGCGGGTACCTCGCCGCACCTCGACGGCGGCGCGGACCAGCCGCCGGCGCTGCGCGTGGACGGCCCCGAGATCGCCCGGCTGGCCGGCCTGGCCGGGGACATGGTGGTCTGCGCTGGCTACTGCGAGGCCGACGGCGACCGTCGCTACAACAGCGTGGTGTGCGTCGGCGGCGGCCGGGTGCTGGGCAATCACCGCAAGGTTCACCAGCCGCTGAACGAGAACGCCAGTTACGGCGCCGGGGACGGCTTCGCCGCGTTCGACACGCCGGTCGGCCGGATCGGCATGCTGATCTGCTACGACAAGGCCTTCCCGGAGGCGGCCCGTGCGCTTGCCCTGGACGGCGCCGAGATCATCGTCGTCGTGTCGGCGTGGCCCGGCAGCCGCACCAACGCGCCCGAGGACCTGGCGCAGGACCGCTGGACGCGCCGGTTCGACCTGTTCGACCGGGCCCGGGCGCTGGAGAACCAGGTCGTGTGGTTGTCCGCCAACCAGTCCGGCACGTTCGGGCGGCTGCGGTTCGTGTGCAGCGCCAAAGTGGTCGATCCGGGCGGAGACGTGATGGCCAGCACGGGCGTCGCGCCGGGCGTGGCGGTCGCCGAGATCGACGTCACCGAGGCCCTGGCGGCGGCCCGCCGTTCCATGGGGCACCTGCGCGACCGGCGTCCGGACGCGTACGGATGAGACACCCGCATCGCCGCCGCCGCGGCGTACTTCGGCCGGGACCTCGACCACGCCCTGGGCCGGATCGGCAAGCTGATCGCGGACGCCCGCGACGCCGGCGCCCAGCTGCTGGTGCTGCCGGACGCGGCGATCGGCGGGTACCTGGCCGACCTGCGCCACCCCGACCCGGACGCGTTGCCGCCGGCGCTCAAGCCCGACGACCCGATCCTGGACCAGGTGGCCGCGCTGGCGGGCGACATGGTGGTGTGCGTCGGCTACTGCGAGGCCGACGGCGACCGGCGCTACAACGCCGCGGTCAGCCTCTGCGGCGACGGCGTGCTCGGCCGGCACCGTAAGGTCCACCTGCCCGCGGCCGAGGTCGGCGCCTACTCCGCCGGGGACGAGTTCGCCGCGTTCGACACCCCGGCCGGGCGGATCGGCATGCTCATCGACTACGACAAGACGTTCCCCGAGTCGGCGCGCACGCTGGCCAAGGACGGCGCCCAGATCGTCGCCTGCCTGTCGGCGTGGCCGGCCAGCATCACCAACCAGGCTCCGAAACTGTCCCAGGACCGCCAGTCGCGCCTGTTCGACCTCTACGACTGCGCCCGCGCCGCGGAGAACCAGATCGTCGTGGTGTCGTCCAACCAGACCGGCGCGGTCGGTGGCATGCGGTTCCTCGGTCAGGCCAAGGTGGTCGGCCCGGCCGGCAACATCCTCGCCCGGACCTGGGCCAAGGCCGGGCTGGCGGTGGCCGAGCTGGACGTGGCGGCCGAGATCGCCGCCGCCCGGCGGGTGCTGTCCCACCTGACCGAGTTGCGGCCGGACGTCTACCGGTGAAGGTGGCGCTGCTGACCTACTCCACCCGGCCCCGTGGCGGCGTCGTGCACACGTTGTCGCTGGCCGAGGCGCTGGCCGGGCTGGGCCACGACGTGACGGTCCATACGCTCGCCCGGGGCGGCGGCTTCTACCGGCCGGTCGACCCGGCGGTGCGGCAGTCCCTGGTGCCGTTCCCGGACCGGCCGGACGAGGGGGTCGGGCCGCGCATCCGGCGGTCGATCGAGCTGCTGCGCGCCGCCTTCGACCCGTCGGCGTACGACATCGTGCACGCCCAGGACTGCATCAGCGCCAACGCGGCCGGCCGGTGCGTCCGGACCGTGCACCACCTCGACCACTTCACCACGCCGGAACTCGCCGACTGCCACGAACGGGCGATCGTCCAGCCGTACGCCCACCTGTGCGTGTCGGCCGCGGTCGCCGACGAACTGCGGGCCGGGTGGGGGATCGGCGCGACGGTCATCCCGAACGGCGTGGACGCGGCCCGGTTCGCCGCCGCCCGGCCCGCGGTGCGCCGCCGGCCGTACCTGCTGACCGTGGGCGGGATCGAGCCGCGGAAGGGGTCGCTGGACCTGCTGGAGGCGTACGCGCTGCTCGGCGGGGACCTGGAGCTGGTGATCGCCGGCGGCGAGACGCTGTTCGACTACCGCGACTACCGGGCGCGCTGGGAGGCCCGGGCGGCGTCGCTGGGCGTGACTCCGGTGGTGCTCGGGCCGGTCGCCCACGACGACCTGCCGTCCCTGGTCGCCGGGGCGGCCGCGTTCGCGTTCCCGTCCACCCGGGAGGGCTTCGGGCTGGCCGCGATGGAAGCCCTGGCCGCCGGGGTGCCCGTGGTCGTCCGTGACCTGCCGGTGCTGCGCGAGGTCTTCGGCGCGGCCGTCGGGTACGGCCGCGATCCGGTCACCCTGGCCGCGGCGTTGCGCTCCGCGATCATCGAGCCCGATCCCGTACGGACCGACCTCGGCCGGACGCTGGCGGCGTCACTCACCTGGACCCTCGCCGCCCGGCGCCACGTCCAGTTCTACGAACACGCCTTGAGGCCGTTGAGGACGCCGTTGCGATAGGCGGCGATCCGGTCGAACGCGGACGGCCCGGACTCGTTCCCGGCCCGGCCGATGGCCAGCAACGCCCCCACCGCTTCGTCCAGGTCACCCGGCGACAACGTCAGCCCCTGGCTCTGCCCCGGCGTGCGCTGCAGCTGGTTGTGGGTCCACGTGCCGGCCAGGCAGTCGACCGTCAGCTGGCCCGCCCGGTCCTGGGTGGAGGCGCCGCGGCGGTCCTGCGCGGTCCGGGCGAACAGGTCGCCGATCAGCATGCCGACCGCATTGTCGCCGAGGCCGGTGTAGAGGCGCCGGCCGAGCTGGACGCCGTCGAAGGCGACGAAGTTCTGCGCCGGGCAGGCGAACGCGGCCTCGCCCGCCGACTCGTCCGGCTTGGTGCAGGCTGGCGGCGACTGCGGGTCGAACGGCACCACCCGCAGGTTCTGCCAGGCCTGTCCGCCCAGCTCGGGAAACGTCTGCTGCCAGTACTGCTGTGCGTCCTGGCTGAGGTCCGTGACGGCGTCCTGGTAACTCAGGTCGCCGCCGGTGATCGCGTCGGTCTGGGTCTGGAACGGCACCTCGGTCACCGGGATGTTGTCCGCCCGGTAGGCGACGCAGGTGGTCACGCCTTTCTCCACGCCGTCCTGCAGCGCCCGGATCCGGTCGAAGGCGTTGCCGTGCGCGCCTTGCTCGGTGGCGCTGGTGCCCGGCTGGTCGCGCAGCTGCAGCAGACCCGCCACGGTGTTGTCCAGCTGCTTGGCGCCGGGCTTGGCGAAGGCCTTCGAGTTCCCGGCCTGCACGTCGGCCAGCCAGGCGCCGGCGAAGCAGTCGGCCTGCTGCTCCAGGACCACGGTCGGCTGGCCGGTGATGCCGAGCCGGGTCTGGATGGCGTGCCCGTACTCGTGGGCCAGCACCACCCCGATCAGCAGCGGGCCGAAGTTCTGCTGCAGCTGGGGGATGAGGTTCTGCGCGTCCCAGGCGATGAAGTCGCCGTCCGGGCAGTAGAAGGCGTTGGGTTGGTACGCCGGCTGCTCGTCACCGCAGGCCGGCGGCAGTTTGGTCTGGGTGTACGGGTGGTAGCCGCCCTGCACCGGCTGGAACGTCTTGCCGTTGCTGATCCGGCCGAACTCGGCCGTCCAGAACCGCTCGACGTCCTTGAGCGACTTCGTCACGGTGCTCCCGGAATCCGGCGCCCCGCTGCTCGCGCTGGGCGCCGGGCTCGTGCCGTCCTCGGTGACGATCGTGCATCCGCCCACGGCCAGCACGACTGCGGCCACGACCACTCGGGCGAACCTGACCACGGCAGCTCCTCGCCTTCACTTTTCTCCGATGTTCACTGGCTTCCCCGTCGGGCGCGGTCTAAGCATCGAGCGCGGCGGATGTCGTACCCGCGTGTCACTCTGGATGCCGGGGGACAGTGCTTCGAGAGGCGGTACGGGTCATGTCGGATGCCGGGTTCGGTGCGCGGTCGCGCGCCGAGACGTTCGAGTACGCGGGCGCGACAGTCGAGCTGGTGGACGTGCCGACGATCCTGGCCGCGGCCCGGGTGAACCCGGTCGAGCTGCTGCACCGCAGCGCTTGGCCGGCCCCGATCACCCGGGTCGGCCTGACCGTGCGCAGCGCCGACCAGCCCGCCGGTCCGGCGCACGTGTTCACCGCCGAGATCAGCAGCGCCGACGAGCCGATGTCGGCGGAGCGGATGCGCCGGCTGGTGCTCGGCAACGACCCCCTCGGCCTGCTGCTCAACAAGCGCATCGAGGAGGGTGACCCGGTGGCCACCCGGATCGTCGACACGGTCGGCGGGGCCGCCGCGGCCGCGTACCGGCGGCTCGGCCTGGACAAACCGTCCGGTCCCGGCTCGCCGGCGTCCCGGGGGCCGTCGACGATGTCCGACGCCGCTCTGGGGCTGCAGGCCGCGGTCACCTACGACGAGACCGGCAGCGTGGTCCGGTTGCGGGCCGAGGTGCCGCGCGACGACGTGCAGCCGGAGCACCTGAAGGCGTTCGTCGGGCTCACCCTGCAGGCGGTGCTGGAGGTGGCCGGCCCCGACAGCCTGCGCGGCCGGGCGTACGTGGTGTCCCGCGAGCACGTCGCCCGGACCGCCCCGACCACCCAGACGGTGACGCTCGACCAGGTCGGCGGCCTGGCCGACGTGGTCGCCGAGATGCGGCAGATCGCCCTGTCCTTCCGGCACCCGGAGGCGATGGCCCGCTGGGGGGCGCGCCGGCCGCAGGGTATGCTCATGTACGGGCCGCCCGGCACCGGCAAGACCATGCTGTCGCGCGCGCTGGCCAACGAGATCGGCGCCGACTTCCGCGAGATCCGCACACCCGAGATCCTGGACAAGTGGCTCGGCGGCTCCGAGCGCAACATCAAGCAGATCTTCCGGGACGCGCGCCGCTACCGGGTGCCGACCCTGATGCTGTTCGACGAGTTCGACTCGATCATCAGCTACACCCACTCCGGCGGGGACGCGGCCAGCCAGGCCATCAACGCCGTGGCCGGCATCTTCAAGCAGGAGATGAACGACCTCATCGAGGCCAACCCGAACGTGATCGTGGTGGCCACCACCAACTTCCCGCACCGGGTCGACGACTCGCTGATCCGGTCGGGCCGCTTCGACATCAAGATCTCGGTGCCCAAGCCCGACGAGACCAGCCGGGCCGAGATCTTCCGCAAGATGATCCGCGGCCTGATCGCGGTGCACGAGCGCCCCGGCTTCACCATGTTCGCCGACGACCTCGACCTGGCCGAGCTGTCCCGGCTCAGCCTCGGCATGACCGGCGCCGACATCAAGGAGGTGCTGCGCCGGGTCCAGCTGGCCAAGGCCATGCAGGACGCCCGTACGGGCGGCGGCCGGCCCGATCACCCAGGCGGAGCTGGCCGCGAGCATCGCCGAACTCGCCGGCGGCCAGCGGGCCTAGGGCCGCGCGTGCGGCTTCTGGTGCTGGGCGGCACCGGCTTCGTCGGGCGGTGGGTGGTCAGCTCCGCGGTCAAGCGTGGCTGGACCGTCACCACCCTCAACCGTGGTCAGGGCCCGTGGATCCACCCGGCCGCGGAACGCCTCACGGCCGACCGGCTGCGGACCGGCGACCTGGCCGCGGCCGTGCACGACCGCACGTGGGACATGGTCGTCGACACCTGGGCGGCCGCGCCGCGCGTCGTCCAGGAAAGCTGCCGCGCGCTGACCGGCCGCGCCGGCAGCTATCGCTACGTGTCCAGCCGCGCGGTCTACGCGCAGCCGGTGCCGTCCGGCGTCGACGAGACCGCGGCCACGGTCGACGCCGGGGCGTCCACCTACGGCTCGGACAAGCGCGGCGCCGAACTCGCCGTCCAGGAGGCGTTCGGCGACCGGGCCGTGCTCGCCCGCGCCGGGGCGATCCTCGGCCCGCTGGAGGACCGCAATCAGCTCCCGCGCTGGCTCCACCGCGCGGAACAGGGCGGCCCGATGCCCGTACCCGGGCCGCCCGAGCAGCCGTACGCCTACATCGACGTCCGCGACCTGGTCGCCTGGCTTCTCGATGCGGACGCCGCCGGTCCGGTCAACCTGGTCGTCCTACCGGGTCACGCCACCGTGGGCGACCTGATCGCCGAGGTGATCACGGCGACCGGCAGCGACGCCCGCCCGGTCTGGATCGACCCGGAGACGATCGCCCGCTCCGGCGTCGACCGCCGGTCCGCCTTCCCGGGCTGGATCCCGCCGGCCCCCGAGCTGGCTGGCCTCGTCCGCACCGACGTCACCCGGGCCCTGGCCACCGGCCTCGACTGCCGCCCGCTGGCCGAGACCGTCGCCGACACCTGGTCCTGGCTCACCACCCACACCGGCCCGGATCCCGTCCCTCTCGACGCGTCATGGGAGCGGCGAATTTGACGTTCACTGCTACCGTGACCCGCGTGTCGATGACATATCTGGGTCACCTGCCCGACGCCGAGTGGCAGCCGTTGCTTTCCGAGCACCTCGATCGCGCGGACGAGTTCCGGGTCCGCATGCCGGACGGCGAAGGGCCGCTGAGCGGTGGCCGGGCGGAGTTCACGGCGTTGCCGGCGGTCGAGGTCCGTCCGTGGAGCGGAATGCGCGACGCCATCGAGATCACGGGTCCGATGACCCCGGCGGCGAAGGATCTGTTCCGGCGGTTCGAGGCGTCGATCGAGTCGTTCGATCCCGACCACAAGCTGTGGGATTACCAGCTGCTGGTGGGCGGAACGGTGGTGCTCTCGATCGGCGATTACCACGACCTGCAGGTCGAAGCGCCGCGCTAGGTATCCAGGGACGAACACCGGCTTGCGCCCCCGGGACCGGACCGCGTGCCTGGTCCCGGGGGTTCGGGTCTCAGCCGGCCACGTTGAGGTCGGGCTCCTCGAGCTCGTGCGCCTTCTCCGCCTCGACCGTCGACTTGATGGTGGCGGAGTCCATGGCCAGGCTGACCGCGTAGTAGAAGATCACCAGGCTGAACGCGATGACCACGACCAGGTCGATCCACTCCGGCAGCAGCTTCTGCGAGCCCGTGCCGTAACGCCCGATCAGGCTGATGATCGTCAGGCCGACCAGCCAGGGCCAGATCCACGAGGCCGCGCGCCAGTCGATGTCCGCCCGGCGCGGGTCCTTGGTGCGGCGCAGCATGATCTCGAAGAGCACCCGGCCGAGGAAGATGGCGGCCAGCAGCTTCCACATGGCTTCGAAGCCACCCCAGTAGATGATCAGGTTGGCCGCCGCGAAGCCGGCCGGGGTGAGGACCTTCGGTATCGGCATCCGGTACGGCCGGGGCCGGTCGCCGTCCCGCTTCTGCAGGGCCCCCAGCGCGACCGGGGCGAACGCGTACATGATCGCGGTCGCGCCGGTGACCAGACCGACCAGCGAGCTCCAGCTCGGGAACGGCAGGAACGCCAGCTCACCGACGATGAACGCGAGAATGATCGAGTAGACCGGCACACCCCGCTTGCTGATCTTGATCAGCGCGTCCGGCAGCACCTCTTCCTCGCCCAGCGCGTACGACAGCCGGGCCGTCGTGCCCACGTAGAGCAGGCCGGTCCCGGCCGGGGAGATGACGGCATCGATGAGCAGGACCTTGGCCAGCCAACCGGCCCCGGCCGCGATGGCGAGGGTGTAGTACGGCCCGTAGTCGCCCTTGCCGATCGGGTTGGCCCAGCCGTGCAGCAGATTGGCCGGGTTGAGCGCCCCGACGAAGCAGATCTCCAACGCGATGTAGAGCGCCGCCCCGATCGCCATCGCCGTGATGATCGCCCGGGACAGGTCGCGTTCCGGGTTCTTGGCCTCGCCCGCCATCTGGACGGCCTGCTCGAAGCCCTGCAGCGCGAAGACGACACCGGCCGGGAGCGCCGCGAAGATGCCGTGCGCGCCGAACGGGGCGAAGCCGCCACCGCCGGTGAAGTTGTGGATGTGGAAGGTCAGCGTGATGAGCACGACGATGGTGACGACCGGCACCGCCGTCTTCCAGATCACCATCGCGCTGTTGCTGTCGGACAGCAGTTTCGCGCCCATCAGGTTGATCACCGTGAACAGCAGCATGGCGAGGCTCGCCACGATCAGGCCACGGCCGTTCAGGGTGCCGTTGGTGTTCAGCAGTTCGAAATGCGCCTTGGCCCAGGCGGTGCTGTCCAGATACGAGATGCTCGCCTCGACCTCGATCGGGGCGATGGTCACCGACTGCAGCCAGGCGGTCCAGCCGGCGGTGAAGCCGGCCAGGGTGCCGAAGGCGAAGTACGGGAACCGGGCCGTGCCGCCGGCCACCGGGTAGGCGCCGCCGAGCTCGGCGTGGATCAGCGCCAGCACGCTGAGCATGATCGCGGCGAGCACCCAGGAGATCAGCGAGGCGGGCCCGGCCACGGTGACGGCGGTGAGCGCGCCCAGCAGCCAGCCGGAACCGATGATCGACCCGAGGGAGACGAACATCAGGCCCCAGAAACCCACGGTCCGTCTGAGCTGGTCACCGCTCTGGATCGGGGACAACAAAGTTGGTTCAGCCACGGTTCTCTCCCTCGCAGCGAGCTCTCTTCGATCGATGAGATCACGTACCGGGGCTGGAAAGTAGGCCTTGGCGCAATGCGGTTGCGTAACCACGTGTTTCGGCCTGGTAAACGGCGCCTTCCATTAAATTCATGCGCAGATCGGCATGGATACCAGTGGAGCTCACGGGGCAGCCGGCGCCGCTTCCAGTGACCACGAAATTCCGGTCGAAATCCTTCCGGAATGGCCCGCGGGAAGCGACGGTGGGCTGGCAAGGGGAAGGAGCTCGGCTGAATTGCCGTCGGGCACCCGGCGCGATTTCGGCATGGGTGCGGCGCCGCGGACCCGTGGCCGGACCCTGGCCGAGCAACAGCCGGGCGGGTCCGGCCGAAGATCCGGCGGGCTTCCGCCGGACCGGCGCCGTCTGCGACGTGGTCGTGTCCGGACGCCCGCCCGGTGGAGGCGGTCAGCTGATCAGAACGCCGGCCGGCATCCGCCAAGGCAGCAGGGGGATGCTCGCCGCCACGGCCAGCGCCGCCACGCCAAGGGCGATCGGGTGCCGGCCAGCCGGCCAGGCCGCCGCCGATGGCGATGCCGACCGGCTGGGCGATGCGGGAGCTGACCGACCAGGCCGCGATCACCCGGTACAGGTGGTCGTTCTCCACGCCTCCATGCGGTACATGGCGAACGTCGGGTCGGACGCACCGGCGCTCAACAGCAGCAGCGACGCCGCGGCGATCACCACGCCCAGCCCGGCCGGGCCGTGCGGGACGAACGGCAGCGGCAGCAGCCACACCGCCCGGCTCAGGCCCGACGCCAGCAGGGCGAACCGCTGCCCCCGTCGCCGCCGCACCCGGCGCACCCACACCTCCCCGGCGACGCCGCCGGCGCACGGCACCCCCAGCGCCAGGCCGTACTGCCACGGCGGGAACGACAGCTCCCGCAGCATCAGCACGGTCAGCAGCGGCGAAGACGCCATGATGCCGGCGCCGAGCAGAGCGAGTTCCCATACAGCGCTCGAGCCCCGGTGCCGAAGGATGTAGCGCCAGCCCGCGGTGAAATCGGACCGCCGCGACGGTCCGGCGGCGCCCGGCGCGGTGACGGTTCGGGCGACCGCAGCGACCGTACGCCCACCGCCGAGAGCAGGAACGTCACCGCGTCGACGGGCAGCGCGCCGTCGCCGCCCAACCACGAGACAGTACGCCGTCGAGCGGCGGCCCGATGGTGTTGACCGTCCAGAACGCCGCCTCGAACCGGGCGTTGGCCGCGGCGCGGGTGGGATGCGGGCGGGCCAGCGCTTTCAGGTGCGTCCCGGACGCCGCGGTGAAGACGATCGGCCGGGCCGCCTGGCGACCGCGACCCCGCAGAGCTGCACAGGTCAATCCGGCCGGGCAACGATCGCCGCGTCCACGCCGGCCCGGCGCCGCGGACCGGGCCAGGCGGCGCCGATCATCAGGCCGGCCGTTGCGCCGGAACTCGATCCACGGGCCGGCCGGGACCGCCGATGACGTTCTCGGCCAGTAGCTGACGAGTCCGCGGGCAGCAGCGGACACCGCAGCACCGGCCGGCGTGCAGCACCAGTGTCGGCGATCAGGGCAGCCGCCGTGCCCGAGCGCGGTGCCGAACTCGCTGACCCGTACGCCGCCCACAGCCGCCGGAAGTCCACGCCGGGACCTTAACGACGACCCGAAAGAATCGGCCGGGCGGTGACGAAAAGCTACCGGGGGCGGCCCGCGCGACCAGGGCGGCGGTGTCCAGGCCGGCCGGCAACGCGCCGAAGGTCCAGCCCCAGTCGCCGCCGAGCCGGGTCGCGCAGTACGCGTCGGCCACCACCCCGGGCGCGTACCGCAGCATCAGCGACCCCTGCAGCACCACCGCCATCCGCTCGACCAGCCGCCGGGCCTGCCCCTCGGCGTCGCCGCCCCCGGTCAGGTCCTCCTTGAGCGCGGTGACCGCCGCGTCCAGCCGGCGGTCCGCGCCCGCCGCCTCGCCGACCTCGGCCAGGAACGCGTCGAGGCAGCCGGGCTCGCGGCGCAACGCCCGCAGCACGTCCAGCGCCTGCACGCTCCCGGAGCCCTCCCAGATCGAGTTCAGCGGCGCGTCCCGATAGAGCCGGGGCAGGCCGGAGTCCTCCACGTACCCGTTGCCGCCCAGGCACTCCAGCGCCTCACCGACGACGGCCGGCTGCCGCTTGCACACCCAGTACTTGCCCACCGCCGTGCCCAGACGCAGGAAGGCCGTCTCGCGCCGGTCGACCGCGCCGGCCAGCCGCAGGGCCAGCGCGGTGGCGGCCTCGGTCTCCACCGCCAGATCGGCCAGCACGGCGCGCATCAGCGGCTGATCGGCCAGGGCGCCGCCGGGCACGTGCCGGTGCCGGGTGTGGTGGATGGCCTGGTTGAGCGCGGCCCGCATGCCGGAGGCCGAGCCGATCACGCAGTCCACGCGGGTCATCGCCACCATCTCGAAGATGGTCCGCAGGCCCCGGCCCTCCTCGCCGACCAGCCAGGCGACGGTGTCGTCGAATTCCAGTTCGGAACTGGCGTTGCTGCGGTTGCCGAGCTTGTCCTTGAGGCGCTGGAGGAAGAACGCGTTGCGCGTGCCGTCCGGCAACACCCGGGGCACGAGAAGACACGACAGGCCGGCCGGCGCCTGGGCCAGCACCAGGAACAGGTCGCACATCGGGGCGCTGGTGAACCACTTGTGACCCCGCAGCCGGTAGGTGCCGTCGCCGGCCGGGGCGGCGGTGGTGGTGTTGGCCCGGACGTCCGTGCCGCCCTGCTTCTCCGTCATGCCCATGCCGGCGAGCAGGCCGCGCTTGCCGTCCGGCGGGCGCAGCCCCGGGTCGTACGCCCGGCTGGTCAGGCCCGGCTCGTACGCGGCGGCCAGCGAAGGGGTGTGACGCAGCGCCGGAACCACCGCGTACGTCATGGTGACGGGGCAGCTGTGGCCGGCCTCGACCTGGTTCCAGACGAACAGCCCGGCGCCGCGAGCGACGTGCGTTCCCGGCCGGTCGGCGGCCCACGGCGCGGCCGCCAGCCCTTCGCCGACGGCCACACGCATCAGCTCGTGCCAGGCCGGGTGGAACTCGACCTCGTCGTGCCGGTGGCCGTACCGGTCATGGGTGAGAAGCCGCGGCGGGTAGCGGTTGGCGTCGTCGCCCCACGTCTGCGCCCCCGGCGACCCGGCCAGCCGGCCCAGCCGGTGCAGATCGTCCGCGGCCCAGCCGCCGCCTTCCCGATCGAGGGCTTCCAGCAGCGCCGGGTCGGCCGCGACGTCGTAACCGGCCAGGGGCGGCGGCTGGTTGAACACCTCGTGAGTCGCCATGACCCCAATCTACGACGCCGGCCCGGCCCGGTACGCCGGTGCGAACGGCCGGTCCGCGATCGCCGCGCCGGCATATCCGGAGGCTCGATCGGCGGAACCCAGCTAGCATCCGCGTCATGCCTCGCCCCGCCACCACAGCGTCGATCACCGCGGATCTGCGCGCGCTCGGGGTGGCGCCCGGCGACGTGGTGATCATGCATTCGGCCAGCCGCTGGATGGGCCGCCTGACCGAGCTGGTCCGGACCTGGCCGGGCGCGGTCCGCAGCGAGCACCCGCAGGTGTCGTTCGCCGCGGCCGGTGAGCACGCGGCCGAGGTCGTCGCCGGCCACCCGTCGCGATGCGGGGCTGGGGGCCGTACGCACCGGTGCATCGCGAAGATCCCGCCGTACGGAGTCGCCTCGATGTCCCATGTGCTCGGAATCAGGTGCCATAGGGTGTAACGCTGTGTCGGTTAATGGCACCCGGTCCAGCCGCTTTCTGTCATCAGCGGCACGATCTGGGTCGCTATCTGATAGCAAAGACAGCGTTCAAAGGCCGCGTAGTCGTGTCCGGGTTGCCCGGCAATGGCACGCGGGCTTGGGAGAGCTGATTTCAGCATCGGCCGGCAGAGGTTCCATCGGAGGTAGCTCGCCGTCACCCGCACGAGAACGAGACTCCATGTTCGTCACCAGGTTCCATCCATCCGTGACGCAGGCCCGTCCGACTATGATCATCGGTATGGAAGCTCGCCTTGAGGCCTGCGACCACAGGCCACCGGCCCCGACGCCGAGGTTCGCTCAGTGCCGGGGCCGGACTACCGCAGGATGGCCGAGACTACTGGCCGGTTACCACCACACCTGATTACCGCCGCCGTTGCAGTCCCAGAGTTCGAGCTGCGTGCCGTTGGTGGTGAAAAAGCCGGGGTCGTCAATGCAGCGTCCGGAGGACGGGTTCTTGTATCCGCCGTTGACCGACACCCACTCCTGGTTCGCACCGCCGTTGCAGTCCCAGATTTCCAGGAGGGTGCCGTTGCCGGTGCCGTTGGCGGTGGCGTCGAGGCACTTGCCTAAAACCCGCAGAGTGCTGTTGGCCGACGGCGTCCAGTTCTGCCCCGCGGTGTTGTTGCAGTCGTACAGCTGCACCGCGGCGCCGTTATCGGTACTACCTGCTCTGACGTCCAGGCACTTGTCCGCGAACCCGGACCTCACCGGGCCGGTGCCAACGGGGGCGGGGGATGGGATGGGAGGGGCGGGGATGGGGCCGGGGGTGGTGGTATTGGTTTCCAGGTCCTCGAACAGGCCTACCATTCCCATCATCTCGAACGCGTCCGGGTTGGATTCGTTGGTCGGCTGCAGCCAGTCGTTCCAGGTGAGGCCGAGGCTGTTGCGCTCGCTCCAGGCCTGGGCGGCGTTCTTCGTCATGTAGGACTGATAGTCGGCGCACGTTCCGATGTCGACGCACAGGTCTTTCATGCCCTTGAACAGCCAGTACTGAAAGTTCGTGCCACGCCCGCCGCCGTCGGCCACGATCGGGTGGGCGGACATGAAGTAGCTCGCCGTCCGCTGTGCGTCAGCGGCGTACCCGTTGTCGCCGTTAGCCCGGTAGATGGCGTCGCCGGCCTCGATGACCAGGCCGGCGTTGTAGGCGTTGTCGGACTTCTGCACGAACGCTCCGCTGCCGGTGGCGCCGTTCGGGAAGGCGAGGCACTCGTTGACCTTGCCATTGGACTCGACCAGCGTGTCCTTCACCCACTTGTAGATCTGGACGGCCTTGGTCAGGTAGGAGGAGTCACCGGTGATCTTGTACAGGGTGACAGCGCTGAAGACGAGCGAGTCGTTGCTCAGCACGCACTTGCTGTACTGCGGCTGCATGTTCTCCCAGATGCCGCCGCCGCCGGCGCTGTCCCAGCCCCGGCTGTAAACGGCATCCCACTGGGTCTTCGCCACACTCAGCCACAACGGGTTGCCGGTGATCTGATATCCGCGCAGGGTCGTATTGAGCATCCAGGCGACGTCATCGTTCCAGCCGTCCCACGAGGCCCAGGTCGTGCCGTCGTCCTTCAGCTGGGTGGTGACCAGGTCGTTGACCAACGCCAGGCTGTCCGCCGAACGCGTGCGCAGGTAGTCGTCCTCGGCCACGGCCACGTCGTATGCCGCGACCCAGGTGCCGGCCCGCTCGGTGTTCTGGCTCTTGAGGTGGTCGGTGTAGTACGTCCCGGCGGTGCCGTACCCACCGTAGGACCCGGTGCCGTTCCTGATCAGGAAGGCGTTGTTCCAGTTCTGCAAAACGGTGGCTGCAGAAGGCAGATCGGCGGCGTTCGCCGGCAACTGCACGATGGACAGGCCCGCGAGGGCGAGGACGAGGGTCGCCCCGCCCGCGAGGAGATGCCTTTTCGTTTTCATGTCAGGGCCATTCGTCAGGGGGGTTGAATGTGACTGGAATTGAACTTCAGGAGTTTTGGCAGGGGGGTGCGCATGTACTGGTGTGCACAGATCGGCCCGGGAACGTACCGCCAGAAGAGGTGACAGCCACAGCACTGATTCCCCGGATCTGTCGTCCGGAGCGCGCGAGAGCCGATGGGGCGCGGTCAGTACCGCGCTCATCTCTTCGGAGGGCCGTCACTCATCCGCAGACAGCAGGGCTCCGATCGAAAGCCGGACTTGCCGGGAGCATCACCGGCCGACCTGATACACGGCTTCGCACGAGCAGGCATGGCGGACGCCCTCCGACGGAGATTATGTCAACATTGTCTCAATCCTGTTACGAGAAGGAAACTCGCGTCGGCCCGTCCCGTCAAGACCTTGTGGAAAGAAAAGCTCCTTTTCGGACTGGCTTATAGTTAGGTAGCTAAAACATGGGACGGCCCAACGGAGCGTGACGCCAGGCCCTGGTCAGTACTCCGGCGTCGGACGTGAGGGCTGGGCCGGCACTTCGCGAGCCAGCCGTTCCCGCTACGGGACGATGACGCGTTCCGCCGGCCGGCGGATCGGTGATCAGGCGAGGGTGAGGGTGACCCGAACCCGGCCAGCGTGTGCGTGCGCAGCGCCGCGCTCTTCTGCCGGAGTTCGCGTTCCAGCCGATCAGCGCCGACAGCACGAACGCGAGCGCGAGCTCACCGACCTGAGGCCAGCCCTCGCCGGTGGATTCGCCGAACTCGGTGATCAACTGGTCCAGACCATGGTGTCGCGGACGCGGGCGCAGCCGGATGATGCGGCCTCGCGAGGGCCGCATCGCCGGGCACTGACCGGATCGGACGATGGCCGGCGTGGCGGTCGATGTGAGCGGTGACGACGAGGAGCCCGGCCGGCGGCCGCGGAAAATGGGCGGCAACGTGTGCGACATCGCCGGCCGGGTAGGGAAGCGGCGATGGCTGCTCTCGCGCGGTACGCGACCGCCGCCGCGCTGGCGCGACTCGCCGACGAGGGCAGCCGCGTGGCGCTGCTGCTGGCCGCGCTCGAACACGGCCGCGGCGCCGGGTACGGCGGTCTGCTGGTGGCCACCCTGATGGTCCCGCATGTGGCCGTGGCCCCGCTGATCGGCGCCGTGGCCGACCGGGTCCGCCGCCCGCGCCCGCTCTACATCGCCTGCTTCGCCGGGTACGGCGCGGGGATGCTGGCCGCCGCCGCCCTGGTCGGGCCGGCCCCCGCGACGGCGTTTCTGGCCGCGGCGCTCGCCGGTTGTCTCGCGCCGCTGCTGCTGGGCGGGCTGACCAGCCTGCTGGGTGAGCTGGCGGGGGACAACCGGGAGCGCGCGTTCGGGCTGGACGCCGCCTCGTACGGCGCGGCCGGCATCGCCGGGCCGGCACTGGCCGCACTGCTGGCGGCGGCCGCCGGGGCCACCTGGTCGGCGGCCGCCCTGGCCGGCTGCTGCGTGCTGTCCGCGCTGCTGGTCGCCACCCTGCCGGTACGGGCCCGGGAGCCGGCCGAACGCACGCCGCTGACGGCCGCGATCCCGGTGATGTGGCGGCGGCCGGCCCTGGCCTCGGTCACCGCCGGCACGGCCATCGGCCAGCTCGGCTCCGGCGCCCTGCCCATCGTGGCCGCGCTGCTCGCCGTGCGGGCGCACGACGCCGCGCTGACCGGCATCGCGCTGTCCGCGGGGGCGGTCGGCAACCTGCTCGGCGCGCTGGCCTACACCCCGCACCCGATCCGCCGGTGGCGCCCCGAAGTCGTGGTGGCCGGGTGCCTGCTGCTGATGGCGGTCCCGTTCGCGCTGCTGCCCCTGGTCGGGCCGCGGTGGCTGCAACTGCTGTTGTTCGCCCTGGCCGGGTCGCTGTTCGGGCCGCTGACCACGGCGCTGTTCACGGTCCGGGACCGCGAGGCTCCCCCGGCCGTACGGACGCAGATCTTCACCATCGGCGCCGGGATGAAGGTGACCGCGGCCGCCGCGGGTGCCGCCCTGGCCGGGCTGGCGACGCCGATCGGGATCGCCGGGCTGCTGCTGGCCGTCGCGGCCTGCCAGGTGCTCGCCGGCGGGACTGCGGCGGCGCTGCTCAGGCGCCGGCCAGCGCCTCCAGCGTCGCCCGCGCCCCCTTCGAGTGCAGGGACGCCAGCATCGTCCGGTAGGTAGTCACGAACCGGTCGTTGTCGATCAGGTCGCCGAACAGGTCGCGGTCGGCGATGAAGGCGAGGGGATCGTCCTTCTGCCGCCGGGCCGCCGCCACCAGCGTGTCCCTCAGCCGGTCGACCACCTCGATGGGCCGTCCCTGCTCGTCGACGCCCTCGGCGTACCGGGCCCAGGAGGCGACCACCGCGACCGAGCGGTCGATCTCACCGCCGGTGTCCAGGTTGTACCGGATGACCGGGAGCAGCCACTTCGGAATCCGGTCCGAGCTCTCCGCGCACAGCCGGGCCACGGTGTCCTTGACCTGGGCGTTGGAGAAACGCTCGATGAGCTGATGCCGGTACGCGTCGAGGTCGATGCCCGGAACCGGTTCCAGGGTCGGGGTGGCCTCGCGGTCCATGTACGCGAGCAGGAACCGGGCGAACAGCGGGTCCTGGGCGACGTCGTGCACCAGCCGGTAACCGGCGAGGTAACCGAAGTAGCACAGGGCCTGATGGGAGGCGTTGAGCAGCCGCAGTTTCATCAGCTCGTACGGCTCGACGTCCGCGACGACCTGCACCCCGGCGTCCTCGAACGGCGGCCGGCCGGAGTTGAACGCGTCCTCGAGCACCCACTGGGTGAACGGCTCGCAGACGACCGGCCAGGCGTCCTCGACGCCGAACCGGGACCGGACCTCGGCCCGGTCGTCGTCGGTGGTGACAGGCGTGATCCGATCGACCATGCTGTTCGGGAATTCGACCGTCTCGTCGATCCACTTGCCCAGCTCAGGGTCGCGCAACAGGGCGAAGGCGACGAAGCTGCGCCGGGCGGCGTGCCCGTTGCCCTGGATGTTGTCGCAGCTCATGATCGTGAACGGCGGAACGCCACGCTCCCGCCGGCGGGCCAGCGCCGCGGTGATCAGGCCGAACGTGGTCCTCGGCGCGGCGCCCGGCTGCAAGTCGTGCTGGACGTCGGGGTTGTCGGTGACGAACTCGCCGGTGACCGCGTTGATGTTGTAGCCGCCCTCGGTGACGGTCAGCGACACGATCCGGATCTCCGGGGACGCCATCTTCGCCACGACGGCCTCGGGGTCGTCCGGCGCGTACAGGTATTCGGTGATCGATCCGATGACGCGGGGCTCGAGCGAGCCGTCCGGTGACTTGACGACCAGCGTGTACAGGCCGTCCTGGGCGTCCATGACCTGCTGCATGCGCCGGTCCGCGGGCATCACGCCGACGCCGCAGATGGCCCAGTCCCAGGCCTCGCCGGCGGACATCAGGCGGTCGACGTACATCGCCTCGTGCGCACGGTGGAACCCGCCGACGCCGAAGTGCACGATGCCGGTGCGCAGCGCGGACCGGTCGTACGACGGCGCGGGCAACGCGTCCGGCAGGTTCGGCAGGTTCGAGGCGTTCAGCGGCAACATCGGCGTCCTCCCAGCGGAACCGATCGGAATCCTCCCCAGCATCGCATCAGAGACAGCCGGCCGCCGGAAACCCACCGTCAAGATCTTTCAGCGGAGCGTCGTCATCGGAACCGTTTCCGGGGCGGTCACACGTCGTTCCACATCGCGCGCCTCCGAATGCGCCTCCAGCTCGGGCCGATAGCGGCACGGCAGGCCGGAAACGTCCCGGCCGGCGCCGTTCGGTCAGGCGGCGGCCAGCATCTCCACGTCGGCGCCTCGCGCCGGGGCGAGGCACCGTAGCAGCGAACGGGCGGCCTCGACGACCAGGTCGCGGTTGTGGGTGACGGCGAAGGCGAACCGGCGGTCCCTCTCCGGGCCGTCGTCGCCGAGGTCGCGGGCGACCAGCGCGGCCGCCGTGTGCGGGCCGACGACCAGCACGTTCCATTCGCCGCGCAGCGGGTCGTCGCCGGACAACGAGGCGCCCCGGACACCCGGCGCGGGCTCCGCGCTCAGCCCGGCGCCGAGCGCCGCGACCATCGGGCTCCGTCCGGCCGTACGGGCGAACCGGCGGGCGGTGTCGCCGGTGAAGTGCCGGCCGTCCTGGAAGCAGGCGATCAGCACCGGCGGCTGGTGACCCTCGCCGGCCAGCGCTTCGAGGTGCCGGCTCATCGGCAGCAGCTCCGACTTGCGGGCCACGCCCACGGTGCGGCGGGAGCTGACGATCTGGAACGGCGTACCGACCGGTCCGGCCGGCGCGACCGGCAGCAGGGGCAGCGGCGCGGTGCCGTGCGGCACGGCGGTCAGCGCCGCCGGCCGGCCGAAGTGCCAGCCCTGGCCCACGGTCGCGCCCATGGTCATGGCGACGGCCAGGTTCTCCGGGGTCTCGACACCTTCGGCCAGCACGATCGCGCCGGTGCTCTCGGCGAACGCGGAGACCGCCGCGACCACCCGGGCGGTGTACGGGTCGTCCGGCGCCCGCAGCAGCTGCATGTCCAGCTTCACGACATCCGGGTGCACGAACGGCATCAGGGCGAGCGACATCGGATCGGCCCCGACGTCGTCCAGAGCCACTCCCCAGCCCGCCGCCCGGCAGCTGGCGGTGGCCGACAGCAGCGCCGACGGGTCGGCGGCGATGGCCCGCTCGGTCATCTCGGTGACCACCCGCAGCTGGTCCCGAGCCTTCTCGACGATCGGCGCCAGGTCCTCCGGGCACCGCGACCGCCAGGCCGTCGGCTCCATGTTCACGAACAGCGCGGTGCCCGGGTCGAGGTCCGCGGCCAGCGCCGCCCGGTAGGCGGCGGCCCGGCACACCCAGTCGAGCTCACTGTCCCGTCCGACGGCGCGGGCGGCCGCGAACAGCTGCAGCGGCTGTGTCCAGGGCGTGCCCGCCGGCCCCCGGCTGAGCGCCTCGTATCCGACGACCCGCCGGCTGCTGATCTCGACCAACGGCTGGAACAGCGTGGTCACCGCCCGGGCGTCGATGACCTCGTGGATGTCTGCCATGCCCGCCGTCATCGGTTCCGGCGGCGCCGACCTGAGAGGTTGTCCCCCGGACGATTCCCGTCGCGGGGTCACCTCCGGGCGCCGGCCGCCGGCCCAGGCGCCACACCAGGGTTCGGATCCGGGCACCGACCAGGGTCTTCCCCGGGCGCGACGGCTCGACCGGAGTGTGATGGTGGGCGTGTACGACCGGTCGCCGAAGGTAGGAGGACAAGGACTTTGAGCATCATCGACGAGGCGCTGAGCGCCAATGCCACCATCGCCCGCGACTTCGACGCGAGCCGCGGGAAGCCGCCGGCGCCTCGCATCGCCATTGTCACCTGCGCCGATCCGCGGCTGACCGACATCGTGCGGATGCTCGGCCTGGCCGACGGCGACGTCGACATGATCAGGAATGTCGGCACCGTGATCGATGACGACTCCGTCCGGTCCCTGGTCGTTTCCACCAGGGTTCTGGGCACCCGGGAGATCATGATCATCAATCACAACGACTGCGGGATGACCAAATTCGCGGGCAGCGAGCTGGCGGAGCGTCTCCGCGCGGACACCGGATCCGCGCCGATCGCGCCGGCCCGGTTCTACGACTTCACCGATGTCGAGCAGAACACCCGGGAGCAGGTCCAGAAGGCCAGATCACACCCCTGGATCTCCGCCGAGGTTCCGGTCCGGGGATTCATCTACGACGTCACCACCGGCCGGCTCAGCGAAGTGCTTCCGGCCGCGGCGGCCGTCCGGTAACGGCGACGCGGCCACAGGCAGGAGATGCGATGATGCCCAGCGTGGCGATGCAGGCGGTGATGGAGGCCCTGCGGGATCGGCAGCGGGCCGCCGCCGGCCTGGCGCCCCTGACGGTGAGCGAGACCCGGGCTTCGTTCGCACCCGCCGGCCTGATTCATCCGGTGCCCGGCGACGTGGTGGTGACCGAGGTGTCCGCCGGCGGGGTGCCGGCCCACTGGCTCGGCGCCCCCGGGGCGGACCCCGGCCGGGTGCTGATCTTCCTGCACGGTGGCGGTTACCAGCTCGGGTCGCTCCGCAGCGACGGTGAACTGGCCGCGAGACTGGGCCGGGCCGGCGGCATGCGCGTGCTGTTCCCGGAGTACCGCCTGGCCCCCGAGCACCCTTTCCCGGCCGCCGTCGACGACGTCCGGGCCGTGTGGCGGTGGCTGCGCACGGACCAGGGGCTGGGCGCGGGATCCATCGCGGTGGCCGGCGACTCGGCCGGCGGAGGCCTCGCCATGGCTCTGCTCGTGGCGACGCGGGATGCCGGCGACGCGTTGCCGGCGGCCGCCGTCCTGATGTCTCCGACCGTGGATCTGACCAGCTCGGGCGCATCCATGACCGAGCGCGCCGGCCAGGATCCGATCTCCACGCCCGCCCTGCTCCGGCAGCTGGCCTCGGACTACCTGGCGGGGGCGGATCCCCGCACGCCGCTCGCGTCGCCGCTGTTCGCCTCGCTGTCCGGTCTTCCGCCGCTGCTCATCCAGGTCGGGACGGCCGACCTCCTGCTCAGCGATGCCGAACGCCTGGCCGCCGCGGCCGCCGCGGCCGGAGTCGATGTCCACCTGGAGGTCGGCGAGGGCCTGCCGCACGTCTTCCAGCTGACGCTCGGCACTCCGGAGGCGGCCGACGCGACGGAGCGGATCGGGACGTTCCTGCGGGCCCGGGTCCGGTGATGGACTGGCCGCTCTTCGCTCTCCGGCTGACCTGCCGCGACGTGCGGCTGCGACCGGTCCGGGAGGACGACCTGCCGCACCTGGCCGCGATCCTGCCCGGCGACGTCGGACACGACCCACGGCTGGAGTTGTTCCCGGAGTTGTCCGGCGCGGCCAACGAACGGCGGCTGTTCTGTCAGGGCTACTGGCGGGCGCTGGGCACCTGGTCGCCGGCGGACTGGGTGCTGCACCTGGCCGTCGAGCACGACGGCGCGCTGGTCGGCGTGCAGACCCTCGAGGGCTCCGACTTCCCGGACCTGCGCACCGTCGACTCGGCGTCGTGGCTGGCGCCGCCGGCGCGCGCGCGGGATCGGGGTGGCCATGCGGATCGCCGTCCTGGGCCTGGCCTTCGACCACCTGGGCGCGGTCGCCGCGATCTCCAGCGCGGTCACCACCAACCTGGCGTCGCTGGGCGTGTCCCGGCGCGTCGGTTACGCCGACAACGGCGTCGGCCTGGTGCGCGAGACCGGCGGAGTGGCGCCGCTGCAGCACCTGCGGCTGACGGCGGCGAACTGGCGGTACGGCCCGGAGGTGACCGTCACCGGCCTGGGCCCCTGCCGTCCCTGGTTCGGGATCTAGCCGCGGCCGTTGCCGCGGGCGGGCGGGAGGGTGAACCAGAACGTCGCACCCCGCCCGTCCTCGCCCGCGGCCCAGATCTCGCCGCCGTGCCGCTCGACCGCCCGATGCACGGTGGTCAGCCCGATGCCGGTACCCGGGAAGTCGTCGGCGCTGTGCAGCCGGGCGAACGGCCGGAACAACTGCCCGGCCTGACCCGCGGGGAACCCGGCGCCGTTGTCGCGCACGAAGAACCGGCCGGACTCGGCGCCGACCTCGACCGCCGGACACTCGACCTTGCGGGTGAACTTCGCCGCGTTGTTGATCAGGTTCTCCAGGATCACCCGGACCAGGCCCTCGTCGGCGTCCACGGTCATTCCCGGATGGACGGTGAAGCTCACCGTGCGGCCCGGCTCGCGGGCTTCCACCTCGCCGATCACCTGCCAGGTGATGGCGGTCAGGTCGAACTGCTGCCGGCGCAGCTCGCCCCGGCTGGCCCGGGCCAGGATCAGCAGCGACTCGACCAGATCGGCCATGCGCCCCGCCGCCGCCTCGATCCGCTCGACCCGGTGCCGGACCTGCTGGGCCAGATCTTCCTCCTCGAGCACGGCCTCGGCGAAGCTGGCGATGATCTGCAGCGGCCCCCGCAGGTCATGGGACACCGAACCGCTGAACGCCTCCAGCTCCCGGTTGCGCCACTCCAGCTCCTCGACCAGCGCCGCCCGCGTCTCGGCCAGCTGCCGCGCGGCCCGTTCCTCGGCCGCCGCCAGTTCCCGCCGCATCAGCTCCTCGCGGATGCGCCGGCTCTCGTCGTGCGACTGCTTACGGCGGATCTGCGTCCGTACGTGCGCCCGCAGCGCTTCCGACCCCTCCGACCAGCGGACGTAGTCGTCGGCCCCGGCGGCCAGGCAGGCCAGCATGTCGTCGTCGTGTTCGCCGGTCATCACCAGCGGGGTGTCGCCGATCTGCGGCACGTCCTTGATCCGGCGGCACTCGTCGCGGCCGTCGTCGCCGGCGGTGCCGAGCCCGAGCACGATGCAGTCGACGGGCTGGGTGGCCAGCAGTTGCAGCGCGTCGGCGGCGCCGGCCGCCACGACCACGTCGTACCCGTCCTCGCGCAGCGCGTCGGCCAGCCCCGGCAACCGGTCCCGGTCCCGGTCCGGGGACAGCGCCAGCACCTTGCTCGGACCGTGCAGGCTGCCGGTGGCTCCGATGGGCAACGGCTGCTGCGCTCTGCCGCAGCACCGCGGCCAGCTTCGCCAGCACCACGGCCAGGTCCTGCTGCTTGCGCAGGAAGCCGTCGGCGCCGGCCTCGAGCATCTGCACCTCGGTGGCGTAGTCGTCGGCGGCCGTCATCAGCAGGCAGGGCGTGTCGCGCAGCGCCGGGTCGAGCCGGATCCGGCGGATCACGGTGGCACCGTCGAGGCCCGGCATCACACCGTCCACAATGACCGCCTGCGGCCGCCGGTCGGCGGCGGTCCGCAGTCCTTCCTCGCCCGATGCCGCGGTCAGCACGGTGTAGCCCTCGGGTTCCAGCACGTCGCGCAACTGCTCCCGGAACGTCACGCTGTCGTCGATCACCAGCACGATCGGGCCGGTGTCGGCGGGAGCTCGGACGTCGCCCAGCAGCTGCCGCGTCCGGGCCACGACGTACCCGGCGTCGTACGGCTTACCGACGTACTCGTCGGCGCCGGTGCGCAGCCCGAGCAGCCGGTCGGCGACCTCGGCCTCGCTGGACAGCAGCACGGTCACCACCTGTCCACGGCCGGGCAGGGCCCGCAGCTCGCGCAGCAGCTCGACCCCGTCGGCGTCGGGCAGCAGCACGTCGAGCACGGCCGCGTCGAACCCGCCGTCCCGGAACGCCGCCTGCGCCTCCTCACCCGAGGCGGCCAGGATCGAGGTGAAACCGTCGCGCCTCGAACGCTTCGTGCAGGTCCATCCGCACGGTCAGGCTGTCGTCCACGATCAGGACGCAGGGTCGGTGGCCGTCATCGCCGTGCCCCGTCCACGGCCACCAGTTCGGCCAGCCGGGCGGCGATCCGGCCGGGCGGCATGACGTGCCCGGCCGCGCCCAGCAGGGCCGCCTCGCGGGGCATCCCGTACACCACGCAGCTCGCCTCGTCCTGGGCGAACGTGACCGCGCCGCGCGACCGCATCCGCAGCAGCCCTTCCGCGCCGTCGCGGCCCATGCCGGTGAGCAGGCACCCCGGCCGCGGCCGCGCCGTACTCCAGCGGCGACCGACTCGAACAGCACGTCGACCGCCGGCCGGCAGGAGTGCCGGGGCGGGCCGTCGCTGAGCCGCAGCCGGCCGTCGCGGACGTAAGGTGCCGGTCCGGCGGCGCCAGCACGACCCGGCCGGCCGGCTCCGCGACCGGCGTGCCGTCCACCGCGTAGGCGACGCCGCGGCCGGTCTGCGACGGCCAGCCAGTCGGAGAACGCCACCGCGAACGGCTCGCTCGCCGCGAGGTGCTGCACGCACAGCACCGGCGTGCGATAGCGGATCGGCAGCGCCCGCAGCAGCTCGGTGAGCGCGCCCGGGCCGCCGGTGGACGCGCCGACCGCGACCACGCCGATCCGCGCCGGAATCGGCGACCGGCGGCGCGATCGCCACGGCAGGGGGTCATCACGCGCCCGGCGAGCCGGGCGCGCGGGATGGGTGATGACGCGGATGCGCGACACCATGCGTACGGCCGAGCACAGCCGCCGTTCCCAGCCGGCGTCGGCGGCGTCCCCGCGCGGCTTCTCCAGCACGTCCACCGCGCCGGCGGCGAGCGCGTTGTACGTGCTGAACAGCTCCTGCCGCGTCGGCCGAGGACTGACCACCAGGATCGGTGTCGGGCAGTCGGCCATGATGTGCTCGGTGGCGACCAGCCCGCTCATCGTCGGCAGCATCATGTCCATGGTGATCACGTCCGGGCGCAGCCGGCCGGCACATCTCGACCGCGGCCCCGCCGTCGGCGGCCTCGCCGACCACGGTCAGCTCCGGGTCGACGGCCAGCGACTGCCGGAGGTGGTGACGCATGGTGGCCGAATCCTCGACCACGAGGACACGGATCATGCCGGGCCTCCCTCATCAGCCGGCGGATGTGCGCGAGCAGTTCCTCCTGGTCGAACTCGCCCTTGACCACGTACGCGCCCGGCGCCCACGGCCGCGCCGCGTTCCCGGTCCGCGGCGGCGGCCCGCGAGCTCACCAGGATGGCCGGCACCACCGCCAGGTCCGGGTCGGCCCGCGTCCGGGCGACGAAGGTGAACCCGTCGATGCCGGGCATGTCGATGTCGGTGAGGAACAGCCCGTACCGCCGGGCCCGGGCCTTCTGCAGGCCTTCCTCGCCCGACGCGGCCAGGTCGACCTCGTAGCCGGCCGACTCGAGGATGCTGCGCTCGAGCATCCGGGTGGTCAGCGAGTCGTCGACGACCAGGATCGGCAGCCGCTCCGCCGGCTCGGGTATCCCGGCGGCCGCCGTGCCGGTGCCCCGCAACGCCTCCGCGACCAGGCCGTGGGCGTCCATCACCAGGCGCGGGTTGCCGTCCAGGTCCATCGACACGCCGCCGATCAACGGTGCGGCCGGGGCCAGGTCGGGCAGCGGACGGGCGACCAGAGTGGACGTTCCGGCGAGCCGGTCGACGCCGATCGCGGCCAGCACCCCGTCCGCGTGCACGAGGGCCGCCACCCCCGCCGCGGGCGAGTCCGGGCCCGTGGTCGCGGTGTGCAGCACGTGCGCCAGCGGCAGGAACGGCACCGCCCGGCCGTCGTGCGCCAGACGCCGACCGGCCGCGGCCCCGGCCGCCTGTTCGGGGGTGAGCCGGACGCAACTGCGCACGGCGTCCAGCGGCAGCGTCACCGGTTTGCCGGCCACTTCGACGACGAGGCCGTTCAGGCTCAGCAACGCCAGCGGCAGAACCAGTTCCACCGTGGACCCCGCGCCGGCCGCGGTCCGGATCGACACCCGGCCGCGCAACCGAGCCGCCACGTCCCGGACCACGTCCAGTCCGATGCCGCGCCCGGACACCTCGGTGACCGTGGCTGACGTGCTGATCCCGCCGCGCAGGATCAGGTCGACCAAGGTGTCCTGGTCGGGTTCCGGGGCGCCCGGCGGGAGCAACCCGCGCGCCTCGGCGGTGCGCCGGACGGCGGCCAGGTCGAACCCGCGCCCGTCGTCGGTGCAGCGGAAGTACGCCCAGCGCCCCCGCCGCTCGACCTCCACCGTGATCGAGCCGTCGGCGGGTTTGCCCGCGGCCCGCCGCGCCGCCCCGGGTTCGATGCCGTGCACCACCGCGTTGCGGACCACGTGCAGGAAGCGCCCCGCTGACCTCGGTCAGCAGGTGCGGGCCCATCCGCACGTCGCCGCCCCGGCCGGTGAAGTGCACCCGTTTGCCCTCGGCGTCGGCGGCGTCGCGCACGGCCCGGTGGAGCGTGGTCAGGATGCTTCCGGCGGCGACCAGCCGGAGGCCCTCGGCGCGGCCGCGAACCTCGTCCATCTCGCGTTCCACCTGGTCGACGGCATCGCCGAAGCGCCGGCCGAGCGCACCCAGATCGGCCGACAGGCGGGCAGCGGCGCTTCGCGCGGCCGGTCCGGCGTCGCCGCGGAGCTGGTCGGCCAGGGTGTCGGCCGTGCGGTGCAGGCGCTCCAACGCGCTGCGGCCGGCCCGCAACGGCGTGATCCGGGCGGTGGCCTCGGCGATCGCGTCCAGCAGCTCGTCCAGATCGGCAGTGACGGCCCGGGCGGCCGGCGGCTCGTCGACCGGGTTCTGGTCCCGGTCGGGGTTGCGCCCTTCGCCGGGCCGGCCGGCTGCCGCCGGTGCCGCGCTCGCGGGTGCGGCCGACGGGGTTGCGGCGGCGGGCGATGGTGACGCTGCGACCGGTTCGAGGGTGCGGACCCGGGCCTCGATCGCGTCGTTGAGCCGCAGCAGCTCGCGCATCTCGTCGGCGGGCAGCGGTCCGTCGTCCGTCCGGTGGGGAACCAGGACGTCCTCGAACGCGTGCGCGCCGTCCGCGATCTCCTGCTGCTTGACCACCCGGGCCGCGCCCTTGAGGGTGTGCGCGTACCGCAGCAACCTCGCCACCAGCTCCGGGCCCGGCTGCTGATCCAGGTCGAGCAGACCCGCGCTGATCTGGTCGACCAGTTCGCGGGCCTCCACCCGGAAGTAGCGCAGCGGGTCCGGCGCCATCAGCGCCTGCCGGTGCCGACGAGGTCCAGCAGGTCGGTCGACAGGCTGGACAGGTGGGCCGCGGTCTGCTTGGTCTGCACCGCACTGGCCTCCGTCTCCCGGCTGACCCGGGCGGTGTCGGATGCGGCCATGTTGACCTGCTCGACCGCGGTCGTCTGCTGCTTGGTGGACAGCTCGATCTCCCGGGTCGCGTCGTTGGTGGTGTCCACCAGTTGCGCGATCCGGCGGAACGAGTTGGTGGCGTCGTCGAACTGCCGCGCGCCCGCGTCCACCGACTTGGCGCCGATCTCGGTCGCCATCACGGTCGTGTTGACCGCCCCGCGGACGTCCTCGATCAGTGCTCGGATCTCTTTGGCCGATCCGGCCGTACGGTCGGCCAGCTTGCGGATCTCCTCGGCCACGACGGCGAACCGCCGGCCCCACTCGCCGGCGCCGCTGGCCTCGATGGTCGCGTTGATGGCCAGGATGTTGGTCTGCTCGGCCAGCTCGGACACCAGGTCCACGACGCCGCCGATCTGCTGCGACTTCTCGCCCAGGGCCAGCATGTGCTGCACGATCTGGTCGACCTGACTGCGGATCGCGGCGATCGACGCCCGGGTCTGGTCGATGGTGGAGTCGCCGGTCCGGGCGGCCTCGGCGGTGTCCTCGGCGATCTTCGACACCCGCTGGGCGCTGTCCGCGATCTGCCGCGAGGTGATCAGCAGTTCGCTGATCGTCGTGGTGATCTCGCTCATCGCGCTGGACTGGTCACGGCCCCCCGCCGCCTGCTGGGCCGCGGCGGCCTCGAGCTCCGCCGACGAGCTCTGGATGTGCCCGACCGCCGTGCCCACCTCGCGCCGCAGGCCCCGGCTCAGCCGGTAGGCGATGATCCCGGAGGAGATGATGGACAGCAGCGCCAGCAGGATCACCAAGCCGATGGCCAGCGTGGTGGCCCGTGACGACGCCCGCCGGGCCTGCTCCACCTCTGTCCGGACCCGGGTGATCAGCTCGGCGATCGCCTTCTCCATCTTCTCCCGGGCCGGCGCCACCAGGCCGGCGTTGAGCTGGGCGATGGTGCGGAGGTCGGGGATGCTCTGACGGCGGGCGATCACCGGGGCGAGCGAAGCGGCGTGCGCGGCCTCGTTCACCGTCACCGTGTCCAGCAGGCTCAGCTCGGCCGGGTCGGTGAGCTTGTCCTTGAGCTGGGTGACCTGGTCGAGGAACTTCGCCCGGCCGGTGTTGGTCAGGTCGAGGAACTGCTTGTCGTCGGTGAGGAGATAGGCGCGGTAATCGCTGATCCGCGTCTCGATGGTGGTGCTCAGCTGCTCGGCGTCGAACAGGTTGCCGGTGGCCGAGGCGATCACCCGGTCCTTGGTGCGGATCGCCAGCGTGAGGGCGAAGACCGATGAGATGCCGATCAGAAACGTCAGCGCCATGGTCAAGCCGAAAGCGCCGGCCAGTTTCCCGTTGAACGTACGTCCGGCCATCATGTCGCAGGCTCCTCCTCGTGTCCGGTGAGTCGATGGACCAGGGCGCGGGTGGCGACCACGTCGACGATCGGCCGCGTGCCACCGGGCAGCGGCACCATGCCGCGCAGGCAGCCGGTCCCCTCGTGCCCCTCGGTGATGATCGTGGCGGCGGCCACGCGCACGTGGCCGTCCAGGCCGCCGAAGGCGAAGGCCAGCGGCGGGGTGCCGGCCGCCAGCAGCAGCCAGCGCGACCGCTCCCCGGCCGGGTGCCCGAGCAGGGCGGCCAGGTCGTACACGGGCAGGATGCCGCCGCCGAAGCCGGCCACGCCGAGCAGCGACGGCAGCGGCCCGGGCAGCGCGGTCACCGGGCGCTCCGGGTACAGGCCGGACGTCTGCGACAGCCGCAGGGCGTACGGGCGGCCGCCGGCCCGGATGGCGAGCAACTCGACGTGGTCCTCGTCGTGCGGGCGCACCGGATCCGCGAACGAGCTGTCGAACTCGGTCCGCAACTCGCCCAGGCGGTTCTGCACCTCGGTCACCGGCGCACCCCGGAGGCGTCGAGCTCGGCCCGGCAGAGCGCGGTCAGGGCGATCCGGCCGAAGCCGCCGCCGAACAGCACGATCCGCTCCTCCCGCTCGGTCCGCAGCAGATGCAGGGCGCGGTCCAGTTCGGCGCCGGCCGTACGGTCGTCGCCGCGCCGGCGCGACAGCAGGCCGAGCCGGAGCCGGGGCATGGCGAACGACGGGTCGAGGTACGCGGCCAGCCGGTAGTGGCCGATGGCCACGTCCACCGCGGCGCCGCCCTCGAGGCAGACGGCGAGCAGGTGATGCGCGTCGGCGTGCAGGCCGTCGAGGTCGAGCAGCCGCCGGCACAGGATCTCGGCGTCGTCCAGTCGCCCGACCAGGGTCAGCAGCACGGCGTGCAGCAGCATGTCGCCGGGCCGGCGACTCGGCTCCCGATCGGATTCCAGCAGTGCCAGCGCCTCACCGAAACGCTCCTCCCGCAAGCGGGCGAACGCCTGTTCGTGCCGGTCGGCATCGTCGGGGCGCGGCGGCGGCCGGTACCTTGCGCCGGGGCGGGGCCGGGACCCCGGTGACCGCGCGGGCCGGGTCCGGCCGCCGGTAGTAGAACGTCTGGTGGCTCTGCCGCAGTTCCAGGCCCTCCGGACGGGAGCCGAGCGTGTCGGTGTGGCCCAGGAACAGGCAGCCGCCGACCGCCAGCGCGCCCGTCATCCGGGCGACGAGGGCGCGTGCGGTGACCGGGGTCAGGTACATCAGCAGGTTGCGGCAGAAGATCACGTCGTACCGGCCCTCCGACCACAGCACCGGGTCGTCGTCGGCCACGTTGTACTGCCGGAACGCCACCGTGTCCCGGATCCGGGAGGCGAGTTCGTAGTCCCCGCCGACCGGACGGAACCAGCGCTGGCGCAGGGCGTCCGGCGTCTCTCGCAGCGACCAGACGGAGTAGTGCGCCCGGGCCGCCTTCCGCAGGACGGCCGGGTTGGCGTCCAGGCCGAGCACCGACACCAGCCAGCCGGCGTCCGGGCGGGCTTCGAAGGCGGCGATGGCCAGGCTGTACGCCTCCTCGCCGGAGGAGCAGCCGACCGACAGCAGGCGCAGCGACCGGTGCGGCGACCGGGCCCGGACCCGGTCCGGCAGCACCTCCTCGGTCAGGGCCTGGAACTGCTCGCCGTGCCGGAAGAAGTACGTCTCGGTGATGCTCAGGTCCTCGGCCAGACGGCTCAACTCGGCTGGGTCGACGCGACCGTCGCGCCCCGGCGTTCCGGCGAGGCCGGACAGATAGGCGGCGGGGGACAACCCGAGCTCGGCCGACCGGTGCTCCAGAACCCGGCTCAGCTGGCCCAGGTCGCTGTCCGCGAACACCCAGCCCAGCCGCTCGGCCAGCAGCTCCCGGAACCGGCCGAGGGCGATGCCGGCGGTCATCCGGATCCGCCCGCTGCGGCCGCCCACACGTCCTCCGGCAGGACGCGCATGCTCTGCAGCAGCAGGAGCGGCTCGGTGTCGATCATGGCGACGCCCGCGACCAGCCGGCGGGATGCGCCGGTGAGCACGGCGGCGTGCTGTGCGGATCCGTCGGCGGTGGCGTTCCGGATACCCACGACCGCTCCGGTGGCGAAGGCGACCGGCCCGCGTTCGGTCCGTACGGCCAGGAACCGCTCGACCTCGGCCGGTTCGCCGCCGACCAGGCGGGCCACGTCGATGACCGGGGCCGGGACGCCCCGCATGATGGTGACACCCCGGACGTACGGGGGCATGCCCGCCAGTGGCCGCACCGCGAGCGGGCGCATGGTCTCGATCACGTCGTTGAGTTGCAGCGCGCACAGCAGGGAGCCGGCCCGGAAGACCAGCGCGGAGTCCCCGGCCGCGCTGTCGACCGTTTGCGTGCGTTGCACCATGGGCACAGATTATCGATAATTTGCCCGCCTTATCCGAGAATCGTTCGCCGTTCTCGTGGCACACCATTGGTGTTGCGATGGCGTCATGGTTGCGCCATGCTGGTGCCATGGAACTCACACCGTTTGCCGACCGGGTGCGCCAGGAACTGCTCACCGCGGCCGACGCCGCCGGCCCGGACGGACGGGCGACGGCGGAACGGCTCGTCGCGCCCCTGGACTCGGCGATCCGCCTGACGCTTCTGAGCGCACTGTCCGCCGCGGCCGACGAGATCACCCAGGAGATGGCTCCCGGTTCCGTCGAGGTTCGGCTGCGGGGCCTCGAGCCCCAGTTCGTGGTTTCCGTGGCACCGGCCGAGCCATGGACCGAAAGTCTTGGCGCCACGGTGGCGCACCCGCTGACCGCGGACGATGACACCGCCACCGCCCGGATCAACTTCCGGCCGCCCGAACAGCTCAAGGCCCGCATCGACGCGGCCGCCTCCGCCGAGAGCCTGTCCGTCAACGCCTGGCTGGTCCGCGCGGTCTCGGCCGTCCTCGACCGTCCGGGCCGGTCCGGCCGGTCCGGCTCCTCCGCCGCCGGCGCCCAGTCGCTCACCGGCTGGGTCCGCTGATGCCCGCCCCGATCGAGAGGATCACCATGCCCACGTTCGACACGCCCGCCCCGATCTCGGCCACCGTCGAGGTCATCGCCGGCGACATCCGGATCATCGCCACCGACCGGACCGACACCGTGGTCACCGTCCGGCCCCGCAACCCGGCGCACGACCTCGACGTCCGCACCGCCGACCAGACCCGGGTCGAGTTCAACGGCGAGACCCTGCTGGTGAAGACGCCGAAGCCGCTGCAGGTCTTCTTCGGACCGTGGTCGGCCACCGTGGACGTGGTCGTCGAGCTGCCGGCCGGCTCCAGCGTCCGGGCCACCACCAATCAGGGCGACCTGCGCTGCGACGGCCGGGCCGGGGACTGCCAGATGCGCACGTACGACGGGGACGTCGCGGTGCAGGAGGCCACCGGCCTGAAGCTGACCACTCTCGCCGGCACCATCTCGGCCGACCGGGTCACCGGCGGCGCCCACATCACCGGCTCCGGCGACGTGCAGCTCGTCGATGTCGACGGTGACGTGCACATCAAGAACCTCAACGGTCCGAGCTGGATCGGCCGGGCCGGCGGGGACGTGTCGGTCAACTCCGCGCACGGCGACATCACCATCGACCGGGCCGGGACCACGGTGGTCGCCCGTACGGCCGACGGCAACGTCCGGCTGGGCGAGGTTACCCGCGGCGTCGTGTCGCTGCGCACCGCGGCCGGCGCGGTCGAGGTCGGCGTCCGCCCCGGCACGGCGGCCTGGCTCGACGTGAAGTCGTCGTCGGGTGAGGTCCGCACCGACCTCGAGTCCGCCGATCCGGCCGGCGCCGCCGAGACGGCGCAGATCACGGCCCGCACCTGGGCCGGCGACATCACCGTCTTCCGCGCCGCGTGACCCCACGCGGCTGCCGTGGCCGCCCCGATCCGGCGACCGTCGGCACGGACGCGACGGGCCGCCGGCCGTCCTCCCGGCCCCGACCGGTCCGGAACCGCTCCGTCGGATCTGACCCGAACGGGTGAAGTGTGGATCTTCGACACCCCGCCGGGTCCGCTCCGTGGGCGTGAATCCGCAGCTGAGCGCGGCTCGGCGGAACGGAAGCGGGGGCATCGGGCCCCGGGATCGCGAAGTGTCCCCGCCCGGTTTGTGCCGTTGGTACCCCTCGAGGGCGGTGTGGAGCAGCCAGGCCGCAACAAGTGGGACAGGTGACGACGGGGCATGCGGAGACCTCTCCTGGTGGTGTGCGGGGTGACGGCGGCGGTTCTGCTCGCCGGTGGTGTCGCGGCCACGACCGCGGGCGCGGACGAGACACCGGACCAGACGGCGATGCCCGGGCTGCAGTTGCCGGCCCTGCCGAACTTCCCGCAGTTCCCCTGGATGGACGGCGCCGACATCGGGGGTGCCGGCGCAGACACAGGCTCCAACGACCGGGATACGACCGGCGCCGATCAGGCCGGCGCCGATCAGGCCGGCGCCGATCAGGGCGGCACCAACCAGACCTCGGGCGACAACCGGTTCCCGGACCGGCCGGCCGTACCGGCAGCCGGTTCGGGCCGGACCACCGATGACGGACAGCACGCGATCGCCGACGACCGGACACCTCAGCGGCCCGGCGGCGCCGCCACGGACCGGCAGAGCACGGACCGGCAGAACGCCGCCCACCCCGCGGCGGCGCAGGCCCCGGCCGCGCAGAAGCCGGCCGCGCTGACCGCGGCGGCGCAGCGGGAGGTCTCGCCGGCTCAGGTGTCGACCAGTGCCACCGCGCCGTTCCAGCAGGAGGTGCTGGCGCTGATCAACCAGAACCGGCGGCGGGGCGGCTGCGAGAGCCTCACGCTCGATCGGCGGCTGATCCAGGCCGCGTTCGGCCACGCGGCGGACATGGCGCGGCGGGACTACTTCGCCCACGAGTCGCCCAACGGCGACGGCCCGGGGGATCGGGTCGCCGACGCCGGGTTCCAGTGGTCCCGCTACGGCGAGAACATCGCGCGGGGGCCGTCCAGCGCGTACGAGGTGGTGGACGGCTGGATGCACAGCCCGGAGCACCGGGAGAACATCATGGACTGCCGCTTCCAGGAGATGGGGATCGGCCTCGCCTTCGGCAGCGACAAGGAGTCGTACTGGGTTCAGGACTTCGGCACACCGCGCGGGTGACGACGTTCCGGCGGCCCCGTTCCGGCCGGCGACCCGGGAACCGAAACCTGGGGTAGATCTCACCGAGACCTTTGAGTAACGTGGCGCGCGCTGATCGATCCGTGCAGGTCCGGCGGATCGGCGCCATCGCGTCCACGGGGGTGTCGTGAAGGCTGTGCGGTTTGCTGGGCTGCCCGATCCAGGGCAGGCCCACTGCCTGGACGAGGTGGTCGGGTGCTTACGGCAGCTGAAACTCTGGGCCGGAGACCCGTCGTACGAGACGGTCACGCGCCGGATCAACGCGCGCCGGCGGGCCGATACTCGTCCCGTCGACGAATTGGCCCGCCGGGGCACCGTGGTGGACTGTTTCAAGACCGGCCGCCGCCGGATCAACATCGACCTCGTGATCGCGGTCGTCCAGGCCCTGCACGACGAGACGGGTTACGTCACTCAGTGGCGACAGGCGCTCCGGGTCAGTCTCGCCGAGACCACCGCGGCAGCCCAAGTACGGGTGCTCGACCGCCTGCCCGATGACGTCGCCACCTTCGTCGGCCGGACATCCGAGACGGTCCGGATACGGTCGCTCGCGGCCCTCACCGCCCAGCCCGGGATCGGGCCACCGGTGTGCGTGCTGACCGGGATGGCGGGGGTGGGCAAAACCCAGCTCGCCGTGCACGCCGGTCACCTGGAGGTCGCCGTGGGCGGCTTCGACACGACGCTGTTCGTCAACCTGCGCGGCTTTCATGCCGATCCCGGGCAGCCGCCGGCCGAGCCGGCCGCGGTGCTGGACGGCTTCCTGCGCGTGCTGGGTCTGCCCGGTCATGAGATCCCGCATGGACTCGAAGCTCGAGCTGCGGCTTTCCGGCAACAACTTGCCGGCCGGCGGACCCTCGTCATTCTCGACAACGCGGCCGCCGAGGAGCAGGTCCGGCCGCTGATTCGGCTGGCCCCCGGCGCCCTGACCCTGATCACGTCCCGCCGCGGGCTCACCGGCCTCGACGCCGAACTGAACGTCGATGTCCGGCCTTTACCCGCGGACGAAGCCGAACGGTTGCTGGCGGGGTCGATCCCCGAGGTGGCGATCGGGCTGGACCGAGCGGCCCACCGGCGGGTCGCCCGGCGATGCGGCTACCTGCCGCTGGCGCTGAGCGTGGTGGCCGGCCAGATCGCGGGCCGTCCCGGGTGGACGGTCACCGACCACGCCGACCGGCTGGACGAGCGACATCGCCGGTTACGGCTCGACGCGGGCATGGAGCTCGCATTGCACCTCTCCTACAAGACACTGCCCGAGCAGCGGCAGATTCTGCTGCGGCGGATGGCTGCGCACCCGGGGCCGGATCTGGACCGGCAAGCCGGCGCTGCGCTGCTCGGCACCGATCCGGACACCGCCGCCATCGAGCTGCGCCAGCTGGCCGCCGAGCACCTGGTCCAGGAACCCATGGCCGGCCGGTACGCGTTGCACGACCTGGTCCGCGCGTACGCGTCGGAGCGATCCTTGGACGAGGACCGCCCCGCGGATAAGAGTAATGCCCTGAGCCGCCTGTTCGATCACTATGTCCGCGGCGCGACCGCCGCGATGGACGCGCTTTACCCAGGCGGGCGGCGTCGCCCGCCGGCCGGACTGTCACACCCGGAGTTCGGTGAACTTCAGAACGCTTTGCTCTGGTTGGACGCGGAGCGCGCGGCCTTGGTCGCGGCCTGCCGGTACGCCGCCCGCAACGGCTACCCGGAACGCACCGTCCAGCTGGCCGACACGCTTCGGGCCTACCTCGACGACGGATGCCACCGGGCTGACGCCCTCGCCGTGCACGCCGACGCGCACGCCGCCGCCCAGCTGCTCGGCGACCGGATGGCGGAGGCCACCGCACTGACCGATCTCGGCGTGGTGTGCTGGCAGTTGGGCCGTCGCCCGGAGGCGATCGAGCACTTCGAGCGGGCGTTGTCATTGGCTCGGGAGGCCGGGGACGGCCGCGGCGAAGCCCGGATCCTCGGCAACCTCGGCGTGGCGTACGCCACCACCGGGCGGGCGGAGATCTCTGCGCTGCATCAGCGCCGGGCGCTCGATCGGTTCGTGTCGCGTGATGACCGCGTCGTCCAGGCGCGAACGCGCTGAAGAAAGTGCGACCGGGCCGGCCGTGCGGGCCCTGCCCAAACCATTCTCATGAATCCGTCGGTGATCGTCGGGATGGTGGTGTGCGGGAGCTGTGCCTCCGGCGTCACCGCATTCCTGGGACTTCGTGGGGACCTCGTCGAGGACACAGCACCCGCCGACTTGAGAATCAGTCGTGCGGAATCGTTTGGTTTTGGCCGGATTGCTCCGCGCATACGATGAGATCGATGTCGATAAGGGTCGGCTGAGTCACGGCGAAGGGCTCGGCGGACTCACCCAGCAAGCCGATTCGAGGCCGGCGCACAAGGACCCGGAGGATTGCCGGGCAGCCGGCCGGCGCGACCTCGCCCGATGAAGAGTGTCAATCGCATCGGCTGTCAACGCACGGAGGAAACCGATGACAAAGAATCGCAATCGAGCCGCATTCCGCAACGCCGTCGTCGCGGGAATCGTCGCCCTGGTGTCGACGGCTGCCATGGCGGCCCCGGCCCACGCGGCGCCGGCGACTCGAGCGCCGTCGTCCGGCATCGAAGCGGTTCCGGTGGCCGCGGCACCTGCGGCGGTCAGTTACTACACCCTCAAGTCGCGGGCGGGCAATGTCTGCCTGGGCTCCAACGGCACCTACGTGACGGTCATCACGTGTTCGTCCTCGAGTACGTACCAGCGCTGGCAGAAGGGAACGGTCAACGGCTGGAGCGTGTGGATCAACGTCGGTTACCGGAAGGCCATGACGGCCAGCGGAACGAACTTGATCCTGAGCGCAACGGTCGGCAACCGCAATCAGGGCTTCGTCTACGACAGCCGGGAGTCGATCGTTTACTGGCAGGGCGTCGACACTCTTGTGCTCGAGGCGGCCAGCCCGACGTCAGGGGCTCACGTTTATCTGCTCGGCGAATCGGGCGTGGGCGATCAGAAATGGGCGCTCACCGCGCACTGAGCGCTGACGGCACGGCCACCGCGGTTGCGGTGGCCGTGCCGTTTCCAGCCGAGCGGGCGGAGATCAGCCCTTCACGCCGCCGGCCGTCAGACCGCTGACGATGCGGCGCTGGAACAGCAGCACCACGATGATCAGCGGGATGGTCACGACCAGGCCCGCCGCCATCGTCTGGGTGTACGGGACGATGTGCGGCCCGGCGGTGAAGTTGGCGATGGCCACGGTGGACGGTGCCACGGTGGTCACGCCGTTGGACAGGACGCTGGACAGCAGGTACTCGTTCCAGGAGGCGAGGAACACCAGGATCGCGGTGGTGAACATGGCCGGCGCGGCCAGCGGCAGGATGACCAGCCGGAACGCCTGCCCGGGGGTGGCCCCGTCGACCCGGGCCGCCTCCTCCAGGTCCCACGGCATGTCCGCGAAGAAGCTGGTCAGCGTGTAGACCGCGAGCGGCAGGGAGAACGAGATCTGCGGCAGGATCAGCGCCTGGTACGTACCCAGCCAGTGGAAGCTGGTGAACAGCTGGAACAGCGGGGTCAGGATGGCGACGCCGGGGAACATGGACGCGCCCAGAATAGCGGCGAGCACCAGGCCCTTGCCCCGGAACACCAGCCGGGCGAGCGCGTAGCCGGCGAAGACCCCGATGATCATCGACAGAATCGTCACCGTGGCGCCGATGATCAGGCTGTTCACCAGGGAACGGCCGAACGGGTTGTACGTCGGGTTGAACGCGTACTTGAAGTTTGCCCACGTCACGTGGGTGAAGAACGGCGTGGTGTCGAACGTGTACGCGGTGTCCCGGAAGCTCAGCACGAGCATCCAGTAGAAGGGCAGCAGACACCAGATGATGATGATCACCATCACCGCGACGGTGCCGACGTGACCCCAGTTCACGCCCCTCCTGCGTTCGGTCTCGATCGGTCCGCCGGCCGGGCGCGGCGGGGCAACGGTTGCGGTGGCCATCTCAGCGAACCCCCTTCGCCTGGGCGCCTACGATGTTGGCGTTGAACAATCGCACCATCCCGAACGCGATGACGAAGATGAATATGAACGTGATCGTGGACAGTGCCGACGCAGAGTTGATCTTGCTTACCAGCTCGTCGACCACCAGGATCGAGCTGGTCGTCGTGCCGTTGGAGCCGCCGGTCAGAATCTTGGGCAGGTCGTACATGCGCAGGGCGTCGAGCGTCCGGAAGATGACGGCGACGGCCAGGGCCGGCCGCACCAGCGGCAGGGTCACGTTGGTGAACCGCTGCCAGGCGGTCGCGCCGTCGATCCGCGCCGCCTCGTAGGTCTCGTCGGGAATGCCCTGCAGCCCGGCTAAGATCAGCAACGCGATGAACGGCGTGGTCTTCCAGGTATCGGCGATGATGATCGCCGACCGCGCCGGCCACTGCTGCGAGGTCCAGGCGAAATGGGTGCCGAGGACCTTGTTGAGGATGCCCTGCGGGTCGAAGATGACCGTCCACAGCTTCGAGGTGACGGCGGTCGGGATCGCCCACGGGATCAGGATCGCGACGCGGACGAGCGCGCGGCCCTTGAACGGACGGTTCATCATCAGCGCGAAGATCATGCCGATGATCGTCTCCAGGGTGACAGTGACGACGGTGAACAGCACCGTGACGCCGAACGAGCCCCAGAACTGCGCCCCGAGATTGCCCTTGGGGCACGGTTGGGTGCCCCCTTCGGCCACCGGGCATCGCTGCAGCAGCCAGTGCGTGTAGTTCGAGATGCCGTTCCAGGCGTTGCCCTGATTGAACAGGCCGGTCGCCTGGTCCAAACCCGGGTCGGTGAGAAACGACTGGTAGATCGCCTTGACGATGGGATAGCCCACGACCAGCAGCAGCAGCACGATGGTGGGCGCGATCAGCGTCCACGCGAGCCGCTGCTCACCCGGCCGGATGTTGGCCGCTCGGGTCTTCTTCCGCTTTCGGCCACCCTTCGGTTCCTCGATGACCTGCTCTTCGACCTGGCCGGCAAGGGTCATGACCGCTCCTGTGCGATAACGCCGTCCGTACTCGGGGGTTGTCTCTGCGAAATGGGACGGCCGAGGCGGGCCGCCGCCCGCGAGGAGCGGCGGCCCGCCGGTCGTACCGGGTTCAGCCGGTCAGCCGCCGGCGGTGGCGGACTTGATCGCCGCCTGCATGTTGGTCAACGCCGTCTTCGAGTCCACCTGACCCTGCAGGGCCGCGTAGGCATTGGTCTCGATCGCCTCGGTCACGCCCGGGTAGAACGGGGTGATCGGCCGGGGCTCAGCGGTCTGGATGCTCTTCAGCAGCGTCGGCAGGTAGGTGAACTTCTGGGTCAGCTGCGGGTCGCTGTAGAGCGCGGTGGTGACCGGGGCGAGCGTGCCGACGGTCAGGTTGTTGCGCTGGACGGCATCCGACTCGACGAACTTCAGGAAGTCGAGGTCGGTCGCCTTGTACTTCGAGTAGGCGCTGATGCCCAGGCTGTGACCGCCGAGGCTGGAGGCGCCGTGGCCGTCCGGGCCGGGCAGCGGGGCGATGCCGAACTTGCCGATCACCTTGGAGCCCTTGCCGTTGGCGATGGCGACGGCGTACGGCCAGTTGCGCATGAACACGAGCTGGCCGGCGATGAAGGCGTTCAAGCTTTCGGTCTCCTTGAAGCCGAGCGCCTCCTTCGGGATGTAGCCCTGCTTGAACCCGTTGACCAGGAAGTCGAGACCGGTCGCGGACTGCGGCGAGTTCACCGTGGCGGTCCGCCCGTCGGGTCCGACGATCTGGCCACCGGCGGCGTTGATCGCCTCGGCCGCATTCACCGTCAGGCCTTCGTACTTGAAGAACTGGCCGGCGTAGCAAGCCGGCTTGGGGCCGGTGATGGTCCCGCTGGTGGTCTTGCCCTGGCAGTCCGCGATGAGGTCGGTCCACGTGGTCGGGGCCGTCTTGACCAGGTCGGTGCGGTAGTACAGCAGGCCGCCGTCGGACGCGTACGGCGCCGCGTACAGCTTGCCGTTGTAGCTGGCCGCCTTGACCGTGGCCGGCAGCAGGGGAGCGGTGTCGAGCGCGTACTGGCCTTGCAGCGGGATCATCCAGCCCTTGGCCGCGAACTCCGCCGTCCAGACCACGTCGACCGTGACCACGTCGTAGTTCGCGTCCTTCGCCTGGAAGTGCTGCTCGAGGTCGGAGAGCTGCTGGTCGGCCTGGTCGGTCTGCTGCTTGATCGTCACCTTCTCGTTCGGGTGAGCCTTGTTCCACTCGTCGGCGATGAACGGCAGCACCCCGCTGTTGTCCTTGCCGGTGACGAATGTGATCGGCCCGCGGGCGTTGGCGCCCGTCTTGGCCGCGTCACTGCTACCGCCGCCGCTGCCGCCGCCGCAAGCGGCGAGAACCAGGGCGGTAGTCGCCAGGACCGCAGGAGCGACCCCTCTAAAACGCATCTCGTGTCCCTCCGTCGGGTGGGTCATCGATTCGATTCGACTGTTTCCAGAAAGTTAAGTCCCGCGTACGCACTGTGTCAACGGTCACATGCGTTCGACACTGTGTCGCAATCAAGCACCCCACCTGCACGAACAGCCCACCGAAACGCCCGTCACGGGCGACTCGGACGCCGTCGCCTGCAAGGCGCGAAAGCGACCTATCGGCGCGGTGCCGGCCCCGAACTCTCCCGGATGTCGAGAACGCCGTCGAACAACACCTGGGTGGGGGCCGGGTCGAAGCCCTCGAGACGCCGGATCAACATGTCGGCCGCCGCCCGGCCCATGGCCGCCGCCGTCGGCCCGACCGTGGTCATGGTCGGCTTCGTCATCAGCGCCGCCTGGGCCGGCATGTCCACCGACACCACCGAGAAGTCGTGCGGCACGCGCAGGCCCGCGCCGGTCGCCGCGCTCATCACCCCGGGCACCGCCTGCTCGTTGAACGCGATAACCGCGGTCAGCGCCGGGTCCTGGGCCAGCAGATCGTGGAAGGCGGCCCGGCCGCCGACGATCGAACTCTCGCACGGCATGACCGTCATCGCCACGCCGTCGGCCCGGGCCGCGGCCAGGATGCCGTCGCGCAACCGGATCGCGTTGCTGCGCCCGGCCTCGATGGTGGACGCGTTGAGGTTGACGAACCCGAGGTGCCGGTGGCCCAGGCGGACGAGGTGATCGACGGCGACCCGGGCGCACTGGTCGAAGTTGGTGTCGGCGAAGTCCACCCCGGCCGGGCCGGCGGTCCGGCCGATCATCGCGAAGGGCAACCCGGACGCCCGCAGCACCTCCAGCCGCGGGTCGCGCAGCCGGACCTCCATCAGCAGCGCGCCGTCCACGAGCCCCTGTCGGGCCAGCCGGGACAGATCGTCCAGGGCGTCCGCCTCGGTGGTCCACAGCAGCAGGTGGTACCCCAGATCCTGCGCGTGGTCGGACGCGCCGAGGATGTACTCCAGCGAGCTGAGCCCCAGATCGCGGCCGTCGCGCGGGAACAGCAGGGCGAGGATCTTGCTGCGCTTGCTCTTCAGGCCGCGGGCGAACGCGTTGGGCGTGTAACCGAGGTCGTCCATGGCGTGCCGGATACGGTCCCGGGTGGCCTGGGAGATCGGCCGGGCGCCGGTCAGCGCGTACGACACGGTGCTCGACGAAACTCCGGCCAGGCGCGCGACATCGGCCATCGTCGGTACGATGCCGTCGTCCCTCGCCGCCATGGTTCCCGCCTCGGTCTGCCGCGCGTCAACCGCGCGTCAGGTAACGCATTTCGGTTATGTTACGCGCTCGTCAATGGCGGCCTCACCGATCTCTCCCGGCGGCCGCTCCGGCTACCCGGCGGAGCAGCACCGACGAGGACCGGGTCACGAGTTCGAGCGACGGTTCTCGATCTGATGCAGGGTGTCCTGCAGGTGCCGGTGCGCCGCGATCCGGGACGTCGGGCGGTTCGGCTGCAGCAGCGACGGCGGCACGTCCACGTCCAGCCCGGTGGTCGGATGGATCCGGATGGTGTCGGATCCGCGGACGCCCGAGACGACCTCCAGGCCGGAGATCCGCGCCCACGGCAGCCAGACCTCGCCGCGCAACCGGCGGACCGCGATGCCTTCCTCGTCCACCACCAGGTACATACGCCGGCCGGCGTAGGCGGCGAACAGTGCCGCCAGTCCGAACGCCAGCGTCACCAGTCGCAGCGGGACGGACGGGTGGAAATAGAGGTTGACCGCGAACGCCGGGATCGCCACCAGGATGAGCACGGCGACCTGCACCGGCGAGATGCGATAGACGAGGGGTGGCGACTCGGTCACGCCGATCACCATACGACTCCGCCCGTCGCAGGGGGCACGAAAGATCCTCCACCCGGGCTGTCGATCCGGCCTACCGGATTCGCGCCACCCGTCGTTCCGCTGAGCCGCGGCCGGGCATGGCTGTGCTTCGATGTGCCCACACATCCGTTGGGGAGGATCAAGTTGGGGATGCAACGGGGTTCAGTGCGCGTCGTCACGACGGCGCTGGCGGTGCTGGCGGGCGGCGGCCTGACCGTCGCCGGCGCGGCCGCACCGGCCACCGCCGCGCCGCCGCCGGCGACCGCCGCGCCGCCGCCGGCCACGGTCGCGGTGGTCCGGGCGGCCGCGTCGGCGTGTGCGACGGGCAAGTATCAGAAGCAGGTCGAGGGTTACCTGGCCAAACTGGGCGCGTACGGCAAGGTCACGGTGGACGGCAGGCAGTCCGCCGCCGACTGCGCCGCGATCAAGAAGTTCCAGAAGCGGTTCGGCATCCAGCCGGTGTCCGGATCGGCCGGGCCGACGACGTACGACGTGGCCCGGCGGCTGGTCGCCACGAAGACCTCGGCGTGCAAGGCCAAGGCGTCGGTGGTCACGGTCTGCGTCGATCTGACTCACCAGACGGTCTGGACGATGAAGGGCGGCAAGGTCACCTTCGGGCCGACCGTCGCCCGGACCGGCATGAAGGGCCACCGGACGCCGACCGGCACTTTCCGGATCAACAAGCGGACGACCAGGGAATGGTCCGACCCGTACCACGTGTGGATGCCGTACTGGCAGCGCTTCGTGGGCGGCGTCGGCCTGCACCAGACCACCACCTACCTGCACGACGGGTGGCGCGGTTCGCACGGCTGCGTCAACCTGCTGCCGGCGGACGCGAAGTACCTGTACGGCAAGCTCAAGATGGGCACCACGGTCAAGGTCTTCGGCCGCCGCCCGGGAACCTGACAGAGCCTTCAGCGACGGCCCGCCGGACCTCGTCCGGCGGGCCGTCGTCGTCTCACGCCGCCTTGGCGAGAACCTGCGTCGTCAGGACGTCGTGGCGGGGGAAGCTCTTCTCGTCGCCGGCTGCGGTGATCACCCGCAGGCCCTCGCGACCGAGCGTGTACGTCACGTCGGTGAACTGGCTGACGGTGTCGTCGTGGTGCACGACCGTCAGCTCGTCGGCCCTGAGCATGCCGTCCTCCTGGTGTCGGTGAGTAACTACGGCCCGGACGGCGCGCTCGGTTCAACCCACTTTCCACCACCCCGCTGACCGGCACCATCGCTGATCGGGCGGATATCGACGGTCCGACCGTATCTCGGTGGATGACCGATAGGGATCAGCAACCATGCGTGTGCCGAATCCCGCGATCGAGCTCCGTCAGCTCCGCGCGATCGAGCGTGTTCAGTACAGTGGCGCTCGTGTCCCGCGTCGCCCCCCGCACGTTCGCGCTGCTCGCCGTCGTCGTCGCCCTGCCGGCGCTGACCGCCGCGTCCTGCGGTGACAAGCCGTCCGGCATCACGGTCGGCACCGCCACCCGCGGCACCGTCGACGAGATCGTCGAGGCCCCGGGCTCCATCACGGCCCGGGCCGCGGCCACGGTGAGCTCGCCGGCGGACGGCACTCTGGCCGACCTTCGCGTCGACGCCGGCGACACGGTGATCAAGAACCAGGTGGTCGCAGTCGTCGACTCCCCGTCCACCCGTGCGCGGCTCACCTCGGCCCAACGGGCACTGGCCGCGGCGAACCGGGGCGGCGTCCCCTCGAGCGGTGGCACGGCCGCCTTCACCGCGGTCCGGGTGCGTACCGACAAGCAGGCCGAGCAGGCGTTCGACGGCGCGCGCGACGCCGCCGGTCAGCTCGCCGACCCGAACCTCAAGGCGGCGCTGCTGAAGCAGGTCGATGCGGCCCGGGCCCAGTACGCGGCGGCGTCGGAGGCGGCCGGCGCGGCCGTCCGGGCGGTCCAGCGCGGCGTGGCCGGCCTGGCCTCGGCGGTAGGCGCGCTCGGCTCGGCCCAGCGGCTGCAGGCTCAGCAGGCGTACGACCTGGCCGCCGCGGCCGACGACGCGCTGACCCTGCGGGCCCCGGTGTCGGGCGTGGTGCAGCTCGGCGGCAGCGGGTCCGGTGGCACCCCCTCGCTCACCGATCTGCTGGCCGCGGGTTCCGCCGGCGGGAGCTCCTCGACCGGCTCCGCCGCCACGCCGGCCGCCGCCGCCCTGCCCGGCGTCGACGCCGCCGTGCCCGAGGGCGCCGTGGTCAGCGCCGGCACGCCGATCCTCACCGTGGTCGACGTGGGCCGGCTGGGGCTGGCCGCCGACGTCGACGAGACCGACGTGCTGCTGGTCAAGCCGGGCGGCACGGCGACGGTCGAGCTGGACGCGGCCACCGGGGCGACCTACCAGGCGGCCGTACGGTCGATCGATCTGCTGCCGACCACCTCGGCTCGCGGCGGCGTGTCCTACCGGGTGCGCCTGGATCTGGGCAAGGGCACCGCCGCCGACGGGTCGCCGGCGCCGACCCCCCGGCCCGGGATGAGCGCCGTGGTCCGGCTCGATGTCCGCCAAGCCGCCGACGCGGTCACCGTGCCCGCGTCCGCAATCGTCAATGCCGACGGGCACGACACGGTGTGGACGGTCCGGAACGGCAAGGCCGAGCGCATCCCGGTGACGCTCGGTGTGCAGGGCGAGGACGTCGTCCAGGTGAGCGCCGGGCTCGGCGTCGGTCAGCCGGTCGTCACCGCGGGCGCCGACAAGGTGCACTCCGGCGAAGACGTGCCGTGACCGCGGCCATCGTCGCCGCCGGCGTCTCCCGCACGTACGACCTGGACGGGGTGTCGGTGACCGCGCTGCGCGGCGTGTCCCTGACCGTCGAGCCCGGCGACTACCTGGCCGTGGTCGGCGCCTCCGGGTCCGGCAAGTCGACGTTGATGCACCTGCTGGGCGCCCTCGACCGGCCGTCCGCGGGCACGTTGCTGATCGGCGGCCGGGACGTGTCCACGCTGTCCCCGCCGGAGATGGCCCGGCTGCGCAACGAGGTCATCGGGTTCGTCTTCCAGTCGTTCCACCTGCTGCCCCGGACCACCGCCCAGGACAACGTGGCGCTCCCGCTGGTCTACCGCGGCGTCGGCCGGCGTGAGCGCCGGGCCCGGGCCGCGGCCATGCTGGAACGCGTCGGCCTGGCGCACCGGATCGGCCATCGTCCCAACCAGATGTCCGGCGGTGAGCAGCAGCGGGTGGCCATCGCCCGCGCGCTGGTCACCGGGCCGTCCGTCCTGCTGGCGGACGAGCCCACCGGCAACCTCGACTCGGCCACCGGGCAGTCCGTGCTGACTCTGCTCGAGTCGCTCAACGCCGACGGGGTGGCCGTCGTGCTGGTCACCCACGACCGCGACGTCGCGGGCCGGGCCCGCCGGCAGATCGTCATGAAGGACGGCCTGATCGTGGACGCCGCATGAGGCCGGTCGGATGAGACTGGGCGAGGCCTGGCGCGTCGCCCTGGACGCGTTGCGGGCCAACCGGCTGCGCAGCGTGCTGACCATGCTCGGGGTCGTCATCGGGGTGGCCGCGGTGGTCGCGCTGGTGGCCATCGGCACCGGCACCAAGCAGCTGGTCGAGAACCAGGTCGAAGGACTCGGCTCGAACCTGCTGATCGTCGTACCGGGCCGGCTCCAGGCCAACGCCGCCCCGACCGCGTCGCCCCTGACCCTGGACGACGCCGATGCCGTCAGCCGGGTGGTCGGCGACCGGTCGCGGGTGGCGGTCACGATCAGTTCGGGCGAGACCGTACGGGCCGGGTCCCTGTCCGCCTTCGCGAGCATGCAGGGCGTGCTCGAGACCACGCCGTCGGTGTTCGTCCGCCGTCTCGACCGCGGCGCCTACCTGACCCGCACCGACGTGGCGACCGCCCGCCGGGTGGCCGTGCTCGGTTCCGCCATCGCCCGGCAGCTGTTCGGCGACCGTGACCCGATCGGCCGGCAGGTCACCATCGGCGGCGTACGGTTCCGGGTCATCGGCACGTTCGAACCGCTCGGCCAGAGCCTCGGCGTGGACCGCGACAGCGAGGTGCACGTCCCCGTCACCGCGGCCCAGCGGCTGCTCGGCACCGACCGCATCGACGCCCTGGCGGTCCGCGCCCCCGACCGCGACACCATCGACAAGCTGGGCGCCTCGATCACCGCCGCCCTGGTCGAACGGCACCCGGACACCGACTTCAGCGCCGTCACCCAGGAGCAGATCCTGGGCGTCCTCGGCTCGATCCTGGGCGTGCTCACCGGCGTGCTGGCCGCCATCGCCGGGATCAGCCTGCTCGTCGGCGGCGTCGGCGTCTCCAACATCATGCTGGTCTCGGTGCGCGAGCGAACCCGGGAGATCGGCCTGCGCAAGGCGGTCGGCGCGCGGCCCCGCGACATCGGCCTGCAGTTCCTGCTGGAAGCGGTGCTGCTGACGACCATCGGCGGCGTGGCCGGGATGGCCGTCGGGATCACCGCCGCAGTCGTCGTCGACCATCTCTCACCGGTCCCGGCCGCGGTCACCTGGTGGTCCCTCGCTCTGGCCTTCGGCGTCTCGGCCGGTGTCGGCATCATCTTCGGCGTGGTGCCGGCCCAGCGCGCCGGCCGGCTCGACCCGGTGGTCGCCCTCCGCACGGAGTGAACGGCTGAGCCGCCGCGGGCCGGCAGTGACGCTGGGCCGGCAGTGACGCTGGGCCGGGCGGGATCCGCCCTCGCCGGCCGGGATTCCTCAGAGTCCGGCTGCGAATGCCGAAGGACGGGTGTGACCCGACGGGAGGCCGCCATGGCCGCTCACCTACGCGACCGCCACGGCGCCTCGCGCGCGGTCGCGTACCTGATGCTGGCCGGGTCGCCGTTCCTGTTCGTCACCGGCGTCGTGCTGACCCCCCATCGTCCGCTCCCGGCCTTGATCGCGATCGTCGTCACCAGCGTCGTCATCGCGGTCGGCGGCGGTATGTGCTGGTTGCGCCCGCACGTGATGCCGGACCTGTTCTGGTTGCTCGCCCCGATGGTGGCCACTGTGCTGATCACCGGCATGAACTGGATCACCGACGACTCGAGCGCCGGGGCGCAGCTCTTCTACCTCTGGCCGGTCCTGTACACGGCGAATTTCCTGCTGCGCGTCGCCATCTACGCCAACCTGCTGCTGGTGTTCACCGGGGACGGGATGGTCGCCCTCAAGGTGATGAACCAGACGGACGCGTGGCCCAACGTCGCGTCGGTCGTACTGGCCATGTCCATGACCGTGGTGGTCGTGGTGTCCCTGCGGGACCGCGCCGACAAGCTGCTGCTGGAACTGGAGAAGCAGGCCCGGGCCGACTCACTGACCGGACTGGCCAACCGCCGGTCGTACGACGAGGCGCTCCACCGGGCCGTCACGTGGGCGCTGCGCCACGACCGCGAGGTCGCGCTGATCACCGTGGACCTGGACCACTTCAAGGGGATCAACGACACCTGGGGTCACGCCGTCGGCGACCAGGCGTTGAAGGCGGTGGCCGGCGCCATGCGCACGGTCGCCGGGGGCGAGGACGAGCTGGCCGCCCGCCTCGGCGGCGACGAGTTCGTGATCCTGCTGCGCCGCGACCGGACCGGCGCGCTGCGGGCGGCCGAGGAACTGCGCCGGCTGGTGGCGGCCATCGACGAGCTGCCGGGCGGCGCTCCCGGCGTCAGCCTGGGCGTGGCCGTCCTGCCCGAGGACGCCGGCACGGTGGAAACTCTGATGGCCGCGTCCGACGCTGCCCTCTACCAGGCCAAGACCGCCGGCCGGGGCCGCGTCGCCGCCGCCTTCCGGACCCGGCACAACGTCGGCCGCCTGCGGTCGGCGGAGACCGCCGCCCGCGGCTAGCGCGTCGTTCCCGGTCGCACGTACCCCAGGATCTCGCGGCGCAGCCGGGGGTACGGGCCCCAGCCGTCGCGCAGCACGTGGATGTAGACGGCCTCGAGGGATACGTCGATCCGCTCGACCAGATCCATGTCGTCGGGCGAGCCCAGCCGGATCGCGCGCGCGAAATGATCCAGTGCCTCCATGTGCCGCCCCTGGTCGAAGCAGCTCCGGCCGGCATTCTCGTGCACCACGCACCGTACGTTCGGGTGCGCCTCGGAACTGGCCGCCGCCTCGAACAGCCGGTCCGCCTCGGCCGAGTCGCCGCGCAGCCGCAGCACGTGCGCCAGCTCCGCCTGCGCGATCACGATCGCCTGGGTGTCCCCGGCCGACTCGGCGTGGGCCAGCGCCAGCCGGCTCGCCGCCGCAGCCATGCCGAGCTCGCCCAGCAGCCGGTAGACCTCGGCCCGGACGCACAGCAGCTCCGCCCGGGCGACGTTGTCCGTCTCGTCGCTGAGCGGCTCGTCGAGCCGGTCGCCGAGCTCGCGCAACGCGTCCTGGTCGTCGACCACCTCACGCAGCGTGCCGCCGTCCAGCCGCCAGCGGATCGCGTCCAGGTCGGCTGCGGACAGCGGCTTGACCGGGCGCTCCTGGGACTGGGGCTCGGCCGGTCCGGGGGCGGGCGGCAGCGGGGGCGGTGCCGGGTTGTCGCGGTCCCGCCAGGACTGCGCGTCCGGTCCGCGGCCGGCTTCCCGGCCCGACGCGGCGATGGCGGCGGCCTGCGGCAGGAGGGCCTCCGGTGCGCGCCGGGCCGGCGCGGCGGTACCGGCGGCGGGGGAGTGCGGCGCATCGCCGCTCGCCTCGATGATCGCCTGCTCGGCGGTCATGCCGTTGAGCAGGCCGGTGAGGTCGACGTCGAGCACCACGCCGGCGCTCTCGTCCACGGGCTCCGGACCGCCGCCGATATTGATCTTGCGGGTGCCGTGGCCGGCTTCGGTGGGGTTCGGGGTGGCGGCCTTGTTGTCGCCGCGGTCGTGCCCGTGGTCGTCGCCGGGGGGCGTCGGCTTCGCGGCGAACCACGTGGGGCCCAGGCCGGAGTCGGAGTAGCTGCGCGGGCCGTCGGGACCGCTCGTCTCCAGGCGGGCGACCGGCTTGGCGCCGGTGGCGTCCGGCTGGTGCGGCCGGCCCTCCCGCTCGACATCCCTGAGACTCGACTCGGACACGCCGGGCACGTGCCGCCCTCCGATCCGCCTGCTGTCGGCCGGCCCGGTCTGAGCGGCCCGGTCGTTCTCTGCGGCGGTACGGACTCGGGCGGCGGTACGGATTTGGGCAGCGGTAGGCACTTGGGCGGCGGTAGGGAGTTCAGGCGCCGGGTGCATCGGAGTGGCCGGGGGAACGGCGGGGCGAAGGTCGTGCGGGACCGGTTCGGCTCGTTGCGGGCCCGCCGGCGGCGCTGGTGTCGGGCGGGGGCGCGGGGGCGCGGACGGCTGAGGCGCGGGTGGCAGTCCCCCGGACGGCGGGGAGGAAGGCGGCGGCAACGGAGCCGGCCGTGGACCGGCGGCGGGTGAGACCGGGCGGTCGGCCGGCGGACGCTGCGGCGGGACGGCCCGGAAGATCGCCTGTTCGGCCGCCGGACGCTGTGGCCGGACGGCCGGGAAGATCGCCTGTCCGGCCGCCGGACGCTGTGGCGGGACGGCCGGGGAGATCGGTTGTGTGGCGGCCGGACGCTGTGGCGGGACGGCCGGGGAGATCGGTTGTTCGGCGGTGGGCCAGCCTTCGACCGCGTTCGGGCGCGGGTGCGGGTCCGCGGGGGACATCGGGTGCTCGGGGTCGGCGGACGGGCTGTTCGGCGGCATCGAGGACGTCCGGCGGATGGCCGGAGGCAGGTCGTTGATCTGCCACGATTCGGCCGAATCGGGACCGGCCGGACCGACTGCGGCCACTCGCGGACCCCGGCCCGGCGGGGGCATCTCCTGATACAACGTGGACGGAGGCGCCGCCGGCGGGACCGGTCCGGCGGTCGCGGGATCGCCGAGCCGGACCGCTGCTCTGCCGGTCGCATCCGGTCCGGGCCGCGCCGCGGGCAGGTAGCCCGGAGGCAACGGCGCCGCCGAGGCGGCGGCCGCAGCCGGCCGAGCGGCCCGACCGGCCGCGCCCGGAGCCGGGGCCGGGGCCGGGGCCGGGACGGCCCGACCGGCCGCGCCCGGGGTCGGGGCCGGGACGGGCCGACCGGCCGCGCCCGGGGTCGGGGCAGCTCGGGTCGGGGCAGCTGGGGTCGGGGCCGCTGAGACCGGGGCCGCTGAGGCCGGGGCCGCCGGGGCCGGGGCCGCGGGGACGGGCCGAGCGGGCGCCGCCGGGACAGCCGGAGCGGGCGCGGCCGGCGACGTCGGTGGCAGAGGCCGTGGCGGCGCGGGCTGCGCCGGCCCGCCGGCCACCGTCGGCAGCGTCGGCCGGGCCGTGTTGACGACCCGAGGCGCCGGGGGCGGGGTCGCGCGGCTGATCACGCGGGGCGCCGGTGGCGGCACCGGGCGGCTGATCACCCGCGGGCGGTCAGGCGTCTCGGCCACGGGCGACACCGGCCGGTCGCGGTCCTGGCGAAGATCGTCGTCGTAACCGTCGGGCGGCACCGGGGACGGTTCCAGGCCGCGCGCGGCCGGGCGGTCCCGCGACGGATCGCCTCGGCGGTCGTCGTCGCGCGAAGAGCGCCGCGGCCGGTACAGCTCCAGCGCGTCCTCGTCGGCGACGAACGCGGCTCGCTGCGACCCGTACTCGTTGTGGTAGGGCACGGCGTTGTAGGGCACGGCGTTGTAAGGCACGGCCTCGTTGTTGTAGGGCACTGCGGCCCGGCCGGTGGCCGGCAGCTCGGGTTCCCGCCGGGGAGGGGGCGGAAACGCGGGATGCGGGCGGTCGGACGGCGGGCGGTCGGACGGCGGGCGCACCGAGAACGGGCGGTGCGGCGGGGCGGAGTCGTCCCCGTCGGCCTTGTCGTACCGGCCCGGCGGCGGGGCCAGCGGCGGCGCCAGCGGCGGGGCGCCGGCCGGCGATCCAGTCCGGCCCGGTGGTCGAAGGGCTCGTCGATGTCGTCGTACCGGTCGTCGTCCCGGGCAGCGGGCACCCCGCCGGACGGGAACTCCGGGTTGTCGAAGTCGGATCCGAGCTCGGGCCGGTTGAAGTCGAGCACCGCGGCCTCGGTGTCGGGCTGGGTGATGTCGGTCGGCACGAAGTCCGGGTCGTCCAGCCACGCCGGCCGCTCGGAGTCGAACTCGCCCCGCGGCGTCCGGGACGGACCGGTGTTGCGCCGCCGGCGGCGGACTGCCAGCTCGTCGACCGGCCGTCCGGCCCGGCGCGGCGAAGGTGGAGGCTCGAGGTCGAGCTCATCGGCGTACCGGTCACGGGCCACGGCAGTGTTGTCGGCGTAGGAGACCGGCCGGGACCCCGAAGAGTACTGGTCCTCCCAGTACTCGTCGTCCTCGAAACTCATCGGGACGCCTCCGATACCGACAGTGATCGCGACCGCAGGAAAGGGATGAGGCCGGCGGCCAGGGAACGGTCGCCGGTCTGACCGCCGCCTCGTCGCCGCATCCGTGGCCGCATCGTGGCCCCCGTCCTCTCCACTGCCGAGCCCGCCGCGTCCCGGTCGTAGCACCCCGGTACGCGGCCGAGGTGGAAGGCTAACCACGGGCTTGCGGAGTGCGTCAACGTCCGCGGGTGCCCTTCACCCGGCCAGCGGACGGCGTCGCCGCCGCCGGCCGTCCCGGCGGTTCGGTCGCCGGGAGTGGTCCTTCCACGGTCAGTACGGACCGGGGCGCTCCCCGGTTCACGTGCGTGGCAACTGATTCTCGGAGCCTCGCCGCGACGGCTCCGACATCGACGCTGCGTCACGTACGAGCTCGTGTCGGGATCCTCTCCTGTCGGACTTCGGACACCCTCGCGGTTAACGAACAATTAAGGGCTTCGTAGGCGCCACCACACGTGGGGAAGGACACGTCGGCCGTCCACGGATCAAGGCTTCCGCGGATGTCACCGTGGAGAAGCGCCCCCGAGCCCCCCGGCAGGCGGCCTCCGCCCCCCGTTGGTCCGCCGGCCGGGAGCAAGAACGGCGGCGAGGTGCACCTCGCCGCCGTTCGACTACTCCGAGTTCATTCCGGTGCGCAGTGCTCAGAGGGCTCCGTCGCTGGTGAACGGCCCCACCTTGGCCGGCAGGACCAGCCCGGCATCGCCCAGCGCGTACAGCAGGGCGCACAACTCGTGCCGGCTCAGCGCCCCCGGCCGCTCCGGCTCGCGGTGCGGCACCTCCAGTGCGTTCGCCGCCTCCACCGCCCGTACGCCGATGGCGGCCTCGATCGCCCAGACCCGGTGGACACGCATGGCCAGATGAGCCGAGGAACTCAGCTCGGCGTGCAGGCGCAGCAGCCGCCGGAGGTCGGCGGCCAGTTGCTCGATCGGCAGGCCGAGCGGTTTCGGGTCGCGGGACCCACGTTCCGGCCACCGGCGGGCGATCGCCGCGCACCACCGGGGCGAGGTCACGGCGATCGCGCCGAGCAGGGTCGGCGTCATGATGATGAGGATTAGCCGGCTCGCATCGAAGAAGGTCACGGCACACTCCTTCAAAAGGGCCGCGTCACATGGCGTGATACTTCGACGATGCGCCGCGAACCGGACACCGTCAAGGCGAGATTGTGCGACGGGCGGATTCGATCTTCGCGCAGCTCACCGCAGTCGTCAGCGTACCCGCCCCAGAATTCAGCGTACCCGCCCCAGAATCCGGGTCACCGTGATCTCGAGGACGACCCGGCGCGGATTGACCCGCGGCTGCTGGTACCGCTCGGCGTACCGGCGGACCGCCTCGGCCACCGCCTCCGGGTCGTCGCGGACCACGGCCAGGCCTTCCAGCGTGCTCCACCGGGCGCCGTCCACCTGGCAGACGGCCACCCGCGTCTGACCCGCCCGTACGTGCCGGACCTTGGCCGAGGTGCCGGACGCGGTGACCCGCACCAGCCCGGCGCCGGCGTCCAGAGTGGCCCCGACCGGCACCACGTGCGGCGAGGAGTCGGCGCGCAGCGTGGTCAGTGTGCACAAGTGCCGTTCGGCCCAGAACTCGGCCAGCGGGGTGGCGAAGAGCATGACCGTGGATCTTAGGCCGGGACGGCGGCCAGGACGCCGCGGCGCACGGCGGTGACGAGGCGGGCATGGTCGCTCTCGACCTGGTCGGCGTAGGCCCGGGCGAACTTCGCGAGGTTCTCGGCCAGTTTCTCCGAGCCGCCGATGTAGCCCGCGATCATCGATGCGCCGCTCGTCCGGGCGTGGCTCTTGGCCAGCAGGTACGCGCAGATCCCGGCGTAGTCGGCGAGCGCGCCGGCGCTCATGTCGTCGACCACGAACGCGCCCTTCATGTCCCGGAACTGGCGCACGTAGTACTGCCGGTCGCCGACCGTGGCCCAGCCCAGCAACGGGTCGCTGACCGTCTGCAGGGCCTGCTGGTACTCGACCACCCGCTGGCCCTGATGGCGGTGCCAGGCCGCCTCGCCGTGCTGGTGGCGCGCCACGACCGACCGCCGGGCCTCCTTGAGCTGCAGGAACACCACGTCGTCGGAACTGCTGCCCTCGCACAGGGCGACGTACGCCCGCAGCCCGACCGAGCCGACCCCGACCACCTTGTGCGCGATGTCGACGATCCGGTACCCGGCCAGGATCCGGGACCAGTGTGGCGGCAGCGTGTTCAGGTAGCCGTCCAGGGCCGCGGCCAGCTGGTCGTACTCCGCGGCGCTGGGCCGGGTGATCAGCGGTGGCTCCTGCACCAGCCGGGCGGTCCCGTCGTGCTGCTCGGTGAACCGGGGGAGCGCGCGGTCGCTGGTGCGGCGCCGGGCCCGGCGGGTGGCCCGGTCGATCTCGCCGGAGAAGGCGCCGCCCCGGGTGGCCGCCGCCCGCAACCGGTCCACGTCCAGCCGGTCGAACGAACGGGCCAGCAGCGGCCGCTCGGCCAGGTCCCCGATGTGCTGCCGGTACTGGGTCACGCATCCGCGCACCACGTCGGCGCACACGCTCTCCCGGAAGCCGTTCTGCCGGCCGGCCACGTACACGCTGACCACCAGCCGGCGCAGGTCCCATTCCCAGGCGCCGGGGTGGGCCTCGTCGAAGTCGTTCAGGTCGAAGACCAGCTCCCGCTCGGGTGAGGCGTAGAAGCCGAAGTTGCCCAGGTGGGCGTCGCCGCAGATGACCGGGGTGATGCCGGTGTCGGCCAGGGTGGCGAAGTCGTCGGCCATGACGTTGGCCGAGCCGCGCAGGAACGCGTACGGCGAGGCGATCATCCGCCCGGTCCGCACCGGGATCAGCCACTCCTGCCGGCCTTGGCCCGCCGCGATCACCTGGTCCACCGGATCGGTCCGATCGGCGGCCGGTCGCCAGTGGCCGAGGTTCGACCGGGGCGCCCGGTCGCGCAGCGAGCGGCCGAGCTCGTACCGTTCCGATCGCGGAGTGGCGGGCCGCCGGAGCGAGGCGAAGCCGTCGTCCCGGCCGCTGTCCAGCACGACGTGTCCTGCGGTGCGGGTCTGCTCGTCCATCCTGGGTTCAGGGTAGGACTTCCGGGTGAACAGCAGGTGCCGTACGCTGGACAGCCCTTCTGTTATCGCTAACATGTGCACGTGGTGGACGTGCGGAGGCCCCGCAGCCCGGCGATGACGGACGTCGCCCGGCTGGCCGGAGTGTCGCATCAGACCGTCTCCCGGGTGCTGAACGGCCACCCCAACGTCCGGGAACAGACCCGGCTGCGGGTGCGCGCGGCCATCGCCGAGCTCGGCTACCGGCCCAACCGGGCGGCCCGGGCCCTGGTCACCGGGCGGTCCCACCTGATCGGGGTGGTCGCGCAGAACACCACCCTGTACGGCCCGGCGTCGCTGCTGGCCGCGTTCGAGGAGGCGGCGGGCGAGGCCGGGTTCGCGGTCGGCGTGGCCAGCGTCAGCACCCTGGACCGCGAGTCCATCTCCGCCGCCGTGGAACGGCACCTGGACCAGCGGGTGGCCGGCCTGGTCGTGATCGCACCGGTGACCTCGGCCGACCAGGCCCTCGCGGTGATCCCGGCGGGCATGCCGCTGGTCACCGTCGACGGCGACCCGGAGCGGTCCCGGGCGCTGGTCACCGTGGACCAGGTGGCCGGCGCCCGGGCCGCCACCGAGCATCTCCTCGCCGCCGGGCACCGCACGGTCTGGCACGTCGCCGGCCCGGCCGACTGGTACGACGCGGCCGGCCGGGTGGAGGGCTGGCGGCAGGCCCTGCGCACCGCCGGCACGGAGATCCCCCCGGCGATCCCGGCCGACTGGTCGGCCGCCGCGGGCTACGCGGCGGGGCAGATGCTGGCCCGGATGTCCGAGGTCACCGCCGTGTTCGCGGCCAACGACCACTTGGCCCTGGGCATCCTGCGGGCGTTGTCCGAACGTGGCCGGCAGGTGCCCGCCGACGTCAGTGTGGTCGGGTTCGACGACGTGCCCGAGGCCGAGTTCTTCCGGCCGTCGCTGACCACGGTCCGGCCCGACTTCTTCGCCGTCGCCCGCGCCGGGCTCGATCTGCTGCTGGCGCAGATGCAGGACCCGGCCCGCGCGCCCGGCCGCGTCGTGATCGCGCCCCGGCTGGTGGTCCGGGACAGCGTCGCGCCACCCGCCTGAGCGGGCGTTTCCGGCACGTGTCGGCAATGTTCCGGTGTCCCGTTGACAACGCAAAATGTTAACGCTCACACTCGTTCGCATGCCTGCGCAGTCACCTGACCGGTACACGATCGGTGTCGACTTCGGCACCCTGTCCGGCCGAGCCGTGGTGGTCCGGGTGGCGGACGGCGCCGAGGTCGGCACGGCCGTCTGCGAGTACGAGCACGGCGTGCTCACCGAGGCCCTGCCGGACGGGACGCGACTCGCTCCGGACTGGGCGCTGCAGGTGCCGGCCGACTACGTCGCCGTGCTGACGACCGCCGTCCCCGAGGCCGTGCGCCGGGCCGGCATCGACCCGGCGCAGGTGATCGGCATCGGCACCGATTTCACCGCCTGCACGATGGTCCCGGCGACCGCCGGTGGCACCCCGCTGAACGAGCTCCCGCGGTTCGCCGGGCGGCCCCACGCGTACGTCAAGCTCTGGAAACACCACGCCGCCCAGGGTCAGGCCGACCGGATCAACCACCTCGCGGCCGAACGCGGCGAGACGTGGCTGCCGCGGTACGGCGGGCTGATCTCGTCGGAGTGGGAGTTCGCCAAGGCGCTCCAGGTCCTCGAGGAGGACCCCGAGGTGTACGCGGCCGTCGACCGCTGGGTCGAGGCCGCCGACTGGATCGTCTGGCAGCTCACCGGCACGTACGTCCGGAACGCCTGCACCGCCGGCTACAAGGGCATCCGGCAGGACGGCGGGTACCCGTCGGCGGACTTCCTGGCGGAGCTCAACCCCGGCTTCGCGGCGTTCGTGGCGGACAAGCTGGACCAGCCGATCGGGCAGCTCGGCGACGCCGCGGGCACCCTCACGGCCGAGGCCGCCGGCTGGACCGGGCTGCCCGAGGGCATTCCGGTGGCCGTCGGCAACGTCGACGCGCACGTCACCTCGGCCGCCGCCCAGGCGCTGGAACCGGGCCGGATGGTCGCGATCATGGGCACCTCGACCTGCCACGTGATGAACGACGAGTCGGTGCAGGTGGTGCCCGGCATGTGTGGCGTGGTCGACGGGGGGATCGTGGCGGGGCTGTACGGCTACGAGGCCGGGCAGAGCGGCGTCGGCGACATCTTCGCCCACTACGTCCCGCCGACCTACAGCCACCAGCAGCTCACCGACCTGGCCGCGAAGCAGGCGCCCGGGCAGCACGGGCTGCTCGTGCTGGACTGGCACAACGGCAACCGCTCGGTGCTGGTCGACCACGAGCTGTCCGGCGTGGTCGTGGGGGAGACGCTGGCCACCCGGCCCGAGGACGTCTACCGGGCGGTGATCGAGGCCACCGCGTTCGGCACCCGGGTCATCGTGGAGTCGTTCGAGGCCGCCGGCGTGGAAGTCCGCGAGTTCATCGCGGCCGGCGGGCTGGTGAAGAACCCGCTGGTGATGCGGATCTACGCCGATGTGCTGAAGAGGCCGCTGTCGGTGATCGGCTCGGACCAGGGCCCGGCGGTGGGGTCGGCCATCCACGCCGCGGCCGCCGCCGGGGCCTACCCGGACGTACGGGCCGCGGCCGCCGCGATGGGCCGCAAGGAGACCGGCGTGCACCAGCCCGACCCGGCGGCGTCGGCCGTCTACGACGAGCTGTACGCCGAGTACGTCCGGCTGCACGACTACTTCGGCCGCGGCGAGAACCGGGTGATGCGCAAGCTCCGCGCCCTCCAGCGGCGGGCCTTCACCGAGCCGGCCGGGTACGGCGATCCGGACGCGGGGGCGGCGTCATGAGCGTGACCGAGGAGATCGCCCGGCTGCGGCGTGAGGTCGCCGCGCTGCACGCCGAGCTGACCGGCAACGGCCTGGTGGTGTGGACCGCGGGCAACGTGTCGGCCCGGGTGCCGGGCGCGGACCTGCTGGTGATCAAGCCCTCCGGGGTGTCGTACGACCAGCTCACCCCGGGCTCCATGGTGGTCACCGACCTGGCGGGCAAGCTGGTGGAGGGCGACTTCACCCCGTCCTCGGACACCGCCGCCCACGCGTACGTCTACCAGCACATGCCCTCGGTCGGCGGGGTCGTGCACACCCACTCGACGTACGCGACGGCGTGGTCCGCCCGCGCCGAGCCCATCCCGTGCGTGCTCACCATGATGGCCGACGAGTTCGGTGGCGACGTCCCGGTCGGCCCGTTCGCGCTGATCGGTGACGACTCGATCGGCCGGGGAATCGTCGAGACGCTGAACGGCCACCGCTCGCCGGCCGTCCTGATGCGCAATCACGGGGTCTTCACCATCGGCGCCTCGGCGAAGGACGCCGTCAAGGCCGCGGTGATGTGCGAGGACGTCGCCCGGACGGTCCACATCGCCCGGCAGATCGGCGACCCGGTGCCGATCGCCCAGCACCACATCGACTCGCTCCACCAGCGCTACCAGCACGTCTACGGACAGGGGACGCCATGACCGCGCAGATCTGGTTTCTGACCGGCAGTCAGCACCTGTACGGGCCGGAGACCCTGGCCCAGGTCGCCGACCAGGCGGCGCAGATCCGGGCGACCCTGGCGTCGCAGCTCACCTCCGCCGAACTGGTCGAACGCCCGGTCCTCACCGACTCACCGGCCATCCGGCAGACCATGCTGGCGGCCAACGCCGACCCGGACTGCGTCGGCGTGATCGCGTGGATGCACACGTTCTCCCCGGCCAAGATGTGGATCACCGGGCTGGACCTGCTGCGCAAACCGCTGCTGCACCTGCACACCCAGCTCAACGTGTCGCTGCCGTGGTCGACCATCGACATGGACTTCATGAACCTGAACCAGGCGGCGCACGGCGACCGCGAGTTCGGTTACATCCAGGCCCGGCTCGGGGTGCCGCGCAAGACCATCGCCGGGCACGCGAGCGACCCGTCGGTGGTCGCCCGGGTCGACGCCTGGGCGCGCGCCGCCATCGGCGTCCGGCACCTGCGCGGCCTGCGGCTGGCCCGGTTCGGCGACAACATGCGGGACGTGGCCGTCACCGAGGGGGACAAGGTGGAGGCCGAGCTGCGGTTCGGCGTCTCGGTCAACACGTACGGCGTCAACGATCTCGTCGCCGTGGTCGACGCCACCCCCGACGCCGAGGTGGACACGCTCGTCGGCGAGTACGACGACGTCTACGCCGTCGATCCGGTGCTGCGGAAGGGCGGCGAACGGCACGAGTCGCTGCGCTACGCCGCCCGGATCGAGGCCGGTCTGAGGCGATTCCTGACCGAGGGCGGGTTCGGCGCGTTCACCACCAACTTCGAGGACCTCGGCGGCCTGCGTCAGCTGCCCGGCCTGGCCGTGCAGCGGCTGATGGCCGACGGCTACGGCTTCGGCGGCGAGGGCGACTGGAAGACCTCGGCCCTGCTGGCGACGGTCAAGGCGATGGGCGCCGGCACCGGCCGCGGCACCTCGTTCATGGAGGACTACACGTACCACTTCGGACCGGGGGACCCCAAGATCCTGGGCGCCCACATGCTGGAGGTCTGCCCGACGATCGCCGCCGGCCGTCCCCGGGTGGAGATCCACCCGCTGGGCATCGGCAACCGCGAGGATCCCGTGCGGCTGGTGTTCGACGCGCAGCCCGGCCCGGGTGCGGTCATCGGCCTGGCCGATCTGGGCGACCGGTTCCGGTTCGTGGCCAACACCATCGAGGTCGTCCCGCCGGACGAGCCGCTGCCCAACCTGCCGGTCGCCCGCGCCGTCTGGAAGCCCGCCCCGTCACTGTCCACATCGGCCGAGTGCTGGCTGACCGCCGGCGGCCCGCACCACACGGTCCTCACCCAGGCGGTCGGCGCGGAGGCGCTGCAGGACTTCGCCGAGATGGAACGGACCGAGCTGCTGCTCATCGACGACAGCACGACCCCGGCCGGTTTCCGCGACCGGCTCCGCTGGAACCAGGCGTACTACCGGCTGGCCCGCCCGCTGTAGGGCCCTTCGTGCGCGCCGACGCCGGGCCGGCGGGTCAGGACCTCGGGGCCGGCAGCCGTGATGGCGACGGTGTGCTCGGAGTGGGCGGTGCGCGAGCCGTCGGCCGAGCGGATCGTCCAGCCGTCGCGGTCGTACCGGATCTGGTCGGTGGTGCGGCAGAACCACGGCTCGACGGCGATGGTGAGGCCGGGGTCGAGCCGCATGCCGCGGCCGGCGCGACCGTCGTTGGCGACGTGCGGGGCCTCGTGCATGGTGCGCCCGATCCCGTGGCCGCCGAACTCGACGTTCACGCGGTAGCCGTAGGAGCGGGCGACCTCGCCGATCGCGGCCGAGATGTCGCCGAGGCGGCCGCCGGGCCGGGCGGCGGTGATCGCCGCCGCCAGGGCGACCTCGGTGCACTCGATCAGCGTCAGGTCGGCCGGGTCCGGGGTGCCGACGACGACCGAGAGCGCGGAGTCGGCGACCCAGCCGTCGATGCCCACGGCCATGTCGATGCTCAGCAGGTCACCGTCGCCCAGCACGTAGTCGTGCGGCAGGCCGTGCAGCACCGCGTCGTTGACCGACAGGCACAGCACGTTGCGGAACGGGCCGCGGCCGAACGACGGGGCGTAGTCCCAGTAGCAGGACGCGGCGCCGCGTTCGGCGATCCGGCGGCGGGCGTGGTGCTCGAGGTCCATCAGATTGACGCCGACGGCGGCGACACCGCGCAGCTCGGCCAGCAACTCGCCGACGAACTGGCCGGTCACCGCCATCCGGCCGATCTCCTCGGCTGACTTGAGCTCGATCACGGTATTGTCATACCACGCCGGTCCGTCGGCGCCCGCCGGCCCATCGGGACGGAACCACCGTCTAGGAACGGGCCGCCGCCAGTCCGAACGAGGCCGGCGCCACGCCCGGGAAGACGCCGTCGAGGGCGCCGAAACCGCAGCGCTTCTGGAGGATCTCGCCGATCACCGAGCGGTAATCGGTGACTGCGGCCAGGTCGCCGGCGACCAGGGCGCCGGGGGACAGGCCGGGCCAGTTGCCGTAGACCTTCCCGCCCCGGACGGCGCCGCCGAGCAGCAGCATCGCGTTGCCGTGGCCGTGGTCGGCGCCGTGCGAGGCGTTCTCGGCCACGCGCCGGCCGAACTCGCTGACCGTCACCAGCGTCACCCGGGACATGCCGTCGGCGCCGAGGTCGGCGGCGAACGCGGCGAGGGCCAGCGCCAGGTCGGTCAGGTTGTCGTACATCCGCTGGCCCTTGACCGCGGTGCCCAGGCCCTGGTGCATGTCCCAGTCACCGCAGTCGACGGCCGCCGCGGCCAGGCCGGCGTTCATCTTGATCAGGCGGGCCACGTCGCGCAGGGCCCCGCCGAGGTCGGTCGCCGGGTAAGTCGCGCCGTTGGCGGGCGTGTACGTGGCCGAGCGGGGCTGCACCGTGGCGGTCAGCGCCCGGTCGGCGGCGATCGCGGGCGCCGACAGCAGCATCGGCGCGTCCGCGTACATCCGGCGCAGCGCGTCGGCCATCGGGCGCTTGGCGCTGTCGCCGGCCAGCTTGAAGCTGTCGACGGTGTCCATCGACACCGACGGCGCCGGGCCGGCGAAGAGGCGGGCGGGCATGGCGTTGCCCATGGAGACGCCGGCCAGCGGGCCGGTGGCGGCACTGACGCCGAGCATCCGGTCCAGCCAGCCGCTGCGGATGGAGGTGCCCGGCGCGGCGTTCTCCATCGTCTCCATGGCGGCGAAGTGCGAGCGGGTCGGATTGGGCTGGCCGACCGCGTGCACGGCCGCCATCGTGCCCGCCGTCCACAACGGCAACAGCGGCGCCAGCGCCGGGTGCAGGCCGAACATCGCGTCGCCGCCGATCACCTGGCTCTTCGGCAGGGCCAGCGTGGGGCGGGCGGTGTAGTAGTTCGGGTCACCGATCGGCGCGATCGCGGACAGCCCGTCGAAGCCGCCGCGCAGCGACAGCACGACCAGGGTGTCGCCGGTGTACCCCTCGGCCGCGAACGCCATCCGGGTGGACAGCCCGGCGCCGGCCAGCCCGGCCAGCGCGCCGGTGGCCAGGGCGCGGCCGAGCAGGCCGCGGCGGGTGAGCGACTGCTGTTCGTCGCACCCGCACTCCGCTTCAGAAGACATCACGATCACCTCAGCTGGAAGGACGGCGAGTTCAGGACGAGCGCGATCAGGTACGGCACGCTGGCGGCGAGCGTCTTGTCGCCGGACGTGGCCGCGGCCGGGGTCTTGCCCGCGATCGCGGTGACGGCGGCGGTGTGGGCCGCCGGAAGGGTGGCGCCGACGAGGCGCACGGCGAGCGCGTCGACCAGCCCGCCGTACGTCGCGGGCAGCACCGGCACCAGTGCGGCCAGCATATTCGCCGGACGGACCAGCTGGGACGGATACCAGCCGGCGGCGAGGTTCAAGTGGTTGTTGCAGCGCATGAGGAACGCCGACGGCGACGCCCAGGCCGCCGCGACGTCGGGGAAGCCGTTCGGCGGGTTCCAGCGCATCGGCGCGTTGCCGGCGTCGGCCAGTTCGTTGTACAGCGCCGCCAGGGCGGCGGTGCCCGACTTCTCCGGGGCCAGGCCGAGCGCGCGGACGGTGGCGATCAGGTCCTCGTACGGCGTCCGCACCTTCTGACCGGCGGACGCGGCGAACTCGGGCGAGGTGAACAGGGCGCGCAGGACGGGCGTGATGGCCGTGTTGCTGTCCAGGTAGACCTGTGCGAGCTTGTCGACCAGAGTGGCCGGTGCGTCGTCGGCGACGAACCGCACACACAACTTGGTCGCGATGCGCTGGGCGGTCGCCGGGTGGGTGGCCAGGTAGTCGAAGAAGGCCAGTGCGGCCGCCTCGCCGCCGGCCGCGGTCGCGTTGGCGTGGGTGAAGCCGAGGACGGTGACCGGACCGAGGGAGTGCTGGGCCGGGTTGTACGCGTACTGCCCGGCGGCGTTGACCGTCATGCCGGTGAGCAGGCGCGCCGCGTTCTGCACGTCGGCCTCGGTGTAGATCATGCCGACGGTGTGCAGTTCCATCAGCTCGCGGGCGTAGTTCTCGTTCGGCTGAGCCTTGGTCGACGACATCTGGTCCAGGAACCAGAGCATCGACGGGTGCCGGGCCGAGGCCTTGAGCATGTCGGCGTACGAGCCGAGCGCGTACCGGCGGGTGACGGTGACGTCGTAGTCCGGCCGGTTGTCCCAGGCGCCGCCGGACGGGGCGGCCACGTGCAGGTGGTTGGCCCAGAACGCGGCGACCACCTCGAACAGCTGCCGGTTGCTCCACGCGGCGCGGGCCACCGTGGCCTGGCCGAGCTGCTTGAAGGCGTCGTACGAGTGCTTGGCCAGCGTCGCCCGTACGGTCGCGATGGACGCCGTGGCCAGCGGCAGGCGCGCGATCAGCGCGTCGCAGTCGCTGTCGGCGATCGCCGTGGGGTCGAGCTGCTGGTCCAGCCAGCCGCCGGCGCCCAGGCGCGTCGCCTCGGCCCGGGTGGCGGGCGTCGCGCCGTAGGTGGCCCGGCGCAGCAGATGCGCGATCGGGTCGGCCGGCAGCGTGCCGCCGGCGGCCGAGGCCGGAGCGGCCAGGGCCGGAGCGGCGGACACGGCGTCCAGGGCGACGCCACCGGCGACGGCGGCGGCGCCGGCGAGCAGGGCGCGGCGTGACGGCTTCGGCATCGGCATGACACGCCTTTCGGCCGGGCCGGGATGCCTCCGCGGACAATCGGCGCGGGGCAACCGAGCCGCAATCGCGAGACACCCGTTCCGGCGGATGCATTCCCGGACGTACTCTCGTGTCGTGGATCACACGCAATCGGTACGTACGCCCGCGTCCTGGGTCGTCGTCGGCCTCGACAACGGCGGGACCTGCAACAACGCCACCGTCCTGGACGCCACCGGGCGCTATCTGGTCGACCAGCTGGTGGAGAACCCGAGCCTGGTGACCGAGGGTCCGGAGCTGGCGGTCGACCAGCTGGCCGAGGCCTTCACCGGCATCCTCGAGCTGACCAGCACCCCGCTGACCCTGGTCCGTGCGGTCGGCCTGGACACGCCCGGGCCGGCCAGCGCCGACGGCGTGATCTCCTCCAAGGGCTCGACCAACTTCTCCCAGCCCTCGTGGCGGGGCTTCGACATCCGCACCGCTCTCGAGGCCCGGATCGGCCTGCCGGTGGTCTACAACAACGACGCCAACGCGGCCGCCCTGTACGCGCACCACCGCCACTTCGGCGCCGAGGCGTTGAACCGGTCCTCGGTGTCCGCGATCGTCGGGACCGGGCTCGGCGGCGGCGTGGTGGAGAGCGGCAAGGTGGTCAGCGGCGCGGCCGGGATGGCCGGGGAGCTCGGCCACGTGCAGATCCCGCTGCACGGCGTGCTCGAGGACGGCCAGCCGATCCCGCTCTGCAACTGTGGCTTCGAAGGCGACGTGGAGAGCATCGCGTCGCTGACCGGCATCAAGAAGAACCTGCTGCCGTACTGGCTGACCCGTTTCCCGGACCACCCGCTGGCGGCTGAGCCGATCGGGAAGGCGGCGAAGCTGCTCCGCTCGTACGGCGAGAAGAACGATCCGCTGGCCCTGGCGGTGTTCGGGCAGCAGGCCAAGGCGATCGGCAAGCTCTTCACGATCGCGGCCAACTTCACCGACCCGCAGGCCTACTTCCTCGGCGGTGGCGTGGTCGAGGCGGCGCCGGCGTTCCGGCAGTGGTTCCTCAACACCGTGCGCGAGCACACCGGGCTGCGGCAGGAGCAGACCGCCGTGGCGACCTTCGCGCTGGTGCCGGACCTCGACATGGCCGGTGCCCGGGGTGCGGCGGTGGCCGCCCTGGACACCGTTTCGGCGATCTGACGATGCGCTCGTTCAATCCTTGAGAGCGGCCTCGACGTCCTGGTGGATGGAGAGGTACTCGGTCAGGCCCAGAGTGCTGAGCAGGCGGCGCAGGAAGCCCGAGGGGGCGGCCAGCCGGACCCAGCCACCACGTTCCATCGCGCGGCCGTGGGCGGTGACCAGCACGCCGACGCCCATCGAGTCGCAGAAGTCGAGGCCGGCCAGGTCGACCACGACGTGCGGGGTGGGGCGATCGACCAGGCGGTTCAGGTTGGCCTTGAGCGACGGGGCGGTATCGACGTCGAGCGAGCCGCGCAGGACCAGCACGGCCGTGTTGGGCGGACGATGCGCGACCGAGACCTGCATGATGGTGTCGCCTTCGACTTCGGGGGTGGGGTTCATCCCACCCTATGCGTTCCCCGGCGCACGGCCGAACCCGGCGGCCGCCCCGCTACTGGGGAGTAATGTTCCGGCATGGCCAAGACTGCGGGCGACCTCGTCGACGACTTCGAACTTCCCGACCAGACCGGCACGCCCCGGCGACTGAGCACGCTGCTCGCCGACGGCCCGGTGGTCCTGTTCTTCTACCCGGCCGCGATGACCAGCGGCTGCACCAAGGAGAGCTGCCACTTCCGCGACCTCGCGGCCGAGTTCGAGGCGGCCGGGGCCCGGCGCGTCGGCATCTCCCGGGACACGGTCGACAAGCAGCGGCAGTTCGCCGAGATCAACGCCTTCGACTACCCGCTGCTGTCGGACACCGACGGCACGGTCGCCACGTCACTGGGCGTCAAGCGGAAGCTGCCCCTGGGCCCGCTCAGCACCAAGCGGATGACCTTCGTGATCGACACCGACCGCTCGGTGCTCGAGGTCATCCACAGCGAGACGGCGATGGAGCAGCACGCCGACCGCGCGCTCGAGGTGCTGAAGGCGCGGTCACCCAAGCCGTAAAGCTCCGCCGAACTACAGCTCGTTGCGCCAGCGCCGGCCGCTCCGGCCGATCAGCCGGTCCGCGTCGGTCGGACCCCAGGACGCCGCCTCGTACGTCGGGATCGGCGACTGGTCCTTGGCCCAGTGCTCGATGATCGGGTCGACGATCCGCCAGCACTGCTCGACCTCGTCGGTGCGGATGAACAGCGTCGGGTCGCCCAGCAGCGCGTCGAGCAGCAGCCGCTCGTACGCCTCGGGCGACTCCTCCGCGGAACGTCTTGTCGTACGAGAAGTCCATGCTCGCCGTCCGGACCCGGAACGAGTGCCCGGGCACCTTGGCCCCGAACCGCAGCGAGATGCCCTCGTTGGGCTGGATCCGCAGCATCAGCGCGTCCGCCTCGAGCTCGGTCAGCTGGTTGGTCGGGATCGGCAGGTGCGGCGGCCGCTGGAACTGCAGCGCCACCTCGGTCACCCGGGCCGGCAGCCGCTTGCCGGTACGGACGTAGAACGGCACCCCGGCCCAGCGCCAGTTGTCCACGTTGAGCCGCATCGCCGCGTACGTCTCGGTGCGCGACAGCGGGTCGACGCCGGGCTCCTCGCGGTAGCCCGGCCATCAGGTCGTCGCGGGTGCCGCCCCGGGTGTACTGCCCGCGCACCGCCAGGTCGGCGATGTCGCGGTCGGTGGGCAGCCGGATCGCCTGCAGCAGCTTGACCTTCTCGTTGCGCAGCCCCTCGGCGTCGAACGACGCCGGCGGCTCCATCAGGGCCAGCGCGAGCACCTGCAGCACGTGGTTCTGCACGATGTCGCGCATCGCCCCGGCGTTCTCGTAGAAGCCGCCGCGGGTGCCGACGCCGAGCGTCTCGGCCACGGTGATCTGCACGTGGTCGACCCAGGTGCGGTCCCAGATCGGCTGGAAGATCGAGTTGGCGAAGCGCAGCGCGAGCACGTTCTGGACGGTGTCCTTGCCCAGGTAGTGGTCGATCCGGAAGACCTGCGGCTCGTCGAACGCGGCGTGCACGATGCGCGTCCAGCTCGTGGGCGGTCGGCGAGGTTCCGTCCGTACGGCTTCTCGATCACCAGGCGGGCGAAGGAGCCCTCGCGGGCGTGGTTCAGCCCGGCGCCGGCCAGCCCGTTGATCACCGGCTCGAACGCCTCGGCCGGGGTGGACAGGTAGAACAGCCGGTTGCCGGAGGTGCCGCGCTGCGGCGTCGAGCTCGTCCAGCAGCTCGGCCAGCCGCTTGTACGTCTCGGGGTCGTCGTAGCCGCCCGAGACGTACCGGATGCCGCCGTGCAGCTGCGCGCTTGTCGGCCAGGCTGCGGTCGCCCAGCGCGCTCGCGCGCGAACTGCGTCGTCGTCCATCGGGGTGCGGGCGACGCCGACCAGCGCGAACTCGCTCGGGCAGCCGGTTGTGCCGGGCCAGGCTCTCCACCGCCGGCAGCAGCTTGCGCCGGGTCAGGTCGCCGGAGGCGCCGAAGATCACCAGGGTGGCGGGTGGGGCGCTGCGCTCCTGCGTGAGCTGGGGGGCGTTGTCCATCGTCGGTTCTTCCTCCGAGCGCGTCGGCGAGCGTCTGCCTGAAACCTTACGCAGCGGCGGCCGGCGTCGGTTCAGACTCCATCCGTCGATGCGACCAGGGCCATACTCATAAAAGTGGCAAACTAGCGGCTAGAGCGCCTGTGTTGACCTGAGGGGGATCCGCGTGAAGTACCGGCTCGTGACGCGCAGCGACTTCGACGGCCTGGTCTGCGCCGTCCTGCTGCGGCACCTCGACATGATCGACGAGATCACCTTCGTCCATCCCAAGGACGTCCAGGACGGGACCGTCGAGGTGACCGACCGTGACATCCTGACCAACCTGCCGTACGACCCCGGCGCGCGCATTCGGTGTTCGACCACCACCACTCGGAGACGCTGCGCAACGCCGGCGACCGGTCGAACCACATCATCGACGCCGACGCCCCGTCGGCGGCCCGGGTCATCTACGACCACTTCGGCGGCGCGGCAGCGCTTCCCGGAGGTCTCCGACGAGCTGATGCGGGCGGTCGACCAGGCCGACTCGGCCCGAGTACGAGCTGCGACGACATCCTCGAGCCGCAGGGCTGGACGCTGCTGAACTTCCTGATGGACAGCCGTACCGGGCTGGGCCGGTTCCGCGAGTTCCGGATCTCCAACTACCAGCTGATGATGCAGCTCATCGACGCCTGCATCCACCACGAGGACGTCGAGCGACATCCTGGCGCTGCCGGACGTGGCCGAACGCGCCGAGCTCTACCGCGAGCCAGTCGGAGCTGTTCGTCGAGCAGCTGCAGTCGGGTCAGCCACCTCGACGGCGACGTGGTGGTCGTCGACCTGCGCGACGAGGACGACCATCCACGCCGGCAACCGGTTCATGGTGTACGCGCTGTATCCCGCAGGCGCGGGTGTCGGTGCACATCATCTGGGGCCGGCAGAACCTGAACACGGTGTTCGCGTGCGGCAAGTCGATCCTCGACCGCACGTCGCCGGTCGACATCGGCGAGGTGATGCTGCGGTACGGCGGCGGCGGCCACCTGGCCGCCGGCACCTGCCAGGTGCCGCACGAGGACTCCGAGCGGGTCCGGGCCGAGATCGTCGACGCGCTGAAGACCCCGCGTGACGGTCCGCGTCTGAGGCATGCGAAGAGGGGCGGGAGGCCGAACCTCCCGCCCCTCTCGGCCGCAGGTCGTGGGTCGTGCCCTGGACCCCACCCGCCTGTCGTGTTCCGCGCCCCACGCGCTTTCCACGACACACCCGCGCCCACCTGCGCGGGGCGTTCCCGTCTATCCCTCAGGCTTGTCCCGGTAGCTCCACGAGGTGACCCGGGGGCTCGCCCGCGGCCACCGGCTCCTTCTCCGCCGGCGCCGCCGGCGGGACGGCTCGTCCTCGCCGCCGGCATCCGCGCCCGCAGCGGTGCCGGCGGCGCAGCGCCAGCCAGATCGCGCCGAGCGACGGCCAGCGCCGCCGCCACCCAGCCGAGCGACCGCCCACACGCTCGGACCCGATGTCGGCCCGAGCCACGGTCTGGGCGAAGTGACCCGCGTCCGGGTCCTGGGCCGTGCTCGTGCCGGTGGCGCCACCGTGCGCGGCGTGCGCGGCACCGGCGGCGGCGGCCTGGTCGGGCGTCGGCGGCGTCAGTGTCACATCGACCGGCGGCATCGCCGGACCGGCCGTACCGTTCGCGTACGTCGGGAGTCACCGTGAACGTGCATCGAGCTCGAGCGTGGGCAGCGGCCCGAGCGACGACGTCAGATCGGCCGGCCGCGCCCGGGGCCAGCGCTCTTGCCCGGCATCGCGATCCAGGTGATCGCGTCGGTCGCCTCGGTCACCGGGGTGCCGCCGTGGATCGTGTCCAGGGGCGTGTTCAGCTTCTGCTGGCTGATCTCGGGCGCCCAGTCGTCGGCACGGACAGCGGGTAGACCTCGGCCACCGGCGGTGTCGGCGGGCAGCGTCAGCCTGAAGCGTGGTGATCGGCTGCGGGCCGGTGTTGGTCACGTGGAACGTCAGATCGGCACCCTGCCCTGCGGTGCGCTGGGCGGGTTCACCGTCGACGTCGGCCAGCGCCGGGTCCGGCCGACCAGCAGCACGCCGGCGGCGGCCGCGGTGACCAGGACGCCCGCGCGGCGGGCCTGCACAGATGCCTCACGACCGGTAGTTCGGATCGCGGCCGCGGAATGGTTCAACCGGCGCGCGAAAAAGTTCTGCCGGGCCGTTCGGCATGATGGCGCGCATGCGTGAGGTGCCGATCGGACGGCGACATGATCAGACTCGGACAGTTCCTCAAGCTCGCCGACCTCATCGAGACCGGCGGCGAGGGCGAAGATCCTGATCGCTTCCGGCGACGTGACGGTCAACGGCGAGGTCGACAGCCGGCGCGGCCGGCAGCTGCATGCCCGGTGACGTGGTTGCGGTGCTGCGGCCGGGTGGCCCGGGTCGGCCACTGGTAGGACCGTCCTGAGCGGATCTGTCGTGCCGCATTGATGCAGCCGCATGTGACGAGTGGTTGACATCCTGTCGATCATCAGGCATGTACTGATGTCCGATGTGTTACCGGCTTCACACGGAATCGGTGATCCATGTCCGCCTCGCCGGGGAGGCCTCATGTCACGTGCACGCGTCCGCACGGCGACGTCTGCCGTCCGCCGCCCTCCTGCTCGCCGCCGGACTGCCGTCCGGGTGCGCCGGCTGGGGCGGCAACAGCGCCGGGGGCGGCGGCGCCAACAGCATCGACGTGCTGATGGTGAACAACCCGCAGATGATCGACCTGCAGAAGCTGACCGCGGCGAACTTCACCAAGCAGACCGGCATCGGCGTCAACTTCACCGTGCTGCCGGAGAACGACGTCCGCGACAAGATCAGCCAGGAGTTCTCCAGCCAGGCCGGCCAGTACGACGTCGCCTCGCTGAGCAACTTCGAGATCCCGATCTACGCGAAGTCGAAGTGGATCGCCCCGCTGGACCAGTACATCAACGCGGACACCCAGTTCGACCAGTGCGGACATCCTGCCGCCGATGACCAAGTCGATGACCGCCGACGACGGCAAGATCTACGGCGAGCCGTTCTACGGCGAGTCGTCGTTCCTGATGTACCGCAAGGACGTGCTGGACGCGGCCGGGCATCCAGATGCCGGCCAAGCCCGACCTGGCAGCAGGTCGCCCGAGATCGCCGCGCAGGTCGACGGCAAGCAGCCGGGCATGCGCGGCATCTGCCTGCGCGGCCAGCCCGGCTGGGGCCAGATCTTCGCGCCGCTGACCACGGTCGTGAACACGTTCGGCGGCACCTGGTTCGACAAGAACTGGAACCGCTGAGGTCGACTCACCCCCGTTCAAGGCGGCCACCCAGTTCTACGTCAACCTGGTCCGCGCGCACGGCGAGAACGGGCGCCCCGCAGGCCGGCTTCACCGAGTGCCTGAACAACATGGTCCAGGGCAACGTCGCGATGTGGTACGACGCGACCAGCGCCGCGGGCTCGCTCGAGGCCGCCGGCTCCCCGGTCAAGGGCAAGATCGGGTACGTCGCCGCCCCGGTCCAGTGCAGACCCGGAGCTCGGGCTGGCTGTACGCGTGGTCGTGGAGCATCCAGCAGGCCAGCAAGAAGAAGGACAACGCCTGGAAGTTCATCTCCTGGGCGTCCAGCAAGCAGTACGAGGAACTGGTCGGCCAGCAGACTCGGCTGGTCCAGGGTGCCGGCCGGCAAGCGCGCCTCGACGTACCAGAACCCGGACTACCTCAAGGAGGCGTCCGCCTTCGCCGCAGCCGACCGAGGACGCGATCTCCAGCGCCGACCCGCGCAACCCGGGCGACGCAGCCCCGGCCGGCGATCGGCATCCAGTTCATCGACATCCCCGAGTTCACCGACCTGGGCACCCAGGTGTCGCAGTACGTCAGCTCTGCCATCGCCGGCCAGATGAGCGTCAGCCACGGCGCTGAAACGGGGCCAGCAACTGGCCGACGACGTGGCCGAGCGCTACCAATCCCGCGCGGGCTGAGCGCGCCATGACCGATCGCACCGAGCGGCGATCAGCCGCATCTGACGACGGCATCGCAGGCGAGGGCCGAGAGGGCAGGGCGAAGGAGGAACGGCTCCCATGACATCCGTTGCCGAGAGGACCGGCGGCCGCGTCGACACACCGCCGCCCGCCAACGCCGTCCGCCGGGCGCCGCCTGGGTCCGCCGCGCGCCGTTGCTGCCCGCGCTGGTCTTCATGATCATCGTCACCCAGCTGCCGTTCGTGGCCACCCTGGTCATCTCGTTCATGAACTGGAACGCGTACTACCCCGACGAACGGGGCTTCGCCGGCTTCGCCAACTTCAAGCGGGTCTTCACCGACGTCAACATGCGCGACGCGGTCTGGACGACCATCCTGCTGACCGTCGGCGTGGTGCTGATCAGCGTCCTCCTCGGCCTGGGCATCGCGCTGCTGCTGGACCGCAAGTTCCACGGCCGGGGCGCGGTCCGGACCATGATGATCGCGCCGTTCCTGGTGGTGCCGGTGGCGGCCGCGCTGATCTGGAAGCACGCCCTCTTCAACCCCGAGTACGGGCTGTTCAACGGCGCCATCACCGCGATCTGGAAACTGTTCGGCGCCGACCACCCGCCGCAGCCGGACTGGATCAGCAACGTCCCGCTCTGGTCGGTCATCTTCGCGCTGGTCTGGCAGTGGACGCCGTTCATGATGCTGATCCTGCTGGCCGGCCTGCAGGGACGCCCGCTGGACGTGATCGAGGCGGCCCGGATCGACGGCGCCAACGGCTGGCAGATCTTCCGCAGCATGACGCTCCCGCACCTGCGCCAGTACCTGGAACTGGGCGCGCTGCTCGGCTCGATCTACATCGTGCAGAACTTCGACGCCGTCTTCACCATCACGTCGGGTGGACTGGGCACGGCCAACCTGCCGTACACCATCTACCAGATCTTCTACCAGGCCCACGACTACGGACGGGCGTCCGCGGCGGCCGTGATCGTGGTCATCGGCACGATCATCATCGCGACCTTCGCCCTGCGTACCGTCTCCTCGTTGTTCCGTCAGGACCCGGGCCGGTGAGCGGGAGCGCGAAGGCTACGACATGTACCACGACGAACGTTGATCGCCGAGTCGCGGAGCGAGGTAAGCAATGAGCGCGATCGCCACTGACAAAGTCCCCGCCCGAAGCGCCACCGGCGAGCACCGGGCCACCCCGGCGAAGAAGGACCGCGGCGGCCCCTGGCTGTCGTTCCTCGCCTGGGTCGTCGGCATCCTGTTCGTGCTGCCGGTGGTGTGGATGGTGCTGACCTCCTTCCACAGCGAGGCCGACGCGGCCAAGAACCCGCCGGCGGTGTTCGCGCCGCTGACCCTGGCCGGCTACCGCGAGTTCTTCTCCGGCGGAGCCAGCCCGTGGCCGCCGCTGCTCAACTCGCTGACCGCCAGCATCCTGTCGACCGCGCTGGTGCTCGCTGCTCAGCATTCCGGCGGCGTACGCGCTGAGCATCAAGCCGGTCCGCAAGTGGACCGACACCCTGTTCTTCTTCCTGTCCACCAAGATGCTGCCGGTGGTGGCCGGTCTGCTGCCGATCTACCTCTTCGCGCAGAAGGCCGGCCTGCTCGACAACATCTGGCTGCTGATCATCTTCTACACCTCGATGAACCTGCCGATCGCGGTGTGGATGATGCGCTCGTTCCTGTCCGAGGTGCCGGTGGAGATGCTGGAAGCGGCGCAGATGGACGGCGCGAACCTGACCAAGACCATGCGCTCGGTGATCGCGCCGGTGGTCATGCCGGGCATCGCCGCCACCGCGCTGATCTGCTTCATCTTCAGCTGGAACGAACTGCTGTTCGCCCGGGTGCTGACGGCGACCGTGGCCGAGACCGCACCGGTGTTCCTGACCAGCTTCGTCACCAGCCAGGGCCTGTTCCTGGCCCAGCTGTGCGCGGCCGCGTTCGTGGTCTCGCTGCCGGTGCTGGTGGCCGGCTTCGCCGCCCAGGACAAGCTCGTCCAGGGCCTGTCTCTGGGCTCGGTCAAGTAACAGTGCGGTCAAGTAGTAAGTAGGGTCGGCTCCATGACCGTGATGAACGGCGTCCGCCTGCCCGGCAACAGCTCCGTCGAGCACGTCGAGAAGGACGTGCCGGAGCCTGGTTCCGGGCAGGTGCTGCTGGCGGTGAAGGCGTCGTCGATCTGCGGCAGCGACATCCGGGCCATCTACCGCGAGCACCTGGGCCACGGGCCCGAGGCGTACCAGAATGTGATCGCCGGGCACGAGCCCGCCGGTCAGGTGGTCGCGGCCGGCCCGGACTGCCGGCGCCTCGTGGTGGGGGACCGGGTCGCGGTCTACCACATCGCCGGGTGCGGGGTGTGCGACGAGTGCCGGGCCGGGTACATGATCGGGTGCACGTCGTCCTACCGGGCCGCGTACGGCTGGCAGCGCGACGGCGGCCACGCCCAGTATCTGCTGGCCGAGGAACGCACCTGCATCCCGCTGCCGGACGAGCTGTCCTACCTCGACGGGGCGCTGGTCTCGTGCGGGTTCGGCACCGCCTACCAGGGGCTGCTGCGGCTCGGCGTCTCCGGCCGGGACCGGCTGCTGATCACCGGCCTGGGCCCGGTCGGACTGGCCGCCGGCATGCTCGGCCGGGCGCTCGGCGCCGGTCCGATCATCGGCACCGACGTGTCGCCCGAGCGGCTGGCCCTGGCCAAGCAGCTCGGCCTGGTCGACCACGCGGTCCAGGCCGGCGACGACGCCGAGGAGATGATCGCCGACCTGACCGGGGGGCGGGGCGTCGAGGCGTCGATCGACTGCTCCGGAAGCGCCGAGGCCCGGCGGCTGGCGCTGCGCAGCACCCGCACGTGGGGGCGGTGCGCGTTCGTGGGGGAGGGCGGCCGGGTGACGCTGGACGTCTCCCCGGAGCTCATCCACCGGCAGATCACGCTGCACGGATCGTGGGTGACCTCGCTGCGCCACATGTCGGAGCTGCTGGAGAACCTGGTCCGCTGGAATCTGCGACCGGATGTCACGGTCACCGACCGGTTCGCGCTGTCCGACGCGGGCGCGGCCTACCAGCTGGCCGACGCCGGTACGAGCGGAAAAGTCGCCATTGTTTTCGACTGACCGGGGAACCAACCCGGCCCTTCGATCGTCAGACCGGGCATGACCAGACTTCGTGGATCGTGGACGGCGCTGGCTGCCGTGACCCTGTTCCTGATCGGCGCCTGCGCCCGGGTGGACGGCGCCGGCGTGCCGGGCGAGTCCGCCTCGCCGTCGGACGCCCCCGCGAGCGCGGATCCGGACGCCCTGGTGCTGAGGATCGAGCGGGCCGGCGGTTTGGTGGCCCCGGCCCAGCAGATCGGCCGGGTGCCGGTGGTCAGCGTGTACGGCGACGGCCGCGTGATCACCCACGGCCCGGCACCGTCCATCTACCCGGCGGCCGCGCTGCCCAACCTGCTCGTTCAGCAGGCTGATCCGGCGCTGGTGCAGCAACTGGTGGCCAAGGCGCAGGCGGCCGGCATCGGGTCCGGCGCCGACCTGGGCCAGCCCGGCGTGGCCGACGCGCCGACCACCCGGATCACGGTGCGCACCTCGACCGGAACCCAGTCGGTGTCGGCGGTGGCGCTCACCGAGGCGTCACCCGACGACCCCCGGCTGACCCCGGCCCAGCGCGCCGCCCGAGGCAAGCTCGCCGCGTACGTCCAGGAGGTCACCGACCTGTCCGCGGCCAAGGGCATGCCGGCCGCCCAGCCGTACGTGCCGGTGGCGGTCGCCGGGCTGGTCCGCCCGTACACCAAGCCGCAGGACGGACTGCCGACCCAGCCCCCCGCGATGGACTGGCCCGGCCCGGCGCTGCCCGGGACGTCGCTGACCGGCGACCTGGGCTGCGCGGTGGCCACCGGCGACCAGGCCAAGGCGGTCTGGGCGGCGGCGGAGAAGGCGAAGTCGATCACCCCCTGGACATCCGGCGGCAAGCAGTGGACGGTGGTGTTCCGGCCTCTGCTGCCGGACGAGTCGAGCTGCGCTGACCTGAAGGGGACGCGATGATCCCGATCGGCGACCCGTGCGATCCGGCCGAGTTCGGCCGGCCCGCCGCGACCCCCTCGGACGCGCGCGGGCCGGGGCGGGCGATGCCCGCTCCGGCCCGTCCGGCCTGCCGGCCGATGCTCACTGCACGCCGAGAAGGTCCACCACGAAGATGAGCGTCTCGCCCGGCTTGATCACTCCGGCGGCCCCGCGGGAGCCGTAACCGAGGTGCGCCGGGATGGTCAGCTTGCGGCGGCCGCCGACACGCATGCCGGCCACCCCGGAGTCCCAGCCCTGGATGACCTGGCCGCCACCGAGCGTGAACTGGAACGGCTCACCGCGGTTGTACGAGGCGTCGAACTCCTTGCCGGACGAGTGGGCCACGCCCACGTAGTGCACGGTCACGAGGTGACCGGGCTTGGCCTCGTCGCCGTCGCCGACGGTGAGGTCCTCGATCACCAGCTCGGCGGGCGGCTCACCCGCGATGGGGCCGACGTCGGGCTTGTCCATGTCTCCTCCAATATCGTGCGGCCGAGTCTTTGAACGACCAGCGGCCGATCTTCGTATTGTCCCCGAAGGGGTGCGCGCTGCCCCGGACACCTCGTGCTTACCTGCGATAGGGGACCCGTTCGTGACCAGATTCGCCCGTGTCGCCGCCGCGGCCGTGGGGGCCACCGCCCTGGTCGGCCTGGTGCCGGCGCTGCCCGCGTTCGGGCACGGTGCGCCGACTCAGCCGATCAGCCGGACCGCCGCCTGCGCGTCCGGCGGCGAGGACACCGGCACGGCCGCCTGCGTGGCGGCGAGGAAGGCGAACGGTCAGGCGTTCGGCTCCTTCGACAACCTTCGGGTGCCGAACGTGAACGGCGCGGACAAGTCGACGATCCCGGACGGGAAGCTGTGCAGCGGCGGGCTGGCCGCGTACCAGGGACTCGACCTGCCGCGGACGGACTGGCCCAGCACCACCCTGACCGCCGGCGGCACGTTCACCGTGGTCTACAAGGCCACCATTCCGCACGAGGGCAACTTCCGGATCTACCTGACCAAGCCCGGGTACGACCCGACGAAACCGTTGGGCTGGAACGACCTGACCTCGAACCCGATCCTGACCGTCAACCAGCCGGCACTGTCGGGCGGGGCGTACCGGATGAGCGGAAAGCTGCCGGCCGACCGCAGCGGACGGCACCTGCTCTACATCGTGTGGCAGACGACGAGCACGCCGGACACGTACTACTCGTGTTCGGACCTGGTGATCAAGCCGGCCGGGGCCCCCGGGAAGGCCGTGGCGGCGCCCGCCCGGACCACACCGGCGGCTCGCCGGTCGTCGGCCGCCGGCACCCGGTCTCCGGCGTCCGCCGCCGCCTCCGAAGCAGTCCCGGGCGCGGTCGCCGCGCCCGCGCTGTCCCCGGTGTCGTCACAGACCGACGGGAAGGCCGACCTGGGTCGCAAGGTCGTGGCCGGTGCGCTGCTGGTGATCGTCGCGGTGGCCGCCGCGATGGCTCTGGCCCGGATCCGCCGTCGGCGCGGCGGGGCGTGTTGAACCCCGCCCGGCCGCCTTCCGTACTGATGGGCGTCAACGTTTCCGCGCTCCACGAAAGGCAGAGCATGAGCCGAGTCTCCGGCCACCGGGCGGTCTCCCGCTTCTCGCGCCGCAAGGTCCTGACCCTCGCGGCCACGGTCGGCGTGGGCGCCACCACGGCCGGCGTGGCCGGTCTCAGCGTGGCCGGCGAGAGGTCGAAAGCGGCCGCCGATCAGCCGCTGGTGATCTCCCTGCGGGACGCCCGTACGGCCACCTTCGACGTCTTCACCGGCGCCTCCAAGGTCACCGTGAAGGACGCCAAGCTGCTCGCCGCCGTGCTCAAAGCCGTCACGCCCGCCTGACCCGAAGGACCCAGACGAATGTCCTCCCACCGTGAAGCGCCGGAGATCAGCAAGGATCCGGTCGCCGACAGCTCCGACCTGTACGCGTTCGTCAGCCCCGACAAGCCCGACACGGTCACGCTGATCGCCAACTACGTCCCGTTGCAGCTCCCGGCGGGCGGCCCGAACTTCTTCGAGTTCGGCGACGACGTGCTCTACGAGATCCACATCGACTCGAACGGCGACGCCCGGCCGGACGTGACCTACCAGTTCCGGTTCCGCACCGAGCTGCGCAACGACAAGACGTTCCTCTACAACACCGGCCCGATCGAGTCGCTGGAGAGCGAGAACTGGAACCGGCGGCAGTTCTACTCGGTCACCCGGGTCGACGCCCACGGCAAGGCCACCGTACTGGCGGCGAAGCTGGCCTGCCCGCCCTGCAACGTCGGCCCGCTGTCCATCCCGGACTACGGCAAGCTCGCCGGCGAGGCCGTGCACAAGCTGACGACGGGCGAGACCGTCTTCGCCGGGCAGCGCGCCGACATGTTCTTCGTCGACCTGGGCGCCATCTTCGACCTCGGTACGCTGCGGCCGTTCCAGGACAAGCACCTGATCGGCAGGACGCTGTTCAAAGGGCCGGGCAACCCGGTCAACGCGACCGACAAGCTCAACGTGCACTCGATCGCCGTCCAGCTGCCCACGCACATGGTCCGGCGGGACGGCACGAAGAAGGTGCGCGGGCGCGACCCGGGCGCGGTGATCGGCGTGTGGACCTCCGCCAGCCGCCGGCAGGTGCAGGTCCGCCAGGGCGGCGCGGCGAACGCCGACGTCGAGGTCGGCCCGCAGGTGCAGGTGTCGCGGCTGGGCAACCCGCTGGTCAACGAGGTCATCATCCCGATGTCGCAGAAGGACCTGTTCAACAGCCTGCCGCCGAGCGACGACAAGCGGTTCGCCGGCTTCGTGGCCGCGCCCGAGCTGGCATCGCTGCTGCCGACCCTCTACCCGGGGCTGTTCGACAACCTGGCCGCGCTGAACAAGGCCGGCACGCCGCGTGCCGACCTGCTAGCGATCCTGCTCACCGGCATCCCGGACGGGCTGATCGACCAGTTCCAGAACAGCACCGGCGAGGTGCAGGCCGACATGCTGCGGCTCAACACCGTGGTTCCGCCCAGCAGCCAGGAGAACCCGTTCGGCATCCTCGGCGGCGACCTGGCCGGCTTTCCCAACGGCCGCCGGATCGCCGACGACGTGGTCTCGATCTCGATCCGGGCCATCGCCGGGGCCACCTTCCCGCTGGTCGACGAGACGTTCAAGCCGGACGCGGCAGCCTCCCAGGTGGAGCAGGGCCTCACCCCCAAGAACGTGAGCGCCAAGGCGCTCAAGCACTTCCCGTACCTCGGCCTGCCGTTCGACGGGTTCGACAACCCATGAGCGGGGAGGCTACGGCCTGGGCCACGACGGCGGATGATCGCCGAGCCGCGGAGCGGAGGCGGGCATGAGCGCGGGCGCGCACCACCACCACACGCTTGCGCCCAGTGGGCAGGGCACGGTCGTGCTCAACATCGGGGCCGGGATCGGCGCGCTGGTCGTCTACACGCCCGGCTCGCTGCACGGTCACGAGATCGAGGTCAGCCCGGCCGGCGACCCGGCCGAGCGCCGGCACGCCGCCGTCCGGGCCCGGTACGTGCGCGGCGGCGTCTGCTGGAGCATGGTGATCGACAGCCTGCCCGCGGGCCGCTACACCGTCTGGCGGGACCCGGTCACGGCGCTGGCCGAGGTCGATGTTCGTGGCGGCGCCGTCACCGAGTACACCTGGCCGGTCACCGCCGTCGCCTGATCGGGGGACGATCGCCGGCGCGGCCCGGTCTACCGTGGACGGCATGGGAGGGGCCGGTCGCTTTCCGGGTTCCGGTTCGCCCGGTCCGGAGATTCCCGTCCGCACCTCCCTGCGCACCACGGACGTGGATCGGGCCCGGGAGTTCTGCCGCTCGATGTTCTACGGGCCGCTGCGGGCGGGCCCGGTCGGCGACGCGGCGACGTTCGCCTTCGCCGGCGACGTGGTGACCCTCGGGCCGGTCACCATCGGCGAGATCAGCTACGGCACCGACATGCGGATCACCATCGGGGACCTCGAAACGGCGTACCACGTCCTCGCCCCGGTGACCGGCTCGCTGGAGTCACGCCACCGCGGCACCGAGGTGGCCGCCGGGCCCACCCGGGCCGCGGTGTTCCGGCCGGTCGGGGACATCGAGCTGTTCTGGTCGGGGGAGTGCCGGCTGTTCAGCGTCAAGGTGGAACGGTCGGCGCTGGAAAGGGAGCTCGACGCCGCGCTGGACCGGCAGGTGGTCACCCCGTTGCCGCTGGGCGCGAGCTTCGACCTGGCCGGTGGGCCCGGACGGACCTGGGTCGCCCTGGTCCGGCTGCTGCACACCGAGCTCCTCGGCCCGGACGGGCTCGCTTCGCTGCCGCAGATGGCCGGCCGGTGGCGCGACCTGGTCATCAGCGGGCTGGCGCTGAGCGTGGAACACCCGTACGGCGAGGAACCGGCCGGGCTGCAGGGCCCGCACCGGCCCCGCCCGGTCAAGCGCACGCTGGACGCCATGCACGCCGAGCCGTGGCGCCCGTACACGGCGGCCGACCTGGCGGAGATCGCCGGTGTCGGGGTGCGGCTGCTCCAGGAGTCGTTCAAGCAGCACGTCGGCGTCGCCCCGATGGCGTACCTGCGCCGGCTGCGGCTGGACGGGGTGCACGCCGAACTCGTCCGCTCCGACCCGTGGCAGGCCAGCGTCAGCGAGGTGGCGTTCCGATGGGGCTTCACCCACCTCGGCCGGTTCGCCATCGCGTACCGCGAGCGGTACGGCGAGTCCCCGTCGGCCACCCTCAAGGACAAGCGCTGACCGGCACCGGGTCTACAACTCGACGCGCTGGCCCTTGCCGATCACGACGACGCCGGAGTCGGAGACGGTGTAGAGCTTGCGGTCGCGGTCGAGGTCGACGCCGATCTGGGCGCCCTCCGGCACGATCACGTTCTTGTCCAGGATCGCCCGCCGGATGATCGCCCGCCGGCCCACCTGGACGCCTTCCATCAGCACCGACCCCTCGACGCTGGCCCAGGAGTTGATCCGGACGTTCGGCGACACCACCGACCGGCTGACCAGGGAACCGGACACGACCACACCGGGGGAGATCATCGATTCCACCGCTCGGCCCTGGCGGTCGTCGTACCCGTGCACGAACTTGGCCGGCGGCCAGGAACCGTAGTTGGTGAAGATCGGCCACTCGTGGTTGTACAGATTGAAGATCGGCGTGGTCGCGATCAGATCCATGTGGGCGTCATAGAACGAGTCCAGCGTCCCCACGTCGCGCCAGTAGCCGCGGTCCCGCTCGGTCGCCCCGGGCAGGTCGTTCTCGCGGAAGTCGTAGACGTTGGCCTCGTGCCGCGCCACCAGCATGGGGATGATGTTGCCGCCCATGTCGTGCTTCGAGTCCGGGTCCTGCGCGTCCTGGACGACCGCCTCGATCAGTGCCCGCGCGGTGAAGACATAGTTGCCCATCGACGCGAAGATCTCGTCGGGCGAGTCGGGCAGGCCGTCGACCTCCGTCGGCTTCTCCCGGAAGGCCTTGATCCGCCGCGGGTTGTCCGCGTCCACATCGATCACGCCGAACTGGTCGGACATCGATCGCGGCTGACGGATGCCGGCCACCGTCACGGCCGCCCCGGAGGCGATGTGGTCGTTGACCATCTGCCGCGGGTCCATGCGGTAGATGTGGTCGGCGCCGAACACGATGACGTAGTCCGGGTTCTCGTCGTAGATGAGGTTCAGGCTCTGGTAGATGGCGTCGGCCGACCCGGCGAACCAGCGCGGGCCGAGCCGCTGCTGGGCCGGCACGGGGGTGACGTAATTGCCCAGCAGCGTCGACATCCGCCAGGTCTTGGAGATGTGCCGGTCGAGCGAGTGCGACTTGTACTGGGTCAGCACGACCATCTTGAGGTACCCGCCGTTGGCGAGGTTGGAGAGAACGAAGTCGATCATGCGGTAGATACCGCCGAACGGGACGCCGGGTTTGGCTCGGTCCGCCGTCAGGGGCATGAGGCGCTTGCCTTCGCCGCCGGCCAGAACGATCGCGAGCACCTTCACTGCCATGACTAGGAACGCTAGTGTTCCGGCCGCGCAAGCACCAGCCGAAGTAATAAGTTGCGGGAGGCCCCAATCGTCCCGCTACACGTCCAGCCGGAGCGCCAGGGTGCCCGCGGTCAGCCCGACGATGAGGCGGTCGGCCGAGGCTGTGCAGGAGGTCGCTTCGTGGTGCACCGGAACGGTCAGTTCGAGCGTGCCGCTGACCGGATTCCACAGCCGGGCCGTACGGTCGTGGCCGGCCGACGCCAACAGCAGCCGCCCGCCGGCGGTCACCGGGCAGACGGCGGTGATCCGGCCGGTGTGCCCGGTCAGGCTCAGGTGCGCCACGCCGGTCGCGGCGTCCCAGACCCGGACGATCTGGTCGTCGCCGGCCGACGCGATCAGCTCGCGCCCGCGCAGCGTGAACCCGCACAGCGCCCGCACCCGGCCCTTGTGCCCGTCGAAGACGGCCTCGGTCCGGCCGGTCCGGAGATCCCAGACCCGTACGGTCGCGTCGTGCCCGGCCGACGCCAGCCACGCCCCGCCGTGCCGGTTCAGCGCGCACAGGGCGCCGATCGGGCCGGTGTGGCCGTCCGGCCGCCGCCACGGCCGGAACCGGCGGCGCCGGCGTTCCTTGCCCGAGTACGGGTCGAACAGCCGGACCGTGCCCGCCTCGCCGGCGCACGCCAGGTACACCTGCCGGTGCAGGAAGACCGCGGCCACCACCGAGGACCAGCCGTCCGGCGGCGCCTTCCGGGACCATCGGCGGCTCGTGCTCAGCGTCCACAGCCGGACCGTCTCGCCGCCGCTGCTGGACGCGAGCATCACCTCGCCGCCCGCGAAGACCGTGCTGAGGCCGGTGATCGGGCGGCCGTGGCCGGTCAGCGTGCCGGCGCTCAGGCCGGTGGACACGTGACGCAACTCGATCAGGCCGTCGCCGAGCCCGCTGGCCACCATCTCACGGCTGCCCTGCCAGATCGGGGCCACGGCGGTCACCTGGCCCGAGCGTACGGATCCGGCGGCCCGGCGGTCGTGCGCCTCCGGGTCCCACAGCCGTACGGCCGCGTCACCGACCGACGCCAGCAGCACCCGTCCCGCGGTCTGCACCCCGCACAGGTCCCGGACCCGCGCCGACCGGCTCGGCAGCGTGCCGCGGGGGTGACCGGTCGCCGGGTCCCACAGTCGCACCGTGCCGTCCGAGTCGGCCGAGACCAGCACCACCGTCCCGTGGAGAAGCAGCACGGCCAGTGCCTCGACCGTGCCCGACGCATGGCGCCAGAAGGACCGGGGCGCGCCGGTCCGGGCGTCCCAGAGCCGGATCGTCTGATCCGCGCCGGCCGTGGCCACGAGGTCGCCGGCCGGGCCGGGGAGCCGGCTGAGCGCGGTGACCGGGCCGCGGTGGGCGGCCACGCTCCACACCGTCCGGCGCTGCCGCGCGTCCCAGCGCAGCACGCTGCCGTCCTCGCCGCCGGCCACCACGTCGCCGCCCGCGGCCGCCGCCCGGGTGATCTTGCCGGAGTGCATCGGGTAGACCGGGGCGGTCTGCCCGACCGGATCCCAGAGGGTCAGCGTCCCGTCGGTGCTCGCCACCCCGAGCAACTGCGCGCCCGGGCGGTCGGCCGGGGTCAGCGCGCGGATCTGCCCCGGCGCGCAGTGCAACGTGTGGCGCCGGCCACCGGACTCCGGGTCCCACAGCACCACCACGCCGTCGGCGCCCGCCGACGCCACCAGGGTGCGACCGTCCACAGTGATCGGGCAGAGTGCGGCCACCGCGCTGCCGGCCAGCATCGTCCGCGTCGGCTGTCCGGACTGCGGGTCCCAGATCCGGACCGTGCCGTCGTTGCCGCCGCTGGCCAGCACGGTGCGCCGGGCGCGGGTGGTCAGGGCGCAGACCACACCGGCAGCCCCGCTGTGCCCTTCCAGCACCGCCCACTCCGACCGGCGCTGCACCGCGGCCCAGGCGGCCCGGTACGGCGCATCCCGGTCCACCGCCATCCGGGCGTCCAGCCCTTCCAGCGCCGCGGTCACGCTGAACATGGCCGCCCGCTCGGCCGCGGCCGCGCCCGCCGCCTGCGGAGTGAGGCGCAGCAAGCGGGCCCGCTGCTGGCCCAGGATGGTCCGGGCGTAGTCGGCCGGCGGGATGAGCCGCAGCAGGTCGGCGTGCAGCAGATACGTGTCGTCGACCAGCAGCTCGTCGATCACGCCGCCCGCGGCGGCGTGCTCCGGCAGGCACCCCAGCAGGTAGCGGTCGGCGCCGGCCCAGCCGAGGTTGCGGCCGTACCGGATCAGGCGCTCGCTGATCGCCCGCTGGTCGCCGGTGGTCCGGCGGCGCTGCTGCCGATCGCGCAGCAGCGCGTCGTCGAGCGCCTGGTGGAACAGCCGGAAACGGTGCCCGGTCGACTCGACCAGGAAGTTGGCGGCCGACGTGCGGGCGAACTCGGCCAGGTCGGTCAGCTGGGTGGTGGCACCCAGCGCGGCCAGCACCACCTGCCACAGTTCCAGGCTGAGCCCGCTGCCCTGGGCGTAGGCCAGCGCGGTCAGAGCCAGGGTGGCCGGCGCGGCGCCGACCGGAGGCAGGCGCCGGACGTACGCCGCCAGGGCCGTGTCCACGTCCGGCGGGAAGCACAGATCGTCCGGGTGCACGGCGACCGCGTCGTACTGCCCGTGCCGGCGGGCGGTCAGCCCGGCCACCAGGAAGTTGCGGTCGGCCAGCTCGGCGATCCGGGCCGCCACCGGTCCGGCCACCCGCTCGTCGGCGTACGGGTTGCCCTCCCGTTCCGCGCCGACCAGCCGCAGCGTGGCCAGCGCGTACGCGGTCAGATCGCCGACCTCGAAGTATCGCTCGTCGTCCAGGTCGACCACCGCCGGGTCGGACCCGAACAGCTGCATCAGGTCACCCCCGTCGTCGCTGCGGCGGGTGCCGACCACCAGCTGCGCGCCCACCGGCCCGCAGGTACGGGCGATGGGCAGCACGATGTCCTCGACCACCTGCTGCGCCTGATCCGGGGTGACCGCCTCGTCGAGCGCGTCCAGGACGACGGTGAACCGCGGCGTGTGCCGGTCAGCCAGCCGCCGGCGCAGCGCCGGCGCGAGCTGGTCCGCCGAGTCGGGCAGCCGGACCGCGGCCGCGCGGGCGATCTCCACCGCCACGTCCAGCGCGGTCTTGCCCTTGACGTGCACCGCGCAGGCCACCGATCCGACGGCCGCGGTCAGGTTGTCGTCGTCCGGCGGCAGGGCCCGGCGCAGCGCGGCGTCGGCGGTGGTGACCACCCGGCCCAGCACCGCCGACTTGCCGACCCCGGGGGAGCCGGTGACCACCAGCACCCGATCGTCCAGCACGGCCCGGTCGAGCCAGCCGATCACCGCGGCCAGCGCCGCCCGGCGGCCGCGGAACCGGTAGCCCGGCTCGGACTCCACCGGCACGCCGCGGGCCCGGGGCCGCCAGTGCCGCCCGGCCTCCACGTCGGCGTCCAGCGACCAGCTCCATCCCGGCGGCTCGGCGTCGTCCGCCGGCACCGACCAGCCCCACGCCGCCAGAGCCGATTCGCCGGCGTCGAGCGCGGTCCAGCCGGCCAGCCGGTCCAGTCGCTCGCCGGGCAATTCCCGGGCGACCTCGGCCAGGGTCATGGCGACCGCGTGGCCGGCCGGTTCGGCCATCGGATGCACCCGGCCGAGCAGCCCGACGACCGCCTCGAACCGCGGCGACCAGATCCCGGCGCCGATGAAGCCCCCGGTCACCCGCTGGCCCGGGTCGGCCTCCAGCCGCATCCACCCGTACGCCAGGGACGCCCCGATGACCCCGTGCGCGTCGGCGCCGAACGGCGTGTCGGCCGGGAACCCGAACGCCCACCAGCGCTCGCCGGCCAGGTCGGTGCCGTCCGGGCTCGACAACGGCGCCGATCGCACCGCCGCCGGCGCCGGCTCGGCCAGGACCAGGACGGCGACGTCCCCGGCCTCGTGTGCGTGCACCGCCAGCACCCGCCGCCGCTCGGTCCGGGGCAGTCCCGATTTCGGGAACGCCACCCACACCGGCGTCGCTGCCGTGTGCCGACCGGTGACTACGGAGAGGCACGTCAGGACGCGCCACTTGTCGATCAGAACTCCGCTACCTAACGCACGGTCAGCGGCTGGCCGCCCGTACGGGTCGGCCGGAGACGCGTGGACGGCCACCGTCCACGGATCCCGGCGCGGTCCGGTGACCCTGTTTCCCCCGGTCATGCCCCACTCCGCCCCCTGGGCGCACGGCATCCCGCTCGATGCGAAGCACGCCGCCACGTCACTTTCCGTTACAAGCGGCGTCAGCTTACGATCCGTTTGTGAACATGAACAGCAGGTGATCTTCGTTCCCGAAAATTGGCACAACGCGCCCATTGGCCGTGTCGGGGAGACGACTCCGGCGTGGCGGTGGCGAAACGACTATCCTGCGGACGTGAATGAGCTGCGCGTCGATCTGCTGACCCGGGAGTACCCGCCGGAGGTGTACGGCGGCGCCGGCGTCCACCTGGAATACCTGGCTCGCGACCTGCGCCCGCTCGCCGACGTGCGCGTGCACTGTTTCGGCGCCAAGCGCGACGAGCCGGGCGTGACCGCGTACCCGGAACCGGCCGAGCTGGCCGGGGCCAACGCCGCCCTGCGCGTGATGGGCGTCGACCTCGAGATGGCCGCCGGCTGCGCGGGCACGGACATCGTGCACAGCCACACCTGGTACGCGAATTTCGCCGGCCACACCGCCAAGCTGCTGTACGGCGTGCCGCACGTGGTCACCACGCACAGCCTCGAGCCGCTGCGTCCGTGGAAGGCCGAACAGCTCGGCGGCGGGTACGCGCTCTCGTCGTTCTGCGAGCGCACCGCGATCGAGAACGCGGACGCGGTGATCGCCGTGTCCGAGGGGATGAAGCGGGACGTGCTCACCGCCTACCCGAGCGTCGACGAGTCGAAGATCCAAGTCGTCTACAACGGCATCGACACCCAGCTGTACCACCCGGACACCGGTACGGACGTGGTGGACCGCCTGGGCATCGACCGGAGCCGGCCGAGCGTGGTCTTCGTCGGGCGGATCACCCGGCAGAAAGGCCTGCCGTACCTGATGCGGGCCTGCCACGACCTTCCCCCGGAGACGCAGATTGTGCTGCTCGCCGGCGCACCCGACACCAAGGAGATCGCGGCCGAGGTCGAGGGGCTGGCCATCCAGCTGCGCGGCGCCCGCGACCCCGACGGCGTCGTCTGGGTCCAGGAGATGCTGCCCAAGCACGAGGTCATCCAGGTGCTCACGCACGCCACCGTCTTCGTCTGCCCGTCCATCTACGAGCCGATGGGCATCGTGAACCTGGAGGCGATGGCCTGCGAGACGGCCGTGGTCGCCACCGCCACCGGCGGCATCCCCGAGGTGGTCGCCGACGGGGAGACCGGTCTGCTGGTGCCGATCGAGCAGTACCAGGACGGCACCGGGACCCCGGTCTACCCCGACCGGTTCGTCGACGACCTCGCGGCCACCCTGACCGAGTTGATCCGGGACCCCGCTCGGGCCCGGGAGATGGGTCTGGCCGGGCGGCGCCGGGCGGTCGAGAAGTTCTCCTGGTCGACCATCGCCGAGGACACGATGGCGGTCTACCGCTCCCTGCTCTGAAGGACGGCGCGGGCGACGGCTCGGCCGGACAGCCAGGCCGTCTGCACGCGTGGCCGGCCGAAGGCGTCGCCGGCCAGGTAAAGGTCGCCGTCGCGGGCGAACGCACCGTCGCCCGCCGGTTCGGGCTGGGCGTACCTCCAGCGGTGCACGAACACCGACTCGGCCGGCGGCAGGTCCAGCAGCGCCCGTACGGCCGATTCGATCGCCCCCGCGGCGGCCTGCGGATCGTCCAGGTGCCAGCCCGCGAACCCGTCCGTGGTGTGGGCGACGAGGTAGGGGGCCCGGTCGCCGCGGCGGTCGCCGTCGTCGAAGACCTTCGCCAGGACGGGATCGGAGTTGACGAATGCGGCGTGGAACTCGGGCCAGCGCCGTTCCCGGTAGCCCAGCACCGCGGCCAGCGCCGGCGACCACGACTGGGCTTCGGCCGCCGCCCGGAGCACGGGCGCGTCCGGCCCGAGCAGCCGCAGCGCCTGCGGGCCGGGCATCGCCAGCACCACCGCGCTCACCCGCTCGCCGTCCACCACGGGGCCCGGACCGACCGCGCGGACCTCGTGCTGCAGCGTCACGTCGAGCTCGGCCGCCAGATCCTCGGCCAGGCTGCGCAGCCCACCGGCCGCGGCCCAGCGGATCGGGCCGGCCTGGCGGCGCGGCGCCGCCCCGTCCGGCCCGTAGACGCGCAGCGTGTCGGTCCAGGGCACGGCCAGCCCGCGGATCCGCCAGCCGTCCAGCAGCCCCTGGAAGCCGTGGTCGTCGGCGGTCAGGTAGCCGGCGCCGATGTCCGCGTACCGCCCGTCCACCCGGCGGCTGGCCATGCGGCCGCCCACCACCCGGCCGCGTTCGATCACCCGGACCGGTTCGCCCGCGTCCAGGAGCTCCCGGGCGCAGGCCAGGCCCGCGATCCCGGCGCCCACCACGATCACCGTCACCCGTCGGACTCTACGGCTGTCGGGCCAATTCGATCGACCAGGCACACTGGTGGCCATGAGACGGCCGCCGGTTCGCGTGATCGCCGTCGGCACCGTGGCGGTGGTCGCGATCGCGGTGCTCGGGCTCGGCCTGCTGCGGGCCGCCCGCTACCAGCCGCCGGGGACCCAGCCGGTGGCGCCGGCCGCGCTGACCGGCGGGGCCGAGATGGCCGGGCGGTGCGGCGGGGTGCCGGCGACGGCCCCGCGCGAGCTTCGGGGGATGTGGCTGACCACGGTGAACAACATCGATTTCCCCAGCCGGCCGGGACTGCCCGAGGCGGCGGTGAAAGCCGAGTACCTCGGGTGGCTGAACCTGGCCGTGGCTCAGCACCACAACGCGATCTTCGTGCACGTGCGGCCGAGCGGGGACGCGTTCTGGCCGTCGGCGTACGCCCCGTGGTCGGAGTGGCTGACCGGCCGGCGTGACAACGTCGGGCCGGGCTGGGACCCGATGGCGTTCATGGTCGACGCGGCGCACGAGCGGGGACTGCAGTTCCACGCCTGGTTCAACCCGTACCGCGGCAGCCAGCCCGGCCCGTCCGGAGCCGGCGCCGACGTCACCAAGCTGGCCCCCGGCCATCCGCTCCGTAGCCACCGCGACTGGGCGATCGCCTACCCGAGCGGCCCCACCGGCCGGTTCTACTACGACCCCGGCAACCCGGACGCACGCCGTTTCGTCGAGGACTCGATCCTGGAGGCGGTCCGGAAGTACGACCTCGACGGCGTCCACTTCGACGACTTCTTCTACCCCTACCGGGCGAAGGGCCAGGACTTCCCGGACGCCGCCAGCTACGCCCGCTGGGGTGACAGCCGGTCCAAGGCGGGGTGGCGGCGGGACAACGTGTCGACCTTCGTGCACGAGATGCACGACCGGATCAAGGCGCTGAAGCCGTGGGTGTCGTTCGGCGTCAGCCCGTTCGGCATCTGGCGCAACGCCTCCACCGACCCGGCGGGCTCCCCCACGGCCGGTCTGCAGAGCTACGACCAGATCTACGCCGACACCCGGGCGTGGGTGCGCAACGGCTGGGTCGACTACATCGCGCCCCAGCTGTACTGGACGATCGGGTTCGCCCAGGCTGACTACGCCAAGCTGCTGCCGTGGTGGGCCGCGGTGGTCAAGGGCACCGGCGTCAAGCTGTACATCGGCATGGCCGACTACCGCGTGGGCGAGAAAGGCGACTGGAGCGACCCGTCGATGCTGGACCGGGAGATGGCCCTCAACGACCGGTACGGGGTGACCGGCACCATCCACTTCAGCGCCAAGTCGGTGCGCTCCGACCGGCTGGGCGCGGTGACCCGGTACCGCGACGCGCACTACGCCGGCCTGGCGCTGCCCCCGATCGTCGGCGCCCCGGCGGCCACCCGGCCACCGGCGCCGCGCCTGGTCGCCCCCCGCCGGGCCGCGGCGGGCGCCGTGGACTTCGACTGGCAGGCCGGATCCGGGCCGGCGCCCGCGGGGTGGGCGCTCTACCGTTCCGACGGGCGGGCCGCCGCGCTGGTCGCCACGGGCGGCCGGGCCACGGCCGTACGGGCGCCGGGACCGGGCACGTACTGCCTGAGCCAGCTGGACCGGGCCGGCCACGAGAGCGCCCCCTCCGCGCCCGTCCGGGTGTGAACCGGCATGCCCGTGCCCGGGGCCGTCGGCGGCGCGGGGAGCGGCCGCGAACACACCGGGGATTCACGGCGGGCACCCGCGATTCGTGCCAGGATGAGGATCGAGAGTCCGGGTTCGAGGCGGGAAGACAGGCTGATGAGCGAGCACGTGTCCGACAGCGCCGAGTGGCAGACGCTGCAGGGGCACGCGGAGAAGTTCTCGAGCGTGCACCTGCGCGACCTGTTCGGCAGCGACCCGCAGCCGCGGGCAGCGGCTGACCGCCCAGGTCGGCCGACCTGTACGTCGACTACAGCAAGAACCTGGTCACCGACGAGATCCTGGCGGCGCTGTTCGGCGCTGGCCGAGCGGGCCGGGCTGCACGACCGGATCGCCGCCATGTTCGCGGGCGAGCACATCAACACCACCGAGGACCGCGCCGTGCTGCACACCGCGCTGCGGCTGCCCCGGGACGCCACGCTGGTCGTCGACGGCCAGGACGTGGTGGCCGAGGTGCACGAGGTGCTGGACCGGATGGGCGCGTTCGCCGACCGGGTGCGGTCCGGCGAGTGGACCGGCGCACACCGGGCAACGCGATCCGCACCGTGGTCAACATCGGCATCGGCGGTTCCGACCTCGGCCCGGTGATGGCCTACGAGGCGCTCAAGGCGTACGCCGATCCGCAGCTCGAGTGCCGCTTCATCTCCAACATCGACCCCACCGACCTGTACGAGAAGACCCACGACCTCGACCCGGCGAGCACCCTGTTCGTGATCGTGTCGAAGACGTTCGCGCACGCAGGAGACGCTGACCAACGCCACCGAGGCCCGCAACTGGCTGCTCGCCGGGCTGGGTGGCGCGGCCGGTGACGACGCGGTGGCCAAGCACTTCGTCGCGGTCAGCACCAACGCCAAGCGGGTGGCCGACTTCGGCATCGACACGGCCAACATGTTCGGGTTCTGGGACTGGGTCGGCGGCCGCTACTCGCTGCCGTCGGCGGTCGGCCTGTCGGTGATGATCGCCATCGGCAAGGACCAGTTCGCCGAGATGCTGGCCGGTTACCACGCAGGTCGACGAGCACTTCCGCACCGAGCCGATCGAGCGCAACGTCCCGGCGCTGCTCGGCCTGATCAACGTCTGGTACGACACGTTCCTCGGCGCCCAGTCGCACGCGGTCCTGCCGTACTCGCAGTACCTGCACCGGTTCCCGGCGTACCTGCAGCAGCTGACCATGGAGAGCAACGGCAAGCGGGTCCGGCTGGACGGCAGCTCCGCTGACGTACCAGAGCGGCGAGGTCTTCTGGGGTGAGCCCGGCACCAACGGCCAGCACGCCTTCTACCAGCTGATCCACCAGGGCACCAAGCTGATCCCGGCCGACTTCATCGGGTTCAGCGAGCCCAACCACGACATCGGCGACATGCACGACCTGTTCATGTCCAACTTCTTCGCCCAGACCAGCGCGCTGGCCTTCGGCCGCACGCCGAGCAGGTCGAGGCCGAGGGCGTCCGCCGCCGCCGTGGTGCCGCACAAGGTGATGCCGGGCAACCACCCGACCACCACCATCCTGGCGCCCAAGCTGACCCCGGCCGATGCTGGGCCAGCTGATCGCGCTCTACGAGCACATCGTGTTCACCGAGGGCACGATCTGGGAGATCAACTCGTTCGACCAGTGGGGTGTCGAGCTGGGCAAGGTGATGGCCAACCAGCTGGCGCCGCTGCTGACCGTCGGACGGCGGCGCCGGCCGCCGACAACGACTCGTCCACGACACCCTGATCGCCCGCTACCGCGCCGAGCGCGGGAGAGCCTGACACGTTCCGGCCGGGGAGCGGGCCGTCGCATGGACGCGTGGACCGCTCTCGACTGCGGATGACCAGCCTGCTGCTGCGCCCGCACCCGCGCGGCAATCCCGACTCGGTGGCCGGTGTCGTCGAGTGGTTCGGCGCGATGCAGGCGCAGGACATGGACAGCGGGCTGTGGTCGCTGGGCGTCCGGCTGCCGGGCGCCACGGTCGACGACGTGACCGCGGCGCTGGAACGCCGCGAGGCGATCCGCACCTGGCCGATGCGCGGGACCGTCCACCTCGTCCCGCCGGCCGACGCGCACTGGATGCTCGAGCTGATGGGCGTGCGGGCGCTGGCCGGCGCGGCGAAACGCCGCGAGACCATCGGCCTCGAGCGAGGCCAACGCCGAGCGCGGGGTCGAGCTGCTCGGGCGCGGCCCTGGCCGGCGGGAAGCGGCTGACCCGGGCGCAGTGCCTGGCCGCGCTGGCCGCCGGCGGCGTCGACGTGTCCGGGCAGCAGGGCTACCACCTGCTCTGGTACGCCAGCCAGAAGGGCGTCACCGTGATCGCGCCGCACGTCGGCAAGGAACAGACGTTCGTGCTGCTCGACGACTGGGCGCCGAAACCGAACCGGCCCGAGCGGGAGGAGGCGCTGGGCATCATCGCGCTGCGCTACTTCCGCAGCCACGGCCCGGCCGGCGCGCGGCGATCTGCCGCGCTGGACCGGCCTGACGATGGCGGACGTGCGCGCCGGCATCGCCGCCGCCGGGGACGCGCTGGCCGCCGACGGCGACCTGATCTTCGACCCGGCTCTGCGCGATGCGTCGATGCGGGATGCGCCGATCGAGCGCGGCCGACGACTGGGTCGCGCTGCCCGGCTTCGACGAGTACATGCTCGGGTTACAAGGACCGCGCGATGATGGTCGCCGACGGCCACCTGGAGGCGATCGTCCCGGGCGGCAACGGCGTCTTCCAGTCCACCGTCGTCCGCGCGCGGCCGGGTGGTGGCCATCTGGAAGCGGACGCTGGGCAAGAAGGCGGTGACCGTCGAGGTCACCCCGCTGATCCCGCTCAAGACCGCCGACAAGCGGCACGCGGCAACGGCGCTCGAGCCGTACGCCGCCTTCGTCGAGCTCCCGCTGCAGGTCAGGTGGGCCGACGCCTGATCCGGCAGCGAGGCGGCCTTCTAGGAGTCGGCCGGGTTCGCCACCGAGCAGCTTGTGGTCAGCCGGGCGGTGAGATAGCGGCGCTCGGCGTCGTTGCCCGTACGGGTGAGCGCCTCGCGGTACCAGCGCGCGGCTTCGGCGGACCGGCCGAGGCGGCGGTGCAGGTCGGCCCGGGTGGCCGCGACCAGCGGGTGGTCGATGCCGTCCAGCAGGGCCAGACCGGCCGCCGGACCGTCGCGCATGGCGACCGCGACGGCCCGGTTCAGCCGTACGGCCTCGGACGGCAGCACCGCGGCGAGCCGGTCGTACAGGTCCGCGATCCGCGCCCAGTCGGTGACCGGCGTGGTGTGCGAGGCCGCGATCAGGGCCTGCAGCTGGTACGGGCCGATCCGCTCACGCCGCACCGCCCGCTGCACGACCGCGATCCCCTCGGCGATCGCCGCCCGGTCCCAGGCCGATCGGTCCTGGTCCTCGAGCGGCACCAGCGCCCCCTCGGTGTCCACTCGCGACGCCCGGCGAGCGTCGAGCAGGCGCAGCAACGCGAACAGGCCGAGCGCCTCGGGATGGTCGGGCATCAGCTCGGCCGTGGTGCGGGCCAGGGTCAGGGCGTGCTCGCACAGTTCGGCGCGGATCAGGTCGGGGCCGGTGGTGGCGACGTACCCCTCGAAGAACATCAGGTAGATCGCGTTGAGGACGGCCGCGGTCCGGTCCGGCAGCAGATGCGCCGGCGGCACCCGGTAGGGGATGCCGGCCACGGCGATCTTGCGTTTCGTGCGGACCAGGCGTTTGGCCATGGTCGCCTCGGGCACCCCGAACGCCCGCGCGATCTCGGCCGTGGTCAGGCCGCACAACGTCCGCAGGGCCAGCGTCACCCGCGACTCGAACGACAGCGCCGGATGGCAGCAGGTGAACAGCAGCCGCAACCGCTCGTCGGCGATGCCGCTGTCCAGCGCGTCCAGGTCGACGCCGAGCTCGGCGGTCGACGGTCGGACGGCCAGCACCGCTTCCTTGGCGGCGCCGACGCGGGATCGCCGCAGCCGATCGACCGCCCGGTTCCGCGCGGTCGTGGTCAGCCAGGCGCGCGGGCTGTCGGGGATCCCGTCGCGCTCCCAGGCCGGCAGGGCGGCCGCGAACGCCTCCGCCGCGCATTCCTCGGCCAGATCCCAGTCCCCGAGCCAGCCGATGAGGGTCGCGACGATCCGCCCCCAGTCGTCCCGGAAGGCGGCGGCCACCGAGTCGTGAACGCTCACCGCACCGGCCGGATCTCGGCCTGCCCGATGTGCACCGCCGGATGGCCGGCCGCGATCTCGACGGCCTCGTCCAGGTCGGCGCAGTCGATCAGCACCAGCCCGCCGATCTGTTCCCGGCCCTCGACGAACGGCCCGTCGGTCAGCAGCACCTCGCCGTCCCGGACCCGGACGGTCGTCGCGGTGGGGCTGTCGTACAGGCCGACGTGGGCCTCGAGCACGCCGCGGCGTTCCAGGTCGGCGTACCACGCGTCGAAGTCCGGCAAGCCCTCCGCGGCCATCGCCGCCTGCGCCGTCTGCTCGTCCGCGCTGATCATCACCAGGTATCGCATCGTTCCTCCTTATCCCATGGACGGATGAGCGCGGCGGGAAAGGACCGCGCGGCCGGTCCTTCCTCGTCCGCGTCGTTCGTCCGTCCCATGACACTTCAAGGAGACCTCATGGATCATGTGACATCGGCCGACGGGACGGCCATCGCCTTCGAGAGCACCGGCGCGGGCCACCCGATCATCTTCAGTGCCGGCATCTTCAACGACCGTCACCGGCTCGCGCCGCTCGCCGCCGCGCTGGCCGGAGACTTCACCACCATCTCGTACGACCGCCGGGGGCGCGGGGCGAGCGGCGACACCCGGCCGTACGCGATCGACCGTGAGGTGGAGGACCTGGCCGCCCTGGTCGACGCCGCCGGCGGCGCGGCGGCGGTGTTCGGCTACTCGTCCGGGGCGATGCTGGCCCTGTACGCGGCCGCCCGGCTGCCGATCACGCGCCTCGTCCTGTTCGAGCCGCCGTTCGGCCAGGCGCGCGACCCGCATCTACCGGCCCGGATGGAGGCCCTGGTCGAGTCCGGTCGCGACGGCGACGCGGTGGAAGCGGCACAGGCCGAGTTGATCGGGCTGAGCCCGGAGATGATCGCCGGCGCGAAGGCGTCACCGTACTGGCCCGCCCTGGAGGCGATGGCCCGGAGCGCCGTCTACGACGCCACCATCGTCACCGAACTGGCCCGGCCGTTCGCGGTCGACGTGCCGGCGTTGATCCTGCACGGGGCGGGAACCTGGCCCGTGCTCAAGCAGGCCGCGACCGAGCTGGCCGCGGCGATGCCCGCCGCCCGCCACCTCGAGCTCGCCGACGGCGCCCACCACGACGTGCCGGTCGACTCGACGGCGGCGGCCGTACGGCAATTCCTCTCTGGCGCGGCCGGGAAATAACTGTTAGGAATGTAAATTACTTGCCGCCGGGCGGAGGTCCCCCATGACGACGCGACGCCGACTCATCGTCACCATCGCCGCGGTGGCGCTCGCCGCCGCGGCGACCCTGACGTTCGCCCCCGACGGCATGGCCGCCACCAACGCCGCCGCGCTCACGTGCTCCGGCACCACCTGGACCGAGGGCCCGACCTACACCGTCGGCGAGCAGGTCACCTACCAGGGTCACCTCTACCAGGCGCTGGTCACGCACACCGGCTTACGCCGGCGCCGGCTGGAACCCGGCCGCCACCCCGTCGCTGTGGACGGACCTCGGCGCGTGCACCGGCGGCGGCACCACGCCGACCACCGCACCGACGACCACGCCGACCGACGACACCGCTCGACCACCCCACGCCACCACGCCGCCGACCACCGCGCCCACGAACCCGGGCGGGACGACCTGCGCGGTCAAGTCGCGGCCCGGCCGGCAAGGTGCTGCAGGGCTACTGGGAGAACTGGGACGGCGCCTCCAACGGCGTGCACCCCGGCCTCGGCTGGATCCCGATCACCGACAGCCGGATCGCGCAGCACGGCTACAACGTGCATCAACGCCGCCTTCCCGGTGATCCGCTCCGACGGCACGGTGCTGTGGCAGGACGGCATGGACGCCGGGGTCAAGGTCGCCACCCCGGCCGAGATGTGCTCGGCCAAGGCCGCCGGCGCCACCATCCTGATGTCCATCGGCGGCGCCGCGGCCGGTATCGACCTGAGCTCCGCCGCGGTGGCCGACCGGTTCGTGGCCACGGTGGTGCCGATCCTCAAGGCGTACAACTTCGACGGCATCGACATCGACATCGAGACCGGGCTGACCGGCAGCGGGAGCATCAGCACGCTGTCTACATCGCAGGCCAACCTGATCCGGATCATCGACGGCGTGCTCGCGGCGATGCCGTCGAACTTCGGGCTGACCATGGCGCCGGAGACGGCGTACGTCACCGGGGGCAGCGTCACGTACGGCTCGATCTGGGGCTCGTACCTGCCGATCATCAAGAAGTACCTGGACAACGGCCGCCTGTGGTGGCTCAACATGCAGTACTACAACGGCTCGATGTACGGCTGCTCGGGTGACTCGTACAGCGCCGGGACGGTCCAGGGCTTCACCGTCCAGACCCAGTGCCTCAACAACGGCCTGACCATCCAGGGCACCACCATCAGGATCCCGTACGACAAGCAGGTTCCGGGGTTGCCGGCCCAGCCCGGCGCCGGCGGCGGCTACATGTCGACCGGCCTGGTGTCGCAGGCGTACAGCGGCGTCTCCGCCATCAAGGGCCTGATGACCTGGTCGATCAACTGGGACGGCTCGCTCGGATGGAGTTTCGGCGACAACGTGAAGGGGCTGGAGGGCCGCTAGTAGATTCGTGCGGTGCCCATGTCGCCGTACGTCCGTGAACTGCGCGCCAAGGTCGGCCACGACCTCCTGATGTTTCCCTCGGTGAGCGCCGTCGTCGTCAACGACGCCGGCGCGATCCTGCTCTGCCGGCGCGCCGACAACCAGGCCTGGGTCATCCCGGCCGGGATGATGGATCCGGGAGAGCAGCCGGCCGGCTGCGTCGTCCGCGAGGTGCACGAGGAGACCGGTGTCCACATCGTCCTCGACCGGTTGGCGGGCGTGGCGTTGCACGAGGTCGTCTACCCCAACGGGGACCTCTGCCACATGCTCAACACCTGGTTCCGGGCGCACCCCGTCGGCGGCACGGCCCGGGTGAACGACGACGAGTCGACCGAGGTGGGCTGGTTCGCGCTCGACGCGCTGCCGCCGATGAGCGCCTACATGCGGCACAGCATCGACGTCGCGCTCGAGGACGACGCCCCGGCCTGGTTCGCCGCGCCGGGCGACAACAGCCTGCTCACGGCCGGCTGGTAGGCAGGCCCGCTCGTCCGGGATCGGCCAGGAACCGCCGATTGTCCCCGCGCGGCGGGCGTCCGTGTGACGTAGACCTCGAGCTCGCGACCAGGACTTCCAAATTTGAAATAGTTGCCGCCGCAAGGGTGTTGCACGGGTGGACACCGCGGGCCAGTACGGGTCCCGGGCCGGAGGGAGCACACCATGCAGTTCGGGATCTTCACCGTCGGCGACGTCACGCCCGACCCGACCAGCGGGCGGGCGCCGACCGAGCACCGAGCGGATCAAGGCGATGGTCACCATCGCCAAGAAGGCGGAGGAGGTCGGCCTCGACGTCTTCGCCCTCGGCGAGCACCACAACGAGCCGTTCGTCCCGTGTTCGCCGACGACCATGCTCGGCTACGTCGCCGCGCAGACCGAGAAGCTGCTGCTGAGCACGTCGACGACGCTGATCACCACCAACGACCCGGTGAAGATCGCCGAGGACTACGCCATGCTGCAGCACCTGTCCGACGGCCGGGTCGACCTGATGATGGGCCGCGGGAACACCGGGCCGGTCTACCCGTGGTTCGGCAAGGACATCCGGGCCGGCATCCCGCTGGCCATCGAGAACTACGCGCTGCTGCACCGGCTGTGGCGCGAGCACGCGGTCGACTGGCAGGGCAAGTTCCGCACCCCGCTGCAGTCGTTCACCTCCACCCCGCGCCCGCTCGACGACATCCCGCCGTTCGTCTGGCACGGCTCGATCCGCAGCCCGGAGATCGCCGAGCAGGCCGCGTACTACGGCGACGGCTTCTTCGCCAACCACATCTTCTGGCCGGCCTCGCACACCCAGCGGATGATCGCGTTGTACCGGCAGCGGTGGGCGCACTACGGTCACGGCGACGCCGACCAGGCCATCGTCGGCCTCGGCGGCCAGGTCTTCATGCGGCGAGAACAGCCAGGACGCGGTGCGCGAGTTCCGGCCGTACTTCGACAACGCCCCCGTCTACGGCCACGGCCCGTCGCTGGAGGAGTTCACCGCCGAGACGCCGCTGACCGTCGGCAGCCCGCAGCAGGTCATCGACCGGACGCTCGGCTTCCGCGACTACGTCGGCGACTACCAGCGCCAGCTGTTCCTGATGGACCACGCCGGGCTGCCGCTGAAGACGGTGCTCGAGCAGCTCGACCTGCTCGGCGAGCGAGGTCGTGCCGGTGCTGCGCAAGGAGTTCGCCGCGCTCAAGCCGGCCCACGTCCCCGACGCGCCGACCCACGCGTCCCGGCTCGCGGCTCGCTCGCTGGAGACCGAGGAGGTGGCGGCATGACACGGTCCCTGGTCGTCATCACCGCGGGCCTGAGCCAGCCGTCCTCGACCCGCCTGCTCGCCGACCGGCTGGCCGCGGCGACGGTCGAGGCGGCCGGCCACGAGCTCGACGTCACGGTCATCGAGCTGCGCGACCTGGCCCACGACATCACCAACCACCTGCTCACCGGTTTCCCGCCGGCGGCCCTGCGGGAGGCGCTGGACACTGTCGCGGCCGCCGACGGGCTGATCGCGGTGACGCCGATCTTCACCGCCTCGTACAGCGGGCTGTTCAAGTCGTTCTTCGACGTGCTGGACAAGGACGCGCTGGACGGGAAGCCGGTGCTGCTGGCCGCGACCGGTGGCACCGCCCGCCACTCGCTGGCGCTCGAGCACGCGCTGCGCCCGCTGTTCGCCTACCTGCGCGCCGCGACCGTCCCGACCTCGGTGTTCGCCGCCAGCGAGGACTGGGGCGGGGAGCTGGCCGGCCGCATCTCCCGGGCGGCCGCCGAACTGGCCCGCGAGATCGGGCGCCGCGAGCCCGCGGTGGTCGCCGACCCCTTCGCGCTGACCATGTCGTTCGAGGATCTGCTGACCCGGAAATAGGTACGGGCGGGCCACGGCCCCGCCCCCGCAGCGCGGCCCGGCGTGCGACGCCGGGCCGTTGCGCGTGCCCCGGGCTCGAGCGCGGGGTAGAAAGAGCCGACGACCACGGCGAGGGGACCACCATGGGCGAGATCGTGTTGCTCCGGCACGGGCAGACGGAGTGGAGCGCGAACGGGCGGCACACGTCGTACACGGACCTGGATCTGACCGCGACGGGCGTGCAGCAGGCCCGGGAGGCCGGCGCCCGGCTGCACGGCCGGACGTTCGTGGCGGTGATCTCCAGTCCGCGGACGCGGGCCCGGCGCACCGCGGAGCTGGCCGGTCTGAAGGTCACCGAGGTCACCGAAGATCTGGCCGAATGGAACTACGGCGAGTACGAGGGCATCACCACCGCCGAGATCCGCAAGAACCGGCCCGGCTGGTCGCTGTGGACCGACGGATGCCCCGGCGGGGAGTCCCCGGACGAGGTCGGCGCCCGCCTCGACCGGGTCCTGGCACGGGCCCGCACGTACCTCGACCAGGGTGATGTCGCCCTGGTCGGGCACGGGCACTGCCTGCGGGTGACCGGCGCCCGCTGGGTCGGGCTGCCACCGCGGGACGGCGGCCTGCTCAAGCTGGACACGGCCACGCTGTCCACGCTGGGCTTCGAGCACGATGACAATCCGGTCATCGACACCTGGAACGCCCCCTGCTCGTAGCGTGGCCGGTCAAGCGGCGACGGGCTGTCCGGTGCGCCGGCGCAGCAGTTTCCACGCCTGGTCACCGGCCCAGCCGGCGGCCAGGCCGGCGGCCGCGGCAACCGTCAGCCACAGGCTGAAGTTCATCCGGTCCCACTGCGACGCGTACGGGTGGGCCACCTGCATGGCCAGCCCGACCAGGCCGATGAGGACGAACAGGGCCGCTTCACGGCGCAGCCGGGCGATCAGCAGGGCCGAGGCCACGACGAACTCGATCATCGGCATTGGTGCCTTCAGCAGCGCACGCGCCTGCTCCGGCCAGTAGGCCCGGTTCATCCGGTACAACCAGCTGTACGGGTCCGGAATGTCTGGCTTCAGGAAGTGGTGGGCGGCGTAGTCCTGAATGGTCGCGTCCAGTCCGGGCTGGTGGGTGAGCGCGGCGAAGGCCGTCCACAGCACCGCCATGACCAGGCCGACGGCGCCGGCCAGAAGCGGGCCCCGCCGCCGGCCACGGGTCCCGATCAGCCCGATCAGCCCGGCGGCGGCCACCACCGCCGCGGCGACCAGGCCGCCCGCCGACTTGACCGCGAACAACCAGACGAGCGAGAGCGCCGTGACCGCCGGTCCGAGGCGGTAGCGCCCCCGCCACGTCAGCAGGGCGCCGACGATCACCGCCAGGTATCCCGCCATCAGGCCGCCCTCGGTGAGCATCCGGGTCATCCAGAACCCGCTCGGCAGCGCGATCAGCATCAGTGCGGCCACGAAGCCGGCCAGCCGATAGCCGGTGGCCAGGTACACCGCCAGGAAGGCCAGGACGACCGCGATCAGGCACAGGATCACGGTCGCGGTGAGCATCCCGGGCCACGCGCCGAGAGCAGCGACGAACCCGGCGGCGAACAACGGGTAGCCCGGCCGGGACGTGAAGATGGCGACGTACCGGGACGGGACCCAGCTCACGTCGTACGAGAAGCAGCTCGGCGTCTCGTGCCGGTCGCGGGCCGAGCGGTTCACGTCGGCGCAGAAGAGGCGGGCCGAGATCCGGGACGCCTGCAGCTCACTCTTCCCGGTGAGCATCAACGACTGGCGCATGTACCAGTAGCTGTCGCCGGACAGTTCGATCTGCCTCGGGCTCTGGAAGCGGTACACCAGCAGGCCGCCGGCGCACGCCACGGCCACCAGGATCCAGGCGACGGTGATCCGGATGGCGCGGCCGGCCGGGGCCGGACGAGGCCCGGGCCGGTCCGGCCGGGACCGGTCATCGCGGCCGGTGCCACCGTCCACGGGGGGCGACGCCGATTCGATCCTGGGCAACTGCCCCTCGAAGGTCATTCCTCAAGTTTCCCCCCTTCCGCGCCGCACGCGAGGATGAACGTGTTTCTCGCCGGTTACGGGGCAAAGGGGCCGAACGGTCAGTGCCGGGACAGCGGCAACTCCGCCCGGATGTCCCCGAGCCCCCGAGCGATCACCAGAGTTCCGCCGCGGAGTTCGTCCCACTGGCCGGCACCGGTGTTCCAGACCCGCCACAGCCGCAGGTCGCCGGTCACCGTGACCCGGGCCGACTCGCCCGGTGCGACCGTCGCCGCCCGCCAGCCGACCAGCCGGATGGGCTGGTCGGCCTCGTCCGGGCGGAAGTAGACCTGGACGACCTCGCGACTGGGCCGGGACCCGGTGTTGGTCACGGTCACCGTGGCCGTCGGAGCGTCGCCGGTCACCAGGCGGGCGTCGTGGTACCCCCACTGGCCGTAGCCGAGCCCGTGCCCGAGCCAGAACGCCGGCTCGGGGGCCCGGCCGGCGTAGTGGCCGCGGTAGCCGATGAACGGGCCCTCGTCGTACTGCGACGTGCCCGTCGACCGGGGTGACCGACCAGGCCGGCGCCTTGCCGTCCGCGGACGGGAACGACGTGACCAGCCGGCCGGCCGGTTCGATGTCGCCGAGCAGCGCGGCCGCCACCGCGTGGCCGCCCTCCTGGCCGGGGAGCCCGGCCCAGAGCACCGCGTCCACCCGGGACAGCCACGGCATGATCACCGGGGTGGCCGCGTTCACCACCACGATCGTCCGGCCGGCGGCTCCGGCGACCGCCTCGACCAGCGCGTCCTGCGCGCCCGGCAGGCGCAGCGTGGTCTTGTCGACCGACTCGGTCTCCTGCTCCTCGGTCAGCCCGACGACGACCACGGCCACGTCGGCGGCCGCGGCGGCCCGGACGGCGTCGTCGATGACGTCGACCGCCTCCCGCGGCGCGCGGCGGGCGATGAGGCCGAACCGGCCCACGCCGGTGAACACCTCGCCGGCCGGCCCGGACCCGGCCCGGAGAGTCACGGTGGCCGTCCAGCACCGTGCCCGGCGGTCACCTCGACCGTGTCGGTGCGCACCGGCGGGGCCAGGATCTCCTCGCCCAGTTCTGGCCGCGACACGGTGAGCGACCACCGCCGCTCGTACCCGCCCGCCCGGACGACCCAGTCGCCCGACGCCGATCACGCCCACCTCGACCAGCCCGGACTCGGCGATGGCGCCGCGCAGCCGGACCGTGGCGGCCGGCGCCGGCGAAGTCGTCGTCCATCCCGACCATGTCCGTGGCCGGCCGGGCTGTACCGGTGCTCGAGCACGGTGCCGTCCGCGTCGAGCAGATGTCGATGCGCGATGCCGGGCGCGCCGGTCGCCGGGTCGGCGAGGAAGCCGCCGCGGGCCGGCACCGGGCGGGTCCGGACCTCGACGCCGTCGACCACGGTGACCCGGTCGCCCAGCCGCGCGGTCAGGCCCTCGGCGACGCTCACCTGGTAGGGCGGGTTCACCTGGGCCGAGCCGCCGCCCATGTCGATGGTCTCCAGCGCGTGCCGGCCGATCAGCGCCACGGTCTGCGCGCGGTTCAGCGGCAGGGTCGTCGTCGTCGTTGGTCAGCACGGTGATGCCCTGCGCGGCCAGCCGGGTCAGCTGCTCGCGGCGCTCCGGGCTGTCCGGCGCCGGGTACGTCGGCCGGTAGCCCGCGCGGGGCCCGAGCGCGCCGGTCCGCTCGGCCAGCAGCAGCAGCCGGGCCAGGTGGTCGTCGATCACGGCCTCGTCCACCTCGCCCGACCGCACGGCCGCGACCAGCGCGTCGCCCCACGGCCCGGCCGGCCCGGGCATGACCAGGTCGAGCCCGCCGTTGGCGGCCGGCCCGGCGGTCTTGGTGGCGAACCAGTCCGACATGATCAGCCCGCGCTAGCCCCACTCGCCCTTGACCACCTCGTTGTTGACGTGGTTCTGCTCGGTCGCGGCGACGCCGTTCACGTCGTTGTACGCCGCCATGATCGACCACGGGTCCGGCTCGGCGACCGCGATCTCGAACGGCAGCAGGTAGAGCTCGCGCAGGGTGGCCTCGTCGACCACGCTGTCCACGGTGTTGCGGTCGGTCTCCGACTCGTTGGCCACCAGGTGCTTGAGGCAGGCGCCGACGCCCTGGTCCTGCATGCCCGCGGACGTACGCCGCGGCGAGCTTGCCGGTGAGCAGCGGATCCTCGGAGTACGCCTCGAACAGCCGGCCGCCCAGCGGCGTGCGGTGCAGGTTGATCGTCGGCCCGAGCACCACGTGGATCTCCTGGGCCATCGCCTCCTCGGCCAGCAGCCGGCCCACCTCGTACGCCGTCTCCTCGCTCCAGGCCGAGGCGAGCAGCGTCGCGTTGGGGAAGAGGGTGACCACCCGGCCGCCGGTGAACTTCAGCCCGCGCACGCCGGTCGGCCCGTCGGAGAGGCGCATCTCGCCGCAGCCCGATCGAGTGCTCCGGGGCGAGGGTGAACGCGGCCGCGCCGGTCAGCGAGCGTGACCTTGGCCGGCAGGTCCAGCGATTTGATGAGGGTGGAGTGATCCGGGGTCGTCGTCATGTCCAATGAGCGCCTTCGGAGCGGGTGGCGGGCGGATGCCTGGTAACTTACACGTGTAAGTTGTCGATGTCAGTAGGGTGCTGAGCATGACCGAAACCACTCCGCGCCGCATCACCAGCGCGGACGTCGCGCGTGTGGCCGGCGTCTCCCGGGCCACGGTCAGCTACGTCCTGAACGCCACCGCGAGCCAGGCCATCTCGCCCGGGACGCGCACCCGTGTGCTGGACGCCGCCGCCCGCCTGGGGTACGCCCCGTCGCCGGCCGCCCGGGCGTTGCGCACCGGCCGCTCCGACGTGGTGCTGTGCCTGCTGCCCGACTGGCCGATCGGTCCCGAGGTGGGCGCGCTGCTCGGCAACCTGTCCACGGCGCTGGCCCGGGCCGGGCTGACCTTCGTCGCGCATCCCGGCAACCGGGAGGACCGGCCGATGGCCGAGATCTGGAAGGCGATCACCCCGGCCGCCGTGCTCGCCTTCACCGACTTCTCCGACGAGGAGATCGACGCCATGCGGTCGGCCGGGGTGGCGCTGGTGGTGGCCCTGCTCGGCCGGTCGCCCCAGCGCCGGGGTGAGCTCGACGCGCCGCAGCACCTGATCGGCCGCTTGCAGGCCGCCCGCCTCGCCGGGCGCGGGCACACCCGGCTCGGGTACGCGTTTCCCGACGACGACCGGGTCCGGGTCTTCGCCGACCCGCGGCTGGCCGGCGTCCGGGCGGCGTGCGCCGACCTCGGCCTGCCCGGCCCGGCGGTGGAGACGGTGCCGCTCGACCCGGGGTCCGCGGCCGTGGCGGTGCGGCGGTGGCGGGCCGGGGAGGTCACCGGGGTCTGCGCGTACAACGACGAGGTGGCCCTGGCCGTCCTGGCCGGTCTGCGGTCCGCCGGGCTGTCCGCCCCCGCCGGCCTCGCGGTGATCGGGGTCGACGACATCGCCGCCGCGCGGCTGGCCGACCCTCCGCTGACCACGGTGACCACCGACCAGATGGCGGTGGCGGCCCACCTGGCGGCGACCGTCCTGGCCGCGATCACCGGCGCCCCGCCGCCCGCGGCTCCGACGACCGGCCTGGTCCAGGTCGTCGGCCGCGACTCGGGCTGACCCTCCCGTTGAGCTTCACCCTCAACCTCCGGTAGAGGTTCAGCCGAGAAGGTTCCAGCGGCGCAGCGGTTTGCGCATGCGCTGGGTGCTGACCGTGTATCCGGCCTTGTCGTACAGGTGGATGGCGGCGGTGTTGCCGCCCAGGACGTTCAGCTCCAGGTGGTGCAGGCCGCGGTCGAGCACGATGTCCTCGGCCGCGGTCAGCAGGTAACGGCCGTAGCCCTGCCGGCGGTGCGCCTCGAAGACCTCGATCTCGTACAGGAAGGCGCAGTCGGGGACGCCGAGCGGATGCACCAGGCCCAGCCACAGCAGTCCGACCGGGCCCCGTCCGGGCAGGACGCCCGTGCAGAACAGCATGTTCGCGGTGGCGAAGCCGTCGGGCAGCAACTCGTCGTTGTCGGCCCGGGCCCGCGCCAGGGCTGCCCCGGCCGGCCAGTTGCCCGCCGCGACCTGCTCGCGGGCGTGCGTCTCGATCGCGACGGCGCGCCACCGGTCGTACTCGGTGAGGGTCATCGGGCGGATCGTGAGCTCGGGCATCCGGCGATTCTGGCACGGGAGCGCCTAGCGTGATCACATGCCAATCACCATCGAGTCCGGCGGGACCGGACTCACGCTGATCGTCACGTACCTCTGCGCCGAGGAGAGGCAGGACGAGGTGATCGCCGTGGTCGAGCGGGCGGTCGCCGAGGTCTACTCGCGGCAGGCCGGCTTCGTCTCGGCGAGCGTCCACGCCGGCCTGGACCGCACCCGCGTGCTCACCTACGCCCAGTGGGAACGGGTCGAGGACTTCGACGCGTCCGGGCAGGTCCCCGAGGTGCAGGAGCGGATGGCTCAGATCATGACCCTGGTCGAGTCGGCCGACCCGCGCCTCTACCGGGTCTGTGCCGTGCACCCGGCGTAGGGCGATCGGGACCGGCCGGGGTGGGACGCCGACGCCCACGACCGCGGTCCCGCCGGACCGCTCGTACAGCGCAAGTCTGACAACGAACGCACAGGCTCGGCACATGCCCGCTTCAGGCCGGCGCACCAGGGTGAAGGAGCAACGACGCGCTGACCTTGGGGGATCCATCATGATTGTGGAGCTGAACCGCCACTCCGGACCGCGGGCGTACGGGCCGGCCGCGACCGACCTGCCGATCAACCCGGCCCTCCGCACGCGCAGCGCGGACCCGGTGGTGGCCGTGTTCGGCCACCTCGGACGGGTCGCCGGACTGGCCGGGCACCTTCCCGCCGGCTGGCGCGTGCGCCGGCCGCGCGACCTCGACGACGTGCAGCCGGAGGAGATCGTGCTCTGCACCGCGGCCACGGTCGCCGACGTGACGCTGGCCCGGGCGGTGCTGCCGCGCCGGACCCGCGTGGTCGCCGTGGTCGACGCGGACGCCCCGGCCGAGACCGTGGCCGGCGTGCTCACCGCCGGCGCCGACGTCTGCGTCCGCGGCGGCCACCCGGCGATCCTGGCCAGCCACCTCGTCGCCTGCCGCCGCCGCGCGCTCGCCGACCGCTGGCAGCACCTGAACCCGGACGGGTAGAACCGGGCCCCGGCGCCGTCCGAGGAAGGGGAGGCGACGCCGGGGCCCGGTGAACCGGAACCGCTATGCCGTGGGGGTCGGCGTAGCGGTCGGTTTCAGCACCGCGCAGGTCTGGACGGCCTTGGCCGTCGCCGGGTCGGCCGTGTTCAGCCCGCCCTGGCCCAGGGTCACGCCGTGATTCCGCAGGCAGGTGCGGTAAGCCGCGTCAGCACCGTCGGCGCCGCCGCGGAACCGTCCCGGACCGAAGCTCGGGCGCAGCGACGCGCACGCCGCCTGAGCCTTCTGCCACGTCGCGTCATCCACTCCGGCGGGCTTGCCGAAGCCGCCACCGCCGGGGAAGCCGCCACCCCGCGCACCGGCGCTGCCCGACGGCCGGGGGAAGCCGCTCGGCCGCGCCCCGCCGGAGAACTGCGGCCGCGCGGTCGGCCGGGTGATCGTCACGCCGTTCTTCTGCAGGCACTGCGTGTACGCGGCGAACGCGTTGTTGCCGCCGCCGTTCGCGGCCGCGCCGCCGGTCCCCGTGGTGCTGCTGGAGCTCGAGTCCCCGCCACCGCAGGCCGCCGCGAACGCGACCGTGGTCGCACCCGCGAGGAGGAGGGCGGCCACCCGCCGCGGTTTCATCGATGTGAGCATCGGCCCACCAAAGCCCCCAGACCTGCGCGCCGCATCGGACGTACCTCAGAGTTCGCTTTGAGAGCGGGCCGGGAGCTTCCAGCCAACTCCGAGCCGGAACCGAGCCGGTGGCGAGATCGCTCCACGACACTTCCGGACCATGGGTGAGCTGGGCGCCGCGGGGCGGGGCGGACGGTGGCGGGGCGGACACCGGCGTTGGGCGTGGATCGCCGTCGCCGTGGTCGTCGTCGCGCTGATCGCGTACGGCGTGGTGCACGCCCTGACCGCCGGAGCGACCACCGCACGGGCGGCCCCCGCGCTCGCCACCGTGGACACCGGGGCCGTCACCACCGAGGTGGCGACCACCGGGACGCTGCAGCCGTCGCAGACCCGCAGCCTGTCCTTCTCGGTGGCCGGAACGGTCGACGCGGTGGAGGTCACGCCGGGCAGCACGGTCACCTCGGGGCAGGTGCTGGCGCGGGTCGACGACACCGACGCGACGGCCGCCGTCAACACCGATCAGGACGCGCTGACCCAGGCCGAGGACGCGCTCGACACGGCCGACTCGAAGGCCGCGGCCGGCAGTACGTCGGGGGCGGTGTCCACCTGCGCCGCGGGCGACGTGCCGGCCGCGTACCACCCGACGCCCACCCCCACCGCGACGCCGGCGCCGACGCCGTCCGCCACCGGTGAGCCGACCGGGGCTCCGACCCGTCCCTCGGCCTCGACCCGACCGTCCGCGCCGCGCACCAGCTCCCCGGCCCGCGGCGGGTCGTCCGCCCCGGCCCGCGGCGGGTCGTCCGCCCCGGCCCGCGGCGGCTCGACCGGATGCCCGCAGAGCGGTCAGAGTGGCGGCGGGCAGAACACCGGTGGCGACGCCATCTACAGCGCCCAGGAACGCGTCAACCAGGCCCGGGTCACGCTGGAGAATGCCGAACAGGCCCTCGCCGGCACGACCATCAAGGCCCCGATCGCCGGTCGCATCCTCTCCGTCGCCGGCAAGGTCGGCGCCCAGGTCAGCTCGGGGTCGGCTTTCATCACGCTGGTCGACGTGAGCCCCATGCAGATCAGTGCCGACTTCCCCGAGGCCGACGCCGACCATCTCGCCGTCGGGCAGAAGGCCGTGGTCACCCTGGCCGACCAGCCCGGCGCCGACGTCAAGGCGGTCGTGATCCAGGTCGACCCGACCGGCACCAGCGACGGCACCCTGGTCCGGTACGGCGTCCTGCTCTCGTTCGACACCGCTCCCAAGAACCTCCTGGTCGGGCAGAGCGCCGGGGTCCGGGTCACCACCGGATCCGCCGCCGGTGCCCTGCGCGTGCCGAGCACGGCCGTGCACGACGTGGCCGGCGCCACCGGAACCGTGATGACCACCACGAACGGGGTCAACTCCCCGGTCAAGGTCGGCGTCGGGCTCCGCGGCGACCAGTACACGCAGATCACGTCCGGTCTGGTGGCCGGTGACCGAGTGGTCCGGTCCTGGTGACCCCCGTTCAGAGAACTCCGCCCGCTCTCATGGCGGATTCTCAGGGAACCCTGATATTTCTTCGTGGTGCAGACAGATACCCTCCGCGTCGTCGCCATGGGTGACGTCCTCCTGCCCGGCCGCGCCGACGATGCCGTCCGCAGCGACGACGCCGTCCGCAGCGACGAAGGCGTCCGGACCGCCCGTGTCCTGGTCGTCGACGACGAGCCCAACATCTCCGCCCTGCTGTCGGCCACGCTCCGGCTGGTCGCGTTCGACGTCCGGGTGGCCGAGTCCGGTCACGGAGCGCTGACCGCGGTCGCCGAGTTCGAGCCCGACCTGGTGGTGCTCGACGTGATGCTGCCCGACGTCGACGGGTTCGAGGTCGCCCGTCGGCTGCGGGCGGCCGGCAGCCGTGTGCCGGTGCTGTTCCTGACGGCCCGGGACGCGGTCGAGGACCGCATCTCCGGCCTGACCGCGGGCGCCGACGACTACGTCACCAAGCCGTTCAGCCTGGAGGAGGTCGTGCTGCGGATCAAGGCGATCCTGCGGCGCAGCCGGCCCGAACTGGCCCCGGCGGAGAACGCCGGGGTGCTGCGCTACGCCGACCTGGAGCTGGACGAGGACGCCCACGAGGTGCGCCGCGGCGGCCGGCTCGTCGACCTGTCGCCGACCGAGTTCAACCTGCTGCAGTACCTGCTGATCAACGCCGGCCGGGTGGTCAGCAAGGCGCAGATCCTGGACCGGGTCTGGAAGTACGACTTCGGCGGCGACGGGCGAATCGTCGAGTCGTACGTCTACTACCTGCGCCGGAAGATCGACACCAGCGGCGTACCGCTGATCCACACCGTGCGCGGTGTCGGGTACGCCCTGCGATTGCCGCGCGGCGGCGAGGAGTGACCCCCCGGCTCCGCTGGCGTCCCCGGCAGTGGAGCCATTGGACCCTGCGCTCGCGGCTGGTCCTGGTGGTCGGGGTGCTGGCCACCCTCGGCCTGGTGGTCGCCGACGGGGCGGGTCTGCTCCTGATCCGCAATTACCAGCAGAACCACATCGACGACCAGCTGACCGGCATGTCCCGGCCGATGGCCAGCGGGGGAGTCCGCCCGGAGGGACCGGTCGGGTTCCGCGGCCGCGCCCTGCGCCTGGGCGCCGACCAGGTGGTGTACCTGTACCTCGCGGACGGCACGCTCGACACCACGCGCAGCTCCACCGCCGATCCGTCCCGGCCGCCGGTCGCGCCGTTCGCCCAGGTCGCCGCGCGGGCCCGCGCCGGGACTCCGACGCCGTACACGGTCGAGGCGCGCGACGCCTCCGCGCCGTGGCGGATGCTGGCCGTGCCGATCGGCCGCACCGGCGGTGTCGCGGTGCTCGGCTCGTCCCTGGTGGAGACCCAGCAGACCTTCGACCAGCTGCTGCTCATCGACGCCGCGGTGACCGTGTTCGTGCTCCTGCTGATGGTGGTGCTGGCCGGGTTCGTGGTCCGGCTGGGACTGCGCCCGCTGACCGAGATGCAACGGCTGGCCACCGACATCTCGGCCGGCAACCTGTCCAGCCGGGTCGCCGACACCGACCCGCACACCGAGCCCGGCCGGCTCGGGTCGGCGCTCAACTCGATGCTGTCCCGGATCGAGACCGAGGTGTCCGCCCGCACCACGTCGGAACGCCGGCTGCGGCAGTTCGTCGCCGACGCCTCGCACGAGCTGCGCACGCCGCTGACCTCGATCCGCGGATTCGCCGAGCTGTACCGGCGCGGGGGCGCGCCGCCGGGGCCGGCGCTGGACGAGACGATGGCCCGGATCGAGGGCGAGGCCGGCCGGATGGGCGTCCTGGTGGAAGATCTGCTCATGCTGGCCCGGCTGGACGAGCAGCGGCCGCCGGCGCTGCGCCCGGTCGACCTGCTGGAGATCGCCGCCGACACCATCCGGGACGCGCACGCCCGGGCGCCGGACCGGCCGGTGCGGCTGGCCGGGCTGCGCGACGACACCGAGACGTTCGAGCCGGCCACCGTGCTGGGCGACGAGCACGGGCTGCGCCAGGTGGCCACCAACCTGGTCTCCAACGCGTTGCGGCACACCCCGGCGGGCGCCCGCGTCACGGTCCGGGTGGGCCGGCTGGCCACGCTTCCGACGACCGATCCGCCCGTACGGTCGGGTCCGGTGACCGCGGCCGCGGGCGTGCCGCTGGCCGTGCTCGAGGTCAGCGACGACGGTCCCGGCGTCCCGTCCGCGCACGCCGCCCGCGTCTTCGAGCGTCTCTACCGCGCCGATTCCAGCCGTACGCGCGGCCGGGGTGGCGGCTCCGGCCTCGGGCTGTCCATCGTCGCCGCGATCGTGCACGCCCACGGCGGCTGGGTCGAACTGGACGCCACGGCGGGAGGCGGGGCGACCTTCCGGGTGCTGCTCCCGACCGCCGGTAACGGCGCGTGACGTTCCGAGGTGGCTCCGAGGTAACCCCGAAGATCCTCCGAGCCCGTCCGGCCACAGTGTCCGGCATGCCAGCGCGTCTCTCCGTGCGCCGCCCGTCGGTCGCCGTCAACATCGTGCTGGTCGTCGCGCTCGTCGGCGGCGGCTGGTGGGCGTACCGGGCGATCCACGGGCCGAGCACCCGAAGGCCGCGACCGCGGCCTCCCGTACCGTGCCGGTGCGGGAGGGCACGGTCACCTCGACGGTGACCGCGGACGGCTCGGTGGCCAGTGCCAGCACCGCCACCGCGTCCTTCGTCACCTCGGGCCCGGTGACCGAGATCGACGTCAAGGTCGGCCAGCTGGTGAAGAAGGGCCAGGTGCTGGCCAAGGTCGACCCGGCGGCGGCCCGGCGCACCCTGGCCGCGGCGGACGCCGACCTGACCGCGGCCGACGACGCGCTGACCCGCGCGAAGAACGCCGGCTCGGACACCTCGTCCGCGTCCGACCAGGTCGACCGCGGCCCAGGTGGCGGTGGACGAGGCTGCGGCCGGGGTGACCGGCACGACGCTGACGGCCCCGATGGCCGGCACGGTGACCGCGGTGAACGGGACGATCGGCAGCTCGTCCGGCGGTACCTCGTCCGGGGGCAGCTCGTCCGGGGGCAGCGCGTCCGGGGGCAGCTCGTCCGGCGGCGGCTCATCGACCGGCGGTGGCGGACAGAGCGGACAAAGCGGACAGGGCAGCGGCTCGAGCGGCTCATCCAGTTCCAGCAGCGGTTCCGGTTCGAGCTCCAGCGGCTTCATCGACATCTCCGACCTGAGCAAACTCGAGGTCAGCGCCGCCTTCGCCGAGGCCGACGCGACCAAGCTCAAGGCGGGCCAGACGGCCACGGTGACCTGGAACGCGCTTGCAGGGCACGGATGAGACGGCCACCGTCTCGGCCATCGACCCGCAGGCCACCACGCGCAACAACGTGGTCACCTACGGCGTCTCGCTGGCGCTGGACAAGATGCCCGCCGGGCGCCAAGCCCGGCCAGACGGTGTCGGTCTCGGTGACCACCGGATCGGTCGAGGACGCGGTGATGGTGAACTCGGCGGCCGTCACCACCATCGGCACCCAGCACACGTGACCGTCGACACGAACGGCACGCAGGCCCGCCGGGCGGTGCAGATCGGCCTGGTCGGCGACCTCGGACACGCAGATCACCACGCGGCCTGCAGCCGGGCGAGACCGTCGTGGTGACCACCGCCTCAAGCACCTCCGGGTCGGGCACCGGCCGCTTCGGCGCCGGTGGGGTCGGCGGATTCCCGGGCGGCGGCGGCACCGGCGGGTTCTCCGGTGGCGGCGGCACCGGCGCCGGCCGCACCGCAACCGGAGGCGGGCGATGACCCGGCCGGTTCTCGACGTCCGCGACCTGACCAAGGTGTACGGCACCGGCGAGGCCACCGTGCATGCGCTGCGCGGCGTCACGCTGAGCGTCGAGCGCGGCGACTACGTGGCGATCATGGGGTCGTCCGGCTCCGGCAAGTCGACGCTGATGAACATCCTGGGCGCGCTCGACGTGCCGACCGCCGGCAGCTACCACCTGGACGGCGTGGACGTCAGCAAGCTCGCCGACCGGCAGCTCGCGCTGGCCCGGAACCGGCTCATCGGGTTCATCTTCCAGGCGTTCAACCTCATCCCGCGGACCACCGCCGTGGCCAACGTCGAGCTGCCGCTGGCGTACGCCGGGGTCAAGCGCCCGGGAACGGCGGCGAGCGCGCGATGGCCGCGCTGGACATGGTCGGCCTGGCCGACCGGGCCCGGCACGAGCCCAACCAGCTCTCCGGCGGCCAGCAGCAGCGCGTCGCGGTGGCCCGGGCGCTGGTCACCGAGCCGGCGCTGCTGCTCGCCGACGAGCCCACCGGGAACCTGGACACCCACTCCACCGCGGACGTGCTCGATGTCTTCGACCAGCTGTCAGCGCCTCCGGCCGCACGATCGTGCTGATCACCCACGAGCCCGAGGTCGGCGACCGCACCAAGCGGCTGGTCCGCCTGGTCGACGGGCGGATCGTCGACGGACACCCGGCAGTCGCCGATCGACCACGCCCCGGTCGGTGGGCGGGCGGCCCGGCACGCGGTCACGTCGCCGTCGGTGGCGGACTGGAGTGGAGGGCGGGTCACCGCATGAACGTCTACGAGGTCGTCCGGTTCGCGTTGCGCGGGCTGTCCGCGAACAAGCTGCGGTCGGCGCTGACCATGCTGGGCATCCTGATCGGCGTCGCCGCGGTGATCCTGCTGGTCGCGGTCGGCAACGGCTCGGCCAAGGCGATCAGCGACCGGATCGAGGCGCTGGGCACCAACACCATCACCGTGCTCAGCGCCGGCCGCGGCGGCCCCACCAACACCGCCCTGACGGTGACATCGCGGACGCCCTGATCGGACAAGAACCTGGCCCCCGACGTGGAGTCGGTGTCGCCGGTGGTCACCGCGTCGTCGTCGACCCTGACCTACGACGGCGCCGAGCACAGCGTGAGCTCAGTTCGTCGGCACCACCCCGACCTGGTTCGCCGCTTCCAACTCGCCGGTCGGCAGCGGATCCGCGTTCACCGCCGACGACGAGAGCCCAGGGCCGCCGGGTGGTGGTGATCGGGCAGACCGTGGCCGGTGACCTCTTCCCCGGGGTCGACCCGATCAACAAACAGGTGACGGTCGGCGGGGCGTTGTTCACCGTGGTCGGCGTGCTGGCCGAGAAGAGCTCCACCGGCTTCCAGGACGCCAACGACACCGCGGTCGCCCCGCTGAGCGCGGTCCGCCAGGTGCTCACCGGGTACGGCGCCCTCAGCTCGATCCTGGTGGAAGCGGCCGGCACCGGACGGGTGGACGCCGTCCAGGGCGAGGTCGCCACCATCCTCAACCAGCGGATGAAGGTCGTCCGCGGCCACCGCGGCGAACACCAGCACGACGCCGTACCGGATCCAGAACGCCTCCCAGCTGCTGGCCGACCCAGACCGAGACCGCCGACACGTTCACCACCCTGCTGGGCGCGGTGGCCGCGATCAGCCTGCTCGTCGGCGGCATCGGCATCACCAACATCATGCTGGTCACGGTCACCGAACGGACCCGGGAGATCGGCATCCGCAAGGCGCTCGGCGCACCTCGCCGGACCATCCTGACGCAGTTCCTGATCGAGGCCACGCTGCTCAGCGTGCTCGGCGGCGCCCTCGGGGTGGCCGCCGCGCTGATCGGCAGCAGCTTCACCATCGTCGGGGTGAAACCGGTCATCGTGCCCAGCTCGATCGGGCTGGCGCTGGGCGTCTCCATCGCGATCGGGTTGTTCTTCGGCGGACTGCCGGCCGGCCGGGCCGCCCGGCTGCGCCCGATCGACGCCCTGCGCTACGAGTGAGGACCGTTGCTGTGACACCGACCAACGACGACACCGCGATCCTGCCGATGTCCGACGACCCGGACACCGCGGCGGCGGACCCCGGCGACGACGCCGGGCGCGACGACGACCTGGCGTCCGCGCTGGCCAAGGCCGCCCCCCGGCACTGGTGGAATCGCGCCACCGTGGTGCTGGGCGCCCTCGTGCTGATCGTCGGCGGGTTCCTCGGCGGCATCCAGGCGCAGAAGCAGTGGGGCGCCACCACGACCGCGGCGACCGGCCGCGCGGGTTTCGGCGGCTCCGGCGGGTATCCGAACTTCGCCGGCGGCACGGGCCGCGGCCAATTCGGCGGCGGCACCGGCACCGGCACCGGCACCGGCACCGGTGCGACCGGCGGTGGCACGCAGGCCGCCGCCGGCACGACCGGCACGGTGAAGTTGGTGGACGGGAATACGATCTACCTCACCACGGCCGACGGAGCCACCGTGATCGTCACGACCACCGGCAAGACCACGGTCAGCACCGCCGCGAAGGGCTCATTGAAAGACATCAAGGCCGGTCAGACCGTGACCGTGCAGGGCGCCGCGGGCAGCGACGGCTCGGTCGCGGCGACGTCCGTCACCACCACCGGCAAGTAACAGCTATTGAAGCAGTGGCCCTCGATTCCTAGGCTGGGTCAGATCAGGCCGGTCTAGGGGGGAGAGCGCGTGCAGAGCGACGGGGGCGCCCTCGTCGGCCGGGCGTCGCTTCTGGCCGCGGTGGATGCCGCGATGGCCGGCGGCGGTGGGGTGGCCCTGCACGGTCCGGCCGGCATCGGCAAGTCGGCCGTTCTCGACGCCCTCGCGTTCGCCGCCACCGCGCGCGGCGATCTGCTGCTGCGGTTGCGACCCGCCGTGGCCGAGCTGAAATTGCCGTACGCCGGGATCGCCGACCTGATCTCCCAACTGCCGCCGGACGCCGGGTCCGCCCTCCCCCCGGCCCAGCGGGCCGCCCTGGCCGCACTCCGGCAGGGGCTGCCGCCGCGGACCGGCACGCCGGCGCTGGCCCGCCGGCTGGTGCTGCCTCTGCTGCTGGCGCACTGCGCCCGGCAGCGCCCGTTGCTGCTGGTCATCGACGACGCCCAGTGGCTGGACGCGGAGTCGGCCGAGCTGATCGGTTTCGCCATGCGCCGCCGCCCGGGCCCGCGGGTGCGGGTGGTCGCAGCCGAGCGCCGGTCCGGCCCCGACGCGTACCGCCGCGCCGCCCGGCTGTGCCCGGCCCCGGTCACCGAGATCGAGGTGCCGCCGCTCGACGCCGACGACCTCACCACGCTGCTCGAGGCGCACGGCCTGCCCTGCCGGACGGCCAGCCGCCTGCACGAGGCCAGCGGCGGCAACCCGTTCCTGGCGCTCGAACTGGGCGGCGCGGTCGCGCCCGGGCCGTCGTGGCGGCCGGCGCCGCTCCCGGGCACGGTGCGGTCGCTGTTGCGCGACCGGATGGCCGCGCTGCCCGCCGACACCGTCACCACGCTGCTGACCGCGGCGCTGGCCACCGAGCCGACGGTGACCCAGCTGATCCGGGCCGGGCGCGAGGACGCCGGGCGGGACCTGCGGCTGGCCGCCGCCGCCGGGGCCGTCGCGCTGGACGGTGAGGCCATCCGGTTCACCCCGGCGGCGCTGGCCACCGTGCTGGCCGACGACGCCGGCGCGGACGACCGGGCGGCGGTGCACGACGCGCTGGCCGGGGCGGCGGTGAACGAGATCGACGCGATCCGGCACCGGGCGCTGCGCAGCGGCCGGCCCGACGCCGAGGTCGCCCGTTCCCTGGCCGCGGTGGCCGGGCGGGCCGCCGCGAGCGCGCCCCGGGCCGCGGCCGAGCTCTACCTGCTGGCCGCTGACCGGTGCCCGCTGGAACTGGCCGGGGACCGGCTGGACTGGCTGGTCGACGCCGGGCGGACGGCGATGGTGGCCGGGGCGCCGGCCCTGGCCGGGCGGGCGGCCGAGGCGGTGCTGGCCGCCGATTCGCCGGCGGGTCATCGCGTCCGGGCCCGGGTGGTCCTGATCGATCTGGCCGGGCAGGCCCTGGCCGGGATGGGGGAGACCTTCGCCGCGGCGCTCATCGAGGCCGGTGACGACCCGGCGCTGGTCGCGCCGGTCCGGTTGCGGCTGACCTGGGCGGCGATGCTGGCCGGTGAACTGGACTCGGCTTCGGTGGAGGCCGACCGGGCGATCACCGCGGCGCGGGCCACCGGCGACGCCACCACCGAGGCCATGGCGCTGACCGCGCTGGCCCAGATCGAGCGGCTGCGCGGGGTGGTGCGGTGGACGGCCACGCTGCAGCGGGCGCTGGCCCTGCCGTACGCGGATGTGCCCGGCACCCTGAATTTGGGACCGCGCTACATGGCGGCCCGGTTCGCCATGGTCGACGATCGGCTCGACGAGGCCCGGGCCGAGCTGCTCAAGCTGCTGGCCGTGGCCGAGCAGGACCGGTCCGGCGAGGCGCTGGCCGAGGTGCTGCGCAGTCTGTCCGAAGTGGCCACCCGCGCCGGTCGCTGCCGCGAGGCCCTGCAGTACGCCCACCGCGCCGTCGCCGCCGCGCAGGAGGCCGGCCTGAGTCCGGGCCCGACCTGGTACACCGCAGCCGTGGCCGAACTGGCCGGGGGCAGCCTGGCCGCGGCCGCCGGGTTCGCCCGCCGCGGGGTACGGGCCTCGGAGCAGGAGGGCGACGGCATCTACCTGCGCCGCAACCTGCACGCCCAGGGCCAGGCCGACGCACGGGCCGGCGACGTCCGGGCCGGCGTCGACGCGCTGCGCCGGCTCCGCGAACTCGAGGCGTCGCAGCACTCGTCCGACCCGATGATCGTCCGCTGGCACGGCGACCTGGCCGGCGCACTGGCGGGGCTCGGCGAACACGAGGAGGCGGCGGCGACGCTGGCCGAGGCGCGGTCGGCGGCCAAGCGGCTCGGCGTCACCCCCGGCGTCACCGGATACCTGGACCGGGCGGCCGCGATCGTGCTGTCCGAGAGCGGTCACGCCGACACCGCAGTGCTGCTGTCCACCGCCTCCGCGTTGCACTTCGAGCAGCTCAACCAACCGATCGAGCGGGGTCACGCGCTGCTGATCCAGGGCGGCGCGGAACGCCGGCGCCGCCGCTACGCCGCCGCCCGGCTGGCCATCGCGGCCGCGCTGGCCATCTTCCAGCAGGCCGACGCGAAGCCGTGGGTGGAGCAGACGGAACGGGCGCTGGCCCGGACCGAGGGCACCGGCCCCGGCTCGGCGGCCGTCCCGGATCTGGGGCTCACCTCGACCGAGGTCCGGATCGCGGGCCTGGTCCGGGATGGCGCCAGCAATCGGGAGATCGCCACCCAGCTCTACCTGAGCGTCAAGACGGTCGAGGCGACGCTCACCCGGGTGTACCGCAAGCTGGGCGTACGGTCCCGGACCCAGCTCTCGCTGCGCCTGGCCGCCATCGACGCCGCGGTCTCCGACTCGCTGTGAGTTCCGGCGACGGCCGGGCCGATCGTCGGCCGGGCCGCGCATCCCGGCGGCGGTGGCGCCGTTGATCCCGGGGACAGTGTCCTCGACGGATCGGCGGTGCATCGGATGCGGCGACGGACGTTCCTCGGAGTCACCGCGGCCGGCGCCGGCGCGGCGGTGGGCGGGGCCTGGCTGCGGACGAACGACCCGGCTCGGGCGTGGCTGGCCGCGACCCCGCCGGCCCAGGCGTGGACCCGGCAGACGACCGCGGCCCGGAAGTGGCTGCAGGGCGATGACCCGGCGCCGGTGCGGCCGTCCGCTCCGGCCGGCCCGGAGCGCCTGAGCCGGCGCTACTCGACCGCGCGGGGCACGACGGTCGACTTCTGGACGGCGGTGCCGGCGGGTCACGGTGACGGGCGCGGGCTCCCGGTCGTCCTGATCCTGCACGGCGGCTCGAAACGGCCCCCGGACTATCCGGCGCTGGGCCTGGGCGGCTTCCTGACCGACGCCGTACGCCGCGGCGCCCCGCCGTTCGCCCTGGCCGGCGCCACCGGCGACCTGCTGGCCTGGCAGCCGCACGGCCGCGACGACCCGCAGCGGATGCTGCACGAGGAAGTCCCGGCGTGGTGCGCGGCCCAGGGCTTCGACACGAGCCGGGTGGCCGCCTGGGGATGGTCGCTCGGCGGGTACGGCACCCTGCTGCTGGCCGAGACGTTCCCCGGCTTCCTGCGCGCGGCGGCCCCCTTCTCCCCGGCGGTCAGCCCGGGCGACGCCGTCTTCCGCGGCGTCGCCACCCTGGCCCGTACGCCCGTGGGCCTGTGGTGCGGCCGCGACGACCCACTCGCTTTGGACGTCCAAGCCCTGCAACGGGCCCTGCCCGGGCCGCCCGCTGCCGGCGGCTACAGCCCCGGCCGCCACAACTTCAGCTACTGGAGCACCCAGATCCCGGCCGCCTTCGACTTCCTCGCCCGCTCACTCGGACAGCGGTAGCGGACGGGTCGGTCCGCTCATCGTCCGTCCTTCTGGGATGTTCGCGCCCGGATGCTGCCGGGGTGCGCCACCGCGGCCGGATCTCGCCGTACCTTGACCAGGCTGGCCAGCGTGGTGACGGCCAGAACCACGACGATGACCGCCAGCGACACCGGCGTGGGGATCTCCGGCACCGCGGGCGACAGATCGGTGTGCGCCCAGTGCAGCACCAGCTTGACGCCGATGAACGCCAGGATGACCGACAACCCGGTGGACAAGTAGACGAGCCGGTCCAGCAGGCCTTTCACCAGGAAGAACAGCGCCCGCAGGCCGAGCCGGGCGAACGCGTTGGCGACGAACACGATGTACGCCTCGTCGGTCACGCCGAACACGGCCGGGATCGAGTCGAGCGCGAACAGCAGGTCGGAACTGCCGATCGCGACCAGCGCCAGCAGCAGCGGGGTGACCACCGTACGGCCGCCCGTTCGCGCGACCAGCTTGCCCCCGGCGTACTCGTCGGTGATCGGCAGGAACCGGCGCGCCAGCTTGACCACCGCGTTGTCCTCGACGCTGGGGTCGGAGTCGCGGTGCCGGAACAGCTGGACCGCGGTTCCGATCAGCAGCAGCCCGAACAGCAGGAACATGAACGAGAAGAGTGACAGCAGGGTGGCGCCGAGCGCGATGAAGATCACCCGCAAAACCAGCGCGATGATGATGCCAAAGGTCAGCACCTCCTGCTGGTACTTCGGCGGCACCGCGAACGTGCCCATGATGATCACGAAGACGAAGAGGTTGTCGACCGACAGGCTCTTCTCCACGATGTAGCCGGCGAAGTACTGGGCGCCGAAGTCCCATCCGGCGATGCTGCCGAACACAGCGCCGAAGACCACGGCGACGGCGATGTAGAAGATCGACCACGCGGCGGCCTCGCGGATGCCGACGTCGTGGGGCCGCAGCAGGCCGAGGGTCAGGTCGAGAGCGAGCAGGGCGACGATGACGGCGATGGTCAGCGTCCAGCCGAGCGCGGTGACCTCCAGCATCAGGGGCGAACCTCAAAGAAAGTGGGCGTCGGAGCCTCCAGAATCCCCGGTTGTCCTGGAAGGAAGCTGAGGGGAGGCCCGTTTGATCGACGTACGTTGTGGTTTAACGCGGGCGAAACATGCCCAGACCGGCGCAAGGGTTTTCCCTGATTCGGCGACGGCTGTCGATGCCTAGCGTCTGTGCTCAAGTCCAGGTGCGGCCCATCGTCGACCGGACGTCGAGCCTGCCCGCAACCCCACGGGCGGGGAAGGAGTGCTCGAGTGAAACCCCGTACCCCAGTAGTCGTCGGCGTGGTGGCCCTTACCGCGGCGGCGGTCGCCACGGTGGCCGGCACGGCGTCGGCGCAGCCGGCCGCCCCGCTCAGCGCCGCCGCTGCCGCCGCGAACGCCGCCTCGTCCGCCGCCTCGCTGGTCGCCAGCAAGCCCGCCTACCTGCACGCGGGCGCGAACGAGGCGTTCGTCAAGCGTCAGGTCATCACGTCCGGGAACCTGCACTACGTGTCGTACGACCGGACGTACAAGGGCCTGCCGGTGGTGGGCGGCGACATGGTCGTCATGACCGACAGCGCCGGCGCCGTGAAGGCCACCTCGGTCGCGCAGAAGGCGCCGATCGGTAACCTCGCGGTCACCACCAAGGTGACCGCCGCCAGCGCCGCCGCGACGGCGAAGAAGCAGCTCAAGACCGTGCAGACGGTCGAGGGAACGAAGCTCGTGGTGTTGTCCGACCTGGCCGCGCCCAAGCTCGCCTGGGAGACGACGGTCGCCGGAACCAGTGCCGAGGGCCCGAGCCGCCTGACCGTCGACGTCGACGCCGCCACCGGCGCCGTGCTCCGCAAGCAGGAGCACGTCATCGACGCGACCGGCACCGGCACCGGCTGGGTCAACGGCGCGGTGTCGCTGAACACCACGCAGTCGGGCAGCACGTACACCCTCAAGGACCCGAACACCACCAACCTGAGCTGCCAGGACGCCGCGAACAACACCACGTTCAGCGGCCCCGACAACGTCTGGGGCAACGGCGTCGGCACGAGCAAGGAGACCGGCTGCGTCGACGCGCTTTACATCGCCGAGACGCAGAAGTCGATGCTGTCGAGCTGGCTCGGCCGCAACGGGCAGGACGGTTCCGGCGGGGCGTGGCCGCTGCGGGTCGGTCTGGCCGACGAGAACGCGTACTACGACGGCACCCAGGTGCAGATCGGCCACAACACCGCCAACCAGTGGATCACCTCGGCCGACGTCGTCGGCCACGAGCTGGGCCACGGTATCGACGACCACACCCCGGGCAGCCTGTCCGGCAAGGGCACCCAGGAGTTCGTCGCCGACACGTTCGGCGCGGCCACCGAGTGGTACGCCAACAACCCGAACGACCCGCCGGACTTCCAGGTCGGCGAAGAGGTCAACCTGGTCGGCACCGGCCCGATCCGCTACATGTACAACCCGTCCCTGGCCGGTGACGACAACTGCTACTCCAGCAGCACGTCGACCGAGGAGGTGCACGCGGCCGCCGGTCCCGGCAACCACTGGTTCTACCTGCTGGCCGAGGGCACCAACCCGACCAACGGGCAGCCGACCAGCCCGACCTGCAACAGCAGCGCCGCCATCACCGGCGTCGGCATCCAGAACGCCATCAAGATCATGTACAACGCGATGCTGCTCAAGACCACGGCGTCGTCGTACCTGAACTACCGCGTCTGGACGCTCACCGCGGCCAAGAACCTGACCCCGGGCGACTGCACGCTGTACAACACCACCAAGGCCGCCTGGAACGCCGTCAGCGTCCCGGCGCAGTCGAGTGAGCCGGCCTGCACCGGCGGCACCACGCCGCCGACCACCACGCCCACCACCACGCCGCCGACCACCACGCCCACGACGCCTCCGGGTGGCGGCTCCTGCACCGGCACCAACGGCACCGACGTCTCCATCCCGGACGCAGGCCCCGCGGTGACCAGCACCATCACGATCGCCGGCTGCAGCCGGGCCCCGTCGGCCACCTCCAAGGTCGAGGTCCACATCGTGCACACCTACCGCGGTGACCTGGTGATCAACCTGTTGGCGCCGAACGGGACGTCGTACCGGCTGAAGAACAGCTCCGGTTCCGACGGCACCGACAACGTCGACGCCACGTACACCGTCAACGTGTCCTCCCAGACGGCCAACGGCGCCTGGAAACTCCAGGTCCAGGACGTCTTCTCGCAGGACTCCGGCTACCTCAACACCTGGACGCTCACGCTTTAAGATCACTGCATGACGAAGGCCGGCGCGGTTTCGCGCCGGCCTTCGCCGTCGTACGCGCGGTTCTGGTCGGCGTCGGCCGTGTCGATCGTGGGCAGCTACTTCTCGGCGCTGGCCCTGCAGGTGCTCGCCGTCCGGACGCTGCACGCCTCGGCCACCGAGCTCGGCCTGCTCAACGCCGCCCGGTACCTGCCGTACCTGCTGTTCGGCCTGATCGCCGGAGTGATCGCCGACCGCCACCGGCGCAAGCCGATCCTGGTCGCCGGTGACCTGGGCCGCGCGGTGGTGCTGGGCGTGATCGCGGCGCTGGCCTTCGGTGGCGGGCTCACGCTGCCCGCGCTGGTCGTCCTGGTCGCCGTCGGCGGCCTCGGCTCGGTCTTCTTCGACGCCGCCGACCAGGCGTTCCTGCCCACCCTGGTGCCGGCCGACCGGCTCACCCCGGCGATCGCCCGGTTGGAACAGGCCGACGCGGCCGGGCAGAGCATCGGCCCGCTGCTGGCCGGCGTACTGGTCAAGGCGGCCGGGGCGGCCGCCGCGGTGGTGGTGGACGCGGTGTCGTATCTGATCTCCGGCCTGGTGCTGGCCACCCTGAAGACCGTGGAGACGCCACCCGCGACCGCCCGACGGCGGCATCTGCTGGTCGAACTGCGCGAGGGCCTGCGCTGGGTGTACCGGCACCCGATGCTCGCGCCGCTGGCGATCAGCGACCACCTCTGGTTCCTGGCCAACTCGCTGCTGGGCACGGTCCTGGTGCTGTACGTGCTGGACACCCCGGCGGCCGGCGGCCTGGGCCGGGGTGCGGTCGCGCTCGGCGTCGTCCAGGCGGCCGCCGGAGCCGGGGCCATCCTCGGCGGCGGGCTGGCCGCCCGGGCCGGACGCCGGTTCGGCGCCGGTCCGGTGCTCGTCGCCGCCCGGATGGTCAACGCGCTGCCGTGGCTGCTGGTGGTGCTCGCCCGGCCGGGACCGGCGGGCTGGGTGACGGCCGCTGCCGGGCAGGCGCTCTACTGGATCCCGCTCGGCGTCGAAGGCCCGAACGAGCTCGCCTACCGCCAGTCGGTCACGCCCGGGAGGCTGCGCGGCCGGATGAGCATCACCATCCGGTCGCTGAACCGGGGCGCGGTGGTGCTGGGCGCGCCTCTGGGCGGCGTGCTGGCCGACGCGGCCGGCTACCGGGCCGCCCTGTGGTGCGGCATCGCCGGGCTGGTGATCGCGGGAACGGTGCTGCTCGCCTCGCCGTTCCGGAGGGCCGGCACCCCGGTCGCCCCGCCGGCAGCCGGACGGGTCAGCCCGCCGGCAGCGGGACCGGTCAGCCCGCCGGCAGCGGGACCGGTCAGCCCGCCGACAGGCTGACCTCGAAGCTGTAGCGGGTCGCGCGGTAGAGGTGGCTGCCGTACTCCAGCACTCGGCCACCGGCGTCCCAGGCCGTACGGCTCATGGCGAGCAGGGGCGCGCCCCGCTTCTCGGACAGCACCCGGGCCTCGGCCACGGTCGCCGCGCGGGCGCCGATCACCTGGGTCGCGATCCGCGGCACGAACCCGGCCCGCCGCAGCAGCTCGTAGAGCCCGTGCTCGGCCAGGTCCTGCTCGGTCAGCCGGATCACGTCGAGCGGGATCGCGTTGTGCATCAGCGCGAGAGGTTCGCCGCCGGCGTGGCGCAGCCGCTCGATCCAGGTGACCTCGGTGCCGGGCCGGATCTCCAGCGCCGCCGCCACCTCCTGCGGCGCCGGCACCACCCGCAGATCGAGCACCTCGGTCCGCGGCCGCTCGCCCTTGCTCACCAGGTCGTCGTACAGGCTGGTGAGTTCGACCGGGCGACGCACCTTGGGGTGCACCACCTGGGTGCCGACGCCGCGTTTGCGCACCAGCATGCCCCGCTCGACCAGATACTGGATGGCCCGCCGGGTCGTCGGGCGGGAGACGCCCAGCCGTTCGGCCAGGTCGACCTCGTTCTCGATCCGCGCACCGACCCCGATCTCACCGGCCTCGATGAGTTCCTGCAGGCGCGTCGCGACCTGGAAGTACAACGGCACCGGGCTGGTCCGGTCCACTTCGACCGGCCGGACCGGGCTGCGCGGCGGGGAGAGATCGGATGTCATGGCCGGCCCCCAGGGCTAGTCAGTTCGTCAGTTTGTCATAACAAAGTATTGACGTGGAAGCCCACACGTTATTACATCGAAACGAGCAAACCTAGTCTCGGCCGCCGACGACCGATCCCCGTTCACCGGGCCGTAACCGGATGGCCCCGGAGCGATCGACGCCGTCCGTTCGTCCGTTCGCCCGTTCGCCCGTTCGCCCGTTCGCCCGTTCGCCCGTTCGCCCGTTCGCCCGTTCGCCCGTTCGCCCGTTCGCCCGTTCGCCCGTTCGCCCGTTCGAGCCTGAGTCAGGAGTCGACCGCATGCCCGTAGACGAAGTACTGACCATGGGACGCATCGGCGTCGATCTGTACCCGCAACAGATCGGTGTGTCGCTGCGCCAGGTCGAGACCTTCGCCAAGTTCCTCGGGGGCAGTCCCTCCAACGTCGCCGTCGCCGCCGCCCGGTACGGCCGCCGGAGCGCCGTGATCACCCGCACCGGCGACGACCCGTTCGGCGCCTTCGTCCACGACGCGCTGCGCGGCTTCGGCGTCGACGACCGGTTCGTCACCGCGGTTCCCGCCCTGCCCACCCCGGTGACGTTCTGCGAGATCTTCCCGCCGGACGACTTCCCGCTCTACTTCTACCGCTTCCCCAAGGCCCCCGACCTGGAGATCTACTCCTCGGAGCTGGACCTTGAGGCGATCCGGTCGGCCGGCATCTTCTGGGTCACCGGCACCGGGCTGTCACAGGAGCCGTCGCGCTCGGCCACGCTGGCCGCGTTGCGCGCCCGCGACAAGGCCGGCATCACGGTCTTCGACCTGGACTACCGGCCGATGTTCTGGCCGTCGCGGGAGGAGGCCCGTTCCTGGTACGCGCAGGCCCTGCCGTACGTCACGGTCGCGGTCGGCAACCTCGACGAGGCCGACACCGCGGTCGGCGTGCGCGAGCCGCACCAGGCCGCCGACGCGCTGCACGCCGCCGGGGTCGAGCTGGCGGTCATCAAGCAGGGCCCGAAGGGGGTGCTGGCCTCCCGCCACGGCGAAGAAGTTCAGGTTCCCCCGGTCCCCGTCGAGGTCCTCAACGGGCTCGGCGCCGGCGACGCGTTCGGCGGCGCGCTGTGCCACAGCCTGCTCTCCGGCTGGGACCTGGAGACGTCGATGCGGTTCTGCAACGCCGCGGGCGCGCTGGTCGCCACCCGGCTGGCCTGCGCCGACGACATGCCCACCGAGTCCGAGGTCCGCGACCTGCTGCGGGCGGCCGCCGATGCGTGACCTGCCGGAACTGATCACCACCCGAATCCACCGCCCGGACGCGATCGCGCGCGCCGCCGAGACCCGCCGCCGCCCGGCGTCGCTGCTCGGCGAGCACGGCCGGCTGATGATCATCGCCGCCGACCATCCGGCCCGGGGCGCCCTGCGGGCCGGCGCCGATCCGTTCGCCATGGGCAACCGGGCCGATCTGCTCGACCGGATCGGGGTCGCGCTCGGCCGCCCGGGCGTCAACGGCGTCCTCGGCACCCCCGACATCCTCGAGGATCTCCTGCTGATGGGGGCGCTCGACGACAAGGTGGTGATCGGCTCGATGAACCGCGGCGGGCTGGCCGGCACCGTCTTTGAGATGGACGACCGGTTCACCGCCTACGACGCCGCCAGTCTGGCCGCCGCCGGGTTCGAGGGCGGCAAGATGCTCCTGCGCCTCGACCCGGACGACCCGGGCACGGTGGCCACCATGGAAAGCTGCGCGCAGGCGGTCAGCGACCTGGCCCGGCATCGGCTGCTGGCCATGGTGGAGCCGTTCATCTCGCACCGGGTCGACGGCCGGGTCCGCAACGAGCTGACCGCCGACGCCATGGTGCGCGCGGTCGCGGTGTCCGCCGGGCTGGGCAACACCAGCGCGTACACCTGGCTGAAGGTGCCGATCGTCGAGGACATGGAACGGGTGATGGCGGCGACCACGCTGCCCGCGCTGATCCTCGGGGGCGAGGTGTCGGCCGACCCCGACGTCGCGTACGCCCAGTGGAGCAAGGCGCTCGCCTTGCCCACCGTGCAGGGTCTGGTGATCGGCCGTAGTCTGCTGTATCCGCCGGGTGGCGACGTGGCCGCGGCGGTCGACCGGGCGGTGAGCCTGCTATGACGTTGGCACGGGTGAATCCGGTGGTGCCGCGCGGATCGACCGCGGAGGCGCCGTTCGAACTGGTGGTGACGCCCGAGACGGCCGGCTGGTCGTACTCCGGGCTGCGGATCCTGGACCTGCCGATCGGCGGCCGGGCGCAGTTCCGCACCGGCGACGACGAGATGCTGGTCCTTCCGTTGGCCGGCGGGGGCGACGTCACCTGCGACGACGAGCGGGTCACGCTGACCGGGCGCCGCTCGGTGTTCAGCCGGGTGACCGACTTCGCGTACCTGCCCCGGGGCGCCTCGGCGACCGTACGCGCGCCCAACGGAGGCCGGTTCGCATTGCCCTCGGCCCGGGCCACCCGGCGGCTGCCGTTCCGCTACGGGGCGGCCGAGGACGTGCCGGTCGAGCTGCGCGGCGCCGGGGCCGCCAGCCGCCAGGTCAACAACTTCTGCACCCCCGCCGTCTTCGACTGCGACCGGTTGATCGCCTGCGAGGTGCTCACGCCGGGCGGCAACTGGTCGTCCTACCCGCCGCACAAGCACGACGAGGTGGGGGAGGGGGAGTCGGAGCTGGAGGAGATCTACTACTACGAGGTCGAGGCGTCCCCGGCGGGCACGGCCGGGTCGGCTTTCCAGCGGGTGTACGGGCACGCCGACCGGCACATCGACGTCTGCGCCGAGGTCGGTAGCGGCGACGTCGTGCTGATCCCGTACGGGTGGCACGGGCCGTCCATGGCTGCGCCCGGCTACGACCTGTACTACCTCAATGTCATGGCCGGTCCCGGGGAGCGAGAGTGGCTGGTCCGCGACGACCCGGCGCACGGCTGGGTCCGCGGCACCTGGACCGGCACGCCGGTGGACCCGCGCCTGCCGCTGACCGGGCCCGTCGAGTCGCCTCGAGTGAGGAAGCCGCAATGAGATTGACCGTCGCGCAGGCCGTCGTGACGTTCCTGGCCAACCAGTGGAGCGAGCGGGACGGCGTCGAGCAGCGCCTGATCGCCGGGACCTTCGGCATCTTCGGGCACGGCAACGTGGCCGGGATCGGCCAGGCCTTGTTGCAGGCGCAACGGACCGGCAGCGCGGACATGCCTTACCATCTGGCCCGCAACGAGCAGGCCATGGTGCACGCCGCGGTCGGCTACGCCAAGATGAAGAACCGGCTGTCCGCGATGGCCTGCACCGCCTCGATCGGCCCCGGCTCGACCAACATGCTGACCGGCGCGGCGCTGGCCACCGTCAACCGGATCCCGGTGCTGCTGCTGCCCAGCGACATCTTCGCCACCCGGTTGGCGTCGCCGGTGCTGCAGGAGCTCGAGGATCCCCGGTCGTACGACACCAGCGTCAACGACGCGTTCCGCCCGCTGTCGAGGTTCTTCGACCGGATCTGGCGCCCCGAGCAGCTGCCGTCGGCGCTGCTGGCGGCCATGCGGGTGCTGGCCGACCCGGCCGAGACCGGCGCCGTCACCCTCTGTCTGCCACAGGACGTCCAGGCCGAGGCGTACGACTTCCCCGACGCGCTGTTCGCCAAGCGGGTGTGGCACGTGGGCCGCCCGGTGCCGGAGCCGGCCGCCCTGAGCCGGGCGGCCGAGGTGATCCGCGCGGCGCGGCGCCCGCTGATCGTGGCCGGCGGCGGCGTCATCTACGCGGAGGCATCGGCCGAGCTGCGCGCCCTGGCCGAGGCCACCGGCATCCCGGTCGCCGACACGCACGCCGGCAAGGGCGCCGTGTCCTGGGACCACCCGCAGTCGGTGGGCGGAATCGGGTCGACCGGGACGCCGGTGGCCAACAAGCTGGCCCGCGAGGCCGACGTCGTGATCGGCGTGGGCACCCGATACAGCGATTTCACCACCGCCTCCCGGACCGCGTTCCAGAATCCGGACGTGAAGTTCGTCAACCTGAACGTGGCCGCCTTCGACGCGGCCAAGGAGGCGGCGACCCCGCTGGTGGCCGACGCCCGGGAGGGTCTGGCGGCGCTGGCGGCGGTCATCGAGAGGCAGTGGGACGCCGACTATGCCGACGACGTCGCGGCGTGGCAGCGGGAGGTGGACCGGGCGTACCACCTCGGTCATGGGCCGCTGCCCGCGCAGAGCGAGGTGATCGGCGCGGTCAACGACGCCTGCGGCGAGCGGGACGTCGTCGTCCAGGCGGCCGGCAGCATGCCCGGTGACCTGCAGCTGCTGTGGCGGGCCCGCGACCCGAAGCAGTACCACGTCGAGTACGGCTACTCCTGCATGGGCTTCGAGATCGCCGGGGCGCTCGGCATCCGGATGGCCGACCCCACCCGCGAGGTGTACGCGCTGGTCGGCGACGGCTCGTACCTGATGATGTCCCAGGAGATCGTCACGGCCGTCTCCGAGGGCATCAAGCTGATCGTCGTCCTGGTGCAGAACCACGGTTTCGCCTCGATCGGCGCCCTCTCCGAGTCGCTCGGGTCGCAGCGGTTCGGCACCAGCTACCGGTTCCGGGACGACGCCACCGGCGACTACGACGGCGGGTACCTGCCGGTCGACCTGGCCGCCAACGCGGAGAGCCTGGGCGCGACCGTGATCCGCTGCCGGACGATCGCCGACCTGACCGAAGGGCTCAAGCGGGCCCGGGAGGCCGACCGGCTGACCGTGGTGCACATCGAGACCGATCCGCTCTCGCCGGTTCCGTCGAGTGAGAGCTGGTGGGACGTCCCGGTCTCGGAGGTGTCCGAACTGGACAGCACCCGGCGCGCCCGCACCGATTACGCGACCGCCAAGCGCGCCCAGCGGCAGTACCTCTAGGAAGGGAACGTATGTCGTGAGCACCATCGAGCACTGGATCGGCGGCGAGTTCACCGCCGGCCACTCCACCCGCCGGGGCACGGTCTTCAACCCCGCCACCGGGCGGGCGCAGCATGAGGTCGTGCTGGCCGAGCCGTCCGACGTGGACGCCGCGGTGCAGGCCGCCAGGACCGCGTTCGAATCCTGGCGCGACGCGTCCCTGAGCAAGCGCACCAAGATCATGTTCAACTTCCGCGAGCTGGTCAACGCCCGGGTCAAGGACCTGGCCGAGATCATCTCGGACGAGCACGGCAAGGTCCTGTCGGACGCGGCCGGCGAGGTGCAGCGCGGCCTCGAGGTCGTCGAGTTCGCCTGCGGCATCCCGCAGCTGCTCAAGGGTGAGTACTCCGACCAGGCGTCGACCGGCGTGGACGTGTTCAGCTTCCGCGAGCCGCTGGGCGTGTGCGCCGGCATCACCCCGTTCAACTTCCCGGCCATGGTGCCGATGTGGATGTACCCGGTGGCCATCGCCTGCGGCAACACGTTCGTGCTGAAGCCGAGCGAGCGGGACCCGTCGGCGTCCACCTACGTGGCCCGGCTGTGGGCCGAGGCCGGCCTGCCCGACGGTGTCTTCAACGTGGTGCACGGCGACAAGGTCGCCGTCGACGCGATCCTGCGGCACCCGGACGTGGCCGCGGTGTCGTTCGTCGGCTCCACCCCGATCGCCCGCTACATCCACCAGCAGGCCACCGCCACCGGCAAGCGGGTGCAGGCGCTGGGCGGCGCCAAGAACCACGCCATCATCCTGCCCGACGCCGACCTCGAGTTCGCCGCCGACCACCTGGCCGCGGCCGCCTACGGCTCGGCCGGCGAGCGGTGCATGGCCATCTCGGCCGCGGTCGCGGTCGGCTCGGCCGGCGACCCGCTGATGGACATCCTGTCGCGCAAGGCGGGTGAGGTCGTGGTCGGTTCCGGCCGCGACCCGAAGAGCGAGATGGGACCGGTCGTCACGGCCGCCGCCAAGGACCGGATCGAGGGCCTGATCGCCACGGGCGAGCAGCAGGGCGCGAAGGTGCTGGTCGACGGCCGGGGGCTGTCGGTGCCGGGCTTCGAGGACGGCTTCTTCGTCGGCCCGACGCTGATCGACCAGGTGTCGACGGAGATGGACGTGTACACCGAGGAGATCTTCGGCCCGGTGCTGTCGGTGGTCCGGTCGGACAGCGTGGACGCGGCCATCGACCTGATCAACGCCAATCCGTACGGCAACGGCACCGCCATCTTCACCAACAGCGGCGAGGCCGCGCGCCGGTTCCAGCGGGGCGTGAACGTCGGGATGATCGGCATCAACGTGCCGATCCCCGTGCCGATGGCGTACTACTCCTTCGGCGGCTGGAAGGACTCCCTCTTCGGCGACAAGCACATCCACGGCCCGGAGGGCGTGTCGTTCTACACCCGCGGCAAGGTGATCACCGCCCGCTGGCCCCACGTCGAGTCCGCGCACGGCGCGTCGATGCACTTCCCGACGGCGAGCTGACCCGGCCGTGACGAGCGCGATCCGGCACCTTCAACTGGGCAGCTGCCCCGACTCGTGGGGCGTGTGGTTCGCCGACGACCCCCGCCAGACGCCGTGGACGCGCTTCCTCGACGAGCTCGCCGGCGCCGGTTACCGGTGGCTCGAACTGGGCCCGTACGGCTATCTGCCGACCGACCCGGCGCGACTGGCCGACGAGCTGGCCCAGCGGGGTCTGACCTGCGCCGGCGGCACCGTGGCGGGCGTCGGCGGCCCGCACCAGGACTTCGAGACGGTCCTGGCCGAGACCCGCAAGGTCGCCGAGCTGACCAGAGCGGTCGGCGCCGAGAACCTGATCGTCGTTCCGGTGCCGGGTTACCGGGACGACGTCACCGGCGCGTACCGCCGACCGGCCGAGCTCGATGCGGACGGCTGGCGCGCACTGGTGGACAACAGCAACACCCTCGGAAAGGTGCTGGCCGAGGAGTACGGCCTGGCCATGCGGTTCCACCCGCACGCCGACTACCACGTCGAGACCCAGGCCCAGACCGAGCGCTACCTCGAGGACACCGACCCCGAGTACGTGTCGCTCTGCCTGGACACCGGTCACCTCGCCTACCGGCGGGCCGACGTCCCGGCGATCATCCGCAAGTACCCGGAGCGGATCGGTTACGTGCACATCAAGCAGATGGACCCGGTGATCGCCGACCGGGCGCGGGCCGAGGACCTGCCGTTCGGGCAGGCCGTCGCGCTGGGGGCCAGCGTCGAACCACCGTCCGGGCGCCCCGATGTCCCGTCCGTCATCGAAGCGCTCAGCGAGCTCGACGCCGACCTGTTCGTCGTCGTCGAGCAGGACATGTACCCGGTGGACTTCGACCGGCCACTACCGATCGCCACCCGCACCCGGCAGTACCTCAACACCGTCGGCCTGCAGTCCAGCTGACGATCTCCGCCCCACCCGGAAGGACGACACCAATGATCAGCAGGCGCACACGGGGAGCCCGTCTCCTCGCCGTGGCGGCCGTGGTGACCCTCGCGGCCACCGCGTGCAGCAGCGGCGGCCGGCAGGCCACCACCTCCAGCAACAGCGGCGGCGGGGGCAACGCCGCCGGCAGCTCCGGTTACACGATCGCGTTCATCACCCACGAGACTCCCGGCGACACGTTCTGGGACAAGGTGAAGAACGGCGCCAAGCAGGCCGCCAAGGACACCGGCGTCACGCTCAAGTACTCCAACGACCCGGACGCCACCAAGCAAGCCGTGCTGATCCAGAACGCGGTCGACTCCAAGGTGAGCGGCATCGCCACCACGCTGGTGACGCCGGCCGCGCTGGCCGGCTCGGTGAAGGCCGCCACGGCGGCGAAGATCCCGGTGGTCGGCTTCAACTCCGGCATCGACCAGTACAAGCAGCTCGGCGCGCTGATGTACTTCGGCTCGGACGAGACCCTGGCCGGGCAGAGCGCCGGCACCCGGATCACCCAGGCCGGCGGCAAGCACCCGATCTGCGTCATCCAGCAGGCCGGGTCGGTGGCCCTCGAGGCCCGCTGCGCCGGCGTGAAGAGCACCGCTCCGGGCACCGAGAACCTGCAGGTGAACGGCGCCGACGACGCCGCGGTCACCTCGACGCTGCAGGCCAAGCTGTCGCAGGACAAGTCGATCGACTACATCGTCACCCTGGGCGCCCCGCAGGCCGTGGACGCGCTGAAGGCGATCTCCGCCGCCGGCAGCAAGGCCAAGGTGGTCACCTTCGACCTCAACGCCGAGGCCGCCCAGGACATCTCCGACGGCAAGATCGAGTTCTCCATCGACCAGCAGCCGTACGTCCAGGGCTACATGGCCGTCACGGCGCTCTACCTGTACCTCAAGAACGGCAACGACATCGGCGGCGGCAAGGCCGGTGCTGACCGGTCCGTCCTTCGTGGACAAGAACAACATCGCCACGATTCTTCCGTTCACCAAGAACAACACCCGCTAGTCCCCTCACGGCGGCCGCCGGCCGGGAACGACCGGCGGCCACCGCAGCGATCGGAGTTCTCCCGATGAGCCAATCCGTCCAAACGGCTCCCGCGCCGACACCGTCCGAGCCGTCCAACCGCGTCACGCTCGGTCTGTCGAACCGTCTGCTCGCCCGCCCCGACGTCGGTGCGCTCGTCGCGGCGATCATCATCTTCATCTTCTTCCTGGCGGTCGCCCCGGCGTTCCGGTCGACCGAGTCGTTCTTCACCGTGCTGTACCAGTCGTCGACCATCGGCATCGTCGCCGTCGGCGTCGGCCTGCTGATGATCGGCGGCGAGTTCGACCTGTCGGCGGGTGTCATCACCACCACCGCCGGCCTGGTCAACTCGATGTTCTGCTGGTACTTCGGCGTCAACCTGTGGGTCGGCGCGATCCTGTCGCTGATCTTCTGCCTGGCCATCGGCTTCCTCAACGGCTACCTGGTGATGAAGACCGGCATCCCCAGCTTCCTGATCACCCTGGGCACGTTCTTCGTCCTGCAGGGCGCCAACCTGGGCGTGACCAAGCTGGTCACCGGGTCGGTGTCCAGCACGGACATCAGCCAGATCGCCGGGTACAACTCGCTCGGCAAGATCTTCGCCTCCAGCTTCAAGATCGGCGCGGTCACCGTCTGGGGCACGGTGATCTGGTGGTTCCTGTTCGTGGCGCTGGCGGCCTGGATCCTGACCGCGGACCCGGATCGGCAACTGGATCTTCGCGGTCGGCGGCGCGCCGGACAGCGCCCGGGCGGTCGGCGTGCCGGTCATCCGGACCAAGATCGGCCTGTTCATGACGGTGTCGTTCCTGGGCTGGTTCATCGGCATGCACACGCTCTACCGGTTCAACACGCTGCAGGCCGGCAACGGCGTCGGCAACGAGTTCCTCTACATCATCGCCGCGGTGGTCGGCGGCACGCTGCTCACCGGCGGTTTCGGCAACGCGATCGGCGTCGCCATCGGCGCCTTCATCTTCGGCATGACCAGCCTCGGCATCGTCTACGCCGGCTGGGACCCGAACTGGTTCAAGGCCTTCCTCGGCGTCATGCTCCTGCTCGCCGTCCTGGTCAACCTGTACATCAAGCGGCTCTCCACGACGCGGAAGGTGGGTTAGACATGACCGCCTGCACCGAGCGGCACGGACCGGAAGCAATGCACGGCCTCGCCGGCGAGGGCCGGAAGGGCATGTCGAAGGAGGCTCGGTCATGACCGACACATTGGCCGAGCACGCCGATCGCACCTGATCAAGGGTGAATCGCTGATCGAGATGGACGAGGTCGGCAAGAGTCTACGGCGCGATCCGCGCGCTGCGCGGCATCAACCTGCGGGTCAACGCGGGCGAGGTCACCTGCGTGCTCGGTGACAACGGCGCCGGCAAGTCGACGCTGATCAAGATCATGTCCGGTCTGCACCCGCACAACGAGGGCAGCTTCAAGGTCGACGGCAAGGACACCCACTTCTCGTCACCGCGGGAGGCTCTCGAGCCACGGCATCGCCACCGTCTACCAGGACCTGGCGGTCGTGCCGCTGATGGAGGTGTGGCGGAACTTCTTCCTCGGCTCGGAGATGACCGCCGGGCAAATACCCGCTGGCCGGCCTCAAGATCAAGCAGATGAAGCAGATCGCCGACGACGAGCTGCGCAAGATGGGCATCGTCGTCAAGGACATCAACCAGCCGATCGGCACCCTCTCCGGCGGCCAGCGCCAGTGTGTGGCGATCGCCCGCGCGGTCTACTTCGGGGCCCGGGTGCTGATCCTGGACGAGCCGACCGCCGCGCTCGGCGTGAAGCAGTCCGGCGTGGTGCTCAAGTACGTCGCCGCGGCCCGCGACGCCGGCCTGGGCGTCGTGTTCATCACGCACAACCCCCACCACGCGTACCTGGTCGGGCGACCACTTCGTGATCCTCAAGCTGGGCACGACCACGCTGGACAAGAACCGCCAGGACGTCACCCTGGACGAGCTGACCAACCAGATGGCGGGCGGCGACGAGCTCGCCGAGCTGTCCCACGAAATCGGGCGGAAGTGACGATGCCATGCTCAAGTCGGAGTCATCGGCACCGGGATGATCGGCCAGGACCACATCCGGCGGATGACCACGGTGCTGTCCGGCGTGACCGTCACCGCGGTCGCCGACGTCGACGCCGGCCGCCGCTCAGCGGGTCGGCGCCGGCATCGGCGCCACGGTGCATCGCGCCGGCGAGGACCTGATCGCCGACCCCGCGGTCGACGCGGTGGTCGTCTGCTCCTGGGGACCCGACCCACGAGCAGTACGTCCTGGCGGCGATCGGCGCGGGCAAGCCGGTCTTCTGCGAGAAGCCGCTGGCCACCACGGCCGACGCCTGCCTGCGGATCGTGGACGCCGAGCTCGCGTTCGGCAGCCGGCTGGTCCAGGTCGGGTACATGCGGCGCTACGACGACGCGTACCGGGCTCTGAAGGAGGTCGTCGACTCGCGGCGACCTCGGGCACGCCGCTGATGATGCACTGCACGCACCGCAACGCGAGCGTCGGCCCGGCCTACACCCGGGAGATGGCGATCACCGACACCGCGGTGCACGAGATCGACATGGTGCGCTGGATGTTCGGCCAGGAGATCGTGGCGCACCCGGGTGCTGGTCCCGCGGCGCAGCGCCAACGGCGGCGACCTGCAGGACCCGCTGTTCCTGGTGTTCGAGATGGCCGGGGGCGCGCTGGTCGACGTGGAGACGTCGGTCAACATCCGCTACGGGTACGACATCCGGGGCGAGGTCGTCGGCGAGAACGGCACGGCCGCGCTCGGCGAGGTCGGCCCGGTCACCGTCCGGCTCGGCGGCCAGGCATCGACGCCGGTGCCGGCCGACTGGCGGGAGCGTTTCATCCGGCGCGTACGACGTCGAGTTCCAGGAGTGGATCGACTCGATCGCGAGCGGTGGGCAGCCGGTCGGGCCCAGCGCCTGGGACGGGTACGCCGCCGCCGTGGTGTCCGACGCGACCGTGGCCGCTCTGCACTCGGGCAACCGGACCGCCGTCACGCTGGCCGACCAGCCCAAGCTCTACCAGGAGGCGGTGGCGCATGAAGATCGCCCTCGACCCGTACATGCTGCGGGACAAGGTGCCGCTGCTGGAGTTGCCCCGCGTGGTCGCCGAGCTCGGTTACCGGTACATCGAGATGTCGCCGCGGGACGACTTCCTGCCGTTCTTCAACTGCATCCCCGGGTGGACTCCGCGACGATCGCCGCGTTCCGCCGGGAGCTGGCCGCGGCCGGGGTCGAGGTGGCCTCGGTGCTGCCGCTCTACCGCTGGTCGGGGCCGGACGAGGACGACCGGCAGGCGGCCGTGCGGTACTGGAAGCGGGCCATCCGGATCACGTCCGAGCTGGGCGTGGGCGTGATGAACTCCGAGTTCAACGGCCGGCCGGAGGCGGCGGGGCGCAGCGAGTCGCAGTTCTGGCGGTCGATGGAGGAACTGCTGCCGGTCTTCGAGGCCGAGGGCATCCGGCTGGTGCTCGAGCCGCACCCCGACGACTTCATCGAGGACGGGAAGGCCGCGGTCGACATGATCCGCGGCATCAACTCCGACCTGGTGTCCTTCCTGTACTGCGCCCCGCACACGTTCCACCAGGGAGGCGACATCGAAGGCATCATGAAGTACGCCGGTCCGCTGCTGACCCAGCTGCACCTGGCCGACTCGTTCGACCACCGCGCGTCGTCCGGGCTGCGCTACATCGTCAACCCGCCCGGCTCGACCGCCCGGATCCACCAGCACCTGGACATCGGCCAGGGCGAAGTGGACTGGGACGTCTTCTTCCGCACGCTGGCCGAGGTCGGCTTCGACGGCATCGCCACGGTCTGCGTGTTCGCCTGGGAGGAGCGGGCCGAGGACAGCAGCCGGGTCAACCTGGCCCGGGTGGGAGAGTACCGGGCCAAGTACGCCGGCTGACTACTGTTCCTTGTCCTCCACGCGGTGGCTGCCGCGGTAGGTCTTGCCGCCCGCAGCCTCGTCCTTCTCCAGATACTCCCAGATCGACACGGTCCGATCACCGGGCGTGGAGGGTTGCTCGTCCGGCCGCTTCTCCCGCGGTTCTTTGGCTTCCACGCACGTGAGCGTACCCGGCCCGGTGGCGGAAGCCATCGACGCGCGCCGTCAGACCGCGACCGGCGTGCCGCGCGCCGCCGACCGGGCCAGGGTTCTCCAGCACGCCGCGGCGGACCCTCAGAGGCCCGCCTTCTGACCGGCGGCGATCAGGTTCTCGGCGGCCAGCCGCAGGCCCTCGATCTGGTCGAGTTCGGTGTCCTCGTGCTCGATGTTGACCGCCATGTCGGGGTCGACCGCGTGCAGGGCCTGCAGGAACGGCACCCAGAACTCGGCGACGCCGTGACCGCGACCGACCGCCACGAACTGCCACGACGGGCTGGCCGGCCACTGGTTGAGGGTGTTGTCGCCGCCCAGGTTCAGCGGGTTCGCATCGGCGGGCGTACGGGTGAAACGGTCGTCCAGGACACCGAAGCGGCGTGACGTTGCCGGGGTTGATGCGGGTGTCCTTGGCCGCCGCGTGGAACACCAGGCGGCCGAGGTACTCCACCGCGGTCACCGGGTCGATGCCCTGCCAGAACAGGTGGCTCGGGTCCATCTCGGCGCCGACGTGGGTGGCGTTGGTCTGGACACCAGGCGCTGCAGGGTCGGCGGGTTGAAGACGATGTTGTGCGGGTGCATCTCGATGGCCACCTTGACGCCGGCGGCCGCGGCCCGGGCGTTGATGTCCCGCCAGAACGGCAGAGCCACCTCGTTCCACTGGTAGTCCAGGATGTCGAGGTACTGGCTGTCCCACGGGTTGACCACCCAGTTGGCCACCGTGGCGTTCGGCTCGCCGCCGGGCAGGCCGGACATGGTGACCACCCGCTGGCACGCCCGAGGGCGGCGGCCACGTCGATGGTCCGGCGCAGGTCGTCGGCGTGCTTCGGGCCGACCAGCGGGATTCGGGTTGAGCGGGTTGCCGTTGACGTTCAGGCCGGTCAGCGTGATGCCGGCTGGCGTCGAACGCGGCCAGATAGTCCTCGCGCGCGTCCGGGCTGGCCAGGATGTCGTCGATCGGGATGTGCGGCGCGGCGAATGAAGCCGCCGGTGTTGATCTCGGCGCTGGTCAGGCCGAGGTCGCGCAGGATCTTCAGGGTCTCGCCGATCGGCGGTCGTGCAGGCAGGCGGTGTAGGCGCCGAGCTTCATCGGGTCTCCTTGAGCATGACGGGCTTGTCGGTGGCGGCGACGACGGCCTCGAGGACGGTGAGGTTGTGCAGGCCGTGGGCCATGTCGGGGCAGGGCGGCAACGGTCCGCCGCCGGCGATCTGGTCCAGGAACGCCCGCGCCTGGTAGACGAAGAAGTCGTTCTGGCCGTGGCCGACGGTCGGGAAGTCCATCGGCAGACCCTGAGCCAGGTACGGGTGGCACGGCCCGGCGAAGACGACCCGTTCGCCGTTGACGTCCGCCGCGGGCGCGCCGTCGACGATCCGGAACTCGGCCGGCCGGGTCAGTGTCGAACGCCGCCGATCCGTTCTCGCAGAACAGGTCGAACGCGCAGGGAGTTGGCGTGCCCGTACGCGACCCGGGACAGCGCGAAGGTGCCCACCGCGCCGCCCGCGTAACTGGTGGTGAACGTGCAGATGTCCTCGTTCTCCACCGGCGCGTACTCGTCGCTGACAGCCGCACCCCGCCGGCGTGGCCGACCGCGACGCCCAGCGGCTTGCGGCCGGTCCGGGTGATCAGCGTGGCCATCGTGGTGCCCTGCACGCCGGTGGTGTCGCCGCAGAAGAACTCGGCCAGGTCGACCAGGTGGCTGCCGATGTCGGCGAGCACCCCGCTGCCCGGCCCGCCCCGGTAGCGCCAGCTCATCGGCCGGTGCGGGTCGCAGCCCGTAGTCGCACCAGTAGTCGCCGACGAACTGCCGCACCGGGCCGAGGCGTCGCCTCGATCTGCTGCTTGATCGCGTTGATCGCGGGAGAGCGGCGGAAGGTGAAGCCGACCGCGTCGACCTGGTCCGGCGCGGCGGCCGCGGCGCGTCGACCATGGCCGGCGCGTCGGCGACGCTGGGGGCGAGCGGCTTCTCGCAGAGGACGTGCTTGCCGGCGGCCAGTGCCGCCTCGGTGATCTCCCGGTGCAGGCGGTTGGCCACGGCCACACTGACCGCGTCGACGTCGGGTGCGTCGACACCGCGCGCCAGTCGGTCTCGGCGCGCTCGAAGCCGTAGCGCGGGCGGCGTCGGCCGCGAACGGCTCGTGCACGTCGGCGATGGCGACCAGCCGGGTGGCGGGCCGGCCGAGGGAGAGACGGTGGAGGCGTTGCGGTAGGCGTTGGCGTGGGCGCGGCCGACCATGCCGGCGCCGATGACGGCCACGCCGATCGAGGACTGGGTCATGAGGGTGAACCTCAGCTGCCTTTAAAGCGCTTTAAGTCTCATGTACTATCGAAGTCGATCTCGATGGGTGTCAAGGGCGTGACGGGAGTGATTCGTGGATCAGCGACCGCGTCTGGAGGACGTCGCCGCCCGGGTCGGGGTGTCCACCGCCTCGGTGTCCCTGGTGCTGCGCGGCGCGCCCGGCCCGAGCGCCGAGACCCGCGAACGGGTGCTGGCCGCGGCGGCCGAGCTGGGCTATCGCGCCGACCGGACGGCCAGCCTGCTCGCCCGCCGCCGCCGCCACCTGCTCGGCGTCCTGCTCGACGTGCTCAACCCGTTCCACGCCGAGCTGGTCGAGGAGATCCACGTCGAGGCGGACCGGGCCGGGTACGAGGTCGTCCTGTCCACACTCACCCGCGACCGCGACGAGGACCGGGCATCGAGACGCTGCTCGACTTCCGCTGCGAGGCGTTGATCCTGCTCGGGCCGGACGCGTCCGACGAGCGGCTCGACCGGCTGGCCGCCCAGGTGCCGTCGTGGTGGTCGGCCGCACGGGCGGCGACGCCGGCGTGGACGTGGTCCGCTCGGCCGACGACGTCGGGTGTCGGCGCGGCGCTGGACCATCTGATGGCGTCTCGGGCACGAGCCGGATCGCGTTCGTCGACGGCGGCCGGGGTGCGGTGGCCGCCGCGCGGCGGCGGGGCTACCGGACGCGCGATGCGCCGGGCCGGGCTGGCCGACCGGGTCCGGGTGCTGCCCGGCGACCACACCGAGGAGGGCGGCATCCGGGCCGGGCGGCGGCTGGCCGCCGACCGGCGACCGGCCGACGGCGGTGTCGCCTCCAACGACCGGCTGGCGGTCGGGCCTGATGGACGCGTTGCTCCGGGCCGGCATCGACGTGCCCGGGCGCGGTCTCGGTGGTCGGCTACGACGACAGCATGCTGGCCCGGCTCGCCCACATCGACCTGACCACGCGTCAACCAGGACGCTCCGGCCCAGGCGCCGGCACGCCGTCGCGGCCGCGGTCACCCGCCTCGACGAGGGCCGCACGGCCCGCCGCGAGGTGGTGCTGGTGCCCCACCTGGTCATCCGCGGCAGCACCGGCCCGTCCTGACCGGCGGCTACCTCATCCGACCCGCTGGTCGACGATCCGCCGCATCTTGCCCGTGCGAGCGCTCGACGCCGTCCGGTTCGATGACGTCCACGGCGTACCGTGACGCCGATCGTGTTCTTGATCAGCGGTGGCCAGGTCGTGGCCGGCGGCGTCGCCGTCGGCCGCCGTCGCGCCGGGGCGGCGCTCCACCTTGACCGTCAGCGCGTCCAGGCGGCCCGCCGGGTGAGCACGCATTGGAAGTGCGGCGGCGAGGGCGGGCGTGCGCAGGATCAGCTCCTCGATCTGGGTCGGGAACAGGTTCACGCCGCGCAGGATGATCATGTCGTCGCGTGCGGCCGGTGATCTTCTCGATCCGGCGCATCGGGCGGGCGGTGCCGGGCAGCAGCCGGGTCAGGTCGCGGGTGCGGTAGCGGACGACCGGCATGGCCTGCTTGGTCAGCGAGGTGAACACCAGTTCGCCGTACCTCGCCGTCGGGCAGCACCTCGCCGGACGACCGGGTCGATGATCTCCGGGTAGAAATGGTCCTCCCAGACGTGCAGGCCGTCCTTGGTCTCGACGCACTCGATCGGCCACGCCCGGGCCCATCACCTCGGACAGGCCGTAGATGTCGACCGCGTGCATGTCCAGCTGCGTCTCGATCTCGGTGCGCAGGTCCTGGGTCCACGGCTCGGCGCCGAAGATGCCGACCTGCAGCGACGTCGCCCGCGGGTCGATGCCCTGCCGGTCCATCTCGTCGACGATCGCCAGCATGTAGCTCGGCGTCACCATGATGACTCGGGCTCGAAGTCGCGGATCAGCATCACCTGCCGCTCGGTCATGCCGCCGGACACCGGGATGACCGTGCAGCCCGAGCTCCTCGGCGCCGTAGTGCGCGCCCAGACCGCCGGTGAACAGCCCATATCCGTACGCGACGTGCACCCGGTCGCCGGGCCGCCCGCCGGACGCGCGGATCGAGCGGGCCATCAGCCGGGCCCAGGTCGTCAGGTCGTCCCGGGTGTAGCCGACCACGGTCGGCCGGCCGGTGGTGCCGGACGAGGCGTGCAGCCGGGCGATCTGCTCGCGCGGCACGGCGAACATGCCGAACGGGTAGTTGGCCCGCAGCACCGCCTTGTCGGTGAACGGGAACCTGGCGCAGGTCGCTCAGCTCGCGCAGGTCGTCGGGGTGACACCTGGTGCTCGTCGAACATCTTGCGGTACGCGGCGCACGTTGTCGTAGGCGTGCCGCAGCGACCAGCGCAGCCGCTCCAGCTGGAGCGCGCGGATCTCGTCGATCGACGCGCGCTCGATCGGGTCCAGTTCTTCGGGGCGGGGGGTGCGGTCCTGCATGGCGTTCACTCCTGTACGAGTGCGCAATCCTTCGAAGGCGATGCGTGGCGACCGCGTCGGCCATGGCCGGCGCGCTGCCGCGGCGCGGGCGGTACCACTCGGTGAGCGAGTTGACCATGCCGAACAGCAGGCGGGCGGCGGTCGCCGGGTCGACGTCGGGCGCGGATGTCGCCCTCGGCCTGGGCCTGCTTGACCAGTCGGTGACGCGGCCGTCGAATACCCGGCGGCGGGAGCCAGGCATGCTGCTCGACCGCAGTGTTGCCGCGCACGCGCAGCAGCAGCGTGACGAACTCCAGCCGCTCGTCGAGCACCAGCACGCTGCGCCGGATCAGCTGCTCCAGCCGCTCGATCGCCGGCACGTCCAGCGCCCGCACCTCGTCGGCCGCCTCGAACAGCCCGTCCAGCGCCCGGTCGACCGCCAGTCTGCAGCAGCTGCTCTTTGCCGGTCGATGTGGTGGTAGACGCTCGACTTGGTGATGCCGAGCGCGCTCGGCGATGTCGAACATGCTGGTGGCGTCGTAGCCGCGCTCGTTGAACAGCCGGACCGCGGCGTGTGAGCACGCGTCCTGGTCGTGACCGGGCCGGCCGCGCCGCCGGGGGCCCGGGCGCGGTCATGCGGCGGCGCCCGGGCTGATCTCGCGGCTGCGGCCCGCGGAACTCGGCGACCACGTCGCCTCGCAGCGTCACCGGTCACGTCGTAGATCCCGCTGCGCCCGCTGGTCAGCCTCTCCGCTCGCGTACGCCGTGAGCAGGTCGCCGGCGCGGGTGGGCCGCAGGAACGAAATGTCGGCCCCGGCCGCTACCGTCACCGGGCCATGGCTGTTGCAGGCACACGCGAACGCGGTGTCGGCGAGCATGAAGACGAACCCGCCGTGCGTCAGGCCGTGGCCGTTGACCATGTCGTCGGTGACCCGCATCCGGGCCGTGGCCTGCCCGTCGCCCGGCCTCGACCAGCTCGATGCCGAGGCCCTGGGAGGCCGGTGTCGCGGTCGAACATCTCGTGCGCCGCGGTCCGTGCCACTTCTGCCTCCGGGTCTTGATTACCGGCCAACTCTTGATTACCGACCGACCGGACGGTAGATAATGAATGACAGCCAACCGCAATGGAGCGCAGATGACAACCCCCGCCGAGTTGTACCAGACGCATCGCGAGCTGCTGGACCGGGCGATCCGAGGCCGACCGCCGTCCGCGACTACTGGTCCGCCTATCCCGGAGTCGCCGAGCAAGTCGGTCTACGGCGAGGACGCGGCCCCGGCCGGCGAGGCGGGCCTTCCGCGCGCTGCTCGGCCGGCACGTTCCCGATCGACGTGCCGGGCGCCACCGGCACGGTCGCCACCGAGACGCTCGCCGTTCGGCCTGGAGCTGGGCGTCAGCTATCCCCGGGCCGACCCGCTGGCCCTGGTCGCGGCCGCCCGCGCGGCCACTCCGGCCTGGCGGGCCGACGGGCCCGCAGGGGCGCGCCGGGGTGGCCGCCGAGATCCTGAAGCGGATCAACGCCCGCATCTTCGAGATCGCGCACGCCGTGCAGCACACCACCGGGCAGGCGTTCGTGATGGCGTTCCAGGCCGGCGGCGCGCACGCGCAGGACCGCGCGCTCGAGGCCGTGGCCTACGCGCTGGCCGGCACCACCCGGATGCCGGCGACGCCGCCTGGACCAAACCGCAGCGCGGCGGCGACCCGCTGCGCCTGGTCAAGACGAGCACGCTGGTCGGCCGCGGGGTCGCCCTGGTCATCGGCTGCACCACCTTCCCCACCTGGAACAGCTATCCGGGCCTGTTCGCGAGCCTGGTCACCGGCAACCCGGTGATCGTCAAGCCGCACCCCGGCGCGGTGCTGCCGCTGGCCATCACCGTGCAGGTCTGCCCGCGAGGTGCTGGCCGAGGCCGGGCTCGAGCCCCGACGTGGTCACGCTGGCCGTGGAGGAGCCCGGCGACGGCATCGCCGCGACCCTGGCCACCCACCCCGACGTGCGGATCGTCGACTTCACCGGTTCCAGCGAGTTCGGCAACTGGCTCGAGGCCAACGCCCGGCAGGCCGTCGTCTACACCGAGAAGTCCGGCCTCAACACGGTCATCGTCGACTCCACCGACGACTACCGGGGGATGCTGCGCAACCTGGCGTTCTCGCTGTCGCTCTACAGCGGCCAGATGTGCACCACGCCGCAGAACCTGCTCGTCCCGCACGGCGGGCATCGAGACCGACGCCGGGCACCGCAGCGTCGAGGAGTTCGGCGCCGACCTCGGCGCCGCGCTCGACAAGCTGCTCGGCGATCCGAAGCGGGCGCCGGCACGCTCGGCGCGATCGTCAACGACGGCGTCCTGGCCCGGCTGACCGAGGCGGACGGCGGCCCCGGTGTCATCCACCCGTCGGCCGAGGTCGCCGACGAGCGTGGCCCGGCGCGACCATCCGCACCCCGGTGATCGTGCGCCTGGACGCGGCCGACGAGAAGGTCTACACCCGCGAGTGGTTCGGGCCGGTCTCGTTCGTCATCGCGACCGACTCCACCGAGGACAGCCTGCGGCTGTTCGTCGAGACCGTACGCGGCCACGGCGCGCTCACCGCCTCGGTCTACTCGACGCGACCCGAGCCGTCCTGGACGCGGCGCGCGAGGCCGCCCTCGACGCCGGCGTGCACCTGTCCGAGAACCTCACCGGCGGCGTCTTCGTCAACCAGACGGCCGCGTTCAGCGACCTGCACGGCTCGGCCGCCAACCCGGCCGCCACCGCGTCGCTGACCGACGACTGGTTCGTCGCCGGCCGCTTCTACACCCTGCAGTCGCGCCACCCGTCCGCGGGCCGTCATGCCTGAGGTCTTCCTGGTCGGGGGCGTCCGCACGCCGCAGGGCAAGTACGGCGGCGCCCTGGCCGGCGTCCGGCCCGACGACCTCGCCGCTCAGGTGGTCCGCGAGGCGGTCGCCCGGGCCGGCCTGCCCGGTGACGCCGTCGACGAGGTGGTGCTGGGCGCGGCCAACCAGGCCGGCGAGGACAACCGCAACGTCGCCCGGATGGCCGTCCTGCTGGCCGGGCTGCCCGACACCGTCCCCGGCTGGACCGTCAACCGGCTGTGCGCCAGCGGCCTGACCGCGATCGTGTCCGCGGCCAACACCATCCGGGCCGGCGAGGCCGACGTGATGGTGGCCGGCGGCGTCGAGTCGATGACCCGGGCGCCCTGGGTGATGGCCAAGCCGGGCACCCCGTGGGCGCGGCCCGGCGAGGTGGTCGACACGTCCCTGGGCTGGCGGTTCACCAACCCCGGCCAGTTGCCGGCCGCGAGACCGGCGCACTGAGCATGGGGGAGACGGCCGAGGAGGTGGCCGCGCTCGACGGCATCTCCCGGGCGGACAGCGACGCGTTCGCGTTGCGCAGCCACCAGCGGGCGATCGCGGCCATCGACGCCGGCCGGTTCGACGGCCGAGATCACCCCGGTCGGCGACGTGGCCACCGACGAGATCCCACGCCGGGGCAGCACCTTGGCGAAGCTGGCGGCGCTGCGGCCGGTGTTCCGGGCCGGCGGAGTGGTCACCGCCGGCTCGTCGTCGCCGCTGTCCGACGGGGCGGCCGCGGTCGTGGTGGCCAGTGCCGAGGCGGTCGAGCGGTACGGGCTGATCCCGCGCGCCCGGCTCGTCACCGCGGCCTCCGCCGGTGTCGCCCCGCACCTGATGGGGCTGGGTCCGGTGCCGGCCACCGAGAAGGCCCTCGCCCGGGCCGGCTGGACCGTCGACGACCTGGGCGCGGTCGAGCTCAACGAGGCGTTCGCGGTGCAGTCCCTGGCCGTGATGCGGCGGCTGAAGCTGGACGAGGATCGGGTCAACGCGGACGGCGGCGCGATCGCGCTCGGCCACCCGCTGGGCTGCTCGGGCGCCCGCATCACGGTCACGCTGCTGGGGCGGATGGAACGCGAGAACGCCGCGCCGCGGCCTGGCCACCCTGTGCGTCGGGGTCGGGCAGGGCGTGGCCGTGCTGCTGGAGCGCCCATGAGGGCAGGGCTTCGTGGGTCGGGAGGGAAAACGTGACGTCGTTCGACGACCTCATCGCGCGCGATCAGCGGGTCGAGCCGCGGGACTGGATGCCCGACGGGTACCGCCGGACGATGATCCGGCAGATCGCCCAGCACGCCCACTCCGAGATCATCGGCATGCAACCCGAGGGGGACTGGATCACCCGGGCGCCGTCGCTGCGGCGCAAGGCGATCCTGCTGGCCAAGGTGCAGGACGAGGCCGGTCACGGACTGTACCTGTACTCGGCCGCCGAGACGCTCGGCGCCGACCGAGGCGACCTGACCGCGCGGCTCATCTCCGGCCGGCAGAAGTACTCGTCGATCTTCAACTACCCGGCTCTGACGTTCGCCGACGTGGGCGTGATCGGATGGCTGGTCGACGGGGCCGCCATCTGCAACCAGGTTCCGCTGTGCCGCAGCTCCTACGGCCCGTACGGCCGGGCCATGATCCGCATCTGCAAGGAGGAGTCGTTCCATCAGCGGCAGGGTTACGAGCTGCTGATGACGATGATGCGTGGCACCCCGGCCCAGCGCGAGATGGTGCAGGACGCCGTGAACCGCTGGTGGTGGCCGTCGCTGATGATGTTCGGCCCGCCGGATGCCGAGTCGCCCAACTCCGCCCAGTCGATGGCCTGGAAGATCAAGCGGCACAGCAACGACGAGCTGCGCCAGCGGATGGTGGACATGACGGTGCCGCAGGCGGAGGCGCTGGGGGTCACGCTGCCCGACCCTTCGCTGACCTGGAATCCGGAGCGGCAGCACCACGACTTCGGGACGCCCGACTGGGACGAGCTCAAGCGGGTCATCTCCGGCGACGGCCCGATGAACCGGGAGCGGATCGCGCGCCGTCGCCGGGCCCACGAGGACGGCGCCTGGGTGCGGGAGGCGGCGGCCGCCCACGCGGCGAAGAAGGTGCGCGCATGATCGAGCACGAGTGGCCGCTGTTCGAGGTGTTCGTGCGGGCCAAGCGCGGCCTCAACCACGTGCACGTCGGCTCGCTGCGGGCCGCCGACCACGAGATGGCGCTGCACCACGCCCGCGACCTCTACACCCGCCGCAACGAGGGCGTCAGCATCTGGGTGGTCAGGTCGGACGACGTGGTCGCCTCCGGCCCGGACGCCAAGGACGCGTTCTTCGCGCCCAGCGGCGACAAGGTGTACCGGCACCCCACGTACTACGCCATCCCCGACTCCGTCCCGCACATCTGAGGCCGCGATGTCCTTCGACGACGCGTACGAGTCGCTGACCGACCACGACGACGACACCCGCTGGGCGTACGGGACCGGGTTCGCCGACCCGCTGGCCGGCGTGCCGGTCGAGGTGCCGTCCGACGTGGACCCGGCTGCGCTGGCGGCGCAGTGCCTCGACTCGGCGACGACGCGCTGGTGATGTCGCACCGGCTGCAGCAGTGGGTGACCCGGGCCCCGGAACTGGAGGACGAACTGGCTCTGGCCAACATCGGCCTCGACCTGCTCGGGCAGGCGCGGCTGCTGCTGACCCGCGCGGCCTCGGTCATGCCGGCAGGTGACGCCTCGGAGGACACGCTGGCCTACCTCCGCGACGTCTCCGGCTTCCGCAACGTGCGGCTGGCCGAGCGCGCCGACGACGACTTCGCCCACCTGACGGCCCGGCTGCTGGCGTTCTCGACGTGGCGGCTGGCGGTGTTCGGATCGCTGACCGGCGCCGCCGATCCGGTCCTGGCGGCGATCGCGGCGAAGGGCGTCAACGAGCTGGCCTACCACCGCGAGTACGCGGCCGGCTGGGTGGTCCGGCTCGGCGACGGGACGCCGTTGTCTCACGACCGGATGCAGGCGGCTGTGGACGCGCTGTGGCCGCTGCTGGGCGAACTGGAGCAGCCCCCGGAATGTTCCGCCGTCTGGGACCAGGTGCTGACCGCGGCGACGTTGCGGCGCCCGGCCGACGTCGCGTACACCGGGCCGTACGGGCGGGACGGTGACCACACGGCCGCCCTGACCGAGCTGCTGGACGAGATGCAGGGCGTGGCCCGCTCCCTGCCCGGGGGTGTCTGGTGACCGCCGCCGACCCGATCGCCGCCGACCCGACCACTGCCGTTCGGGCAGCCCTTCTGGCCGCCGCGGCCGTGCCTGATCCCGAGATGCCGATGCTGACCCTGGCCGACCTGGGGATTCTGCGGTCGGTGGTCGAGTCCGGGGATCGCGTCGTCGTGCAGATCACGCCGACCTACTCCGGCTGTCCGGCGATGGAAGCGATCCGGGACGACCTGACATCGGCGCTGCGGGCAGCCGGGTACGAGCGCGTGGAGGTGCGTACGGTCCTCGACCCGGCCTGGACCACCGACTGGATCACCGACGCGGGCAAGGCCAAGCTGGCCGCCGCCGGCATCGCCCCGCCCGGCCCGGCTCCCCGTCACGGGCCGGGCCCGATCCCGCTGGTGCTGAGCCCAGGCCCGTCGACGGTGGCATGCCCCCGCTGCGGCTCGCCGTCGACCACCCGGATCTCCGCGTTCAGCGCGACCGCCTGCCGCGAGCTGCGGCGCTGCCCGGCCTGCGCCGAGCCGTTCGAGCACATGAAGGAGATCTGACGTGTTCCACGCGCTGCGGGTGGCCGCGGTCGAACGGCTGTGTGACGACGCCGTGGCCGTCACCTTCGACGTGCCGCCGGCACTGCGCGAGGAGTTCGCCTTCCGGCCCGGGCAGTCGCTGACCGTGCGCCGCGGGGATGAGCGTCGCACGTACTCGATCTGCGCGCCGGCCGGCGCGGCGCCCCGCATCGGCGTGCGTGAGGTGCCCGGCGGGTTCGTGTCGTCGTGGCTGGTGCACCAGGTGCGGCCGGGCGACGAGGTCGCGGTGGCGCCGCCGTCCGGGACGTTCACGCCGGACCTCTCGGCCGGCGGGCGGCACGTGCTGATCGCGGCCGGCTCCGGCATCACGCCCGTGCTGTCCATCGCCGCGTCGCTGCTGCAGCGCCCGGACGCCTCGGTCAGCCTGCTGTACGGCAACCGCCGCGCTTCCTCGGTGATGTTCGCCGAGGAGCTGGCCGACCTGAAGGACGCCCACCCCTCCCGGCTCGAGCTGGTGCACCTGCTGTCCCGGGAGGCGCGCGAGGTCGACCTGCTCAGCGGCCGGCTCGACGCCGACAAGCTGCGCACCCTGCTGCCGTTGCTGATCGACGTGCGCGCGGTCGACCGCTGGTGGCTGTGCGGCCCGTACGCCATGGTCCTGGACGCATCGGCCGTGCTGGGCGAGTCCGGCGTCCTCCCGGAGAAGGTCCACCGCGAGCTGTTCTGGGTGGACGAGGAGCCGCCGCCGGTCGCGCATCTCGAGCGGGCCTGGTCCGGCCCGGCGGCCTCGGTGACGGTCCTGCTGGACGGCCGCTCGACCACCGTCGCCGTCCCCGAGGGCGAAACGGTCCTCGACGGCGCCCAGCGGGCCCGGCCCGACCTGCCGTTCGCCTGCAAGGGCGGCGTCTGCGGCACCTGCCGCGGCCGCGTCGTCTCGGGCGAGGTGACGATGCGCCGCAACTTCGCCCTGGAACCGGCCGAGCTGGCCGCCGGATTCGTCCTGACGTGCCAGTCCGTCCCGGTCACGGCCGACGTCGTGGTCAGTTACGACGATTAGGCCACGGCCCGGGTCGGCCCCCGGACCGCCGATCATCGCCCGCGAGCGGCCCCTGAAAGACTTCCGGAAGGTCTCGGCCTGGTCGCCGGCGTGCGCCGGTCGATCACGGTGACACTGGTTCCGGGGGGAGGAGCGCCGATGTACGAGACGGCGGCCGAGATGGGCGCGTTGCAGGAACTGCTCGACACGTCGCGGGCGGGTTCGACGGCCCACCTGCGCGACATCATCGACGACGAGCGGGCCATGAACGCGGCCGACCTGGTCAAGGCGCTGGACGGCATGCGCACGCTGAGCGTGGCCACCGTGACGGCTCGCGGGGAACCCCGGATCAGCGCGCTGGACGGTCACTTCCTGCACGCCACGTGGACGTTCAGCACCGACGGCTCGTCGGCCAAGGCGCGGCATCTGGCCGCCCGGCCGGCGGTGAGCGTGGCGTGCATCGACGGCGAGCGGCTGGGGGTGTTCGCGCACGGCCGGGCGATCTCGATCGGCGAGTCGGATCCGGATTGGACGCAGACCCTGGAGCACTGGACGGCGCACTACGGCAGTTCGCCGCTGACCTGGGGTCCCGACATCCGGATCTACCGGTTGCGGCCGAGCTGGATGGTGGCGTTCTCCGGGTCCTCGCCGTCGTCGTAGCCGGCACACAGCACGATCCGGGCGCCGGCGGCGAGCGGCGCGAGCAGCCAGGCGACCGGTTGCTCGGTGGACTCGGCCCGGATCAGCACCCGGTCGCCACGGCCGATCCCGCGGGCCGCGGCGAGTTCGGCGGCGAGGGCGCGCATCTGGCCGTACGTGGTCCCGTCCACACCCGCGGAGTCGCCGGGGCCGGCCTTGATCCGGGGTGGAGCCGCGTCCGCGTACGGCCGGATCTCGGTGTCGAAGTCCCGGTAACCGTCGGGTACGTCCTCGCCCGCGCCCAGCCCGACCACGAACCGGTAGGACGCCTCGGGTGGCTCCTCGAGGAAACTGCGGGCCCGCGGCGCCGAGACGAACGCGGCGTCGGTGGCCGGCGGCGGGCCGCCCAGCCCGGCGGTGGCCCAACCCTGGAACGACACCGCGACCCCCGCCGCCCAGGCACCCAGCAGGATGGCCGCGGTCCGCCAGTGCGGCGGCAGCCGGACCGCCACCGTGCGGGAAGCGCACCCGCGGGTCAGCAGCGCCGCCACGGCCGCGGCCCGGACACCCAGTTCGGCCGCGGTCAGCGCGGTCCGCTCGCCGGTGTCCCGGTCGTAGTAGGTCAGCAGCGGCTCGGTCACCCGGCCATTCTGGCGCAGGCCGTGCTCATGCGACGCGGAGCCCGGACAGGTCGCGGGCTTCTTCGGCGTAGCGGGCCAGGGCGTGCACGGTGCGCGGGCCGGCGACGCCGTCGACGGGGAGGCCGACGCGGGACTGGAAGCGGCGTACGGCCGGCTCCAGATCCTCGGCCGGCAGGCCCAGGTCGGCGAACAAGTGGCGCAGGGACGCCGGGTCGGCGGCCGGCACCGGCTCGTCGGACCAGCCGATCAGGCCGCCGACCGCGGTGCCGACGACGGTGATTACGCCTCGGGCGGACATCGGAACCTCCAGGGGGTGCGGGATGCCTCCAGACTCCGCGCCGCCGCTGTGCGGGGCATCGGTCTGTGGTCTCAACCTGCTGTGTGAGCTCCGACTTTCGGCCGGAAAGTCGTACAGACGACTCACAGCGGGCTCAGAGGGTCGGGACAAGCGGCCCGGGAACAGTGAAGTCATCGAACGACGCGAAGCGAGGCGGCACGATGACCGACACGATGGCCCGGCCCTCCTATGACGGACATGACTTCCCGCCGCCGCCGGTGGACACCCCGCCGCCGGCGACGGATGAACACGGTCCGCGGCGCTGGCCGCGGCGGGTCGCCGGGGGCGCTGCGATCCTGGCGCTGGTGGCCGGCGGCGGCACGGCCGGGGGCGTGGTCGCCGAGCGCTACCTGATCGACCAGCCGGCGACGACCACGGTCACCACCGCGGCCGCCACCTCCACCGGCACCACCACCGACAGCCTCGCCGCGGTCGCCGCCGCGGTGTCCCCGAGCATCGTCACGGTCACCGTGGACAGCGCCCAGGAGACCTCCCTGGGCTCGGGCGTCGTCCTCAACGCGACCGGGTTGATCCTCACCAACAACCACGTCATCTCGACCGATGGTCAGGTGAGCGTGCGGCTGTCCACCGGCAAGACCGTGCCCGCCCGGGTGGTCGCCACCGACACCACGCACGACCTGGCGCTGGTGCAGGCGACCGGGCTGACCGGGCTGACCCCGGTGACGTTCGCCGCCAGCTCCACCGTGGCCGTCGGCGACACCGTGCTCGCCTTCGGCGCGCCGCTCGGCCTGTCCGGCACCGTCACCGAGGGCATCGTGTCGGCGCTCGACCGCAGTGTGGACACCGGCACCGAGAAGCTGACCGGCCTGCTGCAGACCGACGCCGCGATCAACGAGGGCAACTCCGGCGGCGCGCTGGTCGACACCGCCGGTCACATCATCGGGATCAACGTCGCCATCGCCACCGCCGACCAGGCGGACACCGGCAGCGTCGGTCTCGGCTTCGCCATCCCGTCGAGCACCGTGACCACCGTCGTCAACCAGCTCGAGGCCCAGCTCAACTGAGCGGCTCGCCGAACCATCGACGCAACGCCTCGTCCAGCGACCAGCGGGATTCCGGGCTCCAGGCGACGTAACAGTCCGGGCGCAGCAGCATCGGCCGGGCACCGGGCACCACGTCCACCCGGTCCCGCCACGGCGCGGCCAGGCGGGCCAGGTCATCCCCGCCGACCAGGAGCGCCCGTCCGGAACGGGTCTCGGACGGGACATCCGGGGCCCACCCTTCCATGTGGTCGTACCGGACGTCGGCCCCGGAGATCAGGTCCGCGATCCGCTGCACGGCGGCCCGGTCGGTGAGCAATTCGCCGAACAGCTCCCGCAGCGCGGTGATCTCCGGCCCCGGCCCGATCAGCACGGCCTGTGCCTGGGTGTGCATGGTCACCCGGGCCGCCACCGGGCGGCGTTCCGACTCGTACGTGTCGAGCAACCCGGGAGGCGCCCAGCCGTGGATCGCTCCGGCCAGCTTCCAGCCCAGGTTGACCGCGTCCTGCAGGCCGAGGTTGAGACCGGGGCCGCCGAGCGCCGAGTGCACGTGGGCGGCGTCGCCGACCAGGAACATCCGTCCCTCGCGGTACCGGTCGGCCAGCCGCGTGTTGCCGCCGACCAGCCGGCGGAGCAGGTGCGGCCCGTCACCGGCCGGCGGCCCGATCGGCAGATCCGCTCCGACCACCCGGCGGAACGCGGTGCGCAGCTCGTCCAGCCCGAACGGCGCCGAGTCGTCGGCGTCCGCCTGCTCGGAGACGCTCAGCAGAGCCGGCCGGCCGGGCATCGGCGCCCACGCCACGAGACCACGCTCGGTGCGGTGGTGCAGGAAGCCCGGGATCGGCCCGTACCCCGGGATCAGCAACGCGCCGGACCGCGGATCGACGTACTCCGGCGGCAGGCTGACGTGGGCCGTGCGGGAGACGGTCCGGTCGCGGGTGACCCCCGGGAAGCCGATGCCGGCCAGCCTGCGGACGACGCTGCGACCGCCGTCCGCGCCGACCAGGTAGGGCGCGGACAGTTTGCCGCCGTTGCTCAGCTCCGCGACGACGCCGTCGCCGGTGGGGGTCAGGCCGGCCACTTCGTGCCCGCGCCGGATCTCGACGCCGAGCTCGGCCGCCCGCTCGGCCAGGACCTGCTCGATCTTCCGCTGCGGCACCAGCACGGTGTAGACGGGATTGGCGGGGAGCGGGGCCAGATCCAGCGGGAAGGCGGCGAACATGAACTGCGGCGCCGGCCGGGGCGGTCCGGGGGTGCCGGTGAGCCGCTCGTACAGGCCGCGCCGGTCCATCATGCGCACGACCTGCCCGACCATGCCGTTGGCGCGCTGCTCCGGGCTCGGCTCGGTGAGCCGCTCGACGACCACCGGCCGCGTTCCGCCGAGCGCGAGCTCGGCCGCCAGCATCAGGCCGTTCGGGCCGCCGCCGACGACGATCACATCAAAATCCACGATCAAACCCCTTCGTTCGTACGCGCGACAAACGCTCGAGTGGTTCTCGGGTCGCCTCGGTGGTGCCGGCGCGTACCGTGACGGCCGCACCTGCGTGCGAGTCCCGATCTCGCGGTGGCCGGGTTGCGCGGTGAAGCCCGCTTCGCCCGTGAAGTGGCACTCGCGGGGTGGAGCGGCAATTGGTGGACGTTGCCGGTGATGCGGCTTGAACGGGCATCACTCCGCGGATGTCTTTTCTCCGCCGGCGTCTTTTCCGGACGTGCTCGACCCGGCCCCCGGCGGCCGCGGGGACGTGATCGGGGCACGGCCGGATCAGGCGGACGGTGGCGGAAGGCCGGCCCGGACGCCGGCCAGCGCGCCGCGCATCAGGACCCGCACGTCCGTGCCGGCGTTCGTGGCCATCCAGTGCTCGCTGACCACGTTGACCACCGCCAGCACCGCCGCGGCAACCAGTTTCGGATAGAGGTCGGTCGGATCGGTGCCGGTCCGCGCGGCCACCGCCGCCGCCACCGACCGTTCCGCGGTCGCGCCCGCCCGCAGCATCTCGGCCTGCAACGACGGCGACGACATCATCACCCGGACGCCCGCCGCCCAGGCGTCCCGGTCGCCGACCGGGTGGGCGGCGACTTCCGGCCCCGGGTCGAGCTGGGTCAGCGCGGCCTCGGTGATCGCGTCCCACAACGGTTCGCCGGCCGGTCGGTCGCGCAGATCGTCGGCCATCCGCCCGATCCGGTCGAGGTGACGCGACGCGACGGCCTCACCCTTGCTGGAGAAGTAGTTGTTGAATGTCCGCGGAGACACCCCGGCGGCCGAGGCGATGTCCTCCACCAGAACGTTGTCGGCGCCCCGCTCCACGATGAGCCGGATCGCGGCCCAGCTGAGCGCAGCCCGGGTCTCCTGCTTCTTCCGCTCGCGGAGTCCCATGCCGACGACCATAGCAAAAAGTGCGTGCCCCGCAAAGATGCGGAGCACGCACTTCTGAGTGGGCGCTCAGCCGGCCAGGTGTCCCCAGCGGTCCTCGAGCTCGGCCCACGATCCCTGCGCCTCGACGCGGCCGCCGATCAGGACGACCACCTGGTCCGCCCGGGCCAGCGCGGCCCGTTTGGAGGTCGAGCCGACCACCGTGACGCCGTGGCCGCGCAGCGCGTCGCCACAACTCCAGCTCCGTGGTGACGTCCAGGGCCGAGGACACGTCGTCGGCGATCAGCAGCTCGGTCCGCGGCGCCAGCGCCCGGGCCAGCGCCAGCCGCTGCAGCTGACCGCCGGACAGCCGGGTGCCCTTGTGCCCGATGAGCAGCTGCAGGCCGCCGCCGGCCGCTGCCAGGTCGTGGTCGAGCTGGGCGGTGGTGACCGCGTCGGCCGCGTCCACCTCGTGCCCGAGCTGGATGTTGTCGGCCACCGTGCCGGACAGCACCCGCGGCAGCTGAGCCACGTACCCGACCTGGTTGGGCCGCAGGAACACCTCCGGCTCGTTCACCGGCTCGCCGTTCCAGCGCAGCTCGCCGGTGTGGTGCACGATCCCGGCGAGCGCCCGCAGCAGCGACGACTTGCCCGCGCCGACCGGGCCGACGACCAGCACCAGCTGTCCACGGTCGACGGTCAGGTCGACGTCCTGCGCGCCGACCGTGCCGTTCTCGTGCACCGCGCTGAAGCCGTCCAGCTCCAGCCGGCGCAGCGGGTTGCGCGGCGCGGTCGGCGGCGCCGGGGCGGTGCCGGCGGCGAGGTCGACTCCGGGCACCGGGGCCGAGTACTCGGCGATGCCGGCCATCGCCACCGTCCGCCGGGTCCACACCCGGGCCGACGGCAGCTGCGACACCAGCGACGCCGTGGTCCACGCGAACCAGCGGGCCGCGCCGAGCGTGGCCACCGCGATCAGCGTCGCCGCCGCGCGTCAGGTGGCCGCCGAGGTACAGCGCCCACGCCGCGATCGGCAGCAGCCCGCTGACCACCGACGGGGTGGACCGCGCCCACACCTGGATGGAGATCTCGCGGCCGCTGCCGCTCGCTGCGGACGGCGTCGAGCCGGGCCAGGTGGGCCAGCACCGGCTCGGTCGCCCCGGCCAGCTTCACCGTGCGCGCCGCGGACAGCGACGACACCAGCGCGGTGGCGAACGCCGCCCGGGCCGCCACCGTCCGCCGCGCGGCCCGCTCCAGCCGCGGCCCGAACAGGGTCGCGGCCAGCCCGGACGAGCACCATCGTGCCGACGAAGAAAGCGGCCGGGACGGCCGACATCGCGGCCAGCGTCATCGACACCACCACGACCAGGCTGGTGGCGTTGTCGATCACGTTGTCGGCCAGCATGACCACCCGCTCGGTGTCGCCGCCCTGCGCGACCACCTCGGCCGGGGTGTACTTGCTGATCCGGCGCGGCCCGATCTGCCCGTGGGCCAGGCGCAGGCTGATCCGCAGCATCTGCCGGACCCACCACTCCGGGAACCAGGCGCCGGTGCAGTACAGCGTCGGGATGGCCACCAGCAGTACGGCCGCGATCGACGCCGCCGGGAACAGCGGGTTGCCGCGGCCGTCGACCACCGTACGACCACAGCAACGGCAGGATGGCGCCGTCCAGCCCGAGCAGCACGAGCACGATGAAGAACGCCACCGCGCCCAGGCCGTACCGCGGATCGTTCGTGGCCAGCCGGACGATCTCCCGCATCGTGCGCGCCACCGGCGTTCCCGGCAGCGGCGGCGGATCGGCCTTGGGCAGCGTGTTGGCCAGCGTCTCGGCGGTGATCTCGACCCGGTCGGCGGTCCAGCCGTCCACCGGCTCGACCGGCAGCCGCCGCCGAACCCGGCCAGCGCCGGCACCGCGGCGTTGCTGCTGGCCAGCAGCTCGCGCGAAGCGGCGCGAGGCGCGCCAGCGGGCCCGGCTTCGAGCACCTCGCCGTCGGCCAGCACGACGACCTCGTCGCAGCGCTGCACCGAGGACAGCCGGTGCGCCACGATGATGCCGATCCGGCCGCGCCAGCAGCCGATCGGTGGCCCGCTGGACCCACGTCTCGGTGACCGGGTCCATCCGTGCGGTCGCCTCGTCGAGGATCACCACGTGCGGGTCGCGGACCAGGATGCGGGCGAAGGCGACCAGCTGTTCCTGGCCGGCCGAGAGCTTGTAACCGCCCTCGCCCAGCCGGGTCTGCAGGCCGTCCGGCAGGCTCGTCGCCCACGGAGCCAGACCCAGTTCGTCCAGCGCCCCGGACGCGTGGGGCAGAAGGCCGGCGTCGAACAGCGCGATGTTCTCGGCCAGGGTGCCGGCCAGGATCTCGGTGCGCTGCGGCACGATCGCGGTCCACCGGCGCAGACCCTCGATGCTCGATGTCGTTCAGATCGGTGCCGCCCAGGAACACCGTCCCGCGCGGCAGGTCGACCGCCCGGGTCAGCACCTTGGCCAGCGTCGACTTGCCGGAGCCGGTCCGCCCGATCAGCGCGTACGACCGGCCCCGGGCGGAAGGTCAGGCTGACATCGCGCAGGGCCGGCGGCCGGCCGGAGTCGCTCTCGCCGTACCGGAAGGTCAGGTCCCGGACGAGCAGGTCGCCGTCGACCGGCGGGACACCGTCGGCGGGCTCCTGCCGGACGGCGCGCAGCAGCTGCACCCGGCTCCACGCGCCGAGCGCGTTCTGCAGCTCCGGCACCATCCGGGTGACGTGCTCGAGGGTGCCGCCGAAGCCGAGCGCGAGCAGCCACACCGCGGTCAGCCGGGCGCCGTCGATGTGACCGGTCAGCAGCGCCCAGGCCCCCGCCACGACCAGCGCCGCGATGCAGCGTCCGGGTGATCGCGCCGGCGCCCATGGTGACCTTGGCCGACATCTGCCACACCCGCCGGCCGCGGATCAGGACCTCCTGGGCCCGCTGGGCGAACAACTGCCGGACGTACGGCGCGGCCAGGCTCGTCCGTACGTCGTCCTGGCCGTGCATCGACTCCTCCATCACCGCGGCCAGGTCCGACCAGGCCTCCTCCTCGCGGATCCGGGCGGGGGAGATGCGCTGGATCGGCCGGTTCAGCGACCAGAACAGCAGGATGGACACGAGGACCATGCCGAGACCGGCCGGCCACCACACGAAGAACGCGGTGAGCGACGCTGAGCACCGCCACCGCCAGCGACTGGGCAAGACGGACGCCGCCGCCGCGCATCTGCGAGCCCACCTCGTACACGTCGCTGTCGATCCGGTCGAGCAGCTCGCCCACCGGGGTGTTCTCCAGCGCCGGCAGGTCCTGCCCGAACGCCACCCGGTTGAGGCCGCGACGGCACGCCGCGGCCCAGTCGGCGGTCAGCCCGGCGGCGATCAGACCGGTCACGACGTCGGTCAGCACCGCCGCGACGAGGCCGCCGGCCAGCACCGCGAACAACGGCAGGGACCGGTCCACCAGCACCGCGCCGGCCAGTGCCAGGGACAGCGACTGCCCGGCGGCGCCGATGACGATCAACGCCGCCAGCAGCGCCGCCCGGCGGGGCGACGTGGCCCACAGATCACGGAGCAGGCGCATAGACAGTCCTCACGGTGGATGGGGGAACCTCCATCCTCCGTGAGGACGCCATGGATCTTCAACACATTTTGCGCGCAGCGTAGGCGAGCCACGACACACTGAAATCAGGCGGCCAGCAATTCGAGCGTGTCGATCACCCGATTGGCGAACCCCCACTCGTTGTCGTACCAGGCGGACACCTTGACGTGCCGGCCGTCGGCCCGGGTGAGCAGCGAATCGAAGACCGCCGAGGCCGGGTTGCCGGTGATGTCCGAGCTGACCAGCGGGTCGTCGGAGTACTCCAGGATGCCGGCCAGCGGGCCGTCCGCCGCCACCCGGTACGCGGTCAGCACCTCGTCCCGGGTCACCTCGCGGGCCACCGTCGTGTTCAACTCGACCAGCGAGCCGACCGGCACCGGAACCCGGATCGAGTCGCCGGACAACTTGCCCGCCAGGTTCGGCAGCACCAGCCCGATCGCCGTGGCTGCGCCGGTCGTGGTCGGCACGATGTTCACCGCGGCCGCCCGGGCCCGGCGCGGGTCCCGGTGCGGCGCGTCCTGCAGCTGCTGCTCCTGGGTGTACGCGTGCACGGTGGTCATGAACCCGTGCTCGATCCCGGCCAGCCGGTCCAGCACGGCGGCCAGCGGCGCCAGGGCGTTGGTGGTGCAGGAGGCGTTCGAGACGATCGTGTGCGCCGCCGGGTCGTACGCCCCGGTGTTGACGCCGTACGCGATAGTCACGTCGGCTCCGGCCGAGGGCGCCCCGACCAGCACCCGGGACGCGCCGGCGTCGAGATGCGCCCGGGCGGCCGCGGCCGAGGTGAACCGGCCGGTCACCTCGAGCACGACGTCCACGCCGAGGCCGGCCCACGGCAGCTCGGCCGGCTCCCGCTCGGCCAGCACGGCGATGCGGCGGCCATCCACCAGCATCGCGCCGCCGTCCACGGTCACCGGCCGGCCCAGCCGTCCCGCGGTGGTGTCGAAGGCGAGCAGCCGGGCCAGCGCGGCGGGTTCGGCGAGATCGTTGACCGCGACGACCTCGAGTTTGCTGTCCCGCTCCAGCAGGGCACGCAGCACGTTGCGGCCGATCCGGCCGAATCCGTTGATCGCGATACGAGTCATGACCTCAGACTCGCGTCCGGTGTCCGATGCGGACAGCGGCGGGCACGCCACGGTTCGCAAGGATCGCGCCACCCGGCACCGCCGGCGCTCAGGCCGATGAGAAGGTCCTGCGGTACTGGCTCGGGGTGGTGCCGAGGATGCGCCGGAAGTGCAGGCGGAGGTTGGCGCCCGTACCGAGGCCGACGTCGGCGGCGATCTGCTCGACGCCGCGCTGCGACCGTTCCAGCAGCTCCCGGGCGACGTCGATGCGGGCCCGCAGCACCCACTGCATCGGGGTGTACCCGGTGTCGGCCACGAACTGCCGGGAGAACGTGCGCGGCGACACGGCCGCGTGGCGGGCCAGGATCTCCAGCGTCAGCGGTTTGCCCAGCCGGTGCAGCGCCCACTCCCGGGTGGCGGCGAATCTCTCGCCCAGCGGCTCGGGCACGCTGCGCGGGACGTACTGCGCCTGACCACCACTGCGGTACGGCGCCGCGACCAGCCGGCGGGCGGCGTGGTTGGACGCGGCCACGCCCAGGTCGCCGCGCAGGATGTGCAGGCACAGGTCGATGCCGGAGGCGGCGCCGGCGGAGGTCAGCACGCCGCCCTCGTCGACGAACAGCACGTTCTCGTCGACCACGATCTGCGGATGCCGGGCCGCCAGAGCCTTCGTGTAGTGCCAATGGGTGGTCGCCCGGCGGCCGTCCAGCAGGCCGGTCGCGGCCAGCGCGAAGGCGCCCGTGGAGATGGCGGCCAGGCGGGCGCCGCGCCCGCGGGCCTCGAGCAGCGCGTCCACCACGACCGGCGGGGGATCCTCCCGATCGGGAAACCGGTAGCCGGGGATGAACACGACGTCGGCCCAGCGCAGCGCGCCGAGGCCGTCGGCGACGTGGTACGACAGGCCGTCACCGCCGGTCACCAGGCCGGGGGCGGCGCCGCAGACGCGAACCTCGTACGGCATGCTGGCCCGGGTCGTGAACACCTGCGCCGGGATGCCGACGTCGAGCGGTTTCGCGCCCTCGAGCACGAGGACGGCGACGCGGTGCAGGCGCGGTTCGGGCACTCCGCCACGGTAGCGAAAAGTGTCGTCCCTCCGGCTTGGGGTCAGGTCGACCGGCGCCGGGCCAGGACCAGGGAGGTCACCGACCGCAGGTGCAGCGTCCCGCCGCGGGCGTCGATCCTCGTCAGCAGCTCGGCCAGCAGCTTCCGCCGGTTCTCGGGCGTCCGCCGGCGGAACGGCGATCGGGTCTGGAGCCGGTCGAGGAAGGCGTCGGTGGTCAGTTCGACGTCCTCGCCCAGCTCCTCGACGGCGAGATCGGTGAATGCCGGACTGGCCTGCAGCTCCGGCACCGACCACTCCGGAAGCGGCGGTCGGTCGCCGGTGTGGGGGCCGTAGGCACGGAACACGTCCTGGATCTCCCGCGCGACGTCCGGATCACGATGCTGCGACCGCCGCCCGATCAGGGCGAGCGTCCCACCGGGGGCGAGCGCCGCGGCTGCCCGCGACGCCCGGCGCGCCGGGTCGATCCAGTGCCAGGACATCACCGCGAACAGCAGCCCCACGCCGCCGGCCGGTGGGGACCAGTCCTCGAAGGCCGAGGTGACCACGGCGGTCTCGGGAAAACGGGCGCGCAGGAGCTCGCTCATCCGGGGGTCCGGCTCGATGCAGGTGATCGGGAAGCCGCGCCCGGCGAACAGCGCCGTGCCTTTCCCGGTGCCGGCGCCGACCTCGGCCGCGGCGGCCGGCCAGGCGCCGGCGTAGGAGCGGACGAGGCCCGCCAGACCAGGTTGATAGCCCGCCCGAGCCCGGTCGTACCGCCCGGCGTCCTCCCCGAAAACCGTGCTCACCGATCAATCATCGATAAATTGCCACCGCGATCGTCGGGTGTCAACCGACTACGAATGGTTGCCGGGCGGCGAGCACAACGCGATGACCAGCGAAATCGACGGTGACGCTCCGTAGCTCCCGATCTTAAATAGTCCTAATCGGACACCCGAATTAAGGTGACGTGTATCATAGACCGCAGATGTTTAAACTCGCGCGAACACCGTTTCCTACCCTTCTTCACATCGATCTAGGTCGATAAAGCCCGAAGTATGGCCGAGTGGGTCGCCGCCCACGCGATGCTTACTCCGCCCCAACCAGAGACGATGCACGGCCGGCGGCGAGCCGGCGGGCGGCCAGCAACATGCCGACACACAGTGGAATCGAGAACAGCGCCCCGACGGGGCCTTCGCCGGCCAGCAGGCCGAGGAGCGCGCCGACGCCGATGAGCGCGGACTGCCACCAGCGCAGCGATCGGGCCCGGGCCGCCGCGATGGCGAGCAGGATCAGCCCGGGCAGCAGCAGCAGGTACAACACGAACAGCACGGCGGCGGCCGGGCCGATGGATCCGGCGAGCACGTCGACCGCCGAGGTCGGTGGCAGGTGCGGGTCGGTGAGCCGGTACGGGACCAGGTCGTCGACCGCGTTGACGGCCGCCCCGGCCGGCCCGGCGATCGCGACCAGGCCCGCGCCGGTGAGAGCCAGGCGGCCGCCGCCGGCCAGCCACGCCAGACCGAACGCCGCGACGACGAGCAGCGCCAGGCCGAGGACGACCAGCACCAGCCCGATCGGCAGCCGGCTCCGGTCGGGTGCGACCGCTTGCAGCAGGCGCAGCGTCTCGGCCCGATCGGTGCCGTGGCGGTCGCCGATCGCGGCCGGCAGCACCGCGGTGCCGAGCAGAAGCAGAATCGGGGCGGCGCCGAGCGCGACGGTCAGGAGCCGGCGGGCACGCGTGGCGACGGCCTCGTCCGCGACCGGCGTGCCGGTCACGGCGTGGTCCGGGTCGATGCGGCGGCATCGGTGCGGCGGCGCAGCCACATGCCGAGCAGCAGCGTGCCGGCGCAGACCACGGCCGCGGGGAGGCAGAGGATCAGCGCGTCGGCATAGCTGGTGTCATGCCGGGGCGCGGTCGAGGTGAACACGGTCGCGGCGACCAGGAACAGCACGACGGCGACCGGGATCGCGACGCGGCGCGGGGCGAGCCGGCCGGCCAGGAAGTTGCCGATCAACGGGAGTAGCAGGAACATCGTGGCCTCCACAGGCGTCGATGAAGCGATGCCTCCACGATCGGCCGGTCCGGCGCACCGGCACATCGGGGCGAGCCCGCGGAATGCGGCGCCCCGGATCCGTACCCGCACGGAGGTCGTCGGCGGGAGGCCGGTGCGACCATGGAGCGGTGGAGGTCACGATGCGCACCGCCGCGCCGGATCGGCCCCGGGCCGCCGCGGTGGTCGCCTGGGCGTCGTGCACCGTCGTCGCCGCGCTCGTCGCGTACATCGTGATCGGGGCACCGCTGGACGGACAGCCGATCGACGCGTACGCGCTGTCGGCCGCCGCGACCGGGTTCTTCGGCGCGCTGTTCGCGGCGGTCCTGCTGCCCCGTGCTCCGCGGCACCCGATCGGCTGGCTGTTCCTCGTGCTGGGACTCAGCCGCGCCGTCGCCGGCGCGGCCCAGGTGTGGTGCGTCTCGGCGCTGGTGACCCACCCCGGCCGGCCGGGCGGTCCGCTCGCGTCGTGGCTGCAGCTCTGGACGCCGGTCATCGGGCTCGCGCTGGCCCCGATGGTCATCATCCTGTTCCCGGACGGGCGGCTCCCCGGCCGGATCTGGCGGGTTGTGCCGGCACTGACTTTGGTGGCGCTGCTGCTCGCGGCGGTCGCGGTACCGGCCGGTGCGTGGCGGTTCCGCGGGGCGGCCCTGCTGCCGACGGCGCTGGTGCCCGACGATCCAGTCGCGCATCTGACCGACGCGGTCCAGGAAACCAGTCTCGCCGTGGTCACGGTGGCCGCGGTCATTGCGCTGACCGGACTGCTCCGCCGCGCCCTGCGGACCGCCGGTGACGTGCGGCAGCAGATCAAGTGGTTCGGACTCGGCATCACCGCCGCGTTCGTGGCCAACGTGCTCGCACAGGTGACCGGCATCGGGTGGCTCCTGCTGCCGGGGATCGTCGCGACGTTCGTCGGGATCGGCCTCGGGATCTTCCGGTTCCGGCTCTACGACGTCGACCGCGTGATCCGCCGCACGATCGTCTACGGCGTGCTCACCCTGGCGCTGGTGACCGCGTTCGCGGCACTGGACGTGACGGTCGCGGTGATTGCCGGGGGTCGGTCACCGATCGCGGCGGCGGTGGCCGCCTTCGTCGTCGCCCTGCTGCTGCGCCCGATCCGCGACCGGGTGCAAGACGTCGTCGACCGCCTCTACGACCGGCGCGCGTATCACGAACTCCAGTTGGTCCGCCGCCTCGGCGAACAGGTCGGCCGGGAAGCCGTCGGCCCGGACCGGGTGCGCGACACTCTGCGCCGGGCTCTGCGCGACCCCACGCTGGAAATCTATTACGCGGTACGGCCGGCCGGCGGCGCACATCTGGTCGACGGCGGCGGAGTCGAGGTCCAGATCGACCCCGGCGACAGCGCCGTCCTGCCGATCCAGCGGCAGGGACAGGACATCGCCGTGCTCGTCCACGGACCCGTCGACCCGGCCCAGCTCGCCGCCGTCGTGCCGACCGCCGCGACGGCGCTCGAGCACGCCCGCCTGCAGGCCGAACTGAGCGTGCAGCTGGCGGCGCTGCGGGCGTCGCGGGGCCGCATCGTCGCGGCCGGGGATGCCGAGCGCCGGCGGATCGAACGGGACCTCCACGATGGTGCGCAGCAACGGCTCGTCGGCCTGGCCGTGCACATCCAGTCGACTCGTCGGGAGAGCAACGCGCCGTCCGACCTGGACGAACTGCTGACCTTCACCGTCGACCAGCTGCAGGCCGGGTTGCAGGAGATCCGCGCGCTCGTGCACGGCATCCTGCCGCCCGCCCTGGTGACCGGCGGCCTGCCGGCCGCCCTCGCCGAGCTCCGGGGCGCCACGGTCAGCTGCCGTCTGACCGGCCGGCTCGATCCCGACATCGAGGCGACCGCGTGGTTCGTCGCCTGCGAGGGGGTGGCCAACGCCCGCAAGCACGCGGCCGGCTCACCGGTCGCCGTCGCGGTCGACACCGACGGCGACCGTCTGCGGGTCGAGGTCGTCGACCGCGGGCCGGGCGGCGCCCGCCCGGACGGCGACGGCCTGCGGCAGCTGGCCGACCGGGTCGAGGCGCACGGCGGGTCCCTCACGGTCGTGAGCCCGGCCGACGCGGGCACCCGGCTGACGGCGGAGCTGCCGTGCGGGTAATCGTCGCCGACGACGCGGTCCTGCTGCGCGAGGGCATCGTGCGGATCCTCGACCGCGAAGGCTACGACGTGGTTGCCGCCGTCGGCAGCGGGCCCGACCTGCTGTCGGCCGCCCAAGCCCTCGCCCCCGACCTGGTCGTCGCGGACGTCCGGATGCCGCCGAACAACTTGCACGACGGCATCGAGGCGGTCCGCGCGATCCGGGCCACGCGACCGGCCACCGCGGCCGTGCTGCTGTCCCAGTACGTCGAGGCGACCGCCGCCATGGACCTGTTCCGCGACGGGCCGGCCGGGCTCGGCTATCTGCTCAAGGATCGCATCGTGCAGGTCGACGACTTCCTCGACGGACTGCGCCGGGTGGCGTCCGGCGGCTCGGCCATGGACCCGGCGATCGTCGCCCAGCTGCTCGACCGCGCGCCGGCCAGCGGGGATCCGCTGGAGACGCTCACCGACCGGGAACGCGAGGTGCTCGCGCTGATGGCCGAAGGACTGTCCAACGGCGGCATCAGCGCCCGCCTGCACATCGGCGTCCGCACCGTCGAGACCCACACCAACCTCGTCTTCCGCAAGCTGGCGCTGTACGCCGCCCCGGACGAACACCGTCGCGTCCGCGCCGTGCTGGCCTACCTCGACGCGACCCACCGCCGACCACCGGGCCTCAGGTGACCACTCAGCCTCGGGCCTCCGCCGCGAGGCGGGAGTAGACGAGCACATCGGCGCGGCGGGTGCCGATGGTGAGAAAGCTGCGCAGCCGCCCCTCCCGGAGATAGCCGTTGATCTCCAGGACTCGTTGCGACGGGTGGTTGTCCGGCTCCACCCATGCCTCGATGCGGGCGAAGTTGAGGACGCGCGGGGCGGCGGTCCGCCGGCCTCGCCGTCCACACCGGACCGGGCGGGTCAGTTGCCCACGCCGAGGGTGGCCATCATGGCGGCCGGGTACCGGTCGCCGCGGGCCGCGCCCCTCGGCACCGCCTTCTCGATCTCGGTCAGTTCGTCGGCGGTGAAGGTGACGTCCAGCGCGGGCAGCGCCTCGGACAGGCGCTCCCGGGTGCGCGCGCCGACCAGCGGCACGATGTCGTCGCCCTGCGCGGCCACCCAGGCGATGGCCAGCTGCGCCACGGTGCAGTTCTTCGCCTCGGCGATCCGGCGCAGCTCCTCCACCAGCGCCAGGTTGTGGCCCGCGTTGTCGCCGGCGAAGCGGGGATGGCGGCCGCGGGGGTCGCCGGGCCGGCCGGGGGCCCAATGACCGGAGATCAGGCCACGGCTGAGGACGCCGTACGCGGTCATGCCGATGCCCAGTTCGCGCAGGGTGGGCAGCACGTCGTCCTCGACCGCGCGCGAGATCAGCGAGTACTCGATCTGCAGGTCGGCGATCGGGTGCACGGCGTGGGCGCGGCGGATCGTCGCGGCGTCGACCTCCGACAGGCCGATGTGCCGGACGAACCCGGCGTCGACCATGTCCTTGATCGCGCCGACGGTCTCCTCGATCGGCACCGCCGGGTCGAGCCGGGCCGGCCGGAAGATGTCGATGTGGTCGACGCCCAGCCGGGTCAGCGAGAAGGCGAGGAAGTTCTTCAGCGCCGCCGGGCGGCTGTCCTGGCCGCCGAACGTCATGTCCGGGCCGAGCAGCGCGCCGAACTTGACGCTCAGCTGGTAGCTGTCCCGGTCGCGGCCGCGCAACGCCTCGGCCAGCAGGAGCTCGTTGTGGCCGGAGCCGTAGTGGTCGCCGGTGTCGATCAGGGTGATCCCGGCGTCCAGCGCCGCGTGCACGGTGGCGATGCTCTCCGCGCGGTCGGCCGGGCCGTACGTGCCGGACATGCTCATCGCTCCCAGACCCAGCGCCGAGACGGCGGGGCCGGTGCTTCCCAGTTGTCGTGTCTGCATGGGTTCCACCTTGCTCCGGTCCGGCGGCGTCCGGGAGCGGACCGCTTATCGTGGGAGCGCCGCTCTCTGGCTCGCCCGTGGCCGCCGAGAGACGATGGGGCCATGCAGCGTGACCAGCTCGCCGACTTCCTGCGCCGCCGCCGCGAAGCGATCCGCCCGGCCGAGGTCGGCATCGCCGCCGGACCCCGCCGGCGCACCACCGGCCTGCGCCGGGAGGAGGTGGCGATGCTCGCCGGAATGTCGGTCGATTACGTCGTACGCCTGGAGCAGGGCCGCAGCAGCCAGCCCTCGACCCAGTTGCTCGGCGCGCTGGCCCGGGCGCTGCGCCTCTCCGACGACGAACGCGACCACCTGTTCTACCTGGCCGGCCACCAGCCGCCGCCGGCCGACGGGACGGCCCGGTTGGCCCGCGCCGGCCTGGTCCGGATGCTCGACCTGCTCGGCGACACCCCGGCCGTGGTGATGTCCGACCTGGGTGAGGTGCTGGCCCAGAACCGGATGGCGATGCTGCTGACCGGTGACCAGACCGGTTTCTCCGGAGACCACCGGTACCTGGTGTACCGGTGGTTCACCGACGCCGGCACCCGTGGGCTGCGGCCGCCCGAGGAGCGCGAGCACCACTCCCGCCAGGTCGTCGCCGATCTGCGCGCGGCGGCCGGTCGGCGGGCCGGGGATCCGGTGGTGGACGGGCTGGTCGAGCGGCTGCTGGCGGCCAGCGACGACTTCCGCCGCCGCTGGGCCGAGCACGAGGTGGCGGTCCGCCGCGCCGACCGCAAGACCATGCGGCATCCGCGGGTCGGCCCGGTGACGGTGGACTGCGAAACCCTGGTCACGCCCGACCACGGTCAGCAGCTGCTGGTGCTCACCCCGGCCGACGCCGACTCCCGGGAACGGCTGGACCTGTTGCGGGTCCTGGGCGTGGAGGAGTTCCCGGCCGTACGGGCATGATCAGTTGCCGGTCAGCGACCAGTGCCACGCCTCGGACGGCAGGTTGGCGAACCCGTACCGGGCGGCGTTGGCCGCGAGCCACCTGTAGGCGGTGCTGTTGCGGTCGGTGATGGTCCGGCCGCCGGTGGTCAGATCGATGGCCAGGCCGACCTCGTGCAGCGACCGGCCGGGGATCGCGGTCGGCACCCGGCAGGACGACGACGGCGCGGTCCACACGTCGGGGCAGCCGTTGGCCTTGCGCAGGGCGATCTGCTGCGCCTCGGTGCGGAACCCGCCGCCGGACAGGTGGACCCCGGCCCGGGCGGCGTCGTCGACCATCCGCTGGAACGGGTACGCGATGACGGTGTTGACCGTGATGCCGTACACCCGGGTGGTCGTCATGCCGGTCCGGGCCTGGGTGACGACCTGAGGCTTGAGTGCGTTCGCCTCGGCGATCAGGGCCGCGCCGGTCTTCGGCAGTGCCGCCGCCTGCAGCTGGGTGTCCGTCAACACCTTGGTCGCGGCCGCGGACGCGGTCGTCGCCGTGGTCAGCTGGGTGGCCGCCGTCGTGGCGGCGGTCCGCGCGGTGGTCAGGGTGGCCGCGGCCTGCGTGAACGCGGCCGCGCGGGTCTGGACGGCGGCGTTCGCCGTGACGAGCGCCCGCTTGGCCACGGTGACCTGGCTCGGGTGCAGCGGCTTGTGGTTCTGCGCGGTCGTGACCGCCGTCGCCGCCGTCGCGGCGGCCGTCTTCGCCGAGCTGTAGGCGGCGTGGGCGGCCTGGTCGGCGGTGGTCGCGGTGGTCAGGGCGGCGGCCGTGGCGGTCTGGGTCCGCTGGGCCGCGGTCAGCGCCGCGGCCCGGGCGGTCGCGGTGGCCCGCAGGCCGGGCAGCAGCACGGTCAGCCGGACGAGTTCGGCGTCCGCGTCGAACTTCCGGCGCATCAGGGCGGCCCAGGTCACCCCGGCGGTCGCGGTCGTGGTGGCGGTCGGCGCCGGTGTGGTGGTGGTCGCGGCCTGAGCCGGTGCGGCGGCTGCGGTCACGCTCAGCAGCAGTGCCGCCGCGGTCCCGGCGATCCGTGCAGCCGCCCGTCCCGGCCGTGCGGTGGCCCGGCCCGGCCGTGCTGCTGCCCCGCTCGGCCGTCGTGTCGTCGCGTTGCTGTCTGGGTGCCCGTTCACAGCGTGCCGCCTCCCCCGGTGGTGCGGGCACCGGCAGCCCGCACTCTCAGTTGCCGGATCGGTGGCTTCGGCCGTCAAACGAGATCAGGCCGAGTGCAAAACGGGTCAGTCGAGGTTGCCGCCTGTCTCCGGCCGCGCGGCCGCGGGGCCGGCCGGCCCATCGGCACGGGCGGGGAAGCGGGGTCGCTGGGCAGGCCCCGGGACTGCGACGCGGACGAGCCGCGCCGCCGCGCCGATCACCCCGCGTGCAGGGTGATCAGGGTGATCTCGCTGGGCGCGAAGACCCGGAACGGCGGCCCCCAGAATCCGGTGCCGCGGCTGGTGTAGAGCTGTGTCCGCTCGCTGTGCCGGGACAGTCCCTGCAGGGACGGCTGGTCGGTGCGGACCAGGTAGTGGAACGGCCAGATCTGCCCACCGTGGGTGTGCCCGGACAGCTGCAGGTCGACGCCGTGAGCGACCGCGCCCGCGATCATCTGCGGCTGGTGGGCGAGCAGCAGGACCGGCAGGGCCGGGTCGGCGCCCTGCAGCGCGGCTTCGTGGTCCTGGTGGTGGCCGGGCAACCCGGACCCGGCGGCCGTACGGTCGTCGACGCCCGCGATGACCAGCCGGTCGCCGCCGCGGGTGACCACGACGTGGCGGTTGTGCAACGCCTCCCAGCCGAGCGACGCCATGTGCTCGACCCAGCGCTGCGCCCCGCTGAAGTATTCGTGGTTGCCGGTCACGTACACCCGGGCCAGCGCAGCCCGGACGTCACCCAGCGGCGCGGCCTGCTCGCGGCGCTGAGCCACCTCGCCGTCGGCGATGTCGCCGGTGTGCGCGACGATGTCGGCGTCCAGCGTGTTCATCACGTCGACCACGCCGCGCGACCACCGGGCCCGGTTGATCGGGCCGTAGTGCGTGTCGGTGATCAGCACGACCCGGGCCCCGTCGAAGCCGGCCCCCAGGCGCGGGACGGTGACGTCGATGCGCCGTACGCGGGAGACCCGCATCGCCTCGGCGTGTCCCCAGACCAGCAGGACCACCGCGACCAGCGCGACCACGGCCGCGACGATCCGGGAGCGGCCCGGATCGTGCACCCCCGACGCGAGCAGGAGAAGGCCGAGCAGGTTGCCCAGGATCGACCACACGAACAGCACCCAGACGACGCCGAGCAGGACGTCGGAGATGCGGGCAGCCCAGTCCCGGTGCCGCCGGCCGTGCCCGGTGACCATCAGGGCCGGGAACGCCGCCACCGCCACGACGAAGACCACCGTGGCCGGCACGAAGAACGCGGCCGGCCAGTCGTTGCCGGCGAGCACCAGCGTCCACCACGGCAGGCCGAACAGCAGCAGCATGACCAGGGCGATGATCAGCGTGAAGCGCAGCACCCGGCTGACGCGCCGCCGCGGCGGGGAATCGACCGTCACGTCAGAAGCATGCCACTAACCGGGCGGACTGCCGATGCCCCTGATCGTCTCCGCCGCGACGATCAGGTCGGCGCCGTCCTTGGTGGCGGCGATGACCTCGGCGTTGTGCTCGTCGGTGCCGGTGGCCCAGGCGACCGCGGCCGCCTCGTCCTTGCCGAACCGGATGTGCCGCGCGATGAGCCTTCGCCGCCGCTCCGACGGGTCCAGCTCGGCGTACCAGATCTCCGCGCACATCCGCCGTACGCCCGACCAGCGCGGCCCGTCCAGCAGCAGATAGTTGCCCTCGGAGATGATCAGCCGGGCCTCCCGGGGCACGGGAATGGCGCCGGCGATGGGCTGCTCGATGACCCGCTCGAAGCCGGGCGCGTAGATCATCTCGTCGACGTCCTCGCGCAGCCGCCGCAGCAGGGCGGCGTACCCGAGGGCGTCGAACGTGTCCGGCGCGCCCTTGACCGCCCGCAGGCCGAGCCGGTCCAGCTCGACATCGGCCAGGTGGAACCCGTCCATCGGGACGTGCGCCACCCAGGCCCCGGCGACCAGACCGGCCGGCGGACGCGGGGCCAGCGCCCGCACCAGCTCCTGGGCCAGGGTCGTCTTGCCGGCCGCCGGCGCTCCGGTGATCCCCAGAACGGCCCGGCCGCCGCCGGCGATCAGCCCGCGCGCCCGCTCGACGAGATGGGCGAAACCCTGCGGGGGGAAACTCGGCATGGACACCAGTGTCCAGAGGTCACAGTCCCAGCCGCAAGGCCGCCACTCCGGCCGGCGACAGCGGCCGGACCGTGGCTCGCCGCAGATCGGAGTGGATCGCGGTGGGCAGTTGGGCGCCCAGCGTGCACAGGTCGTGGTAAAGATCGAGCACGTCCCGGTGGCTCAGCGCGCCGACCCCGATCAGCAGCCCGTTGAGCGCGCCCGGATTGCGGGCCAGCTCGCCGATCAGCTCACCGCGCCAGAGCGGGTCGCTGACGTGGGAGGCGAGCTCCCGGGCGATCCGGTTGCCGGCGACGCACCCCTCCTCGACCGCGGCGTGCCGCCCGGCGCGGGCCGGCACCGGCGCCATCCGCACCGCCACCCCCAGCCGGTCGGCCAGCTCGGTCACGGTCAGCACCTCGAGGCCGAACGCGCAGGTGTCGCAGAGCCGCTGAAACGTCTCGGCGTGCACCAGGCTCGCCGGGCGGCCGCAGTCGGCGGCCACCCCACAGGTGCCGTCCATGATCACCTCGCCCAGCCGCCCGTGCGGGTCGAACCGGCCGATGCCGAAGAACGCGCCCGGCGTCTCGCGGAAGCGGGCCAGCGCGGCCCGCTCGCTGGCGAAACCGTCGGAGTCCACGTTGATGCGCGGGGCGCCGTGCCGGGCCCGAAGGGTGATGAGTCGGAACATATGCTCGTCGCTCCCGGTCTCGAAGCGTGGGTCGTCGCACTCCGGTACGTTCCGCGGTCCCTTGACGGTTCAATCCCGCGGGCGGGGTGGCTGAGCGGCGCGGCCACTCAGTCCCCAGCCGGAACCCCGGCCGCCGTGCTGCGACGGTCGGCCGCGGCGATCCTCGAAGAAAACCGGCAAAAGCCTCCATCGCGTACGGACCGGGCCTACCGTGGACACGTGACCGTGACGGCCGCGCCGGCCCGGACGGCGTTGCCGGCGCTCATGTACCACTCGGTGTCCGCGGTCGGCGGCCCGATGCGTCACCTCGCCGTGCCCCCGGCCCGCCTGGCCGAGCAACTGGCCGCGCTGACCGCGGCCGGGTACCGCCTGACCGGCATGTCGGCGGCCCTCGACCTGATCGACGCCGGCAGCCCCGACCGACTGGTCGCGGTGACCTTCGACGACGGCTACGCCGACTTCCTGACCGCCGCGGTGCCGGCCCTCGCGGCCGCCGGCGCCGGCGCCACCCTGTACGCGTCCACCGGCCACCTCGGCGGCGGCGCCGACTGGCTGGGCCGCTCCTCGCCCGACTTCGGCCGGATGCTGACCTGGGAAGAAGTGGCCGAGGTGGCCGCGGCCGGGATCGAGATCGGCAACCACAGCGAGATCCACCACCCGCTCGACGTGCTCCCGCCGGGCACCCTCCGCGACGAGATCGGCCGCAGCCACACCGACCTCGAGCAGCGCCTGGGCCTTCGGATGCGGTCGTTCGCGTACCCGCACGGCTACCACAACCGCCGGGTGCGCCGGACCGTCGCCGCGTTCGGCTACGACAACGCGACCGAGGTCGGCCGCCGCCTCTACCTGCCCGGTGGCGACCGGCTGGCCGTCCCGCGGTTCCAGCCGACACCCGACGTGTCCGGCGCCGACCTGGTGGCGCTCGTCGCCGGGGGCGGCCCGTGGCTGGCACCGCGGCTGAAGCGGCTCGCCCAGCCGGCCTGGCGGCTGGTCCGCCGGGCGGCCCGGGCCGCCGGACGGGACCTGACGTGAACCGCCGGACCCTGCTCGGGCTGGCCGCGCTGGGCCTGCTGCCGGCCGCCGCCGGGTGCGGACGGCCCGCGCCGCTCGGCCCCGACGGCGTCAACCCGGACCCGGTCGCTCCCACCGCGTCGCCGCCCCACCCGGTGACCCGCGGTGGTGGGCCGGTGCCGATCGAGCCGGGGCGCGTACGGCTGGGGGCCTACCTGGCTCTGCAGGGCCTGTCGCCGGACGCCGCCCTGGCCCTGCGGCGCCGGCAGCTCGGCCGCAACCCCGCCATCCTGCAGCGGTTCTACCAGTGGACCGACCCGCTGACCGCGCCCGCGCTGCCGGCCGGCGCGACGCTGATGACGGCCTGGGGCGGCACCACGTACGCGGCGATCACCAGCGGGAGGTCGGACAAGCTGATCGCCGCCGCCGCCCGCGCGGTGGCCGCCCGCGACCGGCCCACGCTGATGCGCTGGGGCTGGGACATGAACCGGGACTTCTACCGCTGGGGCGGCGCGTCCAACGGCCAGAAGCCGGCCGGGTACGTGGCGGCGTGGCAGCGCATCCGGCGGATCTTCGCCGCGGAGGGCGCCACCAAGGTGTCCTGGGTGTGGAGCCCGAACGTCAGCTCGCAGCCGGACGCCGCCTGGAACACCGCCGCCGGCTACTACCCGGGCGACGACCAGGTCGACTGGGTCGGTCTGTCCGGGTACGCCGACAACCGGAGCCCGGCCGGTGTGTTCGACGAGCTGTACGACGCGTACGGCGGCCGCAAGCCGATCATGCTGACCGAGGTCGGGGTGGTGGACCACGGCGGCCGGACCAAGGCCGACTGGATCATCGCGTTCGCCGCGTGGGTGAAGACCCGCCCGGCGATCGGCGCCGTCGTCTGGTTCGACACCGACACCCACCCCGGCTCCAGCGAGAAGTGGCGGATCGACTCGCCCGCGACCGCGCTGGCGGCGTACCGGGCGATGGCCGCCGACCCCGCGTTCGGCGGGTGAACGCGCCCGGGCACAGCCGGCGGGCGTTCCGTCACCGGCGGCCCTGGTACCGCCGGGCGTGGGTGATGGTCCCGGTGCTCGTGCTGGTGGCCGCCGTGTGCGGGGCCCTGGCGTACGGCCGGTGGGCGTACGAGCCGGCACCGGACACGAAGACCGCCGGTCCGGGACTCTGGGTGTCCACGCACGGGAACGACACCACCGGCGCCGGCACCGCCGCCCGGCCGTGGCGGACCGTCGGCCACGCGGTCGGCGCGGCCCCGGCGGGCTCGAAGATCTTCGTCCGCAACGGCACGTACCGGCCGTTCGCCGTGACCCGGCCGGGGCTGACCGTGATGAGCGCCCCGGGGGAGCGGGCCGTGATCGAAGGCCGGTCCGGCACCCGCGACGCCATCCTGGTCGACGCGGCGGGAACGACGATCGCCGGCCTCACCGTCCAGGGCTGCGTCCCCAAGCCGGATGCCGACGCCGATATCACCGGCGACCACGGCAGCGGCATCCGGGTCGACCGGACCTCCGGCGTCACCGTCCGCGGCGTGATCGTCCGGGACAGCCACGGCCGGAACTCGGCCGGTCTGCCGGTCGGCTGCTACGGCATCCTGGTCACGTCGTCCCGCGACGTCACCGTGACCGGCAGCGAGGTGTACCACAACGGCGCCGGCATCGTGGTGGTGCGCGGCGGCGAGGGCGTGCTGGTCGACGGGAACAACGTGCACGACCAGGACGTCATCATCCAGAACACCACGGCCGCCTCCGACGATTTCGGCGGGTACGGGCTGGCCGCCACGTTCATCACCGACAAGCCGGGACCGGTGTTCCGCGGCAACACGGTGAAACGCAACTTCGGACCGTCCACCGACTACGGCGTGGACGGCGGCGGCTTCGAGATGTACGACACCGCCAACACCACGGTCACCGGCAACACGTTCGCCTCCAACGACGGCGTGCTGGAGACCGGCAGCGGCTCCGACGGCCGCTGCCCCGACGACGTCTTCACCGGCAACACGGCCGCCGGCGACGACACCGCGAAGCTCGCGAACGGCGCCAACACCGGGATGGTGCTGCGGTGCGGGACCGGCTTCACGATCAGCGGCAACACCTTCACCGGCCTCGACAACTTCACCTTCCTGCTGGCCACCGGGGGCGACTTCGCCGGCCACATCGACGGCCTGCAGATCACCGGCAACGCCGTCACCCGCGCGGCGTCCTCGGTGGTCTACCGGCTGCAGTTCCAGCACGGCACACCGGCGGTCACCATCAACGGCAACTCCTACCGGCAGGCGGCGGCGTCGTTCGGTGTCATCGACCCGGATCCGGGCGGCGACTCGAAGGAGACCAAGCTGTCCTTCGCCCAGTGGCGGTCCACGACCGGTTACGACGAGACGTCCACATTGTCCTGACCGGGCCACGCCGCTGACCGGCTACGCCTGGGCCACGGCGTCGCCACGCTGCTCCCGCCGGCTCGCGGTCCGGATCGCGAACACACCTGCCGCCACCCCCAGAACGGCGCTCAGCGCGACCACCACCGGCGGCATGCGCAGATCGAGGGCGGTCACGATGGCGAACCCGTCGAACAGCGAGATCAGCACGAATCCGACGTGCCCGATGAACGTCAGCTTCCAGCCCGCGCCCTGCGCGGCAAGGGACCGGGCCGCGCCGTACGTCCGCCACAGCAGATAGAGCGCCAGCACCGCCAGGCCGCCGAAGGTAACGCGCTTGGCCGTCGGCAGCCCGGACCAGTCGACCAGGATGACCGTGATCAGCGCGGCCACGGCAACCACCGCGGCCACGGCGTAGGTGCGGAAGCGGGCCGAGCGGCCGGACGCGGGCAACGCCGCGACCAGCGTGGCGCCGGCGACGAAGCAGGTGATCGCGGCGAGCGCGTGCACCCCGATCAACAGGTCGTGGGTGGTCGTGCCCATGTCTGCCCCCAAGGCCGGCCCGGGTACCCGTTCGGTGGCTCCATGGTCCACCCGGCAGCCACCACCCGGCAATCCCGACCTCGGGGTGCACCGTCCGGCGTCACGGCGGCGGTCACCCCGGGGCTCCGGTCAGGCGGCCGGGGTCAGGCGGAACACGGTGATGCCCGGCGCCGTGTAGTAGACGGTCCAGTCGGGGGAGTTGCGCAGGCCCGTCGCCAGCGACGTCATCGAGCCGGCCGGGGACAGTCCGAAGTACTCGGTGTACTTCTCCATCGCGTCGCCGACCACCAGGTAGCTCGTCCGGGTGCCGAGCGCCCGGATGTACGCCTCGATGTCGGTGATCCGGCTGGCGTTGAGGTTCCCGTCGAAGGACGGGTCGCCGATCAGCGACACGTCGACGGCGGTCAGCCTGGTGTTGAACCGGTCGTAGTCGCCGGTCAGCTTCGTCGGGAAGTTCGGTGCGGCCAGCACGATCGACGAGTCCGGTTCGGCGTGCGCGTACAGGTACTCGGCCGCGGCGATGTCGGTGCGGCTGACCTGGTGGACGACCAGCTGACCCTGCAGGCCCTGCAGCGCGGCCAGCATGACCGCGGCCAGGACGACCCCGGAGGCGCCGACCACCAGCCGGCGGCGGATCCGGCCGCCCAGCAGCCGGGCCCGGAACCGCGGCCCGGCCCACAGATCGGCGATCAGCAGCGCCGCGAACGGCAGCGAGAACGCGAACACCCGGTAGATGGCCTCGCCGCCGTAGTTGCCGCCGGCCAGCGTCACGATCGGCACGAAACCGAGCACCGCCGGCACCAGCACCCGGCCCGGCCGCCGGATCCGCAGCCAGACCCCGGCCAGCGCGGCCAGCCACACGCCGATCGCCAGCGTACGGGCGACCACCGCGGAGAACTCCTGCTCGGGCGTGCGCCACGTGTCGGCGTTGCCGGCCGCGTTGGCGACCAGGTCGAAGTCGAACAGGTGGTACTGCGACGCCACCCCGCCCAGCCGCGGGCCGACGAACGCGGCCAGCACGGCGATCAGCGCCAGCGGCAGCCAGAGCCGCGGCCGGACCAGCCCCAGCACGACCAGGACGGCCAGCGGCAGGAGCATCACGAACGGGGTGAGCTGGTGCGACACGGTGATCGCGGCGAACAGGACGACCGCGCCGGCGCTCGCCCCGGCCCGCTCGCGCGGCGACCGGGCGGGCTGCGCCGGCAGGCCGCGCAGGAGCCACGTGCGGACGCGGGCCACCCGGCCCGTACCCGCCGGCGCCGGCGGCACGACCAGCAGCCATCGCACCACGATCAGCCAGAAGCCCAGCATCAGCGGGTAGACGAACGCCTGCGGCGAGAAGTAGCCGATGTCCACCCACATCGCGACCTGCGACAGCAGCACGCCCAGCGCGACCACCCGCCGGTCGGCGGAGAAGGACCGCAGCAGCGCCGCCACGACCAGCATGTCGATCAGGGCGAAGGTGAGCGAAGCCCAGGCCGCGAAGGACAGCGCGCCCACGCCGGCCACGTGCGACATCATCGCCAGCACGGCGAAGAAGCCCGGCCACTGCTGGTAGATGTCGTTCGAGTTGAGCAGGTGCCCGTTGTCCCGGATCAGGTCGACCACGCCGACGTGCTTGTACGTCCAGGCGTACTCGATCGTGCCGTCCAGCAGCGGGACGGTGGCCTGCATCATCAGCGGCACCGCGAGCAGGCTGATGCCGAGCACCAGCGGGCGGGCCCGGCCCAGCAGCTCGGCCGCCAGTCCGGCGCCGAGCAGCACCACGGCGGCCAGGAAGGGCCATCCCAGGGCGGCGCTGAGGCCGTACAGGCCGACGCCGGCGGGCTTGAGGCCGATCAGCGCGTAGGCCCAGAGCAGCACCGCCCCGGCGACCGACGCCATCGGCAGGATGCCGAGGATGCGTGCGCGCCGGCCGGGGACGGGCGGCGGCCCGTCGCGGAGCGGAGGCGCGAACGGATTGCCGGCCCGGCCGCCGGCGCGCCACAGCGTGGTCAGCCGACCGGCCGAGACCAGCGTGACCGCACCGGCCATGCTCGCCACGGTCACGTCCGGATTCCAGGCGTGTGTCCACAGGGTGGTCACGGCGACGCCGGTGGCGACCGCCATGCTGCCGGCCACGGCGAGCGCCCACGCGGTCAGCCGGTCGGCCACCCGAATTGCCGACATGACGGCCGCGCCCGGACCCAGCAGCAGGAACGCCAGCAGCATGACCAGCCGGACGTGCCCGCTCGGCACGAGCTGCACGGCCGCGCCGAGCACACCGAGCCCGAGACCGAGCAGCCCGAACCCGGACCGGTGATCGGCCGTCGTCTCCTCGAGCGCCGGCGCGGCCGGGTCTGCCACCATCGTGTCGCCGGCCGTCACCCGTTGAGAATCTCCTCTTCCGGCGGTGGCCGCAGGGGTTTCGCCGGTCCGGCCGATCGTGGTCACGCGCTCGCGGCCTTCGCCGCCCCGCGAGCCGCCCGGCGACCCCGCAGGTACGCCCAGGGACCGGCCAGCATGCCCCGCCGGTTGGCCTTGAGCAGGTCCTTGCGGGAAGTCGTCGCGCAGGGTCGACACCCGCAGGCTGTCGGACGCGGTCAGGTCGCGCAGCGCCGTCGGCGCCAGCTTCAGCAGCGCCCACAGCAGTCCCGGGCGCGCGCATCAGCAGGCTGGTGTACGCCGCGGTGAGCCCCGCGCCGTACCCGACCATCTGCTTGCGCAGCCCGTCGAGGTCGCGGCGGTGGTAGTGGTGGGTGACCGCGGACGGCTGGTAGACGATCGTCCCGCCGCCGACCAGCACCTGGGTGAAGGCCAGGGTGTCCTCCGAGCCCATGGCCGGGGTGCCCGCGCCGAGCGCGGTGTCGAAGCCGCCGATCCGCTCGATCACGCCCGGCCGGAAGGTCATGTTGGCGCCGGTGCCGAACGGCGGCAGCGGGTAGAGCGGGCTCTGCCGGTGCGCGGTCGCCGGCGCGAACACGTCCGGCGCGGAAGCCGCGGCCCTTGCTGTGCCCGCCGAACTGCTCGAACCACAGCTGAGCGTCGGGTCTCCAGCTCGGCCGGCACGATGACGCCGGAGACGACGTCGGCCTCCGGGTGGTCGGCCAGCGCCCGGGCGATCTCGGCCAGCCAGTGCGGGTCGGCCACCTCGTCGTCGTCGATCCAGGCGAGGATCTGCCCGGCGGTGGCGGCGACGGCGGCGTTGCGGGCGAACGACAGGCCGGCCCTGCGGTTCCACGCAGGTACTCGACGGCGCCGCGGCGGGCGGCCGAGCGGACCACCTCGGCCGTCGCCGCGGTCTCCGGCGCGTTGTCCACGACCAGGACCCGGAAGCTCGGGTACTCCTGGGCGAGCAGGCTGTCCAGGCAGCGGGCCAGCGCGCCCGGCCGTTCCCGGGTGCACACCACCACGGTGATGGGCGGGGCGGTCGCGAGCACCTCGCGGCGGCGGGCCAGGAACGCGGGCTCGGCCGCGCGGGGTGATGCCGTCGACCGGCAGTCTCGTGCACGCCGACCGCGGCCAGGCGCGGACGGAGAACGCCGGCCAGCCGGCGTCGATGGCGGCGGCCAGCGCCGACGGGCGACACGCCATCGTCGGGCACGTCGATCAGCACGGTGCCGAGCGGCTCGGTGAACAGGCGGACCAGCACCCACGCCTGCCGACCCGGCGGCCGTCGGCGTCGACCGCCGGCGAGCGCCGGCAGCGGCTCGGCCAGGTCGAGGTCGTGCACGGCGGCCGGCCGGTCGGCGCCGTACGCCAGGATCGGCGGCGCGGTGATGATCGCGTCGGCGGGCGCGCCCGGCGACCAGGTCTTGCCGTTCGTGCCGCTCATCGGGTCGCTCCCACACCGGACAGGGGCTTGCGCGCAGCCCGCGTCGTCGACATGGTCTCGACCGCGCCGCCGAAGCCGGCTGCGGCCACCCCGGCGACCACCCCGCCGGCCCGCAGGGCGTGGTCGACGCCCGCGGCCCGGCCAGGCCAGCGCCGAGATGCCGGACCACCGCCTTGGGCAGCGACCGGAGGTAGTCGCGCTCGGTGCCGAGCGATCTCCGCGCTGTCGTCGTGCAGGCCGGCCATCTGCACCTTGCCGCGGCCCTCGGCGTAGCAGCGGCGCAGGAAGAAGCCGAACGTCGAGCGTCCGGCCGGCACCCGTGGCGGATGACGCGTCCGGGACGTACATCCAGTGGCCGCCGCCGACGCGCGCTCATCCGCAGGCACAGCTCGGTGTCCTCGGGCCGGTTCCGGTCGCCGAGCTTGCCGAAGCCGACCCGGAACCCGCCGACCGCGAGGAACACGTCTCGCGGCGGACGGCCATGCTGGCCGACCACACGTTGCGGATCGGCGCGGTCGTGGTCGGCAGGCCGGCGTACGAGCCGCCGACCGCCCACAGGAACTCCGTCCGGCATCCAGCGCGGCCGGCCGCGCATCCCAGTCCGGGTTGATGCCGCCGCCGGTGCCGACCACCCGGCGGGTCGGCGAACGGCTGCGACCAGCCGGTCGAGCCAGTCCGGGTCGGCCGAGGTGTCGTCGTCGAGGAACGCGATCACGGGCGTGCGGGTGTGGAAGGCGCCGGTGTTGCGGTTGCCGGAGACCCCCTGGGCGTACGACGTTCTCCAGCACCGTCACGCCGGCGCAGGTCGCGCCGGGCCCGGGCCGGTACAGCGCCGGGTTGTGGTCGACGACGACGACGATCTCGGCCGGCGTCAGCGTCTGCGACGCGGGCCGATGCGACGGTGCGGACCAGGGAGTGCCAGCGCTCGTCGGTGTGGGTCGGGATGACGACGCTGACGGCCGGGCGGGGGGTGGAATCCACGTCGAGCACTCCTCGGGAGGACGGGGTTGAGGACCGTCAGTCCTCGAGGGCGGCGCGCGTCCGGAACGCCTTGATGTCGTCCGTACGGCGTGTGCCCGGGTCGTCCCGGCGGCTGCTCAGGTTGAGCTGGGCCACGTGCGGGTGGGCGTCGGCGGCGTTGACCGTCGCGGCCAGGCGGGTCTCGGTCCCGGCCGTGCCGGTGTGGGCATGCCGGTGCGAGCGGCGCCGGTGTGGGCCGTGCCGGTCGTGGGCGACCGGCACGGTGCGGTGCCGGCCGGCGGCGCATCCGGCCGTACTCGCTGAAGATGGTGCGCAGCACCCGGAAGCCGTCCCGGAACGTGTTCAGGTTGCTCTCGCCGTGGATGCGGGCGTGCTCGACGCTGCCGACCTCGCCGACCTTGAGCCCGTCGGCGGCGGCCCGGATGTTGATCATCGTCTCGATCTCGAACCCGTCGCCCCACAGCTTGCTGCCGTCGGCCGGGCGGGGCAGGCGACGTGTCCGGCAGATCGAGGGCGGGCACGACCCGGCGCCAGAACGCGTTGTAGCCGTAGCACAGGTCGGTGAACCGGGTGCCGAACAGCACGTTGACCACCAGGTTGAGGCCGTCGTTGCCGAGCCTTGCGCAGCTGGGTGATGTCGTGGCTGTCGCCGCCGTGATCGAAGCGCGAGCCCTTGACGAAGTCGGCGCCGGCCGTCAGCTGGGCCGACGAACAGCGGGATCTCGGCCGGGTCGGTCGACCCGTCGGCGTCGATCATCACGATGATGTCGCCCGTGCACGGCGGCGAAACCGCAGGCCAGGGCGTTGCCCTTGCCGGTCCGCGTCTGCTGCACGATCATCGACGTCCGGCCGCAGCTCGCGGGCCACCGCGACGGTCCGGTCGACCGAGCCGCCGTCGACCAGGATCACCTCGGTGATGCCGGCCGGCAGTTTGGCGAAGACGTGCGGCAGGTTGCGCTCTTCGTTCAGCGCCGGAATGACAACGCTGACCGTGGGTGACTGAGCGGCATTACCGAACGTGTTGCCCGTCGGCGTGGAGAGGTCCATGTCGTTCCCTTCGGGGCTGGCCGACGCGGCCGCGATCTGGCTGTTTGCGAGTGGTCTGGCGAGTGGCCGGCGTCTGCGGACACAATGTAGCGACTCACTACGCTGGGTCATACTGACCAAAAGGACAGTCCGTATATGTCCGCCTGGTGACCTGGGCCGACCGCCCTTCTTAACGGGGATAACGGCGAGTTTTCGTTCGCATCGTCGTCACCATCAGTGATGGACATCGGGGCCTAGGGCAGGCGTCATGGGACACTTCGGGGAATGCCGGACGATGGGCGTGCGCCCGACCGCCGGCGGTACAAAAAGTCGAGAAGTCCGACTACGGGCAGTGAAGAAAGTCACGGATAGTCGAGATCACGGATCGTAGTGTCCACTCTCCGTGAGGGTGGTGGCCGACCGGTGGAGCACCCCGTCGTCCCGGCACCGTTAAGTTGGCGACGTGACCAGTCCGCCGGCCCGTACGGGCGCACTACCGTTGGTGATGCCGATGACCGCGCCGGAAGCAGTCTGTGTCTGCGGGCATCGCGATGCGGGCCCACGAACATCTGCGCCGCGGCACCGAGTGCGCGATCTGCGGCCCCGACACCTGCCCGCGTTTCCGCCGCCGTCGCTGGTGGCGCCGCGGCTGACCGCCCCCGGCCCGGCCCGCCACGTCCGCCGCCACCGGCCCCGCACCTGGCTCCCGCGGGGCGGCCCGAGCCGATCGAGGCGCGCGCATCACCTACTCGATCTGTAGGCTCAGGGCGTTGCCCGCACGAAGGAGGACTTCCGTGCCCCTTCCCGACTTTCTCGATCGCCGGAGTGCCCAAGGCGGGCACCACGGCTCTGCACGCCGCGCTGGCGCCGCATCCGGAGCTGTTCCTCTCCCGGGTCAAGGAGCCCAAGTTCTTCCTCTCCGACGGGCGGCCGCCGACCACCGGCGGCCCCGGCGACGTGCAGACCTACCAGGAGCACGTCTGGCGGCGGGCCGACTACGAGCGGCTGTTCGACCCGGCGCCGCCGGGCACGCTGCGCGGCGAGGCCACCCCCTTCTACCTGCACGACCTGGCGTCGCACGAGCGGATCCGGCGCCTTGTCCCCGACGCGCGGCTGATTCTGCTGCTGCGCGATCCGGTCGACCGCGCCCACTCCAACTGGACCCACCTGTGGAACGCGGGCCTGGAACCGGAGGCCGACTTCCTCACCGCGTGCCGTGCCGAGCCGGCCCGCGTCGCCGCCGGCTGGGCGCGCCTTCTGGCAGTACACCGGGCTCGGGCGGTACGGGCGGCAGATGCAGCACCTGTACCGGTGTTTCCCGCGCGAGCAGGTGCTGGTGCTGCGCTACCGCGACCTCAAGGATGATCCGGCGGCCACGCTCGACCGGGTGTGCGAGTTCCTGGGCGTCGAGACCGGGCTGCTCCGAGCGATCCCGAAGGAGAACGTGAACCGGCACGTCGTCGAGGACAACACCGTCAACCGCGTGCTGCGGGGCGCGCTGCGGACCGGTGGCCGGTTCGGGCACCACTTCCCGGTGCCGCTGCGGCTGGCCGCCCGCGGACCGCTGCTGACCCTGCTGCACCGCAAGCGCGGTCACCGGCCGGTGACCACCCCGGCCGAACGGGCCGCGCTGCTGCCGGCGTTCGCCGACGACATCGCGCTCCTGCAGGACGTGACCGGCGAGCGCTACGACGACTGGCTGTCGGTGGACCGCCACGCAAAGGCCAGCTGAGGGCACGTTCGGCGATCGTGCGTGCCGGTCCGCGCCGGCGAGGAGCGCGTTGCCGCGCTGACGAGTTCGGCCGACGAACGCGGCCGGCGAAGCCGTCATCGGGCGCCGGCCGAACTCATCAGCTTCCGCGGCGCACGAGCGACCGTGCGCATCAGCACCGAGCGAGTCAGCACCGAGCGAGTCAGCACCGAGCGAGTCAGCACCGAGCGAGTCAGCACCGAGCGAGTCAGCACCGAGCGAGTCAGCACCGAGCGAGTCAGCACTGAGCAGATCAGCAGCGTGCGAATCAGCCCCGTGCGAAATCAGCACCGTGTCGTGCTGGGCGACAGATCGGTTGACAGGCTGTAGAAAAGACACGCCAACATCGGCTAATTCCCACCTAGCCGATGGATGATGCAAACTTGAGCGCACTTGCCTGCGAAACGGAGCCGCCTTGTCCACCGGAATCGCTACCTTGCCGCTGCCTCGCTGGGACGACTCGATCGTGGTCGTCGACCCGCCGGGCGACGAACCGGGAGCCTGGTCGGGCGCGCCGAGCGCGGTCGTCGACCGAGCACGAGGTCTATCTGGCCTACCGGCTGCGCCTGCCGATCGGCGAGGGCCGGGGCATCTCCAACGTGATCGCCCGCTCCACGGACGGGGTGCGCTTCGAGGTGGTCGCCGAGGTGCACAAGGAGCAGTTCGCATCCGAGTCCCTGGAACGGCCGGCCCTGGTCCGTACGCCCGGCGGGACGTGGCGGCTGTACGTCAGCGCGGCCACCCCCGGCACCAAGCACTGGCGGGTCGACCTGCTCGAGGCGGACACGCCGGCCGGACTGGCCACGGCGACGCCGGTGACCGTGCTGGCCGGGGACGACACCGTCGGCGTGAAGGACCCGGTGGTGCATCAGGACGCGTACGGCTGGCATCTGTGGGCCTCGGTGCATCCCCTGGAACGCTGGGACGACGCCGACCGGATGACCACCGAGTACTACACCAGCCCGGACGGCGTCGCGTGGACCTGGCGGGCGACCGCACTGGCGCCGCGGCCGGGCGAGTGGGACGCCCGCGGCGTGCGGGTGTCCTCGGTGGTGGTGGAGGGCGACACCGTGCTCGCCGCGTACGACGGGCGGGCCACCGCGGGGGAGAACTGGGAGGAACGCACCGGAACCGCGTCCGGCCGCCGGCGGGAAGACGGCAGCTTCGGCCCGCTGACCGCCAGTGACGCGCCGCCGCTGGGCAGCCCGTACGCCCCGCACGGGCTGCGGTACCTGAGCCTGGTCGCCCGGCCCGACGGCACCCGGCGGCTGTACTACGAGGCCACCCGGGAGGACGGCGCCCACGATCTGCGGACCGAGCTGGCCGGCGAATAGAGAGCCGGGTCACGACCGCGGGGGGCGCTCACGACCGCGGCCGGTTGACGCGATTGAGTTCATCACGTTCCACCCGGGACCGCGCCGCGATACGGCCGCCCGTTCACGACGGAGCCCGTCCCACGAGGACGGGCTCCGTCGTGCGTTACGGCGTCGATCACCCGAACGAAGGGCCGCGCGTTTGCCCTGACAGCGACCCGGGTACGCCAACGTCAACCGAGCCGGGGGAGTAAGTGATGCGGACGCTGGGCGGGCGATACCGGCTGGTGCAGCGCATCGGCGTCGGCGGGATGGCCGAGGTGTGGCGCGGGCACGACGAGGTGCTGGACCGGGCGGTCGCGGTGAAGCTGATGGCGCCGTCGATGTCGGGGACGCTGGGCGACGTGGCGACCGATCTGGTCCGGACCGAGGCGCGGTCGGCGGCCCGGCTGAGCCACCCCAATGTGGCCAACGTGCACGACTTCGGGACCTCGCAGGCGCCGGGGCGCGACGTCGCCTACATCGTGATGGAACTGGTCGACGGGCAGACGCTCGGCGACCACCTGGACGCCGGCCCGCTGGACTGGCGGATCGCGGTCCGGGTCGGAGCTGAGGTCGCGGCCGCCCTGGCCGCCGCCCACGCCGAGCATGTGGTGCACCGCGACATCAAGCCGTCGAACATCATGCTGACCCCGGCCGGGGCGAAGGTGCTCGACTTCGGCATCGCCGCCGCGACCGGCTCGCCCGACCCCGACCCGGAGGGCCCGGTGATGGGCACCCCGGCCTACGTCGCGCCGGAACGCTTCGACGGGCTCCCGGCCACCCCGGCGACGGACATGTTCGCCCTCGGCGTGCTGCTGTACCACGCGATCAGCGGCCGGCTGCCCTGGCGCGCGGCCACCAACACCGAGCTGATCGAGCAGCAGCGGCACGCCCACCCGGACCCGTTGCCGCACTTCGACGGCCTGCCGCCCGAGGTCCTCGACATGTGTTCCCGCTGCCTCGACCCGGACCCGCTCGAACGGCCGACCGCGCTGATGGCGGCGCTGCTGCTGGCCGAGGCGGTGGACGCCCGGGTGTACGTGCCGATCATGGACCTGGAAGCGATCGCCCGGCCGTCGGTGTCGGCCTGGGACACCCGGGCCGCGAACGCGCCGACCTCGGCCGCCGTGCGGGAAGGCGGCCGGGGGCGTCATCGGGCTGATTAGTCAACCGCTCCGCGGCGGTGCGTGACGCCCGCCGTACGCTCTGTCCGCCCCGGCCGTCGTTTGCGGCGGCAGTCTGCGGGTACCGCAGCCGGGAGGTAGCGTGAGGTGGCAGCTGGCTTCTCGAGGCGGGTGGACATGGGCGAGGCCGTGATGACGACGCGGCGCCAATCGGACGGCGTGATCGTCGTGGACGTGCGCGGCACACTGGACGCGGCCACCGTCGACGCCCTGCGCGACACGGTCGTCAGCACCCTCGGCGCGCAGCGGCCGACAGCGATGATCGTCGATCTGACATTCGTCACGTTCATGGATTCGATGGGCATCGGCGCGCTGGTCAACGGCTACAACGCGGCCCGCGAGATCGGCGCCGGATTCGTCCTGCGCAACCCGAGCGAGTTCGTCCACCGGCAGCTGCGCGTGACCGGCCTGGCCGAGATGTTCGGGCTCCCCGCCACCGCGACGTCCCCGGAGAGCCGCACCAGCTAGCAACCTTGCCCGAGCGCCGTCCAAGACCGTTAAGGTGCGGTCATGGAACCGGCCGTCGGAGCGTGGTGCACCGGCTCGTCGGTCGGTTTCCGGCTGCACGACCGCGATCGCCGCCTGGCCGGGGTCCGGCTCCGTTCCGGGGTCCTGCCGCCGGCCGACTTCACCTACCAGCCCGCCGCCCGTACGTGGGAGCTGCGCCTGCCGTGCCCGCCGGTGTGGCGGATCGAGTACCGGTACGAGCTGCGCCACCCGGACGGCGCCGTCGAGACGGTGCCCGACCCGGACAACCCACGGCGGGCCGGGGACGCCTCGGAGCTGCGCTGCACCGGCTACCGGGAGCCGGACTGGCTGGACCGCCCGCCGGCGCCCGGCTCGTGGCGCGACGTGTACCTGCCGCTGCGCTCGGTGCACGGCGAGATGGTGGCCCGGGTCTGGTCGCCCGAGCCGATGACCGGCCGGGTGGTGGTCGTCCACGACGGGCCCGAGTATCGGCGGATGGCCGGGCTGGCGCAGTACGCCGCGGCAATGATCGCGGCCGGCCGGCTTCCGCCGTTCCACCTGGTGCTGCTGCCGCCGGGGGAGCGTCTGGAGTGGTACTCGGCCAGCCCGGCGTACGCCCGTGCGCTGTCCGCCGACGTGCTCCCGAAGATCGGGGCCGCGCTCGGCACGCACGAACCCGTGGTCGGCGTCGGGGCCAGCCTGGGCGCGCTGGCCATGCTGCACGCCCAGCGCCGCCACCCGGCCGGGTTCGCCGGCCTGTTCCTGCAGTCGGGCAGCTTCTTCCAGCCGCGGCACGACCGGCAGGAGTCCGGCTTCCGGCGGTACCTGCGCATCGTCCGGTTCACCGGCCGGGTGCTGCGCAGCGATTCCGGCCCGGCCGTACCGGCCGTGCTGACCTGCGGGACGGCCGAGGAGAACCTGGCCAACAACCGGGACATGGCGGCGGCGCTGGCGCCGGCAGGGCTATCCGGTCGAGTTCGCCGAGGTGCCGGACGTGCACACCTGGACCGGGTGGCGGGACGCCCTCGACCCGTACCTGACCGGCCTTCTGCTGCGAGTGTGGTCCTGAGCGTTTCGTTTCGTCTGGGAGGGCGACGTGGCCGACGTCGAGCACGTGATCGGGTTGTTGCTGGGCACCGAGGACGACTGGCCCCGGGCGTACGAGGCTCTGCTGCGCCGCGTCGGCGTGATCACCGCGCCCGACGGCCGGACGCACCGCACGCGCAGCGTCCGGGTCACCATCGAGCCGTTCAACCTGCGCGACAAGCCCAAGCACGACCTGGTCATCGACCGGCTCGCGTACTGGTACTACCACCCCCGCGAGTGGCTCAAGAAGATCGCCCTGATGGACGACGTGTACCTGCTGAACAGCCCGTTCACGTTCCAGTCGATGGAGAAGCACGCCGCCTACTGCGCGATGATCCGGCTCGGGCTGAAGGTGCCGGAGACCGTGCTGGTGCCGTTCAAGAACCCGCTCGACAACTCCCGCTGGGCGTACACCGCCAACCGCTACAACCAGCCTTTCGACCTGGACGCGACCGCCGCCCAGGTGGGCTACCCGATGTACATGAAGCCGTACGACGGGGGCGCGTGGGTCGGCGTCTCCAAGATCCGCAACGCGGCCGAGCTGCACGCCGCCTACGACGCGTCGGGCGAGCGGCTGATGCACCTGCAGGCGTCGGTCGAGGGGTACGACGTGTTCGCCCGGTCGCTGACCATCGGGCCGGAGACGATGGTGATGAAGTTCCAGCCGGAGAAGCCGATGCACGAGCGGTACGCCGTCGACGCACGACTTCCTGTCCGCCGGCGCCGGCGACGAGGTGGTCACCATCTCCCGGCTGATCAACGCCTTCTTCCGGTGGGAGTTCAACTCGTGCGAGTCGCTGATCAAAGGCGACGAGGTGCACCCGATCGACTACGCCAACGCCTGCCCCGACGTGGCCATCACGTCGCTGCACTACTACTTCCCGTGGGCGATGGCGGCGCTGGTGCGGTGGACGGTGTACTGCGTGGTGACCGGTCGCGAGCCGCAGCTCGACCTCGACACGGCGGCGTACTTCGCGATCGCCGACGAGCCCGGCATGTCCTACGCGGAGAAGCTGCGGGGCTACCGCAAGCTGGCCGACGAGTACTTCGACATCGAGCGCTACCAGGAGTTCTGCGACAAGCACCTGTCCCACGTGGACGAGCATCGTGCACGAGTGGGTCTCGTCCGCCGAGTTCCAGTCGCTGCTGACCGAGACCGTGCGCGCGACCTACCCGGTGCACGAGCACGAGAAGTTCCTGGCCCACTTCAACGGCCTGATCGACGCGTGGATCCGCGACAACGCCTGACCCTTCCCACGCCAGTGAACGCGGGTGTACCGTCGCGAACATGAGTGTTCGCGGCGTGCGAATCCGGTCGGCTGTCCGGCGCGACGCCAAGGCGGCCGTCCTCGACGCCGCTGTGGAAGTGCTCGTGTCCGATCCGTCGGCGTCGCTGGCCGAGGTGGCCGAGGCCGCCGGGATCGGGCGGACCACGCTGCACAAGCACTGGGCGACCCGCGAGGACCTGCTGCGCGCGGTCGGCCATCGGGCGCTGGACCGGTGGGAACACGCCATCGGCGCCGTCGCCGACGCGCCCGACGGGGGCCTGCGCGATCTGGCCGAGGCGATGATCTCGGTCGGCCCGTACCTCTCCTTCCTCTGGCGCAACCCGTCCTTCGACCGCTCGGCCGACATCGGCCACCGGGCCCGGAGCGCGCAGGCCCAGGCCCAGGCCGTGCTGGAACGGGCCCAGAAGCACGGCGTCATGCGGGCCGACGTGCCCGGTTACTGGCTCCTGCACGCCTTCTACGCCCTGGTCTACGTGGCCGGCGAGTCCGTCCACGACGGCGACCTGGCCCCCCGATCCGCCCCCGACATGGTGGTCTCCACATTCCTGCGCGGAGTCGCCTGACCCTGAGAAAGGTCCTCCTGATGGCCGACCTCCGGCAGACCGTCACCTTCGCCGGCAGCCTCTACCGCCGCCGCCTCGACTTCGCCTACCACGGGTACGTCCGGCGCGACCCGATGTCCCGGCTCCATCTGCGGATCGGGCGGGACAATCCGTACGCCATCTACGAGTCGATGCGCCGCGGCGGCACGATCCAGAAGACGCGCCTCGGGAACTGGGTCGCGGTCAGCCACGCGGTGTGCAACACGGTGCTGCGCGACCGGCGGTTCGGGGTGCGCAGCAGCGAGATGGTCAACGCCGGGATCGACAGCGACGACGCGTTCGACATGTCCTTCCTGGACCGCGACCCGCCCGACCACACCCGGCTGCGGCGCCTGGCCCAGCCCGCGTTCAGCCCCAAGCAGATGGCCGGCTACCGGCCGCGGGTCGAGGCTTCGGTGGATCGCCTGCTCGACGCCGCTCTGGCGCAGGGTGACTTCGACCTGGTCCGGGCGTTCGCCGCGCCGCTGCCGATCGCGGTGATCACCGACCTGATGGGCGTCCCGGACGCGGACGCCGACCGGTTCGCATCGGTCGGCTCGGTGATCGGCAGCGCGCTCGACGGTATCCACTCGCTGCGCCACGCGGCCCAGCTGCAGGCGGCCAACCGGGAGCTGCGGGCGATGTTCGAGGCCCTCTTCGAGCTGCGCCGCCGGGAACCCGCCGACGACGTGGTCAGCCGGATCGTGGCCGCCGAGGGCGACACCATCGCGCCCCGGGAGATGATCCCGATGTGCAACCTGCTCCTGGTGGCGGGCTTCGAGACCACGGTCAACCTGCTCGGCAACGCCGTGGTCGCGCTGCTCGACCACCCGGAGCAGTGGGCCGACCTCTGCGCCGATCCGGCCGGGCTCGCCCCCGCGGTCGTCGAGGAGACTTTGCGGTGGGACCCGCCGGTGCAGCGCACCGCCCGGTTCGCGACCGAGGCCGTCGAGCTGGACGGCCGTACGGTCGGGCGGGACGAGTTCGTGGTGACCCTGCTCGGCGCGGCCAACCGGGATCCGGCGGTGTGGCGCGATCCGGACAGGTTCGACATCCACCGCGAGCAGACGGCCGATCATCTCGCCTTCTCCAGTGGCATCCATTACTGCATCGGGCAGCCCCTGGCCCGGATGGAGGCCACCATCGCCCTGCAGACGGCTGGCCGAGCGGATGCCGGGGCTGCGCCGGACCGGACCGCTCACCCGCCGAGTCTCCAGCCTGATCCGCGGGCCGCTGCACCTCCCGGTCCGCTCCGGCGCCCCGGCTGGAAATGTCATACCGGTCTCCTAGAGTTCAGGGCGTGCAGATCCGCATCATCGGGACCGACCTGCCGGGCCGGGGACCGGGCGCCGAGGCGTCCGCGCTCCGCCTGCGCCAGGTCCACGTCGGCGTGCAGCGCAAGGCCGAGGCGGTCGCGCTGTTCCCGGCCGATGCCGTGTCGGCCCGCTGGGATCTGTCCGTCTCGTCGCGGGAGGTCGACGGGCTGCTGGACGTCGGCGGGCCGTGGGTGCACGGGCGGCCGGGGGCGCGCTTCCTGTATCTGAGCTGGGGTGCGGTCGGCCAGGGCGCGGCGTTCGCCCTGTTCCGGCGGGCCAAGCTGCTGTTCGGTGATGTGCCCGGGCCGTTGCTGAGCGCCGCCCACGGCGGGGCCGGAGTGCTCGTCGGCCGGCTCGGGTTGACCGATCCGGACGGCGGCCCGACGTCCGGGCGGGTGCGGCCGCCGGAGATCGCCTGGTGGCTGGAGTCTGCGTCGCTGGAGTCTGCGTCGCCGGAGTCTGCGTCGCCGGAGTTCGCGTCGTGACCGAGCCGGCGCCGAACGGCGGCGTGCTCGTGGTCCACGCGTTCATCGCCCGGGACGGCACGCTCGCCGTCTGGGGCGAGACCGACGAGCCGCGGGCCGAGCTGGTCAGCCTCCCGGCCGAGCTGGTCAGCCCCCCGGCCGAGCTGGGCGGCGCACCACCGGCCGCCGGGCGTCCGCGTCGCCGGGCCCCGTCCGCGGGCGTCGCCGGCCATCCGTTCGCGGTCGCGCTCGGCCAGGTGAACCGGGAACCGGCCACTCTGTTGCTGCCGTCCACGTCAGCCGGTCCGCTGCCGTCGCCGGCGCTCGGCTTGCGGCCGCGCCGGGGGCGGCCGCGACTGCGGGCGTGGCGGGTGCCGGCCGTGACCGTGGAGTCCGCCGACGGTCTGCTGGACCCGGGTGCGCCGTCCGGCCTGCGGTTTCCGGGCGAACCGGCCGGGCTGCCGGATCCGATCGAGGCCGCCGGTCGGCGCGACGCCGACGTGCGTCCGGCGCCGTCGGTGCGGTGGCTCGCGGAGCTGAGCGCGTTCGCCGGCGATCTGGTCCGGCGGGGGCGGGTGCTGCCGCGCGTGCTCCTCGGCGGCCCGGAGCCGCGGGCGCGGTGGCGGCCGGTGATCACCGGAGCCGACGCCGCGCGCCACGCCGACCTGCTGCCGGCGCATGCCGCCCGCGGTCCGGGCGGAACGGACCCGGCCGGGTGACGCCGACGGGCTGCCGGCCGCCGACGCGATGGCCGCGGCGCTCGATCGGCTCGTCGACGACCTGGTGCGCTCGCGGCTGGCCGAGGCCGGGGTGACTCTCGGGGTCACCGGATGGCCGAGCGGCCTGACCGGCCATCCCACGTTCGGCGGGCCCCCCGCGTTGACCGCCGCGGCCGGACCGCCGGCGGCCGTGGTCGCGACGCCGCCGGATCGCAGCCTGGAGCACCTCGCGGCCGCGCTCGACGACTGGCACGCCGACGCGACCCGCGGCGCCGCCGTCCGGGTCTGCTTCCGGCTCACCCACCTCGACGACCTCGACGACGAGCCGGAGGATGCCACCGGCCCGGCGATCGCGGCCGGTCCGCCCGACGAGGCCTGGCTGCTGGAGTTCCTGCTGCAGGCGGTGGACGAGCCGAGCGCGCTGGTGCCGGCGGCCGACGTGTGGCGGGACCGGTCGGCGCCGCTGCGGCGGTGGACCCATCAGCCCCAGGAACGGCTGCTCACCGGACTCGGGCGGGCCGCCCGGCTGTACCCCGACCTGGTCCCGGCGCTGCGGATCGCCCGGCCGGACGAGATGGTGCTGGACACCGCCGGCGCGTACACGGTTCCTGCGCCACGCCGCCGACCTCGAGCAGGCCGGGTTACGGGGTGCTGCTGCCGGCCTGGTGGCGGACCCGGCGCCGCTCGGGCTGGCGCTCGAGGTGCGCAACCGGGAACCGATCGCGCCGGTGCTGCGGGACGAGGCGGCCAACCTGGCGTCCATCGTGGACTACGAGTGGGGACTGGCGCTCGGCGGCCGGACGCTGACCGAGTACGAGCTGGAACGACCTGGCCGCGGCGAAGGTGCCGCTGGTGAAGCTGCGCGGCCGATGGGTCTACCTGGACGCCGACCGCCTCCAGGCCGGGCTGACGTTCCTGCGTCGCGGCGGCGGCTCGATGACCGCCGGGCGACGCCTTGGCGATGATCCGGCTGCTGCCGCCGGAGGAGCTGCCGCTGCCGGTCACCGCCACCAGCGGCAAGGGCTGGATCGCCGACCTGCTGGCCGGGCGACCTCGAGGAGCGCGCTCGAGCTGCTCGATCCGCCCGCCGGGCTGGCCGGGGAGCTCCGCCCGTACCAGCGGCGGGGTTTGTCCTGGCTGGCCTTTCTCGACCGGCTCGGGCTGGGCGCCTGCCTGGCCGACGACATGGGGCTGGGCAAGACGGTGCAGCTGCTGGCGCTGCTGCTGCACCGGCGGGCCGGGCCGGCCCTGCTGATCTGCCCGCTGTCGGTGCTGGGCAACTGGCAGCGGGAGGCGGCCCGGTTCGCGCCCGGCCTGGTCGTACGGGTGCTGCACGGCGCCGACCGGCCCGACCCGGCGACGCTGGCCCGCGGCGCCGACGTCGTGCTGACCACCTACGCCACCGCCACCCGCGACGTCGGCGCGCTGGCCGCGGTCGCCTGGGACCGGATCGTGCTCGACGAGGCCCAGCACATCAAGAACAGCGCCAGCGCGGTCGGCCGCGGCGGTCCGCCGTTTCCCGGCCCGATCCCGCATCGCGCTGACCGGCACGCCGGTGGAGAACCGGCTGGCCGAGCTGTGGTCCATCATCGACTTCCTCAACCCGGGCATGCTGAGCAGCGCGAACACGTTCCGCGCCCGCTACGCCGTGCCGATCGAGCGATACGGCGACGAGGAGGCGGCGGCGCGGCTGCGCCAGGCCACCCGCCCGTTCCTGCTCCGGCGGGTCAAGTCCGACCCGACCGTGATCACCGACCTGCCGGACAAGCGGCACATCCGGCACCTGTGCGGGCTCACCGTCGAGCAGGCGACGCTCTACCGGGCGGTGCTCGACGAGATGACCGCCCGGCTGCGCGAGGCCAGGGAGCGGTGGCGCAAGGGCATCGTGCTGTCCGCGATGACCAAGCTCAAACAGGTCTGCGACCACCCGGCGCTGCTGCTCGGCGACGGCTCGCCGCTGCCCGGGCGATCCGGCAAGCTCGAACGGCTCGAGGAGATCCTCGACCGCGTGCTGGGCGGCGGGGAGAGCGCGTTGTGCTTCACCCAGTACGCCCGGTTCGGCACCGTGCTCGCGCCGCACCTGGCGGCCCGGTTCGGCGTGCCGGTGCGGTATCTGCACGGCGGCACCACCCGGGCCGCCCGCGACGCGATGGTCGCCGACTTCCAGGCCGACGAGCGGCCCGGGCTCTTCGTGCTCTCCCTCAAAGCCGGCGGCACCGGCATCAACCTCACCGCGGCCAGCCACGTCGTGCACGTCGACCGGTGGTGGAACCCGGCCACCGAGGCCCAGGCGACCGACCGGGCGTACCGGATCGGCCAGGACCGCGACGTGCAGGTGCACACGCTGGTGTGCCTGGGCACCCTGGAGGAGCGGATCGACCGGATGATCGCCGACAAGGGTGTGCTGGCCGACCGGGTGGTCGGCAACGGCGAGGGCTGGATGACCGGGCTGTCCACCGCCGAGCTGCGCGACGGTGCTCGAGCTGGACCCGGAGGCGATCGGTGACTGACCGGTTCTCCGGCCCGTTCACGGCCATGTTCGAGGCGCTGCGGATGGGACCGACGTTCGCCCGCGGCCGCCGCGACGCCCGCGCCGGGCACGTCCGGCACCTGATGGTCGCCGGTAGCCTGGTCGTCGCCCAGGTCCGCGGGCCCGACGACACGGCCGCGCACCGGGCCCGGATCGCGGTCCGGGCGTTCGGCGCGGCCGAGTGGTCGCGGATCGAGAGCGACCTGGCGTCGCCGGCCCGGTTCGCCGCCGATCTGCTCGGCGGCCGGATGCCGGCGGACATCGAGACCGTCTTCGCCGGGGCCGGGCTCAGCCTGCTGCCGCTGTCGCTGGGCGAGGTGGCGATGGACTGCGCCTGCGACCACCGGCCGATGCCGTGCGTGCACGTGGCGGCGACCGTCTACGCGCTGGCGGCGGCCTTCGACACCGACCCGTTCGAGGCGTTCGCCTGGCGGGGCCGGTCCCGGGACGAACTGCTGTCGCACCTGCGGGCGCTGCGCGGCCCGGCGGTGGCCGAAGCGTCCGAGCCGGCGGCGGCCGCCGCGGCGGGACTCGGCGACCTGGCCGCGTTCTGGGGCGACGGCGAGGCCCCGTGCGCCGCGCGAACCCGCCGGCCGCCACCCGCCCGGACGCGCTGCTCGACCAGCTCGACCCGCCCCCGATCCTCACCCCCGACGGCCGCCCCGTCACCGAACTGCTGCGTCCGGCGTACCGCGCGCTCGGCTGACCCCCGGGCACGCTGTCAAGCCGCGGGCTGATCGGGCGTGATGCGCAGGATCACGTTGTCGTTGGCCCGGCGGCGGAGCCGTTCCACCAGCCGGGTGAGGCGGTAGGAGAGCCGGTACTTGCGCCCGATCACCGCGCGCAGCCGCTCGACCTCGGCCGGCTCGGCGATCACCGCGGCCGTGCCGGTCGCCGGCGTCGCGCCGTCCGGGACCTTGCCCGAGATGCCGCACGGCACCAGGGACACCCGGGGATCGCGCCGCACCCGCTTCACCTTGCCGCTTCCCCGGCCGGTCACCACGAGCAACGAGCCGTCGTCGTCGGGCGCGATCCAGACGGCGGTCGCGACGCCCTCGCCCGTACGGCGGTAGGTGGTCAGAGCGACGTACTGCTCCTCGGCCAGCGCTTTCATCGTGCTCCTCACCAGGCCACCGGGGCGTAGTCCTTCAGGAAACAGCCGTACACGTCGTCGCCCTGCTCGCCCCGTACGATCGGGTCGTACACGCGGGCGGCGCCGTCGACCAGGTCCAGCGGCGCGTGGAACCCCTCGGTGGCCAGGCGCATCTTCGTCGGATGCGGCCGCTCGTCGGTGATCCAGCCGGTGTCCACACTGGTCATCAGGATCCCGTCGGCGAACATGTCGTCGGCGCTGGTCCGGGTCAGCATGTTCAGCGCGGCCTTGGCCATGTTGGTGTGCGGGTGCCCGGCGCCCTTGTAACCACGGGCGAAGACGCCCTCCATGGCCGAGACGTTGACCACGTACCGGCGGGCGAAGCGGCGACGCCGTCATCGCCGGACGGAGGCGGCTGACCAGGATGAACGGCGCGGTGACGTTGCACAGCTGCACTTCCAGAAGTTCCAGCGGCGGCACCTCGTGAACCCGGTCGCTCCAGCTGTTGGTCGCCGCCAGGTCCGGTACCAGCCCGCCGGCGTCGATCCTGGCCGACCCGGCGGTCAGCGCCAGCGTGGTGACGTTGTGCGCGCTGATCGTGTCCCGGCCGGTCAGCTCGCCGGCCGCGGACCGCCCGCCGAGGAACTCCAGTTCCGGCAGCGGGCCGTCGGGCAGCGGGTCCGACTCGGCCGCGCTGATCGCCGCGTACGAGCCGGGGGAGCGCCGTACGGTCTGGGCCGCGTTGTTGATCAGGATGTCCAGCGGTCCCCGGGCCGCCACCGACTCGGCCAGCGTCACCACCTGCGCCGGATCCCGCAGGTCGATGCCCACGATGCGCAGCCGGTGCAACCAATCCGCGCTGTCCGGCATGGCCCGGAACCGCCGGACCGCGTCCTGCGGGAACCGCGTCGTGATCGTGGTGTGCGCCCCGTCGCGCAGCAGCCGCAGCGCGATGTACATCCCGATCTTGGCGCGGCCTCCGGTGAGCAGCGCCCGGCGCCCGGTCAGGTCGGTGCGGGCGTCCCGGCGGCGGTGGTTGAGCGCGGCGCAGTCCGGGCAGAGCTGATGGTAGAAGGCGTCCACCTGGTGGTAGCGCTGCTTGCAGATGTAGCAGCCGCGCGCCTGCCGCAGCACGCCGGCGTGTTTCGTGCCGGTCACCGTCTGCAACGGCAGGCCGGCGGTCTCGTCGTCGATCCGGGTGGGCGCGCCGGTCGCGGTGGCCGCGGTGACGGCCCGGTCGTTGGACAGCACGGCGTCGCGCCGCTCCCGCCGCCGCCGCACCTTGACCGTCTTGAACAGCCCCGCGGTGGCCCGCCGGACGGCGACGGCGTCGGCGTGCTCGACCGGCAGCGCCTCCGCCTCGGCCAGCACGTCCAGGCACAGGCGCAGCCGCTCCGGGTCGATCCCCCCGCTCTCATTCACGCCGAAACTGTACTGGGCGGTGTCCCGACCACCGTCAAGCCCGTCCGTGGCAGGCTGGCCTCATGAAGGAGCTGACGGACCTGTTCGAGCCGGAACCCGAGCAGTGGGGACTGCGCGGAGATCCGTGGGTCTGGCGGGCCATGCGCGCGCATCTGGCGGGCGCCTACTTGCCGCCGTCGGCCGCCGAGGTCACCCGCATGCTGTACACGGCGTTCGAGCGGATCGCGGCCGTCGACCTGGAGACCGACCCGGAACCGTCGGTCTACCGCGAGGAGTTCGCGCACGGCGGCATGTCGAGCGGCTACGTCAGCCTGGACGCGTGGCGCACCCGCCTGATGCCGCTGCTGATCGACCGGGCGCTGGCCCTGCTGTGACCGGCTGCTCGGCTGTGACCGGCTGTTCGGCTGTGACCGGCTGTTCGGCTGTTCCGCTGTGACCGGCTGTTCCGCTGCGACGACCGTGATCGTGTTCGCCGGGCGGAGCCGGCCGGCCGGCTGTCGGCAACCCTGACACGGCGGTCAGTGGGACCGGGAGTCCTCCGGGCGGGAGCTCAGGCGTCCGGCGAGATCGACGGTCTCGTCGAACTCGGGAACGGCCGGGCTGTGCGGGTTCTCGTCCGCTTCGCCCGGCGGTATCAGCCGCGAGGTCAGATCGACCGTACGGGCGTGCCGGTCCGCACCGGGATCGCCGGCCGGGTCCGCGTCGCCGAGTTCGTCCTCGGTCGTCCGTGCGGCGGCCGGCCGGTCGGTCGGAACGGGCTGAGTCCGGTCGGACGGAACGGGCTGAGTCTCGTCGGCCTCGTCCTCCGGCGGCGTATGTCCGGCCACCGACGCCCCCGGGTCGGCGCCGGCATCCGCGTCCGCCGGCCCCGTCGCGGAAGCGGAAGTCGCGGAAGGGGAAGGCGCGGAAGGGGAAGGCGCGGAAGGGGAAGGCGCGGAAGGGGCAGAGGCCGAGGTGTCGGGTCCCGGCGAGGCGGCGGGAGCGGGACCGGGCGAGGCGGTGGTATCCGGTCCCGGCGAGGCGGCAGCAGCAGGCTGGGAAGGAGAAGCGGTGGAGGACGCCAGGCCGGAAGGCGGCGCGGGAGAGGGTGCCGGGCCGGAAGGCAGCGCGGGCGTGTCCGAGGACGTGGAAGCTGAGGCGGACGAGGGGATGGCTACCGCTTCGGCTTCGGCGGCCCGGGCCTCCTCGCCCGGCGTGCTGTCCGACTCGGGCGCGCTCTCCGACTCGGGCGCGCTGTCCGCCTCGGGCGCGCCGGCCGCCGCCGGGGCCGATGACACGGTGTCCTCGGCCGCGGTCCGGGGCGCGGGCACGGTGACCGGCTCAGCCACCGCAGCCGGCGTCTCCAAGTCGGTGGCGCCGGTCGAGCCGGTGGTCTGGGCCCGGAGTCCGCCTGCGGTCTGCGGCCCCGGCCGCACCGCGGTCGCCCCGGGCAACGCCTCGTCCGATGTGGATGATGCCGGAGAGGTCCGGTCCGGCATCGCGCCGCCGTCCATCGGCTGAGCGGTACGGTCACCGTGGGCGGGGACGGCGCCGGTCGAGCGCTCCGCCGCACGGTCCGGGACGACCGGCTCCGCCGGGAGTGACACCGGCGGCGACCCGGACGGCCGCTCGGGCACCGACACGGGGGCCGGGGCCGGGGCGGGGGCCGGGGCGGGGTTCGGGGCAGCCGGCGACGCCGCCGCCACCATGCCGGTGACGATCGGATACGGCCCGGACGCGTGCCGTGGCGGCGCCGTCGAGATGGATCGGGAGACGGCCGCGCCCGGGGCGGCGTGCCGGCCGACCGAGACGGTGGGGAAAAGCTCCTCCCCGGCGTACTCGGAGAGCCCGGCTCGTTGCTGCAGCCGCCGCAGCGGGCCCGGCGCCCACCAGGCCGCGTCGCCCAGCATGCCGAGCACTGCCGGGACCAGCAGCATCCGGACCACCGTGGCGTCCAGCAGCAGGGCGACGATCATGCCGACGCCGACGAACCGCATGGTGGTCACCGAGGACAGCGCGAAGGCCCCGGTCACCACGATCAGCAGCACCGCAGCCGCGCTGATCACCCGGCCGGTACGGGCCAGGCCGGTGGTCACCGCCTCGGCGGTGGTGGCGCCGCGGGTGCGCGCCTCGACCATCCGGGACAGCAGGAACACCTCGTAGTCGGTGGACAGGCCGAAGACCACGGACGCCATCAGCACCACGATCCCGGCCTCGGCCGGCGCCGGGGTGACGTTCAGCAGCGAGGCGCCGTGGCCGTCCTCGAAGATCCAGATGAGCACCCCGAAGGTGGCGCTGAGGCTCAGGGCGCTCATCACCACGGCCTTGACCGGCAGCACGACCGACCCGAAGGCCAGGAACATGAGCACCAGCGTGGCGCCGACGAGCAGTCCGACCATCAGCGGCAGGCGGTGCGCGATGGCGTCCAGGCTGTCGACGTTGCCGGCGGTGACGCCGCCCACCAGCATCCGGACCCCGGCCGGCGGACTCAGCGCCCGGACGTCGCGTACGGCGTCGCGGGCGGGCGTGCTGAACGGATCCTTTCCGGCCAGCGTGGCGGTCAGCACCACGACGTCCCGGCCGGAGCCGGTGATGGCGACGCCGGTGATGCCGGGCACGCGCTGGACGGCCGCGATCGTCGCCCCGGCGTCCGGCGCCCGGCCGTCCGCGCCCTGCAGCACCACCTGCACGCCGACGCTGCTGAGCGCCGGAAAGTCGGCCTTCAGGGTCTCGACCGCCACCCGGGCGGGGGCGCCGGCGGGCAGCTGCCGCTCGTCGTTCTCGCCGAAGCGCACGTGCGTGATCGGCAGGGCGAGCACCAGCAGCCCGGCCACGATCGGCAACGCGATCAGGATCGGAACCTTCAGCACGACGTGCGACAGGCGGGTCCAGCCGGTGCCGGCCGTACGGCGGGGGCGGGGCTTCCGCAGCCGTACGGGCAATCTGTCCACCCGCGGCCCGAGCAACGACAGCACGGCGGGCAGCAGCGTCAGCGACAGCAACGCGGCCAGCCCGACCGCGGCCAGCCCGCCGTACGCCAGGGACTTCAGGAACCCCTGCGGGAACAGCAGCAGCCCGGCCAGCGCGATCATCAGCAGCGTCGCCGAGAAGGCGACCGTCCGCCCGGCGGTGGCCACGGTCCGGCGGACGGCATCGGCGGGTGTGCGGCCGAAGTTCTGTTCCTCGCGGAACCGGCCCACCATGAACAACCCGTAGTCGATGGCCATGCCCAGTCCCAGCAGGCTGGCCACGTTGACCGCGAACGAGTTGACATCGTGGTGCTCACCGATCAGGTGCAGGATGCCCAGCGACCCCAGCACCGCGCAGCCACCGACCAGCACCGGCAGCGCCGCCGCGACCAGGGATCCGAAGATCAGCAGCAGCAGGACCAGCACGATCGGCAGCGAGACGGCCTCGGCCCGGCCCAGGTCGCGGGTCGACTGGGTGGCGGACGCGTCGGCCAGCGGGGAGCCGCCGGCGATCTGGCGGCTGGTCCCCTCGATGTCCAGCTTGTCCCGGATGGCGCGGAAGTCGGACAGCTTGCCCGCATCGTCGGTGGCGGTCAGCGTCAACACGGCGACCGCCTTGGACTTGTCCGCGGACGCGTACTGCACGGTCTTGCCCGGCCAGTACGACTGGACGTGGCTGACCTTGTCCGCCGGGAGCGCGGCGATCATGTTCTCGGCACGTTGGGACAGCACCGCGTCGTCGATGGATTCGCGCAGCGGCGTGTAGATGACCACGACGTCGCCGGCCTGCCCGCCCAGACGCGACTGCACGAGGTCGGCGGCCCGCGCCGATTCGCTGGCCGGGTCGGTGTAGCCCCCCTCGGACAGGTGGCCGAACACCCCGAGACCCCACACCCCGCCGGCCAGCACCCCGATCAGCGTGACCGCGAACACCGGCCAGCGCAGCCGGGCCACCCACGAACCCCAGGCGGCGAACACTTCGACTCCCCCTCCGGACGGAGCACGCCGAGCACATCACTGACCGAGCACACCACAACCGGCGGCCGGCGCGACCGCCGTTCACCGCAGAGTCTCACCGCAGGATCTCACCGCAGGGTCGCGGCCTCCAGGGCCACCCCACCGCAGCCGGAGCCGAACGCGGCGTCGGTGACCCAGTCGAGGTTGAGCTTGCCGTCCCTCGGTGCCCGGTAAGTGACGACGAAAACCGCCGTCGCGAGCGAGTTCCCCGCGGTACTCCAGCGTCCCCGAGGCGCTGCCGCCCCCGGTGGACAGCCTGGCGTCGAGCTTGCCCCGGGCGGCCAGCACGCCGATGTACAGGCGGAGGGTGCGGGTGCCGGTGGTGGCCGGGGTGGAGATGGTGAAGCCGTTGCCCTTCCCGCACGTGCGGATGCCGGTCGGGGTGCCGTCCGAATGATCCACCGGACTGCCCCCGGTCCAGGAGAACCGTTGCGGGCTCAGCGCGTGCCGGAAGCGCGGCGCGGTCGGTGCGCCTTCGAGGATCTGGAAGTTGCCGTTCTTGTCCCGTTCCAGCGAGAAGGTGCTCTGCTCGCCCCAGTGCACCCAGTCGCGGGTGCCCTCGGCCGTCAGGTTGACGGTGGACGCGATTCCGGCCCGGACCACCTTGAGGGAGCCGACGTCGGGCGGCGGCGCCTTGCGGGCCGGCGGTTTCGAGGTGGCGGGAGCCGACACGGACGGTGTGGCCGAGGGTGACGCGCTGGGCAGCGGGATGACAGCCTGGTCGGTCGGCGGCAGGCCGGTGGCCAGGATCGGCGGCGCCAGGGCGGTCGCCGCCGGGTCGTCGTCGTGGTGGGTCGCCCGGTTGATGATGAAACCGAACGCGACCACCACCAGCACGCCGGCCAGGATGACGACGGCGGGCATGGCGAACTCGGACAGCCGGCGCCGGGTCGGCTGGAGAAGCTCGGGCGGTACGGCGGCGCCGCGGCGTCCGGCCGTACGGAAGCCGTAGCTGGTTCGCGGCCGGGGTGACACCACCGGGTACGGCGGATCGACCTCCGTCCCCCCCGGAGTACCCCTGGACTCGTGGTCCGGCAACCGACCCTCCCCGGTCGAGTTCTCTCGGGCATCCACCAGCCGGCACGGTGGCGGCCGGGCACGGTGAGCCGAGTCTTGAAGTTGTCGGGCCGGCGGTGGGCGTCCGCCGTGGTACGTGCTGTGGGGGTTCCACAATCGCACTTCGAACTGTGACGATCCAGCGGGGAGCGGGTAACAGTCCGTACGGTTGATCGATACCCCGGCGGTTCGGGGGAGGCCTGCGCCGGTCCGGACGAGGTTGCGAGTACGGTATGCGCGGAGCTTTCCGGACCCGTGAACAGGAGCGACCCTTCGATGACTGACCAGCTTCATGACTGAGCAGCTCCATGACTGACCAGCAGCGAGCCGACGCGCGGCGGCGACGCCAGGCGGTGGCCGGGGCGATCGCCGGATTCGGTGTGATCGTCGTGCTGGTCGTCGTGTTCATCATCGTCCAGGTCGGCGGCAAGGACCCGGCGAAGACGACGGCCGCGCCGGCCCCGGTGGCGGCCACCGCGGCGCCGGAACCGACCGCGGCCCCCGACCCGTCGGACCCGGCCGCGGCGCCGCAGCCGAGCACCCCGTCGGACGTGAAGACGCCGGCCGCGCTGGCCAAGCGGCCCGTCATCAAGGCCGGCGGCACCAAGCGCCTGTCCAAGCTGAAGGTCACGTCGCTGGTCACCGGCACCGGGCCGAAGGTCGCCACCGGGCAGACCATCCTCACCAACTACGTGCTGGCCACCTACGCCGACGGCAAGGTCGTCCAGGCCACCTGGGACCAGGGCCAGCCCGTGCCGCTGAAGGTGGGCCAGCTCATCCCCGGCTTCGACCAGGGCATCACCGGGGTGCCGGTGGGCAGCCGCGTGCAGCTCGACATCCCGGCCGCGCTGGCCTACGGCGACCAGCCGCAGCAGCAGGGCGCCCCGGCCGGCGACCTCCGCTTCGTGGTCGACATCCTGGCCGCGCAGTAGGCCTGGCCGCGCAGTACGTTCGGGCCTGGCCGCGCGGCAGGTCAGAGCTCGGCGACCACCACGTCGAGCCGGCCGGGTGTTTCCTCGACGGTGTACTTCAGGTCGCGCAACGCGGTGGACAGCTCGGCCACGGATGACGGCCGGGCGCCGGCCTCGGCCAGTGCCCGGACGATCCGTCCCTTGGTCGCATTGTTGAAGTGGCTGACCACCGAGCGGGTGGTGATCCCGGCGGCGGTCCGCTCATGCAGGACGCGGACCGCGGCCGTCGTCCCGCCCGGGGTCCACATCGCCGCGTACGCGCCGGATCGCAGGTCCAGCACCAGACCGTCGCCGGCCAGGCGCGCGAGTGCCGGCGTCAGAACCTTGCGCCAGTACGGCGTCAGCCCGCCCAGCCCCGGCAGGGCCACCCCGGCGGCGCAGCGGTACGCGGGAATTCGGTCGGTCAGCCGCACCACACCCCACAACGCCGAGAACACCAGCGCCCGCTCGTCCAGCCAGGCCCGGGCCGCGGGCGGCAGCGTCGCCGCGTCCAGCGCCTCGTACAGCACCCCGCGGTAGACCCCGGCCGCCGGCCCGGCGGGCGCGGTCCCCAGCCCGGCGTTGCGCCCGATCTCGTCGCGCTGCCCCTCGCTCAGGCCGAGCGCGGCCATCGACGCCGTGACGCTCCGGACGCTGGTCCGGCCGCACATGGCGGTCAGCGCGCGCAGCACCCGGCGCCGCGCCGGGGCCAGTGCGGGCAGCACGAGCGCGGCCGGGTCGACCGGGTCACCGGCGGCCGGCGCGACCTTGCCCTCCGAGGGCGGCAGCAGAATCAGCACGCCGGGAAGACTAACCGCGGGCGGGCCGCACCGTGATCCTGCTGGTGCGCCCGGCCGCCCGCTGGTCGGCGTGGCCGACCGGACCACCGTGATCGGCGCCATCCTCGAGCCACTCCGGCGGACCTGGCTTCAGCTGTTCCGGACCGGGGCGGCCAAAGCTTCGGCCACCCCCGGGTAGATGCCGAGGCGCCCGGTCAGCCCCACCGTGTCGAGCAACTGCGCCATCCAGGCACTGGGCGCGGCCAGGCGGAGCCAGCCGCCGGCCGCGGCCGCCCGATTGTGCCCGACCACGAAGGCGCTCAGCCCGGTGGAGTCGCAGAACTCGATGCCGGACAGGTCGACCACGACCCGGGGCATCGGCCGTTCGAGCATCCGGTCCAGCGTGGTGGTGAGCACGGTGGCACTGTCGATGTCGAGGTTGCCGCGCACCAGGACCACCACCGAGCCGTCCGGGTTGCCGAGAACGGACACATGCATGGTTCCTTCTCTGCCCCGTCAGCGGCTGGACGGAACCTGTGGCACCTGGATCGTCGTGGTCACGGTGGCCTCGTCGATGTCGGTGGTACGGACGGTGAACGTCAGCTCGTACGTCCCGGGGAAGGGAAAGGTGACCGCGCCGGCGGCGTGGTTCTTCGGGATCAGTGGCAGCAGCGGCTCCGACACCGGTTCCAGATTGCGCCCGAGCAGCCGCGATGAGATGGTCCACTGGTCGGCGGCCAGCGGCGCCCCGGCCGGGGTGTAGACGAAGGCGTGCACGGTGTTGTTCTCGCCGAGCTGCACCGGATAGATGTTGACCTGCAGCGTGTAGAGCTTGCTGCTGAGCGTGCGGGACACGCCCTCGTCGGTTGCCGCGGGCCGATCCACCAGGGCGCTGCGCCCGGGGTTGACCTGCACCAGCACGGCGCTGACGGCCAGGATCACCGTGGTCGCCACCACCTCGATCCCGACCGTGCGGCGCAACCGCCGGGGTCCGTCCGCCGGCACCTGCGCCCGCTGGACCAGCCGGCGGGCGAACCAGGCCGCGCTCAGCGTCACCACCAGCACCGCGACCTTGGCCAGCACGAGCTTCCCGTACGACGTCCGCCACAGCGCGCCGACCGACCCGACCTGGACCACCGCCTGCACCGCGCCCGCGCCGACCAGCCACACCACGGCGATGGCGGCCCACCGCGACCAGGCGGGCAGGATCACCCCGAGCACCCGGGGCGGGGTGCCGCGCAGCAGGAAGATCGACAGCGTGGCCAGGCCGCCCAGCCACACCGCCATGGCCGCCAGGTGCACCACGTCGGCGGCCACGATCGCCGGGGCCAGCGGCGACGCGACGGCGTGCCCGGTGAGCGGCCAGGTGGTCAGCCCGGCCACGGCCGGCACCAGCACACTCACCATCCGGACCGGACCGGCGGTGCCGCGCAGGATCGGCCCGATCAGCCCGGCGACGATGCCCAGCAACGCCAGCCGGGCGGTGAGGATCAGGCCGTACGGGCCGGACAGCACCTGCCCGAGCTCGGTGGCCGACACGTCCCAGACCTGGGCGCCGGCGGCGTTCGGCGCCTGCAGCCACAGCGCGCACAGGGTGGCGAATCCGGTCAGCCCGAGACCCGCGTGAACCAGGCGGGTCGCGCCCGCCCGGGAGCGGCGCCGCGGCCACAGCACCGCCAGGAACAGCGCCGGCCCGACGGAGAACACCAGCCCGGCGTACCCGAGGCCGCGGGCGATGGGCACGGCGACGGCCACCGACGGCCGGACGGCATCGCGGGTGACCGCGGCCGGGGTGGCCGACGGCGCGCCGACCGAGAACGTCAGGCCGCCGCCCACCGGGTGGGTGTCGGCCGAGATCACCCGGTAGCTGACCAGGTACGTGCCGAGCGGATGGTCGGCCCGGTGGACCGGGATGCGCAGCTCGGAACCGCTCACCGCCGGCGTGCCGGAGATCCGCTGGCCGTCCGGCGCGAGGACGGTGACCCGGCCCGGGACCGGCGTGACAGCCTCGCTGAAAGTGATCACAACCTCGGCCGGGGAGGCGCCGACGACGCTGCCCGGGGCCGGCGTCGAGCCCAGCAGCCCGGCGTGCGCCGACGCCGGCGACGCGGGGCTGACCAGGGCGGCCAGCCCGGCCCCGACCACGAGCAGGGCGCGCAGCAGCGCACGGCGGGTCACGACGGATAGTTCGGATCACGGACCGGAAAGGTTCAAGCCGTGCCCCGGTCCGGGCCCGACGATACGATCCCGGCAGAGACCTCAGGAGGCCACCGATGTCCGTGAACCCCCGCGCCGGCACGCCCGCCGAAGCCCAGCGATCTGATCGACGTCCCCCGGGTGGTGTCGCGCTACTACACCGAACACCCCGATCCCTCGGTGGTGGCGGAGCGCGTCGCGTTCGGCACTTCCGGCCACCGCGGCTCCAGCCTGCGGACCGCGTTCAACGAAGACCACATCGCCGCCACCAGCCAGGCCATCGTCGAGTACCGCCGGGAGCAGGGCACCGACGGGCCGCTGTTCATGGGCCGGGACACGCACGCGCTGAGCGAGCCGGCCATGGTGACCGCCCTCGAGGTGTTCGCGGCCAACGACGTCACCGTGCTGATCGACAGCCGGGACGCGTACACCCCGACCCCGGCGGTCTCGCACGCCATCCTGACCTTCAACCGCGGCCGTACGTCCGGGCTGGCCGACGGCGTGGTCGTCACGCCCAGTCGCACAACCCGCCGGACGACGGCGGCTTCAAGTACAACCCGCCCGACGGCGGCCCGGCCGACACCAACGCCACCAAGTGGATCCAGGACCGCGCCAACGCGCTGATCGCCGACGGCCTGTCCGGCGTGCGCCGGGTGGCGGCGGCCGCGGCCCGGGCGTCGGAACTCGTCTCCGGGTACGACTACCTGGCCGCGTACGTCGACGACCTGGGCCGGGCGATCGACATGGCCGCCATCCGCGACGCCGGGGTGCGGATCGGGGCCGACCCGCTCGGCGGCGCCAGCGTCGCCTACTGGGGCGCCATCGCCGAGCGGTACGGCCTGGACCTGACCGTGGTCAACCCCCGCGTCGACCCGACCTTCGGGTTCATGACGCTGGACTGGGACGGCAAGATCCGGATGGACTGCTCCTCGCCGTACGCGATGGCCTCGCTGATCGCCCAGAAGGACCGCTTCCAGCTGGCCACCGGCAACGACGCCGACGCCGACCGGCACGGCATCGTCACCCCCGACGCCGGCCTGATGAACCCCAACCACTACCTCGCGGTGGCGATCAACTACCTGTTCACCACCCGCACCGGCTGGCCCGCGAGCGCCGCCATCGGCAAGACGCTGGTGTCGTCGTCGATGATCGACCGGGTCGCCGCCGACCTGGGCCGCACCCTGTACGAGGTCCCGGTCGGGTTCAAGTGGTTCGTGTCCGGCCTGCTCGACGGCTCGGTCGGCGTTCGGCGGCGAGGAGAGCGCCGGCGGCTCGTTCCTGCGCCTCGACGGGAGCCCGTGGAGCACCGACAAGGACGGCCTCCTGCTCGACCTGCTGGCCTCGGAGATCCTGGCGACCACCGGCCGCACGCCCGAGCGAGCACTACGCTGACCTGACCGCGAAGTTCGGCGAGCCCGGCGTACGCCCGGATCGACGCGCCGGCCACCCGCGAGGAGAAGGCCGTGCTGGCCAAGCTGTCGCCCGAGCAGGTCACGGCGAAGGAGCTGGACGGCGAGCCGATCACCGCCGTCCTCACCACCGCCCCCGGCAACGACGCCCCGATCGGCGGCCTGAAGGTGGTCACCGAGAGCGGGTGGTTCGCCGCCCGCCCGTCCGGCACCGAGGACGTCTACAAGATCTACGCCGAGTCGTTCCGCGGACCGGACCACCTGGCGACCATCCAGGAGGAGGCGCGGGCGGTCGTCTCGGCCGCCTTGAACGGCTGATCACTCAGATTTTCCCGAGGATCGCCGAATCGGAGGTGAGTGAACGGACGGGACCTGCGCCGCACCCGCCGGTCACGGCCTGCGGGACGTGCTGCCCGTCCTGGCCGCGGCCGCCGCCGCGCTCGGCGTGGTGGTGTGGCTGGTGGCGGTATTCCGCCGACCTCCCTGCGGTACGCCTACGCCGGCGGGCCGGTGGCGTCGGCCGCGGCCGCGTACGCCTGCCACCGGATCGGGTCGAAGATCGTGGTGACGCGGCCGGTCCGCGGCTTCTGGCGCCGGTTCTCCCAGTCCGCCGTGTGCCTGCTGATCTCCGCGTTGGCCACGGTGTACCAGGCCAACAACGACCCCGGCATCACCCTCTACGTCGCCGTGCCGCTGGTGGCGGGCGTGGTTATGGCTATGCTCGGCTTCCTGCACCTGCCGCTGGGCCGCCGGTCCGCTCTCGCCTGGGCCCGGCTGCTCCTGGACGGTGCCACGGTGGCCGTGGCCGGCGCGCTGATCTTCTGGTACGTGGTGGCCGACCTGGCCCCGGCCGGCGCCAGCGGAACGACGATCGGCGCGACCGCCACCGTGGGCGTGTCCGGACTGCGTGGCGGCCGTGGTGATCGGCCGCGCGGCGATGACCCCGGGCGGCCCGGTCGACCCCCTCGCCCTGCGCATCCTGGCCATGGCCCCGCTCACCGGGACGGCCGCGGCCGCGCTGATCATCGCCGGCACGCCGGAGGCCCGGCTGGCGCTGTCCGTGCTGGCCGTTCCCCTCGTCGGGCTGGCCATCGCCGCCGGCGCGTACCGGCAGCTGCGGGTCCTCGAACACCCGGCCGCCGAGCCGGTCGCGCCGCCCGGGCGGAATCTGTTCAACCTGCTGCCGTTCCTCGCCGTCGCCGCCACGGCCGTGCCTGGTGGTCAGCGTGTCGGCCCGGCAGATGAACTGGCACCAGCGCGGCGTGATCATCGGCGCGGTGCTGATCGCCGGCTTCGTGGTGCTGCGTCAGCTGCTCGGGCTGCGGGAGAACAGGCCGGCTGCTGCGCGGCATCCAGCGTCCAGCAGGCCGAGCTGGAGCACCTGGCGATGACCGACCCGCTGACCGGGCTGGCCAACCGGACCCGGTTCGGCACGATCCTGGCCGAACGCCTGGACGCGCACCGGCCGGCCGGCGTGCTGCTGATCGACATCGACGACTTCAAGACGGTCAACGACACCATGGGCCACGCCGTCGGCGACCAGCTGCTGTACGAGGTCGCGCAGCGGCTGCGGGCGCACAGCGCGGTCCTGCCGACGCTGCCCGCCCGGCTCGGCGGCGACGAGTTCGCGGTGCTGCTCGACATCGACGACGTGGACCTGGCCGAGGAGGCGGCGGCGCGGATCCTGCCGCGAGCTGTCGGTGCCGTTCAAGGTCGGCGAGCAACAGCTGCTGGTCAACGCCAGCGTCGGGGTCGCGCTGGCCGGGCCGGGCGACAGCGCCGACGAGGTGCTGCGCAACGCCGACATCGCGATGTACGCGGCCAAGGCGGCGGGCAAGGCCGCCTGGACCCGGTTCGAGCCGCGGATGCGCCAGGAGGTGGTCAACCACGCCCGGCTCGGCAGCGAACTGCACAACGCCATCATCCGGCACGAACTGCACCTGCTCTACCAGCCCGTGTTCGACCTCGACGACCGGCCGGATCGCCGGCGCCGAGGCGCTGGTCCGCTGGAACCACCCGGTCCGCGGGCTGGTCTCGCCGGGCGATTTCATCCCGGTGGCCGAACGGTCCGGCCTGATCGTGCCGCTCGGCTCGTGGGTCCTGCGCGAGGCCTGCGAGCAGCTGGCCCGCTGGCAGGCCGAGCTCGGCGACGCCGCGATCGGAGCGATCAACGTCAACGTGGCCGTCCGGCAGCTGCGCGAGGCCGGTTCGTCGACGAGGTGGCCGGCGGTGCTCGGCGACGACCGGGCTGTCCCCGGAACTCTGGTCCTCGAGGTGACCGAGTCGTCGGTGCTGGACGGCCGGCAGGTGCGCGAGACGCTGGAGGCGCTGCACGAGATGGGCGTCCGGCTGGCGCTGGACGACTTCGGCACCGGCCAGTCGTCGCTGAGCCTGCTGCGGGCGTTCCCGGTGGACGTGCTGAAGCTGGACAAGTCGTTCGTCGACGGCATCTGCGACGGCGAGGACAAGGGCCGGCTGGCGGTGGCCGCCGCCGTTGCCCAGCTGGCCGAGAATCTGCAGCTGAAGGCCGTGGCCGAGGGCATCGAGAGCGAGCCGCCCAGGCGGAGCGCCTGCGGCAGCATGGGTTACCGGCTCGGGTCAGGGCTTACCACATGGCCCGGCCGCTGCCTGCGGCCGAGGTGGCGCAAGATCGATGCGGACGACGGAACCGGCGGCGACGCCGGCCCGGCTCGGATCCGCCGCCATCGCCTGACGACCGCGGCGGGCCGGCGCCGATCGTCGGGCGATGGCGGGCGGCTGTGGGCGTGCGTCAGGCTGAACTTCCTTGCGGTCCTCGGTGGCCCACAGGATGTGGAACGTGCCGTCCTTGTCGACCGGCGGTAGGTGTGCGCGCCGAAGAAGTCGCGCTGGCCCTGGATCAGCGCGGCCGGCAGCCGCTTGGCCCGCAGACCGTCGTAGTAGGCCAGCGCCGACGAGAACCCGGGCGCCGGGATGCCCTGCGGGCCGCGGTCGGCCACCACCCGGCGCCAGCGCGTCCTGGGCGCCGCCCACCGCGTCCAGGAAGTAGTCGTCGACCAGCAGCGTGGCCAGCTCGGGCGACTTGTCGTACGCCTGCTTGATGTAGTCCAGGAACTTGGCCCGGATGATGCAGCCGGCCCGCCAGATCTTGGCCATCGCGCCCGGGTCGATCGTCCCAGTCGTACTCCTTGCTGGCCGCCTGGATCTGCTGGAAGCCCTGCGCGTACGCGACGATCTTGGAGGCGAACAGCGCCTGCTCGACGTCGGCCTGCAGGTCTGTCCGGCCTGCGCCACGGCCCTGCGCCGACGGCCCGGGCAGCCCGGCGTCGGCCGCCGCCTGGCGCACGTCGGCGCCGCCGGACAGCGCCCGGGCGAACACCGACTCGGCGATGCCGCTGACCGGCACGCCGAGGTCGAGCGCGGACTGCACGGTCCACCGGCCGGTGCCCTTCTGCTCGGCCTGGTCGAGCACGACGTCGACGAACGGCTTCGCCGGTCTCCGGCGTCGGTCTGCGCAGCACCTCGGCGGTGATCTCGATCAGGTACGAACCCAGCCGGCCTTCGTTCCAGCCCCGTGAAGATGTCCGCGATCTCGGCCGGCGAGTGGCCGCCGACCTGGCGCAGCAGGTCGTACGCCTCGGCGATGAGCTGCATGTCGGCGTACTCGATGCCGTTGTGCACCATCTTGACGAAGTGGCCGGCGCCGTCCGGGCCGACGTGCACGCAGCACGGTCTCGCCGTCGTCGGCCTTGGCCGCGATGTCCTCCAGCAGCGGGCCGAGCGACTCGTACGACTCCGGTCGAACCGCCGGGCATGATGCTCGGGCCGTGCAGCGCGCCCTCCTCGCCGCCGGACACGCCGGTGCCGACGAAGTGCAGTCCCTGCTCGCGCAGCGCCGCCTCCCGCCGCCGGGTGTCCAGGAAGTGCGCGTTGCCGGCGTCGATGAGCATGTCGCCGGCTTCCAGCAGCGGCGCGAACTCGTCGATCACGGCGTCGGTCGGGCCGGTCCCGCCTTCACCATGATCACCACGCGGCGCGGGCGTTCCAGGCTGGCCACGAACTCCTCGCCGCTCTCCGCGGGCAGGAAGTGCCCTCGAGCCGAACTCCTCGACAGCTCCTCGGTCCGGCGCGTAGGTGCGGTTGTGCAGCGCCACCGTGTGCCCGTGCCGGGCGAAGTTGCGCGCCAGGTTGCGCCCCATCACCGCCAGGCCGGTGACCCCGATCTGTGCCTTCTCGCTCATGTTGGCCAAGTCCTTCCTCGCCGCCGATGATCCGCACGCCTCCTCATTCTTACGTGTCTACTCCTTCGCCGGTTCGACCGAGCCCACCCGATGAGACTGTTGTCCGGTCGTCCGCCACGGCGCCGGGCGACCCGCCGGCGAACGGTCGCCGTCCGGCCGACCCGGCCGCCGGGCGTGGGCGAAGATCGGCCCGGCGGTAGGCTCGTCGTCATGGCCGCCGGAATTGTGCGATGACCGGAATCGTGTGATGAAGCGCGGCGAGATCTGGACCATCGGCAACCGCACCGATCTGCGCTACCGGGTGCTCGTGCTGTCCGCCGACAGCTACAACGAACGCGGCAACGCCTCCCCGTTCTGCGCCCCGATCGTCCGCCAGCGCGGCGCGACCGAACTGCCGCCGTACGCGGTCGCTCTCACCGAGCAGGACCCGATCACCGGGGTCGTCGTGGTGAACCGGATGCGCCGGCTGCCCGCCGAGGTCGGCGCCGAGCGGATCGGCATGGTCACCGGCGCCAGCATGGCCCGGCTGACCGAGGCCATGCGCGGTCTCTTCGAGATCTGACCCCGGCCACACCCGTCCGGGTCGACCTGTGTGACGTCGCCGGCCGGTCAACCGCCATGCTCCTACAGCGGGAACTGACGGCGCCGTACGGGAGGTGCGGGGATTTGACCGACCGGCGGGCGTACCCGGAAGCGACCGGAAGTCTGCGCGGAAGCCGCTGCACCGCGGCGCCGCGGCGACCCCGCGCGCACGGCGATCGACCGGGCCATCGGCCTGCTGGCCGGACGGGCCGGGTGCCGCCTGGCCGAGGCCCATCGGCACCTGCTGCGCATGGCGGCGGAGCAGGCCCGGGACGTCGCGGAGGTGGCCGCCGACGTGATCCGGGCGCTCGACACGTGCCGAAGGCGTGATCAGCCCGCGCCGGCCGCCCGACGCGTGGCTGCCCGACCTGCCCCTGCCGCCGGCCGGCCGGGTCGGAGGTGCGCAAGTTCGAGCCGTGGGTGGCGATGGTCCAGCGGGTGCTGGACGTGATGCCGGGGCGGTCGCGTTGTTCACCGCGGTCCGCGACGACACCGGCGCGCTGATCGACCTGGAGTACGCGGCGGTCAGCCCGGAAGCGGTCGCCCCCGACGGCCGCCGCGGGGCCGGGCTGATCGGCGTCCGGTTGAGCGAGTTCCCGGTGGCCGCGGACGGCGACCGCTGGGCCGTTTACCAGCAGGTGCTCGACACCGGCGTGCCGGCCGAGCTCGGCCCGTTCGAGGTCGGTCCTTCGGACGTCGGCCCGGTGACGCTCACCGCCCGGCTGAATCGTCTCGGCCCGAGCCTGCTGGCCGGCTGGACCCGGGACGACCAGGCGGGTGGCCTGACCGAGCGCATCGCGGCCACCGAGCAGCTGGGCAACCTCGGCTGGGGCGAGTGGGACCTGGTCAGCGGGGAGGTGCACTGGTCCGAGCAGCTGTACCGGATCTACGAGCGGGACCCGGCACTCGGGCCGCTGGGACCGGCCGCCGCCGAGGAGCTGGAGATGTCCGAGGACCAGCCGTTGCGGGCGGCTGCGCTGGACGCGTTCGAACGGCACGAGCGCGTCGACCTGACCACGCGCGTACGGATCGGCGGCCGGGTCAAGCACCTGCGACGGTGGCCGACGCGGTCCGGGACGCGGCCGGGCACCCGCTGCGGGTCTACGGCATCGTGCAGGACGTCACCGCCCGCGAGGAGGCGGCCCGCCGGCTGGCCGAGGTGGAACGGCAGCTGGCCGAGCAGCGTCCGGTCGCTGGCGGCCGAGCACGAGATGGCCGGCCGAGCTGCAGGAGATCGATCCTGCCGCATGCCGGTCGGCCCGATCGAGCTGCCCGGCCTGTCAAGGTCGCGCTGCGCTACCTGCCGGCCGAGCAGGAGAGCCTGGTCGGCGGCGACTGGTACCACGCGGCGCAGCTGCGCGACGGGTCGGTGCTGCTGGCCGTCGGCGACGTGGCCGGGCACGGCACCCGCGCCGCGACCACGATGGCCCAGCTGCGGTACGCGCTGCGCGCGCTCGCCGTCACCACCACGGCTGACCCCGGCCTGCTGCTCGGCCACCTCAACCGGCTCACCTGCGATCTCGAGCAGGAGACAGCCGGAGCTGGCGGCGACCGCGGTGGTCGCCCGGTTCGACCCGTACGATCAGGCGACCTGACCTGGGCTCAGGCCGGCCACCCGCCGCCGCTGCTCTGCCGGGCCGGCCGCACGCGCCGCTGGGCCGGCCGCCCGGACCGATGCTGGGTGTGGTCGACGACGCCCGCTACGCCACCGCCACCCTGGACATCGGCTGCGGCGACCTGCTGCTGCTGTACACCGACGGCCTGGTCGAGCACCGCCGGCACGGCTTCGACGACGGCGTGGGGCGGTGATCGCCGCGATGGACGACGGCGGTGGCGTCGTCGCCCCGCAAGCCCCTGCCCAGACTGCTGGACCGCCTGCGCCAGGCCAACCCGGACGACGACACCTGCATCCTGGCCGCCCGCCCGGTCACCGGCGACCGATGAGAATGACGGCTGTCTCCGGTCTGTCAGAGGAGAAGACCGGATAAGGAGACAGCCATGACGTCGGTGATCTGTGACATGTCCATGTCGTTCGACGGGTACGTGACCGGCCCGAACGGCAGCCGCGGCAACCCGTTCGGCGACGGCGCCGGCTCGCTGCACGACTGGTTCGGGGAGGCGTCACCGACGAGGACCGGGCCATCCTGACGGAGGCGGTCGACGGCACCGGCGCGATCGTGATGGGACGGACGTCGTTCGACAAGAACGAGGGCGACGGCGGCTGGGGCGGCGGTGGCCCGATGGGGGACACGCCGTGCTTCGTCGTCACCCACCACCAGCCGGCCACGTCGTACCCGGCGGTGTTCACGTTCGTCACCGGCGGGGTGGCCGGCGCGATCGAGCAGGCCAAGCAGGTCGCGGACGGCAAGGTGGTGCAGCTGTTCGGCGCGACCGTCATGCAGCAGGCACTTCCGCTCGGCCTGGTCGACGAGATCCGGGTGCACGTGGTCCCGCTCCTGCTCGGCGGGGGCACGCCGCTGTTCGGCCCCCTGGACTCGGCGATCGCCCTGGAACGCACCTCCGTGCGGGCGACTCCGGCGGCGACTCATCTGGGGTTCCGCATCCGGCGGTAGACGGCCGGGTCCGGCTGCGGCCGCCGCTCATCGCGGTGCCGCCGGGCCAGCGGCGGCGCGGGCCAGGGCCGCGCGAACCAGGCCGCGCGAAGCAGGGCCGCGCGAACCAGGGCCGCGTTGTCGGCCGCGGGGGAGCCGTCCGGGGTGACCAGGGTGTCCTCGAGACCGATCCGGGTGGGCAGGCCGAGGCGGCCGGCGTGGGCGACCATTGGCCAGCAGGCCTCCTCTTCGCCGTGCAGCAGACGCGGGGCTCGCACGCCGGCCGCATCCAGCCGGGCCAGGATCGCGTCGGCCGCCGGTACCGCCCGTACGGCCGGGGTGTCGATGATCTCGACCAGGACCCGCGACAGAGGCACCGAACCGGCGCGCGCCGCGTCCTCGACCGACCACACGCCCGCCTCGGCGCCGATCCCGGCCGACGCCAGCAGCGACACCAGGGCCGCGTAGCCCTCCTCGGACACGTTGACCGACGCGAAGTCCGGGCGGTCCGACGGCGGAAGGGAAGCCCACCAGCCGACCTCGGTGAAGCGCTGCCGCACGTCGCCGCCGGTGATCCACAGGCCGGTGGTCACCCCGACCGGCACGCCGGGGCAGGACGCCCGGATGGCCCGTACGGCCGCGCCGACGTCCGCCGCGACCAGCGACTCGCGGCCACCGGCGTCGCGCGGGTGCACGTGGACCGCCTCGGCGCCGGCGTCCACCGCGGCCCGGGCGGCCGCGGCCAGCTGCGGCGGCGTCACCGGCACGGCCGGGTGCCGGTCGGGCGTACGGCCGCCGTTGAGGCAGACCTTGAGCCGGCGGATCTCCATCGTCCCAGCGTATTTCGGTGGCCCGGATCCGGCGCGACCCGCGACGATGATCGCGAGCCGGGACAAGTTCGACGCGCTCGGCTGTCTCCCCCCGGACGACCGGCCGGCGCCTACCCTCGAGATGTGGGCTCGAGCCCGGAGTAACCCCAGCGAGGCATCGGCGCGGCCGCCGGCACGACCGCGCCCGGCGGGTCGTACACCATGACCTCGTCCGTCGCCCAGCGCATGTAGTCGTGCAGGGCCCGCCGCAGTTCCTCGTCGGGCGGCAGCGTGGCCACCACCGCCGCGTCGAACACCTCGACGAACCGGTCACCGAGCGACGGCTGCATTCCCTGGTGGGCGTGGATCTCGAGCATGTGGGAGTGGCCGGGGGCGTACGCCGGCGGTCCGCCCAGCACCGCACCCCAGTACTGGGCCAGGTGCGGCACGTGGTCCGGGTTGACCCCGTGCGAGAACGGGTGTTCGAGGATGTCGTCGGCGAGGCAGCGCCGATGGAAGTCGGCGGCCAGGGCCAGCATCGCGGGCGCGCCGCCGGCGGCGTCGTAGATCGAGGTCGGGCTCATACCGATCAGTGTGACCTGCGTGACCCCCCGGCGGCTTGGACAAAACCGCGACTGTGGCTCGACTCCGGGGCCTGACCCCGGCTCCGTACGACGTGAAGTCTGACGTTTGCCCCGGAACGACGTGGGGAACGCGCGGCCCCATGGCACGTTACGGCGAGGAGGCCGCGGCGCTGGCCCGCGATCTGAACGATCCCGGTGACCTGGAACCGCTGCTGGACCGGATCGGCGACGCCCGGGTGGTGATGCTGGGCGAGGCCAGCCACGGCACGCACGAGTTCTACACCTGGCGGGCGGCCGTGACCCGGCGGCTGATCGAGGAGCGCGGGTTCTCCTTCGTCGCGGTCGAGGGGGACTGGCCGGACTGCGACCGGGTGGACCGGGCGGTGCGCGGCACCCCGGCACTCCGGGCGACGCACTGCTCGCCTTCTCCCGCTGGCCCACCTGGATGTGGGCGAACGAGGAGGTCGCCGACTTCCCCGGTGGCTCCGCGAGTTCAACGACACCCGGGAACCCGGCCGCCGGGCCGGCTTCCACGGGCTCGACGTGTACTCGCTGTGGGAGTCGCTGCGCGAGATCCTGGTCTGGCTGCGCGAGCACGACCCGGACCAGGTGCCGGGCGCGCTGGCCGCGTACCGGTGCTTCGAGCCGTACGAGGAGGATCCCCACGCGTACGCCTGGGCCACCCGCTTCGTGTCCGCGACCTGCGAGAACGAGGTGGTCCGGCTGCTGGTCGCGATGCGCGCCGCCGACGACCTGGGGGCGTGGCAGAACGCTGCCGTGGTGAGCGGGGCGGAACACTACTACCGGGCCCTGGTGCACGGCGGCGCCGAGTCGTGGAACGTCCGCGACCGGCACATGGACGAGACACTGGACCGGCTGCTCACCCACTACGGCGACGGGTCCCGGGCGGTCGTCTGGGCGCACAACACGCATGTCGGGGACGCCCAGGCCACCGACCAGGCCCGGCACGGCGAGGTCACCCTGGGCGAGCTCGCCCGGCAGCGGTTCGGGACGGACGACGTGGTGCTGGTCGGTTTCGGGTCGTCCCGCGGGCAGGTGATGGCCGGGCGTGGCTGGGGGGCGCCGGGCGAGGTGATGGAGCTGCCACCGGCCCGGCCGGGTTCCCTCGACGACATCCTGCACGAGTCGGTGCCGCCACGGGCCCTGCTGGTCGCGCCGCCGTTCGACCGGCGGCCCGACCTGCTGGTGGACGAGCTCGCCCAGCGGGCCGTGGGCGTGGTCTACCGGCCGGAGCGGGAGTGGGGCAACTACGTGCCGACCGTGCTCGGCGACCGCTACGACGCGCTGCTGTGGTTCGACGAGACGACCGCGGTCCGGCCGCTGCACACGAACGCCGTGGACGTGCTCGAGCCGGAGACGTACCCGACCGGCGTGTGAGGCCACGCCGGCCGGCCGGACCACTGAACCGCCGCTGCCCCTCCGGCTGCGGTCACGCGCGGCGGACCGACTGGGCGAACGCGAACATCCCCGACGGGTCGTAGTGGCCGATCACCCGCCGCAGCCGGGCCAGGTTGGCGCCGTAGTACGCGCTGGCCCAGTCCTTCTGGCCCGGGTTCAGATAGTTGACGTACGCCCCGGTACCGGTGAGCGGGGCCAGAGCCGCCTGCACCGCCAGCACCGCCGGGCCGCCGGCCGCGCTGCCGCTGTACACCTGCACCGACGCGAACGACGACCGGTGCGCGAACGCGGTCTCGGCCGCGCCCACCCGGCCGGCCGCGCCCCGCAGCGCGTCGAACAGCAGCGTCATGCCCCGTTGCCGGGCCGCCAGCGCCACCACCCGATCCGCCGTGCCCGCGGTCAGCGGCCGATCCAGCATCCGCGACGCCGCCCGGAACGGCTCCGGCGCCGCCGTCCGGCAGGAGCTCACCGGCTGGTTCAGGCAGCCGGCGAAGTACTGCATCGCGGTCAGGTAGTCGTACGTGTGCTGGGTGCGACTCGTCGGCGTGGCGCCGACGGCGGCGATCAGGCCGGCCAGGGCCGCGGCGAGGCCGGCGACCGAACCGGTCCAGGTGCCGGAGATCCGGTTCGCCGGCGTGGCTCCGGCGGTGACCGCGCACAGGGCGGTCAGCCGGTCCGGCGCAGCGTCCAGCCAGGACGACCACGCGTGCAGCACCGCAGCCGTACGGGCCGCCGGGAACACCAGCCGGAACACGGTCACCTGAGGCGCCGGGACGGTGGCGAACCGCATCGACGTGACGATGCCGCCGTTCCCGCCACCGCCGCCGCGCAGCGCCCAGAACAGGTCGGCGTCGCGGTTCGGGTCCGCGGTCACGGTGCTGCCGTCGGCCAGGACCACGGTCACCGCCCGCAGATGATCACAGGTCAGCCCGTACGCCCGGGCCAGCACCCCGATGCCACCGCCCAGCGTGCTGCCGCCGATCCCGACGGTCGCGCACGAACCGGCCGGAACGGCGCGGCCGTGCGCCGCCAGGCCCGCGTACACGTCGATCAGCCGGGCCCCGGCGCCGACGGTGGCCGTGCCGTCCGCCCCGACCGACACCGAGCGCAGGCCGGACAGGTCCACGACCACGCCGCCGTCCGGGGTGCTGTAACCGGCGTAGCTGTGCCCGCCGGACCGCGCCGCCAGCGGCACCCCGTGCCCGCCGGCCCGCCGGATGCAGGTGGCCACGTCGGCGGCCGACGCCACCTTCGCCACCGCCGCCGGGCGTCGCGGGCCGAGCGCGGCGTTGAACGGCCGGGCCGCGGCCGGGTATCCCGAGTCGCCGGGCCGCAGCAGCGGTCCGGTCAGCGCCCGCCGCAACGCCGCGTAGTCGATCCCGGCGCCGGACGCCCTCCCCCCGCCTCCGCCCTGGCCACCGGTGCCGGTGGCCGCGGCCGGCCGGGCCGCCTCACATCCGGCGGCGCCGCCCAGCACCGCCGCGCCCGCCGCCGCCCCCGCGGCCGCCAGCAAGGACCGCCGTCCGATCGTCTCGTGCATCATGCTCTGCACGGTAAGGATCGACGGCGGTGCGGCGCTTCACGGTTTCGTGCCGACCACGGCCGGCGCGGGCGGCGCCGTCCGGTCGATCGCCGCGGCCGTCCGCTCCGCCGTCGCCCGCGCCCACCGGCCGGTGGTCAGCAGGCCGAGGCCGAGCACGCCGAGGCCGCAGGCGGCCATGATCCACCAGGCGGTGTGGCTGGCCTCGGCGAAGCCCGGTGGCCATCGACGCCGTGTCACGCCGGACACCACGGCGGCGCCGATCACCGCGACGCCGAGCGAGCCGCCGACCTGGCGGCTGGTCGACGCGATCGGCGGCGGCCACACCGGCCTGCGAACGGGGCATGCCGGACACGGCGGTGTTGGTGATCGGCGCGTTGACCATGGCGAACCCGAACCCGAACAGCACGTACGACGCCACCAGGACCGCCGAGCGGGGTGTCCGGGGTCAGGCGGGTCAGCGGCAGCACGCCCCAGGGTGAGCGCCGCTCCCGGCCAGGATCAGCGGCAGCCGGGTGCCGCGGGCGCCGACCAGCCGCCCGGAGACCGGCGCGAAGATCACCGTCATCAGCGCCATCGGCAGCGTGTAGAGGCCGGCGTGCAGCGGCGTCGTAGCCGCGGACGTCCTGCAGGTAGAGCGTGTTGAGGAAGAGGAAACCGGCGAGCGACGCCGAACGCGCAGACCGCGATGCACGGTCGCTCCGGAGAACGGCGCGCTGCGGAAGAAGCGCAGGTCGAGCAGCGGCTCCTCGCGCCGCGGCTCGTAGGCCAGGAGCCCGACCAGCGCGGCCGCGGCGACGGTGAAGCAGCCGACGATGTCGGGCGACGGTCCAGCCGCGGGCCGGCCCTTCGATGATCCCGTACGTCAGGGGGACAGCAGCACCAGCACCAGCACCTGGCCGACCGGGTCGATCCGGCGCGGCGTGCGGCGACTGCGACTCGGGCACGAAGCAGGCGCGCCAGCACGATCGCGGCGATGCCGACCGGCACGTTGATCCAGAAGATCGACCGCCAGCCGACCGAGTCGACCAGCACGCCGCCGATCAGCGGGCCGACGCGCCATGCTGAAGCCGACCACCGCGCCCCAGACGCCGATCGCCCGGGCCCGCTCGCGCGGCTCGGTGAACGTGTTCGTGATGATCGACATGCGCCACCGGGTTGAGCATCGAGCCGCCGACCGCCTGCAGCGCCCGGAACGCGATCAGCCAGCCCAGGCTCGGCGCCAGGCTGCAGAGCAGCGAGCCGAGGGCTGAACAGGCCAGACCGATCTGGAAGATCCGCCGCCGGCCGACCCGGTCGGCGGTCGACCCGGCTCAGGATCAGCAGGCTGGCCAGCACCAGGGTGTACGCGTCGATGGTCCACTGCAGGCCGGACACCGAGGCGTGCAGGTGCGCCCGGATCGAGGGCAGCGCGATGTTCACGATGGTGTTGTCCAGGCCGACGATCAGCAGGCTCATGCAGCAGATGGCCAGGACCAGGGCGCGGCGGCGAGGTGTCACGTGCTGTTATTTAACCGGCGCGCCACCGGCATGATGCAGTTTCCCGCGGGGTAGCATGCGTCACATGTCGCAGGACGTGATCCGCACCGACGTCCCGGCCCGGCTCGACCGGCTGCCCTGGGCGCGCTGGCACTGGATGATCGTGATCGGGCTCGGCACCGTCTGGATCCTGGACGGTCTCGAGGTCACCATCGTCGGCAACCTCTCCGGCCGGATCGCCGAGAAGGGCAGCGGGCTGGCCATCACCCAGTCCCAGATCACCGGCCTCGGTGCGGCGATCTACGTGCTCGGGGCGTGCGTCGGAGCGCTGTTCTTCGGCTGGCTGACCGACCGGTTCGGCCGCAAGAAGCTGTTCATGCTGACGCTCGGCGGTGTATCTGGTCGGCACGGCGCTGACCGCGCTGAGCTTCCACGCCTGGTGGTTCTTCCTGTTCCGGTTCATCACCGGAGCCGGCATCGGCGGCGAGTACGCGGCCATCAACTCGGCCATCGACGAACTCATCCCGGCCCGGCACCGCGGCCGCATCGACATCGTCATCAACGGCACGTACTGGGCCGGGGCGGCGTTCGGCGCGCTGCTGACCGTGCCCATCCTCAGCCTGCTGCCGGTCAGCTGGGGCTGGCGGGTGGCGTTCGGGCTGGGTGTGGTGCTCGGCCTGGTCATCCTGCTGGTGCGCCGGCATGTGCCGGAAAGCCCGCGGTGGCTGTTCATCCACGGCCGCGGCGACGAGGCCGAGCAGCTGGTCAAGGGCGTCGAGGACACGGTCGAACGGGAGGACCGGGTCGAGCTCGAGCCCGGTCACGACACGATCACCATCAACCCGCGCACAGACCATCGGCTTCGGCCGGATCGCGCAGACGCTCGTGCGGAAGTACCCGAAACGGGCGGCTCTCGGGCTGTCGTTGTTCATCGGGCAGGCGTTCCTCTACAACGCGATCACCTTCGGATACGCGCAGATCCTGCAGACGTTCTTCAAGGTGCCGTCCGGGCAGCACCGGCTACTACTTCGCCGTGATCGCGGTCGGCAACCTGCTCGGACCGCTGCTGCTCGGCGCATCTGTTCGACACGCTCGGCCGCAAGGTCATGATCACCGGCACGTACGTCGTGTCGGGGCTGTTGCTGCTGGTCACGGCGTGGCTGTTCGGCGCCGGCGTGCTCAGCGCGACCACGATGACGGTGTGCTGGCTGGTGGTGCTGTTCTTCGCGTCGGCCGGGGCCAGCTCGGCCTATCTGACGGTGAGCGAGATCTTCCCGATGGAGACCCGGGCGCTGGCCATCGCGTTCTTCTACGCGGTCGGCACGGCGGCCGGCGGCATCACCGGCCCGCTGCTGTTCGCCCACCTGGTCGGCTCGGGCAAGGTCGGCGACACCGTGGTCGCCTTCGTGATCGGCGCGATCCTGATGATCCGGCCGGCCTGGTCGAGGCCGTCCTGGGGGTCAAGGCCGAAGGAATGGGCCTGGAGAGCCTGGCCACCCCGCTGTCCGCGACCGAGGAGGAGCCGGCCGCCGCCTGATGGGTCCTCGTCACATCACGATTGGCCGGGCCCGTTAGTGGGAAGCTGGCCCGCATGAAGATCTGGCCCGGGAACCCCTACCCGCTGGGGGCGACCTACGACGGCGGTGGCACCAACTTCGCGCTCTTCTCGGAGGTGGCGAGACAAGGTCGAGCTCTGCCTGTTCGACGACGACGGCGCGGAGACGCGGATCGAGCTGCCCGAGCGCGAGGCGCTGGTGTGGCACGGCTATCTGCCGCGGGTCGTTCCCGGTCAGCGGTACGGGTACCGCGTGCACGGCCCGTACGACCCGTCGAACGGCCTGCGCTGCAATCCGGCCAAACTCCTGCTCGACCCGTACGCCAAGGCGATCGAGGGCCACAACGAGTGGAACGAGACGCAGTTCTCCTACCGCTTCGGCGACCCGACGTCGTTCAACGACAGCGACTCGGCCCCGTACGCGATGCGCTCGGTCGTGATCAACCCGTTCTTCGACTGGGGCAACGACCGGCCGCTGCGCCGACCCGATGCGGGAGACGGTGATCTACGAGGCACACGTCAAGGGGATGACCCAGCAGCACCCGCGGATCCCCGAGGACGTCCGCGGCACGTACTCCGGCCTGTCCCACCCGGTGATGATCGATCACTTCGCCAAGCTCGGCGTGACCGCGGTCGAACTGATGCCGGTGCACCAGTTCGTGCACGACAGCGGGCTGATCGAACGCGGCCTGCGCAACTACTGGGGCTACAACACCATCGGATTCTTCGCCCCGCACAACGACTACTCGTCGTTCGGCGGCCGTGGCGGCCAGGTCCAGGAATTCAAGACCATGGTCAAGGCGCTGCACGCGGCCGGCATCGAGGTCATCCTGGACGTGGTCTACAACCACACCGCCGAGGGCAACCACCTCGGCCCGACCCTGTCGTTCCAGGGCATCGACAATCCGGCCTACTACCGGCTGGTCGACCCGGACAAGCAGTACTACTACGACACCACCGGCACCGGCAACAGCCTCAACGTCCGGCACCACGAGTCGCTGCGGCTGATCATGGACTCGCTGCGGTACTGGGTGACCGACATGCATGTCGACGGTTTCCGGTTCGACCTCGCGGCCTCCCTGGCCCGGGAGTTCCACGAGGTGAACCGGCTGGCCGCGTTCTTCGACCTGGTCAACCAGGACCCGATCGTGTCGCAGGTGAAACTGATCGCCGAGCCCTGGGACGTCGGCGACGGCGGCTACCAGGTCGGCGGCTTCCCTCCGCTGTGGACGGAGTGGAACGGCAAGTACCGCGACCGGGTCCGCGACTTCTGGCGCGGCGAGCCGGGCAGCCTGGGCGAGTTCGCGTCCCGGTTCACCGGCTCGTCGGACCTGTACGAGGTGGACGGCCGCCGGCCCGTCGCGTCGATCAATTTCGTGACCGCCCACGACGGGTTCACGCTGGCCGACCTGGTCTCGTACAACGACAAGCACAACGAGGCCAACGGCGAGGACGGCAAGGACGGCGAGAGCCACAACCGGTCGTGGAACTGCGGCGCCGAGGGACCCGACCGACGACGGTGACGTCATCATCCTGCGCGAGCGGCAGAAGCGGAACTTCCTGGCCACGCTGCTGCTGAGCCAGGGCGTCCCGATGATCGCGCACGGCGACGAACTCGGGCGCACCCAGCGTGGCAACAACAACGTCTACTGCCAGGACAACGAGCTGTCCTGGGTGGACTGGGACGAGGCCCGCAACAACGACGTGCTGACCACGTTCACCAAGCGGCTGACGTCGCTGCGGGCGCGGCACCCGATCTTCCGGCGGCGGCGGTTCTTCACCGACGGCGACATCGCCTGGCTGCGCCGCGACGGCACGCCGATGACCGAGCAGGACTGGACCAACGGCGACGTGTCGACCATGACGGTGTACCTGAACGGCAGTCGTATCCCGGAACGGAACCCGCTCGGTGAACCGATCACGGACGACTCGTTCCTGCTGCTGTTCAACCCGCTGGGCGACGGCGCGTCGATGACCCTGCCCGACAAGTCGTACGGGCGGACCTGGGAGACCGTGCTCGACACGGCCGACCCGCTGCTGGCCGCCCGCAAACGGGTGTGGCGGACCGGCGGCCGGGTCGACCTGCCTCCGCACTCGATGATGGTGATGCGGTGCCGGTACTGACCGACGCCCGGCGCCGGATCACCGTGTCCGGCGACACCGTCGTGGCCGTCGAGAGCCTGCCCGTGCCTGACCCGGACGGCGGCTGCCTGTACCCGGCGTTCGGCGACGGCCACGCCCACCCGATGTTCGGCGCCCTCGAACCCGAGGGACCCGCGCTGGGCGCGGCGGAGTCGGTGGACGACCTGGTCGGCGCGGTCGCCGCGTACGCCGCCGCACACCCGGACGACACGTGGATCACCGGTGGCGGCTACCTGGCCGCGCTCACCGCCGACGGCGTGTTCGACGCCGCCTGGCTGGACCGGGTGGTGCCGGACCGGCCGGTGGTGCTGCGGGCCAACGACTACCACACGGTCTGGTGCAATTCCGAGGCGCTGCGCCGGGCCGGCCTCACCGCCGCCACCCCGGACCCGCCGCTGGGCCGGATCGCGCGCCGCTCCGACGGCACCCCGGCGGGCACGCTGCGCGAGTGGGACGCCTGCGACCTGGTGCTCCGGCTTGTCCCGCCGCGGCCACCGGCCGACCTGCGCCGCGCGGCCGAGCGAGCCGGCCGGCACGCGGCGTCGCTCGGCCTGACCTGGGTCACCGACGCCTGGGTCGACCTGGACTCCGGGTTCGCCGACGCGTACCTCGGCGCCGACCTGGCGGCCCGGTTCGACCTGGCGCTGCGGGCCGACCCGCGCCTCTGGCGGGAGCAGCTGCCGTCGTTCGCCGACGCCCGCCGGGCCGCCGCCCGGTCGGACCTGGTCCGGGCGGACACCATCAAGTTCTTCACCGACGGGGTCATCGAGGCCGGCACCGGCCTGATGCTCCACGACTACTGCGACTGCCCGGGCGACCGGGGCATGGCCGTCTGGGATCCGGCCGAGCTGACCGCCGCGGTGTGCGCCGCCGACGCCGCCGGATTCCGGGTGCATCTGCACGCCATCGGCGACGCCGCGGTCCGGCTCGCTCTCGACGTGGTGGAGTCGGCGGCCGCGCACAACCCGGCCTGGGACCGCCGGCCGGTGATCACCCACCTGCAGGTGATCGATCCGGCCGACCTGCCACGGTTCGCCCGGCTCGGCGTGATCGCCAACTTCCAGCCGTTCTGGGCGCAGCCCGACGAGACCCAGACCCGGCTGACCATGCCCCGGCTGGGGCCTTCCCGCAGCGCCGCGCAGTACCCGATGGCCGGTCTGCTGGCCTCCGGCGCCCATCTGTCGTTCGGCTCGGACTGGCCCGTGACCACCATGAATCCGTTGCTGGGGCTGGCGGTCGCGGTGCGGACGGACTGGCTGCCCGCACATCACCTCACCGTGCCGCAGGCGTTGCGCATCATGACCGAGGGCGCCGCGTACCAGGCCCGGGCCGAGGACACCCGGGGCCGGATCGCCCCGGGCGCGGTGGCTGACCTGGTCCGGCTGTCCGCCGACCCGGCCCGGGTGCCGGCGGCGGAGCTGGGCCGGATCGAGGTCCGCGACACCTGGATGGCCGGGCGGCAGACGTACGGTCCAGCGGTTCGGTGAAGCGTTCGGACGGTGAGGGGACACGGCCGTTGAGTCGTGCCGGCGGGGTTTCGCGGTGCAGTCGGGGTTTCGGGGTGCCTGCGGCGGTTCGCGGTTCGCGGTGCCGGCGGCGGTTCGGGGTGCTGGCGGCGGTTCGGGGTGCTGGCGGCGGTTCGGGGTGCCGGCGGCGGTTCGGGGTGCCTGCGGCGGTTCGCGGTGCCAGCGGCGGTTCGCGGTGCCCGCGCCCGCTCGTACTCCGATGACCTCAGAACCTCGACCTGATCGCCCAAGGCCGATGCGGAGCCGCACTTCACCCAGAGTTCAGATGGCGAAATCTTGAGGTCTCGTCGACCGCCGCCGGGCCAAAGTGTCGTACCTGTGTTCGAAGATGATGCTCATGTTGGCGGACGTGCGGCAGGTGGGCGAGGAAGCGGCGAAGCTCGCCGCGGCTCCGCTGTGGCCGCTGTCCGACGACGAGCTCACCGACGTGCTGCGAGCGGCGCGCCGCCTGGAACTCGCCGCCGCCGCGCTGCAGGCACGGCTGATCCAGCAGGCCACCATCCGGGGTGTGCCGGCGGCGCAGGGCCATCGGTCCACCGCCGGATGGCTGCGCGCCCTGCTGACGCTGGATCCGCAACCGGCGCGGGACCTCGCCGACCGTGCCGACGCTCTGCGCCGGCCGGTGATCGAGCAGGCGCTGCTGGACGGCCAGGTCGACCTGCGCCAGGCGGCGGTGATCGCGGCGACCGTCGACGCCATCCCCGCCGACCTCGAGTTTCTCGACCCCCCTGACCACGGGGATCGCCCCGACCACGGGGATCGCCTCGACCACGGGATCGCCCCGACCACGGGGATCGCCCCGATCACGGGGATCGCCTCGACCACGGGGATCGCCTCGACCACGGGGATCGCCTCGACAACGGCGATCGCCCCGACGACGGGGATCGCCGGGACGACCCGGACCACGCGCCCGGCCTCGCCGTGGACAATGTTTCGCGCCTCGTCAGCCGGGCCGAGCAGACCATGATCGAGATGGCCGGGCGGTTGCCTGCCTACCAGCTGCGCCGGGTCGGCGAACGCATTCTCGCGCACGTAGCGCCGGAACTCGCCGATCGGGCTGACGAGGCCGCCCTGGCCCGGCAGGAAGCCCGCGCGCACGCCCGGCGGGGCCTGACCCTGTCGTCGCCGGTCGACGGTCAGGTCCGGTTGTCGGGCGTGCTCGCCGCCGAGGACGCGGCGACCGTGCACGCCGCCCTGCATCCGCTGTGCCGGCCGATTGCCGGCGACGACCGGTCGGCGGCGCAGCGACGCGCTGATGCTCTGGTCGACGTGTGCCGGCTGGCGTTGCGCACCGGACAGCTTCCCGGCGACGGTGGCGAACCACCCCAGCTGACGGTCACCGTCGCCTACCAGCCCCTCGCCAACGCTCTGGGCGCCGCCGCCACCGACACCGGCCAACGGTTGTCGCCGGCCACCGCACGCCGGCTGGCCTGCGACGCCAAGATCCTGCCGATGGTCCTCGGCGGCGCCGGCCAGATCCTCGACGCCGGCCGGGCGCGCCGGCTCGCCACCGGGCCTCTGCGCCGCGCGCTTCAGGTCCGCGACCGGGGCTGCGCCTTCCCCGACTGCGACCGGCCGCCCCGCTGGACGGATGCCCACCACCTCACCGCCTGGACGGCCGGCGGCGCCACCACCCTGGACAACCTGGTCCTTCTCTGCCGTCGGCATCACCGCCTCATCCACGAACCGGCCGCAGGCTGGAACATCCGCCTGGGGACCGACCATCGACCGGACTTCGTCCCCCCGTCCAGCATCGACCCGGACCAACGACCCCGCCGCAACCTGTTCCATCCACGGCGGTGACCATCACGGCCTCGGCGTGGCCGGCCCGGCCCATCGCCCGGGCCGCCCCCGCCGCCGACATGGGGTTCGAATCCGCGCCGGACCGCCTGCGGGCTCTGTGCCGGACCGCGGGCGGGCTCTGTGCCGGACCGCGTGCCGGACCGCGTGGCGGATCCGTGCCGGACCGCGTGCCGGATCCGTGCCGGACCGCGTGGCGGATCCGTGCCGGACCGCGTGGCGGATCCGTGCCGGACCGCGTGCCGGATCCGTGCCGGACCGCGTGCCGGATCCGTGCCGGGTCGGTGACGGTTTCGCGCCGAAGCGGCTCCGGGCTGCTACTCGGCCGGATTGCTGCCGAGGTTCGCGCCGGAGCCGCCACGGCCTGCTGCTCGCTGACGCCCGGCCGGTGGCTGGTTGACGTCAGCTGTTGCCGCCGTGGTCAGTAGGGCCTGTGGTCAGTTGGGCCTGTGGTCAGTTGGGCCCGACGTAGTGGTAATTCGCGTTCAGGCTGCCGGGGGCGGCGTGCACCGGGGCCAGCGCGTCGAACGGCGCCACGTCCAGGTCGCGGATCTGCTCGGAGAAGTCGCCGTTGTAGGTCGGCACGTCGATGATGCCCGGCGCGGCGCCTCTCTCCACCCAGTCCATCAGCGGCTGCAGGAATTCGGGCAAGCCGATCTCCGACGGCGCCGTGGTCGGCTCCGGCCCGAACAGGCAGTGGTATCCCGCCGGGATCATGTACAGCCGGGTGTACGCGTCGGCCGCGCCGCGCCGCTGCACCGCCGCGTAGTAGTCCACCGTGGAGAACGGCGGGATCGCCGGGTCGGCCCAGCCGTGGTACATGATCAGCTTGCCGCCGTGCCGCCGGAACGCGGCCAGGTCGGGGTCGTTGGCGTTGTAGATCGCGTTGCCCAGCAGGTTGAGCCGGTCGAACGTGGCCTTCGTGAACCGCACGTCGGTGATGCGGAAACTACTGGGCAGCACCGTGGGGTAACCGAGATACCGCATCCATTCGTAGGCCAGCTTGCCGTTGCCGCCGTCGAGCGGTGAGCCCGAGGTGACCACGAACTCGCCGATCCAGCCGAGTTCCGACCCGTACGGCATCCCCCCGTTGTAGAGACCGTCCGGACCCCGGTAGAACGCCACCACGGCCGCCACCTGCGCGGGTGTCAGGCAGCCGGTCCCGTCCGCACCACGCGGGCAGGCGATCGACGACGGCTGGAAGCCGCACCGCCGCGGATCTCCGATGACCGCCCCGCACGCCTTGACGACGGCCGCGTGCAGCGCCGGAATCTTCTCCGGTCCGAGGATCTGTTTCCCCGACGCGTCCGTGTTGCGGGTGGCCACCCAGGCGTTGAGCAGCGACAGCGGGGCGAGGTTGTTCGCCGGGGCGCCGGCCAGGATGCCGTCGAAGTCGGCGGGGAACCGCTGGGCCAGGTTGAGTCCCTGCCGGCCGCCGGTCGAGCAGCCGTCGAAGTACCGGTAGGACGGTCCGTGCCCGTAGTACGCGGTCATCACCGCGTCCGACGCCAGCCGGAGCCGGTGCTCGGACAGCAGCCCGAACTCGAGCCGCGCCCGCGGATCGGCGCCCCACGTGGCCGGTTCCTGGCCCGCCGGGTCGCCGGTGTGCCCGGTGTCGTCGCCGGCCACCACGAGCTGGTGGTTCTGCGCCGCCGCGCACTGGAACCCGAACGTGGGGAACGTCAGATCCGGCACGGACCCGCACAAGCCGCTGCAGCCCTGCTGCACGTACTCGCCGGTCCAACCGGTCTGTGGCAGCTTGATCGTGAAGTGCGTGGTCGGTCGCAGCACGCCCATGACCTGGCAGTAGCCGTCCGCGACGGGCGCGGCCATGGTGATGGTGGCGCCGGCGACGGGGGCGTCGACGAGTGCGCCGCAGTCGGCGGTCGCCGGAGTGGCGCGGGCCGCACCCGTCGTCCCGCCCAGGATCAGTGGCACCGCGGCCAGCAACGTGAACAGTCGTTTCAGCATCATGCTCCCTCCTTCTTGGAGGGACGCTATGCACGAACGTCGGCGAACGGATCGGTCCCGGGATCGGACCTCCGGTCATCCCCGCGGACGAGCGGTCCCGTTGTTCTTATGGGCGGCGCGGGGAACCTGGGCCTGTTCCGGGGCGGACCAGGCCGGTCTCGTACGCCAGCACCGCGGCCTGGACCCGGTCCCGGAGGCCGAGCTTGGTCAGGATGGCCGACAGGTGGGTCTTCACCGTGGCCCGGCTCAGCGTCAGCTGCTCGGCGATCTCGTCGTTCGACAACGCGCGGGCGACCAGCTTCAGCACCTCGAGCTCACGGTCGCTGAGCGCGTCCAGCGCCGGCGGGGGAGCACCGCCGGGCAGCTCCCCGGCGAACCGGTCGAGCAACCGCCGGGTCACCGTCGGGGCCAGCAGCGCCTCGCCCCGGGCGACCAGCCGGACCGCGTCGGCGAGCTCGTCCGGCCGGATGTCCTTGAGCAGGAAACCGCTGGCGCCGGCGCGCAGCGCGGCAAACACCGGCTCGTCCAGGTCGAATGTGGTCAAGATGATGATCTTCGCGGCGCTCCCGGCTTCGACCAGTCGGCGGGTGGCCTCGATCCCGTCCATCCGGGGCATCCGCACGTCCATCAGAACCACGTCGGGCTTCTCCCGGGCTGCGAGCGCGACGGCGGCCAGCCCGTCGCCGGCCTCCCCGACCACCTCGAGATCGTCGCGGCTCCCGATGATCATCGAAAAGCCGGCCCGGACCAACTCCTGGTCGTCGGCGATCAGCACCTTGACGGTCACTCGACGCAACCATTCAGTGGCAGTTCGGCGGTGACCGCGAAGCCACCACCCGGCTGCGGTCCGGCGTCCAGTGTGCCGCCCAGCAGGCGGGCCCGCTCGCGCATGCCGACGATGCCGCGCCGGCCGGTCTCGGCGGCCAGCCGGCCCACCGGACGGGCCGGGCCGTCGTCGCTGATCTCCAGCCGTACGGCTCCGGGCCCGTGCCGGACGACCACCCGGGCCCGCCCGGCCTGGCTGTGCCGCAAGGTGTTGGTCAGGCTCTCCTGCACGATCCGGTACGCCGACAGGTCCACCGCGGCCGGCAACGTGTCCACCCGCGACGCCTGATCCAGGTCGACGCCAAGCCCGGTGGCGCGCAGTGACGCGGCGAGGGCGTGCAACTGGTCCAGCCCGGGCTGCGGCGCGTCCGGATCGGGCCCGTCGCCGGCGCTCATCGTCTGCAGCAGCATCCGCAGCTCGGCCAGGGTCGACCGGGCGGCGGCATCGATCGAGGCCAGCGCCGTCCGGGCCATCTCCGGCCGGGTGTCGAACACGTCCCGCGCCGCGCCCGCCTGGACCACGATCACCGAGACGGTGTGCGCCAGGACGTCGTGCAGTTCGCGGGCGATCCGCTCCCGTTCCGAGGTGACGATGCGCCGCTGGAGGTCGTTCCGCCGCAGTTGCCGGGTCCGCCACAGTTCGCCCAGCGTCCAGCCCAGCGCCGGCCCGGCCGCGGCCAGCAGCACATCACTCCAGTCGCCGTACGCCAGCTTCCACGGCGTACCGGCGATCAGCAGGGCCAGCACCCACAGTGACCTCGACGGCGGCCGCACCCGGGCGTAGCACGCCAGGATGGCGGCGACCTGCCCGAGCCAGCCGATCTGCGGACTGAGTGCCTCCAGCCCCGCGCCGGCCACGACGGCCATCGCCATCGCCACTTCCGGCTGCCGGCGGATCACCGTCACGGTGGCCGCCTGGACCGCGGCCAGCACGATGGCCAGCGCGTACCCGGACGCCGTCCGGGGCCCGTTCGGCGTGCTCAGGACCAGGCCGGTGAGCAGCCCGAACAAGACGCCGGCGATGGTGATCTCGAACCGGCGCGTACCACGAAAACCGTCATCCGGGCCCACATCGTGATCGTAGGTCGGCGGCCCGGCCGGGTCATCCGCCCGGGGATCGATTCCGTGCTCGTCCTCGGGAATGAGTAGCGTCGATCGGGTGAGCGATGATCTCGAGCGGTTCGTCACCGCGCAGGACGGCGTGCACGACACCGCGCTGGCCGAGCTGCGGGCCGGCCGCAAGCGCACCCACTGGATGTGGTTCGTGTTCCCGCAGATCGCCGGCCTCGGGTCCAGCCCGACCGCCCAGCAGTACGCGATCTCCTCGCTGGACACCGCCCGCGCCTACCTGGCCCACCCCGTCCTCGGGCCGCGCCTGCGGGAGGCGGCGGAGGCCGTGCTCGGCGTCGAGGGCCGGACCGCGTCGGCCATTTTCGGCTACCCCGACGACCTCAAGCTGCGCAGCTCGATGACGCTGTTCGCCCGGGCGGCGGGCGAACCGTCGGTCTTCCAGCAGGTCCTGGACCGCTACTACGACGGCCCCGATCCGCGGACGCTGGCGCTGCTGTGATCGATGTGGTGGTGGTCGGCGGCGGCGTCATCGGGCTCACCGCGGCGATCCGGTTGCAGGCGGCCGGCGCCGCCGTCCAGGTGTGGTCGGCCGACGATCCGCTCGACACGGTGTCGGCGGTGGCCGCGGCGGTCTGGTACCCGACGCGGATGGCCGAGGATCCGCGCGTACGGGCGTGGGGGTTGCGGGCGTACGAGGTGTTCGGCCGGCAGTACGCCGAGGGGGTCCCGGGGTTGCTGCTGCGGGACACCCGCAACCTCGGGTACTCCGGGCACACGCTGCCGTGGTGGGCGCCTCCGGGGGCGGCGGTGGTGGACGGCGAGGTGCGGTTCCGGGCGCCGCTGGCCGAGATGGCCGTCTACCTGCCGTGGCTGGCGGGGCAGGTGGACCTGGTGCGCCGCCGGGTGGAGACGTTGGACGAGGCCCGGTCGGCGGCCCGGGTGGTGGTCAACGCCACCGGGCTGGGCGCCCGGACGCTGGCCGCCGATCCGGCCGTACGCCCGGCCCGCGGCCAGATCGCGCTGGTCACCAACCCCGGACTGACCACGTCGATCCGCGGCGCCGGCTTCTACGTCCATCCGCGCGCCACCGACGTGGTGCTCGGCGGCACGTTCCAGCTCGACGACCGGCGCACCGATCCCGACCCGGCGACCCGGTCGGCGATCCTGGCCGCGACGCGGGAGATGGCCCCGCCGCTGGCCGGCGCCACGTTTCTGGCCGACCGGGTGGGGCTGCGCCCGGTCCGCGACGGCGGCCCGCGGGTCGAGGCGCAGGGCCCGGTGATCCACGCGTACGGCCATGGCGGCGCCGGCATGACGCTCAGTTGGGGCTGCGCCGACGAGATCGTCCGTCTTTGGCGGCGGCAGCGCGAGGGCTGAAACCGCGTGAGAAGTGTCGTACCCCTACGGCAGAGTGTCAGGGGTGACTACCCCGGTTGCTCGTGACACGTCGCTGCGGGCGTGGCTTCCCTCGTACCTGCTGCTCGCCCTGATCTGGGGGAGCAGCTTCCTGTTCATCAAGATCGGCGTGCGCGAGCTGCACCCGCTGTGGCTGACCTTCGGCCGCGTCACGGCGGGCGCGCTGACGCTGCTCGTGGTGCTCGCGGTCACCCGCGACCGGCTGCCGCGCGACCCCCGGCTGTGGGGCCACCTGGTCGTCGTCGGGGCGCTCGGGGTGGCGTTGCCGTTCACCCTCTTCGGGTTCGGCGAGCAGCGCGTCTCGTCGGTGCTCGCGGGGATCTGGAACGCGGCGACGCCGCTGGTCGCGCTGCCGCTCGCCGTCCTGCTGTTCCGCACCGAGCGGATCACCCGGGCCCGGGCCGCCGGGCTGGCCGTCGGCTTCCTCGGTGTGCTGGTCGTGCTGGGCGTGTGGCGCGGCGTCGGCGGGTCGCAGCTCACCGGGCAGCTCATGTGTTTCGGGGCGGCCATGTGTTACGCGGTGGCGATCCCGTACCAGAAGAGGTTCATCGCCGGCCGGGGCGAGTCGGGAGTGGCGCTGGTCGCCGGGCAGCTGATCGCGGCCTTGGTGCAGCTGGTCGTGGTGGCGCCGCTGGTCGCCGGGCCGCCGCCCGCGCCGTGGCGGCTGTCGGCGGAGGTGCTGCTGGCCGTGCTGGCCCTGGGCGCGCTCGGCACCGGGGTGGCGTTCGTGCTCAACCTGCGGGTGATCCGCCTGGCCGGCGCGAGCACGTCGACGTCGGTGACCTACCTGATGCCGGTGGTGGCCACGGTGGCGGGCGTGGTGCTGCTGGGCGAGCGGCTGCGCTGGAACGAGCCGGTCGGCGCGGCGGTCGTCATCGCCGGCGTGGTGGTCTCGCAGGGGCTGGTCACCCGCATGATCAGGTCGCGCCACGAACTCGCGGTGACCACCACGTAGGGACCCGTGCCGTCCTCAGCGACGAGGTCTATCGTGGTGCCCGTCATGACGGATCCTCTTTCCGAAGCGGTCGAAGTCCTGCTCGGCATGGCGTACGAGCACCGCCTGCGCATCCTGGTGGTGCTGATGGACGGCGACGCCACGCCGACGATGCTGGCTGCGAACCTGGCGATCGACGCCACGCTGATCGCGCACCACTTGCGGCATCTGCTGGTGGCCCGGCTGGTGCGCCGCCGCCGCGCGGGCCGCTCGGTGTACTACGGCATCGACGACGGCGCGCGCACGCTGGTCGACGAGGTGCTGCGGTACGTCCGGAAACCACCTCGCCGCGGTGTCTCCGGTTCTTCTTGGAGCCCGCCGAAAGCCGATCCGGCTCCCGGCTGATCCGGCTCCCGGCTGGTCTGGCCCCTGGTGGTGCGGCTCCGGGCTGGGGCGGCTCCGGGCTGGGGCGGCTCCGGGCTGGTCTGGCCCCTGGTGGTGCGGCTCCGGGCTGGGGCGGCTCTAGTATCGGAGGCGTGACTGAGCGCATCGATCGCCACGACGACGCCGTCCGGGCTGCCCAGCGGCTGGCCGGGGTGATCGCGCCCGGTGCGGCCGGCCGTGACCGGGCCGGGTCCGACGCGGTGCCGGCCGAGGCGCTGGCCGCGCTCGACGCGTCCGGGCTGCTCGGCATCACCGTGCCGGCTGCGGACGGCGGTCCCGGGCTGGGCCCGTCGACGCTGGCCGAGGTCACCCGGATCATCGCCGCCGCCGACCCGTCCATCGCCCAGGTGCCGCAGGGCCACTTCCTGATGGTCGACGTGCTCGCCCGGCACGGCGATCCGGATGCCCGCAAGCTGCTGCTCACCGACGTGCTGGCCGGGCGGCGGTTCGGCAACGCACTGGCCGAGCGCGGCGGCACGCACGCCCAGGACCTGAAGACGCGGATCACCGGCGGCCGGCTGACCGGCGTCAAGTACTACTGCACCGGCGCGCTGACGTCGGCCTGGATCGGGGTCAGTGCCCTCGACGAGGACGGCCGGCTGGTGATGGCCTTCGTGTCGCGAGACGGCGAGGGCGTCGCGGTGGACACCGACTGGGACGTGATGGGCCAGCGCGCCACCATCTCCGGCACGTCCACGTTCACGGCGGCTCCGGTGGCGGCGACCGTCGACTACACCGGCGCGTACGCGGTGCCGCAGCAGCTCGGCGCCCGCGGGCAGCTCACCCACGCCGCCATCGAGGTCGGCATCGCCGGGGCCGCGCTGCGCGACGCCCGGGACTACCTGCGGACCCGGGCGCGGCCGTCCACGGAGGCGGTCCGGGCCGGAGCGTCGGCCGCGGTCGAGGACCCGCACGTGATGTGGCGGTACGGGCGGCTGGCCGCCCGGGTCCGCGCGGCCGAGGCGCTGCTGGCGTCGGCGGCGGTCACGCTCGACGACATCGGCCTGGTTCCGGCCTCGGCGTCGGAGGCGGCGCGGGGATCGTTGGCGGTGGCCGCGGCCAAGGCGTTCGGCAGCGAGGTCGCCGTCGAGGCCGGGTCCGAGCTGTTCGCTCTCTGCGGCACGAGTTCCACCGCTTCGAAGTACGACCTGGACCGGCACTGGCGCAACGCGCGCACCCACAGCGTCCACGACCCGGTCGACTGGAAGTACCACCACCTGGCGGCCTTCGACCTCAGCGACACCCTGCCGCCGAGCCACAGCCAGATCTGAACGGGACGCCGCGGGTCGCGGGCGGGTGCCGCCCCGCGCGGGCGTGGCCCGGCCACAGCTTCAGCCCGGCCTGAGCGGGACGCTGCGGTGGCGGGCGGGCGCCGTCCCGCGCGGGCGTGCCCCGGCCACGGCTTCAGCCCGGCCTGAGCGGGACGCTGCGGTCGCGGACGGGTGCCGCCCCGCGCGGGCGTGCCCGGCCACAGCTTCAGCCCGGCGGCGGCGGACGGCCGGGAGCAGGCAATCGCGTGGCTCCGCGGGCTGGGCTCTCTGGTCCGGCGCGTATTGGGGAATGGCTCTAACCGAAAGTGAACGAGTACGCCTGGAGACCGGGCGACAACGCGACCGACAGTGTGCCCTGGCCGAGCCGGTCGCGGTGCAGCACGGTGTAGATGTCCGGGGCGCCCGACACCGGATACGTCGTCGTCTTTCCCTGCACGGTGGCGGTGATCGTTCCGGTGCCGCCCACGTCGAGGTAGATGTCGTCGGCGGTGTAGCTCAGGTTGATCAGCGCGCCCGGCCCGGCCGTGATCGACTCGCCGGTCACCGACCACGTGCCGCCGAGGGTGAACGTGTCCGGTTGCAGCACGGTGGACGGCGTGTACCTGGCCAGCCCCGGATGCAGGGCGGGGGAACCGTCGAAGTTCTGAGCCCGCGCCGACCCGAGGTACGTCTCCGGCGACTGGAACGGCGACTGCGGCGTGGTGTCGGCCACCGACGTCGCCGCGGGCAGCGGCGTCCCCGGGTGGGCGTCGGTGAGCAGCGCCCGGATCAGGCCCTCGGTGGCCCCGTAGTCGCCCTCGCCGATGCTGACGTCGCGGACCTTGCCGGTCGAGTCGATCAGGTACGACGCCGGCCACGACTGGTTGTCGAAGTTGTTCCAGGTCGTGTAGTCGTTGTCGAGGGCGATCGGGTACGTCATGCCGAGCCGTTTCGCGCCGGCGGCCACGTTGCCGGCGACGTGCTCGAACGCGTACTCCGGGGTGTGCACGCCGATCACCTCGAGCCCGGCTTTCGCGTACGCGTCGTCCCAGGCCTCGAGGTGCGGGATGGCCCGCTGGCAGTTGATGCAGGAGTACGCCCAGAAGTCGACCAGCACCACCTTGCCCTGGTACGCGGCCGGGGTGGCCAGGGGCGGCGTGTTGAGCCACGAGCTGATCCCGGCGATCGACGGCGCCCGGCCGCACTCCCGCAGCTCGGCCGGCAGGCTGTTCAGGGCGTCCTGGACGCATGTGGCCAGGGGTCCGCTGTGGTCGCCGGGCGCGAGCGCCTTGGCCTTGTCCACCGTCTTGTTCAACGCCGAGGTGTAGTCGGGCAGGTTGCGTTGCAGCACGTCGGTGGCGTTCAGGCTCAGCGCCACGGCCAGCAGGATCACCACCGCGCCGGCGGCGATCCGGATCGGCCGTTGCCGGCTGCGGAACGCCCGCAGCCGGTCGGCCAGGTGGCTGCCGGCCATCGCGAAGAACAGCAGCGGGACGGCCGTGCCGACGCCGAACGCGACGGTCAGCGCGATCGTCGACCCGGTGATCCTCCCGGTCGCGCCGGCCACCGCGATCGCCGCCAGCACCGGGCCGGCGCACGGCACGTACACCGCGCCCAGCGCCAGGCCGAGCGCGAACCCGCCGCGCTTGTCCCCGACCTGCCGTTGCGGCAGCCGGCTGAACGGCTTCTCCAGCCAGTCCTCGATCCGCGGCACGATCATCCCGATGCCCAGCAGCACCAGGACCACCACGCCGGCCCAGCGGATCGTGCCGGCGGGGATCGGGAGGGCGCGCAGCAGCAGCGTGCCGAGCAGCGTGACCAGGGTGAAGCTGAGCGTCAGCCCGGCCACCACCAGGTACGGCCGACGGCGGTCGGCCCCGGACAGGAACACCACCGGCAGGACCGGCAGCACGCACGGCGAGATACCGGTGATCAGGCCGCCGGCGAACCCGATCAGGACGAGGACGAACACGACACCATCATCGCGCCGTACGACCGCCGGCAGATATTACGGTCGGTGGAAGATCGGGCCGGGCCTCCGCCGGACCCGACTACGGCGTCGCCGCTGGTCGCGACGCCCCGGGGCGACGCCAAGACCCGCGCGCCTACCGCTCAGCGGAAGATCCGCCGTCGTCCTGCCGGTACACGCCGAACATCACCCGGGTCCGCAGGCGGAAACCCATCTTCTCGTACAACCGGATGGCCCCGGCGTTGGTGGCGGCGGCGTGCAGGAATGGCTCGTCGCCGCGCCCCCGGACGCCGGCTGCGACCGCCCGCACCAGCCGCGCGGCCAGCCCTTGGCCGCGGTAGGCGGGATCGGTGCAGACGGCGCTGATCTCCGTCCAGCCGGGCACGCGCAGGCGCTCCCCGGACAGGGCGACGAGGGCGCCGTCGCGGTGGATGCCGAGGTACGCGCCGAGTTCGATGGTCCGCTTGGCGAACGGGCCGGGCTCCGTTCGGGCCACCAGGTCGAGGATCTGCGGCACGTCCGGCGTCCCCAGCCGTACGGCCTCGGGATCGGCCGCGGCGGCCACGTCCACCCCAGTCATCTGCACCCCGCCCACCCCGCCGACGCGCGACCAGCCCGGCGGCGGCACCACCTGAGAGCCGGCCACGAACAGGTCGTGCCCCGGCCCCACCAGCGCGGCCAGGTCGGCCCAGGCGGCCGGATCGGCGGTGTCGGCCATCCCGAGGAAGGGGCTGACCTCCGGATCGAACCGGGCGGCCCGGCCGTGCCGCTGCGCGAAGCGCGCCTGCGGTCCGGTCAGCGCCGACCAGACGACGTTGTCGAGGGGATCGGTGGACACGCAAGAAACTCTGCCATCGGCGCCGCCCGGAATCACCCAGGGCGGATGCCCGCCCCGGGTGATCCCGCGCACGCTCAGGAGGCGGGGTCGGGGTCGATCGTGTCGATGTCCGACTCGGGCACGCGCAGGAACGCGTCGTCGCCCCGCCAGAACTCGTAGATCCCGTCCTCGTACACGACCTGATCGGCCTCGAGCGACTGGTCGCCCCGCTCGTCGTTCCACTTGATCTCGTAAGTCGGCATGGCGTCAGGTCTACCCCAGCGGCCTCCGGAAGTCACCACGGTGGCCGGGTGATCATCAGAATAGGCTCACGGCCCGCCCTGATCGGCCCGCTCGGACGGCGGTGAGCACGGCGGTGAGCACGGCGGTGAGCACGGCGGTGAGCGCGGCGGTGGGCACGGGAGCGGGCCGGGTCGCCTCCGGCGATGTCGGCGCAGCCCCCGCCCGACCGGACGCCGGCCGAGCATGACCGTGATGTCGCGTCCGCGTCGACCTCCCACGTCAGGCGCTGACCCGCACCGGGCTGTCCAGCAGGTTCCGGATGTCGATCGGCCAGGCCGGGCGGGAGAACAGATAACCCTGGCCGTACGGGCAGCCCATCCGGGCCAGCAGCGCCCGCTGCGGCCCGTGCTCGATGCCCTCGGCCACCACCGCCAGGTCGAGGTTGCGGGCGAGCGTGACGATCGCGTCGACCAGCGCCCGCTGCTGCGGGCTGCCGAGCATGTCGTCGATGAACGACTTGTCGATCTTGAGCACGTCGACCGGCATCTGCCGCAGGTAGCTCAGCGACGAGTAGCCGGTGCCGAAGTCGTCGATCGCGATCCGGACGCCCATCGCCCGCAGCTCGCGCAGGTCCGCCCAGACCTGGTCGGCGTCGCGCAGCACCAGGCTCTCGGTGATCTCCAGCAGCAGCCACTCCGGCCGGGCGCCGGTGTCGGCGAGCGCCGCGCGGACCTGGTCGACGAAGCCGGGCGTGCGGAACTGCCGGGCCGACACGTTGACGCTGACGTAGCGCAGCGAGCTGTCCGGCATCGCCGGCCTGCCAGTCGGCGAACTGGGCGCAGCGCCTCGCGCAGCACCCAGCCGCCGATCGCCGACGATCGACGCCGTTCTCCTCGGCCAGCTCGATGAAGCTGGTTCGGGCCGAGCAGCCCGCGCACCGGGTGCTGCCAGCGGACCAGCGACTCGACGCCGATCACGCTCGCCGGTGGCCAGGTCGACGATCGGCTGGTACTGCAGCACGGAACTGCTCGCTCGTCGACCGCCTCGTGCAGCGCGGTCCGCATCTCCAGCCGCTCGACCATCGCCGTGTGCAGGTCGCTGCTGATAGCGCTGCCAGGTGTCCTTGCCGTCGCTCTTGGCCTGGTAGAGGGCCAGGTCGGCGTGGCGCAGCAGCTCGGTGGCGCTCGTCGGCGTCGCGGTTGGTGGCGACGCCGACGCTGGCCGCGCCGCTGACGATGTGGCGTGCCGCCGAGGCCGTCGCTGACCTCGACCGGCGCGCCGAGCGCGGCGACGATCCGGGCGGCCACGTCCTCGGCGCACCGCGGCGTCCAGCCGTTCTCGACCAGCACGGCGAACTCGTCGCCGCCCATCCGGGCCGCCGTGTTCGGCCGCGCCGATCGATCTCGGCGATCCGCTGCGCCGACCGCGACCAGCAGCTGGTCGCCGACGGCGTGCCCGAGCGTGTCGTTGACCTCCTTGAAGTCGTCGAGGTCGACGAAGAGCACGCCGAGGGTGGCGTCGTCGCGCTCGGCGGCCAGGGCGAGCGCGTGCTCCAGCCGGTTGCGGAACAGCACCCGGTTGGCCAGCCCGGTCAGGCCGTCGTGGAACGCCTGGTGGGTCAGGTCGTTCTCCAGCCGCCGCCGCTCGGTGACGTCCCGGATGGTCAGCACCAGCGCCGCCGACGGTCGGGTCGTCGCGCAGGTCCCGGGCCGCGCACTCGACCTGCAGCAGCCGGCCGTCGGCGCAGACCGCGGTCAGGTCGACGCCGTCCTGGCCGCCGCGGCCGGCGCGGGCCCTGCGCCAGCAGCTCGGACAGCGCCGGGTGGTGGGTGTCCGCGATCGAGCCGGCCAGCGGCGTGCCGGCGCAGGTCGTGCGTGGCCGAAGACGGTCGCGGCGGACGGGCTCGCGTACGGGATGCGGTCGTCGTCGCCGACGATCAGGATGACGTCGGACGCGCTCTGGATGAGCGTCCGGAAGTAGGCCTCGCTGTCGCGCCGGCTGACCTCGCCGGTCAGGCCGATCCGCTCGATCACGACCGCGATCTGGCCGAACAGCGCCTCGAACGGCGGCCAGCAGCGCGCGCAGCAGGCCTCGGGCGCGCCGAGGACCGCGCCGCCGATCCGGCGACCGCCCCGGGCAGCGGCATCGTCGCGTCCAGGCAATGGTGAACCGTGCGGCTCGACGCACGCCGGAAGCTCGTCGCGGTGATCAGGTGACCGGTACCGGTCGCGGTCGGCGTGGCGATCAGTCAGGCTGGCCGGTACGGCTGTCGGCCGGCATCAGCGTCTCGACCGCGCCGGTCCGTCGCGTCCGGCTCGGTCGCGCCGACGACCAGCGAGGCGCCGGCCTCGCGCAGCGCCCGCTCCCGGTCGCCGGCCCGCCGCTGGGCCGTGAGCAGGTCGGCCACCCGCAGCAGCACCAGCAGGAACATCAGCGCGGCGGCGGCGGCGATGATCGGCGCGTCGGCGACGCCGGTCGGCCTGGGCGTACTGCGAGTAGAGCACGGCCGGCGCGATCAGCGCGGCGCATCGCCATGACCAGATGATCGGCGGCTGGCCGGTGTCGGCGAACGGTCTCGGTGCGGCTCGGTGAGCGCGGCGCATCGACGGGTCCAGGGCGGCCAGGCCCATCGCCGCGTAGAAGACGATCCAGCCGAGGTCGACCGGGCCGCCGATGGCTCCAGTCGCTGTTGAGCTGGGACTGGCCGTAGATGATGTCGGAGACCAGCAGGCCGACGACGCCGACGGCGAGGATGGTCAGCGCCCGCGGCCGCCGGCCGGGGACGGTCAGCAGCCGCAGGATCATCGCCAGCGCCAGCACGTCGCCCAGCGGGTAGCCGACCGAGACCAGCTTCTGCAGGAGCGTGCAGGTCGTCGGCGCGGGTGTACGGCGCGATCCAGTAGACCCAGGCGAGCAGGCCCAGCGCCGACCGTCGGGCACCAGGGCGTCCAGCAGCGCCGCCCGGTTGCCGTCGCCCGAACCGGACCGGATGAAGACCAGCAGACCGGCCGACATGAACGGATACACCAGCAGATAGAACACGTCGGGGGCCCGGGTGACGCCACCGGCCCACCGGCCGAGAGCAGCACGTTGTACCAGGTGTCGCCGATGGTGAAGAGGATGAGCGCCACCGCCAGCAGATACCAGGCGAGGGGGCGCTCCGGCCGGTGCTGCCGCACACCGGTGATGACCGCGGCGGCCGAGGAGGCGCCGATCAGCGTCCACGTGATCACGTGCGATCCGGGCAACGCGTAGTAGACGGCGGTCAGCGCCAGGAACCAAGCGGCGACGCACGCGCGAGCGACCCGCGAGCCCATGCGCACTCCTCCCCGCCGTTGCGCGCCCCCGACGTCCGTATCGGCCGGAAACACCCGGGATTGAGGGTCAGGCCCGCCGCCCGAGGATCAAACCGGCGGGCGGGCGACGGCGCTGGGCGGGTAACGGCCGGGTCGCCGGCCCGGCGACCGCCGGCGCCGAAATCATTGACAGGAGCGTTGCCGGATTGTTTCCTGTCGATGGCTCGGTCAGCGCGGCCGACGATTCGATGGGGGACAGCGTGAGACGAGCACCGGCCGCGGCCGCCGTTGGCATCCTGGTGGCGGCGGCCAGCGCGGTCCCAGCCCAAGCCCAAGTTCAAGTCCAAGCCCACCCGGCGCCGGCCGCCGTGCAGGCCCGGGTCTGGGTGACCACGCCCGACCGGGCGCAGCTGCTGCAGGAGCAGGCGCCGGTCACGTTCGGCCACGCGACCGGTCCCGACCCGACCATCGTGGTCGACCCGCACACCCGTTACCAGAGCGTCGACGGCTTCGGCGCGTCGATCACCGACTCGTCGGCGGCGGTGCTTTACCGGCTCACCCCGGCGGCCCGGGACGCGGCCATGCGGTCGCTGTTCGACGCCCGTACGGGCATCGGCATCAGTTTCCTGCGCCAGCCCGTCGGGTCCAGTGACTTCACGGCGGCGGCGCAGCACTACACCTACGACGACGTCCCGGCCGGGCGGACCGACTACGCGCTCAAGCACTTCAGCGTCGCCCACGACACCGCCCAGGTGCTGCCGCTGCTGCGCCGGGCGAAGCAGCTCGACCCGCAGCTGTCCGTGCTGGCCACCCCGTGGAGCCCGCCCGCCTGGATGAAGACCGGCGACTCGCTGATCGGCGGCCGCCTCATCGACGACCCCCGCGTGTACGACGCGTACGCCCGGTACCTGGTGCGGTTCGTCCAGGCGTACGCCCGGGCCGGCGTGACGGTCGACTACGTGACGGTGCAGAACGAGCCGCAGAACCGGAAACCGAAGGGGTACCCCGGCACCGACATGCCGGTCCGGCAGGAGGCGGCGGTGATCGAGCGGCTCGGCCCGCTGCTGCGCGCGTCCGGGCTGCGCACGAAGATCCTGGGTTACGACCACAACTGGACCACCCACCCCGATGACGTCGCCAGCACCCCACCCGGCGAGGACCCGGAGACGGATTACCCCTACAAGCTGCTCGGATCGCCGGCGTCACGATGGCTGGCCGGGACCGCGTACCACTGTTACTCGGGCGATCCGAGCGCTCAGTCCCGGCTGCACGACGCCTTCCCGGACAAGGGCGTCTGGTTCACCGAGTGCTCGGGCTCGCACGGCGCCGCCGACACCCCGGACCAGACGTTCCGCGGCACCCTGACCTGGCACGCCCGCACCATCGTCATCGGCACCATGCGGAACTGGGCGAAGTCGGCGGTCAACTGGAACATCGCCCTGGACCCCACCGGCGGGCCGCACCTGGGCGGCTGTGACGCCTGCGACGCCCAGATCACGGTGAACGACGACGGCACGGTGACCCGCAACGCCGAGTTCTACACCATCGGGCACGCGGCCAGGTTCGTCCGACCGGGCGCGGTCCGGATCGGCAGCACGTCGTTCGGCACCACCGGCTGGAACGGCCAGATCATGGACGTCGCCTTCACCAACCCGGACGGCTCCACCGCGCTGATCGTGCACAACGAGAACGACGACCCGCGCCGCTTCGCCGTGGCGGTCGGCGACCAGCAGTTCAGCTACACGCTCCCCGGTGGCGCCCTGGCCACGTTCACCTGGCCCGCGTCGAGGCAGCTGCGGTCCGCGTACCGGGCCGTCCCGCTGATCGGCGCCACCGCCACCGCCGTCCCCGCGGGGGAGACCCCGGCGGCGGCGGTCGACGCGGACGCCTCCACCCGGTGGTCCAGCGGCGCCGCCCAGGCACCGGGGCAGTACCTGCAGATCGACCTGGACCGGCCCACCACTTTCGACCGGGTGCAGATCGACGCGGGCGGTTATCTCGGCGACTACGCCCGCTCCTGGCGGCTGTCCGGAAGCCCGGACGGGGTCACCTGGTCGACCCTGGCGTCGGGCACGGGGGCCGGCCAGCTGACCACCGCGGACGTGCACGCCAGGGCGCGCTACCTGCGGATCACCTCGACCGGCAGCAGCGGCAGCTGGTGGAGCGTCGCCGACCTGCGCCTGTACCGGTTGGGCTGATCCACCGGGGAGCTGCCGAGGTGGTCTGTGACGTGACCCGGCCGTACCGCTGGTTTCGTCCGGCCGTCCCCGGGAACGAGATCGCCGTGGACTCACGCTGGAGGGCGATGAGCGTCGCGCTGGTCGCCGGATTCATGACCCTGCTCGACGTCAGCATCGTCAACGTCGCCCTTCCCTCGATCCGGGACGATCTGCATCTGAGCTCGGGCGAGCTGCAGTGGATCCTGTCCGGCTACGCGCTGACCTTCGGCCTGCTGCTGGTGCCGGCCGGCCGGTACGGCGACGCCCGCGGCCGGCGCAACGCGTTCATGCTCGGCGTGGCGGGATTCACCCTGGCCAGCGCGGCCGCCGGCGCCGCCACCGGCCCGCTGTGGCTGATCGTCGCCCGGCTGGTCCAGGGCGCGGCCGGCGGCATCGTCATCCCGCAGGTGTCCGGCCTGATCCAGCAGCTGTTCGAGCCGCGCGAGCGGGGCAAGCCGTTCGGCGTGCTGGGCGCCGTGATCGGCATCTCGACGGCGATCGGCCCGCTGCTCGGCGGCCTGCTCATCCAGGGTTTCGGGGCCGACCGACGGCTGGCGCTGGATCTTCTACATCAACGTGCCGATCGGCATCGTCGCCATCGTGCTCGGCCGGCTGTGGATCCCCGGCAAGGCCAAGGAGGAGGCGAAGCGGGAGAGCCTGGACCCGGTCGGCGTGGTGCTGCTCGGCCTGGGCGTGCTCGCCCTGCTGCTGCCGCTGGTACAGGAACGCGAGTGGCACGGCGCGGGCAAGTGGCTGCTGATCCCGGTCGGGCTGGTTCTGCTGGGCGGCGTTCGTCGCCTGGGAGCGGCGGTACGGGCGGCGGGCCACCCCGGTCGCGACCTGGGGCTGTTCAGCGTCCGGTCGTACGGGCTCGGGGTCGCTCGTCGGCCTGCTGTACTTCGCCGGGTTCACCACGGTCTTCTTCATCTACACGCTGTTCCTGCAGTCCGGGCTGCACTACACCGCGCTGGAGGCGGGCCTGTCGTCACTGCCGTTCGCCGTCGGGTCGGCGGTGACGGCCTGCGATCGGCGGCCGGATCGTCAACCGGTACGGCCGCCCGCTGGTGGCCGCCGGGCTGGCCGTGGTGACCGTCGGCCTGATCGGCGTACTGGTCACGCTGTCACTTCGTGCCCGGCCACAACGCCGGGTGGGCGTGCGCGCCGGCGCTGCTGGTGGCCGGCATCGGCAGCGGTTTCGTGATCAGCCCGAACCAGACGCTGAGTCTGGCCGAGGTGCCGCTGGAGCGGGGCGGCAGCGCGGGCGCGGTGTTGCAGACCGGGCAGCGGATCGGCAGCGCGGTCGGCATCGCCGCGGTCGGATCGGTGTTCTTCGCCCGGCTGGCGGCCACACGGCAGCTGGAACCACTCGCTGCGGATGTCGCTGATCGTGACACTGGGATTCGTGGTGGTGGCGATGCTCGCGGCGGCCTACGACGTGCTGGCCGACCGCCGGCTGCGGCTGGGGCACCACTCCGCGGGCACGGTCTCGGCCGGATCCAGCCGCCCGGGCGCGCACGAAGTGGACACGGCCGGGGCGGGCACGGCCGGCGGCCACGAAGCGGGCGCGCCCGGCACGGCGGGCACTCATGAGGCCGGCGTCCCGGCCCGCCGCGGCGACGATTAGGGACACGCGGCGCGCGGGTGGTCGTGGCCGGAGTGCGGCTGGTCCGGCGCCGCCGGCGGGACACGACCGGCCTTCAGACGGCGGCTGCCTGTCCTGAGTCCGCGGCCGCCAGGGCGTCGACCAATCGCCTGGCCGAGCCGGCCAGGTTCCAGCGTTCGGCCAGGGCGATCAAGCGGTCCGGGTGCTCCGGCGCGGCCGGCAGCGCCGGGTCGAAGTCCGGCAACGGCACGTCCAGCGCGACCTTGCACACCGGCAGGGCCTTCTCCAGGTAGCCGGTGGCCGCCGCCAGCTTGGCCCGGACGCCCGGCGCGAACCCGGCGTCCGGATCGTCGAGGGCGGCCACGATCGCCTCGACCCCGCCGTACCGGCTGATCAGCCGGGCCGCGGTCTTCTCGCCCACCCCGGGCACGCCCGGCAGGCCGTCGCTGGGGTCGCCCCGCATCGCCGCGAAGTCGGCGTACCAGCGGGCCGGGACGCCGTACTTCTCCTCCACCAGGGCGTTGTCGCTGTCCTCGAGCTTGGCCACGCCCCGCCCGCAGTACAGCAGCCGGGTGCCGCGCTCGTCGTCGACCAGCTGGAACAGGTCCCGGTCGCCGGACACCACCTCGACCGGGCCGGGCTGGGTGGCGGCGAGCGTGCCGAGCACGTCGTCGGCCTCGTACCCCGGGACGCCGAACGCCGGGATGCCGACCGCCTCGAGCACCTCGAGCAGGACCGGGATCTGCGGCACCAGCGCGGCGGGCACCTCCTCGACGTCGCCGTGGGCGACCCGGTGCTTCTTGTACGACGGCACCAGCTTCACCCGCCAGGCCGGCCGCCAGCTCGCGTCGAGGGCGCACACCAGCCGGTCCGGGCGGCGGGTCCGGACCAGCTGGGCGATCATGTCCAGGAACCCGCGGACCGCGTTGACCGGCTCCCCGGCGGCGGTCCGCGCGGCGTTCTCGGGGATGCCGTGGAAGGCGCGGAAGTACAGGCTCGGGGCGTCGACGGCGAGCAATGGGCGGTCGGTCACCCGGCCAGCCTCGCACAGTACGCTCAGCGAAGGCGCGGCGCGGCCGCGCACGTTACCGTCGGTTGTCGTCTGACTTCCTTCTGCCCGGGAGGCCCGGTGCGTCCGCGCGTGCACGACGAAGCCCAGACCCGGCCCGCCAAGATTCCGCTCCAGCGGGGCGCAAATCGGCCCGCCGGCCCTCCGGAGACCGCTGCACCGGCGGCCGGCTCGCCGGCGGCGGACGTCCCGGCGGTTGCCCCGGCCCGGCGGATGTGGACGGGCCTGCTGCTCGCGGCCGGGCTGTACGCGTTGCTGCGCACGGTCGGCGTGGCGATCCTCTCCGCGTACGCCGCCGACGAGCGTGGCTGGGGCCTGCGCTACGTGCTGGGGCAGCGGTTCGACTCGCTCTGGTACTCCTCGATCGTCACCCACGGCTACGACGCCGCCGTCCCGGTCACGGTCACCGGCGGTCCGGGCACCACCAACCTGGCGTTCTTCCCGCTCTACCCGGCCCTGGTCAAGGCGGTCGACACGCTGCTGCCCGGCGGGGTCACCGTGGCCGCCCTGGCCGTCGCCTGGGCCGCGGGGCTGGCCGCCGCGGCAGGGCTGTACCTGCTGGGCACGCACCTGCGGAGCCGGACCGCCGGCGTCGTCCTGGCCGCGCTGTGGGCGGTGATCCCGAACGCGCTGGTCGAGTCGATGGCCTACAGCGAGAGCCTGTTCACCGCGCTGGCCGTGTTCAGCCTCTACTGCGTGCTCCGCCGCTGGTGGCTGCCCGCCGCGGGGCTGTGCGTCCTCGCCGGTCTGACCCGGCCGACGGCTCTCGCGCTGATCGCCGCGGTCGGCCTGGCCGCCCTGGCCGAGGTGATCCACCGGCCGCGGCGGTGGACGGCGTGGCTCGCCATGCCCATCGCCCCGCTCGGCCAGCTCGGATACATGTGGTGGGTCGGGCACCGGCTGGGTCACTGGAACGCGTACTTCCAGGTGCAGAACGACGCCTGGAAGATGAGTTCGACCTCGGCCAGTACACGGTGCACACCGCCGGTCAGCTGATGGTCGGCCCGCAGCCGCTGATGATCGCGGTGACCACCACGGTGGTCGGGCTGGCGGTGCTGCTTCTCGCCGTGGCCGCCGGCGAGAAGGTCCCCTGGCCGTTGCTGGTGTACGCCGGGGCGCTGGTGCTGATCGCGTTCTTCGGGCACGGCTACTTCTGGGCCAAGGCCCGGATGCTGATCCCGGCGTTCCCGTTGCTGCTGCCGGTCGCGTACGGGCTCGCCCGCAGCCGCAACAAGGTGGTGGCGCCGGCCGTGCTGGCCGGACTGGCCGCGTTCTCGGCCCTGTACGGCGTCTACGTGAGCCTGGTGTGGACTCATTCGCCGTAATCCGGTTCGCCCGGCCGGCGACCACCGACCCAAACGTTCGTTAAGCTGGCGGCGTGAGCGTTGACCGGATCCTGCCCAGCGAGGAAGCGCACGAACTCCTGGACCTGACCCGGGAGATCGCCGAGCGCGAGCTGGCCCCGAAGGTCGCGGATTTCGAGGCCCGGGGCGAGTTCCCCCGCGACCTGCTGCGGACCATCGGCCGGTCCGGGCTGCTCGGCCTGCCGTACCCGGAGGCGGACGGCGGCGCGGGCCAGCCGTACGAGGTCTACCTGCAGGTCCTGGAGATCCTGGCGGGCACCTGGCTGGGCATCGCCGAGTCGGTCAGCGTGCACACGTTGTCCTGCTTCCCGGTCGTCCGCGTACGGCACCGAACGCCAGCGCAAGATGCTGCCCGACATGCTCGGCGGCGAGCTGCTCGGCGCGTACTGCCTGAGCGAGCCGCGCGGCGGCTCGGACGCCGCGAACCTCGAGACCCGGGCCGTCCACGACGGCGACGACTACGTGGTCAGCGGCACCAAGGCCTGGATCACCCACGGCGGCCGGGCGGACTTCTACGACATCTTCTGCCGGACCGGCGGGCCCGGCGCCGGCGGCATGTCCTGCCTGCTGGCCGACGCCGACACGCCCGGGATCGTCCCGCAGAAACCGGAACGGACGATGGGTCTGCGCGCCTCCGCCCCGGCGGCCATCGCGTTCGACGACGCCCGGGTGTGCGGCGACCGGCTGATCGGCGGCGAGGGCGCCGGTTTCCGGATCGCCATGCAGGCGCTCGACGCCGGTCGGCTGGGCATCGCCGCCTGCGCGGTCGGACTGGCCCAGGCCGCCGTCGACCACGCCGCCGGCTACGCCAGGGAGCGCGAGCAGTTCGGCCGGCCGATCGGCGCCTTCCAGGGACTCGGCTTCCTGCTGGCCGACATGGCCACCGGCGTGTCCGCGGCCCGGGCCCTGACGCTGGCCGCGGCCCGACTCAAGGACGCCGGCCGGCCGTTCAGCGTCGAGGCGGCCAAGGCCAAGCTGTTCGCCACCGACATGGCGATGAGGGTGACCACCGACGCGGTGCAGGTCCTGGGCGGCGCCGGATACGTCGCCGACCATCCGGTGGAGCGCTGGTTCCGTGAGGCCAAGGTCCTGCAGATCGTGGAGGGAACCAACCAGATCCAGCGAATGGTGATCAGCCGCGCCCTCGTTCAGTGAGTATCGTGTCGCCGTGGAAGACATCGACCGGGCGATCGTGGGCGCCCTCACCGCGGACGGCCGGCTGTCGTACACCGACCTGGCCGAACGGGTCGGGCTGAGCGTGTCAGCGGTGCACCAGCGGGTGCGCCGGCTGGAACAGCGCGGGGTGATCGCCGGGTACACCGCCCGGGTGTCGTACGAAGCGCTCGAACTGCCGCTGACCGCGTTCGTCGCGATTCGCCCGTTCGACCCGTCCCAGCCCGACGACGCACCGGAGCTGCTGGCCCACCTGCCCGAGATCGACTCCTGCTACTCGGTCGCGGGGGAGGACTTCTACCTGCTGCTGGTCCGGGTGGCGTCACCGGCCGCACCTCGAGCGGCTGCTGCAGGAGATCCGCACCGCCGCCAACGTCACCACCCGCACGACCGTGGTGCTGTCGACGCCGTACGAGAACCGGCCGCCCAAGATCGCCGCGCCGCTGGAGAGTCTTCAGGGCACGAACCGGTAACCGATGCCGGGCTCGGTGATCAGGTATCGCGGCCGGGCCGGATCGGGTTCCAGCTTGCGGCGCAGGTTGGCCAGGTGCACCCGCAGGTAACCGGTCTCGCTCTGGTACGCCGGGCCCCACACGTCGCGCAGCAGTTGCTTCTGGCTGACCAGTTTGTCGGGATGCCGGGCCAGCACCTCGAGCAGGTGCCACTCGGTCGGGGTCAGCCGGACGTCGCCGGTCTTCGTCGTGAGCCGTTTGGCCGCGAGGTCGATGGTGAAGTCGGCGGTGGTGATCACCGGCGCACCGGGTTCGGGGGCGGCCCGGCGCAGCGCCGCCCGGATCCGGGCGAGCAGCTCGTCCATGCCGAACGGTTTGGTCATGTAGTCGTCGGCGCCGGCGTCGAGCGCGTCGACCTTGACCGCCTGGGCGTCCCGGGCCGACAGCACGATGATCGGGATCCGGGTCCAGCCGCGCAGCCCGCGGACCACGTCGACGCCGTCGCGATCGGGCAGGCCGAGGTCCACGACGGCCAGATCCACCGGCGTACGCCCGGCCGTCGCGAGGGCCGTGGCCGCGTCGGCGGCAGCGACCACCTGGTACCCCCGGGCGGCCAGGTTGATCCGCAGCGCCCGCCGCAGCTGGTCGTCGTCGTCGACCACCAGGATCCGGCTCATCGGGACGCCTCGGGCAGGCTGACGGTCATGGTGAGGCCGCCTCCCGGGGTCTCGGACGGCGTCAGGGTGCCGCCCTGCGCCTCGGTGAAGCCGCGGGCGACGGCCAGGCCGAGTCCGAGCCCGCCGCCGGTGTGATCGTCGAGCCGCTGGAACGGCGCGAACACCGTCTCGCGGACATCGGCCGGGATGCCCGGCCCGTGATCGATGACGGCCAGCTCGACCCGTTCTCCGCCCGCGGTGCCCCGCACGGTGACGGTCCCCTCCGGGCCGCCGGCGGTGCGGGCGTTGGTCAGCAGGTTGGCCACCACCCGCTCGAGCAGGCCGGCGTCGGCCAGCGCCAGCGGCAGATCGTCGGGCACGTCCAGCTCGGCCCGGAGACCGGTGGCCGCGGCGGCCGCCACCGCGTCCAGCGCCGTCGGGCGTACGTCCGCGGACAGCACTCCCGCCTGCAGCCGGCTGACCGCGAGCAGGTTGTCGATGACGGTGGTCAGCCGGTCCGCGGACTCCTCGACGGTGGCCAGCAGCTCGGCCCGGTCCGCCGGGCTGAACTCGACGTCGGGCTGGCGCAGGCTGCTCACCGCCACCTTGATCCCGGCCAGCGGGGTCCGCAGGTCGTGACCGACGGCGCCCAGCAGCGCCGACCGCAGCCGGTCGATCTCGGCCAGCTCCGCCGCCCGGGCCGCCCGGACGGCGAACCGCTGCGCGATTCCCGCCGCCGCCGCCACCAGCAGGTAGATGACCAGCGTGACGATGTCGTCCCGGGTGGCCACGTCCAGCGTGTGGAACGGTGGCACGAAGAACCAGTTGACCAGCAGCCCGGCGACGACGGCCGAGCCCAGCGCGGGCCACAGCCCACCGGCGGCCGCGGCCGCCGGCACCGGCACCAGGTACAGCAGCACGACGCTGGACAGCGACAGCGAGCCCCGCAGCGGCGTGAGCACGAGCGTCCAGACGACCAGCGCGATGCCACCGACGGCCACCCCGGCGATCAGACGCCGGAACGGCCGCGGCCCCAGCCTCGCCATCCCGCCTCCTCGATCACGCCACCCTCCCATCTGATTCTGCCGGATCCGCCGGGCCGTCCGGGCCGTCCGGGCGGCGGAACCAGCGAGGCCCGGTGAACCAGGATCCTAGGACGGCCTAGCGGACGTGCGCCCGGTCGCGGCGGCGACGAAACGGGGGCAGCGAACCACGATCCGCGGTGGACCGTGGCCATCCCGGCCGACGGCGCCGATCTGGTCTGCCACCAGGACCTGGCGCCGTGGAACCTGATCCGGGACGGGCGGCGCTGGGTGTTCATCGACTGGGACGCCAGCGCGCCGGGCACGCGGCGGTGGGACCTGGCGTACGTGGCGCAGTCGTTCGTCCCGCTGGTGGCCGGTGGCGACCCGGAGCGCGACGGGGCGCGCCTGCGTGTGCTGGCCGACGCGTACCGGCTCGACGACGCCGGCCGCGACGAGCTGCCGGCGGTGCTGGGCCGGCGGACCCGGGCGATGTACGACCTGCTGCGCACCTCGGACGTCCTTCCGTGGACGCGGCTGTGGGCGGAGGGGCACGGCGACCATTGGGGACCGGCGGCCGCGTACGTGGAGGCGAACGCGCTCAGCTGGCGGCGGGCATTGTCACGCGGGCGCAGTGGGTGACGTACGGCAGATCGAAGAGGGTCCGGCCGACCAGGGCCGGGTGGGTGGCCATCAGCTGGCGCACCTGGGCCAGCAGCGGCGGCCCGTTCGTCCGGCGGGCGGCAGGCTGATGTAGCTGCGGGACGCCACCAGGTCGAGCAGCTGGTCGCGGCCGATGCGGTGGGTCCAGGGGAAGTCGCGGATCTCGGACGGGCCGAAGGGCGGTCCGACGTCGGTGTCGCGTCCCTGGTCGGGGGACTGCATGATCTCGCCGAGGCGGCGGACCCAGTCGGTGCGTTCGTCGCGGAGGTTCCACAGCAGGCCGAGGCGGCCGCCCGGCCGCAGCACCCGGGCGACCTCGGGCACGGCGCGGGATCGGTCGACCCAGTGCCACGCCTGGCCCACCAGCACGGCGTCGACGGAGTCGGCGGGCAGGGGGATGGCCTCGGCCGATCCGGCCCGGGCGGGTACTGCCGGCAGGACCCGGCGCAGTTCGGTGAGCATGCCGTCGGAGGGGTCGACGGCGGTCACGGCGAGGCCGCGGGCGGCCAGTTCGCGGGTCAGTTTGCCGGTGCCGGCGCCGAGGTCGAGCACGTCGCGGCGGGTGCGGGGGCAGCAGCCAGTCGACGGCGGCGCGCGGGTACGGCGGGCGGCCGCGCTCGTACCGCCCGGCGATCGGGCCGAACGATCGGGCGTGGGCGTCGCGATCGTCCACAGTGGTGATCTTATATCCGATTATCCTAGGACGCCCGACAGGATGTGTTTCGGATCGGAGCCCTTCGGGCACCGATGTCCAGCAGACAACCGTTGGAGGGTGACGATGAGCTTCACGGACAAGGTGAAGAACAAGGCCGAAGAGGTGGCCGGCAAGGCGAAGCAGGCGGTCGGCGACGCCACCGACAACCGAGACCTGCGTGGCCGAGGGCGAGGCCCAGGAATCCGCCGCCCACGCCAAGCAGGCGGGGGAGCACGTGAAGGACGCCGGCAAGGACGTGCGAGGACGCGTTCAGCTAGATCCGCACGACGCAGATCGCCCCCGGGACCGTCACGTCCCGGGGGCGATCTGCGTCAGGTCGAGGCCGACCTGCTTGCGCCACCAGTCCTGCCCGGAGCGGGCAGCGTGTCGATCGGGTCGTAGTACGCGTAGCAGCTTGGTCAGCGCCTCGGCGTCGGCCTGTCTCGATCGAGGTGCGGTAGTTCTTGGTCCAGTACGAGATGCCGTGCTCGCGGTCGTACTCGGCGACCATGTGCACCCACCGCTTCCCGACGAACGGCACGTCGCACACGATCCGCGGCGTGGCGTACCCGGGCAGGTAGCCCATCATGTCGTGCTGCAGCTGCTGGGCGTACCAGACCGGCACCCGCCAGTGCTCGGCGTTGCGGGATCATGTCGCACATGTAGAAGTAGTACGGCAGGATCCCGGCCTCGCCCTGCAGCGCGAAGCACAGGTCGAGCAGGTCCGGCGGTGGTCGCGTTCACGCCGCGCATGAGCACGCCCTGGTTGCGCACGTCCCGGACGCCGACCTCGAGCAGCATCCGGGCGGCCCGGGCGACCAGCGGGGTCAGCGAGTTGACGTGGTTGACGTGGGTGTGCACGGCCAGGTTGACGCCGCGGCGCTGCGGCGGTGATCGCGACCCGGTTCAGGCCTTCCACGACGTCGCCCTGCAGCCAGTGCTGGGGCAGGCCCATCAGGGCCTTGGTGGCCAGCCGGATGTCGCGCACGGTCGGCACCGAGAGCAGGCCCATCAGGTACGCCTCGAGCTGCTTCCACGGCACGTTGGCGACGTCGCCGCCGGAGACCACCACGTCGCGGACGCCCGGGTGGTCCTTGCAGGTAGGCCAGGTGCAGCGTCGTAGCGGTCGACCGGCTTGAGGGTCAGCTTGAGCTTGTCGACCGTCGGGGTGGAGTTGCCGACCAGGTCCATCCGGGTGCAGTGGCCGCAGTACTGCGGGCAGGTGGACAGCAGCTCGGCCAGCACCTTGGTCGGGTAGCGGTGGGTGAGGCCCTCGGCCACCCACATGTCGTGCTCGTGCAGCGAGTCGCGGGTGGCGTGCGGGTGCGACGGCCAGTCGAGGTGACGGTCGGTGGCGACCGGGATCATGTATCGGCGGATCGGGTCGGCGTAGAACGACGTCGGTGTCGGGCGTCCGGTCCGGGCACCATGGTGTTGAGCATCTGCGGCGGACCAGCATCGACATGGTGGCCAGGCGCTGCTGGTCGGTCTCCAGGTCGGTGTAGAACCGCTCGTCGAGCAGGTCGCCCATGACGTGCGCGGAGCTGGCGGGATGTTCTTGACGCAGTTGACCCGCTGCCACTGGGCGGACTCCCACTGGGCGGTGGTGACGTCGCGCCAGCCGGGGAAGCGGGTCCAGTCGGGTTCGGCGAGCGGGCGGCGCTGGTACTCGTACGGCTGGCCGGCCGCGAGCACCTCGGGTGCGACAGTCATTCCGGCGCCTCCTCGACATGGCGTGTTCCGCCGAGGATACTGGAGAATCTGCGGTGTAGGAACCACTGGGCCGAAGGATTTACGGTGACGTAGACGCTCGGGGCGTTGATTCTTAGGGGGACGGTGGGCATGACGGGTCCGGTGGGACTGTCTCGGGTGGTCGAACCGGCGGGCGTGCTCCCGCAGGCGGCGTGGCGCCTGGACGCCCGGCCGGAGATCGGCGCCGACGAGGTGCGCATCCGCGTCGAGCGGCTGAACCTGGACGCCGCGAGCTTACCGCCAGCTGGCCGAGAAGCACGACCGTGACGGCGACGCCGTACGGGCCGAGGTGCTGGCGATCGTTCGGACGCGCGGCAAGATGCAGAACCCGGTGACCGGCTCGGGCGGCATGCTGATCGGCGTGGTCGACGAGGTCGGCCCGGAGTCGCCGCTGCCGGTGAAGGCGGGCGACCGGGTGGCCACGCTGGTGTCGCTGACCCTGACGCCGCTCGCGATCACCGACGGGCTGGCCGGCTGGGACGGGCGCAGCGAGCAGGTGCCGGCGCGGGGGCACGCGATCCTGTTCGGCCGGTCGGTGGTCGGCGGTGCTGCCCGGCGATCTGCCGGCCGAGCTGGCGCTGGCCGTGTTCGACGTGTGCGGCGCGCCGGCGCTGACCGACCGGGTGGTCCGCGGATACACCGTCCCGGGGAGCAATCCCGCGGTCTCCGGCCGGGGGTCGGGCGTGAGCGTGGCCGTGCTGGGCGGGGCCGGCAAGAGCGGATCGCTGGCGCTGGCGGCGGCGCGGCGCGGCGGGTGCCCGTACGGCCGCGGTCGTCGTGTCGGACGACGCGAGCGGGACGCGCTGACGGCGGCCGGGCTGGCCGACCACGTCGCGGTCGCCGACGCCCGGCGACCCGGTCGGCGTCTCGGCCGCCGTGGCCGGGGCGCTCGGCGGGCCGGCCACCGTGACCGTGGTGTGCGTGGACGTGCCCGGCTGCGAGCACGGCGCGATCCTGTCCACCGCGGACGGCGGCACGGTGATCTTCTTCTCGATGGCGACCAGTTTCGCCGGCCGCCGCGCTGGGCGCCGAGGGCCTGGCGGCGGACGTGACGATGCTGATCGGCAACGGGTACGTGCCCGGTCACGCCGCGTTCGCGCTGGATCTGCTGCGGCGCGTCCCGGCGGTCCGGGCGCTGTTCGAGGCGCGGCTCGCGGGACACTGACTCTCATGACTGTCGCACCCGGTCGACGCTGTACCGCAACGGCCGCTTCTACTCGCGCGGCCGACCCGCGGGCGACCGCCATGCTGGTGCGCGGACGGCCGGATCGGGTGGCTCGGCCAGGACGCGGACGCGCCGGCCGCCGACGGCGATCGTCGATCTGGGCGGCGCGCTGGTGACGCCGGCGTTCGTCGACGCGCACGTGCACGCCACCGACACCGGGCTGGCCGCGGACGGGCTGGACCTGTCGGCCGTGCGGTCGGCGCGGGCGCTGCTGGACGCGGTGGCCGCGTTCGCGGCGTCGCGGCCGGCGGACGCGGTGGTGCTCGGGCACGGCTGGGACGAGTCGACCTGGGCCAGCAGACGCCGCCGACGGCCGGACGAGCTGGACGGGCGCGGCCGGCGGCCGGCCGGTGTACCTGTCGCAGGCGTCGGTGCATTCGGCGCTGGTCACGGCGCTGCTGGCGCGGCCGGGCGTGCCGGATACGACGCCCGGCTGGGTGCGCGGCAGGCCCACCACGGGCCCGGGCGGTGGCGCTGGGCTCGCTCACGGCGGCGCAGCGGACGGCGGCCCAGCGGACCGCGTTGCGGCTGGCGGCGTCGCTGGGCGTGGCGGCGGTGCACGAGTGCGGCGGGCCGGGCACGTCCAGCGAGGCCGACTTCCTGTCGGTGCTGGCGTTGCGTTCGGCCCGGGGACCGACAGGTGTACCGGCTACTGGGGTGAGCTGGGCGGCGCGGCCCGGGCCCGGGAGCTGGGCGCGGCCGGGGCGGCGGGCGATCTGTACGCCGACGGGGCGCTGGGGTCGCGGACGGCGCAGCCTGCGGGCCCCGTACGCGGACGGGTCGGGTTGCGGTGCGGCGTTCGTGACCGCGGAGGCGGCCGGGTCGCACATCTGCTGGACTGCGTGCCGGGCCGGCGTGCAGGGCGGGTTCCACGCGATCGGGGACGCGGCGATCGAAGACGGTGCTGGCCGGGTTCGCGCATCGCGGCGGAGGCGATCGGGGTGGACCGGCTGCGCGGAGGGCCGGCACCGCGTCGAGCACCTGGAGCTGGCGGACAAGGCGATGATCGCCCGGCCTGGTCGAGTTCGGGCTGATCGCCAGTGTGCAGCCGGTGTTCGACGCGTTGTGGGGCGGCCCGGACCGGATGTACGCGCGGGCGGCTGGGGGTCGAGCGGGCGCTGGCGTCGCAACCCGATCGGGGCGATGCACGCGACCGGGGTGGCGCTGGCGTTCGGGTCGGACTCGCCGGTGACGCGACTGGACCCGTGGGCGGCGGTGGCGGCGGCGGCCGCGCCGCGCAACCCGGCGTACCGGATGAGTGTGCGGGCGGCGTTCGCGGCGTCGACCCGGGGCGGCTGGCGGGCGGCCGGCCGGACGACGCGCGAAGGTGTCGGGGTGCTGGCGCCGGGCGCGGCGGCGACGTTCGCGGTGTGGGACGTACCGGGCGCGGTCGAGGGCGGACTGCCGGTGCTGGGACCGGACGCCGACGGGGTGCCTGCCCCGGCCCGGTGTGCCGTCGCACGGTGCTGCGCGGCGTGACGATCTTCGACGGAGTGAGACGGTGACCGGGAAGCTGGGACTGGACCCGCGCGTGGTGCGCCGGGCGCGGGCGCTGGCCGACGAAGGCCGGCCGGCCGGTGGTCGATCTGGCCCGCTCGCACACCACCGTGTCGGTGGAGCGGGCGGTGCTGCGGCTGGCCGGGGTGAGCGGCGCCGACGCGGACGGCATCCCGTGGGTGAACCGGCTGGTCGACGCGGTCCGGTGCCGACGTCGGACTGGGGCACGGGGTGTCGCGTGCCGGTGTTCCACGCCCTGGCCGGCGTCCGGCGGCGGACGACCTGACCGTGCTGGCGCAGAAGGCGGCGGCCGGCTCGGTGCGGTTCGAGCTGCCGTCCACCGGCCGGGAGACGGCCGCGGCGCGCCGGGCGGCGACCCGGGCGGCGCGGCGGGGCCTGACGCCTCGTCGACCGGCGGCGGGCCGAGCGGGACCGGCTGGTCAAGCGGTGGGGTGACCCGAAGCGACGGCCGTGGATCTACCTGATCGTGGCGACCGGCGACATCTACGAGGACATCCCGCAGGCGCAGGCGGCCGCCCGGGCCGGCGCCGACGTGATCGCGGTGATCCGGTCGACCGGGCAGTCGCTGCTCGACTACGTGCCGGAGGGCGCGACCCGGGAGGGCTTCGCCGGGACGTACGCGACGCAGGAGAACTTCCGGCTGATGCGGGCGGCGCTGGACGAGACGTCGCAGCGAGCTCGGCCGGTACGTGCGGCTGACGAACTACGCCGTCCGGGCTGTGCATGCCGGAGATCGCCGCGCTGGCCGGCCTGGAACGGCTCGACATGATGCTCAACGACTCGATGTACGGGATCCTGTTCCGCGACATCAACCCGATCCGCACGTTCGTCGACCAGCGGTTCAGCCGGCAGGTGCACGCCCGGGCCGGGATCATCATCAACACCGGCGAGGACAACTACCTGACCACGGCGGACGCGGTCGAGGCGGCGCACACGGTCACGGTGTCGCAGCTGCTGAACGAGTACTTCGCGCACGAGGCCGGGCTGACCGACGCGCAGCTCGGGCTGGGGCACGCGTTCGAGATCAACCCGGACGTGCCGGACTCGTTCCGGCTGGAACTGGCGCACGCGCTGCTGGCCCGGGAGCTGTTCCCGGACGCGCCGCTGAAGTGGATGCCGCCGACCAAGCACATGACCGGCGACGTGTTCCGCGGGAACCTCCTCGACGGGTTCTTCAACCTGGCCGGGGTGATGACCGGGCAGGGCATCCTGCTGGTCGGGATGATGACCGAGGCGGTGGTGACGCCGTGGCTGTCCGACCGGGACATCGCCCTGCAGAACGTGCGGTACGTGCTGGGCGCGGCCGGCGGACTGCACGAGGACTTCGTGCCGGCGCCGGGCGGGTTCATCCGGAGCCGGGCGCGGCAGGTGCTCGGCGAGGCGGTCGACCTGCTCGCGACGCATCGTCGACGACGGGTTGCTGAACGCGATCGCCGACGGCACCTTCGGGATCATGAAACGGCCGGCCGACCGGGGCAAGGGCCTCGACGGGGTCGCACGGCAGGACGACGGACTACTTCAACCCGGTGACCCCGCTGCTCGAGGAGGCGGCATGACGATCGTCCGGCCGTACGGCGACACCACCGGGGACGGGATGGTGCAGGTGTCGTTCACCCTGCCCGTACCGCACGACAAACGCGCCGAAGGCGCCGCCCTGCAGCTGGCCGGGAAGATGGGCATGGACCCGGCGATGCTGGTGCACGCCAAGCCGATGGGTGACGGGTTCACCTTCTTCGTCGTGTACGGCAAGGTCGGCCATCTGGTCGACACGGACCGGGTCGAGGTGGTCGAGCGCGATTTCCCGCTGCTGAGCGCGAAGGAGGTCAACGCGGTGATCAAGCGGCGGCTGCGGCGCCGGCTGTCGGTGGTGGGGGCGTGCATCGGCACGGACGCGCACACCGTCGGCATCGACGCCATCCTCAACCTCAAGGGCATCGCCGGGGAGAAGGGCCTGGAGTACTACCGGGAACTGGCGGTGACCAACATGGGCGCCCAGGTGTCGGTGCCGGACCTGGTGGAGACGGCCCGGGCGGCGAAGGCCGACGCGGTGCTGGTGTCGCAGGTCGTCACCCAGCGCGACGCGCACCTGCAGAACACCCGGGCCATGTCGGCGGCGTTCCGGGAGGCGCTGCCGGCGGGCCGACGGCCGCTGCTGATCGTCGGCGGGCCCCGGTTCGACGAGCTGATGGCCGGGCGAGCTCGGCGTCGACCGGATCTTCGGCCGCGGGACCACGCCCCGGGAAGTCGCCTCGTACCTCGTCCACGCCCTGGTGGGGAGCCCCGCATGATCACCGTCACGCACCGCCGGTACGTGCCGTACGCGCACGCCCACTACGCCGGGACGCTGGTCGACGGCGCGTACTCGCTGGGGCTGTTCGGCGACGTGGCGACCGAGGTGTGCATCCGGCTGGACGGCGACGAGGGCCTGTTCGCCTCCTACGACGACGTGCAGTTCAAGGCGCCGGTACGGGCCGGGGACGTGCTCGAGGTGACGGCGACGGTGGTGCACATGGGCGCCCGGTCGCGGCGCATCGAGTTCACCTCCGCCGTGGTGTGCCGGGGGACCGGCGGCTCGGCGGCGGAGGTGCTGCCCGAGCCGATCGTGGCCGTGACCGCGACGGGCACGGTCGTGGTCCCCGCGCCGAGCCGATCGTAGAAGTGGCGTGACCACCGCCGTCTGCGTCGACGTCGGGTCGACGTACACCAAAGCCGGTCTGGTCGATCTCGGCACCGGCCGGACTGGTCCGGCGGGCCGAGGTGCCGACCACCGCCGACACCGACGTGCTGACCGGACTGGACCAGGCGGTGGCCGCGGTCGGCGGCGGCGACCTGATCTATGTGTGCTCGTCGGCCGGTGGCGGTCTGCGGCTGGCCGTGGTCGGCTACGAGTCGCTGGTCACGGCGGAGGCCGGGCACCGGGTCGGGTTGTCCGCGGGCGCGCAGGTCGTGCACGTGGCCGCCGGGCCGGCTGTCCGCGCCCGCGATCGCCGCCGCTGCGGGCCGCCCGTCCGGATGTGATCCTGCTGGTCGGCGGCACCGACGGCGGCGACGCGGACACGCTTGCTGCACAACGCCCGGCGGCTGGCGTCGGCGCGGCTGCGGCGGCCGGTGGTGCTGGCCGGCAACGCGCTGGCGCGCCCCGGACGCCGCGTCCGTGCTGACCGATCATGGCGTGCGATGTGACCGTCACCGGCAACGTGCTGCCCCGCATCGGGGTCCTCGATCCGGGGCCGGCCCGGGCGGCCATCCGGGAGGTGTTCCTGCGCCACGTGATCGGCGGGAAGCGGCTGTCGCAGGGGCCGCGGTTCGGCTCGCTGGTGCGGGCGGCCACGCCGGACGCGGTGCTGGCCGCGGTCGAGCTGCTGGCCGACTCGCACCGGCGGCGGGGTGCTGGTGGTGGACGTGGGCGGGGCGACCACCGACGTGTACTCGGCGCTGGTGCCCGACGCGGAGGCCGAGACGGGGCCGCGCCGGGACGTGGCCGGCGCCCTGTGGCGGTCCCGGACCGTCGAGGGCGACCTCGGTGTCGGGGTGGGCGCCCCGGGGGTGGTGGCCGCGGCCGCCGCCGAGAAGCTCGCCCCGGTCGACATCTCCGGCGGTCGGCCTTACGACACCGGCACGGACCGCCGGCTGGCGGCGGCCGCGGCGACGGTCGCGTTGCGTCGCCACGCCCGCGGTCACAGCGCCCGGACCGGGCGCCCCGCGGACCGGCGGCCGGGACCTGCGCGACGTGCGCCTGGTGGTCGGGTCGGGCGGGGTGCTGCGGCACGGCGGGGGCGCGGAGGTGCTGGACGCGGTGCTCGGCGACACGGCCGGGGGCTGGGCGCTGCCGCGGCGACCGCGGCGGGTGATCGACTCGGCGTACGTGCTGGCCGCGGCGGGCCTGCTGGCGGCCGACCATCCGGCGGCGGCGGCCGTTCTGGTGAACACTCTGTGACCCGAACGGGTACAGCTCCTGACACGCCGAAGAATGCGACACGCCCACGTGCGGGGACGGTGGTTGACAGCCCGGCGGGGGTCGGACGTACCGTCTTGAGGTCCTGACACGGAAAGCGGTTGTGGTTCGCTTCGTTCCTTCGCTCACTGGCCGCCAGACGACCCGTTCCCCAAGCCGGGTCGCGCGCACGCCAGGTCCAGGGGGTGGGGGTCGGCGGGGCGGCGCGGACCGGCCGCGGTTCCGATGTGGGCCGGGGGGAGGAACGGGGCCAGTAGACAACGGCACGGCGGGGGCAGCCAGTCCGCGTCGGGTCGGTCCGAAGGTGTTCGGGAAGCCTTTCCGCCAGATCGGCCGTGGCGGGAACCAATGGAGCATCGGGGCGCGGTCCGGGCGGGCCGCGCCCCGATTTCATGGTCGCCCTCGATTTCCTGGTCGCGCCCCGATTTCCTGGTGACGGCCCGGTTTCATGGTCGGGGCGGCATCGTTCTGTGACTCGGCGCAGGTAGCCTCGCGCGAGTGGAGATGACGCTTCAATCATCGCCGGCGCCCGCCGCCCCGGCCGCGCCCGACGGGCCGGGCGAGCCACGCCCGTTGCCGGTGCCGCTGTCGGTGCTGCTGGGGCTGCTGTCCGGGGCCGCGATGCTGGTGTCGTTCCCGCCGTACGGGCTGTGGTGGCTGGCGCCGGTGTCGGTGGCGCTGCTGGCCGGGGCGGCCCACCGCCGCCGCGTGCGCGGCGGGCTGGGCGTCGGCCTCCTCGCCGGCCTGGTGTTCTTCGTGCCGTTGCTGGACTGGACCCGGATCGCCGCCGGGATCGCACCGTGGGCGCTGCTGTCGGTCGCCTCAGGCCGGCTTCATCGCGCTGCTCGGCGCCGCCTGCGCCTGGATCTCGCCGGTGGTCGACCGGTGGCGCGGGCTGTGGCCGGTGCTGACGGGGCTGCTGTGGATGGCGAGGAGGCGGTCCGGGACCGGCTGCCGTTCGGCGGGTTCCCCTGGGGGCGGCTCGGGTTCAGCCAGGGCGACGCCCCCGACCTGCGGATCGCGGTGCTGGGCGGGGCGCCGGCTGGTGACGTTCGTGGTCGCCGCGACCGGCGGTGTGCTCGCCGCCCTGCTGTGGCGCCGCCGGTTCGGGTGGCCGGTCGTGGCGTACCTCCTGGCCGGCGCGGTGCTGGTGCTCGGCCCGGCGCTGATCCCGGCGGCGGCGCCGGACGGCCCGCTCCGCACCGTCGCCATCGTGCAGGGCAACGTGCCCCGCCTCGGCCTGGACTTCAACGCCCAGCGTCGGGCGGTGCTCGACAACCACGCCTCGGCCACCTTCACGCTGGCCGCCGAGGTCACGGCGGGCACGCAGCCGAAACCCGACCTGGTGATCTGGCCGGAGAACTCCAGCGACATCGACCCGCTGCGCAACTCCGACGCCGCCCAGGAGATCGCCGCCGCCGCCGCCGCCATCGAGCGCGCCGATCCTGGTCGGCGCGGTGCTGCAGGACGACAAGCCGGGCCGGATCAAGCAACGTCGGCATCCTGTGGCAGCCGGTCACCGGGCCCGACCTGACCCAGATGTACGTCAAACGCCACCCGGTGCCGTTCGCCGAGTACATGCCGCTGCGGCCGGTCGCCCGGCTGGTCAGCGACAAGGTCGACCTGGTGCAGAACATGGTGTCCGGCGACCACCCCGGCGTCATCCACACCGGACCGGCCACGCTCGGCGACGTGATCTGCTTCGAGGTGGCGTACGACGGGATCGTCCGGGACACCGTCACCGGCGGCGGGCAGTTGCTGACCGTGCAGACCAACAACGCCACCTTCAACGACGCCGAGGCCCGGCAGCAGCTGGCCATGGTGCAGGAGCGGGCGGTCGAGCACGGCCGCGACGCCCTGATGGTGTCGACCGTCGGGGTGTCGGCGTTCGCCGATCCGGCGGGCCGGATCCACGGCTGCCACCAGCGTTCGACACCCCGGCGGTGGTGGTGCGTGAGGTGCGCATCGGCGGACCGCGTACGCTGGCGACACGCTTGGGCCGGTGGCCCGAGATGACGGCCACCGCACTGGCTGTCGTCGCCCTGGCCGGGGCGCTGCCGTTGCGCCGCCGGCGCAAGCAGGCCGCCCCCGACCACGCACGCGGAGGAACGGTGAGCGAGGCGGAAGGATATCCCGGGATCGGCCGCGTCCTGGTGATCATCCCGACCTACAACGAGGCGGAGAACATCCGGCTCATCACCGATCGGGTGCGTCGGGCGGTCCCGTCCGTGGACATCCTCGTCGCCGACGACAACTCACCCGACGGCACCGGTGCCATCGCCGACGAACTCGCCGTCGCCGACGACCACATCCAGGTGCTGCACCGGGCCGGCAAGGAAGGACTCGGCGCGGCGTACATCGCCGGGTTCAGCTGGGCGAAGGAGAAGGCGTACGACGTGGTCGTCGAGATGGACGCCGACGGCTCGCACGCCCCCGAGGAACTGCCGCACCTGCTCGACGCGCTGCGCGACAACGACGCCGCGCTCGGCACCCGGTACGTGCCCGGCGGCAGCGTGCACAACTGGCCGCTGCACCGCCTGGCTGCTGTCGCGGGGCGGCAACATCTACATCCGGATGGCGCTCGGCATGCCGTTCAAGGACGCCACCGGCGGCTACCGGGCGTACAAGCTGGCGGTCCTCGACAAGATCGACGTGGCGACCGTGGCGTCGACCGGCTACTCGTTCCAGGTCGAGATGGCCTGGCGCGCCTACCGGCACGGGTTCAGGCTCGTCGAGGTGCCCATCACGTTCACCGAGCGCGAACGCGGGGCCAGCAAGATGAGCGGCAACATCTTCAAGGAACAGCTGCTCCGGGTCACTCTGTGGGGGTTGCAGTCGCGCCGTGCGGCCCTGCTGGCCCGGCTCGGCCGGCGCACGCGGGAGCAGTCGACCTGGCCGTGACCGGGCACGCCCGTGGCATGCTGGTATGAGTCGAGGCGACTCAAGGGGAAATCATGCGACGTCCGCTGGCACTGCTTCCGCTGGGACTGGCCGTGCTCGCCGTGGCCGAGATCGCGGTGTTCGTCGTCGTCACACACGCCGTCGGCGCCTTCTGGGCCGTGTTCCTGATCCTCGCGTCCTGCATCGCCGGGACCGCTGCTGCTGCGCCGCGAAGGCATCCGCGGGTGGCGGGCGTTCCGCGCCGCCGCCGAGTCCGGCCGGCCGCCGGGGGCGCAGGTCAGCAACTCCCTGGTCGGGTTGCTGGGCGCGCTGCTGCTGGCCGTGCCGGGCTTCATCACGCGCGGCGCTCGGGGTGTTGTTGCTGCTGCCGGGGCTCCGTGGTCTCGCGCGGCGCGGCGTGGAACGGGCGACCGCGAAGCGGGTGTCGTCCGTGGTCGCCGGTGACCTGTTCGGGCCGCGGCGGGTGCGGGTCAAGCGCGGTGACCCGGTCGCCGACGAGCCGCCGGTCGAGCCGGCGGCGTACGTCTCGGCCCAGCCCGGTCCCGCCATCGAGGGCGAGGTCGTCGAGGGCGAGATCGTCCGCTGACGTGCGGCACACGAGAAGCCCGCCCCGGGTTCGTCCGGGGCGGGCTTCGGTGTGCTCGTGGCGTCAGCGCCCGCGCCGGGTGCGGACTTCCTGGAGCCGTTCGTTGAGGATGTCCTCCAGCTCGGAGATCGAGCGGCGCTCCAGCAACATGTCCCAGTGCGTACGCGGCGGTTTGGCCTTCTTCTGCTCCGGCTCGCTGCCGTCGACCAGACGGGCCACGCTGCCGTCGAACTTGCACTCCCAGGTCATCGGCACCTCGGCGTCGACCGCGAACGGCACCTCGAACTGGTGACCCTTCACGCACAGGTACTCGCGGGTCTGCCGGGGCGCCAGCTCAGTGTTCCGGTCGGACTCGTAGCTGACCGCGCCCAGACGGCTGCCGCGCAGCATGCGTTCGCCCATGATCGGCTTTCCCCTCGCTCGTGGTGCTTCTTGTACAGGTGTCACGACTCGTACACGTTCAACGAAAATGGCGGGCGCGGGATTCCTCCGCGCGTCCGGCACATGTTCGGACCTTCAGCGTGTGACGACGGTGTTAACGACTACGAGCGTAGCCGCCCGTGGCCCTTACCTGACACTTCGCTGAGTTCCCGAAGTGGACCTTGGTCGGCTTTGTGATCCTTTGCGAGTTGTACCGCAGGTGCGAGTTTGGTCACCGCAGCCTGAAGCGCCGGGTGTCATGCTAGCGCGCGCCCCGAGCCGGCCGATCACCGCCGCGCCCACGATCACCCCACACCGGCAGGAACCTCGAAGTGCCGGCCAGGGTGTCGTGCGCACGATGTCTCCCCTGTGCGGCGCCGGGGCCGGCCCCCGGATTCGACGCTTCCGGCGGACACCGGCCGTCAGCGGCTGGTGTTGACCGGGTCGGGCTGGGCCGGGACGACACGCGCCGGGCCGAGTGCGGCCAGGGCCGAGGCCAGATCGCTGACCTGGGTGGCCAGCTGGGCGGCGCGGGACTGGGCGGCGTCCGCGTCGGCGCGGGCCTCGGCCAGCCGGCGCTGCCGGTCGGCCGCTTCCCGGCGGGCTGCCTCGGCCGTACGGGCGGCGTCGTCGCGGTCGGCGGTGAGCCGGACCAGTTCGGCCTTCACGGACGCGATCTCGGCCCGTGCGGACGCCACCTCAGCCGCGGCGGCCTCGGCGTCCCGTCGGGCGGCCTGCCGGACGGTTTCGGCGTCCCGTTTCGCGGCGTCGCGGGCGGCTTCGGCGTCCCGTTTGGCGGCGTCGCGGGCGGCTTCGGCGTCCCGTTTGGCGGCGTCGCGGGCGGCTTCGGCGTCGCGGGCGGCGGTGGTGACAGCGTCGAGGCGCGTACGGGCGGCTTCCGCGTCGGCGGCCGCGGCGGCGCGGGTCTCATCGAGGTCCGTCCGGGCACGGTCACGGTCGGCGGCGGTCACGGCCAGTTCGCGGCGGACCGCGTCGGCCTCGCGGTGCAGGGCGGCCAGGTCACCGCGGGCCTCGTCGCGTTCCCGCCGGGCGATGTCGCGTTGCTCGCGGGCGCCGTCGCGTTCGTGCTCCGCGCGGCCGCACAGGGCGGCGGCGGCGCTGGCTGTGCGCTGCGCTTCCTCGCGCTGCGTTTCCGCCTCGGCCGCCCGGACGGCGGCCGCGTCGGCCTCCCGCCGGGCCGTCGCGGCGGCTTCCCGGGCTTCGTCGCGTTCGGCGGCGGCGGCCGCGGCCAGCTGGTGGGCGGTGGCCGTGGCCAGGGCGGCCTGTTCGGCGTCGCGGCGGGCGTCGTCGCGCTCGGTGTGGGCGGCGGCGATCCGCTCGGACGTCTCCGCCCGTACCTCGGCGACCTGCCGTTCCACCCCGGCCGGCGACATCTCCTGGTGCAGCGCCTCGGTGAGGGTGTCGACGAGCTGGTCGAGGCGGTCGACCGCTTCCCAGGTACGGGCGACCTGCCCGGCCAGACCGGGGGCGGCGCGGTGTCGCATGCGGACATTCCGGGAGGCGCGCTGGCACTCGCCGTCGTTGTCGCGGCAGTACCGGAACGGCCGCCCGGCCGAGACGCGCTGGGGTACCGGCTTGCCGCAGTGGGCGCACGGCCGTGTCTCCACGGTGGTCTGATCGTCCATCGCTGCGAATTTAACGCCCTGCACCCTGTCCCGCCCGGCACCCGGCGCCGGTGTCGTTCTGCGTTTCCCCAACATCCTAGGACGCTCTACGGGGTGTGCATGCCCGCACACACGTGTCGGGTTCCAATCAAAAGACAAAAAGGAATCAACGACACCCGCAAAACTTCGGTTGTCGCCGGAGGCGGTGCGGCCGACCGCCCCAGCCGGGGATGCCCGAGCCCGATCCAGCGGGTTTGCCTACGATGCCGAGGTGCCACTTCCTCCCGATGACCTCATGCGGCCCGGCTGGCGGGCAGTGGAGATGCCGCACAACGCCGGGAACGAGATCACCGGCGGCCTGTGGCGGGTCACCCGCGACGACGGCGACGCGATCCTGAAGATCCTCACTCCGCGCCGCGACGGCGCGGCCGCGCACCTGGCCGCGAGCCGCGACCCGGGCCACTGGAACTACTGGCGGCGCGAGGCCGAGGTGTACGCGAGCGGCCTGGCCGCCACCGCCTACCCGGGATTGCCGGGTCCGCACCTGCTGGACCTGCGGGACCGGGCGGACGGGTCGGTGGCGCTGTGGCTGGAAGATGTGGCGGGCGTTCCCGGCCCGGCGGCCGGGGTGACGGCGCTGGCCGGGGTGGCGGAACGGCTCGGCGCCGGCCACGCCGGCTGGCTCGGCCGGCCACCGGCCGACCCCTGGCTGACCCGGGACTGGCTGCGGGGGTACACGCTGGCGCAGGCCGCCCCCGCGGGCGATCCCGACTGGGACCTGCCGGCGGCCCGGGCGCACTGGCCGGCTGAGCTGCGGCGCGACCTGCGGACGATGTGGGCGCGGCGGCACGACCTGCTGGCGGCGGCCGACCGGCTGCCGGTGACGCTGTGCCACCACGATGTGTGGCCGATGAATCTGATCGTCGGCGGCGCCGGGCCGGTGCTGCTGGACTGGGCTTATCCGGGGCATGGGGCGGTCGGGGAGGACGCCGCCAACCTTGCCCTGGATACGTTCTGGGACGGGCTGGCCGACATCGCGCTGCTGGACGAGGTGATCGGCGCGGTCGGTGACGCGTACCGCCGGGGCCTCGGCGGTGTCCTCGACGAGGCCGCGGTCCGGCGGGCGATCATGGTCACCGGGGCGGCGAAGTACTTCTGGATCGCGCCCCGGCTGCTGGCTGCCGCGCGCGACCGGCAGCCGCGCCGGCCCGGCTACGACACCCGGGATCTGGACGCCGTGTTCGCCGGCCGGGCCCCGATCCTGCAGGTCGTCGCCCGTTGGGCCCGGGCCGCCTTGGACGGCTGATTTTCGGTACTCTTCCCGACGCGCCGAAAGGGGAGACGGATGTCGATCAGCGTGCGGGCCGCCGCCGCGCTCGTGCTCGCGGGCGCGTTCCTGATCCTGCCCGCAGCCCCGGCGCAGGCCCGGGCGGCGGCGTGCCTCCGGCCGCCCGCACCCAAAGCGACCATCAAGGACGTGCCCTACGAGGACCGGCTGTACGACCCGGCTCGCCTCGCCCGGCTGGCCACCGGCACAGGCATCCACGTCGCCGTCATCGACTCCGGTGTGGACGCCGGCAATCCGCAGCTGGCGGGCAAGGTCATGAAAGGGGCCGACCTGTTGCACGGTTCCGACGGCACCCAGGACTGCGTCGGTCACGGCACGGGTGTGGCCGGGATCATCGCCGCCGGAGCCCGCGACGGTGTCGGATTCGTCGGCCTGGCCCCCGGGGTGAAAATCGTCCCGGTGAGGGTCAGCGAGTACGAAGATCCCGGCGGCGACGTCACCGGCGACCCGGGGGACCCCGGCACCGCCCACGACCTGGCCCGGGCGATCCGCTGGGCGGCCACCACGGGCGACGCCCAGGTGATCAACTTGTCCCTGACCACATCCAGGGACGGCTCGGCGGAGGTCTGCGCGGCCGCCGACGACGCGTACCGGCGCGGCGTGGTCCTGGTCGCAGCGGCCGGCAACGTAGCGGCCGGCAAGAAGGCCCCGCAGGACGAGAGCGAGCCCTTCCCGGCCGGCTGCCCGCACGTGATCGGTGTCGGCGCGGTGGGGCCTGACGGCACCCGGTCCGCGTTCTCCCGGTCCGGGCCGTGGGTGGACATCGTGGCGGCGGGTTACGAGATCACCACCACCTGGCCCGGCCGCGGGGAGAACGTCCAGGACGGCACGAGCTTCGCCACGCCGTTCGTGGCCGCCACGGCCGCCCTGATCCTGCAACGGTTTCCGGGCAGCACCCCGGACGCGGTCGCCGACCGGCTGACCGCGACCGCCGACCCCGCGCCCGGTGGCCCGGGCGACGCGGGCTACGGGGCGGGACTGCTCAACCCGTACCGGGCCCTCACCGAGGTCGTCACCCCGGCGGCCGGCGGCCGGCCCGCCGCGGCCGTCCGGCCGAGCGCGGACCCGTCGCTGGTCGCGCTGGAGAACCGCCGCGCTCACGCCCGCACCGCGTCGCTGATCGTGGCCGCCGTGGGCGCGGGGCTGGTCGCCGTCCTGGTGCTGGCCGCGCTGATCCTGCGACGCGGTCGTCGCCGTGGCTGGCGCCCGGCATGAGCGGCCGGTCCTTCCCGGACGAGCTGATCCGCACCCGAGGTGAGGGCGTCCTGGACCGGGAGCTCGGTTTCCTGAAAACTCATCTCGGTTAGGGTCGCCGCATGCCGGCCGACTACCACGTGCACACCCAATGGTCGTGGGATGCGTCCCGCGGTGACATGGACGCCACCTGCGCCCGCGCTGCCGCCATCGGCCTGCCGGCGGTGGCGTTCACCGAGCACCTCGACCACACCGTGTGGACGCTGCCGGTGGATTTGCCCGCGCCCACGACCCGGATCGCCGAGCTCGTCGAACCCGACGGCACTCTGCGCCCGCGGCCGTTCGACGTGGCCGGCTACTTCGCCGCCGTCGACGAGTGCCGCCGGCGTTACCCGGGTCTGCGGATCCTCACCGGCGTCGAGGCCGGCGAACCGCATTGGCACGCCGAACAGGTCGCCGCCGTGCTGGCCGCCGGCCGGTTCGACCGGGTGCTCGGCTCCCTGCACTCGCTGCCTGCGCCCGGCGGCGGGGTCGCCGAGCCGTGGGCTCTGTTCGGCCGGCGCGACGCCCGGGACCTGATGCGGGAGTACCTGGCCGAAGTGATCCGGCTGATCGAGGGCAGCGACGTGTTCGGCATCCTCGCCCACCTCGACTACCCGGTGCGGTCCTGGCCGGCGGGCACGGCCGGGCCGTTCGACCCGGCCGAGTTCACCGACGAGTACCGGGCCGTGCTGCGCACGCTCGCCGGGACCGGCCGGGCCCTGGAATTCAACACTCGCGTGCCGCTCGACCCGGTGATCCTGCGCTGGTGGCGGCAGGAGGGTGGCGGCGCGATCAGCTTCGGCAGCGACGCGCATCAGCCGGCGGCGCTCGCCCACGGCTTCGCGGAGGCGGCCGCGGTGGCCGAGAGCTGCGGCTTCCGGCCCGGCCGCGACCCGGCCGACTACTGGATCAGCTGACTTGGTCGTACGGTCGTGGAGGCCGCCCGGGCCGGCGGCAGGAACCAGAACCGGCGTCGTACTCGCCGCCGTGCACGTTCAACGGGTACCCGAATGCCCGAATGAGTGAAGGCTGGCCAGGGCCAAGGTTTGTTCGGCGTCGTACTGGGCGAAGGTGCTGACCGGCTGGAATCCCAGGCGGGCCGCAAGTCTGAGCGAACGCTCGTTGGCTGTTTGGGTCACGAGGATGATCGGCTGGTCGCTGAGTTCCCCGGCGGCGGCGCGCAGCACGGCGGTGGTGGCCTCGAACGCCAGTCCCGTGCCCCATGCGTCCGGTCGCAACAGGAAACTTAGTTCCAGTTCTTCGCCGTCTTCCGTGACGTGGCCGGGCAGGTCTGCGGCTCGGCGATTGAGCTCCACGGTTCCGATGAGTTCGTCGGTCGCCTTGTCGGCGATGATGAAGCCGCCGGAACGAGGCGTTGCGTTGGCTGCGCCGCCAATCTGGTCAAGGCGGTGTTCGACGGCCTCTCTAGGACGAGGGCCGCCGAGGTAGGCCCACACCTGAGGGTCGGTTTGCAGCTCGATGAGTCTGTCTCGATCACCGTCGCGTGCCTTGCGGAGGAGGATCCGTCCCGTGGCGATCTCGACGGCGGACATCATCGACAGCTGGTTCATGTCGCTCTTCCTCACCACGACTACTCGTTGATGCATCGGATGATGTCGACGCACCTGGATGCCTTCGACGATGATGGGCGACGTTGGACGGCCTGTCGCTGGTTGATCAAGGTGTGCGGACAACCGGCGATCCCCGGCGGATCAGCTCGAACAAGTTCCCGTGTGGCGGCTGGTTCGTCAACCGACGAAAGCGGAGGCGAGTAAGGCTGCGGTGGGTAGGGAGAGTTGCCCGTCGGCGTCACGGTACGCCGCGGTGTGCCGGTCGTACTGGACTCGGATGCGGTCAATGGTGCCTGCGTCTTGGCGTTGCATCACCAGGCCGGGTGTGCCGATTCCGTTGGCGGGTCCGTTCCACCAGGAATCGGGGTCGGTGCGGTGGCTCCAGGCGATGGTGTCGCAGTCGACTTCGGCAAGCCCGGCCTGACGGAGGAGGTTCGACAGTCCGTCGCGGGTACGGGGAAAGTCTTTGTCCGGTGTCAGCCGGGGCAGGTCGGTGGAGCGCTCGACGCCTGCGGCGTCGAAGATCGTGGCCCAGAGCTGTTGCGCCGGCGGTGAGGGATAGGGCCAGACCGTTACGGAAATGCGGCCACCAGGACGCACCACTCGCTGCAGTTCCCGGATTCCGGCCAACGGATCGCCCACATGGTTGATGACGAAGTTGGCCACGGCTGCATCAAAAGTGCCGTCAGTGAACGGCAGCTGAGGCAGTGCCGCACGGTGCACCTTCGCAGACGGAACCCGGCGGCGTGTCAGCTGCAGCATGCTCGGCTCGGCGTCCACGGCCACGACTTGTGCGCCGCGAACCGATGCTTGGGCAGCGACGGTGCCGGTGCCGGTGCCCACGTCGAGCACCCGGTCGCCGGACTTGACCGCCGCGGCGTCCAGCAGCGCCCCGGCAGGATAGGCGCAGAGGGCGGCGAAGCTCGTCTGGTATGCCGTTGCCCGCCCGGCCCACTGCGACCGTTCGTGTTCGTCGAAGGGTGTCGTAGTCATTGGCTATCGTCCACCCGAAGGGCCGGTGTCACCTCACACCGTCACGACCGGGCCGTCGGCCGCGGTGTGCCGGCGAACCGACGAACTGGGCGCCCGCCGGGATCATAGGGTCTTGCCGTATATGCGGTAGTCGGACGGGCCGGCCAGCAGGGAGGCCAGGTCCGGGTACTGCTCCTCGATGCGGCCGATCCGGTCGAGCTGGTAACCGAGGCGGGTGTACCAGTCGTGGAGCCGTTCCTTCGACGGCAGCCGCCAGTCCCGCGGGACCAGCAACTCGAGCCGCATCGTGGTGTGTCCGCGCGTACGGCTGTCGTCCTCGGCGAACCGCACCAGCGCGCCCCCGATGCCCTGTCCGTGGCGGGCGGGATCGGCCGCCAGCATCCCGAACTCGCCGGTCGTGGCGTCCATGGCCTGCACCCGGACGACGCCGGCCAGGTCACCGCCGTCGCGGAGATCGGCCACCAGTTCGCCCGCCCGGGTCAGCGCGGCCACTTCCGCACGGCTGGTGCGCGTGGCCCCGGCACGCCACAGGCCGCGCTCCGACTCCCCGTAGACCTGGTTGACCAGATCGGCGACGGCCGCCATGAGCCGTGCGTCGCCGGCCGCAGCGGCGGGCAGGCGTGCGATCACGCCGCCCACCCTACGATGTCGCCGGGGGCCGCGGGTCACACCGGCGGGCGGACCGTGATCACGGTGCCGACTCTCCCCACGCCAACGTTGTGGTTGGAATCGGTATGCAACGCTCCCGTTGGAGTTGGCTAGGCTGGGTCACGTGGCGTGGGACACCGAGACGACCAGGCGGCGGCTGCAGGCGGCCGCGACCGAGGAGTTCGCCCAGTACGGGCCGGACGGCACCACCATGGCCCGCATCGCCGCCCGCGCCGGCATCAACAAGGAGCGGCTGTACAACTATTTCGGCGACAAGCGGGCGCTGTTCGAGACCGTGCTCAACGCGGAGTTGCAGAAGCTCGCCGAGGCGGTCGGGCGCACCGGCGCCGGCTACGACGACATCGGCGAGTTCGCCGGGCACACGTACGACTACTACGCGGGCCACCCGTCGCTGGCGCGGCTGCTGCAGTGGGAAGGCCTCACCGGCGGCCCGCCCGCCGACGAGAAGAACCGGACCGCCCACTACCAGCGCAAGATCGACTCCGTCGCGGCCGCCCAGCAGGCCGGGACGCTGCGCACCGACCTGCCCGCCGACCATCTGGTGTTCCTGCTCATCGCGTTGTCCGCGTGGTGGTTCTCGGTGCCGCAGCTGGCCGCCATGATCACCCGCGCCGACCCGGCCGACCCGGCCGAGCAGGCCCGCCGCCGCACGTCGGTGGTCCAGGCCGCGCGCGAGTTCGCCGCTCCCCGCTAGCGTTGCGGCATGGAGATCCCGCTTCCCGCCGGCTGGCGGCCGTACGCGCTGATCACCGCCCCGGACGGCACCCTCTGGACGACGCTGCTCGACCCGCCCGCGCTCGGCCGGATCGACCCGGCGGTCGCGCTGACCGGCGGGACCACGGCGTCCGGCGCGGTCGCGCGGCACATCCCGCGCGGCGGCCCCGGCGCGACACCGATGCAGCTGACCGCCGGCCCGGACGGGTCCGTCTGGTACACCCGGAGTGACGACAGCCTGGGCCGCCGCCACCCGTCCGGCGACGAGGAACTGATCGGGCTGGTGGCCGGCTCCGCTCCGTACGGGATCGCCGCGGCCGCCGACGGCACGATCTGGTTCAGCATGCCCGGGGTCGACGCGCTCGGCCGGCGCTCCGGCGGCCGTGTCGAGAAGATCGACCTGCCGATCGCCGACGCGTACCCGGCCATGGTCGCCGTGGCCACGGACGGTGCCGTGTGGACGGCCCTGAACGCGGCCGGCGCCCTGGCCCGCCGTACGGCCGCCGGCATCGAGTTGATCACCCTGCCGTCCGGGTCGGCCCCGGTGGGCGTGGCCGCCGCGCCGGACGGCGACGTGTGGTATGCCGACATCAACGGCGGCCGCGTGGCCCGCGCCGGCGCCGCCGAGCCCGCTTTCACCGACGCGTCCAGCCGCCCGCACGCCGTGGTGGCGGACCCGGCCGGCGGGTGCTGGGCCACCCTGTGGGCGGCCGGCCGGCTCCTGCACATCGACGCCCGCGGCGTCACCGAACAGTTCGACCTCCCCGGTCGCGAACCGCACGGCCTCACCCTCAACGACACCCACGTCTGGGTCGCGATGGAGAGCGGCGTCCTCGCCGCCGTCGAGCGCCGCTGACCGGAGCTGGCCGCCGGTGGCGAAGCGGTAACCGCCGGTGGCGGTCGGCTAAGGTGGCGGTATGGGTTGCTCCGCCGCCATGCAGATCCGCACCGTCGCGTAACGGCGGTATCGCGGTTGCCGTAAACCGCGGCCTCACCGCCTGTCCCGCGGGGTCAGGCCGGGCGTACCGCCGGATCGGTGTCCCTGCCGGCAGCCCCTCGCGTTTGTCGCCGTGCTGCCGGATCGTCCTGCGTGATCCCGGGAGCGCATCCGTGTCGCACCGTTTCCCTCCGTCCCACCCAGACCAATCCGGCCGTACGGCCGGGGAATCGCCTGATGTCGCCGTCTCCGAGCGGGTCGCGTTGTCGGTACGCGCCCTGGGCGGCGCCGGGCAGGCTTGGCTGGCCGGGCTTCCCACGCTGCTCACCGACCTGTCACGCGACTGGGCGATCACCATCGGCGCTCGCCTGGACGGCGGCCGGACCGCCTACGTCGCCGAGGCGACGACGCACGACGGCACACCGGCGGTCCTCAAGGTGTCGATCCCGTCGGCCGCCGACGACTTCACCCCGTTCCACCGGGAGCTGGCCGCCCTGCAGCTCGCGGGCGGTGACCCGTACGTCCGGCTGATCCGGCACGACGCGCCGCGCCAGGCCCTGCTGCTGGAACGTCTCGGCCCGCCGATGGCCGTGCTGGGCTGGCCCGCCGCCCGTCAGCTGAAGGCGCTGGCGCGCACCGCCGCCCGGGGATGGCGGCCGGTCCCGGACGGGCCGCCCGACGGCGAAGGACCGGCCGGCTGGCACGCGACCTTCATCCCGTCGATGTGGGAGGAGCTCGCCCGGCCGTGCTCGCCGGCGGCCGTGGACCTGGCCGTTCGCTGCGCCGCCGCGCGGCAGGCCGCCTTCGACCGGCGTGCCGCGGTACTCGTCCACGGGGACGTGCACGCCTTCAACGCCCTGCGCAAACCGGGGCCGGACGTGGCCTTCCGGCTCGTCGACCCGGAAGGGCTCATCTCCGAGCCCGCCCACGACCTCGGCGTCATCCAGGCTCGCGGCGTACCCGGGCGGCTCGCCGAACTCGCGGCCGGGGACCCACGGCAGGCGCTGGAGAAGATCATCCGTAGTTGCCGACAGGCCGGCCGGATGACCGGGGTCGACCCGTACGCCGTCTGGCAGTGGGCGTGCACCGAGATCGTCTCCACCGGACTGCACCTCCTGCGCCTCGGCGACCACGAGGAGGCGGACACGTTCCTGGTCGTCGCCGATCACCTGGCCGCGGCCACCGCGACAGCAAAGACGAGGCGGACGCGGTCCGGCGAGCCGGCAGGCGGCACCGCGGACCGCCCGCCGTCGCCGCGGCCGGGCGACGTGCGGCCCGAACCGGCCACGCTGTTCCTGATCGTCGGGCTCCCCGGCGCCGGCAAGACCACTCGGGCCAAGGAACTCGCCGCCACGCACCGGGCGCTGCGGCTGACCCCGGACGAGTGGATGATCTTGCTGTTCGACGGTTCGCAGCCCGACGGCAAACGCGACCTATTGGAAGGGCGCCTCATCGCGCTGGCCCTGCAGGCCCTGCGCCTGGGCACGAACGTCGTGCTCGACTTCGGCCTCTGGAGCCGTGACGAACGGTCGGCGCTGCGCCGGCTGGCCGCCACGGCCGGAGCAGCCGGTCGTGTGATCTACCTGCCCGTGGAGATCGACGTCCAGCGCGCCCGGATCGCCCACCGCCAGGCCACCGCACCGCACACGACGTTTCCGATGAGTGAGGCGGACATCCGGAAGTGGCGTACGCAGTTCGAGGCGCCGGATGCCGCTGAACTCGCCGGCGGCGACATCCCCGACCCGCCTCCACGGTGGCCGGACTGGCCGCGGTGGGCGTCGAACCGGTGGCCGTCGCTCACGAACGGCGATGCCTCCGAAGGGACGGACGCGACATCGGTCGACGGATGAGGAACCGGACCGCCCGCGCCGGCACGGAGGTGGCTTTCACCGTGCCCGGCGCGGGCGGTCCGGCACATCGAACAGCTCCACGGCACGGTCCAGGGGCACTTCTTGAACTCGTCCGAACGATCGCTTTCGGGCAGGATCAAGAAGTGGCTGGAATTGTGGATGCTCAGGTGAGTGGGTTGAGCTTAAGTCCACTGGCTTTCAGGACGTCGGGTGCTTCGGTCCAGAAGACGTTGGATCCGCAGACCAGGTCCACGCCATGGAATTTCCGGGTCCTGCCGCCGAAGATCATCGAATTGATGCCGCGCGCGTTGCGCTTGGTTCCCGCTATGCCAAATACGAGCCCGCCGCTGTCGCCTTGGCATGCTCCGACCGTGTTGGTGCTGTCCTCGTACATGAAGTCGAGGTGCGGGGGAGCTCATGCAGGCTCTGCAGCGTCCAAGGCCCATGATGCAAAAGCTTCTGCGGGTCGGCTTCCTTCTCGCCATCGTCGCCCTTGCCGCCTGTGGCGAACAGCACCGTCCGGCGACCGAGGTGGTCTCCGGCTCATATCCAGGGCTCCCGAGCGACGCACCCAGCCCCATCGTCCACAGCGGCGGTGTCTTCGCCGTATGGCATGGCCCGACTCTGGAACTCGCCATCGAAGGTAGCGGCTCCTGCCCCACGCGGCCGACCAAGGTCACGGTCACCGGAGCGTCCACCATCCACATCGATACGGCCACCGACACCAACTCGAGCAAGGGCTGCACCGCCGACCTCAAGCCGACCACATGGGACGTCGCCGTGCCGGTCGAGGTCCAGAAGGGTGACCCGCTCACTGTGAGCGTCGCGGACGGGTCCGCGTTCACCGTTCCTCGGACATAAAAACACAGAATCCAGGGGCGCGGCGTCGGCCTGACGTTGTGGTGATGGCGGACTGCACCGTGAACGTCCTCGTCGATGTGCGCCGCACCGGCAGTTGGGTACGGACGCCCAGGCAGGTGGCCGTCCAACGAGGACATCTGTGGTTGAGGACGGTGGGTTCCTGGCGACGCGTCGAAGAGCGGATCAGTCTTGGGCGAAGGCTGCGGCTGAAGCGCGAAGCGCGGCAACGACAGCCGTCACCGCGGGGTGTCCGCCAGCACCACGGCGGTACCCGATGCGCGTACGCCGCCGGGTCGGCACGGTGATCAGCCGTACCGGATGCTTGGAGGCGGCGGCCAGCTGGGGCACCAGCGCAGCCCCCTGACCGGCGGCGACCAGGGCCAGCACGGCGTCGAAGTCGTCGATGTGGTGGCGGGCTCGGGGAGTGAAGCCGACCGCCCGGCAGATCCGTAACGCGACCTCGTGGCACAACGTCCCCGGGGTGGCCAGGATCCACTCGGTGTCGCGGGTGTCGGCGAGGGTTTCGAGCGGCGCGTCCGCCGCGACCGCCAAGTGCACCGTTTCGTCGAGCAGGGCCACCGATTCCAGCGCGGCGTCGGTCGCCGCCGGCACGACGTCGTAGTCATGCAACAACCCCACGTCGAGCCGTCGGTCGCAGAGCGCGGTGGGCACGGCGACCGGTATCAAGTACGCGCCCGAGGCCATCGACGCCGACGCGGTCGATCTGCTCAGCGACCCCCCGCCTGGATTCGCCGTGTCAGCCGGCACCGACGTACTGCTGTCGCCGATGCTGGCGCTCGGCGCGCACGGCGCCATCGCCGCCTCCGCGCACGTGGCCACGGCCCAGTTCGTCACGCTTGCCGATGCCTGGCAGGCGGGACACGCCGATCACGCGCGGCACCTGGGACACCAGCTCGCGCGACTGTCGGCCGCGCTGTTCGCCGAGCCGAACCCCGCCGTGATCAAAGGGCTGCTGCACGCGCAGGGCCGGATTCCCACCGCGGCAGTCCGGCTGCCGTTGCTGCCCGCCGCTGAGACCACCATCGACACCGCGGCGCAGAGCCTGTACGCCATGGGGAGGTCTGTCCGCAGCCCGTGATGTGACCGTTTCTCGTGACCGGATCATTCAGCGGGGACGGCCGGGTGGCCGGCCGCCCACAGTTTGTGGGCGTCGCCCGCGGTGAGTCGGTCACGGTAGATGTCGATCTTGCGGTCGATGAGCGTCAGGCTGCCGTGGAGTTCGATGAGTTGGGCCTCCACGGCGGCCCGGTGTGCCTCCAGGAGAGCAAGCCGTTCCGGCTCGTTGCCACGTCCGGCGGAGACGAGTCCGGCGTACCGCCTGATTGTCCTGATGGGCATGCCGGTAGCCCGCAGCCGGGTGCAGACGGTGATCCAATCCAAGTCGAGCTGGTGGTAGCGGCGCCGGCCGCTACGGGTGCGGTCGATCGTGGTGACGACAAGACCGGCACGTTCGTAGTAGCGCAGGGTGTGCACGCTGACCCCGGTACGGCGCGCGGCCTCGGCGATGCCCAGCCCCGGCTCGGCTCGAGCGGGCTCGGCTCGAGCGGGCTGGGGAACCGGCTGCGGCTTGTTGACTTCGAGCACGCTCTAGAACCTACTGTCTGCGGCCATGACAGCAACGCTGATCACCGGGGCGAACAAGGGACTCGGTTTCGAGACCGCCCGCCGGCTCGTGGCGGCGGGCCACACCGTCTACATCGGCAGTCGGGCTGCAGCGCGAGGACGCCGGGCCGCCGGACAGCTACGCGCACGATGGGTCCAGCTCGACGTCACCGACGGGTCGTCCGTGTCCGCCGCGGCCAATACGATCGAGGCTGACGGTGGGCTGGACGTACTGATCAACAACGCCGGCATTCAGAAGGAGATGGACGACGAGGGCAACGTCGTGATCGGCGCCGCGGACCTCACCGCTGAGGTGATGCAGGAGACCTTCGACACGAACGTCTTCGGCATGGTGCGCGTCCTCAACGCGTTCCTTCCGCTGCTGAAGCGTTCCGCCTGCCCCGTCGTGGTCAACGTGAGCAGCGGTCTGGCCTCGTTCACCCGGGTCACCACCTCAGGCACTCCGGCATACGCCTACCCGGGCGTCGCCTATCCGGCGTCGAAAGCCGCGGTCAACATGATCACGGTGCAGTATGCGAAGGCGTTCCCGAGCATGCGGATCAACGCGGTCGCGCCGGGCTTCACCGGAACTGATCTGAACGCGAACACGGGACTCCAGACCGTCGAGCAAGGCGCCGAAATCATCGTACGGATGGCACAAATCGCGTCGAACGGCCCGACCGGCGGTTATTTCAGCACCGAAGGTCACGTTTCCTGGTGATCAGGCATGGGGACCACGGCCCGCCGAGAACTGGGTTGAGGCATACCCGCCCACACTCACTACGTTCCCAACGGGCCGGGCTGTGAGTGGTCCACGCCGGCTGCACAACCAGCCCAACCGCCATCAGCGCTCAGTTCACGGCGCTTCGATGGGTGCAACGGCGTAGCGGCTGGTGATGGCGACCCGGTTGAAGGCGTTCATCACGATCGCGAGCCAGGAAACTGCGGCGACCTGCGCTTCGGACAGGTGCGCGGCGGCCACCGAATAAACCTCATCAGGCACCTGGTCACTCGCGACGAAGGTGATTGCCTCGCTGAGCTCCAGGGCCGCCCGCTCCTGAGCGGAGAAGTACCCGGTTTCGCGCCACGTCGGCAGGACGGCGAGCCGATCCGGCAGCTCGCCGGCTTTCAGTGCGTCGCGGCTGTGCATCCGCAGGCAGAATGCACAGCCGTTGAGCTGCGAAACTCTGATCTTGACGAGCTCCACCAGGCGGCCGTCAAGGTCGGCTTCTGCCGCTTGCTGAGCCGCCTGCTCATTGAGGGCCAAGAGCGCCTTGAACGTCGCCGGGGAGCCGTCGCGAAGGTGGGCACGCCTCTGGGTCGCCATGCGACAAAGCTAACTGCCGTTTTGGATGAGCCTGTACGGGGTCGTGCCGGCTTACCCGCCGCCGTCCACCCGGCGGTGGCGCTGAGCCGCCTCTGCCGGCCGATCTCCGACGGCACCGGCCAGGCCCCGCTCGCGGTGGCGTGGCGCGACGGCCACCTTTGTCGCCAGCTCCTCGGGTATGAGCCGGCGGGCTACCTCAGCTGGCACAGGACATCGAGCGTGACGGCGGCGCCGGCGGCCACCTGGGCGCCGTTCGGGGCCTGGCAAGCGGTCTTCCCGTCGTCGTAACGGGGGCTGTGGCCGACGACGACGTACTGCCCCGGCGCCACCATCGCCGAGTACGCGCCGTCGGCGGCCACCGTGATGTCGCGCGTCAGGCCGGGACCGCTGATCGTGACCGTGCCGGGCCACGCCTGGTGCAGGCCCGGGTTCGGCCCGCCCACGCCGTACAGGTGGCCCCGCAGGACGCCGGTGGTGGCGGCGGTGGTCGCCGCGCCGCTCGCGCCGGGGCCGCTGCCCGGCTGTGCGCAGGCCGAGGCAGAGATCATGATGAGGAGACCGGTGACGACCATGGTGTACAGGCGACTCGACATACCTCTGGGACGCGGCCGAGACGCGGACGGTTCCGGGCAAACGCCCGGAACCATCCGTTGTTTCGCCATCGGGAGCCGGGCTCAGGACACCACGTGGGTGGCGCCCAGCGCGGACACCGCCGGCGCGCTCGCGGTGATCGACCAGTCGGTCAGCTCACCGGTCTGCGCGTCGTACGCCGCCGTGAGGTAGTTGCCGGTGGGCAGCGCCTGGCCCGGCGGCACCTTGGCGGCGTGCCCGACGAACCGTCCCGACATCGTCACCACGACCACTGACGGGTTCGAGTCGACGGTGCGGCTGCCGCTCATCACGGCGCTCGCGTCGGCCCGGGTCGACTGCACATAGCTGACCGCCGCCGGCATCGGCTCGCCGTTCTGACCGGCCAGTCGCTTCGCCGAGTCGAGCACCGAGCCCAGCACCGACGCGGACACCTGCTTCGATTGCTTGTACACCACGGTCTGCTCACCCAGCTCGCTCAGGTCGGCCGGCCGGCCGCTGATCGACGTGCCGGACAGGCGCCCGGTAGCCGCATCGTAGACGGCGGTGAGCACGGTGCCGCCGCCGGCGAACGTGCCGGTCATCGTCACCACCACCGCCGCCGGCGGGGCGCTCGCGGCCACCGCCCCCGGCAACGCCCGTGCCACCGCGGAACGGCTGGCACGTGCATATGTGAGGCTGGTCGGGAGCTTGCCCGAGCCGTACCGGGTACCCAGGTCGCGCGCCGCCGACACGATGGCGTCGACGGATGTCGCGGACGTGTCCGGGCCCGCCACGGACGGCGCCGCGCAGTTGCTGTAGGCGCGGAGGCTGTTGTTCGTGGAGATCCACTGCGCGGTCGGCGGGTTGTGGCCGGAGATCGAGCTGGCCGGCCACCCCGCGTGGAACGTGTCGCCGGTGTCCTTGTAGTAGAGCGAGGAGAGCACCGCCGCGCCCTTCGCCGTGGTGTCGGTGATCTCCTCACCGGCCTCCGTCTTCGGCGACGAACTGTTGTTCGCGGTGCTCACGCCGAGCGGGCTGCCGCCGTGCTCGTAGACGTTCCAGCTGTTGTTGCCGGCATAGCTGATCGTCATGATGTACGTCGTGTTGAGGCTGGCCGAGTGCGACGGGTAGTGCTCGTGGTAGCCGCCGTTGGGCCGGCTGTCCGCCCAGTACCACGACCGCGCTGACCGCGGCGTGCCGACCGTCATGCCCTCCTCCACCCAGGTGCTGCCTGAGGTGAGGACCCAGAACTCCTCGTCGACGAACTGGGTCTGCCAGTTGGACACCGAGAGGCAGGTCACCCGCAGGTTGGCCGTGGCGCCGTGGGTGGTCCGGGTCATCGTCGCGATCCCGTAGCAGTGCGGGTTGCAGGTGGCGGCCAGCGCCGGCGATGAGGTGCCGGTCACCGCCACGGCCGTGGCGGCCAGCAGTAACGGCGCAGCGAGAACTGGCCCGAGTCGTTTCATTCTGTGAACCCCCGTGATGGTCTACGAATGCTACTGATCTGGATGGTAGCGACGACCGTCGATAGAGTCTGTCACGCGCACGACACCGGCACTGTCCAAATAGGCAAGGATAAGCAATCCTCATCGGACGGTGCGTGTCAGACGAGCTGATGTCCCCCGTCCACGTCGAACGTGGTATCCGTCAACGCCGTGTGACCATCACATGGACGGCCGGCGCCGCACCGTGCGCCGGACCTGCCGTCCGGGTTTTAGTGTCGTCGTCCTCCGTGGCCCCGGTCGCACAGGACGAGGCTGACCGATGGCGGGGAAGGTGAGCAGCATCGCTCGGTGGCGTTAGTACGCCATCGCTGCGTGGCACATCCGTTCGCTGGGGCTTCGTCTGGACGGTGTTCGGCGAGCGCACCGGAAACTGCTGTGGGGGATCTGGCCCGGCAGCTCAATGCCCGCGGTTGTACGAGCAAGCTGCGCTGCTTCGACCATTACCGAGCGTGAGAGATCGATCGGTCGCTAACTGCTCATCGGAGGTTCGTCGGTCGACAGCTTTGACTTGTTCAGTGTGGGAGTCGCGTACTTCTCGCCCCAGGCGTAGAGAGCTGCCATGACGGGGATGAGGTCCTCCCCCGCGGATGTGAGCGCGTATTCGTAGCGTGGCGGCCGTTCGTTGTAGCGCTCGCGGGTGATGACACCGGCGGTTTCCAGTTTGCGCAATCGCGAGGTGAGCATCTCCCGGGGAGCGCCGGTGTGGCGCTGGATCGCGTCGAAGCGACGAGATCCGCTGGCGATCTCACGGATGACGTGGAAGGACCACCGGTCACCCACGAGCAGGAGAGCGTCGGCCATCGAGCACACGCGTGTGCCGTCGTCGCGGAAGCGTTCCACGTCCCACTCCATCGTGCTAGCGTATCCCTTCAGTAGGTTCGGTTTCCGAACTCACCTGGTTTCCAGGAGCTGCAGCGCCACGGCCGCCGCAATCCACGTTCTGAAAGGACGTCTCGTGTCGACTCCCGTCACTCTCGACTACACCGTTTTCATCTCCGACCCGATCCTGAACGTGCCTGTGGCCTCGACGCTGATCTACGGCGACCGGGACGCCGTGCTGGTGGATGTGCCCATCACCGATGCGCAGGCCGAGAACCTGGCCGTGCGGGTCGCCGCGACGGGCAAGCGACTGACCCATGTCTTCATCACCCACGGACATGGTGACCATTGGTTCGGGCTGTCCACGCTGCTGAGCCACTTCCCCGAGGCTGAGGTCGTGGCCACCGAAGGCGCCATCGCGATGATGGCGGTGCAGGGATCCGCCAAGCTGCGGGCTCAGGTGTACGACCCGCTGTATCCCGGTCAAATCGGTGACACCTCGGTCGTAGCGCGGCCGACGCAGACCGGAGTCATCGAGCTGGAAGGTCACGAGCTGCGCATCGTCGATGTGGGTCACACCGACACCGATGCCACCTCCGTGCTGCATGTCCCCTCGCTCGGGCTGGTCGTCGCGGGGGACGCGGCGTACAACGGAGTGCACCAGTACCTCATGGAATCCGACCGCGCGGGCCGACAGGCCTGGCTCGCCGGCGTCGACACCATCGAAGCCTTGCAGCCGCGGTTTGTCGTCGCCGGGCACAAGAACCCCGCCCTCGACGACGACGCCGCGCGAGTCCTCGACCGGACCCGCGACTACCTCCACACCGTCGAAGAGGTCCTCACCGAGCAGCACAGCGCGGACGAGTTCGTCGCGGCGATGACCGCGCGCTACCCGCAGTGGCTGAACCCCATGGTGGTGGGGCTGAACGCGAGCGTCCTCTACGCCTGAGCGGCCCACTTCGCCTTGTCCCCGGCTCATCTCACAATCTCGAAGGACCCCAGCATGGAAACCAGTCAGAACATCGTCCGCATAATGGTCGCCCCCAGCGATGCCCCTGCCGAACTCGTCGCCCAGGACGTCGATCTGCAGCCGCCAGGGCCGGGCGAGGTGCAGGTCCAGGTGCGTGCCGCCGGCATGAACCCGGCCGACTTGTACACCCTCGCTCCCGGCAACCGGGGTGACGAGGAGCTACCGATTGGCTACGAGGCCGCAGGCGTCGTCACCGCCGTGGGAGGGGGAGCATCCACCGACCAGCGACCGGCCGCGGTAGGGGACGAGGTGATCGTCTACCTGGCATTGGGGGCCTACGCCTCTCACCTGAACGTGGCGGCCGTCGATGTCTTTCCCAAGCCGGCGACACTGGACTTTCCTGCGGCCACCAACCTCTTCCTGGTCGGGCTGACCGCTGCCGAGATGCTCGAGGTCACCCGTGTCGCCCACGGGGACACGATCGTCGTGCACGGCGCCTCTGGCGCCAGCGGGGTCAGCGTGCTCCAGCAGGCCCGCCTGATCGGGACACGTGTCATCGGAACAGCAAGCGAGCGCAACTTCGACCTGCTCCGCCGCTTCGGTGCCGAACCGGTGGCCTACGGCCCCGGCCTCGAAGAGAGGCTGCGTGAGCTCACACCCGACGGAATCGACGCGGCCCTGGACTGTGTCGGCACCGACGAAGCACTCGACGTCTCGGTCACCATGGTGGGCGACCGGACCCGGATCGTGTCGATCGCCAACAGCCCCCGCTCCGCCGAGCTTGGTGTCCGCTACATCACCGGCGGCGACCCGGCCAGCCACGAATACCGCAACAATCAGCGCGAACGCATCCTCGGCCTTGCCGCCCAAGGAGATCTTGTCGTACCCGTTGCACGCACCTTCGCCCTCACCGACGCGCAGCAGGCCATCGACCTGCTGCGCACCAAACACCCCGGCGGAAAGCTCGCCCTCATCCCCTGACGGCCGCGCGCGTGACCGCGGAACCTCGACCGTCGTCCCCAGCGCTGAGAGAGACCGGTACAGCGATTAGCGCGATAAATGATCTTGCGGTGGGTAATAGTTCGACCGTCGCCGGAGATCGGATGAGCGGTGTCCTCGTCTAGCGTCCATGGACGCCTGTCGGTGAGTTGGGCGCGACCCATTCAGCCCAGCGCGTGCCGGCTCACCTGCAGGCTCGACGAGCCCAGTCTGGTGTAGTCCATCAATCGTCACGCCCCACCCGGGTACAGTGCGGCGGTACGGGCGGCACGCAATGCCTGCGCCCACCAGGAAAGTTGTTCCAGGAGCGTCTTGGCGTATCCGGCTGCCGCGGCGTCCAGCGGGGCGCCGTCCTGCCAAGCGGTGAAGTAGTTGGGGAAGGCCAGTCCGTCGCGGATGGTCACCGCGTGCAGTTCGGTGAGCACGTTCTCCAGGTGAAGCACCGCGTGCCGGCCGCCGGCCGCACCGCCGTAGCTGACGAATGCCACCGGTTTGGCGGTCCACTGGGTGAAGTGCCAGTCGATGAAAGCCTTCAGCGACGCCGGGTAGCTGTGGTTGTACTCCGGCGTGACGATGATGAAAGCGCCGGCCTCCGACAGCTTTCTCGTGAGGTTCTTCATGCCTTCGGGACGGGGGTAGTCGTCCCCGGCAAACTTCGGCGGAGCGGCCGGCAGGGCGAGCGGAATGTCCACCTCGGCCAGATCGACGAAGTCGACGTCGAAACCGCCATGGGCCCGAATCTGATCCGCCACCCAGGATGCGACGACCGGTCCGAACCGGCCCTCACGCACGCTACCGACGATGACCACGAGTCTGCTCTTGTCACTCATGCCGTTGACGATCTGTCGTTTCCGGCCGAGCAGCCAGACCGGGTGCAGGCTGGCCCCCGCAGGGCCACCCTGCTTCCCGCCGGCCAGGCGCACCGGGCCGTAGGTTCGTCGTCATGGGTACGCCGCTAGGAGACTTCGTCCGGGCCAAGCGCGACAGCACCCGACCAGAGGACCTGGGCCTTCCAGCACACCAACGACGACGCGCTCCCGGGCTACGACGATCAGAGTTGGCCTCGCGCGCCGGGGTCAGCGTCGAGTACCTCACCAGAATCGAACAAGGCCGCGACCGCAACCCGTCGCCCCCGGTCGTCAACGCCATAGCCGACGCGCTCAACCTCGACACCGCCGAACGCACCCATCTGGGCTACCTCGCCAAGATCACTGGCGGTACGTGCGCGGGGCACGTCCGGCCGACGCCGCCCGAGCGCACGGTGCGGCCGGCCGTGCGCCAGATACTCACCCTTCTGGAGCCGGGCGTCGCCTTCATCACCAACCGACTCGGTGACGTCCTCGCCCACACTGACGGCTTCGGCACGGTCATGCGCGACACCGGCCTGCTGGACGCCGAGGAGCCCAACCTCACCAGGTATGTCTTCACCCATCCTCAGGCCAGAACCACCTTCGTGGACTGGGACCAGATCGCCGACGAACAGGTCTTCGACCTGTGGCTCGGGCCCTCGACCGAAACGTTCGAATGGTTCACGGCAGACTTCGCGACCGTGGCCGGCGCCGAGTTCACGCGGCGGCTGCACCGCCACCTCCCTCCGGCCCGAGTCCCGCTGAGGATGACTCACCCGCGCGCGCGTCAACTGCGATGGAATCGGGAGGTCCTAGAGCTTCCTGCCTCGGACGCCCAGCAACTGATCCTTCTCCTGCCCGCCGATGACGCGACCGCCACGGCGCTGGATCACCTGCGCGAGCGCCCGCACCGCACCGTCCTCCGCGCCGTCTGACGCCGGTCGCTCCGCCCGGGGACACCGACGTGTGCTGATGCTTTGCGTGTTGGTCGTTACGGCGGCATCGAGGAACGCGGTCCTGCGGCAACGCGACTCCAGTTGTGGCAAAGAACCGGGTCGCGAAACGGGCCGAAAACCTGCCATTGCGACTTCTTTTGCCCACTGCTCGGAGGTCTGGACCGTGAGCGAGCTGTACCCGCCGATCGAGCCGTACGAGACCGGCATGCTCGACGTCGGCGATGGCAACCACGTGTACTGGGAGGTGTGCGGTAACCCGGCAGGTAAGCCAGCGCTTGTCGTCCACGGCGGGCCCGGGTCTGGGTGTGGGGCCGGCTGGCGCCGGTACTTCAATCCAGACCGATACCGGATCGTCCTGTTCGACCAGCGTGGTTGCGGTCGCAGCACACCGCACGCGAGCGACCCGGCGACGGATATGCGGCACAACACCACCTGGCATCTGATCGCCGACATGGAACGGCTTCGTGAACGCCTCGGCATCGACCGCTGGCTGCTGCACGGCGGCTCCTGGGGATCCACGCTCATCTTGGCGTACGCGCAGCACCACCCCCGACGAGTGTCCGAGATCGTCATCGCCGCCGTCACCATGACCCGGCGCGCCGACATCGACTGGCTCTACCGAGGCGTCGGCCGGTTCTTCCCCGAGCAGTGGGAGCGATTCCTCGACGGCGCCCCGGGCACGCCCCGCGACGGGGATGTCGTCGCCGCGTACGCCGGACTCATGGAACACCCAGACCCCGCCGTGCGGGAAAGGGCCGCGACCGATTGGTGCGCCTGGGAAGACGCGGTCCTGTCCGGAGAGACCGGCGGCGGATCCAGTCCGTACGGTGACCGCCCTACGACGGCGCGGCTGGCCTTCGTGCGAATCTGCGCACGCTACTTCTCCCATGGTGCGTGGCTGGAGGAAGGCGCTTTGCTGCGCCACGCCGACCAACTGGCCGGCATCGCAGGTGTCCTCATCCATGGCCGACTCGACCTGGGCGGACCGCTACAAACCGCGTGGGACCTGCACCGTGTTTGGCCCGACTCGACGTTGATCGCGATCGAGAGCGCAGGACATCTCAGCACCGCCGAGACGCGCGAGCACGTTCTTCATGCGCTCGACCGATTCGCAGTCAACGAATCGGGCGTCCAGTGCGAGCCGCGTCTCTGACCGGTCACTTCGCCCGGCCGCCTTCCGGTAGCTCTTCGCAGGTCGTTCGATCTTCATGCTCGGCTGTTTCATGGCACCCATCGCACTGGCCTTCGGATCCTGGAGCGCCGGCTGGCTATGTGTCGCCGCCTTGATCTCGATGGTCGCGACGACGCTCCTTGGCGGCAACGGCCGGCCGCCACTGCCGCGACGCCGGTGCTACGAACCACGGGGCCTCGGCACCGGCCTGAGACCGGACACTGACAGTGCTGACCGGTGCCTGCTGACACAAACTTGGTGGAATTATCTAATTGTCATTATTGGTAATTCAGTAATTCGGAATCCAATCCCACGCCGAGACACCATAATGACGGTTATGTTGTAGTGGCCGCTTCGCAACAAAGTTGGCGATAGCGGACTGGCCGGTTCCACCGTGACTGACAAAGTGCTACGCGACCCGAGCGCTGGCGTCGGCTGGTGCCCTGATGAGGCCGGTGCGCGCCGTCACCTCACCTAAGGCGGTCATGCGTGTCCTGCCGTGCTTCCCGAGGTGATGTGGCCGGCCAGTCCCGGTCGACGGTCAGGGGGTGACGCCGCAGCAGGAGGCGATCTCGGCCGTCGTGAACTGCTTCAAGTCGTACAGCGCTGTGCCTTGATCAGGCCGGGGTCATCTTGGGTTTGTTCCCGGGCTCGCAGCCTGCGGGTGGTCCGGCCATGGCACGGCGTACGCGGGATCGGTTCCGGCGGCGGCCCGAGCGAAGCGCAACAGTTCGCGGACGATGCCGGCGTTGCCCATGGCCCACCCGACGTGCGGCTCGAGCGTGCTGGGGGTCGCCCGGTGTTCGTGATTTGACCAGCGCACCCCGTCGGCGTCAACGGTCGCGCGGGCGATCAGGTCGTCGACCAGCACGCCGGCGAAGTCCGGGGGCTCCGTCTGCTCGACGTGCCGGTCGCAGGCCAGTGCCAGAACTCCCGCGGTCCCGCAGCACCGGCCGTTGTTGTCCCAGAAGCCGGGGCGCACACGGCGGGGAAGTCCGCAGTGGGTGACGGTGTGCCAGCACCGCTCGGCCAGAGCGGTCCAGGCGGGATCCTTGGTGAGCGCACCCAGAAGCCGGAAGACCTGCGCGTCGCCGGCTGGGCCGTTGCACCAGCCATAGCTGTAACGCTCGATCAGGTCAGGCCGGTGTGGCGGATCGGAATGCGGGACGAGAAAGCCCGCCGGTCCCGCCTCGTCACGGGACACCACGTCGGCGGCCCCCGCCACGGCCAGGGCGATGAGGTCGTCGCGGCCGGCGGCGGCGCCCACGGCCGCGAGCGCGTACACGATGCCCAGGGTGCCGTGCGCGATGTGGTGCGAACGCGCAGGGCTGGGGCGAACCGCCCAGTTGACTCCGCCGGGTGTCGGGTCCGCGGTGGCGAGGTAGGGCTCCACGGCCAGGACGGCGAGGTCGAGGTCACCGGCGTGCAGCGCACCCAGCGCGATGCCGGCGTTGCCGTAAAGCAGCTCGAACATGTCACCCCAGCGCCGGCCGTCGAAACGCGAACGCACGCGGTTCAATGCCCGTGCGGCAGCCCGATCCGCCGCGGGATCACCGAGCATGCCGTGCACCGCGCGTAGAGCCACCGCAGTGCCGGTCAGACCGAAATACAGTGAACAGTCCTCCTCGCCGTCAACAGCAGCAGCCAGTCCTGCCGCACCCCGGAGGGCGGCGTCGCCGTACCGGTCGTCGCGGAAGTGACGCTGGGCTTCCAGCAACGCGAGCACGATCCCCGCCCCGCCGCTGTACAGCGTGGGGTCAGCCGCATCACCGGTCGCGGTGCTCGCCCACGTCAAGCCGCCGTCGATGCCGCGCGCCGCCCCGATCATCCAGTCAACGGCTCCGGCAGCCAGAGTCTCTACTTCTTCCTCTCGCGGCATGCCCGGCTGGTTGTCGCGGCCGGCTTCCATCCGTCCATCACACCAGACCGAACATCGGTCCGGCGAAAGGCCCGAACCACAAGATCATCTCCGCGCTGATCGCTGTACGGATCTTCCTCAACCCCCGGACCTGGAGGGGAGGGCGGCCCGGCGCTGTCGGCCTGTTCCGGAGCGCTCAGGGGCGTACCCGAATGACGGTCTTGCCCTTGCGCCGCTCGGTCGGGTTGAGCGCAGCGACGGCGTCGTCGAGGGTTGCGACGGTTCCGATGTGCGTGCGAAGGCGCCCGTCTCGCACCCGGTCGACGATCTCCATCAGCTGACCCGGAACGGACTCGACGACGAAGTCGATCGCGAGGCCGTCGACAGGGCGGTGCTCGGCGGGCCCGACCACCGACACCAGCGTCCCGCCGGCCCGGATGATCCTCGCCGAGCGCCTTTGGATGTCCCCACCGATGACATCGAACACCAGGTCGACCCCGCCGATGTCGTCGAGATTGTCGTGGTCCAGGTCGAGGAACTCGCCGGCGCCGAAGTCGAGGGCCGCCTCGCGGTCCGCCGCTCGCCCGGTACCGATGACGTACGCGCCGAACTCCCGGGCGAGCTGCGTCACCACAGACGCGACCGCGCCGGCGGCGCCGTGTACGAGGACGGTCTGCCCCGCCCGCAGGCGACCGTGCTGGAACAGGCCCTGCCACGCGGTCAGACCGGAAATCGGCAGGCTCGCACCCACCGTGAAATCGACATCACCAGGCAGCGGCGCAAGGTTGCGTGCCTCCACCGCGGCGTACTCGGCCAGGGTTCCATCGCGGTGCCAGTCCGTGATGCCGAACACCCGCTGCCCCAGCGAGAGCCCTGTCGTGCCGTAGCCGAGGGACGAGACGACTCCCGCGAACTCGTGGCCGATGATCGCCGGAGCTCGATCGTGACCGGAGCGATCGACCCAGGTCGAAGGCCACTGCCACTCTGCGGGGACGAAGCCCGACGCATGAACTTCAACGACGACATCGTTGATCGCCGGCGCCGGCTCAGGCCGCTCCGCGAGAGTGATCCCGGCCGCTTCCGCGGCCCTGTCCACCGCGACGATCGCCTTCATCGTTGCCTCCGCCCATATCTCATGCTCGCCGACCCTGCGCGCCGGTCTGCGACGGTGTGTTCCTCGTCGAGATCCCATAGGAAAGTCTCGATCGAGGCGGGCTGGTCGACCACCCAGAGGATCTTGCGGTGCCGCGCCAGATTGTCGAAGGTCTGCCGCACGCTACCCCGGACAGGCTGTGTCGGTCTCGGTCGTCGCCGAGGGCGTCTCACGCCCTTGCGTCGATTTGGCCCATGTCAGGCTCCTACGGCTCGTAGGGTGAAGTGGTGACGCAGCGTGACATGGGCGAGTACGCGCCGGTCTGTCCGATATATCGACGTCGGGTTCGGGGCCACCTGCCGGGTGCCCGACCGATCGGCCATCAGAGGCCCGCGCGCCGGTCGGTGGCTGCTCGACCAGGACCGGGCATGGTGCCGGTTGGTGAACACCAGCTCCCATCGCTGCCTGACCGGCAGTTCCCAGGCACGGGCCGCTCGCGCCGCGCCTGACTTCTACGGGCGCTGACCTGGCGTCTTCTGACTTCATGGTCCGGAACCACAGTGTTGAGGAGTGAGGATGAGTGCCATCTCGGTCGCCGCGCCGACGCGGTCCCGCCGGTCGTTCGCCGACCTCAGCGTGAGATCGAAAATCTTGGCGGCCGTGTGCGTCGCTGCGGTCGTGGCACTGGCGGTGGGAATCCTGTGCCTGCGAGCGCTCAGCCAGGCCAGCGATTCGGCGCAGGTGCTGTACCGGAGCAACGTCGCCAGCGTCGACGCCCGCGGAGAGATGGACGCGGCGTTCCGGCAGACCCGGATCGATGTCGTCAACCAGGCGATCTCGCAAGACAACGCGACGGAAACGAAGTTCGCCAACGCCTTCGCTCAGGACCAGAAGGACTTCGCGACGGCGATGGCGAAGTACCGGGCGACGCACCCGGCAGCCGACCCCGCCGTCATCGCCGATCTTGAGTCGCAATTCCAGGCGTACGCCCAAGTGGGTCGAACCAAGTTGCTGCCGCTCGGTGCGGCGAATCAGCTCGCTGCCTGGCAGAAGGTCCGGGACACCGAGGCGATCCCGATCGCCGACCAAGCCAAGAAAGACCTGGCCGCCATCGGCGCGGCCGAAACGCACGATGCCGCCAAGAACGCCGCATCCGCATTGGCAGGCTACAAATCCAGCCGCACCCGATCGATTGTGCTCCTGACGATCGGCCTGATCCTTGCGATCGGTCTCGGATACCTGGTCGCCCGCGCCATCGTCCGGCCGCTCAGCCGGGTCAAATACGTATGCGACGGCCTCGCCGCCGGCGACCTGACCCGCACCACCGACGTCACGTCTCACGACGAGCCGGGCCAGATGGGTCGCTCGCTGGACGCTGCCATGCAGCGACTCCGTGACCTCGTCTCCACCATCAACCAGTCCGCCGGATCGCTGGCCGCCGCCTCGGAACAGATGTCGGGGGTGGCCACCCAGATCGCCGCCTCGGCCGAGGAGACCACCACCCAGGCGGAAACCGTGTCAGCCGCCGCCGAGCAGATCTCCAACAGCGTGGTCACGGTGTCCGCCGGTAGCGAAGAGATGGGCGCCTCCATCAGGGAAATCTCCCAGAATGCGGCCGAAGCGGTGCGGGTCGCCGGCGATGCGGTCTCCCTGGCCGGCACCACCTCGGCGACGATGAGCAAATTGGGGGAGTCGTCGGCCGAAATCGGCAAGGTCATGGGCGTCATCACCGCGATCGCGGAACAGACGAACCTGCTGGCGCTCAATGCCACCATCGAAGCCGCTCGCGCCGGCGAACTGGGTAAGGGCTTCGCGGTGGTCGCGTCCGAGGTCAAAGACCTGGCTCAGGAGACCGGCCGGGCGACCGAGGACATCTCCCGCCGGATCCAGGCGATCCAGGGCGACACCACCGGCGCGGTGACGGCCATCGAAGACATCTCCCGGGTGATTGCCCAGATCAGCGATTACCAGACCACCATCGCGTCCGCCGTCGAGGAACAGACCGCCACCACCGCCGAGATGAACCGCAGCGTCAGCGAGGTCTCCACCGGCACGAACGAGATCGCGCAGAACATCACCGGCGTGGCCGACGCCGCCCGCATCACCAGTGAAGGCGTCACCCAGTCCCAGCAGGCCACCGCCGACCTCGCCCGGATGTCCAGCGAGCTGACCACCCTCGTGGCGACCTTCCGGTATTAGGCAGACCCGCGATTTCCGCGCTGTTCACGGACGAGGCGTACGCGGTGGGCCTCCGGCGGTTGCGCGACGCCGCCCGCACCGACACCGGGCCGGTCGTCGACTTCCTCGACCTGCTTGTGCTGCGGTAGACCCGCCGCGGCCGGTCAGCCGCGGTGGGTCTGGTTGTGGCGGAGGGCTTCTTCGAGCTGGTCTTCCAGGATGATGATCCGTACGGCGGACCCCATGTCGGTGCCCTGGTCGCACATCTCCCGGGCTCGGGCGGCGAGCCGGAGCTGGTAGCGGGAGTACCGGCGGTGCCCGCCGCCGGACCGGTACGCGTCGAACAGTTTCGCCTCGCCCAGCCGGCGCAGGAAATCCGGCGAGCAGCCGACGATCTCTGCGGCGCGGCCCATCGTGTAGGCGGGATAATCCTCGTCGTCGAGCATGTCATCGGGTTGTCCCACTCATCACCTCCATGACGAGGGCCCCGGCGCTGAAAGCGCCGGGGCCCAAGGGTTACGGGTCAAAACACCATCTACCGACGGTTTCGTCGGGTTGTCGTATCCGCACCAGCCGAGCAGATCGGCTTGGGGTGCGAGGATCGCATAAGCGTGACCGAAGACCACCTCTCGTTCGATGGAAACTGCGGTGTCCGCGCCCAAACCGGTCAATCCGGCCGGCGGCGGGCGATCCAACGGTGTACGGCCCTCCCTTTCCTCTGAACTTCCTTCTGTCACTTGCTGCTCGCCGGTGCTGGAGCCCCACGCGACTTCATGGCCCCACCACGTGCGACGAACCTTCTTACCTCGTGCCGGTGTATCGACTGCCATGTGCTCGATCCGGGTCGTTGTCGGTCCGGATCCTGCGCCTCTGCTGGGCGGTCGTCAGCGTCTTTGCTTGCCCTTCGTTCTCAACACCAGAAACGTTAGCCGGCGACGGCGAGCATGTCTAGTACCTCAGGCATAGATTTTTGAGCGGCGCGAGCCAGATCGGGATCGCCGCCGGGCATCTGCCTTCCGTCATGAGGCCAGCTTCCGTCATGAGGTCAGCACGGCGGTCATCGCGCTGAGCCGGGCTCAATGACCGCGGATCAGCTCCTCGCTGCGGCGCCGGAGCTGGGCGCGGGCGGCTTCGTCGTACGCCTGGGCGTTGGCCCGGGCCTCGCGCTGCCGGTCGAAGAACCGGCCGGTCGCCCCGGCCACGTCCGCGCCCACCACCAGGCGACGGACCGCCTCGACGCCCGTCTCCAGGTCGTCGACATGGCGGCCGAGTTCCCGCAGCACCATCTTGGTCGGCATGTACGTGGCCGGGTGCAGGCTGTTCACGGTCACCTCGGCTGCCGGCACCCGCCCGGCGAGGTCGAAGCCGGACATGACCTGGGCGAGCTTGCTCTGCCCGTACGCCCGGGTCCCCGAGTACCCGTGCTCGAGCATCAGATCGCCGAAGTTCAGGGGACTCTGGCCGATCGACGCCACGTACACGATCCGGGCCGGGGCCGAGCGGCGCAGCAGCGGCAGGAGTTCCTCGGTGAGCAGGAAACCGGCCAGGTAGTTGACCGCGAACCGCAGCTCGTAGCCGTCCCGGCTGACCCGCCGCTGACGGCCGTCGGGTTCGCCCGAGCCGATGCCGGCGTTGCTGACGAACACGTCCAGCCGGTCGGTGGCCGAGCGGACATCGGTCGCCAGTTTCCGGACCTGCGCCAGGTCGGCCAGATCGGCCAGCACGGTGACCGGGTCGGTGCCGGTCTCGCGGGCCAGCTCGTCCAGGCGGCCCCGGTCGCGGCCGTGCAGGATCAGGTCGGCGCCGTCGGCGGCCAGCCGCAGCGCGAGCGCCCGGCCGAGCCCGTCGGTCGCGCCGGTGATGAAGACGGTAGCCATGTGCCCCTGTCTACCGCATTCACTCCGGGAGCAGACCTTCGACGCGTACGGGCGGGGCGTCGACAAGTACCCGGTGCTCCAGCCGCCGGGAGCCGTACCGTATCGACCCGGCCGGGCTTCCGCGGTCTCGGTCCGTGGCCGGCGAAGTACGAGGTGGTCTGGGCCGACTCGATGGAACGACTGCGAAGACTGGCCGAGTCGCCGGATCACGGTTGAATGGGCGGATGCGAGTTCTGGTCACCGGCGCCACCGGGTCGCTCGGGCGCCGGGTGTACGAGCGGGCCGCCGCGGCCGGGCACGACGTCGCCGGCACCCGCGTGTCACCCGGCAGCGGCGAGCTTCTGCACCTGGACATCCGGGACCGCGACGCCGTCATCGCCCTCGTCCGGCGGGTCGGGCCGGACGCCGTCGTGCACACTGCGGCCGGCCGGGACCGGGACGACTGGGCGGCCACCGCCGACGGCGCCGCCCACGTGGCCGTCGCCGCCGCGGCCGCCGCGGTGCGGCTGGTGCACGTGTCCAGCGACGCCATCTTCTCCGGCCGGGAGGTGCACTACGACGAGGACGCGCGGCCGGATCCGATCTACCGGTACGGGGCGGCCAAGGCCGCCGCCGAGACCGCGGTCCGCGCGATCGACCCGGGCGCCGCGGTCGTACGGACCTCGCTGATCCTGGGCGACGGCCACGGCTATCACGAGCGGCTCACCCACGATCTGGTGTCCGGCCGGGTGCGCGGGGCGTTGTTCACCGACGACGTCCGTACGCCCGTTCATGTCGACGACCTGGCCGACGCCCTGCTCGAGCTGGCCGCCGGTGACTACCGCGGCGTGCTCAACGTCGCCGGCGCGGAGGCGATCAGCCGGTACGACCTGGGCGTCCTGGTGGCCTGCCGGGACGGCCTGGACCCGGCGGCGATCCCGTCGCGGCGCAGCCCGGGCGGCCGGCCGCTGGACGTCCGGCTCACGCTGGGCCGGGCCCGGGCGGTGCTGACCACCCGGCTGCGCGGAGCGACCGAATTCCTGACCTGAGAGGTGCACCGTGGACGTCGAGGACCGCCTGGCCATTCACGAACTGCTGGCGTTGCACGGGCATCTGATGGATGCGGGGGAGTTCGACCGGCTGGGGGAGCTGCTCACCGCCGACTCCGTCTACGCCGGGATAGCGGGGTTCGAGGCGCTGACCGCGGCGTCGAAACAGCTGGGCGGCCGCAACCCGGTGGCCCATCACGTCACCAACATCGTGGTGTCCGAGGATCCGGACGGTACGGTCCGGGCCCGGTCGAAGGGCATCGGGGTGTACGCCGACGGGACGGCCGGGTCGGTGGTCTACGACGACGTGCTGCGCCGGACGCCCGCGGGCTGGCGGATCGCCGAACGGGTGATCAGCCCGCGGCGGACGCCCTTGACGCCGTAGCGGCCATCGCCGCGAGGCGGTCGCGGCAGCCCAGCAGCAGCGCGGTGACCTCGTTGAACGCGAGCGGGCCGCGGTCCGGGCCGTCGTCGGCCCACAGCCGGTGCAGGGTGATCCGGGCCCGGTCGAGCAGTCCCGCGGCCGTCGTCACGTACGCGATCAGGTCTTCCCGGATGTGCGCCGGGGCGAACTGGGCCGATCCGAGGGCGGCCCGGGCCGGCTCGCCGGGGCGGACGAACACCGCGCCGGGGTCCCCGCCGGCCTGGTCCGCGCCGATCCAGGCGAGGACGTGCTCGAGCTCGGTGGCGGCGACCGTCATCCGCCCGATCGCGGCCACCGTACGGTCCGTCAGCTGCATGTCGTCAGCCTAGGGCGGCCATCTGCTCCGCGGTCAGCCGCAACGCCGCCGCGGCGACGTTCTCCCGCAGGTGCGCGACGTCGCCCGTGCCGGGAATGGCGAGCACGTGGGGCGCGTACTGCAAGGTCCACGCCAGACACACCTGCGCCGGGGTGGCCCCCAGATCAGCCGCGACGGCCCGGACCGCGGCGTCGTGGGCGCCCGACGGCCCGGCCTCGCGTCCGGCCTCGCGTCCGGCGCCGGCCAGGGCGAAGAACGGCACGAAGGCGATTTCCCGCCCCGCGCACAGGGCCACCATCTCGTCGCCGGCATCCCGGCGGTAGTCGACGCCCCAGGCGTTCTGCACGCACACCACCGGGGCGATCGGTTCCGCCTCGGCCAGGTGGGCGGGGGTGACGTTGGACAGTCCGAGGTGCCGGATCAGGCCTTCGTCGCGCATCTGGGCCAGCTCGGTGAACCGGTCGCCGATCGGGTCGGCGCGGCGGGTCACCCGGAGGTTGACCACGTCGAGGGCGTCCACACCGAGCAGGCGGAGGTTGTCCTCCACCTCCGACCGCAGCGTCCCGGGCGGCGACCACGGGCCGACCTTGGTCGCGATGACCAGGTCGGCCGGGTACGGCGCGAGGGCCGCCCGGATCAGCTCGGCCGCGTGCCGCACCGGCCCGCCGGATACGCCGAGCACCCCGCCCGGCGACTGGTAGAACGCGGCCGTGTCGATGTGGTTGACGCCCAGCTCGACCGCCGTGCGCAGCACATCGATGGCCCGGTCCCGGGACGGGTCCGCGGTGAGCCGCATGGACCCGAACCCCATTCGCCGGACCACCCGGTCGCCCAGTCTGAAGTCGCCCGCGGCGGCAGCGGAGGCGGCGTCAGGCACGCTGCGTCATCTTCCACACCGTCCTCGACGTCGCCCATCGGTGAGATTCGGGTCCAGCGCCCCGACGTCGGGCCGGAGGGTTTGATCGGGTCGCTGATCACGAGAAAGACCAGACATCGACTGGACCGATTGTGTCAGGATGCCCGGATGTCACGCGCGCTCAGTTTCGGGGTGATGGCGGAATCATACGAACGATTCCGGCCGGGGTATCCCGTGGAGCTTTTCGATCTGGTGCGGACGTACGCGGGTCAGCCGGTTCGGACGGCCCTCGAGATCGGCGCGGGAACCGGCAAGGCAACCCGCCTGTTCGCGCGGCAGGGCGTTACGGTCACCGCGACCGAGCCGGACGGGGCCATGCTGTCCGAACTGCGTAAGCATGTGCCGGCGAACGTCACCACCATGCAGGCCGCGTTCGAGGAATTGCGGCCAGGCGTGAGCTACGGGCTGGTGTACGCGGCGGCGGCGCTGCATTGGACGAGCCCGGAAGGGCGATGGTCGCGCATGGCGGAGTTGCTTGAGCCGACTGGCGTTTTCGCCTCGTTCGGTGGCCCGTTTCAGCTCGCTGAGCCCGCTCTGGCGGAAGCCGTTCGGGCGGCCCGCGCGCCGTTCCTGGACAGCGACGACGTTCCGTCTCCGGACGGGACGCCTCCGGGACATGAGATGCAGTGGCCGGGCACGGAGCTTCAACGGTCCGAGTGGTTCACTGATGTTCAGCAGCGCGTCATCGAGCGGCGCCTGACGATGAGTGCGCACGACTTCGTCGGCCATCTCTCCACTGTCTCGGCTTATCTGGAACTGCCTGCCTCGGAGCAGCAGCAGGTGTACGGCCGGATCCGGCAGATCCTTCCGCAAACGGTCGAGATCACCGCCGACATCACCCTTCATCTCGCGCGTCGACGCACCCGGTAGCAGTACCGCGACAGCCGGCCGTCATCCGGCGAAAGGTTGATGTGCGTCTCCCCAGCGCGATCATCATGAGGACTGCGGGCACCCCTCGGCCGCGGAACTCCTCCACGACCACCTCAGAGCGGTGGCCGTACCGGTAATTCGGTTGCCCCGCCCCAGCGGCCGCGAGAGGGTCGGTCGGTACGGACCCCGAGCGCGAGGAGACCACCAGCGATGCGAGCCACGTCGAGCACCTACCGGTCCCGGAAGGACTCTGACGTGGAGGACTCGACGCCCCGTGGCATTGCTCAATCTTGGCATTCTCGCCCATGTCGACGCCGGTAAGACCAGCCTGACCGAGCGGCTGCTGTACGACGCCGGCGTCGTCGACACGATCGGCCGGGTCGACGACGGCAGCACCCGCACCGACTCGCTGGAACTGGAACGCCGCCGCGGCATCACCATCAAATCGGCCGTGGTCTCGTTCCGGCTCGGGGACGTCACGGTCAACCTGATCGACACGCCCGGCCACCCCGACTTCATCGCCGAGGTGGAACGGGTCCTCGGTGTGCTCGACGGCGCCGTCCTGGTGGTCAGCGCGGTCGAGGGCGTGCAGGCGCAGACCCGGGTGCTGTACCGGACGCTGCGCCGGCTGGCCATCCCCACGCTGCTGTTCGTCAACAAGGTGGACCGGGCCGGCGCCCGCCAGGACGGGCTGCTGGCCGAGATCCGGGAGCGGCTGACCCCGGACCTCGTGGCGATGACCACCGTGACCGGCGGCCTCGGCACCCGGGCGGCGGCCGTCACGCCGCTCGCGATCCCGGCCGAGGCGCTGGCCGAGCGGGACGAGCGCCTGCTGGCCGCGTACGTCCACGGACGGGCGGTCGACGGCCCCCGTGAGCTCCCGGCGCTGGTCGGGCGGAGCCGCATCCATCCGGTGTACTTCGGCTCGGCCGTGACCGGGGCGGGTGTGCCGCAATTGGCGGACGGGATCGCGACGCTGCTGCCGGCGGCCCCGGGGAACGCGCAGGGCCGGGTGAGAGGGTCGGTGTTCAAGGTGGAGCGCGGGCCGGCCGGTGAGCGCCTCGCGTACGTCCGGATGTTCGGTGGCACCCTGCACCTGCGGGACAAGGTCGGCGAGGCCAAGGTGACCGGCATCAGCGTCGCCGGCGAGCCCCGCGACCGGGTCGCCGCGGGGGAGATCGGGCAGCTGCGCGGCCTGTCCGGGGTGCGGATCGGGGATGCCATCGGCGACGCCCCGGCCGCCGGGCGGCAGTTCGCCCCGCCCAGCCTGGAGACCGTCGTGGTGCCGGCCGACCGGTCCCGCAAGGGCGCCCTGCAGTCGGCGCTGGCCCAGCTGGCCGACCAGGACCCGCTGATCGACGTGCGGCAGGACGACGTCCGCGACGAGCTGTACGTGTCGCTCTACGGCGAGGTGCAGAAGGAGGTCATCCAGGCCACCCTGGCCGGGGAGTACGGGCTGGAGGTCACGTTCACCGACACCACCACGTTGTGCGTCGAGCGGCCGGCCGGCGCCGGGGAGGCGTACGAGCTGATCGGTGTTGCCCCGAACCCGTTCCTGGCCACCGTGGGGCTGCGGGTGGAACCGGCGCCGCCCGGGTCGGGGTGGACGCTCGGGCTGGGCGTGGAGCTCGGGTCGATGCCGATCGCGTTCTTCCGGGCGGTCCAGGAGACGCTGCCGGTGGCGCTGCGCCAGGGCCTGCACGGCTGGCCGGTGACGGATCTGGCGGTCACGATGACCCGGTCCGGGTACTGGCCGCGGCAGAGCCGGATGCACGGCACCTTCGACAAGTCGATGTCGAGCACCGCCGGGGACTTCCGCTACCTGACGCCGCTGGTGCTGATGGAGGCGCTGCGGCGGGCCGGGACGACGGTGTGCGAGCCGGTGCACGCGTTCCGGATGGAGGCGCCGGCGGACACGCTGCCGGCGGTGCTGACGGCGCTGGCCCGGACGGGTGCGGTGCCGGTGGGCAGCACGACCCGCGGGCGGGTGTCGGTGGTGGACGGTGAGGTGCCGGCCGCCCGGGTGCACGACGTGCAGCTGATGCTGCCCGGCCTCACCCGCGGTGAGGGCGTCCTGGAAAGCGCCTTCGACCGGTACGCGCCGGTCCGGGTGGGGCCGGTCCCGCCGCGGCCGCGGACCGACGACAACCCGTTGAACCGCCGCGAGTACCTGCTGCGGACGCGCCGCACCGGGGCCCCGGGCGGATAACCTGCCGACCGTGGATCTGGAACACACGCTCACCGTCGTCACCGCTTCCCTCCCTGAGCGCCGCACCGGCTGGATTGTCACGGCTGCGTCAACCCCTAGTTGACGGCACGGTGTCGTCAACCTAAGGTTGACGGCATGACGCAGATTGTGCCGCCGGTGCGGCTGGACGACCTCATCTCAGCCATCAACTCGAACCGCTCGGAGCCGCTGGAGCGGCTCACCGACGCGGTGCTGGTGGCCGACCACCTTGGCGACATCGCCGACCATCTGATCGGCCACTACGTGGACCAGGCCCGCCATTCGGGCGCGTCCTGGACCGACATCGGCGCCAGCTTGGGCGTGACCAAGCAGGCGGCGCAGAAACGGTTCGTGGCCAAACCCGACCAGCAGCCACGAGAGGACTTCACCCGCTTCTCGGTCGCCGCCCGCAGTGCCGTGGTGGAGTCGATGAAGGCCGCCCACGCGGCCGGCAACACCGAGATCCTCCCGGCTCACCTGGTGCTCGGCCTGCTCGCCGTGCCGGACTCGGTGGCCGTGTCGGCGCTGGCCGCGCAGGGCATCGACCCCGAGTCGGCGCGGGGCGCCGCGACCGCGACCCTGCCGCCGCGGTCGGAGTCGTTGCCGGCGCTGATCCCGTACGACGGGGCGTCGAAGAAGGCGATCGAGCTGACGTTCCGGTCGGCGCTGAAGCTGGGCTCGCCCGGGGTCGGCTCCGGGCATCTGCTGCTGGCGCTGCTCGAGCGGGAGGACGGCGACGGCGTGCTGGCCGGGCTGGGCGTCGACGCCGCGGCGGCGGAGGCGTTCGTGGCGGCCGCCGACCCGGAGTCGTGACGCGGCCGCCTGACAGATGTCACGGCGTGGTCATGACGGGCGGTAGCACCCGCGGACGCCCGCCTGGTCCACGATGAGGTCATGACGCTCACGACTCACCCGCAGAGTGCGCCGGCCACCGCCGGCGCTCTCGCCGTCGACATGGAGAACACGGTGAAGCGCTTCGGCGCGGTCACCGCGGTCGACGGGATCAGCCTGCGCATCCGGCCCGGCGAGGTGGTGGCGCTGCTGGGCCCGAACGGCGCCGGGAAGACCAGCACGGTCGACATGCTGCTGGGGTTGTCCCAGCCCGACCGAGGGCTCGGTGCGGGTGTACGGGCGGCCCCCGCACGACGCGGTCGCGCTCGGCCTGGTGTCCGCGGTCATGCAGACCGGCGGCCTGCTCAAGGACTACACCGTCGAGGAGACGGTGAAGCTGACCGCGGTGCTGTTCGGCCGCGGCGACAAGGACGTGTCGGAGGCGCTGGAGCGGGCCGGGATCGCCGACATCGGCAAGCGGCTGGTGGGCAAGTGCTCCGGCGGCCAGCAGCAGCGGCTGCGGTTCGCGATGGCGCTGCTGCCGGACCCGGAGTTGCTGATCCTGGACGAGCCGACCACCGGCATGGACGTCGCCGGCCGGCACGACTTCTGGACGGCCATCCGCCAGGACGCCCGCGCCGGCCGTACGGTCATCTTCGCCACGCACTACCTGGAGGAGGCCGACGAGTACGCCGACCGGGTGGTCTTCGTGCGCCGCGGCCAGATCGTCGCCGACGGCACCGCCTCGCAGGTCAAGGCCCTCTCGTCCGGCCGGCAGATCCGGTTCACGCTGCCCGGCGCCGATCCGGGGACCTGCTCGCCCTGCCCAGCGTCGACACCGTCGAGGTCCGCGGCGACACGGTGTTCCTGACCGCCCGGGACACCGACGCGGTGGCCCGTCACCTGCTCACCGAGACCGCCGCCCACGACCTGGAGATCACCTCCCGGAACCTGGAGCAGGCGTTCCTCACCCTGACCGCCGACGACGCCACCGGGAGTGACCGATGACCGCGACCGCGATGCCCGCCGCTCGCCGCCTGCCGAAATTCGGCGGCTACTCGCTCGGCATGATCAAGCTGGAACTGCGCCGGATGCTGCGCAACCGCCGCACGGTGGTCTTCACGTTCGTCATGCCGGCGGTGTTCTTCCTGTTGTTCGGCAGCAACAAGGCGTCCCGGGAGCAGACCATCGGGGGCGGCAATGTCACCGGATACATCCTGGTGAGCATGGCCGTGTACGGGGCGATGCTGTCCACCACCAGCGGCGGTGCGATGGTCAGCGTGGAACGGGCGGCGGGGTGGAGCCGGCAGTTGCGGCTCACCCCGCTCAAACCGGTCGCGTACGTGGCGGTGAAGCTGACTTTGGCCATGCTGATCGGCCTGGCCTCGGTGTGCGTGACGTTCCTGGTCGGCTCGCTGACCGGGGCCAAGCTGCCGGTCAACGCCTGGTGGGAGTGCGGGCTGCTGGCCTGGGTGTGCGCGCTCGTGTTCGCCGCGTTCGGCCTGTTCATGGGTTACCTGCTGCCGAGCGAGAACGTGATGCAGATCCTCGGACCGGTCCTGGCGGTGCTGTCGTTCGCCGGCGGCCTGTTCGTGCCGGTGGAGAATCTGGGGCACGTGTTCGCGACGATCGCCAAGTTCACCCCGGTGTACGGCGTGGGGGAGCTCGCCCGGTACCCGCTCACCCACGACGGGAATCTGTGGATCGCCGCGGCCAACGTGGTGGCGTGGACGGCGCTGTTCGCGGCCGGCGCGATCTGGCGGTTCCGGCGCGACACCGCCCGGGTCTGAACCGGACCGGCGGTAGCGTCATGGCCATGGCAGCGGCGCAGACCCCCGGCCGCCGGGCGGAGCGGTTCGGGTGGCTCTTCGCCGCCGTCTGGCTGTTCTACCTGTACGACAACGTCCACGGGCTGTTCCAGCAGCCCAACCTGTGGCTGCGGAACGCCGGTCTCGTCGCCGTGGCCGCGTTCGCGGTGCTGTACCTGTACCTGGTGCGGCTGAGCCGGTTCGTCCGGCAATCGGTGGACCGGCCCCGCCCCTTCGTCGTCCGGGCGTCGGCCGGCCTGGCCGGCATGCTGGTGCTGTTCGCCCTGCAGGTCCCCGGCGCCGGCAGCCACGCGCTGACCTGCCTGGTCTACATCGCGGCGTTCGGCATGGTGGCGCTGCCGCTGTCCCCGGCCATCCTGCTCGCCGTCGTGCTGGGGGTGGCCGCCGAGGTGCTGCCGGCGGTGGTGCCGGGCTGGACCGACAACGGGTACGGGCTGGCGGTGCTGCTCGGTTCGCTGGCCACCTGGGGCATCCGGCTGGCCGCGGCCCGGCAGAGCAGTCTGCTGGTCGCGGAGAAGGAGATCGCGGCCCTGGCCGTGCAGAACGAGCGGGCCCGCATCGCGTCCGACCTGCACGACATTCTCGGCCATTCGCTGACCGTGGTCACCCTGAAGGCCGAGCTGGCGCAGCGGCTGCTGGACGTGGACCTGGAGAAGGCCCGCACCGAGCTGGCGCAGCTGGAGGTGCTGGCCCGGGACGCCCTGTCGGACGTCCGGGCGACCGCGATGGGGGTGCGCGGGATCTCGCTGCCCGGGGAGATCGCGGCGGCCCGGCAGGCCCTCGCCGCCGCGCACATGACGGCGGTGCTGCCGGGTGCCGCCGACGACATCCCGACCCGGTTCCGGGAACTGTTCGCCTGGACCATCCGGGAGGCGGTGACCAACGTCGTGCGGCACGCCCGGGCCTCGCAGGTGGAGGTGCGGATGAGCCCGCACGGTGTGGAGATCGTCGACGACGGGATCGGCGGCGCGGCGGCGGCGTCGCCCGACGGGCAGGGACTGGCGGGGCTGCGGCGGCGCGCGGAGGCGCTGGGCGGCAAGCTCACGGCGGGGTGCCGGGACGATCACCCCGGTTTCCGCGTACGGGTGGAGGTGCCTTCATGATCAAACTGCTGCTGGCCGACGACCAGGCCCTGGTCCGCGGCGCGATGGCCGCCCTGCTCGACCTGGAACCCGACCTGTCGGTGGTGGCCGAGGTGGGCCGGGGCGACGAGGTGCTCGACGCGGTCAAGGCCCACGACGTCGACGTGGCCCTGCTGGACGTGGAGATGCCCGGCATGGACGGGGTGGCCGCCGCCCGGGAGCTGCACCGGATGGCGCCCTCGGTGCGGGTGCTGATGGTGACGACGTTCGGGCGGGCGGGGTACCTGAGGCAGGCGATGGCCGCCGGGGCCAGCGGGTTCATCGTGAAGGACACCCCGGCCCGGCAGCTCGCCGACGCGGTCCGCCGGGTGCACGAGGGGCTGCGGGTGGTGGACCCGGGCCTGGCCGCGCAGTCGCTGGCCCAGGGCGACTCGCCGCTGACCGAGCGGGAGTCGGACGTGCTGCGCTCGGCCCGCGACGGCGGCACGGTCGCCGACATCGCCCGGGACCTGCGCCTGTCCGAGGGCACGGTGCGCAACCACCTGTCAGCTCGGCGATCGGCAAGACCGGCGCCCGGACCCGCGCCGAGGCCGTCCGGCTGGCCGTGGACAACGGCTGGCTGCTCGCCTGAGCACTTTCCCCCGGTGACTTCCGGTGCAACCGGACGGCAACCGTCCGTGACCGCCGGTTGCACCCTGCGCCCACAAAAGTTCCCTCTGCCAGCCGGTGACCGCCGGCGGACACGAGGGGGAACGAACGATGACCGCAGCCGCCGCCACCACGACCGTCACCCGCGAGCTGGAGACGCTGATCCGCGACAACATGCCGCTGGTCGGGCACATGGTCCGGGAGATGCTGTTCAAGGTTCCGCCGCACGTGCACCGCGACGACCTGGCGTCCGCCGGGTACGCGGCGCTGGTCACCGCGGCCCGCTCGTTCGACCCGGCCCGGGGCATCCCGTTCGGGCGGTTCGCCGCCTTCCGGGTCCGCGGCGCTCTGCTGGACGAGCTGCGCGGCATGGACTGGGCCAGCCGCTCGGTCCGCGCCCGGGCCCGCCGGGCCGACACCGCCCGGCAGGAGCTGACGGCCAAGCTGGGCCGCACCCCGACCGTCACCGAGCTGTCGGAGCTGCTCGGGGTGGGGGTGAGCGAGCTGGCGGGCGTCGAGGACGACGTGCAGCGGGCGGCCGTGCTGTCGCTGCAGGGCTTCACCACCGGCACGGCCGAGGACCTGGTCACCGAGTCGTCGATGAACCCGGAGGAGCTGCTGGTGCACCGGGAGCGGATCGGCTACCTGCACGACGCCGTGGCGGTGCTGCCCGAGCGGCTGCGGTTCGTGGTCGAGGCGTCGTTCCTGCAGGAGCGGCCGCTGTCCGAGGTGGCCGCCGAGCTGGACGTGACCGAGTCCCGGGTGTCGCAGCTGCGGACCGAGGCCCTGGCGCTGCTGCGCGACGGCCTGTCCACCCACATGGACCAGCACGACACCGCCGCCGCCACGAACGACGGCGTGGTCGCCCGCCGCCGCGCCGCCTACGCCGCCCAGATCGCGGCCCGCAGCACGATGGCGTCCCGTCTGGCCGTCACCGACCTCGACGGCACCAGCCACTCGGCGCGCGTCCGGATGGCCGCCTAAAGCTGGGCCAGGTCCCGTTCGGCGAAGCGGCGATGCTGGTACTCCTCGTTGAGCACGACCCGCAGGCACATCTTCACCGGGTAGCTGCGCGGTTCGGGCCAGCCCGGCCCGGGCACCGGCGTGGTGTCGCCGGCCAGCGTGTCCGCGGTGAGTTCGTCCAGGACCTTGCGGACCATGGCCGTACGGGACGCGCGCAGGGCCAGCGCCTCGTCCAGGGACGGGCGGGCGGACCGGTCGCGGGGCACCCCCGGGGTGTCGGGGAAGCCGTCCCAGGGCAGGCTCAGCGGATCCCACGGCGCCGGGTCGCCCAGGACGGCCCGGCCGACCCAGGCCTCACTGGCGAAGGCCAGGTGCCGCAGCGTCTCGATGAACGACCACTCGCCGTCGACCGACTCGTGCAGCTTCTCCGCCGGTAGCGCCCGGGCCTTCGCGATCGTGTCCGCCCACAGCCGGTCGAGGATGTCCCAGGCCTCGCGGAACCCGTCCGGGGTGTCCGGCCGCATCGCCACCCGGACCGGGTCACGGCGGTCCAGTTCGGCGTCGATCAGCGGGCCGACATCAACCCCGTTGATCACCAGGTCCTCGGTGTCGCCGTCGATGGTGACCCGGCCCAGCTCGACGCCGCGCATGGTCACGTCGTGGAAGGCGACATCCCGGAACGTCGCCCCCGTCAGGTCCACGTTCCGGAACGTCGCGCCGCGCAGATCCGCGTCCTCGAAGGTCGTCATGCGCAGCACGGTAGCGCCCGTTCCGGACGTTTTCCGTCCGGCTCCCGATCGCCGGCCGCGATCGTCGCCTCGACAATCAGGGGCAGCAGCGACCCGTTCCCCGGCAGCTCGGAAATCGGTTGCGGCCGGCCGGCGGGCGCGCCAGGCTGGATCCCGCACGTGCCGCCGAGCCCGAGGAGCCGATCCCTCCGTGTGATACCGACCCGACCCGTTCACCGCGCCGATGTCGTGCCGGCGCGCGGGTCGCCGTACCCCTGTCGGTTTCCCATGTCCGCGGAGGACACCGTGCTCAAAGCTGTCTCGATCAGCCGCGCCCACGACGGCGATCTCCTCTTCTCCGGGCTCGACCTGGTGCTCGGCGCCGGGGACCGGGTCGGCGTGGTCGGCCCCAACGGCGCCGGCAAGACCACCCTGCTGCGGGTGCTCGCCGGCGAGCTGACGCCGGTCTCCGGGGCCGTCACCCGCAGCCCCGGCCTGCGCGTCGGCGCACGTCGCCCAGCAGGTGCCCGACCCGGACTGCACCGCCGGCGCGTTCCTGACCGCCGGCCTCGGCGAACTCGCCGCCGTCACCGCCCGGCTGCGCGTGCTGGAGTCGGCGCTGGAACGGGGCGAGGACGTGCTCGACGAGTACGGCCGGGTCCAGGACCGCTGGACCACCCTCGAAGGCTGGACGGCCGAGTCGCGGCTGGCCGAGATCCGCCGCCGCCTCGACATCGATCATCTGCCGACGACCGGCCGTTGCGGGCGGTGTCCGGCGGCGAGCAGGCCCGGCTGATGCTGGCCCGCGCCCTGCTCGACGCCCCGGACGTGCTGCTGCTGGACGAGCCGACCAACCATCTGGACGCCGACGGCGCGGCCTGGCTGCAGCAGTGGCTGCGCGGCTTCCCCGGCGGGGTGCTGCGGTCAGCCACGACCGGGCGTTCCTCGACGCCGTCGTCACCCACATCGTCGAGCTCGACGGCATCCACGAGCAGCCGCAGGACTATCCGGGCGGCGGCTACACCGCGTACCGGGCGGAGAAGGCCCGGCGGTGGCAGCGGCTGCTGCTGGACTACGAGGCCCAGGAGAAGGACCGGGCCCGGTGGGAGGCGGACATCGACCGCACCAAGGAGCAGGCCCGCGCGGTCGAGACGACGGTGCGGTCCGGGGCGGCGGCGCCGCACCTGCGGCGGGTGGCCCGGCTGGTGGCCCGCAAGGCGAAGGTGCGGGAACGGCGGTTGCGGCGGCAGATGGCGCGGCGGCGTGGATCGCCGAGCCGCGGACCCGGCCGCCCGCTGACCCTGGCCTTCCCCGGCGACGACGGCCGCCGCCGACGACGGTGCTGGCCGGGCTCGGGACCTGACCGTCGCGTACGGGGGCCGTGCGCTGCTCGACGGGGTTGATCTGGACGGTGACGCGCGGCGACCGGATCCTGATCACCGGGCGCAACGGCGCCGGGAAGACCACCCTGCTGCGGGCGTTGGCCGGGGCGATCGAACCGGACGGCGGCGAGGTCAAGGCGTCCGAGGCGGTGGCGGTGCTGCCGCAGACCGACGACGGGCTGCGCCTGCCGGTCAGCGCGTGTTCGACTTGTTCCGCTCCCAGGTGCCGGTGTACGTCGACGACGCCGAACGGCTGCTGGACAGGGTCACCTGTTCGGCCCGGACAGTGGGACGCGACGCTGCGCCGCGCTGTCCGCCGGCGAGTTGCGCCGGCTGCTGCTGGCGGCGATGGTGAACAGCCCGGCCCGGATCCTGCTGCTGGACGAGCCGACGAACTTCCTCGACTTCGAGGCCCTCGACGTGCGTCGAGGAGGCGCTGCGCGAATACGCCGGGACGTTGCTGACGGTGACCCACGACCGGTACTTCGCGGCCGCGGTCGGGCCGACCCGCCGCTGGCATGTCGCGGACGGCTGGGTGCGCGAGAGCTGAGACGAATCGCCGGTATGTCAACTGGTGCCCCGGCAGGCCGGTGACCTGCACCGTCGCCGGCGCGGCCGAGCAGGTCACCGAGGCGTGGCTGGCCAACCGGCGGTTGTCGGCGCACACCCGCGACGCGTACCGGCGCGACGTGGCGGGCTGGCTGGCCTGGTGCTCCGACCGGGACCTCGACCCGTTGCGGGCGACGTTCCTGGACGTCAACGCGTACGCCCGGGGTCTGGAGGCCCGTCGACCTGGCGCCGGCCACGGTGGCCCGGAAGCTGTCCGGCGTGTCGTCACTGGTACGCGTTCCTGCAGAAACTCGCGGGCGATCGAGGCGAACCCGGTCGGCGGCGCCGACCGGCCACCGCGTCGCCCGGGACTACTCCTCGACCGTCGGGCTGACCGCGGACGAGGTGGACGCGCTGCTGGCCGCGGCCGCCGCCGGGACGGGACCGGCCGCGGTCCGGCACCGGGCGGTGATCACCCTGCTGGCCGACCTGGGCCTGCGGGTCGGTGAGGTCGTCGGCCTCGACCTGACCGACGTGTCCACCGAGCGCGGGCACCGGACGATCCGGTTCGTCGGCAAGGGCGGCAAGCCGCGGCGGCGGGCGCTGACCCCGGCCGCCGGAGCCGCCCTGGACGCGTACCTGGCGTCGTCCGCGGCGTACCCACGGACCGCTGTTCGTCACCGCCCAGGGCGCCCGCATCGACCGGCACGCGGTGTTCCGGCTGGTCCGCCGCCTCGCCCAGGAAGCCGGCATCGACGCCTGGGACCGGTTGTCGCCGCACTCGCTGCGGCACGCGTTCGCCACCACCGCCCGGGCCGAGGGGGTGCCGCTGGAGGACGTCCAGGACGCGATGGGGCACGCCGACCCGCGGACCACCCGCCGCTACGACCGGGACCGGCACAACCTCGACCGGGACCCGGCGTACACCATCGCCGCGGCCCGGGCCCGACGCGCCGCGCCCCTCTCCGGCACCAGCACCGGCACCGAGACGGGTTCCCCTACCGCGTGAACATTGTCGAAGCGGTGCTGCTCGGCGCGGTCGAGGGCATCACCGAGTTCCTGCCGATCTCGAGCACCGGCCACCTGACGATCCTGGAGAGCCTGCTCGGGTTCCACATCGACGCCGACGACATCACCGCGTTCACCGCGATCATCCAGTCCGGGGCGGTCCTGGCGACCGTGATCTTCCTGCGCAAGGACCTGATCCGGATCGTCGCCGCCTGGTTCCGGGGGCTCCGGTCGGCCGGGGCTCGGGCGGACCCGGACTGGCGGTTCGCGTGGGCGGTGATCCTCGGGTCCGTCCCGATCGGGATCGTCGGGCTGTTGTTCCAGGACACCGTCGAGCACACCCTGCGCAGCCTGTGGTGGGTGGCCGGGGCCCTGATCGGGTGGAGCGGGGCGATGGCGTTCGCCGACCACGCCGCCACCCAGATCCGCCGCGCCGGACGATGTCACCTGGAAGGACACCCTGATCATCGGGGTGGTGCAGTGCCTGGCGCTGATCCCCGGGGTGTCCCGGTCGGGCGCCACCATGTCGGCCGGTCTGCTGCGCGACCTGGACCGGGTGACGGTGACGAAGCTGTCGTTCTTCCTGTCCATCCCGGCCCTGCTGGGCGCCACGGTGCTGCAGGCCTGCACACCGTTCGGGGACCATCTCCGACGGCGTCGGCTGGGTGAACACGCTGGTCGCGACCGTGGTCAGCTTCGCCGTCGGGTACGTCGCGGTGGCCTGGCTGCTGCGATTCATCGCCCGGCACACCTACAACGTGTTCATCGGCTACCGCCTCCTGCTGGGGTCCGTGCTGCTGGTGCTGCTGGCCACGAATGTCATCGACGCCCAGTGATCGGGCCCTCGCGTACGTCCGGTCGCGGGGCGGGCCCGGCGAGGTTTCGGCGCCGATCACGGTCAGCTTCCACCCCGACCGGCTGCTGGCCGACGGGCGGACGGTGGTGGCGCACCTGGTGGCCGAGGGCCGGTACCGCAGCCAGTTCGAGACCGGCATCTCCAACGGCGGGCTGAGGTACCCGGCGGGGACCGCGACCGGTGGGAACGCCGGATGTTCGGCGGCGCGTACGACGGGGTGACCGTGGACCGGCCGGTGTACGGGGGCCTGAACCTGGCCGGCTGGCCCGACGGGCGTCCCCCGGTTCGGCTCCTGCCATCTGGTGCTGGCTCCGCACGTGGCCGCCCGGGCCACGTTCAGTCACGGCGACAGCGTGACCGAGCCGTCGGTGGTCGGCACGGCGGACACGTTCGGCGGGATCTGGGCGGCGCTGCTGGCGTCCGTGGCCCGTACGGGCTCGGCGTGCGGCCTGGCCGCTCCCTCCCCGGCGCCTGGGCGGCGGCGCTGACGAGCCGAAGCACGCCGGGCGGGCGCTGGACGATTACGTCGAGGCGCAGGTCCACGGCGGTGTCGACCTGCCCGCGGACGTCACGCGTGGTCGCCGACCCGTCGTTCGCCGGCACGCCGTCGAGGCCGGGCTCCCGCCTGGCCCCGGACCTGATCTGGCATCCGGGCTTCGAACTGGCCCCGGACGACGCGACCTGCGCGGCCGCTGGTCCGGCGCTGGCCCGGCGGCTCGGCGGCGACGTCCTCGACGCGGCCGCCCTCGGACGGGCCACCGGTGCGGACCCGCAGCTGGTCAAGTACCTGTGGCACATCCTGGTGCTGCGCGGCCGGCCCTCGTCACGTCAGCGCCAGCGCTAGGTCGGCCAGCGCGTCCTCGTACGCGCCGCGGGTGAACCCGAACGGCCCGAACCCGGGGCGGCTGAACCGGTCCCACACCACCCGCTCGCCGGTGACGGTGATGCGGCACCACAGCGGCCGGCACGACCACTCGCCGCACGCACACCCCAGGACCGGCGTCGCCCCCGCCCGGAACGTCTCGGTGGCGCCGCCGCGGAAGTGCCGGTCCATCGCCCCGAACCGGTACCGGGCCGGCACCAGCCCGCCGTACGGGCCGCCGCCGGGTTCATGGTCGTCGATCAGGTCGGTGAGCAGTTCCCCGCCGATCCGCGGGATCACCTCGACGTCGCCGTCGGACGCGGCCCGCACTCGGACGTCGAAAGAGATGATCACCCGAACAGGGAAGCACCCGGCCGTCCCGCACGCCTCACCCGGCGGCGAGGATTGCCTGCTCGGTGGCGTGATCCAGACCGACCGTCGGCCGATCGGGCCGTTGTGGCGGGGTGCCGCCCAGCCCGCTCAGCCACCGCCAGGTGTCGGCGACGGTGTCCCGGACCGGTCGTGGCGTCAGCCCGGCGGCCATCGCCTTGGTCACGTCGCCGGTGTGCAGGAACGTGTGCACCGGGCCCGGTGGCAGCCAGATCGGCAGATCCGTCCACGGCTCGACACCGGCCGCGAGGATCGGCCCGGGGTCGGTCCAGCGCAGGTCGGCGTGCCCGCCGGTGACCTCGTTGACCGTGTCGAGCAGGCCGCCCATGGTGGTGAACCCGGACGGGCCGACCACGTTGACCACGCCGCAGTGGCCGCCCAGCAGGAACGCGGCCAGGTCGCGGGCGTCGACGTACTGCAGCGGCAGGTCGCGCGGGCCGGGAGCGAGGGTCGGGCCGCCGCGGGCGATCCGGTTCAGCCACCAGGGCAGCCGGCCGATGTCCTCGTACGGGCCGAGGATCAGACCGGCCCGGGCCAGCAGCACCGGCCCGCCGAACCGCAGCGCCGCCAGCTCCCCGCCGCGCTTGTCGGCGGCGTAATCGCCGGCGTCGGCGTCCGGGTCGGCGTCGACCACCGGCGCGTCCTCGTCCAGGGGCGACGGGGCGCCACCGGCGTACACCGACCGGCTGGACACGTACGCGTAGCCGCCGGCCCGGCCCTGCACCGCGTCGACGGCGGCGGCGACCACCCGCGGCGCCCCCGACCAGGTGTCCACGACCAGGTCCCACGTCCCGTCGCCGAGCGCGGCCAGGCCGCCGGGCGTCGTCCGGTCGCCGGTCAGCGCGGTCACCCCCGGGATCGGCGGGCGCCGCCCGCGGTTGAGCACGGTCACGTCGTCGCCCCGGGCCACGGCCTCGTCGACGGTGGCCCGCCCGACGAACCCGGTCCCGCCCAGCACCAGAAGTCGCATGACCCGACCCTTCCCGACGCCCCCGGCCGGGCCAAGGGGCGAGGATTCGGCTGTCCGCGCAATCCGCGGCGCTCCGGCCCCTACTTCCGGCGTCGGCGCAGCCGCTGCAACCCGATCCCGGCCCAGGCCAGGGCCACGAACAGCACCGCCGAGCAGCACAACGCCTTGATGAACACGGTGATCCCCGATCACATTGGCTAGGGTCTACGGGTGCGCCTGGCGACCTTCAACATCCTGCACGGACGGTCCCTCTCCGACGGCAAGGTACACGCCGGGCGTTTCGCCGAGGCGGTCGCCGCCCTCGACGCCGACGTCCTCGGCCTGCAGGAGGTCGACCGGGCGCAGCCCCGCAGCGGACTGATCGACCTGACCGCGGTCGCCGCCGACGCGCTCGGCGCCACCACCCACCGGTTCGCCGCGGCGGTCGTCGGGACGCCGGGGGAGACCTGGTCACCCTGGCACGCCGAGGCCGGCGACGACCAGCCGCAGTACGGCATCGGCCTGGTCAGCCGCTGGCCGGTCCGGCAGCTGGCAGGTCACCCCGCTCGCGTCCGCCCCCGTCCGGTCCCCGGTGTACGTGCCGAAGGCGGGGATGCTGCTGCTCAAGGACGAGCCGCGGGTGCTGCTCGCGGCCGTGCTGGACACCCCGTCCGGGCCGCTGACGGTGGCCAGCACGCACCTGTCGTTCGTGCCCGGCTGGAACATCCGCCAGCTGCGCACCGCCGTCCGGGCCCTGCGCCGGCTGCCCGCGCCGCGGATCCTGCTCGGCGACCTGAACCTGCCGGCCGGGCCGGCCCGGCTGGTCAGCGGGTGGCGGCCGCTGGCCCGGCTGGCCACCTACCCCAGCGCAGGGCCGCGGGCGCAGCTCGACCACGTGCTGCTCGACCCGTCCGGCGGCGACCGGCTGGGGCCGGTGGAGCGGGCCGAGACGCCGACGGTGGCGGTGTCGGACCACCGGCCGCTGGTGGTTCAGCTGGCCGACCGCAGGTAGACGTTCTCCAGCCCGTCCTCCGGGTCCCACTGCTCACCGACCTTGAAGAACCCGAACTTGGCGATGGTGGCGAGCGACCCGGTGTTGTCGGGGCGGACGCTGGCGCGGACCGACCGTACGGCCGGATCGTCCTGGGCCCGTTGGAGCAACGCGGCCAGCATCGCCGTGGCGAACCCGCGCCGCCGGTGCGCTGGATCGACCGAGTAGGCGACCTCGACCACGCCCTCGGCGTCGGGCGGCCCGTGGAAGCCGCCGTGGCCGACCACCACCCCGTCCGCGACGGACACGGCGGCGGCGGCGATCCAGTCGGCGGCGGCCGGATCGGCGCCGATCTGCTCCAGCCGGATCTCCCACAGCCACGTCTCGGACAGCAGGAAGTCGGTGGCCTCGACGCCCATGGCGGCGGTCGCGGCGGCCCGGTCCCCGGCGATCAGCGCCCGCAGCGCGCCGGGGGACAGGCGTACAAAACGGATCTCTTGGGCGTGTTGCACCGAGGCATGATCACACGACGCCGTGATCGATGCCACCATCCGGTTGTGCACAACCCAGTTGCGGCGCTAGCTTTCCCGCGTGCAGGAAACCACCGGACTCGAACAGATGGGCTGCTTCGCCCTCTACGCCGCGTCCCGGGCCATGACCGCTCTCTACCGGCCCGTCCTCGACGACATCGGCCTCACCTACCCGCAATACCTCGCCCTCACCGTCATCTGGCACCGCGGCCGCGTCACCGTCGGCGACCTCGGCACCGCCCTGCACCTCGACAGCGGCACCCTCTCCCCACTGCTCAAACGCCTCGAAACCCAAGGGCTCATCACCCGTACGCGCGGCTCCCACGACGAACGCACCGTCTGGATCGCCAGCACCGCCCACGGCGACACCCTGCGCGACCGGGTCGCCGACCTGCCCCACCGGCTGGCCTGCGCCATCGACCTCACCCGCGACGAATACGACCAGCTCATGCACACGCTGAGCCGCCTCCGCCACTCCGCCACCACCGCAGCCCTCTGAAAGGACCACCGCATGCCATCCGTGGAAGCCGCCTACACCGCCTCCGCCACCTCCACCGGCGACGGCCGCTCCGGACACGTCCACTCCAGCGACGGCGTCCTCGACCTCGACCTCGGAACACCCAAGGAGATGGGCGGCGCCGGCGGCCCCCTGACCAACCCCGAGCAACTGTTCGCCGCCGGCTACGCCGCCTGCTTCCACAGCGCCCTGCGCGGCGTCGCCCGCAGCGAGAAGATCACCCTCACCGACGACGCCGTCACCGTCGACGTCGGCATCGGCAAACTCGCCGAAGGCCCCGGCTTCGGCCTCACCGTCACCATCGAGGCCGAACTGCCCAGCGTCGACGAAGCCACCGCGCACCGCCTGCTCGACGCCGCCCACCAGATCTGCCCCTACAGCAACGCCACCCGCGGCAACGTCGACGTCACCCTCACCCTCGCCTGATCACCGGTCGCCGGCCGGTGGAACGCCTCCGGCCGGCGACCGCCAGATTCGACGAAGCGTCCCGTCGCGCACGCCGGCTCACCCCGCCAGCCCCCGGAGCGCGCGGTTGGTCCGATTCGCCTGCACCGCCGCCCGCTCCTGCGCCGCCGTCACCGCGATGTAGTTCTGCGACGTCGCCAGCGACGCGTGCCCCAGCAACCGCATGATCTCCGACGCGTTCGCCCCGTCCTCGGCCAGCCGCGTCGCGAACGTGTGCCGCAACGCATGCAACTGCGCCCCCCGCGGCACCCGATCGGAGATCCCGGCCCGCCGGTAACAGGACCCGACCAAATACTGCAGCCCACCCCGCCGCAACGGCTCACCATGCCGGTCCACCAGCAGGGGAGCGGCCGGCGACACCCGCCCGAACCGCACCCGGCAACTGTCCACGTACCTCTGCACCACCCGCGTCGAGCTCCGGCTCGATCGGCACCGTCCGCGGCCGCCCGCCCTTACCGGCCACCTCGACCCGCCGCTCACCCTCGCGCCCGGCGAACGACCCGGCCCGCAACGCCAGCAGCTCCGACAACCGCAACCCCGCGCACAACCCCAGCGCCAGCACCACCAGGTCACGCTCCGGCCACGGGTTCCGCTGCCGCTCGTCGGGCTGCCCGGCCGCGTCCAGCAGCCGTTCGGGGGTGTCCTCACCCCGTAACGGCTTGGGCGCGGGCGCGGCCACCCGCGGCTTGTCCACCGCCGACATCGGATTCCCGGCCGTCCGCTCATCGGCGACCAGGAACGTGAAGAACGCGTTCCAACTCGACCAGGCCCGGGCCACCGAGGCAGGGGAGCGACCGCCGGCGAACCGGGCGAACGCCGATCGCAGCAGACGAGGGGACAGGTCACGCAGAGTGATGTCCACGCCGGCCAGCTGCAGGACCGACGTCAGATCCCGGCGGTACGCCGCGAGCGTGTGCACCGACGGTTTGCGCACCGCCCGCGCCCCCAGGAATTCCGCTATCAGGTCGCTTACCGGCACGTCCTCATCGCTTTGCTGCATAAGGTATATTATGCAGCAAATGTCCGCCGTTCTATACAGGCGTTCGAGGTTCGTTATCGTGCCGGGCATGCAACGGCTGGCGCTTTTCGATCATGACGACACGCTGACCGACCGCCGTGTGGCATCCACGCCTGGGCGACCGAGTTCACCACCGCCCACGGACTCGACGAGAACGCCGTGACGTTCCTCGCCACGGCCGACGGGCAGTTCTCCGCCAGCGGGCCGGCTTCGTCGCCATGATCAGCGAAATTTTCGGACCGCTATCGGGCGGGCCCGAGAGATGTGGGCGCAGGGTCGCAGGGATGCCGACCAAAGGATTCAGCCCTGGCGTTCGTCGCCGGTTCCGTGATTGAAGCGGTCGAGGCACCCCGCTCTGCTTCTAGTTGACATAATGTACATTATCGACCTGGAAGCGGATCGATGTGCCAGCGCCGAAATCGACCACGTCATCAGGCAGTCCGCCGGTGGGTGGCAGCACCGGAAAGACCGGCTGTGGGTGGTGGACTGGACGCACGTGTGGACCGGGCCGGGCTGGCTGGACGTGGTACGTCTGGCCCCTGACATGGCCGCGAGCGGACGTGACCCGGAGGACGTGCTGCGCCGTCGTGCTGGGCCGACGCCGATCCGCATGCGGTCAACGTGGCTCTCGCCGGCCTCGCGGGCCGTGCGTGGCGGGATGGTCATCGGCCGGACCTTCGCGAGTTGCCCGGTCTGCGACGCATGCAACGCGACCAAGCCACTCAGCTCATCACGTGGCTGAGTCGCCGATTGCGTATCGCCGGCTAGCTCGTCGGGGTCGCCGATGGCACGGGGGCGTGTATGGCTGCCGCTCTCCCCCGGTCGTGCACCGAGTTGATCTTGGTGATGCGGCCGGCCGGTACCGGGCGATATCGATGTCGGCGTACGGGCAGGCGGAGGTGATGTGGCGATCCTGCGCCGGGCGGCCTTGACGTGATCCACTCACAGCTTGAGCAGGCCGGCGGAGGTGGGCGCGAAGTCGCGGTAGAACGCGGCGAGGTGGGGTTCGTAGTCGACGTGCAGCCATTGGCAGCCGGCGGCGCGGGCCTGGTCGGTGGCGGCGCGGACCAGGGCGGCGCCGATGCCCTCATGCTGCCGGTCCGGGTCGACGGCGGTGTCCAGCAGGAAGGCGTGGGCGCCGCCGTCCCAGGCGACCTGGATGAAGCCGATGAGCTGCTCCCCCGCGAACGCGCCGATCCAGGTGAGGGCGTGCTGTTGCAGTTGCCGCGCCCACGGGCGTACGGCGTCGGGGTGCTCGCCGAAGGCGCGGGCGTGCAGGGCGCTGAGCTGGTCGTCGTCGACGGGGAACCGGGTCAGTAGGTTGGGGTCCATGACCGATGAGGCTGTCACGGTGCGACCGTACGACCCGGCGTGGCCGTTGATGTTCGAGCGGGAGGCGGTGGCGCTGACCGGCGTGCTCGGGCCGTGGATCACCGGTGGGGTGCATCACGTGGGCAGTACGGCGGTGCCGGGGCTGGTGGCGAAGCCGATCGTCGACATCATGGTCGGGGTGGCGGATCTGGATTCGTCGCGGCCGTGCCTGGATTTGGTGGCCGGGCTGGGGTACTGCTATGCGCCGCACCGGGCGGAGGTCATGCACTGGTTCTGCAAGCCGGATCCGAGCCGGCGCACGCATCATCTTCAGCTGGTGCCGGCCGGGTCGGCGCGGTTCCGCGAGGTGCTGGGGTTCCGGGACCATCTGCGGGCCCATCCGGAGGCTGCCGGGTACGGCCGGTTGAAGGCGGACCTGGCGGTGCGGCACCGCTTGGACCGGGAGGCGTACACGGACGCCAAGAGCGCGATGGTGGCGGACGTCGTGCGGGCGTGGGCCGCCGGTCAGTGAGGGACGCCGGCGAGGTCGGCCGGTTCGCGTCGGCGTACGCCGTGGCCTCGTGCGGCGGGGTCGCCGGCGGCGATGGTCTTGGCGGCGGCGGGAAGTCCGCACTTGTGGATGAGGCGTGCCATCGGTTTCCTGTCGGTGGGTGCTGGTAGAACAAGAGCGTTGATACACCCGTACGAAGACAGGGGATTCATGGCGGTCGGGTTGAGTGTGGACGAGGTGTCGGCGTTCCGGGAGCAGTTGGCGGGCGGGCGACGGCCGCGGGTGGTGTTCACCGCGGCTGCGGGGCAGGTGTCGGGGCAGGTCGGCCAGGTGGTGTCGCTGCTGGATCCGGCGGAGTCGGACGAGTTCGTGGTGGTGCGGTTCGGGAAGGACGAGTTGCCCTTCTCCCCCGGCGATCTGCAGGTGGCGCCGCGGGGTGCGGCGGCCCGTAAGGCGGCGCCGGAGCCGGCGCGGCCGCCTGAGCTGTCGCGGCCGCCGGAGCCGGAGTTCCTGATCGACAAGCCGTTGCCGGTGAAGAAGGCCGCTCCCCCGCCGGTGGCTGCGCCGGTGCCGGTTCCGGCGCCCCGGAAAGCGTCTCCTCCGGCGCGGACGGGCAAGGTGAAGGGTCCGGCCGGGCTGACGGTGACGCTGGCGTACGCGGACGGTGAGTGGACGGTGGCGGCCGTGCAGGGGGCGAAGTCGCTGGCCCGGCCGTACGTGGTGCGCCCGGCGGAGGCGTTGCGGATGGTGGCCCTGGTGGATGTGCCGGGGGTGCGGGAGGCGGTGGAGCAGATCCTCGCGGTGGAGCGGGCGGAGGCGCAGTCGCGGGCGGAGCGGTTGCGGGCGGAACTGGCGGAGGTGGAGGCGCGGCTGGCCGAGTTGCCGGAGGCGCCCTGAGTCGCTTGCGGGGCCGTCCGGGCCGGGCGTGAGATCATGCTGCCCTGTGGATGCGTCGTGGCGGGTGCCGTGGGTGTGGCGGGGGCTGTTGCTCATCGCCCCGGGGCTGGTGTTCCCGTTCTGCCGGTTGCGGGTGTCCGGGGCGGTGCCGGAGGCGTTGCGGCCGGGGCCGCTGATCCTGGTGGCGAACCATGTCAGCCCGGTGGACCCGTTCCTGATGTCGGCGGCGTGCCGCAAGGCGGGGGTGGCGCCGCGGTTCCTGGCGACCGGGGGGTTGTTCCGGGCACCGGTGGTGGGGGCGGTGATGCGCGCGGCCGGCCACATCCGGGTGGACCGGGGGGCGGCGCAGGTGACGGAGTCGCTGCCGGCGGCGGCGGAGGCGTTGAAGCTGAACTCGGTGGTGATGGTGTATCCGGAGGGCCGGATCGGTCTGGATCCCTGGATGTGGCCGGAGCGGGGAAAGACGGGGACGGCGCGGATGGCGGCGTTGTCGGGGGCGCCGGTGCTGGCGATGGCACAGTGGGGGGCGCACGAGGTGGCGCCCTACGCGACGCCGCGGGGTCTGTTGCGGTCGCTGGCGTCGGCGGTGGTGCGCCGGCCGGTGGTGCGGGTGCGGTTCGGTGACGTGGTCGACCTGTCCGGCTTGACGGGGACGGCGGGGGCGCAGGCGATGCAGGCGACCCGGCGCATCATCGAAGCGATCGACGCGACGCTGGCGCCGTTGCGGGCGGACGAGCCGGAACTCCCCCGCCGCCCGGACACGACGCGCCCGCAGGACATGTCCCGGGTCCGTGCCCGCCCCCGCCGTCCCTGACCCGCGCCACGTCGGACGGCGACTTCGGGAAGTCCGCACCCCGTTATGCCGGTCGGCGCCTCACGACACCTCCGGCGTACCTGGCTCGCGACGGTGAAAGGTGCCCGTCATCGCCCCGTCGGGGTCCAGCCGGCGCAGCATGGCGGTGGTGATGTCCGCCAACTGGTGGACCTGCTCGGAAGTCAGCGGGTCGATGACGTACCGCCGGACGTCGGCGACGTGCCCGGGTGCCGCGTCGAGGACCTTGGCCCAGCCCGCCGGGGTGAGGCGCGCGTTGGTGGCTCGGGCGTCCTGCGGACACGGGATCCGTTCCACCAGGCCCTGCTGTTCGAGCCGCTGGACGACGTGCGAGAGTCGGGGCAGGGTCGCGTTCGTCCGTCCCGCCAGCGATGTCATCCGCAGGGTCCGGTCCGGCGCTTCCGACAGTATCGCCAGCACGTAGTACTGGAACTGGGTCAACGCCGCGTCGCGTCGCAAGCGGGAGTCGAGCGCCACCGGCAGCAGTTGCAGGACCGCGGTCAGCCGCATCCACGCGTCGAGTTCGTCCTGGTCCAGCCACCTCGTGTCCACCGAAACATCATCCCCGAAAAAGGTTGTGCCTACAACCGTCTCCGCGTACGGTCTTGGTTGTAGCGACAACCAAACGACTTGAGGAGTGCGCGATGGCCCACATCGCCATCATCGGCACCGGCACCCTGGCGGCCCGCACCGTCGGCCGGCTGCCGACCACCGTCTCCGTCAGCGCTGAGGAGTCCTCATGACCTCCGCCGGATCTAGCACCACCGCGGCCGCCGACCGGCGCATCCCCGCTGCGCACCCGTTCGCCGCGCACCTGCGCCGAGCCGCCACCACCGGGACGCACCGGCCCTGGACCCCCGACGACGGCCCCCTGCCCAGCCTCTACATCAGCCACGGCGCCCCGATGCTGTTCGAGATGACCGACTGGATGATCGAGCTGCACCAGTGGGCACGCGCCCTACCGAAGCCGACCTCGATCCTGATCGTCTCCGCGCACTGGGAGTCGGTCCCGCTCAGCCTCAGTACCAGCAGCCCCCGCGAACTCGTCTACGACTTCGGCGGCTTCGACCCGATGTACCACCGGATGCGCTACGACACGCCCGCCGCCGGCGACCTGGCCGACCAGGTCGCCAAACTGATGCCCGACACCGAACCGGTACACGCGCACCACAGCCGCGGCCTCGACCACGGCGCCTGGGTGCCCCTGAAGATCATGTACCCCGACGCCGACATCCCCGTCCTGCAACTCAGCATGCCGACCCACGACCCGGCCCGGCTGCTGGATCTCGGCCGTCGCCTACGGACACTGCGTGAGTCCGGCGTGCTCGTGGTCGGCTCCGGCCACCTGACCCACGGCCTGCCGTACCTCGACTGGCACCACCTCGACAAGGTGCCCGGCTGGTCATCGGACTTCGACGCCTGGGCGGCGGACGCCCTCGCCCACGGTGACGTCGACGAACTCGCCAACTTCCGCAACCGGGCGCCCGGCATGCCCTACGCCCACCCGACCGTGGAGCACTTCACCCCACTGTTCGTCACCCTCGGCGCCGCCACCGACCCTGAGGCGCCACCCACCACCATCATCGACGGATACGCCCTCGGCCTGGCCAAGCGCTCACTCCAAGCGGCCTGAACCCACGCCCGCAACTGCATCCACCACCGCGACCACCATGTTCAGGACCGGTATCTGTTCCCGTAGGCCTGAGCCTGCCGACAAACCAGAGTTCACGAAGAGAAGGGCGCCTGTCATGACGGATGTCGACCGCAACCTGGACCGCATGCACGAGCTTGACTTCAACGGCTGGAACACCGCCGACTGGGACGGCGTCTTCGCCCACATGCACACCGAGGACGTCGTCGTCGACATGAAGGGGATGCCTGTCACGCACGGCATCGAGGAGCACATCGAGGCGATGAAGAACTACGTGAGCTCCGCCGGCGGCTCCGTACCGCAGATCATCGCGCAGCCGATCCGGTTCGGCTCCGGCGAGTGGACATGCGTCGTCGGCGAGTTCGAGGACGGCAGCCGCATGGTCACCGTCGCCCACTGGAAAGACGGCGCCATCGCCGAGGAACTCATCTGGATCTGACCGAGGCCAGCATTCCGGCCCAGCGCATTGCGGCCCAGCGCATTCCGGCCGGTGCGGGACTGACGCAGGAATGCCTCGTCCGCACCGGTCAATTTTGTCTGATAACTACAGATGGGCCGCTCTGGGTGGGCTCGGCCGTCAGGCGGGTCCGGCTGATGCGGGGGTCAGTGCAGGCCGGATTCGGCGATGCTGAGCCAGCGGTCGACGGTGGCGGCGTCGTGGTGGCGGATGGACCAGTCGACCTGGCGCAGGCTCATGTGGGCCCAGTAGGCGCGCCGGAGTGCGGGGTCGAGGCGGCTGAGGCGTTCGTCGAGCGGTCCGGGCAGGTGCGGGGCCCGCCCGGCGAGGTCGAAGCGCAAGGTGATCAGGTCGAGCCGGCGATCGCCGCGGGCGGCGCCGTCCCAGTCGATGACGCCGGTGACCTTGCCGGCGTCGACGAGGGTGTTGCCGGGGTGGTAGTCGAGGTGGACCAGGTCGTTGCCATCCGACGCAGGGGTGTCGCGGGCGATCTCGTGGATCTTGTCGAGGAGCCGGGCGGTTCTCCGGTCGTACTGCTGCAAGGGGGCGTGCAGGCAGAAGCCGGGGCCGTCGTGGTCGAGGAACAGGTCGGCGGCGGGAACGGCGGGGTGGTTGGCGAGCAGGCCGGTGAGGCGCACGTTGAGCGTGATGAGCTGGTCGACCAGGGCGGCGTCGATCTTCTCCGGGGGGCGGCCGGGGAGGCGTTGCTGGACGACGACGCGGGCGCCGTCGATGTGGGCGGACAGTTCGTACCGGGCGGTGGGGACGCCGGCGTCGCGGGCCAGGTCGAGCAGCGGGCCGGTGCGGGCGCGGCCCTCGGTGAGGACGACTGCGGCGACCGTCGGGCCACCGGACGTACGCGGCGCCGACCTCGCCGCCGGGCGCGGGTCCTTCGAGGATGAGCCGCACGCCGGTGATGTCGGCGATCCGGTCGATGAGCCGGGGGGCGTCGAGGCGGGCGGTGCGGGGCCAGGCGGCGGGGGCGGTCATTCGTGCTGCCGCTGCCGCAGGTAGGCCAGGACGGCCTCGCGGGTGGTGCGGACCCCGAACTGGGCGCGGGCTTCGGCGATGCGCCGGTTCGCGGTGCGCAGCGACAGGAATTCGGCGGCGGCGGCGGCGGCGATGGTGTCGCCGGCGGCGAGCCGGTCGAGCAGGGCGCTTTGTTCGGGCACGAGGTCGGCGACGGTGTCGGGGCCGCCGCCGCTGCTGCTGCTGCCGTTGTCGGCGCCGTGGCGGACGGGGCCGAGGCGGGTGAGGTCGTCGAGCAGGGCCCGGCCGAGCGGGGATTCGGTGTCGCAGATCGCGACGATGCCGGCGCCGCGGGCGGCGGCCAGCACGGCCAGTTGCAGCGCGTCCTGGTCGGTGATGCGGCCGTGCAGGACCAGCCGGGCGGCCGCTGACGTCCCACGCCGGGTCGGGCAGTGCGAAGCCGTCCCGGGCGGTCCAGCCGTCGCGGGCCAGGCGGCGCAGCACGGTGTCGGCGTCGCCGGTGGTGGCGACGACGTGGCGGGGCGCGTCGGGCTGGCGGGTCACCGGCGGTCCTCTCCCGCGGGCGGGTTGTGCCGCGGGGCCCGGCTGTCACGGGGTCCGACGCTGTCGCCGGCGGAGGGGTTGCTGCGGAGAAGGCGAGTGCGGCGGCTTCGGTGCGGGTGCGGGCGCCGAGTTTGCGCATGCCGGCGCGGATGTGGGTGTCGACGGTCTCCGTGGTGATGCCGAGTTGCCCGGCGATGCGGCGGGTGGGTTCACCGGCGGCGACCAGTCGCAGCACGTCGGTTTCCCGGGCGGTGAGCTGGTTGCCGCGAGCGGGGGCCGCGGTTGTCGCGCTGGATGTGGTGGCGGCGCAGCCCGCGGCGGGCCCGGCCGGCGAGGACGGTGAGCCCGGCGGCGTCGGCGAGTTGCTCGGCGGCGAGCAGGGCGTCGACGGCGCGCTGGGGGTCGGTGTCGAAGGCGCCGGCGGCGAGCAGGCAGCGGATCTGTTCGCGCAGGGCGGTGGTGGTCCAGGCGCCGGCGGCGGCTGCGAATCCGGTGCCGGTGGCCCAGGCGGTGAGGGTGCGGACGGGCCGGGGTGGGCAGCCCGCGCGGGATGGCGGCGGCCGCGGCGGGGGTGCCGGTGTCGTACGCGGCCCAGCGGGCGGTGATCGTGGTGCAGTCCGGTGAGCAGCCCCCGGCCCTGGTCGGCGGGGAACTGGGCGGCCCGGTCGGGTTGCCCGTCGAGCCAGGCGGCTTCCCGGGTGACCCAGGCGGCGGCCGGGTGCCCGGCGACGGCGGCGAGGCGGGCGCGGGCGGCGGCGAGCAGCCCGGTGTCGGCCTCGATGAGGGCGGCGGCGGCGACGGCGTAGCCGCGGGCGTCGTCGGGCAGGGCCCGGTCGGTGAGGTCGGCGGCGCGGCGCTGGGCGTTGTCGACGGCGGCGGGGTCGGTGAGGTAGCCGCGCCCGGCGTGCGGCGCGCGGCTCGGACGCTGGACGGCGACTGGACGCGGGGGAACCGGCCGACTCGGACGGCGGCGCCGGTGAGGCGGGGGAGCTGTGGACGGCGACGCGAAAATGTCGTACCCGGGGCTTATCGTCGCCCCACCCAGGTCCGGGGTGGGGGCGGTCCGTGGAAGGAGAACAGCCTCGTCGTTCGGGGTGGTGAGTTCGATGTGCGGGGCGAGCGGGGCGGCGCCGTGCAACGCGATCGCCCAGTCCGCGGCGGCCGCGAACCGGGTCTGCCAGCCGTAGGCCGAATTGCTCGCCGCACACCCGGGCCGCCGCCTGCGCCGCCGCCGCCGACTCGGCCAGCCGCCCGTCCGCGGCCAGGTATTCGACCAGCTGCCAGGCGCTGTACCGGGCGGTCGAGCGGTTCCGCGGTCTGCGCCCCGGCGGCGGCCAGCGCGTTGCTCCCAGCCGGGGGTGCGGTGCGCGGCGTGCACGGCGGCGAGCGCGGCCGCGACCCCGGGCGGCGGCTCCGGGTGCCGGGCGGTGATCTTGCCGGCCAGGTCGCGGGCGGCGCCCGGGTCGAGGGCCAGTTCGGCGAGCAGCAGCACCCGGTCGCCGGCCGGCGACGACCGGGACCGCCGGCGGCGTCGGGCACCGCGGCGCACCGCGGCGCGGGCGCCGGCCGGGTCGCCGGCCTGCAGCAGCGCCTCGCCGCGCAGCACGTCGGCTTCGACGCCGAGGGGGGCGGTGGTGGTCAGCACCCGGGCGGCGGCGGCGGGCCGGCCGGCGGCGAGGGCGGCGTCGGCGGCGGCGATCCGCACGCGCGGGTCGATCGGCACTCCCGGCAGGTCGCAGGCGAACAGCAGCAGGCCGGCCCGGTCGGCGCCGGCGGCGTGGTCGGCGGCGTGCAGGGCCCGCCGGAACGCCGCCGGCTGGTCACCGGCGGCGGCGAGGTGCCGGGCCGCCTCGGCGGGCGGGGTCAGGTCGGCCAGCCGCTGGTGCAGCTCCACCCGGGCGTCGGCGTCGAGCAGGCCGGCCGCGGTCTCGGCCACGTACGTCGACACGGGCAGGTAGCCGTCGTCGGACAACGACGATCAGACCGGCGGCGGACAGGTCGGCGGCGCCCGGGCCCAGCAGCGCCGCCGGGGCGGGCCGGCCCAGCAGGCCGAGGGCGGCCAGCGCGGTACGGGCGGGGCGGGGCAGATCGGCCAGGGCGGCCGCGATGGCGTAGGCCACCTGGTCGACGTCCGCGGGCCGCCGCCTCCCGGCGACGAACGGGCCAGGGTGGTCACGGCCAGGGGGCTGCCGCCGGCCCGGGCCACGACCGCCCGCAACGCCGCGTCGTCGAGCTGCGGAGCGGACCGCGCGGGCCAGGTCCAGGGCGGCGTCGGGGGTCAGGGGTGGCACGTCCAGCCACGCCGTCGCCGCCGCCCGCAGGTCCTCGGGCAGGCGGTGCGGGGTGCGGACAGCGGCGACGACCCGGCAGTGCGCGGCCACGTGCGGCAGCGCGGCGAGGGTGGCCGGCGTCGGCGTACTGCAGATCGTCGAGGACCAGCAGCCCGCCCCGCACCCGGGACCGGACGGCCTCGGCCAGCAGGTGCACGTCGTAGCCGGGCAGCCGCGCCTTCACCGCCCGGGACAACGCCAGCGCGGGCACGGCGGTGAGCATGGCCAGTCCCCCGCCGGCGTACGCCGGGCCGGGCACGGCCGCCGTGATCTGCCGCAGCAGGGTGGTCCGGCCGGCGCCGGGGGGACCGGCGACGATCACGAGCCCGGGGCGGCGGAGCCAGGCGGAGGCAGTCGTGACCACGTCGTGCGCGTCCGCCACCGCCGTCCCCCTCCCGCCGCGTCCCCGAAGACCAGCTGGCACGAAGCCGGGATTCCCCGGCCGGTCCCGATACGTAGTGTTGTCGTACGGCAGGCGTCCCGCCCTGCCCGTACGGACGGAAGGGCTCGGTCATGCAGACGACAGCCGCGGTCAGCACTATTGTCGCTGACGGCAGGCAAGGCTGACGAGTCGTGATGACCGGACCCTTGTCCGCCCGGGTGGCGACGCTGTGTGATGATATCGTCGGTCAGGTCGGCCCCGACGTTGGTGACCAGGTGAAACAGGTTCGCGTCCGGTTGGCCGAGCCGCTCCGGGTCGCGATCGCGGGTCGCCTGAAAGCCGGAAAGTCGACACTCGTCAACGCACTGATCGGCCGGCGGGTCGCTCCGACCGACGTCGGCGAGTGCACCCGGGTGGTGACCCGGTTCCGGTACGGGCCGGCCGACCGGGTCGACGTGGTGCTGCGCGACGGGACCCGCCGCAGCCTGCCGCTCGACGACGACGGCATGATCCCCGCCCGGCTGGGGGTGCCGCTGCGCACCGTCGCGTACGTCGAAGTGACCCTGACCAGCGACAAACTGCGCGACCTGACCGTGGTCGACACGCCCGGGCTGGCGTCGGCCGACACCAGCGTGGCCGCCCGGGCCGAGGCGGCCGTCGGGATGCGGGACCACGCCCCGGCCGCCGACGGGGAACCGTCGGGGTGTCCACCGCGCCGTTCGACGCCGACATCGACGCCGACTCGTCCTCCGAGGTGGCCGCCGCCGAGGCCGTCGTCTACGTCTTCACCCAGGCCGTACGCGCCGACGACGTACGCGCCCTGGAAGCGTTCCGGGCGGCCTCGGCGCGGGTCGCGTCCAGCCCGATCAACGCCCTCGGCGTCCTCGGCAAGGTCGACACCCTGACCGGCGGCGCCGGCGACCCGTGGCCGGTGGCCGGGCCGCTGGCCGAGCAACAGGCCGACCTGCTGTCCCGCACCGTGTCCGAGGTGGTGCCCGTGGTCGGGTTGCTCGCCGAGACCGCCGAGGCCGGGCAGCTCACCGGCGCCGACGGCGACGCCCTGCGCACCCTCGCCGAAAGCCGGCAACCTGACGCCTGCTGCTCGCCGCCGCCGACCTGTTCCGCACCGCCCCCGCCCCGGTCAGCCCGGAACAGCGCGGCCGGCTGCTGCGACTCCTCGACCTGTACGGCATCGGGTTCTCCCTGGCCCAGTTCACCGCCGACCCGAACCTGTCCACCGGCGAACTGATCCGCCGGCTCGAAGCCGCGTCCGGGTACCCGCGGCTGCAGCACACCCTGGAGCAGACGTTCCGGTGGCGGTCCGACGCCATCAAAGCCGGGTGGGCGCTGACCCGGCTGGAACGCCTCGCCGGGCACACCCGCGACGCCGCCGCCCGCGACGCCCTCCGCGACGGCGTCGAACACCTGCTCCGCGAACCCGCAATACCACCGGCTGCGGCTGCTCGACGCCGCCCAGCGCGTCGCCAGCGGCGCCGTGCCCCTGCCCGCCGAATGGGAACAGGAACTGACCCGGCTGGCCACCTCCGACGACCCCCGGTGGATCCTGCGCATGCCCGGCGCCGACGCCGGCGCCCTGGCCGCCGCCGCCGTGCAGGCCGCCAACCGGTGGCGGGTGTACGCCGTCGCCGGCGCCGGCCCCGCCCAGTCCCGGGTGGCGCAGGTCGCCCAGCGCGGCTTCCACCTCCTCGCCCAGCAGGTGCGCGGATGATCGACCTCGAACCCGCCGTCCGCGACACCCTGACCTGGCTGCGCAGCGCCGACCCGGACGCCGCCGCCGACCTCGCCGAACTGCGCCGCCGCGAACTCACCCGCCCGTCCGTCGTCCTCGTCGGGGAAACCAAGCGGGGCAAGAGCTGCCTGGTCAACGCCCTGCTCGGCGTACCCGGACTGTCCCCCGTGGACGCCGCCGTCGCCACCCGCGCCTACCTGCACTTCTCCCCCGGCGCCTACACCGCGACGGCGTACGGGCCCGGACACGAACCGGTCGAAGTGACCGACCTGCGGGAATGGGCGACCGGCGGGCCCACCAAAGCCCGCCGCATCGAGATCACCCACCCGGCGCCGCTGCTGCAGTACCTGACCCTGGTCGACACCCCCGGCGCCGGCGGTCTCGACCCGGCCCACGCCGCCGTCGCCCTCGACGCCGTGGAACGGGCCACCGCCCTGCTGTTCGTCGCCGACGCCGCCGCCCCCCTGTCGCAACCCGAACTGGACTTCCTGCTGGCCGCCACGGAACGCGTCGACACCGTCGTGTTCGCCCTGACCAAGATCGACGCCTACCCCGGCTGGCGCCGCATCCGCGACGACAACCAGGCCCTGCTGCGCGCCCACGCCCCCCGCTTCGCCGCCGCCCCCTGGTTCCCCGTCTCCGCCCGCCTCGCCGAACTGGCCCTGCAGCCGCGCGCCCGCCGACCAGGCCGCCCTGGTCGACGCCTCCCACATCGCCGACCTGCAACACGCCCTGGTCGGCCTCGCCGGCCGCGGCCACCAGCTGCAACTGGCCAACGTGCTGCGCGCCGCCCGCGGGGAACTCGCCCGCCTCGACGAAGCCGCCACCGCCCGCCTCGCCGCCACCGACGCCGACCCGGCCGTCCTGGCCCGCACCCGCGCCGAACGGGCCGCCCTGGCCGCCCGGAAACGCACCGAGTCCCGGCAATGGACCCTGCTGCTCAGCTCCGAGATCCAACGGGCCCGGGTCGACGTCGTCGGGCAGCTCCGCACCCGCGTCGCCGCCACCCTCCAAGACCTCACCGCCCGCATCGACCCGCCCGCCGCGACGGCCTGACCGGCCTGCCCGACGCCGTCGACACCGAACTGCAGGCCGTCGCCGCCGACCTCTCCCACCACCTCGACGACACCTTCCGGCAAGTCGCCGAGAAAGTCCTGGCCGAAGTGTTCGACCACGACGAACGCGACGCCGTCCTCGGCCGGCTCAACGCGTACCCTGCGGCACGCCCTGACCACCACCCCACCCCGCGACGGGTCCGGCGACAACATGCTCATCGCCCTGTCCGCCGGCGGGATCGCGTTCATGGCCGGCCGCGGCGCCATCCTCGGCGCGTCCCTGTTCGCCGCCGGCGGCCTGCTCATCCCCGTCGCCGGCATCGGCCTCGGCCTCGCCGCCGGCGGCTACGTCCTCTACCGCCGCCGCGTCCAAACCGACCGGCAACAGGCCCGCACCTGGCTCCGCGACGTCCTGTCCGAGGCCCGCGCCGCCCTCACCGACGAGATCGCCCAACGATTCACCGACCTGCAGTACGCCCTCAGCGTCGCCGTCGACGACGCCGTGGAACGCCGCCTGAAAGAACTCGACGCGCACATCGCCGACCTCGACGCCGCCGCCGCCGAGGACGCCAACACCCGCAGCCGGCGCCGCGCCGCCGCCATCACCGGCCGCGACACCGTACGGGCACAACTGAAAAAAGTCGACGACGCGCTCCGGGAGGCGAGAACCATGACCGACCACCACGACTGGGCCGACCACCACAGCGACGACCACGACGCCGGCGACGCCGGTTTCCACGACGAACCACTCCACATGGACGACCAGCAGCCGTACGACCACGACACCTACGACTCGCACGACCCCGGCGACGACACCCCCGACCCGGGCCTGTACCACCACGTCGACACCGACCACCACACCCCCGAACCAGCCCCCGCCCCCGAGGACGCCACCCACACAGCCGACGCCGCCGACGACACCACCCCGCACGTGTACGAGCCGGAACTGACCGACACCGACACCACCTTCCCGCCCGCCGTCGACATCGACCTGCCCGAACCCGTCGACGGCTTCCCCTGGATCGACACCGGCAGCCTCGGCGTCATCGACCCCGCCGGCGTCTCCGCCCACTACGAACCCGTCGACCCGCACGAACTCGCCGAATACGCCGGCGCCGACCTGCCCCCCGGCGCCGACCCCTGGGCCACCCTCGCCGAATCCGACGACCCGGCCACCGCCACACTCGCCCGGTGGTGGGCCGAAAACCAGTGACCATCTGACATCATCAGCGCGCACACCCCCGCGCGAACCGGAGCCCCGCCATGGCCGCCGCCACCGACAGCCCCGCCGACACAGCCCCGGTCAGCACACGACGGGAACGCACCGGCTGGTACTTCTACGACTGGGCCAACTCGGCCTTCTCCACCACCGTCATCACCGTCTTCCTCGGCCCGTTCCTCACCAGCGTCACCTCCCAGGCCGGCGGCTGCGCCCTCGGCGCCGACAACTGCTCCGCCCACGTCCACCCCCTGGGCATCACCGTCTCCGCCGGCAGCTACTTCCCCTACCTGGTGTCCCTGTCGGTGTTCCTGCAGGTGTTCGTCCTGCCCGTGATGGGCGCCGTCGCCGACCGCACACCCCGCAAGAAGATCCTCCTCGCCGTCACCGCGTTCCTCGCCGCCGCCGCCACCATCGCCATGGCGTTCGTCACCGGCGACCGGTACCTGCTCGGCGGTCTGCTGTTCCTCATCGCCAACATCTCCGGCGGCGCCAGCATCGTCGTCTACAACTCGTTCCTGCCCCAGCTCGCCGGCCCCGACGACCGCGACAAGGTGTCCAGCCGCGGCTGGGCCATCGGCTACCTCGGCGGCGGCCTGCTGCTGCTCGCCAACCTCGTCGCCGTCATGCTGCTCAGCATCAACGGCAACCCGCAGCGCACCCTCGACCTGGCCCGCTGGTGCATCGTCAGCGCCGGCGTCTGGTGGGCCGTGTTCACCCTCATCCCGCTCGCCTGGCTCCGCGAACACCCCGGCGGCGCCGCCGACCGGCCCACCCGCGGCAACGTCGTCACCGACGGATTCCGGCAACTCGGCCACACCCTGCGCGGGCTCCGCGCGTACCCGCTCACCCTGTTCTTCCTGCTCGCCTACCTGATCTACAACGACGGCATCCAGACCGTCATCTCCCTGGCCAGCCAGTACGGCACCGAAGAGCTCAAACTCTCCCAGAGCACCCTGATCATCACCATCCTGCTGGTGCAGTTCCTCGCCTTCGGCGGCGCGCTCGCCCTCGGCGCCATGGCCGCGCGGGTCGGCGCCCGCCGCACCGTCGTCTTCAGCCTCGCCCTGTGGCTGATCGTCATCGTCGCCGCGTACTTCCTGCCCGCCGGCCAACCGATCCCCTTCATGATCCTCGGCGCTCGGCATCGGCCTGGTCCTCGGCGGCAGCCAAGCCCTCAGCCGATCCCTGTTCTCCCAGCTCATCCCGGCCGGCCGCGAAGGCGAGTACTACGGCTTCTACGAAATCAGCGACAAAGGCACCAGCTGGCTCGGACCCCTCGCCTTCGGCCTGGTCTTCCAGATCACCAACAGCTACCGCATCGGCATCGTCTCGCTGATCATCTTCTTCGTCGTCGGCGGCATCCTGCTCAGCCTCGTCCCCATGCGGCGCGCCATCACCGAAGCCGGCAACACACCACCCAGGCTCATCTGATGGACATCCGCATCGACCCCCAATCCCCGACCCCGCCGTACGAGCAGGTCCGGCTGCGGATCGCCGACCTCGCCGCCACCGGCGCCCTGCCCGCCGGCACCCGCCTGCCCCCGGTCCGCACCCTCGCCGACGACCTCGGCCTGGCCGCCAACACCGTCGCCCGCGCCTACCGCGAACTCGAACAAGCCGGCCTCGTCGAAACCCGCGGCCGCCTCGGCACCGTCATCACCGCCCGGGCCGCACACGTACCCGCCGAAGCGCAGAAAGCCGCCCAGCGCTACGCCGCCGCCACCAAAACACTCGGCGTGACCGCCGAAACCGCCCTCGAGCTCGCCCGCGCCGCCCTGCAGCTACCGTCCCAATAACTCCGCGAACCGGGTCGCGTCCACATTGCCGCCGGACAGGATCACCCCGACCCGCAGCCCCGGAACAGGCAACCGGCCGGCCAGCAACGCCGCCACCGGGCTCGCCCCCGTCGGCTCCGCCACCAGCTTCATCCGGTCGAACAAGAACCGCATCGCGTCCCGCAACTCGTCGTCGCTGACCAGCACGACCTCGTCCACCAGCCGCCGATTGAGCGGAAACGTCACCTCCCCCGGAACAGTCGCCCCCATCGCATCCGCGATCGTCCGCGGCACCGGAATCGTCACCCGGGTCCCCGCCTCCAGGGACCGCTTCGTGTCGTCCCCCGCCTCCGGCTCCACCCCCACCACCCGGATCGACGGCAACACCCCCTTCGCCGCCACCGCACTACCCGCGATCAGGCCCCCGCCGCCCACCGGCGTCACCAGCACATCCAGATCCGGGACCTCCTCCAGCAACTCCAGCGCCGCCGTCCCCTGCCCCGCGATCACCTGCGGATGGTCGTACGGCGGAATCACCGCCAAACCCCGCTCCACCGCCAGCACCCCCGCGATCACCGCCCGATCCTCGGAATACCGGTCATACGTCACCACCTCGGCCCCGTACCCCTCGACCGCCGCCCGCTTCGACGCCGGCGTGTCCACCGGCATCACAATCACCGCGGAGCTACCGAGCAGCCGGGCCGTCAACGCCACCGCCTGCGCGTGATTCCCCGACGAATACGCCACGACCCCCCGCCGCAGCTGCTCCGGCGACAACCGCGACACCGCGTTGAACGCCCCCCGGAACTTGAACGCCCCCACCCGCTGGAAGTTCTCACACTTCACGAACACCGACGCCCCCGTACGCCCGTCCACCGTCGACGACGTCACCACCGGCGTCCGATGCGCCACCCCCTTGAGCCGCTCCGCCGCCTCCCGCACATCCTCCAGCGTCACCGACACGCCGCCGTCCTCCGCAAAAGCCATGCCCCGACGCTCGCACGCCGCCCGGCCCCCGCGACACCCGATATCGCCGACATCACCGCCCGGCCCCTGAACCCGGCACCAGGAACGCCCGGATCGCCTCCGGCCCGTCGCACCGCCTCCGGATGCCGGTCCACGACCCGCATCGCCAGCCGCCCGCCGTACGAGAGCCCCAGCACGTCGACCGGGCCGCCCAAGCCGCCGAGCAGAGCTGCCACGACCTCCGCCAGCCGATCCGGCTGCAACTGCTCCTCGTCCAGATCACCCCACGGCCGTACGCGCTGGCTCCGGCCACATCCAGGCAGGTCGAACAGCACCACGTGCACGACATCGGTCAGTTCGCCCACGGGCGGCATCAGGTAGCCGTGATCCCACGTCGGCCCACCGTGGATCACCACCAAGGGCGGCAACCGGCGATCCCCGAGCCGCCGCCCGAACAAACTCCACGCCGTCGGCCCCCACCACCGCGCCGTCCGCGCCCACATCGCCGAGCTCCGTCACATCCACGGACCGGATCATCCCGAATCCCCAGCTCACTGAAACGTGGGGCTGTCGTTGATTCCTTTTAGGGTTTGTGCTTCTTCCGGCGGCGAGGAGATGCGGCGCACACTTTGTAAGGCGTCCTAGGATGTTTGAGGAGCAGCCTCAAAGGTGCGGCCAGTTTCGTAAAGCCACCTCGACCACCTGCTGGAGTTTGTCGGGATCGGCGCCACCTGCGGCTTGGACGGCGATGCCGTTCGCCATCGTCATGACGTACCGGGCAAGCAGTCCTGGGTCGGCATCGGGAGGTAAGTCACCTTCGTCGACGGCTTGCTCGAACCGGTCGCGCAGACGCGCCTGGCCCTGGTCGCGCCAGGCGATCAGAGTGTCACGGGCGACGCGTCCGGGGGCGCCGGCGGCCAGTGAGCCTTGAACGCCCAGGCATCCGGCCGGGCGGTCGGGGTGCGTGGTCGCCTCGATCGAGCCGGTGAGGAACGCGGTGACCACGTCTCGGGCGGTCGGTTGCTGCAGTGCCCGGGCGCCGTACGACGCCGGGCCCTCGGTGTAGCGCTGCAAAGCTTTTCGGAACAGTTGCTCCTTGTTGCCGAAGGCGGCGTACATGCTCGTCTTCGTGATGCCCATCGCGCTGGTCAGGTCGGCCAGGCTGGCACCCTCGTAGCCTTGCGCCCAGAAAACCGTCATGGCCCGTTCGAGGGCCGCATCGGCGTCGAACCCTCGCGGCCGGCCGATCGGTGTGGTCCGGGCGGTACCCATGATGCCGATCGTACCCCTTCGGTACCGGGCGGTCTGAATCTGCTACGGTCTTCATCAGTACCGATCGGTGCGGAAATAAGGCCAGTACAAGCTGCCGAAGATGGGATCAGGATGGGAACGCTGGAGGGCAAGACCGCCGTCGTCACCGGCGGAGGCACACGGGGAATCGGCCGGGCCACCGCCGCACGGCTGGCTGCCGAGGGAGCGCACGTATTCATCATCGGACGGCGTAAGGCCGAGCTGGACGAGGCTGCCGGGTTGATCGGTCCGGCGGCAACCGCGGTGCCGGGCGACATCACGGACCCAGCCGATCTGGACCGGTTGTACGACGCCGTACGCGACCGCGGTCACGGCTTGGACGTGCTGTTCGCCAACGCGGCCGCCGCCTCGTTCGCGACCCTGGAGCAGACCACCGACGAACACTACGACCGCGTCTTCGGCGTCAACGTCAAAGGCACACTGGCCACCGTGCAGAAGGCACTGCCGCTGCTCAACGACGGTGCCTCGGTGATCCTGAACGCCTCCACCGCCGCGCGGCACGGCGCGCCGGCCTTCGGCGCGTACTCGGCGTCCAAAGCCGCCATCCGGTCCTTCGCGCGGACCTGGGCGAACGAACTCAAACATCGGGGCGTCCGCGTCAACGCGATCTCACCGGGGCCGATCGACACCTCCGGCATCACCGAACTCGTCGGCGAGGACAACGCGGCCACCGCCAAGGCCAACCTGGCCGCCGCAGTCGCGATGGGCCGGATGGGACGCCCGGAGGAGGTCGCCGCCGTCGTGGCCTTCCTCGCGTGCGCGGACAGCAGCTACATCCTCGGCGCCAATCTGTACGTCGACGGCGGCGAGAACCAGATCTGAAACCCGGCCACGGCATCGGCCGACGATCGGTCAGTCCTGTCGCCCAGCGAACCGAGGCGTGGTGCCGGGTCCCCTGCCGGGTGGTCCTTGACGGCCGCGACGCCGGACACATGCCGTCCGGCGTCCTAGGATGTTTTCTGGGGCGGCCAGGCCGAGGCGATGTGACGGACGCCATGGGCGAACAATGGTCCGCGTGGGTCCGCCAACCACCCCCGGGGTCGCGCAGACCCGCGCCGCGCTCGATGCGACGCGTCCCGAGCTGCGTGACGCCTTCGACGCGGCCCTGCCCGCCGCCCGCGCGGCCATCCTCGGCCGCCTGCTGGGCGCTCTCGACCGCGAGACCCTTCCCGGCCTGACCGCCCCCGCACGACCGGACGGCGGCCGGCGCGTCCGGCGAACGCCGACCGGCACCACTGTCGGCTACGACGCCGACGCGGCCCGGCCGTTCGCCGATCCCCCGGCCGGCCTCACCGCCCTCGTCACGACCGGTCCCCGCAGCTGGGCGCTCACCGATCCCGCCGAACTGAGCGAGCTGCTCTGGCCCGGCCACCCGCTGGCCACCGAGCTGGCCAACAGTGTGGCCAACCTCGCCCTGGCCCGCGCCGCCGCGGCACGCCCCGGCGGGACCGGTCCAACCGGCGAACCGGGCCGGACCGGCCACCTCGCCCGCGCCGCCGGCGATCCGGACGGGCTCGGCCGCCTCGAACAACTGGTCACCGACGGCCACCCGCTGCACCCGTGCGCCCGCACCCGGGCCGGCATGACCACCGGCGACGTCCTCGCCTACGCCCCCGAACACCACCCGGTGATCCGCCTGCGCCGGCTCGCCGTCCCCGCCGACCGGTGGCACGGGGACGGCCCGCCGATCCTGTACGCCCACCCCTGGCAGGCCGCCCACCTGCGGGACGCGTACCCGTGGCTCACCGACGAAGGCCCGACCGAACCGGTCCGGCCGCTGATGTCGCTGCGCACGGTCGCCCCGTGCGACGGCGGAGACCACTACAAGACCGCCGTCGACGTGCTGATGACCTCGGCCGTCCGGACCGTCTCCCCCGCCGCCGTCCACAACGGACCTCGCCTGTCCGCCCTGCTCGCCGAGCTGACCCGAGACCTGCCGTTGACGCCGCTGCGCGAGACCCACGCCGGCGCGGTGCTGATCGACGGCGAACCGCAGAAGAGGCTCGCCTACCTGCGACGTGAGGCGCCCCGACCAGGACCGGGCGAGACCGTCCTGCCGCTGGGCGCCCTGGCCGTGCCGGACCTGCTGCGCGAGGCCGTGGACGACCCGTACGGCTGGATGGAAGCCCTCGCCCCGCTGCTCTGGACGCCGCTGACGCAGCTGCTGGAGCGCGGCGTCGCGCTCGAGGCGCACGGCCAGAACACGCTGGTCGTGCTGCGCGGCGGCCGGCCGGTGCGGACGCTGTACCGCGATCTGGGCGGCGTCCGCGTGCACACGAAACTGGCCGGGGACCTGATCGGCGACCTGCCGGCCGACGACCCGGACGTGCTGCGCACCAAGCTGGCCGCGGCCGCCCTCGGCACCGTCGCCCGTCAGCTGATCACCCTGCTGGAACGGCACCGCGGCGCCGACCCCGCCCGGCTGTGGGCGATCGTCGCCGCGTCGATCGGCGACCGGGCGATGAAGACGGACCCGTTGCCGATCAAGGCGACCACCGCCATGCGCCTGGCCGCCGACCCGCTCGACGACCGGTGGACCTACCTCGACAACCCCATGGCGGCGTACGCATGACCGACTGCACCGAGCCCCACCCGGCTGGACCTCACGACGGCCGCACCGGCGAGGGCCAGAAGGGCATGCACAAGGAGGCTCGAGCATGACCGACTGCACCGAGCGGCACCCGGCTGGACCTCACGACGGCCGCACCGGCGAGGGCCAGAAGGGCATGCACAAGGAGGCTCGAGCATGAGCCACAGCACCCGGCACAGCCACGCCCTCGCGGTGACCTCCGGCCACGCCCAGGCCGCCCTCGCGGTGCACGCCCCGGACCTGCTCGACGCGTACGTGACCGCCCTCCCGGCGGCGGCCGACACGGTCGGGCGGCGGCTGCGCGGCGCGCTCGTGCGCGAGGACATCGGGGACGCCCGCGCTCGCAACGCCGGCCAGGGGGTCGCCCACGGGTTCGACCGGGTCGAGTTCGCCACCGCCGGCGTCGCCGACCCGGTGGACCTGCTCGGCGCCCGCCACGCCCCCGGGTTCGCCGCCGAACTGCGCAACGCCGTGGTCAACCTGGCCATCGCGACGGCCCGGCACCGGCCGGTCGAGGCGACCGGCGACCCGGACGCCGACGCCACCGCCCAGGAACGCCTGGCCGTCGCCGGGCACAACCTGCATCCCGGCGGCCGTACGCGGCTGGGCTGGGACACCACCGACGTGCTGGCGTACGACCTGGAAGCCGGGGGAACCACCGCCGGGTTCGTCGCGGTCCGCGACGACGTGCACCTCGGCGACGACGTCGGCGCCGCCCTGCGCGAGGCCTACCCGCAGCTGCCGGGAGCGCCGCCCGGATACCGGCTGCAGCCGGTGCATCCGTGGCAGCGCGACGCGGTCCTGCGCACCCGCCACCGCGACCTGATCGACGACGGCGCCCTGATCATCCTGGACGCCGAGCTGCCCGCGGTCGCCACGGCGTCGCTGCGCACCCTGCTGCTGCCACCGGCGGCGGACGGGCGCCGCCGGTACGTGAAGGTGTCGCTGGACATCCAGGTCACCTCGACCCGACGCAGCATCAGCATCGCCAGCACCCGCAACGGCCCGGCGGTGTCGGCGCTGCTGGCGACGCTGGTCGCGGCCGACCCGGACGGCCACCGCCTGCTGCTGCTGGACGAGACCGCGGGCGCGGCCGTGCCCGCCGGGTCGGGCCGGGACGTGTCGGCGATCCTCCGCGACGGCCTCACCGGCCGCCTCGAGCCCGGCGAGCGCGTGGTCACCGGCATCGCCCTGCCGTTCCTGGCCGGCGGTCTGGTCGACGAGTACGCCGGGACCACCGGCCGCTCCGGCGGCGCACCGGCCGCACTGGCGTGGTTCGGCGCGTACGCCCGGTTGCTCCTGCCGCCGGTGCTGCGCCTGACCGGGCACGGTGTCGCGCTCGAGGCGCACCTGCAGAACTGCCTGCCCACGTTCGCCGGCGGGGTGCCGCACCGGATGGCGGTCCGCGACTTCGCCGGGCCTGCGCCTGCATCCGGGCCGGCTGGCCGCCGCCGGGCACGAGCTGTCGCTGTGGCCCGGGTCGGTGGTCGGCCACGTCCGACGAGGACACGCTGCGCGCCAAGATCGGGTACACCGCGTTCCAGGCCCACCTGGGCGAGCTGGTGATCCGGCTCGGTGAGACCCACGGACTGGCCGAGGACACCGCCTGGCGTACGGTCCGGGCCGTGGTCGACGAGACGTACGACGGCCACGGCCCCGACCACGCCGCGTTCACCGCCCCGCGGGTGCCGCACAAGGCCCTGGTCCGGATGCGGCTGGCCGGCGACGGCGACCAGTACGTCCGAGTCCGGAACCCGCTGCATGCGCCCGCCTGACCGGGTCGTCGCGGCCCTGCGGGACCGGCCGCGGCCCGTGTGCGCGTACGTCTACGACACCGCCGCGCTGCGGGAGCGGGCGGCGGCGGTCCGGGCCGCGCTGCCGCGCCGGGTCCACCCTGCTGTACGCGATGAAGGCCAACCGCCACCCCGCCGTCGTCGCGGCGCTCGCCGCGGTCTGCGACGGCGTCGAGGTCGCGTCGGGCGGTGAGCTCGACCGGGCCCTCGCCGCCGGCGCCCGGCAGATCGCGTTCGGCGGCCCGGCCAAGACCGACGCCGAGCTGCGGGCCGCCGTCGCCGCCGGGGTCCGCCTGAACGTGGAGAGCGCGCACGAGCTGCGCCGGGTCGCCCCGCCCGGCACCGAGGTGTCGATCCGGGTCAACCGGGCGGCCGCAGGCCCGTCCGGGAGCCACCGCATGACCGGCGTGCCCACCCCGTTCGGGGTCGACGAGGCGCAGCTGCCGGACGTGCTGGCCCTGGCGGCGACGCTGCCCGGGCTGCGCGTCACCGGCTTCCACCTGCACGCCGTCTCCAACAACCGGGACGCGGCCGCGCACGCCGCGTTCGTCGCCGAGGCCGTCGCCTGGTCCGCCGAGGCCGCCGCCCGGCACGGCATCGATCTGCGCGTGATCAATGTCGGCGGCGGGCTCGGCGTCGACTACACCGGGGACGGTCACATCGATCTGGACGAACTGCGGAGCGGCCTGGCCGCGATCGCGGTGCCGGCCGGGGTCGAGCTGGTGTTCGAGCCCGGCCGGATCCTCGCCGCCGACGCCGGCTGGTACGCCGCCGAGGTCCTCGACGTGAAGACCACCCACGGGCGGACGTTCGCGGTGATCCGCGGCGGCACCCACCACTTCCGGCTGCCGGCGGCGTGGGGCTACAGCCACCCGTTCACGGTGCTGCCCGTCGCGGACTGGCCGCCGTCGCTGCCCCGGCCCGAGGCGCGCGACACCGCGGTCGACGTCATCGGCGAGCTGTGCACGCCCGCGCGACGTGCTCACCCGGGGCCGGCACGTCGACTCCGTACGGGCCGGGGACCTGCTCGTCTTCGGCCGGACCGGCGCGTACGGCTGGGACATCTCCCACCACGACTTCCTCAGCCACCCGGAACCGGAGTTCCTCATCGTATGAATCCTGCGATTGTGTACTGAGGTCGCTCGGCTGGTCTGCTACCCACGCAGAGCGACCGCCTCGGACGGATCCGCGCTGCGGCCCGAGCACGGTGGCTTGTTGACCTTGTGTGGGTAGCCGGTCAGGGTTCATGCGCCGCCTGGTCATGACGTCGACGCAGGCGCGTCCCGCTCACCAACGGAGGGTCAGATAGTCCTCCGTGTGATTTCGGACCAGCGACACAGTCGCTTCGTCGCAAAGACCGTGGCCGATGAGGGCGACCTGCCAGCGAGCGTTGAAGGCCGGTCGGCACGGCATAGCCATCAGTCCGTCCCCTCCCGACCGACTCGGCGGCGATGCCGGCCCACGGCGAAACTGCCGCGCCCGGCCGGATGGTCTGTGGCAGCATCCGGCCGTGGATCCGCCGTTCGTCCCCGGCATGGAACTGTCCCGCCGCCTCTACACCGAGGCGGTCCGCCCGCTGCTGGCCGGGCACTTCCCCGGCGTGGCCCACACCGCCGCCCTGATCGGCCCTGGATCGGACGTGCTGGGCTTCGACACGCCCCGGTCGACCGACCACGACTGGGGACCGCGGCTGCATCTGTTCCTCGAATCCGCCACCCAACGGGACGCGATCGACGATCTCCTCGCCACGCGCCTGCCGGCGACCATTGCCGGGTTCTCCACCCACCTGGTCCCCGACGGCGAGGCGGGTGTCCGGCACATGCGCCCCGCCACCGGCCGCATCCGGCACGGCGTTGTCATCGCCGTCCTCGACGACTGGCTCACCTCGCACCTCGGCTTCGACCCGTCCGCCGGTGTCACCACGCCGGACTGGCTGGCCACGCCGACCCACACCCTCGCCGAGGTCACCGGCGGCACGGTCCACCACGACGGACCGGGCCGGCTGGGACTCATCCGGGCGGCGCTGGCCTGGTATCCCGAGGACGTGTGGCGGTACGTCCTGGCCTGCCAGTGGCAGCGCATCGGCCAGGAGGAGCCGTTCGCCGGCCGGTGCGGCGAGACCGGCGACGAACTCGGCTCGGCGGTGGTCGCCGCCCGCCTGGTCCGCGACCTGATGCGGTTGTCGCTGCTGATCGACCGCACGTACGCGCCGTACGGCAAATGGCTCGGCACCGCCTTCACCCGCTCCGGGGCGCCCGAGGCCGGCACGTTACGGTCGGCGCTCGCCGCCACCGCCTGGCCGGAGCGGGAGCAGCACCTGGTGGCGGCGTGCGAGTCGATCGCCGTCCGGCAGAACGCCCTGGGCCTGGCTGAGCCTGTGGATCCGCGGGCGCGGCCGTTCCACGACCGTCCTTTCCGGGTGCTGGGCGCGGAACGGTTCGCGCACGCCCTCACCGCCGGCATCACCGACCCGGACCTGCGCGACCGGCCGCTGACCGGCGCGGTCGACCAGTTCGCCGACAGCACCGACGTCCTGACCCACCGCGGCCGCTCGCGCGCCCTGGCCGCGGCGTTGCACCCCGGCCGGTCAGCCGGGGCCAACGGCGAAGCCGAGACGTCCAGGCCGGGCTGAGCGGCAGGGCGGCCGGCGCACCGGCCGGTCGGTGTCGTGGAGCGGGTCACGCCCGGGCGGGCCGGATCCGGCGGAGTTCGCGCAGCGCCTGACGGCGGGTGTCCCCCGTCAGCGTGTCGATGTACAGACGCCCGCCGAGGTGGTCGGTTTCGTGCTGCAACGCCCGGGCGAGGAAGCCGGTGCCGGCGATGACGAGCGGCTCGCCGTACTGGTTCTGCCCGGACGCGACCACCGACATCGCCCGCGGTGTCGGCCAGGCCATGCCGGGCAGCGACAGGCAGGCCTCCTCGTCGTCCTGGGCGCCCTTGAAGTTCGACAGCACCGGGTTGACCAGGTGCCCGACCACGTCGTCGACGTTGTACGAGAACACCCGCAGGCTCACCCCGATCTGCGGGGCGGCGACCCCGGCCCGGCCGGGTTCGCGGACGGTGTCCTGAAGGTCGCGCACCAGCTCCTGCAGGGCCGCGTCGAAGCTGGTCACCGGGTCGGCCTCGGTCCGCAGCACGGGGTCGCCGAAGAGCCGGATCGGTCGTACGGTCATGACGGGAAGCGTACGGCCCGGCGCAGCGGCGCCGCCTTGGCGGCCGCCTCCGCGACCTCGGCCGCCGGGTCGCTGCCGAAGGTGATGCCGCCGCCCGCCCACACGTGCAGGCGCGTCGCCGTCCACGGCCACCGTGCGGATGGTCAGGCCGAGGTCGACGTGGTCGGGGCCGAGCCAGCCGAGCGCGCCCATGCTCACCCCGCGCCCGACCGGCTCGAGCCGGGCGATCTCGGCCAGCGCGGCCAGCTTCGGCGCGCCGGTCACCGACCCGCCCGGGCACACCGCGCGCAGCAGGTCGGCCAGGTCCGAGCGCCGCCGGCCACCGGCGCGGACACCACCGACTCGGCCTGCCACAGACCGCACCATCGCCGTACGGCGAACAGCTCGTCGACCCGCACCGGCCCGGTCGCCGGGCAGCCGGGCCAGGTCGTTGCGTTCCAGGTCGACGATCATCACGTGCTCGGCCCGTTCCTTGGCCGACGCGAGCAGTCCCGGCCCGGCCGGCGGCGGTGGCCGGCCGGGTGCCCTTGATCGGCCGGGTGACGACCCGGCCGTCCCGCACCTCGACCAGCGTCTCCGGCGAGGCGCGGGCGATGGCCCAGCCGTCGCCGGCGAGCACCCCGCCGTAGCGGGCCCCCGGCAGCGCGGCCACCCGGCGCAGCGCCGCCGACGGGTCGCCCGGCGTACGGCGCGGCTGGCGTGCCCGACCACGTTGACCTGGTAGACGTCGCCCCGCCCGATCGCCGCCCGGACCGCCGCGACGGCCGCCGCGTGCTCGCCGGGCGTCCAGCTCGGCGTCCAGTCGCCCGATCCGACCACCGTCCGGTGCGGACCGATGTCCGGTACACCCGGGTCGTCCGGTGTCCGTAGACGACCGCTACGACGTCCGGGATGCGCCGGCACCGGGCTCGGCGCACCCGCCGGGGCACCGGCCATCACGGATCCGGCGGCGGCGGACACGTACAGTGCCGCGCCGCACGGCGTCCCTTCGCCGACCGGGTGAACTTGGCTGCCCGTTCGGCCGAGGTTTCGCACCGGCAGTCCGTTGCCGGCGAGGAACCCGGCGACAAGCTCGGCGGGGTCACCGCCGTCGGCGGCGAACCACCGGAACACCGATGACGCGGCCGTGACGGCCCTGGCAGGACGCCGGGGCTCCGGGCGGCGATACAAGACGGAGATGTCAGCAGAGTGGTCGCGAAACCCGCTTTCGTGGAGCATCGGAAAGCGAGGATTCCTGCATCGGGACGCCGTCACTCCGTGCGAACCGCTGTCGTTCGAACTGAGGTAACGTTCGTCACCGTCGTTGTGAATCATCACACATGCCCCACGACCGGAGACCTGATGCTGTGCCAGCACCAAACCCCCTGTCCCATCCGCCGAGGCCGTCGACCGCGAAGCCGCCCGGATCATCTCGACCTGCCGTGAGCAGGGCTGGAGCCTGCTCTGCAACGGCGTCATCGTCTTCGAGGACACCGGCGAGATCCTGCCCGACGGCACCATGATCGCACCGCACCGCGGGCCCGCCCGGCACGCCCTCGCGGCCTGACCGAGCCGTTCCGCGACTCCAGGGTTCCCACCGGCGCGAGCCCCGTTCCGCTACTGAGAGTAGCGGCCACTTACCCAACGCTCAGCGCCGAGCAACGACGACACCGGCACCGGCCACCGACCCCCGAGACGGCCGGGCCGCGGACCAGTGCGCTGCCGCGATTCCCGCGCGTTCAGTCCTCGAACGCCTCCGGCGGCGGGCACGAGCAGACCAGGTTCCGGTCGCCGTACGCCCCGTCGATGCGCCGCACCGGCGGCCAGTACTTCGCCGCCCGGTCCACCCCCGGCCGGGTACGCCGCCACCGACCGCGGGTACGGCGTGCACCCACTCGTCCGCGGTGACCGCCGCCGCCGTGTGCGGCGCGTTGCCGAGCGGGTTGTCGCCCGCCGGCCACTCCCCCGCCGCGACCTGGTCGATCTCCCGCCGGATCGCGATCATGGCGTCGCAGAACCGGTCCAGCTCGGCCAGGTCCTCGCTCTCGGTCGGCTCCACCATCAGCGTGCCGGCCACCGGGAACGACATCGTCGGCGCGTGGAACCCGTAGTCGATCAGCCGCTTCGCCACGTCGTCGACGCTCACGCCGGTCGCCTTGGTGATCGGCCGCAGGTCGAGGATGCACTCGTGGGCCACCAGGCCGTTGTTGCCCGCGTACAGCACCGGGTAGTGGTCGCGCAGCCGGGCCGCCACGTAGTTGGCGGCCAGCACCGCCGCGCCGGTCGCCGCGGCCAGGCCGTCCGGGCCCATCATCCGCAGGTACGCCCAGGAGATCGGCAGGATGCCCGGCCGACCCGTGCGCGGCCGCCGACACCGCGTGGTGGTCGCTCGGCTGCGAGCGGGTCGCCGGGCAGGAACGTCGGCCAGGTGCGACGCGGACCGCGACCGGGCCGACGCCCGGGCCGCCGCCGCCGTGCGGGATGCAGAACGTCTTGTGCAGGTTCAGGTGCGACACGTCCGCCCCGAACTTGCCCGGCCGGGCGAACCCGACCAGCGCGTTGAGGTTGGCGCCGTCGACGTAGACCTGTCCGCCGGCGTCGTGCACCCGGGCGCACAGGTCGGCGATGCCGGTCTCGTACACGCCGTGGGTGGACGGGTAGGTGACCATGATCGCGGCCAGCGTCGTCCCGGTGCATGTCGATCTTGCGGGCCAGGTCGGCCAGGTCGACGTTGCCGGTGTCGTCGCAGGCCACGACCACGACCCGCATGCCCGGCCATGACCGCCGACGCCGCGTTGGTGCCGTGCGCGCTGGACGGGATCAGGCAGACGTCGCGGTGCGCGTCGCCGCGCGCCCGGTGGTACCCGCGGATCGCCAGCAGGCCGGCCAGCTCGCCCTGCGAACCGGCGTTGGGCTGCACGCTACACCGCGTCGTAGCCGGTGATCTCGGCCAGCCAGTCCTCCAGCTGCGCGATCAGCGCCTCGTACCCGCCGGTCTGCGTCGCCGGGGCGAACGGGTGGATGTTCGCGAACTCGGGCCAGCGTCACCGGCTCCATCTCGGTGGTGGCGTTGAGCTTCATCGTGCACGAGCCGAGCGGGATCATGCCCCGGTCGAGCGCGTAGTCGCGAGTCGGACAGCCGCCGCAGGTAGCGCAGCATCGCCGTCTCGGAGTGGTGGCTGCGGAAGACCGGGTGGGTCAGGTAACTCCGACGTCCGGCCCAGCGGCCGGGCGCCGCACTCGGCCGTCTCCGGCCGACCGCGACCCCGAAAGCCGCCAGCACCGCCGCGACGTGCGACCGGCGTGGTCGTCTCGTCGCAGGCGACCGACACGCGGTCGGCGTCGACCAGCCGCAGGTTGATGCCCCGCTCGCCGGCGGCGGCGACGACCGCGGCCGCCCGGCCCGGCACCACGGCGGTGACCGTGTCGAAGAACGCGTCGTGACGCCACCGCGACACCGGCCGCGGTCAGGCCGCCGGCGATGGTCAGGGCCGTGGTCGTGCACGCGCTTGGCGATCGCCCGCAGGCCGTCCGGGCCGTGGTAGACCGCGTACATGCTCGCCATCACGGCCAGCAGGACCTGCGCGGTGCAGATGTTGCTGGTCGCCTTCTCCCGGCGGATGTGCTGCTCCCGGGTCTGCAGCGCGAGCCGGTACGCGGGGGCGCCGTCGGCGTCCCTGGACACCCCGACCAGCCGGCCCGGCAACGACCGCTCGAGTCCCGCCCGTACCGCCAGGTAGCCGGCGTGCGGGCCGCCGAACCCGAGCGGCACCCCGAACCGCTGGGTGGTGCCGGCGGCGATGTCGGCGCCGATCTCCCCCGGCGGCCGCAGCAGCGTCAGCGCGAGCAGGTCGGCGGCGACGGTGACCAGCGCGCCTTTCGCGTGGGCGGCCTCGACCAGCGGCGGCGTGGTCGCGGACCGCGCCGGACGCGCCCGGGTACTGCAGGTGCAGCGCCGAAGAACTCGTCCGGCAACGCTCGGCGTCCAGGTCGAACAGCGCGAGCTCGATGCCGAGCGGCTCGGCCCGGGTGCGCAGCACCGACAGCGTCTGCGGGAGGGTGTCGGCGTCCACCGCGTACACGCGGCTCCTGGCTCTTCGACGACCGGCGGGCGAGCGTCATCGCCTCGGCGACCGCGGTGCCCTCGTCCAGCATCGACGCGTTCGCGGTGGTCAGCCCGGTCAGGTCGGTGACCATGGTCTGGAAGTTCAGCAGCGCCTCGAGCCGGCCCTGGCTGATCTCCGGCTGGTACGGCGTGTAGGCGGTGTACCAGGCCGGGTTCTCCAGCACGTTGCGGCGGATCACGGCCGGCGTGTACGTGCCGTAGTAGCCCAGCCCGATCATCGAGGTGGCCACCGTGTTCCGGGCGGCGAGCGCTCGCAGCTCGGCGATCGCCTCCTCCTCGGTGGCGGCGGCCGGCAGATCCGAGAGCGGCCGTGCCAGCGGATCACCTCCGGGATCGCCGCGTCCATCAGCTCGTCCAGCGTCGGGTAGCCGATGGACCTTGAGCATGTGCGACTGCTCGTCCGGGTCCGGGACCGATGTGGCGGGATGCGAAAGTCGTCATGGCGGCTCCTAGGCAGAGAGGTCGGCGATCAACCTCCCCCTCTGTCGTACCCACGGGGGGTCTTCAGAGTCGCGTGCCCGTGCGGTCCCTTGTGCCTGAGAGGTTCCGGGGAGGATTTGCCCCTTCGGCGCCGTGGGCCGCGGACGACCCTGGACTCTCCCGCACGGCTAGCCCACAAACTACCAGCGCGAACGTTTCCGGCCGGGGTACCGGGCCTGTGGCGTACGCCCCATCCGGGCGCGGCATGATGAGCCGGTGACCGGTGGGTACCTGAAGGGCCGGATCCGCCGGGAGGACATTCTCGCGGCGGCCGTCGCCGAGTACGGCGAGGCCGGCTACCACGGCTCCTCCCTGCGCGCGATCGCCAAGCGCGCCGGGATCACCCACGCCGGGCTGCTCTACTACTTCCCGACCAAGGAGGCCCTGCTCGCGGCCGTGCTGGAACGCCGGGACACCGACGACACCGAACGCGAGCACCTCGCTGTGCCGCCCGGCCGGGAGTGGCTGAACCACCTGGTCGCGCTCAGCGAGCACAACAGCCGGCACCCCGGCATCGTGGACCTCTACACCCGGCTCGCGGCCGAGGCGGTGGCCGCCGACCACCCGGCGCACGCCTACTTCCACCGGCACTACCGGATCGCCCGCGACCACGCGGTCGAGTCGTTCCGGGTCCTGGCCGGGCAGGGCGAGCTGCGCCCGGGCGTCGACCCCGCGCACGCCGGGCTGGGCCTGGTGGCTCTGATGGACGGCCTGCAGGTGCAGTGGCTGACCGCCCCGGACGAGGTCGACCTGGTCGGGGCCCTGCGGGGATACCTCGCCGCCCTGCTCGTCTAGAGCGTTCGGGAGTACGGGTCCCAGCCGGCCGGGATCGGCGGCGGCACCTCGACGGCGGCCGGGACCTCGACCGTACGACCGGCGTCCGCCGACTCCCCGGCCGCCAGCATGACGTCCAGCACGTGGTAGGCCAGCTCGCCCGACGCCCGCTCGGGCACGCCCGCGCGGATGGCCCGGGCCAGTTCGAGGACACCGGTGCCCCGCGACGACGCCGCCCCGGACGCGGTGATCGTCCGCGGCTCCGGCTCCCCCGGGGTGAAGATCCGGGTGTCGCCGTCGAACCGGTTGGGGTCGGGCAGCACCGCCGTCCCGCCCGTGCCGCCGACTTCGAGGGTGGTCCGCCGCACGCCGGAGTCGAAGCTGAACACCGCCTGCGCCGACCCGCCCCGGGCGAACTCCAGCAGCATCGTCGTGGTGGTCGGCACGGTCACCGCGAACACCGTCCCGGCGCGCGGTCCGGACCCGATCACCCGGGACCGTTTCGCCTGCGCGGCCGTCGCCGTCACCCGGGCCACCGGGCCCAGCAGTTGCACCAGCGCGGTCAGGTAGTACGGGCCGATGTCCAGCAGCGGCCCGCCGCCCGCGGTGAACAGGAACTCCGGCGCCGGGTGCCAGCTTTCCGGCCCCGGCGACTGGAACAGCGCCAGGGCGGTCTGCGGCGTCCCGATCGCGCCCCCGTCGATGGCCCGCCGCGCCGTCTGCAGCCCGGCCCCGAGCACGGTGTCGGGCGCGCAGGCCACCCGCAGCCCGCGCCGGGCCGCCCGGTCCAGCAGCGTGCGGGCCGACGGCCGGTCCAGGGCGAGCGGCTTCTCCGACCACACGTGCTTGCCCGCGTCCAGGGCGGCCAGGCCGACCTCGGCGTGCACGGCCGGGATGGTCAGGTTGACCACCAGCTCGACCGTGGGATCGCCCAGCAGCCCGGCCACCGCGCCCGACCAGGGCAGCGCGAACGTCTCCGCCGCCGCGGCCGCCCGGTCCTGGTCGAGGTCGGCGATCCCGCGCACCGACACGTCCGGGAACGAGGTGAGGTTCTCCAGGTACGTCGTGCTGATGGTGCCCGCGCCGATGATCCCGACGCCGACCGGCCCCGAAGTCACGACGCCTGCAGGTAGGCGTGACCGGCCGCGAGCGCCGCGAAGACGTCCCCGTCGTACCGGTCGAACTCGACCACCCGCAGCGCGTCCGGCGCCGCCGCCAGCACCTGGCCCATCGGCACCCGACCCTGCCCGGCCGGCACCTGCCCGGACCCGTCGGTGGCCAGGTCGCCGTCCTTGACGTGGATCGCCGCCACCCGGGCGCCGAGCCGCCGGAGCAGCGCCGGGGCGTCGGCGCCGCCGGCGACCGCCCAGTACGCGTCGACCTCCAGCACCACCGCGGGGTCGAGCCGGTCGGCCAGCACCTCCAGGGCGTGCCGGCCGTCGATCTTGGACTCGAGCTCCCACCAGTGGTTGTGGTAGCCGACCCGCAGTCCGTATCCGGCGGCCTTGGATGCAGCGGCGTTGAGCGTGGCGGCGATCGCGGCCACGCCGGACGCTGTCCGCCAGTCGTCGCCGCGGACGGCGGGTTCGATCACGGTTCCGACGCCCAGATCGGCGGCGACCCGGAACACCTCCTCCTGGTCGGTGTCCACCAGGTGCATGTGGGCGGTGGGCGCGGTCAGGCCGGTCGCGGCCAGGCCGGCCGTCAGCGCGGCGGCGTGCTCGACCAGACCGTACGGCTCGACCTGGGTGAACCCGATGCCGGCGAGCCGGGCGAGGGTGGCTTCGGCGTCGTCGGCGAACTGGTCGCGGACCGAGTACAGCTGGACCGAGTCGGCACTCATACCAGATTTTTACCACTTGGTAGAAATCATGTCCACGGGCCGGCCTGCCGCCCGGATCGGGGCGCGACCGTGGGGCAACGCCCCACCCGTACAGCGTCCTAGGATCCTGGGCGGCGTCGTGACGTGGCAAGATGCTTTGACGGGCCTAGGGAAGGAGCGCAGACTCTGATGGCGTCGTTGGAGGAACGGGTCTCGGCGATCGAGGACCGGCTCGGTATGGAAGCCGGGCTTCGTGGCACCGGTGACCGGGATCTGGCCGAGGTGGCGGCGACGTCACGGGCGCCGCGGCATCTTATCCAGGCGCTGTCGATCACTCAGTCCGAGCACACCGAGACCCTCGAACGGCAATCGGCGGCGCTGAACCGGCTCGAGGATGGCGTGGGCCGGATCCTCACTCTGCTGGAACGGCTGCAGCCGTAGCCGGGGGCCGCGGTCTACGCTGGGGGGCATGGCCGCCACCGCGCCCGACGTCCCCCTCGCCCGGCCACACCGGCCGGTGCTGGTGACCGGCACGCTCAGCGAGCTCACCGGCCCGCCGCACGGCCTGGTCGAGCTGCCGCTGCGGCTGTGGTGGAACCCGGAGCGCACCTTCGACCTGGACCGGCCGGACGCGCTGCGCTGGATGTACGAGAACGTGCTGCGCGAGGCTGTGCGGGCCGACGAACTGCGCACCTACCTGCACGGGCCGACGCTCGCCCGGGTCTGGCCGGCGCTCAACCTTCCTCGGGCCGTCCGCGCGGCCTGGGAGGCGCGGCACCCGGCCCTGACCCGCCGCAGTGGTTGACCCCTTCTACCGCGACGTCGCCCGGATCGCGCTGACCGTCGCCCGGACGCACGGCTTCGTCCTCGGCGGTGGCGTCGCCTGGCTGGTCAACGGCCTGGTGCAGCGGCCCACCGAGGACGTCGACCTGTTCACCGACACCGACGGCGCCGTGGCCGCCGCGGCCGGTCAGGTCGCCGCGACGCTGCAGGACGCCGGCTACCGGGTCACCCCGGAGGACACCGACGAGCTGTTCGAGGGGATGGACGCCGACATCCAGGAGTTCACCGTCCGCGCCGGCCGGCGGGAACTGCGGCTGACCCTGTGCCGGCTGGACCGCCACCGTGCCCCGGTGGTGATGGACGTCGGGCCGGTCATGCACCTCGACGACCTGGTCGCGACCAAGGTGGCGGCGCTGGTCAACCGGCGCGAGGTCCGCGACTACATCGACGTCGCCGCCGCCCGGTCCCGTTATCCGCTGGCCCGGATGCTGGACCTGGCGTACGCGGCCGACCCGGCGCTCGACCCCCAGGACGTGGCCGACGCCGGCCGCTACCTCGACCGGCTCGACGACTCCCGGTTCGACCGGTACGGCGCCGATCCGGCAACGGTGCGGGCCACCTTCGCCGACTGGCCGAGATAGCAACCGTCCGGCACCGCAGCGCGTCCCGGCCCGCAACCGGCCGCCCGCAGTCTTGGTGTCGGACCGGCCGCGCCGATGGGGCACCACGGTGCGGGCCGGCCGCATCCCGAAGTAACCGCCACACATCCACAGGTACGGTCCCGCACCGGCCGGGCGCTCTCACCAGCGCCCGGCCGATGCCCGTTTGTCAGTAGGCTGGCCGCATCATGACGCTCACCGACCGGCTTCCCGGTTCCGCCGACCCCGACGCCGTGTTCGAGGCCTTCTCCAGCTGGGTCGAGGAACAGGGCCTCACCCTGTACCCGCACCAGGAGGAGGCGCTGATCGAGGTCGCCACCGGCGCGAACGTCATCCTCAACACGCCCACCGGCTCGGGCAAGAGCCTCGTCGCCGTCGGCGCGCACTTCGCCGCCCTGGCCGACAAGCGCACCACCTTCTACACCGCGCCGATCAAGGCCCTGGTCAGCGAGAAGTTCTTCGCCCTGTGCGCCATCTTCGGCGCGCACAACGTCGGCATGCTGACCGGCGACGCCAGCGTCAACGCGGACGCGCCGATCATCTGCTGCACGGCCGAGATGCTGGCCAACCTGGCGCTGCGCGAGGGCGCCGACGCCGACGTCGGCCAGGTGGTGATGGACGAGTTCCACTTCTACGCCGAACCCGACCGCGGCTGGGCCTGGCAGGTGCCGATCATCGAGCTGCCGCAGGCGCAGTTCCTGCTGATGTCGGCCACGCTGGGCGACGTCACCCGGTTCGTCGGCGACCTGTCCCGCCGGACCGGCCGGGCGACCGCGGTGGTGAGCCACCGCCGAGCGGCCGGTCCCGCTGCATCTTCTCGTACGCGATGACCCCGCTGCACGAGACGATCGAGGAGCTGCTGGCAACCCAGCAGGCGCCGGTCTACATCGTGCACTTCACCCAGGCGGCCGCGCTGGAACGGGCGCAGGCGCTGATGAGCGTCAACATGTCGACCCGGGCCGAGAAGGACGCGATCGCCGCGGCCATCGGCAACTTCCGGTTCACCGCCGGGATTCGGCCGCACCCTGTCCCGGCTGGTCCGCCACGGCATCGGCGTGCACCACGCCGGCATGCTGCCGAAGTACCGGCGGCTGGTCGAGACCCTGGCCCAGGCCGGCCTGCTCAAGGTCATCTGCGGGACCGACACGCTCGGCGTCGGCATCAACGTGCCGATCCGCACGGTGCTGTTCACCGGGCTGTCCAAGTACGACGGGGTGAAGACGCGGCTGCTCAAGGCCCGCGAGTTCCACCAGATCGCGGGCCGGGCCGGGCGGGCCGGGTACGACACCGTCGGCACGGTCATCGTGCAGGCCCCCGAGCACGTCATCGACAACGAGCGGGCGCTGGCCAAGGCGGGCGACGACCCGAAGAAGCGGCGCAAGGTGGTCCGCAAGAAGCCGCCGGAGGGCAGCGATCGGCTGGGGCCGGCCCACCTTCGACCGGCTGGTCGACGCCGAACCCGGAGCCGCTGACCTCGTCGTTCGCAGGTCAGCCACGCGATGCTGCTGAACGTCATCGCCCGTGGCGGCGACCCGTTCGCGGCCATGCGGCACCTGCTCACCGACAACCACGAGGACCCGGCCGCCCAGCGCCGGCACATCCGCCGGGCCATCGCCATCGCCCGGGCGCTGCTGGCCGGCGGGGTCATCGAGCAACGGCCGGCGGCACCTACCGGCTGGTCGAGGACCTGCAGCTGGACTTCGCGCTCAACCAGGCGCTGTCCCCGTTCGCGCTGGCCTGCCTGGAACTGCTGGACCGCGAGTCGCCCGACTACCCGCTCGACGTGGTGTCGGTGATCGAGTCGACGCTGGAGGATCCGCGGCAGGTGCTGTCGGCGCAGCGGCAGAAGGCCCGCGGCGAGGCGGTCGCGGCGATGAAGGCCGAGGGCATCGAGTACGAGCAGCGGATGGAGCTGCTCGAGGACGTGACCCACCCGCGGCCGCTGCTGGAGCTGCTCGAGGGCGCGTACGAGACGTACCGCCGCGGTCACCCGTGGGTCGCCGACTACGAGCTGAAGCCCAAGAGCGTCGTCCGGGACATGTACGAGCGGGCGATGACGTTCACCGAGTACGTGTCGTTCTACGGCCTGTCCCGGTCCGAGGGGCTGGTGCTGCGGTACCTGGCCGACGCGTACCGGGCGCTGCGGCAGACCGTGCCCGAGGACGCCCGCACCGAGGAACTGACCGACCTCATCGAGTGGCTGGGCGAACTGGTCCGGCAGGTCGACTCCAGCCTGCTCGACGAGTGGGAGCGGCTGCGCAACCCGGGCGCCGAGATCGAGGAGGCCCGGCTGGACGACAAGCCACCCGCGGTCACCCGCAACGTGCGGGCGTTCCGGGTGCTGGTCCGCAACGCCCTGTTCCGCCGGGTCGAGCTGGCCGCGCTGCGCCGCTACGACGAGCTGGGCGAGCTGGACGCCGAGGCCGGCTGGGACGGCCGGCCGCTGGGCGGACGCGATGGCCGGCTACTACGACGAGTACGACGAGATCGGCACCGGCCCGGCCGCCCGCGGACCGGCGCTGCTGCACATCGACGCCGGCGCCGGCGGTCTGGACCGTCCGGCAGGTGTTCGACGACCCGGACGGCGACCACGACTGGGGCATCGACGCGACCGTCGACCTGGCCGCCTCGGACGAGGCCGGGGCCGCCGCGGTCACCGTCACGAACGTGGGTCCGCACTGATGCGGCTGCTGTCCCGGGCCGGTCTGGCCGCCGCCGCCGGCTACGCCGAGCACCTGCGCACCGCCGACCTCAGCGTCGGCACCTACAACCTGCCGGCCGGCGCCACCGACACCCAGTCCCCGCACAGCGAGGACGAGCTGTACGTCGTCACCGCCGGCCGGGCCGTCTTCCGGACCCCGGAGGAATCGGTCCCGGTCGCCGCCGGCGCCGTCCTGTTCGTTCCGGCCGGTGAGCCGCACCGCTTCACCGACATCACCGACGACCTGACCGCTCTGGTGGTGTTCGGGCCGGCCGAGGACACCCGCGGCGGCTGATCGGCACCACGAGGCGGTGAACCGGCAAGATTCAGCGCGGTGCGGTGTCGATGCCGGGGGCGGCCCGTGCGTCGTCATGATGAGCGGGGACGAACGGCCCCGGCGGAAGAGGTGTGAGATGGCGAAGTATCTGCTTCTGATCTACGGCGACGAGCAGCAGTGGGATGCCATGACCCCGGAACAGTGGGAAGTGCACGGGGCGGCCCACGGGACGTTCCAGCAGGCGGCGGCCGGCCGGGCCGCGGTGGGTGAGCAGCTCGAGGCGGCGGCCACCGCGACCACGCTGCGCAGCGACGGTGACGGCGGGGTGGTGGCCACCGACGGGCCGTTCCTGGAGACCAAGGAGGCGCTGGGCGGCTTCTACCTGCTCGATGCCGAGGACCTCGACGAGGCCGTACGCCTGGCGTCGGTGTTGCCCGAGGTCCGGGCCGGGCACAGTGGCGTCGAGATCCGCCCGGTGCACAGCCGGGGATGACCGACGTCGCCGCGGCGGTCGCCGACGCGCACCGCCGCGAATGGTCCCGGGTGCTGGCCGCCACCGTGCCGCTCACCCGGGACCTCGACCTGGCCGAGGAGTGCACCCAGGACGCGTACGCCCAGGCGTTGCGCACCTGGCCGGTGACCGGGGTGCCGGAGCGGCCGGGCGCCTGGCTGACCACCGCGGCCCGGCGCCGGGCGCTGGACGTGCGGAGGCGCGACTCGGCGTTCCGGCGGCGGATGCCGCTGCTGGTCACCGAACCGGCGGCGCCCGGCCCCGACGCCGCCCTGGCCGAGGACGACCGGCTGCGGCTGATCTTCACCTGCTGCCACCCGGCGCTGTCCCGGGAGGCCCGGGTGGCGCTGACCCTGCGGCTGGTCTGCGGGCTGTCCACGACCGAGGTGGCCCGGGCCTTCCTGGTGCCGGAGGCCACCATGGCCGCCCGGATCACCCGGGCCAAGAAGAAGATCGCCGCCGCCCGCATCCCGTACCGGGTGCCGTCCGACGACCAGCTGGCTGAGCGCGTCGGCGCCGTTCTTGACGTGGTCCACCTGATCTTCACCACCGGTCACACCGCCCCGGCCGGGCCCGGGCTGACCCGGCGCGACCTCGCCGGCAGCGCCGTCTCCCTGGCCCGCACCCTGCATCTGCTGATGCCGGCCGACGCCGAGGTCGGCGCCCTGCTGGCGTTGCTGCTGCTCACCGACGCGCGGGCGGCGTCCCGGGTGGACGCCGGCGGCCGCCTGGTCCGGCTGTCCGAACAGGACCGCGGGACCTGGGACCGGGCGTTGATCGCCGAGGGCTCGGCGTTGCTGACCCGGGCTCTCGGCCGGCGACCGGCGACCCGGTACGCGGTCCAGGCGGCGATCGCGGCCGTGCACGCCGAGGCGCCGACGTGGGCGGACACCGACTGGCCGCAGATCGTCGCCTTGTACGACGTGCTGCGCGCCCTGTGGCCCGGCTCCCCCGTGGTCGCCCTGAACCGGGCCGCCGCGATCGGCTTCCGCGACGGGCCGCAGGCCGGCCTCGACGCTCTGCAACCGCTGCTGGCGGAGCCGGCGCTGGCCGGATACGGCTACTTGGCCGCCGCCCGAGCCGACTTCCTCCGGCAGCTGTCCCGCCGGCGCGAGGCCGCCGACGCGTACGAGGAGGCGCTGGCCCTGACCGCGAACCCGGCCGAACGCGACTTCCTGGAGTCCCGCCTGGCCGAGGTCAGGCGGGACTGCTGACCGGGAACAGGACGACCGACGACGGCGCCGAACCGGCCCGTCATCCGGCGGCCATGTGGTGATGATCGGGCCGCCGGTCCGGGATGGCTGTCAGCCGGAGGCCGGGGCGGCCTCGGGAGAGCCGAGGGCGCTGGTCGCGGCCGTGCCGAAGTGCACGCCGCGGTTCTCCTTGCCGAGGGCGGTCAGGACGGCCACCGCGACCAGCACCGGCACGATGGTCACGGCCAGAGCGAACGGGTAACCGTGGGCGCCGGCCAGGGCCTCCTGGATGGGCAGGTTGAAGGCGGCCAGGCAGTTGCCCAGCTGGTAGGTGACGCCGGGGTAGAAGCCGCGGATCTCGTCCGGGCTGAGCTCGGTCAGGTGCGCCGGGATCACGCCCCACGCGCCCTGCACGAACAGTTGCATCAGGAACGAGCCCAGGCAGAGGAACCCGGCGGAGGTGGAGTAGGCGAAGATCGGGACCACCGGCAAGCCCAGCACCGCGGCGATGACGATCATGCGGCGCCGGCCGTACCGCTGGGAGAGACCGCCGACCAGGGGGCCGCCGATGATCGCGCCGATGTTGTAGACCACCGCGATCCAGGTGGCGGCCGTGGCCGAGAAGTGCAGCCCCGTCTTCAGGAACGTCGGGTAGATGTCCTGGGTGCCGTGGCTCATCCAGTTGAACGCGGTCATCAGCAGCACCAGGTAGCCGAACCGGCGGAGGATCCGGCCGTTGAGCAGCACCTGCCGGATGCTGACGTGACTGGCCCGGGCCCGTGCGGCCTGCCAGACCTCGGACTCCTTGACCCGTGCCCGGATCAGCAACGAGATCAGCGCCGGGATGATGCTGAGCGCGAACAGCCACCGCCAGGACAGCCCGAGGACGGAGTGGACCAGCAGGTACGCCAGGGCCGCGAGCAGGTAGCCGGTGGCGTACCCCTCCTGCAGCACCCCGGAGAAGAAGCCCCGGCGCGACGAGGGGATCTTCTCCATGGCCAGCGCCGCCCCGAGGCCCCACTCGCCGCCCATCCCGATGCCGTACAGCAGGCGCAGCCCCAGCAACCAGGAGAAGCTGGGCGCGAACGCGCACAGGAAGCCGATCACCGAGTAGAACGTCACGTCGACCATCAGCGGGACGCGCCGGCCCGCCCGGTCGGCCCACACGCCGAAGATCAGCGCGCCGACCGGACGCATGAGCAGGGTGACCGTGGTCAGGAACGCCATCCGTTCCAGGGAGACGCCGAAGTCCTTGCCGATCTCGGCGTACACCAGCACCACGATGAAGTAGTCGAAGGCGTCCATCGTCCAGCCGAGGAAGGCGGCCAGGAACGCGTTGCGCTGTTCGGGGCTCAGGGGCTCAGCGGCGGCCATACCGCGGGGGTTTCCGGTATCACCCGGTCGTAAACTCCCCGCCGGCCCGCGTCGCGGCGATCGACGGCCACCGGAGCAGCGGTCAACCGGAAAACGGTTGCCGGCCGCGGCCGGATCGGCCACTGTGGCCGGATGCCGGGATTCCGCGAGCCGACCACCGAATTGCGGGTGTCTTTCCTCGCCGCCATGGCCGAGTTCGCCGCCGAGGGCCGGACCGGCGACGGCAGCATGATCGGCACCGACCTGGCGCAGTGGCCGCCGGGCTGGGCCGACCCGCGGGTGTTCGCCGACTACGTGGCCGTCGTCCGGGCCGACGCCCGCCCGGACACGCCGCGACCGGCCGGGCGCGTGCCGTCGACCACGCTGTGGTGGGCCGACCACGACGGTTACGCCGGCCGGCTGGCCATCCGGCACCGGCTCAACGATTTTCTGCTCCAGCGGGGCGGCCACATCGGGTACGACGTCCGCCGCTCGAAGCGCCGGCGCGGCCACGGCACCGCGATGCTGCGGGCCGCGCTGCCGATCGCCGCCGGCCTCGGCCTCGACCGGGTGCTGATCACCTGCGACGACGACAACGTGGGATCCCGCGCGGTGATCGAGGCCAACGGCGGCGTGTTCGCCGACCAGCGCGGGCGTACGTTGCGCTTCTGGATCCCGACGCCACCCGGTTGATCCGCATCACGGTGCCGGCCGGGTCGCGGACGGCGCCGGTCATCTCCCGACGTACGCCGCGAGGTGCTCGCCGGTCAGCGTGGAGCGGTCGGCGACGATGTCGGCCGGGGTGCCCTCGAAGACGACCAGGCCGCCGTCGTGGCCGGCGCCGGGACCGAGGTCGATGATCCAGTCGGCGTGGGCCATGACGGCCTGGTGGTGCTCGATCACGATGACCGACCGGCCCGACTCGACCAGCCGGTCGAGCAGGCCCAGGAGGTTCTCGACGTCGGCCAGGTGCAGGCCCGTGGTCGGCTCGTCGAGCACGTACACGTCGCCCTTGTCGGCCATCTGCGCGGCCAGTTTCAACCGCTGCCGCTCACCCCCGGACAGCGTGGTCAGCGGCTGGCCGAGATGCAGGTAGCCGAGCCCCACGTCGGCCAGCCGTTCGAGGATCGCGTGCGCCGCCGGCGTCGTCGCGTCGCCGGCGGCGAAGAACTCCCGGGCCTCGGTGACCGGCATCTCGAGCACCTGGCTGATGTTCCGGCCGCCGAACGAGTACTGCAGCACCTGCGCCTGGAACCGCTTGCCCTCGCAGGTCTCGCACGTGGTGGCGACTCCGGCCATCATGGCCAGATCGGTGTAGATCACCCCGGCGCCGTTGCACGCCGGGCAGGCGCCCTCGGAGTTCGCGCTGAACAGCGCCGGCTTGACGCCGTTGGCCTTGGCGAACGCCTTGCGGATGGGTTCCAGGAGCCCGGTGTACGTGGCCGGGTTGCTGCGCCGGGACCCGCGGATCGGCGTCTGGTCGACCGCGACCACGCCGTCCCGGGTGGACACCGAGCCGTGAATCAGTGAGCTCTTGCCCGAACCGGCCACCCCGGTGACGGCCACCAGCACCCCGAGCGGGATGTCCACGTCGACGTCGCGCAGATTGTGGGCGCCCGCACCGCGGACCTCGAGCGTGCCGGACGGCGTACGGACCTTCTCCTTCAGGGCGGCCCGGTCGTCGAGGTGCCGGCCGGTGACCGTGCCGCTTCGGCGCAGCCCGGCGACGCTGCCCTCGAAGACGATCTCGCCGCCCGCGGTGCCCGCCCCCGGCCCGAGGTCGACGACGTGGTCGGCGATGGCGATGGTCTCCGGCTTGTGCTCGACCACGAGCACGGTGTTGCCCTTGTCCCGCAGCTGCCGCAGCAGGTCGTTCATCCGCTGGATGTCGTGCGGGTGCAGGCCGATGGTGGGTTCGTCGAAGACGTACGTGACGTCGGTCAGCGACGAGCCCAGGTGCCGGACCATCTTGACCCGCTGGGCCTCGCCGCCGGACAGCGTGCCCGCCGGCCGATCCAGGCTCAGGTAGCCCAGGCCGATCTCGACGAACGAGTCCAGCGCGTGCCGCAGCGACGTGAGCAGCGGCGCCACCGACGGATCGTCGAGGCCGCGGATCCACCCGGCCAGGTCGCTGATCTGCATCGCGCAGGCGTCGGCGATGTTCACCCCGCCGATCCTCGACGACCGGGCGCCCTCGTTGAGCCGGGTGCCGCCGCAGTCCGGGCACACGGTGAACGTGACCACCCGCTCGACGAAGGCGCGGATGTGCGGCTGCATCGCGTCGACGTCCTTGGACAGCATCGACTTCTGGATCTTCGGGATCAGGCCCTCGTAGGTGAGGTTGATGCCCTCCACCTTGATCTTCGTCGGCTCCTTGTGCAGCAGGTCGTGCAGCTCCCGTTTGGTGAACTCACGGATCGGCTTGTCCGCGTCGAGGAAGCCGCTGCCCCGATAGATCCGGCCCTGCCAGCCGTCCATGCTGTAACCCGGGATGATCAGGGCGCCCTCGTTGATCGACTTGCGGTCGTCGTACAACTGGCTCAGGTCGAAGTCCGTGACCGAGCCGCGGCCCTCGCACCGCGGGCACATGCCGCCGGTGATGCTGAAGCTGCGGCGCTCGCTGGTCGTGCTGCCGCCCCGCTCGACGGTCACCGCGCCGGCGCCCGAGATGGACGCGACGTTGAACGAGAACGCCTGGGCGGAGCCGATGTGCGGCCGGCCGAGCCGGCTGAACAGGATGCGCAGCATGGCGTTGGCGTCGGTGGCGGTGCCCACGGTGGACCGCGGGTCGCTGCCCATCCGCTGCTGGTCGACGATGATCGCCGTGGTCAGGCCGCCCAGGACGTCCACGTCCGGCCGGGCCAGCGTCGGCATGAAACCCTGGACGAAGGCGGGGTACGTCTCGTTGATCATCCGCTGCGACTCGGCCGCGATGGTGTCGAACACCAGCGACGACTTACCCGAGCCGGACACGCCGGTGAACACGGTCAGGCGGCGCTTGGGCAGGTCCAGGGAGACGTCACGGAGGTTGTTCTCGCGGGCTCCGCGGACCGAGATGGTGTCGTGGCTGTCGGCGGCATGAGTCACCGGTCGAGCCTACCGGGGACGGGCTCCGGTCTCAGGCACCCGGCCTGGGCTCGTCCTGAGCCGGCCTGGGCTCGTCCTGAGCCGGCCTGGGCTCGTCCTGAGCCGGCCTGGGCTCGTCCTGAGCCGGCCTGGGCTCGTCCTGAGCCGGCCTGGGGGGTGGGGCCCGTTCCTCAGCCCGCTCGGCGGCGGGCCCGGCGGGCGGCGAGCTCGTCGCCGGCGTTCGGCTCGGCCGGGACGTCGACGCCGACCGGCTGCGCGGGACCGGCCGGCTCGGCCGGCAGGTGCGACAGCGAGCCCTGGATCTCCTTGAAGGCGCCGCCGATGGCGATCCCGAACACGCCCTGACCGCCCTGCAGCAGGTCGACGACCTCCTCGGGCGACCGGCACTCGTACACCGTCGTGCCGTCGGAGATCAGCGTGATGCCGGCCAGATCCTCGACGCCGCGGGAGCGCAGCGTGTCGATCGCCCGGCGGATGTTCTGCAGCGATACCCCGGCGTCCAGCAGGCGCTTGACCACCTTGAGGACGACCAGGTCACGAAACGAGTAGAGGCGCTGGGTACCGGAGCCGGACGCGTCGCGGATGCTCGGCACGACGAGGCTGGTGCGGGCCCAGTAGTCGAGCTGCCGGTACGAGATGCCGACCGCGTGCGTGGCCGTCACGCCACGGTAGCCGACCGCACCGTCCTCGCCGATGAAGGGACCCTCGGTATCAACACCCGGTTCCTGCACGCGACTACCTCCCCGATGCCGGTGCCGCTTCACGTGGACTCCACGAGCGTATATCTCAAACGACGGCGCAACCGGGAGGTAATGCCATGACACGCCGCGTACGAGCGGGACTCAGCCCGCGAAGTCCTCCGGTCGGACCTGATCGAGGAACTCGCGGAACTTCTCCACCTCGTCCTCCTGCTCGTCCGGGATGACGATGCCGGCCTCGGTGAGCACCTGGTCGGCGCAGCGGATCGGCGCGCCCACCCGCAATGCCAGGGCGATCGAGTCGCTCGGCCGGGCCGAGACCCGCAGGTTGTCCCCGATCAGCAGGTCGGCGTAGAAGACGTTCTCCTTGAGCTCGGTGATCTCCACCGCCTTGAGCGGCGCCTGCAGCGCCTTCAGGATGTCCCGCAGCAGGTCGTGGGTGAGCGGCCGGGCCGGCTTGACCCCCTGCTGCTCGTACGCGATGGCCGTCGCCTCCACCGCACCGATCCAGATCGGCAGGTAACGATCCCCGTCGACCTCCCTGAGCAGGACGATCGGCTGGTTGCTGGGCAGCTCCACCCGAACCCCGACCACGCTCAGCTCGCGCACCGCAACGCCTCCGTGTCGCCGTCCTCGCAACCGCGTACGGCCGCCCTCTTCTGCACGGTACACGCACGGCGTACGCGTGCTGCCGCCTCCCGCATGCCCTCGGCACCGGGGCGAGAAACGCTCACCGGCCAAGAGTTCCGCGTAATCCGGCCCGGACGAGGGCCCCGTGGAGTTTCTGCGACAACGCCTGCAGTTCACGCGCGGTCTCGGCCGCCCGCGCCCGGGCGGCGGGGTCGTGCTGGCGCACCAGCGGGGCCAGCAACTGGCTGAACAGACCGACCTCACGATCGGCTCCGGCCCGGAACGCCCGCAGGTGCCGCAGCTCCAACCCGTACCGCGTGAGCCCGGCGACGGCCTCGACGATCACCACCGCGTCCCCGTCGTACCAGCCCGGCGGCCGGGCCTCGACCAGCCCGGCCTTCTCCAGTTCGGTGAGCATCTCGCCGGTCACGCCGGTCCGGGCCAGCAGGTCGTCGCGGGCCATCCGGGTGTCCGCGCCGTCCTGGGCCGGCGCCTCGGTGCCCACCGCCACCAGCGCCGGCCGCGGAGCGAGCGGTTCCTCCCGGCGATCCAGCTGCTCCCGGATCACCCGCAACGGCAGGTACTGATCGCGCTGGGCGGTGAGCACGAAGCGCAGCCGGTGCACGTCGTCCCACGAGTACTTGCGATAACCGGAGGCGGTGCGCTGCGGGTCGACCAGCCCCTCCGCCTCCAGGAAACGCAGCTTGGAGATGGTGGTGTCGGGAAACTCCGTCCGCAGATGAGCCAGCACCTCCCCGATGCTCATCAGCGCCGCGGACTCGTGACCACGGGACATGCCCGGGTCACGCGCGGCCGCCCCCGACGAGTTCACGCCCCGCCGCCCTCGCCCTCCGGCCGCGGGCCGGCGATGAACACCAGGCGGAACTTGCCGATCTGCACCTCGTCGCCGTTGCTCAAGGTGGCCGCCTCGACCCGCTCCCGGTTCACGTACGTCCCGTTGAGCGAGCCGACGTCGCGCACCGTGAAGGTGCCGCCGTCGCGGTGGAACTCGGCGTGCCGGCGCGACACGGTGACGTCGTCCAGGAAGATGTCGCTGTCGGGGTGCCGGCCGCTCGTGGTCACGTCATGGTCCAGCAGGAACCGGGCGCCGGCGTTCGGGCCCCGGCGCACGACCAGCAGCGCCATCCCGGGCGGCAGCGAACCGGACATCCGGGCCGGCACCACGTCGGTCTCGGGACCCTCGAGCACCTCGTCGAGCGCACCGAGGTTCAGCGTGGACGTGACGTCGAGTGGAGGAAACTCGTCGTCTGGGCGCGTCATCGGACCACCTCACGGATCTGTCGGTCGCTCGCCCGGCGGCACGGGTGGACGCACTGCCGGACAGAGCCCGGAGCGCGGCACCCCCGCCGCTGCCCGGAGCGGGTTCCGGGACGCACGACTATCGGTTGCGAATGAATAACGGTTCAAACGTGTGCCCCGCGAGCCTAGTCAGCGCCGCCAACAGGGCACAACCAGACGCGCGGAGATCAATTGGGTGTGCTGGTCAGCTTTCCGTCAGTGCGCGGTACGCGCCCGCGTCGAGCAGCCCGGAGATCGCCGCCGGATCGTCCGGCGCGATCTCCACCAGCCAACCGGCCGCGTACGGCTCGGCGTTGATCAATTCCGGCTCGTCGCCCAGCGACGCGTTCTTCGACACGACGGTCCCCGCGATGGGGGCGTAGATCTCGGACACGCTCTTGGTCGACTCGATCTCCCCGAGCGAATCGCCGGCCTGCACCGCGGCGCCCTCGTCGGGCAGCTGCACGTAGACGATGTCGCCGAGCGCGTCCTGCGCGAAATGGGTGATGCCCACCCGCACCGGCCCGCTGCCGTCGCCGGCCACCCACTCGTGCTCGGCGGTGTACCGCAGGTCCTCAGGAATCACTCGTTCCTCCGTAGTGCCACCGCCCGGTCAGGAGACCGGGCGCGCGTACTGCAAGCTCGGGGCCTTGTGCAGAGCGGACACCTCGACCAGGCCCTCCGCTTCCATGGTCACGCTACCGCCGGCGCCGTCGACCGACGCGACCACCCCGCCGGGGATCTGCAGCGCCGTCTGCATGGTCTGCGGCACCCCGATCACCCAGATCGTGTACGGCCCGGTCAGGCGCTTTCCGTCGACGGTGATGGCGGCGCCGTCGGCGTCCACGAAATAGGTCGACGCGACGATCCGGACCGCCGAGCCGTCGGCGCTGTTGATCTGCATCACCTCACCGCCGGCGCCGCGCAGCTCCTGCACCGCGTTGAGGATCGCCGACGCCTTGACCACGCCTTTCGGGTCGACCACGATCTTCAGTCCGGGCCCCTTGCCGGCCACCGTGCCGGCCAGCAGGCCGAGTTCGTCCGCCCGTTTCTGCGCGTCGGCGAGCGCCGCCTGACGTCCTTCGACGCCCGAGGTGAGCTGCCGCTGGCTCTGCTCCAGGTCGGTGATCTCGGTCTGCAGGCGCTGGTCGCGGGCCTCCAGGTCGGAGAGGATCCGGACCAGGTCCTCCTGGCGGGCGGTGGCCAGACCCTGGTCGGCACTGTTGCTGCGCAGCTGCACCACCAGCGTGAAGCCGAACAGCGTGAGCAGCACGACGATCAGCGCCCCGGCCGACGACAGCCGCCGCCACGGCGGCCGCTGCGATTTCTCCGCGACCACCGGTTCGGGTGACACGGCGTCCGGTTCGCCCGGTTCGCCGGCCTCATCGGGCTGGTCGGACGCCGGGGCGTCCCCGGAAGGCCCGGGCGCCTCCGCGACGACCGGCTCGGACGCCTCTGCGGCGACCGGCTCGGACGCCTCCGCGGCGACCGGGGCCGCCGGGAGGGTGGGGTCGGGGGGCGGGACCAGGACCGTCGTCGTCTCGTCCGCCGGCGGCGCGGCGGGCGGTGTCACCAGGGTCGGCTCGTCGTCCGCGGAGGTCACGGACCGGTCCTCGGGCCTGCGCCCGGCCGTGGGCAACCCGGGATCGGGCGTCCGCCGGCTGGTCTCCGGCTGCTCGGTCATCCACTCACGCCCGGAACAGGTGCCGTCGGATGGCGGCGACGTTGCCGAAGATTCGCACGCCGAGCACCACCACGACGCCGGTGGACAACTGGGTGCCGACGCCGAGCTGGTCGCCCAGGTAGACGATCAGCGCGGCCACCACCACGTTGGCGATGAACGACACCACGAACTGCTTGTCGTCGAAGATCCCGTCGAGCCGCGCCCGGACGCCGCCGAACACTGCGTCCAGCGCGGCCACCACCGCGATCGGCAGGTACGGCGCGAGGGCGGGCGGCACGCTCGGGTGGACCACGATGCCCAGGATGCCTCCGGCGATCAGGGCGATAACGGCGATCATCGGCCGCCTTCCGGGGAGGAGGGTGACGTCGGCCGCGACGGGCCGCTGGAGGGAGACGCGGGGGCGACCGGCCGGGCCACCCGGAGGGTGAGGTCGGCGGACGACGCCACGGTCGCGTCCTTCACCTTGGCCGCGTCGAACGACATGCCGTAGCGGGACACCAGCTCGTGGAAGAACCGGCCGGCGTACGAGTCGGAGAAGTCCCCGGCGAGCGAGTCCGGGCCGATCGCGACCAGCTCGTACGGCGTCGTCACGGGCTGGAAGTCGACCAGGATGGCTTCTCCCGCCTGCCGGATCGTCGACGTGGCGGTCAGGCGCTGCCCGTTGATCGCGATCGCCTCGGCCCCGTCCGACCACAAGGCGTTCGCCGCCAGCTGCAGGTCGGTGTCCTTGACCAGGGCATCGGTGTGCTGCACGCCGGTCACCGGGTCGACCGTGGCCCGGCCGTCCTTGATCGTGATCCGGGCGCCGCCGCCGCGCACCGGCGCCAGCCCGGTGGTGGCCTCCAAATCCCGCAACTTGGCGCCGGCGCCCTCCCCGAGCTCCCGCTCGCGCAGCGCGGCCACGTCCACGCGCAGTTGGTCGGCCTGGTTCTGCAGCCCGGTGGTCTCCTGCCGGCGGGTCTGCACCTGCGCGACCAGGGCGGCCCGCGCGTCGGACCGGGCCGGAGCCTGGGCCACCGTCTGCTGGTACGCGACCACCAGCAGGAAGCCCAGCGCGACCATGGTCAGCGCGGTGATGCCGGTCGTGATCCGCTTCCGCGGCCCGGCCGGTGGTCCCTCGCGCCGCTTGCGCTCGGCCGCGGCGGCGTAGCCCGGCTCGAGCGGGTTGCGGAACAGCTCGGTGAGGAAGTCCGGCGTGAACCGGCGGTCGCCACGAGTCGGGTCGCCGGGAGAGGTCATCCCGGCACCACCCGCGCCCGGTCGGCGCGCAACACCGACCAGGTCTGCGCCAGGTAGAGCAAGCCGGCGATCCAGTACAGCCCGAGCGCCCACCACGCCAGGCCCCAGCCGATCGGCACCAGCCACGAGTCGATCGACGGCACGGCCCGCGCCAGCAGCAGCACCGGCAGCGCTGCGAGCAGCACGAACGTCCCGGTCTTGCCGACGTAGTGCACCGGCGGCGGCCCGTACCCGTGGCGGCGCAGCACCAGCAGCGCGACGCCCACGACGGCTTCGCGGGCCAGCAGGGCGATGGTCAGCCACCACGGGATCACGCCCCGGACGGTGAGGGCGAGCAGCGCCGCCAGGATGTACAACCGGTCGGCGAACGGGTCCATCAGCTCGCCCAACCGGCTCACCTGGTGCAGTCGCCGGGCGACGAAGCCGTCGACCCAGTCGGTGGTGCCGCCGACGGCCAGCACGACCACCGCCCAGCCGTCGTGGTGCGGACCGAGCAGCAGGTACAGGAACAGCGGGACGCCGAGCAGCCGGATGAAGCTGATGACGTTGGGAATCGTCCAGATCCGACGCGAGACCGTGATCGGGGGTGCGGGCGCAGGCTGCTGCGACATCGCAAACTCCCTCTCCACCGCGGACGCACCGAAGACCGGCCGAGCCACTATAACCAGCGCAGTGCGGCATGCCCGGAACCCCGGCCGCGCCGCACACCGCGTACGCCGTCCTAGGAAGCTGGGTTGCTGCCGGCTCCGACGACGTGCGGAGAATGACGGCCTACCGCTTCCCGCGCCGCGCCCGGACGTAGTCGTCGACCACGTAGCGGCCCAGCTCGTCCGCTGACGGGCTGAACACCCGGCCGCCGCTGCGCTTGGCCACCGCGTCGACGAACCGCTTCAGTCCCGGGTCCTCCCCCAGCATGAAGATGTTCAGCGTCGCCCCGTACCGCGTCAGCACGTCCACCTCCTGCACGGTGGCGGCGACGGTCTCGGGCAGCGGCGGCCACCAGAAGAACGCCTCGCCGTCGTCGTCCAGGTGCGCGGTCGGCTCACCGTCGGTCACCACCAGCACCACCGGCTCGGAGCCGGGATGCCGCCGCAGGTGCCGCCCGGCCAGCTTGAGCGCGTGCTGCAGGTTGGTGCCCTTGTCCATGTCCGGTTCGACCGCGGCCAGCTCGGACTGGGACAGCGGCATCGCGTACTTGCTGAACCCGATGATCTGCAGCGCGTCCTGCGGGTACTGCGTCGCCACGAGCTGCGACAGGGCCAGGGCGGTCTGCTTCATCGGCCCCCAGCGGTCCTCGAGGACCATCGAGAAGGACAGGTCGACCAGCAACGCGACCGCCGCCGACGCGCGCCGCTCGGTCTCGGCGACCTCGAAATCGTCCGGTTCCAGCCGCACCGCAACCCGCCGGCCGGCCGGGAACCGGCCCGGATTCTCCACGCCGTCCGTCGGACCAGGCGTCGGTAGCAGCGCCGAGCGGCGGACGGCGTTGCTGATCGTCCGCACCACGTCCAGCGGCTGCTCGTCGCCGAACTGCCAGCGCCGCGACGACCCGATCAGATCCCCGGCCGCGCCCGCGTCCCGCAGGTCGTGATCGCCCCGTTTCTTGCTACCGAGGTCGCTGAACACCTGGGCCAGCGCCGTCCGGCCGAGGCGGCGCAGCGCCTTCGGCGACAGGGTCAGCCCCTCCGCGTCCCGGGTGACCCAGCCCTGCCGGCGCAGTTCCCGCTCCAGCTCGCGGAGCCGGCGCACGTCGTCGGCGGCGGACCGGCCCAGCTGCCGCTCGACCGCCTCCACGTCGACGTCGTCCAGCGTCGCCCCCGGATGTTCCTGGCCGAGCTGGTCGAGCAGGTTGTCGAGGTCACCGATCTCCTCCAGTGCGGCGGTGGCGTCGCCGTACCCGAGGTCCTGGCCGCCGCCGCGCATCCGCTCACCCCGGCCCCAGTTGAGCCCGGGCCGCAGCGACTGCAGGTTGGACGTCAGGTCGGCCAGCTGACCGCGCAGTGGCCCGTCGCCGAGCGCCTGGTCCATCAGCTCGGACAGTTCCTGGCGCTGCTGCGGGCTCAGCGAGCGCAGCAGCCGTTCGGCCGCGGCGGCCGACCGGGCCAGCGAGTCGATCAGCTCGTCGATGTTGCTCGGATTGTCCGGGAAGAACTCGCCGTGCTTCTCCATGAACTGCTGGAACGCGTCGGACGTGTCCTCCCCGCGGCCGTGCCGTTGCAGCAGGTCGTTGAGGTCGTTCAGCATCTCCGACACGCGCTGGTCGGCCGCCGCGTCGCGGCCCTGCAGCGCCTGCTTCATGCCGGCGAACCGCTGCTCCACGATCTCCTGGCGCAGCCCGTCGAGGATCTGGTCGTACAGCTGCCGGGCCTCGTCGCTGGCCCAGTCGTACTCCGACAGCTCCTGCACCGCCTGCGAGGTGGACCGGGGCAGGTTGTCCAGCATCGCCTCGCTGAACCGGGCGGCCTCGTCGTCCCGGCCGCGCAGCTCGTCCCGCTCGGCCGCGAGGGCCTGGTCGAGCAGCTGCTGGGCGCGGGTGACGGCGCCGTCCAGGTTGCCGCGGCGCAGCGCCTCGCGACGTTGCCGGCGGGCCCGGTCGCGCAACTCGTCCAGCCCGCGGCCGTCACGGGGGCCGCGGCGGATGAGGTCGCGCAGCGCGTCGCGCAGGTTCTCCCCGCGCAGCACCCGCTCGCCGACCTCGTCCACCGCCTTGCGGACGTCGTACGGCGGTGCCAGCGGGTCGGGCCCGTCGTTCCAGGCCCCGTAGCGGAACCTATTCATGGGCACTGATCATCAGCTCCCGTAGATGGTGCGACCGTCGTCGGTGAGCTCCTTGGCCAGCCGGCGGCTCAGGTGCAGGCCCTCGAGCACGAACTCGACGCCGGAGGCGGCCTGTCCGGGGCTGGGGGCGTCGCCGAGGCCGAGGCGGTCGAGCACCTTGGCCAGGCCGGGAACGGTGCCGATCTGGCCGAGCAGTTCCTCCGCCGAGACCAGGTCCCCGGTCTCGATGATCGCGCCCTCGTTCACCAGGTCGGTGAAGCCGGAGAGGTCGAGACCGGCCAGCCGGGCCCGGAACGTCTCGGCCGTGGCCACCCGCAGCAGGTGGGACAGGATCTCGGTCTCCCGGCCCTCCTCCCCCGAGTCGAACTCGACCTTGCCCCGCAGGGTGCTGGTCACCGACACGGTGTCGCAGATCCGGGCGACGGCCTCACGCTCGTTGCGCAGCCCGGCCCGGCGCAGGGCGGACGCGGCCACGGTCTCGGCGGCGGCGATGGCGAACCGGGCCGACACCCCCGACCGCGAGTCCACGGCCGGCGACTCGCGCACCTGCCGGGTGTAGCGGGCCAGCACCTCGATCAGGTGCTCGGGCACCGACGCGGACAGCGCCGCCTCCTGCCGGACGAGCTCCGTCTCCAGCTCGAGCTCGAGCGGGTAGTGCGTGCGGATCTCGGCGCCGAACCGGTCCTTCAGCGGGGTGATGATCCGCCCCCGGTTGGTGTAGTCCTCCGGGTTCGCCGACGCCACCAGCAGCAGGTCCAGCGGCAGCCGCAGCTGGTAGCCGCGGACCTGGATGTCGCGCTCCTCGAGCACGTTGAGCAGCGACACCTGGATCCGCTCGGCCAGGTCGGGCAGCTCGTTGACGGCGAAGATGCCGCGGTTGGTGCGCGGCACCAGACCGAAATGGATCGTGTCGGGGTCGCCCAGCGCCCGGCCCTCGGCCACCTTGATCGGGTCGACGTCGCCGATCAGGTCGCCGACGCTGGTGTCCGGGGTGGCCAGCTTCTCGCCGTACCGCTCGGAGCGGTGCAGCCAGGAGATCGGCAGGAGATCGCCGGTCTCGGCGGCCAGCCGGCGGCTGCCCGGGGTCAGCGGCAGGTACGGGTGTTCGCGCAGCTCGGAGCCGGTGATGAAGGGCGTCCACTCGTCCAGCAGGCCGACCAGACCGCGGATCAGGCGGGTCTTGCCCTGACCGCGCTCGCCCAGCAGAACCATGTCGTGCCCGGCCAGCAGAGCCCGCTCCACCTCGGGAAGCACGGTGTCGTCGTAGCCGACGATGCCCGGGAACCGCGGCTCGCCGCTGCGCATCCGCGCGAGCAGGTTGTCGCGCAGCTCCTCTTTCACGGTCTTGAACTCGTGCCCGGAGGCCCGCAGCTCACCGAGGGTGCGCGGAAGATCGGTAGGTGGGGTGGGGGTGATCGCAGTTGGCGCGTCTGTCACTCCCATGAAGCTACCCCGCGATTGTGTCGGGCTGCGACGCTCCGGCAAGCCGGGGTCCGGGTGACGGGGGCGGCCATCCCCATCGCCTACCATCGGGCGGACATGAGCGCCACGATGATCGTCCGTGACCTGGCCGCCGGGCACGGCGACCGCACCCTTTTCGCCGGGCTCGACCTGGTGGTCGCCCCGGCCGACGTGATCGGCCTGGTCGGCGCGAACGGCGCCGGCAAGACCACCCTGCTGCGCACCCTCGCCGGGTTGCTGCCGGTCGAGTCCGGGTCGGTCACGCTGAACCCGCCCGAGGCCACCGTCGGCTACCTGCCGCAGGAGCGGGACCGGCGGCCGGGTGAGACCGTCCGCGACTTCCTCGTCCGGCGCACCGGCGTGGGCCCGGCCCAGGGGGCGATGGACGGCGCGGCCGAGGCTCTGGGTGCGGGCACGGCCGGGGCCGACGACGCGTACGCGGCCGCGCTCGAGCGGTGGCTCGCCCTGGGCGGCGCCGACCTGGAGGAACGGGCCGCGGAGGTGGCCGGCGACCTGGGCCTGGGCGTCTCGATGGACCATCCGATGACCGGGCTGTCGGGGGGCCAGGCGGCTCGCGCCGGCATGGCGTCCCTGCTTCTCAGCCGGTACGACATCCTGCTGCTGGACGAGCCGACCAACGACCTGGACCTGGCCGGGCTGGACCGGCTCGAGGAGTTCGTGCGCGGCCTGCGGACCGGAACCGTTCTGGTCAGCCACGACCGGGAGTTCCTCACTCGTACGGTCACCGCGGTGCTCGAATTGGACCTGGCGCAGCAGCAGATCCATCTCTACGGCGGCGGCTACGACGCGTACCTGCAAGAACGCGAGCGGGCCCGGCAGCACGCCCGGGACGACTACGACCAGTTCGCCGGCCGCAAGGACGCGCTGCTCGCCCGGGCCCAGATGCAGCGCACCTGGCTGGAGCACGGCGTGCGCAACGCCCGTCGCAAGTCCACCGACAACGACAAGCACGTCAAGGCGTTCCGGGCGGAGTCGACCGAGAAGCAGGCGGCCAAGGCGCGCCAGACGATGCGCGCGATCGAGCGCCTGGAGGTGGTCGAGGAGCCGCGGAAGGAGTGGGAGCTGCGGATGACCATCGCCACCGCTCCCCGCGCCGGCGCCGTGGTGGCGGCGCTCGACGCCGCGGTCGTGCGCCGCGGCGACTTCACCCTCGGCCCGGTGACGCTGCAGATCGACTGGGCCGACCGGGTGGCGATCACTGGGGCCAACGGGGCCGGCAAGTCGACGCTGCTCGCGGCGCTGCTCGGCCGGATCCCGCCGGACGCCGGCACCGCGTACCTCGGCCCGGGGGTCGTGGTCGGCGAGATCGACCAGGCCCGCGGCCTGTTCCTGGGCGACCAGCCGCTGGCCGCGGCGTTCGGCGCCCAGGTGCCGGCGATGCCCGACGCGGAGGTCCGGACCCTGCTGGCCAAGTTCGGGCTGACGGCGGCCCACGTGCCGAGGCCGGCGGCCACGCTCTCCCCGGGCGAGCGCACCCGGGCGGCGCTGGCTCTGCTGCAGGCCCGCGGGGTCAACCTGCTGGTGCTGGACGAGCCGACCAACCACCTGGACCTGCCGGCCATCGAGCAGCTGGAGTCGGCGCTGGCCGAGTATCCCGGCACCCTGCTGCTGGTCACCCACGACCGGCGGATGCTGGACGCCGTACCGACCACTCGCCGTCTGATCGTCGACGGCGGCCAGGTCAGCGGTTAGGCCCGGAGAAGTGGTGCCGGCGCTCATCGGACAGCCGCCGGCGCCGACCGGCACGGCAGCGCCGTCGAGGTCGGGTGGGCGCCCGGCCACGGAGGTTTCGGGCCGGGCGCGAGCCCCTACGTCACTTCTTCTTGCTCTTCTTGTCCTTCTTCTTGTCCTTCTTCGACTTCTTCGCCATCGCTGCCTCCTCCCGTCGATGTACCGGCCCACGCTACAAGATCTGAACGGACGGCCGGCCCCGAACAACGGGACGGACAAACCACGACACGAGCTGCCCGGCAGGTCCGGGCAGCTCGTGTCGTGGTTTCCGCGAGGAGCGCGTTGCCGCGCTGATGAGTTCGGCCCGCGAACGCTGCCGGCGAAGCCGTCATCGGGCGTGGGCCGAACTCATCAGCTTCCAGCGGCGCACGCGCGATCGAGCGCAGCCGGCTCAGCTCAGCCGATCTTGACCTGGAACAGCGGGTTGGCGGCCAGCCTCTGGAAGGACGCCAGGCTGTTCACGGTGCTGTTGATGCTGATGTCGCGGTCGCCCTGGTCGTCGTGCGCGGTGTCGAAGTACACGATCGCCTTGATCGCCGGCCGCTTGGCCAGTTCCGGCAGGACGCTGTTGTACACGGGCGACTTGTCGACGGTCTTGCCCACGCGGTCGTAGGCGCCCCACTCGGCCACCATCATCGGCTTGCTCGGGTGGTTGGTGACGGCCCAGTCGTAGAAGCCCGGCCCGGTCGTGCCCTGACGGTCGAGCAGGTCACCGAACTGGCCGTAGTGGTAGTAGCCCGGCTCCACCGACACGTACGAGTCGAGGCCCATCCAGTCCACCACGTCGTCGCCCGGGTACAGGTCCTTCCACCAGGACTGCGACATCCACTTCTCGTTGCCCATGTAGGCCAGCACGTTGATCACGTTGGTCACGCCGTCGGCGCGCAGCCGCAGGACGGTGTGGCGGTACATGGCGGCGAAGTCCTTGGCGTTCATGCCGGAGCCGGGGGTGGCGATGACGTCGTTCTCCGGCTCGTGGTTCAGGATCAGGAAGAACGGCTTGCCGTACGCCTTGGCCCGCGCGGCGAACGTGTCGATGCGCTTGTCCTGCTGGCCGGCGGCGACCTTGGCCCACGTCGAGCCGTACCCGACCTTCCAGTTGGCCAGCAGCAGCCGCGGGTGGCTCGCGTCGGAGGTCATGGCGATCTCGGACGCGGTCGGGAAGACCTCGTCACCCTTGTGGTACGTGTGGAAGATGCTCGCGGTCCGGCCGGACAGCGCCTCCCACTTCTTCAGCTCGGTGTCGCGCGGCGCGGTGGTGAAGCCACCGGCCGCGGCGCCCCACAGCACGCCGCAGGTCGGGACCAGCAGCGCACCGGTCCGGCACGTGCCGCCGGTCGTCGGCGCGACCGTCGGGGTGGTCGTGGGAGCGGCGGTCGCGGGCGCCGTCGTCGGGGCCGTGGTCGGCGCCACGGTCGGGGCCGTGGTCGGCGCGACGGTCGGGGCGGTGGTCGGGGCGGTGGTCGGCGGCGTGGTGACCGGAGCCGGCGGCGCGGCCGGGGCCGCGGTGGTCACGTCCAGCTCGGGACGGCCCGACGTCGCCTCGGACGAGTGGAACCGGGTCACCGCGGCGGCCGCGGACGACTGGACCGCGAACGAGTACGTCCCCGGGCCGGTCACCTCGCCGCTCAGGTCGAAGCTGACCGCGGTGGCGTCGGCCTTCGGCGCGGCCGAGGCCACGACCAGGCCCCGCGCCGGCGCGTTGCCCGAGGACAGCGCGGCCTCGGTCCAGGCGTTGGACAGCACCCGGCTGACCGACAGCCGGCCCGCGACCGCGCCGGTCACCGACAGGTTCAGGCGGGCGCCGGTCACCGACACCCCGGCCGGTACGGTGAACTTCAGGTACGAGATCTTGCTGTCGGTCTTCAGCCGGCCCACGACCAGCTTGTCCTCGGCGCCGAAGGTGGCGGTGCGGCGGCCGCTCGAGGTGTACGAGTCGTCGCCGGCCGACAGCTTGAGCACCGGACCGGTCGCGGCTGACGCCGGCACGCCGGTGACCAGGGCGCCCCCGGCGCCGGTCAGCAGCGTGGCCAGGACGGACACCGATTTACGCAGCTTCGAGCGACCCACAGTTTCTATCCCCCCGCCTGTCCGGACGCCGTGTGCGGCCGGGCATGCAGATGAGATTCCGGGGCGCGCGGTGCACCCTCCGTGCCCGGCGAGGTGCTGCCCGGTTGCGGTCGGCCGGTCTACGTTGGCGGGATGATCTCAGTCGATAAGGTCCTCGCGGCGATGCCGGTGATCGATGGCCACAACGACCTGCCGCTGGCGCTGCGGTTGAAGGCCGGGTACGCGGTCGGCGGCCTGGCCGCCCACCGGCCGGAGTTCCACACCGACATCCCGCGGCTGCGCGCGGGCGGGGTGGGGGCGCAGTTCTGGTCGGCGTACGTGCCGTCGGTGCTGCCCGAGCCCGAGGCCGTGGTGGCGACCATGGAGCAGATCGACGCGGTGTACCGGATGGCCGCCGGCTACCCGTCCGACCTGGTCATGGCGTTCACCGCCGGCGACATCGAGCGCGCGGTGGCCGGCGGCCGGATCGCCTGCCTGCTCGGCGTGGAGGGCGGCCACAGCCTGGCCGGTTCCCTCGGGGTGCTCCGCACGTACGCCCGGCTCGGCGTCCGCTACGTCACGCTGACCCACAACAACCACACGTCGTGGGCCGACTCGGCGGCCGAGGAGGCCGTGGCCGGCGGGCTGACCGCGGCCGGGCGGGCCGTGGTGGCCGAGATGCAGCGCCTCGGCGTGCTGGTCGACCTGTCCCACGTCGCGGTGGTGACCATGCACGCCGCGCTGGACGCGGCCACCGCCCCGGTGATCTTCAGCCACTCGTCGGCCCGGGCGGTCACCGACCACCGCCGCAACGTGCCCGACGACGTGCTGGCGCGGTTGCGCGGCAACGGCGGGGTGGTGCAGGTGACGTTCGTGCCGCCGTTCGTGTCGGACGAGGTGGCGCGGTGGCACTCCGGCGCGGGAGCCGAACGGGCCCGGCTGGGTCTGCCGGACGATGACGACGTTTTCCCCCGGGCCCCGCACCCGGGCGAGGACCCCCTCGCCGTGGTCGCGTCGCTGCCGCCGCCGCTGCCCGAGCCGGAGCCGATGCGGGCGTGGCGGGCGGCGCACCCGAAGCCGGTGGCCACCCTGGCGCAGGTCGCCGACCATGTGGACCACGTCCGGGACGTGGCCGGGGTGGACCACATCGGGCTGGGCGGCGACTTCGACGGCACCCCGGACGTGACGCAGGGCCTCGAGGACGTGTCCGGTTACCCGCGTCTGCTGGCCGAGCTCGGTGACCGTGGCTGGTCCGAGCCCGACCTGGAGAAGCTCACCGGCCGCAACATGCTGCGGGTGATGCGGGAGGCGGAGGAGGAAGCGTCAACGCCGCTGTGGCCGCGATAGGAAGGGGAGAAATTCACCTCTTTCCACCTCCAACGTATAGCAGGACCCCGGTCTTGCGGCAAGGCCCGGGTGGTGCCGGAGAATCGCTGAACATCTGCGACAACGGGGGGCTCCATCCGATGACCACCAGCGTGTTCGACCTGCCCGCACGCCTGTCGGCCAAGGCCGATCCGGCGTCGATCGGGGCCGACGAGCGCCACTTCGCCGCGATCGCGGACAGCCTCGAGCGACTGCTCGCCGACCTGACCGGACGCCTGGAGGCGGTCCGGATGGCGCCGGCGGGCAAGGGCCGGCAGGCGGTCGACCGCGACGAGGAGGTGCGCCGGCTGACCGCGCGACTGCGTACGCTCCGCCGGTTCAGCCTGGACCTGTGCCTGGGCCGGATGGTCGGTGACGACGGCGCCGAGCCGGTGTACGTCGGCCGCCTCGGCCTGACCGACCCCGAAGGCGCCCGGTTGCTGGTCGACTGGCGGTCGCCGGCGGCCGAGCCGTTCTTCGCCGCCACCCACGCGAACCCGGACGGCCTGGCCAGTCGCCGCCGGTACCGCTGGACCCAGGGCCGGATCACCGACTACTGGGACGAGGTCTTCACCGCCGACGGCCTGGACGGCAACGCCGCCCTCGACGACCAGTCCGCGTTCATCGCCAGCCTCGGCGCCAACCGGTCCGCCCGGATGCGCGACGTGCTCGCCACCATCGCGGCCGACCAGGACGCCGTGATCCGGGCCGGCTCCGCCGGCGCCCTGGTCGTCGACGGTGGCCCCGGCACGGGCAAGACCGTGGTCGCCCTGCACCGCACCGCGTACCTCCTCTACTCCGACCCCCGCCTGGGACACCGTCGCGGCGGTGTCCTGTTCGTCGGCCCGAGCCGCCCCTATCTGTCCTACGTCGCCGACGTGCTGCCCAGCCTGGGTGAGGACGACGTGCTGACCTGCACGGTGCGCGACCTGGTGGCCGAGGGCGCCGCGGCGGCGGCCGAGAAGGACCCGGAGGTGGCCCGGCTGAAGTCGTCGGCCGGTCTGGTGCACGCCATCGAGGGGGCCGTGCGGTTCTACGAGGAGCCGCCGGAGCACGACCTGACGATCCAGATGGACGAGGCCGAGGTCCGGGTGACGGCCGGCGACTGGGCGAGTGCCTTCGAGTCGGAGCCCGGGGTTCCGCACAACGAGGCCCGCGACCACGTCTGGGCGGAGCTGCTCACCACGCTGGCCGAGAAGCACAACCTGCGCCGCAGCTCGTTGCGGCGCAGCCGGCCGCTGCAGGCCGCCTTCAACCGGGCGTGGCCGGCGCTCGACGCGGCGGACATCGTCGCCGATCTGTGGTCGGTGCCCGCCTACCTGCGGAGGTCGGCCCCCGGGCTGAGCCCGGCCGAGGTCCAGGCGCTGCAGCGCGCCGACCCGCGCGCCTGGACGGTGGCCGACCTGCCGCTGCTGGACGCGGCCCGGCAGCGGCTGGGCGACGCCGGGCTGGCCCGCCGGCAGCGCCGGGCGGAGGCCACCCTGGCGGCCGAGCGCGCGCGGATGGACCTGGTCGTCGACGACCTCCTCGCCTCCACCGTGCACGACGACGGCGAAGGCCTGATGGCGATGCTGCGGCAGGAGGACCTGCGCGAGGTCCTGGCCGACGAGTCCGGGCTGGAGGCGCCCGACCCGGACGTGCTGGCCGGGCCGTTCGCGCACATCGTCGTGGACGAGGCCCAGGAACTGACCGACGCCGAGTGGCAGATGCTGCTGCTGCGCTGCCCGTCCCGCAGCTTCACCATCGTCGGGGACCGGGCGCAGGCCCGGCACGGCTTCACCGAGTCGTGGCGGGAGCGACTGGCCCGGATCGGCCTGCGCGACGTCCACCTGGCCGGCCTGAGCATCAACTACCGCACGCCGGCCGAGATCATGGCCGAGGCCGAGCCGGTGATCCGGGCGGTGATTCCGGACGCCAACGTGCCCACGTCGATCCGGCACAGCGGCGTCCCGGTCGCCCGCGGCGCGGCCGGCGACCTGACCGCGGTCGTCGGTGACTGGCTGGCCGGGCACGCCCAAAGGATCGCCTGCGTGATCGGCGACCCGGCGTTCCCGGACGGCCCCCGCGTCCGCTCGCTGACCCCCGAGCTGGCCAAGGGCCTCGAATTCGACCTGGTCGTGCTGGTGAACCCGGACGAGTTCGGCACGGGGATCGAGGGTGCCGTGGACCGCTACGTGTCGATGACCCGGGCGACCCAGCAACTGGTGATCCTCACCGGCGCCCCCCGGTCCACCTGAGCAGATCCGCCCGTACGCGCGGGTGTCGGTGTTGCCGGGAAGGGCACGCGACATGACGTCCGCATCGCGCCGGCCGGCGCCGCGGGACACGCGGTCCGCGCCCAGCCGCGACGGCCCGCTCGCGATCATGGTCCGGACTCAGGTCAGGCCGGCGTCGTGGACCAGCAGGGCGATCTGCACGCGGTTGTTGAGCTCCAGCTTGGTGAGCAGCCGGGAGACGTGGGCCTTGACCGTGGCCACGCTCATGAACAGCTCGGCCGAGATCTCCGCGTTCGACCGGCCCTGGCCCAGCGCCAGGGCCACCTCCCGTTCCCGGTCGCTGAGCCGGTCCAGGCGGCGAGCCGCAGCCGTACGGTCCGGCGCGGGCGCCGACACGTGCGCGATCAGGCGCCGGGTGACCGCCGGGGACAGCGTCGCCTCGCCGTGCGCGACCTTGCGGACCGCGGCCCGGATCTCCATCGGCGGCGTGTCCTTGAGCAGGAAGCCGCTGGCCCCGGCGCGCAACGCCCGCAGCACGTACTCGTCGGCGTCGAAGGTGGTGAGCACCAGCACCTCGGGCGCGTCCGGGCGACGGCGCAGGGCCTCGGTGGCGGCCAGCCCGTCCACCCGGGGCATCCGGATGTCCATCAGCACGACGTCGGGCCGATGTTCCGCGATCGCGGCCGGAACCTCGCTGCCGTCGACAGCCTCGGCCACCACCCGGAGCTGGTCGTCACCGGACAGGATCATGGTCAGGCCGGCGCGAACCAGAGCGTCGTCGTCCACGATCAGGACCCGGACGGGCTCGCTCACGCCGGCCACGGCAGCCATGCGGTCAGCGCGAACTCGCGGTCGCCCGGACGGCCGTGTTCCAGACGACCGCCGGCCAGCGCGGCCCGCTCGGCCAGCCCGACCAGCCCGGTGCCGGCCCCCGGCATGGCGGCGCCGGCGACGGGCGGCGGCCACGCGTTGCGGACCGCCACGGTCAGGCCGTCACCGGCGCCACCGCCGATGGTCACCGACACGGCCGCGCCGGGCGCGTGCCTGCGGGCATTGGTCAGGCCTTCCTGCACGATGCGGTACGCCGTACGCCCGGTCAGTGCCGGCACCTTCGCCGGGTCGACGGTCACCTCCAGCCGCACCGTGGCCCCGGCCGCCCGGGACTCCTCCACCAGCGCCGGGACGTCGTGCAGGGTCGGCTGCGGGCGTTCGGGGTCACGCCCGCCGCCCGGCTCCTCCCGCAGCACGCCGATCACCTCGCGCAGGTCCTGCAGCGCCTGGTGGGCGCTGGCCCGGATCACCCCGGCGGCGCCGGCCACCTCGGCCGGGGCCGCGTCCGGCCGGATCTCCAAGGCGCCCGCGTGCAGCGAAAGCAGGGAGATCCGGTGGGCCAGCACGTCATGCATCTCGCGCGCGATCCGGTTGCGTTCCAGCACCCGGGCCTGGGCGACCCGCAGCTGCTGCTCGGACTCGGCTCGCTCGGCCCGGTCTCGCAGCGACACCACCAGCTGACGGCGGGCCCGCACCACCATCCCGCTCAGCATCACGATCACCGTGATTCCCGTGCTGAACAGCACCGACGCCACGTATCCGGTGCCCTTCTCCGGCCGTACGGCGGTGAAGATCAGGTTGGCAGCGAGCAGATTGGCCACCAGCAGGGCAGCGACCGGAAAGCGGCGGTGCACGGTGACCGTGAACATCACGATCAGCTGGGACACCCCCGAGGCGAGCGAGAACGTGCCGATCAGGATGGCGGCCACGGCCAGCTGCACCGGGAACCGGCGGCGCCACCACAGCCCGGCGGCGAGCGCGACGCTGACCACCGCGTCCACGCCGACCACCCAGTCCGCGGAGCCGATGAAGCCTCCGAGGAGGTCCGGCTGGCCATCCCTGAGGTCGACGGTGGCGAACAGGGTGAAGCCGAGCCCGAGGACGAAACCGAGCGTGTCGACCAGCCAGTCGCGGGTGGAGCGCCGCTGCGGGCGGGAGTCGGACTCGACGGTGAGCGCGGACGGCAACAGCCAGCCGTACTCCGGTGTCAGCGTCCTCATGCCGATGATGGTACGAGCGGTGACGGAGCGTCCGGGACCGACCGAAGTCGCCGTTCGGGGTAGACCAAGGTTTCCGGCCGTCGACTCCGGAGGGGCACCGCGGACGGGCCGCCGGCCCCACACTGGTCGCATGATTACGGTCGAACATCTCACCAAGAGGTACGGGGCTCATCCGGCCGTCAACGACGTGTCGTTCACCTGCCGCACCGGCACGGTGACCGGCTTCCTCGGCCCGAACGGCGCCGGCAAGTCCACCACCATGCGGATGATCTGCGGGCTGACCCCGCCGACGGCCGGCACGGCCACCGTCGACGGTGTGCCGTACCGGCGGCTCGGCAATCCCGGCCGGCGGGTCGGCGTGCTGCTGGACGCGTCCGCGCAGCACGCCGGGCGTACCGGGAAAGAGGTTCTCACCCTGGCCGCGATGACCATGGGCCTGGACCGCAGGCGGGTCGGCGCGAGCCTGGACCAGGTGGGGCTCAACGCGGCCGCGGCGAAGAAGCGGGTCCGGCAGTACTCGCTCGGCATGCGGCAGCGGCTGGGCCTGGCGTGCGCGCTGCTCGGCGATCCCGGGGTGCTGATCCTGGACGAGCCGGCCAACGGATTGGACCCGGAGGGGATCTTCTGGATGCGCGGGCTGCTGCGCGACTTCGCCGACCGGGGCGGCACCGTGCTGCTCTCCTCGCACCTGCTGCGGGAGGTCGAGGCGGTGGCCGACCAGCTGGTGGTCATCGGGGCCGGGCGGATCGTCGCCGCCGGCGACAAGAACGAGTTGCTGAACGCGTCCGGCACGGTGGTGCGGGCCCTCGACATGGACGCCCTGGACACGGTGCTGAAGCGGATCGGCCTGACCGCCACCAAGACCACGGACGGGGGTGTCGTCGTGCCGACCGACGCGGAGACCATCGGCCGGGCGGCCGCCGACAACGGCCTGGTGCTGCTCGAACTGCGCCCGGCCGGCAGCGGCGGCCTGGAGCAGATGTTCCTCACCCTCACCGCGGGCGACTCGGTCCGGGAGGCCGTGCGATGACGACAATGCAGACCCCGGCCGGGACTTCTCTGGAAGAACCGCAGGACGCCGTACGCCCGGTACGTATCGGCCTGGGCCGGCTGACCGTGATCGAACTGCGCAAACTGGCCGACACCAGGGCCGGGCTGTGGCTGCTGATCGTGATCGCGCTGGCCGCGCTCGGCACCGCGGTGGTCCAGCTCATCTGGTCCGCGGACAGCGATCAGACGTTCAACAACTTCTTCCAGTTCGGGCTGCTGCCGGTCAGCGTGCTGCTGCCGGTGCTGGGCGTGCTGTCGATGACCGGCGAGTGGTCTCAGCGCACCGCGCTGACCACGTTCACGCTGGTGCCGCAGCGCGGCCGGGTGGTCGTGGCCAAGCTCGCCGCCGGGGTGCTGATCGCGCTGGTGGCGACCGCGCTGACGCTGGGGCTGGCCGCCGTGGCCACCCTGATCGCCGGCTCGCACGACTGGAAGCTGGGCGCGGCGCTCCTCGGGCAGAGTGCGCTCGGGCAGGTGCTGTCGGTGCTGTTCGGGCTCGGTTTCGGGGCGCTGCTGATGAACTCGCCGCTGGCCATCGTGACGTACTTCGCGCTGCCGACGGTGTGGTCGATCCTGGACGCCACGATCAAGGGGCTGCACCCGGTGGCGCAGTGGCTGGACTTCAACTCGGCCGGCATGCCGCTGTCCCGCACCGGGATGACCGCCACCGAGTGGGGGCACCTGGGCGTCGCGTCCGCGGTCTGGGTGCTGGTGCCGCTGGTGGCCGGGACCGTCCGGGTGCTGCGGCGCGAGGTGGCGTAACGTCGGATTCATGCCCATCGGCGCGCAACCGCCCCACCGTGACGGCTCGGTGGAGGAGCCGTACAGCCCGCTCAACCTGCGGCTCGTGCTGGCCGGATTCGGGTTCGTCGTCTGCACGGTCCTGTCGGTCCTGTTGTTCCGGGCCGGCTGGACCGTGCCGGGTTTTCTGCTGGCCGCGTGGGCGCTGGTCGCGGTCGTCGACATCCTGGTCATTCAGCGGCGGCGGCGGGCGCGACGGCGGGCCGAGGACGGCGCCGGCCACTCCCTGTTCGAGTAGTCCGCATCTGACGGACTTGTCGGGTTCGCCGGAGTAGCGTCCGGCTCATGGTCCGCGTCGCCGTCGCCCTGGCCGTGTTGATGATCCCGGCGCCGGCGGCCGCGGCTCCCGCTGCCGCCGGCGTCCGCGAACCGGCCGCCGGCGTCCGCGAACCGGCCGCCGGCGTCCGCGAACCGGCCGCCGGCGTCCGCGAACCCGCCCGGCCGCTGTTCACCCTCGACGGGACGACGCCGCCGGACCACCCGCGGCCGGGCGTGCTCGCCCGGCGGGCCGGCCCGGACCCGGCCACCCCGGCGGTAGGCACCACCCGGGAATGGCTGGGCATCGACGAGAAGGACGGCGGGCTGTACCGCAAGACGTACACCCTGCGGGCCGTCGGCACGCACATCGAGGTCTGGGTCGCGCAGGACCTCGCCTTCCCCGCCGGGGACTGCCGCACCCAGGACGTGACCGTCAGCGACTCGCAGGTGGGCGCCCTGGTCCACGAGTTCGACACGGTGATCTACCCGCGGGAGACGGCCGCGTTCAGCCTGCCGCCGGACCGGGACGGCACCCGGGCCGTCCTCGGCGGCGACTACACCGGCGCGGGCGGCCGCACGGTCACGCTGATCGACAACATCCGCGACGAGAACTACTTCGATCCCGCCCAGCCCGGGTACGACGCCGGCATCTTCTCCCGCCAGCTCGAGGAACTCTTCGACCGCAACGTGATGACGATCGACTCGTACGACTGGACCCACCGCAGCGGCGCCCACCCGCCGAACCAGCCCTCCGCCGACGCCTGCGCCAACCACAGCGCCCGTCCCCGCCTCTACGAGAGCACGTTCGCCCACGAGTGGCAGCACCTGCTGGAGTACGCCAACGACCCGGACGAGGCGACCTGGGTCGACGAGGGCCTGGCCGACTACGCCACGGCCGTCACCGGGTACGCCCATCCCGCCCGCGGGGTCGGCCGGTACGGCTTCGACATCCACCTGGCCTGTTTCCGGGGCTACGGGACCGTGATCACGCCGTACAACGCGACGCCGCACGACTGCGGCGGCCCGCAGAACTCGCTGAACCTGTGGGACGAGGGCGCGCCGCTGGAACTGCAGGCCGACTACGGCAACGCGTTCGAGTTCATGCTGTACCTGCACGACCGGTTCGGGCCGGAGGTGCTGACCCGGCTGCACCGCGACTCCCAGCACCACGGGCTGGCCGCGGTGGCGGCGGCGCTTCCGGCCGGCGCCTCGCTCTACGACACGCTGCACGCCTACCAGACCGCCGTCCTCACCGCCCGGGCCGGCGGCGGCTTCCCGTCGTTGAACTCCACCGTGGACCTGGCCAACCCGGCCGCGTACGCCCGGCCGGGCGCCGCCCCGAACGGCGCCGACTACGTGCGGTTGCGCGACGCCCGGGGGCACTACCTGCGCGGCCGCGACCTGACGGCGGTCGCCTTCGCCGGGGCGGCCACGTTGCCGGCGGAACCGCTGGCCTGGACCGCGGCCGGCGGGGCGCTGTTCTCCGGCAACGCCGGCAACCTGGACGCGGGCGCGGTCACCGCCGTCACCGTGCCGGCCGCCGATCCGGTGCTGCGGCTCGACACGACGTACGGGTTCGAGACGGGCTTCGACTTCGGGTACGTGTCGGTGTCGGCCGACGGCGGGCGCACGTACGTCGCGCTGGCCGGCGACCGCACCGGCGCGGGACCGCTCGGGCCGGGACTCACCGGGCCCAGCGACGGCGCCGTGACCGTCACCTACGACCTGTCGGCGTACGCCGGGAAGGCCGTGCTGCTGCAGTTGCGGTACGTCAGCGATTCCACTGTCGACGTCGGCGGCTGGGCCGTCACCGGGATCCGGATCGGCGCGACGACGGTGCCGGCCACGCCGGAGACGTTCCGCTCGCCCACGCAGGTGCGGCCGGTCCCGGTGGCGGGCTGGTCGGCCCGGCTGGTCGGGATGAGACCCCGAGCGGCCGGCGACGCGCCGGTCAAGGAGGTGCCGGTGCGCGACTGGGCCACCCTGGCCGGTTACGACGAAGTGGTGGCGATCGTTTCCGCCGACGATCCGACCGGCTCGATCACCCGATACGCCCCGTACTCACTGACGGTGAACGGGGTGAGGCAACCGGGTGGTGCGTAGGCAGCGGACCGGGGAAGCCGAACCGGTGCCCCTGCCCGTACGCGCATCCCAGCGCGGCCATCGCCGCGACCTGCTGGTCGTTCTCGATGCCCTCGGCGATCACCCGGACGCCCATCTCGGTGCAGATGGCCACGATGGACCGGCACAGGGCGGCGCTGCGACCGGTGGCCGCGACCACCAGCGACCGGTCCAGTTTGACCACGTCGATCGGCAGCGAGTGCAGCTGGTGCAGGGCGTTGTAGCCGGTGCCGAAGTCGTCCAGGCCCAGCTTCACGCCGCGCTCGGTGAGCCGGGTGGCGACGGTGGCGGCCGCCCCGGCGTCGTCGAAGGCCGCGGTCTCGGTGAGTTCCAGCAGCAGCCGGTGCGGGGGCAACCGGTGCCGGTGCAGCGCGCGCAGCACCGCCGCCTCCTGCTCCGGCTCGCCGAACCGGGCCGCCGACACGTTGACGTGCACCAGCACGTCCTTCCAGGGGCCGGCGAAGTCGGCCGCGTCCTGGCAGGCCCGGTCCAGCACGTAGTCGTCGACCAGCCCGACCAGGCCGGCCCGTTCGGCCACGGCGATGAACAGGTCGGCCGGCACCGATCCGACCTGCGGATCGGTCCACCGGGCGAGCGCCTCGACCGCGACCACGCTGCGGTCGGCCAGCCGGACGATCGGCTGGTAGTGCACGTCCAGCCCGCGTTCGCTGACCAGCGCGGAGCGCAGCAGCTCGGACAGGTCGGAGGAGCCGTTCTCGTCGGCCAGGTCGAGGTGGTAGCGGACCAGGGTGTTCTTGCCGCCGCGCTTGCCCGCGTACATGGCCGCGTCGGCTCGCCGGACCAGCCAGTCGGCGTCGACCCCGGGGTGCTCGGCCGCGTCCACGAAGCCGACGCTGGCGCCGACCGTGGCCACCCGGCCGCCCAGGTCGTACGGCGTCCGGAGCGACGCCAGCAGCGCCTCGGCCGACGCCATCGCGTCGCCCGGGCCTTCCAGCAGCACCCCGAACTCGTCGCCGCCGAGCCGGGCCACGGTGTCCCCCGGCCGTACGCCCGCGGTCAGCCGTTCCGCCGCCTGCCGCAGCAGCCGGTCGCCGGTGGCGTGCCCGTACCGGTCGTTGACGGCCTTGAAGTCGTCCAGGTCGAGGAACAGCACGGTCAGGCCGCCGCCGTCGCGCCGGTGCAGCGCCAGCGCGTGGTCCAGCCGGTCGCGGAACAGCGCCCGGTTGGCCAGCCCGGTCAGCGCGTCGTGGAACGCCTGGTGGGCGAGCTTCTGCCGGCCCTCGGTGACCCGGTCCAGCAGCCGCGCGTTCTCCACCAGGGTGATCGCCTGCCGGGCGATGAGCAGTACGACGACGAGCAGCTCGACGCCGATCGAGAGCCGGTCGACCGTCTCCCCGCGGACGATCCGCACGACGATCAGCCCGCAGGTCGCCGCCACCGGCAGGTACGGCAGGAGCAGGTGGCCCCAGCGGGTGCCGGGGGAACGCCGGGGCCGGCGGCGCGCGTTGGGACTGGTGAGCGCGGCCAGCGCCAGCAGCGCCGGCCCGACGATGAACCCGGCGTCGGCCAGTGGCGGCATGGTCGCCGCGCCTGAGGCCACCAGGTAGGCGAACGCGCTGTCGGAGAAGCAGATGCCGAACAGGCCGGCGCCCAGCAGGGCCAGCTGCCGCTCACCGGTCCGGGCCATCGGCGACCCGGCGAGCAGCAGCACGACGATGATCACCAGAACCAGGTCGGTGACCGGGTACGCGATGGCCACGCCGAACGCCAGGCGGGTCGGCGCACCGGCGTGCACCACCGCGCCCAGCGTGGTGCTCCAGGTGAGCACGAACAGCGCGCCCACCAGGATCAGCCCGTCCAGGACGACCACCCGGCGGCTGGGCAGGTGCATGATCTCGTCCGGTGGTGGGCCCTGGCCGCCGATGCTGATCAGCGCCAGCAGCGCCGGCAGGGTCAGGCCGAGGTAGCCGGCGTCGGCCAGGGACGGCGACGGCAGTGGCGTGTGCGCGATGAGCTGGCCGTACGACCAGAGCACCTGGCCGACGCTCCAGCTGGCCAGGCCGAGCGCCAGCCACAGCCGCCAGGCCCGCTGCGGGCCGTGGTAGCGCCGGGAGGTCCACAGGCAGCAGCCGACGGCGGCGGCCGCACCGGCGAACTGGGCCGCGTCGTCGATCCACTGGGTGACGGTGGCGTCGATCAGCCCGGCCTGGCCGGCGCCGACGGTGGCGACGACGAGGACCAGCGCCGCGGTCGTCGCCACTGCTGGCTTCGGCATGGGGCTGTCTCAGCGCCCTTTCTCAGTGCGCCGGCGGGATCAGACCGTAGATCAGGGCGGTGGAACCCGCGCCGTTGGCGTTGATGTGCCCGCCGCACAGGATGGACGCGCCGGTGGTGGGCAGCGCGGCCAGATTGGCCAGCACCTCGAGGCTGATCCGGTGTCGCTGGTAGACGGCCACCGACACCTTGTACTCCTCGTCGGTGCCCAGATCGGGCCCGAAGGTGTCGATGCCGGTGCCGCCGCGGTAGCCGAGCCGGCCGGTGTCGATCAGCCAGTTGGCGGCGTCGATGCTGAAGCCCGGCTGGTGCATGACACCGTCGGCGTCGTAGTTGTACCAGGCCTTCTCGTTGGTCCAGCGGTACTCCCAGCCGGTCCAGAGGATCACCATGGACTCGTCCGGGATCCGGCCGTGCCTGCGCTCCCAGGCCTTGATGTCGGCGATGCTCAACGCGTAGTCGCCGTTGTTGCGGGCTTTGTCCCGTACGTCGATCTTCACGGCCGGAAGGAAAAGATCCTCCAGGTCCAAGTCGTCGGCGAGCGGCTGGCCCTGGTTGAAGTGGCCGGGGGCGCCCCAGTGGGTGCCGGTGTGCTCGCCCTCGACGACCTGCTGCAGCCAGTAGCCGTCCTTGGGAATGGTGGCGATGGTCTTCAGCTCGAACGGCGGGTCGCCGGGGAAGACCTTCGTCACCGCCGGGTCGTTGACGTGCGAGAGGCTGACCAGCTTGAGCCCGGCGAACGGGCCCCGGCCGCCCGCCATCGCCGGCTCACCGGCCGCCAGCCCCGTGACCACCCCGGCCAAGCCGGCCGTGGCGGCGCCCATCATCGCTCGTCGTCGCATTTCCGCCTCACCAGAACCCTTCGGTCGCAATGCCCGATCTTGTCGCGACACTCTGAATATCCCTCACCACGAGCGGTGTCAATCATGGATACACAGGCCGGCCTGCGTGGAGCTGCCGGCGGCCGGCCTTCCGCTCTTGACAACGCCGGGTGCCGGCCCCTGACAACCGCCACCGCGGGCGCTACACCACCGAAATGGCGGCGAAACAGCGCGTCGTTACCGTCGTGCCCTCATCAGGGAAAGTGAGCACCGCGTGACTGCATATATGGACCGTCGATCCCTTCTCCGTGGCGCCGGCGGCCTGGCCGTTCTCGGCGCGTCCTCGGCTCTGCTGGCGGCCTGCGGCGACGACAGCTCGTCAACCTCGTCGTCCTCGTCCGGCAGCGGGGCGAAGAGCCTCGGCGCGCTGAACTACCAGTTGTCGTGGATCAAGAACGTGGAATTCGCCGGCGCGTACATCGCCGACACCAAGGGTTACTACACAGCGGCCGGGTTCAGCTCGGTCAACCTGATGGCCGGCGGTCCGAGCGTGGCGCAGGACGCCGTCGTCGCGTCGGGCAAGGCGCTGATCGGCATCTCCTCGCCGGACATCACCGCGGCCGCCATCCTCAAGGGCGCCCCGATCGTCATCATCGGCGCGCAGTACCAGAAGAACCCGTTCGCGATCATGAGCCTGGCCACCGCGCCGATCAACACGCCGCAGGACATGATCGGCAAGAAGATCGGCGTGCAGGCCACCAACGAGCCCGTCTGGAACGCCTTCCTCAAGGCCAACAGCCTCGACCCGGCCAAGATCACCAAGGTGCCGGCCCAGTTCGACCCGAGCCCGCTGGTGTCCAAAGAGGTCGACGGCTGGTTCTCCTTCTTCACCAACGAGCCCAACTTGCTCAAGACCAAGGGCGTCGACACGGCGATCATGCTGCTCAACGACCACGGCTACCCGCTGGTGTCCGAGACGTACGTGGTGAAGAAGGCGAGCCTGACCTCCGACCGGGCCAAGGTCAAAGGCGCCCTGATCGGCGACATCAAGGGCTGGGCGGACTCGGTCGCCGACCCGAAGGCGGGCGCGGACCTGGCCGCGACCAAGTACGGCAAGGACCTCAAGCTCGACGCGGCCGAGCAGACGCTCGAGTCGACGGCCCAGAACACGGTCGTGTCGACCGCCGACACCAAGGCCAACGGCCTGTTCACGATCACCGACGAGTTGATCGGCGAGACGCTCAAGACGCTGGCTCTGGGGGGCGTGACCATCACCGCGGACAAGCTGTTCGACATGTCCGTGCTCAAGGAGGTCTACTCCGAGAACGCGAGCCTCAAGGGGTGACCGACCACGGCGCCGAAGACCGTGCAGCCGCCGGTGACCGGGGGATCGTCCTGCGGCAGCTGAGCAAGCAGTTCACGATCCGCCGGAACACCGTCACGGCCCTGGACCACGTCGACCTGGACACTCCGGCCGGGGCGTTCGTCGCGCTCCTGGGCCCGTCCGGGTGCGGCAAGTCGACGATCCTGCGCATCCTCGCCGACCTGGACCGGCCCACGTCCGGACAGGCGTGGGTGCACGGTGAGGATCCGGCGGCGACCCGGCGCAACCACCATCTCGGCATCGCGTTCCAGGATCCGGCCCTGCTGGCCTGGCGGTCGGTGGTCGCCAACATCCGGTTGCCGCTCGAGGTCAGCGGGGTCACCGTCCCCGACGGCGCCATCGCCGGGCTGGTCAAGCTGGTCGGGCTGGAAGGGTTCGAGCAGGCCCGGCCGGCGCAGCTGTCGGGGGGTATGCGCCAGCGGGTGGCGATCGCCCGGGCGCTGGTCGTCGAGCCGCGGATCCTGCTGCTGGACGAGCCGTTCGGGGCGCTCGACGAGATGACCCGGCAACGGCTCAACCTGGAGCTGCAGCGGATCTGGACCGAACGCGCCACGACCACGCTGCTGGTCACCCACTCCATCGCGGAGGCCGTGTTCCTGGCCGACACGGTGGCCGTGATGAGTCCGCGCCCCGGCCGGATCGTGGCCCAGGTGGACATCGACCTGCCCCGGCCGCGGACCCCGGAGATGACCCGGACGGCCCGTTTCCACGAACTCGAGGACGAGCTCAGCGCGCTGCTCTTCGGCGGTGCGCCGTGAGCCTCGTCCCGGCCCTGCGGGTGACCCGGCGCGGCGGCCTCCCGTCCTGGGTGTTCGGCGTGGCCGGGCTGGTGGTGCTGCTGGTGGTCTGGGAGATCCTCGGCCGCACCGTCTTCGCCGGCAGCCGGGCGGTCCCGCCGCCGACGGCGATCGTCAAGCAGCTCGGCGCCGACGGCTTCGGCTTCTACGGCCCGAACATCTCCACGACACTGCGCGAGGCCGGGAAGGGCTGGCTGTGGGGCAACCTCATCGCGGTCGTGCTGGCGGTCGCGTTCGTGCAGATCCCGCTGGTGGAGAAGGCGCTGCTGCAGCTCGCCCTGGCCAGCTACTGCCTGCCGGTGATCGCGATCGGGCCGGTGCTGGCCGTGCTGTTCAGCGGCGACACCTCGAAGGTCGTCCTGGCCGCGCTGTCGGTCATCTTCACCACCCTGGTCGGGGCGCTGGTGGGGTTGCGCAGCGCCGACCGGACCAGCCTCGACCTGATCCGGGCGTACGGCGGGGGCAGTTGGACGCAGTTGTGGAAGGTCCGGCTGCGGGCGAGCCTGCCCAGCCTCTTCGCCGGCCTGCGGATCGCCGCCCCGGCGGCCATGCTCGGCGCGATCGTCGGCGAGTACCTCGGCGCCGAGTCCGGACTGGGAGTGGCGATGATCAATTCGCAGCAGAGCCTGGCGGTGGCCCGCACGTGGGGCATCGCCCTGGTCGCGACGGCCCTGTCCGGCGCCGCGTACGCCCTGACGGCGCTGATCGGCCGGCTGCTGACCCCGTGGGCGCCGAGATGACCGCCCTCGCCATCGCCCCGGTCGCCCGGCCCGCGAGCCGGCAGGTGGTCCGGCGGGGACTGCTGCGGTTCCTGACCGCGGCCGGCGGGGCGGTGCTGTCCATCGCCGTCATCTGCGCCGTGTGGCAACTGCTGGTCAAAGGCCTGCACCTGGACCCGTTCCTGACCCGCGGCCCGCTCGACGTCTGGCGGTACGTCACCGACCCGGCCAACGGCGCCGAACGGCACCTGCTCTGGCAGGCCAGCAAGATCACCGGACTGGACGCGGTGATCGGACTGGTCGGCGGGGCGGTCGCCGCCCTGATCGTCGCGGTGGCGTTCGCCCTGTGGCGCGGCGTGGAGCAGACGCTGCTGCCGATCGCCATGGCGCTGCGGGCGGTGCCGCTGGTCGCGATGACCCCGCTGATCGCGTTGATCTTCGGCCGGGGGCTGCTCGCCGTCACCGTCATCGCCGGCATCGTCACGTTCTTCCCGGTGCTGGTCAACGTCTCCCTCGCGTTGCGCGCGGTGCCCCGCTCGGCCCTGGACCTGATGCGGGCGTACGGCGCCTCGCGGTACGCGACGCTGTTCCGGGTGCAACTGCCCGGCGCGCTGCCGGCCCTGTTCGCCGCGCTGCGGGTGGCGGCGCCGCTGGCCCTGGTCGGCGCCCTGCTGGCCGAGTGGCTGGCCACCGGGAAGGGGCTGGGCTACCTGATGCTGGCCGCGGTGACCACGTTCGAGCTCGACCGGATGTGGACCGGGGTGACCATCGTGACCGTCGCCTCGATCGCGCTCTACACGCTGATCAGCGTCGCGGAGCAGCTGACCCTGACCCGCTACGCCCCGGAGCGGACCCGGCCGTGACACCCGCCGTACGCGACGGCCCCCCGCAGCACCGATTTCGGCATCTTGGCCACCACCGTGTAGTTGGTGTCGACCACATTGGCCACCGGCGTCCGGGCGGTCTGTGACACCAGCTGGTACGCGTCCAGAGTGGACAGGCCGGTCAGCTCGGCCGTCCAGTGCACCAGTTCGGTGTGCGCGATCCGAAACGCGTCCTCGAGCGGCCGGGCCGACCCGGTGGTCATCAGCCAGCCGTCGTCCTCGATCCGCGGCCACGCCGTCGGCACGCCTTTGATCAGGTCGACCACCGCGACCGTGTCCATCGCGCACTCCACCGCGACGCCGCACGTCTCGCCCTCACCCTGCCGGGCATGGCCGTCGCCGAGGCTCAGCAACGCCCCGGGGACGTTCACCCCGAGGTAGCAGGTGCTCCCGGCGCGCATCTCCGGGGTGTCCATGTTGCCGCCCCAGCTGCCCGGGGTCAGCGACGACCGCACCTCCCCCAGCGGCGGCGCCACCCCGACCGTGCCGTGCATGGGATCCAGCGGCAGGTCGACCTCGTACGCGCTGTCCAGCGCCGCGTACCGCACGACGCGGGCGGCCGGGTCGATGGTGTAGAACCAGGTCCGTTCGGGCAGCGGGTCGTGCAGCATCGCGGTGGACGGGGTGGCGGTCAGCGCGCCGAAGAACGGGACGGTGGTGCTGACGCCCCAGCCGTACCGCGGCTCGATGCTCCGGAAATGGATCGCGACGGTGTCGCCGGGCTCGGCCCCCTCGATCCAGAACGGACCGGTCTGCGGGTTCAGATACCGCGGGTCGGTGACCTGCGACGCCATGTCGGAGGTGGAGCGGACCCGGCCGGCGAAGCAGTCCCGGGTCCAGGTGGACAGCACCTGCCCCGGTCGCAGGGTCGCGACCGGGGCGGCGCCGCCGAAGGTGTACACGCCGGTCGCCGGATCGGCGTCCGGGTCCGGGTCCCACCGCAGCGGAGTGGTCATGCGCGGTCGTGCGCCTCCGCCATGACCGTACGGCCGATGGACCGGTAGACCTGAGGGCTGCGCGCCCGCAGGAAGATCACCAGGACGAGCCCGATCACGAACGTCGCCGCCACGATCCACGGGATGGCCTTGAAGAACGGCGATCCGGCGGCCCCGCCACCGGCGAAGTCGATGTTGGAGAACAACAGGTAGACCACGTACAGCATGCCGATCCCGCCGAGCGCCGGGATGACGCCGGTGGTGAGCCAGTTGCCCGGGTGGGTCTTCTTCACGTGGAAGTACCAGATGACGGCCAGCGACGTGATCGCCTGCACGATCAGGATGGCCATCGTGCCCAGAAGGGCCAGCAGGCCGTAAAGGTAGATGTAGCCGCCGCGGTTGGGGTCGCTGCCGCCGACGGTCAGGAAGTAGAACCCGGCGGTCAGCACCAGCGTGATCACCGACTGGACGATCGACGCGATGTGCGGCGACTGGTGCTTGTGATGGGTGGCGCCGAGCGACCGCCGGGTGGCCGGCAGTTCCCGGCCGATCGCGAACAGATAGCGCGACGCCGCGTTGTGGAAGGCCAGGGCGCAGGCGAACGAGCCGGACACGATCAGGAAGATGTAGATGTAGGTGATCCAGTGGCCGCCCAGGTTGGCCTCGGCCAGGTTGGTGAACATGCCGATCGAGTTGTTGTTGGCCAGGTCGATCGACGCCTTGGCGCCGTCACCGGCGAGGACCATCCAGGAGACGAAGGTGTAGAAGAGGCCGAGCCCGACGACCGCGATCATGGTGGCCCGGGGCACGATGCGCCGCGGGTTGCGCGACTCCTCGCCGTACACCGCCGTGGTCTCGAAACCGACCCACGACCAGAAGGCGAAGAACAGGCCGAGCGCGCCGCTGCCCGCCGCGACCAGCGTCCCGGCGGACGTCTTGACGCCGAAGCCGCCGCCTTCGGAGAGGTTCTTGAACGCGTTGGCCGGGTTGATCGACGAGACCAGCCAGCCGTCCGGGCCGCCGCCCTTGACGACCACCGACAGCGCGAGCGCGGTCAGCAGGATGACCTCGCAGACCAGGAAGAAGCCCAGCACCGCGGCGGCGATGTTGATGTCGTAGTAGCCGAACAGCCCGATCAGCACGATGCCGATGACCGCAATGATCAGCCAGTTGACGTTCCAGCCGAACCAGTCCTTGAGGGCGTAGTTGGCGAAGTACGAGAAGATGCCGATCAGCGAGCCCTCGAAGACGACGTACGCCATGGTGGCCAGCAACCCGGTCGCCATTCCCCACAACTGGCCGAGACCGTGGGTGACGAAGCCGTAGAACGCGCCGGCCGTGGTGATGTGCCGGGCCATCGCGACGAACCCGACCGTGAACAGGGTCAGCACGACCGTGGCGACGAGGAAGCCGGCCGGGGCGCCGAGGCCGTTGCCGTACCCGACGGCGATCGGCACGTTGCCGGTCATCGCGGTGATCGGCGCGGCGTTGGCCACGGCCATGAACAGCACGCCGAAGATGCCGACAGCGCCGGCCTTGAGGGTGTTGCTGCTCGCGGCGCGCGGGACGGGTGCATCCTCGAACGCTTCGGGGGCGATGTTGTCAGTAGCCATGGCCACTCTCCGGATCGCGTCGGCCTGGTCTGGACCAATTCGTGTGGTGAGACTCGCACCCGGTCCGCCGGTTAACAAGCCTCGATTGCTTCGGGGAGGTTAAACCTGCCCGGACCGATTGACCGGCGATCCGGCGCGCTGGTAGACCGAATCAGACCGTATCGGGAAGGTGGGACATCATCGACTACGGCGAGTTCGCCTTCGGGTCCAAGGACGAGGTGCTCGACAAGTCCCGTCGCTACTGGAATCCCGGCAAGACCGAGTTCTGGACCGACGCCGGGGTGCCGCTGGTGATCGACCGCCGCGAGGGCTACTTCCTGTACGACATGACCGGCTCCCGGCTGATCGACGTGCACCTCAACGGCGGCACCTACAACCTCGGCCACCGCAACCCGGACGTCGTCGCCGCGGTGCGCGCCGCGATGGACCGCTTCGACATCGGCAACCACCACTTCCCGTCGCTGGCCCGGACCGCGCTGGCCGAGGCCCTGATCACGTCCGGCCCGCCCGGGATGAGCAAGGTGGTGTACGCCAGCGGCGGCGGGGAGGCCGTCGACATCGCGCTGAAGTCGGCCCGGCACGCCACCGGCAAACGCAAGATCGTGTCGATCGTGAAGGCCTACCACGGGCACACCGGGCTGGCCCTGGCCACCGGCGACGACCGGTTCGCCGACCTGTTCCGGTCCGGGCAGCCGGCCGACTTCCCGCACGTGCCGTTCAACGACCTGGACGCGATGGAGGTCGCCCTCAAGGGATACGACGTCGCCGCGGTCATCATGGAGACGATCCCGGCGACGTACGGCTTCCCGTTGCCCGAGCCCGGTTACCTGGAGGCTGTGGCCGCCCTGTGCCGGCGCTACGACGCCCTGTACATCGCGGACGAGGTGCAGACCGGGCTGATGCGCACGGGCGAGCTGTGGGGCATCACCAAGCACGGCATCACCCCGGACATCCTGGTCACCGGCAAGGGTCTGTCCGGCGGCGTCTACCCGATCGCGGCGGTGCTGCTCAACGAGCGGGCCGCCGGCTGGCTGACCGAGGACGGGTTCGGGCACATCTCCACCTTCGGCGGGGCCGAGCTCGGGTGCGTCGCCGCGCTGGCGGCGCTGCGGCTGACCGACCGGCCGTCGACCCGGACGCAGGTGCACTATCTCGCCGACCGGATCGGGCGCGGGCTGGACGCCATGCGGGCCGCGTACCCGGACTGGCTCGTCGGGATCCGGCAGAACGGCGTGGTGATCGGCCTCGAGTTCGGCCACCCGTCCGGGGCCAAGGCGGTGATGCGCCGGCTCTACCAGAACGGCGTCTGGGCCATCTTCTCCACGCTCGACCCGAGCGTGTTGCAGTTCAAGCCGGGACTCCTGGTCGGCCCGGGACTGGCCGACGAGATCCTGGACCGGACGGAGACGGCCGTCGCGCTGTCCCGCGACGACGTGACGGCCGCGGCGTGAGCGCGTACGACCTGGCCCGGTGGGCGGCCGACGCGTTCGCCGGCTACGACCTGGCCGCGACGCACCGGATCGTGACCGCCGCCACCGGGCCCGGCCCGCTGCCCGACTGGGTGTCGGCGCGCGCCGACCCGGGCACCGGCGAGGTGGCCCTGCCGCGGCCGGTGGGCGTGGTGTCGGCCCGGGTGACGCCGGAGAGCCTCCCCGACGTGGTCCGGCGGGTGCTGCTGACCCGCAACGCGCTGCTGGTCGAGGGGGCGGACGTCGCGCCGCTCGCGGAGCGGGCCGAGGCCGCCGGCGCGCCCGCCGGGGTGTTGCAGACGGCCGGCGCAACCGGACCGGCCGACGCCGTGCTCGGCCCGGCGGCCGACGCCCCGGTCGTGGTGATCGTCGACGCCGGCGCCGTCGCCGGCGTCATCGACCCGGGCGCGGTCGTGCTGGCCGTCGGCGCCGGCTACCGCGATCTGGCGCACGCCCTGCGCGCCGCCCGGGGGCTGCTGCGCGAGACCGGCGGCGACCGGGTCCGCATCCACTCGGCCGATCCCGCCGGGCCGCTGCAGGTCGCCGCCGCGTTGCCGGTGAGCCGGGTCGCGGCCGGCGACGGCGACATGCCCCCGGCCGCCCCGGACGGGCTGGTCACCTGGACCCGGATCGGCGGCGGCGTCCCCCTGGGCCGGCAGCCGTGGGTCGCTCCGGCGGGGCCGGTCCCGGCCTACCCGTACGCGTCCAACGAGGCCCGATGACGACCGGCCACGACCTGTCGTCCGCCGGCGCGACCGGGCTCCTCGACGCGCTCGCGTCCCGCGCCCTGGCCGAGTACGGCTCGAGCGGCTGTTCGACGACGTTGCTCAACGTCAGCGAGAACGCCACCTTCCTGGTCGAACGCCCGGAAACGGGCCGGCGGACGGTGCTGCGGGTGCACCGCCGCGGCTACCACGGCGAGCGGCAGATCGCCTCCGAGCTGGCCTGGCTGGACGCGCTGCGCGACGAGGCCGGCCTGCGCACCCCCCGGGTCGTCCCGGCCCCGGGCGGACGCCGGATCGTCGACCTCGAGCCGGGATCGGCGCCCCGGCACGCGGTGATGTTCGAGTGGCTGCCCGGCACCGAGCCGCCCGACCACGACCTGGTCACCGGTTTCCGGACGCTCGGCGCCCTCACCGCCCGGATGCACGACCACAGCCGCGCCTGGCGGCGGCCGGCCGGGTTCGACCGGTTCGCCTGGGACTACGACGGGGCGTTCGGCGCCGTCGCGCGGTGGGGCCGCTGGCAGGACGGCATCGCGGTCGGACCGGCCGAGCGGGCGGTGCTGGGCCGGCTCGACGACACGCTGCGGTCCCGGCTGGCCGCCTTCGGGCAGGACCCCGGGCGGTACGGGCTGGTGCACGCCGACCTGCGCCTGGCCAACCTGCTGGTGCACGAGGCGGACACGTACGTCATCGACTTCGACGACTGCGGATGGAGCTGGCTGCTGTACGACCTCGGCGCGGCGCTGAGTTTCATCGAGGACGACCCGCGGGTGCCCGAGCTGATCGACGCGTGGGTGACCGGCTACCGGACCGTCCGGCCGCTGTCCGCCGCCGACGAGGCCGAGATCCCGACGTTCGTGATGATGCGCCGGCTGCTGCTGGTCGCCTGGATCGGCTCGCACGCCGGCACCGACCTGGCCCGGTCGATGGGCGCCGCCTACACCGCGGGCAGCTGCGCGCTGGCCGAGACGTACCTGACCTCGTACCGAAGGATCTGAGGATGTTCACCTCCGTCGAAGGATTGTCGGTGCTGGTCACCGGCGGCAGCAAGGGCATCGGCAAAGGCATCGCCCGGGTGTTCGCGCAGGCCGGCGCGCACGTCACGATCACCGGGCGGGACTCCGCCGCGCTGGCCCGCTGCGCCGGCGAGCTGGGGGTGGCCACCGTGGCGGCCGACGTGTCGGTGCCGGCCGACTGTGTCCGGGCGGCCGCGGCGGCGGCCGAGAAGTTCGGTGGCATCGATGTGCTGTGCGCCAACGCCGGCATCTTCCCCGAGGCCCGACTGGCCGACCTGACCGAGTCCGATGTGGACGCCGTGCTCGGCACCAACGTGAAGGGCACCATCTTCAGCGTCCAGGCGTGCGTGCCCGCGCTGACCGCGAGCGGCCGGGGCCGGGTGATCCTGACGTCGTCGATCACCGGGCCGATCACCGGGTTCCCGGGCTGGACCCATTACGGGGCGAGCAAGGCGGCCCAGCTGGGCTTCCTCCGGACGGCCGCGATCGAGCTGTCCCCGCAGAAGATCACCGTGAACGCCGTGCTGCCGGGCAACATCTCGACCGAGGGCATCGACGAACTCGGCCCGGAGTACCGCGCGGCGATGGAGGCGTCGATCCCGCTCGGCCGGCTCGGCGACGTCGCCGACATCGGGAACGCGTGCCTGTTCCTGGCCACTCTCGAGGCCGGCTACATCACCGGCCAGACGCTGGTCGTGGACGGCGGGCAGGTGCTGCCGGAGTCGATGTCGGCCCTGCCGGGGCGGTGACCGACGTCGTCGGCCGGGCCGGGGCGGACGCCCGGCGCCGGCTCCTGGAACAGATCCGCACCGGGGCGCTGCCACCGGGCGCGAAGCTCGGCGGCGAGCGCGAACTGGCCCGCGCGCTGGGCGTGAGCCGCTCCACCGTCCGCCAGGCCCTGGCCGCCATGGAACGCGCCGGCGTCGTCCGCCGCATCCCGGGCCGTGGCGGCGGGACGTTCGTCGATCACCCGAAGGTCGACCGCGACCTGTCCCGTATCGACGGCGTGCCGGCCCTGCTGCGCCGCCAGGGCATCACGGCCGGCACCCGGGTGGTCGGCACCGGCCTGGTCCGGGCGGACGACGCCACCGTCGCCGCGCTGCGCCTGGCCCCCGGCGCGTACGTCCTGGAGGTGGTCCGGATCCGGCTGGCCGACGGCACCCCGCTCTCCCTGGAACACGCCCGCCTGCCCGCGCACCGGTTCCCGGGGCTGCTCGAGCTGCCGCTCGGCGGTTCCCTCTACGAACTGCTGGACGCCCATTACGGCGTACGCCCGGACGCAGCGGTCGAGCACATCGAGGTGGTCCCGGCCGGCCGGGCCGAGGCGGACGTGCTGGACGTCCGGGTCGCCGCCCCGCTGCTGTCCATCACGCGCACCACCAGTGCCCCCGGCGGCGAGCCGTTCGAACACTCCCACGACCTGTTCCGCGCCGACCGCACGACGATCACGGTGCACACCCCGCACACCGTCAGCGTGCGCTCCTAGAGGCCGAGGACCAGGCCGTACGCGACGGCGTAGCGGTGCCCGAGCACGCCGGCGGTGTCCGCCCGCCCGACGACGGTGCCGGCCGGCAGCCCGTGGGCGATGCAGCCGAGCACCTCGTCGTCGCCGGCCGGCCCGCCGACGACCAGAACCGTTCCGGGCCCGGGGGGCAGCGCCCGGGCCAGGTTGGCGCCGAGGATCTCGGTCTTCAGGCGCAGCCGCAGCGCCCGCCACTCGCCGGGGGCGAGGTCGCGGCTGAACGGCAGCCAGCCGGTGGGACCGCCGACCACCAGCGCGCCGACCGCGTCCGACCGGATCGGGGCGTCCAGGAACGTCCGGGCGCCGTCCTCGGCCAGCAGCAGCTGCGGCGCCTCGGCCCGGTGCGCGGGACCGCGCTTGGCCCACTCGGCCGGCGTGGCGGCCACGCCCAGCACGGCGGCCGCAGCGACGGTGAGCAGCTCACCCGCGCCGGCCAGGACCGTCGCGCCGGTGGCCGGGACGACGTCGATGGTGCCGCCGCCGATGTCGACGACCACCGCCGCGGGCGGCGCCCCCGGGGTCGACAGGGCGCCGCGCCGGGCGGCCGCGGCCTCGCTGGACACCGTGCGGACATCGGCGTCGAGAAGGGCCGACAAGGCCGGGCCCGGGTCCGTGTACGGGGCGTCGGCGTGCAACGCGGCCAGGGCGACGGCCCGGGAGGCGGCGGCGCCGCGGCGGGTCAGCTGGGCGTCGGCCAGGGCGGCCAGGTCGACGGCGAACAGGTCGTCGACCGGCTGCCGCGGCCCGCCCGGGAGCTGGTACGCGGCGACCTCGCCCGGCCGGTGCGACGCCACCAGGGCCGCGGACGAACCGTCGGTGAGAGTCACCACCGCATCGGGGCGCGAGGGCTCTGCGGCCGTTTGGTCCGATAGGGCGACCACCGCGCTCGCCCGGTCGTACAGCTGGGCGGCGACCAGGGCGGCGTGGCGCTGCTCCGATGCCGCCAGCCCGAGGTGGGCCGCCATCCACACCGGGTCGACGAGGGACCGCAGCGGCGACCGCACCTCGACGGCCAGCTGCCGGGCGCCGGCGAGCCCGGCGAGGCCAACCTCGTCGACCACCGGGATCCCGGCCGGCAGCCGGTTGGCGATGAGCACCGCCTCGTCCCGCTCGGCCACCACCGCGGCCAGAACACCCCGGCCGGCCAGCTCCCGCAGCTCGCCGATGACCGACCGGTAGCCGCAGCGCGCCGGAACCAGGGCGACCACGGGCCCGTCGGGGAGGGCCGAGCCGACGACGAACGGCGCCCCCGCCCCGGCGCCGCGGCCGCCGGTCGTCGGCGCACCGGCCGCCACCACGCGCAGCCGGCCGGTGCCGGCGACCGGCTCGGGCAGGGTGGCGGTCGTCGTGGTGACCGGCCGCAGCGGCGCCACGACGGCCGCGTCCAGACCGCCGCCGTGCGCGGTGACCAGCCGGCGGACGAGCCGGGCGGCGGCGTCCAGGCTCGCCCGTCCGCCCTTGGGCCCGCGCGTCGGCACCCGGTCGGCGCCGAGCACCGCCGGGCCGTCGGCCAGGACGACCTCGGTGGTCGAGTTGCCGATGTCGATCCCGGCGATCCGGCTCACCGCAGCATTCCGCGGGCCGCGTAGGCCGTCGCCGCCTCCCGGACCAGGGCCGCGCACATCGGAGCGTCCCGGGCGGCGAGGTCGCCGGCCAGCGCGGTCAACTCGTCCATCGTGGACCGGCGCGGGCGCAGCGCCTCGTAGATGGCCAGGATCTCGGTCTCGGTGAACCGGGCGAGCTCGGCGCCGCGCCGGAAGTTGGCCGCCAGCTGCGGGTTGCCGTGCCGTTCGGCCACGGCGGCCTGCGCCTCGAGAGTGTCCGGGTGGATCCGCACGTCGTCCGGGCCGAGCTCGTCGCGGACCAGCGCCTGCACGGTCAGATCGGACGCCGGCCGGCCGGAGAAGGCGCGGTTCACGGCCACGCCAGTTCTTCGGGCGCGGCCGCCGGGTCGGCGCAGTCGCGTTCCAGGGCCTGCAGCGCGATCACACTGGTGTGGTAGCGCGCCTCGATCGCCTCGTCGGTGTACGGGTTCCGGGCCGGCACCCCCGGCGCGCCCTTGGCGTGGCGGCCGGCGTTGGCGCCGAGCAGCCGGTACAGGTCCGGAGTCAGGGTCGGGGCCATGCTGTAGAGCTCCAGGTTGGCCAGCGGCGGCAGGTCGCGGCGGTGGATCAGCGCGGTGCCCTTGCCCTGCAGGCCGATCCCGATCCCGGACCCGGCCAGCCGGGCTGCGGTCAGGCCGACCATGCCGACGTCGATGGTCGAGTTGACCCGGACGATGCGGGCGGTGCAGCCCTCCTCCTCCAACCCGTCCAGCAGTTCGGCGAGCACCTCGGTCACCAGCATGCCGCTCAACGTCTGGAACACCGTACGGCCGACACCGGGTGAGACGCCGACGACCACCTCCCGCGGATCGGTTCCGAAGGCGGCCGCGCCGATCGCGGTGAGCGTGCCGGCGTACGCCGACTGGGACTTCCGCAGGTCCTCGACGCCGCGCTGCTGCCGGATGCCGTCGATCTCCGCCTGCCGGGCCGGCGACGGTTCGTAGCCGGTACCCGGCCCGGCGTACTCGTTCGGGTCGGTGACGAGGCTCAGCACCCGCATGTCCGCGTCGAAGATGGCAGCGGTCTGCAGGTGGTCGCCGTGCACCCGGGCGACGGCCATGGCCAGCACCCGGGACGCCGCCTCGTCGTGACCGGTGTCGTGCAGCGCCCGGGCGATGTCCAGGGCGGTGAGGCCGGTGCCGCGGATGGTGCGGGCGGCCTCCAGCACGGCCAGCGCGTCCGTCGGCACCAGGTCCTTGGACCCGGCCGCGTCGATCGCCGCCGCCAGTTGCGCGTCGGTGAAGTCGCCCAGTCCGAGGGCGCGGTAGACGTCCCGGACCGCCTCGACCGCCCGGGACCGGAGCTCGCGCAGCGACGACGGGTCAGCCGTCCGCAGCCCGCCGTCCACGCCCCAGTCCCGTTGCAGGGCCAGCCAGTCGTCGATGTCCTCGGCGTTCCAGTTCGACGGCCCGAACATGTTGTCGTACCGCTGGATCGACCCGAAGCCGCTGCAGATGTAGTCGCTGCCGGCCAGCAGGATGGGCAGCGTCCGCGAGGTCCGGCGGACGTGCGACTCACTCATCAGCGCGTCGTTGCCCGAGCACGACTCGAGGTTGCGGGCCATCACCATCACGTTCTCGGCCATCAGTTCCCGTACGCCCCGGGGCACGGCCGCGGCGACGCTGGCGCCGTCGATGCCGCCGTTCTGCACGCCCTGGGCGCCGATCGCCCGGGCCAGCGACACGCACCGCGACTCGAGGTAGAGCATGCTGCGGCCCTCGGCCCCGGCCATCAGCACTTCCGCCCCGGCGCCGGAGGACACCCGCATCTTGATCCCGCGGCCGGCGTAGGCGGAGGTCAGCAGCGCCTTGGACCAGGGCGTGTCGTCGCCGTCGAGGAAGACGCTCTCGGTGCCGTACAGGCTCACCGTCTCGGCGTACGAGACCAGCCCGCGCATGCCCATCTCGAGTTCCATCGCCTCCTCGACCGCGCACTGCACCAGGACGCCGGCCGCCCCGACGGCGGCGCCGATGGTGACGGCGACGGCGTTGGACGGCGCGTCGGCCAGAACGGGCACCGTGGTCTCCAGCTCCCGGAAGCCGTACGCCGCCGCCGTCGCCGCATCCGCCGCCAGCAGCAGCGGATCGTCGAGCAGGTTGGTCACGTGGGCCTGGTTGCTGGGCGTGCCCCGGGCCCGCAACTTCGTCATGGCCATCATCAGCTCGGGCGGCCGGAGCTGGGCGACGACCCGGGCGAGTTTGGCCGGCGTCATCCCGCCGACGAGCCGGACGACCTCGCTCCGCGGCACGGCCGGGTCCACGAACAGCCGCGCGGCGGCCACGTCGCCGAGCGCCATCGCCTCCCCGGCCACCGCGAGATCCAGGCCGTGGGCGGCGATGTACCGGTCGATGGTGTCGAAGTCCTCGCGGGGTCTCGAGTCGAGCTCGACGACGACGCCGCCGACGGTGCGCAGCGACGGCTCCGGGTCAGCCGGGCTGTGCAGCGCGACCAGCCCCAGCGCCGGGTCCTCGCGGGCGAACCCGTCGAGGTTGACCCGCTGCTCGTCCATGAATCGGATCCGCCCGACCGGCTCATCGTCCATGATCCCCACCCTACGACCGGGACCGGTGACCGGTCAGCGGCCGGCGCTGCGGTGCAGTGGTGTCAAGGGCCACCCCATCATGCATTGACACTGTCATGGTGACAGTGTCATAGTGGCCGGCATGTGGACGTTGGACGAGCTGGTGGAGCGGGCGCGGGCGGCACTCGCGGCCGAGTATCCCGGCGCACCCAACGGCCGGGTCCGTGATCTGCCCGACCGCCGGTCGATCCGGTGGTACGCCCAGACCGGGCTGGTCGACCGGCCGGCGGGCCTGCGCGGGCGGACCGCGCTGTACGGGCCGCGACACCTGTTGCAGCTCGTCGCGCTCAAGCGCCGGCAGGCCGGCGGGCTGACCCTGGCGCAGATCCAGGCCGAGCTGACCGGCGCCACCGATGCCGAGCTGGCTGAGATCGCCCGTGTCCCCGAGGCGTTGCTGACCGCCGGTTCCACGCCGGTCGACTACGTCTTCGCCGATGCCGCGCCCTCTCGGCCACACTTCTGGACCACCGTGCCGGCGCCGCCCGGCGAGGCCGCCGCCGAGATGGCGGACCCGCCCGCGCGGACCGGCGAGGCCGACGAGATGGTCGACCCGGCGGTCCGGACGGGCGGCCGACGTCGAAGCGGACCGCCGGCGCGCGCCCGGCGTCCGGCCACTGAGGACGACCCGGCCCAGCCCGTCGGTGGCGTCGCCCTGGGCGGAGGGGCGATCCTGGTTCTGCCCACACCCGTGACCTCCGCCGACGTCGCGGCCGTCACCGCCGCCGCCGGACCGCTGATGACCCTGCTCGCCGACCGCGGCCTGCTGAATCACCACTTCGACACCGGGAGAGCGTCATGACCGTTTCCGTTCAGCCGATGGGTCCGGCCGAGCTCAGCCGCCTCCGCCCGCTCGACGACGCCGGCCTCGGCGCCCTGCGCACCGACCGGGGCAACCTGCCGCTCGACCGGCTGGCCGTCGACGCGAAGATCACCGGGCTGGTCAGCCGTACGGTGGTGCGGGCCGAGTTCGTCAACGTGCACGACACCGCGCTCGAGGCCACGTACGTCTTCCCGCTGCCCGACCGGGCCGCGGTCACCGGCATGACGATGACCGCCGACAACCGTACGGTCGAGGCCGAACTGCAGGAACGCGGCGCCGCCCGGGAGGCGTACGACCGGGCGGTCGAGGCCGGCCGGCGGGCGTCGATCGCCGAGGAGGAACGGCCCGACGTCTTCACCATGCGGGTCGGCAACATCGTCGCCGGCGAGCGCGTGACGATCGAGCTGCGGCTGGTCGGGCCGCTGCCGTACGAGGACGGCGCCGCCACCTTCCGTTTCCCGCTGGTGGTCGCGCCCCGGTACGTGCCCGGCACGCCGCAACCGGGCACCCCGGTCGGCAGCGGGTGGGTGCGCGACACCGACGCCGTGCCGGACGCCTCCCGCATCTCCCCGCCGATCCTGCTGCCCGGCTTCGCCAACCCGCTGCGCCTGTCCATCGACGTGGAGATCGACCCGGCCGGGCTGAGCCTGGGCGAGATCCGGTCCAGCCTGCACACCGTCACCACTGCCGGCGGCCACGTGTCGATCGGCGCGGGTGAGAGAGCCGACCGGGACTTCGTCCTCCGCCTGCCGTACGCCGCGGCGGCCGAGGCGGCGCTGGCCGTGCCCGACGGCGACTCCGACGACGACGACCGCGAACAGGGCACCTTCCAGCTGACCGTGCTGCCCCCGGACGGCCCCGAACCGTCCCGGCGAAAGGACGTGGTGCTGCTGCTCGACCGCTCCGGCAGCATGGGCGGCTGGAAGATGGTCGCCGCCCGCCGGGCCGCGGCCCGGGTGGTGGACACGCTGACCACCGGCGACCGGTTCGCCGTGTTCACGTTCGACCATCAGGTGGAACGGCCCGACGGGCTGGACGCCGGCCTGGTCGAGGCGACCGACCGCAACCGGTTCCGCGCGGTCGAGCACCTGGCCCGGGTCGACGCCCGGGGCGGCACCGAACTGCTGGCCCCGCTCGACCAGGGCCTGAAGCTGCTGACGTCGACGGACCGGGACAAGGCCCGCGACCGGGTGCTGGTGCTGGTCACCGACGGGCAGGTCGGCAACGAGGACCAGATCCTGGCCGACATCACCCCGCTGATCGGGAGCACCCGCCTGCACACGGTCGGCATCGACCGCGCGGTGAACGCCGGCTTCCTGGGCCGGCTCGCCGCGCTCGGCGCCGGCCGGTGCGAACTGGTGGAGAGCGAGGACCGCCTGGATGAGGCGATGGAGCACATCCACCGCCGGATCGGCGCGCCCGCGGTCACCGGCCTCACCGTGCAGGGCGACGGCATCGAGCTGCTGCCGGACACGCAGACCCCGGCGCGCCCGGCGAGCCTCTACCCCGGCGTTCCGCTGGTGGTCACGGGACGGTACGCGGGGGCGGCCGCGGGGACGATCGCCATCTCCGGCCGTACCCGCGACGACCGTGAGTTCGCCGCCACCGTGCCGGTGCAGCGGCGGGAGGAACCCGCCGTCACGGCGGCCTGGGCCCGGGCCCGGTTGCGGGATCTCGAGGACAGATACGTCGCCGGGGAGACCGGGCTGGAGGCCGCGATCGTGGCCCTGTCGCTGCGGTTCGGGGTGCTGTGCCGGTTCACCGCGTTCGTCGCCGTGGACAGCCGGGTGGTCAACGAGGACGGCGAGACCCGCCGGGTGATCCAGCCGGTCGAGCTGCCGTCGGGCTGGGACACCCCCGGCGGGCAGGTCTTCCTGGCCTCGGCGCCGATGCGCCCGATGGCGGCGCCGATGGCCGGGGCCGCCCCGATGGCGGCGGCCGACTCGGGGACCCCGCGGGCCCGGACGCGGGTGACACGCGGTTCGTCGCGGATGCCGACGTCGTTCGCCGCGGTGCCGGCCTCGGCCGTCATGGGCAAGGCGGTCGCGCCGGGCAACACCCCGCTGTCCATCGCCGACGCCCGCCGGCTGGCCGCGGTCGAGGCCGGCCGCCTGCGGGACGCCGCCGACCGGCCCGCCTACGAACGGCGCGACGTGCTGGACGACCTCGCCAGCCGGCTCCGGGTGCTGCTCGACGGGCTGACCGGCGACGAGTACGCCCCGCTGCGGGACCTGCTCCCGCGGCTGACCGCGAACACCGGCGTGGACGGGCGGTGGGCCGATGCCGTACGGACGCTCACCGATTTCGCCAGGCCGGAGACCGCGGAGCGCAAGCCGTTCTGGAAACGCTGACCGCCCTTCTCATCCGGCGAACGCGCTGATTCGGGCGAAGGCCACGGGGCGGGCTTGGCGGCTGCGGGTACATTGGCCGGATCTTGCGCCACCGAGGTGGGCGGCCCGGACAGGACGGCGATGGCGGACTACGACGAACGGGACACTGAGCGCAGCAGCGGACGGGTCGACGAAACCGATCCGCTGCTGGTACGAGCGTGGATGGACGGTGGTCCGTCGGCCACCCGCTGGGAGGCGGCGGCCGACCATCCCGACCGGCACACTCCCGCCCACCGGGCCGTCGCCTCCCCCGTCGTGCTGCCGGGAACCGGCCCGGCGCCGGTACCGTCCCGGCGCGGGCGCCGCGGTCTCGTGGTGGTGGTGGCGGCCGCCGCCATCGTCGTGCCGGCCGCGGTGGGATACGCCGTTCTCCGGCCGGACCACGGTCCGCGCCGACCGGGCGCGGCGCTCGCGGTGAGCCTGCCCCCGCTGTCCGCGGCCGTGCCCCCGTCGGTCCATCCGGCCCCGCCCGGGGTCACCCCGTCCGCGGGGCCGTCGACCCACCGCTCCCCCATCGGCCCGGCCACGGCCACCCGCATCGCCCCGCCGGTCCGGGCGACGAAGCCGGACGCCACCGCGCCGGGAACGCCGCCCCCGGCCGTCGCCCGGACAGGCGCGATCATCGGCGACGGCGGCCGCTGCCTCGACGTCAACGGCGGGGTGCCGGCCGACGGCAACCAGGTCCAGATGTTCGACTGCAACCGCACCGACGCCCAGACGTGGACGCTCGCCGTGGACGGCACCTTGCGCGTGGTCGGCCGATGCGCGCAGGAGATCGGCAACGCCCTGGTGGCCATCTCCGGCTGCGACAGCCGGGCCGCCCAACAGTGGCGGGCCGGCCCCAACGGGACCCTGGTCAATCTGAACAGTGACAACTGCCTCACCGACCCGGACCACAGCGCCGCCGACTTCACCCGGGTCACCGTCACCCGGTGCACCGGCGCCGACTCAGCCCAGCGCTGGGCCCTCCCCTGAGGCGCGCCCCTCCCCCGCGGATGGCCGGCCGACCAGGTGTGCCCGGCAGCGGGTCCCGGAATCACACCCGGCCGCGCTTGACCGCCGCCGCGTTGGCCGCCGGGCAGTGACCCTGGGCCCGGCCGCATGCGGTGAGGTCGCAGAGGCGGCAGATCCACGCGCCGCCGTCCTTGCCGTCGACCACAGTGGCCATCACGCGGCCCAGCAGCGAGTGCAACGTCTGCCGCTCCGCGGGCGACAACCCGGCCAGCGCCCCCACGAGCAGCGCGGCCCGGGCGGCCGCGACCTGCTCCGCCGCCCGGCGGCCGGCCTCCGTCAGCGCGACCGACCGGGTCCGCCCGTCCGCGCCGGCGCCCCGGATCACCAGACCCGCCTCCGCGAGCCGGTCGACCAGCCGCACCGCCCCCGAGTGCGTCAGTCCGAGGACCTGCCGCAGCCGGTCGACGGTCGGGCGGTCGAGGAACTGGTGCAGCGCCGACAGCGCGGCCGCGGCGGACACCGACTGCCCCGCCATCGCCGCGACCCCCTCCGTGGTCTGATCGCTCAGCACCAGCGCCACGGCGCCGAGGAGGTTGGCCTGCCGGTCGAGTGCCGTCACTCGAGCTCGTACGTCAGGGTCAGCGGCATGTGCGGGTAGTCCGCGTGTGTCGACGTGCTCCCGGCAGTGCCGCGCAGCCCGGCAAGCCCGCCCGTGCCGGAGCCCTCGACCACGGTCGCGGAGACGCGGGCCGTCGTCCCGTCGAACGTGCCGCCGCCCTGCAGGACGAAACTGCCGGTGCGGCCGCCGAGCGTGCCGGTGATCTGCAGGAGGGACACATAGGTGCTCGTTCCGTCCGGCCGGTAGAACAGCAGCGACTCGAAGCGGCCCCCGGTCAGCACGCCGTCCGTGCCGGAGAGCGTGACCTCGGCCCGGCTGAATGTGCCTCCGTCGCCGAGTTCGCGGTAGGGCTTCTCGTCCCACGACTCGATCTTCAGCTTGCTTTCCACGATCGTCTCCATGCCGTCAACCTATGTGTGACTCAGTCATATGTCCACCCCAAAGAAGGACCCCGCCAGAACCAGGAGTGGTCGCCGGTCGCGTCGATGCCGTCGATCGGCATCGACACCGCCGCCTTGCCGGCGATCGGGCCGCCGATCCGGATGAACACGTCGGACTGCAGGGAGTTGCCGGCCGGCGCGGAACCATCGGCGGGACCAACTCGACGGGTTGCCGCAGCCTGGCCGGCTGGATCGTGACGCATCGGTCGTCATCAAGGGTGTGCACAGCCGGTCGGAGGGAACACGATGGTCTCGACAGAGGGGGATGATCCGGATGACGTCGACCGAGCCGATGTTGCAGGGACCGTTGACCGAGCAGGAACTGGAGCGCATCCACGCGTGGTGGCGGGCGGCCAACTACCTGACCGTCGGGCAGATCTACCTGATGGACAACCCACTGCTGCGCGAGCCCCTCGCGCCCGAGCACATCAAGCCACGGCTGCTCGGCCACTGGGGCACCAGCCCGGGACTGAACATGATCTACGCGCACGCCAACCGGCAGATCCGCCGGCGCGACCTGGACGCCATCTACGTGATCGGCCCGGGGCACGGCGGGCCGGCGATCGTGGCGAACACGTGGCTCGAGGGCACGTACAGCGAGCTGTATCCCTCGGTCAGCCGGGACGAGCCGGGCATGCAGCGGCTGTTCCGGCAGTTCTCCTTCCCCGGTGGCATCCCCAGCCACGTGGCCCCCGAGGTGCCGGGATCGATCCACGAGGGCGGCGAGCTGGGCTACTCGCTGATGCACGCGTACGGGGCCGCGTTCGACAACCCGGACCTGGTCGTGTTCTGCGTGATCGGCGACGGCGAGATGGAGACCGGCCCGCTGTCGGCCAGCTGGCTGTCCAACGTCGTTCCTCAACCCGGCCCGGGACGGCGCGGTGCTGCCCATCCTGCACCTCAACGGCTGGAAGATCGCCAATCCGACGCTGGCCGCCCGGATGGGCGACGAGGACTTGTTCAGCCTGCTGCGCGGCTGGGGGTACGAGCCGATCGCTGGTCGAGGGCGACGACCCGCTGGTCGTGCACCAGGCGCTGGCCGCGGCCATGGACCAGGCCCTGGACACGGTCGGGCGAGATCCAGCAGTACGCCCGGGGCACCGGCGACGGCACCCGTCCCCGCTGGCCGATGATCGTGTTCCGCACGCCCAAGGGCTGGACCGGCCCGAAGGAGGTCGACGGCCTGCCGGTGGAGGGGACGTTCCGCGCGCACCAGGTGCCGCTGTCCGATCCGCGCGGCAACCCCGGGCACCGCGCGCAGCTGGAGAGCTGGCTCCGCTCGTACGCTCCGGAGGAACTGTTCGACGCCACCGGTTCGCCGCTGGCCGAGATCACCGGTCTGGCCCCGGCCGGCACCGCGCCGGATGAGCGCGAACCCGCATGCCAACGGCGGCGAGCTGCTGCGCGATCTGGTGCTCCCGGACTTCCGCGAGTACGCCGTGAGAGGCCGGCGGCATGGTCGAGGCGACCAAGGTCACCGGCGGCTGGCTGCGCGACGTGATCAAGGCCAATCCCGACCGGTTCCGGCTGTTCGGGCCGGACGAGGTCGCCTCGAACCGGCTGCAGAACACGTTCGAGGTCACCGATCGGGTGTGGACGATCGGGACCAGCGAGCTCGACGACCACGAGTCCCCCACCGGCCGGGTGATGGAAGTGCTGTCCGAGCACCTCTGCGAGGGTTGGCTCGAGAGCTACCTGCTGACCGGCCGGCACGGCGTGTTCACCAGTTACGAGGCGTTCGTCCACGTCATCGACTCGATGGTCAACCAGCACGCCAAGTGGCTCAAGATCGACTCGCACCATCCCGTGGCGGCGGCCGGTGGCCTCGCTCAACTATCTGCTGTCGAGCCACGTCTGGCGGCAGGACCACAACGGCTTCAGCCACCAGGACCCCGGCTTCATCGACCACATGGTCAACAAGAAGGCCGAAGTGGTCCGGATCTACCTGCCGCCGGACGCCAACACTCTACTGTCGACGATGGACCACTGCCTGCGCAGCCGGCACTACATCAATGTGGTGGTGGCGGGCAAGCAGCCCGCGCCGAGCTGGCTGACCATGGAGCAGGCGGCGCTGCACTGCCGGCGGGGCCTGGGCATCTGGGAGTTCGCCAGCAGCGACGCCGGCGCCGAGCCGGACGTGGTGATGGCGGCCGCCGGGGACGTGCCCACCCTCGAGGCGCTGGCCGCCACCGACCTGCTGCGGCAAACACCTGCCGGACCTCAAGGTGCGGTTCGTCAACGTGGTCGACCTGATGCGGCTGCAGCCGGACAGCGAGCACCCGCACGGCATGACCGACCGGGAGTTCGACAACCTGTTCACCACCGACCGGCCGGTCGTTTTCGCGTACCACGGATATCCGGCGCTGATCCACCGCCTGACCTACCGCCGTGCCAACCACGACAACTTCCACGTCCGCGGCTACAAGGAGGAAGGCACCACGACCACGCCCTTCGACATGGTGATGCTGAACGACCTGGACCGGTTCCGGCTGGTCATGGACGTGCTCGACCGAGTGCCGGAACTGGGCGCGAAAGCCGCGCACCTGCGGCAGCAGATGGCCGACGAACGGCAGGAGTGCCGGGAGTACACCCGCGTCCACGGCGAGGACGACCCGCGGGTCTCCGAGTGGCGCTGGGTCAGCGGCACGAGCGCGGAGTAAGGCTGGACTTATATAAGCAGCAACTGATAGCGTGCTGACGTGCACGCGTTCGATGTGCTCGGCGACCCGGTGCGCCGCCGGATCCTGGAACTGCTCGCCGACGGTGAGCAGTCCGCGGGCCGGCTCACCCAGGTCGTCCGGGCCGAGTTCGGCATCTCCCAGCCGGCCGTGTCCCAGCACCTCAAGGTGCTCCGCGACAACGGCTTCGCCACCGCACGCGCGGACGGCTCCCGCCGCCTGTACACGGTGGACGACACCGCGCTCGTCGAGGCCGACGCGTGGCTGGAGAGGTTCCGCCGGTTCTGGACGCCGCCCCTCGCCGCGATGGCCACCGAGGTCGCCCGGGCAAACGAGAGCGGCGCCTCGTGGCCGAGACCGACACGCAGGACGCCGCCGAAACCGACACGCAGGACGCCGCCGAAACCGATCGGCGGGACGCCGCCGAGACCCACTCAGGAGAGACCGATGCTTGACGTCAAGAGCCAGATCGCCGCGGTCAGCCGGGCCCTCGGGACCGAGGAGCCGGCATCCGGCCCCGGCCGGGTGCTGACCATCGGACAGGTCTACGACACCGGCATCGACGACCTGTGGGACGTCGTGACCAGCCCCGACCGCATCTCCCGCTGGTTCCTGCCGGTGTCCGGTGAACTGCGCGTGGGGGGCCGGTTCCAGCTCGAGGGGAACGCCGGCGGCACCATCACCCGCTGCGACAAGCCGAACTCGTACGCGGCGACGTGGGAGTTCGGCGGGATGGTGAGCACGATCGAGGTCACCCTGACGCCGTCGGCCGGCGGGACCCGGTTCGAGCTGCGGCACCTCGCGCCGGTGGACGAGGCGATGGCGGCGACGTACGGACCGGGCGCGGTCGGGCTCGGCTGGGACGGCGCCCTGCTGGGCCTGGCCAGTCATGTCGCCGACCGGGATGCGGCGATCACCCCGGAACAGGGCATGGCCTGGATGGCGACCCCGGACGGCAAGGAGTTCATGCGGCTGTCCAGCGACGCCTGGATCGACGCCGACATCGCCGCCGGCACCGACCCGGCCACGGCCCGCCGCCTCGGCGACGCGGTCTACGCGGCCTACACCGGCGGCGGGACCGCGTAACCGGCCTGGAACTCAGCACATCGGGAGGCCGCCATCGGGTTCGTTCTCGTCCCCGCCCGTGAGATACACCTCGGGGACCCATCCGGAGGTGGAGGGCTGATCCGCGACGGTGTACGCCCACCAGAAGTTGTCATCGTCGCCGACCGCGAACGGCTCACCCCGCTTCTGGCACCGGAAGTACTGCGTACCGGTCGTCATCAGCAGGACGCCCACGGGCTGACCGGATCGCGCCGCCGCGAACACGGGGATCTGCGGGATGTGATCCGCGTTGGGACGTCCCCACGAGACCGGGCACCGGTAGGGCAAATTCGCCTTCCGCCCGTCATACGCGCACTTGGCGGAGTCGTGGTCGGGCACGGGACTCTGCGACGCCGCGGCCGGCGATGACCGGGCCGGCGATGACCGGGCCCGCGATGACGCCACCGGCGACGGGGAGGCGGTGGCGTCCGGGCCCCGGGCCTGGACCCAGTAGGCCAGGGCGACCGCGGCCACGACCGCGGCGGCGAGGGCCGCGATCGCCCCGCCGCGCCGGGAGGGCGGCATCGGCATCGGCACCGGTGCCGGTGCCGGTGCCGGCATGGTGGCGGTGGGCGGGACCAGCCGGCCGGCGCCGTTCGGCGGGCCGGACCGGCCGGCATGGGTCAGCAACGCCGCTGACTGCCCGGCCCGGCCGGTGACGGCCTGCTCGACCCGGGACGGCAGCCAGGGACGCTGCAGCCGGTCCGGCAGGTCCTGCACATCCAGGCGTTGCAGCACCTGATACGCGTCCGGCCGGCCTCCCGGCCGCGGGTTCAGGCAGTCCGCGATCAGCTCCCGCCATGATTCCGGAAGGCCGGTGCGGTCGTACCCGCCGCGCCGGGCACGCTGCTGCTTGTCCACGTCGTCGCCGTCACCGAACGGCGGCCGCCCGGTCAGGCCGTGGGCCAGCACCGCGCCCAGCGCGAAGACGTCGCAGGGCGGACCGACGTCGTACGTCTCGTACTGCTCGGGCGCCATGTAGCCCGGCGTCCCAGCGAGGTCGTGGCGGGTGCCGGCCGCGAGCCGGGCGATGCCGAAGTCGATGACGACGGGCCCGTCCGCGGTCAGCAGGATGTTGGCCGGTTTCAGGTCCCGGTGGACCAGGGATCCGTGGTGCAGGTGGGTCAGGGCGGTGGCGAGCGCGGCACCGAGCACGCGTACGGTCCCGGCCGGGAGGGGCCCGCCGGCCAGCGCGGCGGCCAGGGTCACGCCGGGCACGTACTCGGTGACCAGGTAGGGATCGTCGCCGAAGATCTCGAAACTCAGCAGGCGGCCGACGTACGGAGCGTGCGCTGCCCGAGCCGCTCGGGCCTCGCGCAGGATCGCCGCCGACTGATCGACGCCGGCCGCGTGCGGCGCGGTGATCCGCTTGACGGCGACGTGCTCCCGCCGGGGCTTCAGCACAGCCGCGAGGTAGACGACACCGAGTTGCCCCCGGCCCAGCTCCGCCTGGAGCCAGTACCGGCCCTGGAACCAGTGCGGGTCGCGCAGGACCTCCATGTCCTCCCCCTTGCGCCGACGCGGACGGGCCGGACCCGGCAGGGCGCGGATGATGCCCGGGCGCGTCCGATCTCACCGTCGCACTGTTGTGCCCGACGGGCACGACCCCCGTTCGAGGGACAGGGCCCGCGAGCGTCCGGCGGCTTACCATCGACGGATATCACCGCGCACAACGGCGGGAGACGTGATCGCACATGGCCGGGGATCCGGGCCCCGCGTGGCCGAGGCGACCCTGCGGCACACCACGGCACGGCTGGCGGTCTGGACGCACGCCACCGTGCTGCTGATAGCGCTGGTCGTCGGGGGCGACCTGGCCCGGCCGGAGGATTCCGCCGCATTCGCCGTCGCGATGATCGTCCTGACCGGATGGACGGCCGTGTTCTCGGCCGTCGTGCTCCGGCGCGGTCTGTCCGCCCCGGTCGTCGCCGGGGACACTGTGGTCACCGCAGTCCTCAGCCTCAGCCTCGGACGGCTCGTCCCGCCGGCCACCGTGGAGAGCGGATCGACCTGGGTCGCTCCGCTCACCGCCTGTACTCTTCTCGCCATCGCGCTGGCTCTGCCACCCGCGCCGTCGATCGCCCTGGGCGCCGTCGTGACCGGGTGCTATGTCACCGGCGCGAACCTGGCCGGCCAACTGCACGCCGGCTTCGCCCAGGCGTGGATCTGCGCCATCCAGGTCGCGGTGATGGTCACGGTCATGTGGCACATCCGCCGAGCCGCGGTGAGCGCGGACCGCCAGTTCGCCGCCGAAGAGGAACTCGCGTTCGCCGCCGAGGTGGACGCCACCCGGCGAGCCGAGGAACGGGCGGCTCTTCGGACCATCCACGGCACCGCTCTCGCCACCCTCACCATGATCGGGGCCGGCGCGGTAGCCGGGTCGTCGTCCACGGTCCGCCGCTGGGCAGCGGACGATCTGCGGGTTCTGCGGGCGATGGCCGACCGGGAGCGGCACGTCCCCGATCTCCAACGGCTGGACCGCTACCTGGTCGACCTCCTCACCCGCCACCGGGGCCAGTTGCGGATCACGTTCGATCCGACACCGTGCCGCGCGCCGCCAGATGTCGTCCGCGCTCTCAGTGACGCCGCCGCGGAAGCCGTCGCCAACGCCGCCCGGCACTCGGGCACGGATGAGGTCACGCTGACGCTCCACCAGACCGGCGACACCATCACCCTCCGGGTCGACGATCGCGGTCGCGGCGTCGAGCCCGGCGTCGTTCCTGGTCGCGGATTCGGGATCCGGGAATCGATCGTCGGCGCGGTCGAGGCGGTCGGTGGCCGGGCGCGGATGGAGAGTGTGGCCGGCGCGGGATGCCTGTGGACGTTGCAGTGGCCGGCCGAACCGGCCACCGAGCCGTTGCCGACGTCCGTCGCCGCGCACTTCGAGCGGGGAGCGCTGTACGCGGCGCTCACCGTCGCCGCTCTCTGGCACGTGCTCAACGACCTGGCCGGAGTCATCGTCCACTTCGGCGATTACCGGCCCGGGACTGGCGGACCGCTGTCGGCGGGGCTGTGGTGGGCGTACAGCGTGATCGGCGCGTGGGCGGCATACCAGGTGCTGCGGGACCGTCCCGCCCGGCCGTGGTTCACCGGTCCGGCGGCCGCCGTCCTGCTGGCCGGCGTCGCCCTCAACGTGGCCGTCTGCACCGGGCCCGGCGTCGAGGTGTGGCGTCTCGTGTTCGGCAACGCCGACTGGGCGGTGGGAGTCTCCGGGTGGATCGGCATCCTGGTGTTCTGGCACGACCGCCGTCGCCTTCTGCTCGCCCTGTTCGCCGGCAATCTCCTCGCTGAACTCGGGGCCTTGGAGGTGCTGGCTCCGCTCGACGGGCAGCGCCTCGCACAGTGGCTCGCAGCAGGCTACGCGATCACGACGCTCCAGATCGTCTTCGTCGTGGGGCTGCGATTCCTCCAGCGTCACGGCGACCGGGCCGCCCTCTCGGTGCAACGGCAGAACCGCGCACTGGCCGCGCGGGCGGCCGCCAACGCCGTCCATGCCGACCGGCGCCGCCGGTACACCGACTTCGGCGCGGACGCCGCCGGACTGCTCGCTGAACTGGCCGACGGCCGCGCCGATCCGGCCGCCGCGGCCACCCGGCATCGGGCGTCGGTCGAGGCGGCCAAGCTCCGTCGGCTGCTGGCCGAGCGCGACGACGTCACCGACCGGCTCCTCCACGAGCTGCGCGCCTGCGCCGACGTGGCCGGCCGGCGTGGGGTCGCGGTCGATCTGGTCACGGTGGGAACCCTCCCGCTGCTGACCCTGGAGGCTCGCCGGACGCTGACCCAGGCGCCGGCGCGGCTGCTGGCGACGGCCCGGTCCTGGGCGCGGGTCACGGTCGTGACCACGGCCGAGGAGGTGACCGTGGGCGTGGTGGTCGACGGCGTGCTGTCGACGGGACACCTCGGCGGCACTGCGGAGGTGCAGATCGACGATGAGAGGGGTGGTCTGTGGCTCGAGAGCATCTGGCCCCGGTCCGGATAGCTGTGGTGGACGACCACCCGGTGGTGCACGAAGGCGTCCGGGGTTGGCTGGCGGCCGGCCGGGCCGCGGTGGAACTCGTCCAGGCGGCGGCCACGGTCGACGACGTGCTCACCGGGCCGGGTGCCACCGCCGACGTCCTGGTGCTGGACCTGGAGCTGAAGACGTCCAACGCGCTCGATCGAATACCCGGGCTGTGCGCCGCCGGCCACCGCGTCGTGGTGTTCTCCAATGATTCCCATGAGAAGCATGTGCTCGAGGCGATGGCCGCCGGTGCGTACGCGTTCCTGAACAAGTCCGAGGGCGGCGCGCACTTCGTCGAGACCATCCGGGCTGCGGCCGCCGACCGGCCCTACGTCACACCGTCGGCGGCCGGGGCGATGCTGGCCGACGACAGCGCCGATCGGCCCCGGCTGTCGGCCCAGGAACGGACGGCGCTGCGCTGGTGGTTCCAGGGGATGACCAAGCAGTCAGTGGCCGTACGGATGGGCCTGTCCGTCCACACCGTCAGCCAGTACATCAACCGTGCCCGGGTCAAGTACGCCGACGCCGGCCGAGCCGGTCCCACCAAGGCCGCCCTGCTCGCCCGGGCCATAGAGGACGGCCTCATCCGCCCCGACGAGGTCAGCGAATACCGATCGCGCGCCGCCTCGGAGCCGCCGGCCGAGTAGCGGAAACATGCGTCATGCCCACCCGTCCGGGGCCGCCCATGCTGGACCGGTAACCGCGGACGAGGAGGACCTCGATGCGATTGTTGCCCATCGCCGGCGTGGCCGTTCTGCTGACGGCCGTCCTGGCTCACCAGCCAGCGCCGGACCCGTCGCCGCCCGGCGGTCACCCGCCGGCCGGGGTGCCCGCCGTCATCGTCGCCCTTGGCGACTCCCTGACCACGGCCGCCACCACCTGCACGGCCTTCTGGTACTGCGAGGACAACGGTTGGGCCACCGGGACCAACCCGGCCGTCGACAGCCACTACCGGCGTCTGCAGACGGCGTACCCGGCGGCCGGCTTCACGCGGGAGAACTTCGCCCAGCCCGGCGCCGGTTCCGAGATGCTGTATCACCAGGCCGAACAGGCCGTCGCGGTGCGCGCCCAATACATCACGATCCTGATCGGCGCCAACGACGCCTGCCGCTGGCCGATGACCAGCGCCCGCACGTACCGCAGCCGCCTCGGCGACGCCCTCGGCCTTCTCCGGGAGAAGCTGCCGAAGGCGCAGATCCAGGTGGTCAGCATCCCGGACCTGTACCACCTGTGGGAGATCGGCCACCGCAATTTGCTCGCCCTGGCCGCCTGGCGGTCGAACGAGTGCCCGTCGCTGATGACGCGCCCGGACTCCGCCGCGCCGGCGGACCTCCGGCGTCGCCGGGAAGTCGCGGACCGCGTCGACGCCTTCGACGCCGCGTTGCGCCAGGCCTGCCACCGATACAGGCAGACCTGCCGCTGGGACGGCGGCGCGGTCCACCGGGCGCAGTTCACCCTGGACATGGTCAGCGTGGACTACTTTCACCCGAACCTGCTCGGGCAGCGGAAGATCGCCGAACTGACCAGCCGCACCTGGACGAGCACCCGCCGGCGCACCGGTCACCACTGATCGGTCCGGGTTCAGTCAATCGCCGCTGCCCGACCGGGCGTACGCCGGTGCGGGAGTGAGCGGAGGAGGTCCATGCGGCGGTGGAGACGCGACTGACCAGCGGATTCACCACCTGAACGGCCCCACGGCCGCCACCATGTAAGGCATGAGGATCCGGCGGGTCGAGCACCTGGTGCCGCTGGCCGCCGCGGTGGTGTTCGTCGTCGCGGTGCAGACCCGGCCGCAGCTGTCGTTCGGGGTCGCGTTCGGCGCCCTGCTGGCCCCGGCGGTGATGGTGTACCTGCACCGCTGGGCCGCATTCTGGGCCACCGTCGCCTGCGCGCTGATCTGGCTGGGCGCCGACCGGGCCGGGGCGGGCTTCGGGCCGCTGGTCGTGCTGCCCTGGGGGTATTCCGCGGTGGCCTGGTTCGTCGCCGGGCTCGACGCTGACCCGTTCGAGCAGCTCTCGCCGCGCCGCCCCGTGCCCGCGCCGGCCGCGCTGCCGCCGGTCGGGGTGCCCCTGCCGGCCCTGGGGGCGGCCCTGCTGGCCGGCGCGGTCACGCTGGTCGTCCTCCGCGACGACGCGTACGCCGCCCTGGCCGCCGGGGCCGGGGTGGCGCTGCTGGCCCGTACCGGGCAACGCCGGCACGAGCTGCGGGCGCTCTTCCGCAAACCCCAGCCCGTACGGACGGTGCGGGTCGTCGACGACTACGGCTACGTCCATGTGCTCGTGCCGGAGGGCGACGGCCGGACCGCGGTCGAGTTCGGCATCAGCGTCGACGAGTCCGGGCCGCCGCCGCTGCACGACCCGGCCGACGACCCGTCGACCCAGCCCGCCCTGCTCTACGGCGAGCCGCGCCCGGGCCACTGGTGCGCGGTCGAGGTGGCCGGGCGGGTCCGGGTGCCGGTGGCGCCGGTCGGCGACGTCATCGAGGTTCCGTACGACGCCGTCCACCACCTGCCGCTGGAGATCGCCGACGACGAGGAGCAGGTGGCCGAGCCCGGCCACCTCACCGCCGCCGACCGGGACGCCGGTCCGGAGGAGGTCCGCGAGCACCGGGTGGCCCCGGTCCGGCGCTGGTTCGAGGCGGTCGCCGTCGGGGTGGGCAGCACGGCGGCCGCCGGCGAGGTGCTCGAGGTGTTCGCGCCGTGGCCGGACCGGGTGCGCGTCGCCGTGATCGCGGTGGTGGCCGCGGTCGCGTACGAGTTCGGCTGGCGAAGCCAGTTGCGGCCCCGGCTGCGCTGGGACGTCGGCGGGGTGGTGGCCGTCACGTTCCGCGGCCGGGAACGGGCGATGTGGACACTGGACAGCGCCGCCCTGCACGACGACGACGGCACCGTCATCCTCACCACCGGTGACATCGTGCTGGCCGTCGACGCGCCGAAGCCGTGGCCGCCCTGGGTGGCTCAGCGGACCGCCGACCAGCTCGTCGCCGGCCTGCGCGACGCCCGCCGGCAGGCCCTCGACGGCCCGCACACCCCGGCGCCGCCCGACCTCGCCGTGCCGTCCCGGCCCCTGCTGCTGTACGCCGTCTGGGCGCTGACCGTCCTCGGCGTCGCCGCCCTCTTCGGCTGGTGACGGCCCGTTCGTCGCGTTGCCGAAACACACCGCGCGTAGCGTGCGGGAAATGGACCTGAACACCGTCGTCGAGGTGGTGCACCCGGCCGCGCCCGGCCTGTGGCGCCCCGGGGACGCGTGGCTGGCCGGCGGCACCGCGCTGTTCGGTGAGCCCCGGCCGCAGGTCCGCCGGCTGCTCGACCTGCCGTCGGCCGGCTGGCCGCCGCTGACCGCCGGGGACGACGGGCTGGAGATCGCCGCCACCTGCACCGTCGCCGAGCTGTTCGGTTACGGCGACGCACCGCAGTTCACCGCCTTCCACGGCATCGCCCGTGGCTGCTGCCACGCCTTCCTGGCGTCCTTCAAGATCTGGAACGTGGCCACCGTCGGCGGCAACCTGTGCGCGTCCCTGCCGGCCGGGCCGATGATCACGCTGACCGCCGCCCTGGACGGCGAGTGCGTGATCCTGCGGCCGGACGGCTCGGCCCGCCGCGTCCCGGCGGCCGGGTTCGTCACCGGCGACGGCACCAACGTGCTGTCCGGTGGGGAGATGCTGCGGTCGGTCCGGCTGCCGGCCCGCGCGCTCACCGGGGTCAGCACGCACCGGCGGGCGTCGCTGTTCGCCCACGGCCGGTCGGCGGTGCTGCTGGCCGGGCGCCGCGACCCGGCCGGCGCGTTCGTGCTGACCGTGACCGCGGCGACGTGGCGGCCGTACCAGCTGCGCTTCGCGTGCGTGCCGGGCGCCGAGACGCTGCAGACGGCACTGACCAACGGCATCCCCGACACCGCGTACGTCACCGACGTGCACGGCTCCCCCGGCTGGCGGCGGCACCTGACCCGGGCGTACGCGGAGGAGATCCGGCAGGAGCTGGACGCATGAACGGGACCACGGCGGCGAACGGCCGGCCGGCCGCGGGGCGGGGGCGGGCATGAGCGTGCGGATCAACGGCGCCGACCACCCGGACGCACCCCGGCCCGGCCAGTGCCTCCGGACGTACCTGCGGGAACAGGGCTGCTTCGGGGTCAAGAAGGGCTGCGACACCGGCGACTGCGGCGCCTGCACGGTGCACGTCGACGGGACGCCGGTGCACAGTTGCGTGTACCCGGCGTTCCGCGCCGACGGCCGTACGGTGACCACCATCGAGGGGCTGGCGCCCGAGGGCGGGCTGCACCCGGTCCAGCAGCGGTTCCTGGACGCGCAGGGCTTCCAGTGCGGCTTCTGCACGGCCGGGTACATCATGACGACCGCGGCGCTGACCGAGCGCCACCTGACCGACCTGCCGCGGACGTTCAAGGGCAACCTGTGCCGGTGCACCGGGTACCGGGCCATCGCCGACGCCGTCGCCGGGGTGCGCACCGTGGACGACCCGGCGCCGGGCGCGGCCGTCGGCGCCGGGCTGGGCGCGCCGGCCGGGCCGCAGGTGGTGACCGGAACCGCCCGGTACACGTTCGACCTCGAGGTGCCCGGTCTGCTGCATCTGAAGGTGCTGCGCTCGCCGCACGCGCACGCCCGGGTGGTGGACATCGACACGGCGGCGGCCCTGGCCGTACCGGGCGTGCAGGCGGTCCTGACCCACAAGGACGCGCCGGACAAGCTGTTCTCCACCGCCCGGCACGAGAACCCGGCCGAGGACCCGGCGGACACCCGGCTGCTGGACGACATCGTGCGGCACGTGGGCCAGCGGGTCGCCGCGGTCGTCGCCGACACCGAGGCGGCGGCGGAGGAGGGCGTACGGCAGCTGACGGTGACCTGGGAGGTGCTGCCGGCCGTGGTCTCCGTGGACGCGGCCCTCGCGCCGTCCGCGCCGGCGCTGCACCCGGGCGGGAACGAGGTCGCCTCGCTGCACGCCGCCATCGGGGACGTCGCCGCCGGTCTGGCCGCGGCCGACGCCGTGTTCGAAGCGACGTTCCGGACGGCTCGCGTGCAGCACGCCGCCCTGGAGACGCACGGCTGCCTCGGGTGGCTCGACGAGGACGGGCGGGTGGTGATCCGGACCAGCTCGCAGACGCCGTTCCTGACCCGCCGCGCCCTGGCCGACCTGTTCGACCTGCCCGAATCGCGCATCCGGGTGGTGACCGGGCGGGTCGGCGGCGGTTTCGGCGGCAAGCAGGAGATGCTCACCGAGGACCTGGTGACGCTGGCCGTGCTGCGCCTCGGCCGGCCGGTGAAGTGGGAGTTCACCCGGGCCGAGCAGTTCACCGCCGCGACCACCCGGCACCCGTTCACCGTCGGCGTCAAGGCCGGGGCCCGGGCCGACGGGACGCTCACCGCGCTGCAGCTCGACGTGGTCGTGGACACCGGGGCGTACGGCAATCACGGCCCGTCGGTGATGTTCCACGGCTGCCACGAGTCCCTCGCGGTGTACCGCTGCCCGAACAAGCGCACCGACGCGCGGACCGTCTACACCAACACGGTGCCCGCCGGCGCGTTCCGCGGGTACGGGCTGGGCCAGGTGACGTTCGCGCTCGAGTCCGCGCTGGACGAGCTGGCCCGGCGGCTCGGCCTCGATCCGGTGCGGCTGCGCGAGCGCAACGTCGTCCGCGACGGCGACCCCCTGGAAGCGCCGGGTGACCACGTCGAGGACCTGTCGATCGCGTCGTACGGACTGGACCAGTGCCTCGCCGTGATCCGGCGGGCGGCGGCCGACCCGTTGCCCGCGGCCCCGGACGGCTGGCTGACCGGGCACGGCATGGCGGTGGCGATGATCGCCGCCGGGCCCCCCGGCGGCCACTTCGCCGACGCGGTGGCGACGCTGCTGCCGGACGGGACGTTCGAGATCGCGGTGGGCACGGCCGAGTTCGGCAACGGCAGCACCACGGTGCACGCCCAGATCGCCGCCGACGCCCTGGGAACCACGGTGGACCGGATCAGCGTCCGGCAGTCCGACACCGACGTCGTCCGGCACGACACCGGCGCGTTCGGCTCCACCGGCGTGGTGGTGGCCGGCCGGGCGGTCCTCGACGCGGCCCGGGGGCTGGCGGCCGCCATCGGCGCCCGGACCGGCTCCGGCGTGCCCCGGGACGCGGCGGCGCTGACGGAGATCGCCGTCCGGGCCGGGAAGCCGCTGACGGCGTCGGGGCACTGGGCCGGGAGCCCGCGGTCGGTGGCGTTCAACGCGCAGTGGTTCGCCGTCGCGGTCGATCCACTGACCGGGGCCGTACGCATCCTGCGCAGCGTGCACAGCGCCGACGCGGGCACGGTGATGAACCGGCTGCAGCTGCGCGGCCAGATCGAGGGCGGCGTGGCCCAGGCCCTGGGCGCGGCCCTGGCCGAACATGTCGACATCGACCCGTCGGGGGCGGTGACCACGACCGGCTTCCGCCAGTACCACCTGCCCACCTTCGCCGACATCCCGCCGACCGAGGTGCACTTCGCCGACACGGTCGACGCGATCGGCCCGCTGGGCGCCAAGTCGATGAGCGAAAGCCCGTTCAATCCGGTCGCGCCCGCCCTGGCCAACGCCCTGCGTGACGCCACCGGCATCCGGCTGACCGCGACCCCGTTCACCGCCGACGTCGTCTGGCGCGCCCTCACCGAATCCTGACCCGCCGCGGATCGCGACCGGCATCGTGCCGTGTGATCATGGCCGGATGGGACCCGAACGCGCCGGCGTGGCCGTCGTCTACGAGCGCTACCTCACCCGATGCAACGAGCATCGTTTCGACGAGCTGGGCGAGTTCGTCGCCGAGCAGGTCGCCGGGTCGGGGGCGGTCGACGGACTGGCCGCCTACATCGACCGGCTGAAGGTGGTGACCGCGGCCTTCCCCGACTACCACTGGGACGTGCAGGACGTGGTGATCGAGAACGACACGCTCGCCGCGCGATTGATCGGTCGCGGGACGCACACCGGCCCCTTCGACGGCATCGCCCCCACCGGCCGGCGAGTCAGCACGCAGGAGCTGGTCATCTACCGCTTCGCCGGCGGCAAGATCGCCCAGTGCTGGGGCGACCTCTTCCCCGTGGTCCGCGACGCCCTGACGGCCCCCACCGGCGTCACGAACTGACGGCCCCGCTCCGGCCGCGTCCGGCCCGGCGATGATGAAGGTACGCCGGCCTCGACCTCAGGTTGAGGTTGAGGATCAAGCTGAGCTCGAGGGTGAGGCGCCGGACACCGGCGAATACGGGGCCGGCTGGGCGGCGTAAACGGCCTGGGCGATGGCCATGTGCCCGGCCGCGTTCGGGTGGTCGCCGTCGGCGGCCAGCAGGGCCGTCGGGTCCTGGTCGCGACTGTCGCCCTTGAAGACCGGGGTGGTCGTCACGTAATGGGCGCCGGAGTCGGTCGCCGCCTGGCGCAGGGCGGCGTTGGTGATCCGGGTGGCCTGGACCGCCGACTTCTCGCCGGCCGCGCCGTACTCGGCCAGGCCGACCGCGCCGTCCTTGACCACGTTCCAGTAGCCCAGGACGAGCACGACCGGTGCGGGGGTGCGGTCGCCGCGGATCGTGGTGACGATGGCGTCGACGTTCTGCTCGACCGTGTCCGCGGCGTCCTGGAAGCCGGCCGTGTCGGTGTTGTCGTGGTCGAAGGCGTCGGCCACGTCGTTGGCCCCGATCATGATCAGCACGATCGAGGCGTCGTCCAGGGCGGCGCGCACCGTGCGGTCACCCAGCTGACCGCGGACGTCGGCCGAGGTGAAACCGGGCTGGGAATCGTTCACCGACACGCCCGGCGGCCGCAGGTCCCGGGCGTACAGGTCCGGGAACGGATCGCAGTCGCAACTGGTGCCCGCCGGGACCGAGTCCCCCAGCGTGACCACGACCGGCGGCCCGCCGGGGGCGCGCGAGCCGGTCAGCATCGGCGTCGGTGGCGCCTGCGGGTGCGCCGCGGCCGGGCTGCACCCGGCCAGCGCCATCACCGAGAGCACCGCCATGATCCTTCGCCGCATACCCATCCGCCTCACCCGAGTCCGCCGTCGCCAGCATGCGACAGCCCCACCGGATCTACCACTCCGACGCGGCCGATGGGATGCGTTCCGAGGAGATTCCCAGGTGCGGCCGGTCTACGGCTGCGGCCGGGCGAGGTGTGCGGAGAGCCAGTCGAAGGCGGCCGGTTCCATGGCCTTCCAGGCGACCATGGTGTGGCCGCCGTGGGCGACCACGGCCGTGGTGACCTGGATCGGGAAACGCGCCCGGGCCGCCAGCCGGAGGGACTCCCGCATGGTCGCCGAGTCGTCGACGGCGAACGCGAGGTACAGCGACACGGTCGGCAGCGGCAGGTGGGTCAGGCGCCAGTCATCGTTGTTGGTGGTGTGCTCGGAGCCGTCCCCGACGCTGATGCCCGGCTCGCCGTAGCCGGACAGGGACGCACCGGCGGCGTACCGGGCCGGGTGCTTCAGGGCCAGGTTGACCGAGCAGAACCCGCCCGCCGAGTAGCCGATCAGGCCCCAGCCGGCCCGGTCGGACCGGATGTGGAAGTGCGCCTCGGCGTACGCGGGGACGTCCCGGGTCAGGTACGTCTCGGCCTTCGCGCCGTGCAGCAGGTCGGTGCACTCGGTGTCGCGGAGCTGGTCCGGGGTCTGGTAAGGCAGCAGCACCACGGCCGGCGCCATCCGCCCGGCGCCGATCTCCCGGTCCAGGTTGGCCTGCAGGCCGAGCCGGGTGATCCAGGTGTGCGGGGAGCCGGGGAAGCCGTCGGTCGCCTCGATCACCGGGAACCTCGTGCGGGGCTGTTGCGCGTAGACGGCCGGCAGGTAGACGAACATGGGCAGGTTCATGCCGCTGAGCGGTCCCTTGACGTCCACCTGGATCACCGACGACCGCCCGGCGACCGACGGGGCGCCGGGAGCCGGGCCGGCCGGGTCCGAGCCACCCGACCCGGCCGAGCCGGTGTCGTCGCCGGCCGGGGCGGACGTTCCGGCGAGCGCCGACCACGACGTGTACGTCTCGGTGATCCGGTTCAGCGCGAGCAGCGCCGTGGTCACCAGGACCAGCGCCGACAGGGTGGCCAGGGTGGAACGGAGCACCCAGCGGGACCGGTCCCAGGTCACCGCGAGGGCGATCGCGGCGGCGACCACGTAGGCCACGCCCAGCAGGAGGATCCCCACGCCGTCGATGCTCATGACCGCGGCGCCCTCGGCAGAACGACCGGCGCGGCCAGGGGCGCTGCCGTCAGACCGGCGGCCCAGGTGACGGCGGCCGGCCAGCCGGGCTCGGTCCGCACGGCGAACGCTCCGCCGGGCGCCGCGCCGCTGGACCGGGGCCGCGGCGTGCGCGGCGACCGGCGGGAGTGGGCCCGGCCGGGCGCGGCCGGACTGGCCCCACGACGGGTGCGCGCGCCCGCCGGCGCGAAAGTGGATCGAGGGGTGACCGCCGCACCGGCCGGGAGCGCGCCGCCGACCAGGGCGACGGCCACGTACCGCTGCGGCGCGGTGCGGGCCAGCCCCTCCGCCAGCGCGGCGAGCGACACCGGCGCCACCACCGCCCATCCCCCGGCGCCGACCCGGACGTCCCCCGCCAACTCGGCCGGCAGCGACGCCAGGGACTTGACCGTCGTCTTCGCCGTCACCGGAAGGATGACGGTGACCGCGCCCGGCGCCGCCGTCCGGCCGGGCGGCCGCAGCTCCACGACGACGGGATAGCTCAGCGACGCCGACGCCGGCGCCTCGTACCCGGACGGCACGGACAACGCCGCCCGGCCGGCCAGGTGCCACGCCCCGGCTCCGGTGGGACGCCAGGTGACGGCGCCGCCGGCCAGTTCGCCGTCGAGCCGGCCGACGGCGCGGTCCTGCTGAGCGGCGGTGGTGCCGGCGTTCCCGGACAGTGCCGCCCACGAGGGGTAGAACCCTTCCGACCGGTTCACGACCAGCCCGATCGAGGCGATCAGCAGCGCCTGGACCAGCAGGATGCCACCGGCGCGGACGACGTACCGCGCGGCCCCGAAGCGCCGCCACCCGAGGACGGTGAGCGCCGCGACGACCGCCAGGGCCAGGAAGGCCAGCACGATCAGCGTGATTCCGGTGAGGCTCACACCGTGACCCGATCGGCGGCGGCGGGTGCGGCCGTACGCCCGCCCGGCAGGAACGCTTCCGCGCTGAGCACCGCGACGGCGATCCGCGGCAGGTCCCGGGCCGTCGGGAAGCACAGGTAGCGCGGCTGCCAGACCGGCTGGTACTTGGCGTTGGCCCGGTACAGCGACTCGATCTGCCACAGCCGCGACGCCGCCTTGAGCATCCGGTGCCAGAGCCGCAGCACCGGGCCGGCGCCGAGCTCCTCCGCCCGGGCGAACACCGACCGCAGCACCGCGAAGTTCAGCGACACCCGGGTCACACCGAGCGCCGGCGCCGCCTCCACCGCGGACACCACCATCAGCTCGGTCAGGCCGTTGGCGGCCTCCCGGTCGCCGCGCATCAGGTCCAGCGACAGCCCGTGCGCCCCCCACGGCACGAACTGCAGCAGCCCGCGCAGCTTTCCGTCGGCGTCGCGGCCCAGCACCAGGACGCAGTCGCCGTCGCGGGCGTCGCCGAGCCGGGACAGCGCCATCGAGAACCCGCGCTCGGTGTGGCCCTCCCGGAAGACGTCGGCGGCGTGCAGCGCCTCGGCCAGTTCCGCCGGCGTGAGGTCGCGCCGGCGCACCACCCGGCAGGTGTAGCCGGCTCGGCGCATCCGGTTGACGGCCTGCCGGACGCCGCGCATCGGCCGGCCGTCGAGGGCGAACGCCGGGACGTCGAGGATCGCCTCGTCGCCCAGCTCGATCACGTCCAGACCCGCTTTCCGGTACGCCTTCCCGCCGGCGTTCCCACACGCCAGGACGGCGGGGGTCCAGCCGTGGCGGGTGCCGTCGGCCAACCAGGCGACGATCGCCTCGGGCCACGCGGCGGGCGCGCCGATCGGGTCGCCGGCGGCCAGGCTGACCCCGTTGATCACCCGGTACGCGACCGCCGCCCGCCCGGACGGCGACCACATCAGCGACTTGTCGGCGCGCAGCGCGAAGTACCCGAGGGAGTCCGCGTCACCGTGCCGGTCCAGCAGCTCGCGCAGCCGCTCCTCGTCGTCCGGCGTCTGCCGGGGCACCCGGGTGCCCGGCCGCAGCAGCAGCACCACGGCGGCTCCCACCGCGAGCAGCCCGAACGCGCCGGTGGTGAAGGTGACCGCGTCGGCGCCGAAGTCGTACTTGAAGTGGACCGGTCCGTCCAGCCCGATCAGTCCCAGCGCCGCCTCCTGGGCCCAGGCGACGACGCCCGGGTGGCCGACGAGCCGGTTCGCGCGGATGGCGATCTCCAGGAAGCCGAGCACGAACCCGGCCGCGGCGAAGCCGATCAGCGCCGCTCCGGCCCGCCACCGGCTCCGCGGATCCGCATCGGCGTGGAATCGGCCCCGGTCCACGACGAGCAGGACGAGCAGCGCCGCCGACACCAGGGCCGCGCCCGCGTCCAGACCCTTCGCCAGGTGCAGCACGACCAGCGCCGCGGCCAGCCCGACGGCCACCTGCCAGGCCCGCCGCTTGCCCCGGCGCAACCCGGCGCCGAGATAGATGAGCAGCAGTCCGGCAACGGCGGCGGCGGCGCGGGCGGACAGGATGCCCGCCATCGGAAGGAACTGCGCCAGTTCCGCCAACCGGCCGTGCTGCGGTGGCAGGATGACGGTGACGACGTCGAACAGGCCGGCGATCTGAACGATGCGGGCGACGGCGTTCCGCGAAAGCGGAGGCCGGGAACGCCATGTGCCGGGTGAATCCTCGGAATGCGCCTGCATCATGCCGCCATCGTCTTTGTGTGGGCTTCGTTTCCGGTGCGAATCAGCTGTGAACCTCCTGAAGCGTAGAGGTCCGATGCGAGCCCTCGGGCCGCCCGCTGGAGACCGCGGAGTGTAACCGCCAGGCGGTATGTCCGTCCGGCCGAGCTGGCACGCCCGTTCGGCCGACACCCGCAGGAGCGGGTGAATTCGGCTCGCAGGGGGCGACACTACGGACTCGGAGAAGGGACGGGTATCGGGGCGGGTATCGGGGCGGGCACGCCGGGCAGGGTAACGGTGAACGTGCTGCCCTCGTCGACCCGGGAGGATGCCTGGACCGTGCCGCCGTGGTCGGTGACGATGTTGTGCACGATGGCCAGGCCCAGGCCGGATCCCTGGACCGCCTGCTCCATCGCGTTGGCGGCGCGGTGAAAGGGCGTGAACAGCCCGGGCACGTCCTCAGCGGGGATGCCGATGCCCGTGTCGGTCACCACGAAGAGGGCCGATCCGTCGTGCGGCCCGAGCCGGCACGCCACCGTGCCGCCGGCGCCGGTGAACTTGACCGCGTTCTCCACCAGGTTGCGGATCGCCCGCTGCAGCTGGCAACGGTCCCCGGTGACCCACACCGGGTGCGCTTCCACGGTCAGCGTCACGTCCTTGGCCTGGGCGGCCGCGTCCAGCTCGGCGTGCACCTCGCTGAGGACGCCGGTCAGGTCGACGGCCTCCGCGACCATGCCCACCCGGCCGTTCGACCGGTCCAGCAGCAGCAGGTCGCCGACGGTCTCCTGCAGGCGCAGCGCGTTGCGGGCGATGGCCGACACCCCCCGCTGCTGCAAACGCGACAGCGGTCCGCCGTCGCCGTCGGCGAGCATCTCGATGTAACCCAGGATGCTGGTCAGCGGGGTGCGCAGCTCGTGCGTCACGGTCGCCACGAACGCGTCCTTGCGCTCGTCCAGCGCCCGCAGCTCGCTGATCAGCCGGGCCTGGCTGTGGGCGACGCGCCGCTGCCCGGCCGCGTACTCGATCTCCCGGGCCAGGCCGCCGAGCAGCCGGCGCTCGTCCGCCGTCCACTCCGCGCCGCGGCACACGGCGAGGTGTCCCCCGTCGAAGTCGAGGGCGACGGTGGCGGCCTCGTCCGCGGGCGCGCGCCCCCTCGGGCCAGTTGATCGTGATGTCGTCGGCGCCCAGCGCGATCCGGCCGTGCAGGACGTCGGCGTGCAGGGCGGCCCCGATCAGGCCGGCGATCCGGGCCCCGACGCCGGCCACGTCGCCGCCGGCCACGCCGCCGCCGGCCACGTCGCCGCCGGGCACGCCGTCGCCGGACCGGAAGGCTCCCGCCACCGCCTGCCGCAGCTCGGTCCGGACGGTCCGGGCCTGCTCGGCGGCGAGCAGGCGCTCGGTCTCGGCGGCCAGCTCGTTGAGGGTGCCGATGACCCGCCGCATCTCGTCGTGCCCGGTGACCGTGGCCCGGGCCGAGTGGTCGCCCGCGGCCAGCCGCAGCAACGTCTGCCGGATGTTCTCCAGAGGCGCCAGCAGCTGACGTTGATGCACCCGGGCGAGCAGCATGGCCATCGCCAGGAACGCCACCGCCAGGCTGCCGAACAGCAGCTGGGCCTCGCGGGCGTGCCGGCGGTCGGCGGCGGTCACGCGGCGCTGCTCGGCCCGGACGGCCGCGTCGACCCGCGCGTTGGCGGCGCGCACGACGTCGAACATCTGCCGGCCACGGGAGGCGCGAGCGTCGTCGGCGCCGGCCACCCCGGCGTTGACGATGGGGACCGCGTACGCGTAGAGCCAGTGCACCGCCGCCTGACGTTGCGCCGCCAGTTGCGCCCGGACGTCCGGGTCGGCGGTCAGGTCGGCCAGGTCGGCCAGCTTGTCGAAGGCGACGAATGCGCCCACCCGGCCCGAGTCGTACGGCGCCAGGAAGGCCTTGTCCCCGGTCAGCTGGAAGCCGCGTACGCCGGTCTCGGCGTCGGTCATGTTCTGCAGGACCGCGCCGTTGGCCGCGAAGGCCTGCTCGATCCGGTCCGCGTGGATCTGCTGGCGCTGCTGCATCCGGTCGCCGACCAGCAGCTGCACCAGGACCAGGGTGGCGAACAGCACCATCAGGGCGGCGAAACCGGCGCCCACCCGGCGCCTGACCGACCCCACGTCAGGCCTCCGGCAGCGTGAAGACGACGACGGTGCCGCCACCGTCGGCCGCTTCGGCCCAGATCCGGCCGCCGTGCCGCTCCACGATGCGCTGGCAGGTGGACAGCCCGACGCCATGGCCGCCCGGGCCGGGGCGGTCGATCCGAGTGAACATCTCGAAGACGCGGGCACGGTCCCCGGGCGGGATGCCCAGGCCGTTGTCGGTCACCGTCACCACCCACCCGCCGCCCTCCCGGTGGGCGTCCACCCGCACCCGGCAGGCCCGGTCGGGGTGGCGGTACTTGATCCCGTTGCCGATGAGGTTCTGCAGCAGCTGACGGATCAGGGTCGGATCGCAGGAGGCGACCGGCAGGGTGCCGACGAGCACGGTGGCGCCGCTGTCCCGGATGGCGCCGCGCAGATCCATCACCGCCTGGTCGGCGGCCTCACTCAGGTCGGCGGGCTGGAACCGGCACGGCCCGTTGCCGGCCCGGGCGTAGGAGAGCAGGGCCTCGATCAGGTGCTGCATGCGGCCGACGGCCCGGGTGGCGGCCTGGACCCATTTGGTGGCCTGCGGATCGAGCTCGTGCTCGTACAGGTCGAAGAGCAGTTCCAGGTAGCCGCCCACCACGCCCAGGGGGGCGGCCAGGTCGTGGCTGACCACGCCGGCGAACTGCTCCAGCTCGGTGTTGGACCGCTGCAGCTCGGCGTTCTTGGCGGCCAGCTCGGACCGCTGGGCCCGGTCGCGGGTGACGTCGTTCATGGCCACCACGGCGCCCAGTGGCGTGCCGTCCGGCGCGATCAGCGCGCGGCCGCTGGAACTGACGTGCACCGGCGTACGGCCCGGCTCCTTGATGATCATCTCGGCGCCCTCGACCCGGCCGCCGTTGAGCGCCCGCAGCAGCGGCACCTCGTCCGTGGTCATCGGGACACCGTCCGGCCGGAACAGTGCGTACTTCTCGGAGAAGTCACTGGGGTCGAGGGCCGGATCGGCGTCCAGGCCGTGCCAGTCCCGGGCGGCCCGGTTGAACAGGGTCAGGTGCCCGGAGGGGTCGGCCGCCACCACCGCCACGTCGATGGTCTCCAGCACGGCGTTCATCAATTCCTGCCGCTCACCGTTGATCCGGGCCTGCCGGCGCCGCTCGAACAAGGCCAGAATGACACCGGCCAGGTCCTTCAGCCGGGCGATCTGCTCGTCGGTCAGCTCGCCCGGTTCCTCGTCGAACACGCACAACGTCCCCAGCGCATGGCCCTGCGGTGTGACCAGCGGGGCCGACGCGTAGAACCGGACCTTGCCGAGGAGCCCGGTGACCCAGGGGTTGTCCCGGTAGACGGGCTCGAGCGAGGCGTCGCTGACCCAGACGAACTCGCCCGCCTCGAACGTGACCGCGCACATCGAGTCCCGCCGGGTGGCGTCGCCGCCCGTGAAGCCGGCCGTGGTGAGCTGGCATTGCCGGTTCTCGTCGATCAGGTTCAGCGTGGCGTAGGGCACGCCGGCGACCACCGCCGCCACCCGGACGACGGCCTCCAGCTCGTCGTCGGCCGGGGCGTCGAGCAGGCGGTACTCGTGGAGTGCCGCCAGGCGCTCGAGCTCACGGGTGGTCACGTCCATGAGATCGGCAGCGCCCGCCGCGATTAAAGGTCTAGCCGCCGACGGCGATCTCGCTGCTGGGCGGCGTGAAGTCCGGGTACGTCCCGTTTCCGACGGCATAGCGCAAGGTGTGCCCGACTGCGTCGACCACCCGCGACTCGACCGCGCTGCCCACGTGGTCGTTCGGGTCGGCCGGATCGGCGGCGGTGCCGGCCGCGGCCATCGTGGTGGTGAAGCCGACGAACGTCTCGGTGGTGTTGTTCTCGGTGCTGCCGGTCTTCCCGGCCACCTCGCCGGAGCCGGCGAAGAACCCGGCCACCTGCTGCGCGGTTCCGCCGTTGCACTTGCCGTACGTCGTCTGCTGGCCGACCGGGCAGCGGGCGGCGTCCGCGGCCGCGTGGGCCACGTCGGCCGGCAGCACCGGACGGCACTGCGGGCCGACGTCGAGGGCGTGACCGGCGGCGTCGGTCACCGAGGACACCGGCAGCGGCGCGCAGTACGTGCCGCCCGAGGCCACCGTGGCGTACGCCTCGGCCAGCTCCAGCGGCGTGGTGTCGATGACGCCGAGGGTGAACGACCCCCAGCTGCCCGGGGCGGCCGCCAGCTTCGCGTCGCTCGGGGCGCTGAAGCTGATGCCCAGCTTCTTCGCCTCGGCCACCGCGGCCCCCGGCCCGACCTGCTCCTCCAGGTGCACGAAGTAGGTGTTGACCGAGCGCCCGAATCCGTCCCACATGGTGCGGGGACCGTCCATCCAGCTCGGGTTGTCGTTGCCGGGGCAGTACTTCCCGCCGCAGCTCTTGGGCCCGTAATCGGTCCATTCGGTCGGCAGCTTCGCGGGAGAGTCGAACTCGGTCGAGAGCGGCATGCCGGATTCCAGCGCGGCCAGCATGGTGAACATCTTGAACGTCGAGCCGGCCGGGTACCCGTGCAGGCTCCCGCCGCCGGTGATCAGCGGATTCACCGTCTCGCCGCGGCCCGTGCCGTACCCTCGGTTCACCGCCAGGGCGAGGACCCGGCCGGTCCCGGGCTGGACCACCGCGATCGGCAGCGTCCGGGCGTCGGTCTTGCCGTAGACGGTGCGGGACTCGCTCGTCGCCTCGGCCTGGATCTTCTCATCGAGGGAGGTGACCACCCGGTAACCGCCGCGGCGCAGCGCCAGGTCCCGCTCGTCGGCGGTGGCGCCGAACTGTGGCTGCTGGTCCCACCACCGGCGCAGGTAGTCGCAGTAGAACCCCCAGCCGTCGCTGCTGCCGGCGGCCGCGAGGCAACCGTTGGGGGCGGGCCGGCTGTTGAACGTGAGCTTCTCGGCGGCGGCCGCGGCCTGCTGGGCCGGCGTGATGACGCCACTCTTGGCCATCGCGTTCAGCACGTACAGCTGGCGGGTGCGGGCGGCGTCCTTGCTGCCACCGATCGGGTTGTCCGCGTCCGGGGACTGCACGATGCCGGCCAGCAGCGCCGACTGGGCCAGGTCGAGCTTGCCCGGGTCGGTGCCGAACACCCGCTCGCCGGCCGCGTCGATGCCGTACGCGCCGTCGCCGAAGTAGACGATGTTCAGGTAGTTCTGCAGGATCTGGGTCTTGGTCAGCCGCTGTTCGAGCTTGATCGCGTACTGAGCCTCGCGGATCTTCCGGGACAGCGTGTCGGCGGTGGCGTCCTTCTGCTCGGCGGCGGTCGCGTCCGGGTCCTCCTTGAGGACGTTCCGGACGTACTGCATGGTCAGCGTGGAGGCGCCCTGACTGGCCGAGCCGGCGCTGCTGTCGGCGACCACGGCGCGCAGCACGCCCTTGGCGTCGACGCCGCCGTGCTGGAAGAACCGGGTGTCCTCGGCCGCGACGATCGCCTTCTGCATGACCGGGGCGATGGCAGTCAGGGAGACGTCGTGGCGGTCCTCGTCGTAGAAGGTGGTGATCAGCGTTTTGCCGTCGCCGGCGTAGACCCGGGTCGCCTGCGCGTCGGGCGGCGTGATCAGCTGAGCGGGGAGCGTCACGTTCTGTTGATCGGCCCAGTGCGAACCGGCCGTCAGGACGATCCCGGTGGGTATCGCGATCACCGCTGCCAGTGCCGCCACCAGCACCAACGCGCCGGACAACCGGCTCAGGGCAGCCCTGCGGGCGCGCGGCATGCGAACTCCTTCGTGGTCGGGTGCAGGTTTGTCCTCCACCTCGGTAGCACCGTCGTCTTAAAGGTCGCTGAGTTTCGTTACCGATACGTGACCTTTGCGGCTTCGTATACACGTGGTGACGATCACACCACCACGTGGGGGTCAAACTGTCCACTTTCGACGTATCGGGAGGCATGGCAATCTCATCAATGTCACCGTCCGTGAGGAGCGCCGTCCGCGCCCGTGTTACTGACCAGTAAGTACGCGACTTGAACCGCTCGCGGGCCCGGTGCACCATGTCCCGGACGTCACGCCGGCGGCATCGACGCGATCCACGGCGACGGGCATGGCATAGTGTCGCCGGTCGATGCAAGGCCGCCTGAACAGTGAGGAGCATCCGTGACCGAAGCAAGCCGCGAACCGGCGTACGGGCGCATCCACTGGCGCCGCTTCGGCGTCGCGGTCGGTGTCCCCGCCGTGGCCGCCGGCGCCCTGGTTCTCGGCCTCGCGCACGGAGCGTTCGCGGCGCAACTGACGCTGACCGGCGAGTCTTTCAAGATCAGCGCCGACCACCTGCACGGTGACGGCTTCGTGCAGTTCAGCCAGGGCTACGCCAACACCAAGGACCCGAACCGCCCGGTCGGCGCCGCGGTCGCCGGCATCGGCCACGCGACGCTGTACAAGCTGTGCCAGTCGGTACACCCGGCCAAGTCGCCGTTCAGCCTGATCATCACGGCCGGAAACGACCAGAGGCACCCGGCCGAGGCCGACGACATGGTCATCGCGATGACCGACCTGAGCGGTGACGCCACGTTCGGCGGCATCCAGATCGGCGAGGACGCGTCGACGGTTCACCAGGCCGGCGACATCAAGGGCGCCCGCGGCAGCTTCGCCCAGGAGGCGACCTCGATCGACGTCGACGGCCTGCGGCAGGACGCGCTGTACACCGAGGCGTCCACGTTCAAGCTGACCGGCCTCAACCTGAAGCTCAACACCGACTGGGGCGGACACCCGCCCGAGTGCTACTGATCGCGTCAACCGGGCTCGCGGGACGTCACGTCCGCGGGCCTGCTTTCCCGTCGGAGACGCCGCCCGCTGTCCGGGCGGAGACGCCGGTTGCCCGGACGCAGACCGAGAGGACCGTGGGACGACGATGAGCGCCTGGGCGAAGTTTCGTCAGTGGCGGCGGACACGGCCGTTCTGGGGCGGCCTTCTGCTGTCCCTCGCGGGAGTCGAGCTCTACCTCAGCGGCAACCTGACGCTGAAGAACATCGAGATCCACATCGGCCAGCAGGGGTTCCTGATCTACCTGCTGCCGGTCATCATGCTGCTCTGCGGGCTGCTGGTCTGGTTCTCGCCCCCGCAACGGCTGTTCTACGGGATCATCGGCCTGCTGACCGCGCTGTACTCGTTCCTCGGGCTGAACCTCGGCGGGTTCTTCATCGGCATGCTGATCGGCATCCTCGGCGGCGCCCTGGTGATCGCCTGGGGCCCACCCCGCGGTCCCAAGGCGGTCGCCGACGACGGCGCGCTCGACGAGACGCCCGGGGACGAGAGCGAGGCTCGGTCGTACGGGACGGATCCCGACCCGGCGACCGAGGTGCTGCCGTACCCGCCCGAGCCCGGGACCGCCGCCCTGGTGCGGCCGTACGCGACGGAACCCGCCGCCCGGCCGCGGGCCGAGGACCCGGAGGCGCCGATGCTGCCAGGCTTCCCGGACCAGCCCGATCCGCCGTCCCCCCGCGGCGACGGCGGCGTGCAGCGCACCACCCTGGTCATCACGCTGGCGCCCCTCCTGCTGGCGGTGGGCGCACTCGCGGTCGGCCACGCCACGCCGGCCCAGGCCGAACCGGCCTGTCCCGTGTCACCCGCCCCGGCGCGCACGAGGACCACGACGCCGGGAAAAGCCCGCACGCCGGCGGTGCATGCGCCGACCGGCCGGAGCGGCCAGTCCCCGGCCACCCCGCAGGCGACCCCGTCGGCGTCGGCGTCGGCGTCCGCCGGTAGCGGAAACCCGCTGGTCGACGGCTGGAACAACGTCGTCAACGGCATCGGGCATCTGCTCGGTCTCCCCGGCAGCGACCCCGGCCCGTCCACCACCCCGGCACCGCCGGCCGCCTCCCCGTCCGCCACTCCGGCGCCGCCGCGGGCGCCCGGCGGCGGCCCGGCCACCGAACCCGCGCCCGGCCCGTCCGGCCCGTCCGGCCCCGCCTCGGCCACCCCGTCGCCGTCCGCGCCGGACATCCCGTGTCTCGGCCCCCGGCAGTACGACAAGAAGGCCTCCGCGACCGGCCTGGCCCAGTCGTCGCTCAACGGCGGCCTGCTCGAGGGCGGCAAGCTGACCATGATCAACCCAACCTACGACGGGGTGGCCGACCTGCCGACCGCCGACGGCACCGTCAAGGTCCTGAAGTTCACCATGTCGTCCGCGGTCACCGAGCCGTTCAAGCTGACCATCGCCGAGCCGGGCGGCCACACCACGGTGATCACCAGCGCCAAGCTGACCATCAAGGACGACGACCAGCGTGACGTGGAGTTCTACACGCCGCGCTTCCAGGGCAACCTGCTCCTCCTCGGCGTTGCGATTCCGGTCGTGTTCACCCCGGACCAGCCGCCGCCGCTGACGCTCCCCCGGCTCGACTTCAGCAATGTCAAGATCAACCTGGCGTACGTGTCGAGCAAGGTCCTGACGGCCGACAAGCTGACGATCGCCGAGAACTAGCGAGCCGCCCGCCGATCGCGCCAGCCACGGACCACCTCGTCCGGGTCGAACGGCCGGAGCAGCACCGGCGGCCCGCCCACCAGCCCGGCCCGCGCCTGCCGGATCCGCTCGTTCACCCCGGCCACCAGCTCGCGGACGGCTTTCTCGGTGGTCCGGCGGTCGGCCAGCCGGTCGAGATCCTCGGCCTCCCGGCGCAGTTGCAGACTCGGCGGGAGCGCCGCGCCGGTCGCCCCCTCGCGTTCCATCCAGGACCGGAGCCACCAGTCCTCCTCGTAGTCCCGGCCCGCGTCCGGAAGCGGCTTGCCCGAGCCGGGCAGGTTGTCGAACTCGCCCCGCTCCTGCGCTTCCCGCAGCCGGCGGTCGATCGACGACTCGTACCAGGTTGCCATCTGCCGATGATAATTCGGCGGGCGCCGAACGACCGGGGCGAGCCGGTACCACCGCCGGCCCGGCCCGACCCGGGCGGTCGCCCTGCGCGCGGGCGGGCGCTGGCTTAGATTTGGCCGTGATTCCACCGTTGCGCCGCGACTCGGAGGCCGCCATGCCGTACGACACCACCCGCTCCCTCGACGGCACCGTCGTCGCCATCACCGGGGCCAGCGCCGGCATCGGCGCGTCGGCCGCGTACACCCTGGTGGAGGCGGGTGCCCGGGTGGCGGTCAGCGCCCGCCGCGAGGACCGGCTGGCGAAGATCGTCGGCGACCTGGGCGACGACAAGGTCGTGGCCGTGGCCGGCGACGTCCGCGAGCCCGGGCTCAACGACGCGCTGGTCAGGGCGGCGGTGGACAAGTGGGGCCGGCTGGACACGATGGTCGCCAACGCCGGCATCGGCGCGTACGGCGGCATCCTCGACCTCGACGACGACACCCTGACCGAGATGGTGGTGACCAACTACCTGGGCACGGTCTGGAGCACCCGGTCGGCCGTGCGGCAATTCCGGGCCCAGGCCGCGGGTGGTCAGGGCGACGGCGGTGACCTGGTCATCGTCAGCTCGGTGGCCGGGTTCCGGGGCGGCGCCGACGAGGCCGTCTACGCCGGCACCAAGCACGCCCAGGTCGGCCTGGGCGGCTCCCTCGACCGGGAACTGCGGGCCGAGGGTATCCGGGTCACGCTGATCTGCCCGGCCGGTACGGCCACCGAGTTCGCGATCGGCGCCGGGCGGACCGACGGCTCCCCCGAGCTCGACGACTACCTCCGGCCGGACGACGTCGCCCACGCCATCCGGGTGGTTCTGGAACAGCCCCGCTCGGTCCGCACCACCGTGTGGCAGATGTGGTCCATGAACCAGGGCAGTTAGTCGGCCCGGAGCCTTCCGGCCCGGGCCGGCCGGCTCGGGCGCGCGTGCGCCGCTGGAGCCGATGAGGTCGGCGGCGATTTCGCCGGCCGACCGCGCCGACGCGGTGCGGGACTCGCTACTTGATGTCCAGGGTGGCGCCGACCAGGGTGACGTAGGCGTCCGAGTCGGTGAAGTCCGGGCCGGTCTCGGGGCCGATGTAGGCGTCGATGTGCTTGCGGCCGCCGAGGCCGGGTGTGAACTGGTCGTCGATCCGCCAGTTGCCCGCGCGCAACGTGGCGCAGACCGGGGACGGCACGGCCGAGCCGTCGTCCTGCCGGCCGCAGCCGGCGATGACGAACCGGGTGCCGTGCGGCAGCACGCTCGGATCGGCGGCGGACGAGACGTACGGCTCGAGGGGTTGCCCGTCGGTGTCCCGGGGCGCGGTGTCCAGCCAGTAGCCGGTGTCGTACGACCAGTTCAGGTACCGGCCGTCGGACGTCCGGCCGGTGCCCTCGTCGTGGACGGCCCGGACGAAGTCGGCCGGGTATGTGCCGAGGTCGTCGTGGCCGTGGCTGCAGTCGAGGTCCGGACAGCCGACGACCGGCTGGGCGGCGCCGTGGTGCAGTTCCTGGATCGCCGTGTAGTAGACGGTCACCTCCCAGCCGTCCGACGGCGTCGCCCCCGGTGCGGCCGCGGCCGGCGACCGGCCGGCGAACAGCGGTGACCCGACCGACCACCCTCCCGCCGACGCCGGCACGGAGACGCGCGGCCGCGGCGCCGGCCCCGCGGAATCCCCGGCGGACGAGTCGCAGCCGGCGACGACCGCGCCGGCGACGAGCACCGCCGCCGCCGCGGCCGGCAGGAGGACTTTCATCAGCTGTTCTCGGCGATGTACTTCTTCGGGTCCTTGTCGCTGAAGTCCAGCCCCCGGCCTTGCGGATGCTCGCCGAAGAAGGTCAGCCACCTGGCGCCCAGCTCGTACCGCAGCTCGATCGGCGCGTGTTTGCGGAAGTCCGGCAGCACCTCGTCCTCCTCCTCGGCGAGGTGCTCGCTGTTCTCCGTGCGGGCCGTCCAGACGCCCTTCCACCAGCCGTCCGAGCCGACCGGGTGCTTCCGGGCGTCCTCGATGCCGTCGCGGATCTTGTTGTGGTCGCGGATCGCGTCGTCGGTCTCGGCCGCGGCGTCGTCGCCCCCGGCGTCGGTCAGCAGGTGCGGGTAGAGGATCTCCTCCTCGGCGTCGGCATGGATGTCCAGGTGCAGCGCCAGCGGCTCCCAGATCGCGCTCAGTTCCTCGGTCGTCTTCGCGTCGTCGAGCCGGGCGAACCCGACCCGGAAGCGGTGGTGGTCGTCCAGGATCAGCGCGGTGATGTCGTCCATGCCGAGCACCGTACGACGGATGCGGCCCGGGCGCTGGCACCCGGGCCGCATCCACAGCTCACTGGCCGGCGGACACCTTGTCCGGTACGGCGGCGCCGGTCGCCGGCCCGGCCGGCGACCGGCCCGAACGGCGGTGGGTGATCTTGGAGACGGCCTGGGTGACCTCGCCGTCGTCGCTCTTGATCGGGGTGGCCAGCTCGGTCGTCGTGGTGGCCTCGGTCCAGCCCGCCATCGGCTTGAGCGACACCGTCACCTCACCCGCTCGGCAGCCGGACCTCTACGCGCAGTCCCGGCCCGCCATCACCCAAAGTCACCGTGCCGGAATGCGCCCGCACCAGTTCCCGGACGATGGCCAGTCCCAGCCCGGACCCGCCGGCGTCCCGGGCGCGGGCGTCGTCGAGCCGGGTGAACCGGTGGAACACCCGCTGCCGCTGGTCCGCCGGGATGCCCGGTCCGTCGTCGGTGACCGAGATCTTCCGGTACGCGCCGTCGGCGGCGACCGACAACTCGACGCGCGAGGCGGCGTGCCGGACGGCGTTGTCGAGCAGGTTGCCCACCACCCGGGCGAGGGCGTCCCGGTCGCCGTCGACGGTCAGCGGCACCGCCGGCCGTACGTACCGGACGGTGGGGTGGCGCGCGGCCACCTCGGCCAGCAACTGGCCCAGCTCGACCGGGTGCGGGTCCCGGGCCGGCTGGGTCGCCGCGTCGTCGGCCCGGGCCAGCAGCAGCAGGTCGTCGACCAGCCGGCTGAGCCGGTCGACGTCGGTCAGCAGATCGTCGGACAGTGCCACCCAGTCGGTGTCGTCCGGCAGGCGCTGGGCCACCTCGAGCTCGGTCCGGATGTTGGTCAGCGGGCTGCGCAGCTCGTGGGCGGCGTCGGCGACGAAGGCTCGCTGCCGGGCCCGGGCGGAGTCCAGCCGGTGCAGCATGTCGTTGAGGGTCACCGCCAGCCGCTGGATCTCGTCGTGCGAGCCCGGCACCGGCAACCGTCCCGGCCGCGCGCCGCCGGTGATCTCCTCGGCCCCGATCCGCAAGCCCTCGACCGGCCGCAGGGCCGCTCCCAGCACCCGCCACGACACCGCGGCCAGCAGAACCACCAGCAGCGGGAAGGCCACCAGCAGAGTGATCCGCAGCAGGTGCACGCCCTGGGTCACGTCGGCGGTCGACCGGGCCACCAGCACGTGCCGGGGCGCCGTCGGCGGCCCGGCCGACACCGTGACCACCCGGACCATCCCGGGCAGGTGGACGCGGTCGCCGGGGATGACCAGCCCGCCCCGGTCGGGCAGCCGGTCGAGCTCGTCCGGGTACAGGATCGGCACCAGCCGGTCGGCGGTGGCCGACTCGGCCAGGACCCGGCCCTGCGCGTCGATCACCTGCACCTGCACGTCCGGGCTGACCGGGATGGGCTGGCTCAGCGAGTTCTGGTCGACCAGCTTGGCCACGCCGTCGGCGGTGGCCAGCGCCTCGGTGTTGACCGCCCGCAGCAGCGCGAAGTTCAGCACCGCGACCAGCACCACCCCGCCGGCGGCCAGGCCCACCGCCAGCGCCACCACGCTCACCAGCAACAGCCGGGCCCGCAGGCCCAATCGGTTGAGCCGGCCCACCTAGGCCGCCGCGACCGTGGCCAGCCGGTAGCCGGCGCCGCGGACGGTCTCCAGCCGCTCCCGGCCGATCTTGCGGCGCAGGTATCCGATGTAGACCTCGACGGCGTTGGGCGCGGTGTCCAGGGCCGCGTCCCACACGTGGTCGAGCAACTCGGTCTTGGACACCACCTCGCCCGAGCGGCGCAGCAGGTACTCCAGCAGCGTGAACTCGCGGGCGGTGAGGGTCACCTCGGTCCCGGCCACGGTCACCCGGCGCTGCGCCGGGTCGAGTTCGAGGTCGCCGGCGGCCAGCACGGCCGGGCGTTCCACCGCTCCCCGCCGGAGCAGCGCCCGCAACCGGGCGAGCAGCACGACGTACGAGAAGGGCTTGGTCAGGTAGTCGTCGGCGCCGCAGTCGAGCCCGTCGGCCTGGTCGTACTCCCCGTCCTTGGCCGACAGCATGAGCACCGGCAGCCAGCGGTTCTCGTCCCGGAGTTGCTGGACCACGCGATAGCCGGACAGCCGGGGCAGCATGATGTCGAGGATCATCGCGTCGTAGCCGCCGTGCCGGGCCATCTCCAGGCCCTCCAGGCCGTCGCCGGCCACGTCCACGGCGAAGCCCTCGGCCTGCAGCCCGCGCCGCAGCGCCGCCGCCAGACGCGCCTCGTCCTCCACCACCAGCAACCGCACGGGGAAAGCTTCCCACGCCCCCGCATCCCCTAAGGGTTCTTCTCAGCCCGGTCACAGGCCCCCCGTTGCAGGATGGGGGCATGACAACGGGAGGTGGACATCGTGAGCATGCTCAGGTCTAGGCCGGCGCTGCGCTGGCTGGTGCCGACGGCCGCAGCGGTGGCGGTGATCGGAGGCGGCGCAGCCGCCGGCACGATCGTGGCCAGCGCCGACCCGGCTCTGCCGGCCCGCAGCGCGGCGCAGCTCCTCGTCGACGTGCAGACGGCCAGGGTGGACGGGCTGTCCGGCACGGTCGTGGAGAGCGCCGATCTCGGACTGCCGGACGTGTCGGCACTGGGCGGCAGCAACGGCTCGGACATCACCAAGCTGATCACCGGCAGCAACACCGCACGGGTCTGGTACGCCGGGGACACCAAGGTCCGGCTGGCGCTGCTCGGCACGCTGGGCGAGACGGACGTCATCCGCAACGGCACCGATGTGTGGATGTGGACGAGCCGCGACAACACCGCCCAGCACCTCAAGCTCCCGGCGGGCGCCGCGACGCCGCACGCCACCACGCCCTCCGACCTGCCGGTGACGCCGCAGGAGGCCGCGGCCAAGGCCCTGGCCGCGATCGATCCGACCACGTCGGTCACCACGACCGGCTCGGCCAAGGTGGCCGGACGCGACGCGTACGAGCTGGTGCTGGCGCCGAAGGACACCGCGTCGCTGGTCGGTCAGGTGCGACTGGCGATCGACGCCAAGACGCACATCCCGCTGCGCGTGGACGTGTACGCCAAGAACGCCAACGACCCGGCCGTACGGGTGGCGTTCCAGGACATCAGTTTCGCCGTGCCGGACGCGCAGCAGTTCAAGTTCAACCCGCCGCCGGGCGCCACGGTGAAGACCCCGAAGACGGGCGACGCCGCGCCCAGGACCGGTGCTTCGATCCCGGTCGATCCGAAGAACCACGCCGCCAAGGCCAAGGCGGACGGCACCAAGGTCGTCGGCACGGGCTGGACGTCGGTGGTGGTGGCGAAGCTGCCGGCGGCGAGTGGCAGCTCGAGCGCGTACGGCGCAGCTCACCGGACTGGTGAACAGCCTGCCCAAGGTGAGCGGCAGCTGGGGCAGCGGGCACCTGCTGACCAGTGCCCTGTTCAGCGCGCTGATCACCGACGACGGCCGGGTGCTGGCCGGAGCGGTGGCGCCGGAGAAGTTGTACGAGGTCGCCGGCAAGTGACCGGCCTCGCCGTCGAGTCGGCGAGGATGACCGAGCAGTTCGGACGCCAGGTCGCGGTGAACGCCGCCGGCCTGGCGTTTCCGTGCGGCCCTTCCGTGCGGCTCTTCCCTGCCGGTCGGGGTGCGGATCGTCCTGCCGCCGCCTGGGCCTGCGGGCGACGGCTGCGACATCGCCGGCTAATGCGCCAGGCTGCCGCAGGTCGCGATGACCACGCCGGCGAGCAGCAGGACGCCGATCGCCCAGCCCCCGCCGGCCAGCTCGTCGCGGTACCACTGCAGGGTCGACGTTCGGGTGCCCGCGGCGAACACGGCCGCGCCGCGCCGGCCCCGTCGCAGCGTCGCCCGGCCGGAGGGGTCGCGGCCGGCGCGGGCCAGGACGTACACCGGCCGGTGCCGCGGAATCCACTCCTCGATGACCACCAGCGTCTCGTCGGCCCGGATGTCGGGTGCCCCGAACTGGCTCGGAAGTCGCGCCCGGGCGCCGCCGCGATGGCGGTGTTCCACCCGTTCGAGGACGTCGCGCGCGCGGGCCATCAGATCCAGGTCGATGATCGCCGTCGCGGTGCCGTCGGTGACGCCGAGCCGGTCCGGGGAGCTGACGTCGTGCAGGACGTCGTGGGCGGGCGCGTCCTCGCCGGTCCCCTGCCGGGACGGGCAGCGCAACAGCCGCGTCCGGTACCAGACGCAGTCGGACTCGGTGACCGGGGCGACCTGCCGGCCCGCAGGTCCGGTCTCGGTGACGCCTTCGACGGCGATCCGGCGACGGCCGGGCGTCACGGCGGCGACGGGTTCCGGGTCGAGCCGCCGGATCAGGCGGCGGGTGCGGATGGAAGCCACATCGGGGAGCGCCATGAGTCCGGCGATGACGATCAGCAGGGAGCCGCCGCTTTCGGCGAGCTCCGGCAACGAAGCCACACCCGAAGGGTAGAGGATCTCCCCTCAAAGTTCTAGAACTCTCGACGATCCTGTGACAGGCTGGCGCGAGAGTTCTATAACTGTGGAGGTGTCTATGAGCGGCATGCTGATGCCGGCGCCGTCCGCGCTCGGGCGGTTCGGCGACTACGGCGGCCGGTACGTGCCGGAGTCGCTGATCGGAGCCTGCGAGGCGGTCGAGGCGGCGTTCCGCGAGGCCTGGGCCGATCCGGCGTTCCGGCAGCGACTCGATCTGGTCCGGACGGTGTACGCCGGACGGCCGACCCCGCTCACCCCGGCCTGGAACCTCTCGGCCGAGCTCGGCATCACGCTGCTGCTCAAGCGGGAGGACCTCGCCCACACCGGTTCCCACAAGATCAACAACGTGCTCGGCCAGGCATTGCTGGCCCGGCGGATGGGCCGGACGCGGCTGATCGCCGAGACCGGGGCGGGCCAGCACGGCGTCGCCACCGCCACCGCGGCGGCGCTGTTCGGCCTGGCCGCCACCGTCTACATGGGTGAGCGGGACATCGAGCGGCAGGCGCTGAACGTCTACCGGATGCGGATGCTGGGAGCCGAGGTCATTCCGGTGACCAGCGGCAGCCGGACTCTCAAGGACGCCACCAACGAGGCGATGCGGGCGTGGGTGGCGGTCACCGGCGAGGCGCACTTCTGCCTCGGCTCGGTCGCCGGGCCCCATCCGTACCCGTGGATGGTCCGGGAGTTCCAGCGCGTGATCGGGGACGAGGCCCGCGGGCAGGCCGCGGCCGTGCTGCCGGACGCGGTGCCCGATCTGGTGGTGGCGTGCGTGGGTGGCGGCTCCAACGCGGCCGGGACCTTCGCCGGGTTCGCCGGCACCGGCGCGCGGCTGGTCGGGGTGGAGGCGGCGGGCGGCGCGGCGATGACCGACGGCACGCCGGGCGTGGTGCACGGCTACCGGTCGCTGGTGCTGCAGGACGCGCACGGCCAGATGACCGAGGCGCACTCGATCGCGGCCGGACTGGACTATCCCGGCGTCGGCCCGGAGCACGCGTATCTGGGCGACTCCGGCCGGGCGGCCTACGTGACGGTGACCGACGGCGAGGTCGTCGACGCGGTGCACCGGCTGGCCCGGGCCGAGGGGATCATCGCGGCGCTCGAGTCGGCGCACGCCGTGGCCTGGGTGCTGCGCGCGGCCGGCACGCCGGAGCTGCCGACCGGCTCGACCGTGGTGCTCACCCTCTCCGGCCGCGGCGACAAGGACATGCACACCCTGATGGAGATCTCGTCATGACACTCCTCATGCCGTACGTCACCGGAGGCGTGACTCCGAACTGGATCGAGTACGCGTACGCCTATCAGGACGCCGGCGCCGACCTGATCGAGGTCGGGCTGCCGTTCTCCGACCCGATGCTCGACGGCGTGACCATCCAGCGCGCCTCCGAGCAGGCGCTGGCCCGCGGCGCCACGCCCGGCTCGATCCTGGCCGAGCTGGCCGCCGCCCGGCTGCGTGTGCCCGTGCTGATCGCAGCACGTACGCCAACCTGGCGGTCCGGCCCGCTGTCGTCGCCGGGGCGGTGGCCGCGGGGGCGGCCGGGCTGATCGTGCCCGACCTGCCGCTCGACGAGATGGACGACCTCGACACCCGGGGACTGGATCTGGTGCTGCTGGCCGCGCCGGACACCCCGGACGACCGGCTGGCCCGAGATCGCCGCGCGCAGCCGCGGCTACGTCTACGCGGTCAGCGTGATGGGCACCACCGGCGAACGGGACCACGCTCGGCGCGGCGGCCGCCACGCTGGCGGCCCGGATCAAAGCGCTGACGGACCTGCCCGTGCTGATCGGGTTCGGGGTGTCCGGCCCGGAGAGCGCGGCCGCCGCCGGACGCGCCGGGGACGGCGTCGTGGTCGGGGCGGCGCTGATGCGTAGGGTGCTGGACGGGGCGACAGCGGCCGAAACCGGGCTGGTGGTCGCCGCCCTGCGACACGCGCTCGACGATCCGGAGGTGCCCGCTGGAACCGCGTACGCCCAAGTATCAGGTCATCGCGGCTGACCTGGCCGCCCGGATCTCCGACGGGCGGCTCGCCCCGGGCTCGGCGCTGCCGCCGCAGAAGCAGCTCTCCGCGTCGTACGGCGTGACCCTGGTGACGCTGCGGCAGGCGCTGCGCCGGCTGGAGGACGACGGCCTGGTCTCGCAGCAGCCGGGCCGGGGCACGTTCGTGGCCGAGCCCCGGGTCACGTACCGGCTCGACTCGCTGCGCGGCCTGGCCGAGGACCTGCGCGCACAGGGACAGACGGTGACCACCGAGATCCTCGGCCAGTCGCTGCGCAAGGCCCCGGCCGGGCTCGGCGGACGGGCGCTGCGGCTGGAACGGGTACGGCTGCTGGCCGGGCGACCGGCCGTGCACCAGCTGTCCTGGGTCCCCGGCGCGGCCGGGACGGCCCTGGCCACGGCCGACCTCAGCGGCGGCTCGCTCTACGCCGCGCTGGCCGATCTGGGCGTGGTCGTCCACCGGGCGTCCGAGGTGGTCCGGCCGGCCGTGCTGGATGACAGCATGGCCGCGGTGCTGCGCCGGCCGGCGGGCACGCCGGTGTTCGTGTCCGAGCGGACCACCTATGGCCTCGACGACGCGCCGATCGTGCTGGACCGGGCCACCATCCTCGGCTCGGCCATGGAGATCCGCACCGAGCGGTCGGCCGTCGGACTGTCCATGCAATGGCACAGGCAACCGGTATCAGGCACCTGAATCGCCGTCTCCCATTGCCGACCTGGTGAATGAGGAGGAGCCGATGATCCGTACGCCCCGTGTTGGACTATTTCGCCCGCGCTCACCAGAATGAGGTGCGCCGAGCCCGCTGCGCCGAACCAGAGGTCTCGGCGCCAGAGGTGTCGGCTCGACCCCGCGGGAGCAGCGATGGACCGATGGCGGGACGCCGACACCGCGGAGTTGGTGGCTGCGGTCCGCGCCGGTGACGAGACCGCCTGGGCGGTCCTCACCCAGCGCTTCACCGGACTGCTCTGGTCGGTGGCCCGGGGCATGAACATGGGCGCCGAGGACGCCGCCGACGCGGTTCAGACGACGTGGCTGCGGCTGGTCGAGCGGCTGGGCGACATCCGGGAGCCGGAACGGGTGGGCGGCTGGCTGGCCACCGCGGTCCGCCGCGAGTGTCTGGCCATCCTGCGCCGCCGCCGGGACGTGGCCATGCCGGCGACGCTGGAGATGCTCGCCGACGACGAGCCGCCGGACGCGGCGCTGCTGCGCGACGAGCGGGACGCCGAACTGTGGCGCGCGATGGGGCGGCTGCCGCCGCGGTGCGGGAACCTGCTGCGGATGCTGATCGCCGACCCGCCGCCGAGCTATCTCGATGTGTCGCGCACGCTGCAGGTGCCGATCGGCAGCATCGGACCGACCCGGGCCCGGTGCCTGGCCCTTCTGCGCACCATGCTCGGCCGCACTCCGGCCGCGCCGGCCGCCGGACCGGTCTCCGGTGGCGGCGCCGCCCCGCCGATCGGACCGGGGGCGTGATGGACGACGACCTCCTCATCGCCGAGCTGCGCCGGCTGGGCGCGGCGGCCGATCCGGTGCCGGACCACGTGCGCCGGGCGGCCGCGGCCGCGTTCGCGTTCCGCGACCTGGACGCGGCGCTGGCCGAGCTGGTCGCCGATTCGGCCGCCGGACTGGGCTACGAGGCGGTCCGGGCGGACCGGCCGGACGCGCACCTGCTGTCGTACGAACTGGACGGCGTCCGGGCCGAGCTCGAGGTGACCGCCACCGGGGACGGCCCGCTGCTGACCGGTCAGCTGATCGACGCCGGCGGCCCGGACGGCGAGCTGGAGACCGGCACCGGCGAGCGCCGGATGGTTCCCCTCGACGAGTTCGGCCGGTTCCTGCTCGCCGAGGTCCCATCCGGGCCGGCCCGGCTGCGGTTCTCCTCGCCCGCCGGCCGGCGGATTGTGACGCCCTGGTTCCTGCTGTGACGCGGCCGGGTTCCCGGACCTCAGGCGCCGAGGGCGACGAAGGACAACGCCGCGGCCGTACGGACGGGGTCGTCCCCGGTGCCGCTGCGGACCGCGTGCAGCGCCGCCCCGAACGATCCGGTCCGGCCCAGCTCGCGATGGAAGCCGGCCATCACCGCGGTCATCGCGGAGTCGTTGACCGGCACGACGCTGGCCAGCAGGCTGGCCGTGCCCAGCGGGGTCAGCGCGGTGACCATGCCCAGCAGGTCGTCGGCGCCGACCTGGGCCGCCACCCCGGACTCACAGCTGGACAGCACCAGCCGGTACGGCGAGCGGCGCAGCCGGGCCAGGTCGTAGACGGTGAGCGGGCCGTCGTCCACCGACAGCCCGGAGAACAGCGGGTTGTCGGCCCGGAAGACGCCGTGCGCGGCCACGTGGGCGGTCCACGCGCCGTCCAGCGCGGCCAGCGTGGCCTCGGCCGTGGCGCTTCCGCCGGACAGGGTCAGCGCGCCCGGGTAGTGGCCGGCGATCGCGTCGATCTCCCCGGCCGCGGCGGGCAGGCCGGGACCGCAGACCACGGCGACGCGCCGGTCCCGGGGCGGGGTCATCCGGCGGGCGCGCAACCACAGCGCGGCCGACGGGGCGAGCACGAACGCGGTACGGCGCAGCACGGGCAGGGTCGCCCACGGGACGGCGTGCAGCCGGGCCGGCGCGACCACCACGACCGGGCCGCCGGCCAGGTCGGCGGCGGCCGGCCCGAGCAGCGCCCGTTGCAGCCGGGCGCCGGTCTCGTCGAGCTGCCGCAGCGCCTGCCCGGCGGCCCGGCCGTAGGCGAGGCGCCGCAGCCCGAAGCGTCCGAAGTGGACCTCGCGCAGCGCGGCGCCGACCGGGCCGACGTGGTGCATCCGAACCCGCCGGTCGGCCGCGGTCACCGCGTACAGCTCGTCGTCCAGCACGACCAGCTCGACGAGGCGGTGCCGGCCCAGCTCGGCCAGCACGGGACCGAGCGTGCCGGCCGGCGGGCCGCTCACTTCGGGCAGGCGGCGGGCCAGGGTCCGGCGGGTGCGGTCCCGAACGGCCGCCTCCAGCTGCTGCCGCCGGGGGTGGGACGCGTCGCCGTGCACCCGGACGACGTCGCGCAGCTCGGCCAGTTCGGCGTCGAGTTCCCGGTCGGCCGCCGGGTGGGCGGCGGGCAGGGCGAGCGCCGCCGCCCGCCAGCGTTCACTCCACGACCACAGCATCCGGGCGTCGCCGCGGGCGACGGCGTGCCGCTGAGCCAGAGCGGCCAGTTCGGCGCCGTACGCGGAGGCGTGCGCCCGCAACTCGGGCGCGGCCAGCGAGCGCAGGTGGTCCCCGGCCGCCAGCAGACCCCGGCGGCAGGCGACGAGGGTGGCCGCGGTGTCGCCCCGGGCGTCGGCCCGCAGCGCGCTCGCCAGCCAGCCGGCCGCCCGCCCGAACGTCGGCCCGCGGTTGCGGAACCGGGCGGCGGCGGCCAGATGCCGGTCGGCGTGCGCGGCGGCGCCGAACCGCCCGGCGAACAGATGCGCGGCCGCCGCCTCGGGGGCCTGCTCGCGGTCCAGCCGGTCGGCCACCTCCCCGGCCCGCCGCCGGTCCCGCGCGGTGAGGCCGCCGGAGGCGTTCCTGGCCTGCAGCACCACGAACCGGGCCCGGGCCGACCACGTCGGACGCCGCTGCCGGCGGAACAGCGCGCCGGCCGCCGACGCGTGCTCGGCGGCCAGGGCGGCCCGGCCGCCGGCGAGCGCACTCTGGGCCACGGCCAGGTGCAGTTCGGCGGTCAGGGTGGCCTCGCCGCCACGCTCGGCGTGCCGGCGCAACGCCACCTCGGTGGTGGCGATGGCCTCATCCGGCAGGCCCGCGGCCAGCAGCACCGCGCACCGGTCGATGGCCAGTGGCGGCGGGACCGGGCCGAGCTTGGCGTACCGGGCCGTCGCCGAGTCCAGATGCCCGAGGGCGGCCGGCAGGTCTCCGGCCTGATATGCGACATCGGCCCGGTTGTGCACGGCCATCGCCGACTCCAGGTCCTGGCCGGCGGCGTCGAAGATCGCCTCGGCCACCACCAGGTCCTGGTCGGCCCGGCCGGCCTGGCCGAGCGCGGCGTGCACCAGGAACCGGTGAGTGAGGGCCCGCGCCTGCCAGATGCGGTCGCCGCCCCGCTGCAGGATCCGGATCGCGGCCCGCAGGTCCGACAGGGCCTCGTCGTACCGGCCGAGCACCCGCAGCAGAACCCCCCGGCGCAACAGCACCCGGCCCCGCGGCACGCCGCCGAGCCGGTCGGCGGCCCGGCCGATGATCCGCAGGCCGTCCGCGACCCGGCCGGTCAAGCCGAGGGTCAGCCCGAGGGTGGCCTCCACATCGGTCAGTCGTTCCGCATCACCGGTGCGGGCGGCCAGCCGGACGGCATCGCGCAGTTCCGGCAGCGCCTCGGCCACCCGGCCCTGATCGCGCCACACGATGGCCCGGGTCTGCCGGGCGATCGAGGCCACCAGATCGGACGGTTCCGCGGCCAGCAGACGGCCGGCCTCGTCGAACGCCTCCTGCGGCCGGGACAGCGCCAGCGCCAGCAGGCGGTCGGCCAGACCATCCGGCGGCGCGTCCGGTCCGATGGCCGCCACCACGCATTCAGTGTAGTGATCCGTTCAGTGACAGGAGACCCCGATGACCTCTGATACGCCGGCGGCGGGCCGGCAAGCCGACGACCGGCCGCCCCGCACCCGGGCGATCATCCAGCAGCAGCACGCGATCGGCCTGCTCCCGCCGACCGCCCGCTACGGGCCCGACACCTGGCGCCAGGACGGTGTCGCGTACATCTACGACTCACGGGCCCTGGTCGTGCACGACGACTACGTCGATCCGCTCACGGCCGAGCTGCGCCGCCTCGACCCGGGTCCGCGGCGCGACCCCGGCGACGACTTCGCCCGCCCCCTGGCCGGGCCGTTCCGGCTGGTCCGCACCGACCTGGCCGGTGGCGGCGCGGACGCGCTGGACGTCCTGCACCGCGTCCGCGGACGGCGGCGGAGCGGGTTCGACGACTTCCCGCCGGGCCGGGTGTCGGTCCACCACTACCTGTCCATCACCGGCAACGGCGGCCGGTGCGCCCCGGTCGAGCCACAGGTCACCGCGCCCACGACCGCGCCGATCCCACCGACCGGCAATCCCGACGCCGGGCGCGGCGTCCGGGTGGTGGTGCTGGACACCGGGTACGACTCGGGCGCCGCCACCGCCAACCCGTGGCTGGCGGGCGTGTCCGGGCAGCCGGACGAGTTGCTGCACGACGGCGAGATCGACCGGTACGGCGGGCACGGCACGTTCATCGCCGGGGTGCTGCGGTGCGTCGCCCCGGCGGCCGAGGTGACCGTGCTCAACCCGTTCACCGGCGACGGCGAGGTGACCGAGGAGTCGCTGGTGGCCGCCCTGCAGTCGGCCGTGGACACGCAGGCGGTGGACATCATCAGCATCTCGGCCGGCACCGGCGGCTACGACGAGCACGGCCCGCTCGCGCTCAACGCCTGGGGCGAGGCGCTGCGCGGGACGCATCCGGAGATCGCCGTGATCGCGGCCGCCGGCAACGACGCCACCGACGGCCGGTTCTACCCGGCCGCCGGGGACTGGGCGTTCGGGGTGGGCGCGTTCGACACCGCTACCGGAGCTCGGGCGGCGTTCAGCAACTTCGGCGACTGGGTGCAGGTGTACGCGCCCGGGGTCGACCTGATCAACGCGTTCCCGGACGGGGTCTACACGTACGGGGAAGAGAATCCGGGCACCCGGGCGACCTTCACCAGCCGGGCCGTCTGGAGCGGCACGTCGTTCAGCACGCCCGTGGTGGCCGGGCTGGTCGCCGCGCACATGTCCACGACCGGCGGGAACGCCCGGGCGGCGACTCAGGACCTGATCGCCTCGGCGGCGAGCTACCCGGAGGTCGGGCGGGTGCTGCTGCCGTAGGGACAGCTCGGCGTGTCTGACACATGCGCTCGATATCAATGACGCGCGGAACGGGAAGCATCGAGTAGTACGGCAGCTGCGGCACGGCGTGCTTGGCCGGCAGCGTCCGGCGTCTGCTCAATGGGGGGTGTTGGTAAGAACGGGGACACTAGGGGCCAAGTAGTTGATCTTCACGAGCACTCCGGGTTGGTCGGGGGTGGTTGAGCTGGTGTCCCGTTAGGGGATCGTCCACCGGGCACCCGCGGAGGCGGTCGACCCGGTCGTTGCGCCGCTGGTCGGTCAGGGTGTCCACCGACGAGCAAGACCGGAGTGCGCAGCTGGCCGCGCTCGGCGAGCTCGGCGTCGGCACCGACCGGATCTACGTCGACAAGGGCCTGACCGGAACCAACCGGGACCGGCCGGGCCTGCGCGAGGCCCTCGCCGCGTGCCGGGCCGGCGATCAGCTGGTCGTGACGCAACTGGACCGGCTCGCCCGCTCGGTCACCGACGCGCACGGCATCGCCACGGAGCTGACCGCCCGGCAGGTCAAGCTCAACCTCGGTGGGTCCATCCACGACCCGACCGACGCGATGGGCAAGCTGCTGTTCACCACCTTGGCGATGATCGCCGAGTTCGAGGCGGACCCGACCCGGCTACGGACCCGGGAGGGCATGAAGATCGCCAAGGCCAAGGGCCGGCTGCGGGGTAAGGCGCCGAAGCTGAGCGTGAAGCAGGAGGCGCACCTGGTGGCCCTGCACACCGCAGGCGAGCACACCAGCGCTGAGCTGGCCGAGCTGTTCGGCGTGGCCCGCTCGACGGTCTACCGGGCGATCGAGCGCGCCGCGGCCGCGACGCCGGGAGCGGCCTGATGACGCCATCGCCCACCATCGCCGCTGGCGGCGTCATGGACGCCCTCTGCGACAACCTACGCACCATCGACAAGCTCATCCACGCCACCAGCGGGGCCGACCTGTTCAGCCGCATCTACCCCTACCGTCAGAGGTGGAGATCTATTACCGCGCGGTAATAGGGGGGTGGTACACCGGTAGCTACGGACGCTCGACGGCACCCGCCAGCAACCACTTGGCAGCTCATCTCAGTAATACGTCGGCTGCCGCTCTTCCGGGTCCGCATGCACGACGTCGAGGTCCCTGTCCGCGACGAGGCGGTCGACAACCCCACGGTCGGCTCCGATACCAGCCCAATGAGGGTCGACGTCGCTGGCGAAACACCACGCATGGTCCGCCGGCCAGACAAATGCCGGCGCTGAGTGGACCTCGGAGTCGAACAGATCGCTCCACCCCGCCAAGTCGTCCAGGGTGCCGGTGAACAAGACGTATCGCCGGTGCGGGAGATCCACCATGGGTCCATCGGTCAGTGCAGGATTCCGGAACGTCGCGCCGCCTTCCCACACGCAGACATAGCACTCGGGTGTGGAGGAGCTGTAGGCGGCGAGGGCCTCCAACGCCGTTCGGGCCATGTCGATCTCGGTGGTTCGGTGAGAGGGCAGCCGCATGTCCGACTCGCGCATATCCGGACGGACCGGATCAGGCAGGTAACGAAGACGTGCGTAGGCGGGGAACGAGGCCGGCCCGAACGTGATCAACCGCGCCGGGCCGACATCGGTCGCACACAGCCACGCCGCAGCAGAGACCTCGTCAGCAGGCTGCAGTGTCATTGCCGGAATGATAGTCCGCTAGTTCACCACGCAGTTGACGACGGCCTCCCTGAAGGGGGTGTCGCCGGTGTCGATCTCGCCGATGACGTCGACATCCTCGTGATTGCGCCAGGAGATGGGCTGGCTGGTCGAGTGACAGGTGTTCCGGGCGTTGGACCTGTTCCCAGCCCGCGCTCGCAGCTCGGCCAGCACCGCATCCTTGGCCAGCTCGAACCGGCGTTCCTTCTGCGCGTAGCCCCCGGCCAGCCAGTCCGTCAGCTTCTCCGCGTCGACGACCGTGCACTCCCGGAAGCCCAGATCAGCGCGGATCTCGGCCCGAGGCCGCTTGATCGTGCGCCCGGCCCACTCGTAGAAGCCCAGCGAGCCTGCCTGCACGCCCAGCTGCCGCGCGACGAACTCCACCACGTCCTCATGCAGCTCCGCCCGGCCGCGCGGGAACCGGCCGAACCGGCCGTAGAACTTCAGCAACAGCGCAAAGCCGAGCTGCGTATCGCGGTGCTTCGCCGCGACCAGGTCCTGCTCAGCACCGACCAACGTCCAGTGCTCAACCAGATCCCCAAGACTCATCAAAGGACGTTTCACAGCCGAAGATCATTCCGACGCCCAACACACCCCGACAACCCTCACGCCTAGATCATCTTTTGGCCCCGGTGTCGTGGTTCTTACCAACACCCCAATGGCTGCCGTGACGATGGCGCCCTCGGCACCAGAAATAGCGCGTCGGCCATGTCGTGGTCGTAATCGGCTTTCGCAGCAATATCGGTGAGATAGCCGCGGAATGCGCGCTTGTCGCTGCGGACGGCCAACCAGCCGGTCCCGAGACGCGTTGCGGATTGCCGCGGCCGGGCCGGTCACGGCTCTCCTTCCGGGTTGACTTGAGAACGAACGCTCTTTACGGTATCGACGGTTGACCGAGAACGCCGTTCTCATCCGGGAGGAAAGTCATGACCGACCGCCCACCACTGCCGCCGTACACTTTGGAGACTGCGCTGCAGAAAGTGCAGGCGGCGGAAGACGCGTGGAACTCCCGCGACCCGCATCGTGTCGTCGGCGCATACACGGTCGACTCCGTCTGGCGGAACCGAGACGTCTTCGTCACCGGCCATCAGGAGATCATCGGCTTGCTGTCCGACAAATGGCGCCGCGAACTGGACTACGCCTTGCGAAAGAACCTCTGGGCATTCTGCGAGGACCGGATCGCTGTTCGTTTTCAGTACGAGTGCCACGACGCCTCGGGCCAGTGGTGGCGTTCTTACGGCAACGAACTGTGGCAGTTCGATGAGCACGGATTGATGAGTCGCCGCGAGGCGAGCATCAATGACGTCGCAATCGATGAGGCCGATCGTCGTATTTTCGGACCTCGTCCGGTGGAGGAACGTGGCGTCGAGTTTCCCATTCGCTAGCGGCCTCGATCACCGTCCGATCTCGCTGCGGATGTCCGGCTGGGAGTAGAGCCACGAACGGGAGATATCGGTTCTACACAACGTCTCGTGCTGGGCGGGGCCGGTCCGTCTGCGGAAGCTCGATCAAGATCGGATATGTCGCGGCTTGGGACAGCTACCCAAGCGCGGGGTCACCAGGGCGGCGATATCGCCCGCGGCGGGACCGCGCCTCAGCGTACCGGCCTCGATGAACGTCGTTCGCCGGCCGCGGCCGGTTGTGCCACGGACGTCAGGCCGCCGGGGTCCGGCTGCGGACCGCGTGCGCGATCATGGTCAGCCGGGCCGGCCGGAGCGCGTCCGTCCGGGGCGCGTTCAGAACGTCGTGCTGGCCGATCACGGTGGCCGGGCCGAAGCCGGCGAGAAGCGCCGTCATCTCGCCCGGCGTGAAGAACGACCGCCACGCCTCGGCCCGCCCGGCCATGGCCGGCGCGACCAGGTCCACATAGGTCTGCCCGGCCTCGTCGCGCATCTCCGCGGGCAGCATGAAGTCCAGCACGATATGACTGCCGGCCGGCAGCACGCGCAGATCCCGGACGGTGGCGGCAATCGCGTCGCCGGTCAGGTACATGGCGACCCCGAGCCAGCTGGCGAACACCGGCCGGGTCAGATCCAGCCCGGCGGCGCACAGCGCCGGCACGGTCCGTTCCCGCTCCACATCCACGGGGACGAACCGGACGTCCCCGGAAACGCCGAGGGAGGCCAGCCGGCGCCGCTTGTCCGTCTGGGTGTCCGGCCGGTCGACCTCGTACACGGTCACACCTTCGGCGGCCCGGCAGCCGTACGAGTCGAGGCCGGCGCCCAGCACGACGTATTGATCGGCGCCGGAGGCGGAGAGGGCGTCCTCGGCCACCCGCGCCCGGATGACCGTCTGCGCCCGCGCGCCGGCCAGCACGACGTGGTCGCCGTGGCGGCGGTGGTAATCGATGAACTCGTCGGCCCGATCGCCCAGCAGTCGTTCGGCCCACGGATCGGCGAAGACATAGGGCTCGGAGTCGACGATGAGGTGGGCGGCGCGCGCGGCGGCGGCAAGAAGTGCGGTCTCACTGGCCATGGTCGGCCACCCTACCGCGCTAATCGGACAGCATAGCACATTATGGGCATCGATACATCAGCCGTCCGGCTCACAGTTCACCCGCCGGAAGCCGGAAGCCGGGCCGGGCACGCCGAAGATCGCAGAGAACACATGGCCGGGCTGGTCGCCGCGCACATGTCCGCGACCGGCGGGAACGCCCGGGCGGCGACTCAGGACCTGATCGCCTCGGCGGCGAGCTACCCGGCGGTCGGACGAGTGCTGCTGCCGTAGGCGGACGGGCAGGCGGTACGCCGGGCCTCCTCGCGGTGGTCGATCGCCGACGTGACGCGGTACCCGTGACCGCTCGTCGCGGCGGGTGTGCCGACACCCGCCGCGACCCATCCCGCCCACTCGGCCGGTGGTGCGAGCGGTTCAGCGGGTGTGGGATCGACAGGTCGGGTCTTCAGGACCGTCATCGAGCTGCCCTCGGCTGAGCACCGAACCGTACTTCCGCCTCAGGAGGGTGCCATGCCCGACGTCACGCTCCCCGCCACCGAGCCGGCGACCCGGCCGCGGGTGGGGTGGGGCTTCATCGCCCTCTACACCGCCGCGTACATGGGCGCCTGTCTGCTTTTTCTCGCGCCGCTGCTGGTCACCTTGGCCTTGAAGGTCAACTCGCTGGTCGGGATCGACCGGGCGCCGGGCAGTCTCTCGCTCGTCGCCGGGGTCGGTGCCGCGGTGTCGATCGTCGGAAATCCGTTCGCCGGGCGGATGAGCGACCGCACGACGTCGCGCTGGGGAATGCGACGGCCGTGGATGGTCGCCGGCTTGGCCGGCGGCACGCTCGGCATCCTGGTGGTGGCCGTGGCGCCGAGCATCGCCGTCGTCCTGATCGGCTGGTGCATCGCCCAGCTGTTCTTCAACGCGCTGCTCGCGGCCATGGTGGCGGTGCTGCCCGACCAGGTGCCGGCTGGTCAGCGCGGCCTGGTCGCCGGTGTCCTGGGCGTCTGCCTGCCGATCGCCTCGGTGACGGGCACGTTCGTGGTCCAGCTGTTCGCCGGCAGCCGGCTTGCGATGTTCCTGGCGCCGTGCGCGATCGGCGGGTTCTTCATCGTGCTGTTCGCGGCCACGCTGAAGGATCGCCGCCTGGCCGTGGCGGACCGGCCGGCCTGGTCGCTGCCGGAGTTCGCCGGCACCTTCTACGTCGACCCGCGGCGCAGCCCGGACTTCGCCTGGGCCTTCGCCAGCCGCTTCCTGGTCGTCCTCGCCTTCGCCTTCCTGACCACGTACCAGGCCTACTACCTGTTGCAGAAGATCGGCAGCGCCGAGGCCGACGTGCCGCGGCAGATCTTCCTCGGCACGCTCGTCCAGTCCGCCGTCGTCATCGCCGCCTCGCTGATCGGCGGCGTGTTCTCCGACCGCACCGGCCGCCGGAAGGTGTTCGTCGGCGCCGCGGCGGCCGTGTACGGCCTGGCCATGTTCGCCATCGCCGTCGCCTCCGGCTTCTCCGGCTTCCTCGTCGGCATGGCCATCGGCGGCCTGGGGTTCGGCGCCTACATGGCCGTCGATCTCGCGCTGGTCGCGGACGTGCTGCCGGACGTGGACAAAGCGGCCAAGGACCTGGGCGTGCTCAACATCGCCGGGGCGCTTCCCTCATCGATCGCCCCGGCGGTCGCTCCGGCCATCCTGGCGATCGGCCACGGCAGCTACGGCGTGCTCTACGCGGTCGCCGGGATGTGCGCGCTTCTCGGGGCCGGGGCCATCCTGCCTTTGAAGGGGGTGCGGTGAGCGGCCCGCCGGACATCGTCGGGCCGCTCGGGTACTCCGTCGCCCTCAGGCGGCGGACCGGAAGCCCTTGACGACCATCCACAGCCCGAGGGACAGCTCCCAGGCGAAGATCGGGGCGGACGCGATCCCGTGCCACACCGAGCCGAGCGGGTACGTGCCGAAGAAGATGGCGGTGACGTCGGCCAGGAGCAGGACGCCTCCGACCAGCCCGACGGCGGGGATGAGGCGGGGGACGAGCCGCGACCGGTACATCAGGGTGCCGAGCAGCATCGCGTTGAGCGCCGCCATCAGGTTGGGCCCGAGCAGGAAGGTCCAGTCGCGGACGGCGACGAGCGACCGGCCGGCGACGACCAATGCGTCGTGGTCGGGGGTACCCGCCAGGTCATGTCGCAGGGTCACGACGGCCAGGAGGCTCACGACGCCGATCAGGATGACCGCCGCCTCGAGCAGGCGGGTGGTGACGAAACCGAGCGCGAAGCCTTCATGCTGCCGCTTGACCACCGGGAACAGCGTGACCGCGGTGCCGATGCCGGCGAGGGCGGTGATCACGTCCAGGAAACAGCCGAGGACCACGCCGGAGTCGCTGCCGCCGCCGGTGATCCAGGTCGGGTCGTGCAGCGCCGGGCCGAGCAGGAACAGAGCGGGGATCGAGGCGGCGAAGGTCAGGACGTAGAAGGCGCCGGCCACCGTGGCCGTCCTCCGGGTGGAGTCCACCGGGCGCGGGACGGGGGTGGGGGTGAGGGTACGTACGGTCGTGGTCATGTCAGTCTCCTGAAGGGGGTTGGTCGGCGCCGAGAAGGGTGACCGACAGCAGCGGGAGTCCGGTGTCGCGCACCTTGTGCAGCAGTCCGTGCAGGGCGGCCTGGTCCGCGACGGGACCGCGCAGGACGGTGGTGCCGTCGCTGACGGCGGTGAGGGTCATCCCGTCGAACCGGACGGCCCAGCGAGCGGCGAACTGCCCCTGGACGCGAATCTCGTACGTGCTGCTCATGACCAGCAAGGTAGGAGCCGATGTGATGAGCGGACATCACCACATCTGGTGACTATCGACGGGCGAGCAGGCCCAGTTCTCGAGCCCGGCGTACGGCGGCCCGCCGGTTGTCGACACCCAGCTTGGCGTAGATGTTCCGGGTGTGGGTCCGCAGCGTGTTGACCGAAACGCGCAGCTCGCGGGCGACGGCCGGGCCGCCCAGGTCGGTCATCAGCAACCGGAGCACGTCGCGCTCGCGGTCGCTGAGCGGATCCACGAGGTTCGGGATCACGTCCGGGGGACGGTCGCCGAAGGCGTCCACCAGCCGGCGGAGGTATCTCCCCGGGCCGCGCTTGCGGGCGACCGCGCGGAGCAGGGTGGCCATCGGCGGCCCTTCGTCCACGAACACACGAACATAGCCTTCCGGTTCGGCCAGCATCAGCGCCCGTTCCAGCGGGGCCAGGACATGGCCGTGGAGCGCCTGGAGCACCAGGATCTCGATGACGCTTCCGGTCCGGTCCCCCGCTTCGGCGGCCGCCAGCAGCCGGTCCAGCAGCAGCATGGCGTCCTCGGGCCGGAGTACCCGGGCCAGCGTGATGTGCTCGAACTCGCGCCGGTAGGACAGCTCGTCGCCGGCGGACAGCCCGTGCTCCCGCGCCCAGCCGAGCGCTTCGCCGGTCCGGCCCAGCGCGGCCAGCACCCGGGCCGTGACGGCGGCCACCGGCCGTACGTCCGGCAGGAAGTCACCCACGTACAGCTGCCGCGCCTCGCCGAGCAGCCGCAGCGCGCCGGCCAGATCGCCCCGGGCCTGCCGGATCTCGGCCATCGCGACCCGCCGGCGGTAGGGGTACTGCGGCAACCCGGTGTGCTCGCCCAGTTCCGCGCTGCGGCGAAGGTGCCGCTCGGCGGCGTCCAGATCGTTGCGTTGCCGGGCGATCCGGCTCATCCCCACCCACATGTCCGCGGTTCCGCGGAGGGGCACTCCACTGTGACCGGAGGTGAGGTGCAGCGCCTGCTCGTACGTCCGCATCGCGTCGCCGAGCGAGCCCTGGGCGATGCGGATGTCGGCCAGGGCGACCGAGCATCCGAGGATGTCGGCGAGGTACCCGATCCGCCGCATGCCGTCGACGGCCGCGGAGTAGGCGCGGTGCGCACTCTCGAGGTCGCCGGCGCCCCAGGCGGCCAGTCCCAGGATGGCCGACGCTGCGGCCCGGGTGAGGTGATCGTCGGCGGCCGACCGCTCGACCGCGCGCCCGGCGTACGCGACGGTGGCCGGGCCGTCGCCCCGCACCAGGGCCAGGCCGGCCCGGTACAACGGGATCATGCCGGGCAGGCGTAGGAGTTCCGTGCGATCGGCGATGACGGCGTCGGGGTGGTCCAGCATCTCCTCGGCGCGCTGCAGGCGCCCCTCGACGCCGTCCAGTTCGCCGCTGGTCATCAACGCGCCGGCCAGGCCGACCGCCAGCACCGGCCGGAGGCGCACCACCGTGTCGGGGAACGCGTCCAGCCAGCCCCGGACGACGTGCTCCTGCCGGCTCCGGCGCAGCGCCGGGACGGCCAGCTCGACCAGCCGGGCGGCCTCCCCGACGTCCCCGGCAGCCAGCGCGTGCCGAACCGCCGGCGCCGGTTCGCCGGCGCCGTCGAACCACCCGCTCGCCCGGCGGTGAAGCTCCGCGACCGCGCCCGGGCGCTCGTCCCGGAGGTGGATCCGCAGCACGTCCGCGAACAGGTGGTGATAGCGGTACCAGCGGCGGCGGTCGTCCAGCGGGACGACGAACAGGTTGGCCCGGTCGAGGGACTCCAGCATGGCCCGCCCGCCGGGCCCTGCCGTCACGGCGTCGCACAGCTCACCGCTGAGCCGGTCCAGGACCGAGGTCTCCAGCAGGAAGTCCCGGACCGGTGCGGACTGCCGGCGCAGGACCTCCTCGAGCAGGTAGTCGACGATGTACCGGTCGTCGCCGGCGAAGCCGCGGATGAAGCCGGCGACGTCGGGCCGGCCCTGCATCGACAGCGCCGCCAGTTGCAGTGCGGTGATCCACCCCTCGGTACGCGCCTCCAGGGCGGCGATCTCGTCGGCGGCCAGGTCGAGTCCGGCGACCCGGGTGAGGTAGTCGGTCACCTCATCCGGACTGAAGCGCAGGTCACCAGCGCGGATCTCGACCAGCTCGCCCCGCGCCCGCAGACGGGCCAGGGGCAGGCCGGGGTCGGCCCGGCTGCTAATCACGATGTGCAGGTGAGGTGGAAGGTGGTCGAGCAGGAACACCATGCCGGTCCCGATCCCGGGCCCGTCCGCCAGGTGGTAGTCGTCGAGGACCAGGTGGACCTCCCCGGCCCCGATGGCGGCGAACTCGTTGAGCAGCACGGTCAGGACGGTCTCGATCGGCGTCCCGGGTGACTGCAGTAGCGACAGCGCCCCGGCTCCGGCGCCGGGCACGGCCGTCTGCAGGGCGGTGATGGCGTACGTCCAGAAGACCCGCTCCGGCCGGTCGCTCTCCTCGAGCGACAGCCACGCCACCGTCCCCGGCCGGGTACCGGCGTCGCCCAGCCAGGCGGTCAGCAGCGTCGTCTTGCCGAATCCGGCGGGTGCGGCGATCAGCGTCAGCCGGGCGGCGGCGCCCCGGCTTCAGGCGCTCGTCCAGCCGCGGACGGACCACCAGACTTCCGCGCGGCCGGGGAACGTACAGCTTGGTCGCTACCAGAGGGCTTGCCATTTCGGCTCCCCTCGAGGCCCCGCGGCGGGACCGCACCTGAGCGTACAGGCGTCGATGGACGGCACAACCGGCCGCACGAGTCGAGGCCGGCGCCCAGCACGACGTATTGATCGGCACCGGAGGCGGAGACGGGCGTCCTCGGCCACCCGCGCCCCGATGACCGTCTGCGCCCGCGCGCCGGCCAGATCGCAGACGACACGTTCGGGCCTGGTGGATGTGAGAGCGGCGACGCAAGGGGTTCCTCAGTTGCCGGTCCGATCCCCAGCCAATCATTCTGTTCGATATGCGCATACTGACCGCAGTTCTTCTCGTGGCCGGGCTCATCGGTCCGGCCACACCCGCCCTGGCGGCTCCGCCCGCCGCGGCGCCGGCCGCCACGGACTCCACCCGTACGCCCGCGACCCCGGCCTACACGATCAGCCTGAGCAGCGACTCGACCGGCGGCACCTGGACCGGTCACGAGAATGTGACGTTCAGCAACCCGTCGGCGACCCCGCTGACGGAGGTCTACCTGCGGCTGTGGGACAACGCCCACGGCACCTGCCCGTCGACCCCGATCACCGTCACCAACGTCACCGGCGGCACCGCGTCGGCGCTGACCGTGAACTGCACCGCCCTGAAGATCACCCTTCCGGCGGCGCTGCCCCAGGGCGGGACCGCCGGCATCGGCTTCGACCTGTCCATCGTGGTGACCTCGGGCGTGGACCGGTTCGGCCACGACGGCAGCTACTACTTCATCGGTAACGCGCTGCCGGTGCTGGCGGTCCGGGACGGCCTCGGCTGGCACCTCGACCCCTACACCAACAACGGCGAGTCGTTCTACGCGCTGGCCAGTGACTACACCGTGACGCTCGACCATCCGACCGCGGTCGCGGTGCCGGCCACCGGCACGTCCACCGACACGGCGGGCGCCTCCGGGCGTACGGTCACGACCGCCGTCGGGAAGCAGGTCCGCGAGTTCGCCTGGGCCGCCGGGCCGTTCGCCAAGACCTCCGGCACCACCGCCGCCGGAGTGAAGGTCAACGTGTACCGGGTCAGCTCGATCAGCTCGAGCAGCGCCACCTCGATGCTCAACGTGGCCACCGGTGCGCTGGACGCGCACGCCGCCCGCTTCGGCGCCTACCCGTACGGCGAGGCGGACGTGGTGCTGGACAACGGGTTCTGGTTCGGCGGCATGGAGTACCCCGGGTTCGTCCTCGACCTGGTCAGCTCGACCGCGCTCGCGCACGAGCTGGCCCACCAGTGGTTCTACGGGATCGTCGGCGACGACGAGTACAACTCGCCGTGGCTCGACGAGGGCTTCACCGACTACGCCACCGACCTGTACTTCGGCAAGACCGGGTCGGGCTGCGGCATCACCTGGCAGTCGTCGGCGGAGAGGACCACCAACTCGATGGCGTACTGGGACGCGCACTCGAGCCGCTACAGCACCGTGGTCTACGGGTACGGCAAGTGCACGCTGCACGATCTGCGCCGGCTGATCGGCACGACGGCGATGACCAACCTGATGCGGTCGTACGCGGCCTCGCACTGGTACGGCGTCTCCACGGTCGCCGACTTCAAGGCGGCGGCCCAGGCCGCGGCCGGATCGACCAGCCTCACGTCGTTCTGGACCACACACCGGATCGACGGTTGACAACCAGAAAGGGCGGGGCCGCGACGGCCCCGCCCTTTCTGGTCGACGTTGCCTAACCCGGCCGCCGGTAACCCGCGATCGGACCGCGATCGATGGTCCCCATCCGCACGTGGTCGCCGGTGTGCGGGGCATGGACGACCATGCCGCCACCGATGTAGATGGCCACGTGATGAAGGCTGCCCGGGTAGTAGAAGACCAGGTCACCCGGTTGCAGCTCCGCCGCGGTGATCGGCTTGCTCTCGTTCCACTGGTCCCGCGTGTAGTGCTCCAGATGCACACCGACGCTGGCCCACGCCGCCGCCGTCAGACCCGAGCAGTCGTAGCTGCCAGGACCAATGGCGCCGAAGACGTACGGCTTGCCGATCAGGTCGCATGCCTTCTGCGCCGCCCGGCCGCCCTTGTCGTTGGTGTACGTGACCGGGCACGGACCCGTCCGCAGCGGGCCGTCGTCCCCGCCGCTCGCGCCGTACGCCGCGATCCGGAGCTTCTGCAATTGGTCGATCTTCGCCTGGATCGAGGACTTCTGCTGGGACAGATCCGCGTCCCGGGCCGCGATGGACTGCGTCAGCGTGACCAGGGTCTGCTTGTCGCTCGCGTACTTGTCGCGCAGCTTGGCGACGTCGGCGATCGACTCCTGCTGGTGGCGGGCGAGCTGATCGACGTACAGCAGCTTGTCGGTCAGCGCGGTCGGTGAGCCGTCCATGACCATGGCGTTCATGGCGCTGGGAGCACCCTGCATGTACGCGTCGGCGGCGAGACCGCGCACCTGCGACAGGGCCAGGTTCACCTGCAGCTCGAGCGGGCTCAGCTCCGCCGACAGCTTCTTCAGCTGAGCCTGGTTGGCGAGGAGCTGACCGTGCACGTGGTTGTACTGCTCGATGACGGGCTCGAGGTCGTTCCACTGCTTGTCGATCTGGGCTTCGACGGAGGACGGGGACGGGGTCGCATGGGCGGCGGCCGGCGAGAGAAGTACCCCGACCGCGGCGACGACACCGGCGATGCTGCGCAGAATTGCGGCGCGACGCGCCTCAATCCGTTTCACGTTGTGCCGTGATCCTTTCTTCCCTCGGGCCGCCGACCGGGTTAGCTGACGGGTTCGGGCGGGAAGCGCGCCCGGCCACGTGGTTGCGTGGCTTCACCCCGGCGTTCCTGGGTCCCCGGTTCGTCTGCACGATTAGGCGGTGGCCCGGCAGATCGCCCGGTTTGGGCAAATGGGGGGCTGCTGAGCCGGGACCACCGTACTCCCGATGATCGCCCCGAATGAAGGTGGCCGGGCCGAGAACTACCTGCTTGTAACAGCTCACCCTGAGTGAACGACAATTGCCTACAAAGGCCACGCGCGGACGGCTCGGTCCAGCCAGGGCACAACGAGGATCACTGTGGGTAACACCAGGATCGCGGCCGATGCGGTCAGGGCGGCCGCCGCCACGACGACGGACGGGGTGTGCGACGGAGCCAGCCGGGCCAATCGGCGGCCGCGGCCGTCCATAGTGGCCGATGCCCCGGCGGCCGATGCCCCGGCAGCCGATGCCCCGGCGGCCGGCGTTCCGGACGGGCGGCGCTCCGGCGGGCGGGGTCAGGCCGTCCGGCGCCGGCGCGTCGGTCAGCTGCTCCAGTGCGGTGCGCAGCGGGCCGGCGCCGCAGCGTTTCCGCGCGGCGTCGTCGGCCACCATCTCCAGCAGCAGATGTACGGCGTCCAGCGGCGCACGGCGGCGCAACGGCCGCGGCACCGCCCGGTAGAACGCGGTGAACGACTCCATGACCAGTTCGTGCCGGTGCCGCAGATGCGCGCTGCTCGTGCGCGAGCACCGCGTCCACCTGCCGCTCGGTCGAGCACCCGGAGCGCTCCCCCGCTGAGCACCACCCGGGGCTCGCGACCGGGCACGCAGTAGGCCAGCGGCACCGCCCCGTCGAGCACCCGGACCGCATCGTCGGCGATCGGCGCTGCGCGGCGCCGGTCCAGCAGGTCGACCAGGGTCCGATGACGTTCCCGGCGGGCGCGCGACCGGTACATCACCCGGCCGAGCGACACCAGCAGCCGGATGCACGATCATCGCGGCCACGGCCAGCGCCGCCACCAGCGCCGCCAGCGCCACCGGACGCCCCGAACCGGCCGCCCGGACCAGTTCCTCGGGCGCGGCCAGCACCACGCCGAGTGCGGACAGCACCGCGGCCAGGGTGATCGCCTGCCAGAGCACGACGGCGGCGGCCGGCGCCCGGTCGGGCCAGCCGCGGACGACCAGCACGCCCGGCGCCACCAGCGACAGCAGCAGCCCGAGCGCACCCAGCAGCAGCGCGGTCACCGTGTGCTGCTGCGCCGCTTCGATCGCCGCGGCCAGCGCCTCCGGGGGCAACTGGCCGACGAAGTGGGCCAGGGCCGCGTCCTGGTCGGGCGTAGCCGCTCAGCGCGTCGAGCATGACCGCGGCGGTCATCTCCTCGCGGGTCTGCGCCGCCGCGTAGCGGTAGGCGCGGTCGGCCTTCTCCCGGGTGACGACGTCCTTCTTGGCCAGCCGGTCCAGCACGGTCATCACCGTCGTGTACGCGAGGTCGCGGTCGCCGGCTCAGCCGCTCGTGCACCTGCCGCACGGTGAGCGGCTCGTCGCCGCGTCCCACAACTGCGCCATGACCTCGCGTTCCAGGTCTCCCAGAGCCATGTGACCGCAGTCTACTCACGGCGTCGTACTACGCGTCGTAGTATCTACTACGAGAACGTCGTAGAGGGGGCCTGCGATGGACGTGCTCGACCTGACCCGGCTGCAGTTCGCGGTCGTGACGATCTACCACTACCTGTTCGTGCCGCTGTCGATCAGCCTGGCCGCGATCGCCGCCGGCCTGGAATCGCCTGGCTGCGCACTCGGTCAGGTTCGGTTCCTGCATCTGACCACGTTCGTCGGCAAGCTGCTGATCGTCACGTTCGCCGTCGGCGTGGTCACCGGGCTGGTGCAGGAGTTCCAGTTCGGCATGGGCTGGAGCGCGTTCGCGAAGTTCTACGGCGACGTCTTCGGCCCGACCCTGGCCATCGAGGGCATGCTCGCGTTCTTCCTCGAGGCCACGTTCCTGGCGCTGTGGTACTTCGGCTGGGACCGGCTGCCCCGCGCCGCTGCACGCCGCGCACCATCGTCATCGTCGCCGTCGGCACCGCTGCTGTCCGCGTTCATCATCCTGGCCGCCAACTCGTTCATGCAGAACCCGGTCGCGTACGCGCTGGACCCGGTCACCGGCCGCGCCCACCTGACCAGCTTCACCGACCTGCTGCTGAACAAGGTGAACCTGGCCGCGTTCCCGCACACCCTCTCCGGCGCGGTCATGATCGGCGGCGCGCTGCTGCTGGCCATCGGCGTCTGGCGGCGGCTCGGCCGACCCCGCCTTCGGAACCCTGGCCCGCCTCGGCGCGTGGCTGACCCTGGCCGGCGGTGCCTCGACCGCCCTCACCGGCGACCACCTGGGCAAGGTGATCACCCAGGTCCAGCCGATGAAGATGGCCGCCGCCGAGGCGCTCTACGCGACCACCACCGGCGCGCCGTTCTCGCTGGTGCGACGGCGAGCCGCGGCCAGCGCTTCCGCTCGACATCCCGGATCTGCTGTCCATCCTGGCCAAGGGCTCGCCCGGCGCGACCGTGCAGGGCATCGACGACCTGCAGGCCCAGTACGCCGCCCAGTTCGGCCCGGGCAGCTACATCCCGATGATCCCGGTCGCGTTCTGGGCGTTCCGGCTGATGATCGGCGCTGGGCATGCTGGCCGCGCTGATCGCCGCCGGGCTACCTGTGGACCTCGCGCCGGGGGCGGACGCCGCCGCGCCTGCTGCTCCGGTTCCTGCCGCTGATCCCGCTGCTGCCGGCCGCGGCCAACACGATCGGCTGGATCTTCACCGAGACCGCCCGGCAGCCGTGGCTCGCGTTCGGCATCTGACGAAGGTGGCCGACGGCATCTCCCCCGGCCTGACCAGCGTCCGAGGTGCTGGCGTCGCTGCCGGCTTCGCCGTGGTCTACGGCGTGCTCGCGGTCGCCTGGCTGCGCCTGGTCCGGCACCTGTCCCGCCGGCCGCTGTCCCCGTCGCCCGCTTCGCCGTCGGCCGCTTCCCCGTCGCCGATTCCCCGTCGCTCTCCGCGGTCGAGACGCTCTACTGAGGACTTCCCATGATCACTCTCTGGTTCGCGCTGGTCGTGCTCTGCTGGGTGCTGTTCTTCGTGCTCGAGGGGTTCGACTTCGGCGTCGGCCTGCTCGCGCCGGTGCTGGGCCGCGACGATCACGAGCGTCGGCCGCCGTCTCGACCATCGGGCCGTTCTGGGACGGCAACGAAGTGTGGCTGGTGGCCGCCATCGGGCTCACCTTCGCCGCGTTCCCGTCGTGGTACGCCGCGATGCTGCCGGCGCTGTACCTGCCGCTGGTGGTGATCCTGCTGCTGCTGGCCGTCCGCGGGGTGGCGCTGGAGTTCCGGGGCAAGGCCGGCGGCCGGCGGTGGCGCCGGGGCTGGGACGCGGCGCTGGCCTCGGCGTCGGCCGGCGTCGCCGCGGTGTGGGGGGCGGTGCTGGCGGTGCTGACCCGTGGCCTGGCGCTGGGCCCGGACGGTTCGGTCTCCGGCGCCGGCCTCGGCCGCAGCCTGAGCCCGCTGGTGTCCTGTCCCGGCGCTGGCCGGCGCGCTCGGCGGACTGCTCGCGGCGGCGCTGCTGGGCGCCACGTTCCTGGCCCTGCGGACGACCGGGCCGCTGCGGGCGCGGGGGCGGCGGACGGCGTCGTGGCTGGCGTTCGGCGGCGCGCTCGCGGTCGCGGCGGTGGCGGTGGCCTCGGGCTCGTCGGCTCGGGCTCCTGGCCGCTGCTGGCCGGGGCGGTGCTGCTGACCGCCGCCGGCCTGCTGAGCCGGGCCCGGTGGGAGGCGATGGCCTTCGGAGTCGTGGCCCTGGGCGTGGCCGCGGCGGTGGTCGCGGTGTTCGCCGGGCACGGCGACGTGGTGCTGACCAGCACGCTCGATCCGGCGTGGTCGCTGACCCGGGCCGGCGCGGCGGCCGGCGGATCGGCGCTGCGGCTGCTCACCGGTTGTCGCGGTGGTGGTGCTGCCCGGGGTGGTGGCGTACCAGGCCTTCTCGTACTGGGTCTTCCGCCGCCGGGTGGCCAGCGAGCGGGTGGCCAGCGAGCGGGTGTCCTCATGAGCGCCGGGCCGGACGTCGGGCGCGGAACCGCCCCGGGGCGGGGGCGGGGGCCGGCCTCAGGGCGCGGAGCCGCCCCGGGCCGCGGGCCGGCCTCAGGGCGCGGAGCCGTCCCGGGGCGCGGACCGGTGGACCCGCGGCTTCTGCGGCACGCGCGGAGCAGCCGGGGCGGACTGGCCGCGCTGGGCGTCCTCGGAGCGGGCCAGGCGGCGGTCACGGTGGCGGTGGCGTTCGCGCTGAGCCGGTTGGTCACCGGATTCGCCACCTGGGCGGTGGTGGTGCTGGCCGGGGCGTACGGCGTCCGCGCCCTGCTGTCCTGGCAGACCGCCGTCGTGGCCCAGCGCACCTCGGCCCGGGTCACCGACGAGCTGCGCCGCCGGTCGCTGGCGGCCGCGCTGCGGCACGGTCCGGCGTGGATCGCCCGGTACGGCAGCGGCCGCCTGGTGGCCGTCCTGACGAGCGGCCTGGACGCGCTCGCGCCGTGGTTCGGCGGTTACCTCCCGGCGCTGGCCCTGGGGGTGGCCCTGCCGCCGCTGGTGGTGGTCGTGATGGCCGTCGTCGACCCGGCGTCGGCGCTGATCGCCGTGCTCACACTGCCGCTGATCCCGGTGCTGGGCGCGCTGATCGGCTGGGCCACCCAGGCCCGGGCGCAGCAGCGGTGGGATGCCGACGCGCGCCTGGCCGGCCACTTCCTCGACGTGGTCCAGGGCCTGCCCACGCTGAAGATCTTCGGCCGTGCGGAACGGCAGACCGCCATCGTGGCCGCGATGACCGAGAAGCACCGGTCGGCCACCATGCGGGTGCTGCGCGTGGCCTTCCTGTCCTCGACGGCCCTGGACCTGGTCGGCACCCTGGCCGTCGGCCTGATCGCGGTCTCGGCCGGCCTGCGCGTCGCCGGCGGAAGCCTCGCCCTCGGCCCGGCGCTGCTGGTCATCCTGCTGGCACCCGAGGCCTACCGCCCGCTGCGCGAGGTGGCCGCCCGCTACCACGCCGGCGCCGCCGCGACCGCCGTCATCACCGACGTCGACCTGATCTTGACCGCCGACCCCTCCCCGGCCGCCCCCGCGCCTTCGGCGACACACGCCGGGGTGACCACATCTGGGCTGCGGGTGCGATACCCCGGCACCGCGACCGATGCGCTCCGGCTGGCATCGTTCGAGGCCCGCGCCGGCCGGCTGACGGTGGTACGCGGAACTTCGGGCGCCGGCAAGACCACGTTGCTCCGGGTCCTGGCCGGGCTGCAGGCGGCGGACGACGGGACCGCCGTCGTCGACGGGCCGGTGCTCCACCTGCCGCAGCGGCCGCTGTTGCCGCACGCCCGCACCGTCGCCGACGTTTTCGGCGACGGCGCCGGGGCCGCCGCGGTGATGGACGCCCTGGCCACGGTCGGGCTGGACCGGGAACTCGGGCCGGACACGCCGCTGGGCGAGCGTGGCCAGGGGGTCTCCGCGGGACAACGGCAGCGGCTCGCGCTCGCCGCTCTGCTGCGCCAGGCATGGGAGGCGCCGGCTGTCCTGCTGCTCGACGAACCCACCGCCCACCTCGACCCGGCCACCGAACGGCTGGTCATCGGCGAACTGCGCGCCGCGGCCGACCGTGGCTGCGCGGTCGTCGCGGTCGCCCACCGGACGGCGCTGCTGGCGGCCGCCGACACGACCATCGACGTCGTCGCCCCGTCGGGAAGCCCGAACCAGCCGGACTCGGTCCGCGAGGAAGCGCCTTCTCGCCCGGTGGCGACGACCGCCCCGGTCCGGCCGCAGCGTCGGACGGCCGACGTCGAATCCCGGCACCCTCCACGCGGGCGGGCACTGGCGGCGGCCGGGCTCGGCGCGGGATCGTCGCTGGCCGGGGTCGTGCTGACCGGGACCGCCACCTGGCTGCTGGTCCGCGCCTCGGCGATGCCCCCGGTGCTGACCCTCTCGGCGGCGGTGGTGCTGGTTCGGGCCAGCGCGATCGCGCGGCCGCTGCTGCGGTACGCCGAGCGCCTCGTCTCGCACGACCTCGCCTTCGCCCGGCTCGGCGCCCGGCGCGCCCGCGTCTACGCCGCCCTCGTGCCGCGGGTGCCGGGCCCCCGCCTGCACCGGCGCGGAGACCTGCTGACCCGGGTCGTGACCGATGTGGACGCCCAGGTCGACGGGCTTCTCCGGGGCCGGCTGCCGGCCCTGGCCACGGCGGCGACCATGCTGGCCGCGGGGACCGCCGCCGCCCTCACCGACCCGGCCGTCACGGCGCCGCTCGCCGCCGGGCTCGCCGTCGCCGCCGTCCTGGCGCCCGCCCTCGCCGGCCGCCGCGACACCGCCGTGGCGAGCGCCCGGGCCCAGCTCGGGGATGCCGTGGTCGAGGCCGTCGACGGCGTCGAGGACGGCGCCGACCTGACCGTTCCGGATCACCGCAGCACCACGCTGGCCCGGCACGAGGCCCGAGCCGCCCGCACGGGCGGCCTCGCCACCGCGATCGGCCACCTCGGCTGGGGCATCGTGGTCACCGGCGCGGCGCTGACCTTGGCCCCGGGCATCTGGGGCGGCGTCGTCCTGCTCGGACTGGTCGCCCTGGGCGAGCCGGTCGCCGCGCTGCCCGACGCCGCCACCGCCGGACGCGCGGCGGCCGCATCACGCCGGCGCCTCGCCGCCCTCGACCACGAGCCGGTCAACCGCGGCACCCGGGTCGCCGGGGAGGGCGTGCGGATCCGCGGGCTCACCGCCGGCTGGGACCCGGACCGGCCGGCCGCCCTGCAGGACCTGGACCTCGACATCCCGGCCGGCACCAGCCTGGCCGTCCGCGGTCCCTCCGGCAGCGGCAAGTCCACCCTGGCGGCGGTCCTGGCCGGCCTGCTCGACCCGCGCGCCGGCACCGTCTCCTGCCCCGGACGGACCGCCCTGGTCAGCGACGACGCCGATCACCTGTTCGCGTCGACGGTCCGGGACAATCTGCGCCTGGCCCGCCCCGGCGCCACCGACGACGAGCTACGGGAGGTCCTGGACCGGGCCGGGCTCGCCGGCTGGGACCTGGACGCCACCCTCGGCGCCGGCGGCACCACCGTCTCGGGCGGCCAGCGGAAACGCTTCTCCGTGGCTCGCGCCCTGCTCACCGACCCGGACCTGCTGATCCTGGACGAGCCGACCGAAGGCCTCGACGGGCCGGCGGCGGCCGATCTCATCGAGCGCCTGCTGAAGGGGCGGACCGTCCTGCTGCTCACCCACCGCACCGAGGGGCTGGACCGGGTCGGCCGTACGGCCGAAATCGCCGGCCGCCGGATCCGGACGTCGACCACCGCCGACGCCTGAGCGGACGTTTCGAACTGGGCAACGGGCAGCACCGCACCGGGGCGGGGCGGGCTGTTAGGGTTCGCGGCGTGACTCGAACGCCCCGGCTGGTGGAGCCCGTCCGGGTCATCGGCGGCCGGGAGTTCGACTTCGACCGGCAGGTCGCGGTGATGGCCATCGTCAACCGCACGCCGGACTCCTTCCACGACCGGGGCTCGACGTACGCGCTGGACCGGGCGCTGGACGCGGTCCGGGCGGCGGCGGCCGCGGGCGCCGACTGGATCGACGTCGGCGGAGTGCCGTTCGCGCCCGGCCCCGAAGTCACCGCCGCCGAGGAGCTGGACCGGGTGCTGCCGGTGGTCGAGGCGGCGCGGGCGGTGGCGGTGGTGTCCGTGGACACCTTCCGGCCCGAAGTGGCCCGTGCGGTGATCAAGGCGGGCGCGGGCGTCATCAACGACACATCGGGGCTGCGCGACCCCGCAGTGGCCGACGCGGTCGTGGACACGGCGGCCACCCTGGTCATCACGCACAGCCTGGCGCCGCCCCGGACGGCGTACCCGCGGCCGGCGTACGGCGACGTCACGGGGGAGGTCGGGGACTTTCTGCGGGGGCGGATCGAGCTGGCGCTGGCCCGGGGCGTACGGCCGGATCAGATCGTCATCGACCCGGGGCACGACCTGAACAAGAACACGTACCACTCGCTGGAACTGACCCGGCGGCTGGACGAGATCGCCGGGATCGGTTACCCGCTGCTGGCGGCGATCAGCAACAAGGACTTCATCGGCGAGACGCTGGACCGGCCGCAGCGCGAGCGCCTGGCCGGGACCATCGCGGCGACCGTGTTCTGTGTGCTGCGGGGCGCCCGGATCGTGCGGGTGCACGACGTGCCCGCCGCGGTCGACGCGGTCCGGATGACCGAGGCGATGCTGGGCTGGCGTCCGCCGGCGACCGCCCGGCACAACGTATAGCCCAGCCGGCCTTCAGCCCAGCGCGGCCAGCTCGGCCGGGTCGGCGTTGCCGCCGCTGCAGACCAGGGCGATGCGCCGGCCTTCGAAGCGTTCCGGATCGGCGAGTACGGCGGCCAGCCCCGCCGCGCCGGCACCCTCGGCCAGGGTGTGCGCGGCGATCGCCAGCAACCGCTGCGCGGCCGCGATCTGATCGTCGGTGACCAGCCGGAACTCGGCCAGCCGGCCGCGCATGAGGCGTTGCGGGAGGTCATAGCTGCGGCCGGTGGCCAGGCCGTCCACCCGGGTGCGGTTGGGCCGGTGGGTGGGTCGGCCGGAGCGCCACGCGTCGTGGGCCGCGGGGGCCGCCGCCGATTGCACCCCGATCACCGCACATCGAGGCGCCACCGCCTCGGCGACCAGGCAGGCGGCCGCCGCGCCGGTGCCACTGCCGACCGGTACGACGACCGCGTCGAGCTCCGGTTCGGCCGCGAAGATCTCGTCGTAGAGGGTGCCCACACCGGCCACCAGCTCGGCGGTGTCGCCGGGGCTGACGAGCCGGGCGCCGGTCTGCGCGGCGAGCTCCCCGGCGTGCTTCTGGGCGTCCTCCAACGTGTCGCCGGTCAGGACCACGGTCGCGTCGTACGCGCGCACCGCGGCCGCCTTGACCGGGTTGGTGCCGGCCGGCATGACGACGGTGCACGGCGCGCCGGCCAGCCGGCTGGCGTAGGCCAAGGACTGCGCGTGGTTGCCGGTCGACCAGGTCACCGTTCCCCGGGCGCGGTCCTCCGCCGGCATGGCGTCCAGCAGGACCAGCCCGCCGCGGACCTTGAAGGCTCCGGTCGGCTGCGTGTTCTCGTGCTTGACGAAGACGGTGGCTCCGGTGGCGGCATTCAGGGCCGGATAGGACCACATCGGCGTGGGCGGGAGATGGCGGCCGACGACGTCCCGGACGGCCCGGATGCCGGCGTAGGTGGGGTCCATGTCCTCATCCTCACGCGGGCTCGGCGCCCGTCCCACGGCCACCCGCGATGTCGTGGCCCGCAACCGGGTTGGGGAGGCCGGCCAGCAGCTCGGCCGTCCACGGCGACGGAACCGCGCCGGGGCCGATCGCCCGCATCGCGCCGAGGCACGGTGAGCAGCATGCCGTTGGCCAGGAAGTCCCGGGTCTCCTCGGCGGTGGCGCCGGTGAGCTCGCGCACCGTCGAGTAGACCCGGCCGAAGCACTCGCGGACCACCGGGCCGATCGCCGGGTCGGACCTGGCCGCGAAGCCGTGCAGCAGCAGATGATCAGGACTCGCGCTCGGCGAGCAGCTCGTCGTACGCCGCGCCCAGCGATCGCCAGGGTCGGCGCCTGCGCGGCGGCGTCGCGGAACCGCTGCTCGATCGCGGTCGGCCGCGCTCTTCAGAGCGGCGAGTGAACAGCTGCTGCTTGGTGCCGAAGAGCCGGATCACGTACGGCTGGGAGACGCCGGCCAGCCGGGCCACCTGGTCGGTCGTCGTGCCGGCGTACCCGCCCCGGCAGAACGCGGTGACGGCGGCGGCGACGAGCTGCTCCTGGCGCTGTTCCGCGGTGAGGCGTGTCCTGGTCACCGGTTGACAAGTTATCAGCTCGATAACTAGCTTGGCGAACGTAGTTATCAGTCGAATAACAACAACGGGAGACGTCGATGACCGCCACCACCCTGCGAGCCGGCCGCGCCGCCGCCGTCGAAGCGCCGCTCCCGCCCACTCGCCGCCGTGCTCGCCGCCGTCGGCATCCCGATCTTCATGGTCACGCTGGACAACCTGGTGGTGACCACCGCGCTGCCGGTGATCCGCACCGAGCTGGGCGCCTCGCTGACCGACCTGCAGTGGTTCGTCAACGCCTACACGCTGCCGTTCGCCGCGTTCCTGCTCACCGCGTCCGCGCTCGGCGACCGGATCGGCCGGCGCCGCATGTTCATCGGCGGCATCGTCGCTCTTCACGCTCGCCTCGGCCGCCGCCGGCCTGGCGCACCGACGCCATGGCAGCTCACCGCCGCCCGCGCGGTGCAGGGCCTGGGCGGGGCCGCGGTCGCTCCGCTGTCGCTGACCTTGCTGTCGGCCGGCCGTCCCGGACCGGCTGCGCAACGCCGCCATCGGCATCTGGGGCGGCATCAGCGGCCTCGGCGTCGCGGTCGGGCCGGTGGTCGGCGGCGCGGTCGTCGAGGGCCTCAACTGGCACTGGATCTTCTGGCTCAACGTCCCGGTCGGCGTCGTCGCGGTGATCCTCGGCGGCGACCGTGCTGCGCGAGTCCCGCGGCGGCGCCTGCCCGGCTCGACCCGCTCGGCCTGGTGCTGGCCGCCGGCGGCATGCTCGCCGCTGGTCTGGGGCGTGGTGGACGGCCCGACCACGGCTGGTCGTCGGCGAGTGTGCTGGCCCGGCTGATCGGCGGCGGTGCGCTGCTGGTCGTCGTTCCTGGCCTGGCAGCGCCGCAACCGCACCCCGATGCTGCCGCTGACGCTGTTCCGGTCGCGCGGCTTCAGCCTGGTCAACGTCGTCACGCTGACCTTCTCGGCGGGCGCGTTCGGCTCGGTCTTCCTGCTCGCCCAGTTCTTCCAGGTGGTGCAGGGGCTGAGCCCGCTGGACGCCGGCGTGCGCACGCTGCCGTGGACGATGGCGCCGATGGTGGTCGCGCCGCTCGCCGGCCTGGTCGCGCGACCGGGTCGGCGCTGCGCACGCTGATCGTGGCCGGCCAGGTGCTGCTGTCCGCCGGAGTGCTGTGGATCGGCCTGGCCACCCGCACGTCGGTCGCGTACCACGACCTGGTGGTCGGCGCTTCGTCCTGGCCGGCATCGGCATGGGCCTGACCTTCGCCCCGATCTCGCACGCTGGCGCTGGCCAGCGTCAGCGCCGTCCGAGCGCGGGGTCGCCTCGGGCGCCAACAACACCATCCGCGAGCTGGGCGTGGCGGTCGGCGTGGCCGTGCTCGCCTCGGTCTTCAGCTCGTACGGCAGCTACACCAGCCACCAGTCGTTCGTGCAGGGCCTGCGCCCGGCCGTCCTGACCGGCGCGGCGATCATCGCCGCCGGTGCGATCGTCGCCCTTTTCCTACCGGGCCGCACGCGCGCAGCCGGGTCCGGCACGTCGGCCGAGCTGCAGACCGAGACCGGGTTCGCCATAGCCGCCGTTTAGAACGGCCCCGGTCGGCGAAACGCGCCGGGCCGGAAATCGGCCGGGCCCATGCGCGGGCCCGGCCGATTCATGAGTTGTCCCGACCGTCAGCCGACGCGGATCCAGACGTCGTCGAGCGAGCCGTGGAACTGGTCGTTGTCCGCGCCGACGCCCTTGCCGCCGAGGCTGAACGGCTGCACCGTGGTCACCGACAGCGCCGCCGGGATCGCGGTCGAGGTCTGCACCTGGTCGTCGACCACGACGCTGAGCGTCTCGGCGTCGCGCCGGCACTCCAGACCGTGCCACTGCCCGTCGCCGATCGAGGTGCGGCTGCGGGCCAGGTAGACCGGGCCGCCGTGGCTGTCGCTCATCGCGCAGCTCGGCTTGCCGGTCGTGCCGTCGATCTGCAGCTTGTACTGCCCACCGGTGGTGAAGCCCTTCTGCAGGATGTTCTCCGGCGAGGCGCCCTCGGACTTGCCCAGCAGGACGTTCGCGCCGTACGCCAGGGTCTTGCCGCCGGGGTTGAGGTCGGCGGTGTCGTTCGCCTGGAGCACCACCCGCGGGCAGGTGCCGCCGGTGCAGCGGACGGGGAAGACGAGCGCCTGCCCGTTGCCGTGCGGGGCGGTCGTCACCCGGCCGCCGTTGCGGGTGACCGTCCGCAGCAGGTGGCCGTTGCCCGAGCCGTCGTCGAACGTGCCGTCGGCGACGGTGGTGTCGAAGTTGTACGACGCGACGTACGGCGACACTGGGGTGCTCTCGCCCGCCTGCGGGGTGACGCCGGCGAAGGCCGCGTACCGCTTGCGGGTCACCCCGCCGATGGTGGTGAAGTCGCCGCCCGCGCTGACCGCGCCCAGGGCGGCGCTGACCGCCATGGCCCGGGTGCCGGAGACGCCGTTGGCCTGCGGCGCCCAGTCGAGCAGGTTGCCCTGCCCGTCGACCGCGGCCAGCTTGACCCGGGACACGGAGCCGTCGGTGCAGACGCCCTTCACGCCGTTGTTGGTGGTCGTGCAGGCCTTGTCGAAGTGGCCGCCGACGTACGTGATGCCGTCCAGCGTGGTGATCGCCTGGGCGTCGCCGTCGAACACGCGGGTCCAGCGCAGCGCGCCGGCCCGGGTGAACGCGACGGCCCGGCCGCCCTGGCCGCCCAGCGCGGCGTAGACGCCGCCCGCGTCGGTGGCGAGGGCGAACACCTGGGAGACCGGCTTGGGCAGGAACGCCTTGTCGAGGGCGCCGGTGACGCCGTCGACCGCGGTGAGCCGCAGCGACGAGCTGACCCCGTCGGTCTTGTGGAAGCTGCCGCCGAGGTAGACCTGACCGGCGTCGTACGCGACCGCGTTGACGGTGTCGTCGGTGGTCGGCGCCCACGGGTCGAGGGCGCCGGTGGCCAGCGTGAACGCGGCCAGGTTGGTGCGGGCGACGTTGTCCACGGCGGTGATCCGGCCGCCCACGTACAGCTTGCCGTTGCCGGTGGCGAGTGCGTTCGGCTGGCCGGACACGGCGTGCTTGAGCGCGGTCACCGTGCCGGTGGCGCCGTCGATCCCGGCGACCGAGTCGCGAGCGGCGCCGCCGACGGTGCCGAAGTCCCCGGCGGCGTAGACGGTCGTGCCGTCCACGGCCAGGGCGCGGACGACGTCGTCGGCGCCCGGGTTCCAGTCGAGCAGGGCGCCGGAGCGGGCGTTGAACGCGGCCAGCCGCTGCCGGGCGTAGTTCTTGCCGTTGACGATGGCGCCGGTGAAGGTGCCGCCGACGTAGACCGTGTCCCCGCGGTAGGCGATGGCGTAGACGGAGCCGTTGAAGCTGGGGGCGGCGATCGGGTCCTGGGCGACCACCTGGGCCAGCGCGGCGCCGCCGGCCGCGGTGACCACGGTCGCCACCCCGACGATCAGGATCCGGCGAACGGCCGCTTTCGCACCAATTCGGAAGTTGAGCACGGGGGTGTAACGCCCCGCCAAGCCTCTCACCGGCGTCGCCGGGCGAGATTCCCCCGTATGAGGTGACCGTGAACGACAGGCCAGCGCCGTCCGCACTATTGGACGCGAGACTTTTTCTCGTGCGGCCGCGTCGTGGCCACGCTCCCACGTGGAATACTCCCGGGAACCCTCGCCGGAACTTCCATGGAGGCCCCGTGACCGCGAACGGGACCCGCGTGACGATCATGCGGATCGCCCAGGAGGCCGGCGTCTCCGTGCCGACCGTCTCCCGCGTGCTCAACGGCCGCGCGGACGTCTCGCCGCGTACCCGCGAGCGGGTCGAGCAGCTGCTGCGGGAGCACGGGTACCGGCGCCGCGCGTCCCGGCAGCCCGACCGCGCCAACCTGCTCGACCTGGTCTTCAACGACCTGGACAGCCCCTGGGCGGTGGAATTGATCCGCGGCGTCGAGGACGTCTGTCACGCGGCCGGGGCCGGAACCGTGGTGTCGGCCGTACACCGGCAGTCGGCGGCGACCCGGCAGTGGCTGCAGAACCTGCGTGCCCGGGCGTCCGACGGTGTCATCTTCGTGACCTCCGACCTGACCCCGCCGGTGTACTCGGAGCTGCACCGGCTCGGCATCCCGGTGGTCGTGGTCGATCCGGCCGGCGGCGCCGCCGAGGACGTGCCCACGGTCGGGGCGACCAACTGGGCCGGCGGCCGCAGCGCGACCGAGCACCTGGTCTCCCTCGGCCACCGGCGGATCGGGCTGATCCTCGGGCCGAAACATCTGTTGTGCAGCCGCGCCCGGCAGGACGGCTATCGGGCGGCGCTGGAGGAGGCCGGCCTCCCCTTCGACGAGCGGCTCGTCCAGCCCGGCACGTTCCACCACGAGTCCGGGTACGCGGCGGCCGCGGCGCTGCTGGCCCTCCCCGAGCCGCCGACCGCGATCTTCGCCTCCAGCGACACGATGGCCCTGGGGGCGTACGAAGCGGCGCGGCAGCGGGGCGTGCGCATTCCGGACGACCTGTCCGTGGTCGGCTTCGACGACCTGCCGGAGGCCCGCTGGTCGTCGCCGCCGCTGACCACCGTCCGTCAGCCTCTGTCCGAGATGGGCAGTCTGGCCGCGCGGACCGTGCTGCGGCTGACCGCGGGCGAACCGATCGGGACCCCCCGGGTCGAGCTGGCCACCGCCCTGGTGATCCGGGACAGCACCGCACCTGTTCACAACTGATCGGTCAGCGTCGCGATCCGACCGGCGGTCGCCGCCGACGGCATCCGCGCCCGGGCCGCCGCGTCGCCGTACAGGCTCCAGCGCAGGAATTCCGTCGCCGTGGACGTGGCCACGCCGGTGTCCCAGTCCTCGAGGGAGTGGCCGCCACCGTCGATCGACAGGAACGCCCGTGACCACGGCACCGCCTGGAAGACGGTGTGCCCGGCGCGCCAGGCGACGGTGTCGTCGGCGGTGCCGTGGATGAACAGCAGGGCGGCCGCCGGCCCGCGGAACGGCTGACCCTCGAAGTCGGTGCCGGCCAGGATCAGCCCGGCCTTCAGCCGGGTGTCGCGGTCCGAGCTGAACAGCCCGGACGTGGTGATGCCGCCGCCCGAGTGCCCGCCGGCGGCGAGCCGGGCCGGGTCGATCGAACGGGCCAACGGGCCGCCGGCCAGCAGCTGATCGAGGACGCTGGACGCGTCGGCGGGCTGGTTCACCAGGTCGGCCGGCCGGTAGTCGGCGGCGCCCCGGGCGGTGTACGGGTACCAGGGCGCGGCCACCACGATGCCGGCCCGGACGAACGGCGCCACGATCGTCGCGTACATGTCCGGGGTTGCGTCCAGACCGTGGCTGAACAGCATGCCGGGGAACGTCCCGGACGCGACCGCGGTGTCGTCCCCGGCGGTCGCCGCCGGGTACCAGACGGTGGTCCGGAGCGTCCGGCGGCCACGGCTGTAGGGCAGGACCCGCCGGCCGATCGGGTAGCTGCGGGCGGGCGCGGGGCCGGCGACCGGCACGTACCGCTGCGCCACCGACCGCGGGCCGAGCGAGGAGGACCGGGTCGACGCCAGCACCGGCGCGGCCGACGTCGCCGGGGCCGGGCGCGCGGACGAACTCGGTGCCGGGTCCGGTGTCGCGCTCGGTGCCGCACTCGTCGAGACCACCGGCGTCACCGTATCGCTCGACGCCGACGCGCACGCCGCCGCCGCCCCGGCACCCGCCGTGCCGAGCAGCCCCAAGATCAGTGAACGTCTACGCATGGTGACGATTCTCGCGCTCCAACCTGTGCTGAGCTTGAGAACGGCCCGAGGGCATCATCACAATGCGTAGGGACTTAGGCTCGAACCATGACTTCCACGCCCGTACGGGTCGCGCTGCAGCTGCAGCCTCAGCACATGGACTACCGCACCATCCGGGACACCGCCGCCCGGGCCGAGGACCTCGGTGCCGACATCATCTTCAACTGGGATCACTTCTACCCGCTGTACGGCGAGCCCGAGGGCAAGCACTTCGAGTGCTGGACGATGCTCGGCGCGTGGGCCGAGTCGACCTCCCGGGTGGAGATCGGCGCCCTGGTCACCTGCAACAGCTACCGCAACCCGGAGCTGCTGGCCGACATGGCCCGGACGGTGGACAACATCAGCGACGGCCGGCTCATCCTCGGCATCGGCGCCGGCTGGTTCCAGAAGGACTACGACGAGTACGGGTACGACTTCGGCACCCCCGGCACCCGGCTGGCCGACCTGGCCGAGGCGCTGCCCCGGATCGAGTCCCGGTTCGCCCGGCTCAACCCGCCGCCGACCCGCCGGATCCCGGTGCTGATCGGTGGCGGCGGCGAGAAGAAGACCCTGCGCCTGGTGGCCCGGCACGCGACCATCTGGCACAGCTTCGCCGACGCGGAGACCCTCGAGCGCAAGCTCGGCATCCTCCGGCAGCACTGCGCGGACGTCGGCCGCGACTTCGACGAGATCGAGATCTCCACCGGCACACCCGGCGGTTCGGCCCCGGAGCAGGCCGGCGCCGAGCTGCGCAAGCTGGGCGCGTCGCTGTTCACGGTCGGACTGGGCGGCCCGTCGCCCGACCTGACGGATCTTAAAAAGTGGATCGACTGGCGCGATCAGGTCAACAAATGAGTCAGCGAGGAGCGCGTTGCCGCGCTCCCAGCGGCGCACGCGCGATCGAGCTCAGCCGGCTTGGCTAGACGAAGATGTGGAGGATCATCACACAGGCGAAGCCGACCACCGAGATGATCGTCTCCATCACCGACCAGGTCTTGATGGTCTGGCCCACGGTCATCCCGAAGTACTCCTTGACCAGCCAGAACCCGGCGTCGTTGACGTGCGAGAAGAACAGCGACCCGCAGCCGATGGCCAGCGCCAGCAGGGCCACCGTGGGCTTGTCCAGGGTGCCGGCCAGCGGCGCGACGATGCCGGCGGCGGTGATCGTGGCGACGGTCGCGGATCCGGTGGCCACCCGGATCCCGACCGCCACCAGGAAGCCGAGCACCAGCGCGGAGATGTGCGCGCCGGTGGCCGCGTCGGCCACCACCTGACCGACGCCGGCGTCCACCAGCACCTGCTTGAATCCGCCACCGGCGGCCACGATGAGCAGGATCCCGGCGATGGGCGGCAGCGAGCCGCCGATCACCGCGGACGTCTTCTGCCGATCGAAGCCGGCCCGGTGGGCCAGCGACCACATCGCCAGCAGGACACCCAGCAGCAGCGCCACCGGCGGGTTGCCGAGCACGTCGACCGCGCTGCGGAACCCGTTGCCCTTGTCGAGCACGAGGTTGGCGATGCCGCTGGCCAGCATGAGCACGATCGGCAGGAGCACGGTCAGCACGGCCGGCCAGAACCCGACCCGCCGGGTCACGCCCGGACGTTCCACCGCTCCCGCCTCGGCGTCCTCCAGGCCGGGACCATCGGTGCCGGCGCCGAGGCCGGGAGAGTCGCCTCCGCGGCCGGGAGAGTCGGCGGCGCCGCCCGTGCGTACGCGGGTGTCGGCCGTCTCCATCAGGGCCGGAACGGGCACGTGCACCCGCTTGGAGATGAAGTTGCCGAACACCGGACCGGCGATGATCACCGTCGGGATGGCGCAGATCAGCCCGAACAGCAGGGTCAGGCCGAGGTCGGCGTGCAGGCTGGCGATGGCGACCAGCGGGCCTGGGTGCGGCGGCACCAGGCCGTGCAGCACGGACAGGCCGGCCAGCGCCGGGATGCCGACCCGGAGGAGGCCGATGTCGGTGCGGCGGGCCACCAGCAGCACGATCGGCACCAGCAGGACGACGCCGATCTCGAAGAACAGCGGCAGGCCGACCAGCGCGGCCACTCCCGCCATGGCCCACGGCAGGGCGGTCCCGGACACGCCGTTGACCACCTTGTTGACGATTCCATCGGCGCCGCCGGTTTCGGCCAGCAGCGCGCCGATCATCGACCCGAGCGCGATGAGCAACCCGACCGTGCCGACCGTGCTGCCGAGCCCGGTGGTGAACGAGGTGACCGTCTTCGACGGACCCAACGCAGCCACCAGGCCGAGCACCGCCGAGCCCACGAGCAGGGCGAGGAACGGATGCCATTTGGCCCAGGCGATCAGCAGGATGACCACCGCGATGCCGAGCACCGCGGCCAGGATCAGTTGAGCGTTGCCGGACGCCTTGGTGGCCTCGGCGGCGATGGTGAGCATGCGGCGACCTACCTTCGTTGGCAGCGATCCCCTTCAGTCTCTCAGCCGCAGTTCAGCTAGGCCAGAACTTCTCCAGGCGGCACGCGGCCGGCTGCCGGATCCCGGGCCGGCCGGGCGACGGCTGGCGGCGCCCGGTCCGCTCGGAGAACGCGTACCGCATGTTCGGCGACAGATCGGCACGCCTGCGCCCGCGGGTCGACAATTCGTGCCACGATCAGCAGCGTAAGCGGATCGATCAGGGAGAGGTACGCGGCCATGAAGAAGGTCATCGGCTGGATCGTGCTCATCCTGGTCATCTTCTATATCGGGACGAACCCGGGCCCCGCGGCGAACATCGCGACCGGCATCGGCCACGGCATCGCCAACGCGTTCCGCAACATCGGCGTGTTCCTCAGCACCCTGGCCAAGTGATGGCGCGGGTCTTCGTCACCGGATCCGCCGACGGGCTCGGCCTGATGGCGGCCCATCGGCTGCGGGACGAGGGGCACGAGGTGGTGCTGCACGCCCGCAGCGAACAGCGGGCGGTGTCCCTTCCCGCCGGCGTGCCCGTCCTGGTCGGCGACCTGTCCGTGCAGACGGAGGTCCGGGCGCTGGCCGCGGCGGCCAACGCGTCCGGCCGGTTCGACGCGGTGATCCACAATGCCGCCGTCGGGTACCGGGAGAGCTCGCGCGCCGAGACTCCGGACGGCGTCGAGCGGGTGTTCGCCATCAACGTGCTCGCGCCGTACCTGCTGACCGCCCTGATGACTCGGCCGTCGCGCCTGGTATGGCTGAGCTCGGGCATGCACGAGGGCGGCACGGCCGATGTGGACGATCCGCAGTTCACCCGGCGGCGCTGGAACGGTTCCCAGGCCTACAGCGACAGCAAGCTGTACGACGTGGTGCTGGCGTTCGCGGTGGCCCGGCGCTGGCCGGAGGTGCGGTCCAACGCGGTGACGCCGGGCTGGGTGCCGACGAAGATGGGCGGCCCGGGCGCCCCCGACGACCTGGCCCAGGGCGCGGTCACCCAGGCCTGGCTGGCCGTCAGCGACGACCCCGAGGCCACGGTCACCGGCGGCTACTTCTACCACCGCCGGGAACGGCCGCCCCTGCCGGCGGCCAAGCGCGCCGGGCTGCAGGAGGCGCTGCTCGACTACTGCGCCCGCCTGACCGGCACGCCGCTGCCGGATTGACGGACGCCGTCGTCCGCGACCGGCAACGGCTCAGAACCGGTCGCCGGTGACCCGGAACCCGGTCCCGGCGACGGGAGGGCCGCCCTCGCTCGTGCCGGGTCGGGCGGCGACTACTTGGAGAATCCGGCGGTCAGACCGCTGAGCAGCTGCCGGCGGCCGATCGCGTACAGCACCAGGATGGGCACCGTGGTGAGCGTGACCGACGCCGCGATGGCCGGCACGTTGACACCGAAGATGCCCTGGAAGGTCCAGAGGGCGAGCGGCATGGTGCGCTTGTCCGGGCTCTGGGTCAGGATCAGCGGCAGGATGAAGCCGTTCCAGATGCCCAGCGCGTTGTAGATGGTGACGGTGACCAGGGCCGGCCGGGTGAGCGGGAAGGCCAGCCGCCACAACGTGCCCCACTCCGTCGCGCCGTCCAGCCGCATCGACTCGAACAGTTCCTGCGGCACGTCGCGGATGAAGTTGGACAGCACCAGGATGGACAACGGAATGGCGAACGCGATCGACGGCAGGATGATGGCGAGCAGGGTGTCGTACAGGTGCAGCCGGATGATGATCAGGTAGATCGGGATGATCACCGCCTGCAGCGGGATGGCCAGACCCAGCAGGAACAGCGAGTTCATCGATCGCAGCCACCGGTTGCCGGCTCCGCGGACGATCGCGAAGGCCGCCATGAAGGACACGGCGACGGCCGGCACCACCGCGCCCACCGAGACGACCACGCTGTTGAGGAAGTACCGGACGAAGTCGTTGTCGACGACGGTCGTGTAGTTCTCCATCGTCGGGTCGGACGGCGGGGCGAACGTGTTGGTGACGAAGTAACTGCTCTGCGTCTTGAAGCTGGTGATGACGAGCCAGTAGATCGGGACCATCACGATGACCAGCCAGATCCAGCCGAACGTGCCGCCGAACCAGTTGAGCCGCCGGAGCCGGCCGGTCGGCCGGGTGCGGCCGCCGGGGCTCCGGTGCTGTGCGGGCGCCGCCTCGGAAACCGCTACCATCTCAGGCTCCTTCCAGCTGGCTCTCGTCGCCGCGGCCGCCGAATCGGCGCAGCACCTGGGCGATGATGACGCCGACCAGGACCAGGATCACCGCGATCGCGCTGGCCGGTCCCATCTGGTTGGCTTGGAACCCCAGCTGGTACATCTGCAGGGCCAGGACGCGGGTGGAGTCCCCGGGGCCGCCGGCGGTCAGCACGTAGATCAGGTCGAAGAAGGTCAGCGAGCCGACGACCATCAGCGTCGACGACGTCACGATCGTGTACTTGATCTGCGGCAGCGTGATGCTGAAGAACTTGCGCATCCGGCCGGCGCCGTCGATCTCGGCCGCCTCGTACATCGACTCCGGGATCTGCCGGACCGCACCCTGGTAGATCAGCGAGTGGAACGGGACGTACTGCCAGGACACCACGAAGATCAGCACTCCGACGGCCAGTTTCGAGTTGCCCAGCCAGTCCTGCTTCAGGATGTTCAGGCCGAGCCCGGAGCCGAGCCCGAAGTTGGGGTCGAGCAGCGCCTTGTAGATGATCGAGATGGCGGCCGAGCTGAGCAGCAGCGGGATGAAGTACAGCACCGCCAGGGCGCCGCGATAGCGCTTGTGCGCGGCCAGGAACACGCCGATGAGAATCGACAGCGGCGTCTGGACCAGCCAGGACAACGCCATGATGAGGAAGGTCACCCCGAGCGAGTGCAGCAGGCCGGGATCCTTCAGGGCCGCCGTCCAGCTGGTCAGGCCCGAGGGGTGAATGGTGCCGATGCCGTCCCAGGTGGTGAAGCTGAGCAGCAGCACGCCGATCAGCGGGATGACCCCGAACGCCAGGAACACCAGCAAGGCGGGCAGCGCCATCCACGTGACGGACCCGCTCCGCCCGCCGCCGGTCCGGGTCGGTTCCTGCACGCTGACGGCAGGCGGAGCGAGTGTCGTCATTTGCCGATGACCCCGTTCATGTTGTCGACCCACTGTTGCGGGGTGACCTGACCCTGGAACAGCTTCGCGATGTTGTCCAGCAGCGTCTCGGCCGCGGTCGGGCTCAGCGCCTGGTCCCAGGACTGGGCGAAGATCTTGGCCTTGCTGGACAGGTCGTAGATGAACTTCAGGTAGGTGGCGTCCGGGGACGAGCCCAGCTGCGCGTCGCTGCCCTGGATGATCGGCACACCGCCGGACTTGATCCAGCCGGCCACCTCGTCGTTGTCGAGCAGGGTGGTGGAGAAGAACTTCTTCGCCACGTCCTGCTGCGCCGCCGTCGCCTTGGCGGAGATCGAGAGGTACTGGCCGGGGTTGCCGACCTGGTCGCTCGGGTCGCCCTTGCCGCCCTCGACGGCCGGGAAGTTCATCCAGCCGAGGCCGCCGCTCTTGACGAAGTTGCCGCCCTGCGACTGCTGGATGCCGTACGACCACGAGCCGTGCACCATCATCGCGGCCTTGCCGGTGTAGAGCAGGGCTTGGTCGGCGTTCGAGTCGGCGGTGATCGAGGAGAAGCCCTTGATGAAGGCGTTCTGCTTGACCAGCGTGACGATCTTGTTCAGCATCTCCAGCACCGACGGGTCGGACCAGGCGCCCGCCTTGCCGGCGAAGACGTTGTTGAAGACCTCCGGGCCGGCCTGACGGTCGAGCAGCAACTCCAGCCACATCATGTTGGTCCAGCGGGACTGGCCGCCGAGCGAGAACGGCGCGATGCCCTTCGCGTTGAACTTCGGGATCAGGGCGAGGATGTCGCCCCAGGTCTGCGGCGGCTGCACGCCGACCTTGTCGAAGACCTTCTTGTTGTAGAAGAGCAGGATCGGCTGCACGGTCTCGATCGGCATCGCGTAGATCTTGTCGTTGACCGTGGCCGCGCCGAACGCGGAGGGGAAGATCTTGTTCTTCACCGCGGCGTTCTGCGCGAACCAGTCGGTCAGGTCGACGACCTGGTTGGCGTCGACGTAGCTCTTCAAGCCACCGCCGCCCCAGCCCCAGATCATGGTCGGGCCCTGGCCGGCGCCGAGCGCCGTCTTGATCTTCTGCTTGTAGGCGTCGTTCTGGAAGAACGTCGGAGCGATCTTGGTACTCGGGTTGGCCTTGTTGAACCGGTCGATCGCGGCCTGCCGGATCGGCTGACCGGGCGGACCACTCAACGACCAGTAGGTGGCGCCACCGCTGCTGCCGCCACCGGAGGAGCCGGTCTTGTCGCTCGGGCCCGAGCTGCCGCAGGCGGCCAGACCGGCCGCCGCGGCCGCCCCGACGCCCAGTCCGAGGAACTTACGACGGGAAAGATCCACGCTGAACTCCGTACTCGAGAGCCGCGGGATGCCGCGGCATTGCGTTGTCTTCAGGGTGGTTGCGGATGCCCGGTGATCGAGTCCGGAGCCCGGAAGCTTCGACTGCAACTTTCGCCCGGCGACCGTAAGTTAACGCGAGATTTCGTTAACGTAGGATTTCACATTCGACCTGTCAAGGGTCTTGATGAAGTCGTGCCCGGGGCGCGAGAGTGGGCGTACGGCAACGGCTGCAGGCCTTGCCGACCAACGGTTGCCGGTAACGATCCGGTTTCGGATGCAGGGCGGAAATGCACCGGAATTATCGGAGGAACTTCCAGGAAGCTCTAAGGGGAGCAACGTGACGACACTCGATCCAGGGCCGCCCACCGGGCCGGAGACGCCGGTCTGGCGCGACCCGGCCCGGTCCGCCGCCGACCGGGTGGACGACCTGCTGGCCCGGATGACGCTCGAGGAGAAGGTCGCGCAACTCGGCAGCCGGTGGGCCGGTAACGACATGCAGCACGATGACCTCGACCCAGACTCGGAGATCAACGTCGCCCCGATGGAGGACGTGTTCGCCGCCTCCGGAACGGTGCCGCTGGACGAGGCCAGCCGGCACGGCCTCGGACACCTGACCCGGGTCTACGGCAGCGTGCCGCTCAGCGTGGCCGAGGGCGTGGCCGAGCTGATCCGGCAGCACCACACCGTGCTCGACGGCACCCGGCTGCGCATCCCGGCGCTGGTCCACGAGGAGTGCCTGACCGGCTTCACCACCTACGGCGCGACGGTCTACCCGGCCGCGATCGCCTGGGGCGCCACGTTCGATCCGGACCTGATCGAGCGGATGGCCGCGGCGATCGGCCGGGACATGGCCGCCGTGGGCGTCCACCAGGGCCTCTCCCCCGTGCTCGACGTGGTCCGCGACTACCGGTGGGGACGGGTCGAGGAGACCATCGGCGAGGATCCGTACCTGGTCGCGATGCTCGGATCCGCGTACGTCCGGGGCCTGCAGAGCGCCGGCGTGATCGCCACCCTCAAGCACTTCGCCGGCTACTCGGCCTCCCGCGGCGCCCGCAACCACGGCCCGGTGCCGATGGGCCGGCGCGAGCTGCTGGACGTGATCCTGCCGACGTTCGAGACGGCGATCGCCGCCGCCGGGGCCGGGTCGGTGATGAACTCCTACTCCGATGTGGACGGTGTGCCGGCGGTCGCCGATTCCTGGTTGCTGACCGATCTGCTGCGCGGCGAATGGGGCTTCACCGGCACGGTGGTGTCGGACTACTGGGCGATCCCGTTCCTGGCCACCATGCACCATGTGGCCGCGGACGCCGGTGACGCGGGCGCGCAGGCGCTGGCCGCCGGCCTCGACGTCGAGCTGCCGGACACGCTCGGCTTCGGCGCCGGGCTGATCGAGCGGGTCCGCCGGGGCGAGGTGCCGGAGGCGCTGGTCGACCGGGCCGCCCGCCGGCTGCTGCGCGCAGAAGGCCGAGCTCGGGCTGCTCGACCCGGACTGGACGCCGGAGGGGTCGATCGGCCGACGCGCGGAGGCCGACCTGGACTCGGCGGCCAACCGCGAGCTCGCCCGGGACGTCGCGGAGCGGTCGATCGTGCTGCTGGACGCCGGGCACCGCGCTGCCGCTGCCGCCGGCGCCTGCGGCAAGGTGGCGGTGGTCGGCCCGTGCGGCCGGCGACCCGCGGACGTTCATGGGCTGCTACGCCTTCCCCAACCACGTGCTGCCGCGCTACCCCGGGCTCGGGCTCGGCATCGAGGTGCCGACCGCGGCCGACGCGCTGCGGGCCGAGTTGCCGGACACCGAGATCGTGTACGAGCCGGGCTGCGCGGTCACCGGCGACGACCGGTCCGGGTTCGCCGCCGCGGTCGCCGCCGCCCGCGACGCCGACCTCGTGCGTCGCGCTGGTCGGCGACCTGGCCGGACTGTTCGGGCACGGTTCCTCGGGCGAGGGCTGCGACGCCGCCGACCTGCGGCTGCCCGGCGTCCAGGCCGACCTGGTGGCCGCGCTGCTGGCACGCGGCACGCCGGTGGTCGTCGTGGTGGTCTCCGGCCGGCCGTACGCGCTGGGCGAGGTCCACCCGCGGGCGGCCGGGCTGGTCCAGGCGTTCATGCCCGGCGAGGAGGGCGGCGCGGCCATCGCCGGCGTGCTCTCCGGCCGGGTGCAGCCCGGCGGCAAGCTGCCGGTGCAGATCCCCCGCCTCCCCGGCGGCCAGCCCGGGACGTACCTGCAGCCGCCGCTGGGCGTGGCCGAACGCCGGCATCAGCAGCCTCGACCCGACGCCGCTGTTCCCGTTCGGGCACGGCGGCTCGTACACCACGTTCGAGGTGGACGACCTGCGGATCAGCGACGCCGCGGTGCCGATCGACGGCGAGTTCACGGTGACCGTCCGGGTGACGCAACACCGGCGACCGGGCCGGTGACGAGGTCGTCCAGCTGTACCTGCACGACGTGGTCGCGCCAGGTGACCCGGCCGGTCCGGCAGCTCGCCGGATTCGCCCGGGTGCACCTCGATCCGGGCGCCGCGGCCGACGTGCGGTTCCCGTGCACGCCGACCGGACCGCGTTCACCGGGCGCGACCTGAAGCGGATCGTCGAGCCGGGCGAGCTCGAGGTGCTGGTCGGCACGTCCGCGGCCGACCTGCCGTGCACGGGGACCGTGGCGCTGACCGGCACGACCCGGGCGGTGGGCCACGACCGGCGTGCTGACCACGCCCGTCTCCGTCACGCCGGTCCAGGCATGAGGGAGGCAGCGGTGCGGACTCCCGAACGGGCCACCCTGGCCACCATCGCGGCCTCGGCCGGGGTGTCCGTGGCGACGGTGTCGCGGGTGCTGAACGGCCGGTCCGACGTCGGTGCGGCCACCCGCGAGCGGGTGGAGAGCCTGCTGCGCCAGCACGAGTACAGCGGGCGCCGGGCGCCGGGCGCGGTCAAGCCGACCGCGGCCACGGCCCGGGTCGAGCTGATGTACAGCCATGACCTCAACGCGTACTCGATCGAGGTGCTGCGCGGGGTGCTCGACGCCGCGGCCCAGGCCGGGATCTCGGTGGCCGTCAGCTTCGGCAGCGACCGCACCGGCTCGTGGGCCCGGGATCTCGCGTCGTCCGGCCGCCGGGCGCGTCATCACCGTGGTCCACGACCTGTCCGCCGACGAGGCCCGGGCGCTGGAACGGGCGCACCTGCCGCTGGTGCTGATCGACCCCACCAAACCGCCCCGGGCCGAGGTGACCAGCGTCGGCTCGACCAACTTCGCCGGCGGGCTGGCCGCCGCCCAGCACCTGCTGTCGCTCGGGCACCGGCGGATCGCCTACATCGGCGGGCCGCCGTCGGCCGCGCACAACCAGGCCCGGCTGCACGGCTACCGGGCCGCCCTGGAAAGCGCCGGCGTCCGCGTGCCGGACCACTACACGCAACCGGGCAGCTTCCTGTTCCAGGACGGGATCGTCGCCATGGACGCCCTGTTCGCCCGGCCCGAACCGCCGACCGCGGTGTTCGCCGGCAGCGACGAGACCGCGGCCGGCGTGCTCGAGGCCGCCCGGACCCGGGGCCTGCGGGTGCCGGAGGATCTGAGCGTCGTCGGGTTCGACGACACCCAGGTCGCGCGCTACTCGTCGCCGCCGCTGACCACCGTGCGGCAGCCGCTGCACAAGATGGGCGGCGTGGCCCTGCGCACGGTGCTGCGCCTGGCCGCCGGCGAGCGGCTCGACTCCCATCACGTCGAGCTGGCCACCGAGCTGGTGATCCGCCACTCGACCGCGCGGCTGGTCTAGACCGTCCGGGCGAGCCGGTCGGCGAGCAGTTTGGCGAACCGGGCCGGGTCGTCCAGGTCGCCGCCCTCGGCCAGCAGTGCCGTGCCGTACAGCAGCTCCGCCGTCTCGGCCAGGGCCGGGTCCTCGGCCCGGTCGGAGTACGCCGCCCGCAGGCCCTCGACCAGCGGGTGGGCCGGGTTGAGCTCGAGGATCCGCTTGACCCGCGGTCCGTCCTGGCCCATCGCCCGGTACATCTTCTCCAGCGTCGGCGTGATGTCGTCGGTGTCGGAGACCAGGCAGGCCGGCGAGGTGGTCAGCCGGTGGGTCAGGCGTACCTGCTTGACCTGCTCGTCCAGGGTCGAGGTGAGGAAGCCGAGCAGCGGCGCGAAGTCACCCTCCTCGGTCTTCTGCTCGTCGTCCGAGGGGGACGGGAGGTCGACGGCGCCCCGCGCGATGGACTGCAGCTTCCGGCCGTCGTAGTCGGGCACGGCCTCCACCCAGATCTCGTCGACCGGGTCGGTGAGCAGCAGGACCTCGTACCCCTGAGCCTTGAACGCCTCCATGTGCGGCGAGTTCTCCACCTGGGCCCGGGAGTCGCCGGTCATGAAGTAGATCTCGGTCTGCGACTCCTTCATCCGTTCCCCGTACGCCGCCAGCGTCGTCGGCTCGTCCCCGGCCGTGGTGGCGAACGTCGCCGCGTCCAGGATGGCCTTCTGGTTGTCGGTGTCGCTGAGCAGGCCTTCCTTGATCGCGCGCCCGAACTCGCGCCACAGGGTCGCGTACTTCTCCGGGCTGTCGGCCAGCAGGTCCTTGAACGTCGACAGCACCTTCTTGACCAGGCGCCGGCGGATCATCTGGATGTGCCGGTCCTGCTGCAGGATCTCCCGGGAGATGTTCAGCGACAGGTCGGCCGCGTCCACCACGCCCTTGACGAACCGCAGGTAATCGGGCATCAGTTCGCGGCTGTCGTCGGCGATGAAAACTCGCTTGACGTACAGCTGGAGGCCGCGTTTGCCGTCCCGCTGGAACAGGTCGAACGGCGCCCGGGACGGGATGAAGAGCAGCGCTTCGTACTCGAAGGTGCCCTCGGCCTTCATCTGGATGATCTCCAGCGGGTCGGCCCAGTCGTGGCTGATGTGCTTGTAGAACTCGTGGTACTCGGCGTCGGAGACCTCGCTGCGCGGGCGCGCCCACAGCGCCTTCATCGAGTTCAGCGTGGCGTCGCCGAGCCTGATCGGGAACGCGATGAAGTCCGAGTAGTGCTTGACGATGTCCCGGATCTTGGCCTCGGCGGTGTAGTCACCGAGCCCGTCCTCCTCGTCGGCCGGGCGCAGATGGACGGTCACGGTGGTGCCGACGGGTGCGTCGGCGACGTCCTCGATGGTGTACGTGCCGCCACCGTCGGACTCCCACCGCGTGCCCTCGTCGGTGCCGGCCTTGCGGCTGACCAGCGTGACCTTGTCGGCCACCATGAACGTCGAGTAGAAGCCGACGCCGAACTGGCCGATGAGGTCGGCCTCCCGGCTCTCCTTGAGCTGACGGAGCAGTTCCGCGGTGCCGGATTTGGCGATCGTGCCGATCAGGTCGACCACCTCGGACCGGGTCATGCCGATACCGTTGTCGGTCACCGTCAGCGTCCGGGCCCCGGGATCCGGGGTGAGCGTGATGTGCAAGTCCGAGGTGTCGGCTTCGAGGCCGTCCTGCAACACCGACAGCCGGAGCTTGTCCAGCGCATCGGAGGCGTTGGAGATCAGCTCGCGCAGGAAGATGTCCTTGTTCGAATAGATCGAATGGACCATCAGCTGCAGCAGCTGCCGCGCCTCGGCTTGGAACTCCAGCGTCTCGACCTGACTCATGGTGGTTGTCTTCCTCCGTCGCGAACGTTCGGCGTCCAGAGGAGTTTATGACGCGGCCCCGGCTCGAGGTGCCCGGTGGCGGACGGGCTAGGTGTGCGGGGGATTTTCGTACTGCATCGCGCCGATGTCGTTGCCCTCCGGATCGAGGAACCGGACCAGCGCGCCCACCGTCGGGATCACCGACTTGGCGACGGTGATCGTGCCGCCGTGCGCGGCCACCCGCTCGGCCACCGCGTCCACGTCGTCGACGGCGAAAGTCGGCTCCACGCCGTTCAGGCCGGTCGGGGTCCGCGGCCCGTCGCGGCGGTGCATCAGGCCCTGGATGCCGGGCGACGCGTCGTCGCCGGTGTGGATCAGGTAGAAGCCGGGCGGCCCCCACGGCTCGAACACCCACCCGAAGACGGCCATGTAGAAGGCGCGGGCACGGTCGACGTTGTCCACGTGGATGGCGAAGGAAGCCAGGTTGGCCGGCATGACCGGACGCTACACCGGGGAGCCGACGGCCGCGGGCTACCGCTCCCCCGGCGCCTTCGCCGAGCCGCCGGCCGCTACTTTCGAGTCACTCCAGGCCGAGGCCGCGGCGGCCGGTGGTGTTGAGGTCGGCCTCGGCGAAACGGTCGGGCCAGGTGCGCTCGTAGTCCTCGGCCGGGAAGTCGGCGGGGCTGGCGCCGCTGCGGAAGGCGTCGCGGACGCTCTCGGCGTAGCGCTCGTTGCGCGGGCACCAAGGGGCGGCCGGGATGTACATGACGTTGCCCCAGCCCTTCTGGTTCCGCACCGGGGCGACGCTGTGGATCATGTCGCAGTGCCACCAGACGGAGTCGCCGGCGCGGACGTCGGGGATGCCGGACAGGGCCTCCAGCAGCAGCGGGTGCCACTTCTCGCCGGCCGGGAAGACCTGGTTGACGGTCACCCCGCACATGGCGTCCTCGGGCACGTCGGCCAGCAGCGGGCGCAGCAGCAGGTACGCCATCGCCTCGGGGATCGGCACGGTGTGCAGCACACCCTGGTCGTGGTCCATGTCGGACAGCGCGGTCCACCCCTGGAACGTGCGGAACACCGAGCACATGGTCGTGCCGGGGTACTGCGGACCGGCGGTGCGGTGGGCGGCGTCCCACGGGTCGTACTGCTCGACCGTGCCGTCGAAGAGGTGCCGGAACGCCTTCTGGTACGCCTCGGTCATCCACAGGTCGAGCGTGCCCGGGTCGAGGTGGGTGCCCAGGCCGCTCGAGTTGGCGCCCTCGGGACGGCGGCGGATCCGGTCCGGGTACAACGAGTCGCGGCCGGGGTCGAACCAGCGGACGCCGTCCGACTCGCAGGACCAGGTGCTGTTGAGGAACGCCTGCACGCGCGCCATGCGGTCGCTCTGCCGGGCCTGCATCTGGGCCGGCGACCAGTAGACCGGGTAGATCTCGGGCTTCGATCCGACGCTGCCGAAGAAGTCGTCGCCCGGGCCGCGGTAGTTCTCGAAGAACCGGTTGCCCTCGACGTAGTCGACGATGTCCTGGTCCCAGCCCAGGGCCTGCTCCCGGTCGAAGTGACCGCGCACCACCAGGCAGCCCCGGGCGCGGAGCTTCTCGATCAGCGCCGGCGGCACCGTGCCGGCGGCGATGTCGGCGTAGTCGATGACCGGCCACACCGTCTCGCCCGCCGCGCGGGCCGCGGCGATCTCCGCCACGCGCGCCCGGACCCGGGCCTCGACGACGGCGAACACGTCGTCGACCGTACGGCCGGAAGCCTCGATGCGGGCCCGCAGGGCGGCCTTGATCTCGCGGATGGCGGCGGGTAGATCATCCGGGATCTCCTCCCAGTGCGGGAGGGCGGGAAGCGTGACGATCGGGGCGGACATGGGCGGCTCCTTCTAGTCAGTTCTCCTTACTTGAAGAGAGCGTACGAGGGTCGGCGCATTCCAGGCAAGACTCCTGACTAGAATGGCGCCGTGACCCTGCCTTCGCTGGATCTCGTCCGGGTGGCGACCGACCAGCGCGTTCTCGACGCGCTCATGACGCACCGGCGCCTGACCCGGGCCGAGCTCGCCACCGCCACCGGCCTCTCCAAGCCGACCGCGGGCGAAAGCGTGCGGCGGCTGGAGTCGCGGGGGCTGGTCGTGGACACCGGGGAGCGGACGCCGGGTGGGCGCGGCCGCGGCCGGGTCGGGTCGTACTACGCGCTGACCGGAGACGTCGGGGTGGCGTTGGCCGTGAGCATCGCGCCGTCGGGCGTGGTCGCGGAGGCGATCGACGTGTACGGCGAGGTCGTCGCGCGGGCGTCCCGGTCGGTGTCCCGGCCCGTACGGGCGGCGCAGGTCACGGCCGGGTTGCGGTCCGTCGTCGGGCAGGCATTGGCGGAAGCCGCCTCGAACGGCCGGGCCGGCTCGGAGTCGGCCGTGCCGGGCGGGGCGGCTCGGCTGGCCGTGGTCAGCGCGGCGGATCCCGTCGACCGGGCGACCGGGCGGCTGGTCCGGCTGCCGGACTCCCCCTTCCTGATCGGATCGCTCGACCCGGTGCAGATCCTGACCCCGTACGTCCGGGGCCCGGTCGTGGTGGACAACGACGTGAACTGGGCCGCCCGGGCCGAGGCCGCCGGCGACGACTTCGCCTACCTGTACCTGGGCGAGGGGCTGGGCTGCGCGATCGTGGCCGGCGGCGAGGTCCGGCGAGGTCAACGGGGGCTGGCGGGCGAGATCGCCCACCTGATCGTGCCCGGCCCCGACGGCCGGGCCGTCCCCTTCATCGAGGTGTTCGGCGAGCTCGGCCTGCGGCTGCCCGGATCGAGCGCGATCGACGTGCCGCGGCTGCTGGCCACCGGCTCCACCTGGGGTCCGATCGGCCGGGCGGTGAGCGCCGTGGTCGGCGCCGTCGTGGCCCTGTCGGATCCCGCGGAGATCCGGCTCGGCGGTTGGGGTGCGTCCCTGCTGGACCCGATCGCGGCGGCCGTCGCCGCGACCGCCCGCCCGGTTCCGGTCCGGCCGGCCGCCGGCACCGACGAACCGGCCCTGACCGGTGCCCGGCATGACGCCCTGACTCGTCTCCGGGCCGCCGTCACGAGTCCGCCGCGCCGCTGACGCCGCGCTTGCCGCCCGGTCAGCTCGGCACCGCAACCGGCTCCGTGGGTGTCGTCTCGGCCGGCGTCTCCACGGTCGGTTCGGGGGCGGCGACCGGGGACTGGGGTTCCGTGCCAGTGCCAGTGCCGGTGCCGGTGCTGTCGGTCGCCGGAGCCGGCAGTGGTGGGTTGTCGCCGCCGGCGTCCGGGGCGCCGGGGTCGACGCCGTCGCCGCCGCTGCCACCGGCCGGCACGGCGCCGGCGGGGGTGCCCGTTCCGGTGTCCTCCGCGGCTGTGCCGGTGTGGTCGGCCCGGACCGGCACCCCGGTGGTGGAGGCGCCGGCGGTCCCGCCCGGGCCGACGCCGGCCGCCGGACCCGTCAGGCCGGCCCCGCTCCGGCTCGCGACCTGGGCGCCGGGCGGACCGGCTACGGGTACGAGCAGCCCAGGAGTGGCCACACCGCCGGGGGCCGGACCGTCCGCCACCGTGCCCGAATTCGTCGTTCCCCCGGTCGCCGGGCCGGCCGGGGCGAGACCGGAGGCGCGGCCGGGCGCCGGGCCCAGCCGGTCGGAGCCGCTCGGATGCCCGGAACCGACCACCGCCCGCGCCGGTTGTCCCAGCTCACCGGCCGCGCCGAGGCAGGCGACGCACACGCCGAACACCAGCAGCGCGCCGGACACGCCGAGCAGGACCTTGTCGCGCTTCAACACCGAAATCATCTGCCGCCCCCGTCGCCGAACACCTGCGTCCTTTGTAGGCGTCCCGGCGCGGAAGATCACTCAGGCGCAACAAGCCGAACATTCCGACCTTTTCGCCCGTGTCGTTGCACGGTCACGACGCCGGTGGCGCCGGGGCGACCTCGGGTGTGACCGCGGCGGGCGGGAGTGGTTCGTCGGCCGGGGCGTCGCCGTCCGACGGGTCGGGGTCCGTACGGCCCCAGGGCAAATGGTTGAAGAGCAGGTTGAGCAGGAAGACGATGACCACGGTAGTGGTGATCGAGCTGCCGAAGATGATTTGCAGCTCGTCCGGCAGTTTGCCGTAGAACGCCGGCGCGACCACCGGCACCATGCCCGCGCCGATCGCGACCGCGACGATGAGCAGATTGTGGTTGCCCTCGAACTCCACACGGCGCAGGCTGCGGATGCCGACCGCGGTCACCGTGGCGAACATGACCAGCGCCGCTCCGCCGATCACCGGCCCGGGCACCGACGCGATGATCTCGCCCAGCTTCGGGATCAGGCCGAGCAGCAGCAGGATCACGCCGGCCGCGGTGACCACGTACCGGCTGCGGACGCGCGTCACCTGGACCAGGCCGACGTTCTGCGCGAACGCGGTGTCCAGGAACGAGTTGAACGTCCCGGCCAGGATGCCGGAGACGCCGTCGGCGGCCAGCCCGCGGGCGATGTCGCCCTCGGTCAGCTGCTTGCCGGTCAGCTGGGCGACGGCCAGCATGTCCGCGGTGGACTCGACGAAGATCACCAGCATGACCACGCACATCGAGACGACCGCGGCGACCGGGAAGTGCGGGGCCCCGAAGTAGAACGGCTGGGCCAGGCCGAACCAGCCGGCGGCGCCGACCCCGCTGAAGTCGACCAGCCCCATCAACGCGGCCACGATCACCCCGAAGACCAGTCCGACGAGCACGGCCAGCGACACGAAGAAGCCGCGGGCGAACCGGTTGATCAGCACGATCAGCAGGATGATGGACGCGGCCAGCGCGAGGTGGCTGAGGTTGCCGTAGTCCGGGGAGGTGGCGTCGTTGCCGGCGATCAGGCCGGCGCCGGCCTCGATCAGGGACAGCCCGATGACGGTGATCACGGTGCCGGTGACCAGCGGCGGGAACAGGTGAATGATCTTGGCGAACGGCTTGGCGATGAGCAGGCCGAAGACGCCGGCGGAGAGCATCGCGCCGTACACCGCGGGCATCCCGTACTTGCTGCCGATCAGGATCATCGGGCTCAGCGCGGTGAACGTCGCCCCGGCCACGATCGGCAGCCGTACGCCCAGGATCCGGCCCACGCCCAGGCTCTGCACGATGGTGATCAGTCCGGCCACGAACAGGTCGGCGTTGACCAGCACGGCGATCGTCGTGGTGGGCAGTTTCAGGGCGCCGCCGACGATGAGCGGGACGGCGACGCATCCCGCGTACATGACCAGGACGTGCTGCAGCCCCAGGACGGCCAGTCGGCCGAACGGGAGCATCTGGTCGACGGGGTGCTTCTCGGGCACCACAGGTGCGGTTGACATCGACTGCCTCCAATCATCGCTTACCGCGATTCTTGGTTCGCTATATGTTGCCAACGGGTGCCACTGTGTTGCCGGGACGTGAAACGGGGGCTGTCATGGCTGATTCGTCGCATCCGATCTTCGCCCGGGTGTACGCCCGGATGAGTGCGCAGATGGACGAGCAGGGCGCGGCCGAGTTCCGCCGGATCATGCTGGACGGCCTCGCCGGCCGGGTCGTCGAGGTCGGCGCCGGGAACGGCCGCAACTTCGCGCACTACCCGCCGGCGGTCACCGAGGTGGTCGCGGTCGAGCCCGAGCCGACCATGCGCGCGCTGGCGCTGGCCGCCGCGCGGGAGGGGAAGGTGCCGATCCGCGTGGTGGCGGGAACCGCGTCGGCCCTGCCGGGCCGCGGGTACGACGCGGCGGTGACGTCGCTGGTGCTGTGCAGCGTGCCGGACCAGGCGACGGCGCTGGCCGAGATCCGGCGGGTGCTCCGGCCGGGCGGCGAGTTGCGATTCCTGGAGCATGTCGCGGCCGAGACACCGGGGCTGCGCCGGCTGCAGCGTCTGGCGGACGCGACGGTGTGGCCACGGCTGCTCGGAGGGTGCCACACCGGTCGGGACACTGCCGCCGCGATCGCCGCGGCCGGGTTCACGGTCGACCGGCTGCAGCGGTTCCGGTTCCCCGAGGGCCGGCTCGGCGGTCCGGCCAGTCCGCACATCCTGGGCCGCGCCACCCGATGACGGTTATCCGGTGCAGCCGGGGCCGGCGGGCAGGCCGCCCTGCAGGCGGTACTTCGAGATGTCGCCCCGCACGTACGGCTTGAGGTCCTGGATCGAACCCGGGCCGACATCGTGCTCGGCGATGTAGGCGACGATCGCGCTCTCGACCGTCCGGCACGTGGCGGCGTCCGCGACGGTCTGCGCGTGGCCGGCCAACGTGCCCGGATTGAACGCAGCGTAAGACACCCCGGCAATACTCACCGTGAGCGCCGTGGCGATGGCGACCTCTGACAAATGCACCTCTGCACCGTAGCGATCATTACTCTCCGTGTCGATACAGCTGTACGACCAACCTTCATGTACTAACGGTCAACTGCGACAGGCTGCGCGGCACCGTGGCGGAGCAACCCCCGCCGGGTGTCAGCAGGCAGCCGACGGCCCCTCGCCGGGCGACGCCCATGCCCCTGTCGGCCGCGTCGCGCGATGTGGCCATCTGTCCCGGCGTCGGGTCGGTCGGGCCGCTCGCGGTCCGACGAGGGTGACCGTCCGCTCCGGCCGGAACCGCCCCGAACGGCGCCGCGTCGTCACGTCCCGTCCGGCAGTCAGTCCAGATGTGTCCGCAGGAACGCGAGAATCGCCGACGACACCAGCGGATAGCCCGGATCCCGCGGCTGCAGGTACTGCCCGTGGCCCTCGCCCGCCACGGTGAGCCACGTCTTGGTCCAGGGCAGCGTGCGGTAGGCGAGCCGGCCGGCGGCGAACGGCACGATCTTGTCGTGGTCGCCGTGGATGAACAGCACCGGCACCGGCGGGCCGCCGAACGGCTCGAGCGGCTTGCGGCCGGCGATGGACACGGCGACCCGGATGGCCGGGTCGTGCTGGGCGACGAGCATCCCTAGGGTCGTCTGGGCGCCGGCCGAGAATCCGATCACGGCCACGTCGTCGGTGGCCAGGTGCCCGGCGAGCGGGTCGCCCGGTGTCCGGTCGAACGCGCGGACGCGGTCCAGCACGTACTGAGCGTCGATGCTCTGGTTGGGAATGTCCGCGTGCGTCGGGTTCTTCGCGTGACCGTTGGTGTACGGGTAGGCCGGCGCGGCGACCACGTAACCGGCCTCGGCCCAGCCGGTGGCGATCCCGGTGAACTGCTTCGGCAGGCCGCGGAAACCGTGGCTGAACAACACGATCGGACGTCGGCCGACCAGGGTGCGGCGATACCAGAGGGTGACCGGCAGCGGCCGGGTGCGCCCGCGAGCCATGGGCACGGTGCGGGTGACCACCGGCACGACCGTCACGGCAGCCGGGTGAACGGCGGTCTGGCTGCAGCCCGCCAGCAGCAGCACAGCCACGGTGACCGGAATCGCCCGCATGACTCGACGACAGGTGGCTCTGGCGTTCACCATCAACCTCCTACCGGCTGCGTCCGACGTTGAGGATCTCACGCCGAAGGCGTTTCTGTGTGCCCTCCGCAACCGGGCGGAAATCGCGGGGCGATCGTCCGCCGGATGTGCCCGTTCGGCACCGCTGGGCGGGGTGGCGGCCGACCACGTCATCGCTACCTCTCGGCCTGCGATGCCAGGGCCGCCTGCCACGCGCGCTGCCGTTCCGGCTCGGGAGTGAGAACGCAGTCGCCGCAGTAGCCGCCGCCGGGAATCCGGTAGTAGAGGCAGCAGTTGTGGCGGACCAGGAAACGGCGTGGGCCGGCCGGGTCGGGACGCACCAGCGTCCCCATCCCGGCGAGTTCCGGTGCTGCCGCCAGGATGCGTTCGCACTCCCGCCCCGCCGCCTCGGCCCGGTCCGGCCGAGCGGTGGCCAGCATGCCGGCCGCTCCGGCCACGGCCGACGCCACGTTGCCCCACAGCACCTTCCGGGACAGCGCGAACCGCTCGGCGAACGCCTGCAGCACCGGCCCGACCAGGTCCTCCGTGCCCAGCCCCTCCGTGCCCAGCCCCTCCGTGCCCAGCCCCGAGTACGCCATCGGGATCGGGCCGCCGGCGACGGGCTTCCACCAGAGCTGGTCCGGACGTGGGTGCGGGCGATCGCCGGACAGGACGAACGCGGCCAGCGGCGGCGAGACCAGCCGGGAGGCCAGGCCGAGGAAGGTGATCGAGGCGATCACCCGGTCCGGCAGGGCGTCCGGGGCCAGGCCGGTCATCGCGACCAGCGTGTCCCGGGCGGTCCGGACCCGGTCCGCGACGACCCAGGGGTCGGTCAGGTCGGTGAGCGGCCGCCAGCCGCCGGCCGGGGTCCACGGATCCCAGACGAAGTACGGCCCGATCGCCGCCGCAGCACGCAGACTCACGTCCCTAGGCTAGGGCGTAGGCGTCTGCTGTCGTTGCTGTCGCCCGGTCGCACCGACCGTCAGCCGACCGGCTGGGGGTCCGGCCGCATCGCCCGCCGCGACTGCCGCACCACCGCCGCCCCGCCGTTGCCCCGCGAGTGGGACCGGGCCGCAGGACCGGCCGGCGAAGCCGTCACCGGCCGCGGTCCGATCGCGTCCGCGGCGCCGGCGCGATCGAGCGCCACATCCAGGGCCGGCTCGGCGGAGGTCTGCGCGGCCGCCGACGAGGCGGCCGCTCGGGCGAGCCAGCCGATGTCGCGTCCGAAGGACCAGGCCAGCGAGGCCAGCGCGCCGATCACGGCGACCAGGGCGACGGCGTACGGCAGCACGCCCGCCGTGACCACCACCAGGACCACACCCTGGGCCGCGGCGACGACCTTGCGGGAGAACTTCGGCGGCAGCGCGGCGGTCAGCCACGGCCACACCCAGGAGGCGGCCACGAACACGTACCGGAACGCGCCGATGGCCACCGTCCACCAGCCGAACGCGCCGGCGATGAACACGCTCAGCACCAGGATCAGGAAGGCGTCGACCTCCATGTCGAACCGCGCGCCCAGCGCCGACGCCGACCCGGTGCGCCGGGCCACCTGGCCGTCCACCCCGTCCAGAGCCAGCGCCACGCCGACCAGAGTGACCAGCAGCGGCCGCGGGACGTGCGCGGTGAACGACGTCACGGCCAGCGCGGCCACCCCGCCGACCAGAATCGCCCGGGCGAGTGTGACCCGGTTCGCCGGGCCGAGCGCGGCCGTTCCGGTCCGGTGCAGCCCGGCGACCAGCAACAGGCACACCACGATGCCGTACGCGATCCCGGCGAACCATCCGGCGGCACTCAGGCCCGCTGTGGCGCCGAGCGTGGCGAGCAGCAGGACCTGCAGCCCGAGCCCGAACCAGGGCCCGCGGGCCGCCGGCGTGGTTCGCGTCGCAGCACTGACAGTCACGATTCCTCCGGGTGGCATGATCGGGTGCGTTCGCCGTCCTGACCGAGAACACGCGCCCCGGGGCGGAACGGTTCACAGTTTCGCCCCGGAGTTCCCCGGGTCACCGATCGGAGGATTCGGATGGCGGCCGATGCCCGCGCCTTCTGGCTGGCCGCGCCCGGCCGCGGCGAGATCCGCGACGAACCGGTGCGCGATCCGGCCCGTACCGAGGTGCTGGTGCGGACGCTGCACTCGGGCGTCAGCCGGGGCACCGAGACGCTGGTGTTCCGCGGCGGGGTCCCGGCCAGTCAGTGGGACGCGATGCGGGCGCCGTTCCAGGAGGGCGATTTCCCGGCGCCGGTGAAGTACGGCTACCTCAACGTCGGCGTGGTCGAGCGCGGCCCCGGCGAGCTGGCCGGGAGGACCGTCTTCTGCCTGTTCCCGCACCAGACCCGGTACGTGGTGCCGGCCGCGTCGGTGACCGTCGTGCCGGACGGCGTGCCCGCCGCCCGGGCCGTGCTGGCGGGCACGGTGGAGACCGCGGTGAACGCCCTGTGGGACGCGGCCCCGCTGGTCGGTGACCGGATCGCGGTCGTCGGCGGCGGGATGGTCGGATGCTCGGTCGCGGCCGTGCTGGCCCGCTTCCCGGGGGCGCGGGTGCAGCTGGTCGACGCCGACCCGGCCCGGGCGGCGGTGGCCGCGGCGCTGGGCGTGGACTTCGCCCGGCCGGCCGACGCCCGGGGCGACTGCGACGTCGTGGTGCACGCCAGTGCCACGTCGGCCGGCCTGACCCGGGCTCTCGAGCTGTGCGCCGCCGACGCGACCGTGCTCGAGCTGAGCTGGTACGGCGACCGGGAGGTGTCGGTGCCGCTGGGCGAATTCTTCCACTCGCGCCGGCTGACGGTCCGGAGCAGCCAGGTCGGCGGGATCGCCCCCGCCCGGCGCGGACGTCGTAGCTACGCCGACCGGATGGCGGTCGCGCTCGACCTGCTCCGGGACCCCGTGTTCGACGCGCTGATCACCGGGCAGTCGGACTTCGGCGAACTGCCGGCCGTGCTTCCCCGCCTCGCGTCCGGCGAACTGCCGGCGCTGTGCCACCTTGTCAACTACGCATAGTCAGGGGTAGATCCCGTTGTTCAGCGTCACCGTCCGTGATCACATCATGGTCGCCCACAGCTTCTCCGGCGAGGTCTTCGGGCCGGCCCAGAAACTGCACGGCGCCACCTTCGTCGTCGACGCGCAGTTCCGGCGCCCCGAACTGGACGCGGACAACATCGTCGTCGACATCGGGCGGGCGAGCACCGAACTGCACGACGTGTGCGCCGCCCTGAGTTACCGCAACCTCGACGACGACCCGGACTTCACCGGGATCAACACGTCGACCGAGTACCTGGCCCGGGTGATCGCCGACCGGCTGGCCGGGCGGATCGCGGCCGGCGTGTTCGGCGCGGGCCTGACCGGGATCACGGTCACCCTGCACGAGTCGCACATCGCCTGGGCGAGCTACGAGCGCTCGCTGTGACGCCGGCCCCGGCGGTCCATGTGGTGGTGCCCGGCGGGGTCGACGATCCGGCGACGCCGAGCGGCGGCAACCGGTACGACCGGCGCGTCTGCGACGAGCTGCGCCGCACCTTCGACGTGCACGAGATCGCGGTGCCGGGCGACTGGCCGCAACCGGCGGCGCCGGCCCGGGAGGTTCTCGCCCGGGCTCTCGCCGATCTCCCGGACGGCGCGGTCGTCCTGCTCGACGGCCTGGTGGCGTGCGGGGTGCCGGACGTCCTGGTGCCGCAGGCAGGCCGGCTGCGACTGATCGTGCTCGTGCACCTGCCGCTGGGCGACGAGACCGGCCTCGACCCGGCGGTCGCGGCCGCCCTGACCGCCGCCGAACGCGCGACCCTGCAGGCCGCGGCCGCGGTGGTGGCGACCAGTGCGGGCGCCGCCCGCCGGCTGGTCACGCTGCACGACCTGCCCGCGCCGGCCGTGCACGTGGCCGCCCCCGGCGTCGACCCGGCGCCGCTCGCGGGCGCGTCGCCGGGCGGCGAACGGCTGCTGTGCGTGGCCGCCGTGGTCCCGCGCAAGGGCCAGGACGTCCTGGTGGCCGCCCTGGCGGAGTGCGACGACCTGGCCTGGAGCTGCGTGTGCGTGGGCGCGCTGGACCGGGCGCCGGAGTTCGCGGCGGGTCTGCAGTTCGCCGCCGGGCTGCGGGGCGACCGGGTCGAGTTCGCCGGGGCCCGGACAGGGCCGGCGCTGGACGACAGCTACGCCGCAGCCGACCTGCTGGTGCTGCCGTCGCGGGCCGAGACGTACGGGATGGTGGTCACCGAGGCGCTGGCCCGTGGCCTGCCGGTGCTGGCGACCCGGGTGGACGGGGTGCCGGAAGCTCTGGATCATGCCCCGGACGGCTCCCGGCCGGGCGCGCTGGTCCCGCCGGACGATCCGGCGGCGCTGGCCGCGGCCCTGCGGAACTGGCTGACCGACCCCGGCCTGCGGACCCGGTGGCGGGCGGCGGCACGAGCCCGGCGGGACGGGCTGAGCGGCTGGGATCAGACGGCACGACGGCTGGGCGCGGTGCTGTCCGCGGCCGGACAGGAGACGACGAGATGAGCGGCGAGTTCAGTTCGCACTGGCTGGACCTGCGGGAACCGGCCGACGCGCGGGCCCGGTCGGCCGAGTTGGCGGCGCTGGCGGCGGCCGGGGCCAAGGGCGAGCTGACCACCCTCGACCTCGGCTGCGGCACCGGTTCGCTGGGCCGGTGGCTGGCGCCGCAGCTGCCCGGCCCGCAGCACTGGATCATGGAGGATCGCGACCCGGCGCTGCTCGAACACGCCGCCGCGTCGATGCCGGGCGCGGCCGCCGACGACACCCCGGTCACGGTTCGGGCCCGGCTCGGCGACGTGACCGCTCTGACCGGCGCGGATTTGGCCGGCGTCTCCCTGGTCACTTGTTCGGCCCTGCTCGACATCCTCACCCGGGCCGAGGTCCGCCGGATCGCCGATGCGCTGGCCACCAATGGCACCACCGCGCTGCTGACATTGTCCGTGACCGGCGAGGTCACCTTCGACCCGGCCGACGAGCTCGACGCGGCCGTGTGCGCGGCGTTCAACGCGCACCAGCGCCGGACCGTTGGGGGCCGCCGGTTGCTGGGGCCGGACGCGCCTTCGGTCGCGGCCGAGATCCTGTCGGCGCGGGGCGCGACGGTGACCGTACGGCCGAGCAACTGGTCCCTCGGCCCCCGGCCGGACGCGCTGTTCGATGCGTGGCTGGACGGCTGGCTCGCGGCCGCCGGGGAACAGGACGCCGGCCTGCCCGTCGACGCGTACCGGGCGCGCCGGATCCAGGGATCGCCCACTGCCGAGGTGGGTCACGTGGACGTCTACGCGGAGTTCAGGTGAACCGAACTCCCCGTTCCAGGCGTATTAGGTGCGTAAGCCTGATGAAGGGGGACGAGAACGTGTCGCGATCGGTCTGGGCCTGGCTTCGGACGCTGGCTGGTGCGGGCATCATCGCCGTGCTGGTGTGGCGCCTCGGCTCCGGCGCGTTCCTGGACGGCCTGCGGGTGATCAGCCCCGGCGACCTGATGCTGGCGTTCTCCATCGGCGTGACGACCACCGTGTTCAGCGCCTGGCGCTGGTGCCTGGTGGCGCGGGGACTGGGCATGCGGCTGTCGTTGCGGACTGCGGTCGCGGACTACTACAAGGCGCTGTTCCTGAACGCCGCGCTCCCCTGTGGAGTGCTCGGTGACGTCGACCGGGCCGTCTCGCACGGCCGCGACACCGGTGACGTCGGCCGGGGCGTCCGGGCGGTGGTGCTGGAACGCACCGCCGGGCAGGTCGTGCTCATCGGGGTCGGCCTGGTGGTGCTGCTGACCGTGCCGTCGCCGGTGCTGGCCGAGCTGACCCGGCACGGCGTCGCGGCCGGGCTGGCGGCGCTGGTCGCCGGGGTGGTGGCCGTGGTCGCGTTCGTCGTCTGGGTCCGGGTCCGGCGCGGGGAGTCCAAGTTGTCCGGGGCGGCCCGCACCGGCGCCGCCGAACTCCGGGCCGGTCTGCTGTCGCGCCGCAACTGGCCCGGCATCGTGCTGGCGTCGACCGTCGTGCTGGCCGGTCACCTCGGCACCTTCGTGGTGGCGGCGCGGGCCGCCGGGTCGGGCGCGTCGCTGCTCGAGCTCGCGCCGTTGATGCTGCTCGCCCTGCTGGCGATGAGCCTGCCGGTGAACATCGGCGGCTGGGGGCCGCGCGAGGGGGTCACCGCGTGGGCGTTCGGCGCGGCCGGGCTCAGCGCCGGCCAAGGTCTCACCATCGCGGTCGCGTACGGCCTGTTCGCCTTCGTCGCGGCGCTGCCGGGTGCGATCGTCCTGGTGGTCCGGGCGGTGGCCCGGATGCGGCGGGCGCGCGCGGCCCGGATCGCCCCGACGTCGCCGGCGATCGCCTTCATCCCGGCTCAGCGGGTCGCGGGCACCCCGGTCGAGCCGGTCGCAGCCGAGCCGGTCGCAGCCGAGCCGGTCGCGGCCGAGCCGGCCGCCGCCGAGCCGGTCGCGGCCGAGCCGGTGCGGCCGCCGGTTCCGGCGGTGCGGGCCCTGGCCCACCAGGGTGCGTAGTGGCTCAGGCCGCCTGGAACCGGTCGGACAGCTTGTAGCGCAGCAGCACCACGTCGTCGATCTGCCGCACCTCGGCCAGTTCGGCCCGGCGGCCCGGTCCCCACGGGAACGCGCCGTCGCCGACGAACCGCGGCGCGCGCGAGTCACCGACGAAGAACGGCGCCACCACCAGCTGCAACTCGTCCACCAGTCCGGCGGTGAGGAACTGGGTGTGCATGGTGCCGCCGCCCTCGACCATCAGGCGCCGTACGCCCCGGTCGTACAGATCGGCGGTGACCGCACCCAGGTCCACCGGGTCGCCGCCGTCCACCACCACGGCCACGTCGCCGAGCCGGATCTTGGCCCGGTCCACCGCCGGCGACGCGCAGTAGACGAGTTTGCCGACGTCGCCGGCGGTGAAGAACTTCGCCTCCGGGTCGAGGTCGCAGCGGCTGGTCACGGTCACCTTCAGCGGGGTCGGGGTCAGTCCCCGGGCGACCCGCTCGGCCCGCCGGTGGTCGGATCGGACCAGGAGGCGGGGGTTGTCCGCGCGTACGGTCGCGGCGCCCACGAGAATCGCGTCACATCCCGCCCGTACGGCATCGACCCGGTCGAAGTCGGCGGCGTTGCTCAGCAGCAGGCGCTCGCCGGCCACGTCGTCGACATACCCGTCGATGGACATGCCGCAGCTCAGCAGGGTGTACGGACGCCGCGGACCGGGACGCTCAACCACCGATGACGCCTCCCGTCGAGCGACCACCGCGTGGCCGAGCAGATGCCATCACGATAATGCGCTCTCACTTTTCCGACACGTTCACCGTATGTTGCGGAGTGGTGACGGCGATCAAGGGGCACCAACAGACGTCAGCGGCAGATACGAGGAGGACAAGGTGACTGAGGCTTCGAACGATGTTTCCGCTCCCGTCGCCGTCCGGCGCATGGTCACCGTGCCGCTGCGCTTCGGCGACGGGTACGCCACGACCGCGCAGGTGATGACGTTCGACGGGCTGGCCGACGGCAGGGAACATCTCACCCTCGGCCTCGGCGACTGGAGGCGGGCGCTGGCCAAGTCGGCCGCCGGCGGCCGGGCGCCGCTGGTCCGGCCGCACAGCGAATGCCTGACCGGGGATGTCTTCGGGTCGCAGCGGTGCGACTGCGGGCCGCAGCTGCGCGAAGCGGTCGAGCGGATCGCCGACGCCGGGGGGCTGCTGCTGTACCTGCGCCAGGAAGGACGCGGGATCGGGTTGTACGCCAAACTCGACGCGTACGCCCTGCAGGACTCCGGGCTGGACACGTACGAGGCCAACCTGGCTCTCGGGCACGCCGAGGACGAACGGGACTACGCGGCGGCAGCCCAGATGTTGCTGACCCTCGGCACCCGGCGGATCCGGCTGCTGTCCAACAACCCGGACAAGGAGACGCAACTGCGGGCGTACGGCGTGGACGTCACCGAACGCGTCCGCACCGGCGTGCACCTGTCCAAGGACAACGTCCGGTACCTGGCCACCAAGGCCAGCCACACCGCCCACACCATCACCCTTCCGCTGGCCGAGCAACCCCAGGGGCAGTGGCCGGCGGTTGCCGAGTCCTGACCCGGATCTAGGGATCGACCAGCGGCTTCTTGGGACAACCGTGCTGCGCCTGGTAGGCCGCGACTGCCGACACCGGCGACTTGTTGACGTGCTTCTTCCACGCGTCCAGGTACGGCCACGGGTAGATCGCGCCGCGCTGGTTGTACCAGTCGCCGACCTTGGCGCAGGGCGGTGAGATGCCGAAGTGCAGGTGGCACGCCGACGCGTCACCGGTGTCGCCGGTCTTGCCGAGCGTCTGGCCGGTGGTCACCCGTACGCCCGGCTTGATCTTCGCGTCCACCACCGACAGGTGCGAGCCGTAGTAGCGCACCCCGTCGTCGCCCAGGATCGACACCGACAGCCCGCCCCGGGTGGCGCCGGCGTTGACCGACGGCTTCCACTTGTCGACCGTGGTGGTGTTGAGGATGACGCCGGACGTGGCCGCGACCACCTTGTTGCCGCAGTTGGTGATGATGTCGGTGGCCGGGTAGTCGTGGTGGGTGTGGCCGTACCCGTTCTTCCCGATCACCGGGAAGGCGTACGTCACGCCCTTGGTCACCGGGCTTTTCGACGCGCTGGTCTTCGACGCGGTGCTTTTCGACGCGCTGGGGCTGACTCTGGCGCTCGGCGCCGGCGGCGTGGTGTCCGCGGGCACGCTGGACGGCGCGGCCGCCGACGGGGTCTGCCACAACGGCGAGTCGTTGCTGCTGGCCACGCTGTTGGTCGTCGAGTCCGCCCCGCACCCGCCCAGCAGCAGGGCCGCCGCCACAGCGATGCACGCCACGCTTGTCCGCACTAGTCGCTCTCCCCGCCGTCGCCGGCCGGCCGGGTGGCCGACCGGATCATCGCGGGCGACCTTACGCCGATCCGTCCCGTTCCGCGTAGCCGGGGCGCGGGCCTGTGGACAACCGCGCACCTCGATGCGCGCCGTGGGCGGACGGCCGGCGGCACGGCACTCTGGACGTGCGGGTGGTCCTCCACCCGGCGTTCCACGACCCTCCGCCACCACGCGGTGACCGTCACATGTCGGCCGGGTGACACCGGTGGTTCCGTCCAGCGACAAGCACCGATCGGTCACGTGCGGTATCCGGAACGGCCACCTTGGTCTGGGACGGTTCCTCGGTGCCGAACGATCACCTCCGGGGTCTGATCGCGCCCCGCGCGGTCGGCGCCGCCGGGTCGGCCCTGGTCGCCCTGGGCGGGCTGGGTGCGGGCGCGCTGCCCCTCCCGGCCGGCGCGGCGCACGCGCGGATCGGCCTGGTCGGCGTCTACTGCGGACTGGCGCTGCTGCTCATGGGCTGGTGGTGGTACGGCCGGATCGGCGGTACGCCCCGGCAGGCGTACGTGACGCTCGCCGTGTGGACCGCGCCGCTGATGGCAGCGCCTCCGCTGTTCAGCCGGGACGTGTACAGCTACCTGGCTCAGGGGCTGATGGTCGACCGCGGCCTGGACGTCTACCACCAGGGGCCGGCGGTGCTCGGCGGGCTGGTCGCCGACCAGGTGCCGGCCATCTGGCAGTACACCCCCAGCCCGTACGGGCCGGTGTTCCTGGTCGTGGCCGAGGGCGTCGGCGGCCTGGTCCACACCCATCTGCTGGCCGGGGTGGCCGCCATGCGGCTGGTGGCCCTGGCCGGCCTGGCCCTGCTGGCCTGGTCGCTGCCGGTCGCCGCCCGGGCCACCGGGATCGATCCGGCGTCGGCGCTGTGGCTGGCCGCGCTGAATCCGCTCGTCCTGATCCACCTGATCGGCGGCGCCCACAACGACGCGCTCATGGTCGGGCTGCTGGCCGCCGGGCTGGCGGCCGCCCTGCGGGACCGGCCGATCACCGCGTCCGTGCTCGTGGCGGCGGCCGCGCTGGTCAAGGCGCCGGCCGCGCTGGGGCTGGCGGCGGTGGCGCTGATCTGGGCGGCATCGCTGCCCGGCCGGTGGGCGCTGCTGCGGACGGCAGCCGCGGTGGCCGCGACGGCGGCCGCGACCACGGCCGTGCTGACCCGGGTCGCCGGCACCGGGTACGGCTGGATCTCCGCGCTGTCCACCCCGATCTCGGCCCGGAACTGGTCGATCACCGGAGTGCTGGGCCGGTGGACGGCGGACACGTTCGCGCACGACGACGGCGCCGCCCTGGCGGTCAGCCTGTGGCGGTACGCGGGCATCCTGGCCACCCTGATCGTGGCCGCGCTGGTCTGGACGTACCGCAGCCGGCTGGGACCGGTCTACGGTCTGGGGATCGTCCTGGTGGCGCTGGTGGTCTTCGGCCCGGCGCTGCGGCCGTGGTACCTGATCTGGGGGCTGATCCCGCTCGCGGCGGCGGCCCGGCATCCACGGGTGCGGCTGGCGCTGACCGTGTCGTGCGCGGTCCTGGTGCCGGCGGTGCTGCCGGACGGATTCGGCGCGTCGGCCCCGGAAGTGCTGCTGGCGGTGCTCGGCGGCCTGCTCGGCCTGGCCGCGTACCTGGGCGTACGGCTGACGCTGGCGCGTATGCCGGTGGGCGTGACCCGGTGACCGTACGGCGGCAGGTCCTGCTGGTTTCGGCGGTGGCCGCGGCCGTCGGGGTCTTCGTCGTCACCGTGCCGACGTTCCGGCACTTCTTCGACCTCGGCGTCTACCGCGGCGCCACCCGCTGGTGGCTGCTCGACGGCGGCGGCCTGTACACCTTCCGCTACCAGGACTCGGCCTACGGCTTCACCTATCCGCCGTTCGCGGGCCTGGTGTTCAGCCCGCTGGCGCTGACGAGCTGGCCGGTCGCGGTGGCGGTCGGCCTGGCCGTCAACACGGCGGCGGTGATCTGCTGCTGCACTGGTTCGTCCGGCCGATCCTGAAGCGCAACGACTGGCCGGTGTGGACGCCCTGGCGCTGCACGTTCCTGGCTCTGCTGGTGTTCGAGCCGACCCTCGACACGTTCAGCTTCGGCCAGATCAACCTGGTGCTGCTGGTGCTGGCCGCGGCCGACGTCCGCGGGCTGCAGGCCGGCCGGCGCTGGGCCGGCGTCGGGATCGGCGTGGCCACCGCGATCAAGCTGACCCCGGCCGTGTTCATCGGCTACCTGCTGATCACCGGGCGCCGGCGGGCGGCGGCGGTGGCGGCGGGCGTCTGCGGTCGGCGGCCACCGCGCTGGCCGCCCTGGTCGCGCCGCATGCCTCGGTCGACCTTCTGGACGGACGCGCTCTGGGACACCGGCCGGGTGGGCGACCTGGCGTACGTGTCCAACCAGTCGCTGCGCGGGGTCGTCGCCCGGCTGCACGGCCCGGCCGGCTGGTGGGTGGCGGCGGTGACGGTGGCGCTGGGCGTGTGGGTCCGGCTGGTCCGCCGGGCCGATCCGATCACCGGCTTCGCCCTGACCGGCGTGGTCGCCTGCCTGATCAGCCCGGTGACCTGGGTGCACCATCTGGTGTGGCTGCTGCCGGCATTGTTCCTGCTGGCCGGCGACGCGCTCGACCGCCGCGACGTCCGCGGCCTGGTCGTCCTGGGCGCGGTCGTCGCACTGCTGTCCAGCGACGTGGTCTGGCTGTGGTGGACCGGCGCCGGCGGGTGGTTCGCGACGATCGGCAGCAACACGTACGTGTGGATCAGCCTCGGGCTGCTCGGCGCGGTCGGCGCCCGTTGTCCACAGGCGGCCCGGCAAGATCCGCGGTGGTCTCTACTATCGCACCCGTGACTTCCGCAGCGTTCGACGTCCTCAACCAGGTGTTCGGCTATCCGGCGTTCCGCGGGGAGCAGCAGGAGATCATCGAGCACGTCGTCGGCGGCGGCGACGCGCTCGTGCTGATGCCGACCGGCGGGGGCAAGTCGCTGTGCTACCAGATCCCGGCGATGGTCCGGCCGGGCGCCGGCGTGGTGATCTCGCCGCTCATCGCGCTGATGCAGGACCAGGTCGACGCGCTGCGCACCGCCGGCGTCAAGGCCGGCTTCCTCAACTCGACGCAGGACTTCTCCTCCCGCCAGCTGGTCGAGCAGGAGTTCCTGGCCGGCGAGCTCGACCTGCTGTACGTGGCCCCGGAGCGGCTGAGCGTCCCGGCCACGCAGAACCTGCTGGACCGGGGCGAGATCGCCCTGTTCGCCATCGACGAGGCGCATTGCGTGTCCCAGTGGGGCCACGACTTCCGGCCGGACTATCTCGGCCTGTCGATGCTGCACCAGCGCTGGCCGGACGTGCCGCGCATCGCGCTCACCGCCACCGCCACCAGCGCCACCGCCGAGGAGATCGCCCGGCGGCTGGACCTGACCCGGGCCCGGCACTTCACCGCCAGCTTCGACCGGCCCAACATCCAGTACCGCATCGTGGCCAAGAACGAACCCCGCAAGCAGCTGCTCGACCTGCTGCGGACCGAGCACGCCGGTCACTCCGGCATCGTCTACTGCCTGTCCCGGGCGTCGGTGGAGAAGACGGCCGAGTTCCTGTCGGCGAACGGGGTCGCCGCGCTGCCCTACCACGCCGGGCTGGACGGGGCGGTGCGGGCCGCCAACCAGAGCCGGTTCCTGCGCGAGGACGGCCTGGTCATGGTGGCCACCATCGCGTTCGGGATGGGCATCGACAAGCCCGACGTCCGGTTCGTGGCGCACCTCGACCTGCCCAAGTCGGTGGAGGGCTACTACCAGGAGACCGGCCGCGCCGGGCGGGACGGGCTGCCGTCGACGGCGTGGCTGGCGTACGGGCTGCAGGACGTCGTGCAGCAGCGCAAGATGATCGAGAGCTCGGACGGCGACCTGGCCTTCCGCCGCAACGCCGCCGCGCATCTGGAGGCGATGCTGGCGCTGTGCGAGACCGTCGAGTGCCGCCGCGGCCGGCTGCTGACCTACTTCGGGCAGCCACCGGCCGGTGACGGCCGGTGCGGCAACTGCGACACGTGCCTGAACCCGCCGGAGTCGTGGGACGGCACCGTCGCCGCGCAGAAGCTGCTGTCCACCGTGCTGCGGTTGCAGCGGGAGCGCGGGCAGAAGTTCGGCGCGGGCCAGTCCATCGACATTCTGCTGGGCAGGAAGACCGACAAGGTGGCCCAGTTCAAGCACGACGAGCTGAGCGTGTTCGGCATCGGGGCGGACCTGCGCGAGGCCGAGTGGCGCGGGGTGGTGCGGCAGTTGCTGGCCCGCGGGCTGCTCGCCGTCGAGGGCGAGTACGGCACCCTCGCTCTCACCGAGGCCAGCGGGGACGTGCTGCGGGGCGAGCTGCCGGTGATGATGCGGCGGGAAGCGGTGCGCACCCGCCCGGTGCGGACCCAGACGGTGGTAACCGAGCTCCCCGCGGCCGACGCCGGGCTGTTCGAACGGCTGCGGGCGTGGCGGGCCTCGGTGGCCAAGGAACAGAAACTGCCCGCGTACGTGATCTTCCACGACGCCACCCTGCGGGCGATCGCCGGTCTGCGCCCCGCCTCCCTGGACGAACTGGGCACGATCAGCGGCATCGGACAGAACAAGCTGGCCAAGTTCGGCGAAGAGGTGCTGGCGGTGGTGCACGGGGACAGCGCCTGACCGAGATGACGCCGCGGAGTTCCGTTCGGGGTCGTACGCGCGGTGACCCATACTGTCCCGGTGATGAGCAGCCGGCGCTCGAGGCCTTCAGCGACGGCGTCTTCGCCATCGCGATCACGCTGCTGGACCGGGTGGTGCCGGCGCACACGGAGGCGGCCGTCCACGGGCTGGGGCACGCCCTGGCGCGCGGGTGGCCGGCCTACTGCTTCGACCAGTTGCCGGGCCTCGGCGCGCCGGTCCGGAACGAGGGCGAGGAGTGAGCATGTTCGCGCGTTCGCTGGGCGACGACGGAGCCGAGCTGCGCCCGCTCGAGCCGTGGCAGGCGCCGGAGTTCCTGGCCCACATGGACCGCGGGCGGGACTTCATCGGGGAGCACATCGGACTGGCCGACGTGGTCACCGATCTCGGTTCGGCGCGGGCCTTCCTGCAGTCGTACGCCGACAAGACCGCGACCGACACCGGCCGGATCTACGGCATCTGGGCGGACGGCACGCTGCTCGGCGGGGTGATGTTCCGGACCATGGACGTGCCGTCGGGCGTGGCCGAGGCCGGTTGCTGGCTGGAACCGGCCGGCACCGGCCGCGGCCTGGTCAGCCGGGCCGCCCGGGCGATCATCGACTGGGCGGTCGACGAGCGCGGCCTGCACCGGATCGAATGGCAGGTGGCCGCGGCCAACACCGCCAGCATCGCCGTCGCCCGGCGGCTCGGCATGTCCCGGGAGGGCGTGCTCCGGGAGAGCTACGTCCGGCACGGGACACGCGTCGACATCGAGATCTGGTCGGTGCTGGCGCCGGAGTGGCGGGCCCTCAGGACTGGGTGATGTTGACCATCCAGGAGACGCCGAACTTGTCGACGAGCTGCCCGTACACGTCGCCCCACATCTGCTTCTCCAGCGGCATGGTGACCCGGCCGCCGTCGGACAGCTTCTCGAAGTAGCCGCTCAGTTCCTGGTCGTCGCCGCTGAGGCTGATGGTGACGGAGTTGCTGGGCGTGAGTTCCCCCATTCCGGGGGCGATGTCGGAGGCCATCAGCGTGTAGCCGGCCGGGGTGTCGAGTTGGCCGTGCATGACCTTGTCGGCGATCGACGGGTCACCGCCGAAGTCGCCGAACGTGTTGACGGTCAACTCGCCGCCGAACACCGACCGGTAGAAGTCCAGGGCCTCCCGGCCGTTGCCGTCGAAGGACAGGTAGGGGTTGAGACGCGATGCCATCACAGGCTCCTTTGACTATGTCATCGTTGCCCCGGCAGGCTAGCGCCCGCCCCGCCCCACCGGAACGGCTTGGCCGCGGTGTCGCCGTTTCGATGATGCCGCACCGGACACCACGGCGACCGGGGGCGGCACAGCGCATCCATCCCGGCAGCCCCTCCGGCCCCATCACCCTCAGCGGCCCCGATCCTTCAACTCCGGCGGGTCACCGCCGATGAGACCCTCGTGGGGTCGGTGGAGCCGGGAAAGGCCAGACGACGGCGCCTGTCCGGCGCCGCGATGGTCCTCGTCGTGATTTTCGTGGGGATCAGCGTGTCCACCGGCGCCACCATCTCGGTGCAGCACGATCAGCGCACGCTGGCCGCCCAGGCGATGGACCGGGACATCGAGTCGATCGGCGACGCCGTCGAGGACGACATCAACCAGTACCGCGACGCCCTGGTCGACCTGGCCGCCGGCCTCAGTTCGCAGACCGAGCTGACGGCCACCGATTTCGCCGCCCTGACGGCCGCGCTGGACGAGCGCCGGTTGCCCGGAGCCGGCGGAGTGTCCTTCGTCGTCCCGGCCGCCGACGACGAAGTGGCCGCCGCGCAGGCGTACTGGCGTGACCGCGGCGCGGGCGGCCTGCACCTGTACCGGACCGGGACCGGGACCGGGCACGCGTTCGTGATCTTCACCCGGACGTTCACCGGCGCGGCACTGACCCCCGGGCGCGACCTGAACCAGACCCCGGGGTCGGCCGAACCGCTCCGGATCGCCGCCGAGACCGGCCTGTTCACGGCCGGGCCCGCGCATGTCATGCGGCGCGACAGGCAGCTGCCGGAATCGCAGCGGCAGCTGTCGTTCACCCTGGCGGTCCCGGTGTACGGCGAGACGGGCACCGCGCGCGCCGGGGCGCTCATCGGCTGGGTGGCGATGGGGGTGCACGGCCAGGACTTCCTCGATCCGCCGGTGGCCGAGGAGGCCGCGGGCGCGCTCCGGATCGCGCTCACCGACACCGCGGACACCGGCGGGGTGCTCGCCCGCATCGACGCCGGGCCGCCGATGCGGGAGCCGAGCTTGAACCGCAGCCGGGTGCTGGTGGCCGGTCAGCACACCTGGCTGCTCACCGTCGAGCCCGCCACCGGGCTGCTGACGGCCACCGACCGGCGCTCGTTACCGTTCCTGCTGTGCTCGGGGCTTCTCACCACCGGATTGCTGGCCGCGCTGGTCGGCGTGCTGGCCGGTGCCCGGGTCCGGGCCATGGACAAGGTCGACGAGGCCACCGCGGCGCTGCGCCAGGACATCGAACGGCGGCAGGCCCTCGAACAGGATCTGCAGCGGCTGGCGTTCTACGACCCGCTGACCGGGCTGGCGAACCGCAGCCTGTTCTACGACCGGGTGGGCCACGCCTTGCGGAGCCACAGCCGGGCCGGCGAGAGCTTCGCCGTGTTCTTCCTCGATCTGGACGGATTCAAGCAGGTCAACGACGCGTTCGGGCACAGCGCCGGGGACACCGTGCTGCGGGCCGTCGCCGATCGGCTGCTCGGCTGCCTGCGGGAGAGCGACACGGTGGCCCGGTTCGGCGGGGACGAGTTCGCCCTGGTGGTGGAACGGCTGGGTGACCCTCAGGATGTGCACGTCACCGCGCGGCGCATCGTCGAGGCCGTGCAGATGCCGATCGACCTCGACGGCCACCGGGCCGCGGTGACGGCCAGCGTCGGCATCGCGCTCAATCAGGCGGGCTTCACCGCCGACGACATCCTGCGCGAGGCCGACCTGGCCATGTACGCCGCCAAGAGCACCGGCAAGTCCAAGCACGTCCTGGCCGGACAATCCTGACGCCCGCGGACCGGCCTCGGCCGCATGGTTGGCGATCCGGGGACACACCCGCATGCGGACGTAAAGACGCCGCTGCGAATTCCACGGGGGAAGAACTCGCAACGGCGCTGACGGAAGGTTAAACCAGACCGGCCCGGCTGTCCATCCCGCTATTTCACCCGGTTGACCACGGTGCCGACGAGTTTCTGCCAGTCGCCGGCGAACTGCGAGTCGTTGCTGGCGTCCGCGGTCGCCCCGAGGCGGTAGATGGCGTACGCGTCGACCAGGACGACGTTGCGTTTGGCCAGGATGGCGACCGCGGTGTCGGCGGTGCCGGGGTGCTTCCGCTCGTACGTCTTGTGGCGGATCACGGCCAGGCCGCTCCACGCGTTCTGGATGATCGGCTGGTTGGCGGCCGTCTCGGTGTAGGCCGGCTCGGACTTGTCCGCGTTCACCGTCTGCGGCACCGACACACTCGCCGGACAGGCCTGGGCCACCGCCTTCAGGGCGGTGAGACCGGCCTGGGCCTGGCTCGCGTCGGGGTAGACGAGCGCGATCTGGGTGAGCGTCTGCGCGCCGGTCTCGCCCGCGTCCTCCAGCGGCGCCGCCACCACCTGCGCGCCGGGTGGCACGGTCGGCGCCGGCGACGTGCCGCCGCAGATGCTGACCAGCTGGTTCGGGTCGGCCGACGCGTCCGGGGTGGTCCAGGTGGGCCCGACCTCCGGTGCCTGCAGCATCGCGCCGCGCATCTCGTTGAGGTCGATGAGGGACGTGTCCGGCGCCGGGCTGTCGTGGGAGCAGCCCGCGAACAGGCCCAGGGTGCAGGCCGCGACCACGACCCGGGCCAGTCTTGCCATCACGAGCATCGGGCCAGGTTAACCGACCGGCCCTTGACAACCGGGGAGCCGGCCCCAACTGTCTGTCTGGACAAGTCCGGAGCGGACCGTGTTCGACGGGTACGGGGATGTGGGGAAAGCGTGGTGAGGCTGCTCGACCCGGTCCCCGTCAAGCCGCGCCACCGGTCGGCAGCCTCGGTCTCCGGCGGACGGCGATGACGCGCCGGGACCGGGCCGTCGGCGCGCTGACCGGACTGGCCGTCGGCGACGCCCTGGGCATGCCGACCCAGTACCTGCCCCGGGAGACAATCCGCGAGCGGTACGGGGTCCTCGACGACTTCCACCCCGGACCGGACGACAACGACATCAGCCGGGGCCAGCCCGCCGGCCGGGTCACCGACGACACCGACCAGGCCGTCATCCTGGGCGAGCTGTTCGTGGCCGGACACGGAACGGTCGACCCGCACGCGTTCGCCGACCGGCTGCTGGCCTGGGAGCGGCGGATGCGGGCCACCGGCTCGCTCGATCTGCTCGGCCCGTCGACGCTGCGGGCGCTGCGGCTGGTCGCCGACGGCGTGCCGGTCGACCGGGCCGGCCGGTGGGGCGACACCAACGGCGCCGCCATGCGGATCACCCCGATCGGCATCGCGGTGCCGCTCCCCCGGCTCGTCGACGCGGTCGAGCAGGCGAGCCTGGTCACGCACCACACCCGGATCGCCATCGCCGGAGCGTCGGCGATCGCGGCCGCGGTCAGTTCCGGGATCGACGGGAACCCGCTGCCGGACTCGATGCGGCACGCCGTCGCGGCGGCCCGGCAAGGTGGCCGCCGCGGGTACTACTCGGCCGGCGCGGACGTCGCCGACCGTATCGCGTGGGCGCTCGACCTGGTCGCCGGCCGTACGCCCGCGGACGCCATCGACGTGGTGTACCGGCTGGTCGGGACCGGCGTGGCCACCCAGGAGGCGGTGCCGGCGGCGCTGGCGTTAGCCTCGCTCCATCCCCACGACGTCTGGGCGGCCGCCCGGCACGCGGCGAGCCTGGGCGGCGACTGTGACACGATCGCCGCCATGTGCGGGGCCGTGGTCGGCGCCCACACCGGGCCCGGTCCGATCCCGCCCCGCATTCTGGCCCGGCTCGCCGAAGCCAATCCCGGTCTGGCCCTCGACCGGCTGGCCGACGAACTGCTCGCGCTGCGTTTCCCGACCGCAAGCCCCCAGGAGTAGGCCGTGCCCGATCAGGTCGGCGTCATCGAGACGCGCGGCATCGAACCCGTTCCCGACTCCGAACGCCACGGCCGGCCGATCGGCCTGTTCTGGATGTGGTTCGGGGCGAACATGGGGGTCCTGGGCATCACCCTGGGCGCCGCGCTGGTGACCTTCACCGGGCTGAACCTGATCCAGTCGGTCGTCGTCGCGGTGATCGGCGCGGCCGGGTCGTTCCTCCTGGTCGGAGTGCTCGGTACGGCCGGGAGACGCGGCGGCGCGCCCGGCTTGACGCTGTCCCGGGCGGTGTTCGGCATCCGGGGGAACTGGGGCCCGACGCTGATCTCCTGGCTCGGGTTCGTCGGCTGGGAGACGGTGATGTGCACCACCGCGGCGTTCGCGCTGCTGGCCGTGCTGCGCCTCGCCGGCCTGCCCACCGGCACGCTCAGCACCGTCATCTGCGTGCTGATCACGGTGCTGATCGCGGCGACGATCGGACTGTTCGGGCACGCCACCATCATGTGGGCGCAGAAGTGGCTGACCTGGGTCTTCGGCGGGCTGACGCTGGTCGTGGTGGCTTTCCTGGTGGGCACGGCAGACTGGTCGGCGGCACTGCATCAGCCGGCCGGGCCGGCCACCGCGGTGATCTCCGGGGCCGGTTTCATCGCGGCCGGCACCGGGCTGGGCTGGTTGTCGGCGGGCGCCGACTACGCGCGGTACCTGCCCCGGACGACACTGGCGGCTCGGATCGTCGGGGCCACCGTGCTGGGCTCGGCCGTACCGCTGGTGGCGCTGGTGTCGATGGGTGCGCTGCTGGCGGTTGGCAACGGCCGTCTGGCGGCGGCGGACGATCCGGTGGCGGCGATCGGCGCGGCGCTGCCCGGCTGGATGCTGGTGCCGTACCTGCTGACCGCCGTCTTCGGGCTGATCGCCGCGGCCGACCTGTCGATGTACTCGTCCGGGCTCAACCTGATCACGGGCGGGATCACGGTGCGCCGGGCGACCGCGGTCGGGGTGGACGCCGTGCTGATCACCGCCGGCGGGCTCTACATCACGGTCGTCGCCCGGGACTTCTACGGTCCGTTCACCACGTTCCTGACCCTCCTCGCGGTGCCGCTGACGGCGTGGGCGGGGGTCGTCCTGGCCGACATGACCAGCCGCCGGGCGTACGACCCGGTCGCGCTGGTCGACACCGCGCCCGGCAGCGGCTACTGGTACACCGGCGGGGTGCGGATCCCGGCGGTGGCGTCCTGGCTGATCGCGATCGTGCTCGGCGTGCTGTGCACACGGGCCGGCGACTGGTTCGCCGGCCCGTTCGCCGGCACCTGGATCGGCCGGAACTCGCTCGGCTGGCTGGTCGCCGGGGTGACCGGAGCCGTGCTGTACGGCGCGACCAGATCGGCGGCGGTCGCGCCCGCGGCCGCGGAATCAACCCATGTCTGACACGGTCTGGTCGCTCGGCAGCATCCTCGTCGACGTCACGGTGGAGGTGCCGGCCCTTCCGCCGCGCGGCGGTGACATGCTCGCCACGGGCGCCCGGACGGTGGCCGGCGGCGGCTTCAACGTGGCCGCCGCGGTGGCCCGGCAGGGCGTGCGGTGCGTGTACGCGGCCCCGCACGGCACCGGCCGGTACGGCGACCTGATCCGGTCGGCTCTCGCGGCCGAAGGCATCGCCGTCGCCGCCGGCCCCCGGGCGGACGGCGACTCCGGCTTCTGCGTGGTGCTGGTCGAACCGGACGGCGAGCGCACGTTCGTCACCGCGCCCGGCGTGGAGGCGACGGCCACCGCGGACGAGTTGGCCGCCCTGCCGCCGGCACCCGGCGACCTGGTGTCGGTGTCCGGGTACGACCTGGTCTACCCCGGCAGCGGCCCGGCCCTGGCCGCGTGGCTGTCCACCGTTGCGTCCGGGGTGCGCGTGGTGCTGGATCCGGGCCCGCTGGTGATGGACATCCCGCGACTGCCCGATGTGGACGTGCTGACCCTGAACCAGCGCGAGGCCCGCCTGCTGGCCCGGCGACCGGGCGCGTCCGGCCGCGACCTGCTGGCGGCCGTCCACACCGGACCGCGGCTGACCGTTCTGCGCGAAGGGGCCGCCGGGTGCGTCGCCACCGGCGGCCCGCTCGGCGGCGCGGTCGTCTCGGTGCCGGCGCCCATCGTGGACGCCGTCGACACCACCGGCGCCGGCGACGCACACACCGGCGTCCTGCTGGCCGGCCTGGCCCGCGGTCTCGACGTGAAGGCGGCGCTGGTCAAGGCGACCGAGGCGGCGGCCGTCGCGGTCACCCGGGCCGGCCCGGCCGAGGCCCCCCGCCTGTCCTGGCCCTGATGCGGCTGGGTCGAACGACCGCCGAGCGGGCGGCGTTCACCCCGCACGGAGGACCAGGCGGGCACTGCCGACGACCGCGCCCCGGACGGCCTCGGCCAGGACCGTGGTGGGACGCCGGCGGTCGTTCAGCCGGACCGCGATCGGACCGCCGCCGGGATGCAGGGCGACCAGTTGCGAGGTGGTCGTACGTCCGGCCAGGAACACCCGGACCAGCCCGGCGCCGCGACCGGACACCGGAATCACGACCTCGCCCCGGCGAATCACCGCCGCGGCGACGTCGACGCGCGGCCGGCGCACGGGAGACAGCACCGGGGTGCCGGCCCGCCAGCCCCAGGCGTCCAGCAGCCAGGCGGCGCCGGTCCGGGTCTCCGGGGTCAGCCCCAGCTCGGTCAGGTGCGCCCGGTCCAGGCCGGCCGCGGCCGTCAGCGGTACGCGAACCTCCTGCCCCCAGTACGCGGTGGTGGCCGCGGTCGCCGGCAACCCGGTCAGGCTGACGTCGCCGAGCGTGGCCCGCCGCCCCTCCCGATCGGTGACGGAGACGGCGAACCGGGTGGCCGGCGCGTCGGGCGGCAGGACGATCCGCAGGGCCACGGCGCTGTCCCCGGCGACCGACGCGGCCGCGGCCGGGCGCAGCGAGACGGCCCGGCCCGCGGCGGTCCAGCGCAGCGCCACCGCCAGCCGCCCCGGGTCGTCGGCGGCGGGCTCGAGCGGCACGAAGTGCGGGCACCGGGCCGCGTCCCGGCCGTCCAGGCAGGTGGTCACCTCCCGGCACAGCCGCGCTCCCGCCACCACGTCGGACGCAGCCGGCACGAACAGCGGGGTCCGCCCGCCGCCGAGCGCCTCGGCCAGGACCAGCGCCCGCCCGGCCGACGGGGCGGCCGCGCCGGTGCCGTCCAGAAGCGGGCGCGCCCGGTCGTCGCCGGCCACGAACAGCGCGGCCGCAGCGGCGATGTACGTCCGGGCCACCGCCCGCTGCCGGGAACCGGTGAGCCGGGTCGGTTCGCCCGGGGAGCAGATCCGGTCGCCGCGCCGGGCGTAGTCGTCGACCGTCCACGCCGTACTGAAGTAGTTGTGGTCGGCCCCGGCCACCCAGACCGCGCTGTGCAGCGCCCGGCCGTCCCCGACGCCGCGGGTGGCGTCCACGTAGGCCTGACCGGACAGGTCGGTGACGTCGCCGTCGCAGCCGGGCAGCAGGGTCAGCGAGGGCACGTCCGGGTCGGGGTTGCGGTTCAGCGCGGTCGGTCCGATCAGGACGATGCCGCGGATCGTCCAGCGGACCGGGGCGAATCCCGCGAGCGGGGCGGCACTGTCGGTGGCCGCCTGGGCGACGCCCTCCCCGCCGCGGGAGTGGCCGACCAGCAGCACCTTCGACAGATCGGCGGGTGGTACGGCCCGGATCACGGCCGGCGCCGCCGCCCGCGCGGGGTCTGCTGACCAGGAGGCCCAGTCGGCCAGGTGCAGCCGGACCAGGGCGGAGCGGGCGGCGGCGCCACCGTCGGCGAGGTCGCCGTCCTGGGCGCTGATGCCGTTGGCGGCGATCGACACGGTGTCGTAGCCCTGGGTGGCGAGCAGCAGCTGGGCGTACCGGAACCCGCGGTAGCTGCGGATCGCGGTGGTGCCGCGCGGGCACGGCCAGCCGCCCGTCTCCGAGCGCACCCCGCGGCAGGTGTCGTGCCGCCCGTGCAGGAACAGGACCAGCGGGCGCGATCCGGCGGCGTGCGCGGGCGCGATCACCAGGGCCCGCATCTCCACCGGTGTGGCCAGCCCCGGCAGCCGTACGGCCGGGAGGGTGTATTCGCCGGCGACCACCGGATACGGTCCGGGCCGGCCCGGGTCGACCGCCGCGTCCGCGGCCGCCGCCGGGCGCGGAAGCAGGCCGGCCACCAGCACAAGCACCGCGACGATGGCGCGCACCCGGATCCCCCGTCTTCATGATCAGCTTCCCTGCCGGCCTGATTGTGCCGAGCCGGGCCGACCCGATGCCGCATTCCCCTGCTTTTCCGCCCGAAAGGCGCGTTCCGTCAGTTCCGAGTGGCCGCGGCAGCGCCTAAGGTGACGTTCAGGGGACGGGAGGGCGACGGTGATCGACGGGCTCGCGGAACGGCTACGGCAGGCGCTGGGCGCCCACCGGGTGATCTCCGACCGGCAGGAGCTGCGGACCTACGAGTGCGACGGGCTCGCCCACTACAAGGTGATGCCGGCGCTGGTCGCCCTGCCTCAGGACGCCGCGCAGGTCGCCGCCGTGGTCCGGGCGTGCGCCGCGGCCGGGGTGCCGTTCGTCGCGCGTGGTTCCGGCACCGGGCTGTCCGGGGGCGCCCTGCCGCACGCCGACGGGGTCCTCATCGTCACCTCGCAGATGCGCGCCATCCGGGAGATGGCGCCGGCGGACGAGCGGGCCGTGGTCGACCCGGGCGTGATCAACCTGGCCGTGAGCAAGGCGGCCGCCCCGCTCGGCTACTACTACGCGCCCGACCCGTCCAGCCAGCAGATCTGCTCGATCGGCGGGAACGTGGCCGAGAACTCCGGCGGCGCGCACTGCCTCAAGTACGGCTTCACCACCAACCACGTGGTCGGCGCCCAGATCGTCGCGCCGGACGGGGAACTGGTCGAGCTGGGCGGCCGGGCCCCCGACACCCCCGGGTACGACCTGCTGGGCGCGTTCGTCGGCTCGGAGGGGACGCTCGGGGTGACCACCGCGGTCACGCTGAAACTGACCCGGCTGCCGGAGTCCGTCCGTACGCTCCTGGCGGCCTTCTCCTCGACCGACCAGGCCGGCGCCGCGACCAGCGCGATCATCGCCGCCGGGGTGGTGCCGGCGGCGGTCGAGATGATGGACGCGCTGGCCATCGAGGCGGCCGAGGCGGCCGTCGCCTGCGGTTACCCCGAGGGCGCCGGGGCGGTGCTGATCGTCGAGCTGGACGGGCCCGCGGCCGAGGTCGGCGCCCAGTTCGACGAGGTGGAGAAGCTGTGCCGGGCGGCCGGCGCGTTCGAGATCCGGATCGCCGCCGACGACGCCGAACGGGCGCTGTTCTGGAAGGGCCGCAAGTCGGCGTTCGCCGCGGTCGGCCGGATCAGTCCCGACTACATCGTGCAGGACGGCGTGATCCCCCGGACGGCGCTGCCCGAGGTGCTGCGCCGGATCGGCGAGGTGTCGGCCGCGCACGGCGTCCGGGTGGCCAACGTGTTCCACGCCGGCGACGGCAACCTGCATCCGCTCGTGCTGTTCGACGACGCCGTGGACGGGTCAGGCCGAGCGGGCCGAGGAGGTGTCGGGCGCGATCATCGACCTGTGCATCGAGTACGGCGGGTCGATCACCGGCGAGCACGGCGTCGGGATGGACAAGTCGAAGTACATGCCGAAGATGTACACCGACGCCGACCTGGACACCATGCAGCTGGTCCGGTGCGCGTTCGACCCGGCCGGACTGTCCAATCCGGGCAAGATCTTCCCCACGCCGCGGCTGTGCGGCGAGGTGCCGGGCCGCCACAAGGCCTCTCCGCCGGTCGAGGGGGCAGAGATCTTCTGATGAAAGTTCTCACTCCACGAACGACTGCTGAGGCTTCCGATCTGCTGCGCGACGGCCGCCCGCGACGACCTGGCCGTCCTCGTCCGGGGCGCGGGCACGAAGATCGACTGGGCGGTGCCGCCGAAGCGCACCGACATCGATCCTCGACACGACCGCGCTGACCGGCGTGGTCGAGCACGCGGCCGGGGACCTGATCACCATCGTGCGCGCGGGCACGCCGATGGCCGAGCTGGCGGCGGCACTCGGCACACAACAGCTCGCGCTCGACCCGATGCTGCCCGGCGCCACCGTCGGCGGCACGGTCGCGGCCAACATCAGCGGGCCGCGGCGGATGCTCTACGGGACCACCCGGGACCTGCTCATCGGCATCACGATCGTCCGGCCGGACGGGACGGTGGCCAAGGCGGGCGGCAAGGTCGTCAAGAACGTCGCCGGGTACGACCTGGGCAAGCTCTTCACCGGCTCGTACGGGACGCTGGGGCTGATCGCCGAGTGCGCGTTCCGGTTGCACCCGCACCCGGCGGCCCGGTCGTACGTCCGGGCCCGGGTGGACCCGGCCAAGGCGGTTCCGGCGGTGCTGGCGGCGCAGGTGGTTCCCACCGGGCTGGAGATCGACGTGCCGGCCGACGACGGCGTGGAGATGGCGGTGCTGGTCGAGGGCTCGGCCGCCGGGGTCCGGGAACGGGCGGCGAAACTGGCGGATCTGCTCGGCGGGGAGGCCGGCGAGGATCCTCCGCCGTGGTGGGGCGCCTACCCGTGGCGCGACGGCCAGGCCGGGTTGAAGCTGACCGCTCCCCTGTCCAAGGTTCCGGACGTGCTGACGGCGGCGTCCGGGGTGGCCGTCCGCGGATCGGCCGGCACCGGGGTGCTCTACGCCGCCGTCGACGGCGACGACCCGGTGGCGGCCGTGGAGACCATCGAGCGGCTGCGGGCGGCGTGCGTCCGGGCCGGTGGGCACGCGGTGGTGCTGACCGCGCCGCCGGCGGTCCGCGACATCACCGACATGTGGGGGCCGGTCCCCGGGCTGGCGCTGATGCGCCGGGTCAAGGAGCAGTTCGATCCCGGGTACCGTTTCGCGCCCGGCCGTTTCGTGGGAGGCATCTGAGATGGCCGTCGACGCCACCTGGGGCACGGGCGAGCCGGACCGCCCGGGACGTGCTGGGCGAGCCGGCCCCGCCGCGGCCCGGGTTCTCGGCGCCGTCCGCCGGACCGGGCGCGGCGTTCGATGAGCACCACCCGCCGAGCGCCGCGCTGGTCTCCGACTGTGTCCACTGTGGGTTCTGCCTGACCACCTGCCCGACGTACGCGTTGTGGGGCGAGGAGATGGACTCCCCCCGGGGCCGGATCTACCTGATCAACCAGGGGCTGAGCGGCGAACCGCTCACCGATTCCATGGTGGAGCACTTCGACAAGTGCCTGGGCTGCATGTCGTGCGTGACCGCGTGCCCGTCCGGGGTGCAGTACGACAAGCTGATCGAGGACACCCGGGCCCAGATCGAGCGACGGCACACCCGGGCCCCGCGCGACCGGGCGCTGCGGGCGGCGATCTTCGCGCTGTTCCCCTACCCGAAGCGGCTGCGGTTGCTGCGGGGACCGCTCCGGGCGTACCGGGCCAGTGGCCTGAAGGGCCTGATCGAACGCAGCGGGCTGCTGGAACGCCTGTCTCCGACGCTGGCCACCTTGGACTCGCTCGCCCCGCGGATGCGGACCGTCCCGCCGCCGCCGCGGCGGGTGGACGCCGCCGGGACCCGCCGGGCGACGGTCGGCATGCTGACCGGCTGCGTGCAGAGCGCGTTCTTCCCCGACGTGAACTCGGCGACCATCCGGATCCTGGCGGCCGAGGGCTGCGACGTGCTGATCCCGCCGGAACAAGGCTGCTGCGGGGCCCTGTCGGTGCACAACGGCCGGGAGGCGGAGGCGCAGCGGTTCGCCCGCCGGATGATCGACACCTTCGAGCCGCTGGACATCGACTGGTTCGTGGTCAACGCGGCCGGGTGCGGGTCCTCGCTGAAGGAGTACGACCGGCTGCTGCGCGACGACCCGGCGTACGCCGAGCGGGCCGCCGCGTTCAGCGCCAAGGTCCGGGACCTGTCCGAGGTGCTGACCGAGCTCGGCCCGGTGGCGACGCGCCATCCGCTGCCGGTGACCGTCGCCTACCACGACGCCTGCCACCTCGGGCACGCCCAGGGCGTACGGGCGCAGCCGCGAGCGCTGCTGCGGGGCATCCCCGGGCTGACCGTGACGGAGATCGCCGACCCGGAGATCTGCTGCGGCTCGGCCGGCATCTGGAACGTGCTGAACCCCGGACCGGCGGCCGAGCTCGGCGCCCGCAAAGCGGCGAACGTGCTTGCCACCGGGGCCGAGCTGCTGGTCACGGCCAACCCGGGCTGTCTCATGCAGGTGGCCGCGGCGCTGCGGAAGCAGGGCGGCACGATAGCGCTGGCGCACACCGCGCAGGTGCTGGACGCGTCGTTGCGGAACCTGCCGGTGGAGCGACTGACCATGGCGAAGCGGTTCACACGAAACCGCATCTGAGGGTTGCGGACAGGCTTGGTAAGCCGTAGCTTACCGTTAGCCATGACGAACGTAGCCGCGATGCTGACCGCCCTCGGTGACCCGACCCGGCAGACCATCCTCGACCGCCTGTCCTCCGGCCCGCTGGCCGTGGGACAACTGGCCGAGGTGCTGCCGATCAGCCGGCCGGCCGTCTCCCAGCACCTCAAGGTGCTCAAGGAGGCCGGCCTGGTCACCGATCGCCAGGTCGGCACACGCCGGCTCTACCAGGCCGATCCCGTGGGCCTGGCCGAGCTGCGCCGCCATCTGGACGGCTTCTGGGAACGTTCGCTCGCGGCCTTCGAGCAGCACGCCGAGTCGGATCGGAAGGACGAACAGCATGATCGAGACGGTTGAGGCCATCCGCCGTGAGGTCGTCGTGAACGTCGGCCAGGACAGGGCCTTCGCACTCTTCACCCGGGACATGACGGCCTGGTGGCCGCCGGCCCATCACATCGGTTCCGCGCCGATCGAGCAGATCATCATCGAGCCCCGTACGGGCGGCCGCTGGTACACCCGGCACCAGGACGGCACCGAGACCGACACCGGACGGGTGGTGACCTGGGAGCCGCCGGGCCGCGTGGTCGTCACCTGGCAGATCGGCGCGGACTGGACGTTTAATCCCGACCTGGTGACCACCGTGGACATCCGGTTCGAGCCGCTCGGCGACGACCGTACCCGCGTCGTTCTCGAGCACCGCGACCTCGAGGCCTACGGCGCCGACGCGGCCACCATGCATCGGACGTTCGAGGACCCGGGCGCATGGACCACCACCCTGAACGCCTACGCCGCCGCGGCGTCATGAGGAAGTACGTCCTGCTCTACGAGTCGGCCGACGACGTGGCGACCAAGGCGCCGCCGGTCTTCCCGGCCCACCTGGTCCGGATCAGGGAGTTCACCGGCCACGGGCTGCTCGCGATCGGCACGTTCGGCAACCCCCAGGCCCAAGGGGCGATGGGCGTCTTCGCCACCCGCGAGGCCGCCGAGGAGTTCGTGGCCGGCGACCCGTTCCTGTCCGAGGGTGTTATCCGGGCGTACGAGATCCGCGAGTGGAACGACATCCTGGCCCCGGAGCAGACCTGAGCCGGCCGCGCCACCGCGACCGCCCGGGACCAGGGCGCCGCCTCCCTCGAGGGCGGACGATCCCTCGAGGGAAGAGCAAGAGCGGTCAAGCCGTGACCGTGTCGGGCTCCCGTGCCGGCGCCGCCGGCTCGCCCGCCGCGGTCTCGTCCCGGACGTGGGTCAGCCTGCTCGGCCACCACATCCACCGGCCGATGTCCAGGGTCAGCGCGGTCACCAGCACCGACCGTACGACCAGGGTGTCCAGCAGCACGCCGAAGGCCACCGCGAACCCGATCTCGGCGAACGCCACCAGCGGCAGGCTGCCGAGGGCGGCGAACGTCCCGGCCAACACCACCCCGGCCGAGGTGATCACGCCGCCGGTCGCCCCCAGGCCGATCCGCGCGCCCCTCCGCGTGCCGTGTTTCGCCGCCTCCTCCCGTATCCGGGTCATCAGGAAGATGTTGTAGTCGATGCCCAGCGCGACCAGGAAGACGAACACGTAGAGCGGGAACGACGTGTCCTCGCCGCCGAAGCCGAAGACGTGCCGGAACACCAGGGCGCTCACGCCCAGGGCGGCGCCGAAGGACAGCACCACCGTCGCCATCAGCAGCACCGGCGCCACCACCGAGCGCAGCAGCAGGCCGAGGATGAGCAGTACGACCAGCAGCACCAGCGGAATGATCAGTTTGTTGTCGCGATTGTTGGCGTTGTTGATGTCGAGCCTCATCGCGGACAGGCCGCCGACCTTGGCATCGGCTCCGGCGATCGGACGGACGGCGTTGCGGACCGTGACGACCGTGTTCTGGGCGGCCACGGTGTCCGGCGCCGCCTGCAGCGTGCCCTCGAGCTGCACGAGACCGCCGACCGCGGGCGACTGCTGCACCTCGGTGATGCCGGGCGTGCCGGCGAACGCCGTCTTCACCTCGGCGGCCTGGGCGGCGTTCGCGATGACCACCATCGGCTGACCTTGACCGGCGGGGTAATGCCGGGCCAGCGCCTCCTCGCCGATGGTGGACGGCTGCTTCGTGGTGAACTGGTCGGCGCCGGAGAGGCCGGTCGCGCTCAGCTGGAACAGGCCGAGGGTCATCGCTGCGAGCACGACGGCGGTGGTGATCCACACCGTCCGGGGGCGCCGGGCGATCCGGCCGCCGAGCCGGGCCCACAGGCCGGTCGCGGTCGGGTCGGCCGTGCCGGCGCGCGGGCGCACCGGCCAGAACAGCCAGCGGCCGAAGATCACCAGCAGAGCCGGCAGCAACGTGATCATGGCGAACAGGCCGACCACGATGCCCAGCGCGGCGACCGGGCCGAGGCCGCGGGTCGAGTTGACCTGAGCCAGGGTGAGGATGGACATGCCGACGGCGACCGTGGCGGCGCTGGCGATGATGGCCGGCCCGGCCCGGTGCATGGCCATCGCCATCGCCTCGTGCCGGTCGGAGTGCCGGCGCAGTTCCTCGCGGTAACGCGCGACCAGCAGCAGCGCGTAGTCGGTGCCGGCGCCGAACACGAGCACGGTCAGGATGCCGGCGCTCTGCGCGTTGACCACCAGACCGGCGTGCTTGGCCAGCAGGTAGATCACCCCTTGGGCGCTGGCCAGAGCAACCCCCGCCGTCATGATCGGCAGGAACCACAGCGTCGGGCTGCGATAGGTGATCAGCAGGATGATCGCCACCACGATGAGCGTGGTGTACAGCAGGGTGCCGTCGATGCCCTGGAACGCCGCCGCGGAGTCGGCCGCGGCGCCGGCCGGACCGGTGACGTACACGTCGAGACCGCCCGGTCCCCCGCCGGCCGTGGTCTTGATCTGGTCGACCACGTCCTTGATCTTGTCGAAGCCGGCAGTGTCCACCTTGACCGGTGCGATCACCTGGATGGCCTTGCCGTCCGGGCTGGCCACCGGCCCGCTCACCGTGCCGGTGATGCCCGGCACGCCGGCCAGCGCCTGCACGTCCGCGGTGGCCTTGGCCGTATCGGCGGCGGTGATCCCGGCCGTACGCTCGTAGACGATCACGGCCGGCGCGATGTCGTCCGGCTGGAACCGCTTCTGCAGATCGGCCACCTTGGTGGCTTCGGCACTACCGGGCAGCCAGGCGGAGTTGTCGTTCTTCTCCACCCCGGTCAGTTTCCCGGCCAGCGGGCCGGCGACCGCGATCACCACCACCCAGAACGCCAGCACGATCCATTTCGTCCACCGCCCGCACACCAGCCGGGCAATGCGCCCTGTCGTGGCCATGGTTCCCCCCGAGATCCTCAAGTCGTCGCGGCGAGCGTAAGACTCCGGGGTTCCGCGCCCAAGCCAATAATCGACAAGTCAGGGTGTTATCCGGGCGGACCCCTATGATGCCCGCCACACTGCCGGCGTGCGGGGCTTCCCTCGATCGGGATAATCACTCCTGTGACCAACTGGGAGTATGCGCGGCTGGAATACCGGGCGGCCGGCACGTTCGGGGCGGACCGGTTCATGGACTGGACCGCGACGTTCCATCATCCCGGCGGTGTGCTGCGCTGGGGCACCGACGAGCGCTTCGACGATCTGCGGCACCTGAACCGGGCCGGCGCGGCCGGCTGGCAGGCGTACGACCGGGCGGCCATCCACGTGGTGAACGAGCCGCACCGGCTGCACGCCGTCACGTACTCGATGCGCCGGCCCGTGCAGTAGAGAGCCGAGCCCATCGACCCGACCGAGTTCTTCGACCACAGGAACAGCACGGAATTCTCCGACCCGATGGACCACTTCGAGTTACGGTTCCCCGTCATGAGCACATCATGGCCGGGCGAGGACGCCTGATGCCCCGAGATGAGGGGCGCAAGGTGATCGCGTCCAACTCCAAGGCCCGGCACGACTACGCCGTTCTCAAGACGTACGAGGCCGGGCTGGTGCTGGCCGGCACCGAGGTGAAGGCGCTGCGGGATGGCCACGCGTCCCTGGTGGACGCGTTCGCGCAGGAGCACGAGGGCGAGCTCCTGCTCTACAACCTGCACATCGCCGAGTACGGCTTCGGGTCGTGGACCAACCACGTGCCCCGGCGGACCCGGAAGCTGCTGCTGCACCGGATCGAGATCGATCGGATCCTGGACAAGCTGCGGGACGGCAACGGGCTGACCCTGGTGCCGCTCAGTCTCTACTTCGCCGGTGGCTGGGCCAAGGTGGAACTGGGCCTGGCTCGCGGGCTGAGGTCGTACGACAAACGTCAGGTGCTGGCTGCGCGCGACGCCCAGCGGGAGATCGCCCGGGAGATGGGCCGCCGCCTCAAGGGCCGTCCGTCAGGTGTTGATCGCCGCGTCTGAAGTGCTGCGCTGGGATTCGACCGCCTCCCGCATGCACTGCGCCAGGCCGATCGCCTCGACAGGGCTCAGCACCGCCTGGCGAAGCTCGAAGGCCAGGTGGTCGCGTCGCATCGAGAAGAACTTGCTCGTGTTGAGCAGGGCGGCGACCGACTGGCCGCGCTCATCGGTCACCTCGAACTTGCGGGCCGACCAGTTGCCCTTGGTGTGCAGCACCCGGCCGCCCGTGATCGTCACCGTCGACTTGCCGTTGACGCCGCCCCAGCCACTGATCTTCAGTGCGAGCAGGACGTCTCCGCCAGGCCCGGTGACCTGGTAGCGACGGCCGGAGCCGCCGACCCGCTGGCCCGAGGCGAGCACGCCGCCGCCGACGGGGTCGAGGATGTCGAACTTGGCGCCCCAGCTGAAACGTTGCCATTTGATCATCGCCACCGGCTGCCCGTCGTCGAGCGTGACCGGCGACTCGGAACCGAACGGCGCACGGTCCGGCAGCACGAGGACTCCGGTGAACGGTTCATAGGGACTCATACCGTCACTGTGGCAGATTCCCGCCATGGCCACCTTCCAGCAGCGCGGGCACACCCATCGGCTCCGCTGAGCGCTCAGTCCACGCCGTTTTCCTTGCACAGCTGGGCGTACCGGCCGGCGCAGAGCTCCTTCACCGAGACGAAGTTGTCCTTGATCACGGTCTGCCGGATGTTGTCCTTCGTCACCGCGACCGGGGTCAGGCTGATGAACTTGACGTAGTTGCCGGACACCGGGTCCTTGATCCGGTCGATGGTCAGGTTGATGCTCTGGTTGGTCACCGGCTGCTTCTTGTACAGCGCGATGGCCAGCGTGGCGGCCGCTTCGGCCTCCGGCTTGATCGCCTTGTAGACGGTCATGCACTGGTCGCCGCTGAGCACGTTCTGCAGGCCCTGGACGGTGGCGTCCTGCCCGGTGACGGGGATCTTGCCGTTCATCTTGGCCTTGCGCAGCACCCCGATGACCGCGTTGGCCTCGCCGTCGTTGGCGGCCACGACACCGGTGATGCTGGGCCACTGCTGGTACATCTGCTGGAAGATCTTGCCCGCCAGGACGTTGTCCCAGTCGTCGACCGGCTGGTCGGGGCCCTTGATGTAGTTGGCGTTGTCGTACTGCGGCTGCAGGACCGAGTCGTACCCCTCTTTGAACAACGTCGCGTTGTTGTCGCTGGGGGCGCCGTTCACCTCGGCCACGACCGGCGTCTTCTTGCCTTCCAGGCAGTCCATCAATTTCTGGCCCTGCAGGACGCCGACCTTGACGTTGTCGAAACTCACGTAGTACTGGGCGCCGCCGTTGAGCGTCAGGCGGTCGTAGTCGATGGTCTGGACACCGGCCGCGCGGGCCTTGTCGAGCGCCTGCTTGCCGGTCGCCGAGTCCAGGCTGACGATGATCAGCACCTTGACCCCGCCGGCGATCATCTGGTCGGTGATCTGCAGGAATCGGGTCCGGTCGCCCCCGGCGTTCTGGATGTCGACCGGCACACCCGCGGCGTCGAAGGCCGCCTTCAGGTACTTCGGGTCGTCGGACTTCCAGCGCTGCGAGGTGGTGCCGTCGTCCGGCAGGATCACGCCGATCTTGCCGCGCCCTTCGCCCGCCACGACCGAAGCCGGGCCGCCGTCGGTGCCGCTACCGGAGGCGCGCTTGTCGGTGCAGGCCGCCATGCTTCCGCAAGCCAGCATCGCGGTGACGGCAACGGCCAGCAGTGCCTTACGCATTCCTCGATGTCCCTTCAAGGATGAGTGCCTGCGGTCCAGCGCTCGTGGTGGGGGCCGGCGAGCGCGACGGTAACCTCAAGGCTCACGCAAAGATACGTCCTGGTGCCGGGCGCGTCGCTGGAGGATCCGACATTGATGACAGAATTCGGGCTGGACACATTTGGCGACGTCACCGCCGACACTGAGGGTGATCGTCTCAGCTACGCAGAGGTGATCAGGAACGTCGTTCAGCAGGGCGTGCAAGCGGATCGGCTCGGCGTCGACGCCTTCGGCGTGGGCGAGCACCACCGCGACGATTTCGCCGTTTCGGCGCCGGAGATCGTCCTCGCGGCCATCGCGGCCCGGACCGAGCGGATCCGTCTCGGCACCTCGGTCACCGTGCTGAGCTCCGACGACCCGGTCCGGGTGTACGAACGGTTCGCCACGCTGGACGCGGTGTCCTCCGGCCGAGCCGAGATCATCCTCGGGCGCGGTTCGTTCATCGAGTCGTTCCCGCTGTTCGGGTTCGACCTGGCCGACTACGACAAGCTGTTCGCCGAGAAGGCCGACCTGATGTCGCACCTGCTGACCGAGGGCCCGGTGACCTGGTCCGGCACGGTCCGGCCGGCGCTGACCGACCAGCAGGTCTACCCGAAGACCGAGAACGGGCACATCCGCACCTGGATCGGGGTCGGCGGGAGCCCGGAGTCGGTGGTGCGGGCCGCCCAGTACGGCTACCCCCTGGTGCTGGCGATCATCGGCGGCGACCCCGAACGGTTCAAGCCGTACGTCGACCTGTACCACCGGGCGCTGACGGAGTTCGGGAAGGAACCGCTGCCGGTGGCCGTGCACGCCCCCGGGTTCGTCGCCGCCACCGACCAGGAGGCGATCGACACGTTGTGGCCGCACGCCCGGAACAATCTCGCCCGGATCGGCCGGGAGCGGGGCTGGCCGCCACCGACGCGGGCCCGTTTCGAGGCCGACGTCCGCGAGGGCGCCTGGCACGTCGGATCACCGGAGACGGTGGCGCAGAAGATCGCCCGGACCGTCCGCGTCCTCGGCGTCCAGCGGTTCGACCTCAAGTACTCGGCCGGCACGCTGCCGCACGAGGACATGATGGGCACGATCGAGCTGTACGGCGCGGAGGTCATCCCGCGCGTCCGCGCGCTGCTGGCCGAGACTCAGGAGGAGGCGCCCGCCGCGCGGTGAGGGTCGGCCGTTGTCGCGCCCGCGGTCATGCCTTCGCCCGGCGTGGTCTGCCGGTTACGCCGAGCCGGGCATCGGCCGACCCGGCGAGATCACCGTCGCGGGCTTCACCGGGATCCCGTTTCCCGACAGGATGAACACCATCGAACTGCTGGGCACCACCGAACCGCCGGAGCCGCGATGAGCCGCGTCGGAATCGTCGGCGCCGGGATCCTCGGCCTGGCGCTGGCCCGCCGGCTGGCGACCCGGGCCGACGTCACCGTGCTGGACAAGGAAGACCACGTCGGCGCCCACCAGACCTCGCACAACTCCGGGGTCGCGCACGCCGGGCTGTACTACCCGCCGGGGTCGCTGAAGGCGCGGCTGTGCCGTCGCGGCATCTCTCTGTTGCGCGACTACTGCCGCGAGCACGGGATCGCGTACGAGGAATGCGGAAAGCTGGTCGTCGCCCGGGACGGGAGCGAGCTGGCGCCGCTGGCCGAGATCGAGCGGCGGGCCACCGCCAACGGCGTTCCCGGGCTGCGCCGGCTCGGGCCGGAGGAGATCAAGGACATCGAGCCGTACGCCCGGGGCGTGGCCGCCCTGCACTCGCCGCACACCGCGATCGCCGACTTCCCGGCGGTGGCCCGGTCGTACGCCGCCGACGTGCGGGCGGCCGGCGGCGAGATCCGCCTCGGCTTCGAGGTGACCGGCATCGACGGTCCCCTGGTCCGGGCCGCGACCGGCGAAGAGCTGAAGTTCGACCAGCTCGTCGTCTGCGCCGGGCTGCAGAGCGACCGGGTCAGCCGGCTCGCCGGGGACTCCGCGGGCCCGGCCATCGTGCCCTTCCGCGGCGAGTACTACCAGCTCGCGCCGGGTCGCACCGAGCTCGTCCGCGGCCTGATCTACCCGGTGCCGGACCGCCGGTACCCGTTCCTCGGCATCCACCTGACCCGGCGGGTCGACGGCAGCGTCGACATCGGGCCGAACGCGGTGCTGGCCCTGGCCCGGGAGGGCTACGGCTGGTCGGCGGTGCGGCCGGCCGACCTGTGGGAGACGCTGCGCTGGCCCGGCTTCCGGCGGATGGCCCGCGCCCATTGGCGGACCGGGGTCAAGGAGCTGTACGGCAGCGTCTCCAAGCGCGCGTTCGTGGCCTCCGCCCGCAGCTACGTTCCGGCGTTGCGGACCAGCGACGTGGTCCGCGGCGGCAGTGGCGTCCGCGCCCAGGCGGTGGACGCGGACGGCGCGCTGGTCGACGACTTCCGGGTCAACCGGATCGGCTCGGTGGTGACCATCCGCAACGCCCCGTCCCCCGCCGCGACGTCCTCGCTGGCCATCGCCGAATACATCGACGAGACCTACCTGGCACCCGTGTAGCGAACGATCGGGAACCGCCGCTGGAAGTCATCCGTTGCGGTCGGCGCGGCCCGCCCTCACCTCAGATGCCGGGCGAAGAACCGGTTCCCGTCGTCCCCCTCGAACTGCGGGACACCGGTGTGCCCGCCCATGTTGGCGTGCAGGGTCTTCTCCTTGGTGCCGAAGGCGTCGAACACGTCGAGGGCCATCTGCCGGTCGTTTCCCGCGTCATCCCACTGCAGCAGGACGAGCAGCGGAATGGTGACCTGCCGGGCCTCGGAGAACAGACTGCGCGGCACGAAACTGCCGGCGAACAGGACGGCGGCCGAGATGCGGGGCTCGACCACCGCCAGCCGGATGCCGACGGCCATCAACCCTCCGGCGTATCCGACCGGGCCGCCGATGCCGGGCAGCGCCAGCAGGGCGTCGAGGGCGGCCCGCCACTCCGGAACCGCCTGTTCGACCAGCGGGAGGACGAGCCGGTCGACGATGTCGTCGCCGACCGGCTCACCGGCCGCCAGCGCGTGGCGCAGGTCGGCGCGGGCCTGCTCGGCAACGGCGGAACGGGGCCGGTCACCGCTCCCGGGAAGCTCGATGGTGGCCGCGGCGTAGCCCTCCGCCGCGCAGTGCCGGGCCCGAGCCGCGAGCCGGGGGTACATCCGGTGCAGTCCGCCGGGGTGGCCGAGCAGGATCAGCGGGGCCGGTGCGGAGGCGGAGGCCGGCGTCCACAGGATGCCGGGGACCTCGCCGAGGGCGAATCCGCGTTCGAGGACGCCGTCGTCTAGGCGCTGTGCAGAGGTGAATTCCATGGTCGTGCCTTTCGGGAGTGCTCGAGAACGGCGCTCCCGGACGACCTATCGCCCGGCCGTGACCCCGCAGGGGAGCACCCATGTCGATACGTTCACGGGTACCACCTCCTCGGTCTGTCGCACGGCTTCCAGCACGGTAGCAGCGGCCGCCGTAGTCCACCAACCGGTTTTCGCGGTCCTCGGTCGGGCGATCGCGCCGGCATAGACGCCCGGCGCTCGGGGTAGACGCACCGAATGACCGTGACCGAGAATGCCGCGCCGGAGCGCGATTCCGGGTTCTTCGGGCAGCCCCGCGTGCTGGCCAACCTGTTCGGTGTCGAGTTGTGGGAACGGTTCTCGTTCTACGGCATGCAGGGCATCCTGCTGATCTACCTGTACTACTCGGCCGCCCGGGGTGGCCTCGGCATCAACCAGGACACCGCGACCAGCATCGTCGGCGCGTACGGCGGTTCGGTGTATCTGGCCACGGTGGCCGGGGCCTGGCTGGCCGACCGTCTCCTCGGACCCGAGCGGGTGCTGTTCTCCTCGGCTGTCCTGGTGATGATCGGGCACATCTGCCTGTCGGTCATCCCCGGCGTCGCCGGGGTGACCACCGGCCTGATCGGCATCGCCCTCGGCAGCGGCGGGGTCAAGGCCACCGCCACCGCGATCGTCGGGACCCTGTACGCCGAGGGCGACGACCGGCGCGATGCCGGGTTCTCCCTGTTCTACCTCGGCATCAACCTCGGCGCGCTGGTCGGGCCCCTGCTCACCGGCCTGCTGCAGAAGGAGTGGGGTTTCCACTTCGGCTTCGCGCTGGCCGCGGTGGGCATGGCGCTCGGCCTGATCCAGTACTCGATCGGGCGCAAGCAGCTGACCCGCGACGAGGCCGCCGCCCGTACGGTCGCCAACCCGCTGCCGGCCCACCGGCGGCCACTGGTCGCGGTGCTTGCAGCGGCGGTGATCGTGGTCGTCGCGGTGCTGGCGTTCACCGGCCTGCTCCCGGCGTCCCGGCTGTCCACCATCGTGGCGGTGCTCAGCGCCCTGGCGGCGATCGCGTACTTCGCGGTCATCCTGTCCAGCCACCGGATCGACGGGACGGAGCGGCGGCGGGTGCTGGCGTTCATCCCGCTGTTCGTGGCCAGCGCGGCGTTCTGGTCCCTCTATCAGCAGCAGTTCACGGTTCTGACCGTGTACTCGGACAAGCGGCTGGACCGGAACCTGTTCGGCTGGGACATGCCCGTCTCCTGGGTGCAGTCCATCAACCCGGTCTTCATCATCATCCTGTCCGGCATCTTCGCCGCGATCTGGCTGAAGCTCGGCTCCCGCCAGCCGTCCACCCCGGCCAAGTTCGCCGCCGGAACCATCGTCATGGGCGTCGCGTTCCTGCTGTTCCTGCCGTTCGCCGGGGACACCGGCGCCAACACGGTGCCGCTGCTCGGCCTCACCGGCATCCTGTTCGTCTTCACGATCGCCGAGCTGCTGCTCTCCCCGGTCGGCCTGTCGGTGACGACCAAGCTGTCGCCCAGAGCCTTCCGCACCCAGATGGTCGCCCTGTTCTTCCTGTCGGTGGCGCTCGGCACGGCGATGTCCGGCGTGCTGGCCGGCTACTACGACGAGAAGCACGAGGTGCCGTACTTCGGCCTCCTGGGCGCCGTCGCCATCGCCGTCGGCCTCGCTCTGCTGGCATTGACCCCGATGCTGAAGCGCCTGATGAGCGGGGTCCGTTGACCCTCCGCCCGGCCCGCGCCGCCGAGGCGGCGTCTCATCGGGGCAACGATGGCCGGATGGCGGCGCGCCTCGACCGCCGCCGACGGCGTCGCCGTGACTGCCCCATCGTGCCGCGCCGGTGGTGCGGACGTGCCGTTCCAGAGGTGGAGATGGCCGCGTACCCGATGGAATGTGACGTATCGCCCCGGGCGAGCAGGCAACAGGTGATATCCAAGGAGCGTGACTGACGGCGATGGGCGCCCCCTGCACGTGGCCGCCACAGGCGCGCCGCAGCGACGGTTCGCCGGAGGGCACCGCGTCGTGCTGGGCCGCGACCCCGCGGGCGACGTGGTGCTCGACCACAAGACGGTGTCCTGGAACCACTGCGCGGTCGAGTGCCAGGACGACACCTGGACGTTGATCGACAGCTCCAGCCGTAACGGCACCTTTCTCGCCGGGGAGCGGATCCGTGCCGCGCCGCTGCCGGTGGGGCAACCGGTCGAGGTCCGGCTCGGCGATCCGCATGCCGGCCCCGCCGTGACCCTCCTGGTCGGCGAGGTCGCCGAGCCGGCGACCGCGAAACTGGTCCCGTCGGTTCCGCCGGCACCGCCGGCCCGGTCCGCACCGCCGGCCCCGCCCGCCAGCTCGGCTCCGCCGGTACCGCCGGTACCGGCCGCTCGGGCCGAGGCCGGCTCGGAGGGGCCGGACGACCGGGTCGCCATTCATCCGATCGGCACGCGAACACTGTCCATCGGCCGGGTGTCGGACAACACCGTCGTGGTCGAGGACCTGCTCGTGTCGCGTCACCACGCGACGGTCCGCCGGCTGGCACCCGAGACGGTCGAGGTCACCGATCTCGGCAGCCGCAACGGCACGTTCGTCAACGGCCGTCGCGTGGACCGCGCCGTGCTGACCGCGTCCGACCGGCTCACCATCGGGCGCCGCACGTTCTCCTACGACGGCGTCGACGGGCTGGTCGAACACGGGGACACCGGGCAACCATCGCTGGTGGCCGAGCACCTGTCCGTGCGGATCGAGGGGACCCGGGTGCTGTCCGACGTCACGTTCACCGCGCAGCCCGGCACCCTGCTGGCGATCATCGGCCCGAGCGGTGCGGGCAAGTCGACGTTGCTGCGGGCGTTGACCGGCGCCCGGGCCGCCGACGACGGCCGGGTCCTGGTGGACGGGATCGACTTCTATCCGGCGTACGACGAGGTGCGGCACCGGATCGGTCTGGTGCCGCAGGACGACGTCCTGCACGACCAACTCAAGGTCGACCAGGCGCTGCGGTACGCCGCCGCATTGCGGCTGCCCGACGACGTGCCGGCCGCGGCCCGCCGGGGCCGGGTCGACTCGGTGCTGGGCCAGCTCGACCTCACCGCGCAGCGCGGCCTGTCGATCAACCGGCTCTCCGGCGGCCAGCGCAAACGCGCCTCGGTGGCGATGGAGTTGCTCACCGAGCCGTCCTTGCTCTACCTGGACGAGCCGACGTCGGGGCTCGACCCGCTGCTCGACCGCGAGGTGATGCGGGGACTGCGGGACCTGGCGGACCGGCGCCGTACCGTCGTGGTCGTCACCCACAGCACCCTGTATCTGCACCTGTGCCACCAGGTGCTGGTACTGGCGCGCGGTGGCCGGGTCGCGTACTTCGGACCTCCCGACCGGCTGCTCGCACACTTCGGGGCCGCCGACTACGCCGATGTCTTCACGGAGCTCAGCGAGGACGCCACCGCGTGGGCGCACCGCTTCACGACCGAAGCCGTTCCGGTCCAGCCGCCCGTCCGGCGCGGGCCGGCGGTGGTGCCGTTACCGCCGCGGCAGAGCCGCCGCCGCCAGTACGGGCTGCTGCTGAACCGCAGCGCCGCCCTGGCCGCGGCGGACCGGCGCCAACTCGCACTGCTGGCCGGGTTGCCGCTGCTGCTGGCCGCGGTGGTGCAGACCGTGCCCCGATCGGCCGGTCTGGGGCCGAAGTCCAGTGCTCCGACGGCGGGGGCGGCGCAGCTGCTGCTCATCCTCGTCATCGGCGCGGCCTTCATGGGGATGGCCAGCAGTGTGCGGGAACTGGTCGGGGAACGGCAGGTCTACCACCGGGAATGGGCGGTCGGCCTGCGGTCCGGTACCTACCTCGCGGCGAAGTTGACGGTCAACGCCGTCGTCTGCGTGGCACAGGCGGCGCTGCTCGCCGGCCTCGGCCTGCTCGGCCGCCAACTGCCGGAGCACGGCCTGATCTTCGCCTCGCCGCTGGTGGAGCTGACCGCGGTGCTGGCCCTCACGGCGTTCGCCGCGTCCGCGGCCGGGTTGCTGGCCAGCGCCCTGGTCGCGCGTACCGAGCACACGATGCCGATCCTGGTCATCTCGGTGATGGCCCAGTTGGTGCTCAGCGGCGGACTCTTCAGCATCGCCGACCGGACCTGGCTGCAGGTCATCGCCGTGTGCACCCCCACCCGCTGGGGGTACGCCGCCGCCGCCGCGACGGTCGATCTGCGGGGGATCGCGGTGACCGCGCCCGCGGACGCGCTGTGGCACCATCGGCCGTCGGCCTGGATCCTTGCCATGATCATGTTGGTCGTGCTGACGGTTGCCTTCACGGCGGGAACGTTGATCGCGTTGCGGGTCGGCGAGCAACGACCACGCCGCAGACGACCAGCGGCGCCCCGGGCGGCCGACACGCACTGAGCGATCCCGGGCGGTCCCCGACTAACCTGCCACCATGACCGTGGGATTCGTCGGCCTGGGCACGATGGGCCGCCCGATGGCGCTCAACGTGGCCCGCGCCGGCACCGATCTGATCGTCTGGAACCGCACCCCCGGCCGTGCCGGGTCGCTGAACGAGGCGGGCTCCGCGGCGGACGTGTTCACCCGGGCCGAGATCGTGATCCTCATGCTGGCATCGGCCGCCGCCGTCGCCGAGGTTCTGGACGGCGTGCAGGTGCGTGACCGGCTGGTGGTCCACATGGGAACGACGTCCCCGGCTGACTCCGTCGGGTTCGCCGAGCGGATAACGGCCGCCGGTGGCACATACGTGGAAGCGCCCGTCTCCGGATCCCGCCGGCCGGCCGAGAATGCCGAACTGGTCGCCATGCTCGCCGGCGAACCCGCCGCCACGGCCCGCGTCACCGAGGTCATCGCGCCGATGTGCCGCCAGACCTTCGTGTGCGGTCCGGTCCCGCAGGCGCTGACCATGAAACTGGCGGTCAACATCTTCCTGATCACCACCGTCACCGGGCTGGCCGAGACGTTCGCCTTCGCCGGCCGTACCGGTCTCGATCCGGATCTGCTCCGCGACATCCTGGACGCCGGCCAGATGGCCAGCAGCATCTCCCGCGTGAAGACAGCCAAGCTGGCCGCCCGGGATTTCGAGATCCAGGCCGGCATCGCGGACGTGCTGAAGAACAACGATCTGGTGCTGGACGCGGCGCGGTCGGCGGGCGCGCCGGTCCCGCTGATCGAGGCGTGCCGACGGCTCTACGCCGAAGCCGTCGCCCTGGGGCACGGCGGTGACGACATGGCCGCCGTCATCAAGGCGCTGGAGTCTCAGGCGGATTCGAAGGAGCGCTTGGCGAACCCCATCATGTAACCGTCGATGGCCGTCCGGATCGCGCCGCCGCCCGCGCCGAGCGTGACGAACATCGGCACGTAGTGGTCGGCGGTGGGGTGCGCGTACGGCATCCCCGGCGCCTGGTCCCGGAACGCGGCCAGCTCGTCCACGTCCCCGCGCGCCAGCGCCTCGGCCGCCCAGGTGTCGAAGTCCGACGACCAGCCCGGGACATGACCGCGCATCATGTCGCGGGTCATGAACGGCAGTCCGTGCGTCATGAACCCGGACCCGATGACCAGCACACCCTCCGCCCGCAGCTCCTGCAGCCGCGCGCCGACGGCGAGCAGCGCCGACGGGTCCTCGGACGGCAGGCTCATCTGCAGCACCGGGATGTCGGCCAGCGGGTACATCGCCATCAGCGGCACCCACGCCCCGTGGTCGAGGCCGCGGCGGGGATGCTGGTGCACGGGCAGGGTGGCGGCGATGCGGGCGGCCAGTGCGGTGGCGTCCGGGGTGTCGTACCGCATCTGGTAGTAGCGCGGGTGGAAGCCGCCGAAGTCGTACACCAGCGGGGTGTGCGGCCCGGGCGCGGACAGCATCAGCGGCGCCGACTCCCAGTGGGCCGAGACGATCAGGACGCTCTTCGGTTTGGGCAGCCGCTGCGCCCAGGCGAAAAGCTGACGCAACCACACCGGGTCGTCGAACAGCGGCGGCGCCCCGTGGCTGAGGTAGATCGCCGGCAACGGGCCGTCGGCCGGCGTCCAGTCCCGCTGGGCCGCGGCCGCCGGCAGAGCCTCGAGAAGGAATTCGTCGTACGCGGCGGCGGGTGCGGTCATCAGCGTCTCCGAAGGCTTTGCATGTTCGACGGTTCAACGATAGCTTCACTTCACCGTTGAAGCGAACACCGACCGAACCGACAAGAGGCTCTCGTGAACGTCGTCCTGTGGATCGTCGCCGCCCTGCTCGCCGTCGCCTTCCTGCTGTCCGGCGCGATGAAGGTGTTCCGGCCCGCGCCGAAACTGGTCGAGATGGGCATGGGCTGGGTCGACGCCATGCCGCTGCGGATGGTCCGCACCATCGGCGTCCTGGAGATCCTGGCCGCACTCGGCCTGATCCTGCCGCCGCTGCTGGGCATCGCGCCCATCCTGGCCCCGCTGGCCGCCACCGGCCTCGTTCTCATCATGATCGGCGCCATCGTCACCCACACCCGCCGCAAGGAGAACAACGTCATCATCGGCAATGTCGTTCTGCTGCTGCTGGCCGCCTTCGTCGCCTGGGGACGATTCGGCCCCTACTCGTTCTGAAACCTATGGCGTACGCGCCGCCCCGGAGAGGTCAGGCGTGCGCCGTGATCACGTTGAGGCCGGCCGGCAGGCGGTAACCCCCCGCGTCCTCGAACCGGGTCAGTAACCGGGCGACACCGGCGCGGGCCGCCGCCTGAGCCGCAGGGCCGGCACGGCGGTAGGCCGCGCCGGCCGGCCCGATCTCGATCAGCCATTCGACGGCGTCGGCCGGCGCCCGCACCACGACGCCGACCGGCTCGGCGCTGACCGCGGAGAACCCCGCGGTCACCAGGGCGCGCGATGCCTGCGCCGGATCGGCCCAGGCGAACGGGCCCGGTTCGTCGCCCATCGGCAGTGGCGGCATCGGGCCCAGATGCGGCGCGGCGCCCAGCACCGTCAGCGACAGCCACGGGTTGTCCCGCCCGCGGCCGAAGACGGTCGCCGCGAGACGGCCGCCGGGACGCAGCGACCGCCGGACGGTGCGCAGCCCGGCCACCGGATCGGCCAGCAGCATCAGCACCATCCGCGAGTACACCGCGTCGAACGGCGTCCCCGGCAACTCACCGGCCGTCTCGATGTCGCCGGCGACGAACGTCACGTCCGGGAACCGGACCCGGGCCGCGTCGATCATCTCCGCCGACAGGTCGATGCCGGTCACCGTCCCCGACGGACCGGCGGCGCGGGCCAGCGCGGCGGTGGTGCCGCCGCAGCCGCAGCCCACGTCGAGCACGCGCTCCCCCGCCCGTACGGCCAATCGGTCGAACGCCGCCGCGCCCAGCGGCTCCCCGTAGGCGTCCTGCTCGTCGGCGTGCCGCACCCACCCGGCGGCGGCGTCGTTCCAGTACGCCGCGGCGCTCATCCGAACGGCATCTCGTCGCCGTCGACGGTCATCGACCAGAACCCGGCGGCCTTGGAGGCGTCGAAGCCGGCCTCCTGCGCGGCCAGCCCGGAGGCGCGCATCAGCCGCTCCGACTGGAAACGCCGGAAGGCCGCCTCATCGGCCCAGACGTTGATGATCCGCCAGCCGTCCTTCGACGGTCCCGACACGTGCGCCAGCAGTCCGTCCGGGCGGTCCGGGCCCAGGTTCTTCTCCACCAGCCGGTACTCGGACTCGGTCACTCCCGGCATTTCCTGCACTACTCCGTACGGCACGATGATCTCTCTTTCGATAGAGTTTTGCTCTATCTAATAGAGCACTACACTCAGCCCGTGGTCAAGAGGCGGTACGAGTCGGCCCGGCGACAGGAGGGCGCCCGGCAGACCCGGCGGGCGATCCTGGACGCCGCGGCCGAGCTGTTCGTCGACCCCGGGTACGCGGCGACCCCGCTGACCGCGGTCGCGGCCAAGGCCGGGGTGGCCGTGCAGACGCTGTACGCCGTGTTCGGCAGCAAGCAGCAACTGCTGTCCGCGCTCGTCGACGTCACCATCGCCGGCGACGACGAGCCGGTGGCGCTGGCCGACCGGCCGTTCGTGGCCGAGGTCCGGGCGATCGACGACCCCCGGGGCAAGCTCACCCGGTTCGCCCGGCACCTGGCCGACACGCACGCCCGGCAGGCGACGGTCATGCTGACGCTGGCCGGGGCGGCCACCGCCAGCCCGGACGTGGCGGCCATCGTGCGCAAGAACGAGGACGACCGGTATCGCGGCATGACCGGCCTGGCCGCCGAACTGCTGGCCACCGGCCAGGTCCGCCCCGATCTGAGCGCCGCCGAGGTCGCCGACGTGCTGTGGCTCGCCCAGGACGTGTACAACTACGACTGGCTGGTGCGCCGACAGGGCTGGAGTGCCGAGCGCTACGAACGCTGGTACGTGCAGACGGTGTCGGGGGCGTTGTTCGCCTGATCCCCGCGGCCGGCTCGCGGCCGGACGACGCTGCATGGGCCCTCCGGGCGAGATCCGGCATACTCGATGACATGCCTACGCTTTCGCAACGACTGCAGACCTTCCTGGCCAGTCCGCAGGGCCGGCGGCTGATCGCGCAGGGCCGGCGGCAGCTGGCCAAGCCGGAGAACCAGCGGCGGCTGCGCCAGCTCGTCAGCCGTGTGCGCGCGCGGCGCTGATGCGCCTGCTGGCGGGGGTCGCCGCCCAGGAGGCGATGATCCGGGTCGGCGACGTGACCCTGTCGGCCGACCGGCTGCGGGCCTGCGCCGGCGCCGTCGCGCAGGACGTCCGCGGGGCCGGGGTCGTCGCGGTGCACGCCCGGCCGGCGGCCGAGACCATCGTGGCGATCGTCGGCGCCATGCTGGCCGGCGCGGCTGTGGTGCCTCTCCCGCCGGACTCCGGGCCGGCCGAGGTCGGCCACCTGATGCGCGACTCCGGCGCCGAGCTGACCGTCACCGCCGACCTGACCCGCACCGCCGACACAAGTTTCCCCGAGCCGGCGCCGGAGGACCCGGCACTGATCATGTACACCAGCGGCACCACCGGGCCGCCGAAGGGCGCCGTACTGTCGCACCGGGCGGTCGAAGCCGGGATCGACGCGTTGGCCGACGCCTGGGACTGGAGGCCGGACGACGTGCTCGCCCACGGGTTGCCGCTGTTCCACGTGCACGGGCTGATCCTCGGCGCCCTGGGACCGCTGCGGGTCGGGTCGCCGCTGCGGCACACGGTCAGACCGCAGCCGGACGCCTACGCCGAAGCCGGCGGCTCGCTCTACTTCGGCGTCCCGACCGTCTGGTCCCGGATCGCCGCGTCACCCGAGCACGCCCGGGCCATCGGAAGGGCCCGCCTGCTCGTGTCGGGCAGCGCCGCCCTACCGGTGCCGGTGTTCGAACGGCTGCGCGCGCTCACCGGGCACCGGCCGGTCGAGCGCTACGGCATGACCGAAACGCTGATCACCATCAGCAACCGCGCCGACGACCCGGCGCGAATCCCCGGGCACGTCGGCGTCCCGGTGCGCGGGGTCCGTACGCGCATCGTCGGCGACGACGGCCAGGACGTGCCCGCGGACGGCGAGTCCATCGGCGAGCTCTGGGTCTCCGGCCCGATGCTGTTCGACGGGTACCGCAACCAGCCGCCCCCGCCGGCGGACGGCTGGTTCCGCACCGGCGACATCGCCGCGGCCGGCCCGGACGGCCGGCACCGGATCGTCGGCCGCAGCTCCACCGACCTGATCAAGAGCGGCGGCTACAAGATCGGCGCGGGCGAGGTCGAGGACGCGTTGCTGGCCCACCCGAACGTCCGCGAGGCGGCCGTGATCGGCACCCCGCACGCGGATCTGGGCGAGCAGGTCACCGCGTACGTGGTCGCCGACCGCACCACCGAGCGGGAGCTGATCGACTTCGTCGCCCGGACGCTGTCGGTGCACAAGCGGCCGCGCAGGATCCGGTTCACCGACGAGCTTCCGCGCAACGCCATGGGCAAAGTCCAGAAGAAGCGGCTGGGCTCCTAGAGTTACCCGGTGGCCAAGTACTTCGACGTGCACCCGGACAACCCGCAGCCGCGGACGATCCGGCAGGTGGTGGACGTGGTCCGGGCCGGCGGCCTGATCGCGTACCCGACCGACTCCTGCTTCGCCCTCGGCTGCGCGCTGGGCAACAAGGACGGCATGGACCGGATCCGGGAACTGCGGCACCTCGACGACCGGCACCCGTTCACGCTGATGTGCCGCGACTTCGCGCAGATGGGCCAGTTCGTCCAGATCAACAATTCGCTGTTCCGGGCGCTGAAGGCGGCCACGCCCGGCCCGTACACCTTCATCCTGCCGGCCACCCGGGAGGTCCCGCGGCGCCTGCAGCACCCGAAGAAGAAGACCGTGGGCGTCCGCATCCCCGATCACGTGGTGGCCCAGGCGCTGCTGGCCGAGCTGGGCGAGCCGATGCTGTCGAGCACGCTCACCCTGCCCGGCGAGACGGAGGCGATGACGCAGGGCTGGGAGATCAAGGAGGAACTGGACCACGCGCTGGACGCGGTCCTCGACTCCGGTGAGTGCGGCGTCGAGCCGACCACGGTGGTGGACTTCTCCTCCGGCGAGCCCGAGATCGTCCGGAAGGGCGCCGGCGACTGGTCGCGCTTCGAACAGCGGCCGCCGTCCTAACTCTTGGCCGCCGATCGCGTGCCGATGTAGGCGCGGGCGCGGGCGGTGCGGACTGCTTCGGTGAGCGTGGCGATGTCGTACGCCCCGTAGTGCCGCTTCCCGTTGATAAAGAACGTCGGCGTGCCCGAGACGCCGCTCTGGTCGGCTGAGTCCACGTCCTCGTCGATGTGCTCCTGGGCCGCGTGCGTCATCAGGTCGGTGTGGAACCGTTCCGTGTCCAGCCCGATCTGCTGGGCGTACCGCAGCAGGTCCATGATCCGCAGCGAGTCCTGGTGGTCGAGCAGCAGGTCGTGCATCTCCCAGAACTGGCCCTGGGCGGCAGCCGCCTCGGCCGCCTCGGCCGCCAGCCGCGCCTGCGGGTGGACATCGGACAGCGGCAGATTCCGCCACACGAACTGCAGGTCGGTGTCGCCCAGCAGCTCGCGCACCACCGGCTCGGCCTGGCCGCAGTACGGGCACTCGAAGTCGCCGTACTCGACCACCGTGACCGACGCCGTGACCGGCCCGCGCACGTGGTCGCGGTCCGGATCGACCACCGGGATCAGGTCGAGCAGCTGCTCCGAGTCGCCCAGCAGCAGTTTCGCCCGGATCGGCTTGGGCAGCGCCTGGGTCACCCGGAACACCACCCAGGTCAGCGCGGACGCGACGATCGCCCCGGTGAGGACACCGACCTTGGCCTCGGCCAGCCGGTCGCCGGTGAAGGCCAGGCTGGCGATCAGCAGGGACACGGTGAAGCCGATCCCGGCGATGGTGCCCGCGCCGAGCACGCCGGCCCAGCCCACGGCGGGGCGGATCCGGGCCCGGGTGAGCTTCTCCAGCAGCCACGAGACGCCGACCACGGCCGCCGGCTTGCCCAGCACGTACCCGGCGATCACGCCCCAGGTCACCGGGGAGGTGAACGCCCGGGACAGGAATGGGCCGTTGATCACGATGCCCGCGTTGGTCAAGCCGAACAGCGGCACGATCAGGTAGCTCGACCACGGATGGTAGATGCGCTGCAGCCGATCGTTGGGCGACAGGGTCTGCACCAGGCCGTAGCTGGCGGTGCGGGCCAGTTCCGGCGTCGGCTGCTCGCGGAACAGCTTGAACAGCCCGCTCGCCTCCTCCAGCGCCGCCCGGGACGGCGAGTACGCGGCCACGGTCAGCCCGATGGCCAGGCCGGACACCACCGGGTCGACGCCCGCGGCCAGCAGCGCGCCCCACAGCACCAGCGCGAACGGCAGGTACAGGACGCCCCGGCTGACCTTCAGCACCAGGCTCATGACCAGCATGGCGCCGAACACCAGCACGGCGACGACCAGCGGCGTCATCGCGATCGAGGCGCTGTAGAACACGGCGATGATCACCAGCGCGATCAGGTCGTCGACCACGAACACGGTGAGCAGGAAGACCCGGACCTGGTCGGGCACGCCCTTGCCGAGCAGCGCCAGCAGGCCCAGCGCGAGCGCCGTGTCGGTCGACATGGCCACGCCCCAGCCGTGCGCGCCGGGACCGCCGGCGTTGATCGCCAGGTAGATCCCCGCCGGGATGGCCAGGCCGACCACCCCGGCGGCGGCCGGCAGGATGAACCGCCGCCGGTCGCGCAGGTCACCCAGGTCGAACTCGCGCCGCGCCTCGAGCCCGACGACGAAGAAGAAGATGGTCATCAGGCCGCTGTTGACCCACTCGTGCAGATCGAGGGAGATCCCGGCACCGCCCAGCCGTACGGACAGGTGGGTCGCGAGGACCGTCCGGTACGAGTGGGGGTCGACGTTCGCCCAGATCAGCGCGACCGCGATGGCGGCCACCAGCACGCCGGCGCTGCCCGACTCGGTGCGCAGGAAGTCGCGCAACGGGAGCGCCATCTTGCGGGACCAGAGGGTGCGCCCGCGCATCGAGGATTCGGCCACACGTCATCATCGACGGTCCGCACCCGGGCCAGCAAGGAGCGGCGGGGTGGTGCGTGTCATCCGGGGCCGGTCACCCGGCCCGCCTTGCCCGCGGTACGCCATGGACCGGGGCACGCCGTCGGGATGCGCAGCACATCGCTACCCCTCGGTGTCGGGCGCACCCGTCGCCGCCATCCCAGCAGTGTCACCTGCCCGTTCGTCGAGAACCCGGCCGCCGACCATTACGCGTGGGCCCAGAGCCGCGGGCTCGCGACGGCTGGTCAGCCGGGCCGTCGACGGCACCGGGGCTGGAGAACGACACCGAAGGCGCCGCGGGCCGGGACGACATCGGTGGCGGCCATTGCGACGCCGCGATCTGCGCTCCGGTGACCGGGAGCGTGGGCGAGATCTGGTCGAGCAGCCGCTGCGCCAAGGTGGCGTCGATCTCGAGGTCAGCGCTGATCCGCATGTCGGCGGCGGTCGCCAGATCCACCACGTCGTCGCTGGTGAACGCGTCAGCTCCGAGAGTGCTCAGCCGCCGCGCGAATTCCTGCACATCAATCATCTGCAGCCTCATCCTCGGATTGCTGATGATCCACCGTAGCCTCCGCTTCGCCGGCCGGGCCGTCACAGTCCGTGCGACCCATGCAGACCCGCGACGCGCTGAATGGCCTGAATGACTGCGCTCACCGCGGGCCGGTGTACCCAGTGCCGAGAACTCCGACGCGTTCAGCCCAGCATTTCGAGCCCAGCGCTCCTAGCCAGCGTGTTGTGCAGAGGATGTGGATCTTTCGGAGCTTGAGCAGTGCCACGATGACTATACGCGGGCCCGGAACGGACGGGCCGATCAGGCGCTGATCGAGGGCGATTCGACCATCGGCCGGGCTGGAAGCAGGCGGCGGCGTGGCCGGCGGCGGGCGGGATGATCGACATGGTGTCACTCCATGTTGCGTCATAGCTTCCGCATGGAACGCTCGTCCCGGGCCCGCTCCAGCTTGGCGGCCATGTCGGTCCACGTCGCGTCCGCGATGAAGACTTGATCATGGGCCGTGGACTGGTTGCGACCGACAATGGTGCCCACGCTGAAATAGTCGACGACCTTTCCTTTGTGCACGCCCAGGAAACCCTTGTCACCAGCGAACGCCGCCACGACGTCATTGAAGGCCTCGGCGGTCTGACGGTAACCAGCGGGCGCCGTCTCGGCCAGGCTTTCCACGTAACCGCGTAGGTCGAGGCGCCGCACCAGATTGAAGAACTCCCGGTGCTTGCGCGGGAGTTGGGTGTCGCGCAGGTGTTTGGCGAACGCGCCCAGCGTGGTGTCGTACCGCGATCGGCCGATGAACGCGTCGAAGAAGTGCAGCACCGGTGTGGCCGACCCGCTCGGGCCGGTGGGGTGGCCGGGGGCCGGGACATCCCACATGGCGAAGGTCTTGGCCAGTTCCACCGGGTCGCAGTAGGTGCCGCTGGTCCGGCGGGGGCTGACGCGGCGAAACGCTCGCGCCGCGCCGCGCGCGCAATCGGCGACGGCGGCCAGCAGTTCGCCGATCTCCTCGTACGCGTCCGGGCCGCCGTCCGCCACGACTTCCTCGATCCGGGCCGATAGCTGCACCACCGGCGCGATGACGGCATTGACCTCGACAAACGCCGCGATGAACACCCGCTCCGCTTCATTACCGTAGGCTCGGATCTTGGGGCGGATCAGCTCGATGCGGGCGTCTTCGATGGGATAAGTGCCGTCCTGATCGAGGTAACGCGGATCGATGAAGGTGAAGTTGTTGAAGAAGCAATCTTCGGTGCTCAGCGTCACCTCGGTGCGGCCGAGCCGGTGGCTGACCTGCTGCCACGGCCGTGCGATGGCGGCGGGTAGCTGAGCCGGAATCTGCTCGTTGCGGGCCAGGAACATCCGGTCGACCCCGAACCGCCAGTAAGACTGAGCTATTGCCCCGAGCAGTGTCGCCGCCCGTTTGAGTCGGGGGCCGGGCAGATCGTCGGGTCCGGCCGGAAAGGCAGGCAGGTCGGCGATCACTCGCCGGGCATGGGGCGAGACCGAGAGCTGGGGTAGCTGGGCCGCAAGTTGCTCCCACGCTTCATGCGGCCCGGTCAGCGGTTCGTCCGCAGCGGTTCGCGGCATGAATCCATGGCCGAATGTCAGATCGCCGTCGGCATCGATAAGGCCGGGCGTGGAGCAGGAAAAGACGTAGTCGGCGAGTGATCCTGTCCGGGAGCCGGGAAGGTTAACCGGCGACGGCGAGTTCATGTTCTTCACGCGTCCATTCTTGAGCGGCGAGAAGTGCTTTTTCGAGACCAGTGGGGAAGCCGGTCTCGTCTCCGGCGGCAAGGGACATCACAGCCGCATCCACCACAACCGCCAGCAGATGGTTTACCAGTTCGGCGCAATGTTCGCGCATTTGTCGGGAAAGAGCAGCCGCCGCCGATCGGTCGGTCGACTCGAGAATCTTTTCCACTCGGCTCAGCGTTATCTCATTGATTCGCTCCAGGCGCCCCGGCGTCAGCGTCTCGACATCCGGTGGGGCCAACTCGGAGATCATCTGCAGGAATGCCGGAAGGTGATCGCCGACCACCTGACAATAGACTTGTCCGACATAGACGACGTCAGCCAGGGGATCCCGCCGGGGGTCTTGTATGACGAGGAACGAGTTGAGCACCAGTCGCAGATAATCCAGAAGTCGTCCGACGTCGCTGCGGGTGGGCGCGGCGGTCCGGTCGACCGCGGCGACGGCGAGCTTGTCGACCCTCCGGAGAGCGCCGTGGAGTGCATGAGCGGGAACGTGCCAGAAATCGGCCGTCACGTCGCGTCCAAGGTTGGCGAGCAAGACCGCCGAGCCGCCGGGATGTCGGTCCATGAAATCGGAGAGGTCCAGCACCTGATCATTCAGGATGACATACGGCTTTGAGAAGCTTGCGTACTTGAGGACGAACTCTTCGCGAATTTGGTCCATGCGTGGAACCCCAATTTCGATGGAAAACAGCGGGGGCGCAGTTTCAGGCGCAGCCGTCAACGGCCCGACCACAAGTCGCCTCGGGGACATCCGCAAGACACCGCGCAACCAGGTAAGTCGGCTGTCTGGCGGATCTCGATCTCAGGCTTTGCACTGCCGGCAAGAAACGCTTCGCTGCTCCCGGGAACGGGGCACCCGTGGCCGGCGGCGCGCTGAGCCGTCCATCACTGTCTTGGCGGCGGTCCTGGTGCGGCAAGAGCAATCGATGGCCATTGTTGACATTCACCTTCAGAACACATGGGGGGACGGCTGTGGTCACAAGGCGTTGGGCGGCGACCGGTGTCACTGAATCAGGGGACGTGATTATCCTCAGTGGGGAATACCGGCGATACCTGAGTGTTATGGCGGATCGTCCATGGGTGGGCTCGACTCCCGCCTTCGAACCGGCATTTCACCCGTTCGCCCCGCCAGTGTATGCCGGTTGTTCGGGTTGTACAACGCTCCGTAACCAATAACTATAAGCAGCCGCACATCCGAACACCGTCAGTGTTAACCGCCTGCGAATGCCGGTTATTGCGCACCTCGCATTTCCGCATTCCATGTGGTTTTCGGTCGCGCCGGTGACCGCTGCCGTCATGCGTCGACGTCATCGGATCTTCGGGTCACCGTCCACGACGGGATTCCCGGGGTCCATCATGTCGCCGGCGTAGCCGCCACCATGTCCGTGGTCGCGGCGCCCAGGTGGACTCCCGGTCACCGGGGCGCCCTGCTCGGCGAGTTCGAGATGGATACCGTCAGTCACGCTGCAGGCAGGGGCCGTCGCGACGGAGTGGGCGTTGGAGCCGACGTCGGAAGTCTTCACCGGGCCGACGAGACGTTGACGATCACTCCTTGACCGTTCGCGACCGGATCGCGGCGTGGGCCCGTACGACCGCCGGCGAGTCGGAGAAGCGGCTGTCCACCTCGAGGCGGATCGGGCTGATGAATGGGCGTTGGGGTGCACCCATCACCTCGATCGCCGGTCGAGCGTCCTCCAGTCGTCGATGGATGCCGGCGCCCGGCGACCGTGCTTCATCATCCTGTCAACGCTCGGCGGCCATTCGGCGGGCTTCCGACGGGCACCACCGGAAATGTCGCCGCCGCTATGGTGGCCGGGGCCTGTAAGCAGGACCGGCATCAGAACTAGTGCGACTCGCGGCTGACCTGGTGGCCGCTGGAACCGATCAGGAAGCTGAGGTCGGCCCCGGTGTCGGCCCCGGTGACGGTGTCGACGTAGAGCTTCTCCCAGCCGCGGATGGGCCGGGCCACCGCGTCCAGCAGCGCCTTCGACGGCGGGCGGGCGTCGAGTTCCTCCTGCGGGATGTCCACGTCGATCCGGCGGTTGGGCACGTCGAGGATGATCCAGTCGCCCGTACGGACCCGGTCCAGCGGACCACCGGCGGCCGCTTCCGGCGCGACGTGCAGAACCACCGTGCCGTACGCCGTCCCGCTCATCCGCCCGTCGCAGATCCGCACCATGTCCCGGACGCCCTTCTGCAGCAGCTTGGGCGGCAGCGGCATGTTCGACACCTCGGGCATGCCGGGATAGCCCTTGGGACCGCACCCGCGCAGCACCAGGACCGAGTCGGCGTCGACGTCCAGGTCGGGGTCGTCGATGCGGGCGTGGAAGTCCTCGATCGAGTCGAAGACGACCGCCCGGCCGCGGTGCTCCAGCAGTTCCGGGGTGGCGGCGGACGGCTTGATGATGGCGCCCGCCGGGGCCAGGTTGCCGCGCAGCACCGAGATGCCGCCGCTGGACATCATCGGCTCGTCCCGGACCCGGATCACCTCGCGGTCCCAGATCTGGGCGTCCGCCACCGATGTCAGGAACGGCCGGCCGGTCACGTCGATGGCCTCGGAGTCCATCAGGTCGGCCACTTCGCGCAGCACCGCGGCCAGGCCGCCGGCCCGGTACAGGTCCTCCATCAGCCACCGGCCGGACGGCTGAAGGTCGACCAGCATCGGCACCTCGGCCGCGATCCGGTCGAAGTCGTCGAGGGTCAGCGGCACGCCCAGCCGGCCGGCGATGGCCAGCAGGTGCACCACCGCGTTGGTGGAGCCGCCGATCGCGGCCAGCGCCACGATCGCGTTGTGGAAGGAACCGGCCGTGATGACCTGACTGGGCGTGCGACCGGCCGCGACCATCTCGACGATCAGCGTGCCGGTCTCGTGGGCGCGGGCCAGCAGGCGGCTGTCCGGCGCCGGGATGCCGGCCGTGCCCGGCAGCGTGGTGCCCAGCGCCTCGGCCAGCAATCCCATGGTGGAGGCGGTGCCCATGGTGTTGCAGTGGCCACGGCTACGGATCATCGACGACTCCGAGTCCAGGAACGCGTCCGCGCCGAGCGTGCCCGCCCGTACCTCCTCGGACAGCCGCCAGACGTCGGTGCCGCAGCCCAGCGGGGTGCCGCGGAACGTGCCGGTGAGCATCGGGCCACCCGGCACCACGACCGCCGGGATGTCCACCGACGCGGCCGCCATCAGCAGCGACGGGATGGTCTTGTCGCAGCCGCCGAGCAGCACCACGCCGTCCACCGGGTTGGCCCGGATCATCTCCTCGATGGCCATCGCGGCCAGGTTGCGGAACAGCATGGCGGTCGGCCGCAGGAGCGTCTCGCCGAGCGACACCACGGGCAGATTCAGCGGTACGCCGCCCGCCTCCCACACCCCGCGCGAGACGTGCTCGGCGACCTCGTTGAGGTGGCTGTTGCACGGGGTCAGGTCGGAGGCGGTGTTGGCGATGGCGATCTGCGGCCGGCCTTGAAAGGCCGACGGGGGCAGGCCGCGGCGCATCCAGGCGCGGTGGATGTAGGCGTTGCGGTCATCACCGGCATACCACGCGTCACTCCGTAGCGGTGCCATGATCGTCCCTCTTCCACCTGCTGAAACTTCGGTCTAACATCCGAAACATCATGGACGTTACGCCCGCCGACCTCCGGACGGAACCCGAGCGGCTCGTCGGGGCCGACCGCGTACTGGCGATCCTGGCCGAACTCGCCCGGCACCCCGGCGGCATCGGCCTGGACGCGATGGCGCGGGCGGTGAGCAGCAACAAAGCGACCGTGCACCGCGCGCTGGCGTCGCTACGGCGCGCCGGTTTCGCCGCCCAGGACGGCCGCGGCCGGTACGTGCTGGGCGACGAGTTCCTGCGGCTGGCGTTCGCCCACCACGAGGCCCGGCCGGGGCACGAGCGGATCGCGCCGGTGCTGCGCCGGCTGGCCGAGCGGTACGGCGAGACCGCGCACTACGCCGTGCTGGACGGGGCGTTCGTGGTGTACCGGGCCAAGGTCGACCCGCCGACCGGCGCGGTGAAGCTGACCTCGACCGTCGGCGGCCGCAACACCGCGCACAGCACCGCGGTCGGCAAGCTGCTGCTGTCGTACGCGCTGCCCGACGACGCCGCCGTGCTGGCCTGGGCCGACGACCGGACGCTGTCCCGGCACACGGCCAACACGATCACCACCGCCACCGCGCTGGCCCGGGAGCTGCAGAAAGTGCGCGCCCAGGGCTGGGCCGGCGACGACCAGGAGAACGAGCCGGGGGTGAACTGCGTGGCCGTGCCCGCGTTCCTGGCCTCACCCACCGTTCCCACGGGCGCGGTCAGCGTGTCCGCGCCGGCCTACCGGACGCCGCTGAGCCGGCTGATCGCCGAGGTTTCCACCATCCGCGCGATGGTCGAGTAGAAGGGTTTCGCCATGCAGCTGATGCGTATCGGCCCGGCCGGGTCCGAGAAACCGGTCGTCCGGGTGGACGAGACGTCGTACGTGGACGTCTCGGACGTGGTCACCGACTTCGACGCCACCTACTTCGCCGGGGGACACGACCGCCTGCGCGAGGCGGTGGCCGAACGGGTGGCCGCCGGGGACACCGCGCCGTTCGGCACCGACCGGATCGGTCCGCCGATCGCCCGGCCGCACCAGATCCTGTGCATCGGGCTCAACTACCGCGACCACGCGGCGGAGACCGGCGCGGACGTGCCGGCGGAGCCCATCCTGTTCACCAAGCCGCCGAACACGCTGGTCGGCCCGAACGATCCGGTTCGGCAGCCGCGCGGCTCGACCAAGCTTGACTACGAGGTCGAGTTGGGCATCGTGATCGGGCAGCGGGCGGCTTACCTGGACTCCCCCGCCGACGCGCGAGCCGTGATCGCCGGGTTCACGCTCGTCAACGACGTGTCCGAGCGGGCCTTCCAGATCGAGCGCGGCGGCCAGTGGTCGAAAGGCAAGTCGGCCGAGACGTTCAACCCGGCCGGTCCGTGGGTGGCCACGCCGGACGAGATCAAGGACGTCAACGCGCTCGACATGTGGCTGGACGTCAACGGCGAGCGCCGGCAGACGGGCAACACGTCCACCATGGTGTTCGACCCGTACTTCATCGTCTATTACCTGAGCCAGTTCCTGGTGCTGGAACCGGGCGACCTGATCGACACCGGCACCCCGCCCGGCGTGGCCATGGGGATGAAACCGCCGCGCTGGCTCGCTCCTGGGGACGTGGTCGAGCTCGGCATCGAGGGGCTCGGCACGCAGCGGCAAGAGATCGCGGCGCCGCGGTGAACGACTTCGGCGGACTCGTCGCGATCGTCACCGGCGGTGCCAGCGGGATCGGCGCCGCCACGGTTTCGTTGCTGGAGCAGCGCGGCGCCACGGTCGCGGTCCTCGATCTGGCCACCGGCTGCGATGTCGGGGACGCCGCTTCCGTCGACGCGGCGGTGGCGGCCGTGGTGGCGCGGCACGGCCGGATCGACATCCTGGTCAACAACGCCGGCATCGGCGCGGTCGGCGACGTCGCCGCGAACGGCGACGACGAGTGGCACCGGGTGCTGAACGTCAACGTGGTGGGCATCGCCCGGGTCAGCCGGGCGGCACTGCCGCACCTGCGGCGGTCGCCGAGCGCGGCCGTCGTCAACACCGGCTCGGTGGTCGGCTGGGCCGGGTTGCCGCAGCGGGCGCTGTACTCCGCCAGCAAGGGTGCGGTGGCGGCGCTGACCTTGGCCATGGCCGCCGACCACGTTCGGGACGGCATCCGGGTCAACGCCGTCATGCCCGGCACAGCCGACACCCCGTGGGTGGGCCGGCTGCTGGATGCCACCGAGGACCCGGCCGCGGCCGCGGCGGCGCTGCGGGCCCGCCAGCCGATCGGCCGGCTGGTCAGCGCGGATGAGGTGGCGACGGCGATCTGCTACCTGGCCAGCCCGCTGACCTCGTCCACCACCGGCACGCTGCTGGCCGTCGACGGCGGCATGCAAGGACTACGCCTGCCGAAATAGTCCGCCGCGGCGAACGGGCCGCGCCGCGCCCGGTCGCGCCACCGGCCCGGGTGACCCGGCTGGCTCGCTGGGACAATCGCGCCCGGTCCGTGCGGTGCGCCCGCGGCTCCGTGACCCGCCGCGGACGTCTTACGGGTTTGGCCAAGCGGCGAGGGTGAGGGCGGCGGGTCAGGTACCTTGAGCTGGTGGTCCCGAGCACTGCGAGCAGGGCATCGTGGATCGTGTCGTGGGCGCCGAAAGTCCGATCACATGGACTTCGCCATGACGGCTGAGGTGTTCCGGCCGGCCGAGGGCGTGGTGCTCCGAGCACCGTCGGGTTGCTCGTGCAGTGCGCAATTCCGGTTCCTGAGCAGGTGCCCCAGCTGCCGTCGAGGTCCGGACGACAGCGCTTGTGCCGTTACCGGGCGACCCAGCGACTCCGACGAGTGCCTTTCGGTGTGGTGGTGGGGCTGCGCGGCCGGTTCTTCCCGCCCATCCGGTCTTCAGCCTGACCTTCATCCGTTCGTCGACGCCGTTCGACGCCGGGGAGACTCGAGCCGGCGGAGTGAGATCGCGGCCTGGTTCAGCGTCCCCTGACGCCCAGCGGCATCTGCACCACAGGAGTCCTATCACCACAGGAGGTCGCCACGCCATGATCCGTCACCGGTGGGGGTGGGGCGCGCTCCTCATAGGGTTATGCGCGCTTTACATGTGCGGAACGGCCGCGACCTTCGCCGTCGCCGCCAGCCGAGGCGCCTCGGCCGAGGTCGCTGGACCGCTGATGATGGTTTTCGGCGGCGTGGGCCTTGCGGCCGCCGTGAAGGGTTCAAGAATAAAAGACTCGGAGCGCCGCGCCTGGCGTCTCATCGCCGTCAGTTTCGCATTGTTGCTGGCCACCCTCGTGCTGTTTCTCATCCCCGGCGGGAAAACGACGTTCCCGGCTCCGGCCGACGCCACCCGACTGGGTTTGGTCCTTGCGTTGATCGCGGCTTCCCACTATTTTCCCCTGCGGAAATCACCGTCCCTGGAACGACGCATCACCATTCTCGACACGCTTACCGTGGTTGCCGGTGCGTCAATGGTGCTGTGGTATTTCATTGTCGGGCCGGTTCTCACGGACAGCGGCACAGCTGCCGCCGCAGCCGCGACGTACGCGATCGTCGACATGATATTGCTGTTCGGCTTTGTCCGGGTCTTGATTCGTGGTGCCGACGGCATCGGTCGGCGTCCCGTTCTGCTGCTTGCCTCAGCGGCGCTGCCCCTGACCGCCAGCGACGCCTTTCTCGGATACCGTCAGGCACATCAGGCGGACGACCATCGGACGAGCGCCATACAGCTCACCTGCATTATGACCATGACCTTCTTCATGGCTGCCGCAGCCGTCGAACGATGCCGTCGCCTGGAACAACGGCAAAGTGCAACAACGCTGGTGGCGCGTCCCATCGCCGCCAAGCTACCGTACCTGGCGGTCGCCGGCGGCTGGACCATGATGATCATCACGGCCTCTCATGAACAGCTTTTTCCGTGGACCGGCCTGGTGAGCGGAGGTCTGGCCATCACGGGTTTCGTCGTCCTCCGACAGATTACGATACAAAGAGCAAATGAGGTGGCGGCCGCGACGGATGAGCTCACTGGACTGGTCAATCGCTCGCGTTTCCGCATGTTGTTGACCCAGGCACTCAGACGAGGAGCTCAGACGCGCCACAGCACGGCGGTACTGCTCATCGACATGAATGGCTTTAAGAACGTAAATGACACGTTGGGCCACATGGGCGGTGATCGACTTCTTGCGTCGTTCAGTCTCATGCTGAGTTCCAGCGTTCGTCAAACAGACGTGGTCGGACGTCTGGGCGGCGACGAGTTCGCTGTCGTGCTCCACGACATCGACTCGCCGGACGACATTGAAGCGGCCCTTCGCCGGGTCGTCGCAGCGACGACTGAGCCGGTCTACATTGACGGAAATGAAGTGCTGGCGTCCGCCAGCATCGGCATCGCCCGGTCGAGCCCCGGCCAACTGACGCCGGACGAAATCTTGCACCGAGCTGATCTGGCAATGTACGAAGCGAAACGCAAAACGGGTCAGATCCGGTGGAGCTACTGGGCTGCCGCGTCGAGCGGCGCCGACAAGTCGCACATCAACACGGAGCTCCACTCGGCCTTTTCCAATGGCGATCTACATCTCGTTTATCAGCCTGTCGTCAGCTTCTTGGATGCGCACCTCCATGGTGCCGAGGTCCGGGCCCGGTGGCAGCACCCGCAGCGTGGCGAGATGGATCAGGACGCCGTCCTGTCCTTGGCGGAGCACGCCGGCATGCGGGAAGAGACCGAACGATGGATAGTGGAAAAGGTCGCCGAGAGGGCCCGGACCTGGCGCCTTCCTCTCTATGTGAGCATTTCACCGCAACAATTGGAGAGTGCTGAATTTTGCAACCACGTCTTGGCCGCCTGCAGTGACCCACACCGCCTGGTACTCCAAGTAGCAGACGGCACACGGGTCGCCGCGAAAGAGGCCGTGGCCCATATGGAGACACTCCGTGCCGCCGGTGTGCGCTTCGCGCTCGAAGGCTTCGGGACCGGCGAGTCCTCCCTGGTTCGTCCGGCTCGGATCCCGATCGACGTATTGAAGCTGGATCAGGGCTTCATCAGCGCCCTCGACGGTAGCCCTCGAGGCGATGCGCCGGCCCAAGCCGTGATACACCTCGGTCAGAACTTGGAACTGACGGTCATCGCCGAAGGCGTACAGACGCAACATCAGGCCAACCAGCTGATCGAGCTGGGCTGCCCAATAGGTAGTTACCAGAATCCTTGGATCACTGCCGAACAGGTCGAGGCGCTGACAGCTTTCCAGACGACCGGATAGACGGTCGGCATGGTGGTGACCGCCGACGCGCCATGTGCGCCATCGACTTGAGGTTCTCGTCGCAGGCGTCCCACTTCTGCGACTGGCGGCCGACGGAAAAGCTGAAGCTGGTCACCTTCTGGTTGTGCCAGATCACCGCCGTCGGTTCGAGCACTTCGCCGAACATCCGGCGGGACATCCGCTTGACGATCGCGGCCTTGATGCCGGTCATCTCCGCGGGGGGAATCCTGCTGGTCATAGTGCCTCCTCCGTGGGTGTCTCGGCATGAAGACACCGACCGCGGACCCGATGTGACAGTTACTGCCAGGGCAGTCCGGAGCGCGTCTTGCGGTGGCCGGTCCCGGCCGGCGGCGCGGGGACGGTGCGGACTCACCGGCGTGACGGGCCGATCCGATCCGGCGCCGCGGCCGGACGGGTCATAGCGCGCTGAGGCTCTGTTCCGCCAGCAGGACGACGTGCAGGCGGCGCGGGCCGTGGACGCCCTCGACCCGGTTGAGCTCGATGTCGCTGGTCGCCGAGGGGCCGCTGATCCAGGTGAGCGGACGGCGCGGGTCGAGCCGGGCGACCGCCTCCGGCACCGCGGCCACCACCTGTTCCGGGCGGAGCACGCACGACGTGCCGGTCGGGCAGCAGGCTGAGCACCCGGCGGCCCTGGTCGGGCGAGGCGTCGAGGACGATCGTGCCGGTCTCGGCGACCGCCACCGCGGCCGCGGTGACGACCCCGTCGGCGCCTGCGATGTCGTTGTACGACAAGCCGTCGTCGCGGATCGCGGTCAGCGACGCCGGCAGCCACTCCTCCGGCAGGCCCGGCGGGACGACCACGCGGGACCCGGCCGGCAGGATCGTGGTGATGATCCCGGAGGCGTCCGGATCCCCGGTGCACCACCGCCTTGTAGTCGGTCAGCCGGTCGACGAGCAGGTCGAGGTCGGGCGGGTCGAAGCGTCCGGCGGTACGTCGCGGGGCACCTCCGGGGGCGTCGAGGAGCCGTCGCAGCGCGGCCCGGATCCGGCCGAGGACGGTGTCACGTGCGCTCATCGGGATGCCCACCAGTCGCGGAACGTCTCGGTCGGCGGGTCGGGCAGGTCGCGGGCGGCGGTCCAGCCGTTCAGCGGCGGCGGCAACCCGCGGCCGCGACGCCCGGCCAGGCGGCTGAGTTTGGCCGCACGCTGGGCGGCGGCGTACACCCGGGGGTGGTCGAAGGTGTACGCGGCCGCCGCCATCGTGACCGCCTCGGGCGTGGGCCGCGGCTGCGCCTCCACGTGCTGGTTGCGCAGGTGCACGAGGATGGACGGGATGTCGATCTTGACGGGGCAGGCGTCGAAGCAGGCGCCGCAGAGCGAGGACGCGTACGGCAGCGACGCGTTGTCCTCGACGCCGGTCAGTTGGGGCGACAGCACCGCGCCGATCGGGCCGGGATAGACCGAGCCGTACGCGTGGCCGCCGGTCCGTTCGTACACCGGGCAGACGTTGAGGCAGGCCGAGCACCGGATGCAGTGCAGCGCCGACCGGCCCGTCTCGTCGGCCAGCACCGCGGTCCGCCCGTTGTCCAGCAGCACCAGGTGGACGTTCTGCGGGCCGTCGCCGGGCGTGACGCCGGTCCACATCGAGGTGTACGGGTTCATCCGCTCGCCGGTCGACGCCCGTGGCAGCAGTTGCAGGAACACCTCGAGGTCGGACCACGTGCGGTACGACCTTCTCGATGCCCATCACCGTGATCAGCGTGTCGGGCAGGGTCAGGCACATCCGCCCGTTGCCCTCGGACTCGACCACCGACAGCGTGCCGGTCTCGGCGACGCCGAAGTTGGCGCCGGAGATCGCGACCGGCGTGGACAGGAAGGTCTCGCGCAGGTACCGGCGGGCGGCCGCGGCCAGCACCGGCGGGTCGTCGGTGAGCGCGGGGTCGACGCCCGGCATCGCGCGCAGGAAGATCTCCCGGATCTCGGAGCGGTTCCGGTGGATCGCGGGAACCAAAATGTGGCTGGGCGCGTCGTGGCCCAGCTGCACGATCAGCTCGGCCAGATCGGTCTCCACCGGTTCGATGCCGGCCGCCTCCAGGGCCTCGTTCAGGCCGATCTCCTGGGTGGCCATCGACTTCACCTTGATCACGCGGCGGTGGCCGGTGGCTCGGACCAGGTCGGTGACGATCGCGTTGGCCTCATTGGCGTCGGCCGCCCAGTGCACCGTGCCGCCGGCCTCGGTCACCGCCTCCTCGAGCTGCTCGAGCAGCTCCGGCAGGCGGGCCATGACGCCGGCCTTGATCGCCGCGCCGGCGTCGCGCAGTTGCTCCCAGTCGGGCAGCTCGGCGATCACCCGGCCGGACTTGCCGCGGATCGTCGTGGTGGCGTGCTTGAGGTTGCGGCGCAGCTGCGGGTCGGCCAGCGCGGTGCGGGCCGCGGCCGGGAAGGGCTGGTCGCCGCGGAGGTGGCCGACGCCCCGGGGCGCGCGAACGGGCATGCCGAGGAATGTCATGAGGCCTCCGTCGACGCCAGGATCTCGGCCAGGTGCACGGTCCGGACGCCGGTGCGCAGCCGGGACAGGCCGCCGCCGATGTGCATCAGGCACGACGAGTCGCCCGCCGTGCAGACGTCGGCGCCGGTGGCGAGGACGTGCCGCATCTTGTCGGCCAGCATGGCGGTCGACGTGTCGGCGTTCTTCACCGCGAAGGTGCCGCCGAACCCGCAGCACTGCTCGGCCGCCGGCAACTCGGCCAGGTCCAGTCCGCGCACGTTCCGCAGCAGCCGCAGCGGCTTGTCGCCGACCCGCAGCACCCGCAGCGAATGGCAGGTCGGGTGGTAGGTGACACGGTGCGGGTAGTAGGCGCCGACGTCCTCGACGCCGAGCACGTCGATGAGCAGTTCGGACAGCTCGTACGTCTTCGCGGCGACGTCCTCGGCCCGTACGGCCAGCCGCTCGTCGCCGCCGTGCCGGGCCACCATCGCGTGCTGGTGGCGGACCGAGCCGACGCAGGAACCGGACGGCGCGACGATCACGTCGTACGGCCGGAAGGTGGTCACGTACCGCCTGACCAGCGGTAGCGCCTCCCTCTGGTAGCCGGTGTTGACGTGCATCTGCCCGCAGCACGACTGCTGTGGCGGGAACACCACGTCGTGGCCCAGCCGTTCCAGCAGCAGCACCGTCGCCTTGGCCGCCGCCGGGAAGAGCGTGTCGGCGAGGCAGGTCGCGAACAGTGCAATCCGCATTCACCCTCCCAGCCGTCGCTCCACGTCGCGCCCCGCGCTCCGGTCACCGGCGGCGTCGTGGCGCTTGGTCTCCTGAGTGTCCCGCACACGCGCTCGGCGCGCTGCCCACGGCTGATCAGCCCTTGATCAGCCGATCGAACGGGGCCGGGCGCTCGCAGGTGGTCGTCACCTCGACGGCGGAGCCGGTGACGGCGGCCGACTGCAGGGACTCCATGACGTCGAGGACGTGCAGGGCGACCTCGGCCGAGGCGCGGTGCGGGCGGACGCGGGTCAGCGCGTCGTGCAGGTCGACCAGGCCGATGCCACGGCCGCCGCCGACGTAGCCGGCCGACGGGGGCACGACCCGCCACTCCGGCACGGCGCCGGTGTACACCGCGACGTCGCCGTCGAAGCGGTTCGGGTCGGGGACGCTGAGCGAGCCGTCCGCGCCGTACACCTCGATCCGGGGCAGCTGGGCGGCCCAGGTGTCGAAACTCATGATCATCGTGGTCAGCGCGCCCGACCGGTGCTCGAGCAGCCCGGTGGTGTGCGTGTCGATCATGACCGGGAACTCGGTGCCGGCGCGCGGGCCGGCACCGATGGTGCGGGTCGCCCGCGGGCGGGAGGCCAGCGCGACCACGCGGCGGACCGGGCCGAGCACGTGCACCAGCGAGGTCAGGTAGTACGGGCCCATGTCCAACAGCGGGCCGCCGCCGGGCTGGTAGTAGAACTCGGGGTCGGGGTGCCAGCGCTCGTGCCCGGGCGTGGTCATGAAGGCGGTGGCGGCGTGCGGCACGCCGATCAGCCCGGCGTCGACCGCCGCCCGGGCGGTCTGCACCCCGGCGCTGAGAACGGTGTCGGGCGCGCACGCGACCCGCAGACCGGCGGTCCGGGCGGCGGCCAGGACGGAGCGTCCCTGCGCGGTGTCGAGCGCGAGCGGTTTCTCGCCGTAGACGTGCTTGCCCGCGGCCAGCGCGGCCAGCGCGATGGGCGCGTGCCCGGCCGGCGTGGTCAGGTTGAGCGCCACGTCCAGGTCGGCCGCGTACAGCTCGTCCAGCGGGAGCACCCGGGCGCCGTCATGCCTGTCCGCCAGGGCCTGTGCCCGGGCGGTGTCCAGGTCGGCGACGGCGGCCACGACCAGCGACGGGTGGGCGGCAATGGTCTCGCTGTACTGACCGCTGATCTTCCCGGCGCCGACGATGCCCACCCGCAACCGGCCGCCCCTCAGCGGGCCGCCCACAGCAGGCCCCGCTCGACGATCGTCCGGACGTTCGGGTCCTCGAGGATCTCGACGCGGTGGCCGGGGGTGGCGACGAAGATGCGCCCGTCACCCCATTGGCGGGTCCACACGGCGGGCGCGGTGATCGGCCGGTGCCACGCGCCCCACGGGCGGGTGGCGGTGGTCGTGGTGGCCAGCACGTCGTTGTAGTCGTCGGTCAGCACCCAGTACTGCTCGGTCTCCAGCTCGAAGTCGCCGATCCCGGCGGTGATCTCGTGCTCGCGCCCGGCGGCGGTCATCTCGATGGTGTGCCGGACGTAGTTGTCGGACTGCTCCCCGGTGCGTTCCGCCGGGCCGCAGCGGGCGGCGTGGGTGGCGAACTGGCCGCCCACCAACTGCAGGTAGTCGGAGCTGCTGCGGTACGAGTCGGCGATGCCGCCGTGCCACCCGGCGAACCCGGCGCCGCCCTCGACGGCGGCGATCAGGCCGGCCAGCTGCGGCTTCTCGATGGTCGACATGGTCATGCACTGGACGATGAGGTCGACGCGGGCCATGTACCCGCCCTCGGCGTACGGCTCGGGTGAGTCCTCGACCCGGACGGTGAAACCGTTGTCCTTGAGGAAGGGGATGAACAGTTCGGTGGCCTCGACGGGCTGGTGGCCGAACCAGCCACCGCGCACGACCAGGGCCTGGCGTTGAGTGGTCACGCTCCCATCCTCGCCCCCGAGCGGTGGCCCCGGTATGCCGGAGGTGACCCGATCAGGCAACGGTGAAGGTGGTGCCGCCCGTCCCGGTGGCGGCGACCTGGACCTGGACGGCGCTGACGCGGACGTTCTCGGCCGGGAAGTTCCATCCGGCGACCGGACGGGTGGAACCCCGCAGGACGGTGGCCGTGCCGGTGGTCCGGACCGTGAGCCGGTGCGCGCCCGAGGCGAACGTCAACGTCTTGCCCGCGGCGTCGCGCCCGGTCAGCACCCAGCTCGGGTCCAGGTGCCAGAACTGGTGGAACGCGGCCTTCCGGTCGAACGTGTCCGTGGCGGTCAGGGTTCGTGACGACTGGATGATCGAGGTCGTCCGCACGTGCTTGATCCCGTACAAGGTGTCGGTGATCCACCACGACTGCCACGACGTCCTGGAGTTGGCGCCGGTGATCGTGCAGGCGCCCGCGTCGTTGTAGACCCGATTGTCCGCGGCGGCGACGTTGTGCGAGCTCCGCGCCATCGCGTACGTGCTGTACCGGCCCAGCGGGTCGTACGCTCCCCGGCCCGGGTCGACCAGAACCCGCACGCCGTCCGTGGCCCAGGTGACGCCGCCCCGCTCGAGCTGGCCGTGCGCCCACCGCCGGGGTCCGTACCGGAGCACGTAGTAGGAGGTCGCCGGGTCGGTCCACGACCAGCGACCGGCGATCACGCCGGCCACGTCGTCGCGGAAGATCCGGTCGGTGCGGGCGGGCGCCGGCCATCCCGGGTCGGCGAACCCGTCGCCGAACACGGCGAACCCGCCGTCCGGCTGGGTCAGCCACTGCCCGACCCCGACGGCCCGGGCCACCTCGGCCCGCAGGGCCACCACGCGCGGGTCGCTCGCGCCGAGATACCTCTGCAGGTCGTCGGCCACATAGCCCCACAGCAGCACGTTGAACCGATGGTACGACGAGGACTGTTCCTTGGTCGTGCCGGTCGGGGTGAACGCCGCCGGCGCGTCCGACGTGAGCCGGGCGACCGCCTTGTCCCCGAGGTCGGTGCGGCCCAGGAGGGCGGCCGTGGTCAGGTTGGCCCGGTCGGCCATCACGCCGTGGTTGTGCACGGCGTGATAGGGCGGCCCGTAGAAACGGGGTCCGAACTGGACGGCGGCGTCCGCCAGCATCACCGGAGTGAGACGGGCGTCGTGGGTCAGCGAATAGAGACAGTTCTCGGCCATCTGCCGCCGCAGTGACGTGCCCTCGTCCCAGGCCCAGGCGTCGGCCCGGGCCATCGCCGCGGCCGACGCCGTTCCCGGGTCGGGGTCGGCCGCGTGGAACGCCAGCATCTGCTCGACCAGCGCGTTCAGCGAACCCAGCTGCCCGTCGTCGGATGCGCGCCGGGCCAGCGGCTGCACCCACATGAAGCCGCGCATGTGCAGTTGCCAGCCGCCGTCGCCGTACGGCGGGGTCCGCCACCAGGAGTCCGGGATCTGGCCCACGGTGAAACTCGGGCCGGCCCCGATCGTGACGACGATCGGCTGTCCGTCGGGCACCGCGCCGGCCGCGGGAGCGCCGCAGCCGCCGTCCACGGCCGGGACCGAATCGTCATCCGGCACGCCGAAGACGTGCGGCTCGGGCCGGTCGGCCCAGCTCGGCGCCGCGGGCACCACCACCGCGCCGAGCACCAGGGCGAGAACAGCGGAACGAACGAGGGCCCGGCGCACCAAGACTCCTGAGGGTGATCGGAGAAGTTAGCCTCATCGTCTGCCATCCGGGTGACCGGTACAGCCGATTTAGACGAGTTTCGATGGCCGCCCGCCCCGGTCTTGCGCCGAGCCGGTACCGTCTCCGGACACGTAGCCGCATAGAAGATCATCAAGGAGAGCCGGTGGATCGACGAAGGCTCCTCGCCGGAGCGGCCGCCGCCGTGGCGATGACCGCCATGGGCGGTTGCACCAAGTCCGGCGATGCCACCGGGACGCCTGGCCTGGCCGCGCGCGGCACCGTGCTGACCACCGTCAAGCCGGTCAAGCGGGATGTGGTCAACCAGGTCAGCCTGACCGGCAAGGTCACCATCGACCCGGTCTTCGGCATCGTCGCCCCGGCCTCGGGGGAGGTCCGGTACGTCGACCGGCAGCCGTCGGCGATCCCGGCCACCGATCCGGTCTGGGTGGCGTCGGTGTGGGCCGGGGGCACCCCGCACCGGGTGACCATCCCGCCGGGCTCGACGCTGGCCGGCCGGTTGCTCGACGACCACGCGCAGGTCACCGCGGGCATGCCGATCGTGTCGGCGCGGCACTCCGGGTACGGCATCGCGGCCGACATCGACAGCGACATGGCGTACCGGCTCTCCGGCGCGGCCACCTCGGTGCAGGGACAGATCAAGAACGGGCCGGGTCCGTTCCCGTGCACGCCGCTGGGCACCATCGCGGCGCTGCCGCCGGGCACGATCCCGGAACCGGCGCCGGTCGCGCCGTCGTCGACAGCGCCGGCCGACGGCCGGGCCAAGGTGCCGGCGGCAGGCGCGGTGCCGCCGGCGAGCGCGGCGCCGGCGGCGGGCGCGGCGGCGGCGGCGGGCGCGGCGGCGGCGGCGGGCGCGGAACAGGACAGCGGCTCCGAAGCGACCGGGCTGCGGCTGGTCTGCACCGCCGGCCGGAAGGTGAAGCTGCTCAACGGCGCCACCGTGACGCTGAGCGTGGTCACGGCCAAGGCGGCGGGCGTTCTCGCCCTGCCGGTGGAGGCGGTGGCCGGCAGCCAGGGCCACGGCAAGGTCGACGTGCTGGACGCCAACCAGCAGCGCAAGACCGTGGACGTGGTGCTGGGCCTCACCGACGGCAAGTACGTCCAGATCGAGTCCGGGCTCAAGGGCGACGAGACGGTGGCCGTGCCCGGGCCGGATCTGCCGGAAGGCGCGCCGGCGCCGGGGACGAACCCGTCGGGCGGCCCAGGATGATCGAGCTTTCCGGAGTCACCAAGGTGCTGAAGGGGCAGACCCCGGTCCGTACGGTCCTGGACGGGGTTGATCTGAGCGTGGCCGCCGGCGAGAGCGTGGCCGTGGTCGGGCGGTCCGGGTCGGGCAAGAGCACGCTGCTGAGCGTCATCGGGTTGTTCGACCGGGCCGACGGCGGCACGTACACGCTGGACGGACGGGACATCACCCGGCTGCCGGAACGCACCGCGAGCAAGCTCCGCAGCTCCCACTTCGGGTTCGTGTTCCAGCGGTTCTTCCTGCTCAAGCACCTGACCGCGGCCCAGAATGTGGCGATGGCGCTGGTCAACGGGCAGGGCTGGCTGCCGCGCCGGGAACGCCGGGCCCGGGCGCTGGCCGCTCTGGACCAGGTCGGGATCGCCCATCTGGCGAAGACCCGGCCGGCCCGGATGTCCGGCGGCGAGCAGCAGCGGGTGGCGATCGCCCGGGCGCTGGTCCGGAACCCGAAGGTGCTGCTGGCCGATGAGCCCACCGGGGCGCTGGACATCGAGACCGGCACCGCGGTGATCGACGCTCTGCTGGCCGCGACGGCCCGCGGCTGCGCGCTGGTGCTGGTCACGCACGACCGCGACCACGCCGCCCGGATGGACCGCACCCTCGACCTGGTCGACGGCGTGCTGACCGAACGGGCGCCGATCGAGCGGGTAACCGCGTGAGGCGGTTGTCCGGCCGGCTGCGGTCGGCGCTGATCATCGGCGTGCAGGGCATCCGCGCCCGCAAACTGCGCACCCTGCTCTCCATGATCAGCCTGTTTCTCGGCGTGCTGGCGGTGGTGGTGGTCCAGGCCGGGGCCAGCATCGCCGCGAACGCGCTGCTGGGCGACTCCGACCTGACCCAGGGCGTCGACGGCACCCAGCGGATTGACGTGCCGGCCGAAGGGCGCCGCCATCGCCCTCGCCACGGTGGCCGGGCGGACCGACGCGGTCGCGCTGCTGTCGTACTCCGCGACCATCGGCGAGCCCGGGGTGACGCCGGTGAACCCGAACGGTTCACCGCTCGACGAGGACTCGGGCGGCGACGAGTCGGGACCGCGAGGGCAGGCGGTGCAGTTGCGGCTGACCGCGCTGACCGCGGACGTCCGGCCGTTCCGCCCGTACCGGGCGCGGTCCGGGCGCTGGCTCGACTTCAACACCCTGCCGGCGCTGGCGCCGCGGCTGGTGCTCAACGAGGAGGCGGCGAAGGCGTTCACCCGCTACCACGTGCCCGCCCAGATGCACCTCACCGGCGCCACGCATGATGTGACGCCGCAGTTCATCGGCGTGGTCGACGACGGCGACAGCGAACCCCGGGCGTACGTCCGGATGGATGAGCTGACGGCCTGGCTGCCGCCCGGGGTGACGACCGACCCGAACGCCGGCGGGGATCTCGAGGTGGTGCTGGCGCCGGCCACGCCGGTGGCGAAGGTGCTGACCGGCAAGCTTCGCGGGGCCGGAGTGCCGGCGGAGCTCGACCGGGTGGAGTCGCGCAAGCAGCAGGAGAAGCAACTGGCGCTGGTGCGCTGGATCTTCCTCGCGATGGCCGGCCTGGTGCTGGTGATCGGCGCGGCCGGGGTGCTCAACGTGGGACTGGCCACGGTCGGGGAACGGGTCGAGGAGTTCGCGCTGCGCCGGGCGGTGGGCACGCCTCGGACCCTGCTGGCCGGCATCGTGCTGGCCGAGACCCTGCTGACCGGCCTGCTCACCGCGGCCGCGGCGATCGCCACCGGCGCGCTCGCGCTGCGGGTCGTCTCGGCGCTGGCCGGCTCGAGCGAGCCGATGCTGCACGACGTCCGATTCCCCTGGCAGGCCGGGATGGCCGGCGTGATCGCCGGGCTGGTCGCCGGCCTGCTCGGCGGTTTCGTCCCGGCGCTGCGGGCGGCCCGCATCCCGATCGCCTCGGTGATGCGGGCCTAGCTCTCACCTGACCACGAAGGTCGTGGTGACCGTTCCCTTGCCCGCCACCTGGATCTGGGCGGCCTGGACGCGGGTCGCGTTCGCGGGGAAGTTCCAGCCGGCGACCGGGCGGGTGGCGCCGCGGAGCACAGTGGCGGTGCCGCCGGTCGTCACGGTCAGCGTGTGTGCGCCGGAGGTGAACGTCAGCTTCGTGCCGGCCGTGTTGCGGCTGGTGAGGACCCAGCTGGGGTCCAGGTGCCAGAACTGGTGGAACGCGGCGCCGCCCGCATAGGTGTCAGTGGCGACCAGGCTGCGCGTGTCCCGCAGCACCGACGTCGTCCGTACGTGCGTGATGCCGTACAGCTTGTCGGCGATGGACCAGGACTGCCACGAGGCCTTGGAATTGCTCCACGTGACGGCGCTTCCGCCGGCGTCGTTGTAGGTCCGGCCGTCGGCCGTGGCCACGTTGTGCGAGCTGGGACTGGCCGCCCATGCCTTGTAGTTGCCGGCCGGGTCGTACGGGGCGCGGCCCGGATTGACCAAGACGCGGACGCCGTTGGTGGCCCAGGTGACACCGCCGCGGTCGGGCTGGCCGTGCGCCCAGCGCTTGGGGCCGTACCGCAGGACGTAGTAGGACGTGTTCGGATCGCTCCAGGACCACCGGCCGGCGATCACGCCGGCGGTGTCGTCCCGGAAGATCTTGTCGGTCCGGGTCGTCGCCGGGTAGCCCTTGTCCGCGAAACCGTCACCGTAGACGGTGAGCTTCCCGTCCGGCTGGGTGAGCCACTGGCCGACCTTGGTGGCCCGGGCCACCTCCGACCGCAGCGCGATCACGTTGGGGTTGCCCGCGCCCGAACGGGCCTGCAGGTCGTCGGCGACCCAGCCCCACAGCTGCATGTTGAAGATGTGGTAGCCCGAGGACTGTTCCGTGCTCGTGCCCGCGGCGGTGAACGCGGCCGGCGCGTTCGCCTCCAGCCGGGTGACCACCTTGTTCTGGATGTCGATGCGGCCGAGCAGCTTGGCCGCGGTCAGGTTGGCCCGGTCCGCCATCGTCCCGTGGTTGTGCACGGCATGGTTGGGCGGCCCGTAGAACCGGGGGCCGAACTGGACCGCGATGTCGTTCAGCATCGGCGTCCTGAGCCGGGCGTCCTTGGTCAGCATGTACAGGCAGTTCTCGGCCAGCAGGCGGCGCATCGAGGTGCCCTCGTCCCAGCCCCAGCCGTTGGCCTGGGTGGTGTGCAACGCCGAGGCGGTGCCCGGGTCGGGGTTCTGCGAGTGGAACGCCAGCACCTGTTCGACCAGCGCGTTCAGCGATTCGTGCTGGCCGTCGTTGTAGGCCCGGTGGGCGAGCGAGGGAAGCCACATGAAGCCCCGCAGGGACAGTTGCCAGCCGGAGTCGCCGTACGGCGGATTCTTCCACCACAACGCCGGAAGCTGCCCGACGGTGAATCCGGGACCGGGCGGGAGGGCGACGACGATGGGCTGTCCGTCCGGCACCGGGTCGGGCGCCGCCGGGCCGCAGCCGCCGTCCGGATCGGGCACGGAGTCGTCGCGCGGGAGGCCGAACACGTGCGGCCCCGATCCGTCCCGGGCCCAGCTCGACGGGGCCACCAGGCCCACGGCGCCGAGAGCCACGGCGAGGACGGCGGTCTTGCCCAGTGCGCGACGCACGAAATCTCCTTGACGGTCGGTGGTCAGCCGCCGACGCAGGTGCCGCTGCCGGAGAAACAGGGGTGGTAATTGTCCGGCTGCGGGGAAGGCGTCGGCCTCACCCTGTCGTTGTAGTACGGCATCCCGAGTACCGCCATGGCCATAAAGGACGAGGTGCGGTAGGCCGTTGCGACGGCCGCGGTGACATCGACGGGCACCGAGGCCCGGTCGTACGTCGTAGCGAAGCGGGCCGAATCCCAGAGCGTCGGCGGCTCCGGCCGCGCCACCCAGACCACGCCGAGGGTGACGCCGGCAGCGTCGGAATAGGACACCGGCGTCCGCCAGCCGGACGGGTCCGGCGTCGGCGCGCTACTCGTCCAGCCGACGTGGCGCAACGCCGCATCCCAGCCCGCTCGCCGCGGCGTCACGTCCCGGCCGCCGTACGCGAAGTACAGCGACACCGTCCGGACGCAGGTCACCGCCCCGAATCCGAGGCCCTCGCGGGCGCTGCCGCACCGGTCCCGGACCGCCGTGGCGACCGGCGTCATGTCGACGGCCAGCGCGGCCACCGTCGCCGCACGGTCGTCGAGCAGCCGAACGGTCTCCGCGTCGGCGGCATCGACGGCGGCCGAGCGAGCCACCGTGCGCACGTCCGGCGCCGTGGTGGCCCGGTGGAACTGGTAGACGACCACCACCACGCCGGCGACGATCAGTCCCAGGACAACCAGGATGCCGCCGACGAACACCTGCAGACAGCCTTTCCCCATGCCCGGGGACGTTATCGGCGGCCGGTCACCGTTGCGCATCGCCGACGGCACGGTTGGCGCTCAGCGATATGGCGTGGCGAACGGTGGTGCGGTCGGCACACCGCCGGTCACGCCAACCGCACCCAGGCCCGTGAGCTCGCCGACTCGCTCATCGCGTCCAGCACCTCGGCGCTGCGGACGGCGTCGTCCAGGGTCGTGCCGTACGGCCGGCCCTCCACGATCGAGCGGAGGAACCGGTACGCCTCGATCACCTTCAGGTCGTCGAACCCCATCGAGTTGGCCGCACCAGGCTGGAACGCGGCGTACTCGCCGTCGCCCGGTCCCATGTAGACCGTACGCACCGCCTGATCCTGGTACGCGTCGCCGGTGCTGACGCCGAGCTCGCCCAGCCGCCGGAAGTCCCAGAACAGCGAGCCTCGGGTGCCATGGATCTCGAAGCCGTACGCGTTCTGCTCCCCCACCGCGACCCGGCTGGCCTCCAGCACCACCCGGGCCCCGGACACCAGGCGCAACTGGCTGGACACGTAGTCCTCGTTCTCGACCGGCCCCATCTCGCCGCCCGTGGCCCGGGTGTGCCCGGCGGTGGCCCCGCTCGGCCGGGCCCGCTGGGGCACGAAGACGGCGGTGTCGGCGACCAGTTCGGAGATCTCACCGAGCAGGAAACGGACCAGGTCGGCGCCGTGGCCGGCCAGGTCGCCGAGCACGCCGCTGCCGCCCCGGGCCCGTTCGTACCGCCAGGACAGGGCGCCCTCGGGGTGCGCGGCGTAGTCGCTGAACAGCCGGAACCGGGCGTGCGTGACCTGTCCGACCGCGCCGTCGGCGACGAGTTCCCGGGCGGTCTCCACGGCCGGCGCGTTGCGGTAGTTGAAGCCGACGGCGCCCTGCACGCCGGCGTCCCGGACGGCGGCGGCGACCGCGCGGGCGTCGGCGGCGGTCAGCCCGACCGGCTTCTCGATCCAGATGTGCTTGCCCGCGGCGGCCAACCCGGCGCCGATCTCGCGGTGCAGGAAGTTGGGGGCGGCGATGCTGACCGCCTCGACCCGGGGGTCGGCGGCCAGGTCCCGCCAGTCGGTGGTGGCGGTGACGAAGCCGTACTGCTCCGCGGCCCCGGCGGCCCGGCCGGGCGCCTCGTCGGCCACCGCGATGAACTCCGGGCGCAGGCCGAGCTGCGGGTAGTGGTGCGGGATCCGGGCGTACGCCTGGGTGTGGACGCGGCCCATCCAGCCGAATCCGGCCACGGCGACGCCGATCGTCTTGGTCATGCCCCCAACGTATGCCTCAGAGCCGGGTGATCTCCCGGAGCGCGGTGATCCGGCCGTGCCGGGCCGTGAGCAGGCACGGCCCCGGTCCGGGCCGGGCCGGTGCGCCCGGGGTGACCGTCATCGTGCGGACCGCTGGATCCCTTGCGGTGATCCGGAATTCCGGCGGCCCCGAGAATGCGATCACGACGAACGAAACCGTGGCCGCCGCCGGGTCGGAACGGGTGACCAGTACCGGCCAGTCACCGTCCGGGAGAATGATCCGATGTCGTCGGACGGAAATCTCGGCCGGAGCCGGCGCGGGCTCCGGTTCCGGTGGCGCCGCCGGCACGGTGCAGCCGGCGAGCAGAAAGACAATGATCAGAATCCCCCGTCGCACAATTCCGGACGGTAAACGGACGCCCGCAAGGTCACTGACAAATACCTGTCCGCCGGTGCCGAATACGCCCGGTCGTGTCGGCAAACCGTCTCGGCGAGGCGAGGCGAGGCGAGGCGAGGCGAGGTGCGGCCGCGCCGGGGCAGCCATCCCGGGCGGGGGCCGGCGTCCCGCCCGAGCGGGCCGGACGGGCGCCGCTCGACCCCGGAGAGGCCACGTTCACCGGCCGGGGTGGTGCCATGCTGGGGACGTGAAGAAGATCGGGTTCCTGTCGTTCGGGCACTGGCGCAACGTCAACGGGTCGCAGACCCGCAGCGCCGCCGACGCGCTGCTGCAGACGATCGATCTGGCCCAGGCGGCCGAGGACATCGGGGTCGACGGGGCGTTCGTCCGGGTGCACCACTTCGAGCGGCAGCTCGCGTCGCCGTTCCCGCTGCTGTCCGCGATCGGCGCCCGGACCAGCCGGATCGACATCGGCACCGCGGTCATCGACATGCGGTACGAGAATCCGCTGTACATGGCGGAGGAGGCGGCGGCGGCCGACCTGATCAGCGGCGGCCGGCTGCAGCTCGGGGTGAGCCGGGGATCCCCCGAGACGGTGCTGCGCGGCGCCGAGGTGTTCGGTTACGTGCCGGGTGCCGGCGAGACCGCAGCCGACCTGGCCCGGCAGAAGACCGAGTTGTTCCTGTCCGCCATCGGCGGGGCGGCCGTCGCCACCACCGACCCGGCCCGCACCGGCGGCGTCAGCGGCGGCCTGGCCGTCACGCCGCAGTCCCCGGGACTGCGCGAGCGCATCTGGTGGGGCGCCGGCTCCCGGGCCACCGCGCAGTGGGCGGCCGGGCTGGGCTTGAATCTGCAGAGCTCGACGCTGCTGTCGGAGGACACCGGCGTGCCGTTCGACCAGCTGCAGGCCGAGCAGATCGCGCTGTACCGGCAGGCCTGGGCCGAAGCCGGCTGGAAGTCGGAGCCGCTGGTGTCGGTGTCGCGCAGCGTGCTGCCGATCACCGAGGAGATCGACCGGGTCTACTTCGGCGACCGCAGCGAGGACGACCAGATCGGGCTGCTCGAGGGAGTCCGGTCCCGATTCGGGCGGACCTTCGTCGGCGCGCCGGACGCGATCGCCGAACAGTTCGCGAAGGACGAGGCCGTACGGGCCGCGGACACGGTGCTGTTCACCGTGCCGAACCAGCTCGGCGTCGACTACAACGCCCGCATCCTGAAGACGATCGCCGAGCACATCGCCCCGGCCGCCGGCTGGTCACCGGCGGCCTGACCGATCCGGCGCCGAAGGGCTACCGGCCTTTGCGGCCGCGGGCGCCCAGCGGCGCCTGGGACATGTCGACGGCCGTCGAGGTGAGGTTCTTCCAGGCGTAACCGTGCTCGCTCAGCCAGTCCTCGGCGGCGAGTTCGGCCTGGGCGGCCGCGTCCGGGATGTCCTTCTCGTCGGCGACCTCGGCCCGGAACCGGAACGTGAAGAACGGCCGCGCCGGGTCGTACGTGAGGTGCCCTTCGGGGGTGTACTCGGTGGTCAGGAAGTCGTGCTCGGGCGCCGACGCCTGGAGCTGGTCGCGCTGCTGCGGGGACAGCGCGTCGAAGGCGCCGCGGACGGTGATGCGGACTTCCCGGGAGCTCATGGGGGTGAGGTTAGCGATCGGCCCGGGCCGGGTGCCACTGCAGCATGGCGGCGGTGGCGTCGTCGCGCAGGTCGCCCTCCTCGTACGACACGATGGTGTGGATCAGCCGGCGCATCGTCTCGGCCGCCGGCGACCGGGCGGCCAGGTCCTCGACGACCAGGTCGGTGAGGCGGTCCAGGCCGAACAAGCCGCCCGTACGGTCGCGGGCCTCGGTGATGCCGTCGGTGTAGAGCACCAGCGCGTCGCCGGGCTCGATCTGGTGCTCGGTGACTCCCGGTCCGCGATCGACCATGTGCCCGAGCCCGAGCGGGAGTGCCGTCGGCGACGGCGGGGAGGTCAGCGCCCGGCCGTCGCGCACCCACAGCTCGGCCGGATGGCCCGCCGATATGCGCCGATAGAGGCCGGTGCGGGTGTCGAACTCGGCCAGCACGGCGGTGACGAACGCGCCCGGGTACTGCGCCCGGATCCACTTGTCGACCGAGCGGTACGTGTCGGTCAGGGTCAGCCCGGACCGCCGGGCGTTGCGGTACGTGTTGAGGGTCAGGGTGGTCAGCGCGCTGGCCGAGATGCCGTGGCCGACGGTGTCGAACAGCGCCACGTGCAGGATGTCGCCGTTGGCGGCGTAGTCGAAGGCGTCCCCGCCGACGTCGTAGCAGGGCTCCAGCACCGCGGTGACCGTGGTGCCGTCGACGGCGAAGGTCAGCGGCGGCAGCTGGTTCCAGATGATCTCGGCCGCGACCTGCATGGGCAGCCGCCGGCGGGTGTGCTCGACCGCGTCGCCGTACGCCTTGCGGCTGGCGATCAGCTCGGCCACCAGCGCCGCGATCGTCTCCAGGTCGTCGGTGAGCGTTTCGTCCGGCTCGGCCTTGGCCCGGACCAGCAGGACGCCCAGCCGTTCCGCCCCGTGCAGCAGCGGCAGCCACATCTCGACGCCGTCCTCGTCGGTGGCCGAAGCGGGCCGGGTGGTGACGAACGCCCGGCCGGCGAGCGTCCCGTCCACCGGTTGGGCCACCGCCGCAAACATGGTGCCGGGCAGCGGGTACAGGCATAGCTGACCGTAATCGATCAGCTGCACGACCAGCTCGGTGGCGTCCAGGAAGGGCGCCACCTCGGCCAGTACGGGCGGAATGTCCTCCGGTCGGCCACGATGCCGCAGGGCGAGCAGCCGCCGTACGGCTTCCATGGAATCGGCCATGCCCTCATCCTGGTGTGCGGCCCGGCAAACGCCAAGTCACGGGAGCAGACTGGCCGGATGCGCATCCGACCCCTCGCTCTGGCCGTGGTGCTGCTGGCCGCCGCGTGCAGCAGTGCCAAACCGGCCGCCCCGGCCGCGACGCCGCCGGAGACCGCCCCGGCGACGGCCTCGGCCACGCCGGGTGCCGGTTTCGCGGCGCCGGACTGGCCGACGTACCACGGCACGGCCGACCGGGCCGGGGTCGCGACGGCCATGCCGCCCGGGGGCACCCCTGAGCTGGCACAGTCGCTGAAGCTGGACGGCGCGGTGTACGCGTCCCCGCTGGAGGTCCGCGGCCTGACCGTCGTGGCCACCGAGAACGACACCGTGTACGCCTTCGACGGCCGGTGGAAGCAGGTGTGGAAGCGGAGCCTGGGCTCGCCGTCGCCGGCGCAGGAGCGCCAGTGCGGGGACATCGACCCGCTCGGCATCACCGGCACACCGGTGTTCGACCGCACGTCCGGCAAGGTCTACATGGTCGCCGAGACCGGCGGGGCGGTCCGCCACCAGCTGTACGCGCTGGACGCCGCCACCGGGGCGGTCGCCTGGAGCAAGAGTGTCGACCTGCCCGGCGTCAGCGCGCGCGACATGCAGCAACGCGGCGCCCTGGCGATCACCGGAGGCAAGGTCTGGGTGTCGTACGGCGCCCAGGCCGGCGACTGCGGCGACTACAAGGGCCGGGTGGTCGGGGTGAACCTGGACGGGTCCGGCAGCCCCGTCTTCTACAGCCCGCCGACCCGGCGGGGTGGCGGCATCTGGAACCCGGCCGGCCCGACCGTGCTGCCCAACGGCAACCTGCTGGCGGTGTCGGCCAACGGCGCCGCCTTCCCCGGCGACCCGTACGACCACACCAACACCGTCCTCGAGCTGGACGCGAACGCCAAGTTGGTGGACTCGTTCGCGCCGTCCGACTGGGCCGCCGCCAACCAGGGCGACGTCGGGCTGGGCTCGCAGGGCGTGGCCCTGGTCGGCACGAGGTGGGCGGTGCTGGGCGGCAAGTCCGGCCCGGTCTACGTGCTGCGCCAGGACAAGCTGGGTGGCATCGGCGGCGAGGTCTCGCAGCAGAACATCTGCCGGTCGTTCGGTGGTGCCGCCGTCCAGGGCGACGTCGTGTACCTGCCCTGTACGGACGGGGTCCGCGCGGTCCGGGTCGACGACGCCGGCCGGCTGCACGTGCTCTGGCACACCGACGCGTCGACCACCGGCTCCCCGGTCATCGGCGGCGGCCGCATCTGGGTGCTGGCGCCCAAGGACGGCGTCCTGCACGCCCTCGACCCGGCCACCGGCAGGAGCACGGCCGGGATCGCCGTGGGCCCGGCCAACCGCTTCGCCACCCCCGCGCTGACCGGGCGCAGCGTCCTCGTCCCGACCCTGCGGGGCCTGGCCGTCGTCACCGCCGGTTGAGGAACGCCGTCAGCGGGTGCCCTCCGGCGGCGCAGCGGCCGTTGAGGCCGGGCCAGGGCGGGAACGCGTTCGAGACGGTCCCGTCACGAGGAGGGCGCGGCGGCCGGGGGCAGCCGCCGCGCCCGTGCTCTCGAAGGATCAGAGAGCGAGCTTCTGACCCGGGAAGATCAGATTCGGGTTGCTGACCACGCCCTGGTTGAGCTGGTACAGCGTGTGCCAGCCGCCCTTGATCGCGTGCGCGGACGCGATCTTGGACAGCGTGTCGCCGGAGCGCACGACGTACTGGGCGCCGGTCGCGGCCGCCGTCACCGTCTTGCGGACGGGGGTCGACTTGCGCACGACGCGGTGGGTCGCCGACTTGTGCGAGGCCGCCTTGTGCGTCGTCGTACGAGCCTTGTGCGTCGTCGTCCGGGCCTTGTACGTCGCCGTCGAGCCGGCCTTCCGGCCGCACACCGGCCACGCGCCGATGCCCTGGCCGGCCAGCACCTTGTTGGCGATCGCGATCTGCTGCGACCTCGACGCCTGGTTGGCCGTCGGGGCGTACTTCGTGCCGCCGTACGCCTTCCAGGTGCTGCGGGTGAACTGCAGGCCGCCGTAGAAGCCGTTCCCGGTGCTGATGCTCCAGTTGCCACCGGACTCACACTGCGCGACCGCGTCCCAGTTCACCGCCGCCGACGCGGGCGACGGCGAAGCGAGCAGGGCGGCGGCGCCGGCCGTGCCGACGGCGGCGATGCCGAGGGCGAGGCGGCCGGACTTCCGGCGGACATGGTGCTTTCCGATCCTTGCCATGACAGATGAACCTCCACGCCTGCGAGGTGAGCTGTCGGGTTCGGGCTGAGGTGCCCGGCCGCCTGCTGCGACGCAGCAGCGCGGCTTCACCCCGAGGCGCGCCTCCGCCACCCGGGAAGGTGGGCGTGCGGATTGACGCCGAGGAACGTGGTTCCCCCGCTCCATGCCTTTCGATTGAGTTCCCGGCCCGGTCGGCGGCAGGATTCGGCGATTACCGACCGCGGGGCCCGCGTTGGCGGACCGGCCGACGGTAACCGCATAGACCGCCCTCACGGCAAGTTGTCGCCCGAATAGGTGACGTTCTTCTCATCCGCTGCGAACGCTCTTTGTCACCCGGCGACGTGTGTTTTGAAGGTCGCCCGATAGGCCTGCGGAGTGGTGCCCAGGCGCTGCCCGAAATGGTGTCGCAACGTCGCTGCGCTGCCGAAACCCGCCCGTCCGGCAATGGTCTCGACGCCCAGTTCGGAGTCCTCCAGAAGGCGGCGGGCGAGCAGCAGGCGCTGGCCGGTCAGCCAGTCGTGCGGAGTGACGCCCGTCTCGGCCCGGAACCTGCGGGCGAACGTGCGGGGAGCCATGTGCGCGATGTCGGCCATCGTCTCCACGGAGTGCGGACGGTCGAGCGAGGCCATCACCCGGTCGATGATCGGCTGGAGCGTTTCACACTCGACACCGACCACCGGGGTCTCCACGTACTGCGCCTGGCCGCCGTCGCGGTGCGGCGGCACGACCATCCGGCGGGCGAGTCTGGCGGCCACGGACGACCCGTGTTCCTGGCGGATCAGGTGCAGCCCGGCGTCCACCCCGGCCGCGGTGCCGGCGCTGGTCAGGATCCTGCCGTCGGCGACGTAGAGCACGTCCGGGTCGACCCGGGCCCGCGGGTACTGCCGGGCCAGCCGGGCGGTGTGCCGCCAGTGGGTGGTGCAGCTCCGCCCGTCCAGCAGACCGGCCGCACCCAGGGCGAACGCCCCGGTGCACATGCTCATCACCCGGGCCCCCCGGTCGTACGCGTCGCGCAGGGCAGTCAGCACCGCGGGCGGCGGGTCCCGGTCGTCGTCGTACGGCACCACGGCCACCAGGTCGGCGTCGGCCACCGGGGCGAGGTCGTGGCCCGGGGTCACCGAGAAGCCGGCGTGGGTGCGCACCGGGTCGCCGTCGGCCGAGCACACCGAGAACCGGTACGCGGGCAGTCCCTCGTCGCTCCGGTCGTACCCGAACAGCTCGGACAGCACGCCCAGCTCGAACACGGCGGTCCCGGGCATCACGATCACGGACACGGTGCACAACATGTGACCGAGCGTACGTCCAGTTGGCAGGATTTTGAAGGTGTGTGGCATCTCTGCCACTGTCGTCGGCGGTCAACCCGGCGCACGCTCAGCGCAACCACCAATAGGGAGATGACCACCGATGATCGGAATCCTGCTCTTCTTCGCCGTGATCGCACTGATGAGCGGGTTCGGCTTCACCGCCGACAGCCGCGACAGCGCCGACTGGAAGCCCACCGACAACGGCACGCGCGCGGACCGCTGGGAATAGCGGCCCTCAGTCCAATCTGTACAGCACGTCCGGCGCCGATCTCCATCCGGGTGATGCCCAGACCGGAGATCGGCCGGTACGGCACGTCCGCGTACGGCGTGCCGGGCACGCGATCGGGCAGCACCACGACGCTGCGGACACCGATCGAGCGGAGCCGGGTCACGCTGTCGGCGTCCGGAAAGTGCGTCATCAGCTGACGGATGGCCCGATGACCGGGAGTGTCGATACTGCTGGCGCCGTTCGTCATGACCGGGAAACCGTTGGTCGACCACAGCATGACGTGCAGGTCGATGCTGTCGTCCGACGGCAGCACGATCATCGGGCCGCGGGCCGCCGCCATCACCGCCGGCTCGCCCGCAACGGTCACGTGGTTCACATCGGGCAATCCCTCGACCGTGACGAGGAGCAGCAGGACCACCGCGATCACCCGGCCGGGCGCACGGACGCCTCCACCCAGCCGGGTCACGAAGCCCGCGGCCAGCAGGCACAGCAGAATCGTCGGCCAGAGGATGAGACGCCCGGGCGTACGGCTGCCGTCGAACCCGGGCAGGTACTTCCACAGCAGCACGAACGCCGGGCCGTTGGTGCCCAGGGCGAACAGCATGCCGATGAAGACCCCGGCCGCCAGGAACATGCGGGCCGCCGGCGACCAGGCCGACCGGAACAGGCCGGCCGCGGCCAGCGCGTAGAGCACGAAACCGCACAGCAGCGTCTTCTCGTTGGACACGACGCCCAGCGCCGCCCGGGCCGCTTGGTCGGCGTGCCCCACAGATCAGCGAAGTGCGCGGGGCGACCAGGAAACCGCGGGCGGGCGGCGAGAACAGGGCGATGTAGTCCCAGGACCGGACCGACGCCGGGTTGAACACCCGGACCCGCAGGTAGGGCAACGCGAAGAGGGCGCTGACGGCGGCGAAGATCAGGCCGCCGCCGACGTCGGCCAGCAGCAGCCGGCGGCCCAGTGGCGGACGCCCGGCGAGCAGCCAGCCGGCCGCGCCCAGGACGACGACCAGCAGCAGGACGTAGCAGAACGCCAGCCCGATGCCGAAGCCGAGGCTGATCTGCCAGGCTGCGACCAGCCAGCCGGCCACCGCCCAGCCCGGCCGCCGGTGCTCCGCCCGGTAACCGCCGCGCAGCGCCCAGCCGTGCCCGCGGGCCAGCATCGCCAGCGACAGCACGATGCCACCGCTGGACAGGATGTTCAGGTGGCCGTCGTGGCCGTACCGCCAGGGCGCGTACGCGTACGCCACGCCGGCCAGCGCCCCCGCCACCCGGTTGGTGCCGAGCTGGCGGGCCAGCGCGTACATGCCGGCCGTGGCCAGAGCGAAGGACAGCACGTAGACGAGGTTGTAGCGGAGCATGGCCGCGCCCGGGCCGGTGCCGATGAGCCCGAACGGCGCGTACCCGGCCAGCGAGTCGTTGAACGCCAGCCCGTCGTGGTCCGGGTAGAAGGCGTTGGTGTCCCAGAAACCGGTCAGCCCGTGCCGGAGTGACCACCCGTCCCAGGCGAGCAGCCACGCCTGCCCGGTCGGGTCGAGGGCATCGCCGATGATGGTGGTGTACGGGTTGGCGATGCCGTTCCAGGAGTGGGCCGGGGTGAACGCGTACACCAGCACCGGCGGCAGGAACCAGATCATCAGGACGGCCAGGACGACCGCGCCCGCCGACGCCAGGACCACCTCACGGCGCAGGGTCACCGCCGGGCGGCTCGCGGTGTGGGGCACGCCCGTCAACCTAACCGACGGGCCATCGCCGAAAAAGATCAGGACGGGCCCGGTCGCCCGGACCCGCCCTGTCGGGATGCCGCTCAGTTCTTGGTGATGCGCCCGTCCGTGCCGTACGTGAACGGGGTCGGCAGCGTGCCCACGTAGGCGACCAGTGGCACCAGTTCGGCGTCGGCGGTCTGCACGATGTTCCCGGCCTGGGTCAGCACGGTGAAGCCGTCGCCGCCGCCCATCATGAACGAGTTGGCGGTGCCGGTGTAGGTCACCGACGCGTTGTCCGGGATCGGCGTGCCGTCGGCCAGCGTCACCGCGGTGACGGCGCTGCCCGAGTACGTGAACCGCAGGCCGGAGATCTGCATGATGCCGCCGGTTCCGGGAGCCAACTGCTGCCGCAGCAGCGCCCACACCTGCGCGCCGGTCAGCGTGAAGGTGTCCAGGTAGTCGTCCTGGAACGGCTGCATGGTGAACAGGTCGCCGTAGGTGACCGGGCCCGCCTGCAGGCCCGCCCGGACGCTGCCGGTGTTGACGAAGGCCAGCTGCGTCTTCGCGTACGCCCGTTGCGCGTCCGCGATCAGGTCACCGGCCGGCGACTCCCCGGCCGGGGTGGCGCCGCCCTCCCGCTGCGACGGCACGTCGGCCGCCGCCGTGTTGATCACCCGCTGGGTGACCGGGTTGGTGGCGGTCACCGCGGCGTCGACGATCGCCTGCACCTTGGGGTCCGGCGCCACCGCGGGAGCGGCCGGGTCGGTCGAGGCCGGCGGCTGGTTCTCCCAGACCGGCCGGACCGAGGCCCAGGTCGCCGCGATGGTGCCGGCCCGGCGATCCAGGAGCAGGTGGATCTGGTCGTACGCCCGGGTGTAGGACGACGCCTGAATGACCAGGGCGCTGGAAGCTCCGGGCCGGGCCACCCGGGTGTCGACGACGCTGTGGCTGTGCCCGCTGACCACGACCGAGACCGCCGGGTCGAGCGCCGCCGCGATGCCGTGGATACGGTCGCCGACCGTGCCGACCGGGTAGGTGTCCTGGAATCCGCCTTCGTGGATGACGGCCACGAACGCGTGCACGCCCTGCCGCTGCAACTGCTTCACCTGGCCGTTGATCGCGGTGGCCTCGTCGGTGAAGTGCACCCCGGTGGTGCCGCCGGTGGTGACGATGGTCGGGGTGGTGATCGTGGTGGCACCGATGAACGCCACCGGCACTCCCCCGATCTTCTCGATGGTGTACGGCTTCAGCAACGGCTGTCCGGTGCGGTCGCTGATCACGTTGGCGTCGACGACCGGGAAGTCGAGGCCGCTGAACGTGATCGACGGGTCCACCGTGGACGTGCCGCCGAGCACCTGCTTCAGCATCTCCGGGACGCCCCGGTCGAACTCGTGGTTGCCGAGCGTGCCGACGTCGATGTGCATCTGGTTCAGCGCGTCCAGCGTGGGCTTGTCCCGCAGCAGCGCCGACGCCGGCGGGCTGGCCCCGACCATGTCACCGGCCTCGACCGTCACCGTGTCGTCCGCCTTCGAGGCCTGCTTGAGGTACGCGGCCAGGGTGCCCAGACCTCCGGCGACGTCCTTCACCCCGGTGTACGGATCGGTGTAGGTCAGCCCGTCGTGGGTCAGGTTGCCGTGCACGTCGTTGATGGCCAGGATCTGGCCGGTCGCGTACTTGTGACCCTCCCGCAGGATGCCGGTCAGCACCTTGCCCTGCGCCTGCAGCGGCGGGTCGAAGCCGCCCAGGACCGCCAGGGTCGGCGCCAGATCGGTGGCCTTGACGCCGCGGACCGACCGGACGTGGGCGATGTCCGGGCCGCCGGCGACGAAGGTGGCGTGCATGTTGATGTTGTGGGTCAGGTCGACATCGTCCGGCAGGTAGCCGTGCTGGCCGAAGAACTTCGACGGCGCGACCAGGGTGCCGACCGTGTTGCCGTCGAACTCGTACGGCACCTTGGTGACCACCACGACGTCGCCGGACCGGGTCGGGTTGAGGGAGTCGATGCCGGCCACGTTCGCCAGCTCCGACTTGGTGAACACCTTCTCCACGAACGGCAGCGCCCGGTACGCGGCGACGATCTTGTCGACCGTGGCCTGGTAGTCGGCCGGAGCCAGCACGCCGTCCGGGTTGCGCCCCTTCAGGTCGAGGTAGATCTGCGTGGTGGCGCCGGCCCAGCACGCCTTGGCGATGGTCTTGCCGGCGGCGCTGGTCGCGGCCGGGCGGCAGTTGCCGGTCTGCTCGACGTCCTGCAGCCCCAGGTTCTTCAGCACGAGCGGGGCGTCGACGGCGTACCACTGCGGGGCGAAGCCGTGGTCGCTGGAGGCCAGCACGTCGGCGCCGCGCAGGAGCGACCGGACCAGCCCGAGCCGGGCGTCGGCCGAGTGGTACGCCCCGCGGAGGTAGCCCGCACGCTGGGCCAGCCGGTGGTCGCGCGGTCCGGCGCCGGCCACCCGGTCGTAGTACGGGTTGGCGGAGCCGTCCGGGGCGGTCGGCGTCAGCAGCCCGAGGATCTGGTGGCTGACCTCGTCGGTCTGGTCGGTGCCGGCGAGCAGCACGTCGGTGTCCGGCTGGAGCTGCCCGAGCACGTAGCTGAACACCGCGGCGTCGTACGCCTGGTTGAGGCCCACGGTCTGGGCGAACCAGGTGTCCTCGTCGATCAGCCCGGCCTCCTCCGGGGCGAAGTCGCCGAAGATGGCCGGCGGCAGGTTGTCGGCGATGTACTTGGCCAGCTTGTCCTCACCGGGCGCGCCGGCCGGCAGCGCGTTGCAGGCCGCGGTCGCGCAGTGCGCGTTGGGGCGGGTGATCGAGGTGAAGTAGAGCTGGAACGACGACAGGTCGGAGCTCAGGTGGGTGACGTCGGCGTAGAAGCCGGCGCTCTCCTGAGCGGCCGCGCCGATCAGGCCGTCCGCGCCCGTGAGCTTGACCGCGCTGTACGCGCCGGGAGTCAGGTTCGCCGCCGCCTTCGCGCCGTCCTTGGCCGCGGCGGACGGCACCATGACCACCCGGTCGTAACCGGCGGCCGTGGTGGCGTACACGTACAGGTCGAAGGTGCGGCTGGGGTTGAGCGCGGGCGAGCTGGAGTTGATCGTCAGCACGCTCTGCCGGGCCGGGACCGCGCTGGCCGGGACGTTGGTCCAGCCGGTCGCCGGGGTGAACGCGGCGACCTGGTAGGACAACCCGAAACTCGCGGCCGAGGCCTGCTTGGCGGCGTTCGCCGGGTACTCCAGCACGCCCCGTCCGGAGTAGAAGGTCGCGTAGTCGACGGTCGGCCCGCTGATGTTCGCGTTCAGGCCGCCGGTCCACTCGAGCTGGGCGACCTTGCGCCCGGCGAGTTCGGCCGAGGACGCCACCGACTGGGCCTCGAGCACGTTGGCCGGGTTGGTGCCGGGGCCGGCGCCGTTGCCGTGGAACGAGAACGAGGTCGAGCTGGTGAACGGCTGCCGGTTGTCGAAGAACGTGTTGTTGGTGCTGCCGTGCACGCCGGGGCCGGCGCCGGTGGCGAGCGTGTACCAGCCCTGGCCGGTGTTCGGCGGGAAGCCCTGGGTGAGGCCGTTGTCGCCGGTCGCGCCGTCGCGCATGAGGCTCGCGTAGGTGGGCATCTGGCCGGCCGCGGCGTACTTCTGCATCAGGTCCGGGCGCATGCCGTCCGAACTGAACAGCACGACGGGAGCCCTTCTCACCGGCGCGGCGTCCGCGGCGCCCGGCCCCGCCGCGATCGCGGCGGACACACCGGACACCGTCAGCGTGGCGGTGGCCAGCGCGACGATCCTGCGTTTGTTTACGGTCATCTCGCACCTTTGCGGACTGTGGGGTTGCCTGTGAGCACAGCCCACTCTCATCAGTCCAGGCGCATGCGTCAATCGACTCGCCGGTCTCCTTCGCCCGGATCCGGACGTGGCCGCGCGCGGGCCGCCGTCCGCTCGGCAGGAAGCGGCCGATCCGGTCGCGCTGGGGCTGGTTTCCGCGGGGCGGCGCGGCCGGGTCCGGGTGTCCGCGACGAAGGCGCGGAGACGTGACGATCCGCCGGTGTACGGTCGGCGGATGCGCATCCCCACCGCCGCGGTCACCGCGGGTTCCCTGATCGGCGGGTGGCAGGTCGCCCGCCGGACCGGCATCCGTCCCCTCGGCGCCGTGGTGCTGGCTGCCGGCGGCGTTGTCGCGGGCCGTGAGTGGGCCCGGCGCACGAGCCCGGTGGTGACCGCGGCGCTGGCGGCCACGTACGTCGGCGCCTTCGGGCTGTCGCACCCACTGGCCAAGCGGATCGGTTCCTGGCCCGCGGTCCTGGTGGTGTCCGCCCTCACCGCCGCGGCGTCGTACGCCGCCGCGGATCGCCGCGGAGCGCGCTGATCAAGGCCGTCGTCACTCGTCCGGGTGGATCCGGCACTGTCAAACGCCGCCCTCGGCGCACGACGCCTACCGGACGCGGACCGTCAGGGTGCAGGTGTCGTCGTCGGAGCTGGCCGTCTGCAGGGCCGGGCGCAGGCGGTCGAGCGCCCCGGGCCGGCCGGACACCCTGGCCACGCTGAGCTTGACCGCGTCGAGCAGGTCGTCCGAGCCGGCGTCGCGGCGTTCGATCAGGCCGTCGGTGTAGAGGACCACCAGGTCATCCGGCTCCAGGTGCCGGACCGCGACCGGGTACGCCGCCGTGGAGTCGGCGCCGAGCAGGATGCCACCGGGCAGGTCGACTTCCTCGCAGGCGCCGGCGCGGCCGAGCAGCGGCGCCGTGTGGCCGGCCCGGGCCCAGGTGATGGTGCGCGTGGCCGGGTCGTACACCGCGACGATCGCGGTCGCGGTCAGGTCGAGCTGGGCGCACAGCCGGTTCAGGTGGGCCAGCAGCACGCCCGGGTCGGAGATGCCGATGGACAGCCACGCGATCAGCGCGAATCGCAGGTGGGCCATGCCCCCGGCGGCCTCCCGGCCGTGTCCGGCGACGTCCCCGATGGCCAGCGCCACCCGCCCGTCGGGCTGGGTCCGGGCGTGGAACCAGTCACCGCCGACGTGCAGGGCGCTCTCGGCCGGCAGGTAGCCGACCATCGCCTCCAGGCCGGCCAGCTGGAACGACCCGGGCGGCACGGGCTGGATGAGGCGCTGCAGCTGACCGGCCAGGCGGTGCTCGGCCAGCGCGGTCATCTCCCGGGTGTGCAGCGCCTCCCGGAGCTTGGTGATGGCGTCGTGGGAACCGACCCGTGCGGTGACGTCCTGGACGACGGCGTAGATCTTGACCGGGTTGCCGTCACCGTCACGGGCGACGTCGGAGAGAATGCGCAGGTGCTTGACCGACTCACCGATGCGGAACCGCACCGTGACGTCCGACGGCTCGCCGCTGTCCAGGGTCTGCCAGGCGGCCTCGGCCAGTCCGCGGTCGGCGGCCAGCATCGCGGCGCTCTGCTCGGCCCGCCCGGCCGGGCCCAGGCCGGGATCGCGGTCGAAGATCCGGTACACCCCCGGGGACCAGGAGCTGCGGCCGGTGACCAGGTCGTACTCGGACCAGCCGAGCCGGCCCAGCCGCTCGGTGCCGGACTGGCGGCGCCGCTGCTCGTCCAGTCGCTCCCAGTACACCAGCAGGCCGCCGAGAACGGGGTGAACGGTGACGAGGTACCGGGACTCGGCGGCGACACCGGTGGCGTTCTCGGCGTAGACGAACTCGTCCACCCGGTCGGGTCGCCCGGTCGCGTGGACCCGGTGGTACGCCTGCCACAGGTGGCCGCCGACCATGCTGGGGTAGAGCGCACCGACCCGGGCGCCGACCCGCCGCGCGCCGAGCCGATACAGATCGTGAGTCTCCCCGGTGGCCGCCGCGACCTCGAAGTCGACGACCGTGCCGTCGTCGCCGGTCACCGGGCGCAACCACGAGCACCCCGCCGGCAGAGCGCCCACGATCTGCTGGATCACGCTGGTCATCCAGGCCGTGTCGGGGGCCCGCACCGCGGCGGCGGTTCCCGCACGCGTGCGCTCGTCGGCCATAGGTGCCAGCCTAGTGATGGCCCACTCGGGCCGGATCCGGCGTCCGGAGCGGGGATGCGAACGATCGTCGATTTCGGCAGACTGCCCGGATGACCGCGGACGGGATGCTCGGCGGCCGCTACACGCTGCGTGACCAACTCGGTCGCGGGGGTATGGCCATCGTGTGGCGCGCGCACGACTCCGTGCTCGGCCGGGATGTGGCCGTCAAGGTTCTGGCGGGCAAGCACGCCGTCGATCCGCAGTCGCGGCGCCGGATCCGGGACGAGGCGCGGGCGGCCGCGGCGCTGTCCCATCCCAACATCGCGCAGGTGCACGACTACGGGGAGTCCGAGTACGACGGTGTGGTCACACCGTACGTGGTGATGGAGCTGATTCCGGGCGGCACGTTGCACGAACGGCTCGGCCGTGGGCCGCTGCCGGCCCCGGAGGCGATGCGGATCGGCGCGGAGGTGGCGGCCGCGCTGGCCGCGGCGCACGCCGACGGGCTGGTGCACCGCGACATCAAGCCGGCCAACGTGATGGTCACTCCGACCGGCGCCGCCAAGGTGGTCGATTTCGGCATCGCCGCCGCCGCGGCGACCGAGGCGGACTCCTCGGAACTGTTCGGCACGCCCGCCTACCTGGCGCCGGAGCGGCTGCTCGGCGGCGTGGTCGAGCCCGCCTCCGACGTGTACGCGCTCGGTGTGCTGCTCTACCGGCTGCTGTCCGGCCACTCGCCGTGGACCGCGGACACCACCACGCAGATGCTGAGCGCGCACATCTACGTCGACCCGGAACCGCTGCCGCCGCAGCCGGGGGTGCCGGACTACGTGACCGCGCTGTGCAACCGCTGCCTGGCCAAGGACCCGACGATGCGGCCGAGCGCCCGCGACGTGGCCGAGGTGCTGGCTCGCGGCGCGGGCGTGCCGGTCGTGGAGCCGCCCGCGGCGGCGGCCGTGGACAACGGGGCGGCGGCCGTGGACAACGGGGCGGCGGCCGTGGACAACGCGGCGGAGGCGCCGAGGGCAGGGCGGCGGCGGTGGCCGGTGATGGTGGCCGCCGCGGTCGTCGTGACCGCGCTGATCGCCTCCGCGTGGGCGCTGACCGGCCGCCACGGCGACCCGCGGGGGCCGGCGTGGGCGGGAGCCGGACCGGCGGCGCCGAGGTCGAGCCCGGCGGAGGCCCCCGCGTCCGGTCCGGTGGCCGACCCGGTGGCGGGCTCGCTCCCGTCCCGGCCGGCCCCGCCGGCCACGCGCGTGGCCGTTCCGCCGACACGCCCGGCGCCGGCCCCGGCGGCGCCCGCGACCAGCAGCCGGCCGGCGCCGACGAGCAAGCCGCCCCCGACGACGGCGCCGCCGGCTGACCGGCACACGTTCTCCTCGGACGGCGGCACCGTGGTCGCCACCTGCACGGCGCCGGCCAAGGCACAGCTGCTCTCGGCCACCCCCGCGGCTTCCTTCACCACCACCAAGGTCAAGGCCGGGCCGGGTGCGGTGGCGTACGCCGTGTTCCGCAACGACTCGGCCAAGCTCCGGATGACCGTGACCTGCCGCGGCGGCGTGGCCGAGGAGAAGACCACCGGCAAAGGGTGATCAGGCGTTCCTCACTCGAACCAGATCGGCCCCGACCACTCCGGTGTCCGACGTCTCGGCCGGCTGGGCGGCGCCTCGCCCCACGGCCGCAGCCTCACCGGCCGGCGCGCGGCCACGTCCTCGACCCAGCCGAACAGCACGATCGCGCTGACCGCCAGGCCGGCCACGATGACGACCGAGGCCGCCACCCGCCAGACAATGCCCATGTCGTCCTCGGGCAGGAGCGCCGACACGAGGGGTACCAGGGCGAACACGACGCCGTGCCACAGGAGCACGGTGACGGCCCGCATGCCGCACACGTCGACGAATCTGTCCACCATCGGCCGCCGTCCCCGGCACGCCATGGTCGGGGCCGCCCGCAACAGCACCAGGGTGAACCCGAACGAGTACGACGCGTAGCCGATGGGGTGGAAAGTGAGGTCGAGCGGAACGTCTCCCGGGTGTGTGATGGTCCACGCCAGCGCGCCGGCCACCGCCGCCGCCGCGACCGGGACGATCACCCACCAGCGGACCGTCCGCAGCACGCCCCGGCCCCGGGCGACACCGACCAGCCAGCACGGGGCGTACGTGAGGACGGCCGTCAGCACCGAAGGGGCCCGGGCGGGCTCCGGCCCGAGCAGGTGGTCGGAGGCCCAGAGTGCGGCGACCGGCAGGACCAGCACGAGCGGCAGCAAGCGGTTCGGCACGCGGCGCAACGGCGGCGACAGCAGCACAAGCCACAGGAACGCGATCACGCCCAGCGGCCCGAGTGACGCCGATGCGGCCCAGGCCGAGGTCGGCGGTTCGAACAGCGGGAGGCCCCACAACGCCAGGTGCTGGAGATCCGGCCGGTCCCGCCAGCCGTCGGCGACCATGACCGGCACCAGCACCAGGCCCATCGCCCAGATCGGCGGCACCAGGCGCCGGATCCCCCACCCGAGCGTCTCGGCGGCCGGCCGGCCCATCGCGGCGATTCGCGCGCCGCCGACGCCGGCCAGCACGCCCATGGCCGGCAGGACCATCGACATCCACGGCAGCGGTGCCTGATGGACGGTGACGAGGGCGGCCAGCGCCACCGCCAGCAGCATGTCCAGGTAGCGGTCGGCCGGGGGCTCCGGGATCGGCTCTGCGGCCTCGGGCGATTCGTCCCGCACGACCAGCTCCGAGCGGTACAGAGTCGTCACGGGCGGAGCTCCTCCCGCTCACGCGGCACCGTGCGGGCGTGCGGTCCGGCCGGTCGCCGATCCCGCAGAGCCAGGTCGAAAATCCGTTCCGATGACGGCGCCGGAATGGTGGAAGCCGGCGCCGGTCCGGCGGCCGGGGGCATCGGTGGCCAGAGGTGCGGGCGCCGCCGGGCCGCCAGGTCCTCGGCCCAGCCGAAGCAGACCACCGCCACGAAGATCAGGCCGAATGCGGTGACGAGGTCGACCACCGGGTCCCACCGGCCGACGTCGTCCAGCGAGACCAGGGACAGCTCGTACCAGATCAGGGCGATGGCGATGTTGTGCCAGAGGTAGATGGTCAACGCACGCTGATTGAGCGAAGTGACGGCGGCGTTGATCGGCCGGGCGCGGGTCAGCCAGTCCATCGGAGGCGTCCAGCGCAGCACGATGAGCACGAACGCCAGCGACCACGGGGCCTGCGCGTTCGGGACGAGGTCCAGGTCATGCCCGCCGCTGCGGTGGGTCAGCAACCAGTACACGGCCCCGGCGGCCAGGGCCGCAGCCGCCGGGATCACCACCCAGCCGGGCAGGCGCCGGAGACGGCCGTCGTGATGGGCGAAGCCGGCCATCCAGCAGGCGCCGAACACCGCCATGTCTTCCAGCACGTCACTGGCCGGACCGGGGAGCGCAAGCTCGGGTCGGTTGATCACGGTGAGCACGAGCAACGGCAGCGCGAGGGTGATCCACCCGAGCTTCCGGTAGAGCGGGTAGAAAACCGGCGACAGCAGCACGAACCACAGATAGGCGCGGATGTACCAGAGCGGCTCCCAGAGGTCGGTCGCCCGGTCGCTGCCGAACGGGGCGAACACCGGCAGCACCCAGAAGATCAGCCGGCTGAGGTGGAACGGGTGCTCACCCCCGCTTTCCGCACGCCACCCACCGGTCAGCATCAGCGGAACGGCGACCAGCCCGAGCAGCCACAGCGGCGGGAGAAGCCGGCGCAGACGTGACGTGATCGTCGGCCAGCCCCTGCGCCTGTCCAGCGAAGCGGCGGTCAGGGAACCGGCCAGCGCGAACATCACGCCCATGGCGGGTACCGCCATGGTCAGCCACGGCCAGCCGAAGAGGTGGTAGACGATGACCCGGACAATGGCCACCGCGCGAAGCAGATCCAGGTATCGATTCCGCGCCTGGCGGCCGCCCGATTCAAGCATGGCGGCAAGGCTAGAGACGTATCAATGATCATTTGACGGCTTTGTCACCCGCTCCGGGGAAGCCGTTCGCCTGAGGAAAAATGTCCGTGCGTCCCGTAACCTCAGGGCCGGCCTCAACCATTGACCGCCGCCATCCGTCTCCTTCATCAGATGGCCGCGGCGACGGTCACCGAGAGGAGCCGACCGAATGCGGCGTGCGGCCATCGTTCTGGCGACCGGGTGCGTCGCGGTTATCGCCACCGGCGCGCCGGCGCAGGCCATCGCGCGCGGCGAGGACGCCGGGGACGGCCGCTACGCGTTCTCGGCCGAGCTGGTGATGACCGGCATCCCGACCGTGGACGGCTCCAGCCGGAACAGCTCGTGCTCGGGCAGCCTGGTCGCCCCGCACTGGATCATCACCGCCGGGCACTGCTTCAAGGACGTCCACGGTCGGCACGTCAGCCGCCCGGTGGCCAGGAAGACGGTGGCCATCGTGGGACGGGCCGACCTGACCGGCTCCGGCGGCACCGAGGCGAAGGTGGTCGAGGTCCGCCAGTCGCCCACTCACGACATCGCGCTGGCCCGGCTCGACCGCGCGGTCACCGGGGTGGCGCCGATCCGGGTCGCGACCGCCGCTCCGAAGACCGATTCCGCCGTACGCCTGACCGGGTTCGGCCTGACCGGCGACGCGGAGAGCACCCTGCCGGCGCGGATGCAGACCGGCGAGTTCCGGATCACCTCGATCACCAGCACCCAGATCGGCATGTCCGGCATCGCACCGCACGACGACACCAGCCCGTGCGAGCACGACTCCGGCGGCCCGTACTTCACCGGCCGGGAGCGAGCGCCGACGCTGGTCGCGGTGGTCAGCGGCGGACCGAACTGCCCGCACCGGGGCGCCGACACCAGCGCCCGGGTGGACACGGCGGCGTCCTGGATCCGGTCGGTGATCGGGGCCGACCTGGCCGAGTCGGCCACGACCGGGCCGGCCACGACCGGGCCGGCGCCCTCCCCCGCGAGCGTTCCCCCGCTCGCGGCCGCGCCGAAGCCGCCGCCGCAGCCGGCGATCATCGGCCACTGGCCGATCGCCGCCGGCGTGGCGGGAGCGGCGGCCATCGTGCTCGCTCCCCTGGCCCGGCGGCGCCGGCGGCCTCGCCGCCGGTCGACGGTGCGCAGTCACCGCCGCCGCTGACTTTCATCCCCGGCCGGGACGATCCGACTCGGGCCACACGTACGGCAGGTCGTCGGGGATCGGTCCGAAGATCGGCGTGTAGAACCCGGGGTCCTTGCGCCGCAGGGCCGACCGGTGGCTCTCGTGGAACTTCTCGTCGCCCAGCCACGGCGGCAGGTCGCCGGCCGGGGCCAGTTCTTCCTGGGTGCGCACGGCGGTGATCCCGGTCTCGGCGGCCAGATCGGCGAGGAACGTGGCCACGGTGGTGTCGGCCCGGCCGCCGGCGGTCCAGACCGCGGCGACGTCCAGCGCGTACCGGCCCAAGGCCTCCTCGTAGCCGCGCCACATCGTCACCGCCGGGTGGTGCCGCCAGCCGTACGTCGGCACGATCAGCCCGCGAAGCACCTGCAGCGTCTCGACCCGTTGCTTGCCGAGCCGTTTCCGGTCCAGCACGGCGGCGCTGGCGGTGAAGCCGGCGTACGGCAGGAAGGTCTGCATGACGGACATTGTCGCGGCACCCCGCCGGGTATCTTCAGCGGCGGGGAGGATCCACATTCATGACACCGCACACCACCGGCATCGTCGGCTCGGGCAAGGTCGGCACCGTGCTCGCCCGGCTGTCCGCCGCCGCCGGTCTCCGCACGCTGGTCGCCGGTTCGGCCGCCAACCGCAGCATCCTCGATCTGATGCTCGGCGTCACCGCCCCCGGCGCCACTCCCGCCGGCCTCGAGCAGATCGCGGCCGAGGCCGACCTGATCATCCTGGTGGTGCAGTTCCGCAAATCGCCCGCCCTGCCCTACGAGTCCTTCGCCGGCCGGATCGTCGTCGACGCGATGAACTACTGGCCGCCGATCGACGGCATGCTGCCCGAGATCGAGGCCGACCCCCGCAGCACCAGCGAGATCGTCGCCGCCCGGATGCCCGGCGCGCAGGTGGCGAAGTCGCTCAACCACCTCGGCTACCACGACATGGACACCGACGCCCGCCCGACCGGCGACCCGGCCCGGCGGGCGATCGCGGTGGCCACCGACGACGCCGAGGCGGCCGACCGGGTCGCCGGGTACATCGACGCCATCGGGTTCGACCCGGTCGAGCTCGACTCGCTGGCCGCCGGGCGGATGCTGCAGCCCGGCGAGCCCGCGTTCGGGCAGGCGCTCAGCCGCGCCGATCTGACCCAGTTGCTGCGGCCGTGCCAGCAGGCCCTCGGCCGGGACGAGCCGATCGGGACGCTGCGGCTGGGATGCCCGGTGCTGAGCCGGGACGAGCTGGCCGAACTAGCCGCCGATGACTGACCTCGACGCCATCTCCACGGCGGTCCTCGGCTTCACCCTGCGGCCGTCCCAGCGGCGGGCCGCCGAGTCCGCCGCGGCCGGGCGGGACACTCTCGCGGTGCTGCCCACCGGCAGCGGCAAGAGCGCGATCTACCAGGTCGCCGGCCTCGCCGCGGGCGGCCTCACGGTGGTGGTGTCACCCCTCATCGCGTTGCAGCGCGACCAGGCCCGGGCGCTGGCCGCGCGGGTCAGGCCGGACGGCGCACCGGTGCGGGCGGTGCTGCTGAACTCCGCCCAGCACGCCGCCGACCGGGCCGGCGCCCGGTCCGCGCTCGGGTCGGGCGAGGCCGACTTCGTCCTGCTGGGCCCGGAGCAACTCGCCAACCCGGACAGCTTGGGCGCGATCAGCGGCGGCCCGCGCCGGGTGACGCTGGTCGCGGTGGACGAGGCCCACCTGGTCAGCGAGTGGGGCCACGACTTCCGGCCGGAGTACCTGCGGCTGGCCGACGTGATCGAGTCGTTCGGCCGGCCGCCGGTGCTGGCGCTGACCGCGACCGCCGCCCCGCCGGTGCAGGCCGACATCACCCGCCAGCTGCGGATGCGGTCGCCCGAGGTGATCGTGGCCGACTTCGACCGGCCGACCATCAGCCTGGCCGTCCGCCGTGCCCGCCACGGACTCCCGGAGGCGCAGGCCATCGACGACCGTACGGTCGAAGTGGTCATCGAGCACGACACCCCCACCCTGGTGTACGCGCTGACCCACGCCCGCTGCGAGAGCGTGACCGACCGGCTGAAGCTCGACGCATACCGGGCGGCGCCGTACCACGCCGGCATGTCGGCGGGCCGCCGCGCCGAGGTGCAGGACGCGTTCTTCGCCGGCCGGCTCGACGTGGTCGTGGCCACCAGCGCGTTCGGCATGGGCATCGACAAGCCCGACATCCGCACGGTGGTGCACGCCGGGGTGCCGGGCAGCCTGGACGAGTACTACCAGGAGATCGGCCGGGCCGGGCGGGACGGCAAGCCGGCGGCGGCGGTGCTGGTCCACGACGCCCGGACCGTCCGCATCCCGCGCCTGCTGGCCGCCCGCGCGCACATCCCGGACCGGACCGTGCACGCCGTGGTGGACGCGCTCGAGGCCACCCGGGGGCGGGTGACCCTCGCCGAGCTGGCCGAGGCCGGCGGCGTCGCCAAGGCCACGGTCGAGCGGGTCGTCGACGAGCTGCTCGAGCTGGGCTTCGTCACCCCGGCCGGGAACGACGGGGTGACGGTGCCGCCGCGGATGGCCCCCGGGGCGTACGCCCGGGTCACCCAGGCCGGCAGCCGGCGCCAGGCCATCCTGACCAGCCGCATCGAGGCCGCCCGGGAGTACGCCGAGACCACCCGCTGCCGCCGCGGGGAGCTGCTCGGGTACTTCGGCGAGCACTACCCGGTGCCGTGCCGGTCCTGCGACAACGACGTCCTCGGCGACGCACCGCCGACCGCCCCCGTCGCGGCCGTCCCGGACGGCGGCAAGCGGGTCACCCACCGGCTGTGGGGCCCCGGCACGCTGCTGTCGGAGGACGACCACGAGCTGGTGGTGGCGTTCGACTCGGTCGGATACCGGCACCTGACCGCGGCCGCGCTGACCAACGGCCTGCTGAGAGGGGTGGACGGATGACCGACCTGATCGCGCCGATGCTGGCCACCGCGGGGACGCTGCCGTCGGGCGGCGGGTGGGCGTACGAGTACAAGTGGGACGGCGTGCGCGCCATCACCTACGTCACCGCGACGGGGTCGCGGATCGTCAGCCGCAACGAGCACGACGTCAGCGCGTCCTATCCGGACATCACGCTCGCCGGCCGGCCGATGATCCTGGACGGGGAGATCGTGGCGCTCGACGGCGACGGGCACCCGTCGTTCGGCCGGTTGCAGACCCGGATGAACGTGAAGGTGCCCGGTCCGGAACTGGTGGGGTCGGTGCCCCTGACGTACCACGTCTTCGACCTGCTGAGCCTGGACGGCAAGGCCCTGTTGACCCGGTCGTACGACGAGCGCCGGACAGCCCTCGAATCGCTGTCGTTCGGCGACGCGCGGGTGTCGGTGCCGGACAGCTTCGTCGCCGACTCCCCCGGCCCGACCGTCGACGCCGCCCGCGCCGGACGGTACGAAGGGGTCGTGGCCAAGCGGCGGACCGCGCCCTACCAGCCCGGACACCGGTCGCCGGATTGGATCAAGGCGCCGTTCATCCACACCCAGGAGGTCATCATCCTGGGCTGGACCGCCGGCGCCGGCCGACGCGAAGGGCTGATCGGCGCGCTGCTGGTCGGTGTGTACGACGCCGGCACGGGCGACCTGTCCTTCGCCGGCGGCGTCGGCACCGGCTTCACCGACGCCGTCCTGCGCGACCTGCAGACCCGGCTGGCTCCCCTCGCCCGGGACACCGCCCCGGCGGTGGACGTGCCCCGCCCGGTGCGGCGCGACGCCCACTGGGTCGAGCCGGACGTGGTCGGCGAGGTCGAATTCCGCAGCTGGACCTCCGACGGCCGCCTCCGCCACTCCTCCTGGCGCGGCCTGCGCCCCGACCGCGACCCATCCGAGATCCGCGTCGACCGGTCGCAGTGATCAGCGTGATCTGCAGGGGTACCGCAGCGTGAGCACGGCCGCGCTGTACCTCGAGTTCGCCGACCGCGAGGCCCGCGGCGTCTCGCCTTTCTACGAACGACTGTGCCGGGCGATCGCCGCCGACGACGATCTCCTCCGGCGGCTGGACACCGTGCCCGAGCCGAAACGACAGCCGAACCTGCTGCTGGGCGTGGTCCGGTGGCTCGGCGGCCCGGCCGGTGACCCGGCCGCGTTCCACGACTTCGTCCTGAGCCGCTGGGCGGCGATCGAGCCGGAGTTGCGCACCCGGGCCACGCAGACCAACGAGGCCGGCCGGTGCGCGCTGCTGCTGCCGGTGCTGGCCGCGCTGCCGCAACCGCTGGCGCTGCTCGAGGTGGGCGCCTCGGCGGGGCTGGGTCTCTACCCCGACCGGTACTCCTACCGGTACGGCGACCACCGTCTCGGCTCGGGCGGCCCGGTCCTCGACTGCGACCTCACCGGGACGGCCCCGCCCGACCGCCTGCCCGAGGTGGTGTGGCGGGCCGGTCTGGACCTCAACCCGCTGGACGTGACCGACCCGGCCGACGTGGGCTGGCTCGACGCGCTGATCTGGCCGGAACACCAGCACCGCCGCGACCGGCTCCGGGCCGCGGCCGCGATCGCGGCCGCCGATCCGCCGGCGCTGGTCCGGGGCGACCTCGTCGACGACCTGCCCGCCCTGGCGGCGCAGGCGCCGGCCGGGGCGACGCTGGTCGTCTTCCACACGTCCGTGCTCTACCAGGTGCCGCCCGTGCGCCGGGCCGCGTTCACCGCGCTGGTCGCCGGACTGCCCGGGCATTGGATCTCGGTGGACGCCCCGGACGTCATGGCGTACGGGGAGCTGCCGCCCGCCCCGTACGACACCGCGCTGAACGTCCTGGCGCTGGATGGCCGGCCGCTGGCCTGGACCCGCGCCCACGGCCAGGCGATGTCCTGGTTCGCGTCACCCTAGGCACGCGTCGGTTGGGGTCCCCGGGTGGCCCGCAGGTACGCCCCGGCCGTCGTGCGGACCGCCGGCGCGCCCGCGGCCACCTGGTCGCGGAGGAACCCGTACAGCTCGTCGCGCTCGGCCGGGGTCAGTGCCGCCGTGACCGCCTCGGCGTACGTCGGGGCCAGCGGGTTGGGCGCGGTGTGCAGCCGCGCCTCCCAGTCCGCCGGTGTGGGGACGGGGACGTCCCACTCGGTGCGGTAGTCCACCTCGAGGGCGGTGAAGCCGGCCGCCCGCGCGGCCAGCAGAAGGTGCCGTTCGTCGAAGCCGACCAGCGCCGGGGCGTCCGCGTACGCCGACCGCAGCTTGTCCATCAGCCCGGCCACCGGGGTCACGTCGAGCCCGAACATCCGGTAGCCGTCGTGCAGCGCGACGAAGCTGTTGATCGGCTCGAAGATCGACAGCCGCCCGCCCGGGCGCAGCACCCGGAAGAACTCGGCGAACGCCGCCGCCTTGCGGTCGACGTAGATCAGCACCGACCGGGCGGTGACCACGTCCGCGCACTCCGCGCGGAGACCGAGCCCGTCCGCCGCCGTCTGCACGACGCGGCCCGCCCCTTCCGCCGAGGCGCGGCAATCCTGCAGCATCCGGGCCGACACGTCGCTGAAGATGACCGACGCGCCGCGTTCCAGCGCCCCGAACCCGATCAGGCCGTCCCCGGTGCCGACGTCGAGCACCACGTCGCCGGGCTCGATCCGGGCGCCGTCGAGCACGCCGTCGCGGAACGCGTGCAGGAGCGGCTCGATCGCCGCGCGGGGTCCCCGGCGGGACAGCAGCCAGTCGGCCCAGGGGTCCATGCCCTCACGGTAGCGACGAGGGTCGCCCGGCGAACGGATCTCCGAACTTCCGGACGGCCTGGCGGGCGAACGCCTGCTGGAACGTCGACACCCGCTCCGACCGGCCGCGCCCGAGGAAACTGACCGCCCAGTGCATCACCGCGCTGACCTGGTTCTTGAATCCGACGAGGTAGAGCAGGTGGACGAACAGCCAGATCAGCCAGCCGAGGAAGCCGGACAGCCGCAGCTTGCCGATGCTGGCCACCGCGTCGAACCGGGACACCGTGGCCAGGCTGCCCTTGTCGAAGTAGTGGAACGGCCGGCCGGTCTGTTTGCCGGCCAGCCGGCGCTTGATCTGCTCGGCCGCGTACCGGCCGGACTGGATGGCCACCTGGGCGACGCCGGGCAACTGCGTCCCCGGCTTCTCGTCCAGCGCGATCATGTCGCCGACGGCGAAGATCTCCGGGTGGCCGGGCACGGTCAGGTCCGGGTTCACCTTGATCCGGCCCGCCCGGTCGGTCTCCGCCCCGGCCGCCGCGGCCAGGGTGCGGGCCAGCGGCGGCGCGGCCACGCCGGCCGCCCACATCTTGGTGAACGACTCGATGCGCTGGTGCCCGCGCCGGGTCTCCACCTCGATGCCGGTGGCGTCCACCCCGACCACCTTGGTCTCCAGCTCGACCTCGACGCCGAGCAGGTGCAGGCGGCGCAGCGCCCGGGTGGACAGCTGGTCGCCGAACGTGGACAGCACCACCGGCAGGGCGTCGAGAAGGATCACCCGGGCGGTCCGCGGGTCGATGCGCTTGTACTGCCCGGGCAGGACGCGGTGGGCCAGCTCGGCGATCTGCCCGGCCATCTCGACCCCGGTGGGGCCGGCGCCGACGACGACGAAGGTCAGGAACTTGTCCCGCTCGGCCGGGTCGGGCTGCAGATCGGCCAGTTCGAACGCGCCGAAGATGCGGGCGCGCAGTTCGAGGGCGTCGTCGATGCTCTTCATGCCGGGCGCGAAGTCGGCGTAACCGTCGTTGCCGAAGTACGACGACGACGAGCCGGCCGCGACGATCAGGCTGTCGTACTCGACCGTGTAGTCCAGGCCGGGGGCGGACGCGGCGACCGTACGGGCGGTGACGTCGACGCCGGTGACCGTGCCCAGGCGTACGTCCACATTGTCTTGATGCCGCAGAATGTCGCGGATCGTCGGCGCGATCTCGCCCTCGGACAGGATCCCGGTGGCGACCTGATACAACAGCGGCTGGAACAGGTGGTAGGCGGTGCTGTTGATCAGCGTGACCTGCACCGGCGCCTTGCGCAGCGCCTTGGTGGCGAACAGCCCGCCGAACCCGGCCCCGACGACGACCACCCGATGATCGGTTGACATGCCCGTCAGTACACCACGGCGTCATACCAGCCCGGAACGCCTCCACCGCCGCGGGCCGGGCCCGCCGATGAGATCCACGTCATCCAGGTACGTGACACCTTCCGGCGGCTTTGAGTGGAGGATCGAGTTCATGCTTGAGCACTCCCGAGACCTGGGCCGGGCCCGGATCGGCGACCCGGATCCCGGCGGCGCCGGGTGGCCGCCATGGGCCTGATCGACGTACCGCAGGCGGTTCTCGACGATCTGGCCGACCGCCTGCGCCGCACCCGCCGTCCGCCGGCGCAGACCGGGCCGGACGGGCCGCCGGGCGGCCGGCCGCACGAGGATCCGGCCACGCTCGCGCGGATCGACGACCTGATCGGGCGCTGGCGCGACTCGTACGACTGGCGGGCTCTGGAACGGCGGATCAACGCCGTTCCGCAGCAGCGGATCGTCGTCGACGGCGTCGGGCTGCACGTGCTGCACGTCCCCGGGCGTACGGCCGATGCCCTGCCGTTGCTTCTGGTCAACGGCTGGCCGAGTTCCCTCGTCGAACATCTGGACGTGCTGCCGCTGCTGGCCGGGGACTTCAGCGTGGTCGTGCCGTCGATGCCCGGGTACGGCTTCTCCGACCGCGCCCTGGACCGGCAGTTCACCCGGGTCGGCATCGCCCGGCTGTTCCACCGGCTGATGACCGGGCACCTCGGGTACGACCGGTACGTCGCGCACGGCGACGACATCGGCGGCGGCGTGGTCAACCGGCTGGGCATGCTGGCCCCGCCCGGCCTGCTGGCGATCCAGACGGCCAATCCGGCGATGCCGCCCGACCGGTCCGATCTGTCCGCCGGGGAACAGGCCTTCGTGGCGGCGGACGCGCGATGGGACGCGGACCACGGCGCGTACGCCCATGTCCAGGCCACCCGGCCGCGCACCCTGGCCGCGGCGCTGAACGACTCCCCCGCCGGCCTGGCCACCTGGATCCTGGAGAAGTGGCTGACCTGGAGCGATCCCGCCACCCGCGACGCCCTGACCGACGACCACCTGCTCGGCACGGTGACGGTCTACTGGGTGACCCAGACCATCGGCAGCGCCGACCGGCTCTACACACCGGCGACGGCCGAGCCGTTGACCGCGCCGATCCCCGTGCCCGCGTCGGTGCTGATGCCGCACGAGCCCGGCCTGCCGGTGCCGCCGGCGTCGTGGCTGCGGCGCACGTACACCGACCTGCGCCGGTACCGCGTCCTGGAGCGGGGCGGCCACTTCTGGGCGGCCGAGACGCCGGATCAGTTCGCCGCCGAGATCCGGGAGGCCTTTGGGTGGCTGCGCTGATCGGACACCATGCGCCTCGCACGAGCGAGCCGGCGCCGGGGAATCCCGCTACGTCGTCGGCTTCGCCCAGTGGACGCTAGCGCCGGAACACGAACCAGCGGTAGCCGGCGTAGTTGAGCACGGCGATGACCATCGTGGCCGCGGTCTTCGCCACGATGTAGGGCGTCCCGAGCGCGGCCAGCCCCGACGTGACGCCAACCGTGACCAGCCAGCTCGCCGCGACCAGCAGGACGTACCGCAGCAGGGCCGGCCCGACCAGACCGGACGCGCGGAAGGCGGTCCGGTTCAGCCAGAAGTTGAGGACGAACGTGGCCCCGAACGCCACCGTGGTGGCCGGGGCCAAGGGCCACCCGGCCGCGGTGTGCAGCACAATCAGCAGGCCGACGTCGAAGGTGTAGCCGACGGCGCCGGCGGCCAGGAAGCGGCTCAGGTGGTGACCGCGGAGCCGGCGGAGCCGCGATTGGGCGGCGGACGCGGCCGCAACCGGCGCCTCGATCACTTCGCTCATCGCGCGGAACGGTAGCACCGCCGGGTGACCGGCGACCCTGATCGTGTCCGGGGCCTGGCTCCGGCGTAGGTTCGGGGCTAATTGACCTCGACCGCAGGAGATCACCGATGACCGACAGCGAGACCGACTACGAGTCCGAACAGCCCGACGGTCTGCGGGACACGACCGAGGCCCTGGACGAGGACGAGGTCGGCGACCCGTACGAGGTCGGCTACGAGCCGTCGGACAAGTGGGCGGGCGCGAACCGGTTCGGCACCACGGCCGCCGAGGAGGCGCAGGGCGAGACGCTCGACCAGCGGCTGGAGCAGGAGGTGCCGGACGTCGGCGCCGAGGACGACACCGACACCGACGAGGACGAGTCCACCCGCCGCGGCTGGGACCAGGACCCCCGGGCCGGGCGCCTGATCGCCGAGGACGAGGGTCTGGGCCCGGACAACGAGGAGGATTCGGTGGCGTACGACGCCGGCATCGACTCGGCCGCGGCCACCGCCGAGGAGGCCGCCGTGCACGTCGTCGACGAGCCCGACTCGATCGGCGAAGGCCCCGACGTGTAACGAGATCCCGTTCCGCGGAGCGCTCGGCCATTCGGCCGGGCGCTCTTGTTTTGGCCGGCGTCCATGGCTATTGTGCTAAGAACCTAGTTGATTGGTTGTGGCCGTGATCGAGTTCCACCTGGAGACGCGTTCCGGCGTCGCGCCCTATCTGCAGCTGGTCCAGCAGGTGCGGCGGGCGCTGCGGCTGGGCCTGCTGTCCCAAGGGGACCGGCTGCCGACTGTCAAGGAGGTGGTGGCGTCCATCGCGATCAACCCGAACACGGTGCTCAAGGCCTACCGCGAGTTGGAGCACGCGGGGCTGGTCTCCCCCCGGCCGGGTCTGGGCACGTTCGTGACGCGCACGCTCGCCGATGGGACCACGGCCGCGCACGGCCCGTTGCGGGACGAGCTTCGCAACTGGCTGAGCCGAGCCCGCGCCGCCGGCCTCGACGACGAGTCGATCGAGGCCCTGTTCGTCACCACCTTCCGCGCACTGGCCGAGGAGAAGGCATGACTTCCGTCGTCGAAGCCCGGGGGCTGTCCAAGCGCTACGGGCGGCATCCGGCACTGACCGACTGCACGTTGGACATCCCGCCCGGGCATGTGGTCGGCCTGGTCGGCCCGAACGGCGCCGGCAAGACCACGCTGTTGCGGCTGGCCGTCGGCATGCTGCGGCCGACCGCAGGCTCCGTCCGCGTGCTCGGCGGCGAGCCCGCATCCGGGCCGGCGCAGCTGGCCAAGATCGGCTACGTCGCGCAGGACACCCCGACGTACGCCCATCTGACCGTGGCCGAGCACCTCAGCCTCGGGCGACATCTGAATCCCGGCTGGGACGACGGACTCGCCCGCCGGAGGGCGACCGCACTGGGTCTCGACCCGAAGCGCAAGGCCGGCCGGCTCTCCGGGGGTCAGCGGGCGCAGCTCGCGCTCACCCTGGCCGTGGCCAAGCGGCCCGAACTGCTCGTGCTGGACGAGCCGGTGGCCTCGCTCGACCCGCTGGCCCGGCGCGAGTTCCTGCAGAGCCTGATGGAGTTCGCGGCCGATTCCGGCGCCGGGGTGATCCTGTCCTCGCACCTGGTCGCCGACCTCGAACGCACCTGCGACTACCTGGTCGTGCTGGCCGACTCCCGGGTGTTGATCGCCGGGGATGTGGACGACCTGCTGGAGACGCACCCCCGTCTGGTCGGGCCGCGGCGGGAGCCGGAGGTGCTGCCGGCCGGCGCCGAGCTGATCCGGGCCAGCCACACCGAACGGCAGAGCACGCTGATCGTGCGCAGCTCGGCCCCGATCGTCGACCCGTCCTGGGACGCCGAACGACTCGACCTGGAAGACCTCGTCCTGGCCTACATGGCCGGGCACGCGAAGGAGCTGACCCGATGATCTGGCTCACCTGGCGGCAATTCCGCGCCCAGGCCGTGATCGCTGCCGTGCTCCTGGTGGCGGCGGCGGTCGCCGCCTCCGTCGACGGGCGCCTCATCTCCGGCCTGTGGACCGGTTCCGGCGCGGCCCGGTGCCCCTCGGCCGACAACTGCGCCGGTCTGACATCGTTCAGTCGGGCCACGTCGCACGGCACCGTGCTGATCTTGTTCGTTCTCGCCACGGCGGCGTTGTATCTGGCGCCGGCGCTGATCGCCCTGTTCTGGGGAGCGCCACTGGTCGCTAACGAGCTCGAAGCGGGTACCCACGGTCTGGTGTGGAACCAGTCGGTGACCCGGACCCGGTGGCTCGTCACCAAACTGGCGGTTCTGGGCGGAGGCAGCATGGCCCTGGCCGGGGTGCTGAGCCTGGTGGTCTGGTGGGCGTCGGCGCGGGTGGACGTGCACCTGCTGAGCCGGACGGGGCCGCTGCTGTTCGGCGCCCGCGGCGTGGTCCCGATCGCGTACGCAGCCTTCGCGTTCGTCCTGGGCGTCGTGGCCGGCCTGCTCATCCGCCGGACGGTCCCGGCCATGGCGGCGACGCTGGGGGTCTACGCGGGCGCGCTCGGTGCGATGATCCTGGCCGTACGGGCTCATCTGGTCCCGGCCCGCCACCTGACCGCGGCGCTGCAAGCCGGTCACCTCGAGAACCTGTTGATCAACGACCACAACCAGGTGTTGGTCGCCGGCAAACCGGACCTGCCGGGGGCGTGGATCCTGGCCAACCGGACCCTGTCGCCCGACGGCACGGTGTTCGCCGGGCGAGCCACCGGCGCGTGCAGCCCGGCCGCCAGCCCGAAACAGTGCGAGCAGTGGGTGAACTCGCTCGGCCTCCGGATGGACGTCACCTACCAGCCGGCTTCCCACTTCTGGTCGCTGCAGTGGGCGGAATTCGGTGTCTTCGCCGTCCTCACCGGAGCTCTGGTCACGCTGGCCTTCTGGTGGCTGCGGCACCGGGTCGCCTGACTCATCCCGGCCCGGACACCGGGCGCAGGACGCCGGTCACCACCCGGTGCACCGCCGCCCGATCCGGCGCGCTGCCCTGGTGCTCGGTGAACAGCAGCTGCGCGGTCCCGATGAGGGTGGGCGCAAGCGCGCCGACGTCCGTGCCCGGCGAGATCCGGCCGAGGTCACGCTCGGCGGCGAGGTATCCGGCGACCATCGCGACGCCCTCGCCGACGAGCGGGAACCGGGCGGTCCCGGCGGCACGCAACCGGTGCCGCAGCTCGTCCCGGGCGATGACCAGCACCACGACGGACAGCATGACCGGCTCGAACAGGTCCATCAGGGCGTCGGTCAGGTTGTCCGCGACGGTCCGGGTGCCGGCCGCATCGACCAGGGTGTCCGTCCGCCGGATGACCCGGGCGATGCGGTCCAGCACGAGGTCCGCCAGGAACGCGTCGAAATCGGCGAAGTGCCGGTGCAGCACGCCCTTGGCCACCCCGGCCTCGGCGGTGACCGCCCGGCTGGTCAGGGCGGTGGCTCCGGCGCGGACCAGCACGCGCTCGGCGGCCTCGAACAGCTGCCGGCGCGGATCCTGCAGCGCCACCCCGGTCGGCATCGCACATCCTCTTGTTCGCCGACGGCGAACGTCACAGTGGGCACTTGCCCACTAGAGTGGGCGCATGGTCACCATACCTCCGGCCGGCCGGGCCGCACCGCACGAGCACCGTCGTATGGCCGAGTCGTTCGGCGTGGAGCCGGCGCGTTACGACCGGGTCCGGGCCGCCTACCCCGGCGCGCTGATCCAGCGGATCGTGGCCGCCGCTCCCGGCCCGGACTTCCTGGACGTCGGCTGCGGAACGGGCATCGAGGGCCGCCAGTTCCGGGCGGCCGGGCGCACCGTCCTGGGCGTCGAGCCCGACCCCCGGATGGCCGCGTTCGCCCGTGCGACCGGCCTCGCGGTGGAGGTCGCCACGCTTGAGGCGTGGGAGCCGGACGGACGGGTCTTCGACGCCGTCGTCGCCGGGACCTGCTGGCACTGGGTCGACCCGGTGGCCGGCGCGGCCAAGGCCGGGCAGGTGCTGCGCCCGGGCGGGGTGCTGGCGCCGTTCGGGCATGTGTACCAGCTGCCGGCGCCGGTGGCCACGGCCCTCGCCGGGGCCTTTCGCCGCGTGGCTCCCGGCTCACCGGTCGGCATCGCCGATCCCGCCGCGGGATCCATGCTGGACGGTTACCGGGCGCTGTACGACCGGGCCGCCGACGCGATCCGGGCGGTCGGCGGCTTCGGCGAACCGGAGGTGTGGCGGTACGACTGGGAGCGGGCGTACACGAAGGACGAGGTATTGGACCTGATACCGACCTCGGGCGGGATGACCGGTCTCGCCGAGGATCAGCTGGCCGAGGTGCTGTCGGCCGTGGGGTCCGCGGTCGACGAGCTCGGCGGCGCCCTGACGATGCGGTACGCGACCTGGGGTCTGACGGCGATCCGCACCGGGTGAACAGAGGCCCGGACCGGCGTGACCGCCAGTCCGGGCCTCTCCTCAGCTCAGCGCGAATTTCTGCGCCGGCGAACCGTCACAGTCGCTGATCTGCAGCCGGGTGCCGTTGCCGCCGGCGCCGTTGGGCGACGCCAGGCAGCGGCCCGACTGCGGGTTCTTCAACGAGCCGTCGGCCTGCTGCTGCCAGACCTGACCGCCGACGCCGTTGCAGTCCCACAACTCGACCTAGGTGCCGTTGGCCGTGCCGTTGCCGTTGATGTCGAGGCAGCGGCCGAGCGTCTTGCAGGGAACCGTTGGACTGGTGGAACCAGTGCTGGTCGACCGCGTACGACTGGCAGTCCCAGAGCTGGACGGCGGCGCCGTTGACGCCGGTGTCGTCGGCCGCGACGTCCACGCACTTGCCGGCGGGGCCGACAGCCGGGCCGCCGCCGTTGACCGCGAACTTCTGCGCGGCCGCACCGTTGCAGTCGTAGATCCGCAGCCGGGTGCCGTTGCCGGTGGCGCCGTTCGGCGAGTCCAGGCAGCGGCCGGACTGCGGGTTCCGCAGCGAGCCGTCGGCCTGCTGGATCCACTTCTGGCCGCCGACACCGTTGCAGTCGTACAGCTCGACCTGGGTGCCGTTGGCCGTGCCGTTGCCGTTGATGTCCAGGCAGCGGTTCAGCGTCCGCAGCGAGGTCGTCGGCGAAGTGCGTCCAGTGCTGGTCCTCGGCGTAAGCCTGGCAGTCCCAGAGCTGCACCGCGGCGAGGTTGGCGCCGGTGTCGTCGGCGGCCACGTCGACGCACTTGCCGCCGGGGCCGGTGATGGTGCCGGCCGGCGCCGTCGGGCACGTTGGTCTGGCCGCTGTAGCCGGCGCTGACCACATTGGCCTGCACGGCGTTCTCGGTGGCGTCGCTCGGGTAGCCGGACGATCATCGCGCCCTCGAACCAGGTGCCCATGTTGCGGTTGCTGTTGTCACCGCCGATGCCGAGGATGATGCCGCCCTCCTGGTGCATCGGCCGGTAACCCGCCTTGTCGGTCGGCAGGCCACCGTTGAACCAGGTGGACAGGCCGCCGGACTGCGAGTTGCCGCCCTTGAGCGCGTACGTGTTCTGACCGTTGTTCTTCAGCACCGCGGTGACGAAGGCCGAGTTGTTCCCGGGGTTGGGGTTGGAGCCGTTGCCGCCCTGGAACATGCCGTTCTCCATGTCGGCCTCGATCCACGGGCCGGAACCCTGGCACGGCTGGAAGTAGCACGTGGTGGCGATGCTGACCGCGTCCATGTGGCCGTTGCCGGTGTCGTTCGGGGTGGACTCGGCGTTGCCGTAGTCGAAGCAGCAGTCCGAGCCGACATGCGTGCCGCTGGCCACCATGTAGACGCCCTCGGGCTGCCCGTTGACGGCCACGCCGGACGCGACGCCGGTGTAGCGGTAGCCGACACCGGGCGACACCCAGACGCCGTACGCCTTGTGGCCGCCGGCGGTGATCGCGATCTCGCTCGCGTCGGCGCCGCGGTCACCCGCGCCGGCGCCGCCGTCGGGGCCGATGGACAGGTCGTTGTGCCGGGTGGTCTGGTCGTAGATCCGGGTGATCCGGCACGTGGTGCCGTTGCAGAACGCGTCGTGGTCACCCGCGTTGACGTAGCCGCCGGCGGTCAGCGTGCCGACGTCGTGGGAGGCGCCGTCGGACGCGCGGGTCACTTGGTAGAGACGGCCGCTGTAGGAGCCGAACAGCGCCCGGACGGTCGAGTGGGCGGCGACGCACGGGGTGCCGCCGGAGGCGTAGATGTCGCAGGGAAGAATCTCGGCCGCGCTGGCCGTGCCGGGAAGGCCGGCGATCAGCCCGATGACCAGTGCGATGGCCGCACCGACAATGAGCAGTGGTGAACGATGTCTGCGCATGCGGGATGAAGCTCCTCGGTGGGTGGTGGAGCAGTCTGCGCGGCGGCCGCACGACAGACATCGACGCAGGTCGACCTTTAGGCGGAAGCTACGCCCGCTGGTCGATCAAGTCAACATCCGGTCACCTGTGCTCGAACGTGTGCGGATGTCCGGCCGCACAGGCGGTCGCGCGACGCTGCATGGTCGTCCGCTCGGCGGCATTGCCGGTCATCTGGACCGCGCGCAGGAAATGCTCGCGCGCCCTCTCGTGCTCCCCCGATCGGCACAGCAGATCACCGGCGACGGCCGACAGAAGGTGGTAGCCGCGCAGGGCCGGGACGTCGAAGAGCGGCCGGACGATCTCCAGCCCGGCCTGCGGCCCGAACGCCCGCGCCGTCGCCACCCCGCGGTTGAGCTCGACCACCGGGGACGGGCTGATCCGGGCCAGTCCGTCGTAGAGCGCGGTGATCCGCACCCAGTCGGTCTCCGCGGCCGTACGGGCCCGGGCGTGGCAGGCGGCGATCGCGGCCTGCAGCGCGTAGTTGCCGACCGTGCCGCCGAGGCGGCCGATCCGGTCGAGGTTGGCCAGCCCGCGCTGGATCAGCAGCCGGTCCCAGCGGGAACGATCCTGATCGAGCAGCAGCACGGGCGTGCCGTCGGACGCGGTCCGGGCCCGCAGCCGGGACGCCTGCAGCTCGATCAGTGCCAGCAGACCGAGCGTCTCGGGATCGGAAGGGGTCAGCGCGGCCAGCATCCGGCCCAGGCGCAGCGCCTCCGCGCACAGGTCGCCGCGGAACCAGTCGCTGCCGGTGGTGGCCGCGTACCCCTCGTTGAAGACCAGGTAGACGACCTCCCGGACGGCGTCGAGCCGGGCCGGCCGGTCCGGCGCCGGAGGCAGCTCGAACCGGACCCTGGCCGCCGCCAGCGTGCGCCGGGCCCGGATCACGCGCTGGGCGATGGTGGCCTCCGGCACCAGGAACGCCCGGGCCACGTCCTCGGTGGACAGCCCGCAGACCAGCTTCAGGGTGAGTGCCGAGCGCGCGTCCGGCGACAGGATCGGGTGGCAGGCCATGAAGATCAGTCCGAGAAGATCGTCGGCCAGATCGCCGTCGAGTTCCTGCTCCAGCGTCTCCGGCTGACGCCGCCGCCACGAGCCGAGTACTTGCCCCGCGCGGTGTCGCGGCGCCGGAGATGGTCGATCGCGAGGAAGCGGGCGGTGGTGGCCAGCCAGCGCACCAGGATCGTCGGGCACGCCGTCCGTACGCCACTTCTCGATCGCCGTGACGAACACGTCCTGGGCGAGCTCCTCGGCCTCGCCCAGATCGCCGACCAGCCGGGTGAGGCGGCCGATGAGGCGGGGCGATTCGACCCGCCACACCGCCGCCACCCGCTGGTCGAGGTTCATGCCTGCGGCAGGTCCTCGAACTCGACCACCTTGCGGATGTCGACCCGCCCGGTGCCGACCAGCAGCGCGAACTTCCGCGCGTGCTCGACCGCCTCGGCCAGCGACTCCACCTCGAGGATGGCGAACCCGGCGATCAGCTCCTTGGCCTCGGCGAACGGGCCGTCGATGACGCGCACCGCCCCGCCCTCGACCTCCACCCGGGCGCCGTTGCGACTGGACGAGACCCCCTCGCCCGCCAGGAACACGCCCGACATGGCCATCTCCTGCATGTACTCGCCGATGGCGGCATCTGCTCCGGCGACGGCGGGATGCCGTCCTCGTTGTCCTGCGTCTCGTAGTGCATCAGCATGTAGCGCACGTCGGCCTCACTTCGCGGCGGGGCGATCGTAGACGAGGTGGACCACGCCGGAGCTGAAGGTATCCGACGAGACGAGCGCGAGCGGGACGGTCGCGCCGTCGGTGAACAGCTTCTTGCCGTGCCCGACCACGATCGGGTGGACGAGCAGGTGCAGTTCGTCGACGAGGCCGAGTTCGAGCAGCGAGCGCACCACGGCGGCGCTGCCGGTGACGCCCAGCTTGGTCGTCTCCTTGAGGGAGGCCAGCTCGGACAGTGCCGATCACCGTCGAGTTCTCCCACTCGGCGCCGGTCCGGGTGGCCGAGACGACGTACTTGCGGCCGCTGTTCATGGCCTTGGTCATCGGGTCGGCCGGGTCGGCCGACGGCCAGAACGCGGCGAACTCGTCGTACGTGACGCGGCCCAGCAGGGTGGCGTCGTTGCCGCCCATCAGCGCACCGACGGCGGCGCCCATCTGGTCGTCGAAGTACGGAAAGTGCCAGGTCTGAGGTGCCTCGATGACGCCGTCGAGGGAGATGAACAGACCGGCTTTGATGTGACCCATGACGAATACTCCTGGTGTCGTTCGGTTGCCTTCACCCACTCCGCCGAACGACCCCGGCGCGGATCGACACATCCGCCGAACTTTCTCGGAACGTTTTCAGGCGTCGATGCTGAGGCGGACGGTCACGGTGTCCCCCACGTCCACGTCCTCGGCCCGCTGCACCTTCGCCTTGACCGGCACCAGGTAGCCGCCGTGGCGCGGGAACAACGAGGTGGTGAACTGCGTCGCGCCGATCCGGGCCGCCACCGGAATGACCCCCCAGCCGTACGTGACGGTCTTCGACACCGACTCGATCGCGGCGCACTCGGGCTCGGGCACCGGCACGAACAGGTAGGGCGCCGGCCCGCGCCACTCGACGATCACCCCGCTGAACTCGAGCTCCACGCCGATCAGGGTACGACCGTCACCGGCCAGCGGCCCGTCTTCACCAGTTTGATCGCCAGCGAGCCGGTGATCCGATGCCCGATGCCGGCCGAGGAGCCGACGATGAGCGCGTCCGCCCGTACCTCCTCGGCCACCTCCATCAGCACGGTGAGCGGGTCGCCGAACCGCACCACCAGGTGGGCGTCGATGTCCCACTGCCGGGTGCGCAGCGCCTCGCGCAACTGGTTCTCGACCTCGTCCTGGGCGTCTATCGCCTCCTTGGCCGCCAGTCCGGCGTGGTCGGCGATCGAGACGAACGCGGCCGGCTGTTTCCGGGCGTAGACGACGATCAGCCGGGTGTGTTCGCGGCGGGCCAGCCCGGCGGCGTACGCGGCCGCGCGCAGCGAGGTGGGCGTCCCGTCGACGCCCACGACGAGCGTGCTCGGGCCGTCCCGGCCCAGCTCGAACCGGCCAGAGCGCATCGGTCAGCCGGGATCGCGGAGAGCGGCCAGCGACTGGGCGGTGAGCTCGTACGGTTCCTGCTCGGGGTCCACCAGGACGACCGTACCGGCTGCGGCGCGGGTCAGCGCGGCGGTGAAGCTGCCGTCGGCGAACTGGGCCACCGGTCCGCGTGGCGACCGTCCGACCGCGACGGTCCGGGCCTGCACGTCGGCCGCGTGCGCGGCCAGCACCCGGCCGGCCGAGGCGTGGTCACCGACGCTGGTGAGGATCTGCCCGGTCGCGGTGATGCCCTGCCCGGCCAGCCGGCCGAGCTGTCCGGCGACCGCATCGCGGGCCGACTCGGTGTCCTCGGGATCGATGGCCAGTTCTTCGATCACCACCGTTTCCCGGACCCGGACCACCTCCAGCGGCGCGTCCAGGTCACGGGCGATCGCGGCGGCCGCGTCGACCACCTCGTCGGCGCCGGCGCCGGCGCCCACCGCGACGACGACCGGGCGGGCGCCGGCCGCGGCGACCGGGCCGACCGGTTCCAGGTGCGGGGTGACCGGGTCGCCCTCGCCCAGACCGGCCTCGGCCGCGCCCAGCAGCTTGTGCCCGGTCGCCAACACGAAGATGGCCAGCACGAAGGTGGCGCCGCCGAGGTAGAACGGAACGCTCAGGTTGGTCGCGTCGGCCAGCTTGCCCGCCGCGAACGGTGCCAGTCCGCCGCCGATGAACCGCACGAAGCCGTACGCCGAGGACGCCACCGGCCGCTCGACCGGCGACACCAGCATGACCGCCTGGGTGGTCAGCGTGTTGTTGATGCCGATGAAGGCGCCGGACAGGATGACCGCGACGATGACCGCGGCGGGCGTCCTGACCCCGGCGGCGATCACCGACATCAGGATGCCGAGCGCGAACAGGTTGACGTACAACGTCTTGGCCGTGCCGAACCGGGCCTGCAACCGGGGCGCGAAGAACACGCTGAAGGCGGCCACCAGCAGGCCCCAGCCGGTGAACACCAGGCCGAGCTTGTGCGCGTCCAGCTTCATCGGGTACGGCGCGTACCCCAGCATGGTGAAGAAGCCCCAGTTGTAGAGCAGCGCGGTCAGGCCCATGGTGAGCAGCCCGCGGTGCCGCAGCGCCTGGAGCGGCGCGGCCAGCGAGGTGGTGTGCGCCGGCTTCGGCAGGGCCGGGACGAACAGGACGGTGGCGACCAGCGCGATGAACATCAGCACGGCGACGCCGAAGAACGGGCCGCGCCAGCTGATGCTGCCGAGCTCACCGCCCAGCAGCGGGCCGACCGCGATGCCGAGGCCGAGCGCGGTCTCGTACAGGATGATGGCGCCGGCGAAGCCGCCGGTGGCCGACGCGACGATGACGGCCAGGCTGGTCGCGATGAACAGCGCGTTGCCCAGGCCCCAGCCGGCCCGGAAGCCGACGATGCCGCCGATCGACCCGGACGTGCCGGCCAGCGCGGAGAAGACGACGATGATGCTCAGCCCGATGATCAGCGTGCGCTTGGCCCCGAACCGGCTGGACACCCAGCCCACCACCAGCATGGCCACCGCGGTGACCACCAGGTAACTGGTGAACAACAGCGACACCTGGCTCGGGGTGGCGTGCAGGCTGGACGCGAGCGCGGGCAGGATGGGGTCGACCAGGCCGATGCCCATGAACGAGATGACACAGGCGAAGGCCACCGCCCAGACGGCGCGGGGCTGCTTGAACGGGTTCGACTTCACGGGGGCATGGGCGGTTGCGGTCATCGGCTGTTCTCCGTCGGTGATGCGGTCCGGGCTGTGTCCGCCAGCCGGGAGAGTGCGGGAAGGGCGGCGGTGATGGCCGCCCGGTCACCGCCGTCGAGGCGGCTCATCAGCCGGCTCAGGGCGGCGGCGCGTTCGGCCCGGCGGGACGCGACGAGCGTCGCCCCGGCCTCGGTGACGGCGACCAGCACGCCGCGGCGGTCTCCGGCGCTGGCCTGCCGGCACACCAGGCCGTCGCGCTCGAGCCGGGTGACCAACTGGGTCATGCCCGGCTGGGACAGACCCTCGCTGACCGCGAGCTCGGTCAGCCGGACCGGGCCTTCCCGGTCAAGCCGGGCCAGCACCATCGCCGCGGTGAGGCTCAGGTCGCCGAAGGTGGCCAGCCGTCGGACCAGGCGGGTGACTTCCTCCAGCACCGAGACCAGGGTGGACTCACCGGTTTGCATAACACGATTATGCAACTGCGCACGGAAGCCGGCAACCGCGCGCGCACGAACACGGCAGCGGCAAGCAGCTCGATGACGGCACGACCGGGCGGAGGGTGTGATCTTGGCCGCACCGGCGATCATGAGAGCGGCCGCTACGCGGCGGAGTCGAATGGTTCGCATCAGTGCGAACCTCCGCACCGAAGCTGGGTGTCACCTGGACTTCCGGCGGTAGGGCAGTGGATTCGCGTTCCCGGGCGTTAGTATCCCGGCGCGGCACGAAACCGGGAGTGAACTGACTCGCGAATGCGGTACTCAGGAAGTTCCCATCGCCACAGGGCAATCTTTGTGGCGGCGGTGACCGTCTATAAGTTGAGGCCCACCGCGCGACGAGGAGAGAACAGTGCCGCGAACTGCCCGGACGAGACGAAAAGCGCCCCGCTGGGCGTTCTGGTGCGTCCTGCTCGGAGCCCTCCTGCTGGTCACCGGCGGCGGTTCGGTGGCGGCGATCAAGGTGGCGGCGACGACGGCGACCCACTCGGTCGCCAAGGCAGACCTGCTGGGCACGGTCCGCTCCGGGACCGAGCGGCAGCACGCCCAGGTCACCGGAGTCAAGAACATCCTGCTGGTGGGGCTGGACACCCGGCCCGGCCAGAATCCGAGTCAGCTGACCCGCTCCGACTCGATCATGATCCTGCACATCCCGGCGGACCACTCGACCGGCTACCTGATCTCCATCCCGCGGGACAGTTACGTGCACATCCCGCCGTACTTCAACGGCAAGCAGCGCTGGAACGGCGGCAGCACCAAGATCAACGCCGCGTTCGCCTTCGGCAGCCAGGGACTCACCGGCAACGCCGCCATCACGCACGGTTTCGAGCTGCTGGCGCTGACCGTCAAGGAGCTCACCGGGATCACCCCGGACGCCGGCGCACTGATCGACTTCACCGGCTTCAAACAGGTCGTCCAGGTTCTCGGCAAGGTCTGCATGTACGTGGACGAGGACACCACCTCCATCCACGTCGGCTACGACAAGGACGGCAACCTGAAGGCGCCGTACGTGCTGAACCCGAACACCGGCCTGCCGATCCACAAGGTGTACGGCGTCACGGCGCAGAAGTACACCAAAGGCAACCACTGCCTCACCCCGAGCCAGGCGCTCGACTTCGTCCGGCAGCGCGACCTGCTCGCCAACAAGGATGCCGACTACGGCCGGCAGCGGCACCAGCAGCAGTTCCTCAAGGCGGTCCTGCAGCAGGCGGTGCACAGCGGGCTCGGCTCGCCGACCAAGCTGCCCGGCCTGCTGACCGCGGTCGGCAAGACGATGACGGTCGACGACGGCGGAATCTCGCTCGAGGACTGGGCGTTCGCGATGCGCAACCTCAACCCGAGCGAACTGATCACCGTCAAGACCAACAACGGCGCCTTCAACAGCGAGATCATCGGCGGTCAGAGCTTCGAGAAGCTCAGCCCGGACAGCATGGACATGCTGCGGGCGGTCAAATCCGACACCATCGCGACCTGGCTGACCGACCACCCGGACTGGATCGCCAAGAGTTAGCCGGCGTCGGGCGAACAGCGCCGGCGGGACGCCGCCCGCAGCCGAAGCGCAAGCCGCTGGAGGAGGTCGTGCATTTCGATCGGTACCGCGGATAGCCTGCAGCGTGCACCGAATCCGTCCGGAGTGGCCGGTGGCCGGCGCGCTGCTGGTGGCGATCAGCGGTGTTCGTGGCGCCCTTCCTGATCGCCGGCCTGGTCCACCTGGTGCGCCACCGGGCCCGCGCCTTCGGATACGCGTACCTGGCGATGCTCGTGCTGACGATCGCCACCGGCGGCAAGGCCTACTACGCGGCCGGTCTGCTGACGGTGGTCACCGCCGCGGCCGGCGTCGTCGCCGACGGCTCGCTGAACCGCATCCCTTGGAATCGATCATCCAGGCCCGGTTGAGCTGACCGGCCGGTTACCGGGCAAGCGTGGCGCCCAACCGGCGTACCGCCACCCATAGGCAGATGGTGCCCATCGCGGCCAGATACAGCAGCGCGACAAGGACGTGGGCCGACAACACGCCGAGCGCGGGGTTCCGCAGCAGTTCGATGGCCTGGTAGAGCGGCAGCCACTGTACGAGCACCTGGATCGGCCGGGGGTAGACCGACAGCGGGTAGAACGTCGTCGCGAACAGGAACATCGGCAGCATGACGAGCTGGATGTACTGCATGTCCTGCCAGCTCCGCAGCAATGTCACCACCACGACCCCGGCGGTGGCGAAGGCATAGCCGATCAGCGCGGCGCCCGGCACGACGAGAATCGCCCATGGTGAACGGACGAGGCCGAGCGCCGCGATCACGGCCAGGAAGGCGATGCTGACGATGGTGCCGCGCAGCACCGCCCAGATGATCTCGCCGAGCGCGACGTCGCGCTCCGACAACGGGGTGGCCAGCATCGACTCGTACGTCCGGTCGGTGTTCAGCTTTCCGTACATCGTGAAGGTCGTCTCGTTCATGGCGGCGTTCATCGCCGCGGTGGCGAGCAGCGCCGGTGCTACGAACGCCGCGTACCGGACCGCGCCTCCGGTCGGTGAACCCGCCACCGTGCCCACCAGCGCGCCGATACCGACGCCGAAGGAGAGCAGGTAGAGCAACGGCTCGAAGATCTCGGCGAGCAGTACGTACCAGGTGTGCTTGTAGATCATCAGGTTGCGCTCGACGAGCACGGCGGCGTTCATGCGGCGAGCCGGTGGGTGTAGGTGCGCGCGGCGGCCAGCGACCCGCCTCCGATCAGCGCCACCAGAACGGACAGGTGCACGATTGTCGGACCGGAGCCGCGGCAGAGCTCGGTGCCGTGCCACAGTGGACTGATCCAGACAAGCCGTTGCAGCCAGACGGGCAACTGCCCGGTCGGGAAGAACGTGCCGGAAAACATGTAAAGCGGCATGATCACGAACCGGAACAACGCGCTCAGCCGGGCCGGGCGATCCACCGTGACGGCGTACGCGGAGATCGGCGCCGCGAACGCCATCCCGGTGAGCACGGCCGCGGTCAACAGCATCGGCGCCTGTCCGGGCTCGACGGACCTGAACACCAGTAGCACGAGCACGATCGCCGCGGAAGCCGTCAGTAGCCGGAACGCCGTGAAGACCAGATGCCCGGCGAGCAGGTCGACCGGTTCCATCGGGGTGGTCACCGCCGCACGGTAGTTGCCGCCGACCCGCGACGCCTGCAACACCGGGCCGGTCGCGTTGATGACGCCGAGCTGCATCGCCGACGCCGCCACCAACCCGGGGCCCACGAAGCCCAGGTAGGACGCGCCGTGCAGGTAGGCACTGTTACGCTCGTCGATCAGCCGGCCCAGACCGAAGCCCAGCGCGGCCACGAACAGTAGCGGGTTCGCAATACTGATCACGATAGTGCCGCGCCAGGTGCGCCGATACTGCCTCCACAGGTACGCGACCTGACGCGCGGCCGGGATCCGCAGCAGGCTGTCGGCGGTGCTCATTCGACCAGCGTCCGGCCGGTGAGGTGGAGGAACACGTCCTCCAGGCCCGAACGGCGCACCAGCGCGGTCATCGGGTCCAGGCCGCGGCGGCGTACCTCGTCCAGCGTTGCCTCGCCGTCCGAGCTGTAGCAGAGCAACCGGTCGGGCAGCGTCTCGACCCGATCTCCGACGCCCTGGGCCTTCTCCGCGCTCGAATCCCGCGTATCGGCCGGGAAACGCAGTTCCAGGACCTCCCGGCTGACGTACCGCTCGATCAGTTCGGCCGGCGATCCATGTGCGACGATCAGGCCGCCGTCCATCACCGCGAGCCGGTCACACAACTGCTCGGCCTCGTCCATGTAATGCGTGGTGAGGATCAGCGTGACACCGTCCTGCTTGAGCTGGAACAGCCTCTCCCACAACAGATGCCTGGCCTGCGGGTCGAGCCCCGTGGTCGGCTCGTCGAGCAGCAGCAGATCCGGCTCGTTGACCAAGGACCGCGCGATCGTCAGCCGTCGGCGCATGCCACCGGAGAGATCCTGTACGCGGGCGGCACGTTTGTCGGAGAGCCGGACGAAATTGAGCAACCGGCTGGTCCGTTCCCGGATCACGGCGCGCGGGATGCCGAAGTAGCGGCCGTAGATGAGCACGTTCTCCTCGACGGTCAGCTCGGTGTCCAGTGTGTCGTCCTGCGGGACAGACCCGATACGGGCCTTGATCGCTCGGCGGTCGCGGGCCGCGTTCCGGCCGAGGATCGTCAGCTCTCCGCCGCTCGGGGGCGTCACACAGCCGATCATGCGCATCGTGCTGGACTTGCCGGCGCCGTTGGGACCGAGAAAGCCGAACACCTCACCGCGCTGAACGACGAAGTCGATGCCGGCCACCGCGGTGAGCGGTGGCGCTCCTGCGTACACCTTGGTCAGCCCGTGGGCCACAACGAGGGCGGAGGAATCTGCCACCACGACAGGTTACGTGTTTCGGACTCAGGGCAACAAGAACAGAACTGAATGATGAAAGGACCGGATCGGGCTACGGCGAGAATCCAGTCCCACCAGAACAACAAGATCACATGCTACGAGCGACTGAACTGGTGCCCCAGAACAGAGGCAGCTTTTCTCACGTACTTCGTTCGCGCCTCGGATCTCATGCAGGACCTTTCCCACCGCGGAGGATGAACGGCCGATCAGCCGCGAGGCCGGCGGCTTTCTTTTCGCGACCTCCTCGCGGAATGGCGTCGTCAGGAGCCGGTGAATGTGTCGCTGCCGAGCACGGTGAGTAAGGCGAGCTTCTCATGGCTCTCGGTGCCAGGCGTGGCGGTGAAGATGAGCAGTGACTGGCCCTCATCAGGGTCGAGCAGTGTCTGGCAGTACAGGTCGATGCGCCCGACGTCGGGATGCACGAAGCGTTTGGCGTTGCTCCACCGCAGTCCCACTTCGTGGCGGTTCCACAGCTCAGTGAACTCCGCATTATGGCGCAACTCGGTCACCAACGAGGCGGCCGATGACCCCGGACCTTGCCCGGTGACGGAGGCACGCAGGATGGCGACGGCGACACGGCTATGCAGCTGGTGGTCCTCGGGCAGGTAACGATCGCGCGCGGTGGGATCGGAGAACCAACGATAAAGGGCACTACGTGCCGGGCCGGTGTAATGAGTTTCGTCACCGAGCAGGGCCACGGCGGGCGGCGTCTGCTGCAGCGTCTCGCCGGCCGGACCCATCACCTGCGCCGGGGTGTCCTGGAGCCGGTCCATGACACGCAGCAGCCCGGGACTGATGTGCGCATCGCGCAGCTGCCGTGCCTGCACCCGGTGCCCGGACAGAAGAAGCAGGTGGTCACGTTCGTCCGGGGTCAGGCGTAGACCCCGGGCAATGGCCGCGGCCATCTGCTGCGACGGCTGCGATCCACTGCCGCGTTCCAGCCGGGCAAGGTAGTCGGCCGACATGTCACACAGCTCGGCAACTTCCTCGCGTCGCAGCCCGCTGGTCCGCCGGCGGGCGCCGCGGCGCAAGCCGACGTCCTCGGGCTGCAGGGACTCCCGGCGGGCACGCAGGAAGGTGGCGAGTCCATCGCGATCCAAAGTCGTGTCCACCGCCGGACTCCCCGCCTTGAAATGCCGTATGCGTCAATCCCATGGTCCGCCAGAGTGATCGTGTCAGCCACGCCCTGCCATTCAGCGGCTGTGCCGGTCCTTCATCCGCCGGCACATGCCCCTTCTACTGGATGAGGACAGGAACATGGGTACGCCTATACATTCCAGGAGTTTGTCATGGCCAAATGGACTGCGGAAGAGCTCCTGGACATGACCGGCAGAACGGTCGTCATCACCGGCGCCGGCGGGGGGATCGGACTGGTGACCGCCCGGGAACTGGCCCGGGCGGGGGCCCATGTGGCCCTGGCCGTGCGTAACGTCGACAAGGCGCGCCGGGCGACCGCCGATATGCGAGGTGACTTCGAATTCCGGCACCTCGATGTCGCCGATTTGAACTCGGTACGCGCATTCGCGCAGACGTATACCGGTGACATCGACATCCTCATCAACAACGCCGGAGTGATGGACATCCCAGCCGCGCGGACCGCGCAGGGCCTCGACGTACAAACCGCGACGAATTATTTCGGGCCGTTCCTGCTCACCAACCTGCTCCTGCCCCGGCTGAGCGACCGCGTGGTGACGGTGTCCAGTCAGCTGCACCGATTCGCCAAGCTGAATCTTGACGACCTCGACTGGCGCGCTCGCAAGTACAACGGGTTGGCCGTCTACGAGTCGTCCAAGCTCGCCGTCGTACTCTTCTCGCTGGAACTGCAGCGCCGCCTCACCGACGCAGGTAGTCGCCTCCGCTCCATCATCGCCCACCCCGGCGTCGCCCGTACCGGATTGGTCACCCACTCAAATCTGGGATTCGTCAACCGGCTCCCGTTGCTGGTCCAGGACGTCGAACACGGAGCGCTACCGCTGCTGTATGCGGCCACGCAGGATGTCCCCGGCAACGCATACATCGGGCCCGACGGCTTATTCAGCTTCACGGGCTACCCACTGATCCGCAAGCCCGGCCGGGCGGCCCTCAATCCGGCCGTCGCCAAAGAGCTGTGGCAGGCGACCGCCGATCTTGTGGGGGCCGACGCCTGAATCGGCGACTTCCAGTTTTCGTTCAGCCGGCTTTCCCGAGTAATGCCATGCCGAATTATCCCAACCAGCCGATCAGCTGGCTCGAGCATTTCTGCACCTCAACCTGAGCCGGCGGCTGGACCGCCGCGTGGCCGGCCCTCGTCCACTTCGACCAGTCAGGAGCCGGTTCCGCTGAGCAGCCGCTGCAGGATGCGCGCCAGCTCGGCCCGGTCGGGCTCGGTGAGGGTGGCGAAGAAGTCGTGTGACGCCTGCGCCCGGGCGTCGGCGATGGCCGCGCCGGCGGCGGCGCCTTTCGCGGTCAGCGTGACCAGGATGGCCCGCCGGTCGGCCGGGTCCGGGTGCCGTTCGACCAGGTCACGGCTCTGCAGATCGTCGACCACCTCGGTGGCCGAGCGCGCGGCGATGCGCAGGTGCTCGGCGAGCTCGCTCAGCCGCAGGCCGCCCTGGTTCATCAGGACGCCCAGGGCCCGCGACTGCGACGGCGTCACCTCCCACGGGGCGAGGACGTCCCGGAATCCGTGCCGGAGCCGGCGCGCGACGGCCCAGAACGCCTCCGGCAGGTTCTCCAGATCGGGAAGGTCGGCCACGGGGAATACCGTAGCAGCGATTAGGGTTGCAGCCTCATGTTGAGGTAACCTCAGCAATTGACTTGGAGGTTCTATGCCCAGAGGTGCCGCGCCGAAGCGCGCGTCCGAAGAAGAGAAAGCCCAGGCCCGCGACGTGTCGCTGCGGCGCATCGGGCAGCTGTTCACCACCCACCGCATCCCGCTCGCGGTCGTCACCGCGATCATCGTGGTGTCGTCGATCGTCTCGATGGCATCGCCGTTCCTGCTGCGCGAGGTCATCGACGTCGCGCTCCCCCACCAGAACGTCCGCCTGCTGATCGCTCTGGTCGCCGGCATGGTCGCCGTCGCCGCCGTCACCTCGGCTCTGGGCGTCGTCCAGACCTGGATCTCCACCACCGTCGGCCAGAAGGTCATGCACCGGCTGCGCACCGACGTGTTCACCCACCTGCAGCGACTGTCCGTCGGGTTCTTCACCCGCACGCGGACCGGCGAGGTGCAGTCGCGCATCACCAACGACATCGGCGGCATGGAATCCGTGGTCACCTCGACCGCGACGTCCATCGCGGCCAACCTGACCACGGTGGTCGCCACCGCGGTCGCCATGGCCGCGTTGTCCTGGCGGCTCTCCCTGGTCTCGCTGGTCGTGCTCCCGCCGGCGATCTGGCTGACCCGCCGGGTCGCGCACATGCGCCGCGAGATCACCGCCCAGCGCCAGCGCGAGCTGGCCGACCTCAATGTGACCATCGAGGAGGGCCTGTCGATCAGCGGCGTGCAGCTGGCCAAGACCATGGGCACCGGCGCCACGCTGATCGACCGTTTCACCCGCTCGTCGACGCGCCTGATCGATCTCGAGCTGCGCTCCGAGCTGGCCGGCCGCTGGCGGATGGCCGCCATGAGCATCCTGTTCGCCGCCATCCCGGCGATTCTGTACCTGGCCGCGGGCCTGCCGGTCACCTCCGGCACGATGAGCATCGGCACCCTGGTCGCGTTCACCGGCCTGCAGGCTGGGCTGTTCCGGCCGCTGCTCGGGCTGCTCAACGTGGGCGTCCAGCTGACCAGTTCGCTGGCGCTGTTCGCGCGGATCTTCGAGTACCTCGACCTGCCGATCGAGGTCGCCGACCCGGTCGATCCCGTTGAGATCGGCCGGCCACGGGGTCACCTGCGGCTGGAGAACGTCGGCTTCACCTACTCCGGCTCGCCCACGCCGGCGCTGTCCGGCGTCGACCTGGACGTCCCGGCCGGCACCTCGCTGGCGCTGGTCGGCGAGACCGGATCCGGCAAGAGCACCATCGCGGCGCTGATCGCCCGGCTGTACGACCCGGACTCCGGCCGCATCACCATCGACGGCACCGACATCCGTGACCTGCGCCTGACCGACCTGGCGAGCATCGTCGGCGTGGTCAGCCAGGAGACATACCTGCTGCACACGACGGTCCGGGAGAACCTGCGGTACGTACGGCCGGAGGCCACCGACGCGCAGCTGGAGGCGGCCGCCCGCGCCGCGCAGATCCACGACCTGATCATCAGCCTGCCCGACGGGTACGACACCATGGTCGGCTCGCGCGGCCACCGGTTCTCCGGCGGCGAGAAGCAGCGGATCGCGATCGCCCGCACGTTGCTGCGCGACCCGCGGATCCTGGTCCTGGACGAGGCCACCAGCGCCCTCGACACCGAGACCGAACGGGCCGTGCAGCGGGCGTTCGACGAGCTGTCCCGCGGCCGGACGACGATCACCATCGCGCACCGGCTGTCCACCGTGCGCGACGCCGACCAGATCGTGGTGATCGACCACGGCCGGATCCTCGAAGCCGGCGACCACGAGTCGCTGCTGGCCGACGGCGGCCGATACGCGGCGCTGGCCGCGTAACCCGGCCCGTTACCGTATGGCGGTGAAAATCCGATATGTCCTGCACACCGCGTACGGCGCCGGCGGCACCATCCGGACCGTCATCAACCAGGCCAACGCGCTGTGCGCCGAGCACGACGTGGAGATCGCCAGCGTGTTCCGGACCCGGGACGAGCCCGCCTTCGCGATCGACCCGCGGGTCCGGCTGGTCCCGCTGACCGGCCGGCGGGCGGACGGCACCCGGCCCGGGCGCACCGGGACACGCCGGATCCGCAACCCGTTCCCGCACCGGCACGACTACCCGTACCGGCGGTGGGAACCGGCCGTCGACGCGGCCGTCGTCCGGTACTTCCGGCGGCAGCGGGACGGGATCCTGGTGACCACCCGGCCGGCGCTGAACCTGCTCTCCGCGTACTTCGCCCCCGGCCGCCTGGTGCGGGTCGCCCAGGACCACATGAACCTGGCGTCCTACCCGGCCGGGCTGCGCGCCGCGATCGTCAAGGCGTACCCGCGGCTGGACGCGGTCACCGTGCTGACCGGGCACGATCTCTCCGAGTGGCGGGCCACCGGCGCCCCGGTACGGCTGGCCCGGATCCCCAACGGCATCCCGCCGTGGCCGCACCCACCGGCCGCGCTGGACGCGAAGGTGCTGGTCGCCGCCGGGCGGCTGGGCCGGCAGAAGGGCTTCGACCTGCTGCTGGACGCGTACGCGACGGTGCTCACCCGGCACCCGGACTGGCGGCTCGACATCTACGGCACCGGCGACTGGCAGCAACGGCTGGAGGACCGCATCGGAGCGCTCGGACTGGCCGGGAAAGCCTCCTTGCGCGGCGCCTCCCGGGAACTGGACCGGGTGTTCAGCGAGGCGTCGGTGTACGTGCTCAGCTCCCGCGCGGAAGGGCTGCCGATGGTGCTGCTGGAGGCCATGACGGCCGGGCTGCCGCCGGTGTCGTTCGACTGCCCGACCGGCCCGGCCGAGGTCATCGATCATGAAGCCAACGGCCTGCTCGTCCCGCCGGAGGATGCCGCGGCGCTGGCCGCCGGAATCTGTGCCCTCATCGACGACCCGGACCGGCGCCGGGCCATCGGCGCCGCGGCCCGCGCGTCCAGCGCCGCCTTCTCCATGCCGGTGGTCCGGGCATCCTGGGAGCAGCTGTTCAGCGAGCTCATGAGCGCACGCTGACACGGAAACAGCGGCCTGAGGCTGTCGTCGCCACGGATCCGGTGGAAAGATGTCGCTGCGAAGCGTGGATACCCCAGCAGGAGGCCCGATGACGTCCAAGAGCGTGCTGCACAACTTCATCGACGGCGCGGCCGCCGAGCCGGCCGACGGCCGGTACGCGGACCTCATCGACCCGTCCACCGGCGAGGTGTTCGCCGCCGCCCCGGTCTCCGGCGCGGCCGACGTCGACCGGGCGATGGCGGCGGCCGCGACCGCGTTCGAGAAGTGGCGCGACACCACCCCGAGCGAGCGGCAGCGGGCGCTGCTCAAGTTCGCCGACGCCGTCGAGGCCCGTACCGACGAACTGGTCGCGGCCGAGTCGCAGAACACCGGCAAGCCGCTCGGCGCTGACCGCGAGCGAGGAACTGCCGCCGGCCGATCGACCAGATCCGGTTCTTCGCCGGCGCCGCCCGGCTGCTCGAGGGCCGGTCCGCCGGGCGAGTACCTGGCCGGCTACGAGAGCTACGTCCGGCGCGAGCCGATCGGCGTGTGCGCCCAGGTCACGCCCGTGGAACTACCCGCTGATGATGGCGGTCTGGAAGCTCGCGCCGGCGATCGCGGCCGGCAACACGGTGGTGCTCAAGCCGTCCGACACCACCCCGGTCACCACGATCATGCTGGCCGAGATCGCCGCCGAGTTCCTGCCGCCGGGCGTGCTCAACGTGGTCACCGGCGACCGGGACACCGGCCGGCCGCTGGTCTCGCCACCAGACGCCGCAGCATGGTGTCGATCACCGGCTCGGTGCGGGCCGGCATGGAGGTGGCCGCGCGCCGCCGCGACCGACCTCAAGCGCACCCACCTGGAGCTGGGCGGCAAGGCCCCGGTGGTGATCTTCGACGACGCCGACCTGGCGGCGGCGGCCGAGGCGATCGCCGATCGGCGGGCTACTTCAACGCCGGCCAGGACTGCACCGCGGCGACCCGGGTGCTGGCCGGCCCGCGGCATCTACTACGACTTCGTGGCCGCGCTGACCGAGCAGGCCGAAAGGCACCAGGACCGGCGCGCCCGACGACGAGGACGTGCTGTACGGCCCGCTGAACAACGCCAACCAGCTGTCCCGGGTCCGCGGCTTCCTCGACCGGCTGCCCGACCACGCCCAGCTCGACGCGGGCGGCCGGCGGGTCGGCGACCGCGGCTACTTCTACTCCCCGACCGTCGTCTCCGGGCTGCGAACAGGCCGACGAGATCATCCAGGACGAGGTGTTCGGCCCGGTCATCACCGTGCAGCGGTTCACCGACGAGGACGAGGCGGTCCGCTGGGCCAACGGCGTCGAGTACGGCCTGGCGTCGTCGGTGTGGACCCGGGACCACGCCCGGGCGATGCGGATGACCCAGCGGCTGGACTTCGGCTGCGTCTGGGTCAACTGCCACATCCCGCTGGTCGCGGAGATGCCGCACGGCGGGTTCAAGCACTCCGGGCACGGCAAGGACCTTTCCGTGTACGGCCTGGAGGACTACACCCGCATCAAGCACGTCATGCACAGCCTCGAGGGGTGACACTCATGTCGTCGGAGGAACTGCACAAGCGCCGGACGGCCGCGGTCGCCCGCGGCGTCAGCTCGGTCATCTCGTCCTACGTGGACAGCGCCGCCGGCGGCGTGGTGGTCGACGTGGACGGCCGCGAGTGGATCGACTTCGCCTCCGGGATCGCGGTGGCCAGCGTCGGCAACTCGGCCCCGCGCGTGGTCGCGGCGGTCCGGGAGCAGGTCGAGCGGTTCACCCACACCTGCTTCATGGTCGCGCCGTACGAGTCGTACATCGCGGTCTGCGAGCAGCTCGATCGCGCTGACGCCCGGCGACTTCGAGAAGCGCGCGGCCCTGTTCAACTCCGGCGCCGAGGCGGTGGAGAACGCGGTCAAGATCGCCCGGCACGCCACCGGCCGGCCGGCGGTCATCGTGTTCGACCACGCGTACCACGGCCGGACCAACCTGACCATGGCGCTGACCGCGAAGAACATGCCGTACAAGCACCGGTTCGGCCCGTTCGCGCCGCGAGGTCTACCGGGTGCCGATGTCGTACCCGCTGCGCGACGGCGGCCTGTCCGGGCCGGACGCGGCGATCCGGGCCATCGACATCATCACAAGCAGGTCGGCGCGGAGAACGTGGCCGCCGTGCTGATCGAGCCGATCCAGGGCGAGGGCGGCTTCGTGGTGCCCGCGCCCGGTTTCCTGCCGGCGCTGGCGGCGTGGACCCGCGAGCGCCGGGGCGGTGTTCGTCGCCGACGAGATCCAGACCGGCTTCTGCCGCACCGGGTCGTGGTTCGCCTGCGAGCACGAGGGCGTCGAGCCCGACCTGGTGACCATGGCCAAGGGCATGGCCGGCGGGCTTCCGCTGTCCGGCGTCGTGGGCCGGGCCGACCTGATGGACGCGGTGCACGCCGGCGGCCTGGGCGGCACGTACGGCGGCAACCCGATCGCCTGCGCGGCGTCACTGGCCGCCATCGAGACCATGCGCGAGCTCGACCTGGCCGGCGGCGGCCCGGCGGATCGAGGAGCGCATGGTGCCCGGCGCTGGGCGCTGGCCGACCGATCCCGGCGATCGGCGAGGTCCGCGGCCGCGGCGCGATGCTGGCGGTCGAGCTGGTCGAGCCGGGTTCGTCCGGACCGTACCGGCCCGGTGCCGGACGCGGCCCGGACCGCCGCCGTGGCCCAGGCCTGCCACGCCGCCGGGCTGCTGGTGCTGACCTGCGGCACGTACGGCAACGTGCTGCGTTTCCTGCCGCCGCTGGTGATCTCCGACGGCGAGCTGGACCGTGGCCTGGCGATCCTCAGCGACGCACTAGGGTGAGGATCGTGTCCATCGCCTCCGGACGGGCCGGCCCGTCCGGCAGGAGACGATCGGGCACGATCAGCTCGTCCAGCCCGATCTCCCGGTACTCGGCGATCGCGTCGGCCAGCGCCGGGATCGATCCGCCGATGGCCGGCCGCCCCTCCGGCAACGGCCCGTCCAGCACGACCAGGGCCTGCGCCGTCCGGGCGATGTCCTTCGGGTCGCGGCCCGCCGCCGCGCAGTGCTCGTCCAGCACGGCCGACTTGTGCGCGATCAGATCCGGTCGCCCCCACGCGTTCCAGGCGTCGGCGTACTCGGCCACGATCCGCAGCATCCGCTTCTCGCCGCTGCCACCGATCAGGATGGGCAGCGGATCCTGCACCGGCTTGGGCTCGCAGACGGCGTCGGTCACGTCGTAGTACGTACCGTGCACGGTGGTCGACGGCTCGCGGAGCAGCCCGCGGAGCACCTGCAGCGCCTCGACGAACCGGTCCAGCAGCTGCTTGGTGCGGGGCAGCTCGATCCCGTACTGCTCGTGCTCGTTGACCTGCCACCCGGCGCCCACCCCGAGCGTGAACCGCCCGCCGGTGATCCGGTCCACAGTAGCCGCCATGTTGGCCAGCACGGCCGGGTGCCGGTACGTGTTCCCGTACACCAGACTCCCCAGCCGGATGCCCGGTATCGCCGCGCCCAGTGCCGGCAGCAGCGAACCCGCCTCCAGCACGGGCGCCGCCGGGTCGACCCCCGGCCCGGCGTTGGGCATGAAGTGGTCGGCGATGTACAGCCCGTCCCACCCGGTCTCGGCCGCGTGCCGGCAATTCTGGAGAATCGTGCCGTACGGCTGATTTGCCGCCGGCCAGAAGGACAGTCTCATCAGGTGGCCGAGGCGGCGTAGATGTCGGTGATGGCCTGCTCGAGGGTGCGGTCGAACTCGGCGTCCGTCTGCTGGTAGCTCAGGTCCTGGGTGAGCGCGCGGGAGAAGCTGGCGATCAGGCCGTGGTTGCGGGCCAGCCGCTCGTCCGCCTCCTGCTGGCTGTAGCCGCCGGACAGGGCCAGGACGCGCAGCACCTTCGGGTGGGCGATCAGGTCGGCGTAGAAGTCGTCCACCGTCGGGATGGACAGCTTGAGCATGACCTGCTGCCCGTCCGGCACCGCGCCCAGCCGCTCGAGGATGCCTTCCTTCAGCAGGTCCTCGGCCTTCTGTTTCTGGTCACTGTGGATGTCGACCTCCGGCTCGAGGATCGGCACCAGCCCGGCGCCGAGGATCTGCGCGCCGTACCCGAACTGCTGGTCGAGGATCGCCGCGATCCCGCCGGCGTCGGCCCGGCTGACGAACGACCGCATCTTCGTGCCGAACACCCCTTTGCCGTTCGCCCGCTCGAGAAGGCCGTCCAGCTTCGTGAAGGGCTTCATCAGCCGTACGCCCGCGGCCTCGTCCGCGAGTCCCTCGTCGACCTTCACGAACGGCACCACGTGCTTGCGTTCCCACAGGTACCGGGGCGTGTCGGCGCCATCGACCGTACGGTCCATGGTCTGCTCGAACAGGATCGCGCCCAGGATCCGGTCGCCGGTGAAGGCGGGCGCCGCGATGATCCGGGCGCGGAACGCCTGCATGAGGTCGAACATCTCGGCGTCGGTGTGGTAAGCCGAGTCCGGAACCCCGTAGTGTTCCAGCGCCGTGGGTGTGCTGCCCCCACTCTGGTCGAGCGCGGCGAAGAACCCGGTCCCGGCGGCAATCCTGGCCTGCTGTTCCTGATCCATACAGCGATCCTCTCACCGTGGCGGAGCGGCCGCCCGCGCCAGCGCGATCGCTTCCTCGCGGTAAGCGCCGGCGGTGCTGGGGGCCGGCGCCGCCTGGCTGGCCGGTCTGGCCCGGGGTGGCCGGCCGCAGACGGGCGTCGCCCGCGGTTTCGGCATCGTCGGCTTCGGAGCCGCCCTCCTCGGAGCACTGCGGCCCGCCGGGTCACCCGGTTGCGTTCAGGCCTTGCGGGCGACGCCGCCGTACATGGCGACGTCGCTGTCGGCCGTCGCACGGTCGATCTCGTCGGGGTGCCAGTGGTGGACCGGGACGACACCGGGATCGACCCGGGCGAGGTCACCGAACAGGGCGGTGACCTCGGCGTGGCTGCGGGGCCGTAACGGCACGCCGCTGCGCTGGTAGGTACCGACCGTGTGGTCGCCGCCGGTGCGGTCGTTCTCGGTGGTGACCGCGGAGATCGCCAGGGCGCTCCCGGACGCTGCAGGCGCCATCAGCGTGTCGATGATCGACCGGGCCTCGGCGTCGTCGACGATGTGCTGCAGGACCGCGATCAGGATTATCGCGACCGGCTGCGACATGTCGAACTGGTCGCGCACCGCGTCCGACGCCAGAATCGTCGCGGGGTCCCGCAGGTCGGCCTCCAGATAGGAGACCGCGCCGGTGCCCACGGGCGTCAGCAGCGCCCGCGCGTGGACCAGCACCAGCGGGTCGTTGTCGACGTACACGACGGTGGCGTCGGGGGCGATGCCCTGGACCACCTCGTGCAGGTTGGGATGGGTGGGCAGGCCGGTGCCGACGTCCAGGAACTGCCGTATCCCCTGCCGCGCCAGGTAGGCCACGGCCCTGGCCATGAAGCGCCGGTTGGCCCGCATCGAGGTGCGCAGCGACGGCATTCCGGACAGCATCTTCTCCGCCGCCACCCGGTCGGCCTCGAAGTTGTCCTTGCCCCCGAGCACGTAGTCGTAGATGCGCGCGGAGTGCGGGATGTCAGGGCGCAGCGAGGGCGGCGGAGGCATGCCAGGAGCCTACTGCTCGCGCATCGACCACGGCGTGTCCCCACTGCTCGTCGTCGCTGAGCTTCGCGGCGGTCTCCGCGTACGGCTCGGCCGGGTGCAGAGGTGACAGCGACACGGTGCGCAAAACCGGCCATCTCCACGGAATCACTTGATCGACACAAAGCAAACTACGGATTCCATTGCCAAACTGTGACGGTACAAGCGAAAATCGCAGCGTGAGTGACTTGGCGCTGGACGACGTCAACAAACGGATCATCGAGCACCTGCAGCGCGACGGCCGGACCTCGTACGCCGCGCTGGCCAAGACCATCGGCCTGTCCGAGGCCGCGGTCCGGCAGCGGGTCCAGCGCCTGCTCGACGGCGGGATGATGCAGATCGTCGCGGTCACCGACCCGTTGATGCTCGGCTTCGCCCGGCAGGCCATGGTGGGCGTCAAGGTCAGCGGTGACCTGCGGAAGGCAGCCGAGGCACTGGCCGCCATCCCCGAGGTGGACTACGTGGTGATCTGCGCCGGTGGCTACGACCTGCTGGTCGAGGTCGTCTGCACGGACGACGAGCACCTGCTGCACCTGCTCAACGACGCCATCCGGACCGTGCCCGGCGTCAGCGTGACCGAGACGTTCATGTACCTGAAACTCGCCAAGCAGACCTACGCCTGGGGGACCCGATGACTGAGGACCTGTCCGCCGCCGCCCGCGACCACCTGTGGATGCACTTCACCCGGATGGGCGGCTACACCGGCGACACGGAGGTGCCGGTCATCACGCGCGGTTCCGGGCCGTACATCTGGGACCAGCACGGCAAGCGCTACCTGGACGGGCTGTCCGGGCTGTTCGTGGTGCAGGCCGGGCACGGGCGCTCGGAGCTGGCCGACGCGGCCGCCAAGCAGGCGTCCGAGCTGGCCTACTTCCCGCTGTGGTCGTACGCCCATCCGGCCTCGATCGAGCTGGCCGAGCGGCTGGCGTCGCTGACCCCGGGCGACCTCGACCGGGTCTTCTTCACCACCGGCGGCTCGGAGGCGGTGGAGAGCGCCTGGAAGCTGGCCCGGTCGTACTTCAAGACACAGGGCAAGCCCCTCAAGACCAAGGCCATCTCCCGGTACGTGGCCTACCACGGCACCACCATGGGGGCGCTGTCGATCACCGGCCTGCCCAGCATCAAGCAGGACTTCGAGCCGCTGGTCCCGGGCGCGTTCCGGGTGCCCAACACGAACTACTACCGCCGGCCGGACGAGTCGATGTCGGAGGAGGAGTTCGGTGTCTGGGCCGCCGACCGGATCGCCGAGGCCATCGAGTTCGAGGGCCCGGACACGGTCGCCTGCGTCTATCTCGAGCCGGTGCAGAACTCCGGTGGCTGCTTCCCGCCGCCGCCCGGCTACTTCCAGCGCGTCCGGGAGATCTGCGACCGGTACGACGTCCTGCTGATCTCGGACGAGGTGATCTGCGCCTTCGGCCGGCTGGGCGAGTACTTCGGGTCGCTGCGGTACGGCTACCAGCCCGACATCATCACCTGCGCCAAGGGTCTGACCTCGGGATACATGCCGCTCGGGGCGATGATCGCGTCGGAGCGCCTGATGCTGCCGTTCCTGCAGGGCACCAACGCCTTCAACCATGGCATCACGTTCGGCGGGCATCCGGTGGCCTCCGCGGTGGCGCTGGCCAACCTGGACATCTTCGAGCGGGAAGACCTCAACTCCCACGTACGGGCGAACACCGACCTCTTCCGCTCGTACCTCAACCGCCTGACCGACCTGCCGATCGTCGGCGACGTGCGCGGCGACGGGTACTTCTTCGGCATCGAGCTGGTCAAGGACAAGGCGACCAAGGAGACGTTCGACGACGACGAGTCGGAGCGGCTGCTGCGCGGCTTCCTGTCCAAGGCGCTGTTCGACGCCGGCCTCTACTGCCGGGCCGACGACCGGGGCGACCCGGTGGTTCAGCTCGCCCCGCCGCTGATCTGCGAGGAGGAGCATTTCGTGGAGATCGAGCAGATCCTCCGCTCGGTGCTCACCGAGGCTTGGGCGCGGCTCTGAGCGTCTCGTTCTGGCAGGCGGCTTTGGGCCCGCAGCCGGCGGGCGCACCGCTGCCGGGCGACGTCACCGTGGACGTGGCCATCGCCGGCGGCGGGTTCACCGGCTTGTGGACCGCCTATTACCTGGCCCGCGCCGACCCCGGCCTGCGGGTCGCCGTGCTCGAGGCGCAGTACGCCGGGTTCGGCGCGTCCGGGCGCAACGGCGGCTGGTGCTCGGGGCTGTTCCCGGTCGCCGAAGCCGCGCTGGCCCGGAAGTACGGAGCCGAGGCGGCGGCGGCGATGTACCGCGAACTGGCGAACACCGTGGACGAGGTCGGACGGGTGGCCGCGGCCGAGGGCATCGACTGCGACTTCGCCCAGGGCGGCACGATCGCGCTGGCCCGGACGCCGGCCCAGCTGCGGCGGGCGCGGTCCGGCAGCCACGCCGGCACGTTCCTGGACGCGGCCGCGGCCCGGGCGATCTGCGGCGCGACGGATGTGCTGGGCGGCGTCTACAGCCCCGACTGCGCCGCCCTGCAACCGGCCAAGCTGGTCCGCGGGCTGGCCGGCGCGGTGCGGCGGCTGGGCGTGGACGTCTACGAGCAGACCCGCGTCACGGCCCTCGCACCCGGAATCGTCACCACCACCCGGGGCACCGTGCGGGCCACCCACGTGATCCGGGCGCTGGAAGGGTACACGCCGGGCCTGCCCGGGTTCCGGCGGACGCTGGCGCCGGTGTACTCACTGGTGGTGGCGACCGAGCCGTTGCCGGCTTCCGCCTGGGACCGGATCGGCCTGGCCCGGCGCGAGACGTTCACCGACGAGCGGCACCTCATCATCTACGGGCAGCGCACCGCCGACGACCGGCTGGTGTTCGGCGGCCGGGGTGCGCCGTACCACTTCGGGTCGCGCATCCGGGGCGCGTACGACCGGGTGCCGCCGGTGTTCGAGGCGCTGCGCCGGACCATCCGGGAACTGTTCGAGATCGATCCGCCGATCGCCGCCCGCTGGGGCGGTCCGCTCGGCGTTCCCCGCGACTGGATGCCGTCGGTCGGGCTGGCCGGCGGCGTGGGCTGGGCCGGCGGGTACGTCGGCGACGGGGTGGCCGCGACCAACCTGGCCGGACGGACGCTGGCCGACCTGGTCACCGGCCGCGACACCGGCCTCACCCGGCTGCCCTGGGCGGGGCACCGGTCGCGCCGCTGGGAGCCGGAGCCGGTCCGCTGGCTCGGCATCAACACCGTGCTGCGGGCCACTCAGCTGCGCGACGCCTGGGAACGCCGCTGAGCGATTGCGGCGCGACGTTGAACCGGCGACCGCCCGGAGACGTGTTCTCAGTGTCTGGCCTGTCACGCATACCCGAAGGAACGTGCGTTGTCGCTCACCTCGCGCTCCGATCCGGCTGCGGCGCCCGAAACGCCCCCGGACCATGCCCACCCCACCGACCCCGCGACCGAATCGCCCCAACCGCCCGGGTCGACCGGATCATCCGGGTCGACCGGATCGCCCGGATCGCCCGGATCGCCGGCCGAGTCCGCCGGCATGGCGGACGTCCCGGACGAGACCCCGCCGGTCAAGCGCCGCGGACCCGTTCGCCGGGTGCTCGCCGTGGTCGCCACCGTGCTGGCCGCGGTGCTGGTCTACGCCGCCCTGGTGGCCCCGGACCAGCACACCAAGCTCACCGCCGGGTCGTTCGTCCGGATCCCGCTCGAGGGCATCGTCGCGGCCGCGGTGCTGCTGGTGCTGCCGCGCATCGCCCGCGCCGTCACCGGTGCGCTGATCGGCGTGTTCCTCGGACTGCTGATCCTGGTGCAAGCGCTGGACTACGGCTTCTGGACTTTCCTCAACCGGCAGTTCGACCTGGTCGCGGACTGGGGGCTGCTGGACGACGGGGTCAACTTCCTGCGGGACGCGATCGGCCGGGCCGGTTCGATCGCCGTGGTGGTGCTGGCCGTCGGGCTGATCCTGGCCATCGTCGTGCTGCTGGCGTTGTCGGTCGTACGGCTGGTAAGGCTGGCGGCCCGGCACCGCAAGGGCACCGCGTTCGGGATCGGCCTGGCCGCCGTCGCCTGGGTCGTGTGCGCCCTGCTGGGCGTGCAGTTCGTCACCGGCATCCCGGTGGCCGCGCACAGCCAGGCCGACCTGGTGCGCTCCCGGACCCTGTCCATCCAGGCCGGTCTGCGCGACCAGAAGGCGTTCGCCGACGCCATCCAGGTGGACAAGTACGCCGCGACGCCGGGCAACCGGTTGCTGACCGGCCTGAAGGGCAAGGACGTGGTCATCTCGTTCGTGGAGAGCTACGGCCAGTCCGCGCTCACCGACCCGGCGCAGGCGGCGATCGTGGACCCGGCCCTGGCCGCCGGGCAACAGCAACTGACCGCCGCCGGGTTCGCCGCCCGCACCGGGTACCTGCGCTCGTCGACGTTCGGCGGCTACAGCTGGCTGGCCCACTCGACGTTCCAGTCGGGGATGCTGATCGACGGCCAGCAGCGGTACCGGACCCTGGTCAGCACGCACCGGCTGACCCTCACCGGCTCGTTCCGCAAGGCCGGCTGGAACACGGTCGCGGTCGAGCCGGACAACACGTACAACTGGCCCGAGGGCGATTTCTACGGCTACCAGCGGGTCATCGACTCCCGCACGCTCGGCTACGCCGGTCCGCACTTCGGCTGGTCGACGATGCCCGACCAGTACACGCTGTCGCAGTTCCAGAAGCAGGTGTACGGCCAACCGCACGCGCCGCTGGAAGCCGAGGTGACGCTCACCTCCAGCCACACCCCGTGGGCGCCGATCCCGCAGATGATCGGCTGGGACCAGGTCGGCGACGGCTCGGTCTACGGGCCGATGGCCAAGGCGGGCAAGACTCCGGAGCAGGTCTGGAAGGACTCCGCCCAGGTGCGGGTCGAGTACGCCAAGTCCGTCGCGTACTCCGTCGGGGCCCTGATCTCCTGGGTGCAGAAGTACGGCGACGACAACCTCGTCCTGGTGTTCCTCGGCGACCACCAGGCGGCGAACATCGTCAGCGGCTCCGACGCCACCCACAACGTGCCGACCACCATCGTGGCCAAGGACCCCAAGGTGCTGGACAAGATGGCGAGCTGGGGCTGGGCGTCCGGGCTGAAGCCGGACGAGACGGCGCCGGTGCTGCCGATGGAGTCGTTCCGGGACAAGTTCCTGGACACGTTCAGTCGATGACCCGGTCGCGGCCGGCCAGGACCCCCACCAGGATCTGGGCGGCCGCGACGCCCATCTCAGCGATCAGCGCGGCGGTCCAGCCGCCGGTGGCCTGATGCAGGGCGCCCGCGCCGAACGGGCCGAGGGCGGCGATCAGGTAACCGATGCCCTGCGCCATGCCGGACAGCCGGGCCGTCCCGGCGGCGGTCCGGGTGCGCAGCCCGAACAGCGACAGCGCGACCACGATGGACATGCCGCAGCTGATCCCGACCAGCGTCACCCAGAGCAGCATGACGCCCGGCGCCAGCCACAGTCCGGCCACCGCGACCAGCATGAACGCTCCGGTCGCGGCGGCAATGGCCCGCTGGTCGGCGCGGGCCCGGATGACCGGCCCGGCGATCAGGCCGGCCACGATGCCGATCACCTGGAAGAGGAACAGATGCCAGCCGGCCGTGGCCGCGCTCACCCCGGAGCCGGCCTCGATCGACGGCAACCAGGTGATCATCAGGTAGAACGAGGTCGACTGGGCGGCCATGTAGAGCGCCACCGACCAGGCCACACCCGACCGCCACACGGGCACGCCCCCGCCCGCCACAACCGGCCCGGCCGGCGGCTCGGGCGCGTTCCGCACCCGGGGCAGCCACAGCGCCAGGGCCGGGACGCCGAGCACCGCCCACACCCCCAGCGCCAGCCGCCACCCGCCGATCCCGGCGAGCGCGACCGAGAACCCTGAGGCGAATGCCGCGACCCCGCCCATCACCGAGGTGTACAGGGCGGTCAGGAGGGCCACGTCCGGGGTGACACGCTTGACCACGGCCGGCAGCAGCACGTTGGCCACGGCGATGGCCCCGCCGAGCAGCACCGTGCCGAGCCACAGCGACACCAGCGGGCCCGGCAGCGAGCGGATCACTGTGCCCGCCACCAGCACCACCAGCGCGCCGAACACCGTGCGGTCGCTGCCGAACCGGCGACTCAGCCGGTGCACCGTCGGCGAGACCACGGCGAAGGTCAGCAGCGGCATCGCTCCCAGCAGGCCGAGGGCGGTGCTGGACAGTCCGGTGGAGTCCCCGATCCGGTTCACCACCGGGCCGACCGAGGTGATGGCGGCGCGCAGATTCGCCGCCACCAGCAGCACGGTGAGGGCGGCCAGCAGCGGCGTGCGGTTCTTCGTCGTCGGCTCTACGACACCAATCTATGGCGGCCTCCGCAGGTGCGCATGGCAGACTCGACGGGTCCACGCACGTGATCATCGGGAGGTTCCGGCATGGCGGGGTTCGACGGCCGTACGGTCATCGTCACCGGGGCTTCCGGCGGGCTGGGCGGCGCCGTCGCGGCCGCCTTCGCCGCGGCCGGCGCGGACGTGGCCGGGGTGGCCCGCCGCACGCCGCCGGCCGGCGAGCAGGTCAGCGGGGTCCGGTACGCGGCGGTCGATCTCGCCGACGACGACGCCGTGGGGGCGTTCTTCGACGATGTCGGTACGCCCTGGGCCGTGGCCCACACCGTCGGCGGGTACGCTCCGGCGACTGCGCTGGCCGACCTGGACCCGGCCGTGCTGGCTGCGCAACTGGCCCTCAACCTGACCACGTCCGCGCTGGTGGTGAAGCACGCGCTGCGCCGGATGGTCCCGGCCGGCGGCGGGCGGGTGGTGCTCACGTCGAGCCGGTCGGCCACGGTGACGGCCGGTGCGGGTTTCCCGTACTCGGTGAGCAAGCTCGGCGTGCTGCACCTGACCCGGATGGCCGCCGAGGAGGTCGCGGGCACCGGCGTCACGGTCAACTGTGTCGTTCCATCGATCATCGACACCGCCGCGAACCGGGCGGCGATGCCCGGCGCCGACCACGCCGCCTGGCCCCAGCCGGTGGACATCGCCCGCACGTACCTGTATCTCGCCGACCCCGCCTCGGCCGTCGTGAACGGCGCGACGATCCCGGTCTGAGCCGGTCGGGGCCCGCGCCTGGACCCGGCCACGTGTTAGCACCTGAGGAGCCCCGCATGCCTCCGTCCGGCACCATCATTGCGCTGACCACCGCCGGGGTGACGGTGCTGATCGATGCGTCGGACGACCGCCTGCCCGCGATCGTGCACTGGGGACGCGCGATCCCGGGGATCGACGAACCGACGGCGGTGGCGCTGGTCGCCGCCTCCACCGACGTCGTGGGCTCGAACAACATCGATCCGGTGCCGCGCCTGGCCGTCCTTCCGGAGCATCACACCGGCTGGACCGGCCGGCCCGGGCTGAGTGGTTCGCGCGGGGGGCAGGCGTGGACGCCGGCGTTCCGGGCGCGGGCGGTGCGGCTGGACGGCGTGCCGGTGACCGGGTTCCGGTCCGCCGGGCCGGGCGTGCTCGAGGTCGAGGCGGCCGACGAGGAGCAGGCGCTGGCGCTGCGGCTGACGCTCGAGCTGCGGCCCACCGGCCTGCTGCGGGTGCGGGCGGCGGTCACCAACACCGGCGCGGAGACGTACCAGGTGGACGACCTGGTCGTCGCCCTGCCGGTGCCGGCCGAGGCCGGCGAGCTGCTCGACTTCGGCGGGCGGCACAATTTCGAGCGGGTGCCGCAGCGGGAGCCGTTCCGGATGGGCACCCACCGGCGGGAGAACCGCAAGGGCCGGACCGGCGCCGACAGCGCGTACGTTCTGCACGCCGGCACGCCCGGGTTCGGCTTCGCCACCGGCGAGGTGTGGGGCCTGCACACGGCCTGGAGCGGCAACCACACGCACTACGCCGAGCGGGTGTTCACCGGCGAGCGGCTGCTGGGCGGCGGCGAGCTGCTGCTGCCGGGCGAGATCCGGCTGGCCACCGGCGAGACGTATGCGGGGCCGTGGATCTACGGCGCGTACGGCGTCGGCCTGGACGAGGTGGCCCGGCGTTTCCACCGGCACCTGCGGGCGCGCCCGCGGCCGGTCGACGCTCAGCGGCCGGTCACCATGAACGTCTGGGAGGCGGTCTACTTCTCCCACCAGCTCGACCAGCTTCTGGAGCTGGCCGACCGGGCGGCCGCGGTCGGCGTGGAGCGGTACGTACTGGACGACGGCTGGTTCGGCGCCCGCCGCGACCAGTACGCCGGGCTGGGCGACTGGGTCGTCGCCCCCGACGTGTGGCCGCGCGGCCTGCACCCGCTGATCCAGCGGGTGAAGAAGCACGGCATGCAGTTCGGCCTGTGGTTCGAGCCGGAGATGGTCAACCCCGATTCCGACGTGGCCCGCGCCCATCCCGAGTGGATCATGGCCGGGCGGGCCGAGTGGCCGGTCGAGTCGCGGTTCCAGCAGGTGCTCAACCTCGGCCTCCCCGGTGCGTACGAGCACGTCAAGAGCCAGATGCTGGCCATCCTGGACGAGTACCCGATCGACTACGTCAAATGGGACCACAACCGGGACCTGATCGAGGCGGGTGACCAGACCGACGGCGGCCGGCCGGGTGTGCACGCCCAGACGCTGGCCTTCTACCGGCTGCTGGACGAGCTCCGCGCGGCCCACCCGGCGCTCGAGATCGAGTCCTGCTCGTCCGGCGGCGCCCGGGTCGACCTGGGCGTGCTCGAACGCGCCGACCGGATCTGGGTGTCGGACAACATCGACCCGCACGACCGCCAGCAGATGCTGCGCTGGACCACCCAGCTGGTCCCGCCGGAGTACATGGGCTCGCACATCGCGTCGGGCCGGTCGCACACCACCGGCCGCCGGCACGATCTCGGCTTCCGCGCGGCCACCGCGATCTTCGGCCACCTCGGCATCGAATGGGACCTGGCCCGGGCCACCGAGACCGAGCTGGCCGAGCTGGCCGAGTGGATCCGGTTCTTCAAGGACGAACGCGGCCTGCTGCTCGGCGGGGACCTGGTCCGGATGGACGGCCCCGACGACCGGGTGCTGGTGCACGGCGTGGTGGCGCCGGACCGGTCGCGGGCGCTGTACGCGATGGCCGTGCTGGACAGCATCGACCCCGACCCGGCCGGCCGGCTGCGGCTGCGCGGGCTCGACCCGGACCGGCACTACCGGATCCGTCCGGTGTTCGTCGGGGCGCCCCCGTCCGGCCTGCGCCCGCCGCCGTGGTGGGGCGCCGATTCCGAAGGTGCGGTGTTCCTCGGCGCCGCGCTCGAACACGTCGGGGTGGCCTCGCCGAAGCTGCACCCCGATCAGGCCGTGCTGTACCGCGTGGACGCCACGGACGGGCATCGCCACACCGGTCCTCGCGTCGGCGTCGACCCGGGCTGACCGGCGACGAGGTGCCACCGGTGGCCCATCCCTGGGGCATTCCGCCGACCGAACTCGAGTGACATCCCCGGGTGAGAGGCTGCATGATTCCGTCGCCGAACGGGCAGAATGCGGCGGTGAGTCAGCTGCGCACGTCCCTGCCCCCGCCCAGCGCGACAGAGCTCGACGTCTGGGTATTGACCACGACCACGGAGCTGCGCGCGCTACGGGCGGCGCTGGCGGCTGCGATCTACGGCGACCCGGAGAGCGCCGGCCGGCCGCTCGACGCGGTGCCCGAGCGGATGTTGCTGGTCGCGACCGAACTGGCCACGAACGCGATCCGGCACGGCGACCCGCCGACCGAGGTGCGCCTGCTGCGGACCGCCGAGGAGTTCGTGCTCGACGTCGCCGACCATGATCCGGCCGGCGTGCCGCAGTTGACCGAAGCGGAACTCCTGGCTCCCGGCGGGCGCGGGCTGATGCTGGCCCGCGAGTTCTCTCTCGATGTCGGCTGGTACGCCACCGACGACGCCAAGCACATTTGGGCAACGTTCCCGCTGGGGGCCTGAATTCGGGCCCGGCACCGATCGACAACGGGCGCTCGATTTGGCATTCTGTTGCCGTTGTGGCGGTTGACACCAGCATTGACGAACGGGAACGCGCGCCGAAGTCACCCCGGCACGCGCTGGGCGGCCATGCCCACCCCACGCTGCTGACGGTGGCCGCGGTCTGCGTGATCGCGGCCGCGCTCGCGGTGGTCGGCTGGGCCCGGATGAACACGGTGCCCGCGGGCCGTACGTACGCGGTGGTGCCGGCCCCCGCACCCGTCCCCCCGAGTCCGGCAGGAGCGGAACCCCTGGTCCCGCTCCTGCCGCCGCCGGGCCGGGCCCCGAGCACCTCGGCGACACACCCGGCCCGCCCGGCCCGCACCCCGCCGTCCTCGGCCGTCCCCTCGCCGTCGGGCCGCCCGCGGGCGACGCCGGGCGGCGCGATCACCGGGTACCTCGGCAAATGTCTGCGCGGCCCGGCCACCGACGGTCTGCCGGTGGCCATGGCCGGCTGCGACGGCAGCGCCGGGGAGCGGTGGACCCTGAACGCCGACGGCACCATGCGCACGCTGGGGCTGTGCCTGGAGGTCAACGGCGGCGAGGTCACGGACGGCGCCCGGGTGCAGATGGGCACCTGCGACGGTACGGCCGGGCAGCAGTGGCAGGCGACCGCGGGCCGGGACATCGTGAACCCGCGGTCGCACCGGTGCCTCGACGTCGTGGACTTCAACTCGCGTGACGGGGCGGCGCTGCAGATCTGGACGTGCGTGGGCGGCGCCAATCAGAAATGGGCGGTGCCGGCGGCGTGATCCGGTGTACCGTGGCCCGCATGTCACGCCTGTCAGCCGTCACGACGACGCCGGTTCACCCCGGCGGCGCTGGCTGACGCACCTGTCATCTTCGAAGCCCCGGGCGATCGCCCGGGGCTTTTTCGTGGCCGTGGCGACGCTTCCGGGGCGTACCGGAAAGGAACGTCGTCATGGTCGACCATCGCAAACTGGGCCGCGAGCTGGAGCTGTTCGCATCCGATCCGCTGGCCGGCGCCGGCCTGCCGTTATGGCTGCCGGCCGGAGCGGCCGCCCGGCACGCCGTCGAGGAGCACCTGCGCGAACGCGAGCGGCGGGCCGGCTACCAGCACGTGGTGTCGCCGCCGATGGGCAAGCAGGAGCTCTACGAGCTGTCCGGCCACCTGGAGCATTTCGGCGACGAGATGTTCCCGCCGATGACCTTGTCCGCCGACGACCGACTGATGCTGCGGCCGAGCCTGTGCCCGCACCACGCGCTGGTTTTCCGGGCCCGCGGCCGCTCGTACCGGGAACTGCCGTTGCGGATCGCCGAGATCGGCGGCATGTACCGGGCCGAGCGGTCCGGGGTGGTGGGCGGCCTGAGCCGGGTCCGGGCGATGACCCTCAACGACGGGCACACCTTCTGCGCCGCCGACCAGGTGGCCGGCGAGGTGGCACGCGAGCTCGGGCTGATCCGGCAGGCGCACGCCGACCTGGGCGTACGGCCGTCGGGTTTCCGCCTGTCGCTGCGCGGTCCCGGCGGGAAGTATGCCGACGACCCGTCGATGTGGGCGCGGGCGGAGCAGGTGCTGCGGGCGGCCCTGGAGGAGGCCGGCGTCGACTATGCCGAGGGACCGGGCGACGCCGCGTTCTACGGGCCGAAGATCGACATCCAGGTCCGCGACGACGCCGGCCGGGAGATGACTCTGTCGACCGTGCAGGTCGACTACGGGCGGCCGGTGCGGTTCGGGCTGTCGTACCGGGCCGCCGACGGTTCGGACGCGGTTCCGGTGATGATCCACCGCAGCGTGGCCGGGACCATGGAACGGCTGTTCGCCCACCTGATCGAGGTGCACGCGGGTGCGTTCCCGGCCTGGTACGCCCCGGTCCAGCTGTCTGTGCTGCCGATCGGCGCCGGTCAGTCGCCCGCGGCGCTCGCGTTCACCGCCGACGCGATGGCGGCCGGGCTCCGGGCCGAGATGTCGGACGAGGGGTCGCTGGGCGCGCGGATCCGGCGGTCAGCACACCGGAAGGTGCCGTACGCGGCCGTCATCGGCGACCGCGAGGCCGTGGCGGGCGAAGTCGCGCTGCGGCTGCGCGACGGCCGCGAACTGCCGCCGCAGCCGGCCCAGTCCGCGCTGGCCCGGATCGAGTCGGTGGTCCGCACCCGATCGGCGGACCTGCTCTGAGCCGATGGACAACGCCCGCGCACGGGCACGTATCCCGCCCGGGCCTCCCCGATCGCCACGGGCGGGCCGGCCCAGGCGCCCCGAGCCGCCGGCCGGATCACCGCCGCCGGCCGCTCGGCTCGTCCGCACGCTTCCCGGCGAGACCACATCACGAACGCGGGTCACCGTCGACCACGGGTGGTCCTCCGCCGAGCGCCCGGAGCCCCCGGTCGGCGAAACTGATCAGCCAGTCGAAGCTCTCGTCGACGTCGGCGCTCCACTGGAAACCGTTCGCGGCCTGCAACGTGGCGAAGCCGTGGAACAAGCTGCGCAGCATCCGCAGGGCGTGGTCCCGGTCCGACGCCGGGATCTCGTACCCGCGCAGGACCGAGACGAACGAGTCGAGCCCGCGCCGGGCCGAGACGGCCAGCGGATCATCCGAGGCGGTGGGTTCGACGCCCAGGGTGGCCGCGTATCGGCCCGGATGCGACACGACGAACCTCCGGAAGGCGTGCGCGGCCGCGGCCAGGGCGTCGCGGCCCGCGTACCCCTGGGTAGCGGCGCCCACGACGTCGGCGGCCTCGTTCAGAGCGAGGGCGGCGATGCGGCGGTTGAGGTCTTCCTGGCTGGTCACGTGCTTGTACAGCGACGGCGTACGCACGCCCAGCCGCTCCGCCAGCAGCCCCATGGTCAGGTTGGCCGGCCCCACCTCGTCGGCCAGGGCGGCGGCGGCGGCGACCACGGCCGCCGGATCGAGGCCGGCCCTAGGCATGCGCGAGGAACGACAGCATCAGCGACGCCACCTGATCGGGGAACTCGACGTGCGGGTAGTGCCCGGCACCCGCGATCATCGTCAACCGGCCCAGGCCGGCCGGGAGCTCGGCCACGATCGCCGCGCCTTCGGCGTGCGGGTCAGCCCAGTCCGGGTCGAGGGTCCCCTCCACGATCAGGACGGGGCAGCGCACCTTGCCGAGCTGGGCGGCGGCGTCCGCCGGGGTGTTGCGGCCCATGTTCTGCAGTGCCTTCATCCGGCCCGGCTCGCGCATCACGGCGTCGATGCCGTCGAGCCGGGCGGCCAGGACGGCCGGCTCGGCGCCGGGGTGGGCCAACTGGAGGTACGAGCGCCAGAGCTTGGCGCTGCCGAACACGTTCGTGCCGAGCAGACGGAGCATGCCCTGCCGGTAAGTCTTCACCCGCAGGCCGCCCAGGCGTACGGCCTGTTTGCGGGTGAACGGCGCCAGCTCGACCACGGCCGTGATCAGCGCGGGATCCTGTGCGGCCGCGATGGTGGCCGCGCCGCCGGAGATGGAGTGGCCGACGAGGACGGCCGGGCCGCCCAGGTGCCGGATGAGAGCCAGCAGATCGCCGGCGATGGCGGTCCGGGTCCAGGCCGACCAGTCGACGCTCGACTCGCCACACCCGCGCAGGTCGACCGCGGCGACCCGGTAGCCCGCCGCCACCAGCTGCGGGACCATCGCCGAGTAGGCGGCGCGGCTGTCCCCCATGCCGTGAGCCAGGACCATCAGCGGGCCCGAGCCCGTCACTTCGTACGCGATCGTGCCGCCGTCGACGGTCAGGAATTCGGTCATCACTGCCTCCAGGTGGCTAACTTCATTAGCTAGAAGCTAACACCATTAGCCTCCACCGGCAACACCGCGGGCTGCTGACCGCGTCGAGGGGCTGGGATTGCGAACTCCGACATCGCGTCGGGGTCGGTCATGACGACCGGTTACCCACTCAGCCCTTGGACGATCCCAGCGACAGGCCGGCGATGAACTGCTTCTGCAGCAGGATGTAGACCACCAGGGTCGGGATGGCCGCGATCAGCGCCGCCGCCGCGATCAGGTTCTGGTTGGAGACGAACTGGCCCTGCAGGTTGGCCAGCGCGGAGGTGATCGGCCGTTTGTCGCCGGTCTGAGATCAGCGTGATGGCCCAGAAGAAGTCGTTGTAGATCCAGGTCGTCAGCAGCGTCGCCAGCGCGGCGAGGGCCGGCCGGCACAGCGGCAGGGTGAGCCGCCAGTAGCGGGTCCACAGCGACGCACCGTCGAGCAGCGCCGCCTCGTCGATCTCGCCCGGCACCGTCTTCATGTAGTTGCTGAGCACGAAGACGCAGAAGCCGAGCTGGAACGACAGGTTGATCAGGATCAGGCCGACGTACGAGTTGTAGAGCAGGCCGCCGCTGTTGATCCAGGTCGGCACGTGGATGGCAGGTAGATCCGGTACAGCGGGGTGATGATGACCTGCTGCGGCAGCAGGTTGCCGGCGGTGAACAGGATCAGCAGCGGGATGTTGAACCGGAGACTGAGACGGGACACGACGTACGCGACCATCGACGCCAGGAACAGCGTCAGCAGGACGGCCGGGACGGTCACGTACACCGAGTTGAGGAAGAACTTCCACATGTCGGACTGGGTCCACGCGTTCGCTGAAGTTCTCAAACGTCAAGCTTGTGCGGCAGCGACACGTACCCGAGCTTGTTCGTCTCCGTGCTCCGGCCGGAGGGCGACGTAGAGCGCGAACAGGATCGGCGTCACCCACAGCACAGTCATCACGATCATGAACACCTGCGACGCGATTCGGCCCAGCCGCGGGCCGCGGGCCCTCGCCGGTCCGGTCTTGGCCGGACCGGCCGGCGGGGCCGCCGGGCGCGAGGATGTCAGCGCGGTCATCGTGCCTCCCGGCGGAACGCCTGCGTAGAGGAAGATCGAGATCGGGACGAGGGAGATCACCAGGAGGATCACGCCGAGGGTGGAGCCGAAGCCGATCCGCTGGGTCTCGCCGACGATGTTCTGGGTGACCGCCACGGACAGCAGTTCGAGGCCCCGCAACGGGTTGCCCTTGCTGGTGATGTAGACCAGGTCGAACGCGCGCAGCGACTCGATGACGGTGACCACCAGCACCACGATGTTGATCGGCCGCATCGCCGGGAAGACCACCCGCCAGAACGTCTGCCAGCCGGTCGCCCCGTCGACCGTGGCCGCCTCCCGCAGCGACGGGTCGACCGCCTTCAGGCCGGCCAGGTAGAGCACCATCACGTACGGCGCCTGCCGCCAGCAGGCCTCGACCAGCAGCGCCCACAGGTTGAGGTGCGGGTTGCCGAGCCAGTCGATCAGGTTGTTGTTCTGGTTGTGGTGGATGACCGTGTTGATCAGGCCGAAGTTGGGCGAGTAGATCAGCTCCCAGATGATGCCGATCAGCGCCAGCGACAGCATCACCGGCAGGAACAGCAGGCTCTGGTAGACCCGTGAGCCCTTGATGTTGCGGTCCAGGATGACGGCGAACAGCATGCCCAGCGGGGTGGCGATCACGATGAACACCCCGAGCCAGATGGCGTTGTGCTCGACCGCCGGCCAGAAGTCGGGATAGTTGGTGAACGCCTGCTTGTAGTTCTGCACGCCGTTCAGGCAGCCCGGTTGCGGGATGCCGGGGGCGGTCGGGAAGTTGCGTGCAGGACTGCAGCTTGATCGACCCGACGCCGGTCCATTTGGTGAACGACAGGAAGACCGAGGCCAGCGCCGGGAACCAGATGAACGCCAGGTCGAGCAGCAGCGGGATGCCGAGCATCAGCGCCGCGACGATCTTGTCGCGGCGGGTCAGGGTGTGCAGCCGCCGGCGGCGACGGCCGGGGCGCCGCCGCCGCGAGCGGTTCGGTGGAGATGAGCGTCATCAGCTGGTGAAGATCGTCTTGGCCTGGGCCTCCGCGCTCTTCTGGATCGATGCGATGGTGGCCGCGGTCGGGCTGTCGACGAACTGCTGGATCAGCTTGATCATCGCGTTGGCCATGTCCGGCACGGTGTCGCGGTCCATGAACTGCGACGACGTTCTTGCACTTCGCGATCTCGGCCACCGACTTCTTCTGGATGCGTTGTAGGTCGGCGCGACCAGGCCGTTGGCCAGGCCGACGTCCCACTGGTCGGTCTTGAGGAAGCGCGGCCTCGGCGTCGCCGGTGCCGATGTACTCGAGGATCTTCTTGGCCGCGTCCTGGTTCTTGCCCTTCTTCGGCAGCATGAAGCCGTCGGTCGGGGCGTCCATGTAGTCGGTGCCGTAGCTGCGCGTTGATCGTCGGGAAGACGAAGAAGTCGAGGTCGGCGAGGTTCGCCGCGGTCGTAGTTGGCGGCGACCTGGTTGGTGCCCTGGAACATCATGCCGGCCTGCTTGTTCTCCAGCGCCTTGGCCGCGTCCTGCCAGATCCGGCCGGTGGCGCCGTTCTGCATGTACGGGGCAGATCTCGCGCCACTGGTCGAAGACGGCTGGTGACGCCCGGGTCGGTCCACGGCACCTGGTGCTTCATCAGCTTGATGTGGTAGTCGTAGCCGTTGACCCGCAGGTTGAGGATGTCGAACGTGCCCAGGGCGGGCCAGCCGTCCTTGTCGGCGAAGGCGAGCGGCACCAGGCCGTCCGACTTCATCTTCTTGGCCAGCGCGATGAACGTAGGTCCCAGGTCGGTGGGGACGGTGTAGCCCTTGGCCGTGAAGACGCTCTTGTTGTAGTGGACGACCCACGGGTAGTTGTACAGCGGCACCATGTAGTACTTGCCGTCGAGGCCCTTGGACAGGCTCTTGGCGGCGTCGTTGAAGGTGCCGCCGATCTTGTCCCACACGTCGTCGAGCGGGCTCAGCAGGCCCTGCGCGGCGAAGAACTGCAGGCGGTATCCGGCGAACCAGGTGGCCAGGGAGTCCGGGGTGCCCTGCAGGTAGTTGCTGATGTTGTTCTGGAACGTGTTGTGGTCGGTCGTGTTCACGGTCGTCTGCACGCTGGTCTTGCCCTGTCGCCTCGGAGATGAGGGAGGCGAAGGCAGCCTTGGGGGCGGCGTCGGAGTAGTTGGAGCCGAAGGTGATCGGCCCGGTCGCGGAACCGCTGCTGCCTGAGGACTTGGACGAGCTGTCGCCGCCCCCGCAGGCGCTCAGCAGCGTTCCGGCCACCCCCGCGGTGGCCACACCGGCAAGGCCTTTGAGCGCGGAGCGCCGGCTGATCAGATCGGACATAGGGCCGCCTCCGTAGTCGAGGATTCAAAAGTTTTCGAACAACTTCCAACGCAGATCATCACGACTTAAACGCGGTCGGCAGTGCTGTGTCAAGGCACTGTTTCATCAAGATTGCCTCCACGGGCATCCGGTTCGGGCCCGCATCGACCACCATCGTTGCCGTTCGTCCCCCCGGTCGTGCCGGAAAGGAGGTACGCCACCGACCGCGGCGGGGAGGTTACCGCGAGCATCCACCGGACCGGCTGCTCCCCGGCCTCCAGCCGTGACACCGTCGCCACGATCACCTCCGGCAACGAAGGCCGCGGCCCGGACCGGGTGCGTCCGGAGGCATTGTCGACAGTGAATCGGATGCGGGTTTAGATGAGTACGTGCACTCCGAAGGCATCGCACTCCAGCGCCTTGACCGCGCTCTCCGCGACCGGCTGCGGCCCGCGACGGCCGTGCCGATCGGAGACCTCGGCGTCACCGCCTGGACGGTGGGCGGCGAGCCGGTGCCGGCCGCCGCCGCCATCCCGGGCCTGGACGACACGGCGTACCGCGCCGACTATCGGCCGTTCGGGATCGGGGACCGGTGGGGAACGCCGTGGGACACCACGTGGTTCCGGTTCCGCGGCGAGGTGCCGGCGGCGGCCCGCGGGCGGCGCATCGAGCTGGTGGTGGACTTGGGCTGGGAGGACACCATGCCCGGCTTCCAGGCCGAGGGCCTGGCGTACCGTCCCGACGGCACGGTCGTCAAGGGCCTGGAGCCGCTGAACAACTGGCTGCCGGTGGCCGGGGACGACGTCGACATCTACCTCGAGGCGGCGGCCAATCCGCAGTTCTTCGGGCAGCACATCGCCCAGTTCCGGCCGACCGACCTCGGCGATGTGCGCACCGCCCCACCGGAACCGCGGTATTCACTGGCGAGCGCCTCGCTGGTGATCCGGGACGAAGCCGTGGCCGACCTGGTCGCCGATCTGGAGACGGTGGCCGGGATCATCGGCGAGGAGACCATCGACGCGACCGTGCGGGCACTGGCCACCCGGGCGCTCGAGCGGGCCCTCGACCGGTTCGACGCCGGCGGCCTGGACCGCGGGCCCGAGCCGATCCGCGAACTGCTGGCCCCGGTGCTGACCTCCCCGGCCACGGCCAGCGCCCAGCGCATCTCGGCCGCCGGGCACGCCCACATCGACTCGGCCTGGTTGTGGCCGCTGCGCGAGACGCGGCGCAAGGTGGCCCGTACGGTCGCGAACGTCCTGCAGCTCATGGACGAACACCCGGAGCTGGTGTACGTCATGTCCGCCGCCCAGCACTGGGACTGGCTGCGCGAGGACCACCCGGCGCTGTTCGAGCGCGCGGCGGAGCGGGTGCGCGAGGGCCGGTTCGTGCCGATCGGCGGCATGTGGGTCGAGTGCGACACCGTACTGCCCGGCGGGGAGGCTCTGGTCCGCCAATTCCTCGAGGGCCAGCGGTTCTACCAGGAACACTTCGGCGCCGTCTCCCCGGTCGCGTGGCTACCGGACTCGTTCGGCTACTCGGGCGCGCTGCCGCAGATCGTCCGGCAGGCGGGCGTCGACTACTTCCTCACCCAGAAGATCTCCTGGAACCGGGTCAACCGGTTCCCGCACCACACCCTCGAGTGGGTCGGCATCGACGGGACCGGGGTGTTCACCCACTTCCCGCCGGCCGACACGTACAACGGGGACCTGACGCCGAAGGAACTGACCTACACCGCGAACAACTTCAACGAGAAGGGCGAGGCGACCCGGTCGCTGACGCCGTTCGGCTTCGGCGACGGCGGCGGCGGCCCGACCCGCGAGATGCTGGCGCGGGCCGCCCGGGCCCGCGACACCGAAGGGCTGCCGCGGGTCACGGTGGAGAGCCCGGAGACGTTCTTCGCGGCCGCCGCGGCCGAACTGCCCGACCCGCCGCAGTGGTTCGGCGAGCTCTATCTGGAACTGCACCGCGGCACGCTGACCTCGCAGGCGGCGATCAAGCGCGGCAACCGGACCGCCGAGCACCGGCTGCGGGCGGCCGAGCTGTGGGCCACGGCGGCCGCGGTGACCGCGGGCGCCGAGTACCCGTACGACGAGCTGCGCGCGATCTGGCGGACGGTCCTGCTCCACCAGTTCCACGACATCCTGCCCGGTTCGGCGATCAGCTGGGTCTACCGCGAGGCCGGGGAGAGCTACCTCCTCCTCGAGGGCCGGCTCGACGAGATCATCGCGCGGTCGCAGCGGATCCTGGCCGGCGACGGCGGAACCGAGCTGACCTTCAACGCGGCGCCGATCGAGGTCGACGGGGTGCCCGCGGGCGCCGCGCGGCCGGTCGAGCCGGCGGCGCTGGGCAAGGCGACCGCGACCCGGGCCGAGGACGGCACGGTCCTGCTGGAGTCCGACCGTACGGTGGTGAGGCTGGCCGCCGACGGCACCGTCACGTCCATCGTGGACGTCGCCACCGGCGCCGAGGCGGTCACGCCGGGCGGCCGGGCCGGGCGGCTGCAGCTGCATCCCGACTATCCCGCGCGCTGGGACGCATGGGACATCGACCGGCATTACCGGGCCACCGTCGTGGACATCACCGACGTCCGGTCGTCGTCTTCATCGTCCGACCAGGACGGTACGGCGTCGGCGGTGGTGGAGCGGGCGTTCGGCGCCTCCACGGTCCGGCAGACGGTGACCGTACGGGCCGGCACGCCCGGTGTCGACCTGCTCGTCGAGGTGGACTGGCACGAGAAGCAGCGGCTGCTCAAGCTGGCCTTCGACGTGGATGTGCACGCCGACCGGGCCCGCTTCGAGACGCAGTTCGGGCACCTGTCCCGGCCCACTCACGAGAACACGTCGTGGGATGCGGCCCGGTTCGAGGTCGCCGCCCACCGCTGGGTGCACGTCGGCGAACCGGTCGGGGTGGCGCTGGCCAACGACGCCACGTACGCCCACGAGGTCCGCCGGGTGGCCCGGCCGGGCGGCGGCATGGCCACCAGCCTGCGGGCCACGCTCCTGCGCGGGCCGCAATTCCCGGACCCGGAGACCGACCAGGGCCGGCACGAGTTCCGGTTCCGGCTGCTGCCCGCGGCCACCCCGACGGACGCGATCGAGGCCGGGTACACCCTCAACCTGCCGCTGGTCCGGCGGTCCGGGGGCGGGCCGGTGGAGCCGCTGGTCCGGCTCGTGGGCGACGCGAACGTGCTGATCGAAGCGGTCAAGCTGGCCGACGACCGGTCCGGCGACGTGATCGTGCGGTTGTACGAGGCGCACGGCGTACCGGGCACGGCGACGCTGCGCACGTCGTTCTCCGCGGCCGGTTTCACCCGGACGGACCTGCTCGAACGCCCGGCCGACGCCCCGGACGGGCCGGACGTGGCGCTGCGCCCGTTCCAGATCGCGACGGTGCGCGTCAGCCGGAGTTGACGTCCCTGCCGTGCCAGGACCGCCACAGGGCGGCGTACGGGCCGCCGGCGGCGACCAGGTCGTCGTGGGTGCCCGGATTCGATGATGCGGCCGGCGTCCATCACCGCGACCCGGTCGGCGTCGTGGGCGGTCTGCAGGCGGTGGGCGATGGCGATCACCGTACGGTCGTGCAGCACCGCGGCCAGGGCCCGTTCGGCCGTACGGGCGGCGGTCGGGTCGAGCAGCGCGGTCGCCTCGTCCAGGATCACCGTGTGCGGGTCGGCCAGCACCACCCGGGCCAGCGCCAGTTGCTGGGCCTGGGCGCCGTCCAGCGGGTGCTCGGCCCAGGTCACGGTCGAGGTCGCCGGCCCAGTCCGCGCCGACCGTGGCCAGCGCCGCCCGCAGCGGTCGCGTCCGGCGCGGACACCATCAGGTTGTCCCGCAGCGACTCCCGGAACACGTGGTGCTCCTGGGTGACCAGGACGACCTGGCGGCGCAGCTCGTCCGGCGGCAGGTCGGCCACCGGACGCCGCCGACGGTGACCGTGCCGGTACCGCGGGCGGTCCACGCCCGGCCAGCAGCCGGCCCAGCGTCGACTTGCCGGCGCCGGAGAGACCGACGATCGGCCAGCCGCTCGCCCGGCCGTACGGTCAGGGTCACGTCGTGCAGGACGTCCGGGCCGGCGGTCGTAGGCGTACCGGACGCCGGTGACCTCGATCCGGTCGCCGACCGGCGAGCGCGACGCCGTCGGGCGGCCCGCGCGGGCACCGCGGCCAGGCCCTCGATCCGGGCGAACGACGCGCTGCTGCTCTGCAACTGCTCGATCCAGATCATGATGCTGTCCAGCGGTCCGATGAGCTGCCGCAGGTACAGCACGGCCGCGCCGACCGTGCCCAGGCTGACCCGGCCGTCGAAGTAGAGCAGGCCGCCGACGAGCAGCACGAGCACGCACCGGGATCGCGTACGAGATCTCGGCCAGCCGGGAAGAACACCGTGCGCAGGGACAGCGTGGACAGCCGGGTGCGGCGGGTCTCGGCGATCGCCGCCCGCCCGGCCGCCAGCCGGCCGGTCCCGCAGGCCGAACGCCTCGATCGTGCGGGCGCCGGCGGTGGTCGCGGCCAGCTCGTCGGCCAGCGCGGAGTTGGCCGCGCCCTCGGTCAGGTACGCGTCCCTGGCCCGGCGCAGGTACCAGCGCGGTGACGAACCAGATGCCGGACAGGCCGAGCACGCCGGCGATGCCGAGCACCGGGTCGAGGGCCACCACCGCGACGGCGATGAACACGCATCTGGACGACACCGAGCATCAGTGTCGGCACGATGTCGCGCAGCGTGGTGGCGACCGCGTCCACGTCGGTCGTGCCGCGGGCGGCGAGGTCACCGGCCGGCACCCGTTCGACCACGGCCGCCGGCAGGGCGAGCGTACGGCGCAGAAAGCCCTCCCGGACCCGGGCGGCGGTCCGCTCGCCGAACCGGTACGCGACGGCCAGCGCGGACCGTGACGAGCAGCAGCTGGGCGACCGCGCAGACGAGCACGGCCAGCACCAGCCGGTCGACCGACCGCGACGCCGCGACCGGACGCGACCGCGTCGATGATCCGGCCGAGCAGGTACGGCCCGCCCAGCCCGGCCAGCGCGGCCAGCCCGTTGAGCCCCAGGATCAGGCCGACCGCCCGCCGGTCGGCGGCGACAGCCGGCCCGCGGCCCGCGCGACCGGTCCGCTGGTCGGCCACCGGAAGCGCGGTCACGCCGGGCCGTCCGCTCCGAAGACCCGCGCCACCAGATCCCGGTAGCCGGGTTCGGCGGCGAGCAGCTCGCGGTGCGTTCCGGAGGCGGCGACCCGGCCGTCGACCAGGTAGTGCACGACGTCGGCCCGGTCCAGCAGCACCGGGGACGTGGTGGCGACCACGGTGGCCCGTCCGGCCCGGGCCTCGGCCAGCCGGGCGGCGATCGCGGCCTCGGTGTGCGCGTCCACGGCCGACGTCGGCTCGACGGCCAGCAGCATCTCCGGGTCGGCGTGGACCGCGCGGGCCAGCCGGACCCGCTGCCGCTGGCCGCCGGAGAGGTTGCGCCCGGCCCACGTGACCGGGCGGCCCAGGTCGTCGGCCACGTCGTGCGCGACGGCGGTGGCGATGGCCGCGCCCACGGCCGCGTCCGACGGCTCGGCCCGGCCGGCCACCACCTCCCGCAACGGTCCGGCGAACAGGTCGGCCTCGTGGTCGGCGACCAGGATCCGGGACCGCACCTCGGACCGCGCGATGCCCGCCAGCGGGCGTCCGCCCCAGGTGGCGCCGGTCTCGCCGTACCGCCCGAGCCGGTCGATGATCGTGGCCGCGTCGGCCGGGCGGGAGCCGGCCAGCGCGGTCAGCCGGCCCGGTTCGGCCGTCACGCCCGACTCGGGGTCGTGCAGCGGGGCCGGACCGGGCGGCGCCGGGTCGCCGGCCGGATCGTCCTCCGGCAGGCGCAGGAAGTCGGCGATCCGGCGGGCGGCGACGAGGGCGCGGGTCAGGTCGAACCCGGTGTAGATGAGCAGGTTCACCGGCACGGTCAGCATCGCCGTGTAGCCGTACACCGCCACCAGCTGGCCCACGGTGAGGTCGCCGGCGGCTGCCTTGCGCGCGGCCAGTGCGACGACCACGGCCAGGAACACCACCGGCAGCCCATCACCGAGCGCGCCGATCCAGCTGGACGGCCCGCCCACGCGATAGCCCTGGTCGCGGAGTTGCGCGCTCTGCCGCCCGTACCGCCGCCGGTGGGTGTCCTTGCCGCCGAGCCCGTTGAGGATGCCCAGGCCGCCGACGACGTCGACCAGCCGTGCGCTGAGCTCGCCCTGCAGCTGCCGGTACTCGAGCGCGGCCCGTTGCGTCCGGTTCAGCAACGGCGCCACCGCGCCGGCCATGATCGGCACCCCGGCCAGGACCACTGCGGCCAGGGCAGGCGAGATCCGCGACAGCAGCACGGCAACCACGACGTACGCCATGACCGAGGCCACCCCGATCCCGCCCACGTTCATCGCCCGGCCGACCGTCCACACGTCCGAGATCCCGATGGTGACCACCTCCCCCGTGGTGATCCGGCGGGGCAGCGCCGCGCCGAGCCGGGTGGCGTGGGTCATCACCAGGTCGGCGGTCTGCAGCGCGGCCGCCATGCGCAGCTTGGTCATGCTGCGGTGGCGCATGATGCCGAGGGCGGCGCCGGCCACGCCGACCACCAGCACAGCCGCGGCCCAGGCGAGCAGCGCGGCCGGGCGGCGCGGGTGCAGACCGCGGTCGATCGCCTGGGAGATCAGGTAAGGGCTGAAGGCCAGGCTCAGGTACCAGAGCGAGGCGTACGCGGCCCCGACGGCCACCTTCCGCCGGTTCTGACGGCCCAGCCACCACAGAAATCGCGCCGGTCCCTGTGTGTCCATGACCGCCACTCTGCCAAACCACCCCCGGCGGCTGTCGCCCCCATTTCCGGCGCGCGCGTAGGGCGGCGCGCACGGCGGCGACGGTCACGACCGATGTGGCGGGCTTCGCCCCGCACCACGCGATGTCGGCGGGCGTAGTCAGTGGCAGGTCGGGAGACCGGCCCGTCGCTTCGCCGCCAGGACGTGGGCGACGGCGTCGGCGACGCGCCGGGCGAATGCCGGGGACGCCTGTGCCTGGTCGAGCAGGGCCGCGGTCATCGGGCCGGCGTCCTCCGGGCGGATGGACAGCACCAGGTCGCCACCGGCCCGGACGAACCGCACGGCGCGGTCCCCCGGCGGCACCGCTTCCACCGCCGTGGCCGCACCGAGGTCGTCGGACATGACGAGACCGTGGAAGCCCATCCGGTCGCGCAGCAGACCGGTGACGATGGGCTCCGAGAACGGCGCGATCGCCGTGGCGTCCAGCTTCGGGTAGGACGCCGACGAGATCATCACCGCCGCGGTCCCAGCGGCGATCCCGGCCGCGAACGGCTTGAGGTACGGGTCGGCCGGCGTCACCGTGCCGTCCACCGCCCCCGTCGACGTGTCGGTGTTGGCCAAGGTGCGGCCCAGCCCGGGGAAGTGTTTGACGGTGGTCAGCACGCCGGCCTCCTGCGAGGCGTCGACCGCGGTCCGGACGTCGGCCGCCACCGTGACCGGGTCGCTGCCGAACTGCCGGTGCCAGTATCCGATCGGCGGGTTCAGCTCCCCCAGCGTGGCCGGGACGGTGTCGGCCACCGGCGCCAGATCGAGGTTGACGCCGATGCCGTGCAGCCGGGTGGCGGAGTCGGCGAGGGTGCGGCGCAGCGTGGCCGACGAGCCGGCGCCCAGGATCTGCGCCGACGGGATGACCGGGAAGTCCGGGCCCTTCAGCGTCTGCACGTTGCCGCCCTCCTGGTCGAGGGCGACGAGGAGCGGGATCGAGGCGGCGTCCTGCACGGCCGCGATGTCGGCGCCCAGCGAGGCGGCGGATCGGCCGGTGCGGCCGGCCAGGAACACCCCGCCGAGGTGGTAACGGCTGACGGCGGTCGTCAGCGATTTTGCGTTGTCGACCGGCGTGCCGATCATCACCAGCTGTCCGACCTGCTCCGGCAGGCTGAGCCGGCCGCACACGCGCGTCGATGCCGGCATCGGGGATGCTGCCGCCGGTGTCGAGGGGGACGGCGATGTCGTCACGGCCGCCTGGGCGCCGGGCCTGCCGTCCGACGACCGGAACGCGGCGATGGCCCATCCGATCAGGACGACGACGACCACCAGCGCGGTAGCCGCCGAGCCGAGTATGTGCCGCTGGATCCAGTCCCTCATCGCCGACCACGCTATCGTGCCGGTTCACCCACGGCCGGGACCGGTTCACCCGCGGATCGTGATGGCGGAGCGACCGCAAAGTCCCGGAGGTGACGCCCGGCCGTTGGTCACGCCCGCAGGGCGGCTCTCACCGCAGCCGCCTGCGACGGCGCGACATCGTACGGCGTGTAGAGCGAGATGCGGTTGATGACGTCGCCGTAGCGAGCCGTCAGGCCGGCCGCCACCGTGGCCGCGTCGCCGGAGACCGCGAAGGCATCGAGGACGTCATCGGGAATCGCCGCCGCCATCTCGGCCCAGGCCTGACGCCGGGACATGCGGTGCAGGCGGTCGGCCAGCTCGCCCCAGCCGTGCATGTCGAGCACCGCGCGGTAGGCCGGCGTCGAGCCGTAGAAGGCGATCTGGCCACGCACCGCCTGCTCGGCCACGGCCCGCTCGGAAACGGATGCGCCGAGCACGACCAGCGCCGGCAGGATCAGGGTGAAGCCGTCGAGTTTGCCCCGGGCCTCGCGCACCGCGGGAAGCGTTCGCTCCCGCAGGTACGACGCCGTGGTCAGCGGATGGATCATCAGGCCGTCGGCGGCGCGGGCGGCCACGGCGGTCATCAGGTCGCCGACCGCGGCCAGCAGGATCGGCGGGTTGCCGTACGGGTTGGGACCGGGATCGAAGAAGTCGGTCATCAGTGTGTGCTGGTAGAACTCGCCCTTGAACCGCAGGCGGTCCCCCGTCGCCCAGGCGTGCCAGATGGCTCGCACCGCGGCGACGAACTCCTCCATCCGGGCCGCCGGGTGGCTCCACGGCATGGCGAACCGGCGTTCGATGTGCGGCTTGACCTGGCTGCCCAGCCCGAGCTGGAAACGGCCGGAAGAGATCAGTTGGATGTCGTTGGCCTGCACGGCCAGGGTCATCGGGGTGCGGGCGAAGGCCACCGCGATGGCCGACTGCAGCGTGATCCGGGAGGTCGCCCGGGCGGCCAGGGCCAGCGCGGAGAACACGTCGTGGCGGGTCTCCGAGGCGCCGAAGCCGTCGTAGCCGTCATCTTCGGCCCGTACCGCCGCGGCCTCGACCTCGAGCGGGGACGCGCCGACGTGCGCGGCGAAGTCGATGTCCATGCTCACCTCGGTGCGTTGTCGTTCACTGACGATACCCGTACAGCCGCGGTCATCCGGTCCGTCCGAGAACCATTGTGGAACAACGGTTTCGCCCGACGCGCAGCTACGGGCGCAACCGGTGACGTTGGCGTCACTGCTGCTCGAGCGCTGACCGCAGCCATCCGGTCAGGATCGGCAGGGCGACCGCGGCCTGCATCGTGGACAGGTGGTCGCCGTCCACCAATTCCACGGTCCAGCCCTGCGCGGTGAGCTCGTCGCGGTGACGCGCCAGTGCCGGTCCGATGGAGACGGTGACGCCGCCCCACCTCGGGCCGTAGACGATCTCGTCGCCGGTGCCGGCGAAGGCGAGCCGCGGGACGGTCAGGGGGGTCCGCTCGTCGAAGCCCCGGAGGGACTCGTACAGCGTCACGTACTGCTGGGTCTGATCCGGGGTGAGCGTGACCTCCGCCGCGTCCCAGTCCCCCGGTTCGGCCGCCGGCGCGGGGGTGGCCCCGGCGTTGGCGATGGCGGCCTCGTGGGTGGCCCAGGTGACCGCCAGCATCGCGTCGTACGGGCCGCCGAGCGGCGGGAAGCCGCCCATCGCCAGCGCGGTGAGCCGGTCGGTGCGGACGGCCAGTTGCAGACCGGCCAGCGCCAGCCAGGAATAGCCGTAGTACGCGAACCGGTCGGCCCCGGCGGCGTCGGCGATGGCCAGCAGATCGGTCGCGACGCCGCGAGCGGTCAGCGTCGTGGGCTGCGGATGGGCGCCGAGGTGACCCTCGTAGTCAGCGGCGATCACCCGATAGCCGGCCGCGGCGAGTCCGTCGGCCAGCGCGCGGCCCAGGTTCGGGTCGGCGCCCCAGGCCCGGACCGTCTCCGCCTCCACGCCCTCCATCACGGCGGTGCGGGCGGGGAGCAGGATGGCCGGCCCGTCCCCGTGGATCGTCACGTCCAGCTTGCTGTCGTCATGCAGTCGTGCGGTCGGCATGGAAACACCTTACACTGTAAGGACTATGTCATCGTCTCATGTGCGGCGGCTCTGGCGGGATCGTTCGGTGCCGATGCCCGGGCCGCGGCGCGGACCTTCCCGGCGGCTCGATCTGGACGACATCCTCCGGGCCGGGATCGCGATCGCCGACGCCGGCGGACTGGAGGCGGTGTCCATCCGGTCGGTGGCGGCGCGCTTCGGGGTATCGGCCATGGCGCTCTACCCGTATGCCGGAACCAAGGAGAACCTGCTGGCGCTGATGCAGGATCTCGCCGTCGGGGTGCCGGCTCTTCCCGATGCGCCCGCTTTGCGGGACTGGGCCTTCGCGTTGTTCGAGGTGTATCTGGCGCATCCGTGGCTCGCTCGGCGGCCGTGGTCGCAAGCGAGTCAGGGCCCGAACGAGCAGGACTGGCTGGAACGGCTGCTGGAAATCCTCGACGGGTCCTCAGTCCCACCGTCGCTGCGGGCGCCCGCGGTCACCATGCTGTACGCGACGGTCCGCGCGACCGCGGAGACGGCGGCCGAGTACCGCAACCTCGACGGTTCGGAGTGGCGCGCGCGGGCGGCGGCGATCGCCGAACTGGTTCCGGATCTGGCGGACCGCTATCCCCTGGCGACCTCGCTGCCTCCGGTGGCCGCCGACTGGCGCGACGCACCCCGCGCCGGCTTGGCCGCGGCCGTCGACCTGCTCGCGGCGGCATTGCTCCTGCAAGCCCAACGCCCGCCTGTACGCACTCATACCGAATAGATTGCGCGGGGCGCGACACTTCTCGGTTTGGGCCCTCGCGTGGCCGTCAGTTCCCGGGATCGTCGTTTTCGGTAGCGGTGTTCCGTTTGCTGGCATTGAGCGCGGGCAGGATCAGATCGATGGCAACGGTCATGCGTTCGACGAACTCTGCCCGTGTGGCTGCCTCGTACTTGATGCCGACGGCGGTGCTGTGAAGGGTCCGGGCCATGTCGTCAGCCACGCCTTTGCGCCGAGCCGGCACGGCATCCGCCAGAGCGTTCGTGATCATCTCAATGAAGCGCTGGGGATAGGCCGTGACGATCTGCCCCAACAGGGTGGGATTGGTGTCGATCAACACGGCGAGTTCCCTCGCCATGGGGCCGACATAGCGACCGGTCCACAGGTCGAAGGCTTCGATCAGCCGCTCCCGGAGCGGGCGCTCGGGTTCCCGCAGCACCTGGGCCGCCATCTCAAGGTCCGCGTCGAGGGCGTCGACGACAGCGGCCCGGAACAGATTTTCCTTGGAGGAAAAAAGGAAGTACAAGCCAGGACGGGAGATGTCCGCAGCGCGGGCCACATCGTCCATCGACGTCTTCCGGTATCCGAAGCGCGCAAAGGTACTGAGAGCAGTCGTCAGGACACGCTTCCGCCGAGCGCCGTCGCGTTGCCCTGCGGAGATCTCGACCGGCCGCGACCCACCCATGAGGCCACCCTACCAGCAGCTAGTCTGACTAGACGCGATGTGTCTTTTGAGTATAGTGGCAGTGGGTTGGGGCCATAGGCTCCGGCGTCGCCCGCTCCACCTCCAGGAGGCGTCATGACGACCGCTCAACCATTGATCACGACCGGCTTCAACGCCGCCAGCACCGCCGACGACGTCGTCCATGGCGTCGATCTCACGGAGGTGCGCGCCATCGTCACGGGCGCCTCGTCAGGGATCGGCCTGGAAACGGCGCGCGCTCTCGCACAGGCAGGCGCCGAGGTCACTCTGGCCGTTCGCAACGTCTCGGCCGGTACGAAAGCCGCTCAGGACATCATGGAAGCCACCGGTCACCACAACGTCCACGTGCGAACACTCGACCTCGCGGACCGCTCCAGCATCGCCGAGTTCACCGACCATTGGACCGGACCGCTGCATCTGCTGATCAACAATGCCGGCGTGATCCTCAGCGGCCTGCATCGAACGCCCGAAGGCTGGGAGCACCAGTTCGCAGTCAATCACCTCGGCCACTTCATCCTTACCCTCGGCCTGCACGACGCTCTGGCCACAGGCGCACACGAGCGCGGCGAAGCCCGTATCGTCGCGGTCAGCTCAACGGCACATATGCGCTCACCGGTCGTCTTCGACGACCTCCACTTCGAGCGACGCGCCTACGACCCGCAGGCCGCCTATGCGCAATCCAAGACCGCCAATTCCCTCTTCGCGGTCGAAGCCACCCGCCGATGGGCCTCCGAGGGCATCGTCGCGAACACGGTCAACCCCGGCGGCGTTGCGACCGGGCTGCAAAGGGACTTCACCCAGAAGCATAAGGATTACCTGGCGGCGGCCGAAGCGGCGGGCGCCTTCGCCTACAAGACCGTCCAGCAGGGCGCCGCCACCACCCTGGTCGCGGCGGTCGCCCCCGAACTCGCCCACACCGGCGGCCACTACCTCGACGACGGCCGCGAGGCCCACACCGTCCCCGACGACGCCGATCTGTTCACCAATAGCCACGGCGTCAAGCAATGGGCACTCGATCCCGATGCCGCGACAAAGTTGTGGGCAGTGTCGCTGGACTTGAGTCAGCACCCGTAAACGATCGGCACCATTATCCAATACGCCGGCGTTCCCCTGACGCCGACTCCTCGTAGCCTCGTTGAATCCGACGTCGGCGTAAGGCTGCCGGACCGGGATCGGAACCAGGGCGCGGTCAGAAACCGCGGCGTCGACTTGCGGCCGCCCGGCGGGGATTTCACCGGGCCGCTCGGCGGACGCCCCAGCCGGCCACGCGCGAGTCGTGGTCTTTGGTGTGCCACCACTCTTCGAGGTTGGCCCGGAGGGTGACCACCAGAGCGTCGGCCGACACTTCGGGGTCGAGATCGATCGGGTCGAGCGGGATGGTCACCAGCCAGTGCTCGACGCCGGCCGTAACGTCGAGGCGCAGCCCGAGCCCGTCCGCATTGCGGACGAGGCTCAGGCCGGTGACGTGCAGTGCAGGCCCTGCAGCCGAGCCGCCGAGGGGAATGCTCAGCCGCTGACCGAGTTGTTCGGTGGGCATCGGCAGCTCCGGCTCGGGCATCAGATGTCCTGGATGACCGGGCAGTCGGTGCGGTAGGCGGCGTCCGTGACGTCGGGCTGGTCGTGTGTGGAGGGCGTCGGGTTGGTCGGGCTGATCTCGAGCGCGCCCGGGTCGTTGTTGACCTGGTCGTTGATCAGCCGAGGGTTGGCCGTGTCGTTGGCGTCGGCGGCGTCGACGACTGTGCTCACCACCGTGCGGTCGTAGGCGGTGATGATGCCTTGCGGGCGCACGCCGTTACCGCGGTAGGCGCCACCGTTGTAGATGACTCGGAACAGTTCCTCACACCGGTTGTCGAACAAGGCGTAGATCGCCGAGCCGCCGTCTTGCTGGACGTCGGTGACCACCTCGCCGCGCGAGATGGTGAGCGCGATCTTGCTGTCGAAGGCGGCGTTCCAGCGGTGCGTGATGTGCTTGAAGCCCCAGGTGGTGGTGCCACAGCGCAGCGGCAGCTTGGCGCCACCGCGGCTGTAGTTCTTCACCACGTAAGTGTAGGGGTGGCTGTTGCAGAAAGTGGTCGGCACACTGGCCTGGGCGGCAGTTGCGCCGAGCACCACCGCCGGACCGGCGACGGACAACGCCACGAGGGCGCGCAGCATCGATTTCATCGTTTCTCCCCGTGAGTGGATGAAGCACTGAAGCTAGCCGGTCCGGACCGGCTCCGCTGCCCCGGAGACAGAGGGCAACGAACGGGGTCTCGCGGCTATCCCATGCCGGCCGCCGCGACCCCACGCGTCCGCCCGCCCGGCCGGGTTGACAGCCACACCCCTGATTGGCACGCGACGAGCATCGTGAGCGATCCGCGCCCCCCGACGACGCGCTCACCGAAGTCCGGGTGCACGCAGCCGTCCTGGACGCCACCGCGGACCTGCTCGACCTGCTCAGCGACTTCTTCGCCGACATCGACCTCGCGACGCGCTCCCGGATCGGATGCTTCCTCGTCGACCGCTACGGCCCCGAAAACACCACCGACCCGGTCACCGAAACCGCCGTCCTGCTCGAGCAGCTCAGCGAGGCCGCCGAACGGCCGCACGCCCTTGCCGGCGACCGGCTCGGCTGAGTCCTGCTGTCCGTTGCCATCGAAGGTGGAATTCTCGTCACTGAAGTTGGCCGGGTGTCACTTTCCGGCCCGATCGATTGCGGCGAAAGCGAATATGGCTACAAGTCAGTGAGCCTTTCCGAGTAACGGCCGTTGACGTTCGGTAACGGATCCTCCGTCAGGTGATGCGGCCGTGTTCGATGTACAAGATGACAACGGCTGCGGCGGTGATCCGGCCGATGCTCCAGGGGCATATGCTGACGTTGCGCAGCGCTTTGAACGTGGTCTTGAGCAGCGAATTGCCGCGTTCGCCGATGGCGCGGAGCGTTGTGGGCGCGGTTGAACTGTCGCTGCACGTCGGTGCAGGCGGCCAGCAGCACCGAGTGCAGGTTCGGCGCGTGGGCGGCGAGCGCTTTGATGCCCTCGTACAGGTAGGCGTACCCAGTCGAGCGGCTGAGCTGGTTGTCCAGGGCCAGCCGAGTGATCCGGGTACCGTCGAGCAGCCAGCGCAGCACCAGGATCGCCTGCCGGTAGCAGCCCAGCGACCTGGTTCCGGCTCGGGTTCCGAGTCGTCGCCGCTCGGTGTGCAGGAGCCCGGAGAGGAACAACACGGTCTCCTCGCGTACGGGCAGGGTGGCGGTGGATGTGACACTCATGGTGCGCGGGGCCTTACTGAAGTTGATCTGTGAGAGGACCACTTCATACCGGGGTTCTGCGTCTTTTCGTTGCACCGCAACAGGTCCGGCGTGTCCACAGTCGATATCCGGAACGACTACCCGACGTGCTCAGACCGTTGCTCGGGTAGTCTCAGCCATTTTCAACGGGCCCAGATCCGCAAACCGGCTCGGGGGCGAATCGACAATGCAATGCTCCGATCGGAGCCACGGTACCCGCAGTTCAATCGTGGGCAGTCCCCGAGGGCCGATCTTGCTGGATGAGGTCAGGGCAACGGCGGCGGCCCCAGAAGCTCGATGGCATGCCGGGCTGCGGCGTGACCCAGGGCGACGGGGTCGATCGGCCCCGGGTCTGGCAGTCGTCGTGAGCCGGCTGGCTCGCCTGCTTCGGCGGCGAAGTGTTCGAAGCCAGACGGTGTGGTCAGTTGCAGGGTACGCAGTGGTTCGTCGGCCCCGACGATGAAGGTGTGTGGCAACCGCGCCGGCAGCAAGACAAAGTCTCCGGGGCCGGCCGGGAATTCCTCGCCATCGCACTGGAACTGCACGCTTCCCGACAGAACGTAGAACATCTCGTCCTCGTGGAGGTGCCGGTGCAGCGGAGGCGCAAAGCCGGGCGGGTTGACGAACTCGACGATCGTCAGCCGGTCATCGGTCTGCGCGCCTGCGGCCTTGACGGTCACCAGGCTGCCCAGAAACCACAGGGATTCCCCTTCGCCGTCCCTTCGCAGGTAGGGGCGCATCTGGGTGCCTTCGGTCATCGCTTCCCCATTTCACCATACTGATGTCTATTGAATGTTCCCCTAGTATCGGCAGAGTCATGGGTACGGTCAACGACAAGACTCCACGGCGGCGGTACACGTCAGCGACACGCCGCGAAGGCGCACGCCGCACCCGGCAGGCGATCGTGGACGCGGCCAGCGCCATGTTCACCGAGCGTGGATACGCCTCGACCTCCTTGGCCGACATCGCGTCCGCCGCCGGCGTTGCCCGCCCCACCGTCTCCGCCGTCTTCGGCTCCAAGGGTGCACTCCTGAAGCAGGTACTGGACCAGGCGCTCGCGGGCGACGACGCTCCCATTCCCGTCGTCCAGAGGCCGTGGTTCCAGCCTGTCCGGAACGCCACCACTCCCGCGGCAGTCTTGACCGCCTACGCCGAGGTGTGCCTCGTCATCGCCCGCCGCGCCGCGCCGCTGTTCGAAGCCGTCCGCCGGGCAACCGACGACGCACCCGAAGCCGCCCAGTTATGGACGGTTCTGCAGGCCAACCGCCGCGCAGGCGCCAAAATGGTCGTCGCGCAGGTACTGAGGCTTGGCCCACTCGCCGTGGAACTCGACCCGCACACCGCGACCGATATCCTGTGGATTTTCAATGACCCGGCGCATTACGCGGCTCTGGTATCGCAGCAGGGATGGACCGAGGACACCTTCCGCCGGTGGCTGGCAGCGATGATGCGAAACGCGTTGTTACCCCCTCAGCTTCCTCCGGAACCCGACGCGCCCGAGTAACCGGCCATCAATCGCAGATCCATGTGCGCGACCATTAACCGTGGCCTCAGAGCTAGATCGAGTGCGTTCTCATCGGCTACTTATCTAATTGATCTACGACCGCAGCCCCCCGGATAACGATGTCGGCTGATGCCATGATGCTGCTCGATATTGTGGGGGAGCTTGCGCTGACTACGCCGATCGGGTGAAAGAGGAACGGCCGGCGATCCACGCATTGGTGTCGTCGGCCAGCGCGAGCTGCAGGCAGCAGCCTGACGCCAGGCAAGAGCCGGCACCGCGTCAGTGAACAGGTGTTGGCGGTGGGGGCGGCCGGTCTGCCCGTCCCCGCATTCGAATCGGATGCAGGCGGCGGCTGGTGATCCGTAGCGTGGCTCCGTGTCCCGTCCGTAGCTTCCAGCGAAAAATCAACTCGCCCAGCGAGGGATCTGCCGTCGGCGAGCACGCCGCCGGCGACTACCGGCTGTCGTGGGTATCGCGTCACGGTGGTTGGAGTGCTCACCTGCCTGTGGTTATCAGGGCAGCCGGTAGCTTCCAGCAGAAACAACTTCAGGATCTGGCGAGGAGGGCGTTGGCTCCGTCGACGGTGAGCGACTCGTGATCGCGGGTGGTCTCGGTCAGGTCGGTGTGCTGCTGCGGGGCGTGAAGAACCAGCTCGGCGCGCTCGGCCTCGTATTGAACTGCGTCACGCTGTGGAACACCGCCTATCTGGACCGGGCGCTGACCGACCTGCGCGGGCAGGGTTACCGGCCGGTGCTGGCCGCGTACGGGGCGCTCGCGCTGGTAGTCGCCGTGGTGCACCGGGGTGCGGTTCGATGAGAGCGCGGCATGAATCCGGTTTTTCACCCTTTCCTGACCGCGGAGACGGGGTCTGTCCGGTGCGCCGAGCTCGCCGGGTCCATCGCCACCACGGCCGGAGCCACCGGCGCCGGCCCGACCGGGCACGTGAGCCTGAGCTACGAGGCCCGCTAATTCGCCTCGCCCTCGGCTGCGTGCTTGGCGATCGTGTAAGCCATCTGCAGGAAATCCGAGACGGCGGTCGCGGTCAGCGCGGTAGCGGCGAGGCGAGTCAGACGCGGTGCCAGCACCAGCCCGCCGGTCAACCCGGTCGCCACCCAGACCGCTAGGCAGAACGGGCAGGTGATCAGTTCACCGATCGAGTGGCGGATAGAACTGCCCTGGTCGCGGACCTGCTCATTGAGTTCGGCGTCCCCGCTGGGCTCGGTGTAAGAGGTGAAGGGTGCGCGCAACGGGCTGGTCACCGCGTCCTTGGAGATCAGCCGGCTCAGCTTATGGGTGGCGACGGAGATCAGCACCACGTCGGCGGTAGCTGGGCGATCGGGCACTGGTCGATCAGTCAACCTAGCTGCAGCGGCGAGGCTCGCCGCCAACAGGCCGAACGCTCCCATCGTCGCGGTGTAGCCGTCCAGTGGGCGATGCTCGTGCGGCGAGTACTCCCGGCGAAGGCCGACCAGCCGATCTCGTACAGAAGTCATCTTGGAAGTTTCCCACTGCTTGCCCGACACGGCAGGTCATCGGGTTGAGCAGCAGGCGCGGGTAGACCCGGCCGCCGGCCCGACGGTGGTATCGGCAGTTCTTCGGGAGAACCGGGGACTATTCAGTGGACATCGGTGCCGCGGGCGCGTCATCGTCCGAGGGTGCGCTGGGGGGTGAGGGTGGGAGTTGTTAGATTGCGGCCACGCAGGGCGAGTGGTTTTGGTGGCGGCCGGTGTCGGCGATGCGGCGTTTGACGGCGTTGGACAGCAAGTTGTCGGAGACCTGTTGCAGCCGGTTGCCGTCGGCGTAAAGGTCCAGCTGTGCCGGGGCCTCGACGCTGATGGTGAGGTTCTTGCGGGCGAGCTGCACTCCGGCGGCCTCGACGGCCTGGCCGATGATCGGGCACAGGTCGGTGGGGGCGGGTTGGATGGCCATGTGCCCGGATTCAGCTGGGCCAGGTCCAGCAGGTCGTCGGTCGTCGCCGACAACCGTTGCGTGCCCCGCAGGATGGTGTGCACGTACCGGCGCTGGTCAGCATCCAGCAGGCCGTCGAGTTCCTCTTCCAGCAGTGACGCCGTGGAGGTGATCACCGTGAGGGGGTTACGCAGTTCGTGGGTGACCAGGGCGAGGGGATGCGGTGCGGGTGCCGCTGGATCTGGGTAGGGCCGGTGTCCGTTGGACGAACCCCTAACGGACACCTCCGCAGTATCTGTGCGAGGGCCTGGCGCAGCCCTTCTCTTTCGTCGGGCCGATCGGTGACAGTCTAGTTTCGAGCTGCCCCGCCAGCGGTATGTCCCGGGAATGGGCGAAGTGGGCGCCGCTCGGACGGGCGGCATGGGCAGCGCGGTGCGGCAACCCCCGGGTACCGAACGGCCCCGGGCTTTTCGCCCCAAGCTGCGCTACGAGTTGATCGGCTGCGGGTTGCACGGCCATGAACTGCTGGGCACCGACGTCGCAGAGATCCGGGCCGAGGACGCGCTGGTGGTCCGCGTCGACGCTGACGGCCTGCGCTGGTACCGCTGCCTGCGCTGCGACTCGTGGCTGCCGCTGCTTGCGCCGACGAGTCCCGCACGGCAGCACCTGCCGTCCCGCGACGAGGTGATCCTGCCCCTGCGGGGCAAGGCGCTACGCGACAAGTACGTGCTCCGTCTGATCGCCGTCGACCGGTTCGTGCACTTCGTCGTGCTGGGGCTACTCGCTGCCGCCGTACTGATCTTCCGGCAGAACCAAAAGGCGCTCGACAGCTATTGGGTGAGGATTCTTCGCGACGTACAAGCTGGTGTCGGCGGGCCGGCTCGCGACACCTCCACCGGCCTGCTCGGCGAGCTCAACAAACTTTTCCAGGTCACCTCCACTCACCTGCTGCTGACCGGCTTGGTACTCGCCGGGTACGCCCTGCTCGAGGGAACCGAGGCGGTCGGGCTGTGGTTCGCCCGGCGGTGGGCGGAGTACCTGACCCTGGTCGCGACCGCGGTCCTGGTGATCCCGGAGGTTTACGAGCTCGCTCACCGGGTGTCGGCACTGAAGATCATCACTTTGTTGATCAATGTTGCGGTAGTTTTCTACCTGCTGGTGGCCAAAAGGCTTTTCGGGCTGCGGGGCGGCGGGCGCGCGGAGCAGGCCGACCGCGAGCGCGACAGCGGCTGGGCCGCGTTGGAAAACACCCTACCGGCGCCAACCACCTGATTGGGCGAACCGCCATTGTATCCGCTGGAAGCTTCACGCTGAAGGAGGCTCCGATGTCGGCGGTGCGCAGGCCGAGTACATCGGGCGGGAAGCCGCCGCTGGCCACGAGGACGTCGTGGCCGGCGTCGCGACATGCCGCGGCGAGCCGGATCAACGACAGTAGATGACCTTGCAGTGGTGCGGCGACGAAAGCTATGCGCATGGGCCGCTTCATAGCACGGCCGGCTATGCCGATTCGTCCAGCTTTAAGCGCACTGACTTAGCAGCGATTGGAGCGCTACGTAACGCAGTGTCGAGCCTGTTGCGATTCACGCACGACGTTGACGGCGCGTTGCGCGCGTCATGAGGTAAGCGCACGGCGACTCCCGTGCGCGAGGCGGAACTTCCGGCTCAGGTGACCGGCGGACATGTGCACGCCGCGCGCGAGGGCTTCGACCCGCGCCGGAAACCCCAGCGCGGGTCGTATCCCGCAACGCGCGGAAGGGGCGCGGGAGCCTGTCCGCTCCCGCGCCCTGACCGTCAGCGTGCCCCTCGGCCGGCCGTTACGCGGCCTTCACGAAGTACTGTGAGGCCAATCCGTTGCAGTCCCAGATCTCCAGTCGCGCACCGTCTGCTGTAGAGCCTCCCGGGGAGTCCAGGCACCGGTTGGAGGCCGGGTTGCGCAACCGGTTGCCTTCCTGGACCCAGTTCTGAGCGCCGGTGCCGTTGCAGTCGTAGAGCTGCACCTTCGTGCCGTTGGCCGTATCCGCGTTAACGACGTCGAGGCAGCGGCCCAACGTCTGGAGAGTTTGGCCGTTCCAGCTCCACTGCTGGTCCTTCGAGACAGCGGCCCCTTGGCACGTCCACAGTTGCACCGCCGCGTTGTTGCCGCCCGTGTCGTTTCCGGCCACGTCCACGCACTTGCCACCCGGTCCGTTGATCTGCGTCGCGGGTCCGCCAGCGGGAGGCGGTGTCGTGCCCCCGCTGTCCTGGTAGTAGCGCACGTAATCGACGGATTCGGTGAGCGGGAATTGACTCTGCACGGGGTTCTGTCCGGGGTACGTGCCGCCCAGGGCCATGTTGAAGATGAGGTGGAACGGCTGGCGGAACTCCTCCAGGGTCGCCGGTGTGGTGTCGATCACGTGCGTTTGCACCCCGTCGATGTACCAGCGGATCACCGAGGGCGTCCACTCGATCGCGTAGACGTGGAAGGCCGCGGGGTTGTTGATGGCGGGGTTGGCGACGTAGTTGGCGTTCTCACCCGCTGTCCATGGGAACAAGCCGGTCCGGAGATCCCAGAAGATGTTGTTCGTCACGGTCGCGTTCGCGTTCGCGTGTTCCATGATGTCGACCTCGCCGCAGCTGGCCCAGTTGGTGGGCAGGCGGTCGTAGTAGGTCTGCGCCGGGTTGTAGGCGCTTGTGGACGTCTCGTCGCACGAGTCACCGAGCATCCAGAAAGCCGGCCACGAGCCGGTGGCGGTCGGCAGCGCTATGCGCGCCTCGATACGGCCGTACTGGAAGGACTTCTTCATGTCCGTCGTCATGCGGCACGACGTCTGGTAGAAGTTGCGGCCGTTGACCGTGATGGGCGTCGTGAGCCAGTTGGCGCGCAGCACGAGGTTGCCACCGGACTGCGTGCAGTTCTCGGGGCGGTACCACTCCCACTCGCCGTTGCCCCAGCCGTCGAAGGCGTTGAGGCCGGGGTTCAGGCCGTTGCCGACGTTGTAGTTCCAGTTGGCGCTGCTGGGCGCACCGGAGCCGTTGAACTCGTCGGACCACACGAGGTTCCACGTAGCGGCGTGTGCGGGCTGCTGCTGGACGACCGCGCTGCCGATCAGTGCAGTGACGGCCGCGGTGAGGAGGACCATGAGGCGCCGGACGCTGCGTGACAGCGTTCGGTCTGCGAAACCTGCATGCATTATCACTGAGAACGTCCTCTCGTACGGAGTGGTCCGATCTACTGCGAGGGTCGACATGAGACGCGTATCACGTGAACATTATTACGTAAATATTTTCCGCTGTCGATGCGACGGGACGGTACGCGTAGACCCGCGCCTGAGATGTACCTAGTCGGTTGGTCCCGGTTGTTACGTTTAAGCCCGGTGAGGCGACGCCATGGCGTGTGACCGCTCCGCCGCTCGGGTCGTTCGTGCGGCCGCGCACCGGTGTCCGGCGTGCCGGGCACAACGCGCCGGCGCTCGGCGCGTCAGAGACCGAACTCGGCGGAGTCGACGGCCGCCGGTTCGCCTCCGTCGAGCGCGCTCAGCTCGGCCATCTCGGCGTCGGACAGCGCGAAGCCGAACACGCGGCACGCTGCCGATCGCGACACGAGCGATCTGGAGCCTCATCCTCGGATTGCTGATAATCCGCCGTAGCCTCCGCTTCGGTCAGCGGTTCCTGCCCCACCGCCCGGGCTACAGCGGCAAACAGCGGTGCCAGCCCGGAACCCCGCATCCCTCGGGGGAGCTGACCGCTCGCGAGGGCTGGCAGGACCGCCACACTCGGTGTAACCCATGCAGGTCCGCGACGCGCGGAAATGCCGCCGAGTGTCCCGCCGATCGTGAGCGCTTTGGTGGCGTGCCGTCATCGCCAGTTCGTGGGTGCCGGGTGTCTGCCAAAGCGGGGCCTGGCGGCTTCGTCATTCCTGATCCGGGGGCCGAGCCCCCGGATGCCCCGCGGTGCGTCGCCGGCGTCGACCGGGCCGCTTGCGGTTGCGGGCGATGCGGGCGTCGGGCACTGGCACGGGGTCTTCGATCGGGTCAGCTGCTGTTGATGTCTCGGCTGAGCCCAATGTGGCTGGTATGAGCAGTAGGAAAAGCAGCCCGATGGCCAAGATGAGCAGCGGCGTAGCGATCGTCGTATCGACGAGGTCGCTTGCGGGGTAGAGGTTGTCCGGGTGTGCTCGGTCGTACCGGATCTTCACCTGGTTGCCGGCTCGCAGGTTTGCCCCGGGTACGCGGTCAATCCACTCGGTTTGGGTGGTGCCGTCGCGGGTTGTGAAGGTCACCTGGTATCGGATATGCCGCTGGTCGCCGGATTGGCCGTGGACGGTGGCGGTCGCGACTCCGCCCGAGGCGAAGGCGATCCAGCCACGGACCCCGGTGACGATCGCCCCGAAAACCATGACGAGCCCGAACAACACCGAGAGCCCGCACAGGAGCCATGTCCGTCTGGTCCGTCCTTTCGCGAACGCCATAGGACCATGATCGGGCCCCCGTCAACGCGGCGGGCCGGCGCGAGACTTCCATGCCATGTACGCCGGGCATCTCCATGCGATGCCGTTGAGAAATCGCTGTCCGCTGCATCCGGATTTGCCGGCAGCGGAAGCCGTTTGAGGAACTGCCTGTCAAGCTGCGCGCCGCCGCGACGACCGGCACGTCGAGCGGACGGCGGCCGGACACGGGGCAGTCGAGCCGATCTGACGCGTCGGGATCTGCCGCCGTCCGTGCGCGCTGAGACCCGAGGCGGCGCCCATGCTGGGTAGGCGGCGGCCCGTGCCACCGGCATCTGAACTGCCGAGATGACGGTGTTCGTAATGCGAGTCGCTGTCACGATGGCGCTCGTTGTTGATTCAAAAATTTCTATGCCTAACATATGGCGGACGATCAGGGAAACGGGCGAACAGTGAATGCGGAGTCATGGCCGGTGCTGAATCGCTTCCCCGTAACGGCCGGATCATTCTTCGGTCCGATTGGCCGGGCCCTCGGCCCTGAGCCGGAATTCCCGCCGACCTCAGCGGAGTGTCAGCACGTTGCCGCTGATCAGGGCGGCGGCGTCGGAGCAGAGGTACGCGATCACCGCGGCCACCTCGGCCGGGGTGGCGACGTGGACCAAGCGGCTGCTCCCGGCCACCGCCGCGCGGACCGAGTCGGTGACCCAGCCCGTGTCCGTGACCGGCGGATGGACCATGTTCGCGGTGATTCCGAGGTCGGCCAGTTCGGCCGCGGCGGACAGCGTGTAGTTCGTCTGGGCCGCCTTGGCCGCGCCGTACGACACCTCCTCCGGGAAACCCAGGTCGCCGCCGGAGGTGAGGCCGACGATCCGGCCCCAGCCGGCGCCGCGGGCGGCGTGCCGCCGGGCGAACTCCGCGATCAGCAGGGCCGGCGCCATCGCGTCCACTCCGAACTGCTGGTTCCACGTCTGCGTGGTCACCGGGCGGAGGGCGCGCCCGTGCCGGTCGGAGGTGACCGGTTTGAACGTGTCGGCGAGCCAGGCGGAGGCGTTGTTGATCAGGATGTCGACCGGCCCGAACCGGTCCTCGGCCAGCGCGAACAGCATCGACGCGGCGGCCGGGTCGGTGAGATTCTGCTCGACCGCGCAAACCCGGCCGCCATCCTTCTCGATCGCCGCCACCACTCCGGCCGCGTCCGCGGCCCGGTTGTGGCGGTAGGCGCCGGGAACTCCCGGATCGACCGCGTCGTGCACCCGGTAGTACGTGCAGAGCACGGCAACACCGTCGGCGGCCAGCGCCCGGGCGGTGGCCGCCCCGATTCCGTGGTTCGCACCGGTCACAACGGCCACGTGGTGACTCATCGAACGTGTACCTGCACCTGGCGATAATACCGACGCCAGGTCCGGAAGCGCGCGATGTCGCGCCGGCGGCAACCCGGGCGTCGGCGCCTACTGGAGCATCTACCCGAACACCGGCTGGGTCGCCGTCACGCTCGTCAACTGCGACGGCGTACCGCTGCCGGATCTCCTCGAGCAGGAGACGCAGGCGATCACCGGGGCCCCGGCCGGTGGGGGTGGGGGCGGCTGAGCCGAACGTGCCGCCCGAGCTGCGGTGATGCCCGGGACGTATGACGCCGTACGGGATGGGCGTTGGACCGGCGGCGATGATGGGCCCACAGTGAGGGCATGCGCGTTTTCGTCACCGGCGCCACCGGCTGGATCGGTTCCGCCCTCGTCCCCGACCTCATCGACGCCGGGCACCAGGTGCTCGGCCTGACCCGGTCGGACAAGGGCGCCGCCGCCCTGGAGGCGGCCGGCGCCGAGGTGCTCCGCGGTTCGCTCGACGATCAGGACAGCCTGCGGTCCGGCGCCACCGACGCCGACGCCGTCGTGCACCTCGCCTACGTCCACGACGGTTCGGCCGATCCGGGCCCGCTGGACGTGGCCGCCATCACCGCCATGGGCGAGGTGCTGGAAGGTTCGGGCAAGCCGTTCGTCGGCACCTCGGGGACGCTGATGGTGGCCGGCGGCCACCTGGCCACCGAGGTGGAACCGCCGCTGCCGAACACGCCCCGGACCGCGGGCGAACTGACCGCGTCCGGGCTCGCCGACCGGGGCATCCGGGCTTCGGTCGTGCGCCTCGCGCCGACCGTCCACGGGCGCGGCGACCACGGGTTCGTCCACCAGCTCGTCCAGATCGCCCGGGACAAGGGCGTGTCCGGTTACGTCGGCGACGGCGGCAACCACTGGCCGGCCGTGCACCGGCTGGACGCCGCGCGGCTGTTCCGGCTCGCGGTCGAGTCGGCTCCGGCCGGTGCGCGGCTGCACGGCGCCGCCGAGCCCGGGGTGCCGTTCCTCGACATCGCCACGGCCATCGGGCGCGGGCTGGGCGTGCCGGTGGCGAGCATCGCGCCGGACCGGGCCACCGATCATTTCGGCTGGCTCGGGGCGGTCGCCGCCCTGGACAACCGGGCCTCGGCCGCGATCACCCGCAAACTGCTGAACTGGGATCCCGTCCAACCCGGTCTGATCGCGGACCTCGGCGGCGGTCACTACTTCGCATAGCATCGCGGGATGGTGACGGCTTTCCCCGAGATCGGTGAGCGCGACGAGGAACTGGGCGCGGCGGCCTCGTACAGCTTCGACGACGAGCAGTTCGCCCGGGCGATCGGCTACGGCGAGCCGCACGATGTGGAAGCGGGCGCGTTCGTGTTCGCCGCCGGCGACGAGGACACCGACCTGATCCTGGTCGAGGCGGGCGAGGTCGAGGTGGTCCGCACGGCCACGGACGACGCGCCCGAGGAGTTCTTCCTCCGGTCCGGGCCACACCAGTTCGTGGGTGAGCTCAACGTGCTGACCGGTCAGGTGCGCATCCTCTCGGCGCGGGTGACCGAGTCCGGCCGGGTCCACCGGATCGGGCCGGAGGGGTTCCGCCGCCTGATGGCCCAGGACACCGAGCTGTCCGACATCTTCCTGCGCGCGTTCGTGGCCCGGCGCAAACTCCTCAGCGCCGGCGCCGGCCGCAACCTCGAGGTGCTCGCCAACGGCGACACCCGGGAGGGGCTGGCCCTGGCCACGTACCTGATCCGGCAGGACGTGCCCCACCTGTGGCTGGACGACCGCGGTGACGCGGGCCGGTCGCGGATGGCCGAGGCCGGCCTGACGAACGACGACCTGCCCGCGGTGATCACCCCGCGGGAGACGCTGAGGAAGGTCACACCGGGCGTGCTCAGCCACCGGCTGGGCCTCACCTACCGGCGGACGCCCAAGGGCGTCGCCGACGTGACGATCATCGGGGCCGGACCGGCCGGGCTGGCGGCCGCCGTCTACGGCGCCTCGGAAGGGCTGGAGACGGTACTGCTGGACGCGGTGGCGACCGGCGGGCAGGCGGCGGCCAGTTCCCGCATCGAGAACTACCTGGGTTTCCCGTTCGGGCTGTCGGGTGAGGTCCTGGCCGCCCGGGCGGTGGTGCAGGCGTTGAAGTTCGGCGCGCACATCGGCAGCCCGTGCGGCGTCGCCGAGCTGCGGACGGACTCCTCGGGCCACGTGGTCACGCTGGTCGACGGGACCGAGATCCCGAGCCGGACGGTCGTGATCGCCACCGGGGCGGCCTACCGGACGTTGCCGCTCGACCGGTGGGCCGACTTCGTCGGGGCGGGCATCTTCTACGCCGCCACCGACCTGGAGGCCAAAACGGTGGCCGGGCAGTCGGTGACCATCGTGGGCGGCGCCAACTCGGCCGGGCAGGCGGCGTTGTACCTGGCCCGGCACGCCTCGGACGTGACCGTCGTGATCCGGGCCGCCGACCTGGGCATGGAGATGTCGGCGTACCTGGTCGACCGGATCCGGGCCGATCCGCGCATCGCCGTGCGTACGTCCACTGAGGTCACCGGGTTGCACGGAGACGATCGGCTGGCCGCGGTGAGCCTGACCGACAACCGCACCGGCGTGGCTCAGGCCTGCGGGTGCCGCGGCCTGTTCTGTTTCATCGGGGCCGAGCCGGCCACCGACTGGCTGACCGGCGTGCGCCTCGACGGCGCCGGGTTCGTCCCGACCGATCTGCAGCTGCGGCCGGCGGACCTGGACCACCGGTACGCCGATCTGGGCCGCGAGCCGCTGCCGTTCGAGACCAGCGTGCCCGGCGTGTTCGCGGTCGGCGACGTGCGGCAGGGGTCGATGAAGCGGGTGGCGGCGGCGGTCGGCGAGGGCGCCAGCGCGGTCCGGTCGGTGCACCAGGCGCTCACCGATGCATGAGGCCGTCCGGCTGGCCAGTGAACTGATCGCGATCGACACCACCAACGCGGGCGAGTTCGGCGGCCCCGGGACCGAGCGTCCGGCCGCCGAGTACGTGGCGGCGAAGCTGGCCGGCGCCGGGTACGACCCGGAGTACGTCGAGGCCGGCTGGCCCGGCCGCGGCAACGTGATCGCCCGGTTGCCCGGCGCCGATCCGTCCCGCGGGGCCCTGCTGATCCACGGCCACCTCGACGTGGTGCCGGCCGATCCGGCCGAGTGGACGGTCCACCCGTTCTCGGGCGAGATCCGCGACGGCTACGTCTGGGGCCGCGGCGCCGTGGACATGAAGGGCATGGTCGCGATGACGCTGGCCGTCGCCTGCGAGCTCAAGCGGACCGGCGTGGTGCCGGCCCGCGACCTGATCTTCGCCTTCCTGTCCGACGAGGAGGCCGGCGGTGTGGCCGGCGCGTCGTGGCTGGTCGAGCACCGGCCGGATCTGTTCGAGGGCGCCACCGAGGCGATCAGTGAGGTCGGCGGGTTCTCGGTGACGTTCGGCGGGCGCCGGGCGTACCTGGTCGAGACGGCCGAGAAGGCCACCATGTATCTGCGGCTGACCGCCACCGGGACGCCCGGCCACGGGGCGATGCTGCACAACGACAATCCGGTGGCGAAGCTGGCCGCGGCGATCGACCGGTTGTCCCGGCACGAGTTCCCGCTGATCCTGACCGAGCCGGTGAGCGCCTTCCTGGCCGGTCTGGGGGAATTGACCGGCGTCCCGTTCGATCCGTCCGCGCCGGACGAGACGGTGGCGCGGCTCGGGCCGCTGGGCCGGATGATCGGGGCTACTCTGCGCGACACCGCCAACGTGACGATGCTTCAGGCGGGCGTACGGGCCAATGTCGTGCCGTCGACGGCGCGGGCGGTGGTGGACGTACGGATGCTGCCGGGGCGCGAGGAGGCGATCAAGCGGGAGCTGACCGGCCTGCTGGAGCCCCTGGTCGACCTGGACTGGCGCACGCTGCCGGGGGTGGCGACGTCGTTCGACGGGCGGCTGGCCGACGCGATGGCGGCCGCGATCGCCGCCGAGGACCCGGGGGCGCGGGTGCTGCCGTACATGGTTCCGGCCAGCACCGACGCCAAGAACTTCGACCGGCTCGGCATCCGCCACTTCGGATTCGCGCCGCTGCGGCTACCGGCCGACCTGGACTTCACGTCGCTGTTCCACGGCGTGGACGAGCGGGTGCCGGTGGACGCGCTGGAGTTCGGGACGCGGGTGCTGCACCGGCTGCTCACCGATCGGTCTCTGTAGCACGGCCGGCATGCGAGCCGCTGGGCCGGCTTCGACCGGCCGTACCCGGCTTCCGCGCCTCGATGATGATCTCCGCCGACCCGGGGCCGACCGGCGTGCGATCCCAGCCGCCGTACGTCCAGGAAACGGTGAAGCCGGCGTCCTCGACCGACCGGACAAGCGCCGGCTCGTCGCGGAACGCCAGGATGTCCCGGTCGCGGGTCTGCTCGCCGGTGCGCAGGTTGCGGGTGACGGTGTCGTAGGCGACCAGCGGCAGCGCCACCTCCGCCGTCTCGTGCCAGACCTCGACCGGCCCGTCCGCCGTCCCGACCGTGCGCAGCGTCTCGGCGCGGGTCCACCGTTGCCATCCGCGGGCGGCCGGGTTGCGGGATTCGAAGGCCAGGGTGCCGCCCGGGACGAGCCCGCGGTGCAGATCCGCCAGCACCCGCGCCCACGCCTCGTCGTCACCGAACACCTGGGCCACGTGGCCGGACATGACCGCGAAGTCGGCGGCGTTCGCGTCCACGCGCTCGCTGGACCCGAGGCGCCACTGGACGAACTGGCCGCCGGGCCGCCGCCGGGCGACGCGGAGCATCTCCGGGTCGGGATCGATGCCCACGGCCGTACGGCCGCCGGTGGCGAGCATCCGGGTCAGCCGTCCGGTGCCGCAGCCGAGGTCGACGACCCGGGTGGTGCCGCAGTCGGCGGCCAGTCCGGCGTAGAAGCGGTAGTCGTGGTCGTCGGGGTTCAGGTCGTCGTACGCGGCGGCGAAGTCCACTCAGGGCGCCCGGGTCACGCAGAACTCGTTGCCTTCCGGGTCGAGCAGGACCACCCAGCCGTCGCCGTCCGGGCCGCGATGGTCGGCGGACAGCGAGGCGCCCAGGCCCACCAGCCGGGTCACCTCGGTGTCCCGGTCGCCGCCCGCCGGCTGAAGGCAGACGTGCACCCGGTTCTTCACCGTCTTGGGCTCCTCGACGGCCTGGAAGTACAGCCGGGGACCGCCGGGCGGCGCGATGACGACCTCGTCGTCGCCCGGGCGGCACCCCGGGTCGACGGAATGACCCACCACGCCGCTCCAGAACTGCGCCAGGCCGTACGGGTCGGCGCAGTCGAACGAGACGTTACGAATGAACGAGGTCACGGCCGCGGAGCCTACCTCCAACGGGGGAAAGAACCGTCGCGCCCGGCGCGGGAGCCGGCCGTGGCGGGCGGCGGCACTACCGTGCTGCCGGTGGAGAACACGGCAGCGAAAATGCGAAAGACCCTTGTCATCGGCGCGGTCGCCGCGGCGATCGCGGGGGTGTCGGCCGCGGGTATCGGTGTGAGCTATGCGTCGACCGTTCGGAACACGACGTGCAACGTCCCGTCGCAATACCCGACCATTCAGGCCGCGGTCGACGCGCCGTCCTGTGGCGTCGTCAAGGTGGCGGCCGGAACGTACGCCGGGACCGTCACGATCGCCCGCAGCCTGACGCTGAACGGCGCCCGGGCCGGGCAGGACGCCCGCTCGCGCCGCGCCGGCGCGGAATCCGTGATCAGCGGCAGCGGCTCGTCGCCGGCCATCACCGTCAACGCCGACAACGTCACCATCGACGGATTCACCCTCAACGGGCCGTCCGACTCGAACAGCGCGGCGCTGGTGATGCAGAACCACAATTCCGGGGAGACGCTGCAGAACACCGTCTTCGACAATCCGGGGCGGGCGGCTTCGATCACGACCAGCCGGACGACGTTCCGGTCGAACCTGGTGCGCAATGCGGCCACGGCGACCGACGGCTTCCAGACCAACAGCGGCGCGGTGCAGGACGTCACGTTCGCCGGCAACACCTTCAGCGGGCCTCCGTCGGCGCAGTACAACGCCGACGTGACGGTGATCAACGGCGACCGGAACATCACCGTCACCGGTAACCGCAGCACCGGCGACGGCACCCTGGCCGCCTTGTTCTTCACCACCGGGGCGCGGGTCACCGGCAACACGGTCACCGGGGCCAACGGCTCGTCCGCGGTGTACATCGGCGGCGCCGACAGCGACATCACCGTCGCGGACAACACCATCAGCGGCGCCGGCTCGGCGGTGAAGGTGGCCAACGACTTCTCCGACGGCAAGAACTCGGCCGTGACGATCACCCGCAACTCCCTGCGGAACAACAAGTACGGCGTGAACGTCGCGGCCGGGGCGGCCACCGGCACCGTGACGGCGACCCGGAACACCATCACGGGCAATTCGCTGTACGGCATCCTCAACGACCCCGGATCCGGCGGATCCGTCAACGGGACCTGCAACTGGTGGGGCGCGCTGACCGGCCCCGCCGTCAACGGCCGCGGACGCGGTGATCAGGTCAGTTCGGGCGTCACCTATAAGCCGTGGCTGATCCTGCCCGACCTGGCCCTCCCCTGCCGCTGACCCGTCAGCCGCGGCGGTGGCTGCGGCACCCCGGCACACCGCCGGACGAAACTGTCGGACCCCGTGCTTATGCTGGGTCCCGTGCCCGCTCCGCTGTTGCCCGCTCCGCTGTTGCTCGCCTTCGACGGCAACAGTCTGCTGCACCGGGCTTACCACGCCGGGGGCATCGAGGGTCACGCCGATGCCGACGGCCGGCCGGTGTGGGCCCTGCGCGGGCTGATCGGCTACATCGCCCGGGCGGCCGCCCACCTGCGGCCCGACGCGATCCTGGTCGGGTTCGACTGCCCGGTCAGCTCGGCTCGTAAGGCCGACTACCCCGGCTACAAGGCGCAGCGGCCGGAGAAAGCCGCCGACCTGACCGACCAGATCACCAGCGCCCCGGCGCTGCTGCGCGCGGCCGGCATCTGCACCGTCGTGCCGGCCGGCTACGAGGCCGACGACGTGCTGGCCAGCTCGGCTGCCCTCGCCCGCCGGCACGGCTGGCAGTCGGTGCTGATGACCAGCGACCGCGACGCGTTCGCGCTGATCGACGAGACGACGGCGGTGCTGCGGGGGCGCAACGGCGGCTTCGACGAGGCGGTCCTGATCGACCGGGCGGCGCTGCCCGGCGTGTGCGGGGTCGAGCCGTGGCAGTACCGCGACTACGCCGCCCTGCGCGGTGACCCGTCGGACAACCTGCACGGGGTCCGACGGTTCGGCGCGGCCACCGCCGCCCGGCTGCTCACCCGCTTCGGCACCGTCGACGCGGCCTGGGCGGCGATGGACACCGGCGACCTGGCCGCCGTCCGCGAGACCGTGGGCGACCTGGCCACCGAGCAACTCGGCATCCCGGCCATGCGCGACGTCGTCGACCGCAACCGGCGGCTCATGCGCATGCGGTCCGATCTGGACCTGCCGGACCTGGCCCGGGCGCGGCTGCCGCTGACCATGGCGACGGTGCGCCGGGCGTTGCGCGAGCGCGGGATCAACCTCGGCCCGTCGCTGTGGGCCCTCACCGGCGCCGCTCCCCCGCCCGACCCCGAGGACCTCACCCCGGAACTGGGTCGCTGGGTGTTCCGCCGCGGCCTCACCACCCGACGCGACCCGATCCCGGGGCAGATGTCACTCTTCTGACCGGTGGCCCGTTGAGGGGTGGCCGGCCTCCCGCAGCGCCGCCCGCAGCCGGTCGGCGGCCTGGTCCAGCTTCGACGCGTCCGGCTCGGGCTCGAGACCGGTGAAGTCGATGTCGCCCATGTCCCAGGCCGGGCTGACGTGGATGTGCATGTGCGGCACCTCGAAGCCGACGATGGCCAGCGCGATCCGCGGCGCGTCCCAGGCCTTCTGCTGAGCCCGGCCGATCACCTGGGCCACCCCGGTCGCGTGGGCCAGCAGCGCCGGGTCGGCGGCGGTCCACTGGTCGATCTCCGCCCGCGGCACCACCAGGGTGTGCCCGGGTCGCAGCGGCGCGATCGACAGGAACGCCACCACCTGCGGATCCGACCAGACGAACCGGCCCGGCAGCTCGCCGGCGATGATGCGGGAGAACAAGGTTGCCATCCCTGGATCATCCCCGACGCGAGTTCCAGGCCGGCCGACAGGGCGTCCGCCCGGTTACCCGGCGTGCGTTCCGGTCAGTGCCCACCACCGCCGCCGCCGGCGGGATCGCCCTGGTCCGGGCCGACGTCTCAGCGCCGTGCGCAAGGCGATCAATGCGACCGGACCGGCCGCATCGTGGAGCTGCCCGAGTAAACGCGCCGATGGTCCGTTCGGGCGGGTAGGTACCGGAACTTCGGCGAGTTGTCCGCATGCGGCCAGGATTGTGCCTCAAGAAATTGATCTCGCATCTTGACATGGGCGTCGGCCTGTCGCTTCGGTGGTTCGTCGCAACCCTGTTACGGAAGGACTGCCTCCCCATGAGGACACGCCGCTCCCGGCGCTTGCTCGGACGGACCCTTGCCATCGGTCTCGTCCTCGGCCTGGCCGGCGCCGTCGCCGGCACGGCCTCCGCCTCCACCTTCTGGCCGTGGACGAGCGGCCAAAGTGCCTCCGGGCCGGACCTCGGCGCGAACGTCACCGTTTTCGACCCGAGCATGCCGCTCGCCGACGTCCAGGCAGCGCTCAATACCGCGTACACCAAGCAGGTCAACAACGAGATGGGCACGCAGCGGTACGCGTTCCTGTTCAAACCGGGCACGTACGGCACCGACGCGCACCCGCTGCAGTTCAAGGTCGGCTACTACACCGAGATCGCCGGTCTCGGCCTCAACCCGGACGACGTCGTCATCAACGGCAAGATCGAGGTCTACAACCGCTGCCTCGACAATGGCGGCACCACCAACTGTGTGGCCCTGGACAACTTCTGGCGGACCGTCGGCAACCTCAAGTTGCACGTCAACGGAGCCGGCCAGGACACCTGCCACGCAACCGCCAACATCTTCGCGGTGTCTCAGGCGGTGTCCCTGCGCCGCCTCGACATCGACGGCAAAGCGTCGCTGATGGACTACTGCAGCGCCGGACCGCAGTACGCCAGCGGTGGCTTCATCGCCGACTCGAAGGCGAGCACGATCACCAGCGGCTCGCAGCAGCAGTGGCTGACCCGCAACTCCGAACTGGCCCCCAAGGGCTGGTCCAACGCGGTGTGGAACCAGGTGTTCTCCGGTGTCGTCAACGCGCCGTCGGAAGCCGACTTCCCGAAGACCCCGTACACCACCCTCGACAAGACCCCGATCAGCCGGGAGAAGCCGTTCCTGTACGTGGACGCCAAGGGCCGGTGGAACGTCCGGGTCCCTAACGCCCACCACAACACCAGCGGCACCTCGTGGGCTGCCGACGCGACCGACGGCCGTAGCATCCCGCTGCGCGACTTCTACGTGGCCAAGCCCAGTGACCCGATCCGGGCCATCGACCGGGCTCTCGCCCGCGGCCAGAACCTGCTGCTCACGCCGGGCGTCTACAACGCCGACCGCAGCATCCAGGTGAACCGCCCCAACCAGGTTCTGCTCGGCATCGGTCAGGCCACGCTGACCTCGGTCGGCGGCGCCACCCCGATCGTGGTCGGTAACGTGCCGGGCGCGATCGTCGCCGGGGTCACCGTCGACGCCGGCCTGAAGCAGTCGAAGGCGCTCATCCAGGTGGGCTCGAAGCACAGCTGGGGACACACTTCGGCCGCGAACCCGACCACGCTGTCCGACGTGTTCTTCCGCGTCGGCGGACCGCACGTCGGCAAGACCGACGTGGCGCTCGAGGTCAACAGCAACAACGTGCTCGTCGACCACACCTGGGTGTGGCGTGCCGACCACGGCGACGAGGGCTTCACCGGCGGTGACACGGAGCGGTGGAAGACCAACGTCGGCAACAACGGCGTCGTCGTCAACGGTGACAACGTGACCGCGACCGGCCTGTTCGTCGAACACTTCCAGAAGAACAACGTGGTCTGGAACGGCAACGGCGGCACCACGATCTTTTTCCAGAACGAGCTGCCGTACGACCCGCCGACCCAGGCCGACTGGATGGACGGCACGAAGCTGGGCTACGCCGCCTACAAGGTCGCCGCCAACGTCCGCACCAACCACCTGTACGGCGGCGGCGCGTACGTCTACAACCGGAACAACCCGGCGATCCACACCGCGAACGGCTTCGAGGTTCCGAACCGTCCCGGCGTGCAGCTGCACCACATCATGACCGTCAACCTGGACGCCGGCACCCTCGACCACGTGGTCAACGGCATCGGCGCCCCGGTCGCGAAGGCGGACGTCGGCGTCCCGAGCGACATCGTCGACTACCCGGCCAAACCGTAGTTCCCAACCCTGCTGAGGGCGGACCGGGCCGCGAAGGCCCGATCCGCCCTCAGTTGCCTTTGCCGGGCCGGCGGCACGGCCGGGAATGGTGTCTAGAGTCTGGGCATGACGAGCTGGCGGGTGGCGGCGGAGGAGCTGGCGCAGCGGGACCCGGTGATCGCGCGGCTGGTGGCCGAGACCGGGTTCCCGCGCATCCCGCGGTCGACGGACACCCACTTCGCCACGCTGGTGCAGTCGATCGTCTACCAGCAGCTGGCCGGGGCGGCGGCGCGGGCCATCCACGGGCGGCTGGTCGCCGCGCTCGGCGGCGAGGTGACGCCGGAGCGGGTGCTGAGCACGCCGCCGGAGACGTTGCGGGCGGCCGGCTTGTCGGGCCGCAAGGTCGAGTCGCTGACGGACCTGGCCGGGCGCATCGCCGACGGGACCGTCATCCTCGAGCCCCGGCGGCTGGCCCGGATGACCGACGAGGAGATCATCACCCAGCTTTCCGTGGTGCGCGGCATCGGGCGCTGGTCGGCCCAGATGTTCCTGCTGCTGCAGCTGCGGCGGATGGACGTCTGGCCCACCGGCGATCTGGCCGTCCGCAAGGGATACGGGCTGGCCTGGCAGGTCCCCGTCCCGACGCCGAAACAGCTGGACGTGCTGGGCGAGCCGTTCCGGCCGTACCGCACGGTGGCCGCCCGGTACTGCTGGGCGGCGGCGGAACGGTACGGCCGGCAACGGATCGCCCTGCCGATCTGACCGGTCCGCGGGCGAGCACGGATCCGGGCCCGGGTCCGGGCCCGGCGAGATGATCCGGGCAGAGTCACCTCGCCGGCCCGTGGCGCCGAGCTGTCATGACCGAGCGCCACGGCCAACGTTGCACCCCAGTGCTGTGGACGGGCTGAAAGCCGTCACCCGGACGGGGTCGGTCGGGGTGGCCAGGGGTGCCCGGGGTCGACCTGATCGGCGACCTGGCGCCCGATGTCGCGTAGCGCGGTCACCTGTTCGGGGCGCAACGCGTCGAACACCGACCGCCGGACGGCTGCCACGTGGCCGGGGGCGGCCTGCTCGACCACCGCCCAGCCGGCGTCCGTGAGCGTCGCCTCGATGTAGCGAGCGTTCCGGGTGCAGGGCTCGCGGAAGATCCAGCCGCGCTCCTCGAGACGTTTGGCCACGTTCGACAACCGGGAGAGCGAACCGTTCGCGAACTGGGCCAGGTCGCTCATCCGCATCCGCCGGCCCGGCGACATGGACAACCCGGCCAGCACCAGGTACTCGAAGAAGGAGATGCCGCTGTCGCCCTGCAGCTGGGCGTCGAACTCACCGGGCAGCCGGAACATCAGCCAGCACAGCGCCACCCAGGCATCGTTCTCCTCCGGCGACAGCCATCGCGGTTGGGTCCGCCCTTCCATGCCGGCCAGCCTACTGCGTGAAGGACATCACTTCACGCTTGACTTCATTTGTGAAGTAGGGTTGCGGGGACTTCAACTGTGAAGTCAACCTCGAGGCAAGGGAAACCACCATGACGCTGTTCCGCCTGGACGCCAGCATCCGCGCCGAGGGCTCGGCGAGCCGCGAGATCGCCGACATCGTCGAGCGGGAGTGGCTGGCGGCGCACCCCGGCGACACGATCGAGCGGCGCCACATCGGCGTCGACGTCCTGCCCGCCGACGCCTGGGGGCACGCCGTCGGCGCCGGCCAGGTCGCACCCGAGGACCGGACCGAGGAGCAGGCGGGCGCGGTGAAGCTGGCCGCCACCCTCACCGACGAGCTGGTCAACGCGGACGCGATCCTGCTGGCCGTGCCGCTGTACAACTGGGGTGTGTCGCAGCACGTCAAGGCGTGGTTCGACCTGATCATGACGGATCCCCGGGCCCGGCAGCCCCAGCCGCTGCTACAGGGCAAGCCGGTTGTGCTGGCCACGGTCCGCGGCGGCGGGTACGCCCCCGGCACGCCCAAGCACGGCTGGGACCACAACACGCCGTACCTGCGCCGGATCCTGGGCGAGCAGTGGGGCGCCGACCTGACCGTGGTCGAGCGGGAACTGACCCTGGTCGGCGTGAACCCCGCGCTCGACGGGCTGACGGACCTGGCCGCCGCGATGCACGCCGAGGCGCTGGACGCCGCCGTCGTGGCCGCCAAGGCGTTCGGCGTCCCCACCGAATCGGTGTGAACCGATCGAGGGCCCGCGGCACCACGTCCGCATGACGTCCCACCCCGCTGAGGTCACCGGCCACCCCGGCACACGCGCGAACGGCCGCCCTGGCGGGCGGCCGTTCGCGTCTTTCGGGGCCTGGACCGTCCGCCGGCCCGCATCCGGTCCGGCCGGCGATCCGGGCCGACCGGCCCATCGACACGACGGGGACGATAACCCCATCATGGCCCTGGGAGACAAGAAAGGGACACCATGACCGATCAGACCTACGACGTCATCGTGGTCGGGGCGCGCTGCGCCGGGTCGCCCCTGGCGATGCTGATGGCCCGCCGGGGATACCGGACGTTGCTGGTGGACCGGGCGACGTTCCCCAGTGACACGGTGTCCACGCACGTCATCCACCCGCCGGGCGCGGCCGCGCTCAGCCGGTGGGGCCTGCTCGACCGGATCGCCGCCACCGGCTGCCCGCCGGTCGGGCGCTACTCGTTCGACTTCGGGCCGGTCACCGTGGCCGGGGCGCCGGGCACATCAGAGGCCCCGTACGCGTACGCCCCCCGCCGCACCGTGCTCGACAAGATCCTGCTGGACGCCGCGGCGGCGGCCGGCGCCGAGGTCCGCGAGAGTTTCACGGTCGAGGAGGTGCTGGTCACCGACGGCACGGTGACCGGGATCCGCGGCCGCGGCGAGGGCGGCGCGACGGTGACCGAGAAGGCGCGCGTCGTGGCCGGCGCGGACGGCCGCAACTCGGTGGTGGCGAAGACGGCGCAGGCCCCGGTGTACCACGACCGGCCGGCGCTCACGGTGGGCTACTACTCGTACTACAGCAATCTGCCGACCGACACCTTCGAGGCGTACAGCCGGCCCGGCCGGGGGTGGGCGGTGTGCCCCACCAACGACGGCCTCACCATGGTCGTCGGCGGATGGCCGCACGCCGAGATGGCCGAGCACCGCGACGACGTCGAGGCCGAGCTGACCTGCACGTTCGCGCTGGCGCCGGACGTTCGCCGAGCGGATCGCCCGTGCCACCCGCGAGGAGCGGTTCGCCGGCACCGCGGTGCCCAACTACTTCCGGCAGCCGTACGGGCCGGGCTGGGCGCTGGTCGGCGACGCCGGCTACAGCCGCGACTTCATCACCGCCCAGGGCATCACCGACGCCTTCCGGGACGCCGAGAACCTGGCCGCGGCGCTCGACGAGACGCTGGCCGGCACGGTGCCGTACGCGGAGGCGCTGGCCGCCTACCAGGCGGCCCGGGACAACCGGGCCATGCCGGTGTACGAGATGACGCTGGGCATCGCCTCGTTGCAGCCGCCGGACCCGCAGATGATCGCGCTGGTGTCGGCGATCGCCGGCCACCAGGACGCGATGGACGCGTTCATCCGGCTCAACTCCGGGGTGACGTCGCCGGTCGAGTTCTTCGCCCCGGAGAACCTCGGCCGGCTGATGGCTCAGACGTCTTCCTGACCCGGCGCACCGATGTCACGTTTGCCGTAGGGCTCCGTGTCTCGGACCGGGATCGGCCGTGCAAGGGTTCCGTCTCTTAGCGCGCCTCGGCCATCGATGGTCGGCGTACGGTGAAGGAACGTCGATTGGTGGCACCCGTGGACATGCGCACGCGTGTGATGATCTTCCGGGCCGGGGTCCTGCTCCGGCGGGCGAACCGGCGGCGGCGGCGGGTGCTGACGGCCGAACTGGCCGGGTACCGGTCGCAGGCCGACGTCGATGACCTGTGGGCGCTGCTCGAGGCGTACCCGGACGGTCAGACCCGGGAGGTTCGCGACATCCTCACCCGTCAGCAGTACGGGCGGCTGCGGTCCCGCTGACCTCAGGACCTCTGGTGCGGCGGCTTCTCACCCGGCCGCGGCGGCTCCTGACCCGGCGCTGGGGTGGCCAGACCAGCGGGACCGGGCGCGGCGTGGTCCACGACGAACCGGCGCGGCCCGGGCTGCGCGGGCCGACCCGGTCGGGATCACCGTCACGGACGACCACCAGCAGATTCGCGCCGGCCGCCTCGGCCGCCCACACCAGAACCTTCACGCGGCGGACCGGCCGAGCGCGCCGCTCGGGTGGACGCGGAGCGGCCGATGGTGAAACCGGTGGCCGTGACGCCGCCGGCCACGGGGAGCCGTCCGAGTCACGACTGCAGGCGCCGCAGGACCAGGGTGACGAAACCCAGGACGCCCCGATATCCGCGCAGCCACTGGTCCCGGTGCTCACGGGCCGCGGCGAGCGCGGCGGGCGCATCCGGATGACCCGGGTTGTCCACCGCCCACTCGGTCAGCGAGCCGACCCACGACCACTCGTAGTCGTCCCACTCCGCCGGGTCGGAGACATGCGCGTAGACCGGCGTCCAACCACGCCGTTCGGCCGTCTCGACCAGCCCGGCCAGGTCGGTGACGTCGTCCGGGTCGGCGTCCAGGGCGGACAGCGCCGCTTTGGTCGGCGCGGTCTCCCAGAAGCCCTCCCCCACCATCAGGACGCCGTACGGGCCGACGTGCCGGCCGGCCAGCTCCAGCGCCGGGGAGAACCCGCCGAACGCGTGCGTCGACCCCACGCACAGCACCAGGTCGTAGTTCCCGTCCGGCACGTACTCGCGGGCGTCCCGCTGATGCAGGGTCAGCCGGTCGTCGAGGCCCCGCTCGCCCGCCATCGCGGCCGCCCGGTCCAGCGCGTACCGGCTCCGGTCGAGGCCGTCGGCGTGCCCGTCGGGGTGATGGGCCAGCGCCTGCAGCGTCCACGCGGCCGCGCCGCAGCCGAGGTCGAGGATCCGCGCCGCCGGCCCCTGTCCGGCGCGGCGCAGGAGCCGGTTGACGTTCACCCCGGACACCGGGGCGGCGATCGGGTGGTGCGTGTGCGCGATACTGCTGAGCCGCTCTCGATCCATCGCATCAGTCAACACCAGATCTCAGCGCCCTCGTATCTCAACGCACCCGGTTGAGCGCGGCCCAGGTGTCCCGCCCGACCTGACCGTCGCGTTCGAGGCCGTGCCGGCGCTGGAATTCGAGGACGGCGGCCTTGGTCTTGGCGCCGAACTGTCCGGTGCCCTGCAGCGGCGGGTGGGCGGCGCCGGCGACGTTGAGCCGCACCTGGATGAATCGGATGTGGTCGCTGACCGGACTGCCCACCTGGAAGACGCCACCCGGGTAAGGACGGTCCAGGACACCGATGCCCGGCCGCCGGCCGGGGATCCCGCCGTTGCCGAGGCCATCGGAGAACCCGAGCCGGACGCGGGCCTGCCGCCAGTCGGCCGTGCCGAACAACCGCTCGCGGCCGGAGCGGAGTAGATGCGGTGCGGAGTCGGACATCCGACGTACGTCGCGAACGGTCAGCCGGCTCGGCGGGCCAGCGAGCCGGCGGCGAGGTGCATGAGGGCCTCGACGGCCAGGGCCGGGTCGGCGGCGGCGGGCGCCGGGAACGGCTCCGGACTCATGCAGGCGTCCAGCAGCAGCTCGAGCAGTCCGGCCCGGTTCATGATGTCGGCGGTCCGGATGGCGCCGGGCAGGATGCGCACCTCGAGCGTGTCCCGCACCGGGGCCGCCGTGAGCAACTGGGTGAGGTTGACGTCGAAGAATTTGCTCAGCTCGCCGGCTTTTGCGGCCGCCACCAGGTCTTCGTACGACGGCCGGCCGGCGACGGCGTCCACCAGCGACGGCGGCAGCGGGGCCAGCCGACGGCAGGCCGGATTGGTCTGCAGCAGCGCGCGCAGCGGTTCCCGCCAGTACGCGAACAGCCGCACCACATTGGCCAGCGCGTGCGGGCGGCGGAACGGCGCGCCGTCCAGATGCAGATGCACGGCGGCCTCGAGCGGCACGGTGAAGCCGAGCTCGCGGGCCGGGCCGAGCAGTTCCTCCAGGGCGGCCCCGTGGTCGCCGGTCAACGGCGGTGTGACGATCTCGCAGGGTCGCTCGCGTTCGCCACCGGCCGGGGCGGCCAGCGCGATCGTGACGCCGCCGGGGTCGTCCAGCCGGTAGACGTCGCCGATCCGCTGCACCGGCGTGCCCCACAGCTTTGCCGCGTCGTCCAGCGCGCTCGCCAGGACGCCACCGGGATCGCTGTGCGTGGCCAGCAACCGCAGCAGCCGGTTGTCGTCGCTCAGGATCCGGAACCAGCCCACCGCGCTTCCATCGGCGCCTGGTCCGGCCGAGGGTCTCCGCCCGGGCGGGGGCGCCGCCCGCGGGTCGAGGCCGTCGAGCAGGGTGACGTCATCGACCAGGGTGCAGACCAGCCGGCCGTCCGCGCGCCGGACCTCGAACCCCTGGGTCAGATGCAGGAACCGCCCCAGGCCCGGCACCAGGGACGGTTCACTGTCGTGATGCCACACCGGGCGGACCTGGCCGCCGCAGCGAACGGCCAGATCGTCGGCCAGGGTCCGGCGGCTGAGCCCGGACGGGGCCATCAGCTCGATCTCGAACCCGGTACGCCGGCGCAGCGTTGCGGTCACGGCTTGATCGGCAGGCTCTGTCCGGCGAGCAACTTCTGGCCGCCCAGAATCTTGGCGTCGTACGGGGTGGCCGTGTGCCAGATCTTACCCAGCGTGACCGCGGCGTCGTAGTCGTAGCCGGTGGCGAAGAACTTGTCGACGTCGATGGCCTTCTGGCGGTCGGCGGACGACAGGCCGTCGTCGTAGTGCGGCTTCACCGGCAGTGTCTTGCCGTCCAGCAGCTCGGTGCCGCCCCTGACCTTGGCCGCGTACGCGTTGTCCAGCTTCCAGATCCCGGCCAGCTTGGCCGCGTCGCCGGCATCGTAGCCGGAGGCGTAGAAGGCATCGACGATCGCGCCCTCCTTCACGCTGACCGTGGTGCCCGGGTCGTACGTGTCGGTCGGCTGCGGCCGCGGCGCGAACGGCAGATGCTCGCCGGCCAGCAGCTTCTCGCCGGCCTCGGCCTTGACCAGGCCGATGTCCCCGACGTGCCACAGGTCGGACAGTTTGAGCGCGTCGTCATAGCCGTAACCGGCCTGGAAGTACGCGTCCCAGGCCTGCTGCTGCTCCGCCGGAGACAGGGTGGGCGTCGGGGCCGGGGCGGCGGCCACCTCGACCGAGGTCCCGCGCCCACCGGCCCCGGCGTGCGGCAGCATGGCCGGCACCTGGAAGGCGGTGACGAGCAGACCGGCGCCGAGCACCGACCCTCCGGCGATCTGCAGGCTCCGGCGGCGGCGCTGGTAGCCGGTGGAGAGTTCCATCACCCGGGCGTAGACGGCGGCCGGGTCGGGAGTCCGGGGTTCCTGGGTCAGGAAGGCTTCGCGGAGCTGTTCTCCGTGGTCGTTCACGACTTCTCCTCAGCGTGGATCATGGTGCGGTGCTCCGACGAGAGCCGCAGCGTCTTGAGTGCCTTCGACGCCTGACTGCGCACGGTGGCGGCCGTGCAGCCGAGCATCTCGCCGATCTGTTCGTCGCCGAGTGACTCGTAGTACCGCAGCACCAGCACGGCCCGTTGTTTGCGCCCCAGGACGGACAGCCGGCGCCACAGCTCGTCGGCCTCGACGACCGTCTGGGCGTGGTCGCGTACCCCGCGCCGGGCGTCGTCGAGTTCGATCAGCCGATGGCCGGCCGCGTGCACGTTGCGGACCGCCCAGCTGCGCCGCCAGGACAGGTACTCGTTGAGCACCATGCGCCGGACGTACGCCTCCGGCGAGTCGGCCGCGCTGATCGACCGCCATCGCACATGCGCTCGCGCCAGCACCTCCTGCACGATGTCCTGTCCCAGTTCGCGGTTGCCGGTGAGGACGATCGCGTACCGCAACAGGCTGGGCAGCCGAGCCGTCGCGAATTGCTCGAAGGTCACGCTCTCTATGACGTCCCCCAAGTGGCTCCTGTGTATCGGCGGCCGCGACATTCTCGCCTCACCTTTGTGCCATGGCCGCGCCAATCGCCGTCAGCCGGTCGTCGAGCAAGCCGGCCGACCGGGTGCCGTCGGCGCGGAACTGGCCGTCCACCAGCCGGGGACCAGGGCTTCGTCGCTCATCGGGGCGCGATCGCCGCCCGATCGAGCCAATTTCTCCCGGGTTCGTGTCAGACCGGGCATCGATGTGTATGCGGCGGCCCCCTGACCCGTAAAAATGGCGCATCGACATTGATGACCACGGAGGTATAGACATGGGCAAGGTTGTCGCCGACTACGACCGCAACGATTATGACTACCGTACGTACTGGGACGGCCGCGACTACGAAGCCTGGGCCGAGGACCGGGCGCTGAGCGAGATGGTGCCGTTGCTGGGCGAGCCGGAGTGGATGGTCGACTTCGGCGCCGGGTTCGGCCGCAACGCCGTGCACTACCGGGAGCGGGCGCAGCGGTACGTGCTGGTCGACTACTCGGCCACCAATCTGCGCAACGCCGCCCATACCCTCGACGCGGACGTCGCGGCCGGGCGGGCGCACCTGATCCGGGCCGACCTCAACCGGCTGCCGTTCGCCGACGCCGCGTTCGACTCCGCCATGGTCGTCCGGGTGCTGCACCACTTGAGTGACGTGGACGGCGCGCTGGCCGAGATGGGTCGTACGGTCCGCGACCGGTGGCTGCTCGACGTGCCGATCAAGCACCACGCGCTCGGCCTGGCCCGTGCGGCCGTCCGGGGCGAACTGGGTGCGATGCGCGGGCCGGAGCCGCTGATGACCGGGGAGACCGACTCGCCGTTCTGGAACTTCCGGCTCTCGTCGGTGCGTGCCGAACTGTCCGCCGCCGGCTGGGACACGCGGGTGGTGGCCAGCGTGAACAACCTCCGCCGGTGGGACCGCGCGCTGCCACCGGCGGTGGTGCGGTCGTTGCGGCCGGCGGTTCAGGCCATGGAGACGGCCGTACGCCACGGCGGGCGCGGCTGGTGGGGCCCGAGCCAGTTCGTGTACGCCCAGCGCCCGGCCGGTCTGCCTGCGATTCCGGCTTCGGCGTCGCTGTCGGCCCGGATGCGCTGCCCCGCCTGCCGCGCCTCGCTCGACTGGACGCCGGACACCGCCGTCTGCTGCGGCTGCGCCGCTGTCTACCCCTACCGGGACGGCTTCTGGGACTTCGCCGTGTGAATGCGCTCCGGTGGGGCACCGAGAGCGAAGGAGCCGGGTTCGCAACCCGATGGCGGCGTGGCCGGGCGACAACGGAGTCGTCGCCGGCACCCACGAACGACGCGTTCTTCGCCGGGCGACACGCTCCTCACCGGCGCCGGCCAGATCGTCCGGCCCATCAGAATTCATACACGCTCACGGGCACTTGGCTCGCTGCGCAATCAGCTTCCCGCGCGATTGCCACCCGAGGAATGTCTTGAAAGAGTGGTATTTCCGGCCGGTGGCGTTCGTCCCGGTGCTTGAACCTCGGGAGCGCCATGACCTCAGATTGCCGGAGTCCGGCCCATCCGCGACCGCGACCGCTTCGAATCATCATCGATGCCGCGGTGGATGCCCGCGGCCCAGCGAGGTGAGCACCGATGGCGACGCGCGGTCCCGACGACCTGGTGGCGGGGCGGTACCGCCTGGGCAAATCCGACGGCGGTGACTCCGTCGTGCGAGTCTGGCAAGCCCATGATGTCCTGCTGGACCGCCCAGTGGTGGCCAAGGAGATCTCCGGGCGGCGGCAGCAAGGGCTGGACGAGGCCCGCCTGCTGGCCCGGTTCAATCGAGTGCTCGACGTGGTCGAGGAACCCGGCCGGGTGTGGATCATCACCAACCTCGGCGAGGCGCCGCCGCACGCCATCGGCGTGGCCCGGGTGACGCCCGCGGCCGCACCGGCCGCATCGGCCGAGCCGCCTCGCCGCCGGCGGCCGAGGACCTTGATCGTGGCCACGGCGACGCTGGCGGTGGCCACGGCCGGCGGCGGCATCGCGCTGGCGGCCACCCGCGGCGGCGACGCCACACCGGTCGCGCAACACAGCGCCCCGGCCACAGCGCGCAGCGCCCCGGCGACAGTGCACAGCGCTCCGGTCATGAAGCGCCCGTCGCCCGTCGGGAGCAGCCCGGCGCCGGTCGCGGTGCCGCAGTCCTCCTTCGTCGCGTGCGGCAATGGAGCGTCGCCCGCGGTGATGCACGGGACGTCAACGAGCCGGCTCGTGCCCGCCGGACTGGTCTGGCATCACGACTTCGCGAAGTTCGGGGTCGACGTGCCCGACGGCTGGATACGGGAGCGCATCGGCAACACGTTCTGCTTCCGCGACCCGACCGGCGGCCGGGGCTTCGTCGTCACCACGTTGTCCGGCGCCTGCTCGCCGGCGGCGTACTGGCGGGCCCAGGAGCGCAGCCGCGGGAAGAAGCTGACCGGCTACCACCGGATCGCGCTCAGCGCCGACGGCTGGGAGTACACCTGGAAGGCCGCCGACGGCACCGTCCGGCACGGCGTCGAGGTCCTGTCCGCACCCTCCACGGCCACCGCCCATGCCATTCAGTGGATCAGCGACGACGCTCGATGGTCGGCCGACCAGGCGATCCGCCGACAGGTGATCAACAGCTTCGACGTCGATCCCTCAGCCATGCGATAACCACCCCTCGTCTCCCGCTGACCAGGCGGCGCCGGCCTCCCGCAGCCGCCGGTCCCGGCAGTTCGGCGCCATTGTCAGCCTCCCCCGGCGGCCGGAAGGTGGGGCGCGGCGGCCGCCTCCCCGGGCGGCGCTTCGGCGGCACCGGGCCGGCCAGGAGCCTCAGCCGCGGCGGCCGGCGGCGCGGGCGCAGCGGTGCCGGCCGGGTGGCCGGGCGGCGCGGCCGTGCCGACCGGGTTCGCCGGATCGGCCGGGTCGAAGCGGCGGTAGGCGACGTGCCACAGCGCGACGACCAGCGCGATCCCGGACAGGGCCCAGCCCGGCAACGGGGCGCCGAACAACCCGAGCAGGATCGACGCGGCCACCGCGGGCAACGCCCACCCCCACAGCCACCGCCGCGTCGCGCCGCCGCGGACGCCCGTGAACGCGGCGGTCAGGTAGTACAGCGCCGCCCCGGCGCACAGCACCCAGCGGTTGGCCTCGGGCACCCGCCCGCCGCTGTGCCCGGTCAGCGCCCCCAGCCCGGCCGCGATCAGCACCACCGATCCGGTCATCACGTAATGCGATGGCATGGTCAGGCGCAACGTGAAGACCCGCACCCCGTACGTCGGGGCGCTCCCGGCCCCGTACCGCAGCGTCAGCGACCAGACGGCCACCAGCAGCCCGAAGCCGGTGATCAGGGTGAAATACAGCGGCCGGCCCCAGTGCTCGACCTCCGAGGCGGCGTCGACCAGTTGAGCCACCGCCTCGCCGAGCACGATGATCACGAACAGGCCGAGCCGCTCGCCCAGGTGCGGCCGGTCGAGGTCGGCCGCGGTCAGCACCACCGGCGTCGTCTCGCGGGGCCGGCGTGGCCCGCGGCCGAGCCGCTGCCGCAACAGATCGCGGCGGGACCGCGATCGCCGGTCCTCGTCCAGCTCGGCCTGTTCGTGGGCCAGCAGCTTTTTCGGGTCCCGCGACCGGACGAGCGACACGACGACGTCCAGCACGATGCCCGCCACCCACAGGTAGTACCGGACCGGCGGGTCGAAGCCCAGCGACGCGATCCACGGGATGACGGCGGTGGCCTGCTGCACGCCCGGCCACTCGGTCATGACGGAGCCGGTCCGCTTCCACGAGTTCGCGCCGAGCAGGCGGCAGTAGACGTACGCGATGATGAAGCTGTGCGGCTCGCCCCGCAGCACCTGCGGCACCGAGGCCGCCATGATCGCGATGCCGAACATGGCCAGCAACATCGACCGGGTGTGGGTGCGCGTGGCGGCGACGTTCGCGTACAGCGTGAACGCCGTCCACGTGCTCCACATGGCGTAGTAGCAGACGCCGAAGAGGAACGCCTCGCGGATGCCCGGTCCGTCGGCCAGCAGGCGGGCCAGCTGGGCCACGGCCACGACGATGACCAGGTCGAAGAGGAGTTCCAGCCAGGTGGCGTGGCGTTCCTCGGCGGCGGCGGCGGGCGGGCTTTCGGACATGCCTGCGAACTTAGCGCCCCCCTCCGACACTTTCTGCCCCTGCAGGCCAGGTGCCGGTGCGGCACCACCGGTCGCAGCGCCGCGTGCAGGTCGAGCGGGTCGGCCGCCGGCCTAAAGGTTCTCTAAGAGGATGCCGCCGGGCGGGCCGCCGGCCCGGAACCTGCGGCATGGTTGGCCGGAAGCTGCCACCCACCGGAGGTGCCCCATGACCGAGTCCGTCTCCGTCCACCCAGCCACCGGCATCCGCTGTTCCGACAATGACCGGGAGCGAACCGGCGAACGCCTCCGGGCCGCGGCCGGCGAGGGTTACCTGTCGATGGACGAACTCGACGACCGCATGGCCGGCGTGTACTCGGCCCGCTACCGCCACGAGCTGGACACCCTCGTCACCGACCTGCCGCCGGCGGCGCCGGCCGGACCGGCCGGCTGGCGCGCCGTCCTCAGCGCGGCGTGGGCGCAGCTCGGCGCGGACGCCGCCCTGCTCCTCGGGCGTGGCGGGCCGGGATGGACCCGCCGCCGGATCGTGCTCGCCGTGGTCGCAGTCGCCGTGGCCGCACTGCTGATCGCCGGCTTCGTCGTCGCGTCCGTGCTGCACGGTGGCGGTGGCGATGGCGGTGGCATCGAACGCCACGGCTTCGAAGGGCCGCCGTTCGGCGTTCCCCGGCATCATTTCTGAGCAAACCGGCCGCGCGGGCGGCCCGGCGTACGGCCAACCTTGACGCAACCGCTCGGTTGCCATAAGCTCTTTCGCAACCACATAGTTGCTATCGAGAGAGCGGGTTGGCACCATGGGATTCCCCGACCAGATCGTGCGGACCGTCGAGATCAACAAGCCACCTGGACGCGTCTGGGCGGCCATCACCACCGCCGAGGGTCTCAGCGCCTGGTTCGGCGAGACCGCCACCATCGACCTTCAGCCCGGCGGGGCGGCCAGCATGACGTGGTCCGGCGGCCATCGCGCCGACATGCGGGTCGAGCGGATCGAGGAGCCGTCGGTCTTCGGGTTCACCTGGCACATCAACGGCCTGCCGGCCGACGACCCACGCCGTACGTACGTGGAATTCGTCCTCGAACCCAACGGTGACGGCACAAGGCTCACCGTCACCGAGTCCGGCTTCGCCCAACTGCCGGACGACGACCACCAGAAGGCGTTCGAGGGCAACACCGGCGGCTGGACGTCGGAGCTGGGCGAGCTCGTCGCCTACCTCGACGCGGCCTGAGCCGGATGCCGCCCGACCTGGAACCGGTCGCCGAGCAGGTCTTCATCGCCCTGGCCGACCCGAGCCGGCGGGCCATCCTGGCCGCGCTGGCCGCAGCCGGCCCGGCCACCGCGACCGACTTGGCCGGCCGGCTGCCGATCACCCGGCAGGCCATCGCCAAGCACATCGCGCTGCTCGCCGAGGCCGGGCTGGTGACCGCCGAGCACGGCGAGCGGCGGCGGGTGCGGTACCGGCTGCGGTCCGCCCCCATGCAGGTGGCGCAGCAGTTCCTGGCCGCGCTGGCCCGGGACTGGGACAGCCGCCTGGACGTCCTGAAAGACACATTGGAACAGGAGTAGAGCCATGACCGACTTCACCCGCACCATCACCGTCGACCGTTCCCGGGACGAGGCGTTCGCCGCGATCCGCGACGTGCGCGGTTGGTGGTCCACCTCGGTGCAGGGACCGACCGCCGACGCCGGCGACGTGTTCCGTTTCGAGGTGCCCGGCGTCCACAGGTGCACGATGACCCTCACCGAGGTGATCCCCGGCGAGCGGATGGTGTGGCACGTGAGCGACAGCTGGGTGGTGTTCGCCGCGGACGAGAAGGAGTGGGACGGGACCGACGTGGTCTTCGACCTGTCCGAACAGGACGGTCGTACGGCGGTCACGTTCACGCACGCGGGCCTCTCCCCCGCCGACCAGTGCTACGACATCTGCTCGGACGCCTGGACCGGTTTCGTCACCGGCAGCCTCAAGAACCTGATCGAGACCGGTCGGGGCGAACCGATGCACCGCGAGGACGAGCTGGCCGCGGCGGCGCGCTTCCGCTGACCCTCATCGGATCCGGGCCAGCGCCGCGAGGACGATCTCGCGGGCGGCCCGGACCGTGGGCGTGAACGCGGCCGGATCCCGGCCGATGCGTTCGGCGCCCGCGCGCATGACTCCCGAGAGCAGTTCCACCGTCAGGCCTACGTCGCCGAGGTCGCGGAACTCCCCGCGGGCGACGCCGTCCCGGACGACGTTCTCGACCTCGACCACGACCGCGTGGAACGGGCTGTCCGGACCCTTCGGTTCCCCGGCCGCCGGCAGACCGGCGCCCGGGCGGAACAGCAGCTGCAGAACCTGGTCCGTGAACGCCTCCAGGACCACCTCGATGATCGTCCGCAGCCGGCGCGCGGCCGGGTCGCGGGACCGCGCGGCGATCGCGGCCACCCGTTCGACCGTGGGCCGGCCCACGCGCTCGGTCAGCGCCTGCACCAGCGTGCTCTTGTCACCGGCGTAGTTGTACAGCGTGTTGCGCGCGAGCCCGGCACGTTCCGCGATGTGACCCATGGTGATCGAGTCGTAGTCGCGTTCGAGCAGCAACTGACGCATCGCGTCGGCGACGTCGGCCCACACCATCTCGTGGTGCTCGGAGATGGTGGCTCCCCGGATCCGTGGCATCGCTGTTACGACGCCAGGGCGGCGCTCGACAGCTGTGGATTCTCCTGGTGCGTCGCGGTGAGCCGCACGCGCGAGAGGCGCCAGCCGTGCGCCGTGCGGACCGCCTCGTTGTCGTAGAAGCCCACCACCAGCCAGCGGTCGGGGCCGGCGCCGGCGCGGTCGGCCGGGATCCAGTGTTCGGCCCGGACGTGCGCGTGGATCGTCGCGCGGTCGCCGTCGATCTCGACGACGTGGCCGGTGATGGCGTGGTGGGTGGCCGTGTAGGGCGCGAAGGACCCGCGCAGGACCTCGAGGTAGTCACCGAGCGGAACGGTCATCGGCGGAATGCCGGCGAGCGACTCGAAGTCGAGCGTGATCGGGTCGGTGAAGACGAGACGCGGCAGCCAGGTGTACGACTTCTGATCCGAGACATCGGCGTACCGGCCGAGCAGTTCGATGAGATCGGCGCGATCCGTGAGGGCGTTCATCAGGGGTGTCCTGTCAGTTGGTTTTACGTGACAACCTGTCGTGAAGATTACGACACATCGTCTGGAAAGCCAAGGGTGAGAGCGGCGACGAGGTCGGCCGCGGGGCCGGAGCGGGCGGCGGCGAATCCGGTGCCGGCCCAGAGATTCAGGGCGCCGGCGTCATCCTGGCGGGCCGCGGAGGCCCGGATGGGTGCGGTCAGATGGTGGACGGCCGGGTAGCCCACGGGAGCGACGGCGTCGTACGCGTCGATGAACCGGTTCCGGAGCCCGCGAGCCGGCTGGCCGCTGAACGCCCGCGTCACCACCGTCTCGGTGAACTCGCCCGACAGCAGCGCCCGGCGGTGTGCCGGGCGGGTGCCGGCCTCGTCGGCGAGCAGGAACGCCGTTCCACACTGGACGCCGATCGCGCCCCGGCGCAGAAGCGCGGCGACACCGTCTCCGGTGGTCACGCCGCCGGCCACGATGACCGGCAGTTCGGTCACGGCACGGACCGCGGCCAGCACTTCCGGCGCGGTGGTGACGCCGCGGTAGCCGGACGGGCCGGTCGTCGCGGCGTGCCCACCCGCCGTGCCCGCCTGGGCGATCAGCGCGTCCGGGCCGGCGGCGACCGCGCGGACGGCCTCGGCGGCCGAGGTCACGGTGATCAGGACGGCCGACCCGCGGGCCCGCAACGCGTCGACGACCGGGCGTGCCGGCACCCCGAAGGTGAAGCTGACCAGGGGCACCGCGTACGCCTCGGCCAGGGCCACCTTGGCCCCGAAGGCATCGTCGTCGTGCACCCGGACCGGCGGCAGGTCGACGCCGTACCGCTCGGCCTCCGGTTGCAGCAGCCGGCGGTAGCGCTCGATCGCCGGCACGTCGGGCGGCGGCGGCATCGGGACGAAGATGTTCAGCCCGTACGGCCGGGTCGTGGCCTGAAGCCGGCGCACCTCGGCCTCGACCGCCGCCGGCGTCCGGTAACCGGCGGCCAGGAACGCGGTCGCCCCCGCCCCGGCGGCCGCCTCGACCAACTCGGGTGTCGTCGGGCCGCCGGCCATCGGGGCCACCACCACCGGGCGGATGAGATCCCGCACGGGCTGACCTTACGCGGTTCTTAGGAAGCTCTTAGGCTGCGGCGGCCGCAGCGTTGAGGCGGAGAGTCCACGCTGGTGTCGACCTCACCGATCGACCCTCTCAGGAGCAGACGATGACCACACCGACGCCGGAGCCGGAGGAGCGGCGGGCCGCCGAGCCCGACCCCACCGCCGAGCATCCGACGGTCGTCAGCCCGGCCGCGACTCCACCCTCGCCGGCCGAGGCGGAAACGACCACGCATGCGGCGGCCGCGCCGCCCCCTGCCCCGCCGGCGAACGAGCCGCCGCCGCACGGAGCGCCGCCGCACGGGCCGCCGTCCTTCGGGCCGCCGCCGTACGGGCCGGCCGGTTCGTACGGGCCGGCCGGTTCGTACGGGCCACCGCGGCGGCCCTCGGGGCGCGGCCGGCGGGTGCCGCTTGTCATCGCCGGCGCGGCGCTGCTGCTCGGCTGCCTGATCGGCGCCGGGCTGGCCTCCATCGGCTGGGCGATCGGCGGCCACACGATCGGCGGCCAGCCCGGCCACAGCCGGGGCTACGGCGACCATGGCTACGGGCCGGGCGACGGACGCTTCCCGGGCGGCGGCTTCCCGCCCGGGGCCGGCCGCGGCTTCCCGCCCGGCGGTCCCGGACCGATCCCGGCTCCGACGGCCACCCCGGCCGCCCCCGCCCCGACGCCGACCGCCTAACCGGCCGGACCGGACCAAGGCCGAACCGAACCGAGGCCCGCGGCAGGAAACTGGGCGGGAGGAAGCCGGGCGGAACGGGACACGACAGATCATGCTGGTAGCCGGAGGTGCGACATGCGGGTGCTGGTGGTGGACGACGACACCGCGGTCCGGAGCTCGCTCGCCCGTACGCTCAAGTTCGAGGGGCACGACGTCGAGACCGCCGGGGACGGCCGGGAGGCGCTGTCGACGCATCCGCGACCGCGAGCCGGACGCGGTGATCCTCGATGTCAGCATGCCCGTGCTGGACGGTCTGGAGGCGTGCCGGCGGCTGCGGGCCGACGGCGTCGCGGTGCCGGTGCTCATGCTGACCGCGCGCGACAGCGTCGGCGACCGGGTGGCCGGTCTGGACGCGGGCGCCGACGACTATCTGGTGAAGCCGTTCGCGTTGCAGGAACTGCTGGCCCGGCTGCGGGCGCTGCTGCGGCGCTCGCTGATCACCGCCCCCGCACCGGAGGGCGTACTCGCCTTCGCCGGGATCCGGATGGACACGCGTACCCACGAGGTCTGGCGGGAGGAACGGCCGCTGCGCCTGACCCGTACGGAATTCGCCATCCTCGAGGCGTTCCTGCGGCACCCACGGCACGTGCTGTCCCGGGCCGCGCTGTTCGACCAGGTGTGGGGGTACGACTTCGGCGAAAGTTCCAACAGCATCCACGTCTACCTCGGCTACCTGCGCCGCAAACTGGAGGCCGAGGGCGAGCCGCGGGTGCTGCACACCGTGCGGGGCGTCGGATTCGTGTTGCGTGCGGACCCGCAGTGACGACGCGGCTGACCCGAGTGGTGGCGTCGCCGGCACGCTCTGCACGCTCGGTTGTCGCTGCTGGTCACCGGGGCGGTCGCGGCGGCCGTGGTCACCCTCGCGGTCATCTCCTGGGTCGCGGTCGGCCGGGATCCAGCACCATCAGCTGTACGACCAACTGAACGCGGACGCCACCGCCATCGCCGCCCGGCCCGGCGGGTGGCGGGGCGGGGCCGGGCCGCCGTGGACGCCCTCGGACTCTCCTCTGGGCGGACCGGAACACCGACCCGGCCCGCCGCGCATCGCCGCCGCGGAGTGGCAGGTCATCGACGCCTCGGGCGCGGTGGTGGACCGGTCCGGAGCGCCGCTCCCGGTCACCGACGCCGCTCGCCGGGTGGCCGCCGGCGAGGACGGCAAGACCCAGGAACCGGTCGCGGTCGGCGTCGAGCGGTACATGATGATCACCGTCCCGGCCACCGGCGGCGGCGCCGTGCAGGTGGCCATCGATCCGGAAGCCAACGGCACGGTGCTGACGTTGTTCGGACTGCTGCTGATCGTGGTGTGCCTGGCCGGCATCGGCGGCGCGGCCCTGCTGGGCCGGGCGGTGGCCCGGGCCGGACTGCGGCCGGTGCAACGCCTCAGCGCCGCCGTCGAGGATCGTCGCCGTCACGATGGACCTGAGCCGTCCGATCCCGGCCGCCGGCGCCGACGAGATCGCCCGGCTCGGCGCCTCGGTCAACACGCTGCTGGCCGCGATCGACACCGCCCGCCAGGCCCAGCGCACGCTCGTCGAGGACGCCGGTCACGAGCTGCGGACCCCGATGACCAGCATCCGCACCAACATCGAACTGCTGCTCGAGGTGGAACGCCGGCCGGATCTGGCTCACCGCCTGCCCCCGGAGGAACGGGTGCAGCTGCTGCGCGACCTCGAGTCCCAGGTGGGCGAGCTGGCCACACTCGACTGCCGAACTGGTCGAGCTGGCCCGCGAGGAGACCACCCGGGTACGCCGGAACCGGTGGAGCTGGCCGAGGTGGTCGAGGCCGCCGCCGCCCGGGTCCGCATCCGCGCACCCGGTCTGCGGTTCACCACCGACCTGTCGCCCGTCACCGTGGCCGGGTGGCCCGGCGAGCTGGAACGCATGGTGGTCAACGTGCTGGACAACGCGGCCAAGTGGAGCCCGCCCGGCGGCACGGTGACGATCCGGCTGCACCCGGCGGGCCCGGCCGTACGGTCCTCACGGTCGCCGACGAAGGTCCCGGCATCGACGAGGCCGACCGCCCGTACGTCTTCGACCGCTTCTACCGCGCGGCGGCCGCCCGCGCCCTGCCCGGCTCGGGCCTGGGCCTGGCCATCGTCGCCCAGACCGCCACCCACCACGGCGGCACCGTCACCGCCGGCCCGAACGTCCCGCACGGCACGGTGATCACCATCGACCTGCCGGCGGACGTCAGCCCCTGAGCGGCGCGCACTCCGCCGTCGGGCCACGGTGCCGCCCGAGCGGCGGCCATGGCTACACCTAGGCAGCTTTGAGGAACGGCTCTTAGAGTCGATGCCATGGCGAGCGTCACGGTGCGGCCGTGATCACCGACCTCGGCGTGACCGGGGCGGGGCCGCCTGCGCCCGGGAACGACGAGGACCGGCCGCGGCGGCGGGAGTGGAACAACCCGCGGAACCGGCGGACCGCGCTGCTCGTGGTGGCGCTGGTCTGGGCGGTGGCGGTCACCGCGGTCGTGCTCAGCCGCGGCGGGACCACAGCCCGCCGCCGGTGGCCGCGCAGCCGACACCGTCGGCGTCGGACGCGCCGCTCAGCGTGGCCGCCGTCTATCAGACGCTCGGCCCTCGGTCGTGCTGATCGGGGCGACCGGCGGCCGGGCGCGCCGACGACCAGAGGGACAGTCCGACTCGGCACCGGGGTGATCGTCAACGCCGACGGCACCATCCTCACCGCCGCTCACGTCGTCGCCGGCGCCAAGGCGATCCAGGTCACGTACGCCGACGGCACCTCGTCGGCGGCCACCGTCGCGAGCGCGACGCCAAGCAGGACATCGCCACGCTGACGCCCGGCCAAGCTGCCCGGACACGCTGGTGCCGGCCGTGCTCGGCGGCGGCGCCGCGATCGGCGACGACGTCGTCGCGATCGGCAACCCGCTCGGGCTGACCGCCACCACGACCAGCGGCGTGGTCTCCGGGCTCGAACCGGACGCTGTCCCGGCCGACCGGCGGCCCGATCGACCGGGCTGATCCAGTTCGACGCGGCGGTCAACCCGGGCAGTTCCGGCGGGCCGCTGATCAACGACCGCGGGCCAGGTGGTCGGCATCGTCGTGGCGCTGGCCAACCCGACCAGCGCCGGCACCTTCATCGGCATCGGCTTCGCCGTCCCGATCGGCGCCGCGCTGGGCGCCGGCCGGGGCAGCGGCCAGCCCGCACCACCCCTGTAGAGAGGGACTGCGCATGCCGATGAACTGGAGCGACGCCGGCACCCCGGACTCGGCCGGCCCGGTCGAGAAGGTGCTCTACGAGGTCAAGAAGACCATCGTGGGCCAGGACGTGCTGCTCGAACGGCTGCTCGTCGCGCTGCTGCCCGCGGGCACATCCTGGTCGAGGGCGTGCCCGGCCTGGCCAAGACGCTGGCCGTGAAGTCGCTCGCCGAGGCGATCGGCGGCGAGTTCCACCGGGTGCAGTTCACCCCCGACCTGGTGCCGGCCGACATCCTCGGCACCCGGATCTACCACCAGCCGACCGGCGAGTTCCAGGTGTCGCTCGGCCCGGTGTTCACCAACCTGCTGCTGGCCGACGAGATCAACCGGGCGCCGGCCAAGGTGCAGAGCGCGCTGCTCGAGGTGATGCAGGAGCGGCAGGTCACGATCGGCCGGGAGACGCACCGGGTGCCCGACCCGTTCCTGGTGATGGCCACCCAGAACCCGATCGAGTCGGAGGGCACCTATCCGCTGCCCGAGGCGCAGGTCGACCGGTTCATGATGAAGGTGGTCGTCGGCTACCCGAGCGTGACCGAGGAGTTCGTGGTCGTCGAGCGGGCGCTGGCGCCGGCCGCCGTGATCCAGCGGATCATCGACCCGGCGAGCGCTGGTCGCCCTGCAGCACGAGGCCGACCAGCGTCTACGTGGACCCGTCGCTGATCGAGTTCGCGGTCAGCCTGGCGCACGCCAGCCGCGAGCCCGGCCCGGGTCGGGCTGGCCGATCTGGCGCGCTACGTCACGTTCGGCGCCAGCCCGCGCTCCTCGATCAGCCTGGTGCTGGCCGCCCGGGCCCTCGCCTATCATCCGCGGCCGCGAGTACGCGGTGCCCGAGGACCTCAGCCGATCTCGCCCTCGACGTGCTGCGGCACCGGCTGGTGCTGTCCTACGAGGCGCTCTCCGACGAGGTCACGCCGGACCTGATCCTGGCCAAGATCCTGGCCAACGTGCCGGTGCCGGAGCCGGCCGGCCGGGGCCGCTGACCGATGACCACGGCACCCGGACCGGCTGCTGCGGCGCCTGGAGTGGCGGCTCGGCCGCCGGCTCGACGGGCGGCTGCAGGGCGCCTACCGCACGGTCTGGCACGGCACCGGCATCGACTTCACCGACCTGCGCGGCGTACACGGCCGAGGACGACGTCCGGCACATCGACTGGAACGTCACCGCCCGCCTCGACGAGCCGTACGTCCGGCAGTACACCGAGGACCGCGAGCTGACCGCGTGGCTGGTGGTCGACCGGTCGGCGTCCATGCGGTTCGGCCGCGAGGCCGGGGAAGGAGTCGGTCGCCACCGAGCTCGCGGTCAGCCTCGGCCGGCTGGTCGCGCAGGGCGGCAACCGGGTCGGCGCGATCCTCTACGACAACGGCGCCATCATGGTGATCCCGCCGCGCACCGGCCGGGACCAGATCCTGCGGATCGCCCGGGAACTGCTGCGCCCGCGCCCGCGCGTACGCGCCGGAGCGCGACCACCACCGACCTGACGCGCGATGCTGCAAGCTGGCCGCCGCGACCACCGCCCGCCGCCGCAGCCTGGTCTTCGTGATGTCGCGACTTCATCGGCGAACCCGGGCTGGGACCGGCCGCTGGCCATGCTCACCCACCGGCACGAGGTGGTGGTGATCCGGGTGGTCGACCCGGCCGAGCTGGAGCTGCCCGACGTCGGCCTGATCCTCGTCGAGGACGCCGAGACCGGCGAGCAGTTGCTGGTCGACACCAGCGATCCGCTGCTGCGCGGCCGGCTCGCCGACGCAGGTCGGCGCCCGCGAGGCCGAACTGGCCGAGGCGATGCGCCGGGCCGGCGTCGACCCGCACCACATCACCACCGATCAGGATCTGCTGGCCGCGCTGGTCGACATGGTCCGCCGCTCCGGACGGGTCCGCCGATGAGCTTCCACTACCCGCTCGTGCTCGCCGTCGCGGTGCTGGTCACCGCGGCCGCGATCGCCGCGCTACGTGACGCTGCAACGCCGCCGGACCGCCGCGCTGACCGCGGCCGGCTTCGGGCGCTCGCCGGCGGTCGGTCCCGGCGGGCGGCGATCCGCCGCCATCTGCCGTACGCGCTGCTCCTGGCCGCCCTGCCGATCCTGCTCATCGGCCTGGCCCGGCCCGCGGCCGAGCTGTCCGTGCCGCACGTGTCGGCGGCACCGTGATCCTCGCCTTCGACGTCTCCAACAGCATGAAGGCGACCGACGTGGCGCCCGAGCCGGCTGGCCGCCGCGCAGGCCGCCGCCACCGGGTTCGTCCAGAGTCAGCCGTCGCACGGTCGACGTCGGGGTGCTGCCGTTCGGCGACGCGGCACTGCTGACCCAGGCCCCGACCGCCGACCACCAGCGCCGCGGTCGCCGCGATCAAGCGGCTCTCGGCGGGCGGCGGCACCTCGCTCGGCCAGGCCATCCTGGTCGCGCTGGGCACCATCACCGGCAAGCCGGTGAGCCTGCCCGCGACGGGCAGTCGCCCGAGCACCGCCAGGCCTCGGCTACTGGCCGTCGGCGACGATCGTGCTGTTCTCCGACGGGCAGCAGACCGGCGGCCCGGACGCCGAGGCCGCCGCCGAGGTGGCGGCCGCGGCCGGGGTGCGCATCCAGACCGTCGGCGTCGGCACCGCCCAGGGCGCGACCGTCGAGGTCGACGGCTACCAGCTCGGCACCGAGCTCGACGAGTCGCTGCTGACCACGGTCGCGCAGACCACGCGGCGGCGCGTACCACGCGGGCCGGCGACGCGGCGACGCTGGCCGCCACGACCAAGTCGATCGACCTGCGCCTGACCACGAAGAAGGAGCCGGTCGAGCTGACCGCGCCGTTCGCCGGCGCCGCCCTGCTGCTGCTGATCGCTCGGCGGCGCTGCTCGGCACCCGCTGGCACGGAAGGATCGTCTGATGTCGTTCAGCTGGCCGTGGGCGCTGCTCGCGCTGCTGGCCGTGCCGCTGCTGCTGGCGGTGCGGTGGTGGCTGAACCGGCGGCGCCAGCGGGCCGCGATCACCGTCTCCAGCGTCGCGCTGATCCGGGCCGCGCTGCCCGGGCGTACGGCCTGGCGCCGGCGCATCCCGGTCTACCTGTTCCTGATCGGCCTGCTGGCGCTGGCCGGCGGTCTGGCCCGGCCGCAGGCGCCGGATCGCGGTGCCGTCCGACAACACCTCGATCCTGCTGGCCATCGACGTGTCGGCTCGATGTGCAGCACCGATGTGGCGCCCAACCGGCTGGCCGCGGCGAGCAAGGCGGCCGCGCGTTCATCAAGAGCCAGAAGGGCGGCACGAAGATCGGGCTGGTCGCGTTCTCCGGCATCGCCGGCCTGCTGGTGCCGCCGACCACCGACAAGGACAAGTTGCTGAACGCCATCGACAACCTGAAGACCGTCCGCGGTACGGCCATCGGCCAGGCGATCCTGACCTCGATGGACGCGATCGCGGAGATGAACCCGAACGTCGCGAGGACCGGCGTGAACCTCGGCGAGCCGGCCCCGAGCGGCGGGCCGCTGCCGGGTTACCAGCCGGACACGATCGTGGTGCTGACCGACGGCTCGAACACCACCGGCGTCGACCCGGTGACGGCGGCCGGGCAGGCCGCCGCCCGGCACGTCCGGGTGTTCACCATCGGCTTCGGCACGACGACGCCGTCGCCGATGATGTGCACCGCTGACCAGCTCGGCGACGGCTCGGCCTTCGGCGGCCGCAACCCCGGCGGATTCTCCGGTGGCTTCCCCGGCGGCGGTTTCGGTGGGCGCGGCGGCGGCCGGGCGGCGCTGGAGATCGACGAGGACGCGCTGAACCAAGGTGGCGAAGCTCACCGGCGGCCGTTATTTCCGCGCTCAGGACGCCGGTCAGCTCGACGACGCCCTGGGCGATCTTCCGCGGGAAATCGGACTGCACAAGCAGAATGTCGAGATCAGCGTCTGGTTCCTGCTCACGGGCACCCTGCTCGTCTTCACGGGTGCAGGTCTGTCGATGTGGTGGAACCGCGGCCCTCGCCCGTCGTTATCAATCGGTGATCCCACTTCAAGGGTTTCCTGACAGATCTTGCAGCCACTTCACAAGAAACACATGGGTTTCTGACACATCTCGCTGGCACGTTTGCAGCTGTCAACGAGATGGTTGGAGGCACGGCGCATGACGCAGGTGACCCGGTTGCTGGCCGAGCGGGCACGCATCCAGCCGGATGACGCCGCGTTCATCGGGGGCGCCGACGGTCGCGTACTCACCTGGCGCGATGTGGCCGCGTACGCCGACCGCCTGCGGGCCCTGGCCCGGGACCGCGAGCTGCCGCCGCGCACCCGGGTGGCGCTGCTGTCCGCCGACCCGCTGGACTTCGCCCGCGGATACCTCGGCCTGCTCTCCGCGGGCCTGACGGCGGCCCCCATCGACCCGCGGCTGACCGGACCCGAGCTCACCGCGATCGTCGCCCGGCTGCGCGCCGGGGTTCTGCTGAGCGGGGAAACCGCCGAGGTCGACGGGGTCGAACGCTGGCGCACCGGCGCGACGGCGCCGGTCGGCGGCACCGCCCGGACCAGGCCCAGCGGGTACGCCGCCCACCCGGCCGTACTGCTGCTCAGCTCAGGCACCACCGGCACGCCCAAGGGCGTGCCGCTCAGCGAATGGCAGCTCCTGCACGCCGCTCGCCGGGTCGCCGCCCACCACCGGTTCGGCCCCGGCCAGCGGGGTTACAGCCCGCTGCCCTTGTTCCACGTCAACGCCCAGGTCATGGGGCTGCTGGCCGCGCTGGTCAGCGGCGCGTCGCTGGTGCTGGATCACCGGTTCACCGCCGCCGGCTACTGGGACGTGGTCGAGCAATGGCGGCCGACGTGGCTGAACGCCGTACCGGCCGTCCTGTCCGCCCTGGCCCGGCAGGCACCGCCGCCGGCCCGCCTGGCCGATCGGATCCGGTTCGTCCGCTCCGCCTCGGCGCCGCTGCCGGTGGCCACGCTGGACGCGTTCGCGGCGCACACCGGCATCGGCGTCCTCGAGACGTACGGGATGACAGAGGCGGCCGGGCAGATCACCGCGAACCCGCTGGACCCGGCGCAGCGCCGGAGCGGTTCGGTCGGCCGTCCGGTCGGCGTCGGCCTGACCGTGCTGCCCAATGGCATGGTCGCCCTGCGCGGACGGGCCGTCGCCTCGACGTACCTGGACCTGGATGCGGACGCCCCGGAACGCCGTCGCCCCGCCCGCGACGCGAACGGCTGGCTGCCCACCGGCGACCTGGGCCGGATCGACGCCGACGGGTTCGTGCACCTGGACGGGCGGGCCGACGACGTGATCAACCGCGGCGGCGAGAAGATCCACCCGCAGGAGGTCGAGGCGGTGCTGCTCGGCCACCCGGCGGTCCGGTCGGCGGCCGTGGTCGGGGCGCCGCACGACCGGCTCGGTCACGTCCCGGTGGCGTTCGTGACGGCCGGCCCGTACCGCGACCGCGACGAACTGCTGGGCGCGCTCAACCGGATGTGCGAGCGCCGGCTGGCCCGGTACAAGCGGCCGGTCCGGATCGAACTCGCCGACGCGCTGCCCACCGGTCCCACCGGCAAGGTCCTGCGACGCGCGCTGACGGCCCGATGAGCCGGCACCTCGACGCGATCGACGTCGTCCGGGTGCTCACCGCCGCCGTCGTCGTGGCCGTGCACACCCTGTCGCTGCAGCCCGGCGGGTTCGGGGTGAGCAACAGCGCGCTGCTGATGGTGATGCACGTCAGCCGCGAAGTGTTCGTGCTGCTGACCGCGTTCGTGTTGTGCTGGAGCTACCGCGACCGGGCGCCGCGACGCTGGGGGGCGTTCTGGCGGCGGCGCTACCTGCTGGTCGGCGTGCCGTACCTGGTGTGGACGGTGATCTACTTCGCGGCCGACGGCGGGCCGTGGACGCCGCTGGGGCTGGCCGGGATGGTGCTGACCGGCGGCGCCCGCTTCCACCTGTACTTCCTGCTCGTCTCGATGCAGCTCTACCTGATCTTCCCGCTGCTGCGCCGGTTGATCGCGGCGGTGCCGCACCGCCGGCTGCTGGGCGCGGCACTGATCTACCAGATCGGCGCGTACGCGGTGGCGACCGCGTGGCTCGGCTATCCCAGCCCCTACCTGGTCTCGTACCTGGGTTTCGTGGTGATCGGCGGGGTCGCCGCGGCCCACGCGCCGGAACTGCTGGCCTGGACAGAGGCTCACCGCCGGCGGGTGTTCGCGCTGGCCGCCGGGTCAGCCGCCGCCGGACTGGCCTGGTTCGTGGTCCAGGTGGCTGTGCTGGGCCGCGACCCGGGCGCCGCCGCGACCGTGTTCCAGCCGGTGGTGGTGGTCGAGAGCGTCGCCATCGCCTGGGCCTTTCTGGCCGCCGGCACGGTCTGGGCGGCGCGCGGCCGGCCCGGCCGGCGATGGATGCGCGCCGCCTCGGACGCCTCGTTCGGCGTCTACCTGGCCCATCCACTGCTGCTGCAGAGCCTGCTCACAGCCGGCCTGGGCACGTTGGTGACGGGCTGGCCGCAGACGCTCATCACACTGGCCGCGGTCGTGGTCGTCGTCCCACTCGTGCAGTTGGTGTGCGTGGGTGTGATCGCGGCGCTCCGCCGCAGTGCCCTCAGCCTGCCCCTGACCGGACATCCCCGACGCCGACCGGCGCCCGTCCAGCCCCTGCCCGCCACCAACCCTTCAGGAGTGCAATGCGAACCAGCGGCCTGACCATGATGATCGACACCGGCCTTCCGACCGGCGCCTTCACCGACGTCATCACCAGCCACGGCGAGTACGTCGACCTGGTCAAATTCGGGTGGGGCACCGCCCTGGTGACCAGGGACCTGGACCGCAAGACCCGCCTGCTGACCGAGGCCGGCATCGGCTACTACTTCGGCGGCACCCTCTTCGAGCACCACGCGTGGACCGGCCAGCTCGACGACTATCTGCGGCTGGTGGAGCGGACCGGCGCCACCCACATCGAGGTGTCCAACGGGACCATCCCGCTCGACCAGCGCAGCAAGGCCGAGTACGTGCAGCGGATGGCGCAGTACCGGCCGGTGCTGTCCGAGGTCGGTTACAAGGACGCCGGCCGGTCGGCCGCGCTCACCCCCGACGACTGGACCGAGGCCCTGGCCGAGGACCTGGCGGCCGGCGCCACCATGGTGATCACCGAGTCCCGGGAGAGCGGCCGCAGCGGCATCGCCACCTCCGACGGCAAGCTCCGCAGCGACGTCTTCGATGCCGTCCGGGCCCGGTTCGACCCCTCCCAGGTGCTGTTCGAGGCGCCGACCAAGGACCTGCAGGTCGAACTGATCCACGGGCTCGGTCCGGCGGTCAACCTCGGCAACATCGCCGCCGCCGACCTGATCGGCTTGGAGACGCTGCGCCGCGGCCTGCGCGGCGACACCCTGCTCGCCCTGACCACCGGCGTCCTGCCGGTGACCGTCTGATTCGTCCCGGGAGAAGAACATGCGTGACACCCGCGACTCGTTCCACGTCGCCGTGCCCACCCACGACCTCGACGAGGCCGTCCAGTTCTACGTGTTCAAGCTCGGCGCCAAGCTGGCTCGCCGCTACGCCGACCGGGTCACCTTCGACTTCTTCGGTGACCAGCTGGTCTGCCACCTCGAGCCCGAGGCCTGCGCCCCGTCACCGGTTCCCTATCCTCGGCACTTCGGTGTGACGTTCGCCCGGGCCGAGGACTTCGACCGGTTGATCCGGCTGGTCGAGCACCGCAAGATCCAGGTTCTGTCCGGGCCCGAGCGCCGGTTCGAGGGCACCGCCGAGGAGCACCGGACGATCTTCCTGGTCGACCCGTCGAACAACATCCTCGAGTTCAAGCAGTACGAAGACCCTCGGCTGCAGTACTGACCCCGATGCCGGCCCGCGTCCGCCTGCTCGCCGGTCTGCTGGCGGCGCTGGCCGTGCTCGCCGGCCTGGTCGCGATCCGGGCGGCGACGGCGACGACGTGGACCCGGCGCACCGTCTCGCTGACCGTGGACGGCGCGTTCCGCAGCTACCTGGTGTTGCGGCCGGCCGGGGTCGCCGGGCCGCTCCCGGTGCTGATGGAGCTGCACGGCGCCCTGGCCACCCCGGAACTGGAGGCCGACCGCAGCGGGTTCGTGTCGGCCACGCCGGCCATCCTGGTCTATCCGGCCGGGTACGGGCAGTCCTGGAACGACGGCATCTGCTGTCATCTGGCCGCTCAGGTGCACGTGGACGACGTGGCCTTCCTGACCGCGGTGACGCGGCAGGTGCTGGCCACCGAACCGGGCGCCGACCCCGCGGCGGTGTACCTGGTCGGATTCAGCAACGGCGCCAAGATGGCCTACCGGATGGCGTGCGCCGAACCGGGGCTGTTCCGCGCGTACGCCGTCTACGGCGCGGTGGCGTCGGCCCCGTGCCCGCGGGCCGCCCCGGCGTCGCTGCTGCTGCTGTGGACGACCGCCGACCCGGAGTCGCCGGCCGACCAGGTGGCGGGCCAGCTGGCGGTGTACCGCGACGCCGACGGGTGTACGTCCGCCGGCCGTACCGGCGGAACCGCCGAGGCCACCACCACGGTCTGGAGCGGCTGCCTCGGCGGCACCTTCGTGCAGGGCGTCCGGTACAACTTCGGCGGTCATGCGTGGCCCGCGTCGGCGGCCGCGGTGATCTGGGGGTTCTTCCGGCGAGCCGGGGGGATTGCCAGCGGCCCGTCAGCCGGCGCCGGTACTGTCCCGGGGTGACGCCACCACCGCGGAGGACCCCCGTGACCCCTCAAGGCCCGCACGCCCCCAGCGCGGCCCGGACGGCCCTCGTGATCGGTGCGCTCGGCATCGTCTTCGGCGACATCGGCACCAGTCCGATCTACACGCTGCAGACCGTGTTCAACCCGGACGACCCGCATCCGGTGCCGGTCAGCCAGGCCAACGTGTACGGCGTCGTGTCGCTCATCTTCTGGTCCGTCATGCTCATCGTGACCGTCACGTACGTCCTGCTGGCCATGCGCATCGACAACGACGGTGAGGGCGGCATCATGGCCCTCATCACGCTGCTGCGCCGGACGGCCGCCGGCCGGGGCCGGAGGGCGGCGTTGTTCCTGGCCGCGGTGGGCATCTTCGGCGCGTCGCTGTTCTTCGGCGACAGCATGATCACGCCGGCCATCTCGGTGCTGTCGGCAATCGAGGGTCTCAAGGTGGTCGAGCCGTCGCTCACCGACTTCGTGGTCCCGATCACCGCGGTCATCATCGTGGTGCTGTTCCTGCAGCAGCGGCGCGGCACGGCGGCGGTCGGGCGGCTGTTCGGGCCGGTGATGACCCTCTGGTTCGTGACCATCGCGGCGTGCGGGATCGGCGGCATCGTCCGGCACCCGTCGATCCTGCTGGCCATCTCCCCGACGTACGCGCTGGGTTTCCTGTTCGGCCACTTCGGCATCGCGTTCTTCGCGCTGGCCGCGGTGGTGCTGGCGGTCACCGGCGCCGAGGCGTTGTACGCGGACATGGGCCACTTCGGCCGGACGGCGATCGCCCGCGGCTGGCTGTTCGTGGTCCTGCCGGCCAGCATGCTGAGCTTCTTCGGGCAGGGCGCGCTGGTCCTGGACGATCCGGCGAAACTCAGCAGTCCGTTCTTCCTGCAGGTGCCGACCTGGGGCATCTGGCCGCTGGTGCTGCTGGCCACGGCGGCGACGGTCATCGCGGCGCAGGCGGTCATCACCGGTGCGTACTCGGTGGCCTCGCAGGCGGCCCAGCTCGGCTATCTGCCCCGGCTGCGGGTCCAGCACACGTCGGAATCCACCATCGGGCAGATCTACGTGCCGACGATCAACTGGCTCCTGCTGGTCTCGGTGCTCACGCTGATCTTCGCGTTCCGCAGTTCGGCCGCTTTGGCCTACGCGTACGGGATGGCCGTCACCGGCACGATCACGATCTGCACGCTGCTGTTCTTCTACCTGGCCCGGCAGCGATTCAGGGTGCCGCGGTGGCTGCTTTACGGTCTCGCCGCCGTCCTGCTGTCGGTCGATCTGCTGTTCGTCGCGGCCAACCTGACCAAGATCGTGCACGGTGCGTGGCTGCCGCTGCTGATCGCCCTGGTCGCGTTCACCATCATGACCACCTGGCAGCACGGCCGGCACATCGTCACGGCCGAACGCGACAAGGCCGAGGGGTCGTTGCGCCAGTTCATCGAGCAGCTGCGCGACGATCCGTCGCTGACCGTACGGGTGCCCGGCACCGCAGTGTTCCTCAACCGCGGCAAGGAGACCGCACCGCTGGCCATGCGGGCCAACGTGGAGCACAACCACGTCCGCCACGACCACGTGCTGATCCTGGCCATCCAGACCGAGCCGGTGCCACGGATCCCGGCCGACCAGCGGATCACCGTGGACGACCTGGGTTACGCCGACGACGGGATCACGCACGTCACCATCAAGTTCGGCTACATCGAGACGCCGGTGCTGCCCGAGGTGCTCCAGCGACTGGAGCCGGCGGTGACCGAGGGAAGGATCAACCTGGACCAGGCGTCGTACTTCCTGTCCAAGATCCAGCTCATCCGTGGTCCCCGGCCGACCATGGCGGGCTGGCGCAAACGGCTGTTCATCGCCACGTCGTACATCACCGCCGACGCGGCCGAGCACTTCAGTCTTCCCCGCGACCGTACGGTGATCATGGGTTCGCACATCGAGGTCTGACGGCCGGCCGCCGGGTCGCGCCGCACCTGGTCGGCACGGCCGCGAACCGGATGGCCGACGATCAGCCGCTTCGGCGGTTGCCGTACTGGCGAGGGCTCTGCACCGTCCCGGGGCGGCCCTGGACCCGGCCGGCGACCGTTCCGGTGTGGTTGGCGGTCCCCTTGCCCTTGGACCGGCGCGCCGCCCGGTTCTCGAAGGGCGGCGGCGTCTGCTCGGATTCCGCTTCCGTGTCCGCGGTCGGATCGGCGTCGCTGGTGGCGTCGGTCATTGAAACTCCTCGAGCTGTGCAGAATCGGACTGGTCGCCGGGATCGCCGGCCCGGTCAGCAGACGGTAGCGCGCAGACCGGTCCGAGCGCGTGCCGACCGCTCGGCAACCGTTCGAATCACGCCCGAACGGGGCCGGACCGAAGTCCGCACCGCCGTGGTGGTCGCGAGCTGGCCGCGCCGAAGCTCCGGCACGCGTCATCTCGCCGTCGAGACCACACCGCAACAGTATTGAGCGGCCTGAGGTGCGGCCGGGCGCGGGCTGACCGAGGGTGGTCAATGCGCGGGTGGCAGAAGCGCCCGACCGGAGGGGGCTTCTTCGGTTCCCTCGCGTTCGGCTCCCTCGCGCGCTCGGTGGCTGACGGCCCGGTACAGCAGAGCCATGCCGACGATCTGCGCCAGGTGATAGGCGGACGTGGGGTCGAGGCCCACCCGGCCGATGACCGCCGGCGGGATCGTCTTGAACACCGCGGCGGCGCCGCTGGCGAGCACGGCCGCCAGGACCGGCCGGGCCAGCGGATGGTCGCGCACGGCGGCCAGAATCCATAATCCCAGCACGCTGAGCATGGTCAGGCTCTCGCAGGAGAGCATGGCCGTCACGCCGGCGTGGCCGGTGACCGCCGCCCCCAGGTAGGCGACCAGTCCGACGGACCGCAGCAGCCAGAACACCCGCGCCCGGCCCGGGCCGAGCACCTCCCGCACGGTGGCGGCGAGCAGATACGACACCGCCACCACGACGAGGACACTGATCACGGTCCAACTGACCTTCGCCGCCGGGGCCCACCGCACCGCCACCGCGTGATGGACCGCGCCCGCGACCGCGGCGATCCCGGACCACCAGAACGGCGCGAGCCAGTACCGGGGGACCGCCGGCGTGCGGCGCAGATGCACGGCGAGGGCAAGCACCACAATTCCCAGGGCCAGGTCGGTCAGGGACTGGGCCGGTTGCGCGAGCACCATCGCACCGTACGCTCCCGACACGTCGGCCTGCCGGGTCAGTTGCACGCCCGGACGTCCGGCCGGGACAGCCCATAATTGACAGTGCAAGCGGCATGTCGTTGAAACGTCAGGTGTTCGAGGTGTTCGGTGATCTGGCCGCGGCTCAGGGCAGTCGGCGCCGCCCGGCGAAACCGAGATCGAGCCGGTGGTACCAGTCGAGCTCCGTGTCGCCCTCGAGCCAGCAGAGGAGCACCGGCATTCCGTCGAGCTCCGCCGGGAAGTCGACCAGCAGGGGCGCGACACCCTTGAGGTCGGCGCCGGTCTGCTGGACGGCGGTCATCAGCTCGTCGAAGCGGGCCTCGGCCGCCTTGTGCTCGGGCAGACCACCCAGGGGGCTCGGCCGGCCGCCGGGGGCGAGGGAGGCGGCCAGTTCCACCACGTCGGCGCGGACGGCCACCAGCTCGTCGAGAACGGGCCGCAGCCGCACCAGCTCGGCGCGCGCTTCGGACACGGTGAACAGACCCATCCCTCCAGTCTGTCACCGGCGCGAACCAGGGAATTCGACGGGCGCGGCCGTACGGCCCGGGGTGCGACCGTGAGCCTCATCCGGCCGCCGGCGTCGTGGGCGAACACTACGTGGATCCCTCGTACATCGGCCCCTCGGTCAGCGGTCCGGCGCGGGCCGGCCGTCGAAAGGAACGATCGACATGGACGATGACCACCACACCCGGACCGCCGTCGAGCAGCACTGGCAGGCGTCCGTCCCCGGTCGTGGCGGCATCCGTCCGGCGGGTGCGGGTTATGGTGTCCGCCCGGGCGGATCGGCCGCGCCGATCCGCCCGGCACGACGCAGAGTTTTGGACTTCCCCGGCTTGCGAGGGCCACCACCTGATTCGACTCGGCCGCCTCGTCCGCCAGAGCGGGCACGCTGTACCGCCCCCTGTCCCGCAGCCTGTCCCGCCGTCGGCTTCAGCCCGAGCGCCTCGGAACTCTCACGCGGTGGAGCGGACGCCCGATGCTGCGGCTGCAAGTCCGGCGCGCGCGGCGGCGACCCCGCGGACTCCTCACGAGGCTCACCCGCCACGGTCACCTCACCGCCTCAGGACCCCATAACCGGCTCGCACGGCTCAGCCGCCACAGCCTCACCGGGCACCTCACCGGGCGACGACCCCACAACCAGCTGACGGAGCTGCGGCCCCGCGGTCGGCTCACTCCGCTGACTCGGGCACGGGCCTGGGTCCGGCACTGGGAAACGGCCCGCGGCGCCGTGGAGGCGGCGCAGCTTCCGGGCGTGACGCTGAGCAAGGCCCCATTCGCAGTGGCGTTCATGCTCGTGGCGGAATTCGTCACGCGCCGCAGAATAGTTGCGCGACCTGGTCCGGTCACGCATGCCGGACATTTCCTTGGCGGTGAACAATTGAAGCTGCCGCATAGATAAATTATCTCACCACCGGCACCACTGACGTCAATGATTGAACATGTCGAAAGAAGAAATTCCTGGGACCGCCATCGGATCATTCCGTCCAGCGTCATCGGACTTATACGACCGAAACATCTCGCGCCCTGTCGCAGTCGTTGAATTGACCGGCCGACGCAAGGGCCCGCTTTATCCCAGCCGTGATCTGCGGCGGCCGACGGCCGGTCGCCTGTCGCCGGGATTGCGGATCTTCATACCTTCCACCAGATCGTGCTCGGCGGTCAGCCGCACCAACAAGGCAGCCAGATCACCGCCGGGCCGTCTTCAGGGATGCACTTCCGCCGCGGTGGCGTCGCTCACCGACCGTCAACGACGTTTCCGGGTGATGCGCATCGATGGCGAAAGTGAATCTTTATCCTTTGCGTCCGAATGGAGAATTCACTCGCGTCGCGGCGAACTTTCACTCGTTCCCGGGTCCTTTGCCATGACGCATCTGAGCTCAGCCGTCAAACCGTTATCCAAGTGCTCGGATTCGAAGATGCCCAACCATTCCCGGTAATGCGCACCGGTGATAACGTCCGCAGGATGCGGGTCATAGTGGTCGGCGCCGGGGTGGTCGGTGCGTCGGTGGCGTACCACCTGGCCCGTGCCGGGGCGGCCGTGACCCTCATCGATCGGGCGCCGTCCCCCGCCGCCGGGGTGACGAGCGCGTCGTTCGCCTGGATCGGTGACGGCGGCGGTGACGGCAGCGGCGATTGGCCCGGTGGCGCGAGTGACCTGCTGCCGTACGTCCGGGCCGACCACAACCGGCTGGCGGCGGAGGTCCCCGGCGTTGTGCTGGAGTGGACGGGCTCACTCGCCTGGCCGGGCCGGACGTTCACGCCGCACGAGGCACCCCCTCCCGACCGGACAGATACGCCGGACTCGACACCCATGCCCGACCGGACACCAAGGCCGGACGGGACGCCTGCGCCGAATAACATGCCCGGACCGAGCCGGATCGTCGTCGGGAGGGCGGAGATCGCCGCACTCGAGCCGCGGCTGCTGGATCGGCCGTCGCAGGCCTTGTGGACGCCCACCGACGGAGCGGTCGATCCGGTCGCGATGACTCTGGCCCTGGTGGCGGAGGCCCGCCGACTGGGCGTCCGGGTGATCCGAGCCGCGGTCACGGGCCCCGCCGGCGCGAGTGGAGGCGGCGGAGGCGGAGGCGGAGGCGGAGGCGAGAGCGGTGGCGAGGGCGGGAGCAGGCAGGCAACCGAAGACCGGCGCGTGCGGGCAAGCGGAGGCGCGCGCGAAGACGTAGGCGCGGACCACGGCACGCACGCCGACCACGGCGAGGGCGCGGACCACGGCGAGGGCGCGGGCCACGGCGAGGGCGCGGTGAATAACTGGGCCGGGGCCGACATGGTGGTCCTGGCCAACGGAACCGGGGTGCCGGCGGTGGCCGCCGCGTACGGCGTGCGGGTGCCGGTAGGCCGCAGTCCGGCCGTGCTGATCCGGGCCACCGCGCCGCCGGGGCTCGTTCGCAGAATCGTGGTGACGGACGAGTTCGAGGTGCGGGAGTCGCACCCGGGCCACTTGCTGATGACCTCGCCGCTGCCGCCGGGCGTGGCCGTCGAACGGGTCGGGGCGGCGTTCGGGGCGGATGTGCGACTGCGGGGCTGGGCGGTCGGTGTGCGGCCGATGCCACCGGACGGGCCGCTGATCGGGCCGATCACACCGGACGGCCGGGTCTGGGTCGCGGTCATGCATTCGGCGGTGACGCTGGCCCCGACCGTGGGTCGCCTCGTGGCCGAGGAGTTGGTCTCCGGCCGGCCCGCGGAAGTGCTCCGGCGGTGCCGTCCCGCAGCGTGAAGCAACCGGCACCGCTCCGAACCGAGGCCAGCCGGTAGGACAAGGGCCGATGAAGCAGACGTCGACAGGGCGAACGCATCATCGCGCAGCTCTTCCCGATGAGAGCTGAATGACGGGGCTGCTGCGCCGGCATGCGCCGGATCGGGTCAGGGATTACTGTCATCTCTCATGGGCGTCCGCACCTGGATCGAGGGCTGGCCGGTCTACCGGCAGCTGACCGGCACCGACCCGCTGGGTCGCGGCGCTGCCGCGCAGTCGCCGGCGCACCGCAATCTGACCGCCCGCGTGGAGACCGCCGATTCGGTGGCCAGGTCCGTCTGCCCGTACTGCGCCGTGGGCTGCGGCCAGCGGGTGTACGTCAAGGACGACAAGGTCATCCAGATCGAGGGCGACCCGGACAGCCCGATCTCGCGCGGCCGCCTCTGCCCCAAGGGGTCGGCCAGCCTCAGCCTCGTGACCAGTCCCCGCCGGCAGCAGCAGGTGCTGTACCGCCGGCCGTACGGCACGGACTGGGAAGAACTTGATCTCGACACGGCGATGGAGATGATCGCCGACCGGGTGCTCGCCGCCCGCGAGCAGACCTGGGAGGACTCCGACGACGAGGGGCATCCGCTGAACCGGACGCTGGGCATCTCCAGCCTCGGCGGCGCGACCCTCGACAACGAAGAGAACTACCTGATCAAGAAGCTGTTCACCGCCATGGGCGCGATCCAGATCGAGAACCAGGCGCGTATTTGACACTCCGCCACCGTTCCCGGTCTGGGAACCACTGTCGGCCGTGGCGGGGCCACCGGATTCCTGCAGGATCTGGCCAACGCGGACTGCATCGTCATCCAGGGCTCCAACATGGCGGAGGCCCACCCGGTCGGGTTCCAATGGGTGATCGAGGCGAAGAAGCGCGGCGCGCGGATCATCCACATCGACCCGCGGTTCACCCGGACCAGCGCGCTGGCGCATCAGTACGTGGCGGTCCGCGCCGGCGCGGACATCGCCTTCCTGGGCGGAGTGATCAACTACATCCTGTCCCACGAGAAGGACTTCCGGGAGTACGTGCTGGCCTACACCAACGCGGCCATGCTGGTCAGCGAGGATTTCCAGGACACCGAGGACCTGGACGGCCTGTTCTCCGGCTATGACCCCGAGACCAACACCTACCACCAGGGCAGCTGGCAGTACGCCGGCCAGCAGGACGAGGGCCAGAGCCAGGGCCAGTCGCACGCCGACCGGGAGACGGCGTCCGGCCTGGAACAGGAGTCGCACGGGCCGCCGATCCCGGCCGACGTGCCCCGCGACCCGACGCTGCAGGATCCCCGGTGCGTCTACCAGGTGCTGAAGCGCCACTACGCCCGCTACACCCCGGAGGTGGTGGAGCAGGTCTGTGGCGTCTCCCCGGACGACTTCCGGGCGGTGTGCGAGGCCTGGACGTCGAACTCGGGGCGGGAGCGCACGACCGCGCTGGTCTACTCGGTCGGCTGGACCCAGCACAGCGTGGGCGTGCAGTACATCCGGACCGGTGCCATCATCCAGCTGCTGCTGGGCAACATGGGCCGCCCGGGTGGCGGGGTGATGGCTCTCCGCGGCCACGCCAGCATCCAGGGCTCGACGGACATCCCGACGCTGTTCAACTTGCTGCCGGGCTACCTGCCGATGCCGCATCACACTCAGCACGAGACGTTCCGGCAGTGGGTCGACGCCATCCGGCATCCGCAGCAGAAGGGGTTCTGGGCCAACGCCGAGTCGTTCGCGGTCAGCCTGCTCAAGGCGTACTTCGGGGACGCGGCGACCGCCGACAACGACTGGGGTTACGACTGGCTGCCCCGGCTGACCGGCGACCACGGCACGTACCAGCAGGTCCTGAACATGATCGACGGGAAGATCAAGGGATACTTCCTGCTCGGCCAGAACCCGGCGGTGGGTTCGGCCCACGGCAAGGCGCAGCGCCTCGGCATGGCCAACCTGGACTGGCTGGTGGTCCGGGACCTCTACATGATCGAGAGCGCCACGTTCTGGAAGAACGGTCCGGAGGTGGCCACCGGCGAGATCGTCCCGGAGAAGTGCCGCACCGAGGTGTTCTTCATGCCCGCGGCCTCCCATGTGGAGAAGGAGGGCACCTTCACCCAGACGCAGCGGCTGCTGCAGTGGCGGGAGAAGGCGGTCGAGCCGCCCGGCGACGCCCGCTCCGAGCTGTGGTTCTTCTACCACCTGGGCCGGATGGTCAAGGAGCGGCTGGCCGGTTCGACGCTGCCTCGCGACCGCGGGATCCAGGCCCTGACGTGGGACTACACCACGCCTGAGGAGCCGGCGGAACCGTCCGGGGAACTGGTGCTGCGGGAGATCAACGGCTGCGCCGGGGCACCGGCCTGGCTGTCCGGCTACACCGAGCTCAAGGACGACGGCTCGACCTCCTGCGGATGCTGGATCTACTCCGGGGTCTTCAAGGACGGCGTCAACCAGGCGGCCCGCCGCAAGCCCGGGCCGGAGCAGGACTGGGTGGCGGCCGAGTGGGGCTGGGCGTGGCCGCTGGACCGCCGCACGCTCTACAACCGGGCGTCCGCCGATCCCGACGGCAAGCCGTGGTCGGAGCGCAAGAAGTACGTGTGGTGGGACCCCGACGCGGGCGACGCCGGCGAGTGGACCGGCTTCGACGTGCCGGACTTCGAGAAGACGAAGCCGCCGTCCTACCGGCCACCCGAGGGCGCCTCCGGGGTCGAGGCGATCGCCGGCGACGACGCGTTCATCATGCAGGGCGACGGGAAGGGCTGGCTGTACGCGACGAGCGGGCTGATCGACGGGCCGATGCCGACGCACTACGAGCCGGCCGAGTCGCCGGTCCGCAACCCGCTCTACACCCAGCAGGCCAACCCGACCCGCAAGGTGTACGACCGGTCCGACAACCTGACCAACCCGAGCCCGCCGGAGCAGCACAGCGAGGTCTTCCCGTACGTCTTCACCACCAGCCGGCTGACCGAGCACCACACCGCGGGCGGGATGAGCCGGCAGCTGGCGTACCTGTCCGAGCTGCAGCCGGAGATGTTCGTCGAGGTCTCGCCCGGAACTGGCGGCCGAACGGGGCCTCACCCACCTGGACTGGGCCCACATCGTCAGCAGCCGCTCCGCGATCGAGGCCAGGGTCCTGGTGACCGATCGGCTGGCGCCGCTGCGCATCGACGGCCGGATCCTGCACCAGATCTGGCTGCCGTACCACTGGGGCGGGAACGGGCTGGTCACCGGCGACTCGGCCAACGACCTGATCGGGCATCACGCTCGACCCGAACGTGCTGATCCAGGAGAGCAAGGTCGGCACCTGCGACATCCAGCCCGGACGGCGGCCGGTCGGCCCGGACCTGCCGGCGTACGTCCAGGGCTACCGGGAGCGGGCCGGACTGACCCCGGGGAACCACCACACCACGATCGTGACCAAGGACGAGGTCGATGGGCGCTGACAGTCTTTTCGGGCCGATCGATCCGGCGACCGACGCCGGGTGGGTGGACGCGCCGCCGCGGAAGGGTTTCTTCACCGACACGTCGGTGTGCATCGGCTGCAAGGCGTGCGAGGTGGCCTGCAAGGAGTGGAACGGCGTCCCCGACGACGGCTTCAACCTGCTCGGCATGTCGTACGACAACACCGGCGGCGCTGAGCGCCAACTCGTGGCGGCGCGTCGCGTTCATCGAGCAGCCGGTGGCGCTGAGCGGGCACGGGCAGGACGTGCTGGGCGCGTTCGCCGGGCAGCCGACCGGGCCGTCCGGGAGCGCGCAGTCGGCTGTCATCGCCGCCGGCACGACGCCGCCCACCGGCACCGAGCCCGGACCCGGCCGCGCCGTCGACCCGCCGGTCGCCGCCGCGACGCACGCAGTTCCTCGGCATGCCGGGCGCGCGATCTGCCCGGGCGTACGGACGAGGCGCCGCGCAGCGACTTCCGCTGGCTGATGATGTCCAACGTGTGCAAGCACTGCACGCACGCCGGCTGCCTGGACGTGTGCCCGACCGGGGCGCTGTTCCGCACCGAGTTCGGCACGGTGGTGGTGCAGGACGACATCTGCAACGGCTGCGGGTACTGCATCGCCGGCCTGCCCGTACGGCGTGATCGACCGGCGGAAGGACGACGGCCGGGCCTGGAAGTGCACGCTGTGCTACGACCGGCTCGGCGACGGCCTGACGCCGGCCTGCGCCAAGGCCTGCCCGACCGAGTCGATCCAGTTCGGCGATCTCGACGAGCTGCGGACGCGGGCCGCAGGAGCGGGTCGAGGCGCTGCACGAGCAGGGCGTGGCCGAGGCCCGGCTGTACGGCGACGAGCACCGACGACGGCGTCGGCGGGGACGGCGCGTTCTTCCTGCTGCTGGACGAGCCCGAGGTGTACGGGCTGCCGCCGGACCCGGTGGTGCCGACGAAGTATCTGACGAAGATGTGGAAGCGGGCGGGGATGGCCGGCCTGGCGATGGCCGCGGTGGCCGTGGCGTCGTTCATCGGCGGTGGCGCGTGAGCCCGGAGCCGGGCGGTCGCAGCGACCGGGACCCGCGCCGCGACGTCGACGGCGGCCGGCGGCGCCGCAAGAGCGGCCGGGGCGGTGACAAGAGCGGCGACCGGTCGATGGTGCCGCCGGCCGACTTCCGGTCGTACTACGGGCGGCCGATCGTGCGGCCGGTGCCGTGGAGCCACGACATCGCCGACGTACCTGTTCACCGGCGGCCTGGCCGCCGGCTCGGCCGCTGCTGGCCGCGGGCGGTCAGCTGACCCACCGGCACCGGCCTGCGCCGGGCGGGCCGGCTGACCGCGCTGGGCGCGGTCGCGGCCAGCGGCGTACTGCTGGTCAAGGACCTGGGCCGGCCGGAGCGGTTCCTGCACATGCTGCGGGTCATCAAGCCGACCTCGCCGATGTCGATGGGCACCTGGATCTTCAGCGGCTTCGCCGGGGCGGCCGGCGTGGCCGCGGTCGCCGAAGCCGCTCCCCTGCTGCCCGACCGGGGCGTCCTCGGGCTGGCTCGGCGGGCGCTGCCGCCGATCGGCGCGGCCGGGCGGGATCGGCGCCGCCGGCACTCGCACCGGCCCTGGCCACGTACACCGCGGTGCTGCTGGCCGACACGGCCCATCCGAGCTGGCACGCCGCTTACCCGGAACTGCCGTTCGTGTTCGCCGGCAGTGCCCTGGCCAGCGGCGGCCGCCGCCGGGCTGATCGGCGCGCCGCTGGCCCAGGCCGAACCGGCCCGGCGCCTGGCGGCGGCCGGCGCGATCCTCGAACTGGCGGCCACGCACCGCGTCGAGCACGGGCACGGGCTGCTCAGCGAGCCGTACCGAACCGGCCGTCCGGCCAAGCTGCTGCCGCGGCCGCGCGGCTGCTGACCGCCGCCGGGGCGATCGGCGCGCTGGCCGGCCGCCGCAGCCGGACGGTTTCCGCGCTGGCCGGCCTGTCGCTGCTGGCGGGGTCGCTGGCCACCCGGTTCGGCGTGTTCGAGGCCGGTCTGGAGTCGGCCAAGGACCCGAAGTACACGGTCGTCCCGCAGCGGGAGCGCCTGGAGGCTAACGAATCTGCAGCGTGACGCCGTCCACCGCCGGGACCAGCTCGCCGATCACCGGGTAGCCCGGCACCTCGCCCGCCACCAGCAGCCCGCCGGAGGTCTGCGCGTCGGCCAGCAACAGCAACTCGTCCTCGCCGGCCGGGCCGGCATCGAGGTGCGGGCGCACCCAGTCGAGGTTGCGCCGGGTGCCGCCGCTGACGTAGCCGGCGGCGAGGGCGTCGCGGGCGCCGTCCAGGTAGGGCACCGCGGCCGCGTCCACCCGGGCCGTCACACCGGACGCGCGGGCCAGCTTGTGCAGGTGGCCCAGCAGGCCGAAGCCGGTCACGTCGGTGGCGCAGACGGCGCCCGCGGCCAGCGCGGCCTCCGACGCGGCCCGGTTCAGCGTGATCATCGCGTCGATCGCCGGGGCGGACACGTCGCCGGTCTGCTTGTGCCGGCTGTTGAGCACGCCGATGCCGAGCGGCTTGGTCAGCGTCAGCGGGACGCCGGCCGCCCCGGCGTCGTTGCGCATCAGCCGCCCCGGGTCGGCGACGCCGGTGACGGCCATGCCGTACTTGGGTTCCGGGTCGTCGACGCTGTGTCCGCCGGCCACGTGGCAGCCGGCCTGCCGGGCCACGTCGAGACCGCCGCGCAGCACCTCGGCCACCAGTTCCATCGGCAGCACGTCCCGGGGCCAGCCGAGCAGGTTCACGGCAACGACGGGGCGCCACCCATCGCGTACACGTCGGACAGCGCGTTGGCGGCGGCGATCCGGCCCCAGTCGTACGCGTCGTCGACCACGGGGGTGAAGAAGTCGGCGGTGGCCACGATCGCGACCCCGGCGGCGATCCGCACGACCGCCGCGTCGTCACCGTCGTCCAGCCCGACCAGCAACTCCCCCGGCCCGGCGGGCAGGTCGCCGCCGACCAGGCCGGCCACCACCGATTCGAGTTCCCCGGGCGGGATCTTGCAGGCGCATCCGCCGCCGTGCGCGTACTGGGTCAGCCGTACGGCCGTCGTCGAAGTCACACCGGCAACTTACCCACGATTACGCCGGCCACGCGGGCCAGATCGGCCGGTGGAGCCGCGGCCGGTGCGGACCGTTGTTGCGGTGAGCAACCGCTAGGGTGGGCGGCGGAGGCGTTCAGGTGGCTGGTGCCCCTCCCGGTCTTCAACACCGGTGTGGCTCGGTATCCGGGCCGGGCGGGTTCGATTCCCGTCCGCCTCCGCTCTTCCACCCGTGTCGTGCCCCGCCTGGTCAGCGGCGCGGGGTCAGCGGCGCGGGGCGCGAACCTTCTCCGCCTCGATCGTCATGATCACCCGGACCTGGTCCGCTCCACCGAACGACGGGTACGGCCGGCCCAGGTATTTGTGCGACATCCGATCGATGTGCTCGGCGCCACCGGTCTCGGTGAGGTCGGCGACCCGGCCGCGAATCTCGACGTACCGGCCCGGGTTGTCGCGGTCGGCGACGGCGACCGCCACCCGCGCGTCCCGTTCGACGTTGCGGACCTTCTGGTGGGTCTGCACGGTGTTGATCACGACGTTCTTGCCGTCTGTGTCCACCCAGGTCTCGGTGACCTGAGGTGAGCCGTCGGCCATCAGCGTCGTGAGGAAACAGATGCTGGGTTTGCGGAGCAGCTCGACGACGTACTCGGGAAGATCCATGGTCCCGACAGTACGTCGCGGCGGGGCCGCTACCGTTGACCGGTGGACCCGCGGCGGCGTGTGCCGCGCACCGATCAGATCCTGGCCGACCCTCGCCTGGTGGCGGCCGCCGGGCGGCTGGGACGCGCGCCGGTCAAGGCCGCGGTCATGGCCGCCCAGGAACGCGTACGGGCGGGCGAACTCGACCCGGCCGGCGCGCCGGACGCGGCCGTGGCCGGCTTGCCGGCGACCGCCGGTGGCCTGCGACCGGTGCTCAACGCCACCGGTGTCGTGCTGCACACCAACCTCGGCCGGGCCGCGCTGTCGCCGGCCGCGGTCGACGCCATCGCCGCGGCCGCCGGGCACACCGACGTCGAACTCGACCTGTCCACCGGCCGGCGGGCCCGGCGCGGCCGGACCGCCCTGGCCGCCTTGGCCGCGGCCGTCCCCGGCGCCGGCGGCGTCCACGTGGTCAACAACGGCGCGGCGGCCCTGGTACTGGCGGCCACCGCGCTCGCCGCCGGCAAGGAGATCATCGTCAGCCGGGGCGAGCTGATCGAGATCGGCGACGGGTTCCGGCTGCCCGACCTGCTCGAGTCCACCGGCGCCCGGCTGCGCGAGGTCGGCACGACCAACCGCACCTCCCTCGCCGACTACACCACCGCCATCGGCCCGGCCACCGGCTTCATCCTGAAGGTGCACCCGTCCAACTTCGTGGTCCGCGGCTTCACCAGCACGGTGGGGGTGGCCGACCTGGGCGGCCGGGGCGTCCCGGTGGTCGCCGACATCGGTTCCGGTCTGCTCGCCCCCGACCCGCTGCTGCCCGACGAGCCGGACGCGGCGACCGCCCTCGCGGCCGGCGCCGACCTGGTCATCGCCAGCGGCGACAAACTGCTCGGCGGCCCGCAGGCCGGTCTGCTGCTCGGCGACGCCGGCCTGGTCGAGGCGCTGCGCCGGCATCCGCTGGCGCGGGCCCTGCGGGTCGACAAGCTCACGCTGGCGGCGCTGCAGGCCACGGTCTGCGGCCCGCTCACGCCGACCTGGCAGGCGTTGCGGGCCGACCCGGCCGTACTGCGCAAGCGGTGTGCGGCGATCGCGGCCGCGATCGAGGGGGCCGGCGTGGTCACGACGGCCGCCGTGGTCGGCGGGGGCGGGGCTCCCGAGCTGGAGCTGCCGTCGTGGGCGGTGTCGCTGCCGGCGGAGTGGGCCGAACCGTTGCGCACGGGACCGGTCGCGGTCGTGGGCCGGGTCGAGCGGGGCCGGCTGCTGCTCGACCCGCGCTGCGTGCCACCGGACGCCGACGGCGATCTGATCGCGGCGGTCCGCACCGTGGCCGGGCCGGCCACGCCGACGGGACCGATCGCGGCAAGCGGCGAGGGCTGACGTGTACGTCGTCGCCACCGCCGGTCACGTCGACCACGGCAAGTCCACCCTGGTCCGCGCGCTCACCGGGATGGAACCGGACCGCTGGGCCGAGGAACGCCGCCGCGGCATGACCATCGACCTCGGCTTCGCCTGGACCACCCTCGACTCCGGCGCGACGGTGGCGTTCGTGGACGTGCCCGGCCACGAGCGGTTCGTGCCGAACATGCTGGCCGGCATCGGACCGGTCCCGGCGGCGATGATCGTGGTCGCCGCCGACGAGGGCTGGATGCCACAGTCGGCCGAGCACCTGGCCGCGCTGGACGCGCTCGACGTCCGGCACGGGCTGCTGGTGGTCACCCGCTCCGACCTGGCCGACCCCGGCCCGGCGACCGCGCAGGCCCTCGCCGAGATCGCCTCGTCGTCGATCGGCCGCGTGTCGGCGGTCGCGGTTAGCGGGCTCACCGGGGCCGGACTGCCGTCGCTGCGGGCGGCGCTGGACGGGTTGCTCACCGGGCTTCCGGCACCGGACGTGTCGGCGCCGCTCCGGCTGTGGATCGACCGGGCGTTCACCATCAAGGGCGCCGGCACCGTGGTCACCGGGACGCTCGGCGCGGGTTCTCTGCGGGCCGGCGATGAACTGGAACTGACCGGGCGGCCGCGGCCGGTGCGAGTGCGCGGGCTGCAGAGCCTGGGGGTGTCGGTGACGTCCGTGCAGGCGGTCGCCCGGGTCGCGGTGAACCTGCGGGGCGTGGACAAGGACGCGGTGGAACGCGGGGCGGCGCTGCTCACGCCCGGACGGTTCCGGCTGACCGACCTCATCGACGTCCGGGTGCACGGTGACCCCGTGGCCGATCTGCCGGGCACGATCACCCTGCACGCCGGGTCGGCGGCGGTGACGGTCCGCGTCCGGCCGCTCGGCGCGGACACCGCACGGCTGCGGCTGGACCGGGCGCTGCCGTTGCGGATCGGCGACCGGGCCCTGCTGCGCGACCCGGGACGCCACCACGTGGCCGGTGGCGTGACCGTGCTCGACGTGGCACCACCGGGTCTGTCGCGGCGCGGCGCCGCGGCCCGGCGCGCCGCCGTGCTGTCCACCATGGACGGCTCGCCGGATCTGGCCGGGGAACTGCGGCGGCGCCTCCTGGTGCGCCGGGACGAACTGGACCGGATGGGCGTACCGGCCGGCGGCACCCCGGTGGCCGGGAACTGGCTGGCCGACCCGGCGCACTGGGCGTCGCTGGCGGCCCGGCTGACCGCCGAGGTCACGGCGTTCGCCGGCGAGCATCCGCTGGAGCCGGGCATGCCGGTGGAAGCGCTGCGGCACCGGCTCGGCCTGCCCGAGCGGGCACTCGTGGAGGCGCTGGTGGCGCCACCGCTGGTGATCCGGGCCGGGCGGGTGAGCAACGGCGGTCCGTCCGTGCCGGCCGAGCTGACCGCGGCCGTGGACAAGGCGTTCGGGGAGGCGGCCGGGCCGTTCGTGGCGCCCGAGGCGCACCGGCTGGCCGAACTCGGGCTGGGCGGACGGCAGCTGGGCGCGGCGGTCCGGGCGGGGCTGGTGCTGCAGCTCGCGCCGGGTGTGGTGCTGCCGCCGGACGCGGCCGGGCGGGCGGGGGCGGTGCTGGCCGGGATCCGACAGCCGTTCACGCTGAGCGAGGCGCGCCAGGCCCTGGGGACCAGCCGCCGGGTCGCCGTGCCATTGCTGGAGTTGCTCGACCGTACGGGCGTGACCGAGAGACTGCCCGACGACCGCCGGAGGATGACGACGGCCTGAACGGGGGCAGTCCTGCGGGTATGCCGCGACCGGGTCAACGAGCGCACCGGCAAGGAGGTGCCGGGTGACCGAGGGCCGGCTGCGCGAGTAGGCCGATGCTTCGCCTACCCCGTACGCCTGCCTCCGTGACGGCACTTCCCGGAATGAGCTGCGGCGTCCCGGCTGATGTGCGCCCGCGGCCGCCCCACGGTTTCGTGGTGCTGCTCGTGGTTGGTTTCGCTGCGACGGATCAGGCTACGCGCGCGTGGAAGGAGCGCAGGTCGCGGGCTTCGCCGGCGTAGCGGGCGAGCTGGTGGACGGTGCGTGGGCCGGCGACTCCGTCGACGGGTAGGCCGACGTGCTGCTGGAAGTGCCGGATCGCGGTGTCCAGCCCCGCGGGGCCCGCGCCGACGGCGACACCGAGGTCGGCGAGCAGAGGGCGTAGGGCGGCCGGGTCGGCGGTGGGCATCGGGTCACCGATGTAGCCGATCAGGCCGCCGAGAAGCGTACCCACCGCGGTGAGGATCGTGTGTGCCGTCATGGTGACCTCCTGCTCGGAACTGATGGACCAAGCATGAGCGGCGTCCACCTCATCGACATCGCGCCACCGTCGGGGGTCACCGCGGCGCGACTACACCCGTGGGCTGACGTGGCTGCACCCGTGGTCGTAGCGGCGTAGCTCAGGTCATCGGGCACGGCGGCAGGCAGCGGCGGTAGCAGCCCCGATGCCCAGGTGTCGGGCGATAGGCCACGACCGTCCTGAAATCAACGCCTCGCGGCGGGACCGGGCAGGCGCGGGCCACGCACGTGCGCGGCGTCCGCGGCGTCCGCGGCCAGGAACACGCCGCGCACCGGTCGTGGTCTACGCCGTGTCGATCAAGGCGTGCGCTAGCCTCGGGCCGGTGACGCGATATGTGGCCATCGGGGACAGCTTCACCGAAGGGCTCGGGGATCCCCGGCCGGACGGGACCGAGCGCGGCTGGGCCGACCTGGTCGCGGCCGGGCTGGCCACCGGCGAGGGACGGCCGATCGAGTACGCCAACCTGGCCATCCGCGGCCGGCTGATGGACCCGATCGTCACCGGGCAGCTCGACGCGGCCCTGGCGCTGTCGCCGAAACCGACGCTGCTGTCGCTCAACGGCGGCGGCAACGACATGATGCGCCCCGGCTCCGACATGAGCCGGCTGGTCGCGCTGACGGAGCGGGCGATCCGCCAGTGCGTCGCGGCGGGTGTCCAGGTGTTGCTGCTGAGCGGCGCCGACCCGTCGGAGCGGCTGCCGTTCGGCTCGATGATGCGCCGCCGCGGCGAGGAACTGACCGCGGCCGTGTCCGGGTTCGCCGGCAAGTACGGGGTGACGTTCGTCGACGTCTTCCACGACTCCGAGATCCGGGCGCCCGGTTACTGGTCGGCCGACCGCCTGCACCTCAACGCCAACGGCCACCGCCGGGTCGCCGGCCTGGTCCTGACCGCGCTGGGCCATCCCACCACAGCGCACACGATCGACCCCAGCCCGGCCGAGGTCCGCCGTGCCGGGGCCGAGGCCCGCTACTACCGCGAGCACGTCCTGCCGTGGGTTCAGCGCCGCCTGCGCGGCCGCTCCTCCGGCGACGACCGCTCCGCCAAGTACCCCGGCTGGGTCACGATCGAGCCGGCCTAGCCGCTCCGTCCGGCCACCCGGCGCGGCCGGACGCGACACTCGGGTCGTCGATCACCAGAAGCCGGCGACGGCACCGGTCATGACCAGCGCGGCCGCAGAGACCACCCGGGTACCGTGACCGTCGGCATCACGACCCTCACCGGCGCCTGCTTGGCGGGTACAGGTACCGTGCTGTCTCGTGGCGGGCATGATCGGGTTCACGGACAATTACCGGGACCACTCCAATCGAGACGGTTACCAGTTCGAGTTCTTCTGCGAACGGTGCGGCAACGGCCACACCTCGAGTTTCAAGCACTCGGTCACCGGGTTCGGCGGCAAGCTGCTGCGGATGGGCGGCGATCTCGTCGGCGGCGAGTGGGGCCGGCGCGCGTCCGAGATCGGCTGGGACTCGCAGTGGATGCGCGACGGCGTCCGCGGCGGGGCCTGGGACAAGGCGCTGCAGAACGCCGTCGAGGAGATGAAACCGCACTTCGCCCAGTGCCACCGATGCGGCGAGTGGGTCTGTGGCGACGTGTGCTGGAACACCGACCGCGGGGTCTGCACGAACTGCGCGCCCAAACTCGACCAGGAGGTCGCCGGCCTGCAGGCGTCGGCCCAGCGCGACCAGCTGCGGGACGCGATCGGCCGGCAGGACTGGACCGATGGTGTGCAGTACGGCCACGAGGTCACCGCCCGCTGCCCGTCCTGCTCCAACGACGCCGGCGGCGGCAAGTACTGCCAGCACTGCGGCACCCCCCTCGCGGCCGCGCCCGAGGCGAGCCGGTTCTGCGGCCAGTGCGGCACCAAGATCGGTTCGTCGGCGATGTTCTGCACCGGCTGCGGCAGCGCGACCACCTGACATGCGGCTGTTCGCGGCCATCTATCCCCCGGCCGACGCGTGTGACGACCTGGCCGACCGGCTCGCCGATCTGCACGTCGTCCGGGCCGGCGCCCGGGTGGCCTGGCGCGACACCTGGCACATCACGCTGGCTTTCCTCGGCGAGGTGCCGGACGACCGGCTGCCGGACGCACTGGACGCCCTCGACGCGGCGGCGACCGCCTGGCGTGCCACCGAACCGGCCTTCGAGGTCCGTCTGGCCGGGGGCGGCCGCTTCGGCCGCGGCCGGTTCACCGTGCTCTGGGTGGGAGTCGAGAGCGAGCCGCTCACGGCGTTGTCCGAGGCCGTACGCCGGGCGCTGCACGATTCCCGGTTGCCGTACGACCCGAAGCCGTTCAAGCCGCACCTGACCATCGCCCGGCCGGGCGACACGGTGGACCGGACCGAGGTCGACGCCGACCGTGACGTCCTGGCCGCCTACCGGGGACCGGCGTGGCCGGTGCCGGCCGTCGACCTGGTCCGCAGCCGGCTCGGCCCGAAACCGTCGTACGACCGGCTGGGCAGCTGGCGGCTGAGCTGAAGCGCGCGGCGGCTGACGCGCGGCGGCTGAAACACGGCGGCTCCCGGGTTAGAGCGCCGCGGCGATCGTCTTGGCGGTCCGGTCGTCGGCGGGCACCAGGATCCGCAGGCGCAGCCACGGTTCGTGGACCGGCCGGCTCTGCGACGCCAGCAGATGCAGCGGCCCGAGGGTGGCGTGCCGGATCCGCTTCCGGACCGGTTCCATAGCCTGCACGTCATGGTCGGCCCACCAGTCCCGGAATACGTCGCTGCCCGCCGTCAGCTCATCCACCAGCGCTGCGTACGCCGGGTCGCCGGGGTGCCGGGCGTACTCGGACCGGAAGTCCTTGAGGTTGGCCCGCGCCGTCGCCGCCCAGGAGTCGCGGGTGGTGTCCCAGCCGCCGGTGAACAACCACAGCAGCAGGTTGCGCCGTTCCCGCGGGACCGCGATCAGGTCGCTCATGGTGATCTCGGCCGCGCGGTTGTGCACGATCACGTCGAACCGCGGGCTCAGCACGAACGCCAGGTGCGGGAGCAGCCCGTGCACCAGGGCGACCGTGTCGTCGCTGATCGGACCGTCGAGCGGCTCCGGAGCCGCCACCCCGGCCAGGCGGAACAGGTGGTCCTGCTCGGAGGGGGTCAGTTCCAGGGCCCGGCTCAGCGCCCGCAGCACCTGCTCCGACGGCGTGATCTCGCGGCCCTGTTCCAGCCACGTGTACCAGGACAGGCCCACCCCGGACCGCTGTGCCACCTCCTCGCGGCGCAGGCCGGGTGTCCGCCGCTTGCCGTTGGAGGCCGGCAGCCCGACGTCGGCCGGGCTCAGCGCGGCCCGCCGGGTACGCAGGAAGTCGGCGAGCTGCGCCCGCCGGGCGGCCGAAGGGGGTAGTCCGAGTCCCACGATGAACCATCATCTCCTGCCCGCCCGGAACGACGCCATGATCGGGTCATGACGACGATCCCGGCCGAGGTCCGCTCGGCGCCCCGGCCCCGCACGTACGAGCTCGAAGCCGCTTCCGTGACCCTGCTCGACCGCGACCGCACCCGGCCGATCCTCCTGCTGCACGGCGGCGCCGGACCGTTCTCGGTGGCCGGCTTCGGCGACCTGCTGGCCTCCCGCTGGAACACCCGGGTCATCATCCCCACCCACCCCGGCTTCGTCGGCACCCCGCGCCCGGACTCGCTGTCCAGCGTCGCCGCGCTCGCCCGCGTCTACGCCGACCTGCTCGAGGAGATGGACCTCCGGGATGTGACCGTGATCGGCAACTCGATCGGCGGCTGGATCGCGGCCGAGCTGGCGCTGCTGGGCCGCCCCCGGCTCAGCGGCGCCGTCCTGGTCGACGCGGTCGGCCTCGACGTGCCGGAGCATCCGGTCACCGACGTGTCCGGGCTGACGCCGGACGCGCTGCGGGCGTTGTCGTTCCACGACGCGAGCCGGTTCCCGCCGAACCCGAACGCGCCCGGGCCCGACCTGGCCGCACTCGGCGCGTACACCGGCGGATCGATGGCCGACCCGACGCTGCGCCCGCGGCTCGCCTCCCTCGAACTGCCGGTGCACGTGGTGTGGGGCGACTCGGACGGCATCGCCACCCTCCCCTACGGCGAGGCGTGGGCCGCCGCGATCCCCGGCGCCACCTTCACCGTCATCAAGGACGCCGGGCACATGCCGCAGCTCGAAGCCCCGGAGCAGACGCTGCAGGCGATCGGCGTCGCCCGCGGCTGACCGGGGTTCGGGGCCACGGGGATTGATCACCGGCGCTACCGTTACGGGCCATGACCGGACGCGTGCGGTCGCATCGCCGGCCCGGACCGGCCTGGTTGACCGGCATCGGGCTGGCCCTCGCGGCGATCGTGTTCTGCGGCGGGTACGTGGGGATCCGCGTGGCGCTCGGGACGACCACGGCCGGTCATTGGATCTTCGGCGTGCTGCTGTCGCGGGAGGCGTCGGCCGGCTGGTGGGCAGGAGAATGCAGCGGTCGAGGCAGGAACGGCGTCCGGCATCGCCTCGGCCGCGGACGGTCCCGGGCTCGGCGCCGCGCGGCTCGCCTCCACGTCGGTCGCAATCAGTCCTGTTTCAAGCCGCCGCCGCCGGGCATGTCGCAGGTATGAACCGCAACCGGGCGTGGATGGTCTCGGCCGTACGGGCGGGGTGGGGCGGCGTGCTGCTCGCCGCGCCCGCGGTCGTGCTCCGGGCCGCCGGTGGTCCCGGCTTCGCGGCGCCGCACGCGGTCGCGATCGCCCGGGTGCTCGGTGCCCGGCAGGTGCTGCAGGCGGCCGTGACGGCCCTGTCCCAGGCGCCGGCGGTGGCCGTCCTCGGCACGGCCACCGACGTGCTGCACGCGAGCGGGAACCTGGTCGCCGCCGCGGTCTCACCCCACTGGCGCCGCGCCGCGACGATCGACGCCGTCATCGCCGCCGCGTTCGCCGCGGCGACCTGGAACGCGACCCCGTGAGGAACCGACATGACCGAGCCTGACCCCGATCCGGCTCCGCGGAGCAGCGAGGAAGCCGCGGAACTGATCCGCAACGACCCGGCCCTCGGCGCCGACTCCCCCGACCCGCACGCGGACACCAGCGGCGTGGACGACGACGCCACCACCCCGGACGGCGCGGTCACGAACGAGGAATGACGGTCCGCGCGGCGCTGGTGCGGAAGCGGACCGGGTGCCCCGCCGGAACGGGGCACCCGGTCACCGGAACGACATCAGTGCCGGGCGAACAGCGGCGACACCGCGGCTGCCGGGACGGGGGTGGCCGGCACCGGGGTGACCGTCCAGTCCGCGTGCCCGGGCATGGCCGGGGTGGTCGTGCCGTACAGCCAGTCGTTCAGGAACGTCCGCAGGTCCTGGTGCGACACCAGCGACGCGACCCGGATGAAGTCCTGCGTGGACGCCGACCGGCCACGGTAGACCGACACCCACGTGCGCTCGATCGCGTCGAACGTGGCCACACCGACCTTCTGCTGCAACGCGTAGAGCACGAGCGCGCCGCCGTCGTACACGTTGGAGTTGAAGACGTCCCAGATCGTGGCCGAACTGAGCGGGCGGGCGACCGGTCCCCACGTCGCGCGGTAGATGTCCCCGCGGGCGTACACCTCCTTGAAGAACGCCTCCAGCGTCGGGAAACCGGAGTACTGCCGCAGGGTCCCGGTCTCGCTCGCGTAGTTGTACTCGTACCAGGTGGCGTGGCCCTCGTTCTGCCACACGTCGCTCCACGACCACGGCGCCACGCTGTCCCCGAACCACTGGTGGGACAGTTCGTGGGCGAGAACCGGATTGAGCTTCACCTGCGGCAGGTTGAAGAAGTACGTGTCGTACAGCGACAGCGTCTGGGTCTCCAGCGCGAAGCCGAGCGTGGCGTCGATCACCAGCGATCCGTAGTTCTCGAACGGGTACCGCCCGACCTTGCTCTCCATCCAGGCGATCTCGTTGGACTCGTCGGCCGCCCTGGGCAGGAGCGTGCTCGCGAGCCGCCGCGGCACCACATCGCGGATCGGCACGCCGCCCGCCGACGGGCGCTGGTAGGTGACGAAGTCGCCGACCGCGGTCTGGACCAGTTCGCTGGCCATCGGGTTGCGCTCACGGTAGGTCGACGAGACGTACCCGCCGCGGTGGCGGGTACGCACCAGGACGCCGTTGGCGATGCCGCTCCAGCCCTCCGGGGCGGTCAGCGTGATCGTGTACGTGGCCTTGTCGCGGGGGTGGTCGTTGCTCGGGAACAACAGGTGCGACGAGTTGGGCTGGCCGGCCAGGACGGTCCCGTCCGGGGTCTTCACGAAACCGACCGGCGCGTCGGCGTCGGGAGCGACCGGGGTGGCCCGGAACCCGGTGATCCGCACGGTGAACCGCCGGTGCTCGGGCAGCCACCGCTTCGGCGTGATCACCAGTTCGTCCCCGGACCGGGTATAGGCGGCCGTACGCCCGTTCACCTCGACCTGGCCGACGGCGTCGCCGCCGAAGTCGAGGTCGAACCGGGACAGGTTCTGGGTGGCCACCGCGGTGATGGTGACGTCCCCGGTGACCTGCTGGGCCGGGTCCTTCCGGGGATAGGACAGGCTGAGGTCGTAGTTCTGCACGTCATAACCGCCGTTGCCGAGCAGCGGATACAGCCGGTCTCCCAGGCCCGGTGAGCCGGGAGTGGCGTGGCCGGCGGCGAGCGCCGGTCCGGTGGCGGCGAAGGCGCCGGTCAGACCGAGGACGGCGGCCGCGCCCAGCGCGAGGAAGCGATTGCCGGTGACTGCGTTCATGGTCGCCGAGCGTAGCAATCCATGGACATACGTCGAGGCGATTCCGCCGGCCGGAACACTCAGGTGGCCGGTCGGGCGGACGAATCTGAAGGGCATGAAGTCATTCGCCTGTGGTGACGTCGTACCCGGATGCGACGCCCGTTTCGTCTGTGACACCGAGGATGAGATTCTCGCCGCCGTGGCCGCACACGCCCGGCTCGACCACGGCCTGACCTCGGTCAGCGCCGAGCTGGTCAACGCGGTCCGTGGCGCCATCCAGCCCGTACTGGTCTGATGACGGCCGGCCCCGGCAGCTGGCCGGACATGCTCCGGTCGGCTGTCGGCGGCCGGGGTGTGCACGCGGTCTATCAGCCGATCGTGGACGTGTCCCGCGGCGTCGCGGTGGGATATGAGGCACTCGTCCGGTTCGCCGGCTACCCGGAGCAGAACCCGGAACTGTGGTTCGCCGCCGCCCACGCCCACGGGCTCGGCGCGCAGCTTCAGGCGGTCGCGCTGCGGGCGTGCTTCGCCGCGCGGGCCGGCCTGCCCCCCAACTGCTTCCTCACCGTCAACGTCGGCCCCGAGGTGCTGCACGAACCGGTCGTCCGGGACGTCTTCGCCGACCAGAGCGACCTGCGCGGGGTCGTCGTCGAGCTGACCGAGAACGTGCGGGTGGACGACTACGCCGCGCTCGAGCCGCACCTGAACCGGCTGCGGGCGGCGGGTGCGCTGATCGCGGTCGACGACGCCGGATCCGGGTACGCCGGGCTCACCCATCTGCTGGCGTTGCGGCCGGCCATGATCAAGCTGGATCGTGAGCTGGTCCGCGACATCGACCACGACGAGGCCAAACGGGCCCTGGTCGAGATGGTCGGCACGTTCGCCGGCCGGATCGACGCCTGGCTGCTGGCCGAGGGCATCGAGCGACCGGGTGAGCTGACCGCGCTGGCCGAGCTGCAGGTGCCGCTGGCCCAGGGATTCCACCTGGGCCGTCCGGGGCCGCCGTGGACGCCGGTGACCGGCGACGCCGAACAGGTCCTGTTCGACCATCGCAGCGTCGCGCCCGGCGACACCCTGCGCCGCCACCTCGAGCATCCGCCGGTGTACGCCGACGCCGTACGCGCCCGTGAGGCGTTCACCGACCCGCGGGTGGACCTGGTCGTGCTGTGCGACGCCGATCAGCGGCCGGTGGCGGTGCTCGACGATCGGACGGCTCCGGTCCCGCTGGTGACCGCGGGCATGAAGGTCAACGTCGACACGCCGGTCAGCGCCGCCGCCCTGCGGGCGATCACCCGGGATTCGTGGGCGCAACCCCTGCTCTGCACCGACAATGCCGGCCGGTACGTGGGCGTCGTCCGGATTCCGCGGCTCGTGCACGCATTGAGTACCCGCGGGTAGATCGACGCATTCGCACCCCTCATTTGATCTGACTAAGATCGGCCCTCACTGATTCAAGTGGGGGGCTTCAATGAACAAAACGACTCTGCGCGTCCTCGCGCCGATGGTCGTCATGGGTATGGCGGTCTGGGCCGGGACACCGGCGCACGCCGCACCGAAATCGCCGCCGGGCGACCTGTCGCAGGTGCAGACCCGGTCGTCGCTGCTCGGGAAGCACGTCTTCTATCAGCAGACGTACCAGGGCATCCCCGTGCTCGGCGGCTACTACGTCACGCACACCGCGGCCGACGGCACGGTGTCGGTCAGCGACGGGCGCAAAGCGGTCACCGGTCTCCGGGCGACCGTCGCCGGCGTCTCGGCCTCGCGGGTCCGTGCCTCGGTCGCCGAGCGTCTGGGCAAGCAGCCCACCGGCGCTCAGTTGGTCATCGTGCCCGGCGCGACGGCCACGCTGGCCTGGCAGACGCTCACGCCCGGGCGCGGCGGCACGACGCAGTCGCTGGTCGACGCGTCGAACGGGGCGGTGCTGAAGGAGACGAAGACCGTTCACTCGGTCGACGGGGTAGGCCAGGTCTTCGACCCCAATCCGGTCGTACGGCTGCAGAACGAGAGCCTGACCGACATGGACAACGCCGACGCGCCGATCTTCCGGAAGGCGTACCGGACCGTCCTGCTGACCAAGCTCGACCGCGGCCGGACGACGCTGCAGGGCGCGTACGCGAACAACATCAGCGACCCGGCGGTGACCTCCCGGCACCGGATCTTCCGGTACAACCGCTCGCAGGACGGGTTCGAGCAAGTGATGGCGTACTACAGCATCACCTCGGCCCAGGAGTACATCCACCGGCTCGGCTTCACCGACGTCAACGACGAGCCGCAGGACTTCGCCACCACCGGGCTGACCGACGACAACTCCTACTACGACTCCACCACCGACTCGATCACGTTCGGCACCGGCGGCGTCGACGACGCCGAGGACGACGAGGTGATCTGGCACGAGTACGGGCACTCCATTCAGGACGACCAGGTTCCCGGCTTCGGCGCGTCGGAGGAGGCCGGCGCGATCGGCGAGGGTTTCGGCGACTACTGGGCCGTAACCATGTCCCAGGCCACCAGCCCGGACACGGCCACCACCCCGTGGGCGTGCGTGATGGACTGGGATTCCACCGCGTACACCGACAACACCCCGCACTGCCTGCGCCGTACGGACACACCCAAGGTCTACCCGGGTGACCTGGACGGCGAGGTCCACGACGACGGTGAGATCTGGTCGCACGCACTGTGGGACATCAACCGGTCCCTGGGCCGCACCACGGCCAACCGGGTGGTCCTGGAGTCGCAGTTCTACTTCACACCGGACGTCACCATGCCGGCCGCCGCGCAGACCACCGTCACCACCGCCCGCGCGCTCTACGGCAAGCAGGCCGCAGCCGAGGTGAAAGCGGCCTTCGTCGCCCGCGGCATCCTGTCCTGACGTTCCGTCCCGCCGCGGCGTCTCACCCCGAGACGCCGCGGCGCCGGTCCGCGGCCGGACCAAGCCCCCGGCGGAGTTCCTGCCCCGGAGCTCTTCCCAGGACGGGCGGTTCAGCGATGGAGGTACGCCTGGGCCAGGCGCGCCGGCAGGGCCCCGGCGAAGCCGAGCAGTCCCATCCGGAAGCCCAGGACGCGGTACGGGTGAGGGTGGCCCCGGGCGCGGAGGCCGGCCAGCCATCGCCGCTCCAGGCGCCGCCGGACGAGGATGGACGCCGTGGTGATCCCGAGTCCCACGCCCAGCGCGGCCACCTGACGCCGGTCCGGCAGCCGACCGGGCGGGGTCGGGCGTTCCCGGTCGATGGCCCAGCGGCCGAGCGAGGCCGCCACTGACAGGCCGGTCACCGTGACCGCGCGGGCCGTCCGGCGCTGAGCCCGGGGCCGAGCCGCACCGGCCGCGAACAGCCCGGTGGCCAGCCCCTGCAGCGCGGCGGACCCGACGGCCCGGAGGTAGACGTTCACGCTCTCGACCCTAGGGCACCGGTTCAGTACGTGGCGCGGCCTCCGCTGATGTCGTAGACCGCCCCGGTCGAGAAGCTCACCCGGTCCGAGGCCAGCCAGGCGATCAGTTCGGCCACCTCGCCGGGCTGCCCGACCCGGCGCATCGGGATGAGACCGGTGATGTGGGCCAGCGCGTCGGCCCCGGTGTCGGCGTTCATCGGCGTCTCGATCACCGCCGGAGCGATCGCGTTGACCAGCACGCCGCTGGTGGCCAGTTCCTTGCCCAGCGATTTGGTCAGGCCGATCACCGCGGCCTTGGACGCCGAGTACGGCGACATGTTCGGGTTGCCGTCCTTCCCGGCCATGCTGGCGATGTTCACGATCCGGCCCCAGCCCCGCTCGCGCATGCCCGGCACGAACGCCCGGCAGGTGTGGAAGATGCCGCCGACGTTGACGGCGAACACCCGCTCCCAGCCGTCCACCGGCACCTCCCACAGCGGCACGGTCGGCCCGACGACCCCGGCCGAGTTGACCAGGATGTCGACCGGTCCGACGGCGGCCGCGGCGGCGTCGACCGCGGCCGCATCGGTCACGTCCACCCGCAGCTCGGCGCCGTCGGTCACGTCCAGCCGGATGACCCGTACGCCGTCGGACTCCAGGCGGGCGGCGGTGGCCGCGCCCAGCCCGCTCATGCCTCCGGTGACCAGCGCGGTCCGCGACTCTGCCACGACGTGACCCCCAACGTTTCGGTAATCGGAACGACGATCGGCATCTCGGAATCCCTCCGGACATTATCGCTACCATGCGGAGGTGCGCGCACTCGTCTTCACCGGTCCCCACCGGGCCGAGGTCCGCCAGGTGCCGGCTCCGGTCGCCGACGCCGGGCAGGTGGTGGTGGACGTCGACCGGGTCGGCGTCTGCGGCACGGACGTGGAGATCTTCACCGGTGAGATGAGCTACCTGAACACCGGCGTCTCGTCCTACCCGCTGCGCCCCGGCCACGAGTGGAGCGGCGTGGTCACAACGCTCGGGCCGGGCGTGGACCCGGTGTGGGCGGGCCGGCGCGTCACCGGCGACACGATGATCGGGTGCGGGCACTGCCGCCGCTGCCTCTCCGGTCGCCACCACGTCTGCGCCGATCGGCACGAGCTGGGCATCACCGACGGCGCGCCGGGCGCCCTGGCCGAGCAGGTGGCGCTCCCGGCGACGTCGCTGCACGCCCTCCCGCCGGCGGTCGACCCGGTGCGCGGCGCGCTGGTCGAGCCGGGTGGGAACGCGCTGCGCAGCGTCGAGGCGTCGGACGTACGGGCCGGGGATCGGCTGCTGGTCCTGGGCACCGGCACGATCGGCCTGCTGGCGGCCATGTTCGGCCGGGCCCGGGGCGCCGAGGTGCACCTGCTGGGCCAGCAGCCGGCGACGCTGAAACTGGCCGCCGATCTCGGCTTCGCCGACGCCTGGACCCGCGCCACGCTGCCGGAACTGGCGTGGGACGCGGTGATCGACGCGTCCACCGGACCGGAGATGCCCGCGCTGGCCCTGGACCTGGTCGAGCCGGCCGGCCGAGTCGTCTACATCGGACTGTCGACGATGCCGAGCACCGTGGACACCCGGACGATCGTGCTCAAGGACGTCACCGCGGTCGGCATCCTGGGGGCGTCGGCCGGCCTGGACGGCGCGATCGCGGCCTACGCCGACGGTTCCGTCGACCCCGCGCCTCTGGTCGCGGCGACGGTGACGCTGGAGGAGATCGCCGACCTGCTGGCCGGCCACCGCCCGGCCGGCGCCGGCCCGGGCCCGAAGGTGCTGGCCGATCCGGCAATCAGGCCCGGCGAACCGCCTGCACCTCCAGATCGATCCGCAAAGTCGGCCCGACCAGCACGAAACCGCCGGGCAGGCCGAGGTTCCAGTTGATGTCGTAGTCGCCGCGGACCAGCTGCGCGGCCGCGGTCAGCGCGATCCGCGTGCCGCCCCACGGATCGGGGCCGGTGCCCAGGTACGTGACGTCGAGCGGCACCGGGCGCGTGACAAGGTGATCGGCGCCGCTGGCCGCGCCGAGGTCGCGCAGCGGGACGACGTTCTGGATGACCAGCACCAGGTTCTGCATGGACATGCCGACGCCGATGCCGACCAGCAGCATCGCGGCCGACACGAGCACCAGCGAGGTCGCGTGGTCGATGATGGACAGGCCGAGGAAGCCGACGGTGAGCACGACGGAGCCCGCCAGGATGTAGGGCTTGACGCTGCCGCTCCTGGACAGGAGTGCCCCGGAGACCGTCAGAGGACAGCAGCACGCCGAGCATCAGCGGGATGGTCAGCAGCCCGGCCTCGGTGGGGCTGTAGCCGCGGCCGATCTGGAAGTACTGGCCCAGGAAGACCGATCCGCCGAACATCGCCATGCCGACCGCGAGGCTGGCCAGGATGGCGAGGGCGGGGTCACGCATGCGGACGATGCGCAGCGGCACGATCGGCTCGGTGACCCGCGACTCCACGCACACCGCGACGGCCAGGAGCACGATCGCGCCGCCGACCATGGCCGCGGTCGGCCAGGAGATCCAGTCGAAGGAGTTGCCGACGAAGGTGATCCAGATGAGCAGGAGGCTGACGCCCGCGGCGATCAGTGTGGCGCCCGCGTAGTCGACCTTGGTGTCCGGCTGTACTGCGCCGGGCACCTGATCCAGGCCGCGGTCGCCAGTTGCGACCGGGGCGCCGGCGACGAGCGGTTCCTGGCCGTGGCCCGCCGGGTCGCCGACCTGCTCGTCGCGCGGACTTCGGCGCCGGACGGCGTGGAGGCGTTCTTCGACGGGCACCCCGAGGTCGAGACGGCGCTGGTCGAGCTCTACCGGGAGACCGGCGAGGCGGCCGTACCTGAAGGCTGGCCGAGCTGCAGCTGTCGAACGGCGCGGTCACGGCACCGCTCGACGCGGGACGCTTCGAGCCCGCGTACTTCCAGGACCATCTGCCCGGTACGCGAGGCGACCGAGGCCACCGGGCACGCCGTCCGGCAGCTGTACCTGGCTCGCCGGGGTCATCGACGTGTGCCGTCGAGACCGGTGACGCAGTCGCTGCTCGCAGCCATGACCGGCTGTGGGACGGCGCCTTCGCCACCAAGACTGTACGTGACCGGGGGGCACGGTTCGCGCCACCGCGACGAGGCCTACGGCGATCCGTACGAGCTGCCGCCGGACCGGGCGTACGCGGAGACCTGCGCCGCGATCGCCGGCTTGCAGTGGGGCTGGCGGATGCTGCTGGCCACCGGCGAGGCCCGGTACGCCGAGGAGATGGAACGGGCACTGCTCAACGCGATCGCCGCGTCGACCGCGCACACCGGGACCGCGTTCTTCTACTCCAACCCGCTGCAGCTGCGAACCGGGCACGACGGGTCGAGCGAGGACGCGCCGAGCGAGCGGCTGTCCTGGTACGCGTGCGCCTGCTGCCCGCCGAACCTGGCCCGGCTGCTGGCATCGGTGCACGGATACGCCGCCACCACGTCCGCCGCCGGACTGCAGCTGCACCTGTTGACCGCCGGCGCCTTCGAGGGCCCCGGACTGACGGCCGTGGTCCGGACGGGATATCCGTACGACGGCGACGTCCGGATCACCGTGCGGGGCGCCGGCGAACTGGCCGTCCGGGTGCCGCCGTGGGCGACCGGCGCGACGGCGAACGGCGCCGCGGTCACCCCGGGAGAGTACTTCCGGACTCGGGTCGCGGACGGCGACGAGGTGCGGCTGACGTTGCCGATGACGCCACGGCTGGTCCGGGCGGACGAACGGGTCGACGCGGTGCGCGGCTGCGTGGCGGTGCTGCGCGGGCCGCTGGTGTGCTGCGTCGAACAGGCCGACCTGCCCGGCGACGTGCTGGTCGAGCAGCTGCGGCTGGACCCGGCGGCGCCGATCGTCGCCGAGCCGGGAGACGAGATGTCGCCCGTACGGCTGCGGCTGTCCGGTGTGGCCCGGGAACTGGCGCCGGAGCTCTACGGCCCGTACGACCCGGCGCCGCCGGTGGACGAGCCGGTGACGTTCACCGCGATCCCGTACCACGCCTGGGCCAACCGCGGACCCGGCGCGATGCGCGTGTGGCTGCCGCTGAAATGATCACGCCGCGGCATACCCAGGGCCGTCCGGCCGGCGTCGCCGCAACGGCGGGGCGGTCGGCCGGCCCCTTGCCGATGAGTCACCGGAGACCGGGAGCTTCGGCCGGAATCCCCTCTGCGCGGGCGACGTCGAGCATCCGCTTGTCGTAGGTGACCAGGGTGTCGAGTGCATCGCTCAGGACCAGCGCGCTGGCCGCGTGAATGGCGTCGAGCGTCCGGAGAGCTGCTGGGAGACGAGCCGCCGTGTCGCGTACTTCCTCGGTCAGCAGAATCTCCGTGAAGCCACTGACGAGGTCGCGCCGGAGATCGGGATAGTCGCCTATGCGGTCCATGGTGCGAACCGTCTCGGCGAAACCGACGGTGCTGGTTGCCATCGGCATCACAGGCCGGCCGCTGAGGAACTCGCGCAATTCATCGGCGTAGGTTCGCCTCGCAAGCAACGTGACGAGCGCGGAGGCATCGAGATAGATCAACGATCGTCCTCGGCTCGGGCGTCCAGCAGCATGTCCAGCGGCGAGGCGTCAGGCGGAACATCGTACGACGGCAATTGGTCGAGATCGGCGGTCGTGGTGGCCTTGAGCCGGATCAGGCCCTTGGCCACCAACGGCGAGTAACGGCCGAGACCGCCCGCCCCGGGAAGCAGTACGGCAATGACCTTGCCGTGGCGAGTCACCTCGATCGTCTCGCCCTGCTCAACGCGGTTGAACATCGCGCTCGGGTTGTAGGAGAACTCTCGGACTGAGACCGAGCTCATCGATACCCCTCCTCAACGAGGTACCTACGTCGAGGAGATTGTACCTACAAGAGGAGCGCGAGGCAGCGAGCTGACCACCGGGCCGAGAGAGGCATCTACCATGCTCGATGACTATAGGCGTACGACAACCCGACTGGGGCCGCGCAGCGCGACGGTCCACCCGGTCCGGATGCGGATCCTCGGGCTCGGACTATTCGCATCCACCGGTTCGGCCGGGTTCCGGCTCGACCGGTACGGCATGTCCCCGGCCGGCATCGCCGACGCGGCCCGCTCCCTGCTCCGGCGGTGACACCAGGCCTCTTCCGGCGCCCGCCGTCCCCGTAACGTGGGCGGGGTGACCACCGCCCCGACCGTCGGCGCCGCCGGCCGGCGCCTGCTTCCCCTCGCGGTCGTCTTCCTCATCGTCGGCCTGTCCACCGCGATGGCGGCGCCGTTCCTCACGCTGTTCCTCAACCAGGCCGTGCACGCGAGCCCGGTGCAGGTGGCGGTGTACCTGGCGGCGGCACCGGTGGCGGCGGTCATCGTCTCTCGGGTGATCGGGCGGTGGTCCGACCACCTGCCGTCGCGGCGGTGGCTGCTGACCGGGACCGCGCTGGCCGGCTGTCTCGGTACGGCGATCACCGCGGTCGTCCGCGACTACCGGCTTCTGCTGCTGGTCGCGGTCACCGTCACCGCGGTCGCCGCAGTCACGATGTCGCAGGTCTTCGCGTACACCCGGGAAGCGCTGGCCGGGACGGACCGGGTGGCGATGCGGACGAGCTCGCTGCGGTCGCTGTTCTCGGTCTCGTGGGTGGCAGGGCCGCCGCTGGCCGCGGTGCTGCTCGACGCCGGCGGGTTCCGGCTGGTGTACGCCGGGGCGTCGGTGATGTACGCCGCGGCGGCGGCGGTCGTGCTGGCCGGTTTCACCGCGCCCCGGCACGTGCCGTCGCCCGGATCGCCATCCGCGTCCGGCGCCGCCGACGCACCCCGGAAGGTGCTCGCGCTGACGCTGGCCGCGTTCGTCCTGAGCCGCTGCGGCGGAGTCCTGGCCATCCAGGGCCTCCCGTTGTTCACCCTGCACGACATCCACGGCACCGTGCGGGACGCCGGGCTGCTGCTCGGGCTCTGCGCCGGGCTGGAGATCCCGCTGATGATCGGCTTCGGGATGCTCGCTTCGCGGGTGCCACTCCGGCGCCTGCTCGCGCTGGGCACGGCCTGTGGTCTCGGGTACTGCGTCCTGGCCGGACTCAGTACGCACATCTGGCAGCTGGCGCTGGGCCAGGTGCTGAACGCCGCCTCGATCGGGGCCGTCACCGGGCTCGGGGTCACGTACGTCCAGGACATGTTGCCGCGGCACGCCGGACGCGCCGCGACGTTGTACAGCAACACCTTCGCCGCCGGCAACCTCGTCGCCGGCCCGGTCCTGGGCGCCGCGCAGCGGGTCGGCTACCGCGTGCCGTACGTCGCCGGCATCGTGGTCAGCGCCGCCGCCTTCGCTCTGCTCCTGACCGTCCGGCCAGGCTCCGCGGCTCCGGCGTAGGGCGCTGCGGCTCCGGCGTAGCGCGCTGCGGCTCAGGCGTAGCGCTCAGGGGCTCAGGCGCGGCTGGTCCGGGCGGACGAGCGGGTCGACGCGGTGCGCGGCTGCGTGGCGCGCGGGCCGCTGGTGTGCCTTTACGGCGGCACGCTGACCGTGGCCAGCGGCTCGATGACGGCGATCGCCGAGTACGTCCGGCGCCACCTGGAGCTGTCCGGTGACCGGCCCCCCGACAGCCTGTCCGAGGTCTTCGGCGACCTCAGCGTGAGCATCGCCCAGTCCGCGCCACGGTGGTCGGCTGCCTGTTCGCCGGGACTATCAGCTACTGGGCCTTCCTGCTGTACTTCCTCACGGCCCGATCGACGTGTTACTGAAGAGGCGCTGGCGCGAGAACTGAGACGCCGGCGGTCAGCGGCGCTCACCGTCCTGCGGCTGATCCTTCAGCAGGTGGCCGGAGATCAGGCGGCGCGGGCGTCGGCGGCGCCTTGGGGAGTTTGTCGGCGCGCCGAGATCAGCAGGGTGATTTCGCCTAATCCCAGTTCGAGAACATGGGTGTACGTCCTAACCGGATGGTCAGCGGAGTTGGTGGACGAGCAGAAGCAGGTTCAGCCCGGTGAGCAGAGCGACCACGGTGGTCATCGCGATCACGGTGCGGCGGGTGTTGACCTGGTCGCCCATCAGGTCGCGGCGGCTGGTCAGCACGAGCAGGGCGATCAACGCGAAGGGGATGCCGAACGACAGCACCACCTGGCTGAGCACCAGCGCCCGGGTGGGGTCGGCGCCGGAGCAGAGCAGCGCCACCGCCGGCGCCATGGTGATCAGGCGCCGTAGCCACAGCGGCATCCGGACACCGAGGAAGCCGTCCATGACGATCTGCCCGGCCGCGGTGCCGACGCTGGACGACGAGATGCCCGACGCGAGCAACGCCGCCGCGAAGGCGATGGCGGCGCCCCCGCCGACCAGGTGGCCGAGGCCGGCGTGGACCCAGCCCAGGGTGATCGCGGCCGGGCCCGGGCCGTGGTGGAACAGTTTGGCGGCGAGCGCCAGCATGCTCAGGTTGACCAGACCGGCCAGTGTCATCGCCAGCGCGATGTCGGCCCGCTCGAACCGGAGCAGTTGCCGCCGTTCCGCGGGGCTGCGGTCGGCGGTGCGGCTGCCCATCAGCCCGGAGTGGAGGTAGATCGCGTGCGGCATGACGGTCGCGCCGATGATCCCGACCGCGAGCAGCAGCGTGTCGTCGCCGCCGAAGCTGGGGATCAGGCCGGCCAGGCTGCCGGAGGCCGACGGCGGGATTTGCAGGGTGAGGTAGAGGAATCCGGCGCCGATCAGGGCCAGCAGCGCGCCGATGGTGATCTCGAACGGCCGGTGCCCGCGCCGTTGCAGGGCCAGCACGCCGAAGGCGAGGACCGCGGTGATCCCGGCGGCCACCGGCATCGGCACCCCGAACAACAGGTTCAGGCCGATCGCGGCGCCGACGAACTCGGCCAGATCGGTGGCCATGGCGACGATCTCGGCCTGCGCCCACATGATCCAGGACACCGGCCGGGGGAACGCGTCGCGGCTGAGCCGGGGCAGGCTGTGCCCGGTGACCACGCCGAGTTTGGCCGACAGGTACTGGATCGGCATGGCGACGAGGTTGGCCAGCACGACCACCCAGACCAGCCGGTAGCCCGTACTGGCGCCGCCGGCGAAGTTGGTGGCGAAGTTACCGGGATCGACATACGCGATGGCGGCCACGAACGCCGGTCCGAGCGCGGTCGCCATCCGCAGCCGGGCCGGCCGGCTGCGTGGGAGGGCGGCGGCCGAGCGGTAGGCGATCGTCATCGGTGTCTGCGTCACGCGAAGCACTTCTCCTTCCCGGCCGGAGCCGGGCCCGCCGTGGTGGCGCGGCCCGGCCGGAGCCAGGGCCGCCGTGATGGCGGGGCCCGGCCGATCACTCAGGAACTGGTGTTGAGGTCGCCGTTGACGCCGGCCGGGTAGAAGCCGCCCCTGTCCACACTCGCCGGGTTGAGGTAGACGATGTTCAGCACCTTGTCGTACGACCGGCTGAAGGTGATGCCGTTGCGGTCCGTCGGGGTGATGTTGGCCTGACCGCGGGAGTTGAGGAGTCCCTGGTCGTCGTCGCCAGTGCCGTCGAGCGAGTCGCGGGCCGCGGACAGCTTGGCGACCTGCGGCGCGAAGCCCAAATCGAACAGCGTGGTGCGGATCGTGGCCGCGTGGTACGCCTCGACCGAGAGGATGCCGGCCGCCGCCTCCAGGTACGTCGCGTTGGTGATCAGCGGCGCCGCACCTTTGTACGCGGTCACGCCGACATCCTCGAACAGGAACGCGGCGAGCAGGAAGTTGTTCTCGTTGGCGTACGGGTCGAAGATCTGCCTGGAGTTGATTAGCCCGGCCGCCCGGGCGGCGGCGGTGAAGCTGTTGCGGAGGTCGATCGCGGGCCGGGACACGGCGGCGCCACCGAGCGCGGTGCGCAGGAACTTCACGTGGGCCACTTCGTCGCCGGCGATCTCCGACGCGTACTGCCGGATCTTCCGGGTCTTGAACGGCACCTGCTTGCCGCCGGTGACGCCGCCGCGTTGGCCGGCGCCGTGGGTCAGGTTGTCGGCGAGGCCTACACCGTTCACGGCGTACGAGTAGAACTCGGCCTCGAGGTACTCCAGGTTGAGGGCGAAGTTCAGCACCGACCCGTCGCTGGGTGGGCTCCCGGGGGCGGCGAAGGCCGACCCGGTGGGCAGCATGCTGGCGCCGACGATGCCGAGCCCGAGGGCGCCGGCGCTCTGCAGGAAGCGGCGCCGGTCCTCGGCGTTCTCCGCGCTGCGGTCGATCATGTCGTTGACGAGCTTCTTTCCGAACACCTGGTACTCCTCAGGGTTGGTTCCGACGCCTGCGCAGCGCAGGACGTGAGTGTGGTGGTAGGCCTAGAGGGCGGAGAGTTCGTCGTCCGGGGCGCGAGCGCCTTCTGCCGGTTGTGCAGGATGGCGACGATCAAGGACCCGCCGTAGAGCAGGACGAGCGGCGCGGCCAGGGCGAGCATGGTGAACGAGTCCTGGCCGGGCGCGGCGCCGGCGACGATCCCGAAAAGAATGAACCGGCTCCATTTCCGCAATCGGTGGGCCGGCAACACTCCCACCAGATTCAGCATCACCACCAGCAACGGGGAATTCGAACGAGACACCGAAGATCAGGAAACCATGGCCGTGACGAACGACAGCTGACTGTCGAAATTGACAACGGTGACACCCCGCCGGTCACGAATCCCTGGGAGTTGCAGGCCGCGGGAAAACATTCCGGGCGAAGGTTCCGCCCACGCCGAACATAGCAGCGAAGCCCCGACGAATCCGGACGGATACCGGCGCTCGTGACGCAATCGATCGGGAGTGACAAAACGCCACGGTTGATGCAGCGGGACCGGTGACGACAGCAGAAGGCCGGCGTAGAGCGACGGTTTCAGGGTCGGCCGGCACCCGTCCATCGCGCCGGTGACGGCCAGCGTGCACTGCCCCGCAGCAGCGGCGCCTCAGCGTGGGCCATCATTGAGGCCGGCAGCGGGAGCGTTCTCGACCGGCGTGACCCGGCGTTGTCGATTCGTTCTGCATGTCGGTCAGTTCAGTCTTTACAATGGGCGGACCAGCCGAGCGAACGGGCGGCGGCCTCGGCAGCTCCTTCGCTCAGAACAACAGGACGAAGAATGCTGCCATCATCGGGATGTGCCATGATCTGAGTGCGTCCATTTGACAAAGCTCCGGTCGTCGCGTCGTGACGACGACTTCCACTCGGCGGCCGGAGCAAGGCGGATTAGTGGCCGGCCCAGTTATCTGATCAGGCCGGAATTCGACGCCCGGAACCCATTGACGAATGATCCCACGGGGTCCATGTCGGTACAGCAGCCACGAGTCCTCCGCCGGCACCACGGAGTCGACGGTGAGGGGCGCCACCGGACGTACCAGGTCACCAGCGTCGCGTCGGTCTTCCCGGCCGTCGCCGATTCGTAGACGTTCAGTGCGGGGGCGCCACCGGAGGCGTAGCCAAGGCTGCCGCCCTCGATTGCGGCACTGGGACCCGACCGGACGACCGATAATCCCAGCTTGCCCTCGTAGAACGCGACCGCCTGGTCGATGCCGGACACCGCGACGGAGGTCCGGACGGGATAGCTGCTCAACGGCATGGCCGCGCCTTATGTGCTGAGCGCCCGCCGGTGCGGCGGAGGCTACCGGGCGCCGTCCACGTGTTCCGGGGCGGCGGCCGTCTCGGTGTCCTGCGGGGGCTCGGTGAACAGGTGGTCCTGGATCAGCCGGCGGGGGTGCATCGCCCGGAGGTCCAGGTCGGCCAGCTCGGGCCCGAGGTCCTTCTTGAACTCGCCGACCGTGCTGGTGGCCATCGCGCGCAGTTGCCGGATCACCCGGGCGGCGTCCGCGACGGCCTTCGGGAGTTTGTCCGGGCCGAAGATCAACAGGCCGAAGAGTGCGAGGACGGCGATCTCGCCGAAACCGAAGTTCGAGAACATGGGTGTACGTCCTAACCGGATGGTCAGCGGAGTTGGTGGACGAGCAGAAGCAGGTTCAGCCCGGTGAGCAGAGCGACCACGGTGGTCATCGCGATCACGGTGCGGCGGGTGTTGACCTGGTCGCCCATCAGGTCGCGGCGGCTGGTCAGCACGAGCAGGGCGATCAACGCGAAGGGGATGCCGAACGACAGCACCACCTGGCTGAGCACCAGCGCCCGGGTGGGGTCGGCGCCGGAGCAGAGCAGCGCCACCGCCGGCGCCATGGTGATCAGGCGCCGTAGCCACAGCGGCATCCGGACACCGAGGAAGCCGTCCATGACGATCTGCCCGGCCGCGGTGCCGACGCTGGACGACGAGATGCCCGACGCGAGCAACGCCGCCGCGAAGGCGATGGCGGCGCCCCCGCCGACCAGGTGGCCGAGGCCGGCGTGGACCCAGCCCAGGGTGATCGCGGCCGGGCCCGGGCCGTGGTGGAACAGTTTGGCGGCGAGCGCCAGCATGCTCAGGTTGACCAGACCGGCCAGTGTCATCGCCAGCGCGATGTCGGCCCGCTCGAACCGGAGCAGTTGCCGCCGTTCCGCGGGGCTGCGGTCGGCGGTGCGGCTGCCCATCAGCCCGGAGTGGAGGTAGATCGCGTGCGGCATGACGGTCGCGCCGATGATCCCGACCGCGAGCAGCAGCGTGTCGTCGCCGCCGAAGCTGGGGATCAGGCCGGCCAGGCTGCCGGAGGCCGACGGCGGGATTTGCAGGGTGAGGTAGAGGAATCCGGCGCCGATCAGGGCCAGCAGCGCGCCGATGGTGATCTCGAACGGCCGGTGCCCGCGCCGTTGCAGGGCCAGCACGCCGAAGGCGAGGACCGCGGTGATCCCGGCGGCCACCGGCATCGGCACCCCGAACAACAGGTTCAGGCCGATCGCGGCGCCGACGAACTCGGCCAGATCGGTGGCCATGGCGACGATCTCGGCCTGCGCCCACATGATCCAGGACACCGGCCGGGGGAACGCGTCGCGGCTGAGCCGGGGCAGGCTGTGCCCGGTGACCACGCCGAGTTTGGCCGACAGGTACTGGATCGGCATGGCGACGAGGTTGGCCAGCACGACCACCCAGACCAGCCGGTAGCCCGTACTGGCGCCGCCGGCGAAGTTGGTGGCGAAGTTGCCGGGGTCGACGTACGCGATGGCGGCGACGAACGCCGGTCCGAGCGCGGTCGCCATCCGCAGCCGGGCCGGCCGGGTCCGTACCGGGACGCCGGGCCGGATCGACAGCGTTGTCTGGGTCATGCGAGACGTCCTTCTCCCGGGGCCGGCCGGGCCCGCTGCGACGGCGGGCCCGGCCGGGAATGTCAGGAACTGGTGTTGAGGACGCCGTTGACGCCGGCCGGGTAGAAGCCGCCCTTGGTCGTCTTCGCCGGGTTGAGGTAGACGATGTTCAGGACCTTGTCGTACGACCGGCTGAAGGTGATGCCGTTGCCGTCGGTCGGGGTGATGTTGGCCTGCCGGCGGGAGTTGGCGATCCCCTGGTCGTCGTCGGTCCGGCCGTCGAGCGAGTCGCGGGCCGCCGACAGCTTGGCGACCTGCGGCGCGAGCCCCTTCTCGAACAGCGACGTGCGGATCGTGGCCGCGTGGTACGCCTCGACCGAGAGGATCCCGGCGGCCGCCTCCAGGTACGTCTTGTTGGTGATCAGCGGCGCCGCACCCTTGTACGCGGTCACGCCGACATCCTCGAACAGGAACGCGGCGAGCAGGAAGTTGTTCTCGTTGGCGTACGGGTCGAAGGTCTGCTTCGAGCCGATCAGGCCGGCCGCCCGGGCGGCGGCGGTGAAGCTGTTGCGGATGTCGATCGCGGGCCGGGACACGGCGGCGCTGCCGAGCGCGGTGCGCAGGAACTTCACGTGGGCCAGTTCGTCGCCGGCGATCTCCGACGCGTACTGCTTGATCCGCCTGGTCTTGAACGGCACCTGCTTGCCGCCGGTGACGCCGCCGCGCTTGCCGGCGCCGTGGGTCAGGTTGTCGGCCAGGCCGTGGCCGTGCACGGCGTACGAGTAGAACTCGCCCTCCAGGTACTCGAGGTTGAGGGCGAAGTTGAGCACCGCGCCGTCGCTGGGGCCGCTCGAGTCGGCGAAGGCGGCCCCGGCCGGCAGCATGCTGGCGCCGACGATGCCGAGCCCGAGGGCGCCGGCGCTCTGCAGGAAGCGGCGCCGGTCCTCGGCGTTCTCCGCGCTGCGGTCGATCATGTCGTTGACGAGCTTCTTTCCGAACACGTGGTACTCCTCAGGGTTGGTTCCGACGCCTGCGCAGCGCAGGACGTGAGCGTGGTGGTGGGGCTAGAGGGCGGAGAGTTGGTCGTCCGGGAGCTCGGCGGGTGCGTCCCGTGTCTTGCGCCGGTCGTGCAGGATGGCGACGATCAGGGACCCGCCGTAGAGAAGGGCGAGCGGGGCCGCGAGGGCGAGCATGGTGAACGGGTCCTGGCTGGGAGTCGCGCCGGCGGCGAAGACGACGATGCCGAAGATGATGAACCGGCTCCATTTCTTGAGCCGGTGCGCCGGCAGCACGCCGACCAGATTCAGCATCACCACCAGCAACGGGAATTCGAAGGAAACTCCGAAGATGAGGACCATTGCGGTGACGAACGACAGATAACTGTCGAAACTCAGCAGCGGGGACACCCCGCCGGTGGCGAAGCCCAGCAGAAATCGCAGCCCCCGGGAAAGGGTTTCCCAGGCGAAGGTTCCGCCTACCGCAAACAACAGCAGCGAAACACCCACGAACCAGGAGGCGTAACGGCGCTCATTGCGGTGCAGGCCGGGGGTGATGAATCGCCACAGCTGATACAACCAGACCGGTGACGACAGCAGAAGGCCGGCGTAGAGCGACAGTTTGAGGGTCAGCCGGAATGCGTCCATGACCCCGGTGACGATGAGCGTGCACTGCCCCTGCAGCAGCCGGTCCTGGGCCGGAAGCGAGCAGTACGGCCGAGTCAGCGCGTGCAGCATCGTGCCGTGGAAGATGAAGGCGAGAGCCGTGGCGACCACAACCGCGAGGGCTGCGATGACGGCCCGCCGGCGCAGTTCGCGCAGGTGACGGACCCACATCGGCGCCCCGGCGGCGGGCTGGACCGGCGACGCCGGTGGTTCGGTCAGCCGTGCCGCCGGCGCAGCGTCAGCGCGGGCCATCGTCCGGGCCGGCCACGGGAACGATCTCGACCGGCGTCGCCGGCGTCTTCGGCTCGTCGTGCATCCCGGTCAGTTCGGTTTTCATGATGCGAGCGGACCGGCCGAGTGAACGGGCGGCTTCAGGAAGCTTCTTCGCCCCGAACAACAGGACGAAGAAACCTACGATAATCAGAATGTGCCACGGTCCGAGCGCGTCCATTTGGCAACCTCCGGTCGTCGGTTTCGATGTCGACCGTTATTCGGCTGCCGGGGTGGAGCGGATTGGTGCTGCGATCAAAATATTTGATCAGCTCGTGAATCGGTGCTCAGATCGGCGCCGACGAGGCCCGGAAGCCGTCGACGAACAATCGCTCGACGTCCATATCCGAGACCCAGTCGGAATCGCGGGTGGTCCACGAGATCTCGTCAAAATTGCCGTCGCCGGCGCCCCGGAGCAACCATCGGGTGTGCATACGCGGTCCGCCCGCCGGCTGCCAGGTGTACTCCCAGTACGCCCCCGGCCTGCTCACCCCGAGGCCCACCCGCTGATACCCGGCCGGCGTCCCCCGCCCGAGCGCGGTGAGCTCGGCGGCCTGCCAGTACAGCAGCGGTGAATCGACGGCCGGCACCACGGAATCGACGCTGAAGGTGCGGACGCGACCGGGATCGATGAAGCACACGACACCGGCACGGAACGCCCGGTTCCAGCCGGACGGCACCGGCACGGAGAATCCCGCCGGGTCGTCCTGCGTCCGCCAGCCGGCCGGCGCCGGGGCCGGGGCGCCCGTGGCATCCGTCAGTCGTTGAGGCGTTGTTCCGGCGCAGGGCCCTGCGGCGAGCGGCGGTCCGGCGGACGCCGCGGGCGAACTGGGCGGTGGCCCGGTTTCGGCGTACGCCAGAGCCGTTGCGGTGACGGCGGTCGCCGCGGCCACCGTCGCGATGCCGGCGACCGCGATTCGGGCCGCACGCCTCTTCTTGCGGGGCGCCGGCCGTGCCTCGTCCTCGGCCTCGGCACGGTGGGTGACCGGAGCCGCGGCACCGACCCGGAAGGTGACAGTGTCCGGCGCCGGCACGCTCGCGACCCCGACGACCCGCGTGGTGAGCGCTCGTAGCATCGCCTCGATGGCGGCAGCGGTCGCGCGCTGACCGGGATCCGGCACCAGGAGACGGGCGATGACCGGGTGCAGCGGGCCAGGGTTCCGAGGCGGATCGATGGTGTCGGTGAGCGCGGCCGCCCAGGATCGGGCCACCGAGTCGCGGGACAGCGGCGGCCGGCCCTCCACCGCGGTGTACAGCGTCGCACCCAGCGACCACAGGTCGGCGGCCTCGGTCGGGGCGCCGCCGCGGAGGCGTTCCGGGGCGACGTAGTGCGGCGGACCGAGGAGCGGCTGCGTTCCGGCGCCGAGCTCGGCCGCCGGGAGTCCGGCTCGGGCCGGTCCGAAACCGGTCAGCATCAACCGGCCGTCGTCAGCGAGCAGGACGTTGTGCGGGATGACATCGGTGCGCAGATCGCCGGCGGCGTGCGCCAACCGCAGCGCCCGCACCAGAGCCAGCGCCACCGGCGCCGCCGCACGGTGGGTCAGCGGGCCGTCCTCGAGCACCCGGTCGTGCAGCGACCGGTACCGGCCGGGGCCGGCGCGGACTTCCGGAATCATGGCGTCATAGCCTTCACGCCGGATATTCGCAGCCGCCTGCCTTCCGGCTGGGTGGCTCTACGCATTCAGCGGCTCCCGGCGTGGCGCTCACGGGCTCCGGCGTAGCGGGATGGGATTGCCCTCCGGGAGCACCGGCCAGATCCGATCCACCATCGGCTCGAGGAACGCCGCGCAGCGCGCGGTGTCCCGCTCCCCCAGCGCCCGCCACGGCCCGGCCGCGAGTTCATCGGTGAGGGCCTCGACGCCGGCGTAGACGTCCCGGCCGGTGTCGGTGGCCTCGCCGGAGACGGTGAGCCGGCCCTGGTCGCGCAGGCGGTCCTCGGTGGCCGCCCATTCGGCGTCGGTCCAGCCGCGGGCACCCTGCATCCGCTCCCGCATGCCGCCGCCCTCGAGCGCGGACCGCAGCACCACCGACTCGTCCCCGGAGACGCCCGCGGTGAGTAGGGCGGCCACGTGGCCGTCGCCGCGGTGCTCGCGCAGGATCGTCGCCGCGTGCCACAGCCGGTCCAGCGGCCCGTCCGGCGCGGGGACGGCGGCGTGGGCGGCCGCCAGCACCCGGCCGGACACGTCGGCGGCGCCGGCCGCGGTCATCAGCAGCCCGGCCGCCTCGGCCACCTCGGGCCCGGGCACGTCGGCCAGCAGGTCGGACAGCCCGGCCCGGGCGCCGGCGGCGCGGGCCGCGAGCGCGCCGGCCGGACTGATCCGGGTCCACACGTCGGGCAGCGCGCGGGCCACCATGCCCGGCGCGAACCCGAAGAACGCGGCCACCACCGGCGCCGGGCCGACCGGCCCGAGCGGGGCGGCCCGGCCGGCGAAGTATCTCCGCCAGAAGCCGCGCAGGCCGGCCGCCTCGAACGGAGCGGCGGCCGGCGCGGCGAAGTAGGTGACGGCGTGCACCGGTTCGAACAGCGACCACATCCGGCGCGGCCGGGAGGGCTCGACCATGCCCGCAGCCTACGGCTCGTCGTCCCAGGCGGCGGCGCTGATCCGCCAGCCGCCGGGCATCCGGACGAACTGCAGCGTCTTCATCCCCCGGCCGGTGAACGGGACGCCGTCCTGAACACCGGCTTTGGCGTACGCGCAGAAGTGGTGCGCGATGTCGCCGTACACCTGGGTCTGCCCGGGCTCGGGCCACTCGCGGAAGCTGGTCAGCGTGCCGCCGGTGAGCAACGCCCGGCGGGGTTCGAGGAAGCCGTCCACGTCGTACACCGCCGGAGCGCCGCAGGTCTTCACGATGACGGCCGCCGGCAGCAGTGCGGCGCGCAACGCGTCCATCCGCTCGTGCACGCCCGGCCCGGACGTGAACGCGGCGAAGAACGTCGCCACCAGCTCGCCGATGGCCGCCTCGTCCGGAGTCATCCCGTCACCGTACGGGCCGACACTCCGCCGTTCGGTCAAGGGTTCGGCGACATTCGGCCAAATCAGTTTAAAGGACATGAGTGCCGATCCAGAGGCACAATCGTGACATAGGTGCTGTTTCGTCGAGAACGGCCTGTTCGGGCCAAGGGGGAAGTTCAGTGACGTCCATCTACATCATCGGCGCGGGAGTGGTCGGAACGGCCACCGGCAAGGGGTTCGCCCGGCACGGCCACGACGTGTCCTTCGTCGATGTCGCCCCGGAGCGGATCGCAGCCTTACGCGCGGAGGGGCACCGCGCGTCCGACCGCCTGATTCTCGGTGACGAGCCGGGGTTCATCTTCCTGACGCTGCCCACGCCCAACGACGGCTACCGCTGGGACCTGGACCACATCCGGGCGGGTACCCGCACGGTGGCGGCCGCGCTGGCCGGCAGCCGCGCCGTGCACACCGTCGTGGTCCGCTCGACCGTGCCCCCGGGCACGTGCGACGACGTGGTCCGGCCGATCCTGGAGAAGGGCACCGGCAGCAGGGCCGGCGAAGGGTTCTCGCTCGCCTCCAACCCGGAGTTCCTGCGGGCCCGGTGCGCGCTCGAGGACTTCCTGTCACCGCGGATGACGGTGATCGGCTCGCACAGCCCGCGCACGCTGGAGCGGCTGGACAACCTGCTGGCGCCGTTCGGCGGCGAGATGCGCCGCTGCGGCGACCCGCGAATGGCCGAGCTGATCAAGTGCACGCACAACCTGTTCAACGCCACCAAGATCAGCTTCTGGAACGAACTGTGGCTGGTCAGCCAGCGACTCGGACTGGACCCCGGCACGGTGGCGGAGACCGTGTCACGGTCCAGCGAGGCGTCGTACAACCCGGGTTACGGCATCGACGGCGGGGCTCCCTACGGCGGCGCCTGCCTGCCCAAGGACACCAAGGGTTTTCTCGGTTTCGCCCGGACGCTCGGTCTGGACGTGCCGATGGCGGCCGCCACCGACCTGGTCAACGAACTGCTGCTGCACCGGGCTTCGGACATCCCGAAGCAGGCCGGGGAGACCGGTGGCGAGGAGACCGGAGGCCGGGAGCCGGAACTGGCCGCCCGATGAGCTGGCTGCTCGCCTACATCCCGCTCGGCGCGCTCGGTTTCGGCCGCTGGCTCAGCTGGTTGATCCGGCAGATCCCGGCCACCCTCTACCGGCCGGTGATCAACGACTTCCGAATGCCGATGACGGTGGTCGTGCCGGTGTACCAGGAGGAGCCGCAGGTGTTCGCCGACGCGCTGCGGTCCTGGCTGGTCAACGATGTCGAGGAGGTCATCTGCGTGGTCGACGAGACCGACCGCGAGCTGGCCGCCATCGCCCGCGAGCACGACCGGGTGCGGGTGATCGTCACCAGCGTCCCGGGTAAGCGCGACGCGCTGCGCCGCGGCTGGGAGGCGGCCCGCACGCCGCTGGTGGCGCTGGTCGACTCGGACACCATCTGGGCGACCGATGTGGCCGAGCACATCCGGATGCCGTTCGCGGACCGGAGCGTCGGTGGGGTGACCGCCCGGCAGAACGTCTCCGATCCACGGACCGCCTGGCAGCACCTCAACGACATGTACCTGGACTACCGGTACTCGCACGAGCTGCCTTCGCAGTCAGCGGCCGGGCAGGCGCTCTCCTGCCTGTCCGGCCGCACCGCCGTCTACCGGCGGGTGCTGCTGGAGAAGATGTCGGAGCGGTTCATGAACGAGACCTTCTGGGGCGTGCCGTGCCTGTCGGGCGACGACAAGCGACTGTCCATGTTGCTGCTTCAGGACGGATACCACACCGTGCTGCAACGGACCGCCCGGGTCTGGTCGCTGTTTCCCAAGGACGCGCGGACCTTCTTCAAGCAGCGGCTGCGCTGGTCGCGCAACACCTGGCGCAGCGACCTGCGCGCCTTGACGAGCGGCTGGGTGTACCGGCACCCGTTCCTGGCGTACTGGATGCTGGACAAGGCGATCGGCGGCTTCACGCTGTTGCTGGCGCCGGTGTTCATGACGCTGTCGCTGCTGAACCACCACTACCTGACTGCCGGGATCCTCGCGGTGTGGTGGATGTTCAGCCGCTCGGCCAAGATGCTGTACCACCTGGAGCGGCGGCCGTCCCACATGGTCACCATGATGCCGATCTACATCGTCGTCAGTTTCGCCCTGTCGGCGGTCAAGCTGGGCGCGCTGCTGACCGTACGGCGTCAGCGGTGGCTCACCCGCGACGTGAAGGTGTCGGCCAAGCATGGGCAGGTCGTCCGCACCCTGAAACCCGCCGATGCCGGGAAGGTGCCGGCGTGAAGGCGGCCGGAGCCGTGGCCGCGATCGCGCTGGCGGGCGCCGTCGTCCCGATGTCGCCGGCCTTCGCCGGGGGCGGCGGCAACCCGCAGCCGTCCCGCGCCGACCGGCAGAAGCTGACGCCCAGCCAGTTCGTCGCGGTCGACAAGCAGAAGCTGCTGACCGGTTCGACGCGCAACCAGATCGTCATCCGGCCGCGCACCGTCGAGCTGATGACAGGCCCGCGCGTGGTGTGGAGCCACCCGTCGTCGGCCACGCTCACGCTGCCGCGCCTGTACCAGATCGTCCACGCCGGCCCGAAACCGAAATGGCTGATGACGGCGGGCCCGGGCGTGTACGTGATGCGCGCGGCCATCGTCCAGGCCCCGGGCACCGACCTGCGGATCTCGTCCCCTGCGGTGCGGACCCTGCGGATGATGTCGACCGGGCGGATCGGCCAGGAGGTGTACCTGTCCGGGGTCGCGGCCCGCGTCACCATCAGCGGCACCCACGTCACCTCGTGGCGGGCCGACCGCACTCCCGACCCGAGACCCGCTCCGCGACGGCCGTTCATCGCCTACGACGGGGCCGGTGCGGTGCTCACTCTCGCCGGGGCGCAGATGTCCTACCTCGGCGGGGACAGCACCATGGGATACGGCGTCACGTGGGGGCGTGGGACCACCGGCGAGGCGTTGCAGTCCACCTTCGACCACAACTTCTTCGGCGCGTACACCAATTCGGCCATCGGCGTGGTGTTCCGCGGCAACACGTTCCGGGACAACTACCTGTACGGCCTGGACCCGCACACCGGCAGCAAGCGGCTGGTCGTCATCGACAACACGTCCTTCGCCAACGGAAGCCACGGGATCATCTTCTCCAAGAACGTGACCGACAGCGTGGTCACCGGCAACCGGTCGTTCGGCAACCGGCTCAACGGCATCATGATGGACGCCCGATCCGACCGGAACGTGATCAGCGGCAATCAGACGTGGAGCAACGACGGCGACGGGATCGTCGTGCAGAACTCCAGCCGGCTGACGATCCGGTCGAACCTGGTCACCGGCAATCGGGTCGGCGTCCGGATCACCGGGGTGTCCGCGTACGACACCGTCGACAGCAACCGGCTCACCGGCAACAGGCGCGGCATCGAGGTCTACGCCGGACCGGCCACGCCGAGCGCGATCACCGTGGCGCGCAACACGGTGACCGGCGGCGGCGACGGCGACGGGATCGCGGTGAAGGACTTCGCCGGTGTCCACATCGTCGGCAACCAGGTCAGCCGGTTCACCAACGGCGTGCTGGTCACCGGCCGGGCGGCGGACACCCAGATCACCGCCAACCAACTGGAGCGGCAGGTTCGCGGCATCGAGATCGACCCGACGGTGTGGGGCGCCCGGCTGACCGGCAACTCGGTCGGTGACATCAGCGAGCGGGGTCTGGTGCTGGCCGGCTCCGGCATCGTCAGCACCGGGGACACGGTGCGGGGCGCGGACATCGGCATCGACGTCCGCAACAACGCGTCGATCGTCGGCGCCCGGGTGACCTCCGGGCGGCGGGGCATCAATCTCGACTCCGGCCGGGTGATCGTGACCGGCGCCCAGGTCGACGTCCGCGAGTACGGCATCAACGTGGACCAACCGGCGGTGCTCGACCTGTCCCGGTCCACGGTGATCGCCCGGCAGCCGGTGGTCGGCGCCGATGAGCTGACGACCGGCGGGAACACGTTCGGCTCGCACCAGCCGCCGATCCAGTGGCTGGCGGTGGCCGGTATCGCGTTCATCGTGACGGCGGTCGGGTTGCACTACGCCGGCCGGCGCCGCTCGCCGGACTGCCATCCGCGGACCGCGAACGCGCCCTCGGGCGTACGGAACGCCTGGTGAGGCACTGGTCACGGCGGTCCGCCGGGCTGGGGTGGGCCGCCGTGCTGGTCGGCCTGGCCGGCCTCGCCGGGCTGCTGTACGTGCTGCAGCAACCGGATCCGGCTTCCCCGCCGCCGGTCCCGGTCCGGGCCCGCACGTACTTCGTGGCCGCCGCGGCCGGGCCGGGTGGCGACGGCAGCGCCGCCCACCCGTTCGCCGCCGTGCAGCCCGGGCTCGACGCCGCCCGGCCCGGGGACACCGTGCGGGTCGGGCCGGGCGTCTACGCCGGCAGCATCCACTCGGTCCGGGCGGGGACGCCGGCCGGGCCGATCCGGATCAGTGGCGACGGCGCGCGCATCGTGCCCGGCACCACGGGATCGGGCCGGCTGGTCGAGATCGACCACGACTACCTCGACCTGACCGGGTTCACGGTGGTCGGCGGCAGCACCGGCATCCGACTGGACGGCGCGCACCACGTCCGGGTCCTGCACAACACGGTCCGCGACGCGCTCGGCGAATGTGTCCGGGTGAAGAACCAGTCGACCGACAACGAGATCGCGTTCAACGCGGTCGGCGACTGCGGCCGCGGACACTTCAACCTGACCGCGGACCGCAAGAACGGCGAGGGCGTCTACATCGGAACGGCACCCGAGCAGATCGGCCGCAACCCCGGCGGCCGGCCCGACCATTCCGACCGCAACTGGATCCACGACAACACCATCGACACGCCGGCCGAGTGCGTGGACGTCAAGGAGTCGAGCAGCCGGGACCTGGTCGAGCACAACACCTGTCGGGGTGGCCAGGACCCGGACAGCGCCGGCCTGTCCGGCCGCGGCGACTACCTGGTGTTCCGGGGCAACACGGTGATCGGCGAGCAGGGCGCCGGCATCCGGCTCGGCGGCGACGAACCGGGCCAGGGCCTGCACTCGGTGGTGATGGACAACGACCTGCGCAACCCGCACGGTTACGGCGTGAAGGTGATGCGCACCCCGCAGGCCGAGATCTGCGGCAACGGCGTGGTCGACGCCGGCCTGGGGGCGAGCAACCTGCCCGCCACCCGGCCGGCTGCCGCCTGCCCGGCCGGGTGACTCAGATTCCCACCGGGTGACTCAGATTCCCAGCAGGGCGCGGGTGGCGGGCCGGCGGTCGGCCATCCGCGCCAGGGCCGGCTCGTCGGCCCCGACACTGCGCCGGGCGCCCGGGCGGGCCTGACCGTCCAGGTCCACCGTGACCGACGCGTAGGTGCCGACGGCCGCGCCCAGCACCGGGCTGCCGGGCTGCGGGCGGAAGACGCCGTACGGGTCCCGGGCCAGCTTCGGGTCCTCCGCCGTGAAGCCACCCGCCACCCCGGACACCGCACCCGACGTGACGTTGCCGACCCAGCCGATCCGCGTGCCGCGATCCAGTTCCAGCGACCGCTTGGCCGACGACGCGATGTTGTCGGCCACCGTGACCGTGTCCGGGTGCACCTTCTGGCCGTCGTCCCCGACATCGATCCCGACGCTTCCCCCGGCCCGCATCACGACCGTGTTGAACGCCACCAAGACCCGGTCGGCGGCCACGTGGTCGTTGCTGCTTCCGGTGTCGTCACGGCGGTCGCCGCTGCCGATCTCGATCCCCCGGCTGCGGGTGCTGTCCTCGATCACGTTGTTGGTGACGGTCTGGTCGTTGCCGAAGACGCGGATGCCGGTGGTGCCGCCGATCAGGAAGTTGCCGTCGACCACGTTGTGGGCACCGTGCCGCAGCGTGATCGTGCCGGTGCTGTCCCGGATGGTGTTGTGCCGAATCGTGTTGTCGGACGCCTTGACCGAGATGGCCTCCTGGTCGCCGTCCACCCGTTCGAACAAGTTGTCCTCGATCACGGCGTACGCGGCGGCGTGCTGCCGGGCGCTCACCCCGAGCCGCAGCGCCTCGCCGCCGTTGGCACCGGCGAAGGAGTGGTCGGCGAAGTAGTTGTGGTCGACCCGGACCCGCTGCGCCATGCCGCTCGTACCGGGACCGGAGATCTGCAGGAAGACGCCCGCGGTGTGCTTGCCGCTGAACACGTTGTGGTCGACCTCGGCGTCGTTGCCGGCGACGGTCAGCCAGTCCTTCGCGGCCGCGGTCAACTGGAACGTGTTGCCGGTCAGATGAGCGTGGCCGGCGCCGGCCTTCACCTCGACGGTGTCGCCGGTGTGGAAGGTCAGACCGCTGACCGTGACGTACGAGCCGTCCACCTCCAGGCTCGCCGCCCCGCGCAGTTCCGGCTTGCCACCGGCGGCGGCGGCGATCACGATCGGCGCCCCCGCAGTGCCGGAGGCCTGGACCCGCAGGGTGCTCCCGAGCACGTACGGGCCGCCGGTGAGCACGATCCGATCACCCGCCCGGGCCGCCTGGACCGCGGCGGTCAGCGCTGCCGTCGTGGCGACGGGCACGGTCCGGCCGGTGGGCGCGGCAACGGCGGGAGTGGCTCCGCCCAGCACGAGGGCGAGAGACAGCGCAGCGGCTCGGGGGGTTCTCATCGGGGCGGTCTCTCCTCGGCAGGGGGGTCAGCCTCCCCAGACTGCCCCGGCCGGGTTGCCGCCGGGGTGCGTGCCGGTGGCGTCTTCGGATCCCCGCGATTGATCCGCAGACGTCACAGCCAGCCGCGCCGCCGGAGGAACACGTACAGGCCGCCGGCGAAGAGAATCATGACGGCGACGCTGGTCAGGAAACCGCTGTGGTGGCCGAACCCGGGGTACGGCACGTTCTGGCCGTAGAAGCCGGTGACCGCGGTCGGCACGGCGATGATGGCGGCCCAGGCGGCCAGCTTGCGGGTGATCACGTTGAGCTCGGCGCTCTGCTCGTTGAGCTGGGTGTCGGCGATCCGGTCGACCCGGTCGCGGGCGGCGTCCAGGGTCTCCGCCGCGCGCAGCGCATGGTCGTGCACGTCCTGGTAGTACGGCGCGAGCACGCTGTCCAGCAGGTGCGCGTCGGCCCGCATGAGCCGGGTCAGCACCTCCTGCATCGGCGCCACCAGCCGGCGTAGCGACGCGGTGCCGGCGCCCAGGTCGTACGCCCGGCGCCGCACGTCCACGTCGGTGCTCGCCTGGAACAGGTGGGTCTGCAGCTCGTCGATGGCGTCGTCGAGGTGCTCGACGGCGGCGTAATGGCCGTCCACGATCGCGTCGACCAGCCCGTACACCAGGGTGCTGACCGGATTGGCCGCGTGCACCAGATCGGTGTTGAGGTCCCACCGGGCGATCAGCGCGTCGATGTCGAAGTCCTGTTTCCGGACCGTGATCAACGCCCGCGGGGTGACGAACATGGCGACCTCGCCGACGGTGAACGAGCCCTGCTCGCCGGTCAGCGCGACCGCGTACATGTTGGCGAACAGATGGGTGCGGTAGCGGTCCACCTTGGGCCGCTGGTGCGGGCTGATCGCGTCCTCGACGGCCAGCGGGTGCAACCCGAACTCGTCGATGACGATCTGCAGGTCGTCCCGGGTCGGGTCGTACAGGTCGAGCCAGACCACCGAGCCCGGGTCGCCGTCCAGCCGCCGACTGATCACCTCGGCCGGGAAACCCTCGTCGATCAGCTCACCCGCCCGGTACTCGCGGGTCCGGGTCGGACACGACGGCGGCACCGCCCGGGACACGCTCGCCGCGGCCGGGCCGGGCGTCTGCGGGTCGCCGGCCGAGCCGGCCGGCTCGGGCACAGGCTGGTACTGCCCGTTGGGCGAAACGTCAGGCTCATCCGTCACGTATCCGAGCATGCCACCGCCCGGCCGCCGGGACCGGCACGGCCCGGACGTCGCGCCGGTCCACCGCCGGGTGCGCTCTCGGGCATCGGCAGGGAGGCGATGAGGCAGACCGTCGCGGTGGCCGGTCCGTTCGCCACGTGTCACCGCTGGGGCGACCCGTGTTACAACTGACGGACGACTCCCCGATTGCTTTCGCATTTCTCCGATATCTGGTTTTCGTCCGCCGCATCTGCGGGGGCAGAGATCGCCACCTGGTCTTTCGCCGGCTCCGAACAGCGACGGTAACGAGCGGAACGGCCCGCCATGCCGACGAGCCGGGGCCTGTCGATCATGGCCGATACGCTGCAACGATCACCCGATGATCGACAGGGAAGCGCCGGGCGGGCAGCACCGGCGCGGCCGGATCATCGTCTTGGTGGCGCTCATCCTCGGTGCCGGCACGGCCCTGGGAGCGGTGCTGTGGCCGGACTCGATGAAGGACCGGCAGAACAAGGCGGTCGAGGCCTGCGAGACCGCGATCGGGCAGGTCGCCGCGACCTCCGACGCCAAGGTCTGGCAGGCGTCGACGATCCAGGTCCATGGATTCGACAAGAACCATCTGACTGTGACCGGTTCGTTCTACACCGGGTCGACCAGCGCCCAGTCGTTCAGCTGCGTGGTCGACGGCAAGGTGGTCACGCAGGCCTCGGTCGCCGCCTCCTAGTTGTTCAGCGCCACCGCGGCCCCGGCGGGTCGCCCTAATCCAGCGCCACCGCGGCCCCGGCGGGGTCGACGGTGTGGGTCTGCCAGTACGTGTCCCATTTGTCGTCGACGTGCCGGGGTTCCTGGCCCGCCGGGAACCGGGCGAATCCGGACGGCGGCCGCTGCCCGTCCGTCACGCAGGCGCGACCGGTGCCGCCGACCTGGATCACCGGGTACTCCCCTGAGCTGCAGATCGCGTCCGGCCCGCACGCGGCGGTGAGCACTCCGGCGGCGGCCAGGACGGCGGTGGCCAGGACGGTGGTGGACAGCGCGGCGAGGCGAGGTCTCATGTCCTCAGTGTCAGGGCCGGACCCGTGCCGGGCCAGCCGTACTCAGGTCACGCCACTCGATCGCCGGAACGAGTCACCGAGGCGGGTCGCGGTTCCGGGTCAGGTCGAAGTCCCGCGGGCCGTACGGGCTCCGTAGCATCCGGCGCCCGGCGGCCCGCAGGCGGCCGATGGTGGCGGCGCCGCACCCGGCGACGCTTTGGAACCGGCGCGCGGCGGTGCACCACGATCGGATGGCCCCCGCTAGTATCCAGCGCCGTGGATATCGATGAGCGGCCGCCGCGCAGCCGCCGGATGAGCCGCCGGGTTCTCACCGTGGCCGCGGTGGGGCTGCTGGTGGTGATCGGCGCCCTGGTGACGGTGCTGGTGGCCGTGCACCACGACCCGGCCGCCGGGGACACCGGCGTGGCCGCGCTGCTGCCCCCGATGCCGGCCGGCGCGACCGCCTGCCCCGGCCGCCCGCCGTCCGGCACGAGCACCGAAGCCGATCGCTGCTGGTTCGTCCACGATCCGGGCTCGACGACCCGGGTCGAGGTGACGCGGTTCGATCACGCGTCCGACGCCACCCGGGTGCTGGCCGGCGTGCGCGGCGGCCGCCCCGTCCCGTCGGTCCCCGGTGGCCTGCTGGTCAGCGGGAACGGCACCCAGACGGCCACCGGCGCCCGGGGCCGGTACGTGTTCATCGTCCAGCTGGACGATTCCGCGCTCGCGGCCGAGCGCGGCGAGCCGGCCACTCCCGGCGAGGCCGCGATCCTGGCTCTGGAGGTTTACCGGCGCCTCCCGGCCTGACCCGCCGTGCCGGTGGCCAGGCGCCCCCGGCCCGCCGGATCGGTGGCCGAGGTCGCCGGATCCGCCCGGCCGCCCGCGGTGGGGCGCACGGTGGCGCCGGTCGGCGGCTCCCATCGCTTCGTTGTTGGGGCCCGCCGACAGCACCTTTTGGAGGATCTCCACAACAGCGGGACTCCGGCGTGCGCGATGCGGGACATGGTGGAACCAGCGATGATCCAGGAAGGTAGACGCAGGGAGAGGCGGCGCTCCACGATCCGGACGCCGCCTTCTGTGCGCTGGAGCAGGGAGGCTTGGTCGGTGTTCAGTCGTGTCGCCATCGTCAATCGCGGGGAGGCCGCGATGCGGCTCATCCACGCCGTCCGGGATCTGTCGGCGGAGACCGGGACGCGGATCGAGACGGTCGCCCTTTACACCGACGAGGACCGCACCGCCACGTTCGTCCGGGAGGCGGACCTCGCGTACGACCTCGGCGCGGCCGCCGACCGCCCGTACCTCGACCTGGGCGTGCTGGAGCGCGCCCTGCTCGACACGGGCGCCGACGCCGCCTGGGTCGGCTGGGGTTTCGTGGCCGAGGACCCGGCCTTCGCCGAGCTCTGCGACAAGATCGGCGTCACCTTCGTCGGCCCGAGCGCGGACGCCATGCGCCAACTCGGCGACAAGATCGGCGCCAAGCTGATCGCCGAGGAGGTCGGCGTCCCGGTGGCGCCGTGGAGCCGGGGCGAGGTCGCGACCCTCGCCGACGCACTCCGGGCCGGGGACGAGATCGGCTACCCGCTGATGCTCAAGGCGACCGCCGGCGGTGGCGGCCGGGGCATCCGCCGGGTCGACTCGGGGGCGGACCTGGCCGACGCGTACGAGCGGACCAGCCAGGAGGCGCTGCGGGCCTTCGGGTCGGGCGTGGTCTTCCTGGAACGCCTGGTCACCGGGGCCCGGCACGTCGAGGTCCAGGTCATCGCGGACGGGCAGGGCACCGCGTGGGCGCTGGGCGTACGGGACTGCTCGGTTCAGCGGCGCAACCAGAAGATCATCGAGGAGTCGTCGTCGCCGGTGCTCGGGCCGGACCAGGCGGCCGAGCTCAAGGCGTCGGCCGAGCGGCTGGCGGTGGCGGTCGGCTATCGCGGCGCCTGCACGGTCGAGTTCCTGTACCACCCGGGCGACAAGCTGTTCGCCTTCCTCGAGGTCAACACGCGCCTGCAGGTCGAGCACCCGATCACCGAGCTGACCACCGGCACCGACCTGGTCCGGCTGCAGCTGCACGTGGCCGGCGGCGGCCGCCTCGAGGGCCCGCAGCCGGCCGAGGCCGGGCACGCCATCGAAGCCCGGTTGAACGCCGAGGACCCGGACCGTGACTTCGCGCCGGCGCCGGGCCGGATCGCCCGCCTGGTGCTGCCGGCCGGACCGGGCGTCCGGGTGGACACCGGGGTGAGCGAGGGTGACACCATCCCGGCCGCGTTCGACTCGATGATTGCCAAGATCATCGCGTACGGCCGGGATCGTGACCAGGCCCTCGGGCGGCTGCGCCGGGCGATGGCGGAGACCACCGTGATCATCGACGGCGGCGCCACCAACAAGAGCTTCGTCCTCGACCTGCTGGACCAGCCCGAGGTCATCGACGCCACCGCCGACACCGGCTGGATCGACCGCGTCCGCCCCGAGGGCCGCCTGGTCAGCCGGCGGCACTCGGCGATCGCGCTGGCCGCGGCGGCGATCGAGGCGTACGAGGACGAGGAGGAGGTCAGCCGGCAGCAACTGCTGGCCACGGCGCGCGGCGGCCGGCCCCAGGTGCAGCACGACACCGGCCGTCCGCTCGACCTCAAGCTGCGCGGCGCCTCCTACCGGGTGACGGTGGCCCGGGTCGGCCGCAAGCGGTACCGGGTCGGCGTCGCGGCGGGCGGGGACGTGCACCCGGTCGACGTCGAGCTCGAGCGCTTCGACCCGTACTTCGGGCAGATGATCGTCAACGGGCAACGGTTCCGGCTGGTCACCGCCACGTACGGCCCGATCCACCTGGTCGAGGTGGACGGCGTCACGCACCGGATCAGCCGCGACGAGGGCGGCGTGGTCCGCTCCCCCGCCCCGGCGCTCGTGGTGGCCACCCCGCTCGCGGTCGGTGACGAGGTCGACGGGGGGGCGCCGATCCTGGTGCTGGAGAGCATGAAGATGGAGACGGTGCTGCGGGCGCCGTTCCGGGCCCGGGTCCGCGAGTGCCCGGTGGCCGTGGGCAGCCAGGTCGGCACCGGCGCGCCGCTGATGCGGCTGGAACCGCTGGGCGGCGACGACGCCGAGGCGGCGGCCGACGCCGGCCCGAGCGCCGAGATCGAGCTCCCGGCGGCGCCGTCGGACGTGCCCGCCGCGGCCCGGGCCGACCGGGGGTTGACGGACCTGCGCAGCCTGCTGCTCGGCTTCGACGTCGACCCGCAGGACCGCACCCGCCTGCTGACCGGCTACCTGACCGCCCGCCACGAGCTCGGCGACCGGCCGTTCCCGGGCGAGATCGATCTGCTGACCGCGTTCGCCGATCTGTCCGAGCTGAGCCGCAACAAGCCGGCCGGGGGCGGGGAGGGCGAACCGGGGAGCCCGGTGCACAGCCCGCGCGAGTACTTCCACGCCTACCTGCGGAGCCTCGACGTGGAGCGAGCCGGCATCCCGGAACCGTTCCAGGCCCGGCTGAAGCAGGCGTTGAGCCACTACGGCGTCACCGAGCTCGACCGCACGCCCGAGCTCGAGGACGCGGTCTTCCGGATCTTCCTGGCCCAGCAGCGGATGCCGGCCGACGTCACTGTGGTGTCCGAACTGCTGCGGCAGTGGCTGGCCGGGCCGCCGCCGGCCGAGGCGCTGGCCGAACGGGCCGGGCTCACCCTGGAACACCTCATCGAGGCCACCCAGGTGCGGTTCCCGGCGGTGTCCGACCTGGCCCGCGGCGTGGTGTTCCGGTGGTACGCCCAGCCGCTGCTGCGCCGGACCCGGGCCGAGGTCTACGCCGCCGTCCGGGCCGACCTGCGCCACCTCGACCGCCATCCGGACTCCCCCGACCGGGCCGACCGGATCCAGGCGATGGTGGCCAGCTCCGAGCCGCTGGTGCGGCTGATCGGCAAGCGCATCGGACGGCCCGGCCGCGACCTGGCGCCGCTGCTGGAGGTGTTGACCCGCCGCTACTACGGCAACCGCGGACTGTCCGAGGTGACCATCCGGGAGACCGGCGGCTGCCGGTTCGTCACCGCCCAGCACACCGGCACGGTCGCGGTCACCCGGGTGGTGACCACGGCGGTCGGCTTCGGCGCGCTTCCGGCGGCCCTGGACGCGGTGGGCACGCTCGCCGCGGACGTGCCCGAGCACGGACTGGTCGCCGACGTCTACGTCGAATGGCCGGACCAGCCGGACGCCGACGCGATGGCCGTACGGCTGGGGCAGTTGCTGGCCGACCACCGGCTGCCGGCCGGCGTGCTGCGGGTGACGACCACCGTCGGCGGCACCACCGGCGCCCTGATGCACCACCACTTCACGTTCCGGCCCGACGGCGCCGGCGGCTTCGCCGAAGACCGGTTGATCCGGGGCCTGCACCCGCAGATCGCCCAGCGACTGCAGCTGCACCGGCTGCGCGAGTTCGACCTGACCCGGCTGCCGTCCGTGGACGAGGAGATCTACCTGTTCAAGGCGGTGGCCCGGAGCAACCCGGCGGACGAACGGCTGATCGCGATGGGTCAGGTGCGGGACCTGACGCCGTTGCGCGAGGCCGACGGCCGGCTGGTCGCGCTGCCCGCCGTCGAGGACGCGGTCGCCGCCGGGCTGGACGCCATCCGCAACATCCAGGCGCAGCGGCCGCAGAACAAGCGGTTCGACACCAACCGCATCATGATGTACGTCTGGCCGTCCACCGTGCTGACCCCGGAGGAACTGAACACGCTGGTCCAGCGTCTGCTGCCGACCACCGCCGGGGCCGGCTTGGAGCAGGTGTCGTTCCTGGCCCGGCAGCGCAACTCGGCCGGTGACCTGTCCGAGGTCGAGGTGACCATCGCGCTCAGCCCGGGCGGGGCCACCGTGACCGTGGACAAGCCGTCCTCCGAGCCGGTGCGGCCGCTGGACGACTACCGGCAGAAGGTGCTCCGGGCGGCGCGCCGGGGCAACGTCTACCCGTACGAGCTGACCGGTCTGCTGGCCGGCCGTGACGGCACTTTCGTCGAGTACGACATGGACCCGCACGGCGTGCTGGCACCGGTCGACCGGCCCCGCGGCCACAACTCGGCGGCGATCGTGGCCGGGGTGGTGACCACACCGACCGGGCGGCAGCCCGAGGGCATCACCCGGGTCGTGCTGCTCGGCGACCCCACGAAGGCGCTGGGCGCGCTGAGCGAACCCGAGTGCTCGCGCGTCATCGCCGCGCTGGACCTGGCCGAGCGGATGCGCGTACCGCTGGAATGGTTCGCCCTGTCGGCGGGCGCGCGCATCTCGATGACCTCGGGATCGGAGAACATGGACTGGGTCGCGGCCGCGCTCAAGCGGATCGTCGAGTTCACCCAGGCCGGCGGCGAGATCAACGTGGTTGTCACGGGCATCAACGTCGGCGCCCAGCCGTACTGGAACGCCGAGGCGACCATGCTCATGCACACCAAGGGCATTCTGGTGATGACGCCGGACTCGGCCATGGTGCTGACCGGCAAGCAGGCGCTGGACTTCTCCGGCGGCGTGTCGGCCGAGGACAACTACGGCATCGGCGGCTACGACCGGGTGATGGGCCCGAACGGGCAGGCGCAGTACTGGGCGCCGGATCTGGCCGGGGCCCGCGACGTGCTGATGGCCCACTACGACCACACGTACGTCGTTCCGGGCGAGCCCGGACCGCGCCCGATCGCCACCACCGACCCGGCGGATCGTGACGTGTCGCCGTTCCCGCACACCTTCGGCACCGACTTCACCACGGTCGGCGAGATCTTCTCGGCCACGCTCAACCCGGACCGCAAGAAGCCGTTCGACATCCGCACGGTGATGCGGGCACTGTCCGATCAGGACCACGCGGTGCTGGAACGCTGGGCCGGCATGGCCGACGCCGACACGTCGGTGGTGCAGGACGTGCACATCGGCGGCCGGCCGGTCTGCCTGATCGGCATCGAGTCCCGGTCGGTGCCGCGGCGCGGGTTCCCGCCCACCGACGGGCCGGACGCGTACACCGCCGGCACGCTCTTCCCCCAGTCGTCGAAGAAGACGGCGCGGGCCATCAACGCCGCCTCCGGCAACCGGCCGCTGGTGGTCCTGGCCAATCTGTCCGGCTTCGACGGCTCGCCGGAGTCGATGCGCAAGCTGCAACTGGAGTACGGCGCGGAGATCGGCCGGGCGATCGTCAACTTCGACGGCCCGATCGTGTTCTGTGTCATCTCCCGCTATCACGGCGGCGCGTTCGTGGTGTTCTCCAAGGCGCTCAACCCGTCCATGACGGTGCTCGCGCTGGAGGGCTCGTTCGCGTCGGTGCTGGGCGGCGCCCCCGCGGCGGCGGTGGTGTTCTCGGGCGAGGTGAACAACCGGACGGCCACCGATCCGCGGGTGACCGAGTTGCAGACACAGGTGTCGTCGTCGACCGGAGCCGAGCGCGCCGCGCTGAACGCGCGGCTGGCCGAGATCCAGTCGGCCGTACGGGCGGAGAAGCTGGGCGAGGTCGCGGCCGAGTTCGACCGGGTGCACAGCATCCAGCGTGCGGTCGAGGTCGGTTCGGTCGACGCCATCATCAAGGCGTCCGAGCTACGGCCCCGCATCATCGACGCGATCGAGGCCGGCTTGAAGAGTTAGGCGGCCGGACGGCTCGTCCGCGGGTGAGGCCGGAACGTCCCCGGCGGCCCGCACCGCGCTGGTCACCGTCCTGCCGTGCCACCGGCGAGATCCGCGGTGACCGGCGGGGCCGTCCCTACGGCTTCCAGCCGCCGCGCCACGTGTTCGACGGGCTCTGCGGCGGCTGCACCACGTCGTGGGAGTTGTCGTTGAAGTTCGGGGCGTCGTTGATCGCCGTCCGGGACATGTCCATCGCCGCCTGCGCCTGCTGGCCGGCCGCTTAGCGCCCGGAGGCTTGGCGCACCAGCGCCGCGGCCTCCACACTGAGCGTTCCGGTCATCGGAGTTCCCCCATTTCCGTGTCCTTCTCCGCCGCCGGCCTACAGCAGGTCGATGGTCGACCGGGTCAGCGAGTCGGCCTTGTCCACCGTGGCCCGTTGCACCGTGAGGCCGGTCATCGACGGATCGAAGTACCGCACGTCGATCCGGATGGCGGCGCTCTTGGCGAACGACGTCACGGTGACCAGCGCCTGGTGGTCACCGAACAGTTGGGCGCAGCGCTTCCCGGCCGGCACCTGCGGATCGCGCGCTCAACGCCACCGTCCACACGTTCGCCGGGGCCTGGTCGCTCCGGGGCACCGAGCATAGGCAACGAGGGTGGCCGATTTCGACCCCGCCTCCCTCCGATGTACGCCGCCGGAAGGTCCGGTCTCAGCCGATCAGCGTCCACGGGCCGAACGCCGGACCCGGCGCCTGGTCGCGGGCCCATCACCGGGTGGCCGTGACGTCGTAGAAGCTGTACGCGTACAGCGACCGCTTCCTGGGCGTTCACCGACAGCGGCAGAACGCCGGCGGTGACCAGCCGGTTGAGCACTCCCGGCACAGGCCCGGCCTCCTGGCGATCCGGACAACGGGCACCGGCATGCGCGGGCCGGCCCAGGCGCACTTGCGCCGATCTCCGACCCTGGTGGCAAGAGGACCTGAACGACCCGTGACCGGCTGGAGCACCATCGTCGACGGATGTCCGCGCGTCGGTACGATGCGTCGGAATCCGCCACCGGAGTTCCGGCCGAACCGGAACGTTCACGGACATCGCACCGCTGGGCATCAGCGGCGGCGGATCGGAGGAGAACGAAGTGCACGCACAGGACTATGTGGCCGCGATCGTGTTCGGCTTGATCATCGGCGTGATCGCCCGGATCCTGCTGCCCGGCCGGCAGAACATCGGCATCATCTTCACCGTGCTGGTCGGGATGGGCGCGTCGCTGGCCGGCACGTGGCTGGCCGGGCGTTACGGCTGGCACAGCCAGCATGTGTTCGCCGTCCGGGGGCGGAACTTCGACTGGCTCGTGGTCGGTGTTCAGGTCGCCGTCGCGATCGTCGGCGTGGGCCTGGTGTCGATGCTGGTGCGCGCCTTCACCACGGACCGCCGGGTCGAACGCCGCCGTTAGCGGACCGTGGCCCGCCGCACCGGGCGGCGACGCCCGGCCGCGGGATCGCCGGCGCCCGGGCCTCCGACGGCCCTGAGACGGTGGACACACCGAGGCGGTAGGTACCAGCTGGTGTATCCGCCGCCCTCCCGGGTACCCGCCGCGCACACCGGGCGGGGTCGGGAGAAGGTCGATGAGCGAGTTGACGGCCGGGGTGGCGACGGCCCCGGGAAACGTTGTCAGCGCCGACAGTCTGGGCTACGCGCTGCTTCAGGTGGCGGCGCGCGCGATACGCCGGCTGCCGGTCGGCGATCTGACGCGCGTACCGGTGATGGGCCGGCACGGGCCGACGCCACAGCCGGCCCGCAACGACGCGGTGGCCTCCGACGCCTGGACCGATGCCCTTCCGGCGGACGCACTCGACGCCCTCGATCCGGAGGACGTGGCCGAGTGGATCGCCGGTCACTATCCTTACCTCGATCACCCTGCGGTGGTATTCGGCTCGCCACACGGCGCCGCCGTCCATCTGGCCGCCGCCCTGGGGGCACCGTGGCTGCCGGCTGGGTTCACCGTCGCCGTCCGGTGGCCCGGCGGGCGCGCCGGCGACTGGGCCGGGGCGTCGCGGTACGGCTCGGCGGTGGTCGCCGGTCTGCTCGCCAACCATCCGGAGGTGGCCGTCCGGCAGGTGCACGACCCGATCGGCGCCGGTTCCCGGGTCGCGTCCACGGTGACGTTCGAGATCCGGTGGCGGGTGGTGCCGGCGGCGTACCGGCGCTTGCTCGGCTCGCGCCCGAGTCTGCTGGTCCGGGACGTCCGGCCCTGGCCCGTGCTGCGCCTCGGCGACCGGTTCACGTTCCAGATCGGACGGCCCGCGCACGGCTGGGGCTTCGCTCGCTACGACCTCGACGACCCGGACTTCCGCGCGCACCTGACGTGGCTGGGCGAGGACGGGTGGGAACGGCCCGACTGGAACCGCTCGGTGGCGCAGGCCGAGACCGCCGTCGACCCGGGCATCGTCGCCGACCTGCGGCGCGGCGGCCGACTGCAGCAGCTGCTGTACGCCCGGGCCGACGCCCTCAGCGGGGGTGTGGCCGACCTCTACCGCACATGGTTGCGGGCCGACGGCGACGACTGCGTGGTCGAGTGCGACCGGCTGCTCGACCCGTGGCGGGTGCTCGCCGCGGGCCGGACGCCGTACTGGTGCGAGAGCGCGTCGGCGGCGTCCGTACGCGCGGTGGAGATGTGGATGGCCGGCAGCCGGCCGTTCGACGCGGTCACGGTCCTGCCGCAGCCCCCGGGCACGCCGTGCGCGGCCCACGCCGATCTGGCCGGTTGGCGGTCGGTCGCACGCTTCGGCCGGTGCCGCGGTGACGTGAGCCGCCAGGCCGCGGTCCGCTATCCCGGTCTGCCGCTGGCGACCGCACACGCCGCCACGATCGGCCCGGCGGTGCGGCCCGGACCGGCGCCGATGCCGCTCGATCTGATCGTCGTCGCGTTACGCCGGCCCGCCACGGCCGACGGTCTCATGGTCATATGACCGCTGCTCGGCCAGGTCGGCCAGGCGGCGCAGGGCCTCCACATTGCGGCCGTGCAGCGCGAGATCGTTCAGCTTGTTCTTGGCCCAGGCCAGCGGGCCGGCGTGGAAGTCCTCGTGCATGGTGACCCGGGTCGCCGCCACCCCGGTCGGTTCGAGCTCGAGGTGCACGGTCGCCGCGCCCAGCGGCCACAGCCCGGCGTCCAGCGTGAGCGACCGGCCGGGGATGCACGCCGTCACCGTCGACGTGTCCTTGAGCGAGAGCGGCCACGGTCCAACCTTGTGGTGGATGCGGGTGCCGATCTGCGGCCAGTGCGGGTCGACCGAGCGGATGTGTGCGGTGCCGACCACCCAGTCGCTGTAGGTCCAGCCGTCGGCCAGCACGGCGAACACCTGCTCGGGCGGGGCCTGGATGGTGCGCGTGACAACGGCCATGGGCGGGGTTTACCCGGGCCGGGTCACGGCTAACGCAGTCCGGTCCGATTTTCGGCGCCCTCCCCGCGGCCGTCCGGCACGGCGTCGCTCACGCCTGGGTGCCGCCGGACGGCGGCGCCAGGAGTTCGGTCAGACGTATCGGCGCGCGGTGGATGCGCGCTGGGCGGCGTCGAGCGGGCGCAGCCGCCGCTCCACCTCCGGGGGCCGGACCCGCCGGTGCACCAGCACCCAGGGCAGGCCGCGGATCGCGTCCCCGACGGCCAGGACCGAGGTGCGGTCGCGCGGCACGGTGCGGGCCAGGAACACGGTTCGCCGTACGGCCGGAAGGGCCGGGCGGCGCAGCCAGATGAACCACAGCGTGTTGCGTAATCCGTTGCGGCGCCGCTGGACCGGATCCCGCCGGGGGGAGGCGTCGTGGTGCACGACCAGATCCTCGAGGTAGCAGATCTCCCACCCGGCGGTGAGCAGATCGGTGGCCAGCAGCTCCTCCTCGCCGCCGAGCCACAGCCGGGAGCTGAACCCGCCCACCTCCCGGAACGCCTCCCGGCGCACCACCGATGCGCCGGCCAGGAAGCTGCCGAGCGCCGGGCCCGGCAGCCAGTCCGGGCCGGGGACGGGCGAGTCGCGCAACTCGGCCACGATCGGGTCGTCGTGCGCGTCCGGACCGGTGACGATGCGGGCGTTGACCACGGCCAGGCCGGGGCAGGCGTCGAGCACGTCGGCGGCGCGGGCCAGGCTCCCCGGTTCCCACCAGGTGTCGTCGTCGCAGAAGGCCACGTACGGCGTGTCGAGGCGCTCGACGCCGATGTTCCGGGCGACCGCGCCCCGGTTCTCGTCGAGCGCGACCACGTCGACGGCCGGGAACCCGTCCGCGACCGCCTCGGCCGTTCCGTCACCGGATCCGTTGTCCACCAATACGATCCGTGGTTGCTCGGGCAGCCGAGAGAGACGCTCGACGGCGGCCAGGGCTTCCGCCCGCCGCCGGTATGTGATGACGACTACACCCATCCGTGAATCAGGCACGCCCCCGCATACCCGATCATGTGCCGGGGTATCCGCGCGCCGATGGAAACACATGACGTGACGGTGGTCATCGCGACCCGCAATCGGCGCGATCGTCTGATGGAGACACTGCCCCAGCACCGGGCGCCCGCGATCCTGGTGGACAACGGGTCGGACGACGGCGGGCCGGAAGCCGTCCGCAGCCGGTTCCCGGGCGTCACCGTGGCGACACTGCCAGTGAACCGGGGGGCGGCGGCGCGCAACGTCGGCGTCGAGATGGCCACGACCGAGTTCGTCGCCTTCGCCGACGACGACTCCTGGTGGACACCCGGATCGCTGCGCGAGGCCGCCGGGCTGCTGCGCGCCCACCCGCGGGCCGCGCTGCTCACCGCGCGGGTGCTGGTGGGGCCGGAAGGCCGGCTCGATCCGGTCTCGGCCGGCATGGCGACCGCCCCGATCGGTATCGCGCCCGGCGCTCCCGGGCCGTCGGTGCTCGGCTTCCTCGCGTGCGCCGCCGTGGTCCGGCGCAGCGCCTTCCTCGCGGCCGGCGGGTTCGCCCGGGAGCTGCTGATCTACGGCGAGGAGGCGCTGCTGGCGATGGACCTGGCCGCCGCCGGCTGGCAGCTGGCCTACGCTCCGCAGCTGACGGTCCGGCATCTGCCGTCGCCGGTCGGCCGGGAGCCGCAGGCCCGGCGCCGGCTCGAGGCCCGCAACCGGGTGCTCGTGTCGTTGCTACGACGGCCGGTGGCCGAGATCGGACGGGCCGCCGCGCAGGCGTGGCGGACCGATCCGGGCGCGCTGGCCGACGCGGCCGCCCGGTTGCCGTGGGCGCTGCGGAACCGCCACCGCCTGCCGGCGGCCGTCGAGGCCGATCTGGTCGAGCTCAGCGCGCCGGTTCGGCGTCATCGGGAAACCGCCGCCGCGGCCAGCACCTCGTCCACAGTGATCTGAAGCAGCGCCGGGTGGACGTCCGGACCGGGGGCGTCGCCGGGTTCGGCCCGGGCGCCGTGCCAGATCGCGTGGTGCTGCGCCCGGTCGGCGGGCGGCCCCCACCGGCTCGGCGGCATCGGGCCGAACAGCACCACCGACGGCGTGCCGTAGGCGGTGGCCAGGTGCGCGATTCCGGTGTCCCCGCTGATCAGCAGCCGGGCCCGGGCCACCAGCCCGGCCAGCTCGTCCAAGCCGGTGGATCCGGCGAGTACGGCGTCGGCGGACAGGCCGGCCCGCTCCCCGACCGTCGCGGCCACGTCGCGTTCGGCGGCCGAGCCGGTCACGACGACCTTGTGTCCGGCCCGGCTCAGGCGCCGGGCGACCTCGGCGAAGCGGTCCGGCGGCCATCGCCGCGACGGCGACTTCGCGCCGGGGTGGACGACGGTGAGCCCGTCCGGGACGGCCACCGGCGGCGCCGCCAGGGACAGGTCGGCCGGGTCGGTGGCGACGCCGTACCACCGCAGCAGCCGGCACCACCGGGCCACCTCGTGCTCGTCGTCGTCCCAGACCGGGCCGCTGCCGGTGCCGAACGCCCACAGCCGGCGCGCGCCGGCCTGCCGCAGCAGCCGGTGCGACTGCGGCCCGCGGCCGTGCAGGTTGACCGCGAGATCCGGCCGGTCGGTCCAGGCCGGCGGCTCGAGCCCGTCGGTGGGCAGCACCCGGTCGATGCCGCCGATCAGGTCGATCAGCGGCCTCAGCCACGTCGGTGCGGCCAGCACCAGCTCCTCGTCCGGGAACGCCGAGCGGAGTCCGCGCAGCGCCGGGACGCCGGTGGCGAGATCGCCGACGCCGAGCGCGCGCAACGCGAGGATCACGGGTAGGACGTCTCCGTCTCGGCCGCCACGATCAGTTCCCGGACCGCGCTGCCCCGGGGTTGCCGGAGCGCGAACAGCACCGCTTCGGCCACGTTGGCCGGGTCGTTGAGAATGGCGTCGGCGCCGGGCTTGTACTGCTCGGTCCGGTCGTCGAAGAACCGGGTCCGCATGCCGCCGGGGATGATCAGCGTGACACCGACCCGGCCGGCCAGCTCGGCCGCCAGGGCCCGGGTGAAGCCGACCACGCCGAACTTGGCCGCGCAGTAGGCGGTGGCGTCGGACACGGCCTTGATGCCCAGCGTGGAGGCGATGGTGACGGCGGTGCCGTGCGAGCGTTCCAGGGCGGGCAGCGCCGCCCGGATGACGGCGGCGGTGGCGAACAGGTCGACCGTGACGATCCGCTCCCAGGTCTCTCCCGGGATGTCGGCCAGCGCACCGGGCACGTCGAACCCGGCCGCGGTGACCACCCCGGTGAGACCGCCGGCCTGCGCCGCGATCTGCCGGGTGGCGGCTTCGGCGGCGCGGGTGTCGGCCAGGTCGCACTCGACCCAGGGCACGCCGTCGGCCGGTGGCCGGCGGTCGATGACGTACGGCTGCCCACCGGCCTTCTGCACCGCCTCGACCACCGCCGCCCCGAGCCCGCTGGACCCTCCGGTGACCAGAACCGTGTCGATCATGAAGAAACCTCCGTCCGGCCGCGCGCAGCGGCGATCATTCTTGTCGTGGACCGTCCGTCCAGGTAGGGCACGATGACGCAGCGGCCGCCCCAGCGGCGGACGAGCTCGGCCTCGGGCGGGTCGGTGTAGTCGCCGCCCTTGACCCAGACGTCCGGGCGCAGCCAGGTCAGCACCGCCTCCGGTGTCGACTCGGAGAACACCACCACCGCGTCCACGCAGTCGAGCGCGGCCAGCAGCCGGCGGCGGTCGTCCTCGCCGACCAGCGGCCGGTCCGGGCCCTTCAGGCCACGGACCGACGAATCCGAGTTCAGGCAGACGATCAGGCAGTCACCGAGCCGGCGGGCGGCCTGCAGGGTGGCGATGTGACCGGCGTGCAACAGGTCGAAGCAGCCGCCGGTGGCGACCACGGTGCCTCCCGTGCGCCGGACGTCCGCCAGCGACCTGCCTCGGCCGATCCGGTCTGGTGATGCGTGTCGGGGCGGACGTTCACGCCGCCGCCGTCCGATGTAGTCGGTGGCCGCGGCGACCGCGCGCGGGACGGCCTCCGAGATCAGCACACCCTCGCCCAGCGCGAGCGCGGCCGTCGACGGCGAACCGGTCGCCGGCGCCGCAGGTGTCCCCGTCGACGGTGCGCGGGGCGGGCACGGCCAGCGGCGTCGAGCCGGCGTGGCAGAGAACCGCCCCGGCCGCTCCGGTGGTGACGCACACGGCGTGGGCACGCCACCGGGTCCGCAGGTGGTGACCGGCCCGGTCCGCGACGGTGAGGCGGGCGCCTCCGCCGGCGTCGCCGCTCATCGCGACCGCCTCGGCCAGGTTGGGCGTGACCAGCCGCACGCCCGGCACGGGGGACGCGCCCCGCGGATGCGGATCCCAGACGATCGGCGCTGTCGCGGCCTGCAGCGCCTGTCGCAGCTCCGGGTGCCGGGTCAAGCCGCGGCCGTAGTCGCTGACCAGGATCACGGTGGCCCGGGCGAGCAGGTCGAGAACCGCCGGCGGGACGTCTCCGGCCGCCGGCTCGGCGCGGCCACCCCGGTCCAGGCGCAGCAGCACCTGACCGCGGGACCGCAGCCGGATCTTCTCGGTCGTGGCGCCGGCCAGCGGCAGCGCGTACACGTCGACGCCGGCCGCGCTCGAGCAACTGGGTCAGCCGGCGGCCACCGGCGTCTCCGGCCAGCGCGGTGACCAGCGCGACGTCGTAGCCCTGACCGGCGGCCAGCGTCGCCGCCAGGCCGGCGCCGCCCGGGCGATCCGATGTGGACTCCTCGTCCAGCACCGGCGCCGGGGCGTCCGGCGCGATCCGGCGCACCGACCCGTCGACGTCACGGTCGAGCAGGGTGTCACCGACGACCACGAGCAGCGGTCGGCTCATGACAGTGCCCCCACCGAGTCCGGAACCTCGCCCCGGACCGACGGCAGGCACCGGTCGAGGTACTCGCACAGCACGTGCACCGCGACCAGGTGCAGCTCCTGCACGACCTGCCCGTCGGCCGACGGGCAGCCCAGCACCTCGTCGCAGGCCTCGGCCAGCGGATTGGGACCGCGACCGAGCATGCCCCAGACCCGCAGCCCGGACTCCCGGGCGGCGTGTGCGGCGGCGACCAGGTTGGGGCTGCGGCCGCTGGTGGACAGGGCCAGGAAGACATCGCCGGGCCGGCCGTGGGCGCGGACCTGGCGGGCGAAGACCTCGTCGAAGCCGTAGTCGTTGCTGATCGCGGTCACCGCCGACGAGTCCGGGGTCAGCGCGATCGCGGACAGCGGCGACCCGTTCGGTCCGCAGCCGGCCGACCAGTTCGGCGGCGAGGTGCTGGGCCTCGGCGGCGCTGCCCCCGTTGCCGGCGACCAGGAGCCGGCCGCCCCGGCCGAGGTGCCAGGCCAATTGTTCGCCCCAGCGCTCGAGCCGGGCCGCTTCGCGCCGGAAGGGCGGCAGCGCCTCGGCCAGACCGGCGAGGTGAGTGTCGAGAATGGTCATCCGGCCATCGCCTCCTCGGCGGACGTGCGGTGCGCGACGTGTCGTCGTACAGGGCGGCCAGCCGGGCGCGATGCGGTCCCAGGCGTACGAATGGCCGGCCCGGTCGACGGCGGCGGCCGCGTACGACAGCCGCCGCATCCGGTCGCGGAGCAGCCGCCGTACGGTCAGGCCCAGCGCCCGCGGGTCCCGGGGCGGCACCAGGTCGCCGGTGACGCCCGTCGACCACGGTGTCGGTGAGGCCGCCGACCGCCGACGCGACCACCGGCACACCACAGGCCATCGCCTCCAGCGGGGTGAGCCCGAACGGCTCGTACCAGGGTGCGGTGACCAGCAGGTCGGCCGACCGGTACCAGCGCGGCATGTCGGCGGCCCGCACCGGGCCGGTGAGCCGGACCCGGCCGGCGACTCCGCGCTGCTCCGCGAGGTGCCGGAGACGGGTGGCGTACGGCTCGTCGTCGTCGATGGCCGCCGACGATGACGAGCTCGGCCTCGGGGATCAGCGGCAACGCGGCGATCACGTCCTCGAAGCCTTTGCGCTCGACCAGCCGCCCGACGGAGAGCAGCCGGGGCCGGTTTCCGCGCGGCTCAGCCGGGCCGTCGGGCCGGAACCGTGTCGGTGTCCACACCGGACGGGACCAGCGCCATGGCCGACCGGGGCACGCCGATGCGGTTCAGCTCACGGATCTCGTCCTGGCACTGCACGACGATCCGGTCGACCACCTGGCCGAGGCGCGCGCTCGTAGCCGATCCGGCGGGCCGGGCTGGTGTCGGCGGCGCCCTGGTGGCGACGCTTGACCGAGCCCAGCGCGTGGTAGGTCAGCACCACCGGCAGGTCGAAGCCGCGGCCGGCGGTGACCGCAGCCAGTCCGCTCATCCAGAAGTGGGCGTGCACCACGTCGGGTGGCCCGCCGGCCCGCCAGTCCTCGGCCACCCGCTCGGCGAAGGCCCCCATGTGCGGCAGCAGCGCGTCCTTGGCCACCGGCTCGGCCGGCCCGGCGGTCACGTGCACCACCTGGTAGCCGCCGGCGTCGGCCACCGCGGGCAGCGTCGGGGTCGTCCCGGCGGGTGTAGACGCGGACGTCGTGGCCCTGTCCGGCGAGCGCGGCCGACAGGTCGGCGACGTGGGCATTCTGGCCGCCGGCGTCGGCGCCGCCGAGCACGGCCAGGGGGCTGGCGTGCTCGGAGATCATCGCGATGCGCATACTTCCTCCTCCAGGAGCCGGTCCCAGTCCGCGAGGAACCGGTCCAGGCCGAATCGGGCGAGCGCGACCTGGCGGGCCCGGGCGCCCAGAGCGCGGGCGTCGTCGGGCCGTTCGATCAACCAGTGGGCGGCGTCGACCAGCGTGTCGACCCGGGTGGACAGGACCCCCGCGTCCGGCGGCACCGCCGCGATCGCCTCGGTGGTGGCCAGCGCGACCACCGGCATGCCCATCTGCATGGCCTCGATCAGGCTGAGGCCGAGGGAGGTCCACCGGCACAGATGCAGGTACGCCCGGCGCCGGGCGACCTCGGCGTGCATCCGGCGCTGCGGCGGGTCGTCGTGCGCGGTGACCCGGTCGAGGTTCAGGCCGCCCACGCCCATGCCGTAGACGTCCAGGGGCGCGGCCGCGGTGAACCGGGGATAGAGGTCGGTGCCGGTGACCCGCCCCCGGCGGACCGGCTCGTTGGTGACCACGGCCAGCCGTTCCAGCTCGCCCGTCCAGCGGGCCTTCGGCTCGACGATGCCGTGCTCGATGACGGTGGTCCGGGTGCCGCCGCAGTCCCAGAACAGCTCGTTGAAGTGGGTCACATGGGCGATCACCAGATCGTCCCGGTCGGCCATCGGATGGCGCGTGTCGGGCACGTCGCCGCGCGGGGCGTTGTGCTCCAGGTAGACGACCGGAACGCCCCGCGGCACCAGCGTCGAGCTCGTCCGGCCGTTGCACCACGGCGATGTCGACCTCCGCTCGGCCGAGCTGGTCCAGGGCCACCTCCTCGACCGTCTCCGGCCAGTCGAAGGTGCGGGCGCGGCCGCGGCCCCACTCGTCGCGGCCGGCGTTGACCGGCACCAGATACCGGTGCTTGCCCTGGACGAAGGAGGTGGTCCACGAGCCGTGCACGTGCCAGAGCAGGATGTTCATGCCGCCTCCGGTCAGCCGGGTCGACGGCCGCGACCACGTCGTCCGGCTCCACCCGGGACAGGCAGGGGTGGCCGGGAACCGGGCATCGGGTCACCGGGTGTCCCGGCACGGCGCGGCCGCGTCGCCCAGCCGGACGTGCGGCACCCGGTACGGTCCCCACTGTCCGAACGGGACAGTCGGCGCGAACAGACTGACCACCGGGGTGCCGACGGCCGCCGCCAGGTGCGCGGGGCCGGTGTTGCCGGCGACCACGGCGCGGGCGCCGGCCAGATCGAGCCGGGCCAGTTCGGGCAGAGCCAGCACCCCGGCGTACGGCCCGATCGACGCGGCCAGCTCCGCCTCGGCCGGGCCGCCGGTGACGACCACGCGGTGCCCGGCGGCCGTGAGGGCGGCGGCGATCCGGCGCATCACCTCCGGCGGGCACGCCCGCGCCGCGGCCGACGTGCCCGGGTGCACGACGACGTGGTCGCCGGGCGGGACAGCCGGCGAGACGATCCGCAGTGCGCCGTCGTCGCCGGGCGGCAACGCGAAGCCCGCCGCGGCCGCGACCGATCGGGCCCGTTCCGGCTCGGGCACGCCCGGCGGAACGTGGTGGCGGACGTCCAGCAGCGATCCGGGATAGTCCTCGCTGATCGCGGTGATCCGGCCGACGCCGGCCGCCCGCAGCAGCAGGGCGAGCGGCAGCGCCGACTGGTGGTAGCAGGTGAAGATCACCGCTTCGTCGATGCCCCGGAGTCGTTCGACGAGTCCGGCCAGGCCGGCCGGATCCACCGGCCGCGGGCTGCGCGTCGATCCACGGCAGCGCGTCATTCGACGAGCTCGTCCACCCCGGGCAGCAGGGATGCCGCCGCCCGTCCTTGCGGGCTGCACAGCAGGACGACCCGTTCGGCGCCGGCCGCGACCGCGCGGATCGCCGGCCCGGTGAGCAGCACGTCGCCCATCGAGTCGGCGCGGACGACGAGCACCGTGCCGCCGGGCCGCCGGTCCGCGGCCGGCGTGACCAGCGCCTCGCGGGCCAGCACGAGGTCCGCGGCCGCACCGAGGGAGGCCGCGACGGCCGGCGCCGCCGTCCACTTCGGCCGGCCGCGTCACGGGCGTGGGCACCAGGACGCCGGTCGCGCCGGCCGCCGCGGCCGCGTTCCATGTCGCGGCCGATGTCGCCGATCACGACGCAGCGGCCGGGCGTGGTGCCGAGGTCGGCGGCCGCCTTCTCGATGAGCCCGGGCGCCGGTTTCCGGCAGCGGCAACCGCTGCGGTCGTCGTGCGGGCAGACCTGCCAGGTGTCGAACGGGCCGAGAAGTTCGTCCACGCGGGCGTTCACCGCGGCCAGCTGACCTTCGGTGAACCGGCCACGGGCCAGGCCGGACTGATTGGTGACCACCCCGGTCCGGAGCCCGGCCGCCCGGAGCCGCTGCACGGCGGAGACCGCACCCGGCATGGGCCGGACGAGCGCCGGATCGCCGTTGTAGGGCACGTCGTCGACCAGCGTGCCGTCGCGGTCGAACAGCACCGCGTCGAACAGCGCCGTCACCGAAGGACCTCGGGACGCCGCCGGGCGTGCACCGGGATCGGCTGTTGCCCGCGGCTGCGGAGCCAGCCGCGGCAGCCAGTGGACGGTGGCCACCGGCGGGATGAGCACGCTGGTGGCGAGCATGGTCGCAACCTCGGCGCGGTCGCGCGGGCCGGGCGCGATCCGGGCGCGCGGCGAACTCGGCGGTGCCGGCGGCCCAGACCAGCGGCCAGCCGCCGCGGCCGGTCGCGGGCGGCGCGGCCGGCGGCCAGGCCGGCGGCCAGCACGCGCGGCCGGCGGCGGTCACCGCGACGTGGCGGGACCGGCGGCCGGGCGGCAGACCCAGCCGGTCGCGCCAGGCCGGGCCGTACAGGCGGCGCAGCAGCGCGTCGTCGGCGTTGCCGCGCTGGGTGCGCACGCTGACCCAGCGGCTCTCCGGACGTACCGGATGGGTCACCGTCGCGGCTCGCCGCGGGTCAGTCGCCAGCCCGCCGCGGCGTACGCGGTACGCCAGCTCGGCGTCCTCCCGGAACGCGCGCGGCAACCGCTCGTCGAAGCCGCCGGCCTGCGCCAGCGCGGCCCGGCGGTAGGCCATGTCGGCGGTGATCCACTCGCCGTCGGCCAGCCCGGCGGTGACCCGTTCCCAGTCGGTCGGGCGGCCGGCCGGCCGGCAGCGGGACGCGCAGCCGGCCCTGCACGCCGCCGACGTCGGCACCGGCCGCGGCCAGGTCGGCGGCCGAGGCGGTCGAGCCAGTCGGGGTCGGGCAGCACGTCGTCGTCGAGGAACACGACCCAGTCGGCGTCGGGCGCCGCGCCAGCCGAGGTTGCGAGCGGCGGCCGGGCCGCGGGCCGGCCGGCGGACCTTCGGTACGGTCGGGTCCGGCAGCGGCACCGGGCGTCCGGCCGGTCGTCGACGAGCAGATCTCCAGCGGTCCGGCCCGGCCAGCGCGCCGAGCAGCGCGGACGAGGCTCGGCCGGCCGAGCGGTCGGCACCACGACGGCGACCCTCACCGGCGCCGTCCCGAAGGCCGCCGACCGGTGCACCGCGAACGGGCCCAGCGCCAGCAGGTCGACCGGCGCCGACCCGAACAGTTCCATCGCCTCGCGCGGGGTGTCGACCATCGGCCGCCCGGCCGTGTTCAGCGACGTGTTGACCACCACCGGCAGGCCGGTGAGCCGTTCGAACTCGGCCAGCATCTCGGCCACCAGCGGCTCGGTCGCAGCGTCCACGGTCTGCACCCGGGCGGTGCCGTCGACGTGCACCACCGCCGGGATGCGGTCCTTCCAGGCGTCCTTCACCCGATGCACGAACAGCATGTACGGGCTCGGGCAGACCCCGTCGAAGATCTCGGCGAACCGCTCGGCGCGGACCATCGGCGCGATCGGCCGGAACTGCTCCCGGCCCTTGACGTCGTTCATCCGGGTCGGGTGTCCCGGTCGCCGGGATGCGCCAGCAGCGACCGGTGGCCCGAGCGCTCGCGGCCCGTACTCGCTGCGGCCCTGATACCAGGCGACGATCCCGTTGCCGGCCAGCACCCGCGCGGCCTCGGCGGCGATCGAGTCCGGGCCGGGTGTACGGCAGGGCGGCCCGCTGCAGCTCGGCTTCGAGCTCGTCGTCGCTCCAGCCCGCGACCCAGGTCGGCGCCGGTGAACGGCTCCGCTCCCCCGGCGACGTGCAGGGCCGCCCCGAGCGCGGTTCCGGAGTCGCCGGCGGCGGGCTGCACCCACACCCGCTCGTACGGGCCCTCGGCCGCGATCGCGGGCGTTGGCGACACAGTTGAGCGCCGTCCCGCCGGCCATGGTGAGGGTCGACGGGCCGCCGGCCGCGTCGTAGGTCCACCGGGCCAGGTCGAGCATCACCTCCTCGAGCCGAGCCTGGACGCTGGCCGCCAGGTCGGCGTGGGCGTCGGTCATCTCCCGCACCGGGACCGGCCGCCTTGGCCAGGGCGTTCCAGTCGATGCGCTCGACGATGAAGCCGCCGTCGTCGGTGGTGCGGACCAGGTCGCGGAACAGGCCGAGCTGGTGCGGTGTGCCGTACGAGGCCAGCGCCATCACCTTGTACTCGTCGCTGGAGTGCAGGAAGCCGAGATGGCGGGTCAGGTCCTCGTACAGCAGGCCGAGCGAGTGCGGCAAGGTACTGCGCCGCCAGCGTCGTCAGCGTGCCCGACCGGTACACGCCGGCCAGGTGGCTGGCGACCTCGCCCCGTCCGTCGAGGACCAGCACGGCGTTGTCCTCCGGCACCGACAGCCCGGCCGAGGCGGCGTGCGCGACGTGGTGCGGCACGAACCGGACCAGGTCCGGGTCGAGGCCCGGGCATCGCGGCGGCGAGGAACTGCGGCGCCCGGCGTGCGTAGTCGACGCGGAGGTGGTCCCACGGGTCGCTCAGGCCGAGGCCGGCCGCGTCCCGGCACAGGCCCGGGTCGAAGGAGTAGCCGACCGCGTCGAGGTCGCCCGGCGCTGACCCCGGCCTCGCGCCAGGCACCAGGCGGCCGACAGCTCGGGCAGCTCCCAGGCGGCGAACGGCACCGGCCGCTTGCCGTGCTTGCGGCGGCTGAACCGTTCCTCCTCGGCCGCCGCGACGACCCGGCCGTCGACGATCAGCGCCGCGGCCGGATCGTGGAAGATCGCATTGATACCGAGGACTCGCATGGCTCGCCGGATACCCATCCGCCCACCTTCTTACTCGCTAGATCATCGACTTCTCCAAAGAATTCTCGGCAGTGCGTTGAGCTGGTAAAACGTTCGGGTTTGCCCAACTCGCGGTGCGGGAAAACCCCGCCCCATGGACGAACTCGGAGTGCTCATCGACGGGGCGTGGACGGCCGGCCACGCGTCCCGCGCCGTGACCGTTTCTGATCCCCGGGACGATTCGCCGGTGACCACCGTCGCGGTGGCGTCGGCGGCCGACGTGGCCGACGCGGTCGCCTGCGCCCGCCGGGCCGCGGCGGGATGGAGCCGGACCGCGCCGGGCGATCGCGGCGCCGCCCTGCACGCCGCCGCGTCCGCGGTCGAGGACGACGCCGACAAGCTGGCCGAGGTGATGGCGGCGGAGATGGGCAAGCCGGTGGGCGAGGCCCGTGACTCGATCCTGGCCGGGGTCGTCGACCCTGCGCCAGTACGCCGAACTCGGACCGGTGCACCGCGGCCGGACGCTGGCCGGCGCGTACGGCGCGGTGGATCTCATGGCGTACGGCCCCCGCGGCGTGGTCGCGGTCATCACGCCCTGGAACGATCCGGTGGCCGTGGCCTGCGGGCTGCTGGGCGCGGCGCTGGTCACCGGGAACACGGTGGTGCACAAGCCGAGCGAGCGGACGCCCGGGACCGGCATCCGGCTGGCCCGCCTGCTGGCGCCGCACTTCCCCGACGGCGCGCTGTCGGTGGTCAGCGGCGACGGCGAGACCGGCGCCGCCCTGGCCGGCGCGGACGTGGACGTGGTGGCGCACGTCGGGTCGACCGCGACCGGGCGTTCGATCGCCGCCGCCTGCGCCCGGACCGGCGCCAAGGCGCTGCTGGAGAACGGCGGCAGCGATCCGCTGATCGTGGACGCCGGCGTCGACCCGGTCTGGGCGGCCGGGCAGGCGGCACTGGGCGCGTTCGCCAACTCGGGCCAGATCTGCGTGGCGGTGGAGCGCATCTACGTGCACCGTGACCTGGCCGCCCCCTTCGTCGACGCGCTCGCGGCCGAGGCGCAGACCTGGGCCGCGAAGCTCGGCCCGCTGGTCGACCGGCGGTTGCGGACCGCCGTGCACGCTCAGGTGACGGCGGCGGTCGCGGCCGGAGCCGAACGGCGCAGTGGTGGCGTGGTGCCGGACGGTCCCGGTGCCTGGTACCCGCCGACCGTCCTGGCCGGCTGCACCGACGACATGGCGGTGATGCGCGAGGAGACGTTCGGACCGGTGGCGCCGGTGGCCGTGGCGGAGTCGTTCGGCGACGCCCTGGCCCGCGCCGGCGAGTCGCCGTACGGCCTGGCGGCCACCGTGCTGACCCGGTCGATGAGCCACGCCCAGGCGGCCGCCGACGAGCTGACCGCCGGGACCGTCAAGGTGAACAACGTCTTCGGTGGAGCGCCCGGCGGGGCCGCCCACCCGCGGCGAGCCAGTGGCCAGGGCTTCGGGTACGGCCCGGAGCTGCTGGACGAGATGACCGCCACCCGGGTCGTGCACCTCGAAGCGCCGCCCAGCGGCTGGTGATCAGCTGTCGGCGAGGAGTTCCAGGACGGACTCCTCGCCGCCGTCGGCCGCGACCTCACCCTTCTCGAACTTGTCGATCACCCGGGGATCCACATAGGAGCTCCGGGCGACCGCGGGTGTGTTGCCGAGCATCTCGGCCACCTCCTTGACGGCCGCCGCGACCGCCTTCTTCCGGGCGGTCTTCGTCGGTTGCGGGCCGGCCTCGGCCAGCTCGGCCGCGGCCTTCACCGTGCCGTGCCAGGTGCGGAAGTCCTTGGCGCTCATCTGGGCGCCAGTGGCCTCGCGCAGGTAGTCGTTGATCTCGTCGGCGTGCACCTCACGCCACCGGTGCCCCTCGTAGTACGCGAACAGCCGATCGTCGTGCCGGCGCCGGCGTCGCAGGTCACGCAGGACCTGACTGACCTCGCCGTCCTCGACGGGGCAGGTCTGCTCCACCCCGGCCTTGCCGACGAATTCGATCTGCATCCCGCCCCGGCGCGAGCGGACATGCTCCGGCCGCAGCGTGGACAGCCCGTACGACGGATCCTCCGCCCGCTGGGCGTACTGGTCGCTGCCGATCCGGAAGAACCCCAGATCCAGCAGCCGTACGATCGCCGCCAGCACCCGTTGCCGGGTCAGCCCCCGGTCGCTGAGGTCGGCGCACAGGCGCTCGCGCAGCTCGGGCAGCTCGGCGGCCACCTCCCGGGCATGGTCGAACTTCGCCTCGTCCCGCTGGATGCGCCAGATGTCGTGGTAGAGATACTGTTTCCGACCGGCGGCATCGACGCCGACGGCCTGGATGTGACCTCGCGGATCGGGGCTGATCCACACGTCCCGCCAAGCCGGGGGAATGACCAGTGCCTTGATCCGGGCGATCGCCTCCTCGTCGCGAAGCGGGGCGCCGCTTTCGTCGAGGTACCGGAAACTCTTGCCGCTCCGGCGGCGTCCGTATCCGGGTTTACGCAGGTCACTCCGCCGAAGTCGCACGGCCGGCTCCTTGATGATCAGGGGATTGACCGGATGCCCGCGGCCGTGGCCGGTAAACGCACGGGTGTTTTACTGCCGAAGGCCGGGGTACGCGGCCGACCATGGCGGCGGGAGGATGACGGTGACGGTCGAGTGCACGGTCGACGACGACGCGTGCGGTCTGCGGGTGGAAGTCACCGGACACCTTGGTTCCGATGATGTGGCTGCCCTGCGCCTGCGCCTGATGCAGTGCCTGGCCGAGCAACCGGCCGCGCTGCTGGTCGACCTTTCCGGGATGCGGGCGGACGAGGCATCGGTTCTGGCCGTTTTCCTCACCGTCGCCGAGCAGGCCCGGCGCTGGCCGAACATCCCGCTGCTGCTGTGCGCGCCGCCGTCGGCCACCCGCGATCTGCTGGACGGCGTGCCGCACCCGGTTCCGCTCTTCAGGTCCGCCGCCGCCGCCCGGGACCATGCCGCCGCGAACCGGGAGGACTGTCCGGTGCTGAGCGAGGAACTGTTACCGGTCAGCGGCACGCCCCGGTACGCGCGGAACCTCGCCACCGAGGTGTGCCTGCGGTGGGACCTCCCGCACCTGGTCGGCCCGGCCAGTCTCATCGTCACCGAACTGGTGAGCAACGTGATCGACCACGCCGGGACGATGAGCACCCTGCAGTTCACCCTGCAGCCCGATCATCTGACCATCTGTGTTCGCGACGGCTCGGCCGCGGAACCCGTGGCGTCGGAGCAGACCTCGCCGGCCGTGCCCCGAGGGCGCGGCCTGTTGATCGTCGAGGCCGTGGCCCGGGAGTGGGGCTGGCTGCCGACCGAGGGCGGCAAGGTGGTGTGGGCGACGCTCGCCCGTTAGGCGAGCAGCGCGGCCAGGCCGCAGGCCGACAGGACGCGTTGGACCAGGGGTTGCGCACCCGCCAGCCGGAGACGCACACCGGCGATCGCGGCCGCCGACGCCGCGTCCACCAGGACCGCGACGGCTGCGGCGTCCACCACCGGCACCGCGGACAGGTCGATGCGCACCGGCCGGGGCGCCGCCGTGCGGACCGCCTGGCGCAGGACCAGCCGCACACGGTCGGCCGTGTCCCGGTCGACCTCGCCCCGGATCCGGACGACGACGCCGTCGGCGGCTCTTTCGACCAGCGTGCTGACGTCCCGATGGTCCAGGCCGCCGCTGCCCTCCCAGGCCGGGATGACGTCGCTGAGCATGGCTTCCCGCAGCCAGGCGAGGGTTCGGCCGAGCAGGCGGGAGACGTGCATCTGAGAGACACCCATCTCCGCCGCGATCTCCGCCTGGGTCCGGTTGCCGTGGAACCGCAACGCCAGCAACCGGCGTTCGCGAGCGGGCAGCCGGGCCAGCAGGCGGCCGAGTGCCACCCGGTTGTCGACCAGGTCGAGGTCGGGGTCGAGCGAGCCGAACAGGTCACCCAGTTCGGCCGAGCCGTCACCGCCGGTGACCGGAGTGCTGAGCGACGTCGGGGAGTATCCGGCCGCGGACTCGTGGGCGGCCCGTACGTCGGCCTCGCTGACACCCACGTGAACGGCGATCTCGGCCGGTGTCGGCTGCCGCGCCAGCCGGGTGGTCAGCACGGCCGTGGCCTGGCCGACCTCCAGGCCCAGGTCCTGCAGCCGCCGGGGCACGTGCACGCCCCACGTCTTGTCGCGGAAGTGGCGCTTGATCTCGCCCGAGATGGTGATGATGGCGTACGCCGTGAACGAGCCTCGGGCCGGGTCGTACCGGTCGACCGCCTTGACCAAGCCGAGCCGGGCGACCTGTTCCAGATCATCGGCGGTCTCCCCGCGACCACCGTACCGGCGGGCCATCCGGCCGGCGAACGGCAGGCAGGCCCGGATGAACTCGTCCTTCAGAGCGGCGCGCTCGGCCGGCGAGGCCGTCGCCACGGAGTCTGCGAACCGTTGCGCCGCGACGTCGAGGTCGTCGAGCGGTTGGGCGGCAGGGATGGTTCGGGTGTCGTTGGCCATAGAGGTCCCCCAGGATGGGCCGGTTCTGGCACCGGTGGCACGAACGGCATCGACCCCCGCCGGGCGATGACGTGATGTCAGAGGCCCGACTGCCCGCCTCCGCGCGGGTCAAACACACTCGTTCGTCAGGCTTGGCAGACCTCGACCATGCCCGACCGGACCCGGGACTGCAGGAGCGGCTGATCGTTCGCGGCCGGGCCGTGCACGGCGGTGCCGTCGACGAGCCGGAACGTGCTTCCGTGCCACGGGCACACGATGCACGCATCCCGGCCGGATCCGACCACCTCGCCGTCGCCGAGCGGTCCGGTCTCGTGGCTGCAGCGGGCCAGCATCGCGGTGACGTCACCACCCTGCCGGTAGAACAGCACCGGCACGTCTCCCAGGGTGTGCACCGACGGCTTGCCCTCGGGCAGGGACGCCAGGGACACCACCTCGGTCCAGTCCTCGGGCACGCGGACCATGTCCGGCGCCGCGTGGTTGGTCGCGCCGGCCTGCGCATAGGCCAGATGGCCGCCGAGGTACGCGCCGGCCCCGGCCACGCCCAGACCGGCGAAGCCCAGGGCTTTGCCGCTGGTCGTCCGCCCGCGCAGGCGGGCGACCAGCGACGCGGCGTAGAGGCCGACGGCGACCACGTTGGTGGCGGCGTGCACCAGACCGACCCGGCGGCGGTCCTTGGTCATCTCGGACCAGTCGGCCCAGCCGGCGGCGGCCGCCGGGATCGCGGCGGCCGTGCCGACCGCGATGAGCGTGGTCGACGCGGCGCGCCGGCCGGGCATCAGGTCGAGGATGGCGGCCGAGATGAACGACCCCACCGGAACCTGGACCAGCACCGGATGCACCGGGTGCCCGAGCCCGGTGCCGTGCAGCAGGTCCTTCAGCCGCTGCGGCTTGGCGGCGGCGTGCACGAACGCCTGCAGTTTGTCGCTCACACCGTCGAGCGCGTGGGCCTGTTCCAGCCGGTGCAGTATCTGCATACCCTGCCCGGTTCCCGAAAAGCGGCGAGCGAAACCGCCGGCCTCACGCGAGACCCTCGCGTTGGGCCACCGAGCGGGCCGCGGGCGGCGTCCGGGTGAACACTTCGAGGAGGAAGTCGTCCTCCTCGAGGCGTACGGTCCGGATCAGGCCGGTCCGGGCGGCGAGTGCGGCGTGCACCTCGTCGCCGGGGCGCGCGTGCTCGATCACCGGCCATCGCCAGTGCACCGCGACCAGATCCCCGCCGGGTTCCAGTGAACCGGTCACGCGGTCGAGCAGCACGCCGAGATCGAAATCGTCGAAGTAGTAGCCCAGTTCGGACAGCACCACGAGGTCGAACGACTCGTCCGGCCAGTCCCGGGGGAGCTGAGCCGTCCGTACGGTCACGCCGGGCGCTCCCGCCATCCGCTCGGCGGCCGTCGCCACCGCCGCGGGCACCGCATCGACCGCGAGTAACCGGTCGCAGCGCCGCGCCAGCCGGGCGGTCAGCATGCCGGTGGAGCAGCCAGGCTCGAACGCCGAGGCGTACCGGCGGCGCGGCAGGACACTTTCCGTCAGGGCGTGCTTGCGGGCGTCGTACCAGCGGGTCTCGAAGCTCCAGGGGTCGGGGTCGCGGTCGTACATGCGGGTGAAGTACGTGACGGGCGTGGTCATCCGAAGAGCACCTCGAAGGGGCGGGTGAAGCGGGCGAGCACGTGCGGCGGCAGGATCGCGGCGTCGGCCGGACCGGGGCCCAGCGGCTCGGTCTGACTGGGGAACGCGGCCAGTGCGCCGGCCTTGGCCGCGGCCGCCGCCGGCGCGAGGTCGACGCGTACGGCCCGGTCCCAGGGCACCCGTGGATCGTCCGGTGCGGCCCAGTGCCAGGTCCAGATCGGGTACTCCAGCAGGCGCGCACCGGTTGCCGCGCAGGCCCGGGCGGCGGCCCGGCCCACGCTCTCGTGATCGGGATGGCCGTCCTCGCGCCAGGTGGCCAGGCACCACCGACCCGGGGTCAGCAGGCCGATGAGCGCGTCGGTGACGGCGTTCTCGTCGATCCCGCCGTCCGGCTGTCCAAGCCGGTACACCTCCCCGCGGACACCGAGCCGGGACAGGGCCTCCGCCGTCTCCGCTCGCCGCAGATCCGCGAGCCCGTCGCGGGTGTACACGGTGGAGCCCGGGTGGGAGGCCTCGCCGTCGGTGACCGCGACCAGGTCGGCGCCCCCGACCGTGGCCATCAGGCCGGCCACGCCGAGGATCTCGTCGTCGGGGTGCGGGGCCACCACCAGCGGCGGTCCGGGTGCGTCGAGCGGCAACGCCGGCCAGTGGCGACAGCCGGCCAGGCCAGCCACTCCGGTTCCGCGGTGCCCTCTCCCACGATCGGTCTCACCATGCGTTGTCCTCCTCGGCCGCCAGGCGGCCCAGTTGTTCCAGATCGCCTTCGGCGTGGCTCTGGCGTAGATAGACGGTCAGGTCGGCGACCCGCCGGGCGTGCGCGGCGTCCCGGCACAACGGGCTCGCTCCGAGGGCGCGCCCGACCCGGTCGATGACCTGTCCGGCGGCCGTCTCCACGGTGGCGCGGACCCGCAGTGCGAGGCGGTGGGCGGACCGGCCGGGATCGGCGTCGATCCGGGCGGCGGCGTCGTCGAGGACGGTCCGGGCCGCGCCCAGCGCCACGTCGACCGCGCCGAGATGGGCGAGGGCGTGCGGCCCGATGTCCTCGGCCCGGGCGGCCGTGCGCAGGGTGTCGGCGATCCCGGCGGCACCGCCGTACCAGCAGGCGGCGACGCCCAGCCGCCGTGCCAGAAGCCCGGCCGGGCGACGTACGCGCCGGGGCCGCCGACCGGTCGGGCCGGCGCGCCGGTGAACCGGATCGTGCGGCTGTCGCTGCCGGCCATCCCCACCGCTGGCCAGGTGCCGTCGAGGGGGACGGCGTGCGGCGCGGCGTTGCGGACGGCAAACAGCCGGATGCCGTCCGATGCGGCCGCTGTGACCAGGGCGTCGGTGCACCAGCCGGCCCCCGAGCACCACGGCCGGTCACCGGTGAGGCGCCATTCGCCGTCGACCTGGTCGGCACGTACGGACGTGGGCGCCGCGGCCCAGACACCCCAGCGCCCGTCACCGTCCGGACGGACATCGCCCAGCTCGGACTGGATGGCAACGGCGTCGTAGTGGCCCTCGGCCAGCCGGACCTCGACCAGATCACGGCGGCCGATCCCGGCCAGCCGGCGGAACCGCACGGCGGTGGCGCCGGATCCGGGCAACGGCAGGGGCGGCAGCTCGATCATCGGCACACGTCCGATATACCCGGGCCGCCGTACCCCGAACCGGGCGGCTGTCAGTCCTCGAGCAGTTCCCTCCGCAGCTTGCCCAGCGCCTTGGTGAGCAGGCGGGACACGTGCATCTGGGAGACGCCGATCTTCTCCGCGATCTCCGACTGCGTCAGGTTTCCGAAGAACCGCAACGACAGCAGCGTCTTCTCGCGCTCGTCGAGCACCTTGAAGGCCGGGCCGAGCGCGATGTGCAGCTCCGCCCGCTCGAGTTCGTGGTCCTCGCCGCCGAACAGGTCACCCAGGGTCGCCTCGGTGTCCCCGCCGACGGGGGTGGACAGGCTGGTGGCGGAATAGGCGCGCGCCCCCTCGAGACCTTCCAGCACCTCCTCCTCGCCGATGCCCAGATGATGCGGCGAGCTCCGCGACCGTCGGCTGGTGGCCGAGTCGGTGGGTCAGTTCGTCGCCGGCGGCGCTGATCCGCTGCCACAGCTCCTGCAGCCGGCGGGGCACGTGGACGAACCATGTGCGGTCGCGGAAGTGGCGCTTGATCTCGCCGGTGATGGTGGGGATGGCGAAACCGGGGAACTCCACGCCACGGCCGGGCTCGTACCGGTCCACCGCCTTGATCAGTCCTTCGACGGCCACCTGGGCCAGGTCGCCGTACGTCTCGCCGCGGTTGCGGTACCGGGACGCCAGCCGGCGGGCCATCGGCACCCAGGCCTCGATGGCCTGCTCGCGCAGCCGGGGACGGTTCGGGTCGCCGGGATCGGCGGCGGCGAACGCGGTGATGGCTTCGTCAGCCCCGGTGCCGATGTGGTGGTGGGTCGCTACTTGCGACACATACGCCTCCTCGTTCAACCCCGCCGCCATTGGTTGATCGAGGACAACATTAGCCGTACGGCAAGGAAAAGCCAACCGTTCGGCGGAGGTGTCGCAGGTGAACGGACCGCCGGTGGCGTCCTACCCGGAGCCGCCCGCCCGGATGCGGCACCTCACGCCCCCGAAGGCACCAGGATGGCGAAGCGCTCCCACACCCGGTGGGCGGCCAGCAGTTCGGTCGCCGCGTCCAGCGCCTCGGGGCCGGACTTGGCGGCGACCACGCCCGGCTCGGAGGTGGCGTCCGCGGCTTCCAGGACGGTGGTCCCCGAACCCCACGCGCCGATGACCTTGCCCTGCCACAGGCATTCCTCGACCAGCCGCAGCACGCGGGGATCGATCGCGTCCGGTGCGGCGTCGCGGGCGGCGGGCGCGTCCGGCGCCGGCACCGGCGCTCCGGCCACCAGCAGCGCGTCGAACTCGACCGACCGCGCGGTGGCGAAGGTGCGCTGCACCGGCAGCTCGCCGGCCATGCCCGCCGTGCGCGGCGATCGGCCCGCCGTGCGCGGCGATCAGCAGCGGCACCATGCCGGCGGCGAGGACCTCGGCCCGCACCGCGCGCGACACCGTCGAGGTCGCCGTCCGCGTCGACGACGATGCCGATCAGTCCGGCCGTCGGTCGGCCACGTCCCGGCCGACCTGGGACAGCGCCGGGCTCGGGGTCGACCTCGGTCAGCGGCTCGGATCGGCTCCGGGGCGGGCAGGCCGAGCCCGGTCGGCGACCTGCCGGCACAGCTCCGGGTCGATGTTGGCCAGGCTCTGCAGCTGCCGCTCCTTGATCGCCTGCTCGTAGCACTTGCCGAGCTCGAAGGTGTAGGCGCGCGACGATGTGGTCCTGCTCCACCGGCGTCATGCTGCGCCAGAACAGGCGGGCCTGGCTGTAGTGGTCGTCGAAGGACGCCGGGGTTGGCCCGGACCTTCGTCGCCTGCGGTGACCGTGCACCGGCGCCTCGACGAACGCACCGCGTGTCCGCGCCGGCCGGGAACGGGCAGCCGCCGTCGAGCGAGTTCGGGCGGTACGGCGCGACGCCGCCGTGCACCGCGTGCTGGTGGAAGCCGTCGCGCAGCATGTCGTTGACCGGCGCGTGCGGCCGGTTGATCGGGATCTGGTCGAAGTTCGGCCCGCCCAGCCGGGTCAGCTGGGTGTCGAGGTAGGAGAACAGCCGGCCCTGCAGCAGCGGGTCGTCGGTGACGTCGATGCCGGGCACGCAGGTGGCCGAGGTGGAAGGCGACCTGCTCGGTCTCGGCGAAGAAGTTGGTCGGGTTCGCGTTCAGCGTCAGCTGCCGATCGGCTGCACCGGCGGCCAGCTCCTCCGGCACGATCTTGGTCGGGTCGAGCAGGTCGATGCCCTCGAAGGTCTGCTCCGGGGTGTCCGGGAAGATCTGGATCGCCCAGCTCCCACTGCGGGTACGCGCCGGCCTCGATGGCGTCGGAGAGGTCGCGGCGGTGGAAGTCCGGGTCGATGCCGCGCGAGCAGCTGCGCCTCCTCCCAGATCAGCGAGTGCACGCCGAGCTTGGGCTTCCAGTGGAACTTGACCAGGACGGTCGTCCCCGGCGGCGTTGATCAGCCGGAAGGTGTGGACGCCGAAGCCCTCCATCGTCCGGTAGGAGCGCGGGATGCCCCGGTCGGACATGTTCCACATGGTGTGGTGCTGCGCCTCGGTGTGCAGCGACACGAAGTCCCAGAAGGTGTCGTGCGCGCTCTGCGCCTGCGGGATCTCCCGGTCCGGGTGCGGCTTGCCGGCGTGGATGACGTCGGGGAACTTGATCGCGTCCTGGATGAAGAACACCGGGATGTTGTTGCCGACCAGGTCGAAGGTGCCCTCGTCGGTGTAGAACTTCGTGGCGAACCCGCGGGTGTCGCGGACGGTGTCGGCCGAGCCGCGCGAGCCCAGGACGGTGGAGAAGCGGACGAAGACCGGCGTCTCCTTGCCCTTCTCCAGGAAGCCCGGCGACGGTCACGTCGGACGCCGTGCCGTAGCCCGGGAAGACGCCGTGGGCGCCGGCGCCGCGGGCGTGCACGACCCGCTCGGGGATGCGCTCGTGGTCGAAGTGCATGATCTTCTCGCGCAGGTGGTGGTCCTGCAGCAGCACCGGTCCGCGCGGGCCGGCCTTCAGCGAGTGGTCGGTGTCGTGCAGCCGGGTGCCCTGGCGCGGTGGTCAGGAAGGAGCCCTGCTGCGCGTACGCGATCGCCGGGTCCCCGGTCTCCGCGCCGGTGGGGGTACGCGTGTCCGGGCTGCCCTGCTCGTGCTTGGGCGGCAGCGGCCCGCGCGGGGTGGTCGGCTCCTCGAGCGCCGGCGTCTCGCTTCCGGGCACGCCCGGCACCTCGGGAGTCAGCGCGTCGGCCACCTTCGCCGCCACCTTTCCGACCGCCTTCTTGATCGCCTTGGCGGGTGCGGGTTCGCGAGTAGGCATCCGTGCAGCTCCTCTGGTGCGGCCGGTGGTTTTATCCGACTACCCCCGGAGAACCGGATGAAACCGACCGGATCGGTCACGCGGACCGGCTGCTCACGGTGGTGGCGGGATCACCGCCGCGGTGATTGCGCCGGCCCGGCGCCCGGCAGCTGACGAGTTGAGGCCGCGTCGCCGGTGTAGCCGGACGGTATCCGGGTAGCCGACCGGGACCGCCACGACAACGGAGGACACCTTGGCACAGGACACCATTTCCCGATCCCTGCACGACGTCGGCCTCGCCGCCTGGTTCGGCGGCACGCTGGCCAACGCCGTCGCCCTGAACCCGGCGGCGGCCGAGGCCGGTTCGGCCCCGGCCACCGGTCGCGTGGCCAACACCGGCTGGAACAAGTGGACGCCGATCAACGCCACCGCGATCGGTGCCCACCTGGCCGGTAGCGTCGGCGAGTTCGTCGGCAACCGGTCCCGGCTGGCCGCCCAGAAGGGCGTCGGCGCGATGGCGCTGACCAAGACCGGGCTGACCCTGGCGGCGCTGGCGGTGACCGGCTACAGCCGGCTGCTGGGTCGCAAGGTGAACCAGGACACGTCGGTGGCCGCCGAGTCCGGCACCGAGCCGGCCGCGACCACACCGGACGATGTGGCCAAGGCCCAGAAGCGGCTGACGGCCCTGCAGTGGGCCGTGCCGGTGCTCACCGGCGGACTGATCGTCGTCAGTTCGTTCGCCGGCGAGCAGCAGCGCCCCGACGCGGTGAAGAAGGGCGTTCTCGCCCGGTTCACCCGCTGACCGTCGCACCGGGGGGCGTTGGCGGGGCGCCCCTCGGCCGCCGGCCGGTACCGTGCCCCGGCGGCTGACCCGGTCATTCGAAGGCAAGCCGCCTATCTGAGCCGTCGCGCTCGGCGGTCAGCGGTGCCCGGCCGTCCGGGCCACGGCTTCCGGGTCCGCCGCCGCCGGGGTGGCGCCGCGCCAGCGCTGGCTCAGCCGGTACGCGTACGCCCGCAGGCCGTGCACCAGTCCGGTCGGATGCAGGTCGGGCGACGCGTGACGGACCGGGTCGAACGCCAGGGCGGCATCGACGGCCGGTCCCAGGTCCGCGCCGAGCACCACCCGCCCGGCCGTACGGCCGTCGACCTTCAGCAGCAGCCGATCACCCGCGGCCAGGTGCGCCAGCCCACGTCCGAGCGCCGGCCCGTCCGGGTCCGGTTGCGCCGACAGGTACAGCTTGGTCCCGGTCCCGCTGCGGTACGCCGTGATCGAGCCGTACGTGACGTCGAAGCTGCGCCGCGGCGCCGGCAGATGGCGGGTGAACCGCCCGTTGCCCGCCGTCGACAGCAGCAGGTCCACGTCGCGCCCCGGAAGGTGGGCGCGCACCGCCAGTCCCCGGAGGTCGGCCCGTCCGCCCGCGGTGCCGATCCCTTTGGACAACCGGACCGTGGCGCGGTACCGGGCGGCATGGTCCAGCAGCTCCGACCCGATCGGGTGGCGCAGCCCGCAGATCTCCAACTGACCGGCGAACGACCGGCCGGCCGGGTGCAACGACCGGCGGTGCCGCGAGCGGACGAGGCGCACGGCCAGGGCGGCGCCGGCCGCGGTCGCGAACAGTCGCCCGACCATCAGCGCGGCGGCTCGCTGTCCCGGGCGGCGCCGGCCCGGAAGCTGACCACTTTGTGGGTGCCGTCGCAGAACGGCTTGATCGCCGACCGGCCGCACCGGCACAGGGCGATGGTGGCCCGGCCGGGCTCGATCGGCTCGCCGTCCGGGGTACGCAGGTCGAAGTCACCGCGCACGATCAGCGGGCCGTCCTCGTACGGGATGATGGTTGCCGACATGGTCGTCCAATCCCCGTTTCCGGGCCGATCAAACGGGCGTTTACCCGCCCGGACGATGGGCATCCGGTCGATCATGAAGCTGCCTGCGCCGCGCGGAACCCTTTCGGCCGCCCTGGTCGAGGCGCTCGACGGGACCGCCGCCGCGCTGCCCCGGACCGCCCGGCCGGACGGCGAGGACGACCTGCAGCTGTCCCTGTTCCTGTGCTACGAACTGGCCTACCGGTCGTGGGACGGCGTCGACGACGCCTGGGAGTGGGACCTCGACCTGCTCCGGCTGCGCGCCGAGCTCGAGCGCCGGTTCGAGGCCGGGTTGCCCGGCGCGCCCGGACCGGTGGACCCGGAGACGGTGCCGGCCGCACTGCGGGAGATCGTGGCCGCGGACGACGGGCCGCCGTTGTCCAAGTACCTGCGTGGTCGCGCGACCCGCGCCCAGTTCCGCGAGTTCGTCATCCACCGGTCGGTCTACCAGCTGCGCGAGGCCGACCCGCACACCTGGGCGATTCCCCGGCTGGGCGGCCGGGCCAAGGCCGCGCTCATCGAGATCCAGCTGGACGAGTACGGCGGCGGTGTCGTCCACCGCATGCACCAGGAACTGTTCAAGCAGACGATGGCGTGGTTCGACCTGGACCTCGCGTACGGGGCCTACGTCGCTTCGGTGGGCGCCGAAACGCTCGCGGTGAACAACCTGATGTCGTACTTCGGTCTGCACCGGGCCCGCCGCGGCGCGCTGCTCGGCCACCTGGCTGCCTACGAGATGACGTCGTCGCTGCCGAACCGGGCGTACGGCAGCGGATTGCGCCGTCTCGGCGGCGACCGCACGGCGACGGCCTTCTACGACGAGCACGTCGAGGCGGACGCGGTGCACGAGCAGATCGCGGCGCACGACCTGTGCGGCACCTTCGCACGCGCCGAACCGGAGCTCGCCGGCCAGATCCTGTGGGGCGCGCAGTGCGCGCTGGCCATCGACAACCGCATGGCCGGCGCCGTCCTGGACGCCTGGGCGGCCGGCCGGTCATCCGTGCGCGACTGACACTGGGCCACCGGTTTATCGACCGCTGGAATCGGTATCCGGGCGCGATGAGACGTTCGACATGGCTGATCCTCGGCGCGGCCGGCATCGCGGGTACCGTCGCCGCGCGCGCCGCCGCCGGCCGGGGCATACCCGCCGCCGCCAGCCCCTACCATTCCCTCACCGTGTTCCGGCCGATCGAGCACGTACGCGCCAACATGCCGCTGCCCCTGGCCCGCCTCGCGCCCGCGGCCGATGTGCAGCTGCGCCCGGCGCCCGGCGACCGGGGCACCGAGATCCACGTCCGGCAGGTGGACGACGGCGTGTCCGCCGACGAGATCCGCCGCGTGTTGCGCACCGGCAAGTCCCAGCTGGAGGCGGGCGACGTCCTGGAGCCCGGCGTCGCCACCACGACGCCCACGCTGCTGAACAAGAGCCTGCGTGCGGTGACCGGCCGCGGCGGCCGGGAGAAGGGGTTGCTGTGAAAGCGTTGCAGTGGCAGGGCGTCAACAAGCTGGCCGTCGGCGACGTGCCGGATCCGCAGATCCGCAACGCGGGCGACATCATCGTCCGGGTCACCCGGACCGTCACCTGCGGGTCGGACCTGCATCTGCTCGGCGGCTACATCCCGTTCATGGAGAAGGGTGACGTGCTCGGGCACGAGTTCGTCGGCGAAGTCGTCGAGACCGGGCCGGACGTCCGGCGGCACCGGGTCGGCGACCGGGTCGTCGTGTCGTCGTTCATCGCCTGCGGCGAGTGCTGGTTCTGCTCGCAACGCCTGTTCTCGTTGTGCGACAACGGCAACACCAACCCGGCCATCACCGAGACGTTGTGGGGGCAGGCCCCCGGCGGCTGCTTCGGCTACTCGCACGCGATGGGCGGCAACCCGGGCAGCCACGCCCAGTTCATCCGGGTGCCGTTCGCCGACGTCGGCGCCTTCACGGTGCCGGACGCGGTGACCGACGAGCGGGCGTTGTTCGCCTCCGACTCCGCCGCCACCGGCTGGATGGGCGCCGACCTGGGCGGCGTGCAGCCGGGCGACGTGGTCGCGGTGTGGGGTGCGGGTGCGGTCGGGCAGATGGCGGCCCGGGCCGCCGGGCTGCTCGGTGCGGACCGGGTGATCGTCATCGACCGGTACGACTTCCGGCTGCACCAGGCCGAGAAGTACGCCGGCGCCGAGACGCTGAACTACGAGCGCGACGACGTCGCCGGCGAGTTGCGGGAGCGCAGCGGTGGCCGGGGCCCGGATGTCTGCATCGAGGCCGTCGGCATGGAAGCGCACACGCCAGGCCCCCAGTTCGCGTACGACCAGGTCAAGCAGCAGCTGCGGTTGCAGACCGACCGGCCGGCCGCGGTCCGGGACGCCGTCCACGCCTGCCGCAAAGGCGGTTCCGTCTTCGTGCTCGGCGTCTACGCCGGCTTCGTCGACAAATTTCCGCTGGGCGCGCTGATGAACAAGGGCCTGACCATGCGCGGCGCGCAGATGCACGGCCAGCGCTACATCCCGATGCTGCTGGAGCGGATGGCCCGGGACGAGCTCGTCACCGAGCACCTGGCCACCCACGTGATGCCCCTCGACCAGGCGCCCGAGGGTTACCGCATCTTCAAGGACAAGGAAGACAACTGCGTACGGGCGGTCTTCCTGCCGAACTGACCGATCGATCGGACGGGCCCGGCACACGTGCCGGGCCCGGTCCGCGTCAGTCGAGCGCGCCCTTGATCTTGTTCACCACATTGGCCACGCCCTGGCCGTGCGCGGCGACGCCGGTGCCCGGCTTGCCCTTGCCCATCGCGCCGTCGTAGGTCACGAACAGCTTCGGGTCCGGCGCCGGTCCGAGCGGCTGGTCGTCGGTGAGCGGCTGCGCGTCCGGCACGTACCGCAGTTCCTCGCCGAGCATCGAGGTGCCGACCGCCCAGCGGCCCTCCCCGGCGGTGCTCTCCGGGTCGAAGCTGTAGAAGGTGCGCCGCTGATCCGCCATCTCCACGTCGCCGTTCGAGTTCTCGATCGGGCTGTCGGTCAAGCCGTCCTGGATGAGCGACTCGATGCCGAGCAGCCACTGCTGCTGGTGGTAGGTGTCCCGGGCGAGGTTGAACTGCAGCATGTCCTTGACCCCGCGGTCGTCGGTCATGTTGTAGAGTCGTTGTCGGCCAAGCTGGGTTTCGCCACCGGGCGTGATCTGGCCCGGCTCTGCCGGGAGCATCTGCCCCGAACGGTGTCCCGGCTCCTCTGGGTACAGGCCGAGCTGGTGGCGATGGCCACCGACCTGGCGGAGATCGTCGGCGGCGCCCTCGCCCTGAACCTGCTCTTCGCCGTCCCACTGCCGGTCGGCGGGGTGATCACCTGTGTGGTCGCCTACGCCCTGCTGGCCCTGCACGAGCGGGGCGCCCGCCGGTTCGAGACGGTGATCGCCGGTCTGCTCGGGGTGATCCTGCTGGGTTTCCTGTACGACGCCCTGCGGGCCGGAACCGACGCGGCGGGGGTGGCCGCCGGGATGGTGCCGTCGTTCCGCGGGCCGGACAGCATGGTGCTGGCCACCGGCATCCTCGGCGCCACGGTCATGCCGCACGTCATCTATCTGCACTCCGCGCTGACGACGTCCCGGGGTGCGGCCGCCACCGGCCCGGCCGAACGGCGGCGCGCCCAGCGCCTCCAGCGCGCCGACACCGTCCTCGCGCTGGGCGTCGCCGGGCTGATCAACCTCGTGATGCTGACCATCGCCGCCCGGCTCTTCTTCGGCGCCGGGGCGGCCCGCACCGACACGCTCGCCGGCATTCACGCCGGACTCGGCGCCGCCCTGGGCCGGCCGGCCGCGCTGGCCTTCGCGATCGCGCTGCTCGCCTCCGGGTTCGCCTCGTCCAGTGTGGGCACACTGGCCGGACAGGTGGTGATGCGCGGCTTCATCGACCGGGCCGTTCCGCTGACCCTGCGCCGGTTGCTCACCATGGCGCCGGCGATGGTGCTGCTGCTGATCGGCGCCGACCCGACCGCGGCCCTGGTCTGGTCGCAGGTCGTGCTGTCCTTCGGCGTGCCGTTCGCCCTGGTGCCGCTGGTCTGGCTGACCAGCCGGCACCGGATCATGGGCGATCAGCGCAACCATCCGGTCACCACGGTGGTCGCCGCCGCGGCCACGGCTCTGATCGTCGCGCTGAACATCCTGCTGATCGTCCGTACGGCCGCCGTTTGAGCCACGGCCGTACGGGAACGCGGGCCGCTGTGTCCCCTCAGAGCAGCCCCGCGTGCCCGGCCACCGCCGCTGCTTCCGTCCGGCTGGACACACGCATCCGGCGCAGCAGCCCGGCGGTCTGCCGCTTGACGGTGCGCTCGGAGACATGCAGCCGCATCGCGATCTCCACCGTCGTCGAACCCGAGGCGATCAGCCGCAGCAGATCCTGGTCGCCGTCGTCCAGCCGGATCGTGGGCCGGGTGTCCGCCGGGTCGGCGGCCAGCGCCGCCAGCATCGCGGCCGGGAGCACCGCCCAGCCGTCCACGGCGGCCAGCAGCGGCCGCAGCAGAGCTGCCGGCTCACTGGCTTTCGGCAGGAAACCCTCCGCGCCGGCCCGGAGCGCCGACACGGCCGTGTCGTGGTCGTCGGCGCCGGACATGGCCAGGACCCGTACCCGCGGCAGCGCCCGGTGGACCGCGGCGATCGCGCGCAAGCCTCCCGGCGCCGGCATGTGCAGGTCGATCAGCGCCAGATCCGGCACCGCCCGCCGGACGAGGTTGACCGCCGACGCGGCGTCGCCCGTCGTCGCGACAACCGTGACGCGGCCCTCGCTGACATCCGGCAGCAGCAGTTCCAGACCTCGCACGAACAGCGGGTGATCGTCGATGACCGCTATACGCACAGGGGTGCTCATCGCGCCCGCATGCCCCGTGGACGGCGCGTCATGCGGCTGATCCGCAGGCGGCCCGAGCCGGTGCCCGCCGCGCTGCTGTTGCGCAGCGTGTGCCACGAGCTCCGGCCGTCGATCGCCACCCTGTCGTCGCTGGTCCGGGCGATCGACGAACAGCCGTCCGGAGACCGGCGGACGGCGATGGCCGGGCTCGCCACGGAGCACGCCGCCCACGCCTTGTCGGTGCTGGCCGAGGCCAGTGCCATGGCCGCCGGCCGGTTCGAGCACGACGGCGAGGGCGTGCCCCTGGGGGACCTGCTGCCCGTGGTCGCGGCCACGGTCCCGGACGGCCGGCTGTCGATGACGGCCACTCCGGCCGCGGCCCGATGGCCGGTGCATCGGCAGCACACCCAGCAGATCCTGCACAACCTGGTCGGGAACGCGGTGTGCCACTCCCCCGGCGGCATCCGGGTCAGCGCCTGGCTGCGCGGTGGCCGGTTGCATCTCGATGTCACCGACCAGGGCGGCCGGAACCGGGCCCTGTCGCGGGCACTGCACCGTCCGTCGCCTCCGCCGGGCGACGACGGCCTCGGGCTGTGGGTGGTCCGGCACCTCGTCGCCGGCCACGGTGGCCGGATCCGGGCTCGCCGCGGCCGGCCCGCCGGTCTGGTGATGGAGGTCGTTCTGCCGCGCTACCGGCGATGACCCGCGGGCGTCACCCCTCGACGGCCGTGGCGGTGCGCGCGGCGCCGACCGGCTTGGACTGCGCCGAGCCGCGCTGCCGCAGGAACACGGCCAGGATCGCCATCGAGGCCACGGCCAGCAGCTCGGACTGCCAGTTCTGCAGCGTCCGGTTCCAGAAGTCCGGTTCCCCCAGATAGGCGCCCCAGGACACCGGGTCCTGCCGGTCGGCCAGCTGCTGCTCGTCGAACGAGGCCACCCCGGCGACCGACTGGGCGAGCCAGGAGGCGACGAAGAGGCCACCCATCACCAGGCCGAGGGAGTTGGAGAACACCGCCGTGCGCCACCCTCCGGCCCGGGCCCAGGCCGGGGAGTCGTCCGTGGCGTACGGTCCGACCTTCTGCTCCTCATCGGACTCGAGCCCGACCTGGTCCAGGTCCTTCGATTCGGGTGAGCCCTTCTGCAGCAGCCACACGGTCAGGAAGATGTAGAGGACCGGTGAGCCGGACCTGCGCCCGCTGGCCGTACACGGCGGTCCGGGAGACCACCCCCGGGTCGGTCAGGTCCTCGTCCAGGATGGCCTGAGCACACGGCTTGCCACCGGACTGGGCCACGTCGGCCGCCGTGTCCGGGGCCAGCATCGCGCACGCGGCGGCGCCGTCCTGGGCGTGCAGCCGGGTGAACAAGTTACCGGGCGGCGGCATCCGCGGCCCGCGCCCGGTCGGCGGCCGGGGCGCACCCGCCCAGAGCCAGCACCGTCACCGCCCCGAGCGCCACGCCGCTGAAAGTCTTCATGAACCACTGATACCCACGGTGGCCTCGCCGGACGCGCCGATGCGCGGTCACGCTTCACCGGTGCCCGAGCCCGGCTCCGCCGAGCGGTGGCCCGCCGGGGACGCGCATGGCCCCCGCGGGCCACCGGACGGGGAACGCGGCCGACATGACAGTCACTCTGCTCTGCCGGACGGTCGTCGTCGCCGGCTGGCTGCTCGCCCTGGGGTGGGCCGGCGCCCGCGAGCCGGCCGCCGTCGTCTCGGCGATCGCACTGATCGCACTGTGGGCCGCCTCCCTGGTGCGGGACGGCGGCCGGGCACGCCTGCGCGGGTCCACCGGCGCATGACCGCCCCGCCGGCCCGGACCGGCATCGGCGTTACCGCCGACCACACCATCGCCTCGGGCGCTCTGCTCGGGCTGGGGATCGCCGCCTTCGTCGACGAGACCGTCTTCCATCAGCTCCTGCACTGGCACCACTTCTACGACCGGTCGACACCGGCCGCCGGCCTGGTGTCCGACGGGCTGTTCCACGCCGCCGGCTTCTTCGCCACGGTGGCCGCCCTGTTCCTGTTCGCCGACCTGCGCCGGCGTGGGCTCCTCGAGCCGGTTCGCTGGTGGGGCGGGCTGTTCGCCGGCGCCGGCGCCTTTCAGCTGTACGACGGCACCGTCCAGCACAAGCTGCTGCGCCTGCATCAGATCCGCTACCACGTCGACCTCGCGCCGTACGACTGGACCTGGAACGTGCTCGCCGTGGTGCTGCTGGCCGCCGGCGTCGTCCTGCTGGTCCGGGCGCGGCGGTGACGCCCATGCCGGGCATGGGCGCCGGCGGCCTGCCCCCGGCTCTCGTCGTTCCGGCGATCCTGGTGGCGGCGGCGGGATATCTGGCCGGCGCGGGCGGCGGCCGAGCCCCGTGGCGCGCCGTTGCCTGGTGCGCCGGGCTGGCGGTGGCGGGCGTGAGCGTCACCGGCCCGCTGGCCGACGCGGCGGCGCACGACATCCGGGCCCACATGGTCGTGCATCTGCTCCTCGGCATGCTGGCGCCCGTGTTGCTGGTGACGGCGGCGCCGGTCGGCGTGGCCCTGCGCACGCTGCCGGTCAAAGCGGCGCGGCGGCTGTCCCGGGTGCTGCGTTCCGGCCCCGTCACGGTGCTGACCCATCCGGTGGTGGCCGCCGCCCTCGCCGCCGGCGGCCTGTGGGCGCTCTACACCACCGGCCTCTACGCCCAGATGGGCCGGCACGTCTGGCTGCACGTCCTGGTTCACGTCCATCTGCTGGCGGCCGGGTACCTGTTCACCGCGGCGGTGATCGGAACCGACCCGGCACCGCACCGGCCCGGCCGGCCGGTGCGGGCGGCCGCCCTGTTCCTCTTCCTCGCCGCGCACGACATCCTGGCCAAGGCGGTGTACGCGCGGCCCCCGGAGGGCGTCCCGGCCGGTTCGGCGCGGGCCGCGGCCGAGCTGATGTACTACGGCGGCGGGGCGATCGACCTCGTCGTGATCGTCATCTTCTGCGGTCAGTGGTACGTCGCGACCGATCCGCGGCGCCGGCGCCGGCCGGCCGGCCGCCCCGCCGCCACCCGGCCGGTCGTACGGGCGTGGCGGCTGCCCGCGGACATGCGCCGGCCGTAGGCGGGCTCCGGCGCCGGGCCGGTCAGGTTCCGTCCGGTCCGGCCGCCTTCACGGCCGCGACCACCGCCCGCCGGATCGCTTCGTAACCCGTGCACCGGCAGAGGTTGGAGGTCAGCAGTTCGCGAAGCCGCTCCGGATCGTCGACGATGCCGGGATCGGCGTCGAGCGCACCCGCGGCGAGCATCAGAAATCCGGGAGTGCAGAATCCACACTGGAGCGCGTGCTCGGCCGAGAACGCGGCCTGCAACGGGTGCTCGGCGTCGCCGTCCCCGGCCAGCCCTTCGACGGTCCGGATGGCCGCGCCGTCGCACTGCACCGCGAACATCAGGCACGACCGCACCGCCTGGCCGTCCACCAGCACCGTGCACGCGCCGCACACGCCGTGCTCGCAGCCGAGGTGGGTGCCGGTGAGGCCGCAGTCCTCACGCAGCGCATCGGCCAGCGTGCGCCGCGGCGGCACGTCGAGCTCGTAGTCGTCGCCGTTGACGGTCAAGGTGGTCCGCATGGGTCATCCCTCGTTCCGGGCCGACGTCAGCGCCCGCCGGGTGAGCACGGCGACGACGTGGCGCTGGTAAGCCGGATCGGTGTACGCCTGCGGCCGGGGATCGGCGTCCTGTCCGGCCGCGGCCCGGGCGCTCTCGGCGACGGCGTCGTCGTCCAGCGGACGGCCGAGCAGGGCCGCCTCGGCGGCGCGGGCCCGCACCGGCCGGTCCGCCGCGTTCGCCAGCCCGATCGCGGCCGAGACCACCACTCCCTCGCTGACCGTCACAGCCACGATGACGGCGAGCTGGGCGAAGCTGGCGTGGGTACGCCGGTGCTCGGCGAACCCGACCATGGTCCCGGGCGGCGGCAGGGCGATCCGAACCTCGGTGAGAAGCTCGTCCGGACGGCGGGCGGTGGTGAACGGCCCGCGGAAGAAGTCGGCCGCCGGCACGGTACGCCGGCCGCCCACCCCGCGCAGCTCGAGTTCCGCGTCGAGCGTGGTGACCACGGCCGGCCATTCGGCCGCGGGATGGGCGTACGCCAGGCTGCCGAGCATGGTGCCCCGGGCCCGGATCGGCGGGTGGGCGATGTGGTGGGCGACCTCAGCCAGCAGGGTCCCCAGCGCGCCAGGTGCGGCGCCGGACTCGAAGGCGCGGTGCCGCGCCAGCGGACCGATCCGGAGTACGCCGTCGGCCACGGTCAGGCGGTCGAAGTCCGGAACGCGGTTGATGTCGACCAACCGGTCCGGCCGTGCGCTGCGATAGTTCATCTCCAGCACCAGGCTCTGACCGCCGGCCAGCACCCGTGTGCGCCCGTCGGCCAGGGCCGTCACCGCCTCGTCTGCGCTGCCGGCGGCCACGTACTCGAACGGTGCCGGCTTCATCGGGTGGCACTCCAGCAGGTGTACGGCGTGAGAGGCATCTGCAGCCGGCCGGGATCGGGCCCGCCGAGGGCGTCGGCGACCGCGTTCACGATGGCCGGCGGCGCCCCGATGCACCCGGCCTCCCCGGCGCCCTTGGCCCCCAGCTCGGTGTTCGGGTTCCGGGTGCAGGTCTCGGCGAACCGCAACGACGGCACTTCGGAGAAGGTCGGGATCAGATAGTCGAGGAGGCTTCGGGTCAGCGGCTGCCCGTCGGTGTCGTAGCGGACCTCCTCGTAGAGAGCCTGGCCGAGGCCCTGCACGGTCGAGCCGTGGCTCTGCCCGCCGACGATGAGCGGATTGACCACCACTCCGCAGTCGTCCACCGCGACGAGGCGCAGCACGGTGACCGTGCCCAGGTCGGGATCCACCTCGACGACGGCGGCGTAGGCGCCGAACGGGAACGCCTCGGGCGGCGACACCGTCTCGTCAGCGCGCAGCTGAGCCGAGGCGGCCAGCTCGGCCATCGTCATCCGGCGCTCCCCGGCGGTCAGCGTGCCGGCCTGGTGCACGACGTCGGCCACCGGCACGTTGCAGACTTCCGCCATCCGGCGCCGGGCGTGCTCGATCAGCGAGCCCGCGGCCTGGTGCAGCGCGGCGCCGCCGGTCTGCATCGAGCGGCTGGCGAACGAGCCGATCCCTTGCGGGACCAGGGCGGTGTCCCGCTCGATCAGCCGGACCCGTTCCGGCTCGACGCCGAGCACGGCGGCGACCACCTGCGGGAACGAAGTCTCGTGGCCCTGCCCGGTGGAGCAGCAGCCGGAGAACGCCAGGAAGTCGCCGTCCGGGCAGGCCTCGACGGCGCCGAACTCCTCACCCGATCCGGATCGCTCCACATAGGTGCACAGTCCGATGCCGATCGGTGGCTCGCCGGCGGCGCGGCGGCGGGCCTGCTCGGCCCGCCAGCCGGCGTAACCGAGCTCCTCCAACGCCCGTTTGAGGGCGGTGGCGTAGTCGCCGCTGTCGTAGGTGAATCCGGTGGGTGTCGAGTACGGGAAGGCGTCCGGCGCGATGAAGTTGCGCCGGCGCAGCTCGGCCGGATCCAGATCGAGCTTGCGAGCGAGAAGGTCCACGGTCCGTTCGATCGCCGCCGACGCCTCCGGCCGGCCGGCGCCGCGGTACGGGCAGGTCGGTGCGGCGTTCGTGACCACCGCCCGGGTCCGGACGTGCACCTGCGGAATGGCGTACGCCCCGGTGGCCATCATGGACGTGGCCATCGGCACGAACGAGCCCGTGTGCGGGTAGGCCCCGATGTCGGCGTCGATGTGCAACTCGTACGCCACGATCCGGCCGTCGGGGTCGGCCGCCATCCGGACCCGCTGGTTCTGTCCCCGGCCGTGCGGCCCGGTCAGCGCCTCCGCCCGGTCTTCGAGCCAGCGCACCGGCCGGCCCAGGCGCCGGGCGGCGGCGACCATGGCCAAGTACTCCGGCCACGTCTCGCTCTTGCCGCCGAACGCGCCGCCGACATCGTTCACGATCACGTGCACCTGCTCCGGCCGGAGCCCGAAGGCGCCGGCCAGGTCCCGCCGCAGCCGGTGCGGAGCCTGATGCGAGACCCACACCGTGAAGCCGCCGTCGGCGTGCGGCTCCACCAGGATCGCCCGGGCCTCCAGGTACGTGTGTGCGAGCCGCTGCTGCCGGTAGGCCGCCTCGACGACCACGGCCGCCCGCTGCCACACCGCGTCGTCGATCGGCTCGCCGAACTCCTTCTGCGCGGCCACGTTCTCCACTCCGGCGAACAGCCGGACGTCGGCGGCCGCCGCCTCGGTGGGGTCCAGCAGCACCGGCAACGGTTCGATGGACACCCGCGCCGCGTCCCGGCCGTCCTCCGCCAGGTACCGGTCCCCGGCGAGCACGATGGCGATCGGCTGGCCGGCGTGACGGACCCGGCCGGTCGCCAGGGGCGGCCACGGCCGGTCCCGTGCCGGCTCGGCATCCATCATGGGTGGCGTGTCGGGCAGGTACGGCAGATCGGCGTGCGCCCAGGCCGCCACCACCCCCGGCACCTCGCGGACGGCCCGGAGGTCGACCGCGCGCAGCTCGCCGTGCGCGACCTCGCTACGCACGAAGACCGCCTCCAGACACCCGGCGACGCGCCGGTCACCGACGTAGCCCCCGGCGCCGCGAACCAGCCGGGCGTCCTCGCGGCGGGACAGACGCGCGCCGATCATGTCGTTCATGGTCACCTCTCCGTCGCGGAGGAGGGCTACCCCGGCATCCGGGCCTCTAACACGCCGCGGCGCCGGAACGGCCCTCCGCGGACCGTTACAGGCCGGACGTACGGGGTAGGCGGCCCGGACGTACGGTTCGACGCTGCCGGGCCGCCGGGGATGGAGGGAGAGACGATGGCCGCACACGCCGGCGAGAAGGCGCAGAAGACCGGGGATTTCCACTGCGCCACATGCCACGAGAAGGTCCACGCGCAGCAGGGCCACAAGATTCCGCAGTGTCCCAACGGGCACAGCGAGTTCGAGACGCGCACCAAGGAACCGGGCAACAAATCGTCATGAGAACCCGTTTCCGCCGCCGATCGGGCGGGGCTTGGCCGTCGAGACCGGGGCGGCGGCCGCCATGTTCGGCTCGGCCGCCTTGGGCGCGCCGGTGCCCTTGATCAGTCCGAGCCCGATCCGGACCGGGCGCGCGCCGTGGCCCGGGACATCCACGGCCCCTCTGAGCGGGCCGCCCTCCTTGCTCGAGACACACCGGGTGACTTGCCGCATGACGACCGGCGAGGGCCGCCCGCGGCCGTGTCGGGCGTGGGCCGCGCCGGCACGTGGTAAACCGGCGTCCGTGGAAAACGTGCAGACGTTCGGCTGGCAGGTGCTCGGGGTCTCGCTGGCCGCCCTGGCGGCGATCCTCTCCAATCGGATCGGCGACCGGATCCGGGTCCCGGCCCCGGCGCTGTTCCTGATCGGTGCGGCCGTGGTGTCCGACGTGTTCCCCGCGCTGGGCTCGATGAGCGTGTCCGCGGTGCAGAGCATCGTGACCGGGGCGCTCGTCCTCATCCTGTTCGACGGCGGCATGCACATCGGCTGGCGCCGCCTGCGCCCGGCCGTCGGGGCCGTGCTGTGGCTCGGGATCGCCGGAACCGTGGTCACCGCGGCCGGCGTCGCCGCGCTGGCCCACTACGGCCTGGGGTTCAGCTGGCCGGCGGCGCTGCTGCTGGGTACGGCGCTGTCCCCGACCGACCCGGCCGTGGTCTTCGCCGTCCTCGGCCGGCGGGAGGTGGTCGGCCGCACGGGAGTGCTGCTGGAAGGTGAGTCGGGCGCCAACGACCCGGTCGGCATCGCGCTCATGGTCGCGCTCGTCACCACGACCGGAATGAGCGGCGCCGCGGCCGCCGGGACCGGCGTGCTCGAGTTCGGCCGGCAGATCCTGATCGGCGCCCCGATCGGCCTGGCCGCCGGGTTTCTGCTGCGCTGGTTCATCCGGCGCGTGCCGCTGCCGAGCGAGGGGCTGTACCCGCTGCGCACGCTGGCCTTCGCGGGTGTCGTGTACGGCGCCGCCACCGTCGCCCACGGTTCCGGATTCCTCGCCGTGTTCGTGGCCGGCATCGTCATCGGCGACGCCAACGCCCCGTACAAGCGGGAGATCGAGCGGTTCCACTCGGCCGCCGCCAGCCTGGCCGAGATCGTGGCGTTCGTGGTCCTCGGACTGACCGTGTCGCTGCGGGCGCTCAACCGCGTCGACGCGCTCTGGCCGGGCCTGCTGATCGCGGTGGTGCTGACGCTGGTGATCCGGCCGGTCTTCGTCGGCCTGGTGCTGGCGCCGATCCGGCTGCGGCTCGGCGAGCGGGTGTTCGTCCTGTGGGCGGGTCTCAAGGGCGCGGTGCCCATTCTGCTGGGCACCTTCGCCTTCACCTCGGGCGTCGCCGGCGCCGAGCGGATGTACGAAATCGTGTTCGTCGTGGTGGCCTTCTCCGTCGTCGTCCAGGGCGGCCTGACCCCGCTGGTGGCCCGCTGGGCCCGGGTGCCGATGCGCACCGCCGAACTCGAGCCCTGGGCCCTGGGCCTGCGTTTCCGGGAACGCCCGACCGGCCTGCAACGCTTCCGGGTCGGTGCGGGATCGGCCGCCGACGGCACCGCCATCGGCGACCTGGCCCTCGGTGAGGACCTCTGGATCAGCCTGGTGAGCCGGGCCGGGCGGCTCGTCCCGGTCGGCCGGGACACCCGGTTGGAAGCGGGCGACGAGGTGCTCGCCCTGGGCCGCCGGGAGGACGGCGCGCCCGACCCGGCCGAGGTGTTCGCGCCCGCGCCCGACAAGTGACCCGCCGCCGGTGGCCTGGTTTCGGAACTCGGTTTGGGAACTCGCCGGGACGCCCGCGAACCGGAACCTTGCCGCGATGCATGATCGCCACCATTGTAGGTAGTCGCGCCCAACTCTTTCCGTGGAAGCGAGCGTGACCGGCAATGACGCATGACCACTGCACCCCCGCCTGAATCGGCCGGACCACTCATCGGGCACAGCCGGCCGCTCGACGGCATCCGGGCGTGCGCGGTGGTGGCCGTCCTGCTGTTCCACGCCGGACTCGCCGGTCTGGCCGGCGGCTTCCTGGGGGTGGATGCCTTCTTCGTGCTGTCCGGCTTCCTGATCACGTCGTTATTGCTGGCCGAACGTCAGCGGTACGGGCGGATCGCGGTCGGCCGGTTCTGGGTCCGGCGGGCCCGGCGACTGTTGCCCGCGCTGCTGGTAGTGGTCGTGGCCACGGTGGTGGCCGGGCACTACCGGCTGGACAGCGACGCGCTGCGGCTGCTCCGCACGGACGCGTACGCCACGGTGGCGTACGTGGCGAACTGGCGGATGATCTTCCGGGGCACCGGATACGTGGCCGCCACCGCCGCTCCCTCGCCGCTGCAGCACGCCTGGTCGCTGGGCATCGAGGAACAGTTCTATCTTCTCTGGCCGCTGCTGATCCTCGGACTGACGGCCTGGTGGCGCATCGGCCGGGCCCGCTGGGTGCTGGCCGTGGTCTGCGCGGCCGGCGCGGTCGTCTCGGCCGTGCTGTGCGCCCGGCTGTACCGTCCCGACGCGATGGCCCGTGCGTATTACGGCACCGACACGCGAGCCCAGGCCCTGCTGATCGGCGCCGCCCTGGCCGCGCTCCTGGTACGCCGGCCGACCGCCCGGACCCGGCGGCGACCGGTCCCGGGTGTGGCCGGATGGGCCGGCGTGGCCGTCACGGCCGGGCTCTGGCACTACGGGTCGGACGAGGCGGCCTGGATGTACCGCGGCGGCCTCACCGTGGCCGCGCTCGCCACCGCGGCCGTGATCGCCCACACGGTGACCAGCCCTGGATCCGTGCTCAGCCGCGCCCTGAGTCTGCCGCCGCTGGTCGGGCTGGGCCGCATCTCGTACGGCGTCTACCTCTGGCACTGGCCGCTGTTCACCTTCGTGACCACCGACGCCACCGGCCTCTCCCGCTGGCCGCTGTTCGCGGTCCGGCTGGCCGGCACGCTGGCCCTGGCACTGCTCAGCTACTACCTGATCGAGCAACCCGTCCGGCGCGGCGTACTCGAGCGCCGGCTGCCCCGGCGGATGCCGGCCGTGGTCACCGCCGGCGCGATCGGGCTGACGGCGGTGGCGATCGGCGCGGTGACCGTGCCGCCGCCCGCGGCGGACGCGACCCCGGCCGCGGCCCCGGCTCCGGTCCTCATCCCGGCCGTTCCGGCTCCGACCAGGAGCCGGGCCGGGGCCGGGCCGACGCCCCCGATCGACCGGCCCGGCCGGCCCTCCTCGGCCGGGCCCGATCCACGGGTGACGTTCCTCGGCGACTCGGTCTCCTGGGTCATCGGCACCTATCTGCCCCCGCATCCAGGATTGTGGACGAGCGACCGGGCCATCCAGGGCTGCGGCATCGCCACGCTCCCGGACATTCTCGAGCTGGGCTCGCCGCACACCAACTACCCCGGGTGCACCGAGTGAGCCCATCGCTGGCGCAACGCCGTCATCGCCGACAACCCCGACGTCAGCGTGATCGAGCTGAACCGCTGGGAGCTGATGGACCGCCGATACCAAGGCCGTTATCAGCATGTCGGCGACCCGGCGTACGACGCGTACCTGAGCGCCCAGCTGGACCAGGCGGTGTCGATCGCCGGGTCCCGGGGGGCGGCGGTCGTGCTGCTCACCGCGGCGTACACGCACCGGGCGGAGAAGCCGGACGGCAGCCTCTACCCCGAGGATCAGCCGGCACGGGTGGACGCCTGGAACCAGTTGCTCCGGGCCGAGGCCGCCCGGCGTCCCGGCCAGGTCACCGTCCTCGACATCGATCCGCTCGTCTGCCCGGACGGCAAGTTCACCACGTCCGTGCACGGTCTGCGGATCCGCAGCGACGGGCTGCACTACACCCCGGCCGGCGTCCAGCGGATCATCGCCCCCTGGCTGCTGCCCCGGCTCGCCGCCATCGCCACCCGGAGCTGACGTCGTGAGCCGCGCCCGCTGCCCGGTGGGACCGGCGAGCGCAGCCGCCCGGTCACGACTCGTCGGTGCCGGAACCCGGCTCGGCCATCCGCCGGTGCATGCCGGCCTTCGCGGTGTCCGGCATCACCTTCGAGGCCGCACCCTGGATCTTGGTCTTGGCCGAGCCGGCGACGACCTTCTCCTTGCCCTTCATCATCGCCTCGAAGCCCTGCTTGGCCACGACCGCCGGGTCGTCCTTCTTGGAGCTACCGATCTTCGTGTCGTCCATCTCGGCGCGGTGGAAGAAGTTCGTGTCGGTCGGGCCGGGCATCATGGCCGTCACGGAGATGCCGGTGTCCTTCAGCTCGGCCCGCAACGCCTCGGCGAACGACTGCACGAACGACTTGGACGCGTTGTAGACGGCCTGGTAGGTGCCCGGCATCATCGACGCGATGGACGACGTGAACAGCACCTGGCCGCCGTTCTCCAGCATCTCCGGCAGCAGGCGCTTGGCGAGGTGCACGGTGGAGGTCACGTTGACGTCGATGACGTTGAGCTCCTCCATCATGTCGGTCTCCCGGACGAAGTCGCCGCCGATGCCCCGCCCGGCGTTGAGGGCCACCGCGTCCAGCTGCCGCCCGGCGCCGATGACCGCGCGGTACACCTCCTCGCAGCCCTCGTACGTGGCCAGGTCCGCCCGTACGGCCTGGACGTTCGGCCCGAGCTTGCCCGCCGCTTCGTGGATTCCCGCATCCTCGGCGACGATCAGCACGTCGTAGTCGTGGTCGACGAACTGGCGGGCCAGTTCGAAGCCGATCCCACTGGACGCACCCGTCACCACAGCAAAGTCAGTCATGGTCGCCGCATGCCCCCGAATCCGCCGATCAATCGCGCATACCGGCGCGTATCCCGGGCATTGGGGCAGCATGCGAGCGCTGACATGGCAGGGCACCGGCAAGGTCTCGGTGGAGACCGTGCCCGACCCGAAGATCATTGATCCGACCGACGCGATCGTCCGGATGACGTCCACCGCGATCTGTGGCTCGGACCTGCACCTGTACGACGTCCTGGGCATGTATCTGGACAAGGGTGACGTGCTCGGGCACGAGCCGATGGGCATCGTCGAGGAGGTCGGGCCCGAGGTTGCGCACATCAAGCCGGGTGACCGCGTGGTGATTCCCTTCAACATCTCGTGCGGGCACTGCTGGATGTGTTCCCGCGGGTTCTTCGCCCAGTGCGAGACCACCCAGGTGACGTCGCAGGGCAAGGGTGCGTCGCTGTTCGGGTACACCAAGCTGTACGGGCAGGTTCCGGGCGGTCAGGCCGAGTTCTTGCGCGTCCCGCAGGCCCACTTCGGTCCGATCCCGGTTCCGGACGGCCACCCCGACGAGCGGTACCTCTTCCTGTCCGACGTGCTCACCACCTCGTGGCAGGCGGCGAAGTACGCGGACATCCAGGTCGGCGACACGGTGCTGGTCACCGGGCTCGGGCCGATCGGGCAGATGTGCGCCCGGATCGCCCGCCACCTCGGCGCGGAACGCGTCATCGCGGTGGACGACGTGCCGGAGCGCATCGCCATGGCCGAACGGCACGGCATCGAGGTGCTGAACTTCGACACCATCGACGACATCCCGGACGCGGTCCTGGACGTCACCGACGGCCGGGGCGCCGACTCGGTGATCGAGGCGGTCGGCATGGAGGCTCACGGGACGCCGTTCCAGTCGGCGGCGATGAAGGCCGCCGGGATGCTGCCGGACGCCATCGCCCGCAAGGCGACCGAGACCTTCGGCGTCGACCGGATGGCCGCGCTGCGCACCGCGTTCGCCAGTGTCCGCCGGGCCGGCACGATTTCCATCATCGGCGTCTACGGCGGCGAGGCCGACCCGTTCCCGATGATGGACCTGTTCGACAAGGGCGTGACCCTGCGCATGGGTCAGGCTCACGTCAAGCGCTGGGTCGACGACATCATGCCGCTGCTGACCGGCGACGACGACCCGCTGGGGGTGGACGACCTGACCACGCACCGGCTTCCGCTCGAGGACGCTCCGCACGCGTACGACATCTTCAAGAACAAGGAGGACGGCTGCATCAAGGTGGTCCTCAAGCCGTAACGGTCGGAGAATTGCCGGCACCGGAGACGCAGTCCCCGCCGAGATTCCCCCGGCACCGGGCGGGGGGATCTCGGCGGGGTTAATCCGGGTGGCGACTGGGTACGCGGACGTCATGGCCAGCCGGAAGAACGACGTACTGGACGCCGAAGAGCGCAATGCGATGCCGGACAACACGTTCGCATTCCCCCGCGTCCGGAAGGAACCACTCAACGACGCCCGCCACGTCCGCAACGCCATCGCCCGCTTCGACCAGGTCCGGGACGTCTCCGACGCCGAGCGTGACGAGGCGTTCCGACGCATCACCAAGGCCGCCAAGAAGTACGGCGTCGAGCTGTCCGAGACCCGCTGGCAGGACCTGGGCAAGCCGTCCGCCGGTCGCAAGTCCTCGGACAAACAGCGATCGAAGGCCCAGCTGTACGCCGAGGCCAAGAAGAAGGGCATCGCCGGCCGCTCGGCGATGACCAAGGACGAACTCGTCCGCGCGTTGGCAGAATGATCCGGTGGACGGGTCACTACGGGGCGAGACCCGCAAGCAGCGCTGGGACCGCAACTTCGCCGACCTGCTGCAAGAACTGCGGGTGGCGCAGACCGGCGTGCAGATCCTGTTCGCCTTCCTGCTGACCCTGCCGTTCAGCAACGGCTTCCCGAAGACATCGGCCTTCCAGAAGGACGTGTACGTCGTCGCGTTGCTCGCGGCGGCATTCTCCGCCGCCCTGATCATCGCGCCGGTGGCGTTCCACCGGGCGTTGTTCCGCCAGGGCCGCAAACCCGAGCTCGTGCGGTACGGGCACCGCATGCTCACCAGCGGGCTCGGGTTCATGCTGCTGTCGATGGTGGCCAGCGTCCTGCTGATCACCGACTATCTCTTCCATCTTCGGGGCGCGGTGATCTTCACCTCCATCACGGCGGCGTTCTTCCTGGCCTTCTGGGCGGCGATGCCCTGGTTCCGCCGCAACTGGATCGACGACGAGGACGCGGACGAGGACGAACAGGCCGCCGGCGAGAACGTCCGTCCCGGCCGCGAGATCGCCGCCCGGCAGACCTGACCGGACGGAACCGCTCCCGAATCGACGCGGACGGTGTGATCAGCACCGCTGCCCGTGGCGGCGTCACAGTTCATGATTCTCCTCATCACGACGCGCCGACCGGTGAGGGGCCGACAGACATGGACACCGCCCGTGCCGACGCCCCCGGGCCGGGGACCGTGTACCCGGCCGGGCCCCGCCGGTCGTACCGCCGCCTCTGGATCTGGATCGTGGCCGCCGTGGTGGTGATCGCGATCGGCGTGGTCGCCGCGGTGGTGATGACGAACCGGCCCGCGGTCGTCCCGCCCGGTCGCACGATGGCCGGCGTCGCCGTCGGCGGGCTGGACAAGGCGAGAGTCCGGGCCGCGGTCGAGTCGGCGGTCCGGGCGCGCGTCACCCGGCCGGTCACGGTCACCGTGACCGGGGCGGACGTGACGTTCCCGCTCGACCCGGCCGCCGCGGGCATCGCGCTCGACGTCGACGCGACCGTCCGGGCGGCGTTCGCCGGTGCCGGGGCGGCGCTGCCGGCGGTGGTCACCGTCGACTCGGCCCGGCTGGCGGAGGCGCTGGCCACGCACCAGCGGGCGGCCACGGACACCGTGGTCGAGCTGAGCGCGCCCACGGTCCGGCTGGACGGCAAGGGAGACGCGTCGTGGACCGCGTCCGGCCGGGGCGTCGACCGGAACGCCGGGAGGGCCGGCTGGAAGCTCGACGCCGCGACGGCGGGCCCACCGGTGGAGGAGGCCGTACGCTCGGGCCGCACCGCCGCCACCGTCCCCGGCACCACGGTCGCCTCCGCCACCGAGCCGGCCGGCCTGGCCGGGGTCGACCAGCTCATCGGGACGTTCACCACGTACCACCCCTGCTGCGCGCCCCGGGTGACCAACATCCACCGGATCGCGACGATCGTGAACGGCACCGTGGTCGCGCCGGGCCACACGTTCTCGCTCAACGACCGGGTCGGCGAGCGGACCACGGCCAAGGGGTTCGTGTCCGCGCCGGCCATCAACGAGGGCGAACTCGAGAACCAGATCGGCGGCGGCGTCTCGCAGTTCTCGACCACGTTGTTCAACGCCGTGTGGTTCGCCGGCCTGCCCAGCCTCACCCACCAGCCACACAGCAAGTACATCTCGCGGTACCCGCCCGGCCGGGAGGCGACACTCGACTGGCGGGCCATCGACAACGTCTTCCGCAACACCACATCGGCGCCGGTGGTGATCCGGACCAGCTACACCGGCACGTCGCTGACGGTCGCCCTGTACGGCCACACCGGCGCCCGCAGGGTCGTCTCGACCACCGGCCCGCGCCAACCGTCGGGCGCCGAGGGCGGTTTCGGCGTCCGCGTGACGCGCACGGTCTACGACGACGGGACGCCGGCGGGGACATCCACCCTGCACTGGACGTACGACGGGCTGGACTGACTCAGACGATCTGCTGTCCTCCGTCCACATCGTACGTCCCGCCGGTCAGCGCCGTGTTGACCATCAGGTGCAGGACCAGCGCGGCCACGTCGTCCGGCCCGATCACGCGGCGGATCGGCAGGGTCTCGCGCAGCTGGGCGCGTCGCGCGTCCAGGCCGTCGCCGAGCAGCGACGCCGACAGCGGAGTGTCCACGAACCCGGGTGCGACCAGGTTGACCCGGATGGGAGCGAGTTCGAGGGCCAGGTTCTTCACCAGCGCCGGCATGCCCACGGTGATCAGCGACACGACGCTGAGCCCGACGGCCGGGCGCCGGCCGCCGGTCCCGCCGATGAAGACCAGCGAACCCCCGGGCCGTACGGCCGTGGCCGCCAGCTGGGCCACCTCGAGGGTCTGCCGTACGTGCCCGGCCAGGTGCCGGACGGCCTCGGCGGTGTCCATCTCGCGCAGCGGCGCGTAGAACGGGCCCGCGCCGCCGACCAGGACGTGATCGATCGGGGCCGGCCGGCCGCGGAAGAACTCGCGGAGCCGATCGGTGTCGGTGGCGTCGAAGGCGGCGTGGCCGGCCGCGCCGACCTCCTTGGCCGCCTGACCGAGCCGATCCGGATCGCGGCCGGTGATGACGACCGCCGCACCTCCGGCCCGGGCCGCCCGGGCGGTGGCGAGGCCGATGCCGGCGCTGCCGCCGAGAACGACGACGGTCTGGTCGAGCAGGGTGCTGGTCACGACGGAGCCCTTCAGGGATGGACGACCGGGCGCGGACGACCGGGCGCGGACGACGGGGAATGGACGACCGGCAGGGCGCACCCGTGGTAGGGCGCGGGTGCGGCGAAACGGGCCGGGGCGGGCATGCCGGCCCGTTGCCCGGCCCGGACGAAGACGGCTGAGATCGCCGCGGCCACCACGCACAGCACGGCCAGAGTGACCATCGCGACCCGGTACCCGCCGGCCAGCGCGCCGCTCAGCCCCTGCCCGGCGTGCACCCCGATCAGCACCGGGACCAGCGCCGTGAGCACCGCGCCGCCCAGCCGGGAGGCGACGTCGCTGATCGCCGACGCCTCGCCCAGGTCGTCGTCGCCGACCGCGGCCAGCACGGCCGCGGTCAGTGGGGTCACGGTGAGCCCGAGCCCGGCCCCCCACAGCAGGACGGCCGGCAGGATGGCGACGGCGTAGGCGCCCCGGACGACCGCCAGCCAGGCGAAGGCGACCGCGACGCAGGTGATTCCGGCCGTCATCAGGGCACGCGGGCCGAGCCGCCGCACCAGCACCCCGCTGATCGGGGACAGTGCCAGGAACACCGCCGACGCCGGGATCTGCACCGATCCGGCCTTCGTCGCCGACCAGCCGAGGGTGAGCTCACAGTGCAGCACGAGCAGATACCCGGCGGCGGCCAGCGCCCCGTAGAACACCACGGTGGCCACGTTGATCGCGCTGAACTGGCGGGACGCGAACAGCGACAACTTGAGCATCGGCGCCCGGACCCGCCGCTCCACCGGCACGAGGGCGAGCAGCCCGCCCACGCCGACGACCAGGCCGATGATCACCCGTGGTTGCGCCCACCCGTGCACGGGCCCGGTGGTCAGCGCGTCGATCAGGCCACCCAGGCCGAGCACGGCCAGGACCGCGCCGGCGACGTCGATGGACAGCCGGCCGCCGGTGGCATGCGACGGCGGAACTCCGATCAGCGCCAGCAGCGAACCGGCGATGATCGGGATGTTGAGCAGGAAGACGGCCCGCCAGGAGGCGTGGTCGACCAGCCAGCCGCCCGCGAACGGGCCGATCAGCAACCCGCCGAGCGAGGACAGCCCGGCCCAGACGCCGATCCCGGGCGCCCGGTCCGCGGTCGCCAGGGTGCCGTTGAGCAGCGCCAGGCTGCTCGGCACGACCAGCGCGGCACCGGCGCCCTGGACCACCCGGGCCGCGATCAGCACTCCGGCCGAGGGCGCGACCGCGCACAGCACGGACGCGACGAGCATCACGGCCAGGCCGGCGACCAGGACCCGGCGCCGCCCGAACTTGTCGGCGAAGGCGCCGGCCACCAGCAGCAGGGCGGCCGCGGTGAGCAGATAGCCGGTGAGCGTCCACTGGAGAGCGACGACGCCCGCCCCCAGATCCCGGCCGATCGCCGGGATGGCCACGTTCACCACGCTCGCGTCGAGGAAGCCGGCCATCGAGGCCAGCACGGTGGCGGTGATCAGCGCCGCGCCGGCTCGGCTGCGCAGCCGGATCCCGCCCGGGACGGCGACGGCGGTCACGACCGGCCCCCCAACTCGCGCAATGCCGGAGGACGACGTCGATCAGCACGCTCGTCGAATTCCGTTCGCATGAACGTCACCCTCGCGCCCGGCGGGCCGGCCTCGCACCGGGGTAAGTCCCTGGTGTGTCGCCCGGCACCACGGCCCGGGGTTCCCCGCCGCGGCGGCAGCCGGTAGACCGGAGTCCATGCGAGCTGACATCGTTCCCGGCGCCCTCTTCCCGGACTACGCGCTGCCCGATCACACCAACACCGTCCGGACGCTCAGTGAGATCCAGGGCGACGACCCGATGATCGTCACCCTGGCCCGCGGCCACTACTGCCCGAAGGAACACCAGCAGCACCTGGAGATCGCCACGGTGCTGCAGGCCAAGATCGCGGTCGCGTACACCAAGATCGTGACCATCTCCACCGACGAGCACCACACGTCGCAGGAGTTCCGCGCGTCGGTCGGCGCGTACTGGCCGTTCCTCTCCGACCCGGGCCGGACCGTCCAGCGGGATCTGGACATCCAGGAGTACACCGACCCCGAGCACAACCCGATGGTCCCGCACACGCTGGTCCTCAAGCCCGGACTGGTGGTGCACAGCATCTACAACGGGTACTGGTTCTGGGGCCGGCCGTCGGTGTACGAGCTCTGGCAGGACCTGCGCGCGGCGATGGCTCAGAGCAGGCCCGACTGGGACCTGAGCACGCCGGGGTTGCGCGAGGCGTGGGAGGCCGGGGACCTGTCGGCCTTCCACGGATACGACAAGAAGCCCGCCTGAGCGCTTCCCGGGGTGTCGGACCGGACGCGAAGACCAGTAGGGTCCGTGGTCGTGACGAACGAAAATGCGCCCGAGGTCGTGGCCAGCGTGCCCACCCGGGCCGAGGGTGATCTGGTCGTCGGGCTGCTGCAGAGCGAGGGCATCGGCGCCGCGATCATCGCGGACGACGCCGGCGGCGAGATCGCCTCCCTTCAGCAGGACGGCGTCCGGGTGTTGGTGGCGGCGGCCGACGCGGCGCGGGCCCGGCAGATCCTGGCCGACCTACCGTCGTAGCCCCGGGTCTCAGCCGCCCAGGACTTTGAAGGTGGCCGCCGTGGTCGTTCCGAACAGCAGGTGGGCGGAGAGGTCCTTGGCCAGCGTGACCCGGTCGTACTCCCAGATCTGCTTGTACAGGCCGGCCTGCGGCAGCACCACGTAGCCGGTCCCCCAGACGCCGGCGCCGAACACCGGGCCGTAACCGATCCGCGTCCGCGGCAACGAGCCGGCGAGCAGGCCGTAGGCGCCCGCTGCGCTGATGCCGTACGCCCAGTGGGTGATGTTGTTGACCAGCCGGGCGCTCGAGTCCGGCAGCTTGCGCTGGAACAGGCCCTCGAACAGCCGGCGGCCGACCTGGGCCGGCGCGGGCGCGTCGTCCCAGCTCGACACGTCACCCGAGAACTCCCACTGCCGGAAACCCTCCTGGCCGCCGCCGCGCCGGTACCGCACGTACAGCAGCGTGTCCATGGCCAGGGTGCCCACCGCCCCGGCCAGCAGTCCTCGCACCACCGCGCCCAGCGGCGTCATCGATCCCATGCTCGCCCCTCCGCCCGTCCGTCCGTCGTCGTCCTGACCGTATCGCGCGCGACGGCCGGCTGGGCCCGGCGGACAGACCAGAGAAATCGCCGGCCAAGTGTGGGACGCTGCCGGGCATGGGTTTCGTGAAGAACTTGATGATCAAGATTCATCGCCGCAGCGGCGACCGCTTCAGCGGCATGGACCTGCTCTACCTGACCACTGTGGGCGCGAAGAGCGGCCAGAAACGCGTGTCACCGGTGGCCCGCTTCGCCGACGGGGAGGACGCGTGGCTGATCGTGGCCTCCAACGGCGGTTCGGCCCAGCAGCCGAACTGGTACCACAACCTGCGCGCTCACCCCAGCCAGGTGGAGGTGGAGTTCGGCGGCGCCACCCGGCCGGTCACCGTGGAGGAGCTGTCCGGCGAGCGCCGCCAAGCGGCCTGGCAGCGCATCGTCGCCGCCCAGCCGCGGTTCGCCGGCTATTCGAAGAAGACCAGCCGCACGATTCCGATCCTCCGCCTCACGCCGACCGGCTGACCGACCCGGGCGGCCCGGGCGGCCCGGGCGGCCCGGGCGCATAGGGTCGCGCACCGGGGCAAGACTCTGAGCAGACCGGGCTCCGGCGGAAGGACCGACGCGCCAAGACGTTCGCCGAGCGAGCTGGAACGCGCGCGCTGCCGGACGGCCCGGGCCGGCCCGGCTGACACGGCTCCGGGGCGCCCGCCGATCTCAGACGCGTTGCCTGGTGATCGCGTCGAGGCGGTGGAAGGCGTCCCGCAGGTAGTCGTTCAGGGTGGCGTCGTCGCGGGCGGCGACCCACGCCTCGAAGGCGACCCGGAGCACGACCGTGCCCGCCTCGGCGGCCAGTGTCGCGTCGGGTTCGGCGACGCCGCGCTCCCGCAGGCCGGCCGCCATCGCGGCGGCCATGGTGGCCATCTTGATCAGTTCGCGCTCCCGCAGTTCGTCGTTGGCGTCGATGACGGTCTGCCGGAGGCGCGAGTTCTCGCGGTGCTGCCCGAGCATGGTGCCGGCGGCCTCGAGGGCAGCGGCGACGACCTGCCTCGGGGTGGCGTCGGCGGGTGCCGCCTCGAGTGCCCGCATGACGCCGTCGCGCAGCGTGGACGCGCCGGCGAAGAGCACCTCGCGCTTGTCGGTGAAGTGACGGAAGAAGGTGCGGGCGGTGACCCCGGCCTGGGCGGCGATCTCGGCCACGGTGGTCTGCTCGTACCCCTGCTCGACGTACAGCCGCATGGCGGCCTCGCGCAGCCGCCCGGCCGCATCCCCCTCCCACCGCGCCATGCTGGTGATTCTAGTCATGTCATCGTGTGACATCACGCGTGCTACGGTGATGTCATCAGGTGACATCAGCAGGAGGTTCCGCATGGCCATCTTCATCACCGGCGCGAGCGGCTGGATCGGCTCGGCCGTCACCCGCGAACTGCTCGGCGCCGGACAGCAGGTCATCGGCCTGGCCCGCTCCGACGCCGCGGCCGCCACCATCGCCGGGCTCGGCGCCGAGGTGGTCCGCGGCAGTCTGGACGACCTGGACACGATGCGGGACGCGGCCGCCGCGTCCGACGGCGTGGTCCACCTCGGCTACAACCACGACTTCTCCCGGATGGCCGACGCGGCCGCCACCGACCGGGCGGCGATCGAGACGATCGGCGGCGCCCTGGCCGGCACCGACCGGCCGTTCGCGCTCGCGTCCGGGGTGATCGGCCTGGGCTCCGGCCGTGTCGTGACCGAACAGGACATGCCGGCACCGGGCGCACACCCGCGGGCCGCCAACGCCGACCTCGCACTGTCGTTCGTCCCGCAGGGCGTCCGTACGATCGTCCTGCGTTTCGCCCCCACCGTGCACGGCCAGGGTGACCACGGGTTCATCGCGGTCATCGCGGGCATCGCCCGGGAGAAGGGTGTGTCCGGTTACGTCGCGGACGGCAGCGCCCGCTGGCCGGCGGTGCACCGCCTCGACGCCGCCCACCTCGTCCGGCTGGCGCTGCACAGCGCCCCGGCCGGCACGAACGTGCACGCCGTGGCCGAGGAGGGCGTGCCCACCCGGGACATCGCCGAAGCGATCGGCCGCGGCCTCGGCCTGCCGGTCGAGTCCATCCCGGCCGGCCGCGCGGCCGAGCACTTCGGCTGGATGGGCATGTTCTTCGGCACCGACACCGTCGTCTCGAGCGAGGCGACCCAGCACCTGCTCGGGTGGAAACCGGAGCACCCGGGCCTGATCGCCGACCTCGACGCCGGCTACTACTTCGGCCAGTAGGCCGGCGCAGGGCCGGTCAGCGCGGTGAACCGGGTGCCGACCTCCAGCACGACACCCGGAAGCACAACACCGGGAAGCACGAGACCGGGAAGCACGAGACCGGGAAGCACGACACCGGGAAGCACGACACCGGGAAGCAAGCCGGGCCGTGCCGGCGCGTGCCGATCATTCCGCCGCCCGCGCGGCCAGCTGCTCGATCTGCTCGCGGTACTCGCGCCGGCTGATCTCCGCCGTGGTGAGCCGGCGCAGCAGAATCGTCTCGGCGGCGATGGCTGGATCCGCGCGGCGACGGACAGGCCGGCGCGGCCGGTGGCTCGCCCGGGGCGCCAGGATCAGCGCCGCCAGGCCCAGCACCACCAGGACGAAGCCTGCAGCCAGCAGGCTCGATGGCCCGACGTTCGGTACCAGCACGTCTCTCCTGCCTCCCGGCGTGACGACGACGAGCATACGGCGCACCCGTTGCCCCCGGCGGCCCGCTCTAGGCTGCGGAAGTGGACAGTACGACACAGAGTCAGCTCCAGACCATCCACCGCGTGCTCGGCGTCCTGTCGGGAGCCGGTATTCCGGTGTGGCTGTTCGGCGGCTGGGGGCTCGACGCCCGGATCGGGCGGATCACCCGCCGCCACGGCGACATCGAATTCTGGGTGCCGCGAACGCACGCCGTCCACTCCCGGGCGGCGCTGGTGGCGGCCGGCTCCACTGCGCTGGACACACAGCCGCCGGAAGAGGCGTGCGAGTTCGTCTGGGACGGCGTCGCCTTCAGCACGGCCTGCTTCGACCGGGCCGCGGACGGGACGTTCTACCAGCCGCTGGGCCGATGGTCCGACTGGATCTTCCCGGCCGGTTCCTTCGGTACGGACCCCGGAACGCTGGACGGCACACCGGTGCCGGTGATGAGTGCCGCCGGGATGCTGGCGATGAAGGAGCAGTATCCGTCGTTGCGCAACGGCCGGCCGTGGCGGGACAAGGACATCGCCGACATCGCCGTGCTCCGGCAGCTTCCGTAGGTTGACGACCGACGGGCGCGGCGACCTCGCACGTCACCATGTTTGGTCGCCCGCCCGGACCAGCATCTCGTTGACCGCCACCCGGCGTTCCCGGGTGACGATGTAGGCGATGGCATCGGCGACGTCGTCCGCCCGCAGCGCCTCGATCCCGTCGACGTGCCGGCGGGCCGCCGCCCGGACGGCCTCACCGAGGTGGCTCACCAGCTCGGTGTCCACGGTGCCGGGCTCGACCACGCTCACCCGGACGCGTTCGGCGACCAGTTCCTGCCGCAGCGACTCGGTGAACCCGTTGAGACCGAACTTGGTCAGGTTGTAGACACTGCTGCCGGGCCGGGCGACGCGGCCCGCGGTCGAGCTGACGTTGACCAGATCCGCGACCTGTCGTGGCGATGTCGACGCCGCGTCGATGAGGTACGGCACGGCGGCGTGGGTGACGTGCAGCATCGCCCCCACGTTGAGCGCAACCATCCGCTCCCATTCCGCCACGCCGGCGTGCAACGCGGAGTTGAGCAGCATGACCCCGGCGTTGTTGACGAGCACGTCGAGGCGGCCGAACCGCTCCATGGTCTCCTGCACCGCCTCGTACGCCCGCTCGGGCTCGGTGATGTCGGCCTCGATCGCGACCGCGTGACCGCCCGCGCTCGCGACGGCGTCCGCCACCTCGACCAGGCGGTCGCGGCGGCGGGCGACCAGCGCCACCGCTGCGCCCTCGCGGGCCAGGCGGCGGGCCGTGGCCGCGCCGATGCCGCTGCTGGCGCCGGTCACCAGCGCGACCGCGCCGTCCAGCGCGTGATCGGACATGACCGCGTTACTGCGGGAGCTCGGTGCCGGCCTGCTCGCGCACCATGTAGTCCGCGTACCAGTCCGGCCAGTCGGGATCCGCGGCGCCGATCCGCTTCTCGTGCTCGCCGTGGGCGGCGGCGGCCCGGCGCAGGGCGGCGGCGAGGTCGGGGGTCGAGGCATACGCGGTGGTGGCCGGGTCGACCCGGCCGGGCAGCCGGGTGGTGACCTCCTGCACCAGCCAGCCGTTGCCGTCCGGGTCCTGGAACGACAGGAACGAGCCGTAACTGCCGCGGGCGGACTTTCCCGGCACGCGGTTGTCCGTACCGCCGTGGTGGAAGATCCCCCCGGCGTCGTGGAACACCTCGCTGGGTTCGGCGCCGTTCCGTTTGAGCTCGTCGTGGGCGGCGTCGATGTCGCTGACGACCAGCTGGAGCTCCTGGGCCGTGCCCGGCGCCTGGTCCGTCACCGAGGTGCCGAAGACGACCGAGGCCGACGAGCCCGGCGGGGTCACCTGAACCACCCGGAAGCCGGCGTCCGGAGCTTTGTCGGCGTCGAGCCGCCAGCCCAGTCCCGTGTAGAACTGTTTGGCTCGGTCGACGTCCGACACCGGAACCACGACCACCTCGAGCTTCATGTCCATGACTGATGTCCTCCCGCGTTCACGCCGGCCTCCCGGCACCATCAGGTTCGCGCGGCGGCCCACCGGGTCGCGCCAGGGAGAGTCACTGGTCGCCGGGGTTCCAGGGTTCCGGTTCGGGGCCGGCCCGGGGCAGGGCGTCCCGCAGCTGGCGGCGGGAGCTCACGCCGAGCTTGGTGAAGACCTTGCGCAGGTGCCACTCGACCGTCCGGGGGCTCAGGAACAGGCGGGCGCCGACCTCCGGATTGGAGAAGCCCTCGCGGACCAGCGTGGCGATCTGCCGCTCCTGCGGCGTCAGCTCGTCCCGGGCCGCGGCTTCGGCCGTACGCTTGCGGACCGCCTCCCCGGTGGCGAGAAGTTCCCGGCGGGCGCGCTCGGCGAAGGCCTCCATGCCGATCGCGGCGAACAGGTCGTACGCGGTCCGCAGGTGTTCCCGGGCCTCGATCCGCTGCCGGTCCCGGCGCAGCCACTCGCCGTACAGCAGGTGCGCGCGGGCCAGGTCCGGGCGCAACTCGGTGCGGCCGAAGCACTCGATGGCCGACCGGTAGAGCTCCTCGGCCTCCGCGGCGCCGGCCAGCAGCGCCCGGCAGCGCGCGAGCGTGCCCCGGGCCCAGTCGGTGTCGCACGGCCCGGCCGACTCGGTGAGCCGGTCGAGCGCGTCCCGGGCGACCCCGGCCGCACCCGCCCGTGCGGCCGATTCGATGAGTTCCGGGAGCGCCCAGACCGAGATCCACAGGTCGGCGATCTGCGTGCAGACCTGGGCCGCGGCCATCGCCTGGCCGAACCGGCTGAGGCCGTTGTCCAGCACGGCCTCCGCCCACTGGGCGATGGTCACGCCGAGCGCCTCGCCCCGCGCCTCGGCGTGCGCGGTCGCGTCGGCGATCAGCGCCGAGGCGTCCGGCTCCCGGCCGCGCAGGGCGGTGAGCCGCAGCCGGGTGTACGGCGAGATCGGCAACTCGAGGGCCTCGGCGACCGTGTCCGCCTCGGCCGCGATGACCCGGGCCGCGACCAGGTCTCCGCTGAACGAGGTCGCCATGCCGGCGGCGGTGAGGTAGAGCGGCAGGTGGGTCAGCGCGCCCGCGTCGCGGATCATCTCCACTTGACGGGCCGAGATCGCCCGCATGGCCACGTCGTCCCAGACCGACACCGGTACCCCGTTGGCCACCCAGCCCCAGGTCAGCACGTCCTCGACGGGCAGGTCGGCCATCGCCGCGGTGGCCCGCCGCAGAACCCGTACGGCGTCCGGGCGGCTCCCGGCGAACTGCCGTCCGAGCCCCTCGAGGATCAGGTCGACGGCCCGCGGCGGGTCGTCCCGGGGCGGCAGGGCCTGGACCGCCCGGGAGATCGCGGCGAAGACGTCACCGGCGCCGGCGGTCATCGCCGCGCCCCAGGCGAGCAGGTAGGTGGTGCGGGCGAGATCGGCGTCGAACGGTTCCAGCCGCTGAGCTGCCGCCAGGAGGGCCTGCGGCGCCTCGCCGGTACGCCCGGTGGAGAACGCGATGTGACCGCGGATGAGGTCCGCCCGCACCCGGGTGAACTCGTCCGGCGCGTCCCGGGTGGCGATGTCGACGAAACGCCGGGCGGTGTCGATGTCGCCGGCCTGCAAAGTGGCGTCGGCGGCGGCCAGCGCCCGTTCCGCGCGGCGCGGCGCGTCGGTGGTCAGTTGCACGGACCGCTGCAGGAAGGCCGCCGCCGAGGCCAGACCGCCGCGGCCCCGGGCCCGTCCGGCCGACCGCTCGAGTTCGGCCGCAACGGCCTCGTCCGGCGCGGTCGCAGCCGACGCCAGGTGCCAGGCCCGGCGGTCCGGGTCCGTGGTTTCGTCGGTGACCTCGGCCAGCGCGAGGTGTACGGCCCGGCGGTCACGGGGCCCGGCCGACTGGTACACGGCCGACCGGACCAGCGGGTGCCGGAAGGTCACCCGTTCCCGGATGGACATCAGCCCGTCCGTGCCCTCGGCCAGCGCGGTCGCCGGCGTGACACCGAGCCGGTCGGCCGCCCCCCACACCAGCGCCGGATCGCCGACCGGTTCGGCCGCGGCGATGAGCAGCAGCAGCCGCGTCTCGGCGGGCAACTCCCCGATCCGGTTGAGGAAACTCTCCTGGATCCGGCTCGGCAGCGTGCCGGCCCGTAGCAGGCCCAGCCCGCCGGCGATCTGGGTGACCGACAGGCCGCGCGGGAGTTCCACCAGGGCGAGCGGGTTGCCCCGGGTCTCGGCCACGATCCGGTCGCGGATGTGTTGGTCGAGCCCGGAATGGGTGACCGAGTCGAGCAGGGCGTGGGCGTCGGCGTCGCGGAGCCCGGCGAGGCGCAGCTCCGGGAGTCCGAGCAGCGCCGGATCGCGGTCGCGGGTGCCGAACAGCAGGGCCACCGACTCGGCCAACAGCCGGCGGGCGACGAAGCTCAGCGTCTGGGCCGAGGCCCGGTCCATCCACTGGGCATCGTCGACCACACACAGCAGCGGTTCCTGCTCCGACGCCTCCGACAACAGTCCGAGCACCGCCAGGCCGACCAGGAACCGGTCGGGGGCCGGGCCGGCGCGCAGGCCGAGCACGGTCTCGAGCGCGGCCCGTTGCGGCGCCGGCAGTCGGGGCAGCAGGTCCAGGAGCGGCGCGCACAACTGGTGCAGGGCGGCGAAGGCGAGCTCCATCTCCGACTCGACGCCGGACGCACGGAGTACCCGCAGTGCCACGGCGGCGTGCTGGGCGTACCCGAGCAGAGCGGACTTACCGACCCCCGGCGGCCCGTGGATCACCAGGACCCGGCTCTCCCCGGCGCGTACGGCGGTCAGCATCCGGTCCAGGGTCACGCACTCCCCGCGCCGCCCGAGTAGCCGGATGTTCTCCTCGGACCCGGTACCTCTCGCTCGCGCCGTCACCATTGCCCGCCTTAGCCGGGGTTCGTCCTCTCGTTAGACCGAACCTGCGACGGGCCAATCGTTGTCCTGTTCGCCTCCGATGGAAAGGGGCCGGAGCAGTTCAGCCGGTCACCTCCTCGTCGGCGCCGGGGTCGTCGTCCACACGATTGGCGTGCACCGCGTTGATGCCCGCGTTGCTTCCGCTGCTCGCCGGGGTGTCCGCTGTCGGCAGCCGGTCGGTGATGAACTCACCGGTCTCGCCGCTTCCGGTCACGTGCTGATCGGTGGCGGACCCGGCGTCGCGGGACAGTCGCTGCTCGTCAGTCATGGTGGCCGGGTACCCCGTCCGGGCGTGGGTAAGCGGACTCAGTACGGGTCGCCGACTCCCGGCAGCCGGCCGCGGACCAGCCCGCCGACGCGGCCGGGCTTGCTCGGATCCGCGGACAACGGAGGCGTGTCCCCGCCGGCCCGGTCGGCCAGCCCGCGCACGAGCTCGAGCAGGGCCGACTCGGCGTCGTGCACGGGGTGCCAGCCCAGCTCCTCGGTGATCCGGTCGGTGGACATCAGCGGAGCGGACAGGCCGAGCTCGACCCATCCCGCGTCCACCGGCTGCAGCCGCAGCGACCACGTGAGCGACGCCGCCGCCTGCAGCAGCGGGCCCGGCACCGGAACCTGGACGCCGTGGAACAGCCGCGCCCCGACCGCAGCGTCCAGCACCGGTTCGGCGGCCACGTTGTAGGCGCCGCGGGCGTCGCCCCGCAAGGCCAGCAGGTACGCCTCGGCCACGTCGTCGGCGTGCACGGCCTGCACCCGCAGGCGCGGGTTCGACGGGATGAGCGGAATCCGGCCGAACCGCAGCAGGCGGGCCGGCAGCAGCGGGCCGGCGAAGTACCGGCCGATCTCGGTGGCACTGGCCCGCTGGAAGATCAGGCCCGGCCGCAGCCGCACCACCCGCAGCGCCGGGTGATCGGCCGCGACCTGGTCGAGCAGCCCCTCGACCAGGACCTTGTGCCGGCTGTAGGAGGATCCGATGACGCCCGTGGCGGGCCAGTCCTCGGTGACGTACGCCTGTTTCGGACCCGGCGCGTAGACGCCCAGTGACGAGGCGACGACCAGCGTCCCGACCCCCGCCGCGACGGCCGCGGCGATGACCGTACGGCTGCCGAGCACGTTCGTCCGGTACAGCGCCCGCTGGTCGTGGCTGGGCTGGATCTGCCAGGCCAGGTGGACCACTGCGTCGGCGCCCCGGAAGGTGGCGGCCAGGTCGTCGACGGCCACGGCGCCGATGTCGTGCTGGTGCCACTCGACCCCGTCGGGCGGCGGCAACCGGCGCGCCACCCCCGCGATCTCGACATCGGGCTCCTGGCGCAACCGCCGGACCAGCGCCGACCCGACATTGCCCGACGCACCGACCACGACCACACGCATGAACGCCTGATACCCGCTCGGCTCTCGGTTACGCGCGGCAAGCCGTGCGGAGCGCCCGGGTGGCGGGACTATGGGGCGTCAGCCCGGCTGATCACCGGAGCCGTTCCCGGCGTGGACCGTGAGCAGCGCGAACAAGCCGCCGACGACCGGGCGGGCCTGGAAGCCGCTCTGCCGGGTGGTCACCGTGTCGTACCAGTCGGTCATCGGCACGCGCTGATCGGTGGTGTCGGCGAAGGTGTAGAGGCCGTCGATCAGCAGGTCCCGGATCTCCCGGTGGTCGGCCAGCCAGGCGGCGGTCCACATCTCCCAGTCGGCTTTGGTGTAGCCGTGGCGGATGTCCAGCGGCACGCCGCCGGTGGCCGCCCGGGACAGGTACCACTCGGCCTCGGTGCGGGCCACCGCGGCGGGCACGAGACCGAGCTGGAGAACGCGGTCGGCGTAGCCGTTGTACTTCAGGCTCCATGTGCCGTCGGCGTCGTACGCGAGCTTGAGGTGTTTGCCGGACGAGTCGGTCGCCTTCTGCTGCCACTGTCCGATGTAGTCGCGGGCGACCGCCAGGTAATGGCTCGCGTCCGCGGTCCGGCCGGCGGCGGCGGCCACCTGGCTCATCGCGCCGATGCCGATGATGCCCTTCAGCGCCAGGTTGACGCTGTGCGCGATGAACCCGGTGAAGTCGTCGGTCTGGTTCTGCAGGTCCGGGTCGAGGGCGTTGCCGACCAGATAATCGGCCCACTGCTTGAGGATCGGGTAGTGCGCCGTCGCATAGGCCGTACGCGCCGCGGCCGGGATCCGGCTCAGGTACGCGGCCGTCATGATCATCATGTTGGCCGACTCCTCGACCGGCATGTCCTCCTCGCCGGTGCCGTCCAGGTGCCCGTCGGCGTTCGGGTAGTGGCTGCCGAGGTCGTGCGGCGCGAACACCTTCGGGTAGGCGTGGTTCTCCACGTAGTCGAGGATGGGCGCCAGCAACAGGCCCAGGTACTGCGGATCGGCCCACAGGAACACGGGCATGGCCGGATAGGTCACGTCGATCGTGGACATGTTGCCGTCGCTGGAGATCTCCTTGAGGAACGCCCACGGTGTCCCGTTCCGGCTGACCAGTTCGGTTCCCGCGTACGCCTGCCGCAGGGCGAGCGCGCACAAGGCGGCGTACCGGGAGCCGCCCGCGCGGGTGGCGTCGCGTTCGACCCTCGCGTCGAGCGCCGCCGACCGGGCGGCCGCGGCGCCGAAGTCGGCGTGGAACGCGCTCACCATCGCCGGCCACGTCGGCCAGTACGTCTTCCACAACGGCGGCAACTGCTGCCCGAGGTAACTGGCCGCCGGTTCCCGGACATGCCCGATGCTCAGCACGAACGGTTCCGTCGCGCGGCGGCCGACCGTACCCAGATCGGCGTTGAACGCGAACACGGGGTAGCGGTCGTTGATCCGGCGCGGCTTGTCGGTGTCGGCCGTGCCGGTCAGCGTTCCGGAGACGGCGATCTGCTTGCGCACGTCCACGTCGGCGCCGATCTGCCAGGTGAGGCCGCTGCGGGCCGCGCTGGACAGCACCACGGTCCCCCACTCCGCGGTGTCGGCGTTCTCGCCCAGCACGCGCGGGTCGGTCTGCCCGTACGACAGGCTGATCACGCCGCCACTGGTCTGCTGGTCCCAGGTGATCACGCTGTTGGAGTCCCCCGAAGCGAACTCACCGGAGATGTCCAGGTAGACCGAGACCCGGTGCGGCTTGCCGTCGACGCTGCGCGCCGTGGCCGAGATGTAGCTGAGGGGTGTCGACTGCCGCTTGAGGTCGCCGGGCGTGATCGGCGCCAGGAACGTCACCGTGAGCTCGACGCCCGCCTGTTCCAGCACGAACTCCGACCGGGTGGCCGTGGTGGTCACCGACAGCTGCCGCATGGTCGCGAACGGGTACGCGGTCGGGGAGCCCGGAGCGCCCATGAACAGCAACGGCGTGCCGTCGACGGTGGCGAGGCCGGTCATCGCGGTGATCCGGCCGGTCCAGAAGGTGGGCCAGGTGCCGGGGAGGTTGTCGGCGGCGAGCCAGGTGCTCAGATACGGCGACCGGACGGCCAGCGGGACCGCCGGGGGGCGCAGGGCCGGCGTCCCGTTCCGCGGCGGCGCGGCCTCGGCCGGGGTGCCGGACGCCAGCGGCGCCACGGCCAGCCCGATCCCTGCCGTCGTGCCGAGCTGAAGCAAACGTCGCCGAGATGCCACACCAGTCTCCTGTTACAGCCATGTCACCGAGTTGATCGAGTGGCATGAATGTAGTGCACAAGTGTCCGGCTGACCAGCGACGGCGTGCGAGGTCGGGCGACATGGTGTGAGCCGGTCGACGGCGACGGTCCGGCTCGCCTGGATCGGCTCCCGAGAAGCACGTCTCGCTCAGCAGGCCTCGGTCGAGTCGCCGCCGCCGAGGCTCTTCCAGATCGCCTCGAGCTGCCGGAGCTGTACCGGATCGAGGGGGGCGAGGAACAACGCGCGGACGTCGTCGAGGTGGCGCTTCCGTGCCCCGCGCAGCTTCTCCAAGCCGGCCGCAGTGATCACCGCGTTCAGTCCCCGCCGGTCGGTGGCCAACCGTTCCCGGGTGATCAGGCCCTGCTTTTCCAGGCGGTCGGCCAGCCGGGTGAACCCGCCGCTCGACATCAGCCGCCGGGCGGCGAGGTCCGACATCCGTACCCCCTCGGCCCCCGCCGCCTCCAGCGCGACCAGGACGTCGTACTCCCCCACGGTCACGCCGACGGACGCGAGGCTGGCCTCCATCGCTCGCAGCAACCGCGTATGAGTGTCCAGGAAGCCGCCCCACGCCGCCTGTTCGCGGGGCGAGAGACGATTGTCGGTCATGGCTGCACTGTAACTCCGGCGCGTGTGGTCAGCTTCACCTTGCGGAGGCCGTACGTCCGGCAAATACTTAGCTGCGCAGGCAACTACCTAGGAGGCGTCATGCTCGGCGTGCTGATCACGCGACCGGACCTCGCGGCGGTGGCCGAGGAGCTGGGCTACGACGCGGTGGCGGTCGAGGACGGCCCCGGCACCGACGCCTGGACGGTGCTGAGCTGGATCGCCGGCCGTACCGACAAGATCGGCCTGGTGCCGATGCCCGACCCGGCGCGGCACAACCCCGCCGTCCTCGCCCACGCCACCGAGAGCCTGGACCTGCTCTCCGGCGGCCGGGTGGTGACGCCCGGCCCGGATCTGGAACTCGTCCGCGCCGACGACCCGGACGAGTTGCGACGCCTCATCACCGACCGGCCGCGGCCGGCCCGCCCCGGCCGGCGTCCCGGCATCGACTACGACAGCCTGCCTCCGGAACTGGCCGCGACCGCGGTGGAACCCGACGACCGGGAGTACGCCCGGGTCCGCTCGACCTACATGCGTGGCGGCGCACCCGGCCTGATTCTGCGTCCCCGCACCACCGCCGAGGTGGTGGCGGCGCTCGCGTTCGCCCGGGCGCACCCGGACCTGCCGCTCGGCCTGCGCAGCGGCGGGCACGGCATCAGCGGCCGGTCCACCAACGACGGTGGCCTGGTGATCAGTCTGGCCGCGATGAACCGCATCGAGGTCGTCGACGAGACCGCGCGGCTGATCCGGGTCGGCCCGGGGGCGCGGTGGATGGACATCGCCGCCGCCCTCCAGCCGTACGGGTGGGCGCTGACCTCCGGCGACTACGGCGGCGTCGGGGTGGGCGGCCTGGCCACGGCGGCCGGGGTGGGCTGGATGGCCCGCAAGCACGGCCTGACCATCGACCACCTGCGCGCGGTCGAGATGGTGCTGGCCGACGGCACGGTCGTGCACGCCTCCCCGGCCGAGAACGCCGACCTGTTCTGGGCGGTGCGTGGGGCCGGCGCCAACTTCGGCGTGGTGACGTCGTTCGACTTCGCCGTGGACGAGGTCGGCGACGTCGGTTTCGCGCAGCTCGTGATCGGCGCCGACGACCCGGCCGAGCTGCTGGTGAAGTGGGGCCGCGCGATCGAGGAGGCGCCGCGCGAGGTGACCGGCGCCCTCATCATGGGCGCCACCCGGCCGGGATCGCCGGCCATCGCCCAGACCATGACGGTGGTCGCCTCCGACGACCCGGACACCATCATCGCCGACCTCCAGCCGATCGCCGGCGCGGGTGACCTGTACCAGCAGAACGTCGTGCTGACGCCGTACGCGTCGGTGATGGCCAACGCCCCCGACGAACCGCACTCCGGCCACGGCGAGGTGGTCGCGCGGTCGGCGCTGGCCGAGCACCTCACGCCCGCCTTCGCCCGCGCGGCCGCCGACCTGCTGGCCGGCGGCGCGGTGCACTGGTTCCAGATCCGGTCCGTCGGCGGTGCGGTCGCGGACGTCGACCCGGACGCCACCGCGTACGCCCACCGCTCGGCCAACTTCTCGATCGTCGCCATGGGGTCCTCGGCGGCCCGCGTGGACGCCGCCTGGGCCGGCCTGCGCCCCCACGTGGACGGGCTGTACCTCAGTTTCGAGACCGGCCAGGGTCCGGATCGGGTCGCCGACGCGTTCCCGCCGGCCACCCTGCGCCGGCTGCGCGAACTCAAACGCCGCTACGACCCGGCGAACCTGTTCCGGGACAACTTCAACATCGAACCCCTTCGGAAAGGCTGAGACCGATGACCGACTACGGACACGAGCTGCTCTTCGGCGCCTTTGTCACGCCCACCGCCCAGCCGTCGCTGCAGGCGATCGAGCTCGCCGTGCATGCCGACCACGAAGGACTTGACCTGGTCACGTTCCAGGACCATCCGTACGTCAACCGGTTCCACGACACCTGGACACTGATCTCGTACGCGGCCGCCCGCACCGAACGGATCCGCCTGTCGGGCAACGTGCTGAACGTGCCGCTGCGCGACCCGGCCCTGCTCGCTCGCAGCCACGCCACGCTCGACCGGCTCACCGGCGGCCGGATCGACATGGCCCTCGGCGCCGGGGGCTTCTGGGACGGCATCGAGTCGCTGGGTGGGCGGCGTCTCACGGCCGGCCAGTCGATCGAGGCGCTGGGCGAGGCCATCACCGTGGTCCGGGCGATGTGGGGCGCCGGCCGGAAGGCGCCGGTGTCCTTCGACGGTGCCTACTACCAGCTGTCCGGGGCGGCTCCCGGTCCCGCGCCCGCACACGACATGCCGATCTGGGTGGGCGCCTACAAGCCCCGGATGGCCCGGCTGACCGGGCGGCTCGCCGACGGGGTGCTGCCGTCGCTCGGCTACCTCCCGGACGGCCCAGCGAGCTACGCCGAGATCAACAAGCACGTGGACGAGGGCGCCGCAGCGGCCGACCGCGACCCGGGGCAGATCCGCCGCCTGCTGAACATCGCCGGCACCTTCGCCCCGGCCGGCCACGGTTTTCTGGACGGCCCGCCCGATCAGTGGGCCGAGGATCTCGCCGGGCTGACCCTGGAGTACGGCGTGAGCGCCTTCATCCTGGCCACCGACGACCCGGCCACCATCTCCCGCTACGCCGCCGAGGTCGCCCCGGCCGTCCGCGAACTCGTCACGGCCGAACGGGCCTGACGTTCGACGGCGGGAGAGCGAGGGTTTCGGCGATCATCGCGGGATAACAGTCATGAGCGAGGCAGAGGCCTCCCAGCTCATGTCCCTCGAACCAGGCGATGGCGTCGTGTTCCTCCGGCGCCACGTTGGTCGGTGCTCCCGTCCACGTTTCGATCAGCCAGATCTGCATGTCGAACGTGTCACCAAGGATCTGCCGCATCGGCGGCCCCGGCGGTGTCGCGATGTCGATCCCCAGCTCCTCCCGAAGCTCTCGAACTAGCGCCGCGCCGGGAAGCTCCCCCGGCTCTACGTGACCGCCAGGTAGGTCCCAGACATCGGGATACCAACGGCGCCGGGGCGACCGGTGGCACAACAGCACCCGGTTGCCATCCCGCACGAACCCCGTGACGATCCGAGCTGGGGGATGGCTGTGCACGGGCATCGACATCCGCGCATTCTCGCACCGGTACGAGCGTCAGCGCGGAACTAAGACCGCGTCTCGTTTGGGGTTGTTGTAGCGCAAGATCATTCGTTGTACGGGCATGGGTGACGTCGAGAAGTTCTGCCCGGATGCGTTGTGGAGCCTGGCGGAGCCGTTGCTGCCGGAGCACCCGCAAAGGCATCAAGGCGGCGGCAGGCGACGCATCGACGACCGGACCGCGCTCGCCGCGATCACGTACGTGCTGCAGACCGGCTGCCCCTGGGACGCGCTGCCCGAGTCCTTCCCGATCTCCCGGGCGACCGCGCACCGCCGGTTCACCGAGTGGGTCGAGGTCGGTGTGATGGACGCCCTGCAGCAAGCCACGCTGGACGTGCTCGGCACGGCCGGCCAGATCGACTGGTCGCGGGCGAGCATCGACGCGAGGCACGTTCGAGCGGTAAAAGGGGGAATCTGACGGGGCCGAGCCCGGTAGACCGCGGCAAGCCCGGCTCCAAGGTCCACGCGATCAGTGACCGGAACGGGCTTCCGCTGCACGCCGACATCTCGGCTGCCAACGTCAACGACCACAAGATGCTCGAAGACGTGGTCGACGGCATCTACGGCGTGCGTCAGCCAGTCGGACGACCCCGCAAGCGGCCAGCGAAGCTGCACGGCGACAAAGGCTACGACTACCGGTCCTGCCGCCAAGCCCTGGCCCGACGCCGGATCAAGGGTCGCATCGCCCGCAAGGGCATCGAGTCATCAAAGCGTCTCGGTCGACACCGCTACGTCATCGAACGCTGCCTGGAGTGGGTCACCCGGTTCCGTCGCCTGGCCCGCCGCTACGAACACAAGAGTTCCCACTTCCTCGGATTCCTGCGCCTGGCATGCGCCCTGATCTGCTATCGCCGCGCCGTCAAGCTGGACCTGCTGACCAGCAATAACCCCAAATGAGATGCGGTCTAAGCCGTCAGCACCGCCCAGCCGCGTGGTGGCAGCTCGACGTTCCGGCCGTACAGCCGGCCGTCCCCCACCGCCACCGAGCGGGCATCGGCGACCGGCAGCGTGACGGCCTGTCCGGCCAGGTTCAGCGCGGTCACGACCGCGCCCGACCCGGTCGCCGTGCGCAGCACGAGCTGCCGGTTGTCCAGGTGCGTGACGTCGGTGTGGGCCCGGACCAGCCATGGGTTCCGGCGCCGGACCGCGATCAGCGCCCGGTGCATCCGCAGCGTCTCGGTCTCCTCCGGAGGGGTCGGCGAGAACTCGGGCCGCACCGCGTCGTCGCCGCCGAACCGTTCTTCCTTGACCCCGGTCCAGCCGTACTCGTCCCCGGCGTAGACGCTGGGCACACCGGCCACGGTGAACAGCACCGCCGCGGCGTGCGGCACGAACTCCGGGCCGATCGCCGAGGCGATCCGGGTGACGTCGTGGTTGCCCACGAACGTCGACGGCACGAAGGCGGACAGCAGATCGTTGTTGCGTTTCAACGCGTGGGCGAGCTCGTAGAAGTTCTGGTCGCTGATGCCGTGCCAGACGCCCTGCCACAGCTCGTACTGGGTGACCGAGTCCATCGTGGACTCCCGGACGATGTCGGCGTAGTCGCCGTGGATGACCTCGCCGGAGAACCAGGCGTCCGGATGGCCCGCGCGGACCCGCGGCAGCACCCCGGCCCAGAACCGCGGCGGGACGGCGTACGCGGCGTCGAGCCGCCACGCGTCGGCCCCCCGGTCGAGCCAGTGGTTCATCACGCCGGCCACCAGATCGGCCACCTCGGGCCGGTCGTGGTCGAGCACAACCAGCCCGTCGTGCCCCTCGAAAACCTCGGGCCGGCCGTCGCGGCCGATCCGGGCCAGGCCCGCGGCCGGGTGGTCCCGTCCGACGTGGTTGAACACGCCGTCGAGCTGGACCTGGAGGCCGCGCTGGTGGGCGGCGGCCACCAGCGCGTCGAAGTCGGCGTCGTCACCGAGCCGGGGGTCGATGCGGAAGTGATCGACCGTGTCGTACCCGTGGGTCTGCGACGCGAAGACCGGACCCAGCGCGATGCCGTTGAGGCCGAGTTCGACGACGTGGTCCAACCAGGCCTCGACCCGGCCCAGCCGATGCACGATCACCTCCCGGCCGCCCGGACCCGGGCTGATCGGGGCGCCGGTGAAGCCCAGCGGATAGAGGTGCCACCACATCACGTGATCCGGCCACGATGCCATCACCGCAGCATATGCCGTCAGTTGACGAAGTCCTGGGTGAACCAGACGCGGCCGTCGCTGCCCCGGGTCACGGCCAGGCCGATGTGCTTGAAGGCCGGGTTCAGCAGGTTCTTGCGGTGGCCGTCGTTCGGGGGCTGCTCGGCCAGCATCATGTCGGTGAGCCCATTGGCCGCGGTGACAATCGAGGCGGTGTTGTCGGACGCGTTGCTCTGGCCGATGTTCTCGCCGGCCGCGGTCCAGGCAACGCCGGCGGCGGTGAACCGGTCGCCCAGTCCTGCCTCGCCGCCGCACTGGTGGGACAGCCCGCAACTGCCGGCCATCAGCGCGTTGTGCTTCTCGGACGCCGTGGAGAGGGCCGCGCTCAGGGACAGCGCCGACAGACCGTTGCCCGTACGGGCGGCGTTGATGTGGGCCAGCACCTGATCGATGACCGAGTTCCCGGGCGGTGCCGTGGTGGGTGCGACCGTGGGCGACGTCGAGTCGGTGGGCGTGGGCGACGTGGTCGGCGACGGCGGCTCGGTGGCCGTGGGCGACGCGGTCGGCGACGGCGGGGCCATGGTCGGCGAGCCCGACCGGCTGGGGCGCGGCCAGTGCGTCGGCCAGGATCCGTGGCCGCCGACGCGGACCGCCTCTCCGATATGCCGGCCGGAGTGGTGTGCCGCCGGGTGGCGGTGGATGGTCTGCGCCGAGGCGACGCCGGCGATGCCGGCTCCCAGGGCTCCGGCGACACAGGTGGCCACTACGAGGATTCGGTGACGGGTAGGCATGGGGGGGGTCCTCATCGATCGGCGGGGATGGGGGCCCCGCGGGCCGTCCTCGGAGGGACGGGCGCCGGTGGCTGGCGCCCGATCGACTCTGCTGTCCGGATCGGCCCCGTGGGCGGTCTTTGAGGAACACTTAAACGTGGAGACAAACGGATCTAATGCTGACCGATCACCGAGGGCAGCGCGAACAACATGATCATCGACCAGGTGATGTGCGTCAGGATCGGAGCGAGGATCCCGCCCGAGGCGCGGCGTTCCAGCGCGAGGACCGCGCCCAGCAGCACCGCCGCGAAGACCAGCATCGGATTGGCGGTGGCCACCGTGGCCAGTCCGTAAATGACGGTGGAGACGACCACGGCGTGGCGGCGGCCGATGGCGGCGAACAGCGCCCCCCGGAAGAAGACCTCCTCGGCCACGCCGTTGAGCAGCGTGATGAGGGCGATGAGCACGATCGAGCCGTACCGGGCGTGGTCCAGGACCTCGTCGGCCAGGCCGGCCAGAGGCGGGATGAACCGGACGGCGACCGCGCCCGCCACGAACACCGCACCCACCAGCGCCCCCACCGCGATCGGGATTCCGATCGGCCGGCTCAGCTTCCCCCGGCGCGGGATCCGGCCCAGGTGCAGCGGCCCGGAGATGAGGCTGCCGGCCACCCAGACCGCCGCCACGCCCAGCGTCATCGCGTAGAAGAGCGGATCCCCCGGCCGTACGGCCAGGGAGAATCCGAGCAGGGTGGCCCCGACGACCAGGGTGATCGCGGCGACCACACGGCGGCGGCGGAACTGGGCGTCCGTCTGGGCGTGGTCGCGCGGAACCTGGTCGACGAACGTGGTCCGGACGAGATCCCGGATGGCACTCACCCGGCGGTCTCCGCCCTGGTGCCGTCCGTGGCGTCCTCGGCCGTGCGGAGCGCGGCGGTCGCGGCCCGGCGCGCCTCGTCGGCCCGATCGATCGCCAGCTGGGCCTCCCGCTGGGCGCGCGCCGCCTCGCGGTCGGCCCGCCGTGCTTCGTCGCGCGCGATGTCCACCGCCCGCGCGGCCTCGGCGGCCGCCCGGTCGGCCAGCGCCACCCGGACCGAGTCCTCGTAGGTGAAGGCCGGCCCGGGCACGATCTGCTCGATGCTGCGGTCGTGCACCACCACCTCGGTGCTCAGCGAATCGACCAGGGTCCGGGCGACCTGCGTGTTCACGTCCGTGACGAGGGACAGCCAGAGCGACGAGAGGTGCGGGGTGAGGACGGGCACGGTCAGGTTGGGCAGGCTCTTGCCGCGGACGGCCGCCGCCCGTTGCAGCATGCTCGCGTAGGTCAGGGCCTCCGGACCGCCGATCTCGTACGACTTCCCGTACGTCTCCGGCCGGTCGAGCACCCCCACCAGGTACCGGATGGCGTCACGCAGCGCGATCGGCTGCGTCCTGGTCGCCACCCACTTGGGCGTGATCACCGCGGGCAGGTGGTCGACGAGCTGGCGGGTGATCTCCCACGAGATGCCGCCGTGGCCGATGACCACGGCCGCCTGGAGGGTGGTCACCGGCACCGGGCCGGCGCTGAGGATCCGCCCCACCTCCTGCCGGGACCGCAGGTGCGGCGAGAGTTTCTCGGACGCCGCACCGAGGCCGCCGAGGTAGACGATCTGCTGAAGTCCGGCCCCGCCGGCGGCGGCGGCGAAGTTGGTGGCGGCCGTGGCGTCGCGGCTTTCGAAATCCTCGCTGTCGAGTGAGTGGACCAGGTAGTACGCGGCGTCGACGTTGGCCAACGCCCGGGCCAGGCTCTCCGGATCGCTGACGTCGCCGGCCACCGGCTCGCCCGCCCCTGAGTACTCGGCGGGTTTACGGGTCATCGCGCGCACGGTGAAGCCGCGTGCGGTCAGCGCCTCCGTGAGATGCGAGCCGATGAAACCCGACGCTCCGGTTACCAGTACGGTTCGTATCACACGCAAGCTTTACCCACTCACCACGGCACCACGCCGGCGTCGTCGAAGAATCCATCTGTCGGGCCGTCGGCCGGCGTCGCCAGCCGGATCGCGATCGCCGCGCCCTGGGCCGGGGTGCGGACGCCCCGGAAGTTGTTGAGGTCGGTGGCGGTGAACCCGGACATCCGGGGTTGACGAGGATGTTGGTGTCGCGAAGCTCCTTGGCGTACTGCACCGTGACGGCGTTGCGGAACGACTTCGACGGCGCGTACGCGGCCGAGATCGGGCCCGTCTTCCCGCCCGCCGCCGGGCCGCCGGGCCGCCGCCGGCCGTCCCGGTCTCGTACTGGTCACCAAGGCCCGGGCGTCCACCGAGCTGAGGGCCGAACGGCTCGACGCGTACGCCGCCAAGCCCGCGGCGCCTGCCTGGGCGGCGCCTGACCGGTTGCGGCGCGGCTACGGCCGGGACGGCGGCCCGGATCGGACCTCCCGGTAGTCTCGCAGGGCCGCCGCGACCTCGCCCAGAGCGCCGAGCAGGACGGCGAGGTCGTTGTGGTCGAGGCGCGCTCCGATCGCGGTCAGATCGGTCAGCAGCGGCGCGAGCACCCGCCGGACCTCCTGCTGGGCGTGGGCGGTCGGGGCCAGGGTGATGCGCCGTCCGTCGGCCGGATGGGGACGGCGGACCAGGTGCCCGGCGGCCACCAGCCGGTCGACCAGCGCGGTGGCCGACGCCGACCGCAGGCCGAGCCGCTCGCCCAGTTCCACCGTCCCGATCGGTTCCGGTGCGGACACCACGTGGTCGATCGCCTGGAGGTCGGTGAGTCGCAGGCCCAGCCCGGCCGCCATGGCCGACTGCATCTGACGGCCGGCCTGCAACAGTTCGCGCAGCGCGAACCCAAGGTCGGCCGGGGCGGGCACGTTGGTCACGCCCCGATGGTAGCTAGAAGTCCTAGCGATCACGTACGGTGTGTCTATGGCTAGAAAAACTAGCGACCGGGTACGCGAGGTCAACGCCGGCATGGTCGGCAAGCTGCTCGGCGAGCCGCCGCAGGCCGTGTTCCGGCTCGATTCCGATGGCTGACACCGGGTGTGCGATCGTCGGCGGCGGGCCGGGCGGCATGATGCTGGCGCTGCTGCTCGCGCGGGCCGGCATACCGGTCACCGTGTTCGAGGCCGGCGCGGACTTCGACCGGGATTTCCGGGGTGACTCGCTCCATCCGTACACATTGGAGCTTCTGGATCAGCTGGGCCTGGCCGAGCGGCTGCTCGCACTTCCCCACGAGAAGGCCCGGACGTTCCGCTTCCACACGCCGGCCGGGACGGTGACGACCGCGGACTACCGGAAACTCCGCTCCCGGTTCAATTACATCGCCTTGATGCCGCAGTCGGGGTTCCTCGCCTTCCTGGCCGACGAGGTCACGCGCCTCCCCGGCGGCACCGTCCGGACCGGCGCCAAGGTGACCGGGCTACGGCAGGACGGATCGGCCGTACGGGGCGTGCAGATCGGGCCCGACGAGACGGTGACGGCCGACGTGGTGGTGGGTGCCGACGGGCGGTTCTCGCGGATGCGCCGGCTGGCGGAACTGCCCGCCCGGTCCCTGGGCGCGACGACCGACCTGCTGTGGTTCCGGCTGCCCCGGCACGACTCCGACCCGCCGGACGCCGATGTCGACCTGTTCTTCGGACGGGACACGTACGCCGGTCTGCTCACCGGGACCGAGGGCTGGCAGGTCGGCTACACGTTGCCCAAGGGCGGGTACGCCGCGGCGAAGGCGGCCGGGGTGGAGCCGATCCGGCGGTTCGTCGCCGCCCAGATCCCCTGGCTGGCCGACCGCGTCGACCGGCTCACCGGCTTCGACCAGATCACCCTGCTGTCCATCGACATCAGCCGGGTGGACAGCTGGTGGCGGCCCGGCCTGCTGCGGCTCGGCGACGCCGCCCACGTCATCTCCCCGGTCGGCGGCAACGGCATCCTGATGGCGATCCAGGACGCGGTCGCGGCGGCCAACCATCTCATCCCGGCGCTGCGCGGCGGCGGAACGGTGCCGGACGAGGCGCTGCGGGCCGTGCAGGACGAACGGGAACCCGCCGTCCGGCAGGTGCAGGCCCAGCAGGTCCGGGTGGAACAACGGGCGGCCCGCGCCCGCGACGGCGGCCGCCCGATCGCCCCGTTACGGCTGCTGCGTGTGGTGACCGCGTTGCCGGGCGCCCGTCGGCGGGCCGCTTCGGCCAACGCGTACGGGCCGTACCCTCCCCGACTGAACGGACAGCCGGCCGGGGAGGGTTCGCCCTCGATCAGCTGACGGACAGGGCGGTGTCGTCGATCAGGAATGACGTCTGGGCGCTGGAGTTCTCCGTACCGGTGAAGGTCAGGGTGACCGACTGGCCGGCGTACGCCGACAGGTCGAAGGTGCGCAGCGTGTAGGCAGACTTGTTGAGATTGCTGTAGCTGGCCAGCGTCGTGCCGCCGGCCTTGACGGTGAGCTTGTCGTACGCCGTCGACGCGGTCGTCTCGGCGGTGGTGATGCTCAGGTAGAACGACAGGCTGGCCGTCTTGCATGTCGAGGGCACGGTGACCGTCTGGGACAGCGTGTCGGTGTGCGTGCTGCCGTACCCGTCGAGCCAGGCGAAATGCGTGCCGCTGTGCGCGGTCCCGGTGCCCGACGCGGTCGAGACGACGCCCGAGGTCGATGTCCACGGGGCGGTGCCGGACTCGAAGCCGGGGTTGCCGAGCAGCTGGGCCGCGGTGCAGGAGCCGCCACCACCACCGCCACCACCACCGCCGCCGGTGCCGGTGCCGGTGCCGCTGAAGGCGGCGGTGCCGTTGGGCGAGCCGAGACCGGTCGGACCGTCCCACCCGCTACCGGCGGTGCAGATCGGGGCGCCGCAGCTGCCGTTGCTGCCGGAGGTCACGTCGAACAGGTTGCCGGCGTGGGCGTACGGGTAGGACGCCGGGTAGTCGGCTGTGCCGGGGGTGCCGGCCAGTGCGTACAGCGAGGCGATGATCGGCGCCGAGGCGCTGGTGCCGCCGTAGACGCTCCAGCCGGAGGCGCCGTACGTCTGGTAGACGGCGACGCCGGTGGCCGGGTCGGCGACCGCGGAGACGTCGGCCTCGGCCCGGCGGGTGCAGGTGGTGGTGACCGACTGCCAGGTCGGCTTGGTCTCGTACGCGGAACACCCGGAGCCGGCGTCGGACCAGGCCTTCTCCGTCCAGCCCCGGGCGGCGCTGGACGACCGGCTCAGCGACGTGCCGCCGACCGCGGTGACGTACCGCGAGGTGGCCGGGTACTCCGCCCCGGTGCCGTCGTCGCCGGAGCTGACCGTGATGGCCACGCCGGGGTGGTTCAGGTAGGTGTCGTAGGTGGACTCGTCGCTGGTCTCGTCGCCGCCCCAGCTGTTGGAGACGTACTTGGCGCCGAGGGAGACGGCGGTGTTGATGGCGGTGAACAGCGGGGCGTTGTCGGGGCTGGCCGCCTCGACCAGCAGGATGTGGCAGGCCGGGCAGGTGGCCGAGACCATGTCCAGGTCGAGCGAGATCTCCCCGGCCCAGCCGGTGTCCGCGGTCGGCAGCGGCGAGGTCTGCCCGCTGCCGTTGACCTTCTTGAAGCAGCCGTTGGCGGTCGTGCAGGCACCCAGCCCGTACTGGGCCCGGTAGGTGCCCAGGTCGGCTTCGGCCTTGGGGTCGTCGTAGGCGTCCACGACGGCCACGGTGGCGCCGGAGCCGCCGGCGCCGAGCTTGTACGCGCCGGCCAGGTCACTGGGGCCGAGGCCGGACGGGGTCGCGTTCGGAGCCAGCGAGCTGACGGCCTTGAGGTCGGTGCGGCGCAGCGCGAAGCAGCGCATCACGCCGGGCGTGGCGGCGGCGGCACAGGACGGGGCGACGGTGACGGACGCAGCCTGGGCCGGCAGCGCCGTCGCGGTCACAGTAGCGGCGGCGACGGCGAGTGCCGCCAGCGCGGGTCCGATCAGACGTTTCATCTCCAGCGGCTCCTCAATGGTTCGGGGGGATGCCGCTGACAATGACGTCAACCAATGGGAATTACAACCGACAATTGTGTTTCCAGCGTTGCCGGTTCTTTAATGTCCGGCCTCTTCACCTGCGCAGACGCCTACTCACTCCAATAATATGGAGCGATTGGTATGGTGGCCGACGGCTTTGATCGATATTCGATTGCGCATCTATTTCAGGTCTCGGAGCTGAGGGCGGCCGGAGACCCCACGTTCCGAGTACCAACGGTAGAGGTGTGACGCCATCGTCCGCGGCGACCGAAGAGCCGGTCGGCGATCGCGGCATGAGTCAGGACCGGAGCGCACCCACCCGCTCGAGGCCCGGCCGATCCGTCGCTCGCGCCGGCAGCGCCCGGGTTAACGGCGGATGACCGATCGTTTGACGGCCGTCAATCTGCTGTACCGACCAGTTTCGTCTCGTGTCCCTACGTTGTGTCGTTGTGAGCGTTCCGCCGGCGGTCCGGGCACGGGAGATCACCAAGGCCTTCCGCGATGTCGTCGCGCTCGACGGCGTCGACCTCGACGTGTCATCCGGTCAGATTCACGGCCTGGTCGGACCGAACGGCGCCGGCAAGACCACGCTGCTCGGCGTACTGCTCGGCCTGACCGTCGCCGACCGCGGCACCCTCGAGATCTTCGGCACGCCGATCGGCCGGGCACTCGCCGCCCCGGGCGGGGTGGCCGGATTCGTCGACGGGCCGGGCCTCTACCCGTCGCTGACCGCACGAGCGAATCTGGCCGCCCTGGCCCGGCTGCGCGGACACGACCCGCGGAGCGCCGGCATCGACGAGGCGCTGGCCGAGGTCGGGCTCACGGACGTCGCCGACGATCGTGTCGACGGGTTCTCCCTGGGCATGCGGCAGCGGCTGGGTCTGGCCGCGGCGCTGCTCTTCCAGCCCCGCCTGATGATCCTCGACGAGCCGTCCAACGGTCTCGACCCGGCCGGCAAACGGCAGGTGCACCGCGTTCTCACCCGGCTGGCCGCGAGTGGAACCAGCGTGGTCCTGTCCAGCCACCGGATGGACGACGTCGAGGCACTGTGTTCCGAGGTGACCATCCTCGCCGCCGGGCGGGTGGTCTTTTCCGGTCCGCTGGGCAAGCTCGCCGCGGAGAACCGCGAGCTCGACTACCGGGTCCTCACCTCTGACCCGCCGGCGGCCGCCGCACTCGCCGCCGGAACCGCCGGGGTCCACGTCGTCGACGCCGGAACTCTGGTGGTACGAGCGCTGCCGGCCGCGCTCGACGAGTTGGTCGTCGCCATCGTCCGCGCCGGGATCGCGTTGCGGGAACTCGCGCCGGTGGTGTCGCCGCTCGAGGCCGCGTATCTGGCTCTGACGGAGGCCGGCCGGTGACCGCGGTGATGCAGCGGCCGGTCTCGGTGCCGCGGGGTTACCGCTTCGAGCTGGTGAAGCTGACCTCCCAGTGGCGGATCCGCATACTGGTGATCGTCTGCTGGGTGGCGCCCGCGCTCTTCGTCGCCGGGGTGAGCCGGCAGAGCACGCTGCCGGCGGACACGTTGTTCGGCCGCTGGATGCACGCCACCGGGTGGGCCGGTCCACTGGTGACGCTGGGCTTCGCCGGCCTGTACGCCCTGCCCCTGCTGACCTCGCTCGTGGCCGGGGACGTGTTCGCGGCCGAGGACCGGCTGGGCACCTGGCGCCATCTGCTGATCGCGGTCCGCTCGCCCCGGCGGATCTTCGTGTCCAAGGCGCTGGCCAGCCTCGCCGTCATCCTGGTGCTGGTCGCCGGGTTGCTGGTGTCCAGCGCCGTGGGTGGCCTCCTGGCCGTCGGCAACCGCCCTCTGATCGGTCTGGACGGCGAGGTTCTGTCGCCCGGCGGCGCCGCCGGGCGCGTGGTGCTCGCCTGGACGTGCGCGCTTGCCCCGACCCTGGCTCTGGCGGCGATCGGCCTTCTCGGATCGGTCGTACTGGGACGCTCCCCGATGGGCTTGCTGTTGCCCGCGCTGGTGGCGCTCGCGTTGCAGCTGCTCCAGACGCTCCCGTTGCCGGTGCCCGTCCGCCTGGCGCTGCCGGGCTACGCCTTCGTCTCCTGGAACGGGTTGTTCGACCGGCCGCCGCAGCTGCGCCCGTTGCTGATCGGGGTGGTCGTCGCGCTGGTGTGGGCGGCGACCGCGACCGGGCTGGCGTACGCGCTGTTCGTGCGGCGCGACTTCACCAATCCGGCGTACGACGGCTCCGCGCGGCGTGCGGTCACGTACGGCGTCCTGCCGTTGATCGGCCTGATCGGGGTGACCTGGGCGGTCGTGGCGGGCGCGACCGGCGCCGGCGGCTCGGGGATCACGCCGGAGAAGGTGCAGCGCTCGCTGGCCACCGCGTTCGGCCACCTCTACCGGTTGCAGACCGGCGAGCTCCACCGGCCGGCCGTCACCGAGGCGCAGCTGAACTCCGCCGCCACGTGCACCAAGGGCGGCGGATCACTCGACGCCGAAGGGCCGGGCAACGACTGGCGCTGCGTCGTGTCGTGGCACCTTCCCGGCGTGGACGCGGTCGGCCAGGCCGTCTATCAGCTGGACATCAGTCCGGACGGCCGGTACGTCGCTGACGGCGACGGGCCCAAGGAGGTCAACGGCTACTTCCTGCTGCACACCGCGGGCGGGGACGCGCCGAATCCACTCTGGCAGTTCGACGGCAACGTCGACCTCCTCCCGAAGGGATAGTGCCCGCACGCCAGGCCGCACCCGGCCGGCGACCGACCATGCGGTCGCGGTCCAGTGGGGCGCCCGGACGCCATCACCGGCGCCTCCCCTCGGCCGACACCGGCACGTTCGGCTACGGGCGGCGCCTCGACGCTCGTGCCGGTCTGTCTTTCCAGTAGTCGCGCAGCGAGAAGCCGGCCGGCCGCTCGAACAGCTGGGTCGTGAGGCGGGTGCCGCGCAGCGTGGTCAGGTCGATGATGCCCGGACCGGCGATCACCAGGAACCAGGCGCCGCCGCTGAGCACCAGGCCGAGCGGATCCACGACCCGCGCCGCGGAGCCGGACAGGTGCAGCTCGACCCGTCGGCGCCGGCGGATGCTCGCGGCGATCCGGCTCAGCTCGTCCGGGCGTACGGCGTCGCCCAGGTCGTGCAGGAACCAGTCGTCCAGGCGTTCCGCCTGGTCGGCGACATCTTGCCGCAGGGCCGTGCCGATCTTGTGCGTGGCGCTGCGGGCGGGCGCGCCGAGGCCGAGGCGGTGGGCCAGCTCGGGGCGGCCGATCAGGAACAGGGCGCCGGCCTCGTCCGGGGTGAGGCCGGTGAGCCGGGCCTCGAAGCCGTTCAGCAGTTCGATGCCGCCGCCCGAGCCGCGGCTGGCGTAGATCGGCACGCCGGCCTCGCTGAGCGCCTCGACGTCGCGAAGGACGGTCCGTTCGCTGACCTCCAGGGCGGCCGCCAGTTCCCGGGCGGTCAGCCGCCGGCGCCGCTGCAGGAGCAGCAGCATGTCGAGTACCCGGGCGGCACGCATGCCGGGATGGTAATCCCGAACCTGACACAAGATGTCCGGTTGGAGCTGGGACAGTGATGACATGACCCGTGACGACGTCGAAGGCACCGGCACCCCGGCGGACCCGTGGCAACTGACCACGCCGCCGGGAACGAGCGCGTTCTCGGCCTACCGCGACCCCGACGCCGACCCGCCGGCGCTGGTCGTGCAGGTCGGCAAGACCCAGCTGCGCTACCACCTGGCCTGCATCTCCGATCTGCAGGCGATGCTGACGGAGCAGGGTGACTGGGTGCCGCTGGGCAACGCCGACGAGCAGAAGCCGGCCGCCGAGGGCACAGTGGAAGCCTGGGGACGGTCGGAGAAGAACCCGGTCGGCGGCTGGTACGGCATGAAGAAGGGGCTGCGCGGGCGGTTCGGCAACTACGTCCCGCCGGTGCTCGAGGTCCTCGGGCTGGCCGAGGTCGAGCACAATCCCCGCAACAACCGGATGCGCGCGCTCTGACGAGGACTGCCGGTCCAGCGAGCTATCGGAGAATGCCATGCCGTATGCGATCGAGCTGTTCCTCGACGAGCGCGCCGACCACCACATCAGACGCATCTGGGCCGCTCTCGACGACCACGGCATCCCTTCCCTGGGAGTACCAGGCGGACATGTCAGCACCCGCCTGACGCCGGCATAACGATCAACCCGCCCGGTACAGCGGGGCTGTGGACTCGAAGCAAAGTTGACCGGTGACCGTCACCGGGCGGCGCCTACGCCAGCCGCGTGTCAGCGCCGTGTGCGGGCGATGTCAGCGCGGCCCCCCAGTCTGTACGCCGAGGGCCGAGCCGGCCCCCGGTCAACGGACGGAGGACATCATGAGTGATCTCGTGGTGCGCGCGGAGGGGCTCCGCAAGCGATTCGGCAAGACCCAGGCCCTCGACGGGGTGGACCTGGCCATGCGCCGCGGCACCGTGCTGGGCGTGCTCGGGCCCAACGGCGCCGGCAAGACCACGGCCGTACGCGTCCTGGCCACCCTGCTGCGCCCCGATTCCGGTTACGCGGAGGTGGCGGGCATCGACGTGCTCAAGCAGCCACAGCGGGTACGCCGCCGGATCGGGCTGACCGGCCAGTACGCCGTCGGTCGACGAGGACCTGACCGGCACCCAGAACCTGGTGCTGATCGGGCAGTTGCTCGACCTGACGACGCCGGACGCCAAGCGCCGGGCGGCCGAGCTGCTCGAGTGGTTCGACCTCGCCGAGGCCGCGTCCCGGCAGGCCAAGACGTACTCCGGCGGCATGCGCCGCCGGCTCGACCTGGCCGCCAGCCTGGTCGGTCACCCCGAAGTGATCTTCCTGGACGAGCCGACCACCGGGCTCGACCCGGCCAAGCGTGAGGACATGTGGGGCGTCGTGCGGACCCAGGTCACGCAGGGCGCCAGCGTGCTGCTGACCACCCAGTACCTGGAGGAGGCGGACGCGCTCGCGGACGAGATCGTGGTCGTCAACCACGGCCGGGTGATCGCCTTCGACACCCCGGACGGGCTCAAGCGCCGTGTCGGCGGCCTCACTCTGCGGGTCCGGCCGGCCGACCCGGCGCGGGTGGCCGACACGATGCGGATCCTCGACGCCGTGGCCGCGCCGGGCACGTCGGCCAGCGGTGACACGGCCGCCGGCGCCCGTCCGGGGGCGGTGTCGGTGCCGGTGAGCGCCGACACCGCGATCGACGAGGCGCTGCCCGCGCTGCGCCGGGCCGGCGATCGAGTTCTCCGACCTCGGCCTGCACCTGCCCAGCCTGGACGAGGTGTTCCACTCCCTGACCGAAGACCAACCGGCTCCCGCCGCGAAGGAGGGTGAGTTGGTATGACCGCCTGCACCGAGCGGCACCCCGCCGCACCGGACCACGGCCCCGCGGGCGAGGGCCAGAAGGGCACACCAGAGGAGGCACGGCATGACAACGCTTGACGTACCTGTGCGCAATATCGTCGGTGACATCGACCGGCCCCGCGGCGGTGCGTTCGCCGCGACCGTCCGCCATGCGCTCGCGCTCGCGCGGCGGAGTCTGATCAAGACCGCCCGTACGCCGGAGGCCCTGATCGACGTGACGTTGCAGCCGGTGATCTTCCTGCTGCTGTTCACCTTCCTGTTCGGCGGCGCCATCGCCGGCGGTGACCGGCACGCCTACCTGCAGTTCCTGCTACCCGGCCTGCTCGCCCAGTCGCTGGCCCTGGGCGGTGTCGCCCTCGGTCAGAACCTCAACGCCGACATCGAGAAGGGCGTCTTCGACCGGTTCCGGTCGCTGCCGGTGGCCCGATCCGCTCCGCTGGTCGGCGCGGTGGCCGCCGACGTCGTCCGCTACCTGACCGTGTGCGTGGTGATGCTGGGGTTCGGAACCGCGATCGGTTTCCGGATCGAGACCGGCTTCCTGCCGGCGGTGGCCGCGGTCGCGCTGTCCATCGGGTTCGGGCTGTGCTTCTGCTGGATCTCGGTGCTGGTCGGCATGCTGGTCCGGACGTCCGGCGCCGTGCAGGGAATCATGTTCCTGTTCGTGCTCCCGCTGTCGTTCGGCAGCAACGTATTCGTGCAGACCAGCACGCTGCCCGGCTGGCTGCAGGCGTTCGTGCACGTCAACCCGATCACGCCGCTGGTCGGGGCGATCCGCGGGCTGCTGCTGGGCGGTCCGGTGGCCCATAACTTGGTGCTCACCCTGACCTGGATGGCCGGTCTGCTGGTGGTGTTCGTGCCGCTGGCGTTGCGGGCCTACGGCCGCCGCGCCTGACCCGGTTACCGTTCGATCGGTCGTGGTTCGATCCGGCGCAGTCGCGCCGGATCGGCCCGGGTCAACGCCTTGGCGCCGTCCAGCTCCCACCCGGTGTCGTACGCCTCGGTGAAGGCGCCGTCGCCGAGCTCCGTGCGGCCGGTCCGGGTCAGTTCGCTGACCTGCCGGTCGGTCCAGTCGTGGGTACCTCGGAGGCGGGCCGCGGCGCCGAGCAGCTGCGCGGCGTCGCGGTGCCGCCCGTAGAACTGGGCCAGGCCGGCCGCGGACACCGCCACCATCGCCAGGACGGGCATGTCACGGCTGGCCACGGCGGCGGCGTACGCCCGGGTCAACGCCAGCTCGGCACCGGCGCCGTCGCCTCGTTTCAGGCACAGCCAGGCCTGGACCGCGCCGATCAGCGCGGGGCCGTGGTCGCCGCCGAATGCCACGGGCACGTCGGTCAGCGCGGCCTCCGCCTGGTCGATCAGCTCCTGCGCGCGGTCCAGATCGCCGATCCAGAGGAAGACACTGGCCGACAGCGCGTCGACCAGCATGACCATTTCGCGGGAACCGGCCCGCAGCGCCCGCTCGCGGATCCCTTCGATCATGCCGACCGCGCGGTCCTCGTCGCCGCGCCGCATGTGCAGGTCGACCCAGCGCAGATCGATGAAGATCTCGTCGCTGAGGCTGAGCGAGCCGAACTCGCGGGCCCGGGCCCGGGCCTCGCGGAGGTCGGCCAGCGCGCCGTCGAGGTCGCCGTCGTACTGCCGCAGCAGCGCGCGCATCGGCAGCGTGGTCGCCAGCCCCCACCGGTCACCGACGCGGCCGAAGCAGTCCAGCGCGGCGGCCACGTGGATCGCGGACCTCGTCGAGGTGGCCTTCGTTCTCGGCGAACGACCCCATGAAGAGGTGCGCCAGCCCGGCGAGCCACACGTCGGGCCCGTCGATCAGCGCCTGGGAGAGGGCGAGCGACGCCTCCTCCTCCTTCAGGAAGTGCAGCGTCACCGCGGCCAGCGCGCCGGCGAAGCCCGGCAGCGACGGGTAAGCCAGCAGCCGATCGGCGAGCGCCCGCATCTCGCCCTCACGGTCCCCGCGGGCGAGGCCCAGCGCGGGACTCTCGCTCACCCGGTTGAGCAGGTAGCACGGCCTCGGCCAGGTCGCGTTCGAGGCCGGGTTGTGGCGCCGGGGTGGCCAGCGCCCGGCCGAGCCAGTAGGCCGCGTCGGAGTGCCGGCCGAACATCTGCCAGTACCAGGACATGTCCATGGCCAGCGCGACCGCGGCCGGGTCCCGTGCGTCGCACAGGTGGCCGAGGGCGGCGATCGCGTTGTCGTACTCGGCCTGGATCGCGCGCAGCGCGGCGAGTTGGTCGCGGCCGCGCAGTTCCGGCTCGTACCGGGCGATCAGGGCGGACAGGTGCCGGGCGGCGAGGTCCCGGACGCCGTCGAGAGTCCCGTGTTCGGCGAGCCGCTCGATGCCGTACTCGCGGATCGTCTCCAGCATCCGGTAGCGGCCGGCGTCGGGCGCGAGCTGCAGCAACGACCGGTCGACCAGGGCGGCCAGCAGATCGGGAATCCCGGCCGGGGGCACGCCGGTACCGGCGCAGACGGCGGCGGCCGACTCCGCCGTCACGCCACCGGGCAGCACCGAGATGCGCTCGGCCACGGTGCGCTCGTGATCGCCGAGCAGGTCCCAGCTCCAGGCGATGACCGCGCGGAGCGTGCGATGCCGCGGGAGGGCCGTACGGCTGCCAGTGGTCAGCAGGCGGAACCGGTCGGACAGCCCGGCCACCAGCGCGGACAGCGCCAGCGTGCGCAGCCGGGCGGCGGCCAGTTCCAGGGCCAGCGGCAGGCCGTCCAGCGCCGCGGACGACCGAGATCACGTCGGCGAGGGTGTCGTCGTCGACATCGAACCCGGGGCGTACGGCCGCCGCCCGCTCGGTGAACAGGCGCACCGACGCCGCGCGGCGGGCCTCGGCCACCCCCGCGTCCGGGTCGGGCAGTGCCAGCGGGCCGAGCGGCACCAGCGCCTCGCCGTCGACCGCGAGCGGTTCCCGGCTGGTGGCCAGCACCCGCAGGCCGGCGCAGCGCGGCAGCAGCGCCGCGATCAGGTACGCGACGGCGTCGATGAGGTGCTCGCAGTTGTCCACCACGAGCAGGCTTTCGCGGCCGTTGAGCTGGTCGGCGAGGACGTCGAGCTCGCCGCCCTCGGACCGCATCCGGCCGCCCTCGAACAGCGCGGCGCCGCGGAGTCCGATCGCGGCCAGCACGGCCGCACCGACCTTGGCCGGTTCGGTCACCGAGGCCAGATCGACCAGCCAGGTGCCGTCCCGGTACTCGTGACGGTGGCGGCGGCCGGCCTCCAGCGCCAGCCGGGTCTTGCCCGCGCCGCCCGGCCCGAGCACGGTGACCAGGCGCCCGGCGGCGAGCAGCCGCTCGATCCGGGCGAGGTCGTCGTCGCGGCCGATGAAGCTGGTCAGGGCGGCCGGCAGATTGCTCACCGGGGCCTCCGCGGCCGGGGCGGGCGAGGACGGGACATCGGCGGCGCGCAGCAGGCGCAGGTGGCGCTCACGCAGGGCGGTGCCGGGATCGGCGCCGAGGCGGTCGGCGAGGTCGGCCCGTACGCGCTCGTACAGCTGCAGGGCCTCCGGCTGGCGGCCCTGGGCGGCCATCGCGTCCATCAGCAGCCCGGCGATCCGCTCGTCGGCGGGGTGCTCGGCCAGCAGCGCGGTCAGCCGCCCGGCGGCCGCGTCGGCCCGGCCCAGCCTCAGCTCGGCCTCGGCCAGGTCCGCGCCGGCCTCGACCGCGACCCCGGTCAGCCGGACCGCGACCCCGGGGGCCACCGCGGCGATCGGCCGCCGGCTCGCCCCACAGCGCGACCGCCTGACCGAGCAGGCGCGCCGCAGCGCGGGGGTCACCGGCTCGGAGTTGCGTGCGGCCGTCGGCGGCCAGTCGTTCGAACCGCGACGCGTCGACGTCGTCGGCGGTGACGTCCAGCCGGTAACCGCCCTCGAGCTGGGCCACCGCCGCCGGACCCGCCGAGCAGCCGGCGCAGCCGGGACACCAGGGACTGCAGGGCGTTGGCCGGGTCGGCCGGGCGTTCGTCCGGCCACAGCGCCTCGACCAGGACACCGGGATCGACCACACGGCCGCCGGCCAGCGCCAGCCGGGCGAGCAGGCCGCGCAGCCGGGCGCCGGGCACGGCGACGACGGCGTCGCCGCGGCACACCTCGAGTGCGCCCAACAGCGTCACACGCAGGCGGCCGCCGTGGTCCCCGTTCACCGCTCGATCCTCCCGCGTTCCGCCCGTCCGGCTCAAACCGGTTCGCTGAGGACCCGCACCGGTGCGCCCGCCCGCCAGGCCGCGATGTCGTCCACGACCTGCTCGTACATCGTGCGGTAGCCCCGTTCGGTGACATACCCCAGGTGCGGCAGGAGCACGGTGTTCGGCGCGCCCCGCAGCGGATGGCCGGCGGCCAGCGGCTCGGTGTCGTAGACGTCCAGGCCGGCCCCGGCGATGGCGCCCGAGGTGAGGGCCGCGACCAGCGCGTCCTGGTCGACGATAGGCCCGCGGGAGGTGTTGATCAGGACCGCGGACGGCTTCATCGCGGCCAGTTCGGCCGCGCCGACCAGTCCGGTGGTCCGGTCGCTGAGTTTCAGGTGGACGGTGAGCACGTCACTGCCGGCGAACAGCTCGTCCCGGGTGACGAGCGTCACGCCCACCTCGGCCGCCCGCTGCGCAGTGAGGTTCTGGCTCCAGGCGACGACCCGCATGTCGAAGGCCCGGCCGATCCGGGCCACCTGGGTGCCCAGCCGGCCCAGCCCGAGGACGCCCAGGGTGCTCCCGGCCAGGTCGGTGCCGACCGTGGTCTGCCAGCGCCCGGCCCGTACGGCCTGGTCCTCGGTCACCACGTGGCGCCGGACGGCCAGGATCAGCGCCCAGGTCAGCTCGGTGGTGTTCGAGCTCTTGGCCGAACCGGACATGCCGGTGCCGCAGACCGTCACGCCGTGGCGGGCGGCCGCGTCGAGGTCGATGGCCGCGTTGGCCATCCCGGTGGTCACCAGCAGCCGCAGATCGGGCAGCCGGTCGAACGTGCCGGCCCGGAACGCGGTCCGCTCGCGCATCGCCACCACGACCTCGGCGCCGGCCAGCGCGGCGGCCAGCTCGTCCGGATCGCCGAGGTGCTCGTGCAACACCTCGAGGTCGGCGTCCAGCGACTCGAACGGCCCGAACGTGCGGGCCACGCGCTGGTAGTCGTCGAGCACGACGATCTTCATGGCGTTCACGGTACGCGGAGGCGAGGGACAATCGTGATCATGGACAGTACGTTCCGGCTGCGGTCGGTGGCCGTCGCCGCGTACGGGCCGGCTCTGCTCTACGGGTTGTCCGCCGGGGTGATCGCCCCGGTCATCGCGCTCAGTGCGATCGACCGCGGCGCCACCGTGGCCGGGGCCGGTCTGGTCGTCTCGCTGATGGGCATCGGCGCGCTGCTCTCGAACATCCCGGCGGGCGCGCTGACCACCCGGTTCGGCGAGCGCCGGTGCATGGTCGCGGGCGCCGCGATCAACGCCGCCGGCATCGTGCTGTGCCTGTTCGACGCCGGGATCGCGGTGTTCGCGGGCGGGGTGCTGGCGATGGGCGTCGCCGGGGCGGTGTTCCAGCTGGCCCGGCAGTCGTACCTGACCGAGGTGGTGCCGCTGGACATGCGGGCCCGGGCGATGTCCACGCTGGGCGGGGTCGTGCGGATCGGGGCGTTCGCCGGACCGTTCGCCGGGGCGGCCGCGATCAAGCTGTACGGCCTGGACGGCGCCTACGTGGTGTCCCTGGTCGCCATCGCCGGGGCCGGGGCGATCGCGTACTCGGTGCCCGACCTCGAGGAGCGCGCCGCCGTCCCGGACGGGACGAAGGTCGCCACCACCTGGTCGATCACCCGCGACCACTGGCGGACCCTGGTGACGCTCGGCACCGGCGTCCTGCTGCTGTCCGCGATCCGGCAGACCCGGCAGGTGGTGCTGCCGCTGTGGGCGGCGCATCTGCACCTGGACGCGAGCACGTCGTCGATCCTGTTCGGCATCTCCGCTGCGGTCGAGACGCTGGTGTTCTACCCCGGCGGCGTGATCATGGACCGGTGGGGCCGGCGGGCGGTGGCCGTGCCGTGCACGCTGATCATGGGCGTGGCGTTCATCGTCACGCCGCTCACCCACACGGCGGTCACGCTGGGATTGGTCGCGGTGGTGATCGGTGTCGGCAACGGGTTCGGCTCCGGCATCGTGAACACGCTCGGCGCCGACGCAGCCCCGGTGCTGGGCCGGCCGACGTTCCTGGGGGTGTGGCGGGAGCTGTCCGACGGCGGGTCGGCGATCGGCCCGGTGATCCTGTCGGTGGTCACCGGGGTGGCCGGGCTGGCCTCCGGCGTGGTCGTCTCCGGCGTGGTCGGCCTGGCCGCGGCGGCGGTTCTGCGGCGTTACGCCCCGGCGGTCCGGCGTTCGTCCCGGGCCGGCCAGGCATCAGACTGAGGGCGCGGAAGTGCCGGTTCCCGCTACGGCCGGTCGTACGGGCCGGCGTGCTCGACGATGCTCCGGAAGCGGTCGGCGGCCGGCCGGGAGGGGCGGTCGGCGCGCCAGGTCAGGCCGACCACCCGTTCCGCCCCCGCGGCGGTGAGGGTGAGCCCGATGGTGCCGGTCGCGCCGGCGAACTGCTCCGGCACCAGCGCGACGCCCAGCCCGGCGCCGACCAGTCCTTCGATCGTGGCCAGGTCGCCGATCTCGAAGGCGACGCGCGGCGTCACCCCGGCCGTGGCGAACAGGCCGTCGACGAGGTCACGGAAGCCGAAGCCGGGCGGGATGGTCACGAAGTTCTCGCCGGCCACGTCGGTCAGCCGGGCGCGGCGGCGGCGGGCGAGGCGGTGACCGGGCGGCACGATCAGCGCCAGCCGTTGCCGTTGCAGGGGCAGCCACCCGTACGGCCCGCGGGGGCGAGGCGAGGTCAGAGCCAGCTCGGTGTCGCCGGCGGCGAGGTCCCGCAGCATCTCGTGGCCGGGTTCCTGACGCAGCTCGATCCGCATCCGGGGCGCCTGCGCGCGCACGTCGTTCAGGATGCGGGGCACCAGCGAGGTGGCCATCGAGTCGAGGAAGGCCAGCCGGACCGTGCCGGAGTCGGGATCGAGCAGACCGGCCAGGTCCAGCCGCAGCCGGTCGTGGCGGTCGACGATGTCCCGGGCGGCGGCCAGAACCACGCGGCCGAGCGGGTTCGGGTGCACGCCGCGGGCGTCGCGTTCGAACAGCCGCGTGCCCATTTCCGACTCCAGCCGGGACAGCAGCCGGGACATGGTCGGCTGGGTGGTGCCGAGCGCGGCCGCGGCTCCGGTCACGTGTTCGTGGTCACCCAGGGCCAGGATCCCGCGGAGGTCGTCGATCTGCACAGCACGGATCATACGTGTCTCGAATGGTTCTCATGGGTTTGATGCATTAGACGTATGTCGACGGGCGGCGCACTGTGGCGGTCGTGACCCGGTATCACCGCATCGTCCTCGCCCTGTTCGTCGCCGGGGTGGCCACCTTCGCGCTGCTGTACAGCACGCAGGCGCTGCTGCCGGAACTGGCCGCGGCGTTCGGGGTGACGCCCGGGCAGAGCGCCTGGTCACTGTCCACCGCCACGATCGGCCTGGGGCTGGCGCTGCTGATCACCGGCCCGCTGTCGGAGAAGGTGGGACGGACCCGGCTGATCCACCTGTCGCTGACGCTGTCCGCGATGGGCGGGCTGGCCTGCGCGGTGGCGCCCGGATGGTCCGCGCTGCTCGCGTTGCGCCTGCTGCAGGGCATCGCGCTGGCCGGGCTGCCGGCGGTGGCCACGGCGTACCTGCGGGAGGAGCTGCCCGCGGACACGCAGGCCCGGGCGGCCGGGTTGTACATCGGCGGGACGGCGCTCGGCGGGATGGCCGGACGGCTGATCTCCGGTGCGGTGGCCGAGGCGTACGGGTGGCGCTGGGCCCTGGCCGCGGTGGCCGGGACGGGTCTGGTCTGCGCCGTGCTGGTCGCGGTCCTGCTGCCGGCGTCACGCCACTTCGTGGCCCGGCCGGTGGTGGCGTTCAGCCGGCGCGCGCTCACCGATCCGGCGTTGCTGAGCCTGTACGCCATCGGCGCCTGCGCGATGGCCGCGTTCGTCGCCGTCTACAACGCGATGGCCTTCCGGCTGACCAGCGCGCCGTTCGACCTGGGCGCGGGCGCAGCGGCCGCGGTGTTCCTGGTGTATCCGGTCGGCACGCTCAGCTCGGCGGTGTCGGGCCGGCTGGCCGACCGGTACGGGCGCCGGGCGGTGATGCCGTTCGGCTGCCTGGTGACCGCGGCCGGGTTGGTGCTCACGCTGGCCGACCGGCTCCCGCTCGTGGTGGCCGGGCTGGCCGTGCTGACCGCGGGATTCTTCTGCGTGCACGGCGTGGCCAGCGGGTGGGTGCCGGTCCGGGCGCACGCCGGTGGCGCCCCGGCCGGACCGGCGGCGTCGTTCTATCTCGTCGCCTACTACGCCGGCTCGTCGATCTTCGGCAGCCTGGCCGGCACGGCGTGGTCGTTCGGCGGCTGGCCGGCCGTGGTGGCGCTGGCCGCGGTCTTCGTCGGGATCAGCGGAGTGCTGGCGCTGGTTCTCCGGCGCGTGCCGGCCCTTCAGCCGGTGGTGACGCGGTAGATGGCGCCGGCCTGGTCGTCGCTGACGTAGAGCGCGCCGTCCGGGCCCACCACGGCCATCACCGGACGGCCCCAGCGCGACCCGTCGGCGTTCTGGAACCCGCTCAGCAACGTCTGCTGCGAACCGAGCGTGCCGTTGCGCCAGGCGAAGAACGACACCTCCGGCGCCCGCGGCGGCTTGCGGTTCCAGGAGCCGTGGACACCGACGAGCGCTCCGGGCCCGTACGGCCCCGGGAGTCCCGTCTCGAAGCTCAGCCCCAGCGGCGCCGAGTGTGCGCCCAGGCCCTGCTCGACCGGGGGCAGCGACGCGCAGTCGAGCTTGGTGCCGTCCGGATTGAGCTGGACGTCGCGGACGAACGGCCGCTGCGTGTAGGCCTTGCCGCCCGCGCTCAGGTCCGGATCGGGGTTGCAGTACGGCCACCCCAGGTCGCGCCCCGCCGTCAGCCGGGCCAGCGGTTCCAGCGGATGGTCGTTCACGTACGACTGGACGACCTTGCCCTGCGGGTCGGCGACGTTGTCCCGGTTGTTGACCGCGGTCCAGACGGCCCCGGTCGGATCGACGGCCAGGCCGGTGCCGTTGCGGACGCCCCGCGCGAACACCGCCGGTGTCCCGCCGCCCGGTGGCACCCGCAGGATGGCGGCCCGTTGCGGGTTCGCGTCGCGGTCCTGGGCGGACACGTTGCCGGTCGAGCCGATCGAGACGTAGAGCGCGCCGTCCGGGCCGACGGCGACGCTCTTCAGGGCGTGCGCGTACGCCCCGCCGAGCTCCGGGCTCTTGGCGTCGGGCAGCCCGGCGACCACGACCCGCTTGTCGGACACCGTCCCGTTCGCGTACGTGAAGCTGTCCACCTGGTCGCTCTCGGCCACATAGAGAGTGGTGCCGGCGAACGCCAGCCCGTGCGGCTGGTCCAGCCCGGCGACCAGGGTGTGCTGTTCCGGCGCGGCGCCGCCGGCCCCGGGAACGAGCTCGACGACGTCACCGGATTTGGGCCGGGACACCAGCAGCCGCCTGTCCGGCGTCCAGGCCAGCAGCCGGGCGCCGGGCACCCGGGACCAGACGGTGACCGTCCAGCCGGGCGGCGCCAGCAACTGCCGCGTCCGGTCGAACGGCGCCGCGCCGGTGCCGGCGAGCGTCTGCACCTCGCGGCCGGCCAGCGCGGCCGACCCGGGCGCCGCGGATGCCGCCGGCGCCGGCTGGTGGGACGAGCACCCACCCACAGCTACCGCCATCGCTCCGGCCAGGACCGAGCTCACGATCGCCTTCATCCATGCATCATGACTCGTGACACTCAACCGTCCGCCGCCGCGGCCGGAATCGCCGCCGGTCCGCCCTCGCCGGCACTGAGCCGGCCGGCACGAGACGCCCGAGCCGATCCGCGGCGGCCACGACGGCGAAGCCGGACTCCAGCGCCTTGTACCGCCTGAAGTGCGTCAATCGCTCACGTGGGCGGCGGCGGCCAGGATGGTGTCGATCGAGACCTGCGGGTTCGACACCATCGAGACGTGCGAGGCGGCCACGTCGGTGGTCTTGGCGCCGGCCCGCTCGGCCATCGTGCGCTGCAGGTCCGGCGGGATGACCCGGTCCTCGGTGCCGACCACCGTCCAGCTCGGCCGCGTCCGCCAGGCCTCGGTCACCGACGGCGTGGTGTTGGCGCTCAGCGTGATCGGCCGCTGGCCGGCCACGATCAGCCACCGGTCGGCCTCGGGCAGGTCTTGAGCGAACGACGTGTGCACGGTGTCGGCCTTGAGGAACGCCTCAGCGTCGCCCTCGGGGCCGCCCGGGTAGCCGGCGATGTCGAACACGGCGGTCGGGTCGGGGATGTCGAAGGCTGATCCGGACCCGCCGAGGAGCTGGAAGACCGTCTCGCCCTCGGCCGGGGCGAACGCGTCCACGTAGACCAGCGCCCGCACGTCGCCACCGCCGGTCGCGGCGTTGGTGATGACGAAGCCCCCGTACGAATGGCCGACCAGCACCACCGGACCGCTCGTGCGCTGCGCGATGTACGACGAGACGTACGCGGCGTCGGTGGTGGGGTTGCGCAACAGGTTCGTCGGGGCGAGCACGGTGAAACCCTGGCCCTGCAACGCGGTGGCCACGGCGTTCCAGCTTGACGCGTCGGCCCAGGCGCCGTGGACGAGAACGATGGTCGGCTTCGGCATGCGGTTCCCCTTGCGTCGGCGTCAACTCCTGCGACCGTACGCCCGGCCCCCGGCAATCTCCAGAGGCTCCGGGATGGCGGAGGCATCGGCAGACTGACGTGCCCGACGGCGTCAAGTCCTCAATATCCCCATGTGCATGGGGCCGGCGTTCTAGCGGTCGTCGCCGCGGCTGAAGATCTGCAGGAAGAACAGGAACACGTTGAGGATGTCGAGGAAGATCGACGCGGCCAGCAACGGCGCCGAGTTGGCGTCGGACGAGCGCCGCAGCCGCTGGAAGTCGATCGCGATGAGGGCGGCGAAGATCACCAGCCCGAGCACGGAGTAGATCAGGTCCCCGTTCGGGATGTGCACGAAGATCAGCACGATACCGAACACGATCAGCGCCAGGAGCGCCCAGAACGCGATCCGGGCCAGCGCCGACAGATCTCGCCGGGTGGCGTAGCCGGACGCGCCGAAGCCGCCCACGAACAACGCCGTGGCCCCGCCCGACTGCCACAGCGCCTGCGGATCGGAACCGGCGTAGTAGGCCAGCGTCGAGGCCACCGCCACCCCGATCAGCAGCCCGAACACGGCCAGCAACCCGACCGTGAGCGGCTTGGACCGCCGGCTCGCGAACTGCATGCCGAACAGGCAGGCGAAGGACCCGAGGTACGCGATGATGCTGATCCCGCCGCCGGTGTGGCGGCCCAGGTAGGCGCCCAGCGCGAACAGGGCGGCGGTGCCGGCGACGTAGCCCATCGTCCGGGCGAACAGCGTGCGGCTCCAGTCGGCGGTGGCGAACCCCGCCGGCCGATAGCCCAGTGAGTCGTCCATCAGTTGCCCTCCGCGGTCCCGACGTGCCGGGCATCGGGCCCGGAAGCCAGTATGTCGTCGACGGGCCACTCTCGTCGAACGGGCGGCCGACGCCGAGGCCGGTAGCCGACCACCACCGCGGGGTGGGTGGCCCCTCCCTCCGGCGGCGGGAGTCAGATGAGCGCCGCGGCGTACTGGTCCACGACGGTGTGGAGATCGGCGAGCTCGGGCCCGGTCGCCGTCAGGCCGAAGTCGACCACGTCGGCGCCCAGTTCGCGCAGCAACCGGGCCAGGAAGGCTTCCGCCATGTCGGCCTCGGACTGCACATCGGCCGTCACCACCGGCACGGCCACCACACCGGCGAGCGCGTTGGCCGGCAGCTGGTCCAGGAAGACCTTGAGGGCCCCGCTGTACGAACCCTTGGAGGCCGGCGTCGCCACGATCAGCAGCGACGAATCCTGCACCTCCAGGAGGGCCGCTCCGGTCCGGCCGTCGCCCGGCACGAGCAGGCCGGCACCCAGCTCGGCGATGTCGACCAGAACAGGGACGGACCCGTCACGACGGGCGAACCGCTCGCCCACCGCCGCCGCCAGTTGCCGGGTCCTCGATCCGGATCGCGGATCACCGGAGACCACCACGATGTCAGGCACTGAGCTCATTCCCTTCATTACCGATGGCAATTCATCATGCCGTCGAGCACGGCACATTCGCTATCAGTGGAGGAGAAGGTACTTTCAGTTACCGGAAAATGAAGTGCTCACCCCCGAGATCATGGGTGTCCCGAGTGGACGACGCACTCCCGTCGGCACGGTCGTTCAGGGCAGCTTCTGCGGCACCACCCCGGCGAACGGGACGATCGTGGCGGTGTCGGCCGCCGTACCCGCCGGGTGTCTCCAGAGGCCCCGGCGCTGCAGCTCGGGCAGGACGCCTTCACCGAACCAGTACGCCTCCTCCAGGTGCGGGTAGCCCGACAGGATGAACTCGGTGATGCCCAGCTCGGCGTACTCGCTGATCCGGTCGGCGACTTCGAGGTGGCTGCCCACCAGAGCGGTTCCGGCGCCGCCGCGGACGAGGCCGACGCCGGCCCACAAATTGGGACTCACCAGCAGGCCGTCGCGGGAGCCGCCGTGCAGGTCGAGCATCCGCCGCTGGCCCTCCGACTCGCTGCGCCGCAGTCCTGCCTGAACCGTCTCGATGGCGTCGGGCGAGATCCCGGCCAGCAGCCGGTCGGCCACCGACCAGGCCTGCTCGGCGGTGTCCCGGCTGATCACGTGCAGCCGGATGCCGAACCGCAGGTGGGCGCCGCCGAGACCACGGATCCAGTCGAGCTTCCGCGCCACCTGCGCCGGCGGCTCGCCCCAGGTCAGGTAGACGTCGGTGTGGCGGACGGCGACCGGACCGGCGGCGGCGGACGATCCGCCGAAGTACACCTCCGGCACCGGGTCGGGCAGCCGGGTCAGCCGGGCGCCTTCGACGTGCAGGTGCTCGCCGTCGTGGTCGACGGTCTCGCCCCGCCACAGCGCCCGGGTGATGGTCAGGAACTCGTCGGTCCGGGCGTACCGGGCGTCCTTGTCCAGGAAGTCGCCGTACGACCGCTGCTCGGCCGACTCTCCCCCGGTCACCACGTTGAGCAGCAGCCGCCCGCCGGACAGCCGCTGGAAGGTGGACGCCATCTGGGCCGCGAGGGTCGGCGAGATCAGGCCCGGACGGAAGGCGACCAGGAACTTCAGGCGCTCGGTGACCTCGGCCAGCATGGCCGTGGTCAGCCACGCGTCCTCGCACCACGCCCCGGTCGGGGTGAGCGCCCCGGCGAAGCCCAGTTGCTCGGCGCTGCGGGCGATCTGGCCGAGGTAGCCGATGGTCAGCGGGCGCACCCCGCCGGCCGAACCCACCGGGACGCCGTGACCGCCGCCGACGATGTCCCGGCTGTCGCCGTTGGTGGGCAGGAACCAGTGAAAGGTCAGTGCGCTCATGGGCTCACCCTATCCCTAAACTCTATAGGCGCGATAGGTTAAGACCCGGTGACGTCCGGGCGGGGAGGTACGGTCGAGTCCGCGTACTCAGGGCTGGGCCAGGCTTCCAGCCGGCCTTCAGGACTAGGAGGAAGATGCGGACGGACGTGCTCGACGAGGCCGCGATCCGGGCACTGCACCGGCGGTACGCGCCCACCCCGGCGGCCTACGACCTCGTCCTGGCCCATGGCGAGATCGTCGCCGCCATCGCCGCCCAGCTGATCGAACGGAACGCGTTGCCGGTGGACGCCGGCCTGGTCCGGGCGGGCAGCCTGCTGCACGACATCGGCGTCCATCGCCTCGGTACGGATCCGTACATCCGCCACGGCGTGCTGGGCGCGGACCTGTTGCGCGAAATCGGCCTGCCGGCGGCGCTGAGCCGGTTCTGCTCCCACCACACCGGCGTCGGCCTGACCCGCGACGACATCGTGCGGCAGGGTCTGCCGTTGCCGCCCGCGGATTACCTGGCCGACAGCCCCGAGGAGGAACTGGTCATGTATGCCGACAAGTTCCACAGCAAGACCAGCCCGCCGGTGTTCCTGACCGCGGCCGCCTATGCGGATCGGATCGGCCGCTTCGGCGCGGACAAGGCGGCCCGGTTCGCGGCGATGGTCGAGCAGTTCGGCGAGCCGGAACTCGCCGAACTGTCCGAAGTGTACGGCCATCCGATCGTTGCCAGCCCCCGGGAACGACTCAGCCCTCGAGAACGAATCGGCCCTCGGGAATGATCATGTCGAACCGTTCCGGGCGCGGCACGTCCGGGTCCGGGCCGCTGCGGACACCGGTGTCCAGGGCGTCGATGGCCGACATCTGGTCGCCGGTCAGCTCGAAGCCGAACACGTCGAAGTTCTCGGCGATCCGGCCCGCGTTGGTGACTTCGGGATGGCGGACCGGCCGTGCTGCAGCTGCCATCGCAGCATCACCTGGGCCGGTGACTTGCCGGTCTCCTTGGCGATGCCCGCGATGGTGGCGTCCTCGAGCACGTTCCGCCGCTCGTCGCCGAACCCGGGGTAGAAGGTGATGCCGCCGATCGGCGACCAGGCCTGAGTGACGATCCCGTGCTCGGCGTCCGCCCGCTGCACGTCGGGCTGGGCGAAGTACGGGTGCAGCTCGATCTGGTTCACCGCGGGCACCACATCCGTACGGGCGAGCAGGTCGTCGAGGTGGTGCCGCATGAAGTTGCTCACGCCGATCGCCCGCACCCGCCCGTCGGCGAGCAACTTCTCCAGCCCCTGGTAGGCGGCGACCGTACGGTCGAACCGGTCCGTGGCCGGCTGGTGGAGGATCAGCAGGTCCAGCCGGTCGACGCCGAGCTTGCGGACGGCTTTGTCGAAGGCGTGCCGCGTCTCGTCGTACCCGTAGTCGCTGACCCACACCTTGGTCTCGATGAACACCTCGTCGCGGCTCCGGCCGGACCGGCGGATGCCCTCGCCGACCTGCCGCTCGTTGCCGTACGCGGCGGCGGTGTCGATCAGCCGGTATCCGACCTGGAGGGCCGCTTCGACCGCGTCGGCCGTCTCCTCCGGCGGACTTTGGAATACACCCAGCCCGAGCGCGGGCATGGTCACACCGTTGTTGAGAACGAGATCTTCGGTCATGTCTCCGACCGTAACCGCCTCGCCGCAGACGAGAGAGGTTCGTTGGGCGCCGCCAGGCTTCGTTCGCGCCCATCGGGGTAACCGGTGGCCGTGAACCGAACCGGAATCCTCTTCGACGTCGACGGCACCCTGGTCGACACCACGTATCTGCACGCTGTGGCCTGGTGGCAGGCCTTCCGCCGGCACGACCACGACGTGCCGATGGCGGAGATCCACCGAGCCGTCGGCATGGGCTCCGACAATCTGGTCGAGCACCTGGTCGGCGACGCCGCCGATGAGCGGATCGCCGAGGCTCACGACGAGTTCTACAAGCGGTGGTGGCCGGAGCTCAGGCCACTTCCCGGCGCCGCCGACCTGCTGCGGGCCTGCGCGAAACGGGGACCGGCGGTGGTGCTGGCCAGTTCGGCCAAGGACGAGGAGCTCTCGAAGCTGCGCAAGGTCATCGACGCCGACGACGTGATCGCCGCGGCCACCAGTTCCTCCGACGCGAAGCAGAGCAAGCCCGCCCCCGACATCCTCCAGGCGGCTCTGGAGCAGTCCGGCGTCGATGCGTCCCGGAGCCTGTTCGTGGGCGACTCCGTGTGGGACGTCGAGGCCGCGGCCCGGCTCGGCATCTCGTGCATCGGACTCACCTGCGGTGGTACCAGCGCCGCCGAGCTGACGGACCGGGGCGCGGTGGCGACGTACGAGAACCCGGCCGACCTGCTCGCGCACCTCGATGACAGCCCGATCGCCGGCCTGTAGCGGAACCGAATCGCCGGATCATGAACGGCGGCGACACCGCGCGGGCACCCGACCGCTCGCGCGGGATCGCGGCCGTCATGGATCACGCTCGTCGAGGGTCCGGACAGAGATCAGGGGCCGAGGGCGCGGATGCTGGCGAGCACGCCGTGCCGCTCAGCCTGGTCGGCGACGGCTCCGCAGGGTTGGTCGACACCGCCGGGCCTGGGGGTACGGTGAAAGGATGCTCCGGTCCCGGGCATGATCCGTCACCGCCGACCGCCGTCCTGAGGACCGCTCATGAGCACCCTGATCACCGTCATCGTCGTCCTCATCGTCCTGTTCCTGCTGGCCCTGGCGTTGGCCGTGCGGATCGTCCAGCAGTACGAGCAGGGTGTGCTGTTTCGGCTCGGCCGGGTCATCGGCATCCGCGAACCCGGACTGCACCTGATCGTCCCGTTCGTCGACGTGCTGCGCCGCGTCTCACTCCGCATCGTCACCATGCCCATCCAGTCGCAGGGCATCATCACACGGGACAACGTCAGCGTGGACGTCTCCGCGGTCGCCTATTTCCGCGTGGTCGACGCCACCAAGTCCGTGGTCGCGATCGAGAACGTCGCCGCCGCGATCAACCAGATCGCCCAGACCACGTTGCGCAAGGTCGTCGGCCGGCACACCCTCGACGAGACCCTGTCGGAGACGGATCGGATCAACCTCGACATCCGGACGATTCTCGACGTCAGCACCGTCGAGTGGGGCGTCGAGGTCACACTCGTCGAGCTGAAGGACATCCAGTTGCCGGACAGCATGAAGCGGGCCATGGCGCGGCAGGCCGAAGCCGAGCGGGAGAAGCGCGCAAAGATCATCAACGCGGAGGGCGAGTCGCTCGCCGCCGCGGCCCTCGGTGAGGCCTCCGACATCATGATGGCGCATCCACTGTCCCTGCAGCTGCGAAACCTGCAGAGCCTGGTCGAAATCGGCGTGGACCGTAACACCACCGTCGTCTTCCCGGCCCCGCTCATGACGACCATCGCGGAACTCGGTGCTTTCCTGGCCCGCGAAACCGCGGCCGCGGAGACGCCACCGGTCCCGCCCGTCGTCCCAGTCGCCACGGTCAACGGCGCGGCTGGGTGACCGTGGCGGCCGCCGCCGCTGCACGTCCGGAGTCCGCAGTGAGCGTCCCGCGCCCGGGCGGGCCGGAACCCGGTCGTAAGTCCCCGTGGTGGCCCAGCACTGGGTGATCAGTCGCATACCCACAGCAGCTAGGACGGCGCGCCGGGGAAACGCGTACAGTAGGACAAGATCGATGACTCCATCATCGGTGCCGGTTCTGCCGGCGAGCGTGTTCCGGTTTGCTCGGGTGGCCCGCTCCTCACCGGCCTCGGTGGACCTTGTTCCGGCCCGTCAACGGGCTGAAACCGCGCCTGCGATTGGTCCCGACGACGGGAACGTTCATGGCACCACGGGTGCAGATCACGCCGGTCCCGTTCAACCACATGCTCCTCGGCGGCAGCCGACACCGGACTCGGCCGACCTCGGCCCGGCGGAGCGGCTTCGGCTGAGTCCCGCGGGCTGGACGAACCGGCCGCCCTACGTCGAGGCGGCCATACGGTCGGCGTCGGTCATCCGGCCGGCCGGTCCCCGTCGATCATGACTGTAGCTCTGCGCCGACGGGGGCGTCACGATGCGCGCGAGCGCACCCGAAACCTCTGTGTCCCGACTTTCGAAAGGCCGGTCCGGCCATCAATTACGGCTTCCTGAGCACCAGTTTCCCGACCCGTTGCGGCCTGGCCACGTTCAACTCCGCGCTGGCGGCCCACCTCGACGACGGCAACGGGGGCAACGGCATCGTCCGGGTCACCGTCGGCCGCGACGACCAGCGCCCCGGTCCCGGTGTCGTGCACACCTGGCACGGCGGGACGGCCGAGGGCCGGCGGGAGGCGGCGAACGCCCTCAACGCCTTCGACGTGGCGATCGTGCAGCACGAGTACGGCATCTACCCCGGCCGGAACGGCGGCGAGATCCTGCCGCTGCTGCGCCGGCTGACCGTACCCAGCATCGTCGTGCTGCACACCGTGCTCAGCCACCCGTCACCGGCGCAGAAGTCGCTGCTGGAGGAGATCGTGGCCACCGCCTCCGCCGTCGTCACGATGACCGGCACGGCGCGGGACCGGCTCGCCATCGGGTACGCCACCGACCCGGCCAAGGTCCATGTGATCCCGCACGGCGCCGACGACCACGCCGGCGCGACCGGTGTCCGCACCGGCCGTCCGCAGCTCCTCACCTGGGGTCTGCTCGGGCCGGGCAAGGGCATCGAGTGGGCGCTGCGGGCCCTCGCCCAGTTGCAGGACCTCGACCCGGCGCCGGCGTACACGGTCGCCGGTCGCACGCACCCCAAGGTCGTCGAGCGCGACGGTGAGGCCTACCGGGCCATGCTGCATCAGCTCGGCGCGTCGCTCGGGGTCGGGCACGCGGTCACGTACCGGTCGGAGTTCCTGGACGCCCGTACGCTCGGCGGCCTGATCCGCTCGGCCGACGTGGTGATCCTGCCCTACGACTCCCGCGAGCAAGTCACCTCCGGCGTCCTCACCGAAGCGGTGGCGGCCGGCATCCCGGTCGTGGCCACGCCGTTCCCGCACGCTGTGGAGCTGCTCACCGACGGTCCGGGCCTGCTCGTTCCGCACCGTGACCCGAAGAAACTGGCCACGGCCGTCCGCCGGATCCTGACCCAGCCCACCCTGGCCGCGACTCTGGCCCGTCGGGGAGGTCCGCTGGCCGCCGAGCTCAGCTGGTCGTCCGTGGCCGCCCGGTACGAGGAATTGGCGGGCCGGCTCCTCGAGGCCACCGTGGCATCGACGGCGCGATGAGGGCCGCGGCGCGGACCGCGCCGACCCCGGACTTCGCCCATCTGTTCCGGCTGAGCGACGACACCGGACTGTTCGAACACGCCCGCCACGCCATCGTCCGCCGGGAGCACGGCTACTGCACCGACGACGTGGCCCGCGGGCTGGTGGTCACCAGCCGTGCAGTGGAACCGCCGGCTGAGGTGTTGCGTCTGACCGAGTGCTACCTGGCGTTCCTGACCCACGCCCAGGGACCGTCCGGGGCCTTCCACAACCGGATGAGCCACGACCGCCGCTGGACCGATCAGCCGTCGTTCGGCGACTGGTGGGGCCGGGCCCTGTGGGGTCTCGGTACCGCCGCCGCGCGCAACCCGGAGCGGTGGATCCAGGAGGAGGCCCGGACGGCGTTCCGAAACGGCGCCCGCTGCCGGTCGGCGGCGCCGCACGCGATGGCCTTCGCAGGCCTGGGCGCGGCCGAGATCCTGCGCGCCGACCCCGGCGACGACACCGCGGCGGCGTTGCTCGCCGACGCCGCCGCGGCGGTGGGGACGCCTTCGCCCGGCCTCGGCTGGGTCTGGCCGCAGGACCGTCTCACCTACGCCAACGCCGCGCTGGCCGAGGTCGTCATCGCCGCCGGCCACCTGCTGGAGGACGACAGGCTTCGCGAAGACGGTCTGCGGATGCTCGCCTGGCTAGGCGAGATCCAGATGGTGGACGGCCGGTTGTCCGTCCTGCCCGCGGTCGGCTGGCAGCGGGGAACGGCCCGGTTCCGGCACGATCAGCAACCGATCGAGGTGGCGGCGCTGGCCGATGCGGCGGCGACCGCCTACCAGGCCACCGGTGACCCGATGTGGATGGAGCTGGTGCGCTCGGCCGCGGACTGGTTCCTGGGCGACAACGACATCGGCGTGGCGATGTGGGATCCGGACACCGGCGGCGCGTACGACGGGCTGACCCTGCACGGCCCTAACCTCAACCAGGGTGCGGAGTCGACGCTTGCCCTGATCGCCACCTTCCAGCAGTTCGCCCTGTGCGGCCTGCTCCCGGCGGCAACACCGTAGTTGGCACTCGTCGCTTTCGGGTGCCAACTGAATGGGATGGGTCCGCCGCCCCGCGAGGTCATCGCACGTCGCAACGTCGTGCTGAACGCCGAGTCCGGAGAGTAAGTTGACAGGATGAAGGCTGGCATCGTCGAGCCGGCCAAGACACCCGGTCGGGGCTGCAGAGTCACCCGGCCGGCACTGCAGAACGCCGCGTCGACCGCCGCCCCGTTCCCGACCACCGAGGTGCTCGTCATCGAGAAGCCGTAGGGAAGGACCGCGATGTCCAACAAGTCGCCCCAGAAGAGCAACGTGAAGAAGGAACCGGGGAAGACGTTAAAGGAGAAGCGTGCGGACAAGAAGGCCAAGCACGCCGACAAGCCGTCGCTGATCCCGCCCACCGGCCACTGAGGGGTCGAACTGAGGGGATCGTCGATCGGCTGACCGCCATCGGGTGCGCCATCGCCCAGGGCTTCACCGGGCGGCCCGATGCCGGCCGATGCCGGTCGGCGAGCAGCCGTCCCGGCCCCCCGCCGCCGCGAAGCCTCACGGCTCGGCCATAGCGCGTACAGTCCTCCCTGCGCCCACCGGGTGCGCTGCCCGGAACCCCGGCAGTCCCCTGTGGACGATCGCCGAGGGTGGGGCAGAGTGTTGAGGGTCGTCCGGCAGAGACTGAAGTTGAGCCCCGATCCGCGGCGCGTGATCGTGAAACTGTTCGTCCCCGGCGAGGATGCCGCGGTGGTCCGCACCCGCGCGCACGCCCTGATCGACCGCATCGCGGCGCTGCCGGCCAGTGAGGCCGAGCGCCTGCTGGACGAGACGCGGCAGCGGTTCGACCGGCGGCACCAAGACCTGCCGGCCACCTTCCGGCACCACTTCGACCTCGTCCGCCACCGTGCCGACAACGCCGAGCAGCTGTCCCCCGAACGCCGCCTGCTGGTCGGCGCCTACTTCACCCACGAGTACGCCGTCGAGGCGGCCGCCCTGTGCAATCCGTCCGTCGTGGCCCATCCGGACCAGTCCGGGCTGGCCGACAGTCAGCTGCGCGCGGCGGTCAGCCTCCGCCAGATCGGCGAGGGGCATTTGTCGTCCATCGGCTTCGCCGCCGCCGTCCTCGGCCCCGGTACCGAGCTCGAGGTCCTGGAACGGTCCGGCCCGCTGATCACCGGCCGGCGGGCGGAGGCCCGGCACCGGCGCGACCTGCTGGCTGCCGGGCTGGCCGACGACGGCTGGGACAACGAGGTGTCCGGCACGCTGCTCGACGCACTGCCGGCCCAGTTCGACGACGCCACCTTCGAGCAGATCCTCGGCAGTCTGCCATCCGACCTGCTGCGCCGGGAGAACTCCCAACGCACCCTCGAGCAGTTGCGGCGCACCAACGCCGCCAGCTACGCCGCCGACTTCCCGGCGGACTCCCGGCTTCATCAGCGGGTGCTGTGGCCGGCCACGCCGATGGAGAGCAACGGCATGGAGGACGCCCGCTTCGTCCGCTTCGTCAACGACGACGGCACGGCCGTTTACCACGCCACCTACACCGCCTACGACGGCCGCACCATTGCCGCCCGCACGCTCAGCAGCCCGGACCTGCGACACTTCCAGATCGCGCCGATGCGTGGCCCGGGCGTACGCAACAAGGGCATCGCGTTGTTCCCGCGAACCGTCGGCGGCCGGCATCTCGCCCTGTGCCGCAGCGACGGCGAGACTACCGCCCTGACCGTCCTCGGCGCCGACGGCCGCTGGCAGCCGCCGGCTCCGCTGCACGGCCCGCGGCGCGGCTGGGAGCTGATCCAGACCGGCAACTGCGGGTCTCCCCTGGAGACCGACGCCGGCTGGCTGGTCATCACGCACGGTGTCGGGCCGATGCGACGGTACGTGATCAGTGCGTTACTGCTGGACTTGGAGCACCCGGAGCGTGTGATCGCCGAGCTCCCCGGCGCCCTGCTCGCCCCGGATGAGGACGAACGCGAGGGCTATGTCCCCAACGTCGTGTACTCCTGCGGCTCGTTGATCCACGGCCGCCTGCTGTGGATCCCGTACGGCGCCAGCGACGCGTGCGTCGGGTTCGCCACCGTGGAGGTCGCCGACCTGCTCACCGCCATGGCGCCGGTCGGCTGACCTCCCTCCTTCTCCCTCTCCTTCGCGCCGGCGAGAAGGGCTGGAGTCTTACCGGGATGGTGCTGACGCCGTGTCCGGGACGTGTCGGCCGTCCTGATCACGCCCTCATCGCTGCGACTGGACGGTGAACCGCCCCCCGCTCTTTTGGAAAACAAACTTTAGTGATAAATGTCTATCGCACAATCTGACTCAAGCACGGAGAGGGTGTGGGCATGGGCAGCAGGAGAAAACTCGGTTTCATCGCCGCGGTCGTGACCGGAGTCGCAGGCACGTTCGCCGCCGTCGTGTCCTCGGGGACCGCCAGCGCGGCGACCTCCGGCGGCGTCGAAATTCGCGTACTACGACCAGTGGAGCATCTACGGCAACGCGTTCTATCCCAAGAACCTCGACACGTCCGGGGCTCGCCGGGAAACTGGACTACCTGATCTACGACTTCGAGAACATCGACCCCACGAACCTCACCTGCTTCGAGGCGACCAAGGCGTCCGACTCGACCAACGAGTCGGACCCGAACGCGGGCGACGGCGCCGGTGACGCGTACGCGGACTACCAGAAGACGTTCGACGCCTCGACCAGCGTCGACGGCGTGGCCGACACCTGGAACCAGCCCCTGGTCGGCACGTTCAACCAGCTCAAGAAGCTGAAGGCGAAGTACCCCAACCTGAAGATCCATGCTCTCGCTGGGCGGCTGGACGTACTCGAAGTACTTCTCCGACGTGGCCGCGACCGCCGCCAGCCGGCAGAAGTTCGTCTCCTCCTGCATCGACATGTTCATCAAGGGCAACCTGCCGGTCCAGGGCGGCTTCGGCGGCACCGGGGCGGCGGCCGGCATCTTCGACGGCTTCGACATCGACTGGGAGTACCCGGGCGTCCTCGGCCACATCGGCAACCACGTGCAACGCGAACGACAAGGCCAACTACACCGCGCTGCTGGCCGAGTTCCGCAAGGAACTGGACGCGTACGGCGCGGCCAACGGCGGCCGCAAGATGTCCTGACCGCCGCTGTTCCGGCCGGGCAGGACAAGATCGCCCACGATCGAGACGAACCAGATCGGGCAGTACCTGGACTTCGCCAACGTCATGACGTACGACATGCACGGCGCGTTCGAGCCCAACCAGACCAACAACCAGTCGCCGATCTACCAGAACCCGAGCGACCCGTCGGCGAACATCCCGCCGGGCAGCAAGAAGTACTCGATCGACACGGCGATCACGGCCTGGACCACCGGACTGCCGGAGTACGGAATTCCGGGCGGCTTCCCGGCGAACAAGCTGACCATGGGCATCCCCTTCTACTACCGGGGATGGAGCGGCGTATCGGCGGGCAGCACCCACGGGCTGTACCAGTCGGCGTCCGGGCCGTCGGCCGCGCCGGGGCTGAGCGCGGTGCCCGGGCGTCGCGTACTACAAGGAACTGACCGGACTCGTCGACAATCCGTCCACGACGTACTGGGATTCGGCCTCACAGAGTGCGTACTTCTACAACGGGTCCGAGTTCTTCACCGGTGAGGACACGCAGTCGATCAAGGCCAAGATCGACTACCTGCACTGCAGCGGCCTGGGCGGGGCGATGATGTTCTCCCTGCTCGACCTCGACCCGGCGGCGACGCTGTTCAACGCCACGGTCAACGACGTGAACGGCGCGGCCCCGGGATCGTGCGCCGGCGGAACCACCGGCACGCCGACCACCGCCGCGACAAGCACGACGGCGACGACCACGCCGACCGACCACGCCGACCACCACGCCGACCACCACGCCGACCACCACGCCGTCGACCGGCTGCTCGGCGCCGGCGTGGAGCGCCTCCGCGGTCTACGTGGGTGGTGACCAAGCCTCCTACAACGGCCACATCTGGCAGGCCCAGTGGTGGACGCAGAACGAGACCCCCGGCCAGGCCCAGGTCTGGGTCGACAAGGGCGCCTGCTCCGGCGGTGGCACCGCACCGTTACCGGGCGGTTGCCCGGCGGCCTGGAGCGCCTCTGCGGTCTACGTGGGTGGCAACACGGTCTCCTACAACGGTCACAAGTACACGGCCCAGTGGTGGACGCAGAACGAGACGCCGGGCAACCACGACGTCTGGACCGACAACGGCGTCTGCGCCTGAGCGGTTTTCGCCTCACCGGCCCGTCCCGCTGCTTGCGGGGCGGGCCGGTCAGCGTTCAGCCGGAGGGCTCGTCGCGGCGCGGGCGGCCGGGCCGGCGCATCCGCTCGGCGTCGCCGGGCAGGCGGCCCTCCACGTGCAGGGCCTTCCGGAGCAGGTACTCGATCTGGGCGTTCGTGCTGCGCAGCTCGTCGGCGGCCCAGCGGGCCAGCGCGTCGTGCACCGCCGGGATCGAGGCGCAGCAGGATGCTCTTGCGTTCTGCCATCGACCGGATCAGTGGTAAAGAGTGCCGGCGTTGACGATGGGCTGGGTGTCACGGTCGGCACACAGCACGACCAGCAGGTTGGACACCATGGCCGCCTTCCGCTCCTCGTCGAGCTCGACGATCGACTGCTCCGACAACCGGGTCAGGGCCATGTCCACCATGCCGACGGCGCCCTCGACGATCCGTCGGCGGGCGGCGACGACGGCGTTCGCCTGCTGGCGGCGCAGCATCGCCTGGGCGATCTCGGACGCGTAGGCGAGGTGGGACAGGCGCGCCTCCACCACCGTGACGCCCGCGGACGCGACCCGGGCACTGATTTCGGCGGCCAGCTTTCCGGAGACCTCATCGGTGCTGTCGCGCAACGACATCTCGCCGTCCTGGTGCGCCTCGTACGCGTACGAGTTGGCGATGTGCCGGACGGCGGTCTCGGCCTGGATCGGCGACGAACTGCTCGAAGTCGTCGACCTCGAAAACCGCCTTGGCGGTGTCACTGACCTGCCAGACGACCACCGCGGCGATCTCGATCGGATTGCCGTCGGAGTCGTTGACCTTGGTCACCTCGGTCTGGTGGTTACGAATCCGGGTGGAGACCGGCCGCCGGGTGGTGAAGGGATTGACCCACCGCAAACCGGTCCGCCGGATGCTGCCGGTGTAGCGCCCGAGCAGCTGGACGACCCGCACCTGACCGGGTGCGACCGCGGTCAGCCCGCGAAGGACGAGAGCGGCCGCCACGAGGAGCACCACGCCGGCGATGACCGTGAGCCCGGTCGCCGGCACGATCAGGACGACACCGGCGACCACGGCGACCAGCGCGATGAGGAGGATCGGGATGCCGGGCGCGCCGTCGGTGCGGCGCTCGCTGTAAGTCGGGTCGGCCTGGACCATCGACGTCCCTCTCCGTTGCGGGCTTGCTCTGGTTGCTTATCAAAGTGATATCACATTTTGATGGGGGATGCACATGACGTCAGCTGGAGATCGACCAGGTCGGCAAGCGGTACGGCGACGTCGTCGCGCTGCAGAACATGACGTTCGAGAGTCCGGGCGGGCGAGATCTTCGGGCTCGTCGGCAGCAACGGGGCCGGCAAGACCACGGCGATGCGCATCGTCCTGGGCGTGCTGGCCCCGGATTCCGGCGTCGTCCGGTGGGACTGCCGGGCGATCGACCTCGACACCCGCCGGCGCATCGGGTACATGCCGGAGGAACGCGGGCTCTACCCGCGGATGAAGGTCGCCGAGCAGCTGACCTACCTGGCCCGCCTGCACGGGCTGACCGCGGCCGCCGCCCGGGCCTCGGCGGACGCCTGGACGGAGCGGCTGGGCGTCGCCGCCCGCCGCCAGGACGACGTGCTCAACCTGTCGCTGGGCAATCAGCAGCGCGTTCAGCTGGCCGCCGCGCTGGTGCACGCCCCGCAGATCCTCGTCCTCGACGAGCCGTTCTCCGGCCTCGACCCGGTCGCCGTCGACGTGATGAGCGCCGTGCTGAGCGAACAGGCCCGGGCCGGCGTGCCGGTGCTGTTCTCCAGCCATCAACTCGACCTCGTCGAGCGCCTGTGCGACCGGGTCGGCATCGTCGCGCAGGGCCGGATGGTCGCGGCCGGCACCGTCGACGAACTCCGCGCCGGCGGCTCACACGAACTGGTCGTCGACGCGCCGGACGCCCCGCCGGGCTGGGCCGACGGGTTACCCGGCGTCACGGTGCTCGACCGGACCCGCCTCGCCCTCACCGACGGCGCCGACGATCAGGCCGTCCTGCGCGCGGCGCTGGCCACCGGGCCGGTGCACGAGTTCACCCACCACCGCCCGTCACTGGCCGAGATGTTCCGGCACATCGCCGGCGCCGAACCGGCCGTCACCGAAGGGGAACCGGCGTGACCGTCCTAGCTGTCGCCCGCCGGGAGATCGTCACCCGGCTGCGCTCCAAGGTGCTGCGCATCGCGACCCTCGTCATGATCCTGATCCTGGTCGGCATCGCCGTGACCGCGAAACTCGCTGCCGGCGGCGGCCCGTCCACCGAGACTGTCGGCCTCACTCCGGCCACGGCCCCGGTAGGCCCCCTGCTCACGGCGACGGCTCGGGCCGCGAACCTCAGCGTCCGCACGGCCGACGTGGACGACACCTCCGGCCGGCAACAGGTCCGCGACTCCAAGCTCGACGTCCTGCTGACCGGGGACGCGACCACGATCCAGGCCGTGGTGAAAACCGGTCTCGACGACGATCTCCGCTCGGTGCTGTCCCTGGTCGCTCAGCGCACCGCCCTGGACCGGCAGGTCCGCGGCCTCGGCGGCGACCCGGCTCGGGTCGGCGCAGCGATCTCGGCGGCCACCGTGACGGTGACCCCGCTCGTACCGCCGACGACCGACGACAGCCGGCAGCTGGTCGTCGGCATCCTGACCAGCATCCTGATCTATCTGTCGCTGATGCTCAACGGGCAGGCGGTGGCCCAGGGCGTGGTCGAGGAGAAGACCAGCCGCGTGGTCGAGATCCTGCTCGCCACTGTCCGCCCGTGGCAGCTCATGGTGGGCAAGGTGCTCGGCCTGGGCACCGTCGGCCTGGTCCAGGTCGCGGTCATCGCCCTGTGCGGGGTCGCCGCCGGCCTGGCCACCGGCTCGCTGGACCTGTCGGCGAGCGCGACGGCCGGCGTCGTGGTGTGGCTGATCGTCTGGTTCCTGCTCGGCTATACGGCCTATTCGCTGGCCTTCGCCGGGGTCGCCGCGCTGGTCTCCCGGCAGGAGGACGTCGCCGCGGTCACCACACCGGTGCTGATGCTGCTGGTCATCGGCTATGTGATCGGCGTCTCGGTCCTGCCGTCGCACCCCGATTCGGTCTTCGTCGCCGTCCTCTCGCTCATCCCGATCTTCGCCCCCACGCTGATGCCCGTCCGGCTGGCGCTCGGCGTCGTCCCGGCCTGGCAGGCCGCGGTGTCCCTGGCCGGCATGGTGGCGGTCATCCCCCTGCTGCTGTGGGTGTCGGCGCGCATCTACCGCAACGCGGTCCTCCGCAGCGGCGCCCGGGTGCGGCTGCGCGACGCGTGGCGTGCCGCCTGACCGGTGGTTTCACCGGACGACGGACAACGCGGGATCGACCAGATCGCGATCGATCTCTAGACTGCGGCAAGTCGAGGGTCCCCTCCATCGACGTCGATCCGGCTGCGAAGCCCGTCACCCCGGTTGAGTGAGTAATGCTTCAGCGACGCAAAGTCATCATCGGCGCGCTCGGCGCGGCCGCCGGCCTCACGGTCGCCGGCTGTTCCTCGCGGGGCGACAAGACGGCACTCAATCCCGTCGCCGGCACGTGGCAGGGTCCGTCCGGGGCCGGGCCGTCCGCCGCTGCCATCACGCTCACCGTCAGCCCGGCGGCCGGCGCGGACAAGGTCTCGCCGACGGAACCGGTCGTGGTCAGCGTCAACGGCGGCAAGCTGCAGTCCGTCACCGTCGCCGCGGGCAAGAAGAAACTCCACGGCGAGGTGCAGGCCGACGGGGTGTCATGGCGGTCGTCGGAAACCCTCGCGTACGGCCAGACGTACACGGTGACCGCCTCGATCCTGGACAGCACGGGCGCGCCGGTCAAGAAGACGTCCGGCTTCACCACCCTCAAACCCAAAGCCACCGCGCACGTCACCTTCCAGGCCAACGGGTTGAGCGCGCTGCACACCGGCGGGACGTACGGGATGGGCCAGCCGGTCATCGTCGCGTTCAGTAAGCCGGTCAGTGACAAGGCGGCGGCCGAGAAGGCGATCGAGATCGAGACGTCGCCGTCGGTGGCGGGCAAGTTCTACTGGGCCAGCAGCTCGATCGTGCACTGGCGGCCGGCCAAGTACTGGGCCAAGGGCACGACGGTCAAGGTGAGCGTCAAGGGCCTCGGCACGAACTTCGGCAACGGCGTGTACGGCGCGGCCGATGCGTCCACCCACTTCACCATCGGCCGGGCTCTCCTTGCGATCAGCGACAACAAGGCGTACCGCACGCGCGTCTACGTCGACGGCAAATTGACTCGCGACATGGCGTGCAGCAACGGCCGCGGCGGCTACACCACGACCAAGGACGGCACCAAGGTCAACTTCTGGACGGCGAACGGCCCGCACGTGGTGCTGTCCAAGGACATGACCCACTCGATGAGCTCGGCCAGCTACGGTGTCACCAACCCCAAGGACCCGTTCTACTACGCACCCGAGATCGTCAAGCTGTGCACCCGGATCTCCTATTCGGGCGAGTTCCTCCACGCGGCCCCGTGGAACCACGCCCTGGGCCGGGCCAACCTGTCGCACGGCTGCATCAACCTGAGCGAGGCGGACGCCAAGTGGGTGTACGACAACTTCCTCATCGGCGATGTGGTCGAGGTGCGGAACAGCCCCAAGGAACTGCCCATCGGAAACGGCCTGGGCGACTGGACCGTGTCGTACGACAAGTACGGCCACTGAGCCGCACCTCAGGGCCATGGGCCTGCTGATCGCCGTGCTGGCGGCGGTCGGGTACGCCGGCGCGTCCACCCTGCAGGGCGCGGCCACCGAGCACGTCACCTCGACGTGGGCGCTGGCCCACTCGCCGCGCTACCTGGCCGGGCTGGCCCTGGACATCGCCGCGTGGGGATTGTCACTGCTGGCCCTGCGCACCCTGCCGGTGTACGTGGTGCAGGCGACACTCGCCAGTTCGATCGCCTTCACCGTGCTGCTGAGCCGGGTGTGGCGCCACTCCCGGCTGCGCGGGCGGGACGTCGCCGCCGTCCTCGGGCTCGTCCCGGCGCTGGCCGTGATCGGGTTCGCCGGCCGGGAACAGGCCGCGCCGGCCGTCGGGCGCGCGACGACCTGGACCCTGATCATCGTCGGCGTCGTCGCGGTCGCCGCCGCCGCGGCCGATCTGGCCGCCGGCCGCCGGTCGTCCGTCTCCGCACTGCTGGCCGGCGTCAGTTTCTCCGCCACCGCGCTCGCCGCGCGGGCCGTCACGATCGGCCACCCGCTGTGGCACACCCTGGGCGAACCGCTGCTCTGGGTCGTGGTCGCCACCGGCGTCGCCGGCACCCTGTCGTACGCGACGGCCCTGGAACGCGGACCGGTCGGCCCGGCCACGGCCCTGCTGTGGGCGGTCGAAGTCGTCCTCCCGGCCGTCGTCGCGATACCCCTGCTCGGCGATTCGTTCCGGCCGGGCTGGCTGCCCCCGGCCGCCGTCGCCGTCGCCGTCGTGGTGGCCCTCACGGCGGTTCTCGCCACCGCTCCGGCGGAACGGAACTGATCAGTCGGCCGCCACCCGGTCCGGATGGCGGTCACGAACGTTCCGGCATCGTGGTTCCGGACAGGCCGCAGAAGGGTGCGGGCTCGTGCGGATCCGAAGGGCCGGGAACACGCCCGATTCATAGCCAATCCTTAAGGTGGAAAGCTCGCTTTCCCGCGGCGGCCGACCGACTCTTGACCCGTGACGCTGACCTCCGCCCGTCCGCAGGCCGCCGCGACCGTGCCGCTGCGCCGCGTGACACCGCGGTGGTGGTCCGACGCCGCGGCCACGGCCGCGGGTACCAGCGTGGTCATCGTGACGGCGCTGTGGCTGAGCAACCGAGGGCTGCAGGGGCTCGCCGAGAGTGGCCCGGACGCGCTCGACGCGCTGGGCCGGCTGACCGGGCTGTGGGCCGCGGACCTGCTGCTTCTCCAGGTCCTGCTGATGGCCCGGGTGCCACTGGTGGAACGGGCCTTCGGCCAGGACCGCTTGGCGCGCTGGCACCGATGGACCGGGTTCACCTCGTTCTGGCTGATGGTGGCCCATGTGGTGCTGATCGTGCTCGGGTACGCCGGCGCCGACCGGACCGGGATCTGGGCCGAGCTGTGGGACATGATCGTCACCTACCCCGGCATGCTGCTGGCCACCGCCGGGACCATCGCCCTGGTCATGGTCGTGGTCACCTCGGTCCGGGCGGCGCGCCGCCGGCTGCGGTACGAGTCCTGGCATCTCCTGCACCTGTACGCCTACGCCGGCGCCGGGCTCGCACTGCCCCACCAACTGTGGACCGGCACCGATTTCCTCTCGTCACCGGTCGCGACGGCGTACTGGTGGACGTTGTATGCGGTGTCGGCCGGCGCCGTGCTGATCTGGCGGGCCGGCGTCCCGGTGTGGCGCAACGTGCGGCACCGGCTGGTGGTCAGCGACGTGCGGGCCGAGGGGGCGGGCATCACGTCGGTGTACCTCACCGGGCGGCGGCTGGACCGGCTGACGGTGCGGGCCGGGCAGTTCTTCCAGTGGCGGTTCCTGGACGGTCCGGGCTGGTCGCGGGCCCATCCGTACTCCCTGTCGGCCACCCCGTACGGCCAGATGCTGCGGATCACGGTCAAGGATCTCGGCGACGGCAGCGCCCGGGTCACGACGCTGCGGCCGGGCACCCGGGCGCTGATCGAAGGCCCGTACGGCACCATGACCGGCCAGACGTACGCGGGCGGCCCGGTCACCATGCTGGCCTGCGGGATCGGCATCACGCCGTTGCTGGCCCTGCTCGGCGAGCTGCCGTACGCGCCGGGCGAGGCGACCGTCGTCTACCGGGCCCGCAGCCCGCAGGAGGCGGCGTTCTCCGACGAGCTCGACTGGTTCGCCACCCACCGCGGCGTCCGGGTGGTCCGCCTGCTCGGCCCGCGCGCCGACCGGCCGTCCTGGCTGCCGGCACAGTTCGCCGACCACACCGACGCCGACGCCCTGCGGCAGATGGTTCCGGGCGTGGCCAGGTCCACGGTCTACGTCTGCGGCCCCGACGGCTGGACCGGGGTGGCGCGGGCGGCCGCCGTGGCCGCGGGCGTCGAGCGGGAGCGCCTGCACACCGAACAGTTCGCCTGGTAGGGACGACGATGCGACGAATCACCGTCTGGATGTTCGCCACGGTTGCCGGCCTGGTGCTGCTGTTCAGTTACCGCACCAGCACCAACTCGGCCCAGACGCCGGTCGCGGTGGCCGCGGCCACCGTGCCCACCACCGAGCCGGCGCCCACCCCCGCAGCCCCGAGTTCGTCGGCACCGAGCTCGTCGACCCGGAGGTCGTCGACCCGGAGCTCGTCCGGCCCCAGCTCATCCGCGCCGGCGGCCGTTGCCCAGACCTACACCGGATCGGTCGCCCCGACACGGTGGGGTGATGTCCAGGTCGCCATCACCGTCTCGGGCGGCAAGATCACCGACGTCGCCGTCCCGATCTATCCCGCCAACAACGGGCGCGACGAGGAGATCAACGCGTACGCGCTGCCCACGCTGCGGCAGGAGACCCTGGCCGCGCAGAGCGCGCACATCGACACCGTCTCCGGCGCCACGGTCACCAGCGACGGTTACCTCCAGTCGCTGCAGGCCGCGCTCGACGCCGCCCACTTGTCCTGACCACAATGGGCGGATGCCGATCGGACGCCTCCACCACGTGATCGTCGACTGCCCCGACCCGACGGCTCTGGCCTCCTTCTGGAGCCGGCTGCTCGGCGACCCCATCACCTACCAGGACGAGGACTTCGTGGTCGTGTCGGCGAGCTCGCAGACGTCGGGGATGGCGTTCCAGCGCTCGCCCGATCAGCGACCGGCCACCTGGCCCGACCCGGCCGTACCGCAGCAGATCCACCTCGACGTGATGGTCGACGACCTGCCGGCGGCGCACGCCGCGGTGCTCGAACTCGGTGCGACGAAACTCGGCGGCGACGACGTCTTCGCCGACCCCGCCGGCCACCCGTTCTGCCTGATCCGCCGACCGGGCTGGGCCCTCCCGGTGGGCGTCACCGCAGGATGAGCCACGCCCGGGCGGCCCTTCGGTCGTTCCACCGTCCGTCTGCCCGGTTCACTGAATACCCGGCATGGTCATGGTGGTCGCCGGGGCTGGAGCCGGCATGGTGATCCGGTGGCGCCTGTCCCGCCTCGATCGCGGGACGACAGGTCTGGTCGCCGGGGCCGCGGTGGCCTTCCTCGCGCTCGCCGCCGCCGTGATCGGGCACGCCGGGGCGTTGCTGCGCGCGGACGCGGCGGTCAGCGCCGGTGCCCGGTCGCTGGCGATCGCTCATCCGGTGTGGCGGGCCACGATGGCGGCGGTGACGGTGACCGGCACCTGGGTCGTGGTCGTCCCGCTCCTCGTGGCCGCCGCCCTGGCCTTGCTGGCCACCGGCCGGGGTCGGGCGGCGTTGTTCGTGGCGGTGGCGTTTCCCCTCACGTACGGCGTACGGCTGTTGCTCGTCACCGCGATCGCCCGGCCACGACCGGCGCACCGGCTGGCCGCCGCGGCGGGCTGGTCCTTCCCGTCCGGGCACAGCACCTCGGCCGCGGCCGCGGCCCTGATCGTGATCATCGCCGGGTGGCCGCTGGCACGCCGCCGATGGGAGCGGGCCGCGCTGGCGACGGTGGCCGCGGGCTGGGCGGTGGCGGTCGGGGCGAGCCGCGTGGCGCTGGTGGTGCACTGGCCCAGTGACGTCCTCGGCGCCTGGCTGCTGACCCTCACCGTCGTGCCCGCGGTCGCGATGGCGGTCATGCCTACCGCCCGCACGCCGTAGGGCCGGTCGCCTGTGTCCCGTGTCGTGCGCGCCTGCAGCCGGCCGGTCGCGCGCGGGCCAGCCCGCGTCAAGCCCGGTCGGTGGCCGACGCCGCGGCCCGGATCTCCGGAGCCAGGGCGGCGACGATGACCGCGTAGCCCGCGCTGGAGGGATGGAAGTGGTCGGCGCTGAACAACGCCGGGTCGGCGGCGAAGGCCGCGGCCGAGGCGCCGGTGATGTCGGCGATCCGGGCGCCGGCGGCATCCGCGGCGCGGGCCTGCTCCCGGCGGAGCGCCTCGCCGCCCGCCCGGACCATCGCGCGCATCTGCGGCGGCACCCATGGCACCACGCTGAGGTCCGGCGCCGGGGCCACAACCACCTCGGTACCGGCGGCACGCAACGTCCGGACGGCGGCGCCGAGAAGCGCGGCCGCCTCCGCGGGCGGTACGAAGTGAGTGAGGTCGTTCGCGCCGATGATGATGAGCGCGAGATCCGGTTTCCAGGCGGTCGCCCGCTGCACTTGAGCGGCGAGGCCCCGGCTGTCGGCGCCCGGCACGGCGAACACCCGCACCTCGGTGGATCGGCCCGCGCCGGTCAGGTCGGCGGCCAGGCGCGCGCCGACCGTGTCGGCCGGTTTCGACGCACCCTGTCCGTACGCGATGGAGTCCCCCAGGACGGCAAAGGCAAATGTCACGGCAGGAGACAACGTCCACGGCGGCGGTTTCCTTCCGCCGGGCGCGACTGCGTGCGCTGACGGCACCCGATTATCCGGCCGGCCGATCAGTCCGGCCCGTGATCAGGTCTATGTCCGACCGGCGCCAGGGCTGAGACTGAAGGGGGTGTTCCGCCGAGACAGACGAGGCCTCCGATGACCGCACCGAAAATCCCGCTGAACATCTTCGGCATCCCGTTCGGACTGGCCGGGCTGGGTGAAGCCTGGACGGTCGCGAGCGGCTACCACCGCGCCCCGGCGGCCGTCGGCGAGACCATCTGCCTGTTGTCGGCGGCGGCCTGGCTCGTCGTGCTCGGTGCGTACCTTCGCCACCTGCTCGTCGATCGAGGCGTTCTGGCCCGCGATCTGCTCGACCCGATCGCGGCCCCGTTCGCGTCGCTGGCCCTCATCACGCCGATGTTGCTGGCCGCCCTGGCCCTCCACCCGCACGCCGGGACGGCCGGACGGGTCGTCACCGACGTATTCCTGACGCTCACCGTGCTGCTCGGCGGATGGTTCACCGGCCAGTGGATCTACCGGCCGGTCGATCTGGACACGTTCCACCCCGGGTACTTCCTGCCCACGGTCGCCGGTGGGCTGGTCGCCGCGGCGGCGGCCGCGAGCGTCGGCCAGCATCGGCTGGCCGAGGTGATGTTCGGGCTCGGGACCGTGTGCTGGGTCGTGCTCGGTTCGATCATCCTGGGACGGCTGTTGTTCCGGCCGATGCTGCCGCCCGCTCTGCAGCCGACCCTGGCCATCGAGGTCGCCCCGGCGGCGGTGGCCGGCATGGCCTGGTTCGAGTTGCACGGCGACCGGATCGACGTCGTGGCCGCCTTTCTGGCCGGGTACGGGCTCCTGATGGTCATCGCCCAGATGCGGTTGCTGCCGGCGTTCGTCAAGCTTTCGTTCATGCCCAGCACGTGGGCCTTCACGTTCAGCTGGGCGGCGGTGGCCAGCGTGGCGCTGATTTGGCTGCAGGACGGCCACATCGCCGGCTACCGGATCTGGCAGTACGGGATTCTCACCCTCATCACGCTGCTCATCGGCGGAATCGCCGCTCGTACCGTGCTCGCCCTCACACGCCGGCAACTCCTGCCCCGACCGGCCGCGGCGGCCGGTGCGGTGGCTCCGCTCGGCGAGCGCGATCACGTGGGCACCTCGCCGCTCTGATTCCGCCGGAGCAGCGTCGTCATGCACGGGAACTGACGACTCGCCCATCAGATCTGCGCAGTGGACGCGACGGACTAGCCATCCACCGATCGGACGAGGTGCACATCGTCCACAAGGCACACCGTCCATCGTTCGTACGGTCGGTCAAGGGTGTAGCAGCCAGACAAAAGGTATCGAGCATCTTCCCTTTCCTCCGGCCGTGACATGAGGTGGATCAGTTGTCCGTAAACCAAAGGAGTGTCGGTTGAAGGTCCACTCGATTGCAGCCGCGGCGCTCGCGGTCACCACGGCCGCCGCCCTGATGCCGGCGGCGGGTCCGGCATCCGCCGCAACGGTCAAAGTCGTCCCGGCGATCACGGGTCACATCTCCGCCAAGGCGGTCGTGACGCCCCTTCCCACCTCGGCGTGTGTCAAGCAGATCGGCATCCGCTGCTACAGCCCGCTGCAGTACCGCGTCGCGTACAACTTGAATCCGTTGTACAAGCGCGGCATCACCGGCAAAGGTCGCACGATCGTCATCGTGGACTCGTTCGGTCCACCGACGGTCCAGAGCGATCTGAACGCCTTCGACAAGCAGTGGGGCATCCCGGACACCCAGGTCCAGGTCGTCAAGTACGGCAACGTCCCCGCCTGGGATCCGACCGATCCCGACCAGATCGGCTGGTCCCAGGAAGCCACGCTCGACGTCCAGTACGCCCACGCCATCGCTCCGGCCGCGCACATCGTCCTCGTCGAGACCGGGGTGGCCGAGACGGAAGGCGTCACCGGCCTCCCGGAGATGATGAAGGCCGAGAAGTACCTCATCGACCGCGGCGTCGGCGACGTCATCACGCAGAGCTTCGGCGCCACGGAGAACACGTTCCCCGGCTTCGACCAGGGCAACTTCTCCAGCCTGCTGAACCTGCGGTACGCGTTCAAGGACGCCCAGAAGCACAAGGTCACCGTGCTGGGGAGTTCCGGTGACGCCGGCACCACCGACTACGAGTCCGACGGCGAGACCCTGTACCCGTACCCGGTGCAGTCCTGGCCCTCGGCCGACCCGCTGGTCACCTCGGTCGGCGGCACCCAGCTCAACCTCGACGACCAGGGCAAGAAGGTCTCCCCGGACGTCGTGTGGAACGACGGTTACGGTGCCGGCGGCGGCGGCGACTCGCACGTGTTCGCCCGTCCGCCGTGGCAGATCGGAGTCCGCAACGTGGTGGGCAACCACCGCGGCACGCCGGACATCTCGATGAGCGCGGCGGTCGACGGCGGGGCCTGGGTCTACTACACCTTCGACCCGTCCGCGACCCCGGGGAGCAACTGGCACGTCTTCGGTGGCACCTCCGAGGCCAGCCCGATCTTCTCCGGAATCGTGGCCATGGCCGACCAGCTCGCCGGCCGGCGACTGGGCAACATCAATCCCGCGCTCTATCTGCTGGGCGCGGCCCGTCAGCACACCCACCTGCCGACCGGCCTGGTCGACGTGACCTCCGGCGACATCACCTTCTCCGGCGTCACCGGTCCGGCCGCGGCGCCGGGCTACGACATGGCCAGCGGCTGGGGCACGATCGACGCCTCGAAGTTCATCCCGGCGCTCGCTCGGCTGTAGCACAACGCTCCGCGCCTCCTCCCGGCAACGCGCCGGGAGGAGGCACGGAGGGTCAAGCGCCCAAGGTGACCGGAAGCGCCTCGAGACCGAACACGATCGAGGCCCGGCGCATCGGCAGACTCGCCGGATCGACCGCGGGGCGCATCGCGGGGAACCGCCGCACCAGTGCCGGGTAGGCGATGCGCAGCTCCATCCGGGCCAGCTCCGCCCCGACGCACCGGTGCAGGCCGTGCCCGAACGCCATGTGCGACCGGCGGTGGACCCGACCGGCGTCGATCCGGTCCATACCCGGGCCCAGAACGCCGTCCCGGTCGGCCCCGCTCAGCGAGCAAATGACCACGTCGCCGGCCTTGATCAGCACCCCGGCGACCTCGAGATCGCGGACGGCGAACCGGGGAAACGCCACCTGCACCACGGTGAGATACCGCAACAGCTCTTCGACCAGGGCGTCGGCCGGCGCGCCGGCGCGCAGCGGGTCGGCCAGTTCCGGCTGGGTCATCAGCACCAGGGAACCGAGCGCCAGCATGCTGACACTGGTCTCCAGGCCACCGGTGAGCACACCGTCGGCCAGCCCGGCCAGCTCACGATCGCCGAGTTCGTCGCCGTGCGCCTGGATCAGTGCTCCGATCAGCCCGTCGCCCGGGTTCCGGCGCTGGTCGGCGACCAGGCTCCGGAGATAGGTGAGCGATTCGCCGATGGCGTCGAGGGGTGCGTACGCTCCGCCGTCGAGATCGAACCGGGCGGCGCTGAACCGCTGGACGAACTCCCGGTCGGCGTACGGGACACCGAGGAGCTCGCAGATGGTCAACGTGGGCACCGGCAGGGCGTACTCCTGCAACAGGTCGACCGGGCCCTCGATCCGGGCCATCGCCGCGAGCCGCTCGTTCACGATGGCCTCGATCCGCGGCTGCAACCGGGCCAGCCGGCGCATGGTGAACTCCGGCGTGACCAGCCGGCGGAGGCGGGTGTGCACCGGCGGATCGGCCATGCCGAGACCACCGGGCTCCTGCCCCGCCGTCAAGCCGACCCGGGCGGCGAACAGGCCGAAATCATTGCTGAAACCGTCCGAACTGCCCAGCACCGCCCGCACCGGTTCGTAGCCGGTGACCAGCCAGGCCCGGACGCCCAGCGGCAGCGGAAGCCGGCTGACGGGCGACTCCTCGCGGAGCCGGCCGAGCTCGGGCACCGGATCGAGGCCGTTGCGGAACAGCGGGAACAGCGAGCTGTCCGGCAGCATCGACAGCGCACCGCCGAAGGACATCGCCCCGGCCGTTCCGGGGAAGCGGCGGGCGACCCACCCGAGCAGGCGCAGGCGAACCGCCGAGAATGTCGTGCCGGCCTTTTCCGTCTGCAAGTCGCTCTCCCAACAGCCGGTGATGCTCGGTGCGGACGCCCACCTGATAGTGGCCGCAAGATCGGGCCACCGCAGTGAGGCCGATCACGGCCCAGACTGACAGGTGCAAGCCCGTTTCAGGGGGATGCGCGCACGGTGTCCACGACCCTCGGCCGTCCGCCAGCTATGTATAAACATAGTACTTGTCATCTTTATAGATCGGAGCTACAACTGAACCATGGCATCTGTGACGATCACTTTCGACCCTGACCTCGAGGGGGACATCGAGGAAGCTCGTTCCATCCTGGACCGGCTCAGCCAGGCGGCCTCCGCCGAAAGCTCGGTCGACCCCGAGGTCCTGCGAGAGAAGATCATCGCCCTGCTCCGCGGGTACGGGGAGAAGCGGACGGAGTACATCCGGCAGGTGGCGCTGGCTTCGCCGGGCCGCGCGGCGTTCGCGGATCTCATCGCCGCCATCGGATCGGCCAAAGCCATCGGAGGGACCCACTCGGCGATCGAACGGGCGTGGCGGGCCAAAGGCATGACCACGACCTTCATCTCGACGGACGCGATCGGCGACGCGACCATGGAGCCGCACCTGGCCGAGATCGTGCTCGAGGTGCTGCACGATCAGGTGGACGAACCCGACCCGCTGCTCAGCGCCCGGTTCTGAGGCCGCAACGGGCCCGCCTTCGGGGGAAGGACGGGCCCGTTCGATGACGTCTCAGGCGGAGGCTTCCTCGGCGAGGGCCCCGCAGCAGGTCTCGATGATCATGCCGGCCACCACGTACGGGTCCATGTTGGCGTTCGGGCGGCGGTCCTCGAGCCAGCCTTTCTTCGCCTTCTCCACGGCCCACGGAATGCGCACCGAAGCGCCGCGGTCGGATGCCCCCCAGCTGAACTTGTCCCAGCTCGCCGTCTCGTGCGCGCCGGTCAGCCGGTCCTTGATGCCGGCGCCGTAGGCCGCCACGTGCGCCGGCGCGTTGCGCCCCAGCGCCTCGCAGGCAGTCACGATGGCGTCGTAGCTCTGCATCGTGGCTCGGGTGGAGAAGTTGGTGTGCGCCCCCGCACCGTTCCAGTCACCCGGCATCGGCTTGGCGTCGAACGAGACCACCACGCCGAAGTCCTCGGCGATGCGATGCAACAGCCACCGGGCGACCCACATCTGGTCGCCGATCATCGGGGCGGGCAGGACGCCGATCTGGAACTCCCACTGACCCATCATGACCTCGGCGTTGGTGCCCTCGATGGAGAGGCCCGGCCTTGCAGGCAGGCCGTCGTGTGGGCCTCGATGATCTCGCGACCGACCATCTTCTCGCCGCCCACGCCGCAGTAGTACGGGCCCTGGGGAGCCGGGATAGCCGTTCTCCGGCCAGCCCAGCGGACGGCCGTTCTGGAAGAAGGTGTACTCCTGCTCGATGCCGAACATCGGTTCCTGGTCGGCGTACTTCTCCGCGGCCGCGACACAGAACGCCCGGGTGTTGGTCGGGTGCGGGGTGAAGTCGGTCAGTTCGACGTCGCACAGCACGAGGATGTCGCCCTCCCGGCGCAGCGGGTCCGGGCAGGTGTAGACCGGTCGCAGCACGCAGTCGGACTGCGCGCCGGGCGCCTGGTTCGTGCTCGAACCGTCGAATCCCCAGATTTCGGGTTCCTTGCCGTCCGCCACGATGCGGGTCTTGTTCCTGAGCAACGGCGACGGCTTGGTGCCGTCGATCCAGATGTACTCGGCCTGATATGGCATACCGCAGCTCCCTCGCCGTTCATCCACTGGCCGGGCAAACGCTTCAGGACCCGGTGTCGCCACACGTTGCCGTCACGTGTCGGACCGGTAAACGGATGGTCGGACGAAACAGTGGCAAGCGTTGACCTGCACCCTTGTTCGACTGTCATCGATGTATTTGGGAGGCCGGGCATCGATGTATGCGGGAGGCCGGGCGCGGCGGGCGAGGAGGCCGTCAGCCGGCGAGGAAAGGCCGGACGCCGGCGGACGGCGTGAGCAGCGTGACCGCGGAGCCGTCGGTGAAGGCGAGACGCAGACGACCGCTCCGTTCCGTGGCTGATGCCAGGTTGCCGCGGGGGCATTCCCAGAGCAGGCGCAGCGCGGGGACGGGGCGGAAGCCTGGACGGAAGAGCCGCCGCCAGGGCCGGGGACGCTTCGACAGGACCAGCAGGCGGCGGTCGGTGAGGGCCAGCAGCCGCGGGTCGGTGACATTGCGGATGTGCTGATCCAAGCCCACGGCCAGGCTGCGCGGCGAACCGTGCACGCCGCGGCGGGCACCCGGGCGATCTGACACCGGCCGGCGGAAACGCAGCCGGAACGGTGACATCTCGGCCCGCGTCAACGGAACGGACGTACGCGCGTCCGCCCGGCTGACCGGCACGACGGCGCGGAAGGTCTCGCCGGAGAGCAGCAGTTCGCCCACGCTGTCCGCCAACCGCTCGTCGCTTACGGCATCGGAGCCCACGGCGTGCTCCCATCCTCAGCTCGACCCAAGCCCACCCCGAACCATTGTCAGCCATCCCGTTGACTCGTCTCACCGCCGGCCGACGGCATCACTCACCGGGAGAGCCCGTGCCGGACTGTCAGATCCATCGCGCTCGCTCCGACGAAGCAGGTGTCATCAGCACCCCGTTGGCAAGATCCCCTGGCACATCGGCTCGACCCATGTCGGCGTTGCCGAGATGCGACACCGTCAAGCGGAGTTGATCCCGCGCCATCGGGGTCGGGTCGGCCGGTGCGGTGTGGACCCGCCGGGGAACCGGAATCCTGTCCAGCCATGCCTGAAGCAGCGCCGCCAGAAACGGGCCCGGTCGCCAGTAACTGTCCGCGCGATGGTGGGCGTACCGTGCCGCCCGAACCGTCTCCGCCTCGTTGGCCCGCATCAGGTCATGGGTGAGGATCGATGGCATCATGGCGTTCTCTCCCGATCGTTGTGGTTCGGATCTGCGTGTCAACGGGGTGTGAAGCCCGTCGATGTCGACGACCGCTTGTCCACCAAGCGGCCGACACGTTGTCGTTCTGAGCACCGACAGGACACCGCTCGCCGACCGGAACGGCCTTGGAATCGACTTGGAGGCCGCCTTGGAACCTGCCGCCGCGGGTGATGGACCAGGTACCGGCGCAGGTGGTGCAATGGGGAGAGCCACCGGCCCGGCGGGCCGGGGGGAAACGGCAGGTGGGTCATGGCGGCTGAGGTGACGGCCACCGACACGGGCTCCATCGAGTTCGGCATTCTGGGCCCCCTCGAGGTGTCACGGGCCGGGCGTTCGGTCACGCTCGGTGGGCCTCGGCAGCGGGCGGTGCTGGCGCTGCTGCTGCTAGAGGCCAACCGGGTGGTGTCCATGGACCGGCTGGCCGAGGAAGTCTGGGCGGGGCACCCACCCAAGGAGTGGCCCACCTCCTTACAGACCTACGTGTCCCACCTCCGCCGGGCGCTGGAGCCCGACCGGCCCCGCGGCGCCGCCACCACGGTTCTGGTCACCCGGGATCGCGGCTACCTACTTCAGGTGGACCGCGCCTACGTGGATTCGGCCGCCTTCGAGGACGGCTTCACGGCCGGCCGGACGGCGCTGGTCGCCGGCAGGTACGCCGAGGCCGCGCAGACACTGCGGTTCGCTCTGGCCCGCTGGCGCGGACCGGTGCTGGCGAACTTGGCGGACTACGCGTTCACCCGGCCTGAGGCCGCCCGCCTGCAGGAGCTGCGGCTGGCCGCGGTGGAGGTCCGGATCGATGCCGACCTGGCGCTGGGACGGCATGACGCGTTGACCGCCGAGCTCGATGGGCTGGTCCACGAGCATCCGTTGCGGGAGCGGTTGCACGGCCAGCTGATGCTGGCCCTGTACCGCAGCGGCCGGCAGGCCGACGCACTGGCCGCTTATCGGCGGGCCCGCGATCACCTCGCCGAAGAACTCGGTATCGATCCCGGCGCGCCCATGGAACGCCTGCACGCCGCTGTACTCGCGCACGACCCGGCCCTGGACTGGACCGGACCCGACCGGACCGGCACGCCGGCACCGGCCGATGGCCGGTCCGCGGTCGGTGCCGACGCCGCGGCCCCGACGGCTGCCCGGCCGGGATCGCCTCGCCGGACGGCTGCGGGCCACGGTGCGCCCCGATGGCTACGGCGGCGGGGCCGTCGGCTGCTCGTCGCCGGTTCGGCGCTGGTGATCGCAACGGCCGGGTGCGTCCTTGCTGTGACGCGGCCGTGGGTGGCAGAGCCGATCGGCCTGCCCGCCAACAGCGTCGCGGTGATCGATGAAGCCGGGCGGCGGATCGGAGCCCCGGTCATGGTGGGCACCCCGGCGGCCCTGGCCTACGGTGACGGCTCGGTGTGGGCCGTGAACACCGCCGAGCGGACGGTGTCCCGGATCGACCCGGCCACCCATGCCGTGGTCCAGACGATCCCGGTCGGCTCGCAGCCGACCGCTCTGACCATCACCGGCACCGATGTGTGGGTGACCAACAGCGGCGACGCCACGGTGACCCGGATCTCCACCACAGCCAACGCCGTGCTGCAGACGGTCCATGTGGGAAACATCCCGGTCGCCATCGCCGGTGGGCTGGGCGGAGTGTGGGTGGCCAATCAGGGCGACGACACCGTGGACCGGATCGACCCGACGACCGGCACCGTGACGTTGCCGAACATCGGGGTCGGCGGCCAGCCGGACGGCATCGCCGTCGGGGCGCACGGCGTCTGGGTCGCCAACAGCCAGGACGGCACCGTCTCCCGGGTCGATCCGGTCACCGGCGACGTCAGTGGCCCGGTGCCGGTCGGTGCCGGGCCGGCCGGTATCGCCGTCACGCCGGCGGCGGTGTGGGTGGCCAACTCGCTGGGTCTGACCGTGTCCCGGCTCGACCCCGTGTCCGGTCAGGTGACCGCCACCATCGGCGTCGGGGACGGGCCGGGTCCGATCTTCGCCGCCCGCGACGGAGTCTGGGTGGGCGACCAGTTCGATGCGACTCTCCACCGCATCAACCCGCGGACCAACCGCGTCGACCGCGTCGTGTCGATTGGAAGCTCCCCGCAGGGCGTCGTGGGGGCACCATCCGGAATGTGGGTGGCGGGGCGCCCGTTCGCAGCGGCCGGTCACCGCGGCGGCACGCTGACCGAGGTGACGTCGTCACTGCCGCAGCCTGATCCCGTCCATGACATCTCCACGGCGACGCCGGCCCTCGCGGGTGTCTATGACGGCCTGCTGGGGTTCCGCCGGGCAAGCGGCGCCCAGGGAGAAACTCTGGTACCGGATCTGGCCGTCGCCCGGCCGGCACCCACCGACCACGGCACCACGTACACGTTCATGCTTCGCCGCGGCATCCGGTACTCCACCGGCGCGCTGGTGCAGGCGTCCGACTTCCGCCGCGGCCTCGAACGGGAGATCAGGTTCGGCGAGAACTCCTACTACTTCGAGAACATCACCGGCGCCCCGGCGTGCCGGCGGAACCCGGCGCGGTGCGATCTGACTGCGGGGATCGTGGTCAACGACGCGGCCGGCACAGTCATCTTCCACCTCGATCGAGCCGACCCTGACCTCCCGTACAAGCTGGCCCTTCCCTGGGCGGCCCCGGCCCCGCCCAGCGCTACTGAACACCTGATGGACGGTGCTCCGTTCCTGCCCGGCACCGGCCCGTACATGATGTCGCAGTACCGGCCGAACTCATCGCTGATGCTGGTGCGCAACCCGAACTTCCGCCAGTGGTCGTACGCAGCCCAACCGGCCGGCTACCCCGACGTGATCCGGATCCAGCAGATCGCCGACCCCGCCGCTCAACAATCGGCTGTGGAGGCCGGTCGGGCCGACCTCGTCGAGATCAACGACGATCGGTACGGCCCCCTCGACCTCCGGTACCGTACGCGGGTCCATTCCTCTCTCGCGCTGACCACCATCGCGCTGATCCTCAACACCCGTCGGCCTCCCTTCGACAATCTCCAGGCGCGACAGGCGGTCAACTTTGCGATCGACCGCGACCGGCTCGTCGACCTTCTCCACTTCTCCCCCGGTCAGGCCGCCACCACATGCCAGATCCTGCCCGCCGGGTTCCCCGGTTATCGGCCCTACTGTCCGTACACGGCCAACCCTGGCAACGATGTCTGGCACAGCCCCGACATGGCCAAGGCCGCCCTCCTCGCGCGCCAGTCAGGCACCACGCAGATACCGGTGACCATATGGACCACCGACGACTTCGCGACTGCCGAGGTGAACACCTACCTCGTCGGTCTCTTCAAAAACCTGGGCTATCGGACAACCCTCCGGAGCATCCGCGAGGACCAGTTCCCCGCCACGGGCTTCTCCCGCAATTTCCAGGTCGGCCTCGGCGGCTGGGCCGCTGACATTCCCTCCGCATCTGATTTCTTCGTCCCTACGCTGAGCTGCAGCTCGTCCGACCAGCATCAGGCCGGCACCGGGAACTTCGCTGAGTTCTGCGAACCTCAGGTTGACAAGCTGGTCAGCGACGCACGGGCGGTGCAGCCGACGGACCCGACCACCGCCCGCAAACTGTGGGCGCAGGCCGACCGCCTGGTCACCGAACAAGCCCCGTGGGTGCCCATTCTCAACCTCAGGGGAAGCGTGTTCCTCTCCGCCCGGGCCGGCAATTACCAGGACGCCTCGTATTACGGTGGCCCGCTGCTCGACCAGATGTGGGTCCGATAGGCCCGGCTTCAGCGACCGGCCACCGATGCCGGCCCGGTGGAAGTCGTTGCGGCCTGTTGCAGGACGGCTCTCATGCGGTCGAGCAATTCCCGGCTGGTGAAGGGCTTCTCCACGATGGTGACGCCGTCGGGCAGGGTGCCGTTCTCGGTGAGAACGGGTTCGGCGTAGCCGGACATGTAGAGCACGGGGATGCCGGGGCGGCATTGGGCGACCCGAGCAGCGACTTCGTTGCCCAACATCCTCGGCATGATCACGTCGGTGAGGAGCAGCTCGATCGGGCCGGGGTGGGTCTGGGCGATGTGGATGGCTTCCGTGCCGCCGGCGGCGGCGAGCACGTGGTAGCCGGCGCGGGTCAACACGCGGGCGGTGATCTGGCGCAGGTCGTCCTCGTCCTCGACCATCAGGATGGTTTCGTGTGGTGCCGTCTGGTCGGCCGGTTGGTCGACCGGGATGACGACGGGGACGGCGGCGGTGTCGGCGGGGATGTCGACCGCCGGAAGGATGACGGTCACGGTGGTGCCGATGCCGGCTTCGGAGTACAGGTGGACGTCGCCGCCGCCGGCGGTGGCGATGCCGTAAACGGTGGCAAGTCCCAGTCCGGTCCCCGAACCCTTGGGTTTGGTGGTGTAGAACGGCTCGAAGGCGCGTTCCAGTACCTCAGGCAGCATGCCGCAACCGGTGTCGCTGACTCGTAGGCGCACGTACCGACCCGGCGGCAGGCTACTGCTGTCGTCATCGGTGAGTTCGGCGTTGCTGGTATCGATGGAGAGAGTTCCGCCGCCGGGCATGGCGTCGCGGGCGTTGACGGCCAGGTTGAGCAAAATCTGTTCGATCTGGCTGGCGTCGGCGTGGACGTGCCACAGGCGCCGGTCGAGGCCGGTGATCAGGTGGATGTGTTCGCCGAGCGAGCGGCGCAGCATCTGCTCGACGTCCCCGATGACGTGGTTGAGGCTGAGAACGGTGGCTTGGGTGATGTCGCGCCGGCCGAAGGCCAGTAGTTGTTTCGTCAGTCGCGCGGCGCGTTCGGCGGCTCGGCTGACCTGACCCAGGTCGTCGCGAACCTCGGCCAGTTGGGCCGGGTCCATCACCGGGCTGCCCAGGGTCTCCCGGACCATGTCGGTGTAGTTGCTGATCACGGCGAGGATGTTGTTGAAGTCGTGGGCCACGCCGCCGGCGAGTTCGCCGAGGCTCTCCAGCCGGCGGGCGTGCTGCAGGCGGCGTTCGCCGGCATCGCGTTCGGCCTGGGCGATCAGCCGCTCCCGTTCCGCCTGGGCGATCAGGCGGCCCGTGACGTCACGGATAGCAGTGGTCACGATCATGCCCTGATCCGTGTCGACGGAGGACAAGCTGATTTCGGCGGGGAACTCGGTGCCGTCCTTGCGCACAGCGGTCAGTGCCGCCCCGGCGCCCATCGGCCGGTTCCGTGGGTGAGCGAAGTAGCCGTCGCGCTCGTGGACGTGGTTCCGGCGTAACCGCTCGGGCACCAGGACATCGACCGGTTGACCGACGAGGTCGTCGCGGCGATAGCCGAACAGTCGTTCAGCCTGGGCGTTGATCAGCGTGATGGTGCCGTCACGGGTGACGCCGATGATCGCGTCGGGCGCGGCTTCCAACAGTCCCTCGAACATCGCCTCAGCACGTTGGCGTTCGCTGATGTCCCGGGAGATCGACGCCACCCCGATCGTCCGGCCGGTGGCGTCGGTGATCGGTGACAAGGTCAGCGACACGGTGATCGTGGCGCCGTCCTTGCGGCGCCGCGTCATTCGATGCTGATCGATGTCCTTACCACAGGCGATGCGATGTATCAGCCGCGCCTCGGCCTCTTCCTGCGCTTGCGGGAACAGCAGGGACGCATGCCGGCCGAGTACCTCGCCACGCTGATAGCCGTAGAGTTGTTCGGCACCGGCGTTCCAACTGGTGATCATCCCGTCGAGGGTCTTTCCGATGATCGCGTCGTGCGACGACTCGACGATGGCCGCGAGGCTTTCGCGTTCGGCCGAGATCTGCGCCCGCCGGGCCAGTGCGGCGGCATGACCGGCGAGCGCGGTGAACGCCTCGACGTCGTCCTCGGCGAACAGACTGCGGTAGCGATTGAGGAGAAGCAGTGCGCCGGGGCCGCCGGACGCGTCCACCGGTGTTGCGGTCACGAACCTGGTGTCGCTGGCTTGAGCGAGGCGCACCGCCACCGCCGGCGGATGGGTCCAACCGGCCAGCGCGTCGATCGGGTCATCGGCCGCCAGGAGCTCGTTCAGATCCGCGGCCGTGCACTCGACCACCTTCACCGGCGGAGCGGCGCACCCCACCACCCGTACGGAGTGATCCGCCGCCGGCATCAACACCACCACCGTGTCCGCGCCCAGCACTGCCGTCGCGTCCTGGCAGTAGCTCGCCCAGGTCTTCTCCGGCTCGTTGGCCGGCACGGCCAGCAACCGGCGCACCGCCGAACTCGTTGCTCCGGCGGCCCACATCCGCCGCATCCCCCGGGGTGGCACGAAGGCCGCGAGATAGAGCACGCCGGAGACCACGGCCAGCAGCCGGGCTTGCACCGCGGCGCCCGTAGCGGAGATCAGCAATGCGGTGCCGAACACGCCGGTACCGGCGGCCGCACACCACAACCGCACGCGCGCCGCACCGCCGCGGCGCCGGGCCTCGGTGCCCAGCAACCACCCCGCGACGTACTCGGCGGCGAAGAACACCGCCACCGCGGGCCACACCACCGGCCGCGGCACGGGATGCGTCGCCGACGCCAGCACGGGCAGGGCGCTCACCACGCACGCCATCAAGGTCGCCGGCCACCACCACCAGCGCAACGGGCGCAACCGGCTCACCAGCCGCAGGGTGAACAGCGGCTTCGCCAGCAGCAACCGATGGCAAAGACCATCAACGGCCGGGGTGGCGCACCCACGAACAGCCGGATCAATCCGATCACGAACAGCATCGCCACCGACGCGAACATCCACATCACGTCACGCAGCAATGGATCACGGCGCTGCAGGTACCGCCAGGACACCCACAACAGGATCAATGCGAAGAGCGAAGTGATCAGGATCAGCGCCATGAGAAACCTCTGTCCCGCCGGCAAGCGTGCCTTGACGTCAGGCAAACCCCACCAGGCTACGACAGAAACCGGCGAAAAGTGGCAAAAACACGGATATGCTCCTGGACCCGCTACGGCGGTCGACCGGCTGATCCGCCGCCCACCGGAGCGCATTCGGTGAGCGCCGGTCGGGCACCACGTTCTGATCCGATTGCGACGGACGTACGGCCGCCGGTCACCGTGGTGTGCCGAGGGTCGCCCGCAGTTGCGCCGCTCGACCTGTTCGCCCGCGCCGATCGTACGGTTACGGTGATCATTCCCCCGGTGTTAGCGTCGCGGCGTTGCGGACCAGGACGGGTCCGCCGGGTCCATTGACGACTGGAGCGGGACGGCATGAGTGAGTCGCAACAGGGTCTGAATCGTCGCGGATTTCTCCGGAATTCCGGCGTGGTGGCGCTCGGAGCCATCGCCGCTCCGGGCGTTTACGGCATTCTCGATGATCTGGACGGGCCGCGGCGGGCGGAGGCGGCCCCGCCGACCGTACGCCGTCAAGAGCAGTACCTCGTCGACGGACTGGAGGTCATTGTCGACAACGGTGTCAGCTGCGTCATCCCGCCGGTTCACAATGACGTGATCACCGCGAAGCTGTCCAGCAAGAAGAACTGGACCGCGGCCACGCTCCACGCCGCCCAGATCCGGCTGGAGAACGCCCTGGCCAAGCTGGAGAAGCCGCACTCGCCGACCGCGGGCGGACTGACTTTCGTGATCGGATGGGGACTGCCGTACTTCCGCACCTTCCTGCCCGCCTCGGTGTGGCAGAGCAAGCTGCCCGTCGACCTGGCTCTGTCTCAGAAGGACGGAGCGACCCGGTACGCGGTACTGGACGCCATCCGTTTTCCGAGCGACCCAGACGATCTGTTGCTCGAAGACAACCACGTGATGATCAAGATCCGTACCGACTCCGCAGCCATTCAGGCCGAGGTGGAGTCGGCAATGTTCGACAACTCCAACAGCGGCGCCTTCCTCGGTGACCTCTTCGACGTGACCAGCAAGCGAGTCGGTTTCCTCGGCCGCGGGTTCGGCACCACCAGCGTTGCCAAGCAACTGGCGATGGCCGCCCATGTACCGGGCGCCGACCAAATCCCCGATCGAGCCCAGCTCATGATGGGATTCACCAGCACGCAGGCCGCCGCGCTCGGCCCCAGCAACATTCCCAGCTTCGAAACCCTCAACGGCGTCACTGACCAGTACCCGGGCGGCTACTTCGCGGGCGGGTGCGCCATGCACCTGTCCCATCTCTACGAGGACCTCGACCTCTGGTACAACAGCTTCCACTACACCGACCGCGTCGCCCGGATGTTCTCTCCCCACACAGCCGTACCGTCCATTGACGGCACCGTCACGCTTCCTAACAGCCCCGCCGAGCTGTCGACATTGGCTCAGGTACAGGCCGACGCCAGCACGGGCATCGTAGGGCACAACGCCGCCCTTCAGCAGGCGACCCGACTCGCCGGCGCGGTCACCGACAACTACGGCCACTCCTGGCCCGCAGGCACCCCGGTTCCGCTGCGCGAGGATTTCAACACCATCGACAACCCGTTCGCCTGGACGTCCGACCCGATCCGGGACCGGTTCAGCACCAAGGGCGCCGCGGGCATGCACTTCGTCGCGTTCGTTCCGGCCAGCAGCAAGTTCCACGCTGCCCGAAACGCCATGGACGGCGTACTGCCCGACGGCACCAACCTCCGAGCCTCCGTCGACAACGCCCACATCGGCATCAACGCCGCCATCCGCGCCTCGCACCGGCAGAACTACCTCATCCCGCCCCGGGCGCACCGCTCCTTCCCGCTGGCCGAACTCCTCCGCTGAGCCGCCATCCATTCCTCGGCTCCAGCGCGCACGGCCGTCCGCGTCGATGTCTTAGAGCGCGACAGCTTCGCTGGGAATTCGCTCAGCGGCGCTCTGACGTCTGATCGGGCAACGGTGATCGCCTGGAACCGGGCGATCACCGTTGCCCGATCAGACGGAGTAGCGGATGTTGCGCCACGAAGCGCGGGCTCCCTGCCCTTGGGCGGAGCTCTGACCGGAAGAAACGGGCAGCAGGGTGAAGTAGCCGAAGCCGATGTTGGCGGCGGTCGGTAGCGCCTCCAGTCCCCGTGCCTCGTGCAGAACGTTGTCGTCGTAGGTCCAGACCACCCGGCCCTGCGATCGGTCGATCTCGACGCCGACGGTGTGGAAGCCGCTCCCGGCGAAACTGGCCAGAGGATTCTGGATCAGTCGCGTGAACGGCGCCTCCACGCCCGGATAGGCCAGTTCCTCCTGCTCGGCGAAGACCTGATCAGCGGTCGCCAGCACGTCGAAGACCTTGCCGGTGCCGACGTCGATGACCACGAACGCGGCCACGCCGAGCCGGTAGTCGCCCGAGCTGCCGCCGATGTGATCGACCGCGAGGTCGGTCTCGAACCGAGCCGGCCCGGTCGCCGGCAGGTCGAAGGTGCGGGTCGAGAAGATGACGTGTTTGGTGTTGTCCAGACCCTGGTTCTGCGGGTCGGCGTTGGTGAACTTTGTGATGTCGACGGTGACGACCCCGCCGCCGACCGTGGTCACGGCGTCCTTCTCGACGCGGGGAACGCCCATGTTCAGCGGTTCCCACAGGTTCGCGTCGAGTTCCGGGCCGGCGAAGTCGTCGTACGTTTCGGCTGACACTTTTCCTCATTTGATCGTTGGCGCTTGCGGGAAGGCCACCATCATTTGCTCGCGCCGCGAGCAACTGCCAGGGACCGCCCGACGGTGGGATCGCCAGTACTACTGTCGAAGCTCGACGCCGCGCGACAATGGAGACCATGACGATTCCGCAAGCGGGACTGGCCGCGACGATCCGCGCCTGGCGCGAGCGATTGTCACCCGCGGTCGCGGGCCTGCCGACCCGTCACGCGCGCCGGGCGGCGGGCCTGCGCCGCGAGGAACTCGCCGACCTGGCCGGGCTGTCGGTCGACTACGTCGTCCGCCTGGAGCAGGGTCGCGCCACCAAGCCGTCGGGCCAGGTGACCGCCGCGCTGACCCGGGCGTTGCAGCTGACCTCGGCCGAACGCGACCACCTCTACCGCTTGGCCAACCTGCTCCCGCCGGCCGCCGACCGCATCTGCGACCACATCCCGCCCGGGGTGCAGCGGGTGGTCAACCGGATGCCCGACGCGGCCGTCGCCGTCTTCGCGGCCGACTGGCAGCTGATCTGGTGGAATCGCTCCTGGGCGGCGCTGCTGGGCGATCCGTCGGCCGCGCCGCCACATCTGCGCAACTTCGCGCGGGACACGTTTCTGGTCGACGAACGCGAACGACGGCTGTCCTACTGGCCGGTGACGTCACTGGACGCCCCGGCCGCGGCCGCCGCTATCGTGTCCGACCTGCGGCGGGCCAGCGGCCGGTTTCCCCACGATCCGCGCCTGGCCGGACTCATCCGCGACCTGACCCAGGGCAGTCAGCCGTTCGCCGCCCTGTGGGAGGCCGGGGCCGTCGACGTCCACCGTGAGGATCGCAAGGTCATCGCGCATCCCTCGGTCGGCCCGGTCACGATCGACTGCGACGTCCTGACCGACGGCGACGCGGAGCTGAAAATCGTCATCCTCTCGGCCATACCCGGATCGGCGGACGAAACGAAGCTTCGCCTCGCGACCGTCGCGGGAGTGCAGGCCGTCGGCAACGCTGTTCAGCTTCCGAGCTGATCCCTCGGCCCTCTCGCCGGCCAACCGCCCGCACCTGAATCCCGCGCTGGACCTCTTCGCCGGTTCCAGTTCTACCGTTTGTCCACCGGCGACCTCCCGAGGTCGCCGGAATGGGCCCTATCGGGTCTACCCTTCGTGGGTGGATGTCCTCGTCGTCACTGCGATGAAGGAGGAGTACGACGCCGTCCGGGCGCTGGCTGGGTTGTCGAGCTGGCAAGACCATGACGCCGGCGGCTCCGCCCCGTACGACACCGCCCGTTATTCCGCCGGGTCCGGCCGGACCCTGTCTGTGGCGCTGGCCCGGCCGACCCATATGGGCGGTCGTAGCACCTCCCCGATCACCACCACGTTGACCGATCATCTGCGACCCGCCTGCCTGGCCATGTGCGGCGTGTGCGCCGGCAACCCCGGCGCGACCACCTCGGGGGATGTCGTCGTCGCATCGCTGGCCTACGAATGGGATGAGGGCAAGCACGCCCGAGGCGCCTTCCGGAACGACCACCAGCAGTTCCCGCAGGATGCCCGGTGGACCCGCACCGCCCAGGACTTCGACCCGTCCGGTCTGCCCAGCTACGGCGCCGCCACCGAGGACGAGGCGGCCGTCTGGTATCTCGAGCGGCTGCACCGAGGCCAAAATCCGCGGACACATCCGGCTCGCGACCGGTACTTCACCGGAGACCGATGGCAGGCGTGCCTGGAGCGACTCGAGTCCGAGGGCCTGATCACCTGGCGCGACCACGACCTGTCACTGACCCCCGCGGGGCGCGACCGCATCGAACGCCGGTTGTACGTGGACATCCACGGGCCCGAGCGGCTGCCGTTCGCGGTGTTCGCCGGAGCAATGGCCAGCGGCAGTGCCGTCGTGTCCGAAGCGGGCTTCTGGGACCGGCCGGAGATCGGCCCGCGCAAGCTCCTGGCACTGGAGATGGAAGCCGCGACGATCGCCACGATCGCCCACGAGCGGCACGTTCCACACTGGCTCGTGGCCAAAGGCGTGATGGACCATGCCGATGCGGAGAAGGACGACCGGTTCAAGGCGTTCGCGGCCCGGGCCTCCGCCGAGGTGTTGTTCGCGCTACTCGGCCGGCTGCTGTTCCCGGCCACGACCGCGGCCCGAGCGTCGGCACCCCCAGTCCCCGGAACGGTGAAACTGACGGTCGTCCGCCGGCTCACGTACGAGTGGCAGGACCTGGCCGACGTCGTCGGGGTGCCGTCGTACGAGACGCACCGGTTCCGGGCCGGTGACGAGCCCCGGGAGTTGTGGGCCTGGCTGGAGAGCCGGGGGCGGTTGCCCGACCTGCCCGGCGCGCTGGACGAGCTCGGCCGGGGCGATCTGGCCGACCTGCTGCGCCCGTACCTCTGACGTCAGGCCCGTGCGCGGGCCATGACCTCCTCCTCGGTCAGCGGGCTGCTGGGGTGGTAGCTGAGCGACATCGGCGTACGCGTTTTGACCGGCGCCTCACCCTCCAGCGCGATGTAGAACACGCCGGCGGTCAGGTTGCCGATGTCCGGTACGTCGCCGCCCTTGACCTTGGCCATCTCGCGCGCCGCTTCGATCTGTACGGGCGCGGTCAGCCGTCCGAAGAAGTGCGTCGCCGCGTTACCGGGGATGCGGTTGTGCAGGTTCTTCGGCGCCTGCGTGGCGAAGATCAGTCCCAAGCCGTATTTGCGGGCCTGGGAGGCGAGGGCCAGGGTGCTCTGGGTACACGCGGTCATGCCACCCGACGGGGCGAAGTTCTGGGCTTCGTCCATCACCAGCAGTCCGAGGAGCGGCCGGTCCCGGGCCGGATGCCGTTTGATCCACGCGAACAGGCCCATCTGCAACTGGTTCACGAAGCTCTGGGCGGCGTCCTCGCCGGGCAGACCGATGAGGCTGATGACCGAGATCCGGGCCCGCTTGCCCGGGGAGGGGGTGAGGAGCAGGCCCGGGTCCGCCGGTGTCCCGCCACCGCCGAACATCGGGTCGTTGTCCATGGACGCCGTCAGGGTCTGTGCCAGGTCCGCGGCGATCTTGTCGGCGTGGCTGAGATCGCTGATCCCGTCGGGCAGGTCCGACAGCAGCGCGATGAGCCCACGCAGGCTGTGTCCGCCCTGCCGGCCGAAGTGTTCGACCGTCTTGCGCAGCACCGCCCGGGCGAGGTGCACGCCCTTGGCCCGGCCGAGGAGGTTGGCCCGCGGAGCGAGCGCGCTCACCGCCGCCTCCACGGCCGCGCCGAACTCGTCCGGGTCGTCGAGCACGCTCGCGAAGTCGGGCAGCGGCTGAAAGCTCAGCGGCCGGCCGGACTCCCGCCGCGGCGTCCAGGTGATCACCTCGACCTCCGAGCGGTAGCGCGCTGCACGCTCGGGGTCGCCGGTCCACCAGCCCTCGGGCGGCGCCGGCCACGGATCACCCAGCCGGGCCAGGTCGTTGTTGGGATCCAGGACGATCGCCGAGACGCCGAGCAGGGCGCATTCCTCGACGAGACGGCGGATCAGCACGGTCTTGCCCGAGCCTGAGGCCGCGAAGATGGCGGCGTGCTTGCGCAGCGCCTCCACGGTGACCGCGATCGGCTCGTCGTCGTCGATCCCGTGCCCGATGGTGAACCCGGCCGCCGTCACCGGTTCGCGGGGCACGGGCGCCGATCGGGGTTCGTCACCCGTCCAGACGTCCGCGTCGGCGAGTGCCTCCTTGAACAACGTGATCTGCTCGGTCGGCCGGTATCGGACGAGCCACGCCTGCAACTGCGCCGGGTTCTCGTCGCGAAGCCCGTGCAGCGCGGCCAGGATGCGCAGGTCCGACTCGTCGACCTCCAGGCGTACGCCGCCGTCGCGCTCCAGCTCCTCGACCACCTCGCGGGTCTTGGCCGACTGACTCCAGTCGCTGTTGCGCAACAGGAACAGCTTGCGCTTGGCGACGTCGCGCGAGAGGCCGGCCGCGGTCCGGGCCCGCCGGATCCGGTGCAGCGCGGCGACACCGTGGTGCGTGTCGCTGATCGCACGGAAACTCCAATGCATCTGATCCTCGCCACGCGCTTGGTCGATCGACGTGGCCCGTTCCTCTTCGGACCGTTCGTCGAGGTCGCGGCGAAGCCGGGCGTGGAGGTCGGGTTTGGAGCTCGGTGGCGGGTCGATGCTGAACCGTCCGCCGCCTTCGCCGCGTTCGACGATCCACGCCTGCAGGCCGGCCGCGAGCAGCGCCGGGAAGGTGACATCCTCGGTGTCGCGTTCCAGCGGCGACGTCACGTCCGCGGTGCGCTTCAGGTCTTCGAAACGGGTCTCGATCCGGGCCAGTTCGTCGTCGGCGATCGCCGGTGCGGTGGCGGCGGCCGTATGGGTCTTCGTGCTCTCCTCGGGCACGTCACGCAGATGACCGAGCTCGCGGAGTTCTTCGCTGATCAGGCAGGCGCGGATGTGGCGGTCGATGGCGACGAGCAGGCGGCGCGGGGTGTACTCCCGGGCCTCCGCGAACACCTGCGGCTTGATCGGCCACGTCGGATAGGGCGGGTCGAACTTGACGGTGGCGAAACGTGCACGGAACCGCTTCTCGATGATGTCCCGCGCGATCGCCGGGTCCTGGATGCCCTGCAGCGCCATCCGGCGACGGAAACGCGGGGAGAACGACGCCGGTGCGCACCGTTCGAGCAGATCCCACGTCGTCGACAGGATGGCCACCACGGTCAGCGTCCGGCGCGTCGTGTCTCGTAGGTCGGTGAGGCCGTTGGCGAGGTGAGTCGCCATTACCGCCAGCCGCGGATCCGCCTCGTCGACGCCAAGCTTGGCCAGGTCTTGCTGCAAGGCTGCCTGAGCAACCGCTGTGTCGAGCTGGTCGAACGCAATCACGGATGGACCTGTCACCGCCAGTAACCAGGAGATCTCTCGGACATGCTCCTGCGCGGTCCGGAATTTCGTACGGATCCCCCAGCGATGCCGTTCCCCTGGGGTGTCCTCCCCCTCACTGGCGAAGAAGCTGTCCGCGACGTCCTGATGTACCTCGTCGTCCGAGGCTCGCAGGGCCAAGGCACGCAACGTATCGCGGCACTCGTGCGCGACGTGCGGGTCATAATCTCGCAGCCCGGTGACAAACGCATCGAGCGCCGCGCGGGTCAGCTCCGTCTCGCCGATTACTGCCCGGCGAGAGGCCCGCGGTGCGCCGATCCGCGACGCGAGGCGCCGAAGAAGCAACTGTAGCTGCGTCTCGCCGTTCGACGTCTCCCGGGCCAGTCCGTCGAGCAACAAGACCAGCAAGCCGCCCCAGAAGTCGCGACCGTCAAGCAGTCCGATCAGAAAGAAGTAGCCGCCCTGCTGCTGCACTTGTTCCCGAACCCAGCCGAGCAGGTGCGTCTTGCCCGTACCCTGCCGGCCTTCGAGCACCAGGCCCACCGGGCTGGCGTCCCTGCTTTGCTCAGCGTCGGCGATACCGGCGTGGACGTCCTGCACGACGGTTCGGTGCAGGCCATCGACGTGGAACTCCGAACGCCGCCACACGTCGTCCGGAGTGAGAGCCCAACTGAGCCGCAAGGCAGCCAGCGCGGTGCGCTCCTCCTCGATCATCGCTGGCCGATCGCCAGCTTGTGCCGATCTTCTCCACCGATGTGGACGGCGGCCTTCCGCCCCTCGGCGCCGCCCCTGTGGGTGATCTGGTCCGGCTCGAGGCGTACGTCGTTGGACTCGAGCAGGTGTTCGAGGGCCTTGTCCAGCTCCGACTTCGACACGTCGCCGAACCTCGGCCGGATCTCGGTGAGGGCCACCCACTCGCCCGGCGCCGGGGTCAGCTCGGCGTACGCGGCCCGGATCCGCCCGGCCAGATCGACCGGCTCCTCGGGCGCAACGACGGGCTCCCAGGTCGGCGCCCGGACGTCGCCCTTCTGCGACGCCATGAGAGCCGCCCACAGCAATCTCTCCTTCGCCGACCGCTTCTCGTCGTCGTCGGCCACGATCGGCTCGCCGAGGATCGCCCGGCCCTTGGCGGTGATGATGTGCCGGTAGGGCCGCCGCTTCGTTTCCGACGCAACCAGCCCCTCCCCGTTGAGCTTCTCGTAATGCGGGCTGACAAGCCTGACGTCGTGCCGGTCACGCAACTCGGTGTTGCTGACCTCCCGGCCCTCGGCCCGCAGGATGATCAGGTACGCGTAGTCGGAGGGGGTCAACTCGGCCATCAGGATTCCTTTCCCGGTACGTTCATGACGACGTCGCCCCGCGCATCCAGCCCGTACGCGCGTAATCGGACCAGGTCGCGGTCGTCGGTCGCGGTCCACAGAGCGATCAGCCGTTCGGCCGCGCCGGTGGTGCCGGCGTCCAGCTCGGCCCGCAGGCCGGTCTCGTCGCGCAGCTCGAACAGCAAGGTGCACAGCTGCAGGGCCGCCTCGGCGCGGCCCTCGTCGACCTCGGCCCGGAGCTGGGCGATCTCGTACTTGGACTCGGAGTGCTGGGCCGAATCACGATGGAGCTTCGACAGGCGAAGTTCGGCGGCGCGGTCACCGGCATCGGCCCGTTCGCGGAGCAGCCCCGCCTCGCCCCAGGCGACGTACAGGTCGGCCAGCGCTTCGGCGGCCGTCTGATCGCGCCGGTCGGCCCGGTCGCGGAGCTCGCGAACACATCCCCGCTCGGCCAGGTACTCGACCAGCCGTTCGGCGGCGAGCGCGTCGCCGGCGTCGGCCTCGCGGCGGAGACCGTCGCACACCCCGCCGTCGGCCAGGATCTCGGCGACTTCGGCCGGAAGCCCGGGCGCCGGTCGTCTGCCCCGTGGCCGGACGACCTCCACCCGTTGCCAGAGGTCCTGCACCTGGGTCAGCTTCCGGCCGGCCGCCCGGTCCTGCGGGTCGTCGTCCAGCCGCCGGCGGAGGACCTTCGTGGCCTCCTCCAATCGGTCCTGCCGGATCAGCAGATCGGCGAGTTCGGTGGCGGCCCGCCCGTCACTGAACTCGCCGGCGAGCCGGGCCAGCGCCGGCTCGGCGTAACAGAAGCGCAGCCGGACAACCGCGCTGGTGGCCAGCCGCCGCAGGTCCTCCGGCCGGCGCAGGTGGGTGATCAGCGCCTGCCAGGCCTCGTGCGGCACGGTCTCGGTACGTCGCTTCCGGCGGATGTGCTGGGCCAGGTAGTCGGCGATCGTGTAGCCGGCGAGGGTGCCGGCCCGCCCGTCGTCCACCGGCAGCAGCGGCGACACGTCGCCGTACAGGGGTTGCGTGGCGTGCGGCAGCGCCTCGGCGAGGTAGTGGGTCACCGGCTCGAACCGCTTGTGCGGCACCAGATAGCCGAACATGGCCTCGGTCAGCAGACCGTCGCTCAACGGCGACTGCACGCCGAGCCGGTGCGCGTCGGCGGCGGCCGTGATCATCGCCTTGGCGTACGGGGTCGCCGGCTGTTCCCACGACATCACCAGCCTCGGGCCCCCGGCGAGGACCTGGGTGAACCCGACCCCACGCGTATGAAGAGCCTGGCGCACCCGATGATCGCGCTCGGCCACCGCTTGCGCGCTGACCAGCTCGTCCCGGCTCAATTCGTCGGGCACGGGAACGACGACGGCGCTTTTCACGAGCTGGTGGACGTCTTCCCGGCCGGCCGTCCACCGGGCGTACTGGTCCGGCCACAATGTGCCGACCACCAAGTTCCCGTGCCGGACCAGCGCACGGACGCACTCCGAGGTCAGCGCCGGATGGTCGCCCAAATACTGCTGCAGCTCGTCGAGCCAGAATACCGTCTCGCTCGGGGGTGCATTCTTCTCGTCCAGGACATCGGACGCGGTGGCCGGTTGAACCAGCCACCAGTTCGGCACCAATTCGTAGATCGCTTCGTACAGGGAGCGCGTCTTGCCGGTCGAAGAACCGCCGATCATGACGACGAAATTTCCGCGTTTCGGCAGGCTGCCAGCCAGCTCGGCGCGCAGCCGATAGTCGAATTCCCGCGACACGTACGCGGGTAGGTCGTCGTCCGCCCCGGGCAACGGGATAGCGCTGTGGATGCCCAGCTCACGGGGAACCGCTTCGTCGACCCTCGGCCGGTCGGGTGGTCTGCGAGCGGCGCTGACCCAGTCCAGTCCCTGCACCCGCCATCGCCCTTCCCAAGCCCTCGGATTGCGAGTGAGCCCGCGCCCGGGCCTGACGAATAATCGCGAATGATCCACAGCCGACGATGGCGGAAGATTACCGTGCGATCCATATAGATCACCAGGGCCATCGGCGCGCAGGAATTGAGTGAAAAATCATTCACGTCCACGCGATCGGCGCGATTCTTCCATGCGTTTCTACCGTTTCTCTACCGGCACTTTTACGCACCACCTCGCACCACCACCGAGGATCGGGCACCATTGCGACTATGGAGAAGCCCAAGGTAGTGACGCAGGTGGAGTGGGATCGGGAACGCGAGCAGCTGCTCGAGGCCGAGAAGGAGTTGACCCGGTCGCTCGACGCGCTCGCGGCGCAGCGCCGGCGGCTGCCGATGGTGCGGTTCGACAAGCCCTACACCTTCGACTCCCCGACCGGGCCCACCTCGCTGCTCGATCTCTTCGAGGGCCGCGATCAGCTGGCCGTGTACCAGTTCATGGACATCGGACCGGACGATTTCTGCCCCGGCTGCACCAACTTCACCAACAATGTGCCGGAGCATGCCCTCACCGGACTGGCCGACGACGGCATCAGCTGGGCGACGGTGTCCGACATGCCGTTGGCCCAGATCGAAACGCACAAGGCCAAGATGGGCTGGACGATGCCGTTCGTCTCGTCGCGGGGCACGACGTTCGCCCACGATTGCGGAGCCGGCGGCGGATTCATGCTGAGCATGTTCATCCGCGACGGTGACGATGTCTACCGCACCTACGGCACCACCCAGCGCGGCGTCGACCGCCTCCTGTTCACCCATAACGTGCTCGACCTGAGCGTGTACGGGCGGCAGGAGGAGTGGGAGGACTCGCCGGCCGGTTGGCCGCAGCACCCGACGTACGGCTGACGAGAAGAGGCCCAGAACATAGAAATCCGGTCGGCGCTGATGCCGGTCAGTCGCGCGTGCGGTTGAGGCGTTCGCGTTGCGGGATGACGGTGTAGCGGGGGTCGGTCGCGGACGCCGTACCGGCGTGGAAGTACCCGAGCCGGGTGAACAGCGATCCGGCCGCCAGCGCGACACCTCCGGCGATGTCGAGCGTACGGCGGCGACGCACGGCCGATGCGCCCAGCAGGGCGACGCCGGCCCGGGTCGACCACCGGGCCGCGGTCAGGTAACGCCCGGCCCTCCCCTGGGACAGCGGCTCCGCGACCATGCCGAGGCGCTTGTGGACCGCCCGGTCGAGGACTTGCTCGGCCAGCGCGCCGGCGATACCGGCCGCTCGTGCCGGGCCGGCCTCGGCCGGTCCCGCACCCGCGGCGGCGAGACCACCGGAGGCGGCGAGTGCGCTGGCGCCGAAAAGGTACGGGAGCTCGCGGTGCGCCTCGTGCCACACCGGTACGGCCGTGTCGGCGATCAGTGCGCCCGTGTAGGTGGTGAGCGCTGGGGCGAGCAGCGTGGCGGCCAGGCCGCTGGGCCGGCCCAGCGCCGCCACCAGGGGACGTACGGGCCGGGGCAGCAGAACTCGGGCCTCGTCGAGGGCGGCGACGGCGACCAGCGGGGCGAAGCCGCTCAGGATCCAGGTGCCGACGGACATGGGCGAACTGGGCTTGAGAACACGGAGCATGTGCACGAAGCGACCCGGCCGGCCCAGGTCGTGAACGAGGGCGGCCAGCGAAAGACCGGTGGCGGCGGCCGCCGCGAGCCGGGCGGACCGGCGCATCCGGGTGCGACCGGTCACGTCGGCGCCCGCGGCGAGCAGCGCCGATCCGCCGGCCACACCCCCGAGAAAGAGGTATCCGCCGATGTCGCGCGCCTCCCACACCGGCGCCTTGATCACCGACCGGCCGTAGTAGGAGCGGAACTCGGCCGGCGGGACCATCTCGCCGCCCCGGCCGGCTCGGCGGCCGCCCTTGGCGCCGATCCGCGCCTCGCGTCCCGGGGCGACGCCGTGCAGGCCGTCCCGGCGCACCTCCGGCGTCTCCGGGCCGCTCACCGGCGGGCTCCCAGAAACGCCGCGGCCACCGTGGCCGCTACGCCGGCTGCCGCCAGCGCTGTGTGTTTCCACGTGCGGGGCAGATCGCGGGTGGTCACCACCGGGTCCGGCGGAAAGCCGTACACCTCGGGCTCGTCGAGCAGCAGGAAGAACGCGCCGGCGCCGCCCACCCCGTCGCCGGGGTTCTCGCCGTAGAGGCGAGCCTCGGGGACGCCCGCCTCGTGCAGCTGCTGCACCCGGGAGCCGGCCCGTTCCCGCAGCTCGTCCAGCGGCCCGTACTGGATCGAGTCGGTCGGGCAGGCCTTCGCGCACGCCGGCTCCTGCCCGGCGCCCAGCCGGTCGTAGCACATGGTGCATTTCCACACCCGGCCGTCGTCCTTGCGCTGATCGATCACCCCGTACGGGCAGGCGGGCACGCAGTAGCCGCAGCCATTGCAGATGTCCTCCTGCACGATGACGGTCCCGAATTCGGTGCGCATCAGCGAGCCGGTGGGGCAGACGTCGAGGCACGCGGCGTGGGTGCAGTGCTTGCACACGTCGCTGGCCATCAGCCAGCGCAGTTCCTTGCGCCCCTCGGGAGAGGCCGGCGCGCCGAGGACATCCAGCGGCTGCGCCTGCGGCCGGATGCTGCCGGTGTCGGTGCCGAGTTGGGCGCCGTGCTTCTCGCCCAGACCGGCGCGCACCACGTCGGCGTCGTGCCGGGTCGAGGTCGGACCGGCCGGCATCGCGGCGACCGCGTTGTTCTGCCGGCCGAGCGGCTTGTCCTGCTCGATGAAGGCGACGTGCCGCCAGGTGTCGGCGCCCAGCATGCCGGTGTTGTCGTAAGACATGCCGAGCAGGGACAGGCCGTCGTCCGGGATGAGGTTCCACTCCTTGCAGGCGACCTCACACGCCTTGCAGCCGATACACACGCTGGTGTCGGTGAAGAAGCCCATCCGCGGCGGGGCGTCCGCGTAGCCGGTCGGGCCCTCCAGCAGGTTGTCACTCATCCGAGCCCTCCTTGGCGGTGCGGCGGACGGTGCCGGTCTGTTCGGTGACTCCGGCCCGGCGGCGGTACTCCTCCACCAGTTGCAGCCGGTCCGGTCCGCGTGGCCGCCGGCCCGGCCGGATGTCACAGGTCAGCGCCTTGGCCTCTTGAATGTGCACATTGGGGTCCAGACTCATGTGGGTCAGTTCGTTGGCTCCGTCGCCGGTGGTGATGCCGTTGCCACCCCAGTGGTACGGCAGGCCGACGTGGTGGACGATCCGGTCGTCCACCCGCATCGGCAGCATCCGGTCGGTGACCATCACGCGGGCCTCGATCGCGCTGCGGGCGGTGACGATGGTGGCCCAGCCCAGGTGCTCCAGCCCGGCCTCCGCCGCGAGTTCCGGGGAGACCTCGCAGAACATCTCCGGCTGCAGTTCCGAGAGGTACGGCAGCCACCGGCTCATGCCGCCGGCGGTGTGGTGCTCGGTGAGCCGGTAGGTGGTCAGCGCGTGCGGGAAGACCTGGCTGCCCGGCTCGTCGCCGCTCGGCTGGTAGAGGTCGATCTTGCGTTTGGTCATCTGCCGGGCCGGGTTGTGTTGCTGGCCGTAGAGCAGGTTGCGGGCCGGCGACTCCTGCGGCTCGTAGTGCGTCGGCAGTGGCCCGTCGGTCAGCCCGGCGGGCACGTACAGCCAGCCCTTGCCGTCGGCCTGCATGATGAACGGGTCGATGCCGGAGAGAGCGTCCTGGCGTTTCGCGTCCGTCCGGCGGCCGGTAGTCCGGGGCCTTGGTCGGCTGGAAGTCGGGCACGTCGTGACCGGTCCACTTGCCGTCGTCCGCGTTCCACCAGACGTACGCCTTCTGCTCGCTCCACGGCCGGCCGTCGGGGTCGGCCGAGGCCCGGTTGTAGAGCAGCCGCCGGTTGGCCGGCCACGCCCAGCCCCACTCCGGCGCCACCCAGTTCTGCTCGGTGTGCGGTTTGCGGCGCGCGGCCTGGTTCACGCCGTCGGCGTACACGCCGCAGTAGATCCAGCAACCGGAGGCGGTCGAACCGTCGTCGGCCAATTCCTCGTAGGACGACAGACACGTGCCGTCGGCCTTCCAGCCGTTGATCTCCTGCAGCACCTCCTCGCCGCTCGGCTCGGCGTTGTCGCCGGAGGTGGAATAGCTCCACGTCAGGTCGAGCAGCGGCCGGTCCATCGGATCCGTCGAGCCGGCGAGCCGCTCGCGGATCAGGCGGCCCAGGTGGAACCAGAACCACAGATCGCTGCGCGCGTCCCCGGGCGGCTCCACCGCCTTGTGGTGGAACTGCAGCATGCGCTGGGTATTGGTGAAGCTGCCGTCCTTCTCGGTGTGCGCGGCCGCCGGCAGGAAGAACACCTCGGTGCCGATGTCCTCGGTGCGCAACTCACCGGACTCGATCTCCGGCCCGTCTTTCCACCACGTGGCCGCACTCGATCAGGGAGAAGTCGCGAACCACCAGCCAGTCGAGGTTCGCCATGCCGAGCCGCTGAGCCTTGGCGTTGGCCGAGCCCACGGCGGGATTCTGGCCGTTCAAGAAATAGCCCTTGCAGGTCGCCGTCCAGCTGAGTCGAACGGTCTGGTACGTGCTGTGGTCCCCGGTGATCCGCGGCAGGTAGTCGAAGCAGAAGTCGTTGTCCGGCGGTCGCCGCGTCCCCCCAGTACGCCTTCAGCAGGCTGACCGCGTACGACCGCATGTTGCCCCAGTAACCGGTGTCCGACGAATCGTCGGCCACGTACTCGTCCAGGCTGCGGTGCGAGTCGGGGTGCGGCATCGGCAGGTAGCCGGGCAGCAGGTTGTACAGCGTCGGGATGTCGGTGCTGCCCTGAATGCTGGCGTGCCCGCGCAGGGCCAGGATGCCGCCACCGGGCCGCCCGATGTTGCCCAGCAGCAGCTGCAGCACCGAGGCCGCCCGGATGTACTGCACACCCACCGTGTGCTGCGTCCAGCCCACCGAGTACGCCCAGGCCGTGGTGCGGTCCCGGGTCGAGTTCTCGGTGACCGCGCGGGCGATCTGCTCGAACACGTCCTCGGGGATGCCGCAGATCCGGGACACCATCTCCGGGGTGTACCGGCTGTAGTGCCGCTTCAGCACCCGGAAGACGCAGCGCGGATCTTCCAGCGACTCGTCCCGGTGGATTCGGTGCAGATCCTCCAGCGACGCGCCGTGGCTGCCGTGCTCGGTCCCCGTCCGGTGGCGTGCCGCTGGTGTGCGCGCTGCTTGCCCGCCTCCTCGGCGTCGTCACCTTCTTGGCGCCCTGCTCACGTTGGCCGGCCGACCCGGCCACGCTGACCCCTTCGTACTGCCAGCTGTCGGTGGCGTAGCTGCCCGTGTCGTCCTGCCAGCCGGAGAACAGCCCGTCCAGCTCCTCGGTGTCCTGGAACGTCTCGTCCAGGATCGTCGCGGCGTTGGTGTAAGCGACGACGTACTCCCGGAATTCCAGGCCGTTGCGCAACACGTAGTTGATCAAGCCGCCGAGCAGGGCGATGTCGGTGCCGGCGCGGATCGGCACGTGCAGGTCGGCCAGCGCGCCGGTGCGGGTCAGCCGCGGGTCGACATGGATCAGCGTCGCGCCCCGCGCCTTGGCCTCCATCACCCACTGGAAACCCACCGGGTGGCACTCGGCCATGTTGGAACCCTGCATGACGATGCAATCGGAGTTCTGCAGGTCCTGCTGAAAGGTCGTCGCGCCGCCGCGACCGAAGGAAGCTCCCAGACCGGGAACGGTGGAGGAGTGTCAAATACGGGCCTGATTCTCGATCTGCACGGCTCCGAGCGCGGTGCCGAGCTTCTTGATCAGGTAGTTCTCCTCGTTGTCGAGCGTCGCCCCGCCCAGCATGGCGATGCCCATCGTCCGGCGGACCCGGCGCTTCTGCTCATCCGTCTCGACGAACGTCTGCCGGCGGGTGGCGACGACCCGGTCGGCGATCATGGCCATCGCCGTGTCCAGGTCGAGCTCTTCCCAGTCGGTGCCGTACGGACGCCGGTAGCGGACCTTCGTCTCCCGGAGCGGGTTCGTGACCAATTGCGTGGAGGCCGCACCCTTCGGGCACAGCCGTGCCCCGGCTGACCGGCGACGCGGGATCACCCTCGATCTGCACGACCTGCTCGTCCTTGACGTAGACGAGCTGACCGCAGCCGACCGCGCAGTACGGGCACACGCTGCCGACCACCCGATCGGCGGTCTCGGTGCGCGGCGCCAGCCGGTCGGTGGCCCGCGAGCGCACCGCCGAGCCCCGCGCCGACCGGTCTCCGGCCCGCAAGGTTGCGACCGCCTGGCGCAGCACCGGCCATGGCAGGAATGTGTCCCGCATTCCCATGGTCAACCTCCTGGTTCGGAGCCGCGCCTACCCTGATCTCCGGCGGTCAAACGCCCCGCACGGCGAAATCCCCGCACAGCGTGACCGGCCCGGCGGCGGCGCCGACGGCGCCGTAGCGGCAGGAGGGCCGCCGCGACGGCGCCGTAGCGGCAGGAAAGGCCGCCGCCCGGCGTTTGAGATGCGCCCAGACGGGAAGGCGGCCAGCCAACTCAGCCGGTCAACGGAGGATATTGATGCCGACAAACGGTCCGTGCTCGCCCTGCTGCTGGCCGGGGCCGGCGCCGCGGTGTGGCGGTCGGCGGCGCCACGGCCCGAGTCGGCCCGCACCATCGCCGCCCAGCTGCTCTGCCCTGCGTGCCAAGGCGAATCGGTGGCCCAGTCGCAGTCGCCGATGGCCGCCGCCATGCGCGACACCATCGCCCAGCAACTGGCGGCCGGCCGCTCGCCGCAGCAGGTCCGGCAGTACTTCGTGGACCGTTACGGCCGGGGCATCCTGACCGACCCGCCGCACGGCGGCCTCGGGATCGTGCTGTGGGCGGTGCCCGTGGCGATCTTCGTGGTCGCCGCACTGCTGGCGGGGCGCGTGCGCCGGCGCCGCGCCCCGCCGCCGGGTCCGGCTCCGGGTCCGGCTTCGGCGCCGGCTTCCGCTTCGGCGCCGGCTTCCGCTTCGGCCTTAGGTCCGCTTCGCCGCTCCGCCAAGCTGTGGGACGCGCTGGCCGCGGCGCTCGTCGTCCTGGTCGCCGCCGTGGCCTTGGCCAGCCCGCATCAGCCCCCGAACGCTTCCGCGGCCGCGACTCCCCTGCCGACGACCACCGACCTGGTGGCCCTCGGCCGGTCGCTGGAAAGCCAGGGCCGGTACGCCGAGGCGGCCGAGGTCTACCGCGACGCCGTCACGCAGGACCCGGACGACGCCGTCCGGCTGCGGCTGGCGTTCACGCTGCTGCGCTCCGACCAGGCCACCCAGGCCGCGACCGTCGCCGGCCAGATCACCGCCCGCCACCCGGACGACACCCAGGCGCTGTTGCTGCTCGGGCTCGCCCAGCGCGCCGAGGGGTCCCCGCGGGCCACCGCCACGCTGCGCCGTTTCCTGCGGGCGGCCCCGAAAGATCCCGCCGCCGGTGAGGTCCGACGTCTGCTGGGTACGAAGTAACCATGTCGCGGGTAAGTGAATACGATGCCGTCGTGGTCGGCGCCGGGCACAACGGCCTGGTCGCCGCCAACCTGCTGGCCGACGCCGGCTGGAGTGTGCTGGTGCTCGAGGCGCAGGACACCCCGGGCGGTGCGGTCCGGTCGACCGAGGTTCTCGGTCCCGGCTTCACAACTGACCTGTTCAGCGCGTTCTATCCGCTCGGTGCCGCATCACCCGTGCTCCGGGGCCTGCGCCTGCCGGACTACGGCCTGCAGTGGTCGCATGCGCCGGCCGTGCTGGCCCACGTACTGCCCGACGGCCGCTCGGTGGTGATGTCGCGGGACCTGGACGAGACCGCCGCGTCGGTGGACGCCTTCGCGCCCGGCGACGGCGCCGCCTGGCGTCGACCTGGTGCACCGCTGGGACCGCTCGGCGACGCCGTGCTGGACGCGCTGTTCCGCCCGTTCCCGCCGGTCCGGCCCGGTCTGCGGTTGCTGCGCCGCCTCGGCGCGGCGGACGCGGCGCGGTTCGCTCGGTTCGCGATGCTGCCCGTCCGCCGCCTGGCCGAGGAGCAGTTCCGCGGCGAGGGCGCGCAACTGCTGCTCGCCGGGACGGCGTTGCACTCCGACATGTCGGCCGACGAGCCCGGCAGCGCCGTCTTCGGCTGGCTGATGACCATGGTCGGCCAGCGATACGGCTTCCCGGTGCCGCGCGGCGGCTCCGGAATGCTCACCCAGGCGCTGATCCGCCGTCTGACCGAGCGCGGCGGCGAACTGCGGTGCGGCGAGGCGGTCGAAAACATCGTGGTGCGGGCGGGCCGGGCGCCGGGCGGTGCGGACGGCCGGCGGTGAGCTGGTGACCGCCCGGCGCGCCGTCGTGGCCGACGTGGACGTGCCGACGCTGTACCTGAAGCTGGTCGGCACCGAGCACCTGCCCGGGCGGCTGCTCGACGACCTGCGCCGCTTCCAGTGGGATCCCGCCACGCTGAAGGTCAACTGGGCGCTGTCGGCTCCGATGCCGTGGAAGGCGCCGGAGGTGAGCCGCGCCGGCACCGTCCACCTGGGAACCGACCTGGACGGGCTCACCGACTACAACGCCGCTCTGACGACCGGCCGGCGCCCGGCGAACCGTTCATCCTGCTCGGGCAGATGAGCACCGCCGACCCGACACGCTCACCACGCGGCACCGAGGTGCTGCTGGGCGTACACCCACCTGCCCCGCGTGCTCGCCGGCGACGCCGAGGTCCTGCGCCGGCAGGTGCAGGTGCTCGAGGACGACCTCGAGCAGCACGCGCCCGGATTCCGGGACCTCGTCGTCAACCGGATCGTCGAAACGCCGGGCGGTCTCTACGACTCCGACGGAAACCTGCGTCGGCGGAGCGATCAACGGCGGCACCACCAAGATGTACCAGGAGCTGATCTTCCGTCCGGTGGTCGGTCTGGGCCGCGCCGAGACCCCCGTCCGACGGGCTCTATCTGGCAAGCGCGGCGCGCCCATCCCGGCGGCGGCGTGCACGGCGGGCCGGGCGGCAACGCCGCGAAAGCCGCGCTGCTGCACCACGGCACCCGCGGATCGGCGCGCTCGGCCGCCGTACGGCTGGGACTGCGGCTGACCTATGCGGGACCCGACCGGGGCGTTCTCCCGCCCGCGTCGCATGATCTTCCGGAGGGCTGAGGAGCAGCAGCCCGTGGCCGCGCCGATGCGCCGGCGATCCGTGGTGACGCCTGCTGTCCCGGCCGGGCAAGCGGATAGTGTCGAGCGCCAGGGCACCAACCGTACGGCCGCTGAGGGAGGAACGGGTGCGGCGACATCAGTCGACTCGTCCGGACAACGCCGCCACCGCAGTGCTGCGACTAAGCCAGGAGCTTGCCGGTCTGCGCCGGGCTCAGCGGTCCCGATCAGTGATCGAGCAGGCCAAGGGCGTGCTGATGGGCCGCCTGAACTGCTCGGCCGATCAGGCGTTCCAGCAGCTGACGGGGATCTCCCAGGAGACCAACACGAAGGTCGCCGAGGTGGCTGCCGGGTTGCTGGGCATGACCGCGCCGGTTCGGCCCGGCGACCTGCGCGAGCCGGGGGAAAGCCCGGCCGTCCTGCCCGACCAGGAAGCCGCCCGGTATCACCTCGCGTGCGCGGCGATGGCGGCGGCCACCAACGGCGACACCGTGACCGAGGCCCTGCTCGGCGAGGGCCTGCGTCCACTGGGGGCAGCCGGGGCGCTGCTCGCCGTGCGGGAGCCCGACGGCACGGTCCGGCTGGTCGGGTCATACGGGTTGCCCCGTGGGCTGGTCAGTTCCTGGCAGCGATTGCCGGCGGGGCTGAAGGTGGGATTCCTCACCGCCGCCGACGAGGGGCGCCCGCTGTGGCTGAGCCGCGACGAAGCCCTCCGGGCCGGGCTGGAGTTGTTCGGGGCCTATGAGTTCCGGGCCTGCCTTCCCTTGCGCCGGGATGATCGTGTCTTCGGGGTCGCTGTCGTCGTGTGGCCTGACGACCCTGGTCTGGACCTGACCGGCCGCGCCTTCGTGGCCGCCCTCGCCGCGGCCGCCGGGCGTCGCCTGCGCCAGCTCACGTCGGCTGACCGCACCCCGGTGGCGGCGCCGGCCGCGCACTGGCTGGAAGCCGTCCTGGAGGCGCTCAGCGGGTCCTTCGCGCTGCTCTGCCCGGTCACCGATCGGTCCGGCGCCATCGTGGACTGGCGATATGACAAGTGCAGCCCGCACGCCCGTGACGCGCTGGGACATACCGGTGCGGAGCTCGTCGGGCGGCGGCTGCTGGAACTGCACCCCCAACTGGCCGGCGGCGACGTGCTCCGCGGTTACGAGGAGGTTTTGCGCACCGGGCGGCCGTTCACCCATGGCCCCGCCCGGGAGCCGTTGGCCGCGCTCGGTCGCGGCGCGGCCACGACGATCTGGATCCGGGCCGCCCGGCTCGGCGACGGCATTCTGGTCACGTGGCGGCACGACGATCACCGGTCGGTGCTGCTGGACCGGATCGGTCTGCTGGAGGAGACCAGCCCGGCCGGGTGGGCCCGGTGGAGCGTGCAGAACGGCGAGGTGGAATGGGGGCCCGGGAACGCGGCGGTGCTCGGGCGGCCCCAGGCGATGGCGATCGAAGAGCTGCCACAGTGGGCGGCACCGGCCGACCGGGATCGACTCGCGAAGGCCGTGCTCCAGGTCATGCAGGAACACACGGACGCCGACCTGCTCGTCCAGGTAGACGACGAGGACGGTCCGGCACCCGTACGGGTCGTGATGGCGCCGGTGGTGGACCGTCGTGGCCGGCTCACCGCGGTGACGGCCGTCTTCGCCCGGCACACCGATTCGCCGAGGCCCGGAACGGACGCCTCGCAACCGTCCCGGCTCGCGTCGCCGTACCGGTCCTCACCGCATCCGGAACAGGGCCGGCCCCTCGCCGACACGCTGCACGATCTCACCGCGAAGGTGCGGCAGCTGCGCCACGAGCAGGACGCCCAGGCCATCATCGACCGGGCGGAAGGTTTGATCAGTGCACGGCTGGGCTGCTCGATCGAGACCGCACTCGACAATCTGAGCGCGACCGCCCGGCAGCGACGGGTCAGCCTGCTGGAGGTGGCGGCCGACGTGGTCGGCGCGTCGCCGCCGTCCGGCCCGCGGACATTGCCGGCCGGCGCCGGTTTCCGACCGGAGACGTATCTCGGCCGCCCGGCCCGCCCCGAGGTCCAGGACGACGCCATCTCCCCCACCGAGGACGAACGGGTCGGCAGGGTCCGAACTGCGCTGCGGGCCGCCACCGACGGCGACGGCGTCGCGGCGATCGTGTGGGACACCGCGCTACGCCGGGTCGGCGCCCACGCGGTCGTGCTCGGCGTGCTGGAACCGGACGGCGCCGTACGACTGATCGGTTCGTACGGGCTGCCGGCCGGGCTGGCTGACGCCTGGCGCCGCACGCCGAGTTCACTGAACGTCGCGTACCTGCGGGCGGTGGCCACCGACCGCCCGTTGTGGATCACCCGCGAGGAGGCGGACGCCCGGGGATATCAGCTGCTCGGTGAAGGCGCCTTCCGGGGTTGCGTCCCGCTGCACCAGGGCGGCCGGATCTTCGGCGTCGCGTCGGTCCAGTGGTCCCGGCCGATCGACGTGGACGACGACACCCGCGCCTATGTCACCGCCGTGGCCGAGGCGGCCGGCCGGCGACTGTCCGAGCTGCTGCGTACGGCCCCGCACGCTTCCGTGGCCTCGCCGGCCGCGCACTGGGCGGAGACGATCGTCGGCGCGCTGCCACCCGACTACGCCCTGCTTCGCCCGGTGCGGGACGCGGCGGGCGAGGTCGTCGACTGGCGGTTCGAGCTCTGCAGCCCGGACACCGTGGACGTCGCCGGGCGGTCCCCGGACGAGATGGTCGGCCGCCACCTGCACGAGCTCTATCCGCACGTGCTGACCACGGGTATCGCGGCGGCGTACCGGGCGGCGATGGGGGCCGGCACCTCGGCGCAGTGGGGACCGATCGAGTTCGACATCGAGACGCCGCACGGGCCGCTCACCGTCACCATGAGCGGACGCGCCTCCAAGTTCGGCGACGGCATCCTCATCCATTGGCGCCGGGAGGAGCGCGACGACCTGGATCGGCGGCTGCGGATGCTGGAGAAGGCGACCGGCAGCGGCTGGGCCGAGTGGGACCTGGCGGCCGGCGAATCGGCATGGTCCGCGGCGGCGTACGCGATTTTGCGCCGTGACCCCCGGCGCGGCCCGGTCAAACTCGGCGCCCTGCACCGCTACGTGGTGACGCCGGACGAAGCGGCGATGACCGATGCCGTACGCCGGCTGACCCGGCTCAACAACCCGGTCGACCTGGTGGTGCGGCTGCAACGGCACGGCGACGTGACGCCCGTCCGATTCGCCGCGCGACCCGTGCTCGACGGGCACGGCCGGGTGAGCGCCGTCCATGCAGTCTTTCAGGGCCCCACGCCCGCCTGATCAGGTCGCGCTGCTGTCCTTCGCTCCGGACCGTGCCGGCCGAGCAACGCCAGCGCGACCCTGACCCGGCCGCGGCCACCCTGGTCGCGAAGCCCGGTTCCCGTCGTGGCGTGGGAAGAATCAGGCCTTCCGGCGGCTTTGTTTCGTGCACCGGAACGCCGGCGAACGCCACCCGGGCCGCCTCGAACGCCTCATCGCCGCTCTGGTAGGCCTCGTTGCTGGTCAACTCCTCCCCAACCGGTCCAGCGTCAGGTCCGCAGAATGCCGGTCACAGGTATGAACGTGAGCCGGGCGATGATGTCGTCGGCGGCTGCGACCAGCACGATCGCGCGTTCGGGCCGGCGGCGCCGCCGGATCGCCCAACCGAGTAATCATGACCTCGGCGAAGATCGCGACCGAGATCCAGAAGAAGAGCCACCACAGCCCATCCGTGCGCCGCGCCCCGTGCCCGAGGCGTGCTGAGTCGACTGGGAGCCGCCCGAGCAACCGGCCAGCAGGAAGCCCGTCCCGGCGGCCGCTCACGCGACCCGCCACCGCGCCGCGTCGGCCGCTCGAAACGTCAGACCGTTGCCGGGGCTGTCGCCGGCGACTGGAGCGACGCCGCCGGACGGATCCACCGCACCGTCGAAGAGCATGGCCTCGATCCGGGCGTGGTCGTGGAACCACTCCAGGTGCCGCAGGTTCGGTGTGGCGGCCGCGACGGCCAGGTGCTGGTGCGGAGCGCAGTGGCCCGACACATCAAGGCCGTGCGCGGCCGCCACCGCCGCGGCTCGCTGGAATTCGGTGATCCCCCCGCACCGGGTGACGTCGATCTGCAGGCAGTCCACGTAGGGCGCCATGCGCTCGAAGTAGACGAGATCGTAGCCGTACTCACCGGCCGCCACGTCCGGCCGCACCGCGTCCCGCACCTGTCCGAGACCGGGCAGATCATCGGAGCTGACCGGCTCCTCGAACCAGCGCACGTCCAGGTCGGCCGCGGCGTGCATGACCCGGATCGCCTGCTTGTGCTGATAGGCCCCGTTGGCGTCGACGTACAACTCGGCGTCGTGGCCGATGGTCATCCGCGCGGCGGCCATGCGGGCCAGATCGCGTCCCACATCAGTGCCCCAGGACTCGCCGATCTTGATCTTCACGCGCGGGATGCCCTGTTCGTGCACCCAGCCCGCCAGCTGCGCGTCCTGGCGCTTGCCGTCGTAGGTGGTGAAGCCTCCGCTGCCGTAGACCGGCACGTGCGTGCGGACCGTGCCGAGCAACCGGGTGAGCGGCTTGTCCCAGCGGCGTGCCTTCAGATCCCACATCGCGTTGTCCGCCGCCGACAGCGCCAGTCCCCCGATACCCGGGCGACCGGCATTGCGCAGCCGCCGCTGCATGGCGACCCAGGCTCCCGGGACGTCGTCCGGGTCGACATCCTCCACGACGCCGGCGAGCAGGCCCGTGACGACATGCACGGTCGCGGCCGGCCCGTACGTCCATCCGATGCCGGCGCATCCGTCGGCGGTCGCCTCCACCAGGACCAGGGTCGTGCTGGACCAGGCGAGGGTGCCGTCGCCCTCGGGGGCGTCGGTCGGGATGGTGTACGCGGAGGCGGTCAGCGCCACCATCGGCGTGCCGCCCATCCGATCGCGCCGACGGCGGCGCCGGCCACCGCCGCGGTGGTGAGGGCTCGCACCGCCGGGGACGGCGGCTCGGGCCGGTCGGCCCACCGCTGCTCGGGCGTTCCGGCGCCGTCGTCACCGTGCAGGCCGGCGCGCAGCAGTTCGGCCAGGTGCACGCCGCGGCGGCCGCCGGCGTCACTCTGCTGGACCTGGGTGCGGCAGCTGAACCCGTCCGCCATGATGACGTCGGCCGGGGCGGCGTCGCGGACCGCCGGGAGCAGGACGCGCTCGGCGCAGGCCTCCGAGACCTCGTAGTGGCCTTCCTCGAAGCCGAAGTTGCCGGCCAAGCCGCAGCAACCGGAATCCAGGACGTCGGCGTGCACGCCGACGTCGGAGAGCAGCTTCTTGTCCGCGTCATAACCCATGACCGCGTGATGGTGGCAGTGGGTCTGGATGTGCGCCGTCCTCGAGATCCGCGGCGGCTGCCAGCCCGGCGTGTGCGCGGTCAGCAGTTCGGCCAGGGTGACGGTCTGCCGGCGCAGCCGTTCGACGTCCTGGTCGTCCGGGAAGAGCTCCTCGGCGTCGCCGCGGAACACCGCGGTGCAACTGGGCTCCAGGCCGAGGATCAGGGTGCCGGCCCGCAGGTGGGGGCGCAGGACGTCGACCGTCCGCATCAGCACCCGTTTGGCGATGTCGAGCTGGCCGGTCGAGATCCACGTCAGGCCGCAGCACACCTTCTGGTCCGGAACCACCACCTGCCAGCCGGCGGCCTCCACGACTTCAACCGCGGCTCGGGCGATGCCCGGGTCGAAGTGGTTGGTGAAGGTGTCCGGCCAGAGCACCACCTGACCGCGCTCCCCGCTGCCGCCCGGCGTGTGCCCGCGGAACCATTGCTGGAAGGTCTGGTCCGCGAAGACCGGCACGTCGCGCCGGGTGTCCACGCCGGCGGTCCGCTTCGCCAGCCACGCCAGGCCGGGGGCGTGGGACAGCGCGTTGACCAGGCGTGGTGCGGTGGCCGCGACCGCCGCGGCGGCAACCGGGAGCCAGCCCATCGAGTAGTGCGCCCTCGGGCGGATCCGGCCTTCGTAGTGGTGGGACAGGAACTCGGCCTTGTACGTGGCCATGTCGACGTCGACAGGACAGTCGGCCTTGCAGCCCTTGCAGGCCAGGCAGAGATCCAGGGCGTCCTTGACCGCGTCCGAGCGCCAGCCGTCGGCGATGGCGCCGCCGCGGGCGGTGCCGTCGAGCATCTCGAACAGCAGCCGGGCGCGGCCGCGGGTGGAGTGCTCCTCTTCCTTCGTGGCCATGTAGGAGGGGCACATGACCCCGCTGCCCTCGTGCCGGCGGCATTTGCCGACGCCGACGCAGCGCAGCACGGCCCGGCCGAAGCTGCCGTCGTCGTTCGGATACTTGAAGTGGGTGGCGACGTCGCCGTGGTTGTAGTCGGCGCCCAGACGTAGCTGGCCGTCGAGCGGGTTGGGCGCGGTGACCTTGCCGGGGTTCATCCGGTTGCCGGGGTCGAAGATGGCCTTGAACTGGCCGAAGGCCCGGATCAGGTCGTCGCCGAACATCTTCGGCAACAGCTCGCCGCGGGCTTGACCGTCGCCGTGCTCGCCCGAGAACGAGCCGCCGTAGCGCACGACCAGGTCGGCGGCCTCCTCGATAAAGGACCGGAACTTCGCGATGCCGTCCGGATTGGTGAGGTCGAACGGGATGCGGGTGTGCACGCACCCCTGCCCGAAGTGCCCGTACAGCGACGCCTGCTGATAGCCGTACTCGTCGTAGAGCCCCTGCAGGTCGCGCAGATAATCGCCGAGGTCGTCCGGCGAGACGGCGGAGTCCTCCCATCCCGGCCAGGTGTCGGACAGCCCGGGGATGCGCGCGGTGGCGCCCAGTCCCGATTCACGGATCTCCCAGATCTGCTTCTCGTGGGCCTCGTCGTCGAAGAACACGACGTTGTCGTCGCTGCGCTGCCGCCCGAGCGCATCCAGCATCGCGTCTGTGGCGGCGTCGGCCTCCTTCTTGTCTTCCCCGCCCATCTGCACCAGGAGGTACGAGCCCTCTTCCGGCAGGAGCTTCAGCGCGTCCGGGTTGAGGTGCTTGCGTTGCTGGAAGTGGATGAGCTTGTGGTCGATGCCCTCCAGGGCGATCGGCGCGTGCGGAAGGATTTTGGGTACGTCATCGGCCGCGGTGGCGATGTCGGGGTAGACCAGCATCGCGACGGTCCGCGCCGGGACGATGGGGACCAGCTTGAGCCGGGCGCGCAGCACGGTCACGCAGGTGCCTTCGGTGCCGACCAGGGCCTGGGCGACGTGGAAGTTCTTCTCCGGCAACAGGCTGTCGAGGTTGTAGCCGGAGACCCGGCGTGGGATCTTCGGGTATCGGGTGCGGATCTGCGCCATGTACTGGTCCCGCAGCTCCCGCAGCTGCCGGTAGATGTCCGCCTTACGGCCACCGGCGGCGATGATCTGCTCGTACTCGTCGTCCGGAGTCGGCCCGACCCACATGCGGGTGCCGTCGTAGAGCAGCACCTCGAGCTCGACGATGTTGTCGACGACCTTGCCGGTGCGCTGCGCGGTCGCGCCGCACGAGTTGTTGCCGATCATCCCGCCGAGCGTGCAGTGGTTGTGCGTGGCCGGCTCCGGCCCGTACTCCAGCCCGGTGTCGCGCAGGTGGTTGTTGAGCAGGTCCAGGACGATGCCGGGCTCGACCAGACAGGTGCGGTTGTCGGCGTCGACCTCGATCAGCCGATGGCAGTACTTCGACCAGTCGATGATCACCGCGACGTTCGTGCACTCACCCGCCAGGCTCGTGCCGCCGCCGCGCGAGGTGATCGGTGCACCGTAGCGGCGGCACACGGCCACCGCCGCGACCCCGGCCTCGACGGTCCGCGGCACGACCACACCGATGGGCACCTGCCGGTAGTTGGAGCCGTCGGTGGAGTAGGCGCCGCGCGACCCGGCGTCGAAGCGGACCTCACCGTCCACCTCGGCCGCCAGGTCGCGGGCCAGACCGGCGACGTCGATGGCGCCGGTGTCCGGGATGTGCATCACGGGGTCGGGAAGCTTGACGGCGGTCATGAGCGCAGCTCGTTGATCTTGTCGCGGACCACGGTGGCGACCGTGGCGACCTTGTGCGGCTGACCCCGCAGGAACGCCTCGGTGAAGTGCTTGGCCTGCTCGTACTTGACTTTGCCGGGCATCGGGGGCTCGTTCGGGTTCACGTCCACGTCGACCAGGGCCGGGCCGGGGTGCGCGAGCGCTTCCTGGATCGCGGCACGCACGTCACCCGGCTTACTGATCTTGACTCCGTACGCTCCGCAGCCGCGCGCCCAGCTCGAGAAGTCCGAGTCGGGCTCCTTGTGCCGCACCGCGTACTCCGGATAGCCGAGGACGATCTGCTCCCACAGGATCTGCCCGTACGCGTTGTTGTTGTTGACGATCACCTTGATCGGCAGCTCGTTGCGGACCGCGGTGAGGAACTCCGCCATGAGCATCGCGAACCCGCCGTCGCCCACATAGGCGATGACCTGACGGCCGGGGAAGGCGTGCTGCACGGCGATCGAGTACGGCAGGCCGGGCGCCATCGTCGCGAGGTTGCCCGACAGGTAGAACTGCCGGTCGCCGCGGATGGTGAAGTGCCGTGCCGCCCACGTGGCGATCGTGCCGGAGTCGCACGTCATGATCGCGTCGTCGGCGGCCAGCTCGTCGATCACTCCCATCACGTACTGCGGGGCGATCGGGTCGCGGTTCTCGTCCTCCAGCGATTTCATGTCCGCCCGCCAGGAATCCATCTCCTTGCGGTACTTGGCCAAAAAGGACCCGTCGCCGCCGTTCAGCAGCGGCAGCAGGCCTTGCAGGCCCTTCTTCGCGTCCGCGGTCATCGGCGCCTCGACCGGCATCCGCAGCCCGATCAGGGTGGGGTCCGAGTCGATCTGCACCACCCGCGCCTTGCCGGGCTCCGGCAGATATTTCCCGTACGGGAAGGAGGTGCCCACCATCAACAGCGTGTCGCACTCCTCCATGGCCTCCTCGCTCGGCTTCGTGCCCAGCAGGCCAAGGCCGCCCGTCGTCACCGGGTGGTCGTCGGGCACCACGGCTTTGCCCGGCAACGTCTTGACCACCGGCGCGCCCAGCCTCTCGGCCACCGCGATGACCTCCTCGCGGGCGTGCAACGCGCCCGCCCCCACCAGGATCACGGGTTTGGCCGCCGCGTTGAGCACCTCGGCCGCGGCGCGCAACTCCGGCTCCCCGGGAGGCAGCTGCGCCCGGTCCAGTGACGGCATGCTCGCCGGCGGGCGGCCCGGACCGACGTGCCGGTAGGGGTCTTCCCCGATCTCCGCGACCTGGATGTCGGTGGGGAACGTCAGATGGCAGACGGTCTTGTTGGCCAGGGCGTTGCGGATGGCCAGGTCGACCACGGCCGGCACCTGCTGGGGGTTGGTGATCATCAGGTTGTACTCGGCCACGTCCTGGTACAGCCGATCCAGGTGAACTTCCTGCTGATAGTGGCTGCCCAGCACCGACGTCTCCTGCATCCCGGTGATCGCCAGCACCGGCGCGTGATCCAGCTTCGCGTCGTACAGGCCGTTGAGCAGATGGATCGCACCCGGACCCGAGGTCGCCGCGCACACGCCCAGCCTGCCGGTCGCCTTCGCGTAGCCGGTGGCCATGAAGGCCGCCGCCTCCTCGTGGTGCACGAGGACGAAGCGCAGTTTGTCCGCGTGCCGGCGGAAGCCCTCCATGAGGCCGTTGATCCCGTCGCCGGGGAGCCCGAAAACGGTGTCCACACCCCAGGCGATCAAGCGCTTCGCCACGCTTTCCCCAACGATTTCCGGCATCGTCACGTCCCTTCTCCCGATCGGCGGCCGACACGCGGCACGCCCAGCCGTTGCGGCCTCGGCGCCCCTACCCGGCGACCCACCCGCCAAACAGCTCACCGCGCCGACCCCGGCAAACAGCTCAGGCGGGGGTGAACGCCCGGCTGATCGAGCGTGGCCGCAAGGCCCATGGGACTGCTGACGACGGCGGAAAAGGGTAGGAGCGCCATGGAGAAAGGAGAAACGGCATGAACGAACGCAGAGTGGCCGTCGTGACCGGAGGTACCGCCGGGGTCGGCCGGGCCGTCGTGCGGGAACTGTCTTCGCACGGCTGGGATGTGGCCGTGCTCGCCCGCGGCGAAGCGGGCCTGGACGGCGCCGTCCACGACGTGGAGGCGGCCGGCGGCCGCGGAGTCGGCATTCCCACCGATGTCGCCGACCTCGATCAGGTACGGGCGGCGGCGGACCGGGCCGAGAAGGAACTGGGTCCGATCGACCTGTGGGTCAACGACGCCTTCAGCGGCAACCTGCGGTACTTCTGGGACACCCCGCCCGAGGAGTACCGGCGGATCACCGAGGTGACCTACTTCGGGCAGGTCCACGGCACGATGGTGGCCCTGGAACGGATGCGGCCCCGCAACCGCGGCGTCATCGTCCAGGTTGGTTCCGCGCTGGCCTTCCGCGGCATCCCGCTGCAGTCGGCGTACTGCGGCGCCAAGCACGCGGTCAAAGGCTTCACCGAGTCGGTGCTCACCGAATTGAAGCACACCGGCAGCGCGGTCAAGCTGTGCATGGTGCAGCTGCCGGGCGTCAACACGGTGCAGTTCGACTGGAACGCCGACGAGTTCGACCAGCACCCGCAACCGGTCGCCCCGATCTTCCAGCCCGAGCTGCCCGCGCGCGCCGTCCGCTTCCTGGCCGACCACCCTCGTCGCAACATGTGGGTGGGCTACTCCACCGCGTACACGATTCTCGGTAACCGGGTCGCGCCCTGGTTCCTCGACTGGTACCTGGCCCGTACCGGAGTGAGCGGACAGCTCAGCGACGCCGACGGACCGCGCTACGGGTCCAACGTGTTCACCGCCAGGGACGCTCGCCGCGACCGCGGAGCGCACGGCATGTTCGACGACACAGCGAAAAGCCACGATCCCTGGTCGTGGATCTCGATGCACCGCGGCGCTTTCGCCTCCGCGGCGGCCGTTGTCGCAGCCGGCCTGCTCGTCCGCCGAGCCGGGCGTCGATGAGCACCGATCCGGCGAGCGGCCGCGTCGGTCGGCCCGCCGGATCGGTGGCGCTCCGCCGACGGCGGGAACCGCGGCGCCGGCAACCGGAAGGTGGCGCTCCGCCGACCCGTCACCGGGCACCGCACACAGGCCCGGCCGGTCAGGAAGGACCGGGCAGAATCGAGACCGTGCCCTTGGTCTCGAAGACGGCCAGGTGGATGCCGTCCGGGCCGGCGTGTCCGTGCTGTCGCAGGACTTGTTCGAGGTCGGCCTGAGTCATCCGGCAACGCCGCAGTTGACGCCGATCAACCCGGCCGTCCTGCACGAGCACCCGCAACGGCGGGTCGAACCAGCGGGCGAACGCCGGGAGGAACCGCGCCCAGGACAACGCCGAGTGCGCCAGCAGCAGGGCGACGATGGCGGCGGCGCCGACCAGCCACGACGAGTCGGACGCGGTCGCCGTACGCCCGATGATCGCACCGACGGCGACCGCGGCGGCCCAGTCGAACGGCGCGAACTCCGCCAGCGTGCGCCGCTCGGTCAAGCGCAGCGCCACCGCCGCGGTGGCGAACAGCGCGACGACCTTGACCACCGCGTGCAGAGCACCACGCCAGTCGCCGAACAGAACCTGGCTCCACGTGTGCATGGCACTCCAGCTACCCACGAATCGGGCCGCATATCGGTTCCGGGCGGCCGTGGCGGCGTATGCGCTCGCCATTCGGGGTACGACCCCACGGTCACACCACGCGGATCGATGGGATCAGGACATGCAACTGGCAATGGTGGGTCTAGGGCGGATGGGCGCCAATCTCGTACGCCGATTGATGGCCGCGGGCCACGAGTGCGTCGTGTTCGACACCGACCCGAACGCCGTCGCGGAACTCGTCGGCGACGGTGCGACCGGCTCTCAGTCCCTCGAGGACATGGTCGGAAAGCTGCAGCAACCCCGCGCCGTGTGGGTCATGGTGCCCGCCGGCGACCCGACCTCCGCCGTCGTCAACACCCTCTCCGAGCACCTCGAGGGTGGCGACACGATCATCGACGGCGGCAACTCGTACTACCGCGACGACATCGCGCGCGCCGCGGCCCTGGCCGACAAGGACATCCACTACATCGACGTCGGCACCAGCGGCGGCGTCTGGGGGCGGGAGCGCGGCTACTGCCTCATGATCGGTGGCGACACCGCCACCGTCGAGCGGCTGGCGCCGCTGTTCAGCTGCCATCGCACCCGGCGTCGACGCGGCGGCGCGGACCCCGGGCCTCGGTCCGGAACCGGTCCAGGCCGAGTACGGCTACCTGCACTGCGGCCCGGCCGGCGCGGGACACTTCGTCAAGATGGTCCACAACGGCATCGAGTACGGCCTCATGGCGGCGTACGCCGAAGGCCTCAACGTGCTGCGCAACGCCAACATCGGCAACACCAAGCAGCAGTCCGACGCCGAGACCGCACCCCTGGCCCAGCCCGAGTTCTACCGTTACGACCTCGACATCCCCGCCATCGCCGAGGTGTGGCGCCGCGGCAGCGTCGTTTCGTCCTGGCTGCTCGACCTCACCGCCGCCGCGCTGGTCGAGTCCCCGGACCTGCACGAATACTCCGGACGCGTCTCCGACTCGGGCGAAGGCCGCTGGACCGCCATCGCCGCCATCGAAGAGGGCGTGCCGGCGCCGGTCCTGCTCACCGCGCTCACCTCCCGGTTCAGCTCCCGCGGGCTGGACCACTTCGCCGGTCAGATCCTGTCCGCGATGCGTCAGCAATTCGGCGGCCACGCCGAGAAACCGGCCGGTTGAGACACCGGCCGCGACGATGATCGCGGCCGGCGGCGCGTCACACCACGCAAACGACGTCAGAGAGCCGGGAGGCCGACGAGGACGACCAGCACGGCCAATCCGGCGAACAGCCAGCCCACGTAGTCCCCGACGTGCCCGGAGTGCAGCCGGCGCAGTCCGGTCATCACCGGCGCCAACGCCGTCAGCCGCGCGCCGCGCAGTCCCAGGCCGGCGATGACGACGGCGATGGCCGTGGAGAGCAGGCCGAGCACCACCCCGGTGGTTGTCCACGCCACCGCCGGTGACACCTCGGGCGTATGTCCCGGCGTCAGGGCGAGCGCCTGCGACCGGTAGTCACCGGATTCGGCGAACAGTTCGGCGCCCCGGCCGACCGCGTGCAGCAACGCCGGGACCATCCCGACGGCCAGGCCGGCGCCGAGCAGGATCGCGGTCGCCGCGAGCATGGGCCAGGACGTACGCTGCTCGGCCTGCTCGGTCTCCGGCTCCTCGTTCTCGCCGGAGGTTTCGTCGTCCGCCGGCTGTGGCCGCCGGCCCCAGCCAAGAAAGACCCGCAGGCCGGCCCGCAGAACCGCCCCGGCCGTCACGGCGGACACCAGTACGTACACCACCGGCGCCCAGGAAAGCCCCGCCCCCACCGCGGCGTCCTCGGCCACCGCCTTGCCCACACCCGGCCCGAACGGTGGCAGACCGGCCAGCGCGAGTGCCGCGACCAGGTACAGCCAGAACGCCGGCTCCCGCACGCCGCCCCCGCGACCGAACAGTTGCCGCTCGTCGACACTGCGGAAGCGATTGAGCAGGATTCCGGCGACCAGGAACAGGGCGCCCTTGACCCCGGCGTGGCCGAGCACGTACAGCAGCAGGCCCGCGATGGAGTCCGCGTCGCCCACACCGACGGCGATCAGGAACAGGCCCACGTGGGCGATGGTCGAGTAGGCCAGCAGCCGTTTGATGTGCCGCTGCGCCAGGCACATGACGCTGCCGGTCAGCGCGGTCAGCACGCCGAACGCGACGAAGGCCGGCCGCACATCGAGTTGAGGGAAGACCACGGTGTGGATCCGCGCCACGCCGTAGACGCCCAACTCGACCATGACGCCGGACATGAGCACGCAGATCGGCGCCGGCGCGACCGCGTGGGCGTCGGCCAGCCAGAAATGCACCGGCACCATCGCCGCCTTGACCAGCAGGCCGGTGGTCACCAGCACGAAGGCCGCGACCACGAGGACATCCGGCCTGGTCCCCGCGAGGGCGGCGCCGATCTGGGCCAGACCCAATTGGCCCGTACGCGCGTAGAGAAGCCCGATGCCGACCAGCGTGAGATACGCGCCCAGCGAGTTGATCACCGCGAAGTTGAAGGCGCCCTGCACCGAGTCGGCCTCCTCGACGCGCATCCCGGTAAGGGCGTAGGCGACGGCCCCCATCATCTCGAAGAACACGAACATGTCGAACAGGTCGCCGCTGAGGGCGAAGCCGGCCATCCCGGCCAGAAACAGCAGGACCATCGCCTGGTAGTGGGCCTCGACGTCCTGCAGATAACGCCAGCTGTAGAGCAGCGCGCACCAGGTGAGCACGGCCGCGAGACAGGCCAGGGCCGCGCCGATCGGATCGGCGACCAGCACGATACCGACCGAGAAGCCGTGGTACGGGCGCCATCCGCCGGCCCAGGTCACCGATCGGCCGTGCTGGGTGACCACTACGAGCACCGCCGTGAGGGCCGCCACGGTAGCGGCCGTGGCGAGCGCGGTGAGGTCCACGATCGGGCGTGGCACCCACTTGCCGACCGTGACGACGAGGGCCGACATGAGGATCGGCAGCACGATCGCGAGCGGAGCCAACTCTCCCGCGTGCTCGGGTCGCATCGTCAGCCCTTCAGGCCTTGCAGTTCGTCCGGGTTCAGCGTGCCGTGTGTCTTGTGCACCTGGATCGCCAGCGCCAGCAGCAGCGCGGTCACGGTCGCGGCGACAACGATGTCGGTGAAGGTGAGTGCCTGGACGACCGGGTCGACGACCGTGTTCGAGGGGCTGGTGCCGGGACTGAAGACGGGCGCGGGCGCACCTTTCTGATAGCCGATGGCCAGCAGCAGCACGTACGTGCCCGACTGGGCGACCGAGAGAGACACCGTGGTGTGGATCAGATCGCGGCTGCGGACGATGCCCAGCGCGCCGGCCAGGACCAGCCAGCCCGCGACGCCGTACGCCAATGCCTGCACCGTCTCACCCCCGGTTCTGCTCGGTCGTGCTCAGCGCCTGGGTCAGGAACTGCGACAGCAGGACGACCGCGCCCGCAACGACGGCGAACCCGACCACGACGTTCAGCACCGGCACCGTGCCCGCGGACAGCAACTGCTGGAATTCGCCCTTCGGCAGGAAGTTGGCCAGTACCCCGGTGCCGAATACGACGCCGGCCGCGGCCAGCGCGGCGAACGCCGCGGTGCTCAGGCCTTCGACGATCTGGTACCAGTCGAGCGGGCGGAGCCGTTCCAGCGCGGAATAGCCCTCGGCGAGATACAGCAGGTGCAGGCCGGTGGCGAGGACCACGCCACCCTGGAAGCCGCCGCCCGGGGTGAGGTGGCCGTGCAGCATCAGGTCGAACCCGAGCAGAAAGGTGATCGGCCGGAACACGTAGGCGAGGGCGTCGACGGCCGTCAGCTGGCGGCCTTCGTCGGCGACCTTCCGCTCCCCCTCGTCCTTCTTCGGGCGGAGCAGGGCGGCGGCCCCCAGCACCGATCCGAGCAGGATCACCTCCTCGCCGAGCGTGTCCAACCCGCGCTGGTCGAAGGTCACGGCGGAGACCACGTTGGCGGTGCGGTTGCGGACCGCGGCGGCGACGGCCATGTCGCGGTACGGATGCCGGTGCGTGCCGAACGACGGAAGTGTCGCCACCGCGAAGGCGAAGACCACCGCGAGCACGGCGGCGCCTGCGCCGAACACGCCCAGCCGGACCCGGGGCGTCACCGGGAGCCCTTGCGGGTCTTGCGGACGGCCAGCATCACCATCAACGGCACCACCGCGGTGCCCACCGCGATCTGGGACAGGGCCACGTCGGGCGCCTGCAGCAGGAAGAAGAGCAACGCCAGGAGGATTCCGAAGACCGACAACGACACCGCCTGCCGCCCCGGATCCAAGGTCAACGCCACGGCGGTGCCGGATATCCCCACCAGCACCAGGGCCACCGCGATCAACAGCGTGGTCACTCCGGAGACTCCGCTCTGACCAACCCGCGTTGCTCGGCGGCCGCCCGGCCGGTGGCCGACGCCAGGGCGGGACCGGTGACCGCCACGACCAGTACCGTGGCGATGACCAGCAGGCTCGTGACATGCCATCCCGTGTCGACCGCCACCCCGGCGCCGATCAACGGGACGCCGGCCGATGTCACCGGAGCCAGGAAGTGCAAGCGGTCCAGCAGGTCCCGTGGCACCATCGCGCCGGCCGAGGCGACGACGCACACCGCCACACCGGCGACCGTCAGGACGGAGCCGACGACCTCCTGCGCGCTCATCGCCGGGTTTCCAGCAACCGCAGGAACACCAGGATGCCCGGGAAGGACAGGACCGCGAGGATCAGCGCCACCATCACATAGGACGACTGCGCGAATCCGTGCGCCAGCACCAAGAAAAGCCCCACGACGAGCGCCCCGCCCAGTTGCAGCCCGACCAGCCGGTCCAGGGCACCACCACGCAGACCCAGGTACGCGGCGGGCCCGAGCGCACCGATCATCAGAGCAAGGGCGGACACCGACCACACGGTCACCGCGTCACCACCTTCTCCATCGAGGGTGCGCCGGAACCCAGTTCGTGGATGACCACGTCGGCGCCCTCGGGGGGCCAGTCCAGCACGATCGTGCCGGGCGTGGCCGACAGCAGGATCGTGCCCCAGGCGCGCCGGAAACCGGCGCGGGACGGCTCCTCGTGCGCCGGCGGCCGTACCCGTTCGACTCGGCCGCCGGCGGTGCGGTCGCGGATCAGCCCGGGGAGCGTACTCAGCAGCAACCGCGCCGTGTCGGCCGGCACCGCGACCAGCAGCGGGAAGATCCAGACCGTCCAGCGGGCGGCCGGTCGCCAGAGCTGGCCGAGCAGCCGGCGCGCAGCGACCGCGATCACGGCGCACACGACGGAGACCACCAGACCCGTGACGACCTCGGATCTCGTCGGGACGGCCAGAGTCGCCACCCAGATCACGAACAACGCAGCGGTGGCCCACGTCGTCTCATAGGCGACGTCGACGAACGTGGCTGCAGGGATCGGCACGGCGCGCGGGTGCCCCGGAGGTCGCGGCGCCAAACGTCGCGTGGCGATCTCGTCCGGGCGATTCACGGTGGCCGCGGCCGTGGCGACGTCAGTGCGGCCGGACGCCCCTCCCCGGAAAGGCCGGACCGCTGCCGGGGCGGCGGCGGTCGCGACCGATCAGCCGGCATCCCGTGCCGACCCGGGTGGCCGCCACCACGGCGTCCGCCAGGGCAACGTTGCGCCACCGCCGCGAGAGCGCGTTGAGCCCATGCAGGGCGACGGCCGCCACTCCGCCGGCGACCACCGTCAGCTGCGACGCCGGGACGGTGAGCTCTCCTTGCCTGAACTGGCGGGCGCCCACTATGCGGGCGGTCACCACCGCACCGGTCGCCGGCCGGCCGACGACGGCTCTGAGCATTCCCGGCCGGCGTGGACGCGGACGTCGCGGTGCGGGCGACCGGCGGCTCGGCCGGCCGGCAGTCGAACAACCTCGTGACGCCCAGCCGGGCCAGCAGGCCGTACAGACCCGCCGGGATGTTCACCACGACGAGCGTGGTGCCGGTGTGCCCACCGGCCCGGTAGCCGTCGACCAGCGCCCCGACCGTCTTACGGGACGCGGCACCGACTCCCCGCAGGTCTACAACGAGGTGACGCGGCCGAGCCCGCACCGCGGTGTCGACCAGAACATCGCGCAACTCAGCCGCCATCCGCTCGTCCAACTCCCCGCCGACCGTCACGACGGCCCGCCCCCCGTGCGTACCGGAGGTGATCCCAGCGCGGCGGGCCGGCGACCGCGGGATGCCGGCGTCGCCGTCGAGGTGTTCGCGGAGCTGGTGCAACGTGCGGCGCAGCAGCCGCGAGACGTTCATCTGCGACATCCCCAACTCGCCCGCGATCTGCTCCTGGGTCGCGTCGCCGAAAAAGTACCGGGCGAGGATGTGCTGCTCCCGCTCCGGAAGCTGCCGCAGCGCGGCGTGCAGAGCGAGCCGGTCGCACACCGCGACCAGGTCCTGGTCGTCGCCGCCGAGGAGGTCCTGACGTTCGGTCGTGTCACCGTCCGACACCCGCACGTTCAACGAGTCGACGTCGTACGCGTTCCCCGCCGCCCACGTCGCGAGCACCTCCTCCCGGCCGACGTGCAGGGCCCCCGCGAGCTCATCCACGGTCGGGGAGCGCTGCAGCGTCTGCGCCAGGACGCCCCGGGCCCGGGCCAGCTCAAGATGCCGCTCCTGCAGACCCCGACCGACGTGCACCCCCCAGCCCTTGTCCCGGAAGTGCCTTTTGAGCTCCCCCACGACGGTCGGGACCAGATAACCGAAGAAGGGTTTGCCCAGCCGGGGGTCGAAGCCGTCCACCGCCTTGACCAGAGCCAGCGCCGCGACCTGCTCGAGATCGGCGCGCTCCTGCCCCCGATCGCGGTACCGGTGTGCCAGGCGCCGCGCGAACGGCAAGTTCAACTCGATGATGCGGGCACGGATACGGCGTCGTTCATCCGGTCCGGTACCGGACCGGCCCATCTCGGCGAACAACACCGTCGTGGCCGACTCCGTGGAATCAACAGCCGGATACCCGGCCGATTCCGGTGCGGTGGCGCACCCCTGCTCGACTGCATACGTCGATGTCACAGGTTCCCCCAACACGGCGTCGCGGTACGCCACGACAGCACCCGCCTACCGGGGGTGGACCGTGCGCACAGCTCAAGAGCGAAAATGACGGAGGTACCGGCGTCGTCCGGATCAGGCAATTCGCCTGCCAACGTCCAGCCGGTCCTCTGCTCGCCCATCGTCTGGGTCAAATGAACCCGTGACGCCGTGGTGTGGACGCCGTGTGCGAGAAACCACGCCGACCATTCCCCTCAGACCGGCCGCCAAACATCGGAGTAAGGCAATTTTGCCACCGTCACCGGACCGTCCGGGCGAGACGATCGCTGTCTGGCGGTCCCCGGACGGGGTAAGCCGGCTCGGGGAAAGGTGGCAAGTCATGACTGAACGTCCAGCAGCGGCGGCCGATCCGATCGAGCCGTGGGGAAACGACATGGCCGCGGCTCCGGGACCGCTCCGGTGGCATGGGCGGCGCCGATGAGCGCTTCCCCACCCGGCCGTCCCCGCCGGTGGGCGCCGATCGGCGACTACGCCGTCGTCGGTGACGGACGAACGGTCGCGCTGATCGCCGGCGACGGCCGGATCGACTGGTGGCCGCTGCCCGCACTGGATGCCCCGCCGGCGTTCGCCGCCCTGCTCGATCCCGAGGAGGGTGGCTACGTGGAGCTGTGCCCGCAGGCGCCGTTCACCGCGACCCGCCGGTATCTGCCCGGGACCGATGTCCTGGAGACGACGTTCCGGACGGCGGACGGCGTGGTCCGGGTGACCGACGCGCTGACCGTCGGCCGTACCGGCGAGTTGCCGTGGACGGAACTGGTCCGGCGGGTGGACGGCGTGACCGGCGAGGTCGGCATGCGGTGGACGGTACGGCCGGGCAGCCGCTTCGGGACCGCCCAGCCGTGGATCGAGCAGCGCGAGGACGCACTGCTCGCGCACTGCGGCGACCAGCACATCGGGGTGCTCTGCTTCGACGTCGGGGAGGCCCGCACGCAGCCGCACCTCATCGGCGGCGCCTTTCGCACCCATCCCGGGAGTCGATCTCTGCTGGCCTGCGCCGCCAGTGATGACGCTCCGGTCTACCTGCCGCACCGCGGGCACCTGGACGAGCACCTCGAGGCCACCGTCGACTGGTGGCGAGCCTGGTCAGCGGGGATGACCTACGACGGTCCCTGGCCCGACGCGGTCCGGCGGTCGGCGCTTGCCCTCAAGCTGCTGCAGTACCGTCCCACCGGGGCGCTGGCCGCCGCGGCGACCACCTCTCTGCCCGAGCGCATCGGCGGCGACCGCAACTACGACTACCGCTACATGTGGGTCCGCGACGCCGCTTACACCATCGACTCCCTGCTGCGCCTCCAACTGCACCAGGAGGTCCACTCGGCGGTGACGTTCCTGCTCCGGTGCGCCCGCAGCACGGATCCCGACCTGAAGGTCTTCTACACGCTGGGCGGCGCCACGCCGGGAACCGAAGCCACGCTCACCGCTGCCGGATATCGCGACAGCCGGCCCGTCCGAGCCGGCAACGGCGCCGCGGAACAGACCCAGCTCGGAACCTTCGGTGACCTGTTCGACGCGGTCTGGCGCTACGTGCAGGCCGGGCACGTCCTCGACCCCGCCACCGGGCGCCTTCTGGCCGACCTGGCCGACCGGTGCTGCGACCTCTGGCCGACCGAGGACGCCGGCCTCTGGGAACTGCACACCAACCGCCACTACACCATCTCCAAGATGGGGTGCTGGGTTGCGCTGGACCGGGCGGTACGCCTGCACGCGGCCGGGCAGCTCCCGGTCACCCACCCGGAGCGGTGGCGGGACGAGCGGGACGCCGTGCACGCCTGGGTGAACCGGCACTGCTGGTCGCCGGCCAAGCGGTCGTACACCTTCTACGCCGGCAGCGATGACATCGACGCGGCCACTCTGCTGGCCGGCCAGATCGGCTTCGACCGTGGTGACCGCCTCGCCGGCACCATCGCCGCGGTACGCCACGAGCTGGCCGACGGTCCGCTGATCTACCGGTACACCGGGATGCGCGGAGCCGAGGGCGCCTTCCTGGCCTGTTCCTTCTGGCTGGTGTCGGCGCTCGCCGTCCTCGGCCGCCACGACGAGGGGGCGGCCCAGATGACGGCCGCCGTCGCGATGTCCAGCGACCTCGGCCTGCTCACCGAGGAGCGCGACCCGGCCACCGGCGAGCTGCTCGGCAACGTACCGCAAGCGCTCAGCCACCTGGCCCTGATCAACGCCGCCTTCGCCCTGCAGCGGGACGGATGACGTCGCACCACACCGGGGCGCGGTCGCGAGTCAGCCCCCGATCAATAATTGGGCATGCAGTCTCCCCCGCCCGACGACCCCCGGAACACCGTTGCCGCGCTGATGACGGCGAGCCGCGCCTTCGTCGGCATCACCGCGAGGTCCCTCGCCTCGCTGGATTCCGACGTGACGCTCGCGCAGTTCCGTGCCCTTGTCGTGCTGGCGGTGCGCGGGCCGCAACGACCCGCTGACATCGCCGCCGAGCTCAACGTCGCGCCGTCGTCCGGCACCCGTACCTGCGAGCGGCTGGTGCGCAAGGGCCTGGTCCGGCGTACCCGGTCGGCCACCGACCGCCGCGTCGTGCGGCTCCGGCTGAGCCCGGCGGGGAAGGAGTTGGTGGAAGAGGTGGTCGGCCGCCGCCGCGACGAGCTGGCCGCCATCGTGGCCGCCACCGCGGAGCACTGGCCGCCGGCCGTCACCGCCGCGTTGCACGCGTTCGCCGAAGCCGCCGGGGAGACACCCGAGAAGGACTGGTGGCTGGGCTGGTCCGATGACGAAGGCGGGAACGCCTGACGTGCGCCTGATCCCGGAACAAGCGACTTCGCGTACGGGTGCTAAGCCCCCGTCTGACCCCGGCGGCGGCGCGCAGCAGGTCCCGGTGGGTCAGCCATCCCGATGGCGCCGCACCGGCCGCGGCCACGGGCAAGCCGGCGCCGCCATGACGGGTGAGCTCGGCGAGGGCGTCCTCGAGGGACTCGGCCCCGGTGAGCACCGGAACGGTGTGGGCGAGGTCGCCCGCGGTGACGTCCTCGGCGCCGTCCTGCACCGCCCGCTCCACTTCCAGGGCCGGCACCACGCCGAGGATCTGCCCGTCCTCATCGACGACAGGCAACGCCGTGTCCGCCTCGGCAGCGAAGCGGGCCACCAGCTCCGCGAGCCCCGTACCGGCCCGCAGAGGCGCGGGCAGCGGGCCGGCGGCGGCGGTCACCGCCACCGTGGACAGCGCCCGCTCCGGGGCGTGCAGGTCGATGCCCCGGCGCAGCAGCTTGCGCGTGTAGATGGTGTCCGCGCTGAGCAGCTTGGAAACGCCCGCGGCCAGCGCGATCGCCAGCATCAGGGGCAGGATGATCCGATACTCGCCGGTCAGCTCGAACATGATCAGCACCGCGGTGATCGGCGTACGAGCGGCACCGGCGAACACGGCGCCCATGCCGACCAGCGCGTACGCGCCCGGCGAGGGTGCCAGCGCCGGATCGGCCGCGTGCAGGACGAGCCCGAACGCCTCGCCGAGCATCGCCCCCACGAACAGCGAGGGCGCGAAGACGCCACCCGAGCCGCCGATGCCGATGGTCAGGCTCGTCGCCAGGATCTTGCCGACGAGCAGAAGCAGGACGAAGCCGACCGCGTACCCGCCGGAGACGGCCCGTCCCAGCACCGGGTAGCCCACGCCGTACATCTGTGGCAGCACCAGCAGGACACCGCCGAGCAGCAGCCCGCCGACGGCCGGCCGCAACCAGTCGGGGCCGCGCCACAACCGGTCGCAGACGTCCTCGATCAGGTACAGGGTCCGCGACCATCCCACACCGACGGCGCCGGCCAGCAAACCCAGCAGGGCGTACGCCACGTACTGGGCCGCCGAGTCGATGGTGAACCCCGGTAGCGTCAGGAACGGATGGTCGCCGAACACCGCCCGGCTCAGCGCGTCCGCCGCGACCGCGGCCAGCACGACCGCCGCGAACGACTCCACCGCGAAGTCGGCCAGGATGAGCTCGAGCGCGAAGAAGACCGCCGCGATCGGCGTGTTGAAGGTGGCGGCGATCCCGCCGGCCGCGCCGCAGGCCACCAGGATCCGCAGCCGCGACTCCGGCAGCCGCACCAGCTGCCCCAGGCTGGATCCGAGGGCCGAGCCGATCTGCACGATCGGTCCCTCGCGGCCGACCGATCCTCCACCGCCGATGCACAAGGCGCTGGCGAGGGCCTTGACCACCGCGACCTGCGGCCGGATGCGGCCGCCTCGCTCGGCGACGGCATACATCACCTCCGGTACGCCGTGCCCACGCGCCTCCCGGGCGAACCGGTACACCAGCGGTCCGTACACCAGGCCCGCGACCACCGGGGTCAGCAGCAGAAACCAACGGCCCCGCCCGGGTAGGTGCGCGTTGGCGGCCCCGGCCACGGCCGAATAATCCTCGTACCCGGTGAAGAGCCGGGTCGCCGTCACGATCAGCCAGCGGAACGCCGCCGCGCCCAGGCCCGCACCGAGCCCGACCACGACCGCCAAGGTCTGCAACCCCGCCGTGCTGCCGTGCAGCCATCTCCACAAACGTCGTTGCATAACGCAATCATTGCGCATGATTGCTCAGGTCGCCGGACGCGCTGACCACCAGGTGGAGTCGGTCACACAGCGGCGCGCCGGAGTTGCCCGGCGGCGCAGCGGCGACGAGCCGGCGTGCCGCGGATGACCGTGCGCGGAAGAGACCCGCGACCGGGGCTCGGGGCGAGTGCGGAATCGCCACCCGGGTAAGGCAGCCGCACTGCGACGAGGAGGAACCGCCGATGGCACCGACCTGGCTGACCGGGCTCGCCTGGACCGCGCTGGCTCTCGGCGGACTGTGCGCGGCTGTCATCCTGATCGACATCTATGTTCACGGCCACCGGCAGCGAATGCCGATCATGGAGGCCGTCTGGCCGGTGAACGCCCTCTACCTCGGACCGTTCGCCGTCTGGGCGTACGCCCGCTACGGCCGATCGCAGTCGAAGCACCGGCCGGCCGACGGCGGTGACCCGCCGGAAAAGCCGCGCTGGATGACGACCACGATCGGCGTCATGCATTGCGGGGCCGGATGCACCCTCGGCGACATCATCGCCGAGACAGCGATCTTCCTGCTCGGCGTGGCGATCGCCGGCCAGGCCATCTGGGCCGAGTACATCGGCGACTACGTACTGGCGCTGGCCCTGGGCATCGTCTTCCAGTTCTTCGCCATCGCCCCGATGCGCGGGCTGTCGCTCGGCAAAGGCCTTGTCCAGGCCGCCAAGGCCGACGTGCTGTCCCTGACGGCTTTCGAGGTGGGCCTGTTCGGATGGATGGCGCTGATGGCGTTCGTGTTCTTCCCCAGCCCGCACCTGCACCCCGACAGCGCCGCGTACTGGTTTCTCATGCAGATCGGCATGATCGCCGGCGCGCTCACGGCCTATCCGGTCAACGCCTGGCTCATCCGCCGCGGCATCAAGGAAGCCATGTGACCGCGCGGCGCCGGCGCCCACCGTCCGGCGGCCGAGAACCGCCTTAGCCTGAGTTGGCGACGGCGAACAGCCCGGCCACGCCGATCAGGTACAGGACGAGCACCGTCCACGAGTCGATGCCCATCCGGGCGAGCCGTCGTTGCGGTCGGAACAGCAGGCCGGCCGCGAAGGTGAGGGTGAGCAGGACGGCGACCGCGGTCAGGTAGATATCGGTGGCCTGCGCATGCGGAAGCACCGCCTTGCCGGACAGGAGCGTGGCCGGGAGGAAGAGGACAGCCAGGAACGCGTTGCCGCCGAAGATGTCACTCATGGCCATCTGATAGTCGCCGTTACGGACCGACGTGAGGCCGGTCGACAGCTCCGGCAGCGAGGTGGCCGCGGCGAGGATCGTGGCGCCGAATAGCACTCCGGACAACCCGATATGGTCGGCGATCACGTCTCCGCTGCGTTCGAGGAAGTAGCCGGCGACCAGCGTCACCAGCGCGGCCACCGAGAAGATCGTCGCCGACTTCGCGGTGCTGATGCCCTTCTGCGTCGCCTGCTGCTCTCGCTTGCGACGGCTGTGTCCCCGGGGCGGGTCCTGGTTGTCGGGGGCCTCCCCCGACTCTTGCCAGGGCAACGACCGACCCGCGCGTCGCAGCAGCAGAAGGCCGACCACCCACAGAATTGCTATCAGTACCGGAGCCGGAGTCAGACGCAGCGCGATGAGGCTTGCCGGCAGTTGGGCCCCGGCGACGACCACACCGAGTACCGCCACGACGAGTCCGGCTTCGAGCACCAGCACCAGCGAGGCGGCCCGGTAGGTCAACGGCCGCTCACCCCGGACGCCGAACGCGTCCAGCGCGACGAGCACGACGGTCTGGATGGCGATGCCACCGAGGATGTTGCCGACCGCGACGCCGACGTTGCCGGCTACCGCGGCGCTGGTGACGATGGCTATCTCCGGCAGGTTCGTCGCCACTGCCAGCAGAATGAGGCCGCCGAGCGCGGAACCGAGGTGCAGCCGGGTCGACAGTACGTCGGTCTGGTTCGACAGCTGGATCCCGGCGAGCCAGATCGCCGCGGCGCCGCCTACGAAGATGAGCAACAACCAGGGAAGTGCCAGTCCCGACATGGACTTTCCTCACGTTTGACTCGAGTGACGGACGCCGGTCGGCGCTCAGCGGATGATTCGGAACCGGCCCGGTTGGTACACGACCGTGCCGTTTGCGTCCAGGTCGTACGTACTCCCTGGTTCGTCACCGGCGATCCGTAGTCGATCGGCGCTGAGCAGGTGGTACTCCGAAACGCCGGGCAGAACCGCGAGCGACGGGGCCAGGATCCGGATCGTCGGCGCACCCGTCGCGCCGGCGCTCTGGGTGAGCCTCAGCAGCGCCACCGCCCACGACACGAAGAACGGCGAGTCCGCGAGGCGCACCACGGCGGCCGTGTCGAGCCGATTCACGTCATCGATGCCCGGTGGCGGCTGCTCCGACCGGCCCACGCCGGCCAGATGAGCATTGAGGTCACCGGTCTCCTCGGTCCGGCAGGACCAACCCTCGGTCGCGCGCCGCATCCACAAGGTGCGATGCCAGTCGGCGCCCCGGCAGGTGACCATGAGGTCCTGCAGACCGCCGTCACCGTCCGAGAGGGCCCGCCACTGCATGGCGTAGTGCACACCACCGGCGACGATGGCCGCCCCTTCGACCAGGTCCGGGCCGACGGCGAAGACCATGTGCGTGCCCACCTTGTCGGTGCGCTGCCACGCGAGCGGCGCTCGGCGCAGGTCCGTACCGAACCGGGTGCGCCCGGCTTCATGCACCAGCAAACCCATATGAGCCTCCGTTGGTATTGATCCAGCGGGGCCTTCCCTACCCAGCGATGGCCGATCCAGCAGTCGCCGGAACCACCACGACAGCGGCCGGCGGCGCGTAGCGGGCTTGTGGCAGATGGCGGCGAGGTGCACCCGGATGTGCGCGAGCTGCAGTGGGTGGTGGTCGGCCGTCGCGGGCGGCCTTCGCAGCGGGGCGGGACGTGCGGGCGGACTCGGCGACGGGCTCGCCGCCGGGGGCAAGTTTCGTCCGGTCACCGCAGGCCGTGGGCGGTATGCTGCTCACCGGTGTGCCGGGAAGGCTGGTCGGCGTTCACTGTCGCCTGCGCCGAAAGAGAACCGCTGATGCCCAGACACCGTCCTGGACCTCCGGCATGACCGACGTCGTCGCTTTCGGCGCGATCATCGCCGTAATCAGCGTTGCGGGATTATTCGCGGTCGTCTCGAACCGGATCAGCGAACGCATCCGCATCCCTGCTCCCGCCATCTTCCTCATCGTCGCAGCCATCGCCTCCGACGTGCTGCCGGCGCTGGGCCGGTTCCCGGTCGTCGACGTACAACGAGTGGTCACCGTCATGCTGGTCATGCTGCTGTTCGACGGCGGCATGCAAATCGGCTGGCGACGCTTCCGCACCGCGGCCGGCTCCGTGCTCTGGCTCGGTGTCGTCGGCACCGTACTCACCACGGTCGGCGTCGCGGTCGTGGCTCATCTGGTGTTCGGACTCGACACCCGGTCCAGTCTTCTGCTCGGCGTGGCCCTGGCGCCCACCGATCCCGCGGTGGTGTTCTCGGTACTCGGCCGCCGGGAGGTCAGCGGCCGATCCGGGACCGTCCTGGAGGGCGAATCGGGAGCCAACGACCCGGTCGGCATCGCCGCCATGGCCGCCGTGCTCGGCGTCGGCGGCGGTAGCGGCTGGACAGCGATCGGGTCCGGCGTCGGCGAGTTCGCCCTGCAGATGGGCATCGGGGCGGTCGTGGGCGTGGCCGGTGGCTACGGTCTTGCCGCGGCGATGCGACGGCTCCCGCTGCCGAGCGGTTCGCTGTATCCGTTGCGGACCCTGCTGGCGGCCGGAGGGCTGTACGGTATCGCCACGCTGGCGCACGGCTCCGGCTTTCTCGCCGTCTTCGTCGCCGGGATCGTCGTCGGCGACATCCGCGCCCCTTACAAGGCGGAGATCGAGCGATTCCATTCGGCGTTGGCCAGCCTGGCCGAGATCGTCGTCTTCACGGCGCTGGGCCTGACCGTGTCGATCAGCTCGTTAGCTCACGGCCATGCGTGGGTGATCGGCCTCGGCGTGGCGGCGGTGCTGGCGTTCGTCGTGCGGCCGCTGGTCGTCGGCGGTCTGCTACTGCCGCTCCAGCTGTCGCGGGGCGAGAAGCTGTTCATCATGTGGAGCGGCCTCAAAGGCGCCGTGCCGATTCTGCTCGGCACCTACCTGCTGTCCGCGGCCGTTCCCCATGCGCAACAGCTGTACCAGATCGTCGTAGTAGTCGTCGCTTTCTCGGTCATCGTGCAGGGTGGGCTGGTGCCACGCGTCGCCCGGCGGGTCGGCGTCCCGATGCACATCGTCGAGCCGGAGCCGTGGACACTCGCCCTGCGGTTGCGTGACGAGCCCACCGGACTTCGTCAACAGGCCGTGGCCGAAGGGGCAGCCGCGGAGGGCGCCGCCATCAAAGACCTCGAGCTGGGCGAGGACATCTGGATCAGCAACGTCATCCGCGACGGGAGACTCATCGCGGTCACCGGCGAAACCGTTCTCCGCGCGGGAGACCAACTTCTCCTGCTCGTCGACCCGGAACAGCCGGAACCACCGCTGAGCGTCTTCGACGGCGCCGCCGGCGGGACCGTCCGGGTCGAACCGCCGACAGGCTGACGTCGGCATCAACCGGTTCACACGGCCCCCGAAGAACGGCTCTGCCCCGTTCGAGTTCCTGGGCGGGACCCCACCGACAAACCCGAGGGCGGCCGACGCAGTCACCGGCCGCCACCGGCGGCCCGATGGGGTCAGGCCGCGATGGGGGTCTGGTCCGGGGTCAGGGATTCGGCCGGTAGGCGGACGGTGAAGGTTGCGCCCAGGCCGGGCCGGCCGACGGCGGTGATGGTGCCACCGTGGCTGGTCACCACCTCCCGCAGCAGGGCCAGGCCCAGGCCGAAACGGCGGTCCCCCGCGCCCGGCGCGCGATAGAAGCGATCGAAGATCCGGCTCGCCTCCGTCGGGTCGAAGCCGTTCCCGGTGTCGGTCACCACCAGTTCGGCCCGGTCGTGGTCGATCCGGTGGACCGTCACATCGATCCGCCCCCCGGCCGGGGTGTGGGTGAGCGCATTGGTGAGAAGTTCACCGACCACCCGGCGCAACGCCGACTCCACTCCGGTCACCGGCAACGCCCTTTGCGGAACGGCCACCTCGATGGTCACGCCGTTCTCCTGCGCCCGGGCGGCCTCGGAGGCCACCGCCTCCCGGGCCAGGACGGCGAGATCGATCACACCGGTCGGCGGGGACGCCGTGAGCCGGGCCGACAGCAGCAACTCGTCGACGATCTCGCCGAGCCGCCGGGTGGTGCCCAGCAGCCGGTCCAAGTCGCGCTGGTCGGCCGCCGTTCCGCTCATCCGGGCCCGCCGGGCCAGCACCTGGGCCCGGGTGTGCACCTGGGCGATCGGCGTGCGCAGCTCATGGCTGGCGTCGGCGACGAAGCGGCGCTGCCGGTCCAGCGCCTCGATCAGCGGCGCGACCGCGAACCGGCCGAGGATCAGGATGGTCAGGAACATCGCCAGAAGACCGGCCAGCGCACCCACGCCGAGCGCCGCGAGCAGGTGCTGCCGGTCGGCGAGCTGGTAGCGCGAATCGAAGATGCCCTGGACGGTGACGCTGCCACGCTGCTCGGTCCGGAGGTAGTAGGTGGTGCCGTTGGCGCGCACGGTGGACAGCACGGTCGTGCCGGTGGCGGCGACCGAGTCGAGGGTGGCCCGCAACGGGAAACCGGCCGGCGCGGGCATGCCGTTGTCGCTCACCACCCCGCCGCTCAGCGTGACGGCCCAGACGCAGTTCGGAGGGCCGCCCGGTGTGCCGTTCGTCACCGCCCACCACAGCTCGTGCTGGATCTGCTCGTTCTGGCTGCGCACCAGCCCGGCGTACGAGACTGCCCCGACGAGCGCGAACAGCGTCGTCACGGCCGCGCAGGCCAACGCGATCACCTTGAGCCGGGCCCGCCGGACCACCCGTCGTTCATCCTCTGCGCTCACAGCTTCCCCAGTCGATAGCCGAGACCGTGCACCGTCCGGACCACCCCGCGGCCCAGTTTGCGGCGCAGGTAATAGACATAGGTGTCCACGATGGAGGCCGCCGCGGCCTCGTCGAAGACCTCACGGCGCAGCTCGGCCCGGGAGTGCACGGCATTGGGCCGGGCGGCCAGCAGCCGCAGCAGCTCGAACTCCCGGGCCGACAGGGCGACCCTCTCACCATCGGGCAACTGCAGGTCGCGCAGCGAGAGATCGAGCAGCCCGCCGCCGATCCGCAGCGCCTCGGTGGAGTCGGCCGTCCGGCGGCACAACGCCCGGATCCGCGCGCTCAGCTCGTCCAGGTCGAAGGGCTTGACCAGATAATCGTCCGCGCCTGCGTCCAGGCCCGCGATTCGGTCGCCGACGGCGCCGAGGGCGGTCAGCATCAGCGCCCTCGCCGGCACCGCCTTCGACCGGAGGCGCATCATCAGATCGAGACCGTCCAAGCCGGGTAACCGCCGGTCGATGACCATGACCGCGTACGGCCGGGTCAGCCCCAGATGCAGGCCGCGCTGGCCGTCCGAAGCCTGGTCGACGACGTAGCCTTCGTCGACCAGGGCTTCGGCGAGCAGCTCGGACAGCTCTGGATCGTCCTCGACGAGCAGCAATCGAGTGGATCTATCCGCGGGCACTCATAAACGATGACATACCCCCGCCACGTTCGCTTGTGGAAGTTGTCTCTTCAACCATCGGTGCCGGTATCGGCGAGCGCCGATCGATCCAGGCCAGCAGCGGAGTGGTCATCAGCGTGGTCACCAGCGCGACCAGCACCAGCACGGTGAACAGGGACGGGTTGACGATGCCGGCCTCCAGGCCCACATTCAGGGCGATGAGCTGCATCAGCCCGCGGGCGTTCATCAGCGCGCCGAGCCGCAGCGCGACGCCGGACGGCTCACCGCGCGAGCGGGCGGCCGCCCAGCAGGCGCCGAACTTGCCGGCCACGGCGACCAGCACGCAGGCGACCGCGAAGAGCAGCACCGCCGGGTTGCCGAGCAGGCCGAACTCGGTGCGCAGCCCGGAGTAGGTGAAGAAGAGCGGCAGGAAGACGCCGGCGGCGACCGGGGTGAGAGTGCCGACCACCGTGTCCGTCCGGGGCGAGCGGGGCATGATCGCGCCGACCGCGAACGCGCCGAAGACCGCGTACAGGCCGATCTCGTCGGTGTACCAGGCCACCACGAAGAGTAGCCCGACCACGGCGACCAGCCGGGTCTGCTCGGTGAGACGGTCGGCGGACATCAGGACGGCGGTGAGGCGCCGGCCGCCGAACCAGAGCAGCAGGCCGAAGAGCACCGCGCCGCCGACCGTGACGACGGCCGGGCCGGCCTTGCCGGAGGCGACGGCGAGCACGACAGCGAGCAGGATCCAGGCGACCAGGTCGTCGAGCGCGCCGCTGGCCAGCGCCAGGGTGCCGTGCCGGGTGCCGGCGTGGCCGCGTTCGGTGATGATCCGGGCCAGCATCGGGAACGCGGTGATCGCCAGCGCCACCCCGACGAACGCGGCCGACACGCCGAGCGAGGTGCCGGCCGCCTGGATCGGCACGAATCGCGCGGTGCTGAAGACCAGTAGAGCGCCCAGCACCAGCGGGGCGCTGACCCCCGCCAGCGAGACGATCCCGGCCGTGCCGCCGAGACCGGTCACCCGGTGCGCGGTGAACGCGTACCCGGCCTGGAACATGAAGATGACCAGACCGACCTGGCCGACTACGTACAGCAGCGGAAGCAGCGCGGTGGGGAAGATCAGGTGCTGCACCGACGGGAAGAACAGGCCGAGCAGCGACGGCCCGAGCAGGACGCCCGCCAGCATCTCGCTGACCACAGCGGGCTGACCCACCTTGCCGAGCAGCCACGCGACGGCCTTGCAGACAAGCAGGATGACCGCCACCGCGATGAAGAACCGGGGCGCCAACTCGGTCGGGGTCACTGCCGAACCTCCTGGAAATAGGTGGCGCACAGCTTCTGCCGGCGCGCGTCGATGACCATCCACGTGCCGAACAGAAGTTGCGTGAGGCTGCGGCCGACGTCGGCCCAGCGGTCCTGCAGCCGCATCGCGGCGAGGCGTGATCGGCCGGGACCGCGCACACCGGCCGGCGTCAGGTAGGCCGGGCCGCGGCTGGGCAGCGAACGGGTGTGCGCGACGGATGAGGCGAGGGCGTAGCGCCGCAGGATCTCCCGGGTGGCGGTGCGTAGCATCACCGGGGCCACTCCGCGGGCCGGGCAGGCCCGGTTCGCGGTCACGCCGTACGGGATGAAGTGGGCGTCCTTGCGTTTGAGGGTGAGCCAGCGATCGGGGTCGAAGGCGTCGTCGGCGGCCGGGCCGGTGCGGTGGAACGCGAGGTAGTTGAACAGCAGCACCGAGCCGGCGGGCAACGTGGTGTGCTCGTCGACGACCAGCGGCGCCGAGGTGATCCGGTGCGCGACGCCGAAGAGGGGATGCACTCGCAACGTCTCGTCGATGACTCGGTCCAGCACCGCGTCCTCGTCCAGGCCGGCCAGCAGGGACCGCTGCACGTCCGGGTGCTCGGCGATGGCCAACAGGATGTGCGCGGTGGCCTCGGACATCTGCACGACGGCGGTGTTGAAGAACGCGCCCTGCAGGTACCAGGCGGTCTCCGCGGTCGTGAACGACGCCGGCAGCGTCACCGGGCAGGTGCCCGCCTCGAGCCGGGCGATCAGGTAACGGGTCAGCCGGTCGCGCCGGTCCAGGTGCCGCAGCCGGGTGCCCTTGAGGGCGGAGACGACGTCGTCGGCGTTGGCGACGATCAGGTCGCGGGCGTCCGCCGGGCACTGCTCGCCGAAGACCAGCTCGTAGTGGACCTCGGCCCAAGCGCCCATGGTCAGATCGCGCAGCCGGACCGGGCTGATCCGGTCCGTCGGCAACCGGTCGAGGACGCGGCCGATCGCGGCCCTGGTCAACTCGGCCGCCCGGGCGTGCGGCACGGCCAAGACCTGCCGGGTCGTCCGGGCCACGGTGCGGTAGCGCTCGCCCGGCTCGAGGTGTTCCTGGTGCATCTGCGGGCCGGGGGCGAGCCAGTACCAGAACAGGTCGGAGAGCCCGGCGCCTCGGCTGCGGCCGTCGGCGGCCGGGTCGGCGTAGAGCCGCTCGAAGTGCTCGGCGCCGACCAGCGGGCCTGGCACCGGGATGCCTTCGGCCCCGTTCACCCTGACGAAGATCCATTCGCGCACCCGGATCACCGTCGGCGGCAGCCAGTGCGGCAGGGTCCATGCCGCCGCCAACCCGGCCACGACCAGGAGCAGAGTCATGGCCACACCAGATCCGGGGTGAGATCGGCCGGCGTCGCGGCTCCGGCCAGCGCGAGCGCCTGGTCCAGTTCGGTGCGCAGCAGCTCGAGCACCTGCCGTACGCCGGAAGCGCCGTCCGCCGCCAGCCCCGCGATGACCGGGCGTCCGATCGCGACGGCGCTCGCGCCGAGCGCCAGGGCGACCAGCACGTCGGTGCCCCGCCGGATCCCGCCGTCGAGCAGGATCGGCAACCGCCCGCCGACCGCCGCGACGATCGCCGGCAGCGCGTCCAGAGTGGCCACCGCACCGTCCAGTTGCCGACCGCCGTGATTGGAGACGAGCAGCCCGTCGACACCGTGCTCGACGGCCAACCGGGCGTCCGCCGGGTGCAGGACTCCCTTGAGGACGATCGGCAGGCCGGTCACTGACCGCAGCCAGGCGATCCGATCCCAGCTCAGCGTCGGATCCATCACGATGTCCCGCGCCGGACCGCCGGCCTCGCGCATGTTTTCGCAGCACAGGCCGGCCGGCAGATCGGTGAAGCCGTTCCGGAGGTCGCGGTCGCGGCGGCCGAAGACCGGGGAGTCGACGGTCACGACCAGCGCCCGGCAACCGGCCGCCTCGGCCCGCTTGATCACGGCGGCGGTGAAGTCCAGGTCCGGCTGCGGGTAGAGCTGGAACCAGAGCGGGCCGCCGGCGGCCGCGATGTCCTCGACCGGCTGGGTCGCGGCCATGCTGACGACCATCGCCGTGCCCGCCGCGGCCGCGGCCCGCGCGGTGGCGACCTCGCCCTCCGGATGGGCCAGCTTGTGGAACGCCGTGGGCGCGATCAGCACCGGCATCGAGAGGTCGGTTCCGAGCAGAGTGGTCCGCAGCTCCCGCGGACCGACCCCGCGCAGCACTCGGGGCACGATCCGGCGCCGGTCGAATGCCTCCACGTTGGCCCGGACCGTCCGCTCCTCGCCGGCGCCGCCGTCGAAGAAGTCCCGGTGCACCCGGTCCACGTCAGTCCTCGAGGCAGCGCTGGACGAACGCCGCCAACGGGGCCACGTGCGCGTCCGGTTGATTCCATTCGTTGGCCAGGTTCTCGGCCAGGTGGTGGGTCGCGACGACCCGCCCGTCGCGGTGGTGCCGGACGACCGGGTGCAGATAGGCGGCGTCGTGCGCCTGCCCGGCCGAGTCCTGGGCGATCCGCCGGACCGTGATGTCGAACGGGTCGACCCGGTCGTGCTCGGGCCCGTACTCCAGCGTGATGACGAACGCGTGCTCGGCCGGACCGAGGCCCACCCGGGTGAAGTAGTCCACCGGCACCTCATCGTGGTACCGGGCGGCGGCGCCGGACACGGTCACCACGTCGGCCAGGAAGCCGAACTGCTGCCAGAGCGCCGACGTGCGGTTGACCCGTTCGATGATGGCGCCGGTGATGGCCGCCGGCGTGGCGTCGATCCGAGCCGACGGCCACGGCGTCGCCGCGTACCGGCGCTCGAGGATCTTGAAAAGCGCGCGGACCGCGTAGCGGAAGCCGTGGATGAAACCGCTGGTGGACTTCTTGAAGTCGCGGACCTGGGAGATCGTGCCGGCGAAGAACAGGCCGGGCACGTTGGGCGACTCCCACTCGTCGGTCTGCGCCGGGAAGCGGTCCTTGATGGTCAGCTGCGGGCGGCAGGTCTCGTCGAAGATCGAGTCGTCGAAGCGGAAGCCGGTGCAGGCGAGCACCCGGTCGTAGTGCAGCTCCTTGATCACCTCGTCGGCCCGGGAGAAGGAGAAGGTCACCGTGAACCCGGAGCCGTCCCGTTCGATCCGCTTGACCGTGCCGTCCAGGATCGCGTTGGCCGACTTCAGCTGGTACGTGTCGAGGAAGTTGTTGTTGACGGCCCGCAGGTGCCCGACGTAGTGGGTGCGCCAGGCCATCCGCACCGGGCTCGGCCCGGCCACGTGGATGAGGGTGGTGGTTTCGACCAGGTTGTCGGCCGTCTCGAACGCCGAGTTGCCCTTGCCGATGATCAGCACCCTCTGGTCGAGGAAGTCGCGCGGGTCGACCGGCATCTCGTCGTAACCCTCGGCCAGCTCGAAGCCCTCGATGTCCGGCTGATAGGTCTGCGAGACGCCCGTGGCGACGATCAGGCGGCGCGCGCTGAAGGTCTCCTCCCCGGCCGTGACCTGGAAGATATCGTCCTGTTTGGACACTCGATCGACCGTGGTGCCGTAGCGGACCCGCACCCCGGTCTTGGCCGCGAAATCGGCCAGATACTGCACCAGCACGTCGGCGTCCGGGAAATACCGTTCCGTGTACCCCGTGAAGAGCAGCGCCGGATCGTCGCTGAGCAGCGAGTTCCAGTCCGACCGCAGGTTCAGCTCCGGATCGTCGGTGCCGGTGTGCGGCTTGTTGATCGAGATCAGCTTCCGGTGCCGGGGATAGCGATTGAAGAACGCGCCCGGCACGGCGTCGCGTTCCAGGACGAGATAGTCGCGTTTCCCGTCGGCCTCCAGCAGGGCGGCGAGCTGGAGGCCGGCCGGACCGGCCCCGATGATCAGGTAATCAAGCGTCACGGCAGCAAGGCTAGGCACGAGAAATCAGAGAAATATCAGGCTTTCCACCAGATCCGCGGCCAGCCGAACGTCCTCCTCCAGCGGCCGGTCCGGATCGATCGCCGGGATCCGGTCGGCCAGCCGGTCGAGAACGGCGGCGCAGCGGGGCGCGGTCGGCCGTCGCCCCGCGACGTAGAGCGCCTGGCGCAGGCCGAGGGCGAGCGAACCACAGATGATCCGCAGCAGCCGGGCCTGATCGAGTGCCCGCAGCGCGGCCTGAGTGCCGAGCGGGATCACGTCCTGGTTGTGCAGGTTGGTCGGCAGGCTCTGCATGCTGGCCGGCATCGCGTCCCGGCGGATCTCCGCGATCAGAGCGGTCGCGGCGAGCTGCACCCCCTGCAGGCCGTGCTGGCGGCCCGGGCCGGCCGCCAGCATCGGTGGCAGGCCGCCGTTGCGCCCCGGATCGACGAGCAGATCCAACTGCCGCTCGGCGAGATTCCCGAGCTGGGCGGTGACCATCGAGAGCACATCACCGGCGAACGCGGCGGGCTGGCCGAAGAAGTTGCCCCCGTGCACGACGACATCGTCCTCGGGGAAGAACAGCGGATTGTCGCTGACGCTGCCCAGATCGGCCGCGACGACACCGTCCACATACCGCAGGGCGTCCTCGGCCGCGCCGAGCAGTTGCGGCGCACACCGGATGCTGTACGGCTCCTGCAGGGCCCGGGTCCCCGACGGCACCGACCCGGCCAGCGTCCGGCGCATCACCGCGGCGACGTCCACCGCGCCCGGGTGGTTGTACCGCTCGATCAGCCGCGGATCGAGGAATTGGCTGTCGCAGCCCAGCAGATCGGTGAGCAGGCAGCTCAGCAGCATGATCGCCTGGTGCGAAAGACGCACGCTGTCCCGCGCCAGGCAAGCCGCGGCGGTGGTCAGCGACGTGCCGTTGACCAGGGCCAGGGCATCCCGCCCGTCGAGCGGCAACGCGGTCAGCCCGGCCCGCTGCAACGCCTGGGCGGCCGGCATCCGCTCGCCGTCGACGTACGCGTGGCCGCGCCCGCGCAGCGCCTGGGCGGCCGCGCCGAGCGGGATCAGGTCGCCGCTGGCGCCGACCGAGCCGTACCGGGGCATCGCCGGGACGAAGGTCGTGGCCAGCATCGCCGCCAGCGCGTCGATGACATGTGGCGACACCCCGGACGCGCCCTGGGCCAGCGACCAGGCGCGGACCAGCATCGCCGCCCGGGCCACCGCGGGGTCGATGTCGGGCCCGTGCCCGGCGCCTAGGTGGGCGAGCGTGTTGTCCGCCTGGTCGGCCTGGTCGGGACGGCCGGCGTAGCCGACCAGGGCGCCGAATCCGGTGGTGTTGCCGTACACGGCGCGGTCGTCGCTGAGCACCTTGCCGAGGAACGCGCGCCCGGTCGCGACCCGGCCGCGGACGTCGGCGCCGATCACCACGGTCAGCGGATCCCGGGCCAGGCGAAGGGATTCCGGGCGCAACGGAAGCGCCAGGTCAACTCGAGTAGTCACCGGACCAGGCTAGGGAGAACTTCTCAGAAGGCTCTGAATTCACCCGGGTAGCTTGCGCGGCATGACCCACGACTACCTGATCATCGGAGCGGGGCCGGCCGGTCTGCAGCTCGCCGCCCTGCTCGACCGCGACGGTCTCGACTACGTGGTGCTGGAGGGCGGCCCGGGTCCGGGCACGTTCTTCCGGACGTACCCGCGGCACCGGCAGCTGATCTCGATCAACAAGGTCTGGACCGGCTCCGACGACCCGGAGTTCAACCTGCGGTCGGACTGGAACTCACTGCTCACCGACGATCCGGCACTGCAGTTCCGGCAGTACAGCCAGCGGTACTTCCCGGGCGCCGACGACCTCGTGCGGTACCTGGGCGACTTCGCCGCCGGCCTCAACGTGCACTACGACAGTCCGGTCACGTCCATCCGTCGGGGCTTCTCGGTGCTGGCGGCCGGCCGGACGTACACGGCGAAGCGGGTCATCGTCGCCACCGGCGTCTCGCAGCTCTACGTTCCGGAGATCGACGGCGTCGAGCTGGCCGAACGCTACGACACCGTCAGCGTCGACCCGGCCGAATTCATCAATCAGCGGGTGCTGATCGTCGGCAAGGGCAACTCGGGGTTCGAGACCGCCGACGCGCTGGTCGAGACCGCCGCCGTCATCCACGTGGCCGGTCCGCACTCGATCAAGCTGGCCTGGCAGTCGCACTACGTCGGGCACCTGCGGGCGGTCAACAACAACTTCCTGGACACGTACCAGCTGAAGTCGCAGAACGCTGTGCTGGACGGCACGATCGAACGCATCGAGCGGCGGGCGGACGGCGGCTACCGAGTGCTCTTAAGGTACGCCCGCACGGTGGAGGCCATCCGGGAACTGGGGTACGACCGGATCATCCTGTGCACCGGTTTCCGCTTCGACGCGTCCATCTTCGACGAGGGCTGCCGTCCCGCGCTGGTCCTCAACGACCGGTTCCCGGAGCAGACCTCGTCCTTCGAGTCGGTCAACGTACCCGGGCTGTATTTCGCCGGCACGCTGACCCAGCAGCGCGAATACAAGAAGTCGACCAACGGCTTCATCCACGGCTTCCGGTACGGGGTGCGAGCACTGCACAAGATGCTCACCGCCGCGCGGTGGCCGGCGGCCCGGATCGAGGCCACGCCGGAGGCGATCACCGACGCGATCATCGAACGGATCAACCGCACCTCGGCGCTGTGGCAGCAGTTCGCCGTCCTGGCCGACGTGATCACCGTCGACGGCGAGGCCGCGCAGTATCACGAGGAGGTGCCGGTGGCCTACTTCGCCGACGGTGGCCTCGGCGTCCGGTCGGCCTTCGTCGTCACGCTGGAGTACGGGCCCGACCACGACACGGTCGACCCGTTCGACATCTCGGTGCCGCGGATCGCCGAGAACGATTCCGCCGCCGCCCACGACGCAAGCTACCTGCATCCGGTCGTCCGGGTGTATCGCGAGGGCACGGTCGTCGCCGAGCACCACCTGGCCGAGAACCTCGAGAACCATTGGAACCTGCCCACCGTGCACCAGCAGCCGCTGGCCGTCTTCGTCAAGGGCACCCTCGCCGATGTCCACTGACCCCGTCTGGCCGCAGGCCGTGCTCGACCGGCTCACCGGCGACCGGCCGGTGTTCGAGCACGGTTCCCGGATCGTCCGCGCCGATGAGATGTCGGCCCTGATCCGGCGGGCCGCCGCGGCGCTACGTGGTTGCGGCATCGGAGCGGGCGACGGGGTGGCGCTGCATCTCGGTGTGACGCCCGAGGCGTTCGCCGCCACCATCGCCGCGTTCGCGATCGGCGCCCGGGTGGCCGGCGTCCGGCCCGGCCTGACCGGCGACCAGCTCCAGCATCTGCTGCGGCACAACGAGTCGGTCCTGATCGACGACGCGCTGCTGGCCCGGCTGCTGGCCGAGCAGGCCGACGACGGGGTGCCGCTGGTCGCCGCGGGACGTCCGGCGGACATCGCCCGGATCACCTACACCAGCGGCAGCACCGGCAACCCGAAAGGCTGCGCGCAGACGTACGCCGCGATGACCGCGGCCTGGGCGCCGTACCCGGACCGCTGGCCCCCCGCGATCCGCGAACTGGCCGGCCGGTTGCAGCGATACCTCGTCTTCGGCTCGCTGGCCAGTCAAGTGATGATCGAGTACGGCATCCTGACCCTGACCGCCGGCGGGGTCCTCGTGGTGGCCGACCCCCGCCCACCCGGCTTCGCGGGCATGATCGAGCGGCACCGGGCCACCGCGAGCGTGATCACCGTGGGCAAGCTCTACCAGCTCATCCGCGACCAACGCGCGCATCCGGCCGATCTGAGCAGCCTGGGCGCCCTGATGGTGTCCGGCTCGCCGCTCGACCCCGGCCGGCTGCGGGAGGCGATGGAGGTGCTCGGGCCGGTGATCTTCCACGGGTACGGCCAGACCGAGACCGGCATGATCGCGATGGTCACCCCGGCCGAGATGGCCGGATCGGCGGCGGCCTTGGCGTCGGTCGGCCGGCCGCCGGCCGCGGTCGAGGTGCAGATCCGCGACGGTGAGGTCTACGTCCGGACCGCGGGCCAGGCGAACAGCTACTGGCGGGAACCGGCCGAGACCGCGGAGGTCTTCGTCGACGGGTGGGTCCGGACCCGTGACCTCGGCAGCTTCGACGACCACGGCTACCTGCGGCTGGCCGGCCGGGCCCGGGACGTGATCATCGTGAACGCCAACCTGGTCTACGCCGGCCCGATCGAACGCGCCCTCGCCGGCCACCCCGACATCGCCGAGGCGTACGTCGTCGGACGCACCGACGAGCGAACCGGGGAAGCGGTGCACGCCTTCGTCGTCCTGCGGGCCGATCGGCGGCCGGCGATCGACGAGCTGCGCGCCGCGGTGGCGCAGACGCTCGGTGCCGAGGCGGTACCTCAGACAGTCACGGTCATCGAGAACATTCCGATCGCCCCGAGCGGCAAGCCTGACAAGCGCGCGCTGATGCGCACCGCCCTCGCGGAGCCGTGACTGAAGTGCAGCCCTCACCGCCCGCTCCCGGTAACAGCGACGAGCCGGCCGGCCACTGACTATCGCGACGGCAGACCGAGTCGCTGGAGGATGTCGCGGAGCAGGTGCCGGCCGGCCATCGACTCCGGGCCGCGCAACCGGGTGAGGACCCGTTCGCTCCAGTTGCCGGTCAGCCCGAATCGCTGGTTGTAGGCGCTGAGGCGCTCGTCGTAGACGGCGATGTGCGCGTCGGCCCGCTCGGCGTCGTAGGTCTCCTGATGCAGGACGGCGGCCTGCGGCAACCGCGGTTTGACGCCGGCCGGTTCGGACGGGTCGGGCTCACCGACCGCGAGGCCGAACACGGCGAGGGTATGCGGCGGCAGGTTCAGTTCGGCCGCCACCTCTTCCGGGCGGTTGCGGATCGCGCCGACGAAAACCGAGCCGAAGCCGAGCGACTCGGCGGCCAGCACCGCGTTCTGAGCGGCGAGAGCGGTGTCGACCAGGCCGATGACCGTCGTCTCCAGATAGTCGGCGGCCGCCACCTCTCGCCCGGCACGCCGCGCGAGACGGCGGGCCCGGCCCAGGTCGGCGACCCAGACCAGGAAGAGCGGCGCCCGGGCGACGAAGGCCTGATTCCCGGCCAGGGCCGCCAGACGGTTGCGGCGGCCGGGATCACGTACGGCGATCACACTCCATGGTTGCAGGTTGGACGACGTGGGCGCCGATTGGGCGGCGGCCACCAGGGCGGTCAGTTCGTCGTCGGTGACGTCGCGGGAACCGAACCGCCGGACCGAACGGCGGCGCAGTTGCAGCCCCAGCACGTCGTTGCCGAGCGCGAGGGTCAGGGCGGGATCGCCGTAGCGGGCGGCGGCAGTCATCGGTCTCCTTCTCGGTTCTCGGGCCTGCGGACCGGCGTCGCCCAGGACGCCGTCCCCGGGCTGGTCAGGCCGGCGTCGCAGCGCTCACCGGCTTGGGCAACGAAAGCTGCCGGACGGACGCCCGCAGCCGTCCGATGATCTGGTCGCCGACCCGGGCCGTCTCACGCCGGTACGGGGTGTCGGAGAGGACGAAATGGCGGATGCCCAGTTCGGCATAGCGCCGCAGCGCCGCCGTGACGTCGTCGGGTGAGCCGACCAGCCACGTCGTACCGGCCCCACCGCCGCCGTACCGGCCGGGTGCGGTGTAGAGGCAGCTGTCCAGCACGTCACCCCGGGCGGCCAGGTCGAGGAGTCGTTGCTGACCGACCGCTCGGCCGGTGTCCCGGTCGGCGAGCGAACCGGAGCGCTCCGCCATCCCGGCGACCTTGGCCTCCGCGTCCCGCCACGCCTCCTCGGTCGTGTCGCGGACCAGCGTGGTGATGCGCAACCCGAACTCCAGCGGGGGCAGGTCCCGGTCGACCTCGGCACTGAGGCGCCGCAGCCGGTCAATGCGTTCGGCGACGCCGTCGAGCGGTTCCCCCCAGAACAACTGAACGTCGGCCTCGCCGGCGGCGACCCGTTCGGCGGCCGCCGAGGCGCCACCGAAATACAGGCGAGGACCCGTCCCGTACGGCCGCGGCGTGACCGTCGAGTCGGTGACCCGGAAGTGCTCGCCCGCGAACGTGACGCGCTCCTCGGTCCACAGCCGGCGGACGATCCGCATGAATTCCCGGGTCCGCGCGTACCGGCCGGCCTGATCGCCTTCGACGTCGCCGTAAGCGGCGAGGTTGTCCTGCCCACTGACGATGTTGACGAACAGCCGGCCGCCGCTGAGGTGGTCGAGGGTCGCGGCGGCGCTGGCGAAGTGGGCCGGCTGCCAGTACCCGGGACGGATGGCCACCAGCGGCGTGAACGTGCTGGTGCGCACGGCGAGCGCGGTGGCCAGTGTGAACGTGTCCGGCCGGCCCCAGCCGGTGCCGATCAAGGCGCCCGCCCAGCCGTGCTGCTCGGCCGTCCGCGCGAGATCGACCGCGTGGTCGAGGCTTCCGTATCCCTCAACGGCGCCGTCGCCCCGGTGCCCCGGCTCGACGGTATTGGGGATGTACCACAGGAAGGTCAGGCTCATCCGGCGCTCCGATCGGCGAGCTGGAACCGGTTCGCGGGCCGAGGCAGCCCGTAGTGCTCGCGCAGGGTGGCGCCGGTGTACGCGGTCCGGAACAGGCCGCGCTCCTGCAGAATCGGCACGACCTGGCGGGCGAACGCCTCGATCCCGGACGGCAGCACCGCCGGCATGATGTTGAAGCCGTCGGCGGCGCCGTTCTCGAAGTAATGCTGAATCGTGTCGGCGACCTGCACCGGCGTGCCGGCGAAGGTCCGGTGCCCGCGGCCGCCGCCCAGCTTGCCGATCAGCTGGCGCACGGTGAGGTTCTCCCGGCGTCCCCAGTCGACGATGAGCGTGCGGCGGCTCTTCGCGCCCTCGATCTCGTGTTCGTCGGGCAGATCGGCCGGCAGCGGCTCGTCCAGTTTCAAGCGCTCGGGGTCGACCCGCAAAGTCTCGGCGATCTGGACGAGGGCGTACTGCGGTCCGATCAGGCGATCCAACTCGGCGTCCAACTCCCGCGCCTCGGCCTCGGTGTCGCCGATCACCGGCACGATACCGGGCAGGATCACGACGTGATCGGGGTCGCGACCGGCCGCGGCCGCACGCCGCTTCAAGTCGGCGTAGAAGGCCTGGCTCTCGGCTAGGGTCGGCTGGGCGGTGAAGACGGCTTCGGCCCACCTGGCGGCGAAGTCCTTACCGTCCTCCGAGGAGCCGGCCTGCACCAGCAACGGATAGGCCTGCGGCGAGCGCGGCAGGTTCAGCGGCCCGTCGACCCGGAAATACGGTCCGTCGTGGTCGATACGCCGGACCTGGTCCCGCCGCGCGTGCACGCCGCTCTCCTTGTCGGCGACGACGGCGTCGTCGGCCCAGCTGTCCCACAGCTTCGTCGAGACGTCGAGGAACTCGTCGGCCCGCTCGTACCGGGCCTTGTGCAGCGGCTGGTTCTCGAGCCCGAAGTTGCGGGCGGCCGCCTCGCCGGCCGTGGTGACGATGTTCCAGCCGGCTCGGCCACCGGAGAGGTGGTCGAGCGACGCGAACCGGCGGGCCAGGTTGTAGGGCTCGTTGTAGGACGTCGACGCGGTCGCGATCAGCCCGATCCGGCTGGTGCTGACCGCGAGCGAGGCCAGCAGCAGCGTCGGCTCCAGCTTCCCGGACGGGCGGCGTCCCGGGTCGCCCCACAGCACCGGGCTGTCGGCGAGGAAGACCGAGTCGAACTTCGCGTCCTCGGCGACCCGGGCCAGGTGCTGGTGGGCGGCCAGCGACAGGTTCGAGTGCGGATCGGAGTCCGGCAGCCGCCATGACGCCTCGTGGTGGCCGGTGTCGTGCAGGAACAGGTTGAAGTGCAACTGGCGGGGCATCAGGCGGTCACTCCTTCGAATCGGTCGGGGACGCCGGCGACGACGCCGAGCCGGTCGAGCAGAAACGCCCGGAGCTCGGCGAACCGGGAGTCGGCCGGGGAACGGTGCGGCAGGTCGACCCGGACGTCCACCCGCACGACACCGGCGTCGAGCAGGATCACCCGGTCCGCGAGCACGATCGCCTCGTCGACATCGTGGGTGACCAGCAGTACGGCCGGTTTGTGGGTCGCGCACAGCTTGTGCAGCAGCGCGTGCATCCGGATGCGGGTCAGCGCGTCCAGGGCGCCGAACGGCTCGTCGGCCAGCAGCAGTTGCGGCTGCCGGACAAGGGACCGGGCCAGCGAGGCGCGCTGCTGCTCCCCGCCGGACAGTTCGTGGGGCCACGCGCGCTCCCGGCCGGCCAAGCCGACCTCGGCCAGTGCCTGCCGACCGCGTTGCACCGCGTCCGGGACCCGGAGCCCGAACACGACGTTGTCCAGGATCCGCTTCCACGGCAGCAGCCGGGAGTCCTGGAAGACCACCGACACGGCGTCCGGGACGGTGATCTGGCCGTAGCCGGCGACGTCCCGGTCGAGGCCGGCGAGGGCCCGCAGCAGCGTGCTCTTGCCGGTGCCGGAACGCCCGATCAGCGCCACGAACTCGCCCGACGCGATGTCCAGGTCGAGTCCGTTGAGGACGCCGCCGTTCTTGGTGAAGCTCCGGTGCAGATCGCGCACCCGGACGGCCGGTTCGCCGGAGCCGCGGCTCGGCTCGGCGATCACCCTTCGAGCGTCCGTCGCCATGCGAGCACCTTCCTTTCGGTGAGGCGGACGGCGGAGTCGGCCAGAAAGCCGAAGACGCCGTACAGAACCAGGCCGACGACGAGGATGTCGGTCTGGCCGTACTCCTCGGCGAGGGTCATCATGTGGCCGATGCCGCTGGTCGCGTTGTACTGCTCGACCACGACCAGGCCGAGCAAGGCCGAGGTGACCGCGAAGCGCAGGCCCAGCAGGAAGCCGGGCAGCGCCCCGGGCAGCACCACGTGCCGGATGAACTCGCCGCGGCCGAGTCCGATGGTCTCGGCCAGTTCGGCGTACTTGCCGTCGATGCTGCGCAGACCGTTGTGGGTGTTGACGTAGATCGGGATCATGCTGATCAGGGCGATCGTCACGATCTTCATCTGTTCCTCGATGCCGAACCAGGCGATGAACAGCGGGATGAGCGCCAGCGTGGGCACCGACCGCTTGATCTGGATCGGCCCGTCGATCAGCGACTCGCCGATCCGGGAGAGCCCCGAGGCCACCGCGAGGACTGTGCCGCCGACGACTCCGAAGGCCAGGCCGATTGTGGCCCGCTCGAGCGAGGAGAGGATGTTGCCGAGCAGATCGTGGTCGGTCCATTGCTCTCGGAACGCGGCCACCACGTCCCACGGCGCGGTCAGGACGGCCGGGTCGATGAAACCGGCCGCGGAACCGATCGCCCAGATTGCGAGCAGGAGAGCCGGGCCGACCCAGAAGGCGAACCGGATCCGATGCCCCGGGCCGAGCCGGCGGCGGACGACGCGGACGTCGGCCGGCGCGGCGCTGGGCGCGGCCTCGACGGCCCGGCCGACGGCGACGGCGGTCACGAGGCATCACCGGTGAGCACGCTGGAGCCGGCGGCCGTGGCTTCGATGCTCTCGAAACGACGGTCGATCAGGGTGCTCGCGTCGAGCTTCGGGTGGCCCTGCTCGGTGGCGAGCAGGTCGGCGGTCGCCTGCAGCCGGGTCTGGGCGTTGTCCCAGGTGGCCGGGATGCCGATCTTGCCGGCGACGGCGAGGTAGGCCTGTGCGTCGGTGGGGCTGAGGCCCTGGTTGGCCTCGAGGTACACCTTCGCGTACTGGTCCGGGTGGTCGTTCTGCCACAGCAGCGCCTTGGCGCGAACGCCGACGTAGATCTTGAGCGCGGCCGCCTTTCCGGCATCTTTGACCGACTTGGTCAGGCAGTAGAGCGTGGAGGCGTCGTCGCGGATGCCGTGCGGAATCGCCGTACCGCCGGGGTACTTGCCCTTGTAGACGCCGACATTCTGGGCGGCCAGCGGTGCCACGTCGACCGATTTGCTGCCCAGCGCGGTGATGTAGGAGTCGCCGTTGCTGGTCAGATCGACCAGGGTGACGTCCTTCTTGGTCAGGCCGGCCTTCTGCAGCACCCGCAGGACGAGGGCGCCCTGTGCCTGTCCGGCACTGTATGCGATCTTCTTCCCCCGTAGATCGGCCAGCGAGGCGACGTTGACGCCCGGCGCCACGCCCAGCTGATAGATCGGGTGCTGAAGCGGATCGACGGTGACCGACTGGAAGACGATCTTGGTCGACGTGCCGGTCCAGGCGGCGAAGAGCGACGGGATGTCAGCGACCGAGCCGCAGTCGAGCTTGTCACCGCGGAACGCCTGAATGGTCTGCGGACCGCCGCTGAGGTTGGCCCAGTCGACGTGCACGCCGGCGTCGGTCAGTTCCTTGTCGAGGCCGGAGGCCTGCATGTCGGCCTGGATGGCCGGGTCGCCGATGCGGAGTTCGGTGCCGGTCGGGACCTTCGCCGGCAAGGCGGCGGCCAGGTCCAGGTCGGCGCCGGCGCTCCTGCTCCCGCAGGCCGTCAGGGCGGACAGGGCGATGGTGAGGGCGGCGGCGCTCGCCAGCACCGTGCGCAACGATCTCGTGGTGCGTGGGGGCGGTGTGAACATGACCTTCCTTCAGTGATCGGAGGATTCCGTTACAGGGCGTGGTACGTGCCGTCGTGGTAGAGCAGGGCGCCGTGGGTCTCGGCCAGCCCGGCGGCCTCGACCCGGCCGATGACCAGATGAGAGCCGCCCGCCGGGTGGCGATGCTCGATCGTGATGCGCAACCAGCCGGCGGCGCCGTCCAGGAGCGGCTCGCCGGTCGGCAACCGGCGCCACCGGGTCGGGGCAGCGAACCGATCGATGCCGCTGGTGGCGAACGTCCGGGCCAGTTCCGTGTGCCCGGCGCCGAGCAGATGCACGACGGCGGTGCCGGCGTCGCGCAGATGGGGCCAGGTGGAGGCGGTCGCCGAGATGCTGAAGGAGAGCAGCGGCGGCTCGGCGGACAACGAGGCCAGCGAGGTCACGGTGACGCCGGCTGGGCCCTGCCCGGCGTCGACGGTCACGACGGCCACCCCGGCGGCGTGGCGCCGGAATACCTGCCGGAACAGCGCGGCGTCGACGGGGTCCGGTGTCGACGGGTCCGGACGGGACTTGCCCGGAACCGACGAGTTCGGGCGGGACGGGCTTGGCAGGGTGACGAAGGCAGTCATGGCGATCGGCTCCGTTCGGGGATCGGCGTGCGTTCGGACCACGAGGCAGGCAGCGGGGATCGGAGCCGGGGCGACCGGAAAGCTGGTCGACGTCGGCTTCTAATTCATAGTAGAGCCATAGGTTTTATAGGCAACTAAGCGTCGCACTGAATTAATGCCGGGCCCGTGACGGGGGACATCGCGCGGTCAGGAGACGCGGAGCCGGGCGTTGACATCCAGGGGTGCGGCGTACACCCGGTCCAGCGCGACGGCGCCGCCGGCCACCGCGAGCACCTCACCCGGGAAGCTGGTCGGGCGGATGACGTCCGCGGCGTCGGCCCGCGCCGAGGACCAGGCCGCCGCCTCGGCCCGCAACGTCCGCAGGCAGGACGGCAGCCGGTTCGAGCCCGGCTCGACCACCACGAGCACCTCGGGATCGAACAGGTCGAGCAACAGCGCGGCCGCCCGGCCGACCAGCCGGGCCCGTTCCTCGAGCAGCGCCAGCGCCGCCGCGCCGCCGCCCTCGGCGGCGTCGACCAGATCGCGGAAGCGGGGCCGGCGGATCAGACCGGCCGCGAGCGCGCGCCGCACCACCGTCCGTTCCGAGACGGCCGCCTGCAGGCACCCGGTGCGGCCGCAGGCACAATGCTCGACGCGCCCTTCGACCGGCAGATGGACGACGGCACCGGCCGCCGACCGGGGTCCCCGGTGAATCATTCCGTCGGCGGCGAACGCGACATCGACGACATTGCCCACGAAGAGGTGCACCGCACTCCCCCGGGCCCGCCGGGCGTCGTCACCGAAGAGCTGTTCCGCCCGGAGCAGTGCTCGGGAGTTGCTGTCGACGTCCACCGGGAGTCCGGTGGCGCCGGACAGCAACGCCCGGACCGGCACCTGCTGCCAGCCGAGCAACGGGTGGTCGACGATCGTGCCGTTGGCTGCGTCCACCCAGCCGCCGGTAGCCAGCCCGAGGCCGAGAATCGTCCGCCGGCGGCCGTGCTCCCGCCGGACGGCTGCGACCCGGGAGAGCACCGCCGCCAGGACGGCGCCCGGGTCCAGGGCTCCATGCGGATCCCGATGATGCGCGAGCACCCGTCCTCGCAGATCGAGAAGCGCCACCGTCACCCCGGGCACCGCGATGTGCACACTCAGCACCGCGGCGTCCGGGTCGATGTCCAGGGGGACGTGCGGCCGGCCGAGGCCCGGCGGACCGGCCGCTTCGGGCACCTCCCGGACGAGCCCGCCGTCCACCAGGGACGACACGATGCCGCTGACCGAGGCCGCGGACAGGCGCGCGGCCCGCGCGACGGAACTGCGGGCGACCGGACCGTGGTCCAGCACCGCGCGCAGCACGGCTCCCGCCGAGTCCCGCGTCCGCCCGGCCACCGACGGCAGGTCAGCGCGCCGGGTCGTGCGCCTGGCACCGGCTCCCGCATGATTCACGAAATCGACGCTAATGGTGATTCGCGGCCGGTGTCACAATCGGTTACCGGACGTTTGAGAGTCGGTAACATTTCGGGCCGGTGCGTTGCGCCGGGTCGTCAACCGACAGTCCCCATGTCACCTAAAACGTGTTGCCGGCGACGGCGTGATGTGAAGAGGTACTTCTGCCCCAAGCAGTCGAACTTCTTCCGGCTCCCCCGGCGAGCGCTGGGATCGTGTTCAACTTCTATTGGTTCCACACGGTCATCGATGACTCGGTGTCGGTAAGGACCAACTCGATTGGGAACCTTGTTTTGGCCCCAACGTGGCGCGGACGATCCGGCGGCGCGGCGGGTTCCCCGGCCGGGTGACTTACGGGCGCATCGATCGGCGTGGGTGCGGCTGTGCCGTCCAGGGCTCCGGCTCCGGTACTGGAGCCGGCGATGGACTGGATCGACGCGATGCTGCGCGAGGACCTGAGCGCGCCGCGCAAGCAGCGGCACACCGCCCGGCGCGTCTACGACCGGCTGATGGTCGAGTATGACTTCAATCTGGCCTGCTATTCGACGATCTGCACCTAATGTCGACAAGCGGCGCGCGGAAATTTGGGCTGAGGTCCGGGACGGCCGGATGCATCTGGAGGGCACTGTCCTGGAGGTTCATGCGCGCCCGGCGCCGAGGCCGAGGTCGATTTCGCCGGTGTGTGGGCGCGCCTGGCCAGCGAGCCGGTGCAGCGTCACCTGTTCACGCTGCGGTTGTCCTTCTCGGGCAACGCGGTGCACCGCGTCTACGTTTCAGCGAAGCCGCCGAGCTGCTGAACGCCCTCGCCGACCACTCCGGCGTCGGCGACGGGCTCGCTCGACAGTCATCTCTCAATGAGTCGGCCGTTCAAGCTCTCGGCGAGGGAGGGCCAGAATTGCGTTGCCCAGTCGAACCAGCTCTCATCCCCGGGCGGCGGGGAAGGCAGAAACGAACCGGAGAGCTCGTCTGCGTCAGGGACCTGGAATTGCTCTCTCCAAGGGTCGAGCTCCGCCTCGGCCATGGGGAATGTCTGCTCTGGCGAGCGTTTCCAGCGATCCTGAATCCGGCTCCATTGCACCTCACGTTCCACAGGCAGGTACACGATCTCGCATGACGCTCCCACTGAGGCGGCCATCCAGCGCAGGGCGCAGCGCTCGTCGCGTGACCAGAGTCCGAAGTCAAGAACGACGCTGAGCCGCAGGCGCAAGGCGTCGATGGCCAATGCGATAAGTCGGCCCTCCAGCAGCCACCGCATACCGCCGGGCTCTTGGTGACGGTCTTCTGGCCGAAGATGGTGAGCGCCCACTCGTCGGGGGTGAGCCGCAGGGCTCCACGCTCCTGCGCCAGCTCCCGCGCCCGAAAGGTCTTCCCCGACCCCGGAAGACCTACCATCAAGAACAGAGTCGGGCCACTGGCCGCACGCGCATCTGTCGCCGTCTCATTCACGTGCTCCATGGTGCACGGCACTCGCCGACGGGCATCCGCAGCCAACCGCGAGACGGCCAATCGGGCCGATCAAGGCCTCCGGCCTCGCGCAGCTCCGAACGGTTGGAATCGGGGCCTCCGGCCACGCCGCGTCGATACCCTCGATCGCCGCGGAAGTGCTCTGTCTGGTTGACTCAGCGAGCCTTTTTGATCGAGGGCAAGTTGGGCGCTCGATGTGGTACGGCACGAGGCTGGCCGAGAAGATCGGGGTTCATGATGACGTTGTCGTCCACACCACGTGCCGGAATGTCGCCGTCGCTACGCACCCAACGTCTGAACCTGGACGCCTTCACCGCCGATGACGCCGTCGAGCTGCATGCCCTCTTCGCTGATCCAGAGACGCACACCGTCGGAATTGGACCCTTCACCACCTTCGAGCAGACCGAGCACTGGATCGCCAATCGCGTGACAGCGCAGCGCGACCACGGCTTGTGTTGGTATGCCCTGCGCTGCTCCGAGACTGGACTGCTGATCGGTAACTGCGGAATGCTCAAAGGCCGTACCAGTTTCGAGGAGCCCGAGATCGGCTACATGATCCAGGCCTCGCACAGAGGCCGCGGCTATGCCACCGAAGCGGCCGTGGCGGTACTACAGCAGTGCCGCGTTGCCGGCCTGCGTCGGGTGTGGGCGAGCATCCGCACACACAACATCGCATCGCGCCACATCGTCACCCGACTCGGCATGCACTTGGACCACACGGACAACGACGAACGTGGCGAGCTGCTCTTCTACGTCATTGACGTGCACGCCCGCTGAGCTGGCCGCCGGCGAGGACTTACGACCGAATGATCGGCTTGGACCCGGCCAAGGGGGTCAGCGCTGGCGCGTTGCGAAATGAATGTGCAGCCGTGGCAGGCTGTCGCCCGGCTCCCGACGGCCACAGAGTGCGGTCGGCGCAAGGTCGGGCGGCGGGTTTCAGCTCGCCGGTGTCTCCGCGGTCGTGATGAGGGTGGGCGCCCGAGGATGTGACCGGCCATGGTGTACCCGAGGACTGCGGGGGTTGAGTCCTGGGCGACGCCGATGTCGTCGATGTCAGGGCACGGTGATGAAGTAGCGGTGCGGTCCGTGGCCGGCCGGCGGAGCACCGCCGACGTAGCGGGCTGCTCGTGTGTCGTTGGGTAATTGGACGGCCTCGGCGGGCAGTCCAGAACTGGTGTCGTCGCCTGGCTCCCTGGGGCAGCGACGTTATCTCGGCGGGACGAACCCGACGCGCGGGATGAGCAGCAGGGCGGCATCCAACGCGGTGGAACCGTACGACTGGGTGAAGGTGTTGCGGCCGGCGTCGAAGCCTTTGGCGCACATCTCGGCGTGGATGTCGTCACGGATGTGGCGCGACCGGTCCGCGGGCCCCTCCAGGCGGTGGCTTTCCACGGCGCTGACCGCCCGGTCAAAGCCGACCCACGCCATCGCCTTGGAGTGCACGAACTGCCGCCGGTCACCGCGTACCTCCCAGAGGCTGTTGTCCGGCCGGCGCCCGTTGCCCTCGAGGAAGTCGAGCAGAGCCCGCTGCAAGTCCCAACCGGCTTCGGTGACCGCGATCCCGGCGTCACGGGACTGGTGAAGTCCGTTGAGCACTTCGCCCCCGACGTCGAGTTGGAACTGCCCGGCTGCGGCGTTGCCGACGCGCACCGGAACAGAGCCGAGATAGCCGTCGAGCCAGTCGAGGATGTACTCGTCGAGGCGGCGGGTGCCGTCGAGGCCGTACATGATCTGCAGGTCGGCGGGATCCCCGGCGACCGACCGCAGCAACCACTCGCGCCACGCCTTGGCCTCGGCGACGTAACCGTTGCCCAGTAGTGCCTGCGAGGTGAAGGTGGCGTCGCGCAGCCAGCAGTACCGGTAGTCCCAATTGCGTGGACCGCCGATCTGCTAGGGCAGACAGGTTGTCGCGGCGGCGACGATGCCGCCGGTCGGAGCGTACGTCAGGACCTTGCGTCCTGCTTCGGGCCTTCGGTAGCCAGATCCAGTGCGGGCCTCGCCCCGGTGGCGCTCGCTTCGCCCACCGACGTCCCCTTGTCCACCTCGATGCCGATTGAGCAGCCCCAGCTCCGCGGTGCCGCGAGCCTTGCGCAGCAAGGTTCGGGCCGCATGAAACCCGGCGAATCCCGCCTCACGATGACGAGACAGGGACGTGCCATTGCCTGCCCCGATCTTCAGCTTCGCTTCCGAACGGTGCTGCTACCCGTTCGGGAGGTCCAGAAACGCCACGCCTTCCGGCCACCACCGGCCACTTCGGCATCCACCCACGGCCGGATTGGGGTGGATGGCCCTGCCGGCGCCGGCCGAAGCGGCGATAACCGATCACCGTCTCCTCGTCCGTGGCCAGAATCGTCCACCGTGTACCCACTCACTCGCGTCGGCATGCCTTTGTCACCGGCGCACCACATCACCGCACGTGCCACCCCGGAACACGTCGACGAAGAGGCGCTCGTTCCAGCAGCAACGTCTTGGAGCGGCATGCCGGTAGGAACGCCGCGACAATGAGTAGGCGCCGATGCACGTGCTGCGCACCGCGTTCCACGCCTCCCACCCGGTTACCGCCTCCGGCAGCCCCATGCCGCCCATCAGCTCGGTCCGCTCGCCGGGGTCATGGCGGCTCGGATCAGCGGTCCGGAACCGGGGATATCGAGCAGATGAAGCGCTGCCGCACGTACGGCCAGCGCGCTGCGGCTGGAGGGGACGAGCCACTTCGCGGTACGCCGGCCGACGCGCTGAGCATGGATCGTCGGCGGTCGGGCCCGGGTCTCGTAACGCGCCACGGCGGCCGGGACGCCGGCCCCCCGGGCCGCCTTGAGCTCTTCAGCGAGCGCCTGGGCGCCGACCATGGCCAGGACCGCCCCTTGACCCGCCATCAAGGACACCGCGCCGGCGGCGTCACCGACGAGAACCGTACGGCCGGCATGCCAGCGATCGAGGTCGATCTGGGCTACCAGGTCGCAGTACAGGCGGTCGTTGTCGGGCCAGTGCGCGAGCGCCCGGTCGGCCAGATCACCCATGCCCGCATACCCGCGCCTCAGGGCGTCGGATGGCGGGAAGGGGGTCAGATCGTCGCTGCGGTGCACCAGCCAGACGGCCAAACCGTTGTCACCGGTGGGGTACAACGCGATCTGCCGTCCCGGATCAGCGATCATGACCGCACTGGAATCGATCTCGGAGCGTAGCGCCGGCTCGTCAACGTGGTATGCGGCCGTTTGGAAACCCAGGGGGCGCAACCAGCGCCGTTCCGGCCCGAAGATCAGTTGCCGCACCCGAGAGTGGATGCCGTCGGCGCCGACCAGCAGGTCCGTCTCGTGCACCGAGCCCCCGGTGAGGGTGACCCGTACCCCCGAGAGTCGATCGTCGATCTCCTCGACCGTGCAGCCGTACCGGATCTCGACCCGGTGGGCGACCGCGTCGAGAAGGATCCGGTGCAGGCTTTCATGCGTCACGCTGAAGACGCGGCCGCCGATCGCGGCGGCAAAACGTGGATAGTCGATGCGGCCACGCGGCTTGCCGTGGATGTCTTGGTACGCCACCGTCTTGATGGTCACGCTCGCTTCCGTCAAGGCCGGGATGATGCCCATTTGCTCGGCCACCCGGACTCCGGCGCCCCAGAAGTCCATCACGTAGCCGCCGCCGCGTGGCTCCGGGGCCTTCTCCGCCACGGTGACGTGCCACCCGTCGCGCCGCAGCCACCAGGCGAGGGTCAACCCGGCGATGCCGCCACCGCAGATCATCGCTCGCATCACGGCACCTGCCTCACGACGGCCGGAACCAAGGCCACGAACGGTACCGACCGTCCGACCGCGGCGTAGTCCTCGTCCGAGCCATCCACGGCAAAGCCAAGGAACCGCGCGATCCGCCGGCCGAGCCACGGGTGGTTGCGTCCATAGCCGACCATCACCGCGGCCGCCTGCTCTGCCGGCAGATCGTGCGAAATGACGACGACGCGCCGGAAGCCGGCGAAGACGGTGGCTCGCGGATGGGCGCGCAGATTGCGATACCAGTCGGCGCCGGGACCGAACCCGGACGCGACGACGATGCCGCCGCTTCCGGGGTCGCGCCGGACCACCTCCAGGACAACCCACCGGTGCCGGCCGGTCCGGCGCCCGACATGCTCAAGACACACAAGCCGGCCGCCGAAGAGCCATCCCAGTCGAGCCCGGAACAGGAGCACCGGCAGTCGGAAGAGGTGCCGGCGCAAGCGCGCGGGCGACCGCGGCCGATCGACCGTACGGATCATGGCCCACTCTCCGATTGAACACATGAGCAGTAAGCTGAACAGTTGTTCAATCTCGACATTAGTCGCATTGCCGGTCCGCAGGCAAGCCCTGGCGCACACCGATGGCTGTGGCGGGGGGATATCGGCCGTGGCTCGTCGCGGGCCGGGCAAGCCCTACTCGGCTGCCATCTGCAGCATGTACGTGCGGCGGGACCACCGCTGGCGGCTCGCATTGCACCAGCAGGCCCCACGATGACGATGATCAGCCGGACGCCGGTGAGTCGTCGTCCGGCCCTCGTCCGGACTGCAGCCCGGTGGCGTAGATCGCCAGGACCTCGCCCGCCCACCGTTGCATGCCTGCGGCGGACAGCGGGTCGACGCCGAGAACATCGGCCACGCGGTTCTGCAACAGCAGCAACCCAAGATCGTTGACCAGCAGGAAGGCGGCCCGGGCAGGGGGATCCGCGCCCGGCGAGGCCAGGCCGGCGGCCGCCAACGCGTCGAGCGCGGCCTGAGCCACCCGGAAGAGCCGCCGGAACACCTGCTGCCCGGCCGCCGAGTCGGCCAGCAGGATCCGGCGCAGATAGCCGGGCAGCGGCGAATCAGGAGGCAGACGGCTCTGCAGCAGCGCCGCGATCGAACCGACCTGCGCCGGATCGTCGAAATTCATCTCGAACCCGGAGGTCGCCTCGGCCAGCATGGAGTCGAAGGCGGCCACCACGTAGTCGTCCACTGCAGCTCGAAGGCCGTCGAGCGACCCGAAGTGGTGGACGACGAGGCCGGGAGAGACCCCGGCCGCGGCCGCGATCTCCCGCATCCGTACCGCGTCCGGGCCGCGCTCGGCGAACAGCCGCAACGCCTCGTCGCGAATTACCGCTCGCGCGGTACGGTCGTCGTCTCGGGCTGCGGGCACGATCAGAATCGTAGACAGCCCGCCGGGCCGTTGATCGGTGACGTGACCGTGCCGTTTCGGGCGCTCGTCGTACTGGGAGTCCGAGGGCCGCAGCCACCGGCCGGCATCTCGGCGGAGTTGAAGATGCCGCCCTCCACCGGGACCCGCACGAGCGATCGGCTGGTCCGGAAGGGGCTGATCTCGCGGACGCGCATCCCGAGCGACGCGGCTGTGGCCGGCTGCGGCCGACCGGTCGACGCTGCCCTGACCGGTCGCGGGACACCGGCGCGGGACCGGCCCTCCAAACCGGCCGTGGCCGCCGGTCCAAGCGGCGGCGGTGGGCGGTGAAGCCACCCTTCCGATCGTTGCCTATCGCAACCTTTGCATTAGACTCGAAAGGTCGGCAACCGACTCCCTGCTGCGGGCTGCCCGTCGCATATTCGTCGTCGGATCGCCGCGGGGTCGCGATATCGGTGGCCGATGCTCATGGGCGGGCGGTTTCGATCCAGCCCGCAGAAGCTGGCGGTCGGCGCAACGAGGGGTGACATGACACGAGTGCTGGGCGGCCGCTATCGGCTCGAGACGCCGGTGGGACGCGGGGGCATGGCCGTCGTATGGCGCGGGCACGACATGGTGCTCGGCCGCCGTGTCGCGGTGAAGCTCCTGGCCCGGCGGGCGGCCGATCACCCGGTCGTCGACAGCGCCGTCCGGAAAGAGGCGATCGCGGCCGCCAGGCTGAGCCACCCCCACGTCGCGCGGGTCTACGACTACGGCGAGACGTGCGGGCAGACGGGTGAGCCCCAGCCGTTCCTGGTGATGGAGTTCGTCGAAGGAGAGACGCTCGCCGCTCGGCTCGCCGAGCGCGGACGGTGTGACTGGCCGGAAGCGGTGCGTATCTGCGCTGCGGTGGCGAAGGCGTTGGCCGCGGCGCATGACCGGCAACTGGTCCATCGCGACGTCAAGCCGGCCAACATCATGCTGCCCGGGGCCGGCGTCAAGGTCGTCGACTTCGGGTTGGCCGCTCGGATCGGACACCGGCCGGAGGACGATGACGGCAGCATCTGGGGTACGCCGGCGTACCTTGCGCCCGAACTGCTGCGTGGCCGGAAAGCGATGCCGGCGGCCGACGTCTACTCGCTCGGAGTGCTTCTGCGGACGTGCCTCGCCGCGGAACCGCCATGGCCGGGGGAAAGTATCGACGAGGTGCTCGCTGCCCGGCTGGCCGCGCCGCACCGGCGGCTGCCCCGGCGCCCTGAGCTGCCGCCGGCCCTGGTTCGCCTGTACGAGCAGTGCACCGCCGCCCACCCGGCGGCCCGGCCGACGGCCCGTGCGGTAGTCCGGACGCTCAACCAATTGTCTGCGGCCGTTCGGGTCGAGGGACGTGCCGCGGGCAGTGAGATCGGCGTGATTCCGGCCGTTGTCCGGCACCGGCCGGGCCGTGGACCTCGCCTTGCGCTCGCCATCGCCGCGGTCGTGGCGGTCGTCGTCGGCGCCTTGGCCGTCCAGTTGTTGACGACTCGCCCGCCTGCTTCGTCGGGGCCGGTGTCCACATCGCCGTCAGGCCACGCTCGTACCTATCCGCCGGCGACCGACACCGGCGACACCAGCACGTAGTCACAGTGCGGCCTTGTCGTCGCGGGCACGGTCGCCCGTCTTGCCGTGAACCATCGTGGATGCTTGTGGCAGTGAGGGCGTGCTGCGCCCGGTGGTCTCGCCGACGACGATCGGTGGAAGACCTCTGACCGCGGTGACACCGACCTGGTCTCCGGCCGCGCTCGAATTCGTCATCTGGTCGCATGACGTTCGCGACGATCAGTTGATCTGTCGAAGCGGTCCATGCCATCAGCCTCGCCGGGTCTCGGTGCGCGGGCCGGCGAAGTCCCGCCGGCGGTGGATGCGCACGGCGGTGATCGCCGCGATGGTGGCGGCGCCGATCGCCAGTAGCCAGAGCAGTCTCGGGGAGGTCGGTGGTGAGATACCGGCGTTGGCATGGGCCATCCCCATCGCGGACAGGTCCTGAGCCGGCGGGATCGCCGCCGGTGCCAGCCTTTGGTACTGCACCAGGCCGGTGTTCTCCAATATTTGCAGGGAGCCCAGGACGGAAGTGTTGGCCCGGTCGGCCAGTTGGCGGATCAGTGAGCTGCGGGTGGCGGAACGGACCTCGCCGACGATGGGGTAGAGAAAGCCGTCCGCGTCGCGCAGCGAGGTGACGAGCAACTGGTCGAGCTGGCTGCCCGTGGCGGTCCGCAGCTGGTTGAGTGTGTCCTGCTGTTGGTCGGTTGGCGTGGACGGAATGGTCGCACCAAGCCGCTCGGCCACGGTCACGGTTTGGTGATCGAGTTCAGCGTGTTCGGCGGCGATCTTCTTGCCCGCCTCCCGAATTTTCGGGGTCGTACCTTTCTGGGCGGCCAGCTGAGCGGCGGGGATCTCCCACAGTCCGGCCTGGTGCAGGCCGATGAGCAACGTCATATCGGCTTCATTCAGCCGGCCCGGTCCTTCGGCGTCGGCTTGGGCAGGTGCCGGAGACAAGGCGAGAGCGGCGATCGCGGCGGCGACGGCGGCCGTACGCCGGATGAGCGATGACATCGAACCTCCACGTGGGCGGGGTACCTCGGCCGCTAGTACGGCAATCTCCGGGAAAAGGTTCGAGTGTGCACCTAAATCGCAAGCGTTTCCGGCGACAGCTGACGCTACGGCCGGAATCGGAACCGACCACCCCGGCGCAGCTCGCGCAGGTCGCCGCTTCGAGGGAGCGGCAGCGGACGATGGCGAACGGCCATTGATTGAGTGCAGGTATGAACTTTTTTGGCGGGCTGGTCGTACTACGCGGCGGCAGTTGACCGTCGACCTGGAGGTATGGATGTCACCATTGATGCGCCGCTTGACGCGCCGCGCGGGCGCGTTGGCCGTTGCCGCGGTCGTCGTGCTGATCGTGTCGCCGGTGCGTGCCGATGCCGACCCGGCGGCGAGGCAGCTGGACGTTGCCGACCTGACCCTGCTCAACGGGGTGCGGCAGGCCGGCTTGTGGGAGATTCCGGCGGGGCAGATGGCGGCCCAGAAGGGCACGACGGCGAAGCTCCGCCAGGTCGGCCAGATGATCGCGACGCAGCATGTCCAGCTGGATCAGTTGACGGTCGACGCCGCCAACAAGTTAGGGGTGACGCTACCGGTTACGCCAACCACCCAGCAGCAGGGTTTCCTGACTCAGTTGCAGGCGGCCAAGGGTATCCAGTTCGACCAGATGTTCGTGACCTTCCTGCGCGGTACGCACGGCTTCATCTTCCCGGTGATCTCGGCGGTGCGCGCATCCACCCATAACGAGGTTGTGCGGACGCTGGCCGGTCAGGCAAGCATCTTCGTCATGCATCACATGGAGATGCTGGAGAGCACCGGGCTGGTGCAGTACGGCCGGTTGCCGCCGGCCGCGATGTCACCTGATCAAGAGCTGGCCGCAGCCGCAACGGCACACACCGACGCCGGTTCCGCGCCGTCGATCTCGACGACATTGCTGTGGCTGCTGCTTGCGGCGGGTGTCGCCGGCATCGCCACGATGGGCGCCGTACGGCTGGTCCGCCGGCGCCCGGCGTTAGATCCACGCGGCGAAGCGCTGCGAGGCTGAAACCGGGGGGCGAACAGCGCTGGATCGCCGAGATGGACCGTCGACAGCGGCGGATGGCCGGTACCGGCTGCCACAGACGGCCGGACCGGGGAAAGATCAGGCTATGCGGCACGCGGAGGAATCGAAAACGGCGACGAAAAGTACGGGGTATCGGCGAGGCGAGCACCGCGACGCCGCGTCACCCCGGACGTCGCGGACCTCTCTGCCGCCGGACCAGGACGAGGTGGTCGGTGCGCTGCTGGCACTCAGCCGGGTCTTTGTCGCCGAGACGGCCCGTTCGCTCAGCGGCCTGGATGAGGACGTGACGCTGCCGCAGTTCCGTACCCTCGTGGTTCTGGTGTCCCGCGGCCCGCAGCGGGTATCCGATCTGGCCCGCGAGCTGGCCGTCACCTCGTCGACGGCGGTCCGGATGTGCAATCGGCTGGTCCGCAAGGGTCTCGTGACGCGTCGGGAGCGGCCGGACGACCGGCGTGTCGCCTGGATCACCCTGACCGCGGCCGGTCAGGCCTTGGTCGGGGAGGCGACGCGTCGCCGCCGCGAGGGGCTCGCCGAATTGGTGGCCGAGTTGTCGATGGTCCGTCCGCTGGCTTTCGCGTCGGTGGTCAACGCCATCGTGGAGGAGGCCGGCGAACTGCCGGACCGGCAATGGTGGCAGCGGTGGCGCGACGCTGAGATCAGTTCCGCCGCAGCCGACGGCTGAGCATCCGGCACGGTTCGTCCCTGGCTGCGGCACCGCTGGACGGCACTGGATTCACGTGGCCGGGAGCGCACCGTGTGGTAGTACGCCAAGGTCGCGCTTTCGTGCCGGCGTACGTGATCAGCGCCGACAGAGCCGGTCACGGGCGGATCCGCGCCGTGGTCCGGCGCCCCGTCAGGCGGTGAAGCCCGTCGCCGGAATGCCGTCGAGGAAGGAGATGCCACCGGCCGGGTAGGCGACCGTGGCGTTCACCGGATCAGCCCCCACCGCCGGGGTGACCAGGCGCAGGAACAGGTTCTCCTGCGCGGCCACCATCGTGCGCTGCTCGAAGGCTGCGGCAACGAGGTGCTGCTGGCCACGTTCGACCGGCTCTGGACCGACAGCGAGCTCGCCCGCCGTTGGTCCACACTCAACGATCCCGACCGTGACGGCACGACCGAACACCGGACGATCGAGGAAGCCGCGCTCGCACGTGACGCCGGCCTGGCCGCCGACTTGCTCCGCCGCCACGTGAACCGCACCGCCGCGGGACTCGATGCCGGGGGCCGTCTATTTCGTAGCGACCGCGAGCTTGGACCGTACCTTCAGGATCGATGCTGGGGCGTCGCTGGTTTGCGGGAGGGCGGCGAGCGAGAACTCCTGAACCGCGCCGGGGCGGAACACGACGCACTCGGTAGAGCCGCCGAATTGGAACCATCCGAGTTCGTCGCCCTTGTCGACGTGGTGGCCCGGGACGATGTCGTCGCTGATGATGCAGGAGGAGACTTCCACCATGCCGACCGGGACGACGGCCATGAGTCCGATCGCCGGATTGTCGGCCTGGATGAGGATGATCGCGCGAGCGGCGACATGGGCCAGGTAACCCTGGGAGGTCATGGCTTCCACCGCTTCCGCGCCCTCGGAGTCCGCCTCGGAGAAGTAGGTGCCCGGCTGCACGTAGGCGCGCACGATTGTGCCGGCCACCGGGCTGTGCCAGCGGTGATAGTTCAACGCGCTGAGGAACCCTTGGTAGACGGTGCCGCCGATGAACTGGTCGACGGCTTCGTCGTTGGCGAGCATGTCCTGCAGCGAGTAGGGCTGGGCTTTGATCCAGAACTCACTGTGGCGGGCGACATCACGGCTGATCCGGTACGGGGTCGACTCGCAGGCGCTGACGATGACGGAGTCGTCGTCAGGGGCCGCAACCGGCCGTGCCCCGTCCTTGAGTCGCCGTGTGAAGAAGTCGTTCCAGCAGGTGAAGCCCCAGTGTTTGGCGTCGGGGTCGTACTGGAACTGGTCGATTCCGACCGCATCGCGGGCCGCCGGCGACATCCACCCCTGCGACGACTCGTTGAGCACGTAGAGCGATTCCGGGCTGTTGAGGAACTCAGCCCACGCGTCAAGGACCTTCTTCAGGATCGTGTTTATCCGAGGGTCGCGGTACGCGGCCGTGCCGGCAGTGGTACCCATCGTCCAGTCCAGGAGGCCCGTCAACGGTGTCGTCACCATTGCCCCCTCGCTGAACTCCGGCGCCGTCGTGAGCACCTCGTCGATGAGGTGTAGCAGTTGATCGACACTGGTGATGTGACGTTTGCTGTATCGGCGGGTCTTCGGCACCTCATCGATCATCCGGGTCATATACATGCGAACGATCGCATCCTTGCCGATCAGGTCCGCGAATTCCTGGATCACCGGATGCCGGAATGGGGCGTGGCCCAGATCTCGGATCCGGTTGATGCGCCCGTCGAGCCACTGCTCCAACTCGTCCTGGTCCTGCGGCAGCCAGCCGCCCCGCCGCTTGAAGTCACTGCTTCCAACACGCGTTGTCATGTCGCATACGCTACCCAGGGTCCGTGGCACCGGCGGTGTTTCTGGCCTTCGGTGAGCAGCGCTCGCGTGCCGTCAATCCTGCTCCGCTGCGCCGCAGGCGACACGGCGGTTTCCCGGCGTGCCGCCTGCGACCCCGCTCACCGCCGCAGCCGGGCCCGCAGGGGCAACCACACCGACACCGCCATGATCGCCATGGCCAGCGGCACGTGCAGAGCCGTCAGCGTGTCCTTGCTGTCATCGCGGATCAGACCACCGATATAGGACTCGAGCAGGAGCAGGACGACCAACACCAGACTGCCGATCCAGAGGTCCTTACGGGCGCGGTGCCGCCACAGCGCGACGACGGTGGCGGCGATGGCCAGCGCCAGCGCGACCTCGCCGCCGCGGGCGTGCACGTCGATCCAGCCGTTGGCGTCGTCCCGCTGGCCGTCGTGCTCCAGGAAGATGCCGGCCCACAGACCTTGCAACAGGACCGCCAGTGCAGCCAGACCGGCCAGCGCGCTGAACAGCGTGGTTCGCGCCGTGGCCCGGGTAGCGGCCGGTCGCGTGTCGGTCGATGTATCCACGGATGCCTCCTTGAACGCGACGAGGGAAATATCGGCTTCGGCCGAACTCGTCGACCGGATCCTACAAGTCGTACGAAATCCAGAACTAGTACGACTCTGTGTCGTTTCCGTGAAGTTGGCAGTGAACCGGCCGGCTGCGAACGGCGCCTGTGGCTGACCGCGACCGGCAGCCCGGCAGACCCGTACAACGACAGGGACAGCATCCCGGACAACCGCGACGCGCGCACTTCCACTTCGCCTCGAGCAGCTGGTCGGTCGATCGACTGACGGCGCCCGCCGCAGGCGGCGGATCCGCGCCGTGGTCCGGCGCTCGTCAGGCGGTGAAGCGGAAGTAGACGCTGCGGTGATAGGTGCCGGTCGCCACGACCGGCTGGCTCTCCGGCCCCAACGATGTCGCGCCATGGAACTTGTTGCCCATCGCCGGAATGCCGTCGAGGAACGAGATGCCGCCGGCCGGGTAGGTGACCGTGGCGTTCACCGGATCAGCGCCCACCGCCGGGGTGAACAGGCGCAGGAACAGGTTCTCCTGGGCGGCGACCATCGTGATCGTGCCCTCGGTGGTGCGCAACCCGGCCCAGTACGTGTTGGCGTGGTAGCCCTTGAACTCCGGGTATTGGAAGCCGCTCGCCCCCGTGGCCGCGTCGTTGTACGCCTTCGTCCACACCCCGGGGACCGGCCCGCGCATCCGGTTCTTGTAGACGCGGTACGGCCCGTCACCCAGCCACGTCAGACCCTGCACCTTGGCCTCGGGGTAGTCGAAGTTGACGCCCAGGAAGTCGTGGTTGCCGGTGCGGTTGTACTGATACTCCAGCTGCAGCCAGCCGTTCGCGTCCAGCCGCCACCGTACGGACGTCAGGTCCCCGGTGAAGCCGGCGTCCACGATGTAGCCGCTTCCGTCGGCGCGGTGGGTCAGCCCGGTGAAGGTCGAGGCGCCCGCGGCGAGGGCCGGTCCGTTGTTGAGCGACACCGCCACGCCGCCGCGGGTGACCGCGGTGAGCCGCCCGGTGGTCGTGCTGATGGTCACCTCGGTGGGGCCGGCGGTCATCGTCACGCCTTCGCCGGCCTGCACGGCGGTCACGGCGCCGGACGTCGGAGCCACGACTATGCGCTTGACCTGATCGGCGGCCTTCTTGATGGTCCACACCCAAGTGGTGATCACCCGTCCGGCCGGGTCGGTGACGGTGACCCGCAGCGCGTCGGCGCCGGGCCAGGTGGCCGGGAGGCCGAGGGGCAGCACGCCGGAACGGCCCGGAGCGATGCTCGGGCTGGTGGCGGCGCCGGTGGCCACGATGGTCGCCGTCGTGTCGGCCGCGCCCGGCGCCGCGAACGTCAGCAACTCCCAGCCGAAGGTGCAGCGGTTGAGGTCGGTGAAGTCGTACCGGTTGGTGATCTTCACGGTGGTGTCGAACCCGGCGGGAAAGCGGTTGAGGTAGTAGGCCGGGTTCGTCAGCTGGACCGGCGACCAGATGTCGCGGATCGTCCAGTAGCTGGCTTCCTTCTCGCGGTACGGCCCGAGGATGCCGTCCGGTGCCCGGTTACCGTTCGTGTCCAGCGCGCCACCCTTGTCGTCGCGGACCACCGACTCGTCGATGAACGACCAGATGAACCCGCCGCCGGCCCGTGGCGACGACAGCATCAGGTTCCAGTAGTCGTTCAGCCCGGCTCCGGCCCCGCCGTCGTACAGGCCGTGCAGGAACTCGGTCGGCATGACAACGCTGGTCCCGGCGAGCTTCGTACGAACGGCGTCGTACGTCGGGTAATGGCCGTCGTCCATGGTGCCGAAACTCGCCCCGGGGTGCAGGACGGTGCGTTTCTGCGGGTCGTACAGCGCGAAGTCGTCGTCGAGTGCGGTGTTCCAGCCGCCCTCGTTGCCGTTGTCCCAGAACAGGATGGACGGATGGTTGACGTCGCGCTGGACCATGGCCGCCACCAGCGGCGCACCCGGCTTCTCGTCGTACCGCTTCTGCCAGCCGGCCAGCTCGTCGAGGACGTACAGGCCGAGCTCGTCGCAGAGGTCGAGGAAGAAGGCGTCCGGCGGATAGTGCGACATCCGCACGGCGTTCATGTTCATCTCCTTCATCAGGAGGATGTCCTGGCGGGCGAGCCGGGGGCTGGACGCCCGCCCGAGCGTGGGCCAGAACGTGTGCCGGCACGACCCCTTCAGCATCACCCGGCGACCGTTGACGTAGATGCCGTCGCCGGTGCGGACCTCGACCGTACGGAAGCCGAAGCGTCGGCTCACCGTGTGCAGCGGCGTACCGGCCCCGTCGACCAGACGGACGTCGATCGCGTACAGGTTCGGCGTCTCGGCCGTCCACAGCTGCGGTGACACGACGGTCGTGCTCAGCGTCACGCCGGTCGCGCCGGCCGCCACCGTCATCGAGAACTCGTCGCCCTCGTTCGCACCGTCGAGCCGCTTGAGCTGCCCCACCACCCGGCTCGCCGCGGTGACCCCGGCGAGGAACACGTCCGCGGTGAAAGCCCCGCCGGCCTGCGCGTCGACGGCCAGCCGGTCGATGCGGCCGGCCGGAAACGCCTGCAGCGTCACCGGGCGGTAGATGCCGCCGAAGTTCCAGTAGTCGCCGCGACGCTCGGCGTCGTTGACGGAGTTGTCCGCCGACTCCTTGGCGACCGTCACCTCGAGCAGGTTCGCCTCGCCGAGCTTCAGCAGGGCGGTGACGTCGTACCGGAAGGTGTAGAAGCCGCCTTGGTGCGTGTCGCCGGCGGAGGTGCCGTTGACCGACACGTCGGTGTCGGTCATGGCGCCCTCGAAGGTCAGGAACACCCGGCGGCCGGCCCAGGACGCCGGCGGCGTGAACGTGTGGCGGTACTTGCCGATCTCACCCGGGACCAGGGTGCCGCCGTAGTTGTACGTGCCGAAGCCCTGACACTCCCAGTTGGACGGCGTCGCGATCGTGCTCCACGACCCGCTGCGGCGCCCGGACGCGACCTGGAACTCCCAGTCGACGGTGTTGTCGGCGTCCGTGCCGGTCAGGTACATGGTGTCGGTGGCGGCCGGGGTCGTCGTCGCTCCGGCCGACGGTGCCAGCGTGAGGCCGGCCGCGGTCAGCCCGGCCGCACCCGCACTCACCGCTCCGGCCACCAGCAGATTGCGGCGGCTGAGTTCCACGGAGCCTCCTGGGGGAAGGTGGTTCGCGCCGCGGGTCATCGGCAACGATCGGCGTCACTGTAACCACTGGCGAGCCAGTCGGTAAGTGCCGCCGGAATATGCCCGGACGAACCGGCCCGCCAGGCGGCGTGTGCCTGGCGGGCCAGTCGTCGAACCTCTCCGGATTTCACCGGGCCGTCAGAACCTCCTCAGCAGGGACGCGTCAGCCGGTGTGCCGAGGCCGGTGACGTTGTCGTACCCCGTTGTGGTGTGGATCGTCAGGTTCGGAAAGTCGAACGTCCGTACGCTCGTGTCCAGGCCGTCGGTCGCGTTCTCGCCGTTGACGAAGTCGACGCGGACGTCGGCGCCGGTCTCGTGCGTGACGTCCTTGATCGGGCCGCCGACACCGATCCGGTAGATGGCCGGGTTGATGAACCCGTGACGGTGGCCGGAAAGCTGGTCGCCGACGGCGATGTAGCCGGCGAGCAGCGGCGACGACAGGCTGGTGCCGCCGACTCGATACTGGTCGTAGTAAACCCCGTCGGAGAACGTCTGTGTCTGCCCGATGAGCATGCCCGTGTTGGGATCGCCGACCATCGAGATGTCCGGCACGACGCGGCCGCGCCGGCCGCCCGATTGGTTCTCCCGGGCGAGCAAGTCGGGCACGACGCCCTTCTGGTACGCCGGCTCGGCGAAGAGCGTGCTCGTGCCGCCGCCGGAACCGTACAGGTACTCGCCGGGCGGCGCCGGGTCCCAGACACTCCCGGCGAGCTCGCTGATGCCGTTCTCCCAGCCCGTCTCGAGGATGCGCTTGCCGGACTTGCCGATGCCGACGCTCGTCCCGCCGACAGCGGTGAGCCACGGAACGGTGCCCGGGAAGTCGGCCTGCGGCGAACCGAGATTCGCGACCTCGTCGGCGTCGTCGCCGGAGGAGAAGTACAGGCCGATGCCCTGCAGCGCCGCCTCGATCGCAACGGCCTGGTACGCCGGCACCTCACCGGCCGGGACGTCCTCGCCGAAGTCGCCGTACGAGTTCGAGACGACCTGGGCCAGGTTCCGGGACACCACGGCGTTCAGCGCGACGATCAATGACGGGTCGTTGCAGTCCGACGCGCCGACGTAGAGGACATTCGCGCCCGGCGCCATGGCGTGCACGGCCTCGACGTCGAGGCTCTGCTCGCCGTACCAGTCACTGGCGCCGCACACCTCTTCCTGGTCGGCGTTCTCCGGAAGGACCAGCTCGTGGAACTGGCCGGCGTGCAGCGGATGGCCGGGGTCGTTCCGGCGGGCGTACTCAGCGGCATCGGCGTACAGCGTCGGGGACGCGAAGGCATCGATGATGGCGACAGTGGTGCCGCGCCCGTCCTTACCCTGCGCGGTCAGCGAGCTCAGCCCGTACGCGTCCCGCAACTGCGGCGGCGTGTAGCCGCACGGGGCGTACGGCAACGGGTTGCGGTAACCCGGATACGCCGGATCGGTCGTGTCCCGCTTCTGGGCCCAGTACGCGCTGCACGGCGGGGCATTGCGGAAACCGGTCGACGGCGGTGCGACGGACGGGGTCTGCCCGGCTGTCCGCGGCTTCATCAAGCTTCTCGCGTCGTCGATGCCGGCCACGCCGGAGATCAGGCCGCCGATCTCGGCCGGAACGCTCAGTTCGGCATCCTCGCCCCGGACCACCTTGCCCGACACCCGGTAGTTGTTGAGCCCGACGCCGAACGCCTTCTGCACCTGCGCCGCGGTGCCGACGGCCGGCAGGTAGAGGTTGTTGTCCGGCGCGGCGCCGACGGCGAAGCCGGCCGAGGCGAGCCAGGACCGCACATTCGCGACGGCGGCCGCGGACGGGGCGTACCGCGCGCGGACCTGCTCCGGTGTGAGGTACGCGCCGTACCCGGCCGTGCCCGGGGTGGAGACGGCCGCGGCCGCCGCCTCCGCCGCGGCCCGGTCGCGCAGGTTGAGGTAGACCCGGAAGCTGATCGTGGTGCCGCCGCTGGTCGTGGCGACCCGGTTGGCAGGCGTCGCCCACCGAGGATGCGATCCGGGAAGCTGATGTCGATCGCCGGCCAAGGCCGGCGACGCGGCGAAGGAGGTCGTCGCGCCCATCGCGGTGACCATGACAAGTAGGGCCGCCACCCGTTTTCTCATGCGCGGACCTTTCAGTGAAGGCGGACCGCCCTGAGCCGGCCCGCCGGAGGGACTTCGAATCGACGCTATGGGCGTGTGACGGCACGAGCCATAGATCGCTCGCCCGGCGCCCTTATCCGAATGCCGACGCAGCCGCGACGATCGGCCGCCGTCAATCAACCCGTGGTGCCGATGTCGGCGATCCGGCTACTTCAATCGCGCGCCGGTTCTACTTAGCGCAGCCGCGTGCATACCGGCGGTCCCCGGCTGAGAACGCATTTGAATCCGGTCCGTCGGGACGCACCTCGGGCAATGCTTGATCTGCGAAACTCAGGGGATGTCCACTCCCCCGTCCCGCTTTCCGGCTCGGCGACGCCGGGTCATGGCGGCCGGTCTCGCGGGTGTGCTCACCGGTGCGGCCGGCTGGCTGGTGTCCTCGGACCGCCCGGCCGGATCGGCCAAGAAAGGCGTGGGCACCTGGCCTTCCCCCGGCGTCCGGGAGGGCCTGACCCAGCTCGGGGTCACGTGGTACTACACCTGGTCGGCGGCGCCCACCGCCGGTGTCGTGCCCGGGGTGGAGTTCGTGCCGATGATCTGGGGTGCCGACTCGGTGACCGACCCGGAACTCGACCGGGCCGCGGCGGCCGGCCGGTCGCTTCTCGGCTTCAACGAGCCCGACCGGGCCGACCAGGCGAACATGACCATCGCCCAGGCCCTCGGCCTGTGGCCGCGGCTCATGGCGACCGGACGGCGATTGGGCAGCCCGGCGCCGGCCGGCGACGCCGCGACCCCGGACAGCTGGCTGGACCTGTTCATGAAGGAGGCCCGGATCCTCGCCTACCGGGTCGACTTCATCACCCTGCACTGGTACGGCACCGAGTTCCACGACCCGGCGGCGGCGACCCGCCACCTCGAGTCCTACCTCGACGCCGTGCACCGCCGGTACGGCCTGCCCATCTGGCTCACCGAGTACGGCCTGGCGAGCTACGACGCTCTGCACCCGATACCGGAGACCGCGCAGTACCCGGATCCGAAACACCAGTCGGCGTTCGTCGCCGCCTCGACCTCGATGTTGGACGCGCTGCCCTACGTCGAGCGGTACGCCTGGTTCGCGCTGCCCACGTTCGGGCCGGGAGTCAGCAGCGGGCTGCTGCGGCCGGACCTGACGTTGACTCCGGTCGGCGAGGCGTACCGGGCTGCGGGTTGATCACCGGACGGGCTCGCCGACGGTCGGGCGGCCCAATGCGCGGACCGTCCATCCGGCCCGCCGCCACCGGTCGAGGTCGAGGGTGTTGCGGGCGTCGAGCAACCGGGCGTGAGCGGTCACCGCGGCCAACTCGGCGGGGTCGAGCTCGCCGTACTGCGGCCACTCGGTGAGGTGCAGGACCACGTCGGCACGCTCGCAGGCCTTCGCCGCCTCGACGGCGTACTCCAGGCTCGGGACGGCCGCCCGGGCGTTGTCCAGTGCCTCCTCGTCGTGCACGCACACGTTGGCGCCCTGCAGGTGGATCGCCGCAGCGACGTTCAGCGCCGGCGAGTCACGGATGTCGTCACTGTGCGGCTTGAACGCCGCGCCCAGGATGGCCACGTTCTTGCCGAGGAAGCTGCCGCCGACGAGTTCCCGGGCGGTGTCGATGGTGCGTTGCCGGCAGCGCATGTTGATCGCGTCCACCTCGCGCAAGAAGGCCAGCGAGGCTCCGACACCGAGCTCGTCGCCGCGAGCGGTGAACGCCCGGATGTCTTTGGGCAGGCAACCGCCGCCGAAGCCGAGGCCGGCGGAGAGGAAGCGCTTGCCGATCCGGGGGTCCTGGCCGATCGCCTCGGCCAGGGTCACGACGTCGGCGCCGGCGGCCTCGCAGACCTCCGCCATCGCGTTGATGAAGGAGATCTTGGTGGCCAGGTACGAGTTGGCCGCGACCTTGACCAGTTCGGAGGTGGCGAGGTCGGTGGTGAGGAACGGGGTGCCGGCGTCGATCATCGAGGCGTACACCTCGCGCAGGACCGCCTCAGCGGTGGCGGAGGTGACGCCCGCGACGAGCCGGTCGGGTTCCAGGGTGTCCCGCACCGCGGTGCCCTCGCGCAGGAACTCGGGGTTCCAGGCCAGCTCGGCCTGCGATCCGACCGGGGACAGCTCGGCGATGCGCCCGGCCAGCCGGGCCGCCGTGTGCACCGGCACGGTGGACTTGCCGACGACCAGGCACGGCCGCGACAGATGGGGGGCGAGGCCGTCGACGACCGCGTCGATGTGCCGCATGTCGGCGGCGTGCGAGCCGCGGCGCTGCGGGGTGCCGACACAGACGAAGTGGACGTCGCCGAACTCGGCGGCCTCCCGCAGCGACGTGCCGAACCGCAGCCGGCCGCTGGCCAACGCCCGGGAAAGGATCTCGGGCAGACCGGGTTCGTAGAACGGCGTGCGGCCGTCCGCGAGGGCGGCGACCTTGGCGGCGTCGACGTCGACGCCGAGCACGTCGTGCCCGATGTCGGCCATGCACGCCGCGTGGACGGCACCCAGGTATCCGGTGCCGATGACGGTCATCCGCATGACGATCTCCTGTTCGTGTTGTCGGGGGGTCGGGGAAATCAGGCGGAGTAGCCGGCGGGGTTCATTCGTTGGAACCGCCAGGCGTCGCGGCACATGGCGTCCAGGTCGTGGCGGGCTCGCCAGCCCCAGCTCGCCGTGGCCTTGCCCGGGTCGGCGATCAACTCGCGGACGTCGCCGGGGCGCCGCTCGGTGATCCGGAACGGCAGGTCCGTGCCGCAGGCGTCGCTGAACGCCGCGACGAGTTCCCGCACCGAGGTGCCGACTCCGGTGCCGAGATTGAAGACCCGAAGACCGGTCTCGTCGGCGAGGTGCTCCAGTGCGACGCGGTGTCCGTCCACGAGGTCCAGCACGTGCAGGTAGTCGCGGATGGCCGTACCGTCCGGGGTGCCGTAGTCGCCGCCGAAGATGCTGAGCTGCTCGAGGCGACCCACCGCCACCTGGGTGAGGTAGGGCACGACGTTGTTCGGCACGCCCCGGGGGTCCTCACCGAGCATCCCGCTCGGGTGCGCGCCGATCGGGTTGAAGTACCGCAGGGCGATCGCCGAGAGTTCCGGATAGCGGCGGCAGGCGTCGGCGAGGACCTGTTCACAGATCCACTTCGAGGACGCGTACGGGTTGGTCGGCTGCGCCTCGTCGGCCTCCGTCAGCGGCATCCGGTCGGCCTCGCCGTAGATGGAGCACGACGACGAGAAGACCAGCCGCCGTACGCCGTGCCGGTGCATGGTCAGCAGCAGGCTGGTGGTGCCGCCGAGGTTGATGTCGTAGTAGTCGAGAGGGATCTGCATGGACTCGCCGACGGCCTTCTTACCGGCGAAGTGGATCACCGCGTCGATCGGGTGGGACGCGAACACGTCCGACAGAGCCGTCCGGTCCCGCACGTCCACCTCGTACGCGGTCAGCGGCCGGCCGACGATCTTCTGGACCCGGTCCAGCGCGGCCGGGGAACTGTTGGAGTAATCGTCGACGACCACCACGTCGTAGCCGTGTTCCAGGAGGTCTACGCAGGCGTGACTGCCGATGAAGCCGGCGCCGCCGGTCACCAGGATGGTCTTCATGTCGTGGTCCTTCCGTCGTGGGTCTGAGGCCGGATGCGCCGCGTTCACCAACCGAAGGCGCGCATCGCGAACGCCGGGAACTGGACGATGGCCAGGAGCAGCAGCGGCAGGGCGCCGGCATGTGACGAGCAGGGGCTTCCGGACTGTCGTACGCCGGGCCGCGGCGACCGGCACGCCGGCGGACCGGGCCGTCTCGGCCGCATGCAACAGGCAGATGGCGACGGCGGTCACCGCGTACGCGGTTGCGCCGACCAGGCAGAGGAAGACGTAGCCGGCCGCTCCGTTCGTCCGTTCGCCGATCGCCGCCGCCGCGGAGAGCAGGACGACGATCGCCACGAACGGCAACACCAGGCCGGTCGGCAGCGGGTCGAGGCCGCCGCGTCCCTTCGGGGTCACCTTGAAGCCGACCGGCCGGGGCCGAATCTTCTGCAGGGTGGCGGCGACGACCCCCCAGACGATGTACGGCCACCGCGCCAGGGAACTGATCCACAGCTCCCAGCTGATGATGGGAGCGTTGCGTGGTCGCAGCAGCCCGCGCCGGCGCAGCAGAAGGATCAGGAACAACAGCCAGCAGCTGACGGCCGCCCAGCGGACGAGGAACTCGACGTAGTTGACGCTGACCCACGGCACCCCGCTGACCGCGGCGATGGGCGGCAGGGCGAGCCCGACCACCGTCGCGGTCGCCAGCAACGGGTAGTAGACCAACGCGTGCACGAAGCGGACGCGCAGCGGCCACGGCATCCGGCGCAGGTGCCGGCCGCAGAGGTCGTACAGCACGGTGACGAGGCTGCGGGACCACTGGAATTCCTGGGTCACCATCGCGGTGAAGGTCGGCGGCCCGTCGCCGCTGGCCTCCGCGTCGACCGCGAAGGCGCTCTGCCAGCCGGCCGAGGTCAGCAGGAAGCTGGTGGAGAAGTCCTCGGCGAGTTCCGGGCCGAGACCACCGATCTCGCGCAGCGCCGCGGTCCGTACCGCGTAGTGCGATCCGATGCACGACGGGGCCAGGCCGCCGGAATGACCCGCCTGGAACGGGCCGTGGAACCCGGCCTCCCGGTGCAACCGGCCGCGGGCGGCCCAGCTGTCCGAGGCGTTGCGATCGCAGACGCTGGGGGCGGCGACATAACCGATTGCCGGATCGGCGAACGGCCGCACCATCTCCGCCAGGTACGTGGAACTGGGAATGTGGTCACAGTCGAGCTGGGCGACCACGTCGTAGTGGGCGTACCCCCAGTGGTCGTAGAAGAAGGCGAGGTTGCCCTCCTTGCACCGGGTCCGGCGCGGCCACGTGGACCGGTGGTACTCGGGCGCGTCCCGGCGGGTGGCGAGGTACACACCGTGTGCCCCGCACCACCGGAGGATCTCGTCGCTGGGGTCCTCGTCGCACAGCCAGACGTCGTACGGCTCGGCGTACGACTGCGTCAGCATCGCCTCGATGGTGGCCCGCGCCACCGGCCACGGCTCGGACGGTGCTCGGGTCACGGCGAGGGCCACCCGCAGCGACGGCATCCTGATGTCGGGCCGTACGACGCGCAGCTGGTTGGCGACCAGGAAGAAGAACGCCGGTTGGGCCGACAGGTACGCCAGCAGGACGCTGTTGAGCACCAGCCCGAACCAGCCCACCCGGTGCACGGGCTCCAACCACCACCGCCAGAACAGCCCCAGGCAGACCAGCCAGCCGACGGTCAGCACGGCCACCACGACGCGGTCGCCGATGGACAGCAGCGCGGTGAACGTGTCGCGTCGGGTCAACCGCTGCCGGCGACCGGCCCGCAGCACCGGCCCGCTCGGCGGCGTGCCGACGACGTTGCCGCCGGACAACGCGAACAGCGCCGCGTTCACCTGGTGATCAGGATCCTGGGCCCGTCGATGGCCGCCGGCCCGGAGGGCGACCGGGGCGGCCGGCGAACGGCCGCGCGAATCCAGGGACGTCGACAAGCCAACCTCCAGGACGTGACAGGGTGAAACGCGGACCAGCGACCACAACGGTCAGGAGAGGGCCGCCAGAGCCCACGGCTCGGTGCCGGCGGCCTCGAGGGCGGCGCCGGCGGCGGCCACGACGTCCGGCCGCTCCCGGAACCAGTCGACGGTGCGGCGCAGACCCTCGTCCAACGCCACCTGCGGTTGCCAGCGCAAAATCTGCTGCGCCTGGCTGATGTCGGGTCGACGCCGCGTCGGGTCGTCGGTGGGCAGCGGCCGGTACTCCACGTCGGGACGATGAGCCGGTGATCCGCAGCACCGCCGCAGCAAGTTCGGCGACGGTGAACTCCACCGGATTGCCGAGGTTCACCGGACCCGGCTCACTGCTGTCGATCATCGCCAGCAAACCCTGGACCAGATCGTCGACGTAGCAGAAGCTGCGGGTCTGGCTGCCGTCGCCGAAACAGGTCAGCGGAGTGCCGTTGAGCGCCTGGGTGATGAAGCTGGTCACCACTCGGCCGTCGTGCGGACGCATCCGCGGGCCGTACGTGTTGAAGATGCGCACGATGCCGACGTCGGTGCCGAGGCTGCGCCGGTACGCCGTCGACAGCGCCTCGGCGAAGCGTTTCGCCTCGTCGTACACGCTGCGTGGTCCCACCGGGTTGACGTTTCCCCAGTACGACTCGACCTGCGGGTGCACGAGGGGGTCACCGTAGACCTCACTGGTCGACGCCAGGACGAAGCGGGCGCCGTGCCGGTGCGCCAGCTGCACCATGTGCTCCGTGCCGCGACTGCCGGCCGCCAGCGTCGCCAGCGGCAGCCGGTGATAGTCCGGCGGTGACGCGGGACTGGCCAGGTGTGCCACCACGTCGACCGGTCCGCCGACGTCGACCGACACGCTCACGTCGCTCACCTGCAACGTGAAGCGAGGGTGATCGGTCAGGTGAGCGACGTTGCCCGGGTCGCCGGTCGACCAGTCGTCCAGGCAGACCACCTCGGCGCCGCGGCGCAGGAGGGCCTCGCACAGGTGAGAACCGAGGAACCCACCACCACCGCTGATTACCGCCCGCATTCGCTTCTCCTGGGACTCGACAGGGACCTGAGGGGAGGTCCTCCCACTCAACCGGCGGATCATTTCGCGCCGCGTGAATAGCAATATGCGAAGCCAGCGCTAATCGCAAGTGCCCGGACGCAATCATCACGATCTATACACAGAACGCATTCAGAGATGCGCTCTACGTGTCCGACGTGCTCCCAACGTATTGAAGATCGGAACTCTGCGCAACGGGCAACTCCGACCACTCGCCGCCGCTTTATCGCCTTTTAAGGTGCGAGAAATCGGGAGCGTGTATCGAAAATCCACTGCGGGTGAGGCGCAATCGAAGCGCGAGACATAGATCTCCGCCTCCCATTTCATGAGACTGGTATTCAGAGAATTTAGCCACGCTTGAGCCCTGGATAAGACGCATCTAAGGCGAGTCCGAGTTTCCCTCGGTTCGGGGTGCCCGCTTACCAAACAGGAAGACCGGCATTAATGACTTGAGCGGGCGATAATCGCCTGCGGTCAGGGACCCCACGCCCACAGGTAGTTGATCGGATGGACACCGAGCCCGCCCACCACAGGCGCCTCGGCCGGACGCCGTCGCGGCGCACGAACCGCCCGGTTGAGCGCGGTCGTCCCGACGGGCTGCGTCACGAGGTTCTCGGCACCCAGCACGGCGGCGACCGGGCGGGCCCGCGCGTCGCGCAGCATGTCGGCCCGTGCGTCGGGGCAGCACGTCGGTCCGCGCGTCGGGCAGCATGTCGCGGACCGTCGGGCCGTCCCGCGCTCCGGGGCTGATCGGCGCGGCGCCGCGCCGAGGCTCGGGCCGAATGTGAGGTCAGCGGAGATGCGCGGTGAGGCGTTCCCAGGTGCCGTGGGCGACGGCGTGCTTCTCCACGTCGGTGAGGCTGGCTTGCTCGAGGAACGACCGTGCCCGTCCACCGCTGGTGTCGATGTACGGGTAGTCCGTCGAGTACATGATGCGGTCGACCCCGAGCAGGTCCTTCGTCCACGCCAAGTAGCGGTGGTTGAGGTCGCCGCTGCCCGTGACGAAGACGTTTGCGCGGAAGTAGTCGATGACGGGTTTACGGAGGCTGACCCAGCCGCGTTCCTGCATGGCCATGAACCGGTCGACGTAGAACAGGACGGCCTCTCCCCAGTGGCCGATGATGACCTGCAGGTCGGGGTGCCGGTCGAACACGCCACCGAGCATCATCCGCAGCACTTGCACGCCGGTCTCGTAGTGCCACCCGAGGGCTGGGCCGCCGAACGCCATGTCGTTCGCGCCGAAGCCGCTGTAATAAGCGTCTCTGACGGCGGCCACGGGTGTCTGCGGGTGGATATAGATGGGTGCGCGCAACGCGACGGCAGCGGTCCAGACCGGCTCGTACTGGGCGTGGTCGAGGTTCGCCGAGCCGGTTCGGCCGTGTATCAACGCGCCCTTGAAACCCAGGTCGTGCACCGTACGGCGCAGCTCCGCGGCGGCCGCCTCGGGGTCTGTCGTCGGCAGCGTCGCGAATGCCTCGAACCGTTCCGGGTAGGCCGTGACCGCTTGCGCCATCGCGTCATTGGCTTGCCTGGCCAGCGGCACTGCCTGGGCGGGCGTCAAGTTCTGCGTGCCGGGGCTCGTCACCGACAGGACCTGCACGTCGATCCCCTGATCGTCCATGTCCGCGATCCGCTGGGACGCCAAGTCGCGGAGCTTGCTCCCGAACGGGCCCTCCCCGTGGGCCGCCACCAGCCGATCCTCCCGCTCCTCGGGCCGTGCCCGCCATGCGTCCAGAATGGCCGGCGTGATGAGGTGCTCTTCGAGTGCAGTGATCTTCATGATGCCGGTCTCCCGCGGCTCAGCGGGCGTCGAGTGGCACCCTGATGTACGTTGTACACCTCAAGCTGTACGACGTCCACCTTTTGGGGAGTGACCAGATGACACGCATGACCGGACAGCATGCGGGCCTCTCGCGCGCGCACGTACTCGAGACCGCCCGCGGACTGATCGTCGATCGCGGTCTCGACGGCCTGACCATCCGAGCCTTGGCCGAAAAACTCGGCGTCGCGCCGAACGCCGTCTACGGGTGGGTCGCCACCAAATCGGCACTCCTCGACGCCCTTGCCGACGACACATTTGCCTCGGTCAATCCAACCTCGGCGCCGAGCGACCCGATCGCCGCCCTGCGCGCCCTGCTGCTGGACGCCTACGACGCACTGCTCGCTCGCCCCGATCTCGCGCCGCTGCTGCTGGACCGCCGCCACCCGCCCGGTCCCCACACGATCCGATTCCGCGAAGACGTACGCACGCTTCTGGAAACTGCGGGCGCAAGCCCAGGCGTCGCGGCCGCCGCGGTGTCGATCCTCGTCGTCAATACCCTCGGCTTCGTCTCCTTCGTCCACCAAACCGAAGGCGCCGCCGCCCTGCTGAGGATGGCCGGCAACCCCGATCCGCGCACAACCTTCTCAACCGGCATCGGCTGGCTCCTCACCGGAATGAACCTGCCTGGCCGCCCGACCCAGGTCACCGGCGGCGCCGTCCTCACCTGACCGCGTACGCGAATTTCTCGTCGGCGAAACTTCGCGGGGTCCGCACCAGACGATCCGGCGGCAAGCCGACCGATAGACACGGCGCATCGCGGAGGCGAGTGCAGCCGGCCGGATGTCCACGCCTTACCTGAGCCGGTCAGGCGCGGCTGTCCCACTTCGTTGAGTCTGCTCGTAGAGAATGATTCACGTCGATGGCCTCCGGGCGTAACGGGACGTTCCCGCTACGTCGCTGTGCGGTTGCGAGGGTGGTCGTCGTCCGGATCATTCCTGAAAGGACTCCCCATGCGAGCCATCCTTGCCGCGGCCGCTCTGGTCGTGACCACGATCACCGGCCTGGTGGCCGGTCCTGTGCCTGCGGAGGCGGCGACTGCGCCCGCCTTCGACCACGTCGTCATCCTGATCGAGGAGAACCACGCGCAGGGGCAGATCATCGGCAGTGCCAGCGCCCCCTATCTGACCTCGCTCGCCAATGGCGGCGCCAACATGACGCAGTCGTTCGCGGTGACGCACCCGAGCGAACCGAACTATCTCGCCCTCTACTCCGGTTCGACGCAGGGCCTCAGCGACGACTCGTGCCCGCACACGTACACCGGGGAGAATCTCGGCCACCAGCTCCTCGCGGCCGGCAAGACGTTCAAGGGGTACTCGGAGAGCATGTCGTCGGACGGCTTCACCGGTTGCACATCCGGCCGGTACGCCCGCAAGCACAACCCGTGGGTCAACTTCACCACCGTGCCGGCGTCGAGCAACGTCCGGTTCACCACCTTCCCGACCAACTTCACCACGCTGCCGGCGGTGTCGTTCGTCGTGCCGAATCTCTGCAACGACATGCACGATTGCAGCGTCCGGACCGGCGACACGTGGGTGAAAAACAACCTCGACGCGTACGCGACCTGGGCCAAAACGCACAACAGCCTACTGGTTGTGACTTTCGACGAGGACGACCGCAGCGCTGACAACCGGATCCCGACCATCTTCGTCGGAGCACACGTGGCGACCGGCAGCTATGCCGAACAGATCACCCACTACACCGTGCTGAGGACCCTCCAGGTCAGCTACGGGCTCAGCTGCCTCGGGGCTTCGTGCTCAGCCGCACCGATCACGGACATCTGGAACTGACGCACCTCGGACGGAGAACGGTCGCGTGGCCGGGAGGGCCGGATCGACCGTGGGCACGGCGTTGAACACGCGCGAGACGGTCGTGTTGGCGACCCCTGCCGGCGCCGCGACGTCTCGCATCGTCGGACGGTCGCGGCGTTGCGGGCCGGCATCCGGACGGGACACGTTCTTCCTCCAACAGAGGCAAACCGGGGCGGCCGGCGCGGGGTGGCACGCTCACACGGCGGCCACCCCGCAGGTCAGGCTTTCGGACGACCGGTCCAGGCCGGACCGTACGGCTCATGGGCCCGGTTGTGTCGTCTGTTCCAGCGTTATCGCTCCTGTCATGATGGCAACGGCTTCGGCCGGCGTATGCGACCGCGGAGTAATCACTCCCGCGACCCGGCCGAGCCGCTGAATCTGGATCCGGTCGGCCACCTCGAACACGTTGGGCATGTTGTGGCTGATCAGGATGACGCCAAGGCCGCGCGTCCGGAGATCCTGCACAAGGCGGAGCACCTGGCCGGTCTCGCGAACTCCCAGAGCCGCCGTCGGCTCGTCCAGGATGACGACCTTGCCGCCGAACGCGGCCGCCCGGGCCACCGCGACGGCTTGCCGCTGGCCGCCCGACAGTGTCTCGACGGCCTGGTTGATGTTCTGCAAGGTCGTGATGCCGAGATCGTCGATGTGCTGCTTGGCCTGCCTCTTCATCGCCCCGGTGTCGAGCATCCGGAAGACCGAGCCGAGTACGCCGGGCCGGCGTTCTTCCCGAGCCAGGAAGAGGTTGCTCGCGATATCCAGGGCGGGGGCCACCGCCAGCGTCTGGTAGACCGTCTCGATGCCGGCCTCGCGTGCCTCCTGGGTGTTGTGGAAGACCACTTCGCGGCCGCCGACCTCGGTTGTCCCGACGTCCGGGATCATCGCTCCGGACAGGCACTTGATCAGGGTCGACTTGCCGGCGCCGTTGTCGCCGATGATGGCCAGCACTTCGCCGGAATAGAGGTCCAGGTCGACCCCGGCCAGCCCGACGACGTGGCCGAAGGTCTTGACGAGCCCGCGGGCCGAGAGCACCGGCTGAGTCATGACTTCACGCTCCTGATCCACTGGTCGGCGCCGACCGCGGCGATGACCAGAATGCCCACGGCGAGCACCTGGTAGTTCGGGTCGACCCGGGCCAGGGCGAGGCCGTTGTCGAAGACCTGGACGATGAGAGCGCCGATCAGCGACCCCACCACCGCACCGCGTCCGCCGAACAGGCTCGTGCCGCCGATGACCACGGCCGTGATGCTCTCCAGGTTGGCGTTGATCCCAGCGTTCGGGTCGGCGCCGTTGATCCGGCCGACGAGGATCCAGGCGGCGATCCCGACGACCGCCCCGGCCACCACATAGGCACTGAGCAGGACGCGATTGGTGCGGATACCGGCCAGGCGCGAGGCCTCCTGGTCGTCACCGGTCGCGTACAGGTGCCGGCCCCAAGCGGTCTGCCGCAACGCGTATGCGAACACGAGGTACAGCACCAGCATCAGCAGGACGCCGATGGTGATGTGGAACCGGCCCAGCGAGATGGTCGAGCCGGTCCAGGTAATGAAGGTGTTGGGGGGCAGCGTGATGGTCTGCCCCTGCGCGTAGATCAGGGTGGCCGCCGTGAAGATGCTCAGCGTGCCCAGCGTGACGATGAACGGTGGCAGCTTGATGCGGGTCACCAGGATGCCGTTGACCGTGCCCGCCAGCAGCGCCACGACGACGCCGAAGAGCAGCGCGATCACCCCGGGCACGGTGTGGTGGAGAACCAGCTTGGCCATGATCAGCGAAGCCAGGACCATCACCGCGCCGATCGACAGGTCGATGCCCGCGGTCAGGATGATCAGGGTCTGCCCGACCGCCAGCGACCCCACCACGGCCGCCTGCTGCAGCACGATGGAGAGGTTCTCCGGCCGGTAGAACCGGGGGTTCGCCAGGCCGAAGGCGATCACGGCGATGATCAGCACGAGCAGCGGGCTCAGGGCCGGCAGGCGATGCAGGACGTTGTGGATGGTGCGACCAGGGGTCGCCTTCGGTTTGAGGATCTGCTCGGCGGCGCCGGGCTCCTCCAGGGTCTGAGCCATGGAATGATTCCCTTCTGCCGACCGGCCTGGTCAGCTACCCCAGCAGGCCGACGCGGCCTGGGCCGGAGTCTGGCCGGCGATGCCGCTGATCGGCTGAGACGTCACCAGCGCGGTGCCGGTGTTGATGAAGTCCTGACCGGTCGGCAGCGTCGGCTTCGCGCCGCCCTTGGCGAGGTCGGCGATCGCCTTGACGCCGAGGCTGGCCATCTTGCCCGGGTACTGCGCCGAGTCGGCGGCGATGGTGCCGTTTTTGAGCAGGCCGTTGACGTAGTTGCAGCTACCGTCGATGGACACGATGGTGACGCCGCTCTTGCCGGCCGCCGCCAATGCCTGGTTGGCGCCGTCCGCGGCCGGTTCGTTGATCGTGTAGACGACGTTGATCGCCGGGTTGGCCGACAGGCAGTTCTCCATCGCGGTCTTCCCGCCCGGAATGGCGCCCGTGGTCGGCTGATGGCAGGCGATCTGGTACTGGCCGCCCTTGCCGGCGGTGTAGTTACCGGTCTTGGCCTCCTGGCCGTTCTGGGTCTTGCTCCCCGGGTCGATGCCCATGCCCTCGAGGAAGCCGTGGTCGCGGGCGATGTCGACCGAAACCACCTGGTTGTTGAACAGGTCGAGCATGGCGATGACCGCCTTCTGCCCGGCGAGCTTCGCCGCGGTGTACTGGCCGATGAGCTTTCCGGCCTGCTCGTTGTCGGTCGCGTAGGTGACGTCGACCGTGCTGGCCGGGTTGGGCACCGTGTCGAGGGCGATGATGAACAGACCGGATTGCTTGGCTTTGGCCAGTTCGCTGTTCACCGCGTCGCCGTTGATGGTGATGAGGATGCCCTTGTCGCCCCGCGAAATCGCGTTGTCGATGGCGCTGATCTGGCTCTGGGTGTCGCCGTCGGTCTTGCCGGCCGCGACCGTCAGACTGACGCCGTCCTTGCTCGCCTCCGTCTTCGCGTCCTTCTCCATCGACACGAAGTACGGGTTGGACAGGGTCTTGAGGATCAACGAGACGCCGGTTTTCCCGCCGCCCGAGCCGCCCCCCGACGAGCCGCAGGCGGTCAGCGCCAATGACGCGACCAGCACCCCGACGCCGGCGATCGCCCATTTCCGCGTCGCCAGCCGGCGGCGGACGGAGTTGACAGTTTCGTCCATGTCTTGTCCTTTCGGACCAGGCCGCCACTGCGGTCTGGGACAACGTTGCCCCATGGCTATCGGTGTGGATCAGTCACAGTCAATGCCTGCGAGTAATCTGTTCGTCACGTGCAAGTAACCCATCAGCAACGTGAGCCGGGGCGGCGAAGCCCCGAGCACCCGCGAGGCCGGCACAACCGGCAACCGTGGGACAACGTTCTCCGCGGTGACCACCGCCCGAGCGGGGAGGAGGCCCCATACATGGAGGCCGACCAGGCCGCCGGCAAAGTGTCGCGCTGCCCTGGGATCAGGCATGCCGTGAGCACCGGGAGTCCAGGCGTTGCCGGTCCGGAAAGCCGCTGCCGGGGTCAAGGACCGCACCAGCCGGCCCACCCCGATCGAGCGGGTCCGTTGTTCGCTCGGCTCCTGGTGTCATCCGTCCGATCGTTGTGGTCGACGGCGCGGCGGTCATGCCGGAATCCAGCGACGGTCGCTAAAAGGAAGCGGGAATCAGTGACGATGCCATCTCCGGCGCGATGAAGACTTCGTCGCCCGACCGTCGACAGTGGGCTGGCCAGCTTGTGCGCGCGTGAGGTAATCACTGGTGCTGCGCCCGTTGAGGGCGTCGAGGACTTGGATGTCGACGCCGTTGAAGATCTCCATACGGCGGCCGCCCGCCGACCGAAGGCGCTAAGCGGTTCCTCGGACCTTGGCGGATAACCGTGTTCCTGTTCTCGAGTGGAACGGGTTCATGGTTCCCGTATGGGCCTGCCGAAGACGCGCAGGCGGCGAACACGCTGAACGCTGTTGGGGCCGTTTCTTCGAGATTTCTCATCTATGCCGCAGCACACTGGCGCCGTGACGATGACGCCCGTCCTGGTGGTGGAGGACGACCGCGAGTTGGGCGAGCTGCTGCTGCGGATGCTGCGCGGCGCCGGCTACGCCGCCGAGCTGGCACCGGACGGCCAGACCGGCCTGCACCTCGCGCTCACCCGCCGGTACGAGGTTCTGATCATCGACCGCGGTCTGCCCGCGATCGAGGGCCTCGACCTGCTGGCCCGGCTGCGGCGTAGCGGCGTGTCCGCCCCGGCGCTCATCCTCACGGCGCAGGGCACCCTGGCTGACCGGCTTGCCGGGCTCGACGGGGGCGCGGAGGACTACATGATCAAGCCGTTCGAGGTCGACGAATTCCTCGCGCGCGTCCGGGTCCAGCTGCGCCGGCACCGCGGCAGCGAGACGGAACTGCCCATCGGCGACGCCCGGTTCGACCTGATCACCCGTACGGTGACGACCGCCCTCGGCGCGACGACCACGCTGTCCGGCCGCGAAAGCGACCTGCTGCGTCTACTCGCCCGCCAGCCGGCCCGGGTATTCAGCCGCCGGGAAATCGTGTCGCACGTGTTCCCCGAGACGGCCACCGAAACACTCGCCGACACGTACGTGCACTATCTGCGACGCAAGCTCGGTGCCGACGTGGTGACCACCGTCCGCGGCACCGGCTACCGCCTGGGCACCCTGTGACGGATCCCGATCGGCTCCTGCTGCGCCGTGCCCGGCGCACCCTGGCCGTGCAGATGACCGCCGCGATCACTCTCATCCTGGTGATCGTGGCCGCCGCGGCTCTCGCCTTCGTCACTCGCGAGCAGCGCAACGCGGTCACCCGTTCCCTGCGGCAGACCGCCGCCACTGAGGACGACGTCGTCGACCCGCCCGCCAACAGCTGGATCTTCCGCGAGGACGGCAGCGGGAAACTGTTCACGACCCGGCACGCCCCCGCCGGCTTTCCGGACCGGGCAGCCGTGTCCCGGGTCCGCGCGGGCGGCCCGGCAGAGCTGGCGGCGCGGCGGGTCGACGGCACGGACTACCTCATCGTCACCCGGCAGCGCGGGACCGCCACGGTCCAGGTAGTGGGCAGCATGGCCGGCGAAGAAGCAGAGCGGCGGCGGCTGTTCGCCGCGCTCGGCGCGGCGGAGCTGCTCGGCCTGCTGACCTCCGGTCTCGTCGGCTACCTACTTGCCCGGCGCGCCATCGCACCCCTCGGGGATGCGCTGTCGCGGCAACGCCGATTCGTCGCGGACGCCAGCCACGAGCTGCGTACCCCTATCGCCCAATTGCACACTCGCGCCCAACTTCTCGATCGTGACCTGCGAGCGATCGCCCAGGGTCCGCAGGTTGCGCCGGACGTCGAACGCTTGCTCGCCGGCACCCGCCAGCTCGGCGAGGTCGTCGATGACCTGCTGCTGTCGACACAGCTACCGGAACGCTCCACGATCGGCGAGGAGGTCGACCTCGGCGTCGTGGCGGCGGGCGTCGTCGACGCTCTCGCCGACCGCGCCCGCACACAGAATGTCGAGCTCGCGCTAAGATCGGATCCCGACCGGCCGTCGGTGGTCCACGGCCGTGAACCCGCGCTACGGCGAGTCGTCACCGCGCTCATCGACAACGCCCTGAGCCACACCCCGTCCGGCGGTCACGTCCACGTGGAGCTCACCTCACAAGCCGCGGCACGACAAGTCATCCTCGCCGTCCGCGACGATGGCTCCGGCTTCGACCCCGCCCATGCTCGACGCATCTTCGACCGCTTCGCCCGCGGCCACGACGACCACCGCCGCTTCGGCCTCGGACTCGCGCTGGCCCGCGAGGTCGTCGCCGGCCACGGCGGGACTATCGAGGCGCACAGCGTTCCGGGCGAGGGCGCCGTCTTCACAGTACGGATGCCGGACATCACGGCGGCCGGACCACTGCCAAATTCAGCCGGCCGGCTGCGATGCCGGCGACAACGTCCGCCGCGCAATCGATTGGATACCGCTTGATGGCGGCCAACTTGCCGCTGCACGGGCGCTGAACGACCGGGACTGCACACTCGCATGTGAAGGCCCAGAACTACCTTGCGGTCCGCCTTGACAGCGGGGATCAGTTGCATGGCCGCATGCGTCGGCGAACTGGCTTCATTGCACCGAGGCCGGTGAAATCGCGGTGGGCTGACGGCCATCCGAGTGCGCGAGGTCGAGCACGCTGTGCCGATACTGCTGGTAACCCTCGCTGGTGCAGGTGACCCGCCAACTGTGTCGATCTGGGAACTCTCGGCAGCCATCGCTTCGACGCCGAGCGGTCCGGCAAGGTTCGCCCCGTTCAGCGACTGGCCGTGCCATCGCCCGCATGGGTCGTCTGCCCGTTGCCGGCACGGTTTCTGCACCCCAGGGGCCGCCGGATCCCCGAACGCGGCCGAAATCTTCGAGAATCCTCAGGAAGGGCGAGCCATCCTCGGTTCTGAACAGCACATGCCGGACCGCCGCCCCGGCAGGGCACTCCCGAGGAGGACCGCCACATGTCACCTGACAAGGGCAGCAGGTTCGCCGTCCGTGATCGCGGGCTGCGCCGGATCCGGAGGGTGACAGTCTGGTCGGCCACCGGGTCGGCTGGCCTCGCCGTCGCCGCCGTGGTGGCGCTGGTACCCGCGGCCGCGTCACCCGCCGCCCACGGTAGCGAACGCGCCCCGACCAGCCGCGGCAGTGCCGGGAGGACGCCAGCCGCGTCTGGGACCAGTCGTGCGGTGCCGGACGGTACGGCTTCTTCGCGCCGCGCGCGCCCGCAGCAAACGACGAGATCTCCCCGGCTGGCGCCGCCGACGACTCCGCCCGCCCCTGCCGACAACGGCGGACAGCACGCCGGTTCGGGGGGCTCGTGACGACCCTGACGCCGGCCTTCGGCTCGCTGCGGTTCCCGGCTCTGGGCACCACGGCCGTGGTGCTCACCGACAATCCGGGCCGCTTGCCGGCCGCTGCCCGAGCCGTCGATGAGATCGTTTCCGCGATCGACCGCACATGCAGCCGGTTTCGTGCCGACTCGGAGATCAGCCTCCTGCACGAGCGGGCCGGGCGCCCCACACCGGTCAGCCCTCTGCTCGCCGAGGCGCTCGACGTCGCGCTGCGAGCGGCCGAGCTGACCAACGGCTTGGTCGATCCGACGGTCGGCGCCGCGGTGCGTGCGCTGGGCTACGACCGGGACTTCGCGTTGATCCGGGGCGGCGATCCGCGGCCGGCCGCGCCGAGCGTCCCCGCTCCGGGCTGGTGGCGGGTGCGCCGCGAACCCGGGTCCCGGCGGGTCGTGTTGCCGCGCGGGGTCGTCCTGGACCTCGGGGCGACCGCCAAGGCGCTGGCCGCCGATCTGGCAGCCGCCGCGGCGGCCGAGGCAGCGGGCTGCGGGGTGCTGGTGAATCTCGGTGGTGACCTCGCGGTGGCCGGTGACGCGCCGGTCGGCGGCTGGCGGATCGCGATCGGCGACGACCACAGCACTGCGGAGCAGGACCCGGCCGTCACGGTCGCGATCGCTTCCGGCGGCCTGGCCACCTCCAGTACGACGCGCCGGCGGTGGCGGCGCGGTGACCGGACCGTGCATCACCTGGTGGATCCGCGTACCGGTGACGCTGCTGTACCGATTTGGCGCACGGTGTCGGTCGCGGCGGCCTCCTGCGTCGACGCGAACACGGCGAGCACCGCGGCGATCGTGCTCGGTGCGGCGGCACCCGGCTGGCTGCGCGAGCGTGGGATGCCGGCGCGTCTGGTCGCCGTGGACGGCGACGTGGTGACGGTCGCCGGTTGGCCCGCGGAGGAACCAGTCGCATGATCGGGCAAGCACTGTGGTACTGCAGCCGGGCGACTGGACTGGTCACGCTCCTGCTGCTGACCGGCACCGTCGTGCTGGGCGCGCTGAACACCGGCCGACTGTCCTCCCCCGGCTGGCCGCGGTTCGTCGTCACGGCGGTGCACCGCAACCTCTCCCTCATCACCGTGGTCTTCCTCAGCGTGCACGTGGCCACGGCGGTGATCGACCCGTACGCCGGGATCGGCTGGCTGGACGCGGTGATGCCGTTCGGCTCGGTCTACCGGCCGTTCTGGCTGGGGCTGGGAGCGGTGGCCGGGGATCTGCTCATCGCGCTGCTGGCCACCAGCCTGCTGCGGCAGCGCCTCGGCGTGCACCTCTGGCGGCTGCTGCACTGGGCGAGTTACGCCTGCTGGCCCATCGCCGTGCTGCACGGGCTCGGTACCGGAACCACCGACCGGCACACCACCTGGGTCATCGCCCTCGATGTCTGCTGCGTCCTCGCGGTGACCGGGGCGATCGCCTGGCGCGTACTGGCGGTGCACCCCGACACGAAGGCTCGCCAAGGACAGCGGGTGACGTCGTGACCGGTCCGGTGGCTGTGGCTGTCAGCCGTCTGTTGAGCGGGCCGCCGAAGCACGCCGGGGACCTGACCGCGCACCGAGCTCACTTCGGGCCGCTGCCGACACACGGCGGCGGGACCCTAATCGATTTGGTCACCGCGGCCGGCCTGCGCGGCCGGGGCGGCGCGGGCTTTCCGACCGGACGCAAGATGGCCGCCGTGGCCGCGTCTGGCCACCAGCCGGTGGTGCTGGCGAACGGTTGCGAAGGAGAGCCGGTCAGCGGCAAGGATCATGTGCTGCTCGAGCGGGCCCCTCATCTGGTGCTCGACGGCGCGATCACGGTGGCCGCCGCGCTCGGCGCCGACGACATCATGCTGTGCCTGCACCGCGGTGACCCGATCGCGCCATGGGTGCGGGCGCGCGCAGCGCAACGGAGACACGAAGGTACGACGATCCGGGTCGTCGAGGTACCAGGCCGGTACGCCGCCAGTGAGGAGTCGGCGCTGGTGAACTTCCTCAACACCGGCACCGCCCGCCCGACCGCCAAGCCGCCGAGGCCGTTCGAACGCGGCGTCGACGGGCGGCCCACGATGATCGCCAACGTCGAGACGCTGGCCCACGCGGCCCTGATCGCCCGGTACGGGCCGGACTGGTTCCGGGCGGTCGGTACTGCCGACTCGCCCGGCACCACGCTGGTCACCGTCAGCGGCGCGGTGGCGTACCCCGGCGTGCTCGAGGTCGCGCTCGGCACCCCGCTGCGAACGGTTCTCGAGTTGGCGGGCGGCCTGACCGGGCCAGTGCAGGCCCTGCTCATCGGGGGCGTCAGCGGCGGGTGGCTGCCCCTCGGGCGAGCCCTCGACGTCCCGCTCGACCATGCCGACCTGCGCTTGGCCGGGGCCACGCTCGGGGTGGGCACGATCATCGCCCTGCCGGTCGGCGTGTGCGGGGTCACCGAGACCGCCCGCATCACAAGCTACCTGGCCGGCGAATCCGCACGCCAGTGCGGCCCCTGCATGTTCGGACTCCCGGCCGTCGCCCACGATCTGTGGGCGCTGGCGGACGCCGCCGACGACCCGGGCACGATCATGCCGCGGCTGATGCGCCGGCTCGGTCTGCTCCCGGGACGCGGGGCCTGCGGACACCCGGACGGCTTCGCCCGGTTCGTCCGCGGCGCCCTGGACACCTTCGCCCGTGACTTCGATGACCACGAGCACGGCCGGCGCTGCCCCGGCAGCGCACAGCCCTGGCTGCCGCTGCCCGCGGCCGGCGATCCCACCCCGGCCGGTTGGCGATGAACGGCCGCCGGTTGCGCGTCGACCCGATCGCCTGCGCGGCCCACGGCATCTGCGCCGAATTGCTACCCGAGCTCATCGACCTTGACGAGTGGGGCTATCCCGTGCTCGCCGCGACCGCCGTTCCCCGCCGGCTCACCGGCGACGCCGCCCGAGCCGTCGCCGACTGCCCCACCCTCGCGCTGCGGCTCGAACGCACCGACGGCCACTGACCCCACGGCAGCCCTTCACCATCAACACCCACGGAGGACCACCGATGAACGTACGAACATTGACGGTCGAAGCCGCAGCTGCCGCCACCGGTCGCCGCCACCGCCCGGACGAAGCCCTCGGCCGCACCGGCGGCCCGGCCGGCAACGCCAAGCTCACCGCCTGGACCGGCCTCGTCCTGCTAATCCTGTTCCTCGCCGAGTTGGTCACCTTGCTCGACGTGCACGGCCTGCTCAGCTGGCACGTCGTTATCGGCACGCTGCTGCTTCCGCCGGCTCTGCTCAAGACCGGCAGCACCGGCTGGCGGATGATCGGCTACTACCTCGGCAACCAGCCCTACCGCCGGTCCGGGCCGCCCCCGATGCTCCTGCGTCTGCTCGGACCGCTCGTCGTGGTCTCCACCCTGGCCGTCCTGGGCACCGGCGTCGCGCTCATCCTCGCCGGCCCGGCCGCCTCTCGAACAGGCTTCCCCAGCCTGCTCACGTGGCACAAGGCATCGTTCCTCGTCTGGGCCACAGCCACCGGCCTGCACTTGCTCGGCCGCGCCATCCCCGCGCTGCGGCTGATGCTGCCCGCCGCGGCACACAGGCCCGTCCCCGGGCGGGCACTGCGGGTCACGACACTGGTCCTGACCATGGCCGTCGCCGCCGGCGCCGCCGTGCTGCTGCTCGGACAGGCCGGCCCCTGGCGCACCGAACCCCGCTACTTCCACCACCGGCCCGGTGCCACAGCACCCGGCGAAGACCGACCCGGCTCGCTTGGCCGGCTCAGCCCGACGCCGCGATAACGGCAACGAGCAAGGCCCGCCTCCGCGACCTCCGCACGACGCGGCCCCGTCATAGCCCCTTCTTGGTCGATGCGGCCGCCCGCCGGCCCGGCTCCGGCCGATCAGGCACCGCATGAGCATCACCGCCAGCCGCGCCGATGACCTGTGCCATCTGCTCGATGCGCGCGGCGACGGTCCGTGCCTCACCCGAACTACGCGTTCGAAAGCATGTAACGGCAGGCCGACCGCGGCCTAGGTGCAGCGACCGCCAGCGTTCGTAGCCGCCGAACACCCACCGGAGCGCGGCCAGCCCGCGGTCCACCGCGGGACGCTCGCTGAGGCGGTCGGCGGCGCGGGCCAGGTACGAGCCTGCCCACGGAAGCATGGTGCGCCAGCGCGGCGCGATCGCCCACACGGCCAGCGCGAGCAAACCCCACACGCCGACCTGGCCAGCAGCCCCCCGACGTGCGGGCCGCCGCCACTGGGGTGCGTCATTGGGCGCGGCGACCTCCGCGGACGGGGTGGATGGTGGCCGGAGGAGAACATGAGGTGCGGGGTCAGCAGCAGCCGGCCACCGACAGGCGGCGATGGCAGATCGCCGCCCGGTCGATGCCGTCGGACCATACCTCGACCGCCGGCAGCAGCGATTCCCAGCCTTGCCCGCACGGCGCGCTGCAACACTCACCGCCTCAGGTTTCCCACCCAGACGGATCCGCAACGCCCCGACTGTGAAGGCGGCGACCGGGCAGCGCGCACCCTTGCGGGGCTACGCGCGTACGGAAGCGGTTTTGTCGAGGCCGGCCCGGATCTCCGCGGCGAGGGCGAGGGGGTCGCCGGCCTTGACCATGTGACTGAAGTACAGCTGCGGCTGCTCGCCGGTCTCCTGGTTGTAGAGGCATCCGACGTCCCAGCCGGCTCGCCGCATGACTGCAAGCACCGGTTGCACCTCGTCGGCAGCCATCGAGAAGTCCGGGATGGCAACCGCCCGGCCACCGGCCAAGGGCTGGAACTGGATGCTGGTGGCAAGGTTCAACTGGGGCCGCACCGGGATGCCGTCCAGGCGTACGCCGCGGATGCGCGGGACGTCGACGGTGACGATGCCGTTCTCCCCGATGGTCGCATCGCCGCCGAGAACCTTGGCGATGCGCTTCGACGGCAAGGTGGTCTGCGGGTTACTCGGCGAGGGCTGCGGCAGCTTGGTAGCGGTGTGGTCGATGACCGACCGGATCCGGCGGGCCAGGTCGACCGGGGTGCCCAGGCCGCGGAAGTGGATGAACCACACCTGTGGCTGCAGGTCATACCAGTGCTGATGGAAGGCCTGTACCACCAGGTCGGCGGCGAGGAAGGCGTCCAGCGCCTGCTGGGTCTCGGTAGCGCGGATGGCCAGGTCGCCGTTGCAGATCGCCCGCCCGTCGTCGAGGGCCTGAAAGTAGAGCTCGTGCTGGATCTGGAAGCCCGGCAGGAACCGGATGCCGCGCAGCGACGCCTGGATGTCGTCGCGGGAGATGTCGACGTCGAGCACGCCGTTGTCGGCACGGCCCCGCGCTCCGAGGATCCGCTCGATGTCACCGACCGGCAGGGAAGCTGCGGCCGGCGAGGAGACGGAGGAAGCGGCCGCGGCAGCGCCGGATGTGGACAGGATCGCAGTGGCGGGCGCGGCAATCAGTAGACCAGACGCCGTGCCCAGCACTCGCCGCCGAGTCAGCGGGACACCCGCTGAAGTCGAATTCTTCATGTACTACACATATCAGCCCAATCCACCGAGGAGGCGCAACGCTGACAAAGTGTCGGACGAGCTATCTCGCCGAGCTCCTCCGACGGTGTCCCGGGAGATCCGTCTCCGCGAGACGAATGAACGGACGCAACCTCGCTGACGCCCTCCAACGTTCAGGACGTGCGTTACATCGAAGGGCATCCCGGTACGACCGCCGGCGACGCGGCTGATGTACGGGCCTGCCGCACGCCGGCCTGAGCGCCGCGGTCAGGGAACTCGAGCAGATCGGATTCATCACGAAGCGGCGCGAGGAGGCCGACGGCCGAGGTACTCTCCAGCCGTTCGGGAATCGCTTTCCCCGACGACGTGGTACGGCAGACCGATCTCCTCGAGCACGCCGACGAGCAGTTCGTCGGAGAGTCGGCGGAACTTCTCCGACACCGGGCGGTGGCCGTCGGGGTCCATGTCGAACTCGACCGGCAGGTGGACGTAGGCGTCGTAGACGCGCTTGGCCCGGGCCCGGACAACTTGCCCACGGTGTCCGTGCAGCGCTGGTAGAACCGCTTGGATCCGAGCCCGGCGACGCTTTTGACGGCGCCGAACCACCATCAGGGGCCGGCCGCGCCGCCCGTTCCGCGAGCCTTCACTGACCGACGAAGTCGCGCAGGATCTAGGCGAGAACCGTCGGGTCCTCCATCGGTGCCTGGTGCCCACACCCGACTGTGGTGATGGTCGCGTTGGGTGCCCAGTGAACGGACCTTCCGGCGGGTTCTAACCGGCCTTGACGGTGACACCCTCGACACGGCGACCGGTGGATACGCCGCCGAAAATTGTAGATTTCAATCTTTCGACGGAGCGCTGCCGCCGTCCCTTTGGACCGCTCAGACCGCAGCGTTGCGCCCTGAATCGGCCGCCTCGACAACGCGTGATTCCCAGGCGCCGACCGAGATTCCGAGCGTCAGCGTACGGTGATCTTCACTTGCCAGCCCTGCATCGAATGGCAGGCCGGGGCTCCCGAGCGTGACGGGCAGACCGCCCGAGACGAGGACAACATGGACCTGCCCTTGGCGATCGCCTGGTAACGAGCGTTCGTGACGCCGCGCGCGGCCATCAGGGTCTGGGGCATCGGCTTCAGCGCGCCACCCGATTGGGTGACGGCGTGCCACCAGGTGGAGGCGTCCGGATTCTGCTTCAGGTCGACCGCGAGCGTGATCCTGATCTGCTCCCCTGGGGACACGCGGATGGTCTTGCCGTTGTCGTGGACGGTCAGGGTGAACACCTTGACGTGGCCCGGCCTGCCGTGATCGGGGTTGCTGTGACCCGGCGCCGCAGTGGAGGTCGGCGAGCCTTGCGCCGATGTGCCGCGGACCGAGGTTACAGGCGCCGGCGTGGTGAGTGCCGATCTGCCACGCGCGGACGTGGCCGGCGAGGCGATAGCAGCGGTGGCTGCGGCGACCGAAACCACCGCGCCGGCAATGATCATCAGCCTGATACGCATCCCGACAATTTAGTGCAATAAGCGGGCGAACCGGGCGAGAACACTCGCTCATTCGGGTGGCTGCGGGAATCAGGCAAAGATAAATCGAGCAAGTTGTCCGGTGCTCACGGCAAACGCGAAGACGCCCGCCCGCGAGGCTGGGCCGGCCGCGTTTCACGTGGCGGCGTGGCGCGGGGTCGACCTAATAGGTCCGGCCGCCAGGTCATCAAAGACTGGGCTTCGCGTTTAACGTCTGCTTCGGGCTCAGTCGCTCCTGCGGGGGGACTGGCACGGAGCGGCAATCTGATCACTCTGAGGAGAGGCGATCTCCTCGGGAGATCCAGGTGGCTGTTGTTCGTAGCGTCGTGCAGGCCGGGCGGGTTGACCAGGGCAGACTTCACGGCGCGTGCCTGCCGGCGTCGACCGGCAGCGGCACGGCAACACCAGACCCATCATTCTGTCTGGCCCACCTGACGGGTGCTGATGCTGCCGGCTTCAGTGCCCCGGAACTCGCCGGTCAGCAACGCGAGCGCGGGATCACCGTCGTGTGCACACCGGTCAGCGTCACCCTCGAAACCGTAGCCGCCGAACCGGAACCCGAGCGAACCCCGACGGAACTACCCAGCGGCCAGCTCTCTACTAACGATTCCACAGCCGCGGCGGGCAACGAATAACCCCCGATTGCGGCTAAGGAACTGGCATGCGTGCCGTGACACGCCGTCGGTCGACGGCGTGTCACATCAGAGTGACCTCGACGGTGAAGCCGCGGGCCATCGCGCCTTCCAGGTGGGCGGCGTGGGCTCCGAGGTATTGAATCTCGCCGGTGCTCCGTTCGGTGATGACGCCGATCACGACGTAGTCGTCGGCGCCGGCGGTGTCGTCACCGCAGATGCAGCACCGGATGCGTTCGGACACCGGGCCGGTCCACTCCGCGCTCACCGGTCGCCCCCGGGGTAGCCGTCGAGGTGGAAGCGCGCGGCGAGAGCGCCGCTGAGGTGACCGGCGTGGGCACCCAGGTATTGGATGGCGTCGCTGGGCGCCGCGGTCAAGGCCAGCACGACGTAGTCGTCGGCGCCGTCGGTGTCGTCGCCGCAGACGCAGCAGCGCAGACGCGTCGTGACCGGGCCGGTCCACTCCCGCCGCTCGGGGCTCATTCCCATTTCCCACTGTCGATCTTGTTGTTCAGATAGTTCTGGGTGGCGTCCTTGATCGAAGTCACCGGCTTCCCGCTGGGATTACTCATGTCGCGCACCACGACATCGTAGGTGCCGTTGCCGTTGTCGAGGACCTTGACGATGCAGCCGTCATCCTGGATGTACATGTCGCCGTTGTCCCACACATGCTGCTCGTCGACCTCGCGCATGCCGGTGCGGTCAACACCATGCACATCCCGCGCGGCGGTGCTCCCGGTGTGGTCGGTGCGCGCCGGCGAGGCCTGGTCGTCGCTCGACGCGTGCATCATCAGATCGCCCAGACCACCGACCGCCATCGTCCCGCCGGCGACCACGGCGGCGGTGGAGACGACGTTGACCGGGACGCCGGCCACCGCACCGATGCCGGTCGCATCGAGGACCAGGCCACCCGCGTCACCGCCCGCGCCGACGATCATCAGGCCGGCGCCCGCGGCGGCCAGGGCCACATCACCCGGGTGATGGATCCCGGCGTTGCCGAGCGACGCGGCACCGTTGATCACGTGGGCGCCCGCGTTTCTCCAGGTCGGCCCCGACATCGGAGAAGAAGTCGCCGACCTTGCTCCAGACTCCCGGCTGCTTCGGCGCCTTATCACGAGCCGCGCCGACCTTGGTCGTGGCCGCCCCGCCGGCGCTCTTCACTTGGTTGCGGGTATCCTGCAACCGGCTCTTCGCCGCCGCGCGGGCCAATTCACCCGGATCGGTGAACGGGATGGTACCGCCGGCCCGGCGCTGGTCACCGAAGCCGACTTCGTTGCCGCTCAGAACGTCGACGCACTCCCTCAGCCGGCGGACGGCATACCCCGTCACTACCGACTGATCGGTGTTCTCTTGTGCGGCTACTGCGGCCGGCGGATGATCTCGCACTGGGCCCACGGGCGCGCCTGGTACCGCTGCCGGCACGGCTACACCAGCGCCACCCCGGTCTCTCCGGGGCAACACCGCACCTTGTATGTCCGCGAAGATCGCGTCTTGGACTCCATCACGACTGCTGTTCTGGCCGACCCGTTTCGACAGCGCATTTCCGCCGGTCAGGTCAGGGTCTACCTGCGTGATCATGGGACGGTGGCGGTGTGCAACGGGCAGGCGGTCACGTTGGAAGACAATTCGGCGTCAGCGGCATCTCGAACTGGAGACCGATGACGAGCCCTTCACCGGCGAACCGGTCATCGACACGTGGCGGCATGGCAAAGCCCGGGTCGGCGCAGCGAGGATTGCGCGCGCTACGCAGTCGGCTACCGGTCCACATTGATGATGCCGGGCGGCCGTCGTCACTTCCGGGTCGCGCTCGACACAGGGCAGCGCCGAAGGCCGGCCCCGATGGGGTGTTGGTTATCCCTTAGCTGGCAATGATGCCGCACTTTTGAGGCTTCGCTTGTGTGCTTAATGTTTTGGCATTCTTGGCAGGAGTCATTCACGCGGGTGGCGCCTACCTGTCGGGGGCGGCCTCCTCGGCGCGCATGACGAGCAGCTGCTTGTGCCGGCGCCGCGCGAGCAGCGCGGTAGACAGCAGCGCGCTGGGCATCGGTGGGCCGGGGCGAGGCCTCAGCGGTGGCGAGGTGCGGGGTCCGGTCGCTCGTCTCGATCAGCCTCCGGAGATGGACGTGGTCGTCGGGGTCGAAGCCGGCCAGGCGATCTTGGAGGCGGCGAGGCCACCGGCCTGGCGGCGCAGGGTCCGACGCGCACGAGGTCGCCCGTGCGGCGGTGGCGCAGGACGCCGCGTAGGGCGTTATCGACGGCCACGTTCGTCGCCGAGACCAGCAGGACAGGTCACGACTCGGCCGCCGAGGCGCGGGTCCAATAGCCGGGTCGTATCCCTTAGCCTCGCCCATCTCAGCGGCGGTGTCGTCGGCCAGTCGAACCTGCGGGGCCCGTGGGCGCCGGCTGTGGCCGCCATCGCCGCCGCGTTCCCCGACCGGGCGATCGTCGGCTACGACCAGCAACTCGGGGACGCGCCGCAGTTGGGGTTCGAACCGCTCGGCCCTCTCCGTATCTGGTCCCGGCCCGCACTATGAGCCGGTCTGCTTCCCTGGATTCAGCGCGCGGCGCCGATCAGTTTCGCGATGCCCGTGGCCGTGGCCGGGTGGTTGTAGGCGGGTGAGCCCGGCTGGAGCAGGCGGCTGGCGGCGAGCGGGCCCACGTCGTAGCTGTCGTAGCCGATCGAGTCGAGCAGCGCGACCACTGGGGCCTTGGCCTTGTCGTCGTTCCCGGCGATGCCGATGGCGGTGCGGTCGGCCGACCCGGCCGGGCGCCCGAGCACGGCCAGGCGGCCGGCGGCGATGGTGTTGAACGCCTTCACGACGCGCGACCCGCTCAGGTGGGCCTGCAGCAGCTCACTGGAGGTGTTCGAGTCGCTGTCCAGCTCGGGGACGCGGCCGTCGCGGGCGTAGTAGTTGGTCGTGTCGATCACGATCTTGTCCCGCAGCGGGCCGGCCGGGACCTGCGGGTAGGCGCGGTATGGGATGGTCACTACGACGAGGTCGCCGGCCTGCGCGGCCTCGCTGCCGGTGGCGGCCCGGGCGTGCGGTCCAAGCTCGGTGACCAGTGCCCGCAGCGTCTCTGGGCCGTGCTGGTTGCTGAGCACGACGTCGTGGCCGGCGGCGATCGCGAGCCGGGCCACGGTGCCACCGATGTGTCCACTGCCGATGAAACCGATGGTCGTCACGAGACCGCTCCTATCGTCGCGTTCGGAAGGGCCGCCCCACCGTAGCGACGCTCCCGGAGGTGCGGTGCTCCGATGCGGCTCTCCGCCCGCACTACGTGTAGTCCAGCCGGGTCCTACCGGTGCGAGGCATCACGGGACTGTCCTGGGCGGGCTTCTGGGCGGTGGCGGTCGAGGTGCGTAAGTGCGCGGCTCGACTGCCCGGAGTACGTGGTCGACAGAGCCTGGAGTGCGTTGTCTTCACACAGTGCCCGATTGCCCGGCCCGCGCGGCCGGAGCAGCGTTGATGGGAGTACCCAACCAGCGGCGGAGGGGCAGTATGGACGCGGAGCTCGAGGCACTGGCCGAGGCGCACGGGGTCGCCACCTGGTACGAGGATTGGCGTAAGAGGCGCAAAGAGGTGTCCGCCGAGTCCGTGATCGGCGTCCTCGGGCTGCTGGGGGTCGACGCGACGACGCCGGCGGCCGTCACCGGGGCGCTGGCCGCGGTCAAGAAGGCCCGCGCTGAGCAGCGGCTGCCCGGGACGGTGATCGTCCGGCAAGGGTCCGGGCGCGAGCTCGCGGCCCCGGGGACGATCACCCTCGAGGACGGTGCGACCCGGGAGGTCACGGCCGTCCCCGATGATCTGCCGCTGGGCTGGCATCGGCTTGTCAGTGCCGGCCAGGACGTGACTCTGGTGGTGGTGCCGACCGAGTTGCCGGAGCCGCCGAAGATCTGGGGCTGGATGCTGCAGCTCTACTCGCTGCACTCGGCGGGTTCGTGGGGCATGGGCGACTACGGTGACCTGCGGACGTTCGTCGAGCACAGTCAGGGGGCCGGGCTCGTTCTGTTGAACCCGCTGCATGCCGTCACCCCGACGCTGCCGATCCCGTCGTCGCCCTACTCGCCGTCCAGCCGGCGCTTCGCCAATCCCCTCTATCTGCGGGTGGCCGACACCGAGGCGTATCAGAGGGCTGATGCGGCGCTGCGCGCGCGAGTGGACGCGTTGAAGCCGGGCGTGGCCGCCGACGGGCTGATCGACTACGGCGCCGTCTGGCAGGCCAAGCGGGCCGCCCTGGAGTTGCTCTGGCCGCTGGCCGGCGACGTCGACCTGGGCGCCGACCCGGAGCTGACCGGCTTCGCCGTCTTCTGCGCGCTGGCCGAGGAGCACGGGACGAACTGGCACGAGTGGCCCGCCGAATGGCAGCACCCGGATTCGCCGGCGGTCCGCGCGTACGCAAGTGATCGGATCGCCTTTCACGTGTGGCTGCAGAACCTGGTCGACCAGCAGTTGGCCGCGGCCAACGCGGCCGGCCGGGAGCGGGGGATGCCGGTCGGTATCGTGCACGACCTGGCCGTCGGTATCGATCCGAGCGGGGCCGACGGCTGGCTGTTGCAGGACGTGCTGGCCCGCGGAGTGCACGTGGGGGCGCCACCGGACGCGCTGGCTCAGCTGGGGCAGGACTGGGGGCTGGCCGCCTGGCGGCCCGACAAGCTGATCGAGACGGGTTACGCAGCCTACCGGGACATGCTGGTGCGGATCTTCCGGCGGGCCGGGGGCCTGCGGGTCGACCACGTGGCCGGGTTGTGGCGGCTGTGGTGGGTGCCGCCGGGCAAGCACGCGGACGGCGGCACGTATGTGCACTACGACCCGGAGGCGATGCTGGGCATCCTGGCGCTGGAGGCTCTGCGGGCTGGCGCTACGGTGGTCGGTGAGGATCTGGGCACTGTGGAGCCGGTGGTCACCGAGGGGCTGGAACGGATGAACATGCTCGGCTCGGCCGTGCTGTGGTTCACCCGCGACGACACCGATCCCGCGGGCGGGTACGCACCGGCGGCCGCGTATCCCGGCAACGCGATGGCCAGCATCTCCACCCACGATCTGCCGACCGCGCCCGGCTTCCTGGTCGGCGAGCAGGTCCGCATCCGTGCGGAACTGGGCCAGTTCGCCGACAGTGTCGAGGACGAGCAGCGCGCCGCCGATCTGGACCGGGCCCAGCTGCTGGCCCGGCTGACCGCCGACGGGTTGATCACCGCAGCCAGCACGAACGAGGACATCGTGGTCGCGATGCACGAGTTCCTCGCCGGCACCCCCAGCCGGTTCGTCCTCGCGTCGATGTACGACGTGCTCGGTGAGGTGCGGCAGCCGAATCTGCCGGGCACCAGCGACGAGTATCCGAACTGGCGGATGCCGTTGCCGCGGAGCCTGGAGCAGATCGTCGTGGATCCGCAGTTCGAGCGGATCGCCACGGCGCTGGGCAGCAAGGCCCGGGAGAGCGGCAAGAAGGGCGAGTGACGCCCGCCGCACCACGGGGGCCGGCACCTAGCGTGCCGGCCCCGGTCGTCGTCCAGGAAGACCTCAACCGAAGACCGGGAGGAGCGCTCGGTGAACCCGACGCGTGTCGACGAAGTACCCCTGGCCTGGTTCACCGCCGAGTGCCGGGCTCAAGACCTGGTCGCGGGCCTCACGTGGCCTCGCGAGCAGTAACTCAGTACGGCCGAAGGCGTCCTCGCGCTGACGTTGTTCCTGTTCGGTATGACAACCGGCGGCAAGCCGTCGATGGAGCAACTGGCAGCGGTGTTGTCACAGCTGACGGGCAACCAGCGGTGGCTGCGGTGGTGTGCCTGTCGCTTCGAGACCCCGGCTGACGGGCTGGGCAGCCCTGACGTTCGCCTGGCCGCCCGCGTGTGGAATCAGCTCGTCAAGCCCCGGGTTGGCGACGCACCGGAGCGGCCGCCGGCGGTCGGGCATCTCGCCGGGCTGAACGGCGCCGCTACATCGTCCGGCTGCATCTGCGCACGGCACGCTGACCAGGTCAGGCGACCGCGGCCAGTACGTCGCCGACCAGGTGGTACTCGGCCGGGTCGGGCACGAGGTCGACGATGGGATCGGAGACGCCGAGGTGGCGGCAGGAGCTCAGCCAGGCCGCGACCTGCCGTACCGAGCCGACCAGTTTCGACGCCTCGATGCCGCGGTTGGGTGCGCCCACCCAGAGCCGTTCGTCGTGCACGTCCGCCTCGACCGCCAGGGCGTAACTGGAGGCGTGCTCGCTGGAGACCGCCTGGGACATGAACATCCGGCTGGCGATCCGCTGCCGGGCGTCGTCGGGGTAGAGCCGCGCCGCCGCCTCCCAGGCAGCGTCCTCGTTCTCGCGGACCACGAAGCCGAGGCGGCGGCCTCCACTTCGGACAAGGCTGGGAGACTCCGGCCCTGCAGCCCGGCGAGCAGCGGCGCGACCAGCGAGACCAGGGCGATGACGGCGGACTGCGGGTTCCCCGGCAGCCCGGCCAGGAAGCGCGGCCGCCCGTCGGGACCCGGCGCCCGGGCGAACAGCATGGGGAAGCCCGGCCGCACGGCGACGGTGTTCACGAGATACTCGGCGCCGACCGCATCGAGGGCCGGGTGCAGATGGTCGACAGGGCCGAACCGCGTCCCGCCGCTCGTGCACACGAGGTCGGCGATCGCGAGACTCCCTCGATCGCCTCGACGTGAGCCGCGAGCGTGTCCTGCACCGGTCCTCGGACCGCCAATGAGTCCACAGTGGCCCCATACCGGCGCAGCCAGGGCGGCACGAGCAGACTAAGCGAATCACGCACCCGGCCGCCCCCGGCCGGGCCGCTGGTGAGCAACTCGTCGCCGAATACCAGCACAGCGGCGCTGGGCTGCGGGCGTACAGAAATAAGGTCGTGGCCGCAGGTAGCCGCCATGCCGAGCACCGCGGCGTCGACCGGGGTGCCGGCCGGGAACAGCTGCTCGCCCCGATGCGCCTCGTCGCCGGGCAGGCGCCACTCCGGCTCCGGGCGCAGCGTGCCGTCGACCCGGCCATCGGCGCCGCGAGCCGATTCCTCGATCCGGACCAGCGCCTCAACCCCGGAAGGAATCATGGCACCAGTGGCGATCTCCACACAGGTGCCGGGCTCCGTCAGCGGCGGCGGCGTGTCGCCGGCCAGGACGCGGCCGACCGGGCGCCACGGCCCCGGGCCGCGCACGGCCCACCCGTCGACGCCCGAGGTCCAGAACGCCGGCAACTCGCTGAGCGGGACTAGCGGTTCGGCCAGCGTGCAACCGTCGGCGGCGCTCAGCGGCATGCTCTCGGCCGTGCCCGCGGCGGCCAGGCCGGCCTCGTACATCAGAGCCCGGGCCTCGTCCCAGTCCACCGGCGTGATCTCTGTCCTCATTGGTACAGGAGACCGGTATCGCCCCGTCCGCACTACCAGAAGCACGTATGACCGAGGTCACATTTCCGCCGGGGCCGAAATGCGCAGGGGGTTCGGTAGTTGGTCCGGACATGACGACTGTTGGCTTTATCGGAAGCGGAATGATCGGCGGCACAGTGGCCCGGCTCGCGGTCGCGGCCGGCTACGACGTCGTGCTGAGCAACTCGCGTGGCCCCGGGACCCTCGCCGGTCTGGTCACCGAACTGGGTCCGAAGGCCCGGGCCGCGACCGCCGCAGAAGCCGCCGAGGCCGGCGAGTTCGTGGTGGTGAGTGTGCCGTTCAAGGCGCATGCGGACCTGCCGGCCAAGGAGCTGACCGGCAAGGTGCTGCTGGACACGAACAACTACTACCCCCCGCGCGACGGGCAGTTCGCCGAGATCGACAACGGTTCCCTCACCAGCGCCGAGCTCGAGCAGCGGCACCTGCCGGGCAGCACGGTGGTGAAGGCCTTCAACAACATCTTCTTCCGGCACCTCGCCAGCCTGCCCCGCCCGGCCGGAGCCACGGACCGCACCGCCCTGCCGATCGCCGGCGACGACGCGGAGGCCAAGCGGACAGTGACGACGTTCCTCGACACGATCGGCTACGACACGGTGGACATCGGCCCGCTGTCGGAGAGCTGGCGGCTGGAGCCCGGCCGGCCCGCGTACGGGCCGCCCTACGGCGGCAACGGCTCCACCGTCAGCATCCCGGCGGGCGTCGCCGCCATCAAGGCCGCGGTGGCAGCGGCCCAACGCTAGGCGTACGAGCGTCCCCGCAGCCGGTCCCCCGGACGGCGGCGGGGACTGCGCGGCTATGCCGGGAAAAGATCGACCTGACTTGACGGAGCCGGAACGGCTAGTTGCCCGGACCACCGTGAAGCTCTCGGCGGCGACTCGGGGTAGATGGCAGCTCACCTAGCGTCGCTAAGCACAAGTCTTCAATCGACCATGTGCCGCGACGTCAGATCCACTGTCGGGCATGTGTTCCCGTGCCTGATATGGGGGTCCGGAATGCGCCTCTCCCTGTCCGTGAACGAACGAGCCGTCGAGTCCGAAGTCGAACCTCGGGCTCTGCTCGTCGACTATCTCCGGGAGGATCTCTCTCTGACCGGGGCGAAAGTCGGCTGCGACACCGGCCAGTGCGGAAGCTGCACCGTGCTGCTCAACGGCAGGCCCGTGAAATCCTGCTCCATGCTGGCCGTCCAGGCCGCGGGGACCGAGGTCACCACGATCGAGGGCGCCAACCCCCCGACCGGCCTCAGCGACCTGCAGGAGGCCCTGTGGGCGCAGCACGGTGTCCAGTGCGGCTTCTGCACACCGGGCATGGTGCTGTCACTGCAGCAGTTGCTCGCCGACGAGAAGGTGCTCACCGAGGAGAAGGTCCGGCGCGAACTGGCCGGCAACCTCTGCCGCTGCACCGGATACCAGAGCGTGGTCCGGGCCGTCCTCTCGGTCGCCGGTCAGAGCGGAGCTCAGTCCGATGAGTGAGAAGGTCTTCGGGGCCTCGGTCAAGCCCCGCGAGGATCCCGCCCTGCTGCGCGGCGAACGGGACTACACGGCGGACCTGGTCCGGCCCGGCATGGTCTACATGGAACTGCTGCGCAGCGAGCACGGCCACGCGAGGATCAAATCCATCGACACATCCGCCGCGCTGGCCATGCCCGGCGTACTGAAGATCGTCACCGGTCCCGATCTCGAGGGCCACCTGATGCCGCTGCCGTGCATCTGGGTCCCCGGCGGGGTGGAGAGCCACTTCCCACCCCATCCGTACGGCCTGCCCGGCGCGGGCACCGCGCTCGCCACCGACCGGGTCCGTTTCGTCGGGGACCCGGTCGCGGCGATCGTGGCCGAGACCAAGGCCCAGGCCGCCGAGGCCGCCCGGGCCGTCAAGGTCGAGTACGAGGTCCTGCCGGCGGTCGTGACCCCGGAGGCGGCTCTCGTCGAGGGTGCGCCCCAACTGCACGACGCCGTACCGGGCAACCTGAACGCCCTGTGGACCTGTGGCGACGCCACCGGAACCGACAAGGCGATCGCCGACGCCCCGGTGGTGGTCGAGCTCGACCTGCACAACCGGCGCACCATCAACAGCCCCCTGGAGCCCCGCGGCGCGCTCGGCGAGTACGACGCCAAGACCGGTGACTACACCCTGACCGGCACCAGTCAGTCCCCGCACAACCACCGTTTCCTGCTCGCCGCCCTGGTGCTCGGCATCCCGTTCACCAAGCTGCGGATCATCTCCCCGGAGATCGGCGGAAGCTTCGGCACCAAGGGCTACCTCTACCCCGACATGCCGCTGGTGCTCTACCTGGCCAAGGAGGTGGGCCGACCGGTCAAGTGGACCGACGACCGGTACGGGCTGATGCGCTCCACCGTGCAGGGCCGCGACCACCGGCAGTTCGCGACCATCGCCGGCACCCCGGACGGGAAGATCACGGCCCTGCGGTGCACCAGCTACGCCAACCTGGGCGCGTATCCGTCGACGATCGGGCCCGGCGTGGCGACGGCCCTGATGGGCCGCAGCATCACCGGCATCTACGACATCCCGCACGCCTTCTGCGAGGTGTACGCGACCTTCACCAACACGGTGCCGCTGGGCGCCCAGCGCGGCTCCGGCCGGGCCGAGGCGACGTTCCTGACCGAACGGCTCATCGACCGGTTCGCCGCGGCCGTCGGAATGGATCCGGCAGACGTCCGGCGCCTCAACGCGATCAAGCCGGAACAACAGCCGTTCGACAACCGGATGGGCTGGCTGTACGACTCGGGCAACTACGGCGAGGTGCTCGAGATGGCCCTCGCCAAGGCCGGGTACGCCGAGCGTCAGACCGCCAAGCAGAGCGCCCGGGACCGCGGCAAGCTGCTGGGCTACGGCATCGCGGCGTACGTGGCGGTCTGCGGTGTCGGTCCGTCGCCCCGGATCGCCAAGGAGGGCATGCTCGGCGGCTCGTGGGAGAGCGCCAACATCCGGGTCCACCCGGACGGCGAGACCACGCTCACCATCGGCGTGACCACCACCGGCCAGAGCCACGAGACCACCTTCGGGCAGATCGTCGCCGAGGAGTTCGGCGTCGACCTGGGCACCGTGCAGGTGCTGCACTCCGACACCTTCCGCGCCCCGTACGGCCAGGGCACCTACGGCAGCCGCAGCTTCAGCGTCGGCGGCCCGGCGGTCCGGCTCGCGGCCCGCAAGGTGACCGACAAGATGCGGGCGGTCGCGGCCCACCTGTTCGGCGTACCGGTCGAGAGGGTGGTCTACGAGGACGGGAAGGCGTTCGTGCCGGGTGACGGGGAGAAGTCGAAGGCCTTCTCCGATCTGGCCATGGCCATCTGGTACGGCTGGGACCTGCCCGCCGGCATGGAGCCGGCCATCGACGAGACCACCGTGTTCGACCCGGCCGACTTCAACTACCCGTACGGGGCGCACGTCGCCATCGTCGAGGTGGACGAGATCACCGGCGCGGTCGACCTGGTGCGCTACATCGCGGTCAACGACGTCGGCATGGTCGGCAATCCGCTGGTCGTGGACGGGCAGATCGAGGGCAGCATCGTGCACGGCGTGGGCCAGGCACTGATGGAGGTGGCCCGCTACGACGACACGGGTGCGCTACTCACCGACAACCTCGACAAGTACGCGATCCCGCGCGCCTACGACGTGCCGTTCTTCGAGCTCGACCGCACCGAGACACCCACTCCGCACAACCCGCTCGGCGCCAAGGGCGCCGGCGAGGCCGCCACCGTCCCGGTGGCGGCGGCCGTCACCAACGCGGTCTGCGACGCGCTGGCCGGGTTCGGTATCACCCACCTCGACATGCCCCTCACTCCGGAGACGGTGTGGCAGGCAATGACCGGGGCGGCCGTCACCGAGGGATCAACACGATGATCATGACCGAGTTCGACTATCTGGCTCCGACTTCTGTCAAGGACGCCGTGGACGCGCTCGCGCCGACCGGTGCCCGCGCTCTCTCTGGCGGGCAGGGACTGCTGACCGCCATGAAGCTCGGGCGGACGGCTCCCGACCTGCTGGTCGACCTGGGCCGGATCCCGGAGATGGCCGGCATCGACCTGCTGAAGGACGGCGGGTTGCGGATCGGGGCTTCCACCACGCTGACCGAACTGGCGGTGGCCCTGGCCGATCTCCCGCCCGGCTACGGGGCGCTGCTCGCGGCGGCCACCGCCATCGCGGACACTCAGATCCGCAACCGGGCGACCATCGGCGGTTCGCTGGCCGACCGGTACTCCCCCTCCGACATCGCGGCCGCCCTGCTGGTCCTCGGGGCCAGAGTCCTGGTGGCCGGCCGGACCGGTCCGCAGATGGTCGCGCTGACCGACTTCTACACCCCGGACGGCCCGGTGATCACCGAGTCGGAGATCGTCGTGTCGGTGGAGGTGCCGGCCCCCGAGGAGGGCTTGCAGACGGTGTACGAACGCACCACCAACCGGGCCACGCTGAGCCCGGTGGCGGGCGTCGCGGTGGCCCTCTCCGGCACCCAGGTACGGGTCGCGGTCACCGGGGCGACCCCGTGGCCCCGGCGGATCCTCGAAGCCGAGAACCCACCGGCCCAACCCGGCCGCACGGTCGACGACGTCGGCCCGGATGCGCGGTTCCGCGACGACGACGTCGCGTCGGCCGCCTACCGGGCCCATCTGACCCGGGTCCTGGCCGCCCGGGCGCTCACGAGGGCCGGAGCCCAGCGTGCGTGAGGTGCTGGCCGACCTGCTCGGCTGGTGGCGTGGCGGCAATGGGGCCGCCGCGCTCGCCACCGTGGTGCGCACCAGCGGCGGATCCCCGCGGCCGGTCGGGGCAGCAATGGCCGTCGGCCCCGACTCGTCCGTGATCGGCGGTATCTCCGGTGGCTGCGTCGAATCGGCCGTCTACGACCTGGCCTGCGAGGCCGCGGCGGACGGGCGCCCCCGGATGGGCACCTTCGAGGCCAGCCCCGACGACGTCTTCGCGGTGTCGCGTCCGTGCGGCGGGCGCCTCGACGTCTTCGTCGAACGCGTCGACAGCGCCTCGTTTCCCGAACTCTCACTGCTGGCTGCTACGGTCGCCCAGCGCACCCCGGTATCCGTGGTGACCTGTGTGAGCGCGCCGGACCGGCTGCTCGGCCGGCATCTGCTGGTCACCGACGACGGCGCCGTCGGCTCCCGGATCCCCGCCTACCTGCGCACCGCGCTGGCACGACGGGCGCGGGAGTTGATGCGCACCGAGACCTCCGCGACCGTGGCGGTGGAGGACCGGGAGTTCTTCATCGCGTCGTGGGTGCCGAGCCCGCGGCTGGTCATCCTGGGCAGTGCACACGGTGCGGCCGCCCTGGCGGACCTGGGCCGGTTCATGGGCCACCATGTGACGGTCTGCGACCCGCGGCCGCTGTTCGCCACCGAGAAGCGCTTTCCCGGCGCGCACGAGGTCGTGGTCGGCTGGCCGGACGAATATCTGCGCGGTGAGGCCGAGGCGGGCCTGCTCGGCGACCGGGACGCCGTCTGCGTGCTGACCCACGAGGCACGTACGGCGGTACCGGCCACGCTGGTGGCCCTGGACCTGCCGCTGGCGTATCTGGGGGTGATGGGTTCCCGCCGGTCGCAGCAGCAGTTGCGGCGGGATCTGCTGGCCGAGGGGGCCGATCCGGTCGCGCTGGACCGGATGGCCGCCCCGATCGGACTCGATCTGGGTGCGACGGATTCGGCCGAGACCGCGGTGAGCATCGGCGCCGAGCTCATCGCCACGATGCGGGGTGGCAGCACCCGGCCGCTGGCTTCGGTCCGGGGAACCATCCACCGCACCGTCCCCGAGACCCCCGAACCGATGGTGATGGAGCCCATAGTGGATGCCGGAAGGGTGGTCTCCGGACGCTCCTGAACCGCGCGGCCTCCCTGACCTCCGTGAACTGCACGGCGGTCAGGGCTGTCGTGTTCCCGACAGCGGAAAATGCTCGTTAGAGCGATCGTCCACATCGATTCAACGCCGTTCACGTGGCGTGGCTGGACACCGACAATCTGCTAGTGTCGGGTTTGTTCTTTGATCACTGGTGACAGTTCCTGCAGCGCCCCCGGATAACGGGGACCATCTCCAGGGTAGGGGGATGACAATGACCGAGGATTCTTCTGACGGGCACCGGACCAGCACGGACGGCACCCTGGAACGAGGCCTGGACGACGATGCCGCGGCGGCGCTGACCTGCTGGACCGCCGCCGCAATGCTGCGCAGCACCACCGCCGGCAACGGTCTCACCACTTCTCAGCTCGCCGTGGTAAGGGGGTGGAAATCCCAGCTGCGGGCCGCCGCCGTACAACACATGGTGAATTACTACCGGCGGGAGGCATCCACTGACACCATTGAGTCGGGATCCTTAATTTTCTGGGAGCCGTCGGCCAGGGAGTTCACCGTCGAATTGCTCGACCGCCTGCTCGACGGCGAGTCCGGCGACGGCAGCGAGGCCGCAGGCACAGAGCCGGCCGAACCCGACGCCCTCGGACTTCTCGTGGATCTGGATGCCCCGGGCTCCCCCGTCTCCTCGGTGGACGTGGAGTACCACGCCGTGCTGGCCAGCCCGGACGGCACCGCCTTCGACCCGGCCCGGGCACCGCAGCCGCCGGCCCGGCTGAACACCGCGCTCGGGCACCTGGCCGCCGACACCTGGGAGCTGACCCAGGTACTCCTGAGCCGGCTCGCCCGCGCCGACCGGGAGGCCGACGGCACCGCCGAGCTCGCCTCAGTGGCCGACCGGATGATCCACTCGGTCCTCCGGCCGCTCAGCGAGGTCCTCGCCCTGCCGGACCCCCCCAACGCCGCCAGCGCCCACCGCTATCCGCGCGCTGAGGCGCCGCTCACGGAGACGCCCGTCGACGAGACGTTGTGGCATCTCGCGGTGATGGCCACCAGGATGCGGCCGGCCGCCGGCGGCCCGGCCGAGATGATCGAGGTCATCGCCGGGTTGCAGGACCTGGCCTGCCGCCTGGCCCCGGAGCAGGGCCGTTCCACCCGGGCCGACCGGATTCTCGAGCTGCGCCGGATGATGTCCGGCGTGCCGAGGACCATCGAGCCGTCCGCCAACGGCCCCTACCTGGTCACCAACGTGGACGAGGTGACCGACTGGCTGGGCGTCGACGCACCGGTGGCCCCGCAGTTCGCGCTCTGCCGCTGCGGCGCCTCGGCGACGAAGCCGTTCTGCGACGGCGCGCACGCCCGCACCGGCTTCACCGACGGCAAGGAAGCCGCCCGGGTGCCCGACCACCGGGACACCTACACCGGCCTGCAGGTGACCATCTTCGACAACCGGGGCACCTGTGCGCACTCGGGCTTCTGCACCGACCGGCTAGCCAGCGTCTTCCGGCTCGGCGAGGATCCCTTCGTCCTGCCCAGTGGCGGCCGGCTGGACGAGATCACCCAGGCGGTGCGGGCGTGCCCCTCCGGGGCGCTCAGCATGGCGCTGAGGGGTGACGACGAGAGTCGTAACGTGGTCGACCAGGAGCGGGCGCCGAACATCGAGGTCTCCCAGGACGGGCCGTACCGGGTGACCGGCGGGATCCCGCTCACCGAGCGGGACGGCACCGCGGTCGCCCGCAACGAGGGCGCCTCCTACGAGCACTACAGCCTCTGCCGGTGCGGCAAGTCGCAGAACAAGCCGTTCTGCAGCGGCATGCACTGGTACGCCGACTTCCACGACCCGGTGCTGTCCAAGGACCAGGACCCGACGCTGTTCGAGTGGGCCGGCGGCCTGCCCGCCCTACGCCGGATGACCCGCATCTTCTACGGCAAGTACGTCCCCCAGGACGAGTTGCTGACCCGGCTGTTCGCGGACATGCGGCCGGACCACCCGGAGCGGGTGGCGACCTGGCTGGCCGAGGTCTTCGGCGGTCCGACCAACTACACCGAGCGGTACGGTGGCTACACCCACATGATCTCGGAGCACATCGGCAAGCGGCTGACCGAGCCGCAGCGCAAGCGGTGGGCGGCGCTGATGGGCCAGGCCGCCGACGACGCGGGGCTGCCTAACGACGCCGAGTTCCGCGCGGCCTTCACCGCCTACCTCGAGTGGGGCACCCGTATAGCGGTGGAGAACAGCCAGGCCGACGCCCGCCCGCCCGAAGGCATGAAGGTGCCCCGCTGGTGGTGGGTGTGCGACGCGACACCCTCGGCCCGGATCTCCGCTCTGGCCCCAGTGGTGGAGCAGGACGCCGTCGTGCTGCCCGGCGACGACGAGCCGCTCTCCTTCAAGACCCACATCAAGCAGCTGTTCCGCGCCCAGGACCGCAACTCGATGAAGTGGGCCTTCGACCTCTGGGATTACACGGACGTCAGCACCCACGCCGAGGCGATCCTGCACCGGGTCAACGAGGGCACCATGCCGTGCGACTCGACCTGGCCCGCCACCCAGGTCGCGGTGTTCCACCGCTGGGTCGACGAGGGAAAACCGGCATGACCACCACACTGGCGAGGAGCTAAGCACGCGGTGACCGACAAAGGGCGCCTGGAGGCCTTCACGGACGCGATCCTGGCGATCGCGATCACGCTGCTGGCACTGGATCTCAAGTTGCCGGCCAGTGAGGCGGACAAGCCGCTCGGCGAGGCTCTCCTGCACCACTGGCCGTCCTACCTGGCCTACGTGGTCAGTTTCCTGGTGATCGGCATCATCTGGGTCAACCACCACGCTATGTTCGCACTCATCGCCCGGGTCGACCGGGCGGTGCTGTTCCTGAACCTGTTGCTGATGCTGGTGGTGGCGGCGATCCCGTTCCCGACCGCCCTGTTCGCCGAGCACCTGACGGACAGGGAAAGCTCGCACGCCGCCGCGGTCCTCTACAGCGGGCTGATGGTGACGATGTCGCTGTGTTTCATCGCCCTCTGGCAGTGGGTGATCACCCACCCGAACCTGTTGCACGGCCACGTCGACGTCGAGGCGGCCAAGGGCACGTCCCGGCGCTTCGGCGTGGGCATCCTGATCTACGTCGCCACGGTCGGGCTGGCGTTCATCAGCGGCATGGCGACGCTCTTCGCGCATCTGGTCATCGGGCTCTACTACTGCTTCGACCAACTGGCGGTGCGCGGCACCGCCGAGACGCCCGAGGAACTGGCGAGCGAGACGGCCGGCGAGTCCTGAGCGTACGCAGCGAACAGCCCCCGGTCGTGTGACCGGGGGCTGTGTCGTGCTGCCGTCAGGAGGCTGAGCGGGCGGTCTGCACCTCGTAGTGGCGCATCTCCTCGATCTGCTTGACGAACGGGCGGATCAGCGCGAAGAACGCCGGGAACTGCGGCCCCGACCGGAAGCCCTGCAGGTGCCCCTCGGCGGAGTCCCACTCGATGCGCACCACGATGGCCTCCGGCTCGTCCACGCAGCGGCTCACCTCGTACGCGAGACAGTGGCCCGAGGTGAGCAACGGCTCCGCCGCCTTTTCATAAGCCTCGATCAACTGGTTGCCGTCGGGCCCGGGAACGCGGTAGCGGATGTACTCGACGATCATCTGGAAATGTCTCCGATCGGGTCTGCCGTCGCCGGGTGACAACGAAGCGGGTAGCCGTGACCTGGCTACCCGCCCGTACGAGGATCGCTCATTTCCGCGACCCTGGAGGTCACGAAAGCTTGGTGAGGAACCTCTCCGCCAGCGCGGTCGACGAGTAGGGATTCTGGCCAGTGATGAGTGTACGGTCCTCCACCACGTGCGAGCCCCAGATGTCCGGTGACTTTTCATACTTGACGCCGAGCCGCTCGAGCTCGACCTGGAGCACGAAAGGCAGTTTGCCGGCCATGTCGGTGACCATTTCCTCGTCGTGCGAGAAGGCGGTCATCCGGTACCCCTCGAGCGGCCAGCGGCTGTGGCCGTCGCGGAGATTGAGCAGCGCGGACTGACCGTGGCAGACCACGGCGAACGGCTTCTCGAGCTCCAGGATCCAGCTGACGACCCGGGTGACGTGCGGGTCGTTGGGCAGGTCATCCATCGCGCCGTGGCCGCCGCTGATGTAGATGCCGTCGTAGCCGGCCAGGTCCTCGCGCGTCAGCTCGTCGAGGTTCATCGGCTTGCGCAGCAGCTCAAGCGAGTCGATCACCTCTTTGTAGTGCGCCGCGCTCGCCACGTCGTGGTCGGGCGAGCCCTTCGGCCGGGTGTAGCCGATCGTCACCGGGTTGAGGCTGCTCTGGTCGGGCGTGGGGGGCGTGCCACCGATCGTGGCGAGCTCGACCGAGTGGCCGGCCTCGGTGAACTTCTCGTAGGGAACGACGAACTCCTCGGCCCAGAAACCCGACGGGTGGTCCACTCCGTCGAGCAGCCCCAATGTGGCCGACCTCGTCATCAGGATGAGGATTCTTGCCATTTCACACGTCCTTTCGCCGCATTCTGCGGCCAGGAGTACTGCCCTTTTCCGGCCCGCCGGCCGGTCGCCTAGTGGCTTACTGAAAGCATATTCCCGGCACCCGGACGGGCGTCAAGGCGCGAACCGACGTAGTACCGGCGGATAGTACGGGGAAATAACGATCTTCCGGGACCCAGTAATGACCTGCGTTTTCCGGCAACCCCGGACCGGTACCTGACGATATGTTGCCGCATCCGCTTGGTCCCCGGGCCCGCCCCAGCCGCGGGCGATATCATCGACACACCTACCGATGCGGTTACCCGGCGCATTTCTCGTCCACTATTCGGGACGGCTTTTACCGGCCGCGTCACGCTATGACAGGAGACTGGAAATGACCACTGACAACGGTACTGCCATCGCGCAGGACTTCCTGAGCACGCAGGTGCAGCTACTGGAGGCCGGCGACACCGCGACCCTCTCGCTGCGATACGCGGAGGACGCCGTCTTCGTCCGGTTCGACTTCGTCGCCCACGGCCGCGACGAGATCAAGACGATGTTCGACGGCTACCTGAAGGAGAACCCCGAGGTCGGCGACGTCGCCGGCGTGAAGATCACCGAGGACCTGCTGATGTACCAGGCCAGCGAGCGGCTCAACGGCAAGCTGGTCTGGGCGGTGGGCACCATCTACTTCGAGAACGGCCTGGTCAAGCGCCAGTCGGCCGCCTTCATCGACCGCCCGTTCGAGAACTGAACGGCCGTTCGCCCGATCGATGGGGCGGTGCCGTTGCCGCGGCGCCGCCCCATCGCGCTGTCCGGATCTTCCCGCCCCGGCATGGGGAAGGGCCCGGCTCCCACACGGGGAGCCGGGCCCTTCCGATCGAGCTTCAGACAGTGAGCGACTCGTCGTCCCGGAAACCCTGGCTGACCTCTACGACCACACCGTCGGGATCGGTGAACCAGACGCTGCGCCAGCCGGGCAGGAAGTCCTCGAAGCTCAGCGGCCCGAGCGACACTGGCAGCTCGGCCGCGCGGTTTAGGAAGCCGTCCAGGTCGTCGGTCTGGAACGCGAGGTGCCGTACCGTACCGGGGTCCTTGGGGCCGTCCGCCGTCCCGAAGAGCGGGGTGCCGTCGGACGCCCCGAACAGCTCCAGGTAGGCGTCACCGCGGCGCAGGAACACGATCGCCGAGTCGCCCAGATCCACCGAGCGGGCCCGCTGGAAGCCGAACCACTCCTGGTAGAACTTCTCGGTCGCGCCCAGGTCACGGCAGTTGAGCGCGACGTGCGACCACCGCAGGCTGCCACTCACGCCGGCACCCGCCGGTCCGCGAGCAGATCGATGATCTGCCGGGCGAACAGGTGCGCGTGCATGCCGGTACGGCCGGTGACCAGGTCGGTGCCGTCGACCACTACGTCGGAGTCGACGTACTCGGCGCCCATGTTGCGGACGTCGCCGACGAGGTTGTTGTGGCAGACCACCTTGCGGCCGCGGATCGTCTCCGGGATCGAGGCGAGCAGCCAGAACCCGTGACAGATGACGCCCTTGAGCACGCCCCGCTCCGCGAACGCGCGGCGCATGAAGTCGGCCGCCGGCGCCAGCTGGTTGACGTCCTCGGTGAACCGCAGCCGGTCGGAGACCATGCCGGACGGGACGATCACCGCGGCGTACGAGCGCAGGGTCTCGTCGTCGACGTTCTCCAGGCTCTCGTGCGCGGAGAACGGCGCCCGCCACTCGTGCCCCAGGAAGGTGATCTCGTTCTGCCCCCAGAGGCGGGTGAGGAAGTGGACCTCCGCACCCTCCTCGGCGAACCGGCGCTGGTAGTAGTGGATCTCGGGCTCGAAGAAGTCGCTCTCCACCAGAACGGCGATCTTCGTGCCGGAGAGCGGGCCCTCGCGCAGGGTGACTTCAGCCATGTCGTGCCTCCGTGATCAGGTCAGCGGCCCGCTCCGCGATCGCCACGATGGCGGTGTGGCAGTTGCCCGAGGGCACCGCGGGCATCACGCTCGCGTCCACCACCCGGACCCCCTGCACGCCCCGGACCCGCAACTGCGGGTCGACCACGGCGAGGTCGTCGATGCCCATCCGGCAGGAGCCGGCCTGGTGGTGATAGCAGTCGGCCTTGGCTCGGACGAAATCCTCGATCTCGCGGTCCGTGCGGACGTCCTTGCCCGGCGACAGCTCGCCGCGCAGGTGTTCCTTGAACGCCGACGACGCGAAGATGTCGCGCGCCATCTTGACGCCCTCGACCATCCGGTCCACATCGGAGCGGTCGCCGAGGTAGTTGGGGTCGATCAGCGGCGCCGTCAGCGGGTCCGTGCTCGCCAGCTTGATGGTGCCGCGCGAGCTCGGCCGGACGACGCCCGGCAGGATCGAGACGGCGTTGGGGTGCTGCTGGCCGACGATGATGTCGAACGGGACGTGCACGAACGCCAGTTGCAGATCCGGCGCGATCAGGCCGGGCTGCGAGCGGGCGAACAGTGCCGCCTCGGAGAGGTTCTGCGTGCCGGCGACGACCGAGTCGGCGGTCTCGGCGATGAGACCGGTGAGCACGTGGTTGTGGAAGTTCTCCCCCACGCCCGGCAGGTCGGCGACCACCGGCACGCGGAAGGAGCGCAGGGCGTCGCCGTGGCCGAGCCCGGACAGCAGCAGCAGCTTCGGCGACTCGATGGCGCCGAGGCAGACCAGGGTCTCCGCGGTGGCGCGCACCGTGTGCACTCCCGGTGCGGCCCGGGACACTCCCGGCAGGCGCCGTCCCGGGCCGGCGGCCTCGGCCGGCGGTTGCTGCAGATAGCGTACGCCGACACAGCGGTCGCCCTCGAACACCAGGTTCAGCGCATGCGCGTCGGTGCGCAGCGTGAGATTGGGCCGGTTCAGCGCCGGCTCCAGGTACGACTTGAGCGCACCCTGGCGCACGCCGTTCTCGACGTCGATGTGGTGCCAGCCGGTCCCGATCATCTCCGGCCCGTTGAAGTCCGGCACCCGGGCGTGGCCCAGCTCCTCGCAGGCCTCGATGAAGACGCTCGACAGCGGGTTCGGTCCGTGGTCGCCGGCATTGGTGACCTTCTGCGGTCCGTCGACGCCGATGCCCGGGTCGGTGCGGTCCTCCTGGGCTTCCAGCCGGGCGAAGTACGGTGCTAGGTCGGCGTACGACCAGCCCGCCGCGCCCTGGTAGGCCCAGTTGTCGAAGTCGGAGCGATGCCCGCGGATGTGCATCATGATGTACAGGTTGCTGCTGCCGCCGGGCAGCTTGCCGCGCGGCTCGTACACCTTGCGGCCGTTGAGGCCCGGCTGCGGCACGGTCTCATAGCCCCAATCGATCGGGCTGCCCAGCAGTGTGAACCACACCGGCGCCTGGTCCACCGCCTCCGGCACGTAGTCGCCGCCGGCCTCCAGCACCAGGACCCGCGCGGCGGCGTCCTCGGTCAGCCGGCGGGCGAGCACCGAGCCCGCGGTGCCGCCGCCGACGATCACATAGTCGAATTCCTCGTCGCTCATCGTGTACCCGGCCTACGATCCGGCCGGCAGCACGGCGCGGAACGGCTGGGTGTCGTGGAAGTTCGCCATGTAGACGATCTCCCCGCCGACGACGTGGAAGTAGTTCATCACGCCGGCCTCGATCCGGCCGCCGTCGGGCACCACGGCGCTGATGTGCGAAACGACGCCCGCCTTCTCGCCGTCGACGATGATCTCCCGCGGAGAGTTCTCGAACGAGGCGTACATGGCCGGGAAGCCGGCCATCATGGTGCGCAGCGTCTCCCGGCCTTCCACGTGCCCGGCGAGCTGTTCGTCCATCACCTGGTCGGCGGCGAACAGGTCGCACCAGGCGTCCCATTTGCCGGCGTTGGCCAGTTCGTAGTACCGGGCCACGATCGTTGCGGTATCCATTGGCGCTCTCCTTCGCGGGTGGCAGCCTAGAGCGAGCCGGAGCCGGCCATCGGCTCCATGCCGTCGACGACATAGGTCTTGAGCAGGGTGCGGCCGTCCGGCCCGACCACGAGCTCCCAGGTCTGGAACGCGTCGAAGCCGAGGAACTCGCTGGTGGCCGCCGGCGGATTCCAGATCTTGCACTGCCAGTTGACGACCACCTTGAGGTCGGCGCCGGTGGCGTCGAGCCGGGTGATGTCGACGGTCTTGACGGTGTGCTCCTCGTCGAAGAAGCGGTTGGTAACCGCCTTGTACCAGTCGATGAAGCCGCTGTGGCCGCGGGCGGTGACCTCGGGGAATCGCATCTCGAGGCCTTCGTCGAGCAGGTACGGCAGGACGTCGTCGAGGTCGTCGTGCCGATCCAGCGCCTGGTACCACTCGACGACCATGGTGCGGATGGAGTCTTCGGTTATCGCCATGATCCAGTTCCTTTCGTGCGGCCGTCGACCGCGTGGGGGACGCGGGGATCAGGCCCGCAGGGTGTCGTCGGTCTGCAGGTCGATGAGCAGCGGCCGGTGAGTGGTGAGGATCCGCTCGACCGTGCTCGCGATCTGCGAGGGCTTGTCCAGGCGGATGCCGTCCGCACCGAGCGACTGGGCCAGCGCGACGAAGTCGATCGCCGGGTGGCTCAGGTCGAAGGAGTGCGGATGCGCCCGGCCGTCGATCCCGCGTTCCTTCCAGTACTCGTCGATGTTGGCGTTGAGCAGCTGGTAGCGGTGGTTGTTGCAGACGACGAAGACGGCCGGGGCGTCGTGCCGGACGGCGGTCCACAGGGCCTGGTAGGCGTACATCGCTCCGCCATCACCGGCGAACCCGATGACCGTCTTGTCCGGGTGGGCGATCTTCATGCCGACCGCGCCGGGGATTCCGACGCCGAGCGACCCGCCCCGGGTCACCAGGTAGTGCCCCGGCAACTGGGGCTTGAGGTACCGGGTCACGTACGGCGAGGCGGTCAGCGCCTCGTCGAACACCATCAGGTCCTTCGGTGCCCGGTCGGCCAGCTCGGCCAGGAAGGCGCCGATCAGGGTGTCGTCGGGCGCCTCGTCGGCGGCTGCCTTCTCGGCCGCCCGCCGGCTGATCCGGCCGGCCGCGGTCAGGCCCTGGGCCGGGGTCCGGAGCCGGTCCAGGACGCCGGCGAGCGCGGCCAGGGTGGGCTTCGGGTCGGCGATCAGTGCCCAGGGTCACCGGGTGGTTCTTGGCGATCTCGTAGCCGTCGAGGTCGATGTGCACGATGTTCGCGTCCGGGGCGAACGGGTTGACCAGGTCGGGGAACACTTCCGGGAACACGTAGGTGCCGACGATCAGCACCGCGTCGGCGTCACGGACCGCTGCCCGGCTGACCGGCGCCGAACATGTGGCCGAGTGCGCCCGCGGAGAGCGGATGGGTGGCGGGCATGTCGGCACGTCGGACGAGTCCGACGTGCCAGACGTCCGCACCGAGTTTCTCCGCGACCCGGACCAGCTCGGTTTCCGCCCCGGAGGTGGCGACACCGTCGCCGACCAGCACAGATGGGACGTTCCGCGCCCGACCAGCAGGGCCGCCGCCTCGGCGACCAGGTCGGCGGTCGGCAGCGCCCGGGTCCGCAGATGAGGTGTCGGCACGACCAGCTCGTCGTTGAGCTCGTCCAGCACGTCCATCGGCAGGGCCACGAAGACCGGTCCGCGCGGCGGGGTCATCGCGATCTTGATCGCGCGGCGGAGCACCCGCAGCAGCGACCGAGGGTCGACCACCCGGGTTGCCCACTTGGTCACCGGCCTGGCCATCGCCACCAGGTCGGCCGCCATCTGCGCGTCCATCGAGTCGTAGCGCGATGCCGGACTCGCCGGCGACCACCAGCAGCGGCGCGTGCCCACGCTTGGCCTGGTACAGCATGCCGATGCCGTTGCCGAGCCCGACGCCGCTGTGCAGCTGCAGCACGGCGGGGCCGCCGGTCGCCCGGGCGTATCCGTCGGCCATGCCCGCCGCGACCGTCTCCTGCAGGGTCAGGAAGTAGTCGAAAGTCCGGAAAGGACTCGAGAGCGTCGAGAAATCCCTGCTCGACCGTGCCCGGGTTGCCGAACATGTGCGTGATGCCGTCGGCCAGGAACTGTTCGATCATGGCATCTTTGCCGGTTCTGCGGCACGTGCTATCTTCGGCTACCAGCCGATACCGGCGGAGACCGTGCTCCAGGACCTCGACGATCTTCTCACCGGTCCGGAAGGAGTCCGGGGTGGAGCGTCCGGTGATGAAGGGGTAGTCCACGATCACGGAGATCTCCTTGCCGAAGTTGCCGTGGTAGCGGCCCTCCGGCCCGGTGGCGTCGCGCAGGATGTACTCCAGCGGGTACGGCGGCGGGCCCATGTTGAAGTCCGTGCCGAGGAACCCGGTGCCGTCCTTGTAGTCGTACTCCTTGCAGTGCCCGGTGACGTGCTTGCCCCAGATGATGCTCTTCCGGTCCTCCCAGTCACGGGCGAAGGCCAGGCAGGCGACGCCGTAGCACTCGGCCGCCGATCGGCTTGCCGGACGCGCAGGAACGCCAGGATCAGATCGTGCACCCGGCCGTTGTTGGCCAGGTCGACGATCGGGCCGCTGCCGCCGACGATCAGCAGGGCGTCGTACTCGGAGATCCGCTCGGCGAGGTCGTCACCGACCGCCCGGTTGTACGCCTCCAGCTTGCGCAGGTAGCCCTCGTCGCTGGTGTACGGCCGCTCGGGGATCCAGTCGGCGAGGCTGCGCGGGTTGTCGAGACGGCTCGATGAGTCGAGGTCACGGGTGAGCTTCGGCGACCTCCGGGGGGACGACGACTGCGGCCCAGCGGCGGGTCGATGAAACCGGCGTCCAGGCTCGGCGGCAGGGCGTGCGGCCGGCCGCCGGTCGGGGTGGCAGGAAGGTCGACGTCGTAGCCACGCTCGTCGAAGCGCATCAGCGGGCCGACGAGTTCTTCACCCCAATAGCCGTACTCGGACAGCACGGTGAGGATTTTTCTAGTCATGAGGACCCCTCATCCGAATCAGGCCGATAGCGCTTAGGCGTACCGGTCCCGGTGATAGGAGAAATGGTTCTGCGCGGGCCAGAGCAAGTCAATGGACGTCAAAACCGCCGGGGCGACGCACGGCAATTCTTCGGCGAGATACGTCAAGTCGGCACCGGTACATACCGGGCCGGGCACATTGGCCGTCGCCGAATGACCGAGCCGGCGGCACGATGCCCGGATGTGGTGACCGGCGGCCCCGGTCATGTGGCATCCCACAGGAAAAGGGTGTACTACGTTAAGTTGCCCTCACTCACCACGTACGATGTCTGTACGGACCGTAACCCCTCAGGCTTTAACGCCACCGAAACGGTTCAGCACAACGGACAAAAGCCGGAGAACTACACAGGAGTTGCCTTATCTTGTCGGCCTTACCATCCGAAATGCTGGTTTAACCTGACATAAGCTACACACTTGACACTTAAATTTCTTCTTTTGAATGCTTGTGGCGATCGGAAACCTTCGTTAGAACTGGCTTTGGCGCTCAACCGGCTGCACATCCGCCGGCGCCATTACCAGGAGCGCCCGACGTCGGGGAGTCAGTGTGGCAGAGGACATCGGACGCGCCGAACTGAATACCGGAGATCATTTTGAAGAATTTTGCAGTGACATTTTCCAGACGCTTCACCGCGCTGACCAGCGGCGCGCCGGCCAAACATACCTGAATGGCCTCATCAATTGCGACGGCCGCAAGTCGATCCGGCGGATGGCCGCGCTGTCGGACAGCCGGCACTCCGAGCAGTCGCTGCAACAGTTCATCAACCAGAGCCCTTGGGACCACCAGCCGATCCGCGAACGCCTGCTCGGGCGCCTGATCGACGCGGTCAGCCCGGACGCCTGGGTGATCAGCGAGGTGGCTTTCCCGAAGCACGGCCGGTACTCGGCCGCGGTGCACCGGCAGTACGTACGGGCCGAGCGGCGGGTGAGCAACTGCCAGCTGGCGACGGTGGCCGTCATGGCCACCGAGGAGCACAGCGTGCCGGTGAACTGGCGGCTCGTGCTGCCCGAGCCCTGGCGCGAGGACCACGATCGCCGCTCCCGGGCGAGGATGCCGGACCACGAGGTGCCGCGGCCGTACTGGCAGTACCAGGTCGAGACGATCGACGACATGATCCTGGACTGGGGCATGGCACCGGCACCGGTGGTCGTCGACGCCGTACAACTGGCGACCGTGGAGCGCCTGATCACCGCGTTGATCGACCGCAAACTGCCCTATCTGGTCCAGGTCGGACCGAACATGCAGGTCCGCTATGCCCCCGACCGTCCCCGGCTGGCCGGTGGCCGGCCGGTGATGCAGCCCGGCATCCGGCCGCAACCCTGGCGTGGCACCGCCGGCGACCTGGTCCACCGGCTGCACGACCAGCCCCGCTCGACGGTGAGCTGGGAGAACGAGGGCCGTACCCACCGCTCCCAGTTCCTCACCGCGCCGATCATGCGGCCGGGCCCGGCTGACGAACCGGCCGCCCGGTACGACCCCGCCGCCGACGAGCACCAGCTGATCGTGGACTGGCCGTTCAACAAGTCGAAACCTCGCGGTTACTGGATCACCAACATCGGTGACGCTCAACTGTCCACTGTGGTCAAACTGACGCAGTTCCCCGTCAAGGTCCACCACCGGATGGAGGGCCTCGCGTCCCGCTTCGGGTTGCGCGACTACGAGGGGCGCACCTTCGCCGGCTGGCACCACCACGTGACACTGGTGTCGGCTGCGTACATCTTCTCCCTGCTGGACGTGTTAAGCGGGACCGGTGTGCTCTGACGGCAGCGCCCGGTCCACAGGGCACCAGATCTTGTCCCCGCTGACGTGAAGCCTCCCCGTCAGCGGGCGGACCTGACCGGTACCGGCCGCCGATGTACCGCCAGCATGGTGATGTCGTCGCTCTGGTCCGCCGAACCGGCGTGCAACGCGAGCTCCTGCTCGATGCAATCCACCAGGTCGAACACGTCCACCGCGCCCTCACACACGAGGCTCATCACGCGGTGCTCGCCGAAGAAGCGGCCGTAAGGGTCACGCGCCTCGCTCACCCCGTCGGTGTAGATGAACAGCAGGTCCCCCACCAGCACGGCGGCCCGCGCCGGAACGAACACCGGCTTCTCCACCAGCCCCAGCGCCGGCCCTGTCGGGTCCAGTTGCACCACCGCGCCGTTGGCCCGCCGCAACAGGGGCGAATTGTGCCCGCAGTTGACGTAGACCAGCGACCCGGTGACGGGGTCGAGGATCGCGAAGAACACCGTGGCGAAATAGGCCTGCATCATGTGGTTCTGCATCAGGTAGTCGTTGGTGGCCGTCACCGCTCGCAGCAGGACGGCCTCGTCGCGGCGCTGCTCGGCTTCCCGCAGCGCCGCGACCTCGAAGAGTTTCGTGGCGCCCGAGCGGGCGCTGATGTCGAGATAGACCGCGGTGTAGCGCAGCAGCGTACGGATCAGGGCCATGAAGAGCGCCGCCCCCACGCCCTTGTCGCAGACGTCGGCGACCACCAGGGCGATGCGCCGGCCCCCGAGCAACTCGAAGGCGTCGTAGAAGTCCCCGGAGACCTCGCGGGCGGGCCGGTAGGAGGCTGTCAGGTCCCAGCCGTCGGGCGAAGGCAGATCATCGGGCAGGAAACCCAGCTGGATCTCCCGCCCGATGGCCAGCTCCCGCTCACACCGCAACAAATCGGGCGCGGTCTCGTTCTGGACCACCGTGCCGACCGCCTGCTGCAGACAGGAGGTGACCAGCCGATCGCGGACCCGGCCCAGCACGTACGGGGGCACGATGTAGTCGGTACCCGCGAGCACATGCCGTTCCAGGTCCGCGAATTCCTCGTCCACGAAGACGACCACCGCGGGTTTGGAGTTGGTCAGCCGGGTCGCCGAGGCGACCAGCCGCCGCACGATGTCGACGTCGAGTCCCGCGTTGATCAGCAGGAGATCGGGGGCCTGAGTCCACTGGGGCTGTTGCCGCGGCACGGCGTCAGGCTCGAGATGGCGGACGGCCGTGCCGGCGGTGGCCAGGACGGCGCCGAGGCGTTTCGCGTTGACCGACTGGGTGCTGATCAACCACGCCGACTGCATAGTCATTGCTGTTGCCTCTCGCCAGGTGCATCGCCGCTGTCAGGATCGGCAGCCGGCGGCGGCTCACGGCACACGTACACGGTGACGTGGTTACGCCCGTGTGTGTAGGCGTAAGCCATTCGATCAACCGCTTGACGGGCCAGGAAAAGACCGAGCCCGCCCGGCGTACGCTCGCCGAGCGGTTTGTCGAGATCTTGGGGAAGGTGGCTCCGGGTCGGATCGAACGGCGGCGCGTCCTCGCTGACGCGTAACCAGACCTCGGTCGGTTCGACGCAGCCCTCGATCATGATCTCGTGCCAGGGGCCGTGGGAGTTGCCGAATCCGTGGTTGATGGAATTGGTGACCAGCTCTTCCACCGCCAGCCGCAGCCGGCCGGCCCGGACAACCGACAGACCACCGGCTCGGGCCAGGTCATCGACGAACGTGATGACCTTGTCCAGTGAGCCGGTGGTCGCCGGGAGGGTCAGCTGGAGCACGCCTTACTCGGGGACCTGGTCGGCGAACACCACGCTGTGGTGGAAGCCGACCATCCGGATCGTGCGCTCGACCTCGTCGCTCGCCTGGACCAGGACGATGGTGACGCCGTCGTTCATCTTCTGTCGGGCGAAGACCAAGCCCCGCAGTCCGGCCGACGAGAGGTAGGTCAGCTTGGCCATGTGCAGGACGAGCCGCTCCACGCCACCGTCGGCGGCGATGTCGACCTGCTTGCGGAAGTCGCCTGCCGTCGAGGCGTCCAGCTCGCCGTCCAGGCTGATGATGACCGTGTTGCCGTTGCGAGTCAGGCTGGTGGTAAACGACACTGATGGCTCCTCAGTTCGGTTTCTGGTGGTGCGGACCGGCGCTCAGCTGTTGAGCGGCCGGCTCCCCAGCAGGACGACGGTCGAGCGGGGGCCGAGGGTGACGCTGTGCTGGTTCTCCAGCAGGACTTCCTCGCCGGGGACCGCGGTGGCTTCCGCGGCCGGGGCGAAGGTGTCCACGAAGCGGTGCCAGCGCATGCCTTCCGGCAGGTCCGGCAGTTGCATGTCGTGGGCTTCCCAGTGGGAGTTGGCAGCGACGTAGACGTGGCTGTCGTCGCCGGCCAGGTTGTGGCCGTTACGCATCATCGCGATCAGTCGGCTCGATTCCGACCAGTCCGGCTGCCAGGCCTGCGTGCCGTGCCAGCTGACGTCCGGGTAGCCGCAGCCCACGGGATCCTCACCGCGCGGGTGGTGCCCGTCGCGCAACGACGGGTGCCGGCGGCGGAAGGCGATGAGGTTTCGCACGAACTGCAGCAGCTCGGCGTTCTCGTCGACCAGGTTCCAGTCGATCCACGTCAGTTCGCTGTCGTGGCAGTAGGCGTTGTTGTTGCCGTGCTGGCTGCGCCCGACCTCGTCACCCGAGAGGATCATCGGGACGCCCTGGCTGGTGAGCAGCAGCACCATGGCGTTCTTCATCTGCCGCATCCGCAGCGCGTTGACCTCGGCGTCGTCCGTCCTGCCCTCGGCGCCGCAGTTCCAGCTGTTGTTGTCGTTGGCCCCGTCGCGGTTATCCTCGCCGTTGGCCTCGTTGTGCTTGTCGTTGTAGGAGACCATGTCGGCCAGGCTGAAACCGTCATGGCAGGTGATGAAGTTGATCGACGAGCAGGCGCCGCGGGCCCAGTAGAGATCCGGGGAGCCCACCATCCGGGTGGCGAGGTCGCCGACGTCGCCCGTCGCCCTTGAGGAACTTGCGGACCGTGTCGCGGTACTTGCCGTTCCACTCCGACCACCGGCGATAGTTCGGGAAGCTGCCGACCTGGTAGAGGCCGCCGGCGTCCCACGCCTCGGCGATCAGCAGACAGTCGGCAAGCACCGGGTCGAAGGCCATCGACTCGAGCAGTGGCGGGTTCTCCAGCGGGGCGCCGTCGGTGCCCCGGCCCGAGGATCGCCGCAAGGTCGAACCGAAATCCGTCAACGTGGTACTCGCTCGCCCAGAAACGCAGGCAGGAGAGGACAAGTCCCGGACGACGGGGCTGTTGCAGTTGAGCGTGTTGCCCGTGCCACTGAAGTTGTAGTAGTAGCCCTCGGGCGTGAGCATGTAGTACGTCCGGTTGTCCATGCCCCGGAAATGGATGGTCGGGCCGTTCTCGTTGCCTTCGGCGGTGTGGTTGAAGACGACGTCGAGCGACCACCTCGATGCCGGCACGGTGGAACTCCTTGACCATGTTCTTGAACTCGTCGCGCTGCATGCCGAACGCGCCGGTCGCGGCGTAGCCGGCCTTCGGGGCGTAGAAACCGACGGTGGAGTAGCCCCAGAAGTTGTAGCAGCTGTTCGCCGGTCTGCTCGTTGACCCGGCTGTTCTCGAACTCGTCGAACTCGAACACCGGCATCAGCTCGACACAGTTGACGCCGAGGGACTTCAGGTAGGGGATCTTCTCCACCAGCACCGGCGTAGGTGCCGGGCTGGGCGACGCCCGACGAGGGGTGCCGGGTGAAGCCCCGCACGTGCAGCTCGTAGACCACCAGGTCGGTGGAGGGGATCCGCAACGGCTGGTCGTCGTCCCAGTCGAAGTCCTCGAACGTCAGCCGTGACCGGTAGGGGTACGGGTTGCTGCGGTCCGGCAGCTCCCCCCAGGTGTCGCGGCCCGAGAAGGCCCGGGCGTACGGGTCGGCCAGAATCTGGTCGTGGTTGAAGCGGTCGCGGAAGTCCTGCTGCTCGGGCCCGTAGACCCGGTAGCCGTACTCGATGTTCTCGTAGTCGAGGCCGAAGACGACCATCGACCACACCGCGCCGATCCGGAACTGCGACGGGATCGGCAGCTCCACCGCGGGCTCCCGCGACCCCTGCTCGAACAGGACCAGGGTGACCGCCCGGGCCGAGCTGGAGTAGATCGAGAAGTTGACCCCGCCGCCGGGCACCACGGTCGCGCCGAACGGCTCGGTGCGTCCCGGCCGTACGTCATAGCCGTAGACCTGCTGGGTGGGGAAGGAGTCGATGCGGCCGGCCGGGGCCTCGATCGCGGCGGTCACTCGGCACCGCTTCGCGGCCCCACCGGCTCGCCGAGACGGGCGAGGCCCTGCTCGACGCTGTCGCCGACGGTGAAGAACGACAGGAACCCGGTCGCGGTCAGGATGTTGCGCAGCTGGTCGGTGAGCCCGACCAGGGCCACGGTGGCGTCCAGCGCCTGCGCCTGCCGGTAGATCTGCAGCATGGTGCGCAGGCCCGCGCTGGTGACCACGCCGAGACCGGCGAGATCGAGCAGCACCCGGTGACCGGACGGGAGAGCCTGCAGGATCTCCCGCTGGGTCTCCCGCGACACCCGCCCGTCGAGGTCGCCCGACAGGCTGAGGATCAGAACGTCCCCCGCTTGCCGCTTGGAAATCTCCATCGGATTCTCAGCCTTCCTGGGTGCGCTGGGTCGGGACGAGAGTGACCTTGACCGCCAGCGACTCGGTGGACTCGGGCAGTTCGACGGTGGCGTTCTGCGCGTCGAACACCTCGTACGGCTTGCCGTCGATCTCGACCTTCTCCAGGCGGAAGCTGCCGGCCGGCAGCATGTCCGGCGCCACTCGCAGCGTCCGGTGGGCGTCCGCGCGCGGCTTGAAGTACAGGTCCAGCGACTGCCCGGAGATCAACAGCGCGGTGTACGTGGTGGCCAGGTAGCACAGCTCCGCCGAGTGGTACATGCTCATCGAGTGGCTGCCCTTGAGCCGCTCGGTGCCGAGCAGGTAGGGCAGGCCGCTGGCCAGCACGTTGAAGTAGACGGCACCCTCGTCGTGGTCGAGGAAGAAGGCGTTGTAGAAGGCCGCCGCCTGGCGCGCCTCCGCGAGGTTCTCCTCGCCGCCGACCGTTCCCGACAGGATCAGGTAGGCGAGGATCGCCTGCTCCTGCTGCCACCAGGCCTTACGGTCGTGCCAGGCGAACCGGTGCCACTCCTGGCCGGGCTTCAGGGTGCGCTCGACCACGTCGTACCAGCCGCCGCGCTGGCGGTCGCTGCCGACCGCCGGCATGATCTTCGCCGATCTTCTCGGCCAGTTCCCGGTAGCTGTCCTTCGGGGCGACCGAGTTCATCCGCATGAGGTTCCAGGCGATCTTCAGGTTGTGCCCGACCACGGCCCGGTCGCTGCTGCCAGGTGTGCCCCAGGTCGTGCGACCAGTCCTTGTTGAAGCGCTCGTTGACGAACGGGCTGTAGTCGTAATCCGGGAAGCGCTCGACGATGGTGTCGAACGTGCGCTCGAGCATGTCGCGCGTACTTCTCCTCGCCGGTGGCGAGGTACAGGTTGATCAGGTAGGCGGGCGCGTGGTCGCCGACCGAGTTCCAGTTCTTGCGGGCGCGGTTGGCGCCCAGCGACTCGTGGTGCGGGACTGAGCAGGACCGGGTCGATGTGCGAGAAGTAGCCGCCGCCCTCGACGTCGCGGAAGTGGTTCTCGAACAGCCGCATGGTGTGCGTCGATGTCGGAGGCGATGCGCCGGTCGCCGGTGACCCGGAAGGTCTGGGTCGGGCCGGCCAGCGCGTAGATCTGCTCGTACATCGGAATGGCGTCGTAGTCGTCGTCGAATTCCGAGGTGAACAGCTTCTTCTCGTAATCGCCGTCGATCTTGACGCCGTGGTACCAGTAGACGATGTCATTGTCCGAGTCGACGAATCGCATGTGGTCGCGCAGGTACTCGCGTACCCCGCTCGGCAATCTCCAGGTATTCGTCCCGGCCGGTCAGCATGTACGCCGACGCCATGCCGTAGACCATGCGGGAGATCGTGTCGGTCTCCTGCACGTGACTGTCGCTCTTCTCGCCGCCGAGGCGGATGTTGGTCCGGTACTCGCGGTAGTCGATGGCGTCGGCACCGAATTGCGCCTTGAGGTAGAAGCCGGCCAGCGAGTCGAGCTGGTTGGTCCACCAGCTGCGGTTCTCGAAGCTGAACTCGCCGATCGCCCGGCCGTTGAAGACGATCCGCTTCGCCTCGAATGTGTAGCCGCCGTTCTCCGGGTAGAAGGTGCCGTACACGAACAGGTGGCGGCCCTCGGTGAGCAGCTGCGGCAGGTGGGTGCAGGCGTCGACGTACGGCTCGTCGAGGTTGCGCAGCATCTCCGCGGACAGGTCCGGGGTCAGGATCACCTCATACGTGTCCCCCGCGCTCGTCTTGAGCTCGAAGACCCCACGACTTTCGTCATAGGTGGTGACGTGACCGGCGATGGTATCCATGAATGGAAAGTGCATGACGGCGTCCTACCTTTGATTGTTGGCCGGCAGCGAAGATTCGGGCCAGGGGCGCGATCGGCGCACTCCCGGAATTTAAAACGCCTCTCCGCGCGGGTGCGAAACGATGGCCCGAATACCTGAGAAAGCATTACCGAGGGTGGATACAGGGTCAACGCCGCGAAGGCGGAACACCCGCGCGCCGAACACTTGCGCCGTCCTCTTCGTCAAGTCGGCGCTGTGGTTACCGCCGATTGCTCCCGTAAAGGGATCCCTGGCCCGGCCGGGCCCGCGACGTCAGTGCGCGGTGCCGCAACCGCTCTCGCGTGGCTCCGGCCGGCCGATCGTCAGGTCGTCGAAGACGTCACGCATCTCCGCCTGCTCGGTGGTGTCCAGGTCGAAGTCGTCGGCCACGTCGTCCACGGGGACCACGCGCAGCAGGTCGGCGTTGGCTCGCAGGTACTCCCGGGCGCCCACGTCACCGGTGGCCGTGTCACAGACCCCGGCCCAGTGCTCCCGGCCGAGCAGCACCGGGTGGGCGCGCGCCTTTCCGTAGCCGCCGATCGCCAGCGTGGCCGGCGTGGCCCCTTCGCAGATCCGGCGCACGGATGCGGGGGTCACCCCGGGCATGTCGGCCAGCAGAATCACCGCCGCCCCGGCGTCACCGTCCACCAGCGCGGTCAGGCCGGTCCGCAGGGACGAGGCCATTCCCGACGCCCAGTCCGGGTTCTCGACGAACTCCAGGGCCGGCGCCGCCGCCCGCACGAGGCCGGCCTGGGCGCCGATGACCACCACGATCCGCCGGCAGCCGGCCGTCGCCAGCGTTCGCGCCGCGCGCTCCACCAGCAGGCTGCCACGGTAGTTCACCAGCGCCTTAGGCATCCCGAAACGGCTCCCGGCGCCGGCGGCGAGGACCAGTCCAGCGATCTCCATGATCCGAGACTAGTGGCGTCGCATGAAACGTTGACCCGGTAATTTCATCTCTTCTGTCTGGTTACGGGTGCTGGGTGCTGCCCGTTGACCGGAACAGGAGGTGGTGATGGCACGTCATCCGGAAGTGTTCGTGCTGAGCTGTCCATGGCCGAGGGGCAGAAACTGCAACGCATCACGCGGACGGCCAAGGACCCGGTCAATCTGCGCCGGGCGACCGTGGTGTTGATGTCGGCTCAGGGGCAGGCGGTCAGCGACATCGTGGACCTGTTGCAGGTCGACGACGGCTATGTCCGTGATGTGATCCACGCCTTCCACGAGCGGGGTTCGACGCCTTGGACCCAAAATGGAGCAGGGGCCGGCCACCGGCAGCGGATAAGACGACCCGGCAGAAGGTCGTCGCGTTGGCCAAGACCGACCCCCACGCTCTCGGGCTGCCGTTCTCCTGCTGGAGCCTGGCGAAACTCACTGCTCATCTCGCCCGGGAGAAGATCACCCGCGTCGGGCGGGAAGCGATCCGGCGGATTCGGCGCACCAACGGCACCGATCACCGCAGCCACGACGAACAAAACCAGGCCATCGCCCGATACGTACGCCGGCGCAACACCCGCGCCCGACCCAAACGCGGCTTCGCCATCAACTCCAAGATCAGAAGCTCGGACTGGCAGGCCAATCACCAGGCCAAGGTTTCATGCTGAGCCACTAGCTGTCCGCCGGAAACCGCAATGGACACTACCTTGACTGGCGAGTAACCCCAGGTAGTGTCGACAATATGCCGTGCCGCCGCCGGGCGGGGGACGCCCGGCGATGGCAGCCTTTGGTCATGCCTGCTGGGCGCGCCCCTTCTCCGCGGCCTGCGGATCGTCCCAGGATTGCGGCACGTACGGCGCCGAGTTGCCCCAGCCCCACTCCGGTACGGGCGCGTGGGCGATCACCCCGGCTCCCGGCTGGCTGTTGAAGACGGCGATCCGCGAGCCCCACTCGAGATAGGACACGAAGGCCTGGCGTGCGTCGGGGTCGTCGGGCAGCAGCACCTCGTCGGCCGTACGCGCCAGCCGGGCCACCCAGCGCTGCCGCTGCTGCTCGGTCAGCGCCCGGTCGTGGTGGGCGTGAACCATGTGCTCGTAGCCGCCTTGGTGGGCGGTGTAGTCGGCCGGACCGCCGAAGACCTCGCCCAGCCACGCCGCCACGTGCTTCGGGTGGTCGGGGCTCATCCCCCGGAAGATCGGCTCGAGCAGCTCATCCGGCTCGTTCAGGATGCCGTCGTAGAAGGCGGTGGTCAGCCGCTCGAGTGCTTCCCGGCCGCCCAGCCAGGCGTACACCGTGGGGGTGTTGTCCAGCTCAGCCGGCAGCGGGTCGCGGAAGCCCGCGAACGCGTGTGAGCCGTCACAGAACGGCTTGTTCGCCGACAGCCCGCAGCGGCACAGACTGCGCCGTTCACGGTCGCCGTAGGCCTCGCCGTCCGCGCCGATCAACCGCACCGCCCCGCACACCTCGTAGGGGCCGTCCACTGTCGCGGTGATCGAGGGCGGCCCGTCGACGGGCAGGTCACTACCGTGATCAGCCGTCTCCGGCCCGGTCCAGCCCTTGAGACCATGGGTGGCATCGCAGAACGGCTTGTTACGGGAGCCGCCACACCGGCACAGAAGCCAGACGCCGCCGGCCCGCAACTCCTTTCCCTCCGCGTCCCGGATCGACACGTCGCCCTCGACCCGGTACGGTCCATCCTCAGTGACCCGAATAGTCGCCATATGTCTCCCTCGTAACGAAGTAATCATGTAATCACGCCCGCTGCGGGGATACAAGACAGGACCGGCCACGTCAGCCCAGCTGATGTTCCAGCGGTACGCCGATCCAGTCGGCGCCGTCCGGGCCATATTCCTTCTTCCAGATCGTGGTCTCCAGCTTGATCAGCTCGATGCACATCCGCGCGGCCTGGAATGCCTCGGCGCGGTGCGGCGCCGCGGCGGCGATGACCACGGCGATGTCGCCGACCTCGAGCAGGCCCACGCGATGGGCGACCGCGACCCGGACCCCGGGGGCGATCAGCTCACACCGGGTGACGATCTCACCGAGGCTGCGCTCGGCCATCGGCCGGTAGGCCTCGTACTCCAGGCGGCTCACGGCTTTCCCGTCGTTGTCGCCGCGGACCAACCCGATGAACGAGACGACACCACCCTGACCCGGTCCCGTGACCGCCCGGACGATCTGTTCCAGATCCGGTGGACGGTCCACGACCCGGGCGTACGGTCCGGAACCCCCGGCCACCGGCGGGATGAGGGCGACCACGTCACCGTCACGCAGCGCCTGCTCCGGCGGCGCCATCTCCTCGTTCACGGCTAGTTTGACGAGCCCGCGTGCCTCACCGAAGCGGGGATAGGCGGTGCTGAGCAGATCGACGACGTCGCGGAGCGTCGAGCCTTCTGGCATCGACATGCGTTCGTCGCGCCGCTGCGCGACCCGTTCCCGGATGAACCCGAAGTAGAGCACGCGGATCTTCATATGACGTTCCCCTCAGTGGCCGGATACTCGTCGGTAGTGGCCGCTGCGGCCGCCGAGCTTTTCCTCCAGGCGGACGTCACCGATGGACATCGACCGGTCGACCGCCTTGCACATGTCATAGACGGTCAGCGCGGCGACACTCACGGCGGTCAGCGCCTCCATCTCCACCCCGGTACGCCCGGTCACCGAGACGGTTGCCCTGATCAGGAGCAGCCCCGGACCCTGCGGGGCCAGGACCACCGCCACGCTGTCCACGCCGAGCGGGTGGCACAGCGGGATGAGCTCGCCCGTACGCTTGGCGGCCATGATCCCGGCGATCCGGGCCACCGCGAGCACGTCGCCCTTGGCCGCCCGGCCCGAGACGATCATGTCGAGCGTCCCGGGGAGCATCGACACGGCGCCGGAGGCGACGGCACGCCGATGGGTGACCGCCTTGGCTCCGACGTCCACCATCCGGGCCCGGCCCTCGCCATCCAGATGGGTCAGCGCCGGCGTGATCTCGTCTCTCACCGTTCAGCCTCCACGGGTGTGCATTTCCAGGTGAGGATCGCGTCTCAGGCTCTCGACGCTGACGAAGACGGTGTCGGGCGAGCGCGTGGTGAGCCGGTCGACGGCGCCGCGGTCGTGACGCTGCCGCCACACGCCCGCGATCAGCTCACGCAGTTCGTCCACGCCGGCACCGGCCCGGACGGGGGTCCGCAGGTCCATGCCGGTCATCGCGTAGAGGCAGCGCAACCACATCCCGTCCGCGGTGAGCCGGCTGCGGTCGCAGGAGGAGCAGAACGGCTTTGTGGTGCTCGAGACGATGCCGAACACCGAGCCGTCCGGCAGGACGAACCGGTCGGCGGGCGCCGAGTTCGTACGCTCGATCGCGGTGATCGGACCGTAGTGCGCAGCCAGCGTGCTCAGGATCTCCTCGCGGGGATAAACCAGCTTTGGCGACCATTCGGTGGCGCCGCCCACGTCCATGTACTCGATGAACCGGACCTCGGCCCGCATCCGGCGGCCGAAGTCGACGAGATCGGCCAGTTCGTCGTCGTTGACTCCCCGGATGACCACCGTGTCGATCTTCAGGTCGGTCAGCCCGGCGGCCGACGCCGCCGAGATCCCGGCCAGCACGTCGTGGTGGGTGGTGCGCTGGGACAGGGTCCGGAACCGTTCCGGGCGCAGCGTGTCGAGGCTGACGGTGACCCGCTGCAGGCCGGCGTCACACAGGGCCTGCGCGTGCCGGTCGAGCAGCACCCCGTTGGTCGTCATGGCCAGGTCGACGACCCCGGGGAGGTCGGCCAGCCGGCGGACCAGGTTGGTCGCGCCCGCCCGCAGGAGCGGTTCGCCGCCGGTCAGGCGCACCCGGTCGACGCCGAGCGACACGAACGCCTCGGTGATGTGCATGATCTCGTCGAAGGTGAGCAGATCCCGGCGTGGCAACCAGGCGTACTCCTCCTCCGGCATGCAGTACTGGCAGCGAAGGTTGCACTGGTCGGTCAGCGAGATCCGCAGTGAACCGAGGGGGCGGCCGAAGGCGTCGACGGGAGTCATCCGGCCACCGAACATCAGTCCCCCGCGCATCCGAAGTCATCGATACACCCTGGCGCGAATCAGCGTAGGCAGATAGGTCGAAAACCGGCCAGGACCCCGGCAGCACTTCGTGACGTTCGCGGCGGAAGATCGTTCGGTGTCCCCGGAACGCGGAACGGGCACCGCCGGTACCGGCGGTGCCCGCATACGGACGACTAGGGTTTCTGGAACCCTGCGTCGGTCAGCACCTTCAGGGCCGGCGCCGACTCCACGTACGTGACGAAGGCCGCCGCGCCGGGCGCGTTCGGGGCGCCCTTGAGCGCCACGATCGGGTAATCGTTGATCGCCTTGGCCGACTCCGGGAACTCGACCCCGTCCACGTCGGCGGTGTCGGACTTCGCGTCCGTGCGGTAGACCAGCGCCGCGTCCACCTCACCGAGCTTGACCTTGGACAGCGCCGACTTGACGTCCTGCTCCAGGGTCACCGGGGTGATCTTCACGTTGCCGGCCGTCTCGGCCTGCAACGCCGCGGCCCCGCACGGCACCTCCTTGGCACACAGCGCCACCTTGATGCCCGGCTTGGCCAGCGCGGCCAGTGAGGTCAGCCCCTTCGGGTTGCCCTTCGGCACCGCGATCACCAACTGGTTCTTCACGAACGTGTACGGCGTGCCGACCCCGTCACCGGCGGTGGTGACCGTCTGCATCGTCTTCGGACTGGCCGACGCGAAGACGTCCGCGGGCGCCCCCGAGGTGATCTGCTGGGCCAGCGCCGAACTGCCCGCGTACGAGAAAGTGACCTTGGATCCGGGGTTGGCGGCCTCGAAATCCTTGCCGATCTGGGTGAAGGACTCGGTCAGCGACGCGGCCGCCAGCACTGTGATCGTGCCGCTCACCCCGGCCGCCGAGCTCGAACCCGCGGCGGGCGTCGAAGCCTTGTCGTCCCCGCCGCCACATGCCGCGGTGCTAACCAGCACGCCGGCCAGTGTGACCGTCGCCAACAGCCTTGCCCTCATCTGTCGTCCCCTCGCTCCACGACCACGTTGGTCGACTTGATCACGGCGACGGCCGTCGACCCGACCTCGAGGCCGAGTTCGTCGACGGCCTCCCGGCTCATCAGCGACACCACCCGGAACGGCCCGGCCTGGATGTCCACCTGCGCCATCACCGAATCTCTGGTGATCGCGGTGACGATGCCCCGCACCCGGTTACGCGCCGACGAGCGGCTCGCTCCGAGATCGGTCTGGGCGGCCTGCGTGCGGACGAACTCGGCCAGATCGACGCCGGCGACACTGCGATGGTCATGGTCGTCACGCTCCGCCGGCAACCGTCCTGAGTCGACCCAGCGCCGGACCGTGTCCACACTGACTCCGAGGAGATCTGCTACCTCACCTATCTGGTACACCGTCACGCGCCCAGCCTAGGGCTGCACCTGCCAGACCAGACAGAGGAACGGCTCGCTTTTGCGGGGCGCCGCCCGGCTTCATCGTCCGATGAGAACCGACAAGCTCGAAGAGCTGGCGAAACAGTTGACCAAGCCACCCCGGGCGGCGGACAGTCCGTCGGTGCTCCGTCAGCTCACGCCCCGTTCTCCGTTAAGTCGATCGATGTGAAAGCGTCCGCGTGCGTGATGGATCGGGCCATCGGTGCCGGCCAGCCGCCGGCCACTCCCCCGCCAGCGGACTGCCACGATCTCGGCCGCGATGCTCACCGCGGTCTCTTCCGGAGTGTGGGCTCCCAGGGCCGCCTCGCGGTCCTCCGGGGTCACCTTGCCCTTGTGCAGCGCCCGGTCGAGCGAGGCGGTGCAGCGGTGGCGAGCCCGTTCGGCGGCCGGTTCGCTGTAGGCCAGGACGCGCACCTCCAGACCGGCCCGGGCGCTGATCTCCGCGATGCCGGCGCCCATCTGGCCGCCGCCGACCACACCGACGCGTTCGATGGTCATGACGCCACCCCGGCCGGCAGCGGCAGGGCGCCGACGCCGATCGGGCGCCAGCGGACGAGACACGCGCCGACCGACATGCCGCCGCCAAAGCCGGCCAGCAGCACCAGGTCACCGTCGGACAGTAGGCCCTGCTTCTCGGCGTCGTCCAGGGCGATCGGGACCGACGCGCTGCCTACGTGGGCGACATCGGCGAACCACTAGTTCGAGTGCGGGGCGTACACCAGCCGGTTGGCGACCGACAGGTGGATCGGGCGGCTGCGCACGCCGGTCAGGTCGCTCTGTCAGTTCATCCCGCCCACGACGATCACCAGGTCACTGTTGACCGAGAGCACCGCGTCACCGGCCGCTCGGCCGCCGCGGCCCAGTTGGTCGTCGGGTTTCCGCCGCCCCAGTTCGAGACGCTTCCCGTGGTCGCGCGGACCTCGTTGCGCAGTTCGGCACCGACCACATGGCGCCGGGCGGCGTACCGGGAGACAAAGCCCTTCCAGTCCTCGCTCCACCTCGCCTCGGGATACTGGCCGGAGTGCCAGAACTCGTTGCCGTCAGTGCCGGCGTAGCACCAGTCGGCCCGGCTCACGTGGTTGTCGAGTATCACCATCAGCCCTTCGCGACCAAGGGCGTCGACGACGGGTCGAGAATCTCCAGTGCCCGCTTTCCAGCTCCAGTTCGTGGCGATGACGACGCGTTGGCCAACTCGGATCTGCCCCGTCGGTGACCGGATCCGCGGCCACGCCCTGGCGATCGACCCGCAGCGGCACACGGAACGCGGACGTCGGCGGCGACCGGCCGGGGTGTCACCAGGTCGTCATCCCGGGCTTCGGCGCGTTGACGAGAACGGCGAGGTTGCCTGGTGGGTGGGCGTTGTCGCGGAGCATCTGGTGGGCCTTGCCGATGTTCTCGAAGGGTTGGCAGTTCGACAGGCATGGGTCGAGGAGCCCGGCGGCGATCAGGTGGGTGACCTCACGGCAGTCGCGCAGGTTGGCGTAGTGGGAGCCTTGCAGGCGTTTCTGGCGCATCCACAGGTGGCGCAGGTCGACGTCGCCGTTGTAGCCGGACGTGCCGCCGCACAGCACCACCATCCCGCCGGTGTCGCAGACGTACATCGACGTGGGAATCGTGTCCATGCCGACGTGTTCGAGGACGATCCTCGGTGACTTCCGCTCGCCCAGGACGTCCCAGATCCGCCGGCCGAACGCCTGCGCCCCAAGGGTCCACGCCCGTGTCGCCTCGGTGTCGGCCACGTCCGGCAGGCGGCCCCAGTGGTCGAACTCGCGGCGGTCGATGGTGTCCGCGGCGCCGAGGCGGCGGCAGTGCTCGCGGCGCTCGTCCCCCGACACCACGGCGATCGGTATCCCGCCGCGCATCCGCACCAGCTGGATCGCCATCGAGCCGAGACCGCCGGCGCCACCCCATATCAGCACCGGGTCGCCCGGCCGGACGACGTGCGGCGGCCAGCCGAACAGCTGCCGGTACGCGGTCGCCCCGGTCAGCATGTAGCAGGCGGCCTCCTCCCACGTGAGGGCCGGTGGCTTGGGGTGGCACTGGTAGTCGTCCACCAGGGCGAACTGGGCGAAGCTGCCGAAGTTGTTCTCGTACCCCCAGACGGACTGGCTCGCCGAGGTCATCGGGTCCACGCCGAGCCGGATGTCCTGCGCGGACTCGTCCCACTGGCAGGCGGAGAGCACGACCTCGTCGCCCACGGCGACACTGGTCACGTCCGGACCGATCGCCCACACCACGCCGGCGCCTTCCGAACCGCCGATGTGGAAGTCGTTCGGGTCGCCCCGGCGGGTCCGGGCGCCGATCACGTCGACCGGTTGGCCGAGCGCCGCCCACACGTTGTTGTAGTTCACCCCGGCGGCCATCACCATGACCAGCACCTGGCGCGGCCCCGCTGGGGGCACGTCCACGACCTCCACGGCGAACGCCTGCTCCGGTTCACCGAACCGCTCCGGCCTGATCACCGACGCGTACATTTTCTCCGGCACGTGGCCCAGCAGGGGAATCTCGCCCGGCGGGTAGAGCGTCTTGGTCATGACCAAACACCCATGCCCAGCACGATCTGCTCGGCCACCGCGTGTGCCACCCCTGCGGCATCACCCCGGCGGCCCTCGGTCCCAATCGCGACGGCGACGACAAGCCCGTTCTTGTGGCTGATCGACACCCCCAACTCGGCCACGCCGAGACCGGTCACTTCGCGCGCGAGCGCGTCGCACAGCCGGGCGACCGGAAACCCGCTCTCCGACCGAAGAACCGCCGCTTGTCGTGGCGTTACGCCGCCACCGTACCCACGACGCAACACCTTCGCGACGGTCTCCTTGGCACCGAACCGACCAGCCAGGAACTCCTGTTGGCGGGAGCGCCGCAGCGCGCCGGCCGTCGCCAGTTCCTCGTCGGCGTAGACGTATTCGCGAAACCACCTACGGGACAGTAACTCGTCGAACTCGTCCAGTGCGAGCAGATCGACTCCGAGCAACATGGTGGCTCACCGCTTCCCTTGAGGACACCCTGGAAAACTGCCAACCGGCGGATTTTTTCGTTTCTCCATGAACTCGATGGCTTGAGCGTCCCGATACAGCTTGTCCAGCCACGGGTCCGCCAGCAACGAGCCTTGCCCTAGCAACTCGACGGCGAGCCGGGTGGCCTCCTCGACGAGTTCCGCCGCCCGCGCTTTCGATGCCCCGATTTGGTCGCCGTGTACCTGGTCAGCGTCGATCGCGGCCGCTACCCGGTAGTTGCGTGCTGCCGGGACCGTCGGCCAGGAAGCTCGCGCCGCTGAACAGCTCCAACAGGTTCCTGCCCGCGGCGACCAGGCCGAGATGCACGCGCCACAGCCGATGCCGGGTCTTCGGTTGGTCCAGCAGTCCGGCGCTGTCGGAAGACGCGAGCGCCACGTCCGCGACCGCACCCTGCACCAACCGCCGGTGCAGCAGCGCCGTGCCCTCTGAGGTCCGTTCAGTGCGGTGCTCGACCGCATGGTCCAGCTCGACGCGGATCGTGTCCCGATGCAGGCGCACGAACAGGGCGCCGAACTCGGCCAGTACCTCATCGTCCGAGGGCTCAACGCAGCTCCAGGACAACGCGGGGCAGCCTCAAACCGGTTCGCCGGACAACCCACGGCCGGACGCGACGGCGGTTTACCGCTCGATCCCACCACCGACTCCGATGCTGCCTCATGGCAGACGTCCACCCCGTCAGCGAAGGCCACGGCGCTGGTCATCCCACACTCCGGTCCGTCCGGAGCACCGCGAAGTGACCTTCGCCGGTGCGCGGTTCCGTGTCGCAGAGCACGACGGTGTCGTAGTCCCGACGCCAGGCGCGCCACCCGTCCGCCAACGCCAGCCACACACTGGTGCAATAGCTGCCCGGATCGACCCGCTGGCACGCCACGGCCGGGTCCAACCCCGAGGCCTTGACCCACGGCCCGAGTACGAGAAGTGTCCCGGCCGGGTCCTCTCCCGCCAGTTCGGCGAGCCGACGGGTGGTCTCCCGCGGGTCCGTGGTGCTCTCCACGTGGACCACGCGCAGGCCTGCGGACGAGCCCAGCACCAGCATGACCCCCGAGTCCACCAGCGAGTCCACGAACGGAAAGCTCTCCGGCAATGTCGCCTGTTCCAGCACGACGACCAGCGCCTCCTCGCAGCGGCCGGACCGCTGGAAGCTCGCGGCCACGCGCAGTGCGGTGAACGGAGCCGCCAAGCCCTGCTCGGAGATACTGAAGCTCTTCGCGGTACCGCCCCCGACAACCATGTTCAGGTGCGAGGCGACCGTGGTGAACGGATGCACATCCGGCAGCGCGTGCGTGACGATGATCAGGTCAGGCTTGCGGGACCCCGCGTCGTCGGCGTCAATGAGGTTGTCGACAAGGTCCTGGTGGAAGACGTTGCGGCCGGTGCGCAACGACTCCTCGTCGAAGCCGACGCCGAACGGGGTCAATAGATCCTCATAAAAGGCGGTGATCGCTGGGTTCTCGCGGTATGGCCGGCCTCGTGGCGACACCACCGAGCAGGCCGCGCGCACAGTCGTTGTCACAGCGCCCGCTCACGCCTGGGTCGGCTCGGCGGCCAGCGCCGAGTCCGTCTGCTGGGTGTCCAGGTAGCCGGCCAGCGTGCCCACCGACCTGAAGTCGTCCATGTCGAGGATTCCGGGTCGACCGAGATCCCGACGATGTCCTCCGGGGCCATCAGCATTTCTAGAACGGACGTCGAGTCGAGCTGGACGTCCTCGAACAGCCCGGGTGTCCTCGGTCAGGCCAGTCACCTCACGTTCGAGCACCTCGCTCAGCGCGGTCTCGACGGCGGCAAACGGTTTCGCGCGGTCCATCATGTCTCTCTCCTTTCAGCCCAACCGGACGATTCGTTGGTTGCGGAGCAGTTCTTCGCTGGTGTCCGGCTTCCACACCAGGTGCGGCACGCCACAGTGCACGAGCACCTCGGCGGGAAAGCCGTGGCTGAGAAAGAGTCCGGGTGACGCGCTCGGGCCATACGCGCCGGACCGTTCAACTCCCGGCGGGTCACCAGGCTCGACCGGCGACAGTGGAACCCGTTTGCCGATCACGTCGTTCGGGGTGCACAGCGGTCCGCTGATGGCGTACTCGTGCTGCGCGCCCTCGGCGTAGCGTCTCAACGACCTGATCGGGAGGTTGCGCTTGACGACGCTGCCGACCCCGACCGCGGCCATGTGATGGTTGGTGCCGCCGTCGGCCACCATGAACCGCTCTCCCATGGAATCCTTGCCGTACAAAGGCTTCCCGGTCGGCAGGCCGACGTAGTCACGCGCCCACTGGTCCTCGACCTCGAAGTTGCACCGCCAAGCGGAACTGGCGTCGTGGCGTCCGGTGAGCGCCGCCTTCAGGCCGGCGGTGCAACCGGGGTGCGGGGGTGCTGTGGTGTCGGACAAGGAGTCACCGTTCCCGGTGGGTGCTACTGTGGTGGGTAATGACCATCGCGGCGAAGCTCGCCCCGAGACCGACCGAGATGAGCAGGTAGCGGCCTCCGTCGACAAGACGTCCCGCGTCACGCAGAGCCGTGTAGTTGACGAAGACGTCCGATGCGTAGCAGTGGCCGTGGTGCTTGACGTTGTCCATGAAGAGCTTCTCCTTCGGCACGCCGAGCTCCTTGATCGCCTCCCGCCAGCCGGACGTGTCGACGTTCTGCGAGATCACCAGGTCGAGATCGTCGAAGGCCAGCCCGGCAGTTGCCAGCGCTGATCGCATGACCTCGGCGAGGACCTGTGGGTAGCGCTTGCCGAACTGCTTGTTCCCGGCGTCCTCGAGCAGCAGCCCAGCAGCGAACTCGCCCAGCGTCCTGAGCACGTAGGAGTCGACGGAGTCCCCGGCGCCGTCGATCGCGACCACACAGGCCGCGGCCGCTTCTCCCATGATCGATGTGTTGGGAACCAGTTGCACCATCGGGGAGGACGCCCGCTCACCGGTCACCACCAGCGCTCTGGCGTCCGCGTCCCCTCCAGCCCTGAGCAGTTCCGCGGCAACGTCGATCGCCGCGAGGCCGCTGGCACAGTTCTGCTGGCTGAGCCCGAAAGCGTCGGCGTGCCGCAGCCCGAGTTCGTCGCGGATCACCTGTGCGGCGTCGATGTTCGCCGGGGTCAGCTGCTGGATGGTGTGTGCGAAGATCACGTGGCGGATCCGGCCTGGATCATCCACACTGGACACCGCGGCACGCGCCGCAGGCAGCACGAGGTCGAACAGCCCCATCTCCGGATCGAACCGAATGTTGTCAAGGCCGAATATCTTGCGATACACCTCGACCTTCGCCCGGGTGAGACCGAGAATGCCTGCCAGCTCGGCGATCGGGACGCTCCGCTGCGGGAGGAACGACTCGATCCGCTCAAGAGTCGTGACGGAAACCGGCATACCCCACTCCTTCCGGGACTGCTGAAAACGTTGACCCAGCAAGCAGTGCCAGATGAGTCCGGCCGGAACGCGGCTCGGAGTCACACAGCACCACCGCCGAATACTCGGCGCGCCAGGTGTCGCGGTGTTCGGCGAGCTCCACCCAGACGCTTGTGCAGTAGGTGGCCGGATCACACCAATGCACCGGCAGACCGTCGGGAATCGCATCGGCGTCGACTCTGCTGCCGGCCACCACGAGGGTCTGACCCGGTTGCCCGCCAACGAGTGCGACGATCCGATCGCGGACCGATTCGCCCGGCATGACGGTCCGCACTCCGGCGACCCGCATACCTTGACCGTGTCCAAGCAGCAGAACCGCGCCGGAGTCCACCAGCTCGTTGTCGTGCACCAATGGCAGACGCGTGGGCAAGGTGGTCTGTTCGAGCACCGCGATCATGCTCAGCGAGCTGCGACCGCTGGCATGGAACGCGGCCGCGACACGTAGTGCGGTGAACGGAGCCGCGAGGCCCTGTTCGATGATCGCGAAGCTCAACGCCTTGCCGCCCAGGAGCTTGTTGACATACGAGGCACCGACGAAGAGCGGGTGCATGTCCGGCAGGGCATGCGCCACAATGATCAGGTCGGGGCTCGCGCCCCGCACGTCCTGCGCCTCGATCAGCTCGTCAAGCAGATCGCGGTGGCCGACGTTCCGCCCGGCGCGCAACAGGTCTTCGTCCACCGTCAGCCCGAAGGGCGCCGCCATGTCGTGGTGCCAGGTCAGTAGATCCGGCCCGTGATCGAATCGGCGGGTCGGCGGCGCGAGGACCGCGGACGCCGCGGTGATCGACACCATCAGTTGCCTGCCGGGTCGCGGTACCGGATCACCATCGCGGCGAACGTGGCGCCGAAACCGACGGACACGAGCATGTAGTGCCTGCCTTCGACCAGTCGGCCTGCCTGGCGCAACGTCGTGAAGTTGAGCAGCACGTCCGAGGCGAAGCAGTGGCTGAAGCGCGCCACGTTGTCCAGGAAGACCCGCTCGGCGGGGATGTCCATCTCCTGGGTGATCTGCCGCCAGGAGAACATGTTGACGTTGTGCGGGATCACCAGGTCGACGTCGTCGAAATCGAGTCCGGCCCGGTCCGCCGCGGTCCGCATGACGTCGGCGAGCACCCGCGGGTACTCCTGGCCGAACTGCTGCATCTGCTCCTCGGTCAACGCGATGACGTCGGCGTACTCCCCGAGTGTGCGACAGGCGTACGACAGGACCGGATGGCCCGCCCCGCCGACCGCGACAAGACAGGCGGCGCCGGCGTCACCCATGATCGCGATGTTCGGGACGAGTTGCGCGAGCGGCGTGAACGGCTTCTCCCCGGTCACCACCAGCGCGCGGGCATCGCCGCCACCATCGGCGCGCAACAACTCGACAGCGATGTCGATGGCGCCCAGTCCGGCCGCGCAGTTCTGCTGTGTCAGACCAAACGCCTCCGCCCGGTCAAGACCGAGCGACTCGCGGATGACGTCCGCGGCGTCCAGCTCGGCCGGGGTGACGGCCTGGCTGGTGTGCGCGTAGATGACGTAACGAACCTGCGCCGGATCCGCTACCGCGTGCAGCACCGCGCGAGCCGCCGGCAGCACCAGGTCGAACAGGCCCATGTCAGGGTCAAGCCGTAGTGTCCGCAGACCGTGGATCTTGGAGAACAACCGCTGTCTCGCACGGCTCAGGCCTAGTCTGTCCGCCACCTCTGCCACGTCGACGGCTCGTTCGGGGTGGAAGGACTCGATCCGCTCAAGGGTTCCCACTGCCGATGCCATCCGTTTCACTCCGTCCTCAGCGCTGTCAACCAGCAGTCGACGGCCTCAGCAGTCGACTCGGCGTGCGGCGCGTCCAGCATCGTGAAGTGGTTGCCGGGAACGTCGAGCACCGTGTCGGCCAATGGCCATGTCGTGCGCAGGTTGCCAGACTGTCCTGGTTGGGCATAGGACTCGCCGGCCCGCACCAGCAGGGTCGGCGCTGTGATCGGCTCTGGCCGCCAGTCCGAGAACATGCCAAGGTAGGCGCCCATCGCGATCAGCCGCAGATCGTCCAGCCAGACGTCGTTGCCGTCGGTCAGCATCTGGTGCGCCGCCGTGACCTGAGCCTCCTTCAGTTGGTCAGGATCAAGACTGTCCAACAGCACCACCGCGTTCGCCACCACGCCGAGGTCTTCCAACCGGCGGGCTACCGCGTGCGCCATCCAGCCGCCGGTGGACCGCCCGACCAGGGTGATCGGGCGCTGCCCAGCCAGCCGAACGACGGCCTCGACCTGGGTCGAAATCAACGCCTCCAGCGAGGCCGGTAGTTCCTCGCCGTTGGCGAACCCGAGCAGTGGCGACACCGCCGTCTTGTGCCCGGCCAGATGCGGGATCAGCCGGTCGTACTCGTGGGCACTCGCCGTAGCGACCATCGAAGGAAAGAGCACTAGTACTGGCGCTTCGTCCAACGCCGGCAGGACCGTTGGTGCGGCCACTGCGCTGAACGTGGGCCGCAGTTGCCCCGCCGCACGCAGCAGCGCAGACATCTTCTCGAGTTCCCCAGTCTCGTACGCCCGCCTGTACAACGCCAAAAATGTCCCTTGCGGATGATCTGTGGCAACGGCCTGCCCGGCCACGCTGCGCCGCAGTTGCACGTGGAGATACCCAGTCAGGTCCCGCACTGTCGGACTGTCGAGGATCACGGTCGGCGGTATTTGCACACCGACCGTTTCGATCAACGCCCTGCGCAGTTCCAGTGAGGTCAACGAGTCGAGCCCGAGTTCCCGGAAGGGCCGGTCGAGTGCGACGGCGTCCACGCTGTGGCCGAGCACGGCAGCCACGTGCGTTGTCACCAGCTCCGCTATCAAACCGGCGGCATCCTTTTCAGACAGTTTGGAGAGCCGCGTAAACAAAGACTTTTCGGCCGGTAGCGCGGGTTCGGCGACGACCCGCCGCGGCTGGACCACCGGCGGCCCTGATGGGTCATCGATCCAGTAACGCTGCCGTTGGAAGGCGTACGTCGGCAGGTCCACGCGACGCGGATGCTGGCCGGTGAACACAGCGGCCCAGTCCACGGGAGTGCCGCGGACGTACGCTTCGGCCAGACTCGTCAACACGGAGACCGGCTCGGCACGCTTCTCGCGCAATAGCGGCACGATGGTCACCCCCTCGGCGTCGGCGGCCAAGCAGTCGTGGACCACGCCGGACAATGTCCCGTCCGGTCCCAGTTCCACGAACGTGCCGACACCTTCGGCACGCAAAGTCTCGACGGCATCGGCGAACCGCACAGGCTGGCGGATGTTGTCGGCCCAGTACTCCGGCCTGCTGATCACTGCGGCGCCGGCCACTTTCCCGGTGACGTCCGACACGACTGGGATCCGCGGGGCGCCGTAGGACTGTTGACGGGCCACCTCAAGAAAGGCAGGCAGGATCTGGTCCATGGTCGGCGAGTGCGAGGCGACGTTGTGCCGTAACCGCCTGGTCTTGCGGCCGTCGTCGGCCAGTCGCCGCGCGATCTCGGTCACCACGTCCTCGTCACCGGACAGCACCAGAGAAGTGGGACTGTTGATCACGCCGATACCAGCCCGGTCGAGCCGGCCGGCGAGCAACGGGAGCACTTCGTCCTCCGTAGCCTGTACGGCGATCATGGCGCTGCCCGGCGGAAGTTGCTGCATCAACCGGCCTCGCGTGATGACCAGCGCCGCCGCGTCGGGCAACGCGAGTACTCCCGAGACGTGCGCTGCGGCCAGTTCACCACCGGAATGGCCGACGACGAAATCAGGCCGCACACCCCAGTGCTCCAGCAGCCGGAACAGCGCCACTTCCAGCGCGAACAACGCCGAGAGAAGGTATTCGACGCCGTTCAACCGTTCCTCGGCGCCCTGCGCACCGCTGTCCGCGAACACCACTTCACGCAGCGGCAGGTCCAGGTACTTGTCCAGTATGGCGCACACCGCGTCGAACGCCGCGGCATACACCGGGTACGTGCCGTACAGCTCCCGTCCCATGCCGAGGCGTTGGGTTCCCCCACCAGGAAAGAGGAAGGCCGTCTTGCCAGCCCGGCCGGCGACCCCACGCACCCCGTTGGCGGCAGGCGAATCCGTGGCAATCGCGTCGAGCGCGCTGGCGAACTCCCCAGCGTCCCGGCCGACGATCACGGCCCGCTGCTCCAACTCGGAACGGCTGGTAGCCAAGGAACGAGCCACATCGACCGGTCGAAGCGACGGATCGCTGTCCAGCATGATCCGCAGTCCACGCGCCGTTTCGCGAAGGGCAACCGGGTCGCCCGCTGACACCAGCAACGGCACGACCGGATCGACACTGGTGACGGCAGGTATGTCGCTGTCGTCGAGAGGCGGTTCCTCGATGATCACATGGGCGTTCGTGCCCCCGATGCCGAACGCGGACACCGCCGCGCGTCGTGGCCGCTCCGACCGTGGCCAGGCCACGGGCTCGGTGAGCAGACGCAGGTCACCCGCGGACCAGTCGACGTGCCCGGTCGGTGTGTCCACATGCATCGTACGGGGCAGCAGTCCATGACGCATCGCCATCGTCATCTTGACGATTCCGGCGATGCCCGCGACGCACTGGGTGTGCCCGATGTTCGACTTCACCGAGCCGAGCCACGCCGGCCTGCCAGCGGGCCGGTGCCGGCCGTACGTGGCCTGCAGCGCCTGGGCCTCGATGGGATCCCCCAACGCGGTCCCGGTCCCGTGCGCTTCGATGACGTCCACATCGCCTGTGTTCAGCCCGGCGTCCGCCAGCGCCTGCCTGATCAACCGCTGCTGCGCCAACCCGTTCGGCGCGGTCAGCCCGTTCGACGCGCCATCGGAATTCACCGCCGAACCACGCACCAACGCGAGCACGGGATGCCCGTTGCGGCGGGCGTCGGACAGCCGTTCGACCACCAGGGTGCCCACACCCTCGGACCACACTGTGCCGTTCGCGGTATCCGCGAACGCCTTGACCCGGGCGTCCGGCGCGAGAACACGTTGCCGGGAAAACTCGGTGAACGCGAAGGGGGTCGTCATCACCATCGCGCTGCCGACGACCGCCAGCGAGCACTCCTCCCGGCGCAGCGACTGCACGGCCAAGTGCAGGGCTACCAGCGAGGACGAACACGCCGTGTCCAACGACACTACGGGGCCCTCGAAACCGAACGAGTAGGCGATCCGGCCCGAAGCCACACTGCACTCGCTGCCGATGGCGAGGTATCCCTCGACACCCTCGATCGGGGTCTTATGCAGCCGCCAGCCGTAGTCGGCGTACATGATTCCCACGAAGACCCCGGTTCGGCTGCCGCGCAGGGACTCCGCCGGTATTCCGGCCCGTTCGAGGGCCTCCCAGGTCGACTCGAGCAACAATCGCTGCTGCGGGTCGATCGTCATGGCCTCACGCGGCGAGATCTCGAACAGACCCGCGTCGAAGTCAGCGGCGTCGTACAGGAACCCACCCTCGCGCACGTAACTCCTGCCGACCGCGTCCGGGTCCGGATCGTAGAGCTCGGCCAGATTCCAGCCACGGTCCGAGGGGAACGCGCCGATGCCCTCACGACCGTCGGCCACCATGTCCCACAGGTCTTCCGGCGACGACACCCCGCCTGGGAAACGGCACCCGATCCCCACGATCGCGATCGGCTCCCGGTCCTGCGCCTCGATTTCCCGGAGACGGTGCTGAGCCTGCTCCAGTTCCCTGGTCACCCGTTTGAGGTACCCCAGGAGCTTCTGTTCGTCGGCCATGAGCGGACAACCCCTTTCGACTTTGTCGACGGCCCGGTCGGAAATGGTCAGCGGGAACCCAGTTTCTGGTCCAGGTAGGCGAGCAGCTCGTCGGACGTCGCGAAATCGATGTCATCCTGGGCATCGCGCGCGCGACCCCCGCTCGATCCCGGAGCTATCGTGGTCAGCAAGGCCGCCAGCCGGTCCGCGAGGACCGATCGCGCTTCGTCCGCATCACCGCCGTCGCCCTGGCCGAGAGCGGTGATCGCGTCTTCCAACGCGTCGAGCGCGGCCAGTGCGACGGCGGCCGCTCCCGTGGGATCCCGGTCGATCTCCGCACCGAGATGGTCGGCGAGCGCAGCGGGGCTCGGGTGGTCGAAGATCGCGGTCGCGGACAGCGTTACCCCGGTAGCGGTGCCGAGTCTGTCGCGGAACTCGACCGCGGTCAGCGAATCGAAGCCGAGTTGCTGAAAACTCCGCTCCCCCGGTTCGCTCCGCAGAGCATCGCGTTCCAGCAACTCCGCTGCCAGTGTGCGCACCACATCGAGTAGCGCCCCGCGCCGAGCACTCGCAGGCAGGTGGGACAACCGTTCCCGCAACGCGCTGGGCGGTTGTTCGGGGTCCCCATTGGACCTCGGCCCGGCGAAGGGCTCCGATGTCGTGGCCGCGGCCGAAGGATCGGCCCGGCGTGGGGCGGCGAGTTCGGCGAGCCAGTGCCGCTCGGATAGAGGCACGGACGTCGGCAGGTCCACCGGGCGGACGTCTCGGTCGGCGAACACGGCCGCCCAGTCCACAGTTGTGTCGGCCACATAGGACCGGGCCGCGAGCCAGGCAGGCGAGTCGGGGTGGCGGTCGCTCTCCGGAACAGACTTCGCACGGCCGGCCCCGGCAACCCCGTGCAGCGTTCCGGCCGGACTTCCGCCCTGGGCGAGAGCGCTCAGCGCACGGGCGAGGTGCGACCGGTCACTGGTGACGACCGCCGCCCGGTGAGCCCTGGCGGTCGCGGTCACGGCGAGGGAGAACGCCAGGTGGGACAAGTCCAGGTCGCCATGCGTGTCCAAGAATCGCCGCAGGCTCCGCGCTCGTGCCCGTAACGCGCGATCGCTGTCGCCGGACAGGACGAACGGCATCGAGCACGGCGGCTTTCCCCCACCTGCCCCCGATTCGACGGCCGGCAATTCACCCACGATCACGTACGCCTCCCCGTGCGAATCGGCATTTGGTCAAGACGGTGCCCGTCAACCGACATCGTCCTCACAGGTCGACATCGCTATTCGTAACGATAGAATCCTTGCCCGGCTTTCTTTCCGACCAGCTCGCCTTCCACCATCCGCCGCAGCAGCGGTGGCGGCGCGTAGAGCGGTTCCTTCAATTCCTCGTACATGGCCTCACCGATGGCGGCGATGGTGTCCAGCCCGATCATGTCGGCCAGCGCGAGCGGCCCCATCGGGTGCCCACAGCCCAACGTCATACCCTGGTCGATCTCCTCGGCCGAGGCGGCACCCGATTCCAGCATTCGGATGGCGCCCAGCAGATAAGGGATCAGCAGGGCGTTCACCACGAAACCCGGCCGGTCCTGGCCCCGAATCACTTTTTTGCCCAGCGTGCCGGTGACAAAAGCCGACGCACGGTCGATGGTCTCCGGCGCGGTGCGCAGCGAGCCGATCAGTTCGACAAGCGGCATCACCGGAGCGGGGTTGAAGAAGTGCACGCCGACCACCCGGCTGGGATCACTGGTGGCCTGGCCGATTTTCATGATCGGGATCGACGACGTGTTCGTGGCCAGAACGGCCTGCGGGTCCTTGACGATCCTGTCGATCGAGCCGAACACCGCCTCCTTGTCCACGAGGCGCTCACCGACAGCCTCCAGCACGAACTGACAGTCGCTCAGGGTGTCCGGGTCGTCGGAGAAGGAGATCAGCGCTTGCGCCGCGTCCCGCTCGGCCTCGGTGATCTTGCCCTTGCTCAGTCTCCGCTCGTACGAGGACACCAGGCGCGCTCGGTCGCGGGCCGCGCTGGCGCTGCTAGAGACCACGATGTTCACTTCCAGGCCGGCTCTGGCACACAGATCGGCGAAACCCGATCCCATCAGCCCACAGCCGACCACGCCCACTCGCTTGATCACGGTACTCACGCCGCCTTCTTGCCAGAGCACCAACGCACCAAAGCGCCGCCGACGGACATGCCGCCACCGAAAGCGGCCAACAGCACCAGGGAGCCGTCCTTGATCACGCCGGTGCGGACGGCGTCGTCCAACGCGACCGGAACCGAAGCACTGCCGATGTTGCCGTATCGCTCCAGCACCCGATGTGTATGCGTTCCGGCCAGGCCGCACTGCGACGCCAGCTCGTCCAGCAGCACGCCGTTGGCCTGGTGCGGCACGAAACAGTCGATTTCGTCGGCGTGGGTGCCGGCCCGGGCGAGCAGCTTCGCCAGGAATGGGGGAACGTTCTCCAGCACGAAGTCCCGTACCCCTCGACCTTGCATGGTGAAGAAGTGGCCGCCGTCGGCGATCGTCCGCGCCGAGGTCGGCGCCCGGCTGCCACCCGCCGGGACCTTAACGAGGTGTTCGGCATCGCCGCGGGTGCCCAGCTCCACATCGATGATCCCGTAGCCCTCCTCCACTTGGCCGATGACGGCCGCTCCAGCGCCGTCGCCAAACAGGATCGCGGTCCGGCGGTCGTCGAAGTTCAGGATCCTGGAGTACACGTCGGCGGCGACCACCACGGTGTAGGCGCCTGGACGGGCCGATACGAGGCTGCGGGCGAGCTCTACGCCGTAGACGAAGCCGGCACACACCACGTTGATGTCGAAGCAGGCCGCGGAGGTGGTTCCGGTCAGTTGCTGCACGATGCTGGCCGTCGGCGGCTGGGGGAAATCCCCCGTCGACGTGGCGACGATCAGGTAGTCGACGCTGCCGGCCGGCAAGCCAGCCTGGTCAAGCGCCTCCAGGACCGCCTTGGCGGCCAGGTCCGAGGTCGCCTCGTCATCGGCAGCGAAACGTCTGCTCCTGACGGCGGTCTTGCGGACGATCCACTCGGAAGTGGTATCCGGCACCTTCGCGACGATGTCTTCGTTCGACACGCTTCGCTCGGGAAGATAAGCGCCTGTTCCCAGGAATCCGACGGCTGGTCGAGTCATTTGTGTCTCACTCCGTCACCTCATGCGGCACCGGCTCCGGCGTACACACCCGGGCAATTCCCGGTACTCAGGGAGCTGTTCGCCGAGAACCAGCGTGCAACCAGTTGACATTTCGCCGGACCAACCCATCTCGTCGATACAACATTGTGCGACGAATAAAGGCTTAACGACGAGCGGAACGGATGTCCCGATAAAAAGGTAAGCGGCCGATCCCTTACACAAAAGCCCCTACCGCCCCCTACTCATGTCCGACACCATTCTTGACCTGGGCCATCGGACCCGGCGCGATATCCACTACGTCAGGTATGCGACGACCCTACGGCGAAATCGTTGTGGATCGCGTCAGGTCGCCAATCAGGGCAGCGACAAGATCATCTTTGGTGACCGCTAGTTACGCTGAGCGACGAGTAGGGACGGTGCTCGTAGCGGGTTGCGACTGACCCACTCGGTGCTTAGTTATGGTAACTGGATAGGTGCCACGACGTCGGGTATGCGAGTGCGCCGATTTGCTCAGGTGGTGGCGGGTACCCAGGGGTTTCCGGTGATGGCTTGGATGAGGGCGTCGAGCATGTTGTTGCCTTGGCGGATTGCGGTGGCGGTGTAGCTGCGGATCGCGGCGAAGTGTTCGGCGCCGGTCATGGTGCGCATGCTGCCGGAGACTTTGATCCGTAGTTTCGGCATGCGGATGGTCTGTTCGGCGGCGTTGTTGTCGAATGGGACGGCGGGGTCCGTGACGAAGCGGAGGTAGTCGCCGCGGCGGTCGCGGAGCCGGACGAACAGGGCGTGGTGTTGCGCTGGAGTTTGCTGTCGCGGTCGGCGGTGGCCTGCGCGCCGAGCACGACGGCGCAGCGAAGCAGGTGCTGCTGCTCGCGTAGGGCGTCCGGGTTAGCAGCACCTCGGTCGGATCGGCCGGGTCGTGGGCTGTGTCCGGGGTGTCGCGGGGGCCGGCGGGGCAGGTTGGTGGCCAGGTAACAAGTGCCCTTGTCCGGCAGGATCTGCGGGTCGGTGGTCGCAATCACCAGGCGCGTGTGTCCGTCGGGTCCCCACCAGCCCAGCTGGGCGTCGGTGGCCCACCAGGTCTCGGTGTGCCCGTCTTGGAACCGGCGCGTGACCGGCCGCCAGCCGCCGCGATCGTCGGGGCCGCCCCATGGCATGATCCGGGCGGCGTCTTTCGGTGTGTAGGCGTCGGCGCCGTACTGCCACGTGCCGCGGGATGGCTTGAGGGCCATGACGAACCCCAATCCGCTGCGGCTGAGTAGCCCTCGGAGCGGGTCGTGATCGCCGTAGAAGCTGTCCGCCACCACGGCCCGGCAGACCACCCCAGCCGTCTGGGCCTTGCCGATCAGGTCTGCGACGATCTGCAACTTGGTCCGGAACCCGGGATCGGCCTGCTTCTTCGCGAAGTGTGATGCCGGGGTGTAGGGCTCGGCGTGCAGCGGATAGTAGACGCGTTCGTCGGCCCACACCGTGGTCACGGTGACGATGCCGTTGTCGGTCTTGCCGTAACGGCCAAGCCACTGCCGGCCGACATGCGCCGTCGCCGTGCCGTCTTTCCGGCCACCGGAATCGTCAATCGCGAGCACGCCACGGGCATGCGGCGCGGTCGGCGGGTCGTTCACCAGCAACTCGAGGCGCCGCCGGTTGACCTCGTCCGAATCCCATGTGGACTGCGACAGGAAGTACTGCAACCGTTGCACCGCAGCGTGCTGTGCCCCGACAACTGGCTCCGAACCGGCCAAACCGGTCAGGGTCTTGTTCCGGCCGCGCGGCGCCAGCAGACCGGTCAGATAGTCACGGAACCCCGCCGCTGCGCCAGCTGCGAAGACAACTCGTCGAACTCGGCCGCGTAGTCCTCCAAACGGACCCGCAGCCGGCGGACACACCGCACGAACCACCCAGCACCCCACTGCTCGATACCACACTCGTCAAACGCAACGGCACCCACCACGCGACTACCGCTAGAGCATCTTGCTGTCGCGCAACAGCCGGAATTCGTCGTCGCCGCCGTCCAAAACGATAATCCTGGCTGGACGCCGCGCCTGGAAAGAACTCGAACCGGCGTCGCGCGGGGGCGCTGCGACTGCGGGCATGACTTGACCCAGACCACCGATCTGGGCGTATGGATCGCTATCAGCAGCACGAGATCCCACAGATTTCGGTGGCGGCCGGGTACGGGCAGGTGTTGCAGGCGTTCGTGGTATACCTGATGGTCATGCACCACCTGCCTGCGCACCGGTGTGTCGCGTTGCTGGAATCGTTGACCGGTGCCGCGTCCAGCGTGGGGCTGCTGGCCGAGGTGGACAAGCGGATCGCTGCGACGATCGCCATGGCCTATGTGGTGTGCCGTGACGAGACCCCGATCCAGGTCGGACCGACAAATCCCGAAGCCCGGTAGGAAAAGGCGGACACCCGCTGCAGCCCGCGCGCCTCAATCACCGCCGTCACCACCCCATTGCCACCGCGGCGACCAGGTCACGCTTGTGCGTGATCGACACCGTGACCCGGTTGACCCCGGCGGCGCTCGCCGCGTCGGCCGCCGTACCGGTCAGCTCGATGTCCGGCGCACCCGAACCGGCCTTGGTCACAACGATGTGGCTGGGCACCACGCCCTGGAACAGGCCTGTGCCCAGCACTTTGAGCACGGCCTCCTTGACCGCGAACCGCCCGGCCAGGAACTCCGCTCCCCGGCCGGGGGCCAGTGTCGCGGCGTACTCGAGTTCGGCTCCGGCGAAAGCGAAGCGCCGGAACCAGTCGCGGGTCAGCAGGCCGTCCAGTTCGCTGCGCGTGGCAAGGTCAATCCCGAGACGCATCCGGCTCGCCTTCCCGGAAGAAGTCGTTCTTCAGCAGGCCCTGGAACACCGACAGCCGGTGCAGGTTGCTCGTGCCCTCCATGATCTCCCACGCGCGCAGGTCCCGGTAGGCCTTCTCCAGCCAAGGGTGCTCGATCAGCGAGGCCGGGCCGAGCAGTTCCGCGGCCAGGATGGCCGCCCGCTCGCCGAGCTGTGCGGCCCGCATCTTGACCGCGCCGATCCGGTGCTGGTTCACGACTCCGTGGTCGACGTCCCGGGCCACCTCGAGGGTGGCTCGGAGAACGGCGGCGACCCGCTCCTCCAGACCATCCACTCTGGACTTGTCCCAGGTGGACAGCACCGGCCGGTGTGCGCGCAGGTAGTCACATACCGCCCGGATCTGGCCGAGTGTCATGGCGGCCAGCCCGGGCCGGAACCTCAGCAGCGCGTGCAGCGCGCCGTACACACCACGCCGGCTGGGCGGACGGTGCCTGCCGAGCACCCGGTCGGCCGGGATACGGACATCGGTGAACACCAGCCGGCTGATCCGGGCGCCACGCAGGCCGACCATCGGCAGCAGTTCGCCGTGGAAACCCGGGTCGGCCGGGTCGACCACGACCGCCTCGATGCCCCACGGTCCCGGCGCCCGGCGGCAGAACACCACGCCAACCTGGGCTCGCGCGCCGTTGCCGATGTAGCGCTTCGCACCGTTGAGCAGGAACCCGTCGCCGTCCGGTGACGGGGTGAGCCGGGTCTCCAGCTCCAGCGCGGCCGATCCCTTGCCCGGCTCGGTCAGCCCGAAGAACGACCACTTAGGACCGCCGCTGAGCCGGCCGAAGTACTCCGCGCGCTGGGTGTCGTCACCGAGTTCGTGGACCACGTCCCGAGACAGCGAGGCGCCGGGGGCGGCCAGGATCGCGTTCGGGTCGCCGTGCGAGATCGCCTCCAGGAGCACCACCATGGCCGTGCAGGTGGGGTCGAATGGCTCGGTATCGGGCCGGGTCTGGAACTCCGGCGGGGTGAACACCTGGTCCAGCAAACGGAACGCGGGCAGGTCCAGGTGGTCGACGATGGCGTCGGGATCGCGGTCCAGGGCCATGCCCAGCTCGCGCAGGTCCGGGGCCACCTCCCTGCACCGCTCACGCAACCGGCGCAGCGGCTCGTCGAGCAACTCGTCGACGGCCTGAACGCGGGATCCGAACAGCGTGGTCATGCGGCCTCCTCGTGCAGGTAGACGTTGCCGGTCACCTCGGCGAGATGCAGGTCGCCGCCTGGCCCGGAGACCAGGAAGCTGCTCGCCCCCAACAGGCTCAGCAGCAACCGCCCGGTGGCCACCAACGCCTGATGCGCCCGCCACCGCGCCGCCGGGTCGGTCACCGGCAGCATCGCGGCCTCCCGGACCTCCAGCGCCACGTCGGCCAGCGCCGTCTGGACCAGCTGGCGGTCCAGCAACGGGGTCCCGCCCGAGGAACGCTCCGCCAAATGAGTCATGGCATGCGCGATCCCTTGCCGCAGCAGGCTTCGGTGCAGCCGAAGCAGTCCACTGGCGAACTCCGCACGCACTACCGGGTCGGCCGGCTCACCCCGCCCGACCCCCAACCCGAAGCGGGCCAGTGGGTGATCGGGGTTGTCCGGCACGGTGCCGGTGGAACCGAGCACCACACCGGACGCGGACACGACCGGGCGCTCGCCCCCGGTCCGCCGGTGCAGCATGTCCAGTTGCGCCGCGTATGCGCTCACGGTGAGTCCTCCTCGGTCCGGCGACGCAACAACGCCGCGTGGCTTCGCCCGGTTCGCGGGTCGGTGTCGCACAGCACCAGCGCGACCTCGGTCCCGGCCCAGGTTTCGTAGTGCCGCGCCAGGTCCAGCCAGACGCTGGTGCAGTAGGAGCCGCGATCCACGCGGTGCACCGGCAGACCGGGGGCGGTGGCCGCGGCCGGGTCGGTCCACGGCCCGGCCACGACAAGTGCGGGTACGCCGTCCGCTGCCCGCTCGATCAGCGCGGCCAGATCGTCCGACGCGGGCGGGATCGGGTCAAGCACCCACGGCCCGCCCGCACCCAGCACGAGCACCGCGGCCGAATCGGCCAGCCCGCCGCGGACGATCGGGTCGTCGTGACCGAAAGTGCTCTGCTCGACCACCACCACCGCACCCTGCCGGCAGCGCCCGGACTTCGCGTACGCGTCGGCGATGCGCAGCGCGGTGAACGGGGCCCGCAGACCTTGTTCGGACACCGCGAAGTTCTCCGAACCACCGCCCAGCAAGCGGTCCACGTGGCCGCCGATGCACCGAAACGGGTACAGGTCGGACAGCCCGTAGGCCACCACGATCAGGTCTGGCGCGGGCGGCTCGGGCAACCGGCCGAGCACGTGCTCGGCCAGCTCCTGGAACGCGATGCCCGGGCCGCGCCGCAGGAAACGCTCGTCGAAGGGCACTCCGAACGGGGCCAGCAGGTCGACCTGGTAGTCGACCAGCCCTTCGTCCCGCACGTACGGGTTGCGGTAGCCGGCCACGAACGCGGCGGCCGACGTCAGCGACAGGGACATCGTGCTCACACGGCGACGTCGAGGTTGGCCTGTAGGTAGTCGGCCAGGGTGCCCAGCGTGCGGAAGTTGTCCATCTGCAGGGACTCCGGGTCGACCTCGAGGCCAGTGTGGTCCTCCAGCGCCATCAGCACGGTCAGCACCGAGGTGGAGTCCAGATGCAGGTCCTCGAACAGCCGGGTCTCCTCGTTGGCGTCCGAGTAGTCCCGCTGCATCACCTCGGCCAGCGCGTTGGTGACCACCTTGAGAATGCTCGCTCGATCCATGACAGACACTCCTTAAACCTCGATGAGAAACTGCTTGCCCAACAGGTCCTCGACGGTGTCCCGGCGGCGCACCAGGTGGGCGGTGCCGTCGAGGACCAGTACCTCGGCCGGATAGCCGTGGCTCAGGAACAGACCGGGCGAGGCGGACGGCCCGTAGGCGCCGGAACGCTCCACCCCTAGCAGGTCACCCGGCCGCACCTCGGGCAACGCGACCTGCTTGGCCACGACGTCGTTGGGTGTACACAGCGGACCGGCGACGTTGTACGACCGCAGCGCCGGTTCCTCGTAACGGGTCAGCGAGCGCACCGGGAAGTTGCGCTTGACGAAGCTGCCGATACCGACCGCCGCCATGTGGTGGTTGGTACCGCCGTCGGCGACGACGAACCACTCCCCCATCGACTCCTTGACGTACCGGGCGCGGACCACGTACATGCCGCACCAGCCGACCAGGTACCGGCCCAGCTCGGTGATCACCCGGCAACCCGGGTTGCTCGTGCGGAAGTCGGCCACGGCCGCGTTCACCCCATCGGCCAGGAGATCGACATCCACGTCCTTCTCGTTCTCGAAGTACGGCACGCCGATTCCGCCACCGATGTCCACAGTGGACAGATCGAGGCCCACTTCGCCGGCCAGCTGCTCGGCCGCGGACAGGATGCCCCGGGTGTTGTCCACGACGCTCGCCGCGTCCAGGATCCGCGTCCCCATGTAGCCGTGCACACCGATCACGCGCACCCCGCGCAGCGACCGCAGGAACGACCGGGACCGCAGCAGCACCTCCTGGTCGATGCCGAACTGGCGGGGTTTGCCGCCCATGGACAGCCGCGCGCCCTTGGCCGTGAACGAGGGGTTGACCCGCAACATCACGTCCACCCGTCCGGGCACCCGCAGCTCGTCGACCAGCTTGAGCTCGTCGAGCGACTCGCAGACAATGGCGTGCAGGCCAGCCTCGGCGCACGCGCGCAACTCGGCCAGTGACTTGCCCGGACCGAGGAAGATGATGTCCCGCGCGTCGGCGCCTGCATGCCGGGCGGTGGCCAGCTCGGCCATCGACGACACCTCGAGCCCGGCACCCAGCGAGCGCAGTACGGCACACACGCTCACGTTCGGGTTCGCCTTGGCGGAGTAGAAGATGTCGACCTCGGGCGCCAGCCGGGCGCGAAGCGAGCCGTACACATCCCGCAACACGTCGCCGTCGTAGAGGTACATCGGGGTCCCGAACTCGTCGGCCAGCTCGCCGATCGGCCGGCCCTGGACGGTGTACTCGCCGGTCATCAGTCCTCCAGGATCGTCAGCGCGGCCGTGACGGCGGAGTCCAGCTCCGCCAGGCCGGTCCGGTCGGGGGCCACGAGCATGGTGTAGAGGCGGCCGTCGAACGGCGGTTCGGCAGCCGCGTTCGCGTTGACCGTGCCGAAACATGTGACGATGACCTGCCCACTGGTCAGCAACGGGCCGAGAGCCCGGCGAACGTCGGCGAAGGTGATCGGCGCGGCCAGCCGCAGCGGGTAGTACCGGGCCAGGCAGGCATGTCCGGACGGGACCAGCCGTTCGGTCACGCCACCCTGGTAGGTCGACATGTTGAGCCGCGCGTTGATCTCCAGCACCGGGTAGAGCAGGCCGTCCGCGCCCAGGATGGCGTCCACCCCAGCCACGCCATGGAACCCGTCGGCGAACAGCCTGGCGCCGACGACATCGACCGCCTCCTGTAGCTCCTCCTGCTGGTGGCGCGGCAGAACGACCGGCATTATGTGTCCCTTGTGGACGCCGCCTTCGGTGAGCGCCTGTTTGACGAAGTCGAAGGTGATCGTGCCGTCCCGGGCAACCGTGAGCTGGTAGTTGAGGTCGAACCGCTTGCTCAGCCATTGCTCCACCACGACGTGCAGCCGCCGCTCGTCGGAACGGTCCGCCCTGCGACGCACCAGTTTGGCCAGTCCGTCCACTTTGGCTCTGGTGTCGAGGACGACCAAGCCCTTGCCCGAGACCCCGTAGGCGTCCTTGACCACCAGCGTGCTATCGTCCTGGTACTGCTGCAGCACAGCGAGGAACTCGGCGGTCGTCTCGCAGCAGTGGCCGGGCACCGCGCGCAGTCCACTCGCCTCGACCAGTCGCCGGCTGTAGATCTTGCTGTTGACCCGTTCGAACACCTCCGCGGTCGGCACCGCGAGTGATAGTCCGGCCTCGGCGGCGAGTTTCTGTTCTCCCTCGGAGGTGCCCATCGGCAGGAGCATCCCGCCGGTGCGGGCGAGGAGGTCGACGGTGTCCGGTGAGGCGAGCGCGTTGTCCGTTGTGGACCGTCCGGGCTCGATGTTCGATGGCACCACCACGGTGGGCGGTTCAAAACCCAGGTCCGCAATATATTCCCGGAAACCCGGGTCGAGGTCGTGCGACAACACCAGGGTGTCGTCGCGTCCGGCCAGCAGGACGCCCAGCTCCTCCATCCGGTCCACCATGTCCGTGGACGCGGAGAACCCGACGCCGGGCAGCCCGACGTGCCGCCGGGCCCACTGCGCCTCGGCCTCGAAGTTACACACCAGTACCAGCGGCGTGTCCGGGGAACCGGTCAGCGCGGACTTGATGGCACGCAGGTATTCGGTCATGTGCTCTCTCCGGTGTGCTCGACCACCATCGCCGAGTAGGTGGCGCCCAAGCCGACCGAGGTCAGCAGGTACAGGCCGCCCTCGACCAACCGGCCCTCACGGCGAAGCGTGGCGTAGTTGAGGAACGGGTCCGCGCAGCAGCAGTGGCTGTAGCGCGCGATGTTGTCGAAGTAGACCCGGGAGCGGTCGAACTTGAGCTCCTCGATCGTGCGCAGCCACAGCAGGCGGCTGACGTTGTGCGGCACCAGCAGGGTGATGTCGTCCAGCATCACCCCGGCCCGCTCGACCGCCAGCTCGATCGTCTCGATCAGGAAGGGCGTGTAGCTGTCGTTGAACTCCTTCATCTGGTCCTCGGACGGGTACACGCTTTCGGGCAGCAGGACCTGGGTCTTGGTGGCGTACGACCGGATCACGTCCCCGCTGCCGCCCACACCGACCAGGCAGGCCGTCGACGCCTCGCCGAGGATCGTGGTGTTGTTCACCACCCGGAACTGCTTGCTGACCGGTTTCTCGCCGGTCAGCACCAGGGCACGAGCGGCCGGGTCGCCGTCGGCGCGCAACAGCTCGCTCGCGATGTCGATCGCTGCGAGCCCGCTCGCGCAGAACTGCTGGCTCACCCCGAACGCCTCGACGTCGGTCAGGCCCAACGCCTGGCGCAGGACGTCGGCGGCGTCGATGTGCGAGGGGGTGACGGCCGGGACGGTGTGCGCGAAGAGCAGGTATCGGATCACGCCCGGGTCGGGTATTGCGCGGACCACCCGCTCTCCCGCGGCAGCCACCAGACCGAAGAGATCCAGTTCCGGGTCCTCGTGCACGCGGTCGAACCCGTGGATGTTGCGGAACATCCGCACGATATACTTCTGCAGTCCCAAGGAGTCGCCGAGGTCCTCGATCGGCACGGACCGCTCCGGCGCGAACACCTCGACCCGCTCCAGGGTTGTGGCTCGCATGGCGGTCGACGCTAGGGATTCTCGATGGCCATGGCCGCGCACAGCCTGGACACCTGATAGATGTCCTGGGAGACGACGCCGCTGTTCCTGCTGGCCGATCCACTCGGACGTGACGTCCGGCACCCGCGCGGCGATGTCCGCGTTCGACACGCTCCGCTCGGGCGGGTAGGAGCCGGTTCCCAGGAATCCGACTGCTGGTCGAGTCATGCTTCTCACTCCGTCACCTTATGCGGCGCTGACCCTGCGGGACGATTCTCCGGAATCAGCAGAAAGCCCGGGCCACAACAAACGGATGTTCCGAGTGAAAAGATAATCGCTCAGCCCGTCGCGCACATCCCCCTGCCGCCCCCTACCCCCGGCGATACCATTGCTGACCAGGCCGGTTAATTTACGCCCGATAACGACTACGTCAGGTCATCGGCAAATTCCGGATATACCGGCCAGCGGTGACATCAAAAAGTGCACGCCCTTTCCTCGGAAAGTGCGCAAATGTTTACCGGCATCCGTTTCCATACCGTAGTTCCGTCGCGCAAGCGCCCAGGCACCACACTGTCAATGGGAGACGCCGTGGACACAGCAACCCGTTGTCCGCTCGTGCTCGACCCGGCTGCCAGCGATCTGCACGGCGAGAGCGCGCGGCTGCGCGCCGCGGCACGGTGATGCTCGTCGAACTGCCCGGGCGCGTCACGGCCTGGGTCGTCACCCAACACGAACTCCTGCGACAGGTCCTGACGGACCCACGTGTCGCGAACTCACGGTACTGGGACGCGTCGACATCCGGCGAGGTCCCGGCCGGGTGGCCGCTGGAGGAGTACATCTCCCTGGAGAGCATGACCACCGCCGACGGCGCCGAACACCGCCGGCTCCGGAGCCTGATCGTCCAGGCGTTCACCCCGAGGCGCGTCGCGGCGCTGCGGCCACGAATCGAGCGGATCACCGCCGACCTGCTCCACGACCTCGCGGCCCGCGCACCGGGCCCGGTCGACCTCGTCGCGGGCTACTCGTACCAGCTGCCGATGCGGGTGGTCGGCGAGCTGCTCGGGACTCCCACCGACCGGCTCGACCAGCTCCGCCCCATCACCAGGAGCCTGGTCAGCTCCACGTCCACCGCCGACGAGGTCGACCGGACGGAGGGCGAACCGGTCTCGTACCTCGCGGATCTCGTCGCGCTGAAACGCCGGGAACCCGGTGACGACCTGACTGCCGGCCTGATCGAGGCACACGACGAAGGCGACCGCCTGACCGGGAGCGAACTCGTCGGCACGTTGACGGGTCATGATCGTCACGGGCCACGAGACCACGCTGGACCTGCTCACCAAGCCGTCTGCGCCCTGCTGACCCACCCCGACCAGCTGGCGCTCGTGCGGGACGGGCAGCACCCGTGGACGGCGGTGATCGAGGAGACCCTCCGCTGGGACTCGCCGCTCGGCCACTGCCGATGCGGTACGCCACAGAGGACGTCACCATCGGCGGAACCGTGATTCCGAAGGGACAGGCGATCCTCGCCTCGTACGTCACGGCGGGCCGCTGCCCGGTGTACTTCGGCGAGACCGCAGACCACTTCACCATCACCCGGCCAACGAAGCGGCGTCATGTTCGGCCACGGCCCGCACACCTGCCCCGGCGCGCACCTGGCCCGCTGGAGGCGGAGGTGGCCCTGCCGGCGCTGTTCGCACGGTTCCCGGACCTCGCCATGGCCGTGCCGGTCGGCGACCTCACACCGATCCCGTCGATCGTCAACAACTGAGTGAAGACGCTTCCGGTGGTCCTGGCGCCGTGATCGGGGTGATGGGCAACTCCCCGGCGGAGTTGCCCATCACCCCGATCACGCGCGGCTGATCCGGGCGAAGTCCCGGGGCGGCGCGGACAGTTCGGCCCACAGGCCGACGAGTCGGTGCCGCGCCGCCGTGCAGTGCACGTCGGTGAGTTCCGACGCGACATCGTCCCCGGCGTCCACGTGCGCGGCACGGCTCAACACGGCGAACATCGTCAGCAGCACGCCGGCGATGTGGCCGATCAGGCGCTGCGTCTCCTCCTGCCCAACCGGGACGGCATCCGGGTCGGGGAAGCGCTCGGCGAGGTCGGCGCACGTGCGGCTGAGGCGGCGCATGTCGGTCACCAGCGCGGTCACGTGCCGGCGGTTGACCTCGGACAGACCGGCGCTGTCAACGAGGTCAGGCCATTCCCGCCACCGCTCCGTCGGCTCGCTGTGTCGCGCGAGCAGCACGCGCCCGGCCTGGATGTCCACCATGAAGTCGACGTTGCCGGCGACCCGCAGGCCGCGGGCGTCCCGTAGGAGGCGTTCGACCGGCAGCGCGGCGGCGCCTCGGCCCAGTTTGCTCCGCGCGGTCTCCAGTCCTTCGCCGCCGAGCACGGACAGCGTCCGGTCGGCGACCTGCCAGGCCGTGACCGTACAAATGTTCTTGGCGAGTGCCTGCTCGAAACCACGGTCGCCGTGTCCCAGTAGGCACCACCGGGCCACGCTGTCCATGGCGTAGATGTCGGCGCAGGTCGTCGCGATGAGCCGCTGGATCTGGTCGTAGTCGCCGAGCGGGCGGCCGTCGACGGCGCGTCCCGCGACGAACTCGCGGCTGATGGCCAGGCACTCGCGGGCGATGGCCAGCGCGGGGGCCGCGTTGATCAGCAGCCGGCCGATCGACGGTGGCCGGCCGGCACCGGCCGGCGCCGAGCCGAGCAGGACCCGTTCGGCCGGGACGTGGACGGCGTCGAAGCGCAGCGAGGCGTTGGGCAGGCCCCGGCTGCCGAGGAAATCGTGCCGTGGGCCGACCGTGACCCCAGGGCTTGCCATGTCGAGGACGACCAGGCCGAGCCGGCGCCGCCCGCCGGTGTCCTGGACGGCCGCAGTCAGCACGATCACGCCGGCGACCGGCGCGTTGGTGGTGTACCTTTTGGCGCCTTCGAGGACGTACGCGGTTCCGTCCGCGGTCGGTGTCGCAGTGGTGTCACGCCAACTGTTGTTCTGACCGGCCGGTTCGGTGTCACTGCTCCCGGACACGGTCCCGGCGCTGACGTGCTGGGCGATGAACGCGTGCAACGGACCTGGTGGCAGGCTGGGAAGCAGCACCGCGACGCCGATGCCGTTCTGGACCGCGATCAGCTGCGCGATGGCAACCGAGGCGCGCGCGGCACGCTCCACCACCCGGAAGGTGTTGTAGTCCGACGCTTCCAGACCGCCGTGGGCGGAGCCGTTGCGCAACGCCAGCAGGCCGGCGTCCCGCAGGTCCTGGACAAGCCCGTCGGGCAGGGTGGCGGTGCGGTCGACCTCCTCGGAGTCGGTGCCGGCCAGCGTGGCGGCCACCGTGGCCACGAGATCGTCGCCGTATCGTCGTTCCTCCTCCTCGTACACCGGGAAGCACGGCAGCCGATTCCACGGAGTAGCCGCCGCGTCGAGGAAGTTCAGGAAGCCCGGGGAGTCCTGCGTGGTGTCGGCCTCCGCCGCCGTGCCCGTGCTGATGGATGGCATCGCTGTTCCTTTCCTGACCCGCCGATTGAGGCTCCTACCTCGGTATTTAGCGACCAATCACCCCCTGTTGACAACCGGGGAAAGAACGTCCACACCCCCTACTCGCCCCGGGTGGCGCATCCGTGACTCGCGGTCAGTGTCCTGCCTGTTGAGAAATTCCCACCTGTTCATGCATATGGCACGCACATAACGTTGTAAATGCTCGTGCGCGACACAGGACGACGGACCAGGCACCGGCCCGCGATCACGGGAGGTTTTGATCATCATGTTGACGGAGCGGGACGAGCAGCTGGCCGCGCTTGACGCGCGGTGGTCGCGGGCGAGAACCGGGGCGGGGCAGCTGGTTCTGGTGGAAGGCGCGGCGGCCACCGGCAAGACCGAGCTGCTGCACACGTTCGGCCAGGTCGTCGAGGACCACGAACCGCTGCGGCTCCAGGCCACCTGCTCACCGGCCGAACGCGCACTGCCCCTCGGTGTCGTCGGCCAATTGTTCCTCGGGCTCGACCTGCCGGCCGCGGCCCGGACGCGGACCGAGGCGCTGATCGAGCGGATCACGCCCGGCGGCGACAACGTCACGTCGATGCACAGTCTCTGCCGTGAACTGGTGGAGCTGGCGGTGCGGGCACCGATGCTGATCACCGTGGACGACGTGCAGCACGCCGACCCCACGTCGACGCTGTGGCTGCTGTGCCTCGCGAGGCGGATCGCGTCGGCACGGGTGCTCGTCGTGCTGGCCGGCGACCCTGGTCCGTACCCCGATTTCGCGCCCACGCGGACCGAGCTGCTCAGGTTGCCGCACAGCGGCGTCATCCACACCGCTCTCCTGTCCAGGCAGGGCGTCGACACGTTTCTCGCGGGGACGTTCGGGCCGCTCACGACACAGCTGCTCACCGATCCCTTCCACGCGGCCAGCGGTGGCAACCCGTACCTGCTCACCGCGTTGGTCGACGACCTGCGGGCCGGTCGGGGAATCGCCGGGCGCGGCTACCAGCAGGCGATGCTCGACTGCGTTCGCCGCTGTGGACCGCTGGCCCTCCGGGTGGCTCAGGGATTGGCGGTCCTCGGCAGGCCGAGCCCTCTGGTGAGCACGCTGTTGGATATCGGGCCTGACGCCGTCGCCGACACGGTACACACGCTCGACACAGCTGGCCTCCTCGTAAAAGGGGGCGTGGCGCACCGCAGCGGACGGTCCGCGCTGCTCGCGGTGCTGCCGGCACGCGAACGTGTCCGCCTGCACAGCGCCGCGGCACGCCTGCTCCACGAACAGGGTGCGCCCGCCACGACAGTGGCACAGCACATCGTGGCGGGCGCGAGCGACGAGTCCTTCCCGTGGCGCGAGATCCTGGCCGACGCGGCCGAGACCCACCTGCTGGACAACCAGGTGCCCGCCGCGATGCAGTGCCTTGAGCACACGATCAGGCACAGCGCCGACGATCGGGGCGCCGCCAGGGGCCGGGCGCGTCTGGCGCTTGTCGAGTGGTGTGCCGATCCCGTTGTGGCGGCGAGGCATCTGACGCCGTTGGTCGCCGCCGCCGAGGCGGGCCTGCTGAGCGTTGGTGAGTGCGTCGAGGTCTGCCGACAGCTGCTCTGGCACGGCCGGGACGACGAGGCCGCGACGGTCCTCGACCGGCTCTGCGCCTTGGACGACCACGAAGCACGTGCCTTCGAGCTGTGGTTGGCGTGCACGCATCCCCGGCTGGTCCGCCGCGGGCAACGCCCGGTGGTGCGGCGCCAACCGCGTTCGGTGGCGCGAGTCCCGGCCTGGCAGCGGTTCTCGGTGGCACTGGCCGACATCCTGCACGGTCACCACGGCCAGGGACTCACCCTCTGGGAGCAGCTGCTCGGCGAATCACACGTGCACAAGGACAGCCGCTGGTCACCCGACTCGCCGCTGGAGAGCCTCATGCCCGGTGTCTACGCGGGTGCCCTTGACGCCGCGACGACCTGGTGCAGGCTATGGAGCGCGGACCGCACCGCCGGACCGCCCGTGCGGCAGGCACAGCTGGCGGCGGTGGCCGCGGAGATCGCGGTGCGGCGGGACGACTTCGCCGCCGCCGTGGACCACGCGCGGACAGCTGTCGAAACCCTCTCCATGCAGGGGTGGGGGGCCGCCGTCGGCCTTCCACTGGGCGCCCTCGTCCTAGCCGCCACCAGGATGGGTGACCTCGACACCGCCGCCGAGCAGCTGCGCCAGCCGGTCCCGCGGGCGATGTTCGACAGCCGGCACGGAGTGCACTACCTGTACGCGCGGGGCACGTACCAGCTGGCCCGCGACAACGTGCACGCGGCCCTGTCGGACTTCCTGACGTGCGGTGACCTGATGCGACAGTGGTCATTGGACACGGCCGGGCTTGTGCCATGGCGCGTCGGCGCCGCGCAAGCCCTGCTGCGACAGGGTGACCACGACCAGGCGAGGAAGCTGCTCACCGAGCAGCTGGCCAGAGTGGACACCGACACCGACACCGGCCCGGTCCGCGGCGCCGCACTGCGGCTGCTGGCCGCCTGCTCCCCGCAGAACCAACGGGTCGAACTCCTCACCGTCGCCGTGGACACCATCGAGAGCGGCGGCAACCGTTACGAACTGGCCCTCGCCCTCGCCGACCTGAGCCACGCGCAGGAAACCTCGGGGGAACACCGCACGGCCCGACTGACCGCCCGCCGGGCATGGCACGTCGCGAAAAGCTGCCACGCCGAACCGATCTGCCAGGCGCTCGCGCCGAAACGCGCCCACACGGACCCACCCCTCCCCGCGCCAGCGTCCGGACCCGCTGTGCTCAGCCCCGCCGAACGGCGGGTCGCCACCCTCGCGTCGGACGGATACAGCAACCGTGTCATCGCGAGCAAGCTCCTTGTCACCGAGAGCACGGTCGAACAGCACCTCACCAAGGTGTACCGCAAGCTGAACGTTAAGCACCGTGGGAATCTGCCCGCCAGCTTCCCGAGATGACGGCTTCCGCGCGGACGATCCCCAAGCCGCGTCCGGGTCGACATGCCACTCGTGACAGCTGGCGAAGCCGCACTGGGGCGCCAGGGTGGTGCCGGCGGACAGGAGCTGACGAAGCTCTCGACGCGCAGGGCGGGCAGTACGAGCCAGGCACAGGTCTGATCGGGCTGGTCAGGCAGGTTCTGGACGACCACGCCGGAGGTGGTTACGGCCGTCCGAACGCGGCACCACGCGATGCTGCGCGTTCCGGTCGAGGCGGACGTGCCCGTCGACAACGGTCCACCGCGCCGGCATCCGTAGGTCGGTCCGGCAGAAACTCGACCCGGACCTCCCCGTCAAGCACTGGTGGATCACCCCGCCGGTCGCCCGCGCGATCGCCCTGGCCGGCCAGTTGTCACGCCACGATGAGCTCACCGTCGCCGCGGTGAACGGCAACTGGGGCGGGGAAGGGTTCGCCAGCATCGCCTGTACCGCTCGGAAATGCGGTCCGGGCTACGCTGCCTGCGAGTACTCGCTTATCAGTCCGTTCAGGATCTTCCTGCGACGGACCGGTGCCGAGGCCAGGTCCACGAGGACGGCTGGCTCGGTGTTCGCGGCGTTTGGCGGGCGTTGGTGACGGCTGTGGTGCGGCCGGTGATCGTTGTAGTGCGTGACGAACTCGCCCAGGACGGCCAGCAGGTGCCGCGGGTTGTAGATCAGCAGCCGGTCCAGGCACTCCCGGCGAACCGTGCGCACCCACCGTTCCGCGTACGCGTTCGCCCGCGGTGGACTGCGCAATGATCTCGACGCCTTCGCTAGTGAACACCTCATCGAACACCGCGGTGGACTTGGCGTCCCGATCGCCGATCAGGAACCGGAACTGCCCCGCCCGCTCCCCCAGGCCCAGCATCAGGTCGCGGGCCGGCTGCGCCACCCACGCCCCGCTCGGATGGGTCGTCACCCCGAGGATGCGCACCCGGCGCGTGCCGATCTCCATCAGGAACAACACGTACACCCGGGTCAGCCCGATCGTGTCGACGTGCAGAAAATCGCAGACCAGGATCCCCTTGCCCTGCGCCCTCAAGAACTGCGCCCACGTCGGCCCGGAACGCCGCGGCGCCGGATCCACCAGTCGGAGGATTCTAAATCCAGACGTTTGACTTGTCGGCGCAGCACCGCGACCTGGTGGCGAAGGACCAGGATCTCGATCGCCCCTCAGGCTCACCACGGTCAACTGCAGCAGCTGACGCAGGATCAGGTATCCGAACGACACGACCATGCCGGACAGCCTGCCTCCTCAGCAATCACCGGCAACGCACAGAACCGCAGGTCAACCCCCGAATCCTGCTTTCGAGCGGTACAGGGTGGCCTGCCGGACGATCCGGCGGGCTTGCGACAGGCAGGCCCAGTTCGCGTCGTAGCGGTCTTTGACCTGGGTGTAGTAGTCGTAGCCGGGCGCGCCGGCGCGGGCGGAGGTCCTTCGCGGCCTCAAACAGCAGCCACCGCAGCACTTCCGGGCCTTGACGGGAGAGCCGGCCGGGGCTGCGCTTGCCGTCGGAGGAATGCGCGGTGATGTCCAGGCCGACGAACCGGACCACCTTACGGGAGGAGGAGAACCGGTCGGCACCGCCGAGCCAGCCGCACAACGAAGGGCCGAGGCTAGCTAGCTGCGTGTACCTTCCGTTCTGCAACATCCAATATAGTTCGCCCTTCATCACGAAAGCCGGACAACGTGCCCGTCGAGATCGATACCTCCGATGCGATCACCACCAGCGCCCGGCCGCGGGGGGATTGGCGCTGGCTCGCCTTCGCCATCCCGGCGTTCATCGTCGCCTTGGTCGCCGCCGCGCCGTACGTGACCTTCTCCTACACACGTCTCATGCTGGACGCTAAGGTGCCCGCGCACATCGTCTTCCTGTCCATACATGCGCTCGCCTCCGGCACCGCGCTGCTGATCGGTCCGCTGCAGTTCATCCGACGCATCCGCGTCGACCATCCGCTCGTGCACCGCACCATCGGATCCGTCTACCTGCTAGCCGTGCTCATAGGCAGTGTCATGGCCTTGGCCTCGGCGATCATCAGCACGTCAGGCTGGACCGCTCAGGTGGGGTTCTTCATCCTCGACGCATTCTGGATCTACACGGCACTCAAAGCCTTCCAGGCCGTCAAGGGCCATGATTTCGCCTCCCACCGCATCTGGATGATTCGCAACTATTCCGCTACCTTCGCTGCCGTCTTGCTGCGCGTCATCCTGATCCTGCAAATGGTGCTCGCACCTATCCTGAACATCCCCTACCGGCACGTAGCCGCTTACGACGTCTCCGTGTGGGGTTCGATCACCCTCAGCATCTTCGTCGCCGAGTTGTTCATCGTGCAGCGATCGATGCGACCAGTCCTTCCCGACCACCTGAAGACGTCAGTTCCCGCCGGGGCGGGACCGGCGCGCTGACCGCCTTGACTGCTCGGCCCGTGAGTCCTTCTAATACGCTCTACGTCTCCGTCAACGCCGGTAACCTGGACTTGGCGCCGGCCGGGAGCGGCGTACAAGTCCGGGGAGCCGACGAGCCGGGCGGCGAACTCACCGATCAGCCCCTCGTGGCTTCACCAGAAGTCGCGTATCACGTCCCGGTACCGGCCGTTCCACTCGCTCCACAATGGTGGGAAGCGGCCCAGATCGTAGCTGTCGGCCCGGCCGACGTCCCACGGCTCGGCGATGAGTTGGCCCGCGACACCACCGGGTCCTGAGACACCAGCTCGAAGAAGGCGGACAGCGTGTCGAAGCCGCCCTCCTGGCGGGCCAGCGTGGGGGCCAGGTCGAATCGAAACCCGTCCACCCCCATCTCGGTCAGCCAGTACCGCAGCGAATCCATGATCAGCCGGAGGCTGACCGAGTGCCCGGCGTTGATCGAGTTGTCGGTACCGGTGGTGTCGACGTAATGCCGCAGGTCCGCGGGATCGGGCCGGTAGTATGCCGAGTTGTGCAAGGCCGCGGTGGCACAGCGTCGGTCCACGGTGGTCGCCTTCGACGGTGTGGTTGAACACCACGTCGATGATGACCTCCAGCGAGGCGACCATGCCTGACACGACGGAGTACGACATGACCAGCAACGCGCCAAACGATGCCCTCCACCACCCCACGGTCCTCAAGATTCAGGCGCAGCGGGCGGAAAGTCTGCAGCTGCGTATCGCCGACGCGATCACCGCGTTCGCCGGGTCCATGCGCTTCGTGTACCTGCACGCGGTCTTGTTCACGGTGTGGATGCTGTTCTTCGAATCGAACCCGTGGCCCACGCTGACCCTCGCCGTCTCGCTGGAGGCTATCTTCCTGTCCACGTTCGTCATGATCGGGCAAAACCGTCAAGCCGATTTCCAGCAGGCCAAGGCCGACCACGACTTCACCGAGCAGGAGCTTGAGCTCAAGACGAACACGGAACTGACCCGAGCCATTCACGTCCTCACAGTCGAGCTGCACCGCCGCGTCGTCGAAGGACAAGGAGGGGCGTTTCCCCTCACTCGTGATGATCGGGCATCGTAGGATACGGGCCCTCGTCGGCCATCGGCGACCGGCAGTTGCGACACCGCCACGGACCGGGTCGACGAGACATACGGCAACGCATCGAGGTGGTGCCGTGGATGGCTGGGGCGAGTTCGCGGTCATCGTCGGCGGTGCCTCTGCGGCGATGGCGGCCTGCTGTTCGTGGCCGTATCGATCAACGTGAAGGTGATCGTTCGCTCCGTCGCGTTACGGGCCCGAGCCTGCACCGCTCGAGAATGGCGTTCACGCTAGGCCGCCTGCGGAGGCTAGCACCCTTGAAGATCGGACAGGCTGGCTGACGGATGAAGCCGGAGTGGATCTCGTCGGCGTACCGGCTAACCGCCGATGCGCGCGAGTGGAATCTGTTGCGATCTCGTCGTGGAGGCGGGCCACGCGCTGCACCGTCTGCCTCCGGACGAGGTTCGGCTTCGGCTCGGCGTGAATGGTGGAGTCCTGGATGAGGTCATCCGCGGCTGGGTGACAGGTGAGCCGTCCAGGGACGTGGCGGAGGTCGAGCTGATCCGGGCGTGCTGGTTCGAGGCGCTCGACTTCTTCCTCGAACAACGACTTCGAGACGCGGACGGGCTGGGCGAAGGATGATGCCGCCGGGGCGTCTGGCGCCTTTCGTGCCGATCGCCGGGCAGCGATATGACCCGGCAATGGGGCGAGGTAGTCGTGTTTTCGACGTGGTGTAGCACGGGATGGCGTGCACGATCGCGGTGGCGCGTCGTGGGCAGCAGCGCAGTTTGGTCAGGACTTTCCAGATCGTGAGGGTGGCGTTGGCGCGTTCCCCGATGGCGCGGATGCGGGCGTGGCCGCGGTTGACTTTCTTCTGCCAACGCGACAGCTTCGGCCGGTAGCGGTGGCGTTTGAACGGCGTCCGGATGCTGCCACCGGCGCCTTGATAGGCATTGTCGGGGAACGTCATCACGTTGCGCTGCTCAGGGCCCGGATGATGGCGTGGGTACGGGCGGCGGTCAGGTCATGGATGGAGCCGGGCAAAGCGGCTGAAGCCCAGATGAGCCGGCCGACCCGGATCAGCGATGACCTGCACGTTCACACCGTGCCGTCCATGCTTGCCCGAGTAATGCGGTTTCTGGTCGGCGACTCGGTCGATCGGGACGAGGGTGCCATCGAGGATCGCGTAGGCCAGCACCCGGATCCTGGCCATGACCGCGTCCAGGTCGTCGGCGGTGGCGGCAAGCAGGTCGACGGCTTCGCGGACGTATCGCCAGGCTGTGGCCACCCGATCAGGAATCCGCAGGCCAAGCGGGTCAGGGTGTCGCCGTTATGCAGGTGGGCCAGCGCGAGTAGGGCTTGCCGGCCGGGGTCCAGGCGCCGCGTGGGCGGCCCCTTCGTCTGACCTGTCTCCGGGGCGCCGGAGTTGGCGCCGGGCCGCGACTCGCAGTGTTGGACGGCAGTCGCAGTTATGGAGGGGGATTGGCGAGGGCACTGCGCGCGGCGGGCCTGCTGTCAACAGCCGAAGGACGGAACAACGAGGGAGGATGATCCGGTTCGATACCATGCGGACATGTCGATGACGACGCACGGCTACCGGGTCCACCAGGCCCGTATCCGGACTGCCGCGTACGTGCTGCTCCTTCTCGGCCTGCCGGTGGCGCTCATGGTGGCGACGCTGTGGCACCTTCCGGAGGGCTGGCCGATAATCGTGGTCCTGCTGCTGTGTTACCCCGTTCTCGTCAAACACGCCTGGCCACGAATCCAGCGGGCCGTACGACACGAGTTGCTGTTCGCCATCGACGCCGACGGCGTGTTCTTCGGCCTGAATACCCAGGACCCGTCATCGGTGTGGGAGCCATGGTCGCGCATCGACCAGGTCGTCTACTTCACCGTCTCGGTATCGATATCGGTATCGGCGACCGACGGCAATGAGAGAGTACGGTACGTCGGTATTGCCCAGCACGGACAGATCGTCGAGTATCGCGCAGCCGAGGACTGGCACTTCGACATTGACCGGGCGGCCGCGGCGACCAAACGTTTCGGTCAAGGCACCACCCTGGTCGAGGCGCCGACCTTCGAGCAGCGGAAGGTACAAATGCCAGCCGTCATTTCGTTGCCGTCGGACTGGCAGACCCGCCACCCACGGGCGCACACCTGAAGCCGGCAGACGCTGAGCAGGCCGACACGACGCCGGACCCGCGCGCGCCAGCGGGCTCGGGATGGCGTCGTCGTCCTGCTCCTACGCGTTGGTGGCGCTGGCTCGATCACTGCAGGACGCGGTTGAGTGCACGGTCGCCCGCGCGATTCAGCCGCCATCGTGTGGTTCGACCGCTACTGGCCGGGATAGGGCACGAGCCGCCCAGCGAAGCGAAGGCGCCATCGTTGCGGCAGCGTCCCGGATGCGAGAACGAAACGATGACCTGAGCCGCGCCGACCGGGCCGATGCCCCGGCGCTCGAGTAGTTTCGGCGCGACGTCACCGACGATCTCCGTGAGCTGACGGTTGTTGGCCGTCAACTGGTCGTCGGCCTGGCGGATTGCCCGGGCCAGCCGCTGGGTCCCAGCCCGGCGCACGACTCTCTCGCGTTGCTCACCGCGCCGCGGGCGCCGGCTGATCGGCGCGTCCAGGCGAACACTGGTCAACCGCCGAAGTCGCCCGCGTGCCATATTGATCAACTTCCAACACGACCGTGAACCCTACCGCCCGAGGCTCACTTCAAGATCATCACCTGAGCAGGCCCACGTTCATCCAGGTCACCTGATTTAGAACTGTCAACCTGGAACTGACCGAGCGGGGACGGCTGGTCGCCCGCTGGGCGTTGCCGATGGTCTTCTCCGCGACCGCATGTCCGCCGCCACGCCACGACGGCGGAGGCGAGGCATCCGCCGCTGGTCCCGCGGCTCCTCGACGTGGTAGTCGCGCGCACAATCCCGGAGCAGTTCCCGCCACCGCTCACAACCTCGGACGTTCGGGGGTGTTGGCGGGCGTGGATGATGGCGGGTCTGTAACGCGTTCGTGGCACAGTCCCGATGCCGCTCGACAACTTCAGGCACTCGCCGCCATGCGGCTGTCGGTCCCGGTCTTCTCATCGATGGAACGGCCGGCAGCCCACCAATTCTCGGGCACGGTCTCGACGATCGTCATGAACAAGTCTTCCCGCCGCAGGCCCTCGACGGTAAGCCGGTCGGCGATCGCCTCGAACAGGTTCTGCTTGGTGACCGCCGCGCGGGCGTTGAAAGACAGGCGGATGAGCACGGCGCCGTCGCCGCGGGGGACGCCGAAGTAGTTCGGGTCGTAGCGTAGGTTCTCCGGCTTCAGCTCGTGGGTGACGTGGAAATAGTCGTCCTCCGGAATGCCCAGCACGTCCACCATGGCGCGATGGATGCCCTCGGTCAGCGCCGCCCGGTACTCCGACGACGTGCCCTCGGCGAGATACATGTTGATCAGTGGCATGGTTTACCCTTCGCTAAACGGAACCGGACTCCGTATCCGCGAGTGTACGATCAGGCGGTGAGTCGCACAACCCCTGGGCGCGCTGACGCGCGGCGGAACGAGGAAGCCGTCTTCGTCGCCGCGCAGGCTGCCTTCGCCTCGGGAGAGGCACCTGACATGGCCTCGATCGCCCGGGACGCCGGCGTCGGTGTCGGCACGCTCTACCGGCGCTTCGGCAGCCGAGCCGGCCTGGTCGCCGCGCTCTTCGAGGACCAGGTTGACAGTCTCGTCGAGGAAGCCGGGCGGCTTGCGTCCTCGGCCGCGCCGATCGCGGGTCTGGAGCTGTGGCTGTCCGCGTACGTGGGGGTATTGATGGCCAAGCGGCCCATGGTCAGTGACCTTCGTGCCGTCTTCGCCGAACGTCCCGAGCTAGTGCACTCGGCGCGGGAGCGGGCCACGGAGGCGCTGACGCCCCTGCTGACAGCGGCGATCGAGCACGGCGCGGTAGCTTCCACCGTCGATGCGGTCGACGTGCTCGCATTAGTAGACGGGATGGTCGCGGTGAGTTCACCCCAGGATGCCGCTCGGCGCCTGCGGCTGATTTTGAATGGCCTACGGGTCCTACCTCAGGCCGAGTAGCCCTGTAGTTCTGCGGGCCGGGAACGGTCGAGCAGTCACCAGCACGGCATTCTGGCAGACGGGATGAGCACGAGAGTCGGGGCCTAGCCTCGCGCCTTCAGTAAGGGCGGCCGGCGGCGAGGCCGGGAACGCGAAAGTGCCTTCTGATCTGGGATGATCTGGCTTGTCTAGAGTCAAGATCGTCCCGCACGGAAGGCACTTTCAGGGTGCAGGGTACTCGAACGCGTCCGAAGATCATCGTTGCTGGTGGCGCTCGTGGTGTGGTCGGTCATGCCGGCACCCGCTTGCTGACGGATCTCGCTGACAAGACCGGGTTGACCAGCGGCTTTGTTCAAGCGCTGGGACTGGACCGGGTTCGCCGTCCGGCGCATGAGCCGGGCCGTGTCGCGGTCGATCTGGCGGTGTTACTGGCCGACGGCGGTGAGGCCATCGCTGATCTGGCGGTGCTGCGCTAGCAGCCCGCCTTGTTCGGGCCGGTGGCCTCGGATCCGACCGCGTGGCGGGTCCTCGACAGCATCGACGCCCCGGCCCTGGCCCGGTTGCGGGCCGCCCGGGCGGCCGCGCGGGAGCTGGCCTGGCAGCAGCTGCTCGAGAACGCGACGGTCGTTGCCCGTCACCACGGTCCTCGGGCGGGCGCTGCCCGGGTTCGTGCTGGACATCGACGCGACGATCGTGCTGGCGCACTCGGAGAAGGAAGCAGCAGCGCCGACCTGGAAACACACGTTCGGTTTTCACCCGCTGCTGTGTTTCCTCGACGCCACCGGCGAGGCCCTGGCAGGACTTCTGCGTTCGGGTAACGCCGGAAGTAACACCGCCACCGATCACGTCACCGTCCTGGATCAAGCCCTTCAGCAGATCCCCGAGCAGCACCGTTACGGCAGCCCGATCCTTGTCCGATCCGATCCGACTCGGCGGGCAGCAGCTACGAGTTCCTCGCTCACATCCGCAGCCTGCGCGAGCGTGGCGTGGACACGCAGTTCTCGGTCGGGGTCGCGATCACCACACCTGTCCGGGCCGCGATCACCGCCGCCGAGGGTTGGGTGGCGGCGCTCGACGGTGATGGCAGCCTGCGCGACGGCACGGAACTGGCCGAGCTCACCGACCACTGCGACCCGAGCGTGCTGGCCTCGTTCCCGACCGGCACCCGACTGATCTGCCGACGGGAACGCCCGCACCCCGGCGCGCAACTGTCGCTATTCGACCAGGTCAACGGGATGCGCCACCAAGTCTTCGCCACCGACACACCCCACGGAGCAGGCTCGATTCAGTTCCTGGAGGTCCGGCACCGCTGCCACGCCCGCGTCGAGGACCGGATCCGTACCGGCAAAACCACCGGCTTCGGCCGGTTCCCGTCGCGGCAGTTCGCGATCAACGCCGCCTGGCTGGAACTCGCCCTGACGGGCATCGACCTGCTCAGCTGGACCCAGCACCTGCTCCTCGACGGGCCACTCGCGGCCGCAGAACCGCTACCGACTGCTACACGTCGCCGCGAAACTGAGCCGCACAGCCCGCACCACCACCCTGCGCATCGCCTCCGACTGGCCCTGGACCGACGCCCTCATCCGAGACTTCGAACGCCTCGCCGCGCTACCCGAACCCGTTACCTGACAACGAATCCACCACCCACTACGACCAGGACCCACGGAGAAACCCGGCCTCCGGCCGGGCGACACCGCCTGCCCAACCGCCACCATCACCAACCACGACCGCAACCCCGACGAAACGACGGCGCTTAATGAAAGACGGAGGCTAAAGAATCGGCTCTGCCGCTTGGACCACGATGACGACCAACTCACGTTCGTCTCGAAGCGCCGGCGCCTATAACGAGACGCTATGTGGCTGTTGATGCCGGCCTATATCAGGCAGGCCCGATGTCTCCGGCGGCCTGCCTGAGAAGGAATACGGCTAGCCGGAACAGCCCATCCGGCCAGCCAGGTGGCCGCGGGCATGCCAGCGGCCGCGCCGCCCGAACCGATGTCATTCGACGAAAACGGAACCGCGGCGAGATGCCGTTCTCGTTCGGGGCAGCATCCACCGCGACGGCGACGCGGGTAGCTCCCTACGTCAGGCTTCCGGATTACGTCCGTACTCCGGGGCGGTGACATCGGCCGCAGCGGCGTTCTTCGGCCGGTACCTGACGGGCATAGCGATAGGCATCTGTTCGGTCTCGAACCGAGGTGAGCGACATGTCCGTCACACTGCCCGCAACCGACAGCCCGCAGCTCACATCGTGGCTGAACGCTCCAGCGACACCGCCTCGCGTCCGCGGTCACCGCCACCGGGCTCATTCAGATGCGGGTCTACGGTTTGCGTTCTACGGCCGCACGTCGACCGGACGGCAGCAAGACCCCGAAACGTCGCGGGAGTGGCAGCGCGACGACGCGGTCCGGGTGATCGACGGGCACGGCCGGATCGTGGTCGAGTTGTTCGACGTCGGCTACTCCCGCAGCCTGCCCTGGCACCACCGGCCGCAAGCCGCTGCCCTGCTGCGCGCCGCCGCGCGACCCGATCGCCCGTTCGACGCCGCAGCGATCGGCGAGTTCGAACGCGCTTTCGCCGGTAAGCAAGCCAAATCGGTCATCGCCCAGTTGCACGCCTACGGTGTCCAGGTCTGGCTGGCCGAGTTCGACGGACGGTCAATCTCACCGATCCCGCCCATCAAGCGCTACTCGGGCTGCTCGGGCAGCAGTCCGCACGGGAAGTGCTTCGCACCCGGCGGCGCACCACCGCGGCAATGAGTGCGCAGGTCCGGCTGCAGGGCCGACATCTGGGCGGGCGGCCGCCGTACGGCTATCGGCTGGCCGACGCCGGACCACACCCCAACGAGCAACACGCACTCTGGGGGCGGCGGCTGCTGCGGCTCGACCCGGACCCGGACCCGGACACCGCCCCGCACGTGCGGTGGATCTTCGCGCAACGTCTCGCCGGAACCAGCACCGCCGGGACCGGCCGCACGCTCAACGCCCTCGCTGTCCCCTCCCCCGCAGCACACGACCCGGACAGCAACCGCCACCGTCACGGCTCCACCTGGACGGTCCGCACCGTGGCGGCGATCCTGGCCAACCCCCGCTACACCGGCCGGCAAGTCTGGAAACGCCAAAGCATCGACCACCACGAACTACGACCCGGCGACAAACCAGCCGGGCAGTCGGCTGCAAACCGACCCGCGGCTGGAACCCACGTGACCAGTGGGTGATCTCCCCGCCGGGCGCCCATCCCGCCCTGGTCAGCGAGGAAACCCTTCCTACGCGCTCAACAGATCAGCGCACTCGCCCTGCCCGACGACGCGAATCCCGACCGGTATCAGCTGACCGGCCTGGTGATCTGCGGGCTCTGCGGCCGGCGGGCGGAAGGACATTGGGCGCACGGCCGGGCCCGCTACCGATGCCGGCACGGACGCACCAGCGCCAGCGACGCCCTGCCCGACCATCCGAAAACACTATACGTGCGGCAGGACCACCTCATCGAATAGGCCACCATCCAGCTTGCACACCTGCTCGGCAGCGACCCCGTCGACATCACCGTCCCAGCGCTCGCCCGGCAGCTGCACGAATGCGGGATCACCAGAGGGTTGAAGGTTTGCTCCACGGGAAGGTGGACAGGATAAACGGTTCTGCCGGATCCGCGTTGGGCACCAGGCGCATGCAGACCTTGAACTGGCGTACTTCGCGGTATCGAGCTCGGTGCGATCCCGTACCTCGCACGCCGCTGCTGTCGTAGCCCCAGCCGACCCGGCAACCGGCATCCGAGAGGCCATCGTGGCCATGTCGGCTTGCCAGATCCTTGCGAATCGCCGTCCAGTTCTGACGGACGTACGCGTTCACCGCGCAGTTCAGGGTTCGAAGATCCGTCCACTGGTAGGAACGCGTCACCATGGTCCGCCACGGCGCATCCCCGTGAACTCGGCCTTCGATGGTCTTCGCGCCGGCCCGGCGGCGCAGCAAAATGCCAGGGCCGTGCCGTTCGAGGGTGTGCGCCCCCCGGTGTCCATGATCAGCGTCGTTGCGGGTCAGGTCGAAGTAGGGCGGTTCGTCACCGAGCTGGCGGTACCGGCGCATTTCCTGAAAATCGGTAAGGAGTTCGAACGAATAGAGCTCAGGCACCACGGCCTCCGATCATCCGAATGATCGCTTTCGCACGGCGGATAACGATCAAGGAGCAACGGGTGATCCGAAATTGAGACCGGAATTCCCGTCCGACGAAAGCCAGACTGAGCAGGGATTATGTGTTCGGTCGAGCGTCTGGGACGGTCCGGAACGAAGCGGGACGACGCCTCTTGATCAAATGGATAAACGTCTAGGCCATAGCGCTGACGCGATCGAATTCGTAGGCTGTCCCAGAACGTTCAGCGTCGGCTGCGGGAGGTAGATAACACTGACCAGCACGCCGATAATTGATCTTTCCAGAATTGGATCATGGCAGGACTTCGCGAGGTTCCTGACCTTGCAGAAAGACCGTTCCGGCCTCTCCTTCACTGATCTCGAGCGGTTGACCAGGCGTGCCTCAGCGGACCGGCGCCCGCTGACCAGATCCACATTGAGCGCAGTGCTCCAGGGCAAACGCACGCCGCCCAAGCCGGTGCTGGCAAGCTTCCTCGACGCCTTGAATTCGCCCGCCGAGGAGCGCACCGAGATCATGGAGACCTGGGGACGACTCACCGAGGAATCGCGCGAGTGGCAGTCTGGTCTGGCGCGGGTAGCCGAGATATCCCCGCGCGAGCTGGGCGTCAATAGCGCGATCAAGCCGCTGCCGGGTTACGTTCCACGCCTCTTCGATCCCGACCTCAGGCAGCGAATCGAGGACGGCACGCGGAGGGGCTGTTTCGTCGTCCTCATCGGCGGGTCTTCGACGGGCAAGACGCGCTCACTGTACGAAGCCGTCCGGGCCGAGGCCGGGCAGTGGTGGCTGGCACAGCCAGCGGACACCCAAGACATCTATCGCCTGCTCGACGAGCCGGACCGCCCGGCCGTCGTCTGGCTCGACGAACTCGCACGTTTCTTTGACCAGACGCCGAGGCTTACCAAGGCTCAGATGGCACGCCTAGTTCGGGCCGGCCACATCGTCGTAGGCACGCTGTGGTTTGAGGATTACATGGCGTGTATGTATTCGCGTAACACTGGCGCGGCAGAACGGGAGCTGCTGGCCTTTGCGGAGCCAATCGACGTCCCGCGCTATTTCCAGGCGGAAGAACAGCGAAATGCGCTGCGCCTCGCCGCGACAGACAGCAGAATCCGAGCCGCACTGGAGGCCCGCGATGACGGCCTGACCCAGGTACTCGCCGCGGGTCCCGAGTTGGTGCGCCGATGGGAACATGCGCCGCCGTACGCCCGGGCCGCCATTACCGCAGCGGCGGACGCGCGACGCCTCGGCATTCTCTCGCCCTTGCCTCCGGAGCTGCTCCTCGTTGCTATGTCCGGCTATCTGAGCAGGCTGGAGCAGGCCGCCTCCCGAGAGAGTTGGCTGGAGGAGGTAAATTCCTACGCTGCCCAATCGATCAATGAGACATCGATTGCCGCGTTGCCTCGACAAATCGGCGAGCTACCGGAAATTCCGGCTGGATACCGGGCCGCTGACTTCCTCGCACAGCGGCTGCGCGCGCAACGCCGGGTGCAGTGCCCGCCGGAGAGCCTCTGGATTGCGCTGATTGACCGCCTTGATGACAAGGATGAGATTCGCCGCCTCGGCGATGCGGCGGGGGCGCGAATGCGCTACCGCCTCCAGGCGAGGGCACTGGACAGGCTTGCCACGCTCGGCGACAGCGGCGCTTGCGCTGAGCTGGCCTTTCTGTTGATTCGGTGGGACGAACTCGATGCGGCCGAGCTGGTGCTGGTAAACGGTATGCGTAGTCGGCGGGATTCCAACACGGCAACGGCCCTCGTCGAAGCGATGGCTTTGCGTGACCGCGCAGGCCCGTTGCGGGCGGGCGACTCGAGCGCCCGGCGGCTGCTGTGGGACCTTCTCTATGACCGCGGTGAGAGCCTCGACCTACGAACGGAGGCCGGCCGCGGCAATGTCACCGCCGCCGACGATCTCGTCACGTTGCTCGCCGAACGCGGTGAGCTGGCGGAGCTGCGGGAGCGGGCGGATGCTGGGCATCGCTTCGCAGCGGACATGCTGACGGAGATGCTGGTGACGCTTCGGCGTCATACGGAGCTGGCTGCGCGCGATTTGCTCATTCGGTGCCCGGCGAATGCTGCGGCGAGTACCGGTGACCGGGTGGCGCGTTCGACGTTGGTGATGGTCGTGTGTCACGGCCACCCTTCTCGTCGAGCAACACCGTTTGACGTGCCGGGTGCAGCTTTTCGGGTGTGAGGTCGAGCAGGCCCTCTCGCCGGCACGCGGTCTCGAGCAGGAAGGTGAGTAGACCGGTCTCCGCATCGCGGACGACCTCGAAGACCTCGGCAATCTGCTCATCGGTAAGCGCGGTCCGTCGGCTTTCCTGTCGCTGTGGCTTGCGGACGGCCTTGGCTGGGTTGTGCTGCAGGTGGCAATCGGCGATTGCGATGTCGAATAGACGCCGGCAGGCGGCGATGGCGTGTTCGCGAGCGCTGGCGCCGCTGACCGAGGTGCTGCGTCTGACGGCCATGGCCTGTGCCCAGACACCGAGCTCCGTGATGTCCGAAGTGGCGAGTTGGTCGATCTTCCGGCGGCCGTGGCGCTCGGCCAGAAGCCGCAGGTAGAAGGCGTACAACTCACGACTGCGGGGCGCCAGACCGACCAGCGCCCTCGGGATGGACTCCTCGACCGTCGGTACACGCCTACGCATCATTGCCGCCGGCGGGACTGACATCGACGACCGTGCCCGGAGCCCAGGGCAACGACCGATCGAGCATGCCGTCCTCGCCGATCACCCGGCGTACGGACATGCCCCTGATACCCGGCAACAGGTGCGGCCCGCAACCGGCTGCGTGGGTGCCGTCTCGGCGCTGCGGTCGGACCGATCGCGTGAAACCTGCGGTGGTTCGAAACTAGTCATACCGATCTTGTCGGCCAATGATCGGGATCGCTTCAACATCGGTTGCCGTTCGGTTGCGAGGTGTCTTCGCAACCCACATGAACACCATGACGGAGCACCGATGCGGTGAAAAAGGTGCCTCAAGTGCCACCTGAACACAAAAATCGGGTCCAAGCCTTCGCTCAAACCCGACATTTGGTATAAGAAGTGTCCGGAGGGGGACTTGAACCCCCACGCCCGATAAAGGGCACTAGCACCTCAAGCTAGCGCGTCTGCCATTCCGCCACCCGGACCTGCACTGGCAGCGCGGCCGAATCCCGCCCCTGGGCGCGCCCTTGAGCGGCAGCTCGGCGAGCCGCACAGGAGAGCACTTTACACGGCGCCCTGGCCGGGGTGCGCGCCGGGTCGCGGGAGGTGGAGAACGGGGTGAAGCGGACATCGGGGTGGCGTTGGGCACCGGCTCGGGGGCAGCATGACGGGCGTGTCGCAGCCCTCTGGATTGTTGGCCGCCCGGGAGCGGGCGGCAGCCCTGGCCGGGGCGCGGGATCTGGCCGGGGCGCGGGCGGTGCTGGAGCACGCCGCGGAGGTCGGGAAGGGGCTGCTCGGCGAGGATGACCCGGGGGTGCTCGGGGTGCTGCATCAGCTGGCCCGGGTGCATCTGGCGGCCGGTAATCCGATGGCGGCGCGGCGGGTGCTGGAAGAGGCTTACGCGGCGGGGCAGTGGCGGCTTGGCGACTCGGATCCGCTGATGCTGGAGATCTCGTACGACCTGGGAATGGTGGCTGAGGAGCTAGGGAACCGGCACGAGGCGCGGAAGGCGTTCGGGCGGGTGGCCTCGCTCGGGGCCGACGTTCTGGGGGGCGGGCACTGGGCGGTGACGCAGGCCCGGGCCTATCTCGGGGACGAGCCGGCGGTGCCCGGCGGCCCGCTGACGGTGGAGACCGAGCGGCACGGAAGCGGCGGGCCGGTCGTCCCGGCCCGGGACGGCAACGAGCCCGTCCCGACGGCGCTGCGCGCCACGGCGGCGCTCGACGAGCCGACCATCGTCCAGCCGACGGTCCAGCCACGCCGGCCCGCGGCACTTGAGCCGGCCGGCACGCCACCGGCTCCCCCGGTCGCGACCGAACCGCCGGCCCACTTCCAGCCTCGGGCCCCGGCTTCAATCCAGTCCCAGGACCAAGACCGGGACCAAGACCAGGCCCAAGACCAGGCCGAGGACCAGGCCGAGGACCAGGCCCAGGCCGCCCAGGCCCAGTCCCAGGACCTGGCGCAGGCCCAACCCCAGGTCCAGGCATCACCGGCGGCGATCGCACAGCGGGTGCCCCAGGCTCCGGCCCAACGCAGGACGGTCCCACAGCCGCCGCCGCCGGGCCGGCCGATCGGGCCTCCGGCCACGACGGCCGGAGCCGGGCGGGCGCTCGCCCCCTACCGCACCGAGGAGGCGCCGACCCAGGTTCTGCGGGACGTGCCGGCGACGCGCGTGCCCGCCGCCATCGTCGCGGCTGAGCCGGAGCGGTCGTACCGCAAGCGGGGCGCGGCCGTCTACGCGGCGATCGCCGCCTCCCTGGCCGCCGTGATCGCGGTGATCGCGCTGGTGGTGGTCCTGGCGAATCGGAACACCGGCGACGACGCCAAGCCGAACGTGCCAACTCTCGGGGGTCCGGCGCCGAGCGACGTCGAGCTGGTGAACAAGCCGGGCACCATCACCGTGACCTGGACCGATCCTGCCGGCGGCAAGACCACGTTCGTCGTCGAGATGGCTCGGCCGGGAGAGGTGATGAAGGCGGTCGGGCACGTCGGACCAGCGCAAACCTCCTTCCGGATGGATGGTCTGAACGACCGGCTGGACTACTGCTTCACGGTGGTCGCGGTGTACAGCACGACGCGGTTCTCCCCCTCGCCGCAGGCCTGCACCAGCCGCGAGACACCGCACTGACCACTACGGACGGCGATCTCATCTATTCAGAACCGTGACTTTGCGGGTGTCCACGAAGCGCCCCGTCCTTCTATGATGTTCCGCGTCCTGAGAACGGGAAGGAGGACGACGCCAGTGGTCAGCGTTGATGATGTGAAGCGTCCGTGGCGGACCCGCGGCGGTCTCGTCACGATCGGCACCGTGCTGGCGCTCGTCACCGGCCTCGGCCTGACCGTCCTCGGGCTGGGGGCGGCCGACAGGCCGTGGCCAGCTTCGACGCGGCGTCCTGGGTGTGGAGCACGTCCAAGGGCGAGATGGCGCGGATCAACGGAGTGACCGCCAAGGTGGACACCCGGGTCGACGTGCCGCAAGCCGGCGGGCACCAGATGCAGGTCAGCCAGACCGACCAGTACGTCATCCTGCGTGACGTGACCACCGGCCGGATCTGCTCCATGGACCTGACCAGCCTGCAGGTGGCGGCCGGTCCGCAGACCGCGTCCGGCATCGGCGTCAGCGTGGCCCTGCACGACGACGCGGCGTTCGTCATCGACACGGTGCAGGGCGTGGTGCAGCAGATCGATCCGCGGTCGCTGACCCCGATCGGTCCGGCCGCTGCACTATCCGCCGGGCATCACCGGCGGCGTGTTCGACGGCAAGGGCCGGCTGTGGATCGCGATCGCCCAGCGAGGGCACGGTCGTCGGCGATCACCGCCGCGCCGCTGCCCTCGGGGGCCCCGGACGGCAGCGGCGGTGCGGGCGCGGGCGCGCCGGTCGGACCCAAGCTGGTCAGTACGACCACGGTGGCCCCGCCCAGTCACGACCTGACGATCTCCACCCTCGACGGCGGCGGAGTGGCCGTGCTGAACCGGACCACCGACGCGCTGACCATGATCGACGGCGACCAGCACCACCACCACGTCGCTGCCGCTGGCCGGTCCGGGCTCCCTCGCCCGCGCACACCGACGGATTGCCGGTGCCGGTCACGGTGGCCGACGCCCGCCACGTGTACGTGGTGAACGGCGGCGGCGTGCGCACGAACTTCCGGGTGCCCGGGGACGGCGCCGCGATGCAGCCGGCCGTGGCCTGGCAGGGCTACTTCTACGTGGCCGACGACGCCACCGGCGTGGTGCACGTGTTCAACTCGGCCGGGCGTCGAGCAGCAGCCGATCGGGTTCGACCGGCCGGGCGGCCCGCTCGAGCTGGAGGTTCGGGAGAACTACCTGTTCATCAACGCGCCGGGCTCCGCCGACGGCCCGGGTGGTGGACGACGCGCACGGCGTACGGACGGTGGACAAGTACGCCGACGACATCCTCGGCGGCGATCCGCCGCCGACGCCGCCGGCGCCGCCGCCCCCGCCGAAAGCCGAAGGTGCCGCCGGTGAGCAAGCCGGGCCCGCCGCGCAACGTGCGGGCCGCGGCCGGCAACGCCGAGGCGCCGGTGACCTGGCAGGCCGCCGCGGCGAACGGCGCCGCGATCATCCGAGTACGTGGTGGCCGGTGCGGACAAGACGTTCTCAGGTCGGCGCCGAATCAGCGGTCGGTGGACGTGACCGGGCTGACCAACGGCGCAGACGTACCAGCTTCGCGGTGCACGCCGTCAACAAGAAGGGTGACGGGCCGCCGCGAAACGCAGCAACCCGGTGCGCCCGACGTCCGAGGTGCCGGACGCGCCCGGCGCGCCGACCGCGACGGCGGCGGCCGGACGGCACGGTCGCGGTGAGCTGGCCGGCCGCCAACGGGCAGGGCCTGAAGATCGAGCAAGTACACGGTGACCGCGATCTCGGACGGCACCAACGCGCCGGTCGGCGACGGTCGACCGGCACGTCGCTGACCATCCGGGCCGGCGAGCTGGACTACGGCAAGCAGTACGCGTTCACCGTGGTGGCGGTCAACGAGCACGGCGCCGGGTCGAAGACCGTCGCCGGATCAGCGGCACGGTGGTGCCGTTCACGACGCCCGGCCGGGCGGCGCAACCTGGACGCGGCCACCGTCGGCGACCCAGGCCGGCGCGGTCAACGTGAGCCTGGCAGGCGCCGGCCGAGAACGGGCGGCCGATCACCAAGTACGTGGTGTCGGCGGCGGGCAGGTCGACCGACGTGACCGGCGGAGCGACGGCCACGACGCTGACCGGGCTCGGCAACGGGCAGTCGGTGCAGGTCGAGGTGCGGCGCGGTGAACGAGGCCGGAGCGAGCGTCCCGGCGGCGGCGACGGCCAAGACCGTGGCCGCAGCCAAGCTGACCATCACGGTGACCGGCACGTCCGACCTGCAACTCGGCGACGGTGACGTTCACGCGTGGACGCGGGCGGCGGCTCGGCGTCCTGTTCGATGACCGACGCAGCGGCGAGACGTACGACGGGCAGTTGTTCCAGCCTGAAGGCGACGGGCCTGAAGCCGAGCCAGACCGCCTACACGTTCACGGTCACGGCGACGAATGCGGCCGGCGTCGGCCAGCGGACCGCGCACGGTGACCACGCGACGAATCTCTACCGGCAACGCGACCTGCCATGACAACAAGGGCAGCAGTGACCCCGCCCAGCGGCGTACTGCGACGCGGACCGGTCCGGCCGCAACGGCAACGAGGTCTTCAGCTCACAGCCAGGACAACGTCCAAGCAGGTCGGCTGGATCGACCCGGCAGGCGGAGAAACGGTGCGGACGGTCGTACTGCAAGAAGCAGGGACCGGAGTCGTCGACTCGTACATCTACAACAACCACAAGAAGAGCACCTGGTGGCTCCAGATCAACTACAACGGCAAGAACTACATCCCGTGGGCGTGGCTCAACTCTCGAACAACGGTGACGACCTCAACGCGGTAGCGACCTGCTGAGACTGACGGGACGGAACCACTGCCACCGAACGCACATCGCAGGGTTTCGCCCAGCTCGCCGCCCAGCTCGCCGACCGGATCGGCACGGTCGTGCTGGGCAAGCCGGAGGTGGTCCGGCTGGCGCTGACCGCGCTGTTCGCCCAGGGGCACGTGCTGCTCGAGGACGTGCCCGGGCGTCGGCAAGACCACGCTGGCCCGGGCGCTCGCCGCGTCGGTACGCGGGCAGTGGCGGCGCATCCAGTTCACGCCCGACCTGCTGCCGTCCGACGTCTCCGGCGTGACGATCTTCAACCAGGCGAGCCGCGGCTTCGAGTTCCACCCGGGGCCGGTGTTCGCCAACATCGTCATCGCCGACGAGATCAACCGGGCGTCGCCGAAGACCCAGTCGGCGCTGCTCGAGGTGATGGAGGAGCGCCGGGTCACGGTGGACGGCGTGCCGCACCCGGTGCCGCAGCCGTTCCTGGTGGTGGCCACGCAGAACCCGGTCGAGATGGACGGCACCTACCGGCTGCCCGAGGCGCAGCTCGACCGGTTCCTGGTCAAGCTGTCGGTCGGCTATCCGGACGAGGACGGTCGAGGTCGAGGTGCTCCGCGGGGCCGCGTTGCGGTCGCCGGACACGCTCGAGCCGATCACCGACACGGCCACGGTCGGCGAGATGGTGCGGATGGCCCAGCGGGTGCACATCGCCGACCCGCTGTACACGTACGCGGTCCGGCTGGCCGCCGCGACCCGCAACCACCCGCAGGTCCGGGTCGGGGTGAGCCCGCGCGGGGTGATCGCGCTGACCCGGGCGGCGTGCGCGTACGCGCTGATCAACGGCGCGCGGGTTACGTGCTGCCGGAGGATCTGAAGACGCTGGTCGAGCCGGTGTTCGCGCACCGGGTGCTGCTGTCCCCGGACGCTCAGTTGCGCGGCGTCACGGCGGCCGAGGTGCTCGACGACGCGGTGCGGCAGGTCCCGGTGCCGCTGCCCGACGACCAACGGGCGTGACGGCAGCGCGAACCGGCCCGTCCACGCGGCGAGCCGGGCCGCCGGCCACGCGGCAAGCCCGCCCGGCCACGCCGCAAGCCGGCTCCGTCCACGTGGCAAGCCCGCCCGTCCACGCGGCAAGCCGGGCCACCGCCCGCGCGGCAAGCCCGCCCGCCGGTGCGCAAGGCCAGCCCGGGCGTAGGCAGCGGCGAGGCGGCAGCGTCACCGCCCGTGGGGTCGGGATCGCGGTGGCCGCGGTGCTGCTGCTGGCGGCCGGGTTCCGGTTCGGGTACCCGGATCTGGCGCTGCTCGGAGCGGCGGCCGCGGTCGCCGTGGTCTGCGCGGTGCTGTTCGCGCTGTGGCGGCCCCGGCTTGGCCGTCGATCGGCGTCGCCGACCCGGACCGGGTGGCCCGCGGAGAACCGGCGACGATGACGCTGACCGTGCGCAACGCCAGCCGGCGTCCGCGCCGCCAACCTGGTCGCCACCGACCGCTGCGGCGCGCGAACCGGTGCCGGTCCCGCTGCTGCGGCTGCGGCCGGGCCGGGACACCACTGCTCGACTATCCGGTGCCGACCAGCCGGCGCGGGGTGGTGCCGGTCGGCCCGCTGCGGGTCACCCGCGGGGACCCGCTCGGGCTGGTCGCGCTGGCCCGGACGTACGGCGGGCACCGCCACGGTCTGGGTGCATCCGCGGATCCATCTGCTGCGGGCGGTCCCGGCCGGGCATGGCGCGCAGCCTGGACGGCCGGATCGACAAGGTGCCGCACGGCACGATCACGTTCGACTCGTTGCGCGAGTACGTCGTCGGCGACGAGCTGCGCCAGGTGCATTGGCGCAGCCGGCCAAGGTCGGCGAGCTGATGGTGCGCGAGCAGCTGGACACCAGCCGAGCCGACGATCGTGGTGCTGCTCGACGACCGGGCGGCCGCCCATCCGACGTACGGGACGGCGTGGCCGATCGTTCGAGTCGGCGTGCGAGGCGGCGGCGTCGATCGTGGCCGCGGCCGTCCGCGAGGACGTGCCGGTCAGTGCTGCACCTGGTGTCGGGCGTGACCGACCGGGCCGTACCTGGACGTGCTGACCGAGGCGACGCTGCGCGCCGGGCGACCTGACCCGGACGCTGCGGCATGCTGCGTACCCGCCGGCTCGGCGACACGCTGGTGTTCCTCACCGGGCCGGGCGGCCGCGCCGAACTGGGCGCAGGTCGAGTGCGCTGCGCGGGCCGTACCCGGTGGTCATGGCCGGTGTGTTCGGCGACCGCGACGCGGCGCCGGTGTCCGGCCGGTGACGGATCGATCGTGATCGAGGCCGAGGACGGCGCGCGAGTTCGCCGGCGCCTGGGACGGGGTGCGCGGATGGTGAGGTGGCTGCGCCGCTGTGGTGGCGGTCGCGCTGGCCGGGATGATCGCGCTGGCCGGCCTGGTGCTGGGCCGGATCTACGCCGATCCGCTGCTGGCCGAGCTGGTGGCGGGCGCGGCGATCGGGTCGGTCGGGGTCAGGGCGGCCACCCGGCGGTTGCCGAGCTGGACGGTGGCGCCGATGTCGGTGGCTGCTGCTGGCCGCGTACACCGTCTTCGCCGTGCGACTGGCCGCGAGCCGGGCCGGCGCTCACCGACCCGCTGCCGCACCTGCTCGCGCGACGCGCTCGGCAACGGCATTCCGCGGCTGCTCACCGCGCATGATCCCGGTGGAGCCGACGCCGGACACGGTGGTGGTCCCGGTGATCGCGGCCTGGCTGGCCGGGCTGGCCGGCGCCGAGATCGCGGTGCGGGCCGGCCGGGTGCTGCTCGGGCTGCGCGCCGGCCGCCGCGCTCTACGCGGGCGCGCTCTACGTGGTCGGTCCGAACGCCGGCGCCGCCGGGCTGGCCGACGCTGATCTTCGCCGGCCTCGTCGCGGTCGCCGCGCTGGCGGTGAGCGCGCGACCGGCCGACGCGGGCACCGTGCGCCGAGGTGCCGGCGACAGCCCGGGCGGCCGTGCGCGGGCGAGCCTGGCCGGCGCGGCCGCCGGGCTGGTCGTCGTGCTCGGGCTCGTGGTGGCGGTCGGCCCGTGGGTCGGCGACCGGGTCGGCGGCCACGCCGGTCGATCCGCGCCGGTACGTGCAGCCGCCGCAGGTGGACAGCCTGGACGAGAGCCCGCTCAACCGGATCTCCGGCTGGGCGCTCAGCCCCGACCAGCAGCTGCTGCACGGTCGGGCCGGTCCCGCCCGGCGCCGGGGCGCCGACGGTCCGGTTGCGGCTGGCGGTGCTGCCCGACTACGACGGGGTGACCTGGCGGGTCGGGGCGACCTACCGCAACGCCGGGCGGGTGCTGCCGGCCGAGCCGCGGCTGCCCGGCGCCGACGTCCGGTCGAGGTCCGCGAGGACGATCACCGTCGACGGGCTGACCGGGCGGCTGCTGCCGGTGGTGCCGACGCCGACCGGCGTGGACGGCGCCCGGGTCGCGTTCGACCCGGCCACCGGCACGCTGATCCGGCCCGAGGGGCTGGCGCCGGCGCTGCGGTACACGGTGACGTCCCAGGTGCAGACGCCGGATCTCGACGAACGTGCCGACCGCGCGACACGCCGTCCGGGGACGCGGTGGCCCGCTACCTGGCGCGTCGGGCGCGGGCGTGCCGGACGACGATCCAGCGGCTGGCCGACCAGCTGGCGGACGGGCAACGGCGCGCGTTACGACCGGGCGTCGGCGATCGAGGACTTCCTGGCCGAGCACTACCGCAAGGTGGCGGACGCGCCGAGCGGGCACGCGTACCCGAATCTGCAGTTCTTCCTGTTCGGGCCGCGCGACCAGGGCGGTCAGCGGGGCACGTCGGAGCAGTTCGCGGCGTCGTTCGCGCTGCTGGCCCGGCTGACCGGCCTGCCCAGCCGGGTGGTGGTCGGCTTCGACGCGCCCAGGCGGCGGCGGCGACGGTCACCGGCGGCCGACGCGATCGCCTGGCCGGAGGTGCTCTTCGACGATCTGGGCTGGGTGGCGTTCGACCCGATGCCGAAGGACGAACAACCCGCGGCCGGTCGAGGAGGACTTCACGCCGAAGCCGTCGCCGCCGCCGTCCGCCGTCGGACGATCCGACGCCGCCGACTCCGGCCGCGAGCACGTCGGCGCCGCCGGCCGTCCGGGCGGCGGCGATCGGCGGGCGGCCCGTCGGCGGGTGGTGCGTCGCGCCGGGGGCGTCCGGCGGCTCGGCGTGCTGCTGCTGCTGGCCGCGGCGGGCGTGGTGATCGTGCTGATGCGGCGGTCGCTGCGCCGGCGGCGGCTGGCCGAGGGCTGCCCCGACGCCCGGATCGCCGGCGCGTGGTCGCGAATTCACCGACGCGCTGCGGCTGGCCGGCCGCCCGGTGCCGCGCGCATCTGGCGGCCACCGAGGCGGCCACCTTCGCCGCCGGCGCTTCCGCGGGCCCGCGCCGGTCCGGGCGGCTGCGCCGCGCCGCGCCGCCACCCGAGCCGCCACCCAAGCCGCCGGACGGCGAGACCGTGCCCACCGCAAGCGTCGGCGCGGACGGGCCGGTCCCGGGAAGCGTGGGCGCCGACGGGGGCAGCCCCGGAAGCGTGGGCTCAGAGCGGCCGGTGACCGATCGGGCGGCGGAGGAGGGGGAAGCGGCACGGCTGCCGCCGCTGGATGAGCTGGTCGCCGGGGTGAACACCAGCGCCTTCGCCCCGGGTGCGGCCGACGGCGCCCAGGCCGACCGGGCCGGTGCTCAGGCCGTCGCGTACGCCGACGCGTTGCGCGCCCGCCATCCGTGGTGGCGCCGCCTCTGGTGGAGTCTCCATCCGGGACCCCTGCGCTGGTAGCCGGGCCGCCGCCGAGACCGCCGTTGATGACTAATTCCCCGCGCCGGAGCCTCGGCGCCGCCAAACCGGCGTCCGGTGGTCATCGCAACGCCCGCCACGTGCGGTGACAGGCGTGCCGGCAGCAACGCCGACACCCCGGGGCTGAGCGGATCGGCGATGTGACCAGCCCTCGACGACGCCCGATCTCTTCCACCTGCGGCAATCCGCTCCGCCCGTCCGTGCTCGCGCGTAGCGTCGGCGTCGTGATCCGGGGCCGTGCCGTACGTTCGGCACCGGGCGCGCTCGCTCTCGTGATCGTGCTCGGCGTCGCCGGGACGACGCTGGCCGCCGTCGCCCTCCATCACGCCGACCAGGACCGGGTGAACCGGGCCGGCATGCAGCAGACCGTGCTCGTGCAGCAGACCGTCGCGGCCGAGGTCCGGCGGTACAGCAGCTCGCTCACCGACCTGGCGGCGGCCGCCGGCGCGCAGCGGCGGCTGGAGAAGGCCGAGTTCGACGCGATGACCGCGCCGATCGACCGGGCCCGGCTGCCCGGCGCGACCGGCGTGTCGATGGTGGTGCCGGCCACCACCAGCGACATCCCGGAGGTGCAGGCGTACTGGCGGTCGCAGGGCGTCACCGGGCTCAAGCTGGCGCCGGTCGCGGGCCCGGCCGATCACCGGTTCGTCGTGCTGAGCCGGACCATCGACGGCTCGGCCCCGGCGTACGGGCTCGATCTGATCGCGTCCGACGCGGCCACCGACGCGATGCAGGCCGCGCAGGACGAACGCGCGGTGGCCATCAGCCGGACGTACCGCCTGCTGCGCGACGCCAAGCTGCCGCGGCAGCGGCAGCAGCTGTCATTCGTACTGGCCGCGCCCGTCTACTCGGCGTCGCCCGAGGCGCCCGACCGGGGCCAGTTGCGCGGGTGGGTCGTGATGGGCCTGCGCGGCGGCGACTTCCTGCACGAGGTGATCGGCACGGTGGCCCGCGACACCGTCGCGGTGACGCTGTTCGACCCGAGCTTCGGCCTGACCACCCCGGTGGCCAGCTGGCGGCCGGCCGCCCGGGCGGACACCGCCGAACCGGCCCACCGGGTGACCGTCCCCGTCCCCCAGCGGTCCTGGGAGCTCGCCGTTCAGCCGACCGTCAACCTGCTGCCCGAATCGGACCGGAACCTGGACAAGATCGCCTGGATGGTCGGTCTGGTCATCACCACGTTGCTGGCGGCCCTGATCCGAACCGTGACCACCGCTCGCGACCGCGCGCTGAAGCGGGTGGACGACGCCACCGCGGCCCTCCGCGACGACATCGCGCGCCGGGAGGCGGTCGAGCACCAGCTGCGGCAGCGGGAGAGCGAGCTGGTCGGCTTCGCCGGAGTGATCGCGCACGATCTGCGCAGTCCGCTGGCCCGGATCACCGGGTACGCCGACTTCCTGCGCGAGGAGGCGGCGCCGCGGCTGGAGCCGGTGCACCGGGATTTCCTGGACCGGCTGTACGGGGGCGCCGAGCGGATGAGGTCGCTGATCGACGACCTGCTCGACTACGCCACGGCGGACAACCGGGAACTGGCCACCACCGCGGTCGATCTGCGCGAGCTGGTCGACGACGTGCTGGCCGAGCGGGTCAACGACTCGGTCGAGCCGACCGTCGTGGTGGACCGGCTGCCGGAGGTGCGGGGCGACCCCACCCTGCTGCGCCAGGTGCTGGACAACCTGATCGGCAACGCGTTGAAGTACACCCAGTACGGCGACGACCCGTACGTCCGGATCACGGGCAGCGAGCTGGGGCCGGCTCAGTGGCGGATCGACGTGGTGGACCACGGTATCGGCATCCCCGAGGACCAGCGGGAGTCGATTTTCACCGCGTTCCACCGGGCCGCCGGCAGTGTCGGCTACCCGGGGACCGGACTGGGACTGGCCATTGTGCAGCGCATCGTGGAGCGGCACGGCGGCACGGTCGGCGTGGCGGCGAATCCGGGTGGCGGCAGCCGGTTCTGGTTCACGCTGCCCCGGACGGTGCGTCAGCTGAGCCCGAGCGCGTCGGCCACGTCGGCTTCGAGCTGATCTTCGGTACGGCCGGGGCGTACGGCGATCGCGGTCAGGTTCAGCGCGGCAGTCTCGGCGGCCAGCCGATCGGTGAACCGGGCGTCGCGGGCGAGCAGGTTGTCCAGCGCCCGCCGCGGATCGGTGGTCTGCCCGGCGATCGTCCACAGGCCGCCGCGGCTGGTCAGCGCGGCGCGGCGGAATTCCGGCGACGGCAACAGCCACACCGCCTGCCGCGGGCCGGTCAACAGTGGTTGCACCCGCCCCGGCAGCAGCCGGAACCCTTCGGCGAGCACGATGTCGTCGCCGGCGAGGGCCCGCAGATCCTCGACGATCAGCTCGAAGCCCTCCCCCGCGTACCAGTGGAAGCTGTGCAGCATCTCCTCCGGTGACCGCCGGACCCAGCGCTCGTCCATGGTCATCGCCATGAAGTCGTGCAGCCGCGGGCTGTCCGCCGGGGTGGTCCGCGCCGCGTGGTCCCGCATCACCGCGTCGGTGTCGTAGAGCCGCAGCCCGTACCGTTCCGCCAGCCGCCGGGCGATGGTCGACTTCCCCCCGCCGCTGCCCCCGCCCAGCCACCGCACGTGCGCGAGATCCCGGGTGCTCGTCACGGTTGCCATGGTGACAGGGGCCGCCTGCGGAAGGCCGGCGTTCGCCTACGGAAGCGCGGCGAGAGTGCCGGCCACCCTCGACCGCAGCGCGTCGGGGAGGGGGGCGTAACCGAGGCGTGCGGCCGCGGCCTGGCCGGCGTCGCTCACGGCGTAGGTCAGGAAGCTCTTCAGCAGGGCCGGGGTGCGGCGGGCGCAGACCACCTCGTAGGTCACCAGGACCAGCGGGTACGCCCCGGCCACACCGGTCCTGACGTTCAGGGCCAACTGCAGGTCCGACCCCGCGCCGGCCGGTTCGGCCCCGGCCACGGCGGCGGCTGCGGCGGCCGCGGTCAGCGGCACGAACGGGCCGGACGCGCCGGCCACCGACGCGGTGTGCAGGTTGCTGAACCGGGCGTACGACCACTCCACGTACCCGATCGCGCCGTCGGTTTCCGCGATCGTGGCCGACACCGCATTGCTGCCGCGTTCGGCTCGGCCGCCGGGTGCCGCCCAGGCACTTCCCGACCCGTACGGCCAATCGTTCGCGGCGGTGGCGACCAGGAATTTCTGCACGTTGTCGGTGGTGCCGGAGCTGTCCGACCGGTGCACGGTGACGATCGCCGTGGACGGCAGCGGGACGCCCGGATTGTCGCCCGCGATCGCCGCGTCGTTCCAGGTGGTGATCCGCCCGGCGAAGATCTTCGCGATGGTCGCCGGGCGCAGTTGCAGGTGCGCGACGCCGGCCACGGTGTAGGCCAGGGCGACCGGCCCGGCCACCATCGGCAGGTGAATGGCGGGACCGCCGCAGCGGGCATTCGCCCGGGCCTGCTCGGTCGGCGACATCGGCGAGTCGGTGCCGGCGAAGTCACCCGTGCCGGCGAGAAAGGCGGCCCGGCCGGCGCCGGACCCGATCGAGTCGTAGGCGACCGTCGCGTTCGGACAGTGGATCTGGTACGCCCGGATCCAGCTGTTGACCGCGGCCGCCTGGGCCGACGAACCCTGCCCCGTGATCGACCCCGCCCCACACGCGACGGTCGCCGCCGCCGCGACCGAGGGAGTCACGCCGCACGCGGCCACGGCCGCCAGCAGCACAAGGGTCACGGCGTACCGCACGGGTTTCATCGGTACTCCCGCAGCCGGCCGCGGACGCCCATCGCGGCCAGCGCCATCACCAGAGCCATGGCCACGATCGGGATGACCGTCCAGCCGCGTAACCGATGGTCGGCGGCCACCAGCGATTCGTCGAACGAATGCTTGCGGGCGGCGGCGATCCGGCTCACCGCGTCGTCGTAGTAGGCGAAGTCGAACGACGCGTCGCCCCGCCGGATGCCGGTCAGCGCGCCGATCGCGGCGGCCGGCTTCCCGCCGTCGGCCAGCGCCACGACCTTCTGATGGTCGCGGTCGTACGCCGTCCACCGGTCGCGGATCTGACGGTCGCCGGACGCTTCGGACAGGCCGGCCGACTTCCGGGCGAAGTCCTGCTTGTAGTACGGCTGGTTGCCGCTGATCAGGTACCGGCTGGTGTCGGCGGCGGCGTCGTAGCTGACCGCCTGGGCGTGCGACAGGGCCAGGTACGGCAACAGGCTGTCCGACCGGGCCGACCGCAACTGCCGGTCCGCCGACACGAACACGACGCAGGCGCCCAGCACGAGCAGCGCGCTCAGCACGGTCGCGGTCAGCAACGCCGGATTGACGATCCGCCGGAACCGCCGGGCCAGCCAGCTCTGCACGGTCAGCAGCAGCACGAGCAGAGCGCCACCGGACAGCACGACCAGGGCGACGCCGGCGATCTCGGTGATCAGCTGCGCCGTGTACGCGTCGTCGAGCCGTTGCCGGCTGGAGTCGCGCAGACGCTGCGCGGCCGGCAGCAGGTCGGCGTGCAACGCGTTGGTGGCCTGGGTCCAGTAGCCGAGGGCGGCCGGCGGCAGCTTGCCCGGCGCGGCCGACGGCGCCTGCGACTCGACGGCGAGGGCCTGCCAGGCCCACTCGCGGTAGTCGCCGACGCGGCCGAGGATCTCCACGACGGTCGTCCGGTCCCCGGCGGTGACGGCCCCCGCCGTCAGCCGCTGCAGGTCGGTGTCGACCTGATCGCTGCGTTCCCGGTACGCCGCGAGTGCGTCGATCTCGCTCGCCGCCAGCGAATCGGCGTTGTCGATCAGCACCAGGCGGGCCACCTGGGCGTCCAGGTCGCTGAGGGCGAAGTAGAGATCGGACGCGGTCGCGGCCTGCGGGGCGGCCTCGTCTCCGATCACCCGGGCCTGGCTTTGCAGGCGCGCCATCAGAAGGCTGGTGCACACCAGCACGGCGGCAGCGGCCACGATGACCGCGACCGCCCACAGTCTCAGCCGGGCCGGCGTCTCCCGGCGGATGACGTTCCGAATCGCCTCTCCGACTGCGGGCACGCCGTCAAGGTAGAGGACCGGAGCACCGATATCGACGACGCATACGTACTGTTCACCTGCGGTTCACCGGCTCCATCGCGGGCGCGTCGAGGTCGTGGGAGTCGAAGCCCTCGCGGTGCATGGTGCCCCACTCCGCCTGCCGCCCGTGCCACGCCGACGCCGCGCCGGTCACCTGCCACACGGCCAGGATCTGCCGGTAGCCGAAGTTCTCCAGGATCGCCGCCAGCACCCCGCGGACCAGATCGGACCAGCGCGGGTAGCGGTGGAAGGAGATCTCCTCGATGAACAGCGAGATCAAACTGATCAACAGCCCATAGCCGTACGCGACCAGCGCGAACCGCCAGGCGAAGTCCCAGTCGACGGCGTGCCGCCACAACCCCAGCGGCAGCAGCACCAGGGCGGTCAGCTCGACGAACGGCGCGAGCAGCTCGAACACCACGTAGTAGGGCAACGCGACGAGCCCGATCCGGCCGTACCGCGGGTTGCCGATCATCCCGCGGTGCTTGCTCAGGATCTCGGCGATGCCGCGGTGCCAGCGGCGGCGCTGGCGGCCCAGGACCTTCAGCCGGGTCGGCGCCTCGCTCCAGCTCACCGGCTCGGCCACGAAGATGACCCGGTAGTCCTCGCGACGCTCGCGCAGGTGGTGGTGCAGCCGGACGACCAGTTCGGCGTCCTCACCGATGGTGTCGTGGGCCATCCCGCCGATCTGCACCACGAGGTCGCGGCGGAAGATGCCGAACGCCCCGGAGATGACCACCAGCCCGCCGAGCCGGGACCAGCCCGTACGGCCCATCAGGAACGCCCGCAGGTACTCGACCACCTGGGTGCGGACGAGCCACTGGCGCGGCATCCGGACGTCCACGACACGGCCGCCGATCACCCGGCAGCCGTTGGCGATCCGCACCACGCCGCCGCACGCGGCAACCCGCAACGGGTCGTCACCGAACGGCTTGGCCACCGACAGCAGGGCGTCCGGGTCCAGCACCGAGTCGGCGTCGACCATGCAGATCAGCGGGTGCTGGGCCAGGTTGATGCCGACGTTGAGCGCATCCGACTTGCCGCCGTTGGTCTTGCGGACGACGGTCAGCGCCTCCGGGTTGCCCCGGGCCACGTGCACCGACAGCACCTGCCCGCGGTAGGGCACCTCGGACGGCACCACCTTCGGCACCTCGACCAGGTCGAACTGCTCCCTGAGGCGGTCGAAGGTGTCGTCCGCGGACCCGTCGTCGACGATGATGACCTCGTACCGCGGGTAGCGGAGGGCGGTCATCGCCTGCACCGCGGCGACGATGCCGGGGCCTTCGTTGAAGGCGGGCACGATCAGTGACACCGGCAGGGTCAGCGGGCTGCGGAACATGTCGTCGGCGCCCGCGAACGGGATGCGGCGCAGATGCCGGCCGAATTCCAGCCCGGCCAGCGTGATGAGGATCAGGTAGCTGCTGTTGAGCGCGACGAAGTAGGCGAAGATCGCCCAGTCGGCGACGCGCACGACTTCGCGGATGATCATGCCCGGACCGTTTCCGGAACGGCCGCCGGGGTCGGAACGGTCGCCGGCGCCGGAACGGCCGCCGGGGTGGGCGCGGCCAGCTCGGCCTGGGCCAGGGCCTCGCGGGCGTGCGCCGCCGCGGTCGACGGGCGGGCGTGCGACCCGACGCCCGCCGCCGCCATCTCCGCCCGCTCGTTGTCCACGCAGGCCCGGAGCGCCAGTAGTCCGGCCCGGCCGAGCCGCCGCAGCGCGTGTCCGGCCTCATGCGCCACCCGGTACTCCTCGTCACCGAGCAGGGCGACGAGCGCCGGTACGGCGCTGGGCGCGCCGAGTTCCCCCAGCGCGCGGGCGGCGGCGGCCCGCAGCGGGGCCGGACGGGCCGGGTTGAGCGCGCCGACCAGCGGGTCGAGGGCGGCCCGGACGCCGAGCTTCCCCAGGTTGACGGCGGCCGCCACCCGGACGTCGAGCACGGCGTCGTCGCGCAGCACCCGGGCCACCCGCGCAACGGAGCCGGCCGCGCCGAGCAGTCCGAGGGCGTCGAGGCAGACGGCGCGTACCCGGGCCTGGGGATGGTCCAGCGCGGCCGAGAGGGTGACCTCGGCGTCCGGCCCGAGTTGCAGCAAGGTGTGCGTGGCCAGCAACGACGGGACCGGTTCGGCCTGGTCCAGGCTGGCGATCAGGCGCCAGGCGGCGGCCGGGTCACCGATCCGGCCGAGCGCGCGGACCGCCACCACGCGCACCTCGGAGTTGCGGTCGGTGAGCAGCCGGCACAGCTGCGGGACCGCCTGCTTGAGCTCCAGGTCACCGAGGACCTGGGCCGCCCGGGCCCGTTTGACCGCGCTGCGCGCGCCCAGGTCGCGCAGCGCCCGGCGGGCCACGCCGCGGCGCAGGAACACCGACACCAGTGCCTGGTGCGCCTCGCCCCGCAGCTTGCCGAGCAGGGCGAGAGCGCCCGGCTCGGCCGCGGCCCAGGCGTGGTCCGGGATCGCCACCAGTTCGGGGCTGCCTTCCTCGCCGTTGTCGGCGACGAAGGACAGCAGCGCCCGCCGGGGGCCGGCGGCCAGGGCCATCCGCCGGGCCAGCCGGACCTTGCGGGCGATCCGGGCGGTCACGATGCCCGCGCCGGTAATCGCCACGATCGCGGCCAGCACGACGATGGTGATGCTGAAGACGCGCAGCATCAGCGGCCCACTCTCTGCAGGGTCGAGTCGACCCGCAGCTGCAGGGCGCGGGGACTGAACGGCTTGGTCACGTAGTCGGTGGCACCGGCCGCGTACGCCTTCTCCACGTCCTCGGCCCGGGCCCGGGCGGTCAGCATGATGATCGGCACCCGCTCGGTGCCGGGGCTTTCCCGCAGTTCCCGGCAGACGTCCAGCCCGGACATCCGGGGCATGTGCACGTCCAGCAGGACGAGGTCGGGCGGGTGCCGGCGGGCCAGGTCGAGCGCGGCGAACCCGTCGGCGGCCTCGACCACCACCAGTCCACTCTTCGTCAGCTTGTAGGCCACCAAGTGCCGGATGTCCGGATCGTCCTCGACGAGCAGGACCGTGCTCATCGTTCCCCCGATCCTCCGCCGATGTGCCCAATATATCCGGTATGAACGCCGGTGACCGGCCAGTCGGGAGCAAACCCGTTGTGCCCGTACGCGCAGCTCAAGCGGCACCCGTCCGGACCCGATAGGGGCGTCGTGACCATCCCGGGAGTCGGCGCGGTGAGCCGGCGCGGCATCGCCATCGCGGCGGCCGTGCTGGCGCTCGGACTGGGCAGCGGCGCCGCCGCCTCGGACGGGCTGGCCGCCGCCCGGCACGCCGCCGCCGAGAACGCGCTGGCGTTGCGGACCGCGCAGGTCCGCAACGCCCTGGACGCCACGTTCCAGCGCTACGACGACACCATGCACGACCTGGCCGCCGCGGCCGCGTCGTCGTCCGGGACGCTTTCCGGGACCCTCGAGGCCACCGTGGGGCGGATCGCCGGCGAGCGTCTGCCCGGGGAGCAGCAGGTGCTGGTGCTGTCCGGAGGGCGTACGGTCACCGCCGCCCGTGCCGTCGACGGCGGCATGCCCGTGCTGTCGCCCGAACCGGAACTGACCCGCGCCCTCGACCTGTCCCGCGCCACCGGCCGGTTGATCGCCAGCCCCGCCCACGTGTTGCCGGCCGACGCCGCGCTGCCGCCGGCCCACCGCCCGGCCGGCTTCGAGCTGGTCGCCCCGGTGCACGACGACGCGTTCCTCGGCTGGGTCGTCATCAGCGTCCGCGCGTACGACCTGCTCGAGACGTCGCTGCAGGGTGCCGGAGCCACCGGCGTGGCCGCGACGCTGGTGCAGACCACGCCCGGCGGCGTCAGCCGGGACGTGGCCGAGTGGGCCGCCGGCGGGGACGGCTACGGCGACGCCGGCCGCCTCGACGTGGCGCTCGCCGGGCACGCCTGGGAGATCCGCGTCCGCCCGACCAGACCGCTGCTGGACACCGCCCGGCGACTCGCGCCGGCCCTGGTGATGGGCATCGCCGTCGCGCTGAGCGTGCTACTGGCCGCCGTCGTGCTGGGTCTCGACGCGGCCCGGCTGCGGGCCCGGCGGTTGTTCGCCTCCGCCGCCGCCGACCGGGATCGGGCGCAGCAGGCGCTGCGGGACCGCGAGACCGAGCTGACCGGCTTCGCCGCGGCGGCCGGCGAGAACCTGCACGCCCCGCTGCACACCATCGCCGGCTACACCGATCTGCTGCTCGAGGACGTCGCGCCGCAGCTGGACCCGGCCGCCCGCGGCTTCCTGGAGCGGATCGGCCGCAGCACCGGGCGGATGCTGCTCGTGGTGGACGAGCTGGTGGCGTACAGCGCCGCCGGGTGACGCCGCGCTCAAACTCGAACCGGTGGACGCGCACCTGGTGGCCCTGGACGTGGCCGCGACGGCCGCGCTGACCGCCGCCGATCGCCCGTCGGTCGACGTCGGCGACCTGCCGGTGGTCACCGCCGACGCGGACCTGTTGCGCACGGTGCTGGACCAGTTGGTCGGCAACGCCGTCAAGTACGTCCGGCCCGGCGCCCCCGCCCGCGTCACCGTCTCGGCGGTCCCGCTGGCCGGCGGCTGGCACCGGTTCGAGGTCGCCGACCGCGGCATCGGCGTGCCCGACGAGCAGTACGCGCAGATCTTCCACCCGTTCCACCGCGCGCCCTCGGCCGAGGGCTATCCGGGCAGCGGTCTCGGGCTCAGCCTGGCCCGGCGGATCGTCGCCCGTCACGGCGGCGAGATCGGCGCCACCGCCAACCCCGGCGGCGGCAGCATCTTCTGGTTCACGCTGTCCGCGAGCGGCGCCGCCCTGTCCGCCGACGACCTGGCCACCCTGGCGACGGCCTGACCCGGAATCGGGGTCGACGTCGTGACGCCCGGCCGGCCGGACCGCTCGACCCCACGCTCCTCGATTCGGTGGCGGCGTGCGTCGTCGCGGGGGCCGAAATTAGGGTGGGTGACATGGTGGCCCAGGCGAGCAGGCTGAAGAACGTCCGATACGACATCCGCGGTCCGGTGCTGCGCCGCGCCCAGGAGCTCGAGGCGGCCGGCAACCGGATCCTCAAACTCAACCTCGGCAACCCGGCGCCGTGGGGGCTGAACGCGCCCGAGCCCATCATGGCCGACGTGGTGCACAACCTGGAGGCGGCGCAGGGCTACAGCGACGCCCGGGGCATCTACTCGGCCCGGGTCGCGGTCGCGCAGTACTACCAGACCCTGGGTGTCCGGGACGTGCAGCCGGACGACGTGTTCCTCGGCAACGGCGTCTCCGAGCTGATCGTGATGTCGCTGCAGGCCCTGCTCAACACCGGCGACGAGGTGCTGGTGCCGAGCCCGGACTATCCGCTGTGGACGGGCGCGGTCACCTTGTGCGGCGGTCGCCCGGTGCACTACCGCTGCGACGAGTCGCAGGACTGGCAGCCGGATCTGGACCATGTGGCCGCGTCGATCACGCCCAGCACCCGGGCCATCGTGATCATCAACCCCAACAATCCGACCGGGGCGGTCTACTCCCGCGAGGTGCTGCTCGGCCTTCTGGACCTCGCCCGTACGCACGGGTTGCTGGTGCTGTCGGACGAGATCTACGACAAGATCCTGTACGGCGACGCGAAGCACGAGTGCGCCGCCGCGCTCGCTCCCGACCTGATGGTGCTGACCATGGGCGGACTGTCCAAGACGTACCGGGCGGCCGGGTTCCGGTCGGGCTGGCTGGCGATCAGCGGCCCGCACAGCCACTCCGACGAATACCTCGAGGGTCTGCAACTGCTGGCCAACATGCGGCTGTGCCCGAACGTGCCGGCCCAGCACGCCGTGCAGACGGCGCTCGGCGGGTACCAGAGCATCACCGACCTGATCCGGCCCGGCGGCCGGCTCGCCGAGCAGCGTGACCACGCGTGGCGCAAACTGACGGCGATCCCCGGCGTGGACTGCGTGAAGCCCAGGGGCGCGCTGTACCTGTTCGCCCGGCTCGACCCGGACGTGCACAAGATCCGCGACGACCAGAAACTGATCATCGACCTGCTGGAGGACCAGTTGCTGCTGCTGTCCCACGGCACCGGCTTCAACCTGCCCACCCCGGATCATCTGCGGGTGGTGTTCCTGGCGCCGGTCGAGGTGCTGGACGACGCCACCGACCGGCTGGCCCGCTTCCTCTCGACGTACCGTCAGTGATTGTGATGACGGACGACATCGTCGGGCAGACCCGGAACCTCCTGGCCGGCGTCGGGCGACTGGGCGTGGCGTTCTCCGGCGGGGTGGACTCGTCGGTGCTGGCCGCGCTGGCCGCCCGGGCGCTCGGCGCGGACCGGGTGGTGGCCATCCTCGGCGTCTCCCCCAGCCTGGCCGCCGCCGAACGGGACGAGGCGCACGTCGTCGCCCGGCACATCGGCGTGGCGGTGGCCGAGGTCGAGACGTACGAGGGCGACCGGCCGGAGTACCGCGCCAACGGGCCGGACCGCTGCTTCCACTGCAAGGACGAGCTGTTCACCCGGATCGCGGACGAGGTGGTGGACGCGTACCGGCTGGACGCCGTGGCGTACGGGGAGAACGCCGACGACGCCCGCCGCCCGGACCGGCCCGGCAGCCTGGCCGCGACGAAACACCGTGTGCTGCGCCCGCTGGCCGACCTGGGCCTGGACAAGGCGGCCGTACGGGCCATCGCCCGCGAGTACGGGCTGCCGTCCGCGGACAAGCCGGCCGCCCCCTGCCTGGCCTCCCGGATCCCGCACTTCCAGATCGTCGAACCGCAGAAGCTGGCCCAGATCGACCGAGCCGAGGCCGAGTTGCGCGCACTGGGCTTCGGCGACCTGCGGGTACGGCACCACGGCGAGGTCGCCCGGATCGAGCTGACCCCGGACGACCTGGTCCGCGCGGTGTCTCCGGAGGTACGGGAGCGGGTCCGGGCGGCGGTGGTCGCCGCCGGGTTCCGGTTCGCCACCGTCGACCTGGCCGGCATCCAGTCGGGGGCGTTCACGCTGCCGCTGCTGCAGGTGTCGGCGCGTGACTGACTTCGACCTCGATCTGGAACGCGCGGCCCGGCGCGGCTATCCCGAGGCGGTGTACTGCGCCGGCAAGACGCCGTCGCAGGTGGCCGGGATCGCCGCCGCGGTGCGCGGCCGGCCGGACGTGGTCACGCTGTTCACCCGGGCGTCGGACGACCACGCCAAGGCGATCGTCAGCGAGTTGCCGGACGCGTTCCACGACACCGAGGCCGGGCTGCTGGCCTGGCCGCCGGCGGTGCCCGCCCCGTCCGGCGGGCCGGTGCTGGTGGTCGCGGCAGGCACGTCGGACCTGCGCGCCGCCCGGGAGGCGCTGCTCACCGCCCGTTACCTGGGCCGGTCGGCCGAGTTGATCGTGGACGTGGGCGTGGCCGGGCTGCATCGGATCCTGTCCCATCTGGACGAACTGCGCGCCGCCCGGGTGGTGGTGGTCGCCGCCGGGATGGACGGCGCCCTGCCGAGTGTGGTCGCCGGGCTGATCGCCGCGCCGGTGGTGGCCCTGCCGACGTCGGTCGGGTACGGCGCCGCGTTCGGCGGGCTGGCTCCGCTGCTGGCCATGCTCAACTCCTGCGCGCCGGGCGTGGCCGTGGTGAACATCGACAACGGGTACGGCGCCGGCCACCTCGCCGCGCAGATCGCCGCTCCGTCGTGACCCACCTCTGGATCGACGCGTCGGCCGGGGTGGCCGGCAACATGCTGCTGGGCGCGCTGGTCGACGCGGGGGCGTCGCTGGACGCGGCCCAGGCGGCGGTCGACGCGGTCATCCCGGGTTCGGTCCGGCTGACCGCATCACCGGTGCAACGGGCCGGCCTGCGGGCGCTGCACGCCGACGTCGTGCCGCTGGTCGGCAATCCGCCACATCGCACCTGGCGGGATCTTCGCGACCGCCTGACCGGAACGCCGCTGGCGGTGTTCACCCGGCTGGCCGGGGCCGAGGGCCGGGTGCACGGCATCGACCCCGGCGACGTGCACTTCCACGAGGTCGGCGCACTGGACTCGATCGCCGACGTGGTCGGCGTCTGCGCCGCCCTGGACGACCTTGGCGTGACCAGCGTGTCGGCGGGTGAGATCGCCCTCGGTTCGGGCCGGGTCCGGACCGCGCACGGCGAGCTGCCCGTGCCCGCGCCGGCGGTGGCCGAGCTGGCCCGGGGCTGGCGGGTGCGAGCCGGCGGCGACGGCGAGCTGGCCACCCCGACCGGCGTCGCGTTGCTGCGCACGCTGGCCACCGCCGACGAGGATCTGCCGGCGATGACTGTGCACACGGTCGGGGTCGGCGCCGGCGGCCGGGACGTGCCGGGCCGGCCCAACGTGGTCCGGGTCCTGGTCGGCGCCACCGCGCCCACCCGCGACGAGCCGGCGGTGGTGCTGGAGGCCAACGTCGACGACCTCGACCCGCGGCTGTGGCCGGGCGTGCTGACCGGGCTGCTGGCGGCGGGTGCGTCCGACGCCTGGCTGGTGCCGATCCTGATGAAGAAGGGCCGCCCGGCGCACACCCTCACCGTGCTCTGCCCGCCGGACCGCGCCCCCGCCCTGCGCGCCCGGATCTTCGCCGAGACGAGCACGCTGGGCGTCCGGGAGTCGCCGCGGAGCAAGGTGGCACTGGACCGGATGTTCGTGCCGGTGGCGGTCGGCGGCGGCACCGTCGCCGTCAAGGTGGGCACCGCGGACGGCCTGATCGTGCAGGTCATGCCGGAGTTCGACCAGGTGGCCGAGCTGGCCCGGGACACCGGCCGGGCGGCCCGCCTGGTGCTGGCCGAGGCCCAGGCGGCGGCCGCCGCAGCCGGTCTGGAGCCGGGCCGGAAGATTCCCGCGGATCAGCGATGAGTTTCCGGGCGTACGGCTGTCTGTACGGGGGAGACCGATGAACGAAGGAGCCAGACGATGACCGCCACCTGGACCGCCGAGACCGCCGGCACCGGAAAGTACGCCGAGGTCAACGGGATCAACCTGTACTACGAGACGTACGGCGAGGGCAGCCCGGTCATCCTGCTGCACGGCGGCCTCGGCTCCGGCGAGATGTTCGGCCCGATCGTCGGAACGTTCGCCGCGGCCCACCGAGTGATCCTGGTCGACCTGCAGGGCCACGGCCGTACGGCCGACGTGGACCGCCCCCTCGACGTGCGCACCATGGCCGACGACGTCGCCGCCCTGATCGACCACCTCGGCCTGGACCGCCCCGACGTGGCCGGCTACTCGCTCGGCGGCGGTGTCGCCTGGCAGGTCGCGTTCCGTCACCCGGAGAAGATCCGCCGGATGGTCACCGCGTCGGCGAACATCACGAGCGACGCCGTCTACCCGGAGATGCGAGCCCAGCAGGCCCAGGTGAACGCGGCCGCGGCCGAGTTCATGAAGGAGACCCCGATGTACGAGCTGTACGAGCGGGTCGCGCCGCACCCGGAGGACTTCCCCCGGCTGCTGGACAAGATCGGCCGGTCGATGGCCGTGGAGTTCGACTTCACCGACGACGTCAAGGCGGTGCGGGTGCCGACGCTGGTGGTGGCGGCCGACGCCGACATGGCCCCGCCCAGCCACTACGCCGGAGTCTTCGAGCTGTTGGGCGGCGGCCTGCGCGACGGCGGCTGGATGGGCGAGGGACGGCCCGACGGCGGTCACCAGCTGGCCATCCTGCCCGGTCTGACCCACTACAACATCTTCCTGTCGCCGCTGTTCGCCACGGTCACGCTGAACTTCCTCGACCAGAAGTAGTCAGGAACTGGCGGCCGCGGCGCGCCTCAGACCGGAAGCCGTACCGTGACGGTGGTGCCGACCCGCTCGGTGGACGACAGCTCGATCCGGCCGCCGTGGTTGTCGACGATGGTCGAGACGATGGCCAGCCCCAGCCCGGTGCCGGGGATCGCCTGGTGGATGGCGTTGCTTGCGCGGAAGAAGCGGGCGAACAGGGCCGGTTGCTCCGACTCGGGGATGCCCATGCCGGTGTCGGCGACCGCGACCACCACGTCCGTGCCGTCCCGCCGGGCGGTGACCGTGATCGTCCCCTCGGCCGGCGTGAACTTGACCGCGTTGGTGAGCAGATTCGCGAGGACCCGGTCGATCTGACCCGGGTCGGCGTCCAGGGCGAGCGGACCGGCCACCTCGACGTGCAGGCCGATCGACGCCTTGACCGCGGCCGGGGTGACCGCCTGCACCGCGGCGTCGATCAGCTCGGCCAGGTCGACGGGCGTCTTGCTGGTCCGAAAACCGCCGGCCTCGATCTTCGACAGAACCAGCATGTCCTCGATCAGCTCCCGCAGGCGGCGGGTGTTGCGGCCGATCACCTCGAGCATCCGGTCCTGGGCGGGGCTGACCTCGCCCGCGGCGGCGTCGCGCAGCAGTTCCACGTAGCCGGAGATGCTGGTCAGCGGCGTGCGCAACTCATGCGAAACCGTCGACATGAAATCGGTCTTGGCCGTGTCCAGCTCCTGCAGCCGGGCGCTGCGCCGCTGCGAGATCTCCTGTTCGGCGGCGTCGGCCCGGGCGTTCTCCTCGGCGGTGGCGTTGACCTCCGCCGCGACCGCGCGGATCTCGGCCGGCCCGATGGACGGATCGGCCCGGATCGTACGGTCGCCGGCCCGGCGCCGGGCCAGCACGTCGACCAGGCCGCTCAGCGGACGGGTGATCAGCCGGGTCATCCGGCGGCCGGTCAGCGCGGCGAACGCGGCCACGGCCACGGTCAGGGCCGGCACGGTGCTCACCGACAGCACGCCGAGCTGGGCGCTCTCCCGCTGCAGGCTGGCCGTACGAGCGGCCAGCGCCAGGTCGAACGCCCGGTTGGCCTCCTCGAACTCGTCGAACAGGGGTCTGCCCTCGGCCGCTAACCGGGCGGCGACGTCGCTGCGGGGCTCGGCCTGCCGCTGACGTTCGGCCAGGCTCCACCAGGTGTCGGCCCGGACCGCCTGGGTCGCCACGGCCGGTCGTTCGCCGGCGGTGGCCAGTGCGCGCACGTCGTCGACGGCCAGTGGATACTCGCTGTGCGCGATCAGGTAGCCGTTCAGCAGCTGCTGGTCGCCGGTCAGCAGATAGCCGCGCAGGCCCCGCTGGGCGTCGGTCAGCACCGCCCGCAGGTGGGCGTTGGCCAGCTCGAGGGGCTGGACGTGGGTGGTCAGCTGACGGACGACGCGGTGCTGGACCAGCACCGCGGCCGTCTCGGCCAGGCCCGAGCAGGTGATCAGCACCACCAGGGCGCAGAAGGCCCGGGGGACCAGCCGCCCGACCGACCAGTCGCGGGGCATCGGCGATCCGCGGATCAGGCGCGTGTCCGGCTCAGCAGCGCCTGGATGCGGGACACGAGCTCGCGCGGGCTGAACGGTTTGGTGACGTAGTCGTCGGCGCCGGCGCTGAACCCGCCCTCCACGTCCTGCTCCTGCACCCGTGCGGTGAGCATGATGATCAGCATCCCGGCGGTGAGCGGGTCGGCTCGGAGCATGCGGCACACGTCGATACCCGACAGACCAGGCATCGAGACGTCCAGGACGGCGAGCGCGGGCTGACGACTGCGCGCCTGTTCCAGCGCGGCCTGGCCGTCCTCGACCGCGACCACCTCGAGCCCGGCCTGTTCCAGCTTGAACGCCACCAGGTCACGGATGTCGGCGTCGTCGTCGGCGACCAAGACCACCGTCACGGCATTCCCCTTTCGCTACTTATCGGACGATATCGCGTTAGTCCGGGGTATGACGGCCGCTCCGCGAAGCCCAGCCGTCCGCAACGGCATGGCACCCGGTGTACAGCGAGGCTGCAGCCCGGCTCGGGTCTTCTGGATTCAGACGCCCGCTCGCACCGCGTTCGGCAGGAGGATTCGATGGCCGTACTGATCTCCGATGACGTTCGCATCGAGGCGTTGTTCGTCTCCGACCTGCAGCGCTCCCAGCACCCCTCGGCGGAGCTGATCCGGGAAGCGGTGACCGACACGGTCGGCCGCCTGGGCGAGTCGGGGTGCGCCGCGCTGGTCGCCCAGGAATTCGGCGAGCACCCGGACTGCGCGCCGGGCCGGATGCGGTGGGCCCGCACCGCGGTCCACCAGGCGTTTCCAGGGGCGTGACTGTCCGTAAGGATGATCGCGAAACGGCGGCACGGGCCACGGCGCTTCACCCGGCCGAGCGGTTACGGTGAGTTAAGCCTGCCGAACCGAGGAGCGCCGCCGTGCCCGATCGAACCGGACGGCACCGCGCCTCCGGTCGCCGCCGGTACGCGTCCGGGCGCCACCACCGTCCCTCGCCCGCCCCGGCCCGCCTGCGCACCGGCCTGCTGGCCACCATCGCCGGATTGACCGTGGCCGACGCCGTGCTGGGCGGCCTGGCCGTGCACGCGGCCGGCACCGGCACCACGCCGGCCTCGGTGGCGCCCCTCCCGGTGACCACCGTGCCCCCGGCGACCACCGCCCCGGACCGGGGACCCCGCGGAGCCGACCGGCAACGGGCCCGGCCCCCGGTGCTGCTCGGACCCGCGCACCTGGGCGCCTCACTCACCGCGTACTGCCTGCACCGGGTGAACGGCGCGGTCGGCGCCGCACCGGGATCCGACACGTGGGTGTGCGTCCGGGACGCGGCCGGCCCGTACCCGATCGCCATGAACGTCGCGTGCGCCTGGCTCTACGGGGCGGACGCCTGGGCCGGCATGCTCGACGACGACGACCCGCAGAGCTGGCGCTGCTACCGCGACGCGTCGTAAGCTCTCCGTCATGTCCGCGCGATTGAGCATGTGGTGGCCCGCCGACCCGGCGGCCACACCACCCCGCGCGTAACCATCCACCGCGGCCGCCTCCCCGAGGCGGCCGTTCTTCGTTGCACGGCACGACAGCCTCGGCGGCGGCCCAGCCCCGAGAGGGACGCCATGCAGCCATTCGCCTATCTCCACCGGGACGGCGCCGACGAGGTCGAGGTCCTGACCGGCGACTTGATCACCGTGTCGGCGCTCGCCGACATCCCGCTCGAGCCGGGCGGGCGGACCCTCGCCGTCGTGCCGTACCGGCAGATCACCGAGCGCGGCTTCGACTGCGTCGACGACGGCGCCCCGCTGGAGTGCCTGCGGATCACCGGCTACGAGAGACGGCCGCTGGACGCGTTCGGTGACGGCGAGTTCACCGTCTCCGGCGGACGGTTCGATCTGTCCGACGACGAGTACGCCCAGGTCGTCGGCGAGGTGCTCCGCGACGAGATCGGCCGCGGCGAAGGCGCCAACTTCGTCATCCATCGAACCTTCACCGCGACCGTGGACGGCGACCCGGTGGCCGCCGCGCGGGCCGCGTTCGCCCGCCTGCTGGCCCGCGAACAGGGCGCGTACTGGACCTTCCTGGTCCACACGGGCACCCGGACCCTCGTCGGCGCCACCCCGGAACGGCACGTCAGCGTGGACGACGGGCTGGTCATGATGAACCCGATCAGCGGCACCTTCCGCAACGGCGGGCGCACCCTGCTGGAATTCCTCGCCGACACCAAGGAGACCGAGGAACTGTGGATGGTGCTGGACGAGGAACTGAAGATGATGGCCACCGTGGCCGAGCACGGCGGCCAGGTCGTCGGCCCGTACCTCAAGCGGATGGCCCATCTCACCCACACCGAGTACCTGCTGGCCGGGCGGGGCACCATGGACGTCCGGGACGTGCTGCGCGAGACCATGTTCGCGCCCACCGTCACCGGCAGCCCGATCGAGAACGCGTGCCGGGTGATCGCCCGGCACGAGCGCACCGGCCGCGGCTACTACGCCGGGGTGCTGGCGCTGCTCGGCCACGACGACGCCGGCCGGCAGACGCTGGACGCGCCCATCCTGATCCGCACGGCCGAGATCTCCCCGTCCGGTGCGCTGCGGGTGCCGGTGGGGGCCACCCTGGTCCGGCACTCGACCGCAGCCGGCGAGGTCGCCGAGACCCACATCAAGGCGGCCGGCGTGCTCGCCGCGCTGGGCCTCGGATCACCACCCCCACCCAGCCGTACGGACGACCCGAGCGATCCCGCGGTGGTGGCCGCCCTGGCCGCGCGCAACGACGGACTGGCCCGGTTCTGGCTGGACCAGCGGATCCCGGGCGCACTGGCCCTCGCGTCGCTGACCGGCCGTACGGCGGTCATCGTGGACGCCGAGGACACCTTCACCGCGATGCTCGCCCACCAGCTCAAGGCGCTCGGGCTGACGGTGACCACGGTGCCGTGGCACGTCACCGCGCTGCCCCCGGCCGACCTGGTGGTGGCCGGTCCCGGCCCGGGCGACCCGTCGTCGGACGAGGAGAAGATGGTGCGGCTGCGGTCGCTGGTATCCGAGCTGCTCGAGTCGGGGACGCCGCTGCTGGCGGTCTGCCTGGGCCATCAGATCCTGGCCGGCCGGCTCGGGCTGCCCCTGGTCCGGCGCGAGACGACGTACCAGGGTCTGGCCCGGGACGTGGATCTGTTCGGGACGGCGCGGCGGGTCGGCTTCTACTCCAGCTTCACCGCCACCGCGGCCGCCGATCGCCTGGACAGCCCGTACGGCCCGGTGGAGATCGCCCGCGACCAGGCCGGCGGCGCAGTCCACGCCGTGCGCGGCCACTCGTTCGCGGGGGTGCAGTTCCACCCCGAGTCGGTGCTCAGCCGGGACGGCATCGATGTGCTGCGCGAACTTCTTCCACCGATTGTCTCGTCTGTGGTTAGTCCCGCCCAGGGCGGGTAGCGCTAGGTGTACGCCGGTGGTCCGAGCGGGTTGAGAGCCCCCGCTCGGGCCCCCGGCCCTTCCATGTCCGGCCGGAATGCGTCGCCGGGCGTAGGTTCGAAGCCGGGCGTAGGTTCGAGGCATGGAATACCGCACCCTCGGACGCAGCGGATGCGCCGTCTCCAATCTCTGTCTGGGCACGATGACCTTCGGCAACGAGTCGGACGAGAAGGTCTCGCACGAGCAACTCGACCGGTTCGTCGAGTCCGGCGGCACCTTCGTCGACACCGCCGACGTCTACTCCAAGGGCGTTTCGGAGGAGATCATCGGACGCTGGTTCGCCAGCCGGCCGGCCGACGTGACCGACCGCGTCGTGCTCGCCACCAAGGGCCGCTTCCCGATGGCCGACGAGCCCAACGGCCTCGGACTGTCCGCCCGCCACCTGACCCGCGCCCTCGACGCGTCGCTGACCCGGCTCGGCCGGGCCTCCGTCGACCTCTACCAATGTCACGCGTGGGACCCGCTCACCCCGCTCGAGGAAACACTCCGCACGCTGGACGGCTTCGTCCGGGCCGGCAAGACCCGCTACTACGGTTTCTCCAACTTCACCGGCTGGCAGCTGACCAAGGCCGTCGGCCTGGCCCGGGAACTGAACCTAACCGCCCCGATCTCGCTGCAGCCGCACTACAACCTGCTGGTCCGCGGGATCGAGTGGGAGATCGTGCCGGCCGCGATCGACGCCGGGCTCGGCCTGATGCCGTGGAGCCCGCTCGGCGGCGGCTGGCTCACCGGCAAGTACCAGCGGGACCAGCGGCCCACCGGCGCCACCCGGCTCGGCGACAACCCGGACCGGGGCATGGAGGCGTGGGACCGCCGCGACACCAGCACCACGTGGGACGTGATCGACGCGGTCCAGCGGATCGCCGAAGGCCGAGGCGTCAGCATGGCCGAGGTCGCCCTCGCCTGGGTCACCGACCGGCCCGGCGTCACCTCCACCATCCTGGGCGCCCGCACCCTGGAACAGCTCGACACCAACCTCAAGGCCGCCGGCCTGCACCTGACCGAGGCCGAGACAGCCGGGCTGAACACCGCGAGCGATCCCGGGGCGCCCGACTATCCTTACGGGGAGCTGGGAATCGACCAGAGGAGCCGATCCATCTGATGGAAGCCACCTATTTCTTCGATCCGGTCTGCCCGTTCACGTGGCGGACCTCGCGCTGGCTGGTCGCCGTCGCCGCGGAACGGGACGTCACCGTCCAGTGGCGGTCGTTCAGCCTGTCCATCCTCAACGGCGGCAACGCGCCGGCGGAGTACAAGCCCATGATGGACGCCGCCTCCAAGGCCCTGCGGCTGGTCGAGGCGCTGCACGCGGACGGCCGCAACGACACGGCCGGCGCGTTCTACACCGAGATCGGCAATCGCACCCACGAGGCCGGCGCGGCCCTCTCCGACGACATCGTGGTCGCCGCGGCCGCCGCGGCCGGAGTGGACGCTCCGGAGAAGATCCTCGAGGACGAGTCGTGGGACGACGCCGTGCGGGAGTCGCACGAGTACGCGTTCGCCTCGGCCGGCCCCGACATCGGCTCCCCCGTGCTGTGGGTCGAGGGGGCGCCGCGCGGCGTGCACGGACCGATCATCGGGCTGGCCGAGACTCCGCCGCGGGACGAGTCGTTGGCGATCTGGGACGCGGTCGTCCCGCTCTCCCGCAGCCGGCAGTTCTTCGAGCTGAAGCGCGGCCGCAGCTGACGCTGGGATCGGCTTGTTTGGCGGCGCGGTGCGGATGGGTATCCGCGTCGCGCCGCCTTCTAGATCCCGGGAGCACCCATGGTCGAGCCGCACGTCACTCTGGATCCCGCTTCCCTCGACGGCGTCGAGGCGAAACTGCGCGGGCCGTTGGAAGACCAGCTCACCTCGGCCCTGCGGGTCGCGGCGAACAAGGTGGAATCGGAGTACGCCGGTGAGCCGATGGACGTGGTCACGGCGCGGCTGCTCGACGAGACCCGCCACGGCCTGCACCCGGACATCGCGGCCGCTTGGTCGCCGGATCCGGCCGAGCTCCGGCGGGTCGCCCAGGCCATCGTCCGCGAACGTTCCTGAGGGGCCGTTCGCTGTTCACCGCGGTCGGCCGCACGCCCTCTACAGCGTCCTAGGAACCTAGCCCTGCACCGGCACGCGGCCGGCCGTTGAATCGAGCCCGCCGGTTCGCGCGTCGGCGTCCGTACTCAGGTGGGCCAGCTCGACCATTTCGTCACGGCGATCCGCAGGTACGGCCCGGGTGGCGGGGTGAGGCGGTACTGCGGGTACTTGGCGGTCAGCGCGGCCAGCCCGTCGGGCGACTCGGTCAGGACCGCGGCGACCCCGTCGGCCCGGACCCACCAGAGCAGCGACCAGTCGTCGTCGTAGTGGTCGGCCAGCACGCTGACCCGCGGCTCGTGGGCGATGTTGGCCAGCCGCCGCAGCCGGTTGTGCCGCTTCGGCTTGGCGTCGACGGCGCTGTGGATGACGTCGCCGGTGACCGCGAACACGATCGGCACCACGTGCGGCGCGCCGTCGGCACCCACCGTGGCCAGCCGGGCCACGCGGGCCCCGGCGAAGCGGTTCACTGCCCGGTCAGGTCGTCGATCGCTGCTTCCCAGGTCTCGAGGGCGCGTTCGACCACACTCCACGGTCCGGACGGGAGCCAGGTGTAGACCCGGTCCACGCCGGCCGCCTCGAGTTGTTCGAACGCCTTGGCGTCGGCCGGCGCGCCGATCAGCTGCACCTGCATCGGGCGGTCGGCGCGGGCGCGCAGCTCGGCGGTGCGGGCGATGACGTCCGGGTCGTGCCAGCGCGGGAACCAGCCGTCGCCATAGTCCAGCACCCGGTCGATCACCGTTGGTCCGCCGCCGCCGACCAGAACCGGCGGGTACGGCTTCTGCGCCGGCTTCGGGTACGACCAGATGCGGTCGAAGTCGGCGAACTCCCCGTGGTAGCTGGCCTCGTCCTGGGTCCAGATCGCCTGCATAGCCTTGATCCGGTCGGTCATCAGCCGCAACCGGGTCTTCGGGTCGGTGCCGTGGTTGGCCATCTCCTCGCGGTTCCAGCCGGTGCCGACGCCGAACTCGAGCCGGCCCCCGCTGAGGTGGTCGACGCTGGCGACCTCCTTGGCGGTGGTGATCGGGTCGCGCTCGACGACCAGGCAGACGCCGCTGCCGATCCGCAGCCGGCTCGTCGCGGCGGCGGCCGCGGTCAGCGCCACGAACAGGTCGTAGGTGTGCCAGTACTTGCGCGGAAGCGTCCCGCCCTCGTACGGCGTCTCCCGCGACGCCGGGATGTGCGTGTGCTCGGCGAAGACGATGGCGTCCTGGCCGCGCTCCTCGACCTTGCGCGCCACGTCGCCGGGCGAGATGCCGTCGTGCGTCGGAAAGTAGCCGACCCCGAATTCCATGCGATCAGTTTAGGTGGATCCCCGTGCTCCGGCAGGCGCGCCGGAGCACGATCGTTGGCTCAGTGACCGGTGGCCGAGACGACCAGAGCGCCGATCAGGACGACGAGGGCCAGCACCAGGAGTGCCGCCACACCGAGGGCGCTGAACAGCGTCCGCACCAGCCCCATCAGCGTCACCACCACCGGCTTGACGCCCTTGAGCGCGAAGCCGAGCAGCATGATGACGACGATGACGGAGATGGTGCTGAGCGCGTCCGGTGGGACCGCGGTTACGGCCCCGGCCGGATCCGCCGTAATGGCGACATACGGCTGATGTGCGGCAACAGCAGGTGAAGCTAAACTGGACATGAGTGGGCCTTCCTCTGAAGTGGTGTCTGCTCCGAGCACCTCCGGCCGCTATCCGGAGGTGCTCTCTTGTGGCTGGATGCCTGCGGATGGGGTGACTCCGGCCGCTGTCCGGGGTGCCCGTGGTCCGATCGCCCGCCTTCCCGGCGATGGCGGTCCGCGATTCCGCCTCGATCGAATGAGATGGGCCAAGCCGATCACCCCCGCGGCCCCTGGGTTCAGCTACTTCTGTACCATCAGCCTAAACTTCAGCATCTGACTGAAGTAGGCAGAAGGCTGTACCCATTTCGCACTCTGCGCGCGAAATCCTCAACTCGTCCCGGCCGCAAGCGTCTACCCGGTCGATAATCCGGACGGGAGAACTTCAGCTAAGCGGCTGAAGTTACTGAAGGTTCGGCTGCGGGTGTCACGGCCGACGGCAGGCCGTGGACGAGCACGTCGAACGGATCACCGAACGGGTTCGCGGGGTCGTCCTGTTCGGTCCGCACGCCGGCCAGCCGCTGATCGGCCACGTAACCGAGCCGCTCGTACAGCCGGCGGGCGTCGATGTTTCCCTCGTCGACCCCGAGCGCGACGCGCGTGTACCCGGCATCACCCAGCAGTTGCTCGGCGTAGCGCAGAAGTCCGGTGCCGATGCCCTGACCGCGCATCTCCTTGCAGATCTCGAAGTGGTAGAGCAACGGGACACCGCCGAGGTGCTGCCGGATCTCCGGCTCGTCGGCCGGCCCCCAACTGGCCCACACGGCGCCGACGAGAGTGCCGTCGAGGACCGCGACGAGAACGACGCCCGTCTTCTCCTCCTGGGCCGGCATGCGCGCCTCGAAGTAGGTGCGGTGCACCGGACCCAGCGAGCGGCCGATGTCGTCCATGTCGGCCCAGCCGGCTCGACGGAACGGCGCCTCTACGAGGAGATCCACGTCGACATCCAACTCCGGAAGCCGGTTCAGGGCTACTGACTGAAGTTACTGAAATAATCATGTAACGAAGTCGCCGCGATCGGCGGCCCTTGTTCAGTGGGTTAACTACATCAGGCTAAACTTCAGTCGACGACTGAAGCACGACCCGGATGCCGCGTTGTGCGTCACCCGCGCAGACCCCACCAAGGGAGGGCCCATGCCTGGCGACCTGCTGGCGGTACGGCTCCGGGAGCTGCGCCGGGACTGGCCCGGTGGTCTGCTGACCCAGCCGGCGCTGGCCCGCGCGCTGGATGTCAGCGTTCCCCTGGTCTCCTCGTGGGAGAACGGGAAGGCCGTTCCCCCGGACGCCCGGCTCGACGACTACGCGCGTTTCTTCGCCCGGGCCTCACCGGCGGCGCCGGGACGAGCGCGGTTGCCGGGACCGGACGAGCTCACCGACGACGAACAGCGAGAGTACGAGCGGCTGCGGGACGAACTGCTGACGCTGCGCGGCCCGGCATCCAGAACGACGCCACCGGGCGGTTCCGACCGCGACGCCGTCCCGGCCAATCCGTTGCGTTACGGCGATTCCGAGCCGATCACCATCGTCTGCGGCACGCTGTCCGACGCCCTGCGGTCCAAGATCGCCTACGCCGACAAGGACAGTCCGGACTACGTCGACTCCTACAAGTACGCCGACCTCGACGCGCTGGTCGAGCTCCTCCCTCGCATCGGGGCACTGAATCCGACCAGTTCCATCAAGGTCGGAACCTGGGAGGAGCTGTCGCTCGACGACAAGAAGGCGCACCTGATCGCCCTCGGTGGAGTCGACTTCAACCCGGTCATGGGAGCCACTCTCAAGGATCTCGGCGAACTGCCGGTGAGCCAGCTGGAACGTCCGACCGACAGCGACATCGGCGGCTTCTCGATCCGCGACCCGGACGGCTCGGTTCACCAGGTGCGACCGGTCGTGACCGGGGAAAGCCTGGACGAGGACGTCGCCCATTTCCTCCGCGCCCCGAACCCCTTGCAGCGGGACCGGACGATCACCTTCTTCGGCGGTCAATACAGCCGGGGCAGCTACGGCGTGGTGCGCGCCCTGACCGACCCCAACGTGGCGGAGCGCAACGCGGCCTATCTCCGCCGGCGATTCGGAGCAGCGCCGACATACAGCATCGTCTGTCGCGTGCGGATTGTGGCAAATGAGGTGGTCGTTCCGGATTGGACCATCGATGCCGATCGGCTGCACGAGTGGCCGCTGCCGGACGCCGCCGCCCATCAGGAGTAGGGATCGGAAGCCGGGTATATTTACGGTCGGTCCTTGATCCGTAACGAGCAGAGATCACCCGTGCGTCAGAGTCGTCGCCAGCGGGATCGATAACCCCCGTGCCGGAGGCGGTCGAATGATGCGGTCGCATGCTGACGGTGAATCCCCCGTTCCGGCGGCACGGCATCGCATCGCGATCTCCGGCGTCCAGCACTCCTCCCACCTCGATCTGGTGGCGCGGAACGTCTCGGCCCCCGCCGGGACCGAGGTGGACGCGATCGTCGTCCCGTCGGCCCGGGACAGCTCGTTCCTCCAGGCTGCCGTCGGCCTGGCTGCAGACCTCGCCTGCCCACTGCTGATCCTGGCCAGCCGCCGGGCGACCGCCGCCGGGGCCCGATCGGTGGCCCGGCCGTACGGTGTGGAACCGCTGGCCATCGACGTGACCACGACGACGTCCCTGATCGGACTGGAAACGCACTCCGGCCCGTACACCCGGGACTCGGACACCTCACTCAAGCGCAACCTGGCCCTCGCGGTGGCCCGGATGACCGGGTGGCAGCGGGTGCTGTTCCTGGATGACGACGTGACCGGCGTCGAACCGGCGGAGGTGCGGACCGCCGCCGCGCTGATCGGCCGGTACCGCGCTGTCGGGCTGGAGAACGTCGGCTGGTACGACAACTCGGTGGTGTGCCACGCGAACCGCGACACCGGCGGCAAGCAGGAATGCTTCGTCGGCGCCGGCGGGTTGCTCGTCAACGCCACCGAGACGCGCTCGTTCTTCCCGAACATCTACAACGAGGATTGGTTCTTCCTGCTCGACGACGACGGGCTGGCCGAGGTCGCGATGAGCGGGCACTGCGCCCAGGCGACGTTCGACCCGTACGCCGATCCGGCTCGCGCCCGCCTCGAGGAGTTCGGCGACTGCCTTGCGGAGGGATTGTTCGCGCTGCTCGACGAGGGCGCCGATCTCGACGAGGCCGACGACGTCTATTGGCGGCACTTCCTCGATCAGCGCCGCACCCTGATCGACGCGATCAGTGTCCGGGCGCGGACGATGCCGGATCCGCTCCGGGCCGGAGTCCTGAGATCGATGACCGCCGCCCGCACCGCCCTTGCCCGCATCGCCCCGGAGGAGTGCGTCGCCTACATCGACCTGTGGCGCCAAGATCGCGTGACGTGGCAGGCCTGGACCGGCGCGCTCCCGCAGAACCTGTCGCCCGCCGCCGCGCTGCGCCACCTGGGACTGAACAACTAGACCTCGCGGCGGTGCAGGGTGAGGATCAGGTCGACGACCAGGGCGGTCCAGCCGGTCTGGTGCCAGGCGCCCAGGCCCGGCGCCGTTGTCGCCGTGGAAGTACTCGGGGAAGGCGATCAGGTCCTTCCAGTCCGGATGGGTCTGGAACAGCTCGGTCGGCGCCGTAGATCGGGCGGCGGCCCCACGAGTCCGGCACGAACAGCGAGACCAGCCGGCGGGACAGGTCGTCGGCGACCTCGGCCAGCGGTCACCTTGGTCTGCGTGCCGGTCGGGTACTCGACCAGCAGGTCGTCGCCGAAGAACGCGGCGAACTCGCGCAGCGCCTCGACCAGCAGGTAGTTGACCGGCATCCAGACCGGACCGCGCCAGTTCGAGTTGCCGCCGAACAGGCCGCTGGTGCTCTCGGCGGGCTCGTACCCGACGGTGAAGTCCGAGCCGCCCAGCGACACGGTGAACGGCTTCTCCAGGTGCGACGCGGGAGAGCGTCCGCAGGCCGTACGGCGAAAGGAACTCCTCGGGGTCGAGCATCCGCGCCAGGATGCGTAGCAGCTGGTCCTGCCCGACCAGCGACGAGCAGCCGCTGCTGCCGACCGTCGGCGCCGATCCGCCGGGCGCTGATCACCTCGCCGTACTCCCGCTGGTTGGCCAGCATCCAGCGCAACCGGGCGGCCAGCTCGGGCAGCCGGTTCAGGGTGCCCGCGGTGAGCCGGGTGGTCGCCGCCAGCGGCAGCAGCCCGACGATCGAGCGGGCCTTGAGCGGCAGCTTGTGCCCGTCGGGCAGGCGCAGCACGTCGTAGAAGAAGCAGTCCTCGTCGTCCCACAGACCCTGCCGGTACGCGGCCTCGGCGATGTAGGCGAAGTGCTCGAAGAACTTCGTCGCCATGTCCTCGTAGGACCGGTCGTGCAGCGCCAGCCGGATCGACATGTCGAGCAGGTTCAGCGCGTACATGGCCATCCAGCCGGTGCCGTCGGACTGCTCGAGCACGCCGGCCACCGGCAGCGCCGCCGAGCGGTCGAACGGGCCGACGTTGTCCAGCCCGAGGAAGCCGCCCTCGAAGACGTTGTTGCCGCCGACGTCCTTGCGGTTGACCCACCAGGTGAAGTTGAGCAGCAGCTTGTGCATCACCCGGGCGAGGAAGTCGTAGTCGCGGCCGCCGTCGATCTCGAAGACCTTCAGCGCGGCCCAGGCGTGCACCGGCGGGTTCACGTCGCCGAACGCCCACTCGTACGCCGGGATCTGGCCGTTGGGGTGCATGTACCACTCGCGCAGCAGCAGCAGGAGCTGCGACTTGGCGAAGCCGGGGTCGACGCGGGCGATGCGTGACACAGTGGAAGGCCAGGTCCCAGGCCGCGTACCAGGGGTACTCCCACGGGTCGGGCATGGAGATCACGTCGAAGCTGTTCATGTGCCACCAGGCGTTGTTGCGCCCGTACCGGCGGCCCGGCGGCGGCGGGGCGGAGCCGGGGTCGCCGGTCAGCCAGGGCTGCACGTCGAAGTGGTAGAACTGCTTGCCCCACATCAGCCCGGCGATCGCCCTGCCGGGCCACGGCGGCCTCCTCGGCGCGGGCGGCGGCCGGGATCAGCTCGGCGAAGTACTCGTCGGCCTCGGCCGCCGGCGGTCGTCGACGATCGGCGCCGGAAGTCGAGGGCCAGGTCGAGCGGCGCCGGATCCTCGTCGGTCTGGGTCAGCCGCAGCCGGATCTGGCGCGTCTCGCCGCCGGCCGAGCGTGACGCAGGTAGTGCAGGGCGCCCTTGGTGCCGACGCCGGCCGGGTTGACCGTGGGCGCGCCCGCGACCAGGTGGTCGTTGATGCCGTCCTTCGGGTACAGGCCGGTGCCGGGCTGACCCCACAGCCGCTGCGCGTTGCGTCTCGTTGTCGCAGACCAGCGCCGGCGGCTCGCCGTCGCGCGTCGAGGACCAGGTGGCCGAGGCTGCGGTGCTGCCCGCGCCAGGCGTCCCGGGGTGCCGGTGAGCACCGGGACGGGACGGTTGGGCCGGCCCCACGACCAGGTGTTGCGGAACCACAGCGTCGGCAGCAGGTGCAGGGTGGCCGCGTCCGGGCCGCGGTTGGCCACGGTGATCACGATGCACATGTCGGTCGGTGCGGCCTTGGCGTAGTCGACCGTCACCGCCCAGAACCGGTCCTCGTCGAAGACCCCGGTGTCGACCAGCTCGTACTCGGGCTCCTCGCGGGAGCGGCGGCCGTTGACGGCGACCAGCTCGTCGTACGGGAAGGCTGCCTGCGGGTAGTGGTAGCGCCAGCGCATCCAGGAGTGGGTGGGCGTGGAGTCGAGGTACCACCAGTACTCCTTGGCGTCCTCGCCGTGGTTGCCGCCGTCGCCGCCGAGGCCGAACATCCGCTCCTTGAGGATCGGGTCGCGGCCGTTCCACAGGGCCAGCGCGAAGCAGAACGTCTGCCGGTCGTCGCAGATGCCGCCCATGCCGTCGTCGTTCCAGCGGTACGCCCGGGAACGCGCGTGGTCGTGCGGGAAGTAGTCCCAGGCCGTCCCGTGCTCGCTGTAGTCCTCGCGGACCGTTCCCCAGGCCCGCTCGGCCAGGTACGGGCCCCACGCCCGCCACGGCTGCTCCCCGGAGTCGGCCTGTGCCAGGCGCCCGCGCTCCGCCACGCCCGGTCCCACCCCCACGTCCATCTGTTCGTCCGGCATTCGACGACACTGAGATTGTCATCGCCCGGTGTTACGAACCCTAACGTGGCGCGGAATCTTGCGCCGGATCTCTTCGGTCCGCAGGTCGGCGGCCCTGGCCGGTGGCGGCGGCGCACTGTCAGAGGTCGATGGCCAGCACCTGCCCGGAGCCGGGCTCGACCGGCGACGGCTCGCCGAAGCCCAGCCACACCGCGGCCGTGATGTAGAGCGTGCCGTCGCCCCGTGGGCCTTTGCTCAGTGCGCCTTCGCTCAGTGCGCCTTTGCTCAGTGCGCCTTTGCTCAGCACGCAGGCGAAGCCGCCGCGGTCCAGCGGCACCGTGCGCAGCACCTCGCCGCCCTCGGCCACCCGCCGGCACCACTTGTTGGGCACGTCGGCGTACCAGACCGCGCCGTCGGCGTCGATGTCGATACCGTCCGGGGTGCCCTCGCCCAGATCGGCCCAGACGCGGCGGTCGCGGAGGCCGCCGTCCGCGCCGATCGTGAAGCCGACCAGCTGGTGGCGGTACGAGTCGGCCACGATCAGCGTCGAGTCGTCCGGCGTGACCACCATGCCGTTGGGGAAGAGGATGTCGTCGGCGACCCGGCGGACCGCGCCGTCCGGGGTGACCACCACGACGAAACCGGGATCACCCCAGTCGCCGCCGTTGAGGTAGAGCAGGCCGGTGCGGGTGACGGCGGTGTCGTTCCAGCCGGGGCGGCCGAGCTCGGCGTAGACGTCACCGCCGGGCGTGATCACGCGGCCGTTCGGGGAGTCGACGATCAGCAGACGGCCGTCCGGCAGGAACGCCGTGCACAGCGGGAGCGACTTGACCGTGGCGACGACGGTGCCGTCGAGGGTGAGCACCTCCCCCGCGGTCCAGTCGGAGTAGTACAGCCGGCCGTCGTGCCATCGGGGCGATTCGACCAGGCCGCGGCCGGTCACCAGGACGCGCAGGTCATCGGTCACGCCGGTCAGTCTGCCAGCGAGGCGCGCGGTCAAGTCAGCCAGCCCGGCCGGATCAGGCCCGCCTCGTACGCGTAGACCACCAGTTGCGCCCGGTCCCGCGCACCCAGCTTGACCATGGTCCGGCTGACGTGGGTCTTCGCGGTCGCCGGACTGATCACCAGCCGCGCGGCGATCTCGTCGTTGGACAGCCCCTCGGCGACCAGCACCATCACCTCCCGTTCGCGGTCGGTGAGCTGGCTCAGTTCACGCGGCGGCGCCTTCGGGGCCGCGCCGGCGCCCGTCGGTGCGGCTGCGGCGAACTGGCCGATCACCCGCCGGGTCACGCTCGGCGACAGCAGCGCGTCACCGGCGGCGACCGCCCGGACACCGCGCAGCAGCTCGACCGGCTCGGTGTCCTTGACCAGGAAACCCGACGCCCCGTCGCGCAGCGCCTCGAACACGTACTCGTCCAGCTCGAACGTGGTCAGGATGACCACGCGGGTGCCGGCCAGCGCCGGGTCGGCGACGATCCGGCGGGTGGCCTCGAGGCCGTCGACGCCGGGCATCCGGATGTCCATCAGCACCACGTCGGGGCGGGTCTCGCGGGCCAGCCGGACCGCGTCGAGCCCGTCGGCGGCCTCGGCCACCACCTCGATGTCGGGCTCGGCGTCGAGCAGCGCCCGGAACCCGGCCCGGACCAGCGCCTGGTCGTCGGCCAGCAGCACCCTGATCATGCCGGCTCCCCCGCGTCCGCCGCCGGCAGCACCGCCGACACCAGGAATCCTCCTCCGTCGAGCGGGCCGGCGGAGAAGGTGCCGCCGAGCGCCTCGGCCCGCGCCCGCATCCCGGCGATACCGCTCCCGCCCTCCTCGGTCGTGGCCGCACCGCCCGGGGTGTTGCGGACCGACAAGGTCAGCCGGCCCGGCTCGTACGTGACGCCGACCTCGGCCGACCCGGCGGGCGCGTGCCGGCGGACGTTGGTCAGGGCCTCCTGCACGATCCGGTACGCGGCCCGGTCGACCTCGGGCGGCAGCGGCCGGCGGTCGCCGGTCACCGTCGTCTTCACCGGGAGGCCCGGCGTCCGCCGTCAGGTCGTCCAGCCGGTCCAGCCCGAGGGCGGGCTGACGTGGCGCCGCCTCGTCCTCCGGCCGCAGCACCCCGAGCACCGCCCGGACCTCCCGCAACGCCTCCGAGCTGGCCGTCTTGATCGCGGTCAGCGCCTCCCGGGCCTGCTCCGGCCGGCTGTCCATCAGGTGCAGCCCGACGCCGGCCTGCACGTTGATCAGGGACAGGTGGTGGCCGAGCACGTCGTGCAGTTCCCGGGCGATGCGCAGCCGTTCCTCCGAGGTCTGCCGCTTCTGCAGCTCCTCCCGGGCGCGGACCCGTTCGGCCCGCACCTTGGCCATCTCGGCCATGTACTCGCCGCGGGCCTTGCTGGCGCCGGCCAGGACCGCGGTCAGCGTCACGGCGACGGCCAGCACGATCAGCGTGGGCAGGTCGGGCCGGGCCGGCGCAGGCACCGCCAGCACACCGGCGAAGACCACCGTGATCAGCACGTACGCCACGTACGCGGCCACGGCGGTGATCAGCGCCGGGCGGGCGTGGCCGGCCCGGACGGCGGCGAACAGCGCGATCGCCGGGGCCACGGCGTACATCCAGCGGGGTTCGGCGAACGTGGCGAAGCCCAGCGACGCGGCCGCCGCCACCGCCAGCACCGGGATCGGGAACCTCCGCCGCCAGAGCAACGCGACCGGGCCGATCACCAGCAGCGTGACCGCCGCCGGGCCGAGCGGCCGGGCGACCGCGTCGGCGTGCGCCGCGGCGTTCGCGCCCAGCACCTGGAAGAGCAGCGCCACGACCCCGGCGACGACGGACGGCGCCGGATGCGGGCCGCGCCGGCGGCCGTGGCGGTCCCGCCACACCGGCGGGCCGGGCGGCGTCCAGGCGAACCGGGTGCCGGTGCCCCCGTCGCTCGACCGTCGCTCGTCGCTCACGCCACCGAACCTACGGCACCTCGGTGGCCCGGACATCGGCGTCCGGTGGCGGCCGCTCGTACCTCCCCGGGCGTACGGCGGCGGGTGGTCCTGCTTCCCCGGGCGTACGGCGGCGGGGTTCGGCCGTCCTGAACGCGCCGCCAAGTTGCTCCCCCGGGGCGACGCCCGGATGGCGCGGACGCGCGATCGTAGGAGTCAGTCCCGCCGTAGGAGGAAGCAGTGAATCCCAACGAAGCCACCTGGTCCGGCCCCACCCGGCTGCGGACCTCCGACAAAGAGCGCGAGCAGATCGCCGAGATCCTGCGCGCCGCGATGACCGAGGGCCGGTTGAACCTCGAAGAAGGTGAGGAGCGGCTGGCCGCGGTCTACGCCGCCAAGTACCGCGACGAGCTGATCCCGTTGACCGCCGACCTGCCCGGCAACGGGCGGCCCGCACTGGCCGAGACGCCCGAGGCCCGGACCGCGACACGCCGGGCGGTGCGGCGTCATTTCGGCGGCGTGGCCGTCGTCGCGGCCGTCCTGGTGGGGTTGTTCCTCCTCTCCGGCGCGCACTTCTTCTTCTGGCCGATCTTCCCGCTGATGTTCCTGCTCTTCGCCCTAGGCGGGAGCCGGCGGCGGGCCTACTACTACCACCACTACCACCACCAGGGGCACGGCCAGCCGGTCGCGCCCTGGAACTCGCCCGACTACCGCTGACCGCGCGGGTCGTTGAACGCTCCTCTTTGCTCTGCCATCTTGTTGGCACCCCATTCGGGGGATGGCGGGGAGGGGCGTTCAACCATGATGGGGCCGTCGCATGCGTTGTCCGGTGCGGCCGTCTGGCTGGCCGGCAGCTGGGTGCTGGACCACTATGTCCAGTACGGCCAGTCGCCGCTGACCGTGGCGGTCGGGACGGCGGTCTGCGCCGGCGGTGCCCTGCTGCCCGACCTCGACCTGTCCGGCCGGGTCACCCGCAACCAGGGCGGCGCGACCATCGCCCGGACGTTCGGCGTGTTTTCGCTGTTCGCGGCCGAGGTGATCGAGAAGGTGTCGCTCGGCGTCTACACCCTCACGCGGACCAGCCGCGATCCGCACCGGCGCAACGGCCACCGGACGCTCACCCACACCCTGCCGTTCGCCGCGCTGGTCGGATGGGGCACCACCGAACTGGCCGTCCACGTCGGCAAGTGGGCGGTGGTCGGGATCGTCTTCCTGATGGCCGGCCTGGCGCTGCGCGGCCTGTTCGACGAGTGGGCGGAACGGGCCGGCTGGCTGATCGTCACGCTCTGCGCGGCCGCGACAGCCGTGGTCACCGCGGCCCGCCTGCCCGGCGACCGCGGCTATCCCATGCTCGGGTTCGCCGTCGGCGTGGGCTGCGTGGTGCACCTGCTCGGCGACATGATCACCAAGGCCGGCGTGCCGATCCTGTGGCCGGTGCCGGTCGGCGGGCGGATGTGGCGGATGATCGGCGTGCCGGACGGCATCGCGGTCAAGGTCGGCGGCCCGGGCGAGGTGTTCGGGCTGCGGACCCTGTTCGCGATCATCGCGCTGGTGTCGATCGGCGCCCTGTTCGCCCCGGGCCTGGTGCACCGCTTCGAGGCACTGAGCATCACCTGATGCGACTGCATGTCGGCAGCCCGATGTGGACCCACAAGGCGTGGCCGTTCACCGGCCTGCGCGCCTACGCCGGCTGGTGCAACGCGGTCGAGGGGAACACCACCTTCTACGCCACGCCGGCCCGGGACACGGTGGCGTCGTGGGCGGCGCAGACCGATCCCGACTTCCGGTTCGTGGTGAAGGTGCCGCGCACGATCACGCACGACCGCCGGCTGCGCGGCGCCGAGGACGAGCTGCGCACCTTCCTGACCGCCATCGAACCGCTGGGCCCGCGCGCGCACGCCGTGTGGATTCAACTGCCGGCGTCGTTCGGGCCGGGCGATCTCGGCACCCTGCGGGCGTTCCTGCGCTCCCGGCCCACGTCCCCGCCGTACGCCGTGGAGGTGCGGCACCCGGACTTCTTCGCCGAGCCGGCCGCGCTGGAGGACTTGCTGCGAGCGGCCGGGGCGGAATGGGTGCCGTTCGACACGACCGCGTTCTTCGCCACGCCCCCGGCCGGCGCCGCCGAACGCGACGCCTGGGCCAAGAAGCCACGGCTCCCGCGGCGGTCCGTTGCGCTCACCGACCGGCCGATCGTGCGGTACCTGGGGCGCGACGACCCGGCGCGGACGGCCGAGGGCTGGCGGCACTGGGTCACGGTGACCGCCGCCTGGCTGCGCGAGGGCCGCACTCCGACGGTTTTCATCCACACGCCGGACAACGCCGACGCGCCCGCGCTCGCCCGTCGCTTCCACGCCGAAGTCCAGGCTCAGGTCCCGGGGCTGGACCCGCTGCCCGACCTGCCGCCGATCGCCGAGCCGACCCTGTTCTGATCCGCCTTCAATTAGCAACGGTGCACAGGAATCTACGGCCGGTCGGCGATCAGCACGCGGCCGTTGGCGAGGGCGCGTGGATGCCGGACCGGCGTGTCCAGCGCCTCGGCCACCCCGAGCAGGCCGGTCTCGGCGGTGACGCCCCAGCCGTGCCGCTGCAGCAGGCGGCCCATCGCCGCTGCGGTCCAGAACGAGCGCCACGGCTCGGTCCGCCACACGGACGGGCGGTGCGTGGAGGCGCCCAGCAGACGGCCGCGCCAGCGGTTCACCCGGATGGTCAGGCCGAGCGGGGCCTGGAAGTTGACGATCAGCCGGCTGCCCGGGGCGGAACTCGCCGCGACCTCGGCCACGGTCGCCTCGACCTGCGCCGCGGTCAAGTAGGGCACGACGCCCTCCCAGACCCAGGTCGTCGTTCGGCCGGGGCGGTGCCCGGCCTCGGCCAGGGCCCGGTCCAGCGGGTCCGCACCCAGCTCGACCGGCACGTACACCGGCGGCGTGCCCCCCAGCGCCCGGGCCCGGTCCCGCTTGTCCGCCTGCGACGCCGGCTGGTCGACCTCGAAGACGGGCTGCCCGGACAATTCCGGCATCCGCCAGGCGCGGCCGTCGAGGCCGGCGCCCAGGATCACCACCTGCCGGGCCCCGTGGGCGCGGACGGCGTCGTCGATGGCCACCGTCCGCGGCACCATCATCTCGGCGTGGGCCCGGACGGTCTCGTAGTCGACCCGCTGCGTCCAGTCGGCCGGCGCCTGGTCGTCGCGGACCCACCGGACCGGCGCCTGCTCCTCCGGTCGCAGCAGCTCGAGCGCGGTCGGGTCGGCGAACCGGCCGGACGCGATCAGGCCGTCCGCGGCCGCGCGCCCCTGACAGACCAGCACGGCGGTACGGCTCGCAGTCAGCATCTCCGGCGAGGATAGCACCGGCGCGCTCGTGGTCAGGCGGCGTCGGCGTAACACTCCACGACCGACACGTCGAGGGGGAAGCGGACCTCGGTCGCGCCGAACAGCAGGCGGACGGCCTCGGCCGCGCTGCGGTGAACCGCGGCCACCACCTCGTCGGCCTCCTCCACCGGGCAGTGCACCACCACCTCGTCGTGCACGAAGAAGACGAGCTCGGCCTTGATCCCCTCGAGCGCCGTACGCAGCGTGGCCAGCAGCACCAGCGCCCACTCGGCGGCCGACGCCTGGACGACGAAGTTCCGGGTGAAGCGGCCCCGGGCCCGTCCGGATGCGCCGCCCTGGGGCAACTCGGCGGAGCCGCCGGCCTCGTCCGACTCCGGATCGCGCACCGACGTGGACGCGGGCGGGCAGGTGCGGCCGAGCCAGGAGCGGACCAGGCCGCCGGCCTCGCCGGTGCGGGCCGCGGCCTCGACGAACTCGAACGCCACCGGGTAGCTCTGCCGCAGCACCGCCAGCGCCGGGATGGCGTTGCCGCCGGTCTGCCCGTACATCGCGCCGAGCAGCGCCACCTTGGCCTTGGCCCGGTCGCCGTCGAACGAGTCGGCGGCCAGCGCCGCGTACAGGTCGCCGGCCGCGCCCGCGGCCGCCAGCCCGGGATCGCCGGAGATCGAGGCCAGCACCCGCGGCTCGAGCTGACCGGCGTCGGCGACCACGAACCGCCAGCCCGGGTCGGCGATCACGGCGCGGCGGATCACCTTCGGCACCTGCAAAGCGCCGCCGCCGCGGCTGGCCCATCGGCCGGAGACGACCCCGCCGGGCACGAACTCGGCCCGGAACCGCCCGTCGGTCACCCACGCGTCGCACCACGACCAGCCGTGCGCCGTCCAGATGCGATACAGCTCCTTGTACGCCAGCAGCGGCGCCACCGCCGGGTGGTCGACCCGGCGCAGCACCCAGGCGCGGGTGTTCGGCACCTCGACGCCCGCCCGGGCGAACGCCCGCACCACCTCGGCCGGCGAGTCGGGGTGCACGCCATGTGTGCCGAACGCGGCGTTGACCTCGCCCGCGAGCTCGGCCAGCCGGCGGGGCGGGCCGACCGGCTGCGGCGGCCCGAGCAACTCGCGCAGCACCTGGTCGTGCACGTCGGCCCGCCACGGCAGCCCGATGTGCCCCATCTCGGCGCCGACCAGGGCGCCGGCCGACTCGGCCGCGACGAGCAGCCGGAACCGGCCGGGTTCCTCCGTCGCGGCCAGCCGCCGCTGCTGGCCGGCGTACACGTCGGCCAGCGCGAGCAGCGGGTCGAAGCCGGCCGGGGGCACCGGGGTGGCCGTGGTCTCGAACAGGGCGCTCTGCACGTGCCCAGGTGGATCGGGGATGCGGGCCGGCGGGTCGGGCGGAACCGGGAGACCGTGCAGTCGTGCCCAGGCCGCCGGCAGCGCGCGGGGCTCGCCCCACCGGCCGGCGTACCCGGATAGCAGGGCCTCGGTCAGCTCGAGATCGTGGCAGCGCCGGACTCGGACCCCGGCCCGGAGCAGTGCCGGGTAGACCTCCGGCCACGACGGCCAGACCCAGCGGACGTCGCCCGCGGCCTCGCGCACGGCCACCGCGGCGGCCAGGTCGGGCACCCCCTCGACTCCGCCGGCGGGCCGGCCGTCGGGGTGCAGCGCCAGCAATCGGGCGCCCCCGTGCGCGCCCGATCCACCGTCACCCACCACCCCGACCAGCACGGTCACATTGTGCCGGTGGGGTACGACAATAAACGGCTGCGCCGCTGCCGGCGTCTGGTCCTGCGGACGGCGCGGAGAACACCGCGTCCCGTCCCGGGCCGATCCACCTGAGGGATCAGCCCTTGACGGCGCCCGCGGTCAGACCGGTCGCGATGTTGCGCTGGATGATCAGGAAGAAGATCACCACCGGGAGCGAGGTGATGATCGCCCCGGCCATCAGGTTTCCCCAGGCGGTGCTGCGGCTGGTCTGGTTCTGCAGCAGCCAGGCCATCAGGTTCTGCTTCTCCGGGCTGTTCAGCGTGTTGATGATGATGAACTCGTTCCACGCCTGGATGAACCCGTAGACGCTGGTGGCGACGAGGCCGGGGGCGGTCAGCGGCAGGATGATCCGCCAGAACACCTGCATCCGGGTACACCCGTCGATCATTGCCGCCTCGTCCAGTTCGCGAGGAATCGCGGCGATGAAGCCGCGCAGGGTCCACACCGTGTAGGGCAGGATCAGCACGAGATAGATGAGCGCCACGCCGGTCAGGCTGTTGGTCAGGTCGACCTTCTGCAGCATCAGGAACAGCGGGATGAGCAGCGACAGGAACGGCACCAGCTGGACCGCCAGCACGATCAGGATCAGCGCCCGGCGGCCGTAGAACTGGAAACGGGCGATCGCCAGCGCGGCCAGGAAACCGACGACCAGCGCCGCCAGAACCGCCCCGATCGTGATGACCAGACCGTTGAGCAGGTCCTGGAGGAAGTACTGGGCCTTGATCGCGGACACGAAGTTGTCCAGCGTGGGGTGGGTCGGCACCAGCGTGGGGGTGAATCGGAGGACCTCGTTGTTGGTCTTGAAGGCGGTGTTGAGAACCCAGTAGACCGGGAAGATCATCACGATCGAGAAAAGGATGCCGACCAGGTTGGCCACGAACGTGCCGGCCTTGCTCCGGCCGACGGTGATGACCGCGTCGGCGTCGGCCGCGCGGCGGCGGCGGCGTCCGGCGACCACGGCCCCCGGGGTGGTGGCGACCATCAGTCCACGTCTCCGATCTTGAACATCTGCCGTACGTAGAACACCATCGCGACCAGCATCAGCAGCACGGTGATGACCGAGATGGCCGAGCCGAGGCTGTAGCGGGACTGGGCGAACGCCTGGATGAACGAATACTGGGCCAGGGTCTGGAACTCCACCTCGGGCTTGCCGTCGCGCAGTACCCAGGGCTGGGTGAACAGGCCGAAATTCCAGATCGCCGACAGCGTGGTGACGATGATCAGCAGCGGCCGCAGGATCGGCAGGATGATGCTGCGCAGCATCTGCCAGGGCGTCGCGCCGTCGACCGTGGCCGCTTCCAGCAGTTCCTTGGGCACCTGGGTGAGACCGGCGTTGAGCGTGATCGCCAGGAACGGGATGCCCGCCCAGATCACCAGCACGGTGATGACGGTCCAGCCCTGGAACGGCGTACGGAACCAGCTGTGGTTCTGGAAGTTGACGCCGGGCAGCTTGTCGATGAGGTAGTTGACGACCCCGAAGTCGGAGTCGGTCATCCACTTGAAGATCTGCGCCTGGACCAGCTGCGGCAGAGCCCAGACGAACATCATGGCGACCACCATGAACAGCCGTACGCCCCGGGCCACGCGGCGCATCAGCAGCGCGACGCCGAGTCCGAGGATGACCGAGAGGCTCACCGACACCACCGTGAACTCGACGGTGTGCCAGGTGACGCTCCAGAAGACGGGGTCGGTGAGCACCCGGTGGTACTGGTCGAAGCCGACCCACGGCGGCGCTAGTCCGCTGAGCAGCTCGCGCAGGCGCATGTTCTGGAACGACAACACGATCATCCGGAACAGCGGGTAGCCCAGCAGCGCGATCAGGACGACCACGGTGGGCAGCGCGAGCAGCCACGGGGTCCGGGAGTTGTGGCGGCGCCGGCGGCGCTGGCTGCGGTCGCCCGAGCGGTGGTTCTGCACTCCGCCCCGCCCGCTCTTGCGGGTCGTCGGGGAGTCGACGGCGTACATCTGGGGGACTTCCTCTCCCGGTTGCGGACGGCGCCGCCCGCCCATGGCCGGGCGGACGGCGCCTCACCGTCAGGCTTCGTTCAGCGTGCTGGTGATCTGGTCGTCGGCGGCCTTGGCGGCGTCGGCGACGGACTTCTTACCGGTGAGGATGTCGACCAGCATGTTCTGCAGGATGTTGCCCTTCTCGACGTCGGCCCACTTCTCCGCGTTCGGCACGAACCAGCTGCTCTTGGCGGCGCCGGCGGCGGCGGCGATCGACGGGTTGTCGGTCGCGGCCTTGTCCAGCAGCGCGGTGGAGTTGGGCAGCGCGTCCGCCTTCACCAGGCCGGCCATCGAGGTGCTGTCGGTGAACGCCTTGATCCACTGAGCGGCGAGCGCCTTGTTCTGGCTCTTCTGGGTGACGCCGAGGTTCGAGCCACCGAGGAACGACGGGGTCTCCGGCATCGGCGCGGCGGCCAGCTTGCCCTTGACCTTGGTGTCGACCAGCGCCGAGTTGGGGTCGTTGGGGTCCTTCTTGACCTGCTCGGCCGCGCCCAGCTCCCAGCTGTTGCCGATGAACATGCCGGACTCGCCCTGGGCGAAGATGCCGGCCTGATCCGACTCGTCCTTGGTGACGTCGGCCTTCGAGTACTTCTTGACCATGTCGACCCAGCGCTGCAGGCCCTGGATGGAAGCCGGCTGCTCCAGCTGGCCGCTCCACTTGTCGCCGTCCTTCTTGGCGATGTCGCCGCCGGTGGCCTTGACGAACGACATCGCGGCGTACCAGTACTTGCCGGGCATGTAGACGGGGCCGAACTTCGGGTCGCTCTTCTTCAGGGCGGCGAGCTTGTCGGCATCCTGGGTGAACTCGGCGTAGGTTTTCGGCGCGGCGGCGATCCCGGCGGCCTTGAACAGGTCGGTGCGGTAGATCAGGACCCGGGCGCCCGCGTAGTACGGCACGCAGTAGGTCTTGCCGTCCATCTCACAGGCGCCTTTGAGGCCGTCCAGCCAGGTGCCGGAGTTCTCGAAGTCGCTCGGGTTCACGGCCGCGAACGCGCCCGAGAACACGTATTTCGGGAACTCGGTGTTGCCGAGCTCGACGACGTCCGGGACGGCATTGCCGGCCAGCGTCGCGTCCAGCTTGGTCAGGTGGTTGGGCCACTGCTGGTACTCGACGTCCACCTGCGCGCCGGTGGCGTCGGTGAACCTCTTGCTGGCGTCGTCGACGACGCCCTTCCAGCCCGTCTGCGCGTCGACCATGAGCCAGACCTTGAGGGTCTTGCCCTTTCCGTCGACGGCGCCGGTGGCCGAGGTGGTGGGGGTGTCGCTCTTGCCGGAACCGCACGCGGCGGCACCGAGCAGCGTGGCCGCGAGCGCCGCGGCTACCGCGATGGTGCGCTTCACGCTTCCTCCTAGGGGAAGGTCGTTTCGAATCGTGAGGGGGTGCAGGTGGTGCGTCTATCTCTGGGGTTCGGTCATGTCGTGGTCCCGTCCTTGACGGCCTTGTGGCCGTGGACGGCTTGGGCGGTGCGCTGAAACGCGGCATGCGAACGTTCGTGGGTCCGCTGCGCGACGGCGACATAGAGCAGATCGAGCACGACCAGTTGCGGGTGCCGCGCGGAGAGCGCGTCCGGCCGGAAGGTCGTGGCTTGGGTGGCGGTGAGCAGGACGATGTCGGCGAGCTCGGCCAGCGGGGAGCGGGGGAAGCTGGTCAGCGCGATCGTGGTGGCGCCGCGGCTGCTGGCCTCGGCCAGCATCTCGATGGTTTCACCGGTCGCCCCCGAGTGCGAGATGCCGAGCGCGACGTCGCCCGGGCGGGACAGGGCGGCGCTGGCCAGACCGTTGTGCACGTCCAGCCAGGCCCACACCGGCACGCCGATGCGGTGCAGGCTGACCTGCATCTCCTCACCGACCAGGGCGCTTCCGCTGGCGCCGAAGATGTTCACCCGGGGCGCGGCGGCGATCGCGACCGCGGCCCGCTCGACCTCGCGCAGGTCGAGCAGCGCGGCGGTGTCGGCCATGGCCCGGGTGTCGGCCGCCATGATCTGACCGAGGACGCGCTCGAGCGGGTCGCCCGGCTGGATCTCGCGGCCGATGTCGACGGTCCAGCCGGCCGAGCGGGCGCGGCCGGTCTCGGCGGCGATGCCGAGCCGCAGATCGGCGTACCCGTCGAAGCCGAGCGCGCGGCAGAAGCGGGTGACCGTGGCGGGCGAGGTGCCGCTGCGCTCGGCCAGTTCGACGATGGTGGCCCGGGAGGCGGCGGCGGGGTCGATCAGCACCTGCTCGGCCACCCGCTGCAGCGCCCCGGTGAACTCCGGCAGCAGCGTGCGCACCCGGACCAGGACACCGTCGGAGGAGCTCAGGGATGCGTGACCGTTCAGGGACGCGTGGCCGCGCACAGGCGATTCGACGACCGCGGTCGATGCGGTGCCGTCGACGTCCGGCTCGGCCATGGGGTGGGACCCTTCAGGAAGGAGTGTTAACTGTCGCGGTAAAAGTTCTTACTGACAGGCCCCTTCTGTCAAGACCGTGGGTGAAGTTTTCAAACCGTTATCTCACGAGCATCGATGAACGGGTGTTAACGGAGCGTCGGTTGACACGCATCGATCCGGTAATGGGCCATTCAGTCGGTAGGCCGGCTCTGAAGGACTTCGGACACCTTTGTCCTCGGCCGATCGCAGCAGGCGGGTGATCCGATCGAGCGATGGCGGCATCGGCCGTTCGGCCCATCTCCGGGACCGGCGAAACGTCGCCGCAACGCAGCGACCGATCAGGAAACCTGCGGTCGGGCCGCCGTATCGGCGATGGCCTGGGCAAACACCTCCGAGCGGTGCTCGAAGTTGCGGAACCGCCCGTAACTCGGGGCGCCCGGCGACAGCAGCACGACACCGCCGGCCGGGGTCAGGTCGCGCGCGAGAGCGACCGCGGACTCGAGATCCTCGGCGTTCTCGATACGCACCTTCGGCAGGCCGGTCAGCTCGGCCAGGATCCGCGGACCGCTGTCCGGCAGTCCGATCACCACGATCTCGCGGCCGGCCAGGTGGTGCCGCAACGGTGCGTAGTCCACTCCCCGGTCGGTGCCGCCGACCAGCACGGTCAGTGGCCGGCTCTCGTACGCGTCGATGGCGTGCATGGTCGCGTACGGGCTGGTCGACAGCGTGTCGTCGACGAAGGTCAGCCCGGACGGGTCCTCGATCTCGGCCAGCCGGTGCGGCAGCGGCTCGAACGACTCGACCGCCTTCTCCAGCACGGCCCGCTGGTCGATCACGTCCACGCCCATCCCGTCCAGCACGGCCAGGGCCACGCACAGGTTCCGGCCGTTGTGCCGGCCGCGCAGCCGCAGCGCGTCCCGGCGGAACAGGCGCACGTCGCCGGCGTACACCCATTCGTCGGCCTCGACCCGGAACCGCGAATCGGGCGTGCCGACCGCGACCGGACCCCAGCCCTGCGCGTCGCGGGCGTTCGACAGCTCGCCCATCAGCCGCTCGTCGGCGCCGTTGACCACGATCAGTTCCGGCCCGTAGGAGAGGAGGTTGAGCTTGTCCCGGTAGTACTCGCGCTCGCCGCCGTGCGCGTCCAGGTGCTCCGGGAACAGCGACGTCACCACGGCCACCCGCGGCGAATCGGTCAGGTCGGCGCACTGGTAGCTGGACAGCTCGAGCACGTACAGGTCGGCGGCGGGCAGGTCGAGCAGCGGCACGCCGATGTTGCCGCCGAACTCGTTGGCCCGGCCCACCGCGGCCAGCAGACGGCTGATCATGGCCGACGTGGTGCTCTTGCCCTTGCTGCCGGTGACCCCAACGGTCCGGGCGGCGTGCTCGGCCATCCACAACGCGCTGCCACCGGTGATGGTCACTGACCGTGAGCGGAGCTCGGCCATCCACGGGTGCGTGGACGGCACGCCCGGGGACCGCACCACCACGTCGGCCGCCGCCAGCGCGCCGAACGCGTGATCACCTCCGGCCAGCGGGGCCAGGGCCGCGAGTTCGCCCTCCCACGGGGTGGACAGGTAGTTGGCGCTGTCGTCGACCACCATCAGCCGGGACGGGTGGTGCGGCGCGATCGCGGTGACCGCGGCGCGGCCCTCCCGGCCGGTCCCCCACACCGTCACCGACCGGCCCGCGAGGTCTTCGAGGCGCACGTCTCTCCCCCTTGCCCAGTCACAACAGTGTCGAGTCGCATTAGTATTGCTCCCGGTTCTACGACGGGAGTCCGTGGGTGCGTTCAACGTTCGAGGTCATGCGCTTTCCCTCGTACGCGTACGACCCGGCCACCGGGGTCGCCACCTTCGAGTACGCGCTCGACGATCTCCCGTTCACCGAGACCGTCGAGTTCCCCGTCAACGGCGAGCCGCCGGCGGCCTTCTTCCGCGTGCTGGACCTGCTGCACGTGGTCGCCGGGGTCAGCTACTACAAGGTCGGCGCCCCGCGGCGGATCGTCGCCCCCACGGCCGTGCCGGCGGAGGTGGCCGCCCTGTTCACGGCCGTGTACACGCTGGGGCTGGGCGAGTACGCGTATCGCAACGACCTTCCGTACGTGCTGGATCTGACCGTGGAGACGCCGGGCGTCGCGCCCGCCGCCGAGCCGGTGGACAACGCCGACGGGCGGCCGCTGTCCGCGGTCGGCGGGGGCAAGGACTCGATCGTCACCCTCGAGATCCTGCGGGCGGCCGGCTTCGATCCGGTGCCGTTCTCGGTCAACCCGAACCCGGTGATCGTGAACGTCAACGCCGCCTCCGGTCTGCCCGCGCTGGCCGCCCGGCGCCGGCTCGACCCTCGGTTGTTCGAGCTGAACCAGGCCGGCGCGCGCAACGGGCACATCCCGGTGACCGCGATCAACTCGCTGATCGCGATCGCCACCGCGGTGCTGCACGGGCTGGGCCCGGTGGTGATGTCGAACGAGCGCTCGGCGTCCGACCCGAACCTGATCTGGAACGGTCACGAGATCAACCACCAGTGGTCCAAGGGGGTGGCCGCCGAGGGGCTGCTGCGGGCGGCGGTGACCGCGCACGCCGGGCTGACCGAGCCGTACTTCTCGTTCCTGCGCCCGCTGTCCGAGCTGCACATCGCCCGGCTGTTCGCCCGGTACACCGCCTACGACGACGTGGTGACCAGCTGCAACAAGGCGTTCAAGCTGCACGACCCGACGGTCCGGTGGTGCGGCGACTGCGACAAGTGCCGGTTCGTATACCTGGCGATGGCGCCGTTCATGGACCGCGACCGGCTGACCCACATCTTCGGCACGGACCTGTTCGCCGACCCGGCACAGATCCCCGGATACCTCGAACTGCTCGGCATCGGCGGGCACAAGCCGTTCGAGTGCGTGGGCGAGGTCGAGGAGTCCGTGGTCGCGCTGTCGCTGCTGGACGACGACGCCCCGGTGCTGACGGCGTTGCGGGCCGCCGTGCCCCCGTCGGCCTGGGCCACCGCGTCGCGCGACGAGGTGTTCACGCCGGGCGGACCGGCGTTCCTGCCGCCCGCGTACGCCAAAGCCTTAGCCCAGGCGGTCGGCCAGGAAAGCTAACTCGTCCGCGGTCAGGTCGGCGTCCCGGGAGACCGCGCGGGTCGAGTGGCCGACGCCGGTCTCCCGCCGGATCAGGATCGGACCGGGGCCGGCCGTGTCGGATTGGAGCCGGGCGCACATCTTGCGGGCGTGCAGCGGGTCGACCCGGGTGTCGCCCTCGAACACCGCGAACAACGTCGCCGGGTAGGCCACGCCGGGCTGCACGTGGTGGTACGGGGAGTACGCGCGGAGCCAGGCCGCCTCCGCCGGCACCTCGGGGTCGCCGTACTCGCCGGTCCACAGCTCCCCCAGCCCGAACCGGTGGTAACGCAGCATGTCCAGCAGCGGCGCCGAGCAGACCACGGCCGCGTACTTCTCCGGGTGCCGGGTGAGGGCCGCGCCGACCAGCAGGCCGCCGTTCGAGCCGCCGAAGATGCCGAGCGTGTCGCGGCGGGTGATGCCGGACGCGACGAGGTGGTCGGACGCGGCGGCGAAGTCGTCGAACACGTTGGTCTTGTGCTCGCGCATGCCGGCCCGGTGCCAGTCCTCGCCCTCCTCGCTGCCGCCGCGCAGGTTCGCCACCGCGTAGACGCCACCCCGGGACACCCAGGCGTGGATGCGCGGCGAGTACACGGGCGTGTTGGCGATGTTGAAGCCGCCGTAGCCGTACAGGATCGCCGGCCGTTCGGTGGCCGCACCCTCGGGCTCGATCAGGAACATCCGGACCGGCGTCCCGTCGTACGAGGAGTAGACCACCTGCCGGGTCCGGATCCCGCCGGCGGGCAAGGCGCCGGGCGGGGTCGCGTACGGGGTCACCGCACCGGTCGTCACGTCGATCCGGTGGACGGTGGCCGGATCGGTCCAGCCGGTCCAGGTGAACCACGCCGACCCGCCGTCGCCGGTCACCTCCTCGATCGAGCCGACCCCGGGCAGCGGCACCTCGCGGATCGGCGCGCCGGTGACCAGATCGTGCACGGTCAGCTCGCTCACCGCGTGCCGGGTCCGGGTCACCGCCATCCGGCCGGCCGCGGGCAGGATCTCGGCGTCGGCCAGCACCGCCTCCGGGTCCTCGGGCAGCAGCTCCTGCCACTCCAGGGTGTCCGGATCGACCCGGCACAGGCGCCAGCGCGGGGCGTCCAGGTTGGTCAGCACGTACAGTCCGCCCGCACGGTCGAAGAACGGCCAGGCGTGCGCGTCGGCGCCGGTCAGGATCGGGCGGTGGACGAGCCGGCCGGTGGTCAGATCCGCCACCCAGGCGTCGTTGCGGGCGTCGGTGCCGCGGGTGGCGGTGACCGCGATCCAGCGACCGTCGTCCGAGGTGGACACGCCGAGGAAGGTGGCGTGCTTCAGGCCGCTCCCGAACACCTCGACGTCCTCGTCCGGATCGGCGCCGATCGTGTGGCGGAGGATCCGGTAGTCCATCTCGTCACCGGGCGCGAACCGGGCGTAGAAGAAGCCGCTGCCGTCGGCCAGCCAGGCGATCGAGGGATGCCGCGTGCGGTCGATCGGCCCGTCCACGACCTCGCCCGTACGGACGTCGAGCACCCGGATCTCGGAGTGCTCGGTACCGCCGTGCGACATCCCGTACGCCAGCCGGGTTCCGTCCGGGGACGGCCGCCAGACGTCCAATGTGGTCAGGCCGCTCGGGTCGGCGGCGAGCGGATCGATCAGCACGCGCCGCTCCCCCGTTGGCTCGGTCACGGTCAGCACGCCGTGCTCCTGGCCGGGTTCCCGGCGCTTCGCGAACGCCCGCCCGCCCCGCCACGTCGGCGCGCCGACCGAACCCGTCGCGTACAGCTCGGTCAGCTTCTCCCGCAGCGCGGGGCGGGCCGCCCAGTCCTTCCGCGCGGCGGCGAAGAGGCTGTCCTGCTCCGCGGACCAAGCCTGCGTGCGCGGATCGCCGACGTCTTCCAGGAACCGGTACGGATCGTCGTCGGGCACGGCACCTCAGCCTTCGGGAACGTCGTAATGGATGCGGCGGGGATCCACGCCCAGGAGTTGCAGCTCGGCGCTGGTGGCGGCCAGCATCGTCGGCGGGCCGGCCAGATAGACCTCGTGCCCGGACCACTCCCCGTACGCGGCGACGGCGTCGGTGACCAGACCAGACGCGTACGGGCCGGCCTCGCCCTCGGAGATCACCGGCACCACCGTGGCCCGCCGCGCCGCCCGGGCGATCTCGGCGATGTCCTCGATGTCGTACAGCTCGGCCAGATTCCGTACGCCCCAGAACAGCACCGCCGACCGCGGGTCGTTCGTGTCGGCCAGCTCGGTCAGCAGTGCCTTCAGCGGGGCGACGCCGGTGTCGCCGGCGATCATCAGCAGATCGCGGCCGGGATGCTGGTGCAGGCCCATCCCGCCCTCGGCCCGGGCGAACCGGACACGGTCGCCGGCCCGGGTGCGGTAGACCAGGGTGCCGCTCACGCCGTCGGTGGTCTTGGCCCGGACGTGCAGCTCGATCAGGTTGTCCCGGCGCGGCCGGCCGGCCAGCGAGTACGGCCGCCAGACACCCGGCAGCTCGGGTACCTCCACCCGGGCGTACTGGCCGGGGCGGAACGGCATCGGCAGGTACGGCCGGAACCGCACCACGGCCAGGTCGTCGCGGCGGCGCTCGTGCGCGACCACCTCGGCGCCCCAGATGGTCGGCTGGTAGCTGACCTGGGCCTCGCCGTGCACGATCCACTCGTACGCGTGCTGCCACGTGGTCCGCCACGCCTGGTCCAGCTCCTGCCGCCAGGCCGCGCCCAGGCCGGCCCGCATCGCCTCGGCCAGCGCCGCCCCGACCAGCTGCATCTGGCCCGGCCGGACGCCGCACTCGGCCAGCGCGGCCCCGAGGCGGCCACAACCGGCTAAGACCACCGGCGGCTGGTCCAGGTGGTGCACCAGCCAGGTGAGCGCGTCGGCCAGCTGTTCGCTCTGGGTGACCGCGTTGCCCGGGATGGCGGCGAGCAAGTCGGGCTGCGCCTGCACCAGGGCGGCGCGCAGTCGGACGCCGACGTCGGCCGGGCCGCCGGCCCGGGACAGGCTGTTGCTGAGCAGCCGCTGGATCTCGAGCAGGGCGGCGTGGTCGGCCGGGTTCATCCCGTCCCCGGTGGCCGGCGTGGGGCTGCCGGCGGCGGGGGCCGGGAGGGTTCCGCGGAGGGCGGCGGCGAGGAGGGCGGGGTTGGGCGGTTCCGGTTGAGGGCCAGGCACCGACCGGCCCGGCGGGATCGGCCCGGGGATGGGCGGGATGGGGCTGACCGCGGCCTGCGGGGTGGAGGGCAGCACCACGGCCGGGTTCGCCGGGCGCGTCGCCGGCAGCCGGATCCCGGGCCGGAGGCCGGGCTGGGGCCGGACGGCAGGCGGGGTCGAGCTGCGGCCGGGGCTGGACCCGGGAGCGGCCGGGGTCGTGCCGGTTGAGTCGAGGCGGGGCGGGGTCGCACCGGACCCGGTAGGGCGAGTAGCGCCCAGCGGCGAGGCGCCGGGCCGGCCCGCCGCGGGCGCGACCGGGTGGGCGGGCGCGACCGGGTGGGCGGGCGCGGCCGGGTGGGCGGGCGCGGGCGGATGCGCGGGCGCGGGCGGATGCGCGGGCGCGGGCGCAGCTGGGTAGGGGGGCGCGCCCGGGTGTGTGGTCGCGGCCGGGTGGGCCGGGACGGTGGGGCCGTGGGGGCCGGCCGGCTCGGCGTCGGGAGCCGGCCGGGTGGTGAACGGAGCCGCCCGGGTGGTGAACGGCTGGATGCCGCGTACGGCCGGGATGGCCAGATCGGCCGGGATCCCGATCGGGCCGCCGACGGCGGTGGCGTCACCCGCCGCCGGGACAACTAATGCGGGTCCGGCCGGGTGCGCCCCGGGCAGTTCGACCTCGTGAACCTCGACGTCGTGGACCTCGACGTCGAGGACTTCGGCGAACGAGTCGTCGTGGTGTTCGCCCGGGCCCGTCACGGACTCGGGAACCGGCGGCGGGGCGTGCTCGGTCTCGTAGTGCTGGGCCCAGAACTCGTGCGGCTCGCGGCTCGGCCGTCCGGGGTGAGCCGGAGCCGCGGGCAGACTGGGCCGGGCCGGGACCGGCGGGAGTTCGTGCGGGCCGGCCAGGGCGGCCTCGGCGTCCGCGGCCCCGGCCGCCGCCGCGTCGGGGGCCGCCTGCCGCAGGCGGATGGCCCGGAGCAGCGCGAACAGATGCGGGTCGGAACCCGGACCCGACGACACCAGTGCACCCCCGCGGAACTCTTCGCCGAAAGCGGACAGTACAACCGTACTGCCGCCACGAGCCCCGCGTCGGCTACCCGCGGACCGCGGCCGCCATCCGCCGTACGGCCTCGTCCAGAATCTCCGTGCTGGTGGCGAAGTTGAGCCGGGCGAAGCCGACGCCGGCCGCCCCGAAACTCGGTCCGGGCTCGAGCGCGACCCGCCCCCGGGTGCGGAAGATCTCGGCCGGGTTCGGGCCGAGCGTGGTGCAGTCGAGCCAGGCGAGGAAGGTGGCCGCCGGTGGGTGCCAGGTGACCTCCGGGAGGAATTCGGCCAGGAGGCGGCCGAGGTGTGCTCGGCGGTCGTCCAGGGTGGCCAGCAACCGGTCCAGCCAGGGTCCGCCGGACGTGAACGCGGCCACCGAGGCGATCACCCCCAGATGCCCACTGCGCCAGCGGAGGTCGGGCGGGAAGCGGTCCACGACCCGGGCCATCCGGTCGGAGGCGGTCACCACGGCCGCGCACTTCAGGCCGGCCAGGTTCCAGCCCTTGCTGGCCGATACCACGGCCACCGCCACCTCTGCCGCCCCCGGCACGCTCAGCAGCGGCGTGAAGGTCACCCCGGGACGGACGAGCGGCCCGTGGATCTCGTCGGCCACCACGGTCACCCGGTACGCCGCCGCCAGGCGTACGACCTCGGTCAGTTCCTCCGCGGTGTGCACGCGCCCGACCGGGTTGTGCGGATTGCACAGCACGTACGCCGCCGGGTGCGTGGCGAACGCCGCCTCCAGCGCCGCCCGATCGAGCCGGTAGCCCGCGTCGTCGCGGGCCAGCGGCACCTCCAGCAGCCGGACGCCCGCTTCCGGGCCCCAGTCGAAGAACGGCGGGTAGACCGGCGGGTTGATCACCACGGCGTCGCCCGGCCGGGTCAGCACGCGGAGCAGTTCGACGACCCCCACGCCGACGTCGGTCACGGCGGTGACGGATCCGGGATCGACCTCCCAGCCCCACCGCTCGCCGGCGAAACCGGCGTACGCCTCCCCCAGCTCGGGCTCGGCCATCGAGTAACCGACGTCCGAGGAGCCGAGAGCGACGCGCAGGGCACCGGCGACCGGAGGCGCCAGGTCGAAGTCCATCTCGGCCACGGTCAGCGGCAGCACGTCGGCGGGATAGGTGTGCCACTTGGCGCTGCGGCGCGCACGGAGGACGTCCAGCGGGGCGACGGGCAGAAGGTCAGCCATCACCCGATCGTCGCGGATGCCACCGCGACCGGCACGCCGGGAGGCCGCGGCGTCAGTTCCGGACGCGGTTGTCCAGCGGCGCGGGCTGGGTCGCCCACCACTCGCCCGGGATCTGCGCGTAGATCTCCTGCGCCAGCGTCCGGAGGTGCTGCTCGACCGGCTGCCCGTGGTGGGCGTCGGCGAGACCCGCCAGGCGTACGTACCACTGAGCGAGCTCTTCCACGGTGACGCTGACCTGGTAGTCCATGCCGTTAGACTAGGACTTTCCGGACGGAAAGGCACGCTCATCGGCCCGGATCCGGTAGACCAGGCAGCGGCGCAGCCGGTTCTCGGACACCCCCGGATCGTCGAAATCGAGCGACGGCACCGGGGTCATGCCGAGGCGGCGCATCACGGCGAACGAGCGCTCGTTGCCGGCCACCGCGATGGCGTAGATCTCGCTCCGGCCGAGCTGGTCGAAGCCGTGGTCGACGGCGGCCCGGGCGGCCTCGGTGGCGTACCCGTGACCCCACGCCTCCCGGGCGAGCCGCCAACCGGCCTCGATGCCGTCGAAGGGCGCGTCGTCGTCCGTCGGGTCGATGCCGGCCATGCCGGCGAACCGCCCGGTGGCCGCCACCTCGACCGCCCACCACCCCCACCCGCGGCGCTCGAGGTCGCCGGCGAACGCCTCGACCTGCTCGGCCGCCTGGGACGGGGTCAGTCGGTCGGGCCAGAACTCCCGGACGGCGGGGTCGGCGTTCATGGCCGCCCACGGCTCGATGTCGTCGTCCCGCCAGGGGCGCAGGATCAGGCGGTCAGTCCGGATCGTCGGCACGGCTCAGCTCCCAGAAGGCGACGGCCGCCGCGGCGGCCACGTTGAGTGAGTCGACGCCCCGGCGCATCGGGATCTTCACCGGAACGTCACTGGCCGCCAGGGCCTGCTTCGACAGGCCGGGGCCTTCGGCGCCGAGCAGCAGCGCCGACCGGGCGCGGGGCGCGGGCCCGAGACGCTGCAGCGGGACGGCGCCGGGGTCGGGGGTCAGCGCCAGCACGGTGAACCCGGCCTGACGGACCTGGTCCAGGCCGTCCGGCCAGGGTTCGATCCGGGCGTACGGCACGGCGAAGACCTCACCCATGCTCACCCGTACGCTCCGGCGGTAGAGCGGGTCGGCGCAGGTCGGCGACAGCAGCACCGCGTCCACGCCGAGCGCCGCCGCGCCGCGGAAGACCGCACCGATGTTGGTGTGGTTGTTGACGTCCTCCAGGATCGCCACCCGGTGCGCCGCCGCCAGCACCTCGGACGCCGTCGACAACGGCTTGCGATGGAACGAGGCGAGTACGCCCCGGTGCACGTGAAAGCCGGTCACCGCGGACAGCACCGCGGGCGTGGCGGCGTACACCGGCGCGCCGGAAGAGGCCAGGTCGCCCAGCTGGCCGGCGCGCTTGGCGTCGACCAGGTACGACCGGGGACGGTACCCGGCCCGCAGCGCCCGCCGCAGCACCAGCTCGCCCTCGGCGATGAACAGCCCGTTCGGCGGCTCCCACCGGGTCCGCAGCTCGAGGTCGGTGAGCGCCCGGTAGTCGCCGAGCCGCTCGTCGTCCGGGTCGGTGACGTCGAGGACCAAGTCAGTCGACCCGGTACGTCAGGTGGGTGGCGTGGCCGGAGACCCGCACGTGGATCTGCCGGAGCGTCCGGGGTTGCTGTCCCGTGAACAGCGGGGTGCCGCCGCCGAGGATCACCGGCGCCAGGTGCAGCCGCAGCTCGTCCAGCAGGCCGGCGTCGAGCGCGCCCCGGATCACCGCGGCCCCGCCCATCACCACGACGTCGCGCTCGTCGGCCATCGCGATGCCCTTCGACACGGCGCTGCCGATCCCGTCGACGACGAACGTGAACCGGTCGGCGAGCCGCGTGGACTCCGGCGGCGTCCGGGTGACCACGAGCACCGGCGGCTGCGCGGCGAGACCGGCGCCGTAGCCCACCTCGTCCGACCAGCCGCCGGGCGCGTCGACGATGTCGTACAGCCGCCGTCCCATGATCACCACCCCGGTGGCGCCGGTGGCCTCGGCGAGCACCTCACGGTCGGTCACGTCGCCGTCGAACGCCCACCGGTGCAGGGCCTCGACGTCCGCGCCCGGTCCGGCGACGAACCCGTCCAGGGACACCGAGATGTCCGCCACCACCTTGGTCATCGCTACTCCGTTCCGCGGGATCGCCGTCGGAAGGAGCATGCCACCACGTCAGGTGCGGGGTACGAGCCGGTTGCCGGTCCAGGCCAGTCCCATGCCGGCCGCGAGCAGCAGCAGCGCGCCCACCGTGGGCAGCGGGCGGATGGCGTACGAGCCGGCGCCGATGGACACCGCGGCCAGCATCAGCAGCACGCCGTCGGCCGGGTTGACGAGCTTGGAGCGGAACACCGCCCAGCCCAGCAGCAACCATCCGGCGCCGGTGACCGCGGACGCGACCAGGGCGAGCGTGTGCACCTGGGCGGCGGTGACGGGCAGGCCGTCCGGGCCGACGCCGGGCGGCAGGGCCATCACCGGGAGCAGCAAGACCGAACCGGCCAGTCCGACGAGCAGTCCGGCCAGCGCGGGGCGGCGGGCGCGGGAGCCGGCCAGCAGTCCGGTCAGGGCGATCATGGCGACGGAGCTCAGCCAGCCGGCGGCCAGCCGGACGAGCAGCGGGCCGGGCGGGGTGGCGACCCCGAGCGCGGACCACCCGTACAGCAGGGCGGAGACCGGAAGCGCCCAGAGCGCGATCCGGGCGTACCGGCGGACCGACCAGATCCACACCGCGTCGCGTACCGGCAGCCGGTGATCGTCGGCGGCGGCAGCGCCGCCGACCCAGGCCGGCGCGACCCGCAGCGGACGTCCGCTGGCCGTCTGGTGCTGGCTGATGCTCATGGCGCCGCCTCATGCTCAGGGCAATTGAGCCGAGCGGCCCGGGGGCACCGGTCGGGAAGTTCTGACAGCAGGATCGCAAATGGACGGCCCGGACGGACGCGAAACGCCCAAAGTGGGACGGCTGGGACTGATGTTCAGTCCCAGCCGTGGTGCCGCACGTATGTCAGGCGCGTTCGGGCTCACCCGCGCCGTTGTAGTCCGCACTGCCCAGCGCCGCCGCCGGCGGCACCGTCTCGGGCGCCGGCAGCGGGCCGGAACCGATCGCCGGGCTCGACGACCCGTTGAGCTGGCCCTGGTCGCCGGACACCTGGGCCTCGGCCGCGCGGACGGCGTCGTCGACCTTCCGCGCCTCGGCCGCCGCGGCCTCGGCCGCTTCGACCGCCTCGCGCTCGACCGCGGCCGCGTCCACGCCCGCCTTGGGGATGTCGCCGACCATGTTGGCCAGGCCCCCGAGCGCGCCGCCGATGCCCTTCCAGGGCCTTGGATCAGCTCGGTCGGCACGATCCAGACCTTGTTCGCCGTGCCGTTGGCGATCTGCGGCAGCGCCTGCAGGTACTGGTAGGCCAGCACCTTCTGGGACGGGTTGGCGCTGTGGATGGCGTCGAAGACCGTGCGGATGGCCTTGGCCTGGCCCTCGGCCTGCAGGATGCGGGCCTGCCGGTCACCGTCGGCGCGCAGCACCTGCGGACTGCTTCTCACCCTCGGCGGTGAGGATCGCCGCCTGCTTGTGGCCCTCGGCGTTCAGGATCGTGGCGCGCCGTTCCCGCTCGGCGCGCATCTGCTTCTCCATCGAGTCGCGGATGCTCGGCGGCGGCTCGATCGCCTTGATCTCGACCCGGGTGACCTTGATGCCCCACCGGCCGGTGGTCTCGTCGAGCACGCTGGACAGGTGCCGGTTGATCTCCTCGCGGCTGGTCAGCGCGCGCTCCAGGTCGAGCGAGCCGATGACGTTCCGCAGCGTGGTGACCGTCAGCTGCTCGATGGCCTGCAGGAAGTTGGAGATCTCGTACGTGGCCCGCACCGGGTCGACGACCTTGAAGTACAGCACCGTGTCGATCGACACGACCAGGTTGTCGGAGGTGATCACCGGCTGCGGCGGGAAGCTGACCACCTGCTCGCGCATGTCCACCTTGGTGCGTACCGCGTCGACGAACGGGACCAGCAGGTTCAGGCCCGGGTTGAGGGTCCGCTTGTACTTGCCCAGCCGTTCGACGACGTCCATCCGCTGCTGCGGGACGACGCGGACGGATCGGACGCAGCGTGATGACCACGAAGATCGCGATGACCAGGATCACCACGCCGACGAATTGCTTCCATGGCGCCTCTCTACGATATCGATATCGGCAGGTCGTCACGCCACACGATGGCGGTGGCGCCCTTGACCTTGATCACCCGGACGCGCTCGCCGGGCAGGTACTTCTCGTTGCCGTCGAACGACCGGGCCTGCCACATCTCGCCGTCGATCTTGATCATGCCGCGATCGCCGTCGACCTCCTCCAGCACGGTGCCGTGCGTGCCCTCGATGGCCGTCGATGCCGAACGGGGTGTCGCCGGTCTCCAGGCAGCTCTTGAGCGTGCCGGACGATGATCGGGCGCAGGGCCGCGACCGACAGCGCCGGACACCAGCGCGAAGACGATCGACCTGGAGCAGAAGCGGCGCCGCCGAGGGCGGCCGACGCCGGCCGCGGCCAGCGCGCCGACCGCGAACATGATGATGAACGAAGGTGACCGGTGAAGAGCCTCGGCGATCGCCGAGGGCGACCGCCGAGCACGATCCACAGGACGGCTTCCACATCACCGATCGTGACACGCTCGCGCACGTACGTGCGACGCCGGTTTTCCGCGTAGCCATATCATCGGGCCGCCACGTTAGACGGAATAGCTCGTCGCCCGTTCAGACCCCCGTCGGAAGGCTGAACCGTGTCGCTGCTGCCCGAGACCGTCCGCCGGGTCGACGAGATCGCCGCCCGCGCGCAGTCCGCGGGCCGCGTCGCCGTCGCTCGCCGCTGGCCGTGGTCCGCGACCGCGCGGTGCTGCACTTCACCGGCGCCGGCGAGCAGCCGCAGGCCCGACCCGAAGACGCAGTACCGCCTCGGCTCGATCACCAAGACGATGACCGCGACGCATGGTCATGCAGCTGCGCGACGAGGGCTTCTTCGCGCTCGACGACCTGCTCTACCGGCACCTGCCGGGCACCGCCGATCGGCGGGGTGACGCTGCGCCAGCTGCTCGGCCACGTCTCCGGCCTGCAGCGCGAGCCGGACGGCGCCGTGGTGGGAGCGCACCGCCGGCGGCGACGCCGACCAGCTGCTGGCCGAACTGGCGTTCGACAAGCAGTGCCGGCGCCGCCGTGCCGGGCGCTACCACTACTCCAACCTGGCGTACGGGCTGCTCGGGGCGGTGCTGCAGCGGGTCACCGGGGAGACCTGGGCGTCGCTGGTCGCCAAGCGGGTGCTGCGACCCGCTGGGCATGAAGCGCACCACGTACGCGCCGGTCGAGCCGTTCGCCCGCGGGCTACGTCGTGCACGCACTGGACGGCCGCTGCACGAGGAGCCCCGGCACCGACGCGGGCGCGATGGCGCCGGCCGGGCAGCTCTGGTCGACGGTGACCGACATGGCGAAGTGGGCGGCGTTCCTGGCCGACCCGGCGCCGGCCGTGCTCTGGCCGGGAGACGGTCGACGAGATGTGCACCCCGGTCGCGATCAGCGACCTCGAGTCGTGGACCGCCGGGCACGGGCTGGGCCCGCAGCTGTTCCGGGTGGGCGAGCGGGTGTTCGCCGGCCACGGCGGCTCGATGCCCGGGTACGTGGCGCATCCTCGCGGTGCACCGGCCGGAGCCGGACCGGGGTGATCGTGTTCGCCAACGCGTACACCCTGCCGGCGGCGGCATCGGCGAGGTCGGCCTGGAGGTGCTGACCGCGGTGCTGGACGCCGAGCCGGCGCTGCCGCCGCCCTGGCGGCCCGCCGGCGCCGCCGACGCCGGCGAGGCGGCCGAGCTGACCGGCCGCTGGTGGTGGATGGGCCGGGAGTACGAGATCCGGCCGCGACGGGCGCCGAGCTGGTGATGACAGCGCTCGGACGGCCGGGCGCGGCGGCCTGGCGGTTCGTCCGCGAGGCGCCGGACCGGTGGCGCGGCGTGGCCGGCCAGAACGACGGCGAGCTCCTGCAGCGTCCGCCGCGGCCGTGGACGGGGCGGTCGACCGCGCTCGACATCGCGACGTTCGTCTTCAACCGGGATCCGGCGCACCTGGCCTGAGACCCAGCCCCATCAGGTCGGTGACGAAGTCGATCAGGCGTTCCATCGAGTTGATCAGCGGCGTCTCGACGTCCTTGTAGGAGCTGGCACCGACCCGAGGATGCGCCGCCACATGTCGGCCGGCTCGCGGACGCCCGACGGCCGCGCACACGCCTTCCTTCCAGGGTTGCCCGCGCGGGATGACCGGCCACGCGCGCAGGCCCACCCGCTGCGGCTTCACCGCCTGCCAGACGTCCACGTACGGGTGGCCGGTGACCAGGACGTACGGGGAGGTCACGGCGGCCACGATGCGGCTCTCCTTGGAGCCCGGCACCAGGTGGTCGACGAGCACGCCCGAGTCTGCGGCCGACGGGCCGGGCGCGAAGCGCCCGTACGGCCGCGGCGAGCTCGTCGATGCCGTCCAGCGGCTCCACCACCACGCCCTCGATGCGCAGGTCGTCGCCCCAGATCCGCTCGACCAGGGCGGCGTCGTGGATGCCCTCGACCCAGATCCGGCTGGCCTTGGCCACCTGCGCCGGGACGTGGCCGACGGCGAGCGAGCCGGACGCGGTGACCTTCCGCGGCGGCCGGCACCGGCGCCGCGGCCGGCTTGCGCAGCGTCACCACCTGGCCGTCGAGCAGGAACGCGGCCGGTTCCAGCGGGAAGTTGCGCCGCTTGCCGTGCCGGTCCTCGAGCACCACCGCGCCGAGTTCGAACCCGACCACCGCGCCGCAGAAGCCCGAGTCGGCGTCCTCGACCACCAGGTCGCGTTCCGCGTCCACCTCGGGCATCGCCTTCCGGCGCCGCCAGTCGGAGGCCGAGCACGTCGTCCGGAGTACATGAACGGCACGGTAACCCGTGACGGTGGGACACGCGACGAGCGACGCTCCGGCCGAGACAAGGCGTGCCGGATGCCACGTACCCTTGCCGCATGTCTCCCGCAGCGGATGCGGCGACCCTGACCGCGCGCCGATCGACCCGGTTCGTTGCCTGGGTACGCGCCTGGCGTGCCGGCCTGGTGCCGTTCGACGACCTTGCCGACGAGATCGCCGGTGACGAGGAAACACCTCGTCGCCGACGCTCCCGGCACCTGGACCGACGTGCCGCTGAGCGCAGGCCCTGCCGCTGTTCGCCAAGCTGGCACCCCGACGAGATCCGGCTGGTGCTGCCCGCTCCCGGCGACCCGCGCGGGCTGCCCGGCCCGGGCGAGCTGACCGGCGCCGCGCTGCTGGCCGGCGAGGCCGTGATGACGCCGACGTTCGGCCTGGTGCCCGAGGTCCGGCGGCACACCTCCGGCTCCGGCATGGAGTTCGAGACGGTGCTCTGGCGGTGGTACCCGGTGACCGACTACCGGCCGGGCTTCCAGATCGGCGCGGCCGAGGCCGAGAGCCGAGCTGGCGACCGCGCTGGCCGAGGCGACGACCCAGCTGACCCGGCTGGACGTCGCCCAGTGGCGGCCCGAGCTGGCCGGGGCGCTGCAGGCGTTGCGCCGGCCGGAAAGCTACGGCGCACATTGCCGCCCGGGTACGACCCGCGGGCCCGCCGGCTGTTCGCCCGGGCGAGCGTTCTCGACCAGGTGCTGGCGCTGGCCGAGCACAGCGCGCCCGGCGGCGCGGTCAACGGGTACGAGGCCCAGCAACGGGACGCGGCGCTGCGCCCGCTGACCACCGCCTGCCGCCAGGCCCTGGTGGCCGCCTGCAACTCCCCGTTGCGCCCGTAGGCATGCCCGACCGGTACGCGCACTGCACGTTCTGCGGCGCCCGGTTCACGCCGGGTCAACCGTGGCCACGGCGGTGTGCCGCGTGCGGCGAGGTCAGCTACCTGAACCCGAAACCGGTGGCGGTCACGGTGCAGCCGGTCGGCGGCGGGCTGCTCGCCGTCCGCCGCGGCATTGAGCCCGGGCGCGGCCGGCTGGCGCTGCCCGGCGGGCACGTCGAGGTCGGCGAGACGTGGCCGGAGGCGGCGGTCCGGGAGCTGGCCGAGGAGACCGGACTGGCCGCCGACCCGCGGGCGGTCCGCCTGTACGACACGCTCAGCGCCCCGGACGGGACGTTGCTGGTGTTCGGCCTGCTGCCGCCGATCGACGGGCTGCCCGACTTCACCCCCACCGACGAGACGCTCGGGCTGGCGGTCCTGGACGGCCCCCAGGAGCTGGCGTTCAGCCTGCACACCGAGGTCGCTGCGCGGTTCTTCCAGGGTGCGAGCCGGTGAGCGAGCCGTCGTACGGTCCGCACCGCTGGTCGGCCGGCTTCCACCCACCGGACGACCGGTTCTCGGGCGGCGAGTTCACCGTGGCCGATCTGCGCGGCGCCCGGTTCGTCGACTGCGACCTGCGGGGCGTACGGATCGTGGACGGCACGGTGGCCGACGTGGAGATCTCCGGCTGGATCGAGCATCTCGTCGTCAACGGCGTCGACGTCACCGCGTACGTCGAGTCCGAACTGGACCGGCGCCACCCGGAACGCGTCCAGCTGAGGTCGATCCGGGACGCCGACGGTTTCCGGGCCATGTGGGACACCGTGGAGCGCCTCTGGTCGTCCGTGGACGTGGTGGTGCCAAACGAGCGGGTGGACGGCGAGTGGTCCTACGTGGAGACGCTCCGTCACCTGATCTTCATCACCGACTCCTGGGCCGCGCGCACGATTCTGGACCAGGAGAATCCGTTCCACCCGTACGGGCTGCCACAGAGCGCCTATCGCCCGGCCGACGCCGCCGCGCTCGGCCTCGACCTGGACGCCCGCCCGTCGTACGCGGAGGTGGCCGCGGTCCGGGCCGGACGCATGGCGACCGTACGGGCGATGGTGGACGGCCTGTCCGACGCCGACCTGGGCCGCCCCGTCCGGCTGTCCCCTGCCCCCGGTTATCCGGACGAACCGCGGGTGGTGGCCGACTGCCTCGCCGTCGTGATGACCGAGGAGTGCGACCACTACCGCTTCACGGTCCGGGACCAGGCGGCGCTCGCCGCCCGACGGGCCGTTCCGCCGGCGGATCGCTGACGAGCCCTCAGATCTCGCGATCAGGTCGGCCACGCTGTCGACGATGCGGGAGGGGCGGTACGGGTACCGCTCGCTCTCCTCGCGGGTCGACTGATGCCGGTGAGCACCAGGATCGTCTCCAGTCCGGCCTCCAGCCCGCACAGCACGTCGGTGTCCATCCGGTCGCCGATCATCGCGGTGCTCTCCGAGTGGCGCCTCGATGGTGTTCAGCGCCGAGCGCATCATCATCGGGTTGGGCTTGCCCACGAAGTACGGCTCGACCCCGGTGGCCTTGGAGATCATCGCCGCGACGGAACCGGCGGCGGGCAGCGCGCCCTCGTTGGACGGCCCGGTGGCGTCCGGGTTGGTGCAGATGAACCGGGCGCCGGCGTCGATCAGGCGGATCGCCTTGGTGATCGCCTCGAAGCTGTACGTCCGGGTCTCCCCCAGCACCACGTAGTCGGGCTCGTAGTCGTCGAGCACGTAGCCGACCGCGTGCAGCGCCGTGGTCAGCCCGGCCTCGCCGATCACGTACGCCGTACCGCCCGGGCGCTGGTCGGCCAGGAACTGGGCGGTGGCCAGCGCGGAGGTCCAGATCGACCGCTCCGGCACCTCGATGCCCATCCGGAGCAGCCGGGCCTGCAGGTCGCGGGGAGTGTAGATGGAGTTGTTGGTCAGGATCAGGAACGGCTTGCCCGACGCCTGCATCTTCGGCCGACGAACTCGGGCGCCCCGGGCACCGGCTCGCCCTCGTGGACGAGCACTCCGTCCATGTCGGTCAGCCAGCTCTCGATCGCCTTGCGCTCGGACATGGCGAGCCTCTCTCAGCGTCGTCGGGCGGGTGCCGCGCAGCAGTCGGCGGGGCAGACGTCCCAGATCGGGAGCGTACCGAGTCGTTCCCGGGGCTGGTCGGCGGTTCGCTCCAGAACCAGTTCGCGGACCATGGCGACGAACCGGGGGTCGGTGCCGGGCGTAGCCGGCGCGGGCGTAACCCAGACCGAGCTTGGCCGGCAGTGTCGGCGGCCTCGTTGTCGAGGTCCCAGATCACCTCGAGGTGGTCGGAGACGAACCCGATCGGGCTGACCACCACGTCGGTGACACCCTGGTCGGCCAGCGCGGCCAGATGGTCGTTGATGTCCGGCTCGAGCCACGGCACCTGCGGCGGCCCGGAGCGGCTCTGCCAGACCAGGTCCCAGGTCAGATCGGGCGCGGCCGCGGCGTGCACCAGGCCGGCCGTCTCGGTGAGCTGATCGGTGTAGCGGCCGCCGTGCGGGCCCGCGGTCTCGGCCATCGACACCGGGATCGAGTGGGCGGTGAACACCAGCCGGGTGGTCGCCCGCCGCGCCGGCTCCAGGTGACCCAGAGCCGCCCGTACGGCGTCGGCATGCGGGCTGCGACGAACCCGGGATGGTCGTGGAACTGCCGCAGCTTGGCGATCTCGGGCGCGCCCGGCCCGACCTTGGCCCGGGCGGCGGCGATGTCCTCCCAGTACTGGCGGCAGGACGAGTAGCCGCCGTACGCGCTGGTGGCGAAGCCCAGAGCGCGAGGTCACGCCGTCGTCGCGCATCTGCGCCACGGTGTCGGCGAGCATCGGCTCCCAGTTCCGGTTGCCCCAGTACTCGGGCAGGCCGTGGCGGCGAACGGCTCGACCGCGGCCAGCAGGTCACGGTTCTGCTGGTTGATCGGCGACACGCCGCCGAAGTGGTGGTAGTGCTCGGCCACCTCGGCCAGCCGTTCGTCGGGGACGCCGCGCCCGCGCGTCACGTTGCGCAGGAACGGCATCACGTCGTCGGGCTGCTCGGGTCCGCCGAAGGAGAGCAGCACGAATGCGTCGTACGCCACCGGTCCATCCTCCCCTGGACGGCCCGGCGGCGTGCACCCGGCCCTACGCGCCCAAGGCGTGGTACCCGCCGTCGACGTGCACGATCTCCCCGGTGGTGGCCGGGAACCAGTCGGACAGCAGGGCGCAGCACCGCCCGGGCGGCCGGTTCCTGGTCGGTGAGGTCCCAGCCCAGCGGCGCCCGCTCGGCCCAGGCCTCCTCGAACCTGCTCGAACCCGGGGATCGACTTGGCCGCCATGGTGCGCAGCGGACCGGCCGAGACCAGGTTGCTGCGGATGCCCTGCTTGCCCAGGTGCAGCGCGAGGTAGCGGGACGCCGACTCGAGGCCGGCCTTGGCCACGCCCATCCAGTCGTACACCGGCCACGCCTTGGTGGCGTCGAAGGTCAGGCCGACGATGCTGCCACCCGCGCTCATCAGCGGCAGGCAGGCGGTGGCCAGCGACTTGTACGAGTACGTCGACACCTGCAGCGCCGTCGCCACGTCGTCCCAGCCGGCGTTGAGGAACTCGCCGCCCAGCACGCTCTGCGGCCCGAACGCGATCGAGTGCACCACGCCGTCCAGCCCGTCGACGTGCTCGCGGACCTTGCCCGGCGAGCGAGTCCAGGTGCTCCTGGCTCGTCACGTCGAGCTCGATCACCGGCGCCGGCTCGGGCAGCCGCTTGGCGATCCGCTCGACCAGCGACAGCCGGCCGAAGCCGGTCAGCACCACGGTCGCGCCGTTCTCCTGGGCCAGTCTTCGCCACCGAGAAGGCGATCGACGCGTCGGTGATGACCCCGGTGACGAGCAGCCGCTTACCGGCCAGCAGTCCAGACACTGATCTTCCTCCTGCGATCTAGTGGCCCATGCCCAGGCCGCCGTCGACCGGGATGACCGCACCCGATGATGTACGCCGCCGCGTCGCCGGCGAGGAACACCGCGGCCGCCGCCACCTCGTCCGGATGGGCCAGCCGGCCCGGCCGGGATCGCCTTCAGGACCTCGGCCTTGCGCTCCTCCGGCAGCACGTCGGTCATCTCGGTGTCGATGAACCCGGGCGCGATCACGTTCGCGGTGATGTTGCGGCTGCCCAGCTCGCGGGTGATCGACCGGGCCATGCCGACCAGACCGGCCTTGCTCGCGGCGTAGTTGACCTGCCCCGGCCCGCCGTACAGCCCGACCACCGAGGAGATGAAGATCATCCGGCCCCAGCGCGGCCCGCAGCATCTTCGCGCTGGCCCGCTTGGCACACCGGAAGGCCCCGGTCAGGTTGGTGTCCAGCACCCGGGTGAACTGGTCCTCGCTCATCCGCAGCAGCAGCGTGTCGTCGGTGATGCCGGCGTTGGCGACCAGCACCTCGACCGGGCCGAACTCGGCCTCCACGTCCCGAAGGCGGCGTCGACGGCCGCCGGGTCGGTGATGTCGCACTGCACCCCGAACAGACCCGTCGGGCGCGCCGGTGCCGCGATGCGTCACCGCCACCCGGTCGCCCTGCGCGGCGAACGCCCGGGCGATGGCCAGTCCGATGCCACGGTTGCCTCCGGTGACCAGCACGGTCCGCGCCAACGCGAGCTCCTTCTCATACCCGGGTAGAGGTGCCCGACGGCACCGCAGGGGCACGGCGCCCTGATAACCGGCCGCAACCTGCTGGGAATGGAGACTATCGGCCCGGTTCGCCCGCGGCGCACCGTGGTGGCCGGACCGGATCGCGCGTGTCGCGCGGTCACCGCTGGTGACCGACGTGCGGCGCCTGCCGGACGTCGCGCGCCGACCGCTCCGCAACCGGCATCGGCCGTCCTGGCGGCGCGGACGGGTTGCGGCGTGCCCCCGCACATTAAGTTTGGTTTAAGGGGTACGCTCCTCTACGGTTCTCCCGCAGGGGGTCTCTCCCGCGGCGGACCGACCGGTTCCGGACGGCTGTTTCGATCGACTTCGGGAGGTGATCGCTGTGCGAGATAGCGATCCTCCTAGTCGTGGCCGGGCCGCTGTCAGCGTCTGACCGCTGACTCCCCACCACCCGCTCCCACCGGTTCCGCTCGGCGATGACCCGGTGCTGTCGTGCGCGCCGCGACGACGGAAGCCGGGTGCCGGCCGCGACGTGAATGTGTGCGCTCTCCCCCAGCCCACCGTCACCACGGAAGGTTCTTGTCCGATGAACCGTTTCGTCGCCCCGCTGAGCTTCACGATCGCCGCCGCCTGGGTGCTCGTCCTTTTCGTCCTGGTGCACAGCACCCCCTGACGGCCCGTCCCGCTACGGCAGGCGGGACGTCCACAGCAGACTCATCGCGGCCGCGCACAGCCCGAACAGCAGCGCGGCCCCCGCGTACCACTGGGTCACCTCGCGGGCCTCGGTCTGGTGGCCGATCGAGCTGCCCATGTCCTCGTACACCTTCTTGAGCTCGCTCACCGAGGCGGCCTGGTAGAAGTAGCCCTTCGTGCTGTCGGCCAGCTGCTGCAGCGACAGCCGGTCGACCGGCACCCGCTGCAACTGGCCGCGGATGTCGACCACGCCGGTGTCGGTGCCGAAGGCGATCGTCGACACCGGCACGTTGGCCGACGACGCCGCGGCCGCCGCGTCCTCGATCGACCGGCCGGACGTCCGGTACCCGTCGGACAGCAGCACGATCCGGGCCGGCGGGGCACCGTTGGCGCCGTCCGCGGGCACCGAGCGGATCGCGTCCAGCGACGTGAACACGGCCTCCCCGGTCGCGGTGGCCTCGGCCAGCGCCAGGCCGTCGATCCCGGCGATCACCGAGGCGCGGTCCTTGGTCGGCGACACCAGCACGTTGGCCGACTTCGCGAACGACACCAGCCCCAGGTTGTAGGTCGGCGGCAGCTCGTTGACGAACTCCTTGGCCGCCTCCTGCGCCGCCTGGATCCGGGTCGGGCGCCACGTCGTCGGCCTGCATCGACAGCGACACGTCGATGGCCAGCATCACCGTGGCCCGCTCCAGCGGCTCCTTGTGGTCCACCGACGGACGGGCCATCGCACTGCCCAGGGCCACCAGCGACAGCAGGAAGGCCCCGGCCGCGGCGTGCCGGCGCCAGCCCAGCCCGCGCGGGGCCAGGGTGCGCAGCAGGTCGACGTTGGTGAACCGCATGGCGTACGCTGCGGCGGCGGAACTGCCGCCAGACGTACACCCCGGCGACCGCGAGGACCGGCAGCAGCGCGAGCAGCCACCACGGCTGCAGGAAACGGATCATCGGGTGGTCCCCCGGGTGCGAGCGTGGCGTTGGGCGGCGACGAACCGGACGATGTCCAGCAGCCAGTCGGTGTCGGTACGCAGGCGCAGGTGGGCGGCGCCGGCGGCGCGCAGCGTCCGGGCGATCTCGCCGCGTTGCTGCGGCGGCGGCCTCGGCGTAGTTGCGGCGCAGCTTCGGGTCGGCGGTCTGCACCTCGTGCAGCGTCGCCGGTCTCCGGGTCGGCCAGCGCGAGCACGCCGACGTCGGGCAGTTCGAGTTCGCGCGGGTCGACGACCTCGACCGCGAGCACGTCGTGCCGGACGCCGAGCTTGCGGATCGGCCGCGACCACTGGTCCACCGGCGCCAGGAAGTCGGAGATGACGACGGCCACGCCGCGGCGGCGCGGCGGCCGGTTCAGCGGTCGATCAGGGCGCCCAGGTCGGCGCGGCCGGGCCGGACGGGCGTCTGCGCGATCGCCCGGACCAGGCCCTGGGCCTCCTTGCGGCCGGGCCGGGCGGGCAGCCGTACGACCGACGGCGTGAGGGCGGCGGCCTCGGCCTCCGGGTGGCGGCGCCGCCATCGGGACCCGCCGGCCGGCGCCGGGATGCCGGGGCCGGTGCCGACGACGGCGCCGATCCGGTTGCCGCCGCGGACGGTCAGGTGGGCCATCGCCGTGGCGGCCGCCACCACCAGGTCACGCTTGAGCCACTGCGCGGTGCCGAAGTCGAGGCTGGCCGACAGGTCGACGGCCAGCCAGGTCTCCAACTCGCGGTCGGCGACGGTCCGGCGGACGTGCGGGGTGGTCGTCCGGGCGGTGACCGGCCAGTCCATCCGGCGCACGTCGTCGCCCGGCCGGTACTCCCGCGACTCGCCGGCCTCGGTGCCCGGACCGGGCAGCAGACCCACGTAGTCGCCCTGCAGCAGCCCGTCGAGCTTGCGGGTGACCAGCAGCTGCAGCCGTGACAGGACAGCCTCGGAACGCTCCGGGCCGGCGGTCTGGGTCACGGTTGTCCCGGCCAGCCCGCACCCGCGGGCTGGCCGCCGACGGGGGCCGGTTGCGCGCCGTTGGGCGAGGCGCCCTGACGGGACGCCACCTGCGGCATCGGAACCGTCTGCATGATCCGGGCCACGATGTGGTCGGCCGGGATGTCGTCGGCCAGCGCGTCGTAGCTGAGCACCAGCCGGTGCCGCAGGATGTCCGGCGCGATGTCCTGCACGTCCTGCGGCAGCGCGTAGTCGCGGCCGCGCAGCAGGGCCAGCGCCCGGGTAGGCCCGGACGATGCCGAGCGACGCGCGCGGGCTGGCGCCGTACTGGATCAGCTGGGCGACGTCGGGCATGCCGTGCTGGGCCGGCGCGCGGGTGGCCAGCACCAGCCGGACCGTGTAGTCGACCAGCGCGTTGTGCACGAACACCTGGTCCGCCCGGCGCTGCAATGCCGAGCAGGTCGGCCGGGGTGAAGACCGGCGTCGGCTCCGGCGGGCTGACACCCATCCGGTAGACGATCTCCCGCTCCTCGGCGTCGGTCGGGTAGCCCACCAGGATCTTCATCAGGAACCGGTCGCGCTGCGCCTCGGGCAGCGGGTACACGCCCTCCTGCTCGATCGGGTTCTGCGTGGCCATCACCAGGAACGGGTCGGGCACCTCGTGCGTCTGGCCGCCGATCGACACCTGGTGCTCGGCCATCACCTCGAGCAGCGCCGACTGCACCTTCGCCGGCGCCCGGTTGATCTCGTCGGCGAGCAGGAAGTTGACGAAGACGGGGCCCAGCTCGACGTCGAACTTCTCGCTCGACTGCCGGTAGATCCGGGTGCCGACGATGTCGGCCGGCACCAGGTCGGGCGTGAACTGGACCCGGGAGAACGTCCCGCCGACGACCCTGGCCAGCGTCTCCACGGCGAGCGTCTTGGCCACCCCGGGCACACCCTCGAGCAGGCAGTGGCCGCGCGCCAGCAGCGCCACGAACATCCGCTCGACCATCCGGTCCTGGCCCACGATGACCCGCTTGACCTCGAACATCGCCCGCTCCAGCTGGGACGCGTCCTGCGGCCGGGGTCACCGGCGCGCCCTCGCGGTCGGGGCGGTTGTCGGGCGTGGTCGGCTGGGCCACCGGTCCTCCACTGCGAAGTCTTGGGTCCGCCGGCGCAACCGCCGGTCCCCTCAAGACTTACACGACCCACCTGAGAGCAAACCGGCAAGGGCGCAATACGCGCCGCACGGGTCCCATGCGAGTCGATCTTTGCGCGCGATCTGACTCAACGGGCACCGAGCGCGGGGTGGACGCCACAGCCGACCCCCCGTGTAACATCGGCATCGCGCCGGGCGACTTCCCCCGTGGTCGCCCGGCGTAATACCTAGGATCCCCATGTCCGCGGAGTGCGCGGACCGGGGGTATTCCGCATTCTTGCTCCGGGGGCCGAGCCCCCGGACGCCCCGCGGTGCGGTGGGCGCGGCCATCGGGGGCGCGGGACCATGTGCCGCCACGGCGGGCGCGGGACCATGTGCCGCCACGGCGGGCTCGGGCGCTAGGCGCCGCCGCGGCGGGCTCGGCCACAATTCCCCGGCATGGTGGGCTTGGCCGTGGTGGCGGGGGCGTGGCTAGGTTTGTGGGGATGTTCTCTGAACTTGAGCCCCGGTGCAGCGCGAAAGGGTGTCGCGCGGCGGCCGTGTGGGCGCTGCGGTGGAACAACCCGAAGCTTCACGTGCCCGAGTACCGGAAGACGTGGCTGGCCTGCGACGAGCACCGTCGATCCCTGGGTGACTTCCTCGAGGTGCGGGGCTTCCTGCGAGAGGTGTCGCCGTTCCCGTCGTCAACCGAGGCGCCGATCTCCTAGGCTCTTCAGGTGTGACCGCCCCGAGCGCCCTCGAGCCCTGGCCGAACACCGTCGCGTGGCGGCCGGTGTCGCCCAAGCTGATCACAGTGGAGCTCATCGCCCGGCTCAGCACCTCGGCCGTGCTCATCGCCGCCCTCGTCGTCGGCTACGCCCTCGTCCGGCACTGGGCCTGGCTCGCCGGCATCGGCGCCGTGGTGCTGCTGACCGTCTGGCGGGTCTGGGTCACCGTCCGCGCGGTGCACGCCTGGGGGTACGCCGAGCGGGACAACGACCTGATCGTCCGGCACGGTCTGCTGGTCCGCCGGCTGTCCATCGTCCCGTACGCCCGGATGCAGTACGTCGACGTCACCGCCGGACCCCTGGAGCGTGCGTTCCGGCTGGCCACCGTGCAGTTGCACACCGCCGCCGCGGCCAGCGACGCGCGCGTGCCGGGCCTGCCCCCGGACGAGGCGTCCCGGCTGCGCGACCGGCTGACCGCCCTCGGCGAGGACCGGGCCGAAGGACTGTGACCGTGCCCGCCACCGGCGCGGCCGGGCCGGCTCCCCCGCCGGCACGCCCGGCCGAGCAGGAACCGCGCCGCCGCCTGCATCCGCTCAGCCCGCTGCTGCACGGCGCCAAGTCGATCGCCGTCATCGTGGCCGCGCTCAGCTGGCAGACCCTCGGCCAGGTCGGGCTGGCACGGTTCGTGCTCGGCATCGCCGCGCTCGCCGTCATCGTGGTCGTCTTCTCGGTCGTCGGCTGGCTCAACACCGGCTACCACGTGGTCGGCAAGGAACTGCGCATCCAGGACGGACTGCTGTGGCGCCGCAACCGGGCCATTCCGCTGGAACGGCTGCAGTCGGTCGAACTGCGCCGGCCGTTGCTGGCCCAGCTGACCGGCCTGGCCGAGCTGCGGCTGGAGGTGGTCGGCGGGGGCAAGACCGAGGCGCCCCTGGCGTACCTCACGGTCAAGGACGCGGCTGCCCTGCGCACGCGACTGCTCGCGCTGGCCGGTCGTCCGCCCGGGATGGCCGCCGGGGAGACACCTGCAGCCGCGGCACCGCCGGCCCCGGAACGGCCGTTGTTGCGTGTCGCCAACAGCGATCTGGTGACCAGCCAGCTGCTCACCCCGCAGGCCTTCTTCATCCCGATCGGCGTCGCGTTCGTGATCACGCAGACCGTGCTCGAGGGCGCCTGGACGTTCATCGGGATCGCCAGCACCGTGACCGCGATGGCCGGTGTGCTGCTGCACCCGATCCGGCGTGTGCTCGGCGACTGGGACTTCCGCCTCGCCCGTGATGCCGACGGCCGGTTGATCCTGCGGTACGGGCTCACCGAGACCCGCAGCCAGGTGGTGCCCCGCAACCGGGTTCAGTCCGTGCACGTCACCTGGCCGCTGCTGTGGCGGATGAGGCGCTGGCTGACCCTGCGCCTGGACATCGCCGGGGTCGCCAACCCGGACTCGCGCGACGCCAAGCGGTCCGATCGCCTGCTGCCGGTCGGCGACCTGATGACCGGGCGGGCGCTGCTCTGGGACGTGTGGCCCGGCGTGGACCTGCTCGCCCTGCCGACCTACCCCCCGCCGGAGCGGGCCCGGTGGCTGCACCCCATCGCGCTCAAGTACTTCCGGGTCGGGCTGACCGATCAGGTGCTGATCACGCGGTGGGGGGTGCTGACCCGGGAGTTGTCGATCGTGCCGTACGAGCGGTTGCAGAGTGTCCGGGTCGTACAGGGCCCGGTTCAGCGGCTGTTCCGGCTGGCCACGGTATACGCGGACACGGCCGGCGGGCGGCACGGCATCGCCCGGGACCGGGACGCCGCGGACGCCTGGTTGCTGGCCGACCAACTGGCCGTCCGGGCCCGGCTCGCCCGCGGCGCCGCCCCCGCGCCGACCTCATCCCCCGCCTCACGCACGCCCGATTCCGGCCCGGCGGCGCCGCGCACTTCCGGGCCACCGGCCGGCCTGCAGCCGCCCACCCCCGCGCGGACGCCCGGTTTCCCGCCGCCCGCTCCCGCACCGCCGGCCAGTTTCGAGCCGCCGGGACCAGGGTCGACCGCCCCTGCGCCGCCTCTTGACTACGTGCCCCGCCCTGCCGGTCCGGCGCCAGTGCCGGCGTCGTCCGACCCGGCACCGCGCGCCGATTCAGCCGCCGATGACGCGTACTGGCAACGGCCTCCCTCCGCCTAAGACCGCGTCTCGTTTGGGGTTGTTGTAGCGCAAGATCATTCGTTGTACGGGCATGGGTGACGTCGAGAAGTTCTGCCCGGATGCGTTGTGGAGCCTGGCGAAGCCGTTGCTGCCGGAGCACCCGCAAAGGCATCAAGGCGGCGGCAGGCGACGCATCGACGACCGGACCGCGCTCGCCGCGATCACGTACGTGCTGCAGACCGGCTGCCCCTGGGACGCGCTGCCCGAGTCCTTCCCGATCTCCCGGGCGACCGCGCACCGCCGGTTCACCGAGTGGGTCGAGGTCGGTGTGATGGACGCCCTGCAGCAAGCCACGCTGGACGTGCTCGGCACGGCCGGCCAGATCGACTGGTCGCGGGCGAGCATCGACGCGATGCACGTTCGAGCGGTAAAAGGGGGAATCTGACGGGGCCGAGCCCGGTAGACCGCGGCAAGCCCGGCTCCAAGGTCCACGCGATCAGTGACCGGAACGGGCTTCCGCTGCACGCCGACATCTCGGCTGCCAACGTCAACGACCACAAGATGCTCGAAGACGTGGTCGACGGCATCTACGGCGTGCGTCAGCCAGTCGGACGACCCCGCAAGCGGCCAGCGAAGCTGCACGGCGACAAAGGCTACGACTACCGGTCCTGCCGCCAAGCCCTGGCCCGACGCCGGATCAAGGGTCGCATCGCCCGCAAGGGCATCGAGTCATCAAAGCGTCTCGGTCGACACCGCTACGTCATCGAACGCTGCCTGGAGTGGGTCACCCGGTTCCGTCGCCTGGCCCGCCGCTACGAACACAAGAGTTCCCACTTCCTCGGATTCCTGCGCCTGGCATGCGCCCTGATCTGCTATCGCCGCGCCGTCAAGCTGGACCTGCTGACCAGCAATAACCCCAAATGAGATGCGGTCTAAGGTGAGGGGATGGAGCTTCCGGAGTTCAACCCGGGTCTGAGCGCCCGCGTGGAGTTGACCGTGACCGATGCCGACACTGCCCAGTCGCTCGGCTCGGGAGACGTTCCGGTACTGGCCACGCCGCGCGTGCTGGCCTTGGCCGAGGCCGCGACGGTGGCCGCCACCGCCCGGCAGATCCCCGGCGGCGTGACCACCGTGGGCACCCGGGCCGAGATCGAGCACAAGGCTCCGACCCCGGTCGGTCGGACCGTCGCCGCAACGGCCACCCTGGCCAAAGTGGACGGCCGGAAGCTGACCTTCGAGGTGACCGTCACCGACGGCGACCGCACAGTGGCCGAGGTCCGCGTCGAACGCGCGCTGCTCGACCGCCAACGCTTCATCTCGACGGCACTGGGCTCCGACCAGGAGTGAATTCGGTGGACGTGCCGGCCAACGCCTCAGCGCGGACCTGCGGGCGAAATAATTCGACAAAGCAGGGTGCCAGACCCCCGGGTGGTCACCCGCCACCGGGTTTGCCTGCCGCGGCTGTTTCGTGGTGCCGTGCCGCTTGTAGTCGTGGGTGCGTGAACCGTTGCACCAAGCGGAAGACGGTGACGTGGTCGGCCTCGACACCACGCTCGATGAGGAGCTCCTCGACGTCGCAATAGGAGAGGTTGTACCGCAGGTACAGCCGGACCGCGATCATGATCACGTCGGGCGGGAACCGGAACCGGAGAACGCCGACCGTGCCGGCCGGGCTGGACGCCGACGGGTTCGATACCTTCACCGTTCAAGCCAGCCTGACCAGGGCAAACCATCAACGCAACGGATCCTGCTGACCCGTGTCGCGCTGTACGGCCGAGGTCCACAGCGCTGTCAGTGTACGAAGCCCGCGACCACCGACCGCAGGTCCAAGGCGAGGTGGGCCAAGATGTCGGTGGTGTCTTGACTCGATTTTGTCCGGACGGTCATCGCCTGCGAGGCCGCCGCCACGTTCGCGATGTTCCCTGCGATCTCGCCGGTGCCCGCCGCCGCCTCCGACAGCGCCAAGGTCATGTTGTTCGTGGTGGCGGTCTGTTCCTCTACCGCGGTGGCGATCGTGACCGCGTAGTCGCTGATCTGCTGCACCACCTTGCCGGTCTCGCCGATCGCCGCGATGGCGCTGGCCGTGTCCGCCCTGATCGTCCCGATCCGGGCGGACACGTCGTCGCTGGCACGTGACGCCTCCCGGGCCAGGTCACTCACCTCGTTGGCGACCACGGCGAACCCGGCACCGGCCTGTCCGGCGCGGGCCGCCTCGATGCTGGCGTTGAGGGCCAACAGGTGGGTCTGCTTCGCGATGCCGTTGATGACCGCGACGAACTTGGTGATTTCCTCCGACGACTCCGACAGGGTGTTCATGCTGCGGTTGGCCGCCGCCGCCGACTCGACCGCGGACACCGCCACCCCGGCCGCCTCGGAGGCGTTGCGGGCGATCTCGTGGATCGACCGGCCGATCTCCGCGGCGCCGCCGGCGACGCTTACCACGTTACCGCTGATCGCCTCCGCCCGGGCGCTCACGATCGTCGCCTGGCCGTTGGCCACCTCAGCGCTTCGGGTGATGTCCGCGTTGTCCGTGGAAAGGTCCCCGGCCGCGTCGGCGAGCGCGGACGCGCTGCCCGCGATGGTGCCCACAGTCGTGCGGAGGCTCGCCGTCGCCCGGTCCAGGGCGGAGGCCATCCGCCCGACCTCGTCGCCCGACGTGTGCCGCACCCGCTGGACCAGGTCACCTTCGGCCACCGCGCCCAGGACGGCCAGGACGTGGGTGATCGGGCGGACGATCATCCGGGTCACCGCCAGCCCCAGGCCGAGCGACAACGCCGCGCCCAACCCCAGGACGAGCAGCGTCAGCCACCGCATCGTCCGGTACGTCTCGGCGGCCGCAACCGCCGAGGACGGGACGTGCGTCGCTTCGAGCGCGGTGAGCTTGTCGGTATCCTCCGCGTAGGAGTCGTTCGCCGGGATGAGTTTCTCGTCGTAAAGCTGGTTCGCCGCCGCCATGTCGCCGCGTTGCACCGCCGCGAACACCTCGCTGCGGGCCGCACGCCAGATTGCGTACCGGGCCTGGAACTCCTTGACGACGGCGGCTCTTTCCGGGTCGAGGTCGCCGCGGTGCGCGTCGAGATAGCCGGCGACGGCGTCGTCGACCGCGGCGTCTGCCTTCGCGGTCGCCGCGGCCGCGTCATGCTGCTGCTGCGGGGTCGTCGCACGCAGCATCGCTGCCGCGTCGACCCGGTTGTCACCGATGGCGTCACGGACTCCGGCGAGGTCGGCGAAGGGCAACGCGGCGTGCAGATACAAATCCTGCGCCCGGTCGTTGACACGCGCCATGCCAGCGATACCCGCCGCGCCAGCCACGACGAGCGCCAACAGACCGGCGCCGGTCGCTACCAGTATCTTCGTTTGTACGCTCGCGTCCCGCAGGCCGAACCGTCGGGTCGGCGAGGCGTCGTGCGGTCCCCTGGGCGACATGCTCATCTCACGAGGTCCGATCTCGAATCGGGTGGGCCCTGCGTCCTGCCTATCGACCCGCGGTCCGTAGAGCTGAGCGTTTCGAGGCTGCGTACTCATTCCCGTAGATGATCTCGCCGGTGGCGGTGGCCAACTGCTGGCGTAGTTGGTCAGCCTCGCATCGGTGCGCGCGTTTGGCCGCCTGCAGTGGCGGCCTGGACTCCGGGCCCCGGTTGCCCAGTGACATCAGAGTCCAGCGATCGGTGGGCCGGGGCAGCCGGGTTGACTTCGCCGTCGGGGGAACACCTTCCGCTGAAGGCGCTCCATGTAGCTCCACGGAGGCCGGCGAGGCCGGCGCGAGACGTACAAGAGGTCAGGTCTCGAACGACCGCGGCGTCACCCGGCCACCGGTGGCGCCGGTGCGGAGGCGTGGGCGATGCGGGTCAGCTCGCGCCACAGCAGGACCACGAAGACCGCCGACCCGGCGAACGCGAACCAGAACGGCGCCACCACACCGAAGTGGGTGGCCAGCGCGCCGCCGACCGCCGAGCCGGCGACCAGGCCGCCGAAGAGGCCGATGGTGTTCACGCTGTTCACCCGGCCCTGCAATTCGGTCGGCACGGCCCGCTGCCGGACGGTGATGGAGGTCGTGCCCCAGACGAACGCGTGCGCGCCGAAGACGAAGAAGATCGCCGACGCCACCCACCCCGACCGGGTCAGCGCCAGCCCGAGATGGGTCAGGGTCTCGATGATCAGACCGGCCCGCATCACGTTGCCGACGCTGACCCGGCGGGTGATCCAGCCGTACAGGGCGGTGCCGACCAGGCCACCGGCGGCGGAGACGGTGGTGAGCAGCCCGAACCCGATCGCGCCCAGTCCCAGCCGCTGCGTCGCGTACAGCACCAGGACCGACCACGCCGCCCCGAACGTCACGTTGAAGATCAGGATCGTCAGCACGAGGGTACGGACCGCCGGATGCCGGACCGTCCAGCGGAAACCGAAGGCGATGTCCTGGAGGATCCCGCTGGCCGCCCTGGCAGTAGTAGCCGGCGGCAGGCGCAGCCGGGTGAGCATCAGCACCGCCGCCGCGACCAGCAGCGTCTCGCCGGCGAAGGGCCACGCCGCTCCCACCGCGAACAACGCCGCCCCGATCGGCGGCCCGGCGAGCTGGTTGAGCGTGATGAAACCGGTCTGCAGCCGGGCGTTGGCCAGGGCCAGGTCCTCCCGTCCGATCAGCATCGGCGCCAGCGTGGCCGAGGTGTTGTCCGCGAACACCTCGGCGGTGGCGAGCAGCCCGAGGGCGATCAGGACGGCGTACACGGTGCCGGTGTGGGTGGCGACGAGCGCGACCAGGGCGATCAGCAGGACCACCCGGGCGACGTTGGCGACGAGCACGATGCGGCGCCGGTCGTGCCGGTCGGAGAGCGCGCCGGCCCACAGGCCGAAGACCATCGGCGGCGCCCAGCGCAACAGGGCCGCCGTGGAGACCAGGAGCGGGTCGTGGGTCAGCGAGGCGACGAGCAGCGGGCCGGCCGCGGCGGCCAGGCCGTCACCGAGGTTGGTGAGCCACGACGACCCGAGCAGCCACCGGAAATCGGGCCCGAGCCGAGCGGGCAGGAGGCTGCTCACGAGCGCAGGACTCTACGGCTCGGCCGCCGTCGGAGCACCCGATTTTCAGACCAGCGCGCCCCACCGGGCGACCAGTTCGTCCTGGGTCGGCATGGCGGTGGCACCCCCCGGTCGCTCGCACACCAGACCGGCCACGGCCAGGGCGAAGCGGACGTACGCCGACCAGCCGGCCACGTCGCCGGGCACCCCGTCGGCGAGCAGCCGGCAGACGAGCGCGCCCATCACGGAGTCGCCCGCGCCGGTGGCGTCGATGGCGGTCACCGCGGGTGCGGGCAGCGTGGCGGCGCCGTCGCCGGCCGACACGTACGCGCCCTTCGCGCCGAGGGTGACCACGACGGCGCCCGCGCCGAGCTTGCGGATCCGCTCGGCCGCGGCTTCGGGCCCGGCGCCGTCGTACAGCAGGACCGCGTCGGCGCCGCTCAGTTTGACCAGGTGGGCGGTGGCGAAGTACGACTCGACCAGGTCACGCAGCGCATCTACGGCGCCGGGTCCGTGCAGCAGCTTCGGCCGTACGTTCGGATCGAAGACCCGGACCGGCCCGTCGACCGACCACGCCGCCCGGGCCGCCGCCTGGAACGGCTCGCGCATCAGCGCGATGGATCCGGTGTAGACCACCGACGCGCCCGCGATCAGCGCCGGGTCGACGTCGGCGGGTTCGAGCAGCGCGTACGACGGGGGCTCGCCGTAGAACTGGAAGGTCGGCTCGGCCCCGTCGAACGTGGTCACGGCGAGCGTGGTGGGCACCGGCACCCGGCGGACGCCGGTGATGTCGACGCCGGCGTCGCGCAGGAACGCGGCCAGCCGGTCGCCGAGCGTGTCCTGGCTGAGGGTGCCGAGGTAGCGCACGTCGCCGCCGAGGCGGGTGGCACCGACCGCGACGTTGAGCGGTGCGCCGCCGACCGCCTGCCGGTAGATCAACTCGCCGTCCCGGCCGGATTCGAGAAGGTCGACGAGCGCCTCACCGAGCACCACCGCGTAGCCCATGGTCGTCCCCTCTCCGATCCCGGATCGTCATCGTAGGCAGCGCCGGGGCGGAGTCGGAAGAGAAGCAGATTGCCGCCCGATCTGCGGGTAAGGTCCAGTTTTATGCGTATTCAAGCGCTCCGGCGGGTGTCGGCGCTGGCGGCGGCGGTGCTGCTGGCCGGCTGCAGTTCGGCTGCCGGACCGGGCCCGGTGCAGCACGCGAACCTGGAGGGCTACACCGTTCCGCCGCTACCGTCGATGACGACGCGGGGAACGTTCCTGCCGCCGCCGCAGGGGACGACCGCGATCACGTACGACCCGGCCGTGGTCCCGGCCGGCGCGACGGCCACGCTCACCGCCGGCCCGGACGGTCACGGGACCCAGGTCCGCCTGTCGGTCACCGGGATGGTGCCCGGCCGGGCGTACGGGGCGCATCTGCACACCGGCGTGTGCACCCCCGATCCCCGGGCGGCCGGTCCGCACTATCAGCACATTCCCGACCCGGAGGCGAACGCGGACCGCCCGTCGGTGAATCCGGCGTACGCCAATCCCGGCAACGAGATCTGGCTCGACTTCACCGCCGGAGTCTCCGGCACGGCGATCGCCACGGCGGCCGAGTCCTGGACCCTCGACGCGATGCACCCGCCACGCTCGCTGGTCATCCACGCCGAGGCCACACACCGCGCGATGGGCGCCGCCGGCACCGCCGGCGCCCGCGCCGCCTGCCTCACCCTGGCCCAGCCCTGACCGCGCCCCCCTGATCGCGGCCGCCCCCTGACCGCGCCCGCCCCTGACCGCGCCCGCCGGGAAGCAGGGCAGGCGGTAACGTCAGGGGGGACGCCGCCGATGAGGGGAGAGCCGGCATGGCCGAGCAGAGTGACGGAACGCAGACGGGTGCCAAGACGGAGTCCCACGACCCCGACTTCCCCGAGGCATTTCTGCAGTTCATGCGCAGCGGCTGGCGCAACGACCCGCTGACGGTCACCCCCCGCCCCGAGGTGCCGAACTACGCCAAGCGCCGGTCCGCGCTGTCCGAGGCCTTCCCAGGCGAGACACTGATCATCCCGACCGGCGGCGAACGGGTGCGGGCCAACGACACCGACTTCCGCTTCCGCCCCGGCAGCGACTTCGTGTACCTGACCGGCGACCAGGACCCGGACAGCGTGCTCATGCTGCGGCCGAGCGGCTCCGGGCACGACGCCGTGCTCTACACCCGGCAGCGGTCGTCGCGCGAGAACGACGAGTTCTTCCGCAGCCGCGACGGCGAGCTGTGGGTCGGCCGCCGCCAGACGCTGAGCGAGAAGTCCACCGCGCTCGGCATCGAGACCGCGTCGTACGGCGAACTCGGTCCGGCGCTGGCCGGGTGCGCCCCGGCCCGGACCCGGGTGCTGCGCGGCCTCGACCCCAACATCGACCGGGCGGTGCTGGCCTACGACCCGGCCGGCGCCGGCCGCGACCGTGAGCTCGCCGGCCGGATCTCGGAGATGAAGCTGATCAAGGACGAGTGGGAGATCGCCCAGTTGCAGGACGCGATCGACGCCACGGTGCGTGGCTTCGAGGACGTGGCGCGGGTGCTGCCGGCCGACCGCGGCATCTCCGAGCGGGTGCTCGAGGGTGTGTTCGGCCTGCGGTCGCGAGTGGACGGCAACGACGTCGGCTACAGCTCCATCGTCGGCGCGGGCGCCCACGGCACGATCCTGCACTGGATCCGCAACGACGGCGTCACCGTGCCCGGCGACCTGCTGCTGATGGACATGGGCGTGGAGGGCCACAACCTCTACACCGCCGACGTCACCCGCACGGTGCCGGTGAGCGGTCACTTCAGCCCCCTGCAACGCCAGGTGTACGACATCGTGCACCGCTCGCAGCAGGCCGGCATGGACTACATCAAGCCCGGCGTGAAGTTCCACGACGTCCACCTGGTCTGCATGCGGGTGCTCGCCGAGGGCCTGCACGACCTGGGTCTGCTGCCGGTGAGCGTGGACGAGGCGATGAGCGAGCAGTCCACCGTGTACCGCCGGTGGACGCTGCACGGGTTCGGCCACATGCTGGGCATCGACGTGCACGACTGCGCGCACGCCCGCAAGCAGACCTACCGTGACGGCCCGCTGCAGGAGGGCTACGTGCTGACCGTCGAGCCGGGCCTGTACTTCCAGCCCGAGGACGACCTGGTGCCGGCGGAACTGCGCGGCATCGGCATCCGCATCGAGGACGACGTGGTGGTCACCGCGGACGGCTGCCGCAACCTGTCGGCCGGCCTGCCCCGGTCCTCGGCCGACGTGGAGACGTGGCTGGCGGCCCAGCGCGAGGCCGGCCCGCGGCTGCCGGAATGACCAGCCTCCGGTCGGCCCACGACTTCGCCACCACCCGCGCGCGGCTCGACGCCGAACTGGCCGCGCGCGGCGTCGAGGTCTTCGCCCGCATCGACCACGCCGCCAACGCCGCCGCGGCCGGGTTGTCTCTGCTGCCGGCGCTGGTGGTGGTCTTCGGCAACGCCCGGGCCGGCACGCCGCTGATGCAGCGGGCGCCCGGGCTGGCGCTGGACCTGCCGCTGCGCATCCTGATCCGTGCCGACGAATCGGGCGCGGTCCACCTCGACTTCCACGACCCGGAAGCGCTGGTCGAGCCGTACGGCCTGACTCCGGCGGACGCCGCGCCGCTGCGGGCGGTGGCCGTCATCGCCGCCGCCGCGGCGTCCTGAGCGCTCGGTCCCGACGGCGCGGAGTTCCCGGGCTACTTCCCCGTGGCGGCCGGCGGCGCCGGACGTGTGTCCGCCCCACCCATCGACCCCCGCACGCTCGCCCCCCCGGGGTCGGGCTGCTCTCCCGGCCGGAAGAGCCGCCCGAGCCGGTCTCAGGCGGGGGTGAGGTGCCGGGTGAAGAAGCGGACCGCGCTCGCCGCCTCGAACCGGGGCAGTTGTTTGTGGGCGCCCGCGTTGGCGTGCAAGGTCTTCTCGGTGGAGGCGAAGGCGTCGAACAACGCCAGACCGGACGCGCGCGGGATGTGCTCGTCGTCCCACTGCAGGTCGAACTCGATCGGCACCGTGATCCGCCGGGCGGCCTCCACCAGGGTGTCCGGCCAGAACTGGCCGAACACGGCCGCGGTGATGCGCGGCTCGGCCGCGGTCAGCGGCACACCGATGGCCGTGCCCATGTTGATGCCCCAGTAGCCGACCGGCCCGCCGGCGCCGATCTCCGGCAATTGCTGCAGGGCGTCCAGCGTCGCCCGCCACTCCGGTACGGCCAGTTGTGCCAGGTGACCGTTGTAGCGCTCGACGATCGGGCCGACCGGATCGCCGGCCGACATCGCCGCCTGCATGACGGCGACCTCCTGCTCGTCGGTGGCGGTGCGGGGCCGGTCGCCGTGCGCGGGCGCGTCGATCACGGCGGCGTGGAAGCCGGCCGTGACCAGGAGGGCGGCCCGTCCGGCCATCGCCGGGGACTTCTTGTGATTGCCACCGCCGTGGCCGATGAGCACCAGGGGTGCGCGGTCCGGACCGGAGGTGGGCGACCACAGCACACCGGGGATCTCGCCCACGGTGAAGTCGCGGACACGGACGCCGTTCGACGAGGTGTCGGCAGTGATATCGAGAGAGTGCATGACGTGCCTTCCGGAAGGGTCGAGGCGCTCCCGGTGACCCCTACGTCAACCGCCCGACCGTGGCGAGAGTGGGAGCACCCACATCGATTCTTCGATCACGGGGTCTCACCTCCTCAGACGGTTCACGGTCGCAAGGAACGTACCAGCCGGTCGGCGGTCGGCCGCAAGCCGGGCGACGCCGGTCTGCCGGCCGGCGTGGATGTCGCCGGAGCGGGCCGGGTGGTGATCGTCCACGACCGGAGGATGGACAACCACTCAGCCGGCCGCGACGAAGACGGCGACCGAACGGGCGGGCACGGTCAGCGCGCCCGTCGCCGGGTCGGCGGTGGCCGTACGCAGCACCGGGTCGGCCGAGGAGACCAGCGCCGGGTGCAGCGTCAGCGGGACACCGGCCAGCGGCGGCACGACCGGGGCGGCCACCGCATCGGTGGCGTTGAAGACGACCGTGACCTGCGGCCACGGCGCCTCGTGCAGCCCGGTGCCGTCGAGGCACATGACGAGAACACCCGGCGGCTCGTCCGGGCCGCCCAGCGGGAACGTCAGGCGGCGCTGGACCTCGTCGGCCAGCGGCAGGCCGAAGACCGAGGTCGATCTCCGGACGGCCAGCAGCTCGCGGTAACGGGTCGCGGTCATCTCCATCACGTCCGGGGGCGGCACCAGCGATCCGTCGGCCAGCAGTGGCCGGGCCAGCGGCCACCGGTCGGCGTTGTCGCCGGCCGGCGGCAGGCCGAGGCCGAAACCGTTGCCCTGGGCCGGATCCCAGCGGATCTGGTTGAACCAGTCGCCGGAGTTGAACGAGTTTCGGTCCAGCGATTTCGACCGCAACCGGTCGCTGCCCAGGGCGACGAATCCGACTCCCTGCGACAGCACGACCAGCGACAGCGCCAGCACCTGCAGCCGGGCGCGGTCGATCATCGGCACGTCGCGGGGCAGCTTGAAGGCCAGCGCGTCGAACAGGATCTCGTTGTCGTGCGCGTCCACGTAGTTGACGGTCTCCCCCGGCGCGGCCGCGTAGCCGCAGGGTGAGCCGTTGTAGTCGACCTGCGCGCCGGTCACCTCCGCCCCCGACGAGCCGGTGAACCGGTAGCTCGCCAGCCCGCCGGACAAGCCGACCTTGAGCTGGTCGTGCAGCCAGAGCGGCGCCGACGCCCCGAGACCGCTGGCGAACCCTCGGGCTCCGGGTCGTCGCCACGACCGCCGCGGACGGCGTCGCGCAGCCGGTCGTTGAACGTGCCGACGCCGGTGCCGGCCATGTTGGCCTGGGTGGCCTGGGCGAACCGGGCGTCGCCGGCCACCTCGCCGAAGTTCCAGCCCTCGCCGTACACGTAGATGTCCGCGCCGCCCGGATCGCACATGGTCCAGCGCGATCCGGGTCTCCAGGATGTTGGCGCGCGGGTGGTGGCCCATCAGGTCGAAGCGGAACCCGTCCACCTTGTACTCCCGGGCCCAGGTGAGCACCGAGTCGATCACCAGCCGGCCCATCATCATGTGTCTCCGGCGCCGTGTTCGGGCAGCAGGTGGACTCGGCCGTGGTCCCGTCGGCCAGCAGCCGGTGGTAGTAGCCGGGCACGATCCGGTCGAGCACGCTGAACCGGTCGAGCCCGTCGGCCATCGTGTGGTTGTAGACGACGTCCATCACCACCCGCAGCCCGGCCGCGTTCAGCGCGGCCACCATCCGGCCGGAACTCGAGGATCCGGGCGGGACCGTCGGGCTCGACGGCGAAGCTGCCCTCCGGTGCGGTGTAGTGCCACGGGTCGTAACCCCAGTTGAAGCCGTCGGTGTCGGCCACCGCCGTCACCGCCGCCTGCTGCTGGTCCGAGTCGGGGGGCAGCGACGCCAGGTCGCACGCGGGAACCGACTGGTCGGCTCGCCGCTCGGGCACCGAACCGAAGTCGAAGGCGGGCAACAGGTGCAGGTGCGTGAGCCCGGCCTGGGCCAGCGACCGCAGGTGCCGCATCCCGGCCGAGTCGGCGCGGGTGAAGGCCAGGAACGTGCCGCGATCCGATGATGGCACCGAAGAGTCGAAGATGGAGAACTCGCGGACCGACACCTCGGCGATCTGGATCCGCGCCGGGGCCGGCGCCGGCGGCTTGACCAGCGTGTCCCAGCCCGGCGGGGCCAGGGCGGGGTCGGCCAGGTCGACCAGCAGGCTGTGGGTGGAGTCGGCGGCCAGCGCGACCGAGTACGGGTCGGTCACCGAGGTCGTCACCACCCGCTGCGCCGCCGGGTGCCACACCTCGACCCGGAACCGGTAGTACTGCCCCAGCCACGCGCGATCGACGGCGATCGTCCAGGCGCCCGACAACGCGTCCCGGTTCATCGGACGCAGCTCCGGCTCGGCGGCCGGGGAGGCGAACAGCTCGAGGGCGACGGTGCGGGCGGTCGGCGCCCACACCGACAGCGTGTCACCCCGGCCGGAATCGAGGACCAGGCCGAGGTCCACGTCGGCGGCGTCGGCGTAGAGGTCGTCGAGGACCCCGGCCGGCTGGATGGACGTCCGCGCGGCGACCTGGCCGGCGGTGTCCCGGCCGACCACCAGCAACTGGTCGCGCAGCAGGTCCGCGAGCGCGCCGCCGGCCAGTTCCCGGACCGAGAACGCCGCGTAGCCGCGCAGGTGCGGATACTTCCGGGTCTGCGCCTGGAAGAGGCCACCCGGCCGGGCGATCAGCGGCACCGGATCGCCGGTGGGCGGTTCCAGGGCGAAGGAGGAGGCGCGGGCCGCGAAGCCGGGAGGCAGAGCGATGGTGGTGCGGTCCAGGAACACCGCCAAGGCCCGAGCCGGGTCCAGCTCGGGACCCAGCGTGCCGAGATCGGGCCGTACGGGCGCGGGAACGCCGGACAGCAGCCAGACCTCGCGGCCGGCGGTCAGATCGAGCCGCTGGTCGTCGGGGAGGTCCTTGGTGTCGCCGTGGTGGATCACGAAGCGCAGGCCGGCCGCGCCGGGCCGGAGCGGCACCTCGAACACCGCGCCGAACGCGTCGAACCGGGCCGGCGCCAGCGGCGCCTCCCACCTCGGCTTGGCCGGCGTGCCCTCCCAGGCGTGCAGACCCCAGCCGTCGTACGCGGCGTCGGCCCGCCGGTAGTGGATCACCGCGGTCGAGGGTGCCGGGACCGGGCCGGTGGTGGAGAAGTCCGCCACACCCGGGGTCAGCCAGATCTCGGCCGAGACCCGCGGGTCGACATGGCGGTCGGCCGGCACGTCCTTCACGCCGTTGCGGTCGACCACCAGGAAACCCACGTCGCGGGCGTCGTCGGCCAGCCGCACCCAGGCGAACCGGCCGTACGCGTCCTCGCCTGCGAACGGATGGCCGTTCGGGTATCCGAGAACCTGGCCGCCGGCGACGTCGCCCCACGCGTACAGCGCCCAGTCCGTGTACGCCCCGTCGTCGCGCGCATAGTGCACGACGAGCCAGCGCGGCCTGGTCAGGGTGGTCCCGGGAGTGATCGCGATCGTCGGCACCCGGCCATGATGGCACCCGGGTGCGTCAATTTCCGGCAGCCCGCGATCCGTCTTGCGTGACATAGCAAGACGGACGTACGGTTTACTGGTTGTCGACCGCGACCGGGTTAGGTCCGCCTAACCCGCGCCGGTGCGTCGCCGGTGCGGAAGACTGCGCAGGACTGAAGGGAGTTTGACGTGGCCAGCCTGGACACCTTTGGTGCGAAGAGCGAGCTGCGCGTCGGGGACGCGAGCTACGAGATTTTCACGATCGACAAGGTGGAGGGCCACGCGCGCCTGCCGTACTCCTTGAAGATCCTGCTGGAGAACCTGCTGCGGACCGAGGACGGCGCGAACATCACCGCCGACCACATCCGCGCGCTCGGCGGCTGGGACTCGTCCGCCGACCCCGGCGTGGAGATCCAGTTCACCCCGGCCCGGGTGCTGATGCAGGACTTCACCGGCGTGCCGTGCGTGGTCGACCTGGCCACCATGCGCGAGGCCGTACGGGACCTGGGTGGCGACCCGGCCAAGGTGAACCCGCTCGCCCCGGCCGAGCTGGTGATCGACCACTCGGTGATCGCCGACCTGTTCGGCCGCGAGGACGCGTTCGCCCGCAACGTCGAGCTGGAGTACCAGCGCAACCGGGAGCGCTACCAATTCCTGCGCTGGGGCCAGACCGCGTTCGACGAGTTCAAGGTCGTCCCGCCCGGCACCGGCATCGTGCACCAGGTCAACATCGAATATCTGGCCCGGACGATCATGGAGCGCGGCGGGCAGGCCTACCCGGACACGCTCGTCGGCACCGACTCGCACACCACGATGGTCAACGGCCTGGGCGTGCTCGGCTGGGGCGTCGGCGGCATCGAGGCCGAGGCGGCCATGCTGGGCCAGCCGGTCAGCATGCTCATCCCGCGGGTGGTCGGGTTCAAGCTGTCCGGCGAGATGCCGGCCGGCACCACCGCCACCGACCTGGTGCTGACGATCACCGAGATGCTGCGCGAGCACGGCGTGGTCAGCAAGTTCGTCGAGTTCTACGGCCCCGGCGTGAGCGCCGTCCCGCTGGCCAACCGGGCGACCATCGGCAACATGTCGCCGGAGTACGGATCGACCTGCGCGATCTTCCCGATCGACGCCGAGACGATCAAGTACCTGCAGCTCACCGGCCGTACGGACGAGCAGGTGGCGCTGGTCGAGGCGTACGCGAAGCGGCAGGGCCTGTGGCTCGAGCCGGACGCCGAGCCCGACTACTCCGAGCGTCTCGAACTGGACCTGTCCACCATCGTCCCGTCGCTGGCCGGCCCGAAGCGCCCGCAGGACCGGGTGCCGCTGAACCGGGCCAAGCCGATGTTCCGCGAGGCGCTGACCAACTACGTCATCCGGCACCGGCCCGGCCGACGAGGCCAGCGAGGAGTCTTTCCCGGCCAGCGACCCGCCGGCCAACTCCGAGAACTCGGACGTCGACAAGCCGCACATCTTCTCCGCCGCCACCGGCGCCGACGGCCGCCCCTCCCACCCGACCCGGATCACCACCGACGACGGCACGGAGTGCGAGCTGGACCACGGCGCGGTCGTCATCGCCGCCATCACGTCCTGCACCAACACGTCGAACCCGCAGGTCATGATCGGCGCCGCCCTGCTGGCCAAGAACGCGGTCGAGCGGGGCCTGAACCGCAAGCCGTGGGTGAAGACCACGCTCGCCCCGGGTTCCAAGGTCGTCATGGACTACTACGACCGGGCCGGCCTGACGCCGTACCTGGACAAGCTCGGCTTCAACCTGGTCGGGTACGGCTGCACCACCTGCATCGGCAACTCCGGCCCGCTGCCCGACGCGATCTCGGCCGCGGTCAACGCCGAGGACCTGACCGCGGTCAGCGTGCTCTCCGGCAACCGCAACTTCGAGGGCCGGATCAACCCCGACGTCAAGATGAACTACCTGGCCTCGCCGCCGCTGGTGGTGGCGTACGCGCTGGCCGGCACGATGGACCTGGACCTGACGACGGAGCCGCTGGGCACCGGGTCGGACGGCAAACCGGTGTTCCTGTCCGACATCTGGCCGTCGGCCAAGGAGATCGACGACGTCATCGCCGGCGCGATCGGCGCCGCGGGCTTCTCCCAGGCGTACGCCGACGTCTTCGCCGGCGACGAGCAGTGGCGGTCGCTGCCGACGCCGGACGGCAACACGTTCGCCTGGGACGGCGAGTCGACGTACGTCCGGAAGCCCCCGTACTTCGAGGGCATGTCCGCGCAGCCGACGCCGGTGCAGAACATCGCCGGCGCGCGGGTGCTGGCCAAGCTGGGCGACTCGGTGACCACCGACCACATCTCGCCGGCCAGCTCGATCAAGCCCGACTCCCCCGCCGGCAAGTACCTGACCGAGCACGGCGTCGAGCGGCGCGACTTCAACTCGTACGGGTCGCGCCGGGGCAACCACGAGGTGATGATCCGCGGCACGTTCGCCAACATCCGGCTGCGCAACCAGCTGGTGCCGGGCGTCGAGGGAGGGTTCACCGTCAACCACCTGACCGGTGAGCAGAGCTCGATCTACGACGCGTCGGTGGCCTACCAGGAGGCGGGGATCCCGCTGGTCATCCTGGCCGGCAAGGAGTACGGCTCCGGCTCGTCGCGGGACTGGGCGGCCAAGGGCACCATGCTGCTGGGCGTGAAGGCGGTCCTCGCCGAGTCGTACGAGCGGATCCACCGGTCGAACCTGATCGGGATGGGCGTGCTGCCGCTGCAGTTCCCGCCGAAGACGAGCGCGGAGTCGCTGGGGCTGACCGGCACCGAGACGTTCACCATCACCGGCGTCGAGGCCCTGAACGACGGCAAGATCCCGTCCACGGTCACCGTCCGTACGGACACGGGTGTCGAGTTCGAGGCCGACGTCCGGATCGACACCCCCGGCGAGGCCGACTACTACCGGCACGGCGGGATCCTGCAGTACGTCCTGCGCAAGATGCTGCACAGCTGACGCTTGACGACGGCGGCGGCAACACCGACTCGGGCGTGAGCGCATAGGCTCTGACTCATGGATGACAACACCGTGCTGAACCGGATCCACGGTCTGGTCGACGAGGAGCACACGCTGCGCCAGCAGCTGAGCCAGGGCCAGATCAGCAGCGACGAGGAGCACGCGCGCCTCAAGAAGCTGGAAGAGGACCTGGACCAGTGCTGGGACCTGCTGCGCCGGCGCCGGGCGGCCCGGGAGACCGGGACCGACCCCAACGCCGTGCAGGCCCACAGCACTGGCGAGGTCGAGGGCTACCTGCAGTGACGGCGCGCCGGCCGCGGCCACCGGGGAGTCGGTGTCCGCGGCCGGCGGCCGACCGGGCCGCCGGTCGCCGGCGGCCCGGCGTCGACCGCTGACCAGAGGCGCACCGCTGACCAGAGGCGCACCGCAGACCCGCCGCTCACCGTAGACCCGCGGCTCACCGGAGGCCCGCTTCGAGCAGCAGCCGCTCGACCAGGTCGTCGACGTCCACGTGCAGGCCGCGAGCGGTGAACCAGGCGGCCACGTTCCGCACGTCCCGGGCGATGAAGTCGCCGCCCTGCGGGTTGGCCACCACGTCGACGATCTGCGGCAGGTCGATCAGCACCAGCCGGCCGTCGTGTACGAGCGTGTTGTACGGCGACAGGTCACCGTGCGCGACCTGCGCCCGGGCCAGCACCGACAGCGCGTCGACCATCTGCCGCCACAGGTCGGCCAGTTCCCCGCGGCCGGGCCGGGTCTGAGCCAGCCGGGGCGCGGCCTCGCCGGTCGCCCAGTCGCCGATGAATTCGAGCATCAGCTCGGTCCCGATCAGTTGCACCGGGAACGGCACCCGGATCAGGCCGGTCTGCTCGCCGAGGAGCCAGAGCCGGGACAGCGCACCGAACTCGGCCGCCGCCCACTGGCCGGCGATCAGCTCCTTGCCGAACGCGGTCCGGTTGGTCATCGCCCGCATCTCGCGGGACCGCCGCACCCGGCGCCCCTCGAGGTAGCCGGCGTCGCGGTGGAAGTTGCGGTGTTCGCCGGTGCGGTACCGCTTGGCCGCCAGTATCGAGACCTCGGAGGAATCCGGCAGGGCCCGCCGGACCAGGAAGACATCGGCTTCTTTGCCGGTCTTGAGGATGCCGAGCTCGGTGTCGGTGGCACGGTGCTCGGTACGGACCCAGGCTGGCCAGGGTTGCGGGCCTTTCAAGGCGCCGTCCCAGGACGACCAGTTGTCACCGGTCTCGGGACGGTCGGGTTCTTCGATCAGGTGGTGCGGCGCGTGACCAGGGGTCAGAACGTCGAAGTCGTCGTCGTCGAATTTGTTGCGGGCGCGTGGGCGCACTGGAGGGTCTCCTCGACAGAAGGGGTGTACGGAATCTGGACCGGGAAAAGCACCGTGACAGTCACGTGACACACCTCCTTCGAGTTCCGACCGGACGAACGATCCGTACTTTCCCGGACCGGCGAGCGGCCCGCAACCGATTTATCGGGTGGCCATGACGGCCGACAGACCCTGGATCACGTTGCCGACCGTGGCCGTCGGCGCGTACCGGTTGTCCATCCAGGTCCGGCCGCGGTGCAGCCAGACGCTCGGCAGCCCCATCGCCGCCGCTCCGCCGATGTCGGCCTCGGGGCTGTCGCCGACCACCCAGGCGCCGCCGAGACGCATCCGCACCCGCTGGGCGGCCATGGCGAAGATGCGCGGGTTGGGTTTGCTGACCCCGGCCCGCTCCGAGATCACCCAGTCGGCCACGTAGTTGTGCAGCCCGGTGCGCCGGATCCGGCTCTCCTGCTGCTCGGCCGGCCCGTTGGTGACCACCACCGGCACCCAGCCGGCGTCCCCGGCGATCTGCAGCGCGCAGGCCACGAGAGGGTCCAGCCGTTCGTGGGCGAGCGGGCCTTCGTGCAGCTCTTCCAGCAGCTCGATGGACGGGACCCGGAGCTGGTACCGGTCCCGGATGGCGTCGGCCAGGTCCCACCGCGAGGTCAGACCGTCGGCGTCCACCGAGATCAGCCAGTCCAGGTCGCCGGCCGGGGCGCCGATCTCGTCCAGGAAGCCCTTCGCCCACAGGATGAACGCCCCGCTGCGATCCAGCAGGGTGTCGTCCAGAGCCAGGAAGACGAGGGGCACCCGGGCACTTTACGTGAGCAACGCGGGGACCCAACAGCCCACGTCCGTTAACAAGCACCGTCCGGCGTCGGAGATTCACCAAGCCGTACGTACGGATTGCAATACCGCGACGCTCCGTGACACCATCGTGCCGTGCCCCGCGTGAGTCAGGATCAGCTCGACGCCCGCCGCCACGAGATCCTCGCGGCGGCCCGCGGCTGTTTCGCCCGGTACGGGTACGAGGGCGCCACCGTCCGCCGGCTGGAGGACGCCACCGGGCTGTCCCGGGGCGCGATCTTCCACCACTTCCGCGACAAGGACTCGCTGTTTCTGGCCGTCGCCGAGGACGACGCCGCCGCGATGGCCGAGACCGTGTCCCGCAACGGTCTCGTTCAGGTGATGCGCGACCTGCTGGACCGCGCCGGCGGCAACGACGGCGACACGGCCGGCTGGCTCGGCAGTCAGCTCGAGGTGTCCCGGCGGCTGCGGACCGATCCGGCGTTCGCCCAGCGCTGGGCACAGCGGTCGGCGGCGATCACCGAGGCCACCCGGGTGCGCCTGGAACGGCAGCGGGAGGCCGGGGTGCTGCGGGACGACGTACCGCTGGGCGTCCTGGTCCAGTTCCTCGAGCTGGCGTACGACGGCCTGGTGCTGCACCTGGCCACCGGGCGCCCGGCGGGTGAGCTGAGCCGGGTGCTGGATCTGGTCGAAGGCGCCGTCCGCAAGCAGTGACAGCTCGGCCGGCAGCCGCGCCCGACCGCGATCGTGGAGACGGCGGACAGTCTCCGCGACCCCCGGCTGGTGGGCGGGACTAGGTTCGGGTCATGGATCTCGGGCTCGCTGATCGCGTCTTCATCCTCACCGGGGCGTCCAAGGGCCTCGGGTACGCCACCGCCGAGGCGCTCGTGGCCGACGGCGCCAAGGTGGTGATCTCGTCCCGCTCGGCCGACCGTGTGGACGCGGCGGTGACCGCTCTGGGCGGTCCGGCGCACGCCGCCGGGCTGGCCGCCGATCTGGCCGACGAGTCGGCGCCGCGCGACCTGGCCGATCTCGCCCAGGACCGGTTCGGCCGGCTGGACGGCGCGCTGATCTCGGTCGGAGGTCCGCCCCGGGGCACCGCCGCCGAGGTGACCGACGACCAGTGGCGATCGGCCTTCGAGACGGTGTTCCTGGGCTCGGTGCGCGCCGCCCGGACGTTCGCGGCGGCACTGCCGGAGGGCGGCGCGATCGGGCTGGTGCTGTCCACCTCGGTGAAGTCGCCGCTCACCGGGCTGGGCCTGTCCAACGGCCTGCGCCCGGGGCTGGCCATGGTGGTCAAAGACATGGCCGACGAGTACGCGCCCCGCGGGATCCGGTTCGTGTCGTTGCTGCCGGGCTCGCTGATGACCGACCGGAACAAGGAGATGTTCGCGGCGGGCGGGAACGCGACCGAGGCGGCGGCGCAGGCGGCGGCGCGGATCCCGATGCGCCGGCTCGGCCAGCCGGCCGAGTTCGGGCGGGTGGCGGCATTCCTGCTGTCGCCCGCCGCGAGTTATCTGACCGGGCTGGCCGTTCCGGTCGACGGCGGGTCGTTGCGCAGCCTGTGATCCGCCCATCCAAGGCCGACATCGCCGCTGCGGCAAATCACACCATTCCCGACTTGGTGGGTGATGGGCTCAGCGTGCTGTTCTCCGGAATCAACCCGAGCCTGTATTCGGCGGCGACCGGCCACCATTTCGCCCGGCCCGGGAACCGTTTCTGGCCGGCGCTGTTCCGGTCCGGCTTCACTCCGCGGCAGCTCGCCCCGGCCGAGCAGGCCGAGCTGCCGTCGCTCGGCCTGGGCGTCACCAACGTGGTGGCGCGGGCGACGGCGCGGGCCGACGAGCTGTCCCCGGCCGAGCTGGTCGCCGGCGGCACGCACCTCGCCGCGCTGGTCGCCCGGTGGCAGCCGCGATACCTGGCGGTGCTCGGCGTGACCGCGTACCGCACGGCGTTCGGCCACCCCAAGGCGCGCTTCGGCCCTCAACCCGACCCGATCGGCGGCGTACCGGTCTGGGTCCTGCCCAACCCCAGCGGCCTGAACGCCCACTACACGGCCGACACCCTGGCCGCCGCCTTCGCCGACCTGCGCGCGGCCGTCATCCCGGCACGATGATGGTCACGGATGCCGGGCTGGCTCGCGCCTGGAGCGACGGGCCGCACCGGTTCACCTTGGAGGGGTCCTACGCGACCGGGACCGCGACCACGACGAACGTGCAGTACGGCCACTCGCTGGGCGAGATCGTCACCGCTACCGCCGGCGCCGGCCTGCGCGTGGTCCGTCTCGACGAACACCTGGACGCGGACGTGCGCGCGCCCGGGATGGGCAGCGTGCAGGACCCGAACGGCCGCTGGCGGATGCACCTGGGCGGCCAGGACGTCCCCGTGTTCTTCACGCTCATCGCGGAGCGCTGACGGTCAGGGCTCCAGGACCGGGGCCGCGGGCACCGTGACCACCTCCACATCCTCGGCGTAGACCGGGGCCGGGCTGTCGGCCACCGCGAACTGAGTCCGGTAGAGCTCCGCGTACAACCCGCCCGCGGCGACCAGCTCGGCGTGCCGCCCCCGCTCGACGATGCGCCCGCCGTCCATCACCAGGATCTGGTCGGCCTCGCGCACCGTGGACAGCCGGTGTGCGATGACCAGCGCCGTCCGCCCGGCCAGGGCCGCGCTCAGCGCCTTCTGCACCGCCGCCTCGGACTCGCTGTCGAGGTGAGCCGTGGCCTCGTCCAGGATGACGATCGACGGGTGCTTGAGAAGCAGCCGGGCGATCGCGATGCGCTGCTTCTCACCGCCGGAGAACCGGTAGCCGCGCTCGCCCACCACCGTGTCCAGCCCATCGGGCAACCCGCGGACCAGCGGCTCGACCTGGGCGCCGCGCAGAGCCGCCCACATCTCGTCCTCCGTCGCGCCGGGCTGGGCGTACGTCAGGTTCTCCCGGATCGTGTCGTGGAACAGATGAGAGTCCTGCGTGACCACGCCGATGGTGTCGCGGAGCGAGTCGAGCCTGGCGTCGCGCACGTCGACGCCGCCGACCAGGACCGCTCCCGATGTCACGTCGTAGACGCGGGACACCAGCATGGAGGTCGTCGACTTACCGGCGCCGGACGGGCCCACCAGGGCGACCATCTGGCCGGGCTCGACGGTGAAGTCGACGCCGCGCAGCACCGGCGCGTTCTCGGTGCGGTCCAGCGTCGCGACGTCCTCCAGCGTGGCCAACGACACCTCGGCCGCGCTGGGGTAGCGAAAGTGCACGTCCCGGAACTCCAGCCGCCCGGCCCCGGCGGGCACCGCGACCGCCTCGGGCTTCTCCTCGATGCCGGGTTTCAGGTCGAGCACCTCGAAGACCCGGTCGAAGGACACCAGGGCGCTCATCACGTCGACCCGCACGTTGCTCAGTGCGGTCAGCGGGCCGTACAAGCGGGTCAGCAGCAGCGCCAGCGTGACCACGGTGCCCGCGGTGACGCTGCCGGTCACCGCCAGCCAGCCACCCAGCCCGTACGTCAGGGCCTGTGCCAGCGACGCCACCAGCAGCATGGCCACGAAGAACGTGCGGGAGAACATGGCCTGCTGGATGCCGATGTCGCGGACCCGGTCGGCCCGCTCGGCGAACCGCGCGGCCTCGGTGTCGGGCCGGCCGAACAGCTTGACCAGCAACGCGCCGGCCACGTTGAAGCGCTCCGTCATGGTCGCGTTCATCTGGGCGTCGAGGTTGTACGACTCCCGGGTGATCTCGGCCAGCTTCTTGCCGACCCGCCGGGCCGGGATGATGAACAGCGGCAGCATCAGCACCGACAGCACCGTGATCGGCCAGCTCAGGCTGAACATCACGGCCGCCGTCAGGACGAGCTGGATGACGTTGCTGACCACGCCCGAGAGCGTGGACGTGAAGGCCCGCTGAGCGCCCGTGACGTCGTTGTTGAGCCGGCTGACCAGGGCGCCGGTCTGGGTCCGGGTGAAGAACTGCAGCGGCATCCGCTGCACGTGGTCGAACACCTTGGTGCGAAGGTCGAGAATGATGCCCTCGCCGATGCGGGCCGAGTACCACCGCTGGGCCAGCGACAGGAACGCGTCGATCACGGCCAGCGCGGCGATCAGCACGGCGAGCCGGATGACCAGGGCGGCCGCCCCGGCGTGGCCCCCGGTGATGGCGTTGACCACGTGACCGGCCAGGACCGGAGTGGCCACCCCGATGCCGGCGTCGAACACCACGGTGACCAGGAAGACCGTGATGTCACGCCGGTAGGGCCGGGCGAACGACAGGATGCGCCTGATGGTGCCCCGGTTGATCTGATGCTGCTTGACCCGATCACCGTTCTGGATCGAGCGCAGCATGGTCCAGCTGGACATGCTGGGCATTGTCATGGGTCACCTCCCGCGGGACAGGTTGAGTCTGCCTCGCGGGTATGACAACAATTTCCGGTCAGTCATCCATCCCGGCGAGTTCCCGCAGGCACCGGGTCTGGGCCTCCCGCTCGGCCCGGTCCTGTTCGGCGTACGTACGGCCGAGGGCCCCGCTGATCAGAGCCTTGATCTCGGCGACCGCACCCGGATCACCGGCCAACACCGCCGCGGCCAGGTCGTTCGCGGTGTCGTCGAGTTCGTCGGCGGGCACCACGGTCGTGGCCAGGCCGATGCGGCCGGCCTCGTCCGCGGAGATCCGCCGTCCGGTGACGCAGATCTCCAGCGCCCGGGACGGCCCGACGAGTTCGGTGAGACGCTTCGTCCCACCGAGGTCGGGCACCAGCCCGAGGGTCACCTCGGCCATCGAGAACCAGGCATCGGCGGCCAGGACCCGCAAGTCGCAGTTCAGGGCGAGCTGGAAGCCGGCCCCGATCGCGTAGCCCTGAACGACGGCGATGGTCACCAGAGAAGGACGTCGAAGCCACGTGAACGCCGACTGAAAGCCAGCTATCCGCCGGGCGCACTCCTCGGGTTCCAGATGTGCAAGTTGCACGAGCGGGAATTCACCGTTCCCGCCCCCGACCGACAGATCGAACCCGGCCGAAAAAGCGCGCCCCGCACCGCGGACAATCACGACTCGAACGTCACCCGACAGCTTTCGGGAAATGTCGTCGAGTTCTTGCCACATCGCCGGAGTCTGCGCATTGAGGACTTGAGGCCGGGACAATGTCACGGTCGCGACAGGCCCGGACTGACTGAGGTTGACCCCGGGGTCGGGAAATACGTCGTTGCTCGTCACGCCTTCTTGCGCCGGCGAGCACCGCCGCGCTGGCGGAGCTGGACGCCCGACTCGGTCAGCACCCGGTGCACGAAACCGTACGACCGTCCGGTCGACGCCGCGAGAGCACGAATGCTTTCCCCGGAGGTGTAACGCTTCACCAGGTCCTTGGCGAGCGTCTGCCGCTCGTTGCCGACGATTCGCCGACCCTTCTCCGTGCTGGTGGCCGTGGTGGCTGCCATCTTGATTCCTCACATCCGCCAGAGTGTGGGTTCGATACGATCCACCTATTAGACCGCCTCCAACGATCATGCGCCAGGCATCCGGCGGCGGGGAGCGTGCCCATTTATCACTGTCAGGAACCCGACGATGACCACCGGCATCAATGTCGGACTACTTACTCAGTGGCCTCGATGACCGGTCTTTACCGCGGCGGGCGTCGGCGACCGGCGTAACGCGCCGGACGACTCCCGGTCGTCACCAAGACCCACGATCACCTGCGCAAACATCAACCGTGCGGCGACGCGAGAGGCCATCACGGAGCGTTCACCGACCGTGCCCCCCGAGGCGGACACCGGTGCCTGAACCACCCGTTCGACGCCCGGAGCCTCGGGAAATGCCCGGCCCGTACCGGCCGATCCGCTGCCCGCCGGTGAGCGCGAATCGCACTGTCTGTGTGGGCACCAGTTGACAAGTAACGATGGCGATGATCCTGGATCAAGCCCCCGAAATCAGGCCAGCTCGACCAGTTCCAGGAGGTCGTCGCTCCACGCGTCCTCGTCGCCGTCAGGCAGCAGGATGGCCCGGTCCGGCTTGAGCGCCTGGACCGCGCCCGCGTCGTGGGTGACCAGCACGATCGCGCCCGGATAGTTGGCGATGGCGTCCAGCACCTGCTCGCGGCTGACCGGGTCGAGGTTGTTGGTCGGCTCGTCCAGCAACAGCACGTTGGCGCCGGAGCAGACCAGCGTGGCCAGAGCCAGCCGGGTCTTCTCGCCGCCGGAGAGCACCCCGGCCGGCTTCATCACGTCGTCACCGGAGAACAGGAACGCGCCCAGGATCTTCCGCAGGTCGGTGTCGGTCTGCTCGGGGGCGGCGCTGCGCATGTGGTCGAGGATCGTCCGGTCCACGTCCAGCGTCTCGTGCTCCTGGGCGTAGTAGCCGAGCCGAAGCCCGTGACCAGGGCGGACCTCGCCGGTGTCGGACTCGAGCAGGCCGCCGAGGATCCGCAGCAGCGTGGTCTTGCCGGCGCCGTTCAGGCCGAGGATGGCGACCCGGGAGCCGCGGTCCACCGCCACATCGACGTCGGTGAAGATCTCCAGCGACCCGTACGACTTCGACAGCCCCGCGGCGGTCAGCGGCGTCTTGCCGCAAGAAGCCGGGCTCGGGAACCGGACCTTCGCCACCTTGTCCGAGCTCCGCACCTCTTCCAGACCGCCGAGGAGCTTCTCCGCGCGCCGGGCCATGTTCTGCGCGGCGACGGTCTTGGTGGCCTTCGCCCGCATCTTGTCGGCCTGCGCCATCAGGGCGCCGGCCTTCTTCTCCGCGTTCGCCCGCTCGCGCTTGCGGCGCCGCTCATCGGTCTCCCGCTGCGCCAGGTAGGTCTTCCAGCCGACGTTGTAGACGTCCAGGACCGCCCGGTTGGCGTCCAGGTACCAGACCTTGTTGACCACCGCGTCGAGCAGCTCGACGTCGTGGCTGATCACCACCAGTCCGCCCTTGTGCTGCGACATGTATCCGCGCAGCCAGGTGATCGAGTCGTGGTCGAGGTGGTTGGTCGGCTCGTCCAGCAGCAGGATGCCCTTGCCGTTCTGCCCGGAGTTCGCGAACAGAATGCGAGCCAGTTCGATGCGCCGGCGCTGACCGCCGGACAGCGTCCCGATCGTCTGGGCCAGCGCCCGGTCCGGCAGTCCCAGGTTGGAGCAGATCCGGGCCGCCTCGGCCTCGGCGGCGTAGCCCCCGAGACTGGCGAACTGATCCTCCAAGGTGCCGTAGCGGCGGATCAGCTTCTCGTCGGCGCTCTCCTCGAGCTGAATCTCGAGTTTCTGCATCTCGTTGAGCAGCGTGTCGAGACCGCGGGCGGAGAGCACCCGGTCGCGCGCCGTGACGTTCAGGTCGCCGGTGCGCGGGTCCTGCGGCAGATAGCCGACCTCGGCCGTCCGGGTCACCTCACCCGTGTACGGCTCGCCCTCGCCGGCCAGCACCTTGAGGCTGGTGGTCTTGCCGGCGCCGTTGCGGCCGACCAGGCCGATCCGATCGCCGGGTTGCACCCGCAGCGTGATGTCGGACAGCAGGATGCGCGATCCGGCACGCAGTTCCAGTCCGGTGGCGGTGATCATGGGAAAAGACTCGCTCTCAGAAGGAAGAAGGCTGACTCAAGACACGCGGATGGACCGGCCGTCATATCGTCGGTCGGCGCCGGGCGGGTCAGTCTTCGCAGAGCAGCACCGGTCCATACTACCGGGCGGGCGGCGCGACCTCCCAACCGATTAGTCTGCGACATCACCGGGTACGAGACGGCCACCCGGCGAGTGAGGATGCGATGGAGCTCAACGAGAACGCCCAGATCGACACGAGCCAGATCGAGGACGAGCGCGGCTCCGGCGGCGGTGGCGGCGGCGGCTTCGGTGGCCTGCCGATCGGCGGCGGCGGTCTCGCCGGCATCGTCGTCAGCGTGCTGGTCGCCCTGGTCGGCGGCTACTTCGGCATCAGCAACCTCAGCGGCGGCGGCACCAGCCAGCCGGCGACCGGCAACAACACCACGATCAGCCAGGAGTGCACGCAGTCCGACGCCCTCAAGCAGCTGGACTGCCGCAACACCCTGTACGTCAACTCGGTCCAGGCGTTCTGGGCGAAGGAGCTGCCGACCGCGTTCGGCGACAGCTACACGCCGGCCAAGACCGTCTTCTTCTCCAACCAGGTGAGCACCGGCTGCGGGCCGGCCGACTCGGGCACCGGGCCGTTCTACTGCCCGGCCGACAAGCTGGTGTACATCGACCTCACCTTCTACAAGCTGCTGGCCGACCAGCTGGGGGCGCCGGGCGAGTTCGCGCAGCCGTACGTGCTGGCCCATGAGTACGGCCACCACGTGCAGGATCTGGTCGGCACCGAGGCCACGGTCGACCGGCAGCGGCAGCGCGACCCGAGCCAGGCCAACGCGCTGTCCGTACGGCTGGAACTGCAGGCCGACTGCTACGCCGGGGTGTGGGCCAAGGGCGCGACCGGGACCACCGACGCGAGCGGGCAGAAGATCTTCAAGAGCCTGACCGCGGACGACGTCCAGCAGGGCATCCAGACGGCCGGCAAGATCGGCGACGACACCCTGCAGCAGCGCAGCGGCGGCACGATCAACCCGGCCGAGTTCACCCACGGCACGTCGGCCGACCGGCAGAAGTGGTTCTCCACCGGTTACAACACCGGCGACCCGAAGGCTTGCGACACGTTCAAGGCCGGCGCCGTCAACGAGTGACGCCGTCCCGGATCAGGATGCGCACCGCCCGGGCCTGGGCGACCGCCGCGACCAGCACGGCGTGCCGGGGCTCGGGCACCTCCAGCACCTGATCGGCGCGGATGGCGGCCAGCGGCGCCAGAACCGGTTCGGACAAGATCGAGTCCAGGGCCGTACGGTCGCCGCCGGTGACCAGCGCCGCCAGCGTCCGCACCGCCGGCAGCAGCACCCGTTCGGCGATCCCCGCGCCGTCGGACGCGGCCGCCCGGGCCTGGTTGTCCCGCCGCCGGGCGAAGCGCTGCTGCGACCACCCGCCGGCCGCCGTCCGTCCCTGCACGTAGTGCGTGTCGACCTTGGACGCGACGAGCGCGCCGCCCTCGGCGATGCCGGCGGCGACCGCCCCCTTGCGGGCCAGCAGCAGCCCGATCCGCGGCGGATCCTTCATCAGGTCGTCGACGGTCCGCACGCCGGTGACGCCGGGCGGCGGCTCGAGGTCGGCGGTGGCGCCGTCGGCCGCGACCAGATGCAGACCCTCCGCGACGTACGGGCCGTGCCGCCCTTCGAAGTTCTCCAGCCACCGCGGCAACCGCTGCGGGGCGACGTCGACCCACTGTCCCCCGCCGGCCGCCGGACGTGCTCCCATACTGCTCAGCCTACGGGTGGCATGATCGGCCGGTGACCCTCCCGGAGGAGCTTCTCGACCGGCTGGTCCGCGCGTTCGGCTCGGCGCGGGACCCGGATCGGGCGGTCGGCGCCGAGGCGTACATGCGAGACCAGTTCCCGTTTCTCGGCATCTCGCTGCCGGGCGTGCGGACGTTGAGCCGGACCGTGCTGGCCGGCCTGCCCGCGCCCACCGAGGCCGAGCTGGCGGCGGTGGCGGCGGGGTGCTGGGACCGGGCCGAGCGGGAGTACCAGTACTTCGCGTGCGACTACCTGCGCGCGCACGTCGCGGTGCCGGGGCCGGGCTTCATCGGCGTCGTCCGTACGCTCGTCGTCACCAAATCGTGGTGGGACACCGTCGATCCGCTGGCCACCCGGTTCACCGGCGAGCTGGTGCGGCGGCACCCGGATCTGGTGGCCACGATGGACACGTGGTCGGGTGACGAGAACATGTGGCTCGTCCGTACGGCCATCCTGCATCAGCTGCACTACGGCTGGGAGACCGACACCGCGCGGCTGTTCGGATACTGCACGCGGCAGGGCGGGCACAAGGACTTCTTCGTCCGCAAGGCCATCGGCTGGGCGCTGCGGCACTACGCCCGGACCGACCCCGGCGCGGTCCGCGACTACCTCGACGAACACGGCAGCGAACTCTCCCGGCTGTCGGTGCGCGAGGCCGCCAAGCATTTGTGAGCGTCCGGCGCGAGTTGGACTGGGCGCGGCGCTGATCCACCGCCCACCTCCATCGGCCGTCCTGGCTGGCCGCTCGCGGGGGCAAAGGGGACTCTCCTCGGATCGCTTGTCATCCGCCCACCGTGAGCCCGTCGCCAGGGGCCGGGTTTCACGGTTCCGAGGTTCTGAGATGACAGCCGACGAGAACTTCAAGCGCCTGGTCCGCGAGCGCGCGGCGGACCGGCAAGTCGTACACCGCTGCCAATGGCGCCTCCCTCCGGGCCGGCCGGGGATCACGACAGCATGATCTTGACGGCCAGGACGGCGATCACCGCGCTGGACACCAGGGCGGTGGTCAGCCGTCCGCGGTCGCCGGTCAGCAACCGCCCGATCAGCGAACCCCCGCCGGCGATCAGCAGCTGCCAGCTCGCCGACGCCAGGAACGCCCCGGCCACGAACCACAGGCCGCCGCCCGAGGAGCCCCGGCCGAGCACGAGCGCGGCGAAGTAGACCACGGTGGCCGGGTTCAGCAGTGTCAGCCCGAGCACGCCGGCGTACGCGCCCCACGCGGTGACCGGGCGCTCCGGCCGTCCGGTGGCGGGCCGCCGGCGCAGCGCGGCGAACGCCGTGTGCCCGGCCAGCACCAGCAGCACCGCCGTGGCCGCCCAGCGCAGCGGCGTGGCGATCGGCGCGACCAGACCGGCGATCGCGGCCCCGCCGAGAACGGCGAGCAGCGCGTACAGGCCGTCGGCGGTGGCCGCGCCCAGCCCGGCGGCCGCGCCGACCCGTAACGAGGTGCGAGCGGTGAGCCCGATGATCAGCACCGCGATACCGCCGACGGGCACGGCGACGCCGTAGCCGGCGATCACGCCGGCCAGGAACGCCGCGCTCACGACAGCGGAAAAACGACCGCCGCCCGCTCGACGCGCGTCTGCTGTCGCGCGGCCGGAAGGGCCGCAGCGACTCCGACGCGATGCCGAGCTCGGGTGGTCATGGCGGACATCATGTCGGCCCGCGCCCGGTGGCTGCCACCGGTTTTTCTTCGCTAGTGTTCGGATCATGCCGGTTGTCGCTGAGCTGATCCTGATCCGGCACGGACAGAGTGCCTCCAATGTCGCGTTTCCCGAGGCCAACCGGGCCGGGCGGCTCGACTCCGGGCTCACCGGCCGCGACACCGACGTCGAGCTCACCAAGCTGGGGGTGGCCCAGGCCGAGGCGGTCGGGCACTGGCTGGCCGGGTTGCCGCCGGAGGATCGGCCGGAGGTCATCATCACCTCGCCGTACTTCCGGGCCCGGGAGACGTGGCGGATCGCCGCCGCGGCATCCGGGCTCGACCTGCCCGCGCCCGGCACCGACGACCGGCTGGTCGACCGCCTGCTGGGCGAGCTGGAGATGTTGACCGAGCCGGCGATCCGGCGGCACTACCCGGACGAGGACGCCCGGTTCCGGGAGGCCGGCCCGTACCACTACCGGCCGCCGGGCGGTGAGACCTTCGGCGACATCGCGGTCCGGCTGGGCGCGTTCCTCGACGACCTGAACACCGAGTACGCCGGTCGCCGCGTCGTCGTGGTCGCGCACGACTCCGTGGTGCTGATGATGCGGTACGTGATTGAAGGGCTCGACTTCGAGCGCCTGGCGACCGTCGAACAGGAGGCCGGCTCGGTCCGCAACGCCTCCATCAGCCGCTTCGACGGCTCGTCCGGCCGGCTTGTGCTCGACCGTTACAACTTCGTCGATCACCTACCGGACTGAGCCGGAGCCGCACGCGCGACCCCGCGTGCACGCCCGCCTCCGCGACCTGATGACGAGCCACCGCGGACGAGGACCGCGCGCCGGCCGCCGACGGCCACCACGTCCAGCTGGGCGCGTCCGAGCCGGCCGCCCCGAGCGCGGCCACGAGCCGCTCGGTCGACTCGGCCGACCATTCGAGCAGGTCGCCGGCCGGCACCGCGCCCGGTATCGACTCTCGCGGCGGGGGCGCGTCGGCCTCGCCCGCGGCCACCACCACCGCCCAGAACCGCTGCACGTGGCCGAGATGCAGCACGAGATCCTTCAGATTCCACGCGGGACAGCCGGGAACGCGGGCCTCGAGGTCAGGGGCGGCGGACACGGCGGCCCGCAGCGCCGCCGACCGGTCGTCGATCAGTTTCAGGTACTCGGGATACGAAGCGTGTGCGGTCATGCCCGAGTTCTATCAGCCGGGTACGACAAAGGCGGCCGGCCGCCTTCGACGAGAAACCTCGTGGATCAGACGTTGAAGCCGAGTGACCGCAGCTGGTCGCGACCGTCGTCGGTGATCTTGTCGGGGCCCCACGGCGGGAGCCACACCCAGTTGATCCGGAAGTCCTTGACCAGGCCGCCGCCGGGACCGGCGGTGAGGGCCTGCCGGGTCTGGTCCTCGATCACGTCGGTCAGCGGGCAGGCCGCCGAGGTCAGCGTCATGTCCAGAGTGACCACGTTGTCGTCGTCCACGTGGGTGTCGTAGACCAGGCCGAGGTCGACCACGTTGATGCCGAGCTCGGGATCGACGACGTCTTTCATCGCCTCTTCGATGTCGGCGATGCTCGCCTTCGACGGCGTCGTGTCCGCAGCAGTTGTGTCCGTCATGCCTTCACCTCCGGGCTTCCGCCCACCCCAGCCCGTACGGCTGCGTCCTTGAATGCCATCCATGGCAGCAACGCACACTTGACCCGCGCCGGGAACTTGGCGACACCGGCGAACGCGATCGCGTCCCCCAGCACCTCCTCGTCCGGCTCGACCTGCCCGCGTCCCTGCATCAGCTCGACGAAGGCGTCCTGAATAACCGAGACATCCGAAGGCGAGCGGCCGTTCAGCAGCTCGTACAGCACGGATGCGGACGCCTGACTGATCGAACAACCCATGCCGTCGTAGGAGATGTCCGAAAGATCCGAGGCGACCCGTACGGTGATCTCGTCCCCGCACGTCGGGTTGACGTGATGCGCCTCACCCGCGTACGGCTCCCGCAGACCACGCCCGTGCGGGTGCTTGTAGTGGTCAAGGATGATGTCCTGGTACAACTGCTCCATCATCAGGCGAACACCTTCTTGACCTGCTCGACACCGTGAGCCAAGGCGTCGATCTCCGACGTCGTCGTGTAGAGGTAGAACGACGCCCGGGTCATCGCCGGCACCCCGAACCGGGCGCAGACCGGCCGGGCGCAGTGATGCCCCACTCGGACCTCGACACCGAGATCGTCGAGGATCTGCCCGACATCGTGCGGGTGGACGCCGTCCACTGCGAACGACACCGTGCCGCCGCGGCCTTCCGGCGTCCCGGGACCGAAGATGGTCACGCCCGGGATGTCCGCGAGCGACTTCAGGGCGTACTCGGTGATCTGCATCTCGTGCTCGTGGACCGCGGCCATGCCGATGCCGGTGAGGTAATCCACGGCGGCGCCCAACCCGATCGCCTCGGCGATCGGCGGGGTGCCGCCCTCGAACCGGGCCGGCGGCGGCGCGAACGTGGTCTTGGCCATGGTCACGGTCTCGATCGTCGAGCCGCCGGCCAGGAACGGCGGCATCGCCTCGAGCAGCGACGACCGGCCCCACAGGACACCGATGCCGGTCGGGCCGAGCATCTTGTGGCCGGTGAACGCGATGAAGTCGGCGCCCAGATCGGAGACGGAGACGGGGAAGTGCGGCACCGACTGCGAGCAGTCCAGCATCACCAGGGCGCCGACGTCGTGCGCCCGGTCGACGATCCGGGACACGTTGTTGATCGTGCCCAGAATGTTCGACATGTGTACCACCGAGACCAGCTTCGTGCGCGGACCGACCAGGTCGTGCAGGTTCGACTCGTCCAGCCGGCCCTCATCGGTCAGGCCGAACCAGCGCAGCGTGGCGCCGGTCCGTTCGCACAGCAGCTGCCAGGGCACCAGGTTCGAGTGGTGCTCCATCTCGGACACGACGATCTCGTCACCCGGCCCGAGCTTCAGAAAAGACGACGAGGTGTACGCGACGAGGTTGATCGCCTCGGTCGAGTTCTTGGTGAAGACGACCTCGTCCGGCGCGGACGCCCCGATGAACGACGCCACCTTGGCCCGCGCGTCCTCGTACAACGCGGTCGACTCGGTGCCGAGCGTGTGCACCGACCGGGAGACGTTGGCGTTGTGCCGCTCGTAGTACGACCGCAACGCGTCCAGCACCGCACGCGGCTTCTGCGACGTGTTGGCGCTGTCGAGGTACACCAGCGGGTGGCCGTTGACCTCCCGGTCCAGGATCGGGAAGTCGGCCCGCACCCGGGCGACGTCGAAACTCATCGCGCGCCGGCCACGTACCGCTCGTAGCCCTCGGCCTCGAGCTGCTCGGCCAGTTCGGGGCCGCCCTCCTGGACGATCCGGCCGGCCACGAAGACGTGCACGAAGTCCGGCTTGATGTAGCGCAGGATCCGCGTGTAGTGGGTGATCAGCAGCAGACCGGTCTCGCCGGTGGCGCGGACCCGGTTGACGCCCTCGGAGACGATCCGGAGCGCGTCGATGTCCAGGCCCGAGTCGGTCTCGTCGAGGATGGCCATCTTCGGCTTGAGCAGTTCGAGCTGCATGATCTCGTGCCGCTTCTTCTCGCCGCCGGAGAAGCCCTCGTTGACGTTGCGCTGGGCGAACGCCGGGTCCATCTGCAGACGTTCCATCGCGCCGCGCAGTTCGCCGGCCCAGGTGCGCAGCTTGGGCGCCTCGCCGTCGATCGCGGTCTTGGCCGTCCGCAGGAAGTTGGCCACCGACACGCCGGGGACCTCGACCGGGTACTGCATGGCCAGGAAGAGTCCGGCCCGGGCGCGCTCGTCGACGGTCATGGCCAGCACGTCGTCGCCGTCGAGGGTGACCGAGCCCCCGGTGATCTGGTACTTCGGGTGCCCCGCGATCGAGTACGCGAGGGTCGACTTGCCGGAGCCGTTCGGACCCATGATCGCGTGGGTCTCGCCCGACTTCACGGTCAGGTCGACGCCGGCCAGGATCGGCTTCAGGTCGCCTTCCGGCAGCTTGACCGAGACCTGAAGGTCACGGATCGAAAGGGTGCTCACGGCTGTACTCCATTGCTCGGTGTCGAAGAGACGTAGATGTCGCCGTCGCGGATCTCGACGGGGAAGGTCGCCACCGGTTCGGTGGCGGGCAGGCCGGACGGTTCGCCGGAGCGCACGTCGAAGCGCGAGCCGTGCAGCCAGCACTCGAGCGTGCAGCCGTCGACCTCGCCCTCGCTGAGCGCGATCGAGGCGTGGCTGCACTCGTCCCGTACGGCGTAGAACTGGTCGTCGTCGGCGTGCACGACGGCGATCTCCACGCCGTCGACCTCGACGCTGACGACGCTGCCCTTGCCGATCTCGTCGGCCGCCCCGACCCGTTCGAAGCTCACGAGGCCAGCCGCCGCTCGACGACCTCGCCCAGCCGATCGCGCAGGGCCTCGACCGGGATCTTGTTGATCAGCTCGGCGAAGAAGCCCCGGACCACCAGCTTGCGCGCCTCCCCCTCGGGGATGCCGCGGGCCATCAGGTAGAACAGCTGCTCGTCGTCGAACCGGCCGGTCGCGCTGGCATGGCCGGCGCTGACCACCTCGCCGGTCTCGATCTCCAGGTTGGGGATCGAGTCGGCGCGGGCGCCGTCGGTCAGGATCAGGTTCCGGTTGATCTCGTACGTCTCGGTGCCGGTCGCGGACGCGCGGATCAGCACGTCGCCGACCCAGACGGTGTGCGCGGAGGCGCCCTGCAGCGCGCCGCGGTAACCGACGTAGCTGCGGCAGTCGGGCACCTCGTGGTCGACCAGCTGCCGGTGCTCGAAGTGCTGCCCGGCGTCGGCGAAGTACAGCCCCCAGAGCTCGGCGTCGCCACCCCGCCCGGCGTACTCGACGCTGGTGAACTGCCGGACCAGGTTGCCGCCGAGCGCGATCTGCACGTGCTGGACGCGCGAGTCCTTGCCCACCCGGAACTTGATGTGCTGCGCCTGCACCGAGCCGGCGTCCCACTCGGCCAGCGTGACGAAGGTCAGCTGGGCGCTGTCCCCGGTGACCACCTCGACGTTGTCGGCCAGGCGCACGGCCCCGGTCTGCGAAAGCACGATGGTGGCTTTGGCGAAATTCCCGATCCTGATGTACGTCCGGGCCGCCGCACCGTCCCCGCCGGTCCCGCTGCGCGTCACCACGACCGGCTCACTGAGCTCACTCTCCGGCGCGACCTCGATCAGGGTCACACCGTCGGCCGAGCCGTACGCCAGGGCACTGATCCGGTCGAACGGGGTCAGGATCGGCTCCACCGACTCGACCCCGACGTCCTTGATCGACACGCCGGGCGGCAGGTCACCGTGTCCCAGGCCGGGCGCGGTGCCGGTCAGCTTCGTCGCGGTGACCAGCTCGCCCAGCCGCTTGAGCGGGGTGAACCGCCAATCCTCCTCCAGACCCTTCAGGGCCGGGAAGTCGGTGACGTCGAACGATCGCAGCCCCTGCGACTTGGTCTTCGGCGGGGCCGCGGATGTCGGAGTCGCGGATGTCGGAGCCGCAGAGGTCGGGGCCGCGGGTGTCTCGGTGGTCATGGTGTCCTTTGCGCGGGATTCAACGGCGGTCCGGGGATGACGCGGTCAGCCGACCGCGCCCTCCATCTGCAGCTCGATCAGGCGGTTGAGCTCCAGGGCGTACTCCATCGGGAGTTCCTTGGCGATGGGCTCGATGAAGCCGCGCACGATCATCGCCATCGCCTCGTCCTCGGTCAGCCCCCGGCTCATCAGGTAGAAGAGCTGGTCCTCGCTGATCTTGGAGACGGTGGCCTCGTGCCCCATCGACACGTCGTCCTCGCGGATGTCGACGTAAGGGTAGGTGTCCGACCGGGAGATGGTGTCGACCAGGAGTGCGTCGCACTTGACGGTCGACTTGGAGTGCGACGAACCCTCCAGAACCTGGACCAGCCCGCGGTACGACGTCCGGCCGCCGCCCCGGGCGATCGACTTGCTGATGATCGTCGACGAGGTGTGCGGCGCGGCGTGCACCATCTTGGCGCCGGCGTCCTGGTGCTGTCCCTCGCCCGCCATGGCCACGGACAGGACCTCGCCCTTGGCGTACGGGCCGGTCATGTAGACGGCCGGGTACTTCATCGTCACCTTGGAACCGATGTTGCCGTCGACCCACTCCATGGTCGCGCCCTCTTCGCAGGTGGCGCGCTTGGTGACCAGGTTGTAGACGTTGTTCGACCAGTTCTGGATGGTCGTGTACCGGCAGCGGGCGTTCTTCTTGACGATGATCTCGACGACCGCGGAGTGCAGCGAGTCGGACGAGTAGATCGGCGCGGTGCAGCCCTCGACGTAGTGCACGTACGCGCCCTCGTCGACGATGATCAGCGTCCGCTCGAACTGGCCCATGTTCTCGGTGTTGATCCGGAAGTAGGCCTGCAGCGGGATGTCCACGTGCACGCCCTTCGGCACGTAGATGAACGAGCCGCCCGACCACACGCTGGTGTTCAGCGACGCGAACTTGTTGTCGCCGACCGGGATGACCGTGCCGAAGTACTCCTTGAAGATGTCCTCGTGCTCCTTGAGGGCGGTGTCGGTGTCCAGGAAGAGGACACCCTGCTCCTCGAGATCCTCGCGGATCTTGTGGTAGACCACCTCGGACTCGTACTGCGCGGCGACGCCGGACACCAGGCGCTGCTTCTCCGCCTCCGGGATGCCGAGCTTGTCGTACGTGCTCTTGATGTCGGCCGGCAGGTCGTCCCAGGTGGCCGCCTGCTTCTCGGTCGAGCGCACGAAGTACTTGATGTTCTGGAAGTCGATGCCGGTCAGGTCGGCGCCCCAGTTCGGCATGGGCTTGCGGTCGAACAGGCGCAGTCCCTTGAGCCGCAGGTCGAGCATCCACTGCGGTTCGTTCTTGAGCGCGGAGATGTTCCGCACCACGGCCTCGGAGAGACCGCGCTGGGCGATCGAGCCGGCGGCGTCGGCGTCGGCCCAGCCGTACTCGTACTTGCCCAGGGCGGCGAGATGCTCTTCCTGGCTGACGATCTGGTCGGTCATCTCTATGTCCTAACCGTGGTGATGTGGGGAATGTGCGTGGTGCACACCCCGTCGCCGTGCGCGATGGTGGCGAGGCGCTGCACGTGGGTGCCGATGAGCCGGGAAATGACCTCGGTCTCGGCGTCGCACAGCTGGGGGAACTCGGCGGCCACGTGAGCCACCGGGCAGTGGTGCTGGCACAGCTGGCCGCCGGAGGCGATCGCCGACGCGTTGGCGGCGTAGCCCTCGGCGGTGAGCGCCCCGGCGAGCGCCTCGGCCCGCGCGATGGGGTCGTCGCCGGCCTCCTGCAGCGCCGCCTCGCAACGCTGCTCGAGCCCTTCGACCTGCGCGGCCGCGAAGGCGCTGACCGCTCCCGGGCCGCCGTTCGCCGCGATGAAGCGGAGCGCGGCGGTGGCGATGCCGTCGTACAGGTGCGGCAGTTTCTCGCGGGCGGCCGCAGTCAGGACGAACGCCTTGGCCGGACGACCCCGGCCGCGTGGCGTCCGGCTGCGCACCTCGCGGGTCTCGACCAGGCGCTCGGCCAGCATCGCGTCCAGGTGCTTGCGGATCGCGGCCGGGCTCAGGCCCAGTTCCGCGCCGAGGTCGGCGGCGGTGGCGGTGCCGCGCTCCAGGAGGAGCTGCGCCACCCGGTCCCGGGTGCGCCCATCCCTTTCCGGGGCAGCCTCAGCTTGGCTCGGGACCGCAGTCGCCATACCGACCGCAGTCGCCGTGCCGCTCGGGGAAGGCGCCGGGTATTTCACTACGGCAACGTTACGTATTTCCGTCGGCCACCGCAAACGGGCACCCCAGTGATCCGCGGCATAGCGGCCCGTACCATGGCCGGGGTGACGTTCCGCCTGTTGCGCCCGCTGGCCCTGGCATCCCTGATCGCCAACGCCGCGCTGGTCGTCACGGGTGCGGCGGTCCGCCTGACCGGTTCGGGGCTGGGCTGCCCGACGTGGCCGCGGTGCACCGGCGCCTCGTACACGACCACGTCCGTGATGGGCGTGCACGGCGTGATCGAATTCGGCAACCGGGTGCTCGGCATCGCGCTCGGCCTGATCGCCCTGGCCTGCTTCGTGGCATCGCTGATCGAACGGCCGCGACGGCGTCCGCTCATCTGGCTGTCGCTGGCGGTCGGGCTGGGCATTCCGGCCCAGGGCGTGCTCGGCGGCATCACCGTGCTCACCCACCTCAACCCGTGGGTGGTCGGGCTGCACTTCCTGCTCTCGATGGCGCTGGTGGCCGTGGCGTACGCGCTCTGGCGCCGGACCGGTTCGGGCGACGGCCCCGCCCGCCCGCTGGTCCCGGCGGCGGTCCGGACGCTGGCCCGGCTGACCGCCCTGGCCGCGGCGGCGGTGCTGATGCTGGGCGTGATCGTCACCGGCAGCGGCCCGCACGCCGGCGACGAGCACGCCAAACGCAACGGCCTCGACCCGGCCCAGATCGCCCAGGCCCACGCCGACTCGGTGTTCCTGCTCATCGGCCTGTCGGTCGCCCTGTGGTTCACCCTGACCGCGGTCTCGGCGCCGCGGACCGCGGTGCGGGCGGCGCTGGTGCTGGTCGGCGTCGAATTGGCACAGGGCCTGATCGGGTTCGTCCAGTACTTCACCGGCCTCCCGGTGTTCCTGGTCGGCGCGCACATGCTCGGCGCGACGCTGGTCTGGATCTCGGTGCTGGCCGTGCTGTGGAGCCTGCGTTCCCGCTCGGCGCCGCCGGCGGCGGCCCAGCCGCCGGCGCCGGCCACTCCCGCCGACGGCGCGTCCGACCCGGCCCCGCACGCCCGCCGGGCAACCACGTCGGACCACCCGCCGGTGTCAGCGCGCTGAGTCGCCGGCCGCTTCCGGCAGCCGGGGAACGACGGTCGGAGCCACCCACCCAGGCACGACCGAAGTGTGATCTTGCCTTCAGAGACGCGTGACGATCGCGTCGGCGAGGCGGTCCGCAGCGCCGTCGGCGTGTCGCAGGAAGAGCGACGGCTCGGTGAGTTCCAGCTCGACCAGCAACGGCGACCCGTACGGGCCGGGGATGACGTCGACCCGCGCGTACAGCAGGCGGGACGGGCCGCCCGGGATCGCGGCCAGGGCCAGCGCCGCCACCGCGCGCTCGTCGTCGGAAGCGGTGCGCGGCGTGATCTTCTCCCGCGCGGACTTGTCCTCGGGGCCGCCGTCCGGGCCGGTCAGGATCGGGCCCTTGCGGATCGCGTGGCTGAAGGTCAGGTCGCCGGCGGCGTCGGGCAGGAACAGCAGCGCGGTCTCGCCGGCCGTGTCGACCGCGGACAGGAACGGCTGGATCAGCACGGTGCGGCCGGCCGCCAGCAGGCGCCGTACGTGCGCGGAGGCGGCCGCGGCCTGGGCCGGGAGGTGATAGCGGCCGGTGTCGCGGCTGCCCGCGCTGATCGACGGCTTGACCACCCACTCGCCCGGCTCGGGCAGCACGAAGGGCTGGTCCGGGCCGAGGAACGTGGTCGGGGTGACGGGGACGCCGGCCGCGGCCAGTTCGGCCAGGTAGCGCTTGTCGGTGTTCCACGCCACGATGTCGGCCGGGTTGGCCAGGTGCGGGACGGTCTGCGCCCAGGCCACGAAGTCGTCCCGCCGAGACGTGTAGTCCCAGGGCGACCGCAGGACGGTCAAATCGAACTGCGACCAGTCGACGTCCGCATCCCACCTTTCCGCCCGCACGGTGACACCGCGGGCGGTGAGGGCGTCCCGCAGCGGGTGGTCGTCCTCCCACAGGTCGGGGAACTCGGCGCAGGTCACCAGAGCGACCCGGGAGTGCCCCCGGGTCGCCGCTGACGGGAGCGGGGTGGTCAAGTCAGCGGGCCATGCTCCGGCGGGACATCGAGCGCCACAGGTCGTTGCTGGGGCGCATCTGCTCCATCAGCTCGCGCTCCCACTCGTTCTCGACCTCGACGCCGGCGCTCTCACAGGCGCGGCGGGCGGTGTCGGTGCCATCGGCGAACTGGTCGGACCATTCGCCGTCCTCGCCGACCAGGACGATCCGTGCGCCCCGCTTGCCGACGTACTCGATGACCGCCTTGGCGCCGTGGTGAGCCTCGGCGAAATGCTTGATATCGGCGGTCAATGTCGTACTGGAACCTTCTGCCATGACGGGCAGCCTAAGCAGACCGGCCTCCATCGCAAGTAGCCCGCGCGGCGTTTTGTGATGCCAATTACCTGCACGTTTACCCGGACACCGCATTGGTATAAGACGATATTGTCCGAATTGCGCGCCGGGAAACGTTCCATCGAAAGGATTACCGACCGTCACTACCATGCCGGGAAAGTCCGACATTCTGTGCGACGCGCGCCGGTGGTCACACCAGGGCGTCGACGGCAACGGCGATGAACAGGATCGTCAGGTACGTGACCGACCAGTGGAACAGGCGCATCGGCTTGAGCGGCTCCCCCCGGCGGGACCGCTGGACCAGTCGGACCGCCTCCGCGAGCAGCACCCCGCCGGTGACGATCGCGGTCCCGCCGTACACCGGACCGAGGCCGAGGGGCCATGCCACCAGGGACGCGGCCACGGTCAGCACCGTGAACACCAGGATCTCGGTGTTCACCCGGCGCGGGGAGCGGACCACGGGCAGCATCGGGATGCCGGCCCGGGCGTAGTCGTCCTTGTACTTGATGGCGAGCGCATAGAAGTGCGGCATCTGCCAAAAGAACACAACCGCAAAAAGCGCCCACCCCAGCGGCGAGATCCCGCCGGTCACGGCGGCCCACCCGATGACCACCGGAGCGGCTCCGCAGACACCCCCCCAGAACGTGTTCTGCGGGGTCCGACGCTTGAGCCACATCGTGTAGACGACGTCGTAGTACGCGATGGCGGCCGCGGTCAGCGCGGTCGCCAGCCAGTTGGTGAAGACGGCCATCACCGCCAGCGAAACCGCCGCGAGGACCAGGCCGAAGATCAGCGCCGACCGCGGCGTGACGCTGTGCGCGGGCAGCGGGCGCCGCTTGGTGCGTCGCATCAACTGGTCGATGTCACGGTCGATGTAGCAGTTGAGTGCGCTCGCGGCGCCGGCCGCGAGCGAGCCGCCGACCAGGACCACCAGCACGAGGCCCAGCCGTGGCCAGCCGTGGGCGGCGACCACCATCGCCGGAATCGTGGTGATCAGCAGCAGCTCGACGATCCGCGGCTTGGTCAGCGACACGTACGCGCGGAGCACGGCCACGAGCTCCCGGCGGCCCGCCGCCCGCGGGGGGACGGGGTCGTCCGGCGGGCGCCCCGCAGCGGGACGCTCGGTGATCATGCTCACGGACAGCCACCTTCCAGCATCGGCAAGGGCGTTTGCGGCCTGGTCCGACAACCGGTCCGGCAGCGCGCTCGGACAGACTACGCGCAGCCTGGAGTGCTGCCCGGCGGGCCCGTCGCCGGTGCACGGCGGCACCGTCCGGGGTGCGGGTGTCCGCTCTCAGCGTATGGGCCTGACCCATTACCCCGGCGGGGGTTTACCGGGAATGGATAGGGTCAACCTGATGGGGTTCGCATAAGTCGTCCGAGGAGCACCGACGTGGCTGCCAAAGATCCTGCTCTCAATTGGTCCGACCTCGACCGTAAAGCGGTCGACACCGTCCGGGTGCTCGCGATGGATGCCGTGGAAAAGGCCGGCAACGGCCACCCGGGCACCGCGATGAGCCTCGCTCCGGCGGCCTACCTGCTGTTCAACCGCGTGATGCGGCACGACCCGACCGACCCGCACTGGGAGGGCCGCGACCGGTTCGTGCTCTCCTGCGGTCACTCCAGCCTCACCCTCTACATTCAGCTCTTCCTCAACGGCTTCGGACTGTCCCTGGACGACCTGGCCTCGCTGCGCCAGTGGGACTCGTTGACCCCGGGCCACCCCGAGTTGGGCCACACCCCCGGCGTCGAGGTCACCACCGGTCCGCTCGGCCAGGGCATCGGCAATGCGATCGGCATGGCGATGAACGCCCGGCGCAAGCGCGGCCTGTTCGACGCCGGCGCCGAGGGCGAGTCGGTCTTCGACCACCACGTGTACGCGATGTGTTCCGACGGCGACATCGAGGAAGGTGTCAGCCACGAGTCGAGCGCCATCGCCGCGGTGCAGAAGCTCGGCAACCTGACGCTCATCTACGACGACAACGACATCTCCATCGAGGACGACACCCGGATCGCCAAGGCCGAGGACGTCGGCGCCCGCTACGCCGCGTACGGCTGGCACGTGCAGCACGTGGACTGGCGGACCGGGGATCCCGACAAGGGCGACTACCACGAGGACGTCGAGGCACTGTACGAGGCGATCCTCACGGCCCGGGCGGTGACCGACAAGCCGTCGTTCATCGTGCTCAAGACGATCATCGGCTGGCCCGCGCCGAACAAGCAGAACACCGGCAAGGCCCACGGCTCAGCGCTCGGCGCGGACGAGGTCCGGGCGACCAAGGAGCTGCTCGGCTTCGACCCGAACGAGACGTTCGCGGTCGACGACAAGGTGCTCGAGCACACCCGGCAGACGGTCGAGCGGGGCCGGGCCGCGCACGCCGAGTGGCAGACCGCGTTCGATGCGTGGGCCGCCGCCAACCCGGCGGGCAAGGAGTTGTGGGACCGCGTGTCGGCCCGCGCGTTGCCCGACAAGTGGTACGAGGCGCTGCCCGAGTTCCCGGCCGACCCGAAGGGCGTGGCCACCCGCGCAGCCGGCGGCAAGGTGCTGAACGCGCTGGCGCCGGTGCTGCCGGAGCTGTGGGGCGGCTCGGCCGACCTGGCCGAGAGCAACAACACGACGATGGAGGGCGAGCCGTCCTTCATCCCGTCCGAGTACGCGACCAAGATGTTCCCGGGCAACGAGTACGGCCGCACGCTGCACTTCGGCATCCGCGAGCACGGGATGGGCTCGATCCTCAACGGGATCACCGCGGACGGCGGGACCCGGCCGTACGGCGGCACGTTCCTGGTCTTCAGCGACTACATGCGCGGCGCCGTACGGCTGTCCGCCCTGATGAAGCTGCCGGTCATCTACGTGTGGACGCACGACTCGATCGGCCTCGGCGAGGACGGCCCGACCCACCAGCCGATCGAGACGCTGACCGCGCTGCGGGCCATCGTCGGCCTCGACGTGGTCCGCCCGGCCGACGCCAACGAGACCGCGTGGGCCTGGCGGGGTGCCATCGAGCACACCGATCGGCCGACGGCGCTCGCGCTGAGCCGGCAGAACCTGCCCACGCTCGACCGGACGAAGTACGCGAGTGCCGAGGGCACCCTCAAGGGTGGCTACATCCTGTCCGAGGCGTCCGGCGCCCAGCCCAAGGTGATCCTCATCGGCACCGGCTCCGAGGTGCAGCCCTGCCTCGACGCGCAGGAGCGGCTGGAGGCTCAGGGCACCCCGACCCGGGTGGTGTCGATGCCGTGCCAGGAGTGGTTCTTCCAGCAGGACACCGCGTACCAGCAATCGGTGCTGCCGAAGGGCATCAAGGCCCGGGTGAGCGTCGAAGCCGGCGTCCGGATGAGCTGGGACCGGTTGATCGGTGACGACGGCGAAGCCGTCAGCATCGAGCACTACGGGGCCAGCGCACCGGCCAAGATCCTGTTCGAACAGTTCGGGTTCACCGCGGACAACGTGGTGGCCAAGGCCAACGCCGCCCTGGCCAAGGTCGGCGAGATCACCGGTCACACGACCGGTAACTGAGGAGTAGCACGATGACCGACCGACTGGCCGAGCTCTCCGCCCAGGGTGTGGCGGTGTGGCTCGACGACCTCTCCCGTCCTCGGCTGACGACCGGCGACCTCGACAAGCTGCGCCGTGACCAGCACGTGGTCGGGGTGACCACGAACCCGAGCATCTTCCAGAAGGCGCTTTCCGACGCCGACGCCTACGACGAGCAGGTCAAGGACCTGGCCGCACAGGGGGTCAGTGTCGAGGAAGCGGTCCGGCTGATGACCGGCCGGGACGTCCGCGACGCGTGCGACGTGATGCGGCCGGCCTACGACGCGTCGGACGGTGTCGACGGCCGGGTGTCCATCGAGGTCGACCCGCGCAAGGCACACGAGACCGACAGCACCGTGGCCGAGGCCAAGACGCTGTGGTGGCTGGTGGACCGGGAGAACCTGTACATCAAGATCCCGGCGACGCTCGAGGGGCTCCCCGCGATCACCGCGACGCTGGGCCAGGGCATCAGCGTCAACGTCACGCTGATCTTCTCGCTCGAGCGCTACAACGCCGTGATGGAGGCCTTCCTGGCCGGCATCGAGCAGGCCAAGGCCAACGGCCACGACGTGCGCAAGATCGGCTCGGTGGCGTCGTTCTTCGTCTCCCGGGTGGACACCGAGGTGGACGCTCGGCTGGAGAAGATCGGCAGCGACGAGGCCAAGGCGCTGCGGGGCAAGGCCGCCGTGGCCAACGCCCAGCTCGCCTACCGGGAGTACGAGAAGGTCTTCTCCACCGACCGCTGGAAGGCGCTGGCCGACGCCGGGGCGCACCCGCAGCGGCCGCTGTGGGCGTCCACGTCGACCAAGAACCCGGACTACAAGGACACGATCTACGTCGAGGAGCTGATCGCCCCCGGGGTGGTCAACACCATGCCGGAAGCGGTCATCCACGCGTGGGCCGACCACGGCGAGCTGCCGTCGAGCACGATCCCGGACAACTACGCCGCCGCCGACAAGGTGATGAGCGACCTGGCCGCGGTCGGGGTCGACATGGACGACGTGGTCAAGGTGCTCGAGGACGAGGGCGTCGACAAGTTCGAGGCCAGCTGGAAGGACCTGCTCGAGGGCGTGCAGAAGTCCCTCGACGCGGCTTCGAAGGGCGCACAGAACCCGAGCGACGCCGCCTGATGACCGACGATCTGCTCGCGGGCGTGGAGGCCGCCGGCGGTCTGGCCGTGCTGGCCGCGGTACCGGCCGCCACGCGCCGCGAGCTGATCGCCGACGGGGTGCCCGGCCTGCTGGCCGGCAAGGACCCCACCTTGTGGGGGCCGGCCGCGGAGCCGCTCGCCCGGCAACGGCTCGGCTGGGTGGACGCGTACCGGCGCAGCCGGGAAATGCTTCCCGAGCTGGCCGAGCTGTGCGAGGAGCTGGGCGACCTCGACGAAGTGGTGATCGCCGCGCCCGGGTCGGGCGCGGCGGCGATCGCCCGGACGCTCGACGTGCCGCTGACCGTGCTGCCCGACGAACCGCTGCGGATCGCCGACGCCGTCTCCAACGTCGACCGGCTGCTTCGCACCGTGGTGGTGCTGACCGGCGGGGACGACCACCTGCGGGCGGCGTACCAGGCGGCGCACCACGCCGCCGGGCGCTCCGACGCCGAGGCCGGCCGTCACTTCGTGGTGGTCGGGCCGGCCGTCGACGGACTGGTGAGCCTGGCCGCCGACCCGCACGCCCCCGGGCCGTGGGGCGCGCTGAGCCCCTCGGCGCTGGTCCCGGCCGCGCTGGCCGGGGTGGACGTGGCCGAGCTGCTGGACCAGGCCGAACTACTGGCTCCGGCGCTGGCGTCGGACGAGGACAACCCGGCACTGGCGCTGGGCGTCGCGCTCGGCACGGCCGTCGGCCGGGTCGGCATCCGGGCCGACGGCACCGGCCTGGAAGGACTAGGCGAGTGGGCGGCCGAGCTACTTGGCGGGGTGGTCGGGGTGGTCGTGGACGGGCCCGCCGACGTCACCGTCACGTACGGGGGGTCGCTGCTGCCCGGCACGCTTCCCGGCGGCGAGCAACGGCCCGACATCGCGGTCAACGGCCCCCTCGGCGCGCAATTCCTGGCCTGGTCGTACGCCTGCGCCGTGGCCGGGCGCCTCCGGGGACGCAACCCGTTCCTCGGTAACGGAACGGCCGCGCAGACTTAACCCGGCACCGAACCCAAATACTGGCAGGATGGACGACGTGGGAAATCCGCTGCGTACCGCGCAGGACCGCCGGCTTCCGCGAATCCCGGAGCCGTGCGCTCTGGTGATCTTCGGAGTCACCGGCGACCTGTCGCGCAAGAAGCTCATTCCGGCCGTGTACGACCTGGCCAACCGCGGTCTGCTGCCGCCCGGCTTCGTGGTCCTGGGCTTCGCCCGCCGCGACTGGGGCGACGGCGACTTCGAGTCCCTGGCCTACGAGGCGGCGAAGAAGGGCGCCCGCACCCCGTGGCGGGAAGATGTCTGGCAGCGGCTGGCCAGCCAGTTCCAGTTCGTCCCGGGCTCGTTCGACGACAACGCCGCCTTCGACAACCTGGCCCAGACGCTGGACGACCTGCGTGAGCGCAACGGCATCGCCGGCAACGCCGCGTTCTACTTCTCGATCCCGCCGGCCGCGTTCCCGCTGGTGCTCAACCAGCTGAACCGCACCGGTATGGCCGACAACGCGAAGTCGGGCGGCTGGCGCCGGGTCGTGGTGGAGAAACCGTTCGGCAACGACCTGTCCACCGCGCTGGCCCTGAACCAGCTGGTGGACGAGGTGTTCACGCCGCAGGACGTCTACCGGATCGACCACTACCTGGGCAAGGAGACGGTCCAGAACATCCTGGCTCTCCGCTTCGCCAACAACCTCTTCGAGCCGGTGTGGAACTCCAAGTACGTCGACTCGGTGCAGATCACCATGGCCGAGGATGTCGGCATCGGCACCCGCGCCGCCTTCTACGACGCCTCCGGCGCCGCCCGCGACGTCCTGCAGAACCACCTGCTGCAGCTGTTGTCGCTGGTCGGCATGGAAGAGCCCACGAGCTTCGACCCCAACGAGGTACGGGCAGAGAAGCTCAAGGTGCTGAAGGCGATCAGCCTCCCGAAGGACATCGCCGAGGGTTCCGTCCGCGGGCAGTACCTTCCCGGCTGGGTGGCCGGCGAGCGCGCCGTGGGCTACCTCGAGGAGAAGAACATCCCGCCGGACTCGACCACCGAGACCTACGTCGCCGTCCGGCTGGGCATCCAGAACCGCCGCTGGGCCGAGGTCCCGTTCTACGTGCGGGTCGGCAAGCGGATGCCACGGCGGGTGACCGAGATCGCCATCATGTTCAAGAAGGCGCCGCACCTGCCGTTCAACCCGGCCGACATCGAGATGCTGGGTCACAACCAGCTCGTCATCCGGGTGCAGCCGGACGAGGGCGTGGTGCTCAAGTTCGGCTCCAAGGTGCCTGGGACCACGATGGAGGTCCGGGACATCGCGATGGACTTCCAGTACGGCGAAGCGTTCACCGAGTCCAGCCCCGAGGCGTACGAGCGGCTGGTGCTGGACGTGCTGGTCGGCGACCGGACGCTGTTCCCGGACGCGGCCGAGGTCGAGCAGTCGTGGCGGGTCATCGACCCGCTGGAGGCGGCGTGGGCGGGCGTCAAACCCGACCCGTACCGCGCCGGTGAGTGGGGACCGCGGGCGTCGGACGAGATGCTCGCTCGCGACGGACGCGCGTGGAGGCGGGCATGATCGGGCTCTGGGACACCACCGGCAACGAAGTCGTCAAGGCCCTCGCGGCCGAGCGGCGCAGCGCCGGCGGTGTGGCCTCCGGGCTGGCGCTGACGCTGGTCGCGGTGGTCGAGGAGAAGATGGTCCGGCAAGCCGAGGCGGCGGCGACGATAGCCGCGTCGGCCCACCCCTGCCGCCTGCTCATCGTCGTCCGGTCCGACCTCGAGGGCCGCAGCCGGCTCGACGCGGAGATCGTCGTCGGCGGTCGGCTGGGTCCGGCCGAGGCGGTCGTCATGCGGATGTACGGCCGGCTCGCGCTGCACGCCGAGTCGGTGGTCATGCCGCTGCTGGCCCCGGACGTACCGGTGGTCACCTGGTGGCACGGCGAGCCGCCGGACGTCATCGCCAACGACTTCCTGGGCGTGGTCGCCGACCGGCGGATCACCGATGCCGCGCAGTCCCCCGACCCGGTGGGGGCGCTGCGCCAGCGGGCCATCGATTACGCCCCCGGCGACACCGACCTGACCTGGACCCGGATCACGCTGTGGCGCACGCTGGTGGCCGGCGCGTTCGACACCACCGAGGAGCGCGTCACCGGCGCGACCATCGTGGCTCCGCCGACCGACCCGACCGCGGCGTTGATGCTGGGCTGGCTGAAGTCCCGCCTGCACATCGAACCGGTGTGGGAGCCGACCGACCACTCGCCGCGGATGCACTCGGTGCAGCTCGAGTGCGCCAACGGCGACACCGTGAAGGTCACCCGCGAGGAGGGCACGGCCCTGTTCAGCCGGACCGGTCAGGAAGACCGGTACCTGCCGCTGCCGAAGCGGTCGGTGGGTGACGAGCTGGCCGAGGAACTGCGCCGGTTGGACGCCGACCAGATCTACGGTGAGGCGCTGGGCGCGATGGCCGATCTTCCCCATCTCGACCAGAAGCCGCCGATGCGGGTGCACGTGTGGAAGGACCCGGCGCTGGCCGCCCGGGCCGCGGACTCGGGTTCGTGATGGGCGGCGAACTGGTGGTGGTGGTTCCGGACGCGGACACGCTCGCGTCGGCGGTGGCCGCCCGGCTCGTCGTGACGATCATGGACGCGCAGGCGGCACGCGGCTGGGCCGGGGTGGTGCTGACCGGTGGCCGGATCGCGGCCAAGGTGCTCGCGACGGTGAAGGACCTGCCGGCGGCGAAGGCCATCGACTGGGACAAGGTCGACCTGTGGTGGGGCGACGAGCGCTTCCTGCCGGCCGGCGACCCGGACCGCAACGACACGCAGGCGCGGGCGGCGCTGCTGGACGCCTTGCCGCTGGACCCGGCCCGGGTGCACGCGATGCCGGCGTCGGACGGCGCCGACGGTGACGACGCCACCGCCGCCGCGGCCCGGTACGCCCGGGAACTGGCCGCGGCCGCGCCGGCCGGGTCGGACCTGCCTCGGTTCGACGTCCTCATGCTGGGTGTGGGCGAGGACGGGCACGTCGCCTCGATCTTCCCGGATCACCCCGGCTACTCCTCGGGCACGACCTCGGCCGTGTTCGACAGCCCCAAACCGCCGCCGACCCGGATCACGCTGACCATGCCGACGATCCAGTCGGCGCGCGAAGTGTGGCTGGTGGCGGCGGGTCCGGACAAGGCCGATTCGGTCGCGGCCGCCCTGAACGGGAGCAAGCCGCTACCGGCGGCCTCGGCCACCGGCGCCGACCGTACGCTCTGGTTGCTCGACTCGGCGGCGGCGTCCGCGCGCTGAGCGCCGGTCGCCGGACTACGCGGCGGGCACGCGCTCAGGCCCGCGACGATATCTGCTGCACCGCCCACTGATTGCCGTCCGGGTCGGCGAAGAAGACGAAGCCCACATTGTCGTACGGGTCGGAGACCGGGCCCGGGTTCTCCCCGAGACTCTGGACGTCGCTCACCGCGACGCCGCGACCGACCAGCTCCTGGTGCGCCCGGTGGATGTCCGGGACGACCAGTTGCAGGCCCTTGAGCGAGCCGGGCGGCATGTCCGGCACCGCACCCCGGCCGATCACGATCGAGCAGGCCGATCCCGGCGGGGTCAGCTGGACGATCCGGACCTGCTCGTTGATCACGGTGTCGTGGTCGACGGCGAATCCGAGCTGGCCGGCGTAGAAGGACTTCGCCCGGTCGATGTCGGAAACGGGGACCACAACGACTTCAAGTGTCCAGTTCACTTCGCCATCATCGCAGTCCCGGCGCTCTTCGGAGTGGCTTGTGGGCCTCGCTTCGCCGGCGGTGCGGCCGGAGTGCCGCCGCTGGACAGGCCGGGGCCGGGATCGGTGCCACTGGGCACGCCCGGCCCGGGATCAGCGCCGCCGGACAGGGCGACCCCGGACTCGGCGCCGGCGGACAGGCCCGGCGTCGGTTTCCGGGCGCGCGGCGCAGCCTTTCCTCGACGGTCACGAATCCTCCCCCAGGAGCCTGGCGCAGCCGGTCCAGCGCCCGGCTCGCGGTGGACTTCACGGTGCCGAGGGAGACGTTCAGCGCGGTGGCGATCTCCTCCTCGGACAAATCTGACCAGTAGCGCAGGACCAAAACTTGCCGCTGCCGTACGGTCAACCGGGCCAGCCCCACGATCACCTCTCGGTCACCGTCCCGCAGCAGGGCCAGATCCTCGGCCGCCGGGCTCGGCGCAGGATGGGCGGGGCGGTAGGCGCGTACGGTACGGCGGCGGCGCAGGGCTGAGCGGGCGGCGTTCATGACAGCCGCGGTCAGGTAGGCGTGCGGGTCGCCGAGGCCGCTCAGATCGGTGCCGTGACGCCGGTGGAGCGCGGTGAACACGTCCTGGACGATGTCCTCGGCGGTGGGCAGATCGTCGACCATGAGCACCGCCAGCCGGCCCAGGCTGAGGCGGCGGGCGTGGTACAGCTCGCCCAGCAGTGACGGACGCACAACGCGGCCATAGGTTGTCAAGCGCATCATGTGACCGCCGTCACACCGTTAGGCTTCGGCGGGTGCAGCCAACGATCCGCCCGTACCGCGAGAACGACCTCGATGCCCTCCACGAGATCTGCGTCCGCACCGGCGACGGCGGGGGTGACGCCCGCGGCATGCACTCGACCGACCGCGAACCACCAGCACCCTGAGCGGATGCTCATCCCCGAGCTCGCGGACTACCCGGCGCACCTGCACATCCGCCTGCTGCCGGAGTTCCAGGGGCAGGGCTGGGGACGGCAGCTGGCCACCGCATCCTGAGCGGGCTGACCGAAGCGGGCGTCGACCGGGTGCATCTGGGCACGCGGACGGCGAACACGGGTGCCCGCGCCTTCTACGACCGGCTCGGTTTCCACAAGATGGCCGTGGCCGGCGCGGGCCCGATCACCTACCTCGGGCGGGGAACCTACTCGCCGCGGCGCTGACGCACCTTCGCCAGGGCCTCTTCCAGGATGGCGGCGCCGTCGGCCTCGGAGCGACGTTCCTTCACGTACGCCAGGTGGGTCTTGTACGGCTCGGCGCGTGAGCGGCCCGGCGGATTCTGCCGGTCCAGGCCGGCGGGCTGGCCGCAGCGCGGGCACTCCCACGTCTCCGGGGGCGCCACGTCGGCCGCGAACCGCATCGGCGACTCGTGAGCCGCCGCGCAGTAGTAGGTAACCTCACGCCGCGGGGCGGGCTCGCTGCGCTCGTCCGGGCGCATCGGCGAGGAACCGACGCGGCTGCCGCGGATCGCACTGCCACTGGACACGGACGTCACTCCTGTCAGAGCCCGGCATCGGGCACGGATTACCGGAAAGCAGAACCGCGCGATCCCCATGAGCGGGTCGCGCGGCAGAGTTTACGACGGGTGACCGCCGATGAGGAAGGGGGTCACTAAGCCTGCGCGAGCTTCAGCCACAAGCCGAGCCCGACGATGCAGGCGAACCACACGATGCCGACGAGAACGGTGTAGCGGTCCAGGTTCTTCTCGGCCACCGAGGAGCCGGCCAGGCTCGACGAGACGCCACCGCCGAACATGCTCGACATGCCGCCGCCCTTGCCGCGGTGCAGCAGGATCAGCAGCGTGAGCAGGATGCTGGTGATCACCAGCAACACGATCAACGTGTACGCGAACGCGATCGGCATGGTTGGGTCAGTCCTCTCGAAGGGCACAGCAGCACGACCACAATAGCCGGTGCCCGGCCACCGACGGCGACCGGGCACCACAACACTCAGCGGGTCACGTGCTCCGGGAATCGGCAGATCGACGCGAATTCCTCCGCGTCCAGACTGGCTCCGCCGACCAGGGCGCCGTCCACGTCCGGCTGGGACATGATCGAGGCGATGTTGGCCGCCTTGACCGAGCCGCCGTACTGGATGCGCACGGCCGCGGCGGTGTCCGGACCGAAGACCTCGGTGATCCGGGTCCGGATCTCGCTGCACACCTCCTGCGCGTCCTCGGGCGTGGCCGTCTTGCCGGTGCCGATCGCCCAGACCGGCTCGTACGCGACGACGATCTTGGCCACCTGCTCGGCCTTGAGCCCGTCGAGTCCGCCGTCGACCTGCGTGGTGCAGTGCGGGACGTGGTCGCCGGCCTCGCGCACCTCCAGGCCCTCGCCGACGCAGAAGATCGGCGTCAGCCCGGCGGCGAAGGCCGCCTTGATCTTGGCGTTGATCAGAGCGTCGTCCTCGTGGTGGTGCTGCCGTCGCTCGGAGTGGCCGACGACCACGTACGAACAGCCGAGCTTGGCCAGCATCGCTCCGGAGATGTCCCCGGTGTACGCCCCGTTGGCGTGCTCGGACACGTCCTGGGCGCCGTACCCGATGTGCACCTTGTCGCCGTCGATCGCCGTCTGGACGCTGCGCAGGTCCGTGAACGGCGGCAGCACGACGGCCTCGACCGCGGCGAGTTGCTCCTCGGTCAGGCTGAAGGCGAGTTTCTGCACCAGGGCGATGGCCTCGAAGTGGTTGAGGTTCATCTTCCAGTTGCCGGCGATGATCGGCCGGCGCGGTTCGTCAGCCACGGGTCATCTCTCCAAAGCCGCGATGCCGGGCAGCGTTTTGCCCTCGAGGTACTCCAGCGACGCGCCGCCACCGGTCGAGATGTGCCCGAACGCGGCCTCGTCCAGGCCCAGCGTGCGCACCGCGGCGGCGGAGTCGCCGCCGCCGACCACGGAGAAGCCGTCGATCTTGGTGATCGCCTCGGCCACGCCCCGGGTGCCGGCCGCGAACGGCGCCAGCTCGAACACGCCCATCGGCCCGTTCCAGAACACGGTCCGGGCGCCGGCGATGGCGTCGGCGAACAAGGCCACCGACGATGGGCCGATGTCCAGGCCGAGCCGGTCGGCCGGAATGTCCGAGACGGCCACGGTGTCGTGAGCAGCGTCGGCCGCGAAGGCGGTGGCGGCGACGACGTCGACCGGCAGCACGATCCGGTCGCCGGCCTCGGCCAGCAGCGACGCGCAGGTGTCGACCATCTCGTCCTCGAGCAGCGACTTGCCGACCTCGTGCCCCTGAGCCTTGAGGAAGGTGAAGCACATCCCGCCGCCGACCAGAAGCTTGTCCACCTTGGGCAGCAGCGCCTTGATCACGGCCAGCTTGTCGGAGACCTTCGAACCGCCGAGGACCACGACGTACGGCTGCTCGGGGGTTTCGGAGACCTTCTTGAGGACCTCGACCTCCGTGAGCACCAGGCCGCCGGCGAAGTGCGGGAGCCGGGCCGGGACGTCGTACACCGAGGCGTGCTTGCGGTGCACCGCGCCGAACGCGTCGTCGACGTAGGCGTCCCCGAAGGCGGCCAGTTCGTCCGCGAAGGCGCCGCGTTCGGCGTCGTCCTTCGCGGTCTCACCGGCGTTGAAGCGCAGGTTCTCGAGAAGCAGCACGCCGCCGCCGGTCAGATCGGACGCTGCCGACCGGGCCGCGGACCCCACCGTGTCCGTGGCGAACACGACCGGCGAGCCGAGCAGTTCCCCGAGACGGGTGGCGACGGGCGCCAGCGTGTACTTGGGGTCCGGCGCGCCTTTCGGCCGCCCGAGGTGCGAGCAGACGATGACCTTGGCGCCGGCATCACGCAGCGCGATCAGCGTGGGCAGCACGGCCCGGATGCGGCCGTCGTCGGAGATGACGCCGGGCTGACTTTTGTCGAACGGGACGTTCAGGTCGGCGCGCACGAGCACGCGCCGACCCGAGACACCCTCGCCGAGCAGATCGTCGAGAGTCTTCAAGTCGCTCAGGCTCCGACCAGCTTGACCAGGTCGACCAGGCGGTTCGAGTAGCCCCACTCGTTGTCGTACCAGCCGACGACCTTGACCTGGTCGCCGATGACCTTGGTCAGGCCGGCGTCGAAGATGCAGGACGACGGGTCGGTGACGATGTCCGACGACACGATCGGGTCCTCGGTGTACGTCAGGTAGCCGCGGAGGGCGCCCTCGGCGGCGGCCTTCACGACGGCGTTGACCTCGTCGACCGACGTCTCGCGGGACGCGGTGAAGGTGAGGTCGGTGGCCGAGCCGGTCGGGATCGGCACGCGCATCGCGAAGCCGTCGAGCTTGCCCTTGAGCTCGGGCAGCACCAGGCCGATGGCCTTGGCCGCACCGGTCGAGGTGGGCACCACGTTGATCGCGGCGGCCCGGGCCCGGCGCAGGTCCTTGTGCGGGCCGTCCTGCAGGTTCTGGTCCTGGGTGTACGCGTGGATCGTGGTCATCAGACCCTTCTCGATCCCGATCGCGTCGTTCAGCGCCTTGGCCATCGGGCCGAGACAGTTGGTGGTGCAGGAGGCGTTCGAGATCACGGTGTGCTGCGCCGCGTCGTACTTGTCGTCGTTGACGCCCATCACGATCGTGATGTCCTCGTTCTTGGCCGGCGCCGAGATGATGACCTTCTTCGCGCCGTTGTCCGCGTGCACCTTGGCCTTGACGGCGTCGGTGAAGAAGCCGGTCGACTCGATCACCACGTCCACGCCCAGGTCGGCCCACTTGAGGTTGGCCGGGTCGCGCTCGGCGAACGCCTTGATGGTGTTGCCGCCGACGGTGATCTCGTCCGCGGTGGCCTTCACCTCGAGCGGCAGACGGCCGAGGATGCTGTCGTACTTCAGCAGGTGGGCGAGCGTGGCGTTGTCGGTGAGGTCGTTCACGCCGACGACCTGGATGTCCGCGCCGGAGGCGAGAACCGCCCGGAAGAAGTTGCGGCCGATGCGGCCGAAACCGTTGATGCCAACCCGGATGGTCACAGGTTCTCCTCGTTTCGGTCCGCCGGATTGGGACCGGCGGAGGTCTGCGTGCCGACCGCATGTCGAGGGCCGGCTGAGTGGGTCCGGCCGCCGCGCCCTGAAGGGAGAGCCGCCGCGGCGCCCTTCGGCGCAGCGGTGAGGCGTGGTCGGCCATGCTGCCGGCACCGTCGCCGTCGCCCCGACCTTAGCCGACCTCCCTGTGGTCCTTCTCCCCGGGTTACGTCGCTCACCTCACAGGTACGGGCCGGCACAGTCCCGTCGGACCACCCCCGGCCCGGCCCTGCGGCCCAGCCAGTCGCCGGTCCCGGCCGTCCCCCGCCGCCGGGCCGACCGCCCGGGGATCAGCAAGCCATCATCTCCGGTGTGACGGCGGCCTCGGTGTCGGGGATGCCCAGGTCGCGGGCGCGCTTGTCGGCCAGGGCGAGCAGACGCCGGATGCGGCCGGCGATGGCGTCCTTGGTCAGTGGCGGGTCGGCCAGCACACCGAGCTCCTCCAGCGACGCCTGCCGGTGTTCCAGCCGCAGCTGGCCGGCGCTGGTCAGGTGGTTCGGCGCCTCGTCGGAGAGGATCTCCAGCGCCCGGGTGACCCGGGCGGCCGCGGCCACGGCGGCGCGGGCGGAGCGGCGCAGGTTGGCGTCGTCGAAGTTGGCCAGGCGGTTCGCGGTGGCCCGGACCTCGCGGCGGACCCGGCGCTCCTCCCAGGCCAGCACGCTGGCGTGCGCTCCGATGCGGGTGAGCAGCGCCGCGATCGCGTCGCCGTCCTTGATCACGACGCGGTCGACGCCGCGGACCTCGCGTTCCTTGGCGGTGATGCCGATCCGGCGGGCCGCGCCCCGCAGGGCCAGCGCCGCTTCCGGGCCGGGGCAGGTGATCTCCAGGGCGCTGGACCGGCCGGGCTCGGTCAGCGAGCCGTGCGCCATGAACGCGCCCCGCCACGCCGCCACCGCGCAGCAGACGTTGGCCGACACCACGTGCGGCGGCAGACCCCGCACGGGACGTCCCCGGACGTCGAGCAGCCCGGTCTGGCGGGCCAGCGCCTCACCGTCCTTGACGATCCGCACGATGTAGTGGCTGTTCTTCCGGATCCCGCCGGACGCGAGCACGTGGACCTCGCTCGGGTACCCGTAGACCTCGGCGATCTCCCGGCGCAGCCGGCGGGCCACCGCGCCGGTGTCCAGCTCGGCCTCGACCACGACGCGGCCGGACACGATGTGCAGTCCGCCGGCGAAGCGCAGCAGCGCGGCCATCTCCGCCCGGCGACAGCACGGCTTGGGCACGTCGACCCGGCTCAGCTCGTCCTTCACTGCTGCCGTCATCGCCATCGTCTGTCACCTCTGGGCCGAATTTCCGATTTGTGCGCTTGTACGCCTGTGCTTAACGAGCGGCACCCAACACAGGCACCAGTGCAACGCCCAACGACTCAGGATCATGCCTGGGACTGCCGTCCGCAACGGCCAGCGGGGCCAATACGAGACTGCGCCCCGAGCTGGTGCGCGGCCCGTTCCACCGGCTCCGGATCGCCTACCCATTTCGACGTCGGCGATCACCGTGTCGACCCGCAGATCCGGCCGGTACCAGTGCAAGGCGGCGACGTGATCGGCCACCGACAGGCCCGCGGTCTCGTTGTCCGTGGACAGATTCAGCGTCACCAGGCGCCGGGCCGGGCTGGCCACGACCGCGGCGGCCAGCTCGGGCACCATCAGGTGGGGCAGCACGCTGGTGTACCAGCTGCCCGGCCCGAAGATCAACCAGTCGGCCCCGGCGATGGCGGCCAGCGCCTGCGGGCAGGCCGGCGGCGACGCCGGCGTGATCCGTACGGCCTCGACGTGACCGGTGGTCACCGCGACCGCGTGCTGGCCGACCACCGTGACGGTCTCGCCCGGCCGCGCCGGGTCGCCGCCGCGCACGTCGGCCTCGATGCCGACCGCGTGCTGGGCCATCGGCAGCACCCGGCCCTGCGCCCCGACCATCCGGCCGGCGTGCTCGAGCGCCGCGACCGGGTCGCCGAGCAGTTCCATCAGGCCGAGCAGGAGCAGGTTGCCGACCGCGTGACCGGCCAGCGGATCGCGTTCGCCGCCACCGGTCGCGGCCAGCGCCAGGCCCGGCCGGCCGCCGGCCCGCCGGTCGTCCGGCCCCCCGGGCGCGGTTCGCCGGTCGGGCTTGCCGACCAGCGCGAACCGGTGCTGCATGAGCTCGACCGTCCGCTGGTGGACGGGATCGTCGCCGGCCAGCGCGGCCAGCGCCATCCGCAGGTCGCCGGGCGGCAGCATGGCGTCGCGTTCGGCCCGCAGCCGGCCACTGGAGCCGCCGTTGTCGCCGACCGTGACGACCGCGGTGATGTCCAGGGCGATCGAGGCCGCGGCGATCCGCAGCGCCCTCAACGACGCCGCCAGCCCGTGCCCGCCGCCGAACACGACGACGCGTACCGGGGTCATTCGCGGCCCAGGTCGCGGTGCGAGGAATGGGCGGACAGCCGGGCGTCCCGCAGCCGGCTGGTCAGCTCCTCGGCGATCGCGACGCTGCGGTGCTTGCCGCCGGTGCAGCCGATCGCGACAGTCAGGTAGCGCTTGCCCTCGCGCTCGAAACCGGACGCGGTCGCCCCGATCAGGGACGCGTACGTCGAGACGAAGTCGATCGCACCCTCCTGCCCCAGCACGTAGCCGCTGACCGACTCCTCCAGCCCGGTGTGGTCGCGCAGCTCCGGCACCCAGAACGGGTTGGGCAGGAACCGGGCGTCCATCACGTAGTCGGCGTCCGGCGGCAGCCCGTACTTGAACCCGAAGGACAGCACCGTGATGCGCAGCTTCCGCGCGTCCTCGCCGGCGAACAGTTCCTCCACCCGGCGGCGCAGCTGGTTGACGTTGAGGTGGCTGGTGTCGATGATCACATCGGCGTGTTCGCGAGCCTCCTCGAGGAGTTTGCGCTCGGCCGCGATGCCGTCGGCGAGCCGGCCGTCACCCTGCAGCGGATGCGAGCGCCGCACCGACTCGAACCGCCGGATCAGCACCTCGTCGTCCGCGTCGACGAAGACCACGCGCGGGGAGAAGCCGCGTTCCTGCAGCGCGCGGACGGCGCCGGCCAGATCGGTGGAGAAGGCGCGGCTGCGGACGTCGAGCACCATGGCCGTACGGCGGGCGGCTCCCCCGGCCTCGACGGCCAGCTTGGCCATGTCCAGCATCAACGCCTGCGGCAGGTTGTCGACGACGTAGAAGCCGACGTTCTCCAGGGCTCGCGCGACGGTGCTGCGGCCGCCTCCGGACAGTCCGGTCACGACGACGAGATCGGTGTCGACCTCGTGGTCGGGTGACGGCATGTCGGACATGAACTCCGGCATGGACTCGGTCACGCCATCCCTCTCTCCGGCTGTGAGCTGGTCTGCTGGACAAACAATGCATCGTAGGCCGACCGCGGCGGCGGGGTGCCGCCGATGTCGTGCCGACTACCCGATCAAGTGTTCCCGCCGGACTCCCCCGGTGTCCGCACCGGCGCCGGCGCGGGCAGCCCGGCCCGCGAGCGGTTGGCACCGGCCCTGGTCTTGCCGGCCCCGCCCGCCGGGACCGCGCCGGGCGAGGCCGCCGCGGACTCCTCCGGCCCGCCGGCGGCCGGGTTGAGCGCGGCCAGCACCGCCTCCGCGGTCCGCCGCCCGATGCCCGGAACCTCGGTGATCTCCTCCGGTGTCGCCTGGCCCAGCCGCTTCAGGGATCCGAACTGGCGCAGCAGCGCCTTGCGCCGCGTCTCCCCCAGACCGGGCACGTTGTCCAGACGCGGACGCGGTCATCCGCTTCGAGCGCCGCTGGCGGTGGAACGTGATGGCGAACCGGTGCGCCTCGTCCCGGACGCGCTGGAGCAGGTAGAGCGCCTCGGACGTCCGGGGCAGGATGACCGGGAAGTCCTCGCCGGGGAGCCAGACCTCCTCCAGCCGCTTGGCCAGCCCGCACAGCGCCACGTCGGTGATGCCCAGGTCGGACAGAACGGCCGCGACCGCGTTGACCTGCGGCTGGCCGCCGTCCACGACCACCAGCTGCGGCGGGTACGCGAACCGCCGCGGCCGCCCGGTCAGCGGGTCGATGCCGGGCAGCTCATTGGTCGCGACGCCGTCCCCGTCCCCGGTCGACGAATCCAGCGCGGCCTCGGGCTGGTCCCGGCGGGCGTCCGCCTCGTCCCGGGCCCGGTACCGCGCGAACCGCCGCCGCATCACCTCACTCATCGCCGACAGGTCGTCGGTCCCGCTGCCGTCCGGGTTGCCGCGCACGGCGAACCGCCGGTACTCGCTCTTGCGAGCCAGGCCGTCCTCGAACACCACCATGCTGGCGACCACGTCGGTGCCCTGGATCTGCGACACGTCGAAGCACTCGATCCGCAGCGGCGCCGACTCCAGTGCCGAGCGCCTCGGCGATCTCGTCCAGCGCCTTGCTGCGCGTCGTCAGGTCGCCGGCCCGGCGCAGCTTGTGCCGGGCCAGCGCCTCGCCGGCGTTGCGGGCCACGGTCTCCAGCAGGGCGCGCTTGTCGCCCCGCTGACCGGCACCCGCATGTTGACGCGGCTGCCGCGGTGCTCGGACAGCCACTCGGCGAGCGCGTCGGCGTCCGGCGGCAGCGCCGGCACGAGCAGCTCGCGCGGCACGTCGCTCTCGACCCTCCTCGGCGCCGTACACCTGGGAGCAGAAGTGGTGCACGAGGTCGCCGGTGCTCAGGTCCTCGACCTTCTCCACCACCCAGCCGCGCTGACCCCGGACGCGGCCGCCGCGCACGTGGAACACCTGCACCGCGGCCTCCAGCGGGTCCTCGGCGAAGGCGACCACGTCGGCGTCGGTGCCGTCGCCGAGCACCACCGTCTGCTTCTCCATCGCCCGGCGCAGGGCCGCGATGTCGTCCCGCAGCCGGGCCGCCCGCTCGAACTCGAGCTGCTGGGAGGCCTGCAGCATCTCGCGTCTCGAGCTTCCTGGTGAACTGGTCGGTCCGGCCGGCCATGAAGTCGCAGAAGTCGTCGACGATCTCGCGATGCTCCTCGTGCCGAGACCGATCCGATGCACGGCGCCGAGCACTTGCCGATGTAACCGAGCAGGCAGGGCCGGCCGATCTGCCCGGACCGCTTGAACACGCCGGCCGAGCACGTCCGCGCGGGGAACACCCGCAGCAGCAGATCGAGCGTCTCGCGGATGGCCCAGGCGTGCGAATACGGCCCGAAGTAGCGCACGCCCTTGCGCTTGGCCCCGCGCATCACCTGGAGCCGCGGAAACTCCTCGTTCGAGGGTGACGGCGAGGAAGGGGTACGACTTGTCGTCGCGGTACTTGACGTTGAAGCGCGGGTCGAACTCCTTGATCCAGGAATACTCCAGCTGGAGCGCCTCGACCTCGGTGCCGACCGTGACCCAGTCGACCGAGCCCGCAGTGGTGACCATCTGCTGGGTCCGTGCGTGCAGCGACCACGTGTCGGCGAAGTACGAGTTGAGCCGGTTGCGCAGGTTCTTCGCCTTGCCCACGTAGATGACCCGGCCGGACGGATCGCGGAAACGATAGACGCCGGGAGTGTCGGGGATGGTGCCCGGTGCGGGGCGGTACGTGGACGGGTCGGGCACGGGCTCAACAGTAGTGCGTGGGTCTGACAGGATTACCCGACCGGAGGACCGTTGCCGCCGCCACGGCGTCGGTCCTCCGGCCGAATGCGGTCAGGCCGCGACGACGTTGGTGCCATCCACCTTGACGCTCGTCGCCGGCAGCGGCTTGGGCGCCGGGCCGGCCTTGACCGAGCCGTCCTCGATGGAGAACTGGCTGCCGTGGCAGGGGCAGCTGATCAGCCCGCCGTCGATCTTGTTGACGTCGCAACCCTGGTGGGTGCAGACCTTGCTGAACGCCTTGAACGTGCCCGCGGCGGGCTGGGTGATCACGTAGTCGCCCTTGATCACGCCGCCGCCCCGGGCACGTCGGAGACCGCGGCCAGAACCGTCGCCGGTGCCTTGCCCGCCGCCGGCGGTCGACCGCCCGTCGGACCGGTTCCGGGCACGAAGGCCGGCCCGCTGCCGGCCGGAGCGGGGCTGGCCTGGTAATCGGATCCGAGCGGCGCGGTCGCCGCCGGTCGAGCTGCTGCCGCAGGCTGTCAGGAGACAGCGTGGCGCCGAACGCCCCGACCCCGACGAGCATCGCCCGGCGCGACGAGCAGGCGCCGGTGTGCGCCGGCGGGCTCCCCGTCGTGCTGGTGTCCGATGTCGGTCCTGGTCTGCACGTCAGTCATGTGTCGGAAACCCTCCCGTACCTGTCGCGCGCATAGGTCACGCGGCGTCGCATTTCTATACGCGGACCCCGCTGATCTGGTTCAGACGCTCGTCCCGGAATTATCGACCGCGAGAGGGACAGCTTGGTCAGGTTTGGCAGCCTTCGTCCGCCGAATTTGCGCGCCCTTACCAAGCCCCGCCCACGCCGTGACCGCCCCGGCCTGCACTTCTACCGGGACAGTCGGTTTACCTGTGGATCATCTGAGGATCCGCTCGGAGAACCCTCAATGGTCGCCACGGTGACCGAGTTCTCGCGCTAGGCCGTCGCTTTGACCCGTGACCGGGTCGTCCGCGGCTTCGCCGGCGGCAGCCGGCGTGCCGTTGGCCTTGGCCGCCCGGGCGCACCGCCGGACGGCGACCCGGCCGGTCCGCCGTCGAGGCCGAGGACCGGGCGCAGGAACTGCCCGGTGTGGCTGTCCGGCACCTCGGCCAGTTCCTCCGGCGTACCCGCGGCGAGTACCAGGCCGCCCTTGTGGCCGCCCTCCGGACCCATGTCGATCATCCAGTCCGCGGTCTTGATCACGTCGAGGTTGTGCTCGATGACGATCACCGTGTTGCCCTTGTCGACCAGGCCGTTGAGCACCATCAGCAGCTTGCGGATGTCCTCGAAGTGCAGGCCGGTGGTCGGCTCGTCGAGCACGTAGACGGTCCGGCCGGTGGAGCGCTTCTGCAGCTCGGACGCGAGCTTGACGCGCTGCGCCTCGCCACCGGAGAGCGTCGGCGCGGGCTGACCCAGCCGGACGTACCCCAGACCCACGTCGACCAGCGTCTTGAGGTGCCGGTGGATCGCCGGGATGGCCTCGAAGAACTCGCCGCCTCCTCGATCGGCATCTGCAGCACCTCGGAGATGGTCTTGCCCTTGTAGTGGACCTCGAGCGTCTCCCGGTTGTACCGGTCGCCCTTGCAGACCTCGCACGGGACGTAGACGTCGGGCAGGAAGTTCATCTCGATCTTGATGGTGCCGTCGCCGGCGCAGTTCTCGCAGCGGCCGCCCTTGACGTTGAACGAGAACCGGCCCGGCCCGTACCCGCGGACCTTGGCCTCGGTGGTCTCCGCGAACAGCTTGCGGACGTTGTCGAAGACCCCGGTGTAGGTCGCCGGGTTGGACCGCGGGGTGCGCCCGATCGGCGACTGGTCGACGCCGACCACCTTGTCCACGTGGTCGAGGCCGGTGATCCGGGTGTGCCGCCCGGGCACCATCCGGGCGCCGTTGATCTGGTTGGCCAGCACGGTGTACAGGATGTCGTTGACCAGCGTCGACTTGCCCGAGCCGCTGACCCCGGTGACCGCGATGAACTGGCCGAGCGGGAAGCCGACGGTCAGGTTGCGCAGGTTGTGCTCGCGCGCGCCCTGCACGACCAGCTCCCGCCCGGGCGTCTGCGGCCGCCGGGTCGCGCGGCGTCGGGATGCGCTTGCGGCCGGACAGGTACGCCCCGGTCGGCGACTCCTCGTTGGCCAGCAGGCCCTCCACCGATGCCGCTGTGCACGATGTGGCCGCCGTGCTCGCCCGCGCCCGGGCCGATGTCGACGATCCAGTCGGCGGTGCGGATGGTGTCCTCGTCGTGCTCGACCACGATCAGCGTGTTGCCCAGCTTCTTCAGCCGGACCAGCGTCTCGATCAGCCGGTGGTTGTCGCGCTGGTGCAGGCCGATCGACGGCTCGTCGAGCACGTACAGCACGCCGACCAGGCCGGAGCCGATCTGGGTGGCCAGCCGGATGCGCTGCGCCTCGCCGCCGGACAGCGTGCCGCGCCGGCCGGTCCAGCGACAGGTAGTCCAGGCCGACGTCGACCAGGAACCGCAGCCGGGCGTTGATCTCCTTGAGCACCCGCTCGGCGATCAGCTTCTGCCGGTCGTCGAGCTCGATGCTCGGCCAGCAGCTCGGCGCACTCGCCGACGGACAGGTTGCAGACCTCGGCGATGCTCTTGCCGGCGATGCGTGACCGCCAGCACCTCGGGCTTGAGCCGGGCGCCGCCGCAGACCGGGCACGGCACGTCCCGCATGTAGCCCTCGTACTTGTCGCGGGACCAGTCGCTCTCGGTGTCGGCGTGGCGGCGCTCGATCCACTGGATCACGCCCTCGAACCCGGTGTAGTACGACCGCTCCCGGCCGTACTTGTTCCGGTACCGGACGTGCACCTGATCCTCGGAGCCGTACAGGATCGTCTTCTGCGCCCGGGCCGGCAGCTGCCGCCACGGCGTGTCCAGGCTGAACTTCTGCTGCGTCGCCCAGCGCCTCCAGCAGGCGCAGGAAGTACTCCAGCGTGGCGCCGCCGGACCAGGGCTGGATCGCGCCCTCGCGCAGGCTGCGCTCCTCGTCCGGGACGATCAGCTCGGGGTCGACCTCTTTCTTGGTGCCCAGGCCGGTGCACTCCGGGCAGGCGCCGTACGGCGCGTTGAACGAGAACACCCGGGGCTCGAGGTCCTCGATCGCCAGCGGGTGGTCGTTGGGGCAGGCCAGGTGCTCGGAGAAGCGGCGCTCCCGGTCCGCGTCGTCCTCGGGCAGGTCGACGAAGTCGAGCAGCACCATGCCGCCGGCCAACCCGAGCGCGGACTCCACCGAGTCGGTCAGCCGCTGCTTGCTGCCGGACTTGACGCTGAGCCGGTCGACCACCACCTCGATGGTGTGCTTCTCCTGCTTCTTCAGCTTCGGCGGCTCGGTCAGCGGGTGCACCACGCCGTCGACCCGGGCCCGCGCGTAGCCCTTGGCCTGCAGCTCGGCGAACAGGTCGACGTACTCACCCTTGCGCCCGCGGATCACCGGGGCGAGCACCATGAACCGGGTGCCCTCGTCCATCGCCAGCACCCGGTCGACGATCTGCTGCGGGGTCTGCTTGCTGATCCGCTCGCCGCAGACCGGGCAGTGCGGCATCGCCGGTCCGGGCGAACAGCAGACGCAGGTAGTCGTAGACCTCGGTGATCGTGCCGACCGTCGACCGCGGGTTGCGCGAGGTCGACTTCTGGTCGATCGACACGGCCGGCGACAGGCCCTCGATGAAGTCGACGTCGGGCTTGTCCATCTGCCCGAGGAACTGCCGCGCGTACGACGACAGCGACTCGACGTACCGCCGCTGGCCTTCGGCGAAGATCGTGTCGAACGCCAGGCTGGACTTGCCCGAACCGGACAGCCCGGTGAACACGATCATGCGCGTCGCGGGGCAGGTCGAGGTTGACGTCGCGCAGGTTGTGCTCCCGCGCGCCGCGGATGATCAGTCGGTCGGCCACAGCCAGCCACTCCGTACATTTGTTCTCGAGACCGGGCAGAGCCGCGGCAACTCTAGCCACGGGGTACGACAAGTTTCTCCGACCTCAGTGCAGCGCTCTGCCGCCTCGTGCACATTCCCGCAGATCAGACAGGCCGACCGTCACCCGGCCGGGGGAACCGGCCAGACCTCGACGCCACCCGTGAGCTGCGGCGGACGTCCGAAAAGTCGCGTCAGGGCGGCCTGCAGCGCGGCCCCGTGGAGCGAGTTCGGCACCAGACAACCACGCCCGCCCGCCAGAACGCCAGGTCGGCCTGGAACGCCTGCCGGTCGGCGGCGGACAGCGACGGCACCCGGCCGTCCCGGTTCACCCGCTGCAGCAGCGTCGGAGGTGTAGCGCGGCGGTGCGTTCCAGGACCCGGTCTCGTCGGCCGGCGGGTCGGCCGGTCCCATGAAGTAGCCGCGTGGCGCCCGGAATTCCAGGTGGGTCAGGGCGGCCCAGCGCATCGCGGTCCGCCCGCTGGTCACCTCGGGCAGCGGCACCGGCACGACCGTGCGGCCGCCGGACACGTACGGCCGCCAGATCCCCGTCGGTGAGGAACGCCGGCACCGGGTCCGCCGGCACGATCGGCAGCGGCTTGGGCAGTCACCGGCACCAGCGCCACCACCAGCCCCGCGAAGAACCACCGTCGGCCGCGTGCGCGGCAGCTCACGGACCCGGTCGGCGGCCAGCGCCAGCAGCACGCCGATGATGATCGCGGCGACCATGCCGAACCGCACCACGCTCACCAGATCGATGATCGGCAGGTGGCTGACCAGCCCGAACGGCAACGGCACGGAGGTCACCACGCCGCCCACCCGCAGCCCGGGTGCCGAGCGAGACGACCAGCATCAGCAGGCCGGTGATCGCGGTCGCCCGGGCCGCCACCGACCGCCGCCACAGCAGCACCGTGCCCACCACGACCATGACCAGCATGGGCAGGCCGAAGAAGGTGTCGTCCTCGGTCGGGCTGACGTCAGCCAGCGGGCCACCGCCCCGTTGCCGGCCAGCGACTGCCGGGCGTACGCGCCCACCGCGAGCAGGTCGGTGACGTACTTGTCCGGCACGAACGGCTGCCCGTGATAGCTGCCGGGCCCGGTGAACTGGACGTACAGCGGGTACGCCAGAAGCACCCCGGCGGTCACCACGGCGACGGCCAGCCCGGCCGCGAACCGGCCGCGCCACCGCGGCCGCCTCGCGCCGGCGCATCAGCCGCGTACAGCACTACGAAGACGGTCAGGGAGATGCGCGGTGAACAGCAGAATCTCCTCGTTGAGGAAGACCTGCAGGGTCACCAGCAGCCCGAGGCGACACCCCCGCGCAGCACCCGGCCCGGTTCCCGCAGCCGCAACGCCTGGTAGACGATGAACGGGACGACGTACTGGCTGACGAAGTTGATGTGGCCGTTCGCGTGCGCGATCATCGCCGGGCAGAAGCCGCACCACAGCCCGCCGAGCCAGGCCGCCAGCCGGCTGCGCACCAGATGCCGGGACAGCACCCAGTACCAGGCCGCGGCGGTACCGGCCAGGCCCAGGGTGAGCAGCAACACCACCGACAGGCCGGGCCCGAAGAAGTGGGTGACCGGCGCGAACGGCAGGCTCAGCGCCGAGCACCGTCGTGTTGGCCATCATGTTGACGCCGTCGGGCACGTTCAGCCGGTCGGTCGAAGAGCGGGTTGGCGCCGTGGAAGATCACCCGCTCGCCGTGCGCCATCACGAACAGGAAGAAGCCGTGGTCGTCGTCGTTGCTGGCCAGCACCCGCCCGCTCGGGTCGAGACCACAGCTGGATCAGCACCACGACACGCGAGCGCCAGGTAGCTCGCCGACGCCCGGCGGTGACGATGCCCGGCCGGGCTCGTCCGGGCCGGCCGGTCCGGCCTCGACGTCGACCGACCGTGACCACCTCGTCAACCGCGCGCACCGGTGCAGTCGTGACAGAGCGCGGTCAGGGGCGCGGCGCTCGCCGCCCGGCCAGCTCGGCGAGCCGCCTCGCGCGGGCGCTCTCGACCTCGACCTCGCGGTGCAGCTTGCGCCAGCTCTCCAGCCGGCGCGGCGACAGCGAACCCGTCGGCCAGCGCGGCCTGTGACCGCGCAGCCCGGCTCGGCCTCGATGCCGGCAGTCGCCGAACCGGCAGGTGGCGGCCAGCTCGGCGACGTCGCGCGAAGGCCCGGTCCAGGCCCTCGCCCGTATCCAGCAGACCGACGCCTCGGATGCCGGGGGTGTCCAGCACGGCGCCGCCGTCCGGCACGCAGGACCAGGTCCGGTACGCCGTGGTGTGCCGGCCCTTGCCGTCGCGCCCGGCGGATCGGCTGCACCGGCATCACCGACGCGCCGGCCAGCGCATTGACCAGCGTCGACTTGCCCGCGCCGGACCGGCCCAGCAGCGCCAGCGTGCGCCCCGGCCGGACCAGCTCGCGCACCGGCCGGCAGGCCGTCGCCGCGGACCGACGCTGACCGGCAGCACCGGGACCCCGGGCGCCAGCTCGCCGATCTGCCGGGCGATCGCAGCCGGATCGGCCGCGGTGTCGGACTTGGTGAGCACCACCACCGGTTCGGCGCCGGATTCCCAGGCCAGCGCGAGCAGCCGCTCGATCCGGGCGTCCACGGGTTCCGGGTGCATCGGCTCGACCACCGCGACGGTGTCCATGTTCGCCGCCAGCACCTGGCCGGACGAGTCCTTGCCGGCGGTCCGGCGGATCAGCGTGGTCCGGCGGGGCAGCACGCACTCGACTGTGGTGCGCCGGTCGGGCCAGCGGCGCAGCACCACCCAGTCGCCGGCACACGGCAGGCGGGCCGGATCGCCGGCCGCGGCCGATCAGCACGCGCGCCCGCCGAGCGACTGGCGCGGACGACGCCGTCCGTGGCGCGAGAACCGTGCAGACGCCGCGGTCGGCGCGCAGCACGCGGCCCGGGCCGGAGTCGGAACGGTCGAAGCGAAGGAAGGCGGAGGCGAACGCCTCGTCCCAGCCCAGCCGGGACAGGTCGGTGGACATGGAGAACCTTCGGGTGTGGGGAGGCGCACCGCCCGACGGGGTCAGGCGCGGAACTCCGGGTGAAGGGACGCAACACACGAACAGCACGCTTCCCACCTCCTCCGCGAGGCTCGATCGCGCGTCTGCACCGACGGTACGGTCGCGGCTACCCGCAGCGAAAGCGAATTCCGCGCGCCGGTCCGGACCGCTAGGGTTCCAGCGGTGACCGTTCGATCCGCTCGTGCTGATGACCGAGTTGACGGGCGACCGAGACGTCTGCTCGACCGCCGAGGGGCTGGACCCGGCGGCGTCGGCACGCCCTCCTGCTGCCCGGCTGGACGCAGGGCCACGTGCTGACCCACGTCGCGCGCAACGCCGACGCGCTACACCAACCTGCTGACCTGGGCCCGCACCGGCGTGGAGACCCCGGCTACGCGTCGCCGCAGGCCCGGGCCGACGACATCGAGGCCGGCGCGGCCCGGCCGCTGCGCGAGCAGATCGAGGACATCCGTACGGCCCACGAGCGGTTCGCCGACGCCGCCGCCGCGATGCCGGCCGAGGCGTGGACGTTCTCCTCCGGATCGTCGGCCGGTCGGCGGCGGCGGTGCCGTGGGCCCGGCTGCGCGAGGTCGAGGTGCACCACGTCGACCTGGGGCCGGGCTACAGGCCGGCGGACTGGTCGGACGCTTTCGCGCTGCGTCTGCTCCGCGAGATCGTCGACCGGCGCCGGGGCGCAATGGCCGGCCATGGTGCTGCGGCCGTACGGCATCGAGCACGCGCTGACCATCGGCGATGTCACCGACGACCACGCCGACCATCGGCGGCCCGACCCGCTCGATGGCCGCGTGGCTGGCCGGCCGCGGCCGACGGCGCCGACCTCACCGTCGTCGCCGGACGGCGAACTCCCGACCCCGCGAAGTGGAAGTGACCGACGATGACCTACACCGGAGACGTGACGCCCGGCGGCCCGGCCGACGTGCGCGACCTCGGCCACCTGACCATCACCAAGGTGTCGGTCGGCCCGATGGACAACAACGCGTACCTGCTGCGCTGCGGCGACGCCCAGCTGCTGATCGACGCGGCCAACGACGCGCCGCCGGCTGCTCGAGCTCATCGGCGACCGCGGGCTGCAGACGGTGGTCACCACCCACCGTCACTACGACCACTGGCAGGCGCTGAGCCGAGGTGGTCACGGCGACCGGCGCGGCCTCGCTGGCCCACGCGGCCGACGCGGCGGGGATCCCGGTGGTCACCGGTGAGCTTCAGGACGGCGACACGGTCACGGTCGGCGACTGCACGCTCGAGGTGATTCAGCTGGTCGGCCACACGCCGGGCTCCATCGCCCTGCTCTACCAGGACCCGGCCGGCGCGGCCCACCTCTTCACCGGCGACAGTCTTTTCCCCGGGGGTCCCGGCCGGACCACGAACCCGGCCGACTTCACCTCGATCATGACCGATCTGGAGGCCAAAGTCTTCGGCCGGCTCCCCGACGAGACCTGGTTCTATCCCGGTCACGGCAAGGACAGCACGCTCGGCCAGGAACGGGCGGCGATCCCGGAGTGGCGAGCCCGCGGCTGGTGATCCCGGCACCGACCCGGTGGCCGACCACGGCGGGGGTACTTCTCGCCCAGCCGCCGCCACCAACGCCGGATGCCACTCCCAGCGACAAGCTCATCCGGCTCGGCCAGGCAGTCCTACCTACGGGGAAGGTGCGCGACGCGAGTCATATATACTCGAATGTAGTGCAGTATATAAACGAGCCGCGTGGAAAGAGTAGGCAGATAAGGGTGCGGTCATGACCAAGGTGCTTATCGATGTCGACGACGATGCCTTGGCGGAGGCGTCTGCGCTGCTCGGCACCAAGACCAAGAAGGACACCGTCAATACCGCCCTCCGGGAGACGGCCAACCAGTTGCGCCGCGCCAAGGCGCTGGCTCGCCTGGCCGAGCTGGGAGAGAGCGGCGCGTTCGACGAACTGCTGGGGAAGGCCACGTATCGGGCATGACACCGGCCCGATTCCTGGTCGACACCAGTGCGGTCGTCCGGCTGCTGCGCGACCGAGACGTCCGCGCCCGCTGGCACCCACAGGTCATTGCCGGCGTGATCGGGATCTGCCCGATCACCGAGCTCGAGCTGCTGCACATTGCCCGGTCCAAGGCCGATCGCGAGGAATGGCTCGAACTGCTCGACACGACGTTCGCGTGGATAGCGATGCCCGAACGAGTCTTCCGCCGGGCAATCGAGATCCAGGCCGCCATGACCGGTCGCGGCACGCACCGCTCCGCCGGCGCCATCGACCTGCTTATCGCCGCGACGGCCGAACTGAACGGTCTGACACTCGTGCACTACGACCACGACTTCGACCAAGTCACCGAAGTCACCGGCCAGCCGACGACCTGGATCGCGCCACCAGGCTCCGTCACATGACCTGCTGGTTCCCGTGGTGCGGGTTCATGGTCAGTTCCGCCGCACTGCGAGCTGGGGAACGCGCCGCTCGAACCATGCCGTCCGGCCTTGCCGCTCAGCCGAACAGTGCCAGGTCGATGCTGTCCGCCATGTGCCGGTAGCCGAGGTCGTTCGGGTGAAGGTGGTCACCGGAGTCCCACCGGGGCAGCATGCGGGTGGGGTGACCGGGGTCGCGCAGCGCCGCTTCGAAGTCGATCACGGCATCGAAGACGCCGTTGGCACGGATCCAGGCGTTGAGGGCCTGCCGCCTGGCCTCGGCCCCGGGCGTGTAATGGCCGCCGTTGAACGTCTCGTCCTCCCACGTCATCACCGTCCCGGCGACGGCGGTGAGCCCGGCCGCCTGTGCTCGCACGGCGAGCTGCTGCAGCCCCCCGATCAGAGCGTCGGCGCTGACGATCTCGTCGGCCCGGCCCTGGCTGTTGCGGAGGTCGTTGATGCCCAGCAGGACGACGACGTGCGTCACGCCCGGCTGCGCCAGCACGTCGCGGTCGAAGCGGCGCAAACCGCTGTCGCCGTGGCCGTCGTGGAGCATGCGGCCGCCGCCGACGCCTTGGTTCACCACACCCAGCCGGCGCCCGCTCGGCCGGGCGACGAGTCGCCGCGCGAGTTGATCGGGCCAGCGGTTGTTCGCGTCGAGCTGGGAAATGTTGCCCTCGGTGAGCGAGTCGCCGAACGCCACGATGCCGCCGGTCTCCCGCGGAGCCAGCACCTCGATCCCGGTCACGAACAGGAAGACCTCCGTCTCCTCCTTGACGGGCATGTCGGTCGCGCCGGCGAAGTCGCCGCCCGGCGAGATGTAATTCGTCTGGTGGGCGGGGTCGTGCCCGGTCAATGGGAAGCTCGCCGGCACCTCGCCGGGGAGGTAGACGCTCACGGCCAGATCGGCGAGCGGCGCGACGTCGAGGTCCACCGGATCGCTCACGACGAGTGCGCCGGCGGGGATGGTGGTGGACGGTGACCCGCTGAACGTCAGCGGACGGTCGGAGCCCTCGGCTATGTCCGCGCCGTGGCTCCGCAGCCCCAGGTGCGCGGCGCCGACAGCGAGGTCGCGCGTTCCGTAGGCGTTGGAGAGGCGCACCCGGATGCGGGAGCCGCCGATGCTGATCCGAGAGATCATGCGCAGCGTCTGGCCGGCCAGGGCGATCCCGTCCACCGGCACGGGCGCCGTCGTCCAGGTGCCCACCCAGTGGTTGCCGTCTTGCTCGTTCATGATGCCTCCTCGATGACCCGACCGGACACACCGGCGATGAGCGGCACGACTTCCGCATGACGCACGTCGTCGCCCGGATCGTTCAAGTCTCGGCGAGCGACAGCCCGAAGATGACTCGAAACAGCCTCGTCCCGGCCGATCGTCGAAATGGCTACGATGAGAACGGTGGATCCTTTCACCTTCGAGCCGCAGGATCTCCGAATCGTTCGCGCTCTGCAGATCGATCCGCGCGTCCCGTTCGCGGCCGTGGCGTCCGCCGTCGGCCTCAGTGAGCCGACCGTGTCGCGCCGGTACGGCCGCATGCGACGCCTGGGCGCGGTACGCGTAGCGGGAGTCGTCGACCCGGGAGCTCTCGGCCAGAGCCAATGGATGGTGCGCCTTCGGTGCCGCCCGGGCAGCGCCGCCGCCATCGCCGACGCTCTGGCGCATCGCGATGACGTCAGCTGGGTGGCCCTGAGCGCGGCCGGCGCCGAGGTGACGTGCGCGGTCCGGACACGATCGCAGGCGGAGCGCGACGACCTGCTGGGTCACAGGCTGCCCCGTGCCGCCGCGGTCCTCGACATCGAAGCGTCCGTCATGCTCCGTCAGTTCCTCGGCGGACGAGGCCACTACTGGGCCGCCCTCGCCGGCGTGCTCACGCCCGAGCAGGAAACGCAGCTCGGGTCGACCGGAAGCCCGTTCGCCGAGTCCGCCGTGATCGCCGGCCGAGTGCCACGGCTGGAAGACCACGACCAGAAGCTGCTGGTGGCCCTGGCCGCCGACGGGCGCGCCAGCCTCGCCGACCTCGCTTCCGGCGCTGACCTGACCCCCAGCCGAGTGTCCCGGCGGCTGCACAAACTCATCGCGGACCGGATAGTCCACATCGACGTGGAGCTCGCGCCGGCGGCGCTGGGATACCGCGCCCGAGCCAATCTCTGGCTGCGGGTGCATCCGGCCGAGACGAAGTCCGTGGGGCGCGCCCTGGCCCGGATGCCGGAGGTGGGCTTCGTCGCCGCCATGACGGGACGGAACAACCTCCACGCCGTCATCCACTGTCGCGACCTGGACGAACTGTTCGAGTTCACCTCGGACCGCGTCGGCACCCTGACCGGCGTGGAGTCCGCCGAGGTGAGCCCCATCCACCGGCAGGTCAAGCAGGCCGGGACCCTCGTGGCGGGTGACCGTCTGGAGCAATGACCAGAGATCCGCCGCCCGTGGTGGTCGAGACGACGAGAACGTCCGAGCCGAGAATATATTGCTCAAGACGTTCTCGCGTCGTAGGGTCTAGGCATGCCCGACATTCCGAGGTCCAACCCCTTCTCGGGGCCCCTGCCCACGGCGAATCCGCCCGCGGACATGGCAATCTTCCATTTGCCGACCGGCACCTACGACACCCGCGCCGCGTTCGCGTTCCAGGGCGGATCCTTCCGCGACGTGCGTGACTTCGCCGCGTCGGCGATCCTCGTCCAGCACCCGATGGGCGACCTGCTGATCGACGCGGGTTTCGGTGACGAGGTGAAAAGTCACATCGCCATGCTCCCGTGGTACGAACGGCCTTCGCACCAGGTCGGCCGGACGGTGCGTGCACAGCTCGACGCGGCCGGCTACGACCACAGCCGCCTCCAGGGTGTCGTTCTGACCCATTCACACTGGGATCACTCCGGCGGCCTGGACGTCCTCCAGGGGCCGCCCGTCTGGATGAACGCCGGCGAGTTGCACTATGCCGCCGACGATCGGGGCGCGACGGTTTACCGCTCGGTGGTCCGCGGCCACCAGATTCATGAGTATGGGTTCGAGAAGCGGCCGTACCTGGGATTCGGGTCCACCTACGACGTACACGGTGACGGATCGGTGGTCATAGCGCTGGCCGGGGGACACACGACCGGTTCCGTGGTGGTCTTCGTGACGGTGCCCTCGATGAAGCGCTACGCCTTCATCGGCGATCTGACGTGGCAGATCGAGGGAATTCGGCGGCGCGTCGAGCGTCCGTGGCTCATGGCCGAACTCGCCGACAAAGATCGGGAACAGGTACGCGAGAAGCTGTCGCTGATGATCGCGCTGCAGGACCGGATGCAGATCATTCCCGCACACGATCTGGGGTCGTACGCGGGCCTTCCGACACTCTCAGTGGCGGACGATCAAGTGAAGCGTTGACGACGTACGGTTCAGACATGAAGCGCTCGATGTCCTCGGCGTCCGTCGAACAACAGCCCGGCGCCGGCTCCGAACTTCGCCCGTCGGCCGACTCCGACCTCACCTGGTTACTGCATCGCGCCGCTCAGCATCTGCGCGGCATGACCAGCGAGCAGGCCGAGCGGATCGGTCTGCAGATGCGCGAGTACATCATCCTCGGCGCCCTGACCATGACCGCCGACCTCACCCAGGCTGAATTGGGAAAGGCCCTCGGGCTGGACAAGACCACCCTGACGAGCCAGCTGGATCGGCTCGAGCGCAACGGGCTGATCGAACGGCACACTCATCCACAAGACCGCCGGCTCCGGATCCCGGTCATCACCTCCGCCGGCTCGGCGATCTGCGCCGAGGTCACCGAAGCCTGTGCCGCCGTCGAATCCGACGTGCTGGCAGGCTTCGAACCCCACGAGATTCACCTCTTCCGCCGCATGCTGGTGGCCGTCATCGGAGACGGCGAGGACCCGGGGTCCTGCCTCTGAGTCACCTCGTGCGCAGCCTCACTGAGGAGTACCCATGACCGACACCGACAACGAGCTGAGTGACCGCGCTGCAGCCGGCCGCGACATCTACGCACGCAACTTCGCAACGGATCCCGCCGAGGTGAACCGGCTGATGGCCGGCCGCGCCGGAGCGGCGTTCACCAGGGAAGCGTACGAAGCGGCCGGAGGTCTGGGGTGGCAGAGCCCCGCCCTGACCGACCGCGACCGGAGTATCGCGGTGATCGTTGCGCTGGTGGCGCAGAACGTCACCGACGCCCGGCTCTCCACGTATCTGTCGCTCGCGCGCCGCAACGGTGTGGACGAGGACGGGCTGGCGGCGCTGATGGTCCTGATGGCGGCCTACCTGGGGCAGCCGTACGCGTCGCTGGCCATGGAAGCCGTCGTCCGCACGGCCGAGGCGGCTCCCCCGCCTGTTCCGTGACCACGACGGCGGGACGATGACGTGTGATCAGACCTGACCGTCAGCTCACCTGGTGCCGCGCGAACGGTGTCGTGGTGCACCTGGCACCGTCGCCACGGCGGAGCGAAAGCGTGAACCCCTGCGCTCATGCGGACGAGCGACGAGGCGCTCGGCAGAATGATGGCCGACGGCACAGGCGGGAGCGGCATGGGTGAAGAGGCGCCGGAGGATCCGGACGTGGACGTGCGCCTCCCGGAGCAGCGGCTCGAGGTGGTGCGGGCGCCGGCGAGCGTGCTGGCGGCCATCGCCGCCGGCGGGGGGATCGGAGCGGTCGCCCGGTGGGCCATCGGGGTGGCGCTCCCGGCCGCCGGCACCGGCTTTCCCTGGGCGACGTTTCTGATCAACGTGAGCGGGTGTGCGTTGATCGGCGTGCTCATGGTGCTCGTCACCGACGTGTACCCCCACCGGCGGCTGCTCCGGCCGTTCGCCGGCGTCGGGGTACTCGGCGGGTTCACCACCTTCTCCGCCTACATCGTCGACATCGAGCACCGGCTCACCGGGGGCGCCGTCGTCGTCGGGCTGGTCTACCTGATCGCCACCTTGGTGGCCGCGCCGGCGGGGACGTACGGCGGGATGGTGGTCACCCGGGCCGCGCTCCGGGGGCCGAAGTGACGCCGCTGATGGTGATTCTGGGCGCGCTCGTCGGGGCGCCGGCCCGTTACCTGATCGACCGGTACGTGCAGGCACGGCACCCGACCCGGTTCCCGTGGGGGACGTTCACCGTCAACGTGGCGGGCTCGTTCGTGCTCGGCCTGGTGACCGCGGCCGCGCTGCCGGCCGTGTGGCTCGCTCTCGTCGGCACCGGTTTCTGCGGTGCGTTGACGACCTATTCGACGTTCAGCTACGAGACCGTACGGCTGGCGGACGGCCGCACCCCGCTGCTCGCGCTGGCCAACGTGGGCGGGAGCATCGGCGCCGGCCTGGCCGCCGGGTTCGCCGGCGTCGCGATCGGCAACCTCCATTAAGGAGAACGGCCGTGACCCACTCATCCGAACGGACGGATCTGCGCACCGGAGAAGGCCACCGCGGACGCGTTCCGCGGGGGCCGTCGTCGCCTTTTCGCAGGTCAACGGTCATGGATGGGTGGCCCCGGAATCCCGTCCCATCGGTGCGGCAATCGGCGGATGGTCGCCGTTGAGTCCTTGTTGAGCGGACGATGAGCGGTCCCGGTCACCCTTTCGCTGCCGCAGCCCGTGGGGCGGGCAGGCGCCGGAAAGGGATCGAAAGGAACCATGAACAGAATCGCGACTTACATTCACGCCGACGACCCCATTTCACGAGCCGGGGTGGCCAGCCAGCTGCGGCCGCGGCCGGAGGTGCTCGTACTGGACGCCGACGATGTCGCCGGCGCCACCGTCTCGCTGGTCGTGGCCGACCGGGTGGCGGAGCCGGCGTTGCGGGCGGTGCGCGCGCTCCGCCAGCGCGGGACGAGCGTCGTCCTGGTAGTGGTCGAACTGGACGACGCCGCCTTGGTGGCGGCGATCGAGGCGGGCATCGCCGCGCTGGTCCGGCGGGCCGAGGCGACGCCGGAGCGGCTGGTCACGGTGATCCGGGCGGCCGCAGCAGGTGAAGCGGCGGTCCCGCCCGACCTGCTGGGCCGGCTGCTCAACCAGGTCGGCCAGTTGCAGCGCCAGGTGCTGGCTCCGCGCGGACTGTCGTTCGCGGTGCTCGCCGACCGGGAAGTGGCCGTCCTGCGCCTCGTGGCCGAGGGGCTGGACACCGCCGAGATCGCGTCCCGGCTCTCCTACTCGCAACGCACCATCAAAACCGTGCTGCACGACGTCACGGCCCGGCTCAACCTGCGCAACCGTTCCCACGCCGTGGCGTACGCGCTGCGGGAAGGCCTGATCTGATATCCGCGCCGCCGAGACGGGAAACCGTACCGGCGGCGCGGTGCGTCACGAGGTCTTGCCGACCACGGTGACCGCGGCGGTGCAGGGCCGCTTGGCCGGCGCCGGATTCAGGCATTGGATGGCCACCGTCACCTTCTGGCCCTTGGCGTACCGGACGGGCGTGACGTACGGCTGGTCGAGGTCCCGGAAGTTGTCCAGACCGGCCCGGTAGACCACCTGATTGCCGCGGCGCACCTCGAGGTAGCCACTGTCCGCGGCCGGGTTCTGCAGCTGCAGGTCGGTGACGTCGAGCGGCTTGTTGGGCTGGGTGGGCTCGGTGAACAGCTTGAACGTGGTGCCCGGCGTGGCGTTGGTCTGGACCCGGAACGCGATCGGGGCCAGCAGCGGGTTGCCGGGCGAGCCCGGTTCCGGCGCCTTGACCGGCTTGATCGGCGCGGATGGTGACGGGGACGCCGCCACGCCCGAACCGGAGCCCGAGCCCGCCTGCGAAGCGGCGGTGTCGGCCGCGGCCTGGGTGTCGGCCGCCTTGGACGCGGCCGCCGCCACCGCCTGGGTCGCCGCCGACGTGACCGCCGGCTTGACCAGGGTGAACCACAGCCCGGCGAGCACACCGGCCAGCGCCACGAGGGCGATCGCGGTGGCCACGGTCCAGCGCGGCACCAGGGCATCCTGTTCAAAGGTGCCCTCGACCGTGCTGGCCACGCCCGTCTCCGGCTGCACGATCACCTGGAACGGCTTGACCTGCTGGCGCCCGGTCCAGAACCGCCGCCGGGGCACCGCGGTCAGCTTGGCCTGAGTGACCACGCCGGGCGGAGCGACCAGGGCCGGACGGGGCACGGTGAAGGTCAGGGCGTCGTCCGGGTCGACCGCGCCGATCTGCGTGCCGACCGCGACGTTGCCCAGGTTGGACACATCGATCTTGTGCCGGCCACGCCGGCGGCCGCGCGAGATCTGCGGCACCAGGGCCACCCGCAGCTCGGTGAACGGGGCGACGTCGACGACACCCTCGGCCGTCTGCGAGCCCCGCGGATCCTCGAGCGAGGTCGCCCGTACGCCGTAGCGCACCGGCCCCGCCGCCGGCAGGGACGCGCGTGGCGGCCGCAGATGCACGCGGACCTCGCCCACGTCCCCCGGATAGAGGTTGAGCACCGGCGGCTCCACCACCGACCACGCGGCCGCCGCGCCGACCACGTCGACCGCGATCTGGTCGATGACCGCGCTGGTGTTGCGGATCATCACCAAACAGACGGCGTCTCCGCCGGGTTCCACCTTGAGCGATTCCGCGCTCAACGACACTGACACTCCCATGGCGGCAAAGTCTGCGGACGAACCCTCACCGCCGGGACGGTCACGGGGGTACCCGGCCGGGCGCGACCGGCGGCCCCAAAGGGCAGTCCGCGCTGCCCCGGCGGACGCACCGCAGCACTGGGGCTCCACGACGGCCCGCTCCTAGCGTCGATCCCACCCTGACTGCGAGGAGACGCCGTGCCCAGGCCGCGAAACGTACCCCGGATGGCGCTCAGCGGCGCGGTCTCCGCTGCGGTGGTCGCAGCGGCCGCCGTGCTGGGCCTGAGTTTCGCCGGCGACTCGTCCGCGGCGGAGCCCGCGGGCGGCATCCAGCGGGTCTCCGTCAGCTCCGCCGGGGCGCAGGGCACGTCCGACAGCAACGAGCCGGCCATCTCGGCCGACGGGCGGTACGTGACCTTCGCGACCGACGAGCCGTTCGACCCGGTGGACCGGATCGCCGCCTCGCAGAGCACCGCCGACGGCACCGATCCCGAGACCACCCCGGACGCCGACGTGTACGTGCGCGACACGCAGACCGGGCGGACGACGCTGATCTCGGCCGCGATCGTGCCGGACGGGCACGGTGGCGCCCAGGCGTTGCCGGGCCTGGGCGACAGCGACCAGCCCACCATCTCCGGCAACGGGCGCTACATCGCCTTCCGCACCACGGCGACGAACATCGGCGGCGCGGGCAGTGCGATCGTGCTGTGCGACCGCGACCCGGACGGCGACGGTACGTTCGCCCCGCTCTGTTCGCTCACCGTCGTCAGCGCGCCGCAGGAGGGCGACGTTAGCAACCCGCACCTGTCCGCCGACGGCCGCCGAATCTCCTACGACGTGGTGCCCACGCCGGTCATCAGTATCAGAGTAGAGGCTGCCTTCTCCGGCGTCGGCCGGGTCGAGGTCGTCGAACTGCAGCCGGGACCGACCGGCCGGGTGGCCGTGCCCGGCGACGACGACCGGACGTACGTGGCCTCGCCGCCGACCTTGACCATCGGCGGGGTCGCGCACCAGCTGAGTGACGAGGGCGACTCGACGATGGCGGCCGGTGGCCTGCACGTCGCGTTCGTCGCCCATTACGTGGTCGATGACGGGGGCGTCGCCGACGTGGTCCAGGACTACGACGTGAACTCGGGTGCGCTGACGCGCCTCGATCTGGACACCGACGGCACGCCACTGGCCGCCGACGGCCGGATCTTTCGCGGTCCGGCGTTGTCCGGCGACGGGCGCCGGTACGCGTTCACCGACGACCGCGGCCGGGCCCGGGTGCAGGTCCGGCTGTACGACCGGGACCCGGACGGCGACGGCGCGTTCGGCCGCCCGTCGGCCGTGATCGCCTCCGGTGACGGTACGGGCGACCAGGCCGCGTTCTCCGCCGACGGCCGCTACCTGGCCTTCACCACCCCGTCGCTGAACATGCACAACGGCACCGACACCGACGGACTCGCCACCTCGTGCCTCGGCCGGGACTCCGACGTGTCCCATTGCGACGTCGTGGTCCGGGACGTGGTGACCGACGCGGCCCGCGCCGTCGCGGGGCTTCCCCGCCTGCCGGCCGTGCTGGCGTCGGCGTCGGCCGCGTGCCTGACCGCGGCCCAGCCGTGCGAAGGTGACGCCGACAGCGGCCGGCCGGCGCCCACCGGGGGCGGCTCGGGCCTGATCGGCGCGGACGGCGGCGCGGTGCTGAGCGCCGACGGCTCGGCGGTCGCGTTCGGATCCGCCGCCTCCGACCTGATCGGTGACGGCGCCGACACGAACGGGCGGCTGGACGTGTTCCAGCGGCGGTTCCAGCCGGCCCTGGCCGCCGACCCGCAGGACTTCGGCTCGGTGCCGCTGGGGGCGGAGGCGATCCGGGACGTGCCGGTGACCGCGGTGGGCGACGGGCCGGTGCGGATCCGTACCGTCGCGGCCGACCCGGGCGACTTCGACGTCTTCCCGGGCGAGGCGTGCACCACCGTGGTGTTGCACGCCGGGGACAAGTGCCTGGTGTCGGTGCGGTTCCGGCCGTCCGCGCTGGGCGCCCGTACGTCGCCGTTGCGGGTGACGTTCGACGGTGGAACGCCGCTGGTCGTCGCGTTGACCGGGGTGGGCATCGCCCCGCCCGCCGGCGCGTTCGCGGCCGACCTGAACACTCTCGACTTCGGCGCCCGCCCGGTGCTGCGGACCAGTCCGGTGAAGACGGTGACCGTCCGCAACACCGGACGGGGGACGCTGCAACTGGGCGCTGTCGCCCTGAACCCGACGACGTTCGCCGGCGACTACAAGGTCACCGCCGACACGTGCGCCGGGCAGGCCCTCCCGGCCGGCGGGACGTGCCGCATCGATGTCCGCCACCGGCCGACCGCGGTCGGCGTGCGGCCCGGCGTGCTCACCGTCAACTACGACGGGCCGGCGGCGCCGCTGACCTTTGCGGTGACGCTGACCGGCGCCGGGGCGCCGCCCACGCTGGTCTCCAGCCCCACCGTCACCCCGGCCGGCCGGGTCATCCAGATCACCGGGACCGCGTTCCCGCCGGGCAGCACGGCCAAGCTGAGCCTCGTCGGCATGCCCGGGACGACCACCGCCACGGCCGCCGCCGACGGGACGTTCCACGTGCCGTTCGTGGTGCTGCCCAACACCTGGACCGGTCAGCACCCGCTGAACGCCGACGTGTTGCCGGCGACGGCGCCCGGGCTCACCGGTCCGCTGCGGGCCACGCTCGAGTTCGTCATCGTGCCCGGCAGCCCCGTACCGCCCGATTTCGACAACCGGAAGTGAGAGGACGGTCATGACCCAGCACGTCAACGACGAAGGGGTGCCGCTGCGCGGCGACGGCACGCCCTTCCCGGCCGACCCCGGTCAGTGGACGGCCGAGGAACGCGAGTACCTCGAGACGTACTTCCTGAGCGGCGACCTCAAGACCAACATCGAGCACGAGCAGGTGGCGATGGTCGACGTGCCGGAGATCCAGGAAGAGGGAGGTGCGTACGCATGAGCGGGGACGCCGCCAACATCGCCAGCACCGCCTGGCACGTCGTGGAGTCCAACAAGCCCTCGGCGAGCCTGGCCGTCGAGCACTGCAACGCGGTGCCGGCCGGCATGTCCGACCCGGTCAGCTCGCTCACCGCGGCGCAGGGGCCGAACCGGCTCGTCTGGCGGCTGACGCGGCAGAACTATCTCGACTGGGACGTCGTCGACATCGCCTTCGATCTGCGCTGGGAGTTCGGTGCCCGGCACAAAGGCGGCGGCGCGTACATCCCCAACTGCTACCTGTACGTGCCGCACTGCAACGTGTTGTGGGGCCAGACCGTGAACATCCAGATCCATGTGCACAACCCGTCCAACGCCGGCACCGAGACCGCTCCGGTGGCCCGTCTGCCCCTGACCATCAGCGGCTCGGTCAGCAACATGCTGCAGTCCGAGACGGTGCAGTGGGACTTCGTGCTCTTCGGCGACGGCCGGTACCAGATCGGCTGACACCCCGAAGGCGGCCCCCGACCGGGAACGGTCGGGGGCCGCCTTGTCACTGCTTGACGAAGAGCTCGATCTCGCTGATCGCGACCTGCTTGGCCGCCGCGTTGGCGTAGGTGGCCTGGACGTAGATCTCGACCGAGGACACCTTCCCGTGACTGTCCAGTTCGAACTCCTGCGGGTCGGTCTTGTCGGCCAGGGCGAGGTCCTGCCCGACGCCGGTCGGATACACCAGATGCAGCGTGCGGGGTCGCTGACTGGCCTGCAGGTTGCCGGTCACGCCCCCGCGGATCAGGGCCTTGCGCAACTCGACCGGCTCCTGGAAGACCAGTTTGAGCCGGGGCGATCCGGCGGCGTTGGTGGCCCAGTAGGTGTTCCAGTAACCGTCGACCGCGGCCGCCGCCGGGTGCTTCCGATCGGCCGTGGTCGCGGTGGCGGTGACCGCCCGGACCGGCTCGTACCGGCCGAAGATCATGTCCTGGGCGCGCTGCCGGCCCTCGCTGACGGCGGTGTTCGCATCTTGCCGTACGCCCGGGATCGCCGCGTACAGGGCACCGGCGAGGACGACGGCCACCGCCGCCCCCTTGCGGATCGCCGGGAACACCGACCGCTGGCGGGCACGGCGTGTGCCGGTCCGGGGCGTTGCCGTCCCGGGTTCTGCCGCCCGTACGGCCCGGGGCTTGCGCCGCGGGAGGAGCCGGCGCCACCAGGACGCCTTGACCACCTCGGCGCCGGCCAGTTCGCTGCCGCAGCGACTGCAGAACCGGCGGGTCGGCAGGTTGCCCTCGCCGCAGTCGCCGCAGACCAGGTCGCCCGGTTCCAGCCGGCGGGACGGGGCGCTGTGCGGGACCGACATCCGGGCCCGGCCGTGCTCCTGCGGGGTGACCGCCCCGGGTTCCGCGCCCACCGGGCGGACCGTCCACGAGCTCGGGCTCGGCCCGGCCGGTGGCGCGGGCGACGGGCCGCCGGCGGCGATGGGCGCGACCAGCGGACCGGCCGCGGGGGCCTCGGTGGCCAGGGTCGCACTCCCGCCGGACGGAGGCGGAGGTGGCGGGGGGACGGGCGGTTTGGACAGCCCCCCACCGGGCGGCGGGGGTGGCGGCGGGACCGGCGGCTTCGACAGCCCCCCACCGGGCGGCGGGGGTGGCGGCGGGACCGGCGGCTTCGACAGCCCCCCTCCGGGCGGCGGCGGAACCGGTGACTTGGCCGGCCCTGTGCCGGAGCGGGCCGGCCCGACGCTGCCGAAGGACTTGGCCGCGCCGGCGCCGAATGCCGGTGGTGCGGTCCCGCCGTTCAATCCGGACGACCCCCCGCCGGCCCGCGGGACCGGGTCCTGCTCCCCGACGTCCAGGTACAGCAGCGACTGCACCTTGGCCAGCAGCCCTTTTCGCTGCGGTTCCGGGTCGGGTTCCGGAGCGGGCGCCGGCGCCGGCCGGGGCGTCTCCACCCGCTCCCCCGTCCATTCCAGGAACGCGCCGCACGAACCGCAGAACGCATCGGATCCGGCGTTGTGATAGCCGCAGGACTTGCAGACGATCACGAGGTACTCACCTCCACGAGATGGTGAACATGGGCGGGCTTGGCCGCCACCACGGCGGCCTCCACCGCCGAGAGCAGGGCATCGGACGACCAGCCGCTGCCGCGCGGCACGCGGACCTCGACCCGCACCCACGGGCGAGCGTCGCCGGGGGCCGGCGCACCGGGGGTGTCCGACCAAGTGACCGCGCCGCTGTCGGTGACCGTGACCGTCCCCCCGGTCAGCAGTTCGAGTTCGGTCCGCAGGCCGGCGACCGTGCCCCGCAGGCGGTGCAGCTCGGCCGCCCGGGCGACGGTGGCCCGGCGCAGCGGCAGCGGGGCGTTGTCGTTGACCGTGACGCCGACCCAGCCGGCCAGCCAGACCAGGAAGTCCTCGGGCGCGAGCACCGGGTCGACGTACGCCTCGAGGCTGTCGAGCGTGCCGATCACCGGTGCCAGCACGTCGTCGAGCCCGGCGGTGAACCGGGCGACGAACGGGTCCTCCTCCTGGTACACGGCCGGCAGCAGGGTGATCAGCGGGTACGGGCTGGGCAGCCCCGGAACGACACCCCTCATCGGGTGCTCACCCGCACCTGATGCTCGTACGAGAAGACGAGGCTGTCCGGTGACAGCTCGACCCGGGCGGTGGACTGGCCGCGTTCCCCCGTCACCGGGTTCGCCCCGAACAGCCGTACGTCGTCGACGGTGTCCACCCCCTCGACGGCCTGCAGGACGCCGAACATCTCGCCCGCGTGCACCGCCCGCCCGAACGGCCAGCCGGTCCCGCCGGGGCCGCCGGTGAGCGGGTTGACGAACCGGTACAGCGCCGCGGCCGCGGCCGCCTGCACCTGGGGCGCCCGGGCCCGCGGCTTGGCGGTGAGCTGCGCGACCACGGTGATCCCGCGGTACATCGGCGGCTCGACGACCACGCGCGTCCCGATCAGCCGGACCGCGTCCAGCCGCTCGGCGACCCGGCGCAGCGTGTCCTCGGACGGCACCAGGTCGCCCAGGCGCAGCCGGCCGTCGCGGTCGGACGCGGTCGGCGCGACCAGGACCTTGACCACGCCCGGATCGGCGGCGTCGGCGGGCAGGCACCGGACCCGGGCCACCTCGGGCGCGGCCTCACCGCTGATCGCCTCGAAGTCCTCCACCGTGACGGCCCGGCTGCGCGCCCGCAGCAGCACCGGTCCGCGGTCCCGGGCCTGGTCGAGGGTCTCCCCGTCGGCGCCGTGCCGGGCCCGGTCCAGGTTCTCCACACCGGACACGAACGGGATGGAGGACTTCAGCGTCCGGATGGCGCCGCGGCCGACGTTGCCACAGGCGCCGCCGCCGACCTGGTACCGGCGCATCCGCACGACCGCGCCGGCCGGTGGCACCGCGCCGTACTGCCGGAGGCCGCCGTCCTCGATGCGCAGGGCCGGGCCGAACGCGACGGTCCCGGTCGTGCCGTCCAATGTGTAGTGCGGCTCGGCGGGGCCGCTGCCGGCGAACGTGTCGACCCGGGTCCACGACTGCCAGCCGTCCGCCGAGCCGACTTCGAGGACGGCGTCACGCAGGACGGGCGTACGGGACAGGGTGAACCGCTGGCCGGGCACGCCCTCGGTGCTGCCCAGCGTCTCGTTCTGCACGATGTCGGCGTGCCGGGCGGCGGTCGTGCCGCCGACGGTGGCCGCGGTGAGCCCGGCGACGACCGGCGTCATGGTGTACGCGGGCTGGTCCGGCTCGGCCGGCGTGACCCGGGCCCGCAACCAGCCGGCCCGCATGCCGCCGATCGCCGCCGCGGCGTGCTGGTCGGGCAGGTGCAGGGTGATGGCCCCGGACCGGTTGAGCCCGCCGGTCTCGTCCGACCCCAGGAGGCAGGGCCGCCACGTCTCGCCGTCGTACGCCTCCCAGATCAGCGGCGGCCACTGCGGGTCGACGCCGACCCCGTCGACCCGGCCGCGGAAGTCCAGCCGAACGGCGCAGCGCGGCGCCGCCTCGGACAGCCCGAGGTACACGGCGTCGCCGGGCGACGGGTGGTCGCCGAACACGCCGAACGCCCGCCCGGCGGTCAGCGGCTCGGTGCAGTCGGCGAACGTCTCCGCCCCGGCGGCCACGGTCAGCACCCGCGTCAGCGTGACCGGCACGATCGCCAGGTCGTCCAGGGTGGCGAAAGTGACCGACCCGGTGGTCTCGGTCCGGGGCGTGCCAGCCTGAGTGCCGGCCGCGATGGTGAGCGGCACCGACGCGGGCGCGGACAGCCAGAACGTCACCGGCGCCTCGGCCGCGACCGGCGGCACCAGGGTGAGCCCGATCAGGTCGAGGAACTTCAGGTAGAGCCGGTCGGGCACCCGGTTGAGCCGGAACAGCAGCTGGTCGGTCATGAAGGCGAAGGTCTCGATGAGGGTGACGCCGGGGTCGGAGACGTTGTGGTCCGTCCACTCCGGACAGCGGCGCATCACCATCCGCTTCGCGTCGTTGACCAGGTCCTGGAACCGGCGGTCGTCGAGGTCGGGGGCGGGCAGGGCCATCAGTAGTCGCTTTCCGGGTCGTCGGGGATGGTGTAGAACGGGAAGACCAGGTTGCGGTGGTCGTTCGTGTCCTTCGGCCGGTACGCGATGTCGATGAACAGCACCGACGGGTCCTCGCCGGGGCGGACCGCGACGTCCTCGATGTCGGCCCGCGGCTCCCAGCGCAGCAGCGACCGCCGGACCTCGGCGGTGAGCTCGGCGATGGTGTCCAGGGTGGCCGCCCGGAACACGTAATCCCGCAGCCGGCAGCCGAAGTCGGGCCGCATCGGGCGCTCGCCCGGGTAGGTGGCCAGGATCAGCCGCATCGCCTGGACGAGTTCGGTGTCGCCGCGGACCAGCGCGACGCCGCCGGTGGCGCCGACCCCGGTGGGAAACGCCCATCCGGCGCCGATGAAGTCCGTCATGTCGTCCGCCTCAGTTGAGCTTGATCTGCTGGGCCGAGATCTCGACGGCCAGGTCGGCCGAGATCGAGATCTTCTGCTGCGCCTTGAGCTCGAGCGTGGAACCGCCGTCGACGGTGATCGAGCCGCCGGCGCCCGCCTTGATGGCGATCGAGCCACCCGGCCCGCAGGTGATCTCGACGCCGGGACTCGCGCCGGTCGGCTCGCAGGTGATCTTCACCGTGCCGGCCGTCTGGTCGACGGCGATACCCATCGACTCGTCGCCGGTCTGCAGCGCGAAGGCCGATTTGATGGCCGGCCCGGGACTCAGCGGCGGGGGCAGTTCGTCGTCGAACACCAGCCGGTTGCCGGCGCCGCTGACGAAGCCCCGGCGGACCACCTGGGCACTCATGCCACTGGTCTTGACGGCGTCGCCGCCGAGGTCGAACTCGGTGTTGGCGTTGCGCAGACCACCCAGCACGTACGGGCGGCGGGGGTCGCCGAACTCGAAGCCGACCAGCACCTCGTCGCCGACCTCGGGGGTGAAGAACGCCCCTGACTTCTTGCCCGCCCCGAACTGGGCGACGCGCGCCCAGTCCGACTCGTACGCCGGGGACAGCCAGGGCAGGGACACCTTGACCCGGCCGCGCAGCTGCGGGTCGTTGTTGTTGGTGACGATGCCGCAGACCAGCCCCGGGATGCGGGTCGGCTCGCCCTGGGTGGCGCCGAGGGAGGCCAGCCCGAGCAACGACCGCTCGTGCCGGCCGCTGACGAAGAAGCGCGTCCGGTAGCCGCCCTCGGCCTCGTCGAACACGTGCCGGGCGTTGCTGACGGTCCATGTGCCGGCGAACGCGGCCGGCACCCCGCCGATCGTCACCCGCGCGCCGGCCTGCACATCGGGGCTGCCCAACGCATAGCCCTCGGCCTCGGCGAACGAGCTGCCGACGTGCTCGGCCAGCCCGTTGGCCAGTTCCTCGGCGGCCCGGCTCACCCCCGACCCGGTGGCGGCCGGCCGGTCCACCACGGCGAACGCCGACGCGCTGGGGGCCACGCCCAGCGACGGCAGCCCGGGGATCGCGGGCAGCGCCACGCCCAGCGGGTTGGCCAGCCCGAACGACCCGGCCAGTGTGCTCGGTGTGGTGGACAGGTCGGCCGTTCCCGACCGTACGGGCGTGGTGTGGGCGACCACCTCGGCCTGGTCGGGATCCCAGAACCGGACCTCGACGTCGGTGGTCAGCCCGGCCCCGCTGATCCGCGGGAGGAACGTCAGCAGGTTGTCCTTGAAGGTGAGCTTCGGGCCGCCGGGCAACAACGCGGTGAGGGCGTCGAGCATGCTGTTGGCCGACGGCATGCCGGGCGGTTTGCGGAAGAAGAACTTGCCGTCGGCGACCCCGGTCTCGAAGCCGACCTCGCGGGCCCGCTGCTTGATGAAGTCCCAGTCGGTCTGCGCGACCTGGGCCAGGTGATCGTGGGTGGTCGCGGTCGCGTCGACGGTGCCCACCTTGACCTGGGCGTCCTGCACGACCCGGCGGACCGCCTCGTCGTCGCTCATGTTGACGAAGGTCCGGGTGTGCCGGGCACGCTGCAAGCGGTGGGCCTGCTCGTACCCACGGACGACGGTATAGACGTTCAGGTCGGCGCAGATCGCCTCCACGGCGGTCACCTCGCCGCTGATCAGGGTGCTCGCACCGGTGCTGCCGGCCGCTCCCCCGGTCACCTCGACGGTGGTGCCGATGGTCAGGCCGGCCCGGTCGATCAGATCGCCGGTCTCGTCGAAGAAGGTCAGCTCGAACATGTCCGGCAGGTGCACGTGGGTGTCGACCACGACGCGGACCAGGTACCGCTCGGCGTCCGGACTGAGCGTGGCGCCGCCGACCTTCACGCCGGCCCGGACGATGTCGGCGCTCATGCCATCTCCGACGGGTTCGGCAGATAGATCCGGTCCCCCGGGCGTACGCGCAGGGGGTCGTCGATGCCGTTGGCCTCCGCCAGTTTCCGCCAGTTCCCGGGGCTGCCGTACCGGTCGGTAGCGATCCGGGCCAGCGAGTCGCCGGCGGTGACCGTGTGCGCCGCCCGGCCGGGCAGACCGGCCGAGGTCGGGTTGGTGGCCAGCAGGCCGAGCAGGCTGGGCTGCTGCTGCAGGCGGATGGTGACCTCGGCCCGGATGGGGGTGCCGTCGGCCGCGAACCGGTTGTAGGTGACGTTGACGGCCTGGATGTTGGCCTCGATCAGGAAGGCCGACGGCGGTCCCCATTGGAAGATCACCTTGGGCGGCCGGGTGGTCAGGTTGATCCCGGTGACGGCGGACAGCGCGGCCCCGGCCAGCGCGCCCAGCATCCCGCCGCCCGGGCTCATCCAGTCCATCAGCTGGTCGCAGCGCGATTTGGTGTCGCTGCCGAAGAACGTGACCCGGTTCAGGGTCAGCACCGGCGGCGCCGACTTCTTGAAGATGCTCGGCGACGAGCCGCCGGGCGTGCCGCTGTTGGCGCTGCCGCTGCCGTAGGTGCCCATGGTGGACTGCCGGGACATCATGATCTGGTCCGGGTTGAGGTCGAAACTGACCGCGCCCGGCGGCATCTCGCGGATGATCGTGGCGTGTGCCATCAGAGGAACCCTTCGTGCACCAGCTCGAGGGACTCGATCGCGATCCGGCCGCCCATCGCGTCGAGGTCCGGTCCGGTCCACTTCGACGGGTAGACGTTGCGCAGCGTCCAGGTCGCCACCACCGTGCCGCCCGCGTCGAACAACTCGATCTCGGCCGTACGGGGCCCGAAGTCCCGTGGCGACGCGGCGTTGTACCAGCCGCTGACCGCACCGGTGAGCCACTGCTGCACGATCGCCGACTCCTGCGGGGACATCGCCCGGCGCAGCGTGACCGCGCGGTACTCCACCCGGTCGGGCAGGATCACGCTGTACTCGTAGTTGCCGCCCTCGTTGACCCGCCGGTTCTTGAACTCCACGGCGAGGCCGGCGCAGCTCGACCAGCTGCCCAGGTTGATCCCGTCGACGCTGACCCGGAAGCGCATCGACAGGCCGAGGCGCGCGGTGTCGGAGAGGTACTGCATCTACCGCAACTTCTTCTCGTCGTCGAGGAATCCGACGTGGTTCAGTTCCAGCGTCTCGGTGGCCACCCGGCTCGCGCCCGCCTCGAACCCGGTGATCGACCAGCGCACCGGCATCACCTGCTTCAGGTCCCAGTGCACGACCTTGGCCCCGGACGAGTCCAGCAGCCAGACGGTGGCGACCTGCGGCTTCCACTCCCACGACGTCGAGCTGAGCCACGCCCGGACCGTCATGCTCTCGGCGCTCGCGGCGCGGGTGAGCCGGACCGTCGAGTAGTGCGTGTTGGCCGGGAAGTACCAGCGATCGTTGCCGCCGTCCCCGGCCCGGTACTCGGCCACGTCCCACTTCACGTCCAGACCGTCCACTTGGGACCAGCTGCCCAGGTCGTACGAGCCGTTGGAGATCTCCACGGTGAAGCGGTTGGCCATGCCCAGCATGGTCGCGTCGCCGATCGGCATCTGTTCCTCCTATCGGAAGTCGCTGAGCAGGCCGGCCCGCTCGCGGTCGAGCAGCAGCTCCAGCCGGAGCCGGCTGCGGATCCGGTCGTAGAGCCGGGCGGTCAGTTCGTCGAGGTCCAGCTCCTCGAGGTCCAACTCGTGCGGTACGAGTGGGTGGTGCGCGTCGGTCCCGCTCTCGGCCGGCGCCGTTGTGGGTGGCGCGGCCGCCGCCCGGGGCGCCGTGGCCGTGTCGTGGCCGGCGCTCAGCTGGGCGAAGTCCGTGCCGAGCCAGTCCGTGGCCATCGATCCGAGGTCGTTGCCGAGCGCGGTCTCGAACCCGCCCCAGTCGTGGATCCCGGAGGCGGCCGCCGGGGTGCCGGACGGACGGGCACCGGGCGCGCCGGGCTGTCCACCGCCCGCGCCGAACTGCCCGCCGAACTGCCCGCCGGCCGGTCCGCCGGCCGGTCCGCCGGCACCCGCGTCCACCTGCGACCAGATGCGGGCCTCCTCGTCCGGGGGCAGCGCGCCCAGTTCACTCTTCCCGGCAGCGACGCGCTGCTCGTTGAGGCGTTCCAGGGCCGGCCCGGCGATCTGGTTGAAGCGGTCCTCCCGGGTGCCGCCCCCTCCAGTCCCGCCGCCCGGCCCAGCCACGGCGTGCGGTTGCTCGAGGCTCCAGGAGGCCAGCACCATCTCGCTCATCTCGCCGGTCAGGCTCTGCCCGAGTTGCTGCCATCCGGACGCCGCCGGCGCTGCCGGCTCCGGTGCCGGTTGTGCCGCCGGCTGTGGCGCCGCCGGTGCGGGCTCGGCCGGGCGAAGGTGGGTCATCGCGGTGGGACGGCGCTGCACCCGTCCCGGCGGCACGGCCGGATCGCCGCCCGGTACGGCCGGAGCGCCGCCCGCCACGACCGGCGTCGCCTCGTTGCCGGGTGCAGACGCGAAAGCGGCCGGGCGCGTGGAAACGTTCGGCGTCGAGATCGGACGGTCGCGCTGCGGCCGGCCGGGCTGCGGCGGCCGCGGCGCGGCGCGAAGTGCTGTCACCGGCGGCGTTTCCCGCGGCATCCGATCGCGCGGCGTCCCCTCTGGCGGCGTCGCGGGCCGGTCGCGATCCGGGCGATAGGCCGGCCGGCTGACCGGCAGCGGGGTGTCCGCCACGACCGCCGGGTCGGCCGGCGTTGCCACCGTGGCCCGGACGACCCCCGGATGGTGCAGGCGGGGCAACGGCCGGCCGGCTCGTACGGCCTCCTCCACCGCGACCGCGTCCGCCTCGAGGCGGGCTCCTTCCGCGCTGTCCTCGACCGGCAGGTCCGCGCCCAGCGTGCGCTGCTGCGCCACATGAACCAGTTCGTGGGCGAGAAGCGCCCGCGCCTCCGCCCCGTGACCGGCCGCCGCGGGCAGATGCACTTCCCCGCCGGTGGTGTAGGCGTCCGCTCCGGCGGACACGGCACCCCGCTCGGCGTCCGGCCCGCGATGCACCGGTACCCCGTCCAGTCCGACCCCGGTAGCGGCGGCCACGTCGCGGCTGAGGTCGCCGGCGGCCGCGACGCCCGCGGCCGCATCCGGGTCCTGGCTCTCGGCCGCCAGCGGTGCACCCAGGCCGATCCGGCCGCGGGGCCGGGCCGCGCGCAGCGGCCGCGGCGTGACCACGGGCGCGATCGGTGGGCGGTCGGCGGCCGCCGGGAACGCACCGGGCGGCGCGCCGAACGACGGGGGCGACCCGCTCGGCCGGACGGCGCCGAGCAGCGGATCCATCACCGGGCCGGACGACAACGCGCGAAGCCAGCCCGGCGCCCGGTGCGGCACCGCCGGCTCGCGGGCCGGGCCGACGAACTCCGCCGTGGCCGCGGTCAGTTGCACCGGCGCGGCCGGCCGGGTGCTCACGGTCCGAACCGGCCGGGGTGCGGGCGGTTCCGGCGCCGGCCGGGTGACCTCCAGCGCGGGCAGCACCTCGGCCAGCCCGGCGACCGTCCCGACCGGACGGTCGGCGGCGGGCTGCGGCCGCCGGGGGCGCGGACGTACCCCGGCGACCGGTGGCGCGCTGACGGTCAGGCGCGGCCGGTTGACCACCGGAACGAGAGCCGGCAACGTCTGCCAGGCCCGGCGGGCGGGATGGGCGCCTTCCGGGCGTACGGCCGGCGGGGTGGCAGGCGCGGGAACGGCCCGGCGCGGGAACGGCCACCGCATGGTCTCACCAGCCCTTCTCGTCGCGCTGGGTGTGGATCTGGCCGATCTCGGCGATCACGCGGACGCGGACGGCGTGTTCGAGATCGAGGATCTGGTCGAGCGACCAGTGCAGGTAGTAGGCGACGTACGCGACCTCGGTCCACAGGTCTGCGGGCGCGTACGTCAGGATCCCCCCGGCGCATCACCGGCCAGGTCGACGGCGAAGTCGTGGCCGCAGGACGGGCAACTGACGGCAGCCTCGGTGCGCCCCTCGGAGTTGATCCGCCGGTACAGGTCCTGCAGGAAGGCGAGGTCGGAGGCGAACAGGTTCTCCACCACGAAGGTGTCCACCGCCGGCACCGTGCCGAGGCTGGTGACCGTCCGTTCGAGCAGCAGGATCGAGAGGTACGCGCCGTTCTGACGCACCCGCGGATCGGTCTGCGGGGCGATCTCGTCGCGCCCGGTGGCCAGCCGCATGACACCTTCGCGATGAACCTTGCCGTCCTCGTCGACGAAGCCGCGGGGCAGCACGAACGGGTACTCGGTCCGCAGGATCCCGGTCATGAGCTGACCCGCTGGATGTGCTCGCAGACGATGGTGACCGTTTCCATCAGCACCTCGCTGGCGCCGGCCTTGAGCGCGCTGACCTCCAGTTTGGACGGCCAGGCGTTCTCCAGGTGGTACCGGGCCACGGGCGCGCCGTCGTAGTTGTACATGATCAGCGAGCAGCTCTTGCGGGCGGCGACGATGTTGCCCTGCAGCACCGCCTCGTGCCAGGCCCACAGCTCCATCGAGGTGTTCTTGCCCCGGGAGAGCTTCAGCGTCGGCGGCATCTTCTTGCCCGGCAGCTTCTTGAAGATCACCTCTTTGTCGGTGGACTCCAGGAAGTCGACCGGCTGGACCTCGGTGGTGATGCCCTGCAGTTCGGAGAACGAGGCGATCTCGTACCCGTCGATGGTGATGGAGAACCGCGCCGCGGTGAGCGCGTCGTTCGGTTGCTGAGCACCGAGTCCGGAAGCCATGGTTACCTACTCATTCCTCGAGGCCGGCGCCGTCGGCGAACTGCGACAGACGGAAGATGACGAACTCGGCCGGCTTGACCGGCGCGACGCCGATCTCCACGGTCAACATGCCGGCGTCGCGGTTCTCCGGCGGGTTGTTCTCGGCGTCGCACTTGACGAAGAACGCCTGCGCCGGGGTCTGCCCGAACAGCGCGCCGTCGCGCCACACCCGGCGCAGGAACATGGTGATGGTGCGCTTGACCGAGTCCCACAGCTTGGGGTCGTTGGGTTCGAAGACGACCCAGTTGGTCCCGTTGAGGATCGACTTCTCGATGTAGTTGAACAGCCGGCGGACGTTGAGGTAGCGCCACTCCGGGTCGCTGGAGAGGGTGCGGGCGCCCCACACCCGGATGCCCTGGCCCGGGAAGGACCGGATGCAGTTCACGCCGTCGGGGTTGAGCTGGTCGTGTTCGCCCTTGGTGAGGTTGAACTCGAGCGCGATGGCGCCCCGGACGACCTCGTTGGCGGGCGCCTTGTGCACTCCGCGGGTGGAGTCGTTGCGGGCCCAGATCCCGGCCATGTGCCCGCTCGGCGGGACGAACGCGGGGGCGCCGCTGAGCGGGTCCATCACCTTGATCCAGGGCCAGTACAGGGCGGCGTACTTGGAGTCGTAGTTGGCCTCGGCCCGCCAGTTCTTCACCTGCTGCGCGTTGAGCCCGGCCGGGGTGTCCAGAATGGCCACCCGGTCGCGCATCAGTTCGCAGTGCGTGATCATCGCGCTCTGCACGGCGCGGACGCCCTCGTCGTCGAGCAGCCCCCGGTCGCGCGCCGCCATCAGGTCGGGCACGGCGAGCATGGTGATCTCGTCGATCGCCTCCAGCCCGGCGAAGCCCGTACGGTCGGCCGAGTTGCCGACGTAGACATCGGGCTGCACCCGCGGCACCACCGCCGCCGACTCGGACACCAGCGGGATCTCAACTCCCGCCCGGGGCAGGACGGCCGGCCGGCCGTTGCGGGTCTCCTCGACATCGATCAGCTTCGACTGGGTGCGGACGGCGGTGGCCACGTTGGTCGGGCCGCGCCGTACGGTCAGGCCGGGCAACGTCTCGACGACCACGCCGCCCCGCTTGACCAGCAGCGTGAACGTCTCGTCGGCCGGGTCCTCGCCGGCGGCCACCTCGACGCTGATCGGGGCCCCGCCCACGGCTGCCGGCTGCGCCCGGACCGCGAAGGCGACGCGACCGTCGCCGGCCGCGGGCAGCTCGCCGCGGAACACCGGCGGCTCGGCGACCTCGTCCGCGCCGACCCGGACGACGTACGCGCTGCCGCCGCCGTTGGCGAAGAACCCGTAAACCGAGTGCGCGAGGTACGAGCCGGCCAGGAACCCACCGAAGTTCTGGGCGAACTGGGTCCAGTTGGTGACCAGCGTCGGCTGGTTCACCGGGCCTTTCTCGGCGAACCCGACGAAGGCGGCGACCGCGGTCCCGGCGGCCTCGATGGGCCGGGATCCGGACGACACCTCCTCCATGTACACGCCGGGCGACAGGTAGCTGCTGGGCATCGGACCTCCTACGGCGAGCGGACCCCAGCAGCGTCGCCCCCGGCGGTACGGGCGGGCACCGGCCGGCGGGCGACGACGGGTGCGGCCGGGGCCGCCCCTTCGGGCGGTCGGGAGTGCACCGACGGTCGCCCGGGCATCCGGGCGGCGCGCGGGCGCCGGCGGCGACGATCGGCGGATGATCGCCGAGGTTCAGCGCGCGCTCGGCCGCCTGCTCGCCCCACTGCTGCCGGACGGGTGCGCGGTCCGGTTCGGACCTTCTGCCGCTGATGGCGACGGCCTGGGCTGGTCTCTGACCGGCGTCCGGGAGGACCAGACCGGCGGCGGCACCGACTGGACCGACGTGCGGGACGAGGTGACCGGCCGGGTGGTGGCCCGGCAGCCGCCGGTGCGCCGCTTCGACCTGAGTTACCGGGTGACCGCGATGGCGTCCGATTCGGACGTCCGAGCGGCGTTGCTGGACGCGGTGCTCACGGCGGTTGATCCGGGCCGGCGGCTGCCGGCCGAATCCGCGATGACGTCCCGGCTCGGCGAACCGGCCGGTGACGGCACGCTGACCGTGATCGTCAACGCTCCGCTGGTGCTGCCGGTGGTCACCGAACTGGCCGCGCCGGCCGAGGACATCCGCCTCGGCGTGGCCGCGCCCGGCCGGCCGCTCCGGGCCGCTCCCGCCCGCCGTCCCGCCGGCCGGTGGCGCGGGCACGAGATCGAGGAGGAACCCGGTGCCGTTCGCGGCGAAGATGACTGATCAAGTGATCGGCATCGATACCCACATCGTCATGGTGCCGTCGCCGGGCGGCCCGGTGCCGACGCCGCTGCCGCACCCGTTCGCCGGGAAAATCACCGGCGGCTGCAGTACGAACGTGATGATCGACGGTCAGCCGGCCGCGCTGTCCGGCAGCACGGCCACCAACAGTCCGGCGCACGTCCCGCAGGGCGGCAGCTTCCAGACGCCGCCCACCAACTCCGGCACCGTCCTGCCGGGCAGCACGAGCGTGCTGATCAGCGGGAAACCGGCCGCCCGGATCGGCGACCCGGTGCAGACCTGCAACGACCCGGCGCCCGCCGCGACCAGCAAGATCGTCGGCACCAGCACGGTCCTGATCGGTTAGGGAGCCACGCCCAGCCGGGCCAGCATCTCGGCGTACCGCTGACGGCCCTCGGCCGCCCGGGCCGGCGTGCCACTGCGGTCGTAGCCGCGCAGCAGCACCTGCCAGGCCTCGTCGTCGTGCGGGTCGAGCGCGATGCACTGCTCGGCCGCCCGGATGGCCTCGGCCACGTGACCGCGGGAGAGCTCGGCGACAGCCAGCTCGCGGGCCATCCGGGTGGCCAGCCCGCGGTAGTAGTCCCGCCACTCCACCGCCCACTCGGCCGGCCCCTCCTCCGGCAGCAGGTCGCCGCCGTACGCGCCCAGGGCCGTCGTCAGCGCCTCCACCTCGGCGGCGAAACTCCCGCCGGCCCGCCGCTGCTGCTGCCAGCGCTGGACGGCGTCGCTGAACGCGGCCGTGTCGGCGTAGCCGCCGGACGGCAGCACGATCCCGTACGCGTCCCCCGAGCGCATCAGCATCTGCGCCTTGCCCCGGCCGCTCTGCGGTTCGAGCAGTCCGCGCAGCGCCGAGATGGTCACCTGGAGGTTGCGGGTGGCGGCGGCCGGCGCCAGGTCCGACCACAGCGCCTCGATCAGCACCTCGCGATGCACGTACCGGCCGGCCTGCATGGCGAGCAGCCGCAGCGCGCTGCGGGCCCGCGGCCGGACCCGGGACAGGTCGAGCGGATGACCGTTCACCTCGATCGCGAACCCGCCGAAGCACCGGATCCGGACGGCCGGCGGGGCCGCGGAGGTGACCGTCGCCGCGTACGTCGCCAGCCAGAACCGCAGGGCCGTCCGCGGCACTTCGCCGTCGGCGGCCCGAGTGGTCGCGGCCCGTAGCAGACTGGCCCGGCGGACCGGGTCGGCGACGGACAACGCGAGCAGCCCGACGACCTCCGCCCCCGCCACCTCGGCCCGCCCGGCGCGGTCGATCGCCGCCTGCGCCTCCGCGGCCGCCCCCGGTGCCTGCCGGCGGGCCCGGGCGAGCACGCCGAACGCCTCCGCCCAGACCGCGATCGACTCCGCGCCGAGCTCGGTGGCGTCCGCCGCCAGCGCGTCGAGCCGGCCCTCGTCGAGCCGGCCCGCGCGCATCTCGCAGATCGCGCCGACCGACGCCAGCAGCAGATGACCCCAGAGGTCGCCGGCCCGGTGACAGGCCGCCGCCACCGCGTACGTGTCGGCCGCGGTGTACGGCGCGCCGCCCAGGGCTCGGGCGCCCAGCGCCAGCCGTGCCACCCAGCCCAGCCCCTGACCCTCGGCCTCGTCGGCGATCCGCTCGAGCGCGGCCGGCGAGGCCAGTCCGCGGCCGGCGGCGATGCAGGTCCGTACCAGGCGCAGCCCCAGCAGCGCCACCGGCGAGTCCCGCGGGTCGATGCCGACCCGGTGCGTCTCGCGGGTGATCTCCTCCGGCACTCCCCCGCCGTAGACGGCGCCGACCAGCCGGATGAGTTCAGCGCCGGCCGGGCTCAGCCCGGTCGCGGTGCGGGTCTTGCGCATCGCCTGCGGTCCCACCGCGACCCGCAGCCACGCGGTCCAGTGCCGGCTGCCACGGGGCAGGTCGGCGGCCAGCAGCGACCCCACCTCGCTCAGCTTGGCTGCGGTCGCGCGCCGACCGGCGTCGTCGGCACCGGTCGCCGCGAACAAGGCTTCGGCCCGGGCGAATCCGTCCCGGGCGGCGATCAGCCGGGCGTTGTTCATGTGGTCGTCCGCTTCGGCGAAGGCCAGCCACGGTTCTTCGGCGCGCTGGGCGGCCGGGACCAGCTCGGCCAGGTCGGCGACCGGCGGCCGGATGACGGCCGGACCGTACTCGGCGAGCAGCAGATGCAGGCCGGTCCAGTCGCCGGCCCGGGCCAGCGCGCGGGCAGCCTCGGGGTATGCCTCCTCGTCGAGGAGGATGCCGGCGGCCCGCTGATGCCACTCGCGGAGGCCACCGGGCCCGGCGCGTTCGGACAGCAGCACTCCGAGGTGGGCCCGGAACGACGGCTCGTAGCGATAGCTGTCACCGAGCACGGTCATCGGCAGGGCGTACCGGCGGACCAGAGCTTCCAGCGCATCCGGCGGAACCGGGTGGCCGATCAACCGGGCGGCCCGATCGGCGGTGAGGACGTCCAGCACGCTGGTCTGCACGAGCAGGGCGAGGACGTCGTCGGGGAGGCCGGCGAGCATCGCCTCGTCGAAGAACTGGCGGAAGGCGGGCCAGCGCTCGAGGCGGCCCGAGGCGGCCCGGCCCCGATCGGCCATCGGCCGGCCGCGGGTGGCCCGGTGGAACATCGCGAGCCCGGCCGGCCAGCCGCCGGTGTTGCGGGTCAGGGCGGCGGCGTTCTCCGCCGGCAGGGGTTCGCGGTACACCTCCTCCAGCAGCCGCTCCACCTCCCACCGGCGGAACCGCAGATCCTCCAGGCCGAGCACCGCATCACCGGACATCTCGTGGCGCAGCAGCCGCAACCCGAGCGGCCGGCGGGCGGCCAGCACGATCTTCACCTGCCGGGGCCGGCGCGCGAGGAGGCGGGCCAGCACCTCCTCGCCCGGGGTGCCGATCACCTGGTCCACGTCATCCAGGGTGAGCAGCAGCCCACCCGGTTGCCGGGCCGCGGCCGCCATCGCGCGGAGCACGGGGGCGAACTCGTCGTCCCCGGAGTCGCCGGCGTCCGGCTCGTCTCCGCCGCGGACGGCCTCCAGCAGGCGCGCGGCCATGTCACCGGGCCGGGTCTCCGAGGCGTCCGCATGGTATGCCGCGACCGGTCCGGCGTGCCACTGCGCGTACTGGGCGAGCAGCGTCGACTTGCCGTATCCGCTGGGCGCGATGATAAGCGCCGGGCCGTCGGCGACCGCCGTGTCGAGCTGGTCGAACAGCCGCACCCGGGGAAGACCCGGATGTCCGCGTACTCGGTGATCCACCGTGACCGCCCCCTCCGCCGAGGCACTGTCCGCACCGGATCGGCGGCCAGAGAGAACATCATGACCCACGCCGGGTCACATCCACGATGGCGAATAGCATCGGGCGGCGGTCAGACTACCGACAGCCGGATGATCTTCGCCTCGGCCGGGTGGACAGCCGGGTACCGCCACCGGGACATTGCGCTCACGTCGAGAGGGCAGCGGTGGTGGCAAGAAGCCGCCGTGCGGTCAGTACTGGGACACAGTCCGGTATCTCCAGGGCAGGACGAGGTCGACGCGGGACGCGGTCTCGGTCTGGCTGTGCGGGCAGGACGGGCCGTCGCTCCCGACCACCGTGAACTGTCCGGTCTGCGCCGGCGGCGAGCGCGGCGGCGCAGACCGGTCCGGGATCGCCATCAGGCGTTCGAGGTCGAGCCTGGTCCGGGCAGCTGGAACGACTCCAGCGCCCCGGTGTAGCGCTTGGCCGGCGGCGGCGCGTACTCGCCGCGGGCGGAGGTGCGCAGGCCCAGCCGGACCAGCGACTCGGCCAGCGTCACGGCCGCGGCGACCCCGTCGATCACTGGGACGCCGACCTCGGCCGACACGGTCGCGCAGAGGTCGGCCATGCCGGCGCACCCGAGCACGATCACGTCGGAGTCGTCGGCGGCCAGGGCCTCCCGGGACTTCTCGATGATCTGTTTCAGCGCCGCCGGGTCGGTTTCCAGTTCCAGGACCGGGATGTCGCAGGCGTGCACCCCGCGGCACGCCCCGCCCCCGACGTACCGGTGGGCCAGTTCCCACGCCCGCCCGCGCGTACGGCTGAGGGTGGTCACGACGCTGAAACCGCGACCGACCAGCGTGGCCGCGTGCATCGCGGCCTCGGCGATGCCGAGCACCGGGCCGGACGCGACCTCCCGGGCGGCGTCCAGACCGGGGTCGCCGAAGCAGGCGATGACGTGCGCGGCGGCGCCGGCGTCGATCGAGGCCAGCATTCCCGGTACGGCCAGGGCCTCGTCGTAGTGGCTCTCGATCGACGCCGGGCCCATCGGCGAGGTGACCGCCTCGACCGAGGTGCCCGGGCCGGCGACAGCCCGGGCACTGCTCGCGATCAGCGCGGTCATCGACGCGGTGGTGTTCGGGTTGATGACCCTGATCCGCATGGGTTACGCCTGGATCGCGGCCACGGTCGGGTCGTTCTCCTCCAGCGGAGTCTCCGCCACCCGGGACAGCGTGGCGATCCGGAACTGCGGCGCCAGCACGTAGTAGACGACGAAGCCGAGCCCCATGCCGATGAACCAGCTGTACTGGGCGGTGGTGTGCATGCCGGGGCCGTTCGTCCACAGCACCGGGACCATCGCGACCACGGCGCCGACGGCCGTGGCGATGATGGCTGCCGGGTTGTAGCCCTTGCGGTAGAAGTACCGGCCTTCGGGACTCATCGTGAACAGGTCGTCGACCTTGACCCGCTGTTTCCGGACCAGATAGAAGTCGGCGATCAGCACGCCGAACAGCGGGCCGATGAAGGCGCCCAGCGTCTCCAGCGTGTAGTGGATGACGTCCGGGTTGTTGTACAGGTTCCACGGCGTGATCAGCACCGAGCCGACGGCCGCGATCATGCCGCCCATCCGCCAGCTGATCCGCTGCGGGCTGACGTTGGAGAAGTCGAACGCGGGCGAGATGAAGTTGGCCACGATGTTGATGCCGATGGTGGCGATGGTGAAGGTCAGCGCGCCCGAGCACGATGGCGAACGTGGTGTCGATCTTGGACACGGTCTGCACCGGGTCGGTGATCAGTTGCCCGAAGACCGGGATGGTGAGCGACGCGGTGACGACCACCAGGATCGAGAACATCAGGAAGTTGACCGGCAGCCCGAGCAGGTTGCCCCGCTTGACCGCGGCGAACGACTTGCCGTACCGGGAGAAGTCACCGAAGTTGAGCATCGGCCCGGAGAAGTACGACACCACCAGCGCGATCGCGCCGAGCATGATCGGGATGGCGGAGGCCCCGTGGTACTTGACGTGGCCCAGGTTGAGGTTGATGCCGCCCCAGCCGGCCTTGTGGATCAGGTAACCGCAGAGCAGGAACATCACCACGTAGACGGCCGGCCCGCAGAAGTCGATGAACCGGCGGATGCGTCTCCATGCCGCGTCCAGAACACCGCCGCCTGCAGCACCCACAGAATCGCGTAGGTGCACCAGCCGAGCGCCGGCAGGCCGAGGAAACCGTGCTGGTTGACGTCGGCGTACGGCATCAGGCCGGGGAACAGCTTGAGCACCACGACATCGAGCGCGGCCGACGCCAGGTAGGTCTGGATGCCGTACCAGGCGACCGCGATGAGCCCGCGGATGATGGCGGGCACGTTCGCGCCCAGCACCCCGAACACCGAACGGCAGATCACCGGGTACGGCACGCCGGCCAGCTGGCACGGGCTTGGCCACCAGGTTGCAGAAGAAGTAGACGATGGTGATGCCGACGACCAGCGCGATACCAGCACCTGCCAGCTGGACAGGCCGAGCGCGAACAGACTGCCCGCGGTCACGTACCCGCCGACGCTGTGCACGTCCGACATCCAGAAGGCGAAGATGTTGTACGAACCCCACGTCTGTTTACGGAGCGGAGCGAGATCCGCATTGGTGAGCTGCGGATCGTATTCGGGTTTGATGAGGCCGCGAGCCGACCGGCATGCCGGCGGCTTCGACCAGGTCCTGCGGAGGATTCGAGACGGCCATGGGCTCACGCTAGGAATGACCTGTTTCACAACGATGAGCGGAACTGTATATCTTTGCCGAACATCCTCATGGGCTGAACAGGCCGGTGTCGGTCGGCAGCGTGCTGATCGAGTGCTGCAACCGGTGGTGATGATCGGCGAAGACGGCCGTCAATGCATCCGGGTCACGGTCGACGAATGCGCCCAGCATTCCGATGTGGTCGCCGTGCAGCATTTCCCGGTCGGCGCGGCCGAGGTGCGACATCGGCTGCAGCGGCTCGGTCATGTTCCAGGCGGTGTCCAGCATGTGCAGCAGCCGCCGCATCCGGCACGGGCGGATCAGCGCCAGATGGAAGCGGCGGCTCTCCCGGTGGTAGACCCGGCCGTCGGCCGCCAGCACGGCCGCGTCCAGTGCGGCGTGTGCGGACCGGGCCCGGTCGTCGTCCTCCGGGCCGGCCCGGGCCACCGCCTCCCGCAGCGCCGCCGTCTCCAGCGCCTCGCGCACGACGTAGATCTCGGCGAACTCCCGGGCGGTCATCATCGCGACCCGGTAGCCGCCATTCGGCCGATGATCGACCAGCCCTTCACCGATCAACGTCATCAACGCTTCCCGGACGGGAATCCGGCTCACACCGAACACGGCCGCGACCTGATCCAGCGGAATGGCGGTGCCCGGTGGCACCCCGCCGTCCAGGATCGCGGCGCGCAGTTCGTCCAGGACCGTGCCGTGGGCCCGGCCGCCGAGGCGGGCGATCAGAATCGATCGGCGGCGGGGTCCAGGCATGACGCGACCATATTCCCGGCGCGTTATCGCGTCATTTCAAGGAGCCGGCGACCTGGATGGATCCCATCGACCGGGAGAACATCGGGAAGCCGTACGCGATGCCGTCGGTGAGCGTGATGACCGGGTCGCCGTTCTCGTGGCCGGCCGGCATCGTCGTGCGGCCCGCCGCCGTCCTCGTTCTGGTACTCGGCAGCACGGTCGCGGCCGGGTCGGGCTCCAACGTGTCCGGCACCCTCGCGGCTCGTGGCTGTGCCCTTGCGGGCCGCGGAGACCGCTGCGCAAACACGGTTTCCGCCTTCGGCAGAAGGGAACCGGTCCGCGCGGGCGGCGAACCTAGACTGGCCGGATGACGGACCGCTGGACGCCCTCCCCGCACCGATCCCCGGACCCGTGGCCGCCCACGTCACCGGTCGGCCCGGACGGGCCGGGCATGCCCGAGTGGCTCGAGGAGCGCCTGTTCGAGCAGCGCATCGTGATGATCCGCGGCCAGCTCACCCAGGCCGCCGCCACCGGCGTCGCGGCGGCTCTGCTGACTCTGGACGCGGCCGGTCCCGACCCGGTGCAGTTGCACGTGGCCAGTTCCGGCGGCGAGCTCGGCGCGGCACTGGCGGTCATCGACGTGATCGACTCGATGGCCGCGGACGTGCACGCCGTGGTGACCAGCGAGGCCGGCGGAGCGGTCCTGGCCGTACTGGCCGCGGCGCAGGAGCGCGCGGCGTTCCGGCACGCCCGGTTCAAGCTGGCCGAGCCCCGCGCCCGTGGCGTCACCGGCACCGCCAACGAGGTGGCCGCGGCCGCCGGGCAGCACCTGCGCGAGCTCGAGGAGGTCGTGCTGCGCCTGGCCGAGGTGACCCATCAGACCCGCAGCCGGATCGAGGACGATCTGTCCACCGGGCGAACCCTCAGCGCGACCGAGGCCAGGGACTACGGCCTGATCGACACCGTGGTCGGAGACGACAAACGCGGGCCTGGTTAGGCCCGCGTTCACTCGTTCAGCCTGGTTACTAGTCGGCGACCTTGACGCCCATCGAGCGCGCGGTGCCGGCGACGACCTTGATCGCTGCGTCCAGATCGTTCGCGTTGAGGTCGGGAAGCTTGCGCTCGGCGATCGACCGCACCTGGTCCTGGCTCAGCGTGCCGACAGTCTGGGTCAGCGGGTTCGACGCGCCCGAGTTGATGCCCAGGGTCTTGCGGATCAGGAAGCTGGTCGGCGGCGTCTTGTAGGCGAGCGCGTGGCTGCGGTCCTCGAAGACGGTGACGATGACCGGGATGATCTCGCCCCGGTTCTTCGAGGTGGCCTCGTCGTACTCCAGCTTGACCGCGCGCATGTTGGCGCCGGTCGGACCGAGCATCTTGCCGAGGTCGACCATCGCGGCGTTACCCGCCTCAAGCGCGAGGGTCACCTCATGGGTCTTCTTCTTGGGCGGCATTGCTTCTGGGCTCCCTCAATGTCTGCTGCACGGGCTAGTGGTCAGGAGCCTCGACAGCATCCGAACGCACAACAACCCCGAGACCTTACAACCGCGTCGACACGAGGGTCAAAACGACTCCACAAGTATCAGACACCGGCCGGGCTCGGGTTCCACACCTAGTGTAACGCGGCCGCCGTTCTGCTTCGGTACCGGTCGCAGCAACACCGTCAGTACCGGTCGCAGTAACAGGAGGACATCAGTGCGCGCACCGAGTCCACATACCCGGGATTGGGCAGGGTGCCCGAGGCGTGCGACTCGTCCACCTGCGCCACGCCGCTGTTGTAGCCGGCGATCACCATGTCGAGCAGGCAGAGGCTGGTGTGCGTCTTGCACGACTTGGCGCTCAGGTCGTACTTGTTCTTGAAGAACTCATCCCCGAAATACTTCGTCAGCCAGGCCAGGTAGTTGGCCCCGACCTGGGCGTTCTGCTTGTAGTCGGTGTCCACGTAGTGCTGCCCGAACCGCTGATTCATCTGGGCGGTTGTGTCCGGCATCACCTGCATCAATCCGCGACCCCCGTCGCAGTTGACGATGTCCGACTGCCACCCGCTCTCGTGCCAGGCCACGCTCTTCACCAGGTCGGCCGACAGCTTCAAGTTCGGCGCCGAGGTCTGCCAGTAAATCTTGCCCGCGGCGCTGGTCAGTGCGGCCTTGGCCTGCCCTTTCGTGATCTTCTTGCCCTCGTGGCGGGCACATGCCGGAAGCTGGAAGTTGTTCGGATCCTCGGTCGGGGTGGCTGAGGTCTTCGCCGGTCTCGGCTTCGACGTCGCCTTCGTCGTCGACGGCGACGGCGACGGCGTGGTCGGCTCCGGCGCCTCGGTGGTCTCCTCGGGTGTGGGAGACTGGCTGGTCGCCACATCGTCGCCGGCCGCGACGGTGGTGTGGTCGGTGGTGTGGTCGTGGCCCGCGAACAGGCCACAACCACCGGCCAGCAGAATCGCCGTGACCAGTGCCGTTGTGCCGAGCAAGCGTCGGATACGGAACAAGCCGTCCCTCCCCAGGGTTGGTTGGTGAGGAACGCTAACAGCCGGGTGCGCGGCCGCGCTGCCCGGCAAATCAGACATTCGCCGCAGCTCCCCCGGGGCCGCGACGGCAACCCGGAACAGGAACAATAGAGGTATGCAGACCCGCACCGATCTCCGCAATGTCGCCATCGTGGCGCACGTCGACCACGGCAAGACCACGCTGGTCGACGCCATGCTGCGCCAGGGCGGCCAGTTCCACGCGCGCGCCGAGATGGGCGACCGCGTGATGGACTCGATGGACCTGGAGCGGGAGAAGGGCATCACGATCCTCGCCAAGAACACGGCGATCTCGTACGCCCCGGCCGACGGCGGCCCGGTCGTCATCAACATCATCGACACCCCCGGCCACGCCGACTTCGGCGGTGAGGTCGAGCGTGGCCTGACCATGGTCGACGGCGTCGTCCTGCTGGTCGACGCGTCCGAGGGCCCGCTGCCGCAGACCCGCTTCGTCCTGCGCAAAGCCCTGCAGGCGCGGCTCCCGATCATCCTGGTGATCAACAAGGTCGACCGGCCGGACGCGCGGATCAAGGAGGTCGTGGACGACACGTACGAGCTGTTCCTCGACCTGGACGCGGACGAGGCCCAGATCGACTTCCCGATCGTGTACGCCTGCGCCCGCGACGGCGTCGCCTCGCTCGAGCAGCCCAAGGACGGCACCGTCCCCGAGGACAGCACCACCCTCGAGCCACTGTTCCAGACGCTGCTGTCGACCATCCCCGCCCCCACCTACACCGAGGGCGCGCCGCTGCAGGCGCACGTGACCAACCTCGACGCCTCCCCGTTCCTGGGCCGGCTCGCGCTGTGCCGGGTGCACGAAGGCACCATCCGCAAGGGTCAGACCGTGGCCTGGTGCCGCATCGACGGCACGGTCGAGCGCGTCCGCATCTCCGAGCTGCTGATGACCGAGGGACTCGATCGCAAGCCGGCCGAGGAGGCCGGGCCGGGCGACATCATGGCCGTGGCCGGCATTCCCGAGATCATGATCGGCGAGACGCTGGCCGACGCCGACAACCCGACCCCGTTGCCGCTGATCACCGTCGACGAGCCCGCCATCTCGATGACGCTGGGCACCAACACGTCGCCGATGGTGGGCCGGGCCAAGGGCAGCAAGGTCACCGCGCGCATGGTCAAGGACCGGCTCGACCGCGAGATGGTCGGTAACGTCTCGCTGCGGGTGCTGCCGACCGAGAGCCCGAACGCCTGGGAGGTGCAGGGCCGCGGCGAACTGGCGCTGGCCATCCTGGTCGAGCAGATGCGCCGCGAGTCGTACGAGCTGACCGTGGGCAAGCCCCAGGTGGTCACCCGGCAGGTCGACGGCAAGACGTACGAGCCGGTGGAGCGCCTCACCATCGACGCGCCCGACGAGTTCATGGGGGCCATCACCTCGCTGCTGTCCACCCGCAAGGGCCGGATGGAGCAACTGACCAACCACGGCACCGGCTGGATCCGGATGGAGTGGCTGGTCCCCGCCCGTGGCCTGATCGGTTTCCGGACCGAGTTCCTGACCGAAACCCGCGGCACCGGCATCCTGCACCACGTGTTCGAGGACTACGAGCCGTGGTTCGGCGAGCTGCGCACCCGTAGCAACGGCTCGATGGTTGCCGACCGGTCGGGCGCGGTGACCGCGTTCGCGATGACCAACCTGCAGGAACGCGGCAGCCTGTTCGTGGACCCGGGCACCGACGTGTACGAAGGCATGATCGTCGGCGAGAACTCGCGGGCCGACGACATGGACGTCAACATCACCAAGGAGAAGAAGCTGACGAACATGCGTCAGTCGACCTCCGACGAGACCGAGAAACTGATCCCGCCGCGCAAGCTGTCGCTCGAGCAGGCCCTGGAGTTCTGCCGCGAGGACGAGTGCGTCGAGGTCACCCCGGTGGCCGTACGCATCCGCAAGGTCGTCCTGGACCAGCAGACCCGTGGCCGGGCGGCGGCCCGTCGCAAGCACGCCGGGTAAGCATTTGCGGCGTTTCGTTCGGGTTTTCATCGCCTCAAGTGTCGGGGCGATGTGCCGGAACGGTCGTCGATGCGACACAATGAAGATGTAGGAGGGGAGTATTCCCCCGCACCGGCCTCGTCAGCACGGTCACCCTTCGCGGTGACCCGGAGCCGGTGGTCGCCACCCGATGTCCGGATGGCGGCGGAAGAGACCTCCGACAGCCGCACGTTGCCATGCACGGTCGATCTCAGGCCCGCATGGCGACGTCCCGTGTCTGCCGGAGGTCTGCGTAGTGACTGTTCCCACCTGGGTCTGGATCGCCACACTGGTGGCACTGGCCGCCGTGCTCGCCGTCGACCTGCTCATCGTCGGCCGGCGCCCGCACGAGCCCAGCATGAAAGAGGCCGGCGGATGGGTCACGTTCTACATCGGGCTGGCGGTGCTGTTCGGCCTGGGCGTCTGGGTCCTCGGCGGCGGCCGGTACGCCGGTGAGTTCTTCACCGGCTGGCTGACCGAGTACAGCCTCAGCGTCGACAACCTGTTCGTCTTCGTGATCATCATGGCGCGGTTCGCCGTGCCGCGGCAGTTCCAGCAGAAGGTGCTGCTGATCGGCATCGTGCTGGCGCTGCTCATGCGGGGTGCCTTCATCGCGGCCGGAGCCGCCTTGATCGGGCAGTTCTCCTGGGTGTTCTACCTGTTCGGCGCGTTCCTGGTCTACACCGCCATCACGCTGCTGCGCGAGCACAACACCTCCGATTTCCAGGAGAACATCGTCATCCGCTGGGCGAAGCGGGTCCTGCCGGTTTCGAACTCGTTCGGCGACGGCCGCCTGACGGTCGCCGCATCGACCGGCAGGCGGCTGTTCACTCCGATGCTGATCGTGATGATCGCCATCGGAACCACGGACCTGCTCTTCGCCCTGGATTCCATCCCCGCGATCTTCGGCATCACCAAGGAGCCGTACTTCGTCTTCACCGCGAACGTCTTCGCGCTGATGGGCCTGCGGCAGCTGTACTTCCTGCTCGGCGGCCTCCTCGAACGCCTGGTGTACCTCAACTACGGCCTGGCCGCCGTCTTGGCCTTCATTGGGGTGAAGCTGTTCCTGGAGGCGTTGCACACCAACACTCTCCCGTTCCTCAACGGCGGCCACGGCCTGCACTGGGCACCCGAGATCCCCATCTGGCTGTCGCTGCTGGTCATCGTCGGCACTCTGGGCCTCGCCACCGCCGCGAGTCTGCTCAAATCCGCCCGCGACCGCCGCCGACACCTGGTCCCCGCCAACCGCTGATCGCGCCTCGACCTGGTCCGGTCCCCTCTGTCGCCGCCGCCGGCCCGGAGCGTGCCTGACCTGTGGCCCGGCTGCCGGCCCGGACCCGGCTTGACTTGTGCCCCGCCTCGGGCCCGGACCCGGACCCGGCTTGGCCCCGCCGCCGGCCCGGAGGCCGCATGCCCCTCTGACCCCGTTGCGCCGCATTTCCGTGAACCCGCCGCCAGGCGTGTGCCCGCTTCATCGGGGTCGCGCCGCTGGTGCTCCGCCTCTGATCCCCCGCCGAGTCGGCGCTTGCTCTCGGGTGGATCCCAGCCATCACCGGCACACCCCGCCCCGCGTCCTAGGAGGCTAGCTCACCGGCTGACGTGAGAAGCTGCTGCGCATGGTGTTCGAGGTTGCGCTCATCGATGTCGTTCCCGGTCAGGAAGAGATGTTCGTGGCCTCGTATCGGCTCGGTCATCCCATTCTGGCGGGTACGCCCGGATGCCGGTCGGTCCGGATGACCCGTGGGGTGGAGTCGCCCAGCCGGTTCGTGCTGCTGGTGGAGTGGGACAGCATCGATGCCCACCGGGAGAACTTCCGGCACACCGACCGCTGGGTGCAGTGGCGCAAGCTGATCGGTGGCCATTTCGCCCACGAGCCGTCGGTCGAGCACTTCCTGGACGTCGCCCCCGGCGCGTAGCCCGGTCCCGACCGGCCGCCGGGCCACATCTTCGAGGGGTAATCCGTGGCGGCGGAGCCGACGCCGGACGATCGTGCAGACGTGCAGACGCCGATCTCGGCCGGCCTGGAGGCCGAGGGCGGCCCGGAGGCCGAGGCCGGCCCGGAGGACGGCGGCCGGCACGGGCGGGGGCGCTAGTGACCGAGGCGTGCCTCGACGCGAACGTGGACCCACCCGGCCCAGCGCCTGTACCGCCAACTGGTCGGAGAATGGTGGCTGCCGGGCACGCTACAAGGCTGCACGAGCTGCCGCGCCAGCGCCGGGTGTCGCCGTCACCCACCGCCGGCCAGGCGGTAGAACGCGAACTTCTGCCACCCGCCGGGCGCGTGGGTGCTGTCGGCGAAGTGAGCCGCCAATCAGTCCCCGTCCACCAGCTGGTGCTGCAGCTCCGACCGGTAGCCAGGCAACTCCGGCGCCACCGCACGGAGCCCCGCCGCGTGCCCGGCCCGGCCCGGCGGGTCGCCGTTGACGACAACGTCCGCGGCCACGAACGAACCCAGCGCCCCGAAGTCATGCGGTGCATGTGTCCAGGTGGCGCCGGTAGAACACCACGCTCATTTCACCCCGGCCACGTCCATGCCGCGCAGCTCCTTCTTCAGTGCGGACACCTCGTCGCGGATCCGGGCCGCCAGCTCGAACTGCAGCTCCCGTGCGGCCGCCAGCATCTGGTCGTTGAGGTCCTGGATGAGCTGAGCCAGCTCGGCGCGCGCCATGCCGGCCCGCGCCGGTGTCGCGGCCGCAGCACTCCGGCCGCGGGACCGCGTCTCGGGCACGGGACCTTTGCCGCGGGACATCTGCCGCCCGCCGCCGCCGACCATCGGGCCGTTCACCGCCGAGTCGGTGTCCTCGGCCTCCCGGTAGATGTCGTCCAGGATGTCGTGAATCTTCTTCCGCAGCGCCGTCGGCTGGATGCCGTTGGCCACGTTGTGGGCGATCTGCTTGTCCCGGCGGCGGTCGGTCTCCTCGATCGCGTCGCGCATGGACGGCGTCATCTTGTCGGCATACATGTGCACCTCGCCGGACACGTTGCGCGCCGCCCGGCCGATGGTCTGGATCAGCGACCGCCCGCTGCGCAGGAAGCCTTCCTTATCGGCGTCCAGGATCGCGACCAGCGACACCTCCGGCAGGTCGAGGCCCTCGCGGAGCAGGTTGATGCCGACGAGCACGTCGTAGTCGCCCTTGCGCAGTTCCTTGAGCAGCTCGACCCGGCGCAGCGTGTCCACCTCGGAGTGCAGATACCGCACCCGGATGCCGTGCTTCGAGCAGGTAGTCGGTGAGATCCTCGGCCATCTTCTTGGTCAGCGTGGTGACCAGGACCCGCTCGTCCTTCTCGGTGCGCAGCCGGATCTCGTGCATCAGGTCGTCGATCTGGCCCTTGGTCGGTTTGACCACCACCTGCGGGTCGACCAGGCCGGTCGGCCGGATCACCTGCTCGACGAACTCGCCCTGGGCCTGTTGCATCTCCCACGGCCCGGGGGTCGCGGACAGGAACACCATCTGCCCGACCCGCTCGAGAAACTCGTCCCACCGCAGCGGACGGTTGTCGGCAGCACTGGGCAGCCGGAAGCCATGCTCGATGAGGATCCGTTTCCGCGACGCGTCACCCTCGTACATGCCGCCGATCTGCGGGATCGTCTGATGGGACTCGTCGATGACGGTGATGAAGTCGTCCGGGAAGTAGTCGAGCAGCGTGAACGAGGGTTCCCCGTACGTACGGCCGTCCATGTGCATCGAATAGTTCTCGATGCCGTTGCAGAAGCCGACCTGCCGCATCATCTCGATGTCGTAGGTGGTCCGCATCCGCAGGCGCTGCGCCTCCAGCAGCTTGCCCTGCCGCTCGAACTCGGCCAGTCGATCGGCCAGCTCGGCCTCGATGGCGCGGATCGCCCGTTCCATCCGCTCCGGGCCGGCCGCGTAGTGGGTTGCCGGGAAGATCACCAGCTCGTCCACCTCACGCACCACGTCGCCGGTCAGCGGGTGCAGGTAGTACAGCTTCTCCACCTCGTCGCCGAACAGCTCGATCCGGACGGCCAGCTCCTCGTACGCCGGGATGATCTCGAGCGTGTCGCCGCGGACCCGGAAGGTTCCGCGCTGGAAGGACATGTCGTTGCGCGCGTATTGGATGTCGACCAGGCGCCGCAGCAGTTTGTCCCGGTCGACGTCGTCGCCGACCTTCACCTTCACCGAGCGGTCGAGATACTCCTGGGGGGTGCCCAAGCCGTAGATCGCGCTCACCGTCGCCACCACGATCGTGTCGCGCCGGGTCAGCAGCGACATGGTCGCCGAGTGCCGCAGCCGCTCGACCTCCTCGTTGACCGACGAGTCCTTCTCGATGTATGTATCGCTCTGCGCGATGTACGCCTCGGGCTGGTAGTAGTCGTAGTAGCTGACGAAATACTCCACCGCGTTGTGCGGCATCAGCTCGCGGAACTCCTTCGCGAGCTGCGCGCACAGGGTCTTGTTGGGTGCGAGCACCAGCGCGGGCCGCTGCAGGCGCTCGATCAGCCAAGCGGTGGTCGCGCTCTTACCGGTGCCGGTCGCGCCGAGGAGCACCGTGTGCTGGTCGCCGCGCTTGACCCGCCGCTCAAGATCATCGATGGCCGCAGGCTGGTCGCCGGCCGGCTGGTAGTCACTGACGACCGTGAAACGGCCGTCCAGTCGTGGGATGTCGAGCACCATGGAACAACCGTACGTCGCGGGTACGACAACTTTCGGAGCGTTCGCCGCGGGCGGCACGCAGGCCGTGCCGAGGCGGTGTGCGGAGGGTGCCAATTCGGCTGCGGAATCGGCATTGTCCGGGGTTGATGCCGTCTTCTAACCTGATCAGGTAGGCCGCTCGCGGCGGCCGCCCGGCCGGATCCCGGACCACCACACGGTCCCCCCGAGCCGGCACCACGGTCGATGCGCCCCGGGACACCGGCGAGCGCACCCGCTGGGGGGTCATGCGCTTCGCGCCGATCCGGTCGCCGCGAGCGCCCTTTCTTGTCCTTTGACAGTACGGGCATCCCCTGAACAGAAAAACGGCCCAGCCCCGGCCCCGCCGGGCGGCCTCCTGCCACTCCAGGCCGCAGCGCCCGCGCCGGGCTGATCAGCGCCGGACCCTCAAACCCGCCCGCAGCTACCCGGTCGACGGACGCCAGGCAGTGCTTTGAGCCCAGGCGTCCGCGGCCGTGGCCTCGGCGTCGAACCAGGGCTCCTTGGCCTCGGCGTACGCGCCCAGATCGGGGTGCGTCGCCGCCCACGACGACTTGGCCCGCGCGTACGCCTCCCGGGCCGTGGTGTCGGCGCGCAGGTGGTCGCGCATCAGCAGAGCGAAACGCCAGCCCGGCGAACCGGTCACCCGGAGGTGCAGGTTGACCGGGCGGCCCGGATCGGCGCTGCCGTGCAGGCGTTCGGGCCAGGTCTCGCCGGGCGCGTTGCGGGCGTTGTCGACCCACTCCCCCGGCCGCCGTGGCAGGCCCGCGGCGGCCAGTGGGCCGGCCAGCTCGTCGGCCGCGTCGAGGGTCCGGACGGCCACCATCAGGTCGATCACATCCTTGGCCGGGAGCCCGGGGACGGCGGTCGACCCGATGTGGGTGACGTCGGTGTGCGCGCCGGCGTGGTGGCGGATCCGGGCGATCAACCGCGTCGCCTGCACCGGCCACGTCGGATCGGGCGGCACGATCCGGGCCCGCGGCGACGACGGGACCACCCGCCTCGATCTCACGTGCCGCTCGTACGGGACGAGGCGCTCGCGCCAGAGGCGATCCACCGCGACCTGCAGGTCGCCGAGCCCGGCGTCGTTGTCCAGAATCACGTCGGCGACGGCGACGCGCTGCTCGTCGGTGGCCTGGGCGGCGATCCGGGCGGCGGCCTGGGCGGCGCTCATCCCGCGGGTGTCGGCCAGCCGGGCGATCCGGACGTCCGGGTCGGCCCGGACGACCACGACCAGGTGGTACGACGGCGCCAGGCCGGTCTCGACGAGCAGCGGGCACGTCGTTCACGACCACCGCATCGGCGGGGGCCGCGCGGGTCAGCGAGGCTGTCCGGGCCCGTACGCGCGGGTGAATGATCTTCTCCAACTCGCGGCGGGCCTCGTCGTCGCCGAAGACGCGGGCGCCCAGCGCCGGGCGGTCGAGCTCACCGTCGGGCCCGACCACGTCGTCGCCGAACGCCTCGACCACCGCGGCCAGGCCGTCGGTACCGGCGGCGACGACCTCGCGGGCCAGCTCGTCGGCGTCGATGATCACGGCGCCCCGCTTCTTCAGCCGCCGGGCGACGGCGCTCTTGCCCGCGCCGATGCCACCGGTCAGTGCCACCATGAGCATCCGGACAGTATGCCCGCCGGACACACCGAGGGCCCGGCCGGAACAACCGGCCGGGCCCTCGATCGCTTGCCTCAGATCACTAGCCTCAGATCACCAGCCGCGGGTCACTTGCCTCCGGCGAGCTTCTCCCGCAGAGCGGCGAGAGCCTCATCGGTGGCCAGGGTGCCCGACGGCTCCTCGGCCCCGGTGCGCGCCGGTGCCGGCGAGCTGGACGAGGACGAGGACGAGGACGAAGACGACGCGGACGACGCCGGAGCGCCACCGCTGACCGGCGCCGGCGGGTTGAGCGCCGCGTCGGCGTCGGCCTCGCGGGACGCCTGAACCTGCTTGGTGTGCGCCTCCCAGCGCTCACGGGCGTCGGCGTACTGCTTCTCCCACACCTCGCGCTGCTTGTCGAAGCCTTCCATCCACTCGCCGGTCTCCGGGTCGAAGCCCTCCGGGTAGATGTAGTTGCCCTCGGCGTCGTAGGTCGCGGCCATGCCGTAGAGGGTGGGGTCGAAGTGCTCCTCGCCCTCGACGAAGCCCTCGTTGGCCTGCTTGAGCGACAGCGAGATGCGCCGGCGCTCGAGGTCGATGTCGATGACCTTGACCAGCACGTCGGAGCCGACCTGGACGACCTGCTCGGGCAGCTCGACGTGCCGCTCGGCCAGCTCGGAGATGTGCACCAGGCCCTCGATGCCGTCGTCGACGCGGACGAACGCGCCGAACGGAACCAGCTTGGTGACCTTGCCCGGGACGATCTGGTTGATCGCGTGGGTCCGCGCGAACTGACGCCACGGGTCTTCCTGCGTCGCCTTCAGCGACAGCGAGACGCGCTCACGGTCCAGGTCGACGTCCAGCACCTCGACCTCGACCTCCTGGCCGACCTCGACAACCTCGGAGGGGTGGTCGATGTGCTTCCAGGAGAGCTCGGAGACGTGCACGAGGCCGTCCACACCGCCCAGGTCGACGAACGCGCCGAAGTTGACGATCGAGGACACGACGCCCTTGCGGACCTGGCCCTTCTGCAACTTGTTGAGGAACTCCGTGCGGACCTCGGACTGGGTCTGCTCGAGCCAAGCCCGGCGGGAAAGAACCACGTTGTTGCGGTTCTTGTCCAGCTCGATGATCTTCGCCTCGAGCTCACGGCCCACGTACGGCTGGAGATCGCGGACGCGCCGCATCTCGACCAGGGAGGCCGGCAGGAAGCCACGGAGGCCGATGTCGAGGATGAGACCACCCTTGACGACCTCGATGACCGAGCCGCGGACGACGCCGTCGTCCTCCTTGATCTTCTCGATGGTGCCCCACGCGCGCTCGTACTGCGCCCGCTTCTTCGAGAGGATCAGACGGCCTTCCTTGTCCTCCTTGGTGAGGACGAGGGCTTCGATGTGGTCGCCGACCGACACCACTTCCGCTGGGTCCACGTCATGCTTGATCGACAACTCACGCGAGGGGATCACGCCCTCGGTCTTGTAGCCGATGTCGAGCAGGACCTCGTCCCGGTCGACCTTGACGACGGTGCCTTCGACAATGTCGCCGTCGTTGAAGTACTTGATGGTCTCGTCGATGGCGGCGAGGAACGCTTCCTCACTACCGAGGTCGTCGACGGTGACCTTGGTGGCGCTCGAGGTGGCCTCGATGCTGCTCGTCATGTGGACAGGTGCTCCGAACGGATGGATTCGTGGTGTCTCGCACTTCGCGGAACTGTCGAAGCGCGGCGGCAGACCGACCGGAACGGGGCCGGCGGATCATGCTTGACGAGACGACAACGGAACCTGCTCCCTGCTGAGGCACACGATCCGCGAGCGCATCGACTAGCTTACCGTGCGCATTACCACAGGTTGCAAGGCCTCCAGCAGACGGCGGCACATTAATCCGGAGTTCGCCGGGCCGGGGTCCGATTTACGCCCCTTTCGGCAGGTCACGCGCTTGCCGTACGGTAGCGCCGTGATCGAATCGCAAGGTCGCCGGGTGGTCAGCGACGCCGACAGCCGGACGGCGAGCCGCCGGTGGTGGGACTCCGACGCCGACGACTACCAGGCCGAGCACGGCGCCTTCCTCGGCGACCTGGACTTCGTGTGGTGCCCGGAGGGTCTGCGGGAGGCCGACGCCCGCCTGCTCGGCGACGTCCGCGCCCGGCGGGTGCTGGAACTGGGGTGCGGCGCCGCCGCCGGGGCGCGCTGGCTGGCCGGGCAGGGTGCGGTGGTGACCGCTCTCGACCTGTCGGACGGGATGCTGCGGCACGCCCGGGAAGCGGCCGCCCGGACCGGGGTCACGGTTCCGCTGGTCCAGGCGGATGCGCTGGCCCTGCCGTTCGCCGACCGGTCCTTCGACATCGTCTGCACGGCGTTCGGGGCGGTGCCGTTCGTGGCCGACTCGGCCACGGTGATGCGCGAGGTCGCCCGGGTGCTGCGGCCCGGCGGGGCGTGGGTCTTCTCCCTGACCCACCCGATGCGCTGGGTCTTCTGGGACGAGCCGGACGAGTCGGGTCTGGTCGTGCACAACTCCTACTTCGACCGCAGCCCGTACGTCGAACGCGACGACGACGGCACGGTGACTTACGTCGAGCAGCACCGCACCCTCGGCGACCGGGTCCGCGAACTGGTCGGCGCCGGGTTCGCGCTGCGCGATCTGGTCGAACCGGAGTGGCCGGACTCCCACCACCAGACCTGGGGCCAGTGGAGCCCCCTGCGCGGCCGCCTGTTCCCCGGCACGGCGATCTTCGTGGCCGATCGTTTGCCCGTCTGACCACCGGGTATGCGCGTTTGTATGGTGCGCAAGGGCGAAAAGGTGACATGGCAGAGCCACGGACAGACGGTGCACGGCACGGTCGAGGAGGAGATCACCTCCCGGACGAAACAAGCCGGGCGTACGGTCGCCGCGTCGCCCGAGGAGCCGCAGTACAAGGTCAAGAGCGACAAGACCGGTCGCGAGGCGGTGCACAAGCCGGAGTCGCTCGACCATGACTGATCAGGACGCGTACGGCGAATTCCACGACGCGGTGAACATGACCGCCGGCGAGTTGGACCAGTGGCTGCGGACCGACGAGTCGAAGTCGGTGGGGCAGAAGCCGTCGTCCGGCGGGGAGTCGGTCGGCCACGAGTCGGGCCGGAAGATCATCACTATTCTGCAGGCCAAGAAGGCCGATCTGACGTCCGGCGACGAGCAGCACATGCGCAAGGTGGTCGGGTACGTCCACCGGCATCTGGCGCAGCGCCCGTCCGGCGACGTCTCGGCGACCCACTGGCGGTACTCGCTGATGAACTGGGGTCACGACCCGCTCAAGAAGTAGCGTCGAGCAGCCCGGTCAGCAGCGCCAGCGCGGAAGGCACGAGCCGGTAGTACACCCAGGTGCCGCGGCGGTCGCCGTGCACCAGGCCGGCTTCGCGCAGCACCTTCAGGTGGTGCGAGATGGTGGGCCCGGTCACTGCGAAGGAGCCGGTCAGGTCGGCCACGCACACCTCACCGCTGCCGGCGGAGGCGATCATGGACAACAGGCGCAGCCGGACCGGGTCGCCGAGGGCCTTGAACATCGGCGCGAACACGGCCGCCTGCGACTCGTCGAGCGGCTCCCGGGAGACCGGCCCCCACATCGGGCGGCCGGGCGCGGCCTGCACGCCCGGGGTCGGCTCCGCCGAAGGATGGCCGATCTGATCGCGTCGGCCCACATCGGGCGCGGTGGGCTGCGCTGAGGTCAGGTCCGGCAATAGGGTCGGCATCGGCCCACAGTGGCAGAGCCGGGCAAGTGCCGGCCGCGACCCAAAACCCTGCTCAAAGGGCGGCCGGGACCGACGAGCGACCTTCGATCCAAGGCCCCCGAAGAGACCGGCGACCGCCGATCCACGGCCCGGCCGGAACGACCGGCGACCTCAGATCCACGGCCCGGCCCCAGACACCGGCGACCTCAGATCCACGGCCCGGCCGGAGACACCGGCGACCTCAGATCCACGGCCCCGGCGGAGACACCGGCGACCTTCGATCAATCGCGCCCCGGAAAGACTGGCGACCTTCGATCCGTGGCCGACCCTCAGCGGCCGGCGGCGCCGGATCGCCGGCCGGGCGTCAGTGGTCGGCGCCGTTCCAGTCGCGGCCGGAGCCGACCGAGACCTCCAGCGGCACGGACAGCGGGTGAGCCGCCGCCCATCTCGCGGCGGACCAGTTCCTCCAGCGCCTCCCGCTCCCCCGGGGCCACGTCGAACACCAGCTCGTCGTGCACCTGCAGCAGCATCCGCGACCGCAGCCCGGACGCCCGCAGCGCCGCGTCGACGCGCAGCATCGCGACCTTGATGATGTCGGCGGCCGAGCCCTGGATCGGCGCGTTGAGGGCCATCCGCTCGGCCATCTCCCGCCGCTGGCGGTTGTCGCTGCTCAGGTCGGGCAGGTAGCGCCGCCGGCCGAGGATGGTCGCGGTGTACCCGTCCTGCACGGCCCGCCGGACCACCGCCTGCAGATAGTCCCGGACCCCGCCGAAGCGCTCGAAGTACTCCTCCATCAGCGCCGCGGGCCTCGTCGGTGGAGATGTTGAGCTGGTTGGACAGCCCGAACGCGCTCAGCCCGTACGCCAGGCCGTAGTTCATCGCCTTGATCTTGCGGCGCTGGTCGGGCACGACCTCCTCGACCGGCACGTGGAACACCGACGACGCGGTGGCGGCGTGGAAGTCGAACGCCGAGTTGAACGCCTCGATCAGCGCCTCGTCGCCGGACAGGTGCGCCATGATCCGCATCTCGATCTGGCTGTAGTCGGCGGTCATCAGCTGATCGAAGCCTTCGCCGACGACGAACGCGCGGCGGATGCGCCGGCCCTCCTCGGTGCGGATCGGGATGTTCTGCAGGTTCGGGTCGGTCGACGACAGCCGGCCGGTGGCGGCCACGGTCTGGTTGAACGTGGTGTGGATGCGCCCGTCGTCGGAGACCGACTTGAGCAGCCCGTCCACCGTCGACTTGAGCTTGGCCACGTCGCGGTGCCGCAGCAGGTGCGCCAGCAGCGGATCGCCGGTCTGCGCGAACAGGCTCTGCAGCGCGTCCGCGTCGGTGGTGTAGCCCGGACTTGATCCGCTTGGTCTTGGGCAGGCCGCGCTCGGTGAACAGGATCTCCTGCAACTGCTTGGGCGAGCCGAGGTTGAACTCCCGCCCGACCACCTCGTGCGCCGCCTGCTGGGCCGATTTCACCTCGGCCGCGAAGTGGGCCTCGAGCTCGGACAGGTATTCGGTGTCGGCGGCGATGCCGACGTGCTCCATCTCGCCCAGCACCACCGACAGCGGCTGCTCGACCTCCATCAGCAGCCGCTGGGAGGCGCCGTCGTCGCGGGACAGTTCCTCGGTGATGCGCGTCGGCCAGGTCGAGCGTGGCCCGGGCGCGCAGCATGAGGTTCTCGCTCGGCCGCGTCGCCGTCGTCGTCGCCCAGCCCGTCCAGCGTGAGCTGGCCCGTCCTGCGGCGCGTCGACCCGCAGCTCCCGCTTGAGGTAGCGCAGGGCCAGGTCGGTCAGGTCGTAGGCCCGCTGGTCGGGCTTGGCCAGATACGCCGCCAGCGCGGTGTCGACCCGGACGCCGGCCAGCGCCCAGCCGTGCGCGCGCGAACGCCAGCATGGCCGGCTTGGCGTCGTGGATGACCTTGGGCCGATCGGTGTCGGCGAGCCACGCCGCGACCGCCGGCTCGTCGGTGTCGTCCAGCGCGGCCGGGTCGAACCAGGCCGCCGGACCGTCGCCGGTGGCCACCGCGATGCCGGTCAGCGAGCCGGTGCCCCGCCCGAACTGGCCGGTGACGGCCACCCCGACCGGGCGCCTCGGTGGCGTGCCGGGCCAGCCAGCCGGCCACCTCACCCGGCGCCAGCACGTGCGCGGCCAGGTCGAAGCCCGACTCGGCCTCGGGCTCGACCGCGTCCAGGTACGAATACAGCCGCTCGCGCAGCACCCGGAACTCGAGCGCGTCGAACACCTGGTGCACGGCCTCCCGGTCCCAGCCCGGCCAGCGCACGTCGGCGGGCCCCAGCGGCAGCTCGAGGTCGCAGACGCAGCGCGTTGAGGTCGTAGTTGCGCAGCACGTCGGCCAGGTGGGCGCGCAGGTTGTCGCCGGCCTTGCCCTTGATCTTGTCGGCGTTGGCCACGACGCCGTCGAGGCCGCCGTACTCGTTGATCCACTTGGCGGCGGTCTTGTCCCCGACGCCGGGCACGCCGATCAGGTTGTCGCTGGCCTCGCCGACCAGAGCCGCCTTGCTCGCGGTAGCGCTCAGGACGCACGAGGTACTTCTGCTCGATCGCGTCGGGCGTCATCCGCCACACCTCGGACACCCCGCGCACCGGGTAGAGGATCGTGGTGTGCTCGCCGGCGAGCTGGAACGCGTCGCGGTCGCCGCTCGAGATGATCACCTCCATGCCGCGCGTCGCGGGCCTGGGTGGCGAGCGTGGCGATGACGTCGTCGGCCTCGTACCCGGGCTTCTCCACCACCGGGATGCGCAGCGCTTCGAGCACCTCCTTGATCAGGCTGACCTGGCCGAGGAACGGTTTCGGCGTCTCGGACCGGCCGGCCTTGTACTCCGGCGTAGAGCGTCGAGTGCGGAACGAATGCCGGGACACGTCGAACGCCACCACGATGTGCGTCGGCTGCTCGTCGCGCAGCATGTTGATCAGCATCGACGTGAAGCCGAACACGGCGTTGGTCGCCTGGCCGGTCTGGGTGGAGAAGTTCTCCACCGGCAGCGCGTAGATACGCCCGGTAGGCCAGCGAGTGGCCGTCGAGCAGCAGCAGACGGGGGGTCTTGGCGTCGTCGCTCACGTCGGTGAACTCTAGTCCGCGGGGTACGACAGGAACGCCGGGCGCCTCGCCCGCTTTACAGCACTTTGCTCAGGAACGCCTTGGTTCGTTCCTGCTGCGGATTGGCGATGACGTCCCGCGGTGCGCCCCTCCTCGACGACCACGCCGCCGTCCATGAAGATCAGCTTGTCGCCGACCTCCCGGGCGAAGCCGATCTCGTGGGTCACCACCACCATCGTCATGCCGTCGCGGGCCAGGCCCTTCATCACGTCCAGGACCTCGCCGACCAGTTCCGGGTCGAGCGCGCTGGTCGGCTCGTCGAACAGCATCAGCTTGGGCCGCATGGCCAGCGCCCGGGCGATCGCCACCCGCTGCTGCTGGCCGCCGGACAGCTGCCCCGGGTAAGTCTCGACCTTGTCGCCCAGCCCGACCCGGTCGAGCAGTGCGATCGCCCGGTCCCGGACCTCGCGCCTTGTTCTCCCGCTTGACCTGGCACGGCGCCTCCATGACGTTCTCCAGCACCGTCATGTGCGGGAACAGGTTGAACCGCTGGAACACCATGCCGATCGGCCTGGCGCTGCGCGGCGACCTCCTTGTCCCTCAACTCGTGCAGCTTGCCGCCGCGCTCGCCGGTAGCCGACCAGGTCGCCGTCCACGAAGATGCGGCCGGCGTTGATCTTCTCGAGGTGGTTGATGCAGCGCAGGAACGTCGACTTGCCGGACCCGGACGGGCCGAGCACGCAGCACACCTCGCCCGGCTCGACCACCAGGTCGATGCCCTTGAGGACCTCGAGTCGACCCGAACGACTTGTGCACGTTGTCCGCGCGAACCATCTCGGCCCGCCGTCATGGCCGCCACCCTCCGCCGCGATCCGGCCACCCTGCTCGACCTCGATGTCGCGCAGCCGCTGCCGGGCCCGTCCGGTCGTGCCGTACCCCCGGCTGAAGTGTCGCTCCACGAAGAACTGCGCGACCATCAGCACGCTGCACAGGATCAGATACCACAGCACCGCCGCGACCAGGACCGGCAGCACCACGAACGTACGGGCCTCGATCGCCTGGAGCTGGAAGAACAGTTCCCCGGTGACCGGCACGAACGCGACCAGCGACGTGTCCTTGACCATCGCGATGACCTCGTTGCCGGTCGGCGGCACGATCACCCGCATGGCCTGCGGCAGCACCACCCGGCGCAGCACCTGACTGCGGGACAGGCCGAGCGCCACCGCGGCCTCGCTCTGACCCGGATCGATCGACTGGATGCCGGCCCGGACGATCTCGGCCATGTACGCCGCCTCGGACAGCCCCAGCGCGAGCATGCCCGGCCACGAAACCGGCCAGCAGGTCGCTGGCCTTGATGCTGAAGAACTGTCCGTTGAAGTTCGCCGATCCCGAACAGCTTGCCGATCTGCCGGTCGAACGGCAGCCCGAAGCCGACCCGGGCCCACAGGATGTTCAGGTTGCCGAACAGCACCGCCAGCACCAGCCGCGGCACCGCCCGGAAGAACCAGGTGTACACCCAGGCCACCCACGACAGGATCCGGTTGTCGGACAGCCGCATGATGGCGATGATCACGCCGAGCACGACGCCGATGAGCATCGCCGAGACGGTCAGCAGGATGGTGCCGCGCAGGCCCTGCAGCACCGGATCGGTGAACATCACGCCGCGCTTGCCCCGCGCGTACGAGGAGAAGATGAACGTCCACTGGAAGCGGTCGTTGGTGACCAGCAGGTGGACGAACATCGCGGCCAGCACGGCCAGCACGGCGATCGTGACCCAGCGCCCGGGATGCCGGACGGGCACGGCCTTGATCGCTTCCGGCCGTGCCCGCCCGGCTGGACGTCGAGTCCGTCATCGTCCGCGATCTCGGACGCCGCGGGGTTGACCGCGGGCGTGGTGATCGCGCCGGCGTCGACGCCCCACTTGGCCAGGATCGTCTTGTACGTCCCGTCGGCGATCAGCGCCTGCACGGCGCCCGCGATCGCGTCGGCGAAGTCGGTCTGGTCCTTGCGGCAGGACGTAGCCGTACGGCGCCGAGTCGTAGATGTCACCGACCAGGGCGAGCTGGCCGTTGGTCTGCTTCACCGCGTACGCGCACACCGGCGAGTCGGCCAGCATCGCGTCGTCCTTGCCGGTGACCACGGCGTTGGTGGCGTCGCTCTGCTTCTGGTACTGGTCGATGGTGATCTTGGCCTTGCCCGCGGTCGTGCACTTCTTCGACCGGGCGGTGATGTCGTCGACCTGCACGGTCGCCGGTCTGCACGGCGATCTTCTTGCCGCAGGCGGTCGTCCGGGCTGATCGTGCCGCCCGTCTTGCCGCCCACTGCGTGCCGGCGCGAGAAGTAGGAGACCATGGTGACCTGCTTCTCCCGGGTCGCGTTGACCGTGAACGAGGAGACCCCGACGTTGTACTTGCCGGTGCTGACGCCGGGGATGATGCCGTCGAACGACGCCGACTGCCACTCCGTCTTCAGGCCCAGCTTGCCGGCGACCGCGTTGAACAGGTCGACGTCGAACCCGATCGACCGTCTTGCCGTCGGTGTCCAGGAACTCGCTCGGCGCGTACGTCGAGTCGGTGCCGATGGTCAGTTGCCCGGCCGACTTGATGTCCGCCGGGCACCTTCGCCGCCAGCGCGCTGTCGCACCGGACGACGACGGGGTCGGCGCGGCGGTGCCGGCGCCGGAGTTGTCGTTCGACTCCCCGCCGCACGCGGCCAGCGTGAACGTCATGGCCGCCGCCACGGCCAAACCGAGGACCGCCCGCCGGGCGGGAGAACTGCGCGAACCATCGTTATCTCCTCTGTACGTGTTGCCACCGGTTCAGGCCACGCCGAGGTAGGCGTCCTTCACCGCAGGATCGTGCAGCAGCTCCGCGCCCGTGCCGGACTTGACGATCCGGCCGGTCTCCAGCACGTACGCCCGGTGCGCCCGCGACAGCGCCTGCTGCGCGTTCTGCTCCACCAGCAGCACCGTCGTACCCTGCTGGTTGATCTCCACGATGATGTCGAAGATCTGCTGGATCAGCATCGGCGCCAGGCCCATCGACGGCTCGTCCAGCAGCAGCAGCTTCGGCCGGCTCATCAGCGCCCGGCCGACCGCCAGCATCTGCTGCTCCCCGCCGGACAGCGTGCCGCCGACCTGCTTCTCCCGCTCCTGCAGCCGGGGGAACAGCGTGAACGCCCGCTCCAGTCCTGGTTGATCTCGGCCCGGTTTCGCCGCGTGTAGGCGCCCATCTCCAGGTTCTCCCGCACCGTCATGCCCGGGAAGATGCCCCGGCCCTCCGGCGACTGGGACACCCCGCGCACCACCCGCAGGTCGGCGCGCATCCGGGTGATGTCCTGCACCGTCGAACCGGATCGCTGCCCTGGGCCACCGGCCGCAGACCCGGAGATCGCCCGCATCGTGGTCGACTTGCCGGCGCCGTTCGCGCCGATCAAGGCCACGATCTCGCCCTGGCCGACGGTCAGGCTGATCCCGTGCAGCGCCTGGATCCGCCCGTACAGCAGCGTGACGTTCTCGATCTCAAGCAGCATCGGTCGGCACTCCCAGGTACGCCGCGATGACCGCCGGGTTGTCCCGCACCTCGGCGGGCGTCCCCTCGGCGATCTTCTTGCCGAACTCCAGCACCACGATCCGGTCGGTCACGCCCATCACCAGGCGCATGTCGTGCTCGATGAGCAGCACCGTCACCCCGGTGTCGCGGATCTTGCGGATCAGCTGGAGCAGTTCCTCCTTCTCGGCCGGGTTGAAGCCGGCCGCCGGCTCGTCCAGGCAGAGCAGTGTCGGGTTCGGTGGCCAGCGCCCGGGCGATCTCCAGCCGGCGCTGCTCGCCGTACGCCAGGTTCCGGGACACCTCGCCCGCCCGCCGCTGCGATCCCGACGAACCGCAGCAGCTCGAACGACCTGTCCCGGCCGGCCTGCTCCTCGCGCCAGTGCCGCGGCAAGCCGGAACAACGCGCGCCAGCACGCTGGTCTTGTGGTGCGCGTCGGCGCCCACCATCACGTTCTCCAGCGCCGTCATCTCCGGGAACAGCCGCACGTTCTGGAACGTCCGGGCGATGCCGCCCCGGGTGATCTCGTGCTTCTTCTTGCCCGACGATCGACTCGCCCTGGAACCGGATCGCCCCGCTGGTCGGCCGGTAGACCCCGGTCATCGCGTTGAAGCAGGTCGTCTTGCCGGCGCCGTTCGGGCCGATCAGCCCGAAGATCTCGCCCTTGCGCAGGCGTGAAGCTGACGTCGTTCAGCGCCACGACGCCGCCGAACCGCAGCGTCACGTCGTCGACCTCGAGCAGCGCCTGCCGCCGCATCGGCGCGTTGCCGGCGCCGCGGGGCGCCGGTGGCCGGTTCCGGCCGGTCCACGGCCCGCGCGTCGGGGCGTCCAGCGCTCGGGCGACTCGAGTGCGGCGCGTCATGACGATCGTGCGTCCGAGCTCCGGTCGCTCGGCTGACTCGATGGTGCCCGCGCTTCGCTCACTCGCGGAGCCACCTCCTTGGCCCGGTCCTTGAGCTCCATCGCCCGGCGCCGGCTCGGGATCAGACCCTGCGGACGGAAGATCATGATCACGATGATCACCAGGCCGAAGATCGCGAACCGGTAACTCGAACAGGTCGGTGTGGAAGACCGGGTCCTGGATGCCGCGCAGCCGGTCCGGGATGTACGAGATCAGCGCACCACCCAGGATCGCGCCCGCGATGTTGCCCGAACCACCCATCACCACGCCGGCCAGCACCAGGATCGAGAACTGCAGCACGAACGTGCTCCGAGTTCATGAAGCCCTGCTCGCCGGCGAACATCACGCCGCCGAGACCACCGATGCAGGCGCCGATCGCGAACGCCCACAGCTTGAACTTGATGGTCCGCACGCCCATGATCTCGGCGGCTTCCTCGTCCTCGCGGATCGCCAGCCACGACCGGCCGACCCGGCTGCGGTCGAGGTTCCGCACCCCGAGGACGACCAGGATGATGACCGTGAGACCGAGCCAGAAGTACGGTGTCGCGTCGGCCACCCCGAAGATCGGCTTGCCGTCCGGAGAACTTGCCCGGCGGGTGCGGGATGTCCGGCGAAACCCGGTCGCCGCGGGCGAAGTTCGGGTGCTCGTCGCGACGATCCGGATGATCTCGGCGAAGCCGAGCGTCACGATGGCCAGATAGTCACCGCGCAGCCGCAGCGTCGGCCAGCCGAGGATCAGGCCCGACAGCATCGCCACCGCGATCGCGACCGGCACCGTCGCCAGCCACGCCCAGTTGCGTGTGGAGCACGCTGTCCGGCGACGTCAGCAGCGCCACCGTGTACGCGCCGACCGCGAAGAAGCCCACGTACCCCAGGTCCAGCAGGCCGGCGAAACCGACCACCACGTTCAGGCCCAGCGCCAGCAGCACGAAGTACGCCACGTTGAACAGCGCGCTCGGCCAGTCGATGCCCTCGGTGACGATCTGCGGGCCGATCACCGGGACGTTCCCGACGTACGGCAGCAGGTACGCCAGCACGATCAGCCACCAGGATGATCACCGTACGCACCGGCCACGGCTGCCGTCCGAACCAGCCCCGCGTCCCGCCGCCCGTACGCCAGGCGCTGTCCTTCTTCTCGGCCAGCGGCTCGACAGTCTTCGGTTCGGTCATGCCCTTGCCCTCCCCAGCGACTCACCCAGCAGGCCCGTCGGCCGGAACAGCAGGATCAGCACCAGCAGGACGAACGCCGCCGCGTGCTGCCACTGCCGTCCCGAACAGGCCGGCCGCGTAGTTCTCGCAGCACGCCCAGCAGCAGACCGCCGAGCAGCGCGCCGCGCAGGTTGCCGATACCGCCCAGCACCGCGGCGGTGAACGCCTCGATGCCGAGCAGGAAGCCGGCGTCGTAACCGCGTGTCACCGATCTTCAGGTCGTACATCACCGCCGCGATCCCCGCCATCAGGCCACCGAGCAGGAAGACCAGGGAGATGACCCGGTTCTTGTTGACCCCCATCAGCGCCGCGCTGTCCGGGTTCTGCGCCACCGCGCGGATCCCCCGGCCCAGGCGCGAACGGTTGATGAACCGGTCCAGCACGAACATCATCACGAGCGCCAGCACGATGATCAGAAGCTGCAGGTTCGTGACATGCGTGTTGCCGATCGAGAAGACGTCGTTCGGCCGGATCAGCGGCGGAACACCGTCGGATGTTCCGCTGCGTGATCACGCCGACCGTCTCGGAGATGAACAGCGACGCGCCGATCGCGGTGATCAGGAAGGCCAGCGGCGGCGCGTTGCGCCGCCGCAGCGGCCGGTACGCGACCAGTTCCACCCCCAGCGCGGTCGACCCGACACCACGATCGCCGCGACCAGGCCCGAGCAGCAGCAGGCCGATCGACCGCCCAGGACGGACGGCGTCGCCGAGTTCTGGTCCAGGCCGAACAGACCGCCCCACAGCATCAGGCGGCGAACGTACCGAGCAGGAAGACCTCGGAGTGAGCGAAGTTGATCAGCCGCAGCACGCCGTAGACCAGGGTGTAGCCCAGCGCGAACAGCGCGATGATCGCGCCCTGCGCCAGGCCCGGTGATGGTCAGCGGCCCGAAATCGTGGATCAAACCGGAGAAGTTCACAGGGGGCTCCCGAAACGAAGAGGGCGGTGCGGCCGGAGGATCAATCCGGCCACACCGGCCCTGCAGAGCGTTGTCGCGACGTGATCAGGAGGTCTTGATCTGCTGATCCGGCTGCGGCGCGCCCGTCGTCGTCGAACTTGAACGCCCACACCTTGATCAGGGTCGGGTCGAGCTCGCCGACTCGACGGTGAACTTGTACTCGTTCGCGATGCCCTTGTAGTCGATCGTCGACAGGTACGTGTTCATCTTGGCCGCCGTGGTGTTCCCGGCGTCGATGCCCTGCAGGAAGATGTTCGCCGCGTCGAACGCCACGTCCGAGTACGTACCGGCGTCCACGTTCCACTTCGTCTTGTAGTCGGCCACGAACGTGCCGCCCGACTTGTCGGCCGGCGAGCACGGGCAGGTCACGATCGTGCCGGCGGCGTTCGCGTTACCGGCCGCCTTGGCCAGGCCCGGGTCGTTCATGCCGTCGCCGCCGACCAGCGTGCCCTTCCAGCCCGCCGCGGTCAGCTGCTTACGGATCAGGCCGGCGTTCTGGTAGTAGCCGCCGTAGAACAGCACCGTCGCGCCGCTGCCGACGACCTTCTGCACCGTCGCCGAGAAGTCGGTCTGCTTGCCGTCGGCCTCGGTCTTGTCGGTGCCGACCACCGCCGAGCCCAGCGTCTTGGCTTCACGCCGTCGGCCAGGCCCGCGCCGTACGCCGACTGGTCGTCGGCCACGAAGACCTTCGCCGCCTTCAGCACGTTCTTGATGTAGTTCGCCGGCCGCCGGACCCTGCGCGTCGTCGTTCGCGACCGCGCGGTGGAAGATCTTCCAGCCGTTGGCGGACAGCGAGACACGGGTCGCCGACGGCGTGATCGTCGGGATGCCGGCCTGCTCGAAGATCGGGTCGGCGGCCTCGGACTCACCGGAGAACGGCGGCCCCACGATGCCGATGATCTTCTTGTCGGTCACCAGCTGCCGGGCGACACCGGGAGCGACCGCCGGGCGCACCCTGCGAGTCGAACTTCTTCGACGGTGATGCAGCCCGCGCCGTTCTTCTCGTTGTACTGGTCGATCGCCAGCTCGAAGCCCTGCTCGATGTTGACACCGAGGTTGGCCGACGAACCGGTCAGAGCGCCGAAGTAGGCGAGCTCGTAGCCGCAGTTCGAGCCGCTCGCGCTACCGCCGCCGCTGTTGCTGCTGTCACTGTTGCACGCAGCGGCCCCGGCGATGAGGCCGACGACGGCCACCCCGCCGATGGCTCGTGCGAGAACCTTGCCTCAAGGTTGGAACCCTCCTCCATACCGAACTCACCGAGCCACAGCAGGCCGATTGGCACTTGCGTGCCGCCACGACGCCGCTACGCCCGTCATGGGGCGGGACGCTATCCCAGTTCGCGGGCGGTCCGTAAGAGCTTCGAACGGGCATTCACCGAACCGTTACGTGCGGTGACGCCTGATCGGCGCAGAGGTGTTACACCACGAGGCCGATCAGTCGCCGATGCCGCCGGCTCGCCGCCGGCTCCTCCTGCTCGGCCAGGATCCGGTCGGCCACCTCACGCATCGTCATCCGGTGATCCATCGCGGTCCGCTGGATCCACTTGAACGCCTGCGGCTCGGTCATCGAGTACTTCGTCATCAGCTCGCCCTTGGCCCGCTCCACCGACTTCCGGGTCTCCAGCCGGTCGGTCAGCCCGGCGACCTCGGACTCCAGCGCCGCGATCTCGCGAATATCGGGAGAGCGCGATCTCGATCGCCGGCACCAGATCCGACTTCTGGAACGGCTTCACCAGGTACGCCATCGCGCCCGCGGCGCGCGCCCGCTCGACCAGGTCGCGCTGGCTGAACGCGGTCAGGATCACCACCGGCGCGATCCGGCCGCCGGCGATCCGCTCGGCCGCCGCCAGGCCGTCCATGATCGGCATCTTGATGTCGAGGATGACCAGATCGGGCTGCAGGTCCTCGGCCAGGCGCACGGCGGTCTCGCCGTCACCGGCCTCGCCGACGACGTCGTAGCCCTCTTCGACGAGCATCTCCGCCAGGTCGAGCCGGATGAGGGCCTCGTCCTCGGCGATGAGCACCCGCCTGCGGTCGGCGCTCGCCTGCGTGTCGGCCACGGACACTTACCCCCAGAACTCCCGAAGTCCGCGACACCCGGGTATCTGGGTGTCGCCGCCCCACAGACTAGTAGGTATCCTGTTGCAGGCTCGTGTCAGCGTGGCAGCCGACACGAGACGGGTCACGCCGGGGTGATGGAATGGCAGACATGAATCACTCAAAATGATTTGTCCGAAAGGGCGTGCGGGTTCGAATCCCGCCCTCGGCACCCGCTGAAGTTGTCGTACCCCTGCTCGATAATGTCATCGTGTACCCACGGGACTGAGCGAGCAGGCCATTCGAATGGTGAAGTCCGGCCTGCCTTCAGGGCGATGTGGCGACCTCTCGATCGTCCGTGCCGCACCGTGGGGCATGGTTCCACGGCGAGCGGGCGCGCCGCCGCCGCGGGACTGCTCGGCGCCGGCCGACTGCGTCAGCCGCCCGGCTCTCACCTAGACGGCCGCGCGAGGCCCGGCTTTCACCTGGACGGCCGCACGAAGCCCGGCTTTTACCTGGAAGCCCGGCTTTCACCTGGACGGCCGCACGAAGCCCGGCTTTCACCTGGACGGCCGGCATTCACCTGGACGGCCGCACGAAGCCGGCGCGACGTCGATCTGCCCGGGCGGTTTCCCGGCGACGGCCGTCTCGTGACTGGGACGACCGCACCGGAGTGGTCTGTCTCCTGCGCCGGCGCCCGGCCCGGCCTCATCGCCGAATGGGAGAAGGCGTTGCTCGATGTGCCGGCGAAAGCAGGCGGCGAGTGCCGCGGCGGCTGCGCCGAAGTGCAGAGCAATTCGCGACAACGGCCGTGCCTGCGGCCGCACCGTGGACCCGGGGCCGAACCCGATGGACATATGCACCCGGCCGGACGGCAAGGACATTGACCCGCGAACACCCCGGAAAGGTCCTGCGCGGCCATTTCGGTGCGATGGCCGTCGTGTGACGAACGGCGTTCGGGTCACCGCGTCACTCGGGTGTCACTCGTCCACCGACATCTCGGGGCTGCGTCAGGACGTCCGGGCCATCGCGAGACCGGGCGTGGATCTGCCGATGGAAGTTGCTGCGGGTGCCCGGGGGCGGCGCTGAACGAGCACGCGGGGCCGAAGGGGTGAGCGCCGGTGTGCCCGCCGGCGGTCATCGGAAGGGCGGACTCGGGCACGCTGTCGTGCTTCCGCTTGGGGCTGCGGCCGCGTGGTGCGGGGGCTTTTGCCGGCTACGGGGAGCGGCCGTACGGATGGGGAGCCTGTGTTTTTTCGGCGAAAGCACCGTTTCGCCGGTTCGGTGGATGTTGTCATGGTCTCGGAGAGCATCTCGGGAGGCCTCATGCTGTGGTCCGGTTCGAAGCCGCTCACGGTGGTTCGGGAGAACATGTGGGGTTTCCTCATGTTCGCCGGAGTGGCGTGGCTGGCGATCTCGTGGTGCGTCATGCGGCTGGAGCCGTCGGACATCACCGCCGTGGCCGGCCCGGTGCTGCTGTTCGGGGCGTTGACCGAGGCGGTACGGGCGTTGTCGCAGACGCGCACGTGGTGGCTGAACGCGGGGATGGCGGTGTTGTTCGCGGTCACCGGCGTGGTGTTGTGGGCGTCGGCGGACTCGTCGTCGTACACCACGCCGGCCGCGCTGCTGGGCTGGTACCTGATGGTGCGGGGCGCGGCCGACATCGGAGTCTCGATGATGACGCGGGAATCGGACCGGATCTGGGGCCTGCTGATGGTGGTGGGCGTGCTCGAGACGGCGCTGGGATTCTTCGCGGCGAGCCCGCTGTCCCGGTCGGCGGACCTGGTGGTGACGGTGCTGGGCGGGCTGGCCCTGGCGCGGGGGGTGTCGGATCTGGTGGCGTCGCTGCGGCTGCGGGAGGCAGTGGGACCGCGGACGGACATTCTCGAGTTGTCGCCGGAGCGGTCGGCGGGGGTCTCCGGGTATTCGGCGGGGCTGGCCGACTTCGAGACGGCACCGGCCCGGACCGGGCCGCGGCACCGGGCGTCTTCGAACCGGGGCACGAGGGCGTCGTCGACCGCCGGGGCGCTCGACTTGTCCAGGCCGGTCGAGAGCGGGACGGCCGACAAGACGACTCCAGGAACCGGGACGCTGAGCGGGCCGCTGGGCGCCGCCAACAACACAGCCGGGCCACTCGGCGCCGCCAACAACGCCGCCGGGCCGCTTGGCGCCGCGAACACCGCGGGGGCGACCGGCGAGCAGGCGGATGAGCCGGACACCTTCCACGAGGAGGTGCTGCGGACGACGGCCGATCTGGACGCGATGCTGGCCCTGGCCGGGGTCACCGGCGCGGGGGTGATGGCGGGCCTGCCGCAGTTCTACGACGACCTGCCCGCGGTCCCGGACACCCCCGAAGGCGCGATGCCGCCGCCGCAGGAGGAACTCGCCGCGGATGAGGATTCGTCGATCGCCCTCACCCGCGGCACGGACTGAGGGTCAGCGCGAGCCGACCCGCCGCAGCAGGCCTTCCTGGACGGCGCTGGCGATGTGCCGGCCGTCCTCGGTGAACATCCGGCCGCTGGCCAGGCCGCGGGCGCCGCTGGCCGACGGGCTGGTGCAGTCGTAGAGGAACCACTCGTCGGCGCGGAACGGCCGGTGGAACCACAGCGCGTGGTCGAGGCTGGCGCCGATCACGCCGCCCGGCCCCCACACCTCGCCGTGCACCGACAGCACCGTGTCGAGCAGGGACAGGTCGGAGGCGTAGGTGAGCGCGCAGGCGTGGATCAGCGGGTCGTCCGGCAGCGTCCCGTCGATGCGCATCCACACCCGCTGCTGGTCGGCGGCCACCCGGTCGCCGGGCGGCACCCAGCCGGGGACGCCGACGTAGCGGACGTCGATGGCCTGCGGCGCGGCGGCGAAAGCGCCGCGGCCGGGTCGGGTACTGCCGCCACCCAGTCGGCGCATCGTCCGGACGTCGTCGGGGTCGGGCACGCCGGTCGGCGCGGGCGAGTGGTGGTCGAGGCCCTCCTCGGCGATCTGGAACGACGCGGACATGAAGAAGATGGTCTTGCCGTTCTGCTGCGCGACCGACCGGCGGACCGAGAAGGACCGGCCGTCCCGGATGGTCTCGACGCTGAACTCGATCGGTTCGGTCGGGTCGCCGGGGCGGACGAAGTAGCCGTGCAGGGAGTGCACGCGCCGGCTGCGGGTCGACGGTGCGGCCGGCGGCGACCAGGGCCTGACCGGCGACCTGGCCGCCGAAGACGCGCTGGGCGCCGGTCTGCGGGCTCTCCCCCACGAACGTGGCCGGGTCGATCTGCTTGAGGTCGAGGACCTCGAGGAGCTGATCGACCGCGGCCTGGCCGTGAGCGGCATGGTCACGAGAGAACCGGTGTCACAGGCTGCTCGGGTCGGCCAGCGAGCCGAGCTGGTGCACGCGCAGGGTGTTGGTGGAGCCGGGCGCGTTCGGCGGGCTGCCGGCCACGACGACCACGTAGTCGCCCGGGCTTGGCCAGGCCGAGGCCGAGCATCTTGGCGTCGACCTGCCGGAACATGTCGTCGGTGTGCTGCACGAAGTCGGTGAGGAAGGTTTCCACGCCCCAGGACAGGGCGAGCTGGTCGCGGACCTCGGCGACCGGGGTGAACGCGTACAGCGGCAGCTCGCAGTGCAGCCGGGACAGGCGGCGCACGGTGTCGCCGGTCTGGGAGAACGCGACCAGCGCCTTGGCGCCGATGTTGCGGGCGATCTGCGACGCGGCGACGGTGAGCGCGCCGCCGTGGGTCCGCGGGTCGTGCTGCAGCCGCGGGACGCCGAACGGGCCGGCCTCGGTGGTGGTGACGATCTTGGCCATGGTGCTGACGGTGAGGACCGGGTACTTGCCGACGCTGGTCTCGCCGGACAGCATCACCGCGTCGGCGCCGTCGAGGACGGCGTTGGCGACGTCGGACGCCTCGGCGCGGGTCGGGCGCGAGTTCTCGATCATCGAGTCGAGCATCTGGGTGGCGACGATGACCGGCTTGGCGTTCTCCCGGCACAGCTGCACGGCGCGTTTCTGCACCAGCGGCACCTGGTCGAGCGGCAGTCTCGACGCCGAGGTCGCCGCGGGCCACCATGACGCCGTCGAAGGCGAGCACGATGGCTTCGAGATGGTCGACCGCCTCCGGCTTCTCCACCTTGGCGATGACCGGGACGGTGCGGCCCTCCTCGGCCATGATCTGCTGGACGAGCTTGATGTCGTCGGGCGAGCGGACGAACGACAGCGCGATCAGGTCGACGCCGAGGCCGAGGGCGAAGCGCAGGTCGGCCTCGTCCTTGTCGCTCATCGCGGGCACGCTGACGGCCACGTTGGGCAGCGAGACGCCCTTGTTGTTGGAGACCGGGCCGCCCTCGATCGACCAGGCAGCGGATGTCGTTGCCGTTCGACCTCGGAGACCTCGACCGCGACCTTGCCGTCGTCGATGAGCAGCCGGTCGCCGACCTTCACCTCCTGCGGCAGCTTCTTGTACGTGCAGGAGACGCGGTCCGGGGTGCCGAGGATGTCGTCGCTGGTGATGGTGATCGCGTCACCGGTGTGCCAGATGTGCGGCCCGTTGGCGAAACGGCCCAGGCGGATCTTCGGGCCCTGCAGGTCGGCGAGGACGGCGACGGCCGGCCGGCTTCCTGCGCGGCGGCGCGGACCAGGTCGTACACCGGCCTGGTGGTCCTCGTGGCTGCCGTGGCTGAAGTTCAGCCGGGCCACGTCCATGCCGGCCTCGACCAGGCCGAGCATGCGCTCGGGGGAGGCGGTGGCGGGACCCATGGTGCAGACGATCTTTACGCGACGTGTCACAGCCATGAGGCTAGTCTCTCTTCCGGATCGGCCCGTGGGCCGACCCCCGTCCTGGGGATGAACTGCGGGGCACAGCTTAACGGCTGTGTTCGTGGCCGGCGGCCGGTCCTGCGGACGGCCCGCAGAACCCCGGGCGTCGATGGTGAGAACGGCGCGGAACCCGAGCGCCGGTGGTACGCGGAACGCAGCCGTGCCCGATGTCAGCGGGTGGCGGCCAGCGGCTGGGCGGAAGGTTCCACCGGCGCCGGGAGGTCGCCCGCGGCGCCGAGGTACCGGTGGACGGCGGCCGCGGCGGCGCGGCCCTCGGCGATCGCCCACACGATCAGCGATGCGCCCCGGTGCATGTCGCCGGCCACGAAGACGCCCGGCCGGGCCTGCCAGTCGTCGCCGGCGTCGACGGCCCCGCGGCGGTTGCGGTCCACGCCGAGCTGCTCCAGCAGCGGCTGCTGCTCGGTGCCCTCGAAGCCGATGGCCAGCAGCACCAGATCGGCGGGCAGGTCGCGTTCGGAGCCGGGCCGGAGGACGACCGTGCGCCGGCCGTCGATCCGCTCGACGACCACGTCGGCGATGCGGATCGCGGCGACGTTGCCGTGGCCGTCGTCGACGAACTCCTGCACGGCCACACCGAAGACGCGTTCGCCGCCCTCCTCGTGGGCCGGGTAGTTGCGCAGGACGACCGGCCAGGTGGGCCACGGGTGCAGGTCGGCCGCGCGGACCTCGGGCGGCAGCGGGTACTGGTCGAGCTGGCACGATCGGCGGCGCCCTGGCGGTGGGCGACGCCCAGGCAGTCGGCGCCGGTGTCGCCGCCGCCGATGATGATCACGTGCTTGCCGTGGGCGTCGATCGGGGTGGTGTCCTGCAGCCCGGCGACGACCCGGTTGGCCGGGACGAGGTGGTCCATGGCCAGGTGGACCCCGGCGAGCGTACGGCCGGGGGTGTCCGGAGCGTCCCGGCCGGCCAGCGCGCCGCAGGCCAGCACCACCGCGTCGAACCGCTCGCGCAGGTCGTCGGCGGTGATGTCGACGCCCACGTCGACGCCGGTCTGGAACTCGACGCCCTCGGCCGCCATCTGCTCCAGCCGCCGGTCGATGTTGATGCTTCTCGATCTTGAAGTCGGGGATGCCGTAGCGCAGCAGGCCGCCGATGCGGTCGTCGCGCTCGTACACGGTGACCGTCGTGCCCGGCCCGGGCGAGCTGCTGGGCGGCGGCCAGACCGGCCGGTCCGGAGCCGACCACGGCCACCGACTTGCCGCTGCGGGACGGCGCCGGCTGCGGCCGGACGTACCCGAGGTCGAAGGCGTGGTTGGCGATCTCCACCTCGACCTGCTTGATGGTCACCGGGTCGTCGGCGATGCCGAGCACGCAGGCGGCCTCGCACGGCGCCGGGCAGAGCCGGCCGGTGAACTCGGGGAAGTTGTTGGTGGCGTGCAGGCTCTCCGACGCCGCGGCCCAGGCGCCCGGTACGGACCAGGTCGTTCCAGTCCGGGATGCGGTTGCCGAGCGGGCAGCCCTCGTGACAGAACGGGATGCCGCAGTCCATGCAGCGGGTGGCCTGGTCGCGGATCAGCTCCTCACCGGCCGGCGGGTAGACCTCCCGCCAGTCGGTGATCCGGACCGGCACCGGGCGCCGCTTGGGCAGCTGCCGCTCGTACCGCAGGAAGCCCATCGGATCAGGCATGCTTGACCCCCATGACCGCCTCGTCGACGTTGCGACCGGCGGCTTCGGCGGTCCTGATCAGTTCCATCACGCGCTTGTAGTCGCGGGGCACCACCGCGGTGAACTCGCGCACCGCGGCCGGCCAGTCCTTGAGCAGCCGGTCGGCCACCGCCGAGTCGGTCTCCTTGGCGTGCTTGAGCACCAGCTCGTGCAGGGCCTCCTGCTCCGCCTCGGTGAGCGGGGTGAGCTCGACCAGTTCCGGGTTGACCCGGTCCGGGTCGAGGTCCAGCACGAACGCGGTGCCGCCGCTCATGCCGGCGGCGAAGTTGCGACCGGTCGGGCCGAGCACGACCACCGTGCCACCGGTCATGTACTCGCAGCCGTGGTCGCCGACGCCCTCGACGACCGCCTGCGCGCCGGAGTTGCGGACGGCGAACCGTTCGCCGGCCCGGCCGCGCAGGTACAGCTCGCCCGAGGTGGCGCCGTACAGGATGGTGTTGCCGGCGATGATGTTCTCCTCGGCCACGAACGGCGCGGCCTCGTCCGGGCGGACCACCAGGCGGCCGCCGGACAGGCCCTTGGCCACGTAGTCGTTGGCGTCGCCGATCAGCCGCAGGGTGACCCCGCGCGGGCAGGAAGGCGCCGAACGACTGCCCGCCGGTGCCGCGCAGGGTGAAGGCGATGGTGTCGTCGGGCAGGCCGTCGCCGCCGTAGCGCCGGGCGACCTCGCCACCCAGCATCGCGCCGACGCTGCGGTGGTCGTTGCGGACGTCCAGGCGCGCCTGGACCCGCTCGCCGTCGCTCGAGGGCGGGCGCGGCCAGCCGATGAGCTCGTTGTCGAGCGCCTTGTCCAGGCCGTGATTCTGGTCCTGGGCCTTGCGCCGGGCGGCGCCCTCGGCCAGCTCGGGGACGAACAGGATCGGCGACAGGTCGAGGCCGCGGGCCTTCCAGTGGTCCAAGGCGGGCAGCACGTCGAGCACCTCGGCATGCCCGACGGCCTCGGCGATGCTGCGGAAGCCCAGCTCGGCCAGGTACTCCCGGACCTCCTCGGCGAGGAACAGGAAGAAATTCTCCACGAACTCGGGCTTGCCGGTGAACCGCTCCCGCAGCACCGGGTTCTGGGTGGCGATGCCGACCGGGCAGGTGTCCAGGTGGCAGACCCGCATCATGATGCAGCCGGACACGATCA
>CAWJNH010000004.1:0-162186 GCA_963844215.1 uncultured Actinomycetota bacterium
GCTCAAAGCCATCGCCAACATCAAACGGTTCAACCAAGTCACCCTCATCGGCGCGATGCTCACCAGCTACCTGCACCAGGCCCACTACCTGGCCACCATGGGCGTCGGCTGGTTCGCCTACCTCCCGCCGCTGATCTTCGACACCGCCATGGTGTCCATGCTGATCGTGATGCGCACCCCCGGCATCACCAAAGACGCCAAACACATGGCCGCCGCCGTGTTCGTCGGAGCCGCCCTGTTCTCCGCAACCGTCAACTTCGCCTCACCCGGCGACCTCGGCATCCGCGTCGTCTTCGCCCTCGTCGTCGTCCTGGTCATCGGCGTGGAACTGGTCGCCGGACGCATCCGACCCGACTTCGAAGCCATCGAAAAGCAAGCCTCCGACCTACTCGCCGCGGCCAACCGCATCAAAGCCACCACCACCACCACCACCCCGGCCACCCCGGCAAAGGCCGCCACAGACTCGCACCCGGACAACGCCACCCTCGCAGCCACCGAACAACCGGCACCGCAACCGCCGGCACCGCAACCGCCGGCACCGCAACTGCCGGCACCGCAACCGCCGGCACCGCAACCGCAACCGCCGGCATCGCAACCGCCTGCCGTCGAACCCGCCGCCGGCACCCCGACGACCACGGTCGAGGAGATCCCGGCCCGGCTTGTGTCCGCCGCCCGCATGGTCATCGTGCAGCACCGGCAAACCTCCACCCACCCCATCACCGGCGACGAGCTCGCCGCCCGGCTGGGCACCTCCCCGCACATCGCCGGGCAACTGCTGACCACCATCGACAACCCGGCCCGGATCAACGGCCACACCCCCGCCCTCGGCGGTGCCCGATGACCGCCGTCCAGGTCGACGTCCACCACCACACCCACACCTGCCCCGCCAACCCGGACCAGGCGCATCCCTACGACACCCGGCGCACCATCATCGCCGTCGCCCCCGGCGGACCCTGCCGCCAACCGGTCACCGTCCACACCAGTGACACCACCACGGTCATCGACTGCGGCCGCCACGCGCCCCGCGACCAGCGGTGCCCGGCCTGCCAGATCACCGTCATCGAACACGCCGTGACCGTCACCTTCACCGGCCATCACGGCCCGCAGCACCCCACCACCGGAACCGCTGCCTAACCATGAGTTCGACGCTGGACCTCGCACCCCGGGCGCACCCTGCCCGGGGTACGGGATCGAACACCGAACCCTGGACACCCCCGGCCGCCGCCTGGTCCACCGCCGGGCAGGCCCTCACCCGCGCCGCGAGCCCGGACTACTTCCACTGGCTGTCGCACGTCCAGGCCGCCGCCGGGTGTACCCGCCCCATCCGGCTGTCCGGCGCCCTGGACACCTACAGCTCGGCCGGGACGCTGCTCGACTCCCGGCACACCGACCAGCTGCCCGACGCCGCGATCTACAAAGCCTGCGGCAACCGCCGCCACTCGGTGTGCCCATCCTGCGCCCGCACCTACCAGCGCGACGCCTACCAGCTGCTGCGTGCCGGTCTGATCGGTGGCAAAGGCGTCCCCGAGTCGGTGGCCCGCCACCCGGCCGCGTTCGTCACCCTGACCGCGCCGAGCTTCGGCACTGTCCACACCCGCCGCGTCAGCACGCACACCTGCGCCCAGCGGAAACACTGCGACTGCCGCCCCGACCCGTGCCACGCCCGCCGCGACACCCCCGCACCGTGCGAACACGGACAGCCGGCCGTCTGCTGGACCCGACACACCCCCGACGATCCCGCCCTCGGCCAGCCGCTGTGCCTCGACTGCTACGACTACGACCACCACGTGGTGTTCAACCTGCACGCCGCCGAACTGTGGCACCGCACCAAACAAGACGCCGAACGCCGACTCGCGAAGCTTTGCCGTGCCCGGAGCATTCCCTTTATCGAGGTCTGCACCGACGGCAAGACCATCCGACGCATCCCACCCGTGCGGCTCTCACACGGCAAAGCCGCCGAGATGCAACGCCGCGCCGTCGTCCACTTCCACGCCCTGGTCCGCCTCGACGGCATCACCCCGGCCGACCTCACCGCCCTGGTTCCCCCGCCCGCCGGGATCGGCCTGGACGACCTCATCGACTGCTTGGACGCCGCCGCCCGCGCCACCGGGTTCACCACCCCCGAGCACCCCGACCGCACGAACGGGTGGCCGATGGCCTGGGGTGACCAACTCGACATCCGGCCCATCAGCCTCACCAACTCCGGTGACGTCACTGACTCCATGGTCGCCGGATACCTCGCCAAGTACGCCACCAAAAGCACCGAAGCCACCGGCCACAACTCCACCCGCATCACCGCCGACACCATCGACATGCACGCCGACCCCCACGGCGGACACACCGCCCGCCTCATCGCCGCGTGCTGGCGACTCGGCACCAACCCGGACACCCAACAGGCGCACCGCACCGGCCTGCTCGGAGCGTCGACCGGTCCCAAAGACGGTCCGTTCAGAGCCCTGCGGACTGACCCGGACTGCGGCGGTTGCACCCGCTACCGGGTATGCCCCACCTGCGCCGCCGAACGTCAAGCCACCCTTGACGCCAAACCCGCGACCACCCACAAGCCGGCCACCAAGTACCCCCAGCTCCGGCGCTGGGCTCACATGCTCGGCTACGGCGGCCACTTCCTCACCAAAGCCCGCCGCTACTCCGTCACCTTCAAACTCCTGCGAGACACCCGCGTCGAGTTCCGCCGCACCCAGGACCAGGCTGCGACCGACCCCGGCACCGTCCGCGCCGTCGACCACCCCGACGACACAACGCTGATCGTCGGCACCCTCACCTTCGCCGGCGTCGGCTGGCACAACAACGGCGACGCTCTGCTCGCCAACACCGCCGCCGCCCTCGCCCGCGCCCGACACGAAACCGGCCGAGAAGAACTCGCCCACGAGCTGGGCAACGCACAACCCGTCCAGCAAGCCGCCTGACCACCACCGTCCACCAGGAAGGAACGCAGTTGAACGAACCCCCGCGGAAGGCCCTTTACCGCATCCCCGAAGCCATGCGGCAACTGAGCCTCAGCCGCTCCGTGATCTACGAACTCATCCGCTCCGGCCGCCTGCGCACCGTCAAAGAAGGCCGCACCCGACTCGTCCCCGAGTCGGCCATCACCGAATACGTCTCCCTACTGGAACGGGAGAGCACGGAAGGAGTCGCCGCATGACCAAACGCCGCAGCAGGGGCGATGGCGGACTGCACTGGGACGAAGCGCGACAGCGCTGGATCGCCTCAGTCACCGTCGGCTACACCCCGGCAGGCAAGCGCATCGTCCGCAAAGCAAGCGGCAAAACCAAAACCGAAGCCCATGCGGCCCTCCGCGTAAAAATTCGCGAGTACGAGGATGGGCTTTCTACGGCCCAGACCGGCTACACCGTTGCCCAAGCCGTGGAGGACTGGCTCACCTACGGCTTGAATGGCCGTGTCGCCCGCACCGTTGATAAGAACCGTCACCTGTGCAAACACATCACTGCGGGCCTCGGCGCTCGCAAGCTGCGGGACCTTACGGCCACTGACGTCGACCGTTGGCTACTCCAAATCGCCAAGAACCTCAGCACAAGCACCGTGCAACGGGTATACGAGTGCTTGAATCGCGTCGTCGCTCGGGCCATGGCCCGCGACAAAGTCAACCGCAACGTCGTCGCGCTCTGCGGCGTACCCAGCGGTAATCATGGGCGTCCCTCCAAATCGCTCACCCTCGACGCCGCTAAGGCGCTCCTGAGCGCTGCTGAAGACTCTCGTCTCTACGCCTACGTGGTGCTATCCCTGCTTACGGGTGCTCGCACGGAAGAACTCCGAGCCCTCACCTGGGCACGTGTTGACCTTGACGGCCGACCGGACGATGACGACCCGGTGCCGCCCTCAATCCAGGTATGGCACTCCGTCCGCGAAGGCGGCGATACTAAGACCCGCAAATCTCGGCGCACCGTCGCCATACCTCTCCGGGCCGTCGTCGCCCTGCGCACTCAACTTGTCCTGCAAGATCAGGACCGCGAAAAGGCCGGCACCAACTGGCAGGTGCTCGACTTGGTCTTCGCCTCCTCGGTCGGCACCGCGCTCGACGCCGCGAACGTTCGCCGCGCGTTCCGCCGCATAACCAAGGCCGCTGGCCTGAACCCGGCCGATTGGACACCTCGAGAGCTGCGACACAGCTTCGTCTCGTTGCTGTCGGATGACGGCGTCTCTCTCAAGGAGATCGCTGATCTTTGCGGCCACTCTGGTACGTCAGTCACCGAGAAGGTGTACCGCCACCAACTCCGGCCGGTCCTGCTCACTGGCGCTGACGCCATGAATCGGATCTTCGCCCTCGACGACGATCTCGGGGCTTAGTCACCCAGTTAGTCACTCAGCAATGAAAGGAGGCCATATCCATCGATGGGATATGGCCTCCGAGCTGGTGGGCGATACTGGGATCGAACCAGTGACCTCTTCCGTGTCAAGGAAGCGCGCTCCCGCTGCGCCAATCGCCCTCGGGACATCAGATGCCGAGGTGGAGACGGGATTTGAACCCGTGTACACGGCTTTGCAGGCCGTTGCCTCGCCTCTCGGCCACTCCACCGAGCCGGCCCCGCACGTTAACCTGTGGCGGCCACTCCGAGCGGACGACGGGATTCGAACCCGCGACCCTCACCTTGGCAAGGTGATGCGCTACCAGCTGCGCTACGTCCGCTTGTCTTCCGGAACGTTCCCGGCGACGGATAGGAACTCTAGCCGGTCGCCTATCGCCATGCCAAACCGGGGTCGCTCGGGCGCGTCGCCGCCGGGGTTGTCCACAGGGCCGGAAAGCGGGAGGCGAACTGCGCCCTGATCCGGTTGGATGAGCCCATGCAGATCCGGAAGATCAGCGGCGACGAGCGGACCGAGGGCATCTTCCCGCACGTGCAACTGGGGGGTCAGACGGCGGCGGGGAGGTTGGCGGAGCGGAAGGCGCGGCCGTCGTCGGTGACCACGGCAGACTCGTAGCCCTGGGTGGCCAGGCCGGCCAGCCAGGTCGCCCCGGGTTCCCCCATGGCCAGGGCGGCCGTGGCGTACGCGTCGGCCCGGGCCAGGTCGGGGCCGACCACGGTGACCGAGCGCAGCCCGTGGGCGGGACCGCCCGTGCGCGGGTTCCAGACGTGGTCGCCGCGTTCGTACGTGCCCGAGGTGGCCACGGCGCCGTCGGTGACGGTGAGGATCCAGCTCACCTTGTCGGCCTCCCACGGATGGCGGACGCCGATGCGCCACGGGTCGCCGTCCGGGTTGGTGCCGCGCGTACGGACGTCGCCGCCGGCGTTGATGGAGTGGCGGGTGGAACCGGAGGCGGCCAGGCGGGCCGAGGCGACCTCGACGCTCCAGCCCTTGACGTAACCGGACGGGTCGAGCGGGCCCGTCGCGTACGCGTCGAAGTAACCGTCGGTGTCGCGCCAGAGGTCGGCGCAGGCGTCGAGGACGTGCCGCATGTCGGAGGACAGATCGTCGGGCTTGAGGTCGCCGCGGCGGAAGCGGCAGACCTCGCTGTCCGGCTTGTACGTGCTGAACCGCTGGTCGACCTCGTGCAGCCAGGCGCACGTGCTGGAGATCAGCGAGGTCAGCTCGGCGGAAGGGAGGTCGTCGGCGATCTCGATGCTGACGACCGTACCCATGACGTGCTCGGCGTGGCGCACGGACGCGTGACCTTACGCGGCCGGCCGCGTCCAATGCCGCCTGGAGCGACTTCCGGTACGACGCGCTGGTTAGCGTGGCGCCGGAGACCGCGTTGACGTCCTTGGCCGTCTTGGCGCCGCAACGTCTCCTGCCTGAGCTGCCGGATCGCGCCGGGATTGATGGTCGCGCTGTTGCCGGTGACGGGGTAGGTGGCGTCGGCCGCCGTGACTTTGCCGCCGTCGACCTTGATGGAGACCTGGATCGTCCCGTACGCGTAGGCGGACGCCTTGCCCTTGTAGAGGCCGTCCTTGAGACCGCTCTCGTCGGCGCCGGCCTCGCCACCGGTCTTCGACGGCGCCTTGGCCGACGACGTGGGCGGCTTGGCCTTTCCCGGGGCCGCGCCGGAGGTGGCGGGCGCGGGGGCGGCGTTGCTGAGGTCGACGGCCGGCGGGGCGGCGGCCACGGCCGGCGCGGTCACGCTCAGTCGGACCCCCACGATCAGGGCGGCGCCGGTGAGGGTGCCGAAGGCGGCTGCGGTACTACGTCGCATCGCGAATCTCCAGGGGATGGGGTCAGAACTCGAACGGGTCGAGGTGCAGCTGGCTGTCGGGGACGTCGAGTTCGCGCAGCGTGCTGACCGCGGACTCGACCAGCCCGGGCGGCCCGCACAGGTAGACGTCGCGGCGGTTGACGTCGGGGACCAGGCCGAGCATGCCGTTGGCGGTGAACAGGCGGCGCGGGCCCGGGTCGTGGCGCGACCCGACGATGTACCGGACCCAGGCGTCGCGCTGCTCGGCCAGCTCCTCCAGTTCGGCCCGGAACACCAGCTCGTCGGGCCGGCTGGCCCGGTAGATGACGATCGTGTCCGGCGGCATGTCCTCCAGCAGCGCCCGGATCGGCGCGATGCCGCTGCCGCCGGCGATGAGAAGGGCACGACGGCGCGTACGGCGCTGGGCGGTGAACGTCCCGAACGGCCCCTCGGCCCAGACCGGCGTGCCCGGCCGGAGCGCCGCCAGCCGTGATGTGTGGCCACCGACGGCGGTCACGGTCAGCCGCAGCCACTCCTAGTGCGGCGCCGCCGACAGCGAGAACGGGTGCGACTGCCACCAGCCGTTACGGGTCAGGAACCGCCACCGCATGAACTGCCCGGCCTGCGCCGGCAGTTTGTCCAGCTTCCGGCCGTCGATGTACACGCTGAAGGTGTTGGCGCCCTCGCGGCACGATCGCGGCCACCTCGAAGCGGTGCCGTGCATTCAGCCAGACCGGCTCGATCAGGCGGCCCCAGACCAGTGCCGCGACGACCAGCGCGTACAGGCCGGGCCAGAACACGGAGGCGAACCGGCCGGTCAGGTCGGCGCCGTTGGCGACCTGGTGGCTGTAGCCGAGCAGCAGCACCAGGTAGCCGCCGAGGTGCAGCAGGTGCCAGAGCTCGTACGGCAGCTTGCTGCGCGCCGCCCGGATCGAGATCAGCGCGATCGTCACCAGGATGCCCGTGGCGACCAGGGCGCTGACCATGCTCGGGAACGTCTTGATGATGTTCAGGCCCTGGTCGACGACGCCCTTGTCGGCGGTGAGCGCGTACCCGTACACGATCAGGACGATGTGGCGCGAGGATCAGCGACGACCAGGGAGGTGCCCAGTCCGCGATGCCAGCGCAGCAGGTCGCGGGATCGCCGACCCACTCCTCCAGCCAGGACACGCGGCTCATCATCAGCAACTGGATGAACAGCACGTATCCGCCGGCCAGCCCGGTGATCCGGCCGGCGGCGAGCATCAGCGTGGGCGCGTCCGTGACCGCGCCGGCGTGGGAATCGAAGAACCAGAGCGCGAGGCTGGTGGCCAGCCCGGCGAAGAACAGCAGGAGGATGAGCAGGCGGTTGCCGGAGGTCGACTCGGCCGGCGGCCGGTCGTCGGCCGGGGGCTTGGTGGCGGCCTTCCAGCCGGTCGGATCGGTAGGGGACGCCAGGACGACGTCCGAGCGGCGGTACGCCGGGTCCGCCTGCTGCTGCCACCAGTCGGGCCGTGGCGGCACCTCGCCGGCGTACCCCGCGTAGGCGTCGTCGTGTCCGGCCGGCGGGTAATCGGGGTAGGCCCCGCGGCTGTGGTAGCCGGGCTCATCGTGGCCGCCGGTGTCGGCCGGGGAACGATCGTCGTACTCGGTCGGCTCGTCCGCGTAGTCAGCGGGACCGCGCTCGTAGTAGGAGGCGGGGCCCCGATCGCGGTAGGAAACGGGGCCCCGGTCGTCGTACGTAGCGGGATCGCGGTGGCCGTACACGGCACCGTTGCGGTCGCCGTCCCGGGCGGCGTCGCGGTCCTGGTCCCCGGCTGAACCGGGGCCGTCGTACGGGGCGTAGCCGGCCGGCTCGTGGTCGTCATACGCGGCGTATTCGGCCGGGCCGCGGTCGTCGGCCGGGGCGTAGCGGTCGGCCTCGTCGTACCGCTGGTCGGAATAGGACTGCTGGCGCACCATGTTCCTCACCCGCTCGGCGTCGTCTCGGCGCCTGCCACCCCCAGCGGCCGACGTGACGACCGGGTCTCGGCTGGCCGTCGGGGGTAGGTACGGGTCTCGCGGGCCCAGGGATCGATTCCGGGCCGGATTTATCCCTGGTCGTAGGAAATGATCTTGTTGATCAGGCCGCCGCCGGGGAAGTCCATCATGATCGCCCCGGTCCGGTGCACATCGTGGCCCTCATTCAGGTACGTCAACAGGAACGGGTCCACGCCCTGCTGGTTGTACACGATGATCTGCACGCCTCCGGCCACCTGCTCCGGCGAGGCCCCGACGCTCGCCCCGCTGGCGAAGTTCACGTAGAGCCGGTCCGGGTCGCCCGCGCTGGTCGCGTCCAGGAACCGCCGCGCCTGATCACGCTTGGTGGCGATGGCGCCGACGTTAGGCACGTTGTACTCGTCCTGGACGTAGGTCGACGACCCGTCGTTCCAGTCGCCGAACTGGCCCAGGCCGTAGCTCCCGGTCCGGCCGCCGTGGGCGCCGCTCATGACGGCCAGCACCACCTTGCCGCGGACCTCGCCGAGCGTCGGAACCGCAGCGGCGTTGTTGCGGTCGACCGACGGCGCCCAGAAGAGCCCGGAGTGGCTCGCGACGTACCTGTCGAAGATGTCCGGAAAGCTCATCTGGCCGGAGACGTCGGTGCACGAACCCAGCTCGCCGGTGCATTCCTGCTTGAGCCGCATCAGGACGGTCTCGCCGGGATGATCGGTGAGGAAGGCCGACAACTTGCCCAGTACGTCGTCGAAGTTCGCGTTCTGGTAGATGGCACCGTGGTGGATCGTGAACGCGTTTCCGTCGGTCACCCGGGCCCGGATGTCGATCATGCGAATTCCGGCCTGGAGTTGGGCGGCCAGTGTTTCGCCGCCTTCGCCGAAGTTCTCCTGGGTCTGGGTCGAGCTGCCACCGAGGATCGCCATGCTCTCGTGCGTGCCCGGGATGGACAGCGCCGCCAGGTTGCGGGTATCGGGGAGACTGTGCATCCAGTCGGGGTTGGTGGCGGACTTCAGCGATCGGTAGGAGCCGTCGTCCGCCAGGGCCAATCCGGGCACCGCGATCAGGGCGGACGCCAGGACGAGAACGGTGAGAGCGCGTTTCATGCAGGGAAAGATATCGATGGACACCCATCGGCGAAAGATCAAGTTCGTGTCCGGGTAGCGTCACGGGGTGACTTCGTCCGTGGTTGTCGTCGGCATCGGCGCGGATGGCTGGCCGGGGCTCGCGTCGCCGGCCCGGGCGGCGCTGGACGCCGCCGACGTCGTGCTGGGCAGCGCGCGGCAACTCGACCTGCTTCCACCGTCGGTCACCGCCGACCGGGTCGCCTGGCCGTCCCCGCTCAAGGCCGCCCTGCCCGGGTTGCTGGCGGCTCCCCCGGGACGCGCGATCTGCGTCCTGGCCAGCGGCGATCCGATGTTCCACGGGATCGGCGCGACGCTCGCCGGGCTGATCGGCCCGGACCGGCTCCGCGTGCTCCCGCACCCGTCGTCGGCGTCGCTGGCCGCGGCCCGGCTCGGCTGGCCCCTGGCCACCACCGAGGTGATCAGCCTCGTCTCGGCTCCGGCGGAGACGCTGCTGGGAGCCGTCAATCCCGGCCGGCGTCTGCTCGTCCTGTCCGCCGGGGCGGCCACGCCGGGCCGCGTTGCCTCGCTCCTGACCGGCCACGGGTACGGGCGGAGCAGGCTCACCGTGCTGTCACAGCTCGGGGGACCGGGTGAGTCGGTCGTACGGGGCGTCGCGGAAACCTGGTCGGCGACGGTGGATCCGCTCAACGTGATCGCCATCGAGTGTTCCGGACCGCCCCGGCCGGTCACACCCGGCCTGCCGGACGACGCGTACGAGACTGACGGGCAGTTGACCAAGCGGGAGGTCCGGGCGGTGACGCTCGCGCTGCTGCGCCCCGTGCCGGGCGAGCTGCTCTGGGATGTCGGCGCCGGATCGGGTTCGATCGGCATCGAGTGGATGCGAGCCCACCGGGACTGCCGGGCGATCGCCGTCGAACCGTCCGCCGAGCGGGCCGGCCGGATCGCGCGCAATGCGGCAGCGCTGGGCGTACCCGGGCTGACCGTGGTGAACGGGCGTGCGCCGGATGCCGTCGCCGGGCTGGACACTCCCGACGTGATCTTCATCGGCGGCGGGTTGACCGGCGACGGCGTCATCGAAGCGTGCCTGGCCGCGTTGCGGCCCGGCGGCCGGCTGGTCGCCACCGCGGTCACGCTCGAGTCGTCCGCGGTGCTGACGTCCTGGCAGGCGAAGCTCGGCGGCGAGCTGGTCCGGGTGGCGATCGACCGGTCGGCGGCGGTCGGCGGCTTCACCGTCCTGCGACCGGCCCTGCCGGTGCTGCTCTGGTCGGTGACGCCGTGACCGTCCACTTCATCGGGGCCGGCCCCGGCGCGGCCGACCTGATCACCGTGCGCGGATTGCGGCTCCTCGCGCAAACGAGGTCTGCCTGTACGCCGGCAGTCTCGTCCCGGCCGAGCTGCTGTCGTCGTGCCCGCCGGACGCGCGGCTGATCGACACGGCCCGGTTGTCGCTCGACGAGATCATCGCCTTCGTCCAAGCCGCACACGCCGAGGGTCACGACGTCGCCCGGCTGCACTCCGGCGACCCGTCGGTGTTCAGCGCGGTCGCCGAGCAGATGCGGCGGCTCGACCTGCTCGGGATTCCGTACGACGTGACGCCCGGCGTCCCCGCGTTCGCCGCGGCCGCCGCGTCGCTGAGCCGCGAGTTCACCGTGCCCGGAGTCGCGCAGACGGTGATCCTGACCCGGACCGCGGAAAGGGCCACCGCCATGCCGCCCCGGGAGGACCTGGCGACGCTGGGCTCGTCCCGGGCAACGATGGTGCTGCACCTGGCCGTGCAGCGGATCGACGCGGTGGTCGCCGAGCTGGTGCCGAACTACGGCGCGGACTGCCCGGTGGCGGTGGTGGCGCGGGCCAGCCGCCCGGACGAGGTCATCGTGCGGGGCACTCTGGCCGACATCGCCGGGAAGGTGGCCGAGGCCCGGATCCGGCGGACGGCGGTGATCGTGGTCGGCGCTGCGCTGACCGCATCGGCCTTTCCGGACAGCCACCTCTACTCGGCGGATCGGTGCCGTCCGTGAAGGTTCTGATCCTGGGCGGCACGACCGAGGCGCGCCGGCTGGCCGCCGAATGCGACGGTCGGGGACTGGACACCGTCTCGTCGCTGGCGGGGCGGACGAACAACCCGCTGGCGCTGGCCGGGACCGTACGCATCGGGGGCTTCGGCGGAGTCGCCGGACTGGCGGCGTACCTGCGGGCAGAACGGATCGACGCCGTGGTCGACGCCACGCACCCGTTCGCGGCCGGGATCAGTCTCAACGCGGCGCACGCCACGGCGCTGACCCGCGTGCCGCTGCTCGTGCTGCGGCGGCCCGGGTTCGCAGCCGTGCCGGGGGACCGGTGGCATCGGGTGGAATCGGTCGCCGGGGCCGCGTCGCTGGTCGCCGAGCTCGGCTCGCGGGTGTTCCTGACCACCGGGCGGCAGGAGATCGGGGCGTTCGCCGGGGTGGACCGGTGCTGGTTCCTGGCGCGGTCGGTGGAACCGCCGGAACCGCCGATGCCGGCGCGGATCGAGGTACTGCTCGACCGGGGACCGTTCACGCTGGACGGCGAGCGGGCCCTGATCGACCGGCACCACCTCGACGTGCTGGTCACCAAGGACAGCGGGGGCGACGCGCCGAAGCTCGCCGCCGCCCGCGAGGTGGCTCTGCCGGTGATCCTGATCGACCGGCCACCGGTGTCGGCGGCGGAGGTCGTCAGCACCGTCGGCCAGGCGATGGATTGGCTGGTCACGCGTCGGGATAGTGGCGCGGCGTGAAGACGACCGCCGTCCCGTCGTCGCGCCAGGACGCCCTGGTCTGCGACGAGCCCACGATCAACAGGCAGCGCATGTCGATGGCGCCCGGATCCAGCTCGCCGAGCGTCGTGACCCGGACCGACTCGGCCGGCCCGCCGACGTCCCGGCCGACCACCACCGGCGTCTCCGGCGCGCGGTACCTCGAGCAGCAGCTCCCGCGCCCGGACGAGCTGCTCGGTGCGGCTGCGCGAAGCCGGGTTGTAGATCGCGATCACCAGGTCGGCGCCGGCCGCGGCGCCGCAGCCGGGACTCGATCACCGGCCAGGGCTTGAGCCGGTCCGACAGGGACAGCACGCAGAAGTCGTGCCCCAGCGGCGCGCCCACCCGGGACGCCACCGCCTGGGCCGCGGTCAGCCCCGGCACGACCCGGACCGGCACGTCCTTCCACTGCGGGTCCTCGGCCGTCTCCAGCACCGCGGCGGCCATCGCGAACACGCCCGGATCGCCGGACGAGACCACCGCCACCCGCCGGCCCCGCTTGGCCAGGTCGAGGGCGAACGCGGCCCGCTCGGCCTCGACCCGGTTGTCCGAGGGGTGCCGGCGCTGGCGCGGGTTGGGCGGCGACCCGGTCGAGGTAGGGGCCGTAGCCGATCAGGTCGTCGGCGGCGGCGATGGCGGCCGACGCGTCGGGAGTGAGCCACTCCCGGGCGCCGGGACCGAGGCCGATCACCGTCACCGTGCCCGGGCCGGGCGCCGGATCCTCGGCCGCGGGCGGGACGGCGACGGCGGCAACCGGGGTGGGCAGCAGGACGAGGGAGAAGTACGGCACGGTCGCCGGGTCGACGTCGGCCAGCCGGACGGCACGCTCGCGATCGGTGGTGGCCCGTTCGACGTACCAGGCGTCGTCGAGGCGGCCGGCCTGCTCGAGGGCCGCCCGGACGCCGTCGAAGGTACGGCCCAGCTTCATGATCGCGGCCGAGTCGGTGCCGGCCAGGCGGGCGGCCAGCTCCGGCGGGGGCAGGGTGCCCGGCAGGACGGTCAGCACCTCGTCGCGTTCCATCAGCGGCCGGCCGAGCACCGCCGCCGCGGCGCTCACCGACGTCACCCCGGGCACCACCTCGGTCTCGTACCGGTGCGCCAGCCGCTTGTGCATGTGCATGTAGGACCCGTAGAAGAACGGGATCGCCCTCGGCCAGCACGACCACGTCCCGGCCGGCGTCCAGATGGGCGGCCAGACGGTCGGCCGCGGCCGCGTAGAACTCGTCGATCGCGCCCTGATACCCGCCCGGATGGTCGGTGGTCTCCGTGGTGACCGGATAGATCAGCGGTTCCTCGATCTGGTCCGGCCGCAGGTAGGGCTCGGCGATGGCCCGGGCGTTGCTGCGCCCGTGCCGGGCCGCGTGATAGGCGATCACGCCGGCCGCCGCGATCAGCCGCGCCGCCTTCACCGTGACCAGTTCCGGGTCGCCCGGCCCGAGCCCGACGCCGTACAGCCGCCCGCTCACTACTCCTCCTCGCTGGCCAGGGCGTTGACCGCGGCGGCGGTCATCGCGCTGCCGCCGCGGCGCCCGCGGACGATCAGATGCTCCAGCCCCGACGCGGCCAGCGCCGTTTTCGACTCGGCGGCGCCGATGAAGCCGACCGGGATGCCGAGCACCGCGGCCGGCCGTGGTGCCCCCGCCCCGACCATCTCGAGCAGGCGGAACAGCGCGGTCGGGGCGTTCCCGATGGCCACCACGGCGCCACCGAGGCGGTCGCCCCACAGGTCCATCGCGGCCGCGCTGCGGGTGGTGCCGAGCTGGGCCGCCAGCGCCGGCACCGCCGGGTCGCGCAGCGTGCACACCACCTCGTTGGCGGCGGGCAACCGGCGGCGGGTCACGCCGGACGCCACCATCTCGGCGTCGCACAGGATCGGGGCGCCGCCGAGCAGGGCCTTGCGGGCCGCGGTGACCACGCCGGGGCTGTACCCGACGTCGTCCACCAGGTCGACCATCCCGCAGGCGTGGATCATCCGGACCGTCACCCGCGCCACGTCGGCGGGCAGCCGCGACAGATCGGCCTCGGCCCGGATCGTCGCGAACGACCGCCGGTAGATCTCGGCGCCGTCCCGCACGTACTCCACTATCTCCTCCTCGCCGTGGTCAGCAGCCCGGCGACGTCAGCCGCCCGGCCGCTCGCCTCGAAACCGGGCGCGCTGACCACGTAGCCGCCGCCGATGGCCTCGACCCGCACATGATCACCGGCCGGGCTGCCGCAGCCGCGCGCGCACCCCACCCAGTGCACCGGGAGCCCGCCCTCGGGTGGAAGGGACAAGGCGGCGTCGGCCCGCACGTCGGCGAGTGCCTTCGCGCAGCCCGGCCGCCCGGCGCAGGTGGTGACGCCGGTCCAGCGGGACCCGGGCTCGACCACCAGCCCGGCCCCGGCCAGCGCGGCCAGCCACGGCTCGACCTCCGGCGGCGCGAGGTCGGCCACGATCACGCCGCGCTGTGCGGTCACCACCAGCCGGCCGGCCTTCTCCAGCACGTCGAGCTGAGCCGGCCCCAGTCGCCCGAGCGGGACAAGCGCGCCGGCTGCCCGATCAGGCCCGCCGGCGGGCCGGTCCAGTGCCCCGGCGGGCTGGTCCAGCGCCCCGGCGGCCCGGTCCAGTGCCCCGGCGGCCCGGTCGAGCGCCCCGGCGGCCTGATCGAGCGGGCCGACCAGCGCCCGTGGCTGCCGCTGGACACGCAATCCACCCGGCCCCAAGCCGGTCCCGAGCGCGGCTGCCGTGCGCCGGGCCATTGCCGAAGGCCCGGACGGCAGCTCGCGCACCCGCCAGGCGCCGGACCCCACCCGTACGGCCAGGAAAGCGTGCGCCGCCGCCAGCAGCGCGGCCACCGTCGAACCCGGCGGCACCCGCAGGCCGGCGTCCTGTCCGGCGAACAGCACCGCGACCGAAGACCCGTCCGGCACCGCGGCGACGTCGGCGGAGAGAGCCACGTCGCCGTGGCCGTCGTCCAGCCCGAAGAGGAACCGCCCCGGGAGCTCGGCCAGCGCCGGGTCGGCGCACAACCGGGCGTCGAGGTCGCCGATGCGAAAACGGGCCGCCGGTGACGGGACCGGCGAGGCAGTGATGTTGCGCACCAGCTCGTGGCTCGGCGAGGGCAACAGACCGGCCGCCCACAGCGCCGCCGCGAGTTCAGCCGGAGGCGCCCCGGTCAGCGCCCGGAGCTGGACGTTGGCCCGCGACGTCAGCTCCAGATGACCGTCGCCCCAGCGCCTCGCCAGGTCGCGCAGCGTGGCCAGCTGGGCGCCGGTGAGCAGGCCACCGGGCAGCCGGATGCGGGCGAGCGGACCGTCGGCCGCGGCATGCAGCCGCAGCGCTCCGGGGCACGCGTCGACGGCCGGCCGAGGCGAGGGAGGGATGACCACGGCCCGGACACTACCCAGCCCCACCGACAAAAAGTCAGAGCTTGACTCGGCGTAGCGCGGATCGGCAGGGTTGACCGCGTGCTCCTCCTCCTCTCGACCTCCGACACCGACCTGCTCAGCGCCCGCGCGGCCGGCCGGGACTACCGGCTGGGCAACCCGGCGCGGCTCGGCGCCGGCGATCTGCCCGCGCTGCTGGACGGCGTCGAGCTGGTCGTGGTGCGCCTGCTCGGCGGCCGCCGAGCCTGGGCCGAAGGGCTCGACGCGCTGCTGGCCGGGCCGGTCCCGGTCGTCGTGCTCGGCGGTGAGCAGGCTCCCGACGCCGAGTTGATGAAGCTGTCCACCGTCCCCGCCGGCGTGGCCGCCGAGGCGCACACCTACCTGGCCTACGGCGGGGCGGCCAACCTGGCCGCGGTGCACGACTTCCTCTCCGACACGGTGCTGCTCACCGGGCACGGGTTCGCCCCGGCCGAGCCGGCGCCGGAGTGGGGGGTGCTCGAGCGCACCGGCCGCACCACCGACGGGCCGGCCGTCGCCGTGCTCTACTACCGCGCCCACCACATGGCCGGGAACACGGCGTTCGTCGAGGCCCTCTGCCGGGCCATCGAGGACAAGGGCGGCCGCCCGATGCCGATCTTCACCGCCTCCCTGCGCACCGCACCCGGCGATCTGCTGGCCGAGCTGCGGAAGGCCGACGCGCTGGTGGTGACCGTGCTCGCGGCCGGCGGCACCCGGCCGGCGACGGCCGGAGCCGGCGGTGACGACGAGTCCTGGGACGTCGGCGTGCTGGCCGATCTGGACGTGCCCATCCTGCAGGGGTTGTGCCTGACCAGCAGCCGGGCGGTGTGGGAGGCCGGCGACGACGGCCTGTCCCCGCTGGACGCGGCGACCCAGGTCGCCATCCCGGAGTTCGACGGCCGGATCATCACGGTGCCGTTCTCGTTCAAGGAGATCGACCCGGACGGGCTGTCGGTGTACGTGGCCGACGCCGAGCGCGCCGCCCGGGTCGCCGGAATCGCGGTCAACCACGCCCGCCTGCGGCACATCCCGCGGGACGAGCGCCGGATCGTGGTCATGCTGTCGGCCTACCCGACCAAGCACTCCCGCATCGGCAACGCGGTCGGGCTGGACACGCCGGCGTCGACGGTCCGGCTGCTGGCCGCGATGCGGGACGCCGGTTACCGGATCGGCGCGTTCGACGAGTACGACGGTGACGGGCTGATCCACGCGCTGATCGCCGCCGGCGGCCAGGACCCCGACTGGCTGACCGAGGAGCAGCTGGCCGACAACCGGGTGCGGATCAGCGGCACGGCCTACACCACGTGGTTCGCGACGCTGCCGGCCGATCTGCGCGCGAAGATCGAACAGCACTGGGGTCCGCCGCCGGGCGAGTTGTACACCGACGACGGCGACATCGTGCTGGCCGCCCTGCGCGACGGGAACACGGTCATCATGGTGCAGCCACCCCGCGGGTTCGGCGCCAACCCGGTGGCCATCTACCACGACCCCGACCTGCCGCCGAGCCACCACTACCTGGCCGCCTACCGGTGGCTGCACGACGAGTTCGGCGCGCACGCCATGGTGCACGTCGGCAAGCACGGCAACCTCGAGTGGCTGCCCGGCAAGAACGTCGGCATGTCCGCCTCCGACGGCACCGACGCCGCGCTCGGCGACCTCCCGCTGATCTACCCGTTCCTGGTCAACGACCCGGGCGAGGGCACGCAGGCGAAACGGCGTGCGCACGCCACGCTGGTCGACCACCTGATCCCGCCGATGGCGCGGGCCGAGTCGTACGGCGACATCGCCAGACTGGAGCAGCTGCTGGACGAGCACGCGTCCATCGCCACGCTCGACCCGGCCAAGCTGCCGGCTGTCCGGGCCCAGATCTGGACGCTGATCCAGGCCGCCCGGATGGACCACGACCTCGGCCTGGACAACCGGCCCGGCGACGCGGAGTTCGACGAGTTCGTCCTGCACGTGGACGGGTGGCTGTGCGAGGTCAAGGACGCGCAGATCCGCGACGGACTGCACGTGCTCGGCGCGGCCCCGACCGGCGAGGCCCGGATCAACCTGGTGCTGGCCATGTTGCGGGCCCGGCAGATGTGGGGCGGCCAGGTCGCGGCGCTGCCCGGGCTGCGGGAGGCGCTCGGCCTGAACGAGGAGAGCGGCGACCGTAACCACGTCGACGCCGTGGAGACCACCGCCCGGGCGCTGGTCGCCGCGATGGAGGAACGCGGCTGGCCGGCCGGCGCCGCGCCCGAGGCGACCGAAACGGTGCTGGGCCGGGCCGACGAGACGGTGGCCCGGGTGCTGGAGTTCGCGGCCACCGAGATCGTGCCCCGGCTGTCCCGCACCACCGACGAGATCACGCACGTGCTGCACGCGCTGGACGGCGGTTACGTGCCGGCCGGGCCGAGCGGGTCGCCACTGCGCGGGCTGATCAACGTGCTGCCCACCGGCCGCAACTTCTACTCGGTGGACCCGAAGGCGATCCCGAGCGCCCTGGCCTGGGAGACCGGTCAGGCGATGGCCGACTCGCTGCTGGCCCGCTACCGCACCGACTACGGCGACTGGCCGCGCTCGGTCGGCCTGTCGGCCTGGGGCACCAGCGCCATGCGGACCGCCGGCGACGACATCGCCGAGATCCTGGCGTTGATGGGCGTACGCCCGCTCTGGGACGAGGCGTCGCGTCGTGTCACCGGGATCGAGCCGATCGCCCTGGACGAGCTGGGCCGGCCCCGGATCGACGTGACGGTCCGCATCTCCGGCTTCTTCCGGGACGCGTTCCCGCACGTCGTGGCCATGCTCGACGACGCCGTGCGGCTGGTCGCGGAGCTCGACGAGGATCCGGAGCGGAACTATGTCCGGGCGCACGCGCTGGCCGACCGGGACACGCACGGCGACTGGCGGCGGGCCACCACCCGGATCTTCGGGTCACGTCCCGGGGCGTACGGCGCCGGGATCCTGCCGTTGATCGACAGCCGGAACTGGCGCGACGACGCCGACCTGGCCGAGGTGTACGCGGTGTGGGGCGGCTTCGCCTACGGCCGGGACCTGGACGGGGTGTCCGCCCGGCCGGACATGGAGGCGGCGTACCGGCGGATCGAGGTCGCGGCCAAGAACATCGACACCCGTGAGCACGACATCGCCGACTCGGACGACTACTTCCAGTACCACGGCGGCATGATCGCCACCGTCCGGGCGCTGACCGGGAGGGCGCCGGCGGCGTACATCGGCGATTCGACCAACCCGGACGCGACGCGCACCCGCAGCCTGACCGAGGAGACCGCCCGGATCTTCCGGGCCCGCGTGGTCAACCCGCGCTGGGTCGTCGGCGATGCGGCGGCACGGCTACAAGGGCGCGTTCGAGCTGGCCGCGACCGTGGACTACCTGTTCGGCTACGACGCGACCGCGGGCGTGGTCACCGACTGGATGTACGAGCAGCTGGCCGCGACGTACGTGATCGATCCGGAGAACCAGAAATTCATGACAGCAGTCCAACCCGTGGGCCCTGCACGGGATCGCCGAACGGCTGCTCGAGGCGGCCGACCGCAAGATGTGGAGTGCGCCCGAACCCGGGACGCTGTCCGCGCTGCAGGAGATCTACCTGCAGACCGAGGGCGACCTGGAAGGCGACGGGTAGACGGGCGCTACTCGGACGGGCGGCGGAGCAGGTACGTGTCCATGATCCAGCCGTGCCGCTCCCGGGCATCGGTCCGGACCTTGGTGATCTCGTCCGCGACGTCGGCGACCCGGCCCGCGGCCAGCAGCTCGTCATCGGTGCCGAGGTAGGCGCCCCAGTAGATGTCGGCGCCGGGGTGGGCGGCGTAGGCCTGGGCGGCGTCGAGCATGACGACCACGTCGTCGACCCCGGCGGGCCAGCCCTCGTCGCGCAGCCGCCGACCGGTGGTGATCTGGACCGCGCGGCCGACCCGGTTCAGGCCGGTGCGGTGCTTGGCCGCGAGCGCCGAGACGCTGCTGATGCCGGGGATGACCTGGTAGGCGAACTCGGTCCCGCAGCGGGCCAGGATCTCGTCGAGGATCGCGATGGTCGAGTCGTAGAGGGAGGGGTCACCCCACACCAGGAAGGCGCCCGTCTCGCCGTCGCCGAGGTGGTCGCGGATCAGGGCCTCGGTGACCTCGGACCGGCGGTGCCGCCAGTCGGCGACGGTGCCGGTGTAGTCGGCCGGCGCCCGGTCCCGGTCGGGGTCGCGGCCCTCGGCGATCCGGCGGCTGGGCCGGGCGTACGCCTTGAGCAGCCGGCGCCGGAGATCGATCATGCTCTCCTTGGCCTCGCCCTTGTCGAGGAGGAAGAACACGTCCGTCCGGCCGATCGCTTTGGCCGCCTGCAGGGTCAGATGATCGGGATCGCCGGCGCCGATCCCGATGACGTATATCGTCCGCACGCCCACGAGTCTGCCAGGCCGGGTCAGTCGGACAGGATGGGCACGGAGGGGCCGAGGTCCTGGCCGAGGTTGACGGCGCGGGTGACCGAGGAGCCGCCGAACCGGTCACGGATGGCGTCGAGCGCCTTGTCCAGGCCGTCCGAGTCGTCAGGCTGGAACGGAAGCTCGAGCTGGACGAAACCGTCAGTGTCCAGGTTGCTCACGGCGAGGCCGATCAAGGTGCAGCCCCGGGACGCGATCAGCGGCCGGGCCTCGTCCAGAAGCTCACGGGCCACTGACAGGACAGCCCGGGTCTGCATGGTCGCCTTCAGCATGCTCCGCGACCGGGTGGCGCGGGTGAAGTCGTCGAACCGCAGGCGGAGCGTGACCGTACGCCCGGCCCGGTTCCCGCCCCGCATCCGGCGGGTCACCCGGTCGGCCAGGGCGGCCAGCACCGCCTCGAGCTCGCCGGCCGTGCGCTTCCGCCGGCCGAGCGCGCACTGGGAGCCGATCGAGCCGCGACGGTGACCCACCCGTACGCGCCGGGGGTCGTGGTTGTGAGCGAGCGCGTGCAGATGCCGGCCGGCGTGCGGGCCGAGCAACGTGACGAGCGCGGCCTCCCCGACCCGGGCGATGTGCCCGACCGTGGTGATCCGCCGCTCGCGCAGCTTGCCGGCCGTCACCGGGCCGACGCCCCACAGCCGCTCGACCGGCAGCGGATGGAGGAACGCCAGCTCCTTGCCGGGTGGCACGACCAGCAGGCCGTCCGGCTTGCCGACACCGCTGGCCACCTTGGCCAGGAATTTCGTCCGGGCCACGCCCACCGTGATGGGCAGCCCGACCCGCTCGCGCACGTCGGACCGCAGGCGGATGGCGATCTCGGTCGGCGTGCCGCGGATCCTTTCCAGGCCACCGACCTCGAGGAACGCCTCGTCGATGGAGATGCCCTCGACGATCGGAGTGGTGTCCCGGAACACGGCGAAGACATCCTTGCTGGCCTGCGAGTACGCCGACATCCGGGGTGGCACCACTACGGCCCGCGGGCACAGCGCTCGCGCCTGAGTCAGGCCCATCGGCGTGCGTACCCCGAACGCCTTCGCCTCGTAGCTGGCCGCGAGCACGACACCCATGCCGACCAGCACCGGCCGCCGTCGCAGGCCGGGATCGTCGCGCTGCTCCACCGACGCGTAGAACGAGTCCAGGTCGGCGTGCAAGATCGAGGCTCGATCGTCCACGGACACATCCTAGAACACCTGTTCTAACCCGCATTCGGGCCACCGATGCTGTCGCGGAACCACGCAGGAATAATCGCTGAGTATCCGCTGCGCTACCGCGAAACCTGCGGTCTCACCGTTCGTAATCAGCAGGAAATATGCCAGGTGGCGGGATCAGCGGCGAGTGAAGACATGCGCAGGAAGATATCTGTCTCCGTCAAGTGGGGAGCTCAGCGTTGATCACTCTCACAAGACACTCAACCATTGACCTACATACCTGTTCAGCGAAAGGTGAACGCGATCGATTGCTACGAACGGGAGATACAGCAGTGACAAAACCCTCGATCGTGAGGTCGCGGTGGGTTGCCCTGGTGGCGATCGGCGCCGCCGTGACCTCCGTCCTCGCGGCTGCGCCGGCCGCGCAGGCCAAGCCGAGCAGGCATGTCCTGTCCGGTAGCCGGCCGAAGTGGCTGGGCCAGGCGAAGGCCACGGGCGGTACTCCGGCCGCGGCCAGCACCATCAGTTTCGGCGTTCTGCTCAAGATGCGCGACGCCGCCGGCGCGGAGGCCACCCTCGCCTCCCTGTCCGATCCGGCCAGCGCCAGTTATGGCAAGTGGCTGTCCAGTGCGCAGTTCCGGGCCCGGTACGCCCCCGCCGCCGCCGACGTCGCCTCGGTGCGGGGCTGGCTGACCGGTCAGGGCTTCCACGTGCGGGGAGCCCTCGGTGGCGGTCTGTTCGTGCAGGCGTCCGGCACGACTGCCCAGATCGACAAGGTCTTCGGCACCAAGGTGCAGAACTACCAGTTCCAGGGCAAGACGGTGCGCGCCAACAACACCGACCTGTCCCTGCCGGAGGGCACTCCGAGTTCGGTGACCGGCGCCATCTCCGGCGTGCTGGGGATCGACCAGGGCGGCACGCTGATGAAGCCGGCCGACCCGCCGCCGCCGCCCAGCACCGGTTTCCGGGCGGGCCGGCCGTGCTCGGCCTATTACGGGCAGAAGATCGCCACCGCCCAGCCGCCGGCTGGTGGGAAGCACCAGCCGTACGTGGTCTGCGGCTACGAGCCCAAGCAGTACGAGTCGGCGTACGGGCTGACCGATCAGTTCAAGAAGGGTTACACCGGCAAGGGTGTCACCGTGGCGGTCACCGATGCGTACGCGTCGCCGACCATCGTCAGCGACACGTCCGTCTACAACCGCCGGCACGGCCTGCCGCAGTTCGGGCACCAGCAGTTCACCCAGATCACGCCGGGCCCGGACGGGTACGACCAGGCCGCCACGTGCGGTGACTGGTACGGCGAGGAGACGCTGGACATCGAGTCCGTGCACAGCATGGCGCCCGGTGCCAACGTGGTCTACGTCGGTGCGGCCGACTGTGCCGACGCGCTGATCGAGGCGTGGGCGGCGACGATCGACAACCACGTCGCGGACATCGTCACCAACTCCTGGGGCGACGGGGTCGACGACCCGGCGCTGCTCGGCCAGGATCTGGTCGACTACATGACCGAGTTCTCGCTCGAGGCCGCGCTCACCGGCATCACGGTGAACTTCTCCTCCGGTGACGACGGCGACGCGACGGCGGGTGGCGCCAACCCGACCGACAAGACGGTCAGCTTCCCGTCCGACATCCCGTACGTGACCGGCGTCGGCGGCACCAGCGTCGGCATCGACAAGCACGGCAAGCGGGTGTGGGAGTACGGCTGGCAGAACGCCTACCAGCCGCTGAACGGCAACGCCTGGGGCCCGGCGGTGTACAGCTCGGGTGGCGGCGGCGGAACCAGCGTCATCTACCCGCAGCCGTTCTACCAGCGGGGCGTCGTCCCGGTCGCCATCTCGGAGGCCAACGGCAGCGCCACTCCGATGCGGACCGTCCCGGACATCTCGATGCCGGCTGATCCGAACACCGGATTCCTGGTGGGCCAGACCCAGACGTTCACCGACGGCACGTACTACGACGAGTACCGCCTCGGTGGCACCAGCCTCGCGTCACCGCTGCTGGCCGGCGTCGACGCGGTGGTGAGCCAGCGGATGCACCACCCGATCGGGTTCGCCAACCCGCTGTACTACAAGCTGATCGGCACCGGCGGGATCCGCGACATCGTGGCCCCGAAGAAGCCGGTCTACCAGGTCCGGACCAACTTCGTGAACACGGAGAACGCCAGCGGCGGTCTGGCCTTCCAGCTGCAGAACATCGACGTGCAGACGTCGCTGATCCACAGCGTGCGCGGCTACGACGACGAGACCGGCCTCGGTACGCCGGGACCGAAGTTCTTCAATCTCTTGAAGTAACCGCAGAACCGCGTCAAGGGCGGGGTCGCTACGGCGGCTCCGCCCTTGACACCTGTGAATGTCAGGTCGAGGATCAAAAAACACTCTTAACAGATAAGCCCGTACGCAAGGAGCCCCCACCCATGCGCAAGCGGAAAGTCGTCCTCGGCGGCACCTTGGCCACCATGGTCGTGGCGGCCGGAGTCACCGCACTCGTCACCACCCAGAACGCCGACGCCGCAACCGTTTACTCGGTCGCACCCTATGTGGACCTGTCGGCCGGCAGCGCCGACATGCTCGACTCGGCGATCGCCTCCGGCGGTGTGAACAGCTACACCGCGGCGTTCGTCATCGGCAGCGGCTGCACCCCGATCTGGGGCGACACGCTCGGCATCGACAACTCGACGGTCAATCCCCGGATCGCCCGGGCCGAGGCGGCCGGCGCGAAGACCATCATCTCGTTCGGCGGCGCCGGCGGGGTCGAGCTCGGCCAGTCGTGCACCAACACCGCGTCGCTGCAGGCGGCGTACCAGAGTGTGATCAACAAGTACAAAGTCGACCACCTGGACTTCGACATCGAGGGCGCGGCGATCGCCGACACGGCTTCGATCAACCGCCGTTACCAGGCGATCAAGGGCCTGGAGAGCGCCAACCCGGGCCTGAACATCTCGCTGACCATCCCGGTGCTGGAGAACGGCCCGGACGGCAACGGCAACGCGTTCCTGGCCGCCGCGGTCGCCAACGGCGTGCGGGTCGACCTGGTCAACGCGATGGTGATGGACTACGGCCACCCGGTGGCGGACATGAACGCGGCCGCTCGCACGGCTGCGGCGGCAACGTTGAACGCGGCCCGCGCGGCCGGCATCAACGCCTCCTACGCCAACATCGGCATCACCCCGATGATCGGCAACAACGACACCCCCGGCGACGTCGTGTCGCTGCAGAACGCCCGCGACATCGTCTCGTGGGCGCACAGCAACGGCATCGGCCGCCTCGCCTTCTGGTCGATCGGCCGGGATCAGCCATGCGCCGGCGGAGGCGTCTCGCCCAACTGCTCCGGCCTCGGCGGCGCTGCGCTCGACTTCACCAAGGTCTTCACCGGCGGCGGCAGTGGCGGCACCACGCAGCCGCCGACCACCGCACCCACGACCGCTCCGACCACCGCGCCGCCGACGACGGCCCCGACGACCCCGCCCGCCGGGGCCACCACCTGGGTGCCGAACCACGCGTACAAGATCGGTGACGTCGTCACCTACCAGGGCGTCAGCTACCGCTGCATCCAGGCGCACACCTCCCTGGTGACCTGGGAGCCGCCGAACACCCCCGCGCTCTGGCAGCGCCTCTGATACAAACCGGGGGTGACCTTGAGGCCGGACTTCGCCGAGACGTACGACCTGCGACCGCACCCGGAGGGTGGCTGGTTCCGCGAGACCTACCGGTCCGCGACCGAGTTCCACCCCCCGGGCTATGCGGGTCCCCGCCCATCGGCCACCGCGATCCTGTTCGCGCTGCATCCCGGCGAGCAGTCGGCCGCGCATGTGGTCGTCTCGGACGAACTGTGGTTCTGGCACGCCGGCGGAGAGCTGCGGCTCCGCGTCGGGGATGAGGTGGTACGGCTCGGGCCGGCCGCGCCGCAGGCCCTGGTGCCAGGCGGCGTGTGGCAGTCGGCCGAGCCCGCCGGCAACGAGCCGGTCCTGGTCAGTTGCGTGGTCAGTCCGGGCTTCGACTTCGCCGACTTCACCCTGGCCTGACCGCCGGCGAGGTGTGGGTCAGCCCACGGCGAACAGGGGAAGGCACGAGTCCTCCCTCTCGTTACGGACATCGAGCGATGCAGTCTCATGTCCGACATCGAGAGGAATCACCATGTTGTCTCGCCGCGCCGCGGACTGCCTCACCGCGCGCGTCTTCGACAGTGACACGCTTCACCACGGCTGCCGCCTCGACGCCTACCGCGAGGGCGACACCTTTTACATAGACATCGATCTGCCCGGGATCGACCCGGTCACGATCGACGTGGCCGTCCACGACTCCATCCTGACCGTCCGCGCCGAGCGGACGCCGGCGGAGCGCGAGGGCCGGCGCCGGGTGGTCACCGACCGCCCGGGCGGAACCGTCACCCGACGGGTCGTCCGGTCCGACGCGATGGACACCGACCGTCTCGACGCCAGGTACGACGACGGCGTCCTGACCCTGCGGATCCCGCTGGCGGAGCCGAGCCGCCCGCGGCCGGTCGAGATCACCCCGGCGACGGCGCCCGCCCTGGCGCCGGCGGCCTGAGGAGCGGACGGCGGACGGGCGGCACCGGAGTCGCCGCCTGTCCGCCGGGCAGCACGGAGTCACCGCCGGGAAGGCGGGACGTTCACTGGGCCGAGGCGTGGCTGAAGCTGAAGTAGTTCATGTTGAGGAAGTCGTCCCCGCGGTCGGCGGCGAAGGTCAGGAACACCGTGTGCACGCCCGTCGTCGGCGTGATGTCGGTGGCTTGGTTGATCCACTTCTGCCAGTCGCCGGTGTTGTGGATCGGCATGGTGCCGATGGGGGCGGCGTTCTGGTCGTCCAATCGGATCTCCATGCGCCCGTTGACGCCGTCACCGACTCCGGACGCCACCCGGGCCACGAACTGGGTGGCCGGCGTCGGACCGAAGTCGATCTTGTCGTAGCGCAGCCAGTCGCCGGCGGCGGTCCAGCCGGAGTTCTTGCCGCCGCCCACGTCCGCCGTGTCCTGGAAGTCGATGCCGTTCCGCGCCGCCGCGTCCTCCGCCTGGATCGGCTGGTACGCGTCCACGCCCCCCGGAACGGGTGACGGTGACGGAGCCGGCGGGGTGGAGGCCACCGCCGATGCCGGTGGGGGCGACGTCACGGCCGAAGCGGGCGGAGAAGACGGCAACGCGCCGGAAGCGGAGTCTCCGCCGGTCAGCTTCCCGATCAGGAAGCCGGTCAGCACCACCGCCGCGACCGCCCCGATCACCAGGAACCGCCGCCGGTTGGTCCGGGAGCGGGAGCGGTAGACCGTAGGCGTCGTCATGGCCTCCCGATGTTACGCGACCTCGGCCACGATCGACTCGGCCGGCGGCTCGGCGAAGTGGCAGGCCACGTCCTGCTCCGGCGCCTTGGATTCCAGCGGCGGGTCGATCTCGGCGCAGATCTCCTGTGCCTTCCAGCAGCGCGTCCGGAACCGGCAGCCGGATGGCGGGTCGATCGGGCTGGGCACGTCGCCGGTGAGCCGGATCCGGGTCTTCGGCGGCACCCCGCGGACGACCGCGATGTCCGGCACCGCCGACAGCAGCGCCTGCGTGTACGGGTGCTGCGGCCGCTCGTACAGCGCGTCCCGCGGCGCCTGCTCGACCACCCGGCCGAGATACATGACCGCCACCCGGTCGCAGAAGTGCCGGACCACCCCCAGGTCGTGCGCGATGAACACGAACGCGATGCCGAACTCCTTGCGCAGCTTTTCCAGCAGGTTCATCACCTGGGCCTGGATCGACACGTCGAGCGGCGGACACCGGCTCGTCGGCCACGATGATCTTGGGCCGGGCGGCGAGGGCGCGGGCGATGCCGATGCGTTGCCGCTGGCCGCCGGAGAACTCGTGCGGGTAGCGGTTGTAGTGCTCCGGGTTCAGGCCGACCAGTTCGAGCAGCTCCTGCACCCGGGACAGCTCGCCCTTCTTGTCGACCATGTTGTGGGTCCGCAGCGCGGTGCCCACGATCGTGCCGACGGTGTGGCGCGGGTTCAGCGACGAGTACGGATCCTGGAAGATCAGCTGGATCTCCCGGCGGTACGGGCGGAGCTGGCGCTCGGACATGTGCCCGATGTCCACGCCCTTGTACAGAATCTCGCCCCGCGGTCGGTTCGAGCAGGCGGGTGATCAGGCGGGCGGTGGTGGACTTGCCGCAGCCCGACTCGCCGACCAGGCCGAGCGTCTCGCCGGCCTGGACGGTCAGGTCGACCCCGTCCACGGCCTGCACCCACTGAGTGGCGCGGGAGAAGAACCCTTCGCCTTTGGTCCGGAAGTGCATCTTGACGCCATCGAGCTCCAGCAGCGGCGCGCCGTCGACCGTGCGGACGCCGGAGGGGGCGGGGGCAGGAGCGGTCTGTCCGGTCATCGTTGGTTCCTCACGGCAGCCGGGGCAGGATGTCGGACTCGAAGATCTTGTCCGGTTCGCGCAGATGGCAGCGCGAGGTGCGGCCGGTGTCGGCGGTCCGCGGGATGAGCTCGGGTCGCAGCGTCCGGCACAGATCGTCGGGAACCAACGGGCGGAACTCGCAGCGCGGGATGGAACGCGCACCCGCTCGGCACGGCCAGCAGACTCGGCGGCGTGCCCGGGATCGGGTGCAGCGGCTGCGGGTCACCGGCCAGCGCCGGGATGCTCTCGAGCAGACCCCAGGTGTACGGGTGGAGCGGCTTGCCCAGGATCTTGTCCACCGGCCCGTGCTCGATGGCGTTGCCGGCGTACATGACCAGGATGTCGTCCGCGATCTCGGCCACCACGCCCAGGTCGTGGGTGATGAACACGACCGCCGAGCCGAAGTCGCGCTGCAGGTCGGCGATCAGGTCGAGGATCTGCGCCTGCACGGTCACGTCCAGCGCGGTGGTGGGCTCGTCCGCGATGAGCAGCTTCGGGTCGTTGACCAGTGCCATCGCGATCATCGCGCGCTGCCGCATACCGCCGGAGAACTCGTGCGGGTAGCTGTCCACCCGGCGCCGCGGGTTGGGGATGCCGACCCGGGCCAGCATCTCGACGGCCCGTTCCTTGGCCTTGCGGCGGGAAACGTGATTGTGCGCCCGGTAGGTCTCGACGATCTGGTCGCCGATGGTGAAGAACGGGTGCAGCGACGACTGCGGATCCTGGAAGATCATCGCCGCCTCGTTGCCGCGGAACTTCTGCAGGTCCTCCGGCGGCATGCCGATGATCTCGCGCCCGTTCACCTTGATCGAACCGGTCATCCGCGTGCTGCGGTGGTCGTGCAGCCCCATCACGGCCATGCTGGACACACTTTTGCCCGACCCCGACTCGCCGACCACGGCGAGAGTCCGGCGCAGCGGCACCGAATAGCTCAGCCCCTGCACCGCCCGGACCAGGCCGTCGGCGGTCGGGAACTGCACGTGCAGGTCGGTCACCTCGAGGTACGGGGCCTCGTCGGCCGACCGCGGGCGGGTCGCCCGCGGGCTCGTCTGCGGCGACGTGACAGTGGTCGGGCCGCCAGGGGTCTCAGTCATCGCGTCGCCTCGTCTGATACGGAAGGGGTCGGGACGGTCGTCGCGGTCATCCGAGCCGGACCCGCGGGTCGAGGACGGTGTAGAGGATGTCCACCAGCAGGTTCATCACGACCAGGACGACCGCGCCGACCAGCACGCCGCCCATCAGCACCGGCAGGTCGTACTGGTAGAAGGCGCGCAGCGTGAGCAGGCCGATGCCCGGCAGCTGGAAGATTCCCTCGGTGAAGATCGCGCCGGTGAGCTGGTAGGCCAGGTCGACGCCGAAGATGGTGGCCACCGGGGTCATCGCGGCGCGCAGCCCGTGGCGGTACACCACGCGGCGCTCGCTGATGCCCTTGCTCCGGGCCGTACGGGTGTAGTCCTGGCCGAGCGCCTCGATCATCGAGGCCCGCGAATATCGGGTGTACGCCGCGGCGTTGGTCAGGCCCAGGGTCAGCCACGCGGCCAGCAGCCCGGAGGCCCAGAGCAGCGGATTCTGCAGCAGCGGATGGTATTCGGACCGCGGCAGGAAGGTGGCGTACAGGGCGACGAGGACGGCGACCACGAAGTACGGCACGGAGTTGACCACCAGCGTCGTGCCGACCACGGCCTTGTCCAGACCGGTCCCTCGGACCTGGGCCGCGATCGTGCCGACGAAGACGCCGACGATCAGGTACACCACGGCGCCGCCGAGTACGATGGACAGGGTCACCGGCAGGGCCTGCGCCAGCAGCTTGGTGACCGGCTGACCGAAGATGTAGGAGTAGCCGAGGCAGGGCGCCGCGCAGTGGCGGGTCACGCCGCCGGTGGTGTAGTCGTTGCCGACCACGATGCCCTTGAAGTACAGCAGGATCTGCTGGACCGGCGGCTGGTCGAGGTTGAGGCTCTTGGTGATGTCCCGGAGCCGCTCGGGGGTGCAGCGCACGCCGCAGATGACGCCGGCCGGGTCCGTCGGAGCGAGGAAGAACAACACGAAGCTGGCCACGATGGCGACGATGACCACCGAGATCGCGCTGATCACGCGGCGCAGGATGTAAAGCAGCACTGCGGGCTCCTCGAGGAGACGGTCTGATCGGGGGAACGCCTGCGGGGATGGAGTCCGGTGGCCCGGCCCGCGCGTGCGCGAGCCGGACCACCGGCCGGATCAACTGAGGAGCGTCAGCTCTTCAGGAACAGCTCCGGGAAGAACGGCATGCCCTGGGTCGGGTCGCCGACGCCACCGCCGACGTTCGTGCCCTGCACGGTTGCCATCTTGGTGTAGTACCAAGGCAGCGCGACGTACTTCTCCATCGCCGCCTGGTCCAGCGCCGCCCACTTGGAGGTGGCCTGGTCGGACGGCAGCGCCGCCACCGCGTTGATCTGCGCGTCGAAGGACTTGTCCTGCAGGAAGCCCCAGCTGATGCCGTCGGAGATGCTGTGCGTCTGGAACAGCACCGGGATCCAGCTGCTGCCGGTCGGCCAGTCGGAGCACCAGCCACGCGGACCCTGCGCCATGTTCACCGGCGCGTTGTAGTCCGAGATCTTGTCCCGCAGGTCGGCCGTGGTGACGCCGATCGCCTTGACCTTGAAGCCGGCCTTGGTCAGCGCGTCCGCCCGGATGTTGCTGATCTGCTGGGGGATCGGCTTGTCGTTGGCGTAGTACCAGCTGAGCTCGAAGCCCAGCTTGCCCGCGGCCTGGAGCATCTGCTTGGCCGCGGCCGGGTCGCCCGCGCCGGTGCCGGACAGGTCGGCGACCGGGGTGTACTTCTGGTAACCCGGAACGCTCGGCGGCATGAACGTGCTGGCCGGCTGGGCGGTGTAGTCGTTGTTGCCGTTGGCCTTGGAGATCGCGTCGTACGGGTACGCCTTGGCGATCGCCTTACGGACGTTGATGTCCGTGATCTTGCGGGTGTCCAGGTTGACCGCGTACGTACAGGGGCTGTCGCCGCGGATAAGCTGGCTCGCCTTGGCGCCCTGCAACTGCGGGATGAGCGAGGCGTCGACGTCCTCGTACTCGATCGCGCTGGCGTCCGGGCCGTTGGAGTTCAGGACCTGCTGCTGGGTCTTGACGATCTCTCCGCCCCAGGTGAACTTCCACCCGTCCACGTACTGGTGCCGCACCGGGTCGGTGGCGGCCACCCAGTTCGGGTTCTTCTTCAGGGTCAGCGACGAACCCGGCGTGTACTGGTCGAACATGTACGGGCCGGTGGACAGCGGGTGGTTCTTGTAGTCCTGCTTGGTGTCCTTCGCCTGCGGGATCGGCGTGAACATCGGGAACGTCATGAAGAACGGCAGGTCGGAGAACTGCGACTTGAGGTGGATGACCAGGGTGTCGGTCCCCGTGGTGGACACACAGGCACACGTGTCGCCGCTCTTGTACGGGCCCTTGTAGGTGTCGGCGCCCGCGAAGTAGGTGAGCTGGTAGGTCGGGCCGTTGCCGAAGACGTCGTGGGCGAACGAACGCTTGATGGCGTACGCCAGGTCCTCGACCTTGACGGCGGTGCCGTCCTCGTACTTGATGCCCGGCTGCATCTTGAACGTCCACGTCAGCTTGTCGGCCGACACGGTGCCCAGGTCGGTCAGGTCCGGTACGAGGACCGGTTTGCCGTTGCGAATCGCGTACTGGGTCGGGGTCCGGTTGGTCAGCTTCGAGATCTCGAGGGAGTCCGAGTAGTAGTTGTCGGTCGGGTCGAACGTGGCCGGGGTCGACTGCGAGTAGATGTTGATCGTGCCGCCCTTGTGCGCCCCCGCGACGTCGGGCGCGGGGCCCTTGGCGTTGGGGTCGGTGGCACTCGTAGCGGTGGTGATCTTGCTGTTGTCGCCCTTGGTGGTGCTGTCGTTGTTGGACGACGGGCTACCGCAGCCCGCCAATCCGATGGCCACCGCGGCTCCAACCGCGATCGCGACCTTCAAACGCCTTGCCATATCTCCTCTTTCTCTGCGGCCGTGACTGTTCGTCATCGTCGGGTGCGGGGATCGAAGGCGTCGCGGATCGCGTCGCCGAGCAGACTGAGCGCGAGCACCAGGATGGTGATCGCGAGCACGGGCAGCCACAGGAACAGTGGGTCGGCCCGGTAGTACGTCTCGGCGGCGGAGATGGTCACGCCCCACGACGGGGTGGGCTCGGTCAGCCCCACGCCGAGGAAAGTCAGGCCCGCTTCGGTGACGATGTAGGTCGGCAGAGCGAGCGATGTTGAGATGATCATGGGCGCCACCAGGTTGGGCAGCAGCTCCTTGAACAGCACCTTGCGGGTGGGCACACCGAGGACCTTGGCGGCCGCGACGAATTCCCGTTCCCGCAGCGAGAGCACCTCGCCGCGGATGAGGCGGGCCAGGCCGGCCCAGCCGAAGAAGGACAACACGAGGATCAGCGAGATGAACCGGTAGCGCGCCACCTGTTGCGCGCCCGCGTTCTCGGCCGAACCGACGAAGACGCTCAGCAGCACGGCCGGGACGGCGATGGCGAACAGCAGGTACGGCAGGCTCAGGACGAAGTCGATGATCCAGGACAGGATGCGGTCGATCCAGCCCCCGGAGAAGCCGGCCACGAGGCCGACGATGACGCCGAGGACGGCGGTGATGATGGTGACGGAGATGGCCACGATCAGGGACGGGCGGGCGCCGTAGACCCAGCGGGCGAATAGATCACGCCCGAGCCTCGGCTCGACTCCGAACCAGTGTTGGGCGGTCGGCCCGATGGTCGGGAAGCCGTACTGGTCGATGAGGCCCTGGTGCAGCGAGTACGGGTCCTGTCCCTCGATCTTGGCCAGCAGCGGCGCGAAGATCGCGATGAGGAGGAACACGACGAAGATGACGGCGCAGATGACCGCGACCCGGTCCTTGCGCAGCCGGGCGAAGGCGATCGCGGTCGGCGACTTGCCTCGCGTCTTCACGCGCGGACCCGAGGTGGCCAGAACCGGCACCGCGGGGTCGTCGCCGGGCGGTAGCGGGGTCCTGGTGAGACCGGCTTCCTCCATCAACGGTTCCACGAAACATCACCTCCATCGGTCACGACCCCCACGTGCGTCGTGCGTGAGAGGCATTCGCATGCTGCGTCGCTGGGAAAAATAGTCGTGAAGTCGGCGTGGGGAAATGAGTTGACGCATCGAATGAATAACAGCTCAGTCTTGACCGCGTATGGGCGGTGTCACAAGTCGTGCGTTGGATCGTCCGCTGAACCTGACATTATCTCGCAGAACGGGACGTTCCGCCGGATCATTTGGGTTAAAAGTCGAGAAGGTGTTGCATACGGCAATGAGATCATCGCGCAAAGTCATGAGTCGGCCTGGGGGATTGTGACGGCACCCGCGTTTCCGGTCTGTTTCGGCGTGATGTCCGTCTTCGCGCGTCCGACCGGAGAGTCTGCGGTCCGCGGTCTCCGCAGACGAAGAATCTGCGGTCGAACACCCGCTACGGACACGTAACCTCCGTCGGGCGGTGCGGCGGGGCGATCCCTGATTCCGGGGCCTGAGGTCCGCTGGATCGCGCCTTGGTAACAATTCTACGTGCGTCGCCGCGGGTTATGGAACCGGTCGACCGATCGTCCGAGGTTGCCCGGGGTGCGTTATTCATTGACCGCTGCCGATGTCACGAGGACTCCGTTCTCAGCCGCCAGCAGCCGCTGGAACGTCCACCGGCCGTGGCCGCCGAGCTCCGCGACACGCACCGTGAATCCGGTCGGCGACATCGGACCGGCCCCGCCCCGACACGGCGGCGCCGCCGCTGCTCACCATGAGCTCAACGTACGCCGAGGGTGCGCTGCATGTCCGCGGCACCGTCGGCGAGCTCGGCCAGCAGCTCGGCCTCGGCCGAGCCGGGCGGGCAGACGCGTCGCAGTCGGCTGATCCGGGCGCTCAGGGTTGCCAGCGACGAGCGGAAGCTCGCCGACGCTTGCGGGTTGTCCAGCGGGTTCTCGTTGTAGTGCCGGACGAAGGTGTTGTAGTCGGCCAGGCAGGCCCGGGCGGCGCCCATCCGGGCGGCTGCCGTCTGCGCCCCGCGCAGGGCCCCGAGCTGGGCGTCGATCCGGTCACCGAGCTCGGCGGCCGGGGCCTGCTGCGCCGGGTCGGTGCCGGCCCGGCTCAGCAGCGCCGCCGCCCGGCGCAGGTAGCGCTCGGCCCGGTGCAGTTCGGACGGGTCCGGTTCGGCCGGGTGGTCGGCCGCCCGGCCTTCGGCGCGCCGCGCCGCCCGTTGCAATGCCAGCGCCTGCAGCAGGGCGGACCGGGTGCCGCGCGGATCGATCGCGTCGGCGGCGGCGAACCGCTTGGCCGCGGCCCACGGGCGGGACGCGGCCAGTTCCCGTTCGCCCGCCTCCAGCTCCTCCCGGGTCAGCCAGCGGATCACCCGCTCCAGGACCTCCGGCGGCAGGCTCGACTGTCCGTCCCCGGTGGACCGGTCGTGGGCGTAGGCGCGGCGCTCGGCCAGCACGGCGTCGTACGACTGGTGCCGGACGAGCACGCGCAGGCAGCGGTCGAGCAACTCGGCCGCGTCGAACCGGCGGCCGGCACGCAGCAGGCGGCGGGAACCTTCCACCGCCCGATCCACGGTGGCGCGCCGGCGCTCGGACCGTCGCCAGGCATCGCTGCGCCGCGGGTCGTCGGCCGGACCGTCAGGCTGATCCGCGGGCACGCCGCCAAAATAACACCGGCGGTGAGCGTGAACATACTCACGGCGATCATTCACCTGCCACCACCGCTTCCGCCCGGCGGTGGGGCGGCCGGGCCCCTGACGGTCAGCAAATCGTGGTACCGGGCCGGCGCGGAAATGGAGCGGCCGAACTCGTTCATTGACATTTATCACTGGCTGGTGACAACGTTGTCACCGAATGATGACGCCCGTAACGGGGGAGGCCCAGTGATGTTTCGCCGGCTCGGCGTTTTGTTGATCACGGCCGTCGCGGTGCTGCACGGCTCGCCGGCCCAGGCCTCCCCGGTCCCGGAGCAGCCGCGGTTCTCCGCGCCCGCGGACCCGGACGCCGGGATCGACGCAGTTCATCCGTTCGTCGGGACCCAGAACTTCGGGAACACGTATCCCGGGGCGAGCGCGCCGTTCGGCATGGTCCAGGTCAGCCCGGACACCGGCGGCCAGGGCGGGTACGACTACGCGGCCGGCTCGATCTACGGGTTCAGCCAGACGCACCTGTCCGGCGTGGGATGCGGGGTGGCCGGCGAGTTGCCGATCATGCCGACCACCGGCGCGGTGCTGTCCGGCGACCCGGATTCCTACCTGTCCGGCTTCTCCCACGCCGACGAGGAGGCGTCGCCGGGCTACTACCGGGTCGGCCTGTCGCGCTACCAGACCACCGCCGAGCTCACCGCCACCACTCGGACGGGCTGGCAGCGGTACACCTTCCCGGCCACGAGCGCCGCCGATGTCCTGTTCAACACCGGCCGGGCGAACCAGACGGTGTTCGACTCGGACATCCACGTGGTCGGCGACCGGACGCTCGAGGGCCGGGTGCACGCCGGCAACTTCTGCGCCGGCCACGACGACCACACCGTGTACTTCACGGCCAGCTTCGATCGTCCGTTCGCCGCCTTCGGCACCTGGCGCGGTGCGACGGTCGCGCCGGGCAGCCGGGACGCGGGCGGCACCGGGGGCAACGGCGCGTACGTCACGTTCGACGCGACCGCCGACCGGGACGTGGTGGTCAAGGTCGGTCTCTCGTACACCGGCCTGGCCGGCGCCCGCGCCAACCTGGCCGCCGAGACCGGCGACGGGTACGACTTCGACGCCACCCGCGCCGCGCTGCGGGCCACCTGGGCGAGCGAGCTGAACCGTATCGAGATCGGCGGGGGCACGGCCGAGCGGCGGGGCGTCTTCTACACCGCGCTGTACCACTCGCTGCTGCACCCGAACCTGGCCGGCGACGTGGACTCCTCGTACGTCGGCTTCGACCGGGCCGTGCACACCGCGAGCGGTTACACGCCGTACCAGAACTTCTCGTTGTGGGACACCTACCGACCGCAGAACCAGCTCCTCGAACTGCTGCGGCCGGACGTGGCCAGGGACGTCGCGCTGAGCGTGGTCGCGATCGGGCGGGACGGCGGATGGTTGCCGCGCTGGGCGCTGGTCAACAGCGAGACCAACATCATGACCGGTGACCCGGTCACCCCGTTCCTGGTCGAGGCCTGGTCCAAGGGCCTGCTGCGCGGTCACGAGGACGAGGCGTACGCGCTGCTCAAGGCCAACGCCACCAGCCAGCCGCCGGCGAGTTCGCCGTACAACGGCCGGACCGGCATCGACTACTACCAGCAGCGCGGGTACATCCCGTCCGGGCTCACCGTCGGCACCGACTGCCGGTCCAAGGGCGGGGACAACGACTGCACCCACCCCGCTTCGGCCACGCTGGAGTACTCGGCCGCCGACGCCGCGCTGGCGCTGATGGCCGCCGGGCTGGGCCACCGCGCAGACGCGACGATGTTCGCCGGCCGGGGCCAGTGGTACCGGAATCTGTGGGATTCGGCGGGCAAGCAGTTCCGGCCCCGGACCGTGGACGGGACGTGGCTCACGCCGTACGACCCGGTGGCCGCGGATGAGCAGTTCCACGAGGGCGGCGCGTACCAGTACCAGTGGCTGGTGCCGCAGGACCCGGCCGGGTTGGTGTCGCTGATGGGCGGCCGGGCGGCGACGGAGAAGCGGCTGGACTCGTTCTTCGCGTACGGCAAACTGCTCACCGACCCCGCCGGCACGGCTCGCAACGACTGGATCGCCAGCCCGTACGACTACTACGCCAAGCCGACCTACAACCCGAACAACGAGCCCGACCTGCTGGCCCCGTACATGTACCTGTGGGCGGGCGACCCGGCGAAGACCGCCACGGTCGTACGGGCGGCGATGACGCTGTTCACCACCGGCCCGGACGGCATGACCGGCAACGACGACCTGGGCACGATGAGCGCCTGGTACGTGTTCTCGTCGCTCGGCCTCTACCCCACGATGAGCGGCAGCAATGTCCTGACCGTGTCCAGCCCCCAGTTCCCGTCGGCGACGGTGCGCACCGCGGGCGGCCCGCTGCGGATCACCGCGCCCGGGGTCACCGACGGCAACCGCTACATTCAGCGCGCCCGCCTGGACGGGCGGCCGCTGACGAAGACGTGGGTGAACTGGTCGGACGTCGCCCGCGGCGGCACGCTCGCGTACACCGTCGGCTCTGAGCCGTCCCGCTGGGGCACCTCGGTCGCGGCCCAGCCGCCGTCGGTGAACCATGCGCCCGCCGACGGCCGCCGCCACGTCGACGCGACCCTGCACCCGGCGGCCGCGGCGTTGCCGTCCGGGGACGCGTCCGCCGCGGTGACGTTCACCGTGGATGTCGTCGCCCAGGCGCCGTTGATCGCCGCGCCCCGGGTGTCGGCCACCGGCCCCGCAGGCTGGACGGTCAGCGTGTCGCCGCGGATCCTCCCGGTCGTCTCGGGCCGGCTGCCCGTTTCGGCGACCGCGACCGTCACGGTGACGGCGCCGGCCTCGGTCGCCCCCGGCGACTATCCGGTCACGGTGACCGTCACCGGCCCGAACACGGTCACCCGCACCGCCACGGTGACGGTCGCCCCGCCGCTGACGTGTGCCGCCCACGTCGGCGACGAGTGCCCGGTCGACCTGGCCGGCGAGCGCACCGTCGACGGCACAGCCACCGTGGCCGCCCCGGATCAGGGCAACTTCGACGGCGGCGGCTGGAGCTACGACGCCGACCTGCTGCCGCCGGCCGGCCCGGTGACGTGGGACGGCATCACCTACGCCGCACCCGACCCGACCGGCACCGCCAAGAACTTCGTCCAGGCCACCGGTCAGTCGCTGGTGCTGCCACCTTCAGGAACCGTGAACGTGGTCGCCACCGCCTACAGCGGGCCGGCCACGGTCGCGCTGACCGCCGGCTACACCGACGGCACCTCGGCCGACACCACGGTGACCATCGGCGACTGGTGCGGGACGGCGGCTCCGGGCACGACCACCGTGCTCGCCATGCCGCATCGAATCAAGGCCGGCCAGGGCGTCGACGGGCCGCCGGTCAACCTGTACGCGGTTGCCCTGCCGATCCCGGCGGGCAAGCAGATCCGGTCGCTGACCCTGCCGGACGACCCGCGACTCCACCTCTACGCGGTCACGCTGTCTTGATTGTGGCGTCGCGTCCGCCGTCAGCCCGGCGGCTCGCTATCAGCCCGGAGACAACGTCAGCAGGAGGCACATTTTGGCGGTTTCGCACGAGAAATAGGGCGTGTCGACAGATGCGACGCCGGGTAAGCTCAGGTCGTGTTGATCAGGTTTGAGGTTTCGAACTTCCGATCAATCGATGAGCCTGTAGAGCTCTCGATGGTCGCCGTCGATCGTGACCGGGAGCAGGCGCGGCGCGAGGAGTACCTAGGCGAGAGTCTGCTCACGCGTGCTGCCATTTTTGGCCCGAATGCGTCGGGTAAATCCAACATTGTTGGTGCCCTGACGTGGCTCAGTGAGGCTGTATTAGGCTCATTGCGCTTTTGGGAGGATCGGATCCCGCTTGAGCAGTTTGCGTTCGGGCCAGCCCAATTACGGACAACCGAGTTCGTTTACGAGGCGACGATTGAAGGCATTCGCTTCGAATATATTCTCGAGCTCGATACCGAAAAGGTGCATTACGAAGCCCTATTTCATTACCCGGAGAAGAAGCGACGACGGCTCTTTGAGCGCGAGGGCTTGGAACTCAAGATCCAACGCGGCCTAGGTGCCGTTTCGGGCACTCGCGAACTGCTAACGAATCGAACGTTGGCGCTCACGGTAGCGCGTCGTTTTGACGAGGCTCTTATCAGTGATTTCGCCTTAACATTCTCGCGCATGCAAACGTTCGGTATTCGTACCGGAGTCACCCGGCGAGTGCGACCTCAACTGATAGCGCGACCGACCCTGCAGTGGTTCGATGATGCGGAACAGGCTGACCTCTTTACGTCGTCTGAGGAGGTTCCGAATGAGCGTGAGAAAGCGCTCGCAATGCTTCGCCTTGCTGATCTAGGTATCGAAGATGTGACAATCGAGCAGCCGGAAGTAGCATTTGCAGAGGTCAGTGACACAAGGGCAGTTCGTCGCGTCAAGTTGCTCCACAAAGCGGCTGGAGGTTCCATGCCCCTTGCCTTCAACTCGGAGTCCGAAGGCACGCGGACCTGGTTTAATCTCATCGGCCCACTACTGACCGCTCTGCATTTTGGGTCAGTGATCGTTTTTGACGAGCTTGACGCCAGCTTGCACCCGACTCTGTCTGCTGAGCTTCTTCGCATCTTCGGTAGTCAAACTCTGAACCCGCTCGGCGCGCAGCTGATTTTCACATCGCATGACACCAGTCTTCTTGGCCACCTGAACAGGGATGAAGTCTGGCTCACGGAAAAGAGGGAAGCCGGCTCCACGCGGCTCGGAGCGCTCGCGGAGTTCGCTGGTGAACGGGTACGGAGATCCCAAAATCTAGAGAATGCCTACCTCCATGGACGTTTCGGTGCCTTACCTCAGGTTGATCAGGCTCAGCTCCTACGTGCTCTCAAATTGATTGGCTGACTGGATGAGGCCGCGGCGTCAAGCAGGTAAGCCCCTCAGGCGATCGGTCGAGTACCGTTCAGAGCTTCGTACAATTGTGGTATTCGCAGAAGGCAAAAGCTCTGAGCCGGACTACGTGAATGGTCTGAAGAAGCTTCCGAGTGTGACAGGAAACGCAGCGCTGAGCATCGAGATACATCCAGAACAAGGAGCGCCCATTACGCTGGTGGAGATGGCGGTCGAACGGAAAAGAGATCCGGAGGTTGATGAGTGTTGGTGTTTGTTCGATGTAGAGTGGCCAGAGCATCATCAAAGCCTCGCAAAGGCTATCAATTTGGCCAGTTCAAACGCAATTGAAGTGGCCATCTCGAATCCGTGCTTCGAGATTTGGCTAATTCTGCATCACGAGGCACACACGGTGTTCGTAGATACGAAGACTGCTCAGCGGATTAGTCGAGCCTTCGATAAACGGCCGGGAAAGAGCATCGAGGCGATCGCATATATGCCGTTGAGGAAGGAGGCTGCTCGCCGCGCAAAGGCCCTTGAAAAGAGCCACAGATCCGCTGGTACTACCTTTCCTCATGATAACCCGTCATCCGGGATGTATCGCTTCCTCGAAGCCATAGAGGCTGATTAACATTAGCTCCTGGCCGATGCCGGCCTGCGCGGCGTCGTGCTGGACCGCTGTGCGAACCTGCTGCCGATCGACCGGCCGGACGCCGTAGCCGGACTAATTCAGTAGACAGAACTAGTTGCCCTCCGGGTCTTCAAGGACGGTCAGGCGGTCCTGCTCGGCGGTCACCCGCGCCCCCAGCCCGACCAGGCGGATGATCTCGACCGCGGGGGCGTCGGCGCGCAGGTCGAGGTGCAGCCGGTTCTTCACCGTCTTCGGTTCCGGCACTATGACGAAGAAGAACCGGGGACGCCCCGGACCGGCGTCGACCAGCACCGTCGGGTCGTCCTCAGGGTCGTCGATTCCTGTGGCCGGAGCCGGTCGAGCTCGGCCCGGTCGTACGGCACGACCTGGTATCCGTCGAGCACCTGCGCCCAGAACCGGGCCAGGGCCGCGGGCCGGGGGCAGTCGACCACCACATTCTTGATCGATGCCATCAGCCCATGACCCAGCCGTACAACCTCTCGGGGTAGATGCGCAGCACCACGCGTCCGTCGGCGACCATGGCCCGGCGGTACTCGTCCCAGTCCGGGTGCTCCTTGCCGCCGACCAGTCGGTACACCTCGACCAGCTCGTCGACGGTGGCGTCGTGCTCGTCGGCCGACACCGGGGACAGCTCGGCCGTCCCCTCGACCACGACGTAACCGGCGCCGCCGGGCGCGCCCACGTGCAGGCTGACCCGCGGGTCGCGCCGCAGGTTGGCCGCCTTGGCCAGGTCGGTGCGGGTGGAGATGCGGATGACGTGGGTCTCCGGGTCGATCGTGTAGTTGACATCGGACAGCTGCGGCCGGCCGTCCCGCTTGATCGTGGCCAGCGTGCCGATGTCCGTGGCGGAGACCGTGTCCCACCGCTGATCAGATGACATGCCGCTCAGACTAGCCCGATCGGCGGGGGTGCCTCTTTGGCCCCGAGACACTGCGCGTCGAAGTTGGCCACGATGTAGGCCCAGGCCTGTTTCGCCTCGTCGAAGAAGAACGATGGTTCCCCCTGGAGGTAGACGTTCAGCAGTCCCCGTGGCAGCGACCACCCCCGCCACCAGCTGTTCGTCTTGGGCGAGAACATGATGTGGTCCACTCCGTCCACATGGCACAGGCCGAAGTAGTGCCCCAGCTCGTGAATGGGAACGTACTTCCAGATGGCGTCCGGAATGTTGTCGATGAAGGTGACGCCCGACGCCTTGTTGGCGTCCAGCCCGCACTTGCTGGCCCGGATGTTGACGGTCAGGCCGCGAAGGGTGTCGGTGTATCCGAACACGCCGACCGTCACCGGATGACACAACTGCTCGACAGCCGCGGCGTCGTCGACCGTACGGTCCGCGCGTCCGACCACCTCGATGAGGAAACGCGCCTGGGCCGGCTCCGCGTCCAGGTCGTATCCGTGGTGAATGATGTGCTCCGGCGTGGTCACCTCGACCGTCGTCGTGTCGAAGTCGAGCATCACGGCGAGCTGGCGGCCCTTTTCCTCGGCGGTCGAGATCTTGTCGTCCAGGACGCCGTCCCGCATGCACAGCACGACGAAGGCGGGGCCGTCCGTGCCGCGCGAGCCGAGGTAGGTGTTCAGCTCGTCCTCGGAGATGGGATTCTCGGGTTCACCGCCACCCCCGCCGGCATGGATGCCCTTCTTCAGGGTCTTGTAGCGCTTGCGGTTCCAGAAGCCGTCCGGGAACGCGAATCCGCAGAGGGCGCGGAGGTTGATCTGCCCGCTCTCGTGCAGCACGACGAGGTTCGGGACTCCGGGTTCCTGCGGCGACGGTGTTTCCGAGTCGAGAAACGTCCGGTTCGCGGTCGCCTTCAGCCTCAACCCGAACGCGCCGTGATTCAGCCGGATGGCGTCCTCGATCTCCTCGAGGGTGTCGCCGCTGTACTTGGCCTCCAGGAGGCCGAGGACGTAGTCGCGCAGCCGGGCCCGGTTGATCTCGTCGATGATGAACTGGATGGTGTCGCCGAGCAGCACGACCCGCAGGAGGCGGATGACGCCGAGCACGATGCCGATGCCGAGACGCAGGAGGCCGTCCAGGATCCGCCGCCAGTCGAAGGTGACGAGACCGGCGATGATGTCCCACAGGCCGCCGATCACATCCTCGACCAGGTCGATGAGCACACCGGTGAGCGTGCACACCGTGCGGGTCACCCACTTGCCGACCGTCACCAGGATCCACCGCACGACCTTCACGAAGGAGGTCACGATCCAGCACACCCAGCCCCGCGGGTCGTACCAGGGGTAGTCCTTGCACTGTTGCTCCTGATGTTCCTCCCACTCCTCGACCGGCTGGGACACCTGCTCCTCGATCCATTCCTGGATCTGGGTGCACTCGAGAGCCATGGCGATCTCCCCGCAGTCAGAACGTGCTCGACAGGGCACCGAGCCGCCGGAGTTCGGTTCGCAGCCGATGCCTGCTCCAGGCGAGCCCGCCGAGCTTGCCGGCAACGGCGGCGCCCACCCCGGCACCCGCCGCAAGGCCGAGCGACCGCCAGTCCCAGCCACTTCCGGCGACCCGGATCACCAGAGCGAGTGCCGCCGCCGCGAGGAACGCCACCGTCCCGGCGGCGCAACCGCAGTCGTTGAACAGACGGCGGATGAGTTCGGCCCGCTGCGCCCGTTGGGCCGGATCGAGGCCGGCGAGGGACAGGTCCACATCGCGGACGCCCGGCCGGTTCAGCCAACCGGCGAGGCCGAGCGCCCGGTCGACGTCCGGCCGGCTTGCGAGCTGGAGATGCACGACGCCACCGCCTCGCGACACGTGATGATCACCGAAGCTTCCGCGTCCGGGCGGCCCAGGTCAATCGCAGTGTCGTGGCTGCGACTCGGGTTCCGCCGGTACCGGACACAACGCGCCGCGACCCGGCCGGGTCGCGGCGCGCCGTTCGCATCCGCCGGTCAGAGCGCCTTGCACTGACCGGTCTTGCTGCCCCGCACGGTGTTCGGCAGGTCGTTGTCGACCGGCGAGGGAGTGTTGCCCGAGCACTTCAGGTCGGCCTTGACCGTGTTCGCCGAGACCAGTGTGGAGGTGGCGTTCGAGCTCAGGTGGACCGTGCCGCGGACGTGGGTGGCCTCGACGCTGACCGGGCCCGAGCCGGTGATGGTGAGGTTGCCGTTGACGGTGGCGCCGAGCACCGACACCGCGGCCGCTTTCGTGGCGGTCACGTTGCCCTTCACGGTCGCCCCGGTGATCCGCAGCGACGCGCCCTTCTGCACTGTCACGTCGCCGCTCACCGACGCCGAGGCGGTCAGGCAGGCGACCCCGGACTTGACCGTGATCGAACCCTTGATCGTGTCGCCGATGGTAGTGGTGCAGGCCGGCCGTGCGTGTCCGAGCAGTTCCACCTCGGCCAGCGTGGTGCTCGCCTCGCCGGTGTTGGCGGTGATCGCGATCCGGTAGTACTTGTACGTACCCGGCTTGGTGATCTTGAATGGCCGGGTCTGCAGCCGGGACGGGAAGGTCTGTCCCGACCGCTCGTCGAGCGTCGTCCAGACGGCTCCGTCGTACGAGCCCTGCACCCGCCACGCCGTCGGATCCCCGGCGGCCGCGCCCGAGGTCAGCGTGTAGTACTCGGCCCGCTCACCGGCCGAATTGAAGGTGTACGACCAGGTCGGCGTCTTCGACGGGAACACCACCCGGGTGGCTGACGTGTTGTCCACCAATGTGGGGTCGCTCGCCGTGCCCTTGCCCGTGCCGGTCAGGTCGGCCAGCGGCGCCGGCACCGCCGAACCCTTGGTGATCGACGGCGGCGCGTCACCGGCCCCGGTGCCCCACGCGGAGGGCTTGGCGCCCATCGTGAAGTCCAGCGTGGCCCCGCCGGCCAGCAGCGAGTGCGGCAGGGACGTCGACGTGTACGCCTTGCCGTTCACCTTCAGCGACTGCACATACACGTTGGTCGCGCTGTTGTTCCGCGCGTTGACGACGATCCGCTTGCCGTTCTCCAGGTTCACCGTGGCCTTGGTGAACAGCGGCGAGCCGATCGCATAGGCCGGGCGGCCCATCTGCAGCGGGTAGAACCCGAGCGCGCTGAAGATGCCCCAGCCGCTCATCTCGCCGTTGTCCTCGTCGCCGGGATAGCCCTGACCGATCTCGCTGCCCACGTACAGCCGCGACATCGCCTCCCGTACCAGCGCCTGGGTCTTGTACGGCTGGCCGGCGTAGTCGTACATGTACGGGATGTGGTGTGACGGCTGGTTGCTGAAACCCCACTGTCCCATCCGGACATCGCGGGCTTCGAGCATCTCGTGGATCGTGCCGCCGTACGAGCCGCCGAAGGTGGCCGTCTCCGGCGTGGCGAAGAACGTGTCCAGCTTCTGTGCCAGCGCCGCCTTCCCGCCGTACAGGTTGGCCAGCCCCTGCCCGTCCTGCGGCACGTGGAAGGCCATGTTCCAGCCGTCGGTCTCGGTGTAGTCGTATCCCCACACGCGCGGGTCGTAGTCGTCCGGGCCGAGCCGCCAGTTGCCGGATGAGTCCTTGCCCTGGAAGAACTGCACCGACGGGTCGAACATGTTCACGTAGTTCTGCGCCCGGTTGCGGAAGTATTCCGCCTCGTCGCTGTACTGCTGCGCGTCGGGGCCGCCGTGAGCCTTCGCCTGGGCCGCGAGCGCGGTCGCCATGTCGGCGATGCCGAAATCGTTGATGTAGCCGTCCATCGCCCACGACATCGCCTCGCCGGTCACGTTGTCCGGCGTGTAGCCCTTGAAGATCGAGGTGGCGAGCCCCTTGCGGCCGACGTTGTCATTGGGCGGGGCCACGGTGGCGTTCTTGATCGCGGCCGCGTAGGCGTCCTTCGCGTCCAGCCCCGGCACCCCCTTGAGGTACGCGTCGGCGAAGGCCACATCGGAACTCGTGCCGACCATCAGGTTGGCGTATCCGGGCGACGACCAGCGCGAGATCCATCCGCCGTCGGAGTACTGCTGCACGAACCCGTTCACCATCTGGCCGGCCTCGGTCGGGGTCAGCAGCGAATACGCGGGCCACGTGGTCCGATACGTGTCCCAGAACCCGTTGTTGACGTACACCTTCCCGTCCTTGACCGGCGCCCCGGTCGCGGTGGCCGTACTGGCCGGGCTGGTCACCGCCGACTGCACCGTGTGCTTGTACACGGGCGCGTCGGCGGTGCCGGTGTTCTCGTACGCGGAGTTGGGGTAGAGGAACAACCGGTACAGGTTGGAGTAGAGGGTGGTCAGCTGGTCCTCGGACGCGCCCTGCACCTGGACGATGTGCATCTTGTCGTCCCACTGCTTCTGCGCCGCCGCCCGCACCTGGCCGAGCGTGGCGTCCGGGGCGATCTCCAGGTCGAGGTTGCGCTTGGCCTGGTCGACGCTGATCAGCGAGGTGGCCACCCGCATGGTGACGGTCTTCTGGACCGACGTGTCGAACTTCAGGTAACCGGTGGCCGGGCGGTTGCCGGTCGGCAGCATGCCGCTGGACGCGACCGGAGAGTCCACAGTGGCGTACAGGAACATCCGGGTGAAGCCGGCCGACAGGCTGCCGCTGTTGACGTCGGACCAGCCGGTGATGGCCTGGTTCGCGGCGTCGATGGTGTAGGCGGCGTTGCCGTTGACGTTGTCCAGGATCAGGTTCGAGCTGTCGCCGGTGAAGGTGAACTTCATCAGCGCGGCGTGGTCGGTCGGCGCCAGCTCGGTCTTCATCCCGTTGTCGAACGTCACGCCGTAGTAGTACGGCTTGGCGATCTCGTGGTCGTGCGAGAACGGCAGAGCCCGGGCCGTACGGTCGGGGTTCGGCACCCCGGCCGCATCCGACGGCATGAACTGGAACGTCTGCCGGTCACCCATCCACGGGCTCGGCTCGTGACTGGCGGCGAACGCCTGGATGGCCGGCCGGTTGTCCGCGTTGTTCTGCCGCGACCACTGGTAGAGCCAGCTGGTCGAGCCGGCGTCGGTCTCCGGCGTCCAGAAGTTGAAGCCGTGCGGCACCGCGGTCGCCGGGTAGTTGTTGCCGCGGGAGAAGTCACCGGAGCTCAGCGTGCCCCGCCGGGTCTCGGCGTAGTCGGACAGGTGGGTCTTCGGCTTCGGTGCGGCCGCGTTCGTGACGGTGATGTCGTCAAACCAGGCGCGGAAGGTGGTCGGACCGGTCGGCTTGTCGTACCCGACCAGGATCCGGTCGATCGTCTTGCCCGCGGCCACGTCCCCGATCCGGCTGATCCGCTTGTTCCACTGCGCGGTGTACAGCGTCTTCGACGCGCCCTGGGCGGCCGGGCTGACCACCACGCCGTGCTGGTCACGAGCGTTCAGGCCGGACAGGTACGTGCCGTCGGTGAAGGCCAGGTCGACCGCGGTGTAGGTGGCGGGATTGCTCAGGTCGTCGCGGTTCAACTCGGGCAGCACCAGGTACGACAGCTGAGTGTCGGCGGTGACGGCCAGATCGACGTCGAAGACCTTGTTGTACGAGTACGCCCGGCCGGTCGCGGTGTGCCGCCCGCTGATCTGGAACGCCTTGACCCCGCTGTACCCGGCGCCCGCCTTGGCCGTGGGGGAGCTGGCCGGCCCCGTGCCGATCCGGCTCTGCATCGGCCCGGCCGGCGGTGCGGTCACGTTGCCGTCGGCCAGTTCGAGCTCGGCCAGCTGGGTCAGGTCCCCGGACGGATGGCCGGTGATGGCGAGACGGTAGACGGTGAACTCGCCGGGGTGGGCCACGTCGTACGTCTTGGTCTGTAACCGCTGGTCGAAGCTTTGGCCGGTCTGGGTGTCGACGGTGGTCCAGGTGGCCCCGCTGTCGGCCGACCCCTGCAGCGTCCAGTCGCTCGGGTCGCGCTGGGGGGAGTCGTTGGCCGAGGTCAGCGCGTACTTCACCACGGTCTTCGAGGCGTTGAGGGTGTACTGCGCCCAACTGGTCGGCGTGTCCACCAGCCATTTGGTGGCCGAGTCGCCGTCGTTGAGGTTGTTGCCGTTCTCGTTGGCGTTGGGCTGCGCGTTGACCTCGATCGCGAGGACGTCCGCGCGCAGCGAGCCCGGCATGCCGGTCACCACGTTGCCGTCGACGCCGCTGCTGCGGTCGTGGCCGGCGGCGTCCGTGTCGACGGTGTCGGTCCACGTGGGCTGCGGGTCGCCGGTCTCGAACGACGATGCGAAGCGGTCCGGCGCGGCGGCCTGCGCCGGGCTCGCGAACGTGGCCACCGCGGCGACCAGGACAAGGGGCAGCAGGGCGACGTCCCATCGAGACCGATGCATGCGTTCTCCTCCGTTACCTGCGCGCGTAACACTCCTGATACATCGTCTGGGGTAGCTGTATCGATATGCAAGAGGCGCGGTGACATCGATGTCATCACGGTCCTGGAGTCGCTTTGCGAGCGCCCCGCGGACGTTCGCCGAAATGTGGCAGCATGGTCCGAATGGATCTCCCCGGATGGGCGCCCGGCTGGTGCCGTGACCACCTGGGTGCCGCGCCGGTCGAGGTGTTGCACCGCTCGCAGCACAGGTCGGACGTGCTGGGCGTGCGGCTCGACGACGGCCGCGCCGTGGCGGTGAAATCCCGGCCCGACCAGCACGGTCGGGCCGCGACCTGCGTCGAGGTCCAGCGCACGCTGGCCGAGCAGGGCTTTCCGGCGGCGGCGCCGCTGACCGGCATCACGGTCCACAACGGAATCGCCCGGCACGCCGAGGTGTGGTTCCCCGGTGGTGAGATCGACCTCGGCGACGACATGGAGACGGCCGAGCGCTTCGCCCGGCTGCTCGCCCGGATGATCACCCTGGCCGCCGACGTCGAAGTGGGTGGATCCGCGCCCGGCGCGGTGGCGCCGCCGTTGCCCAGCCCGGAGTGGTTGCGCTGGGACGACGAGTACCCGCCCGAGCCCGGGCTTTCGATGCCGGACCACCTCGTCGATGCGTTCCGGCGGGTGCGCGCCCGGATGGCCGCGATGTGGCTCCCGCGGGTGCTCGGGCACGCCGACTGGGAGAGCCAGAACCTGCGCTGGCACGGCCCCGAGCCGTACGTCGTGCACGACTGGGACAGCCTGGCCTGGCTGCCCGAGGCCACTCTGGCCGGGGCGGCCTCCGGGGCGTTCGCCAGTTCCGCTGCGCCCACCCTGGCGCCGCTGGCCAGCTCGGTCGCCTTTCTGGACGCGTACCAGGAGGAACGCGGCCGACGCTTCGACGACCAGGAGATCGAGATCGCCTGGGCCGCCGGCCTCTGGCTCGCCTTGCACAACGCCCGCGCCGAGATCCTGCGGGACGAGCCGCCGGTGGCTCAGTCGGCCGTCCTCGCGCAGGCCGGCGACCGGCTGGAGCTGGCCGGCGCGTGACGTCGTAACCTGTCGCCATGGCCGACCAGCACGACGTCCGGCGCTTGGCCACGGCGCTGCCCGACGTGGTGGAGGTCGAGAGCGAAGGCTTCGACTTCCGGGTGCACGACAAGGGCTTCGTCTGGTCGTACCCGGAGCGCAAGCCCGGTCAGCGCCGGGTCATCCGCACCGACATCGCGGTGCTCTTCGTCGGCGACGAACTCGAGAAGCAGGCGCTGGTGCTCGGTGAGCCCGAGCTGTTCTTCACCGAGCGGGGCTACGACGGCCTGCCGCTGGTGATGCTCCGGCTGGACCAGGTCACCGTGCCGCGGCTGGCCGAGCTCATCGGCGACGCGTGGCGGATGCGCACCGACCCGCTCTAACCCTTCCGGGCCTTCGCGGCGCGGCGTTTGCCCTCATGCATGGCGGCCACGCGGGCGATCGGGATGGTGTGGCCCTCCTCGACCAGGCCGGCGTCGAGGGTCTGGGGCTCCGGCATCGCCTCGGCCCACGGGTCGGTGTTCTGGATAATGCCCGGCGCCGTGTGCACGGTGAAGTCGCTCGGTTTCACCGTGTCGAGATCGTCCCACGCAATCGGGAAGGACACCGTCAGGCCGGGCCGGACCCGTGGGCTGTACGCCGCCACCACGGTCGCGCCGCCGGCCCGGGTCGAGTCCAGGAACACCTTGCCGTGCCGGTCCGCACGAATGAAGGCGGTGGTGGCCAACTCCGGGTCGAGCCGCTCGGCCCGCGCCGCCAGCGCCCGGGTGGCCGCGGCGACGTCCTCCACCGCCGCGCCGGCCAGCGGCACGAAGATGTGCACCCCCTTGGAACCGCTCGTCTTCACCGCGCCGGCCATGCCGACGTCGTCGAGCACCTGCTTGATCAGCCGGGCGGCCCCGGCGACCAGATCGAAGGATCCGCCTTCGGGTGGATCCAGGTCCATGATCAGGTGGGTCGGCCGCTGCGGCTGGTCGGCCCGCCCCAGCGTCGGGTGATATTCGACGGCGCGCTGGTTGCCGAACCACAGCAGCGTCCGGCGGTCGTTGCACAGCGCGTACGACACCTCCCGGTGCGACGCCTCGGCCCAGACCTCGACCCGCGACACCCAGTCCGGCGTGTACTTCGGCAGGTTCTTCTGCATGAACTTGTCCTGGCCACGCAGCACCCGGACCACCGAGAGCGGACGGTCCCGCAGCACCGGCAGGATCCGGTCGCGCATCGCGTCCAAGTAATCGATCAGGTCGAGCTTGGTCGCCCCGGCCCCCGGGAAGACCTCCTGGTCCAGGTTCGTCAGCGTGACGCCGTCCCGCTCCACCCCACTCTTCGCGGCCATCCGACCATTCTGCGCCCCGCCGATCCGTACCGTAGACGGGTGCCGGTTCATAGCATCGGCGGAGTGAGCCGAGAGGTCGAGGATCTGAACCGGCGTCTGCTCCGCGCCCGCGATGCGATGGACCGCGCGTACGCGGAGCCGCTCGACGTCCGTGCGGTCGCGGCGGTCGCCCACATCTCGCCGGCGCACTTCAGCCGCTGCTTCCGCGCGGTGTTCGGCGAAACGCCGCACCGCTACCTTCAGCGGCGGCGGGTGGAGCGCTCGATGTTCCTGCTGCGCGAGACCCGCCGGAGCGTCACCGAGGTGTGCTTCGACGTCGGCTTCACCAGCCTGGGAACGTTCAGCCGGACCTTCCGCCGGATCGTCGGGGAGACGCCGTCGGGTTACCGCCACGGCCACGGCCCCGTCGTCGTGCCCAGCTGCGTCCAGATGGCGAACACCCGGCCTCGAGCAGTTTCGGAGAAGCCGCCGCCGAGCCGGTTTCTCTACCCTGATCACGTTCCCGTCACCGATGGCAGAGGCGAACCCACATGATCACGAAGCTCAACGTCATGTCCATCTATGTCCCCGACAAGGACGAAGCGCTGGAGTTCTACGTCGGCAAGCTCGGGCTGGAGAAGGGCAACGACGTCCAGCAGGGCTCCTACCGCTGGCTGACCGTCCGCGTCCCCGGCAACGGCGGCACCGAGATCTCCCTGGAGCAGCCGGGCCCGCCGCTGCACGACGAGGCGACGGCCGAGCTGATCCGCGAGCTGATCACGAAGGGCGCGCTGAACGGCCTCGTCCTCAACACCGACGACGTCCACGGCCTGTACGAGACCCTCAAGGCCCGCGGGGTCACCGACTTCACCCAGGAACCCACCGACCACTTCTACGGCACCGACATGGGCCTCCGGGACCCCTTCGGCAATGCCATCCGAATCGTCCAGCAAGGCCCCGATCGCCAAACGGCGCCGGACTGAGCACGGCCGTCACCCGGTCCGTCTCCATCCGCGCTGGTCAGGTCATCCACCAGACGAGGCCGAGGGCGGGGATCAGGATCACGAGGCCGGCCGCGGCCAGGGTGAGGGCGGCGAAGACGCCGCCGAGGATCGGCATCTTGGCCTTGGTGGCCAGCACTGCGCCGGTGAACGGGATGACCACCGCGACCAGCGCGGCCAGGACGTTGCTCGTTCCGGGGTCTTGCGTGGTGAGGCCGAAGCCGAGCAGCAGCGAGACCAGGACCAGCCAGAGCAGAGTGATCGCGATGAGCTGAAGGGTGACCTCGGCACGGCGGGCGGCGGCCCGGGCTTCCCGGCGGGCCTCGTCGGCCGACGCGACAGTCACGTCGGTTCGCCGGATGGGGGCGTCGCCCGGTTCGGCGATCTCCGCGGTCACGCCGGACACCTTACGTCCCACCTGCGGTTCTCGCGTAGTCAGGCGGGTCCCCCGGGCTTACCGCACGCCCATGTCCCGTTCATCGCCCGACGCCACCGAGAACGCGGGAACGGATCAGCGGGGCGGCCGTTCGCCCGAACCGCGGGCGATCAACGTGGTCGGGATGATGATGGTCTGAGCGGGGCGGTGGTCTCCCCGGATGCGGCGGTCGGCCACCCTCGCCGCCTCACGGCCCATGGCCACCGGGTCGTGGGCGATCACCGTGGTGCCGAGCACGTCGGCCAGATCGAAGTCGTCGAAGCCGACCAGCGCGGGTGGGTCCGGCTGGTCGCGCAGGGCCCGCAGCGCGCCCGTGGTCAGCCGGTTGTTGGCGGTGAGCAGGGCCGTCGGCGGGTCGTCGCGGTTGAGGAGCTCGCGGACGGTTGCTTCCGCTCGTACGGCGTCGTGCACGTCGGTCCGCAGGAAGGGTTCCCACTCGGTGTTGCCGGCGGTGGCCATGGCCTGGACGAAACCTTCGATGCGGCCGCGCTGAGGTGCCGTGCGGGCCAGGTCCGCGACCAGCGCGATCCGCCGATGACCACCGGCCAGCAGGTGCGAAGCCGCCGTACGAGCGCCGCCGGTGTTGTCGATCAGCACCGCGTCGGCGACCAGGCCGTCCGGGGGCCGGTCCAGGAACACCACCGGCACGCCGCGGGTTCCTTCCAGCTCCAGGTAGTCGTGCTGGTCACCGCTGGGCACCACGATCAGCGCGCGGACCCGGCGTTCCAGGAATGCGTCCACCAGGGCGCGTTCGAGTTCGGCGTCCTCGTCGTTGTTGGCGGTGACCAGCTGGAGGCCGTGCTGACGCAACTCGCGTTCCAGGCCGCTGGCCACGGCGGAGTAGAACGGGTTGCGCAGGTCCCCGCTGATCAGCCCGACCAGCGCCGAGGTGGCACCGCGGCGCAGCTCCCGGGCGATCCCGTTCAGGCGATAGCCGAGCACGTCGGCGGCCTCGTGCACCCGGCGGCCGGTGGCCTCAGCGACGTTGGGCTCGCGGTTGAGCGCCCGCGACGCCGTCTTCAGGCTCACGCCGGCGAGCGCGGCGACCTGCGTCAGCGTCGGCCGGCGGGCGGTGACGGTCCCGTCGACGGGGCCGGTTGCGGTCATGGCGCTCCGAAGACTCTGCTGACCGGGGACGTCAGTATGACATCGCGCGCGATCATCAACGTTGCCGCCCGGGCAGGCCCGAGGGTCGTGGTGCCGGCGGTAGAAGGCGCCGGCATGCGGAGGGGGACATCCGACCGGGTGCTCCCCGCGCGTGCCGCGGCGGTGTCACCGACAGCACCACATCGGCCTCGGCAGCGCCGGCCGAGGCCGGCAACCGGTTTCCCGCACTGACGATCGCGACAGCGGTCATGCTCCGGACCCGGTGGTCTCCTGGTGGGGGTTCCCGTGCGCTCGTGAACCCGCATGATCGCCTCCTTGCTCGGGCCGGTGGACAGGCAGAACGCGTTGCCGGACTCCGGATCGAGCCACACTGCGTCCCACATTGAACCGTCGAGTTAGATCGTTCGGGTTACGTCAAACGGGCCATAGCTCCCGATCTATCCATGTGGACACAATCGGAGAATGACCGCCTCGGGGAGTTTTACGCTGATTGTGATCCTGCTCGCGCTGGTGGCCGGTGCGACCGGATACGCCGGCGGCCGGCTCCACCAGTGGTGGCGCACCGGCCGGGATCGCGACAACGCCTACCGTGACGGCTACGACACCGCCACGCGCAGCGTCTTCAGCATGGCCGCTCGCGTCATCGGCCCTCGCCGGCCGGCGGCCGGCGGCTCCGCCACCGTCAGCGGCGCCGTCCCCGCCGGCGCCGTCGGTGTCCCGCTGGTCGCGGACGGGTTGCCGGGGTTGGACGCCCTGGTCGGTTCCGCGGCCGGCAACGGTCCGGCGATGACTGCTGACGGCCTGTCCCGCGCGCTCGCAGACGAGTCGTCTTCGGCCGGCAGCGCCTTGCCCGGCACCGTGCCGTATCAGCTCCCCTCAGCGGCGGGGACATCGCCGTACCAGGCGCCGGCCGTCATGTCGCCCTACCGGCCCTGGTCGGCTTCACCTGCGGTCCCGCCGTCGGTGCTTTCGTCCGGCGCGGAGGCGTCGCGGCCTTCCTCCGGCGGGGAGGTGACGTCGCCGTACGCGCGTCAGCCGGCCGGCGCGCCGTCGATACCGTTGTCGCGCTCGCCGGGCGGTTCTGCGCCGGTCCGCTCCAACTCGGCCTCCCACTTCATTACCGACCAGTCTCCCGCCACGGCGGAGCGGGACGGAGACGTCGTGCCTCTGGTCCTCCCGGCCCATCCGGCGGTTGCGAGTCCGGCGGTTGCGAGTCCGGCGGTTGCGAGTCCGGCGGTTGCGAGTCGGCGGTTGCGGGTCCGGCGGTTGCGGGTCCGGCCGCGGCGGATCGCAGCTCAGGGCCGTCGTGCCGTCCGGATGCCGCTGCTGGGGTCACTGTGCCGGCGCCGCGCCAGGAACCGGATCGGCCGCCGATGGCGGAGACTCAAGCGTGGTCACCGGATGCGGTCCCACCGGTCGTCGACGACCCGAACGAGTGGTGGCGCAGCACCGAAACCTCGGTCCGGGAGCGCCGCCGGCGGGCGGCGACACACGAATCCACATCCGGCTCCTCGTCCCGCCCGGGGTCGGAGGGCGACGTCTGGGCGTCGCCCTCAGCCGCGGACTCCGGGATCGAGTCGACCGGACGGCACACCGTCCCCGACGAACTGGTTCAGGCCGCGACGTACCGCCTGCCGCCCGACCGCATCTTCCGGGCCAAGGTCCCTCAGCAGGCGGTGGAAGACCAGTCCGCGGACCCCACGACGCGCCTGCCCGAACCCCCGGCCACGCCGCACTGAGCCGGCCCGCCTCCGATCCGGGCCGCCTCCGATCCGGGCCGCCTCCGACCGGGGCCGCCTCCGAGCCGGGCCGCCTCCGAGCCGGGCCGCCTCCCCGAGCCGGGCCGCCTCCGAGCCGGTCAGCGGACGCCGAAGATGTCGTACCCCGGCGGTAGCCTCCGGGCATGGTCACCGTCGATGACGTCCGGCGCGTCGCCGGCCCACTCCCGCGCACCTCGGAGCACCTGATTCGCGATCGCGTGAAGTTCCGCGTCGGCAAGATCGTCTATGTCGCCTTCACCCGCGACGAGACCGAGATGGGATTCGGGTTCCCGAAGGACGAGCGCGATTCTCTCATCGCCGCCCAGCCGGATGTCTTCTTCCTCCCGCGCCGTCGGAACTGCGCTTCCAGTGGGTCGAGGCCCGGCTCGACGTCCTCGATCCGGACCAGATGGAAGAGTTGGTCATCGAAGCCTGGTGCATGTGCGTCCCGAAAAGGGTGTCCTCCGCCTACCTCGTGGGCTGATCTCGTGGGCTGATTCGGCGGCGTGCGTCAGGCGCGGCCGAGGCGGGCGAGGATTCGGGTCAGGAGGTCGGCGTCGTCCGCGATCGGGACGACCGGGGCAAACGCCGCGCCGGGTGCGGTTCGGGCCGGTCCGGCGGGGACGGCCTCGGCGATCGGGAGGGCGAGTTCGAGCACGTCGGCAGGAAGGTGGAAGGGCACGTTCAGGCAGGTGGCGACGTCCCAGCCGTGGGCTACATAGTCGACGAGGTGGAACCCGATCGCCTGACGCCCCGGGAAGTCGGTCTCGGCGGAGATCTCGGGCAGCGCGAACGGTCGATCGAGCACATCCGCGGCCGCGAAGGCGGTGCCGACGCGGTCGGCGGACTCGGCGTACGTACGGGCGGGGTCGGCGCCGAGTCCGACTGTCCGCCAGACCGTCGGATCGCCCCCACGCCCAGCGGCAGCCGCGGCGAATCCGAGGTGCTGGGCGGTCATGTGCGCGAGCAACGCGCCCAGGTTCCAGCCTCGGCACGGTGTGGGCCGGCTGAGATCGGCCGCAGTGATCGAGGCGACGACGTCGGCGCCGGCGCGGACCGCGATGGCATCGGCTTCCGGAAGGGACATAGTCGTAGGCATGTGCTTACGATGTGCCTGAGCGTACGGTAAGTCAACCGATATGGTCGGGGCTGTGACGCCTGAAACCCTGAGCCCGGAGCGGCCGGACCTGGGCGCGATGGTGGTCCGGCTGGGCCGTGCGCTGATCGCGATGGAGGAGCCGATCCTGGCGGCGCACGATGTGTCGATGTGGGGCTACATCGTGCTCACGGAGTTGCGGGCCGGGCCGAAGCGGACGCAGGTCGCGCTGGCCCGGGCGATCGGTGCGGACAAGACCCGCCTGATCGCGGTGCTCGACTCGCTGCAGGAGCGGGGACTGATCGCGCGGGCGTCCGACCCGGATGACCGCCGGGTGCGCCTGCTCGATCTCACCGACGCCGGCCTCGAGGCCCATTCGGCTGTACGGGCCGACATCCGGGCCGCCGAGGAGCGTCTCCTCGCGTCGCTCCCGGCCGCTGACCGCGTGGCCTTCGTCCGGGCCCTCCGCACGTTGAGCCCCTGAGGCGGCGCCGCCCGGACGACGACCGGCAGCGCCGTCCGGCCTGGCCACCGGCAGCGCCGCCCGGCCTGGCCACCGGCAGCGCCGCCCGGCCTCACCACCGGCAGCGCCGCCCGGGCGAACACGGTAGACCGGGCACCCGTCAGAAGAGGGCCGAAGGCTGAATCGGAACCGGAACCGGCGCCACCGCCGCCGGGACGACCGCGGCGGACAGGGACTCCTGGAGGCCGCGGGCGGCGAGCCGGTCGGCCCGTTCGTTCTCCGGGTGACCGTTGTGGCCCTTGACCCAGTGCCAGTGGACGTCGTGCCGCCGGACCGCCTCGTCCAGGCGCTGCCACAGGTCGACGTTCTTGACCGGTTGCCGGGCCGAGGTCTGCCAGCCGTTGGCCTTCCAGCGGGGCAGCCACTTCGTGATGCCGTCCCGGACGTAGATGCTGTCGGTGTAGAGCATCACCGTCAGCGGGGCGCGGGTCAGGCTGACCAGGGCCTGGATGGGCGCCGTCAGCTCCATCCGGTTGTTGGTAGTCGGCCCGGTGTCGCCGCCGCAGAGATCCTTCTCCGACTCGCCGAAGCGCAGCACCGCACCCCAGCCGCCGGGGCCGGGGTTGGGCACGCACGCGCCGTCGGTCCAGATCTCCACCACGGGTCGCTCGGTCATGCCGCGCACAGTACCGACCTAACGGCCGGTCGCGGCGCGCCGACCCACCGGCGGGCGGGGGGACCGAGCGGGCGAGTTGCGGGAGTCGACCGCACCGCCGAGGCTGCGCCGGGCGGCTCGGGGTAGCCACGTAAGGTGGCGGCAGCGGGCGGGTTCGCCCGGGGACGATGGGTGGGTATGGCCGGGACCGGGGATGCCGTCGACGTGCGGGACGTCGTGGTGCGCTACGGCGACAAGGTCGCCGTGGACCACGTCAGCCTGAGCGCGCCCCGCGGCCGGATCCTGGCGCTGCTCGGTCACAACGGCGCCGGCAAGACGAGCCTGCTCGAAGTGTGCGAGGGCTTCCGCCGGCCCGACGCCGGCCGCGCCCTGATCCTCGGCCGTGATCCGGTGGCCGAGCACGACGAGCTGATGCCCCGGATCGGGATCATGCTGCAGTCCGGCGGCGTCTACCCGTGGGCGACCGCGGGCGAGATCCTCGAGTTGTTCGCCGGCTTCGCCGCGCACCCGCTGGACACCGGCATGCTGCTGGACCGCCTCGGCCTCCGCGCGGTGGCCGGCACCCGGTTCCGCCGTTTGTCGGGCGGCGAGCAGCAGCGCCTGGCCCTGGCCGTCGCCCTCGTCGGCCGGCCCGAGCTGGTCTTCCTGGACGAGCCGACGGCCGGCATGGACACCGAGGCCCGGCACACCACCTGGCGCCTGATCGAGGAGCTGCGCGCCGACGGCGTCTCGGTGCTGCTCACCACCCACCTGCTGGACGAGGCCGAGCGCCTGGCCGACGATGTGGTGATCATGAACGCGGGTCGGGTCGCGGCCACCGGCACCCCGGCCGAGCTCACCGCGGCCGCGGGCATGGACCATCTGTCCGTACGGGCGGAGCCCGGTCTGACGTTCCTACCGTCCCGGACGGCGAAGGTGGCCGAGACGGCGCCGGGCGAGTACGAGGTCACCGGATCGCTCGACGCCGCCGGTGCGGCCGAGGTGCTGGGCTGGTTCGCGGCCCGGAACGCCCAGGTCACCGCCGTGAACAGCCGCCGGCGCACCCTCGAGGACGTGTACCTGGCCTTGACCAGCACCAAGGAACCCGTACGCCGATGACCGGCACCTTCACGCCCGCTCCCGGCCGCGCCGCCACCCGTACCGTGCTGAGCCGGCAGATCCGGATGGAACTGGTGCTCACCGCCCGCCGGGGTGAGGCCGTGGTGCTGGCCATGGGCGTACCGCTGCTCGTTCTGCTCGGCGCCGGCCTCACCCACGCGACCACGTTGCCTGCGGGGAACCGCCTGGGCTACGTCGGGCCCGGCGTGCTCGCGCTCACCGTGATGTCGACCGCCTTCACCGGGCAGGCGATCACCACCGGTTACGAGCGCAGTTATGGCGTCCTCAAGCGCCTCGGCGCCTCCCCGCTGACCCGGCCGGGGCTGCTGGCGTCCAAGACCGCCGCCGTGCTGTGCCTGGTGGTGGCCCAGGTGCTGGTGCTGGCGCTGGTCGGGGTGGCCGTCGGCTGGCGGCCGGACCTCGCCCGGATCGTGCCCGCGCTGGGGGTGACCGTGCTGGCCACCGCGGCGTACTGCGGTTTGGCCTTGCTGATCGCCAGCGTTCTCAAGCCGGAGACCACGACGGCCGCGGCCACGCTGATCTACGTGGTGATGCTGGCCGCCGGCGGGATCATGTTCGCCCAGCCGAGCCTGGGGACGGCCGGCTGGTTCCTGCTGCCGCTGGCGGCACACGCGACCGCGCTGCGCGACGCCCTCACGTACGGCGTCGCCATCCCGGGCTCCATCTGGCTGAGCCTGACGCTGTGGGCCGTCCTCGCGCTGACGGCTGCGGCGAAGCGTTTCCGCTGGGACTGAACGTTCCCGGCGGGCGCCGCGTACGGAGCCGTACTGAAGGAATTGGGAAGGGGCTGTCCGGGCGAGCCGCGGACCCGTGCCCACGGCTCGCCCGGAAGTCGGTCGGCACCTAAAGACCGAGCGCCCGCTTCATGGTGAAGAAGAGGTCGGTCTGGTTGGTGACGCCGAGCACGTTGGCGGCCTGTGGGCCTCCGGCCGCGATCCGGACCTCGGTGCCGGTGTGCTGCTGGGAACCGGTGATGGGTGCCGTCGCGTAGCTGATCGTCATGGTCGCGTTGTCGTGGGTGATCAGCGTCGCGGTGTATCCCAGCGTCGCCGACTCCACGATCTGGCTGGTGTGGCCGTGATCGGCGGTGACGACGACCAGCGTGTCCGGGTGGGACCGCTGGTAGTCGAGCACGTTCTTGATCGCCGCGTCGAAGGCGACCGTCTCACCGATCTGGCCGCACGGGTTGGCGGCGTGGTCCTGCTTGTCGATGGAGGCCCCCTCGACCTGCAGGAAGAAGCCCTGGTCGCGGCGGCGGGACTGCCGGTCGAGCACCTGCAGGGCCTTGGTCGTCATGTCGGCCAGATGCGGCTGGGTGGCCGTACGGGCGGCGTTGACCGCGCACGTGGCCGGCGCGGTGCCGGTCAGTGTCGGGGTCGGCCCGGTCCACTCGAGGTCCATGTTGTTCTGGGCGAACGCCCCCAGGATCGGCTTGGCGCCGGACGCCGCGGCCAGGCCGGCCGCATCGGTGACGACCTGGTAGTCGTTAGCCTCGGCCTGCTGGAGAACGGTCAGACCGGTGTACCGGCCGGCCTTCACGGTCTGGTCGAAGTACTGCTTGCCGCCGCCCAGCAGGACGTCGGGGCGGGTCTGGACGAGCTGCTCGGCGATCGAGCCCGCCCCGCCGTTGACCTTGTCGTTGACGGGGCACGCGGCCATCGCGTCCGGGCCCTTGCAGTCCCGGCTGACCACATGCGCGCCGAGGACGGCCGGCGTGGCGTCCTGCAGCTCGGCCGTGGACACGTCGCCGGTGCGGTAGCCGGCCTTCTTCGCCAGCTCCAGGACAGTGGGAACCGGCGTGGAGTCGGGCAGGACCGAAATGGCGCCGTTGTACGTCTTGTGGCCGGTCGACCAGCCGGAGCCGGAAGCGGCCGAGTCGGTGACGTAGTCGGGTAGCGCCGGGTTCGCCTTCTGCACCGCGTACGTGGTGTACGCCCCGGTCAGCGGCAGCTTGTCCATGGCCAGGCGGCCGTTCGCACCGACCTGGTAGTTGCGGGCGATGGTGATCTCGCTGTCGCCCATGCCGTCACCGATCAGCAGGATGACGTTGCGGGCCCGGCCGCCCTGAATGGCGTGCCGGGCGGCCTGGGTGCGGTCGGGGTGCGAGTCGCCGGCGACGGCGGCGGCCGGCAGGGCGACCACCGCGAGGGCGATGGCCGCGAGCGCGGCCTGGCGCCCGCGGGAACGCTGAACATTCATGAATGCGCACTCCAATATCTATGAGGTATGCGCAGAACAGGGCATCAGCCGAACGCGGCCGCAAGGTGACGGGCAGGCGGACAGTTCGTGAATCAGTTCGAACCGGGCGGTCCGGGGCCGACGCCGGCCTCGACGCCGTCGCATTCCCCAGCGATCATCCGCGACGGAAGCGCCGAGGACCCCTGGTGCGTATCGGAAAGCTGCATTTCGGGCGTATGCCATCAAGCGGGCGGCTAAATTACGGACGGCGCAGGCTCACCGTGCGCCGGCCCGAGCGGTCCTTCCGCCACCCGAAAGGGCAAACCCGCCGCGAGACGGGGACGCAAAGCCAGGGGCCTCCTGCCCGGAGGCAGCCCAGCCGCCGAAGGAGACAGAAATAACATGCGCTATCTACCGGCGAACGCATCTGAGACCGGCCGGGCGCCGTCCGCCTGGTCGCCCACCACCCGCCTGCGGCTGGTCCTGTCCATCGTCGCCGCGCTGGCCATCGGTCTCGTGCCGGCGCTGGTGATCGCTCACCCGGCCCAGGCGGCCGCCGGAGATGTCGACTTCGAAGCGGACATCGAGGCCGGCGAGGGCGACACGTTCAGCTTCGACCTGCGGCGTACCGGTGGTTGGACCTCGGACCCGCTGAATCTCACCTACACGACGGTGGACGGGACGGCGACCGCGGGCGCCGACTACACCCCGGTCAGCGGGACCGTCTCGTTCCCGGCGAGCAGCACCCGGGACGTGGTCAAGCGCATCGTCGTCCAAGGTCTGCAGGACACGCTGGACGAGGACAACGAGACGTTCAGCATCGTGGTGAAGAACGGCGCCAACACCGTCACCACCGGTAACGGCATCCTGGACGACGACGACTCGACGCCGACCTACACCCTGACGGCCGCGACCAACCCGGTCGGCGAGGGCGTCGGCAACGCGACGGTCACCGCAACGTTGTCCGCGGTCAGCGGCCGGCCGGTGACGATTCCGTTCCACACCCAGGACGACACCGCGGTCGCGCCCGAGGACTACACCGCCGTGGCCAACGGCTCGATCACGATCAATCCGGGACAGCCCAGCGGCACCGCGGCGATCGCCATCACCGACGACACCTACGACGACGCCGACTTGGAATACTTCAAGGTCATCGGCGGCCAGGGCAGCAACGGCGAGCAACGAAGCAACCCGGACCTGTCGATCGGGATCACCGATGACGACGTGCGCCCGACGGTCAGCGTCAGCGCGCCCGGCGCCGCGCTGGAGGGCACGACGCTGTCGTTCACGGTGTCGCTGTCGTCGCGGTCCAACCGGACCGTCACGGTGCTGGCGACAACCTCCGACGGCACCGCCACGGCCGGTCAGGACTACACCGCGGTCAACCAGCAGATGGTCACGTTCAACCCGGGCGACACCACCCACACGGTCGACGTGACGACGCTGTCGGACACGGTCAACGAGGTCAACCCCGAGACGCTGATGCTGACGCTGACGTCGCCGGTCAACGCGGACAGTGGCACGATGTCCGCGGTCGGCGGAATCAGCGACGACGACGATCCGCCGACCGCGACCCTGACGCCGACGACGGTCAGCGAGGGCGACTCGGGCACCGCACCGGCCACCTTCACCGTCACGCTGGACGCACCGTCCGGCCGCGTGCTGCACGTCGGGTACACGGTCAGCAGCGACACCGCGACCGCCGGCCAGGATTTCGTGGTGAACACCGGCGGCACGCTCACGTTCAACAAGGGCGAGCTCACCAAGACGTTCACCGTCGGGGTGATCGGCGACACGATGTATGAGCCCGACGAGCAGTTCAAGATCACGCTTTCCGACCTGGACATGGCGCTGCACGCGGGCGGATCGCTCGGTGACACCGCGATCGCCATCCCGAACGACGACGCGAAGCCGTCCCTGCAGCCGATCACCGACGTCATCCGTGCCGAGGGCAACGTGCCGAACGTCGCTACGTTCCACGCGACCATCTCGAACCCGAGCTCGGTCGACACCGTCCTGGACGTCACCGCGATCGACGTCAACGCTCAGGTCAACGGCAGCGGTCCGGGCAGCGACGACTACGACGCCCCGCAGGCCACCGCGACCATCCCGGCCGGCCAGACCAGCGTGGACATCCCGGTGACGGTGAACGGCGACACGGTGTACGAGCCCAACGAGACCGCGACCATTCACGTGGCGACGCAGGGTGGCGACCCGAACGTCACCGCCGGCAGCCAGGACGCGACGCTCGGGCTGAACAACGACGACACGCCGCCCACGATCGTGCTGACCGGCGGCGGTGACGCCCACGAGGGCGACACCATTCCGATGACCGCCACGGTCACCGGCGTGGCTCAGGCGGCCATCCCGATCACCGTGACAGCGACGGGCGCCGCGTACGGCGGGCACATCGCCGCGGACAGTGCCGACTTCGACAGCACCGGGCTGACCGCGGTGTCGATCCCGCCCGGCGCGTCCTCGGTGCCGCTGGGCGATCTGATCATCCAGAACGACCACATCGACGAGGACACCCAGGACGTCAAGGTTCAGGTGACCAGCGGGGTGATCGCGACCGGCACCGCGTACGTCGCGATCCTGGACGATGTGCACGATCTGCCGCCGGCGGTCTCCATCGACGACGTGACCGTCAACGAGAACGACAGCAACCCGCTGTTGACCGTGCATTCCTCGTTCGGGCAGCCGGGGAACGACGCCACGTCGACCGAGCGGCCGGTGACCGTCACTCTCGGTGCGACGGACGGAACCGCGCATGCCGGATCGGACTACACGGCGTTCGGTACCGGAGTGGCCGCACCCACGATCACCTTCCAGCCGACCGACTACACCAACGGCGTCGCGGACGGCACGGTGAGCCTGCCTCTGATCAACGACAACGCGTTCGAGCGCACCGAGACGTTCACCGCCAGCATCCTGTCGGCAACACCCAGCGACGTTTCGATCTCCCACGGTGACGCGACCGTCACGATCCTCGACGACGACGCGGCCAACAAGCCGTCGTTCAGCATTCGCGGGCCGGTCACGTTCCACGAAGGCGACCAGGGCACCGCCGACTTCCGCATCGACCTGTCCTCGGAGACGGTGGTGCCCGTGGTGTTCGACGTGCACGTCGACGACGGCACCGCGAAAGACAACCTCACCATCCCGGGCACGAACGACTTCGATGCCCCGGCCGCCACGGCGACCGTTCCGGCCGGCGCCGACCACGTGATCGTGAGCGTGCCGGTCAACAACGACACCGTCTATGAACCGACCGAGACCGCGACGTTCCGGGTCGGCCGGCACAACAACGATGACGCTGCTACCGGCGCCGAACAGACCTCGACGCTCACCATCACCGACGACGACCCGGCCCCGACCGTGACCGTGCGGTCCGGCTCCGGCCCGGAGGGCGCCCCGCTCGCCATCACCGCCACCGTGGTCGGCGTGGCGCAGAACGCCATCCCGGTCACGCTGACCGCCACCGGCATGAGCACCAACGGCAGCGTCGCGGCCAGCGGATCGGACTTCGACGCCACCGGCCTGCTGACGTCGATCCCGGCCGGTGACAACACGGCCACGCCGCTCTCACTCGGCTCGGTCATGCTCAACGCCGACACCATCGACGAGGCGGACGAGACGTTCCAGGTCGCCCTGAACGGCGGCGGGGTCATCGCCGACAATGCCGCGTTCCAGACCATCACCGACGACCCGAACGACAAGGGTCCGAAGGTGTACGTCGACGACCTGCCCACCACTGAGGGCGCGGGTACCGCGAGCGTGCCGGTCCGACTGGTCTTCGACTCCGGCGCCACGTCCACCGAACGGACGTACGTGGTGAACTGGTCCACCATGGACGGCACGGCGCGGGCGCCCGGCGACTACACCGCCCGGACCAACCAGCCCTTGACGTTCACGCCGGGTACCACGTCGCTGACCGCGGACGTGCCGATCGTCGACGACTCGATCTACGAGCCGGCCGAGACGTTCTCCGTCAAGGCGACCGGCGTGCACCCGACGGACACCACGGCGAGCGATGCCGTGCTGACCCAGGACACCGGCGTGGTCACCATCGCCGAGAGCGACACCGGCGCGAAGCCGACGTTCTCGGTGGCTGACGTGAGCGAGCCGGAGAACATCGCTTCCGGCCACGCGGACTTCCAGGTCCGGCTCAGCGACACCAGCGCCGAGGACGTCACGTTCGACGTCAGCATGTCGGACGGCACCGCGGTCGAGGGCGGCAGCTTCGCCGGCTCGAACGACTACGACAACCCGCCGGCGCACGTGACCATCCCCGCGGGCCAGACGTCCGCGTCGATCAGCGTGCCGATCCACGACGACCAGGTCTACGAGGCCGACGAGACCGCGACGTTGCACGTGACGCTGCCGGTCGGCCAGACCGGTGCGGTCACCGGCAGCGACGACTCGACGCTGACCATCCTGAACGACGACGCGGTGCCGACGATCTCGGTGAACTCGGTGTCCGCCGTCGAGCACAACACGGTCAGCGTCAAGGTCACTCCGACCGGGGTGGCGCAGGCCAACATGATCTTCGACCTGGGCTTCTACGGCGACAACAGCGGCGGGAACGACCCGGCCGAGCCGGAGGACTACGTCGCGGGCGCCACCTCCGGCACGATCCCGGGCGGCACCCCGTCCGGCACGGAACTCACGCTGTCGACGATCAACTTCTCCGACGACACGATCGACGAGAACAATGAGGTGATCGGCGTTCACGTGGTGGACCGGGCCGGCCTGGTCGCGACCAAGACCGGCATGTACACGATCCTCGACGACCCGAACGACCTGCCGCCGTCCATCTCGATCGGCGACGTCTCGGTTCAGGAGAACGTGGTCACCGCACAGGTCCCGGTCACGCTGTCGTTCGGCGGCAGCAACGGGGCGACGTCCACCGACCGGGACACGGTGGTGAACTACTCGACCGTGGACGGCACGGCGAAGGCCGGCTCGGACTTCACCGGCACCACGACCGGCTCCATCACGATCCCGCACAACCAGCTGTCGGGCACGATCGGCGTGCCGATCACCGACGACAGCCTGTACGAACGGGACGAGACGTTCGGGGTGCACGTCACATCGCACGTACCGTCGGAGGCACTTGTGCCCAGCGACACCGGAACGGTGACGATCCTGCGCAACGACCTGGACCAGCGGCAAGGGTTCACGGTCACCGGCAGCGACCGGCCGGAGGACGCGGCCGGGCCGGCCAACGTGGTCGTCACGCTGTCCAACCCGACCACCGAGGATGTGTCGTTCCGGGCCACCGTGGCTCCAGGCACGGCCACCACCGGACCCGGCGCGGCCGGCCACGACGACTACACGTTCAACGGCGCGTCGACCACGTACACGATCGCGGCGGGAGACCGCTCGGTCGCCATCCCGGTGACGATCAACAGCGATCGGATCTACGAGGACGACGAGTCGGCCGTGATGACCGTCTCGCTCGCCCCGGGAGAGGACGACGCGTCCGGCGGCCCGATGCCGGGCACCATCATGATCCGCAATGACGAGGCCCCGCCGGTGATCACCTACAACAACGGAGAGTCCGGCACCGAGGGCACCGACATCGCGGTGATCGCCAAGTCCGACGAGGTCTCCCAGGCCGACCTGACCTTCAGCCTGGCGCTGTCCGGCGACAGCAGCACCGGTACCGCGGCCGCCACTCCGGACGACTACGTCGACGGCGGCGGCAACGGCACGATCCCGGCCGGCACCCCGATCAACACGCCGGTCACGCTGCGCACGTTCCGGCTGGCCAACGATCACATCGACGAACCCGTCGAGGGGATCCGGGCGACGGTGACCGCGATCGGCACCCCGATCGCCACCGGCACCCCGATCTACAAGATCAACGATGATCCGAACGACCTGCCGCCGTCGGTGTCCGTGATGGACACCCCGGTGGGCGAGGGCGACGGGACCGCCCAGGTGCCGGTCACGCTGACGTTCGACCCGGCGACCAACGACGCCACGTCGACGACCCGGCCGATGACGATCACCTACACGACCATGAACGGGACTGCGGTGGCCCCGTCGGACTACACGGCGGTGCCCACCGACAGCATCACGATCGCGCCCGGCACCCTGACCGGTGCGATCCCGGTGCAGATCGCCGACGACAGCCGTAACGAGCTGAACGAGACGTTCTCGGTGAAGGCCACCGCCGTGTCCCCGCCGGAGGCCGCGATCATCCGGCCCACCGGCACGGTGACGATCATCGACAACGACCAGGGCGCGAGCCGGCCCGGCTTCTCGGTCAACGACGTGACGAAGGTCGAGGACTCGGCCGGACCGGCCGTGTTCACCGTGACGCTCGGCTCGGCCGCCGAGGATGACGTCGACTTCACGGTCTCGACCACCGACGGCACCGCGGTCGACGCCGGCACCGGCGTGGGCAGCAACGACTATGACGCACCGGTCGCCACGCTGCGGATCCCGCAGGGCTCGCTGACCGGCACGGTCTCCGTGCCGGTGAACCCGGACAACGTGTACGAAGGTGACGAGACGGCGATGCTGCACGTCGCGCTCGCCGAGGGCGAACGGGACGCGGTCGGCGCGGCGAAGGTCGGCACGCTGACCATCCAGGACGACGATCCGGTGCCGACCATCGCGCTCAACACTGCGTCCGGCACCGAGGGCGACGACGTCCCGGTGATCGCCACGGTCACCGGCATCACCCAGCGCGACGTCACTTACAACTTGGTGTACTCCGGGGACAGCACCGGTTCGAACAGCCCGGCGTCGCCCCTGGACTACGACACCACCGGTATCACCCCGGTCGTCCCGGGTGGCACCGCGTCCGGCACCCGGGTGAACTTCGGTTCGATCCACCTGACCGCGGATCACATCGACGAGCCGGTCGAGACCATCCGGGTCAACCAGATGACCGGTGTGAACACGGTCGGCGCCACCACGAGCTACAAGGTCAACGACGACCCGAACGACCTGCCGCCGTCGATCTCGATCGGTGACGTCCAGGTCGGCGAGGCGGACGGCACCGCCCAGGTTCCGGTGACGCTGAGCTGGGGCGCCGGCAACGACGCCACATCCACCGCCCGCGACACGGTGGTCAACTACACCACCGCCAACGGCTCGGCCACCGCCGGGTCCGACTACACCGCGACGAGGAGCTCCGTCACCATCCCCGCCGGGATGGACCACGGATCGATCCCGGTCGTCATCAACGACGACACCAGGGACGAGCCGGACGAGACGTTCACCGTCACCACCACGGCGCACACGCCGGCCGAGGCGGCGGTGCTGCGCGCCACCGGCACGGTGACGATCATCGACGACGACGCGACGGCCGCCCGGCCCGGATTCACCGTGGCCGACGTGTCCGTCGGGGAGAACCAAGGGCCGGCCAACTTCGTGATCACGCTCACCGGACCGCCGGCCCAGGACGACGTCACGTTCACCGTGGGTATGACCGACGGCACGGCGGTCGACACCGGCACCGGGGTGGGCAGCAACGACTTCAACCCGCCCGCCGGCACGTACACCATCCCGGCAGGCAGCCGGTCGGTCACCGTCCCGGTGACGATCAACAACGACACGGTGTACGAGAACGACGAGACGGCAACGCTGAACGTGGCGCTCGCCGACGGCGAACGCGACGCCGGTGGTCCGCCGGTCGCCGCGACGCTCACCATCGGCAACGACGACGCGATGCCGGTCGTGAATCTGAACGGCGCAACCGGCAACGAGGGCGACGACCTCACCCTGCTCGGCTCCGTGGTCGGCAGCACCCAGGTGGACGCGACGATTCCGATCACGTTCACCGGCGACTCGAGCGGCACGAACAACGCCGCCGAGCCGGCCGACTGGGACGACAGCAACGTGACGCCGGTCGTCCCGGCCGGGTCGACCACCGGGAGCCAGGTCGACTTCGGCACGCTGCTGCTGAAGAACGACGAGGTCGACGAGCCGATCGAGACCATCAAGGGCGACGCCGGCGGCCGGACCGCGCTTTACCGGATCAACGACGATCCGGGCAACGTGCCGCCGACCGTCCACGTCAGCGACGCGACGGTCGGTGAGGAGGCGGGCTCTGCCCATCTGACCGTGTCGCTGGTGTTCCCGGACGGCACCACCTCGACCGACTACCCGGTCACGGTGCCGTGGGCCACTCAGGACGGCACGGCCAAGGCGGGCTTGGACTACACCGCCCGGACCGCCCAGACCGTCACCATCCCGGCCGGCGAAACCTCGGCCACGATCGATGTGCCGATCATCGACGACCAGCTGGTCGAGCCGGACCAGACGTTCACGGTTCGCCTCGGCACACCGTCGCCGAGCGCGGTCACGTCGGCCGACAGCACCGGGACGGTGACGATCGACGACAACGACGCGGCGGCCGACCCGACCCTCACCACGGTAGCCAGCCGGGTCGGTACCGGGCCGGTGGTGCTGAGCGGCACGACCAACGCCGAGTCGGCCACCGTCGCGCTGTGGGCCGCACCGGTGGCGGCGCCGACGCGGTGGGCGGCGGTGCAGTCGATGACGGCCGGTGCCACCGGGGCGTACTCGTTCACCTCGACGCTGACCGACGGTGGATACCTCTTCAAGGTGGTCGCGAACGGGCGGACCTCGCCGGTCCGTACGGTCCAGGTCCAGGCCGCGCCGTCGGTCACGGTGGTCTCCACCGCCAGGGGGACGGCCACGGTGACCGCCACCGGTAACCCGAAGATCGCCGGGCTGACCGTGGTGCTCGAGCGGCAGAACGCCAACGGCACCTGGACCACGGTCAGCACCGGACGGCTGACCAGCGCCGGGACCTACGGATTGACCCTGCGCGGGTTGACCTCGAAGGCGGCGTACACCTACCGGGCGACGGTTCTGGCGAACCCGACGGTGGGGATCCTGGCCGGGGCGTCCTCTCCCAGGCGGGTCGTCATCTCCTGACCCGAGGCGAACAGGAAAGGGGACGGCCGGGCGGCCGTCCCCTTTTCCGTCGGTGCTGGTGCGGTCAGTCCACCTCGGCCACGGCCTGGGCGAACTGGGCCGAGTAGAGCCGGGCGTACGCGCCGTCGGCCGCGATCAGCTCGTCGTGCGTACCCTGCTCGACGATCGCGCCGTGCTCCATCACCAGGATCACGTCGGCGTCGCGGATGGTGGACAGCCGGTGCGCGATGACGAAGCTGGTCCGGCCGCTGCGCAGGGTGTTCATCGCCCGCTGGATGAGCACCTCGGTCCGGGTGTCGACCGAACTGGTCGCCTCGTCCAGGATGAGGATGCTCGGCTCGGCCAGGAACGCCCGGGCGATGGTGATCAGCTGTTTCTGCCCGGCGCTGACGTTGGAACCCTCGTCGTCGATCACCGTGTCGTAGCCGTCCGGCAGCATCCGGACGAACGAGTCGACGTGGGCCGCCTCGGCCGCCGCCATCACCGCGTCCCGGTCGAACGAGTCGGCGCCGTACGCGATGTTCTCGGCGATCGTGCCCCCGAACAGCCAGGTGTCCTGCAGCACCATGCCCATGTGCTCGCGCAGTTGCTCCCGCGGCATGCCGGCGATGTCGCGGGAGTCGAGCGTGATCCGCCCACTGGTCACGTCGTAGAACCGCATCAGCAGGTTGACCAGCGTGGTCTTGCCGGCTCCGGTGGGCCCGACGATGGCCACCGTCTGACCCGGCTCGACGCTCAGCGACAGGCCGTCGATGAGCGGCTTGTCGGGCAGGTACCGGAACGACACGTTCTCGAACGCGACTCGGCCGGCCACCCGGCCCAGTTCGACCTCGGCCGGCTCCGGGGACTGCTCGGGCGCATCCAGCAGGGCGAAGACCCGCTCCGCGGACGCCACTCCGGACTGGATCAGGTTGGCCATGCTGGCCACCTGGGTCAGCGGCTGGCTGAACTGCCGCGAGTACTGGATGAACGCCTGCACGTCACCGAGCGACAGCGAACCGGACGCCACCCGCAGGCCGCCGACCACCGCCACCAGCACGTAGTTCAGGTTGCCGATGAACATCATGGCCGGCTGGATCAGCCCGGAGATGAACTGGGCGCGGAACGCCGACTCGTACAGGCGCTGGTTGTGCTCGTCGAAGGTCTGCATCGCCTCGTCCTGGCGGCCGAACACCTTGACCAGGGCGTGCCCGGTGATCATCTCTTCGATGTGGCCGTTGAGCTTGCCCGTCGTTCCCCACTGGGCGACGAACTGGGGCTGCGCCCGCTTGCCGATGCGGGTCGTCAGCAGCACCGAGACCGGAATGGTGACCAGCGCGATGAGCGCCAGCAGGGGCGAGATCCAGAACATCAGGACGAGAACGCCGATCACCGTCAGCACCGACGTGATCAGCTGCGCGAACGTCTGCTGCAGCGTCTGCGCGATGTTGTCGGTGTCGTTCGTGGCCCGGCTCAGCACCTCGCCCCGCGGCTGCTGATCGAAGTACGACAGGGGAAGGCGGGACAGCTTGTCCTCGACGTCACGCCGCAGCCGGAACACGGTCATCTGCACCACCCGGGCGGTCAGGCGGCCCTGGAGCACACCGAAGACCCAGGCGAACACGTACACCAGCGCGACCCAGAGCAGCAGGTGCTCCAGCGCCGCGAAGTCGATGCCCCGGCCGGGCACGACGTCCAGCCGGTTGAGCACATTGGCCTGGCTGGTGTTGCCCTGGGCCCGCAGCCGCGCCACCGCCTGCGCCTTGGTGACGCCGGCCGGCAGCATCTTGCCGACCACACCGGTGAAGATGATGTCGGTGCCCTTGCCCAGCAATTTCGGCCCCAGGACGGACAGGAACACGCTGGCGATGCCGAACAGCAGCACCACGCCGACGTGGAGCCGCTGCGGCTTCATCCGCGCGAGCAGTCGTTTGGTCGAACCCTTGAAGTCCTGCAACTTCTCGGTGGGCATCGGCCCACCCAACATCCGGCCGGCCGGCCCGCCCATCGGCCGTGGTCCTACTGGCCGCGTCATGCTCGAACCTCCTTTGGCAGGCCCGTCCGGCCCTCGCCGGCGAGGCCGTCGGCAAATGCGGCCGAGGGCCGCTCGGTGCAGTCGGTCATGCCGCTGCCTCCTGCTCCGTGAGCTGCGAGAGAACGATCTCGCGGTACGTCCGGTTCGAGTCCATGAGTTCGTTGTGCGTGCCGGTGCCCACGACCCTTCCGTCGTCGAGCACGATGATCCGGTCGGCGTCGCGGATCGTGCTGACCCGCTGAGCCACGATGACCACGGTCGCGTCCGCCGTCTGCCGGATCAGCGCCGCCCGCAACGCGGCGTCGGTGGCGTAGTCGAGCGCCGAGAACGAGTCGTCGAACAGGTAGATCTCCGGGTGGTGGACCAGCACCCGGGCGATCGCGAGCCGCTGCCGCTGGCCCCCCGAGACGTTCGTGCCGCCCTGCGCGATCGACGCGTCCAGGCCACCCTCCATCTTCTCGACGAAGCCTTTGGCCTGTGCCACCTCAAGTGCCTGCCACAACTCGTCGTCGGTCGCATCCGGCTTCCCGTACCGCAGATTCGACCCGACCGTGCCGGTGAACAGATAGGGCTTCTGCGGCACCAGGCCGACCGTCTTCGACAGCAGCGCCGGGTCGACCTCGCGCACGTCGACGCCGTCCACCAGAACCTGGCCGGCGGTGGCGTCGAACAGCCGCGGCACCAGGTTCAGCAGCGTGGTCTTGCCCGAACCGGTGCTGCCGATGATCGCGGTGACCTCGCCCGGCCGGGCGGTCAGGTCGACGCCGTCGAGAACGGGGGAGTCGGCGCCCGGGTAGTGGAAGCCGACGCCGCGCAGTTCCAGGTAGCCGTGCCGGCGGAGCTGGAACACCGGCGCCGACGGCGGCACCACGCTCGAGTCGGTGTCCAGCACCTCCTTGATCCGCTCGGCACAGACCTCGGCCCGCGGAATCATGATGAACATGAACGTCGCCATCATGATCGACATCAGGATCTGCATCAGGTAACTGAGGAACGCCGTCAACGCGCCCACCTGCAGGGCGCCGTTGTCGATGCGGTGGCCGCCGAACCACAGCACGGCGATGCTGGACAAATTCACGATCAGCATCACGGTGGGGAACATGAACGCCATCACCCGGCCGGCCCGCAGCGACACGTCGGTCAACTCGTCGTTGGCCTCGCCGAATCGCCGCTGCTCCCGCTCGTCCCGGACGAACGCGCGGATCACCCGGATGCCGGTGATCTGTTCGCGCATCACCCGGTTGACCTTGTCGATGCGTACCTGCATGGACCGGAAGAGCGGCCGCATCCGGCTCACGATCAGCGCCACCACGGCGACGAGGATGGGCACGATCACCAGGATCAGGGACGACAGCGGTACGTCCTGGTTGAGCGCCAGCACGATGCCGCCGACACACATGATCGGGGCCGCCACCATCAGCGTGAACGTCAGCAGCACCAGCATCTGCACCTGTTGCACGTCATTGGTCGTACGGGTGATCAGCGACGGCGCGCCGAACTGGCCGACCTCGCGGGTGGAGAAGTCCTGCACCCGGGAGAAGATCGCGCTCCGGACATCCCGGCCGACCGCCATGGCCGTCCGGGCGCCGAAGTAGACCGCGACGATCTGCGTGGTGACCTGCAGCAGCGTGATGCCCAGCATCACGCCGCCGATCCGCATGATGTAGCCGGTGTCGCCGACGACCACGCCCTTGTCGATGATGTCGGCGTTCAGAGTAGGGAGATAGAGCGTCGCCAGCGTCTGCAGGAACTGGAAGAACACGACCAGGCCGATCGGCTTCCGGTACGGGCGCAGGTGGACGCGAAGCAGTTGGATCAACACCGCGCGGGACCCCCGTGGTTGTCGTTGTCGTCGTTGCGGATGAGCAGGCCGTCCAGCAGAAGCGACACCAGTTCGCCGGCGTCGAGCCGGTCGGTGCCGCCGAACGCGCCGTGATTGGTGGCGCCGATGAGCATCAGAAGATAGCCCGCCACATCGGACGGTTCGCGACGCAACTGGTCGCGGTCCGGTGCGATCAGGTCGGTAAGGGCCCGGATCGCCCCGGTCCGGCCGGCCAGCATCCGTTCGCGGAAGGCCGGGTCGTCGTGGGTGAACGCGAGCGTGCGGATGGCCGCGAAGATCGGCGCGTTGTCCTGGAAGCTGTGGCTCAGTTTGTCGGCCGCCTCGGTCAGCCGGGCCCGTAGGTCGCCCGACGGGTCGATGCCGGCAATGACGTTGACCGAGTGGCCGGGGTCGAGGACTTCCATGAGCGCGGCCTGCAGGAGCGAGTTCTTGTCCGGGAAGACACCGAAGATGGTGCCCTCGGCGACCCCGGCGGCCTGGGCGATCTGCTTGGTCGTCACGTCCATGCCGTGCTCACGGAGCAGCGGAACGGTCGCCGCGATCAGCGCCGCCCGCCGCTCGTCCGGCGCCATCGCCGGCACCCGCCGCCGGCGGGCCCCCTGGGTGGATGTCACGCGGCCCATACTACTGAGCGAGCGCTCACTCAGCCACTGACATTTGTCACGCGTCGTCGGTCGGCTGAGCGGTGCCGGTGGTTCCGGGCGCTGTCAGTGTGGCGGTTCGGGGTTCGGGTCGCACGCCATTTTCGGTCCGCCCACCGTGCCGGGGGGCTCAGGCGCGGGTGGCGGCGGCGAGCAGGGCGGCGCGCCGCGGGAGGAGGCGGGAGCCGGATGCCAGGAGGCGGTTCAGGCGGCCCGACACGACGCTGGGCGGAGGCGTACGGCGGTCCAGGGCGCGCAGGGCGGTCGTCACCACGTCGGCCGCGGTCTGGCGGGGCGTGCCGCCGTCGGCCTCGGAGCCGAGGACGTCGAAGAACTCGGTGCTCGTGGCGCCGGGGGACAGGCAGGTCACGCGCAGGCCGGTGCCGCGGGCCTCGTACCACAGGGCCTCGGTGAAGTTGAGGACGAACGCCTTGCTCGCGGCGTACACGGCCATCTTCGGGATCGGCTGGTAGGCCGCCAGGCTGGCCAGGTTGACCAGCACGCCGGAGTCCGCCGCACGCAGGTCGCCGACGTACGCCCGGGTGAGGTCCACCAGGGCGGCGATGTTGACCGCGATCTCGTCCCGCAGCCGTGCCGGGTCCTCGTCCTGGAACGGCCCGTGGGTGCCGAAGCCGGCGTTGTTGATCAGGCCGGTCACCCGCAGGCCGAGCCGGTCGGTCTCGGCCTTGAGCCGGGAACCGGCCGCCGGCGCGCTGAGATCCATCGGGATGACCGTGACCCGGACGCGGTGCGCGGCCTCGATGTCGGCGGCGAGCTTCTCCAGCCGGTCGGCGCGCCGGGCGACGAGCACCAGGGCCGAGCCGCGGGCGGCCAGCCGCCGGGCGAACTCCTCGCCGATGCCCGCGCTGGCTCCGGTGATGAGCGTGGTCTGGATTCGGTAGTCCACAGGTGTCATGTCACGCACCCTACGCCGGTCTTGGCATTAAGTGCCAAGATGGCACCGGGTGTAATGTCGGTTCCATGGATCTGCGGGAGCGCACGCGCCGGGCGGTGCAGGCAGACATCGCCGCGGCCGCCGTCGGGCTGTTCCTCGAGCAGGGTTTCGACGTCACCACGATGGATCAGGTCGCCGCGGCGGCCGGCATCTCGCGGCGGTCGCTGTTCCGGTACTTCGACACCAAGGAGGACATGGTCCTCGGGAATCTGCGCGAGACCGGCCGGTCGGTACAGGCCCGGCTGGCCGCGCGGCCGGCGGACGAGCCGCCGTGGGATGCGCTGCGGGCCGCGCTGCGGGCGATGCTCGACGAGCCCGGTCACTCACTGACCCGCATCCACAAGCTGGCCCGGATGCTGTTCGACACCCCGTCGCTGCGGGCCCGCCACCTGGAGAAACAGCTGGAGTGGCTGGACCTGCTGGCACCCGAGATCGACAAGCGGCTGCCCCCGGTGGCCGGACCCGATCCGCGGGCCCGGGCGCTGGTCGCGTGCGCGCTCACCTGCCTGGACACCGCCACCGAGGCCTGGGTCCGGACGGGTGGCCAGGCCGATATCGAGCAGTTGTACGACCAGGCGGTGGCGGCGGTCCGGGGTTGAGGCCCGAGGCCGCCTTGCCGCTCTCGAGCCCGGCGTGGACGCCGGTGGTCAGGCGATGACCGCCCGGATCAGCACGATCGCGACGAAGAGCACGATGTACGACAGGTCGATGGCGGTGCCCCCGACGCGCAGGGGCGGGATGACCCGGCGAATCGGGGCGAGGACCGGCTCGGTGATGCGGTAGACGCCGGCCGTCAGCTTGGACCGGAATGAGCCCACGGTGCTGGGGCCGGCCAGGACGACGCTCCAGTCCAGGATCGCGCGGGCGACGAGGACGAGCTCGAACAGCAACAGGATGAGGCTTATCAAGCCGAGTAAAGCGAACACCCCACCACTGTGCGTCGCTCAGTTGTGAATCCGCTGGAAGTTCGTCGAGCCGTGACGCGGAGCGGGCCACACCCCTGCCCGGGTGTGGCCCGCTCTTCAGCGTGGATCAGTGGTGGACAGCCAAGTCAGCTCTTGTTGCCGCCCCACGGACCCTGGTGGCCCTGGTTGCCCTGGTGGCCCTGGTTGCCCTGGTGACCCTGGTTGCCCTGGTGACCCTGGTTGCCGCCCCACGGACCCTGGTGGCCCTGGTTGCCCTGGTGACCCTGGTGACCCTGGTTCCAGCTGTGGTCGCCGTTGTGCGTCCACGGGCCGGAGTTGTGGTGGTTGTGGTTGTTCCAGCTGTTCCAGTCCTCGCTGACGATCAGCTCGAAGCCACGTCCCGTCCGCACGCAGCGGAAGGTGTCCCAGTCGCCCCGCCACACACCGCTGCGTCCCTCGGCGACACACCGGGTGAACGAGCGGTAGTGACCCTCGGACCAGGTGTGGCGCGGGGCCACATGAGTGGTGCTGCTGGCCGGGCTCGGCGTCGACGTGGCCGCCATCGCCGGGGCGCTGAAGGCCATGCCGGCCGCGACCGCGACACCGGACATGAGAAGAACGCGAGTTGCCCTGTTCATGGGGGTTCCTATCTGTTGCTCGGTCATGACAAGCACCAGAAGATCATCCGCGAACCGGACAAGTGCGTTGTTTGTGGTTTGTTACTCCATTCGGGTGTCAATTCCCTATGAATGTTTAATAAGGTACTAGCCGCGCATCGGCCGAACGGTTTACCCCATTCAGTGATATTTGAGTTCGCCCGCGGTTATCGGCATGTCGAGCCGATTCTCGGGCGGGGCCAGCGGACAAAGCCACTGGTCGTCGTACGCGCAACTGGGGTTGTACAGGTAGTTGAAGTCGAGGCGGACCCGACCGCCGCCGAGCGGCTGCACGCCGCGGCCGAAGGTGCCCTTGACCGTGTCGGTCAGGTACCGGCCGCCGCCGTACGAGTCGGACCCGCAGGTGGTGTCGCGGACCGGCAGGAACAGGCCCCCGCCGTACGCGGCGATCCACCACAGCGACAACTCGCCCCACGGCGTGTCGAGGATGCCGGCCCGGGTGTAGTGGACCACGCCGTCCGGGCCGCCGGTGTCGATGTCGATTGCGCCGTCGGCCGCCCGGATGGGCACGTCGGCGACCATGCCGGGGTTCGGCGGGAAGTATCTCAGCCCGGCGAACGACGACCGGTCCGCCGGCGGGATGGCCGACTGCGGATGGGTGGCGAACAGGCGGTCCCGTCGCTTCCGGAAGTCGCCGAGGTCGGCCGCTTCGAGATAGATCCGGGCCACGGCCTCGCGGTAGTCGGTCAGTTCGAGGGCATCCACCGGCCAAACCTAGCCGCGGTACGCCCGGATCACCGTCTGATCGACCCGGTTGCCGGACCCGTCGGTCGCCGACGCGCGCAGCGAGACGTACGCGCCGGCCGGCGGCCGCAGCACCGCCACTCCGGCGTCGCCGAGCCGGGTGAACAACGGCGTCCGCCAGGTGGCGCCGTCGTCGTAGGACACCTGCATCCGGTACGTACGGGTGGTCCCGGCCGGCGCCCCCGGCTGGCGCTGGACCGCGAACGCGAGCACACCGCCCGGCCCCGGCGTGAACCGGATGGCCGACACCGGCAACGGCCCGTCGCCGCGGACCGGTCCGATGGTCCACGAGGTGTGCGTCCGGGTCGACAACGCCGCCGCCCGGGTGCTGTCGTCGGTGATGGTGATGGTGGCCGCCCGCGCCGGGACGCGCACCGTCAGCGCCGCCGACGTCACGTGGGCGACCGGCGTGCCGTCCCGAGACACCACCAGGTGGTGGCGGGCGGGGCCGCCGGCGCCGCCGTGGGCGCCGCTGCCGTCCGAGAACCACGAGGGGTGCACGGTGATCGTGCCGCCGTCCCGCCGGATCGTGTTGCCCCACCCGTTGGCCGGCGGGAACGCCGGGCCGGCCACCGGCGCGTCCCAGCGGTCCTCGGCCCGCTGACCGTTCGCGTAGGCGGTCGGCGGCCCGCTCGCCGCGCCGCTCCGGATCGACCAGCGCACATCGCCGGCGGTGGTCAGGTACTCGGTCCGCGCGGCGGGTGCGGCCGTGGCGTAACCGGCCGCGCCCACGCCCCCGGCCGTGTACGACAACGCCACCGGCCCGGCGCCCCCGAAGGTGCGGTGGATCGTGGCCAGGCCGTCGACCGTCCCGGCGAAGCCGTCCGGGTACGCGCCGGCGGACGCCCACGCTCCGGCGTAGACCTCGCCCGGCGTGCGTGACCACGCCCCGGCGACGGTGGTGGCCACCCCGGCCACCGGTGCGCCCAGGTGGCCGATCGACCAGCCGTCGAAGGTCCGCCCGGTGACCGATCCGGTCACGCCGCCGGGCAGCCGGTAGCCGACCTGCGCGAACACCGGCGTGGCGGGGGCGGGCACGGTGATCGGGCGGGTGGCGGCGGCGGACAGGTCGATGGTGGTGTCGGCGTCCAGGCGCAGGGCCGGCTGGTCGAGCAGAGCGGGGCCGGTGCCACCGAGGACGGCCGCGTCCAGCGCGTACGTGCCGGCCGGCAGTTCGACCGTGCCGGTGCCGCCGTCGTCGGGCAGCCGCGTCCAGGTGTTCCCGGCCCAGACGCCGCCGTACGCGTCGCCGGCCGGTTGCCCGTCGCGGCCGGTCCAGCGCACGGTCAGCCGGTACGTACGGACCGGGCGCTGCACCTCGTACGGCGTCCGCACCGAGATGTCGCCGCCCGCGGCGGTGACCGTCCCGGTGACCCGCCGGTTCGACGGCGGCGCGCTCACCCCGACCTCGACGTCGCCCCGGGCCGGCACGGTGACGGTGTGGTCGGTCAGCGCGGTCCCGGCCGGCGCGGTCAGCGCCAACGTCACCGGCGCCGGCCCGACATTGCGGTACGTGATGGTGCCGGCCGGGGTCTGCGGGCCGAACGACAGACTGGGCGGTACGGCCACCACGGCCGCGGCCGTCGCCTTGGCCACGTCCAGCCGCCCGGCGCCGACCTGGTCGGGTCCGGCCCCGGCGATCGGCGTGGCCGCGTTCATCAGGTCCGCCTTGAGCTGCCCGGGCGTCCAGCCGGGATGCTCCTGCGCCAGGATGGCCGCCGCCCCGGCCACGTGCGGCGCCGCCATCGACGTGCCCGACAGCACCGTGTAGCGGCCGCCGGGACCGGCCTTGGGCAGCGCCGACGTGCTCGACCGAGCGGCCTCGATGCCCACCCCGGGCGCGACCAGATCCGGCTTGAGCCCGTTGTCACCGGCGCGCGGCCCGGCGTCGGAGAAGGACGCCACGTGGTCGTCCAAGGTGGTCGCGCCGACAGCGAGCGCGGCGTCGGCCGACGCGGGGGAGGTGACCCGTTCGCCCGCGTTCCCCGCGGACACCACGAACAACGTCCCGTACCGCGCGGTCATCGTGTTGACCGCCTGCTCCAGCAGATCGTCCCCGGGCTCGTCGCGCCGGCCCAAACTCATCGACACGATCTTGAGATTTTCGTCCCGGGCCGCCCACTGCATGCCGGCCAGGATCGCGGACTCCGGGCAGCGGCCGTCGCGGCACACCGTCGCGCTGTACAGCCGCGCGTCCGGGGCCATCCCGCGGAAGCGCCCGCCCGAGGCGGCGCCGCTACCGGCGATGATCGACGCCACGTGGGTGCCGTGGCCGCTGCGGTCGGCGGTGTCGCCGGCGCCGGTGAAGTCGGCCGCGGCCGCGATCTGCGGGGCGAGGTCGGGGTGGGTGGCGTCGATGCCGCTGTCCAGCACGCCGACGCCGACCCCGGCTCCGGTCCAGCCCGCGGCCCACGCCGCCGGTGCGCCCACCAGCGGCACGCTGACGTCGGTGCTGGGCTTGGCGATCCCGTCCAGCCAGACCTTCCGGTACGCGCCGGCCGGGTCGGTCAGCTTCGACCACATGCGGGCGGTGGCCGTGGGCGGGACGCGTACGGCCACGGCGTTCATGGTCTCCAGCTGCTGCACCGGCGCCCCGCCCGCGGCCGCGGCCAGGCCGGCGGAGGCGCCGGTGATGATCAGCGGCAACCCGCCGGCGTTGTCGTCGTAACCGTCCGAGACCAGCTCGGTGACGTCGAACAGGCGGTGGTCGAGCCGGTCGGCGTCGAGCAGCGGCAGCGCGTCGGCCGGGATCACCTCGAGCCGGCCGCCGGCGAAGCGGGAGAACAGCGGCACGTCGTCGCGGCCGGGCGAGGGCAACCGCGAGACGGAAGCGCCGTCGGGCGCGATCAGAAGGCGGTCACCGGAGATCAGGGTGACTGTGGGCAATTCGGTGGCAATCGGCGCGGCGGCGGGTGCGCTTCTCGGTACTACCGCCGTCAGAGCGACGACGGCCAGGCTGATCCCGGCTCGTACGACACCGCGCATGCGCGTCCCTTCGCTGCGCACATGATTGCAGAGGGAAGCGTTGGTGCGAAGATCATCGATCGCGATGGCACGATTTCTCAGGCCGGATAGGTAGTCGTCTCGGTGGCCTTGAGTGACGCCCAGAGTTCGCGTCCCGGGCTCACGCCGAGATCGACGGCGGCCGCCGGGGTGATGTCGGCGGCCACCGCGATCGGCCCGGTCAGCTCGACCCGCAGGCTGTCGCCGTGCCGGGCGACGGTCCTGACCACGGCCGGCCAGACGTTCCGGGGGCTGCCCTCCGGCCGGCCCTTGTACAACGCGATCGCGCCCGGTGGAAAGGCCACGAACACATCGCCGTCGCCGCCGGCCGCTGTGGTCAGCGCGAAGTCGCCGGGCAGCCGAACCGTGACACCGTCGGCGTGGCCGCGGAACAGATTCAGGCCGACCAGCCGGGCCACATAGTCGGTCCGCGGCCGGCTGGTGATCTCGGCGGCGTCGCCGATCTGCACGACCCGGCCGTCCTCCACGATCACCAGGCGGTCGGCCAGCATCATGGCGTCCAGCGGATCGTGCGTGACCAGGACCGCTGTCCCGGGGTGGTCGCTCAGATGACGGCGCAGGTCGGCGCGGGTGTCCAGGCGCGTACGGGCGTCCAGCGCGGCCAGCGGCTCGTCCAGCAGCAGCAGCCGGGGATCGGTGGCCAGCGCACGAGCCAGCGCGACCCGCTGGGCCTGCCCACCGGACAGCTGACGCGGCCGTTTGCGGGCGTGCTCGGCCAGCCCGACGCGATCCAGCCAGTGCGCCGCGAGCTGCCGGGCCTCGGCCCGCGGCACGTGCCGGCAGCGCGGTCCGAAGGCGACGTTCTCCAGCGCCGACAGATGCGGGAACAGCAGATAGTCCTGGAACACCACGCCGATCCGGCGGTGCTCGGGCGGGGTGAACGCGCGCGTCGCCGGGTCGTCCAGCCGCCGTTCGTCCAGCACGACGTGGCCACCGTCGAGCGGGCGCAGACCGGCCAGCGCGCGCAGCGCGGTCGACTTGCCGGCGCCGTTCGGGCCGAGCAGGGCCACCACCTCGCCGTCGGCCGCGGTCAGTGGGAGGTCCAGCGTGAATCCGGGCCGCTCGACCCGCAGGTGCGCGTCGAGACTCACGCCACGGTCCCGGTGAGCCACTTGTCCCGCAGCGCCACCAGGATGGTGACCGAGACGGCCAGCAGGACCAGGCTCAGCACGATGGCCGAGTCGAGGTCCTGCTCCAGGGCCAGGTAGACGGCCAGCGGCATGGTCTGCGTGGTACCCGGGAAGTTGCCGGCGAAGGTGATCGTGGCGCCGAACTCGCCGAGCGCCCGGGCCCAGCACAGCACCGCTCCGGCGGCCACGCCCGGCGCGATCAGCGGCAGCGTGACCCGCCGGAACGCGGTCCACCGGCCGGCGCCGAGGGTGGCCGCCGCCTCCTCGTACCGGGCGTCCGCCCCGCGCAGCGCCCCCTCGACGCTGATCACCAGGAACGGCATGGCCACGAAGGCCTCGGCCACGACCACGCCGGCGGTGGTGAACGGCAGGCTCACCCCGAACGCCGAGTCCAGCCACCCGCCGAGCAGCCCGCGCCGGCCGAACACCAGCAGCAGCGCCACCCCTCCGACCACCGGGGGCAACACCAGCGGGACGGTCACCAGGGCCCGGACGAACCGGCGGCCGGGGAGCCGGGTGCGGGCCAGCAACCAGGCCAGCGGCACGCCCAGCACCAGGCACACCAGGGTGGCCAGCGTCGCCGTGGTCAGCGACAACCGCAGCGCGGCCAGGACGCCCGGCGCGGTCAGCCGCTGGGGAAGGGTCGACCACGGCGCCCGGACGAGCAGCCCGGCCAGCGGCAGGACCAAAAACACCAGGCCGGCGAGCGCGGGCACGGCCAGGATCAGCGGTGCCCTCTGACCGGTTGCCCTCCGGACCCTCCTCAGGGCTTCTGGAACCCTGCGTCGGCCAGCACCGTCTGCGCCGGGTCGCTTTGCACGTAGGCGACGAACGCCGCCGTCGCGGCCGCGTTCTTCGCACTCTTCAGCGCCGCGATCGGGTACTCGTTGACGGCCAGCGCCGACTCCGGGAACTCGACCCCGTCCACGTCGCCCGACGCCGCCTTGGCGTCCGTCCGGTAGACCAGTGCCGCATCCACCTCACCCAGCTTCACCTTGGACAGCGCCGACTTCACGTCCTGTTCCAGCGTCACCGGGGTGATCTTGACGTTCGCCTTGGCCAGCGCCGTCTTCGCGGCGGCCCCGCAGGGGACCTGCTCGGCGCAGAGCGCCACCTTGATGCCCGGCTTCGCCAGCGCGGCCAGCGAGGTCAGCCCCTTCGGGTTGCCCTTGGCAGTCGCGATGACCAGCTGGTTCTTCACGAAGTTGACCGGCGTGCCGGTGGCGTCCCCGGCGTCGGTCACCGTCTTCATGGTGGCCGGGCTGGCCGAGGCGAACACGTCCGCCGGGGCGCCCGAGGTGATCTGCTGGGCCAGAGCGGAACTGCCGGCGTACGAGAACCTCACCGTGGTGCCCGGGTTGGCCGCCTCGAAGTCCTGGCCGATCCGGTTGAACGTCTCGGTCAGCGACGCCGCCGCCAGCACGGTCAGAGACCCGGACACCCCGGCCGAGGTCGCTCCGGCCGTCGGTGCGGACGTCGAGCCGGCGTCGTCGTGGCTGCCGCAGGCGGAGGCGCCCGCCAGAACCGTGGCCAGCGCGAGCGCGGTCAGAACCCGTGCCTTCATCTCTCGTCCCCTCGTTCCACCACCACAGTGGTGGACTTGATAACCGCGGTCGCCGTCGTGCCGACCTCGAGTCCCAGCTCGTCCACGGCCTCGCGGCTCATCAGCGACACCACCCGGAACGGCCCGGCCTGGATGTCGACCTGCGCCATCACGGCATCGCGGGTGATCGCGGTGACGATGCCGCGCATGCGGTTGCGCGCCGACGAGCGCCGTGAGCCGGCGTCGGGCTCGTCGGCCATCGACCGGGCGAACCCGGCCAGATCGGTGCCTCCGATGGTGCGGTGGCCGTTGTCGTCGCGTTCGGCCGGCAGCCGGCCGGCGTCGACCCAGCGTCGCACGGTGTCGACACTGACCCCGAGCAGTTCGGCGGCCTCGCCGATCCGGTACGTCGTCACAATGATCAGCCTAGGGCGGCGGAATCGAGGGCGATAGCTCTTGGCGGCCTGCAGATGCACAACCGTTGTGAGCATCACCACCGCACATGCGGTGCGGGTCGAGCCGGCGCGTGCGCGACCCGGCCGGACCTGGACCGGACCCCTGCGACCGCTTTCTCGCGCTCGCTGACCGCTCGTGAGTGGTCATGCCGGGGCCGGAGCGGGTAAACACGCTGCATGACGGTCCGTGACGACTGGCTGGGAGTGGCGGATTCCAGCCGGGACATCACCCCCCGCTACGGCGTTCCTCCCCCCCCGCCCCCGGCGCCCGCTGCCGGCACCGCCGCCCGCCGATCCCGCCGACATGGCGCGCTATCTGCGCGCCGTCGCCGTGCTCGCCGGCCTCGACGAGCTGGACACCGCGTACACGGCCTGCGACCTGGCCGTCGAGCGGGCGGCCGGGTGGCCGGGCGCGCGGGGTTCGCTGGGTGCCGCGCTCTCCCTGCGTGGCGACCTGGCGCGGCGCCGCGGCGACCTGGCCGCGGCCGAGCGCGACGGCCGGGCGGCGACGGCTCTTCTGGCGTCCGGCGACGGCGGCCCGTACGCGCTGGCGGTCGCCCGCCGGATCGCGGCGCTGGTCGACATCGGCGACGTCGAGGACGCCGACGCCCTGCTGGCCGACTTCGGCGCGCCGCCCGAGGAGATGCCGGGCTTCCGGTACGTACGGGGCAAGCTGCACGCCGCGGCCGGCCGCGCGGGTGAGGCGCTGGCCGACTACTTCCACTGCGGCGGGCGGCTGGCCGCCCGCGACGCGGACCGGCCGGCCATCTTGTCGTGGCGCTCCGCGGCGGCGGCGGTGCTGGCGGCGACCGGCAGCCGCGAGGCGGCCTTGCGGCTGGTCGACGCCGAAGTCGAGCTGTGCCGCGAAGCCGGCGCGTCGCCGGGGCACTCGGCGATGCCGGGCCGGCCGTTGGCGCTGGGTCGTCCGTCGGCGCTGGGACGGGCGCTGCGGGTGCGCGGCACGGTGCTGGGCGCGCCGGCGGGGATCGGGTCGCTGGAGGACGCCGTACGGCTGCTGGGCGCCTCGCCGCGGCGTTTCGAGTACGCCCAGGCACTGGTCGACTGGGGGGTGCTGCTCACCGGAGCGCGCCGCCGGCCGCAGGCGCGACGGGTGCTGCGCGAGGCCGCCGAACGGGCCGCCGGGTGCGGGTCGCCGGCGTTGGCCGCACGGGCGTGGTCGGCGTACGCGGCGGCGGGCGGCAAACCCCGTTGAGTGGGCGACCGGATGTCAGACGGATAGCGGGGTGCGGGCGCTGGACAGTTCGTCGAAGATTCGGTAGCGGCGGAGCTCGATGAAGAGCCACCCCAGGCTGATGACGGCCAGGATGATGAACGGCACGATGCCGGAGAAGGTGTCCCAGCACGTGTGCAGGATGACCGCCCCGATGAACGTGCTGACGAAGATGAGGGCCCGGCGGGTGGTGGGCTGGGCGACCAGGGCCCAGAGCGCGCCGGCGGTCAGGCCGGTCCATGCGGTGTGGCCGGCGGGTGCGGTCAGGCCGCGGATGAACAGGGTTTCCTGGACGGCGCCGATGTTGCCCTGTGAGGACAGCAGTGCGGTGAACGCGTAACCCATGGTCTCCAGCGCGGCGAAGCCCATGCCCGCGGCGACGCCGATGACCAGGCCGTCGGTGGGCAGGCGGCGGCCGTGGCGGGCCAGGATCCAGATCAGCAGAATCACCGGGACGATGAGTTTGGCCGCCTCCTCGATGATCGCGACGAGGATCATCGGCAGCATGCCGAGGCGGCGGAGGCTGTCGTACTCGAGCGTGCCCGCGACCACCGTGCCGATCACGCCACCGAACAGCCCGGCGACGACGAGCGAGCTCGCCGGGACCTGCCAGCGGCCGGTGCGCGCCTGCGCGAACGTCAGGAACGCCAGCGGCACCACGGCCGCGCCCAGCAGGATCAGCGCCGGGACGAAGTTGGGATTCTGCGTCCGGACCAGGGTGTGCAGCACAATCAGGTACAGGCCGAGACCGATGACGAGGACACCCAGCCAGGCCCAGCGGCGCGACGTCTGCATGATCGGATTCTTCCGTACGCCGTGGGCAGCCGCCAGAGCCCCATCAATGTCGAGTTCCGGCACCTGAACGCGTTTGGTGCCCAGGGGTCTGGACGTCCGGGACCATCCTGTATGCAGTGGCTCGCGGCTTCCTCACTGCGGAGTTGTCAATGGGCGGCTGCGGCCGGGGCGGGGCTGTCCGTCGGCAGGTTCCAGGGCCGGACGACCAGGATGAGGACCAGCGTCGCCGCGATCATGCCGCCGAAGACGACCAGCGCCATGCCGACCGCGCCCACGCCGAGCACGCCGACCAGCGGCGCGGCGAGGGCGCCGACGCCGAACTGGACCGCACCCAGCAGCGCCGCCGCCGTGCCCGCGGCCTCGCCGTGGCGGGACAGGGCCAGCGCCGGCGCATTCGGGAAGGAAAGGCCTGCCCCGGCCAGGACCGCCCACAGGGGAAGCATGATGCCGACGAGGCCGCCGAAGCCGGTGAGCGCGTCGAGCAGCAGCACCAGGCCGGCGACGGCGCCCGCCGACAGCGACACGACCAGGATCTGGGCGGGCGTCCACCGCCGCAGCAGCCGGACGTTGAGCTGGGTCGCGGTGATCAAGCCGATCGCGCCCGCGCCGAACACCAGCCCGAACTGCTGCTCACTCAAGCCGTACTCGTCCTGGTAGACGAAGGACGAACCGGACACGTACGCGAACAGGGCGGCCATCGCCAGACCGGCCACCAGGATCAGGCCGACGAACGGGCGGTCGCCGAACATCCGGCCGTAGTCGCGGATCGTGCCGGCCACGCCGCCGTTACGTCGCTGCGATGCCGGCTGCGTCTCGGGCAGCCCGAGCGCGGCGACCGTGATGATCGCCACGCCGAACAGAGCCAGCACCACGAACACGCCCCGCCACGACGTGTAGCGCAGCACCAGGCCGCCCAGCGTCGGCGCCAGGATCGGGGCCGCGCCCATCACTAGCATCAGCCGGGACAGCAGGTTGGCCGCGGCCGGGCCGGAGAAGAGATCGCGGACCACGGCCATGGCGACCACCGCGGCCGCCGCCGCGCCCAGGCCCTGCAGCACCCGCAGCGTGCCGAGGACCGCCAGGTTGGGCGCGATCACGCAGAAGACCGAGGCCAGGATGTGCATCGCGATACCGATCAGCAGCGGCGTGCGCCGCCCGACCGCGTCGGACAACGGGCCGATCAGCAGCTGGCCCACGGCCAGACCGGCCAGCGTGCCCGTGAGGGTCAGTTGAACCGCGGCCGCGCTGGCGTGCAGTTCGGCCGTGATGGTCGGCAGCGACGGCAGGTACATGTCAATGGTCAGCGGGCCGATCGCGATCAGGAACCCGAGCACCAGCACCAGCCGCAGACGCTCCCGCGGGCGCAGGAGATCGCCGGGAGTGGCGGTGGTGGTGTCGAGCCGGTCAGGCGCGAGCGTCATGACGTACCTCATCCAGGCGCGGGAAGCCTCATTCGAGGCGGGAGCCTCATCCATGGCAGGAAGCGGAGCATGGACATCGTCCAGCACAGGTACGACAAGTTCGGCCGCGCTCAGCCGATTCCCAGAATGGCAGTTTGGTGTCGGTTGTCACACGGCCGGAAAATGCGGGGCGCGCAAATATTAAATGCCCGGCACGCTTCCGACAAATCGGTTGCGTGCCGGGCGTCTTTGGACTAAAGGCGCCAGCGTGATCCCGGCTCCCGCGATCGGCCGACGTGCACCAGCGACTTCTGCTCCTGCAGTCCGCCGAGGGCCAAGGCGCCGCGTCCGCCGGGAGGCGATCCCGGCGGGGGCGCGGCCACCACGATGGCGCCGACGGACAGGATCAGAGTTCGCTCGCGGCGTTTCCGGGCGGCGCCTCCAACAGCGGCGGGCCCGGCGCCGCCCATTATCCGGACTCCCTTCTGTTCCTGTTCCATCAGGGCGTCATCGACGTTCATTCCGCTCAGGCCCGGCGATGACAATTTCTACCCGCGATGCCATTTCTGGTTGGCGCCGCCGGTGCAATCCCAGATGATCAGGGAGGCCCCGTCGTCGCCGTTCCAGCCGTTGATGTCGAGGCAGCGGTTCGCCTGCGGGTTGACCAGGTCGCCGGCCGCCGACAGGACCCACTGCTGAGCCGGATTGCCGCTGCAGTTGGCGATCTGGATCGGTGTGCCGGCCGCGGTCGCGCCGCCGGCCACGTCCATGCATTTGTTGTCGGACGTCTGCAGCGTGCCGTTGACGAAGGTCCACTTCTGCGCGGGGGTGCCGTTGCAGACATACATCTGCAGCCGTGCGCCGTCGTTGAAGACACCGCTCGGCACGTCGACACACTTGCCGTTCCAATTGCTGACCACCGAGCTGGTCGACCCGCCACCGGACGTGGTCAGGGTCAGGCCGTACCGCTGCCGGATCGGGTTGACCGGCTGGAACCACATGGTTCCGCCGGACGTGCAGTTGCCGGTGCCGCCGGAGGTGACCCCCTGAGCCTGCCGGCGGTGCCGCAGTGGCCGGCGCTGACGAAGCCGCCACCGACCGCGAAGCCGACCGAGCACAGGACGTTGCCGTTGATCACGTACTGGTCGCCGCCGCGCGTGTCGTACATCGGGCGGGGCGCTTCGGCCGAGGTCACCACCCGCACCGCGCCCGCCCCGGACGCCGCCGCGAAGGACCGGGCCGCGGCGGTCGCGCCCGATGCCGCCAGGACGACCACGCTGTTCGAGGCGACGTCGACGTGCCAGCCCCGGACGGATTTCGGGACATGGGATTTCGCCGGCGGGGACCCGATCGTGCCGATGGTGGGGGCCAAGGAAGGTAAGGGTTTTGAATAGAAGTTCGTCTATCAATGAACATCGTGTCAAGAAATCAACCGGAAACACGCGCAGGTGACGCTGACCCCAACCGGCAACGGGGTTCGCGCAACCCGTGCTGACGTGCAAGGCTTTATCGGCGGGAGCGCGCGCGACGGGTGGGAGAGCGGCATGGGCATGATCAACGTCGTCGGGCTGGTGCTGCACCCGCGACGCGACTGCGGCTCCGCCATCGACGACATCGTGTCCTGGGCCAAGTCCCGCGACGTGACCGTCCTCGGGCTGCACGACGAGATCAACCGGATCGACTGCGACGCCGTGGCGGTGGACGCCGCCGAGATGATCGACCGGGCCCAGCTGCTGGTCAGCCTGGGTGGCGACGGGACCATGCTGCGCACCATGCGGCTGGTCGAGGGCCGTAAGACCCCGGTGCTCGGGGTGAACGTCGGCCGGCTGGGGTTCCTGGCCGAGGTCGACCTGCCCGACCTGCCGAGCGCGCTGTCCGCCATCGACCAGCACCAGTTCACCGTCGAGGCCCGCACCGCCGTCCGGACCGTCCTGCCGGCGGGCAACGAGGTGTCCGCGTTCAACGACATCGCGCTGGTCCGCAACCCCGGCGACGGGCTGGCCGCGGTCGGCATCAACGTCGAGGGTCACAACTTCGTCAACTACGCCGCCGACGCGGTCATCGTGGCCACGCCGACCGGGTCCACCGCGTACAGCTTCTCCGCCGGCGGCCCGATCGTCTCACCCACCATCGAGGGGCTGCTGGTCAGCGCCTCGGCCGCGCACTCGTCCTTCAACCGCTCGCTGATGCTGTCGGCGGCCGAGGCCCTGGAGCTGGACGTGCTCCCGTCCAGCGGCCGGCTCGCGGTCGAGGTGGACGGCATCATCCAGGGCTTCGTGACCGGCGGCGACCGGCTGAGGATCACCCCGATGCCGGCCGCGGCCCAGGTCGTCCGGCTCGGCCGCACCACTTTCTACGAGCGGGCCCGGCGCAAGCTGCGGGTGGAGGGCAGCGCGCAGGTGGGCGGCGGTGACGTCTCCGGCGCTACGGTCGTCGACAGCTTCGAGCAGAACCGCTACGAGATCCTGGTGCTCGGCGACGTCGCCGGAGTGCTGCACTACCGCCGCGTGGGCAACGTCATCGAGCTGCTGCACACCGAGGTCGACCAGGCGTACGAGGGCCGGGGGCTGGCGGGCCGGTTGGCCCGGGGCGCGCTCGAGGACGCCCGCCGCCGCTCGACCGGAGTGAAACTCATCTGCCCGTTCGTCACCAGCTACGTCGAGCGCCACCCGGAGTGGTCCGACGTGATCGTGAAAGGGAACGACACATGACTGATCCCGTCTGTACGCACACCGACCAGGTCGAGGACGTGACGCCGTCGGGCAACGGGTGCGTCGAGTGCCTGGCGATGGGCAGCCGCTGGGTCCATCTGCGCCTCTGCGAGACCTGCGGCCACGTCGGCTGCTGCGACTCCTCGCCGAACAAGCACGCGACCGCGCATTTCCACGAGGTGGCCCACCCGCTCATCCAGTCGTACGAGCCGGGTGAGGACTGGTGGTGGTGCTACGTCGACCAGGTGGCCTTCGAGGTCCCCGACGCCAAGAGCTACTCCCACACCTGAGGTTTGTGACCCATGGGCCATCCCGCGATCCTGACCGTCGACGACGACCCTTCCGTCTCCCGCGCCATCGCCCGTGACCTGCGCCGCAAGTACGGCGAGCAGTACCGCGTCATCCGTGCCTCCTCCGCCGCCGAGGCCCTGGAGGCGCTCCGCGAGCTCAAGCTGCGCGGCGGGCGGGTGGCCGTCATCCTGGCCGACTACCGGATGCCGCAGATGAACGGCATCGAGTTCCTGGAACAGGCGATGGACCTGTTCCCGCACGCCCGGCGGGCCCTGCTGACCGCGTACGCGGACACCGACGCCGCGATCCAGGCGATCAACGTCGTCGACGTCGACCACTACCTGCTGAAGCCCTGGGATCCGCCGGAGGAGAAGCTCTACCCGGTGCTGGACGCGCTGATCGAGGCGTGGTCGGTCACCGGTGACCGGGAGGTCGAGGACATCCGGGTCGTCGGCCACCGCTGGAGCGAGCCGTCGTACGCGATCCGCGACTTCCTGGCCCGCAACCTGGTGCCCTACAAATGGCTGGCCGCGGACGACCCGGAGGGCCGGCGGCTGCTCGACGCGGCCGGGGTCGGCCCGGAGTCGGTCCCGCTGGTGGTGACCGCCGACGGGCGCGCGATGTCCCAGCCGACGACCAGCGAGGTGGCCGAGGCGGCCGGTCTGTCGACGTCCGCCGGGCGCGACTTCTACGACCTGATCATCGTCGGAGGCGGACCGGCCGGGCTCGGCGCGGCCGTCTACGGCGCCTCCGAAGGGCTCCGGACGCTGCTGGTCGAGCGGACCGCGATCGGCGGCCAGGCCGGTCAGAGCTCGCGGATCGAGAACTACCTGGGCTTCCCCGACGGCGTCTCCGGCAGCGACCTGACCACTCGGGCCCGGCGCCAGGTGGGCAAGTTCGAAGCCGAGGTGCTCAACACCCGGGAGGTGACCGGCCTGCGGCTGGACGGCTCGGCCCACACGCTGACCTTCGACGACGGCGCCGAGGTGTCCGCGCACTCGATCGTGCTGGCCACCGGCGTGGCCTACCGGCCGCTGACGGCGGACGGGGTGGCCGAACTGACCGGCTCCGGCGTCTACTACGGCTCGGCGTCGACCGAGGGACCGGCCTGTGCCGGCACCGACGTGTTCATCGTCGGCGGAGCCAATTCGGCCGGGCAGGCGGCGTTGTTCTTCGCGAGGTACGCCCGGTCGGTCACGCTGCTGGTGCGCGGCGACTCGCTCGAGGCCTCGATGTCGTACTACCTGATCCAGCAGCTGAACCGGATCGACAACATCAAGGTCCGGACGAACTGCGAGGTGCTGGCGGCGCACGGCGACGGGCGGCTGGAGTCCATCACGCTGTGCGACGGCAAGAACCAGCAGGAGTCGACCGTCGAGTGCGGCGCCCTGTTCGTGTTCATCGGCGCCGAGCCGCGGACCGACTGGCTCGGCACCGCGGTCGCCCGCGACGAGAAGGGGTTCATCTACACCGGCCCCGATCTTCTGACAAACGGCACCCGTCCGGCGGGATGGGATCGGGACCGGGATCCGTTCTACCTGGAGTGCAGCGTTCCCGGCATCTTCGCGGCCGGCGACGTCCGGGCCAACTCGGTGAAACGGGTGGCCTCGGCGGTCGGCGAGGGCGCGATGGCCGTCACGCTGGTTCATCGGTACCTGGAGGCGCAGTAAGAGATGTCTGAACCAGTGGCGGTGCAGTTGCAGCCGTGCGAACCGGGCCAGTTGACGCCGGACGAGCTGAAGACGCTGTTCCTGTTCGAGAAGCTGAGTGACGAGCAGCTGGCCTGGCTGGCCGAGCGGGGCTGCACGCTGCGGGCGCCCGCCGGCAGCCTCATCCTGCGCGAGGGCGACCCGGCCGAGCAGTTCTTCGTGCTGCTCTCCGGCACCATCCAGCTGTTCCGGACCATCAACGGCGACGAGGTGCCCACCCAGCGCACCGAGCAGCGCGGCGTGTACATGGGGGCCACCCAGGCGTACCTGCGCGACGACGGCGTACCCCGGCAGTACATGGCCTCGATGCGGGCGCTGGACGACAGCGACTTCTACGTGCTGAGCGCCGAAGACTTCGGCAAGTTCATGCGCGAGTGGTTCCCGATGGCCATCCACCTGCTCGAGGGCCTGACCATGGGCATGCGGGACCGGCAGGCGGCGGTCAGCGAGCGGCAGCGCCTGGCCGCGCTGGGGGCGCTCTCGGCCGGCCTGATGCACGAGCTCAACAACCCGGCCGCGGCCGCCTCCCGCGCCACCGGGGCGCTGCGTCAGCGGGTCGCCGGCATGCGGCACAAGCTCGGCATGCTGGCCGCCGGCAAGGTCGCCGCGGACAAGCTCAACGGGCTGGTCGAGTTGCAGGAGGACGTGATCGAGCGGGCGGCCAAGGCACCTGCGCTGACCGCCATGCAGGCCGCCGACCGCGAGGACGAGCTCGCCGACTGGATGGAGGAACACGGCGTGACCGGCGCCTGGGACACCGCTCCGGTGTTCGCCCAGGGTGGCCTCGACGTCGACTGCATGAAGGAGATCCAGGCCAAGGTCGACCCCGACCTGCTCGATCAGGCGGTGCATTGGATCGCCTACGCCCTGGAGACCGAGCAACTGATGAGCGACATCGAGGACGCCACCGGCCGGGTGTCGTCGCTGGTGGCCTCGGCCAAGCAGTACTCGCAGATGGACCGGGCGGCGCACCAGTGGATCGACGTGCACACCGGCATCGACAGCACGCTGGTCATGCTCAACCACAAGATCGGCAACGGGGTCAAGGTGGTCAAGGACTACGACCGGACCCTGCCCCAGATTCCGGCCACGCCGGCCGAGCTCAACCAGGTGTGGACGAACCTGATCGACAACGCCGTGCAGGCGATGAGCGGCGTCGGCACGCTCACCATCAAGACGTCCCGCGACGAGGACTACGTGATCGTCTCGGTCGGCGACACCGGCCCAGGCGTGCCCGAGGAGCTGCGCAAGCGGGTCTTCGAGCCGTTCTTCACCACCAAGCCGGTGGGCGAGGGGACCGGGCTCGGCCTGGACATCTCGTACCGGATCGTGGTCAACGGCCACGGCGGCGACATCGTCCTGAAGTCGAAGCCCGGTGACACGAAGTTCCTCGTGCGGCTTCCCATCGCCGAGCCGTCGTCCGTGTAGCGCTGACGGATCGCCGGCTCAGAGCAGGCCGCGGGCGTACGCGGCCTGCCCGGCGTGCTGCACGTCGTCGTTCAGCACACTGACCAGCCGTACGCCCAGGGTCACCGGCGGGTCCCAGGCGTCGTCGACGATCCGGTCGTAGTCGGCCTCGGTCAGCCCGCGGACGAAGGACACCGTCCGCTCGTGCACCGCCCGGTAGTACTCGACCAGCGTCTGCCAGCTTTCCGGGCGTACGGCCTGGACCTGGGTCGGGTTGTGGCCGTAACCCGTCTCGGAGGGGTCGGGCTTGAGGCCGAACCGGGGCGCCCAGTCCTCGGTGAGGTAGATCTGCTCCGCGCCGATCAGGTCGGCCACGTGGTCGTCCTGGATCCGGGTCAGATGCCAGACCAGCCAGCCGACCGTGTTGGCGCCGTCGGCCGGGGCCTGGTGCAGTTGTTCCGGGCTCAGGTCCTTGACCGCCCGCTCGACCAGGCCGGGCAGGCGGCCGAGCGCTTCGGAGTAGACATCGTTGGCGTTCACGAACGCTCCTCACTGCGGCGGGGGGTCCCCGCCGCCTTGACCCTGATCCTGTCCTTGATCGGCCGCGGGCGGGGACTGGACCGGCGCCTCGGTCGTGGTTGCCGTGGTCGGCTCCGTGGTTGCGGAGTCACCGGTGCCGGTGCCCGAACCGGTGTCGGCGGGCGACGTCGGTGCCGTGGTCGCCGGGGTCTCGGTGCTGGTCTGGTGCGAGTCGGTGGTCGGTGTCACGGTGGGCGTCGGCGTGGTGGTCACCGTCGGTGTCGCCGCGCTGGTGCCGGGGTTCAAAAGGCCGCTGAAGGTCGACTTCGCGCCGGTGGAGTTGCCCACCGCGGAAGCGACCGACTCGCCGCTGATCAGCTCGAACACCGTCAGCGCGCCCATGGCCAGCACGAACACCGCACCCGCGAGCAGCCACACGCGCTTCCAGCGGATCTGCTTCGGCGGTGCTTCGGGCACGGTGTGCGAGGGCAGTTCGTCCTCGCTCGCCGCGGCCACCTCGGGCGTGCCGACCGCGGCCGGCGCTTTGATGAAGGCCGGCGCCACGGTCGCCTGAAGCTTCGCACGCCCACGCTTGATCGAGCGGGCCCAGATCTCGGTGCCGACCGAACCGATGATGCTGGCGACGGCCGCGCCGACGAGGGTGCCGGCCACCCCCAGGAACGATCCGATGACGGCCGCACACACGGCGGCCAGGGCGCCGGCAATGGTCTTGGAAACGTCGATGCCGGACCACACACGGTCCGGTGCCTGCTCAGTCATGTCCTCCTCTGCCTACGCTCGCGGACTCTCGCTGAAGCCCGTTACCTTTACCGGTGCCTGGGCGGCTAAACCCCCGCCTTTCGGCCAGAATCTGCCGGATCGGGCGTACGACGATCCCTTGCTCGGCCAGTCTCCGCCGGGCCAGGCGCCGGGTCCGCAGGATGCCGGCCAGCCCTACGGCGATGACCAGGTACTGCACGGACAGCGCAGCCTTGAAGTCGCCGATGTCGTAGTCCGCGCGACCCCCGGTTCGGGCGTCCAGGATCACCCCGATCAGCAGGATGGTCAGCAGCGACGCGACGAATCCGCCGACGTTGACGATGCCGGTGGCGGTGCCCAGCCGGTTCGGCGGGTTGAACGTCCGGGCCAGGTCGAACCCGATCATCGAGCCCGGGCCGCCCAGTCCCAGGATCAGCACGAGCACGACAAGCACCGGCAGGGGCGCCCGCCCGGGCCAGGCCAGGACCAGCGTCCAGCCGGCCACGGTCACCGCGACGATGCCCAGTACCAGCCACGACCGGCGCAGCGGGTGACGTTGCACGAGCATCCCGATCAGCGGGCCGGCGGCCATCCCGACCAGCACGTACAGGGTCAGCAGCAGACTGGCCGTCGGCCGGGCCAGGCCCTCGCCGGCGATCAGGAACGGGAAGCCCCACATCAGCGCGAACACCGTGCCGGTGAACTGGGTGGTGAAGTGCGACCACAGCCCCAGCCGGGTGCCCGGATGCCGCCACGCCCCGGAAAGGTCGGCCCGCAGCTGCGCGAACGTGACCGCCGGGCCGGTGCTCATCCGGCGCTGGGGCGTGTCCCGCAACGCCGCCAGCGCCACGATCGCCACGAAGAGTCCGAGGCCGGCCGTACCAAGGAAGGCCGGGGTCCAGCCGTGCTGGGCGAGCAGAGCGGCCAGCGGTACGGCGCTGAGCACCTGACCGATCTGGCCGGTGATGCCGGTGAGCTGGGTCAGCAGCGGCACCCGCCGGGCCGGGAACCACTGGGGTACCAGCCGGAGCACGCTGATGAAGGTCATCGCGTCGCCCGCCCCGACCAGCACCCGGGCGATGACCGCGCCGCTGACGTCGTGCGTCACCGCCATCAGCGTCTGCCCACCGGCCATGATCAGCGCGCCCGCCACGATCAGGCGCAGCGACCCGAACCGGTCCAGCAGCACGCCGGCCGGCACCTGAAGCCCGGCGTAGACGAGAAGCTGGAGGACGGCGAAGCTGGCCAGCGCGCCCGCGCCGACGCCGAACCGGTGCTGGGCGTCCAGCCCGGCGACCCCGAGCGAGGTGCGATGCAGCACACCGACAATGTAGGCGGACAGGCCCACGGCCCATACCGCCCAGGCTCGCAGGGACATGTCCGGCCTTCCACTCGTCGCGTCGTCGTCCCTATAACGTTCCACCTCCGCGTCGGAGGCGGCAGCGATCGCGGTCACAAATCGGACGTGCGGCTTGTCACGCCGATTCCCCTATTCGGGGAGCAGATGTGACACCAGCCAGCCGACCGTGGCCCGGAGGTACTCATGGCGTGACGACCGGTGCAGCAACTCGTGGCCCTCGCCCGGGAACAGCAGGTAGCGGTGCTCGACGCCGCGCTCGGCGAGGGCCTTGACCAGCTGCGCGGCCTCGATCACGGGCACGTTGCTGTCGTTCTCGCCGTGCACCACCATCAGCGGCGTGGTCAGCCGATCGACGTGCGTCATCGGGGACAGGTCGCGCAGCAGGTCGGCGTCGGCCACCGGGTCGCCGTACTTGCTGACGGCGGCGGCGGCGATCCACGGCTCGGTGTGCTCGTAGAACGTGGCGAAGTTGGACATGCCGCAGACGTCGATGCCGACGGCGAACATGTCCGGGTAGGTGACCAGCGCCGCCAGGGTGAGATAACCGCCGTACGACCGGCCCATGATCCCGACCCGGGTGGTGAAGCCGGCCTCCCGCAGGTACGCGACGCAGGACGCGACGTCGGCGATCCCGTCGTACCGCCGCCGCCCGTTGTCGGCGTTCACGAACGTGCGCCCGAAGCCGGACGACCCGCGCACGTTGGGCGCGAACACCGCGATGCCGGCCGCGCACAGCGATTGGAACAGCGGGCCGTGGCCGGGCCGTTCCTGGGCCTCGGGGCCACCGTGGAACCACAGCAGGGTCGGGTGCGGCCCAGGCGTCCGCGGCCGGAACAGCCAGCCGGTGAGTTCCAGCCCGTCGTGGGCCCGGAACGTCTGCAGCGTCGGGATGAACGCGGACGGGTCGGCCGGCACACCCGACACGACGTGCATCCCGGCGTCGTCCAGCGTCCACACGCCGTGCGGCTGGCCCGGCCCCTCGGCCGTGAACGCCAGCGTCGAGCCGTCGGCCGACCACGACAGGCCGCTGAGCACACCGCCGGGCAGCCGCTCGACCACCCGCGCCCCGATCGGGGTCAGGATGACCAGTTCGGACAGCCCGCCGCGCTGATTCCAGAGCACCGCGATCTGATTGCCGGCCGGCGCCTGGGCGAACGACTCGACCTCGGCCGTGTCCGACGAGGCGATCACCTCGACCGTGCCGTCCACCGCCTTGATCAGCACCGGGTACTCGCCGGTGTCGCTCCGGGCGTACACCGTCCGGTGGTCCGGGCCGAAGCAGGCCTGTTCGCCGCTGGTCACGTACTGGTCGACGCCGGTGGCGAGGTCACGGACCACGATGTACCGGGCGCCGCGCGGGCCCAGCCGCAGCAGCGCCCGGTCGCGCGTCGGGGGTCACGTCCAGCAGCGCCACCAGCTCGCCCGTGACGACCACCTCGCGGGTGCCGTGCTCGACGTCCACCAGGTACGTGGTGGTCAGGTTCTCGGTCACGGTCAGCAGCGACCGGCCGGGCAGCCAGCGCACGTTGTCAGCGGTGTCGGCGCCGAAGCCGGCCACCTGGTGCAGCGCCGACCCGTCCGGCCGGACCAGCCACAACTCGTGCCGGGGAGCGCCGCCGGGAGCGATCTGCACCGCCAGCCAGCCGCCGCCGGTGGACCAGTCCACCGCCACGACCGGCTCCTCGCCGGTGTCGACGAGGAAGGTCAGCTCGCTGCCGACCGGTTGCACCCACACCTTCGGGGAGCCGCTGCGGTCGGAGACGTACGCGGCGTGCCGCCCGTCCGGGGAAAGCGCCGGGGACCAGCTGCCGGCGATCTCGGAGGACAGTTTCCCGCCGCGTGGTCCAGCCGACGGGAAGCACGGTCACGTCGACCCGGTTGAGCTGACCGCTCAAATCAGACCCCCTTGTCCTGCAACCACATCTCCAGCAGCGCCAGTTGCCACAGCTGGTTCGCGCCCAACGTCGTTCGCGGAGTATTGGGGTCCTTCAGCAGCGCGTCAACATACTCCGGCCGGAAAAGGCCCCGGTCCCGCGCCGCGGGTGCGAAAAGCGCGTCTCGCACCTTGTCCAGCATCTCTCCTTCCAGGTGCCGGATGCCGGGAACCGGGAAGTAACCCTTGGTGCGGTCGATCACCTCGTCCGGCACCGAGCCGCGGGCGGCGTCCTTGAGCACGCCCTTGCCGCCGTGGGCCAGTTTCAGCTCGGGCGGGCAGGCCGCCGCCAGCTCCACCAGCTCGTGGTCCAGGAACGGCACGCGGGCTTCCAGTCCCCATGCCATCGTCATGTTGTCCACCCGTTTCACGGGATCGTCGACCAGCATGACCTGCGAGTCCAGCCGCAACGCCGCGTCGACCGCGGTGGTCGCGCCGGGCCGGCCGAAGCTCGCCGCCACGAACTCGCGGCTGACGTCGTCGCCGATCAGCCACTCCGGGTTCAGCTGCCGGGCCAGGTCGGCGTGCGGCCGATCGAAGAACTCCCTGGCGTACGCGTCGACGGCCTCGTCCCGGGGGACATGCCGGCAGCGGCGGGTACCAGCTGTACCCGGCCAGGATCTCGTCCGCGCCCTGCCCCGACTGGACGACCGTGACGTGCTTGGCGACGTCCTCGCTGAGCAGATTGAACGCGATGCAGTCGTGGCTGACCATCGGCTCGCTCATCGCCGCCACGGTCCGGTCGACGGCCGGCAGGAACCGTCTCGCGCCCGATCCGGATCTGGTGGTGCTCGGTGCCGAACTTCCGGGCGATGATGTCCGAGTACGCGAACTCGTCACCCGCCTCGCCCGCCGCCGCCTCGAAGCCGATGCTGAACGTGGTCAGCCCCCGCTGCCCCTGCTCGGCCAGCAGCGCCACGATGTAACTGGAGTCGAGCCCGCCGGAGAGCAGCACGCCGACCGGCACGTCGGCGACCATCCGCCGCTCGACCGCGACCCGGAGCTTCTCGTGGACCGCGTCCGCCCACTCCCGACGCGACATGGTCGATGCCCCGGGTGAAGCTCGCCTCCCAGTACACGCTCTCGGTGCTGGTCCCGTCCGGCTGGATCACCCGGACCGTGGCCGGCGGCAGCTTCCGGATGCCGGTCAGGATGGTCCGCGGCGCCGGCACCACCGAGTGGAACGTCATGTAGTGCTGCAGCGCCACCTTGTCGAGGGTCGTGTCGACGTCGCCGGCGGCCAGCAGGGCCTGCAGGTTCGACGCGAACCGGAGTCGCCCGGGCGTCTCGGCCAGGTACATCGGCTTGATGCCGAGGCGGTCGCGGGCCAGCACCACCACGCCGGTCTCGTGCTCGACCAGGGCGAAGGCGAACATGCCCAGGAAATGCGTCACGCAGTCGGCACCCCAGCGGTGGTACGCCTTGATGATCACCTCGGTGTCGGAGGTGGAGAAGAACCGGTAGCCGTACGACCGGAGCTCGTCGCGCAACTGCTGGTAGTTGTAGATGCAGCCGTTGAAGACCAGGGTCAGGCCCAGTTCCTCGTCGGTCATCGGCTGGGCCCCGGCCTCGGACAGGTCGATGATCTTCAGCCGGCGGTGCCCGAGCGCGACCGGGCCGCGGTGCCAGAACCCCTCACCGTCCGGTCCGCGCATCTGCAGGCACGGCAGCATCCGGCCGACCGCCTCGGCGTCCGCCGTCCGGCCGTCGAACCGCAGCTCGCCGCCGATACCACACATCGCTCCAACCTCCCGCTCGTACGTTTCCTCGATGTATCGGAGCTATGAAGGCTTTAGCCCAGCAGCCATGTGTCCTTCGAGCCGCCGCCGCGGGACGAGTTGACGATCATGCTGCCCGCCGGGGCGACCCGGGTCAGGGCGGCCGGCGCGACCACCGAGTGCCGCGCCGCTGAAGACGAACGCCCGCAGGTCCACGTGCCGCGGGGCGAGCTGGTGGCCGTCGAACACCGGCTGGGTGGACAGGTCGACCAGTTCCTGGGCGACCCAGCGGTGCGGCGCCGTCCGGATCTGCCGGCGGACCGCGGCCAGGTCCTGCTCGGTGGCGTGCGGGCCGATCACGATCCGGTCGCCGCCGTAGCCGTCGACCGGCTTGCAGACCAGCTCGTGCAAGCCGGCTCAGCACCTCGGCGCGCTGCTCGGGGACGCCGCACAGGTACGTGGTGACGTCGGCCAGCAGCGGCTTCTCGCCCAGGTAGTACTCGATGAACTTGGCGACGTACGCGTAGACCGCCTTGTCGTCGCCGATGCCGTTGCCGAGCGCGTTGGCCAGCACGATCGTGTCGGCGTGCAGCGCGTGCACCAGGCTCGGCCCCAGCGGCATGCCGTCCGCGCCGGGCGAGTGCACCAGGCTGTCCTCGCCCATCCGCAGGTAGATCACGTCGACCCGGTACTTCTTGCCGCCGACGTGCCGGTAGCACGACGTTGTCGTCGACCAGCAGCTCGGTGCGAGCGGACCAGCGGCACGCCCATCTCCTCGGCCAGCATCCGGTGCTCGAACCAGGCCGAGTCGTCCGGCCCCTGGCTGAGCACCACCACCGCCGGGTCGTCGCCGGCCGCCGGGCAGGCGGCGTCGCGCAGCGCCTCGCGCAGCAGTGCCGGCGTCTTCTCCACGCTGAGCAGGGCGGCCGGTCGCGGCAGTTCGGGCAGCACGGTCTCGGTCAGGCGGCGGTTCTGCATGGCGTACGCGATCCCGGACGGCACCCGCAGGTTGTCCTCGAGCACGCACCAGTCGACCGTCGCCGTCGCGGACCAGGTCGACGCCCGCCACCTGGGCCCGGATGCCCGGCCGGCTGACCAGCGCGCCGCTCGGCCGCAGCTCGGGTGAGCCGTCGATGACCCACTCCGGCAGCACGCCGTCCGCGACCACCTGCCGGTCGCCGTAGACGTCGTTGACGAACAGCGTCGAGCGCCTTGACCCGCTGCACCAGCCCGGCCTGGAGCTGCTCCCAGTCGGCGGCGGGCACGATCCGGGGGACCAGGTCGAACGGGAACAGCCGGGTGGCGGCCTCGCCGGCCACGCTGAACGTGATGCCGCGGGCGCGCTGCTCGTCGTCCTTGGCGTCCTCGCGGCGGCGCAGCCCGGCCGGTCCGAGCGCGGCCAGCACGTTGACGATCCCGGCGTACGCGGGCGTGACCTCGCCGCCCGGGAAGGCCTCGTCACCGGGGGCGGCGTACGGGGTCAGCCCGGCGGGCACGGTCTGGCCCTCCGGGCCGAACCCGGTCGCGCCGCCGCGGGTGTCCGCGACCACCAGGTCGACCACGTCGGGAAGGCGGCCGCGGCGGGTGAACGCCCGGCGCTGCCGGGCGGCCGAACTGCCCCGGCTCAGCTGCTCGTACCGACAGGTCGAACACCTGGTCCCAGTCGCCCAGCTCCTCCAGCTGCGGCCGCAGGTCGCCGACCAGCCGCTCGACCGCGACCGCGGCCGGCACCGGGACGGGGGAGCGGGGCAGGTCGAGCAGGTCGCCCTCGAGCCCGGAGCGGGCGGCCCGCCACATCGCCGCCCGGTGCAGCGGCGGCCGGGTCGGCACCAGCGGCACGCCGGCCCGGTGGTCGCGCTGGGCGCGCAGCACCAGCCCCCGGAACAGCCCGGCCAGCAGCACCACGGTGTCCACGTCCGGGGACGAGTCGGTCACCCGCAGCTCGACCGTGGGCAGGTGGGCCGACGGGCGGACGTCGAAGTAGACCATCTTCGGGTCGGTGATCGTGCCCGAGGCGATCAGGTCGGCGACCAGCGCGTCGTGGTCGGCGGCGTCGAGTGAGCAGGCCGCTGTCGCCGGCGGTCGGCCAGCGCAGCCAGACCAGCGAGCGGGTGCTGGCGTAGCCCGAGTCCTCGCCCATCCAGTACGGCGAGCTGGCCGACAGCGCCAGCAGCACCGGCAGCGCCGGCGCGACCCGCTGGGCCACCGCCACCGCCTCGTCCCGGTCGGGCACCCCGACGTGCACCTGCGCGCCGCAGATCAGCTGCTCGCGGGCCAGCAGCTGATAGTCGTCGAGCATCCGGCGGTAGCGCGAGGTCGGCGTGACCGGGAGCGATTCCAGGTCGACCAGCGGCACGGTGCCGGCCGCGACCAGGCCCAGACCCATCGACTCGGCGACCGTCGACGGCCTCCCGCCGGCAGGACGACGATCGCCGTCCCGCAGGCCGTCCAGGCGTCGTCGCGACCGGTGTGTTCGTCTCGACCACGGATCGGTGCAGCTCGGCCGAGAAGTGCGTCGGCGTCGAGCTCGGACCAGGATCTCCGGGCGCTCGCGGGACCAGTTCCCGGGTGATCAGGTCGACGACGTGCAGCTCCTCCTCGACACCCAGGGTCAAGCCGGCGTCGGCCGCATCGTCGTCCTCGGTCACCTTCAGTGACTCCGTCATCGGACCGCCTTCTGCCATCGGGGACTCGTGGGATCTCACGGAGCCTCGCCATTCCGTGTGCCGAACATGTCACGTGCCCGTTTCGCGTACTGGTCAAGCATGACCGATGCGTACGAAGGCTAACGGCCGAGCATGCCCGTCCACCCCACCGCCCTTCCGGCCACCGCTCGACGGGAGCTGACCGCTCGACGGAAAGCAGTCAGCGCAGGCGCAACCAGACGGCGGTGTCCGGGGGGAGGGGAGACTCCGTCGAGTGGGCTGCTGGCGAGCAGGCACACGCGGTACTCCGGCAGCGCGACGGGGCGTCCGGACAGGTTGACGACGCAGGCGAAATCCGGGCCGCGCAGGTAGGCCAAAGTCGCGGAATCGGGGGCTTCGGAGTCCAGGGACAACCAGGTCATCGAACTCTGGTGCAGGCCCGGCTCGGAGCGGCGCAGGCGGATCGCCGCGCGGTAGAGCTCGAGCATGGAGTTCGGATCGCCGGTCTGGGCCTGCACCGTAAGGCCCTTCCACGCGGCCGGCTGCGGCAACCACGGGGGTGCCGAGCCGGGCGGGGAGAAGCCGAAGGGAGGCTCGTCCCCGCTCCAGGGCAGCGGCACCCGGGCGCCGTCGCGGGTGTGGCCGCGCCGGGCGTACATCGGGTCGTGCATCGCCTCCACCGGGATGTTCTCGTTCTCCCAGAGGCCCAGCTCGTCACCCTGATAGACGTAAGCGGCACCGGGCAGCGACAGCGACAGCAACGCCGCGGCGCGGGCCCGGCGGGTGCCCAGTTCGAGGTCGCACGGGGTGCCGTCGAGGTTGACGGCGAAGCTGAAGGTGGTCTCGGCCCGGCCGTACCGGGTGACGTGCCGGGTGACATCGTGGTTGGACAGCACCCAGGTCGCCGGCGCGCCGACGGCCTCGTGGGCGTGCAGCGTCCGGTCGATGCACTCGCGCATCAGGGCCGGATCCCAGGCGCAGCCGAGGAAGTCGAAGTTGAACGCGGCGTGCAGCTCGTCCGGGCGCAGGTAGTTGGCGAACCGGTCGGCCTCCGGCATCCACACCTCGCCGATCAGGGCGCGGTCGCCGGGGTACCCGTCCGCCAGCCGCCGCCACGACCGGTACACGTCGTGCACACCCTCCAGGTCGTGGAACGGGTGCGGCGTCCCGTCGACCACCTCGGGCAGCGCCGGATCTTTGAGCAGCAGCGCCGCCGAGTCGATCCGGATGCCGTCCACGCCCCGGTCGAACCAGAACCGCAGGATGTCCTCGAACTCCGCCCGTACGTCCGGGTGGTCCCAGTTGAGGTCCGGCTGCTGTGGGGTGAACAGGTGCAGGTACCAGGCGCCGTCCGGGGTACGCGTCCAGGTGGCGCCGCCGAACTCACCTTGCCAGTCGGTCGGCATCCGGGCGCCGTCCGGCCCGCGACCCGGCCGGAACCAGAAGTAGTCCCGTTCCGGCGCGTCCGGCGACGCCAGCGCGGCCTGGAACCACGGGTGCTCGCTGGAGACGTGGTTCGGCACGATGTCGACGATCATCCGGATGCCGGCCGCGTGCGCGTCGCTGATCAGCGCCTCAGCCGCCTCGAGGGTCCCGAAGGCGGGGTCGATGTCCCGGAAGTCGGCCACGTCGTAGCCGGCGTCGGCCATCGGGGAGGGGTACCAGGGGCTCATCCAGATGGCGTCGACGCCGAGGTCCTTCAGGTGACCGAGGTGACGGCGGATGCCGTTGACGTCACCGACGCCATCGGAGTCGGAGTCGGCGAAGCTGCGCGGGTACACCTGGTAGATGACCGCGCTACGCCACCACGGACCACCGTCTGCTGTGGACACGAGCACCTGCTTTCGGGGTGTGGGCGACTCTCGGAGCGGCAGTGCCGGCACGCCCTCGACGCAGCCCGTGGTGGGGCGGGCCGCGAGCGCAACCGCCGCGACCTGCGGTACGGACGGACATCTGTCCATCCCGCGGACGGGCCTGTCGATGAGATCCCGGATCAGAGCGATCGACGAAAATGTTCGGTGCGCTGACGATACAAAGCCGGAATCAGTCCCGCAAGAAGCGGACTGCCAGAAGAAAAAAGGCAACGATGGTGAGTGACGGTACACGGGCGGACGGGCGAGCCGTCGCGGCCCGCCCGTCGAGTTGGTGTATCCGCTGGTCAGTACGGCCGCCGAGGCGGGTGCGACGGACCGCGTGGAGAGTCCGGCCCCTACCGGGCCGGGCGGGCCGGTGCCGGACCGGTCGATCCCCGGACCACCAGTTCCGGCTCGAAGAGCAGTTCGTCGGGCGCTACGCCGCTGCCCTCGATCTGATTCACCAGCAGGTCCACGGCCGCCTGGCCCATCATCTCGATCGGCTGGCGGACCGTGGTCAGCGGCGGGTCGGTGCAGGTCATCAGCACCGAGTCGTCGAAGCCGACCACCGACACGTCACCCGGCACGTCGAGGCCGAGCCGGCGTGCGGCGCGGATCGAGCCGAGGGCCAGCACATCGGACGCGCAGATCATCCCGGTCACACCGCGCTGGATCAGCCGGCCCGCGGCCAGCCGAGCGCTCTCCATCGAGAAGGTGGTCCGCTCGACCCAGTCGTCGTCGCCGTGCCAACCGGCGATCTTGGCCATCGCGGCCAGTTTGCGCCGCGACGGCATGTGGTCCTCCGGACCCATCACCATGCCGATCCGCTCATGGCCGAGGGAGCGCAGATGCCCGTACGCCTGCTCCACCGCCACCGCGTCGTCGGTCGAGATGTGCGGGAAACCCAGGTCGTCGACGCCGGCGTTGACCATCACGACCGGCATCCGGCGATCCAGCAGCCGCCGGTAGTGGGCGTGCTCGGCACCGGCCAGCGCGTACGAGCCGCCGGCGAAGACCACACCGGACACCTGGTGGTCGAGCAGCATCTCGATGTAGTCCCGCTCGGGGACGCCGCCGATGGTCCGCGCGCACAGGGCGGGGGTGAAGCGCCGCTGGGCCAGCGACGCCGTCACCACCTCGGCCAGCGCCGGGAAGATCGGGTTCTGCAACTCGGGCAGCACCAGGCCGACGAGCCGGCCGCGTTCGCCCCGGAGCTTGGTCGGGCGCTCGTAGCCGAGGACATCGAGGGCGGTCAGCACGGACGCCCGGGTCGGCTCGGACACGCCGCTGCGGCCGTTCAGCACCCGGCTGACGGTCGCCTCGCTGACCCCGGCTTTCTTGGCCACCTCGGCCAGTCGCATGCTCACGGCGTGATCCTACGTCGGTGGCTGCAAGACGCCACCGCCGTTTGTCGAATCTTGCAAGACTCAGTCGGGCAACGGGCAGTTCGCGTACGCCGCCACCCGCCAGCCGTCCGCCTCGCGCACCAGCGTCCAGGTCGCCCGCCGGACCATCCCGGCCGGTGGCGTGAAACCGCTGCGGCTGATCACCACGGCGGCGTCCGGTCCCAGCGACCGGACCGACTCCACCTCGTCCAGCCCGGTGGTGCCGCGCAGCCGGCCGGCGAACCCGGCCGCCATGTACGCCCGGATCTGCTCCCGGTCGCGCAGGTAGGTGCCGTCGGCCAGGGTCACCGTGGCGTCCGCGGTGTAGAGCCGGGCGAACGCGCCCGCGTCCTGTGCGGTCCACGCCGCCACGGTCTGCTGCAACAGGTCCTCGACAGTCTTCATGCCGATGTCTACCGCCGGGACCGCGCCCACTCATCGGCCCGGCGCCGATGAGTTTCCGCCGCCGAGGCAGTAGGTATGGGGCGTGACGGATTTCGACGCACTGGTCAGCGCACACCGCCGGGAACTGCTCGTGCACTGCTACCGGATGTCCGGATCGGTGCACGACGCCGAGGACCTCGTGCAGGAAACGTTGCTGCGGGCGTGGAAATCCTTCGGCACGTACGACGAAAGCCGTGCGTCCCTGCGCACCTGGCTGTACCGGATCGCGACCAACGCCTGCCTGTCCGCGTTGCGCGGCCGCGACCGCCGGCCGCTCCCGACCGGTCTCGTCGAAGCGCTGGACGACCCGCAGGCGCCGATGACGGTCGGGCGGGAGGTTCCGTGGCTGCAACCATTTCCCGCCGATCCGGCCGACGTAGCTGCCGCCCACGGCACGCTTCGCCTGGCGTTCGTGGCCGCGATCCAGTACCTGCCCGCCCGGCAGCGGGCCATCCTGATCCTGCGGGAGGTCCTCGACTGGCCGGCGGCCGAGGTCGCCGACGTCCTCGGGACCACCGTGGCCGCGGTCAACAGCGGGCTGCAGCGAGCCCGGGCGCGGATCGCCGACGCCGACCCGGACGCGATGACCGAACCGGCCGACGCCGGCGGCCGGGCCGTGGTCGACCGGTACATGACCGCGTTCCTGGGCGCCGACCTGGGCACGCTACGGCGGTTGCTGGTCGAGGATGCGGTGCTGGAGATGCCGCCGGTGCTCAACTGGTACGCCGGGCGGGACGCGTACGCCCGGTTCCTCGCCCGTAGTTACCTGATGCGCGGCCTGGACTGGCGGATGCGGCCGATCGGCGCCAACGGCCAGCCCGCTCTCGCCGCGTGGGCGCACACTCCCGGCGGCGGCTATCACGCCCACACGCTGCAGGTCTTCACCGTTCAGGGGGAGGCGATCACCCGCTGTACGGTCTTCCAGGACCAGGGGCTGTTCCCGGCGTTCGGCCTGCCGATCGACCTGGCCGAATGACGAAGGCTCCCGACCTGACATTCTTCCCGGAGCGGTACGCCGTCCGGACCGAGATCGGAGTGCCCCGATGACCGACGAGCTCCTCGACCGCGCGCGGGCCCTGGACGCCGCCGATCCGCTCGCTCCCTTCGCCGCGAGGTTCCTGCCCGGTGACGTCGACGCGTACCTGGACGGCAACTCGCTCGGCCGTCCCCTCGCCGCGACCGCGCAGCTGATGGACCGCTTCATCCGCGAGCAGTGGGCCGGGCGCCTGATCCGGGGCTGGGACTCCGGCTGGCTGGAGTGGCCGGAGCGGCTCGGCGACCGGCTGGGCGCCACTGCGCTCGGCGCCGCCGCCGGGCAGGTGGTGATCGCCGACTCGACCAGCGTGCTGCTCTACAAGCTGGCCCGGGCCGCCGTCGACGCCCGGCCCGGGCGGCGGCAGGTGGTGCTGGACACCGACAATTTCCCGACCGACCGGTACATCCTGGAGGGCATCGCCGCCGAGCGCGACCTCGAGCTGGTGTGGATCGAGACCGACCCGGAGGCGGGCATCACGGCGGAGCAGGTCGCTGCGGTGGCCGGGCCGGACACCGCGCTGGTGCTGTTCAGCCACGTGGCCTACCGGTCGGGGTGGATCGCCGACGCGCCCGCGATCACCCGGATCGCGCACGACGCCGGCGCCCTGGTGCTGTGGGACCTCAGCCACTCGGTCGGTTCGGTGGTGGTGGAGCTGGACGCATGGGGCGCCGACCTGGCCGTCGGGTGCACGTACAAGTACCTCAACGGCGGCCCGGGAGCGCCCGCGTTCGCCTACCTGCGGGCCGGCTTGCAGGACGAGCTGCGCCAGCCCATCCGGGGGTGGATGGGCCACGCCGAGGTGTTCCGGATGGGGCCCGGCCACGCGTTCGCGCCGGGGGTGCGGGCCTTGCTGTCGGGCACGCCGCCGATCCTGGGCATGGTGCCGCTGCACGCCAATCTGGACGTGCTGGCCGAGGCCGGGATCGAGGCCGTACGGGCGAAATCGGTGCTGCTGACCGCGTACGTGATCGACGTCGCCGACCGCTGGCTGGCGTCCCGGGGCGTACGGGTGGCGGGTCCGCGCGATCCCGGCCGGCGCGGCGGCCATGTCACCCTCAGCCGGCCCGGCTTCGCGGCGCTGTTGCCGCCGCTGTGGGAGTCCGGGGTGATCCCCGACTACCGGCGGCCGGACGGCCTCCGGATCGGCATGGCCCCGCTCAGCACCAGCTTCACCGAGGTGCACCGGGGGCTGACCGTGCTCCGCGACCTCCTCGACAGCCGATCGTGAGCGCCGATCATCTGATCGCCGGCTCGATCTGGTCGGACGGCCGGCTGCACATCGGGGTGGCGCTGCGGCTGACCGACCGGTCGCTGGTGCCGGTGGGCGACATCCCGGCCGGCGCCCCGCGGCGCACGGTGCCGGGCACGCTGCTGCCACCGCTGGCCGACGTCCACGTCCACTCCGCGCTGGTGCACCTGCCGGCCGTCCGCGGTGGTGGCATCTCGGCGGTCTGGGACCTCGGCGGTCCGCTTCCCGCCGTCGCCGCCCTGGCCGGACGGCCGGGGATGCCGGCCCTGCGCTGGGCCGGGCCGTTCCTGACCGCGCCCGGCGGCTATCCGAGCGACCGGGCGTGGGCGCCGGCCGGAAGCTGGCGGTCGCCACGGTCGGCGGACGAGGCCGCCGCGATGGTGGGCGAGGCGGTGGCCGGTGGGGCGACGCTGATCAAGGCGACCGCGCACGCCGGCGGCCCGATGCTGCCCCCGGCGACGCTGGCCGCGGTGGCGGCCGCCGCCCACGCCGCCGGGGTTCCGCTGGTGGTGCACGCCGAGGGGCCGGGCACGGTGGCAGCCGCGTACGACGCCGGCGCGGACATGCTGGCCCACACGCCGTGGACCGAGGAACTGGACCCCGGGCTCGTCCGGGCCACCGCGATGCGGATGACGTGGATCAGCACCCTGGACATCCACCGCGGGACGGCGGCGCAGCAGGTCGCCGCCGGGAACCTGCGGCGGTTCCGGGAGGCCGGCGGCACGGTCCGGTACGGCACCGATCTCGGCAACGGGCCGCTGCCGGCCGGCGTCAACCCGCGCGAGATCCGGGCGCTGCAACGAGCCGGCCTGAGCCCGGCCGACGTGCTCGCCGCCATGGTCACCGGCGACGACGCCGATCCGGGGTGGATTCCCGGTGGCCTGGACCTGGACCCCGAGCGCTTCGCCGACGTGCTCGCCACCGCCCGGGTGTGCGGTCCCGACGTGCGCCCGCTGAGCTGACCGCTGTCGCGGCCGGGCCGGGGCCGGGCGAAGCTGCCGGAGCAGGCCGGGATGCTCCAGCCGTTCCCCGCCGTCGACGATCCACCGGCCGGCGACGCGGAAGGTGACATCGCACCCGGTTGCTACAGACTATGGGCGTGGCAACGATCGTGATCTCCGGCGCGACCGGACGACTGGGCGGCCGCATCGCCCGCAAGCTGGCCGCCGCCGGGGTGGCGCAGCGTCTGGTGGTGCGCGACCCGGCCCGTGCGCCCGAACTGCCCGGCGCCGAGGTGGCCGTGGCCGAGTACGGCGATCCGGAGTCGGTCCGCGCCGCCCTGGCCGGCGCCGGCGCCGTGCTGATGGTGTCGGCCTCGGAGTCGCCCGACCGGGTGGATCGGCACCGTGCGTTCGCCGCCGCGGCCGCCGCGGCCGGCATCGGCCACCTCGTCTACACGTCGTTCGTCGGCGCCGCCCCGGATTCGACGTTCACGCTGGCCCGCGACCACTGGGCGACCGAGGAACACATCAAGGAGCTGGGCCTGCCGCACACGTTCCTGCGGGACAACCTGTACGCCGACTTCCTGCCGTTTCTGGTCGGCGACGACGGCGTCATCCGTGGGCCCGGCGGGGACGGCCGGGCGGCGCTGGTGGCCCAGGACGACATCGCCGACGCCGCGGTCGCGGTGCTGCTCGACCCGGCGGCGCACACCGGGCGGACGTACGACCTGACCGGGCCCGAGGCGGTCGGTTTCGCGGAGGCGGCGCAGCTGATCACCGCGCTCACCGGCCGCCGCGTCCGATACCACGCCGAGACGATCGCGGAGGCGTACGCGTCCCGGGCCGTCTACCAGGCACCGGGATGGCAGATCGACGCCTGGGTCAGCACGTACACCGCGGTGGCGGCGGGGGAGCTGGCCGCGGTCAGCCCGGACGTCCCGGCTCTGACCGGCCATCCCGCCACCCCGCTGGCGGAGCTTCTCCGACGCTGACCGTCTCGCCCGTCCGGGCGCTGATCCGGGCGGCGTCCAGCACATCGAGGGTGCGGACGGCGTCGTGCGGGTCGACCGGCACCTCGCCCTGGCCGTCGACCGCGTCGGCGAAGGCCGGGTAGAACAGGTCCCACCGGCCGCGTTCGCTGCGCACCACCGCGCCGGTGGCGCCCCGGTAGAGGCGGCCCCACACGTGCTCCGGCTCCACGCCCCACCGATCGCCCAGGACGGCCGGCGTCCGGCCCGACTTGAGCAGCGCCTCCTGTCCGTCGAGACCGTCCACGATGTACGTTCCGGTGGTGGCGGTGACGCGCAGCCGCGGGCCCGGCGCCGCCTGCCGCCAGCTCCCCCACAGATGGGACTCGACCCCGGTGGCGTGGTGCAGCGCCACGAACACGTCGTCGTCGAGGTCGCCGCGGCCGCGCACCTCGGCGTACACCCGGGTGGCCGGGCCGTGCAGGAACAGCGCGCCGTCGGCCAGGTGCGAGCCGAAGTCGAGCAGCGTGCCGCCGCCGGCCGGGGACGGCTCCCGGTCCGGCGCCCACCGCTCGAACCGGGACTCGAACCGGCGGACCTCGCCCAGCGTGCCGTCGGCCATCAGCCGGGCCACGGTCCGGGTGTCGGAATCCCAGCGGCGGTTCTGGTAGACGCTCAGGCGCACGCCGGCCTTCTCGGCGGCCGCCGTCACCTCACGGGCGGACTCGGCGTCGAGGGTGAACGGCTTGTCCACCACCACCGCCAGCCCCAGCGCGATCGCCTCGCGGGCCAGATCGGCATGCGTCGCCGCCGGCGTGGAGATGGCCACCGCCCGGACGCCGTCCGCGGCCAGCGCGGCCAGATCGTCGTACGCGGTCAGTCCGGCCCCGGCCACCTGGGCCCGCCGTTCCGGGTTGGTGGTGACCACGCCGGCGAAGTCGATGTTCCCGGCGGCGGCCAGAAACGGGGCGTGGAAGAGCCGGCCGCCCAGGCCATAGCCGACGAGACCGAAACGCACTGTCATGACGGTGATTCTACGGACGGTGATTCGGTGACGATCAGTTGTGCTGGCAAGACCGTCCTCGCCCGGGTAGTGTCAGCGCTCGATGCAAGACGGGCACCCCCACGACCCCCTGATCCGGAAGGTGTGATTCTTGCTTTCCCGCACTGTCACTCGCCGTTCCCTGCTCGGCGGCGCTTTCGCCGCCGTCGCCGCCGTTCCGCTGATCTCCCTGGTCCGGGCCGAAGCGGCGACCACCCTTCCCCTCACGGTCACCAACAATACCGGCACGTTCAGTGACAAAGACATTTACCTATACATAGTCGGCACCGACCCCAACAGCGGCCGCCCGGGTGTCGTCACCCCCGGTGGCTTCCACGCCGTCGAGCTGTCCGACAACGGCGCCGACTTCTCGCTGCCGCTGAGCGCGGGCCCGATCGCGTTGCCGCATCTGTCCGGCCGGATCTACTTCTCGCTCGGCGACAAGCTCTCCTTCCCGGTGGTCAGGGACGGCGTCGGCTTACCGGCGCTGCAGCAGCCGTCGGGCTGGGTCGACTCCGACCCCAGCTTCGGCGTGCTCTACGACGTCGTGGAGTTCACGTTCGACGACAGCGGCATCTTCTGCAACACCACCGCCGTCGACATGTTCAGCGTGCCCGCCGACCTCACCCTCACGGGCGCCAAGACGCAGACCACCGGGGTGCTGAAGCCCGGCGGCCGGGCGGCTGTCTTCGCCGGCATCAAGGCGCAGGACGGGTTCGCCGACCTGGTCGTCGAGGACCGGCGGGTGATCGCGCCCAGCCACGGGATCGAGGCCGGGCGGTTCGCGCCGACCTACTTCGACTCGTACGTGGACAAGGTGCTGGACAAGTACTCGTCGGAAACCTTGCAGATCACCACCAACGGCGGGACCTTCACCGGGCGTACGTCCGGCACCAGCCTGGTCTTCGACAACGATGCCGCGCCGATCGCCCGGCCCAGCACGCGCGACATCCTCTTCTGCGACGGCGCCCTGGCCGCGCCCAACAACGCCAGCGGCGCGGTGGCCGCCGCGGTCGGCGCCGGCTACAACCGGTCGACGCTGCTGACCTCGGCCGGCCAGCCGGCCACCGATCTGGCCGGCTTCTACTCCGACGCGGTGACCAACCACTACAGCCGGGTGCTGCACGCCAACTACGCCGACGGCAAGGCGTACGGGTTCGCGTTCGACGACGTGGCGGAGTTCGCGTCGGTTCTCCAGGAGTCCTCGCCGACCGCCATCACCCTGAATCTGTCCGCCTTGGCGTAAGTTCGTGGCATGCCCGGCATCCTGAAGCTGCCCGACGGCCGCACCCTCGAATACGCCGTGGACGGCGAACCCGGCGGGTTACCGCTCGTCCTGCACCACGGCACACCGGGCGCAGCCCAGTTCTACCCGCAGCTTCTGGACGTGGCCCGCGAGCGCGGTCTACGCCTGGTGATGCCGTCCCGGCCGGGCTACAGCGACTCCACCGAGAAGTTCGGCCGTACGGTCGCTGACGTCGCCGCCGATGTCGGGCATCTGCTCGACGCCCTCGGCGCCGGTGAGTTCGTCACGATCGGCTGGTCGGGAGGCGGGCCGCACGCTCTGGCGTGCGGAGCGCTGCTTCCGGACCGGTGCCGGGCGGTGGCCACCATCGCCGGCGTCGCGCCGTACCACGCGGAGGGCCTGGACTGGCTGCAGGGCATGGGCGCGGAGAACGTCGAGGAGTTCGGCGCGGCGCTGGCCGGTGTGCCCCAGCTGACGGCGTACCTGGAGTCGGAGCGTCCGGCGCTCGAGGCCGTCACGCCGCAGCAGATCGCCGGCGCGCTCGGTGACCTGGTGTCCGAGGTGGATCAGAAGGTGCTGGCCACCGGCTTCGCCGACCACCTGGCATCGAGCTTCCACGCCGCCATGTCCCGCGGGGTGGCCGGGTGGCGCGACGATGACCTGGCGTTCACCGTCGACTGGGGTTTCCCGCTCGATCCCTATCCGGTGCCGGTCGCGCTCTGGCAGGGCGACCAGGACCGGATGGTGCCGTACGCCCACGGGCAGTGGCTCGCCGGGCACGTGGCGGGCGCGCAGGTCCACCTCGAGCCGGGCGAGGGTCACCTCTCGCTGATGGCCACGATCCTCGACCGCATCGTGGCCGATTTGGTCACGCTTCGACCTCGCTGACCTCGCTGACCTCGCCTGACCTCGCTGACCTCGCCGGGATCGGTGTGCCGGCCGTCCGGCGGGCGGGCGGCACGCCGAGGCCACGGCCGTGGTGGCCACGGCGACAAGCCGGGCCGATTAGGACAGCATTCGACCGTTGTCTGCGGGATGCTGACCCGATGACTCGTGACGTGCAGGTCACCTTCGACGCCGCCGACCCGGCCGCGCAGGCCGCGTTCTGGGCCGAGGCCCTCGGCTACCAGGTGCAGCCGCCCCCACCCGGATTCAAGACCTGGGAGGAGGCGCTCGACGCGTTCGACGTTCCGGCCGAGCACCGCAACGACGCCTCGGCTGTGATCGACCCGTCCGGCGCCCACCCGCGCCTGTTCTTCCAGAAGGTGCCCGAGGCCAAGACGGCGAAGAACCGGGTGCACCTCGACGTCCGGGCCGCGCCCGGCCTGGAGGGCGACGATCGGATGGCGGCGCTCGAGGCCGAGGCGGAGCGGCTCGGCAAGCTGGGCGCCGTCCGGCGGCAGCGGCACGAGCCGCGGGCGCCGCTCGAAGCCGGCCACCTCGTGATGGCCGATCCCGAGGGCAACGAGTTCTGCTTGGACTGACCGCCCCGTCCAGCCGGCGGCGGCGGCGCGGGATGGTCCCACCGGCCGCGCCTCGCTGATACCGAGTTTGTTGTCGGATCAATGACCAGCGCCGAGCCCGGCCGGGGACTGCCGCACAGAATGGCCGCATGGCCGCCAAGACCGAGCGCACGCCGTTCGCCGACATCGACAGCGCTCCGCCCGATCTGCACGCGCTGCTGTTCGCCGGCCTGGACGCGATGAGCCGTCACCCGGAGATCGGGCGCGTCCGCCGGACCGCGCTCGCGGCGTTGCGGCCGGCGACCGGACAGCGGCTGCTGGATGCCGGCACCGGCACCGGCGACGTGGCGCGGATGCTGGCCACCGTGGCCGGACCGACCGGCTGGGTGGTCGCGCTCGACTTCTCCGAGACGCTGCTGGCAGCGGCCCGCGCCCGGCACGACGGCACTTCGGTGGAGTACGTGCCCGGCGACGTGTCGGCCCTGGACCGGCCGGACGGCGAGTTCGACGGCGTCTGGTGCGAGCGGGTGCTGCAGCACGTCAGCGACCCGGCCCGGGCGATCGGCGAGCTGATCCGGGTGACCCGCCCCGGCGGACGGCTCTGCCTGATCGACACGGACTGGGACTCGCTCGCCTTCGACGGTACGCCGCCGGAGCTGGCCGCCGCCGTCCTCGCCGGGACCCGGGACCGGACCGGCGACCATCAGAGCGACATGGGCCGTACGCTGCGGCGCCGACTCGTCGCCGCTGGTCTCCGCGACCTCGACGTCACGCCGGTGACGTGCTTCTTCGCCGATCCGGAGAGCGCCGCCGTGGTCCTGCCGATGGTCAACCCGGCGGTGCCCCCGGAGGCGTTCATGAGTGCCGACGGCCTGCGTGAGAAGTGGCTGAGCGAGGTGGCCGCGGCCGGCCGGCGCGGCGAGTTCCTGGCCGTGCTGACCATCTGGGTGGCCGCCGGCACCGTGTAGCGCGGACGCTCCACGGAACGTGTAAATGCTCACTCCCGCATGCATCGCCCGGCTGCGCGATGCAGGCTGTTTTCACCATGACCACCGCACCTACCAAGTTCGCCGCCCTGCGCAACCGCGACTGCCGCCCGTACCTGTTCGGGGCGGCGCTGGCGATGATGGCGGACAACGTCGAGCACGTCATCACGTACTGGGTCCTCTGGAACAAGTTCCACTCGCCCGCGCTGGCGGGTTTCGAGGTGATCAGCCACTGGGTGCCGTTCCTGCTGTTCAGCGTCTATTTCGGCGGCCTCGCCGACCGGTACGACTGCCGCCGGGTGATCCAGGCCGCGCAGGTGCTGTTCATGCTGGTGTCGGCCGGTTGGGGCGTGCTCTTCCTGACCGGGACACTGCAGGTCTGGCACGCCTGTGTCCTGCTGGTGCTGCACGGCCTGGCGGGCGCGTTGTGGGGACCGGGGGAGCAGCTCATGCTGCACGACTTCGTCGGGGACGCCGACCTGCCCAGCGCGGTCCGGCTCAACGCCACCTTCCGCAGTCTGGGCATTCTCTTCGGCCCGGTGGTGGGCTCGGCGCTGCTCCTCGGGCTGGGCCCGACGGCCGGCATCTTCACGAACATCGCGATCTATCTGCCGCTGACGCTGTTCCTGTTCCGGACGAAGTTCACCGGGCACACCCGCGACGGAAGTGTGCGGCGGCAGCGGATCGGCCTGCTCGGCTCGGTGCGGGTGCTGCGTCAGGTGAGCGGCAACCACACGCTGGTCAGCATGATCATTCTGGGCGGGCTGGGATCGTTCTTCATCGGCGCGTCCATGCAGTCGTCGATGCCGATCTTCGCGTCCGACCTCGGCGCGGGCAGCGCGGGCACGGCGTACGGGGTCCTGCTGTTCGCCAACGGCGCCGGTGGCGTGATCGGCGGGATCCTGCTCGAAGCCACCGGCCGGATCAAACCGAACGTCCTGGCCGCGGTGGTCAGCACCGGGGTGTACGGGGTCAGCACGGTTCTGTTCGCCGCGAGCACCAGTTATCCGCTGTCGGTGGCCCTGCTGGTGGTCGGCGGAGTGGCCAACCTGGCGGCGATGTCCATCGGGCAGACGGTGGTGCAACTGCTCGCGCCGCCGGCCGAGCGGGGGCGGGTGATCGGCGTGTACAGCATGTCGGCCAACGGACTGCGGTTCGGCAGCGGCGTGACGGTCGGCCTGTTCGGGGCGATCGTCGGCATCCACTGGTCGCTCGGGCTCAGCTCGGCCGCCCTGTGCGCAGGCACGGTCCTGGCCGGCGTTTACGCGCTGCGCGGGCGCGGGCGCGGCCGGGCCGGGCGACCACCGATGGGCGGGGCGGCGGCGCCGGTCGAGTCACCCCCGACCGGCCCGGGGGCGCCGGTGGAGCCGCCCGAGTCCGTCACCGATCCGTCGGCACCATCCGGGCGATGAGCTCGTCCAGCGTGATGCTGGCGAAGCCCACCCGGACGTCACTCGCGCCGTACGGCAGCCAGAACCGCCCCTCGTGCACCAGCCCGCCGCACGAGTAGACGACGTTCGGGACGTACCCCTCACGCTCGACCTCGTCCGGGTCGAGCAGCCCCTGCGGCAGGTCGGCGATCACCCGCTCGGGTTCGTCCAGGTCGAGCAGCATCGCGCCGATCGCGTACCGCCGCATCGGGCCGACGCCGTGGGTGAGCACCAGCCAGCCCGCCGGCGTCTCGATCGGCGATCCGCAATTGCCCACCTGGATCAGGTCCCAGCCGCGGTGCGGCATCAACAGCGGGACCGCGGACTGCCATTGCATGTTCGCGTCCCGGGTGGAGAGTCCGAGTGTCTCCCCGTCGGAGCGGCAGAGCGCCAGGTGCCGGCCGCCGACCGGGCGCGGGAACAGCGCCATGCCCTTGTTCCGGGCGGCCGGTCCGCGCAGCGCGGTCACCTCGAAGTGCCGCAGATCGCGGGTGACGAGCTGGCGGCCGCCGATGTGCCGGCCGTCGTACGCGGTGTACGTGGCCTTGTACATGACCTTGCCGGCGGCGTCGGTGAAGTGGACGAACCGCGCGTCCTCCATGCCGTTGCTCTCGGCCGGAGTCGCCGGCCAGAGCACCCGCTGATCCAGCGGCACGGTCGCCGGGAAGGTGACGGCGTAGTCGGTGGCCACGATGCGCCGGATCTCCTCGAGCGCCTCGGCGGTCGTCGGACGGGCCATCAGCTCGCCCGGCAGGTGCGCCAGGATGTCCTCGAACTCGTCGTCGTCGTACCGCTCGGGCAGCGCCGACAGGACGTACGCGGACGCCTCGTTGTCCACGCCCGTCTCGGCCAGGCCGGCCTTCAGCATCTCCCGCCGATGCCGGGCGCCGGTCCGCGGCCCGATCATCAGCGGCCCGGTCCGGTCCTCGATCCCGATCCGGTCGCCAGGCCCGAGGATCGCCGTGCAGAACCCGATCGACGAGATGTGGCCCTCACCGATCTGCCGCAGGCTGATCGCCGCCCGCAGCTGCCCGGGCAACAGGTCATCCTGGTCCGGGTGGGCCACCATCGACGGGTTGCACAGCGCCGCCGCCTCGACCGAGAACTCGTGGCTGAAGTAGGCCCCGATGAGCGTGCGCGCCGCCGGGGACAGCTCGATCTCGGCCGGCACCCGGTGGCTGACCAGGTCGTAGTGGTGTTGGAAGACGGCCAGCACGTCGTGGTGACGATGCGAGAAGCGGGCCAGCACATCGTCCAGCAGCCGGGTGATCTCGTCCTCCTCGAGCTGCAGGATCCGCTCGATCAGGCCGGAGGTCCGGTTCTGGGCCAGCTGGGCGTCCTCGCCGGGTACGAAGAGCTTGATCACCACGCGCCGGTCGTCCGGGGCCATGGTGAGGTCGTGTCGGGTGATGAAGCCGGTGGTGTTCATGGTTGCGGTCACGCAAGGCCGCCTGACGGTCGGGTCGCACTCCGGTTCGCCAGCGCTCGGGCGTGCTGCAGCGTGGACAGGAGGGCGAGAGTTGATTCGGCACCTTGGTTCACATTAGGGCCATCCGGGGTCAGTCCGTCATGACCTCCGCCCGTTTGGCGGTCGTACATCACCGTTGAGGTGTCGTTTTCGCCCAGGAACCAGGCGATCGCCTGGAACAGCGGCGCCTCCCAGCGCGTCGTCGCCGGTGACCGCGGCCGCGGTGGCGCAGGCGTCGGCCATCGCCGCCGCCTCGATCGGCTGCTGGTCGAAGCGGTGCCGGGGCACGTCGGGCCGCCAGCCCCCGACCGGCACGGTGGACAGGTGGCCCTCGTTGTCCTGCGTCCGGCACAGCCAGCCCAGCATCCGCAGGCCGTCGGTCAGCAGCGGCTCGTCCCCGAGCAGGTCGCCCGCGGCGATCACGACCTCGGCCAGCGACCGCGTTGCCGTAGGTCAGCTCGCGTTCCGGCCACACCCAATCGGGATCGGAACCGGGCAGGCCGATCACGGTGGCCGCGTCGCCGAGCAGGTCGGCGGCATCGGTGGCGGTCGGCTCGGCGCGCAGCACCTCGGCCGCGCCCAGCCCGGCGAAGGCCATCGCCCGGGGCCACGGCGAGCGCCGCCGGACCCCGATCTGGAACGCGTGGCGGGCCTCGGCCCGGATCCACGGCACGGTGCAGCGGCCGGCGGCCGTACCGAGCCCCCACATGCGCCCGGCCCCACCAGTCGCCCATCGACGGCTCGTCCAGCCAGCGGCGGTCGTAGCTGAGCCGGTTGCGGAACGCGCCGTCCGGGCTCTGCGCGTGCGTGAGGAAGCCCAGGTAGCGCTCGGCCAGGCCGACCACCACGGCCGATCGGTTGCGGTTCCCGGCTGGCCACGAGCAGGCCGCGGGACACGTCGTCGACGCAGTAGCCGTGCTCGCGCCGGGCGATCGAGTTGCGGGCGTGCTCGAGCAGCCCGGTGTCGTCGGACATGCCGGACGATGTGGGACCAGTCGGGTTCGGGGGCGTCGACGAGGCGGACCGGGGGCGGCACCAGCCGCAGGCCGGCGCTCATGCCGGAACCGAGGTGGCGACCACCGGGGCGGGCGCCGTACGGGCGGCGAGCAGCCGGGACGCCAGCGCCTGGTACCGCGCCGCCACCGCCGGCCACCGCAGCGTCGGACCACCGGCCAGGCCGGTCAAGCCGCTGGCCACGTCCGGGGTCGGCCAGCAGGTGCCGGATGCCGGCCGCCATCGCCACCGGGTCCTGGTGCGGTACGAGCAGCCCGGGCCCGTCGGCCAGCAGCTCGACCGCGTGCGGGAACTCGGTCGCCACCACCGGCACGCCCGGCCCCGACGGCTTCCGATCAGCACGCCCGAGGTGACCTGTTCGGTCGAGTCGTACGGCAGCACCACCACGTCGGCCGAGCGGATCAGCCGGCTCAGCTCGTTCTGGTCCAGGTACCGGTCGGCCCAGTCCAGCGATTCGGCCACGCCGAGGTCGGCGGCCAGCTTCAGCAGCGATTCCCGGTACGCGTCGCCGTGCTGCTCGATCACCTTGGGATGCGTCCGGCCGGCCACCGTGTAGGTCGGCGCCGGATGCATGTCCTGCAGCCGGGCCAGCGCCCGCAGGGCCCACTCGATGCCCTTGCCCGGGCCGAGCAGGCCCCAGGTCAGCAGCAGCGGACGCTCGCGGTGGCCGCGCGGCCCGGTGGCGTGGCTGGCGGTGCCGTGCGGGATCACGGAGACCTTCCGCGGGTCGACCCGGTAGCCGGTGGTCAGCCGCTGCCGGGCGGTGTCGGTCATGGTGACGACCGCGTCGGCCCGGGCCACGATCTTCTCCAGCACCGAGCGCTGCAGCGGGTCGGGGTAACTGAGCACGGTGTGCAGCACGACGATCACCGGTACGGTGAGGCGGCGCAACAGCGGCAGCACCTCGTTGCCGGCGTCGCCCGGGTAGATGCCGTACTCGTGCTGCACGATCGCCACGTCGAACCGGTCCAGCGCGTTGGCCGCGGCCATCCAGCCGCCGGGTTTGTCGGTCGGCCAGGTGTGCACCACGCGCGGCGCGCTGCGGTCGATCTCCAGTCCGCCCTTGTCGTCCCCGGCCCGCAGCCGGACCACTCCGCCGGCGCCACCGCCGGCAGCGAGGTGGGTCGCAAGTGCCGCATTGAACGTCGCCAAACCGCATTGGGTGGGCGGGTAGGTACTGAGAAAACCGAACGTGGCGGGCATGGGAACGGCCTTTCTTCAGTCGGTGGCTGCCTCCCCGCAGCGTTCACCGGCACCTGACGACAAATACGCAGATAACTGCGGAATGCGCATTACGACGCTATCAAGAAACGTCTTTCCATTCGGCCAGATCGCGATAAATCAGCAGGTAGTCGTCGACCATGCGGTCCACCCCGAACCGTTCCCGGGCCCGCGCCGCGCACGTCGCCCGGTCGATGGCCGCTATTGTCGCGACCGCGTCCACGGCCTGATCGGCGTTGTCGACAAGGCGTCCGGTCACCCCTTCGTCCACCACTTCCGGCATCGACCCTTTGCTGTACGCGATCACCGGCGTCCCGCACGCCATCGCCTCGACCACACTCAACCCGAACGGCTCGGCGAACCGGATCGGATGCAGCAGCGCCGCCGCCGACCCGAGCACCTCGGCCCGCTGGTCCGGCCCCACCGATCCCCGGTACACCACCCGGTCGCCGTCGATGTGCGGCTCGACCAGCTCGGCGAAGTACCGGCGGTCCTGCACGATCCCGCAGATCACCAGTCGCCGGCCGGACCGCCGGGCGATCTCGATCGTCTCGTGCGTGCCTTTGTCCGGGTGGATCCGGCCGAACGCCACCAGGTCGTCGCCGCCCGGGGCGTACGGCAGGGCCTCGGTGTCGATGCCGTGATAGACCGTCGCCACGTAGTCCAGGTCGGGGGAGCGGTCGGCGTCCGAGATCGACACGTACGCGCTGCCGGCCTGCCGGTACGCGGGCAGGATGTTCGGGCCGGAGAACCCGTGGATGGTGGTCAGCAACGGCGCCGCGCAGTGCGCCGAGAACGCCAGCGGCAGCCAGTCGATGTGGTTGTGCACCAGGTCGAACTCGCCCGACCGGGCCAGCGCGTGCGAGACGTGCAGCGCCTCGTAGATGCGGCCGTCGAGTTCGGGGCTCTCCTCGTACCCGGCCGGGCTGACTCCGTCCAGCGCTCCTTTGGTCACCGAGTCGAGCGTGGCGAACAAGGTCACGTCCACGCCCCGGGCCACCAGTCCTTCGGCCAGCAGGCTGGTCACCAGCTCCCACGGTCCGTAGTGCCGGGGCGGCGTACGCCACGCGATCGGCCCGAGCAGTGCGACCTTCACGACAAAACCGACAATCGGGTTACATTCACGTGACCAGTATGCAACGCGGTGCCGGGCGCGTTGACGTGTTAGAGAAGAGCCATGACCGATGAGTGGTGGAAGAGCGCAGTCGTCTATCAGATCTACCCGCGCAGCTTCGCCGATGCCGACGGGGACGGCCTGGGCGACCTGCGCGGCATCATCACCCACCTGGACCATCTGGCCGGTCTGGGCGTGGATGTCATCTGGCTGTCGCCGGTCTACCCGTCGCCGCAGGACGACAACGGCTACGACATCAGCGACTACCAGAACATCGACCACGTCTTCGGCACCCTCGAGATCTTCGACGAGCTGCTGGCCGGCGTACACGAACGCGGTATGAAGCTGATCATGGACCTGGTCGTCAACCACACTTCGGACGAGCACCCGTGGTTCGTCGAGAGCCGGTCGTCGACGGACAACCCGAAGCGGGACTGGTACTGGTGGCGGCCGCCGCGGGAGAACATGGCGGCCGGCGCGCCCGGCGCCGAACCGACCAACTGGGGGTCCGCGTTCGGCGGCTCGGCCTGGGAGTACGACGAAACCGGCGGCGAGTACTACCTGCACCTCTTCTCCCGCAAGCAACCGGACCTGAACTGGGAGAACCCGGAGGTCCGGGAGGCGGTGTACACGATGATGCGGTGGTGGCTGGACCGCGGCGTGGACGGCTTCCGGATGGACGTCATCAACTTCATCTCCAAGGACCCGCGCTCTTCCGGACGGCGTGATCCCGGTCGGGCAGTCCTTCTCCTCCGGGGCCGAGGGGTTCATCAACGGACCCCGGATCCACGAATTCCTGCACGAGATGAACGAGAAGGTCTTCGCCGGCCGGGACTCCGTGCTGACCGTCGGCGAGATGCCCGGCGTCACCGTGGACGAGGCCAAGCTGTTCACCGACCCGGCCCGCGCCGAGGTCGACATGGTCTTCCAGTTCGACCACGTCTGGGCCGACCGCGGAGCCGACCCGTGGACGCTCTACCCGCTGCGGCTGACCACGCTCAAGGCGATTCTGGGTCGGTGGCAGGCCGGACTGGCCGAGGTCGGCTGGAACAGCCTCTACTGGAACAACCACGACCAGCCACGCGTGGTGTCCCGGTTCGGCGACGACGGGCGGTACCGGGTCGAGTCGGCCAAGATGCTCGGCACCGTGCTGCATCTGCACCGCGGGACGCCGTACGTGTATCAGGGCGAAGAGATCGGCATGACCAACTATCCGTTCCGGACGATCGAGGACTTCCGCGACATCGAAGCCATCGGCCAGTACGCGCAGGCCGTGATCAAGGAGGGGCACGATCCGGACCGGGTGCTGGACGTCCTGCGCGCTCGCGGCCGGGACAACGCCCGCACCCCGATGCAGTGGGACGACTCGCCCGAGGCCGGCTTCACCACCGGCACGCCCTGGCTGGCCGTGAACCCGAACTACAAGCAGATCAACGCGGCCGCCGCGGTCGCCGACCCGGACTCGGTGTACCACCACTACCGCAAGCTGGCCGACCTGCGGCACAGCGAACCGGCCGTGGTCGAGGGCGACTTCACCATGCTCCTGCCCGACCACGAACAGCTGTACGCGTACACCCGGAGCCTGGACGGGACCGAGCTGCTGGTGATCGGGAACTTCTCCGGCGAGCCGGCCTCGGCCGCCGGTATCCCCGCCGCCGACGCCTGGGCGGCCGCGGAACTGGTGCTCACCAACGCCACGGCCCCCGGACCGGATCTGGTCCTGGGGCCGTGGCAGGCCGTGGTCTACCGTCGGCGGGTCAGCCGGTGATGGTGCCCCACGAGTACGCCAGCAGGGCGAAGGCGGCGCCGAGCAGAGCCAGCGACACGCCACGGGAACTGATCGGCAGGGCCGCCAGCACCAGCAGGATGACCGCGATCACGTAAAAGACCGCCTGAATCGACATGGGAGACTCCTCGATCATGGGGTGAGAGCGGCGCTCAACTACCCAAAGATCGAGGATCTTCAAACTTTCCGGTTCCCGGACACCTCGAGCCCGCCCAGTACCCGGCCGATGCGCGCCATCACCGTCTCTCTGTGGTCGGTGTGCGACCATTCGGCCATGGCCGGGTACTCGCTGACGCCACTGGCCCGCAAGCTCGGCGTCAAGGTCGGTGCGTCGGTGCTGCTCGACGGCGCGCCCGCGGGATTCACCCTGGACGGTGCCGCCGGCGCCGGGCCGTACGACCTGATCCTCTGTTTCTGCCCGGACCTGGCCCGGCTGGAGGCGCGGTGGCCGGTCCTGCACCGGCGGACGACCGCCGCCGGCGCGCTGTGGATCGCCTGGCCGAAGAAGTCGTCCGGGGTGCCGACCGACCTGACCGGGGACGTCGTCCGGGAGTACGTGCTCGCCCACGGGCGGGTGGACGTGAAGGTGTGCGCGATCGACGACATCTGGTCCGGGCTGAAGAACGTGATCCGGGTGGCCGACCGCTGACGAGGATCGGACCGGATTGTTGACTGTCGATGCCCGCCGGGTTCCACTCGGGACCTGGCTGCGTCGAGGTACGGCCGTCTCGCGGTGTCCGGATGGGCTCTCAGCGGCCTGATGGCCACGGTGTGGGACACCGCCGGGTACTGATCAGGACTTGAGGCAGAGGTCGAAGGGCTGGCCGCCCGGGTCGAGCAGGACCCGCCAGCGGTCCGGCTGAGGCTGCTCGCCCGGCTTGGTGGCACCGAGCGCGAGCGCCTGCTCCTCGGCGGAGTCCAGGTCGTCGACGTAGAAGTCGAGGTGGTAACGCTTGGGCGCCGACTCGTCGGGCCAGCCCGGCCCCGAGTACCCGGGCACCCGGCCGAACCCGATGCTGACCGAGCCGTCACCGATCATCGCGTACTCCTCCTGGCTGGCCAGCACCTCCCAGCCCAGCACAGATGCATAGAACGTGGCCTGCGCGGCCGGGTTGTCGGCGTCGACATTGATCATGGCCATGCTGGCGAATCCGGGCATGTCCCGTCCTCCTTGACTCTTCGCTTCGATAGGCGACGATGATTCTTCGCCTCGGTACGCGGCGATCCTGCCGGTAGAGCCTAATGAGAGCGATCAGGAAAGAGGCGGATTCTGCGCCGCCAGCCACCCGGCCACCTGGGCCCGGGAGCTGAAGCCGAGCTTGCTCAGGATGTTCTCCACGTGCCCCTCGGCCGTGCGCTGGGCCACCACCAGCCGGGCCGCGATCTCGCGGTTGCTCAGGCCCTCGGCGATCAGCGCCGCCACCTCCCGTTCGCGCCGGGTCAGCCCGAAGTCGGCGCCGGCCGCCCGCGGGGCCGGAGCCGGCGCTCCCGGCGCGGTGCCGGGCCGTTCCAGCGCCACCGCCACCGCCTCGACCGTCGACATGGCCACACCCCGGCGCATGGCCGTGTCGTACGCCGGGGGACCCAGCCGGCCCCGTACGGCCGCGACGGTCCGCTCGTGGAGTGCATTGAGGCTGGCCGAGGCGGAGAGCGAGGTGTGCATGGCCCGCCACATCCGCTGCGACGCCCCGATCAGCGTGGCCGCGCGCTGATCCCGGTGCTGCCGCCCGGCCGCCCAGGCCAGCGCCTCGAGCGACAGCACGACCACGAACTGCTCGTCCTCGAGCAGGGCGCGGACCTCGAGACTCTCCTTGGCCGCCGCGGCCGCGCCCTCGTCGTCGCCGTCCACGAAGCGCAGCACGCTCAGCGACCACAGGGCGAACGCCTGCCACCACACGTCGCCGCTGGCCGCGCTCGCGTCCCGGGCCTGGATCAGGTCGGGGTAGCCGTCGGCCGGCTGCCCGGCCAGGCCGCGGGCCATGCCGAGCATGGTCAGCGCCCAGATCTCACCACTGGGTGCACGCGTCCGGCGGAATGTCTCCAGCGCCGCCGCGAGCAGCGGCACGGCCCCCGCCGGATCACCACTGAACGCCTTCAGGTTGGCCTGGACGACCGAGATGTACGCCTCCTCGATCACGTTGGGCACCTGGTCGGCGAGCTTGCGGGCGTCCGCCAGCAGCGCCGCCCCCCGTTCCTGATCGCCCTGGACCAGGGCGATCAGCGCGTTCACCCGCAGCGCCTTGATCCGCGGCCAGTCGTCGGGCGCCGGCCGGGCCAGCGCGCGGTCCAGCCAGTGGCGGCCCTCGGACAGGAATCCGCGAATGACCCAGTGGTACTCAAGATCCCCGGCCATCCGCAGCGCCAGCTCGGCCGGGCCGGTGGTGACCGCGAACTCCAGCGCGACCCGCAGGTTGCCCTGCTCGTGGTGCAGCCGCAGCATCAGCGCGAGCTGGCCCGGGCTAGCCCAATGCCGGCTACCCCAGGTCGCCAGGTCGGCGAAGAACTCGCAGTGCCGGCGGGCCACCGCGTCGGTCTCGTCCCACCCGGCCAGCTTGGCCGCGCCGTACTCGCGGACCACCTCGAGCATCCGGTAGCGGGCCGAGTCGCCGTCGCCCGTCTTGGTCAGCACCGACTTGTCCACCAGGGACGCGATGAGATCGAGGACGGTGTCGGCCGGCAGAGCGTCGTCGGCGCAGATCCGCTCGGCCGCGTCCAGTTCGAGACCGCCGGAGAACACCGATGCCCGGGCCCACAGCCGGCGCTCGGGGTCCGAGCAGAGCTCCCAGCTCCAGTCGATCAGCGCGCGCAGGGTCTGCTGCCGGGCCGGCGCGTTGCGGGCGCCGGAGGTCAGCAGCCGGAAGCGGTCGGTGAGCCGGTCCACGATCTGGGTCAGCGACAGCACCCGCAGCCGGGCCACCGCCAGTTCGATGGCCAGCGGCACGCCCTCCAGCGCCGCGCACAGTCGCGCGACGGCGCCGCAGTTCTCGTCGGTGACGGCAAAGTCCGGGTCGACCGCGGTGGCTCGTTCCACCAGCAGGCCGGCCGACTCGTAACGGGCCAGCTCGGCCGGGTTGCACGGGCCGTCCGGGTCCGGGACCGACAGCGGCTGCACCGCCAGGGTGGCCTCTCCGGCCAGCCGTAGCGCCTGCCGGCTGGTGGCCAGGATGCGCAGTTCCGGGCAGGACCGCAGGAGGGTCTCGGCCAGGTCGGCGCAGGCCCCGATCAAGTGCTCGCAGTTGTCCAGGATGAGCAGCACCTGCTGGTCGGCGAGGAAGCCGGCCAGACCGGGCGCGTCCGGGCTCACCGAGCTCTCCCGGATGCCGAGCGCCTCGGCCACGGTCACCGCGACCAGATCGGGGTCGCGCAGCTCGGCCAGCTCGACGAACCAGACCCCGTCCGGGAACGCGCGGCGCATCTCGGCACCCACCCGTTGCGCCAGCCGCGTCTTCCCGACCCCGCCGGCGCCGGTCAGCGTGACCAGGCGGCTGATCGACAGCATCCGCCGGACCCCGGTCACCTCGTGCCGCCGGCCGACGAAGCTGGTCACCTCGGCCGGGAGGCTGCCGCGCGCGCTGCGCGCGGAGGTGGCGGTGCTCATAGGAGCACGTTAACGGGTAGACGCCGTCGGTGCGGAGTCGGAAATGACGGTATTAGATCTCTGGTCGGCTCAAGACGGGGGCCGATCCGGGGACTGCGGATGGATGCGGCGCGATCGCGCGGCCGTCCGGCAGCAGTTCACCGGTGTCATCGAAAGTGACCACCCCATTACACAGAAGACTCCATCCCTGCTGTGGGTGCGCGGCCACCACCCGGGCGGCGTCGTGGCCGAGATCGGCCGCCGGAGGACAGGGCGGCTCGTGCTTGCACATGGTCGGCTCTCCTTTCCTAGGCAAGACTGGTCCGGGACGGCCGTCCCGGACACGGGTGAAGTACCTACCCGCTACCCGACTTCGATGACAATCCGTTCGCCGAGTGTCAACACGAACCGTGAGGAGCCGACTCGATGGCCGGTCGTTTCGCCCTGCCCGAATCCCGCCCGGTCGCGCGTCCGGCCTCCGTCCTGGCCGGGGACCACTGGCGGATGACCGTGCTGCTCGACGGCCTGCTCCGGTTGGAGTGGAGCGACGACGGCGGGTTCGAGGACCGGGCGTCGACCTTCGCCGTGCACCGGGACCATCCCACGCCCGGCTTCACCGTCAACGAGTCCGCGGAGCAGCTCGAGATCGTCACCGATCGGCTGCACCTCACCTGGGACCGGCAGCCGTTCAGCTCGGCCGGGCTGTCCGTACGCGTCCGGGGAGCGGTCAGCGCGCACCGGGCGACATGGCGCTGGGGCACCACGCCGCGGACGCTCGGCGGCACCGGGCGGACCCTCGACGAGGCCGATGGCGCCGTCCCGCTGGAGCCCGGCGTGGTGTCCCGCGACGGCATCGGCATCGTCGACGACAGTGCGTCGTTCCTGTTCACCGACGCCGGCTGGATCGACCGCCGGGTGCCCGGGCGGCGGGACGTCTACGTGTTCGCGTACGGTCACGACTACCCGGACGCGGTGCACGCCCTGTACGCGGTGTCCGGGGCACCGCCGGTGATTCCGCGCTGGGCGCTGGGCAACTGGTGGAGCCGTTACCACGCGTACAGCGCGGACGAGTACCTCGAGCTGATGGACCGGTTCGACGCCGAGCGGGCGCCGTTCTCGGTGGCCGTCCTGGACATGGACTGGCACCGGGTGGCGTCCGTCCCGCCGCAGTACGGCACGGGTTGGACCGGGTACAGCTGGGAGCCGTCGCTCTTCGGTGACCCGGCCGCGTTCCTGGCCGAGCTGCACCGGCGCGGCCTGCGGGTGACCCTCAACCTGCACCCGCACGAGGGCGTGCAGCCGTTCGAGGACGCGTTCCCGGCGATGGCCGAGGCGCTGGGCGTCGACCCGGCGGCGGATCTCGGCGTGCCGTTCGACATCACCAGCGAGCGGTTCGCCGAGGCGTACTTCGACGTGCTGCACCGCCCGCTGGAGAAGCAGGGCGTGGACTTCTGGTGGATCGACTGGCAGCAGGGCCACCTGTCCAACGTGCCCGGTGTGGACCCGCTGTGGATGCTCAACCACCTGCACTTCGTCGACTCGGCCCGCGGTGGCCGGCGCGGACTTGCCTTCTCCCGGTACGCCGGGCCGGGCAGCCAGCGCTACCCGGTCGGGTTCAGCGGCGACACCCTGATCACATGGGACTCGCTGCGGTTCCAGCCGTATTTCACCGCCACCGCGTCCAATATCGGGTACGGCTGGTGGAGTCACGACGTCGGTGGTCACCTGTGGGGGGTGCGCGACGACGTGCTCACCGTCCGGTGGCTGCAGCTCGGCGTGTTCTCCCCGATCAACCGGCTGCACTCGTCGTCCAACCCGTTCCTGCAGAAGGAACCGTGGGCGTACCCGCAGCCGGCCCGGGACGCGCTCGGGGCGGCGCTGCGGTTCCGCCACCGTCTGGTGCCGTACCTGCATTCGATGAACTACCGGGCCGCGGCGGGGGAGCCGCTGGTCCGGCCGATGTACTACGAGCACCCGTCGTCCCCGGCCGCGTACGAGGTGCCGAACCAGTTCCTGTTCGGCGACTCGCTGCTGGTCGCGCCGATCACCGACCCCGACGACGAGGTCACGCTGATGGGCTCGACGCGGGCCTGGCTTCCCGAGGGCGTCTGGGCCGACATCTTCACCGGCGCCGTCCACCGCGTCGGCGCCGGCGGCCGCCACATCCGGTTGCATCGCGACGTCAGGTCCATTCCGGCGCTGCTGCGGGCGGGGGCGGTGCTGCCGCTCACCCGGCACGACTCCGTACGCGTCGACACCAACCCGGACGCCCTGGAACTGCTCGTGGTGCCCGGCGCGGACGGCACTCGTGACCTGGTCGAAGACGACGGCACCGACGCCCGTGTCTCCCGTACGGCCCTGACCTGGGACGACGCCTCGCAAACCCTGACCATCGGCGCCGCCTCCGACCCGGCGGTCGTCCCGGCCCGGCGGTCCTGGACGGTGACCGTCCTCGGCGCCCGGGTGCTGGACCCGGTGGAGGTGGCCGGAACCTCGGCGTCGCCCGTGCCGGCCGGCGCGAGCGTGACCGTGGCCGACGTCCCCGCCGGCGCCGAGGTGCGGATCCGTCTGCGGACGGCCGCCGACGGCGACAAGCGCGACCGGCTGTTCGATCTCCTCGCTCGGGCGCAGTGGGCGCACGAGGGCAAACTGGCGGCCTGGAAGGTCATCACCGGTGCCGCCGACGACGTCCGCCAAGTATCCGAACTCCAGGCCCTGGGCCTGCCGGACACTCTGCTGAGCGCCTTGGTGGAGATCATCGTCAGCGGCTGAGGTGGTCCACGTTCCGGGCCGGCGACGCCCGGCCGCTGCCGACGGCGGATTCAGCGCGGTGGCTCGGGGTCGGTGACGTCCGCCCACGAGGCGGCCAGAGCGGCCACCGCGTCGTCGGCCGCGATCAGCAGAGCCACGCCCCGTTCGCCCGCGCCGAGGCTGATCGAGTGGCCGCGCAGCCGGTCGTCGGCGACCACCGGCCACGCGGTGACCGAGCCGAACGGGGTGATCGTGCCCCGTTCGTAACCGGTGGCCTCCTTGGCCGTGTCCTTGTCGGGCAGCGAGAGCCGGTTGACGCCGAGGTGCGCCCGCAGCTTCGGCCAGGAGATCACCCGGTCGCCCGGAACGAGGACGAACACGTACTGATCGTCCGCCCGCCGCACGACGATGGTCTTGACCAGGTCGGCGACCCGCACACCGATCGCCCCGGCGGCCTCGGCGACACTGCTCACCGGCCCGTGCCGGACGACCCGATGCGCCAGCCCGGCGGCCTCGGCCGCCTCGATCGCGGGTGTCGCCATGATGATCACCTCAACGCCGTGGCGGGGTCAGGCGGCGGCCCCGGATCAGGACCTGCCGCCGGCCGATCTCGCGCCCGTCGGAGCTCATCTCGACGCCCTCGATGGGGAACCAGTTCTCCCCGTCGTACGTGGTCGGATCGGACCAGTCGACCCGTTCGATGCGAATCACCAGCGGGCCGGACCCGTACAGGTAATCATCCTCGGCGAAGTGACTGACCATGCTCACCGGACCACGTTCTCAGTCCTGCAAGAGAGAAAGCAAGAGCAGATGCACGTGCATCCGCGTGTGCAACCGAACGGCCGATCCCAGGATGGACGAAAGGCGGGCCCCCGTCAGGGGGCCCGCCTGGAGAACCAACGCGGTCAGATGAGTTCGTCGAGCATCCGCTTCAGGATGCCGGCGGTGTCGTCGGGCGGCTCGGCCTCGACGCACACCTCTTCCATGGCGATCGCGTAGTGGTCCACATCGGCCCGTTTGTCGAGGTAGATCGCCCCGGTGAGCTGCTCCGAATAGACCACGTCGGGCAGGTCGGGCTCGGCGAACCGCAGGATCGAGAACGGGCCGCCGGCGGCCGAGTGCGCGCCCGCCGCGAACATGACGATCTGCAGCCGGACATTGGGCCGCTCGGACCACTCGATCAGGGACTTGAGCTGGTCCCGCATGACCTCGACGCCACCGATCAACCGGCGCAGCGCGCCCTCGTCGATGACCACCCAGAACTGCGGCGCGTTGTCCCGGTCGAGCACCTGCCGGCGGCGCTGGCGCAGGTCGATCCGACGGGCGATCTCGTCGTCGGAGGCGCGCTTGTGGCCGAGCTGGATCACGGTCTTGGCGTAGTCGGCGGTCTGCAGCAAGCCGGGTACGAACTGCACCTCGTACGTCCGGATCAGCGATGCCGACTCCTCCAGCCCCAGGTAGGACTGGAACCACGGGGTGATCAGGTCGGCGTACGAGTGCCACCAGCCGGGGTTGTTGGCCTGCCGGGCCAGGGCGCGGAGCGCATCGCTCTCGTCACCATCCACGCCGTACAACCGGAGCAGATCAGCGACGTCGCGTTCCTTGAAGCTGACCCGACCGAGCTCCATCCGGCTGATCTTGGATTCCGACGAGCGGATCTCGTAGCCGGCGGCCTCGCGGGTGACGCCCTTGGCCTCCCGCAGACGGCGCAGCTGAGTGCCCAGCTGGATCCGCAGAGCCGTGGGGCCGCCCATCGGGCTCTCCTGAGCCGAGGTCACTCGTCACCTCCGTCGACAGGCCGGACCCGGCAACGGCCAGGAGCAAACCACAGCCCTTTACTTATACCCGATGCACGTGCAGATGGCGTGTGCACGGCCGGGGATGCGCTGCCACCTTGCCGTCGAGCCCGCTTGAGGTTGCAGAGTACGGATCATGCGAGCTGCCGGGTCGGCCCGGTACGGTCCGCCCGGCGCGGGGCCGCCGACAGGCCCGTACGGGCCTGTCCGCTGCCCGACGTGGCGGTCGCGCATGCCGCCGTGGAGGCCGGCCACGGCTGGGCAAGGGGTGGCCATCGTCGAGACCTGATCCTCGGCCGCCGCTCGAGTTTCGCCGAATTCGTGACTGGTGTCACGGAAGGGGGCATCGTGGCACGAGATCGCTCTGTTCCTTTCATCCTGAATTGAACGGAACCTGTTCTGTCGCGGGGGGAACGCGTGAAGCTGCTCCGAATCGTTGTCGCGGCCACCGCCGGCATCCTGGTTGCCGGATCACCGCCGGTGCTCGCCGCACCGCCGCCCGGCGGGGATCCGGCGCTGCAGACGGTGTCTTTCTCCGGCCTCGAGACCGCCCGGATCGCGGCGGCCGGCGGTGGCGTGGCGGTCGGGCCGCGGCTCACCCGGCCGTTCAGCATGCTGGGTGTGACGTGGGCCGACCCCCGGGCGGTGCTGCACGGCGCGATCGAGGTGCGGACCCGGGCCGCGGCCGGCGGGCAGTGGTCGGACTGGCAGCCGCTGGAGTCGGACGAGCCCGAGGCGGCCGACCCCGGAACCGAGCCGGCCGGGCAACGGGGCAGCACCGACCCGGTGTGGGTCGGGCCCTCCGACGGGGTCGAGGCGCGGGTCGCGACGGCCGGGGGAACGACCGGCGGCCTGCCGTCCGGCCTTCGCCTGGACCTGATCAACTCGGACGCGTCCCTGCCGTCCGCGGCCCCGGGGGCGGCCCTGGCGGCGGCCCCGGCGGCGGCCCCGGCGGCCGAGTCCGCGCGCTCCGCGGTTCCGCCGCGGGCCGTTCCGCCGTACATCTCCCGGGCCGGCTGGCGGGCGAACGAGTCGATCGTCAAGCATGCGCCCGAGTACACCGACGACGTGCAGGTGTTCTTCGTGCACCACACGGCGACCACCAACAACTACTCGTGCGCCCAGTCGGCCAGCATCATCCGGGGCATCGAGCTCTACCACGTGCGCAGCCGGGGCTGGAACGACATCGGCTACAACTTCCTGGTCGACAAGTGCGGCAACCTGTTCGAGGGCCGGGCCGGCGGTGTCACCCGGCCGGTGCTGGGCGCGCACACGCTCGGGTTCAACGCGCACGCCGCCGCCATCGCGGTCATCGGCAACTACCAGGGCGTCGGGGCGTCACCGGCCGCCCGTACGGTCATCGCGCAGGTCGCCGCGTACAAGCTCGGGATGTACGGCAACAGCCCGGCCGGGCGGGTCGCCCTCACCTCGGCCGGCAGTGACCGCTACCCGGCCGGCACCCGGGTGACGCTGAACCGGATCTCCGGGCACCGGGACACCGGCAAGACCGACTGCCCGGGCACCACGCTCTACGGGCAGTTGCCGTCGATCCGCGCGCTCGCCGCCGCCGCACCCGGTCTGTCCTGGCACTCGATGGGCGGCGCGCTCGGATACGGCGGCCGGTTCTTCACCCCGGGCCGGATCCAACCGGCCTGGAACCTGACCACGCCGGCACGCCTGATCGACCGCTTCGAGCTGATCGTCGACGGCGCGGTCCGCGCGTACCTGCGGGGCGGGTCACGCGCGCAGTCGCTCACTCTGACGCCGGGCGCGCATGCCGTCACCGTCCGGGCCGCCGCCCTGAACGGGCGGGTCTCGTCGATCAGTCTCCCCGTCTACGCCGACGCCACCGCGCCAGTGTTCACCACCGCGCCCTGGCTGTCGCTGCGGACCGGATCGGTGCAGAGCGCGGTGCCGGTCAAGCTGAACTGGGCGGTGTCCGACGCCGGCGGCCTCGGCGCGCTCGGGCTCACGTCGCCGGCGCCGCACACCTTCGGCCTGGCCCGGTACTACTGGCCGGCGGCGGTGCTGCCGGGCCGCGCGACGACGTTCACCGTGCGGGCCGCGGACCGGGCCGGCAACCAGACCCGGGCCGCGGTGACGGCGACCGCCGTCGCCCTCCCGGAGACCGCGGCCACCCGGACCGGCAACTGGTCGCCGCTGACCAGCACCGCGTTCCTGGGCGGGACGGCCGCGGTCAGCCGGACCGCGGGTTCGGCGTTGACCTGGACCTTCACCGGCCGGGCGGCGCAGCTGGTGGTCAGCACCGGTCGCGGGTACGGGCGGCTCGCGGTGTCGGCCGACGGCGCGCCGGAGACGACCCTCGACCTGCACTCCGCGGCGACCGCGAACCGGATGGCGATCTGGGCACCGCACTGGCGCCACGACGGAACGCACACGCTCAGCGTCCGTCTGCAGGGCGGTGGCACCCCGTTCGCGATCATCGACGGACTGATGGTTCTTCGCTGAGGCCGGGTCAGGGCACGTCGTACTGGTCCGGGTACGGGTCGGGCGGCGTGCCGTGCCGGTCGGCGACTTGCTGGTCGAGCACGACCCGCAGGGCCCGCATGGCGAAGTAGAGGCGGGACTTCACCGTCTCCACCGGCACTCCGCGCACGCCGGCCGCCTCCTCCAGGGAGACTCCCCGGTAGAAGAGCTCGACCAGGATGTCCCGATGCGTGCCGGGCAGATCGTCGAGCGCCCGCACCACGGTCGTTCCGCCGGGCGACCCGTCACCGGCAGTGCGGTCCCGCCGATTGCGGTCGGTGGGCCGGTCGTCGTGCCCGGCCGGGGCCAGACGCTCGCCGTCGCGCATCACGGCACGTGCCGTGAGAACCAACCACGGCCGTACGGCCGATGCTCGCTGTGGGTAACGCGTCGGATCCTGCGCCGCCCGGTACAGCGTTTCTTTGACCACGGAGTCGGTCGTGGCCTGGTCACCTTCGGTGATCTTGTAGACGTACTGGTACAGCGCGTTCTGGTGCGGCGACACCAGGTCCTCGAAGACGACGGTGGGTTCGTCCGGGGGCCGGGATTCGGGCCGATCAGGGCTGAACAGATCAGAATGCTGCAGCGAGCGCCCCGCGAAGGCGCCGCTGGAGCCGGGCGCCGGCCGGTCGGCGGCGTGGCGGCCCATGGGCGATCCCCTCTCTCCTTCTCACGGTCAGGTGACTCCCATGTTCATCTCACGGCCTCCGGATCGACACGGGGTAACTACCCGAATCACTACCCGTATTCGCCCTGCGCATACAGCTAGTAAGGTGCCGGCCGTGCTCAAGCTGTGACCTCGCGCACGGGAGCTGATCGTCATCGGTCAAATACCGGGCGCAGTTCCGACGGTACGACCAAGCCGGCGGCTCGGTGAATGATCTTCTGACGGCATGACCGGGGCATGGGACGCCGGTGCTGGTCGCCCCCGTTCCGCACCGCGGGTCACCAGGCTAGGCCCCGAGGCGCGGGTACAGCAGTTCGGCGACGTCGAGGGCCCGGGTGCCGACCGGGGTGTCGCCCTGGGCGTTCCAGACCTCGGACAGCACACCCATGACGAAACCCCAGGCGGTCACCCGATCCAGCGGGATGCCGAGCGTGCCGGCCATCTGTTCCAGGCGGGACGGGACCAGCGCCAGCAGGTCAGCCGAACGGCGGGACGGTTCGGGGTTGTAGAGCATCGGCCCGCAGTCGAAACCGGCGTCCCCGATCCGGCCGAACGGGTCGATGGCCAGCCACGCCGCCGGGCCACCGTCCAGCACGTTGTCGTGGTGCAGGTCGCCGTGCAGGACGACATCGCCGGACGGATCGGCGCAGAGGTCGTCGAACAGGCCGGCTGCGGCCTCCACCAGACGCCGGGGCAGCGGATCGTCGCCCGGAAAGCGGGCCAGGTGGTCGCGGAACGCCCGGCCCTCGTCGCGCAGGTGCGGCAGGCCCGTCCTCGGCGGCGGTGGTTCGTGCAATCTCTGCGCGACCGACATCAGCGCCTCCGTCGCGGCGTCGTCGTCGTGCCGCACCAGGGCCGCGGCGCGCTCGCCGGGTACGGCCCGCTCGATCAGCAGCGCCCCCGGCTCCTCGGCCAACAGCCGGACCGCGCCGCGCCCGCCGAACACCCGCAGCGCCGTGGCCTCCTGACGCAGGTGCCCATCCGGTACGCCCAGCTTGAGAACGACCGGCGACCCGTCCGCCCGGGTCGCCGCCACGACCCAGTTCATCGACAGGTCGAACGGCTCGCCGAGCGTCAGCTGCCAGCGCCCGGCAGCCGCCGCCACCTGCCCGGGAAGTGCGTCCAGCCAGCGCCGCCCGGCCGGCCCCCAGCAGGCGACGACGTTGGCCCGCAGAACGGCGGGCACCGACAGCGGCATCCGCCCACCCTCTCATCGTCGGGCCGAGAGCGCGTCGGTGGTGAGCTGGACCACAGCGACCGCCCGGAAGCGCCTCCGCGGCCCGATCGGCCGGCTGGATCGCCCGGCGGAGGCGGGGCTCGGGATGCTCGTACTCGAAGATTTGGTCTCTGGAGCCGAGTGCGGTGATCGCACCCGAGGCTCGCTACGGTTAGCGCGTGTCTCAGATCCCGTGGTGGGGGCTGCCCCTCGTCGCTGCTGTGTTTGCCCTGCTCGGGGCCGGTGTCACCCTGATCGTGACGGCCCGTAACCGGTACCTTCGTACCCGTTCGCGGCGGACCCGCCGCTGGTACGACGAGCGCAAGTCCGCCTACGTCGACCTGATGGCGGTGTTCGAGCGCGACTACTACCGGTTGCGCGCGGCCTACGACGCCGGCGACAAGGACCCCGACCCCCTGGTGTACCTGGACGAGGTCGGGCCGGCGCTGATGCAGGTACGGCTGCTGGCCTCGGGGCCGGTTCGCAGCGCCGCGCTGGCGGTGCACAAGTTGATCGAGCAACTGCACGGCGGGGTCAGGCCGGCGTCGGTACCGGGCGTCGAGCCGGAGAAACACCGGCGGGAACTGCTGATCCAGGTGCCGCTGGTGATGCAGCAGTTCGAGGCGGCGATCCGCGACGAGCTGTCGATCACCACCATGCCGCCGCGGGCGGTCGAGCCGGCACGGAATTCCGACACCCCGAAGTGATGGAAGACAAGGATCAGCGGATGACGAAGGCCCTTCTCGTGATCGATGTTCAGGAGTCGTTCCGCGTCCGGCCGCTGTGGGCGCAGGTATCCAATCCCGACCTCGTCGGCAACGTGCAGCGGCTGGTGAAGGCCGCCCGGGACGCCGGCGATCTGGTGGTATGGGTGCTGCACTCCGAGGCCGGCAGCGGCGGCGAGTTCGACCCGGCCAACGGGTACGTCCGGCTGATCGACGGCCTCGAGCCCGCCGCCGGCGAACCGGTGCTGCACAAGACCTCGCACAACGCCTTCACCACCACCAACCTGCAGCAGTTGCTCACCGAGCGGGGCATCCGGGAGGTGCTCGTCACCGGCATCCGCACCGAGCAGTGCTGCGAGACGACCGCGCGTCTCGCGTCCGACCTCGGGTACGACGTGACGTTCGTGACCGACGCGACGGCCACGTTCCCGATCCCGCACCGGGATGCCGGCGACGACCTCGACGACCCCCGCACGCTGTCGGCGGCGGACGTGGTCAGCCGGACCGAGTACGCGCTGGCCGGCCGGTTCGCCACCATCAGGACCACGGACCAGCTGGGAGCGCGAGGGGCACGGGCTCAGGCGTCCCGGACGAACAGCAGTCCGTCGATCCCAGCCGTCTGGGCCGGATCGAGCGGGGCGTAACCGAACCAGGGTGACTCCCGTGGGGTGGCGTCGGGCAGCGCGGCGGGTCGACGAGGCACCGGTCCTCCGGCTGGGCGTACAACAGTCCTTCGAGGGTGTCCGGGGGCGGGGCTCCACGCCGTGCTGCCGCAGCGTGCCGAGGGCCGTGGCCACGAAGGCGTACGCGTCGCCGAGGAAGGTGCCGGCGATCGCACCCGCACTCCACCAGGACACCGGCTCCCCGCCCATCCGCATGCTGCTCCGGTTCCGCTGCAGGTGACCGTTGTGGGCGGACACCAGCGTCGGGCCCCGGTCGGCGAGCGCGAGCAGGTTGGCGGCCATCATCGAGTCGCGGAGCGCCAGCAGCTTGGCCAGGCGGCCGGGGGACTCCTCGGCCATCGCGGCGTGGTAGCGCAGCAGCCCGACGGCCGTACGCGCGAACAGGCGAGCCTGCTCCGGCGCGGCCAGCTGCGGCGCCTGCGCGTCGAGCACCGCCACCAGGTCGTCGGCGATCAGCCGCAGGCGACCGGCCTCCGGGGTCCGCCCGACGGACTGGGACGGGTCCATCATGGCGGCCGGATTCGTCCAGCGATCGTCGGCGCCGAGCAACTCGTCGAGCCCGTCGTCCGGCAGCAGGCCGGGGTCGGCCCGGGCGGCGAGGTAGTCGTACAGCCCGGTGAGGGCCGGCCGGGGACTGGCGGCTTCGGTGATCTCCAAGGGACCGTCGAAACCAGCAAACCGGACCTGCTCGCCGGCGGGGCGGCCGTCGTTGTACGCGCGCATCCAGCGCACCAGCTCCCGGTTACCACCGAAGGCGCCCCACTCGTGGCTGAAGCCGCGGGCCATGACGTCGTCGAGCCGGCCGGCGCCGGACACGACGTATTCGTCCACGAGCAGGGCTCGGAGGCAGTCGATCTCGAGGGCGATCGTCCGGTAACCCTCGATCTCGACGAGCTGCCGGAAGGAGTCGTTGCGGGCGTCGAGCAGTGGTTCCGAGCCGTGGGTGGGCTCGCCGAGGGCCAGGAGCCGGGGCCGGGACTTGAGCAGCGGAAGCAGCGTCATGCCGCTCAACGCTATCGTTGAACCAACCGTTGAAACTTCTCCGCGATGCGAGCGCAGCCCTGAGCCGGAACCCTCAAGACCAGGTACGGCTGCGGCCGGTGGACCTGGCCCGCGGGCACGGCCTGTCGACCCAGGCGGTCCGCAACTACGAGGCGGCCGGGATCCTGCCCGAGGCCGTACGCACCCCGTACGGCTACCGCACCTACACGCCGCGGCACGCGCAGGCGCTGCGCGCGTTCCGGGCGCTCGTGCCCGGGCACGGCCACGCGACGGCCGCCGCCATCATGCGGGCGGTCAACTCCGGCGCCACCGGTGAGGCATTCCGGCTGATCGACGAGAGCCACGCCCAGCTCCTCGACGACCGGCACACCCTGCAGACCGTCGAAGCCGCCCTCCGCAACCTGGATCCGGTGCCTCGGGAGCGCGGCGACACGTTCGTCGGACCACTGTCCCGGCGGCTCGGCCTCCGCCCGGCCACCTTGCGCAAATGGGAACGGGCCGGACTGGTCGAGCCGCGCCGCGAACCGCGGACCGGATACCGGGTCTACGGTGCGGCCGACGTCCGCGACGCCCGGCTGGTCCACCAGCTCCGGCGCGGCGGATACCGGCTCGACCAGATCGCCCCGGTGATCGCCCAGGTCCGTTCGGCCGGTGGCGTCGTACCGCTGGAGTCGATGCTGCGCGACTGGCGGGAACGCCTGTCCGGCCGTGGCCGCAGCATGCTGGCCGGCGCGGCCGCCCTCGACGACTACCTCGACGGCCGGCCCGGTATTGCCCAGCCCGGCCCGGCCGACCGGCCGTCCCCGACATGACTGTGACGACGGGCGCGGCTGTCAGAGGTCCTTCCTGGACAGGCCGGGCAGGCGACCACTCTGGTGGATGCGGCCGCCGGCGTCGGAGAGGCGGCCACCGCGGCCACCCCAACGCAACGCCACGATCTCGGCGGCGATGCTGATGGCGGTCTCCTCCGGCGTCCGGGCGCCCAGGTCGAGTCCGATCGGCGAGGCCAGCCGGTCCAGCGCGTCCGGTGGCAGGTCGCTGTCCCGGAGCCGCTTGAGCCGGTCGTCGTGGGTGCGCCGCGAGCCCATCGCCCCCACGTACGCCAGGGGCAGCCGCAGCGCCACCTCCAGCAGCGGCACGTCGAACTTCGGGTCGTGGGTGAGCACACAGACCACCGTCCGCCCGTCCAGCCGTCCGGCGCCGGCCTCGCCCGTCAGGTAGCGGTGCGGCCAGTCGACCACCACCTCGTCAGCGCCGGGAAAGCGGCGGGCGGTGGCGAACACCGGCCGCGCGTCGACCACCGTGACCCGGTAGCCGAGGAACGCGCCCACCCGGGCGACCGCGGCGGCGTGGTCGGTGGCGCCGCAGACGATCATCCGGGCCGCCGGCGCGAACGACACCGCCAGGATGTCCAGCCCGGTGCCACGACGCTCGCCGTCCGGGCCGTAACGCAGCACCGCGGTCCGCCCGGCGGCGAGCAGGCCGCGTCCGTCGTCGGTGGCGGCGTCGTCGATCCGCTCGGAGCCGAGCGAGCCCAGACGGTCGTCCGGGGACAGCACCAGGTGCCGCCCGGGCTGGTCGAGCCGGGTCAGCAGGGCCACCGGGGCGCCGGCCTCGACCGCGGCCACCAGCTGCGGCAGCTCCGGCACGGCCGTGGCCGACACCGGCAGCACGACCAGGTCGATGACACCGCCGCAGGTCAGGCCGACCGCGAACGCGTCCTCGTCGGTGACGCCGTAGCGAACTGTCCGCCCGGCGCCGGTCGCGGCCACCTCGCGGCACAGCTCGTACACCGCGGCCTCGACGCAGCCGCCGGACACACTGCCGCTGACCTCGCCCTGCGGCCCGACCAGCATCGCGGCGCCGGGCGGCCGGGGCGCGCTGGCCCAGGTGGCGGTCACGATCGCCAGGCCCGCCGTCTCGCCGCTCTTCCACCAGCGGAGCAGGTCGCCGACAATTTCACGCACGGGCGAGGTCCTCCGGAACGTCCACGTCGAAGTCGTCGGCCACATCACCCATCGGTAACACGGCGACGGCGTTCGCCCGCAGGTAGTCGCGAGCGCCCCGGTCGCCGGTGGCGGTCGCGATCACGCCGGGCCAGTGGTCGCGACCCAGGAGGACCGGGTGGCCGCGGCGCTCGCCGTATCCGCCCATCGCCAGCGCTGTTCTCGAGGCGCGCGCGACCAGCCGGCCGACCGCCGCGGCCGTGACGCCGGGCATGTCGACCAGCACGATCACCGCGGCATCGGTCTTGCCGTCGAGGGCGGCCAGGCCCGTACGCAGCGAGGACGCCATGCCGGTGGGCCAGTCGGGATTGTGCACGGTCCGGGGAAGGTCCGGGGCGGCCGCGCAAACCTCGTGGGCGGCCGCGCCGAGCACGACCACGACGTCGTCGGCGCCGCCCTCGGTCAGGGCGGCCACCGCGTGCTGGACGAGTAGCCGGCCCTGCCACGGCACCAGCGCCTTGGGGCGCCCGAGCCGCCGCCCGCCGCCCGCCGCCAGCAGCAGCCCGGTGACCGTCACCAATCGAGCGTAACCTCCTGACGGGCACGGGGATCGCCGCGGCCCGAGCGCGCACGCCCTGGACTGGTCGCTCGGGCCGATGGTTTCCTTGTCAGCGTCGTGACATCAGGCCGCGGACGGCGGCCAGACCCAGCGCCGTCCGCGGCTCGTACGCTGTCCGCCAGATGCCCCCGTGCGCCGCCGCCACCGCCTCGTCCGCCGAGGCCGTCGCCGCCGCCGGCCGCGGCCTCCGCAATTGATGCACGAGCAGGATCGCCATCAACGTGTTGGCGGTGGCGGGTTCGAAAACCTCCACATCGAACAGATGCGCGCCCGCGTACGCCGCCTTCAGCAACCGGTTGCCCGTCACCGAGCGGGTGTTGGTCGGCGGTGCGACGGTGAAGCTGACCACGCCGTCCCGCCGGGCGACCGTGGCCCGCCACCGCTGGATCCGCTTCGCCAGCGCATAGTTGGGCCCCTGCGGCGGGATCAGGCAGTCGCTGATGGCGGCGCCGTCCGGATAGTTGCGGCGCAACAGTCGTCCGCCGGACACCCGCTGGGTCAGCCGGGCCCGCTTCGATCGGCGCTCGTAGCGCTCGGCGGACTGCGCCACCGCTTCCGGCGGCACCGCGAACACATCGGTCGGCGTGGCCAGGAACGCCAGCGCGGTGTCGGGCCGCTGCTGTCTCAGCCGTACGGCCAGGGCGTCGGCGGCCGCGGAGAGCGGGACATAGGCGCTGCCCGGCGCGTACACGTAGTTGCCCAGCACCAGCCGTCCCGGGAGATCGTCGATCCAGCCCGCGACCGCCGCCAGATCGGTCACCAGGTCGGCCCCGTCCGCCGGGGTGAGCAACGTGCCCGCGGACGACGACGCCACCGCCCGGATCCGCCCGCTCATCCGCGGCAGATCGATGCCGGCGACCGTGCCACCCCAGCCCAGCACCGCCGCCAGGGGACCCATCTCGGCTCCTGCGCCCAGCGCCACCAGCGTCCAGCCGGACAGATCCAGCCACTCGGGATGCGCCGCGACCTCCCGGACGGCGGCGGCCGCCGAGGGTTCGATCACGCCGGCCGTGAGCCACGCGTCGAGCCGGCCCAGCAGGGCGTCGCCGCGCAGGCGTACCCCGCGGTACGGCAGGGACAACTCGGTCTCGGCCTTGCCGGTGCCGGCGATCGTCTCCGTCCGCAGGCGATTGCGGGCAGGCGTGATGTCGATCGCCATCCGCCGGTGCAGCGACGCCAGCCCGGCCTCGGCGATGTCGTAGCCCCCGGCCGCGCCGGCCTCGACCAACCGGCGGTAGTGGTGGATGTAGCCGCGCCGCCAGTCGGTCTCCCGCTCGGCCGCCGCGGCGGCGTCGGGATCGGCCACCCGGAGCGCGTCGGCCACCACCGCCCGGCCCAGCGCGGTGCTGCTGGGACGCCCGTCCGGGCCGGCCGGGATCTCGACGAAGCTCACGCCTCAGTGTCTACCCCTCCCACCGTGATAGGAGGAAGCAGCCTGAGGACCAAGACCGGAAGCCCCAACCGCGTACGGCTGGCCTTGTAAGCCCGGAGCGCCGCGGAAAGCGCACGAAAAAGGCCGGGAACCCGTGGCGGCGGGTCCCCGGCCTTGCTGTGTACCGACGCTAGCGCGCGATCAGCCCTGGCGTCCGTTGAAGCGCGGATTCTTCTTGTTGATCACGACCAGCCGGCCACGCCGGCGGGTGAGCACGGAGCCCGGCTTGTTCTTGAGCGAGCGAAGCGAGTTTCGAACCTTCATGGCTCTCACAACGCCGACTCCGGTGGCCGCATTCCCCGCGGGGAGCCCCGTGGTCGGCCACCGACCCGCGGACGGCCCCGCTGCAACCGGACCGCACCGGCCGGGGACCGGTGCCGCACCGGTGGCCGGGAAACCTGGGAGGACTGCCTACCTCTGACCCCGAAGGACCTCCCGGTGACGTTGCTCTCCACCTCGCGTGCCCGCCGGCTGACCGCCGCGGTCGCGCTCGCGGCCCTGCCCTTCCTGCCTGCCTCCGGTGCGGTCGCCGCGCTGCGGCCGGTGGCCTTACCACCGGAGGGCGTGGTGGTCGGCGCGGACACGGCCGGCGCCATCCCGGGGCGCTACCTGGTGCTGGTCAAGAACGCCGGTGGTCCGGTCGCCTCGGCCGAGAGTCTGGCCGCCGGCAAGGTGAGCCGGACGTACGCCGGGATCGGCGCCTTCTCCGCCCGCCTGAGCCGGGTCGAAGCCCGGCGGCTGGCCGCCGATCCCGCGGTGGCGATGGTCGAGCAGGTGCACCGCGTGCACATCGACACGTACGTTCAGACCCGTCCGATCTGGAACCTGGACCGGATCGACCAGCACAAGCTGCCGTTGTCCAAGACGTACCGGCCCACCGACGACGGCAGTTCGGTGCACGCGTACGTCATCGACACCGGCATCCGGATCACGCACCTCGAGTTCGGCGGCCGCGCCCACTACGGCTACGACTTCGTGGACGGCGACAGCACCGCCCAGGACTGCAACGGCCACGGGACGCACGTGGCGGGCACGATCGGCGGCACCCGGTTCGGCGTCGCCAAGAAGGTCCAGCTGGTGGCCGTACGGGTGCTGGACTGCGACGGGTCCGGTGACACCGAGACCGTCGTCGGCGGCGTGGACTGGGTGACCGCGCACGCGATCAAGCCGGCGGTGGCCAACATGAGCCTCGTCGGCGACAAGGACTCGATGATCGACAGCGCGGTGGCGCGGTCGATCGCGTCCGGCGTGACGTACACGGTCGCGGCCGGAAACGACGGGAAGAACGCCGCCCGCTACAGCCCGGCCGACGTGTCCACCGCGATCACCGTGGGCGCCACCGACAGCAAGGACCGGCGCGCGAGCTTCTCCAACTACGGCTCCACCGTGGACATCTTCGCGCCCGGGGTGGGCATCTGGTCGGCGTACGCGTACCGGAGCCGGAACGACATCATCGCCCAGCTGAGCGGCACCTCGATGGCCTCGCCGCACGTGGCCGGGGCGGCCGCGCTGGTTTTGGACGCCTACCCGGCCTGGACGCCGGCGCAGGTCCGGGCCTTCCTGATCCGCACCAGCACCACCGGCCGGGTGACCCAGCGCGGCACCGGCTCGCCCAACCGCCTGCTCTTCGTGTCCCCGCCACCGGCGGTGCCGGTGATCGCCACGACCGCCCTCCCGGCCGCCCAGGCCGGTACGCCCTACTCCTACCAGTTCACGGTGACCCAGCCGCGGGCCGGCGCCTGGCGGGTGGTGGCCGGGACCCTTCCCGCCGGCCTGACACTGACCCGGTCCGGCCTGCTCACCGGTACGCCGGCCGCGGACGGTCCGGCCACCGCGGTGACCATCGGCTTCACCGACTACGTCCCGAACGGCGCCGTCCGCCGCGTCACCCTCACGGTGAACCCGGCCTGACCGTCTCCTGGTCTCACGGCGGCTTGGAACCACTCGCGGGCCCGGGTGTCGGGCGACCGGTGCCCCAGCTCGTGTCGCCCCGGGTTGACCACTCATGAACCAAGATGTGTCAGCCCCGGGGCGACAAACCTGTGTCTTGCTGTGAAGGCGAGCAAAGGACGCAAGAGCCGCCGTCCCGGGCCGACTGTTCACGGTGTACGGGCCGATAGGCGGTCCGGCGAGGGAGGAAACACCATGACTTCGATCAGCGCGCTGACCACGACGGCCACCACTCAGACGCACGGTCACCGGGGCGGCAAGAACCCGATGGCGGCCGTGGCCGAGAAGCTGGGCCTGAGCCAGGAGGACCTGAAGACCCAGCTCAAATCGGGCAAGAGCCTGGACGACGTCGCCACCGCCCAGGGCGTCTCGCACGACGATCTGATCGCGGCGATCAAGTCCGGCATGCCGGCCGACAAGGCGAACGGCACCGACGCCGACGCGATGGCCGAGAAGATCGCCACGACCAAGGGCCTGCCGAAGCCGCGGCCCGGCGGGGGGCACGGCGGTCCCGGTGGACCGAAGGGCAACAACAGCGGTATCCAGGACTCGAGCAAGCTCAGCAGCGTCTCGAAGCTGCTCGACATGGATTCCGACGACGTGTCCAGCCAGGCCACCAGCGCCGGCAGCCTGGTCAAGCTCCTGCAGAGCAAGGGCGTCGATCTCAGCTCGCTCAAGAGCGCGCTGAACAGCGGCGATCTGGTGGATACCACCGCCTGATCGGCACCTGAACCCGCTCGGCCGGACTTCGGTCCGGCCGAGCGCTGTTGTCCGCGGCGGGTGGTGTCTACAGCGGTATGGCCGCCGCGTACTTCTCCGCGATCGCGGCCGTCTCCGGTAGCTCGGCCTCGACCACCGGCAGGCCCGGGTCGGCCACGTCCGCGCCCAGTTCGGTGAGGAGCTGCCGCAGCAACGCCTCGGCCGCGGCCGCCTGGGGGGCCGCGCCGGCCGTCACCACCGGCACCGCGCGGACGGCGGCCAGCCCGTTCGGCGGAAGCTGGTCGAGCAGAACCTTGAGCAGCCCGGTATAGCTGCCCTTGTACGTCGGGGTGGCGACCACCAGCACGTCGGCCGCACGGAGGGTGGCCACCGCACCGGGGGCGGACAGGACTCCGGCGCCCAGCTCGCCGACCTCGATGATCTCCGGATCATCGGCGCCGGCCCGGGCGGCCAGGGCGGCGCCGACCGCGGCGGCCAGGGTACTGGTGCGAGACCCGGCGCGTGGGTTGCCGGACACGACGACGATGCGGGTCATCGGACTCCTCGATCTCGGGGCGGGTGAGAGCGCCTCACGCGGTCTTGGACCACCACGTTCCGTCGCCGGATCCGAGCTGTCAATGACAATCCCATATCCTAGTAGACCTATGGAGTTAAGCTAAATCACCGCCACGGCGAGTCCGGGACCGCCGGCTACGTGGTCTCCGGTCATCCGGCGTTCGTGTGCTACGACGCGGAATCCGGCACCGAGACCCGGCTGGCGACCGGCCATGCCGAATACGTGTACGTGCCGCTGTTCGTGCCGCACCGCGCGGGAACCCCGACCCGCGGGACGAGGCGGTCGTCGTGATCGCCCGCCGCGCCCAGGAGGCTGTCCACCCGCTTGATCATCAATCCCGCATGTTGGACGGTCCTTTGACCGGCCGTGTTCGAGTCGCCACGATGGCAGCATGCAGCGGAGTCTCCTCCTGACGACCCGCCTCGCCATCGATTTGCTGCGATGCGCAAGTGCCCGGTGTCCGCGCCGCCATTGATCCGGCGCGTCTTTTTGCATGCCTGAAATCCTATTTTCCCGATGGGATAAAAGTCTTCGAGCGCCGCCGAGATCCGGCGCGCTCATCCCCACACTTCTCATGGAGGAACCCATGTCCGCTCTCGCCGTCACCGACCGCCGCGGCTCCACCCGCAAGCCGCGCGCCCATGCCGGCCACCTGTGGCCCGTCCCCGCCGCCGACCCGACCCGCCGGCCCGGCGTCACGTCCCGGGGCGCCGGGCAAGCCATCGTCCCGGATGCCGGGGAAGCCGTCGCCCGGGATGCCGGGGAAGCCGTCGTCCCGGATGCCGGGGAAGCCGTCGCCCGGGACGATGCCGAGTTGGCGGCGGCGGGCGGCGATGTGGGTGTGGCGGGCCGTGCGGGCGCAGTCGCGCCGGTCACCGTGAACATCACCTTCGACGGCACCGACGCCGCGGGCCGGGAGCGGGTGCTGGCCGCGCTGCGCGAGCTGGTCGCGGTGGCTGGGGGGACCGCCGAGGTGCGGTTGCCCGCGGCTTCGGCGTCCGCGGCTTCGACGTCCGCCACCGGGGCCGCGGAGACCGACCGGCCGGCTGAGCCGGGCGTGATCCACCTCGAGCCCAAGCCACGCACCGTGGCCCGGGACGGCCAGCCGCTGCACCTGTCGCGGCTGGAGTACGACCTGTTGCTGTTCCTGGCCCGGAACCCACGCCAGGTGTTCAGCCGGGCGCAGTTGCTGACCCAGGTCTGGGGGCACACCCACACCACTCGGCGCACCGTGGACGTGCACGTCAGCCGCCTGCGCACCAAGCTCGACGGTCACGAACTGGTCACCACCGTGTACGGCCTCGGGTACCGCTTGGCCGACGACGTGGTGGTCACCATCGCCGGCTGACCGGCCACCGTCCGCCCCGTCCGGGCGCGTCTCTGGCCTTTCTTAACCTTCATCGCCTATCGTTCGGATAGGAGTTAACGGCGAAGGGCGGGAGCGTCATGGCGCGACGGACGGTGGCGGTGGTCGGCGGCGGGTGTTCCGGCGTCCTCGCCGCCCGGGAACTGCTGCGATGTACCGGCGACGACGTGGTCCTGGTCGAGCCGGGCGAGCCCGGCGGCGGCCTCGCCTACGGCGCCGCGCAGCCCTGGCACCTGCTCAATTCCCGCGCCGGCGCGATGAGCGCCGACCCGGACGATGCCGGCCATTTCGCCCGCTGGTCCGGCGCCGAGCCGCACGAGTTCCGCAGCCGCCAGGAGTACGGCCGCTACCTCCGCGAGATCTTCGCCGACACGGCGGCGCGGCACGCCGACCGCTTCGAGGTCCGCGCCGACGAGGCCACAGCGGTCCGGCCGGACGGCATGGTCACCCTGGCCGGCGGCCACACCCTCCGCGCCGACAACGTCGTGCTGGCCACCGGCAACCCGGCGGCCGCGCATCCGGCCCGCGCTGTCGGCCTCGGTGCCCGCGCCGCCGCACCCGGAACCACCGGATCAGCCGCTTCCGCGGGCTGCTCCGGCTCGGCCGCCTCCGGTCGAACCCCGCCGCCGTCCGGTTCATCGGGCTCCGACCACGCGGCGCCCGGCGCGAGCACGCAAGATCACCCGGACTACGTCGCCGACCCGTGGGCGTCCGGCGCCCTCGATCAGATCCCGGCCGACCAGCCGGTGCTGCTGATCGGCGCCGGCCTCACCGCGATCGACGTCGCCCTCTCGCTCACCGCCGACGGCCGCCGCACCGCGCCGATCACCGCGGTCAGCCGCCGCGGCCAGCTGCCGCTGAGCCACACCGTCGTCGCCGCGCCGCCGGCCGACTTCGCCGTGGACGACTGCGCCACCCTGCGCGACGTGGTCCGGGCCGTACGGGCGGAAGCCGACCAGGCCGGCGACTGGCGGGCCGTGGTCGACGGGTTGCGACCGCACCTGGACGAACTGTGGGTGGCGCTGACCCGGCACGAGCAGGAGGCGTTCCTGCGCCACCTGGCCCGGCCGTGGGAGTGTCACCGGCACCGGATGGCGCCGTCGGTGGCGGCCCGTGTCGCTGACCTGCGTGAACAGGGACGGCTCGAGGTCCGCGCGGGTGGCCTGCACTCGATCCGGCCGATCGCCGCCGGCGGCTTGCACGTCGAGTTGGAAGCCGGCCGGCAGTGGTTCGGCGCGGTGGTCAACTGCGCCGGTCCGGGACGGCTGCCGGGCGCGGCCGGCCCGCTGGTCCGCCGCCTGCTCGACAGCCGGCGTGGCCCGGGTGGGGCCGCACGGGCTGGGGCTGGACATCGACCGGGCCGGGCGGCTGGTCGGGGCGGACGGCGCGGTGCGCGACCGGCTGTGGCTGATCGGCCCGTTGCGCCGCGGCGCCCGATGGGAGACCACGGCCGTACCGGAGATCCGCGCGCAGGCCCGGCGGCTCGCGACCGACCTGAGCGCCGTCGCGCCCGTCCTCGAGGCGGCGTAGAAGCAGGCGGCACACCAGACGGACGCGGTGTCCGCCGCGAGCGGCGGTCACCGGCGCGTCGCGGGCGCTTTGCCGCTTATGCGGGTAGGAGTGGGCGGTCACCCGCTTCGAAAGGATCCCGCTCCATGGCCGACGCGCTGCATGGCGTCCTGCGTCAGATTCCGACCGCGTTCGCGTCCGTCGCCATCCTGCTGGCCGGCTGGCTGGTGGCCAAGGCGGTGGCCGTGCTGCTGCCGGCCGGGCTGCGCCGGTTCGGGTTCGCGCGGATGGCGGCCCGCGGCGGACTGGCCGCCGTCCTGGCCGCGCGAAGTACGACCCGAGCGCCCTGCTCGGCCGCCTCGCGTACTGCGGGATGCTGCTGCTCTCGGCCGAGATCGCCTTCGGGCTGTGGGGTCCGAACGCGGTGTCGGCCGTGCTGTCCGATGTGGTCCGATGGCTGCCCCGGGCGTTCGTGGCGATCGTGACGGTGGTGGTGGCCACGGCGATCGCCCGGGTGGTCAAGGACGTCGTCGCCAGCACGCTGGCCACCCTGACGTACGGCCGTACGCTCGGAAATCTCGCCTCGGGAACCATCATCGGCCTGGGCGTGATCGCCGCGCTGAACCAGATCGGCGTGGCCGGCTCGGTCACCGTCCCGATCCTGATCACCGTCCTGGCGACCGTCGGCGGAGTGATCGTGGTCGGCGTCGGCGGCGGGCTGATCCGCCCGATGCAGGAGCGCTGGGCGCGCTGGCTGGACCGCGCCGAAGCGGAGGCGCCGGTCATTGCCGAGCAGGCCCGGGCGTACCGGACGGGACGCCGCGACGCGCAGGCGGGGCAGGCCACCATGCCGTTGCCGGGCCCGCAATACGTCAACGAAGATGTCGATGAAACCGCCGTGATCGGCGGAGGCACCATCCCGAAACAGTGATATCCCCGTGTTATGGAATGACCATATGCGCAGCTCGGCGCTGCTTTGACAGCCGTCGAGGCGGCTCCGGCAAAGCTGCCACCGGCCTTGAGTCAGAATCGACACGTGTCGATAGTGAGAGAGCACCGTCAACCCCATCCCGGGAGGCACCCGTGCTCAATCCGAAGCTGCGCCGACCGATCGTCGGCCTGGCCGCCGGCCTTCTCGTCGGCAGCGCACTCGTCGCCGGCTCACCCGCGTCGGCCGCCCCGGCCGCCGGCGACGCCTCGTTCGCCCCGTCGGCCCTGGCCACCAAGCTGGACCAGAAGTTCGGCACCCTGGCCGCCGGCTCGTACATCGATTCGTCCGGCAAGATCGTCGTCGACGTCACCGACGCGGCCACCGCGAAGTCGGTCGCCGCCTCCGGCGCCATCCCGCGCTTCGTCGCGCACAGCGGGGCGGCCCTGGCCGCGGCCACCAGCACGCTGTCGGTCGAAGCTCAAGACGCCGGGCACCGCGTACGCCGTCGATCCGGTCAGCAACGAGGTCATCGTGAGCGCGGACAGCACCGTCACCGGCGCCGCCCTGGCCGCGGTCAAGTCCACCGTGGCGTCGCTGGGCAGCTCGGCCACGTTCGAGACGGTGTCGGGCAAGCTGTCCACCTTCATCTCCGGCGGCGACGCCATCTACGTGAGCGGCGCCCGCTGCTCCCTCGGCTTCAACGTGCGCAGCGGCAGTACCTACTACTTCCTGACCGCCGGCCACTGCACCAACATCGGCGCGACCTGGTCGAACGGCTCCACCACGCTGGGCACCCGGGCCGGCACCAGCTTCCCCGGCAACGACTACGGCATCGTCCGGTACACCAACACCTCGATCACCAAGAGCGGCACGGTCGGCTCGCAGGACATCACCAGCGCGGGCACGCCGGCCGTCGGCGCGACCGTCTACCGCCGCGGCAGCACCACCGGCATCCACTCCGGGCGGGTGACCGCCCTGAACGCCACGGTCAACTACTCCGAAGGGTCGGTCTCCGGGTTGATCCGGACAACCGTCTGCGCCGAGCCCGGCGACAGCGGCGGCTCGCTCTACTCCGGTACGACGGCGCTCGGTCTGACCTCGGGCGGCAGCGGCAACTGCAGCTCCGGCGGGACGACCTACTTCCAGCCGGTCGTCGAGCCACTGAGCGCGTACGGCGTCTCGGTGTACTGAACATCGATGTTTCACCAGATGGACCCCGCCCACCCGGGTGGGGTCCATCGGGCGGGGGTAACCCACATTGGTGAGGTTCGCCGCCCAACGAACCTGGTCGATGTCCTCACCCACCGAGGAGTTCCGAATGTCCGCCGAAGCATCCGTCACCGCTCCCCGCAAGGTGGATCGCGGCGACCTCGCCCCCGGCTGCCCGGCCCACGCCGGCCCCGACGGCGTCTGGCACGTTCAGGACTACGCGACCGCCCGCGCGCTGCTGCGGCACCCCGACACCCGCCAGGCCGGTTTCGGTGCCGAGCACACCGCCCGGATGGAGGCGCGGATGCGGGTGCCGGTGCTGTACCGCGACGGCGCCGAACACCGCGAGCACCGGCGGCAGACGGCCAAGTACTTCACACCGAAACGCGTGGACACGGCGTACCGGGACCTCATGCATCGCCTGGTCGACCGGCAGTGCGACGTGCTGCGCGGGCGCGGGCGAGCCGACGTGTCCGACCTGAGCTTCTCGCTCGCGGTCGCAGTCGCGGCCGAGGTGATCGGGCTCACCGAAGGGCGCGGCAACATGCCGCGCCGGTTGGAGCGTTTCTTCGACAACATCCCGCAGGGCGACGAACGCCTCACCCCGCGCACCCTGTGGGGGCGGCTGCACAACAGCTTCTCGCTGGCCGCCTTCTACCTGCGGGACGTACGGCCCAGTGTGGCTGCGCGCCGCCGGACGCGTACGGACGACCTGATCTCGCACCTGATCGACGAGGGCTGCAGCAACGGCGAGATCCTCGGCGAGTGCGTCACGTTCGCCGCCGCCGGCATGATCACCACCCGCGAGTTCATCACACTCAGCGCGTGGCATCTGTTCACCGACGACGCACTCCGGACGTCCTATCTCGACGGTGACGAGAAGGCCCGGACAGCGATCCTGCACGAGATCCTGCGGCTGGAGCCGGTGGTGGCCACCTTGGCCCGGACGACCACGGCTCCGATCGAGGCCGGCGATTCGGTCATCCCGGCGGGCGTACGGGTGGACATCGGTGTCGCCGCGGCCAACATCGACGACCACGCCGTCGGGGACCGTCCGGAATCGTTGTGCCCGGCGCGGGCCAAGGCCGACGGTGTGCCGGACGCCGGACTGTCCTTCGGGGACGGTCCGCACCGCTGCCCGGGCGCGTACATCGCGGTCCAGGAAACCGACATCTTCCTGACGACGTTGTTCCGGATGCCCGGGCTGCGCATGGTGAGCGAGCCCGCGGTGGGGATCCGGCCGCAGATCGCCGGTTACGAGCTGACCGGGCTCACGGTTTCCCTGACCTGATCCTCGTCGGTTCCCGCATCGCCGGGATGGAGGTCTTCGTTCGGCGGCGCCAGCCGTTCCTCGACCCTGACCGATCTTGTACGCGCGGATGACGGTCACGGTGAACGTGCCGCCGTTGCCGTCCGCACCGCCGGCCCGAAGTGACAGGTAGCCCGCCGCAGCCGGATGGTGCAGAATCGCGCTCTCCCCCTGCTCACCGGCACCTTCGTCCAGCTCGTGCCGTCGTCGTAGGACACCTCGACAGTGACCTGGCGTGGGCGCGCGGCTCGCTATGACCGCGGGCTGGACAGAAGCGAGCTTGCCGTCGGCGTCGCCGTCGCCGTTGCCGTTGCCGTTGCCGTCGGCGTTGCCGTTGCCGTTGCCGTCGCCGCCGTACTCGGGGTCGCCGGCGAGCCGGTCACGAAGCTCCACGTGATGCCGTGGACGACGCCGAGCTCGAGGGGTGCGAGTTTCGCGAACGCGGTCTGACTCAGGTCGATGTGCGTCGCGTCGCACGACGGGCACTTGTCCTTGACCGGCACCGTGATGGTTCGACCGTTGTACGTGACCTGGACCGATACGCCGTCGCAGAGCGGATCCGCGTTCGGATTGGCGGTGGTCCAGTACTCGAAGGAGACGGCGACCAGGTCCTGCGTCGCGGCGTCGATGGTCGTGCCGCAGGCGCCGAATCCGGCGTCGTTGTAGTAGGTCATGCTTCCCGTGCCCGGCTGCGTGGGGATGGCCACGCCCGCTCTTGCGGGTATGCCCGCAGTTGTCGCGTATACCGCCCCGGACACGACCAAGGCGCCGACCAGGGCCAGGCACCACGAGCTTCTCCGACGGACACGCATCAACATATCTCCGAGAGCGGTGAGGGGAACGGGACCGGCGCCGACGGCGGCCACCGGGCGACCTACGGCAGGGGGATTCTGGGGGCAGGGCGATTCTGGGGGGCAAGGTGATCCTAGGGGCAGGGCGGTGCCGGCTCGCTCTAAGCCCTGGTTAGCCGAACTTCAATTTCTGCTTACTCTTCCTCCGCCACACGTTCCTCGCCCCGGCGGCGCAACATCTTCAGACCCGGCAGCCCGGCAATGGCCAGATGCAGATCCTCGGTGACCTCGAGCAGCTTGTGCAAGTCCGGGCCGACCTGGTCCAGCTTGCCCAGCAGGGGCAGGACGGCGTCCGTCAGGTACTGGCGGAGCAAGGGCAACTGGTCGATCATCCGGATGGCCGCGGTGACCTCGTCCGGCTCAAGTTCGCGAATGAAGCGGGCGGCCAGCGGAGCGGCCCGGCGCAGCGTCGGGGCGTACCCGTCCAGCAATTCGGCCGCCTCGGCTGTGGTCGCTGCCACCCTGCCGACCACGTCGTCGGCGTCCACGGTGGTCCGGCCGGCCCGGGTCACCACTTCTTCTGCGCCGGCGGTGATCGCGCCGGCCTTGTCCACGACGCTCTCGGCCGCGCCGGTTATCTCACCGGCCTGCAGGACGATGGCCGTGGCCGCGTCGGTGGTCGTGGCGGCCCCCTGCACCACCCGCCCCGCCGCCGCCGCGATGCGCGTCGCCTCCTCGATCGTCACGCCCGCGGTGGCCGCGATGGCGCGCGCCTCATGCACGGTGTCCTCGGCGTCGACGACCACCATGCGAACGCGTTCGACCAGTTCTTCGGCCTGTTCGGTCAGCATCGTGATCCGGGTGATCAGCAGTTCGGCCTGGCCGAGCAGCGCCATCGCCCGGACCGGCAGGGTGGCCAGCGAGGCCGCGGACTCGAGCACCTGCCCGGTGGCGGACCGGGCCACGTCGAACAGGGCGGAGGGCGAGGGGAGTCCGAAAGCCATACGGTCCATTGTGCGTCGCCCGTCCATCCGGACAAGTGACGCTCCGTGCCCGCCCGCGCGCGGAGGGTCGAAACTTGTGGCCAATTCCGCGGTGACCGGGACGCCGGGTGACCATTCGAGCGGCGGACACGGCACTATGCACCGGTGCGATCTGTGGGAGTGTGGGTTTCGGCGGCCGCGGCCTTCGCCATTCTGGTCGGCGCGGCCCTCCTAGGAGTGGGTATGAAGCGCAGCAACGCCGACGTGCTGCCGCTGGTCGGCACGTCCCACGACTTGTCGTCCTCTTCCCCCTCCTCGCCGGCGCCGGCGCTGGCAAGTTCGGCCACGCCGACCGGGCCCAGCCCTCGAGAGTTCGCCGCGCAGAAACAGGCTGCCGCGGTCAAGAGCCTCACCGCCGCGCTGACCAAGTACGCCAAGACCGCGCCCGAGTTCTCGGTGGCGGTCTACAACCGAAAGACCGGCCAGACGTACGCGTTCCGCGGCTCCGCGAAGTACGAGACGGCCAGTGTGGTCAAAGTCCAGGTGCTGAGTTGCCTGCTGCTGACCGCCCAGGACGGCCACCGCAGCCTCACGTCGAGCGAGCTGGCCCTGGCCAAGCTGATGATCCAGGCCAGTGACAACGACGCCACCACGGACCTGTTCGAGCACCTGGGCCGGCAGACAGCGGTGCAGAAGTGCGACAAGCGCCTAGGCCTGACCTCGACCACCGTCAACAGCGAGTGGGGCCTGACCCGCACCACGGCCACCGACCAGGTCAAGCTGCTGAACCAGCTGGTCGATTCGAAGAGCCCGCTCACGTCGAAGTCTCGCGCCATCGCCTTCAGCCTGATGAGCACGGTCGAGCCCGACCAGAATTGGGGTATCCCCGCGATCGCCACCAAGGGCGAGACGACCACGGTGAAGAACGGCTGGCTCCCGCGCTCGACCGAGGGCAACCGCTGGATCATCAACACGGTCGGCCGCGTGACCAGCGACGACACCGACGTCTCGATCGCGGTCCTCTCCCACCAGAACGCGACCATGTCGAGCGGCATCAAGCTCGTCCAGAAAGTCGCGCAGACCACCCGGCAGTACCTCAAGTACTGACTTGTCCATGGCAGCGCGACGGACACTGGTGGGACCGTCACCATGCGTTCGCGCAGACGCTCGGCGACGGAGTGGGAAGCGGTACCTCTCGGGTCTCTCGGCCCTTCGGTTCCGCGATTACGAGCCGTCCCCGATGATCTTCACCTGAGGGCGAACTCGAATCAGGGCCTTTGCGGGAATCGATGTCAACGGTAGCCAATCCGAGGATCTCGACCTGCCTCATACCGCAGCCGGCCCCGAGGTCGACGAGCACCGTGTAACGGGCCGAGAGATCGCCTCCCAACATAGCTACCTGATCGGTTGTCCACGGAACGACTCGCACGGTGGGCATCCGTGGAGGCTTCGCCGTCCGAGCCTTGCGTTTGCTGAATCGAGGCCTGCTTGCTGACGCTCGCGTTGAGGATGTCCGGCTTGCTCTCGGAAGTCCACTGCCAACCTGGTGAGCCGTCGGACGACGGGCCACCTGCGTTGACCTGGTCGGCGGCCAGCACAACGGCGACCACCTGAACGCTCCGCTGTCAAGGGCAGAACAGGTGACCATCGTAAACATGTGGCTATAGGACCCCGGGACCGCTAAAGCGGGCGATCCGAAAAGTTAACAATTAGGCCATGCTGCGTATAACGGGAACGGCCCTCCTGCTAACGGCCGTACTGTGCGGGATCGCTGGACTGATCATTGAGTGGCGCAGCGGTCAGCGCCAAATCCCGAAGGCAACTCTCGTGTTGATTCGGCGGTTCTGCTCCTCGCCGCTATCGGGCTTCTTCTCTCGTTGATCGACGCAGCTCTTGGGTAAACGGCAACGGCCACGTCCTCGCCCGACGGGCAGGGCTCCCGGGATGGCCGGCTTCGCGGGTACGGCGTTCGAGCGCGCCACACATCGAGGCATTTCTCCCGGAGGCGGTGAGGCGGTCAGGCCTGGGCTTCCGGGGTCGCGGGCTCGCGGGTGGCGGCGGCCGTGCGGGCGCGGCGCTTGTTGATCAAGCTGATGGTCTGGTTGACGATCAGGATCAGGATCACTGCGGCGACCACCCCCTCCCACGGCTCCGGGAAGATCGAGCCGCCGGCGATGCCGATGGCGGCGTAGACCACCGACCACAGTGCGCACGCCGGCAGGTTGGCCACGACGAACGTACGCCAGGGGAGCCCGAGGAACGCCGCCGCCAGCAGGACGGGGACGCGGCCGCCGGGGAGCAGGCGGGAGACCAGCAGGACCGGGATCTGACTCTTGGCCAGGCGTTCCTTGACCGCGGCGAGATGTTCCTCGTCGCGCAGCCAGCGCAGGCGCCGCGCCAGTTGTTCACCGCCGGCCCGGCAGGTGGCGTACATGACCAGGTCGCCGACGTAGGCGCCGGCCGCGCCGGCGAGCGACCGCCAGGGCGATGACCAGGGGCTGAGTGTGGAAGGCGAGCGCGGCCGCGCCGCTGACCGCGGCGCCGGTGGGAATGACGGGGATGATCGCGCCGAACGCCACCACCAGGAAGAGCCAGCCGATCGCGCCCAGCTGGGACATCACGGGTGGTCGCCCTCGCGGTCGATGGTCAGCGTCTCGCCCTGCGTCAGGACGCGGACCTGGCAGTCGGGGGCCATCCGGCCGGCCAGGCGGGCGAAGTCGACGCCGGGATCGGTGAACATGTGCGTACGGACCCGGCCCAGACCGATCGGCCAGAACGTCCCGTAGTGCACCGGCACCGCCCACGACGCTTTCACCCGGCGCAGCGCCTCGGCCCCGTCGCCGGGCGTCGAGGTGGCCGTGCGCGCCCAGCGTCGGGCCCCAGCCGCCGACCGGGATCAGGGCCAGGTCGAGGGGACCCAGGTCGGACATCGCGTCGAACAGGCCGGTGTCCCCGCCGTACCACGTGCGGGTCGAACCTTCGACGACGAAGCCGATGGCGGCCGCGCTCAGCCTTCGACCACGGTCCGCGCCCGCCCGGATGGGCCGCCTCGACCGCCTGCACCCGTACCGCTCCGACCGTCGTGTCCTCACCGGGGGCGAGTTCGACGCAGCGATCGGCGTACGCCTTCCCGAGCCCGGCGGCGACGAACCCGCGGGCGCCGCGCGGCACGATCAGCCGCGGCTCACCCGGAAGGGCCCGCAGCGACGGCAGGTGGAAGTGGTCGGCGTGCAGGTGGGAGAGCAGCACCGCGTCGGGCGGGCCGGGCAGTCGAGGGGTGGGACCGGCTTTCCGGCGCAGGTGCATGAGGCGGTCGGTGAGCAGCGGATCGGTGAGCAACGTGACGCCGGAGTCGGCCAGCGACATCGTGCTGTGCCCCCACCACGTCACGGTCGTCTCGGTCACGACCCCACGGTACGGGACGACCCCACCAACCGTTTCAGCGTCTGTCCGCAGTAGCGGGCGTACAGGTGCTGGAACATCACCGTGACCGGACCGCCGGCCGCGGCGAGCCACCCGGCGGCCCGGCTGAACGCGGTGACGCTGAACCAGACGCGATCGCCGGCGTCCCGCTCGACCACGAACGCCTCCTCGCCGCGCTCCGGGTGACCGGGCAGGGTGCCGTACCCGAAGCCCGTCCGGCGGGGCTCGTCGATCGTGTAGACGACCCGGCAGGGCGCGGTCAGCGGGCCGAGGCCGACGGCGACCCGGACGCCGGGCCGTGCCCGATCGGCGTCGGTGCGGATCCGCGCGCCGGTGGCGCGGTGCATGGCGAACGTCACCACCGCCTCGCCGGCCGTCGCGAACGCCTCGGCGCCCGTGCCGACCTGCGTCCGGTACCGCAGGTGGTGGTAGCCACCCGGCAGCGGGTCGTACCGGGTGGCACCGACCTCGGCATACGTGAAGCCGTTATTGAACACGTTCAAATCATACGCCTGCCACACTGCCGTCACCGGGGTCGGGCAGACTGTCGGCGTGACGGGACCTCGTTCGGCAGTGGTGGTGAATCCGGTCAAGGTGCCGGACATGGAACTTTTGCGTCGCACGATCGCCGCCGGCCTCAGCGGCGCGGGCTGGCCGGAACCGGTCTGGCTGGAGACCACGCCGGACGATCCGGGGCGCGGGCAGGCGCAGCAGGCGATGGACGACGGGGCGGAGCTGGTCTTCGCGTGCGGCGGCGACGGCACGGTCATGGCCTGCGTGACCGCACTGGCCGGCTCCGATGTGGCCCTGGCGGTGCTGCCGGCCGGCACCGGGAACCTGCTCGCCGCCAACCTCGGCCTGGCCGGCGACGTCGCCACCGGGCTCCAGGTGGCGCTCGAGGGTGGCCGCCGCCGGATCGACGTCGGCGCTGTCGGCAACCAGTGCTTCGCCGTCATGGCCGGGATGGGTTTCGACGCCCAGATGCTCGCTGGCACGTCGGACACGGCCAAGAAGCACCTGGGCTGGCTCGCGTATGTCGGTGGCGCGGTGAAGCACCTCCGGGGCGGGCCGATGCGGGTACGCATCGTGATCGACGGCGGCGCGCCGATGCCCCGCCGGCCGCGAACCGTGATCGTCGGCAACGTCGGGCGGCTGCAGGGGGGCGTACGGCTGCTGCAGGACGCCGACCCCAGTGACGGCAAGCTCGATGTCGCCGTCCTCAGCCCGAACAGTCTGTCCCACTGGGCTGCGCTGGCGTGGGCGGTGGTGCGGCGGCGAAAGTCCGTGCCGCTGATGGAGACGTTCACCGCCGAGCGGGTCGAGATCCGCAGCAACCACGCTCAGCCGCGGCAGCTCGACGGCGACCTGATCGAGCCGGGCAAGACCCTCAAGGTCACCGTTCGTCATCAGGCGCTGCTGCTCTGCGTGCCCAAGCCGGACGGCGACCCCGACCTGGCGTACGACGCCGGCAACGCGGCCCGGGCGGCGGAGGGCGTCCGCGAGGCGTCCGCGGAGTAGACGTGGTGGACACCACGATCGCCGGCCCGGACCAGTGCGCCGCGATGATCGTGCACGCTTTCGGCGCCGGTGATCAGTGTTCTGGCTAATGACGGTGGGTGCAGAGCGGGGCCGACGCCGCGACGTTGTCGGTGGTGTACGCCACGGCCACGGTGAAGCAGTAGTCCAGGCCTTCGTTCAGCCCGTAGACGACGTAGTTGGTGCTGCCGGCCGGGAGCGTCTGGAACGCGCTCGTCCCGGCGCCCTGACGGCCGCCGGAGATCAGCACCGGGCCGTCCGCACCCTTGGGGTAGTCCCAGTCGAGTGACACGCTGTCCTGATTGTCGCGCAGCCGCAAGTCAGTCGGCGCGTCGGCAGCGGTCACCGGCGCGCGGGTCGCCGCCGCCGAGGGAGACGGGCCCGCCGGGTTCTCCTGGCCCGCGGCCTTGGGCAGCGTCATGATCACCACCGCCGCGGCCACCGCGATGCCGGCGATCAGCGCGGCCACCAGGACCAGCGGCTGCCAGGAGCCGCGCGGCTCAGGCTTCTCCTTCTCCACCACCACGGGCAGGCGCCGGTCCGGCGGTGTGATCTTGGCCGGGGCCTGCACGGCAGCAGCGCCGATCGGGATCGGGCGGCCATCCCGGCCGGGCTCTGGTCTCCGCTGGCCGGGCAGCGGGGGCGGAGTGTCGGCTCGGGCGTGGCGGCCGGTGCGTTCGCCCGGGGGCGCATGCACGTCGGCCAGGTACAGCGGCTGCTGGTAGAGGCCCCTCGGCTCGGTGCTGCGATCGTCGGGCGGGCTGTCCCACGGCCCGTACGCGCCGTCGGCCGCCTCCTCGTCGTCGCGGTGCCGCGGCGGTCCGGCCGGCGGGACGGGCCCGAGGCGATAGGCCGGCGGGGCTGCCGGGGCGGCGCCGGTTCCGGCTTCGGCGTAACCGGCCGGAGGCATCCCCGACCAGGCGCCCGTGGCATCGGCCGGCCGGGAGAGGCCCGGATCGGCTGGCCGGGACAGGCCCGGATCGGCTGGCCGGGACAGGCCCGGATCGGCCGGCGACGACGTGGGCGGCGCGGGGTTGGCGCGGCTGGTCTGTCCCGGCGTCATCGGCATCGCGCGGCTGGTGCGTCCCACGCCCGGCGGGGCCGGCCGGACCGGGCTGGACGGCGCCGGGGGCAGTGGGCCGACCGGTGGCGTGCCGATCGGTGGGGTCGGGGCGTCGGCCGTGTACCGGTCGTCGGGCATCCGGTCGATGCGGGTACGCCGCACCCCGGGCGCGGCCGGTCGGTGCACCGGGACCACGCCGGGTGCGCTGGCCGGCCCGGTCGAGCGTGCCACCCGGCCGCAGATGTGCCGGCCGGTGGCCGGCGCATGGGCCAGGTTCGCCGCCTGCATGGCGAGCGGATGATCGCCCGGCAGGTAACGCGCGCACAGTTCCTGCACCAGCGCCAGGTGCTCCCGCGATTCGGAGGCCCGGCCGCACTCACGCTCCATCGCGCCCAACCGGGCCAGCATCTTGATTCCGGCCGGGTGGGCGTCGCCGTACACCTGGTGGAACCGCGTCCAGGCGTCGGCGAGCCGGCCCCGCGCGGCGGTGCAGTGACCGGACGCGTGCTCGGCCGTGGCCAGGTCGGCCTCGGCCGCGAGCACACGGGCCGAGTCCGGGCCGTCCAATGCGGTCAGCTCGCCGACCAGATCGTGGTAGAGCTGCGCGGCCCGGCCGTAGTTGCCGACCCGGTGCAGCACGGCCGCGTGCAGGGCGGCGGCGGCCACCGTCCGCTCGTCGTGCGGGCCGTACAACCGGTCCTCGGCCGCGTGGGCGAACGCGGCCCACAGCCGTGCGTTGTGCGGATCGCCGAGGGCGATCAGGATGCGAGCCAGGAGGGCGGCCGCATTGGCCAGATCGGGGGAGGCGCGTTGCGGGTCGGTATCGGCAGGATCGAGGAGATCGACCAGCACGTCCCGGGCCGCCACCAACTCGCCCGCAGACGTCAACGTCTGCGCGCGGGCGGTCAACTCGGCGATCGGCGGGGCCACATGCCCCATAGTGCTTGCTCGACCACCGTAGGTTCAAGTCCGCAGCGTGATCAACATGTCACCGCGTGTCCGGGACTGGACACGATAGAACTAGAGCTCCGACGATCGGAGGCGTGTCATGACGGTTGCCGACCTCAAGCGTGAGGTACTGGTCCGCCACCTGGAGACGTGGGTGCCGGCGGCCCTGCACCGGCGACGGGCGACCTATGTGCACGGTTACGCCGACGCCGACGACGGGGTGCTGGCCGAGGCCGCACTGGGCGTCTTCGCCGAGCAGAACGACCTGGTCCGGGGCCGGGAACTGACGATGGTCGCGGTGGGGGAGAAGATCGACGGCGTCCGGTCCCGGTTGGACGCGGTGGGTCGGCCCGCGTCCGGCCTGTCCGTCCACCTGGTCGCCGGCCGTACGGCGGCCACGCTGGCCGTGGCGGTGCAGGCAGCCGGGGGCGTACGCGTACCGCTGCTCGCTTTTCTGGACGCCGCGACCGCGAGTGAACCGCCCGGCCCGGAAGCGATCGCGGCGATCGCCGCCGGAAAGCCGGCCGAACTGCTGCTCACGCTGCCGCCGGCGACCGCAGCCGAGGTCGAGGACCGGCGGGCCGCATTGCGCGACGCCGGATTCCCGCTGGCGGCCGCGGTGGACCTGGTCGACGACGCCGGCGCCCAACTGATGATTTTCGCCACCGGCCTGGGCAAGAGCTTGGAGGCGTTCAAGGAGACACTGTGGGCCGTCGACGAGTTCGCCGGGGTGCGGTATCGCGACCCCGGCGACCCGGACGGGCATCTCATCGACGTCTCGCTCAACCCGCACCCGGGTCCGCTGCGCCGGGAGATGCTGCGGCATCTGGCGACCGGACCGGCCACGGTGTCGGAGCTGCGCACGTTCGCGCTGACCGAGACGGTCTACCGGGCCGCCGACGCCAACCGGGTGGTCCAGTCGCTGATCACCGCGGGTGCGGTGCGGCGGGAGCCGGAACACGGCCGGTTGGGCGGCGACGTGCTCATTTCTGCCTGACTAAGACTTGTCCTGCTTCCAGGACAGTGGCCCGGGCAGGTCGATGCGGTTGGCGCGAGTCTTGGAGTTCCAGGACCAGCGGCCGATCTTGATGCTCCAGGACGAGAAGCCGCGCTGGGTGAAGTTCAGGATGATCGGGCCGAACCTCTTGCGACTGCGGAACATGACGCCCATTGCTGCGTCCCTCCAGAGTGGTCGATGACCGTCCTGGATGCCCGATCGGCGCGATCGGCAAACTCAGCGTGGTTGCCAGGCGTCCGGACGGGTGGTCAGTTTGCGGACGTGCGCCGGCATCCGGCCGCTGATCAGTTCGGCCAGGCTGACCTCGTCGACGACCTCCCGCACGGCGGCCCGTACGGCCACCCAGAGGTTCGGCAGGTTCTCGGCCGCGCCGGAGTACTGCGTCTCCTCCGGGCGCATGCCCCGGACACCGGCGAGCGGCCCGTCGACCGCTCGAAGGATCTGCCCGATGGTCACATCGCGGGGCGACTGTGACAGCGTGTAGCCGCCCTCGGCACCGCGCTGCGCTCGCACCACACCGGCCCGGCGGAGGTCGGCCAGAACCGCCTCCAGGAACTTGCGGGGCATGTCCTGCTCCTGGGCGATGGCCTGGGCAGACATCAGGGACGGGTACGCCTGGGCGAGGCTCAGCGCAGCCCGGACCGCGTAGTCGCCGCGCGCGGAGATCTGCATGTCTCCATCATGCTCCCTCCGACTGCGTGGCGTGACCACGACCCCCATACCTATCGGGATATAGGCAATTAGTCCATCGGCGGCCGCTGCGCCGGGACTGCGGCCGGATCCATCCCGCCCATCGCCGCCCGGAAGGAGCCCGGGCTCGCCCCGGCCTCGCGGTGGAAGAATCGGCCGAAATTGGTCGGCTCGGGGAAGCCCAGCCGTCGTCCGATCTCGGCCACCGACAGGGGCGTGCAGGCCAGCAGCCGGCGCGCCTCGAGCGCGACCCGATCGTCGACCGCCTGCTTGGCCGTCCGGCCGGTCACCGCCAAGCTGGCGCGGGTCAGCGTACGGACGGAACAGCCCAGCCGCTCGGCGTAGTCCTCGACCCGGCGGCTCGAGGCGTGGCCGTCCTCGAGCAGGCGGCGGAACCGGGCGTACGTCCGGGCCTCCGCACTGGTCGAACCGGGCGGCTCGGCCGCCGTCAGCAATGCCATCCGCAGCAGCAGGACGGCCAGCTGGTGACGCAGCAGCGCCGCCGCGACCGGTCCCGCCGAGAGCCGGGCGCAGTCCACCGCGAGCTGGCTGACCTCGCTGATCACCGCGTCCTCGTCCTCGCCGGCGAGCTGCCAGCGGGCCGGCCCGGTCGGGTCGTCGACGGCCACCCCGGCCAGCTGCTCGGCCGGCAGCAGGTCCGATTCCCAGGTGATCAGGGCCGCGTCCATGCCCGGCTGGCCGCCGAACCGCACCGCCTGGCCCGGCCGGATCCACAGCAGCGTGCCCGGCCGGCAGACCTCGGTGATGAAATCCACCTCGACCGTGCCGTGGCCGGCGGTGGTCAGAGCGATCAAGTGGTACGGCAGGCGGGCCGGCGCGGGGGTCGAGTCGGCCAGCGGAGTCTCCGGCAGCGCGCACGTGCCGACGCCCGCCCACGCCGGGGCCGGCGGGGCGAGAGAGGCGTCGAGTTCGCGCTGGCCGAGGTTGGGCATCGCGCCCGAAGATATCGGTCTACCAGCAACAACGCACGTGGGAGGAGCTGCATCACCGATTGTCCACCACACGCTTACGCAATCGGCGGCGTAATGGCACATTAATCGCAAGGGCTACCGGTATTCGCTATAGGGGGCGAATCCGAGGGTTTGCCGCTTTCGCGATTTGTTTGTCCGTTCCCTGCCCGGCTGCGCCCGACGTACCAAAAAGCAACCCGTACGGACCGGCAGTGTCCGTACGGGTTGCTGAATTGTCAGGTGCTAGCGTCCGGCCAACAGCCGGTTGACCGCCGCGTCGACATCCAGATGGTCGGATTCCCGGCCCCGGGGCACCACCACATAGGTGCGCCGGAGGAACCGGACAAGAACGCTGCGCGGCACCTCGAACAAGGCATTGCCGTCAGGCGACGACAAGGCCAGAGCAACGAAGTCGCCGCGTGGCGTGGCCCACGGCCACACCCGTACGTCTCCGATACCCGCCGGCTCATCGAGCCCGGTCACGAGCAACTCCCGCGCAAAGGACCAGCTAACGGCTTCCCCACCGGCTGATTCTGCGTGGAACAGCACGTGCACCGCGTACGGATCGGCTGGGTCGTAGCGGAGACTGGCACGAACGGGCAGAGCCGTCGCATCAGGCGCTACGAGTCGCAGCGAGGTTTCGACCTCGACGGTCGTTGGACGAATGGTACTCATGGACGAACTCCCCCCGGCACCGCTGCGAGGCTGGTGAACCCCGCGTTTCCCATACTCAGGTGATCCCTGTCATTACGCTCCGCCATACGCTGATCTCACCCAGTAGTGGGAAGACGGTTCCGAAAACGTCTCCGGGCAGGACGCTTAGCGATATCTTGTCCTGTTCTACGTACGATCCCGGCTCCGCCCGGCGTCGAGTGGTCCAGCAGTTGACTTACTCCGGTAACGTCCATTCCTCCCGGGTAGTGACGGGAGTCCGGAACACTGGGGGATGAAATGGGTACGAAACCGGGCGTCCTCGACCGCATCCGGGGGAACCCCACCGGTCGCGTGGCGCTGCGCATCGGGGTTGGCGTGCTCGGCACCCTGATCGTGGCGCTGGGCATCGTGCTGATCCCGTTCCCTGGTCCCGGCTGGGCGGTCGTGATCCTCGGTCTGGCCGTCTGGTCGATCGAGTTCTCCTGGGCCAAGAACCTGCTCGAGTTCACCAAGCGCCACGTCCAGTCCTGGACCCGCTGGGTGGCAAGACAGTCGTGGCCGGTCCGCATCCTGGTCGGCGTGGCCGGCTTGATCTTCGTGGCGGCGATCGTATGGGCGTCGGTTCGGCTGAGCTTCGGCATCAACCTGATCACCGTCGGCACGGACTGGCTGGCGCGTCACTGACCCTGGTTCGCGCGCGTGCGCGGTAGTCCGGTAGAGTTCGAGTCCGTTGCGGGCGATTAGCTCAGCGGGAGAGCGC
>CAWJNH010000005.1:0-483726 GCA_963844215.1 uncultured Actinomycetota bacterium
ACGACAGTTGGCTCATTGACCTGCCGAGGTTGAGCAAAACAGTTCGTGATTCTCTGGATTATTTCACAGCCGACACTGCGTGTTCCCTGTTCGATACTCCGAAACACAGGACACTTTTGCCATAGTACGAGCACGCTGCATCACTTAAATATTACCAAGTCACAGGTGATTGGTTTGATTGTTTGAACCCGCATCATCCAGCTTGGTCTTGATGTCCGCTTCCCAAGTTGTCCACGCAAGTTTCACCTCATCGGTCGAAACTCCTTCACGTTTTTTCTCAATAGCTCGAAAGCGATTGAGGTCGAAGCCATCGTTGCTTACGTAGGAATATACCTGCATCTGTTTGGAGGAAAAGATGCGTTGTGGTAAATTGGTGCCGCCAGCGATTTGGTCGAAGAAATTGGGAAACTTTGGTTTGAATTCGGCAGGAATGATCCACAACAAAAGACATTCCTTGTTCCAGCCTCCGACGTGTTTAACGCCCCGCTTTGTCGATCCAACGAAAGTGATCGACCTGCGGCCCCACGAGTGCAAGCGTTCGGACCCGTGCATCAGGAAAATACTCGTTTGTCGTATCCACCAGTTCGGGAGGAGCGTTCACCACTTTCCATTTCGGCGGGATTGTGGCTTTGATGAGGTCAACTGCAACCTGTGGACTAGCGGGTCCACTCCAAGTGGTCTGGCTGCAAGCCGATAAACAGATGGCAACCATTATGATTGCGGCAGCCTGCGTCTTGGAGCCAGAATTAATCATTTCGATACCAGATAGTATGCTGAGCTGATCCGCATGTCACTGCGGTCCCGATTTTTCGAGCAACAGCAACCGTGGAGCGTATTGTTCTCCGAATTTGTTCATCGACCAGAACAGCACCCCATAGAATCCAACCACCGCCAACAAGCTGACGGTGATGGTCGTCCAATGGCGGGAACGAAAACGACTCCAGCGGTGGAAGGAAGGCAATGACGCCAAACAGACTCAGGATGACGATGACGGCATCGAACGATCCCCGTTGCCAATAACTGCCACCCAGATGCAGCCACATGCCAAACTCATCGAAGGTGAGGGCCATGCCAAACCCGTAGACGAACGCCATCCATTGTTTTCCTCTTTCATCCAGAGGCACGAACAGAAGCAATGCCCCCACCGCCGACAAAAGAAAGATGCCGTAGTTGAGGTGATGGACATGCGTGCCACCCATGTGCAGAAACAAATCGGGCACCATCTTGGCCATGATGAGGAATGACCAGCACCCTGGAGGCGATGAACGCCAGCAGGAACGTCATGAACACCGTCCGAGCCAGACGTTTGGTGGGAGATGTGGCTGGTGATTCGGATGCATCATCATTTCTCAACCCTGTAAGCTGCGAACCAAATCACGCACTTTGTCCACTCCACCAATTTGGTAAAAGATGATGTCGGCGTCATCGGTGGCGGCGGATGAAAACTCCACTTTGCCCACGCCCAAGCAATCCCGTGATGCCGCCCTTGGAAACATTCATGCTGCGAATGTCCTGAATGCGAAGTTCCCTGGTGTCCGTGACCACCCTTCCCTGAATGGAAATGACACGGTGGTTGGTGACCCGGTACGTGCGTTGACGACGAGCAAATGCCACGACGGCCATGACGATGAGCAATGCCAGGATGGGTACTCCATACACCCACGGCATCCATTGATTCAGACTGTAGCGGTAGAAATAAATGCCTGCGGCCAATGCGGCGACGATGAGCAATCCCACGATCCAATGCCCGAGGAAATACCAATGGGACTGATGGCCAGACCACAGGATGCGTTCAGTTGTTCGGATTGTCAGTGTTCATAAATGGAGACGTTTAATTTCTCACGGCAGCTGATCGTCAACGGAGGATGCATGACCATTGATTTACCCATTAGTGTGGAACAAGTGCATCCATGACAGCATTACACGACCTCACCACCACTGACAACGCAGCTCTGCAAAATTAAGGAGCAAATTGAAACCCTCCAAGAAAAGCTCGATGCTTTGCTCGGTGGCACATCATCCACCAATGCACCGAAAAGGAAATTGGGCCGTCCAGCGGTGAAACCGCACCATGTCTCCTGCAACCATTGAAAAGATGCGGGCGGCTACAACAGGCTCGTTGCGGCCAAGATCAAGGGCAATGCGTCATCAAGAAAAACTGCACCAACCAAGGCACCGGTCCCCAGAAAAAGGTGATGTCACCGGAACGCCAAGGCGAAGATTGCAGCGGCGATGAAAGCTCGTTGGGCGGCGAGGAAGAAGGAAGGGTGCTTCGTCGAAAGCCAAATAATTGGCTCAACGAACGGGCTTTGTGATGAAAAATGTTCAGGTCATTGACGGGCTGACAACAGCGGTTACTGCATTTATCAAACTACCCATGAATCTTTCAACTGCCTTGTTCCCAATGGATGGGCAAGATATCGAATTCATCGAGGATTTTGTGAAGCGGGTTGGTAAAAAGCGATCCAGCGAAATTATGACACCAATGTGGAAGCATCGACTTCCAAAAAGAAGATGTGATACACGGCACATTATTTTACGAGCTGGTTTCGAAAAAGGTGTTCTATCCAAACAAGAATGAGGCAGACCTTGGTGACCCGATAATTCAAAACCAAGCGTGCGTTCGTCCAAGAAGAAAGACATCATCGGCATGATGCACTTTCGGTTGTGATGCTCAGCCGTATTGCAGAGTCCACTCGGAGAGTGGGCCTCTTTGATACCCCAGAGGAACACCATGGAACGCACGACGTTGCCCCTGAGAAATATTCCTGTGCGATGGTCTAGTGTGAGGACTGCGGACGGTGCATTTGAAGGCTACAAAGGCAAATTCTGGGCTGGGATCATGAATCTATGGCCGGACATCCGAATAAATTGAATGCAGCACCAAGTGCACTTGGTCCAGCAGCACCTAAATGTGTGCTGAGTACTGGACGAACTTCACTGCACTAAGAAAATGGGACCATGAGGTGCAGAGATCATTTTGCACCATCCTGCGCCTCATTCAAATCCACAGCATTGGAACAACGACGTATTCGAATTATTTTGGCAATGAAATTGGAAACCAGGACAAAACAACGTTAAAGGATTCGAGACATCTGGATTAGCAAGAGCTTACATGCGTAGCAATTTCTGAACGATAAGTTGAGAGCTTTGGCACAAGCGTATAAATACCTGAATTATCTATCTGTATTGTGCGGATTTGATCGACACCAAAAGGAATTCTGTCGGATTTTCGAATGATTTGTACTATAGGGAGTTTACAAGCATGACGTACAGCGAGTTCGTGAAAAGACGTTTGGATTGTGGAACGACAAATCTACGATTACCAACCGTGCATTGGTAGTGATTACCTGGGTGTTGCTTTCTGTTGGATGGCGAGGTTGTAGGTGGTGATGAAGAGGTGGATGGCGTCGAGGTGGTTCTCGGCGTTTTTGGAAAAGGAGTAAGCCCGGCGCACCAGGCGGCTGACCCGGGCTCGCAAGGTGCCAAACCAGCGTTCCACGTGGTTGGTTTCGCCTTCTGCCTTGCCGCAGGCAGCGGTGGGTGTCTCTCGGGGAACGCGGCGGCGTAGGCATCCCAGAAGTCGCTGCGGGTGGCGCACCGCCGGTAGCCTTTGGGCAAGATGGCCCGCAGGTCACACGCGCTTTGCAGGCTGCGGTCACCCAGCGTCCAGGCGACGATCTGGCGGGTGCGGCGGCAAAGGGCCACCCAGAGCCAGAGCTGTCTGCGCCTTGCTGCCCACAAAGCTCCAGAGTTCATCGAGTTCCAGCACGTCGCCGTTTTGGCGGGCAGGAGCGTGTCCACGAAGGCCGGGAGATCCTCCGCTTTTTTCCCCCACCCACCGCATCACGGTTTGGTAGCAGACGCCGAAGGTGCGGGTGATCCCCCGGATGCTCATGCGGTCCTGGTAGGCGGCCACCACCTGATCCTTGAACTTCTGGTCGTAGCGTGGCCCCTTGGGCTGGAGGACAAACGTGCGCTCGCACTCCAGGCACTTGGCTCTTTGCGCCCCGTTCTCCGCGTGGCCGTTCTTGCGGATGTGCTCGCTGCCGCAGCGCGGGCAAGCGATGGACGACGGTCGTCGAAAGCATCCCCAACCTCGCACCTTAATCCACTCGGCAGCAGCGACTCAACTAATCACTACCGTTTTGCGGAATTAACATAGTGAAGACAGGAGTTCTGAGGATAGCCACGGAGATGCTTTTACAAGTAATCATGGCGTTGTGTTCTGTAGAATGCAAGATTAAACGCAGTACGAAAACTGCTTTTCACGAAGCGGTTCAGCAATTATTTCATCGGAGCAATTAGATTTCTCCGCCGCTGGAGATACTCTAGCTTCGGAGCACCCTTTAGTGGTGCATTCGACGTCTGCCCGTCGTATGATTCAAGCTCCTTTCGCAACGCATAGTCATCTCCGACTTTGTTCCAATCAATGCGGATAGATACTAATCATCCTCAATCAGCAGGTATCCCTTCTCAAAAGCGCGATCAACAAGTAGCGAGAGGCAAATGCCATTTTTTGGATCTAATCGTATGCTCTGATCTATGCTCCACGGAACAATGTGCGCTGCGACTAGGAAGTCCTTAGTGTCCATGCCAGTGATCGCACATCGCACCCCGTAGTTCGATTTTAGATGGTGTTTAGTCCGTTGTTGATTGCCGTGGCGTTCGGCTGGATGCTCTCGGATGCTTTCAAAGACGATCGTCCACGTTGTGCCCGGTGCGGCAGCGAACGCTGTGCAAGAACGGTCATGCTAACAACGGCGCACAAAGGGCCAAGTGCCTGGAGTGCCAGGACCTTTATCCTGGAGCCGGAAGGGCCACGCTACGACGATGCTTTCAAGGAGGCGGTGGTGCGCGCCTACCAGGACAGGACGAGCACGCGCGGCATCGCGCGTACCTTCGGAGTTTGCTACCAGACGCTCATGGCCTGGGTGGGGAAAAAAACTGGAAGCCTGCCCGCCTTGGAGGACACGCTCTTACCCAGCCAGGGGGCGACGTGCTGGAACTCGATGAGCTTTGGAGCTTCGTGCAAGCCAAGTGGAAGGAGTGCTGGTTGTGGGTGGCCCTGTGCCGGCGCACTCGCCAGATCGTTTCTTACACCTTGGGGATCGCAGCCAGGAGAGCGTTGGTGGTTGCGCGAGTCGATCCCGGAGGATTACCTCCGCCGCGCGACCCGCAGCGACTTCTGGGTGGCCTACGGAACAGCTTTCCCGCGCGCACCCACCGCTTCTGCGGCAAAGAAGAAGGTCAGACCAACCACGCCGAGCGTTGCTTTGGCACCTTGCGGGCGCGCTTGAGCCGCCTGGTGCGCAAGACCTACTCCTTCTCCAAATGCGTGGACCGTCACGCCGAAGCTATCCACCTTTTCATCGTCAACTACAATCTTGCCATCCAACTAAATCAACAACGGTTTAAACACTACCGTTCATCGTTCTCCGGTGGTGCGACTTCCTTTGGCAACAATGAGGATCACGAGCCTTCGTGACGACCTGGATCGATTGGAGGAAACCGCGGCGCCGCCGGACGACCCGTTGATGGGCATTTCTCTGTAGTTTTCGTCGCCCTCCCGTCCGCGATGGCAAAGATGGGAATGCCGCGCGATTATTTCACTCCCAATTTTTCGAGCGCGGGCGCGAGGAGGGCGGTCCATTTGGCGTAGCCGGCGGCCGTGGGATGGATTCTGTCCGCGCCGAACAATTCAGGGTTGGGTTTGCCGTCCGGCATCGCCAGCGGCGTGAAGACATCCACCACCGCGATGTTCTCCTTGCCATCGGCGAGCCGTTTGAGACCGTTGTTCAACTTTTGCAGCGCCCCTTTGAGGATGGGTGCATCCGCAACGTCGCGCGGCGTGACCAGACAAATGACGATCGGCAGTTTGTCATTGTCCGCCCGCAGCTCTTTGACGGCCGTGGCGAGGTTTTCCACAGCCAGAGTAAACATCCACCGGCAAAGCCGGAGGCTTGTTGAGGGTGTGAGCCGCTCAAAGCGGCAGTTTTAATTAGCGTTTTAGTGGTTGCTTCGGTTACTGGTTGGTCGCGCCGGGCGACTCGAGTTGGTCGAGTCGCCGGTCTTTGGCGTCTTGCTCTTGGATGTAGCGTCGGATCGTCTCCGTATCCCGCCCGTGGTGTCCACGAAGTAGCCCCTCGCCCAGAGGCTTTGTCCGGCGTAGTTGCGCTCACGCCGCAACAAATGCCGCGCCACGTGAATGGCACTTTTGCCTTTCATGTAGCCCACCACGCTGGATACCGCCAACTTCGGCGGCACGCTGAAAAGCATGTGGACGTGATCGGCCATGATATGGCCCTCCTCGATCCGACACTCCTTCTGCTCGGCCAGCCGCCGGAAACACCCTGCCAAACTCTCGGCGGATCACTCCAAAGAGCGTTTCGTCGTCGGTACTTCGGAATGAAAATAACGTGGTATTTGCATTGCCATCGGGTATGACTCAGACTTTGATATTCTTCCATGGTTCTTGTGTGGTTATGCGCTTTGGTCGGCTCACCGCCCACCCCATGGAGGACTGCACGAAAAGTCAAACTTCGAAGCCTCCCCGGCAGAGCCGGGGGAATTCCTATTGATCATTAGGGTCGGTCTTGCAACTGAGATCATTGCTGCCGTAGCACACCACGACTGCCTTGGGATGCAGGTCGATGACGTCCTCTTTCAGACGAAAGAGGAATCCACGCGTCACCTCGCCGCCGATGCCCCGGTTCGAGACTTTCAAATCGGGGAAAGCCTCAGCCGCTTTGTATCCTCCAATGAGGAATCCCCGACGAACACCACCGCACCCTGGTCGTTTTGCCGCTGGGTCCAGAAATACTCGCGATTGTCCTTCATCCACGCCCCAACCCGGATGGGACCTTTTCCGGGCCACGCTGCCTCGTCTTTCTGATCGGGGAAAGGCGTGGGACCGTCGGCCAATACGCGCGGAATGCCGCCGGCAAGGCTCACAACGGCCGCGGAGGCCAGGAGAAAGGCAGTGGGTTTTTTCATGAGGGGAGACGGGGAAACAACGATCTTGTCAGTCATGCTTCCGGCAAGGATGCGGCGGGCCAAAATCCCTGCGGCCCACTGTGGTGGAGAAAGGATTCGACTCGCGTATCAAGCGGGAGCCGGCGAGGATTTCTTTGCGAGCCAGATTGATTCCGGGGCGCGAATTCTGCAAGCGCGGAAGTCCGCGGCGGAGGTTAACGGTTGACCCGTCTCGCGGCAACCTCTGGCTTCGCGCGTTAACCGTTAATTGCAAAAGCGGGCTGCGCGACGGTGTTGGACGATTGACGGGGCCGGATGAGAAGGTTAACCATTAATCTCCGTTCAGCCTCCAGCCGATGTCTTCCTCCATCCGGGAAATCGCCAGTCACACGGGCCTCAGCACCGCCACGGTTTCGCTGGCCTTGCGGGGCATCGGGCGGATCTCCGAAGCGACGCGCCTGAGAGTCCAAGCGGCAGCGCAAGCCCTGGGCTACGAAGCACATCCATTGCTATCCAAGGCGTTCGCGCTGGCCCGCCAGCCGAAGGCGGAGCGGTATCGGGAAACGATGGCCTTCCTTACCGAGTTTTCGCTCGAGGATTCCCATCTCGACCCCTATCCCATTTACCAGAGGGACCTTTTCCTTGGCGCGGTCAAACGGGCGGCGTCGCTCGGCTACAAAATGGAGTCGTTCACGCTCGCGGGGAATCCCGCCGAACACCGCCGCATGAGCCGGATCCTCCATGCTCGGCGGGATCCGCGGGTTGATCGTGATTCCCCGGTTGATGTCGGAACAGCCCCGGCTCTCGCTCACGTGGGAGAACTTCGTCGCGGTCGAGATCGGCCGAACGCTCTGGCATCCACGCAACCTGCACGATGTTGAAACCGCCGATTACAACAAAATCATCGAAGCCTTGCACCTGTTGAAGAAGGCGGGTTACCGTCGGATCGGCATGGCGGTGGAACCGGCGCAAAACAAGCACCAGCGGGGCACCGATTACGCCGCCTACCTGTTAATGCAGTTAAAGCAGCAAACCAGGCAGCGCATCCCCATTGCGTCCGCCCACGGGGAATGGAACGAGAAATCATTTCGCGCGTGGATGAAACATTTCAAGCCCGACGTGCTGATCGTTCACGATGTGGAGTTAATCACTGTCTGGCTGGACAATTTGAATTTGAAAGTTCCGGAGGATATTTCCCTCTTTTGTGTCGACGCCCGCGGAGCCGCATCTTTCCGGCCTACGCCGTGATTATCTTGGCATTGGCAGCCAGGCGGTGGAAATGGTTTCGTTGCTTTTGGAAAGTGGAGACTTGGGGTTGAACGACAATCCCCGCTGCTGGCAGGTCGATGAGCACTGGCAGGCACGCTCAGCCACTCCATTGCTCCTTACGTTTCGAAGGAAGGCACTCTTCTGACAAGGCTACCCAGCTAACTGTCTACCCAGTGAATCTACCCGATTGAGGTGCAACTGATTTCTGGACCAGTTTGAGTCTTAGTATTACAGTTGTAATACTTTTGCTCTGTGATAATTTCGTCAAGCCATGAGGGCAGACCAGTTCGAGAAGAAGGAGCGGCAGCTTCGGGCGGCGTTGGAGGAGACGACCGCTCGCTGGGCAGGACACTTCGCCAACCCGGCGGCGCGGGCGAGCGCGGGGGCGTACCTGCAAAGCCTGCTCAGCAGCGTGGAGCGCAAAAACAGCTGGCAGTTGGCGGAAGTGGCGGGCTTCGACACGCCCTACCGCTTCCAGCACCTGCTCGGGCGCGGAGCGTGGGACGCGGACGCCCTGCGCGACGAGCAACTCGGCGTGGTGCTCGCGGGCTTGGGCGAAGAGGATGCGGTGCTGGCCATCGACGAGACGGGCTTCATCAAGCAGGGCAAAAAGAGCGTGGGCGTCAAGCGCCAGTACTGCGGGCGCCAGCGGCAAGATCGACAACTGCCAGATCGGCGTGTTCCTCTCCTGGCAGACGGCCAAGGGCCACGCGCTCATCGACCGGGCGCTCTACCTGCCCGAGGAGTGGGCCGAGGATCAGGAGCGCCGCCGGGCGGCGGGCGTGCCCGAGGAGGTGGAGTTCGCCACCAAGCCCGCCTTGGCGCGCGCAGATGGTCGCGCGGGTGCTGGCGGCGGGAGCCCGCCCGGCGTGGGTGGTGGCCGACGCCGTGTACGGGGCCGACTACAAGCTGCGCTTCGGCTCTGGAGGAAGCCGGGCAGCCCTACGTGCTGGCCGTCACCGGCCAGCAGTGCGTGTGGATGGGCTTTGGCCAGCAGCGCGTCAAGACCGTCAAAACCCAGGTGCCCGCCGACGCGTGGGCGGAGATCAGCGTGGCCGCGGGCACCAAGGGGCCGCGCGTCTTCGACTGGGCGGCGCTGCCGATCAACCATCCCTACGGCCCAAGGAGTGGCAACGCTTTTTGCTGCTGCGCCGCTCGCGTTCCAAGGCCGAGGAGATCACCGCCTACCTGGTCTTTGGCGCGGCGGACACGTCCCTGGAGGAAATGGCGCGCGTCGCCGGGCGGCGCTGGGCCATCGAGGAGAGCTTCGCGCAGAGCAAGAGCGAGGTGGGCCTGGACCAGTACGAGGTGCGATCCTGGACGGGCTGGCACCGGCACATGACCCTGGCCATGACCGCGCAGGCGCTGCTGGCCATCACCCGCGCCCGGCTCTTCGCCAAGCCGGCGGCGAGCGAGCAAGCCCTGGCCGCCTTCAAAAAAAGCCGCGGGCTGCCGGTGGCCGCCGTCGCTTGATCCGCGTCAGCGTGGCCGAGGTGCGCCGCTTCTTCGTGGCCCTGCTCTGGGGCACGGCACGCTGCTTCGCCCACGTGCTGCGCTGGTCCAACTGGCGACGCCACCATCAAGCCCTCGCCAAGTTCTTTCGCGCTCAGCTATCCCGACCTGCAAATTCAGTTCGGGCTGATGAGCCGCCAAGAGGTGTGGAGCTACGTCGAATCGGCCCCGTTCACGGATGACGGCGGTCCAGGAAGCCGTGCAAACCGAAGCAGCCGACCCGCCCGCCGAAACTGTCCGAGACTGAAGCCGCGAGCAGACGCTCCTCCGCTTTAACTCGGATAAGCCGTATACTTTGCTGACAGGCTCAGTACGAAGGCGACTCCCATGGCTACTGGCAACACTCATAGCGATCACCCTTGCGTGTATCGGCGTGGAGTCTGTGGATCCGCCGCGTTACCTGGTCGTCGCGCTGGGAGGTCGCCGCAACCCTGAACATCGCATTGCAGGGCGTTGCCGTGTCTGCTGATGTCTCCGTGGGCATCGGAGACGCTCGGCCATTGGCTGCACGCATTGACCGGCAAGTGGAATCTCGAGGACTACATCGGGCACGACGCCTACATCGTCGCCGCATCGGCCGTGGTCTACAACGCGCTCGGCAGGCTGCAGGAGGACCACGAGCTGCAGCGGACGTTCAAGCAGTAGGTCGAGCTGCCCGCCACCCTGTGCATTCCGCTGCTGCTGGTCACGTTCACGCATGGGCAACGGCGCCAAGATCTATAAGGCCGACTTCTTCCAGGTGCCCACCGACTTCTGGCTGAACATCTACTGGCTGCATGCTCTGCGGCATCCTGATCTACCTCCTCGGATACGGCTCGCGGGCGCTGCTGATCCTGCGCAAGGACCCCGGTCCCGTCGCGTCGCCAACATCTACCTCGTCGCGTCGGCCGCCGGCGTCACCGCATGCCTCGTACGCCTGGCCACCGCCTTCATCCCGCCGCTCCAGACGACGACGCCGGCACGATCCTGGTATGGGTGTTCGCCTGCATGTGCGGTGCCGGGATTCGCCATCACGTCGGCGGAGTCCTGGCGCAACAAGACCAAATGGTTCAGCAAGCGCGAACCGCTGGGCTGACTCAGAGGGCGACGGGCCGCGGCATCCGGTAGGGCGCGCCGAGCGCAGGCAGCGTCTCGTAGCCCCGCTTGCGGGCCTTGCGCCGCGTCGCGGCGGATCAGCGCCTGCAGTCCGGCGAACGTCGCCTGATCCAGCACCATCCGCGTCAGCAGCCGGTTGTGCACGAAACCGAACGACAGGCCGCTCGCCGGATCGGCCCAGCCGACCGAGCCGGCCAGCCCCGCGTGTCCGAACCCGGGCATGAACCCCGGCGGGACGGCACGCGAGTGATAGCCCAGGTGGAACGACAACGGCACGAAGATGTTGCGGTCCGGCCGCGAGGCTCGGCTCGCCGGTCAGCCCGGCCACCAGCTCCTCCGACAGGAACTGCGCTGCCGTCGATGCGGCCGCCGTTCGCGATCGCGCCGTACATCTTGGCCAGCCCCCGCGCGGTGGTCACGCCGTTGGCCGCCGGGAATCTCGGCGTCCAGCAACGGAATATCGCCCTGCACAACGGCCTTCATGCCGGGAAAGTACATCGACCCGAACGCGCCCGAGAACGGCAGCGCCGCGACCCGCGGCGCGACGAGGTTGAAGAGCGGATTGGCTCAACGTGCTCTGCGGCGCCAGGATCTGCGCGGCGCGCGTCGGCGCATCGGCGGGCGGCCTGCCCAGGTGCAGCCCGTCGGTGTTCGAGCGGTTCGGCCAGCTCCTCGCGGATCAGGTCCCGCATGCCCCTGCCGGTGACGGCGCGGGCCAGCCCCGACATCAGCCAGCCGTAGGTCAGCGCGTGATAGGCCGGCTTGCCGTACAGCAGCCGGTTCACCGGCGCCGCCGCCATCCGCTCCTCCATCGCCGACGTGGTCCAGCAGGTCGGCCTTGCTCACGCCGTTGAGCTGGGACAGCCCGGCGCGGTGGCGCATCGACGTCGCGGACCGTGATGTCGGCCTTGCCGTTGGCGCCGAACTCCGGCCAGTACTCGGCGACGGGCGCGTCGTAGTCGATCAGGCCGCGGTCGGCGAGCCGGTGGATGACGGTCGACGCCATGCCCTTGGTCGCCGAGAAGACCATCGCGCCCGTGTCGGCGGTCCAGTACTCGGTGCCGCTTCGGTCGGCGTACCCGGTCCAGACATCGACGACCGGTTCGCCGTGCAGGTAGACGGCAAGCGCGCCGCCGCCGAACCGGCGTCCCGGGAACAGCTGGGAGAAGGCGCGCACCGTGCAGGCGAAGTTGGGGTCCGCCGCGCCCTGGACGCCGTGCGGGAGCGCCGCGCTGCGCTCCCGCGTTATTGACACCCGTCACAATGTATTGAATTTACCTGGACCCCCGGCAAATAAACGAGAGTGTTACCAAATTCGTTAGATCACTGCACGTCAGCACGCGTCGAGGATCTGCTGCGCGGCCAGCGCGGGCGTCAGCTCGCCGTCGCGCACCTGGCGCTCCACCTCGGCGCGGATCGTCCTTGACCGCGGGGTGCGACAGCACCCGGTCCAGCACGGTGTCGCGGACCATCGACCACATCCAGTCGACCTGCTGCGCGCGCCTGCGCGCCTCGAACTCGCCCGCCTCGGTGAGCACCTGGCGGTGCTTGAGCACGGTGTCCCACAGCTCGGCCAGGCCGGTGCCCTCCAGCGCGCTCATCGTGAGAACCGGTGGGCGCCATAGCGTTTCGCGCGGATAGATGCAGCCGGATGGCGCCGGTGAGTTCGCGCGCGGCGGCCTTGGCCTCGGTCGCGTGCTCGCCGTCGGCCTTGTTCACCACGACGACGTCGGCGAGTTCCAGCACGCCCTTCTTGATGCCCTGCAGCTGATCGCCGGTGCGCGCCAGGGTCAGGAACACGAACGTGTCGACCATGTTGGCGACCGTCACCTCGGACTGCCCGACGCCGACGGTCTCGACCAGGATCACGTCGTAACCCGGCCGCCTCCAGCAGCACGATCGTCTCGCGGGTGGCCTTGGCGACCCCGCCCAGGGTGCCCGACGTCGGTGACGGCCGGATGTAGGCGTCGGGATGCACCGCGAGCCGCGCCATCCGGGTCTTGTCGCCGAGGATCGACCCGCCGGTCCGGGTCGACGACGGGTCGACGGCGAGCACCGCGACCCGGTGACCCTGCTCGATCAGGTACATGCCGAGCGCCTCGATGGCGGTCGACTTGCCGACGCCCGGCACGCCGGTGATGCCGACGTGCATGGCGCTGCCCGCCTCGGGCATCAGCTCCAGCAGCAGCTGCTGGGCCTGCTCGCGGTGGTCGGCCCGGGTCGACTCGACGAGCGTGATGGCCCTTGGCAGCGCGGCGCGGTCGCCGCTGCGCACGGCCTCGGCGAGCTCCGGATGTCGTCCATCTAGCTCAGTGCTAGCTCAAGTCGTAGCCCAGCCGCTCGGCCAGCTTCTGCAGCAGGCCGATCGCGGCGTCGGCGATGACCGTGCCCGGCGGGAAGATCGCGGTGGCGCCCGCGGCGTACAGCTCGTCGAAGTCGCCCGGCGGGATGACTCCGCCGACCACGACCATGATGTCGGGCCTGCCCGCCTCGGCCAGCGCGTCGCGCAGCGCGGGCACCAGCGTGAGGTGCCCGGCCGCCAGCGAGGACACCCCGACCACGTGCACGTCGTTGTCGGCGGCCTGGCGGGCCACCTCGTCGGGCGTGGAGAACAGCGAGCCGACGTCGACGTCGAAGCCGATGTCGGCGAACGCCGTCGCGATCACCTTCTGCCCGCGGTCGTGGCCGTCCTGGCCCATCTTGGCGACCAGGATGCGGGCCTGCGGCCGTCGGCCTCGGCGAACTTCTCGACCAGTTCCGTTGCGCTGAGACGTTGCGATGTTGCTGACCTTCCCCACTTCGTCGCGGTAGACCCCGGCGATGGTGCGGATCTCGGCCTGATGGCGTCCGTAGACCTTCTCCAGCGCATCGGAGATCTCCCCGACGGTGGCCTTGGCCCGCGCCGCGTCGATGGCCAGCGCCAGCAGGTTGTTGCCGAGCCCGTCCGTCACCCGGCGTGCCTGCCGGACTCAGCCTGCGGCGCGGGTCAATTCGGCCAGCGCGGCCTGGGTCGCGGCCTCGTCGCGCTCGGCGCGCAGCTGCTCGCAGCTTGGCGATCTGCTCGGCGCGCACCCGGCTGTTCTCGACCTTGAGCACCTCGATCTCCTGGTCCTCGTCGACCTGGTACTTGTTGACGCCGATCACCGGCTGCTGCGCCGGAGTCGATGCGGGCCTGGGTGCGCGCGGCGGCCTCCTCGATGCGCAGCTTCGGGATGCCGTCGCTGATCGCCTGCGCCATGCCGCCGTGCTCGGCGACCTCGCGCGATGTGGGCGCGGGCCTTCTCGGCGAGCTGATGGGTCAGCCACTCCACGTAGTACGAGCCGCCCCACGGGTCGATCGGCCGCGTGGTGCCGGACTCCTGCTGCAGCAGCAGCTGGGTGTTGCGCGCGATGCGGGCGGAGAAGTCGGTCGGCAGCGCCAGCGCCTCGTCGAGCGCGTTGGTGTGCAGCGACTGGGTGTGGCCCTGGGTGGCGGCCATCGCCTCGATGCACGTGCGCGCGACGTTGTTGAACGGGTCCTGCGCGGTCAGCGACCAGCCCGAGGTCTGCGAATGGGTGCGCAGCGACAGCGACTTGTCGTTCTTGGGGTCGAACTGGGCGACGAGCTCGCTCCACAGCAGCCGGCCCGCGCGCAGCTTGGCGACCTCCATGAAGAAGTTCATGCCGATGCCCCAGAAGAACGACAGCCGCGGCGCGAACTTGTCGATGTCCAGGCCGGCGTCCAGACCCGCCTTGATGTACTCGACGCCGTCGGCCAGCGTGTACGCCAGCTCCAGATCGGCTGTCGCACCGGCCTCTTGGATGTGGTAGCCGGAGATCGAGATCGAGTTGAACTTCGGCATCTTGGCGCTGGTGTAGCCGAAGATGTCGGAGATGATCCGCATCGACGGCTTGGGCGGATAGATGTAGGTGTTGCGGACCATGAACTCCTTGAGGATGTCGTTCTGGATGGTCCCCGCCAGCTTCTCCGGCGGCACGCCCTGCTCCTCGGCGGCGACCACGTACAGCGCCAGGATCGGCAGCACGGCGCCGTTCATCGTCATCGACACCGACACCGTCGACAGGTCGATGCCGTCGAACAGCTGGCGCATGTCGAGGATGGAATCGATTGCCACACCGGCCATTCCGACGTCACCCGCCACGCGCGGATGGTCGGAGTCGTAGCCGCGGTGGGTGGCCAGGTCGAACGCGACCGACAGGCCCTTCTGGCCGGCGGCCAGGTTGCGGCGGTAGAACGCGTTGGACTCCGCGGCGGTGGAGAAGCCGGCGTACTGGCGGATGGTCCACGGCTGGTTGACGTACATGGTCGGGTACGGACCGCGGACGAACGGCGGCGCGCCGGGGAAGCTGTCCAGCGGATAGCCCGCCGCGACGGCGGCATCGCGGTCGGCGGCGATGTAGACCGGCTTGACGTCGATGCCCTCGGGCGTCGCCCAGTCCAGCTGATCGGCGGTGTAGCCGTGCGCGGCGGCGGCCGCGGCGACGTGCTCGGCGACGGCGGCCTCGGTCGGCGGGCCGCGGGCTTCTGTCCGTCGCCGTGCAGCGGGACGTCGGCGAAGCTGCCGATGCCGCTGGTCTGGTTGCGGTCAGTCATCGTCAGGCCCCCAATCGGGTGAGCAGGGTCGACAGCGCGGCGACCGCGTCGATCTTGGCGGTCAGGTAGTCGTCGGGCTTCGGATGGCCGGCGTCGGCGACCGCCTTCTCGGGCCCGGCCAGGTAGACGTGTGACACGCCTGCCGCGCGGGCCGCTCGACGCACGTCGGACGCCTCGGTCGGCGTATCGGGCGTCGGTGCCGCAGATCACCGCGGCGACCGGATTCGCCTGCGTCGGCACCGCCTGCGCGACCCCGCCGCGTCACGTCCGGGATTGACCGTCTCGATGCCGCCGGAGGCGAGCAGGTTGGCGGCGAACGTCGTGCGGATGTTGTGCTCGGCGAGCGGGCCGAGCGGCAGCAGCAGCGCCGTCGGGCGCGATCCGGTGCGCGGCGAGGTAGGCGTCCGAGCGGTCCCGCAGCGCCTCGAACCCCGCGGCGTAGCGGGCCACCGACGGCAGCCGAATCGCGCCTGCGGCAGCGGCGCTTCGGCGAGGTTCGGGTACTCGTTGACGCCGGTGAGCGCGGTGCGCCGGTGCGCGATGTCGTCGGCTGCGCCGGTCGCGCCACCTCGGCGATCTGCGCCGGCGACGTAGTCGCGGGCCGCGTCGAACCCGCCGCGGGCCTCGATGTCCTGGAAGTGCTTCCACGCCTCCTCGGCCAGCCGCCGTCGGTGAGGTCCTCGACGAACCACGAGCCGCCGCCGGGGTCGAGGACGCGGCCGATGTGCGACTCCTCCAGCAGCAGCAGCTGGGTGTTGCGGGCCATGCGCCGCGCGAAACTCGCCGCGGTGCCAGGCAATCCGCCGGGGATGGCGCGTCGAACGGGTGCACCAGCACGGTGTCGGCGCCACCGACGCCCGCGGCGAACGCCGCCAGCGTGGTGCGCAGCATGTTCACCCACGGGTCGCGCTGCGCCATCATCGGCAGCGACGTGACCGCGTGGATCGTCGCCGCACCGGCATCGGGCTCGCCCGACCACCTCGGCCACCCGCGCCCACAGCTGGCGCGCCGCACGCAACTTCGCGATCGTCATGAACTGGTCGTCGTCGGCGGCGAAGCGGAAGCTGATCTGCCGCAGCGCATCCGGCGGCCGCGACACCGCCGTCGCCGAGCAGCCGCAGGTAGCCGACCGCCGGCGGCGACGCGCCGGCCAGCTCCCACGACGCGCTGGCGCCGAGATCGTGGAAGGCCGGACCCGTCGACGGTGACCGCGCGCACGCCACCGCCGTATCCGACCGCCTTGGCCGCCGCCGCGACGACCTCGTCGACCGTCGGCGCCGGTCCGCCCGCTCAGCGGCGCCGTCAACGGATCGGCGCCGAGGTCGATCGACAGCCGCGCGCGCTGGTCGTCGTCGAGGTCGGCCACCAGGGCCAGCACGGCATCCGCGGCGGCGACGTAGTCGGCGCCCGCGTCGAGCGATCACCGGGACGAGTTCGAGGAACACGCCCTCGAGCAGCCGGTCGAGGTCGGCGGCGGCACGCCGTCCGCGCCGACCCGCAGCACCAGCGCGCTGACGCCGTCGGTCAGCGCGGGCAGCACCGCGCCGTTGCCGTCGGCGACCGCGACCGTCCGGCAGCGGGAAAGACTCGGCGACCTTCCAGCCCGACTTGACGTCGCGCAGCGCGTCGCCGCCGCGCACGAACGGCCACTGCCCGGGCAGCGGCGGCTCGGGCAGCGCGTCGAGACGCGGTGTAGAGCGGGCGGATCGGGAAGCCTTCGTAGGTCGGCGAATCGAGCAGCCGCTCGGGCTCGGCGCCGCAGATCGGCCGGGTCCTTGCCGGGTGCTCTTGGCCAGCACGCCGGCGACGCGGCGCGCCAGCTCGCGTCGGATCCACGTGCCGACGCTGGCACTGGACCCCTGTACGGACACCGGCATCTCCTGTTGTCGACGTGTGACTGACCACCGTCCATCAGGCTAAATGATCGCCATCACGCCGCTGCCCGCCGGTCGGCGCGACTCACACGGCCGCCGCGCGAGGGTGTCGGCGCGCCGACGGCCCGTACTCTTGGTAGGCGTGAAACCCGTCGTCAGCACCTTGCGCGCGGCTGCAGTGCTGCGGTGATCGCGACGGCGTCGACGGTCCCGCCGCGCCGCTTCGTCGCCATCGCTGGCCGCGATTGTGATCCTCGTCGCAGTTGCGCTGCTGGTGCCGTTGCCCACCGCGCTGCAGCTGCGCGACTGGGCGACCTCGGTCGGGCCGTGGTTCCCGCTGGCGTTCCTCGGCCGCCCACATCGTGGTGACGGTGCTTCCCGTTTCCCCGCACCGCGTTCACGCTGGCCGCGGGGCTGCTGTTCGGCCCGCTGCCTCGGCATCGCCACTGGCGGTGGTGGCCAGCACGCTGAGCGCCGTCATCGCGCTGCTGCTGGTGCGCGCCGCGGGCTGGCAGCTCGACCGGCTGGTCCGCCATCCGCGGGTCGACGCGCTGGACGCGCGGCTGCGCGAGCGCGGCTGGCCGACGGTGCTGTCGATGCGGATGATCCCCGCGGTGCCGTTCTCGGTGCTCAACTACGCCGCGGGCGCGTCGGCGGTCCGGGTGCTGCCCTACACGCTGGCCACCTTCGTCGGGCTGCTGCCGGGCACCGCCGCCGTCGTCATCCTCGGCGACGCGCTCACCGGCAACGTCAGCCCGCTGCTGTTGCTGGTCTCGGTGTGCACCGGCGAGCCTCGGCGTCGCGGGCTTGATCTACGAGATCCGCAGCCACCGGCGCCATCACCGCGAGCGCCTCGCCGACTCGGCCGCCAGCACACCGGAGCCCGCCGATCACCGGCTGAGCGCTCGACTGACCGCCGTGCCGTCGCCGGCGTCTGCGGCGGAGCCGTGCCTGCCGCTGCTGTGACAGCGGCGGATACTGCATCGGCGGCAGCGTGTCGTCCGTGCAGCGGCGGCAGGGCGCTGACGCCCGATGTGCCACGCGCCTCGGCCACGGCCTTGGCGACGGCCTGGGCGATCTCGGGGTCGGTCTGCGTGTTGAACCACTCGGCGACCTCGGCGGAGTCGTCCTCCGGCTTGGGCAGGTCCTCCTCGACCGGCGACGGCTGTGTAGCGGAACACGCCGTCCTCGCCGGGCGCGCCGAGCATCTTGGTGAAGCCCTGCAGCGCCGAGCCGAAGTCGCTGGGCACCAGCCAGACCTTGTTCGCCTCGCCCTTGGCCATCAGCGGCAGGGTCTGCAGGTACTGGTAGGCCAGCATCTCCGGGCGTCGGCCGACCCGCCTTGATCGCGGCGAACGTCTTCTCGATCGCCTTGGCCTGGCCCTGCGCCTGCAGGTAGGACGCGGCGCGTTCACCCTGGGCGCGCAGCATGCGGGACTGCCGGTCGGCCTCGGCGGCCAGGATCGCCGCCTGCTTGGCGCCCTCGGCGGACAGGATCTGCGCCTGCTTCTGGCCCTCGGCCTGCTTGATCGACGCCTCGCGGTTGCCCTCGGCGGTCAGGATCATGGCGCGCTTCTCGCGGTCGGCGCGCATCTGCTTCTCCATCGAATCCTGGATCGACGGCGGCGGGTCGATGCTGCGCAGCTCGACGCGCGCCACGCGCAGGCCCCACCGGCCGGTGGCCTCGTCGAGCACCCCGCGCAGCTGCCCGTTGATCTGGTCGCGCGAGGTCAGCGTCTGCTCCAGCGTCATGCCGCCGACCACGTTGCGCAGCGTGGTGGTGGTCAGCTGCTCGACACCGACGATGTAGTTGCTGATCTGGTAGACCGCCGGCCTGCGGGTTGGTGACCTGGAAGTACACGACGGTGTCGATGTTGACCGTCAGGTTGTCCTCGGTGATCACCGGCTGCGGCGGGAACGACACCACCCGCTCGCGCAGGTCGACCCTGGCCCGGATCTTGTCGACGAACGGCAGCAGCAGCGTCAGCTGACCGGACACGGTCTTGCTGTAGCGGCCCAGCCGTTCGATCACCGCGGCCTCGGCCTGCGGGATCAGCCTGACCGACTTGGCGACGACGATGATGGCGAACATCACCAGCACCGCCGACCAGGACCAAGCCGGCGACGGCACCTTCCATGGCGGATTCCTTCCTTCTTCCCAGATTCTCTAGATGGCCTTGAAGACGACCGCGGTGGCGCCGTCGATGTGCACGACGGTGACGTGGTCGCCCGGTTCGTACACATCGTCGTCGTTGAGCGGCCGCGCCGTCCAGACTTCGCCGTCGAGCTTCACCTGGCCTTCGTGGCGCGCCACCCGGTCGAGCACCAGCGCGCTCTTGCCCTCGAGCGCCTTCATCGGCTCCGGCAGGCCGGTGCCCGCCGCGAAGCGCCGCCGCAGCGCGGGCCGCACCAGCGACCAGCAGCAGGATCGACACGACCGCGAAGACCGCGCCGTCGACCCAGACAGGTCGTCGAACAGCAGGCTGGCACCGGCCGCGGCCAGCGCGCCGCCGCTGAGCATCAGCAGGAACAGATCGCCGGTCAGCGCCTCGGCACCGGCAAGCGCCAGCGCCGCGACCAGCCAGATCAGCGCGACGGCCATGCGGCCAGCCTAGCGCGTAGCCGACCTCGCCGAGCCGTCAACAACTACACTGCGAGCATCATGTGGTGCCCCAGTGTTTCGCTGTCGGTGTGGGCCAACGCCTGGCTCGCAGGCGTCGCCGCGCCCGACGACGTCCTCGATGCGTTATCGCTATGGGCGCCAAGGCATTCCGTCACCGCCTACGACTCCGTCGCGGCGGGCCGCACCGGGCTGCCGTGGCCCGACCTGACCGATGCGGGCGCGGTGTCGATGCTGCAGACGCTGCGCACCGCGGCGGGCCCGCCGGTCCGGCGAGCCCGTCGATCGCGCGTGGCGCTGCCGGTGCCCGGGGACGTGCGCGGGCTGCCGGCGGGCACGCAGTTCCAGCGCGACGCCGTGACCGCCGGGCGAGGCGATCATCGTCGTCGCGACCGCGGTCCGAGCGCGGTCGGTCTGGTGCCCGAGTTCGACGTACGACGACGACTACGACGACCGACGACGAGTCGACGACTACGACCCCGAGCCGATCGCGCTGTCGTGGACGGTGTACTCGCTGCCGTCGGCGCCGCTCGCCGAGCACCTCGACCTCGGCGACGCCGAGTACGCACTGCGCTCGGCGGTGCGCTCGGCCGCCGACGCGCTCGGCGCGCTGCGGGCCGGGCATGACGGTCGCCGACGTCGCCGATCCGCGCGGGCTCGTCGAGCAGGTGCTCGAAGTCGGCGCGGCTGCACCGAGCTGCCCGACCACGCGCCGGCGCGGGCGCTGCGGGTGCTGGAGAACGCCGCCCACGTCGACGCGATCATCACCGTCAGCTCCGGGCTGATGCCGATCGGACTGCAGATCGTCGTCGGAGATGCAGATCGCCAACGACGCGCTGCGCCCGCTGGCCGGCGGTGGTGCGTTCGGCGCGGATGGCCGCGGTCAGCGCGATCCTGCAGTCGGCGTGGCGTGGCTAGCGCGCTAGCCGCAGTTCGGCGTGCACAGCGCGCCGTTGACCGAGAAGCCCGTAGCCGCGGTACGCGGATCCGGGCCCGGCACCCTGCGCCGGCGTCGCGGCCGTCGCGCAGTTCGTCGATCAGGTCGACGGCCAGGCGCGCGAACCGCGGGTCGGCGTTCGGCGTCGTCGCCCGCGCGAGCGCGATGCCCGCTGCGTCGCGCCTGCTCGCCGCAGTTCGTTGTCGAGGTCCCACACCACCTCGATGTGGTCGGCGACGAAGCCGATCGGGCAGACGATCACCGCCGTGGTGCCCGCCTCGGCGAGCGCCGAGAGGTGGTCGCCGACGTCGGGCTCCAGCCACGGCACCTGCGGCGGTCCCGAGCGCGACTGCCACACCTGGTCGTAGTCGGCGTAGCCGGCCGCCGCGGCGACCAGCCGCGACGCGTACGCCACCTGCCGGCTGTAGAGGTCGGGCCGCAGCGCGATCGTCGGCCGCGACCGGAATCGAATGCGCGGTGAAGACCAGCCGGGCGTCGTCGCGCAGGTCGTCGGGCAGCGTCGCGCCGCGGCCGCGATCGCCTCGGCGAACATCTCGACCAGCAGCGGATGGTCGAAGTACTGGCGCAGCTTGACCAGCTCCGGCGCGCCCTCGCCCGCCGCGCGCGCGGGCCCGGGCGATGTCCTCGACGTACTGCGTGCAGCCCGAGTAGCCGCCCCACGCCGACGTGGTGAACACCGCCGCGCGCCGAATGCCGTCGTCGCGCATCTGCGCCGACGGTGTCCTCGACGTACGGATCCCAGTTGCGGTTGCCGAAGTAGACCGGCAGGTCGATGCCGCGGCGGCGAGCTCGGCCCGATCTGCTCGATCAGCGCGCGGTTGATGCCGTTGATCGGCGAGACGCCGCCGAAGTGCAGGTAGTGCTCGGCGACGTCGTCCAGCCGCTCCGGCGGGATGCCGCGGCCGCGGGTGACGTTCTCCAGGAACGGCCGCACCTGCTCGGGTCCCTCCGGGCCGCCGAACGACAGCAGCAGGAGGGCGTCGAAGTCGAGCATCCATCTCAGAGCAGCTGCGTGCTGGCGCCGCCGTCGGCGTAGACGATCGGTTCCCGTGGTGGCGGGCAGCCAGTCGGACAGCAAGCGCGCACACCGTCTTCGCGACCGGCGTCGGGTCCTTCATGTTCCAGCCGATGCGGCGCCCGCTGATCCCAGCCCTCTTCGAGCAGCTTCATCTGGTCGCCGGCCTCGTCGCCGAGCGCGCCGCCGACGATCGCGCTCATCGCCAGCGTCCGGATCGGGCCTGCCGCAACGAGATTCGAGCGCACGCCGTACTGGCCCGCCTCGCGCGCGACGAACCGGTTCACCGACTCCAGCGCGCTCTTGGCGACCGTCATCCAGTTGTAGGCGGGCATCGCGCGGGTCGGGTCGAAGTCCATGCCGACGATGCCGCCGCCGGGGTTCATGATCGGCAGCACGCGCCTTGGCCAGCGAGGCGTACGAGTACGCCGAGATGTGGATGCCCTTGGCGACGTCCTCGTAGGGCGCGTCGAAGAACGGGTTGATGCCCATGCCGGTCTGCGGCATGAAGCCGATCGAGTGCACGACGCCGTCGAGCTTGTTGCCCTCGCCGATCACCTCGGTGACGCGGTCGGCGAGCGTGGCGAGGTGCTCCTCGTTCTGCACGTCGAGCTCCAGCAGCGGCGCCGGGTTGGGCAGCCGGTCGGCGATGCGCTGGATCAGCTTCATCCGGTCGAAGCCGGTCAGCACCAGCTCCGCGCCGGCCTCCTGCGCGACCTTGGCGATGTGGAACGCGATCGACGAGTCGGTGATGATCCCCGTGACGAGGATGCGCTTGCCTTCGAGAAACCCTGCCATGTCAAGTCCTTACTCGTTCGTGAGTGCTCTAGTGGCCCATGCCCATGCCGCCGTCGACCGGGATCACCGCACCGGCGATGTAGCTGGCATCCTCGGACGCCAGGAAGCTGACCGCCCCGGCGACCTCCTCGGCGGTGCCGACCCGCTTCGCCGGGATGAACTCCAGTGCACCCGCCTGAATCCGCTCGTCCAGCGCGCGGGTCATCTCGGTGTCGATGTAGCCGGGGGCCACCACGTTCGCGGTGACCCCGGCCTTCGACAGCTCCCTGGAGATCGAGCGGGCCATGCCGATCAGACCGGCCTTGGAGGCCGCGTAGTTGGCCTGGTTGCCGATGCCCCAGCTGCCGGAGACCGAACCGACGAAGATGATCCGGCCGAACCGCTTGCGCTGCATGCTGCGCGATGCCCGCTGCGCCACCCGGAACGCCCCGGTGAGGTTGGCGTCGATGACCTTCTCGAACCTCTCCTCGGTCATCCGGATGAGGAACGCGTCCGCGGAGATGCCTGCGTTGGACACCAGCACCTCGACCGCGCCCTGGTGCTCCTCGACCTCCGTGAAGGCGCGGTCGACGGCGTCGTTGTCGGTGACGTCGCACTCGACGCCGAACAGGCCGTCCGGCGCGCCGGAGCCGCGGTGCGTGACGGCGACCTTGTGACCGTCGGCGGCCAGCCGCTGGGCGATCGCCAGGCCGATGCCGCGGTTGCCGCCGGTGACCAGCACGGAGCGCGAAACGAAGTCACGGCATGCCCGCCAACCTATCGCTCGCTCGCGTCCGCGCATCGCGGCCGACAATCGGCTCGCCGAGCTAGTGCCTGACAGCGACCGGGAAATCGCCTCAGCCGGGCAGCCGGCGGTTGATCAGCAGCGCGGCCAGCGCCGCCAGCGCCAGCACCAGCGCGCCGAGCCGCAGCCAGCCCGACGCTGGCGTCGCCCTTGATGGTCTCGTAGCCGATCTGCTCCTGCAGCGTGGTGAAGACCTGCCTTGAGCTGCTCGAGGCTCGACGCGCGTGTAGGCGTGCCGCCGGACAGCTCGGCGATCTTCTTGCAGCATCTCGTCGTCGACCGGCACGGGCTGGCGCTGGTCGTTGATCTCGACGTAGCCGTACTGGCGTGCCGAACGACACCGTCGAGATCGGCACGCCCTGGTCCTTGGCGGTGCGGGCGGCGGTGTAGGCGCCCTTCGGGTTGTCCGGGTTGGACGGCACCGTCTCCTTGCCGTCGGACATCAGCACGATGCGCGCGGGCGGCGGTGCGTCGCCGCCGCCGATGACCGCGCCGACGGTCGCGATGGCCTGCAGCGCGGTGAAGATGCCCTCGCCGGTCGCGGTGCGGTCGGCCAGCTGCAGCTTGTCGATGGCGGCCTTGGTGGCGTCGCGGTTGGTGGTCGGCGACGACCAGCACCGTCGCGGTGCCCGCGTAGGCGATCAGGCCGAGGTTGATGCCGGGGGTCAGCTGGTCGGCGAACTGCTTGGCGGCCTCCTGCGCGGCGGCCAGCCGGCTCGGCGCGACGTCGGTGGCGCGCATCGACTGCGACACGTCGATCACCAGCATCACCACGGCGCGGTTGCGCGGGATCCGGACGTCGTTCGTCGGGCCCGGCCATCGCGACGGTGAACAGCACCAGCGACAGCACCAGCAGGATCGCGGGCAGGTGCCGCCAGCGCGACGGGCCGCTTGGGCGCCACGCTCTCCAGCAGCTCCATGTTGGCGAAGCGCAGCATCCGCTTCTGCCTGGCCACCTGCACGACGACGTACAGGCCGACCAGGCCGAGCGACGACCAGCAGGAAGAGGAAGAACCACGGGCTCTTCGAAGCCCGACAGCGCTCATCGGGCCGAGCAACGGTAATGTCATGTGCTACTTGTCATTTCAGTATGGCAGTCATCGGTCGGCTTCGCGCAGCGCTCATCGGGCCGCAAGGGCGCCCCGGCGGCGGTTGGCCACGAATCGCACCACGTCGGCGATCCAGTCCCGGTCGGTGCGCAGCGTCAGCAGCGGCGCGTTGCAGCGCCGCAGCGTGCGGGCCACGTCGGCGCGGTGCGCCTCCGCCGCCTTGGCGAAGTCGTCGCGCAGCTGCGCGTCGATGGTGAACTCGCGGGTGACGCCGGTCTCGGTGTCCTGCAGGATCACGTCGCCGACGTCGGGCAGCTCGACGTCGCGCGGGTCGATGACCTCGATGCCGAGCACCTCGTGCCGTCCCGCGATGGCCCGCAGCGGACGCATCCAGTTGATCGGGCCGAGGAAGTCGCTGATGATCACCGCCATGCCGCGCCGCCGCTCGGGCCTGCGCAGCGCGTCGATGGCCGCGGCCAGGTCACCGCGCACACCCGAGCGGCGCCCGCGGCATGGTGGCGATGGCGCGCAGCAGCTCGTGCTCGTGGATCCGGCCCTGACAGCGCGGGCACCCGCCTGGTGGCGTCGCCGTTGGTGATCACCGCGCCGAGCCGGTTGCCGCCGCCGCTGTTGAGGAACGCGATGGCCGCCGCGGCCGCCACCGCGAGGTCGCGCTTCTCGCAGCCGGCGGTGCCGAAGTCCAGGCTCGCCGACACGTCGACCACCAGCCAGGTCTCCAGCTCGCGGTCGGCGATCATCTGCCGCACGTGCGGCGTCGTGGTGCGCGCGGTCACCGACCAGTCCATCCGGCGGACGTCGTCGCCGGGCTGATAGACGCGCGAGTCCCCCGGCTCGGAACCCGGGCCCGGGCACCAGGCCCTGGTGGTCGCCGTGCAGCACGCCGTCGAGCTTGCGGCGGACCGTCAGCTCGAGCTTGCGCAGCGCCGCCGACAGCTCGGGGTCCCGGATCTCGCCGCGCTGCAGGGACGGCAGATCGACGCGGCCCGACGGCTCGCCGACGAGCCGGTCACCGACCGCCGGCCGCCGCCGCGGCGGGCATCGCGGGCGCCACCGAATGTCCTTGCTGCGGAATGGCATTCACCTGCGGCAGGGCGACGGTCTGCATGATCCGGTTGATCACCGTCTCGGCGGACACCTCGTCGGCGAGCGCGTCGTAGGTCAGCACCAGGCGGTGCCGCAGCACGTCGGGGATGACCTCGACGACGTCCTGCGGGATCGACGTAGTCGCGGCCGCGGATCAGGGCCAGCGCCCGCGACGCGGCGATGATGCCGAGCGAGGCGCGCGGCGATGCGCCGTAGGCGATCCACGCCTTGGCGTCGGGCATGCCGAACTTCTCGGGCTCGCGGGTCGCGGTGACGATGCGGACGACGTAGTCGACGAGCGCGTGGTGGACGAAGATGCTCGCCGCGACGTCCTGCAGCCGCAGCAGGTCGCCGGTGTTGAGGATCTGCTTCGGCTGCGGCGGCGTGACGCCCATCCGGTAGATGATCTCGCGCTCTTCCTCGGGCGTCGGGTAGTCGACGTTGAGCTTGAACAGGAAGCGGTCGCGCTGCGCCTCGGGCAGGGCGTAGACGCCCTCCTGCTCGATCGGGTTCTGCGTGGCCATCACCAGGAACGGGCTGGGCAGCGGGAAGGTCTTGCCGCCGATGGAGATCTTGCGCTCGGCCATCACCTCGAGCAGCGCCGACTGCACCTTGGCCGGGCGCGCGGTTGATCTCGTCGGCGAGCAGGAAGTTGACCATGACGGGGCCGAGTTCGATGTCGAACTCCTCCTTGCCCATCCGGTAGATGCGGGTACCGACGATGTCGGTGGGCACCAGGTCGGGGGTGAACTGGATGCGCGCGAACGTGCCGCCGACGACCTTGGCGAACGTCTCCACCGCCAGGGTCTTGGCCACGCCGGGCACGCCCTCGAGCAGCACGTGGCCCTTGGCGAGCAGGCCGACGAGCATCCGCTCGACGAGCAGGTCCTGGCCGACGATGATCCGCTTGACCTCGAAGATCGCCCGCTCCAGCGTGTGCACCTCGTTCTGCAGGCCGCCGTTGGTCGGCGGGGCGCTGCTGGGGACCGCCGGGCGGGAAGCCCTGCGTCGGGGCCTGCCCGGGGAAACCTCCGGCGCCCTGCGGCGGCCCACTCGGTGACGTCATTCAGCGTTCCTCCCACATGCTGGTCCGACGCTGGTCGACCACTGGTCATGCTGGCTGCCGGCGCCGAGCTCCGGCGGACGCTTCGCCGTCAACTATTCCAGGCAGTTCGGAATCCGTCGACGTGCCCTGCCCGCGAGGCATCTCAGGTCTCGGATCAGGACTCGATGAACCGGACCAGGTGCGGCGACATGCCCGGCCGTGCGCACCGGGCTGACCGTGACCTGGCCCGCGCTGCCGGAGGCCTCGAGCATCTTGCCGCCGCCGAGGTAGATGGTGACGTGCTGGCTGCCGCCGGGGCCGTAGAAGATCAGGTCGCCGCGCTTGGCCTGCGACGGCGCGATGGGCCGGCCGGAGTCGTACTGGTCGCCCGAGTACTTCGGGATCTGCACGCCGACGCCGGCGAACGCGTACCGGGTCAGGCCCGAACAGTCGAAGCCGATCTTGCCCGCGTCGTAGTCGACGCCTGCGCTGGGCCCGGTGAGCGAGCCGCCGCCCCAGGAGTACGGCACGCCCATCTGCGAGCCGGCGCGGCGGATCACGTACTCGATGGCCTGCGGCCCGCGCACCCGGCCGCCGGGCAGGCGCCGGCGCGGCGGCTTGCCGCCGAGGCCGAGGCTGCGACAGGAACTGCTGGCCGAGACTCTGGGTGGTCTGCAGCGCGATCTGGCTCGCCTGGAACGACGCGTTGGCGATCGCCACCGGGTCGCCGGGCGCGCCGGAGCTGACGACCTTGCGGCAGCGTCGGATCCCACTGCCCGTCGTCGGGGTCGGCGCTGGCGGGCGCGGCAAGCGCCGAATGCCAGCACCGACGGCGACGAGCCAGCGCGAGTCGCAACGCGACGCGGAGGAACTTCGAGGGCAAGACGATCCACCATCAGTATTCGATGTAGCGGATGACGTAGGGCGTCATGCCGCTGGTGCGCACCGGGCGAGATCTTGACCGTCGGACCCGGTGTACGGGCGCCTCGAGCATCTGGCCGTTGCCGAGGTACAGGGTGACGTGCTGGCTGCCGCCGGGGCCGTAGAAGATCACGTCGCCGCGGCGCATCTGCGACGACGGGATCTTGCGGCCCATGTCGTACTGCGCGCCCGAGTAGTGGGGCAGCTTGATGCCGACGCCGGCGAAGGCGTACAGGATCAGGCCCGGAGCAGTCGAAGCCGGTCGTGCCCGCGCCGGAGTCGATGCCGCGGCTGGGTCCGGCCGCGGTGCCGCCGCCCCACGAGTACGGCACGCCCATCTGCGAACCGGCCCGCTGGATGACGTACTCGGAGGCCTGCCTGCCGTAGACGCGCGGAATCGCGCCGTTGGTGTAGCCGCTTGGCGGTGGGGACCAGGCCGAGCTTCTGCAGGAAGCTGTGGCCCATCTGCTGGGTCGCCTGCGCCGAGGTCGACGCGATCCCGAGGACCGCGTTGATGATCGCGATCGGGTCACCGCTGACGAACGCGCTGGGGATCGCGGGCAGCGTGGGATCCCATGCGGTGTCCCACTTGCCGAGTTGCCCGGCGCTGCTGCGCGCCGGGTGCGCGGTCCCAGTTCGCCGCGGCGTCTGGCGCTGCGGGGCCGCGGCCGGGCTGAGCGGGCGGCTGCGCCTGCCGGCCGGCGCCGACCAGTTCGCGCGCCGCGTCGAGCTTGGCCTGCGCGGCGGCGCGTTCGGCGGTCAGCTGGTCGAGCTCGCGCCTGCTGCGTCCTGGAAGGTCTGCTGCGCCTGCGTCAGCGACGCGACACCGCCGTCTGCTGGCTGGACTGCGCGTCGCGCGACGGCCTGGTCGGCCTTCTGCTTGGCCAGCCGCGCGGCGGACTCCTTGTTGACCTGCTCGGTGCGGGCCCGCTGCAGATCGGTGATCGCCTGCTGCGTGCTGACGTTCAGCGTCTGCCCGACGGCCGCGGTGTCGATGATGTCGGCGGGGTCGCTGGCGGTCACGTAGGACGCCGACGGGCCGTTGACGTAGGTCGAGGCGGCGAAGGTGTCGAAGCGCTGCTGCGCCGCGGCGATGGCGGCGTTGGCGTCCTGCAGCGCCGCTTGGCTGGCGTCGACTTCGCTGCTGGGCGGTGGCGGCGTTGTCCCGCGCGGTCTGCACGTCGACGATCGCCTTGTTGACGCTCTCCTGCTCGGCCTGGATGGCCGCGCCGAGGTCCTGCAGCTTCTGGTCGGCGTTGGCGACGGCGGCGACGAGGCCCGCGATGCCCTCGGGGCTGACGGGTTGCGGCGGCGGCGAGGCCGGCGCCGTCGGCGAGCACGGACGTGACGAGGACACCGCACGCGAGCGAACTCGCAACGAGGCGCGAAGGGTGCGTCTCATTCGACTCCGGTCTCCTAGGGCTCAACGCGAACGTGGCGGCACATTCGTCGGGCGCCTATGCACAGAAGTCACATGAAGTCACAACTGCAACAGCAGGCGCCATCTGCACCGTACGTCACATCTGACGCTAAGGAAACTTTAGTCACAAATTACAAGTTTGTAATTGAATGAAGCGTTATCGAATGGTGACGTTTTGAATTTGCCGAGCGGCCGTTAATAGCTCAGTCAGCAGTGTCGCGACGCGGTTTCCGCCGCGACGGCGCGTTTCGCCCGGACCTGCAGAATGCGGGTTGCGACAACGGCCACCACCACCGCCGAGCACGAGGACAATCGTGAATGGCGTCCACGGGAAATGCGGCGTCGTCAATTCGGTGACGAAATTCTTCGACGACTGCACCGGATCGCCGCTGACCTTCGCGATGTCCTGGCCCGCTTCCAGCGTGACCCGGTCGAACGTCGTGCTGTAGGTGCCGGCGAACGACGGGCTGATCACCAGCACCGTCGATCCGGGGTAGGCCTGGCCGACCTCGGTGGCGATGTCGCGCAGCGGGGTATCGATCGGCGGATTCTGCTCGAGGACGACGATCTTGAGGTCGATGCCCTTCTGCTTGGCGTCGGCGACGACCTGGCCGGAGCCGGCGTCGGCCGGCGTCCGCGCGGCGCGCTGACGCCGCCGTCGCGACGGTCGGCCTTGACCTGATTGCATGTCCGACATCGGGCGGGATCGTACGCCGGCAGACATGGGATGACGTGCGGTCCGGTCACAGGCGGGCACGGTACGCAGATCGTACGTGTCGGAGGTGACCGGCGACAGCACGCGCTTGCGCGGACAGGAGTAGAATGGCACCCGCCGGGGTGTCTTACAGGACAAGCGTACTGTTAGAGATTATACCGCCGCGACACAGCCCGTCACGGCGAAGATCGAACCGGGAGTTGATGTGAGCAGCAACGTTAATTCGTTCGGAGCCCACGACACGCTGAAGGTCGGGGACGAGAGCTACGAGATCTACCGCCTGGACGCGGTACCCGGAACCGAGAAACTGCCCTACAGCCTCAAGGTGCTGGCCGAGAACCTGCTGCGCACCGAGGACGGCGCCAACATCACCAAGGACCACATCGAGGCCATCGCCAACTGGGATCCCGTCGGCCGACCCCAGCATCGAGATCCAGTTCACCCCCGCCCGGGTGATCATGCAGGACTTCACCGGCGTGCCCTGCATCGTCGACCTGGCCACCATGCGCGAGGCGGTCGGCGACCTCGGCGGCGACCCGACAAGGTCAATCCGCTGGCCCCCGCCGAGCTGGTGATCGACCACTCGGTGATCGCCGACCTGTTCGGCACGCGCGGACGCGTTCGAGCGCAACGTCGAGATCGAGTACTAGCGCAACGGCGAGCGCTACCAGTTCCTGCGCTGGGGCCAGGGCGCGTTCGACGACTTCAAGGTGGTGCCGCCGGGCACCGGCATCGTGCACCAGGTCAACATCGAGTACCTGGCCAGCGTCGTGATGGACCCGCGACGGCGTGGCCTACCCCGACACCTGCGTCGGCACCGACAGCCACACCACGATGGAGAACGGCCTCGGCGTGCTCGGCTGGGGCGTCGGCGGCATCGAGGCCGAGGCCGCCATGCTCGGCCAGCCCGTGTCGATGCTCATCCCCCGCGTCGTCGGCTTCAAGCTCTCCGGCGAGCGCCAGCCGGGCGTCACCGCCACCGACGTCGTGCTCACCGTCACCGAGATGCTGCGCAAGCACGGCGTGGTCGGCAAGTTCGTCGAGTTCTACGGCGAAGGCGTCGCCGAGGTGCCGCTGGCCAACCGCGCCACGCTGGGCAACATGAGCCCCGAGTTCGGCTCCACCGCAGCGATCTTCCCGATCGACGAGGTGACCATCGACTACCTGCGGCTGACCGGCCGCACCGAGCGAGCAGCTGGCGCTGGTCGAGGCGTACGCCAAGGCGCAGGGCATGTGGCACGACGCCGAGTCGCGAGCCCAAGTTCTCCGAATACCTCGAGCTGGACCTCGGCGACGTGGTCGCCGTCGATCGCCGGGCCGAAGCGCCCGCAGGACCGCATCGCGCTGACGGACGCAAAGTCGGCGTTCCGCAAGGACATCCACAACTACGTCGAGAAGAACCAGATCCCGCGCCGGAGACCAAGCTCGACGAGGCCGTCGACGAGTCGCTTCCCGGCCAGCGACCCGGCTGTGCTGTCGTTCGCCGACGACGACGCCGTCGACGTGCCTCTCGGCGGCCAACGGTGCCGACGGCAGGCCGAGCCAAGCCGGTGACGGTCAAGTCCGACGAGCCGCGGCGAGTTCATCCTCGACCACGGCGCGGTCGTCGATCGCGGCGATCACGTCGTGCACCAACACCTCCAACCCCGAGGTGATGCTCGGCGCCGCGCTGCTGGCCAAGAACGCCGTCGAGAAGGGCCTGACCTCCAAGCCGTGGGTGAAGACCACGATGGCGCCGGGCTCGCAGGTGGTCACCGACTACTACGACAAGGCGGGCTCTGGCCGTACCTGGAGAAGCTCGGCTTCTTCCTGGTCGGCTACGGCTGCACTACCTGCATCGGCAACACCGGCCCGCTGCCGGACGAGATCTCCAAGGCCATCAACGACAACGACCTCTCGGTCACCGCCGTGCTGTCGGGCAACCGCAACTTCGAGGGCCGCATCAACCCCGACGTGAAGATGAACTACCTGGCGTCGCCGCCACTGGTCATCGCCTACGCGCTGGCCGGCACGATGGACTTCGACTTCGAGACCGAGCCGCTCGGCAAGGACAACGACGGCAACGACGTCTTCCTGAAGGACATCTGGCCGTCGCAGAAGGAGATCACCGACACCATCGCCTCGTCGATCAACACCGAAGATGTTCACCAAGAACTACGCCGACGTGTTCAAGGGCGACGAGCGGTGGCGCAACCTGCCGACGCCCGAGCGGCAACACGTTCGAGTGGGATGCCGAACTCGACGTACGTGCGCAAGCCGCCGTACTTCGACGGCATGCCCGCCGAGCCGGAGCCGGTCACCGACATCACCGGGCGCCAGAGTGCTTGCGCTGCTGGGCGATTCGGTGACCACCGACCACATCTCCCCGGCAGGCAACATCAAGGCGGGCACTCCGGCCGCGCAGTACCTCGACGGAGCACGGCGTGGACAAGAAGGACTACAACTCCTACGGCTCGCGGCGCGGCAACCACGAGGTGATGATCCGCGGCACGTTCGCGAACATCCGGCTGCAAGAACCAGTTGCTCGACGACGTCTCCGGCGGCTACACGCGCGACTTCACCCAGGATGGCGGCGCGCAGGCGTTCATCTACGACGCCGCGCAGAACTATGCGGCGCAGGACATTCCGCTGGTCGTGCTCGGCGGCAAGGAGTACGGGTCCGGCTCGTCGCGGGACTGGGCGGCCAAGGGCACCAGCCTGCTCGGCGTGCGCGCGGTCATCACCGAGTCGTTCGAGCGCATCCACCGCTCGAACCTGATCGGCATGGGCGTCGATCCCGCTGCAGTTCCCCGACGGCGAATCGGCGGCGTCGCTGAAGTTGGACGGCACCGAGACGTTCGACATCACCGGCATCGAGGCGCTCAACGACGGCAAGACGCCGAAGACGATGCACGTCACCGCCACCAAGGAGGACGGCGTCGCAAGGTCGAGTTCGACGCGGTGGTGCGCATCGACACCCCCGGCGAGGCGGACTACTACCGCAACGGCGGCATCCTGCAGTACGTGCTGCGCAACATGTTGAAGTCCGTAGCCAGAGTCGATCGTGCCCCGGGTGACCGATGACCATCTGGCGGCGCGCCGCCGCCAGATCCTCGACGGCGCCCGGCGGTGTTTCGCCGAGTACGGCTACGACAAGGCGACCGTGCGGCGGCTCGAGCAGACGATCGGGCTGTCGCGCGGTGCCATCTTCCACCACTTCCGCGACAAGGACACGCTGTTCTTCGAGCTGGCGCGCGAGGACGCCGAGCGGATGGCGGACGTCGCGTCGCGCGAGGGCCTGATCCAGGTGATGCGCGACATGCTGGCCGCGCCCGAGCAGTTCGACTGGCTGGCCACTCGGTTGGAGATCGCGCGCAAGCTGCGCAACGATCCGGCGTTCCACCAGGGTTGGTCGGAGCGCTCGGCCGAGCTGTCGGCGGCGACCACCGAGCGGCTGCGCCGCCAGAAGCAGGCCGGCCGGCTGCGCGACGACGTGCCCAGCGCGGTGCTGCAGACCTACCTGGACCTGGTGCTCGACGGTCTGGTCGCCCGGCTGGCCTCCGGCGACGAACCCGAAAAGCTCAGTGCCGTACTGGACCTCGTCGAGGCCTCGGTGCGCCAGCAGTAGCGCTCAGCTGGCGCGTCGACTGCGGTGGTTCGGTCCGCCGCGGCTGCGCATCGTCGTACCCGATTCGCGCAGCATGCTGTGGATCGAGCCGTACGACCGGCCGGTGGTAGCCACCAGCGTCCGGATGCTCGCGCCCCCCTCGTAGGCGCTGCGCAACTCGTTCGAGCAGTTCGTCCCTGGACCTGTTCAATTTCTTCATCGGCACCTCCCCATTTCTGATGCCCCGACGCATACCCAGCGTAAGAACCGCCTACACACAGCGGGGCGGAATTGATGAAACGGTTCGCTGATTCGGACTCAGGCCAACTCGATCAGATCGCGATAGTCGTCGGACCAGAAGTCCTCGGTGCCGTCGGGCAGCAGCACCACCCGTTGCGGGTCGAGCGCCTCGGCGGCGCCCGGGTCGTGGGTCACCAAGCACCACCGCGCCGACGATAGCTGCGCAGCGCGTCGAGCACCTGCTCGCGCGACGCGGGGTCGAGGTTGTTGGTCGGCTCGTCGAGCAGCAGCACGTTGGCCGTCGACGCGACCAGGCCCGCCAGCGCCAGGCGCGTCTTCTCGCCGCCGGACAGCGTGCCCGCCGGCTGGTCGAGCTGCGGACCGCTGAACATGAACGCGCCCAACAGGCCCCGCAGATCCTGCTCACCGGTGTCGGGCGCGGCGTGGCGGATGTTCTCCCACACCGTCGCGAGTGTCGTCGAGCGTGTCGTGCTCCTGGGCGAAGTAGCCGAGCTTGAGCCCGTGGCCGGGCTCCAGCCCGCCGGCGTCGGCGTCTCGGCGCCCGCCAGCAGCCGCAGCAGCGTGGTCTTGCCCGCGCCGTTGAGGCCGAGCACGACGACGCGCGAGCCCCGGTCGATCGCCAGGTCGACGCCGGTGAAGACCTCCAGCGAGCCGTAGTTCTTGGTCAGCCCCTTGGCCACCAACGGGGTGCGGCCGCACGCGCGCGGGCGTCGGGAACTTGATCCTGGCCACCTTGTCGGCGACGCGTTCCTCGTCGAGGGCGGCCATCATCCGGTCGGCGCGGCGCAGCATGTTCTGCGCGGCAACGGCTTTGGTGGCCTTGGCGCCCATCTTGGCGGCCTGGGTGCGCAGCGCGGAGGCCTTGCGTTCGGCGTTGGCACGTTCGCGGCGGCGGCGCTGCTCGTCGGTGGCGCGGGCATCGAGGTACTTCTGCCAGCCCATGTTGTAGACGTCGGCCTCACCGCGCACCGCGTCGAGGAACCACACCCGGTTGACGACGTCGGCGAGCAGGTCGACGTTGTGGCTGATGACGACGAGCCCGCCGGTGTGGCCCCGCAGGAACGTCGCGCAACCAGCCGAGCGAGTCGGCGTCGAGGTGGTTGGTCGGCTCGTCGAGCAGCAGCGTGGTGTCCGAGCCCGAACCCGGTGTCGGACGCGGCGAACAGGATGCGGGACAGCTCGACCCGGCGGCGCTGGCCGCCGGACAGCGTGCGCAGCGGCTGAGTCAGAACCCGTTCGGGCAGGCCGAGACTCGCGCAGATGCGGCCCGCCTCGCTTTCGGCGGCGTACCCGCCGAGCGCGGCGAAGCGCTCCTCGAGCTGGCCGTAGCGCCGGACGGCTTTGTCGCGGGCGGCGTCGTCGGCGACCTCGGCCATCAGCGCCTGCTGCTTCTCCAGATCGGCGAGCAGGGTGTCGAGACCGCGGGCGGACAGCACCCGGTCGCGGGCCAGCATGTCGAGGTCGCCCTCTCTGGGATCCTGTGGCAGATAACCGATTTCCCCGGTGCGCGCGATGGTGCCCGCGTACGGCTCGCCTTCGCCGGCGAGGATGCGCATGGTGGTGGTCTTGCCCGCGCCGTTGCGGCCGACGAGCCCGATGCGATCGCCCGGCTGCACCCGCAGCGCCGCGCCGTCGGTGGACAGCAGCGTGCGCGCCCCGGCGCGGACCTCGAGGTCCGTTGCGGTGATCACGCTGCACTCTCCTTTGTTCCGATGATCGGTTACTTGTCGTCGGTGAAGACCGCGGGCCGCTTCTCGGCGCGCGCGGCGACCGCTTCCTCGAAGTTGGCGGTGAGCAGGCGCACGAAGAGTTGTCCCAGGCCCTCGGCCTGCATGTGCCCCTCCAGGCTACCGGCGTCCAGTCCACTCCAGAGCGTGCGCTTGGTCAACTCGATTCCCGGCCGGGAGAACGCCGCGATGCGCTCGGCCATCTCGTAGCAGACGTCGAGCAGGTCGTCGTCGGGCACGGCCCGCGACACCAGGCCGATGCGCTCGGCTTCGTCGGCGTCGACGTCGCGTCCGGTGAGCATGAGCTCGAACGCCCGCGACGTGCCGATCGCGCGCGGCAGCAGGTAGGACAGCCCCAGCTCGCTGGCGGTCAGGCCGTTGTTGATGCCCGCCGCGCGGAAATAGGCCCCTGGCCCGGCGACCCGGATGTCGCATGCCAGGGCCAGGCACAGTCCGCCGCCGATGGCGGCGCCGTTGACCGCGGCGATCACCGGCTGGTGCATCTTGCGCAGCGCGAGGATGACGTCGTCGAGCACCTCCATCGACCGCAGCGCGAACGTCGGCCGGGTCAGCCCGTCGATGTGGGGCACCGAACCGGCCGACTTGTGGTCGGCGCCCGACGAGAATCCGCGACCGGCGCCGGTGAGCACGATCACCCGCGTCGCGTTGTCGTAGGTCAGCTCTTCGAGCACCTTCTTCAGCGGGACCATGACGTCGAACGCCATCGAGTTCATCCGCTCGGGCCGGTTCAGCGTCACCAGCGCCACGTGCGGCCGCGGGTGGTCGACGAGGACGAAGTTGTTTTGCTCGGTCACGGACTGCACGCTATCGCGTGCGTCCGCTAGTCCGGCTTCGCCGTTGTTCTGCGCGGCGATCGCGGCGTCGATGTCGAACTCCTTGATCCGCTGGACCAGCTCCTCGAGCTGCGCCGGCGGCAGGGCGCCGGCCTGGTTGAACACCAGCTTGCCCTTCTTGAACGCCATCAGCGTCGGGATGGACTGGATGTCGGCGGCTGCGGCGAGCTCCTGCTCGGCCTCGGTGTCGACCTTCGCGTACACGACGTCCGGGTGCTCCTCCGACGACGCGGCGAACGTCGGCGCGAATGCCTTACACGGGCCGCACCACGACGCCCAGAAATCCACCAGCACGATCTCGTTGTCGTTGATGGTGTCGTTGAACTGTTCGGCGGTGATGTCTTGCGTGGTCACGATCTTCCTAACGCTGGTGTCTAGCTGTGTGTTCCCACCATATGGTCAGCGCAAACAGCGCTGTGCGCCGATCAACGGAAGTCGTGTCGCAATCACGGTTTCGCGACTTCCCTGCGGCCGCGCTCGAAGAAATCTGCGATGTGCGACGGTGAGCTCGTCGACATCGTGTGCGGGGTTCAGCGGGTACAAGCGCTCCGAACGGCGCATTCCAGAACGGGCCGGTGGGCTGGGTCCACGGCCCGACGTACGCGTAGGGCATCGGGTGGTAAGTCATCGCCTGCGGAGACGCCGTAATTCACCTCGTCCTCGGTGGCCGCGACGTCGAAGTGCTCGGGCCACAGCACCGGATGCTGATCGGGCAGCACATTCTTGATGGCGTGTCCGCCTGCGTAGTGGCTGCGGTGGATCCACTCGGCCGCGGCCGCATCGAGGTTGAGAACGGCGTCGGTTGGCAACGGGTCGACGACGTCGTAGACACCGTCGGGCGGACCTGAGTCGAGGCCTGCGGCGATTTCGCTTACCGGACCGTCGAGCGCGACGCTCCCGTTCGGCAGAACCAAGTCGGTGCCGTGCACGGCAATCGGGATCGCTGACCCCGGTGAAGCCGTCCGGGCGTACCGCGAGGCGGATGGTGCCCGACGCGCGGTACTGCGGCCCCGCGATCAAGCTTTCGGCGACGCCGCGCAGCTGGCGGCGGGTATCGACGTAGACGCCGTCGGAACCATCGGCCATTCGTGGCTCCTTTCCGCTCAGTGGTGGACAGATCAGCCCCTAGCGTTACACGTCCGCCAGGCGTTGAGGCCGGGAACCCCACAGCCGCTTCTCAGCGAATGAGAAGCGAAGGCGCAGAAGCGGATTGGTTGGCGCGAACTACAATTACAGTATGACGGGGGTCGATCGGCGCACCCTGCTTGCGGCTATCGCCTTGGGGGTGGTCGCGGTCAGATTGCCCCTTGCACAAGCCAGGGTGCCCGCGCCCGTTGGAGTCCTGACCCGGTTGCCCGGTGACGGCAACCAGCTCGCCCTCACTGTGGACGATGGCGTCAACAGCGCGGTGGTCGCGGCCTTCTGCCAGTTCTGTCGGGACACGGGGACGCGGCTGACCTTCTTCGTCAACGGCGTCAACCCGTCGTGGTCGGACAACGCACCGGCGCTGCGGCCGATGGTCGACTCCGGGCAGGTCCAGGTCGCCAACCACACCTGGTCACACCCTTACCTCAACCGGATCAGCCTGAGCGCGGTGCACGACCAGATCAAGCGCAACGCCGATTTTCTGCAGAAACACGTATGGCAGCGACGGCGCCCCGTACTTCCGGCCGCCCTACGGAGTGCACAACGCCGACATCGACAGGGTGGCAGCCGATCTCGGCTACACAACCGTCACGCTGTGGAGCGGAACCATCGGCGATTCGCTCCCGGAGACCGCGGCCAATCTCCTCGCCTGCGCGACGCGGTCATTCTTGCCCCAACAGATCGTGTTGGCCCACGCCAACCTGCCGACCATCACGAACTGCTACAGCCAACTGAGCCAGCTCATCGCCAGCCGCGGCCTGCAGACAGTGACACTCAACGACGTGTTCGCATGAGCACGTGCTGAGCGATGTCTGCCGCGCGGTCGGTATTGGCCAGCAATTGCGCCAGCCTCTTTGGCCACCAGAACAGTTCGAACAAGAGGATCACCAGATAAGATGACCGACGCAACGGCATTGCCCCATGAGCCGTACACGCCATCCCACACCGCCGTCCCCACCGAAACGACGAGGATGAATATAAAGAACCATCGAAAGAACCGGCCCTTTTCGGCCGCGTCCTGCATCCCGCGGTTGTAGTCGATGACGGCCTGGGCCAGTCGGGCGTCGCCGATCCGCTCGCCCCGTCGGGCGGTGCGGGCAACGGTGACCCGGTCATCGCCGCTGAGTTGCTTGGCGCCCGGCCAGTATCGCGCCATTCGGCGATGCATCACGATGCCATAGACGACAGCGGTGGTGACGAACGCGGCGACTCCGCCCAGGAGCATTCCGGAGTCGATCCATGCCATGGCCCCGAGGAAGATCCCGATCGCCACGCCGAGCGTCACCGCGCGACGTAATGCACCGCCACGCCATACGAACGCCGGCACCGTGACCACACCGCAATTGTGATGCTTCCTGCGGCATCCCGAAGCCGGATTACTAGGACTTTCACATCGGCTTCAAACATCAGACCCAGCTGGGACACGGATCGTGGGCCCATGCGATACGGGATCATTGCAGTCACAGGCGCCGCGGCAGTGGCGCTCGCGGCATGTAGTTCATCGAGCACACCTGCCCCAACGACCACGGCAAAGGCGACGGCGACGGCCTCGCCCTGGCCCCGGCGACAACCGCCTAAACCGAACAAGCCTGTGGACGAGTCGCAGGCCTCATCGCGTCGGTGGCCGGCGAGCACGATTCAGGTGACGGAGAAGAATTCAACCGCCACAATCGCTTTCACTAACGAGACGAGAGTCGCGGAGATGTACCCGGCCCAGCTGTCCGATGTCACGGCGGGCAGTTGCGTGAGCATCCGCCCGACACGAGCATAGTCAACCTAGCGGCCCAACCACCGCCCAAACAGTCGTCGTCAGTCCGGCCGGCAACGGCCAATGTCCGCAAGCGCAGAACGGTCGAGGGGTGCGCGGCGCGGTCGCCTCCGTCAGCGGCAACACCATCGCTGTGACGACCGAAGGAAACCCGAACCCGACGACCGTCGAGATCAACGGCGACACCCGCTACGCCAAGCGGGTGGTCGCCAATTCGCAGGCCATCCGGCGGGCAAATGCATTGCGGGTCGCGGGACCGAGGACAGCAGCGGTGCGCTACAGGCCACTTCGATCACGGTTCGACAGGCCGACAACCGGCCCTGCCCAAGCCCTAGACGGTGAAGCCGAGCGCCCGCAGCTGTTCGCGGCCGTCCTCGGTGATCTTGTCCGGGCCCCACGGCGGGTTCCACACCCAGTTGATCTTGATCTCGTTGACCAGCCCGGCGCCGACCAGCGCGGTGCGGGACTGGTCCTCGATCACGTCGGTCAGCGGGCAGGCCGCCGAGGTCAGCGTCATGTCGATCAGCGCGACCTTGCCCTGCCTCCCCCTCCTCGACGTTCAGGCCGTAGACCAGGCCGAGGTCGACGACGTTGATCCCGAGTTCCGGGTCGACGACGTCGCGCATCGCCTCCTCGAGGTCGGCGAGCAGCTCGTCGTTACGGCGCTCGCGGTCGTCGCTTCATCTCGTCGTCCTCCTCGCACTGTCGTCGCTGGCTTGCGCCAGCGCGTCCTTGAAAGCCATCCAGCCCAGCAGCGCGCACTTCACCCGCGCCGGGTACTTCGCGACACCCGCGAAGGCGATGCCGTCTCCGATGACATCCTCGTCACCCTCGACGTTGCCGCGCGACGAGATCATCTCGGTGAACGCCGCGACCGTCTTCAGGGCGTCGCCGACGCTCTGGCCGATCACCTGGTCGGTCAGCACCGACGTCGACGCCTGGCTGATCGAACAGCCCTGCCCGTCATAGGAGACGTCGGCGACCGGTCTCGCCGTCGTCGGACAGCGCCACCCGCAGCGTGACCTCGTCGCCGCACGTCGGGTTGACGTGATGGACCTCGGCGCCGAACGGCTCCCGCAGCCCGCGGTGATGCGGGTGCTTGTAGTGATCGAGGATCACTTCCTGATACATCTGCTCCAGTCGCACTGTCAGTCCCGCCGAAGAACTCCACCGCGCGCTCGCACACCGGCCACCAGCCGGTCGACCTCGTCGAGCGTGTTGTAGACCGCGAACGACGCCCGCGCGGTGGCGGCGATGCCGAACCGCCGATGCAGCGGCCACGCGCAGTGGTGACCGACCCGGACCGCGACGCCGTCGTCGTCGAGCACCTGCCCGACGTCGTGGGCGTGGACGCCGTCGACGACGAACGCCACCGGTGAGCCGCGGTGCTCCATCGACGTCGGCCCGATGATCCGCACGCCGTCGATGCCGGACAGTCCGTCCAGCGCGGCGGCGACCAGCTCGTTCTCGTGCGCCTCGACGGCGTCCATGCCGATCGGCCTGCAGATATCGGGCGGCGGCGGCCAACCCGACGACCTGTGACGTCATCGGGGTGCCGGCCTCGAACCGCTGCGGCGCAGGCGCGTAGGTGGTCTGCCTCCATCGTGACCGTCTCGATCATCGAGCCCCCGGTGATGAACGGCGGCATCGCGTTGAGCAGCTCGCTTCGGCCGTACAGCACGCCAATCCCGTTGGGGCCCAGCATCTTGTGGCCGGAGAACGCGGCGAAGTCGACGCCGAGCGCGTGGAAGTCGACGGGCTGGTGCGGCACCGACTGGCAGGCGTCCAGCAGCGTCAGCGCGCCGACGGCCTTCGCGCGCGCGACCAGCTCGGCGACCGGGGCGACCGCACCCGTGACGTTCGAATGGTGGCTGAACGCAACGACTTTCACGCGCTCGTCGAGCTGACAGCGAGTCCAGGTCGATGCGGCCGTCGTCGGTGACGCCGTACCACCGCAGCGTGGCACCGGTGCGGCGGGCCAGCTCCTGCCACGGGATCAGGTTCGCGTGGTGTTCCAGTTCGGTGGTGACGATGACGTCGCCGGGCCCGACGGCGTGCTCGAACCGGTTGTCGCCCAGCACGTAGGACACCAGGTTGATCGCCTCGGTGGCGTTCTTGGTGAACACCAGCTCGTCGGCGTCGGCGCCGACGAAGGCCGCGATGTCGGCGCGGCCCTGCTCGTAGGCGTCGGTGGACTCCTCCATCAGCTGGTGCGCGCCGCGGTGCACCGCGCCGTTGGAGGTGGTCAGGAAGTCGCGCTCGGCGTCGAGCACCTGCAGCGGCCGCTGCGACGTCGCACCGGAATCCAGGTAGGCCAACTGGTTTCCGCCGCGCATCACCCGCTTCAGGATCGGGAAGTCCGCCCGGATCTTGGTCGAGATCCAGCTGCGCAGATCCAACGTCCTGCGCCGACGCGCGTCATGTCAGGCTCCGACCGCCTGGGTGAAGCGCTCGTAGCCGTTCGCGTCGAGCTCGTCGGCGAGCTCGGGGCCGCCGGACTCGACGATGCGGCCGCCGACGAACACGTGCACGAACTGCGGCTGGATGTAGCGCAGGATGCGGGTGTAGTGGGTGATCAGCAGGACGCCGCCGTGCTCCTCCTCGGCGTAGCGGTTGACGCCCTCGCTGACCACGCGCAGCGCGTCGACGTCCAGACCGGAGTCGGTCTCGTCGAGGATCGCGATCTTCGGCTTGAGCAGTCCGAGCTGCAGGATCTCGTGGCGCTTCTTCTCGCCGCCGGAAAAGCCTTCGTTGACACTGCGTTCGGAGAACGACGGGTCGATGTCGAGGCCTCGTCATCGCGGCCTTGACCTCTTTGACCCAGTGCCGCAGCTTGGGCGCCTCGCCGCGGACCGCGGTGGCGGCGGTGCGCAGGAAGTTCGACATCGACACGCCCGGCACCTCGATCGGGTACTGCATCGCCAGGAACAGCCCGGCCCGGGCGCGCTCGTCGATGCTCATCGCGAGCACGTCCTGCCCGTCCAGCGTGATCGAGCCCGACGTCACGGTGTACTTCGGATGGCCCGCGATCGCGTACGACAGCGTCGACTTGCCGGATCCGTTGGGCCCCATCAGCGCGTGGGTCTCCCCCGACTTCACGGTGAGGTCGACGCCCTTGAGGATCGGGATGTCGGTCGCCGTCTTCCTTGGAGACGACGCTGACGTGCAGGTCCTTGATTTCCAAGTGTGGTCATGAGTGTGGCTGTCCTTCGATTCCGTTATCGCTAGTTCGCGTTCGATGGCTTCGGTGAGGCGCTCGCGCACCGCGGGCACGGCGATCTTCTGCGATGATCTCGCCGAAGAAGCCGCGCACGACCAGGCGACGGGCCTGGTCCTCGGGGATGCCGCGGGCCTGCAGGTAGAACAACTGCTCGTCGTCGAAACGTCCGGTGGCACTGGCGTGTCCGGCGCCGACGATCTCGCCGGTCTCGATCTCCAGGTTGGGCACCGAGTCGGCGCGGGCGCCGTCGGTGAGCACCAGGTTGCGGTTGGTCTCGAAGGTGTCGGTGCCGGTGGCCTCGGCGCGGATCAGCACGTCGCCGATCCACACGGTGTGCGCGTCGGGCTTGTTGGAGTCCGGATCGCCTTGCAGCGCACCCTTGTACAGCACGTGCGGACTGCAGTTCGGCTGCGAGTGGTCGACCAGCAGCCGCGACTCGAAGTGCTGGCCGTCGTCGGCGAAGTACAGTGCCGAGCAGCTCGGCGTCGCCGCCGGGCGCGCAGAACCGCACCGTCGCGGTCAGCCGCACGACGTCGCCGCCGAGCGTGACGGCGACGTGGCCGCAGCACCGCATCCTTGCCCAGCGGGCGTGATGCGCGCTGACGTGCACCGTGTCGTCGGCCCAGTCGGCGATCGACACGACCGTCGAGCCGCGCGGCGTCGCCGACGACGAACTCGACGTTGTCGGCGTAGGTTCCGCTGCCGCGCAGGTCGATGACGACGACGGCCTCGGCCAGCTCCTCGACCCGGATCTGCAGGTGCCCGTACGCCGTCGCACCCTCGCCGGGGCCGGTGACCGCGATCTCGATGGGTTCGGCCACCTGCGGTGTCCTGCGCCGACGGTGACGATCGGTCGCCTGTTGAACGACGAGAACGCCTGGGCGGCAACGCGGTCGGCGGGCACGCCCGCCTGGCCGAGCCGCTCGTCGCCGCGGCGCACGGTCTCCACCGTCACGCCGGGCCGTTCGGTCACCTCGATCGGCGCCTGCCGGTCGCGGGGGCGGAGCCGTCGTGCAGGCCGCGCAGCCGCTTCAGCGGGGTGAACCGCCAGAGCTCGTCGCGGCCGCGCGGGCACCTCGAAGGCGTCGACGTCGAAGGAGCGTGAACAGCTCGCCCTTGTTCTGTGCCCTTCGACGGCGCTCGTCAGTCATTCGAGCCATCTAGCCGACCGCGCCTTCCATCTGCAGCTCGATCAGCCGGTTGAGCTCCAGCGCGTACTCCATCGGCAGTTCCTTGGCGATCGGCTCGACGAAGCCGCGCACCACCATCGCCATCGCCTCGTCCTCGGTCATGCCGCGGCTCATCAGGTAGAACAGCTGATCCTCGCTGACCTTCGACACGGTGGCCTCGTGGCCCATCGTGACGTCGTCCTCGCGGATGTCGACGTACGGGTAGGTGTCGCTGCGGCTGATCGAATCGACCAGCAGCGCATCGCATTTCACGCTCGAGCGCGAGCCGTGCGCGCCCTTGTTGACCTGAACCAGGCCGCGGTAGGACGCCCGGCCGCCGCCGCGGGCGACCGACTTGGACACGATGTTGCTCGACGTGTTCGGCGCCAGGTGCAGCATCTTGGCGCCGGTGTCCTGGTGCTGGCCCTCGCCGGCGAACGCCACCGAGAGCACCTCGCCCTTGGCGTGCTCACCGGTCATCCACACCGCCGGGTACTTCATCGTGACCTTGGAGCCGATGTTGCCGTCGACCCACTCCATGGTGGCGCCGGCCTCGGCCCGCGCCCGCTTGGTGACCAGGTTGTAGACGTTGTTCGACCAGTTCTGGATGGTCGTGTAACGGCAACGGCCACCGGGCTTCACGATGATCTCGACGACCGCCGAGTGCAGCGAGTCGCTCTTGTAGATCGGCGCGGTACAGCCCTCGACGTAGTGCACGTAGGCGTCCTCGTCGACGATGATCAGCGTGCGCTCGAACTGGCCCATGTTCTCGGTGTTGATCCGGAAGTAGGCCTGCAGCGGGATGTCGACGTGCACGCCCTTCGGCACGTAGATGAACGAGCCGCCCGACCACACCGCGGTGTTCAGCGCGGAGAACTTGTTGTCCCCGGCCGGGATCACCGTGCCGAAGTACTGCTTGAACATGCTCCGGGTGCTGCTTGCAGCGCGGAGTCGGTGTCGAGGAAGATGACGCCCTAGCGCCTCGAGATCCTCGCGGATCGAGTGGTAGACGACCTCGGACTCGTACTGCGCGGCGACGCCGGAGACCAGGCGCTGCTTCTCCGCCTCGGGGATGCCGAGCCTGTCGTAGGTGTTCTTGATGTCGGCGGGCAGGTCGTCCCACGTGGCGGCCTGCTTCTCGCTGGAGCGCACGAAGTACTTGATGTTGTCGAAGTGGATGCCCTCGAGGTTGGAGCCCCAGTTCGGCATCGGCTTCTTGTCGAACGTGCGCAGCGCCTTCAGCCGCATCTCGAGCATCCACTCGGGCTCGCTCTTCTTGGCCGAGATGTCGCGCACGACGGCCTCGGACAGGCCGCGCTGCGCGCTGGCGCCCGCGACGTCGGAGTCCGACCAGCCGTAGCCGTACGTGCCCAGCGAGGCGATGGTCTCCTCCTGGGTCAGCGGCGTCTCCGGGTGTGGTCGTCATGTCGACGCTCCTTGCTGTGTTTGTGATGGCTTCGGCGCGGGCTGTGCGCCGAAGGGTTGTGGCTTGTCAGGGCCGAGCGGGACGTGCGTGGTGCACGCGCAGTCGCCGTTGACGATGGTCGCCAGCCGCTGCACGTGGGTGCCCAGGATCTCGGCGAACGCCTCCCGCTCGGCCTCGCACAGCTCGGGGAACTCCTCGGCGACATGCGACACCGGGCAGTGGTGCTGGCAGATCTGGACGCCGTCGATCGGCCCGGTCACCGGCGTCGTGGTGGTCGCGTAGCCCGGCCTCGGTGAGCGCGACGCGACCCGGTCGGCCGTCGATCTCAACGTCGCTCGGGGCCGTCGCTCACTCCCGACAGGATGGTGTCGATGCGGCGGCGCGCGAACGTGCGGACGGCGTCGTCGCCGCCGATCTCGCGCAGCTGCCGCATCGCGGCCACGGCCAGGTCGTCGTAGGTGTGCTCGAGCTTGGCCCGGCCCGCGGCGGTCAGCCGGTACCGCTTGGCGGGCCGGCCCCGTCCGTTGTGCTGCCAGGCCGCCGCGGCGTTGGACTGCGCGTCGCCGGCGTCGATCAGCGCGTCCAGGTGCCTGCGCACGCCCGCGGCCGAGATGCCGAGCCGGTCACCGATCTCGCCGGCGGTGATGGGACCGGACTCCAGCAGCAGCTGGACGATCGCGCCGCGGGTGTGGCCGATCCTGCCGCTGGAGGTCGTCGCCGGCCTTCGCGCGCTCGCAGCCTCCGGACGGAATTTCACAACACCATTGTGACGGAATTCGGCAACGCGGTCTAGCAAGGGCACCCTTAGGTGACGAGCGCCATACTGACGGCTACGCTGCTGTGATGGCCGCCCGCCTACGGTCCCTGAGCACGGCGATCGCCGGTGGCACGCCGACGAGCGGACCGTCGGCTCGCCGCTGAACGACGCCGAGGTCGATCGCGCTGCGGCGCACCCGCGTGTTCGGCGCCACCGGCACGGTGCTGATGGCCATCGGCGCGCTCGGCGCGGGCGCCCGTCCGGTGGTCCAGGATCCGACGTTCGGGGTGCGGCTGCTCAACCTGCCGTCGCGCATCCAGACCGTGTCGCTGACCATGACCACCACCGGCGCGGTGATGATGGCGCTGGCGTGGCTGATGCTGGGCCGCTTCGCGCTCGGCAGCCGGCGCATGTCGCGCAGCCAGCTGGACCGCACGCTGCTGCTGTGGGCGCTGCCGCTGCTCATCGCGCCGCCGATGTACAGCAAGGACGTCTACTCCTACCTGGCGCAGAGCCAGATCTCGCTGCATCGGGCTCGACCCGTACCGGGTCGGGCCCGCGCCCGGCCTCGGCCTCGACCACGTCTTCACGCTGTCGGTGCCGAGCCTGTGGCGCGAGACACCCGCCCCGTACGGCCCGCTGTTCCTGTGGATCGGCCGCGGCATCTCCGCGCTCACCGGCGAGAACATCGTCGCCGCGGTGCTGTGCCACCGCCTCGTCGTGCTTGCTCGGCGTCGGGCTGATCGTGTGGGCCACACCGCGGCTGGCCCGCCGCTGCGGCGTCGCCGAGGTCAGCGCGCTGTGGCTGGGCCCGTGCAACCCGCTGCTGTTCATGCACCTGGTCGCGGGCATCCACAACGAGGCCCTGATGCTGGGCCTGATGCTGGCGGGCACCGAGTTCGCGCTGCGCGGCGATCGACAGCCACCGGGCCGCTGCTGCCCCGACCGCTGCACTGGCCGCGCGGCCGCGAGGACTGGGTGCGCTGGCATGCCGCTGGCGCATGCTGGTCGTCGGGCACCGTGCTGATCACGATGTCGTCGCAGGTGAAGCTGCCGTCGCTGCTGGCGGTGGGCTTCGTCGCGATGGCGCTGGCCTGCCGGTGGGGCGGCACGTTCAGGGCGTTCCTGGTCGCGGGCGGGTCGCTGACCGCGATGTCGGTCGCGGTGATGGCGGTGATCGGCTGGGCCAGCGGCCTCGGGCTTCGGCTGGCTGTTCACCCTCGGCACCGCCAACGTCGTGCGCAGTCTGGATGTCGCCGCCGACGCTGCTCGCGCTGGGCACCGGTCAGGTCGGCATCCTGCTCGGCCTCGGCGACCACACCACCGCGGTGCTCGGCGCTGACCCGTGCGCATCGGCGTGATCATCATCGCGATCCTGGTCACCTGGCTGCTGCTCGCGGTGCTGCGCGGCCGGCTGCATCCCGTCGGCGGGCTCGGCGTCGCGCTCGGCGCCACGGTGCTGCTGTTCCCGGTCGTGCAGCCGTGGTACCTGCTGTGGGCGATCATCCCGCTGGCCGCGCTGGGCGACCCGGCCCGGATTCCGCGGCACCGACGATCGCGGTCACGCTGGTCGTCGGCATCTTCGGGCCGACGGCCAACGGCGACCGCTTCGCGCTGTTCCAGATCGTCGACGCGACGCTGGCGAGCCGGTCATCGTGCTGATCCTCATCGCGCTGACCTACTCCCGGCTGCCGTGGCGCGCGCTGCCCGACGCCGGCGACACGGGTGCCCGCCGAGCCGCGAGCCGCCGCCACCGGCGCCGCCGGCCGCCAAGCCCGACGCCTACGCTGAGTCCCCGTGACCTCCGCGTTCCGATGCCGTCGGCTCCTCGCGCGAGCGCTCGTCGGCCATCCCCGTGCGCCTGCGCGGGGTCACCAAGCGGTACGGGTCGACGACGGCGGTGTCCGGACTCGACCTCGACGTGCAGCGCGCCGAGGTGCTCGCGCTGCTCGGGCCCAACGGCGCGGGCAAGACCACCACCGTCGAGATGTGCGAGGGCTTCATCAAGCCCGACGCGGGCACCATCGAGATCCTCGGGCTCGATCCCGTCGCCGACAACGCCCGGGTGCGCGAGCGCATCGGGGTGATGCTGCAGGGCGGCGGCGGCTATCCCGCGGCGCGGGCCGGCGAGATGCTCGAATCTCGTTGCCGCGTATTCGGCCAACCCGCTGGACCCGCAGTGGCTGATGGACACCCTCGGCCTGACCGAGGCCGCCCGCACCACCTACCGGCGGCTGTCCGGCGGCCAGCAGCAGCGACTGGCGCTGGCGTGCGCGGTGGTCGGCACGCCCGGAGCTGGTGTTCCTCGACGAGCCGACCGCGGGCATGGACGCGCACGCGCGAATCGTGGTGTGGGACTTGATCGACGGGCTGCGCCGCGACGGCGTCACCGTCGTGCTGACCACCCACCAGCTGACCGAGGCCGAGGAGCTGGCCGACCGGATGGTGATCATCGACCACGGCGTCGCGGTGGCCACCGGCACTCCCGCCGAGCTGATGCGCAGCGGCGCCGAGAACCAGCTGCGGTTCTCGCGCGCCGCCGAATGCTCGACCTCTCGCTGCTGGTCTCGGCGCTGCCCGAGAGCTACAAGGCGACCGAGGCCGCGCCGGGCGAGTACCTCGTCGAGGGCCACATCGACCCGCAGGTGCTGGCCACCGTCACCGCGTGGTGCGCGCGGCTGGACGTGCTGGCCACCGACATGCGCGTCGAGCAGCGCAGCCTCGAGGACGTCTTCCTCGACCTGACCGGAGCGGGAGCTGCGGTCGTGACCAATCGCTTCGCGCCAGGCACGTTCACGCCCGATCCGCGGCCGGCGACGGTGCAGAAGATGCTGGCCGCGCAGTTCGGCCTCGAGCTCAAGCTGCTGCTGCGCAACGGCGAGCAGCTGCTGCTGACGATGTTCATCCCGATCACGCTGCTGGTCGGGCTGACGCTGCTGCCGCTCGGCTCGTTCGGCGCCGAACCGGGCGGCCACGTTCGTGCCCGCGATCATGGCGCTCGCGGTGATCTCGACGGCGTTCACCGGGCAGGCCATCGCGGTGGCGTTCGACCGCCGTTACGGCGCGCTGAAACGGCTCGGCGCGACGGCGCTGCCGGTGTGGGGCATCATCGCGGGCAAGTCGCTCGCCGTCGTGACCGTGGTGTTCCTGCAGTCGATCCTGTTGGGCGCCATCGGTTTTGCGCTGGGCTGGCGGCCCGGCATCGCCGGGCTGGTGCTCGGCGCGGTGATCATCGCGCTCGGCACCGCGGGTTTCGCCGCGCTCGGGCCTGCTGCTCGGCGGCACGCTGCGGGCCGAGATCGTGCTGGCGGTCGCCAACCTGCTGTGGTTCGTCTTCGCCGGCCTCGGCGCGCTGACGCTCGAGGGCGGCATGGTCTCGCACGGCGTGCAGTGGGTGGCCCGGCTGACGCCGTCGGGCGCGCTGACCGAGGCGCTGTCGCAGGCGATGACGCTGTCGGTGGACTGGTTCGGGATCGCCGTGCTGGCGGCGTGGGGCGCGGTCGCCGCGCTGTGCGCGCTGCGCTGGTTCCGCTTCACCTGACGAGGCCGACCCCTACTACGGCTGTAGTTGCGGTCCTCTACGATCGAGCGCCGTGCCCGTCGGACGACTCCTCGCTGCGGCTGGTCGACGTGCTGCCCATGCCGAGCCTGCGGGCTCAGCGCGTCATCGCCGCGGCGGTCATCCTGACCCAGGGCGGCATCGCCGTCACCGGCGCGATCGTCCGCGTCACCGCCTCGGGCCTGGGCTGCCCGACCTGGCCGCAGTGCTTCCCCGGCAGCTTCGTCCCGGTGCCGCATCGCCGAGGTGCCGTCATCCACCAGGCCGTCGAGTTCGGCAACCGGATGATCACCTTCCTCGTGGTGCTGACGGCCGCGCTCGCCGTGCTGGCCGTCACCCGCGCCCGCCGCCGCCGCGAGGTGCTGGTCTACGCCTGGCTGATGCCCGCGTCGACGGTGGTGCAGGCCGTGATCGGCGGCATCACCGTGCTGACCGGACTGCTGTGGTGGACGGTCGCGATCCACCTGCTGGCCTCGATGACGATGGTGTGGCTGGCGGTGCTGCTGTACGTCAAGATCGGCGAACCCGACGACGGCGTGCTCGACGCCTCGTGGTGCCAAAACCGTTGCGCCAGTTGACCGTGCTGACCGCCGTCGTGCTTGCCGCGCAGCTCGTCACCGGCACGCTGGTGACCGGCGCCGGGCCCGCACGCGGGCGACAAGAGCATCACCGCAGCCGGTGCCGCGGCTGCAGGTCGAGATCACCACGCTGGTGCACCTGCACTCGTCGCTGCTGGTCGCCTACCTGGCGCTGCTGGTCGGCCTCGGCTTCGGGCTGCTTGCCGTGCGCGCCCCGCGGCCGGTGATGCTGCGGCTCGGCGTGCTGCTGGTGCTGGTGTGCGCGCAGGGCATGGTCGGCACCGTGCAGTTCTTCACCGGCGTGCCCGCGGCGCTGGTGGCCGTCCACGTCGCCGGCGCGGCCGCCTGCACCGCCGCCACCGCGGCGCTATGGGCGTCGATGCGAGAGCGGTCCGAGCCCGAGCCGGTCGAGGGCTGACTCGACGCCGAGCGCGAACTCGCGCTGCTGCCGGGTCCGCGGTGGCCTCGTCGAGCTGCCGCCAGCCCAGCGACGGCTCGACCAGTTCCAGCTCCAGCAGCCGCGGGTCGTCGACGCGCCGCCGATGACGTCGACGCGGGCGTACAGCAGCTCCGCCGACGTCGATGCCGAGGTGCGCCGCCGCGGCCGCCAGCGCCGCATGGCCGACGTCCCACAGCTCGAAGTCCGGGCTCGGCCGGTGCGCAGCGATCTCCTCGGCGTAGGTGCCGGACTCGTCGAACGCCGGCGCCTGTCCCGGCGGCGGCAGGATCGGGCCCTTGGTGAACGCGTGCGACTGCTGGCCGCCGAGGAACACCAGCGCCGTCTCGCCGTCGGTCGATCCGCGGGTCGTAGGGCTGCACCAGCACGGTGCGGCCGTCGGCCTGCAGCGTCGCGGCATGTGCTCGCGCGCCGCGTCGGGATCGGTGAACCGTTGCGCACCAACGGATCCCGCGCCGACCGCCGGCTTGACCACCACCTCGCCCGTCGGGCAGGCGCACCCGCTCGCCCGGCGCGAAGAACCGGCTCGGCACCGTCGGCACGCCGGCCGCGGCCAGGTCGGCCAGGTAGCGCTTGTCGGTGTTCCACGCCACCACCTCCGGCGCGTTGAGCAGGTTGCGCACCCGCGCGCGTCCACGCCAGGAACTCGTCGAGCCGCTCGATGTAGTCCCACGTCGCGCGCAGGATGACCAGATCGGCCGTCGAGCGTCGCCGGGTCGTCCCAGGACAGCCAGCGGGCATGCAGCCCGCGCTGGCGCAGCGCGCCGACCAGCCCGTCGTCGTCGCCGTCGCCCTCGGGCAGCGCCGCGGCAACCCGCAAGCACGATGCGCGGATGGAACGAACGTCGGGCCGCGCGAGCTTCACCTTGGCAGTGATAGGTCAGCATGCACGCCATCGAAGTCGCCGAGACCGGCGGACCCGAAGTCCTGACCTACGTCGACAAAGCCGAGCCGTCCCCCGGCCCCGGCGAGGTGCTGATCAAGGCCGAGGCGATCGGCGTCAACTTCATCGACACCTACTTCCGGTCGGGGCAGTACCCGCGCGAGGTGCCGTTCGTCGTCGGCACCGAGGTGTGCGGCACGGTCGCCGCGGTCGGCGACGACGTCGCGGCGCTGAGCGTCGGCGACCGGGTGGTCACCGCGCAGGCCAACGGCGCCTACGCCGAATACTGCGTCGCGCCAGCCGATTTCGTCGCCTACGTGCCCGACGGCGTCGCCGCCGAGGCTGGCGGCCGCGGCGCTGCTCAAGGGCATGACCGCGCACTACCTGATCAAGTCCGTCTACCCGGTGCAGCAGGGCGACACCGTGCTGGTGCACGCCGGCGCGGGCGGCGTCGGGCTGATCCTGACGCAGTGGGCCACCAGCATGGCCGTCCGGGTGATCACCACGGTGTCGACGCCGGAGAAGGCCGAGCTGTCCCGCAAGGCCGGCGCCGTCGAGGTGCTCGACTACCCGGACGATCCCGCGGAGTTCGGCGCCAAGATCCGGAGCTCACCGACGGCGGGCGTCGCCGCGGTGTACGACGGCGTCGGCGCGTCCACGTTCGACGCCAGCCTGGCCAGCCTCGCGATCCGCGGCACGCTCGCGCTGTTCGGCGCGGCCAGCGGGCCGGTGCCGCCGTTCGACCCGCAGCGGCTCAACGCGGCCGGCTCGCTGTTCCTGACCCGGCCGACACTGGCGCACTACACCCGCACGCGCCGACGAATTCGCTTGGCGTGCAGGCGAACTGCTCGACGCGATCGCCGACAGGCACCATCACCGTCACGGTCAGCGAGCGCTACCGCTGTCGAGGACGCCGAGCAGGCCCACCGCGACCTGCAGGGCCGCAAGACCGTCGGCTCGGTCGTGCTGGTGCCCTAGCAGCGAGCTGGGATCTCGCGTGACTGGAACAGCGTCGGCAAGCGCCAAGGCCGAATCGACCGCCAGCGCGCAGAACACCACGGCCAGGTAGTTGTTGGACTGCAGGAACAGTCGCAGCGGCTTCACCGGCTCGCCGCGGCGCACACCTGCGTACAGCTGATGAGCCATCACCAGGAACCAGGCGCCGGCCAGCAGCGCCACCGACGCGTACAGCCAGCCCGTCGCCAGCGCCAGCGCCAGCGTCGCCAGCACCGTCAGCCAGGTGTAGATCAGGATCTGCTTGGTGACCTGCTCGCTCGGTGGCCACGGCCGGCAGCATCGGCACGCCGGCGGCCCGGTAGTCCTCCTTGTAGCGCATGGCCAGCGCCCAGGTGTGCGGCGGCGTCCAGAAGAAGATGATCGCGAACATCACCAGCGCGGGCCATTCGATGGTGCCGGTGACCGCGGACCAGCCGATCATCACCGGCATGCAGCCCGCCGCGCCGCCCCACACGACGTTCTGCGAGGTGCGGCGCTTGAGCAGCAGCGTGTAGACGAAGCACGTAGAACGCGATGGTGGCGACCGGCCAGCAGCGCCGACAGCATGTTCGTCGTCCACCACAGCCAGACGAACGAGCCGACCGACAACGCCAGGCCGAACACCAGCGCATGACTGCGTCGGCACGGTGGCCCGGGCCAGCGGCCGGCGCGCGGTGCGCTTCATCACCTTGTCGATGTCCGCGTCGGCCACGCAGTTCAGCGTGTTGGCGCCCGCGGCCGCCAGCAGGCCGCCGAACAGCGTGTTGAGGATCAGCAGCGGATCGACGCGTGCCGCGGTGGGCCAGCAGCATCGCGGGAATCGTGGTGACGAGCAGCAGCTCGATCACCCGCGGCTTGGTCAGGGCCAGGTAGCCGAGGAGCGCGGTGCGTGATTCGGTCTCGGCGCCTCGTCGGCAAGAGCGGCGCTCGCGAATGCTCACGCAGATACTCCTCAGTGGTTCGCGGCAGCGCGCAGCTTCTACTACAGACGATGGTAGACCGCTGGACTGTGCACGAGCACCGCAGGGTCGATTCGCGTGAACGCCCGCACGAACTTGACCGACGCGGCCTGCGGCGAGGTCCGTCCGCACTAGGGTGGATCAAGCGGATTGCGAAGCCAGGCCGATCGAAGGAGTGCGCCACGTGACCACACTCGAAGAGATCTCTGCCCTCACCCGCCCGCATCACCCCGACGACTGGACCGACGTCGACTCCGATCGCGGTCGACACCGTGCGGGTGCTGGCGGCCGACGCGGTGCAGAAGGTCGGCAACGGCCATCCCGGCACGGCGATGAGCCTGGCGCCGCTGGCCTACACGCTGTTCCAGCGGCAGATGCGCCACGACCCGAGCGACGCGCACTGGCTCGGCCGGGACCGCTTCGTGCTGTCCTGCGGGCACAGCAGCCTGACGCTCTACATCCAGCTGTACCTCGGCGGGTTCGGGCTCGAGCTGTCCGACATCGAGTCGCTGCGCACCTGGGGGTCGAAGACGCCGGGGCACCCCGAGTTCCGCCACACCGAAGGGCGTGGAGATCACCACCGGCCCGCTGGGCCAGGGCCTGGCGTCCGCGGTCGGCATGGCGATGGCCGTCGCGGTACGAGCGCGGCCTGTTCGACCCCGACGCCGCGCCGGGCACCAGCCCGTTCGACCACTACATCTACGTGATCGCCTCCGACGGCGACATGGAGGAGGGCGTCACCAGCGAGGCGTCCTCGCTGGCGGGCACCCAGCAGCTCGGCAACCTGATCGTGTTCTACGACCACAACCAGATCTCCATCGAGCACGACACCAACATCGCGCTGTCCGAGGACGTGCCCGCCCGCTACCGCGCCTACGGCTGGCACGTGCAGGAGGTCGAGGGCGGCGAGAACGTCGTCGGCATCGAGGAGGCCATCGAGGCGGCCAAGGCCGGTCACCGACAAGCCGTCGTTCATCGCGGTCCGCACGATCATCGGCTACCCGGCGCCGAACAAGATGAACACCGGCGAGGCGCACGGCTCGGCGCTCGGCGACGAAGAGGTCGCCGCGACCAAGAAGGTCCTCGGCTTCGACCCGGACAAGACGTTCGAGGTGCGCGACGAGGTCATCGAGCACACCCGCAAGCTGGTCGACCGCGGCAAGGAAGCCCACGAGAAGTGGCAGCGTGAGATTCGACGCGTGGGCGCGAGCGCGAGCCCGAGCGCAAGAAGCTGCTGGACCGGCTGCTGCCCAGGAGCTGCCCGACGGCTGGGACGCCGACATCACGTACTGGGAGCCCGGCTCCAAGCCGCTGGCCACCCGCGCCGCGTTCGGCCAGGTGCTCAACGACGTCGCGCCCAAGCTGCCCGAACTGTGGGGCGGGTCGACAGCCCGGCCACGTCGGTACGCCGGACGTCGCCGTAGCGCAGGGTCCGGGCCAGCGCCGGGATCGCCGCCATCAGGTGGTTGATGTCGGCGTCGAGCGCGGCCCGGGTGTCCAATGCGGCCAGCACCTGTCGGGTACGCGTCCGCGAGATCGGCCAGCAGGCACGTCTCGACCAGCGCGGTGACCTCGCCGAGCGGTGCGCCCGGCCGGCGGCGCCGGTGACCTTGGCGGTGGCCGCGGCGGCCACCGTGGTGCCGTACATGCTGCCCTCGACCAGCCGGACCGCGAACTCGGGCTGCCAGCGCAGCCGCCACTGTCTCCCGGAACGTGCCGGTGCCCCGCCGGCCGGCGTCGGGCTCGCCCCAGGGCACGCCGATCGCCCGGAGCCGGTGCAGCAGCCGGCTGCGGCTGCAGGTCGATCTCGCGGCGCAGGTCCAGTTCCAGGACGCGTTCCAGCGCCTCGGGCTTGAGCCGCACCGCGCGCTGCTGCGCGGCCAGGTCCTTGGCCAGCGGTAAGGCGGGCATCGTCATCGGGCACGCCACCCAGCCGCTCGCCGACCACCAGCTTGCGGCCGATCAGCTCGGCCCGCAGCGGCTCGCCGTCGCACATGACCGCCTCGGCCGCCTCGGTGACCTCCGCCAGGCCGGCGAGCGGCCGCCCGCGCAGCGTGGCCAGCGCCTCGGCGAGCCGGGTGGCCTCGATGACGTGCGCCGACGAGGTCGGCACGCCCTCGGCCCGCAGACGCCGGCGGCGTCCACCAGCCACCGGGGCACCACCTCGTCGGCCGGTGGTGAACAGGTGGTGGTACCAGCCGGGGGAGCGCACGCCGGCGCCGTAACCGGACCAGGACGCCAGCCGCCCGTACGTCCACGGCACCCAGGTGAACGCCACCTTGCTCTTGCGTGCGGCCCTTGAGCAGCGCGGCGTCGTCCTTGACCGCGACCTTGCGGGTCAGCGCGGGCACGTGCCAGGCGCCGCAGACCACGGCGATGTTGTCGTGCTCTTGCGGCACCTCGCGCAGGACCGTCCGCATGTACGCCTCGCGCACCAGGTCCTCGGGATCCTCCGGCGACGTACTCCCGGATGGCCGTCATCGCCTCGGCGATCGCCTCGAACGCCGGCATCCCGCGGTGCTCGACGACGTCCTCCCACCAGCGCTCGGGGTCGTCGTAGCCGGCGGCCGCGGCGAGCTCGCCGATCGGGTCGACCGGCCGCAGCGGCGGCGCTCGGCGGCCCGTCGGCCGGCTCCGCCCGAGCTCACCGGCGTCCTCATCGGCGTCCGGCGACGGTCCGTAAGGGGCGACGCCGGCGCGAGATCGGCGACGACGGCGCGACCGAGGCGCGCCGGCGATGGCGGCCGGATCGGGCCGCCCGATGCGGTAGGCGTACGGCAGGTCGAAGAACCGGACCGGCACCCCGTGAGCGACCGCCCACCGGATCGCCTGCCACTCCGGCGAGAACACCGCGAACGGCCAGAACGCCGCCCGCCGCGGATCGTCGGCCGCGTACCCGAGCAGCGCCACCGGCGGCTCCAGCCCGCCGTCGGCCACCCAGCGGCACCAGGTCGTCCGCCTCCGGTGGCCCCTCGACCAGCAGCATGTCGGGCTGCTGCCGCTCGAGCTCCTGCACCACCGCGCGGGCCGACCCCGGCCCGTGGTGCCGGATGCCGTAGAGCCGCTCAGGCATCGCGGGCGGCTCGGTAGAAGTCACGCCAGTCCGTGCGTTCCCGCACCACCGTCTCCAGGTACTCGCGCCAGACCACGCAGTCGGACACCGGGTCCTTGATCACCGCGCCGACGATGCCCGAGGCGACGTCGCCCGGGCTGCAGCCGCCCGTCGCCGAAGTGGGCGGCCAGCGCCATCCCGCTGGTGATCACCGAGATGGCCTCGGCGGTCGACAGCGTGCCGGTCGGCGACTTCAGCTTGGTGCGGCCGTCCTCGGTGAGGCCGTTGCGCAGCTCCCGGAAGACGGTGACGACCCGCCGGATCTCGTCCAGCGCGGCGGGCACCTCGGGCAGGTCGAGGGACCGGCCGAGCTGGGCCACCCGCCGGGCGACGATCTCGACCTCGTCGTCGGCCGACGCCGGCATCGGCAGCACCACCGTGTTGAAGCGGCGGCGCAGCGCGCTGGACAGCTCGTTCACCCCGCGGTCGCGGTCGTTCGCGGTGGCGATCAGGTTGAAGCCGCGCTGGGCCTGCGACCTCGGTGTTCAGCTCCGGCACCGGCAGCGTCTTCTCGGACAGGATGGTGATCAGCGCGTCCTGCACGTCGGACGGCACCCGGGTCAGCTCCTCGACCCGGGCGATCGAGCCGGTCTGCATGGCCCGCATCACCGGGCTGGGCACCAGCGCGGCGTCGGTCGGGCCCTCGGCCAGCAGGCGGGCGTAGTTCCACCCGTACCGGATGGCCTCCTCGGCCGTTCCGGCGGTGCCCTGGACCAGCAGGGTGCTGTCGCCGGAGATCGGCCGCCGCCAGGTGCTCGGACACCCAGGTCTTGGCCGTGCCCGGCACGCCGAGCAGCAGCAGCGCCCGATCGGTGACCAGCGTGGACACCGCGACCTCCACGAGCCGGCGCGGCCCGACGTACTTCGGGGTGATCTTGGCGCCGTCGCCGAGCAGGTAGGTCACCACGGCGTGCGGGGACAGCCGCCACCCCGGCGGCCGGGGCCGGTCGTCGGTCGCGGCCAGCAGCGCCAGCTCCTCGGCGTACTGGTCCTCGGCGTGCGGGCGCAGCGCGTCACTCGACTCCTCATGCCATGCCGTCCTGAAGCATCTCGTGGCGGAAGGTCAGGGTCCGGGCCGAGCTCGGCGACCGGCCGGACCCGGGACGGGGCCGGCCGGTTCCTGGTCGAGCTGCGGCGGCGAGGCGCTCGAGGGATGGCCGCGTACGACGGGCGGCATCGCCAGCGCCGCCGACCGGCACAACTCGGCCAGCTGCCAGGTGTGCCGGTCGGTCCGCGCCCGGCGGGCGATGGTCTCGATCACGGTGACGGCCAGCTCGTGCGGCCAGTCCCCGGTGTGAGCGCCGAGCAGCCGGTTGGCCAGGTGGTCCTCGCGGCGCAGGAAGTCGGCGGCGATCCGGGCCAGTTCCGCCGGCGGCAGCAGCAGGTGCAGATCCCATCGGACCGCCTCGCGCAGGCCGGCCGCCTGGTGGTGCGCGTCGTTGGCGACCAGCGCGCTCGCCCAGGCCGCGTCCTCCTGGGTCGATCGCCGCCTTGGCCCACCCGTGCAGCAGCGGCGTCTCCCAGTCGTGCCCGCGCGCGAGGTCGAGGATCGCGGCCGGCCCGCGCCCGAGGTCGGTGGTCCAGCACCGCCAGCGGCGCGCCGGCGACGATCTCCTCGAGCAGCCACGCGCCGATCCCGGCGCCGCGCGCCGGGGTGGCGCCGACACGCCGTCGCGGCGAAGGGCCGGGTCCAGGTCGGCCGGCGGTTCGACCAGGAGGCGGTCGCGGCCGAACGTAGCGGCGCTCGAGCCGGACCGCGGCCTCGCGCCCGCGACCGCCATCCGCGCGCCCAGCGCCGGAGCCGGGCATCCGGCGCAGCAGGTCGAGCGCGGTCTCGCGGACCTCACGGCGGCGATCGTCCAGCACCGAGTCGAGGAACGCGTCGTCGGCGGGGGACAGCGCGGTGTCGAGCGACGGTGAGCAGCCGCGCGCGGTCGTCGGGTGCCTCGGCGGCCCAGGCGGACGCGAGCAGGTCACGGGCCGCCGGCGGGTCGCGGTGCGCGGAGCTGGGACAGGTAGGCCAGCCGCTCACCGCCGGAACCGGTGTCCCAGACCGCCGGGTCGTCGGCGCGCCGCGTCGCCGGACGCCTCGTCCAGCAGCCACGACCAGTCCACCCGCATCCCGGCCAGCCAGGTCCCGCGGCGGCCGGCCACCCGGGCCACGGACGGCCGCGATCGTCGAGTTGCGCCGGCCGGCGTCGAGCAGGGCGGGCAGCGCCTCGGGCGGCACGCGGCCGCCGCGCTGCACGGCCGCGTCCAGCCACTGGGCCAGCAGCTCGGACGCGGCCTGCGTGCCTCCGGGCGTGGCCCCGGAAAGGATCCGGAGCAGGCGGGCGCCGGCCGCGGCGGGGAGCCCCGGATCGGTTTCCGCCGGGGCGGGGGGCACCGGCGGGTGGCCGCCCGATGGCATCACCCCGGCCCGCCGGTAGAGGAGGGCGACCGCCGCGTCCTCCAAGAGGGACCCGGTCCACGGGCGGCGCGCGGTTCCGACCAGCGCCGGGGCCAGCAGTTCGCCCGGCAGTTCGGCCGGACGCGAAACCCCGGATTCGGGCACGGGGGGCCCGGCCGGCACGTGCCGGCCGTCCACCCACGCGGCCAGCGGACGCAGCCCGGACGGAGACCACTCCGCCGACACCGTCGCCGGAGCCGCTCCCGCCGCGGCCAGCAGCCACCACGGCTCACGGTGCCCGGGCGCCAGCGGCAGGGCCTCGCCGGCGCCGTCGGCCAGCCACCCGTCGGCGGTCGGCACCACGCCGTCCAGCAGCACCGGGAACGTCGTATCGCCAGGGCTCGGCCGCCAGCGCCGCCGACCAGCCATCCAGGGCGGCCCGCAGCGAGCCGGCGCCGGACGGCCGGGCCAGCGGCTCGGCGGCGCTGACCCGCTCGGCGACCAGCGCCCGCATCGGCAGCGGCGCCCGGGTAGAAGCAGAGGTCGGCGTCGCAACTCGGTGCCCGGCACGAGATCGGCGCCGAGCGACTGGCCGGCCGCGGCGAACGTCAGCAGCAGCGCGAACCGTCCGGTGGCCTGCGCCGCGCAGCCAGCACCCGGCGGCTGATCAGCATGCCGTCATCGCTGTCCACCTGGCCGAGCACCTGCCAGCGGTCCCGCACCCGCGGCCCGGCGAGCACGTCGTCGGCCGCCACCGGGAAGCCGATCCGGGTCCGGACGGTCGCCGCCAGCGGTCCGGGCAGCGCGTCGATCCGGTCGTACGCCGTCACCAGCAGCCACAACAACCCCAGCTCGCCGAGCATCCGGTCGGCCCACTGCGGGCCGACGCCGGCGATCGAACCGAGCCGCCGCACCGCCGACGCCGCCGCCGGGGCCTGCGCGTCGACCAGCCGGGCCGCCATCGCGTCGAACGGCTGGTGCCCGGATCGAGGCGAATCCGGCCAGTCCGTGCTGCACCTGATCCTCCAGCCACCGCCGCAGCTCGGTCATCCCCGCGGCGACCCGCTCGCCACGCTGCTGGGCGCGTCGGGCCTGGGCCGCCGGGTCGGGTGGCCCGGCGGCGCGGGTGGCCGCCGCCTTCACCCCCGCCTCGCGGGTCGCCTGCCACTCGGCCACCCACGGCGGCGGGTCGGCCGGGTGGGCGCCGCCACCCTCGGCCCAGAGCAGCATCAGCCCGAGCGCGTGCTTGCACGGGAACTTGCGACTGGGACAGGAGCACCGGTACGCCGGGCCGTCCAGGTCGACCGCCACCTGGTACGGGCGACTGACCGCTGCCCCGGCACAGTCCCCACAGGACGTCGGCGAACCGCCCGGAGGCCGGCCAGTGACCGACGGCGCTGACTCCGCGGGCAGCCTTCAGCGAGCCCGGGTCGGGGGCCAGCGCGGCGACCTGGGCGGGCGAGAAGCGTTCGAGGGGCACCCCAAGAACATAGGGCGGGGGTACGACGCTTTCCCGCGGGCCGGGTCGCGGCCCAGGTCACACCGGTGACAGCGACCGACGGGGTTTGCCGACGCGCGGCCGTGGCGGCGTCCCGGGCCGGCTGGAGCGCCGCGCCGGACCGGCCCGCGGATCGTCCCGAGCACCCAGTCCGGTGGCCACCTGACAAACTAACAATTTAGTTACATCTCGGCAAAAGCCCGGCCCGGCCGCGCGAACGCAGCCGGGCCGGGATGGATCACTGCTGGGTCGAGTCGCCCTGACCCGTGTGCTGCTGAGCCTCGTCGACGCCCTTGTCGATCTGCGCCGAGTACTTGTCGCCGGTCCGCTGATCGATCTGGTCGCCGGCCTTCTCGAGGCCCTGGTCGACCTGCTCGTCGTGCTGGTCGGCCATGTCCTTGGCCTTGTCCATCAGACCCATGTCGTACTCCTTGATCAGTTGTTCTGAGCTGCCTGCTTCGTCTGGGCCGCAGCGTCCTGGGCGGACGACTGAGCCTGCTCCTTGGTGGTCTGGACGGCGTCCTGCGCCGTCTCCCTGACCTGGGACGCGGCCTCGGCCGCGTTCTGCTTGAGGTCGGATCCGACCTCACCGGCGACGTCCTTGACTCGGTCGACGAGGTCGCCGGAGTTGTCCTTGAGCTGCTGGCCGGCCCGCTTCTCGGCGTCACTCACCGGGATCAGCGTGGCGGCGAGCATGCCCGCGCCGAAGGCGATGATGCCGGCGGCGATCGGGTTTCCGGCCGCCTGGCGGCTGACCACCTGCGGGGTGTTGCGCACAGCGTCGGCGGCGTCGTGTGCCTTCGAGCCCACCGTGTCGGCGGCGTCGTGCGCCTTCGAACTGACGACGTCGGAGGCGTGCGACGCCTTGTCCTGCACCGTGCTCATCGTGTCGCCGGCCGCGTGCCGGGCGTTATCCGAACTTCCCATGACCTTCTCCTTGACCGAGGTCCAGCGCCGCTGGGCGACGCGCGTGGGGCTGGTCTTGTCCGCCAACCGGTCCACGTCCCGGGTCAATGAGGCCCGGGTGCGCTCGATGTCCTGCCTCAGCCGGTCGGGTTCTTCAGCCATTGCGCGTCCTCCTTGAGGGTGTCGACGGTGCGCCGCGGCGTCGGGTCCACGGTCTTGAGCTTCTTGCGGCCGTTCAGGAACAGGACCGCGCCGATGATGAGCCAGATGACCGCGACGATCAGCGCGGCCCAGCCGGCGTCCATGACGTTGGCCAGTCCGAAGACCAGCGCAAAGCTGAGCAGCACGACGGCCAGGTAGCCGGCGAACCCGGCGCCTCCGAGCATGCCGGCGGCCTTGCCGGCTTTGGCGGCTTCCTGCTTGACCTCGGCCTTGGCCAGTTCCACCTCTTGGCGGAACAGCTGGGAGAGGTCGTTGCTGATGTTGCCGATCACCTCGCCGATCGACGTGTCACCGGGATCGGGACGATGGTTGTCGGTGTACGGCGCGCTCATCGCGTGCCGTCCGGGTAGTCCGCCGCCGGTGCGGTGCCGGGAACGTAGTCCGCGGGCAGGTACTCCTCGGTGACGACCGCCGGCGTGCCCGTGCCGGTGGCGGCGTACTCGGTCCCGGCCGTCGTGTATCCGGCGCCGGTCGTGGCGTAGCCGGTGTCCGCGTAGCCGGTGCCGGTGGCGTAGCCCGTGTCCGGGGCGTAGTCCTGCGGTGTCCGCGAGACGAAGGAGTCGCTCTGCGGCTTCTGGCCGGCGTCACCGTCGGCCTTGGCCACGCTCTTGCCGAGCCGGCCGACCACGAACCCGGCCGCCAGCGCGGTGGCCAGGAAGGCGCCCGGACGGCGACGCGCGAAGTCCTGAACCTCGCGGAGCACGCCTTCGGGGCCGTTGCGGTCGAGGTAATCGGCGAACTGCCGGCCGCCGTCGGCCACTCGCGACACGACAGTGGCAGCGGGGGAGTCCGCGCGGTCACCGCGCATCTCGTCGAGCTGGTCGGCGGTCTGCCGGATGGTGCTCACCAGATTGTCGTTCTGGCTCCGGGCTTGCTGGCCCACCCGGTCGCGAACGTCGGAGGCAAGGCTCCGGGCTTGCGACTTGGCTTCGCCGGCCACCCGCTTGGCCTGCTCGGCGGCCGTGTCCTTGACGTCGCTCGCAGCCTGCTGGGCGGCTTGGCTGCCCTGCTGGGCCACCTGCCCGGCGGTGCTGGTGGACGAATCGGACGGTGGTGCGTACAGGGGATCGGTGGCGCCGAGAGCCCCGGCACTCGTGGGGACGTCGCTCATGGTGCCCTCCATTACTCGGGTGTATGGACAATGGCTACCCCGGTGTATCCGGGCGCAAGCGTGATTGCGGAAAGACAAATAACTCCCCTGCGTCGAGTATTAATCGAATCCACCTGGGTATTCGGTCTCCTCGCGCGCTCAACTAACCAGTTAGTCACGTACACTCGCCGGGTGGTCAGGGACGCGGAGGACACCCGGCGGCGGCTGCTCGAGGCCGCCGCGGCCGAATTCGCCGAGCGGGGCGTCGCCGGTGCCCGGATCGACCGCATCGCCGCGGCCGCGCAGGCCAACAAGGCGCTGATCTACTCGTACTTCGGCAACAAGGAAGACCTGTTCGACGCCGTCTTCCGGGCGGTCGTGGTCGACACCGTGCATGACGTGCCGATCGACCCCGACGACCTCCCGGAGTACGCCGGGCGGTTGTTCGACCGGAACGTCAGCCACCCGCAGGCTTTCCGGCTGGCGATCTGGCGCTCCCTCGAGCGTGGCGGCGACGCGATGCCGGAGGTGGTGCTCGCCTCCGATGCGGACAAGGTCGCCGCGATCGCCGAGGCCCAGCGGGACGGCCGGGTCAACGATACTTTCCCCGCCGCCGAACTGATGGTGCTGATCACCGGGCTGGCCGTACTGGGCGGGCCCGGCCTGCCGATCACCCGTGCCGATGACATCGCGCTGCGCCGCCGGACCGTGGTGGACGCGGTCCGGGTGCTCACCGAGGGAAAGAGGAAGTCATGAAGGTCGTCATCTTCGGCGCATCCGGCATGGTCGGGCAGGGCACGCTGCGCGAGTGCCTGCTCGCCGCCGACGTCACGCGGGTCGTGTCGGTCGGCCGCCGTCCCGCGGGCGTACGGCATCCCAAGCTCATCCAGCGCGAACTGGCCGACTTCACCGACCTGACCCCGATCGAGGACGATCTGGCCGGTGCGGACGCCTGCTTCTACTGCCTCGGCATCTCGTCGCTGGGCGTGGACGAGGCGACGTTCACCCGCGTCTGCCACGACTACCCGCTGGCCGCCGCCCGCGCCCTCGGCAAGATCAATCCCGAGCTGACCTTCGTCTACGTCTCGGGTGCGGGCACCAACGTGCGGGGCCGGCAGATGTGGTCGCGGGTGAAGGGCCGCACCGAGGAGGAGATCATCGCGTTGCTGCCGAACGGTTACGCGTTCCGCCCCGGGTTCATCCAGCCCCGGCACGGCGCCACGTCCGGCACCGGGTGGTACCGCGCCGTGCACGCGGTCACCGCCCCGCTGACCCCGGTGCTGACCAGGGTCGCGCCCCGTTGGTTCACCACCACCGACCGGCTCGGCCAGGCGATGCTGCGGGCCGCCCGGACCGGCTTCGGTTCCCACATCGTCGAGGGCCGCGATCTGTGAACCTGACGATCTCCGTCCCTGCGGCACGCCGGCGACCCGGTCCCGTTGTCGTTCGTCGAGCAGTACACCCTGGCCGAGGCGAGCGCGGAACTGATCACCAGCGTCTACAACGGACACCTGCTGCTCGGCGCCACATCGACGAGACCTTCGGCAAGGTGCCGGGCACGGTTCCCACCGTCCAGATCCTCAACTATCTGCAGGCCCAGCACCTGGACACCGACTTCTACGACCACCACTTCGGCGAGGGGGCCTACCTGCCGACCCACGGCGACCATCAGGCCACCTGGCATTAGCGTCAGCCCAGCAGCTCCGGCCGCCGCCAGTCGTCGCCGTGCACGTGGTGGGCGAGGAAGGCGAGCACAGTGGCGTACCAGACCTTGGCGTTGCCCGGCTTGAGGATCCAGTGGTTCTCGTCCGGGTAGTAGAGGAACTTGTGGCGGCTCGACCCGTCGCCGGCCGTGGATCGGGACAGCAGGTCCCACCACAGGCGCAGGGCCTCGCCGATCGGCACCCGGTAGTCCCGGTCGCCGTGGATCACCAGCATCGGCGTGGTGATGTCGTCGGCGAACCGGTGCGGCGAGTGGGCTTCCAGACGCTTCGTGGTCAACTCGCGCGCCCAGTAGTACGGCGCGTCCGTGGTCGTCATCATCTGGTCGAGCGCCCACAGCGACGCGTGCGTCACGATCGCGGCGAACCGGTCGGTGTGCCCGGCGACCCAGTTCGCCATGTACCCGCCGAACGAGCCGCCCATGGCCGCCGTCCGGGTCGCGTCGATGTCGGACCGCGCCTCGGCCGCGTCGGTCAGCGCCATCAGGTCGGAGTACGGGGCGTCACCCCACGCGCCCCAGCCGCGCCGCACGAAGGCGTTGCCGTACCCGGTGGAGAACGCCGGATCGGGCAGCAGGACCGCGTACCCGTGCGCCACCATGACCCACGGATTCCACCGCCAGGACCACGCGTTCCAGGAACCCAGCGGACCGCCGTGGATCCACAGCAGCAGCGGCGCCGGCCCGTCGGCCCGGGGAACGGCGAGCCAGGCGCGCAGCGGCGTCCCGTCCGCGGCGGTCGCGGTGACTTCGGTCAACTGCCCGGGTACGTCCACGGGTGTGGCCGGCCCACGCAGGGGTTCCGGGTGCGCGGCGCCCGCCACGGGCAGGCGCACCGGAGCCGGCGGGCTGTCCACCGCGCTGCGCAACGCGTAGATCCACCGCCCGTCCGGCGAGACCCGGACATCGGTGTAGGCCCCGTCGTCCCCGGTCAGGCGGCTGACGTCACCGGTCGTCGCGTCCACCCGCCACAGCGGCGACCGCCCGTGGTCGTCGGCGGCCACGACCAGCGCGCTGCCGTCCGGCAGCCACCGGCCACCGGACGGCCAGCGGTCCCAGTCGCCGGTCAGAACCCGGACGGGGCCGCCGGCGAGTGGCACGACGGCCAGCCGGAGATCGCCCGGATCGTCCGATGAGGACCGCCGGAAGCTCACCACCGCAACCTGGCGGCCGTCCGGAGAAACCTCGGGCGCGCTGTATTCGTGGTCGGGGTCATCGGCGAGCACGCGGCGGTCACCGGTCGCCACGTCGATCGCCACCAGCGTGGCCCGCTGCGACCCGGCGGCTTCGGGCACCATCCAGACCGCCACGACCGTACGGCCGTCGGGGGTGATGTCCCACGACGTCTCCTCGCTGTCCAACGCCCGGCCGACGTGGCCGGTGAGGTCCTTCAGCTCCAGGGTGTCGTCGCCGGCCAGGTCCGCGGTCAGCAGACGCGGCCGGTCCGGCCCCAGGTCGTGGTCCCAGAACCGCACCGGGTACTCCTCGTGCAGGATGGCCGCGACCCCGGCGTCCTTCCGTTGCTTGCGGGCGGCCGTGTCGGCATCCGGATCGGCCGACGACGGCAGCAGCGACGAGCCGGCCACGACCGTCCCGGAAGCGCGGACGACCACGCCGTGGATGCCGCCCGGCAGCTTCGCGATAACCCGGGCGTCGCCACCACCGGCGGGCTGCAGCCACAGCGCCGGCTGCGGTTCCGTGTCATCCTCGCCGTCCGGGTCCGGCCGGGCCGAGGTGAACAGCAGATCGCCCGACGGCGTGAACGCGGCCGCCGACTCGCCCGGGCGACTGCCGGTCAGCCGCCGCGCGGGCCGCTCGCCCTCCGGGTCGACCTCCCACAACGCCGTGCGGTAGCGGGTGTTCTCGCGGTCGGGGGTGGCCACACCGGTGACGAGGCGGCGGCCGTCGGGCGACAGCCACAACCCGCCGAGCCGGGGAAGGTTGACGTACCCGTCGAGGTCGGCGAACGGATCGGTGGCGGTCATCGTGCCTTTCTACCACTGCGTCCGAGGATCGCCCGGACGCCGCCGTCTCGCTCGACGGCCCGGGAAGCCGGCCGCCCGATGGCACGCATCGGCGGCGCGAGACCGGGCAAGATGGGGGCATGGCCACCGAGAAGTCCGGCGAATTCAATCGCGATCAGAACTACATCACCACGCGGATCACCGCTGACGGGCGCGACGGCTATCCGGTCGAGCCCGGCCGCTATCGCCTGGTGGTGGCGCGTGCCTGCCCGTGGGCCAACCGGGCCATCATCGTGCGGCGCCTGCTGGGCCTCGAGGATGTGCTCTCGATGGGCGTCTGCGGGCCGACCCACGACGAGCGCAGCTGGACCTTCGACCTCGACCCGGGCGGACGCGACCCGGTGCTCGGCATCGAGCGGCTTCAGGAGGCCTACTTCAAGCGGTTCCCCGGGTACGAGCGGGGCATCACCGTGCCGGCCATGGTGGACGTGCCGACTGGTCAGGTGGTGACCAACGACTTCGCGCAGCTGACCGTCGATCTGTCGCTGGAGTGGCGCAAGTTCCAGCGGGAGGGCGCGCCGGACCTCTACCCGCCGCACCTGCGCGACACGATCGACAAGGTCAACCGGTACGTGTTCGCCGACGTGAACAACGGCGTCTACCGGGCCGATTTCGCGAGCACCCAGGACGCGTACGACAAGGCGTACCACCGGTTGTTCGACCGGCTCGACAAGCTCTCCGATCTGCTGGCCACCCAGCGGTACCTGGTCGGCGACACGATCACCGAGGCCGACGTGCGGTTGTTCACCACCCTCGCCCGGTTCGATCCGGTCTACCACGGCCACTTCAAGTGCAACCGGCGCAAGCTGAGCGAGATGCCGGTGCTCTGGGCGTACGCACGGGATCTGTTCCAGACGCCGGGATTCGGCGACACCATCGACTTCGTGCAGATCAAGCAGCACTACTACGTCGTGCACCAGACCATCAATCCCACGCAGATCGTTCCCGACGGCCCCGACCTGCGGAACTGGCTCGAGCCGCACGGCCGCGACGAACTGGGCGGCCGCCCGTTCGGCGACGGCACCCCGCCCGGCCCGCCGAAGCCCGACGAGGTCGTGCCGCCCTCACACGGACCGGTCGCCGCTTAACCCCGCCCGCCCCGGACTTCCGGTCTTCCGCTTGCGATCCGGCAGTTCTCGGCGCCGGCCGCGACGAGCCCGGTGGAAGATGGCCCCCGACCACGCCGGCGCGCCCAGCGATGTGCGGCAGGGATGGTGAGGGCGCCGCACCCCCGTGGAGTGCGGCGCCCCGGCTCGAGCTGGATCGGCCGTCAGGTGGATTGCCGGACGACCAGGGTGGGCTCGTAGATGACCGTCGCCACCCGCAGGGCCGGGTCGTCGACGCGGGCCAGCAGCAGGCGGGCGGCCTCGGCGGCCATGTCCTCCAACGGCTGGCGGATGGTGGTCAGGGACGGCTGGGCCGCGACGGCGGCGCTGCTGTCGTCGAAACCGACCACCCTGATGTCGTCGGGCACCCGCCGGCCCTCCTCGCGCAGGGCGATCAGCGCACCGAGCGCCATCAGGTCGTTGGCCACGAAGACGCCGTCCAGCGCCGGGTTCTCGGCCAGCAGCTTGCGCATCGCGGCCTCCCCGCTCTCCTGGGTGAAGTTGCCCGTCGCGATCGGCCCCCGGCCGTGCCCGTGGCGGGCCATCGAGCGGTGGAAGCCGGAGATCCGGGCGCGGCTGGCGGGCACGTCCACCGGCCCGGTGACCATGCCGATCAGGTGGGCGCCGCGTGCGATCAAATGGTCGACGGCCAGGGCGGCGCCGGTGTCGTTGGCCAGGTCGACGTGGTCGATCTGCACCGAGTTGGCGGGCCGGCCGATCATCACCGCGGAGACGCCGCCGTCGGCGAGCATGCCCGGCAGCGGGTCGTGGGCCGGCAGCGACAGCACGATCGCGCCGTCGGCCTGGCCGTGCCGCAGGTCGCCGACCAGCCGGCGGCGGCCGTCGTCGCTGCCCACCATCTGCAGGGCGAGTTGCACCCCGGCCACCTTGAGGACGCTCATCAGGCCGCCGACCACCCGCCCGAAGTACGGGTCGGCGAAGAATCGGCTGATGAACGGGTCGTCGTCGTGCGCCTCGGTGTCGGACACCACCAGCGCCAGCGTGCCGGTGCGCCGGGTGACCAGGGATCGGGCCAGCCGGTTGGGCATGTAACCGGTGGTGCCGACCGCATTCCACACCACCGAGTGGATCTGCGGATCCACATTGCGGACTCCGTTGATCACCCGCGACACCGTGGCGCGCGAGACACCGGCCACTTTGGCCACGTCTTCCAGGGTGGGCGGCCGCTGGGCGCGGAAGATGTCCATAACAGTTTATAGCACGCTCGGAGAGCGCTCTCCCGAAGACAGTTTGCCCACGCCGATCCGACCCGGCGGCCGGACGTACCTGGTTCCGGGCGAGCGTATTGACTCCCGGGCGTCAAGGGCGTACCCCTTTGGAGAGCGCTCTCCAGATTGATCCCCGCGCCCGTTTCCGGTTCCCCAGATTCCACCCCGGATACTCATCCTCACCCCCCCCGCGGAGAACCCATGAACCGAAGAAGACGGCTCATCGCGCCCCTCGCCGTGACGGCCCTGGCCGCCGCGCTGGTGACGGTCGGGATCGAGCAGGCGCACGCCGCCGACACGCTGCTGTCCCAGGGCCGGCCGGCGCTTGGCGTCATCCGTCGAGAACAGCTCGGCGTCGCCCGCGGCGGCCGCGTTCGACGGCCGTTCCGACACCCGATGGGGCAGCGCCTGGAGCGACCCGCAGTGGGTCCGCGTCGATCTCGGCGGCACCGCCACCATCACCCGGGTCCAGCTGCAGTGGGAGGCGGCGTACGCGAAGTCCTTCCAGATACAGACCTCGGCCGACGGCAGCACCGACTGGACCACGATCTACAACACCACCAGCGGTGCGGGCGGCGACCAGACCCTGGACGTCAGCGGCAGCGGCCGGTACGTGCGGATGTACGGCACCCAGCGCGCCACCGGGTACGGCTACTCGCTGTACGAGATGAAGGTCTACGGCACGCTCACCAGCACCGCGCCGACCGGCGGCCCCGGTTACATCATGGCCGATCCGCCGGTCACCGGCGTGGTCCCGTCGAGCGCGACGCCACCGGTCACCGACCCGCCGACGACCCACCACGAGTTCCAGGCGAACTGCCCGAACAGCCGCACCAATCTGCAGGACGATCCGATCGTGTTCCCGAACATGCCGGGCGCCTCGCACTTCCACACGTTCCTCGGCAACACCACCACGAACGCGGCGACCACCACGGCCGGCCTGATGGCCGGCACCACCGCCTGCACCAACGACAAGGACCTGACCGGCTACTGGATGCCGACGTTGCTCAACGGCACCACGGCGGTGCAGCCGACCGGTCCGCAGACCATCTACTACAAGAGCGGCGTCATCGACTACCGCAGTGTCCGCAGCTTCCCGAACGGTCTGCGCTACGTCGTGGGCAGCCCGAAGGCCACGATGGACGACTTCAAGAACAACCCGGGCGCGGTCGAAGGCTTCGAGTGCGGCGGCAGCGTGTTCAACTGGGACATCCCCGCCACCTGCCCCGCCGGATCGCAGCTGAACGTACGGCTGCAGGCGCCGAGCTGCTGGGACGGCATCCACCTGGACACCCCCGACCACAAGAGCCACATGGCGTACCCGGTGCTCGGGATCTGTCCCCTCGAGCACCCGGTCGCGGTGCCGATGATCGAGTTCAAGATGGCCTGGCCGGTCAGCGGCGACATGTCGCAGGTGCACTTCTCGTCCGGCCGGGGGTACTCGTTCCACTACGACGTGTTCGTGGCGTGGCAGCAGCCGATCCTGAACGCGCTCGTGACTCACTGCATCAACGGTGGTCTCCAGTGCAACACCCAGGGTTTCGACCTCTACAAGCCGGACCGGGGCGCGGCGCTCACCCCGACATTCGACCTGCCGTGACCTGATCCCTCTCGAATCCGCGGCGCCCTGACCAATTCGGGCGCCGCGGACGACATTTATTTGCCAACTAATGTCCGTACGTCCGAAAGGTATTCGGCGCGGGTCGCCGACACTTGTTTCGCGCATGCCAGAGTATCCGGTTCGACACCCGCCGCGATCTCGCTCGCGGCCAGTCTCGACCCTTGTTCGAGGTGCGCCTGCAGCAGCGAGAGGTAGATCGCGTCGAAGGCGGCTCCGGTCGCGGCGGCCGCGTCGTGGACCTGGTCGCCCTGCACCATGCCGGGCATCGGCATGCCCTCGTGCGGGTTCTCGGTCGGCAGTTTCGCCTCGTCGCGTAGTCGCCGCAGCGTGCTCAACTCGGCGTTCGAGAAAGTCTTGACCTGGTTGTTCAGCGATTTCACGCGGTCGTTGCGGCTGTGCGTCGCCGGCAGTGCCAGCAGCGGCGCGAGTTGCTCGTCCATGGCGATGGTGATCTCGATCCAGGCCAGATCGGTACCTCCGAAGAACCCCGGAGCACCCGATGACGCCGCCGGGGCGGGAGTGGCGGGCGCCGGAACGGAACAGGCCGACGCCGCGCCCAGGCTTGCGGCCAGCATGCAGGCGAGCAGATGCCGGGGGGTCGGCGACACGGACGAAGTCTGCTGTCGGCCGTACGTCCTGTCAATCGAGGAATTGCTTTTCCGGTGCGCTTGAACAATACTCGGAGAGCGCTCTCCGGGAGCGCCGAAAAGCTACCCCCGCGCGTCACCGGGCTCGAAAGCCGTGGCGCGCGGGGGCTTCCACCGGTCATGCATCACCGGCCCAGCGGGCGGTTGCTGCGCAATCCGAGCGTGTGGACGATCTGGTCGGGCGCGTCCAGGAACCGATGTCCCGGCCGTCGCGGCGGCACCGCAGCCGCGCGCCGGCGCCGGCTCCAGCCCGTGCGGACCAGGCGGTCGGGTTCTGGACCGTCGCGGGTCCGCCGGCGGCTGTCGGTACCCGGGCGCGGCATCGACCAGGGTGTCTCACGGGCGCGAGGTGCCGCGGGACGTGGCCACACTTGCAGGCGTCCTGCAGTTCTCCGCGGCGAGAGGCAGATCCTGACATGACTACACCCGCAGACCAGACCGGCGGCGCCGTCCGGCCGTTCACCGTGCAGATCGGGAAGGACGCGATCGAGGATTTGCAGCACCGCCTGGCGGCGACGCGCTGGCCGACCAGGGAACTGACCGGCGACCGCTCGCAGGGTGTGCAACTGGCGGCGATGCAGGAGTTGTGCCGGTACTGGGCGACCGAGTACGACGGCCGGCGGGTGGAATCCCGGCTGAACGCGCTGCCGCAGTTCACCACCGAGATCGACGGCGTCGACATCCACTTCGTGCACGTGCGGTCGGAGCATCCGGACGCGCTGCCACTGATCATGACCCACGGCTGGCCGGGCTCCGTCATCGAGATGCTGGACAGCGTCGGCCCGCTCACCGACCCCACCGCGCACGGCGGCGCGGCCACCGACGCGTTCCACCTGGTGCTCCCGTCGCTGCCCGGGTACGGCTTCTCGGGCGAGCCGGCCGAGGTCGGGTGGGACCTCGCCCGTACGGCCCGGGCCTGGTCGGAGCTGATGAACCGGCTCGGCTACGACCGCTACGTGGCCCAGGGCGGCGACGTCGGCGCCGGCGTCACCGACACGATGGGACGGCTGGGTCCCGACGGGCTGGCCGCGATCCACACCAACCTGCTCGTGCCGGCTCTCAACGATCCGGCGTCGCTGCCGAGCGACGGGGACGCCGAACGCGCGGCGCTGGCCGCCATCAAGACCTTCCAGACCAGCGGGAACGGATACTTCGTGGAGATGGCCACCCGGCCGCAGACCATCGGGTACGCCCTGCTGGACTCGCCGGCCGCGCTCGCCGCCTGGATGATCGACCACGACACCGACGCGTACTACAAGATCGCCGGTGCGTTCGTCGACGGCCGGCCGTCCGGCAACCTCACCCGCGACAACGTCCTCGACAACGTCACGGCCTACTGGCTGACCGGCACCGGAGCCTCCGCGGCCCGGTCCTATTGGGAGGCGTACGGGCCGGACGCGCCCGCCGCGGGTGGCCGGCCGCTCCCCGACCCGAAGATCCCGGTCGGCTTCAGCGCGTTCCCCGGCGAGATCTGGCGGACGCCGCGGAGCTGGGCCGAGAAGTCCTACCCCACGCTGAGCTACTTCGGCGAGGCGGAACGGGGCGGCCACTTCGCGGCCTGGGAGGAACCGGAACTGTTCGCGGCCGAACTCCGGGCGGCGTTCCGCCCGTTGCGCTGACCGCAGCTCGAGCGGGCGCGGGCCGCCGTCGAAGCGGGATCTCGAAGTGGACGAGGCCCTAAGCCTGACCCGTCAGTAGCGATGCCAGCTCGTCCGGGCGGCTGAGCGCGACCAGGTGACCACCGGGCAGTTCCTCGGGGACCCGGCCCAGCCGGTCGCGCGCCACCCGGACCTGCAGGTCGAGCGGGAAGATGCGGTCGTCGCGGGCGCTGATCACCCGGGTCGGCACATCTGGCCACGCGTCCAGCGGCCAGATCTGAGCGAACGGGGTGTCCGACTGGGCCGGCTCACCCAGCTGCATGGCCTCGGCGGTGACGTCGTCGGGCACATCGTGGAAGAACGTGGCCACCGGGTCGAACTCGGCGTCCGGGTCGCGGCCGTCGCGGAGGTCGGCGGCCCGGCGCGCTGCGCGCTGGCCGACGTTCTCCCACCACGCCCCGCCGGTCTCGCCGGGCGCCGGAATCATCGCGTTGAGCAGCACGATCTGTTCGACCGGTAGCCGGCCGGCGAGCAGCGGCGCGGTGAAGCCGCCCATCGACTGGCCGACCAGCGTGACCGGGCCGTGGCCCTGCGCGGCGGCCGCCACCGCGTCGGCGTACTCCGCCCAGCCGGCGTCCTTGTCGCCGGCCGGCAGCTCGACCGGAATCGCAATGTGGCCGCGCCGCTCGAGTTCGGGGACCAGCCGGTGCCAGGACCAGGCGTCGCCGCCGGCGCCGGGAATCAGGACGTACGTCGTCATCGCTCGTCATCTCCGTGTGTCGGGTCGGCGCCGGCGAACCGGGTCCGGAAGTCGAGGACACCGGGCCATGTCGGCCGGCCGGCCCACCCGGTCGGCGGCAACAGGCCGGCCGCGTGCCGTGCGGGCGCCCCCGGGATTGTCGTCACGGTGCTAATTTCGCACTGGTAAGTGTGAGAAAGCAACCCTAGGATGAGATCCATGTCCCGGGTGTACGACGATCCGTGCGGCCTGGCCCGCGCGCTGAACCTGGTCGGCGAGCGGTGGGGCCTGCTGATCGTGCGGGAGTTGCTGCTCGGTCCGAAGCGGTTCTCGGGCCTGCGGCGGGGGCTGCCGGGCGCCAGCCAGAGCGTGCTCACCCAGCGGCTGGGCGAGCTGGAACGGGCCGGCGTGGTGCGCCGGCGGACGTTGGAACCGCCGGCCGGCGGTTCGGCGTACGAGCTGACCGGCCGCGGCCGCGAGCTCGAGCCGGTCCTGCTGCTGCTCTCCGGGTGGGGGAGCCGCACCCCGCTGACCTCGGGTCAGGAGCTCAGCGTCGACGCGCTGGCCCTGGCCATGCGGACCACGTTCGACGCGGCGGCGGCCGGTGACCTCCGGATCACGGCCGAGCTGCGACTGGACGGCGACCGGCTGACCGTGACTGTCGCCGGCGGGAAGCTCGACGTTCGCCGCGGGGCCGCCGCCGCGCCGCCGGACGCGGTGCTGGAGACCACCGCGGCCGAGTTCCGCGCCATGATCTTCGGCGGCCGGAAGGACCGGAAGCGGGATCCGCTCAGCCGGTTGCTGCGGTCGTTCCCGCGTCCGGCTGCGGCCTGACCGCGGTCGGGATCATCGAGTCCGCGTCGACGTAGGGCCCGGCCAATGCGGCCAGGACCGTATCGGCCCAGCCGTCCTCGGCGATCTTCCGGACCGTGCCGGCCAGCATGTCGGCCAGCTGGATCCGCGGTGGCGGCCGGCGCGGTTCGCCGGATCTCAACTCCGGTAGACGCCGAACTCCCACAGTGAGTAGCCGTACGCGGTGGCCCGGCTCGTGCCGGTGACCCGTACGTACCGGCCCGTGCCGCTGATGTCCAGATCGTCGAAGCCGCCGTCGCCGCTCGACGTCGCGTACACCGGCGACCAGTTCGTCCCGTCGTTCGAGACCTCGACCGTGTAGCCCTTGGCGTACGCCGCCTCCCACGCCAGCCGCACGTGGGTGAACGACTGCACCGAGCCGAGGTCGACTTGCAGCCACGCCGAGTCGACCCACTCGCTGGCCCACCGGGTGCCGTAGTCGCCGTCAACCGCCAGCGCCGGCAGCTGCGCGCCGCTGGTCCCGGTCGGCTGGTAGCTGGACGCGGTGGCCGTCTTGCCCGTGGCCAGGTTCGTGCCCGCAACGGCCGGCGGCACCACCTTGATCGACTTCTGCTCGATGCCGACGTTGCCCTGGCCGTCGTACGCGTAGACGTACACCTTCCAGACGCCGAGCTGCTCCGGCGCCTTCGCCGTGAACGAGCCGTCGCCGTTGTCGGTGAAGCTGACGTTGGTGAGCCCGGTGCCGCCGCTGATGTACTTGTCGCTGTACATCAGGTTGTACCGGATCGCGTCACCCTGCGGATCCGAAGCGGCCACGTCGACGGTGAACGTCCCCCCGGCCGGCACGGCGGTCTGGTTGCTGACCGTCATGCTGCTGATCTCCGGCGGTGTGTTGGCCGCGGCCTGCCCGGTGTACGCCTGCTTCAGCGCGTAGTAACCGAGCCGCCGCCAGCCCGCCGGTGAACGTGTTGAGCCACACGCCGCCGAAGTCGTTCTCGAGTCCGTAGTGGAACTCGGTCACGCCCAGCGCCACCGTCGGGTGCGCGTTGACGGCGTTCCAGCTGTCGGTGTAACCCTGCCGCTTCTGCAGATCGGTCGGCTCGGCCGGCACGCCGTTGACGTCGTTCGGGACCTCCCACTCGCCGGGCGGGCCGGCCTCGGTGACGATGTACGGCTTGGTGTAGCCCCCGTTCACCCAGTCGCGGTAAACGTTCCCGATGGTGCCGTACGAGTTGACCGCGAGCAGGTCGAGGTCGGGGGAGTACTGCTGGTAGTACGACCAGGCGCCGGTGTACGCGTCGGTCGACGTGACCGGGTGGTTCGGGTCGGCCGCGTGGATGGCCTGGGCCAGCTGGTTGACGAACTTGGCGTACCCGACACGGCGGGCCTCGACGTCGGCCGCCGACAGACCGTGGTCCTGCATGGTCAGGATGACCTCGTTGCCGACGTCCCACATCAGCACGCCCGGGTTGTTCTTGAGCGCGTTGACCTGATTGAGGATCGTCGTCGTGACCGAGTTCATGTACGCGGTGTCGTTCACGTAGTCGGCGCCCTGGTTCAGCCACTCGCCGACGATCACCTTGAGGCCCTGGCGGGCCGCCGTGTCCAGCAGGATCGGCGTGGTGGTGTCGTCCACGCCCCACGTGCGGATCGTGTTGACGCCCATGTTCTTCAGGTCCCGCATGTACCCGTCCGCGGCCGGGGCCGGCGGCCCGTACGTAATTCCCTTGACCTGGTAGGGCTGTCCGCCGACCTGCAGCTGCCAGTTGCCCTGGCTGCCGGTCACCCGGACGACGCTCGGCCCGGCGGGGACGGCCGGATCGGTCATCGCCGCCGGGGTGGCGCCGGCGGCCCGGGCCACGCTCACCGAGTCCACACTCATGGTGCCGCCGGAGGTGGTGTCGGCCGTCGGCGTGGTCGTCCCGGCGATCGCGTTCGGCAGTGAACCGCCGATGCCCAGGTCCAGCCGGAGGAAGAAGCCGTGGTGCACGGCCGCGTTCCAGGCGGTGACGCCGACCTGGGACTCGCGCACGATCCAGCTCTGCCGTCCGTCCAGATAGAACCGGATCTCCTCGTCGGTCTTGGTCCGGTCGATCACCTGGGTGTACTCGTGGAAACCGGTCTGGCAGCCGGGGCAACCGGCCAGTCCGCTCTGCCGGCCGTTGTACTCGGCGCACGGCCCGTCGGGCGCGGTGCCGCAGTGCAGGGTCTGGGAGAGCTGGCTGCGGCCGTTGACGTCGGTCATGATGTCGGTCTCGCCGACACCGGGCCAGTTGGTGTAGTCACCGCGGTACGCCGCCCCGGTGGCCCGGAAGCCCGGCCAGTATCCGAGCGCGTCGGCCACGTCCGGCTGCTTGATGACCGCGGTGAACTTGGTCATCTGACCGGCCGGCGGCTCGAAGTCGGTGCGCTGTGTTTCCACCCGGCCCGACGTCCAGTGGCCGGCGCTGTCCTTGATCGCCGTGATGTTCAGCTTGCCGCTGCCGTCGAGCGACACGTTGGCCGGGGACGCGGACGCGGTCTCGACCTCACCCGTGCCCCAGTCGGCGGCGCCGCCGGGGTAGCTGGTGCCGGTGCGCATCAGCCAGTTCGACGCTGACGGGGAGGTGCCGGCCGCGCCGCTGAAGTCGTCGTCCCACACGGTCGACCAGGTGCCGGGGACGCCGGTCGGCGGCGTCGTGGCCGGAGTGGCCGGTGTGCCGGCCGGCAGGAGGGTGTCGGCATGTGCGCCCAGCTGGACGGTCGCGAGGTAGGCGGTCACGAGGAACGGGACGACGACGGCGATGATCAGGCGCCAGCGCCGGGGGCGCGCTGGTACGCCGGCGGGGGCCGGTTGCACGGGGGGACTCCTGGGGTCGGCGGCTGGGGCGGGCCGGTAGCGTGGAGAGCGCTTTCCACACTTTGCCGCTTTCCACACTTTGCCGCAGTGTTCCGCGGTGCTTTCCGATGTGTCAATGGACGACCGTGGTATCCGGATAAAGATGCCCGTTTTCCTGACGGATGATTGGGTGGTCCAGCACCGTCGTGTCCTCACAGGGGTAGCGCGCCTCCAAGAGATGGCCGCGGACCGGCACGCCCGGCGACGCGGTGCTGATGAGGAGGGCGGTTTCCGTGGCGCGCGGGAGAGGGCCGTGACTGATGGCGGTCAGCGGGACCCGTTTCAAACGTTTCCCAGCAGGCGCGCCTGTTCCCGGCCGCGCTCGCTGAGGGCTTTCTCCTCCGGTGCGTCGCCGTGCCGGGCCAGATGCAGGAAGCGGGTCGCCATGGGACTTGAGGATTCCGGGCGGGCGAACCTGATTGCAACCGACGTGCGACCGTTCTGCTATCCGACACCGCCGGAACCCTCCGAACAGCAGGACATGACCGACACGCAGATCATCGAGCTCGCCCTGCAGGCCATGACCGTCGCCGCCAAGCTGGCCGCTCCGGTGCTGCTGACCGCTCTGACGATCGGTTTCGCGATCTCGCTGTTCCAGTCGGTCACGCAGATCCAGGAGGCGACGCTGTCGTTCGTGCCCAAGGCGGTCGGGGTCGGCGCGGCGCTGTTGTTCTCCGGCAACTGGATGCTGCACGAGATGGTCACGTACACCACGCAGCTGTTCGAGAAGATCCCGCAGCTGATCGCCCAATGACGAGAACGCTGAGCGCACGCGGACCTTCGTCTGTGCCGGCCGATAGATTCTTCTTCCGGGCGATGTCGAGATCGTCGTCGCCGCTCCGACCCCGGGGTGTCAGAGCCGCCCCCGACGGGAGAAGACGCGATGAAGTACATGATGATGATGTTCGGTGACGCCGGGACGATGATGGAGGAACGCGACCCCCAGTGGGTGCGCGACATGATCAAGTTCATGACCGAGATCGACGTCGAGTGGCGCAAGACGGGTGAGCTGGTCGGCGCCGAGGGTCTCGACGTCCCGAGCGCGGCCAAGGTCGTCAGCCTGACCGACGGCCAGGTGGTGGTCACCGACGGGCCGTACGCCGAGGCCAAGGAGTCGCTGGCCGGTTTCTGGATCCTGGACGTGAAGGACGAGGCCCGCATCCTCGAGATGGCCGCGCAGATCGTCCCGTGGTCGCAGTCGGTCGAGATTCGCGCCGTCCCGGCCGGGCCGCCCGAGGTCTGAAGGCGTGCGCGAGCGGATCGAGGACCTGTTGCGCGAGCTGGCGCCGCAGGTCCTCGGCGTGCTCGCCCGCCGCTACGGGCAGTTCGACGCCGCCGAGGACGCCGTCCAGGAAGCGCTGCTGGCGGCGTCGGTGCAGTGGCCGGGGGCCGGCGTGCCGGACAATCCGCGGTCCTGGCTGATCGCGGTCGGCGGACGCCGGATCGTCGACGAGTTCCGCAGCGAGAGTGCCCGCCGCGCCCGCGAGGAGTCGGTGGCCGCCCTCGACACCGAGCCGGGCCCGGCGCCCGAGCATGACGACACCCTCACCCTGCTGTTCCTCTGCTGCCATCCGTCGATCTCGCCGCCGTCGCAGCTGGCCCTGACGTTGCGCGCGGTCGGCGGCCTGACCACGGCCGAGATCGCCCGCGCCTTCCTGGTGCCGGAGACGACCATGGGCACGCGGATCAGCCGGGCCAAGGCCACGATCAAACTCAGCGGCCTCGGCTTCGAGCCGCCGCCGGAAGCGGAACGGGCGGAACGACTCCAGGTGGTCCGGCAGGTGCTTTACCTGATCTTCAACGAGGGTTACACCACGAGCAGCGGTACGTCCCTGGTGCGCGCCGACCTCACCGCCGAGGCTGTCCGCCTGACCCGGATGCTGTACGCCGCGACCCCGGGCGACGGCGAGTCCGGTGGTCTGCTGGCGTTGATGCTGCTCACCGATGCGCGCCGGGCCGCCCGGACGGATGCGCACGGCGCCCTGGTCCCGCTGGCCGAGCAGGACCGGTCGCGGTGGGATGCGGGCGCGATCGCCGAAGGGGTGGCGCTGGTCGGGGCCACGCTGGGGAAGGGCCCGGTCGGCCCGTACCAGCTGCAGGCCGCGATCGCCGCGCTGCACGACGAGGCGGCGACGGCCGCCGCCACCGATTGGCCGCAGATTTTGGCGTTGTACGAGGTGCTGGAGCGGGTGGCGCCGGGGCCGGTGGTGACGCTGAACCGGGCGGTGGCGGTCGGCCGGGCGCGCGGACCGCTGGCCGGGCTGGCGGTCCTCGGTGACCTGGACGCCGACGAGCGGATGACCGGCAACCACCGGGTCGAGTCGGTCCGCGCGCACCTGCTGGAGATGGCCGGGAACATCGGCGAGGCCCGTACGGCCTATCTGAAGGCGGCCGGGATGACCACCAGCCTGCCCGAGCAGCGTTATCTCACCCTGCGCGCCGCCGCCCTTACCTGATCCGAACATTCCCGGGTGCATCCCGCGGGCATGATGGATCGGTGACGGACGTCAGCAAGGGACTCGTGCTCGTGGTCGAGGACGAACGCCCGATCGCCGACCTGGTACGGCTGTACCTGTCGCGCGACGGCTTCGGGGTGCACGTCGAGCACGACGGAACGGCCGGCCTGGCCGCTGCCCGCCGGCTGCGCCCGGTCGCGATGATCCTGGACATCTCGATGCCCGGGATCGAGGGCACCGAGATCTGCCGGCGGCTGCGCGCCGACGGTGACTGGACCCCGATCATCTTCCTCACCGCCCGCGACGACGAGGTCGACCGGATCCTCGGGCTGGAACTCGGCGGCGACGACTACGTGACCAAGCCGTTCAGTCCGCGCGAGCTGGTCACCCGGGTCAGGGCACTGCTGCGCCGCGCGGCCGGTCCGCCCGACGGTGGCCGCGTCCGGACGCTCGGCCCGCTCACCCTCGACCCGGCCCGGCGACTGGTCACTGTGGACGGTTCCCCGCTTGCCCTCACCTCGACCGAGTTCGACCTGCTCGGGCACCTGCTGGGCCGGCCCGGGCGAGTCTTCACCCGGGAGGAGCTCCTGGCCGGCGTCTGGGGGTACGCGTCACACGCCGGCACTCGCACCGTCGACGTGCACGTCGCTCAGGTGCGGTCCAAACTGGGCGACGCGGCCGGCCTGATCCGGACCGTTCGCGGCGTCGGTTACACCGCCGATGCGTAGGTTCGTCCGTACCCTCACGTCGCAGGTCGTGCTGGTCACGGCGGCCACCGCGGTCGTCGCGGTGATCGTGACGGCCCTGGTCGCGGTGCCCGTCGCCACCCGTACGGCCGGCAACCAGGCCCGGGCCGAGCTGGTGGAGAAGAGCGCCCTCGCTGTCGAGCTGCTGGCCCCCGAGCGCGCGGTGAACCGGGAGAGCATCGTCCAGGAGCTGCGCCAGGACAACATCGCCATCTATCTGATCCGGCGAGGCGCGGCCGACCGGCCCGGGCTGCCGCCGCGGGTCGTCCAGCAGGTGGCCGGCGGCACGCTGGTCGACACCCGCGGCGTGGTCGCCGGGACGGCCATGTGGATCGTCGGCCGGCCGCTGACCGGGATCCACGCCGGCGTGGTGCTGACCCAGCCGATCGCGTCCGGCACCGGGGCCAAGGTCCTCGGCGGCGTCTGGCTGGCGCTGCTGGCCGGCCTGCTCGGCGGCATCCTGGCCGGTGCCCTGCTGGCCCGATTCATCGTGCGGCCGATCCGGCAGGCGGCGGCCGCGGCCGGGCGGCTGTCCGCGGGGGACCGGTCGGTGCGGCTGGCGGTCCGGCCCCCGGACGAGGCGGCCGAACTGGCCGGCGCGTTCAACCGGCTCGCGGCCGCCCTGCAGACCAGTGAGGGCCGGGAACGCGACTTTCTGCTGTCGGTGTCGCACGAGCTGCGGACGCCGCTGTCGACCATCCGCGGCTACGCCGAGGCGCTGGCCGACGGCGTGGTCGGGGCCGAGGGTGCGCCCAAGGCCGGGGCGACCATGCTGGCCGAGGCTGAACGGCTGGACCGGCTGATCGCCGACCTGCTGGTGCTGTCCCGGCTGGAGGCGGCCGACCTGCCGCTCGACGTGGTCGCGGTGGACCTGGTCGAGCTGGTGCGGACGGCGGCCGAGGCGTGGGCGCCACGCTGCATCCCGGACGGCCCCCGGCTGCTGGTCGAGCTGGGCCCGCCCAGCCCCGCGTCCGCCGCGCCGGCCGCCGGACCAGGCGCCGGCGGCACCACCGCGCCGGTGGTGGTCGAGACCGATCCCGGGCGGATCCGGCAGGTGGTGGACGGGCTGTGCGAGAACGCGCTGCGGATCGTCCCGCCCGGCGCGCCGCTGATCCTGGCCGCCCGGCCCGGCCCGTACGGCGGGATTGTCGAGGTCCGCGACGGCGGCCCCGGGTTCACCGACGACGACCTGGCCGTGGCCTTCGAGCGGGGCGCTCTCCATCAGCGGTACCGAGGTCTCCGGAAGGTCGGCAGCGGCCTCGGTCTGGCCCTGGCGGCCCGGCTGGTGGCGCGCCTCGGCGGCACGATCGAGGCCGGGCACGCGCCCGAGGGCGGCGCGCGGTTCACCGTGACGCTTCCTTACCCGACCCGAACACTGCGCTGATCGTCCCCGTGCCGGGCGGCGTCAGGCTTCGCACCATGACACATCGCATCCGGGTCGCGCTGACCCTCTCCACGCTCGGCCTCGCCGGCCTGCTCGGGCTCACCGCATGCGGAGTCACTCCGCACCAGACCGCCGCGGCCGCCGCCGACTTGTCCGACGAGGCGTACGCCTTGCAGACCACGGGCGCCTTGCCGACCACCGGCGCCTTGCCGACCACCAGCCTGGACACAGCGACGGCGACCGGCCCGTCCCCCTCCGTCTCGGCCGCCCCGCCGAAGCAGCACCGCCGCGCCATCCGCCGCTACCTGCACAAGAACACGCTGCACGGCGAGGTCACCGTGCAGGGCAAAGACGGCGTCCGGACCATCGTGGTGCAACGCGGCACGGTCACCGCGGTGACCTCGACCACCGTGAGCGTCAAGTCGACGGACGGGTTCGCCGCGACCTGGACCCTCGGCGACAAGCTGAAGCTGGTGCAGGACAAGAAAGCGGTGCCGGCGAGCGCGCTGCACGCCGGCGAGACGATCGGGGTGGCCGGCACCAAGGACGGCAGCACCGACACCGCCCGGCTGGCGATCATCCAATAGCGGCCCTACTGCAGGAACGCTCCCATCGGCGACAGCAGCAGCCGGCTCAGGGAGGCGGCGTGGCCGTCCAGCCGGGACCGCTCCTCGGATGTGCCGGGCAGATCGTGGCGCAACGCCCACAGTTTCTGGGCGTTGCGCCACGCCACGTTGCGGCTGTACTCGACCGGCTCGCCCTGCCACCAGTCGTCCAGACCGCCGTTCATCGTGTCCAGCATCAGCTGCCAGCGGTCCAGGTAACCCTGCCGGAGCCCGGGGATGGCCGCGGCGAAGATGTCGTTGATCTGCAGATAGTCGCGGTGCTGGTCGCTGTCGTCGATCGGGTCGGTGCCCAGATGGTCGAACGTGGTGACCAGCGCGAACGGCAGGTCGAAGTTGATGTGCGCGTTGACCCCGGCGGCGGCCGACGGCGACGGCCGGCCGTCCGGCGTCGGTGGATCCGGTTCGAGCAGCACCGACCACGCCTGCGGGCAGCGCGGTCTGGCGTCGCTCCAGGCCCGCAGCGCGTCGAAGTAGCGACGCGGCGAACTCGACGTCCAGCCGGGACAGGAAGGCCGGGATCGGCGAAACGCCCGGCGTAGAGGCGTTCCAGCACCGACTCGGTGATCGTCAGGTAGAGCCGGTTGAAATCGGCCAGCGGGTTGACGTGCCGGACGCTGCCAGCAGGTCCTGGAGCCGAGTCAGCTGGTCCACCACGGCGGGGACGTCGTCGGGGTGGCCGGCCAGCAGGTCGTCATGTCCTGGTGCACGGGCCCCCAGACCGGAGCGGTCATCGGATCCTCCACGGGTAGTCGCGCGCGGCGGGCCCCCAGCACCGCCCGGCGACGGACGCCGCCGGGCGGTGCTCCCCCGTGTCGACGAGCGTGCCAGCCGCAGGTGCGGGCCGGATCGGTAGAACGACGTATTCCGACGAGCTTTGCTGCACGGCGGTCACGACGCCGTGCAGGTAGACCCGGCTGGCCTGCACGCGCGTACGGACCTGGAGCTTGTCGAAGATGTGCCCGACATGGACGCCGACGGTCCGCTCGCTGATGAACAGGCGGTGCGCCGATCTCCCGGTTGGTCAGGCCCTCGGCCAGCGCGGCCAGCACCTCACGCTCGCGGCTGGTGAGCACGGCCAGTTCATCGTCCGGTCGCGTCGGCGGGGGACCAGGCCGATCGGTGTCGTCGTCGGCGGCCAGCGTGACCCGGGCCCGGGTCGCCACCGAGGTGATCTCCGCCGCGAACGGCCGGGCGCCCATCGCCCGGTCGCAGTCGCGTACGCCTCCCGCAAGCGCGGTGGTCGCCGCCGGGCGCCGGCTGCGCCGGGCGAGCGCGGCCTCGGCCTGCCGCAACCGGGAGTACGCGGCCGGGTAGGGCTGCTGCCGGCGGTCCCAGGCGGTCGCCGCGCGCGCCCACGGCTCCGGGTCCGAGCTGGTCGTCGATCCGGCTCAGCTCGGCCGCGCACAGGTCCAGGTAACCGTCGATCACCGCGCGGACCGGAGGCGCGGCGTTGCCGACGCCGGCCGACATCCGGTCGACCACGGTCTTGAGGCGCCCGACGGCCGCCGGATCGACGGGCACCTCGCCGCCCGCCTGGGCCTCGGCCTCGGCCCGCAACCCGTGCCAGGCCAGCACGCCCGAACAGCACCAGGTCGTCGGAGCGGGTCTCGGTGAGTCCGCGCTGGACGGCGGCCCGCGCCTCGGCGTGCCGGCCCTGCCACATGGCCAGGCCGGCCCGCAGGGTCAGCATCGGCAGCACGTGCCGGGCACCGCCGCCGGCCAGCAGCGGTGGCCACCGCGTCGAGGTCGCGGTGGGCGGCCTCGACGTCGCCGAAGCCGACCCAGAGCTGGCAGCGGGCCAGCAGCAGCTCGACCGCGTCGGCGCCGGACGGCCGGTGCCGCATCGCGGTGTCGAGCACCGCGTCGGCCTCGGCCCACTGGCCGACCCGGAACAGGCCGTTGGCGGCGATCGCGAGCAGGCGGGTCTGGTAGGTGCGGCCGACCCCCAGCGCGGCCAGCCGCTCGGCGCCCCGGCGGGCCACCAGCACGCCCTCCTCGATGTTGTTCAGCGGGCCGGTGAGCAGCTCGGCCAGGTGCAGGTAGGCGCACGCCGAGGTCGTCCGGGTGGCCGGAGCGCTCGGCGATCTCGACCGCGTGCCGGATCACCGCCAGGCCGGCGTCCGGATCCTCGCGGAAAGCGGCGCTGAAGCCCAGAGCGGCGCTGGCCCGGACCAGGTCGGCGGTCGACCCGTCGACCTTCGGCCAGCGTCGAGGGCCTCCGCGGGCGCCGGCGTTGGCGTCGGCGTACCGGCCCAGGTGCAGCAGCAGCTCGGCCAGGTAGGCGGCGGCCGAGGCGCCTCTGCCGGGGGGTGCAGTCGGCCAGCGCCAGGGCCCGTTCGTACTCGACCTCGGCGGTCGCCGACCGGCCGGCCGCGGCCAGGTAGCGGGCCCGGCGCAGGTGCAGATCTCGCAGGCCCGGGCGCGTCCGGTCGGGCGGCCAGTTCCTCCAGCCGGGCCAGCGCCCGCGGCGTGCTCGCCGCACTGGTGGGCCGACTCGGCCGCGTGGGCCAGCAGCTCGGTGCGGCCCGGATGCGTCGTCGGCGGTCAGATCGAGGGCCAGCGACCAGTAGCCGGTGCGCCTCGGTGAAGCCGTACAGCCGCTCGGCCGCGCGGGCCGCGGCGACCACCGACGGCAGCGCCCGGGCGGGCTCGCCGGCCTGCTGCCAGTGGTGGGCCAGCCGGGCGTGGTCGGTGCCGCGCCGGCCGCCTCGAGGCTTCCAGCGCCTCGGCGTAGCGGCGGTGCAGCGCGCGTCGCTCGGCCGGCAGCACCTCGGCCTCGAGGATCTCGGCGACCAGACGGTGCCGCAGGCGGTAGCCGTCGACCGTCGCCGGATCACGAAGCGGTGCGCCACCGCCGCCCGGACCGCCTCGAGCAGGGGTCCGCGCTCGGGCACCGGCACGACCCGGGCCAGCGCCGCGTGCTCGACCGGCTCGACCCCGGCGGCCAGCGCGTGCACCACCGCGTGGGCGGTCGGCGGCAGCTCGTCGACCCGGGACAGGAAGATCTCGCGCAGCGTGTCGGACAGCTCGACCCGGCCGTCGCGCAGGTCGCGGGCCAGTTCCTCGGCGACGAACGGGTTGCCGCCGCTGCGCTTGTACACCCGGTCGGCGTCCTCGGGCTCCACGCTGCTCGCCCGGCGATCGCGGTGACCAGGTGTGGATGCTGGTCGCGGTCCAGCGGTGACAGCTCCAGCACCTCGCACCGAGCGCAGCCGGCGCAGCTCGGCCAGCACCCGGCGCAGCGGATGGGCGCCGTGCAGCGCCTCGGCCCGGACCGCGGCCAGCACCGAAAGCTGCACGTCGCCCAGGCCGGCCAGCAGGTAGAGGAGCAGCTGCCGGGTGCTGCGGTCGGCCCACTGCAGATCGTCGAGGACCAGCAGCAGCCGCCGGTCGCCGGCCACCGCGCGCAGCTCCCGGGCCACCCGGTCGAGCAGCGCGCCGGCGTCGACCGCCCCGTCGGACGCGCCCGCGGCGGCGTTGTGCCGGCGCAGCGCCTGCAGCACCGGGTGCAGCGGCGACGCGTCGCCGATGTCCAGGCAGGTGCCGAACAGCACGGCGAACCCGCCGCCGCGCATGGCGGCCGGCGGTCTCGCGCAGCAGCCGGCTCTTGCCGACGCCGCTCTCGCCGGTGACGAACACCGCGGCGGTGCCCCCGGCGCCGACGTTGCAGCAGGGCGGACTGGATCTCGGACAGCGTGGCGTCCCGACCGACAAGCGGCGCGTCGTCCTGGTCGCTGGCCATGTTCGGCAGCCTAAACCGAATCGACCGGTCCCGTTCTCGTCGGTTCGGGCGGATCTGCGTCACAGATATCGACGATCGCCTGAGTGTCAGAGATACGTCGTTCTGCCGATCCCGGCGGCCGGTCCGGCTGGCACCGATTACGGATCACCGCCGCAGCACCACGGGGAGCGCCCATGATCGCCGCACCGACATGCCGAAGGCAGACCGTGACCGTCCTGTTCGCCGACATCGTCGGGTTCACCGCGATGACCGACGACATGGACTGCGCCGACGTCCGTGAGCTGCAGCTGGACTACTTCACCCAGGTGGCCGGAGTGGTGCGGATCCACGGGGGAACAGTGGAGAAGTACATCGGGGACGCGGTCATGGCGGTGTTCGGCGCGAACGAGGGGGACGTGCCGGGCACCGCCGCCGCGGCGGCGGTGCGGGCGGGGATGCAGGTGCAGGACGCGCTGCGGGGTCGCCCGCTGGCGGGCCGGTTCGCCGTCCGGGCCCGCGTCGGCCTGGCCACCGGCGACGTGATCATCGACATCCCGGCCCTGCGGGACGGCGGGTTCGGCATGGTCAGCGGCAGCGTGGTCAGCACGGCCGCCCGGCTGCAGGCGTACGCGCCGCACGGCACGGTCGTGGTCGACGCCGCCACCCGCCGGGTCACCGACGAGCTGATCGCGTATCAGGAAATGCCGCCGGTTGCGGTGCCGGGCAAGGCGGCCCCGGTCGACCTGTGGCGTGCGCTGCACCCTCAATCTGTGCTCGAGCCTGTCCTCTGTGCTGCCTGACCACGGCTTTTGTCCGTTCCGATCCGCCGTTCGGGGGATCGGAACCGGCTCGGCTCCGAAAACTTGTCTCACCTCCCCGGTACGCTCGCCGCGTCCCTTTCACGTCCACCCGGGGAGAAGTCGACACCGTGACAGCGCAGCCGGAGGTCATGTACGGCGCCGATGACCTCACGCATCTCGAAGGGCTCGACGCTGTCCGCAAGCGCCCCGGCATGTACATCGGGTCGACCGACAGCCGAGGCATCAACCATCTGGTCAACGAGATCCTGGACAACGCCACCGACGAGGGTGTCGGCGGGCACGCGACCCGCGTCGCGGTGATCCTGCGCGCCGACGGTTCCGTCCAGATCGACGACGACGGCCGCGGCATCCCCACCGACGATCAACACCAAATCCCAGCTCAACGGCGTCGAGTTGGTGCTCACCCGGCTGCACGCCGGCGGCAAGTTCGGCGGCTCCGGCTACAAGACGTCCGGCGGCCTGCACGGCGTCGGCGCCTCCGCGGTCAACGCGCTGTCGCTGCGCTTCGACGTCACCGTCAAACGCGACGGCAAGGTGCACGAGATCTCGTTCCAGCGCGGCGTCCCCGGTGCGTTCGCCGGCGCCGGCCCGGGCGCGCCGTTCCGTCCCGAGTCGGGCCTGCGCGTGGTCCGCCGGATGAAGCGCGGCGAGCCGACCGGCACCAGCATCCGCTACTGGTACGACGCGCGGTACTTCGAGACCGGCGCCCGGCTCGACGCCGACGCGGTCCGGGCCAAGCTCCGCAACACCGCGTTCCTGGTTCCCGGCGTGATGTACACGCTGCGCGACGAGAACGTGCCGAGGAACCGGCCACCGAGACGTTCCACTACCCGCACGGGCTGACCGACATGGTGGAGTTCCTGACCCCGGCGGCTGACCGCCCGGTCTCCGGGATGCTGCTGGTCAACGGTGAGGGCACCTACAAGGAGAACGCCGCCGACGAGAACGGCGTGATGCAGTCCAACGTCGAGCGGCGGGCCGAGGTCGAGGTCGCCTTCCGCTGGGGGACAGGCTACGACCGCACGGTCGAGTGCTTCACCAACACCATCCGCAACGTGCACGGCGGCACCCACCGCAAGGGGTTCGAGCGCGCCCTGGTCCGCGCGCTCACCGAGGCCATCCGCAACGCCCGCGGGCTGCTCAAGCCCAAGGAGGACGCGCCGGTTCTGGACGACCTGCTGGAGGGCATGACCGCGGTCATCCACGTGCGCCTGCCCGAGCCGCAGTTCACCTCGCAGACCAAGGACGAACTGTCCACCGCCGGTATCACCCGGGTGCTGCAGGGCCTGGTCGAGGCGTACGTGAAGGAGTGGGTGGACGGCCGCCGCACCAAGGCCGAGGCCCGCACGGTGCTGCAGAAGATCGTCGACGCCGCCCGCGTCCGGCTGACCCAGAAACAGCAGAAGGACGCGGCCCGCCGCAAGACCGCCCTCGAGGGCGCGTCGATGCCGCCCAAGCTCGTCGACTGCCGCGCCACCGGCATCTCACGAAGTGAACTGTACATCGTAGAGGGCGACAGCGCCCTCGGCACGGCGCGTATGGCTCGGTCGTCGGAGTATCAGGCGCTGCTGCCGATCCGCGGCAAAATTCTGAACGTGCAGAAGGCCAACTTGCAGCAGGTGCTGGACAACGTCGAGTGCTCGGCCATCGTGCAGGTGCTGGGCGCCGGTTCCGGCCGCACCTTCGACATCTCGGCCATGCGGTACGGCCGAGTCATGATCATGGCGGACGCCGACGTGGACGGCTCGCACATCCGGACGCTGCTGATCACCCTCTTCGCCAAGTACATGCGGCCGGTGATCGAGGACGGCCGGCTGTTCGCCGCGATGCCGCCGCTGCACAAGGTGGTCACCGGCGGCAAGGCCGGTGAGACCGTCTTCACCTACACCCCGCCCGAGATGGAGGCCGCCGCCACGCGTTTCCGCAAGGCCGGGCGCAAGGTGGAGGTCAGCCGTTTCAAGGGTCTCGGCGAGATGGACGCCGACGAGCTGTGGGACACCACGATGAACCCAGCCACCCGGGCCGTCCGGCGGATCACGTTGAACGACGTCGAGCGGGCCGAGAACACACTCGAGCTGCTCATGGGCGAACGGGTCGAGCCCCGAAAGAACTGGCTGATCGAGTCGTCCGGCCGGATCGACGAGGAAACGATCGACGCGTGAGGAGGCACTGACGATGGCACGCCGCAAGAACGAGAACACCCGCGTCGACCGTCCGCATTCGACCAGGCCGGCGCGCGCGTGTCATCGACAATCCCGCTCACCACCGAGGTCGAGGACTCCTACCTGGAGTACGCGTACTCGGTGATCCACTCCCGGGCGCTGCCGGACGCGCGCGACGGACTGAAGCCGGTGCACCGGCGCATCCTTTACTCCATGTACGACCAGGGCCACCGTCCCGACCGGCCGTACGTGAAGTCCGCGCGCATCACCGGTGACGTGATGGGCCGATTCCACCCGCACGGGAACGTGGCCATCTACGACGCGCTGGTGCGCCTGGCCCAGGACTTCTCGCTCAACGCCCCGCTGATCGACGGGCACGGCAACTTTGGATCCCCGGACGACGGACCGGCAGCGGAACGTTACACCGAGTCACGGCTGTCGAACGAGGCGATGCTGTTGGTCGGGGAGCTCGGCGAGGGCACGGTCGACTTCAAGCCCAACTACGACGGCTCGCTGCTCGAGCCCAAGGTGCTTCCCGCCGCGTTCCCCAACCTGCTGGTCAACGGCACGTCGGGCATCGCGGTCGGGATGGCCACGAACATGATCCCGCACAACCTGGGCGAGGTCGTGGCCGCGGCCCGTCATCTGATCACCCAGCCCGAGGCCGACCTGGACGCGCTGATGCGGTTCGTGCCCGGGCCCGACCTGCCCACCGGCGGGCAGTTGCTGGGGCTGGACGAGGTGCGCCGGGCGTACGAGACCGGTCGCGGCGTGGTCCGGATGCGGGCCCGGGCCACCACCGGCCCGCTCGATGGCGGCCGCGGGCGGCAGGCCATCACGGTGGTCGAACTGCCGTACGGCGTCGGCACCGAGAAGATCATCGAGGCCATCACCGACGAGGTGAAGGGCAAGCTGATTGTGTCCGGCCCGAAGAAGGGCCAGCGCCAGGCGGCCCGGCTGCAGGGCATCGCCGATGTCAAGGACCTCACCGACCGTGAGCACGGCACCCGGCTGGTGATCGAGTGCAAGGTCGGCGTGAACCCGCAGGCGTTGCTGGCCGACCTCTACCGTCTCACTCCGATGGAGACCTCGTTCGGCATCAACAATCTGGTGCTGGTGGACGGCCAGCCGCAGACGCTCGGGCTGAAGGCGTTGCTGGAGGTATTCCTGGCCCACCGGTACGAGGTGGTCACCCGGCGGACGTTGCACCGGCGGACGAAGCGGGAGGATCGGCTGCACCTGGTCGACGGCCTGCTGATCGCGCTGATCGACATCGACCGGGTGGTGGCGATCATCCGGGCCAGCGACGACGCAGCCGCGGCCAAGGCGGCGCTGATCAGTCGAGTTCGGGCTGAGCGACATCCAGGCGACGTACATCCTGGACACCCCGTTGCGGCGGCTGACCCGGTTCGACCGGATCGAGCTCGAGACGGAGCAGGAGCGGCTGCGCGCGGAGATCGCCGAGCTCAGCCGGATCCTGGACAACGACGACGTCCTCAAGCAGTTGGTGTCGGACGAGCTCGCCGCGGTTGCGTCCGCGCAGGCCCAGCCTCGCCGCACCACGCTGATCGACGGTGACCTGAAGGAGGTGCTGGCCGCGTCCGCGCCGGCCGGTCCGCTCGAGGTCGCTGACGATCCGTGCCAGGTGATCCTCTCGGCCACCGGCCTGATCGCCCGCACCGCGGCCGAGAGCGAGGAAGCGACCGAGGCTCGCAAGCGCAGCGGCCGGGTCAAGCACGACGCCGTCCGCAACGTGGTGCACTCCACCGCCCGGGGCCGCGTCCTGCTGGTGACCAGCCGGGGCCGCGCCTTCAAGATCGACGTGCTGCCGCTGCCGGTGCTGCCCGAGCAGACCGGCACGGTTTCGGTTCGCGGCGGCATGTCGGCGTCCGAACTCGTGCCGCTGGAAAAGGGCGAGCGGGTGGTCGGGGTGGCCCCGCTGGGCGCCGACGGGCCCGGCCTGGCGCTCGGCACCCGGCTCGGCGTGGTCAAGGTATGCGCGCCGGAGTGGCCGGTGCGGTCCGACGAGTTCGAGGTGATCACGCTCAAGGACGGTGACGAGGTGCTGCAGGCGACCTGGCTGTCCGGCGAGACCGGGACGCTGGTCTTCGTCACCTCCGACGCGTCCCTGCTGCGGTTCGCGGCGAAAGTGGTGCGGCCGCAGGGTCTGAAGGGCGGTGGCATGGCCGGCGTCAGTCTGGGCGCCGGGGCCGAGGCCCTGTCGTTCAACGTGATCGATACCGCCGACGCCACGCACGGCGAGCCGATGGTGGTGACCTCGACCGGCACGCAGGTGAAGGTGACACCGTTCGCGCTGTACCCGGCGAAGGGCCGCGCGACCGGCGGGGTGCGGGCGCAGCGGTTCATCAAGGGCGAGACCCGACTGACGGTGGCCTGGGTCGGCCCCCGCCCGGTGGGCGCGAGCACGACCGGTGACCCGATCGAGCTGCCGGACTCCGACAGCCGGCGGGACGGCTCCGGCGAAGCGGTTCTGATGGGCCCGCAGATCGTCGGCCACCTGATCGAACGCGGCTGATCGAACGCGGCTGATCGAACGCGGCTGATCGAACGCGGCTGATCGAACGCGGCTGATCGAACGCGGCTGATCGAACGCGGCTGATCGAACGCGGCTGATCGAACGCGGCTGATCGGCACGCTCCGGGCGGGCCCCGGCCGCCGACGCTGGACGAAGCCATCCGGCCGGCCGGACTCCGCCGTACCAACGGGTCGGGGTACACCAGCGACGCGCCCGGTGACCCGGACCGAGTGGAAGCGCTGACACCCGGCACTCGGCCGTTCCGTGCACGCGCGGGGCTTCCGATCTCGACGTTGGCGTGCCAGAGGTACGACACGGTGCGGTCTTCGAATGGTCCACAGTGGATCTACAAAGGCCTCTTACATCTTGCTTAAGTGACGGCGCATCGATGCCCGTCTGGCTAACGTATGCCCGTTCCGAGCCCACCGAAGATCCTCGCGGAACACCTCGAACCGTTCTCCCATCGGAAGGCCTCACCCAGCGTGTCCCCCTCACGCCGTCGCCGTCCGGCGCGCCGCGTCGCGCTGGTCGCGACCGTCACCGCCGCCCTGGCCCTGGTCGGCATCCCCTCCGCCCTCGGCAGCTCCTGGCTGCCCTGGAGCTCCGCGAGCGAAATCGGCACCGCGGCCGTCGCCAAGGTCAAGCCGCTCACCTCCGTTCCGGCCGACAAGCCCGGCAAAGGCCTGATCCACCGTGGTCTGCGCCCGGCCAAGAAGGGCTCGCCGTGCGTCGGCGAGTTCGAGATCGTGGGCACCAGCCGGTGCACGCACGGCCCGGACGAGGTCCCGGCCGGCTTGGCGGTGAAGACCCGGACGGCGCCGATCGCCCCGGCGACGCCCGAGCCGCAGCTGCCGGAGCAGTCGCAGCCGCTCGCTCTGAAGGACGCGGCCGGTCTGGCCGACGGCGCCGCGGTCGCGACCGGGCCGAACGGCGTGGTGTGCGACGGTGACGGCACCACCGGCAAGCGGGTGCAGGTCCTGTACGTCCGGGCCACCGGCACGGCCAGCCGTTTCGCGGCGTACCAGGCATCGTTCCGTAGCTGGGCCGCGGCCGTCGACACCATCTACGACGCCAGCGCCCAGGAGACCGGCGGCGACCGCCACCTGCGGTACGTCACCACCTCCGACTGCCAGGTCGACGTACGCGAGGTCGAGGTGCCGGCCGGGTCGCTGGACGATTTCGGCAAGAGCATCACGGCGCTGCAGAACCTGGGCTGGAACCGCACCGACCGCAAGTACATGATCTTCGCCGAGTCGAATGTGTACTGCGGCATCGGCACCTTCGCCGGGGACGACCAGGCGGCGGCGACGAACCGCAGCAACACCGGTCCGTCGTACGGCCGCAGCGACAACGGCTGCTGGGCGGCCAGCGTGGCCGCTCACGAGCTGGGCCACAACTTGGGCGCGGTCGCCGACAGCGCGCCGAACTCGAGCAAGGCCGGACACTGCGTCGATGACTACGACGTGATGTGTTACAAGGACACCGACACCACGGTGGTCAAGATCGTGTGCACGAACAAGGCCGAGGAGGACCGCCTCGACTGCAACCACGATGACTACTACAACACCAACCCGGCGGCCGGCAGCTACCTTGCCACCCACTGGAACGTGGCCGACAACGAGTTCCTCATCCAGGGAGGCACCGGCAGTGGAACCGGACCAACCCCCACCCCCTCGAACAGTCCCTCGCCGTCCACCTCACCGACACGGACCAGCTCGGCCACTCCGGTCCCGCCCTCTACCGGTCCGGCCGCCACGACACCAGCGCCGCCGCCGGTGAAGCCGGCGCCGACCACGGTCGCACCGCCCAGTCCGACCGTGACCGCGTCGCCCATCCCGGGCGGGAAGTCCGCGGCGCTGACGGTCACCGCGGTGACGTCCACGTCGGTCCGGCTGAGCTGGCCACCGGCGGCGTCCGGCAGCAGATACGGCGTGGTCGTCGACGGCCGTACGCTCGGCGCGGTGGCCTCGGCCGGGGTGGCTGTCGTCGGCCTGACCCCGGGGCGCACGTACCGGATCGGGATCACGCTGAACGGCAAGGCGTACACCGGCACGGCAGCGGCGACGACTCCGCCGGCGGCGCCACCAGCGGCCGGCGCTTGGTTCTCGCTGACCAACGCGCGGACCGGGGACGCCGCCGACCTGTACGGCAACCGCAGTGCCGACCGTACCCCGCTGATCACCTTCGCCGGCACCGGCGCCGCGAATCAGCAGTGGACGCTGGCGGACGGCAAGCTGACGTCCCGGGCAACCGGCAAGTGCGTCGGCCCGCTGAGCGGCCGGGCCGCCGACGGGGTCCCGCTGGTGCAGGTGGACTGTGCCGCGGCCCCGCAGTGGCAGCTGACCGCGACTTCGGCCGGGTTGTCGCTGACCACCGGCGGACTGGTCGCCGGGCTGGGCCGCCGTACGTACGGCGGCCGTCCGCTGCTGACGTTGCAGCGCCCGACCGGGGCGAGGCAGCAGGCGTGGTCCGCGTCCGCGTAGCCATGACAGCGGTGCTGGCCACGGTGCTCGTCACCGTGGCCGGCCTGCTGTGCACCGCCGCACCGGCCGCCGCCCACGGCAGCCTCGTGCTGACCGTGAAGGACGACGGTCACGGCAGTGTGTCGGTGGACGTGCTGTGGGCCGACGGGCATCCGGTGACCGATCCGCTGGCCGGCACGCTCACCGCCGTGTCCGCGGGGGGCGCCCAGGTCGGCCCGGCGCCGCTGACCCGACTGCCGGACCGGTCGGCGGTCGTCTACGGCGGCACCCTGAAGCCGGGGCAGTGGACGGTGACCGTGGACCTGGCGCTGCCCGGCATCGGGCATTGCGCCGCCGCGGTGACCGTGGCGGCGACGGCCCGGCCGCACTCGACGCGCTGCGGAAACACGTCACCGCCGTCCGTGGCGCCCGTGGCGGCGCCGCGATCCGGCGGTGATGACGGCGGCGGACCGCCCGGGCTGCTGTTCGGCGCGGCCGGAGCGATCGTGCTGGGTACCGCGGCGGCGATGGTGGTCACCCGCCGCCGCGGCGTGTGATCACTTGCTGGGCTGCGGGATCGAGCACTTGATCTTCGGATTGACGCCCACGTAGTTCAGCGGTCCGGCCACGATGGTGACCAGGATGGTGCCGGTCTTGGCGCAGCTGGTGTCGCTGTCGCTCTTGAAATATCCGCGCTGTCCGGCGGCGATGGCGCCGATGACCAGCCAGATGACGACGATGACGCCGCCGATCGATCCAAAGCGCATCGGAACTCCTAGTTAGTGGGAATGACTCGGCCCTTACCCGCTTCGCGGTGATCTCTAAACGGCTGCGGTGCCCAACAGCAACGCCTGCCCGTCCTCCGCCGCCGGCCCCGGACGGGACTCAGGAACCGCGGACTCGCTCGATGGTGTCGCGGAACCACTCGGCGCTCCGCTTCGGCGTACGCCTCTGCGTGGCGTAATCGACGTGCACGATGCCGAAACGCTTGTCGTACCCGTACGCCCATTCGAAGTTGTCGAGCAGTGACCAGGCGAAGAAGCCGCGGATGTCGGCGCCCTGGGCCCGGGCGTCGGCCACCGCGGCCAGGTGCTGGGCCAAGTATGCGGTCCGGTCGTCGTCGCGCACGTACCCGTCGGGGTCGGCCTGATCGTCGAACGCGGCGCCGTTCTCGGTGATCACCAGCGGTACGCCCGGGTAGTCACGGTGCAGCCGGACCAGCAGCCGGGTGAACCGCTCGGGCGTGATCGGCCACTCCATCGCCGTCCGGGGCGTGTCCGGGAACACCGACCGGACGACCGGGTGGCCTTCGTCGTCGACCGTACGGCCGTCCGTGCCGACGCCGCTGAAGTCCTGTCCGAAGTAGAAGTTCACGCCCAGCACGTCCAACGGCGTCGAGATGATTCCCAAGTCGCCGTCCTGAACCGGGAAGGCGGTCCCGCGCGCCTCGATGTCGCGCGACCATGTCCTCCGGATACCGGCCGTACCGCAGCGGGTCGAGGTAGATGCGCACGCCCATCCCGTCGGCGCGGCGGGCCGCGTCGGCGTCGGCCGTGCTGTCCGAGACCGGGTCGGCGGTGCCCATGTTGAGCGTGATGCCGTACGTGTGCGGCCGGCTCTCCGCCGCCCGCATCCGCTGGATCGCCAGCCCGTGCCCGAGCAGCAGGTGATGCACGGCGGCGATGGCGTCGCCGTAGTCACGGCGGCCGGGGGCGTGCACGCCGACGTGGTAGCCGAGCCAGGCCGAGCACCACGGTTCGTTCAGGGTGGTGAACGTGTCGACCCGGTCGGCCAGCTTCTCGAACACCAGCATGGCGTAGTCGGCGAAGCGGTACGCCGTGTCGCGGGCCGGCCAGCCGCCGGCGTCCTCCAGTTCCTGCGGCAGGTCCCAGTGGTACAGCGTGACCCAGGGGGTCGAGCCCGGCGTCCAGCAACGCGTCGGTCAGCCGGTCGTAGAAGGCGAGGCCGGCCGGGTTCGCCGGGCCCGCGCCCCTCGGGCTGGACGCGGGGCCAGGACACCGAGAAGCGGTACGTGTCCACGCCCAGGCTCTTGATCAGCGCCACGTCCTGCGGCATCCGGTGGTAGTGGTCGCACGCGACGTCACCGGTGTCGCCGTTGTGCACGGCTCCGGGCGTACGGCTGAAGGTGTCCCAGATGGACGGAGTCCGGCCGTCCTCGGCGACGGCGCCCTCGATCTGGTAGGCGGAGGTCGCGACGCCCCACTGGAACGAGGACGGCAGGTCGGCCGTGGGCAGCAGCAGACCGGACACAGGGCCGGCGGTGGGTTTCATGGTTCTCCGTAGAAGGAAGGTCGGGGGAGCGGACATGGACGAGGCCCCGGCGTCGAAAAGCCGGGGCCTCGTCGCTGCGCCTCAGCCGACGGGTTGCTTGACCGGGTGCAGCCAGCAGGCGACCGAGCGGGTGCCGCCGTCCGGCGTGTCCGGCCGGCCCAGCACCGGGATGTTGTCGGCGCACGGGTCGAACTTCTTCGGGCAGCGCGGGTGGAACGAGCAGCCGGTCGGCATGCCCTTGAGGTCGGGCGGCGACCCGGGGATGCCGGACAGTTCGCGGCGGGGGCCGCGCAGCGCCGGGAACGACGACAGCAGGCCTTCGCTGTACGGGTGCAGGGAATCCCGGTACAGGGCGGTGGCCGGCGCCTCCTCCACGATCCGGCCGCCGTACATGATGGCGATCCGGTTGGAGAACTCGACCAGCAGTGACAGGTCGTGCGTGATGAAGATGACCGAGAAGCCGAGCCGCTCGCGCAGTTCGATCAGCTGGCCCAGGATCTGCCGTTGCATCACCACGTCGAGCGCGGTGGTCGGCTCGTCCATGATGACCACCTGCGGCTGCAGGATCAGCGCCATGCCGATCATCACGCGCTGCCGCATGCCGCCGGAGAGCTGATGCGGGTACGCCTCCATCCGGTCCGGGCGAGATGCCGACCAGCTTCAGCATGTCCCGGGCCCGGACGTTGCGGCTGTGCGCCGACATGCTTCGGGCTCGTGCGCCTTCAGCACGTCGGTCAGCTGGGTGGAGATCTTGTGCACCGGGTTGAGCGAGTTCATCGCGCCCTGGAACACGATCGCCGTCTCGGCCCAGCGGAACTCGCGCAGCCGCCGGTCGGAGAGGCCGAGCACGTCGTACGGCCGCGCCCTTCTCCGGGTGGTAGACGACCTGCCCGCCGGTGACCACGCCGGGCGGCGCGAGCAGCCGGGTCAGGCCGTACGCCAGGGTCGACTTGCCGGAGCCGGACTCGCCGGCCAGGCCGAGCACTTCGCCCCGGTGCAGCGTCAGGTTCACGTCGCGGACCGCCTGCACCGCCTGGTCGCCGAGGCCGTAGTCGACGTTCAGGTTGCGGATCTCGAGAACAGGCTCGTTCATGATTGTCCGCCTCCTCCGCTGCATCGGCGTTGCGCCGTTCGGGTTGATCGACGGGGAACGGCGTGGCGTGCGTGTGCGGCTCGGCCGAGTTGTCCAGCACCGGGGTGAAGCCGACCCGCATCCGGACCGTGTGGCCGCGAGCGGTCTTGACCTTGGTCTTGCCGGCGCTGCGCAGCCGCGGGCTGACGAACTCGTCGATGCCGAAGTTGACCAGCGACAGGGAGGTGCCGAGGAAGGCGATGGCCAGACCGGCCGGGATGAACCACCACCAGGCGTTCTGGGCCAGCGCCTGCTGGCTCTGCGCCCAGAACAGGATCTCGCCCCAGTTCCAGGCGTCACCGGAGGAGCCGATGCCGATGAAGGCCAGCGTGATCTCCGATGTCACAGCGAAGATGACCGTGCCGACGAAGCTCGACGCGATGATCGCGGTCAGGTTCGGCAGGATCTCGAAGACGATGATCCGCCACGTCTTCTCACCGTTGGCCCGGGACGCCTCGACGAAGTCCCGGCGTCTCAGCGACAGGGTCTGGGCTCTCAGCACGCGGGCGCCCCAGGACCACGACGTCAAGCCGATGACGAGCGCCACCGTGATGTCGCCCGCGTTCAGCGTGGACGCCATGATGATGATCAGGGCCAGGGCGGGGATGACCAGGAACACATTGGACAGCGGCCGAGAGCACTTCGTCCCAGAAGCCGCCGAGGTAGCCGGCGGTCACCCCGACCAGCACCGACAGCACCGTGGCCAGGACGCCGGCCAGCAGGCCGACGATCATGACGCTACGGGTACCGACCAGGATCTGGCTGAAGATGTCCTGGCCCAGGTGGGTGGTGCCGAACCAGTGCTGCGCCGACGGCCCCGTGAGCAGGTCCTCGGACTGCGCGCTCGGGTCGTACGGCGCGACCCAGGGCCCGATGATCGCGAACAGGACGTAAATGCCCAGGACGACCAGGCCGGTGACGGCCTTGGCGCTGGACACGAAGCGGAACCGCTTGCGTTTCGCCTTGCCCGCCGGGGCCTGATCCGGCTGGGCCATCGCACCCTGGCCGGGGATGACCTGCTCGACACTCGTGGTGGGGATGGTCATCGCTCAGCCCTCCTTGCGGGTGCGGGGATCGAGGAGCAGGTACACCAGGTCGGCCAGCAGGTTGGCCACCAGCACCGTGATCGTGACGATCAGGAAGATGCCCTGCATCAGCGGGTAGTCCTTGTACTGCACCGCCCGGAACAGCAGGAAGCCCAGCCCGGGATAGGAGAACACGATCTCCACCAGCAGCGTGCCGCCGACGATGAAACCCAGCGCCAGCGCGAAGCCGGAGACGTTGGGCAGCAACGCGTTGCGGGCGGCGTAGCTCAGCGAGACCCGGCGGTCGGACAGGCCCTTGGCGTGCGCGACCGTGATGTAGTCCTCGGCCGACACCGTCACCATCATGTTGCGCATGCAGAGAATCCAGCCGCTGACCGACGAGACCAGGATGGTCGCGGCCGGCAGCAGGCTGTGCTGGATGGCGCTCGGGATGAAGTACTGGTCCCAGGCGGGCACCAGACCGGGGGTGAAGCCACCGGAGGCCGGGAAGAAACTGCCCGGCCCGGCCAGCAGGTAGATCGCCAGCAGACCCAGCCAGAAGTACGGGATGGAAGACAGGAACGTGGTCGCCGGCAGCAGCCCGTCCATCCACGAACCACGCCGCCACCCGGCGAGCACGCCCAGCCCGGTGCCGAGCAGGAAGCTGATGACGGTGGTGATCCCGACCAGCGCGACCGTCCACGGCAGGGCTCCGCGGATCACCTCGGACACCGGCGACGGGAACACCGAGAAGGACAGGCCGAGATCGCCGTGGGCGAGCTGCTTCCAGTATCGGAGGTACTCGCTCCACAGGCTCTCGTTCGGGTTGATCCCGAACAGCATGTACAGCGACTGCATCGCGTCCGCGTTCATCTGGCCCTGGAACCGGGCCAGCATCGACTTGACCGGGTCGCCCGGGATCAGCCGCGGGATGAAGAAGTTGATGGTGAGCGCGGCCCACGCGGTGAAGATGTAGAAGCCGATCCGCTGCAGCAGATATTTCATCGGACCTCGCCGCCGATCGATGTGGCCGCGCGGGCGGCCGAGCCGGGCGTCTGCGCCGCGACCGTGGCCTCGTCGTACAGCCAGCAGGCGGCCCAGTGACCGGGGCGGTCCCCGATCTCGATCCGCACCGGCAGATCGGTGGTGCAGCGCGGCATCGCCTGCGGGCAGCGCGGGTGGAACCGGCAGCCGGACGGCGGGTGGATCAGGCTCGGCGGTTCGCCGTTGCCGCGGTCGTCGCTGGTCCCCGAGCAGTTCGCGATCAGCGGTCCGGGTCCGGCGCCGAGTCGATCAGCAACTGGGTGTACGGGTGGGCCGGCGACTGGGTCACCGTTTCGCTGTCGCCGCCTTCGACCATCCGGCCGGCGTACATCACCAGCGTCTCGTCGGCGAAGTAGCGGGCCGAGGCGATGTCGTGGGTGATGTAGAGGATGGCCAGGTTCAGCCGTTCCTTGAGGTCGCGCAACAGGTTCAGCACGCCGAGCCGGATGGAGACGTCCAGCATGGACACCGGCTCGTCGGCCAGCAGCGCCTCCGGGTCGGCGCCCAGCGCGCGGGCGATCGCGACGCGCTGGCGCTGGCCGCCGGAGAGCTCGTGCGGGAACTTGTCGAGGTAGCGCTCGGGCGGCGTCATGCTGACCCGGGTCGAGCAGATCGTTCAGCGCGTTCTCGAGATCGTCGGCGGTACGGCCGGCGTTGTGGTGGATCTTGCAGCGCGCGGGTGAGGTGGTACCGGACCGTGTGCACCGGGTTCAGCGACGCGAACGGGTCCTGGAAGATCATCTGCACCTGGGCCGGGCGTACGCGCGGAACTGCCGCCCACCGCGGACCTGGGTGGACTGCACCGTGCAGCCGGATGTCGCCGCCGGTACGGGGATAGAGCTGGGCGAGCAGGCGGGCCACTGTGGACTTGCCCGAGCCGGACTCGCCGACCAGGGCGGTCACCCGCCCGCGCCGCAGGGTCGATGGTCACGTCGTCGACGGCGTGCACCGCGTCTTGCTGTTTGCGGAAAGCATCGCGCAGGCCGCCGGCGTACGGGGAAGTGCTTGGTCAGGCCGTCGGCCTCAAGCACCACCTCGCTGGCCGGCGCCTGCGGCGTCTTGGCTCAACGTCATGCCGAGTTCCTTGTACAGGGATCTCGACAGCATCGCGGTGCCGCTCCCGCGGACGGCCGCGAAGCCGTCCGCGGGAGCGGCGAGGCGATCAGGAGTTGGCGGGCTTCAGATGCAGGACGACGTCCAGCGCGTTCGGCCTGGGTGGGCTGCCCCGCGCCGTACGGGTTGGCGTCGTCGGGCCAGCCGATCCAGTTCTTGGTGCTGTAGGCCATACCGATGTTGTCGGAGCCGACCGGGATCATCGGGACCTGCTCCACGAAGACCTTCTGCAGCGTGTCGAGCGCGGTCGTGCGGCTCGGCGTCATCCGTGGCGTTCTGCGTAGTCCTTCAGGGCCTGCGGTCGCGTCGGGGTTGTCGAAGCGGCCGTAGTCGCCGGCCGGGGACGCGGTGCCGATCGGCTTGAGGACCGAGCCGTCCATCACCGTGCGGTAGATGTCGAACGGCGTCGACCCGCTGTTGGTCCAGTGGATGGTGGCGTCGAACCGGCCCTCGTCGACGTTCTTGAACCAGGCGTCCTGGTTCGCCTTGTCGACGGTGGCCTCGATGCCGATCTGCGCCAGGTTGTCCTTGATGATCTCGAGCGACGGTCTGGTAGTCGGACCACGGCGCGGGGTCGGTCAGGGTGATCTTACCGGCTTGCCGCTCGGGTCGGTCAGCGTGGTGCCGTTGAGCTTGAAGCCGGCATCGGTCAGCAGCTTCTTGGCGCCGGCCACGTCGACGGCCTGGTTCTTGACCCTTGTAGGCGTCGGAGACATAGGCGTCGCCGGCCGGCGACGGCAGGCCCGTCACGCTGGTCGACCAGCGGGTGGAAGTAGCCCGACTCGGCCTTGTTGAAGATGTCCTCACGGTTGACGACCATGTTCATGGCCTGGCGCAGGGCGACGTTGTCGAACGGCTTCTTCGTGGTGTTGATGTAGAGGCCATGGATGCGCGAGGACCGGAGGCGCCCAGACCTTGTAGTGCGCCGGGTCCTTGGCCTCGAAGACCTCCTTGTAGTTCGGGATGAAGACGAAGCTCCACTCGGTCTCACCGCTGGACAGCGCGGTCGTCTCCGCGTCGTTGTCGGTGTACGAGGTGTAGCGCAACTCCTTGACCTTCGGCGGGTCCTGCCAGTAGCCGCTCGGACGCAGGTCGAGCACCGTGGTCTGCGGGGTGAACGACTTGATCGTGTACGGGCCCGGTGCCGATCGGGTTCTCGTTGGTGTCCTTGTCCGGCGTCGGCGATGGTCGACCAGATGTGCTTGGGCACGATCGGGGTCTGGCCCAGCCACCTTGTCCTTCTTGACGAACATCGAGGTGGTGAAGGTGACCGTGACGGTCTGGCCGTTCGCCGTGATCGTCGCCGTACGGGGTGGCGCTGGTGTCCAGCCCGGGAACTTCTTCAGCAGCTGGAACGTGAAGGCCACGTCGTCACCGGTCAGCGGCTGGCCGTCGGACCACTTCACGCCGTCCCGGACCGTGATGGTCGGCGGTCTTGAAGGCGGAGTCCCACTTGACGTCGGTGGCGAGCCAGGGCTTCGACGGGTCGGCCGGCTTCACCGGGTTCCACATCTGCAGGGGCTCGTAGATCATCCACCGGTAGCCGAGCGCGCTGGCCGCCGACGTTGGGGGTGAACGGGTTGTAGTTCTCGGTCTGCGGCCCGTTCGGCATGCTGACGGTCAGGAAGCGTGGCCCCGGCGTTCGCGGACGTTGCCGTTGTTCGTGTTCGGGGAATTCCCGCAAGCGGCCAGGCCGCCCGCGGCGAGCACGCCCGCCAGGGCGACCGCGAACAACTTCCTTCTCTGCATCAATTTCTCCTCGAGATGTTGCGGTTCGGGTGCGTGGGGTAGCCCGAAGCAGGGCGTGCGGTACCGCGGAGTGGGCCGGTACCGTGGTCCGGCTCCCCGTGGTGCTCCTGGCGATGTTTGGTTATGGCGGTGCTGTGCGGACCCGATGGTGGAACCGCGGGCCGTGAAGCTGGCCGGGAATGACGGTGGGACGGTTGGGCAGGGGTGAGCCCTCGAAGTGGGCGAGCAGCGTACGGGCCGCGGCCTCACCCATCTCGCGCAACGGTTGGTGCACGGTGGTGAGTGGCGGCTGGGTGTGCGCCGCCATGGGAATGTCGTCGAAGCCCACGATCGCCACGTCCTGCGGGATGCGCTCGACCGCTGTCCAGCACCGCCTGCATGGCGCCGATGGCGGAGAGGTCGTTGTGGGCGAAGACCGCGTCGAACTCCACACCGGACTCCAGCGCCTGCTGGACGCCCTCGAAGCCGCAGGCGATGGTGAAGTCGCCGGGGATGCACGCGGTCGGCCGGGATCGGGTGGCCGGCCTCGGCGAACGCGGCGGCGAAGCCGTCCAGGCGCTGCACGCGTGCAGCCGAACCGCTGCGGGCCGGCGATCACCAGCGGCCGGTGCCGGCCGATCGAGACGAGGTGGCGGGCGGCCGCCCCGGCGCCGGTGTGGTTGGTGGTGCCGACGCTCGGGATCTGGCCCGGCCGGATCTGGTCGCGGTCGTCGATCAGGACCACCGGCAGGCCCGCGCGCGTGCAGCGTGGCGATGTAGTCGAGGGTGCCTTCGGGCTCGATCACCAGCAGGCCGTCGAAGGACTTGGCCGAGACCTGGGCGCCGAACTGCCGCATCGACTCGTCGCCGCGGTTGCAGGTGAACAGGAGCAGGCCGTACCGCTCGGTCTCCAGCACGTCGACCGCGCCCTGCAGCACCTCGCCGATCCACGGCCAGGTGAGCGAGGGCACCAGCATGCCGACCACCCGGGTGCGCCCGCGGGCCAGGCCGACCGCGCGCGAACTGGGCACGTAGCCGAGTTCGTCGATCACCTTCCGGACCCGGGCGGCGGTGGACTCGTCCAGCTCACCCTTGCCGTTGAGCACCCGGGACACGGTCGTCTTGCTGACCTTCGCCCGGGCCGCCACATCGGCGATGGTGATTGGCACTGGTCCTCCGCGGATGTCTCGGCACTGGGTTAACCGGCGATTTCGGAACCGGTTTCGGGAGCGGTTCCGGCAGTTAACGACAGTGAGCGCGGTCACGTCAATGCATCGAGTGCCTTTATTTAGGTTTCGAGGACGATAACTCGGTGCGACACGGCGATCGATTCGGGATGTGCAAGCCCGATGTAAATGTGGATTTACGCGATCGAACGGTCGCACTCTCGACTCGCTGCACGATCTCGGGCAGCACCGATCCCAGCGGGGCATCGACGAGTCAGGCCCGCGTACGGCTCGCCCCGGGTCGCGCCCTGGTTCACGATCGCGACCCGGATGCCGTCCTTGGCCGCGCGCAGCACGAAGCGCCGCCCCGACATCACGGTCAGCGAGCGAACCCAGCACCAGCAGCGTGCGGGCGCGCGCCGACCAGAGCGAAGCTGCGGCTCACCCGGTCCGGCGGCACCGTCTCGCCGAAGTAGACGACGTCCGGCTTGAGCAGGCCGCCGCAGCCGGTGCAGTCGACCACCGCGAACCCGTCCAGCTCGGCGTCGTCCAGCTCGGCGTCGCCGTCCGGGTTGATCGCGGTGGCGGCGGCGGCGAAGTGCCGGGTTGGCCTCGGCCAGGCGCCGGGCTGCGACTCGCCCGGGGCGAGCTGGCGCCGCAGTCCAGGCAGGCGATCCGGGCCAGGTTGCCGTGCAGCTCGACCACCCCGTGCGCGCCGGCCGGCCTGGTGCAGGCCGTCCACGTTCTGGGTGATGATGCCGTCGACCACGGCCAGCTGCTGCAGGCGGGCGACCGCGCGGTGCCCGTCGTTGGGCGCGGCGTCGCCGATCGTGCGCCAGCCGAGGTGGCTGCGCGCCCAGTAGCGGCGGCGGGCGACCGGATCGCGGGTGAACGTCTGGTAGGTCATCGGCGTGCCGCGCCGGGCCGAGCCGGACGGCCCCCGGTAGTCCGGGATGCCCGACTCGGTGGACAGCCCGGCGCCGCTCAGCACGACCACGCCGCCCGGTCGGCGACCCACTCGGCCAGCAGCTCGGCCACCCGCTCCTCGATGTGCACGGTCCATGGTCCCTCGCGCCGGCGGTTGCGGCTCGCCGAGTGAATCACCGCCGGGTTCGCCCGAGCGGGACGAACGTCGCACCGCGTTGCGATCTGTGCAGGTAGCGATCCAGACCGGTAAGTTGTTCATCGTGGCTGACCGTGGCGCGCCTTCTTCCCCGTCACTGGGACGGGCAGCGCCTTCTGCGGTTCCTGACCGGTCTGGCGATGCTGGCGCTGGGATGCCTGGCCCCGGCCGCGCCGGATGCCGCGGTGGCCGAGCCCGCCGTGCCCGCTCCGGTCACCGTCGTCGTGGCTGCGCCCGCCGCTCCGGTTGTTGCGGTCGCCGCCCCGGTTGCTGCGGCCGCCGCCCCGGTTGCTGCGGTCGCTCCGGCCGCCGCCGGCAGCCATGCGGTCCGGGCCGCCGACCGGGTCGAGCCGTGCTGGCGGCGCGTACGCCGTTGTCCCGCAAGCCGCGGTGGACGTCCCGGCCGGGGTCCGGCCGGGCGCGTACGGGTCACGCGGGCCCCCGGCCACCGGCGCCTGACCTTCCGAACCCCACCCTGCGCCACGGACCACCGACTTCCGTGGCGGCTTCATCCGGGCGCAGCCCTGCCCGCGCAACCCTGACCGAAGCCTTCCCGCGAGGTGTCGCCGTGGAAATCAGTCCTGCAAGCCCTCGCTCATCTGGCTGTACTCTGGTCGCCGTGATCGCCATGATCAGCATCGCTCTGTTGCTGCCGTCGACATGGCGCCGGCTGGCCGTCGTGCCGGCCCGGCCCCGGGTGCCGACCCGGGCCGCCGAGCCCGCCCGGACGCACCCCGGCGGGCGGCTCGTCGCCGACCGTCCGGCCGTTCCCGACGACGTGGCTCGGTTCGCCGCCGAGGTCGCCGTCGCCGCCGAGCGAGCCGCCGCCACCGCCGCCCGCCGCCGGGCGAGTGGGAGATCGCCAGCGACGCCGTCGACGACGCGTGGGCCGCGTACGAGGAGGCCGACGGGGCCGCCCGCCGGCTCGACGCGGCCGCCGCCTACCCGATGATCACGCAGAGCCGCCCGCGGACCGAGAACGCCGACCGCGAGCGTTACCTGCACCGCGCCGCGACCGCAGCCTGCCGGCGGCACGAGATCTCGATCGCCCAGCTCAACGAGATCTCGCGCACCGGGGCTGGAACCCGCGGCTGCACCCGGTGGCGCAGGAGGCCGCGCTCGCGCAACGCGATCCGCGACCTACCGCTTCGGTCCTGGCAGGAGGCCTGCGCCGGGAACGGCGGCCTGGCGGACCGCCGAGACCGCAGCCGACGCGCTGCGCTGCCTGCGCGCCGAGGCCGGCGGCCGCGCAGGTCGCCGAACCGGTCAGCGACCAGCGAGGCGAGTCTGGTGGGCCGAGCAGTGGGACACCGGCGTGCTGCCGATTCGGTCGACAGTGGACAGCCGTCACCCGATAGCGGCCTGACCGGTATCGTTCGGCCGCGCGTCCGGGCACCGTCCGGGTACCGTCACCAGGGACACCGACCACGGACAGGCAGGAGACGAGGGTGGCGATCAACCCGGCGGGTGCCACCGCCCGCGGTCCGCCTGCACCGGGCCGCGCGGATCGAGGACGCGCTGCACGAGATCGTCGAGCGCCGGCTGCGGCAGCCGCGGCTGGCACCCGGTCATCACCGCCTACACCGGATACGGCTCGCCGGCCTGGGCCCGGGTGATGGCCCGGGTCGTGCTGACCCGCCGGCGGCCGCAACCGCCGGAGCTGGAGAAGGTCCGCGGCTGGCGCAGCTTCACCACCTCGCCGGTGCACAACGCGATCGTCCGCATCCAGATCGGCGACCAGGTCACCGAGACCCGCACCGACCGCAGCGGTTACGTCGACTGCGTGGTCAAGGGCGAGCTGCGAGCCGGCTGGGCCAGGGTGCGGCTGACCACCGACGGCGCCGAGCCGGCCGAGGCGCCGGTCCGGGTGGTCGACCCGGCGTGCACGTTCGGCGTCGATCTCCGACATCGACGACACGGTGATGGTGACCGCGCTGCCCCGGCCGCTGCTGGCCGCGTGGAACACGTTCGTCCTCGACGAGCACGCCCGGATGGCCGTGCCCGGCATGGCCGTGCTCTACGAGCGGCTGGTCACCGCGAACCCGGGCGCGCCGGTGTTCTACCTCTCCACCGGCGCGTGGAACGTGGCGCCCACGCTGAGCCGGTTCCTGTCCCGGCACCTGTACCCGGCCGGGCCGCTGCTGCTGACCGACTGGGGACCGACGCCGGACCGCTGGTTCCGCAGCGGCCAGGAGCACAAGCGCAGCACGCTGCGCCGGCTGGCGGCCGAGTTCCCGCGACATCCGGTGGTTGCTCATCGGCGACGACGGCCAGCACGACCAGGAGATCTACTCCGAGTTCGCGCACGCCCACCCGGAAAACGTGGCCGCGGTCGCGATCCGCCGGCTGTCGCCGACCCAGGCGGTGCTGGCCGGCGCCGATGCCCGGTCCGGCCGGCAAGCCGGAAGCGGTCGGCTCGGGCGGCAAGACCTGGTTCTCGGCGCCGGACGGGGCCGGGCTGTGGTCGCTGCTGCGGGACACCGATGTCGTCTGAGCTATTTGTCCGGCTCGGTAGCCTCGGCCACCCGCGCGTGCAGCCGGTCCCGGATCTCGTCCGGGGTGTACGCCCGCCGCCGCCGTTCCGCCCGCGCGAGCACCACGCCCGTGGCCGCGACGCCCGCCAGTCCGGCCAATCCCACTACCTTCCACCAACGCATCTGCTGAGGATAGACACGTGGACGCCGACATCAGCCTCGACGAGGCCATCGACCTGACGCGTACGGGTGACATCTGGATCTTCCGGGGCCGGTCCGGACCGGACCGGGCCATCCAGGCGCTCACCAACAGCCCGGTCAACCACGTCGGCATGTCGCTGGTCATCGAGGACATGCCGCCGCTGATGTGGCACGCCGAGCTGGGCAAGTCGCTGCCCGACCTGTGGTCCGGCACCTTCCAGCGCGGCGTGCAGCTGCACGACCTGCGCGACGCGGTCACGGTGTGGGCCCACCGGTACGGTCAGCGGGGCTGGCTGCGGCAGCTCGACCCGCCGGTGACCACGGAGATGGAGGACGGGGCGCTGCGCACGGTGGCCCGGCTGGACGGCACCCCGTTCCCGTCGTCGGCGCAGCTGGCCTGGCGGTGGGTGCGCGGGCGGCTGCCGAAGGTGCGCGCGCCGTGGCGGCCCAGGGAGGCGGCCGAGTCGGCGCTGGAGACCGCGTACTGCGCCGAGGTGGTCGCCGTGACGTACGAGGAGATGGGGCTGCTACCGCCGGGCCGCAACCCCAACTGGTACGACCCGGGCCGGTTCTGGAGCGGCGACGATCTGCCGCTCGGCGACGGGTACCTGCTCGGCGACGAGATCGCGGTCGATGTTCCGCTGAAGTGAGCTGATGTCCGTGTCCCGGCTCGGCCGGGTGACCGAGGTGGTCGGCGGGAACGGTGGGGACGATCCGCCTGACCGTGGCGTGAGAGACCACCGGCCGCCGCGGACGAATGTCCACGACGGCCGGAGGCCCAGCTGAGGTCAGTGGCTGCGACGGCTGCCCGCGCGGGTGCTCGACGAGAAAGCGGCCACGCCGCCGCCCTGCCGGGGCTGCCCGCCGGCCGGAGTTCCGCCGGATCGGGCGCTGCCCGACGCGCCGGAGCGGGCGCCACCGGCCGAGCCGGACCGCGAGGCAGCCGACGAGCCCGACCGGACCCCGCCGGCCGACGAACCGGAACCGGAACGGGCGGCCGACGAACCGGAACGGGCGGTCGACGAGCTGGAACGGGCGGTCGACGAGCTGGAACGGGCGGCCGGGGCGGCGCTGGGCCGGCCACCGCGCCGCCGGCCGGAGCCCGCGGAGCGTCGTCCGTCCCCCTGCGACTGGGCCGGGGCCGGAGCCACCGGCGAGGACGTCGGGGCGGCCAGCACCCGCTCGCCCGGGGCGAGCTCGGCCAGCAGGGCGTCTCCGGGACGGGTCCGCGTGGTGGTCGGGCGGACGCCCGCCTTGCGGGTGAGATCGCGCACATCCCGCTGCTGGTCGTCGGTCATCAGCGTGATCACGGTGCCCACCGCCCCCGCCCGCGCGGTCCGGCCGGACCGGTGCAGGTAGGCCTTGTGCTCCATCGGCGGGTCGGCGTGGATCACCAGCGCGATGTCGTCGACGTGGATGCCACGGGCGGCGATGTCCGTCGCCACCAACGTCTGGGCGGTGCCGCCGGCGAAGGCGGAGAGGTTGCGGTCGCGAGCGTTCTGCGCGAGGTTGCCGTGCAGCTCGACGGCCGGCACGCCGGCCTCGTTGAGCTGCCGGGTGAGGATCTTGGCCCGTCGCTTGGTCCGGGTGAAGACGATCGACCGGCCCGGGGCCGACAGCAAGTCGAGCAGCACGTCGAAACGGTCGTCCGTCCGTACGTGCAGGACGTGGTGGCTCATCTCGACCGGCGCCTCGTCGACCGCGTCGACGTGGTGCGTGACCGGCCGGCGCAGGTAGCGCTGAACCAGCACGTCGACGCCGGCGTCGAGAGTGGCCGAGAACAGCAGCCGCTGCCCGTCGCGCGGAGTGCCGTCGAGCAGGCGCCGGACGACGGGCAGGAAGCCCAGGTCGGCCATGTGGTCGGCCTCGTCCAGCACGGTGATCTCCACCGATCCGAGCGAGGCGTGCCCGCTGCGGATGTGGTCGTCGAGCCGGCCGGGGCAGGCGATGAGGATGTCGACGCCGGCCTTGAGGCCGCGGATCTGCGGACCGGCCCCGACGCCGCCGAAGACGACCAGCGTGTTGAGCCCGGCCGCCGCGGCCAGCGGCGCGACCGCCGCCTCGATCTGCGTCGCCAGCTCGCGGGTGGGCGCCAGGATCAGCGCCCGCGGGCGTCCGGGCAGCCGCTTGGTGCGGGAGGCGGCCAGGCGGGCCACCACGGGAATGGCGAACGCGTACGTCTTGCCGGACCCGGTCCGGCCGCGGCCGAGCACGTCGCGGCCGCTCAGCGAGTCGGGCAGCGTGGCCGACTGGATCGGGAACGGGGTGGTGATGCCTTGGCGGCGAGCGCCCGGACGAGGACGGCGGGCACGCCGAGGTCGGTGAATGTGGCCATGAAGTAAGGAACTCCGAACGTCTGAAGGGTCGTCCCGCCCGGCGCAGGCCGTTACGGTCGCGGCGCGTGGCGGTCGATCAGCCAGGTGACCCACCCGGCTGAGTCACCCCCAGCCAAGTCCACCTGCTGCCAAGTCACCCGCAGGCGCCGCCGGCGCGAGTCACTGCGATCAAGTGTACGCGACTCCGGGCGCAACCCGCTCGCACCCGCAATCGACCCGTTCTGCACTCAGCGCGACCGCACCGTTCTCCTCAGCGCCGGGAACCGCCCCCACCCGGCCTGGTACGCCGAGGAGATCCCCCATGAGTGCACTGGAATCGGCCGACCGCCGCCGTGACGACGTCGTCCGGTCGCACATGCCGCTCGTCGGCCACCTGGTCCGCGACATGCTGGCCCGGGTCCCGTCGCACGTCAACCGCGACGACCTGATGTCGGCCGGGTACGCGCGCGCTGGTCGGCGCCGCCCGCAGCTTCGACGCCGATCGCGGCGTGCCGTTCCCGCGGTTCGCGGCCACCCGGATCCGCGGTGCGCTGCTGGACGAGCTGCGCGGCCTGGACTGGGCGAGCCGCTCGGTGCGGCGGCGCGCCCGGCGGACCGACGGGGCTCGTCAGGAGCTGACCGCCGAGCTGGGCCGGACGCCGAGTGTGACCGAGGTCGCCGACCGGCTGGGTTGCTCGGTGGCGGACATCGAGTCGGCCGACGACGACGTGCAGCGGGCTGTGGTGTTCAGCCTGCAGGGCTTCGCCACCGCCGCGGCCGACGACCTGGTCACCGAGCCCAGCGCCGGTCCGGAGGAGATGCTGATCCGCCGGGAGCGCGTGGGTTACCTCAGCACGCCGTCGAGGTGCTGCCCGAGCGGCTGCGCGCGGTCGTCGTCGGTTACTTCTTCGAGGAGCGGCCGATGGCGCAGATCGCGATCGAGCTGGGCGTCACCGAGTCCCGGGTGTCGCAGCTGCGGGCGGAGGCGCTGCAGCTGCTCCGGGACGGGCTGAACACCCACCTGGAGCCGTCGCCGGAGGCGGAGTCGGCCCGGGAAGGCTGCATCGCCCGGCGCCGGGCCGCCTACTACGACCAGATCGCCGCCCGCGGCGACCTGCGAAGCCGCCTCGCCCTCACCGGGCTCGACGGCGTGCCGGTCGCCGCCTGATCAGCGCGGCTAGCTCGGGTTGTTGGCGCAGGTGCCGGCCTTCTTCTGGGCGGCGATGGCTTTCGCGGCACCCTGGGCGTAGAGGGCCAGGCCTTCCTTGGCCGGTTCCAGCTTCCACGCGTTGTTCTCGTACACCATCGTGTACGACTGTGCGGCCACGAGCTGCTTGGCGATCACGATGGCCCGGTCGGGGCCGTCCATCCGCGCGCTGGTCAGCTGGATGGCCAGGCCCTTGCGGGAGCAGACCTGGTTCAGCTTGACGTAGTCGGCCTGGCTGATCGCCTTCTTGCCGGCCGCGTCGTACATGTCCCAGGCGCCGGCGAAGTCGCCGCCGGCGAACCGGTCGAACACGGTCTGGGCGGCCGCCTTGGCCGCGTCGATGGTCTTGGCCTCCGGGCCACCGGTGGCGGCCGCGGCGGCGTTCCCCGCCGGGGTCTTGGCCGGTCGTCGGTGCAGGCGGCGGTGAAGGTGAGGGCGGCGGCACCGGCGAGGGCCAGCGCGCCGAGACGTCGGAACGGGGGGATGTGGGTCATGACGGGGTTAATCCCGCTGGGCCGTTCGACGTAACGGCCGCGAGCGATGGATGACGGAATCCTGACACTTCCGGGTGAGAGGGTGACCCGGACGACAGACATGCCGGACCAGCGCGCCATCGGCTATTCTGAGCGTTTGCGAACGCCAATAGAAAAAGCGACCGAATAACGGTCGCCCACGGTGCGAAATGGTACCACGACAGGGAGCGGCATTGTCAACGCCTTCGGACGCCGAAATCCGCACCGAGCTCAACTCCGGGATCAATCCCCAGCTCAGCCCCGGGCTGGAGCCCGGAATCCACGCCGAGATCGGGGCCGAGCAGGACTACCTCGACGGTCTGTACGCCCGTCTGGATGAGCTGCGCACCCAGGCCGACGAGCGGCTGCGGGCGATCCTGCTGGAGGGTGGCGGCACCCCGCAGGGCCGGACCCAGCGCGAGGCCACCCGGGCCCATTACACCGAGCAACTGGCCCAGATGAATTCGGTGGAGAACGGCCTGTGTTTCGGCCGGCTCGATTTCGACGCCGGAAATCCGCGCTACATCGGCCGGATCGGGCTGTTCCCCGCCGACCGGGACGACGACCCGCTGCTGATCGACTGGCGTGCGCCCGCGGCTCGGCCGTTCTATCTCGCCACCGCGGTGTCGCCCGACGGGGTCACCCGGCGCCGGCATCTGCGCACCCGCGGCCGGGTGCTGACCGGCATCGACGACGAGGTGCTCGACCTGGCGTCCGCAGCCGGCGCCGGGCGGGAGGACGTCACCGGCGAGGCGGCGCTGCTGTCGGCGTTGACCGCCGAGCGCACCGGCCGGATGCGCGACATCGTCGAGACCATCCAGGCCGAGCAGGACGAGGTGATCCGGTCCGGCCTGCCCGGCGTGCTGGTGGTTCAGGGCGGCCCCGGCACCGGTAAGACCGCGGTGGCGCTGCACCGGGCGGCGTACCTGCTCTACACCTACCGCGAACAGCTCACCCGGCAGGGCGTGCTGATCCTCGGTCCGAACGCGACCTTCCTGCGCTACATCTCGCAGGTGCTGCCGTCGCTGGCCGAGACCGGCGTGCTGCTGGCCACGATGGGGGAGATGTTCCCGGGCGTCCGCGCCCGAGCACGAGGAACGGCCGGCGACGGCCGAGCTCAAGGGCCGGCTGTCGATGCTGGACGTGCTCAAGGCGGCGGTTCGGGACCGGCAGACCGTGCCCGACGAGTTCGTCGAGGTCGACCACGACGGCTACCCGCTGCGCATCGAGCGGGCGGTGTGCGAGGACGCCCGGGCGGTGGCCCGCAAGTCCGGCCGCCCACACAACGTGGCCCGCCAGCTGTTCGTCACCGAGGCGATCCACGCGCTCGCCTGCAGATCGCCGAGCGCATCGGCGCCGACCCGCTGGGCGGGGAGAACCTGCTGGAGGAGGCCGACCTGGCCGAGACCCGGCGGGAACTGCGGGAGGACGAGGACGTGCAGCGCGCGCTGTACGAGTTCTGGCCGGTGCTGACCCCGCGCCGGGTGTTGCGCGAGCTGCTCGGCTCGGTCGAGCGGCTGGACGCGGCGGGCGTGTCGGCGGAGGATCGGGAGTTGCTCTGGCGGCCGGTCGGGCACGCCTGGACCCCGGCCGACGTGCCCCTGCTGGACGAACTGGCCGACCTGCTCGGCGCGGACGAGAGCGCGGCCCGCCAGCTCGCCGCGCACGAGCGGCGGCAGGCCATCGAGTACGCCGAGGGCGTGCTCGAGATCGTCGAGGGTTCCCGGTCGCTGGACTTCGAGGACGACGCCGAGGAGGAGGTGCTGTCCGCGATCGACGTGGTCGACGCCAGCAGCTTCGTCGAGCGGCACGAGGTCACCGACACCCGGACCGCGGCCGAGCGGGCCGCCGGCGACCGGACCTGGGTGTTCGGCCATGTGATCGTGGACGAGGCGCAGGAGCTGTCGCCGATGGCCTGGCGGCTGCTGATGCGCCGGGATCCGAGCCGGTCGATGACCGTGGTCGGCGACGTCGCGCAGACCGGCGAGCTGGGCGGCACCACCGGCTGGGACCAGGTCTTCGAGCCGTACGTGGCGCAGCGCTGGCGGCTGACCGAGCTCAGCGTCAACTACCGGACCCCGGCCGAGGTGATGGCGGTGGCGGCCGACGTGCTGTCCGCGATCGACCCGTCGCTGCAACCGCCGCGGTCGGTGCGGGAGGCCGGCGTCGCGCCGTGGGCGCGCCGGGTGCCGGCGGGCGCGCTCGCCGGGGCTCTGGTCGACGCCGTACGGACGGAGTCGGCCGAGGTCGGCGACGGCCGCGTCGGAGTGCTGGTGCCGGCCGGGCGCGAGTCCGAGCTGGGCGCCGCGCTGGTGGCGGCGATCCCGTCGGCGGCCGTGGGGGAGCAGCCCGATCTGCTCAACCGGGTGGCGTTGATGACGGTGAAGCAGGCCAAGGGGCTCGAGTTCGACTCGGTGCTGGTCGTGCAGCCGCAGGAGATCCTGGCGCAGAGCCCGCGCGGGCTGAGCGACCTTTACGTCGCGGTCACCCGGGCCACCCGCCGCCTCGGGGTGCTGCACACCCAGGACCTGCCCAAGGAGCTGAACGCGCTGGCCTGATCGCCGTTCAGTCCAGACAGAACTCGTTGCCCTCGATGTCCTGCATCACCTGGCAGGACTCGTTCTCGTCGTCGGCGAGCAGCAGCCGGCCACGCACCGCACCGAGCGGGACCAGCCGGGCGCATTCGGCCTCGAGCGCGGCCAGGCGCTCCTCACCCACGAGTCCGGTGCCGACCCGGACGTCGAGGTGTACCCGGTTCTTGACGACCTTGCCCTCGGGCACGCGCTGGAAGTACAGGCGAGGGCCGGAGCCCGAAGGATCGGACGCCGAATCCTCGTCCGCGACGTACCCCAGCACTTCGCCCCAGAAGCGGGCCATCCGTTCCGGGTCCGCGCAGTCGAAAGTGACCTGGACCTGCCTGACCGATGCCATCGGTCCACCATAGAGGTGCGCACCTCCGCCCCGCGCTCACGCGGGAGGCGCGTCCCCGGCCTGGAGGAGCGGTCGGCCGGCGCGTGCCGATCGGGGACTCCGGTCCGGTCGTACGGATGCTGAAGGGCCCGGACCGTCGGACGGTCCGGGCCCTGCGCACAACAGACGTCAGGCGGCCGAGGCGACCAGGTGGCCGTGGGGGTTGGTGAGGGAGAGGCGGCTGCGGACACTGGTGTTGCCGGCGATGGTGGCGTAGTACGACGCGCGGCGGCGGGCCGTGATGCTCTCCGGGTTGTCCGGGGCCGGCGCCATGTCGGGGTCGAGGTGGGTGTTCATGCCGTCCTTGAGCAGGGACAGCGCCTCGGCGCGGAGCTGGCTGATCCGGGACTCGGTGACGCCGAGGTCGGCGGCGATGTCGGCCATCGGGCGCTCGTTCAGGAAGTACTCGGTGATGACCAGCTGCAGCCGGTCGGGCAGCGAGGCGATCGCATGGTGCAGGTAGCCGATCCGCTCCCGGCGCAGCAGCATCTCCTCCGGGCCCGGGTTGGGCTCGGTGACCAGGTCGTCGGCGCTGCTGGTGGTGAAGCCCTGCAGGCTCAGGACGGTCGCCCGCTGCACGTCGTTGTCGGTCTGGTTCAGGTCGGTGGTGGTGGTCCCGAGCGCCTGGGCCAGCTCCTCGTTGGTCGGCGTACGGCCGAGGGTGGTCGTCAGACCGGCGCGGGTGGTGTCGGTGGCGCGGGCCTTGGTCCGCACCGAGCGGGTCGCCCAGTCCAGCCCGCGCAGCTCGTCCAGGATGGCGCCGCGGATGCGGGTGGCGGCGAACCGGTGGAACGGGATGCCCCGGTCCGGGTCCCAGTTGCGGGCGGCAGTGACCAGCGCGTGCAGGCCGGCGCTGGTGAGGTCGTCGCGGTGGATGTGGTTCGGGATGCGGGTGAGCATGTCGCGGACCAGGTGGCCGACCAGCGGCATGTGGCCGCGGATCAGCTCTTCCTGCTCGGCGGCGGAGAGCACCGTCGTCGCGGCAGCGGTGTCGGCGGCGAGGTCGGCAGAGTGCGTGGCGATGGTGGTCATTGAATTCCCCCGTATGTCGTGGCTGACAAGGGAGAACTTTGTTGGACGCGAAGTGCAGGGGACGGTGACGCTCGGTTGCCTGTCGGTTGTTGCTTAAGTCAGACGTCCCAGACGAATCGGGTAGGTGCGAAGGCTTCGGCGTAGCGGACCCGGGCGAGCGCGCCGAAGTGCCGGGCCGAGGCGGTCTCCGTCACGGGGTCGAGCACGGTGGCGTTCTTCAGATCCAGGTACGGCGTGATGTCGACGAAGACCGACGGCTCGAAGCGCAGCGTGGTCGTCCCGCGGTAGTGCAGCACCCGGCGGCCGTGGCGGGCCGCGGACAGGGTCGCCGCCGCCACCGCCCGGTGCTCGCCCTGGGAGTCCTCCGGGGCGTGCACGTAGACCACATCGGCGTCCACGCCGATGAGCACGTTCTCGATGGCCGCCACGGTCTCCACCGGTTCGGTCAGCGACTCCAGCTTGGCCTGGACGAGCAGGCAGTCCAGCGAGCGCGCAGCCGGTTCCGCCGACGCACCCGAGAGCACCAGCATGGCCACCGAGTCACCGGCGGCCCGGTGCGCGGCCAGCGTGCCCCCGCACCCGGCGGCCAGGTCTCCCGGGTGGGCGGCGACGGCGAGGACGCTGCGCATCAGGCGGCCGGTCGCCGGCGCAGGGCGAATCCGCCGGCTGCGACGATCATGCTGAGGACGAGGGCGGCGACCGGGCCGGGCCGGCTGCCGCCGACGAGGGCGGCCGTGGCGCAACCGGCGACGACCAGGCCGGCCACCACGGCCGGGACGACACGACGCATCTTGGGGGACTCCTTATCGCTTGCGCTGTGTTATCGCTTGCGCTGTGGTGTCCATCGGTTGCGGCGCGTCCGGGTTGAGGGTTGTCCCGGCCGGGCGCATGGTGATTGCTGTGAACCTGACCGACACCGCGGGGTCCGTCACGCTGATCAGCGGCATCGCCGTCCTGGCCGGGATCCTCGGGGTGGTGCTGCCGATCGTGCCCGGTCTGCTGCTCAGCTGGGCCGGTGTCCTGTTCTGGACGTTGTTCGCGCACGCCGGCTCCGTGCGGTGGGCGGTGTTCGCGGTGGCCACGGTCTTCGCCGCCGCCGGCACGGTCGTCAAGTACCTGTGGCCGGGCCAACGGCTCAAGAGCACCGGGGTGCCGACTTCGTCGCTGCTGGCCGGTGGGTTACTGGGGGCGGTCGGGTTCTTCGTCGTCCCGGTGGTCGGGCTGATCGCCGGCTTCGTGCTGGGCGTGTGGCTGGCCGAGCGGGCCCGGCTGGGCGCGGGCCGGGCGTGGCCGTCGACCCGGGCCGCGCTCGGTGCGGCCGGGCTGTCGATGCTGGTCGAGTTCGTGGCCGCGCTCGCCGTGGCCGCCGTCTGGCTCATCGGTGTCGCGGTCACTTGACGTCGCGGTCACTTGACGTCGCGGTCACTTGACGTCGCGGTCACTTGACGTCGCGGTCATCTGGCGTCGCGGTCATCTGGCGTCGCGGTCATCTGGCGTCGCGGTCGCCTGGCGTCGCGGTCACCTGAGCGAGCGGTCGTACGACGGCCGGGTGCTGACGGTGCGGTGGAGGCGCCGGCGGCGGCGCTGGGTGGTCAGGACCACCAGCGGCGTGCCCGCCAGGACGACGGCGAGGGCGGCTGCCACACCGAGGGACAGCAGTTCCGGCGAGCGCGACGCCGGCCGGGCGGCGGCCGGGGTGAGCGCCTTCGCCGGGACCGCCGGCGGGAGGTCGGCGGTCTGGCCGGCGCCTTTCGGATCGGGACTGCCGGGAGCGACCAGCTGACCCACGGTCGCGTTCCGGGGCAAGGAGAAACCCCAGTTCAGCAGCGCCGCGCCCTGGTCGTAGCCGCGCAACGGACTCGCCTCGGCGCCGAGCAGGGTGACGACCAGACGGCGGCCGTTGCGCTCGGCCGCGCCGACGTAACTGTGCCGGGCAAGGGTGGTGAAGCCGGTCTTGCCGCCGAGCGCGCCGGGATACTTGAAGATCAGCTTGTCCTCGTTCTGGATCTGGAAGCCGGGCTTCTTCAGCTTCTTCTGGGCCGGCATCTCCGTCGCCTTGGTCAGCGCGTACTTGACGAAGTCGGGCCGGTCGAAGTCGACCCGGGCGATCAGCGCCAGGTCGTACGCGCTGGTGAACTGGCCGGGCCCGTCGAGTCCGCTGGGGGTCACGGCGTGGGTCTCGTACGCGCCGAGCCGTTGCGCCTCGGCGTTCATGTTCGCCACCGTACGGGCGACCCCGCCCGTGCCGCCGGCCAGCCGGGCCAGCGTGTTGGCGGCGTCGTTGCCGGACTCGAGCAGCAGGCCCAGCCACAGCGTCGACACCGAGTACTGGCCGCCCACCGCCAGGCCGACGGCCGAGCTGCCGGGCACGATGTTCACGTCGTCCGGCGTGATGGTGGTGACCGACTTCGGGTCGAGCACCGGCATGGCGGTCGCCGCGAGCAGGAGTTTCTGCACGCTGGCGGGGGTGCCGTAGACGTGCGGCCCGCACCCGCCGAGGACCTCGCCGGTGTCCAGGTCGGCGACCAGCCAACTCGTGGCCGTCAGTGCCGGGGGAGCCGGGGCGCCGGCCGGGACGACCAGGCCGTCGGTCGCCAGGTCGTCGCCGCCGACCGCGCGCAGCACCGGGTCGTCCGCCGGTGGGACCGGACGCGGCGGGCGGCCGGGAGGTGGCTTGACGTTCGGCTTGGGACACGGGACGTCGGCCTTCTCCGCGGCCGCCTTGCTGCCGGCGGTCGCGGCCGCCTGTCGTCGGCGGTCGCGGCTGCCTTGCTGCCGGCGGTCGCGGCCGCCTTGGGGGTGGTCGCGGCTGCGGCCGGGCCGGCGTCGATCGCGGCTGCCGGAGCCGCGGTGGCCAGCGCGACCGCGGCAACCGTGGACACGAAGCGGCGTCGTCCGCCACGGGTGAGAGGCGCCATCACGGCCAGGTGACTCCCGCGTCTAGGCGGCGCTGCAGCAGCTGCGCCAGGGGCATGGTCTCGCCGTCGCCGCCGCCCGCGCCGATCACCAGCCGCGGGGTGCTCGGCTCGACGTCGGCGCCGGCGAACCGGGCGCGCAACGACGACGGCACGGTCAGGGCGTAGAACTTACCGTCCGCACCGACCGCGACGGAGCGGTTCGACTTGAGATACCAGCCGCGCAGCTTGGTCCGGTACGTGACCCGGCCGTCGTACGAGGTCGCGGTCAGCACGCCCGGCGTCAACCCCCGCTCGGCCGCCCGGGAGACGAAGTCGGTGAGCAGCGCTTCGGCCTCGGCCGCCTCGCGGGCCCGGACGGCATCGAGGGCCGCGCCGTGGCCGGCAACCGCCTGCCGGCGCTGCTCGTCCCACGCCGCCTGCCCCTCGTCCATGCCGATGACCCTAACGCCCTCTCCGCGCTAGCAGCCAGCCCGGTCAATCCGTGAATAACGCCTTCGCTATTAAGGGAAATGAAAGGAACCTGATCCGGTTGCGAATCGCGCCTCATTGGGGTCACACTGAACCCGCTTCTTCAAAAACCCTCGGGAGTTGTCATGGCACGGCAAGTAATCACTACTCTCATCGACGATCTGGACGGAAAGAAGGCGGACCGCACCGTCGAGTTCGCGCTGGACGGCACGAGTTACAGCATTGACCTTTCCGAGGCCAATGCGGGAAAGCTGCGTAAGGCGCTGGATCCGTTCATCGCCGCCGGCACCCGCGTCGGCCGGGGCGGCGTCCGTTCGGCCCGGCCGGTCACGTCCGCCCGGCGCACGGCATCGAGCCGCGACGAGAACAAGGCGATCCGCGACTGGGCCGTGGAAAACGGCTACGAGATCTCCGAGCGGGGCCGCATTCCGCAGAGCGTGAGCGACGCGTACCGGGCTGTGCATTGATCGCTCGATCGCGCATGCGCCGCTGGAAGCTGATGAGTTCAGCCCGTGCCGTTGACGGCTTCGCCGACAGCGTTCACGGGCTGAACTGGCAGCGCGGCAACGCGCTGCTCGCTGATTCCGGCGTGCGCCTCAGCGCAGTTGTTCCCCCGTGTCAGCGCGGTGTCAACGGGCAGCCGCCTCAGCTGAGCTTCTTGAGGTCGGGGAGCTGGGCGGCGACCGTTTCCAGCACTTTCTCGTCACCGGCGTACCAGCTCGAGGCGCGCGGCCAATGCGATACGACGTCGGTGAAACCCAGCGCCGCCGCCCGGCCGACGGCGTCCGCGAATGCGTCGGCGCTGGACAACGAGTACACCGGCGCGGAATCCAGATCGAGATAGCGGGCGACTGTTTCGCGCTCGCGCCCGGCCGCGGCCAGGGCCACATCGAACCGGGCCGACAGCGCCGCGACCGAGTGCCACCACGCGTCGGCGCCGGCGTCCGGGTCCTGGCCGGTGGTGATCCAGCCGTCGCCGTACCGAGCGGCCAGTGCCAGCGTGCGCGGGCCGTTGGCGGCGACCAGCAGCGGTGGCCGGGGCGTCTGCACCGGGCCCGGGACGGTGCGGGCGTCGACGGCGGTGTAGTAGGTGCCGGAGAAGTTGACCCGGTCGGTCCGTAGCAGGCGGTCGAGCAGGCCGAGGAACTCGGCGAACCGGTCCACCCGCTCCCGGGGCGGCAGCTGCGGGCCGCCCAGCACGACCGAGTCGAATCCGGTGCCGCCCGCGCCCGCGCCGATCCGAAGCCGGCCCCCGGAGACGTCGTCGATCGAGATCAACTCGCGGACGAAGTGCACCGGGTGGCGGAAATTCGGCGACGCCACCCAGGTGCCGAGCCCGATCCGGCCGGTGACCGTGGCCGCCGCGGTCAGCGTCGTGGCGGCGTCGAACCACGGTCCGTCGGCGAGATCGCGCCAGCTCAGGTGGTCGTACGTCCACGCGTGGTCGAAGCCGTACTCCTCGGCCTGCCGCCACCGCCGCGCAGAGACCGACCACCGCTGGTCGGGAAGGATCACGATGCCGATACGCATGCGCGCACGCTATCTCAGCCGCCCCAATTTTCCGCCGGCCCGATTTCCGCGGCCCGATTTTCCGCGGGCCAATTTTCCGCCGGCCTGGGTCTCAGGCGGTCCGTTGTCCGGCGTCCTCGGCGCGGGCGGCGTACGCGGAGTCGAACGCGGTCAGTGCGCGCACCAGGTCCTGCCGGGCGGAACCGGTCATCCGCTCGAGCACCGCGGCCAGCGCCGCCCGGCGGCGGTCCCGCAGGTCGATCAGCAGCTGCCCGGCGGGTTGGGTGAGCAGCAGCCGGACCTCGCGGCGATCCCGCGGGTCCGGCACCCGGCGCAACAGCCCGGTGGCCTCCAGCCGGTCGCACAGGCGGCTCGCCGACGACGGCACCACGTCCAGCATCTCGGCCAGACGGGTCATGTTGGTGGTGCGGTTGCGGGCCACGATGGTCAGCACCCGCAACTGTGCCGGCGGCACGGGCGGGCCGTCGGCCTGGCGGGCGCAGTCCAGCACGGCCAGCAGCGACTCGGCGGCCGACTCGATCGCCACGGCCAAGTCCGGTATGGACTCCATCCGGTTCCTCCGCGTGAGGTGTCGGGCCAGTGACCCAAAGCCCTACCCGCTGCCCGTCTGTTCAAGCCTTCCGCGCCGCCAGTCGAGGCACAACGCGACCGCGTCGTCATTCAGGTCGGCGCCGCTGTGATAATCCTGGAGACTGCGCATCACCGTGCCCACCGCCTCCGTGGCCGGCTGCAGCCGGGTGCGGCGCAAGGCGTTGAACAGGCCCACCTCGCCGTACGCGGCGCGGCCTCCCGGGGCGGCGGCGTGCACGCCGTCGCTGACCACGACCAGCCGGTCGCCCGGAAGCAACCGGAAGTGCTGGGTCTCGTACCGGATCTCGCCGAACATGCCCAGCGGCAACTGCTGCTCCAGCGACACCGGACGGATCTCGCCCGCACGCGCGATCATCGCCTTCGGAGAGCCGGCGTCGACCGCCTCGACACTGCCGTGCACGAGGTCGATCTCGAGCAGCAGGGTGGCCGCGTGGGCGGTGCCGCCGTTGCCGGACCAGATCGCGTCCGAGGCCAGTTCGGCCTGCTCGACGATGCCGGCGCCGGACCGGCGGGCGTTGCGCATGGCGTTGACGGCCGCGGTGGTGAGCAGGGCCGCTTCGAGCCCGTCGCCGAATCCGTTCAGCACCGTGACGGTCAGCCGGTCACCGGTGACGGACCAGTCGAAGTGGTCCCCGTTGACTCGCGTACGCCGGCTCGAGCTGCCCGGCCACCAGGAACCGGTCGTCGCCCAGCGACCGCCCGGGCAGCAGGTCCCATTGCAGTTCGGCGGCCATGGTCAGGCGGGCCCGGCGGCGGGCGGCGCTGTAGCGGTCGGTGTCGCGGTCGGCCGCGCGCAGCGCGATGGCGGACTCGGCGGCCACCAGGACCAGCTCGTTCGACCAGCTCGCCGGCGAACGGCAGCGCGGTTTCCAGCCAGCAGGACACCCAGCCGCTCGCCCCACACGGTGATCGGAAGGTGTATGCGCTGCTTGCCCGCGGCCGTGTCAACGACCGGGTTTTGGCTGCCGAAACACCGCTGGACCAGGGGTCCACCGGCGGCGCCGTCCGGGTCGATCAAGGGCCAGAGGCCGGTCAGGGTCAGGTCGGCCAGCAGGATCTCGACCCGGCTGGCGGCGCACGACCGGCGCAGATGCTCGGCCACCACCTCGGGCAGCCGGTCCGGCGCCGCCGCCCGCAGCAGCGCGCCGACGGGCTTCGGACGATCGGACACTGGGAGCGACTCCCTCCAGGAACAGCAATATTTGCTCTGCGGCAAGATAATAGGCGCGCTGGGTCCCGGCCCCGGAGTCACGGGGTGCGCGCCGGCTCGATGCTCAGGCGTACGACTTCTCGAAGTGGATCCGACTGCCGCGGCGGGGAACGGAATGCATCCGGACGTTCTCCGCCAGCGCCCGGATCAGGAACAGACCGCGACCTCGTTCGCTCTGCGCCGCCGGCGACGCGCCACCCACGGCCCCCGCGTCGAACCCGGTTCCGGAATCGAGCACATCGATGGCGCAACGGCCCTCGCCGACGTCCAGCCGCACCTCGAAATTGTCGGCACCGGTGGCGTGGGCGACCGCGTTCGCGCAGGCCTCGGTCAGCGCGATCTCCAGATCGGCGCCGGATTGCCGGTCGACGTGCAGCAGGGTGAGCGCGCAGCGCAGCAGCCGGCGCACCGTGGGCACACTGTCCACCTCACGGGGAAGACTCAGCCGGACCGACATACGCATGGCCCGCTCAGTTCCCGGCATCGGGGCCGTTTAATCTCTGTACGACCACCCGCGGTTTCACGTTATCCGATGGTCGGATCTCCATCTCCCTTGTCGTGGTGTGTGATGGTGCTCCAGGAGAGGCAGGGATATGCCGGACCAACCCGACACCAGGACCGTGATCGACGCCCGGGACGGCGACGCCGCCGCGGTCGATCGCCTGGTCGCGGGCTACCTGCCGCTGGTCTACACGATCGTCGGACGTGCTTTGGACGGGCACGCCGACGTCGACGACGTGGTGCAGGACGTCATGCTGCGGGTGCTGCGCAACCTGCGCGACCTGCGCGACCCCGAGGCGTTCCGGTCCTGGCTGGTGGCGATCACCGTCCGGCAGGTGCGGGAACGCTACCGGGCCCGGCGCGGCGCGCCGGACGCCCTGCGTGCCCGAGGACGTCCGCGATCCCGGGGCCGACTTCACCGACCTCGCCATCACCCGGCTGGAGCTGTCCGGTCAGCGCCGGGAGACGGCCGAGGCGACCCGGTGGCTGGACGAGGACAACCGCGAACTGCTGTCGCTGTGGTGGCTGGAGGCCTCCGGCGAGCTGACCCGGGACGAGATCGTCGCCGCCATCGACGTGACCCGGCAGCACGCCGCGGTCCGTATCCAGCGGATGAAGGGTCAGCTCGAGACGGCCCGGGTGGTGGTACGGGCGCTGGCCGCCTCGCCGCCCTGCCCGGACCTGCGACTGCTCACGGCCGAGTGGGACGGGCGGCCGAACGCGCTGTGGCGCAAGCGGATCGCCCGGCACACCCGGGACTGCCTGTACTGCTCGTCGGCCTGGTCCGGACTGGTCGCGGCGGAGCGCCTGCTGGCCGGCATGGCGCTCGTGCCCGTCCCGCACGCGCTGTCCAGCAGCGGTGTGTGGGGTGACGGCGCCGAACAGGTCGCCGGCCACTCGGCCTCCGCGGTGGCCGGCAAGATCGTCACCAAGGGGTTTTTCGGGGTGGGTCGGCGTGTCCTGACCGCGGCGCTGGCCACGATCGCGGTGTTCGGCGTCGGCGCCGCGGTCGTGTTCTACCGGAACGCGGGTGGCAAACCGGCGGCGCAGGCGGCCGTCGTCGTCAGCACCGAGGCGCCCCGGCCGCGGCTCGTCCCGCCGTCCGCGCCGCCGACCCCGTCACTATCGCCCTCGGCCACGCCGGCCCCGACGCGAACGCGAACGCGAACCCGGAGCCGGGCCGCCGTCCCGGTCGTGACCGCGTCGGAGAAGAAGGGCGTCGGCGTCTGGGCGTTCACGGCCTGACGCAGGCCCTCCACCACGTCGGCGCGGGCTGGTACTACAACTGGTCGCCGAACAACAACGCCACGCCCGGGCCGTCCGGCGTCGAATTCGTGCCGATGATCCGGGCACAGGTGGAGACGTCACCGACGCGAACCTGGCCAGGCCAAGCGCGAGGGCAAGGAGCTGCTCGGCTTCAACGAGCCCGACAGGGCCGGCCAGGCGAACATGAGCGTGGACGACGCGCTCGCCGCGTGGCCCCGGCTGCAGGCCACCGGCATGCGGCTGGGCAGCCCCGCGGTGGCGTACGGCGGAGACACTCGCCGGCGGCTGGCTCGACCGTTTCATGACCGGCGCCGAGCAGAAGGGCCTGCGGGTCGACTTCATCACCCTGCACTGGTACGGCTCCGATTTCAGCGGCGCCGCGGTCAACCAGTTCCTGGGGTACGTCGATGCGGTGCACAAGCGCTACGGCAGGCCGATCTGGGTCACCGAGTACGGGCTGATGAACTTCAGCGGCAGCGCCCAAGTACCCGACCGGCGCGCAACAGGCGGCGTTCATCAACGGCACCACCAAGGGCATGCAGCGCCGGTCGTACGTCGAGCGGTACGCCTGGTTCGCGACTGCCCGCGGTCGGCGACAGCGTCGACTACGGACTGTACAAGGACGGGGACACCCCGACCGACGCCGGGAAGGCGTACACCGCCGCGGGATAGTGTCGTGAGCCATGATTCGGTTCGGGTACAAGGCGTCGGCGGAACAGTTCCCGCCGACCGAACTGCTCAACTTCGGCGTGCAGGCCGAGCAGGCTCGGCTTCGACTCGGTCTTCGTCAGCGACCACCTCCAGCCGTGGCGGCACGACGGCGGGCACGCGCCCGGCCGCGCTGCCCTGGCTGGGAGCGCTGGCCGCCCGTACCGAACGGGTGCTGATCGGCACCAGCGTGCTCACGCCGACGTTCCGCTACCACCCGGCCGTGGTCGCCCAGGCCTTCGCCACTCTCGGTTGCCTCGCGCCCCGGCCGCGTCGTGCTCGGCGTCGGCTCGGGCGAGTCGCTGAACGAGGTGCCGCTGGGCCTCGAGTGGCCGGACGGCAAGGAGCGGTTCGCCCGGCTCAAGGAGGCGGTCGACGCTGATCCAGCAGCTGTGGACCGAGGACGATCGGGTGACGCTTCGACGGGCACGTACTACCACACCGAGAAGGCAACCATCTACGACAAGCCGTAGACCCCGGTGCCGATCTACATCGGCGCGTCCGGCCCGGCGGCGACCCGGCTGGCCGGCCGCGTCGCCGACGGCTTCATCACCACCAGCGGCAAGGGCGCGACGCTGTACACCGACACGCTGCTGCCGGCCGTCCGCGAAGGGCGCCGAGAAGGCCGGCCGCAAGATCGACGACCTCGACCTGATGATCGAGGTCAAGGTGTCCTTCGACGACGATGCCGACAGGGCCCGCAGCGGACACCCACTACTGGGGTGCGCTGGCGTTGACGCCCGAGGAGAAGAGCGGCATCGAGGACCCGATCGAGATGCAACGGCGGGCCGACGCGCTGCCGGTCGAGCGGACGGCCAGCCCGCTGGATCAGCTCCGACGACCCGACGAGCACTGCGAGCGGGTCGCCGAATACCTCGACATGGGGTTCAAGCACCTGGTGTTCCACGCCCCCGGGCCGGAACAGGACGAGTTCATCCGCCGCTACGGGTCCGAGATCCTGCCACGGCTTCGCTCCCGGTCGTAGGCCGGGTCCGCGCGACGGCCTGCGGTTTTCAAGCGCGCGGCGTCCGGCTCAGATCGTCGACCGCTCGCCCGGGATGCGGCGGCGGCCGATGCTCCGGCCGTCCGGGCGTCGCTCCTCGGTTGGTTCGACCACCGCGTGCCGGCCCGACGTCTCCGTCCACACCGGATCGGCCTTCGGGTACATCGGCAGACTCCGCCGCGCCGCGGGATCCAGGTCGTGCTGGGCTTCGGCGGCCGGGTCGTACATCTGGCCCTCCGCCCGGGCCGGCCGGGCCGCGCTGGTCAGATCCCGCCACTGCCCGGTGTCGGTGGACTCCCGCCAGTCCGGCCGCGTCGGGGGCGTAGCCACGATCTCCGGCGGACGCTCCGGCGACCGCCGGCCGCCGTCGCTGTCCTCGCCGGAGGCGGCGCGCCGCCGGTCGCCGCTGTTCCGTCCGGGGGCACGGTGTCCGCCACCGGTGTCGTCCGGCAGGTGGCGGTGTCCGCTCCCGGTGTCCGCCAGGGCGTGGCTGCCGCTGTCGAGGTGGGCGGTCGCGTGGCCTCCGCTGCTGCCGTCGGCCGCGGAACGGGGCCGGCGCGCGTCGTCGAGGGAGCGGTGGTCGTCGAAAGAGTCGAGAGAGCGGTGGTCGTCGAAGGAGCGGTGCCGGCCGGAGTCGCTGAGGAGGCGGGGACGCCCGGTGTCGTGGGCGGCGCCGTGGACGCCGGTGTCGAGCGGGCGGGACGGTGCCACCGCCATCTCCCGGGGGCGCGACGGCGGTTCGGGGTAGCGCTGGGAGTCGGGACGGCCGTCGGGTCCGGGATAGCCCCGGGGGTGCGTCTGGCCCTGGCCCAGCGCCAGGTCGCGGACATGCATGGATCCGGTGTCGACGCGCCCGGCGGCGGGCAGCGCGGGCCGGGAGCGCAAGCGGGCCGTCGCGGGCGCCGGGACGGGCCGGCGGCTCTGGCGCCGGTGGCGCAGGTACTCGCCGAAGGCCACCCGCGTCGCGCGCAGCGCCCGCTCCCACCCTTCGTGGTGACGCACGCCGTTGATGGGTGGGTACCCGATGCTCGACACCTCGACCACCCGCATGCCCTGCGCGGCCACCCGGATGTTGAGCAGCGGCTCGATCTCCGAGCCGTCGCCCCAGACGTGGCCGCCGCGGCGCAGGCCGGGGATGTCGGCGCCGGGAAGGTTCAATGCCGGCAGCAGGGCGCGCCAGTAGGCGTTGTAGCCGTATTCGACATCGGTGAACCGGGTGCCGAACAACGCGTTGACGAATCGGCTGAGAATGGCGTTGCCGAGCCGGTCGAGTCGTTGACCGCCGAGGTCGCTGCCGCCGTCGCGGAAGCGGGAGCCGTGGGCGACCTCGGCTCCGGAGATCAGCGCGTCGACGAACCGGGACAGCTCGCCCGGATCGGTCGAGCCGTCCGCGTTGAGCGTCACCACGATGTCGCCCGAAGCCGCGGCGAAACCGCAGACGAGGGCGTTTCCCTTGCCGTGGCGCGTCTGCCGGACGACCACGGCGTCGGGACGGACCTCGCGGGCGATCGCCACCGTGTCGTCGGCGGATCCGCCGTCCACGATGACAACCTCGTCCACGGGCGGAAGCCCTTCCAGGACGAGGGGAAGGTTGGTCTCCTCGTTCAGTGCCGGGATGACGACGCTCACCGTCGGTGAAGGACGGTTGTCACGTGTCGTCGCGAGGCGCTGGTGCGAAGGAGGCATGGCGGTGGCTCCTCGGCGGGTCTCGACCGACGGACCGGTGGCGGCCGACCCGTACGGCTGGTGCGTTGGCGGCACCGGTGACCAATTTACCAATCGATTACCCACCGTCAACTCGTCAAATCGGTGACTGCCGACGTCTACTTGGTCTATCGGCAAGTTGCCTGATGAATGGTTGGTTATCCGCGTTCGCACACGCTCCCACGCCTGGTGTCATAGTTACGGAAGGTAGCTTTTCTTGCCGTGGACTCGGTGCAGAGAGGGGCAGTTCGGACTTGGGAGGAATCCAGCTATCCGAAACGCGAGCACGATCCGTTGCCCGCGGAGAACGGTAAAAGCCATTTCCGTTCAGCACACAAGGTGATAGTTATATTGCACAACGTAACCGGGGTGGCGCGCAGGCGGCGGGCGGGGACCGGCGATAAAGTACGGAGGAGGTTGCCTCCGAGAGGACGTCGAGCGTGAAACTGGGCCTGCACATCTCGAACTTCACCTGGCCCGACGGGGCGCCGCGGCTCGGCGGAATCCTGGCCGACATCGCGTCGGCCGCGGACGAGGCCGGCTTCGACCGGATCAGCGTCATGGACCACGTCTGGCAGATCAGCGTCAACGGGCCGCCGGAGCGGGACATGCTCGAGGCCTACACGGCGCTCGGATTCCTCGCCGCCCACACCAAGCCGGGCCAAGCTGTTCACCCTGGTCACCGGCGTCGACGTACCGCGACCCGGGCCTGCTGGCCAAGGCGGTGACCACGCTGGACGTCCTCTCCGGCGGCCGGGCCATGCTGGGCATCGGCGCCGCCTGGAACGAGGAGGAGTCGCCGCGGGCTGGGCCTGTTCTTCCCGCCGACCAAGGAGCGGTTCGAGCGTCTGGAGGAGGCGCTGCAGATCTGCATGCGGATGTTCGCCGGCGACGAGACGCCGTACGAAGGAACGCACTACCAGCTCGGACGCCTGCTGAACCACCCGCTGCCGCTGAGCCGGCCGCCATCCGCCGATCCTGATCGGCGGCGGCGGCGAGAAGAAGACGCTGCGGTTCGTCGCGCAGTACGCCGACGCCTGCAACTTGTTCGCCGGGCCCGAGATCCAGCACAAGCTGGACGTCCTGAAGAAGCACTGCGACGACGTCGGCCGCGACTACGACGAGATCGAGAAGACCACGATGTGCCGGTTCGACCTCGGCGAGCCGAACGAGCGCGTCGGCGAGACCATCGACGAGCTCAGGCGGCTGCACGAGCTGGGCTTCTCGGTCGGCCACGGTGGCGTGCGCAACGTCTGGGACACGGCCAGTTCGAGATGTTCGCCAAGGAGATCATCCCGGCCGTCGAGGCCTTCTGATGGCGGCGGCCCGGTGACGATCGACGCGGTCGTCTTCGATCTGGACGGCGTCATCATCGACACCGAAGAGGTCTGGGAGGACGTCCGGCGGGGGTACGTCGCCGGGTACGGCAAGCAGTTCCTGCCGGACAGCCAGGACCGGATGATGGGCATGAGCACACCGGAGTGGTCGCGCCACCTCGGCGAGGAGGTGGGCGTGCCGCGGACGCCGGAGCAGGTCGCCGCGGACGTGCTGGGCCGGATGGCCGCAGCGCTACCGCGAGGCCCTGCCGCTGATCCCGGGCGCGGTCGACTGTGTCCGCCGGCTCGGCGCAGCCTTCCCGCTCGCACTGGCCAGTTCGTCCGCCCGCGTCCTGATCGACCAGGTGCTGCCGACGGCCGGGCTGACGGACGCCTTCGCGGTGACGCTGTCCACCGAGGAGGTTCCGCGGGGCAAGCCGGCGCCGGACGTCTACCTGGAGGCCGCCCGCCGAGCTCGGGGTGAAGCCGGGAGCGTGTGCCGCGGTCGAGGACTCGAGCAACGGCCTGCGGTCGGCGGCCGCGGCGGGCTGTGCCGTGATCGCCGTCCCGCACGGCGTCTACCCGCCGGCCGCGGACGCCCTGGCCGCCTCGTCGCTGGTCGTCCACGACCTCACCGAGCTCACCGCTCGACGCCGTGCGGGAGCTGGGTCAGGCGTAGTCCGGCAGGTCGATGTTGGTGCTGCGGTCGGCGGCGATCTTGAAGGTCAGAGTCATGAACCACTGCTGGTTGTGAATGGCGTTGCGCAACCGGATGCCGAACGCCGTCCGGGGCGCCAGGAACATGCCGGCGGTGTTGCCGCCCTTCTGCGTGCCGCGCGCGAACGCGGCCAGCCGCTGCTGATATCGCGGGAAGGCCACGGTGTGGTCGCCGCCGGCCCGCGGCCAGTTCACCGGCCAGGACGTACGCCGCGACGGTGGCGGTTCCGTTGCCCTGACCGCCGATGGTCGCGCCGCAGGCGGCGTCGCCGACCAGCGCGATCCGGCCTGAGTACCACCGGTCGATGTCGACGCGGCAGATCTGGTCGAGCCACAGATCGGCACCGGACGAAAGAGCGGCCAGCAGTCGCGGCGTCTCCCAGCCCATTCCGGCGAAGCGGTCGGCGATCAGCTGCCGCCGGGCCGCGTCGTCGTGCCGGTCGTACGTCAGCTTCGGGGACGCGAACGCCGACGAGCGCGTGGGCCCGCGCCGGGTCGTGGCGGTCCCCGGCGATGGCCGCCATCCGGCCCGGCGTGTTGTAGATCCGCTGGTGGTGGTCCCAGCCCCACTCGTTCGGCACGTCCCAGCCGGCCACGTGGTATCCGAGGTGCCGGACGTACCGCTCCTCCGGCCCGAAGGCCAGGCGGCGCACCCCGGAGTGCACGCCGTCGGCGCCGATCACCAGGTCGAACGTCCGCTCGCGGCCGCCGGCGAAGGTGACGTCGACACCGCTCGTGGTCTCGGTCATCGCGGTGATGCTGTCGCCGAACAGGTACTCCGTCCTCTCGCCGGCCTCGCACAGGATCCGGGCCAGGTCACCCCGCTGCACCTCGATGTCGCCGCCGGCCAGGTCGGTGGGCCAGGCCATCTGCGTCCGGCCGTGCTCGTCGACGAACCGCATCGCGGTGCCCCCGGTCTGCGCGCGGCGCATCTCGGCCAGCACCCCGCCCATTTTGGCGAGGACGCCCAGGTGCAGCGGCCCGCGGTAGTCGACCGAATTGCCGCCCGTACGCAGGGCCGGTGCGATCTCGACGACGGTCGGCCGGAAGCCGTACCGCCCGAGCCAGTAGGCCAGTGCCGGGCCCGCGATGCCGGCCCCGGAGATGAGAACGTCCATGAGGTCTCCAAACTGTGTACGCCGGACTCGGTTATTTCTGTGTACGGTAGACGCAGTTGTCGCCGGACCGCAAGGAGGGCGCCGGGATGAACGTCGATCTGCTCTGGGACGGCCCGCCGGCCCGCACCCGCGGCCCCAAAGCGGCCCTGTCGCTGCACCAGATCGCCGATGCCGCGATCGCCGTGGCCGACGCCGAAGGACTGGACGCCGTGTCGATGCAGCGGGTCGCGGCCGAACTCGGCTACACCAAGATGTCGCTGTACCGGTACGTGCCGGGCAAGGCCGAGCTGATCGCGGTGATGCTCGAACGCGGCCTGGGCGGCCCTCCGGACGTGGCCCCGGCGGGCGGCGGCACCGCGTGGCGGGAGGCGCTGACCGGGTGGTGCCGCGCACTGTTCGAGAAGTACGCGGCCCACCCGTGGGCGTCGGAGGCCACCCAACGCGCGCGGCCGCTCGGCCCGCACGAGATGGCCTGGATGGAACAGGCGGTGGCTGCCCTGCCCACCGGCCTGACCGGGTTCGAGCGCCTGGACACGGTCGCCGTTCTCGCCCTGCACACCCGGACCCTGGCCGCCCAGGCCGCCCACGCTCCGCGGGAGGCCGAGTTCGCCGCGGCCATCGGCACAGTGCTCAGGCGGCACGCCGATCGGTTCCCGGCGGTGGCCGCGGCGATGGCCGACGTGGCCGGCGGCGAGGGCCGCGGCCAGGCCTTCGAGTACGGCCTGGACCGCATTCTCGACGGGGTGGAAGTGCTGGTGCGCCGCCGTGTTACGAGTAGGTGAACTTGCCACGTGTGAAAGATCTTCAACAGGGGTAGACGACCGCGTGAATCCCCCCACGGAGGTGGTCCATGCAGGTGCTGGCGGCGAGCGGGCTGAAGCTCGACCTCGATGTCTTCGACTATCTGATTGTCGCGTTGTACTTCATCACGGTTCTCGGCATCGGGTTCGCCGCGCGACGGGCGATCAGTAACAGTGCCGACTTCTTCCTGTCCGGCCGGTCGATGCCGGCCTGGGTCACCGGGTTGGCCTTCGTCTCGGCCAACCTGGGCGCCCTGGAGATCATCGGCATGGCCGCCAACGGCGCCCAGTACGGCCTGATGACCCTGCACTACTACTGGGTCGGGGCCGTACCGGCGATGGTCTTCCTCGGCATCGTGATGATGCCGTTCTACTACGGCTCCAAGGTCCGCAGCGTCCCGGAGTTCCTGCGACTGCGGTTCAACCGGTCGACGCACCTGCTCAACGCGGTGACCTTCGCCGTGGCCCAGGTCCTGATCGCCGGCGTCAACCTGTACGCGCTGGCGCTCATCCTGGACGCGCTGCTCGGCTGGCCACTCTGGATCTCGATCGTGCTCGGCGCGGCGATCGTGCTGACCTACATCAGCATCGGCGGCCTGTCCTCGGCCATCTACAACGAGGTGCTGCAGTTCTTCGTGATCGTCGCCGGCCTGGTGCCGATCACGATCATCGGCCTGGTCAAGGTGGGCGGCATCCACGGCCTGACCACGGCGGTGAAGAGCAGCAAACTCGGCGACGCGGCGTTGCACACCTGGCAGAACACGGCGGGTTCGAACAATCCGCTGGGCGCGAACTGGATCGGCATCGTCTTCGGCCTCGGCTTCGTGCTGTCGTTCGGGTACTGGACCACGAATTTCGCCGAGGTGCAGCGGGCGCTGTCGGCCAAGGACATGAGCGCGGCCCGGCGCACCCCGATCATCGGCGCGTTCCCGAAGATCGCCATCCCGTTGGTGACGGTCGTGCCCGGCCTGGTGGCACTGGTCACCATCAAGGGTCTCGGCGCCGACAAAGGCGATCTGGTCTACAACAACGCCATCCCGTTGCTGATGCGCGATCTGCTGCCCAACGGCGTGCTCGGCGTCGCGGTCACCGGCCTGCTGGCGTCCTTCATGGCCGGCATGGCGGCCAACGTGAGCGGCTTCAACACCGTCTTCACGTACGACATCTGGCAGTCGTACGTCCGAAGAAGCGCGAGTCCGACGACCATTACCTGCGGGTGGGCCGGATCGCCACCATCGCCGGGGTCATCGTCGGGATCGGCACCGCGTTCATCGCGGCCGGCTACAGCAACATCATGAACTACATCCAGGCGCTGTTCTCGCTGATCAACGCCCCGCTGTTCGCCACCTTCATCGTCGGCATGTTCTGGAAGCGGATGTCCGCCTGGGCCGGCTTCTGGTCGCTGCTGCTGGGCACGCTCAGCTCGCTCACGCTGTACCTGCTCTACCTCGGCAAAGTGGTCAAGTTCAACTCCGACCTGGAGGAGAGCTTCTGGGGCGCCGGGCTCGCCTTCGTCACCGCCTGCGTGTTCGCCGTGATCGTCACGCTGGTCACCAAGCCGAAGCCGGACAACGACCTGCGCGGCCTGGTCTACGGACTGGCCGGCCGATCAACCTCCGGCGAGGTGGTGCTGGCGGCCGACAAGACCTGGTGGCGCAACCCGGCGCTGCTCGGCGGCATCGCCGTCGTCATCGCGTTCCTGCTCTACATCCCGGTCTGGTAAGCGGAGGTCGTCATGGCTGACAGCAATGCGCATCCCGAGGACGAGCTGCTCGCCCGCAACGAGGATCTGGAGAAGGTGTCGTCGGCGGCCCGGCTGTTCGACGTGCGCCGGGTGATCGGCGGCCTGTTCCTGGTGTACGGCGTGATCGTCACCCTGATGGGCATCTTCGAGAGCAAGCCGGAGCTGGCCAAGGCCCAGGGCGTGCGGATCAATCTGTGGATGGGTCTGGGCATGCTCGCCCTCGGCGTGCTGATGCTCGTCTGGCTGCGGCTCAACCCGGCCAAGGTCCCGGACATCTCCGAGGTCCAGGGGTCGGACGTCGGCCCCGACGCGTCCGCGGAGAACTGACGTACGCGCATCCCCGGACATTTGATTGTGGGGACGGTGCGGCCCGGGTGCAGTCGGGTTGCACGGTCCCCCCAAATGTTTCGGTACGCGCCCGGCCTCCCGATACTTCAGGGCATGGAACCCCTCGCCGCAGTAACACTCGCCCCCTCCGGTGGCAGCCGTGCCGCCGGCTGGCAGGTTCAGCTCCGTGTTGACTACGCCGTCAACAAAGTCATGCAGACCCATCGCGGACAGTCCGTGGATGCGGTCGCGCAGGCGATCCAGGATCAGCTCCGCAGCGTCGGCGTGGTGCCCAACTCGCGCCAGATCGCGCAGTACGCGGCGGCGATCTCCCGCCTCCAGCCGCTACCGCCCGCCGATCTGAAATAGCGCTCAACGGGCACCGAAACGCAGGACGCGGTCGTCACCGGCCTTCGGCGTGCCCGAGCCGTCGGTGTTCGAGGTGGTCAGCCACAGGGATCCGTCCGGCGCCACGGCTACGGTACGGAGCCGCCCGTACCGCCCGGACAGCTCGGCCTTCGGCGCCCCTCCGTCGAGCGGCACATCCCACAGGCGCTCGCCGGACAGCGCGGCGACGTACAGGGTGCGACCGGCGACGGCCGCTCCTGACGGGGAGGTCTCGCCGGGCGCCCACCGCACCATCGGGCCGGCGAACGCCGCCTTGCCCGCCTTGCCCGCGACCGCCGGCCAGCCGTAGTTGCGGCCTGCCCGGATGACGTTCACCTCGTCGTCGCTGCCGGGCCCGAACTCGGTGGCGTACATGGTGCCGCCCGCGTCCCAGGCCAGCCCCTGCACGTTGCGGTGGCCCAGGGTCCAGACCGGCGAGTTCGCCCGGGGGTTGCCGGGCGCGGGCCGGCCGTCCGGGGTGAGCCGCAGGATCTTGCCGTCGGCGTCGTCCGGGTCCTGCGCGGCCGAGCCGGTGCCCGCGTCGCCGGTGCCGGCGTAGAGCATGCCGTCCGGGCCGAACGCGATCCGGCCACCGTGGGTGGCCGCCTGGTCGGTGCCTGCGTTGCCGGCGGCCGACGTGTCGATCCCGCTGAAGATGACCTGTGCGTCGGCCTGGTCACCCAGCTTGAACCGGACGATGCGGTCGTCGTCGGCCGACGTGCAGTACGCGTAGACCAGGCCGGTGCTCGCGAAGTCGGCGGCCACCGCCAGCCCGAGCAGGCCGCCGTCACCCTGCTGGACCACGCCCGGCACCCGGTAGATCAGCCGCGGGCGGGCGCCACCCGGGCGTACCTGATAGATCCGGCCGTCGTCCCGCTGGCCCACCAGCGCGCTGCCGTCCGGCAGGAAGGCCAGGCCCCACGGGGTGGTCAGCTTCGTCGCCACCTCCTCCGGCGTCGCCGTCAGATCCGGGCCGGCGGCGGGCGCGGGCGCCGAGGTGGTCTCGGACGGCCAGGCCTGGTACGAGGCGGACGTGATCGCGGGCTCGTCCAGGCCGCCGGCGCAACCGGAGAGCAGCAGAGCGGCCGCGACGGCCAGGCCGGATCCGGTCCTCACCTTCATGATCTCCACCGTGACACCTTTTGGTCGCATTGCCGTCGTTTCGGCGCGTTATCACCGCCCGGATGGCGGAGGATGGGCGCTCGGTCCTCTCAACCGGACGGGAGGCGGTGCAGGGCGGAGTGACGACGCGGTGCGAGTGACCACCCGGCCGATCCTGGCCGTGTTCCTGGTGATGCTGACCGTCTTCGCCACCGGCCCGGTCGGCGCCCGCCCGGCCGATGCCCGTCCGGCGGCGGGACTGAGCTGGCAGCCGTGCACCGACGACCACACCGCGCGCTGCAGCACGCTGTCCGTGCCGGTGAACTGGGCCGATCCGTACTCGCCGGCGATGACCCTGGCGGTGGCCATGCGCCCGGCGACCGACCCGGCGCACCGGATCGGCGCGCTGATCGTCCACCCCGGCGGTCCCGGCGTGTCCGGCTACGACTTCGCGCTCGGCGCGGCGTCGTTCTTCAGCCCGGCCCTGCGCGCGCGGTTCGACATCGTCGGCTACGACCCCCGGGGCGTGGGACGGAGCAACCCGATCCGCTGCGACAGCGCCCTGCTCGCCACCGCGCCGTCGTCGCTCATCAGCTCCGCGGCCCAGTACGACGCCGCCGTGGCCTACAACCGCAGGCGGGACGCCGACTGCCGCCGCCACAGCGGCCCGGTGTTCGACCACGCCGACACGACCAGCGGCGTCCGGGACCTCGACGCGCTCCGGGCCGCGCTGGGCGAGGCCAAGCTGAGCTTCTACGGCGCCTCGTACGGCACGCTGCTCGGCGCACAGTACGCCGACACGTACCCGGACCGGGTGCGGGTGCTCGCGCTGGACGGCGTGATGGACCACAGCGCCGGCCTGGACGACTTCCTGGGCACCGAGACGGATGCCGTGCAGGACCTGTTCGACCAGTTCGTCACCTGGTGCGCCACCGACCCGACGTGCGTGCTGCGAGGTCAGGACGTACGGGCGGTCTGGGCGCGGCTGATGACCCGGGCGGCGGCGGGGACGCTGACCGACCCGTTCCACCCCGGCCGGCGCGTCGACGTGTCCGGGCTGATCGACGTCGCGTACAGCTCCTTCTACACCCCTCAGTGGTACTCGCTGGCGACGTACTTGAAGGCCGCCTCGGCGCCCGCCGGCCGAATCGCGCCGGCGCCTCCGGCCACCACCACCGACGCCTTCGCCGCGGTGTTCTGCAACGACTGGGCGTTCCCCGTCACCGGGTACGCCGACCTGCGCGACCGGCTGGCCGCGCTGCGCGTCCGGGCGCCGCAGATGCTGGCGTCGCCGCTGGCGCTGTCGGCCGTGACCGGCTGCCTCGGCCGGACGGCGCCGCCGGCCGACCCGCAGACCCGGCTGCGCCCGGCCCGGACGCCGACCCTGCTGATCGGCACGCGCCACGACCCGGCCACCGCGTACGCCTGGGCCCGGAACGTCGCCGCCCAGCTCGGTCCGGCGGCCTCGCTGCTCACCTATGACGGGTGGGGGCACGTCGCGTACGGCCGGACCGCCTGTGTCACCGACCGGGTCGACGCGTACCTGATCGCCGGCATCCGGCCGGCGGCGGGCTCGCATTGTCCGGGCGTGGTCCCGCCGCCGTTCGGTGTGGGCAAGCGCACGAGTCCGGGGCTGCGGGCACCCTGAACCGCGAGGTATCGTTAGCCAAGCTAACTACCTGGGCTGCGCGATCAGAGGAGCCGCCTGTTGTCCCGCCGTGCCCCCAAGGCGTCCATCCACCCCGACGTCCGCAAGTCCTGGTTACGCCGCGCCCTGCCCCTGGTCAAGGCGCACCGCGCGCTGCTGATCTCGTCGCTGTCCCTGTCCTTCGCCGGCCTGATCGTGCAGGTGCAGATCCCCAACCTGGTCCGCATCGGCATCGACAAGGCCGTCACCACGCAGGTCGACCCGCTGGCCAAGTACGTCTGGTGGATCATCGCGCTGGCCCTGTTGCAGGGCGTGATCAACTTCGCCGCCCGGTTCCTGCTGCTGCGGACGGCGTACGAGATCGAGTACGACCTGCGCAACATCATGTACGCCCACCTGAACCGGATGGCCTTCGGCTTCTACGACCGGGTGCAGACCGGGGAGCTGATGTCGCGGGCCAACTCCGACATCCGGTCGATCCAGATGTACCTGACGTTCGGCCCGTCGATCATCGTGCAGTGCCTGATCGCGGTCGTGGCGTTCGGGCTGATGCTGACGATCAACGTGCCGCTGGCCATCGTCGCCATGATCACCATGCCGGTGATCGGAGTGCTCGGCGTCGTCATGCGCGAAGAAGACGTTCCCGGTGTCCTGGCTCATCCAGTCCCGGCTGGCCCAGGTGGCCACCGTGGTCGACGAGAACATCCAGGGCGTACGGATCGTCAAGGCGTTCGCCGCCGAGGGTCGCCAGCTGCGCACCCTGGCCGAGACGGCCGACCGGGTCCGCTGGGCGTACGTCACCGACACGAAGATCAGCAGCCGGTGGAGCCCGATGATGGACAACCTGCCGCGGATCGGCCTGGCCCTGGTGCTGCTGTTCGGCGGGATCATGGCCATCCACGGCCACACCACGGTCGGCACCATCGTGGCCTTCAACTCGTACGTGCTGATGCTGCAGCCGCCGTTCCGGATGCTCGGCATGATCATCATGATGGGCCAGCGGGCCGCCGCCTCGGCCCAGCGGATCTACCAGATCCTGGACACCAGGAGCGACATCGCCGAGCCCGCCGCCCCGGTCGAACCGGACCTGCGCGGCGCGCTGACCTTCTCCGACGTCCGCTTCTCCTACCCGAACGGGACGCTCGCCCTGGACGGCCTCAACCTGCGCGTCCAGCCGGGCGAGACGGTGGCGGTGGTCGGCGGCACCGGCTCCGGCAAGTCGACGCTGGGCCGGCTGGCCGCCCGCTACTACGACGTCAGCGCCGGCCGGATCACCCTGGACGGCCACGACGTCCGTGACCTCGGCCTGACCGCGCTGCGCGACCAGGTCGGCATCGTGCCCGACGAGCCGTTCCTGTTCTCCGTGTCGATCCACGACAACATCGCGTACGGCCGGCCGTCGGCGACCCGGGAGCAGGTCGAGGCGGCCGCGGCCGCGGCGGGCGCCGACCAGTTCATCCGCGAGCTGCCGGACGGGTACGACACGGTGGTCGGCGAGCGCGGCTACACGCTGTCCGGCGGTCAGCGGCAGCGCATCGCCATCGCCCGCGCGCTGGTGATGAACCCGCCGGTGCTGATCCTGGACGATGCCACCAGCGCCATCGACGTGACCGTGGAGCAGCGCATCCACCGGTCGCTGCGCAACCAGATGCGCGGCCGGACCACGCTGATCGTCGCCCACCGGCTGTCCACGATCAGCCTGGCCGACCGGGTCGTGCTGATGGAACGGGGCCGGGTCGTCGCGGACGGCACCCACGAATCGCTGCTGGCCACCGAACCCCGGTACGGCCGGGTGCTGGCCAGTCTCGAGACTCCGGACGAATCCGAGGTGCACGCATGAGTATGTTCGGTGGTGGCTTCGGCGGGTTCCAGGCCGGCGGCCGGTCCGCGGTCGGCGGCGGCGCCCGGCACGGCAGCACCAACGGGATGCCGTTCGCCGGCATCCCGCCCGAACTGGCGGCCGGAGTGGCCAAGCTGGAGGCGGGCGAGCCCGACCACGGTGACCCGCACGTCACGTACGACCCGCTGGGGGACGCCGGCGGCAAGATCACCTTCAGCCGGTTGCTGCGCGGCCACCCCGGCTACCTGATCACCTCGGTGCTGGCCGTGCTGGTCGAGACGACCCTGCTGCAGGCCGGTCCGGCGCTCGTGCAGATCGGCATCGACCACGGCATCGCCCAGCGGAACATGACCGTGCTGGTGATCGCCACCGCGGTGTTCGTGGCCGCGGTCGTGGCCACCGGGTTCGCCACCGCGACCCGGATGCGGCAGACCGCCCGGCTGGCCGCCTCGGCCACCCGTGACCTGCGCGTCCGCATCTTCGCCCACCTGCAGCGGATGTCGCTGGACTTCTACACGCGGGAGAAGGGCGGCGTCATCCTGACCCGGATGACCTCCGATGTGGAGTCGCTGCAGAACCTCCTGCAGGACGGCTTCGCCCAGTTCGGCATCCAGGCGCTGACGATGGTCGTGGTCACCGCCGTGCTGATCCACTACAACCTCACCCTGGCGCTGATCACGCTGGCCCTGGTCATCCCGCCGCTGACCATCATGTCGCTGTGGTTCCGGCACGCCGCCGACCGCGGTTACAACCGGCAGCGGGACGCGATCGCCTTCATGCTGGCCGACCTGGCCGAGAGCCTGAACGGCATCCGTGTGGTGATCGCCCACAACCGGGGCGAGCGGAACATCGTCGCGCACCGCGAGATCGTCGGCCACTACAAGGACACCAACAACTACACCGGGAAGATCAACGCGGTCTACGGTCCCGGCACGTCCGTCGTCGGGCTCGTCGCGATGGCGGTGATGCTGCTGATCGGCGGCCGGATGGTGCTGCGGCACGAACTGACGATCGGTGAGCTCACCGCGTTCGTGCTCTACATCAACGCGTTCTTCCAGCCGGTGCAGCAGCTCGTCCAGCTGTACACGCAGTACCAGCAGGCACGGGCCGCCGTCGGCAAGATCCGGGGCCTGCTGGCCACGTCAGCCGTCGGTGCGGCAGAGCACCGGTGCGATCGAGCTGCCTCCCGTGCGGGGCGAGATCGTCTTCGACGACGTCAGTTTCGGGTACCTCCCGGACGTACCGGTGCTGTCGCATGTCGATCTGCGGATCGCGCCGGGCGAGACCGTCGCCTGCGTCGGCCCGACCGGGGCCGGCAAGTCGACGATGGCCAAGCTGGTCACCCGGTTCTACGACCCGACCGCCGGGCGCGTCCGGATCGACGGGTACGACCTGCGCGACGTCACCCTCGACTCGCTGCGGCGGCAGATCGGGGTGGTGCCGCAGGAACCGTTCCTCTTCGTCGGCACGCTGCGGGACAACATCGCCTTCGGCCGGCCGGACGCCACCGACGAGCAGGTGTGGGCGGCGATCGACCAGGTCGGTTTGCGCGACCTGGTCGAGCGGACGCCGGAAGGGCTGGACACGCTGCTGCACGAGCGCGGCCAGTCGGTGAGCTCGGGGGAGCGGCAGCTGCTGGCGCTGGCCCGGGCGTTCCTGGCCGAGCCGCGGGTGGTGGTGCTGGACGAGGCCACGTCCAACCTGGACCTGCATTCCGAGCTGCGGGTCGAGGCGGCGCTGGACGTGCTGCTCGAGGGGCGTACGGCCATCCTGGTCGCGCACCGGCTGTCCACCGCCATGCGCGCCGACCGGATCGTGGTGGTCGACGACCACCGGATCGTCGAGTCCGGCACCCACGACGAACTTGTCGCGGCCGGGGGCGCGTACGCCGCCATGTACGCCACCTGGGCCGAGTACGCGGCGGCCTGAGACCCGCTGCCGCTTCCGGTCCGGCCCGGAAGCGGGGAACGGCCCGGACCATCTACGGTCCGGGCCGCGGCCCAGCGGAAGTGCCGCTCGGACAGCAGGCGCCAGAGCCCGAAACCGACCAGCCCGCCGCGGCGACGGATAGAACGTGGGGTCCGGTGTCCACCTGGTCATGGGGGCCATCATCGCCTGCTTCACCGGTCGGTGAAAAGGGTGGGGACTCAGCGCACGTCCATCGGCAGCCGGACTTTCACCGTGGTGCCCGGACCGCCGGAATCGGTGAGCTCGATCGTGCCGTGATGCCGCTGCACCACCGCCCGGCTCAGCGTCAGTCCCAGACCCGAACCAGGCAGCGCCGTGTCCCGCGGCCGGCTGGTCCGGTAGTGGCCGGTGAACATCTTCTCCCGTTCGTCCGGCGCCACCCCGACGGCCGAGTCGGTCACGCTCAGCTCGGCGGCCCGGCCCTCAGAGCTCAGCCGGACCGTCACCGTGCCGTCGTCCGGGCTGTACTTCACCGCGTTGCCGACCAGGTTGTCGACGATCTGCCGCAACCGCCGGCGATCGCCCGGCAGCACCAGTTCCGCCGGCAGGTCGGCGGTGATGGTCAGCGGCTCTCCCTCCACCGCCGCCCGGATCGACGCCACCGACTCGCGGACCACGTCGGCCAGGTCGGTCGGACTCAGCTGCACGGCGGCGTGCCCGGTGTCCAGAGCGGACAGTTCCAGCAACTCGTTGATGATGTGCCGGAGCTGGCCGGCATTGCGGTCGACCACCTCGAGCAGCGCCGGGCCGTCCGCCGCCAGCGTCGCCGGGTCGGCCTCCCGCAGCAGTTCGGTGTACGCGCTGATCGAGGTCAGCGGCGTGCGCAGCTCGTGGCCGACGAGCGCCAGATACTCGTTCTTGCTGCGGGCCAACTGCCGCTGCAGATCCTCGACCATCCGCCGCTCGACGAACTGCCCGATATGCGCGGCGATGCCGGACATCAGCGCCATCACCTCGTCGTCCGGTTCCTCGACGACGTCGGAGAACAGCGCCAGCACGCCCAGTGGGTCCAGTCCGTGCCGCACCGGGATGGCCAGCGCCGCGTGCAGCTTCGACTCGGCCGCGGTCCCCGGCGAGATCAGGCTCTGCGGGTTCTCCACGTCGCGGATCCACAGTGGTTTGCCCACCTGCCAGGTACGCCCGGGCAGGCCCCGCCCGTACGGAAGATCCTCGGGCACCGTGATCTTCTCGTGCCAGGCCGGCGCGCTCCACGACGCGGCCGAGCGCAGCACCCCGGCGGCGTCGTCGACCAGCCACAGCTCGGCGTGCACCCAGTCCAGCGCCTCGCCCACCGCCGCCAGCACCTGCGGACCGGCCGCGGCCACCGTCGGGGCCCCGGCCAGGGCCGTCGTCACCGCCAGCTCACAGATCCGGAACCGCTCGGCCTGCTTGCGGCGGGTGGCGTCCTGCACGGCCTGCACCGCGCCCAGCGACGAACCCTCCGGGCCGACGATCGGCTGCGCGTCCACCAGGTAGTAGCGGGTCCGCCGAGTCCGGCCGGACAGCGTCAGCTCCTCGTCGCGCAGGTGCTCGCCGCGCAGGGCCCGGGCCAGCGCCACGTCCGCCATTCGCATCGGCCGGCCGTCCGCGTCGTGCAGGCCGGCCACGATCGCCGGGTCGTCCAGGTCGGCCGGCACCGCGGCCTGCCCCCAGAGCTTGCGCATCCGGGCGTTGATCAGCACGATCCGGCCGTCGGCGTCGCAGGCGGTGACGCCGTCGTGCAGGCTGTCCAGCACGGCGTCCAGGAATCGGCGCTGGCGGTCGACCTCGTGCCGCGCCCGCTGCTCGGTGATCAGCAGCGTGCTGACCTGCGCCGCCTCGGCCACCGCGGCGATGTCGTCAGCGGTCCAGGGGCGTGGGTGGCGGTCGTACGCGCAGCAGATTCCGACGATCTGCCCCTCGCCGTCCCGGATGGGATGACCGAGGTACGCGCCCACCGTCACCTGTGTCGGCCGGCCGGGGGGCACCCTCGGGTCGGTGCCGGCGTTCTCGATGGCGAGAATCTCACCGGTGGTGAGGGTGACGCCGGCCAGCGTGTCGCGGACCGGAACATCCGCCACGGCGCCCCACGGCACGTCCAGCCCCCACCCGCCGTAGAGCCGCATCCGGTCACCCTCGACGAAGTGGATGCTGCCGCTGCCGGCGCGGGCCGCCCGGGCCACGAGGGCGGCCAGCTGATCGGCGGCGCCGCTGGTGAGCACGCCGCGATGGGACGGAGACTCGCCGCCGCCCAGCAGAGCAGCCGGCATCGTCGCCGTCGCCGTGCTGTCCCCTTGCCGCATGGTCCCGACCTCCGTCATCCAGCGTACGGCCGGAAAGTCGGTAAGATCAGCAAATGTATCCAAGGCGCTAGACCGGCTGGCGACGTTCGTAGACCAGGTCGACGATGGGTCGGCCGGCGGCGGCTCCGCGGCGTTCGAACTTCGTCGGCGGCCTCGGCGCCGGCGTTCGACAACGGCTCAGACCGGGGTCGGCGTCCAGCGCCTCCACCATCGCCCGCGCGTAATCGGGCCAGTCGGTCGCGGTGTGCAACCGGCCGCCCGGGCGCAACAGCCGCCGCAGCGGCACCACATTCCCCGGGCTGATCAGGCGGCGCTTGTGGTGCCGGGCCTTGGGCCACGGGTCGGGGAAGAACACGTGGATGGCGTCCAGCGACCCGGCCGGCAGCTGATGCGCCAGCTCCATGGCGTCACCGCGAGCCACCCGGACGTTGGTCAGCCCCCGATCCTCGATCATCACCAGCAGGTTCCCGATGCCGGGCGTGTGCACCTCGACGGCGAGGTAGTCCCGGTCCGGGTCGGCGGCGGCCATCTCGGCGGTGACGTCACCCATCCCGAAGCCGATCTCCAGCACGCGGGGGGCGTCCCGGCCGAACAGCTCGGCCGGATCGCGGACGGTCCGATCACCGTCGTCGACGGTCAGGCCGAACTGCGGCCACAAGCGGTCGTACGCGTCGGCGCCGCGGCTGCTCATCCGGCCACGGCGGGGGTGGAAGGTCCGGATCGGCCGGCTCTCGGTGCTGTTCATCTCGGCCGCCAACAATAAAGGCAGCGGCCGCGTCGGTCGCGGTCGCTGCCTGGGCTTGCTCTCCGGGATCGTTACCTCACCGGCTGAACGCTCGGCTGGGAACCGGTGTGGAAGGCGGTCCGGGTGCCGCTGGCCAGGTTCTCCACCAGGACCCAGGAACCACCCTGGTACTGCCCGGTGACCACGCCGCGGGTGCCGTCGACGTAGGCGAGCTCGCGGTCCAGGCTGGCGCCGACGGTCCGCTGGGCACCGGAGATCGTGTCGTACTCGACCACGTGCACCGGCTGGTCGTCGGCGGTGGTCTCACCGGTCTGGGCGGCGGTCCAGGACAGCTTCGCGCCGTCGGAGCGCCAGTTCGGCACCACGGCGAAGCCCGAGTTCTCCAGGCTGCCGCCGCCGTACGCGGCCACCGTCTGCTCGGCGCCGCTGGCGACGGTTCCGATGCTCAGGCAGGAGTCGTACACGTCCTCGCAGGCACCGCCGCGGAAGGCGACCTTGGTGCCGTCGGGGGACCAGGCCACCGCGTCGTCGTTCTTCAGCTGGTCGGTCAGCGCGCTCCCGGTGGCCCCGGTGGTGCTCGCGGCGGTCTCGGCCGGAACGGCCTGGGTGCGGCACTCCTTGGGGAACAGCGGGGTGGCTTTGCCGTCGGTGACGCCGGCCGAGATCCGGAACACGCCCGGGCCGCCGGTGCAGGCCGTCGAGGCGAAGGCGATCGACTTGCTGTCCGGCGACCACGACGGGCCGGACGCCGGGCGGGTGGTCAGCCGGCGCTTGGTGCTGCCGTCGGCCTTCATGACCCAGAGCTGACCGCCCTTGAGGTACGCCAGCTGCTTGCCGTCGGGCGACCAGCGCGGACGCGAGTACCCGCCGTCGGTGGTGAGCCGGGTCTCGGTGGCGCCCTTGCTGACGTACACGTTTCCGGTGCGGACGTACGCCACCAGGCTCGGCAGCACCGGCGTCGCGGCCTGCGCCGTCGCCGCCTGCGCCGCCGCCGGCTGGAAGAGCGCCGACCCGGCAACTCCGAGTACCGCCAGCACGATGTTCCCCGCGACCTTCGTGGCTGCCTTCATGACCAACGCCCCCCGACGTTCAGTGCCCCCGCTTACACCGAGAGACATCGTCGCAACCCGGCGGCACCTAAGCGGTTCCCGCGCCGAAACCCGAAAAAATCTAGCCGATTCGGTCACATCGGTCAGCCGGAAGGCGGATCCCGGCGGCCCCCGCGGAGGCATGCCGGGCGCTGGGAACGTCCGCTTGGCACCGACCGCGCGGCGTCGTCGGTTGCCCTGTCGGCGGCCGGCCGGGCACGCCCGGCCCGGCGGCCTTCCCCGGCTCGGTTCTCCTGGCCGAGCCACCGCCGGGCTGGGGTGTGCGTGGTGCACTGCGGTCCGCGGAGATTTGCGACCCGCAACTTGCACGTTGCGGGAGCAGTCAAGCCGGATGACGCACAATGTCGCACTGATCGGCGTCGCTTCCGGATACTCCAGGGTCGCGCCGCACAGGGCGGCCTCGGGGGCGGACGGCTCGGAGGGGCTGACGGGTCCGGGGGGCCGGGCGGATCCGCGAGGCCTGAGAGAGCCGGCCCGGAGGGGGGTTGTGCCGGTGGGATCAGGCCGCGGTGGCGGACCACATCGCCGTGAAGGCGGCGGCCTCGCCGGTCAGCCAGCTCTCCACGTCGGCCGGCTTGGTCGACGGGTCCAGGCGGTGGGTCGTGCCCCGGCGGAGGTCGACCAGGACCGGCTCGGCGTTGGGCAGAATCTGGTCCATGTGCCGGGCCATCAGGTGCAAGGTCGCCGTGACGGCCTCGGGGGTGGGTGGTTCCTCGTCGAAGTGCAGGCGGACCGCCTCGCGCCGGCCGTCGGAGTACCGCAGGCCGAAGTGCGGGTTGATCTTCACCGCGAGCGGCCCGACCGTGGCGATCGCGTCGCGGGTCTGGGCCAGCGACACCTCGGCCGGGTCGCCGAGCGAACGCAGATAGCTCAGCGCGCCGGCGCTCACCGCCTCGTACAGCGGGCGCCAGCGGTCCTTGACCTGGGTCGGCACCCCGGTCAGGTAGCTGCCGCCGGTGCGGAAGGCGACGTCGGCCTTCAGCGCCTTCACCAGTTGGCCGTGCGGATTGAAGCCGGACCGCCGCTCGCGCTGGCGGCGCAGTCCGCCGACGAACGTGGCCTTGGCCGGCCCGCGGCGGGCCACGTAGCGGGTGAAGCCGAGCATGGTGGCATACGGCGGGATCAGGGCGCCGGGTCGGTCGTAAGGGCCATGAGAACTTGATCTCCTCCGCAGCTCAGAGGCCATCTTTCGTACACACATTCTAATCGATGGGTACGACTTTTCCCACCCGGTGTGACCGGCCCCGTACTGTCGCGTCCCGCGCGAACTCTGCGAGTGTCCGGGTTGTGTCGCGAGTGATCTCGCGAGGTGTCCGGGAAAGTTTGCGAGTCACGACCTTGGCGCGTCGGCGGCCTTGCTCGGCAGGACCGCCGGCGAGCATGTGGCCGAGTTGAGGGACCGAGAACCATCACGTGGCCAGACCGATGACCAGGAATACGAGGTGGGATGGCGCCAAGTCGTCGTCGAGCACGCCGTCGCGCTGCGCGTGAGCGTACGACGCAGCCTTGTCTCCGTAATGGGCCGTCCGCTCTCTCTCTCTCTCGCCGGCCGGAGGTCGCCTGCGAAGCCCTCCCACAGCAGTAGTCGGGCCAGCCGCGGGTGCTCGCTGATCGGAAGCCAACCCCAACGGTGGAGTTGGTATATGGTGATCTCACTTCTCCGAGGAGGCACGCATGCACATGCAGGGCAAGGTCGCGGTAGTGACGGGGGCGTCTCAGGGCATTGGGGAAGCGGTGGCGCGGTTGTTCGCGGAGAGCGGGATGCGGTTGGTGCTGACCGATCTGAGCGACGATGTCGGGCCGGTGGCCCGGGACGTCGCACGCCGGTACCCGGACTCCGGCGCGGTTGGCGTCGTCACTGATGTGACTGATCCCGAGTCCTGCGACGCGCTGATGGCGACCGCCGCGGCACGCCATCACGGGGGAGTGGATGTGCTGGTGCACGCGACAGCGATCCCGCAGCGCAAGGTGGCGACGGTCCACCTTGACCCGGAGGAGTGGGACCGGGTCATGGCGGTCAACGCCAAGGGTGCGTTCCTGCTGTGCCGGAGCGCGATTCCGCTGCTGCCCAAGCCGGGTGGCGCGATCGTGTTCACGGGGTCGTTCACCGGGCAGGCCGGCCAGGCGGAGCGGGCCGCGTACAGCGCCTCCAAAGGCGCGCTGCGACTGTTCACCCACAGCCTGGCCCTCGAGCTCGCCGCCGACGGCATCCGGGTCAACGGGGTTGCGCCCGCGTTCGTGGAGTCCGCCATGGGCCGCCAAAGCCTGGAGCTGACGGCTGACAGTGAAGGCATCACGGTCGAGCAAGCCCAGGCCGATCGCGACGTCGCTATCCCGCTGGCTCGCCAAGCCACCGCGCGCGAGGTGGCCGAGGCGTTTCTGTACCTCGCCTCGCCGGCCGCGTCCTACGTCACCGGAACGTGGCTCGACGTCAACGGCGGCCTGCTCCTTCGCTGACGCCGGCCAGTCACAGCCCAGCACCCGGAGGAGTACTCATGGCAGACCGTCTGGACGGTCGGGTGGCCATCGTGACCGACGGTGCCGGCGGTATCGGACGCGACACCGCGATCGGCCTGACTCGTACGCCGCCCTCGAGTACTCCGCCCGCGGATTCGTGTCAACGCGCTCCTGCCGGGCGTGATCAGGACGCCGCCGTTGCTTCAGCGTGTCGCGTAAGGGTCAACCTGCGAGTGTCCGGGGCGACGCCGAGAATCAGCAGGCGCACAACGGGGCGCCTTGGGCAGAATGCCGAGGTGATCGAGACAACTCTGCCCGGCTGGCTTCCCGACTTGGACGGCACGATCGTCGGCGGTGATCGGCTGCGCAGTTGGGCGCTGTCGGAGGTCTGGCGGATCCGCCTGGACGGTGCCACCCGAACATCTGTGATCGCGAAGCGGGGCATCGGCGAGTTGACCGGGGAGGCGCGGCGGTACCGCGAGTTGGTCGTACCGCTCGGGATCGCGGCGCCGCGGTTGCTCGCCGACGACGGGTCAGGGGTGATCGTCCTGGAGGACCTCGGCGGTGACAACCTCGAGGAGCGCCCGACCGCCGAAGGATATGAGGAGGCCGTCCGCGTCCTGGCCCGGATGCGGGCCGAGTCGGCGCTACGACTTGCCGGCGATCCGGCGCCGGCCGCCGGTCTGCGCCGGTCCACCGCCGATCTCGTCGCCGTGGCGGCCCGGGCGGCCACGGCGATATCGGATCTGCGCCCCGACCTGGCCGGCGCCATCGACGACCCGATCCGGGCGATGACCCATCGCCTGGAGCAGCTCTCCGGTGAACCCGAGACCATCGTGCACGGTGACTTCCAGGCCAAGAACCTGCTGCACACCGCCGGCGGCGGGATCGTCACCATCGACTGGTCGGACGCCTACGTGCACCCCCATCTCGGCGACCTCTACCTCTTGGTGCGCGAGGGCCGCAAACAGGGCCGAATGGACAGTGTCCGAATGGACGCCTTACCGGCGCTCTTCGCGCACGAGGCCGGCATCGACCCGCAGATCGTGATCGACCAGATGGTGACCGGCGGTCTGTGCTGGACCATGAACGCCCTACGCTGGGTCGTGGAGATCGGCGTTCATGCGGTTCCGGTGTCCCGGGCATGGATCGACGAACTGGTCACCGATCTCCACCGGCTGGCTGAGGGTCGTCAAGCTGGATGAGGTGAGTGCCGGCAAACCGCCGGATGGATCCCGCCGCCTGTCTCGCGAACCGCTGGTCACCTTCCGAACGTTCGCGACACCGGCGCGGATCGTCGAGACTGTCGTCATGGCGTTGATCCAGTGCTCGTTCTTCTCGGAGGCCCTCGAACTCGGCACGCACCTGACCGTGCTGCTGCCCCAGTCCGACACCGCCCAGGTCGGCATCGGCGGCGCGTCCGCCCGGGCCGAGCCGCCGGTGCTCTATCTGCTGCACGGGCTCACCGACGACGACACCGCCTGGACCCGGTACACCTCGATCGAGCGGTACGCCGAGGCCCGTGGGCTGGCCGTCGTCATGCCCCAGGTGCACCGCAGCTTCTACGCCGACGAGACGTACGGCCTGAAGTTCTGGACCTTTCTGTCCGACGAACTGCCGCGCGTGGTCAAGACGTTCTTCCGGGTTTCCGACCGGCCCGCCGACACGTTCGTCGCCGGGCTGTCGATGGGCGGGTACGGCGCGATGAAGTGGGCGCTGCGGCAGCCCGAGCGGTTCGCCGCCGTGGCCAGCTTCTCCGGCGCGCTCGATCTCGCGTACGTCCAGGAGCAGGACCAGCGTCCGCACATCCGCGCCCTGACCGCCCGGGTCTTCGCCGGACGCACCGTGCAGCACTCCGACGAGGACCTGTTCCACCTGATCCGGACGGCGGACAAGGACCGGTTGCCCAGGCTGACCGTGCGCTGCGGCACCGAGGACCCGCTGCTGGCGCAGAACGAGCGCTTCGTCGCCACCTGCCGGCAGCACGGCGTGCCGGTGGACGCCGGGTTCACCCCCGGCGCCCACGAATGGGGCTATTGGGACCGGCAGATCGAGCCGTGGATCGAAGGTCTAGAGCTGCAGAGCTGAGGCCATCCGGGCCTGCTCCTCGAGGACCTCGTTCATCTGCGCCTGCACCGCGTCCATCTGGCCGATGGTCTCGCTGGTGGTCCGAATCCCCGACGAGACCGTACGGGCGGAGTGCTGAATCCCGGTGATCTGCTGCGACACCCGTTGCGTGGCCTCGGCTGTCTCCCGGGCCAGATCCTTGACCTCGCCCGCGACGACGGCGAACCCGCGCCCGACCTCGCCCGCCCGGGCCGCCTCGATGGTGGCGTTCAGGGCCAGCAGGTTCGTCTGGTCGGCGATCGACGAAATGATCTTGATGACGTCCCCGATCGCGGTCGACGCCTGGGTCAGTGCCTCGACCTCGTGGGTCATGGCCGAGGCGCGGCTGACCGCCTCCTCGGCCACCCGGGTGGCGTCATCACTGGTCGCGCGCAGCCGGGACACCGTGTCCAGCAGCGCCCGCGAGTTCTCGGCGGCCGACTCGGCCGCCCGGACCACGTCCAACCGCTGCGACACCAGCTGCTGCACGTTGCGCAGCGCCGACGCCCGGGACTCGGACAGCGAGATGTAGTCGGTGGTGAAGAAATCCATCGTCCCGATGATCCGGCCGTGCGACATGATCGGGAAGCAGACACCCGACCGGACGCCGGCCCGGGTGGCCGCCGGGGCCCGTACGCAGTCGGTGAGCTCGCCGATGTCGCGGACGAAGACCAGGTCCTTGGCCCGCCAGGCGCGCCCGGACAGTCCGACGCCCTCGGCGAACGTGGCCGCCAGGGTGACCTTGCGGAACTCCTCGCCGGCCGAGCCCGACTCGGTCTTGAACTTGAGCACGTTGTCCTGCTCGTCGACCTCCCAGTACGAGCCGTACGCCCAGCCGAACGCGGTCCGCACCGCGTCGAGAGCGACCCGCAGCGTCGACGACGGATCCGCGGCCGAGCCCAGGGTGGTCACCACGTTCGTCACGGCCAGGCGGTCGGCGGCGACCTGGCGCAGTTCGGCCGCGGCGAGCGCGGTGAACCGGGCCTGTTCGGCGATCCGGGCGATGGACGCCCACTTCTCGGTCCGCGGGCCGTCGATGTACAGCGGCTGAGGGGAGTAGTACTCCAACACCGCGCTGACGTGACCGTCGCGGATCACCGGGGCGATCACCGCCGCCTGCATGCCCGCCTTGGCCGCGGCCTGACAGCGCCGGCAGTCGCCGCACTGGTCCATCTGCCCGATGTACAGGGGCTGTTTCGTGCGGAAGGCGCGGCCGACCAGTCCGGCGTCGGCCGGAACGGGCATGCCCCCGACCACGCCTTGCATCTCGCGGGTGATCGTGCCCTTCTCGTACCCGACGGCCACGTTGCCCTGGCCGTCGGGGAGCCAGACCGCGCCGTACGCGAAGTCGTTCGACTCGACGGTGCTGTCCACCGTGATGCGCCAGGCGGCGTCCTCGTCCGCGGCGCTACTGAGATCGGTGATCAGTCTTTCCAGCGCCTCGACGTCGCGCGGAACGCCCGTTGGGCCGGCGGCCGCTGCCATCGCCCGGCTGCGAAATAAGGCCACGCCCGTGCTCCCTCGCCGTTGACCGATCCTGAATCCCTCTCATCATCGGACAGGAGGGGCATTCCGGGTTGGTTTTCGCCGAAGCGGGCGTAAGCCGCCAGCGCGCGGACGAATATCTAGTTCTCGTCCTTGGACTGCTCGGCCAGGAAGCGTTCCAGCTCGGCGCCCAGTTCCTCGGCCGTGGGCAGCGGTCCGGGGTCGTCGGCCAGCAGGTTGCCGGCGCGCCCGCGGACGAAGGCGTCGTACTGCTCCTCCAGCGAGACGACCAGGCGGCCGGCCTGTTCGTCGTCGGCGACCTGCTTGTCGACCTCGTCGCGGACCAGCTTGGCCGCCTCCCGCAGCGGGCCGGTCGGCAGCGCCAGGCCGGTGCTGGACGACACCGAGTCGAGCAGCGTCTCGGACGCCTGCGGGTAGGTGGTCTGGGCCAGGTAGTGCGGCACGTGGGCGGCGAAGCCGAGCGCGTCATGGCCCGACTCGCCCAGCCGGAACTCGAGCAGGTTGCCGACACTGGCCGGCACCTGCACCCGCTGGAGCCACGACTCGCGGTCGCCGAGCAGGCGCTGCTCGGTGGCGTGGGCGGTGACCCCGACCGGGCGGGTGTGCGGGACGGCCATCGGGATCGCGTTGAGCCCGACGGTCAGCCTCACCCCGAACCGCTCGACCAGGCCGGTCACGGCCACGATGAACCGCTCCCACTGCAGGTCCGGCTCGGGGCCGGCGAGCAACAGGAACGGCTGGCCGAGCTGGTCGTGGAGCAGGTGCAGGGCGAGCGAGGGCTGCTCGTAGCTGTCCCAGTGGTCCTCGACGAAGATCATCGCGGGTCGCCGCGAGCGGTAGTCGAGCAGCTGGTCGAGGTCGAACGTGGCCAGCACGTGCCCGTCCAGATGTTCCAGCAGAGTGTCCCGGGACAGCTGGATCGCGCTGCCCGCGTCGACGAAACCGGTCAGCGCCTGGATGAGCACCGGTCCGTCCAGCGCCGGCAGGTCGTCGGCCAGTTCGTAGAGCCCCTGAGGGTCGAGCACGCTGCGGACCTCCTTCGACGCCCGGAAGCCCGGGCATGTTGAGACAACATCGTGCTCAACAGGTTCATTCCATCCGCTGCATGATCCTTCCGTACGGCCGGTCAGACCCGAAACCGGCCCACCAGCGTCTGCAGCTCGCCGGACAGCCGGGCCAGATCCTCCGACGTGCGCCGGGACTCGCTGACGCCGCCGTTGGTGTTCTGCGCCGCCAGCGCCACGCCGCTGATGGTGTCCGCGATGTCGGTCGAGCCGGTGGCCGCTTCGGCCACACTGCGGCCGATCTCGCTGGTCGTCGCCGTCTGCTCCTCCACCGCCGAGGCGATCGTGTCCGAATAGGCGTTGATCCGCTCGATGACCTCGGCGATCTGCGCGATCGCGTCGACCGCGTCCGATGTGTCGGCCTGGATCGCACCGATCCGGCTGGATATCTCCTCGGTCGCCTTGGCGGTCTCCTGGGCCAGGTCCTTGACCTCGCTGGCGACGACGGCGAAGCCCTTGCCGGCCTCGCCCGCCCGGGCGGCCTCGATGGTGGCGTTCAGGGCCAGCAGGTTGGTCTGCTCGGCGATCGAGGTGATCACCTTGACGATCTTGCCCACCTCGGCTGACGACACGCCCAGTTTGGCCACCGTGGTGTTGGCCGATCCGGCCAGGTCGACGGCGCCCCGGGCGATGCCGGCGGCGTCGGTGGCGCTGGTCGCGATCTCCCGGATCGACGCAGTCATCTCCTCGGACGCGGCCGCCACGGTGGCCACGTTGGCCGAGACGAGCTCGGCCGTGGACGCCACCTGACCGGCCCGCCGGCTGGTCTGCTCGGCGTTGGCGGCGATGTCCGCGTTGACCGTCGACATCTCCTCGGCCGAGGACGCCAGCGTGTGACTACTGCTGGTGATCGCACCGATGGTCTCGCGGAGCGTGGCGCCGGCGCGGTCGAGCTGCCGGGCCATCGCGCCGATCTCATCCTTCGCGTCCGTCGCGGAGGTCCGGGTCAGGTCGCCGGCGGCGATCGCGTCGATCACGCCGGACAGCACCCGGACCCGGCCGACGAGGCCCCGGGCGATCAGCATTCCGATCGCGGCCGCCAGCAACAACCCAATGATCAGAACGGCCAGTGTGACGGTCCGGGCCGACACGTACCGGCTGTTGGCGTTGCGGGCGTCGGCGCGTGCGGCGGTGGTCTCGGCCGCGGTCAGCTTGGTGAGGGCGGCCATGGTCCGCAGCGCGGCGGGCGTGAGCGAGGTGTCACGGATGTTCTCCACCGCCCGGGCGTCGTTGCGCCGGCTGGCCGGCACCACCAGCTGATCGCGCACGGTCCGGTACCCCTGCCACGCGGCGATCAGTTCGTTCAGCAACTCGGGCGCGGCGGTGTTGTCCCGGTAGGCGGCGATGTCCTGGTCGAACTGGACGTCCCCGGTCTTCATGTCCCCTTCGTACTTGGTCATCTTCACCGCCGTCGTGCTGAGCCCGTGGTTGAGCACGGTCGCTCGCATGCTGCCGATGTCCACGGCCAGCTTCTCCAGCTGCTGGGTGGGCACCACGCTGCCGGTGTAGAGCCCGTTGGCGGCGGTGCTGAGCTGGGACATCTGGCGCACGGCGAAGAAACCGGCACCCATGCCGACCACCGCCAGCAACCCCACGATGAGCAGGATCTTGGTGTTCAGCGACCGGTCGGCGATCCAACGAGAAGCGGACATCAGGCGACGCTCCTGGACGAGCTTCAGGACAAGTGGGAGCGGTTGCCCCCGATGTCCTATCGGATCGTCCCGTAATTCGCTGAGCGCTAGACCGTCACCGGGTCGCGGGCGGCATTCAGCCGCTCCGCCACCTGGTCCGGGCGCAGCGGCCGGGAGAAGTGGTAGCCCTGGGCGTACCGGTAGCCCAGCCGGTGCAGCGTCTCGGCCTGCGCCGCCGTCTCGACACCCTCGGCGACCGCCTTGAGGTGCAGCCCGTCGGTGATCTGGATCATCGCGGTGGCGATCACGGCCTCTTCCGACGAGCCGCCGATGCCGTCGACGAACGACTTGTCGACCTTCAGCGTGTCGGCCGGGCAGGCCCGCAGCAGGCCGAGCGACGAGTGCCCCGTGCCGAAGTCGTCCAGCGCCACCTTCACGCCCAGGCCGACCAGGTTGTGCAGGGTGTCCACGGCGGTGCCGCCGTCGAACACCGCGGTCTCGGTGACCTCGACGACCACCCGTTCCGGGTCGAATCCGGTGTCGGCCAGGGCCCGCCGTACGTCTTCGGCGAACCCGGGCTCGCGCAATTGGCGGGCCGACACGTTGACGCCCATCTCGCGGGGTGCGGCGTCGCCGTACTCCTGATCCCACGCGATGGCCTGGCGCAGCGCGGTCCGCAGGATCCAGTCACTCAGCGGCACGATCAAGCCGGTGCGTTCGGTGATCGGGATGAACGTGTCCGGTCCGACGAGGCCGCGCTCCGGGCTCTGCCACCGGATCAGGGCCTCCATGCCGGTCCAGGTGCCCTCCGGCAACCGCACGATCGGCTGGTAGACCAGCGCGAACTCGTCGTTGTCGAGAGCCTGGCGCAGCTCGGCGCCGAGCTGGGCGTCGGCTGCCTGATGCTGCTCCAGCTCGGCGTCGTAGATGGCGTGCCGGCCCTTGCCCAATCCCTTGGCCGCGTACATGGCCAGGTCGGCCCGGCGGAGCAACTCCTGCGGACTGGCGTCGCGCCAAGCCTCGGCCAACCCGGCACTGGCCTGGATGAGCAGGTCGTAGCCGAGCGCGTGGAGCGGCCGGGTCAGCGCCTCGGTGATCCGGGTCAGCACCTCGGCCGCCGCACCCCGGCCCAGGCCGCGCAGCAGCAGACCGAATTCGTCACCGCCGAGCCGGGCGACCACGTCGTCCGTACGGACGCAGTCGCGCAGCCGCTGGGCCACCACCACGAGCAAGCCGTCGCCCACCGCGTGCCCCAGCCGGTCATTGATCGACTTGAAGTCGTCCAGGTCGATGAGCGCCACGCTCAGCGGCTCGCCGGTGTGCTCCGAGGCGGCCAGTGCTTCCCGGGTGGACTGCTCGTACAGCGCCCGGTTGGCCAGGCCGGTCAGGTCGTCGTGGGTCGCCCGGTGCGTCAGCTGGGCCTGGAAGCGGCCGAGCTGCAGCAACTGGGCGTCGTTGCGGCGCAGCAGCCGGTCGTTCTCGTTGAGCGCGTTGATCTGCCGGGCCACCACCAGCGCCGTCAGGATGACCGCGGCCACCGCCACCGACAGCGCCAGTTCGCCCGCCTGGTGGCTGACCACCAGCAGCAGGATGTCGGTGGCGGCCACGGCGACGTACGGCAGAAGACTCGCCGACCGGCGCCGGGGCTCCGTCGGCGGCAGCGCGGCGGCGCGGCGCTGCCGGTCGGCGGCGAACACCACGAACAGCATCGTGGCCGGGACGGTGACGTGCGAGCCGCTCAGCCCGTTGTGCAGGTCGACCAGCAGCGGAAGAAGCCCGCCACCGACCGCGCCCACGCCGGCCGCGGCGGCCAGCAGCCGGATCGTCACCCGGTCGAGGCCACCGAGCCCGCTCATCGCGATCTTGACGAACGCCAGCGAGCCGATCATGCCCACGAACGCCAGGACCATCATCGGCACAGCGTTCTCGCCGGCTCCCCGCCAGCTGCCGTACGCCCGCATGGTCAGATACCAGGCGAAGATCCCGGTGGTGATGCCGACCGTGGCCGAGTCCAGCAGGAACCGGCTGATCCCGTCCTTCTCGCCGCGGCGGCCCACCGGCAGACTCAGCAGCGCGTACAACAGCACCACCATCGACAACACGTACAGCGCGGTGGTGGGCACGTCGTGGTCGGAGCCGCTCATTGGCGGATCGACGTACGCATGGTGCGCGTCCCCGCCCAGCGCGACCATCACCAGCGCCGCCACCACCGACACCTGCCGCCACAGCCGCTTCGCCACCGGGTTCAGTCCCGGCGTCGACGCGCTCTGCCAGCAGGCCACCGCGGCCACGCCCGTGCTGGCCATCGCGGACAGCCAGCCGAGGAACGGCGGAAGGTGCTCCGCGGGTGCGTTGATCAGGAAGAGTGCCGTGCCGACGAGCTGCACGACCGATGCCGTCACCAGGATCGGAGTGGCCCGCAGCCGCTCGATCGGTGGAGCCTCGGCCGTCATGCGTCCGCCTTCAGTGGGTTCGGTGCCTATGCGTCGCCTATCGGTCACCCCGCGCGAAATCTGAACGCGAGGCCGCTGACGGTGTCGTGCACGTGCATCCGCACGGCACAATGGGAGGGTGAGCGATTCGCCGACCGGCACCGACGCCCCGTCCGAGGAGGCTTCCGGGCCGCCCGGCACGCTCTGGACGCGGATGAAGGCCGACCCCGAGTACGCGCCGGAACATCTGGCGCTGGAAGCGGTGCGGCGGCTCGGACCGGAGGCGCGGCGCTGGGCCGACCGCACCCGGGCCGAGCAGCCCGGCCTTTCTCCGGACGAGCTCGCCGACCTGGCCGTGCGCCGGTTCACGAACCTGGCCCGCCTCTCCGGGGCGGTGTCCGGCGCCACCGGACTGCCGGGCGCGGTGATCGACCTCGGCGTGCTGGCCTGGACCCAGGCGCGGATGGTGCTGCACGTCGCGGCGGCGTACGGCCTGGATCCCACCGCCCAGGAGCGGGCGACCGACCTGCTGGTGCTGCAGCGGGTGCACAAGATCGCGGAAACCGCGCGGCTGGCGCTGGGCGTGGCCGCCGGCCGGGAACGCGCGGCCCGGCTGTTCGACGCCTCGGCCGTCCGCCCCCTGTCCGGGGTGATGATGAAGCTCGGCGTCAAGCTGGCGCAGATGGCCGGCATCCGGGCCGCCAAGCGGATGTTCGCCAAGGTGGTGCCGGGCGCGTCGGTGATCCTCGGCACCTGGGTCAACTCGGCCGCGACCAAGGATCTGGCCCGCCGGGCGCGGGAACGCTACCGGCACTCCTAAAGTCGGCGCCTCCGGCGTCCGATCACTCTCGCGTGACAAGAATCAAGCAGCTGGCGGCGCTCCTGCTGGTGCCCGGGCTGCTGTCCGGTTGCGGCGCCCTCGGCCTGTCCGCCGCGTCCCCCGGCTCGTCGCCGTCCTCGCCCGGTTCGTCGCCGTCGGGCGCGACCGGCGGGAAGACCTGGCTGGTGGCCGATCAGGGCACACCCACCCCCACCCCCTCCGCCGTCCCGGGGCACGCCGCGAGCGGCGACGGCTGGAGCCTCCCGTGGACACCGCTCGGCGCCGGCGGCAAGGGCGGCGCGGCGGTCTCCGCCCGGCCCACCCCGGCCTGCTTCACGAACAACGTCGCCTTTTCCCGGATCGCCGGCGCGACCGCGGTGGCCTCGACCACCAGCGCGGTGGTGAGCTGGTACAACGACGGTGGCTACAACCTGCGGCAGTTCCGCGTGACGGCGATCAGCCAGGACCTGGTGGGCGGCAAGCAGCGCGCCGTCGGCTGGGTCACCGTCACGCCGACGCAGTGCGGGCCGATGAGCGCCACGATCACCGGACTCGACCGCGGGACCGGGTACGTCTTCTCGGTCGACGCCGTGGTCGGGCGCACTGCCGGCGACGGCACCCAGGCGGCGACCATCGCCCGGTCAGGCGTGGTCCGCACCCGGTAGTCCGGACCGCGGCCCCCGGCGTGCGAGGGCGGCTCGATCTCCTTGCGTTCGCGTGCGGCCACCCCCATAAGCTTTGGCCATGGGAAGCATCGTCGACACGGTCGTCCTGGTGGCGATCTCGGTGCTCGGGGCGGCCCTGGCCCGCCGGCTGGGGTTCATCGCGCCGCTGGTGCTGCTGGTGGCGGGGCTCGGGTTGTCGTTCGTGCCCGGACTGCCGGAGATCCACCTCGAACCCGAGCTGGTGCTGATCGGCATCCTGCCGCCACTGCTGTACGTGGCCGCCCTGCAGACGTCGGTCCCGGCGTTCCGGCACGCACTGCGCCCGATCCTGTTGCTCGCGGTCGGGCTGGTGATCGTCACCGCGTTCGTGATCGGGTTCGTGGTCCACGCCCTGGTGCCGGCCGCGCCGCTGTCGGCGTGCGTGGCGCTCGGCGCGATCGTCGCCCCGCCGGACGCGGTCAGCGCCACCGCCATCGCCCGCCGCATCCACCTGCCCCGCCGGGTGGTCACCATCCTCGAGGGCGAGAGCCTGCTCAACGACGCGACCGCGCTGGTGCTGGTCCGGGTGGCCGCGGCCGCCCTGGCCGGTACCGCCGTCGGGTTCTGGGAGATCGGCGGCCAGGTGCTGCTCAAGGCCGGCGGCGGGGTCGTGCTGGGGCTGGCCTTCGCGGTCGGCGCGGCCAAGCTGCACCGGCGGATCGAGGACCCGCTGCTGGACGACGCCGTGTCGTTGCTCACCCCGTTCGTGGTGGTGATCGCGGCCGAGGAGGCGCGGACGTCGAGCGTGGTGGCGGTGGTGGTGTGCGGCCTGTATCTGGGCCACCGGATCCCGTACCTGCTGTCGGCGACCTCCCGCCTGCAGATGGACGCAGTCTGGCGGCTGATCACGTTCCTCCTCGAAGGGGTGGTCTTCCTGCTGGTCGGCCTGCAGCTGCGCCGGGTGATCGAGGGCCTGGAGACGGGCGTGGGGACCACCGTCCGGGCTACCCTGGCCGTGTTCGGGGCGCTGGTGCTGGTCCGGTTCGCCTGGCTGTACCCGGCCACGTACTTGGCCCGGCTGGTCCCCCGGATCCGGGAGCGCGAGCCCCGGCCGCCGGTGGCCATGCCGACCGTGATCGCCTGGGCCGGGATGCGGGGCGTGGTCACCCTGGCGGCGGCGCTCACCCTGCCCGTACCGGGCCTCAACGGCGTCCCGCGCTACCCGAACGACCTGTTCGTCTTCGTGGCGTTCGCGATCATCGTGCTGACCCTGCTGATTCAGGGCGCCACGCTGCCCGGGGTGGCCCGCCGGCTCGGCGTCCACGAGGACACCACCAGCCAGGACGCGCTGGCCGAGGCGGGCGTCCAGCAGCGGGCCAGCCAGGCCGCGCTGCGGGCGCTGGAGGAGGCGGCCGACGGCGCGCCCGAATCGGTGGTCGACCGGCTGCGCGGACTGACCCAGGCCCGGTCCAACCGGGCGTGGGAGCAACTGGGCAGCCAGGAGCAGGAGACGCCGTCCGCCGCGTACGGCCGATTGCGGCGCGAGATGATTATGGCCGAGCGCCATGTCTTCAAGACCGCCCGCAACGAGGGGCGGATCCCCGAAGAGGTGCTCACCCGCGCGCAGCGCGATCTCGACCTGGAAGAATCTCAGCTATCCCGGAGTGACGATTGATCTGCCAGCACCTGACGGACGCCCCCACCGACACCAAGGCGCAGACCCCGTACGACGACGGCTGCCCGCAATGCGTGGACGGAGGCTTCACCGACTGGGTCCACCTGCGTGTCTGCTTGACCTGCGGCCTGGTCGCCTGCTGCGACTCGTCGCCGCGCCGGCACATGTCTGCCCATCACGACGCCGAGAGCCACCCGGTGATGCGCTCCTACGAGCCGGCGGAGGCATGGCGCTGGTGCTTCGTGGACGACCTGCTGGGATGAGCGCCGGCGGCCCGGCCTCTATGCTCGGCCACGCCACCCGCACGGCTGAAGTGTCGGTGTGTGACGGGTAAGTTGCGCGGCGTGAGCAGGTTCGGTCGGCGAGAATGACCCCGGACACAGGACGCGCAGGATTGAGAACCTCCGGGTTGGGCAAACGATCTCGCGCCGCCGTGGGGTGGCCGAGGGGCGGGAGCACACACATGCAGGTTTGGCCTGGTCACCGGTACCCGCTGGGTGCCACGTACGACGGCACGGGCACGAACTTCGCGATTTTCTCGGAGGTGGCCGAGGCGGTCGAACTGTGCCTGTTCGACCCGGCCGGCAACGAGCGGAAGGTTCAGCTGCACGAGCAGGACGCGTTCGTCTGGCACGCCTACCTGCCGGGGGTCGAGCCGGGCCAGCGGTACGGCTACCGGGTCTACGGGCCGTACGAGCCGAACCGGGGCCTGCGCTGCAACCCGCACAAACTGCTGCTCGACCCGTACGCCCGGGCCGTCGACGACGACATCCAGTGGCACCCGGCCCTCTACGCGTACGACATGGACCACCCCGACCAGTTGTCCAACCTCGACTCGGGCCCCTACATGGCCAAGGGCGTGGTGGTGAACCCGTACTTCGACTGGGGCAACGACCGCCGCCCGGACATCCCGTACCACCACTCGGTGATCTACGAGACGCACGTCAAGGGCCTCACCGAGCGCCATCCCGAGGTGCCCAAGGACATGCGCGGCACGTACGCGGCCCTGGGTCACCCGGCGATCATCGAACACCTCAAGGGCCTGGGCGTGACCGCCGTCGAGCTGATGCCGGTGCACCAGTTCGTGCACGACAACCGCCTGGTCGACCTGGGCCTGCGCAACTACTGGGGCTACAACACGCTGGGCTTCTTCGCGCCGTACCACGGGTACTCGGCGATGGGTTCGCTCGGCCAGCAGACCCAGGAGTTCCGCGGCATGGTCAAGGCCCTGCACGCCGCGGGCATGGAGGTCATCCTCGACGTCGTCTACAACCACACGGCCGAGGGCAATCACCTGGGCCCGACGCTGAGCCTCAAGGGCATCGACAACCGGACGTACTACCGTTTGGTGGACGATCAGCCGCAGTTCTACATGGACTACACCGGCACGGGTAACAGCCTCAACGTGCGCAGTCCGCAGAGCCTCCAGCTGATCATGGACTCGCTGCGCTACTGGGTGACCGAGATGCACGTGGACGGGTTCCGGTTCGACCTGGCGTCCACGCTGGCTCGCGAGTTCTACGACGTCGACCGGTTGTCCACGTTCTTCGAAGTGGTGCAGCAGGACCCGGTGGTCGGCCAGGTGAAGCTGATCGCCGAGCCGTGGGACGTCGGCCCCGGCGGTTACCAGGTCGGCAACTTCCCGCCCAACTGGACGGAGTGGAACGGCAAGTACCGGGACACGGTCCGCGACTTCTGGCGCGGCGAGCCGGCCACGCTGGCCGAGTTCGCGTCCCGGATCACCGGTTCGGCCGACCTGTACCAGGACGACGGCCGCAAGCCGTTCCACTCGATCAACTTCGTCACCGCCCACGACGGGTTCACGCTCAACGACCTGGTGTCGTACAACGACAAGCACAACGAGGCCAACGGTGAGGAGAACCGGGACGGCGAGAGCCACAACCGGTCGTGGAACTGCGGCGTCGAGGGGCCGACCAAGGACAAGCAGGTGCTGGCGTTGCGGGCCAAACAGCGCCGCAACTTCCTGGCCACGCTGATGCTCAGCCAGGGCGTGCCGATGATCTCGCACGGCGACGAGCTCGGCCGCACCCAGGGCGGCAACAACAACGCGTACTGCCAGGACGACGAGATCTCCTGGGTGGACTGGGACACGGCCGACGAGACGCTGCTCGAGTTCACCCGCAAGCTGACCGCGTTCCGGCACCGCCACCAGGTGTTCCAGCGCCGCCGCTTCTTCACCGGCCTGCCGGTGACCGCCCGCGGCGGCGGGGACCCGCTGCCGGACCTGGCCTGGTTCACCCCGGACGGCCGGGAGATGACCGGCGACGACTGGGGCAACGACTTCGGCCGGGCGGTCGCGCTGTTCGTCAACGGCGAGGGCATCCGCGAGCGGGGTCAGTACGGCCAGCGGCACGTCGACTCGTCGTTCCTGCTGTTCTTCAACGCGCACGACGCGCCCATCGAGTTCACCACCCCGCCCGCCGAATACGGCGAGAAGTGGGAGAAGGTCATCGAGACCGCCGAGCCGTCGCCCCAGAGCCCGTCGGTGGTCGAGGCGGGCTCGAAGATCATCGTTCCGGACCGCTCACTCATCGTCTTGGACAGGACGGTCTGACCCTTGGCTCCTTCGGCTACCTATCGCGTCCAGGTCAACCACGAATTCCCCCTCGAAATCGACCGCCGAGCTCGCCGACTACCTGGCCGATCTCGGGCGTCAGCCACCTCTACACGTCCCCGCTGCTGACGGCCACGCCCGGCTCGACGCACGGGTACGACGTGGTGGACCACCGGAAGGTCAACCCCGAGCTGGGCGGCGAGGACGGGCGGCGGCAGCTGAAGGCCGCCCTCGACGCGGCCGGGCTCGGGCTGGTCGTCGACATCGTGCCCAACCACGCCGGGATCGCGGTCGCCGGCGGCCAACCCGACCTGGTGGGACGTGCTGAAGTACGGGCGGGAGTCGCAGTACGCCAAGTTCTACGACATCGACTGGTCCCGGGAACGGATCCTGCTGCCGGTGCTGGGCGACCGGCCCGGACGAGCTCGACCACCTCGAGATCGACGGCGACGAGCTGCGGTTACTACGACAAGCGCTTCCCGATCGCCGACGGCACCGGCGAGGGCACCCCGCGGGAGGTGCACGACCGGCAGCACTACGAGCTGGTCGACTGGACCCGCGGCGACCGCGAGCTGAACTACCGCCGGTTCTTCACCATCACGGACCTGGCCGGGCTGCGGGTCGAGGACCCGGTCGGTCTTCGAGGCCACCCACGCCGAGATCCTGCGGTGGTACGCCGAGGGCGCGGTCCAAGGGCTCCGCGTCGACCACCCGGACGGGCTGCGCGACCCGGGCGAGTACCTGCGGCGGCTGCACGACGCCGCGCCGGACGCCTGGCTGGTGGTGGAGAAGATCCTCGAGCCGGGCGAGCAGCTGCCCGCCTGGCCGGTGGCCGGCACCACCGGCTACGACGCCTTGGCCGAGGTCGGCGGGGTGTTCGTCGACACCGGCACCGAAGCGGTTCTTCGACACCCTCGACCACTACCTGACCGGTGGCCACCGTCTCCTGGCCGGACCTGGTGCACCAGACCAAGTACCACGTGGCCACCACGTCGCTGGCGGCCGAGCTGGCCCGGATGACCGCGCTCGTCCCGGAGGTCGACCTGGCGGACAAGGCGCTCGCCGAGCTCGCGGCCTGCTTCCCGGTGTACCGCACGTATCTGCCGTACGGCTCCCGGCACCTGGCCAAGGCCCGGTCCGAGGCCGGGCGCCGCCGGCCACCCCTGGTGCCCGCTCTGGACGCCGCTCACCGGCCGGCTGCGCAATCCCGCCGACGAGCTCGCGCAACGGTTCCAGCAGTTCACCGGCGCGGTGATGGCCAAGGGCGTGGAGGACACCGCCTTCTACCGCTGGACCCGGTTCACCGCCCGCAACGAGGTCGGCAACGACCCGGCGAAGTTCGGCGTCTCCGTCGGACGAGTTCCACGAGTCCGCGGAGACTGCGGCAGCAGCACTGGCCCGACAGCATGACCACGCTGTCCACCCACGACACCAAACGCAGCGAGGACGTGCGGGCCCGGCTGTCCGTGCTGTCCGAGCTGCCCGGCGACTGGACCGAGGTGGTCCGCCGCTGGGTCCGCATCGGCGCCGCTGCCGGACCTGTCGCTGGCCCACCTGATCTGGCAGGCCGCGGTCGGTGCGTGGCCGATCTCCCGGGAGCGCCTGCAGGCGTACGCCGTGAAGGCGGCCCGGGAGGCGGCCGTCTCGACCAGCTGGTACGCAGCCGGACGAGCGGTTCGAGCGCGCCCTGGCGACGATGGTCGACCGGATCTACGACGACGCCGGCACTGGGCGCCGAGGTCGCCGGGTTCGCCGCCTCGATCACCCCGCCCGGCTGGTCGAACTCGCTCGGCCCAGAAACTGGTGCAGCTGACCATGCCCGGCGTCCCCGACGTCTACCAGGGCAGCGAGCTGTGGGACCTGTCCCTGGTCGACCCGGACAACCGCCGGCCGGTCGACTTCGCCGCCCGCCGGGAACTGCTGGCCCGGATCGACGACGGCTGGCTGCCGCCGATCGACGACACCGGCGCGGCCAAACTGCTGGTCACCGCGCGGGCGCTGCGGCTGCGGCGGCAGCGGCCGGAGCTGTTCCGCTCCTACCGCCCGGTGTTCGCCGACGGGCCGGGTGGCCGACCACGCTGCTCGCCTTCGACCGGGGCGGCGCGGTGACCGTGGCCACCCGGCTGCCGGTCGGATTGTCACGCCACGGCGGCTGGGGCGACACCACCGTTGTCACTCGACGGCCACAGCTGGACGGACGTCCTGACCGGCGCCGGCTACGGCGGGAACCGGCTGTCCGTGGCCGAGCTTCTGCACACGTACCCGGTCGCGCTGCTGGTGAAGGAACAATGACGAGTTTTCGAGGTGTGGGCGCCGGAGAAGACCGTCCGGCTGCGTGGCCGGCGGGCGTGACCGCGACGATGGAACGCGGCGACGGGCGGCTGGTGGCGCGCTGGACGTGCCCGAGGCCGGCCCGGGCGACGACTACGGCTATCTGCTGCCGGAACGACGACGGTCCGCTGCCCGATCCCCGGTCGCGGTGGCAGCCGGACGGGCGTGCACGGCCTCGAGCCGGGTGTACGACCACTCGGCGTTCGCCTGGACGGACCAGCGCTGGACCGGCCGTCAGCTGCCGGGTTCCGTCCTCTACGAACTGCATGTCGGCACCTTCACCGCCGAAGGCACCTTCGACGCCGCCATCGACCGTCTCGACCACCTCGTCGACCTCGGCGTCGACCTGGTCGAGCTGCTGCCGGTCGAACGCGTTCAACGGCGAATACAACTGGGGCTACGACGGGGTCTGCTGGTACGCGCCGCACGAGGCCGTACGGCGGCCCGGACGGCCTGAAGCGGTTCGTCGACGCCTGCCACGCCCGCGGGCCTCGGCGTGGTGCTCGACGTGGTCTACAACCACTTCGGGCCCAGTCCGGCGCGTACGCGCCGATGTTCGCGCCCTACCTGGCAGTGCGGGCAGCAACCCGTGGGGCGCCTCGGTCAACCTGGACGGCCCGGACTCGGACGAGGTCCGCCGCTACATCATCGACAGCATGCTGACCTGGCTGCGCGACTACCACGTCGACGGCGCTGCGGCTGGACGCCGTGCACGCGCTCGGTCGACCACAGCGCGATCACCCTCCTCGAGCAGATGGCGGTCGAGGTCGAGAGCCTGTCCGCGCACCTGGGCCGGCCGCTGTCGCTGATCGCCGAGTCCGACCTCAACGACGCCCGGCTGATCACCCCGCGCGAGGCCGGCGGGTACGGGCTGACACGCCCAGTGGGACGACGACATGCACCACGCGCTGCACGCCCTGCTCACCGGCGAACGGCAGGGCTACTACGCCGACTTCGGCTCGCCGGCTTGCCGTGCAGACCGTGTTGACCGGCGCGTTCTTCCACGCCGGAACCTGGTCGAGCTTCCGCGCGGCGGGTGCACGGCCGGCCGGTTGACCGGCACACCGTCCCGGGCTACCGGTTCGTCGCGTTCCTGCAGGACCACGACCAGATCGGCAACCGGGCGCTCGGCGACCGGCTGTCCGCCCTGCTGTCCCCGGGGCTGCTCAAGGTCGGCGCGACGCTGCTGCTGACCGCGCCGTTCACGCCGATGCTGTTCATGGGCGAGGAGTGGGCGGCGGGCAGCCCGTGGCAGTACTTCACCAGCCACCCCGAGCCGGAGCTGGCGGACGCGGTGCAGGAACGGCCGGCGCCGCGAGTTCGCCACCCACGGCTGGGCCGAGGCCGACGTGCCCGACCCGCAGGACCCGGCCACCTTCGCCCGGTCCAAGCTGGACTGGGCCGAACGGGACAAGGCCGGGCACGCCGAGATGCTGGAGTTCTACAAGCGACTGATCGCGCTGCGCCGGGACCGGCCGGAACTCACCGACCCACGGCTCGACCAGGTCGAGGTCTGGCACGGCGACCAGTTCCTGGTGATGCGCCGCGGGCACGTCACCGTCGCCGCCAATCTCGCGCCGATGCCGCAGACGGTGAGCGTGCGGACGGTGCCGACCAAGGTGCTGCTGGCCACCGAGCCGGGCGTGGTCCTGCAACGGGACCGGGTGACCCTGCCGCCCGAGTCGGCGGTGGTGGTCGTGGCCCGCTGACCCGGCTGCACATTCGTCGGGCACGATGGTCGGCATGACCGAACCGAACGGCCGCGGCCGCGTCCCGCCGTTGAGCCGCCTGCCCTGGCGGCGCGGCACCCCGCGGCAGAGCACGGTGGAGGACATCGCCGCCCGGGACATCGCGGCCGAGGAGATCGCCGCCGTGGCCGCGGTCGCGCCGGACGAGAACGCCCCGGTGATCGAGGAGCCGCCGCCGTCACGGTGGACACTGGCGCCGCTGCGCCTGGCCGCGCTGGGGCTGGCGCTGGTGCTGACGATGGGCCTGGGGATGGCCAAGCTGCTGGTCGGCGGACCGCCGTCGGTCGATCAGCTGCGGGCCGCCTCCGGTGTGGACACGTGGACGGTGCTGCGCATCGGGGTCAAGGCCGACCAGCCCGGGGTGGCGTACTACGACCCGGCGACCAAGATCTGGTCCGGTTTCGACATCGACATCGCCTACATGATCGCCGAGGACCTCGGGTTCCGGCGGGACGACGTGCGGTTCTACGCCATCGAAAGCGAGGACCGGGCCCGGATGCAGGCCTTCCAGTTGGTCAAGGGCGTCCAGCGCCGGGTGCCGGTCAACATGGTGATCGCCAGCTACAGCATCACGCCGGAGCGCGAGGCGATGGCCGGAGTGACGTTCTCCCAGCCGTACCTCTACACCGAGCAGTCCGCGATCACCCGCGTCGGCCAGGCACCGGTGACGACGATCGACGACTTCCGAAGTCTGAAGGTCTGCAGCATGTCCGCCTCGACCAGCGTGGCCCCGGCAAACGCGGTGCGTCAAGAACCAGATCGGCGACTGCTTCAAGCTGCTCCGCTCGGGCGACGTGGACGTGGTCACCACCGACGCCGCGATTCTGGCGGGCTACGAGGCCAAGTACCCGAAGGAGTTCACCCACTGGGACCTCGGCCTGGACAGCACCGAGGCGTGGGGGGTCAACGTCGGCGACAACCAGGCGCTGAAGACCCTTGTGGAACTCACGCTCTATCGCTCCTGGAAGGACCCGCACGACGAGCGTTGGGAACTCGCGTACCAGACGAACCTGCAGAGCGAGATCGCCGCGCAGGGCGGCACCCCGATCGCAGCGGCCGAGCAGCCCGCCGTGCCGCGCCCGCACGTACGGGAACTGCCCTGGGAGGACGGTCGGGAAATGAGTGACGTGTTCGTCAAGGTCGCCGGCGTCGGCCCGCGTCGCCGGCGCGCCCAGCTCAACTGGGTGTTCACCGTGCTGCCGGCGTTTCCGCTGGTGCTGCTGGTCCTGCGGCTGTGGTACCTGAGCCGTCAGGACCTGCCCACGATGCTGTTGCTGGTGCAGTACATCAGTCCGCTCGGCATGATCAGCGCGCTGTTCATCACGCTGATCTGGACGGTGCCCGCGGTGATCCTGGTGATGCGGGTGCTCGGCGGGATCCTGCTGGTCAGCGCGCCCGGCCAGGCCGGCCGCTCGCAACTGGCGGTGAACGCGCTGCGGATGCCGGACTGGGTGGTGCTGCTGGCCGTCGTGCTGGCTTCGTTCAGCTGGCAGCTCCGGATGCTGCCGGTGCTCGCGATGATGGTGGTGTCGATCCTCGGGCTGACCGCGGTGCAACGGTATCCGGGGCGAGAAGTGGCTGATGGCGTGGGTCACGCTGGGCGTGCCGATCCTGGTCGGGCTGCTCGTCGAAATCTTCGTCGGGCCGGGCGTCATCGATGCCGTACGGGCCGGTGAGGTCAGCACCGCGCTGCTGCTGGGTGTGCCGCCGCTGCTCGGCCCGCTGCTCACCGGCCCGGTGCCGGAACGGTTCGCCCGGGTCGCGACGCACTGGCCCGCGGTCGCGGCGGCGCTGGTGGCGCCCTTCGTGATCGGGGTGGTGTTCCTGCGGGCGCCGGTGCTGCCGAACAGCGCCATCGAGGTCACCGACGCCCACGGGGGCAGCGTGCACGTGGTCCGGGGCCAGTTGATCACGGTCGACGACACGGCGACCACGATGCTCGACCCGGACGGCCATGTGCAGATCGTGCCCGACGGCCAGGTGCGGTCGCGGACCCTGTGCGCGAATGCGGCGGCGGCCCCGGATACCCGAGTGGTCGTCCGGGGATGGCCGGCCGACGAGTCCGCACTGGGGTGGGTAGCGCCTACGATGCAAGAGCCCGAAGCCGACCCACGCTGCCTCGGCCGTGCGGTAAATTCGGGTCCTTGAGTACGGGGTGACTCTCATGCTGACCGTTCGTTGCCACGATTCCTACGGCGCGCCGCCCACCGCGTGCAGACACGGTGGAGCCGACCTGGCAGGCTGCACGCCATGACCTTGCACCTTCGGTGGGCGGCCGTCACCGACCGGGGACTCGTCCGGGCCAACAACCAGGACGCCTACTACGCCGGGGACCGGTTGCTCGTGGTCGCCGACGGGATGGGCGGCATGGCTGCCGGCGACGTGGCCAGTCGCCTCACCGTCGAGGCGATGACGTCGCTGGACGCGCCGATCGACAACGCAGCACCAGATGGACGCGCTGCACCAGGCGCTCGAGGCGGCCAACGGCAAGATCGCCGAGCACGTCTCCGGCAATCTCACACTGGCCGGCATGGGCACCACGCTGACCGCCGTGATCTTCTCCGGCGACCGGGCCGCGCTCGCGCACGTCGGCGACTCCCGGGCGTACCTGCTGCGCGACGGCCGGCTGAACCAGCTCACCAAGGACGACACGTACGTGCAGATGCTGGTCGACCAGGGGCTGATCCGGCCGGAGGAGGCGGGCAGCCACCCGCGGCGCGCGGTGGTCACCCAGGCCCTGCAGGGCGAACCGGTCAGGCCGTCCTACATCATCGTCGAGCCCGAGCCGGGCGACCGCTGGCTGCTGTGCAGCGACGGGCTGACCACGGTGGTGCCGACCGAGCGGATCGAGGCGGAGATGCTCGCGCAGAGCGACCCGCAGTCGTGCGCCCAGTCCCTGGTCGACCTCGCGCTGAAAGGCGGCGGCCCCGACAACGTGACCGTCATCGTCGCGGACCTGACGCTCTGAGCCGACCTCCGGCCACGTCCGCCCGTCCGACTATCGGTGGAAGGTGAACAGCCGCCGGGCCGGGTGGAACGGCTGCGGGTCACCGGTGAGGCGGTGCACGCCCACGCCGTACGGGTGTTCCGGGGCGGACAGGAACTCCCGCTCGAAACCGGCCGCGCCGAACCAGCCGTCGATCACCGGCACGAGGTCGGGGTCGCGGCGCGTGCGGGTCCAGATCACCCGGCCGCCGCGGGCCAGGAACGAGGGCATGGCCCGTACGGTCGTGGCCACGTCGTCGTCGCTGATGTTGCCGAACACGCCGCAGACCAGGACGAGGTCGGCCGGCACCGCGCCGGCGTAGTTGCCGGTTTCGGCGGAGTCGCCGACCACGAAGTCGAGGCCCGGCCACAGCGCGGCCCGGCCCGCGTCGGCCAGGCCCGCGTCGATCTCGGTCAGCCGGCCGGTCACGTCCGCCCGGCGCGGGTGGCCGGCGAGGGCTCCGGTCAGGTCGCGGCCGTCACCGGCGCAGAAACTCACCACCCGGACCGGCCCCGGCGCAGCGGCGTCCACGGTGAGCCGGATGCGGTCCTGGACCACGGCCAGCCGCCGCGAGGTGGCGGACTCCGGATCGTCGTACCGGCGATGCCATTCGTGCCAGTGTCCGGGCGTCATGGTCGGCTCCTCGGGTTGAGGCGGCGGGTGGGCTCGGCGGCGGCCGGGTCCTCGGGCCAGGGGTGGCGAGGGTAGCGGCCGCGCAACTCGGCCCGGACCTGGCGGTAACCCGTCGCCCAGAACGAGGCCAGGTCGCGGGTCACCGCGACCGGACGCCCGGCCGGCGACAGCAGGTGCAGCAGCACCGGCACGCGCCCGTCGGCCAGCCGGGGCGCGTCCCGCCAGCCGAACGCCTCCTGCACCTTCACCGCCAGCACCGGCGCGGCCGGGTCGGTGTAGTCGACCCGCACCTTCGACCCGCTGGGCACCGGCAGGCGTTCCGGCGCGACCTCGTCCAGACGGCCGGCCACCGACCAGGGCAGCAGCCGGCGCAGGGCCGACACCACGTCGAGCTTGGCCAGGTCGGCCCGACGGCGGGCGTTGCCGAGGTCGGGCCAGTCCGCGGCCAGCAGCGACGCGTCGTCGACGGCGGGCCACGGGTCGCCGAGGGCCAGCCGGGCGAATGCCATCCGCTGCCGCAGCTCGGTGGCGGTGCGGCTCCAGGGGAGCAGGCCCAGGCCCTCGGTCCGCAGGCCTTCGCGGAGCGCGGCGGCGACCCGGACGGGGTCGGGCCGGTCGAGGCGCCGTTGGCTGAGCGTGATCGCGCCGAGCCGTTCCACGGTCCGGGCCACCACGTCGCCGTTCTGCCAGGCGATCTCGGTGGTCTGATCCGGCACGGCGGATTCCCGGGCGGTGGCCTCGTCGAGGGGCGCAGCGGAGCGGATGCGAGCCGACCGGGCGCCGGGCGCGCGGTCGGCACTCGCCACGGCGAGCCACGGAAAACCGGCCAGCGGGCTGCCGCCGGCCAGGTCGGCTGCGGTCCCGCCGGCCATCAGGTAGGCGACCCCGCCCGGCTCCCGGGCGCGCGCGACCCGCTCCGGAAAGGCCAGCGCCACCACCAGTCCGGCGGCGAGGTCGTCGGGCATCGCCGTCCGCGGGTGAGCGGCTGCGGCCGACTCGAGGCGGCGGGTCTCGCTGCGCAGCGAGCCGTCGGCGCGGGCCCGCCGCCAGGCCGCGGTCAGATCGTCACCGGGGCCGCGGTCCTCGTCGAGCAGGGCGATGATCTCGGCCGCCCGGCGGGTGCCGACCAGGGGCGCGCCGTCGAGCAGGGCGCGGGCCAGCCGCGGGTGGAGACCGGCGCCGGCCAGGTCCCGGCCGCGGGCGGTGATCCGGCCGTCGTGATCGGTGGCGCCCAGGTCGTACAGCGTGGCCCGGGCCGTCTGCAGCGCCCCGGCCGGCGGCGGGTCGGGCAGGGCCAGGCCGGTGCCGTCGGGGTGGCCCCACAGCGCCAGGTCGAGCGCGAACCCGGCCAGGTCGGCGGCCGCGATCTCCGGTTCGGGCTGGGCCGGCAGCCGGTCGTGCTGCGCCTGCGACCAGCACCGGTAGACGCGGCCCGGCCCCTCCCGCCCGGCCCGGCCGGCCCGCTGGATCGCGGCGGCGCGGGAGACCGGCACGGTGACCAGCGCCCCCAGCCCCCGGGCGTGGTCCATCCGCGGGACCCGGCTCAGGCCGGAGTCGACCACCGCCCGTACGCCCGGCACGGTCAGGCTGCTCTCCGCGACGGACGTGGCCAGCACCACCCGGGGCCGCGGGCCGGGCCGAAGGGCATCGTCCTGTGTGGACGCGTCCTGCCGGCCGTGCAGGGTCACGACATCGGCGTCCAGCCCGTGCAGTTTCCCCGCGACCGCGCCGATCTCCCGCGCCCCGGGCAGGAACACCAGCACGTCGCCGTCCCCGTCGGACAGCGCCCGCCGGATCGTCGCCGCCACATGGTCGAGCAGGGCCGGGTCGACGCGCAGGCCGAGCGGGGGAGCGATCCGGCCCGGCGGCGGTGTCCAGCGGACGTCCACCGGGTACAGCCGGCTGTGCGCCTGCACCACCGGCACGCCGCCGAGCAGGTCGGCGAGCCGGTCCGACTCGGCGGTGGCCGACGTGGCCAGCAGCGTCAGGTCGGGGCGTAACGTCTCGCGGACCTCGACCAGGAAGGCCAGGGCGAGGTCGGTGTCGAGGTGCCGTTCGTGGCATTCGTCGAGAACGACCACATCGGTGCCGTCCAGCGACGGATCACGGTGCAGCCGCCGGACCAGCACGCCGGTGGTCACCACCTCGACGACGGTGTCCCGGGAGACCCGCCGGTCGCCGCGGACCGTGTAGCCGACCCGGTCGCCGACCTTCTCGCCGAGCAGGTCGGCCATTCGCCGGGCGGCGGCCCGCGCAGCCACCCGGCGCGGCTCGGCGACGACCACCCGGCCGCCGCCGGGCTGGGCCACGACCAGCGGAACGACGGTCGTCTTGCCGGTGCCGGGCGGCGCCACCAGCACGGCCGCGCCCCGGCCGGCCAGCGCCGCCGCCAGTTCCGGCAGGGCACCGCGGATCGGCAGGTCGGGCAGCTCGTCCTCGGCGATCAGCACCCGCCCAGTCTGGCGTACGGGAGGATCGGCGGCGGTCCACCCACATCGTGTCCGGCCGGCCGGGCCGGTCATCCGTCCGGATCTGCGGAGCGGGCGCCGCGGGGGCAGACGTCTCCGGCGGGTAACGCGCCGGCGGCCTGTGTTAAATCGGCTCGAAAGATGTGCCTATCGGGGCGGCGGACTGTTTGGATGACGGAGGGGGTGGGTGTGGACGCGGTGAGCGCATTCAACGAGCGGCCGGCGGACCAGTTGGCCGGTGACCTGGTGGCGTGCCTGGCGGCGCCGGTCTGGGGACAGCGGATCCTGGCCGGCCGGCCGTACGGCGACCGGGCCGGGATCGAGGCCGCCGCCGACGCCGCCTCCGCCGGCCTGAGCAGCGGTGACGTCGCCCTCGCCCTGGCCGCGCACCCGCGCATCGGGGAGCGCCGACCCGGCGACGGGACCGACGCCGCCTGGTCGCGCCGGGAACAGTCGACCGCCGCCGAGACGGCCGACGACGAGACCCGCGCGGCTCTGGCCGCGGTCAACGGGGCGTACGAGGAACGTTTCGGGCACGTGTTCCTGATCTTCGCCACCGGGAAGTCGCAGGCGGAGATCCTGGCCGCCGCCCAGCAGCGCCTGGCGAACGACGACGAGACCGAGCGAGCGGTGGTGGCCGGCGAACTGCGCCGGATCGCCCGGCTGCGGCTGGAGAGGCTGCTCGATGCCCTCGGATGACGGAACGCAGTCGGACGACCACGCCAAGATCTCCACGCACATCCTGGACACGGTGACCGGCGAGCCCGCCCGCGGCGTGTACGTCCGGCTGGAGCGCCGCGACACCGACGGCTGGCAGACCGCCGCCGAGGGCACCACCGACGAGGACGGGCGGTTGCGCTACCGGGTGGCCACCCACCACTGGCAGGCCGGCGGCTACCGGCTGCTCTTCTACGTCGAGCCCTACCTCGGCGGCGACGCGTTCTTCCCCGAGATCACGGTCGCCTTCCACGTGCACGACCCGGACCGTCACTACCACGTGCCGCTGCTGCTCAGCCGGTACGGCTACACCACCTACCGAGGGAGTTGACGCGTGGCGATCGTGCTCGGACCCAACCGTTACGGCAAGGCGGAGACCCGCCTGGTCCGCGTGACCCGGGACGGCGACACCCACCGGCTGGCGGACCTCAACGTCAGCATCGCGCTGGCCGGCGACCTCGAGGCCACGCATCGCACCGGCGACAACCACGGCGTGCTGCCGACCGACACCATGAAGAACACGGTGTACGCGTTCGCCCAGGAGCACGGCGTGGGGGAGCCGGAGGAGTTCGGTCTGCTGCTGGGGCGTCACTTCGTCCGCACGCAGGGCCAGGTGCACCGGGCCACGGTCGACGATCGAGGCGTACGGGTGGGAACGGCTCGGCCCGCACTCGTTCCGGCGCGCGGGCGACTCGGTGCGGACGTGCGTGGTGACCGTGGACGCCGGCTGGGCGCAGGTCGTCTCGGGGATCGGCGGCCTGGTGCTGATGAACACCACCGCGTCGGAGTTCCACGGCTTCCCGCGGGACGGCTACACCACCCTGCCGGAGACGAACGACCGGATCCTGGCCACGGCGGTCGACGCCCGCTGGCGGCACGCCGGTGTGGACACCGACTGGGCCGGCTCGTACGCCGGAGCCACGGCGGCGCTGGTCGACGCGTTCGTCGGCACGTACAGCTATTCGCTGCAGCAGACGCTGATGTCGATGGGCAGCTACCTGCTGGACCGGCGCCCGGAGATCGCCGAGGTGCGGCTGACGCTGCCCAACAAGCATCACTACCTGGTCGACCTGACGCCCTTCGACCTGGCCAACAACAACGAGGTGTTCATCGCCGGAGACCGCCCGTACGGCCTGATCGAAGGAACCGTGACCCGCGACGACGCCGTACCGGCGCGGGTGGAGTGGTACCGGTGATCCTGATCGAGAACGTCGCCGTCGCCACCGTCGACACGGCCGGCACCGAGTACGCCGACGGCCATGTGGTGGTCGGCGACGACGGCCGGATCGCCGCCGTCGGCCAGGGGCACGCCGGTCGCTTCCCGGGTTCGGTCCGGGTTGTCGACGGCGCCGGGTGCCTGGTCACCCCGGGCCTGGTCAACACCCACCACCACCTCTACCAGTGGGTGACCCGCGGGCTGGCCCTGGACGAGACGCTTGTTCGGCTGGCTGAAGACGCTCTACCCGATCTGGGGGCGCCTGGACGCGGAGATCGTCGGCGCGGCCGCCGGCGCCGGGCTGGGCTGGCTGGCGCTGTCCGGCTGCACCACCAGCATGGATCACCACTACGTCTTCCCGCGCGACGGCGGCGACGTGCTGGGCGCCGAGATCGACGCGGCGCGCCGGATCGGGCTGCGCTTCCACCCGACCCGCGGCTCGATGGACCTGAGCCGCAAGGACGGCGGGCTGCCGCCGGACAATGTGGTCGAGGAGACCGACGAGGCCCTGGAAGCGAGCGAGGCCGCGATCGACCGGTGGCACGACCCGTCGCCGGACTCGATGCTGCGGATCGCGGTCGCGCCCTGCTCGCCGTTCTCGGTCACCACCCGGCTGATGGCGGAGGCGGCGGTGCTGGCCCGGCGCAAAGGCGTCCGGCTGCACACCCACCTGGCCGAGACCGACGACGAGGAAGCTTTCTGCCAGGAGCGTTTCGGCTGTACGCCGGTGGAGTACGCCGAACGTGTCGGCTGGCTCGGTGACGACGTCTGGCTCGCCCACGGTGTGCACCTGGACGACACCGCGATCGCGAAGCTCGGCGAGACCGGCACCGGCGTCGCCCACTGCCCCTCGTCGAACGCGCGGCTGGGAACCGGCGCCGCACGGGTCCGCGAGCTGCTCGACCACGCCGTACCGGTGGGTCTCGGGGTGGACGGCGCCGCCTCCCAGGAGGCCTCCCACCTGGGATCCGAGCTGCGGCAGGCGCTGTTCACGGCCCGCATCCGCGGCGGCCCGCACGCGATGGACGCCCGTGAGGCGCTGCTGCTCGGCACGATGGGCGGCGCGCGGTGTCTGGGGCGGCAGGCCGACATCGGATCCCTGGAAGTGGGCAAGCTCGCCGATCTGGTGATGTGGCGGCTCGACGGACTCGGTCACGACGGCATCGACGACAAGGTGGCGGCGCTGGTCTTCGGCCCGCCCGCGCCGGTGGAGCTGGCGCTGGTCGGCGGCCGGCCGGTGGTCGAACGGGGCGAGCTGGTGCACGCCGACGCCGAGTCGCTGACCCGCGAGGCGCGCCGCGCGCACCGGCGGCTGATGCGCGCGGCACGCTGAGCGCTGATGCGCGCGGCACGCTGAGCGACGTGCGCCGGATCCATGAACGTCGGGGCGCGGCCGGCCCCGCGGTGAACTCATCACACTGACGCGTACGGCCGGACGCACTACGGTACGAGGGAGCAGCCGTACCCGAGGGGAGCCGCCGACCGTGACCGAGATCCTGTCCGCCGAAGCCGTGGCGTTCGTGACCGATCTGAACCGGCGGTTCCGCCCGCGCCGCGACGAGTTGCTCGCCGCCCGGGGCCGCCGCCGCGCCGAGATCGCCGCCGGGGGCACTCTCGGATTCCGGCCCGAGACCGCGGAGATCCGCGCCGCCGAGTGGTCGGCGCCGCCCGCCCCGGCCGACCTCACCGACCGCCGCGTCGAGATCACCGGCCCGACCGAGCGCAAGATGACCATCAACGCCCTGAACTCCGGCGCCAAGGTCTGGCTGGCCGACATGGAGGACGCCAACACTCCGCACTGGGCCAACGTGATCGACGGCCAGCAGAACCTGTTCGACGCCATCCGGCGCACGATCACGCTGACGACCGAGGCCAAGACGTACGAACTGGCCGGCGGTCCGTACCCGACGATCGTGATGCGCCCGCGCGGCTGGCACCTCGACGAGCGGCACCTGCCGGTGGACGGCACGCCCGCGGTCGGCGCGCTGGTCGACTTCGGCCTGTACTTCTTCCACAACGCCGCCGAGCTGATCGAGCGCGGCAGCGGCCCGTACTTCTATCTGCCCAAGATGGAGTCCTACCACGAGGCCGCGCTGTGGAACGAGGTCTTCACCTACGCGCAGGAGGCGCTGGGCATCCCGGTCGGCACCATCCGCGCGACCGTGCTGATCGAGACCATCCCGGCCGCGTTCGAGATGGAGGAGATCCTCTACAGCCTGCGACCGCACATCTCCGGGCTCAACGCCGGCCGGTGGGACTACCTGTTCAGCATCATCAAGTACTTCCGCGACAACCCGGCGATGGTGCTGCCCGACCGGTCGGCGGTGACGATGACCGCCCCCTTCATGCGGGCCTACACCGAGCTGCTGGTGTCCACCTGCCACAAGCGCGGCGCGTTCGCGATGGGCGGCATGGCGGCGTTCATCCCCAGCCGGCGCGACCCGGCGGTGAACGAGGTGGCGCTGGCCAAGGTCCGGGAGGACAAGGAACGCGAGGCCGGCGACGGCTTCGACGGCTCCTGGGTGGCCCACCCCGACCTGGTGGGAGTGTGCCGGGAGATCTTCGATCGGGTGCTCGGCGACAAGCCCAACCAGCTCGACCGCAAACGCGACGACGTGTCGGTGGACGCGGCCGAGCTGCTGGACGTGGCCGCCACCCCCGGTCAGGTCACCGAGGACGGCGTGCGCAACGACGTGTCGGTCGGCCTGCAGTACCTGGAGGCGTGGCTGCGCGGCAACGGCGCGGTCGGCATCAACAACCTGATGGAGGACGCGGCCACGGCCGAGATCTCCCGGTCGCAGATCTGGCAGTGGATCCACAACGGCGTCACCCTGCCGGACGGCACCCCGATCACCGCCGAGCTCGTGGCCCGGCTGGAGGACGAGGAACTCGCCAAACTCGAGCCGTTCCCGCCCGGCAGCCGGTTCGACGACGCCCGCAAACTGTTCGAGCGGGTCGCGCTGGCCGACGACTTCGCCGACTTCCTCACCACCGCGGCGTACGACTCGATCGACTGATGAGACTGTCCGGGGCCGACTACGCCGCGCTCGACTACCGGCTGGCCAAGCACGACGCCTTCTTGGCCGCGCGCTACCCGGGGGACCGGGGCGGACGGCAGCCGGTGCACACGGTGTACGTGCCGGCCGACAAGGTCGGGGGCTTTCGCGGCTGGGGCGCGTCCGCTCTCGAGTTGATGGATTCGCACGGGTTCCCGTTCGGCTTCTCCGAGCGGGTGCGCGAGAAGCTGGCGCGCGAGCCGATCGAGGACCTGCGGATCGACTTCGAGGACGGCTACGGCGTCCGCGACGACGACGAGGAGGACAAGGCGGTCGGGGTCGCGGCGGCGGTGCTGGCCGACGGGCCGCGGCCGCCGTTCGTCGGCATCCGGATCAAGTCGCTGGAGAAGGCGACCCGGCACCGGGCGATGCGGACGCTGGACCTGTTCCTGGACGCGTTTCCCGATCCGTTCGTGATCACCCTGCCGAAGGTGAGCGGGCCCGATCAGGTCGCGGCCATGGTGGTGCTGTGCTCGCGGCTGGAGGCGGCGTACGGCCGGGCCGGCCTGCGCTTCGAGATCCAGATCGAGGTGCCGGCGGCGGTGCTCGGCGCGAACGGGCGGGCCACGGTCGCCCGGCTGATCACGGCGGCCGACGGGCGCTGTGCCGGGTTGCACTACGGGACGTACGACTACAGCGCCGCGCTGGGGATCGCCGCCTCCTGTCAGTCGCTGGACCACCCGGCCGCCGACCACGCCAAGTCGGTCATGCAGGCGGCCGCCGCCCAGACCGGGGTGCGCCTGTCCGACGGGTCGACCAACGTGCTGCCGGTGGGCGACGCCGCGGACGTCCACGCGGCCTGGCAGGTGCACCACCGGCTGGTCCGCCGGTCCCTGGAACGCGGCTTCTACCAGGGCTGGGACATGCATCCCGGCCACCTGCCGACCCGGTACGCGGCCACGTACGGCTTCTTCACCGACGGGCGGGACACCGCGGTCGAGCGGCTGCGGCGCTACCTCGACCGGCGGGCCGGCGGCGTCGCCGACGAACCCGCCACCGCCCGCGCGCTGGCCGGTTACCTGCTGCGCGGCCTCGACTGCGGCGCCCTGGACGACGCCGGCTTCCCCCGGGAGGAGCTGACCACGCTGGCCGCCGGCTGAGCCCCGGGCTGTCGATCATCGGACGCGGGCCGTCCGAGTCCGCCCGGTGCGGGCAGGATGGGCAGCGTGCGGATCCGGCTGCTCGGCGGCTTCGGCGTGGATCGGGACGGGACGCCCGTCGCGCCGCGGGAGTGGCGGCTGCGCAAGGCTCGTACCCTGGTCAAGCTGCTGGCGCTGACGCCGGACCAGCGGATGCACCGGGACGCGCTGCTGGAGATCCTGTGGCCGGACCGGGATCTGGCCTCCGCGGTCAACAACCTGCACCAGGCCGCGCACATCGCCCGGCGCGTGCTGGCCGGCGACGGTCCGCACGCGGGCTGGCTCGAGCTGCGCGACGACGTGGTGATCCTGTGGTCCGAGGGCCCGGTGGACGTCGACGTCCGGGACTTCGAACGGTTGGCCGTCCAGGCCCGGGGCGGCGACGACCTGGCCGCCCGGCGCGCCGCGATCGCCGCGTACACCGGTGACCTGCTGCCCGAGGACCGGTTCTCCGACTGGGCCGTGCGGCGCCGGGAGGAGTTGCGGGAGAGCGTGTGCGACCTGCTGGTCGACGCCGCCGAGAAGAGCGCCGACGAGACCGAGGCACTGGCCGCGGCACAGCGCGCGCTGACCCTGGACGCGCTGCACGAACGGGCCGTCCGCAGCCTGATGCGGCGCCTGGCGGCGGCGGGCCGGCGGTCGGAGGCGCTGGCCCGGTACGAGCGGCTGCGGGACGACCTGCGGACGGCGTACGGCACCGACCCCGACCCGGAGACCCGGCAGCTGTACCGCGCCCTTCTCACCCGGGACGCCGAGTGGGAACCGGAGCGCGAGGCGTCGCCCCGGCACAACCTGGCCCCGGCCCTCACCAGTTTCGTCGGCCGGGAGCGGGAGATCGCGGACGTCCACTGCCTGATCGCCCCGGGCGGCCTGCTCACGTTGACCGGGGTCGGCGGCGCCGGCAAGACCCGGCTGGCGGAGGAGGCGGCGCGCCGGCGGCTGCCGTTCCACCCGGACGGGGTCTGGATCGCCGAACTGGCCCAGATCCGCGACCCGCACCTGGTCGCCGACGCGGTCGCGGAAGCTCTCGGGCTCGACCCGTCGGCGGGTTCCGATCCACTCCGGACGCTGGTCGGCCGGTTGCGGCCGCGCACTCTGCTGCTGGTCCTGGACAACTGCGAGCACCTGCTGGCGGCCTGCGCCGAGCTGGCGGCGGCGGTGCGGCGTTCCTGCCCCGGCGTCACCCTGCTGGCCACCAGCCGGGAACCCCTGCACGTGGCCGGCGAGGTGACGTTCCGGGTGCCGTCGCTGGATCTTCCCGACTCCGCGGAGGCCGCCGACCCGGACCGGCTGACGACCTTCGCGTCGGTCCGGCTGTTCGTGGACCGGGCCCGCGACGGCCGCCCCGGGTTCGTCCTCGATGCGGGCAACGCGGGGTCCGTCGTGGAGATCTGCCGCCGCCTCGACGGCATTCCGCTGGCGATCGAGCTGGCCGCCGCCCGGATGTCCCACCTGGAGGCGGTGGAGATCGCCGAACGGCTGAACGAGGCGCTGTCCCTGCTGGGCCGGCGCGGTGCGGTGACCCGGCACGCGACCTTGCGGGCCGCGCTCGAGTGGAGCCACGCCCTGCTGGCCGAGGACGAGCAGATCCTGCTGCGCCGGCTCGCTGTCTTCGCCGGCAGCTTCCCGCTGGCGGCGGTCGAGCAGGTCTGTGCGGATGAACGGCTGTCCCGCGCGGAGGTCCTGGACTGCCTGGGCCGGATCGTGGACAAGTCCCTGGTGCAGATCGAGCCGGCCGGCGACCGCTCCCGGTACCGGTTGCTGGAGACGATCCGTCAACTGGCCCGGGAACGGCTCGACGCGGCCGGTGAGGTCGACGCTTTCGAGTCCGCGCACTGCCGGCACTTCCTCGACCTCGCTCGCCGGCACGACACCGACCGGATGAGTGGGATCGTCGTCGAACGACCGCAGGCGCTGGACATCGACCACGACAATCTGCGGGCCGCGCTGGGCTGGGCGCTGCACCACGACCCGGCCCGGGCGCTGCAGCTGGCCGTCAGCCTGTGGCGCTACTGGCTCGCGCGCGGCCATTTCGTCGAGGGCGCCGGCTGGCTGGAACGCGTCCTCGAGGTGTCGCCGGTCATCGCCCCCGAGCGGTCGCGCGCGCTGTTCGCGACCGGTGTCCTGGAGGCACGGCGCGGCCACGGCCGGAAGTTGCCGGCGCTGGGCGACGCCGGCGTCGCGGCGGCCGAGGCGTCCGGCACCCCGAGGGATGCGGCGTACGCCCGGCTGATGCGCGGCACGCTGCTTCTCGGCGTCGGCCGGCTCGACGAGGCGCAGCGGGCGGCAACCGCGATTCTCACCGCCGCGCGATTGGACGGCACCGGATCCGATGGCACCGGATCCGATGGCGCCGGATCGGATGGCGGCGGCGGCGGCGACGACGACGGTTCCGGCCCGGACGGGTCCGTGGCGGCGGCCGCGGGCTGGCTGAGCGCGCAGACGGCGCTGTTCCGCGAGGACCTGGACGTCGCCGCGCGACGATTCACCGACTGCATCGACCAGCTCCGCCGGATCGATCCGGCATCGCCGCCCTTCCTGCCGGCGATGACCGCGTGCACGATTCTCATCCCCGTCGCCGGATCGTGGGTGCCGGTGTTCGAGGAGAGCTGGCTGCTCGGCCGGCGGGTGGGCGCCGCCCAGGGCCACGGGTACGCGCTGTCCGGCCTCGGCTACGTGCACCGGCTGGCGGCCGACCTCCCCGCCGCGCTCGACACCACCCGCAGCGCGGTCGACGTCTTCGCCCGGATCGGCGACGATGCCGGCCGGGCCCACGCGCTCAACCACCTCGGCTGCGTCGAGCGGGACGCCCGGCTGTTCGACGCGGCCGACCGGCACCTGCGCGAGGCGCTGCAGCTTCGCGAACGCCTCGGCGACCGGCGGGGCGAAAACCTCAGCCTGGCCAATCTCGGGTTGTTGCGCGCCGCCGCGGGAGACATCGCGCAGGGACGCCGGCTGGCCCGGATCGCTCTGGACCGGGGCGAGGCCACGGACGACAGCCCGGCGGTCGGCGGCGCGCTGCTCAGCCTGGCGGTGGTCGAACTGTTCGCCGGTGAACGGCACGACGCCCGGGTGCTCGCCGACCAGGCGGCCGAGGCGTTCGAACCGCAGGGCTATCTCCGGCTGAGCGCCTGGACCCGGATGTTCGCCGCCGAACTCGCCTTTCAGGAGGGCGACCGGGACGTCGCCGGCCGCCACGGCCGGGCCGCCGCCGCCATGTTCGCGCAGCTCGGGGACCGGATCGGTGCGGCTCGGGCGGCGGCTCTGGGCGTCCCCGCGCGCCGCGCTGAGCGACGCTAAGCCGGTGCGAAGGGGCCGCCCCTAGCGTCGAGCCCGACAACGAGACACCACGCGGCAAGGAGCACCCCATGACCACCACCGAACCCCACGCCGACACGCTGGGCGACGCCACCCTGGCCGAGCTGGCCCAGGCGCTGCGCGGAGAGCTGATCCGGCCGGGCGATCCGGGTTACGACGAGTCCAGATCGATCTGGAACGGCGCCCACGACAAGAAGCCGGCCCTCGTCATCCGCTGCCGCGGCGTCGCCGACGTGCTGAAGGCGGTCGAGTTCGCCCGCAGCGAAGGGCTGCCGCTGGCGGTCCGGGGCGGCGGGCACAGCATTCCCGGCTTCTCCACCGTCGACAACGGCGTCGTGCTGGACCTGTCGCTGATGAACGCCGTGCACGTCGACCCGGACCGGCGCACCGTCACCGCCCAGGGCGGAGCCCTGTGGAGCGACGTCGACGCCGAGACACAGGCGTTCGGCCTGGCCGTCACCGGCGGCCTGATCTCCACCACCGGCATCGCCGGCTTCACCCTCGGCGGTGGCATCGGCTATCTGGTCCGCAAGTGCGGATTGACCTGCGACAACCTCATCGGCGCGGACATCGTGACCGCCGACGGCCGGTACCTGCACGTCAGCGAGCAGGAGCACCCGGAGCTGCTCTGGGCGCTGCGCGGCGGCGGCGGCAACTTCGGCGTCGTCACCTCGTTCGAGTTCCGGATGCACGAGGTCGGCCCGACCGTCTTCGCCGGCCTGGTCTTCTACCGCGGCGAGGAGGCCGCGAACGTGCTGCGCGGGTTCCGTACGGCCGCTGCCGGCGCCGCCGACGAACTGTCCATGGTGGTCAACCTGACCACCGCCCCGCCCGCCCCGTTCCTGCCCGAGGAGGTGCACGGCAAGCCGATCATCGCGGTGCTGGGCATGTGGTCGGGCCGGCCCGAGGACGGCGACGCGGCCACCCGGCCGTTCCGGGAACTGGCGCCGGTGGTGGTCGACCTGTTCGGCCCGATGCCGTACGTCGGCATGCAGTCGATGCTGGACGCGCTCTACCCGCGCGGCCTGTGGAACTACTTCCGGTCGGCCTTCTTCGCCGACCTCGACGACGCGGCCGTGGACGCCATCGGCCATGCCTACGCCCAGGTGCCGAACGGTATGTCGGAACTGCACGTCCACCACCTGGGCGGGGCGATGGGCCGGGTCCCGGCGGACGCGACCGCGTTCGGCACCCGGGACAAGGAGTTCATCTTCAACGTGGTGGCGCGGACCCCGGACGCGGCCGGTTACGACAACGCCGTGGAGTGGGCCCGGGACGCAACGGGGTCGCTGGGCCCGGGCGCCGCGGCGTACGTGAACTTCACCGGCGAGGGCGGCGAGGACCGCGTACGGGCGTCGTACCCGCCGGCCACGTACGAGCGTCTGGTCGCGGTGAAGGACCGCTACGACCCGACGAACCTGTTCCAGCTCAACCAGAACATCAAGCCCTCGTAGCACCGAGGCGGCCGCACCGAGGCGGCCGGTGCGTGGAGGCTGCGCACGGTGAGCACGAACAGGCCGGCCGGCACCGACTCGGGTGCCGGCCGGCCTGCGGCGTCAGCGGGAAACCCGGGAACAAGGAGCTGGACACCGCCGTGACGGACGTTGCCGGGGGCATCGTGGGCGGGACGAACCGACGGCGAGGGGGCCTGCCCCGTCTCCATGACGGGCTTCATCGATATGCTGCGCGTCGACGGTGATCATCGCCGCGTCCGGCACCCCTCATCGCCGCCGGGCGGCAGATGTGCGTAGCGCGCCTACCCATGACAGACGTCATGGGTAGGGGTGTGACAAAACTGTTAAGAAGCCGTTGTGTATAGCTGATCTCCGATGTCCCCCGCTAGGAGAACCATGAGACGCAGGTCCCTGCTCACGCTCGCGGCCGCCAGCGCCACGCTGCTCGGTGCCGGCGCGGTCGTCGCCATGCACGCCGACGCGGCCACCCTGACCAACAACTGGTACGCGTCGGCTCCCTACCTGATGCCCTTCGACAACAGTCCGCCCGACGCGGTCGAGGTCATGAACGCCACCGGTCAGAAGGCGTTCCAGCTCGCCTTCATCCTGGCTCCCAACGGCGGCGGATGTTCGCCCACCTGGGATGGCAGCCGCGCGGTCTCGTCCGATTCGGACGCCGCCAACCTGATCAGCCGGATCCGGGCCAACGGTGGCGACGTGAGCGTCAGCATCGGCGGTTACGGCGGCACCAAGCTCGGCCAGACCTGCGGCTCGCCGGAGGCCACCGCGGCCGCGTACCAGCAGGTGATCAGCAAGTACGCGCTCAAGGCGATCGACTTCGACCTGGAAGAGCCGGAGTACGAGAACACCGCGGCCGTGCACAACGAGATCGGCGCGGCCCGCATCCTGCAGCAGAACAACTCCGGCCTGTACGTGTCGATCACCACCCCCGGGACCGCGGCCGGCACCGGCTGGTTCGGCAGCCAGATGCTGCTCGAGGCGAAGTCGCAGGGCTTCACCCCGGCCAACTACTCGATCATGCCGTTCGACGGCGGCTTCAGCGGCGGCAGCGCGCAGACCGCGGCGCTGGACGCCTTCCACACGCTGCTGATGAACACGTTCGGCTGGGACAGCGCCACCGCCTTCGCACACGAGGGCATCTCGCAGATGAACGGCCGCAGCGACGCCGGTGAGTACTTCCGGCAGGCCGACTTCCAGACCACCCTGGACTACGCCACCAGTCACCACCTGGCTCGGTACACCAACTGGTCGGTGAACCGGGACCGGCAGTGCGCCGACCCGAACCAGAGCACCACGTCCGGCACCTGCAGCAGCGTGCCGCAGTCGCTGTACGAGTTCACCAAGTACTCGGCCCGGTTCGCCGGCGCCACCCCGCCGACCACGATCCCGACCACCCAGCCCACCGGCGGTGGCGGCGCCACCACCCCGCCGCCCACCGGCGGCAGCTGCACCGCGGCCGCCTGGTCGGCGAGCGCGGTCTACACCGGCGGCATGCTCGCCTCGTACAAGGGTCACACCTGGAAGGCCCAGTGGTGGACGCAGGGCGAGACGCCCGGTCAGGCTCAGGTCTGGCTGGACCAGGGTGCCTGCTCCGGCGGTGGCAGCGGCACCACCACCACCACGCCGGCCGGGGGCTGCCCGGCCGCGTGGAGTGCGTCCGCGGTCTACACCGGCGGCATGACCGTCTCCTACAACGGCCACAAGTACACGGCCAAGTGGTGGACGCAGAACGAGACGCCCGGCAACCACGACGTGTGGACCGACAACGGCGCCTGCTGATCGTGTGACGTGGGCCGAGCCTGGCCGTCCGGACTCCCCGGGCGGCTAGGCTCGGCATCATGGTCGATCTGGTCGTACGATCCCGGCGCGCGATCACCCCGGACGGCGAACGGCCGGCCGCGGTCGTCGTCACCGGCGGGCGGATCACCGGGATCGAGGCGTACGACGTCGCGGTGCCGGACCGGGGCGAAGACGTCGACCTGGGCGACCGGGCCCTGCTGCCCGGGCTGGTCGACACCCACGTGCACGTCAACGAACCCGGGCGTACGGAATGGGAAGGGTTCGCCACCGCCACCCGGGCGGCCGCCGCCGGTGGGGTGACCGCGATCGTCGACATGCCGCTCAACAGCCTCCCGCCGACCGTGACCACGGGCGCGCTCGCGATCAAGCAGCAGGCGGCGACCGGCCAGTGCCACGTCGACGTCGGCTTCTGGGGCGGCGCCATCCCCGGCAACGCGGGGGAGCTGCCCGGACTGCACGCGGCCGGGGTGTTCGGGTTCAAGGCGTTCCTGGCCGACTCCGGCGTCCCCGAGTTCCCGCCGGTCGACCCGCGGCAGCTCGCCGCCGCCCTGGAGGCGGTCGACGCGCTGTTCGTGGTGCACGCCGAGGATCCCGATCACTTGCACCCGGCGGCGTCGTCGCCCGATTACGCCGACTTCCTGGCGTCCCGGCCGCCGGACGCCGAGCACGCCGCCGTGGCCACCGCCATCGCCGCGGCGCGGGCGTCCGGACGCCGCCTGCACATCCTGCACCTGTCGGCCGCCACCGCGCTGCCGCTGATCGCCGCGGCCCGGGCCGACGGCGTCCGGGTCACCGCCGAGACCTGCCCGCACTACCTGACGCTGGACGCCGGCCACATCCCGGACGGCGCCACCGAGTTCAAGTGCTGCCCGCCGATCCGCGACGCGGCCAACGCCGACCGGCTGTGGGCGGCGCTGGCCGACGGGCTGATCACCGCCGTGGTCAGCGACCACTCACCCTGCACGCCCGACCTGAAGCGACAGGACACCGGCGACTTCGCCGCCGCCTGGGGCGGGATCGCGTCGGTGCAGCTGGGTCTGCCGGTGATCTGGACGGCCGCCCGCGCCCGCGGTTTCACACTGTCCGATGTGGTGGGCTGGATGGCGCAGCGGCCGGCCGAGCTGGTCGGGCTGACCGGCAAGGGCCGCCTGGCCCCCGGCGCGGACGCCGACCTGGTGGCGTTCGACCCGGACGCGGAGTGGGTGGTGCATCCGGGCGAGCTGCACCACCGGAACCCGGTCACGCCGTACGCGGGCAAGTCCCTGACGGGCGTGGTGACCACGACCTGGCTGCGCGGGCAGCGGGTGACCGGTGACCGGCCGGCGGGTCGTTTCCTGGTGAGGGAGAGCGTGTGACGTACGAGTTCGAGACCATGCCGGACCTGGCATCGCGGACGCTCGGTGGCGGGATCGTCGACACCAACGACGAGTTCTTCGCCGCCGCCGACCACCTGCTGGCGCCGCACCCGCCGACCTTCACCAAACACGTCTTCGACCACCGCGGCCAGGTGTACGACGGGTGGGAGACCCGGCGGCGGCGCGAACCGGGCCACGACCACGTGATCGTGCGGCTCGGCGCGCCCGGCGTCATCACCGGCATCGACGTGGACACCGCCTTCTTCACCGGCAATTTCCCGCCGTACGCGTCGGTCGACGCCTGCGCCGCCGACGGGTACCCGTCGGCTTTTCCGGAGGCGAGCTGGACGCCCCTGGTGCCCCGCTCCGCGCTGACCGGCGACTCCCGCAACCTGTTCCCGGTCGACAACCCCCGGCGGTTCACGCACGTACGGCTGAACATCTACCCGGACGGCGGCGTGGCCCGGCTGCGGGTGCACGGCCGGGTGGTGCCCGACCCGGCGCTGCTGCCGGCCGTCTTCGACGTGGCCGCGGCCCAGTACGGCGGGCGGATCGCCGGGTGCAGCAACATGTTCTACGGCAGCCCGCTCAACATGCTCATGCCCGGGCTGGCGCAGACCATGGGGGAGGGCTGGGAGACCGCCCGCCGCCGCGACGACGGCAACGACTGGGTGATCGTCGAACTCGCCGCACCGGCCGAGCTCGAGCTGGCCGACCTGGACACCAGCCACTTCAAGGGCAACGCGCCCGGGCGAGCATCGCTGCGCGGGGTGGACGCCCGCAAGGGATCACTCGACGAGCCGTCCGACTGGTTCGACCTGCTGCCGGCGACGCCGCTGGCCGCGGACACCCCGCACCGCTTCCGGGTCGCCGACGCGCCGGCCGCGACGCACGTACGGCTGGACATCTTCCCGGACGGCGGCATGGCCCGCCTGCGCCTGCACGGCCGCCCCGACGCCGACGCCGCGGCCGCACTCCAAGCCCAGTTCGAAGCCCTCGGCTAACGCAGTGACACCGGGGACTCGTGGTCGTCGGCGGGCAGGTCGCCGGGGGCCACGGCCAGGATCTGCATGTCGGTGACCACCAGCGACCCCGACAGCGTGGTGGCGAAGGCGGTGTCGGCCGCATCGCGGCCGGTGGCGATCCGGACCAGGGTCGGGCGGGGCGCCAGCCGGGTCGAGTCCCAGACCTGCCAGAAGCCGTCGACCGCGGTCTCGGTGACCAGGTGGAAGTCCATCGGGGACAGCCCGGGGGCGTAGACCGCGGCCACCCGGGCGGGAATGTTCAGCGCCCGGCACAGCGTCGCCGTCAGGTGGGCGTAGTCGCGGCACACCCCGGCGCCGCCCAGCAGCGTGTCGGCGGCGTCGGTGATGCCGGTGCTGCTGCCGGCCTGGTACACCAGGTGCCGGTGCACCCACGCGGCGATCGCCGCCGGACCGGGCGACGGGCCGAACTCGCGGAAGGCGAAACCGGCCAGCCGGTCGGACGGGCAGTACCGGCTGGGCCGCAGCGCCTCGATCCGCTCGATGTCGGTCACCGCGTGTTCGGCGGACCCGGTCGCCACCTGGGCGGAGTAGCTGACCAGCAGCGGCCCGGCCGGTGCGTACAGGTGGTGCTGCCGACCGGGCAGTTCGGTGACCTCGACCGGGGTGCCGCTCGCGGTCACCGTCAGCGTCTCCGACGCGGGCTGGGCGGCGGCCACGCACAGTACGATCTCCGCCGGATCGAGCACGTCGAAACCGAGCGAGCAGCCCACCTCAGACATGTCCACGGGCCGATCGTAGACAGCCGATGTTTCGAGTGCGTCGACCCGCTAAGTTCGTCGCCGTGGGTCGTATCGTGAATGTGGTCCTCCTCGACGGGACCGGCGCGCCGCTCGGAACGCTGCCGCCCCTGACCGTCGACAACCCGTGGTGGCAGGACGTCGCCGACATCGTGGCGGCCGTCCGGACCCGGGACGGTATCGACGTGCAGGTGCTCCGCGTCCTGGACGGCACCGGCGGCGCGGGCCCGACCAACGGTGGCGAGGTGACCTACGCGGCCCAGGTCGCCGGCCGTCCGGAAATCGCCCTCCGGCCGGTCGACGACCACCTGGCGGCCGCGTCGGCGCCGGACCCCCGGCGGGCGCCGTGGGCGGTGCCGGGCGGACCGGCCGCGTCGGTCGCCTGGGGCGTCGGCGCGCTGTCCGCACTGGGCACCCCGGGCGCGACGGCGGTGCAGCAACGCACCTGGAACCTGTCCGCGATCTGGCGGCTGGACGCCGGCCGCCGCCCGGTGGCCTGGCTCAAGCAGGTGCCGGCGTTCTTCGCCCACGAACCCGACGTGATCGGCCTGGTCGGTGGCGTCGCTCCCGGACTCGTGCCGCCGCTGCTGGCCGCCGGTCCGCACGGCCGCATGCTGCTGGCCGACGTGCCGGGCCGGGACGGGTACGACGCGGACGCGGCCGACCGCGCCGCCATCGCCATCGCCATCCATCCGGTGCAGGCCCATTTCGCCGGCCGGATCGGCGACCTGCTCGCCGCCGGGGTGCCCGACCGGCGGCTGGACGCCGAGTCGCTGTCCGCGGTGGCCGAGCCGTGGTGCGACCGGATCGGCGGCCTGCGCGAACTGCTCGACGGGCTGGCGCGGCGGCTGGACGACATCGGGGCCTGTGGCGTGCCGGACACGCTGGTGCACGGCGACCTGCACCCGGGCAACACCCGGCTCGGCTCCGGGCCGCCGGTGATCATGGACTGGGGCGACTCCTCGGTGTCCCATCCGGCCCTCGACATCCTGCTGCTCACCGCTGGCTTGGAACCGGCCGCGGCGCAGGCGCTGCGGGCGGCGTGGACGCTGCGCTGGCGGCTGGCCGCGCCCGGCAGCGACCCGGACCGGGCGCTCGAGCTGATGCGGCCGATGGCGCCGTTGTGGAGCGCGGTGACCTGGCACCGCGTCCTCGCCGCGATCGAGCCGTCCGAGCACGTCTACCACGCGGCCGACCTTCCGCGGTCCCTGCGCGAGGCCGTGGCGATACCGTGAACGGGTGACGGATCTGCGCGAACGGTTCGTCGAGCAGATCCGGCGCCACAACCCGGGACTGTCCGCCGACGTCGCCGGCGCGCTGGCCGCGGTGCCCCGGGAGGCCTTCGTCACCGGCGGGTTCCACCGGCGCGACGGCTCATGGAGCCGGCCCGGCGACCCCGACTTCCGCCACCTCGTCTATCGCGACGACGTGCTGGTCACCAAACTCACCGACGGGGTGCCGGTGAGTTCGTCCAGCCAGCCGTCCCTGATGGCCATCATGATCGAGGCCCTGGCCGTACGCCCGGGGCTGCGCGTCCTCGAGATCGGCGCCGGCACCGGTTACAACGCCGCCCTGTTGTCCGCCCTCGGCGCCTCCGTGACCAGCGTCGACGTGCAGCCCGACGTGGCCGCCGCGGCCCGGGCGGCGCTCGCCCGGGCCGGGGTCGAGCGGGTGGACGTCCGCGCGGGCGACGGTTACGACGGCGCCCCGGGCGAGGCCGCCGACCGGGTGGTGGTCACGGTCGGGGTGTCCGGGATCTCACCCCGCTGGCTGGAGCAGCTGGCCGGCGACGGGCCGATCGTGGCGCCGATCGAGCACGCCGGCACCCACCCGGTGCTCGCCGTGCGGTCCGACCTGACGGCACGGGTGGTCTGCTCATCCGGGTTCATGAGCGCGGCCGGGCCGCTGACCGAGCGCGGGCCGGACGCGCACCCGGGCCCGGTGCCGTCGAAGGTGCTGAGCGAGCTGTCCGAGGTGGTGCCGCGGCGCTGGGACCGGCCGCTGGACATGCTGCGCTACCGGGATCTGGAGTACGCCGCCGGGGTGTGGCACCGCCGGGCGACGCACGCCGCGGTGCCCGGCCGCGAGCAGAGCGTGGTGCTGCTGCTCGACCGGGCGGGCACCGGCGGGGCGGCGATCCTGCCCGACGGCTCGATCCGGGCCGGCGGCGATGAGGCCGACCGGTACGCGGCGGAGGCGGTGGACGTGCTGGACCGGTGGGCGGCGGCGGGCCACCCGGCGATGGAGGCGTGGACGGTGACGCTGGCCCCGGCCGGTCCGATCTACGTACCGGCGCGGTGGAGTCTCACCACTGGCCCCGGACCCGGGCCCGCCATGGCCGGCCGTCCGGGTCGTAGATGAGCCGGTACGCCGGGACCGCCCACCACCGCTGCCGCCAGGGCAGCCGCTCGGTCTCGTGCGGGACGAGCCGGCCCGGCGGCCGCTCGCCCGGCTCTCCGGCCCGGTGCCAGTCCCGCAACGCGGCGGCGCGCGCGTTCACCGTGCGTACGGCGGTCTCGGGGTCGATCAGATTGTCGGCGTCGCCGGTCAGGTCGAGGTGCTCGCCCAGCAAAGTCAGGCGCAGCTCGCGCGGGAAGCGGCGGGCGCCGTCGCCCAGACCGCCGGGATCGGCCGGCGCGCGCTCGTCCCGCTCCTCGTCGAGGATCGCGCAGGACAGCTCGCTGTCGTGGGTCCAGCTCCGCCGGTTGAAGTTGTCGCTGCCCACGCTGCACCACGTGTCGTCGACGACGCAGACCTTGGCGTGCACGTACACCGGGGTGCCCTGATGATTCTCCACGTCGAAGACGTGCACCCGGTCCGGCGCGGCCCGCCGGCACAGGCTGACCGCCTGCTCGCGGCCGACGTTGTTGGGCGGCAGCGAGAACCGGCCGTCGACGTCGGGGTGCCGCGGCACGACCGCGATCAAGTGCAGCTCCGGGTTGGCCGTCAGCGCCTCGGCGAACAGCTTGGCCACCTCGGTCGACCACAGGTACTGGTCCTCCAGGTAGATCAGGCGCCGGGCCCGCTTGACGGCCTTGGTGTAGCCGCGCGCGATGCTCTGCTCGCCGGTTCGCGCGAACGGGTACGGCGGTTTCATCGCCGGGTAGGTCCGCAGCACCTGGACGTTGAGGGTGCCGCACTCCGGCGGGTCGGGCGGCTGCGGCGGCAACCGGTCCGGGCTGGTGTCGGCGTGCCGGAGCTTGTCGGCCACGGTGGAGATCGGGCCGTACTGGTCGAGGGCGTCGGGGTCGCGCCAGCGCTCCCGGAAGGTCAGGTCCAGTGCGCCCACCACCGGCCCGCGCAGCGCCAGCTGGACGTCGTGCCACGGCGGATTCTTCCCGTACGCCTTCGCCATGGCGATCGGCTGGGGGTCGCCGAGGTGCTCGGCGTCGTCACGCCGGCTGTGGCACAGGTCGATGCCGCCGGCGAACGCGATGTCCCGCTCCGGTTCGCCGGCGTGCCGGAGCACCACCAGCTTCTGGTGATGGGAGCCGCCGCGCCGGACCCGCTGGTCCAGCAGCACCTCGCCGCCGGCCGCCCGGATGTCGTCGCCCATGTCGCGGTTCTCGTACTCGCTGTACGCCAGCTTGTCGGTGTGCGAGCGCCAGAGCAGTCCCTTGACCAGGACGCCGCGCTTGGCCGCGGCCGCGAACAGTTCGGCGATGGCCGGGCCGTCGTCGCGCATCTTCTCGTCCGGGTCGCCCCGCCAGTCGGTGAAGAAAAGTGTGTCACCCTCGCGGAGGCTTTCCACCTCGGCGACCAACCGGTTGAAATACGCTTTACCGTGAATGAGGGGTTCGGCGGTGTTTCCCGCGCACCACGTGGGTATCGAGGAGTCCGGGTTGTCGCGCTCCGGTTGGGTGAGGAACCAGTCCGACAGTGGCACGACCAGCCCTTTCCGAGGTCGACGACGCCCTCACCGTAGGCCACGCCCGCAGCGTCCGCACCGCGGACGGCGTCCCGGAGGATCCGCATGACCAGCGAACCGCTGACCACCACCACCGAATCCCCCGAGTTCGTCGCCGCGTCGGAACGCGGCCTGCTGATCGCCGTCCTGATCATGGTGCTGTTCGGCGCCGGAGCGATGTTGCTGATGCTCTGACCGCGGTCCTCGCGGCCGGCGGCGCCGGCTCAGAGGACCCAGTCGTCGTCGCGGATGATGGTGACCTCGCCCTTGGCGCCGGTGCCGGTGACGGTGATGCCCTCGCCGCCGATGACGACGTCGGTGTGCACTCCGGCCGAGTTCAGGCCGAGGGCGGCCCGCTCCGGCTCGGACATGGCCGGACCGCCGGCCACCGCGAACGGGAAGCTCTGCCCCCAGGCCACGTGGCAGCCGGCGTTCTCGTCGAACAGCGTGTTGTGGAAGACGATGCCGGCCCGGGCGATCCGGCTGTCCTTGTCGACCAGCGACACCTCGCCGAACCAGCGGCTGCCGGCGTCGGTGTCCAGGTGCCGCTCGACGACGTCGGCCCCCGAGTCGGCCGTCGTCTCGGCGATGCGCCCGTCCCGGACCGTCACCCGTAACCCGGTGACCAGGTGCCCGGCGATCACCACGGGCTTGGTGACCCGGAACCGGCCGTCCACGCGCCGCCGGTCGGGGCTGGTGAACACCTCTTCGGTGGGGATGTTCGGCAGGTACGGCAGGCCGTCGGCGGCGATCATCCCGCCGCCGGTCCAGCGCACGCCGACCGGCAGGCCGCACGTCAGATCGGTGCCGTCGCCCGAGTACCGGATCTCGGTCAGCTCCAGGTCGTCCAACGCCGCCGCCCGCTGCGCCAGCGTGGCGGCGCGTTCCTGCCAGGCCGCCGCCGGGTCGGGTGCGTCGAGCCGCATCGCGACCGAGACGTCCGCCCAGAGCCGGTCGATGTCGGGCGCGCCGTAGATCTCGGTGGCCCAGCCCGGGTTGGGCGCGCCGACCGCGGTCCACCGGCGGTTCGCGCCGAGCAGGAAACGGCGCCAGGCGACGAGTTCGTCGAGCGCGACGGCGGCGACCCGGGCCGGGTCGGCGCCATCGAACAGGTGCGGGTCGGCGTCGCCGAGCAGGGCGATCGAGCACGCGTTCTGATCCGACCACCATCGGGTCCGGTCCAGCGCCCAGTCCCGGGACTGCGACAGCACCTCGGCCGGTACGTGGTCGACCGCGGCCCGGCGCATCGGCCCGTCGGTCCACAGCGGTTCCACCCAGGCCGCGCCCACCTCGTACGCCCGCCGGGTGACCGCCCGGGCGATGTCCAGGTGGGCGGTGTCGGCCCGCAGGATGACGCCCTGCCCGGGCTGGACGTTCACTCCCGCCCGTACGACCAGGTCGGCGAATCGCTCGATGGTGTCCATGGGCACCGATGCTGTCACAGGGGCAGGGCGGCCACGGTCATACCGATTCCATCATCAGCCGGTGCGGAAGGCAGCCGGCCCGGGATGCCACCGAGTCACCGTCCGAGTCCGGGTGACGGCGGCGGGTCAGATTTGCTTCCGGATTTTCGTGAACACCCGTTCGAGCACGTCGAGCTCATCGGGCTCCAGGTGGTCGACGAAGCTGCCCCGGACGGTGGCCAGGTGCTTGGGCGCGGCGTCGACCAGCGCGGCCATCCCGGCGTCGGTCAGCACCGCCTCCTGGCCGCGGCCATCGGACGAGCAGGCTTGCTTGCGGACCAGGCCGCGCTTGGCCATCTGGTTGATCTGGTACGTGATGCGGCTGGGTGAGAACACGAGCCGGTCGGCCAGTTCGCCCATCCGCAGGCGGTGGTCCGGAGCCTCGGAGAGCACCACCAGGACGTGGTAGTCGGACATGCTGAGACCGGTCCTCGCCCGCAGGTCGTCCTCGAGACGCGTGTGCAGCGCCCAGCTGCTCTCCACGAACGTGCGCCAGGCCCTCTGCTCGGCATCGCTCAGTGGTGCGGTCATATGCTCAGAGTATCTTCTTCAAATCTTAAGCACCAATCAATCTGTCACACTTCCGTCAACCGGGCCGTCACCATGGTGAAGGACATGATCGGACACACAATCGCGGAGGAACTGCCATGCCCTATGCCGTGGATTTCGATACCGTGTCGACCGTCGGCCTGGAGTCGTCGCCGGCGGCCACCGCCCTCGCCGGTCTTCGCGCCAACGAGGCCCGCTACTTCAGGAACAAGTACGGCCACGTCTTCACGGTCGAGCCGGCCGACGACGCCAAGTCGGCCATCGACTGGGTGAGCCGCATCCTCGAGGCGGAACGCGGCATCGTCATCTCCTCCCGTCCGCTGGAGGCGACGGCGTTCCAGGTGGAGAACATCCGGATGGCGTACGTCTTCTACGAGAACGGCCTGTCGATCAACGTGATGTACACCGTCGACGACGGCGGGAAGCGGGCGGTCGGGTTCAAGCTCTCGGACGGGATGGACGTCCCCGCGGAACTCGGGTCGTTCAAGTTCGCCCGGCAGAAGTCGAAGCTGGCCGGAACCATTCGCGGCTCGTACTTCGTCATCAAGAACGAGTACTGACTGACCTGCGCCGCGAACTCTGCGCCGTCTCCCTCGGCACGAGGCGGGCGCCCGGGGACTGACCTGCGGCGCGGCTACGATCGACGTGCGGCCGGTTGTAGCGGCCGGCCGCCGATCCTGACCGCTACCGGGGAGCTCGGCATCGTCCGAGATCGGCCAGCGCATTTATGAACTCCGTGTCGAACGCGTCTACGCCTGACGCTGCGCGAGCTCGCGAGACGGGCCGGGCTGAGCATCGATCTGATCAGAAGCTGGACCGGGCCGCGGCCAACGGCACTGATCCCCAGCCTGATCGAGCGCGCCGTCGAAGTCGAGCCGGCTCCGCGAACTGGTTAAGGCTCGACGCGCCTTGAGCGGTGACGGTCCATGGTGGGTTGCTGGCTCTGCGCGCGCGCTCACCCCGGTTGTGGACGAGCCGGTAGGGGAGGCGTCGGCCGACGGCTGCGCGAGCAGGCGCGCGACGCGTGGGCGGCCTACTGGAGCGGTGACACGACCTGGTGTCCGGCATCCTGCCGGGCTCAAGGCCTGGCCCGCGTGGCCCGTCGGGTGATTCGGCTGCGCCGAGGCGTGCCGATCGCCGCGTGCACGCTGGTCCACGGTCGGCCATGCGGATCTCGTCTGTGGTCGCGGCTGGACACAGCTTGCGCGCCGTCGAGCGGGACCGCCCGGGCTATCGGTCCGAGGCGCTGGCCCTGGCGGACATGGCCGGGGATGCCCGAACGCACCGCTTCCTGCTCGCCATGTCCATGGTCTCCGAGCATGCGGGGCGGTATGGCGACGCGCTCGCGTACGCCGAACGAATCCTCGCTGGGCGGCCCGACTCCCCTCGCGTCCGGGCCATCGGTGGACATCCGACGGGACTGCGCTTTCGGGATCGGCGCGCAGACGCCGCGATCGACGCCTGGGACCGCGCCGAGCATCTGCTGACCGAGACTCCGCCGTCGACACGGGCTGATGTACTGGATCCACGACTCGGAGATGGCCATCCATAAGGCCGTGATCCTGTCCCGTGCGGGCGCCCACGACGCTGTCGACTGGGCACACCGCGGCGTCGAATGGCTGCCCGACGATCAGGGCCGCGACCAGGTGTTGTTCCGTGCGATGCTTCTGCACGACGCCGTGGCGGCCCGGGCGTGGCGGGATCCCCAGCATCGTCGCAGACCTCCTGCGGTACGCCGGGGACGCCCGCTCGGCCCGGGTGCGCGAAGAGGTGCGTACCGCGTACCAGCTAGCCGCGACGGGTTCCGGGGTGCTCGCCGGCCGTCCGCGACGAAGTGGGCACGGCCCACGAGGCGTTCCGGCCCGCCCAATAACGGCCGCCTCGATGACAGCGGTTGTCAGCGGACACGTCACTGACACGCGCTGTCTTCACATGCGGCACTGTCCCGATGACGATCGATGTCGGAGGCGGCGGGGTGAGAGGAATTGAAACTTGGCTCCCGCCGCCTTCCCCGAATCGATCGCGGACGGGAAGGCGCCGTCATGAAGCAACTGCTGCTGCGGTGGAACCGGCGCCGGTGGCGCCGCCGTCAGGAAATCCTCGCCGAGGCTCAGCGCCAACAGGACGGCGAGCGCCGCGCCGCGTTCGCCCGGCTGATGCAGTTCGACACCCGGGCGCAGCCCATGCTGCTGCGGGCGCCGCTGCTCACCCCGGGCCAGGCCGCCCGCAGCCACGGCCACCCCCGGTGATCGCGGACCTGCCGCCCTGCGACTGGGGGACGAGGGCCAAGCCGGTGCCGGAGAACCCGGACGGCACGCCGCGCTACTCGATCCTCGAGCAGCTGTCCCGGGACGAGCGGTCCGGCATCGAGCAGACGGAGCCGGGCCGGTACCGCTCCCATCCGGACCTGAAGTCGCCCTACCCCCGGGGGTGATCCGCTTGCCGGCCGGATCGAGATTGGGCAAGGGCTTGCATCGGGGCGCAGCGGCAGACTCCGGGTCGACATGACCCCGCCCGGTTGTTGGCCGGTGCACGGGTGCCCGAGACTCGGGCGGCCGACTTGCCCCCGGTGAACGGCGTGCCGGGCAGTGGCCGTCCGAGGTCCGCCGCCCCGACGGCGCCATCGAGGTGCCTTGGCCGACGCGTGGTGACAGCGTCCACGTCGAGCGGGTGACGCCTGGGCGACCGTCCGTTGCTGGCTTACGCGAGCGCGCGGCAGGCGTCCTCGAGGCCCTTCTCGTTGCCGGCGTCGCCGGCAATGCCGGTCAGGTCGCGGACGGCGATGCGGCGGGCGAAGTAATCGGCCTGGACGGCCCAGCGGAACCGCAGCATCGGAATCAGCCCGGCGTCCACCTCGGCCGCAGACATCGGACCGCGGTCCAGATAGGACGCCACCAGCTCGCGGGCCGCGGCCGGGCCACCGGCGTACATGACCGCGGACGCTAGGTCGTAAAGCAGTGGGCCGTGCAGTGCGATGGCCCAGTCGATGATGCCGCCGCCCGGACGGAACGCATCCGGCGCCGGGTCGCTGTGCAGGAGCCCGTACGTCATCCGGTGGTGTCCAGGCCGGCGACCGCGGCCGTCACGGCCGGCCGGATCCAGGGGCGGATCGCGAGGTGGTTCGCGGCCGGTTCGACCCAGTGGAACTCCTGCTGACCGGCGACTGTGATCCCGATCAGGGCGCGGTGTACGGCGGCCAGAGTCGTCCCGATCGCGCGTTGATCGTCTACCGGCCCGCCCGGTACGTACGTGAGCAACGCCCACGCCCGCCCTTCGGCCCGCACCACGCCCGGCGGCCGGACGGCCGCGCCGGCCGGGACCCCGGCCCGTCCCAGGTGGGTCGCGACCGTGAGACCGCCCTCGAACGCGGCGCCGGCGGCGGCGGGCACGGACTTGAGCACCCACCGGTCGCCGACGAACCAGGTGGCCGAGTTCATGCCGCCGTGGTGGGGCGTCACCGGCACGCCGGTCAGTCCCCAGTGGACTAACAACAGCTCGGCGACCGTCACGCGGCCTCGTCCAGAGACTTCTTCAGCTCCGCGCGGAGTGTGGCCTGGTCGACCCGTGCCACCGCCAGGATCAGCGCGCCCATCCCCTCGCCCTCGCGCAGCAACCCCAGCATGATGTGCTCCGGGGCGATGAAGTTGTGATGCAGGCGGACCGCCTCGCGCAGGGACAGTTCGAGGACCTTCTTGGAGCGCGGCGAGAACGGGATGTGCCCGCCGGAGGCGCCGCGGATGCGGCCGAAGAGCCCGCGCTTCGGTTCCTCCTCCCGGCGGGGCAGGCGCAGCGCGTCCGGCCCGAAGTTCTCCTCGACGGCCCGGCGGACCTGCTCGATGTCGATGCCGATGGCCTTCAGGGCGGCCGCGTCCTCGTCGTCGGCGTCCGGCAGCGGGTCGGTGGCGACCGCGCGGTCGCCGAGCCGGCTGATGATCGCCTCCCGCACGGACACCTCGTCCACACCCTGCTCGCGCAAGGCCCGGGCGACGCTGCTGTTCTCGTCGGCGACCAGGGCCAGCAGCACGTGCTGGGTGCCGATCGGGGAGTGGCCCATCTGCCGGGCCTCGAACTGGGACTGCACGACGACCTCGCGGGCCGCGTGCGTGAATCGCTCGAACATATCGGGTCAGTCCTCCTGGGAATCCGGTGCCGGCACGCGGCCCGAGTGTTTCTTGTGGACGCCCTGGCGCGTGATCTCCAGGGCGTCGGCGATCTCCTGCCAGGACCAGCCCCGTCGCCGGGCGTTGGCGACCTGGAGATGTTCCAGGCCCTCCAGCAGGCGGCGTAGGGCCACCACGGCGCGCAGGCCGACCTTGGGATCGGCGCTGCTCGCGGCGGCGGCCAGATCGGTTGCTTCGGTCATGCCTGTCAACGTACGTTGACAGGCGTGACCGTGTCAACCCTGGTTGACACGAAAAAGAGGGCCACCGCATCGCTGCGGTGGCCCTCTTCCGGTTGCCGATCTATCGGCCGCGGCCGGTCTTCTCCTGCAACTCGTCGATCTTGCGCGAGGCCTCGGCCTTGCTGAGATCCTCCGGCACGTCCTCGTGCGCCTCCGACGCCAGAGTGTGCAGGTACGACTCCTGCGCGCCGGTGGCCGGTTGGTCGCCGGTGGTCCAGTCGTCCGGATCCTTGATGGTGTTCGAGCCCGGGTCGGTCATCGAGCTCCCCTTCGGTAGATGGACAAGTGTTCGAACACCTGGTGTCTACCCCGGATAGGTCATGCTCATGCCGATCAGGGCGTCGAACGAAAGGGTGAGTTCCACCGGACGCTCGGCCGGGGCGCACACGGCGAAGACCGCGCCGTACGGATCGGCCAGCTCGGCGTACGTCCCGAGGCCCTGACGCTCGGGCACGGCCCGCACCGCGCCGCCCAGCTTGCGGCACCGCTCGGCCGCCTCGGCGCAGTCGGCCACCTGGAAGCCGGCCCGCCAGCGCGCCGGCCCGCCGCCCGGAGCCAGCCCCGCCATCGCGTCGTGGGCCTGGTTGAGCCAGTCCCCGCGCTGGCCGGTGCCGTCGAACTCGTCTCGCAGCAGCCACCCGAACGCCTGCCCGTAGAACACGGCAGCGGTGGTGGCGTCGTCGGTGAGCAGCTCGGGCCAGGACATGGTGTTGGGCTCGCCGCCGGCCTCGGCCCCGGGGAAGCCGTCGGCCGCCCACAGGCCCAGCGCGGCGCCGCTGCGATCGGTCACGATCGCGAACCGGCCGCCGTGGCCCGGCGTGGGACCGGTCAGACGGTGACCACCGGCGGCCGTCACCCGCTCGAGCGAGTCGTCCAGTTCGCCCACGGCCAGGTAGGTCAGCCAGCCGGCCGGCCGGTCGGCGCTCGACCGGGTCAACCCGGCCACCGCTCGGCCGCCCAGCCGGAACCGGTCACCGGCCGCTTCCCACCCGAACAGGCCGGCGTAGAAATCCTGGGCCCGGGCCGGGTCGGTGCTGGCCAGCTCGACCCAGCAGGGGGTCGAGGGCGCGAAGCCTCTGATCCGCATGTGCCGCTCCATGGTGGACGTCGCCGATGGCGAACACCTTACGGGAGGCAATACGCTCCGCCATCATCCTCCGGTTCAATGTCGCAAATCCATCCGTGTTTTCCGGATTTCCGTAACTGACTGTGACTTGTGCGTGTGCAAGTAGGCACCGCGCGTACGTGCCGGCCCGGTTCCTGCCTGGACGGTGACGACTGACGGCCGGCGGCGGCTCAGCCCGCCGGGATCAGCATCTCGAACCAGACCGTCGAACCGCGGACGCTCGGATCGGTGCCCCACGTGTCGCTGAGCTCCTCGATCAGCCCCAGGCCGCGACCACGGCTGCTCAACGTGTCGGTGTTGGCCTTGACCACGCTGCCGCGGGTGCCGGTGTCGGCCACCGAGACGAGCAGGCGCTCGGCGGTGAGGTCGATCCGCACCTGGGCCGGGGTGCCCGCGTGCAGCAGGGCGTTGGTGGTCAGCTCACTGGTGCACAGGATGGCCGCGCCGATCACCGGTTCGGGCACCGACCAGTCGCGCAGCCGGGTCGACATCCATTGCCGTACGCGGCTCGGCCCGGTCGGCTCGGCCGGCACCAGCATGGTCGCCGACCGGCTGGTGGCCACCGCGTGCTCCACCGCGAGCACGGCCACGTCGTCGTCGGTGGGCTCCGCCACGGCCGCCGTGGCCAGCGAGCACAGGTTGCGCGGGTCGCCGCTGACCGAGCCGGCCGCCGCCGCGACCAGCGCGTCCAGGCCGTCGCTGAGGGGGTGCCCGCGGCGCTCCACCACGCCGTCGGAGAACATCAGGATGGTGTCGCCGGGCTCCAGGCCGATGACCCCGGTCTGCCACCGGCCGCCCAGTCCGAGCGGCGCTCCCGGCGGCACCTTGACCAGTTCGGCGGTGGCCGGTTCGTGGCCGCGCCCGGCCCGCCGCAGCACCGGCGGCGGGTGACCGGCGCTGGCCAGCGTGATCGTGCCGTCCGCCGGGTCGAGCAACCCGTAGACGACGGTCACGAAGATCTCTTCGTTGCGGGACTCGGCGCCGAGCGAGCCGACCAGGCGGTCCAACCCGGCCAGCACGCTCGGCGGGTTCGGATCGGTCAGCGCCAGCGCCCGCAGCGCCGCCCGGACCTGACCCATCACCGCCGCCGCGCGCACGTCGTGCCCGGCCACATCGCCCAGGACCATGGCCAGCCGGCCGTCGGCCAGCTCGAAGGCGTCGTAGAAGTCGCCCCCGGCGGCATTCCCGTCCACGCCCACGTCGTACCGGGCGGCGATGCGGTAGCGGTCCAGCTCCGGCAGATGCTCCGGGAGCATGCTGCGCTGCAGCAGCTGAGCCGTGCCGTGCTGGGCCTCGAACCGGCGGGCCCGCTCGGCCGCCTGTGCGACCAGCTCGGCCGCCGCCACCAGCAGCGCGCGCTCGGCCGGCAGCCACGCATGCGGGTCGCGGTAGCCGACCGTCAGCGCCCCGCGCAGCGACGGCGTCCGCAGCGGTACCGCGGCCAGCGCCCGGATCCGCCGCTCGTGCCGGTCGGTGGCCACCCGGCTCAGCGGCTCGCCGTCGGCGACGAAGCTCGGCCGGCCGGTCTCGGCCGCATCGGTCAGCGGCGAACCGACGCCGCCGTCGACGTGCTTCCACAGCGGGGGCAGGCGCTCGTCGGCCTCGTCCAGCATCTCGCCGCGGATCCGGCGGACGTACCGGTACGCCGGGCCGTCGTCGACGGCGAAGACGCAGTGGTCGACATCGAGCGAGGTCAGCGCGTAGTTGAGCACCACCCGGGCCAGGTCGTCGATGGTGAGCGCGCCGGCCAGCCGGGCGGTCAGCTCGCCCACGCTCTCCAGGCGCTGGGTGACCTGCGTCGTCTCGGCGGCCACGGTGAGCACGCCGACCACGGTGCCGGTGGCGTCGCGGACGGCCGAGTGACCGCGGGTGAAGAACGCCGGCCCGAGCCGGCCCGGGACGGCCACCTGGGTCTCCGGCTCCAGCTGCGGCCGGCCGGTGCGGTACACCTCCTCGATCACGCCGCCGACGACGGCCTCAGCCGCGGGCCGGCCGAGCGCGGCCGGGTGCTGCGGGCCGATGACCTCGGCGTACGCGTCGTTGTAGAGCAACGTGCAGGCGTCTCCGTAGTGCAGCGCCATCGGGACCGGCGACGCCAGCATCACCTCGACGGTGGCCCGGACCAGCGGGTCCCAGCGGTCGAGCGGCCCGAGGGGCGTCTGCTCCCAGGGGTACGCCCGGACGCGCTCGGCACAGCCCGGGACGGGCTCGAGCGCCACGTTCGCCTCGTCCGGCACCGTGGGGACCGCGGACGGGCCGTTCCCGGGCAAGCCGACCATAGCCGGAAGAGTAGCCCGCCTCAGCCGTTCGGACGATCTGCACCTACCCGACCGTCCGATATTTGACGGTCTTTCCCGTACGACCGGACCTCGGACACGCGGACCGTCGGGCACACGGCGCCGGACCGGGGCGCCGACGCGCCCCGTGGTGCAGGATCAACGCCGATCCCCCCGGCCCGTAAGCCCTTTCCTCCTGCGGGCCTGGCGATCTCCTTCTATCGTCGGTGAGACCGATGCCCATGAGTGCAAGGGAGCGCGGATGGACCTGAGTTCTGGCCTGAGCGACATGTGGCGGTCGGTGCTGCTGTTCCTGCCCAAGGCGCTGGCGTTCATCGTCGTGCTGGTGGTCGGCTACATCGTCGCCCGGCTGCTGCGCGCCGCCGTCGCCAAACTGCTGCACCGGGTCGGCTTCGACCGGGCGGTCGATCGGGGCGCCCTCGGCCGTACGCTCCGGCGCGCCTCGATCGACGCCGGCGACCTGTGCGCGCGCATCGTGTTCTACGCGGTGATGCTGTTCGCGCTGCAGCTGGCCTTCGGCATCTGGGGCCCGAACGCGGTCAGCGACCTGCTCACCGAGCTCATCGGCTGGTTGCCCCGGCTGTTCGTGGCGATCGTCATCGTGGTGGTGGCCGCGGCCGTCGCGGGCTGGGTGCACGACGTGATCGCGGCGGCGCTGGGCGGGCTCACCTACGGCCGGCTCCTGGCGCGGGCGGCGTCGGTGCTGATCGTGGCGCTGGGTGTCATCGCCGCGCTCAACCAGATCCAGATCGCCACCTCGGTCACGCTGCCGCTGCTGATCGCGGTGCTGGCCACCGTGGCCGGGGTGATCATCGTGGGCGTCGGCGGCGGCCTGGTCCGCCCGATGCAGGGCCGCTGGGAAGGTTGGCTGGACCGCGCCGGCGCCGAGTCGGCGGCGATTCGCGAACAGACCCGGGCGTACGCGCAGGAGAGAGAAGCCCGGCGCGCGGCCGAGGAAGCCCGCCGGGCCGAGGAAGCCCGCCTGGCCGAAGAGGCTCGCCGGGCCGAGGAAGCTCGCCGGGCGGAGGAAGCTCGCCGGGCGGAGGAAGCCGCCGGGCGGAGGAAGCTCGCCGGGCGGAGGAAGCTCGCCGGGCGGAGGAGGCCCGCCTGGCTGAGGAAGCCCGCCGCGTGGAAGAAGCCCGCCGGGCCGAGGAGGCCCGGCGGGTGGAAGAGGCCCGCCGGGCCGAGGCGGAGGCCGCCCGCGCGGCGGACGAGGCTCGTCGCGCCGAGGAAGCCCGCAAGGCCGAGGAGGCGCGCCGAGCCGAAGCGACCCGCCGGGCCGGCGAGGCCCGCCGAGCGGAGGAAGCCCGCCGCGTGGCGGAGGCCCAGGCGGTGGAGGCGGGCGGTGTCGACGAAGCCCGCACGACCCAAGTGGTTCGCCCGGAGCAACCCGAAGCCGCAACCGAGAAGGTTCGCCGGGCCGGCTCGCCGGGAGCGACCGCGGCTCGGCCGGGCGCCGGTGGGCCGGGACGTGCCGGCGGGCCCGCAGGAGCCCACGTCGCCGGGAGCCGGCCGGGAGAGACGGGAGCCGGGCCGGGCGCGGGTGTGGCGGGAGCCGGGCCCGGCGCGGGTGAGGCCACCGAGGCGGAGGAGCCGACCGTGCCTTCGCTGCAGGACGCGGAGCCGACCCAGGCCATTCCGGTGACGGAGCCGCCGCCGCCCCGGCGGGTCACCGACACCGCGTTCGACCTGCCCGTGGTGGACGATCGGCCACACATCATCCCGGGCTTCGACCGCGACGAGGACGACGCCGACCGTACCCAGGTGATCCCCGCCGACGAGACGCAGCGGATCCCACCGCCGGACGATCCGCCACCCCCGCCGCCCCCCTCGGGCCGGCGTGGCCGGCGTCGCTGAGGGAAAGACGGAGGGCCGGCACCAGGAGGATCCTGGTACCGGCCCGGGAACGGTCAGATGGCCTGTCCGAGTAGGGGTGGGGTCAGCTCAGCGTGCGCGCCAGCGCGCACACCGCCAGCAGCCGGAAGAGCACCCAGTCGCGGTTCTCCCAGTCGATCGGGCCGGCCGGCGGCTGCCAGCCGTGCTTGTAGGCGGCGTCCCGGACGCCCTCGGCGTACGCGGCCAGGATCACCGGCGTGAGCGGGCGGACGTCCGCCGACAGGCTGTCCCGGATCCCGGCGGCGTGCTGGTCGAGAACGGCCAGCATGCCGGGATTCTGGGCGGCGACCTCGAGACCGGACGTGCCGACGGCAACCGTCAGCTCCTCCAGCGAGGCGTGGGCGGAACGCAGGGCAGCACGGGCGGCAGCGCCGCTGAACAGGCCATTCATAAGAACAAAAGGTAGGTACGCCGAGGTGTCGCACGGTTGGTGGGTACGGTGCAGGTCGGTTGAACTCACCGCCCGCGAGGAGAACGCACATGACTGATCCGCACCGGCGCCCGGACGGACTGGACGACGCCACCGTGGAGGCGCTGGGCAAGCTCAGCGAGGCTCTCGAGACGGTGGAGCGGGTCCGCGGTCACCTGTACGAAGCCCACCAGCTGACCGGCACGGCCGACTTCAAGCTGGACGAGGCGGTCTCGCTGTTCCGGCAGGCGGGGCACACCGAGATCGCCGACCGCATCGCGAAGGAACTGATCGGCCGCAACGTCATCCCCGGGCACTGGACGTTCCAGATCGTGGAGGAATTCGACGACGGCTACTACGCCGACTTCACAACGGTCGAGCGGGACGCTCGTACGGAGCTGGCCCAGGGCCGGCGGCACATCCTGGAGTCGGAGCTGAAGGACCGCCGCCGCACCCACGGGCGTGCGGGGCACGAGGCCCGGTAGTCACTCCGCCGGTTCCGGCTGGCGGCGACGGGAGGCGTCGTCGGCGATGATCACCGTGGCCACGAGTGCGGCCACGACCACGGCGAAGAGCCACGAGGCGTCGTGGATGAGCTTGGCCGCGAGCGGGGCCTGGAAGGCGGCCAGCAGAAAGGCCACCCAGGCGACACGGCGCTGGCGCTCGGAGAGGAAGCCGAGGGATCGCATCCGGACATTCTTGCCGGATCGCGACGGATCGCCGTCACCCGTTCGGCCGATCTTCCGTTGTCCGATGGTGCCCACTGCGCTGAGTAACGATCGCTCACGGTTCTGCTCCGCTGCCGTCTTCAGCCTGGTCACAGCCCTGCTGACGGGAGGTTGCGGCCCGCGTCCGGCGTTGTACGACGAATCGGCCTACGCTTTTTCGCCGGACCACGTCGCCGAGGGGCCCTTGGACGGGCGTACCGGAGCCGTCTTCACCGTCGCCGACGCCGCGTCGCGCATCCAGATGCGGATGGCCGACCTTCCGGGTCGGCTGTACCGGGTCAGCACGCCGGGCGGTTCCGGGCTGGCGCCGCAGGTCTCCGGGCCGGCCGGGCAGCCGCGCCTGAGGCTGCGGCCGACCGGCGACGAGGGCGCGGACATGGTGACGGTGGAGCTGAACCGGACCGTACGGTGGATGGTGGCGACGCCCAAGGGCGCGGGCGAGCAGATCCTCGACCTGCGGGCCGGCCGGCTCACCGGCGCCGTGCTGGGGGCGGCCGGCCGTGTCGACCTGATGCTGCCGGCACCGCCCGGACGGGTGCCGATCACCCTGGCCGGGCCGGTGGGAAGTCTCACCATCACCGCGCCGAAGGGAACGGTGGACACCCGGAAGGGGCGGAAGCGGTACGTGGTGACCGCCCGGAAGGGAGTCACCACGTACGCGCTCCGGGATTAGGCCCCCGGCCGGTCCACCTGGCCGCGCCAGGCGCCGGTCTCCCGGCCGCCGCGCTCCTCGATGTACTGCTTGAACCGCTTCATATCACCCTTGACCCGCCGGTCGAGCACGCCGAGCACGTCGCCGGCCTTCTCCACCAGGCCGTCCGGCTCGAAGTCCATCTGGCAGGTCACCCGGGTCTGGCTGTCGCCGAGCCGGTGGAACGTCACGACGCCGGCCTGCTTGCTGCCCTCCACCGAGGTCCACGCCACCCGTTCGTCGGGCAGCTGCTCGGTGATCTTCGCGTCGAACTCCCGCTTCACCCCGTCGATGCTGGTCTTCCAGTGCGTGGTGGTGGCGTCGAGCTGACGGATCTCGGTGACGCCCTCCATGAAATGCGGAAACTCCTCGAACTGGGTCCACTGGTTGTACGCCGTGCGCACGGGTACGTCGACGTCGACGAACTCGGTCACAGTACTCACGGTGTTGCCCTCCTCGCGTTGTTTCCCCGCCTTGCCGGTGATGCGTCAATTCATGTGCCCGCCGCCGATCCGGCTAAACGGCCGGAGCCGGGGTACGGTGCGGCCGTGGACGCCGTGGATGCGATCGTCATCGGGGCCGGGCACAACGGCCTGGTGGCCGCCAACCTGCTCGCCGACGCCGGGTGGACCGTCCGGGTCCTGGAGGCGACCGGGCAACCGGGTGGCGCCGTGCGGTCCGGGTACGTCACCGCCCCCGGCTACCTCAGCGACCTGTTCAGCTCGTTCTACCCGCTGGGATTCGCCTCCCCGGTGCTGGCCGGGCTGAACCTGGGCCTGACGTGGCGGCACGCCCCGGCTGTACTGACCCATCTGCTCCCGGACGGCCGGGCCGTACGCCTGGACCGCGACGTGGACGCCACCGCCGCCTCCATGGAGCAGTTCGCGGCCGGCGACGGGGACCGCTGGCGGGAGACGTACCACGACTGGCACCGCATCTCGCCCGACCTGCTGGACGCCGTCCTGCGGCCGTTCCCGCCGGTCAAGGCGGGGATCCGGCTGCTGCGCACGTTGCACACCTCGGGGGCGCTGCGGCTGGCCCGCCGGGCCGTGCTCAGCGTCCGGGAGCTCGGCGACGAGCTGTTCCGGGGGGAGGGCGCGCACCCTGGCCATGGCCGGGTGCGCGCTGCACACCGACCTGTCGCCGGAACAGGCGGGCGGCGGCATCTACGGCTGGCTGCTGGCCATGCTCGGCCAGGAGGTCGGCTGGCCGGTCCCGGAGGGCGGCGCCCAGCGGATCACCGAGGCGCTGGTCGACCGGCTGCGCGAGCGCGGCGGCGAGATCGAGTACGACGCGTCCGCCGCCCGGATCCTGGTGGCCCGCGGCCGGGCGATGGGCGTCCGGACCGCCGACGGCCGGGACTGGCCGGCCCGCCGCGCGGTGCTCGCCGACGTGCCCGCCCCGGGGCTGTTCCTGGACCTGGTGGGGGAGCGGTGGCTGCCGCCGCGGATGGTCGAGGACCTGGCCCACTTCCGCTGGGACGGCGCCACGGTCAAGGTCGACTGGGCGGTCGCCGGCGCCGATGCCGTGGACCAATCCGGCCGCCACCGGGGCCGGGACGGTGCACCTGGGCGCGGACCTGAACGGCCTGACCCGGTACGGCGCCGATCTGGCCACGAACACCATCCCGGAGCACCCGTTCCTGCTGCTCGGTCAGATGACCACGGCCGACCCGTCGCATTCGCCGCCGGGGACGGAGAGCGTCTGGGCGTACACCCATCTGCCGCACCGGAAGTCCTGGACCGCCGACGAGATCGCCACCCATGTCGACCGCATGGAGACCACCATCGACAAGCACGCTCCCGGGTGGAAGAGCCTGGTCGCCGGTCGGCACGTGTTCTCACCCGGCGGTCTCGAGGAGGCAGATCCGGCTCTGGTCGGCGGTGCGCTCGGCGGCGGCACCGCGGCCATCTCGCAGCAACTGTTCCTGCGCCCGGTGCCGGGGATGGGCCGGGCCGACACCCCCGTCGACCGCCTGTACCTGGCCGGATCCTCGGCCCATCCGGGCGGCGGTGTGCACGGCGCGCCGGGCGCCAACGCCGCCCGCGCCGCGCTGGCCCGCGACCGCGGGACGACCGGGGACCTCTACCGCGCGGCGATCGGCGGGATGGGTCGTGTGCTTTACCGCTCCGTCGAGATCAGGTGATGTTTTACCCTTCGGAACGGCGGGCATGCTGCTCGCGTCAGCCGACCCGGGGAGAAGAGGCCACGTGCGTATTGCCATGATCTCCGAGCACGCCGACCCGATGAGCCCGCTGGCGGGCCCCGGCCGGCCGCTTCACCACATTGCCGATCTGTCCGCCGCGCTGGCCGAGCTCGGCCACGAGGTCCGGGTGTACGCCCGCCGCGACGGCCAGGCCCAGCCGGCCCGGGCGACCCTGCCCGGCGGCGTGGCTGTGTTCCGCGTCACGGCCGGCCCGGCCGAACCGCTGACCCCGGAGAAGCTGCTGCCCCACCTGAGCGACTTCGCCCACGGGCTCGTCGACGCCTGGCGCGAGCAGGACTGGCGCCCGGCCGTCGTGCACGCTCACTTCTGGACCAGCGGGCTGGCCGCCGTCACCGCCGCCCGTCAGCTCGACATCCCGGTCGTGCAGTCCTTCCACGCTCTGGCCGAGCTGAGCGAATTCAGCGGGGCCGGGGTCGAAGCCGCCGGCGCCTCGCGGGCCGGTTACGAGCGCGCTCTCGGCCGGGCGGTCGACCGGGTGGTCGCGCAGAGCCAGGACGAGTTGCGCGGCCTGGTCCGGCTCGGCGTGCCGCGGGCCAACCTGAGCGTCGTCCCGGCCGGCGTGGACAGCGACCGTTTCACCCCCGAGGGGCCGGCCGCGCCCCGCGACCCGGAACGGCCGCGGATCCTGTCGGTCGGCCGGCTGGTCGAGCGCAAGGGCTTCGGCGACGTCATCCAGGCCATGCGGTACGTGCCCGGCGCCGAGTACGTGGTCGTCGGCGGACCCCCGGCGGATCAACTGCCCGCCGATCCGTGGGCCAAGCGGCTGCGTGCGCTGGCCGAGCAACTGCACGTGGCCGATCGGTTCAAGCTGATCGGCGGCGTCTCCGCGGCTGACCTGCCGGGCTGGTACCGCTCCGCCGACCTCCTGGTCTCGCCCGGCTGGCAGGAGGACTTCGAGCTGGCGCCGCTGGAGGCGATGGCTTGCGGCGTGCCCGTGATCGGCACCTCCGCCGGCGGCCTGACCGAGACCGTGGTCGACGGGCTGACCGGCGACCTGGTGCCGGCCCGGGACCCGCGGGCGCTCGGCGGGGCGCTGCGGCGGCTGGTCAACGACAAGGTGCGGCGGTTCGCGTACGCCACCGCGGCGCTCGACCGGGCCCGGCAGGCGTACTCCTGGAAGCGGGTCGCCTCCCAGGTCGGCTCGGTCTACCAGGGTCTGCGACGGTCCAATTCGGAAGCCGAAGCGACCATCTGACCGGTCACGGGGTCAAACCTGGTCCAGCTCGACCGTGGTGGCTTGGACGTTTCCGAACTCGTCGGCCAGCCAGCGCGTGGGCGGGACGCCGGCGAACTCGCGGAAGTCCCGGGTCAGGTGAGCCTGGTCGAAATATCCGCCGTCGGCGGCGACCTCCGCCAGCCGTACGCCCGGGGCGATGCGCCGCCGCACCCGGTCGAACCGGACCACCCGGGCCGCTTCCTTGGGCCGCAGCCCCACCTCGGCGGCGAACCGCGTGGTCAGGCGCCGGGCGCTCCACCCGACCTCGCCGGCCAGCGCCGCGATCGGCACGTCCCCGCCGGAGGCGACCAGCCGGCGGAACGCCCGGGCGACGTCCGGATGCACCCGCGCCTCGCCCGCCGCCATCCGACCGCACAGCCACCGGTCGACCACGGCGAACCGCTCGGCCCACCCGGCGACGGCCCGCAACCGCTCGCGCACCTCGTCCACCACGTCCGGGTGCAGCACCGACGACAGGTCGGTGTCGATGTTGCGCAGCTCGGCCGCGGGCAGCCCGAACAACACCCGGCAGCCGAGCGGATTCACCGACACCTGGATCCCCGACGCAGCGCCGTCGCTGGTGATGATCGCCGGCGCCAGGTGCAGCCCGCCGATCAGCGCGTCGTACCTCCCGGGTGCCTGCCGGACGTCCGGGTGCGCCGCGATCACCAGCGGCTCGTCCAGCGTGAGGATCACCGTCAGGTACGGCGAGGGCAGCCCCCGGTGCACGGTCGGCGGCAGCCCCCGCTGGCGGTACCCGGAGTACCAGCCGACGTACGGCCGCAGCGCCGCCGACGGCCGCGCGGTGGTGTGCTCGTCGACCTTCACCGTCTGAGGGTGTCAGTCCGCCAGCGCGCCCGCCAGACCGTCGCGGAAGGCGCGCTCGGCGTCGGTGACCGTCTCGCCGCCGATGCCGAGGATCCCCCCGGTGGAGGCCGCGCTGACCACGGTGTCGGCGATCTCGACCAGCCAGTGCTTGTACGTCTCGGCGTCGGCCGCGGTCGCCTTGGCCGCCAGCAGGGCCGCCGCCTCGGCCGCCCGGTCCAGGACGTCCTTCGCGTACCCGATCGGGTCGGCCGGCTCGATCACCAGCGGCTCCTCGCCCAGCTCGGGGTCGCCGGCCTCATCGACCGCGGCGGCGGCGATGGCGGCCACCAGCGGGCTGGCCGACGCGCGCGCGTCCGAGATCTCGGTCAGCCCGGCCTCCCCCTCGGCCCGCGTCTTGCGCGCGCCGTCCGGGGTCGCCGCGCTGGCCGCGGTCACCACGGCGGGCGGCAACCCGACCAGCAGCCCCCACTCGGCGTCGGAAAAGCCCCACTGGGCGTACAGCGGTTCGTCCGTCACGGGCGAGCCCCTCTCACATCGTCATCGTCGTTGCGCAGCGCATTGTCGCGCACCACCGGCACGGCCGGCGCCGGTACCCGGCAGCGGCGGACGGAACCGGCAACTCATGCCTGGGAGAGCAACTCGTTGTCGACGACGACGGTGACGGACAAGGTCTTGTAGCCGACGGAGTCGAAGAGAACGGTCATCCGGTCCTCTTCGTAGCCCATCACCATGCCCTCGCCCCACTCCTCGTGGCGGACGTGGCTGTGCACCGGGAACGGCTCGTCGCCGGTGGCTTCCGAGACCTCCTCGGCCGTACCGGTCAGGCAGTTGTCGCAGTGGCCGCACCGATGCCGCAGGTCCTCGCCGAAATAGGCCAGCAGCACCTGCGACCGGCATCCGCGGGCCTCGGCGAACGCGCGCATCATGTCCATCCGGGACCGCTGCACCACCTGGCGGCGTTCGTGCTCGGCCGCCGCCCGGTCCGCGGCCGCGGCCGGCAGGGGAGCGAACACCGGCACGGTCAGCTTGTTGCCCGCACCGGTGGTGACCGCGCCCGCTTCCTGCAGCAGGTCGAGCATCTGGCCGAGCTTGCGAGGGCCGAGACCGGTCTTCTCCTTCAACGCCGTCCGGGTCAGCGGGCCGGTGCGCAGGGCCGCGGCCACCTCGCGGATCTCCACCGGGTCGGGCGCGCCGCCGGTGAAGAAGCGCTGGATGGCCTCGTCCTCGGCCCGCCACAACAGCAGGGTGCGGGCCGGTTCGCCGTCGCGGCCGGCCCGGCCGATCTCCTGGAAGTAGCTGTCCGGCGAGTCCGGCAGGGCCATGTGCGCCACCCACCGGATGTCCGCCTTGTCGATGCCCATCCCGAACGCCGAGGTGGCCACCATCACGTCGATCTTGCCCGCGGTGAACGCCTCGTGCCGTTCCTCGCGGGTGCCGCCGGCCATCCCGCCGTGATAGAAGTCGGCCCGGTAGCCGGCCTCGGTCAGCCTGGTCGCGAGCTCCTCGGCGGCGCGCCGGGTCGCCACGTAGATGATGCCGGGCCCCCCGGCCTCGTCCAGCAGGGCGGTCAGCCGCCGCCACCGGTAGTTCTCGTCGGGGCAGTACGCGACCTCGAGTAACAGGTTGCGACGGTCCAGCTCGGACACATGGATCTCGGGCTTGCGCAGGTTCAGCCGCTCGATGATGTCGTCCCGTACGGGCGGCGACGCCGTGGCCGTCAACGCCAGCACCGGCGGCCGGCCGAGATCGTCGATGACCGTCCCGAGCGACAGGTAGTCGGGCCGGAAGTCGGGGCCCCAGGCCGAGATGCAGTGCGCCTCGTCCACCGCCACCAGACCGGGTTCGAGGGCGCGCACCTCGGCCCGGCGCTCCGGGTCGGCCAGCTGCTCCGGCGTGATGAACAGGAACTCGGCGCGGCCCGCGCGCAGTTCCGCGAGGGCGGCGCGCTGTTGCTTCGGCGTCTCGGCCGAACTGATCCGGACCGCTCGGATCGCCTGGTCGTCGCGCTCGTTCAGCGCCGATATCTGGTCCTGCTGCAGGGCCAGCAGGGGCGAGATCACCACCGTCGGCCCGGGCAGCAGTACGGCCGGGATCTGGTAGATGGCCGACTTGCCGGCGCCGGTGGGAAGGACCACGAGGGCGTCCCGCCGGCGTAGCACCGCGCGCATCGGCTTGAACTGGCCGGGCCGCAACGAGGGCCAGCCGAAGTGTTTGCGGGCGACGCTCCGCAGACGGGGTCCATACACCGGCAGCTTCATCGAGTGGCCATTGTGCCCGGCCACGTCACCCGGCAAACTCGGGCAGCACCTGCTTGGCGTACAGGTCGAACAGGCCCTGGTAGTTCGGGCCGGTGTGGCCCACGTAGACCTCGTCGAAGCCGGCGTCGGCGAACTCGCGGATCCGCTCGATGTGCGGCCGCGGGTCGTTGCCGCAGATGAAGCTCTCCTTGACCATGTCCTGCGTGACCAGCTGCGACGCCTGCTCGAAGTGCTTCGGTGTCGGCAGCACCTGGGACAGCTCCCCCGGCACGGCCGAGTTCGGCCACTTCTCGAACGCGAGCCGCGCGCCCTCGTCCTCGGTGGCGGCGAAGGCGGCCTTGTAGGACCCCTGACAGGTCCGGTCCGCGCCGCCGGACGACCGGAACTGCGCCACCGCGTCACCGTCCGGCATGGTGCTGACGAACCCGTCGCCGATGCGCGCCGCCACCTCGATCGCCTTCGGCCCGAAGCCGGACACCAGGATCTCCACCGGCTTCTCCGGCAGCGTGTAGACCCGGGCGTTCTCGACGGTGTAGTGCTTGCCGCGGTACGAGACGTTGCCGCCCTTCCACAGCGCGCGCATGATCTCGACGGCCTCCTCGAGCATCTCCAGCCGGACGTCCGCCTCCGGCCACGCGTCGCCGAAGATGTGCTCGTTGAGGGCCTCGCCGGTGCCGACACCGAGCCGGAACTTGCCGCCGGTGTACACCGCGCTGGTCGCCGCCGCTTGAGCGATGACGGCCGGGTGGATCCGAACGGTCGGGCAGGTGACCGCGGTCGTGATCGGAAGGCCGCACACCTGGCTGAGCGCGCCGATGCTGGACCACACGAAGGCGCTCTGCCCCTGGGCGTTCACCCACGGGTGATAGTGGTCGGAGATCCACAATGCGGAGAAGCCGGCCTGCTCGGCGCCGCGCGCCTGCTCGATCAGCTCGGCCGGGCCGTACTCCTCGCTGGAAAGGGCGTATCCAATTCGCATGCGCGGCCGGGTACCCCTATTTCCGGCCGCCGAACATCCGCCGGATCGCCCACACCAGGAACAACGCGGCCAGCGCGACACCGAGGAGCCGGACCGCGTGGATCTGCGACCAGTCGACGCCCGAAGTGCTCACGTGGTCACTCTACCGATGGATGCTTTCGCCCGGTAAATAGAAAGGTTTGTTGACTGTACGGCCGGAGTGGTGTGACCATAGTCCGGCACCCGCGCCGACGACGGTCGTCGGTTGTCGCCCATGTCGATCGTCTTCGGAGGTACGGGGACCCATGCCGAATCACGGCGAGTTGGAGGCCCTGGCCGCCACGGTCCTGCAGCCCGGATTCGTCGGTACCACGGCGCCGGACTGGGTGCTCCGCCGGCTCGGCGAAGGCCTCGGCGGGGTGGCGCTGTTCGCCCGCAACGTCGAGTCGCCGGCTCAAGTGGCCGCGCTCACCGCGCAACTGCGGGCCGAGCGGCCGGACGTGATCGTGGCCATCGACGAGGAGGCCGGCGACGTCACCCGGTTCGAGTCCCGGCACGGCAGCTCCCGCCCGGGCAACCTCGGTCTGGGCGCGGTCGACGACCCCGAGCTGACCCGCGCCGTCGCGTACGACCTGGGGTCCGATCTGGCCCGCGGCCGGCATCACCCTGGACTACGCGCCGGACACCGACGTGAACAGCAACCCGGACAACCCGGTCATCGGCGTCCGGGCCTTCGGCGCCGAGCCGGAACTCGTCGCCCGGCACTCCGAGGCGTTCGTCCGGGGTCTGCAGCAGGCGGGGGTGGCCGCCTGCGCCAAGCACTTTCCCGGCCACGGGAACACCAGCGTCGACTCGCACCACGCCGTACCGGTCATCGACCGCCGCCGCGACCTGCTCGAGCAGATCGAACTGGTGCCCTTCCGGGCCGCCATCGCGGCCGGCGTGCAGGCCGTGATGACCGGGCACCTGCTGGTCCCCGCGTACGACGACACGCTGCCGGCCACCCTGAGCCGGCCCATCCTCACCGACCTGCTGCGCGGCGAGCTCGGCTTCGAGGGCCTGGTGGTCACCGACGGCATCGAGATGCAGGGCGTCCGCCGCCGGTACGGGCTGGAAGGCGCGACCGTCCGCGCGCTGGCCGCCGGCGCCGACGCCATCTGTGTCGGCGGCGACCACGCCGACGAACTCACCGCGATCCGGCTGCGGGACGCGATCGTGGCCGCCGTGCGGTCCGGCGAACTGTCGCTGGAGCGGCTGTGCGAGGCGGTCGAGCGGGTCCGCCGGCTGAGCGCCTGGACCACCCGGCGCGCGGACCGAGGCCGGCGCCCGGCGGACACCGAGCACAGTGGATGATCCCGCCGGGGCCAGCGTGATCGGGTTGTCCGCGGCCCGGCGCGCCGTCCGGGTGACGGCCGCTGACGGCGCCTGTCTGCCGGTCGGTGCGCCGCCCCACGTGGTCGAGTTCGCGCCGCCGCGCAACATCGCGATCGGCGCCGAGACGCCCTGGGGCGTGGGGGAGCCGCTGAACGTCCTGATGCCGGGCAGCACCGCCGTCCGGCTCTCCGCCGACGACCTGGCCGGCGTGCCCGACCCGGCCGCGCCGGTTCTCGCCGGGGTGGGCGGCCGCGCGCTCGTCCTGGTGGTCCGGGACGCCCATCGGCACCGCTGGGTGGCCGACGCGCTGGACGCCGTGCTGGCGGTCCGGCCGGACGCGATCGTGGTCGAGATGGGGGTACCGGTGCTGATCGTCGGCGGCGCGCACGTGGCCACGTACGGCGCGACGCGGGCCTGCGGTCAGGCCGCGGCCGAGGTCATCGCCGGCATCTCGCTGCCCGCGCCGTCACCGCAGCCGCTGGCGGCCTGAGTCGGAGCGGTCCGGGGCCGGCACCGCCATGCCGGTTCCGGACCGCTCTATTCGTTGTCGAGGATCGCGTCCCAGTCGTGGTGCTCGGACACGTACTCGGCGAAGAACGGGCACAACGTCACCACGGTCGCGCCGCGGTCCCGCAGGACGTCCAACGTGCCCGCGGCCAGCCGGCCGCCCAGCCCCTCGCCGCGATGCGCCGGGTCGACCTCGCTGTGGGTGATGACCACCCGGCCGTCGCGGACACGGTAGGCGGCGAATCCGGCCACCGTGCCGCCGGCCAGGATCTCGAACCGGTTCTGCTGGGGGTTGTCCCGGACCTCGACGTCTGCCACGTCGTCCACCCTAAGCCGTGAGGTTTGCGAATCGCCGCCTGAGGTCAATGAAGCCCCATGTCATCGGCCACGCAGCACGCCCGGTCCACCGCCTCCCGTGCCGCCGGCAGCAAGCCGCTGGAGTACCTGGCCCGCGGCGGGTTCGTCTGTTACGGCGTGATCCATCTCCTCTTCGCCTGGCTGGCCCTGCAGGTGGCCTTCAGCGGTTCCGCCCAGGAGACCGACCAGTCGGGCGCGCTGCAACTGGTGGCGCGGCAGCCGTTCGGCAAGGTTCTCCTGGTCCTCGTGGCCGTCGGCATGATCGCGCTCGCCATCTGGCAGGCGTTCGGGGCCGTGATGGGCGTGAGCGGGGCGCAGAACAAGCGGGCCGTCGCCGAACGGATCATGTCCGGCTGCCGAGTCGTCGTCTACGGCTACTTCGCCTTCCTGACGATCAAGGTCCTGGCCGGCGGCCGACGCCTCGCAGTCGCAGAGCCAGCAGAAGACCACCTCGACCGTGATGAGCCACGCCGGTGGGCGCTGGCTGATCGGCGTCGCCGGCATCGTGGTGATCGGGGTCGGCATCGGGCTGGCCGTCAACGGGTTGACCAAGAAGTTCGAGGAACGTCTGAACACCGGCCAGATGCGCCCGTCGCTCCGCCGAACCATGCGCCGGCTCGGGATGGCCGGATACACGGCCAAGGGGGTGGCCTACGCGATCGTCGGGATCCTGCTGGTGAGTGCGGCCGTGACGTACGACCCGGACAAGGCCACCGGCCTCGACGGCGCCCTCAAGACCCTGGCCGGCCACGGCTGGGGCGTGTGGCTCCTCGTGCTGATCGCCCTGGGTATCGCGGCCTTCGGTGTGTACTGCTTCTTCCAGGCCCGTTATCGCAAGGTTGTGAGGTAGTGGTTAGCATGAGCCGGCGTGAACGATGCTCTCACCGCCGTGCTCGTCGTCGTGGTGGCGGCGGGTGGGGCGATCGTCCTCGTCGAGGCCGTCCATCTGACGGTGGCCCGGATCGGCCGCCGTTCGCCGAACCTGGCCGACCTCGCCCGCAAGGCACACCGGTCGTTCCGGGCGATGGTCGTCGTCTACGCGGTGGAACAGGCGCTGCGCTCCGGCATCGGCGACTTCACCGGGCGCGCGTGGGTTCTGCACATCCTGCTCATCCTGATCATCGCCGCGTCGGCGTGGCTGGTCGCCGATCTGTTGCTGGTCTCGAGGACGCCGCCCTGGACCGGTGGCGCACCGACGTGCCGGACAACCTGCGGGCGCGCCGGTTGCGGACCCAGGTCGTCATTCTGCGCCGGGTGACGATCGCCGCGATCGTGGTGGTGGCCTTCGGCGCGGCGCTGATGACCTTCCGCCAGGTGCGGCTGATCGGGACCAGCGTGGTCGCTTCGGCCGGACTGGTCAGCGTGGTCGCCGCCCTGGCCGCGCAGAGCACACTCGGCAACGTGTTCGCGGGACTGCAACTGGCGTTCAGCGACGCCGTCCGGATCGATGACGTGGTGGTGGTCGAGCAGGAGTGGGGCAAGGTCGAGGAGCTCACCCTGACGTACGTCGCGCTGCAGATCTGGGACGACCGGCGGCTGATCCTGCCCACGTCGTACTTCACCACCAAGCCCTTCCAGAACTGGACCCGCAGCGGTTCGGCGGTGCTGGGCACGGCGGAGATCGACGTGGACTGGTCCGCTCCGGTCGAGGATCATGCGGGCCGAGTTGCGCCGGGTCTGCGAGGGCAGCGAACTGTGGGACAAGCGGGTCTGCGTCCTGCAGGTGACCGACGCGATCGGCGGCAACGTCCAGCTGCGGGCCCTGGTCAGCGCCCCGGACGCGGCGGCGCTGTGGGATCTGCGCTGTCTGGTCCGCGAGCGGCTGGTCACGTACGTCTGGGAGACCGCGCCGGACGCGGTGCCCCGGGTGCGGGCCGAATTGGACGGCGAAGTGCTGCCGCATCCGGTGCGGACGCCGCAGGCGCCGCCCCGCCCGGAGGACTCGCGGGTGTTCAGCGGCGGCCCCGACGGGGAACAGCGAGGTGTGACGTTCGGCCCGGACACGACGGAGTCTTCGCGCTGAGTGTCCCATCCGCGGTGCCCGGATGATTGACTTCGAACGACACAGGGCATACAGCCGACATGGGAAAGGGGGACTCGATGGCCGATGTCTTGAACGGTGGCCCGGCGCGTCCGGTCACCGAGCAGTCCACGGGCGAGCTGGTGCAGCTCGCGAGCGAACAGATCTCCCGGCTCGTCCGCGACGAGATCGCGCTGGCGAAAGCGGAGCTGACGGCGAAGGGCAAGCACGCCGGGATCGGCGTCGGTCTGTTCGGCGGCGGCGGTGTGCTCGCGATGTACGGCGTGGGGGCCGGGGTCGCCACACTGATCCTGGTGCTGAACATCTGGCTGTGGGCGTGGCTGGCCGCGCTCATCGTGACCGTGGCGTTGTTCGTGATCGCGGGAATTCTCGCGCTTCTGGGGAAGAATCAGGTGACCAAGGCCGTGCCGCCGGAGCCGAAGGAAGCGGTGGCCGGTATGAAGGCCGACGTCGACGAGGTCAAGACCGCGGTCAAGGGGCGGAGCCGCGCGTGAGCGAGAAGAACGGGTCCAGCGGATCCGGCGAGAAGAAGGACCTGGACGCGCTGCGCGCCGAGATCAAGCGTGACCCGGGCCGAGCTGGGCGAGACCGTCCAGGCGCTGGCGGCCAAGGCGGACGTCAAGGCCCGGGCGAAGGAACAGGTCGAGATGACCAAGCAACGGGTCCGGGCGCAGGCGGCCGAGGCCACCGGCAAGGTGCGCGCGGCGGCGCACCAGGCCACCGAGCGCGTCCGCACCGCGGCCGCAGGCAGCTCGGACGATCACCGGCGCCGAGCCGGCGGCCCGGGTTGCGCGCCGAACCAGGTGACGATCGGTGCGGTGCTCGCCGGTCTGGCCGCCGTGGTCGGCGTGATCCTGATCGTCCGCGGGAGGCGTCGTTGAGCAAGGCGGCCAGGATCGCTTACAAGCCGGTCGGGTTGCTGCTCGGCATCGGCGCCGGCGCGGTCGCCGGGTTCGTCTTCAAAGAGGTGTGGAAGCTGGCCTCCGGCGACGACAAGGCACCCGACGCCACCGACGAGGACCGCGGCTGGGGCGAGATTCTGGCCGCAGCGGCCCTGCAGGGCGCCATCTTCGCGGTGGTCCGGGCGCTGGTGGACCGGGGCGGGGCGGCTGGTGTCCGGAAGATCACCGGCGAGTGGCCCGACTGAGCGGCCGGTGAGTCGCCACAACGGCCGAAGGCCCTCGGTGTCGCAACGGCGAAGCGGGGGCCTTTTCCGTTTGCTCCCCCCGGGGCAGCTTTACGAGTGGTTTTTCAGGTAGAGTATGGGCAGTTTTTGCGTATGTGGTGTGCTGCTGTCGCCCGTTGCGAGGCCGGTCAGGTCTCGTGGTCGGCGCGGGGCCCTCCTCAGGGAACGGTCACCGCCAGGGCGCCGCTGCTCAGAAACTGCCAGCGGCCCTGTGTTCGAGGGCCGGCATTTTCGTCAAGGAGAGATCAGCATGGCGCAAGGTACCGTGAAGTGGTTCAACGCAGACAAGGGCTTCGGCTTCATCACTGTTGATGGCGGGGGTTCCGACGTGTTCGTCCACTTCTCGGCCATCCAGTCGAGCGGGTACCGCAGTCTGGAAGAGAACCAGCGAGTCGAATTCGAGATCGCCCAGGGCCAGAAGGGCCCGCAGGCGGAGCAGGTTCGTCCGCTCTGAGACCACAACGCCGGTGGTCGCACCGGCAGTCGACCGCCTGGCCGGGGGTCGGCCTGAGCAGCCCCGCATCCATCACTGGGATGCGGGGCTTCTACTTTTCCTCGGCTGAGGCCGGCGACCGGGTCGGCGAGGTCGGCGGCGCCGCCCGGGTTGCCCCGGGTCGTCGGTGACGGGCAGCGCGGCCAGTTCGGCGCGCTTGGCGTGGTTGCGCCTCCGCAGCCCGGTGACGATCAGCACAAGGCCGATGACGGCGACCACGGGACCGATGACGGCCCAGATCTGGACGCCGCTCATCACGCTGTCGTCGAGCACGCTCAGGCCCTGCAGTGTCCACACCGCACCGAGCACGAGCGTCAGCAGCCCCAGGACCATCGAGAGCCAGCCCCTCATCGGGCTCACCACTTGCCGTGGATCTGGGGACGGATCAGCTCGTCGTAGGTTTCCCGCACACCGTCCAGAGTGGGCGCAGGCAGCGGCGGCAGCTCGGCGGCGGCCGCGTTCGCCTGGGCCTGTCCCGGGTTGCGGGCGCCCGGGATGACGACGGTGACGCCGCGGCTGATCGAGGACCCAGCGCAGCGCGAACTGGGCCATGCTCGCCCCGGCGGGAACGAGCGGGCGCAGCCGCCGCACCGCTTCCAGCCCGGTCTCGAAGTCCACACCGGAGAAGGTCTCGCCGACGTCGAACGCCTCGCCGTGCCGGTTGTAGTTCCGGTGGTCGTCGTCGGCGAAGGTGGTGTTCTCGTCGTACCGGCCGGAGAGCAGCCCGCTGGCCAGCGGCACCCGGGCGATGATGCCGACCCCGGCCGCGGCGGCCGCCGGCAGCACCTGGTCGAGCGGCTTCAGCCGGAGCGCGTTCAGGATGATCTGCACGCTGGCCACGTTCGGCCGGGCGATCGCGGCCAGCGCCTCGTCAGTCCGTTCCACGCTGACGCCGTACGCGCCGATCCGCTTTTCCTGCACCAGCAGGTCGAGCGCGTCGTAGACCGCGCCGGATGGAGAACACCGGAGTCGGCGGGCAGTGCAGCTGGACCAGGTCGAGCGTCTCGACGCCGAGGTTGGCGCGGGAGCGGTCGGTCCACGCCCGGAAGTTGTCGAGCGAGTAGTTCGCCGGCTCCTGCGGCACCCGCCGGCCCATCTTGGTGGCGATGGTGATGTCCGGGTGCGACCTGGCGGAACGAGCCGAGGAACTGCTCACTGCGCCCGTCGCCGTACACGTCGGCGGTGTCGTAGAAGGTGACCCCGGCGTCGTACGCGCGGCCTGCAGTGTCGCGTGCGCCTCGTCCTCGCTGACCGCGCCCCAGTCGGCGCCGAGCTGCCAGGCGCCCAGGCCGATCACTCCGGCGTCGCGTCCCCATCGGCGAAAGTTGCGCTTCTCCACGAGAGGGACCCTACCCCGCCCTGCTATCTTCCTAACAAGCCGTACGTACGGTTTTAAAGGAGCACCGCATGTGGGATCCCACCGTGTACGGGCGGTACGGCGGCGAACGCGGCCGCCCGTTCTTCGACCTCGTCGCCCGGATCGGCGCGGACCGGCCGCGGGCGGTCGCCGACCTCGGCTGCGGCCCCGGTGACCTGACCGCCTCGCTCGCCGCGCGCTGGCCCGCGGCCACGATCGAGCGGCGTCGACTCCTCGCCCGAGATGATCGAGCGGGCGGCCGGGCTGGGCACCGCGGTGTCGTTCCGGGTCGGCGACGTGCGGGCCTGGTCGCCCGGTCCGGACACCGACGTGCTGATCACCAACGCCACCCTGCAGTGGGTGCCGGAACACCGGCGAACTGCTCGACCGCTGGGTGACGCGAGCTGCCGCGCCGGCGCGTGGCTGGCGATGCAGGTGCCGGGCAACTTCGACGCGCCCTCGCACCGGCTGCTGCGCGAGGTCGCCCGCGACTACGCCGGTGGCGGCGGCGCAGCTGCGGGAGGCGCCGGTCGACGACGCGCCGGCGTACGCGGAGCGGCTGGTCGCGCACGGGTGCGCCGTGGACGCCTGGGAGACTACGTACGTGCATCTGCTGCCGGTCGAGTCGGGACGAACACCCGGTGCTGCGCTGGATCGAGGGCACGGCTCTGCGGCCGGTCCGGGCGGTTCTGGACGAGCACGTCGTGGGACGCGTTCCGGGCCGCCCTGCGGACGCGCCTGGCCGCCGCCTATCCGGCCGCGCACGGCGTGGTCGCGTTCCCGTTCCGGCGGATCTTCGTGGTCGCCCGCACCCCGTCGCCCCAGGAGTAGATCTCGTGACCGACCTCGCCGCCTTCATCGCCGGTCTGCCCAAGGCCGAGCTGCACGTGCACCACGTCGGCTCGGCGTCGCCGCGGATCGTGGCCGAACTGGCCGCCCGGCACGAGGGCAGCAGCCCGGTGCCGGCCGACCCGGCGGCGCTCGCCGACTACTTCGCGTTCCGCGACTTCGGCCACTTCATCCAGGTGTACCTGAGCGTGGTCGACCTGATCCGGGACGCCGAGGACGTCCGGATGCTGACCTACGAGATCGGCGCGGGAACTGGGCCGCCAGCAGGTGCGCTACGCCGAGCTGACGGTCACGCCGTACTCCAGCGTGCGGCGGGGAATCCCGGCGGAGGAGTTCTGCGCCGCCATCGAGGACGCGCGGCGCACCGCAGCCGGCGACTTCGGGGTGGACCTGCGCTGGTGCTTCGACATCCCGGGGGAGGCCGGGCGGCCGGCGGCCGAGGAGACGCTGCGCGTCGCGCTCGAGGAGCAGCCGGCCGGGCTGGTCAGCTTCGGGCTGGGCGGACCGGAGGTGGGCGTGTCCCGGGCGCAGTTCAAGCCGTACTTCGACAAGGCCCGCGCGGCCGGACTGCACAGTGTGCCGCACGCCGGGGAGACGACCGGCCCGGAGACCGTCTGGGAGGCGGTGCGGGAACTGGGCGCGGAACGGATCGGGCACGGCATCGCGTCGGTGCGGGACCCGGCGCTGATGACGTACCTGGCCGACCACGGCATCACGCTGGAGGTGTGCCCGACGTCGAACGTCCGGACCCGGGCCGTGGCGTCGCTGGACGAGCACCCGCTGCCGCGGCTGGTGGCGGCCGGCGTGCCGGTGACCGTCAACTCCGACGACCCGCCGATGTTCGGCACCACGCTCGAGGCGGAGTACGCGGTGGCGGCGCGACTGCTGAGCCTGGACGAAGCCGGGGTCGCCGGCCTCGCCCGGGCTGCCGTCTCGGCCTCTTTCCTGTCCCCCGCAGGCAAGTCCGCCCTGCTGACCGAGATCGACGACTATCTCGCCGGTTGATCAGCTTCCGGCGTACAGCGGGTCCTGCCAGATCGCCAGCACGGCCAGGATGCCGAGCGTCAGGATCATCGCCCAGCGGATCATGCGCCGCCGATTGAAGCGGGCCGGGGGTTCGTCCGCCTCCATCTGCGCCGGCGTCCTCACATCGGTGTCGATCACTTCGGTGTTCCTTTCCCCGAGCCCGGCCGGCCGCCGGGCTAGTCTTCCGGGCGCTCAGCCCGGCACGGCGGTCCAGCTCTGCTGGCGCTCCTGAGTGTCGGTCTGCAGGGTCAGCACCCGGTGCGTCCCGAAGCGCTGCTCACCGACCCCGGCCACGAGGTCACCGCCGGCGATCCGCAGCGTGAAGCCCTGACCTTGCGGCGACAGCTGAAGCTGCCACTGTTGGGCGGCCGCCGGCCCGCAGTCACCCTCGATCAGCGGCGTGCCGGTGACCGAATTGCCGCCGGTCGGCACCACACACCGCATCGTCGCCCGGGACTGCAGCACGAATGTGTTCTTCCCGGCCGGCACCAGCCGCCACTGCTCCTGGGCGTCGCCGTCGGACTCGCTCAGGGTCAGCGGGGTGCCGGCCCCGGTCTGCGCCGCGTACAGGTCGGCCGCCCCGCCGGTCAGCATGTTGGTCAGCACGAACCAGGAGTTCTGCGCGGGCCGGGCTGCGGGCGCGGTCTGGGCCGACGAGGTGGCCCGATAGCCGTCCTCGGTGTCGGTGATCGTGACGGTGTAGCCGGTGTCCGGCCGCAACCCGATCAACTGGGCCCGGGTCGCCCTCGTGTCCGCCGACCGGCACCCCGTCGACGGCCACGCGGTAGCTGGCCTCCGCCGCCGCCGTGCTCCAGGTCAGGTGAACGGCGGTGCTGGTCGCGTCACGGACCTCGAGCACCGCCTGGACCGGGGGGGCGGCGTGGGCCGCGGACCGGTCGGCGGCGACGCCGCCGAGGGTGTCCGGTGATCCGTCGGACGGCGTCGCGGACGGCGCGGGGGAGACGCTCGGCGGAGGCGTGGCCGGGCCGGCCGGGGACGTGGTGGCGTGCTCGATCGGCGCCTTGCCGGCGGCCGGGGGAACGGTCGGAGTGGGCACGACCGCGCCCGGCGCGTCCGGGATGTCGTCGCCGCCGTCGCTGCGCAGCAGGAAGTCGCTGTCGGCGACGTTCCAGTTCTTCGCCAGCCAGCTGCCCGGCTTCGGGTTGGTGCTGAAGTAGTCGTCGTGGCCGCAGTCCAGCCGCACCTCGTGCCAGCGCGGGCACACGTCGCGAACCGTCGCGCCCGAGTGGTCCGGGCCGCACAGCAGGTCGTAGTCGTCGGTGCAACTGCCGCCGCCGCTGGAGTGCGGCGAGCCGTGCAGAACGGCGCCGAGCGTGTGGGTCAGTTCGTGCGCCGCCATCTGGGTGCCCCAGCAGCCGGCGTCGATCCGCCCGTACGACGGGCCGCCGTTGTTGCGGTTGCCGAGTCCGGCACGCTGGTCGGCGGTGTACGTGCCGATACCGCAGTAGACCTTGGCGTCGGTGAAGATCAGGTACTTGCGGTCGGTACCGGTTGTAGCCCAGCGTCTGCAGGGCTTTGATGCTGTTGGTGAACGAGTCGAGGGAGTTCTGCGGCACCTGCACCTCGGCCACGTCGACCTGGCATCGCGGGGTGGTCACGAACCGGACGTGCCGGGAACCGCCGGTCTCGCCGGCGCTCGCGTCGAAGATCTGGTCCACGCCCGGCGGCCCAGGTCCGCATCGACCCCAGGAAGTCGGTGTACCGGCTGGCGGTGCCGAACTCGTGCACGTACATCACCTGGACCCGGTTGCCCGTACGGCCGTCGCCCTCGCAGGCCACGTCGTGGCGCCCATCACGAAGTCGGCGTCGCCCGGCGCCGCGTCCGGGATGAGCGCCGCCGCCTCGCGGTCAAGCGCGATGCCGCCCTCGTCGCGGACGATCTCGGCGTCCGACGGCACCGTCGACGATTCGCGGACCGGGACCACCGGCTCGGGCGCCTTCGGCGGTCACCGGAGCCACGTCGCGGCCCACCGTCAGCCCGGCGGGGGCCAGGTCGGGGCCGTGCGTGCAGGTGGTGTCGGTCAGCTGGTACGAGCCCGCGCACAGCGAGTCCGGCCGTGGCCGGCTTGAGCCCGTCGTAGACCAGGCCCTGGCCCGGCGCGTCCTTGGGCAGCGCGGCGAAGCTGATCTGCTCGTGGCCCGGGCTGCCCCCGTCCGGACTCCAGCCGCTGCCGATCACGCGGGGCCGGCGACGCGGCGACACCCAGCACGCCGACCCCGAGGGCCATCGGCAGCAAACGGAACGGCTTCCGCGACGACGCCCGCCGCTTGCCGCGCAGCCCGGTCGCCCGGCGCCGCCGCTGCCTCCGCACGCAGCGAGGGCCGGCGATGCGCGGACACGAATTCTCCTCGGCGGGCCGGGGGCGCGGTGGGAGGAGGTTATGGGGGGTCCGCCTCCCACCGCGTGGTGGCTTCGCCGGTCCGGACCGGGGGGACGTGCTCGGCGCTCCGAACCGGGAAGCCGGATGGGATCGAAGGGAAGCAGTGCCAGTGCGGACGCGCCGAGCGGAACGCCTTTAATACAGATCTAAGCAAGAGTTGCACCGTCCGGAGTAATTCGGTCAAGGCGGAAACAATCGGCCGTTCAGTCGGCCTCCCCCGGTCGCTGGATCGGCGATCCCCCGGGCCGGTCCGTCTCCCGGGCCAGGCGGCCGACCAACCCGAAGCGGCTCGCCTGCTTCGGGCGGCGCCTCGGGGTCGGCGAGAAGCATCACCACACTGGCGCCGCCCATCGCCGCCCGGTCGAGGCTGACCGAGCCGCCGCCGGCCTGGGCCGCACGGCGGGCGATGTCCAGGCCCAGGCCGGTCGAGCCCTGGTTGCTCTGGCCGCGGCGCATCGCCTGTTCCGGGTCGCCGATGCCCGGTCCGGCGTCGTCGACCCGGACCGCCACCCAGCCGTCGCGCCGGGTGATGCCGACCTCGAACGCGGTGCCCTGGGGGGTGTAGCGGAAAACGTTGCCGAGCACCGCGTCGAGGGCGGCCGCCAGCTCCGCCCGGGCCACCGGACCGGGATGCGCATGTTGCGCTCCGACGACCTTGTACTGCCGGTTCTGGTCGCCGGCCAGCGCCGACCAGAACACCATCCGGTCGCGGACCACCTCGCTGGCGTCGCAGAGCCCATCCTCGGGCGCGGCCACCTGGGCCGCGACCGCCTTCCGGGTAGTGTTGATCAGCTGGTCGACCTCGCCTTCGAGCGTGACGATGGCCTGCCGGATGCGCCGGATGCCGCGCCGCCGATCCAGCTCGGGCGCGGGCAGCCCGACCATCTGGTGTCGTCCGGGTCGAGCGCCTCCGCGTCCAGGCGCAGCACGGTCAGCGGCGTGCGCAGCCGGTGCGACAGGTCGGCGACCATCTCGCGCTCGCTGGTCCGCGAGGTGACCAGGCGGTCGGCCATCCGGTTGAACGCGTACCCGGCCTCGGCCAGCTCGCGGGGGCCGGACGGCTGGACGCGCACGCCCGAGGTCGCCACCGCCCACCGCCATCGCCGCCTGGACCAGCGTCTGCGGCCGACGCGACGGCGCCGCGGGCGAGCCGGTCGACCGACGATCACCGAGCCGACCACCAGCACCAGGGCGATGCCGAGCAGGATGCCACCAGTCGCGCAGGGTGCCGTTGTCGAGCAGCGGCGTCGGGAATGAAGACCTCGACCACGGACGTCGGCCGGCGACCGTCGACCGGCTGCAGCCGGACCACGCCGCCGGGCACGTCCGACCACGACCGGCGCCGTCCCGGACGCGGCCCGCGGTCACGTCCCCGGCGGTGGCCCGGGTGCCGTCGGTGGTGCCGGGCGCGTGCACCACCGGACCGCCGCCGGCCGCCTGCGACGGCCGCGGCCACGCCCTCGGGAACTCGCGCCGGCGGTCAGAGCGCGCCGGCCACGGCCGCGGTCTGCCGCTCGGCCGTGGACAGGGCTTCGTCGCGGTGGTCGGCGCGCAGCTCCCAGCCGAGCGGGACGAGGAAGGCCAGGGCGGCGATGGCGGTGGTGGCGGCGCTGATCCAGGCCAGCCGCAACCTCAGTCCGGCGCCACCAACCGGAATCCGACCCCCCGCACGGTGCGCAGGTAGCGCGGCTTCGCCGCGGACTCGCCCAGTTTCCGACGAAGCCAGTACAGATGGACGTCGATCGTCTGATCCTCGCCGACTGATGGTTGCCGCCATACCTCCTCCAACAGCTCACGGCGCGAGACCACCCGGCCCGGACGGGCGGCGAGGTACGCCAGCAGGTCGAACTCCTTGCGGGTCAGGGCCAGCGGGGTGTCGCCGAGGCTGGCGCTGCGCTCGCCGACGTCGACCCGCAGTTCGCCGACGGCGTGCACGGCCGGCGGGGCGGTGCGGCTGGCCCGGCCGACCCGGCGCAGCACGGTGGTGATCCGCGCGTCCAGGTGCGCGCCGGTGAACGGCTTGACCATGTAGTCGTCGGCGCCGGCCCGCAGCAGCCGCACGACGGTCTGCTCGTCGTCACGCGCCGTGGCGATGATGATCGGGACGTCGGTGATGCCGCGCAGCATCCGCAGCGCGTCCGAGCCGTCCAGATCGGGCAGGCCGAGATCGAGAACCACCAGGTCGGGTGTCTCCGCGGCGACCCGGCGCAGCGCGTCGAGAGCGGTGCCGACCGCGTGCACGGCGTGCCCCCGGTCGGACAAGGGAACGGAGCATGGCGCCGCGCACGACGTGATCGTCTTCGACGAGCAACACCGTGGCCATGCAGGGACCCTACTGCTGATGGCAAGCATCGCCTAAACCGTGATCCACTGCCATGAATCAACCACGCAGAGTGACCGAATGCGGGTCTCTCGCCGGTGCCCGGGAGTGCCCGACTAGCATCAGAGCCGACTTCCCGCACATCCTCGAGGAGACTGCTGTGCCCGCACCCGTGGTTGTCCCGGCCGGCACCCCGGCGGCCGACGCGGTGGCCGCCGCCGGCCTCCCGTCGTCCGGTCCGAAGGCGATCGTGGTCGTCCGCGACCCGGCCGGCCGGCTGCGCGACCTGGACTGGGTGCCGGAGCTGGACACCGACGTCACACCGGTGTCCCTCGACGAGCCGGACGGGCTCAACGTGCTGCGCCACTCCGCCGCGCACGTGCTGGCCCAGGCCGTGCAGGACGTCTTCCCCGAGGCCAAGCTGGGCATCGGGCCGCCGATCACCGACGGCTTCTACTACGACTTCGACGTGGCCAAGCCGTTCCAGCCGGAAGACCTGTCGACGCTCGAGAAGCGGATGCAGGAGATCGTCAAGGCGGGCCAGACGTTCCGGCGCCGCGAGTACCGGTCGCTCGACAAGGCGAAGGTCGAACTGGCCGGCGAGCCGTACAAGCTTGAGCTGGTCGACCTCAAGGGCGACGTCGACGCGAACGAGGTCATGGAGGTCGGGCACGGGGAGCTGACCCACTACGACAACCTCGACCGCGACGGCAAGCGGGTCTGGGGCGACCTGTGCCGCGGGCCGCACCTGCCGTCGACCCGGTTCATCCCGGCGTTCAAGCTGATGCGCGTCGGCCGCCGCGTACTGGCGCGGGAACGAGAAGAACCCGCAGCTGCAGCGCATCTACGGCACCGCGTGGCCGTCCCGCGACGAGCTCAAGGCGTACCTCAATCGTCTCGCCGAGGCCGAGCGCCGCGACCACCGCAAGCTCGGCGCCGAGCTCGACCTGTTCTCGTTCCCCGACGAGATCGGCTCCGGCCTGGCCGTCTTCCACCCCAAGGGCGGTGTGATCAAGCGGGAGATGGAGGACTACGTCCGGCGGCCGGCACATCGAGGAGGGCTTCCAGTACGTCGGCACCCCGCACATCAGCAAGGAGGGCCTGTTCCACACCTCCGGGCCACCTGCCGTACTACAAGGACACGATGTTCCCGCCGATGCACTTCGAGGGCGCGGACTACTACCTCAAGGCGATGAACTGCCCGATGCACAACCTGATCTTCAAGTCCCGCGGGACGGTCCTACCGGGAGCTGCCGCTGCGACTGTTCGAGTTCGGGTCGGTCTACCGGTACGAGAAGTCGGGCGTCGTGCACGGCCTGACCCGGGTGCGCGGCATGACCCAGGACGACTCGCACTCGTACGTCACCGCCGAGCAGGCCGCCGGGCGAGATCAAGCACCTGCTCGACTTCGTGCTGTCCCTGCTGCGCGACTTCGGGCTGGACGACTTCTACCTGGAGCTGTCGACCCGGGACCCGGCGAGCGACAAGTTCATCGGCACGCGACGAGCAGTGGGCCGTGGCGACCAAGGTGCTCGAGGACGTGTGCGTGGCGTCCGGGCCTGGAACTGGTGCCCGACCCGGGCGGCGCGGCGTTCTACGGCCCGAAGATCTCGGTGCAGGCCCGGGACGCGATCGGCCGCACCTGGCAGATGTCGACCATCCAGTACGACTTCAACCAGCCGGCCCGGTTCGGCCTGGAGTACCAGGCGGCCGACGGCACCCGGCAGGAACCGGTGATGATCCACTCGGCGAAGTTCGGGTCGATCGAGCGGTTCTTCGGGGTGCTCGTCGAGCACTACGCGGGCGCGTTCCCGGCCTGGCTGGCCCCGGTGCAGGTGGTCGGCATCCCGATCCGGGACGACCACGCCGACTACCTGACCGGCCTTCGCCGACCGGCTGCGCCGGGAGGGCATCCGGGCCGAGGTCGACTACTCCGACGACCGGATGCAGAAGAAGATCCGCACCGCCCAGCAGCAGAAGATCCCGTTCATGGTGATCGCCGGCGACGACGACGTCAGCGCGGGCACGGTGTCGTTCCGTTACCGCGACGGTTCGCAGCGCAACGGCGTCTCGCTGGACGAGGCGGTCGCGCACGTGGCCGAGGTGGTCCGCTCGCGCGTCAACACCGGCCCGTCGGCGGCCTGACCGGTCACCCGACTCGCTGCTGAGCCCGCGGCGGCCCGGTCCGTCACGCCAACGCGGGTGGTCGGCGATCCGCCGGCGTCTTCCCGCATAGGATCGCGGGGTGGCAGACGACGAGATCTCCGTGGCCGGTTCGCCCGACGGGCTCGAGCGGCTCTGGACCCCGTACCGGATGGCCTACATCTCCGGCGACGTCAAGGCCGACGCCTGCCCGTTCTGCGAGGCGCCGAAGCACCCGGACGCGCAGCACCACGTCGTGGCCCGCGGCGAGACGGTGTACGCGCTGCTCAACCTGTACCCGTACAACCCCGGTCATCTGCTGGTGTGCCCGTACCGGCACGTGGCCGACTACACCGAGCTCGACGCGGCCGAGACGGTCGAGGTGGCCGCGTTCACCCGCGCGGCGATGCGGGTGGTCCGGCACGCCAGCAGCCCGCACGGCTTCAACCTGGGCATGAACCAGGGATCGGTGGCGGGTGCCGGGATCGCCGCGCATCTGCATCAGCACGTGGTGCCGCGCTGGTCCGGCGACGGCAACTTCATGCCGGTGATCGGCCAGACCAAGGTGCTGCCGCAGCTGCTCGCCGACACCCGTGATCTGCTGGCCAAGGCATGGGAAGAGGTCGGCTGACCGATCGCCCGGGACCGGCTCGGCGCGAGGCCGCGACCGTTCTCACGCCCGGGCCGCGTGCTCCTTGCGGATGGCGTCGGTGAGGTGGCCGGGCATCGGTTCATGCCGGACGTACGTCCGGGAGAACGTGCCGGCCCCCGACGACAGCGCGCGCAACTCGACCGCGTACCGGACGAGTTCGACGGCCGGCACTTCGGCCCGGACCAGGACGTAACCGCCGTCGGCGTCCGACTCGCTGCCCATCGGGCGGCCCCGGCGGCCGGACAGGTCGCTCATCACCGCGCCGACGTAGTCGTCCGGCACGCGCACCACGATCTCGTCCACCGGTTCCAGCAGCGTCACCTGGCCGGCCTCGGCCGCCTCGCGCAGCGCCAGCGCGCCGGCCGTCTGGAAGGCCGCGTCCGACGAGTCGACGCTGTGCGCCTTGCCGTCGACCAGGGTCACCTTCAGGTCGACCACCGGGTAGCCGGCCACGATCCCGCGTTCCAGCTGCGCCCGGACGCCCTTCTCCACCGACGGGATGTAGTTGTGCGGCACCGCGCCGCCCACCACCTTGTCGGCGAACACGAACCCGGACCCGCGCGGCAACGGCTCGATCTCGATGTCGCAGACCGCGTACTGGCCGTGCCCGCCGGACTGCTTGACGTGCCGGCCGTGGCCGCGGGCGGACGCCCCGAACGTCTCCCGCAGCGACACCTTGACCGGTTCGGTGTCCAGCTCGACGCCGCCGGCCCGCAGCCGGTCGAGCACGACGTCGGCGTGCGACTCACCCATGCACCACAGCACCAGCTGGTGCGTGTCGGGGTTGCGCTCCAGGCGCAGCGTGGGGTCGCCGGCGACCAGCCGGGCGAGGTTCTTGGCCAGCGCGTCCTCGTCCGCGCGGGAGCCGGCCACGACCGCGATCGGCAGCAGCGGCTCGGGCATCCGCCACGGCGACATCAGCAGCGGCTCGTCCTTGCCCGACAGCGTGTCCCCGGTCTCGGCGCTGCCCGACTTGGTGATCGCGCAGATGTCCCCGGCGACGCACTGCGAGATCTCCCGCAGCGTTGCGCCCAGCGGCGCGTAGATGTGGGCGACGCGTTCGTCGGCGTCGTGGTCGGGGTGCCCGCGCCCGGCCAGGCCGTGCCCGGAGACGTGCAGCGTCTGCTCCGGCCGCAGCGTGCCGGAGAACACCCGGACCAGGGACACCCGGCCGACGTGCCGGTCGATCGTCGTCTTGACCACCTCGGCCACCAGCGGGCCGTCCGGGTCGCAGGTCAGTGGCGGCCGGGGTGTGCCGTCCACGCCGGTGACCACCGGCAGCTCGTGCTCGAGCGGCGACGGCGCCCCGGCGACGAGGCCGTCGAGCAGCGCGTCGAGGCCGACGCCGGTCTCCGCGCAGACCGGGATGACCGGGTAGAAGTGCCCCCGGGCGACCGCCCTCTCCAGGTCGGGGACCAGCACGTCCGGCCCGATGGCGGCGCCGCCGAGGTAGCGGTCCATCAGGGTCTCGTCCTCGCTCTCGGCGATGATGCCCTCGATCAGCTCGTTGCGGGCGTCCTCGACCGGCGTCAGGTGCGCGGCCTCGGCCTCGCCCGCGCGTGGCGGGTAGCCCTCCGAGTAGTCCAGCACGCGCAGCGTGACCAGCCCCAGCAACCCGGCCACGGATCGGCCGTCGTCGCCCAGCATCGGCTGGTAGATCGGCATCACGTTCTCGCCGAACGCGTCCTGGCAGGCTTCCAGCGCGCCCTCGTAGTCGGCCCGCGGATGGTCCAGCCGGCTGATGGCCACCGCGCGGGGCATGCCGACCGAGGCGCACTCGTCCCACAGCGCCACCGTGGCCGGGTCCACGCCGTCGACCGCCGACACGACGAACAGCGCGGCGTCCGCGGCCCGTAGGCCGGCGCGCAGCTCCCCGACGAAATCGGCGTACCCGGGAGTGTCCAGCAGGTTGACCTTGACGCCGTCGTGCACCAGGGGCGCGCAGGAAAGCGCGACCGATCGCTGTTGCCGGACCGCCGCGGGGTCATGATCGGTCGTCGTGGTGCCCTCGGCCACCGATCCCGCGCGGGGGATCGTGCCGGTGGCCGCCAGCAAGGCCTCGGTCAGCGTCGTCTTGCCGGCGCCGGAGTGGCCCACGAGCACCACGTTGCGAACTCTGCCGGGGTCGGTCACCTCCGGCGCGGCCGCGCCGGAGAGTCCCTTCGCCGAGGTCTTCTGCGCCATGGCGAGCGCACCTCCGTCTCCCGGGCGTTACGACGCTGTCGGTGAATCCCACACCCACCGCTACCGGACACGCAACCCCATGTAGTCGGTACGTGCGGTCTTCGCCCGGGCCGTTATTGTTGACCGGTCATGGTGAAGATCATCGGCGGGACCGGCCGGGCCGTCCTGTCCTACGTAGTCAACCCGACCGCCCGCTTCCTGCTGCGCATCGGGGTGACCCCGAACGCGGTGACCGTCGCCGGCACGGTCGGCGTGCTCGCCGGTTCGTACCTGGGCGCCCTCGGTCACCTGTTCTGGGGCACCTGGGTCGTCACCGCGTCCGCGCTGACCGACGTGCTGGACGGCACGATGGCCCGGATGCGCGGGCACAACGCCCAGTTCGGCGGCCTGCTGGACTCCTCGATGGACCGCATCGCCGACGCCGCGGTGTTCGGCGCGGTCGTCTTCTACCTGCACGGCAAGGGCAACCCGTACGGCGGCATGGTGGCGGCGATCATCTGCCTCGCGGCCGGCCAAGTCGTCTCGTACGTGAAGGCCCGCGCCCAGAGCCTCGGCCTGAACGCCGACGTGGGCATCGCGGAGCGCCTGGAACGCCTGATCATCGTCGGCATCGGCGGCCTGCTGGGCAGCGCCGGCCTGGCCTGGGGCCTGCCCGCGGCGCTGTGGTTCCTGGCCCTGCTGAGCGTGATCACCATCTTCCAGCGGCTGATCCACGCCGCGCGCACCGAGGTCCGGCCGGAAGAGGTGCCGGCCGAGTGAAGGACCGGCTCACCGACCTGGGGTACGCGGCCGGCTGGCGCGTGGTCCGGGCGCTGCCCCGGCCCGCGGCCGAGGTGCTGTTCAACGCGGCCGCCGACCGGACCGCCCGCGGCAACGGGCCCGGCGTTCAGCGGCTTCGGCGCAACCTGCGTCAGGTGGTCGGCCCGGAGATGCCCGAGCCGGCGCTGGACGAGCTGGTCCGGCAGGGTCTCCGGTCGTACGGCCGGTACTGGATGGAGGCGTTCCGGCTGCCGTCGATGTCGAAGCAGCAGATCATGGACACCTTCCACTTTCCCGGGCACGGCGAGTTCCGCGCGGCCATGGCGGCCGGCCGGGGCGTCGTTCTGGCGTTGCCGCACATGGCCAACTGGGACCTGGCCGGCGCCTGGGCCGCCGCCAACGAGCTGCCCCTGGTCACGGTGGCCGAACGACTCAAGCCGGCGAGCCTGTTCGACCGGTTCGTGGCGTACCGCGAGAAGCTCGGCATGGAGGTCGTGCCGCTCACCGGTGGGCAGCAGCCTCCCCTGGACGTGCTGGGGGACCGGTTGGCGCAGGGCTGGGCGGTGGCCCTGCTGGCCGATCGCGACCTGGCCGCCCGCGGTGGCGAGGTGACGTTCTTCGGCGGCCGCACCCGGATGCCGCCCGGCCCGGCGCTGCTGGCCATCCGCAGCGGCGCGCCGCTGTTCGCGGTCGACCTGTGGTTCAGCCCGGGCAGGACCAACGCCGCGCTGCGCCGGATCGAGCTGCCCGACCCGGCCGGCAGCGACCTGGCCACCCGGGTCAAGCTGGTCACCCAGCGGCTGGCCGACGCGTTCGCGATCGGCATCGCCGAGCATCCCCAGGACTGGCACATGCTGCAGAAGATGTGGCTCGGCGCCCCCTCGAAGGAGTCTGGATCCTCCGTGCCGTCCGTCGGGCCGGGCGCCGGTAGCAGCATGGCCCCGCAGGGGCCCGGGTTCTCCGCGCCGTCCGGAGGACCAGGCGCCGGTAGCAGCATGGCCCCGCAGGGGCCCGGGTTCTCCGCGCCGTCCGCGAGGACCAGGCGCCGGTAGCAGCATGGCCCCGCAGGGGCCCGGGTTCTCCGCGCCGTCCGGAGGACCAGGCGCCGGTAGCAGCACAGCGGGCGTCTGACGATGCGGATCGGCATCGTGTCGCCGTACTCCTTCGACGTGCCCGGCGGGGTGCAGAACCACATCATGGATCTGGCCGAGGCGCTGATCGGTCTCGGCCACGACGTCAGCGTGCTGGCCCCGGCCGACGAGGACGCCGACCTGCCGCCGTACGTCGTGCCGGCCGGGCGGGCGCGTGCCGCTGCCGTACAACGGGTCGGTGGCCCGGATCGCGTTCGGGCCCGTGTCCAGCGCCCGGGTCCGGCGCTGGCTGCGCCGCGGCCGGTTCGACGTGCTCCACGTGCACGAGCCGATGACGCTGAGCCTGTCGGTGCTGGCCGTGCTGTCGGCCCGGGGCCCGGTGGTGGCGACGTTCCACAGCTCGGTCGATCCGGTCCCGGGCGCTGGCCGCCGCGCAGGGCCTGCTGCAGATGGTGTCGGAGAAGATCACCGCCCGGATCGCGGTCAGCGAGCTGGCCCGCCAGGACGCAGGTGGAGCACCTCGGCGGCGGCGCGGTGGAGATCCCCAACGGCGTCGCCGTGGCCCGGTACGCGACCGCCGAACCGCTCCCGGGCTGGCCCGGCGACGGCGGGGCGCTCGGGTTCCTGGGCCGGTTCACCGAGTCGCGCAAGGGCTTCGGCCTGCTGCGCCACCGCGTTCGCCGCGCTCGCCCCCGACCGGCCCGGGCCTGCGCCTGCTGGTGGCCGGCCCGGGCGACCGGGCCGACCTGTACCAGCAGTTCCCGGCCGGGGTGCGCGACCAGGTGGTGTTCCTGGGCCTGGTCTCCGAGGCGGACAAGGCCCGGATGCTACGCAGCGTCGATGTCTACGTCGCGCCGAACACGGGCGGTGAGTCGTTCGGGATGATCCTGACCGAGGCGATGGCGGCCGGCGCCGCGATCGCCGCCAGCGACCTGGACGCGTTCCGCCGGGTGCTGGACGGCGGCCGGGCCGGCGCGCTGTTTCCCAACGGCGACGCCGGCGCCCTCGCCACCCTGCTCGGGGACCTGCTGGACGGACCCGGGCGCCGCGCTGAGCTGTCCGCCAACGCCCGGGTCGGCGGTCGCCGAGTTCGACTGGCCGAGCGTGGCCGCCCGGGTGGTCGAGGTGTACGAGACCGCGATCGAGGCCACCGACGGCCGCGTGATCGATCGAGGAGTGGGCTGCGCCACCGCCCGGCAAGTGACTCTCCGAAACCTTGCGGCACTACGATGCCCCGTATGTGGTGGGTACCGGGCGTCGTCGCTGTGCTGGCGTTGCTCTCGGCGTACCTGCTCTGGACCGCCCGCCGGGTCGAGGCGTGTGCACGTCCGGGCCGCCAGCGCGCGCCGGGCGCTCGAGGGACAACTGCTGCCGGCGTGCGGCCGCCGCGGCGGTTGTCGCCGAACTGTCCGATTCGACCGAGCTGTACGCCGCGGCCCGGCTCGCGTTGGATGCGCTTCCGGCGGACCGCGAAGCCGCCGAGAACGACCTGAGCCGCCAGCTCGTCACCGTGCCGCTGCGGGGCGGCGACCCCGCCGTACGTACGCTGCTGGACGCCGGCCGCCGGGTGGTGCTGGCCCGCCAGGTGCACACCGACTCCGTGCGCGACGCGCTGACCGCCCGCCGCCGTCCCGTGGTCCGGCTCCTCGGGCTGGCCCGGCGCTTCCCGCCGCCGGAGTACTTCGACATCGTCGAGCCGGCGCTGCCGGTCGTGCCCCGGCCCGCCCCGGCCCCGGCCGTGCCGGTGGAAGCGGCGTAACGCAGGCCACCCGTACTCCGATTGGCCATCGGTCGAGCCCGGCTCCGCGCGTACCGTGAAAGGTGTTCTTGTTGCCGCGTTCGTGAGGAGCCCGCAGTGTCCGATGCCCAGCCGACCACCGGAACCGCCCGCGTCAAGCGCGGGATGGCCGAGATGCTCAAGGGCGGCGTGATCATGGACGTGGTCACCGCGGAGCAGGCGAAGATCGCCGAGGACGCCGGCGCCGTCGCGGTCATGGCGCTCGAGCGGGTGCCGGCCGACATCCGCGCCCAGGGCGGCGTCTCCCGGATGAGCGACCCGGACATGATCGACGGGATCATCGACGCGGTGTCGATCCCGGTGATGGCCAAGGCCCGGATCGGCCACTTCGTCGAGGCCCAGGTGCTGCAGTCGCTCGGCGTCGACTACGTCGACGAGTCCGAGGTGCTGACCCCGGCCGACTACGCCAACCACATCGACAAGTGGGCGTTCACCGTGCCGTTCGTGTGCGGCGCGACCAACCTGGGCGAGGCGCTGCGCCGGATCACCGAGGGCGCGGCCATGATCCGCTCCAAGGGCGAGGCCGGCACCGGCGACGTCTCCAACGCCACCACGCACATGCGCAAGATCCGGGGCGAGATCCGCCGCCTGCAGAACCTGCCCGCCCGACGAGCTGTTCGTCGCGGCCAAGGAGCTGCAGGCGCCGTACGACCTGGTCAAGGAGGTCGCCGCAGCCGGCAAGCTGCCGGTCGTGCTGTTCACCGCGGGCGGCATCGCGACCCCGGCCGACGCGGCGATGATGATGCAGCTGGGCGCCGAGGGCGTGTTCGTCGGCTCCGGCATCTTCAAGTCCGGCAACCCGGCCGAGCGCGCCGCAGGCCATCGTCAAGGCCACCACCTTCCACGACGACCCGGACGTGATCGCCAAGGTGTCGCGCGGGCTCGGCGAGGCGATGGTCGGCATCAACGTCGAGGACGTCCCGCAGCCCCACCGCCTGGCCGAACGCGGCTGGTAGGCCTACTTGGCGGCGTCCGCGGTGAAGGACTTCGGCTCGACCAGGACCAGCCAGTTGCCGGTGTCGTCGCGCATCACGGCCTCGACGCCGTACGGCCGGTCGGCCGGCTCCTGGACGAAGACGACGCCTTCGGCCGACAGCTTCTCGTAGGTCTTCCGGCAGTCGTCGACGCGCAGACCGAGGCCGCCCATCTGGCCGGTCTCGAGCTGACCGCGGACGAACGCGGCGGCCTCCGGGGAGAGCGGCGGGCCGGGCGTCATCAGGGTCACCTCCAGCTCCGGCTGGTTCGGGTGCTTGATGGTGACCCAGCGGACGCCGGGCGCCATCTCGACGTCGACGCCCGGCACGAAGTCCAGGTTGTTCACGTAGAAGGCCCGGGTCCGGTCCTGATCAAGGGTGTAGACGGTGGTCAGCGAGATGTTCTGAATCATGCGCCCACGGTAGGACCGGCCGACGGCTCGCCGCTTCTCCTCGATTGCGGTGTCACCCCCCACATGAACAGATAACAGCCGGGGATGTGCGGTGATCCGTCGGCCCAGCGGCTGCGGTAGGCCACCGGACTCTCGCCGACCAGTTCGGTGAACCGGGCCGAGAACGAGCCGAGGCTGGCGTAGCCGACCAGCATGCAGATCTCGGTGACGGTCAGGTTCGCCGCCCGGAGGAGATCCTGGGCCCGCTCGATGCGGCGCCGGCTCAGGTACCGGATGGGAGTCTCGCCGTACGCCGCACGAAATGCCCGTACCAAATGAAACTTGGACATGCCGACCAGCTCAGCCAGCGCACCCAGGGTGAGCGGATCGGCGAAATGGAGATCGATGTGGTCATGAACCCGGCGCAGGGCGATCACCGGCCCACCGTACCCTCGGACGCCGTGACCATCGGCGTGCTGGCGCTGCAGGGCGACGTCCGCGAGCATCTGCGCGCGCTGGAGTCCGGCGGTGCCGGCGCGGTCCCGGTCCGCCGGCCCAACGAGCTCGAATCGGTGGACGCGCTGGTCATCCCGGGGGGCGAGTCGACCACGATGAGCAACCTGGCGATCGCGTTCGGCCTGCTGGACCCGATCCGGAAGCGGATCGCCGGCGGGATGCCGGTCTATGGCTCCTGCGCCGGGATGATCATGCTGGCCGGCACCGTGCTCGACGGCCGCCCCGACCAGGAGTCGTTCGGCGGCATCGACATGACCGTCCGGCGCAACGCGTTCGGCCGGCAGGTCGACTCGTTCGAGGCCGCCGGTGGACGATCGGCGACATCGGCGGCGACGAGTTCCACGCCGTCTTCATCCGCGCGCCCTGGGTCGAATAGGTCGGCGCTGAGGTCGAGGTGATGGGCCGCGTCAGCGACGGCCCGGCCGCCGGTAGGATTGTGGCTGTTCGGCAGGGGAACCTGCTCGCCACGGCTTTCCACCCGGAGCTCACCGGCGACCTGCGCGTCCATCGGTACTTCGTCGAGATGGTCCGCCGCGGGTGACGACGATCGGTGAAGACGGAGGGTGACTCATGTCCGGCCACTCCAAGTGGGCGACGACCAAGCACAAGAAGGCCGTCATCGACGCCAAGCGCGGCAAGATGTTCGCCAAGCTGATCAAGAACGTCGAGGTCGCGGCCCGGATCGGCGGTGGTGACCCGTCCGGTAACCCGACGCTGTTCGACGCCATCCAGAAGGCGAAGAAGAGCTCGGTCCCGAACAACAACATCGAGAACGCGGTCAAGCGCGGCTCCGGCCTGGAGGCCGGCGGCGCCGACTGGCAGACGATCATGTACGAGGGGTACGGGCCGAACGGCGTCGCGCTGCTGATCGAGTGCCTCACCGACAACCGCAACCGCGCCGCCACCGAGGTGCGGACCGCGCTGACCCGCAACGGTGGCACGTTCGCCGACGCCGGCAGCGTGTCGTACCTGTTCAACCGCAAGGGCGTGGTGATCGTCCCGAAGGCCGGGCTGAGCGAGGACGACCTGATGCTGGCCGTGCTCGACGCCGGGCGCCGAGGAGATCAACGACCTGGGCGACTCGTTCGAGGTGGTCAGCGAGCCCACCGACCTGATCGCCGTACGGACCGCGCTGGTCGACGCGGGCATCGAGTACGACTCGGCCGAGTCCTCGCTGGTGCCGACGATGACCGTGCCGATCGACGAGGACGCCGCCCGCAAGGTGTTCAAGCTCATCGACGCTCTCGAGGACTGCGACGACGTCCAGAACATCTTCGCCAACTTCGACGTCTCCGACGAGATCATGGCCGCCATTGACGCGTGACACCTGGTCGTCCGACCAGTAAGGGTGAGGGGGTGCTGACCGTCATGGCCGGTCTCAGTCTGCCGCCGATCGGAGATCTGGACGTCGATGATCTCGCCACCTTGCCCGAGGGTTACCGCTACGAGCTCCATGACGGAAACCTCCTGGTCATGACGCCATCGCTATTGGCACAAGGTGATGGCGCGCAGGCTTCTGCTGATGCTGTACTCGGCCGGATGACGATGCCCTGGTGCATCTGCACCGGCTGACGCTCACCGGCGACGCCCCGGCCTACGTGCGGGAGCGGTCGGTGCGACTGTCGGAGCTGGAGAGCGAGTACTCGTCACGAGGAGACCGCCGGTAGCGCCTGGATCAAGCCGATGAGGACCAGGAAGAAGATGGCAGCGCCGCGGCCGACGGCGTGCCAGCGGGCGCGGCGGAGGGCGTGCTCCCAGGCGATCGACGCCTCGGCCACCGGCCGGAGCGGGATGCGGACGGTGTCCTCCAGCACGGCCGCCTTGCGGAGCGCGATGCTGACGCCCGGAGCCGCCGTCCGTACGACCGGCCTGATCGGCTGCACCTCGACCTCGTAGACCTGGTCGTCGCGCCAGTGCCGGGCCCGGGTGGCGACGCGCTGGTGCAGGTAGCGTCCGGCCTCGTCGTCACGCGTGAACCGGCGGCGCAGTCGCAGGCGGCGCCAGTGCCCGGCCACGTCGGCCAGAGCGTCCGGGTAGATCTCCTCGGCGTACTGCTCCCCGCCGGTCAGCCGGGCCGCCTCCCGCTGGAGGTCGGCCAGATGCACGGCGACGAACGTCACGAAGTCGCCGGGCGGCTGGTCGTCCATGGGTGGCACCAGGTACACCACGATTCCATAGTCGGCGGGGCATCGCCGTCCGCGCAAGTCCATCTCGGGCTCCGCCGGCTGATAGTCCGGGCTTGGCCGCGTGTCCGCCGCCGGGCGTCGTGAGGGCCGTACTAGGGTGTCTCGAACACACGTACACCTAGCCGGGGAGGCCTACGATGCGCGTGCTCGGCATCGACCCGGGCCTGACCCGGTGCGGCGTCGGCGTCGTCGAGGGCGTGCCCGGCCGGCCGTGCACACTGATCCAGTACTACGTCGTCTACACCGAACCCGACGACGACATCGCGCTGCGCCTGCTGCACCTGGACACCTCGCTGGCCGGGCTGATCGGCGAGCACCGGCCCGACAGCGTCGCCGTCGAGCGCGTGTTCAGCCAGCACAACACCCAGACGATCAACGGGACCGCGCAGGCCAGCGGCATCGCCATCCTGGCCGGGGCGCGGGCCGGGCTGCCCGTCCGGACGTACACCCCGACTGAGGTCAAGGCGGCCGTCACCGGCTCCGGCAACGCCGGCAAGGCGCAGGTCACCGCCATGGTCACCCGGTTGCTGTCGCTGGACGGCCCACCCCGCCCGGCCGACGCGGCCGACGCCCTGGCCATCGCCATCTGCCACATCTGGCGCGGCGGAACCCGCGCCCGCATCGAGGCCGCCGCCCGGCGTCTGCCGGCCCGGGCGCGCCGGGGAGGAATCCGATGATCGCCAGCGTGCGCGGCCTGGTCGCCGCGGTCGCACCGGACAGCGCGGTGATCGAGGTCGGCGGCGTGGGCCTGGCCGTGCACTGCACCCCGGGCACCCTGGCCGGGCTGCGGACCGGCGAACCGGCCCGGCTGGCCACCAGCATGGTCGTCCGGGAGGACTCGCTCACCCTGTACGGCTTCGCCGACGACGACGAGAAACAGCTGTTCGAACTGCTGCAGACGGCCAGCGGGGTCGGACCTCGGCTGGCGCAGGCGGTGCTCGCCGTTCACTCGCCGGACGTCGTTCGCAAGGCCGTCGCGGGCGGCGACCTCACCACCCTGACCCGCGTACCCGGCATCGGCAAGAAGGGCGCCGAACGCCTGGTCCTGGAGCTGCGCGACCGGATCGGCCCGGTGGTGTCCGGGCGACGGCCCGGTGGGCGTTCTCTCCGGCGCCTGGCCGGACCAGGTGCGGCAGGGCGTGCTGGCGCTGGGCTGGAGCGCGGCCCAGGCCGACCAGGCGGTGGCCGCGGTGGCCGAGACCATCGACGGCGAGGTCCCGCCGGTGGCGGTGCTCCTGCGCCAGGCGATCCGCCTGCTGGGCCGGGCCCGATGAGAAGCTGCGCCCGATGACCGGCGAAGATCTGGTCTCCCCGTACGCGGAGGACGAGGACCTGGACGCCGAAGCCAGCGTCCGCCCGCGCCGCCTCGCCGACTTCATCGCCCAGCACCGCGTCCGCGACCAGCTCGACCTCCTCCTCAAGGGCGCGCTCGGCCGGGGCGCCCCACCCGACCACATCCTTTTGTCCGGTCCGCCCGGTTTGGGGAAGACGACCCTGGCCAACATCGTGGCGGCGGAGCTGGGGGCCGGGATCCGGACGACCAGCGGGCCGGTGATCGAGCGGTCCGGGGACCTGGCCGCGATCCTGACCAGTCTGGGTGAAGGCGACGTGCTGTTCATCGACGAGATCCACCGGATCGCCAAGCCCGCCGAGGAACTGCTGTACAGCGCGATGGAGGACTTCCGCGTCGACGTGGTCGTCGGCAAGGGGCCCGGGGCGACCGCCATCCCGCTCGACGTGGAGCCGTTCACGCTGGTCGGCGCGACCACCCGGGGCGGATTGCTGTCGGGGCCGATGCGGGACCGGTTCGGGTTCGTCGCGCACCTCGACTTCTACTCGCCGGAGGACCTGGAGTCGCTGCTGCACCGGTCGGCCCGGATCCTCGGGGTGCCGATCACACCGGAGGGCGCGGCCGAGATCGCCGGGCGGTCGCGGGGCACGCCGCGGATCGCCAACCGCCTGCTGCGCCGGGTGCGCGACTACGCCGAGGTGCGCGGCGAAGGTGTGGTGGACCTGGCCACGGCGCGGGCCGCGCTCACGGTCTACGACGTGGATCAGCTCGGCCTGGACCGGCTGGACCGGGCCGTGCTGCGGGCGCTGGTCGAGTCGTTCCGGGGCGGCCCGGTCGGGTTGTCGACGCTGGCGGTGGCGGTGGGGGAGCAGTCCGACACGGTGGAGGAGATGTGCGAGCCCTTCCTGGTACGAGCGGGTCTGCTGGCCCGTACGCCCCGGGGCCGGGTGGCCACCGACGCCGGGTGGCGGCACCTGGGCAAGACTCCGCCGGACGCCGGCCGGGGTGGCGTGGTGCAGGCCGATCTGTTCGCCCGCGACGCATGACCGCAAAAGGGGAAAACCCCTCGTAACGGACCGTGATGTGTGCCGCATTCGTGGTTCTCAGCTTGACCGATTAGACTCGCCGCCGTTCGAACGCGATGTGAATATCGCCCCGGCCTGCGCGCTCACCGCAGCCCGTCGGCATAAGGAGAAGCTTCCTCGTGGAGAATTACGCAGCCGCAAGCGGCGGTGGCAGCAGTTTCACGCCGCTGCTGCTGATCGTCCTGCTTTTCGGTGTCATGTACTTCCTGATGATCCGCCCGCAGCAGAAGCGGCGGCGCGAGTCTCAGCAGATGCAATCCTCGCTGGGCCCCGGTGACCACGTGGTCACCATCGGTGGTCTGCACGCGACCGTCGTCTCGATGGCCGACGACATCGTCACGGTGGAGATCGCTCCCGGTGTCGACGTGCAGTTCGCGCGCCCGGCCATCGCCCGGGTGGTGCCCGCTCCGGTGGCCGCCGACGATTTGGTGGCGCCCGACGAGGAGCCGGAGGAATTCGAGGAGCCCGCGCCGATCGAGAGCCCGGTCGTCGAAACGCGGAACTCCAAAGACTGAAGTCCCGGGCCGGGCCGGGCGGGGCAGCCGGCTGACCCATCGATGTGAATAATCGTCGCCGGGCGGGCGCGGTGCCGGCCGCCCGGTGTCTGTCGCCTGCCCCGCTCGTCGTGCCGTCGCGCTCCCGCGGCGGCCCACTGCACAGGGAGACCTAACGTCGTGGCACGACCACCACAGGGCCAGTCGCATCCCGGACGGCAGCTCGCCGTGCTCGGCCTGGTCTTCGTGATCCTTTATCTGCTGGTGTTCTTCGCCGCCGGCGCCAAGGGGTGCTTCACCGACCGGGTGCAGCCGAAACTAGGCCTCGACCTGGTCGGCGGCACGCAGGCCACCTACGTGGCGCAGCCGCAGGCCAACGGCCAGCTGCCGACACAGCAGAACATGGAAGAGGCCCGGAAGATCATCGAGAGCCGGGTCAACGCGCTCGGCGTCTCGGAGGCCGAGGTCGTCATCGAGGGCAACCGCAACATCGTGGTGTCGCTCGCCGGTGAGGCCCGGGAGCAGCTCAAGAACATCGGGCAGGCGGCGCAGATGCGGTTCCGCATGGTGCTACGGGCGACCGGCGACGTCAGCGCGACCGCGCTGAACCCGCCGTCGGTGGCACCGTCCGCCCCCGCGACGAAGGCTCCGAGCACATCGGCCAGCGCGCCCGCGATCAGCCCGTCCGGCGGTTCCGGTGGCGGCACCGGCGGTCAGGGCGGCATGGCGCCGACCCCGACGCCGACCGCTCCGGCGGCGACGCCGACCGCTCCGGCGGCGACGCCGACCGCTTCGGCGCCCGCTCCGGCGGCCACCCCGGCGCCGTCGGCCTCGGTCGATCCCGGCGTCGTGGTGCAGCGGTCCGCGGTCCAGCAGAAGGTCGGCGCGGCCGCGTGGGCGGCGGCGAGCAAGCTGACCAGCCCGGTCGATCTGAGCACGAACCCGACCGCGGGCAAGATCTACGCCCCGTTCGCCAAGCTGAGCGGGCCCGAGATCGACGCGCTGACCCCGGAGATGCAGTTCGACATCCCGACGATCAGCTGCGACCAGTTGAACGCCCGGCCGAACGGCGCCATCGACGACAAGAACGCCCAGGTCGTCACCTGCGAGAGCAACGGCAAGATGTTCCTCGACGTGGCCAAGGTCGTCGGCACCGACGTCGAGCGACGCCAGCCCGCAGCTCGACCAGCAGCAGGGCCAGTGGGTGGTGTCGCTCAACTTCAGCGCGGACGGCCAGAAGAAGTGGACCGCGCTGACCCGTGAGGCGTTCACGCCGCCCACCGGCTCGCCGTGCCTGACCGCCGCCCAGGCCGTGTCCTCGTCGGCCACCCACTGCCTGGTGGCGGTGGTGCTGGACAAGCAGGTCATCTCGGCGCCGCAGATCCAGGGCGTGCTGACCGGGCAGTCGCAGATCACCGGCTCGTTCACCGCGGTCACTGCGAAGGACCTGGCCAGCCAGATCAAGTACGGCGCGTTGCCGGTGACCTTCCAGGCGGCCGACACCGAGACGGTGTCCGCCACGCTGGGTTCGGCGCAGCTCCGCGCCGGTCTGCTCGCCGCCGGCATCGGCATGATCCTGGTCGCGATCTACGCCTTCTTCTACTACCGGCTGCTCGGCACGGTGATCATCCTGAGCCTGGTGCTGTCCGGGTCTGCTGACCTTCGGCGCGCTGGCCTTCCTGGGCCGGGCCGTCGGGCTTCACCCTGTCGCTGGCCGGTATCGCCGGTTTCATCGTGTCGCTGGGTGTGGCCGCCGACTCGTTCGTCATCTACTTCGAACGGCTCAAGGACGAGATCCACGAGGGCCGAAGTCCGCGAAGTGCCGTGCCGCGGGCGTGGGCCCGGGCGCGACGCACGATCATCTCGGCCAACACGATCACGATCATGGCGGCGGTCGTGCTCTACATCGTCTCGATCGGGGTGGTCAAGGGGTTCGCGTTCGCGCTGGGCCTGTCCACCATCCTCGACCTGGTCGTCGTGTTCCTGTTCCGGCACCCGATCATGACCATGTTCGCGAACACCAAGGCGTTCATGTCGCCGCGGGTCAGCGGCCTCGGCCGGGTCCTGCGCCGATCGTCCTCGGAGGAGCCGGCGAACCCGCGCACCCCGCGCGTGAAGGAGGCCTGAAATGGCTCGCGAGTGGATCTGGCCGACCGCCTCTACCGCGGTGAGGCGAACATCAACATCATCGGCCGGCGCAAGCGTGGTTCCTCGATCGCGGCCGCGCTGGTGGTGATCGCCATCGGCAGCTTCGCGATCCGCAGATTCCAGCTGGGCATCGAGTTCGCGGGCGGGTCCGAGTTCAGTCATCCCGGCGAGCGTCGAGCTGACCCAGTCCGACGCGCAGAACGCGGTCGACAAGGCCATCAAGTCGGCCGGCGTGCCGTCGGACACCCAGGTCGGCGCCGCGCAGAAGGTGGGCTCCGGCAGGGCCGCGACGTTCACCGTCCGTACCGGCACGATGTCCCAGGACCAGGCCGACCAGGTCAAGACGAACCTGGTCACCGACCTGCAAGCGATCGACCCGACGATCACCGCGGCGAAGATCACCGACAACCAGGTGTCGGCCGCCTGGGGGTCACAGGTGACCCGGCAGGCGTTGATCGGCCTGGTCGATCTTCCTCGTCCTGGTGATGGGCTACCTGATCATCCGGTTCGAGTGGCGGATGGCGGTGGCCGCGGTCTCCTCGCTGTTGCTCGACCTGGTGCTCACCGCGGGCGTGTACTCGCTGGTCGGGTCGGAGGTCACACCGTCCACGGTGATCGGCTTCCTGACCATCCTCGGCTTCTCGCTGTACGACGTGGTCGTGGTGTTCGACAAGGTGCAGGAGAACACCCGCGGCATCACGGCCGGCAGCCTCCGGACGTACGACGAGGCGGCCAACCTGGCGGTCAACCAGACGCTGATGCGGTCGATCAACACCGGTCTGGTGGCGTTGTTGCCGGTCGGCGGCCTGCTGTTCATCGGCGCCGGTCTGCTCGGCGCGGGCACGCTGAAGGACCTGGGCCTGGTGCTGTTCGTCGGTATGGGCTTGGGCGTGCTGTCCTCGATCATGTTCGCGTCGCCGCTGCTGACCCTGCTGAAGGACAACGAGCCGCGGATCAAGACGCACAACGCCCGGGTGCTGGCCCGCCGGCGCTTCGGCCAAGTCCGGCGACGTGGCGCCGCGCAAAGCGGTGGCGAAGCAAGGCGGCGGCCGAATCCCGACGCCATCCGATGCCGACGATGAGGTGCCGGCGCTGGCCTCGGCCCAGCCGCAGACCGGTTCGGCGCCCCGGCCGGGCTCCCGGCCGACGGCCAAGCGCAACACCAACCGCGGTGGCCGCCCCGGTGGTGGCAGCCGGCCCAGCGGTGGCGGCGGCAAACGCCGCTGATCCGGCCTCTGAGGTGAGCACGCCGCCCGCCCGTCGATAGGGTGGGCGGCGTGACTTCTGAGACGACGGCGGCCGGCGGCGACAGCGGCGACGATCTGGCCGCTTTGGTGGCCGGCAGTGTGCTGGACGTGCCGGACTTCCCCAAGCCGGGCATCGCGTTCAAGGACCTGATGCCACTGTTCGCCGACGGGCCGGTGTTCCGGAAGGTGATCGACGGGATCATCGCGTTCCACGGCGCCGGGTCGTTCGATGTGGTGGCCGGCGTGGAGGCTCGCGGTTTCGTGGTGGCCGCGGCGATCGCGTACGCGACCGGGACCGGCGTGGTGCCGATGCGCAAGGCGGGCAAGCTGCCCCGCCCGGTGTTCGCCGCGTCCTACGCCCTGGAATACGGCGAGGCCACGCTCGAGGTGCACCAGGACGCGTTCGTGCGGCGGCCAGCGGGTGCTGGTGGTCGACGACGTGCTGGCCACCGGGGGAACCGCCGGCGCGGCCCTCGATCTGGTGGAAGCAGGCCGGCGGCGCGATCGCGGGCTTCACCGTGCTGCTGGAGCTGGGTGCTCTGGGTGGCCGCGAGCGGCTCGCCCCCCGTACGGTCCATGCGCTCTTGACCGTTTGATCCGTCTCTGGCTGGATCGGTGGCATGCTTTCGCCGGTTCGGGCCGGGCCATCCGGGAACACGGCCGGGTAGGATGGCGTTTCTAAGCAGGTGGGGAAACCTGGTGGTACGGGATCGACGGCGATCGAGCCGGGTTCCGGTGACGGTGTGAGGAGACCGGTGTCCAGCGACGTCGCCCCTTCAGCGCACGACGCGGGGGTCCAGGACGCGGGCGTTCCGGACGCGACTCCGACGCCCCAAGGCCGGACTCCGGAGGCGACCTCCCAGGACCGCGCTCCGGCGGCGACGTCCCAGGACCGCGCTCCGGCGGCGACGTCCCAGGACCGGGCTCCGGCGGCGACGCCGGCCGGGACCGACGCGGTTGCCCCGGCCGGCGCCCGCGATCTGGAGGCGACCCAGCCGCTGACGCCCGCCGAGGACACCGCCGGTTCCGGGTTCGGACTGGCCAGCGCCCCGACCGGCCGCCGCGTCCGGGCCCGGCTGGCCCGCTTCAACGCGCCCTGGCAGAGCACCCAGGTCAGCGAGGTGCTCGAGCCGCTGATCGCGACCCACCGAGCCAGCCATCCCAAGGCCGACGGCCGTGCCCTGCAGCGCGCGTTCGACGTGGCCGCCCGCTGGCACTCGGGTCAGTACCGCAAGTCCGGTGACCCGTACATCACGCATCCGCTCGCGGTGGCGACGATTCTGGCCAATCTCGGCATGGACACCACCACGCTGGTGGCCGCGCTGCTGCACGACACCATCGAGGACACCGACTACTCCCTCGACGCGATGCGGACCGACTTCGGCGGCGAGGTCGCGCTGCTGGTCGACGGCGTGACCAAGCTCGACCGGGTGAAACTGGGCGACGCGGCCAAGGCCGAGACGATCCGCAAGATGGTCGTGGCGATGGCCAAGGACCCCCGCGTCCTGGTCATCAAGCTGGCCGACCGGCTGCACAACATGCGGACGCTGACCTTCCTGCCCCGCGCCAAGCAGGAGCAGAAAGCCAAGGAGACGCTGGAGATCCTGGCCCCGCTGGCCCACCGGCTGGGTATGAACACGATCAAGTGGGAGCTCGAGGACCTCGCGTTCGGCACGCTGTTCCCGAAGCGGTTCGAGGAGATCAACCGGCTGATCGGCGAGCACCAGCCGCAGCGGGAGGCGTTGCTGCGCCAGGTGACCGAGCGGGTGTCGCTCGACCTCAAGTCGGCCAAGATCAAGGCCGAGACCACCGGCCGGCCGAAGCACCTGTACTCGATCTACCAGAAGATGATCGTGCGGGGCCGCGACTTCAACGACATCTACGACCTGGTCGGCGTGCGCATCCTGGTCGACACGGTGCGCGACTGCTACGCCGCGCTGGGCGTGATCCACGCGAACTGGCAGCCGGTGCCGGGCCGGTTCAAGGACTACATCGCGATGCCGAAGTTCAACATGTACCAGTCGTTGCACACGACCGTCATCGGCCCCACCGGCAAGCCGGTGGAGATGCAGATCCGGACGTTCGCGATGCACCGTACGGCCGAGTTCGGCATCGCCGCGCACTGGAAGTACAAGGAGCAGAAGGGCGCGACGATCGTCGGCCCACCGGCCCACATCGACGAGATGACGTGGCTGCGGCAGCTGCTCGACTGGCAGCGGGAGGCGAGCGATCCGTCCGAGTTCCTGGACGCGCTGCGGTTCGACCTGTCCAGCCAGGAGGTGTACGTCTTCACGCCCAAGGGCGACGTGATCCCGTTGCCCACTGGCTCGACCCCGGTCGACTTCGCCTACGCGGTGCACACCGAGGTCGGGCACAAGTGCATCGGCGCCCGGGTGAACGGCAAGTTGGTGCCGCTGGAGTCCACGTTGTCCAACGGCGACGTGATCGAGATCTTCACGTCGAAATCGGCCACCGCCGGCCCGACGCAGGACTGGCTGGGCTTCGTCAAGAGCCCGCGGGCGCGCACGAAGATCCGGCAGTACTTCAACAAGGAGCGCCGCGAGGAGGCGATCGAGGCCGGCAAGGACGCCATCGTCAAGGCGATGCGTAAGCAGGGCCTGCCGTTGCAGCGCATGCTGACCAACGAGAACCTCACCACCATCGCCCGCGACCTGCACCTGGCCGACGTCGCGTCGCTGTACGCGGCGATCGGCGAGAGCGCCGTGTCGGCGCAGTCGGTGGTGCAGAAACTCGTCGCCGGGTTCGGCGGCGAGGAGGGTGCGGTCGAGGACATCGCGGAGACCGCGGTCGCCACCCGGCCGCCGCGTAACCGCACCAGCTCCCAGGACCCGGGCGTGGTGGTCAAGGGTGTCAGCGACGTGTGGGTCAAGCTGGCCCGCTGCTGCACGCCGGTGCCCGGGGACTCGGTGTTCGGCTTCGTCACCCGCTCCGGCGGCGTCAGCGTGCACCGTGACGACTGCGCCAACGCGGAGGATCTCCGCGATCAGACGGAACGGGTCGTCGAGGTCACCTGGAAGCCGACCAGCGCGTCCACGTTCCTGGTGGCCATCCAGGTCGAGGCGCTGGACCGGCACAAGCTGCTCGCCGACGTGACCCGCGTGCTGAGCGAGGAACGGGTGAACATCCTCTCGGCCACGGTGACCACGACCCGGGACCGGGTGGCGGTCAGCCGGTTCACGTTCGAGATGGCCGACCCCAAGCATCTGGGCCATCTGGTGGCCGCGGTGCGCAAGGTGGACGGTGTCTTCGACGCGTACCGGGTGACGTCCGGCGCATGACGAAAGGGGCGGACCGCGTACGGCGGCCCGCCCCTTTGCTCGTGAACGTCTAGGACATCTTCAGGCTGGTGATGTCCACTTCCTTCTTCGGGTGACCGTCGCCCTTGGCGTTCGCGTTGTCGCTGCCGGCCTTGGCCACCGCCTTCACGATGTCCAGGCCCTTGGTGACGGTGCCGAGGATGGTGTACGACGGGTCGAGCGTGGTGTCGGCGTACACGATGAAGAACTGGCTGCCGGTGGTGCCGGGGTTCTGGGTCTTGGCCATGGCCAGCGTGCCGGCCGGGTACGGCGGGGTCTTGCCGGTCGGCAGGTTCTCCTCGGCGTACATGAAGTCGGGGCCGCCGGTGCCGTCGGTGGCGCGGTAACCCTTGCCCTTGGCCGACGGGTCACCGCACTGCAGCACGCTGATGCCCGAGGTGACCAGGCGGTGGCACTTGGTGCCGTCCCAGAACTTCTTGGCCGACAGGAAGTCGAACGCGGCTGCGGTGCACGGGGCCTTCGACAGGTCCACGTCGGCGGTGATGACGCCCAGGTTGGTGGTCATGGTCAGCGTCTGGGTGCCGACCTTGGGGACGTTCGTGGGGGGCACGCCGGTCTTGACGATCTTGCCGCCCGAGCTGGGGTCCTGCGGCGTCCAGGTGCAGTTCGCCGTGCCGGCCGGCGCCGGCGGGGCCGCGGCCGCGCTGGCGCTCGCGGCGGGCGACGCGCTGGCCTTCTTGTCGTCGGACTTGAGGCTGCTGACCAGCCACACGGCGACGCCTGCGACGACCACCACGGCGATGGCCGAGCCGATCACCGCCTGACGCTGACGGCGCTTGCGCGCCGCCGCGGCCCGCTCGGCCATCTCCTTCTCGAGGCGGGCCCGCGCCGCCGCGCGCTGCCGGTCCTTGATCGACGACACGGTGTTCCTCCTGCTATGTGACTCGGCTCTTCGAGACTTACGGCTGGCTGCTGGCGGCCGGTGCGGCGGCCGGAGCCGCGGCGCCGACGGTCAACGTCTCTGATGGTGATCTTGGTCTTGGGTGTGACCTTGTCACCGGCGGTGTTGGCAACGGTCGGGATCTTGCTGATCTTCGTGAGGGTGTCCATGCCACTGGTGATCGTGCCCACGATCGAGTACTGCGGGTTCGCCGGGCTGGCGTCTTTGAAGAACAGCAGGAACTGGCTGCCGTTGGTGCCGGGCGGGTTGCCGATCAGGGCGACGGTGCCCTTCGGATAGAGCGGGGCCGCGCCGGGCGCCGGGGCGGCACTGGCCGACGGCGTGGGTGCCGACGGGGCGTTCTCGTTGTAGATGCTGTATGTCGGGCCGCCCAGGCCGTTGCCCTTCGGGTCGCCGCACCGCAACGCGCCGTCGGTGGTGATCTCGGTGCAGGCGGTGTTGTCGTAGAACTTCTTGCCCGCCAGGTAGGTCAGATCCTCGCCTGAACACGGCGCCCGGGTCAGGTCGAGGCTGACCACGATCGGCGCGCCCTGGTCGGTGGTGATCGTCATCGGCTTGGTGCCCGAGGTGGGGAAGCCCTTGGTCGGTGGCGTGCCGACCTCCTGCAGATCGGTGTTGGTCTGGGCGCTCTGCGGCGTCCAGGCGCACAGGTCGCCGGAGGCCGCGGTGTCGTCCTTCTTCGAAGTCGAACATCCCGCCGAGCCAGGCCACCCCGGCGAGGATCAGGACCACAGCCAGACCCGCGCCGACACCGGCCATGATCCGGCGCCGGCGGCGTTCCCGCTCGGCCCGTCGGGCCATCTGCCGATCAAGCTTCTCGCGGGCGAGCTTGCGCTGCCGGTCCTTGCTGGAAGCCACTGAGAGCTCCCCCTCCTCATCTGTCAAGCAGTGCGCCACGCCACACGCCCGCAAGAGTGTACGGGTACGTCCTGAGAAAGTGGTGTGCGCCCGTCCGGCTAGGCTTCTACTCTTCACCCCGTCTACGAAGGAGAGGCTCGCCGTGCTCGTCACCGGCTTCCCGGCCGAGGCGTTCGGGACCAACTGCTACGTGGTCGCCGCCGGCCCGGGCGAGCAGGCCCTGATCGTCGACCCCGGCATCGGCGTGCTCGAGCGACTGGACGGGGTGCTGACCGAGCACCGGCTGTTCCCGGCGGCCGTGCTGCTCACCCACGGCCACCTCGACCACACCTTCTCGGTCGCGCCGGTGTGCGGCGCGCGCGGTATCCCGGCGTACGTGCACCCGGCCGACCTCGAGATGCTCGCCGACCCGCAGAAGGGGCTGAGCATGAACCTGGAGCAGATGTTCGGCGGGCGCGCTGCCGTACAGCGAGCCCGAGGATGTCGTCGCGCTGACCGACGGCGAGACGATCGTGCTGGCCGGCCTCGAGGTGACCGTCGACCACGCCCCCGGCCATACCGGCGGGTCGGTGCTGTTCCGGCTGCCGGCCGCGGGCTCGTCGTGGGACGCGGACCAGCTCTGCCTCTCCGGCGACGTCCTCTTCGCCGGTTCCATCGGACGCACCGACCTGCCGGGTGGCGAGCACCGCGACGATGCTGACCAGCTTGCGGGACAAGATCCTGCCGCTGGCCGACGACACCGTCGTCCTGCCCGGCCACGGCCCCGAGACCACCATCGGCCGCGAGCGTGCGTCGAACCCGTACCTGCGGGAACTGATCACGCTCTCCTGAACCTTCGGAGTAAGACCCGTGCCTATTTCCGGCTTCCCTGAGTGGCTGCCGCCCCAGCGGATGATCGAGCAGTACGTCCTGGACAAGATCAGGAACACCTTCGAGCTGTACGGGTTCGCCCCGCTCGAGACGCGGGCGGTCGAGCCGCTCGACCAGCTGCTGCGCAAGGGCGAGACGTCCAAGGAGGTCTACCTGCTGAAACGGCTGCAGGAGGACCTCGACGCTCAGGTCGACGACACCCCGAGCCGGCAGGACACCCTGGGCCTGCACTTCGATCTGACCGTGCCGTTCGCCCGGTTCGTGCTGGAGAACGCGGGCAGGCTGGCCTTCCCGTTCCGGCGCTACCAGATCCAGAAGGTGTGGCGGGGCGAGCGGCCGCAGGAAGGCCGGTACCGCGAGTTCCTGCAGGCCGACATCGACGTGGTCGACCGGGACACGCTGCCGTTCCACTACGACACCGAGATGCCGCTGGTGATCGGCGACGCGTTCCGGTCGCTGCCGATCCCGCCGGCCGTCATCGGAGTCAACAACCGCAAGGTGTGCGAAGGGTTCTACCGCGGCCTCGGGCTTCAGGACACCGAGCTGGTCCTGCGTACGGTCGACAAGTTGGACAAGATCGGCCCGGACAAGGTCGCCGCGCTGCTGACCGAGACTGCCGGCGCGACCGACGCGCAGGCCCGGGCGTGTCTCGAGCTGGCCGCGATCTCGGCGCGCGGACGCGTCCTTCGTGGACCGGGTCCGGGCCCTCGGCGTCACCGGGCCGCTGCTCGACGAGGGCCTGGAGGAGCTGGCCCGGGTGGTGGACACCGCCGCCGCGCACCAACCCGGCCTGGTCGTCGCCGACCTGAAGATCGCCCGGGGCCTGGACTACTACACCGGGACCGTCTACGAGACCCACCTGCGGGGGTACGAACGGTTCGGCTCCATCTGCTCCGGTGGCCGGTACGAGAACCTGGCGTCGGCGGGCAGCCAGCGCTTCCCCGGTGTGGGCATCTCGATCGGGGTGTCCCGGATGCTCGGGCTGCTGTTCGGGCAGGATGCGCTGGGCGTCTCCCGGTCGGTGCCCACGTGCGTGCTGGTCGCGCTGGCGGACGAGGAGCACCGCGGCGCCGCCGACCGGCTCGCCGCCGTGCTCCGGTCCCGGGGGATTCCCACCGAGGTGTCGCCGTCCGCGGCCAAGTTCGGCAAGCAGATCCGGTTCGCCGAGCGGCGCGGGATCCCGTACGTCTGGTTCCCGGGCGAGCCGGACGAGATCAAGGACATCCGCTCGGGCGAGCAGGTGGCCGCCGACGCGTCGGTCTGGGAACCGCCGGCCGCCGATCTTCGCCCGGCGGTCACCGCGGGCTGATTACAACGGAGCGGGCCGGGTAACCTTCCCTACGGTGCCGTAGGTTACGTTGCCGTAGGAAATGATCGGCCGTAGGGAGTGATCACCGGTGGACCAGACCGCCCTGCTCGTCGAGCTCGAGCCCGTGGTGGCCGCCAACCTGGATCGGCATCTGGGGCTGGCCAAGGAGTGGTTTCCGCACGAGTACGTGCCGTGGAGCGAAGGCCGCACGTTCGACGGCCTCCTCGGTGGCGAACCGTGGCGGGAGGACGACTCGCCGTTGCCGGACGTGGCCCGTACGGCGCTGATCGTGAATCTGCTGACCGAGGACAACCTGCCCTCGTACCACCACGAGATCGCCACGTTGTTCGGCCGCGACGGCGCCTGGGGCACGTGGGTGCACCGGTGGACGGCGGAGGAGGGCCGGCACGGCATCGCGCTCCGGGACTATCTGACCGTCTCCCGGGCGGTCGACCCGACCGAGCTGGAACGGGCCCGGATGGCTCACATGCAGGCCGGCTACTCCAACGCGCACCCGGACGAGATGCTGCATTCCGTGGCGTACGTCGCCTTCCAGGAGCTGGCCACCCGGATCTCGCACCGCAACACCGGCAAGGCCACCGGCGACCCGATCGCCGAGCAGTTGCTGGCGCGCGTGGCCGCGGACGAGAACCTGCACATGGTCTTCTACCGGAACCTGCTGTCGGCGGCGTTCGACCTGGCGCCCAACGAGTCGATGCGGGCGGTCGCCGACGTTGTCGCGGCGTTCGAGATGCCGGGGGCGAACATCGAGGGCTTCCAGCGCAAGGCCCTGTCCATCGCGCTGGCCGGCATCTACGACCTGCGCCAGCACCGGGACGAGGTGCTGCTGCCGGTGTTGCGGCAGTGGAACGTCTTCGACCGGTCCGATCTGGACGGTGACGGGGAGAAGGCCCGCGAGCAGCTGGCCGCGCAGATGGCCGAGCTGGACGTGCAGGCGACCCGGTTCGAGGAGAAGCGCGCCGCCCGCCGGGCCCGGCTAGACGCCCGGTAGCACCCCGCCGTGCACGCTGCCCGGCGGACTAGGTTCGACGCCGTGGCCACCGCACCGGGCGTCGCCGGATCCGCACCCGAGCCTGGATCACCGGGCGCCGGAGGGGTGTGGGCCCCGCTGCGCCGGAGGGTCTTCCGCGCGTTGTGGCTGGCCGTGCTGGCCAGCAACGCCGGCACCTGGATGCAGACGGTCGGTGCCCAGTGGCTGGTGGTGCGCGAACCGCACCCGGCCACCTGGACCAGCCTGGTGCAGACCGCGACCGTGCTGCCGGTCCTGCTGCTGGCCCTGCCGGCGGGCACACTGGCCGACGCCTTCGACCGCCGCCGGCTGCTGCTGGTCGTGCAGGGGGGCAGCTTCGTCGTGGCCGGGGTGCTGACCGTGCTCACCGCGCTCGGCCAGATGCCGCCGAGGCTGCTGCTGGTCTTCACCTTCCTGCTCGGCGCCGGGCAGGCCGTCACCATCCCGACCTGGCAGGCGGTCATCCCCGAGGTGGTGCCCCGGGCCGAGCTGCCGGCCGCGTCGGCGCTGGGCGCGGTCAACACCAACCTGGCCCGGTCGGCCGGTCCGGCGGTGGCCGGTCTGCTGGTCGCGCAGCTCGGGTCGGCCGCGGTCTTCGGGTTCAACGCGCTGTCCTTCGCGATCTTCGCGGTGGTCCTGGTCCTCTGGCGCCGTCCGCAGCCGCCGGGCGGTGAGCCGCCGCAACCCTTCACCGAGGCCGTACGGGCGGGGGAGCGGTTCGTCCGGTACTCCCCGTCCGTACGGCGGATCCTGCTCTGGGTCGTCCTGTTCGTGGTCCCGGGCAGCGTGGTGTGGGGGCTGCTGCCCGTGGTCGCCCGCGACCACCTGCACCTCGGCGCCCGCGGCTACGGCACCCTGCTGGCCGCGCTCGGCGTCGGCGCGATCGCCGGCGCGCTGCTGATGCCCCGCATCCGCAACCGGTTCAGCGCGGATCGGTTGATCGTGGCCGCCTGCCTGGTCTACGGCGCCGCGCTGGCCGTGATCGCCCTCGTGCCCCGCCCCGCTGTGGTCGTCACCGTGCTGGTGGCGGCGGGCATGGCCTGGATGGCGCTGGTCTCCCGGCTGAACGCGTCGATGCAGCTGTTCCTGCCGAACTGGGTCCGCGCCCGCGGCTTCGCCATCTACCAGGTGGTGTTCGCCGGAGCCCAGGCCGTGGGGGCGCTGGCCTGGGGCCAGGTGACCTCGTGGACCAGCCTGCCGGTCGCCTACCTGAGCGCCGCGGTCCTGCTGGCGGGGGCTGCGGTGCTGGTCCGGTGGCTGCCGCTGCACCCCCGCGAGACCGACGACAACAGCCCGGCGAACGTCTGGGCCGAACCGCACCTGATGCTCGACCCCCGGCCCGAGGAGGGTCCGGTGCTGGTCACCGCGGCCTACCGGGTGCCCGCGGCCAACGCGGCCGCGTTCCGGGAGGCGATGGAACCGCTGCGCCGCACCCGGCTGGCCACCGGCGCGACCCGCTGGGGGCTGTTCCGGGACGGCGCCGACCCCGAGCGGTTCGTCGAGGTTTTCCAGGTGCCGACCTGGGCGGAACACCGGCGGCAGCACGAGGACCGGATGACCACCGGCGACCGCCGTGACGACCAGCGGGCCGCGGCGCTGGCCGAGGGGCCGCCCACGGTCACCCACCTGCTGCCACCGGACGCGGACACCGGGCCCATACCGGAGTCGTCCGATTAGCCAGATGTTCGATGATTGTTCCGTTTAACCTCAGAGAAGACCATGCCGGTCGGCTGAGGGGGTGCGGCGATGAACGACGCCGAACCGCGCCGGCGACGGCTGCTCGTCATCGGCGGCGCCGAACGCCGCGGCACCGCCATCCTGGCCCGGTTCGTCGAGCTGGCCGGCGGTCCGGCCGCCGACATCGCGGTCCTGGCCACCGCCAGCCGGGACCCGGCCACCTTGGAGACCGAGTACGTCTCGGCCTTCACCGGACTGGGCGCGGGAACGGTCCGGGCGCTGCGGATCGGCACCCGGGCCGAGGCCGCCGACCCGGCCGCCACCACGGTGCTGGCCGCGGCCACCGGCGTCTTCTTCACCGGCGGCGACCAGCGCCGGATCACCTCGGTCGTGGGCGGCACCCCGCTCGACTCGCTGCTGCAGAGCCGGGTGGCCGGCGGCTCGGTGGTGCTGGCCGGGACCAGCGCCGGGCGCGGCGATGATGTCCGGCACCATGATCGTCGGCGGCGACGAGCCCGGCGTGACCACCACCGCCGTCCGGACCGCTCCCGGCCTTCAACTGCTGCCGGGCGTGCTGATCGACATGCACTTCGCCGAGCGGGGCCGGCTCAACCGGCTGCTCAGCGCGGTCGCGCTCTACCCCCACGAGCTCGGCCTGGGCATCGACGAGGACACCGCGATCCTGATCGACGGCGACCGCTTCGAGGTGCTGGGCCGCGGTTCGGTGACCGTGGTCGACGCCGGGTGCGCGGCCGACATCCGGGTGCCGGACGAGGGGCCCATCGCGATCGCCGGGGCCCGCATCCACGTGCTGCCCGCGGGCTTCACCTTCCACCTCACGGGTCGCCGGCCAGGCTCCGGCCGTACGCAAGAACGGGGACACCCATGAAGATCACCCAGTGGCGCCGCCTGCGCGGGCCGAACGTGTATCTGTCCCGCCCGGCCGTGGTCGCCCGGCTGCGCCTCGACGAGCTGACCGGCCGGGAGACCTCGGACGTGCCCGGGTTCGCCGAGCGGCTGTTGCAGGCCCTGCCCGGGCTGACCGAGCACCACTGCGCGGCCGGGGCGCCCGGCGGGTTCGTCAGCCGGCTGCGCGAGGGCACCTACTTCGGCCACGTCACCGAGCACGTGTGCATCGAGCTGTCGCACCGGATCGGGCGGGACATCAGCTTCGGCCGGACCGTCTCGGCCGGCGAACCGGGGCTGTACGACCTGGTGATCGAGTGCCCGCCGGACGAGCCGGACGACTCCGCCCTGCCACGGGAGCTGCTCGAGGCGGCCGTCGACCTGGTGGTCGCCATCGAGGGCGGCCAGTCGTACTCGAGCGGGGCCGCGACCGCGCCCGATCAGATCCTGGCCGCCCGGCTGGCCGCGCTCGCGGCGCTGGCCGAGCGGGAGGCGCCGGGCCCGAGCACGCACGCGATCATCGCGGCCGCGCGCCGCCGCGGCATCCCGATCGAGCGGACCGGCGAGCTCAGCCTGCTGCGCCTCGGCTGGGGCAACCGCCGCCGCCTGGCCTGGGCCGCGATGACCGACGCGACCGGTGGGGTGGGCATCGACATCGCCGGCGACAAGCAGGTCACCCGCCGCCTGCTGACCGAGGCCGGGATCCCGGTCGTGCCGGGCGGCGCCGCCCGTACCGCCGAGGCCGCGGTCCGCCTGTTCGGCCGGCTCGGTGCGCCGGTCGTGGTGAAACCCCGGCACGGCCGGCAGGGCGAGCACGTGGCGCTCAACCTGGCCGCCCGCGACGAGGTCGAGCGGGCGTTCGCCGCGGCCGGCGGCGACGTCGTGGTGGAACGGCAGCTGCCCGGCCGCGACTACCGGGTGCTGGTGGTGGCGGGCGAGGTCGCCGCCGTGGCCGAACGGGTGGCCGCGCACGTGGTCGGCGACGGCGAGAGCACGATCGCGGAACTGATCGACCGGGCCAACGCCGACCCGCGCCGCGGTCCCGGGCACGCCCGGGTGCTCAGCCGGCTGCGGGTCGACGACGACGCCGGGGCCCTGCTGGACCAGCAGGGGTACGCGCTGGACGCGGTGCCGGCGGCGGGTCTCACGGTGTGGCTGCGCGAGAACGCCAACCTGTCCACCGGCGGCACCAGCCGCGACGTCACCGACCGGGTGCACCCGGACGTGACCCGCCTCTGCTTGCGGGTGGCCGCCCTGGTCGGGCTGGACGTGGCCGGCATCGACCTGCGGCTGCCGGACATCGCCGATCCGCTGCCGCCGACCGGCGACCCGGAAACGGTCACCGGCGGGGTGATCGAGGTGAACGCCGTACCGGGCCTGCGCATGCACCTGGCGCCGGTGCAGGGCCGGGCCCGCGCCGTCGGCGACGCGATCGTGGCGGCCCTGTTCCCGGGCGGTTCGGACGGCCGCATCCCGGCGGTGGCGATCACCGGCACGAACGGCAAGACCTCGGTCGCCCGGATGGCCGCGTTCCTGCTCGCCGGGTCCGGCCTGCGCGTCGGGCTGACCACCTCCGAGGGCGTGAGCATCGACGGCCGGCTGATCCACCGGGCCGACGCCACCGGACCACGCTCGGCCCAGATGGTGCTCGGCGACCCGGGCGTCCAGGCGGCGGTGCTGGAGACCGCCCGCGGCGGCCTGCTCCGGCGTGGCCTCGGGTACGACTGGACCGACGTCGGCGTGATCACCAACATCACCGCCGACCACCTCGGCCAGGACGGGCTCGACTCGATCGAGGACATCGCGCACGTCAAGGCGCTCGTCGCCGAGCGCGTCCGGGACGGCGGCACGCTCGTGCTCAACGCCGACGACCCGTGGGTCCGGAGCCTGGTCGACCGGCCCCGGGTCCGGGCCGACCGCAAGCGGATCGTCTGGTTCGGCGCCGACCCGCACCACCCGGTGGTGTCCGCCCATCTCGGCCGGGGCGGCACGGCGTACCTGCTTGAGGACGGCTGGCTGGTTCAGGCCACCGGTTCCCGCCGCTCGCCGCTGATCCGGCTGGCCGACCTGCCGGGCGCGTACGGCGGGGCGGCCGTTCATGTCGCCCTGAACGCGCTCGCGGCGGTGGCCGCGGCCCGCGCCCTCGGTGCGTCCCAGCCGGTCGTGGCCGAGCAACTCCGCGCGTTCGACCCGCCGCGGCACAACCCCGGCCGGGGCACGCTGCTGCGTCGCGGTGACGTGTCGCTGTTCGTCGACTACGCGCACAACCCGGCGGCGCTCGCCGCCGTCCTGCGCACGTTGCACCGGCTGTGGGGCGCTGACCGGTGCCTGGCCGCGGTCACCCTGCCCGGCGATCGCCGTGACGATCTGCTGGCCGCCTCCGCGCAGGTGCTGGCGGACGGCGTGAGCCGGGTCGTCCTGTACGACGACGAGGATCTGCGGGGACGCGCTCACGGTGAGGTGTCCGCGCTGGTCGAACGCGTGATGCGGGCCCGGCGGCCCAATCTGCGCGCGGTCCGGGCGGACGGGTATCGCGCCGCCGTGGAATCCGCGCTGACCCTGGCCGCGCCGGGTGACGTGGTGCTGGTGCTGTTCGAGAGCGTCGGTCCGATGATGTCGCTGCTGACCGAGCTGGGTGCCGTTGCCGCCGAGGCGGTGCCGGTGGCGGCCGGTGCCCACTGAGCGCAGACACTCGTTCGAGCGGGCGGCCCACTCGATCGGTGGCGGCCGACGTCGTCGATCACGGCCGATGTCGTCGATCAAAGAGCTGAATCGGCTTTTGCTCCGGCTCCGCGACACGCCGGGCCGTCAGCCATTTCGCCGCAAAGTCGGGATTGCCCAGCTGGATGCGGCAAATGATGGCAAGAAAGCCTGATCGTCCGCCGACGGCTGACCGTTCAGGCGGGGTGGCGCTGGTCAGGCCCACCTTTCCAGCTTTTCTGAGGAGATCTCGCGTTTGGGCGGTACGGAGTCGCCGACACCGTGCGCGACGGATTCCGCACCACAGCGGCGGAAACGCACCGGAGGTCGCGACCGGTGGGCCCTATGTCACGAATTGGCAACGGCACCGTAATTCGGGTTATCGACCGACACGCAGGATTGCGTACGAAGGCCAGACACCGACCGTGATCGTTTCCGGTTTCCGCGCCCGTCGAGCGGACCGTCATCCCCGGCCCGACCTCGGCCCGAAACGGGTCGTTGCGGATCCGTCCCGGGTCAGGCGCACAACAACTCCGTGTTCGCTGACTCTCTGTTACGGTCGGCGGCGGTCGACGCGCGTGTCGCACCTTCTCCACGGTGCCCGGCAACGCGTTTGAAGGCACCCGCCCCTCCGCGGAGTGATTCCGCAACCACCTTCCGTGCTGGAACCCGGGATGGACGTCGGATTGCTTGCTCTTTCGCAAGTCCGACGAACCGGGCATCCCACCCCGGATTCACGGTGGTCCATCCCGATCCGGGTCGCCGGTGGGACGGAAACCGTACGCACACTCGGCGCAGCTGGCCCGACTGACCGTGACCAGCCGCAGGTGAAGGCGACCGTCCAACGGTCGAGAACCTGACCGATCGTGGGCTAACATCCCTGCCGTCGATGGGGAATGCTTCGGTCCAACGGCGGGCCGGACTCGCCCCGACATCGATTGCATGGCGGTGCAACTCGATGTTTCCCGGAATCGCGCATGTGGGGGCACATGAGCACGACCGACCTGCCCGGGTCGAGCCTTCTGGCTGGTCGTTACCGACTGGTCGAGCGGCTCGGTGCCGGCGGAATGTCCGTGGTGTGGCGAGGCTTCGACGAGGTCCTCGGTCGCCAGGTGGCGGTGAAGGTGCTGCCCCCGTCGACCAGTGCCGACCCGTCGTTCCGGCGCCGCCTGCGTGCCGAGGCCCAGGCCGCCGCGCGGCTGAGCCACCCGCACATCACCAACGTGTACGACTACGGCGAGGCGACCACGGTTGACGGTGAGCCGGTTCCGTACGTCGTGATGGAACTTGTCGACGGCGAGTCGCTGGCCGCGGTCCTCGCCCGGGTACGGCGCCTGCCGTGGCCGGTGGCGGTGCGGATCACGTCCGAGGTCGCCGCCGCGCTGGCCGCCGCACACTCCCGCGGCATCGTGCACCGCGACGTCACCCCGGCCAACGTGATGCTGACGTCGACCGGCGCCAAAGTGGTCGACTTCGGCATCTCGGCGCTGATCGGTGAAAATGACATCGACCCCGACGGCAGCCTGCTGGGCACGCCGGCCTATCTGGCGCCCGAGCGGCTCGAGGGCGGCCAGGTCAGCCCCGCTACCGACGTGTACGCGGTCGGCCTGCTCATCTACCGGACGTTGATCGGTCAGCTCCCGTGGGACGTCGGCACCACCACGGCCCTGTTGCGGGCGCACCAGTACACCGAGCCGGAGCCACTGCCGGACGTCGAGGGCCTTCCCCCCGAGGTCGAGGCGCTCGTCGCCCGCTGCCTGGAGAAGCGCCCGGCCGACCGCCCGTCCAGCGACGAGCTGGCGCAGCTGCTGGCCGTCATCTCGGCCGGCAACCCGGCCGGCGCACCCGGCTACAAGCCGGACTGGGCCGACAGCGGCGAGGACACCACGATTCTGCCGAATCGGCAGCCGTTCACCTCCGACGGCGGGCGGGTCCGCCCTGGTCACGCCTCGGTCGCCGACGCCATCCCGGTCCAGGCCGGTCGCGGCGTGGCCGCCGTGCCCGCCGCCGCGATGGGTTCCGCCGTGGCGGTGGGTTCCGCCGCAGCGGTGGGGTCGGCCGCAGCGGTGGGGTCGGCCGCAGCGATGGGGTCCGCCGTATCGATGAGCTCCGCCGTAGCGATGGGGTCCGTCGCCGCCGCATCCGCCTCTGTCCCGGCACCGCCGGTCCCCCCCGGTCCGGTCGGCCGTGTGTCCTTCGACGCGCCGGTCTCCCCGGCCCCGGGCCACGCCGTCGCGGTCCCGGTCTCCGATGTGGCGGACGCCGTCGCCGGTCGCCCGGTCACGGATTCCCGCGGTGCCGCACCCGAGACGCCCGTGCGACGAGGTCCGAACCCGCCGGGGCCGCGGAACAGCCGCTTCAACGGCGCGGCGCCGCCGGCCGCGGCCGGCGCGGCCGCGTTCCCGTCCGGTCCGGTGCGGCCGTCGTTCAACGGGCCGGACGACCTGAGCGTCGCGGGCGACGACGACGCGCCCGGCTCGGACAGCCGGTTCCCCCGGCGCCAGCCGAGGACGCCGGGCGCCCGCCGGTTGCTGGTGCTGTCCGGCACGGTGCTGGCGCTCGCGCTGATGACGTACACCTGGACGCTGATGTCCAACCACCACCACGGCAAGGCCGCCGCTCTGCCCAGCGTCGTCCCGGCGTCCGGCAAGTGCGTGGTCAGCTACACGGTGCTCAACCAGGTGGGGAACACCTTCACCGCGTCGCTGGTGGTCGCGAACCGCGACACCGTGCCGGTGAGCAACTGGAACCTGTGGTGGGTCATGCCCGGCGACCAGGTCCTCAGCGGCAACGGTCAGGAGAAGCTGTTCCAGCAGGACCGCGGCGTCTCCGTGACGGCCGCCGACTCGCTGGGTCCGCAGCAGACCAAGTCGATGACGATCACCGGCAAGTTCAGCACCAGCAATGCCGCGCCGATGGTGTTCCAGCTGAACAACCAGAGCTGCCAGGCGTACGTGTCGGGCAAGCCCGGTGACCCGTCGCGACCGGTCGAGCAGCTCAGTGACGGGACGGCCCGGTTCGGCCCGGTGCCGACCTCGTCGTCGCCGGCGAACGGTGTCAAGGTCACCGGCGGCGTCGTCGTCCTCACGTCGGCCACCCCAACCAACGGGCCGACCAGGACGGCAGGCCCGACCAAAGGCCCGGACATCAGCCAGGCGCCCATCGATGTCGGCCACACCGACACCGTCGCGCCGTCGCCGACCGGGATCAAGCCAACGACCGCGGTCCCGACGACTCCAACCGCGGTCGAGACGTCCTTGCTGCCGAATCCGACCGAGGAGAATACGGCCCCCACTTCAGCCTGCACCTTTGACCCGATTCTTGACCCGGATTGCGGGCCATGATCTTGGCGGACGCTCGCACTCGACGTGCGGGTGACGTCTGCCGGACGCGTTAGCGTCCGCTCAGTTCACTCCAACGGCGGCCTGAACCGGCCCCGACATCGGCTGCATGGCGGTGTAGTCCGATGTTTTCCGGATCGCGCATGTGGGGGCACATGAGCACGACCGACCTGCCCGGGTCGAGCCTTCTAGCTGGTCGTTACCGACTGGTCGAGCGGCTCGGTGCCGGCGGAATGTCCGTGGTGTGGCGAGGCTTCGACGAGGTCCTCGGTCGCCAGGTGGCGGTGAAGGTGCTGCCCCCGTCGACCAGCGCGGACCCGTCGTTCCGGCGCCGCCTGCGGGCGGAGGCCCAGGCTGCCGCGCGGCTGAGCCACCCGCACATCACCAACGTGTACGACTACGGCGAGGCCACCACCGCCGACGGTGAGCCCATGCCGTACGTCCTGATGGAGCTCGTCGACGGCGAGTCGCTGGCCGCGGTGCTGACCAGGGTGCAGCGCCTGCCGTGGCCCGTGACGGTCCGGATCACGTCCGAGGTGTCGGCGGCCCTGGCGGCGGCGCACTCGCGCGGGATCGTGCACCGCGATGTGACGCCCGGCAACGTCATGCTGACCTCGTCCGGCGCGAAGGTGGTCGACTTCGGCATCTCGGCCTTGATCGGCGAGAACGACATCGGCCCGGACGGCAGCCTGCTGGGCACGCCGGCCTATCTGGCGCCCGAGCGGCTCGAGGGTGGTCAGGTCAGCGCGGCCACCGACGTGTACGCGGTCGGCCTGCTGATGTACCGGATGCTGATCGGTCAGCTCCCGTGGGACGTCGGCACCACCACGGCCCTGTTGCGGGCGCACCAGTACACCGAGCCGGACCCACTGCCGTACATCGACGGGCTGCCGCACGAGGTCGAGGCGCTCGTCGCCCGCTGCCTGCAGAAGCGCCCGGCCGACCGCCCGTCCAGCGCCGAGCTGGCGAAGGTGTTGGGCCGCCTCTCCGCCGGAACCCCCGGATACGCGTCAGAGTGGGCCGACAGCAGCGAGGACACCACGATCCTCCCGGCCCAGCATCCCTACACCTCGGACCACATCAACCGGCACCCCGCTCCGCCGACGCCCACGGCACCGCCGCCCGTGGCTCCGCCCGCCCGCGTCTCGCTGGACCCGCCGGTCTCTCCCGCCCCGGCCGGCCCGTCGCAGGTCGGCGCGGAGTCGCCGGTTCACCGGTCGTCGATGCCCCGCAACAGCCGATTCGGCGGCTCGGGCCGCCCCGTCGCGGCCGGCGCAGCCGCGTTCCCAGCCGGCCCGGTGCGGTCGCTGCGACCGTCGCTCGACGGCTCGGACGACCGCACGGTGTCCGGCGACAGGACGACGCCGCCCGGGAAGGACAGCCGGTTCGGCCGGCGGCTTTCACCGGGCGGACGCCGGGTCGCTGTCCTGGCCGGGACGGTGATCGTGCTCGCGCTGGTCACCTACAGCTGGAGCCTGATGGCCGGCCGCCAGCACGACACGGCTGGCGGTGGACCAACCGTCGTTCCGGCGTCCGGCAAGTGCGTCGTCAGCTACTCGGTAGTTGATCAAGACGCGAGAACCGACACCTTCACGGCATCGCTGATCGTCGCGAATCGAAACACGGTGCCGGTGACCAATTGGAAGCTGTGGTGGATCATGCCGGGCGACCAGACCTTGGTCGGCAATGGGCAAGTGAAGCTGCTCCAGCAAGACCGCGGTGTGACCGTCACGGCGGCCGACACGCTCGCGCCCCAGCAGACCAAAATCATGACGTTCACCGGCCACTTCAAGGCCAGCAACGCCCCACCGATGGCCTTCCAACTGGGCGAAGACACGTGCCAGGCATACGTGTCGGCCAAGCCTGGCGATCCTGCGCGGCCGGTCGAGCAACTCAGTGACGGGACGACTCGTTTCGGGCCGGTGGCGACGTCGGGGCCCGGCATCGTGGTTGACAAGAACGGTGGAATCCACTTCCTGTCATCTCCTCCGACCCAGGAATCCGGAAAGTCCCAAGAGAAGATCACAAGCCCGGCACCATCGGTTGAGGATGTTTCTACAAGCCCCCGCCCGGACGCGTCGGGCACGAAATTGCCGAGCGACCCACCCGACGTGGTGGACAAGCCCAGCTCAGCGGCCGTGACGACCCCCGCTGTGGAGGAGACACTTCCGCTGCCGAACGGTTAGTCGACGGCTCGGCCTGCCATCGCAGTGGCCGGGATGCGCGGCAGCATTGAGCGCGTGACATTCGGGCGGTTGGGCGCACGGAAAGTGCGGCTGACCGGTCGATTGGCGGGTTAGGTTGGTTGCAGAACGGCACACACCAATCCGCCTCGAAACAGACAACCGGTGACGACGAATGCCAGCCGGACGCCCGCGGGACGAGCGATGCCAATCCCGTACGGCGAGCCTGCACGACAGCGTGACGTGCGCGTGGAAGATGAAGCCATAACCGGGATGCACCCGGCACGGTTCCCATCCCGCACCGGCGCCCACGTCAACTGGATGAAGAGCACCACGTCGTCCATCGGGGGAGTACGACATGATCAGCACCGTTCAGGAACTGGCCGCGGAGGCCCTGTTCGTCTCCGACGTGCAGCCGTCCGACCGTCCGGGTGAGCAGGCGGTGCAGGACGCGGTGACCGCGATGATCCTGCGCCACGGCAGCGACGGATGTGCCGCTGGTGTCGCGATCGAGTTCGGCGACCACCCGGAGATGGCCGTGGCCCGCATGTGCTGGGTCCGTAACACCATCCGGTCGGTGATCGTCGCGCCGCGGCGCCCGCACTTCGCCAGTTGAGAGCAGGCCTTAGCGGCCTCGTAGCTAGCTGAGTCTTTCTCACGAAAAACACCTGAAAAGCAACCGAGTTCGGCCGCGCCTGCACCTTTGGGCGGCAAATGTTCTCCTCGTCAGCCGGTTCTCGATACCGGTACTACGAGCGAGGGGGACCACGTGACCACCGTGACCGAACTCCCCGCCGACATCGGCATGCACCACGACGCGCCGTCCGCGCGCGATCTCGAGGACCTCATCCGGGAAAATATGCCGATGGTCGGCCATCTGGTCCGGGAACTGCTCAACCGGGTGCCCGGCCACGTCCACGCCGACGATCTGTCCTCGGCTGGCTTCGCCGCGCTGCTCGGCGCGGCGCGCAGCTTCGATGTCACCCGGGGCATCCCGTTCCACCGGTTCGCCGCGGTCCGCATCCGCGGCGCGTTGCTCGACGAACTGCGCGGGCAGGACTGGGCCAGCCGGTCCGTACGGGCGCGGGCTCGTCGTACGGCCCAGGCCCGCCAGGAGCTCACGTCTGCTCTCGGCCGTACGCCGTCGGAGGCCGAGGTGGCCGAGATGCTCGGAATCGGGGTGTCCGAGCTGGCCGCCGTGGAGGACGACGTCCAGAAGGCGGCCCTGCTCAGCCTGCAGGGCTTCCCGACGGGTGCGGCCGAGGAGATGGTCCCGGAGCAGTCCGAGGGCCCGGAGGATCTGCTGCTCAAGCGGGAACGCCTGGGCTACCTGCACCAGGCCATCCAGGCCCTGCCGGAACGGCTGCGCCTGGTGGTGACCGAGTCGTTCCTGCGGGAGCAACCGCTCAGCGACGTGGCCGCCCGGCTCGGCGTGACCGAGTCCCGGATCTCGCAGCTGCGGACCGAGGCGTTGCGCCTGCTGCGCGAAGGCCTGAACAGTTCCCTGGCCCCCGAGCTGCTCGCGGTCGCCGCCGGCGGACCGCGGGCCCGAAAGGGCTGCCTGCAGCGCCGCCGGACCGAGTACTTCGAGCGGGTGGCCGGGCAGGGGACGCTGCGCACGCGGCTGGCGCTGACCGACAGCCACGGTGTCCCGATCGCGGTGGCGGCCTGACGCCAGCGACTCGCGTCCGGAGAGGGGCCGGCCGAGCGGCCGGCCCCGTCGCCTACGATCGGCCGCGTGACTGACCAGGGGCCGGACGGAAGCCGCGCCGCGGCCGACCGGGGGCCGGCCATCGGGCGGGCCGATCTGCACCTGCACACGATTCTCGGGGACGGTTGGATCCGGCCTGCGCGGCTGGTGCAGGAGGCCGTCCGGCGGCAACTGGATGTCATCGCCGTGACCGATCACGATCACGTGGAAGGTGCGCGCCGGGTGGCCGAGCTGCTCGACGGCCGGCCGGACGGGCCCCGGCTGATCACCGGAGTCGAGGTGTCCACCCGTAGCGGCCACCTGCTGGGGCTCTTCGTGCGGACCGCGCCCAAGCCGATGCGTACGGTGCAGGAGAGCATCGACGCCATCAAGGCGCAGGACGGCCTCGTCGTGGTGCCGCATCCGATGGGCCGGCTGGTGCCGAGCCTGAGCCGGCGGACGATCGACTCCCTGCTCGATTCCGGCTACCAGATCGACGGCATCGAGATCTACAACCCCAGCCCGGCCAACGCCGCCCGTCGCGACGAGGTGCGTGCGGCCAATGCGGAGTGGGGGCTGGCCGAGATCGGATCCAGTGACGCCCATTTCCGGCAGCATGTCGGTGCGGGCTACACCCGGTTTCCCGGGACCACGCCCGAGGACCTGCGCCGGGGCATCTTCGACCGGACCGTACGGGCCGGTGGGCAAGAAGAACCGCCGCAGCGACTCAATCCGGGCGCCTACGTGGCGCAATGCGCCTGGAGCTGGTTCGTCGATCCACCCCGGCGGATGGCTCGGCGGCACCGTCAACGCCGGGCCGGCCGGGTGGGCGGCTGACCGCGCGGGCCTCCGCCACCGGCCAGAACCGGCGGAACATGAACCACTGCGTCGGGTTCTGCCGGACCATCTCCTCCTGACAGGCGAACGCGTACTGGGTCAGCCGCTGAATCTCGGCCGCCTTCTCGGCCGGGCTGCGCACCGGGTTCGGAAACATGGGCGGGAAGATCCGGATGAAATAGCGGTCGCCCGGCGCATATCCGACGTAGCCCGGTACGACCGACGCCCCGGCCATGACCGCGAGCGTCGCCGCCCCGGCCGGCACACGCGTGGTGTGCCCGAAGAACGATACGTCCACCCCGTGCCGGCTCACCGGCCGGTCGATGAGCATCGCCACCGCCCGGCCCGCCTCGAGCGCCCGGAGCACCCCGCGGGGCGTACCGGACGCCGGGATGACCTGCACGCTCCTCTCCTGCCGGTGGCCCTGGAGCAGCCTGTTCAGCCGCGGATCGGAGAACGTGTCGGCGACGGCCGAGAGCGGCAGCCGGCCCGCGACGATGGCGCCGGCCAGGTCCCAGCTGCCGAAGTGGCCGGTGGTGATGACGGTGCCGGTGTCCGGCGTCATCGCCGACCGCAGGCGCTCGTGCCACGTCGTGCCCTCGGTCAGATCGGTCAGCCGGGCGTTCACGTCCAGCATGTCTTCGTACGGCAGGCAGAGCAGAGCCGCGGCCGTACGCCCGTAGTTGCTCCACGACCGCAACGCGGCCCGCCGGGCGGCCGGATCGCCGGCCGGGACACCCAGGACGGTCCCCATGTTCTCCTGGGTGATCCGGCGCTTCGAACGCCATCCCAGGTAGCTCGCCGAGGTGACGGTGGAGGCGAGGACGTGCCGAACGCTGCGCGGCGTGTGGCCCGCGACCGTGATGCCGGAGTGGGCGAGCCAGTACACGGACGACGACATCGAAGCCTCCTCCTGAGTGAGGAGACCGTATGGGCAGCGGGCGAACGAGCTCATGCCCGGACCTGAAATGTGTATGACCAGGGCGTTAAAGCCGGTCATGGCACACCGGGAACGATCCTGATCGCGACTGGACGGTCCGGCCGGCGTCTGTGGGCGCCGGCCTCGTTCGTCAGATGAGCGCGGCGGCCACGCCGTATCGGACCGCGGTGAGCGGGTCCAGGACGCGGCGGATCTGACGGATGTCGGCGGCGACGGCGGTGGCCAGCGCGCCCGGCCCGGCCAGGGCCATCACAGCGCCGCCGTCGACCAGGCCGGGCGGCGGGCGGTCCGGGCCGGCGACGACCAGTGTGCCGACCGCCCGGCCGCCGCCCAGCACCGCCGGGCCGGACCAGCCGGGAGCGGCCGGCCCGGCGGAAAGGTCGTGGCGATGGAGCGTGGTCCCGGCGTACCGGATCGTGGTCCGGGTCCGAACGTCGCCGGAACCCTCGTCGTGGCGCCCGCAGACCAGGTCGTCGCGCCAGATCAGAGTGCCGCCGTCGGCCACGTCGACCTCGGTCACCGTTTCGTGATCGCAGCCGGCCGCGGCGATCAGGGGCTCCGGCCACCACCGCAACGCGGCGCCCGCGGCGACCGTCGCGCGGATGGTCAGCCGGGACGGTGGCCGGCCGGGCGTCCCCGGCAGCGCCAACTGAGCGGCGACACTGCGCACGTCCAGCCGTACGCCCGGGCCGGCCTCGATGTCCAGGCGCAGCTCGTCCCCGCGCAGCGGCCCGGCCGCACCACCGACCAGATGAACCGTCAGATCGCCGCCGCGCGGACCGGTGCGGCGCAGCAGCAGCGGCGATTCGCCCCGCAGGACCACCGCCCGGGTGCCGCCGCGGCCGTCGGTCTCGGCCACGATGCGGGCGTCCGCCCTCATCCGGCCCGGGAGAGCAGTCCCCGGATCCACTCGGCGACCGGCTTGGCCGCGCGGTCCTCGGCCAGCGACAGGAACACCGTCGGCAGGTCACCGCGACGAGCCTTGGCGTCGTGTTCCATGACTGCCAGGTCCGCGCCCACCATCGGCGCCAGATCGGTTTTGTTGATCACCAGCAGGTCGGCCGTGGTCACGCCCGGGCCGCCTTTGCGGGGCACCTTGTCGCCGCCGGCCACGTCGACCACGAAGATCTGCCGGTCGATCAGGCCCTTGCTGAACGTCGCGGTCAGGTTGTCGCCGCCGCTCTCCACCAGCACCAGGTCCAGCGGGCCGAGCGCGTCCTCGAGGTCCTCGACGGCGTCCAGGTTGGCCGAGATGTCGTCGCGGATCGCGGTGTGCGGGCAGCAGCCGGTCTCGACGGCGCGGATCCGGTCGGCCGGCAGAACCCCGTTGCGCAGCAGGAAGTCGGCGTCCTCGGTGGTGTAGATGTCGTTGGTGACCACGGCCAGGCGCACTTCCTCGCCGAGGGCCCGGCACAGCGCCGCGACCAGCGCGGTCTTGCCCGAGCCGACCGGGCCGCCGATACCGATCCGCAGCGCCCGTTCCTGCTTCGCCAGGGGCGGGTGCGGGTCGACGCCGGGTTCGGGGTGGGTGTGCGGGACCTCTTCCGGTTCGTGCACGTGGTAGCCCGCGGACGGCGGCGGCCACGCCCCGCCGGTGGCCATGCGGTCAGGATCGCGCGTGGTCAGGCTGCGCGATGTGGTCAGGATGCAAAGAGACGCACCTCCCAGGTGGCATGGAGCTCGGCGCCGATGTCGAGCAGCGGAGCGCTGGCGGCCGGCAGCGCGTCGACCGGGTCGCGGGCGTGGGCGACGGCGTCCTCGGCGACGCGGTCGCAGTCGGTGGCCAGACCGGCCAGAAGAGCATGCGCGCCGTACGGATCGAGCCCCAGCAACCGCACCCCGCCGGTGGCCGGCCCGGTCAGCGTGCCGTACGCGGCGGCGGTCGCGGCCTCTCGCGGCCCGAGCCCGGCGGCGGCCGCGACCGCCCCGAGCGCGATCGGCTGGTGCGGTTCGCGCCCGACGTCGGTGACCGGCCACATCGCCCGGCCGGCTCGCAGCAGGGCACGGCCCTGGGCGCGGGACGCTCTGCGCAGCGCGGGCGACGGCGTGCGCGCGTCCATGCCGTCGTCGAGCTCGGCCCACCAGGGCGGAATTTCCGATGCTGTTTTTTCTTCCACGGACCGCCCCCACCCTCGTCTGGGTGGGGCGACGATCCCACCCGGGTACGACAGTTCTTCGCGGTTGTCCACCGCCCGCACGCACGCCGCCGCCGCGAACGCCGCCGCGACCACCCCGGACGTGGCCAGCCGGCCGCGAAGGAACCCGCCCAGCGACTCCAGCCCGTCGACCCGCCCGGCCGCGACCGCGGCCTCCAGCCCACCGGAATGGGCGTGACCACCCGCGGGCAACCGGCCGTCGGCCAGGACGAGCAGCGTGGCCAGCATCAGAACAGGAAGTAGCGCTGGGCCATCGGCAGCTCGGTGACCGGGTCGGGCTCGATCACCTCGCCGTCGATCCGGACGGTGAACGTGTCCGGCTCGACCTCGATCCGGGGCAACGCGTCGTTGAGCGGCATGTCGGCCTTGCCCACCGACCGGGTGTTGCCGACCGGTACCAGCGCGCGCCGGATTCCGCTCCGATCGCCCAGCATCGCGTCGATCGCGGCCGGGGCGACGAACGCCAGCGACGTCTGGGCCGGAACCACGCCGTACGACCCGAACATGGGCCGCGGCAGCTGCGGCTGCGGCGTCGGGATCGAGGCGTTGGCGTCACCCATCTGGGCCAGCGCGATCATCCCGCCCTTGATCACCAGCGCCGGCCGTACGCCGAAGAACGCCGGGTCCCACAGCACCAGATCGGCCAGCTTGCCCGGCTCGACCGAGCCGACGTGCTCGTCCATGCCGTGCGCGACAGCCGGGCAGATCGTGTACTTGGCGACGTACCGCCGGGCCCGGTGGTTGTCGGCGGCGCCGTCGCCGGGCAGCGACCCGCGCCGGGCCTTCATCACGTGCGCGGTCTGCCAGGTCCGCAGGATGACCTCGCCGATCCGGCCCATCGCCTGGGAGTCCGACCCGATCATCGAGATCGCGCCGAGGTCGTGCAGCAGGTCCTCGGCGGCCATCGTGGACGGGCGGATCCGGCTCTCGGCGAACGCCAGGTCCTCGGGCACGGCCGAGTTCAGGTGGTGGCACACCATCAGCATGTCCAGGTGCTCGGCCAGCGTGTTCCGGGTGTACGGGCGGGTCGGGTTGGTGGACGACGGCAGCACGTTGGGGTGTGACGCGACGGTGATGATGTCCGGAGCGTGCCCGCCCCCGGCGCCCTCGGTGTGGTACGCGTGGATGGACCGGCCGGCGATCGCGGCCAGGGTCTGCTCGACGAACCCGGCCTCGTTCAGCGTGTCGGTGTGGATGGCCGCCTGCACCCCGGACGCCTCGCACACCTTCAGGCAGGCGTCGATGACCGCGGGCGTCGTGCCCCAGTCCTCGTGCAGTTTGAAGCCGCCGGCGCCGCCGCGCAGCATGCTCCCACATGGCGTCTTCCGACATCGTGTTGCCCTTGCCCAGCAGCAGCACGTTGATCGGGTACGTGTCGATGGCCTCCAGCATCCGGGCCAGGTGCCAGGCGTTCGGCGTGACGGTGGTCGCCTTGGTGCCCTCGGCCGGGCCGGTGCCACCGCCGATGATCGTGGTGATGCCGGCGGCCAGCGCCGTGTCGAGCACGGTCGGGCTGATCAGGTGCACGTGGCTGTCGATGGCGCCGGCGGTGAGGATCCGGCCGTTGCCCGCGATGACCTCGGTGCCGGCGCCGATCACCAGGCCGGGGTGGACGCCGTCCATGGTGTCGGGGTTGCCGGCCTTGCCGAGCGCGACGATCCGCCCGTCCCGGATGCCGACGTCGGCCTTGATCACGCCCCAGTGGTCGAGCACGACCGCGCCGGTGATGACGGTGTCCGGGGTGCCCTCGGCCCGGGTCGCGCGGCCCTGGCCCATCGACTCGCGGATGACCTTGCCGCCGCCGAACACCACCTCGTCGCCGGGCGCCGGGCCGGCGCTGAGGTCCCGCTCGACCTCGATGAGCAGGTTGGTGTCGGCCAGCCGGATGCGGTCGCCGGCGGTCGGCCCGTACAGCGCGGCGTACCGGCCCGGTCCAGTGTGGTCACCGCGGGCTCCCGTTCTCCGGTTCGGCGTCCTCGTCCAGCGATCCGGCCGGCTCGATGTCCTCCGGATCCGGTGCGGGCGGCGGGGACGGCGCGTCCAGTGATCCGCCGGCCACGCCCCGAAGGCCGGGAACCACGCGGGCGCCGGCCAGCGGGACCAGTTCGACGTCTCGGGGCATGCCCGGTTCGAAGCGCACCGAGGTGCCGGCCGGAACCGCCAGCCGGTGACCCCACGCGGCCGTCACGGTCGAATTCCAGCGCCGCGTTCGCTCTCGGCGAAGTGGTAGTGCGAGCCGACCTGGATCGGCCGGTCGCCGGTGTTGCGGACGGTCAGCGCCAGCACGGCCTTCCCGGCGTTGATCTCGATCGGCCCGTCCCCGAGAATGATCTCGCCCGGAATCACGCGATCGGCCCGTGGACGGTGACCAGCTTGGTGCCGTCCGGAAAGGTCGCCTCGACCTGCACCTCGACCAGCATCTCGGGCACGCCCTCCATCACGTCGTCCCGGCCGAGCACGCGCCGGCCGGCGTCCATCAACTCGGCCACCGTGCGGCCGTCGCGCGCCGCCTCCAGCAGAAAGGCGGTGATGATCGCCACCGCCTCCGGGTAATTGAGCTTCAGCCCCCGGTCGCGGCGCCGCTGGGCGACATCGGCCGCCACGTGGATGAGCAGCCGCTCCTGCTCGTGCTGGCTGAGGAACAAGCCGGACCTCCCTGATCGCCCCGGAATGCTTGCAGTTGGACGTTACTGACGTGTTACCGCGATCAAAGCATGCCGGTCGGCGGTGACGGCGGCGCCCGGCGAATGATCAGTCATAGGTAGGCGGCCGGGGTCCCGGGCGCGTGCCTGTCCCCACGGCCGAGCCGGCGCGCCCGGCCGTTCCGGAGGATCTGCGGCCGGCGGCCACCCGACAGCGGTGACGCTTCAGCCCAGGTAGAGCACCGCGTCGACCTCGATGGCCATCCCCTGCAGGGCCACCGGGATGGTGGTTCGCACCGGCGGGTGGTCACCGCCGAAATACTGCGGCGTAGATGTCGTTCATCTCGGCGAAGTCGCCGAAGTCGGCCAGGTAGACGCCGACCCGGACGGCCTGGTCGAGGCTCCCGCCGGCGGCCGCGGCGACGGCGGCCAGGTTGCGGAACGCGGCGTGCGCCTGATCGGCGAACGCCCCGTTCACCCGGGTGCCGTCCGGCAGCGCCGGGATCGCCCCGGCCAGGTAGACCGTGTCGCCGGCGACGATCGCCTGCGAGTACGGCCCGCCGGCGGGCGCGGCCTGGTCGGTGGATACGGACCGTTTCGGCATGACTGATCCCCTCACGACGACGGACGTGGAAACTGCTCGGCCAAGCCCTCAGGCCCGACCAGTGGCGTGGACAGCAAGGAGCGCACCGAGGACTCCCGGGCCGCGAGGGCGGAACGCTGCGCCGGCGTCAGCGGGATCCAGGACGGCGGCGGCGCGGGCAGCAACGGCGTCAGCCGGCGCCCGCCCACGTAGGTCGCCACATTGGACAGCCGCAGCGGCGCCGTCCGTACCGCGCCATGCGCGTCCACCAACGGGTGCGGCGAGGACGACAGGGCGAACACGGCGATGTCGGCCGGCGCACCCACCGCGAGCGTTCCCGCGGACAGCCCGAGCGCCCGCGCCGGCGCGACGGTCGCCGCCGCGATGACCTCGTCCAGCGACAGCCCCACGGCCAGCAGCTTCGCCATCGTGGTGGGCAGGTCGAAGGCCGGGCCGTACAGCGAGCGCGCGTGCAGATCGGTGGAGATCGAGTACGGCCGGATCCCGGCCGCCAGCTGCAGCTTCGGCCACGTCGAAGGCGAACCCGCCGGACCCGTGCCCGATGTCGAAGAGCACCCCCCGGCCGTACGCGCCGGTGGCCGCCGGCCCGAGCGGCGCCGCGATCCCGCTCGCGCAGTGCGTGACGATGTCGCCCGGCCGCAGCCGGTCGAGCACCTCGGCGACGGGTGGCGGCGCGAGCCCCACGTGCGCCATCACCGGCACCCCGCACGCCTCGGCCACCGCGATGCCACGCCGCAGCGGCTCCACGCCGTTGGCTCCGACGGTGGCCGCGTCGATGCGCACCTTGATGCCGCGGATCAGGTCCCGGTTCGCCCGCACGGTCCGGACGGCCAGGTCGACGTCGAGCGGGTCGAGATCAACGCTCTCGCCCGTACGGGCGGCCAGCCCCGGCGCGGCGATGTTCAGCAGCACGGGCACCCGCACCGACCGCGTCGCCGCGTACGCCCGCAGCCCGTCGATGGTGAACGCCCCCGCCGACCCGGCGTCGACCCACGTGGTGACGCCGGTGTACCAGGCGATCGGATCGGGGTCGACGCCCCAGTAGCCGCCCCCGGGAAAGACGTGCGTGTGCAGGTCGACCAGCCCCGGCGTGACCAGCAGCCCGGTCGAGTCGACGATCTCGCCGGGCCGCGTCAAACCGACGCCGACCGCGGCGATCCGCCCGTCCCGGACCGCGACGTCCTGGAGGCCGGAGACACCGCTGCCCGGGTCGCGGACGTCGCCCCCGGTGAACAGCAGGTCGTACGGCTCGGACACCTCGCGCGACTCCGGATTGTCGGTGGGTCTTGGTAGCTTGCACAGCGTACGGGAACGGCGATCCGGCGAAGGTGACGATGGATCTGGACTGGAGCAGCAAGGGGTTCTGGCTGCCGGACGAGCCACTCGACCGCGCGCGGCTGGCCACGGCGAGACCCGGCCTGTTCGACGGGGCCTTCACCTGGCCGGTCATGGTTCTGCGCCGGTCCGCCGTCGAGGCGAACATCGCCACCATGGCGGCCTACTGCGCCCACCACGGCATCGACTTCGCGCCGCACGTCAAGACGACCATGGCCCCGGCGCTGATCGCGAAGCAACTCGAGGCCGGCGCCTGGGGAGTGACCGTGGCCACCGCCAACCAGGCGCTGGTCATGCGGCGGATCGACGTGCCCCGGGTGTTCATCGCCAACGAGGTGCTCGACCCCACCGCGCTGCGCTGGCTGGCCGGGCAGGTCGGCTGGGAGGTGTACTTCCAGGCCGACTCGGTCGCCGGGGTCGCCGCCGCCGCCGATGCGCGGCCGCGACCGGCGGGCGGCTGCGGATCTTCGCCGAGCTGGGCCACGCGAACGGGCGTACCGGCGTCCGCACGCCCGGAGAACTGGAAGCCGTCGCCCGCGCCGCCGCGCGCCGACGGCGTCGAGCTGGTCGGCGTGACCGGCTACGAGGGGCAGTTGCCCGACCAGGCCTCCGTGGACGCATTCCTGGACCGGATGGCCGCGGGCGCCGACGCGCTGGCCGGCCTGGGGCTGCTGCCGGAGTCCCCGGTGGTGTCGGCCGGTGGCAGCGCCTGGTTCGACCGGGTGGTGGCGCGGCTGGTCACGGCCGGATTTCACCGGCTGATCCTGCGCAGCGGCGCGTCGGTCACGCACGACGACGGCTTCTACGCCGAGCGGACGCCGTTCCACCGGATCCCGGCGGAGGGGCCGCTGGTGGCCGCGCTCGAGCTGTGGGCGCAGGTGATCTCCACCCCGGAACCGGGGCTGGCCATCGCCGGTTTCGGCAAACGGGACGCGCCGTTCGACGAGGGGCTGCCGGTGGCGTTCGACCGGCGCCGCGACGGCGTGATCGAGCCGATCCGCGGGCTGACCGTGACCAAGCTGAACGACCAGCACACCTACCTGGCCGTGGAACCCGGCGTCGACGTGCACGTGGGTGACCTGCTGCGGTTCGGGATCTCGCACCCGTGCACCGCCTTCGACAAGTGGCGCGACATCCCGGTCGTGGACGACGACCACCGCGTCGTCGACGCCTACCACACCTGCTTCTGACGATCCTGCGTCCGCGGTCCCGCATGCCCGGCGATGTGCTGCCGGACGGTCCGGGTTTCGGCGTGACGATGACGGCCGCGGTGCTCGGGTTTTTGTCGTACCCGCGGTCCAGAATCCCCGTATGGACTTCTCCCTCGAACCCTGGGACGAGCGCGGCCCGGCCCTGCAGCGCCGCACCAACGCCCCGGAGATGATGACGCATCTCGGCGGTCCGGAGCCCGACGAGGCCCTGACCAGGCGCCACGAGCGGATCCTGCGCAACGCCGCCGCCGGCACCGGTCAGATGCTGATGATCCTGGTGCCCGGCTCACCCGACCCGGTCGGCGCCGTCGGCTACTGGGATGCCGAATGGCAGGACCGGGACGTGTACGAGCTGGGCTGGTCGGTGGTGCCCGAGTTCCAGGGTCGCGGCCTCGCCGTGGCGGCCACCGTGGCCGCCCTGAGATCGGCCGCCGCGGACAAGCGGCACGAGTGGGCGCACGCGTTCCCGCGGATCGGCAACGGCGCGTCCAACGCGGTCTGCCGCAAGGCCGGCTTCGAACTGGTCGGGGAGTGCATCGTCGAGTTCCCCGAAGGACACCCGGCTCGCAGCAACGACTGGCGTTACAACCTGACGTCGCTCTCCGGGTCGGCGTCCGGGTCCGGCTCGACCAGCAGCCGGGCGTAATGGGCCATCGACCGTTGATAGCGCGGCAGGTGCGCGGCCAGCGCCTCGACCGCGATCGCCACCGCCTCCCGCTCGCGGCCGACATCGGTCAGCGCGAGCGCCAGCACCGTCCGGACGGCGTCGTCCAGCGGATCGGAGGTCACCTCGAGCTCGGCCCGCAGCAGCGCGACGGACTCCGCGGAGCGGCCCAGGTTCCGCAGCGAGCTCGCCATCTGGATGACCGCGCGGCGCCGACGCTCACCGGTCGCGCCGGCGTCCAGCGACCGCTGGTAGAGCGGCACCGCCAGGTCCGAGTGGCCGGTCGAGTCGAGGGCGGCGGCCCGCTCGAACAACCCGGCCGGGTCGTCCGGCGGCAGCTCCCCGACCAGTTTCTCCATCAACGCCAGGAAGTCGGCTTCGGGCCGCTCGTCGAGGCTCGCCCAGGCGGCCGCGATCTGCGTCTCCCATTCAGCGGTCGTCATCGCGCCAGATTGCCACAGTGTCCGGTGACCCGTGATGTCATCCCGGCCGCACCGTCCTTTCTCCGCTGTCCGGAATCGCAACCGGCGACGGCCGTCGTGGTGTGGGACTCCGAAGCGACGAGGACACCCGGTCGGCGCCGGCCGGTCCGCCACGGCAGCAAAGGGATCTGCGGTCCAGCCGATCGAGCGTGACCGATTCAGCCGCCCGACGGGGCTCGCGCGGCGGACTCTGCCGGCGAGCTGAGTCGCCTCCGAGGGGGATGGGCGGGGCGATCTTCCGCCCGTACGCTCATTTATGCCCCTTGGGGCGATTTGCGCGCCCACCCTCCACGCCGGGGAGCCGCCCGATGTCCACCTTCCGTGCCTCGAACACCCCCGCCACCGACTGGTCGGTTCCGGTCCAGCGCGGCCCGTACCCGCCCGGCTATCTCGACGCCGACGGCCCGACCGAGCGGCTGTACGTGCCCGCCGACGAGCCGGAACCGCTGGCCGAGCCGGACGAGCCGCCGCTGCCGGAGCCGGAGGAGAGCCGCGGGGCGGCGTACGCGGTGGCGATCGCGCTGATCGCCTTGTTCGCCTCGGGCGGGGCCGCGCTGATGGCCTGGAACGCTCTGCACCAGGCGAGCGAGGCCAACGGCGCGATGGCCGCCATGCACCCCCGAGTGGCGTCGGCCGTGCCTGCCCGGCCCACGTTCGTGCTGCCCTCGGCGCTGGCGCCGGTGTCCGCCCCGGCGGCGTCCGCGATCGGGCCGGTGCTGCCGGTGCCCAGCGCGTCCGGGGCGACCTTGCTGTACGGCCAGGAGCCGGTCCCGATCCAGGTCGACTGCGGCGCCGACGCGTTGCTCGAGCTGGACGGCCGGCCCCGGCTGGACGGCCCCGAGCAGAACGCCGACGTGCGCTACGACAACGAGTGCGGCGCCGACGGGCCGACCCTGGCGCTGGGCCCGGGGGCAATTGCCGGCGCGCACGTGACCGATCCCGACGCCGGCCGGCTGGACTGCGCCGACGCCCTGAAGAACCAGCCGCTGGACGCCGGCGAGGCGGTGCCGGTGCAGAAGGGCACCGTGCTGTGCGTCGCCACCCCGGACACGCTGGCCGTGATCGAGGTCACCGGTCTGGGGACCCGCGGCGCAGCCAGCCTGCGGGTGACCGGATGGCTGCCGGTATCGCCGTCCGGCGGCTCGGCCGGTGGACCGTCGGCGGTCCCGTCCGACGTACCCTCGAACGCGGCGACGACTCCTGGCGAGTGAGGCGCGCGGGGTGCCTGACAGAATGCCGGGTGCGCCCCGTGACCCTTGTGAGGAGACGTTTTCCGTGATCCGTACCCATGACGCCGGTAGCCTCCGGGCCTCCAACGCCGGCACGACGGTGACGCTCGCCGGCTGGGTCGCCCGCCGCCGCGACCACGGCGGCGTGATCTTCGTCGATCTCCGCGACGCCTCCGGCGTGGTCCAGGTGGTGTTCCGCGAGGAGGACGCGCACGCGCTGCGCAACGAGTTCTGCATCCTGGTCACCGGCCGGGTCGCCGCCCGCCCGGCCGGCAACGAGAACCCGGACCTGGCCACCGGCGCCGTCGAGGTGGTGGCCGAGTCGCTGACCGTGCTCAGCGAGGCGGCGCCGCTGCCGCTGCCGATCGACGACACCGTCACCGCGTCCGACGACCTGCGGCTGAAGTACCGCTACCTGGACCTGCGCCGCTCCGGCCCGAGCAACGCGCTGAAGCTGCGCAGCCGGGCCAACCAGCTCGCCCGCGAGGTCCTGCACGCCCGCGACTTCTACGAGATCGAGACGCCCACGCTGACCCGCTCCACACCGGAGGGCGCCCGCGACTTCCTGGTGCCGGTGCGGCTGCAGCCCGGCACCTGGTACGCGCTGCCGCAGTCGCCCCAGCTGTTCAAGCAACTGCTGATGGTGGCCGGCATGGAACGCTACTACCAGATCGCGCGGTGCTACCGGGACGAGGACTTCCGGGCCGACCGGCAGCCCGAGTTCACCCAGCTCGACATCGAGATGTCGTTCGTCACCCAGGACGACATCATCGCGCTCGGCGAGGAACTGGTGGTCAAGCTCTGGGGCGAGCTGGCCGGCCACACCGTGGCCACCCCGATCCCGCGGATCACCTGGCATGACGCGATGGACCGGTACGGCTCGGACAAACCCGACCTGCGGTACGGCGTGGAACTGACCGAGCTGACCGAGTACCTGCGCGGCACCGCGTTCCGGGTGTTCGCCGGCGCGATCGAGGCCGGCGGGTACGTCGGCGCGGTCGTGATGCCCGGCGGTGCGGCCCAGACCCGCAAGGAGCTGGACGGCTGGCAGGAGTGGGCCAAGGCCCGCGGCGCCCGCGGCCTGGCCTACGTGGTGCTCGACGCCGAAAGTGGCGAGGCGCGCGGCCCGGTCGCCAAGAACCTGTCGCCCGAGCACCTGGCCGGACTGGGTGACGTGGTCGGGGCCAAGCCCGGCGACGCCGTTTTCTTCGCCGCCGCCACCGAGCGCCGGGAGGCCCAGGAACTGCTGGGCGCGGCCCGGATCGAGATCGCCCGGCGATCCGGCCTGATCGATGAGAGCGCCTGGGCGTTCTGCTGGGTGATCGACGCGCCCATGTTCGAGAAGACGGAGGACGGTGGCTGGACGGCGGTCCACCACCCGTTCACGTCGCCCAACGCCGACTGGATGGACCGGTTCGAGGAGGCGCCGGACAAAGCCCTGGCGTACGCGTACGACATCGTCTGCAACGGCAACGAGATCGGCGGCGGCAGCGTCCGTATCCACCGCGCCGACGTGCAGAGCCGGGTCTTCGACCTGCTCGGCATCAGCGGTGACGAGGCGCAGGACAAGTTCGGCTTCCTGCTCGAGGCGTTCAAGTACGGCCCGCCGCCGCACGCCGGCATCGCCATCGGCTGGGACCGCACCTGCATGCTGCTGTCCGGCAACGAGTCGATCCGCGAGGTCATCGCCTTCCCCAAGACCCGCGGCGGCTACGACCCGCTGACCACGGCGCCGACGCCGATCACGGCCGAGCAGCGCCGCGAAGCCGGCATCGACGCCAAGCCCAAGGCCACCGCGGCCGGCCCCGGCACCGACGGCCAGGCCGTCCCGGTCGAACACTCCAACTGAGCCGATAACGCTCCACAAGCGGCGGACGCCTCGACGGGGCGCCCGCCGCTTTGCCGTATCCGCCACTCAGCCGTTCGTTCGGCGTTTCCGACTTCATCGACGCGATCGACGACTTCTACTCGTCCGTGGTGCAGAACCTGAAGCCCTGATGCCGGCCTCGCCGCGGCTGCGAGGGACCGACGAGCCGGTGGTTGCCGAGCCGGTCGCCGCCAGTCTCGTCTCAACCGCGATCTCCTCGCAGGACGGCCCGCAGCCCGAGCCGGGGCCCGCCGATTCTCAGTCCGAATCGAGCGTCCCGCTGACCGCCCCTCCGGTCGCTCCGGAGGTCCGGGAGCCCGTTGGTGGTGGCAGCACGTGGCCGGCGCTGGATCGGTTGGAGTGAGAGCGTTGTCGCGCCCGTGAAAGTCCGGTGAATGCGAAACTGATCGGATGCAGCCGATTGTTGTGGAGCGGGACGAGCAGCCGTACGTCGGGCGGCGGGAGTCGGTGACGATGACCGACTTCGCGCGGGTGGCCGACCACCTGCCGGGCATGTTCGACGTTCTCGGGCAGCGCGGGGTCGAGGTGGCCGAGCCGCCGCTGTTCGGTGACGTGCTGCCGGGCGGGCGCTACGTCACCGTCACCCACGTCGGGCATCCCGGGGAGCTGATGACCGTCACCGGCCGGCTGCTCGGCTGGGCCGAGCAGGAGGGTCTGACCAGGGACATGACGCCCACGCCGGAAGGGGAGGTGTGGGGCGCCCGGCTCGAGGTGCTGATGACCGACCCGCGCGAGCAGCCGGATATGCACCAGTGGCGTACCGACCTCTACTTCCGGCTGGCCGACTGATGCCCGGCGAGGCCGGAGGCAACCGGGTCGAGAACCGGGTGGCCGAGGACTTGGCCCGGGTCCTGGCGCCGGCCTGGCGGCGGCGCACCCGCGGCGAGCAGCGCTGGCCGTACGCGATCGCCATCGCCGGCATCATCACGCTGCAGGCGCTGTTGCCGGACGATCTGCGCTTCGGCCCGTTCTGGGTGCTGCTGGTGATCGAGCTGGTGCTGTGCGCGGTTCTCTTCATCGCCAACGGGACCAGCATGCGGCTGGAGAAGAATTCGGCGCCGCTCCGCCGGGTCGCCATGGGCCTGATCGGCCTGGCCAGCGTGGCCACCGTGTACGCGCTGGTCGCCCTGGTTCATGAGATCGTGTCCGGCGGGAAGACCGGCAGCGCCGGCCACCTGCTGCTCACCGGCGGGAACGTCTACGTCATCAACATCCTGATCTTCGCGGTCTGGTACTGGGAGTACGACCGGGGTGGACCGGTCAAGCGGTACCTCGGCTCCGACCCGCACCCGGATTTCCTGTTTCCGCAGATGAGCGCCGGCGACATGGCTCCGAAGGACTGGGAGCCGCAGTTCGCCGACTACTTCTATCTCGCCTTCACCAACTCGACCGCGTTCAGTCCGACCGACGTCCTGCCGTTCTCCCGCCCGGCCAAGATGATGATGCTCGCCCAGTCCGCGATCTCGCTCGGCCTGGCCGCGCTGGTGGTGGCCAAGGCGGTCAACGCGCTGAGCTGACCCACCGCATCGCTGGACCGGGGGACCGGACGAAACCGAGCGAGGTGTACAGCGGCTCGCCGTCGGGTGACGCGTGCAGGTCCACCACGTGCACGCCGGTCCCCTCGTACCAGTCCAGCAACGCGCGCATGCAGACGCGGGAGTAGCCACGGCGGCGGTACGCCGGGTCGGTCGCGACGTTGTAGACGTACCCGCGGAGCACCCCGCGGTACGGGCTGGGCAACCGTTCGTCGACCGCACCGACCACGCCGGACGCCAGCCCGCCGCAGGGGGCGTCGACCACGAATGCGGCCAGCCGTGCGGCCGGGTCGGGGAGCTGCCGGCGCAGAAGGTCCTCGCCCTCGGCCACCCACGGGCCGTCCGGCGGTTCGGTGGCACCGGGCATGCCGGCCAGCATCACCTTGCGCAACCGCATGAGTTCGGGCGCGTCCGCCGCGGTTGCCTGGCGTACCTCGATCATGACCGCATTGTATCCACAGAAAGCTTGCACAATTTCTATGCATACTTATTGTGGGAGCTATGAGCGAGAAGCTTGACGTCGTCCACCTCGATGGCCGGCAGATCCGCGTCCTGGCGCACCCGCTGCGGGCGCGGCTGGTCGGCCGGCTCCGGATGAACGGCCCGGGCACCGCCACCCAGCTCGCCGCCGGACTGGGCACCAACACCGGCGCCACCAGCTACCACCTGCGCAAACTGGCCGATGCGGGACTGGTCACGGAGGAGTCCGGAGCGGGCTCGGGCCGGGAGCGCTACTGGCGGGCCGCGCACGACGCGAGCAGCTGGCAGCCGGGCGCGTACGCCGGGGACGCCGATGCGCTGGCCGCCGCCGACTGGCTGACCAGCTTCCAGGTCGGCACGCTGGGGGACCGGATCAGTGCCTGGCAGCGCCGGGCGGGCGAGCAGTCCGCCGACTGGCGCGACGCGGCCGGCGTCTCCGACCAGTTCCTCCGGCTGGACGCCGCCCAGTTGCACGCGCTGCGCCAGGAACTGGACGACGTCGTCGAGCGCTACCGCCGGGACACCGCCGAGGCGCCCGCTCCGGACGCCCGTACGGTCGTGGTCTACGTCGCCGGCCTGCCCCGGGTCGACTCGTGAACGCCCATCGCCGCTACCTGCTGCTGTACGGGCTGCGCTGGCTGCCCACCGGCCTGATGATCCCGGTCAGCGTGCTGCTGGCGCTGCACCGGGGACTGTCGCTGGCGGAGTTCGGCTCGGTCGCCGCGCTGCAGGGCATCGCGGTCATGGTCCTCGAGCTGCCCACCGGCGGGCTGACCGACGCGCTCGGCCGCCGCCCGGTGCTGCTGCTGGCGGGCGAGGTCGGCGTCGCCGCTTCGGGCGTGCTGCTGGTCGCCCGTTCGGTGCCGCTGTACGCCCTCTACTTCGTCGGCATGGGCATCTTCCGGGCGCTCGACAGCGGACCGCTCGAGGCCTGGTACGTCGACCACGCGCTGGCCGCCGACCCGTCCGCCGACATCGAGTCCGGCCTCAGCCATGGCGCCGTCGTCCTCGGCGTGGCCGTCGGCGGCGGCGCGCTGCTGTCCGGCGGCCTGGTCGCCGCCGGCCCGATCGGGCCGTTGCCGGCGCTGGCCGTGCCGGTCGCGGCGGCGTTCGTGCTGCAGCTCGTGTCGGTCGCCGCGGTCGCGGGGCTGATGACCGACGAGCGTCCCGGCCGCGGGGCGGCCGCGCTGATCGCCTCGGTCCGCGGTGTGCCGGCCGCGGTGGGCGGCGCCGTCCAGCCTGGTGTCGCTGAACTCGATGGCCGGACAGCCGGCGTTCGCGCTCGGCGGCGTGGTGCTGACCGCCGTCGCCACCCACGCCGGCGCCCCGGCGGCGATGCTCGCGGGCGGCTGCGTACTGGCCGTAGCCGCACCGCTCTACCTGGTGAAATCCGGTGCCCGATCCACGGTGGAGTTTCGTGATGGTCCCGGGGCGGGTATCAGCACACCAAGTGCTCTCACCCCCGGAGGAAATCGATGCTCGCCATAGCCGCTGCCGTCGTGTTCGGCATCTACCTGCTCCTTGATCTGATCGGCGTCAAGCACACCCAGCTGTTCAACTTCGAGACGTTCACCCTGCTCGGGTTGCTGCTTCTCTCGCTCTACCTGGCCGGCGTGGGCAGTGGGCCGCGCAGTGGCTCGGGCAGTGGCCGCCGCTTTTACGGCCGCCGTCCCGGCCGCGGCTGAGCCGGCCTCCCCGGCCCGTCCCTCATCTGCGCATTTCCGGCACACAGGGGCGGGCCGGTAGCGTGGGCGCCGATGGAACTCGACGGACTCTTCCCGCTCGACCAGCCGGGCGGTGTGCGTACCGCACCGCCGGCCGGCACGGGCACCGCCGGTTTCACCCCACCCGGCGCCGACTCGCCGCTGCCCGTGCGCATGCGGCCACAGACCGTCGACGAGCTCGTCGGCCAGGACCATCTGCTGGCCCCGGGTGCGCCGCTGCGCCAGCTGGTCAGCGGCACCACGCCGATGTCGGTGATCCTCTGGGGACCGCCGGGTACCGGCAAGACGACGATCGCGCACCTGGTCGCGGCGGCCACCGACCGTAAGTTCGTGGCCATGTCGGCGCTGTCGGCCGGCGTCAAGGACGTCCGTACGGTGATCGACACGGCACGCCGGGAACGCCGCTCCGGTGGACCGCCGACCGTGCTGTTCATCGACGAGGTGCACCGGTTCAGCAAGACGCAGCAGGACTCGCTGCTGGCCGCGGTCGAGGACCGGACCGTCACGCTGCTCGCCGCCACCACGGAGAACCCGTACTTCTCGGTCATCTCGCCTCTGCTGTCCCGCTGTGTGCTGCTCACCCTGCGCCCGCTCGACTCCGACGACGTGCGCACGCTGGTGCGCCGGGCGCTCACCGACGAGCGGGGACTCGGCGGGTCGGTCACCCTGACGGAGGACGCCGAGGACCACCTCGTACGGCTGGCTTCGGGTGACGTCCGCAAGGCGCTGACCGCACTCGAGGCGGCCGCGTCGTCGGCGCAGGCCCAGGGGGTCACCGAGATCGACCTCGCCACCGCCGAGAAGGCGGTCGACGTGGCCGCCGTCCGCTACGACCGGGACGGCGACGCGCACTACGACGTGACCAGCGCTTTCATCAAAAGCATGCGCGGCTCCGACCCGGACGCGGCGCTGCACTGGCTGGCCCGGATGCTGGTGGCCGGCGAGGACCCGCGGTTCATCGCTCGGCGCATCGTGATCTTCGCCAGCGAGGACGTCGGCATGGCCGACCCGCAGGCGCTGCTGGTGGCCACCGCCGCCGCCCAGGCGGTGCAGAACGTCGGCCTGCCCGAGGCGCAGCTCAACCTCGCCCAGGCCGTCGTCCACCTGGCCTCCGCGCCCAAGTCCAACAGCGTGACCAGCGCGCTGGGCGCGGCCATGGCGGACGTACGGGCGGGCAAGGGCGGCCCGGTCCCGCCGGCGCTCCGGGACGCGCACTACCCCGGATCGCGTGGACTCGGGCACGGTCAGGGGTACCGCTATCCCCACGACGACCCGCGCGGTGTTGTGACGCAGCAATATGTGCCGGATGATCTGCTCGGCGCCCAGTACTACCACCCGACCGATCACGGCGCCGAACGCGCGGTCGGTGAACGACTGCCCCGGCTGCGCCGCATCGTGCGGGGCGGCGGCTCGACCGGGGACGACAGCGGCCCGGGGGCCGGAGAGGAACAGCCGTGAGATCGCGCGGGGCCGACCGGCCCGACGACGAGACGGACCTGACGGGCAAGCCCCGCCGGCGGTTCGGTCGCGGGCGCTCGCCGGAGCTGGATCCGATCGGGGACGTCTCCCAGGAGGAGACCGGCTGGCTCGACGATCTCCGGACGGCCCAGCAGGAACGTGCGGCGATCGGTCCCGGCGGCCCGGCCGGGGAGGGCCGGACCAGCAAATCCGGGCGGGTCGCGCCCGGCCCGGACGACGGCGAACCGCCACCGGCGCCGCCCCGCCCGGCCGCCGCACCCACGGATTCCGGATCGTTCCGCCGCCCGCCCCGGCCGTTGCCGGCGGCGCCGGTCAGTGGCGGTGAGCGGGCGCGGTCCTCGCGGTCCTGGGATTCGCCCTCGGGCGAGCACGCGGCCGGCGCCCGGCAGTCACCGGCCGTCCCCACGTCACCCGGCTTCTCCTCGGCCGTTCCCACGTCGCCGACCTTCCCGGCCGCGCCGGCCCCCACCTCGCCCGGCCCGCGGAGGGCCGCCCCGGAGCCGACCTCGCCGGGTCCCCGCCGGGCGGCGCCGGAGCCGGCCTCACCCGGTGGCCGCCGGGCCGCCTCCGAGCCGGGCATCGGGTCGCGCCGGGTCGCTCCGGAACCCGGTGCCGGGTCCCGCCGGGTCGTACCCCGATCGCCGGGCTCCCCGTCCGGCGTGCCGCCGACCGGGAACGCGCCGGTGACCGGCAACCCGCCCGCGATTCCGCGCGGCCGGCCCGGCACCGGCCCGATCCCGATGCCCGAGCGGGACGAGCGCGCCGTCGGCCGGCACAGCGGCGAGTTCCCGCAGACCCCGGAGCCTGGCACCCGCACCGGCACCGGCACTGGCACCGGCACCGGCACCGGCACCGGCACCGGACGATCGCCGGGCGCCGGCCGGCCGGTCTCCGCGGTGCCCGACGCCGGGTTCGGCTCCCGCAACACCGGCCGTGTCAACCGGGGCGTCGCCAACCCCGAGAGCTACCGCGGCGCCGAGCCCAGCGGCCGGCACGGCACCACCGAGCCGGGCGGACGCCGGACCGGACCGGTCAACCCGCCCCCCGCCTATCCGGACGACGGGGCCGGACCGCGCCCCGATGGCGGCCGCCCTCCGACCACCGGCCGGGTTCCGACTGCGGGCCGCGGTACCGGCCCGGTACGCGGCGGCATCCCGGGAGCGGACCCGATCGGCGCGGTGGGCACCGCCCGGGCATCGGCCTCGGTGGTCCCGCCGGTCGTCCCGGGCCGGCAGGGCGCCCGCACCCCGGCCGTCCCCGGACGCGCCGGCGCGATGGCCGAGAGCCCGTCCGGGGGCATCCAGCGGCCCGGTGAGGGCACCGGACGGGTGAATGCCCGCGGCACCGGCCGTGTGCCCCGCCCCAGCGCCGGCCGCGCCCGCCCCGGCACCGTGGCCGGCACCGCCACCGGCCGGGTCCGCCCGACCGGGCCCGGCGAAGCCTCCGGCCGGGTCCGCGGCGTCGATCCGGACGTGATCGCCTCCGGCCGCGTGCAGCCGATCGTCCCGGACGCGTCGCCCGCGGCCGACGCGTCACCGCCGGTCGCCGCCCGCCCGCCCGCCTCGGATCCGGAGACCAGCGGCCGGAGCCGCCCCGGCTCGGACGTGAGCGGCCGGGTCCGCCCCGGCTCGGAGGTCCGCGGCCCGGTCCGCCCCGGCTCGGAGGTCAGCGGCCGGATCCGCCCCGGCTCGGAGGTCAGCGGCCGGATCCGCCCCGACCAGGAGGTCTCCGGGCGGCTGCGGCAGCCCGGCGCCGGTCCGGCCGTCTCCGGCCGGGTGCGCCCGCCCGCGGCTCCTGAACGCCCCGCGCCGGACCAGCCCGGGCGCACCACCCACCCCGGCATCGCCGGCCGGGCGCGCCCCGGCGTGGCCTCGGTGACCGGGCCCGTCCCGGACGTGGTCACCGGCGCCGCGGCCGCTCCGGCCGCCGCCGTGGCGGCACCCCCAGCGGTCGCGCGGGCCGCTGCGGCTCCGGTGTCCCCGGCGCGCGTACGGCCGCCGCTGGCCCCGGACCAGTCCGACCCGCGCGGCTTCCCGGCCGGTGCGGGCGCCCCCGTCGTCGGCGCGCCGACGGGCTCGCGGTCGGAGCTGCGTACCCGAATCCGCGCCCAGCGTCGCCTCCGAGTGATCAGCCTGGCCGCCCTCAGCGTGGTCGTCCTGGCCCTGCTGCCGCTGTTCTTCAGCATCCGGGCGATCGGCCACGACCCGGTCTACGCCTCGATCGACGCGCTCGACCTGCCCGGCTGGGCCGCCCAGAAGGTGCAGGACCGCAGCAGCGGCAGCCGCTGGTGCTTCCTGGACTGCCCGCTGCGGGAACGCACCGCCCAGTCGCAGCGGCCCTTCACCCCGACCGGCAAGGTCTACGCTGCCGCCCTGTCCCGGGCGGGCTGGCTGCCGTGGAAGGTGGCCGGCTGCCCGGACCAGCCGATCGACCCGAAGGACGGCGTCTACAGCTGCTGGCGGCGCGACGAGTTCACTCTGGACCTGTGGGTCCGGCTGCCCGAGTGTGCGGTCGACCAGGTGGCGCTGTCCGACCCGGCGGTGCTCCCGTCCTCGGGCATTCCGCCGGCCCCGGCGGGCAAGTGCACCGGCTCCACGGTCAGCATCAAGGTGCAGAACGCGATCTCCGACACGCGCGGCCAGCCCGACGGTGAGCGGCCCGGCCTGGTCGGCGAAACCCCCGATCCGGTCCTGACCGACGACCCCCTGCTGCCGACACCGTCACCGTCCTGAAGCGCCGTCCGGTGACGGACGGTAGGGTCTGCACGTTGTCACCGGCCTTGGTATGAGGGGGACGCCCATGAGCGGCGGAGAAATCGCAGGTCTGATCGCCGCAGGGGCGTTCCTGATGCTCGTCATCGTGCTCGCCGTGCCGATCCTGAAGCTGGGACGCACGGTGGACGCCGCCACCCGGGCGATCACCGACCTGACCGACCGCACCGGACCGCTGCTGGCCAACGTCAACGAGACGGTGACCGGCGTGAACACCGCGCTCGGCCAGACCCAGGTCACCCTGGACGAGGTGAACGGGCAACTGGCCAAGGTGGACACCATCACCGGCCACGCCGCCGGGATCTCGGCCAACATCGCCAACCTGGTCACCGTCGTCACCGCGGCCGCGGCCAACCCGCTGGTCAAGGTCGCCTCGTTCGGGTACGGCCTGCGCAAGGCGGCCTCCGCCCGCCGGCAGGCGGACGAGGACCGGGAGGTCCGCGCCACGATCAAGAACCGCCGCAAGGCCGCCCGCGCCGCCCGCTGAGCACAGCCACCCGAACGAGAGTCCCCGGAAAGGACCACCAGACGTGAAGCGCCTCCTGTGGCTGGGGGTGGGGCTGGCCGTCGGCGCGATCGCCGTCCGCAAGCTCACCCGTACGGCCGAGCAGTTCACTCCGACGGGGATCGCGACCTCGCTGTCACAATCCGCTGGCGGCCTGGTCGAGTCGCTGCGTAACTTCGTGGATGACGTCCGCGACGGCATGGCCGAGCGGGAGGGTCAGATCAACGAGGCGTTCGCCGCGGGTGAAACGTTCGACGACGGTAACGAGGGAACTGAGCGATGAAGACGGCGGAGATCAAGCGGCGCTTCCTGGCGCATTTCGCGGCCAACGGGCACACGGTCGTGCCGAGTGCCCCGCTGCCCGCCATCGACGACCCCAACCTGCTGTTCATCAACGCCGGCATGGTGCAGTTCGTGCCCTACTTCCTGGGCCAGCGGGCCGCGCCCTTCACCCGGGCGGTGAGCGTGCAGAAGTGCATCCGCACGCCCGACATCGACGAGGTCGGCAAGACGTCCCGGCACGGCACGTTCTTCCAGATGAACGGCAACTTCTCGTTCGGCGACTACTTCAAGGCCGGTGTCATCCCGCTGGCGTGGGACCTGACCACCAAGCCGATCGACCAGGGGGGCTACGGGCTCGACCCGGAGCGGATCTGGGTGACCGTCTACCTCGACGACGACGAGGCGGCCGCGATCTGGGAGCGGACCGGCGTCCCGCCCGAGCGGATCGTGCGCCGGGGCAAGCTGGACAACTACTGGTCGATGGGCATCCCCGGCCCGGCCGGCCCGTGCTCGGAGCTCTACTACGACCGCGGCCCGGCGTACGGCAAGGAGGGTGGTCCCGAGGTCGACGAGGACCGTTACCTCGAGTTCTGGAATCTCGTCTTCATGCAGTACGACATCGACGACGTGAAGAGCAAGGAAGACTTCCGGATCGTCGCCGAGCTGCCGAACAAGAACATCGACACCGGCATGGGCCTCGAGCGGATGGCGTCGCTGCTGCAGGGCGTCGACAACCTGTACGAGATCGACGAGGTCAAGCCGATCCTGGACCGGGCGGCGCAGCTCACCGGCAAGCGGTACGGCGTGAACTCGGGCCACGCGGCGTCCGAGTCGGCCCCGGACGACGTCCGCCTGCGGGTGATCGCGGACCACGTGCGCACCGCGCTGATGCTCATCGGCGACGGCGTGACCCCGTCCAACGAGGGCCGCGGGTACGTGCTGCGCCGGATCATGCGCCGGGCGATCCGGTCGATGCGGCTGCTCGGCTGGGCGGGACCGGCGATGCCGGAACTGCTGCCGGTGGCGCGCGACTGCATGGCGCCGTCGTACCCGGAGCTGGCCGCGGACTTCGAGCGGATCTCCCAGTACGCGTACGCGGAGGAGGACGCGTTCCTGGCGACTCTCCGCGCCGGCACCACCATTCTGGACTCCGCGATCGTGGACACCAAGAAGTCCGGCGGCGCGCGGCTGTCCGGGGCGCAGGCGTTCCAGTTGCACGACACGTACGGGTTCCCGATCGACCTGACCCTGGAGATCGCGCAGGAGCAGGGCCTGGAGGTCGACCAGGAGGGTTTCCGCCGGCTCATGCAGGACCAGCGCTCGCGGGCCAAGGCGGACGCGAAGGCGCGCAAGACCAGCCACGCCGACCTGTCGGCGTACCGGTCGGCGCTCGACGGCGGCGGCCCGGTCGAGTTCACCGGCTACCAGGAGGTGTCGCGCGAGTCGCGGGTCCGGGCGCTGATCGGCGACGGCGGCAGCGTGCCGGTGGCCGGCGAGGGTGACTTCGTCGAGCTGGTGCTGGACGCGACCCCGTTCTACGCCGAGGGCGGCGGCCAGCAGTCCGACACCGGCGTGATCAACGTCGGCGCGGGCCTGGTCGAGGTCGTCGACGTCCAGCAGCCGGTGCCGGGGCTGATCGTGCACAAGGCGCGGGTCGTGCGGGGCGAGGTGCGCGCGGGCGAGACCGGGTACGCCGAGATCGACGTGACCCGCCGCAAGGCGATCTCGCGGTCGCACACCGCGACCCACCTGATCCACCAGACCATGCGCTCGTTCCTGGGCGAGTCGGCCACCCAGGCCGGTTCGCTGAACGCGCCGGGCCGGCTGCGATTCGACTTCAACACCCCCGGCGCGGTGTCGCCGGCCGTCCTGCACGACGTCGAGCAGCAGGTCAACGAGGTGCTGCTGCGCGACCTCGAAGTGCACGCGTTCATCACCAGCCAGGCCGAGGCGCGGCGGCTGGGCGCGATGGCGTTGTTCGGCGAGAAGTACGGCGACGAGGTCCGGGTGGTCGAGGTCGGCGACTACGCGCGCGAACTGTGCGGTGGCACCCATGTCGCCCGATCGGGTCAGCTGGGCCTGGTGAAGATCCTCAACGAACAGTCCATCGGTTCGGGCGTGCGGCGGGTCGAGGCGCTGGTCGGCATCGACGCGTTCGGGTTCCTGGCGAAGGAGCACCTGCTGGTGTCCCGGCTGGCCGACCTGTTCCGGGTGCCCAGCGACGAGGTCGCGGACCGGGTCCAGCTGACCGTGACGGCGCTGCGCGACGCGGAGAAGGAACTGGAGAAACTGCGGGCGCAGATGGTGCTGGGCGGGGCGGGTGCGCTGGCCGGGCAGGCGCGGGATCTGGGTGGCGTGGCGTACGTGGGCACCGAAGCGCCCGAGGGGGCGGCCGGTAACGACGTGCGTACGCTGGCTCAGGAGATCCGCGGCCGGATCGACGCCGCGCGTCCGGCGGTGGTCGCGGTGGCGGCCCGGTCGAACGGCAAGGCCTCACTGATCGTGGCGCTCAACGGGCCGGCCAAAAGTCGCGGGCTGTCTGCAGCCGACCTGGTCAAGGGCGCGTTGTCCGGCCGCGGTGGCGGCAACGCCGACCTCGCGCAGGGCGGCGGCGTGCCCGCCGGTGAGGTTCCGGCGCTGCTGGCGGCGGTCGAGAAGGCGGTCGCGGAGAACGGCTGACGGGGAGAGGGCGGCACCCGATGACGGCACTGCCGCGGGGTAGGCGGCTGGGCGTCGATGTCGGTAAGGTCCGTGTCGGAGTCGCGGTGAGCGACCCCGACGGGATTCTGGCCACCCCCCTGGTCACGCTCTCCCGGGACTTGACGGATGCGGCGGACATCGCCGAGCTCGGCCGACTCGTGGGGGAGCACGGGGCGGTGCAGGTCGTGGTGGGGCTCCCGGTCCGCCTCAATGGGGAAGAGGGACCTGCCGCCATCGACATTCGTGCGTACGCTGACCGCTTGGCACACGTCGTTGCGCCGGTGCCGGTGGTGCTGGCGGACGAGCGGATGTCGACCGTGGTCGCAACCCGTAGGCTGGCCGAACGTGGCGTGCGAGGGAAGCGTCAACGGGCGGTTGTCGATCAGGCGGCCGCAGTGGAGATCCTGCAGAGCTGGCTCGACGCGCAGCGGAGGCAGACCAGATGATCGACGAGCTCGACCTGGCGTTCGAGGACCACGCCGGCCGGGGCAAACCCCGCCACCGGCGGGGTGTCCGGGGCTCCGGCGGCAAGCGGGGCGGTCGCAGCGCGATCGCCTTCGTGGTGGCATTCGTGCTGCTGGCGGTGCTCGGTGGTGGCGTCTACCTCGGCTACAACAAGGTCCGGGGCCTGTTCACCGCGGCGGACTACGACGGTCCCGGCAGCGGCGAGGTCCTGGTGCAGATCGAGCCGAGCGCGTCGATCACCGAGATGGGCAACACCCTGGTCACCAAGGACGTCGTCAAGAGCACCAGGGCCTTCGTCGATGCGGCCGGCAAGAACCCCAAGAGCAAGAACATCCAGGACGGCACGTACCGGATGCGTAAGCAGATGGCGGCCAAGGACGCGGTCAACGCCCTGCTCGACCCGAAGAACCGGATCGTCAACGGGATCACCATCCCCGAGGGCAAGACCTCGATGCAGATCTACGCGCTGCTCGCGGCCAAGTCCAAGATCCCCCTGAAGGACTTCCAGACGGCCGGCAAGGACCCGGTGGCCCTGGGCGTGCCGGCGTTCTGGTTCAACCGGACGGACAAGCAGAAGGTCACCAGGTCCATCGAGGGCTTCCTGTACCCGGACACCTACGAGTTCCCTCCCACGGCCACGGCCGAGGACATGCTGAGCACGATGGTGAGCCGGTTCCTCAGCGTGGCCACGCAGATCGACTTCGTGAACCGGGTCCAGCAGGACCGCAAGATCAGCCCGTACGAGGCGCTGACGGTGGCGTCCCTGGCTCAGGCGGAGGCGGGCAACACGGTGGACCTCGGCAAGATCGCCCGGGTCGCCTACAACCGCCTCTACGGCGGCAACTTCCCGTGCGGCTGCCTGCAGTTCGACGTCGGGATCAACTACTACTACCAGCTCACCGGCCGGCCGACGAAGTCGTCGAAGGAGATGACCACGGCCGACCTGACCGACCCGGCGAACCCGTACCGGACCCACAACAAGCCGGGCCTGACCCCGACCCCGATCAACAACCCGGGCGTGGACGCGCTCAAGGGTGCGATGGACCCCCCGGCTGGTCCGTGGCTGTACTTCGTGGCGATCGACAAGCAGGGCCACTCGGCGTTCGCGGTCACCGACGCCGAGCAGAACAAGAACATCGAGCTGGCGAAGAAGAACGGCGTCCTGTGACCGTCCGGCATCACGCCGCGGTGTGCGGCCGGCCCATCGGTCACTCTTTGTCACCGGTCATTCACACTGCCGGTTACGCCGCCGCGGGGCTGTCCGACTGGTCGTACGAGGCGGTGGAGTGCGGGGAAGCCGAGCTGCCGGCGCTGGTGGCCGGGCTCGGACCGGAGTGGGCCGGGCTCTCACTGACCATGCCGCTGAAAGAGGTGGGCCTGTCGATCGCGGCCTCGGCCTCGCCGCGCGCCCGGGCCGTCGGCGCCGCCAACACGCTGGTCCGGCGGGCGGACGGCGGCTGGCACGCCGACAACACCGACATCCCCGGCATGGTCCGGGTGCTGCGCGACGCCGGCCTGACCGGCGGCCACCCCCGGATCACGGTGCTGGGCGGCGGCGGGACCGCCCGCGGCGCGCTGGCCGCCGCCGCTGAACTGGGCGCGTCCGAGGTCACGCTCGTCACCCGCCGGTCGGCGGCGCTGGCCTCACTCGAGCCGGTGGCCCACGCGGTCGGCGTATGGCTGCATGGGGTGTCCTGGGGTGAGGCGCCGAAGGCGTTCGACGCCGACGCGGTGATCTCGACGGTGCCCAAGGGCGCCGCCGACGAGCTGGCCGCGCTGGTCTCGTGGGCGCCGTTCAGCGTGCTCTTCGACGCCGTCTACGACCCGTGGCCCACCCGGCTGGCCGCGGCCGCCGCTGCGCACGGCAACCCGGTCGTGTCCGGCCTGGATCTGCTGCTGGCCCAGGCGCTCGGGCAGTTCGAGCAGTTCACCGGCGTCACTCCGGCCCCCGAAGCGGCGATGCGGGCCGCCTTGGCCGCCGCTGCCCGGATCGGCTGATCGGTCTGATTTCCGCCTGGTCCCTGCAGACACCTGGCCGGGCATTGGTACCGTTCGGCGCGGCCACGGGTCACGCGGCTGAGGTGCGCGGAGGGGGTTCGGCGTGGGGCTGTGGGACAAGCTCAAGGGTGAGCTGATCGACATCATCGAGTGGACCGACGACAGCCGGGACACCATCGTCTGGCGGTTCCCCCGCTACGACAACGAGATCAAGATGGGCGCCAAGCTCATCGTCCGCGAGATCGCAGGCCGCGGTGTTCGTCAACGAGGGGCAGATCGCCGACGTCTTCCCGCCCGGCACCTATACGCTGACCACGCAGAACATGCCGATCCTGTCCACCCTCAAGGGCTGGAAGTACGGGTTCGAGTCGCCGTGGAAGGCGGAGGTCTACTTCGTCAACACCCGGCAGTTCACCGACATGAAGTGGGGCACGCAGAACCCGGTGATCGTGCGCGACCCCGAGTTCGGCGCGGTGCGGCTGCGGGCGTTCGGCGCCTTCTCGATGCGGGTCGTCGACCCGGCCCGGCTGCTCCGCGAACTGGTCGGCACCGACCCGCAGTTCCGCACCGAGGAGGTGCAGGAATATCTGCGCCAGCTGGTCGTCAGCCACCTCGGCAACGCCCTCGCCAGGGCCGGGGTGCCGATGCTCGACCTGGCCGCCCAGCAGCTCTCCATCGGCAACACGCTGGCCGCGGTGCTGACCGACGAGCTGGCCCCCAACGGCATCGCCATCCCCAAGTTCATCATCGAGAACATCTCGGTGCCGCCGGAGGTCGAGGCGGCGCTGGACAAGCGCACCTCGATCGGCGTGGTCGGCGACCTGGACCAGTACACGAAGTTCCAGACCGCCAACGCCATCGAGGACGCCGCCAACAACCCCGGCGAGGCCGGATCGAGCGATGCGGCTTCGGCCTCGGCATGGCCGCCGGGCAGCGGGCGGTGCAGTCCATGAACACGCCGTCGGCCGCCCCGTCGGCCGCCCCGTCCTCCGCCCCGGCGCCGGCGGCCGGGCCGCCGCCGCTTCCGGCGGCGCAGTGGTACATCGGCGTGAACGGTCAGCAGCAGGGCCCGTTCGACCTCGACGGGCTGACCGCCCAGGCTCGTGACGGCGTGCTCACCCGCGACACGCTGGTGTGGAAGAACGGCATGTCCGCGTGGACCGCCGCCGGTCAGGTGCCCGAGTTGTCGGGTGCGTTCGCGTCGGTTCCGCCGCCGCTGCCCCCGCGACATGAGCCAGCGCATACCCGTGCTCCAACTGTGGAGCGAACGTCGAGTACGCGCCCGGCACCACGGTCCTCAAGTGCCCCTACTGCGGGGCCGAGACGCCGCTGGTGCCGACCGGTGCGGTCGTCCGCGAACGCTCGTTCGCCGAGTTCGCCCGGCTGCCGCGCAAACCCGTCGCCGACGGTCGCTCCGTACACGTTCACGTGCCGCGGCTGCGGCGCGGTGACGCAGAGCGACAAGATCTCCGACCGCTGTCAGTTCTGCGGCGCGCCGCTGGTCGCCGACACCGGTGACAGCGAGATGGTGTCACCCGAGGCGGTGCTGCCGTTCGAGCTGGACCGCGCGGCCGTCCGCGAACGCTGCGCGAATGGGCGTCGTCGCGCTGGTTCGCGCCCAGCGGCCTGAAGAAGGTCACCGAGGCCGAGTCGTCGCACAGCACCTACCTGCCGCACTGGACGTACGACGCGCGCACCCAGTCGTACTACCGGGGGCAGCGCGGCGAGCACTACTACGTCACCGAGACGTACACCGACAACGGCCAGACCCAGACCCGGCAGGTGCAGCGGACCCGCTGGTACTCGGTCGACGGCACGGTCGCCCGCGACTTCGACGACCTGCTGGTCATCGGCACCGGCCGGATCGCCCCGAAGCACCTGGACAAGCTGGAGCCCTGGCCGCTGCTGAAGTCGGAGCCGTTCCGGCCGGAGTTCCTGGCCGGCCACGAGACGCTGCGCTACGACGTGGAACCGGAGTCCGGCCTGGAGACGGCCAAGTCGGTGATGGAGTCACAGATCCAGCGGGACGTCCGCGACGACATCGGCGGCGACGAGCAGCGGGTCGATGCGGTGCAGACCTCGTACGCCGACGTCACGTTCAAGCTGATGCTGCTGCCGGTGTGGATCGCCTGCTACCTGCACGCCGGGAAGACGTACAACATCCTGGTCAACGGGCGCACCGGCGAGGTCGCCGGGGAGCGGCCGTACAGCCCGCTGAAGATCACCCTGGCCGTCATCCTGGCCATCGTCGTGATTGCGGCGATCATCGCGGCGTTCGCGTACGCCCATCGGCACTGAGCTGACCGGTGTCGGTCAGGGCCGCCACCGGGTCCGCGGGAACGGCTGAGCCCACCCCTCGTTTCGTGCGGAACCCGTGTGCCGGCCGTCCGCGCCGCTGCTGCCGACCGGGCCATGGAAAACGGGTGGGTGGTCGGCGGGCGCGCCCGGCCCCGGCGCCTCGTGCTGGACGACCGTCTCGGTCCGGGTCTGGGCGGCGGTAGGCCGGTACACCTCGTCGTAAACGCCCAGCAGGCCGATGCCGACGCCGGTCCGGCGGATCCGCCGGGCCAGCAGCGCGAGGCCACCCAGAATCACCGAGACCCCGATGAGCACGCCGCACAGGCCGAGCACGTATCCCATGGCGGCAGGATACGGCCGATCCGTGGCGGTCCGCGTAGCCGCCGGCGGGGTGGTCGTGGTCCGGCAGGCGGGACACGGACAGGCCGTAGGCCGGCGGACGATCCCGCGTGCCAGACTGGCAACCGTGTTGCGCTGGCTGACCGCAGGTGAATCGCACGGCCCGGCGCTCGTCGCCGTCCTCGAAGGGGTGCCCGCCGGGGTGCGGGTGACGAGCGCGGAGATCGGGCGCGACCTCGCGCGCCGCCGCCTCGGTTACGGCCGCGGCGCCCGGATGTCGTTCGAGCAGGACGAGCTGGAGATCATCGGCGGGATCCGGCACGGCGTCACCATCGGCAGCCCGGTCGCGCTGCGCATCGGCAACTCCGAGTGGCCGAAGTGGGAGACGGTGATGTCCGCCGACCCGGTCGACGACGACGTGCTCGCCCAGCAGGCCCGCAACGCCCCGCTGACCCGGCCCCGCCCGGGGCACGCCGACCTGGCCGGCATGCAGAAGTACGGCCACACCGACGCCCGCCCGATCCTGGAGCGCGCCAGCGCCCGGGAGACCGCGGCCCGCGTCGCCGTGGGCGCGGTGGCCAAGGCGATCGTCGCGCAGTCCCTCGGCATCGAGATCGTCTCGCACGTCATCGAGCTCGGCTCGGTCGCGGCCAAGGCCGGCCTGATCCCGTCGCCGGACGACGCCGACCGGATCGACGCCGACCCGCTGCGCTGCCTCGACCCCGAGGCCAGCGCCCGGATGGTGGCCGAGGTGGACGCGGCCAAGAAGGACGCGGACACGCTCGGCGGCATCGTCGAGGTGCTGGCCTGGTCGGTGCCGCCGGGTCTGGGCTCGCACGTGCAGTGGGACCGCAAGCTCGACTCCCGGCTGGCGGCCGCGCTGATGTCCATCCAGTCGGTCAAGGGCGTGGAGATCGGGGACGGGTTCACCCAGGCCCGGTCGCGCGGGTCCGTCGCGCACGACGAGATCATCCCGACGGCGGACGGCGTCCGGCGGGTCACCGACCGCGCCGGTGGCCTGGAGGGCGGCATCACCAACGGCGAGCCCCTGCGCGTACGGGCGGCGTTGAAGCCCATCTCGTCCCTGAACCGGGCCCTGCAGACCGTCGACGTGGTCACCGGGGAACCGGCCACGGCGATCAACCAGCGGTCCGACGTGTGCGCGGTCCCGGCCGGCGCCGTCGTGGCCGAGGCCATGGTGGCGCTGGTGCTGGCCGAGGCGGCGACCGAGAAGTTCGGCGGCGACTCGGTGGCCGAGATCCGCCGCAACCTGACCGGATACCGGGAAAACCTGGTGATCAAGTGACGACCCCGGCGGCGGTGGTGGTGGGCATGCCCGGCGCGGGCAAGTCGACCGTGGGCGAATTGGTGGCCGAGCGGCTGGGCCTGCCCTTCGCCGACGCCGACACGCTGATCGCGGCCAAGGCGGGCAAGACGGTCCCGGAGATCTTCTTCGACGACGGCGAGCCGGCCTTCCGCGAGCTCGAGAAGGCGGCCATCGCCGACGCGCTGGTCTCGTTCGACGGGGTGCTCGCGCTCGGCGGCGGCTCGATCCTCGACCCGGAGACCCGGACGGCGCTGGCCGGCGCCACCGTGGTCCACCTGTCCGTGCAGTTGCCGGACGCGGTCCGGCGGGTCGGGCTGGGGGCCGGGCGGCCGCTGCTCAACATCAACCCGCGGGCCACGCTGAAGCATCTGATGGACCAGCGGCGGCCGCTGTACGAGGAGGTGGCCACGTACACCGTGGTCACCGACGGACGTGATCCAGCAGACATCGCGGACGAGGTCGCCGGGCTGCTGCAGGGGTAGGTTCCGGGGCATGCCCCGTGCGATTCGAATGGACGACTACGGCGACGCCGATGTGCTCTACGTCGCGGACGTACCGCAGCCCGAACCGGCCGCCGACCAGGTCGTGGTGGAGGTGGTCGCGGCCGGGATCAACCCCGGCGAGATCGGCATCCGCTCGGGTGCGCTCCGCGAGCGCTGGCCCAGCACGTTCCCGCAGGGTGAGGGCAGCGACTTCGCCGGCACGGTGGTCGCGGCCGGCGCCGCGGTCACCGGGTTCGCGCCCGGCGACGAGGTGCTGGGCTGGTCCGACTGGCGCTCCGCGCACGCCGACTTCGTCGCGGTGCCGACCGATCACCTCACCCGCAAGCCGCTCGCCCTGGACTGGATCCGAGCCGGAGGACTCTTCGTGGCCGGCGTGACCGCGTACGCCGCGGTCCGCGCGGTGAACCCGCGGCCGGGCGAAACCGTCGCGGTCAGCGGCGCCGCCGGTGGCGTCGGGTCGATCGCCGTGCAACTCGCCCGGGAGACGGGCGCCCGGGTCATCGGCATCGCCGGCGAGCACAACGCGGACTGGTTGCGGTCGGTCGGCGTCACCCCGGTGACGTACGGCGACGGACTGGCCGACCGGTTGCGCGAGCTGGCACCCGGCGCCTTCATCGACACGTTCGGCAGCGGATACGTCGCGATGGCGGTGGACCTGGGCATCCCGGCCGACCGGATCGACACGGTCGCCGACTTCGCCGCCGTCTCGACGTACGGGGTCAAGGGCGACGGCAGCGCCGCCGGCAGCGACGCCGGCATCCTGGCCGAGCTGGCCGACCTGATCGCCTGGGGACGGATCGTGCTGCCGATCGCCGCGGTCTACCCGCTCGGCCGGGTCCGCGACGCCTACGCGGAACTGGCGAAGCGGCACAGCCGGGGCAAGATCGTCCTGTCCACCCGGCTACCCGACGAAGCCGGGCGTCAGGGGCCCTCGGCCTAGTTCGTCCAGGATGGACGCCAGCGCCTTCGGCTCGCTGAGCATCGGCCAGTGGCCGGTGTCCAGGGCAACGATCTGCGCCTCGGCCAGCCCGCTGAAGAACGGGTGGCCGGCGGCCATCATCGCCCGCACCTGACCGGGCTTGAAGGTGCACGCCACCAGCGCGGTCGGCAGGTCGGCCGAGGTGGCCCGGGCGCCGAGCGGCTGAGCCACCGACGCGCGCGGGTGCGGCGTCGACCGCGCCCGCAGACGCTCGACGGCGCTTTCGTCCAGGCCGGCCTGGTTGACCGGGTCGGCCGCCGGATCCCACAACGGCGGCGGGACGTCCGAACCGGGTGCGGAGTCGCCGGAGATCGACAGCTGCGTGGTGCCCTCCGGCAGCGGGCCGCTGTCCACGTACACCACGGCCTTGAGGCGCTCCCGCAGCCGCAGCGCCGCCGCGCTCACCGGCATGCCGCCGTAGCTGTGCCCGACCAGCACGAAGTCCCGCAGGTCCTCGACCTCGGCCAGCCGCACGATGTCGGCGATGTGGGTGTCCAGGTCGACGCCGGGCCCGAGCAGGTGCGAGCGGTCGGCGAGGCCGGTCAGCGACAGCGGGTAGACCTCGTGGCCGGCATCGCGCAGCGCGGCCGTGACGTCGTGCCAGGCCCAGGCGCCGAGCCACATCCCGGGTACGAGTACGTAAGTCGTCATGCGGTCACGCTATCGACCGATGCGGTCAGTTCCCGACCGCAAGGTCGCCGAGCGTCTACAGACAGCTGACCGGCAGCTTAGTTCGCGCGCTGCTCCAGCCGCTCGATGCGCTGGATCAGCGGCTGCAGTTCGGCCCGGACGGCGGTCAGCACGCCGGTCGCGGCGGCCGGGGCGGTGGTGTTGGCGCGCAGGTGGGCGTACCCGGCGATGGCCGTGGCCACCGCCCGCCGCACCGCTTTGGCGTCCGCTCCGGCCGTCCGCAGCGCCTTGCCGGCGTTGCCGTCCGGCTCCGCCGCCAGCCCAATCAGGAAGTGCTCGCACCCGATGTAGTTGTGGCCCATCCCGACGGCCTCGTTGACCGCGAGTTCCAGGGCGTTGCCGGCGGCGGTGCTGAAGTGCAGCCCGTCGCCCGTACCGCCGGGCTCGGGGTCGTCGGCGATGACCAGAGCGGCCGGATCGATGTCCATCGCCCGCAGGATCGGCAGGGCCAGGTTGCCGCCCTCGGCGATCATTCCGCGCAGCAGGTGGCCGGTGCCGACCGTGCCGCTCTCGACCGGGGATGCGGCCAACTGCAGGGAGTGCAGCGCGCGGGCGGTCACGAAGGCGAACCGCGTGGTCAGGTCCGACTCGGTGATCGACCCCAGTTTCGCGTTCCGGATCATGGTCAACCGGCGCACGGCCAGTTCCAGCGCGCGCTGGCAGACGGCGGAGATCGGCACTCCGGTCTCCCGCACGGCTTCGGCCAGTTCATCGGGCAGGTACACGTTGATTTTCGGCATGCCGTCAGTTGTACCCCTCTATGGGGTTACCTGGATATAACCCCAAACCCGCCGAACTAGGCTCCGGACGTGTCCCGCATTCCCGTGGCCGGTGACCGGCCGTACGAAGTCCTGGTCGGCCGCGGCCTGGCACCCGAACTGCCGGCGCTCATCGGCGGTGCTGTCCGGGCCGCGGTGATCCACTCCGCACCGCTGGCCGGTCGGGCGGCCGAGATCGCCGAGGCCGCCGGCATCAGGACAACGATGATCGAGGTCCCGGACGCCGAGGCCGGCAAGTCGATCGCGGTCGCCGCTCGCTGCTGGGACGAACTCGGCGCGGCCGGCTTCACCCGGACCGACGTGGTCCTCGGCGTCGGCGGGGGAGCGGTGACCGACCTGGCCGGGTACGTCGCCGCCGGCTGGCTGCGCGGCGTCCGCTGGATCCCGGTCGCCACCTCGCTGCTCGGCATGGTCGACGCCGCGGTCGGCGGCAAGACCGGCGTGAACATCGCCGCCGGCAAGAACCTGGTCGGCGCCTTCCACCCGCCCGCCGGGGTGCTCTGCGACCTCGACACGCTGGACACGCTGCCGGCCGGCGACCTGCGGGCCGGGCTGGCCGAGGTGGTCAAGGCCGGCTTCATCGCCGACCCGGTGATCCTGGACATCATCGAGGCCGATCCGCTCGCTGCCCGCGACCCGCACGGGACCGTGCTGCCCGAGCTGATCGAACGGGCGGTCCGGGTCAAGGCCGAGGTGGTCGGGGCGGACCTGCGCGAGTCCGGGTTGCGGGAGATCCTCAACTACGGTCACACGCTGGGCCACGCGATCGAGAAGCGTGAGCACTACAGCTGGAAGCACGGGCACGCGGTGTCGGTCGGGCTGATCTTCGCGGCGGCGCTGTCGCGAGCGGAGGGACGGCTGGACGAGGCCACGGCCGTACGGCATCGGACGGTCCTGGAGTCGCTGGGGCTGCCCACGGCGTACGACCGGGAAGCCTGGACCGACCTGCTGGCGGCGATGCGCGTCGACAAGAAGGCCCGCGCCGACACCCTGCGGTTCGTGGTCCTGGACGGCCTGGCGAAGCCGGGCATCCTGGCCGGACCCGGCGAAGACCTGCTGGCCCGCGCGTACACGGAGGTGGCCCGATGATCCACGTCCTGAACGGCCCCAACCTGGGACGGCTCGGCACCCGGCAGGTCGACATCTACGGCCTCACCTCGTACGCCGACCTGGTTGCGCTGTGCGAGCAGACCGGCACGGAACTCGGCCACGAGGTGACCGTGCGGCAGACCGACGCCGAGCACGAGATGCTGGGCTGGCTGCACGCCGCCGCCGACCAGCAGGCGCCGGTGGTGCTCAACCCGGGCGCGTGGTCGCACTACAACTATGCGATCCGGGATGCCTGCGCCCTGCTGCGCGCTCCGCTGGTCGAGGTGCACATCTCGAACATTCACACCCGTGAGGAGTTCCGGCACCATTCGGTCATCTCCGCCGTGGCCACCGGCGTGATCGCGGGCCTGGGAGTGGACGGCTACCGGCTGGCGTTGCAGCATGTGGCCCGATTGGCCGGTTGAGCTGCGCCGCCGGTAGACTCGGAAGGTCATTCGACAACGTCACAACGAACAAGGCAGGACATGGCTTCCACCAACGACCTGAAGAACGGCCTGGTGCTCAACCTCGACGGCGAGCTGTGGGCCGTCGTGGAGTTCCAGCACGTCAAGCCGGGCAAGGGCGGGGCGTTCGTGCGCACCACGCTGAAGAACGTCCTCTCCGGCAAGGTCGTCGACAAGACCTTCAACGCGGGCACCAAGGTCGAGACCGCGACCGTGGACAAGCGCACCATGCAGTACCTCTACCAGGACGGTGAGGACTTCGTCTTCATGGACCTGGACACCTTCGACCAGATCACCGTGCCCGGCGGCACCGTCGGCGAGGCGGCCAACTACCTGCTGCCCGAGGCCGAGGCCACCGTCGCCACGCACGAGGCCGTGCCGCTCTACATCGAGCTGCCGACCAGCGTGTTCCTCGAGGTCACCTACACCGAGCCCGGCCTGCAGGGCGACCGGTCCACCGGCGGCACCAAGCCGGCCACCGTCGAGACCGGCGCGACGGTCAACGTCCCGTTGTTCATCACGACCGGTGAGAAGATCAAGGTCGACACGCGGGACGGCCGCTACCTCGGTCGCAGCTGACCGTGGCCGAGGGACCCAAGACGCAGATGCCGGCGCGCCGCAAGGCGCGCAAGCGGGCGCTCGACGTGCTGTACGAGGCGGACCTGCGCAACCTGCCGCCGAGCACGGTGCTGGCCGCCTACCGCGACCGGATCGAGAAGCCCCGGCCCGACCACATGGACTACGCCGAGTCGCTGATCGAGGGCGTGGCCATGAACCTCGACCGGATCGACGAGCTGATCGCCAGTTACGCCGAGGGCTGGACCATCGACCGCATGCCCGTGGTCGACCGCAACCTGGCCCGCATCGCGGTGTACGAGCTGCTCTACGTACCCGAGATCGACGACCCGGTGGCCATCTCGGAAGCGGTCGAGCTGGCCAAGCAGATGTCCACCGACGACAGCCCCCGCTTCCTCAACGGCATCCTGGGCCGGATAGCGGAGTTCGCCACCCGATAACGTACGCGCCGGCCGAAGCCCCGTCTCGGCAGCGCGGGCGCCGCGGTGCTCCCGGCCGTCGCGGCGGCTTCCGGGCTTGACCGCGTGGTCGCTCTTCACAGGGCCTTCAGGCGGGCCGGGTCGGTGAGGGCGTACATCGCCACAATTCGGTCGCCGACCATGGTGAAGGACATCAGCGATCTGACGTTCCCGGCGGCGTCGTAGGACATCAGGCCCGGGCTGCCGTTGATCAGCACCGCCCGGCCCGACGCGGCCAGTTTGGTGTACGCGATCGCGCCGCGCGCCACCCGGGCCGCGCCCCGGACCAGGGTGCCCGGGCGCAACGCGCCGTTGTCGGTGCGCAGTTCGACGTCGGGGTGGAGCACCGCGAGCAGGCCGGCGAAGTCGCCCTCGCGGGCCGCGGCCAGGAACGCGTCGACCACCCGCCGCTGCCGCCGGACGTCCGTTTCCGGGGCCGGGCCGGCGTCGCGGACCCGGCGGCGGGCCCGGCTGGCCAGCATCTTCGCCGCCTCGGGTGACCGCCCCACGATCGGGCCGATCTCGTCGAACGGCACGCCGAACAGGTCGTGCAACACGAAGGCCAGCCGCTCGTCCGGCGCCAGGGTGTCGAGCACGACCAGCAGCGCCAGCCCCACCGCGTCGGCCGTTTCGGCGTCCTGTTCCGGGCCGGTGACCAGCGGATCCGGCAGGTGGAAGCCGTACGGCAGCTCGGATCGCGCTGACCGTGACCGCAACATGTCCAGGCAGACCCGCCCGACGACGGTGGTCAGCCAGCCGCCGAGATTGGTGATCGCGGGGGCGTCGCTGCGATGCAGCCGCAGCCATGCCTCCTGCACCGCGTCGTCGGCGTCGTTCCACGACCCGAGCATCCGGTAGGCCACGCCTCGCAGCCGATCCCGGTGTTCTTCGAAATCCTCCACGGTTACCTTCTCCCGTCGCCTTCCGTCATGACTCTGACGAACCGGACGGACACGACGTAACACCGAGGAGAGATCATGACCGTACGCATGGGCAACCCCGTGATGGTCGTTCCCGGCGCGCTGCCGGCCCTGCTGGCGCTGGGCCAGGCGATACGGGCCATCGGGGTGCCGGACGAGACGCTGGAGTTGATCAACCTACGGGTCAGCCAGCTCAACGGCTGCGCCGTGTGTCTCGACATGCACCACCGGGACCTGCGCAAGGCCGGCCTGGGCGAGGAGAAGCTGGCGATGGTCGCGGCCTGGCGGGACGCGCCCGGATTCACCGGTGGCGAACGGGCGGCGTTGAAGCTGGCCGAGGCGGTCACCCGGCTGACCGAGCCGGAGCCGGTGCCGGACGCGGTCTGGGCCGAGGCCGCCCGGTTCTACGACGAGAAGCAGCTCGGCGCCCTGGTGCTGGGGATCGCGCAGATCAACCTGTGGAACCGGATCAACCGGGCCACCGGGCAGGTTCCGCAATAGTCAGATGTGGACAGACAAAGGGGGCCCGATGGGCCCCCTTTGTGCGGTCTGGCTCAGGACGCGAAGAATGCCCGTGGATCGGCGACCAGGACACCCTGTTCGGTCAGGCGCTCGATCAGGCCGGACGGCGAGATGTCGTACACGATGGCCAGCGCCCGCAGGTCGTCGGCGCGGATCGACAGCACCCGTCCGTTGTAGTCACCACGCTGCTGCTGAATGGCCCGGGCGTACCGCGCCACGTACGCCAGGTCCTCACCGGTGGTGTCGTACAGCTTCTCGAGGTCGAGAACGATCTTGTTGGTGGCCTCGAGCCGGACGCCACTGCCGTCGGGCAGCAGTTCCGACACGGGAACCCGGTAGAAATCGGCCAGTTCGGCCAATCGCGACACGGTGACCGCGCGGTCACCGCGCTCGTACGAGCCCACCACAACGGCCTTCCACCGGCCGTTCGACTTCTCTTCCACCCCCTGCAGCGACAGCCCCTGCTGCTGGCGGATGGACCGCAGGCGGGCACCCAGCGACTTGGCGTACTCAGACGGCATTCGGACACTCCCCGGCAATGTGCTGGCCCGGAGGGTTCTTCCTCCGGTCGCTACGCAGCGTGACGGTACGGCGGTTACGACTGTTGGTCAAGTGCCGGTTACCGATGAGTCGTGGAGCGCGAGTGAAAGTTGCCCACATTCGTCCGCAGCTCGCCGGGTCAGCCACGTCACATGGTCAACACCGCGTCCACTGGTAACGTAGCGTCAGCCCTGAGCGTCACCTTCGCCAGGGTCGCTCTGCCCAGACGTCCTTTAACGACCCGTCCAGTGAGGCGGGGAAGGAGGTCAATGGTGGTGATGCCGCGGCACACCCATGTTGACACCGGTCCGACCAAGATCATTCTGTCCAGTACGGACATTGCGCGCACGATCGATCGGATCGCGCACCAGATCCTCGAGAAGACCTCCGGCGCCGCCGACACGGTTCTGCTCGGCATCCCGACCCGCGGCGTCCCGCTCGCCGCCCGCCTGGCCTCCCGCATCCACGCCTTCGAGGGCGTGTACGTGCCGGTCGGCTCGCTCGACATCACCCTCTACCGCGACGACCTGCGCCTGCACGCCACCCGCGCGCTCGGCAAGACGGAGGTGCCCGGTGGCGGCGTCGACGGGCGGCGGGTCGTGCTGGTCGACGACGTGCTGTTCTCCGGCCGTACGGTCCGGGCCGCCCTCGACGCGCTCAGTGACATCGGCCGGCCCCGGACGGTCCAGCTCGCCGTGCTGGTCGACCGCGGCCACCGCGAGCTCCCGATCCGCGCCGACTACGTGGGCAAGAACATCCCGACCGCGCAGTCCGAGAGCGTGCGGGTGTCGCTCGCCGAGATCGACGGCGACGACGAGGTCCGGCTGACCGGAGGCTCCGAATGATCAAGCACCTGCGGTCGGCCGCCGACCTCGACGCCGACACCGCCACCCTGATCCTGGACACGGCGGGGGAGATGGCCGCGCTGGCCGGCCGGGAGGTCAAGAAGCTGCCGACCTTGCGCGGCCGCACGGTGGTCAACCTCTTCTACGAGGACTCCACCCGGACCCGGATCTCGTTCGAGGCGGCGGCCAAACGGTTGAGCGCCGACGTGATCAACTTCTCGGCCAAGGGGTCCAGCGTCTCCAAGGGCGAGAGCCTCAAGGACACCGCGCTGACCCTGCAGGCGATGGGCGCCGACGCGGTGGTCATCCGGCACCCGGCCAGCGGCGCGCCGCACCGGCTGGCGTCCTGGGTGGACGGATCGGTGATCAACGCCGGCGACGGGACGCACGAGCACCCGACCCAGGCGCTGCTCGACGCGTACACCATGCGCTCGCGCCTCGGGAAGATCGAGGGCCTGCGGGTGGCGATCGTCGGAGACGTGCTGCACAGCCGGGTCGCCCGTTCCGACGTCCTGCTGCTCACGACGCTCGGCGCCCAGGTCACGCTGGTCGGCCCCCCGACGCTCATCCCGATCGACGTGTCGGCCGCGTTGTCGCCCGGCTCGGCCGAGCCGGCGGGCACGAAAGTGTCGTACGACCTGGATAGCGTCCTTCCCGACGTGGACGTCGTGATGATGCTGCGGGTGCAGACCGAGCGGATGCAGGATTCCTACTTCCCCTCGGCCCGTGAGTACTCCCGCCGCTACGGACTCGACATGCCTCGCCTGAGGAAGCTGCCGCAACACGCGATCGTCATGCACCCGGGTCCGATGAACCGGGGGATGGAGATCGCGCCCGAGGTGGCCGACTCGCCCCGCTCCACGATCGTCGAACAGGTCGCCAACGGCGTCAGCGCCCGGATGGCGGTTCTTTATCTGCTCCTGGGAGGCAAAGCATGACCGACTGCACCGAGCGGCAGTCAGCCGCACTCGGCCACGGCCTCGCCGGCGAGGGCCGGAAGGGCACCCGAAAGGTGAGTGCAGCGTGAGTTCCTACCTCATCCGCGGCGTCTCCGTCCTCGGTGGTCCGCCCACCGACCTGGCGATCCGGGACGGAGTGATGGCGCCCTCCGCCGACGGCTCCGCCGAGGTGGTCGACGCGGCCGGGCTGGTCGCGCTGCCGGGACTGGTCGACCTGCACACCCACCTGCGGGAACCGGGCCGCGAGGATGCCGAGACGGTGGAGACCGGCTCGCGGGCCGCCGCCGCCGGCGGCTACACCGCGGTCTGCGCGATGGCCAACACCTCCCCGGTGGCCGACACCGCCGGGGTGGTCGAGCAGGTCTGGCGACTGGGCCGCGAGGCCGGCCTGGTCGACGTGCAGCCGATCGGCGCGGTCACCGTCGGGCTGGCCGGGACGCGACTGGCCGAGCTCGGCGCGATGGCCACCTCGGCCGCCGCCGTGCGGATCTTCTCCGACGACGGCAACTGCGTCGCCGACCCGCGGCTGATGCGCCGCGCCCTGGAGTACGTGAAGGCGTTCGACGGGATCATCGCCCAGCACGCCGAGGAGCCGCGGCTGACCGAGGGCGCGCAGATGCACGAGGGCCAGGTGTCCACCCGCCTCGGGCTGACCGGCTGGCCGGCCGTGGCCGAGGAGGCGATCATCGCCCGCGACGTGCTGCTGGCCGAGCACGTCGGCAGCCGCCTGCACGTCTGCCACGTGTCCACCGCAGGATCGGTGGAGGTGCTGCGCCAGGCCAAGGCCCGGGGGGTCCGGGTGACGGCCGAGGTGACGCCGCACCACCTGCTGCTGACCGACGAATTGGCGGCCACGTACGACCCGGTGTTCAAGGTCAACCCGCCGCTGCGGACCGCCGGGGACGTCCGGGCGCTGCGGGACGCGCTGATCGAGGGCGTGATCGACGTGGTCGCCACCGACCACGCGCCGCACGCGGTCGAGGACAAGGAATGCGAGTGGGCGTACGCCCGGCCCGGCATGGTCGGGCTGGAGACGGCGCTGCCGGTGGTGCTCAGCGTGCTCGGCGAGCGGTGGGACCTGATCGCCGACCGGATGTCGGTGACCCCGGCCCGGATCGCCGGCCTGACCGGCCACGGCGGCACCCTCGCCGCCGGGCAGCCGGCCAACCTGACCCTGGTCGACCCGGCCGCCCGCCGCGTGATCGACCCGACCGACCTGGTCAGCCGCAGCCGCAACACCCCGTACACCGGGACCACGCTGCCGGGCCGGGTGGTCGCCACGTTCCTGCGCGGCGTCCCGACCGTGCTCGACGGAAAGGTGCTGCGGTGATCACTCCGAATGCGGCCGCGCGGCGAAGCGGGCCCGGCGGCTCGGCGATTCTGGTGCTCGAGGACGGGCGGACGTTCCGGGGCGAGGCGTACGGCGCGGTCGGCGAGACGTTCGGCGAGGCCGTCTTCACCACCGGCATGACCGGGTACCAGGAGACGCTGACCGACCCGTCGTACCACAAGCAGGTGGTGGTGCAGACCGCCCCGCAGATCGGCAACACCGGCGTCAACGCCGAGGACGACGAGTCGTCCCGCATCTGGGTGGCCGGGTACGTGGTGCGCGACCCGGCCCGGCGCCCGTCCAACTGGCGGTCGACGGCGTCGCTGGCCGACCGGCTGGCGGCCGAGGGCGTCGTCGGCATCTCCGGTGTGGACACCCGCGCCCTGACCCGTCACCTGCGCGAGCGGGGCGCGATGCGGGCCGGCGTCTCGTCGGTCGACCTCGACCCCGAATCGCTGCGGCAGCGCGTTCTTCAGCAGCCGGCGATGCTCGGGGCCGACCTGTCGGCCGAGGTCAGCACGCCGTCGATGTACACGGTCGCGGCCGAGGGCGAGCACCGGTACACGGTGGCCGCGCTCGACCTCGGCATCAAGCGCAACGTCACCCGCCGGCTGGCCGCGCACGGCGTGACCACGCACGTCTTCCCGCAGGCCTCGACCATCGAGGACCTGCTGGCGGTCTCGCCGGACGCGGTGTTCTTCTCACCCGGACCGGGCGACCCGGCCACCGCCGACGGGCCGGTCGGGCTGGCGGCCGAGGTGATGCGGCGGCGGGTGCCGTTGTTCGGCATCTGCTTCGGCAGCCAGATCCTCGGCCGGGCGCTCGGCTTCGGCACCTACAAGCTGGGCTACGGGCACCGCGGCATCAATCAGCCGGTGCTCGACCGGACCACCGGCAAGGTCGAGGTGACCAGCCACAACCACGGGTTCGCGGTCGACGCCCCGTTGAACACCGTGATCGACACCGACTTCGGCGGGGTCGAGGTCAGCCACGTGTGCCTCAACGACGACGTGGTCGAAGGGCTGCGCGGCCTGGACGTGCCGGCCTTCACCGTCCAGTACCACCCGGAAGCGGCGGCCGGGCCGCACGACGCGGACTACCTGTTCGAGCGCTTCGTGGAACTTGTGGAACGAAAAGGCAAGCCCAGCGTCGAGCTCGTCGAGAAGAAGGGCTGACCCGATGCCCAAGCGTGAAGATCTGCGGCACATCATGGTGATCGGCTCGGGGCCGATCGTCATCGGGCAGGCCTGCGAGTTCGACTACTCCGGCACCCAGGCCTGCCGGGTGCTGCGGGCCGAGGGCCTGCGCGTGTCGCTGGTCAACTCCAACCCGGCCACGATCATGACCGACCCGGAGTTCGCCGACGCCACCTACGTCGAACCGATCACCCCCGAGTTCGTCGAGTTGGTCATCGCCCGCGAGCGGCCGGACGCCATCCTGCCCACCCTGGGCGGGCAGACGGCGTTGAACACCGCGGTGGCGCTGCACGAGGCCGGAGTGCTGGAGAAGTACGGCGTCGAGCTGATCGGCGCGAACATCGACGCCATCCGCCGCGGCGAGGACCGGCAGCTGTTCAAGGACATCGTCGCCCTGGCCGGGGCGCGTCTCGGCCTGGACGGCGCGGCGGCCGGTGCGCTGGTGCCGCGCTCGCGGGTCTGCCACTCGATGGACGAGGTGCACGACGCCGTGGCCGATCTCGGCCTGCCGGTGGTGATCCGGCCGTCCTTCACCATGGGCGGCCTCGGCTCCGGGATGGCCCACAACGACGCCGACCTCGACCGGCTGGCCGGCGGCGGGCTGGCCGCCTCCCCGGTGCACGAGGTGCTGATCGAGGAGAGCGTGCTCGGCTGGAAGGAGTACGAGCTCGAGCTGATGCGCGACAAGCACGACAACGTCGTGGTGGTCTGCTCGATCGAGAACATCGACCCGATGGGCGTGCACACCGGCGACTCGGTCACCGTCGCCCCGGCCATGACCTTGACCGACCGCGAGTACCAGCGGCTGCGCGACCTCGGCATCGCTGTGCTGCGCGAGGTCGGCGTGGACACCGGCGGGTGCAACATCCAGTTCGCGGTCAATCCGGTCGACGGCCGGCTCGTGGTCATCGAGATGAACCCCCGGGTGTCGCGCTCCTCGGCGCTGGCCTCCAAGGCCACCGGCTTCCCGATCGCCAAGATCGCGGCCAAGCTGGCCATCGGCTACACCCTCGACGAGATTCCCAACGACATCACGCTGAAGACGCCGGCCGCCTTCGAGCCGGCGCTCGACTACGTGGTGGTGAAGATCCCGCGGTTCGCGTTCGAGAAGTTTCCCGGCGCCGATCCCGAGCTCACCACCACGATGAAGTCGGTGGGCGAGGCGATGAGCCTGGGCCGCAACTTCACCGAGGCGCTCAACAAGGCGATGCGCTCGATGGAGACCTCGGCCGCGGGATTCTGGACCCGGCCCGATCCGTCCGGGTCGCTCGACGATGCGCTGTCCGCTCTGCGCGTCCCGCACGACGGGCGGCTCTACACCGTCGAACGGGCGCTGCGGCTGGGGGCCACGGTCGAGCAGGTGCACGAGGCCAGCGGCGGCATCGACCCGTGGTTCCTGGACGAGATCCAGGCGCTGGTCGACCTGCGCGCGGAGATCCTGGACGCGCCGGTGCTGGACGAGCCGCTGCTGCGCCGGGCCAAGCGGGCCGGCTTGTCCGACCGGCAGCTGGCCGCGCTGCGCCCGGAGTTCGCCGGGGAGGACGGCGTGCGGTCGCTACGGCACCGGCTGCGCGTGCGGCCCGTGTACAAGACCGTCGACACCTGCGCCGCCGAGTTCGAGGCGGCCACGCCGTACCACTACTCGTCCTACGACGAGGAGACGGAGGTGGCGCCCTCGGCCCGGCCGAAGGTGATCATCCTCGGCTCGGGGCCGAACCGGATCGGGCAGGGCATCGAGTTCGACTACTCGTGTGTGCACGCGGTCATGGCGCTGCGTGCGGTCGACTTCGAGACCGTCATGGTGAACTGCAACCCGGAGACGGTGTCCACCGACTACGACACCGCCGACCGGCTCTACTTCGAGCCGCTGACGTTCGAGGACGTCCTCGAGGTGGTGCACGCCGAGGACACCTCGGGCAAGGCGGCCGGCGGCCCCGGCGTGGTCGGCGTGATCGTCCAGCTCGGCGGGCAGACCCCGCTCGGCCTGGCCCAGCGGCTCAAGCGGGCCGGCGTGCCGATCGTCGGCACCTCACCCGAGTCGATCGACCTGGCCGAGGACCGCGGACTGTTCGGCGCGCTCCTGCACCGCGCCGGTCTGCGCTCGCCCGACCACGGGACCGCCACGTCGTTCTCCGACGCCAAGGCGATCGCCGACGACATCGGCTACCCGGTGCTGGTCCGGCCGTCGTACGTCCTCGGTGGCCGGGGTATGGAGATCGTCTACGACGAGCCGACGCTGCACGGCTACATCGATCGGGCCACCGAGATCAGCCCGGACCACCCGGTGCTGGTCGACCGGTTCCTGGACGACGCCATCGAGATCGACGTGGACGCGCTGTGCGACGCCGACGGCGAGGTCTACATCGGCGGCGTGATGGAGCACATCGAGGAGGCCGGCATCCACTCCGGCGACTCGTCCTGCTCGCTGCCGCCGGTCACGCTGGCCGGTTCGCACCTGGCCGAGGTCCGCCGCTACACCGAGGCGATCGCCCGTGGGGTCGGCGTGCGGGGTCTGCTCAACGTCCAGTACGCGCTCAAGGACGACGCCCTGTACGTGCTCGAGGCCAACCCGCGGGCGTCCCGGACGGTGCCGTTCGTGTCCAAGGCGACCGCGGTGCCGCTGGCCAAGGCGGCCGCCCGGATCATGCTCGGCGCGACGATCAAACAGCTCCGCGAGGAGGGCCTGCTGTTCGCCGGCCGCGACGGCGGGTCCACTCCGGACGATGCGCCGATCGCGGTCAAGGAGGCGGTGCTGCCGTTCAAGCGGTTCCGCACGCCGGCCGGAAAGGGCATCGACAACCTGCTCGGGCCGGAGATGAAGTCGACCGGCGAGGTGATGGGCATCGACACCGGGTTCGGGCAGGCGTTCGCCAAGTCGCAGGCGGCCGCGTACGGGTCGCTGCCGACCAGCGGCAAGATCTTCGTGTCGGTGGCCAACCGGGACAAGCGGTCGATGATCTTCCCGATCAAGCGGCTGGCCGATCTCGGTTTCACCATCGTGACTACGGCCGGCACCGGCGAGGTGCTGCGCCGGCACGGGATCGACTGCGACATCGTGCCCAAGCACTTCGAGAGCACCGGCACGAACGCCATCGCGCTCATCGAGGCCGGGGAGATCGCCCTGGTCATCAACACCCCGCAGGGATCGGGCGCCGGCGCCCGCTCGGACGGGTACGAACTGCGCAGCGCGGCCGTGACCGCCGACATCCCGAGCATCACCACGGTGCCGGGCGCGGCGGCGGCCGTGATGGGTATCGAGGCGTTGATGCGCGGCGACATGAAGGTGCGGCCGCTGCAGGAACTGCACGCCCGCCTCCGGAGCGAGCCGTGACCTCGGGGCTGTGCCGGGCGGCGGGGCCGCCCCGGCCGGCCGGTCTTTCGCAGGCCGGCGGCGGGGGAGGCGGCCGATGACGGTGTTCGAGCGCGCGCTGCGTCCCGTTCTGTTCCGGGTCGGCGGCCGCGACGCGGAGAAGGCGCACGAGTTCACACTCAAGCGCCTGGGCGCCCTCGGGCCGCGACAGCTGGCGCTGCTGCGGGCCCGGTACGCGGTGAGCGCGCCGGTCGAGGTGTTCGGGCTGACGTTTCCCAATCCGGTCGGGCTGGCCGCCGGGATGGACAAGAACGGCGTCGCCCTGGCCGCCTGGCCGGCGCTCGGGTTCGGGTTCATCGAGGTCGGCACGGTCACCGCGCACGCGCAGCCCGGCAACGAACGGCCGCGGCTGTTCCGGTTGCCGGACAGCGAGGCGATCATCAACCGGATGGGCTTCAACAACGCCGGCGCGGCCGCCCTGGCCGACCGGCTGGCGAAGCTGGGGCCGCTGCCGGTGCCGCTGGGGATCTCGCTCGGCAAGTCGAAGATCACGCCGATCGAGGACGCCGTCGAGGACTACCTGACGTCGTACAACCTGCTCCGGCCGTACGCGGGCTACATCGCCGTGAACGTCTCCTCGCCCAACACCCCGGGCCTGCGCACCCTGCAGGACAAGGCGCACCTCACCGGGCTGCTCGGCGCCCTGGCCGGCCAGACGCCGGTGCTGGTGAAGATCGCGCCCGACCTGTCCGAACCGGCCGTGGCCGAGGTGATCGAGGTCTGCCTGGCCGCCGGCGCCGCCGGGATCATCGCCACCAACACCACGCTCGCCCGCGACGGGCTGGCCGCGGGCGACCAGCCCCGTGCGTCCGAGGGTGGCGGCCTGTCCGGCCGGCCGCTGACCGAACGCGCCCGGAAGGTGGTCCACTTCGTCCACCAGGAGAGCGGCGGGCGGCTACCGGTCATCGGCGTGGGTGGCATCATGGACGCCGACGACGCGGCCCGCTTGTTCGACGCCGGGGCATCGCTGGTACAGCTCTATTCCGGGTTCGTCTACCGCGGACCGTCGCTGGTCCGGGCTGTCGCCCGCAGCCGGCGATGACCGAGTCGTCCCCCGGCCCGGGGCGGGTCGCCGACCGGCGGAAACGCCCATGATCAATGCGGACGGTCTGCTCGCCCGGGACCGGGCGCACGTGTGGCATCCGTACGGGCCGATGCCGGGCCGGTCCGAGCCGTACGTGGTCGAGTCGGCGGAGGGGGTGCGGCTGCGCCTGGCCGACGGCCGCGAGCTGGTCGACGGCATGTCGTCCTGGTGGGCCGCGATCCACGGCTACCGCCACCCGGTGCTGGACGCGGCGCTGGCCGAGCAGGCCGGGCGGATGAGCCACGTGATGTTCGGCGGCCTCACCCACGCCCCGGCCGTGGAGCTGGCCACGACCCTGGTCGAACTGACCCCGGACGGGCTCGAGCACGTGTTCCTGTGCGACTCGGGCTCGGTCGGGGTGGAGGTCGCGATCAAGATGGCGCTGCAGGCCCAGCGCGCGCGCGGACATCCCCGGCGGCAGCGGCTGGCCACCTGGCGCGGCGGCTACCACGGCGACACGTTCCACCCGATGAGCGTCTGCGACCCGGTCGGCGGGATGCACGCGCTGTGGACCGGCGTCCTGCCGGCCCAGGTGTTCGCCGGGCCGCCGCCGGTGGACTTCGACCCGGCGTACGCGGCTGAACTGACCGCGATGATCGAGCAGTACGCCGGCGAGCTGGCCGCGGTGATCGTCGAACCCGTCGTGCAGGGCGCGGGCGGCATGCGGTTCCACCACCCGGAGTACCTGCGGGTGCTGCGGCGGGCCACCGAGGCGTACGGCGTCCTGCTGATCTTCGACGAGATCGCCACCGGCTTCGGCCGCACCGGCACCTTCTTCGCCGCCGATCAGGCCGGCGTGACGCCGGACATCATGTGCCTGGGCAAGGCGTTGACCGGCGGCTACCTGACCCTGGCGGCCACGCTGTGCACGTCCGCCGTGGCCCGCGCGGTCTCGGCCGGCGAGGGCGGCGGCCTGGCCCACGGGCCGACGTTCATGGGTAACCCGCTCGGATGCGCGATCGCCAACGCCTCCATCGGCCTGCTGCGGACCCAGGACTGGGCAGCCGACGTCCGGCGGATCGAAACCGGGCTGGCCGGCGGCCTGGAACCGCTGCGAAAGGCCCCCGGGGTCGCCGACGTGCGGGTCCGGGGCGCGATCGGGGTGGTCCAGCTCGACCACGACGTGGACGTGGCCGCAGCCACGGCCGCCGCCGTCGAGGCCGGGGTGTGGCTGCGGCCGTTCCGCGATCTCGTCTACACGATGCCGCCGTACGTCACCGACGACGGCGACCTGGCCCGGATCATCCGGGGAATCACCGCGGCGGTGTCCGCGGGCTGACACGGAAGAAGGAAATGCGACATGGAAACCTTCGGCGAACGCCTGCACGCGGCGGTGCGGACGCGCGGACCGTTGTGCGTCGGCATCGACCCCCATGCGGCTCTGCTGGAGCGCTGGGGACTGACCGACGACGTCGCCGGCCTGGAACGTTTCGCCCGTACGGTCGTCGACGCCCTGGCCGATCGGGTGGCTGTCGTCAAACCGCAGTCGGCCTTTTTCGAGAGATTTGGCTCACGTGGCATCGCGGTTCTTGAGTCAACTATCCGACAGTTGCGGGAGGCCGGCGCGATCGTCCTGCTGGACGTCAAGCGGGGCGACATCGGGTCCACGATGACCGCCTACGCCGATGCGTACCTCGATCCGGCCCGGCCTCTGTGTGCTGACGCGATTACCGTGAGTCCTTATCTCGGCGTCGGTTCCTTGCAGCCCGCGTTCGACGCGGCGGCCCGGCACGGAGGCGGAGTTTTCGTGCTGGCGCTCACCTCGAATCCCGGCGGACCGGACGTCCAGCATGCCCGGACGGCGTCCGGCAAGACCGTCGGCCAGTACGTGATCGACGAGATTTCGCAGCTCAACGCGGGTGTCGAGCCGCTCGGCAGCATCGGGCTGGTGGTCGGCGCGACGATCGGCGAGACGGGTCACGACCTGTCCGCCGTCAATGGCCCGCTGCTCGCTCCGGGCCTCGGCGCGCAGGGCGGAACGCCCGGGGATCTCCGGAAGATTTTCGGCAGAAGTCTGCGGAACGTGCTGCCTTCGTACTCACGGGAGGTTCTCGGCGCCGGTCCGCAGATCGCTTCCCTGCAGGTCGCGGCGGCTCGCGCGGCGGACGCCGTGACGGCCGCGCTCGGGTGAAACGGCCTGCCTAGCAGGGGGTGACGCAGGTGATCAGGGGGTACCCCCACGTTGCCGAAACCGCCGTTGACCGCTAGTTTTCCCGGCGCCGGGATCCACATGCCCCTTTGGTTCCCTGGCACACCACGTTTCACAGAAGCGCCGGTATTGACTACCGCCGCGATAGGGACCTGAGGAGAACTGGTGCCGCTCCCGTCACTGAGCCCAGAGCAGCGCGCGGCCGCGCTGGAGAAGGCCGCGGAGATCCGCAAGGCCCGGGCCGAGCTGAAGGATCAGCTCAAGTCCGGCAAAACCACGCTCGCCGCGGTCCTCGACCGCGCCGAGGGCGACGATGTCGTCGGCAAGCTGAAGGTATCGGCCGTACTTCAGGCGCTGCCGGGCATCGGCAAGATCCGCGCAACTCAGATCATGGAGAAGCTCAAGATCGCTGACAGCCGACGGCTGCGCGGTCTGGGCGAGCAGCAGCGTAAGGCCCTCCTGGGGGAGTTCGCTGCGAACTGACTCATCGGCTCGTGTAGGAATGAGCCGTGAGCATGGATGACGAAGCGCGCCCGGCAGCCCGCCTCACCGTTCTGTCCGGACCCTCCGGGGTCGGAAAGGACAGTGTGATCGAGCTGATCCGGGCGCGCTCGCCATGGATCAGGTTGTCCGTGTCGGTCACTACGCGTAAAAAGCGCGACTACGAAACGGATGGAAAGCACTACCACTTCGTGAATCGCGCCGAATTTCAGCGCCTGGTCGACGGCGGGCAGCTCCTCGAATGGGCCGAGTTCGCCGGAAATCTGTACGGCACGCCCCGCGCTCAGGTGGAGGGCTGGCTCCAGCAGGGACAGCCGGTGCTTCTCAAGATCGACCTGCAGGGAGCCCGCCAGGTCCGGGCGACGATGCCGGAAGCACAGCTGGTGTTCCTGGCGCCACCGGACGTGGCGGAATTGAAACGGCGACTGATCGGGCGCGGCACCGACGACGAGGACACGATCCGGCGTCGTTTGGCGCACGCTGATGAAGAACTCGCGGCGGAGAAGGAATTCGACAGAACGGTCGTCAACGACTTCGTCGAGCGTGCCGCGGACGAACTGGTAGGATTGCTCGGTTCGTCATTCTTGACGCCGGCCCAGGTTCCTGATCATTAGGCGCGCACCGAGCTCCTGATCGCCAGGCGTCTGTCCGACCGGCATCTGGGCAGCCCGGTAACTCGGCCGATCGAGTATTAAGGATCACACCACCGTGGGAACCATCGCCAACCCCGAAGGAATCACCAACCCGCCGATCGACGAGCTTCTCGACAAGACGTCGTCGAAGTACTCGCTGGTGATCTTCGCGGCCAAGCGCGCCCGTCAGGTCAACGCCTACTACAGCCAGCTCGGCGAGGGCCTCCTGGAGTACGTCGGCCCCCTGGTCGAGACCACTCCCCAGGAGAAGCCGCTCTCGATCGCCATGCGGGAGATCAACGCCGGTCTGCTGACCGCCGAGGCGACCGACAACCCGTAAGGCTCGTACCGCATTCCGGCCCCGATTTAAGGTGAACCCGCGTCCGGCGTACGGACGCGGGTTTCGTCGTCGAGCGGGGAAGATCATGACCGAGGTCGTGCTGGGCGTGTGCGGCGGCATCGCCGCCTACAAGGCGTGCGAGCTGCTGCGCCTGTTCACCGAGTCGGGCCACGGCGTCCAGGTGGTGCCGACGGCGTCCGCCCTCGCGTTCGTCGGTGCGCCCACCTGGGCGGCGCTCTCCGGCCGCCCGGTGCGGACCGAGGTCTGGGACGATGCCCACGAGGTGCCACACGTCCGCATCGGGCGGCACGCGGACCTGGTCGTCGTCGCCCCGGCCACCGCCGACCTGCTCGCCCGCGCCGCCCACGGACTGGCCGACGACCTGCTCACCAACACGCTGCTGACCGCCACCTGCCCGATCGTGGCCGCGCCGGCCATGCACACCGAGATGTGGGAGAACCCGGCCACCCGGGCCAACGTGGCCACCCTGCGCGAGCGCGGCTGGATCGTGATCGAGCCCGCCGTCGGCCGGCTCACCGGCGCCGACAGCGGCAAAGGGCGGCTGCCCGACCCGGCGGCCATCTTCGACGTCGCCCTCCGGGCCGGGCGCGGCCGCGGGCACGCCCCCGACCTGACCGGCCGCCACGTCGTGGTCACCGCGGGCGGCACCCGCGAGCCGCTCGACCCGGTCCGGTTCCTCGGCAACCGGTCCTCCGGCAAACAGGGGTACGCCCTCGCCCGTACGGCCGTGGCCCGGGGCGCGCGGGTGACCGTCATCGCGGCGAACGTCACCCTGCCCGCGCCCGCCGGCGCCCACGTGGTGCGGGTGAGCACCACCGAGGAGCTTCGCAAAGCGACCGTGGAGGCCGCGGCCGGCGCCGACGCGGTCGTGATGGCGGCCGCACCCGCGGACTTCCGCCCGGCCGCGGTGGCCGAACAGAAGATCAAGAAGTCCGCCGACGGCGCCGCCCCGGTCCTCGAACTGGTCGTCAACGCGGACATCGCGGCCGAGCTGGGCGCGGCCAAACGCCCCGGTCAGGTTCTGGTCGCGTTCGCCGCCGAGACGCACGACGCGCTCGCGAACGCGCGCGGCAAACTGGTCCGCAAACGGGCCGACCTGATCGTGGTCAACGAGGTCGGCGCCGACCGCGTGTTCGGCGCCGACACCAACACGGTCACCCTGCTCGGCGCGGACGGCTCGACGGCCGAACTCGGCGAACGAGACAAGGACGACGTCGCCGACGCCATCTGGGACGCCGTTGTGACGCAGCTCAATGCCCAGCTGGGACGCCCCAACATCCACTAGGCCGGTATGACTACACTTCCGCGGAACGACGAAACGACGAACTTCCTGAGGAGCACCGTGGCACGCCGCCTGTTCACCTCCGAGTCGGTCACGGAAGGCCACCCGGACAAGATCGCTGACCAGATCAGCGACGGCATTCTCGACGCCCTGCTGACGCAGGACCCGCGCAGCCGCGTGGCCGTGGAGACGCTCATCACCACCGGGCAGGTGCACGTCGCCGGTGAGGTGACGACCCAGGCGTACGCCGACATCCCGTCGATCGTCCGGGAGACGATCCTGCGCATCGGCTACGACTCCTCCAAGAAGGGCTTCGACGGCGCCTCCTGTGGCGTCAGCGTGTCCATCGGCTCGCAGTCGCCGGACATCGCCCAGGGTGTGGACAGCGCGATCGAGCTGCGCGAGGGCGACTCGGAGCACGTGCTCGACTCGCAGGGCGCCGGCGACCAGGGCATGATGTTCGGCTTCGCCTGCTCGGAGACCCCCGAGCTGATGCCGCTGCCGATCGCGCTCGCGCACCGGCTGGCCCGCCGGCTGTCGGCCACCCGCAAGGACGGCACCATTCCGTACCTGCGTCCGGACGGCAAGACCCAGGTGACCATCGAGTACGACGGCCTGCGCCCGGTCCGGCTGGACACCGTTGTCGTCTCGTCGCAGCACGCCGCCGACATCTCGCTCGAGTCGCTGCTCACCCCGGACATCCGCGAGCACGTGATCGCGCCCGAGCTCGAGGGCCTCGGCCTGGACACGGCGAACTACCGGCTGCTGGTGAACCCGACCGGCCGGTTCGAGATCGGCGGCCCGATGGGTGACGCCGGCCTGACCGGTCGCAAGATCATCGTCGACACGTACGGCGGGTACGCCCGGCACGGTGGCGGCGCGTTCTCCGGCAAGGACCCGTCCAAGGTGGACCGGTCGGCGGCGTACGCGATGCGCTGGGTGGCCAAGAACGTGGTCGCCGCCGGTCTGGCCGAGCGGTGCGAGGCCCAGGTCGCGTACGCGATCGGCAAGGCCCACCCGGTGTCGCTGTTCGTCGAGACCTTCGGCACCGAGAACCTTCCGGTGGAGCGGATCGAGAAGGCCATCAACGAGGTGTTCGACCTGCGCCCGGCGGCGATCATCCGCGACCTGGACCTGCTGCGGCCGATCTACCAGCAGACCGCCGCGTACGGCCACTTCGGCCGTGAGCTGCCCGACCTGCTGTGGGAGAACACCGATCGCGCCCAGGACCTGAAGAACGCCGCTGCCTGACGATCCTCTGTTTACCGCCGCGACCGCACCTGCGGCCGGGCCGCCTCCGGCGGTCGCCGAAAATGTCGGTGGGCGGCGGCAGAATGGCCGCGTGGCCCCGAAGACCAAGCGCACCGACCGGCAGCCCGCCGAGGGTCTGCCGGTCGCGCGCGTCTGCGTCGACGTGCCGCTGCCGCACCTCGACCGGCCGTTCGACTACCTGGTCGACGCGGCCGACGACGAGGCCGCGCAGCCGGGGGTCCGGGTCAAGATCCGGTTCGCCGGCAAGCTGATCGACGGCTGGCTGATGGAGCGGGCCGACGCGTCCGGCCACGGCGGCAAGCTCGCCTACCTGGAGAAGGTCGTCTCGCCCGAGCGCGTCCTGGACCCGGAGGTGGCCCGCCTCGCCCGCGCCGTCGCCGACCGCTACGCCGGCAACCTCTCGGACGTGCTGCGCCTGGCCATCCCGCCGCGTCACGCTCGCGCCGAGGCCCAGCGTCCAGCGGTTCCGGCCGGTGCCGTGACCGATGTCTCGGGCGAGTCCGAGCCGGAACCGGCTTCTCCGGCCGCGGAGACAGCGGAGGCAGCGGAGGCCGCGGAGACAGCGGAGACAGCGGCTCCGGCTGACGGGGCCGCGGCCGTGGCCCCGGACGGACCGCCGGGCGGGAGCGATGTGGGCCGTCCCGGGTGGGAGGCGTATCCGGCCGGGGCGCCGTTTCTGCGGGCACTGGCGGACGGGCGGCCGGCGCGGGCCGTGTGGGGGGCGACGCCGGGAGAGGACTGGCCCGCGCGGATCGCCGAGGCCGCGGCGGCCACCGTGCGGGGTGGGCACGGGGTGGTCATCGTGGTCGCCGACGCGCGCGATCTGGACCGGGTGGACCGGGCGCTCGGCGCGGCGCTCGGGCCGGGCATGCACGTGGCGCTGAACGCCGCCGCCGGGCCGGCCGAGCGGTACCGGCGGTTCCTCGCGGCCGGCCGGCATCAGGTGCCGGTGGTGGCGGGAACGCGGGCGGCGATGTGGGCGCCCGTCGCCAAGCTCGGACTGGTGGTCATCTGGGACGACGGGGACGATCTGCACGCCGAGCCCCGGGCGCCGTACCCGCATGCCCGCGAGGTGCTGCTCACCCGCGCCCAGCTGGCCGACTGCGCCGCGCTGGTCGGCGGCTTCGCCCGAACGGCCGAGGCCCAGCTGCTGCTGGAGACCGGCTGGGCCCGGGAGATCACGGCGGCGCGCGCGGTGCTGCGGGCCCGGGCCCCGGCGGTCGCGCCCGCGGGGGACGACCCGCAGCTGGCCCGCGATCCCGGTGCGGTCACCGCCCGGCTGCCCAGTGTGGCCTGGTCGGCGGCCCGCCAGGCGCTGCAGAACGACGCGCCGGTGCTGGTCCAGGTGCCGCGGCGGGGCTATCTGCCGTCGGTCGCCTGCGCCGACTGCCGGACCCCGGCGCGCTGCCCGCACTGCTCCGGGCCGCTCGGCCTGGCCGCCGCCCGGGACGTGCCGTTCTGCCACTGGTGCGGGCGGGGCGCGGCGGCGTACACCTGCCCGGCGTGCGGGGGCCGCCGGCTGCGGGCCAGCGTGACCGGCGCCCGCCGCACGGCGGAGGAACTGGGCCGGGCGTTCCCCGGCGCGGCCGTGCGGACCTCCGGGCGGGACGACATTCTGGACACCGTTCCGGCGGCGGCCGCGGTGGTGGTGGCCACGCCGGGGGCCGAGCCGGTGGCCGAGGGCGGCTACGGCGCGGTGCTGCTGCTCGACACCTGGGCGCTGCTCACCCGGTCCGACCTGCGGGCCGGGGAGGAGACGGTGCGGCGGTGGCTGACCGCGGCCGCGCTGGCCCGTCCGGCCCCGGACGGCGGAAAGGTGGTCGTGGTCGCCGACGGGTCGCTGGTCGCCGTGCAGACGCTGCTGCGCTGGGACCCGGGCTGGTTCGCCGCCCGCGAGCTGGCCGAGCGCCGGGAGCTGCGGTTCCCGCCGGCTGCCCGGATGGCCAGCCTCACCGGTACCGCCGAGGCGGTCGGGGAACTGCTCGACGCTGCCCGGCTGCCCGCCGGGACGGAGGTGCTCGGCCCGGTCCCGGCCGGGCGGACCACCCTCGGCGCCGGGGCGGACGCCGCCGGGCCGGAACGGATGTTGCTGCGGGTGGCCCGGTCGGACGCGGCCGCCCTGGCGCATGCGCTGCACGAGGCGGCGGCGGTGCGCAGCGCCCGCAAGGCGGCGGCGCCGGTCCGCGTTCAGGTCGATCCGGCGGACCTCTTCTGATGGCCGGGCAGCGCACCCGCGGGGCGTACGGCCCGCGTCCGTAGACTGGTCGGGTCGTCGTCGTGAAGGAGTGCCACCAGCGTGACCGTCCAGCAGATCCGGCTCTTCGGGGACCCGGTGCTCCGCACCGCGGCTGATCCCGTGGTGGACTTCGACAAGGAACTCCGCAAGCTGGTCAAGGACCTCGTCGAGACGATGCAGGACGAGGAGGGCGCCGGTCTGGCCGCACCCCAGCTCGGCGTCGGGCTGCGGGTGTTCGCCTTCGACGTCGACGACGTGGTCGGTCACCTGATCAACCCGGTGCTGTCCTTCCCCGACGACGAGGAGCAGGACGGGCCGGAAGGCTGCCTGTCCATCCCGGGCGTCTACGTCGACACCAAACGCCGGCAGAACGTGGTGGCGCAGGGCTTCAACGAGTTCGGCGACCCCGTCCGACTGGTCGGCACCGGGCTGATGGCCCGGTGTGTGCAGCACGAGACCGACCACCTCGACGGGGTGCTGTTCCTGGACCGCCTGGACGCGGCCGGCCGCAAGGACGCGATGAAGCAGATCCGCGCCTCCGAGTGGTACGACGCGGCCACGCCGCCGGTGGTCAAGCCGAGCCCGCACGGCCGGGGCATCTTCGGACTGGGCCGGTGAGCATGCGCCTGGTCTTCGCCGGCACCCCGGCCGTCACGATCCCCGCCCTGGAGGCCATCGCCGCGTCCCGCCACGAGCTCGTCGCGGTGGTGACCCGGCCGGACGCCCCGGCCGGTCGCGGCCGCCGGCTGGTCCGCTCACCCGCCGGCGCCTGGGCCGACGAGCACGGCATCGAGGTGCTCACCCCCCAGCGGCCCCGCGAGCCCGAGTTTCAGGACCGGCTGCGCGCGCTCGCCCCGGATTGCGCCCCGGTCGTCGCGTACGGCGCTCTGGTGCCGCCGCCGGCCTTGGCGATCCCCCAGCACGGCTGGCTCAACCTGCATTTCTCGCTGCTGCCGGCCTGGCGCGGCGCGGCGCCGGTGCAGCACGCCGTCCTGCACGGCGACGAGATCACCGGGGCCAGCGTCTTCGAGCTCGAGGCCGGCCTGGACACCGGACCCGTGTACGGCACGCTGACCGAGCCCATCCGGCCCACCGACACCGCCGGCGACCTGCTCGAACGGCTCGCCCCCGCGGGGGCCGGGCTGCTGGTGGCGGTACTCGACGCGATCGAGGACGGCACCGCCCGCGCCCACCCGCAACCGGCCGACGGCGTCACCCTCGCGCCCAAGATCACGGTCGAGGACGCCCGGGTGCCCTGGAGCGACCCGGCGTTCGCGGTGGACCGGCGGATCCGCGCCTGCACGCCGGCGCCCGGGGCCTGGACGACGTTCCGGGACGAGCGGGTCAAGCTCGGCCCGGTGCGTCCGGTGGCCGACGTGACCGGCCTGAAGCCGGGGGAGCTGCGGGTGGAACGAACCCAGGTGCTGGCCGGCACCGCTACCACGCCGGTGGTCCTGGGCGAGGTCCGGGCGGCCGGGAAGAAGGCCATGTCAGCCATCGACTGGGCTCGCGGCCTGCGGATCCAGCCGGACGAGGCCCTGTCGTGACCGCCCGCACCGAGCGGCCGGCGGCGGCCGGGGCGCACGGCCCCGCCGGCGACGGCCAGAAGGGCACGACGAAGGTGACCCCGTGACCGACCACCGCGCCGACCGTCCACACGGCTCCGGCCGTCCGACCAGGCCGGGAGGGCCGGGATACAGCCGCGACGCCCGGTCCGGCCGGGCCCCGCGCGGCGGCCGCCCGCCCGCCGACCCGGCCCGGCAGGCCGCGTACGAGGCGATCGCGGCGGTGCACCGCGACGACGCGTACGGCAATCTGGTCCTGGCCGAGATCCTGCGCGACATGCGGCTGCACGGCCGCGACGCTGCCTTCGCCACCGAGCTGACCTACGGCACGTTGCGCGCGCTGGGCACGCTCGACCTGGTCGTGGCGGCGGCGGCCGGACGTGACGTGGCCCGCATCGACCCGCCCGCCCGGGACGCGCTCCGCCTCGGGGCGTACCAGCTGCTCTACACGCGTGTGCCGGCGCACGCCGCGGTGAACCAGACCGTCGACCTGGTCCGGTCGGTGGCGCCGGGCGCGGCCGGGTTCGCCAACGCCGTGATGCGCGAGATCTCCGAGAACGGCGACCTGGAGACCTGGCTGACCAAGCTGGCCCCGGACTACGAGGCCGACCCGGTCGGGAACCTGTCGGTCCGCTACAACCATCCGCCGTGGATCATCCGGGCGTTCGCCGAGGCGCTCGGCGGCGATCTGGAGGACACCGCCCGGCTGCTGATCGAGGACAACCAGCCGGCCGCCGTGCACCTGTGCGCCCGCCCCGGCCGGGCCGACGCCGTCGAGCTGGCCGACGAGGTCGGGGGCACACCCGGCGCGTTCTCGCCGTACGCCGTCTACCTCGGCGGCGGCTCCCCGGGGGAGCTGGCCGCCATCGCCGAGGGTCGCGCCCACGTCCAGGACGAGGGTTCCCAGCTGGTGGCGGCGGCGCTGCTGACCGCCCGGATCACCGGACCGGACCACCGCTGGCTGGACCTGTGCGCCGGCCCCGGCGGCAAAGCCGGCCTGCTCGGGTCGGTCGCCGCCCAGCGCGGGGCCGAGGTGACCGCGGTCGAGGTGACCGAGCACCGGGCGCGGCTGGTGGAACAGGCGACCGAGGGCCTGCCGGTGACGGTGCTGCCGATCGACGGCCGGTCCGTGGGCCGCGATCCGGACCTGCCGGAGGAGTCGTTCGACCGGGTGCTGGTGGACGCGCCCTGCACAGGGCTGGGCTCGTTGCGCCGCCGGCCCGAGGCCCGGTGGCGCCGCCGGCCCGCCGATCTGCCGCCGCTGACCCGGCTGCAGCGGGAACTGCTGGTGGCGGCGTTGCGGGCGGTACGGCCGGGCGGTGTGGTGGCCTATGTCACCTGCTCGCCGCACATCGTCGAGACCCAGGTGACGGTGACCGAGGCCGCGCGCCGCAGCGGGGTGGACGTGGACTTTGTGGACGCCCGCCCGCTGCTGCCACCGGGCATGCCGATGCTCGGTGCGGGGCCCACCGTACAGCTGTGGCCACACCGCCACGGCACCGATGCGATGTTCCTGGCGGTATTACGGCGGACCGGCTGACTTTCCGGCATGTCGACTTTTTCGACCGGGCAAGTCTGGGTAGGAAGGCGGCATGAATGTCATCGGTGTGGGATTCGGACGGACCGGCACGCTCAGCCTGAAGGTTGCCCTGGAGCGTCTCGGGCAGGGCCCGTGTGCGCACATGTTGCCGCTGATCGGCGATGAAGAACGCAGCCATCTCTTCACCGAGGCGGTCGGGGGAGATCCCGCCGCCCTGGACAAGGCGCTGGACGGGTACCGCTCGACCGTGGACTGGCCCGGCGTCTTCTTCTGGCGGGAACTGGTCGCCAAGTACCCCGCGGCCAAGGTGATCCTCACCGTCCGCGACCCGGAGAAGTGGTACGAGAGCGCCGAGCGCACCATCTGGAAGGCCACCAACCAGCCGACCCCGCCGGCCATGAAGCACTTCCGGGAAATGTGCGACGCGACCAACTGGGACGGCACCTTCCACGGCCGTTTCGCTGACCGGGCGTACGCGATCCGCGTGTTCAACGAGCACAACGACGAGGTTCGCCGGACTGTGCCGGCCGACCGGCTGCTCGAGTACACGTCGGGTCAGGGGTGGGAGCCGCTGTGCGACTTCCTCGGCGTACCGGTGCCGGACGAGGAGTACCCGCGCCTGAACGACACCGCCGAATTCACCCGGCGCCTCGGCGAGCAGGCCGGCCCCGGGCGTAGTTGACCCTGGCCCGGCCGTGGCGCCCCCCTGGTCGCGTGCGGCCAGGGGGGCGCACCGCGGACCGGCTGCGGGGACAGGCGATGATCATGCCGGGGAAGTCATACACTTCTGCCGTGGAGCCATCGCCGATCATCGCCCCCAGCATCCTGGCCGCGGACTTCGCCCACCTGGCCGACGAAGTGCACGCCATCGAGGGCGCGGCCGACTGGGTGCACGTCGACGTCATGGACAACCACTTCGTCCCGAACCTGACGATCGGCCTGCCCGTGGTGCAGAGCCTGCGCCGGGTGACCGACATCCCGTTCGACGTGCACCTGATGATCGACGAGCCGGAGCGCTGGGCGCCGGGTTACGCCGAGGCCGGCGCCTACAACGTGACATTCCACGCCGAGGCCTGCGAGAACCCGGTGAAGCTGGCGAAGACGCTGCGGGCCGCCGGTTCCCGGGCCGGCCTGGCGATCGACCGGGACACGTCGGTCGAGCCGTACCTGGAGCTGCTGCCCTTTGTGGACACCTTGCTGATCATGACGATCAAGGCCGGGTTCGGCGGCCAGTCCTTCATCCCGGAGATGCTGGCCAAGGTGCGCGACGTGCGGCGCCGGGTGTCGGTCAAGGGTCTGTCGGTGCGGATCGAGGTGGACGGCGGGATCGCCGCCGACACCATCGAGCAGGCGGCCGAGGCGGGGGCGGACGCGTTCGTGGCCGGCACGGCGGTCTACGGCGCCGACGACCCGGCCGAGGCCGTCCGCAGGCTCCGCGGGCTGGCCGCGCGGTCGGTGGTGCGCGCGTGAGCACCGGGGGGGTGCGAGCGAAGCCGGACGATATCGAACGGGAGCCGGACGAGCGCCCGGACGTGATCCTGGTGGTGGACGACGACGACGACATCGCCAGCTTCGTCGAGTTCAACCTGAAGGTCCACGGCTTCGAGGTGATCCGGGCCAAGGACGGCCGGGACGCTCTCGAAGTCGTCGAAAACCGGCGTCCCGACCTGGCCGTGGTCGACTGGATGATGCCGAACATGGACGGCGTCGAGCTCACCCGCCGGCTGCGCGCCGAGCCGCTGACCTCGGCCCTGCCGGTGATCATGCTCACCGCCAAGAGCATGACGGTGGACAAGGTCGTCGGGCTCACCGCCGGCGTGGACGACTACCTGGTCAAGCCGTTCGACACGGCCGAGCTGATCGCCCGGGTGTCCTCCACGCTGCGCCGCAACAAGGAGTTCCGCGAGGTCTCGCCGCTGACCGGGCTGCCCGGCAACGCCCGGGTCCGCCGCGAGATCGTGGACCGGATGAAGTCCGGTGCCGAATACTCGGTCGGCTACATCGACATCGACCGGTTCAAGAGCGTCAACGACGTGTACGGGTTCGACCGCGGCGACGAGTTCATCACCGCGCTCGCCCGCAGCCTGCACCGGGCGGTCGCCACCTCGGGCGCCCCGCCGGTGTTCCTGGGCCACATCGGCGGCGACGACTTCGTCTTCATCTGCGCGCCGGAACAGGTGCTCCCGCTGACCAAGCGGGCCGTGACCGACTTCGAGTCGTCGGCCGACGCGCTGTACGACGCCGAGGACGCCCGCCGCGGCTACATCGAGGTCCCTGACCGGCGCGGCAACAAGCAGCGGGCGGCCCTGGTGACGCTGTCCATCGGGGTGGCCGAGTCGAAGGACGGCGGCCGCCGGTTCGCCGACCCCCGGGTGGTGGTCGCGGTGGCGTCGGAGATGAAGAAGGTGGCGAAGAGTCAGCCCGGGTCGTACGTGGCGATCGATCGCAGGCGTGCCGACTAGGTTCCTAGGACGCCCGGGCCCTGTGACCGGCCAGACAGTCGCCGTCGTGAGGTTCGCGTGCCACACTCGTGATTGACCCACCACGCGCTGGCGGGACTCGGTGAAATTCCGAACCGGCGGTGATCCCCGACGCGAGTCGGGGTAAGCCCGCGACCCGGACGCCGCACCTCGGCGGCCGGTGGACCTGGTGAGACTCCAGGGCCGACGGTTGATCGGCGGCAGCCATGCCCCGGTCAGACAGTCCGGATGGGAGACAGCGCGCGGAATCGGCCCTGACGGCGCGTTGCGGCGTGCCCGATCAGGCCGGGGCGGCCGTTGCCGTACCCGTGTCGCCCGATTCCTGCGACTTCTCCGCCTTTTCAGCGCGTGACCGTACCGCGCGAAAGGGAACCACCCATGGTGACCGAGGACGAGGCGATGCGCCGCGCGATCGCGCTCGCCTCCCGTGGCCTCGGCACGACCAGCCCCAACCCGGTGGTCGGCGCCATCCTGCTCGACCGCGCCGGCGAAGTCGTCGGCGAGGGTTTCCACGCGTACGCCGGTGGCCCGCACGCCGAGATCGTGGCCCTCGCGCAGGCCGGTGAACGCGCCCGCGGCGGCACCGCGGTGGTCACGCTCGAACCCTGCAACCACACCGGCCGGACCGGCCCCTGCGCGCAGGCGCTGATCGACGCCGGGATCGCCCGGGTGATCATCGCCGTCGACGACCCGACGCCGGTGGCGGCCGGGGGAGCGGCGACGTTGCGGGCGGCCGGCGTCCGGGTGGAAACCGGCATGGAGCGGACCGCGGCCGAAGCCGGCAACGTCGCCTGGCTGACCGCCGTACGCCGCGGCCGCCCGTACGTCACCTGGAAGTTCGCCGCCACCCTGGACGGCCGCTCGGCCGCCGCCGACCACACCAGCCAATGGATCACCTCCGCCCCCGCCCGGGCCGACGTGCACCAGCTGCGGGCCACGGTGGACGCCATCGTCGCCGGCGTCGGCACCGTGCTGGCCGACGACCCGCAGCTCACCGTCCGCGACCCGAACGGCGTGCCCGCCATCCGGCAGCCGCTGCGGGTGGTCGTCGACACCCGGGGGCGTACGCCCGGGAACGCCCGGGTGCGCGACGCCTCGGCCGAAACCTGGATCGCCACCGCGGCCGAGGTGGGCATCGGCGCCGACGGGCGGATCGACCTGACCGGCCTGTTGCTCGAGCTGTACGCCCGGGGTGTGCGCAGCGTGCTGCTGGAGGGCGGCCCCACGCTGGCCGGCGCGTTCCTGGCCGGCGGTCTGGTCGACCGGGTGGTCGGGTACATCGCGCCCAAGCTGCTCGGCGCCGGGCCGGCCGCGCTGACCGGCGCGGGCGTGACCACCATCGCCGAGGCCATCGCCCTCGACCTCACCGACATCACGCAGATCGGACCCGACCTGCGGTTCACCGCCTTGTTGCGGCAGAAGGAGAACTGACGTGTTGCGGCAGAAGGAGAACTGATGTTCACCGGCATCGTGGAGGAACTCGGTGAGGTCCAATACCTCACCGATGGGGGAGGCGACTCGGCGGTCATCGCCGTCCGGGGGCCGCTCGTCACGTCGGACGCCGAACACGGCGACTCGATCTCCGTCAACGGCGTCTGCCTGACCGTCCTGGACAACGTCGGCGGCGTGTTCACCGCCGACGTGATGGGGGAGACGCTGCGTCGCTCGTCGCTGGGCGCGCTCCGGACGGGCAGCCCGGTCAACCTGGAACGGGCCGCCACCGCCGGCACCCGGCTGGGCGGCCACCTGGTCCAGGGCCACGTCGACGGCATCGCCCGGATCATCGGCCGGGAACCCGCCGACGACTGGGAGGTGCTGCGGTTCTCGCTGCCGCCGGATCTCGCCCGGTACGTGGTGGAGAAGGGCTCGATCACCGTCGACGGGGTGTCACTGACGGTTATGGAGGTCACCGGCGACTCGTTCAGCGTCGGGCTGATCCCGACCACGCTGAAGCTGACCGTGCTCGGCGCCAAGGCCGTGGGCGACCCGGTGAACCTCGAAGTGGACGTCATCGCCAAATACGTGGAGAAGCTGCTGGGAGGCCGCCGTGCTGAGTGACATCGAGAGGGCGATCACGGACATCGCCGCCGGACGGGCGGTCATCGTGGTCGACGACGAGGACCGGGAGAACGAGGGCGACCTGATCTTCGCCGCCGAGCACGCCACGCCGGAGCTGGTGGCGTTCATGCGGCGGTACACGTCCGGTTACATCTGCGCGCCGCTGACCGAGGAGGACGCCGACCGCCTCGACCTCCCGCCGATGTTCCACGTCAATCAGGATCGCCGCGGGACGGCGTACGCCGTGACCGTCGACGCCCGGGAAGGTGTGACCACCGGCATCTCGGCCGCCGACCGGGCGCACACCATCCGCCTGCTCGGCGCGGCCGACACCAAGCCGTCCGACCTGTCCCGCCCCGGTCACGTGGTGCCGTTGCGGGCCAAGGCCGGCGGGGTGCTGCGCCGGCCCGGCCACACCGAGGCCGCGATCGACCTGGCCGTGCTGGCCGGGCTGCGACCGGCCGGGGTGCTGTGCGAGATGGTCAACGACGACGGCACCATGATGCGGCTGCCCGATCTGGAGAAGTTCGCGATCGAGCACGACCTGGCGCTGATCAGCATCGCCGACCTGATCGCCTACCGCCGCCACCACGAACGGCAGGTCGAGCAGGTCGTCGAGACCCGGCTGCCGACCGAGCACGGCGAGTTCACCGCGGTCGGCTACCGGGCGCTGGCCGACGGCGCCGAGCACGTCGCGCTGGTCGTCGGTGACATCGGGGACGGTTCGGACGTACTGGTCCGGGTGCATTCGGAGTGCCTGACCGGGGACGTGTTCGGCTCGGTGCGGTGCGACTGCGGCCCGCAGCTGGACGCGGCCCTCGACCGGATCGCGGCCGAGGGGCGCGGCATCGTGCTCTACATGCGCGGGCACGAGGGCCGGGGCATCGGCCTGCTGCACAAGCTGCAGGCGTACCAGCTGCAGGATCGCGGTCTGGACACCGTCGACGCGAACCTCGAGCTGGGCCTGCCGGCCGACGCCCGGGACTACGGGACGGGCGCCCAGATCCTGTACGACCTGGGTGTGCGCTCGATGCGGCTGCTGACCAACAATCCGGCCAAGCGGGCCGGGCTGGAGGGTTACGGGCTGACCGTGACCGGCCGGGAGGCGATGCCCGTACGGCTGCACCCGGAGAACGTCCGCTACCTGCGGACCAAGCGTGACCGGATGGGTCACCTGTTCGAGGCGCTGGGCTGAGCCGGTGGTGGACGGCGGCCGGGGCGGTTTGAGATTTCCCGGCGGGGCGTCAACCGCCGGGGCGATGATGATTCGTGAACCCTAGGGGGATACATGGCCGGCTTCGGTGATCCGCACATGCAGACCGTCGATGCGCATGGGCTCAGGCTCGGCATCGTCGGCTCGCGCTGGCACTCGAGCCTCGTCGACCACATGGTCGAGCGCGCCGAGGAGGCGGCCAAGGCCTGCGGTGTCGACAACGTGGTGACGGTGCGGGTGGCGGGTTCGGTCGAGCTGCCGGTGGTGGCTCAGGCCCTCGCCCGCAAGTGCGACGCGGTGGTCGCGCTGGGTGTGGTCATCCGCGGGGAGACGGCCCACTTCAACTACGTCTGCGACGCCGTCACGGCCGGGCTGACCCGGGTGGCGCTGGACGAGCACACCCCGGTGGGGCACGGCGTGCTGACGGTGGAGTCGCTGGGCCAGGCCCGGGACCGCGCCGGCCTGGAGGACTCGATCGAGGACAAGGGTTGGCAGAGCACGGTCGCCGTGCTGGACGCCGTGCTGGCCATCCGCGAGGTCAACGACAACTGACCTCCCGGTTCGTCCGGCGGGCCGCAGAGGTGCGCGGGCCGATCCGGCCATGGTCGCAGTCCGTAAGATGGGGCCGGTGGGATGGGACGCGCTGGCGCTGTGGGGTGACGACGTCGCCCGGGTCGAACCGCTCGCCGGTGGAGTGGCCAACGACGTGTGGAGTGTCCGCATCGGCGGGCAGCTCGCGGTCGCTCGTCTCGGGACCCGCAGCGACGCCGATCTGGCCTGGGAGACCGGCCTCCTGCAGCACCTGGACCGTGCCGGCCTGATCGTGCCCGTGCCGATCCCGGCGGTGGACGGCCGGTTGTTCGCCGGCGGTCTGGTGGTGATGACGTACGTGGAGGGCGGACCGCCGGAGACGCCGGCCGACTGGCGTCGTGTGGCCGGCACGCTCCGCGAACTGCACCGGCTGACACGGGACTGGCCGCAGCGGCCGGGCTGGCGGTCGTCGACGGACCTCCTGCACGCCGAGACCGGGACGAAGGTCGACCTCGGCGCCATGCCGGCGGAGGGCGTGGCCCGATGCCGGGCGGCGTGGGCGCGGCTCACCGGGCGTCCGGCGTGCGTCGTGCACGGCGATCCCAACCCCCGCAACGTCCGCATCACCGCGGATCAGGTCGCGCTGATCGACTGGGACGAGTCGCACGTCGACGTCCCTGTCCTCGACCTCGTGCTGCCGGGCAACGCCGCCGATCTCGACGAGGACGCGTACGACATCGCCGCGCAGGCGTCGGCAGCGTGGGAGGCGGCCGTGTGCTGGGACGACGAGTACGCCGTCAAGCGGCTGGCCGAAGTGCGGACGGTCTGAGACCGCTTCCGGACCTACCACCCCCAGGCTGCGGTCTCTGCCGGGCGTTCACAACCGGATTCGGCGCGGCCCACCGGACCTCAGAGGCGGCCGGCTTCGATGATGCGGGCCAGGAACTGCCGGGTCCGCGCCTCGACGGGGTCGCCGAGCACCTGGTCCGGCGGCCCGGACTCGACGATGCGGCCGCCGTCCAGGAACACGATCTGGTCGGCGACGCCGCGGGCGAAACCCATCTCGTGGGTGGCCAGCACCATCGTCATGCCGTCGCCCTTGAGGTCCCGGATCATCGTCAGCACCTCACCCACCAGTTCCGGGTCGAGCGCCGACGTCACCTCGTCCAGCAGCAGCAACCGCGGCTGGTTGACCAGCGCCCGGACGATCGCCGCCCGCTGCTGCTGGCCGCCCGACAGCCGATCGGGGTAACTGTCCGCCTTGTCGGCCAGGCCCACCCGGTCGAGCCATTCCAGAGCCTGCGCCCGGGCCTCGGACAACGAGCGGCCGTGCACCCGGGTTGGAGCGAGGGTGATGTTGCCGAGCACGGTCATGTGCGGGAACAGGTTGTACGACTGGAACACCATCCCGATCCGCTGCCGCACCTGGTCCGGGTCGGCCCGCGGGTCGGTGATGTCCGTACCGTCCAATGTGATGACACCGTCGTCGACCGGCGTGAGCAGGTTGATGCACCGCAGCAGCGTCGACTTGCCCGAACCGGACGCGCCGATCAGTGCCACCACCTCGTGCTCGGCCACGTCCAGGGACAGCTCGTCGAGCACCACGGAGGCGCCGAACGCCTTCCGTACGCCCCGGACGGACAGCAGCATCACGCCCCCGCGTTCTGCCGCCGCGCGGCGCGCAGCGTCACCGTGTCGGTCACCGCGATCAACGGCAGGGCGAGCAGCACGAACAGGACCGCGGCGACGATGTACGGGGTGTAGTTGAAGTTCTCGGCGGTGGCGATCTGCGCCGCCCGTACGGCGTCGATGGGACCGGCCAGCGACACCAGGCCGACGTCCTTCTGCAGGGCCACGGTGTCGTTCAGCAGCGGCGGCGCCACCCGCCGGATCGCCTGCGGCAGCACCACGTGCCGCATGGTCTGCCGGTACGTCAGGCCCAGCGACCGGGCCGCGGCCAGCTGACTCGGGTGCACCGACTCGATGCCGGCCCGGAACACCTCGGCCAGGTACGCCCCGTACGTGATGACCAGCGCCGCGCCGCCCAGCACGTACACCCCGGGGGTGCCTTGCAGACGCAGCCCGGGGATCCCGAACGCGAACAGGTAGATCACGATGATCAGCGGCACGCCCCGGAACAGGTACGTGTAGCCGGTGGCCAGCGCCCGTACCGGGAAGAACACCGGCCCGCGCAGCGTGCGCAGCACCGCGATTCCCAGGCCCAGCGCAAGCGCCAGAACCGCGCACACGACCAGCATTCGGAGGTTGAGCCAGAGTCCTTCGAGGACGGCCGGGAAGGATTGGCGCGCGATCGTCCAACTGAAGAAGGAGCCGCGAACCCGGTCCCAGCCGGGCGAACCGGTGACCGCGACGACCAGCAGCACGCCCACCACGGCGGTGGACACCGCGGCGACCAGCACCGAGCGGACCGTCTGCCGTCGCCGGTAGCCGATCCGCTCCAGCTGAACGGCGCTGGGCTGGTAGGTCACGAAAGTTCGCGGGCGCCGCTCGTGCCGGCCAGCCAGGTCTTCTCCAGCACGGCCAGGGTGCCGTCCTGGCGCAGCTGGTCGACGGCCTGCTTGACGCACGGGGTGAGCGGGGAGTCCTTGTCCAGCACGATGCCGAACTGCTCAGGCACGCCGACCTGGGGCAGCTGGCCGACGATGACGCCGTTGTCGAGCTCCGCCCCGGTCATGTAGAACGCGGTCGGGAGGTCCACCACCAGGCCGTCGATGGTGCCGTTCTGCAGGGCCTTCTTGGCGTCGTCGTTGCTGTTGAAGACCTGCGGCTTGGTCGTGGGCTTGATCACGTCGGTGATCGCCTGGTAGCTGGTCGTGCCGACCTGCGCGCCGAGCTTGGCGTCCTTCAGGCCGGCGATGGTGGTCGCCGAGGCGATCTTGTCGCCCTTCAGCGTGATCACCGTCTGCCGCACCAGGTAGTACGCCGAGGAGAAGTCGACCGCCCGCTTGCGCTCGTCGGTGATCGAGAACTGGTTGATGTCCATGTCGTACGGCTTGGGGCCCGGCGCGATCGCGTTGTTGAACGGCACCTGGGTCCACGTGACGTTCGCCGCCGGGTAGCCCAGGCGCTGCGCGACCTGGTAGGCCACCGCCGACTCGAAACCCTTGCCGTTGCTGGGCTTGTTGTCGGAGAACCACGGCTCGTACGCCGGATTGTCGGTACCGATGGTGAGCTTCCCGGCGGCCTTGGTGTCCAGGGCGCCCGGCGGGCACGAGTTCGCGGTCGAGGTGGCGGTCCCGGCCGCGGGCGGCTTGTCCTCATCGGCGGGAGCGCAGGCGGACAGGGCCAGGACGGCGGCCGCGCAGCCGAGGACGGTGAGGGTGTTTCGGGTGACCATGAGGGCAGCGTAGGGCACGTCTCAATGGCCGGGGCCCGTCCGTCGCCATCCCGTGATGAGCTGCCACAATCTGCACGTGAAGACGTTCGAAGAGTTGTTCGCCGAGTTGCAGGCGAAGGCGGTGGAGCGGCCCGAGGGCTCGTCCACCGTCGCGGCGCTGGACCGCGGGGTGCACTTCATCGGCAAGAAGGTCGTCGAGGAGGCGGCCGAGTCCTGGATGGCCGCCGAGCACGAGGGCCCGGAGCGGACCGCCGAGGAGATCTCCCAGCTGCTGTACCAGGCGCAGGTGTTGATGCTCGCGACCGGGCTCGAGCTCAAGGACGTCTACCGACATCTGTGACGCGCACCCCTCGTGATCGCTTCCCCGAATCCGATGAAGGAGCACGTCATGCTGCGTATCGCCGTACCCAACAAGGGAACTCTGTCCGCCCCGGCCGCGCAGATGCTGCGCGATGCCGGCTACCTGCAGCGCACCGACCTCAAGGACCTGATCTGCCGCGACGAGGCCAACAACGTCGAGTTCTTCTACCTGCGCCCGCGGGACATCGCCACCTACGTCGGGTCGGGTGACCTGGACCTCGGCATCACCGGCCGCGACCTGCTGGTCGACTCCGGCGTCCCGGCGCAGGAACTGCTCGACCTCGACTTCGGCGGGGCCACGTTCCGGTGGGCGGCGCCGGCCGGGTCGCTGACCTCGGTGGACGAGATCGGCGGCCGGCGGGTGGCCACCGCGTACCCCGGGGTGGTCGAGCGCCACCTGGCCGAGCGGAACCTCAAGGCCGACGTCGTACGCCTGGACGGCGCGGTCGAGAACGCGGTCCGGCTGGGCGTGGCCGACCTGATCGCCGACGTGGTCGAGACCGGCGCCACGCTGCGGCAGGCCGGGCTGGTCACGCTGGGCGACCCGATCATGCAGTCGTCGGCGGTGCTGATCGGCCGGGGGCCGGACGGCGCGGCCCAGCTCATCCGGCGCCTGCAGGGCGTCCTGGTGGCCCGCCGGTTCGTGATGCTGGCCTACGACGTGCAGGCCGACCTGCTGGACCACGCCACCGCGCTGACCCCGGGCATCGAATCGCCGACCGTCTCCCCGCTGCACCGGGAGGGGTGGGTCGCGGTCCAGGCGATGGTGCGGCGGCGCGAGGTGCACCGGGTGATGGACGAGCTGTACGAGCTGGGCGCGCGGGCCATCCTGGTGACCGACATCGCCAACTGCCGCCTATAGTCGGGCCGTGGTCACAGACAAGGTCGCGTACCGGCCGAAGCGGATCCGCTGGGTCGCCGGGATCGGCGCGGCCGCGGTGATCGCGCTGTTCACCGGCATCAGCTTCGGCCTGCACGGGTCGGCCGGCTTCGAGGACTCGGGCACCTTCCAGCGTGGTGACCAGGCCGCGATGATCGGCCTGGGCGTCCTGATCGGGGCCGGCTTCCTGGCGCTCACCCGGCCCCGGGTGTGGGCCGACGCCGACGGGATCAAGATCCGCAACGTGATCGGCGGGTACCAGCTGCCCTGGGCGGTGGTCCGGGCGGTCCGGTTCGACCGCAGCGCCGCCTGGGCCACGCTCGAGCTGGCGGACGACGACGTGGTGTCGGTGCACGCGTTGCAGGCGGTGGACAAGGACTACGCGGTGGACGGCGTCCGTACGCTCCGGGCCCTGCATTCCGCGTCCACCCACGTGTAGTGGTAGCCTGGTAGCCAGTCGACCACGCCTGCCCTCGTTCGTGAGGTGCGGGCGCGAAAGAGGAGCCCGCTGGTTCCCACCCGATCCGTCCTCGCGGCGGCCGGGTCCGGTCACCTCCCTCGAGGATCGTCTCGAGGGTGGGGAGCGTCCTCCTGGGCGCCGATGACCGGTCGAGCGGGCCCTGGCATGCGCCGGGGCCTTCTGCTTTCCCAGGGCGTCGTCGTAGCTGGACGATGCCGGGGCCGACCGACATTGGCACATATTGTCGTTCTGAGGAGGCCCCATCAGCGTCGAACCACGCGTGAACGAACAGATCCGGGCTCGTGAGGTCCGTCTGGTCGGTCCGGAGGGTGAGCAGGTCGGCATCGTGCCGCTCGAGCGCGCTCTCCAACTGGCCGCGGACGTCGATCTGGATCTGGTCGAGGTTGCTCCGATGGCGCGGCCGCCGGTGTGCAAGCTCATGGACTTCGGCAAGTTCAAGTACGAGAGCGCACTGAAGGCCCGCGAGGCACGGCGTAACCAGCAGCAGACCGTCATCAAGGAAATGAAGCTCCGGCCGAAGATCGACCCGCACGACTACGAGACCAAGAAGGGTCACGTGGTCCGGTTCCTCAAGGCGGGCGACAAGGTCAAGGTGACGATCATGTTCCGTGGTCGTGAGCAGAGCCGTCCGGAGCTCGGGTTCCGGCTTCTGCGCCGGCTCAGCGAGGAGATCTCGGATCTCGGTTTCGTGGAGTCGAGCCCGAAGCAGGACGGTCGCAACATGATCATGGTGCTGGCTCCGCACCGGGCCACCAAGGTGGCTGCCGCCACCGCGGTCGCCGCCCGTGCCGGTGCCCCGCGCGAGCCGCGCGAGGCGGACGGTGCCGGCGCCGCGCCGGTCGAAGTCGCCGAAACGGCCGACACCACTGCAGAGTAAGGGCCTGCCCGTTCGCCGCGAGCAGACCGACATCGGAAAGAGGCGTTCGAAGTGCCGAAGTTCAAGCCGCACACCGGTACCGGCAAGCGGGTGAAGGTGACCGGAAAGGGCAAGCTGGTCCGCCAGCACGCCGGTAAGCGTCACCACCTGGAGGTCAAGTCCTCCCACGTCACCCGGCGCATGACCGGCACCGTTGAGGTGGCCGAAGCCGACACCAAGCGAATCAAGAAGCTGCTGGGCCGCTGACGCGCGCGCCACTTACGTTTTCCTGTTAGGAGTACAGAAATGGCACGCGTCAAGCGGGCTGTGAACGCCCAGAAGAAGCGTCGCACGTTGCTGGAGACGGCCAGCGGATACCGCGGACAGCGCTCGCGCCTGTACCGCAAGGCCAAGGAACAGGTACTGCACTCGATGCAGTACGCGTACCGCGACCGCCGGGACCGCAAGGGCGACTTCCGCCAGCTGTGGATCACCCGGATCAACGCTGCGGCCCGGGCCAACGGCATGACCTACAACCGGCTCATCCAGGGCCTGCGGCTGGCCGAGGTCGAGGTCGACCGCAAGATCCTGGCCGACATGGCGGTCAACGACGCTGCGTCGTTCGCCGTGCTCGTGGAGGTCGCACGCGCGGCCGTCGCGGCTGAGGGCACCGGCGGCGCCGCCGCCCAGGCGGCCTGAGTAACGCACGTACGTTTCGGGGCGTCCTTCGTCAGCTTCCTGGCGGGGGACGCCCTTCGTGTTCCCGGAGATCCGTTGACATTCACCACCCGTACGCCCCGGATTGCCGCCGCCCGGCGCCTGCAACGCCGCCGCGACCGTGACCGCACCGGGCAGTTCCTCGCCGAAGGGCCGCAGGCCGTCCGGTCGGCGCTGGCCGCCGGGGTCGTCCGGGAACTGTTCGCCACCGGCACGGCGCAGCTCCGGCACGCCGACCTGGTGGCACTCGCCCCCGAGGTGTCCCCGGTGACCGACGACGCCCTCGCGGCGCTGGCCGAGACCGTCCAGCCGCAGGGCCTGGTGGCCGTGTGCGACCAGGTCGACGTGGCGCCGGCCGACGCCCTGGCCAAGCGGCCCCGCCTGGTGGCGGTGGCGGCCGGGATCCGTGACCCGGGCAACGCCGGGACCGTCCTGCGCACCGCGGACGCCGCGGGGGCCGGGGCGGTGATCTTCGCCGGGGAGGCGGTCGACCCGTACAACGGGAAATGCGTCCGGGCGTCGGCCGGCAGCCTCTTCCACGTCGACATCGTCCGGGCCCGGGCGCTCGACCCCCTCTCCCTGCGCGACGCGGGGCTCACCGTGCTCGCCGCCACCGGGTACGGCGACAGCGACCTCGACGACCTGATCGACGACGGGACGCTGGCCGGGCCGGTGGCGTGGCTGTTCGGCTCCGAGGCGCACGGCCTGCCCGACTCCCTGCTCGCGGCCGCCGACCAGCGCGTGCGGGTGCCGATCTACGGCGGCGCCGAAAGCCTCAACCTGGCCGCGGCCGCTGCCGTCTGCCTGTACGCGTCGGCCCGGGCGCAGCGCCGATGAAAGCCGTCGTCTACCACGAGACCGGCGGTCCGCTGCGCATCGAGGACGTGCCCGACGCGGTCTGCCCGCCCGACGGCGCGGTGATCGACGTGCGGGCGACCGGGGTGTGCCGCTCCGACTGGCACGCCTGGCGGGGCCACGATCCGGTGTCGCTGCCGCACGTGCCCGGGCACGAGTTCGCCGGCGTCGTCGCGTCGGTCGGCCCGGCGGTCGCCGGTTTCGCCGCCGGTGACCGGGTGACCGCGCCGTTCATCAACGGATGCGGGCGGTGCTCGTGGTGCCGGGCCGGGGACGCCCAGGTCTGCCCCGACCAGACCCAGCCCGGATTCACCCGCGCCGGCTCGTTCGCCGAACAGGTCGTGGTCACCGCGGCCGACACCAATCTCGTACGGCTGCCGGACCGGGTCGGGTTCGTCACCGCAGCCGCGCTGGGCTGCCGGTTCGCCACCGCGTACCGGGCCCTCACCGGGCACGAGTTGCTGTGGCCGGGCGAGCAGGTCGCCGTCTTCGGGTGCGGCGGCGTCGGCCTCTCGGCGGTGATGATCGGCGTGGCCATGGGGGCCCGGGTGGTCGCGGTCGACCCGTCGCCGGCCGCCCGCGACGCCGCGGCGGCCCTCGGCGCGACCGTGACCTGGGACGCCACCGAGGTGGCCGGGCTGACCGGGGGCGGCGCGCACCTGGCCGTGGACGCGTACGGGTCGGCGGCCACGGCGGAGGCGTCCGTACGGAGCCTGCGCCGCAAGGGCCGGCATGTCCAGGCCGGGCTGATCTTCGGCTCGACGCCCCTGCCGTGGGACCTCGTCGTCGCCCGGGAACTGCAGGTGTCGGGCTCGCACGGCATGGCCGCAGCCGGCTACCCGCCGATGCTGGCGATGATCGCCGACGGCCGCCTCGACCCGGCCCGGCTCGTCGGCGCGGTGGTCCCGCTGGCCGAGGCCGGGACGGCGCTGGCCGCCATGGACGAGCCGGTCGCCCGCCGGGCCGGGATCACGGTCGCGGTCAATTCCTGAGCCGGAGCCTGAGATGCCCGAGAGCCACTTCGACGAGTGGATCGCCGCCCGGTACGCCGCGCTGTGGCCGGACCTGTTCGACCCGGCCGTGGTCGATCCGGCGGTCGACTTCCTCGTCGGGCTGTCGGCCGGCGGCTCCGCGCTGGAGTTCGGCGTCGGCACCGGACGCGTCGCCATCCCGCTGAGCCGGCGGGGCATCACCGTGCACGGGATCGAGTTGTCGGCCGCGATGATCGCTCAACTCCGCGCCCACGAGGGCGGCGCGGGGATCGGCGTGACCGCCGGCGACTACGCGACCACCGTCACCGGCGGGAGCTTCGACCTGGTTTACCTGCTGCGCAACACGATCACCAACCTGGTCACGCAGGACGAGCAGATCCAGGCCTTCCACAACGCGGCGGCCCACTTGAAGCCCGGCGGCTGTTTCGTCATCGAGAACTACGTCCCCGCGCTGCGACGCCTCCCCCCGGGCGAGACGACCCGGGTCTTCACCGCGACCCCCACCCATCTGGGCTACGAGATCTATGACGTGGCGTCCCAGATCGCCGTGTCGCACCACCACTGGACGATCGACGGCGAACTGATGACCTTTTCGTCCCCGCACCGCTATGTCTGGCCGGCCGAACTCGACCTGATGGGCCGCCTCGCCGGTCTGGTCCTCCGCGAGCGCTGGTCGGACTGGCACCGCACCCCGTTCACCGCCGACCACGAGACCCACGTCTCGGTCTGGCAGAAGCCGGCGTCCTGACGGGTCAGGGTCGTTAGCCGGTCCGGAGTCCATCGAGGAGGAACTCGAGGTGCCGCCGCCACGCGCCGGCCGGCACCCCGGTGCAGCCGCGCAGGATGCCCGAGTTGGCCAGGAACACCGTCGTGAGGTCGGCCGGCTGGAAGTCGGGACGGAGGCTGCCGTCGGCGTGGGCCGCGGCGATGAAACGGGTCGCGTGCCGTACGGCGTTGTCGCAGTGCCGGGTCAGCGTCGCCGACCCCGGATATCGGCGGGCCATGATGTCGTCGACGGGCGGGCTGGCGGCCTGCATCTCGAGCAGACCGGTCACGTAGTAGCGGAACCGCGACCACGGATCGGGCTGCGCCTCGGCGGCGGCGGCGAGCCGGTCGGTGCGTTCGGCCGCGATCGCCGGGGCGGCCGCGTCGATCAGGGCCTCGCGGCTGCCGAAGCGGTTGTACAGCGTGCCGATGCTCACGCCGGCGGCCCGGGCCACTTCGTCCAGCGGAGCCTGGAAGCCCTGCTCCCGGAACACCGCGACGGCTGCTTCGGTCAGCTTCTCGACGTTCTGCCGGGCGTCCCGGCGCAACTTCGCGGCCACGATGCTCCTGACTTTGGATGCGCCCCTCACCTCAGAGTAAGTTGAGGATCGGTTCAATTTATCGTCACGGAAGGTGGACCCACCGATGGACGCTCCGATCAAGGTCGACGTGTGGTCCGACATCGCCTGCCCGTTCTGCTACATCGGCAAGCGCAAGTTCGAGTCGGCGGTCGCCGCGACCGGCCTGCCGGTCGAGGTCGAGTACCACTCGTTCGAACTCAACCCGGACGCGCCGGAGGACTACCGCGGCAGCCACGCCGACTTCCTCGGTTCCCACATGGGCGTGACCACGGCGCAGGCGCAGACCATGGAGCAGCAGCTCGCGGCCACCGCCGCCGAGGCCGGGCTGGCGTTCCGCTTCGACTTGCTCCGGCTGGCCCCGACCCGTAAGGCGCACGAGTTGCTGCACTACGCCAAGGCTCGTGGCCGCCAGGCCGAGATGAAGGACCGGCTGCTCACCGCCTACTTCACCGAAGGCCTGCACACCGGGCACATCGACGAGCTCGCGGACCTCGCCGGCGCCCTCGGTTTCGACCGGGACGACGTGGTGCGGTCGCTGACCGCCGGCGAGTACGCCGCCGAGGTCGACGCCGACGTGCGGACGGCGGCGGAGTACGGCATCCGCGGCGTCCCGTTCTTCGTCTTCAACGACCGGTACGGCGTCTCCGGCGCTCAGGACCCGGCCGTCTTCGCCGAGGCGCTGACCAAGGTCGCCGCCGAGACCGGGGCTGGGGCCGAGATCGGGCAGACGGTCTGACCGCTCCGGAGCCGGCCCCCCGGTCAAGCCGCACCGAGCCGCCGGAGCCGGATTCGCCGGCACTGACGCCGGAGCGGCAAGCATTCACAATCCTCGCCGCCGGCGCCGGCGCCGGCGTATGCGACCGGGCCGCTTGCCCGGTCCCGGAGCCGGTGGAGCAGCCAGGCTCCTGATCGTCAGCCCGGCAGCGGCGGTGCGCACGGACGCCTTGCTGCCGTCCCGGTTCGCGATCACCGTGTATGACGGCTCCTCACTGTCGTCCACGATCACGCGAGCGCGACCTTGATCGTGATGCGCGATGCCGGATCGACCGTCGGCGACTCCCGATCGTGCATGCCGGCGCCGACCGGTCTGACGGTGTGACACGAAGTCGGCGGGGTCGGCCGTCAGCCGCACCCCGCCCACCCACCCAACCCGACTACCGCGTCACACCGTCGTGCCGATCACTGAACTGCGAACTCACCCGCCTTGACGCCCGCCATAAACACGGTCCACTCGTCTTTTGTAAACATCAGGACCGGGCCGTCCGTGACTTTCGAGTCACGGACATGGACCCATTCGGCGTCGATGGCGACCTCAACGCAAGCACACGAGCCGCAGAAGCTCGATGACTTGAAGTCGAGATGCTCGAGACCGCTCATAAGGTGACCTTCCATTCTTGGAATTCATTTCTCTGGAGACGGCCGTTTCGCCGCCTCGATATGCTGCCGGACGTTACTTATGATCGTTTCGGCTTCGCCGGCATCGGCTACGCGGGAGAGTTGGTCGAACACTCCCGCGTACCGCTCGATGGATTCTTGTGAAATCGACACCACTTCGGAGGCGATGGTTTCCGCTGACACGTACCGATCATCGAAAAGCCAGAAGCTGGTGAGGAGCGGAGGAACGACGGCGGTTACCGGAACGACACCGATCCGGACGTTGGGTCGGGACATCGTCCGGACGAGATGGTCGAGTTGCCGCAGGTGCTGACCCACCGGCCCGGCGAACGACCACAGGGCCGACTCGAGCATGACGAATTCGAACATCTTGGCGTCATCGTCAAGGACGGTTTGGCGCTCGGCCCGCTCGGCCACGGCCGCCTCGATCTCCTTGTCCGCCATGGAACCCCATCGCGACAACATCGAACGGGCGTAGTCCGGCGTCTGCAGGAGTCCCGAGACGATGACCGTCTCGACGTTGCGGATGCGTGACGCGCGTGCCTCCATCTCACGGAACTGCCGCTGCTTGAGGTCCACTCCGAGCTTTATGATCTTGTCCAGGTCACCCTCGGGAAGCACAAGCGAGTCGAACAGCCGCAGGACCCGGGCCTCGATCTCGGGTGCCGGCTTCAGTACCGACAGCATCAGACGCAGGCTCGCCGTGGTCGGGGCGGCTTTGCCCTGTTCGATCTTGGAGATCTGACCCTGGCTGGTACCGGACACGCGAGCGAGGGTCTGTCCTTTGATCTGGGCGGCCTCGCGCAGTTCCCGGATGCTCTGGCCGAGCAGGTGCCGCGCCTGCTGGTCGGAGGAACCCGGATCGGAGGAGGATTTCATCATGTCGACTGGTTCCTCCGTCGCTTGTTGTAGGTCTTGAGGTCGATGGAAAGATCCCGGTAATGGTTGTATCGCTGCTGGGCGGCGGCCACCTGGTCCGGATCGGATGTGACTTCGACGTCGATCAGGGCGCCGGTCGCGGAATAGTGCAACTGGGCGAGCACCGCGTCGTCGAAGACCCAGAAGTCGGCGGGGTCGTACGGTTCCTCGATCACAGCGATGCGGATCTGCTCCCCGGCTTCGACGCTGGGCGGATAGAGCCAGTCGAGCTCGAAGGCGGTGTAGGTCGCCAACGGCTCGACCACGACGCGAACGCGATCGAACTCGCGCCCGTACCGTCGCCCTCGCACGAAGTTCGCCCACACGACCGGCGGCTGAATCGACTCCCCGGCCCGGTAGGCATCGAACGGTGCCTGTTCCGCCGGTTCCGAGTAGTGCTGGAGGGTCTCGAGTCGCCGGGCACTGACTCGGAACTCGTCCAGCAGTTGGGTGAGGTTCGTCATCCCTTCCTTTCCCGGACCGCCTGGCCTGAACGGTCCGCCGCGGCCAGTGGTGGCGCTGGGATGCGACCGGCTGTGCGCACACATCCGCGAGGACGTCGGCCGCATCGCCGTATCGCTCCCGGGCCTCGATTCGGCACCGGCTTGCGGGAGACTGTAGCGTCGGCGGAAGCTCAGCGAAACCATGTCCGGTAGGCAATTTATTCCGGTTTGCCGAATCGCCCTCCGGAGCCCGGCATTATTCGGGTACACCGCATTGTATGGACTCCGGAGAACGGAGTCGTCATTCTGTTTCCAGTACTTCTCACCCAGGATGGAAACAATGAGCGCGGATATTCTGAGTTGCATTCTTCAAGCCATCGAGATCGTTATTTTGATCTGGTCGATGCGGCGGACCGACGACCACTCCAAGCCGACCACCGGTGACCCGCGGTAGTGGTCTCGGCCGTGCCCCGGACCGATGGAACCGCGGCGCGGTTCGGCCACGCACGGACCTGGCAGGGCCAGGGCCGCCGGAGGTGGGCCCCGGCCCGGTGCCCGCGGGAGCGTACGTCTCGGACCACGACGGACGTGGGAAGACCATGATCTTGATTCTGCGGTATCGTGCAGGAGTGCTGGAGATGACGCTGTTTATCAGGCCCGCTGGTCGCGGGCGCTGAGCACTCCTCCGCGCAATCCCTGACCGGCGGGCGGCGGCCCCGCCGCGCCTCCGTAGACTGCCGTTTGCTGTCCGGTTGAGGGAGTTCGCCGCGTCATGTCCTATCGCAATGATCCGTACGATCCGAAGCAGGCCGCCCTGCTCGACGAGTCCGCGCTCGAAGCCGCCGTGCTCGACGCGGAGAAGGCGTTCGCCGAGGCCGCCGACCTCGACGCGCTCGGCGCGCTGAAGCCCGCCCACCTCGGCGACCGCTCGCCGGTGTCGCTGGCCCGGCGGGAGATCGGCTCGCTGCCGCCGGCGGCCAAGTCCGACGCCGGCAAGCGTGTCAACCTGGCCCGCCAGTCGATCCAGGGGGCGTACGACTCCCGGGTGACCGAGCTGTCGCTGGAACGCGCCGCCCGCGCCCTGGTCGAGGACCGCGTCGACGTCACCCTGCCGTGGGACCGCCGCCCGCGCGGCGCCCGGCATCCGCTGACCACGCTCATGGAGCACATGAGCGACCTGTTCATCGGGATGGGCTACGAGGTCGCCGAGGGGCCCGAACTGGAGCTCGAGTGGGCCAACTTCGACGCGCTCAACATCGGCCCGGACAACCCGGTGCGGGGGGCGATGGACACGTTCTACGTCGACCTGCCCGGTCTGGTGATGCGCACGCACACGTCGCCGGGGCAGGTGCGCAGCATGCTGTCGCGGACGCCGCCGATCTCCATCGTGTGCCCGGGGCGGGCGTACCGGACGGACGAGCTGGACGCCACCCACAGCCCGGTGTTCCACCAGATCGAAGGCCTGGTGATCGACGAAGGCATCACCATGGCTCACCTGCGGGGGACGTTGGACCACTTCGCCCGGGCCATGTTCGGGCCGGACGCCCGGACCCGCTGGCGGCCGCACTACTTCCCGTTCACCGAGCCGTCGGCGGAGTTCGACGTGTGGTTCGCGCAGCACCGCGACGGGCCGCGCTGGGTCGAGTGGGGTGGCTGCGGCATGGTCAACCCGCGGGTGCTGACCGCGTGCGGCATCGACCCCGATCGGTATTCCGGCTTCGCGTTCGGCATGGGCGTCGAGCGCACGCTGATGTTCCGCAACGGCGTCTCCGACATGCGCGACATGGTCGAGGGCGACGTCCGGTTCACCCGCACCTTCGGCATGGAGGTCTGAGCGTGAAGACGACGCTGTCGTGGCTGCGGGAGTACGTCGCGCTGCCCGCCGGGCTGACCGTGGCCGAGTTGGACACCGCGCTGGTCAATCTGGGCATGGAGGTCGAGTCCATCGTGGACCAGGCCGCCACCGTGACCGGCGACCTGGTGGTCGGCCGGGTGCTGGACATCGAGGAGCTGACCGGGTTCAAGAAGCCGATCCGGTTCACGCACGTCGACGTGGGCCGGGCCGAACCGCAGGAGATCGTCTGCGGGGCGACCAACTTCGCCGCCGGTGACCTGGTCGTGGTCATCCTGCCGGGTGGCGAGCTGCCCGGCGGGTTCCGGGTCGGGGCGCGCAAGACGTACGGGAAACCGTCCAACGGCATGATCTGCTCGGCCCGTGAGCTCGGGCTGGGCGACGACCACTCGGGCATCGTCGTGCTGCCGCCGGACGCCGGGATCCCGGGCGCCGACGCGCGGCCGGTGGTGGGGCTGGACGACGTCCTGATCGACGTCGAGATCACTCCGGACCGCGGCTACGAGATGAGCGTGCGCGGCATCGCCCGGGAGTTGTCGCAGCACTTCGGCGTGGCGTTCACCGATCCGGGCGCCGGACCGGCGACGACCGGGACCCCGGAACCCGCCTACCCGGTGACCGTCGAGGACACCGTGGGCTGTGACCGGTTCGCCGCCCGTGTGGTCCGCGGCATCGACCCGGCCGCGACGTCGCCGGCCTGGATGCGGCGCCGGCTGGTCGCCTCGGGCGTACGGGCGATCTCGCTCCCGGTGGACATCACCAACTACCTGATGCTCGAACTCGGCCAGCCGATGCACGTGTTCGACCTCGACCGGTTGCGCGGTGCCCTGGTGGTGCGCCGGGCCGCGCCGGGGGAGAAGCTGACCACGCTGGACGGTGTCGTCCGGGTGCTGGACGCCGAGGACATGGTCATCGGCGACGAGACCGGCCCGATCTCGCTGGCCGCGGTGATGGGCGGGGAGACCAGCGAGTGGCAGCCGGGCACGGTGGACGTGCTGCTCGAGGCGGCGCACTGGGACCCGGTCATGGTCGGCCGGACCGCCCGCCGGCACCGCCTGTTCAGCGAGGCGGCCAAGCGGTGGGAACGCGGCGTCGACCCGCAGCTTCCGCTGGTCGCGCTGGAGCGGGCGGTCTCGCTGCTCACGTCGCTCGCCGGCGGGCACACCGACGAGAACGTGCTCGACCTCGACCACGTGGTCCCGCCCGCCCCGATCAGGCTCGACCCCGACCTGCCGGCCCGGCGGATCGGAGCCAAGTTCCCGGTCGTGCCGGCGCTGGAGCGCGTCGGGTGCACGGTCCACGGCGACGAGGTCACGCCGCCGTCCTGGCGCCCGGACCTGGTCACCCCGGCCGATCTGGTCGAGGAGGTCGCCCGGCTGGGCGGCTACAACGAGATCCCGAGCGTGCTGCCGCCGGCGCCGGGCGGGCGCGGGCTCACCGGAGCGCAGCGCCGCCGCCGCAACGTCGGCCGGGCGCTGGCCGAGGCCGGGTACGTCGAGGTGCTGTCCTACCCGTTCGTCAACCCGGCCACGCACGACGCGTTCGGGCTCACCCCGGACGACCCCCGGCGCAGCGCGGTGCGGATCATCAACCCGCTGAGCGAGGAGGAGCCGCAGCTGCGCACGTCGCTGCTGCCACCGCTGCTGGCCACGCTGAAGCGCAACCTCGGCCGGGGCGTGCGCGACGTCGCCCTGTACGAGATCGGCACGGTCTTCCTCCCGCACCTGACCGCAGTCGCGCCGCCGGTGCTGGGCGTCGACCACCCGCCGTCCGATGGGGACTGGGCCGCCGCCAACGCGATCGTGCCGGCGCAGCCCTGGCATGTCGCCGCGGTGCTGGCCGGCGACATCGAGCCGGCGGGGTGGTGGGGTGCGGGCCGTGCGGCCGGTTGGGCCGACGCGGTGGAAGCCGCCCGTACGGTCGTGGCCACGTCCGGCATCCCCGCATCGCGCCTGTCGGTGCGGGCGGCCGACTACGACCCGTGGCACCCCGGCCGCTGTGCCCAGATCCTCGTCGACGACGTGGTGATCGGATACGCCGGCGAGCTGCACCCGTCGGTCGTCGCCGCATTGGAACTGCCGAAGCGGACGTCGGCGATGGAGCTCGACCTGACCGCGATCCCGCCGGCGCCGGTGACCGAGGCGCGCCGGATGTCCACGTTCCCGCCGGCGCTGATCGACGTGGCGCTGGTGCTGGACGCATCCGTGCCGGCTGCGGCGGTGGAGGCGGCACTCGTTTCCGGCGCCGGGGAGCTGCTCGAGTCGCTGCACCTGTTCGACGTGTACGAGTCGGACCAGCTCGGCGCCGGGCAGCGGTCGCTGGCGTACAAGCTGACTTTCCGTGCGCCGGACCGCACCCTGACCGTGGAGGAAGCCGTCTCCGCCCGGGACGCGGCGGTGGCCGCGGTGGCGTCGCGTTACGGTGCGGTCCTGCGCGGAGCGTGAAGTAGTCGTCGTGCGTGGTCCCGGTCCGCCGGGGCCACGTCGGCACAGCCCGACCGGACCAGCCGCCACGGGCCGTCCGCGAGTGCCTGGTCGATCAGATGATGAACCTGGTGGACCCGGTCCGGCGCCGCCGCGAACAGGATCCGCAGGGTGACGGTCGCGCCGTCGCGGTCCGCCGCGGTGTGATGCGCGGCCAGCGGGCACGGCGGTTCATGGTCGATCGTGCCGCACAATGCGACCGTGATCGCTGCGCCGGGGGCGGCGGCGTCTTCCACCCCGGTGAGAACCGCCTGGTAGGCGTAGGCCTGGCGCATCAGAGCACCTGTTCCGTGGCGCACCACCACGTCGTCCGGCCGCCGACCGTGCCGCGGACCATCAGGCCGCCGTCCCGCGGGCATCGCGCCCCCTCCCGCCGGTACGGGATCACCGACAGCGTGTGCACCCCGCCGTCGCCGATGGCGGTGCGGATCGCCCGCCGGGTGGCCCGCAGCAGCCGGTCCACCTCCTCCGGCGTCAGCTCGTCCACCCGCCGCTCCGGATGGATCCGGGCCAGCCACAGGATCTCGTCGGCCAGCAAATTGCCGATCCCGGCCAGCGCGTGCTGGTTGAGCAGCCGGGCCTTGATCGGGGCGCTGCCCCGGGTGACGGCCTTGCGGAACGCCGCCGGGCTGATCGTCTGCGCGTCCGGCCCGAGCGGGTCCAACGGCGGATCCAGCCGTACGCGCCCCAGCCGCCGCGGGTCCACCAGCATCAGTGCGCCGCCGTCGTCGAAGGTCAGCGCGAACCGGGAGTACCGGTAGTCGCCCGGTTTCCGCCCGCGCTCCCAGTAGTCGCCGCCGTCGAGCTCCCTGCCGTCCGGCCCGCCGATCACGATCTTGCCCGACATGCCCAGGTGGATTCCCAGCAGCGGCCCGTCGTCGCTGGTGTCGCACCACATCGACTTGCCGCGCCGGTGGGCCGCGATCAGCTTCCGCCCGACCAGCGCCGACCTGATCTCGCCGGGGGCGTGCGGGCGGCACTCGTACGAGTCGGTGTCGTCGACGTCCACGATCAGCCGGCCCAGCCCGGCCCGCTCGATGACGGCACGGGCGGACTCGACTTCGGGCAGCTCGGGCACGCTGACGAGGGTACTTCAGCCGACGGCGTACCTCAGTCGACAGGCATGGTCAGGCCCCCGCACAAACCAAAGGCATGATCAACTTGGGCTACGTGCCATTTGTTTTATTCCGGCAACGTCACGACTATCCGACCCGAGCGCAGAAAATTGTCAACCTCGAAATCAGTCAGCTTCTCCCCGTTGTTCCCCCGCCAAGGAAACATGCCGGTGGGCTTCTTGACGTACCAGCGGTCGAGGGTTTCGTCATGGGCGGTCGTGCCGTCGGGTAAGTCGACGGACTTCACGGTGGTGGGCACAGTCGCTGCTCCTCAATATCGAACTGGGACGTCCCCGCCGCGCCGGACCGGGTCGGGCGCCTTCTGCTGAAACGTTCGAATCCGCTGACGTACGCCCCTGGTGCATGACGATAAGGATCACCGGTAGCGCCTTCATGATCTATCGGCCATACGTCACCCCCTCGGCGGAACTGCCGAAATTCTCGACCTCACCGGCAGCAGTACGAATCGGTCGTCAGGAGGTCGACCAGAGTGGCACCGGCGCCGGGGCGTTCCGATGGAGGGTGGCTACCGCGCCCGACCGGAGGATCACAGGTTCCGGGTTATGCGTCCGGATGGGACGGCGTACAGTGGGCCGCATTGAACGGGAGCTCGGAGTTGACCGGGCTGAGAGGGTGGCTGACTTGCCGCCGACCGCTGGAACCTGACCGGGTAATGCCGGCGTAGGGAGATTCATGACGACGCCCGCGATCGATGCCCCGTTGACGCTGGCCGAACCACCGGCCCGGCTGCTCGGCCTGCGGGACACCCTGGGTCTGTGGGGCAACCTGGGTATCAGCCTGCTCCTGCCGGTTGCCGCCGCCTATGTGACCCGGCCGGGCCGGCCGCTGGGGCCGACGTTCGCGGCCATCCTGGTCGGAGCGGTGATCGGCTCCGTCCTGCTCGGACTGGGTGCTGCCGCTGGAGCGCGCGAGGGCGTGCCGGCCATGGTGTTGTTGCGCGGCCTGCTCGGCCGGCGGTTGTCCGCGCTGCCCACGGTGTTCAACCTGGTCCAGTGCGTCGGGTGGGCCACGTTCGAGATCGTGATCATCGCCGAGGCCGCGTCCCGGCTGCTGGGGGCGCCGAAGTGGCCGTTCGTGATCGGGGCCGGGTTGTTGGCGACCCTGATGGCGCTGCGCCCGCTCGGTTCGGTCCGCCTACTGGCCCGGTACGCCGTCTGGGTCGCCCTGGCCGGCGTGATCTACCTCTTCGTCCACGTGGTGTCGCATCCGCTGCCGCCCTTCACCAGCGGCACCGCGACGTCGTTCTGGACAGCGGCCGACATCGTGATCGCGCTGCCGATCTCCTGGTTGCCGTTGGCGGCGGACTACACCCGGCACGTGCGTACCGGTCGGACGGCGTTCGCCGGGACCACGATCGGCTACGGTGTCGCCACGGTCGCGTTCTTCACCCTCGGCGTGCTGGCGCTCGCCGCGTACGGCACGGCTGGGCTCGACGTGATCGACGCATTGCTGCAGGTGCCGCTGGGAGCGGTGGCGGTGCTGGTACTGGTGGTGGTCGAGCTGGACGAGGCGTTCGCCAACGTCTACTCGACCGCGGTGTCGGCGCAGAATCTCTCCGGCCGGCTGGATCGCCGGCTGCTGGCGGTCGCGGTCGGTGTTCTGTCCACGGGGTTGGCGTTCGCCGTGGACGTCACCGCGTTCGAGCCGTTCCTGTTTCTCATCGGTGCGGTTTTCGTGCCGCTGGTCGGCGTGTTCGTGGTCGCCTATTTCCTCACCCCGCGCGGCGAGTGGGACGTTTCCGATACCGCGCGGGGCCGTCCCTTGCTGCTTCTGCCGTGGTTCGCCGGGTTCATCGCGTACCAGCTGACTCTGCCGACCTTCTTCGCCGGCCAGGGCGCCGGCTGGACCAGCTGGTGGACGGCCCGCCAGGCCGACGTCGGCATCGACCGCGGCAACGGCTGGTCGGCCTCCCTGGTCAGTCTGGCCATCGCCGCCGGCCTGACCGCGGTCATCTGCCTTCCGGCGTTCGTGCGGCGGCGGTCGTGACCCTCGGGCGGCTACACGTGCTGACCGACGCCCGAGGCGGACGGGACGCACTCGGCCTGGCCGAGCAGGCGTTGGCGGCCGGGGCCCCGGTGATCCAGTTACGGATCAAGAACTGTTCGGACCGCCAGGTGTACGAAGCCGGGGTACGACTGATCGCGGCCTGCGCTCGACACGGCGCGACCTGCATCGTCAACGACCGGGTCGACATCGCGCTCGCGATCGGAGCTCATGGCACCCACCTCGGCGCCGACGACCTGTCGGTGGCGACCGTCCGACGTGTCGCCGGACCGTCCCACCTCATCGGCGGCACCTCCCGCGAGCCCGTCCACGCCGCCCGGCTGGTGGCCGACGGTGCGGATTACCTGGGTGTCGGCCCGGCCTTCCCCACCTCCACCAAGGACGGCCTGCCGACGCCCCTCGGTCCGGCCGGCATCGGTGCGGTGGCCCATGCGGTGGCCCGACCCGTGATCGCGATCGGCGGGGTCACGGCCGACGCGGTGCCGGCGCTGCTGGCCGCCGGCGCGTATGGCGTGGCGGTCGTCGGTGCCGTGTCCGACGCGTCCGATCCGGCCCGCGCGACGGCCGGCCTGTTACGGGCGCTGGTCCGATGACGGACGTCGTGGTGGCCGGCGGTGGACTGATCGGCTTGAGTGTGGCGTGGCGTTGCGCGCAGCGAGGATTGCGCGTCGTCGTCATCGAAGCCGACGGCGAGCGGGGCGCCGGCCATGCCGCCGCCGGCATGCTCGCCCCGATCACCGAGGCGGCCTACGGCGAGGAGCATCTGCTGCGACTCGGCCGGGCCTCGCTCGACCGGTACCCGGCGTTCGTGGCGGAGCTCCAGCGGGCCAGCGGCGTCGACGTCGGCTTGCGTACCAGCGGAACTCTGCAGGTGGGCTTCGACGCCGACGACCAACGGGCCCTGGACGACCTGCACGTCTTCCACGTGGAGCTCGGCCTGCCGGTCGAGCGGCTCACCCCCGGCCAGGCCCGCCGCCGGGAGCCGGGGCTGACCCCTCGGCTGCGGGGCGCGATGCTCGTGCCCACCGACCATTCGGTCGATGCCCGCCGCTTGCGGTCCGCCCTGCGGGTGGCGGCCTCCGCGGCCGGCGCCCGGATCGTCGACGCCACGGTCGCCGCGCTGGAGACGGAGCGTGGACGGGCCACCGGCGTACGGCTGGCCACCGGTGAGGTCGTCGCCGGCGATTCCGTGGTGCTGGCGCTCGGCGCGTGGAGTGGCGCGCTGCCGTCCGTGCCCGGGATTCCGGTCCGGCCGGTCAAGGGACAGATTCTGCGTCTCCGCGGGGCCGATGGCCTGCTCACCGGCACGATCCGGGCCCTTGTCCGGGGACGCAGCGTGTACCTGGTGCCGGTGGGCTCCGCCGAGGTGATCGTCGGCGCCACGGTCGAGGAACTGGGGTTCGACCCGGCGCCCACCGCCGGCGGGGTGTACGGGCTGCTCCGCGACGCGATCGAAGTCGTCCCGGGCGTCTCCGAGCTCGAACTGGCCGAGACAATCGTGCGCTTCCGCCCGGGCACCCCGGACAACGCGCCGCTGCTCGGTCCGATCGGGCCCGGTGGGCCCGCCGGGTTGGTACTGGCCACCGGTCATCACCGGAACGGCGTCCTGCTGACCCCGGTGACGGGCGACGCCATCGCCGCCTATCTGGCCGACGGTGAGCTGCCGCCCGAGGCGCAGGGGTTCAGCCGGGAACGGTTCGCCTCCGCGGGCGGCGTCCGGTCCGCGCAGGCCACCGGAGCAAGGAGGTCAGGATGACACTCACCGTGAACGGCGTCGCGATCGCCGTGACGGACGGCTGGACGGTCGGCGACCTGGTTCGCAGCCGCTCCGGCGAACAGCGGAAGGTCGCCGTCGCCCGTAACGGCGAGGTGGTGCCGAGAGGCGACTGGGAGAGCACCGCCCTCGCCGCGAACGACGTGGTGGAACTGCTGGCCCCGGTGGCGGGCGGATGACCGCCGCGGACCACACCCGACCCGGTGACGAGCTCGTCATCGCCGGCGACGCCGTCGACTCTCGACTGCTGCTCGGTACGGGCGGCGCACCCAGCCTCGACATTCTCGAGCGGGCCATCGTCGCGTCCGGCACCCGGCTGGTCACGGTGGCCTTGCGCCGCGTCGAGGCCTCGACCGGCGTACCGCTGCTGACGGTGCTCGAACGGTGCAAGGTCAGGCTGTTGCCGAACACGGCCGGTTGCCACACGGCCCGCGAGGCGGTGCTGACCGCCCACCTGGCCCGGGAGGCGTTCGAGACCAACTGGATCAAGCTCGAGGTCATCGGGGACGAGGACACCTTGCTGCCGGACCCGGTCGAGCTGCTCGGCGCGGCCGAACAACTGGTGGCCGACGGCTTCGTGGTCCTTCCGTACACCAACGACGATCCCGTCACCGCCCGCCGGCTGGCCGATGTCGGGTGCGCCGCGGTGATGCCGCTGGGTTCCCCGATCGGTAGCGGCCTGGGCATCCGCAATCCGCACAACATCGCCCTGATCCGCGAGTCGGTCTCGGTGCCGGTCGTGCTCGATGCCGGCATCGGCACCGCGTCGGACGCCGCCCTCGCCATGGAACTCGGCTGCGACGCCGTGCTGCTGGCGTCGGCCGTCACCCGGGCCCGGGACCCCGAACTGATGGCGGTCGCCATGCGGGACGCGGTTCGCGCCGGTCGAGCGGCCCACCTGGCGGGGCGCATCCCGCGACGGTGGTACGCCGAGGCATCGACCCCGAATGCCGGGCGGCCCGAACTGTGAAACGGCCACGGCTCCTCGTCGTCACCGACCGCACCCAGGCGGCCGGCGACCTGACGACCACCCTGGCGCGGGCCATCGACCACGGCGCCCGCGCCGTTCTGCTGCGCGACCGGGACCTGCCCGCGCCGCACCGGCAAGCGGTGGCCGATCGCGTCCGATCGCTGCTGGCCGCGGTCGGCGGCTGGCTCATCGTCGCCACTCCGGCTCTGCCCGACCACTCGGGAGCGGTGCATCTCGCCGCGGCCGAGTCGATGCCGGAACCCCGGCCCCGGCTGGTCGGTCGCTCATGTCACAACGGAGCCGAGGTCGACCGGGCGGTTGCCGAACGGTGCGACTACGTGCTGGTGTCGCCGATCTACCCGACGCCGTCGAAGCCCGGTTACGGTCCGGCCCTCGGACCCGGAGGTCTGGCCGACCTCGTCCGCGTCGGCCGGCCGGCGTACGCCCTGGGTGGGGTGTCGCCCGAAACGGTGGCCGACTGCCGGGCCGCCGGTGCGTACGGCGTCGCCGTCATGGGTCCGATCATGCGCGACCCGTCCCTGATCCCGGCCTACCTCGAGGAGCTCCGCGCATGAGCCTCAATCCGCCCGTCGCCATGACGATCGCCGGCTCGGACTCCGGTGGCGGGGCGGGTATTCAGGCCGACCTCAAGACGTTCGCCGCCCTCGGAGTGTTCGGTACCAGTGCCATCACGGCGCTGACGGCGCAGAACACCGTCGGCGTACGGAGTGTCCACGCCGTACCGGCGCACTTTGTCCGGGCCCAGGCCGAAGCCGTGCTCGACGACCTGCCGGTGGCGGCCGTCAAGACCGGCATGCTGGCCACCACGGAGAACGTGCGCGCCGTCGTGGAACTGGCCGGTGCCGGGCGGCTGCCCCGACTCGTGGTCGACCCGGTCATGGTGGCCTCGTCCGGCGACCGCCTTCTCGAACCGGCGGCCGAACGGCTCTACGTGGCGGAACTGCTGCCGTACGCCATGGTGATCACGCCCAACCTCCGGGAAGCCGAGGTGCTCCTCGGCCGGCCGATCCGGACTCTGGCCGACCAGCGGGACGCGGCCACGGCACTGGCCGCCCTCGGCCCGTCGACGGTGATCGTGAAGGGCGGCCACGCGGTCGCCGACACCCCGGGCGAAGCGGTCGATGTCCTCTGGCACCACGGCTCGCTCCGCGAGCTACGGGCGCCTCGGGTCGACACCGCGAACAATCACGGCAGTGGCTGCTCGTTCGCGTCGGCCATCGCCGCCCACCTGGCCCGCGGCGAACCCGTCGAAGCCGCCGTCGAGCTCGCCAAGGCATTCATCTGGCGGGCCGTCACCGGTGGCGCCCGGTGGACCCTGGGCGCCGGCCGCGGTCCCCTCGATCACTTCGCTTCGGTCGGCTGATTCCCGGCGGATACGCGGGGCGCTCGATCACCGGCCGTTCGTCCGCGGCCGGCGGCCAGGTGCGGGCCGCGGCCACCTATCCGCCGAGAGCCTGGTCGACGCCGGGCTCGTGCGGGCCGAGGAAGACCGGGTCGCGGTGCGAGACGACATCGAAGGCCGCTTTGACCACGGCCCCGCGCTCGCGGGCCGCGCTGTGGTACCAGGGGTCGCGGTAGATCCGGACCGAGTCGTCGCCGACCCCATCGGCCGTCACCCCCAGCCGCCGGCACAGCGTCACCGCCCGGTCCAGGTGGTACGTCTGGGTCACCACGATCACATGCCGCACGCCGAACACCCGCCGGGCCCGCGCGCACGAGTCGTACGTGTCGAAACCGGCGTAGTCGACGACGATCCGCTGTTCGGGGACGCCGTGCGAGCGCAGCCAGGTGGCCATCGCGCCGGGTTCGTTGTACTCCCACCGGCTGTGGTCGCCGGACAGCAACACGGCCTTGACCTTGCCCGCCGCGTACAGCCGCCGGGCGATGTCGAGCCGCGCCACCAGGAACGGCGACGGCTGCCCGTCGGCGTACACCTCGGCCCCGAGCACGAGCGCCACCGGGGCGGCGGGCACATCGCCGATCGTGTAGGTGTGGCCGCGCGCCCCGGCCCGTACCCACAGATCGCACCCGGCCAGGACCAGCACGCCGAGCGCGGCGACCAGGGCGACCGCGGTGAGCAATTTACGCACCGGCTGAATATGGCAGAACCGGGCACGATCAGAAGGACGGCTGGCCGGTCGCCTCCAGCACCGACATCCACAGGTCGCCGTCCGGGTCGACCTGGTTGCGGCTGCCCACGGCCAGCGGGATCGGCACGTGCACGAACCGGTTGCCCCACCGGCCGACCACCATCTCGGTGCGCCCGGCCATGGCCGCGTGCACGGCCGCCTGGGCCAGCCGCAGGCAGTACCCGCTGTCGTACGGGTTGGCGGGCACACTGCGGATGGTGTAGCTCGGGTCGATGTACTTGAGGTTGACCTCGGCCCCGGCCGTACGGAAATGGTCCAGGATGCGGGTGCGCAGGTAGTTTCCGAAGTCTCCCAGCCGCTGGTTGCCGGAGGCGTCGGTGCCTTGGGCCGCCAGGTATTCCTGGCCGGCGCCCTCGGCCGCGACGATGAGCGCGTGGCCCCGATCCTTCACCCGGGCGGCCAGGTGCGGCAGGAACCCGTCCAGGTCGACCGGCACCTCGGGGATCAGCACGTAGTCGGCGTCGTTCACGGCCAGCGCGGCGTAGCAGGCGATGAATCCGCTGTGCCGGCCCATCAGCTGGACCAGCCCGATCCCGCCGGGCTGCGCGGTGGCCTCCACGTGCGCGGCCCGGATGGTCTCGGTCGCCTTGCCGAACGCGGTCTGGAAACCGAAGCTGTGCCCGATGTACGGGATGTCGTTGTCGATGGTCTTGGGCACGCCGACGACCGCGATCCGCCGGTCCCGTGCGGTGACCGCGGCCGCGATCCGCTGCGCGCCCCGCATCGACCCGTCGCCGCCGATCACGAACAGGATGTTGACGCCGAGCTGGTCCAGGCAGTCGACGATCTCGTCCGGGTCCTGAGTCCCGCGGGACGTGCCGAGGATGGTGCCGCCGTGCTCGTTGATGTACTCGACCCGCTCCGGGGTGAGCTCGATCACGTCGTGCCCGTGCCGCGGGACCAGCCCTTGGTAGCCGTGCCGGAAGCCGAGGATCCGGCGCACCCCGTACTGCGTGGTCAGCGACAGCACCAGCCCGCGGATCACGTCGTTCAGGCCCGGGCACAGGCCGCCGCAGGTGACGATGCCGGCCCGGATCTTGGACGGGTCGAAGAAGATCCGCCGCCGCGGTCCGCCCGGTTCGAACGACGGCAGTTCCCCGCCGCCGCGGGCGCCGACCATGGCCAGGGTGTCGTCGTAGAGCACGCGGTCGGACTCGCCGACGTAGTGCTGCGTCGTGCCCGTACGGGTAATAAAGCCCAGCGGCGACTCGATCCGGCATTCGCCGAGGGTCCTCACCGACAGCTCCGCGGCCTCCACCATGAGCCGGAGAATATGCCGCCGCTGTTACGCCGAGATTCCGGCGACCGTGTCGTGCCGGATCTGGAAGCTCTGCACGTCGTCCAGCGCCGGCACGTCCAGCGGCTAGGAACCGATCCGGAAGCGGGCCGCCCGCACGTCGCGGGAGTTCGGGCCGACACGCAGCTCGAACTCGCCCGGCTCGACCACCCGGCGGCCGTCCGCGGTCACCAGCGTGCACGCCGCCACCGGCACCTCGATCGGCACGTCGGCCGTCGCGCCCGGCGGCACCTCGACCTGCACGGTAGGCCTTCAGCTCCTGCTCGGCCCAGGTCACGCTGGTGACCAGGTCGCTGACGTACGCCTGGACGGTCTCCAGCGCCGGCCGGGCGCCGGTGTTGGTGAGCCGGACCGTCGCCCGGATCACCTCGTCCACGGACACTCGATCGTCCGGCGCTCGGCGTACTCGACCGTGGTGTAGCTCAGCCCCTCGCCGAAGACGAACAGCGGCTCCTGGGTGAGGTCGGCGTACCGGTTGCCGTGCTGGCCGCGTAGCTGGTTGTAGTAGACGGGCTGCTGGCCGACGTGGCGGGCGACCGAGATCGGCAGGCGACCGGCTCGGCTCGATCAGGCCGAGCAGCAGCTCGGCGATCGCCCGGCCGCCGCGCATGCCCGGGTTGAAGGCCTGCACGATGGCGGCCGCGCCGTCAGCGCCGACGGCGGCAGCGCGGCCGGCTTCGAGGTGATCAGCACCACGATCATCGGCGTGCCGGTGGCGGCCATCGCGTCCAGCAGCGCGACCTGGCCGCCCTGGAGTTCCAGGGTCGCGGTGGAACGGCCCTCGCCGGTCAGCGCGACCGTGTCGCCGACCACCACGACCGCGTAGTCGGCATCGCGGCGCGGCGGCCGCCGCGGCCGCGATCGGCGTCCGGGTCGACCGGGGCCGGCTGCGAGATCGGCGGCCGCGGCTGGCCGTCCGGGTAGCAGCGGCGCCGGCCGGGTCGGGGGCGAGGCATCTCGATGTCCGCGCCGCGGGCGTACGTCACGATGTCCAGGTCTTCGGGGCCAGGGCGCGGAGGCCGTCCAGCACCGTCTCGGTCAGCTCCCGCGGGTGGCCGTCCGGCATCCAGTCGACCTGGCCGGAGTCGCCGGCCCAGTCGCCGAGCTGGGCGGACGACGTCGTCGGCGTTGGGGCCGATGCACCGCGAGTCTCTGGTCCGGCCGTCTCCGGATCCAGCGGCAGCAGGCCGTCGTTGCGAAGCAGCACCAGCGATCGCCGCGCCACCTCGAGGTTGAGCTCGGCGTGCTCGGCGCTGCCGATCACCAGCCGCTGCCGCTCCGGGTCGGGCGCCCGCGGGTTCTCGAAGAGGCCGCAGCTCGAACTTCAGCCGCAGGATCCGGCGTACGGCGGCGTCGATCTCTGCCTCGGCGAGTCAGGCCCGTCGGCCGACCGCCTCCTGCGCGCCCTCGAAGAAGCCCGGGCGTGGTCATCACCAGGTCGTTGCCGGCCTGCACGGCCAGGGCGGCGGCCTCGGCTCAGGTCGGCGCAGACCCGCTGCTCCCAGACCATCCGGCCGACGTTGTCCCAGTCGGTGATCAGCGTGCCGGTGAACCCCCACTCCTGCTTCAGCACGTCGTTGAGCAGCCACTTGTTGGCGGTGATGGGCACGCCGTCCATCGACTGGTAGCCGAGCATGAAGACGCGTACGCCCTCCTGCGCCACCCGCTCGAACGGCGGCAGGAACCACGACCGCAGCTTCCGCCGGCTGATGTCGGCCTCGCTGGCGTCCCGGCCGCCCTGGGTCTCCGAGTACCCGGCGAAGTGCTTGGCCGTGGCCAGGATCGCGGTCGGGTCGTCCAGGCCGCCGCCCTGGTAGCCGCGGACCATCGCCGCGCCGAGCTCGCCGATCAGGTACGGGTCCTCGCCGAACGTCTCGTCCACCCGGCCCCACCGCAGGTCCCGCGCGATGCACAGGATAGGGGAGAAGGTCCAGTGGATGCCGGTCGCGGACACCTCGACCGCGGTTACCCGGGCGACTCGCTCGAGCAGGTCGGCGTCCCAGGTCGCGGCCATCGCGAGCTGGGTCGGGAAGATCGTGGCCCCGGGCCAGAACGAGTGCCCGTGGATGCAGTCCTCGGCGGTCAGCAGCGGGAATCGCGAGTCGGGTCTCGGCCACCAGGTCGAGCGACTCGAGCAGCCGTTGTGGCGAGGTGTGCAGAATCGACCCGGCGAGCTTGCCCGTGACGATGTCCTTGAGGTCGCCGCGCGAGTCGAGCTGCAGCATCTGCCCGACCTTCTCGGGCAGGGTCATCCGGCCCAGGAGGTCGTCGACCCGCTGCTCCACGGGCAGGGCAGGGTCACGGTACGGAAGAACTGCGGTCACGCACGGCCTCCGGTCGACCGACCGTCGGCGCGGTCGTCGAAACTATCGGTGAACGATCGTGAGTCTCGCAGGTCGGAAGACGGTCGAATCCACCCTGATCGGTTCCGGAACTGTTCAGTGTTGTCCGGATCGCTCTCGTCGATGCTGGGCACTTCGAAGCCGGCCGCCTCGATCGCGTCCAGCCGGGCACTGTTCGGCCTCCTTCTCCCGCTCGACCAGCGTGGCGTACTCGATCTGGGCGGACGGGTCGCCGGTGTCGTCGAGGCGGTCGAAGAAGCGCTGGGTGTTGCGGACCGCCTCGGCGTAAGCGAGGGCGGTCTCCCGGACGCGGATCAGGTCTCATCGGCCATGGGTGTAAGTCATACCAGGCCCGACCCGACAGAGCGCGGCTCCGGGATGATACGGTTCTCTGCATAGTCATGCGGAGGTCGGTATGGGAATTCGGGTCGCGGTCGCGGGTGCCAGTGGATATGCCGGTGGTGAGCTGCTGCGCCTGCTCGCCGGGCACCCCGAGCTCGACCTGGTCGCGGCCACCGCGCACGCGCAGGCCGGCACGCGCGGTGGCCGCCGTCCACCCGCAGCTGACCGGCCTCGACCTGATGCTCGGGGCCACCGATCCGGCCACCCTCGGCGACGCCGACCTGGTCTTCCTCGCCCTGCCGCACGGGCAGTCGGCGGCCCTGGCGGCGCAGCTGCCGGCCGGGGTCAAGGTCGTCGACCTGGGCGCCGACTTCCGGCTGCGCGACGCCGCGGCCTGGGCGCGCTACTACGGCGGCCCGCACGCCGGCACCTGGACCTACGGGCTGCCCGAGCTGCCCGGCCGCGCGTGACGCTGATCGCGCGCGTCCGACCGGGTGGCCACCACCGGCTGTTACGCGGCCACGATCACGCTGGCGCTGGCTCCGCTGATCGCCGCCGGCGTCGCCTCACCCGACGACGTCGTGGTGGTGGCCGCCTCCGGCACCTCCGGGGCCGGGCGGTCGGCCAAGGTCAATCTGCTCGGCAGCGAGGTGATGGGTGACCTGTCGCCCTACAAGGTCGGCGCCCACCAGCACGTCGCCCGAGATCAAGCAGGCCACCGGCGCCACGCTCGCTGTCGATGACGCCGGTGCTGGCGCCGATGCCGCGCGGCATCCTGGCCACCGTCACCGCCGTGCGCCACCGGCGGCGACGCCCGGGACGGCTCTGGCGGCGGCCTACGCCGACGAGCCGTTCGTGCACGTGCTGCCCGACGGGCGTCCGGCCGCACACCGCCGCCACGGCCGGCTCCAACTCCTGCCACCTGCAGGTCACCGCCGACCTCGACTCCGGCCGGATCGTCGTGCTCAGCGCGCTCGACAACCTCGGCAAGGGCGCCGCCGGCCAGGCCGTGCAATGCGCCAACCTCATGCTCGGCCTGCCCGAGACCACCGGCCTGTCCGTGTTCGGAGTGGCCCCGTGACCGTCACCAGCCCCAAGGGTTTCCGGGCCAGCGGCGTCGCCGCCGGGCTGAAGACCTCCGGCGGCCGGGACGTGGCCCTCGATCGTCAACGACGGCCCCGACGCGATCGCGGCCGGGGTGTTCACCGGCAACCGGGTCAAGGCCGCGCCCGGTGCTGTGGAGCCAGCAGGTCCTCAAGGGCGGCGTGGTCCGCGCGGTCGTGCTCAACTCCGGCGGCGCCAACGCCTGCACCGGCACCGCAGGGCTTCCGCGACACCCACGCCACCGCCGAGCACACCGCGGCCGTCCTGCGCGGCCGCGCCCAAGCCGCCGCTGATCGGCGCCGGCGACGTCGCGGTCTGCTCGACCGGCCTGATCGGCGAGCTGCTGCCGATGGGCAAGCTGCTGCCCGGCGTCACCGAGCGCGGTCCAAGGCGCCTCGGCCGGGCCGGCGGCGGCCGACGCGGCCGAGGCGATCATGACCACCGACACCGTGGCCAAGAACGCGGTCGTCACCGGCGACGGCTGGTCGGTCGGCGGCATGGCCAAGGGCGCCGGCATGCTCGCCCCGGCGCTGGCCACCATGCTGGTGGTGCTGACCACCGACGCGGTCGGCCGGCGTCGACGCGCTCGACGCGGCGTTGCGCGAGGCGACCCGGCTCACCTTCGACCGGATCGACGCCGACGGCTGCATGTCCACCAACGACACCGTGCTGCTGCTGGCCAGCGGCGCCTCCGACGTCCAGCCGTCGCGCAGAGGAGCTGACCGCCGCCGTCACCGCGGTCTGCCACGACCTGGCCCAGCAGCTCATCGCCGACGCCGAGGGCGCCACCAAGCACATCGCCATCGAGGTCCAGGGCGCGGCCTCGCGAGGCCGACGCGGTCGAGGTGGGCCGCACCATCGCCCGCAACAACCTGGTGAAGACCGCGCTGTTCGGCAACGACCCGAACTGGGGCCGCATCCTGGCCGCGGTGGGCACCACCAAGGCCGCGTTCGAGCCTGACCGGGTCGACGTCGGCGATCAACGGCGTCTGGGTCGGCAAGGCCGGGGCGCGCCGCCGAGGACCGGTCGAAGGTCGACCTCAGCGGCCGGGACGTGACCATCACCGTCCACCTGCACGAGGGCGAGATCGCCGCGACGATCTGGACGTCCGACCTGTCCCACGCGTACGTGCACGAGAACTCGGCGTACTCGTCATGACCCCGCACGAGAAGGCCGCCGTCCTGATCGAGTCGCTGCCGTGGCTGGAACGGTTCCCGGCAGCACCGTGGTCGTCAAGTACGGCGGGAACGCCATGATCGACCCCGAGCTGCAGCGGGCGTTCGCGGCCGACATGGTGTTCCTGCGCCACGTCGGCATCAAGCCGGTCGTGGTGCACGGCGGCGGCCCGCAGATCAACGTCATGCTCGAGCGGCTCGGTATCGCCAGCGAGTTCAAAGGCGGCCTGCGGGTCACCACCCCGGAAGCGATGGACGTGGTCCGGATGGTGCTCACCGGCCAGGTCGGCCGGGAACTGGTCGGCCTGATCAACGAGCACGGCCCGTTCGCCGTGGGACTGTCCGGCGAGGACGCCCGGCTGTTCACCGCGGTCCGCCGGCAGGCCATCGTGGACGGCGAACCGGTCGACATCGGCCAGGTCGGCGACGTCGCACACGGTGGACACCTCGGCCGTCGACGACCTGATCGCCGCGGGGCGCATCCCGGTGGTCGCGACCGTGGCCCCCGACGCCGCCGGCGTGGTGCACAACGTCAACGCCGACACCGCCGCCGCCGCGCTCGCCGTCGCGCTGCGGGCCCGCAAGCTGGTCGTCCTCACCGACGTGCCCGGCCTCTACTCCGACTGGCCCGACACCGCGTCGCTGATCAGCCAGATCACCGCCGGCGACCTGGAGAAACTGCTGCCCGGGCTGCAGTCCGGCATGGTCCCCAAGATGGAGGCCTGCCTGCGCGCGGTGCAGGGCGGCGTGCCGGCGGCGCACGTGGTCGACGGGCGGGTGGCCCACTCGACCCTCCTCGAAGTCTTCACCTCGGAAGGATTCGGCACGATGGTGATCCCGTCATGACGCTCATCGACCGGTGGTCCGCGTCCCTGATGGACAACTACGGCACCCCGCCGCTGGCCCTGGTCCAGGGTTCGGGCGCCGTGCTGACCGACGAGTCCGGCCGCGAGTACGTCGACCTGCTCGGCGGCATCGCGGTGAACGCGCTCGGCCACGCCCACCCGGCCGTGGTCGCCGCGGTGACGCAGCAGATCGCCACTCTCGGGCACGTCTCCAACCTGTTCGTCGCCGAGCCGCCGGTGGCGCTGGCCGAGTTGCTGCTGGCGCTGGCCGGCCGCCCCGGGCGGGCGCTGTTCAGCAACTCGGGCGCGGAGGCCAACGAGGCCGCGTTCAAACTGTCCCGGCTGACCGGCCGGACCCACGTGGTGGCGGCCCAGGGCGGCTTCCACGGCCGCACGATGGGCGCGCTCGCGCTGACCGGGCAGCCGTCCAAGGCGGATCCGTTCCGGCCGCTGCCGGGCGAGGTCACCCACGTGCCGTACGGCGACGCTGCGGCGCTGCGGGCGGCGGTGACGGGCGAGACGGCGATGGTCATCCTGGAACCGATCCAGGGCGAGAACGGCGTCGTCGTCCCGCCACCCGGCTACCTCTCCGCGGCCCGGGAGATCTGCACCGCCACCGGCGCGCTGCTGGTGCTGGACGAAGTGCAGACCGGGATCGGGCGTACCGGGCACTGGTTCGCGCACCAGGCCGACGGCGTCGAGCCCGACGTGGTGACGCTGGCCAAGGGCCTCGGCGGCGGCCTGCCGATCGGCGCCTGCCTGGCCTTCGGGCCCGCCGCCGATCTCTTCGGCCCGGGCTCGCACGGCACCACGTTCGGAGGCAACCCGGTCAGCTGCGCGGCCGCCCTCGCCGTCATCCGGACCATCGCCGGGGAGGGGCTGCTCGACCACGTCAAGCGGGTCGGCGAGCAGATCCGCCGTGGCATCGAGGCGCTCGGGCACCCGCTGGTCGCCGGGGTGCGCGGGGCCGGCCTGCTGCTCGGCATCGAGCTCACCCGGCCGGCGGCGGCTGCGGTCGTCGCGGGGCTGCGGGATGCCGGCTTCCTGGTCAACGCGGTGCAGCCCGGCGTCATCCGGCTCGCGCCGCCGCTGGTCGTCACCGCCGAACAGGCCGACGCGTTCCTGGCCGCGCTCCCGGCCGCCCTGGACGGTGCCTGATGATCCGGCACTTCCTCCGCGACGACGACCTGACCCCGGCCGAGCAGTCCGCCGTGCTGGACCTGGCCGCGGCGATGAAGGCCGACCGGTTCGCCTACCGCATCCTGGCCGGTCCGAAATCGGTGGCGGTGCTGTTCGACAAGCCCAGCCTGCGGACCCGGCTGTCGTTCGAGGCCGGCATCGCCGAGCTCGGCGGCAACCCGATCATCGTGGACACCCGCAGCACCCACTTCGGCCGGGGCGAGAGCCTGGCCGACGCCGGTCAGGTGGTCTCCCGGTACACGTCGGCGATCGTCATGCGGACCTTCGGCGACGACCGGCTGGCCGAGATCGCCTCCGGGTCGCGGGTGCCGGTGGTGAACGCGCTGACCGACGGCTTCCACCCGTGTCAGCTTCTGGCCGACCTGCAGACCGTGCGGGAACGGCTGGGCTCGACCGCCGGGCGGACGCTGGCCTACCTCGGCGACGCGGCCAACAACATGGCGGCGTCGTACCTGCTGGCCGGCGCGACCGCGGGCATGCACGTCCGGGTGGCCGGGCCGGACGGCTTCGGCCCCTCGCCGGCGGTGGTGGCCCGGGCGGTCGAGATCGCGGCCGGCGCCGGAGGCTCGGTGGCCGTACTCCGGGACCCGTACGAGGCCGCGGCCGGCGCCGACGTGCTGGCCACCGACACCTGGACGTCGATGGGGCAGGAGTCGGACGGGCTGGACCGGCTGACGCCGTTCCGGCCGTACCAGATCAACAAGGACCTGCTCGCCGCGGCCGCGCCCGGCGCGATCGTGCTGCACTGCCTGCCCGCCCACCGCGGCGAGGAGATCACCGACGACGTCATGGACGGCCCCCAGTCGGCCATCTTCGACCAGGCCGAGAACCGCCTGCACGCGCAGAAGGCCCTGCTCGCCTGGCTGGTGGAGCAGTCCTCGTGACCGCGCCGTCAGCGTCCACCAAGGCGGCCCGGCACGCCCGGATCGTCGAGCTGGTGCGGCTCGGTCCGATCAAGTCACAGACCGAGCTGGCGCACATGCTCGCCGACGAGGGCGTGGCGATCACCCAGGCCACCCTGTCGCGCGACCTGGAGGAGCTCAACGCGATCAAGGTGGGCGGGGCCTACCTGATCCCGGAGGACGGCACCCGGCTGCTCCGCGACCACGACCAGGGGCCGGCCCGGCTGCTGCGCCTTCTGCGGGAGCTGGTCACCGGTGTGGACGCCAGCGGCAACATCGCGGTGCTGCGCACCCCACCGGGGGCGGCGCAGTTCCTCGCCAGCGCGCTCGACCGCGCCGGGCTGGCGGACGTCGTCGGGACCATTGCCGGTGATGACACCATTTTCGTGGTGGCCCGGGACACCGGCCAGGGCTCCGGCGCCGTGCTCGCCGACAAGCTGGGCGGCTGGAGCCGATCCAATTCCGTCCATCAGGAGCCGTCATTGTGACCGAGCAACGTTCGGACTCGCCGGTCGAGGTCCACTTCCCCGACTTCGCCGATCACGTCCAGAGCCTGGTGAACCAGGAAGTCGAGTTCTTCCTCGCCTCCAACGGGACACTTCGCGAGCACCTCAACGAGACGCCGTACGGGCACCGGCTCACGTGGCTCGATTTCACCGAGACCGCGACCGGGTCCTGGTCCACCCGTGAGTTCCTCAACCTGTTCAACGTGATCAACGGCATCGCGTTCGGTGACCGGGGAATCCCCATGCCGCAGTGGGTGATGGTGGACCTGATCCTGATGCCGTCGGCCGCTGTGATCGCCGGACTGCCGCAGGACACGTTCGCAACGATGGTCGAGCGATCCACCTTCCGTTTCGACACCGACGTCAAGCACCTGCTGCGCGAGGTGCAGGACACCATGAAAGCGTCCGGCTACACCGGGCCGGTGCCGGTCGGCGGCTACTGCGCGGCGCCGAGCGCTGCCCCCGGCACCTGGGTCGGCTGGTCGCTGTGGTCTTTGATGCCCGCGGTCGGCCTGGGCCAGGCGGCGAAGGCGCTGGCCCTGTCGGCCTACCGGGCGGCCCGGCTCGACGGCGTCACCCAGTACGACAACAGCGCCCTGAAAGTGCACACCCGCTTCGGGCCGCTGCGTATCCTGGTCGCAACCGTGCCGTTCCACACGTCGCCCGGCTCGTTCGTCTACGAGAGCGACTTCACCGCCGGCGCCGACGCCGGCGGCGCCGAGCCGTCGTTCCTGCTGGACCCGTTCGATCACGAACGGCAGAGCGCCATGCAGAAGGCGGTCGAGGCCGGGGAGAGCGAGTTCTTCGTGCTCGCGCCCGGTCACCTGACCGATGGCGGCCGCACCTGTGTGCCGATCCTGGAACGCCCCCGCTCCTGACCTCCGTCCATCACTACCCGGGAATCGCCACATGACCAAGCGCAAGATCGTCCTCGCCTTCTCCGGCGGGCTGGACACCTCGTACGCCCTCGTCTCGCTGCGGGAGCAGGGCTGGGAAGTGCTCACCGCCAACATCGACACCGGCGGCCTGCACAGCGGCGAAGGGGAGTCGGTCCGGGCTCGCGCCGAGGAACTCGGCTCGGCCAAGCACGTTGTCGTCGATGCCCGCGATGAGCTGTACGCCCGGGTGATCACCTACGGCATCAAGGCGAACTACCTGCGCAACGGCGGCTATCCGTCCTGTGTGGGCGCGGAACGGATGATCCAGGCGGAGAAGGTGGTGCAGGTCGCCCTGGAGAACGACGCCGACGCGGTGGCGCACGGCTCCACCGGGGCCGGGGCCGACCACGTCCGCTACGACGCGGTGATCCGCGCGGTCGCGCCACACCTGGACATCGTCACCCCGATCCGTGACGAGCGGCTCACCCGGGAGTTCGAGACCGACGTCCTCAAGCAGCACGGGTTCGAGGTGAGCGCCAAGACGACCACCTACTCGATCAACGAGGGCCTGATCGGCACGACCATCGGCGGCGGCGAGACGTACGGATCCTGGGACTACCTGCCGGAGAATGCGTGGACCTACACCCGCGCGATTGACGACGCACCGGCGGCGGGGATCGAGTTGGTCCTCTCGTTCGACCGGGGCGAGGTCGTCGCGGCCACCACCGCCGATGGCGTCGCGCTCGACGGCACCGGTCCGGGCACGCCGAACTACGCCATCCTCAAGGCGCTCAACACGCTCGGCGGCCTGCACGGTGTCGGCCGCGGCATCCACATGGGATCGACGATGGTCGGCAACCTGGCCCGTGTCGGATTCGAGGCGCCGGGCATGCTGATCCTGATCGCCGCCCACCGCGAACTCGAGCGCCTGGTGCTCAGCAACCGGCAGCAGGCGACGAAGGCGACGCTCGGGACGACGTACGGCGACCTGCTGCACGAGGCCGTGTACTACGACCCGATCCTGGACGACCTGCGCGCCTACCTCGACTCCAGCCAGAGCCGGGTGACCGGCGACGTCCGGGTGCGGCTCCACCGGGGAAGCATCGTGGTGCTCGGCAGCCGCAGCCCGTACAGCCTGCTGGACGCGGCCGCGCGCCAGGGCGTCGTCTACGGGTACGGCTCGTCACTGTGGACCGGCGAGGAGGCTCGCGCGTTCGCCCACATGTACGCGATGCCGGGGGCGATCGCCCGGGTCGCCGCGGAGGGCGAGAAGCCGGTCGACTGAGGAAGCCGGCCGGCAAGCGGGCACACTGCACTGTATCGGTGTCGTCACCGGTTTCGTGGGCCCGGATGGCACCCCTGCGGCCCGTTACTCCAGCCAGTTACGGAGAACCTCGAGGGCGTCCCGGATGGCGGGGATCGGGCAGTGCTCGTCGTCCTTGTGCGCCAGCAGCGGATCTCCGGGACCGTAGTTGACCGCCGGGATGCCGAGCGCGGCGAAGCGCGACACGTCGGTCCAGCCGAGCTTGGCGCTCACCGGCCGGCCGACCACGGCCACGAACTCCTTGGCCGCCGGGTGGTCGAGGCCCGGCCGGGCGCCGGGAGCGACGTCCTCGACATCCACCGAGTACCCGGCGAACAGGTCACGCAGGTGCCGTTCCGCCTCGTCCGGGCTCCGATCAGGAGCGAAGCGGTAGTTGACGTGCACGACGCATTCGTCGGGAACGACGTTGCCGGCCGCACCGCCGGTGATCCGGACGGCGTTGAGGCCTTCCCGGTACTGCAGGCCGTCGACCACCGGCTGCCGCGGCTCGTAGGCGCGGAGCACGTCGAGCACCGCGCCCGCCGAGTGGATGGCGTTGCTGCCCATCCACGAGCGGGCCGAGTGAGCCGCCACCCCGGGCACGGTCACGCGTATCCGCATGGTGCCCTGGCATCCGCCCTCGACCATCGCGTTGGACGGCTCGCCGAGCACGGCGAAGTCGCCGGCCAGCCATTCCGGGTGGGTGCGGACGAGCCGGCCGAGCCCGTTGAGGCGGGAGGCGACTTCTTCGTGGTCGTAGAACACGTAGGTCACGTCGTACCGCGGCTCGGCCAGCCGGGCGGCCAGGGCCAGCATCACGGCGATGCCGCCCTTCATGTCGACCGTGCCGCGCCCGCGCAGGACGTCGCCGTCGACGGCCACCGGCAGGTTGCCGGCGATCGGGACGGTGTCGAGGTGACCGGCCAGCAGCACCCGGAACGGCCGGCCCAGCGTGGTCCGGGCCACCACCGCGTCCCCGTCGCGGAACGCCTCGAGGTGCGGCACCGCGCGGAGGGCCGCCTCGACCACATCGGCGATCCGCTGCTCGTCGCCGCTGACCGACGGAATGTCGCACAGGGTACGGGTCAGGGAGATCACGTCGGCGTGCAGATCTACCGGGGGCGTGCTCGTCATCTCGGCCACTGTAGTACGCGGTAGGGTCGACACTTACTTCGTGTGACCAGCAAGGAGAAGGTGTGGCGGACAGCGACGTGCCGACACGGCTGTGGGGTGGCCGGTTCACCGGCGGCCCGGCCGAGGCCCTCGCGCGGCTCGGCGTCAGCGTGCAATTCGACTGGCGGCTCGCGCCGTACGATCTGCTCGCGTCCCGGGCCCACGCCAGAGTGCTGGCCCGTGCCGGACTGCTCGACCCGGACGAGCTCGGCAAGATCCTGGCCGCCCTGGACGACCTCGAACAGGCCTGCGCCACCGGCGAGTTCCGCCCGGCCGTCGAGGACGAGGACGTGCACACGGCCCTGGAACGGGGACTGCTGGAACGGCTCGGCGCGCTCGGCGGCAAGCTGCGCGCCGGTCGGTCCCGCAACGATCAGGTGGCCACGGACCTGCGGCTGTACCTGCGCGACCACGCCCGCGGCGTCGCCGTGTCGCTGGTCGAGCTGGCCGACGCGCTGACCGAGCAGGCCGAGCGCAACGTCGACACACCCGCGCCGGGCCTGACCCACGTGCAGCACGCGCAGCCGGTCAGCTTCGGGCACTGGCTGCTGGCCCACGTCCAGGCGCTGCTGCGCGATCTGGACCGGCTGCGGGACTGGGACGTCCGCTCCGCGGTATCGCCGCTCGGCTCCGGCGCGCTGGCCGGTTCGTCGTTGCCGCTCGACCCGGCCGCGGTGGCCGAGGAACTGGGCTTCAGCGCGCCCGCGGCGAACTCGATGGACGCGGTCGCCGACCGCGATTTCGTGGCCGAGTTCCTGTTCATCACCGCGCTGATCGGCGTGCACCTGTCCCGTCTGGGGGAGGAGGTGGTGCTCTGGACGTCGACCGAGTTCGGGTGGGTGGAGCTCGACGACGCGTTCGCCACCGGTTCGTCGATCATGCCGCAGAAGAAGAACGCGGACATCGCCGAGCTGGCCCGGGGCAAGAGCGGCCGGCTGATCGGCGGACTGGTCACGGTGCTGACCATGCTCAAGGGCCTGCCCCTGACGTACGACCGGGACATGCAGGAGGACAAGGAGCCGGCCTTCGACGCGGTCGACACGCTGCAACTCCTGCTGCCCGCACTGGCCGGGATGATCTCCACCATGACCGTACGGGTGGACCGCCTCGCCGCCGCCGCCCCGGTCGGGTACTCGCTGGCCACCGAGGTCGCCGACTGGCTGGTGCGTAAGGGAGTTCCGTTCCGCGACGCCCACGAGATCACCGGCCGGCTGGTCGCGCTGTGCTCGGCCCGCGGGTGCGAGCTCGACGACGTGTCCGACGACGACCTGAAGACGATCAGCGAGCACCTCGACCCGTCGGTACGCGAGGTGCTGTCGGTGCGGTCGGCCCTCGCCGCCCGCGTCACGCCCGGTTCCACCGGCCCCGGCCCGGTCGCCGATCAACTCGCCACCGTCCAGCACAAACTCGACAACTGGCGCCAGTGGGCCGTCGAGAAAGTGGTGCCCCGCTGACCGCGATCAGATCGACGGCAGCTCGGCCGACGCGCGCGTCACTGCTGGCATGGTCACGGCGGTTCTGACCGGCCTGCTCGCCGCCGTCGTGCTCTACCGCCGGACTGCCGCAAGCCGCCCGGCCGGTCGCGGCAGGTCGCCCTATGCCGACACTTCGGTGCGGACAGCCTCGGGCCCCGCCTGGTCGGCGATCTCGGCAGGGGAGGACAGACGCCCCCGGGTGACGACGGCGACGGCGACGAGCAGGGCGGCGCCTGTCACGACCAGGGTCAGCGTGGTGCTGACGGTGAGCAGCTTGAGTGCGCTGGCCAGCAGGACCACGACGAGGGCGACGCGGACCAGCCCGACCGGGGCCCGCGACGAGATGCGGGCACCGATCAGCACCCCGGGGATGGAGCCGACCAGAACCGCGCCGGCGATGTCGAGCTTGAGGTCGCCGAACAGGGCGTGGCCCAGCGCGGCCGACACGACGAGCGGGATCGCTTGCACCAGGTCGGTGCCGACCAGATCGTTGGCGCGCAGTCGGGGGTACATGGCCAGCAGGATCACCATGATCAGCGAACCCGAGCCGACCGACGTCAAGCCGACCACCAGGCCGCCGGCCGCGCCCAGCAGCAGCGTGGGGAGCGGTCGCACCTGGATCTCGGTCGCGGCGAGGCCGGTGTCCCCGCGGCGCCGGGTCGTCCAGGCCTTCAGGACCAGGCCGCCGGCGGCCAGCAGGAGGGCGACACCCAGAGCGATCTTGATGGCGGTCTGCATGGCTGCCTCGTTGCCGATCAGGCGCAGCAGCAGGACCCCGGTGAACGCGCTCGGCACACTGCCCAGGCAGAGCCAGCCGGCCAGCCGCCAGTTGACCGTGCCCCGCCGGGCGTGCACGAAGCCGCCGAAGGGTTTCATCACCGCGCTCGCGGCCAGATCGCTGGAGACGGCGGCGATCGGGGGCACGCCGAAGAAGAGCACCAGGATGGGAGTCATCAGCGCCCCACCACCCATGCCGGTGAGGCCGACGATGATGCCGACACCGAGCCCGGCCAGCGCGAGGGTCACGTCCATGGGCCGAGTGTCGCCGACCATCTCCCTCCTTGTCTACTAAGTTGGTCGAGTTGGCCGACTTTCCCGGATCCTGAAACGGGGACCGAACCGGGTGCCCCGGCCGAGCGCGAGCCGGCACGCCCCGGAAACCTGATGTGACCGCTAACAGTGTTTTGCACATCAGTGGATTAACCGTTGGTTACAGCTTGACGACGCAAATGTTAACGATAACAATTTCCGCAACGCATCGACCGATCGCGGCGCGGGCGTCGAGCGAGGAGGCGGGCCATGAGTCCCCGGCACGGACAACCATCGACGCGCGAGCCCACCGGTTACCCGATCGCGACGGTGCCGGTCCGGGCGATCCCGGACGAGCCGCTGCACCACCGGGGCGTTCCGGAGAGGCCCGCGCCTGACCGGGGACTGCCCGAAAGCCGGCCCGTCAACCGGATCGAACTACGTCAGTTGCGATACTTCGTCGCGCTGTCCGAGGAACTGCACTTCGGGCGGGCCGCCGCCCGGGAGCACATCGCGCCGTCCGCCCTCAGCCAGCAACTCCAGCGGCTCGAGCGGGCCCTCGGCGTCCTGCTGGTCGACCGGGACAACCGCCAGGTCGCCCTCACCCCCGCCGGAGCGCGGTTCCTGCTCGAGGTCCGCGACATCCTCGATCACGTCGACCGCGCCGCCTGCGTCGCACAGGGGCTGGCCACCGCCGCCCCGACACTGCGGGTGGGGGTGCTGGACGAGGCGTACGACGCGATCCGCCCGGTCCTGCGCGCGGTCCAGGCCGAACATCCCGAGCTGGAGATCCACCAGGTCCAGGCGGGCGTGCCGGAACAATGCCGGATGATCGCCGACGGCCGCCTCGACCTGGGCGTCGGCCGCGCCTGCGTCGGGGCGCTGACCATCGCATCGGAGCTGTTCCGGCTCGACCCGCTGGGCGTGATGGTGTCCGGAAGCCACCCGATCGGCCGCCTGGCGGGCGTGCCGGTGACCGCGCTGCGTCACGAGACGCTCCTGCTGGTCGACGAGGAGCGCGCCCCCGAATTCCACGAGTTCGTCGCCGAGGTCTGCCGCTCGGCCGGCTTCTTCCCGGCGCTGCACCCCGGCAGCGTGCCCACCCTGCGCGCGGCCGCCGACATCGTCGACGAGGCCCGCTGCGTCCTGGTCGCCCCCGAGTCCGCCGCGACCGCGGTCCCGGGCCTGATCTGGCGTCCGCTGGTCCCGGCCGTCCCCCGCTACCCGTGGTCACTGCTCTGGCGCGTCCAGAACCCGGCCCGCCCGGTCCGCATGGTCGTCGCCACCGCGCGCCGACTCGCCACCGAACACGGCTGGCGCGACGACCTCACCGAGCGCGCCAGCTGACGACCCCTCGTTCCCGTCCCTCGCCGGCTGAAGATCAACCCCTTTCTCTCGTACGGGCCGTCCCCGTTCACAACCGCACCCACGTGCTCCCGGCCCCCAGCCGACGCCCCGAACCTTCAGAGGAGCCCACAGGCCGGACGGCCACTGGGGCACTCCAGTGGCACGCCACCGCGGTCTCGGCCAGCGGGCGAAGGCTCCCCTGCCACCTGCCGATGGCGCAGCACGGCGGCCCGGTGAGCGGCGATCCCCTCTCACTGGGCCGTGTGAACCGCAACAGCGCCTACGACCGAGACCCGACACCGCCGGCCCGGGTCCCGGATCAGCCCGGCGCCGGCGCAACGGCCTTGCGTTGCAGGTAGCTCGCCCGGCGAAACCGGGCCCACCGATGGTTTTCGGGTCAGGGATGGTCCGTACCGATGAAGTCGGGATCAACTGAGGCAGAGCATGTTCCAGGACAGCGGGGGCAGGACGGCCTGGAGGCGGCCGCCGTCGACTTTCGGGTCGTCGAGGGTCCGGGGGACCACCCGGTCGGGCGCGGAAAGGGTGTTGATCGCGTCGGGGTCGTCGTCGGCGACGGCCACGTGGGTCGCGGCCGACAGCGACGGCAGGGAGCGCACGTCGATGTCGAGAGCCAGTGGCGTCGTCCGGTCGCGGTTGACCGCGAACACCGTCACCCCGCCGTCGTCGCCGGCCACCGCGACCGCGTCGAGCAGCGGCACCTCGCCGAACCCGGCGGTCTCGTGCACCGGCGACCGCAGCGCGAGTTGCAGCACCGTGCCGCGGCCGTACTGCGACGTCAGCGCGAACGGGTGGTAGCTGGCCTGCCGCCACGTCCCGCCGCCGGGCGAAGTCATGATCGGCGCGATCACGTTGACCAGCTGGGCCAGGCAGCCGATCCGGACCCGATCGGCGTGCCGCAGCAGCGAGATCAGCAGGTTGCCGACCACCACCGCGTCGGTGACCGAGTACACGTCCTCGATCAGACGGGGGACCGTCTGGATCTCGAGGTTCTTCTCGCCGGCGAACCGGCTCTGGTACCAGACGTTCCACTCGTCGAACGAGATGTTGATCTTCCTCGAGTGGCGGCCGACGGCGCGGACGTAGTCGGCGGTCGTGATCAGTGAGTCGATGAACTGGTCCATGCCGACCGCGCAGGCCAGGAAGCTGTCCCGGTCGTCGCCGATCTGCTGGTAGTACGCGTGCATCGAGATGTAGTCGGACGACCTCGTACGCCTCGGTCAGCACCGTCGCCTCCCAGGTGCCGAACGTGGGCATCGCCAGGTTGGAGCTGCCGCACGCGACCAGCTCGATCGACGGGTCGACCAGCTTCATCGCCTTGCCGGTCTCGTGGGCCAGCCGCCCGTACTCGGCGGCGGTCTTGTGCCCGATCTGCCAGGGCCCGTCCATCTCGTTGCCGAGATTCCAGACCTTGACGCCGTACGGGTCGGAAGCCCCGTTCTGCCGCCGCAGGTCCGACCAGTACGTGCCCCCGGGCAGGTTGCAGTACTCGACCAGGGTGCGGGCGGCGTCGATGCCGCGCGTGCCGAGGTTGACCGCCATCATCGGTCTCGGTACCCGACCGAGGTGACCCACGTCTGGAACTCGTCCACGCCCACGTGGTTGCTCTCGATCGACCGCCAGGCCAGATCCAGGCGGGTCGGGCGGTCGGCGACCGGGCCGATGCCGTCCTCCCACCGGTAACCGGAGACGAAGTTGCCGCCGGGGTAGCGCACGATCGGCACACCCAGCGCGCGGACCAGATCGGCGACGTCCTGGCGGAACCCGTTCGCGTCGGCCGTCGGGTGGTCCGGTTCGTAGATGCCGGTGTAGACGCAGCGGCCCGAGGTGCTCGACGAACGAGCCGTACAGCCGGGGGTCCACCGTCCCGACCGCGAACGCCGGATCGACGGTCAGCGAAGCGTTGTGCATGGTCACCCTTTCAAGCCGGTGCCGGCGATGCCCTGGACGATGTTGCGCTGGAAGAGCAGGAACACGGCGACGAGCGGTACCGCGCCGAGGATGGCCGACGCCATGGTGTCGGCGTACCGGATGCCGAAGGATCCCTGGACCGTGGCCAGACCGACCGGGATGGTCATGATGTCGGGATTGCTCAGCACCAGCAGCGGCCACAGCAGGTCGTTCCACGACTGCACGAACGCGAAGATGATGACCGCGGACAGGGCCGGCCGGGCCAGCGGCAGGAGGATCGAGCGGTAGATCTTGAAGTAGCCGGCGCCGTCGAGCCGGGCGACCTCGTCCAGGTCACGGGGCAGGCCGTCGAAGAACTGCTTCATGATGAACACGGCGACCGCGGTCGGGATCTGCGGCAGCGCTCACCGCCCAGAACGTGTTGAGCAGGTGGAACGAGTCCAACTCGCGGAACTGCGGGACGATCAGGACCTGTCCCGGGATCATGATGCCGGCCAGGATCACCCAGAACAGCACGTTGCTGTAGCGGAACTTCAGCCGGGACAGGGCGAACCCGGCCAGGCTGGCCAGGAGGGCCGTGCCGATCGCGGTGATGCAGGCGATGATCACGCTGGACGCCGAACCAGCGCAGGATGTCGGTGTCGCGCAGCACCCGGCCGAACGCGGCGAACGTCGGGTTCTGGATCAGCCAGGTGGTCTTGGTCGTCTCATTGTTGGGCTTGAGCGCGGTGTCCAGCGCCCAGAGCCACCGGGATCAACCAGATGACGGCGAAGGCGATCAGCACGCCGATGCAGACGCGGTTGAACAGTTTGGTCCGGGACTCGACGCGTTCCGGGCCGGCCGCGGCTGGTGGCGTGCTCGTGGCGACGGCCATCTCAGAGCTCCTTCTCCTGGCGGCGGACGATGGTGAACCAGACGGCGGAGACCACGAGCACGACCAGGAAGAACAGCATCGACATGGCGGCGGCGTAGCCGGTCCGGAAGTTGGTGAAGCCCTCGTCGTAGATCAGTTCGAGGATCGACCGGGTGGCGAAGTTCGGGCCGCCCGAGGTCATGATGTACATCTGGTCGAACACCTTGAGTGACGCGATCACCTGCAGCACCGCCACCAGGGTGGTGGTCCGGGCGAGCATCGGGATGGTGATGCTGCGCATCTGCTGCCACGGCCCGGCGCCGTCCATCGAGGACGCCTCGTAGAGGTCGCGCGGGATCTCCTGGAGGCCGGCCAGGTACAGGATGAAGTTGAAGCCGATCGTCCACCACACCGTGGTGAGCGCCAGCGACGGCATCGCCCAGTGAGGGTCGCCGAGCCAGCCTCGGCGCCGTGATGCCGATCTTGGCCAGACCGGTCTGCAGCAGCCCCAGTTCCGGGGTGTAGAGGAAGATCCAGATCAGGGCGACCACGGCCGACGGCAGGATGTACGGCATGAAGAAGGCCAGCCGGTAGAACCACCGCCCGTGCTTGGCCCGGTCGGCCAGCAGCGCGAAGACGAACGCCAGGATGATCAACGGCGGCGTGGTCAGGATGGTGAACCAGACGGTGTGCCACAGCGAGTGCCAGAAGGCGGCGCTCTGCAGAGCCTCGGCGTAGTTGCCGAATCCGGCGAAGCTGCCGAGTCCGGGGCGCACCAGACTGGTGTTGAAGAAGCTCATGATCAGGCCGTAGATCGCGGGCCCGATGATGAACACCAGGTACAGCAGCAGGAACGGCGCCAGGAACCCGGCCGCGGGCAGGCCGTGGCCGCCCGGTCGCCGTTCCGGCTTGGCGAGGGCCGGCACGTCCGAACGGGGCCGGACCGGTGTCTCGGTCGTGGACAACTCCGTACCCCCTAGATCGGCGACGCGGTGGACGCCAGGTTGGACGAATTGCGAGTGGATTTGAGCCAGGGCGGCGGCCGGCGACTGCTGCAGGGCCTGGACGGTGCCGATGGCCGAGCCGACGATGATCTCGAAGTTCGATCCGGAGCCGGAGTACCAACCGGCCGGGTCGTAGACGGCGCCCTCGGCCGCGGCCGCGTAGTTGGACTGCGGCGTCAGCTTCTTGAACGCGGCACTGTTGCGGTACGGCAGCCAGGCCGGCACGTGTCCGCCCGCGGCCCAGGTGTTGCTCTGGTCCAGCATCGACTTGATGAACAGCAACGACCGCTGCAGGCGAGCCGGGTCGGACGTCGGCTGCTTCGGGATGACCAGCGTGTGCGAGTCGGCCTGCACCGAGTACTTGCTGCCGCCGTACAGGTTCGGGAACAGCGTCATCGAGAACGGGGTCTTGGCCGTCTGGAAGGTGGAGATCTCCCACTCGCCCTGGAAGTAGAAGCCGGCCTGGCGGTTGGCGAACGCGGCGATCGCGCCCTGGTAGTCGATGGCCGACGCCCACAGGCCGCTCTTGCCCAGGCCCTGCATGAAGCTGAGCACCTTCGTCGCCTTGGCGTCGTCGATGACCACCTGCTTGCCGTTGTCGGCCAGCATCTGGCCGCCGAGCTGGCTGTACCAGGACTGGAAGATGCGCCACGGCGTCGCGGTCTCGTTCACGATCGCCGTGACCCCGCCGTACGCCTTGGTCACGGCCTTCGCCTTCTGCATCGCTTCGGTGAACTTCTCCGGGCTGTCCAGCGCCGTCAGCTGCCCGCCGGAGTCCAGCAGCCCCGCCTTCCGGCAGATGTCGGTGTTGTAGAACATGACGAACGGGTGGGTGTCGAGTGGGACCGCGTACGCCTTGCCGTTCACCGACTGGGCCTGCCAGGCGATCGGATCGATTTGCTGCGGCGTGATGCCGACCCGGGCGAGGTCCTCCAGACGCAGTTCCTCCAGCAGGTTGGAGGCGATCAGGGTCTTCGCGCGGGTGAGATGAGAGATGGCCACGTCGGGCGGTTTGTCACCCAGCGTGGCCAGCGAGAGTTTGGTGTAGTACGGGTTGCCCCAGGCGAGCGTGACCCCTTTGAGGGCGATGTTCGGGTTGGCTTTCTCGAACCCGTTCATCATCTGGGTCATCCGGACGCCGTCACCGCCACCGAACAGGTTCCAGTAGTCGATCGTGCCGGGCAGGCTGTCGCTGGTGGTGAGTCCACTGAGCACCGGCGTCGAGCACCCCGCGAGGCTGAAGCCGACCCCGAGGCCGGCCGCACCCCGCAACAGATCACGGCGGCTCAGAGGCCGCCGGTTGCGATCGCTGGTCATGGTCGGAGCCTCTCGCCGCCGGTCCCGCAGATCCAGGAATCGGCCTTCGCATTACGAGAACATGCGGACGTGATTCGAGAAGGAGCCCGATCGGCGAAGTTGCCCGCGTCACGACCGGCGGTTCAAGCCCACCCGGAGGGGTAGCGTTCCTCCATGACCACGCCGGGGCCGGACCCGAAGGGCGCCGGGCCGCTGGCCCGGATCCGCCCGCCGAACCGCACGAACGACGACAACCGTGGCACCACGCCGCCGCCGTGGAAGGTGGAGGGCGCGCCGCATCCCGCCGGTGACGGTCCCGACGGCCCGAAGAAGCCGCGGCCGATGTGGCTGCGTTTCGGCTGGATCCTGCTGGTGGTGCTGGCGCTCAACTGGATCGTCTCGTCGTTCCTGCTGTCGCCGCCGGCCCGGACAGCGGTCTCGTACACGTACTTCGTCACGCAGGTGACCGCCAAGAACGTCGCCGAGATCACCTCGACCGGGGACACCATCGAGGGCACCTTCACCAAGAAGGTCTCGTACACGCCGACCGGCGCGACGAAGGCCGAATCGGTGGACCGGTTCACCACCCAGCGGCCGTCGTTCGCCGCCGACAACCTGCTGGCCCAGTTGCAGGCGAACAACGTGCCGGTGAACGCGAACCCGCCGGACGCGCCGGCGCCGGTCTGGCAGCAGCTGCTGGTCGGCTTCGGGCCCACCATCCTGCTGGTGCTGCTGCTGGTCTGGTTCATGAGACGGGCCGCGGCGAACGCGGGCGCGGGCGCGCTGGGCGGTTTCGGCCGGTCGAAGGCCAAGCTCTACCAGCCTCAGGGCGGCCCGCGGACGACATTCGCCGACGTGGCCGGCATCGAGGAGGTCGAGGCCGAGGTCACCGAGATCGTCGACTTCCTCCGCGAACCCGACAAGTACCGCAAGCTGGGCGCCCAGATCCCGCACGGCGTGCTGCTGTCCGGACCGCCCGGCACCGGCAAGACGCTGCTCGCCCGGGCCGTGGCGGGCGAGGCCAACGTGCCGTTCTTCTCGATCTCCGCGTCGGAATTCATCGAGGCCATCGTCGGCATCGGCGCCAGCCGCGTCCGCGACCTGTTCGATCAGGCCAAGAAGGTGGCGCCGTCGATCATCTTCATCGACGAGCTGGACGCGATCGGCCGGGCCCGGGGCGGCGCGCAGTCGCTCGGCGGCAACGACGAGCGCGAGCAGACGCTCAACCAGATCCTGACCGAGATGGACGGGTTCACCGGAACCGAGGGCGTGGTCGTGCTGGCCGCCACCAACCGGGCCGAGATCCTCGACCCGGCGCTGCTGCGGCCGGGCCGGTTCGACCGCCGGGTCACCGTCAGCCCGCCCGACCTGGTCGGCCGGCGCAAGATCCTCGAGGTGCACACCCGAGGGGTGCCGGTGGCCGCCGACGTCGACCTGGCCGGGATCGCCGCGGGCACTCCCGGCATGGTCGGCGCCGATCTGAAGAACCTCGTCAACGAGGCGGCCCTGCTGGCCGCCCGGCGCGGGCACGCCCAGGTGTTCAGACAACGACTTCACCGACGCGCTGGAGAAGGTCGTGCTGGGCACGGTCCGGGGCATCATGCTGACCGGGGAGGAGAAGCGGCGGACGGCCTTCCACGAGTCCGGCCACGCGCTGCTGGGCATGCTGACGCCGGGCGCCGACCCGGTCCGCAAGGTCTCGATCATCCCGCGCGGGCAGGCCCTCGGCGTGACGTTCCAGAGCCCCTCCACCGACCGGTACGGCTACTCGGCCAAGTACCTGCGTGGCCGGATCATCGGTGCGCTCGGCGGCCGGGCAGCCGAGGAGGTGGTGTTCGGCGACATGACCACCGGGGCCGAGAGCGACCTGGACCAGGTGAGCAACATCGCCCGGCAGATGGTCGGCCGGTGGGGCATGTCCGACGCGATCGGCCCGATCACGGTGCTTCCGCCACCCGGCAGCGAGTCACCGTTCGGCCTGGACGGCATCGCCCCGGCGACCAAGGACCGGATCGACGCCGAGGTCCGCAAGATCGTCGAGGAGTGCTACGCCGACGCCCTGCGCCTGCTGGAGACCCACCGGGAACAGCTCAACCGGCTCGCCACCGCGCTGCTGAAGGCGGAGACGCTGGACGAGGCCGACGCGTACCAGGCGGCCGGCATCGATCCCCAGGAGGCGCCCGGCGTGGTCGCCCGGGGCGACGTCGGCAACCCGATCGTCCCGGAACCGGTCCCTCAGCTGTCGACGGACGCCGCCCGGCATGGCTGAGATCAGTGGACTGACGCTGCAGGTGGGCGTCGGCGACATGGCCGGCGCCCGGGCCTTTTACGACCGCCTATTCGGCCGGGAAGCGGACTTCGTGCCGGCCGAGGACGTCCAGGGGTACGAGACCAGTCCGGGGGCCTGGTTGCAGATCACCACCGCGCTCGAACCCGGGCGGATGCACCGGGTCCGGTTCGGCGTGCCCGACATGGCCGTGGCCCGGGACGAACTCGACGCCGCGGGCATCCCGGCGAGCGAGGTCGAGGAGACGCCCGGGGTGGTGCGCTGGTGCGACTTCGCCGACCCGTACGGCAACCCGCTCGGTTTCTACCAGGACCTATCCGACTAGCGCCGGTGTGACCGGCCCCGGGTGGGCGGCGCAGGACCCGCCGCCCACCCGGGTGTGCGGATCAGCCGCGGACCTCCATCTCGTAGATCCGGGCGGCGGTGTCGCCGTTGCTGGTCGGCGTGATCACATTCAGCCGCACGTACCGGGCGTTCACGTTGATCGTGGTGGTGGTCGAGTCGGCGGTGTTGCCGCGGATCTGCGCCCGGTTCGTCCACGTGCTGCCGTCGTCCGACGTCAGCAGGTCGAAGTCGCGGGTGTCCCAGGCCGGGTACTCGCCGCCCGCCCCGGCGTGCCGCAGCACCACCGAGCCGACGTGCTGCGAGCTGCCCAGGTCGGTTTGCAGGTACTTGGCCGACCCCTGCGAGCACCACTTGTCCGCCCAGCCGCCGAGGACGCTGCCGTTGAAGGCCTTGTCCGGGCTTTCGGTGGCGCCGCACGACGAGTCGGCCGTCGCCGGCCGCCGCAACGCCAGGTCGGTGGGCGCGTTGCTGCTGCCGTACACCTCGAGCTCGTAGATGCGGGCGGCCGTGTTGCCGTCGCTGGCCGGTGTGGTGGCGGTGAACCGCACCCACCGGGCGGTGCGCGCCGGGATCGGGCTGTACGTGCGGCTGTTACGAGACCCGGTGACCGTCACCGCAGTCGACCAGGTGGCGTTGTCGGTGCTGGTGGCGATGGTGAAGGCGGCAGTGTTCCAGGCGGTGTTCTCGCCCCCGAGCCCGGCGTGCTTGACGATGAACGACGACACCGTCCGATTCGAGCCGAGGTCGACGGTCAACGTGGACGGCGCCGCAAACGAGCAGAACTTGCTGTTGCCGGCGATCTGGCCGTCCACCGCCTTCGCCGGGCTCTCCGGTGACGCGCAGGCCGCCGTCCCGGTGATCGGCTTACCCCGGGCCAGGTCGGGACCGAGGTCGGGTTCGGCCGGCGGCGCGGCCGCGCCGCCGGTGAAACTGGGCGGGACGTCGGACGCGCCGGTGCCCCACGAACTCGGGCTCGTGCCCATGCTGAACGCGATGGTGCCGCCGTTGGCGATGTCCGGGTACCGCAGGTAGTTGTGGCTGACCGCGGTCCCGTTCAGGCTCAAGCCCTGCACGTACGGGCTGGTGGCGCTACCGCCGGTGAGGGTGATGTTCCCGGTGGGCCGCCGGATCACGACGGTCGGGAACAGAGCGCCGTGCACCGCCAGGGTGTCCGCGCCCGGCGTGACCGGGTACAGGCCGAGCGCCGCCCACACGTACCAGGCCGAGGTGGCGCCGAGGTCGTCGTTGCCGGGCAGGCCGCCGGCGCCGGTGGTGTACGACTCGGCCATCACCCGCCGTACGGCCGCGCTGGTGCCGGCCGGGTCCCGGACGAAGTTGTACGTCCACGGCACGTTGTGCTCAGGTTCGTTGCCGATGTAGAAGTACGGCCGGTTCAGGCCACCGTTGAGCTGCGTGAAGTGGTCGTCGAGCCGCTGCGTCGCCGTCGCGTTGCCGCCCATCAGGGTGATCAGCGAGCTGAGGTTGTGCGGCACCATCCAGGTGTACTGGGCGGCGTTGCCCTCGGTGTACGGGCTCTCCACCGCCGGGTCCAGCGGCCACGCGAACGAGCCGTCGGAGTTGCGGTTGTGGATGTACGCCGACTCGCCGTTGAACAGGCTGCGCCAGTACTGCGATTGCGTGCTGTACGTGGCGGCGGCGGTGGTGTCGCCGAGCGCTTTGGCGAAGTTGGCGATGGCGAAGTCGCTGGACGCGTACTCCAGAGTCTCCGACGGATTGCCCGGGATGAAGTGGTCCGCTTCGTACACGCCCTCGTTGCCGCGCAGGACGTAGCCCTGCGTCGGCGCCCCCGGTGGCGCTCTTCTTCATCAGCGCCAGCGCGGCCGCGGTGTCGAAGTCGCGAACCCCGAAGGCGTACGCGGTGCCCACGATGATCGGCCCGGGGTCGCCCGGCATGACGAAGTCCTCGATGCTCTGCTGCGACCACTTCGGCAGCAGGCCGCCCTGCTGGCCGTCCAGCACCATCGATTTCACGATGTTCGTCATCACGTCCGGCGCGATCAGCGACATCAGCGCCGACCACGACCGGTAGATGTCCCAGCCGGAGTAGTTCTGGTAGATCGGCGTCGTGGACGTGTGCACCGCCTGGTCGAAGCCCATGTACTGGCCGTCGGTGTCGCTGGCCACGTTCGGGCTCTCCATCACGTGGTACAGCGCGGTGTAGAACTTCTGCTGGTCGGTGGCGCTGCCGCCGCTGGCCTGGACCCGGTTGAGGGCGGTGTTCCAGGCGTTCGCGGCGTTGGCCCGTACGGTGTCGAAGCCGGCCGCCTCGGCGGTGGCGTTGTTCTGCGCGCCGGCCACGCTGACGAACGAGATCCCGACGGTCGCGTTGACGACCGCGTTCGAGGTCGTGTCGAAGGTGACGTACGCGCCGGTCTGGGTGCCGCTGGCGCTCGTCGAGCCGTTCGCGATGGTGCCGCCGCTGAACGTGCCGACCGACGTGGGCGTCCGGTCGAACAGGATCGAGTAGTACACCTTGTACGTACGGCCGCCGCAGAAGCCGCCCGCGGTGTGCTCGCCCCAGACCCGGTTGCCGGTGATGGTGACGTTGCCGGCCCGGTCGCCGGTGGCCGAGCGGCTGTCGTTGATGAGCACCCGCGCGGTGGTGGTCGCGGGGTAGGTCAGGCGGAGCGCGCCGGTCCGGGTGGTGGCCGAGAGCTCGACGTTCGTCCCGTACTTGTCCAGGCGGTTGGCGTAGTACCCGGGCGAGGCCGCCTCGTTGGTCTTGGTGTATCCGGAGGCGTAGCTGGTCCAGTTCGAACCGGGGGAGGCGCCGAGGTTCCCGGTCACCGGCAGGATCGGGAGGTCCTCGTTGTTCGCGCAGCCGGCCCCGTTGAAGTGCGTCAGGCTGAACGATTCGACCGTGCGGTCGGAGTCGCGGTAGCCCGACGGGGAGGCGGAGGGCGTGTCCGGCGAGAACTGCACCATCCCGAACGGCACGGTGGCGCCGGGGAACGTGCTGCCGCCGGCGCCACCACCGACCGGGTTGGGGGAGCTGCTGTCGTCGGTGCCGACGAACGGGTTGACGTACTGGGTGAGGTTGGGGTCGGCGGCCGAGGCGGGGGTGGGGAGGGCGACGACGGCGGCGGCGCTGAGGAGGAGCGCCGCCGCGCTGGGGAGCAGCGTACGGAACATCGGCGGGTCCGTTCTGACGTCCGATAGGCAACCCCGGGTGACAACGTTGTCACAGGGTGTGTCTATAGGACTACGCCGATGTCATCAGTTGTCAATATGTGTTAACGCGGGCGCGAATTGTGACGGCGGTAGGCGCTGACCGTGGGGTCGCCCCCGATCCAGAAACGCCACGCCACGTCCACCGCCGACGTCACCCCGACCCGCGGCCCGGCTTCGATCAGCTCGGCCGGCACCGGCTCGGCCGGCGGCGTCATGGTCAGCGGGCCGGTCCCGTCCACCACCGAGCTGCCGTACGCCGACGCGTCCAGCGCGAGCACCTGTACCAGCTTGGCCGGTCCGGCGGCCAGGTCGTGGTCGCCCTTGGCCGTCGGCCGGCGGGTGCGCGCGGTCGCCAGCCCGCCGACCACCTCGCCCGCCCGCAACAGCACGGCCGCGGCCTGCCCCTCAGGACCACAGACGATATTCGCGCAGAGGTGGATGCCGTAGATCCGGTACAGGTAGAGGTGCCCGGCCGGTCCGAACATCACCGCGTTGCGCGCGGTCGGCCCGCGGTGGGCGTGACTGGCCGGGTCCTGCCCGAGCCCGCTGTACGCCTCGTCCTCGGTCAGCCGCACCGTCACGCCGTGTGCGGTCAGGTGCCAGCCCAGGAACGTCCGCGCGGTGTCGGCGACGGCCTCGGCCGGGGCGTCAAGCCATGCATAGGTCACCACCTCAACGTTACGGTGGCACGCAGGGCCAGCTCACCCGCGGACCGCTCGAAGCGGGTCTTGCACGCGCCCCTCGAACGCGGCTCGGCGTCGTCCGCCCGCGTAACGCCCCTGTGGCCGCCGACTCAGCTGACCCAAAAGCCGGAGTCGAGCCGGAAAGGGCGGAGCTGACTTAAATCTAGCTGTCCCGCACCTTAAGGGCGTCTGAGGCGGCACCCGTCCGGGTGAACGGCCACGCATAGTCGTTCCGCGTCTCCCCAGCCACGCACGCCCACTCATACGGCCGGTCGAAGCTGACCCCGGCCGTGCCCCACCGCCCGAGGTGACCCCGCTCGTGTCTCTGTCCGCGACCGCCCGATTCCGGTACGCGATGGCCGGCGGTGCCACCGCCGTGGTCATCGGTGTCGCCTTCACCGCCACCGGCCTCCATCAGCGCTCGTCCGGCGCCGACCCCAGCCCCGGCGCCGTCTCGGCGCCGCTGCAGCTGCTGGCGACACCGTCACCCGCCGGCGTGAGCCCGCTCGACGCCATCGACGCACCCACGCCGTCCCCGTCCAGCGTGGTCCCGACGTCCGCCCCGGCCAGCACGGCTCCGGCGCGGAGGACCACGGCGCCGGTGCCGACGACGAAACCGCCGAAGAAGCCGTCCGGCGGAGGGGGCGGCAGCAGCCTTCCGGGGACGAGTCAGAATGTGCTGGACGCGGTGCTGGCCCACATCAACGCCGCCCGCTCCGCCGCCGGGCTGTCCGCCTACACACTGGACACCAAGCTGTCCCGGGCATCCGCGTTGCACAACCAGAAAATGATCAACGGCTGCGGGCTGAGCCACCAATGCGCCGGCGAGGACAGCATCGGCCCCCGGTTCAGCGCCCAGGGCGTGGCGTGGACGTCCGCCGCCGAGAACATCGGGTACGGCTCGTCCGGCTCCGGCGACGACGCACTGATCTCCGCCGCCAACGGCCTGACCGACAGCATGCTGGCCGAGAAGCCGCCGGACGACGGCCATCGGAAGAACCTGCTCAACTCCGGCCTGAAGAAGATCGGGCTGAGCGTGGTCCGGGACGCCAAGGGCCTCACCTGGATGACCCAGGACTTCGTCAACTGACCGGTCCGGCTCCCGGGCCTCCAGCCGGACCGAAGGCTCCCCGGTGCGGTGTCACACCGACACCCTAAAGTGCAGGCGTGGCCCTCCACTTCGCGCAGAGCAGCGTGCCCACCGAGCAGCACCGCGGCCGGCACATCGAGTACGCCCCCCGGCTGGACGGCGACGCCGACCCGGGCGAGGTCGTCTGGACGTGGGTGAAGTACGAGGACGACCCGCACCAGGGCAAGGACCGCCCGGTGCTGGTGGTGGGCCGTGACGGCCGTACGCTTCTGGGCCTCATGCTGTCCAGCCAGAGCGAGCGTGACGGGCAGCGCAACTGGCTGCCGCTCGGCGCCGGCGCCTGGGACCACGAGGAACGTCCGAGCTGGATCCGCCTCGACCGGATCCTCGAGGTCGACCAGGACGGCATCCGCCGCGAGGGCGCGGTCCTCGAGCCGGGACGGTTCACCCAGGTGACCGACGAACTGCGGCGCGACTACGGCTGGCATTGAGACCGTCCGGCTACCCTTCGGGGATGGATACGGAGGCAATGGTCGGTTTCGGGGGGAAACAGGCATGGCTCGCCGTCCGGGACTCGACGCCGGAGGCGGTGCTGGCCGCCCTCGGGTTGCGGGACCTCGGTGACGTGCCCTGGCGTACGGGCATCGACCTGGTCCATCTCACCGACGACCGGGTCGCGGCGACACCGCCGCTGCCCGGCGCGCGAGACACCCGCTGGTGCCTCGCCGTCGGCCGGCGCCTGTTGTTGCCGGACGCCCACGTCGACGTCATCGCGTTGTCGGCCGAGCTCAAGACCGAGGTCCAGTTCTTCGCCACCCACCGGGTCACCGAGCTGCACCGCTGGCAGCGGGCCGCCGGCGGTGAACTGATCCGGGCGTTCGGCTACGTTGGGCAGACCGGCGAGGTCACCAGCTGGGCCGGCGACCCCGACCCGGCCGAGCGCGAGGCCGGCCTGCCGGGTCGATTCGACGACGAGACGACAGTCCTGGTTTCCGAACGCGACGTGCTGACGGTGGCCGGCGCCTGGAGTATCGACCCGACCACCCTGACCGGGCGCCCCGCGCCCGGCCCGCTGCGCCTCGGCGCTTTCGAATAGGACGAATTCCATGCGCAAGTACGTGATCATGGGCGTACAGGGCAGCGGGAAGGGCACGCAGAGCGAGCTGCTCTGCGGCGGCCTCGACATGGTGCACATCAGCGTCGGCGACATCTTCCGATGGCAGGTCCAGAATCACACCAAGCTCGGTGCGCAGGTCCGCCGCACCATGAACGCGGGCCAGCTGGTCGGCGACGACCTGGTGGAGTCGGTGGTCCGCGACCGGCTGGCCAATCACGACTGGAACTTCGGCTTCGTCATTGACGGTTTCCCGCGTAACGGCACCCAGGCCGAGTTCTTCCTGGAGTCGTACGACATCGACGCGGTCATCCACCTCGAACTGCCGGACGACGAGGTTCGACGGCGGGTGCTCAGCCGGCGGCTCTGCCCGAACTGCGGGATGGACTACAACCTGATCGCCGACCGGCCCAAGGTCGAGGGCCGCTGCGACGTCTGCGGGCACGAGCTGATCCAGCGGGACGACGACACACCGGAGGCGCTGGACGCCCGGCTCCGCGACTATCACGAGAAGACGAAGCCGGTGCTGGACCTGTTCCGCCGTAAGGAGCCGGTGGTCGACATCGACGCCCGGCCGCCGGCCGACGAGGTTCAGGCCGCCATCCGCACGGCCCTGGACCTCCCGCCCTACGCGCACGAACCGCGGATTTAGGGGCGACGAAACCCGGTGTGGTCCGCGTCGCGTGGTGCGGGACAATTCCGGGGTGACTTTCACTGACGATCTGCAATGGCGCGGCCTGATCCAGGACTCGACCGACCGGCCCGCCCTCAAGGCGGCGCTCGACACCGGCTCGATCTCCTTCTACGTCGGGTTCGACCCGACCGCCGCCTCGCTGCACGTCGGTCACCTCATGCAGGTGCTCACCGCCCGGCGCCTCCAGCTCGCCGGGCACCGCCCGCTGCTGCTGATCGGCGGCGCCACCGGCCAGATCGGCGACCCGCGCGAGTCCAGCGAGCGGACGCTCCACGCCCCTTCGCTGGTGGCCGACTGGGTTTCCCGCATCCGTACGCAGATGACCCCGTTCGTGACGTACGACGGTTCGAATGCGGCCGTGCTGGTCAACAATCTGGACTGGACCGGCCCGACGTCGGTCATCGAATTCCTGCGCGACGTCGGCAAGCATTTCCCGGTGAACAAGATGCTGGCCCGCGACGTGGTCCGTAACCGCCTGGAAAGCGGCATCAGCTTCACCGAGTTCAGCTACCAGCTGCTGCAGGCCAACGATTACTTCGAACTGCATCAGCGGTACGGCTGCGTCCTGCAGTTCGGCGGCTCGGACCAGTGGGGCAACATCACCGCCGGCGTGGACTACATCCGCCGCCGCGGGGCCGGTCCGGTGCACGCCTTCACGACGCCGCTGGTGCTCAAGGCCGACGGCACCAAGTTCGGCAAGAGCGAGAGCGGCGCCGTGTGGCTCGACGCCGAGATGACCTCGCCGTACGATTTCTACCAGTTCTGGATCAACAGCGACGACCGGGACGTGGCCGGCTACCTGCGCTACTTCAGCTTCAAGTCCCGCGAGGAGCTGGAGGAACTGGAGAAGGCGACGGCCGAGCGGCCACAGGCCCGGCTGGCCCAACGGGCCCTGGCCGAGGAACTGACCACGCTCGTGCACGGCGCCGCCTCAACTGAACAGGCGGTGGCGGCCAGTCAGGCGTTGTTCGGGCGGGGCTCGCTGGACTCGCTGTCCGCGGCCACCCTGCGGGCCGCCCTGGCGTCCGCCTCCCTGGTGTCCGTACGCGGCGACCTGCCCTCGATCACCGCGCTGCTCGTGTCATCGGGGCTGGTGAGCAGCGCCAACGAGGCCCGGCGGACGATCGCGGAAGGCGGCGCGTACCTCAACAACGAACGGGTGACCGACGCCGACCTGGTGCCGCCGGCGTCCGCGTTGCTGCACGGCCGCTTCCTGGTTCTGCGCAAGGGCAAGCGGAACTTCGCCGGTGTCGAGGTCGACGTGTAACGCCGCTCGTTCTCTGCCGGCCTGTTCCCGGAGATCCTGGCGGCCCAGCGGCCGGCCGCCGAGACGCCATCAGGGACCGGAGGGCGCGATGGACCACGGCTGGGAATGGGCCGCGTTGCTGGCGGACGCCTTCGGTACCGCCCGCCCGTCGGCGCCGCTGGCCCGGGTCGACGGCGGACTCACCCACGAGCTGTTGCAGCTGCGTACGTCCGGCGCCCGCTACGCCGCCAAGCGACTCCGTACGGTCGACGAGGACTGGTGGTGGCGGGGCTACCGCGCCGCCGCCATCGAACAGGACGCGGCGGCGGCGGGAATACGGATGCCGCGCCGCCTCCCCCCGCTCGTTGCCGCCCTCGAGCTCGACGGCAGGCGGCTCCATTGGCAGCTGCACGAGTGGTGCGACGGCACCGCCCCGGGTGCGCCGGGCGACGAGCTCGCCGACTGGGGCGGCCGGACCTTGGCCCGGCTGCACCGCCGCCCGGCCGTCCTGGAGACCCAGCCGCGGCTGCACCCCCTTGGACAGCTGGCACGACTGGCTCGCTCCGCACCACACCGGCTTCGCCCGCGAGGTCCGGCTGCGCCTGCCGGCCGTGGCCGGCGCGTTGGCTGTCCTGGGCCGCCCCGGTCCGCCGCTCACCGCGGTGTCAAGCCATCGCGACATCAAGCCCGACAACGTCCTGCTGACGGCGTCGGGACCGGTCCTGCTGGATTGGGACAGCAGCGGCCCCGACACGGCCGAGCACGAACTCCTGCGCACCGCGCTGGCGCTCGGGTTCGAGCGGAAACGCCCGTTCATCCGGACCGTGACCGCGTACCGCCGGGCCGGGGGCCGGCCGTTTCCGGCCGACCCGGCCTTGTTCCACGGAATCGTCACGGCCCAGCTCCACACCGCGGAATGGCTCCTGTGGCGCGCCCTCGGCCATCGCGGCGACGACGCGACGGCCCGGCGGCAGGCGGCCACGGAGTGCCTGGCCCGCCTCGACGGGATGGCGAAGTCCCTGCGCCTCCTGCCTCGCTGGCACAGGTGGCTCGCCGACGCCCGGCCGTAGTTCGTCCCGGCGTGGATGACAGCGGTACCCGGCCCGGATGTGTCGCTGGACCGATGCCGGGCGTCAGCCCAGCGCCTGGGCCGCGTCGCCGCGGATGGACCGGCTGGTCCCCGGCGGACGCGCCGCTCGTGGACGGACCGGCCGTCTCCCGATGGACGCGCCGCTCCCCGGCGAGTGTGCCGTTCCTTGATGGGCCGCCCTCAGTCCGGCCGGCTCAGCCAGACTCGGCGCCGTCCGCAGGGTGGCCCCAAGGTCGCCACCATGTGCACTGAGCAGGGCAAGTAAGCGGTCTAAGGCGGTTGTGGCGACCGTGTGACCGCGGTCTCGTGACCCCGATTTGGCGGCCGCACGAGTGCCGTGTAATGTTCTCCAAGCCGCCAGGGAAACGGACGCGAAACACGGACGTCCTGGGGAACCCCAAGATTCAGCCTCGTGAATCGAGGCCGGAACTTGGTGTGTGGTTGTTCTTTGAGAACTCAACAGGGTGCTTTGTAAGCCAGTGCCAATTTGTTGTACCCCGGCTTCAGCCTTTTGGTTGGGGTTGTGGATTCCTTTGGCAACATTTGTTTGTTGCTGGGACAGTTTTTCAGCATAGGTTTTTGTTGGAGAGTTTGATCCTGGCTCAGGACGAACGCTGGCGGCGTGCTTAACACATGCAAGTCGAGCGGAAAGGCCCTTCGGGGTACTCGAGCGGCGAACGGGTGAGTAACACGTGAGTAACCTGCCCTGGACTTTGGGATAACCCTCGGAAACGGGGGCTAATACCGGATATGACTGCTGGCCGCATGGTTGGTGGTGGAAAGTTTTTCGGTCTGGGATGGGCTCGCGGCCTATCAGCTTGTTGGTGGGGTGATGGCCTACCAAGGCGACGACGGGTAGCCGGCCTGAGAGGGCGACCGGCCACACTGGGACTGAGACACGGCCCAGACTCCTACGGGAGGCAGCAGTGGGGAATATTGCACAATGGGCGGAAGCCTGATGCAGCGACGCCGCGTGAGGGATGACGGCCTTCGGGTTGTAAACCTCTTTCAGCAGGGACGAAGCGGTTGGGTTTTCCCAGTCGTGACGGTACCTGCAGAAGAAGCGCCGGCCAACTACGTGCCAGCAGCCGCGGTAAGACGTAGGGCGCGAGCGTTGTCCGGATTTATTGGGCGTAAAGAGCTCGTAGGCGGCTTGTCGCGTCGTCCGTGAAAACTTGGGGCTCAACTCCAAGCTTGCGGTCGATACGGGCAGGCTCGAGTTCGGTAGGGGAGACTGGAATTCCTGGTGTAGCGGTGAAATGCGCAGATATCAGGAGGAACACCGGTGGCGAAGGCGGGTCTCTGGGCCGATACTGACGCTGAGGAGCGAAAGCGTGGGGAGCGAACAGGATTAGATACCCTGGTAGTCCACGCTGTAAACGTTGGGCGCTAGGTGTGGGGGGCCTCTCCGGTTCTCTGTGCCGCAGCTAACGCATTAAGCGCCCCGCCTGGGGAGTACGGCCGCAAGGCTAAAACTCAAAGGAATTGACGGGGGCCCGCACAAGCGGCGGAGCATGCGGATTAATTCGATGCAACGCGAAGAACCTTACCTGGGTTTGACATCACTCGAAAACTCGCAGAGATGTGGGGTCCTTCGGGGCGGGTGACAGGTGGTGCATGGCTGTCGTCAGCTCGTGTCGTGAGATGTTGGGTTAAGTCCCGCAACGAGCGCAACCCTCGTTCGATGTTGCCAGCGGGTTATGCCGGGGACTCATCGAAGACTGCCGGGGTCAACTCGGAGGAAGGTGGGGATGACGTCAAGTCATCATGCCCCTTATGTCCAGGGCTTCACGCATGCTACAATGGCCGGTACAAACCGTTGCGAGCCCGTGAGGGGGAGCGAATCGGAAAAAGCCGGTCTCAGTTCGGATCGGGGTCTGCAACTCGACCCCGTGAAGTCGGAGTCGCTAGTAATCGCAGATCAGCAACGCTGCGGTGAATACGTTCCCGGGCCTTGTACACACCGCCCGTCACGTCACGAAAGTCGGCAACACCCGAAGCCCATGGCCTAACCCCTTCGGGGGAGGGAGTGGTCGAAGGTGGGGCTGGCGATTGGGACGAAGTCGTAACAAGGTAGCCGTACCGGAAGGTGCGGCTGGATCACCTCCTTTCTAAGGAGCAACTTGACTGGGAAACCGGTTCAGTAGCCCACGTCACCCGAGTGTGGTGGCGGGGTGCTCGTAGGCGGAGACACTGGCGAGTCAGAACCGGCAACGGCCGGCGTTCTTTCAGTACGACCTGGTGTCCTTCGGGACGCGGTCACCGCTTCGGCGGTGGTGTCACTTCACCCCGGTGTGGGTGGGGCGGGAAGGGAGGGAGAGACGCGGTGCGGCTGGGGTCTGGTGGTGAGCATCCTGTTGGGTCCTGAGGGAACAACCATGAGCTGGCCCCGGGTATAGGGGTTGGTGCCCGGGTGAGCGGAACGCCCCGGGTGGCGCCCCTTGGTGGGGGTGTGTGGTGGTTGTTGTTTCAGCCAGGCATGACCTTCGGAGCGGACCGGCCATCGTGTGGTGGTGTTGGTGTTCTGGTGTGGGTTGTGGGTTGGTCGTTGGTTGAGAATTGCACAGTGGACGCGAGCATCTTGTTTTCTGTGGTTTGTTGTGTGGTTAAGTTGTCAAGGGCGAACGGTGGATGCCTTGGCACCAGGAGCCGATGAAGGACGTGGGAGGCCGCGATAGGCCTGGGGGAGCTGTCAACCTAGCTGTGATCCCAGGGTGTCCGAATGGGGGAACCTAATACCAGTCATGTGGTATTACCAGCATCTGAATTCATAGGGTGTTGGGGGGAACGCGGGGAAGTGAAACATCTCAGTACCCGTAGGAAGAGAAAACAACAGTGATTCCGTGAGTAGTGGCGAGCGAAAGCGGATTGAGCCTAAACCGTGTGCGTGTGATACCTGTCAGGGGTTACGTATGCGGGGTTGTGGGACTTTTCGGTGGAGATCTGACAGTCTCCGGCAGAGTGATAAAGTCGCTGGTTAGTCGAATGGTGTGGGAAAGCCAACCGTAGACGGTGAGAGTCCGGTAGACGAAAGCTTGTGACCTCTGTGAAGAGCACCCGAGTAGCAGCGCACTCCTGAAATGTGCTGTGAATCTGCCAGGACCACCTGGTAAGGCTGAATACTTCCTGGTGACCGATAGCGGACGAGTACCGTGAGGGAATGGTGAAAAGTACCCCGGGAGGGGAGTGAAATAGTACCTGAAACCGTTCGCCTACAATCCGTCAGAGCTTTATGCACCTTTCGGGGTGTGGGGGTGATGGCGTGCCTTTTGAAGAATGAGCCTGCGAGTTAGTGGCATGTGGCGAGGTTAACCCGTGGGGGGTAGCCGTAGCGAAAGCGAGTCTGAAGAGGGCGTTGAGTCGCATGTTCTAGACCCGAAGCGGGGTGATCTAGCCATGGGCAGGTTGAAGCGTGGGTAAGACTGCGTGGAGGACCGAACCCACCAACGTTGAAAAGTTGGGGGATGACCTGTGGTTAGGGGTGAAAGGCCAATCAAACTCCGTGATAGCTGGTTCTCCCCGAAATGCATTTAGGTGCAGCGTCGTGTGTTTCTTGCCGGAGGTAGAGCACTGGATGGTCTAGGGGCCCTACAAGGTTACTGAAATCAGCCAAACTCCGAATGCCGGTAAGTGAGAGCGCGGCAGTGAGACTGCGGGGGATAAGCTTCGTAGTCGAGAGGGAAACAGCCCAGATCACCAGCTAAGGCCCCTAAGCGTGTGCTAAGTGGAAAAGGATGTGGGATTGCAGGGACAACCAGGAGGTTGGCTTAGAAGCAGCCATCCTTTAAAGAGTGCGTAATAGCTCACTGGTCAAGTGGTTCCGCGCCGACAATGTAGCGGGGCTCAAGTACACCGCCGAAGCTGTGGCACTCACACATGAGCTTAGCCGCCGGTTTGTCCGGTTGGTTCAGGTGTGTGGGTGGGTAGGGGAGCGTCGTGTGGCGGGTGAAGCGGCGGAGTGATCCAGCTGTGGACGCTACACGAGTGAGAATGCAGGCATGAGTAGCGAATGAAGGGTGAGAAACCCTTCCGCCGGATGACCAAGGGTTCCAGGGCCAGGCTAATCCGCCCTGGGTGAGTCGGGGCCTAAGGCGAGGCCGAGAGGCGTAGTCGATGGATAACGGGTTGATATTCCCGTACCCGCGTAGGAACGCCCACGACGAACCTTCACATACTAACTGCCCTAAGCCGGTGAGACCTTCGGGTTGATCGGGTGGAGCGCGGGACCTTGTGGGGTAGTAGTTGAGTGATGGGGTGACGCAGGAAGGTAGCTGGTCCCAGGCGGTGGTTGTCCTGGGGTAAGCGTGTAGCCCGTGCCATAGGTAAATCCGTGGTGCATGAGGGGTGAGACGTGATGCCGAGCCGATTCAGGTGAAGTCAGTGATCCTATGCTGCCGAGAAAAGCCTCTAGCGATGTTCCGAGCGGCCCGTACCCCAAACCGACACAGGTGGTCAGGTAGAGAATACCGAGGCGACGGGCGAACTGTGGTTAAGGAACTCGGCAAATTGCCCCCGTAACTTCGGGAGAAGGGGGGCCGGACGCGTGAAGCCCCGAGCGGGTGGAGCGTGGTATGGCCGCAGAGAGCAGGGGGAAGCGACTGTTTACTAAAAACACAGGTCCATGCGAAGTCGTAAGACGATGTATATGGACTGACGCCTGCCCGGTGCTGGAACGTTAAGGGGACCTGTTAGCCTGTGAGGGCGAGGCGGAGAACTTAAGCGCCAGTAAACGGCGGTGGTAACTATAACCATCCTAAGGTAGCGAAATTCCTTGTCGGGTAAGTTCCGACCTGCACGAATGGCGTAACGACTTCCCCACTGTCTCAACCACAGGCCCGGCGAAATTGCAGTACGAGTAAAGATGCTCGTTACGCGCGGCAGGACGGAAAGACCCCGGGACCTTTACTATAGCTTGACATTGGTATCCGAATGTAATTGTGTAGGATAGGTGGGAGCCGGTGAAGCTCGGACGCCAGTTCGGGTGGAGGCAATCTTGAAATACCACTCTGTTGGATTTGGGTATCTAACCTCGGGCCCTGATCGGGTTCAGGGACAGTGTCTGGTGGGTAGTTTAACTGGGGCGGTTGCCTCCTAAAGGGTAACGGAGGCGCCCAAAGGTTCCCTCAGCCTGGTTGGCAATCAGGTGTTGAGTGTAAGTGCACAAGGGAGCTTGACTGTGAGACGGACATGTCGAGCAGGGACGAAAGTCGGGACTAGTGATCCGGCACTTGCGGGTGGAAGCGGTGTCGCTCAACGGATAAAAGGTACCCCGGGGATAACAGGCTGATCTTCCCCAAGAGTCCATATCGACGGGATGGTTTGGCACCTCGATGTCGGCTCGTCGCATCCTGGGGCTGTAGCAGGTCCCAAGGGTTGGGCTGTTCGCCCATTAAAGCGGTACGCGAGCTGGGTTTAGAACGTCGTGAGACAGTTCGGTCCCTATCCGCCGTGCGCGTTGGATACTTGAGAAGGGCTGTCCCTAGTACGAGAGGACCGGGACGGACGAACCTCTGGTGTGCCAGTTGTCCCGCCAGGGGCATGGCTGGTTGGCTACGTTCGGGAGGGATAACCGCTGAAAGCATCTAAGCGGGAAGCCTGCTTCGAGATGAGGTATCCCACCTCCTAGAGAGGGTAAGGCTCCCAGCTAGACGACTGGGTTGATAGGCCGGAGATGTAAGCCAGGTAACTGGTTCAGTTGACCGGTACTAATAAGCCGAGGGCTTAACCACCCCAAGAACCACAAAGACTTTTCAGGTGTGAGCGTCCACTGTGTGATTCACAACGAACGAACAACCACCCCAGGTGTTGACGCGGGGGTTGGTGTTTGTGGTGTTGGTGATTGTGCCGGTGGCTATAGCGGCAGGGAAACGCCCGGTCTCATTCCGAACCCGGAAGCTAAGCCTGCCAGCGCCGATGGTACTGCACTCGGGAGGGTGTGGGAGAGTAGGACGCCGCCGGACTCAAACCTCGGTCGAGGGCCGGTCCCGAACAGGGACACGGCCCTCGACTGTTTTCTGTCTATGGGCTCGAGTAGCTTTGAACGTTGGGGTGCGCTCCGGTGTCGTGGAGTTCGCCGTGTCGGAAGGATTGACCCGTGAGTACAGGACCGCAGGACGGCGGCTCTTCGGAGCGCGACAACGACGGCCGGACTGGCCGCAGTCGCGACGAGGGCGGCGATCGGCCTCGCGGCGACCGGGGTGACTCTCGCAGCGACCGGGGCGGCTTCCGCTCGGGCGATCGCGGCGGCTTCCGCGGCGGCTCGGATCGGGGCGGCTCGGATCGGGGCGGCTCGGATCGGGGCGGCTCGGATCGGGGTGGTTCCGACCGTGGCAGCTCGGACCGTGGCGGCTTCCGTGGTGGTGACCGGGACCGTGGCGGCTACCAGGGCGGCGCCGGCTCCCGCGGTGGTTACCAGGGTGGCGGCGCGTCCCGTGGCGGTGACCGGGACCGGGGCGGTTACCAAGGTGGTGGCGACCGAGCGCCGAGTGGCGGTGACCGCGGCGGTTTCCGTGGCGGGGACCGTGACCGCGGCGGGTACCAGGGTGGTGGCGGCTCTCGCGGTGGCTACCAAGGTGGCGGGGCCTCCCGAGGTGGCTACCAGGGTGGCGGCGCGTCCCGTAGCGGTGACCGGGACCGTGGTGGTTACCAGGGCGGCGGCGACCGTGGCGGGTATCAGGGCGGCGGTGCCTCGCGCGGTGGTTACCAGGGTGGTGGCGACCGCGGCGGATATCAGGGGGGCGGAGCGTCCCGCGGTGGTGACCGGGACCGTGGTGGCTACCAGGGTGGTGGCGACCGTGATCGCGGTGGTTACCAAGGCGGCGCCTCTCGCGGCGGGTACCAGGGCGGCGGCTCGTCCGGTGGTGACCGTGGTGGTGCGTCCCGCGGTGGCTATCAGGGCGGCGGGTCTCGCGGCGGTTACCAAGGTGGTGGCGCGTCTCGCGGCGGTGACCGGGACCGTGGCGGTTACCAGGGTGGCGGCGATCGTGGTGGCTATCAAGGTGGCGGTTCTCGCGGTGGTTACCAGGGTGGCGGTGACCGTGGTGGTGCGTCCCGCGGTGGTTACCAAGGTGGCGGTGACCGCGGCGGGTATCAGGGCGGTGCGTCCCGCGGCGGCGACCGTGACCGCGGCGGCTACCAAGGCGGCGGCGACCGCGGCGGGTATCAGGGCGGCGGCGACCGTGGGGGCTACCAAGGCGGCGGTGCGTCCCGGGGTGGTTACCAGGGTGGCGGCGACCGTGGTGGGTTCCGCGGCGGAGATCGTGACCGTAGCGGTTACCAGGGCGGTGGCGGCGACCGCGGCGGATATCGCGGAGACCGGCCCGAAGGCGGTGCCCGCGGTAGTTACCAGGGCGGTTCCGGCGGGTTCCGCGGGGGCGACCGTGACCGTGCTGACCGTGGCGGCTACCAGGGCGGCGGGGACCGGGGCGGATACCGCGGTAGCGATCGTCCGGGAAGCCGCGGCGGCGACCGGGACCGGCCGTACGGCGATCGGCCCCAGGGTGAGCGGTCCCAGGGTGAGCGGCCCCAAACCGAACGGCCCCAGACCGAACGGCCTCGGAGTGAGCGGCCTCGGACTGAGCGGCCCTCGACTGAGCAGCCTCGGACCGAGCGGCCTCAAGGGGATCGCCCGCAGGGTGGCTTCCGTGGCGATCGTGACGCCGGCGGCGACCGGCCGCGCGGTGGCGGCTACCAGAGTGGTGGTTACCAAGGTGGCGGCGACCGTGGTGGCGACCGCGACCGTGGCGGCGACCGGGCCCGGAGTGGCTCGGACCGCGGTGGCTACGGATACAGCAGTGACCGGGACCGCGGCGGCTTTCGCGGCGATCGGGACAACCGGGACAACCGGGATCGTGGCGCGTTCAGTGGCGACCGCGATCGTGGCGGTTTCCGCGGCGACCAGGACCATGGCTTCCGCAGCGACCAGAAGCGTGACGGCTTCCGCGACGACGCCACGGCGGACCAGTCGCAGCCGTCCGTGCCGGCTCCCGAGATTCCCGAGGAGATCCAGGCCTCGGACCTCGACAAAGAGGTGCGCAGCGAGCTTCTGGCCCTGTCCCGTGAGGTAGCCGATCTAGTCGCGCGGCACCTCGTCGCGGCCGGGCAGATCATCGACACCGACGCCGAACTGGCGATGGCGCACGCGATCGCCGCCCGTCGGCTGGCGTCAAGGATCGCCGTGGTGCGGGAGGCCGTCGGCCTCGCGGCGTACGCGGCCGGCGACTGGGCCACCGCGATCGCCGAGCTCCGCACGTACCACCGGATGACCGGGCGGCAGACGCACCTGGCCGAGATCGCCGACTCCGAGCGCGCCCTGGGCCGCCCGGAACGGGCCATCGACCTGTACCGCGGCGCCGACAAGGACGCGCTGGGGCCGGCGGGTGCGATCGAGCTGCTGATGGTCGCCGCCGGGGCGCGGGGTGACCTCGGTCAGCACGACGCCGCGGTGGCCATGCTGCAGGTACGGGAGCTGACCAGCGACGCCGAGGCTGATTGGGCGGCCCGGTTGCGGTACGCGTACGCCGACTCGCTGCTGGCCGCCGGCCGCCGTGAGGAGGCGCGCGAGTGGTTCGCCCGGGCTGCCGAGGCGGACACCGAGGAGCTCACCGACGCGGCGGAGCGGTTGCTCGAGCTCGACGGCGTGACCATCGAGGGCGACGACGAGGACGAGGACGACGACGCGGCCGGCGACGAGGAACACGCCGCTGCCGAGCACAGTGAGCTGGACACCGCCGAGGCCGACGAATCCGAGGACGACGACGAGGATTCCGGCGATGACGATGACGATGACGACTACGCGGATGAGGCCGAGGTCGACGAGCTCGAGTCGGATGATGACGACGAGCTGGAGTCCGACGAGGACGATGACCAGGGCCAGGACCCTGTCAGGACCCCTGGCGCCCGGGCCGACGTCCGGACCGTGGCGTTCGTCGACGGTGTCGAGAGTGCCCTGAACGACGACGATGATCTCGACGACGAGGACGCCGAGTACGCGGACTCCGACGACGAGAGCATCGCCGACGCCGAGGAGGACACGATCACGCGGATCCGGGCCGACGCGAACGCCGCCGGGGGAGTCGGGCTCGGCAACCCGCTGACCGGCGACATCGACATCGCGCCGGAGACGCCGGGGAAGTCCGAGAAGCCGGACACCGGAGGCGACGCCTTCACGGCGCAGCCCCAGGACGACACGGCCGACGCCGGAAGGTCCGGGGGCGACGGGCGGCCGACGGCGTGAGCCTGGTCGACGCGTACGACCTGGTCGTCTTTGATCTGGACGGCGTCATCTACCTGATCGACAAGCCGATCGACGGCGCGGCCCAGGCGGTGGAACGGCTGCGTGCGGCCGGTACGGCGGTGGCGTACGCGACGAACAACGCCTCCCGCCGCGCCGCCGATGTGGCCGCCCTGCTCACCGGGATGGGGGTCCCGGCCCAACCGGACGAGGTGCTCACCTCGGCCGGGGCGTCCGCGGCGATGCTGGCCGAGCGGCTGCCGTCCGGAGCGCCGGTGCTCGTCGTGGGGGCCGAGGCGTTACGGGCCGAGGTGCGCGACGCCGGGCTGAGGGTGGTCGAGACGTACGAGGACAAGCCGTCCGCGGTGGTCCAGGGTTACGGCCCGGACGTCGGCTGGAAGATCTTGGCCGAGGCGGCCCTGTCCGTCCGCGCCGGCGCACTCTGGATGGCCACCAACACCGACCGGACGTTGCCCAGCCCCCGCGGCCCGCTGCCGGGCAACGGCTCGCTCGTCGCCGTGCTGCGGACCGCGCTCGACCGGGAACCGGACGTGGTGGTCGGCAAGCCGGCTCCGGCCCTGTTCACGACGGCCGCGTCGCTGTCGCACGCGTCCCGGCCGCTCGCCGTCGGGGACCGGCTGGACACCGACATCGAGGGCGCGGTCGGCGCCGGCATGGACAGCCTGCTGGTGCTGACCGGCGTCAGCGGTCCGGCCGACCTGCTCGGCGCCCCGCCGCAGCGGCGGCCCACGTTCGTCGCCGAGGACGTGTCGGGGCTGTTCGAGGACGAGGCCGCCGTACGGGTCGCGGCCAAGGGCACCCCGGAACTCGGCGGCTGGCGCCTCTCCGGCGGCAGGCTTGAGGGATCGGGCCGGCCGGTGGACGCATTGCGGCTGCTGTGCCCGGTCGCGTGGGACGGGGTCACCGTGACCGCCGGTTCGGACCAGGCCGGGTCGGTCCTGGCCGACTGGGGACTGACGGGCTGAGCCGTCGGCGGCTGGCGGGCTGAGCCGTCGGCCGGTCCGCTGTGGACCGGCTCGTACGGCTAGAGCAGCTTGCGCAGTTTCAGCAGGTCGAACGGGTTGGCCTTGATGCTGGCGCGCCCCGACGTCACCGCCTGCATCATGTTCAGTTTGCCCGCCACCAGCGCGACCAGGTCATCGCCGGTCACGCTCAGCGCGATCTTCGCTTTCGGGTCGTCGCCGTCGGTGATGTCGAGCAGTCGGCCACCGGCGAGGCGGCCGTGGAAGGCCGTGGACAGATCGGTGACGCGTACGGCGATCGTCCGGTCGAGGTCGAGTTTGCCCTGCGCCTCCGCGTTCTTGTCGAGGCGGGCGGCGAGGTCGGAGACGGCTTGCCGGCACTCGTCCACGGTGGCCATCTGTACTCCTTCGTCGCGACACCAACCGGGCGTAGGAGACGCTACCGCACGCTCAGTCGCGGTGCGCCCGGTAGCGTGACGGGTGACGCGAGGCGTGGAAGGGAGAGCGAACATGCAGGACGCATGGCGGGCGTATCTGGAAATGGCGCTCGGATTGACGGAGGCGCCCCGTAAACGCGCCCAGAAGGTGGCCGGCGATCTGCTCAGCCGGGGCGGTGCGACCGCGACTCAGCTGCAAGGCCTGGCCGAGGATCTGATGTCCACCGGGATGGCCAATCGCGAGGCCCTGACCAACATCGTCCGGTACGAGGTCGACCGCGCCCTGGGCGTCGTCGGGCTGGCTACCGCCGAGGAGGTGTCGGATCTCACCTCCCGGGTCCACGACCTGGAGAAGCAGCTCAAGGAGGCGCAGGAGCGCGCGACGGCGGCCGAGGCGGCCACCGGCGATCCGGGCGCGAGCGGCGTCGGCACCGGCGGGAAACGCCTCAACCAGCCGGCGCCGCTGCCGGTCAAGCCGGCGAAGAAGGCGGTGGCCAAGAAGGCGCTGGCGAAGAAGGCCGTACGCCCGAACGCGATGCCCGCCGCGGCCACCACCTCGGCCGCGTCAGCGGCGGGCGTGACGCCGGCGGCACCGGGCAAGGCGGCACCCGGCAAGGCGGCACCGGGCAAGGCGGCACCGGCCAAGGCGGCACCGGCCAAGGCGGCACCGGCCAAGGCGGCACCGGCCGGGACGGTGGCGGCGCCGAACGCGTCGGTTCTCGATGCGGCGGCGGAGACCGATTTGCCGGCGTCCGCCGGAGTCACCGGCACGACGACGGAAACGGCGCCGGAGCCGGCGAAGAAGGCCGTGACGAAGAAGGCGACGGCCAAGAAGACCGCGGCCAAGAAGGCGACACCGGCCAAGAACGCGGTCATGCCGGCCAAGGCCACGCCGGCGAAGAAGAATGCGCCCCGCAAGGCACCGTTCCCCGGCAACCCGTTCCTGGAGGCCTGACCCGTGACGTCCCCGTACCCGCCGTCGCCGCCCGGACCTCGTCCCGGCCCGCCGCCCGGCGGCGTCCGTCCAGGGCCGCCGCCAGGCTTCCGACCCGGGCCGCCGCCCGGAATCGCGCCGGTGCCTCCCGAGCGAATCGAGGACCGGCGCCCGGAGACGGCGGACCGGCCGGAGACGGCGGACCGGCCGGAGACGGCGGACCGGCCCGGAATCGCGGATCGGCCGGAGACAGCTGAGGCGCCGAACGCGGCGGACAGCAGCGGACACCCAGCCGTGGACGCCGCACTGCGGTCGCTCGCCAACGCCGCCGGGCTCGCCCCGGCCGAGCAGATCGCGGCGTACGAGGACGCCCATCACGTCCTGCAGGAAACCCTCGCGAGCATCGACGGCTGACCGATGGCCCGCCGTGCCCGCCTGGACGCGGAGTTGGTCCGCCGCAAGCTTGCCCGTTCGCGGGAACAGGCTGCTGCCCTGGTCGAGGCCGGCCGCGTGCAGGTGCGCGGCACGGTCGCCCGCAAGGTCGCGGCGATGATCGACCCGGCCGACCCGGTGCTGGTCACCGGCGCGGATCCGCAGACGGAGTACGTGTCCCGGGGCGGCCACAAGCTCGCCGGTGCGCTGGCCGCCTTCGCCGATCTGGAGGTGACCGGTAAACGCTGCCTGGACGCCGGCGCCTCCACCGGCGGCTTCACCGACGTGCTGTTGCGGGCCGGCGCCGCCCAGGTGGTCGCGGTCGATGTCGGGTACGGGCAACTGGCCTGGCCGATCCGTACCGATCCGCGGGTGGTGGTGCTGGAACGCACCAACGTGCGCACCCTGACCCCGGACGTGATCGGCGGCCGGGTGGACCTGACCGTGGCCGACCTGTCGTTCATTTCCCTGCGCCTGGTGCTGCCCGCGTTGGCCGCCTGCACCGCCGCCGAGGGCGACCTCGTCCTGATGGTCAAGCCGCAGTTCGAGGTGGGCAAGGAGCGGGTCGGTACGGGCGGCGTGGTGCGCGACCCGGCGTTGCGGGCCGAGGCGGTGCTGGATGTGGCCGCGGCCGCGGCGCAGCTCGGCCTCGGAGTGGCCGGGGTGGCCGCGAGTCCGCTGCCCGGGCCCAGCGGCAACGTCGAATTCTTCGTGCGGTTCCGCCGGGATGCGCGGCCGGCCGACCCGGACCGCGTCCGGGCCGTGGTCGCCGCCGGCCCGTCCGGCGCGGTAACGTCCGCCGCAGAATGATGCGGAGAGGATGGACATGACGCGCTCGGCCCTGCTGGTCACGCACACCGGGCGGCGCCGCAGCGCGCAGCACGCGCAGACGGTGGCCCAGGATCTGCTCACCGCCGGTTTCGAGGTCCGGGTGCTGGCCGACGAGGTCGGTGACCTGGAGTTGCCGGCCGGGGTCACCGCGGTGGACGATCCGGCCGCCGCCGAGGGCGTGGAGATCGTGTTCGCGCTGGGCGGGGACGGCACGTTCCTGCGGGCGGCCGAGCTGGCCCGCCCGGCCAAGGCGCCGATGCTCGGCATCAACCTGGGCAAGGTCGGTTTCCTGGCGGTGGCCGAGACCCGGGACATCGACATCGCCGTACGGGACGTGGTGGCCGGCACGTACACCGTGCACGAGCGGCTGACCCTCAACGTGCGCGCGGAGTACGACGGCCGGCTGATCGCGGAGTCGTGGGCGCTGAACGAGGTGTCGGTCGAGAAGGGACAGCGCGCCCAGATGCTGGAGCTCCTCGTCGACGTGGACGGGCGGCCGCTGTCCCGGTACGGCTGCGACGGTGTGGTCTGCGCGACCCCGACCGGGTCGACGGCGTACGCGTTCTCGGCCGGTGGTCCGGTGGTGTGGCCCGAGGTGGAGGCGCTGCTGGTCGTCCCGATCAGCGCGCACGCCCTGTTCAGCCGGCCGCTGGTGACCGCGCCGACATCGACCGTGCGGGTGACCGTCGACCCGTACACCTCGTTCGCGGTGCTCTGCTGCGACGGGCGCCGCACCTGGGATCTGCCGCCGGGCGCGCGGATCACGGTCGAGCGCGGCGAGTTGCCGGTGCGGCTCGTCCGGCTGGCGCCGCGGCCGTTCACCGACACGCTGGTGGCGAAGTTCGCGTTGCCGGTCGAGGGTTGGCGCGGCAACCGCGGCTGAGGAACCCAGAACGGATCGACCCTCATCCACAGGGTCGGTGGGCATTTGTCGGACCCTGTCGCTACTGTTCGGCTGTGCTGGAGGAACTGCGCATCACCGGGCTCGGCGTCATCGACGACACGACGCTGCGCCTGACATCGGGGATGAACGTGATCACCGGCGAGACCGGCGCCGGCAAGACCATGGTGGTCACCGGGCTGGGGCTGTTGTTCGGCGGCCGGGCCGACGCGGGCCGGGTGCGCGCCGATCCGGGGCGGGCGGTGGTCGAGGGCCGGCTGCGGCTGGACGGGCCGCTCGCCGACGGAGTGGCGACCCGGGTCACCGACGCCGGGGCCGAGGTCGACGACGACGGGTCGGTGCTGCTCAGCCGGACGGTGACGATCGAGGGCCGGTCCCGCGCGCACGTCGGCGGCCGCAGCATGCCGGTGTCCATGCTCAGCGAGGTCGGCGAGCAGGTGGTGGCGGTGCACGGTCAGTCCGACCAGCTGCGCCTGCTCCGGCCGGCCGAGCAGCGGGCCGCACTCGACCGGTTCGCGGGTCCCGAGCACGAGAAGCTGCTGGAGACCTACCGGGAGGCGTTTGCCCGCTGGCGGGCGGTGGCCGACGACCTGGCCGATCGGCGCCGCCACGCCCGGGAGCGTTCGCAGGAGGCCGACCTTCTCAAGCTCGGGCTGGACGAGATCAGCCGGGTCGATCCGCAGCCGGGCGAGGACGACGAGCTGAAGGCCGAGGTGCACCGACTGGAGCACGCCGAAGGGCTGCGGGTGGCCGCGGCCCTGGCGGCGCAGGCGCTGGCCGGCGGAGTCGAGATCACCGACGACGCGCCGGACGCGACCTCGTTGCTGGGTACGGCGCGGCGCACCCTCGAGGCCCAGGCGAGTGTCGACCCGGCCCTGGGCGACCTGGCCGGCCGGCTGGAGGAGGCGGCGTCGCTGATCGGGGACGTGTCGGCGGAGCTGTCGGCCTACCTGAGCGGGCTGGACGCCGACCCCGCCCGGCTCGAGGCCATCTACGAGCGGCGGGCCACCCTGCGCGGCCTGACCCGCAAGTACGCGGACGACGTGGACGGCGTGATCGCCTGGGCCGAGCACGCCCGCACCCGGCTGGGCGAGCTGGACTCCTCGGACGAGCTGCTGGACGAACTGGACCGGGAGCGGCAGCGGCTGGAGACGGGCGTGCAGGACCTTTCCGGCCGGCTGACCGAGGCCCGGCGCGACGCCGCCGGCCGGTTCTCCGAGCAGGTCAGCGTCGAGCTGGCCGGGTTGGCCATGCCGCACTCCCGGGTTGAGGTGGCGGTGCTGGCCCGCTCCGAGGGCGTCGGGCCGGACGGCGCCGACGAGGTCGAGCTGCGGCTGCTGGCCCACCCGGGCGCGCCGTCGCTGCCGCTGCAGAAGGGCGCGTCCGGTGGCGAGCTGTCCCGGGTGATGCTGGCCATCGAGGTGGTCTTCGCCGGCGCGGGAGGTCCCCCGACGCTGGTGTTCGACGAGGTCGACGCGGGCGTGGGCGGTCAGGCCGCGGTGGAGATCGGACGGCGGCTGGCGCGGCTGGCCCGCACCCATCAGGTGCTCGTGGTGACGCACCTGCCGCAGGTGGCCGCGTTCGCCGACCGGCACCTGGTGGTGGCCAAGGACACCAGCGGGGCGATCACCACCAGCGGGGTGCGGATCGTGGAGGAGACCGAGCGGGCCCGGGAACTGGCCCGGATGCTGGCCGGTCTGCCCGACTCCGACCTCGGCATCGCGCACGCGGAGGAGTTGCTGGCCGTCGCCGGCCGGGAAAAACGACGCTGAGCTGTCAGATTGCTGAAGAGCCCAACGAAATCCGAGCGATTCGCCCCTTTTGTGGGTTGTCGAGGGCATGTCGCGTACGGATCACCTGATCCAGCATGTCAGGATGGCCACGATGCGACTTCCCACCCTCCGCCGGACCCGGACCGCCGAACCGGGCGTCCTGTCCGGCATCGCGCGCCTCGACCGCCGGACCAAGCGCCTGGTCGGACGGTTGCGCCCGGGTGACATCGCCATCATCGACCACGTCGACATCGACCGGGTGGCGGCCGACTCGCTGGTCGCCGTGGGCGTCGCCGCGGTGCTCAACGCCAAGCCGTCGATCTCCGGCCGTTATCCCAACCTGGGGCCCGAGGTGCTGATCCAGGCGGGCATCACGCTGATCGACGATCTCGGCCAGGACATCTTCGACCGGATCCGCGAGGGTGATCTGGTCAGCGTCGACGGCGACACCGTGGTGGTGGACGGCGAGCCGATCGCCTCCGGCGTACGGCAGGACAAGGAGACCGTCGCCGCCGCCATGGCCGACGCCCGCGAAGGTCTCAGCGTGCAGCTCGAGGCGTTCGCCGCGAACACCATGGACTACCTCAAGCAGGAGCGCGACCTGCTGCTGGACGGCGTGGGCGTGCCCGACGTCACCACCGAGATCGCCGGGCGGCACGTCCTGATCGTGGTCCGCGGCTACGACTACAAGGCCGACCTGGATGTGCTCCGGCCGTACATCCGGGAATTCAAGCCGGTCCTGATCGGCGTGGACGGCGGCGCCGACGCGCTGGTCGAGTCGGGCTACACGCCGGACATGATCATCGGCGACATGGACTCGGTCACCGACGACGTGCTGCGCTGCGGCGCGGAGGTGGTGGTGCACGCGTACCCGGACGGGCGCGCTCCCGGCCTCGAACGGGTGCATTCGCTGGCCGTCGCCGCGACCACCTTCCCGGCCGCCGCCACCAGCGAGGATCTGGCGATGCTGCTGGCCGACGACAAGGGCGCGTCGCTGATCGTCGCCGTCGGCACTCACGCCAACCTCGTCGAGTTCCTGGACAAGGGACGCGGCGGCATGGCGTCGACGTTCCTCACCCGGCTCAAGGTCGGCGGCAAACTGGTCGACGCCAAGGGCGTGAGCCGGCTCTACCGGCAGAACATCTCCGGCTCGTCCCTGCTGCTGCTGGTGCTGTCGGCGATCGCCGCGATGGCGTCGGCGGTCGCGGTGTCGACGGTCGGCAAGGCATACCTGACCGTCGTCTCCGAGTGGTGGGACAACGTCGTGTTCCGGCTCGGCCACCTGCTCTAGAGGGCGTCTCGCAGTGATCAACTTCCGGTACCACGTCGTCTCGCTCACCGCTGTCTTCCTGGCGCTCGCCATCGGCCTCGTGGTCGGCACGGCGGCGCTCAACGGGCCGGTCGCCGACACCCTGAAAAGCCAGGTGGACGCGCTCAGCAAGGACAACAGCAACTACCGCGACCAGGCGAACCAGTACCGCGACGAGCTGAACCGGACCCAGGAGTTCGCCACCGAGCTGGCTCCGACCGTTCTGGCGAACAAGCTCGCCGGGCGCAAGCTGCTGCTGATCGGGCTGCCCGGCAGCCAGGACTACGTGGACCAGGTCAAGGCCATGCTGACCACGGCCGGCGCGACCATCACGGCCAAGATCACCGTGCAGGACAAGTTCTTCGACCCGAACAACAACACCGAGCTGCTGGACCTCGCCATGGAAGGTTCGCAGCCGTCGGTCCCGCAGTCCGACCTGCCGGTCAACAGCGACGGCGTGGAAACCTCGAGCGCGCTGCTGGCCCTGGCGTTGCAGCAGCGGGCCACCGTCGTCGCGCCCGGCGACCTCACCGCGGTGCTGACCGCGTACACCGAGCCGGGCTACATCGCCGTCGACAAGAACCCGGTCGGCGGGGCCGAGGGCACGGTGATCGTCTCCGGCCTGCCGCCGACCGACAAGGACGCGGCCAAGAAGACGCAGTCCGCGGTCACCCTGGCCGCCCAGTTCGCCAAGGCGAAGCCGCTGGTGGTCTCCGGCAACGGCGTCGGTGACGGAAACCTGGTGTCCGAGATCCGCAAGGACCCGACGCTGGTCAAGAGCATCTCCACGGTGGACAACGGCACCACCCCGCAGGGCCAGGTGACCACGGCGATGGCCGTGATCGAGCGGATGGTCCAGGGCAAGGCCGGCCAGTACGGCGTCTCGGCCGGCTCGACGTCGCAGGTCCCCAAGGCCGCGGCCTGACCGCCGAACTCTAGACTCGCACCCCATGGCCATCCCAGTGCTGCGCGCGATCGTCGCCGGGGCGGGCGTCGCCCGGGCCACGCTGTCCTGGATCCGGCGGGACGCCCACGTCGCCGCCGGACTGGAACGGACCAACTTCCACGGCCGTACGGTGTCGCTGGCCGGCGGCCCGGCCCTCGCCGCCGGAGCGACCGCCGGCGCCGTCCTCGGTGCCCGCGGGACCGGTCCGGCCCTGGCCGCGCTGACCGCCGGGGCGGTCTCGGGTGCGGTCGGCCTGTACGACGACGTGACCGGCGACCGGCCCGGGCAGAAGTCCGCCAAAGGCTTCGCCGGTCATCTCGGCGCGCTGCGCGAGGGACGGGTCACCAGCGGCCTGGTCAAGATCGCCGGGGTGGGCGCGGCGGCGCTGGCCGCCAGCGCGCTGCTGACCCCGGGGCGGCGGCGCACAGCCGAGGTGCTGCTCGGCGCCGGTGTCATCGCCGGCACGGCCAACCTGCTCAACCTGCTCGATCTGCGCCCCGGACGGGCGCTCAAGGCGGCCGCGGTCATCGGCGCGCCCCTCGCCGTCGGCCGTGGTGGCGGGCTGGCCGCCGGCGCGCTCGGCGCCGGGGCGGCGCTGATCAAGGACGACCTGAACGAGGAGATCATGCTCGGCGACGCCGGCGCCAACGCGCTCGGCGCGCTGCTGGGCGTGGCCCTGGCCGCCCGCACCGGACCAGCCGGCCGCGCGATCGCCCTGGCCGTGCTGGCCGGGCTGACCGCGGCCAGTGAGAAGGTCAGCTTCACCAAGGTCATCCAGGACACCCCGTGGCTGAGAACGATCGACGAGCTGGGCCGCCGGCCCCGGTGAGATCAGCCCCGGCGAGGCTGGCCGGCGCCGCGGCGCTCATCACCGTTCTGACGGTGGTCGCCCGCATCGCCGGCCTCGGCCGCACGTTCGTGTTCCTGCACACCGTCGGCGACACCCGTCTGGGCGACCTGTACAACGCCGCCAACACCCTTCCCAACATCGTCTTCGAACTGGTCGCCGGGGGCGCGCTGGCCAGCCTGGTGGTGCCGCTGCTGGCCGGGCACGTCGCCGCGGCGGACTCCGATCGGGTCGACGCCGTGACGTCGGCCCTGCTCACCTGGGCGCTCACGCTGCTGGTGCCGCTGGCGGTGGTGGTCGCACTGGCCGCCGGGCCGATCACCTCGCTGCTCGGCATCGCCGCCGGGCACCACGACGTAGCCGTCCGCCTGTTGCGGATCTTCGCCCCGCAGCTCCCGCTGTACGGCATCGGCATCGTGCTCACCGGGGTCCTGCAGGCCCACCACCGGTTCGCCTGGCCGGTGGTCGCGCCGCTGCTGTCCAGCGTGACGGTGATGACCGCGTACCTCGGTTACGCCGCCGTCGACGGGTTCCGCACCAGCTTCGCCGGGTTGAGCCGCGGCGGTGAGCTGTTCCTGTCGGCCGGCACCACCGCCGGCGTCGTGGTGCTGGCGTTGTGCCTGCTGATCCCGTTGCGGCGGCTGCGGTTGCGGATCCGGCCGTCCTACCGGTTCCCCGGCGACGAGGGACGGCTGGCGGTCCGGCTGGGCTGGGCGGGCGCGGTCACCGTCGGCGCCCAGCAGGTGATGACGTTGGTGGTGATCGTCCTGATCCCGCACGTCGGGTACACCCGGTACGTCACCGCGCAGACCGTGTTCCTGCTGCCCTGGGCGGTGCTGGCCGTGCCGGTGGCGACCGCGGTGTACCCGACGCTCTCCGCCGCCCGCGACGATCTCCCCGCGTACCGGACGGCGCTGTCCGGCGCCGCCCGGTCGGTCCTGTTGCTGGCCTGCCTGGGCGCGGCCGCGCTGGTGGCCCTGGCCGGACCGGCCGGCAGCGTCATCGGCGCCCCCGAGGCGGCCGCGCCGATCGCCGGGTTCGCCCCCGGACTTCTCGGGTACGCCCTGTTCGCGCTGCTGTCCCGGGCCCTGTACGCGCGGGGCGCGACCGTCGCCGCCGCCGCGGCCACGGCGGCCGGATGGGGGGTGGCCGTCGTCGCTGCGGTGATCCTCGACGCCGTGCTCGAGGCCGACGCCCGGGTGCTCGGACTGGCCGCGGCCACCGCGATCGGCATGACCACGACCGGGCTGCTGCTGGTCGCCGCCGTCCGCCGCAACGCCGGCCCGGAGGCCCTTACCGGGCTCGCCCGGGTGCTCGGCGTCGGTATCGTGGCGGCCGGGATCGCGGCCCTGGCGGGTTGGAGTGTGGTGCTCGGCGCCGGACAACTGCTCGGGCACCCCGGCAGCGGGTGGATCGGCCTGCTCCGGGGCATCCTGGGCGCGGTGGCGCTGGTCGCGGTGTTCGCCGCCGTGACGTACGCGCTGGATCGGCGCGACCTGAGGCCGCTGGTGGCACGCATTCGAGGCAGGGGAGGGGATCAGCCGTGACCGGCGACGTGACCGGCGGACAGTGGCGGGGATCGGTGGCGCTGGTCCTCGCGTCCAGCACCGGCGGCATCGGCACGCACGTCGCCTCGCTCGCCGCCGGCCTGGTCGCCGCCGGCTGCCGGGTGCTGGTCTGCGGCCCGGCCGCCACGGGCGAGCAGTTCGGGTTCGCCGCCGCCGGCGCCGACTTCGTGCCGGTGGAGATTCCCGCCGCGCCCGGCCCGCAGGACTCGGGCGCGGTCCGGGCGCTCCGCCGCGCCCTGGCCGGCCGGGAGATCGACGTGGTGCACGCCCACGGGTTGCGCGCCGGACTGGTCGCGGTGCTCGCCCGGACCGGCCTTCCACTGGTCGTCACCTGGCACAACACGGTGCTCGCGAAGGGGCTGCGGGGCCAGGCGTCGATGCTGGTCGAACGAATCGTGGCCCGCTCCGCGACACTCAGTCTGGGCGCGTCCGCGGACCTGGTCGAGCGGGCGCGGTCGCTGGGCGCGCGGCAGGTGCGGCTCGGGGCGGTGGCCGCGCCCACGTTCGCCGCGCCGAAACGGACCCGAGCGGCCGTACGGGCGGAATTTCGCGTCGCCCCCACCACCCCGCTGATCCTCTCGGTCGGCCGGCTGCACCCGCAGAAGCGCTACGACCTGCTGATCGAGGCCGCGGCCCGCTGGCGCGACCTCGACCCGGCCCCGGTGACCGTGGTCGCCGGTTCGGGCCCGAGCTACATGCTGCTGGCCCAGCGCGCCTCCGAGAAGCGGGCCCGGGTCTACCTGCTCGGCCACCGCACCGACGTACCCGACCTGCTGCTCGGCGCCGACCTGGCCGTGGTCAGCAGCGACTGGGAGGCCCGGCAGCTGTTCGCCCAGGAGGCGCTGCGGGCCGGCGTGCCGCTGGTCTGCACCGCCGTCGGCGGCCTGCCCGGCCTGGTCGGGGACGCCGCCGTCCTGGTGCCCCCGGACGATGTGGACGCGCTCGACGCCGCCGTCCGCGACCTGCTGACCGACCCGGCGCTGCGGGCCGAGTACGCGGCTCGCGGGCCTCGCCAGGCCGCCGGGTGGCCGGCCGAGGCCGACACCCTGGCCGACGTCCGGGCCGCGTACGCCTCGGTCACCGGCTCCGCCGCCTCCGGCTCCGCCGCCTCCGGCTCCGCCGCCCCCGGATTCGCGGCCCCCGGGTTCGGTGAAGGCGCCGCGCCGTCCGAAGGACCGGGCTTCGGTGAAGGCGCCGCGCCGTCCGAAGGACCGGGCTTCGGTGAAGGCGCCGCGCCGTCCGAAGGACCGGGCTTCGGTGAAGGCGCCGCGCCGTCCGAAGGACCAGGCTTCGGTAAAGGCGCCGCGCCGTCCGAAGGACCAGGCTTCGGTAAAGGCGCAGTGTGAGGATCACCCGCGCGCGGCTGGCCCGTGCGGTCCGGCACCCGCGGCGCAGTCTGCGGCTGGCCGTGAACCGGGTTCGCCGGGTCCGCCGGCCGAACACCCCGGGCCGTCGTCCGGCCCACGGCTGGCTGCCGTACCTGCTTGTGGTGCTGGCGGCGGCAGCGAGCCTGGCCGGTCTGGCGGTCCGGCCGGCCACCCGCGCCCCGCAGCACGCGGTCGACTACGTGATCGTCGCCGGCGCGGCGGGGCTGCGCTGGGACGATCTCGACCCGGTGCGGACCCCGGCGCTGTGGCAGGAGGCGGCCAAGGGCTCGGTCGGCTGGCTGTCGGTCAAGTCGGCCCACCGCACGACCTGCCCGGCCGACGGCTGGCTGACGCTCGGCGCCGGCAACTACGCCGCCTGGGACACCGAACCGGTCGAGACCGCGTGCCCGGCGGCCATGCCCGACTTCACCCGGCCCGACGCGATCGGCGCCAACCTCACCGACCAGCGCACGGTGGTCCAGGAGAACCAGGAGCGGCTGCCGTACGGGGCGGTGCCCGGCGCCCTGGCCGAGTCGGTGCGGTGCAGCACCGCGGTGGGGGACGGCGCCGTGGTCGCGGCGGCGCGGCCGTTCGGCCGGGTCGACCAGTACAGCCCGGCGTTGCCGCAGAACCCGGCGACGCTACTGGCGTCGTGCGTGATCAGCGTCGTCGACCTGGGGGCCATCACCGGCACCGGCGCGGCCCGGCAGAGCGCGGTGGAACAGGCCGACGCGACGCTGTCCCGGATCGTCGCCGCCCGCCCGCCCAACTCGCTGATCATGGTGGCCGGCGTGTCCGACACCGACACCACGTCCCGCCTGCACGTCGCGCTGGCCGAGGGGCCGGGCTGGGACGGCGGCTGGCTCACCTCGGCCGGCACCGGCCGGCAGGGTTACCTGCAACTGGTCGACCTCGCCCCGACCGTGCTCTCGGCGCTGGCCCGGCCGTCCCCGGACAAACTCTTCGCCGGGCGTACGGCCACGGTGGTCCCGGGTAAACCGGCCGACCTGGCGGCCGCGGTCGGCGGCGACCACGACGCCGACCGCCGCGCCGGCGCCCAGGAGCAGGTCGGTACCTGGTTCTACACCGTGCTCGCGGGTGTCCTGATCGTGCTGTTCCTGCTGGCCATCCCGCTGATGGTGTCGGCCCGGCGGCACGCCGGCCCGACCGGCCCGAAGCGGCCCCGCCGCCGCTTCGTGGCCGTCATGGAGGTGCTGCTGGTGGCGGCCGCGCTGGCCATCCCGGCGGCGCTGGTCGCGGACGCCGTCCCGTGGTGGCGCAGCAGCCGTCCCGGCCTGCTGTTCGGGCTGGTGACGCTGGTCGTGATCGGGATCGGCACGGCGCTGGTGCGGTTCGCCCCGCGCTGGCGCCGGGCGCTGTGGCCGATGGGCGCGGTGGCCGCGATCGGCGCCGTGGTGGTCGGCCTGGATCTGCTGACCGGGGCGCAGCTGCAGCTCAACGGCGTGGCCGGCTACTCGACGCTGCAGGGTTCCCGGTACTCGGGAGTGGGCGGCGTCGGGCTGGGCGTGTTCGTCTCCGGCACCCTGGTGGTGGCCGGCTGCCTGGCCCAGTGGGTCCGCCGCCCGTGGCGGCCGGTGATCGTGGTGCTGGTCGGCGGCTTCTCGGTGATCATGGTGGGCAGCCCCTTCCTGGGCGCCGACCCGGTGGGGGCCGTCGCGGTGACCGCCGGGGTGTGCGTGGCCGCGGCGATCAGCGCCGGTGGCTGGCTGACCCTGACCCGGGTGTTCTGGGCGGCCCTCGCCGGGCTCGCCGTGACCATCGGGTTCGCGGTGCTCGACGTGCGCCGGCCGCCGCTGGAACGGGGCAGTCTGGGCCGGTTCCTGAGCTCGCTCGGCGACGGCAGCAGCGGGCCGGCGATGGCCCGCGCGGCCACCGCCAACGGCCTGTCCCTGCTGGACAGTCCACTCACGATCGTGGCCGTGACCGGCGTGCTGATGCTGGCGTTCTGCCAGTTCTCCCCCTGGGGCGGGCTGAACCGGCTGTTCGGGTTGCACCCGGCACTACGGGCGGCCGGCGCCGGCACCACGGTGGCGACGCTGATCGCCGGCGCGCTCGGCGGATCGGCGCTCGTGGTGGCCGGGGCGGCGGCCGCGTTCGCCGTGCCGACCGCGGTGCTGACCACGCTGCGGGTGCTCGACCACGCCGCCGACCGGACCCGCCCGGAGCAATCGGACACATCGCCGGTGGACACGCGCGACGAACCGCCGGAACGCGCTCCGGCCGCCGATGGTGTTACCGTGGAATCCCGTGGATGGCGCGTCACGCGCCGGTCTGCATGACCAGAACTGACCGACCACGGGAGCCGGCCTTGGCAGCTACTGCGCGGCACATATTCGTCACCGGAGGCGTCGCCTCCTCGCTGGGCAAAGGCCTCACCGCCTCCAGCCTGGGCAACCTGCTGACCGCGCGTGGCCTGCGGGTCGTCATGCAGAAGCTCGACCCCTACCTGAACGTCGACCCCGGCACGATGAACCCGTTCCAGCACGGCGAGGTCTTCGTCACCGAGGACGGCGCCGAGACGGACCTCGACGTCGGCCACTACGAGCGTTTCCTCGATCGGGCGCTGTCGGCCCGGGCCAACGTGACCACCGGCCAGGTCTACTCGGCGGTCATCGCCAAGGAACGTCGCGGCGAGTACCTGGGCGACACGGTTCAGGTGATCCCGCACGTGACCAACGAGATCAAGGAACGCATCTTCGCGATGGCCGACCCGGACGAGTCCGGGCGTACGCCGGATGTGGTGATCACGGAGGTCGGCGGCACGGTCGGCGACATGGAGTCGCTGCCGTTCCTCGAGGCGATCCGCCAGGTGCGGCACGAGATCGGCCGCGACCGGGTGTTCTACCTGCACGTCTCGCTGATCCCGTATCTGGCGCCGTCGGGCGAGCTGAAGACCAAGCCGACCCAGCACTCGGTGGCCACGCTGCGCAACATCGGTATCCAGCCGGACGCGCTGGTCTGCCGGTCCGACCGCGAGATCCCGGACAAGCTGAAGCACAAGCTGTCGCTGTACTGCGACGTCGACCGCGAGGCCGTGGTGGCGTGCCCGGACGCGCCCAGCATCTACGACATCCCGAAGGTGCTGCACCGCGAAGGACTCGACGCGTACGTCGTACGGCGGCTCGGTTTGTCCTTCCGCGACGTCGACTGGACGAGCTGGGACGATCTGCTCCAGCGGGTGCATCATCCGCGCCGGACGATCACCGTGGCGCTGGTCGGCAAGTACGTCGACCTGCCCGACGCGTACCTGTCGGTCAGTGAGGCGATCCGCGCGGCCGGCTTCGCCAACCAGGCCCGGGTCAACCTCCGCTGGGTGCCCAGCGACGACTGCGACACCGTGGCCGGCGCCGCCGCCGCGCTCAAGGGCGTGGACGGCATCGTGATCCCCGGCGGGTTCGGCATCCGGGGCATCGAAGGCAAGATCAACACTTCCCGGTACGCCCGGGAGAACGGCATCCCGATCCTCGGCCTGTGTCTGGGCCTGCAGTGCATGACGATCGACGCCGCCCGCAACCTGGCCGGGCTGATCGGCGCCAACTCGCTCGAGTTCGACGAGCAGGCCCCGCACCCGGTCATCTCGACCATGGCCGACCAGCAGGACATCGTGGCCGGGCGGGGCGACCTGGGCGGCACCATGCGGCTGGGCGCGTACCCGGCGACGCTGACCCCGGGCTCGATCGTGGCCGAGGCGTACGACGGCACCGAGATCTCGGAACGGCACCGCCACCGGTACGAGGTGAACAACGCGTACCGGGACAAGCTGGCGGCAGCCGGTGTGCGGTTCTCCGGCACCTCGCCCGACGGCCGGCTGGTCGAGTTCATCGAGCTCGACCGCGACACCCACCCGTTCTTCGTGGCCACCCAGGCGCACCCCGAGCTGAAGAGCCGGCCGACCCGGCCGCACCCGCTGTTCGCGGCGTTCGTCGCCGCCGCCGTCGAGTACGCCGCCGCCGACGAACTTCCGGTGGGCGAGATGGCCGCCCCGGCTTCGGTCGAGGCGGTCGCATGACGGCCTTCGCGCACGAGGTTCTCGACACGGTCGAGCGGTACGACGGCCCGATCTTCTCCGTGCACACCGAGACGGTCACCATGTCCGGTGGCGGCACCGCGCAGCGGGACCGGGTCGAGAACAAGGGCGCGGTCGGCGTGGTCGCGCTGGACGACGTCGGCCGGGTGGTGCTGATCAAGCAGTACCGCAACGCCGTCCGGCAGCAGCTCTGGGAACTGCCCGCCGGCCTGCGCGACGTGGCCGGCGAGGCGCTCGTCACCAGCGCCGCCCGGGAACTGGCCGAGGAGACCGATCTGCGGGCCGGCCGGTACGACCTGCTCGTCGACCTCTACACGTCGCCCGGGTTCAGCAACGAGACGATCCGCCTGTACCTGGCCCGGGACCTGTCGCCGGTGCCCGACGACGAGCGCTACACCCGGACCGACGAGGAGGCCGACCTCGAGATCGCCTGGTTCGACCTGGACGAGGCGGTCGCCATGGTGCTGCGGGGCGAGATCCTGAACGCGGCCGCGGTGGGCGGGCTGCTGTCGGCGGCCCGCGCCCGCGACGACGGCTGGGCGACACTGCGCCCGGCCGATTCACCCGCGATCTGACGCGGCCACGGCCGTACGGACCTCGCGGTGGTTGGCCAGGATGACCACCGCGAGCATGATCAGGCCGCACGCACCCTGCTCGACGCGCAGCCAGAGCGGGAGAAGCCCGGGCAGCGAGACGATCACCACGATCGCCCCCAGCACGACGATCGAGATGATCCGCAGCCGGCGGTACGACCCGGCGTGCCCCTTGGCCGCCCGCCGGGCGATCAGCCAGAGCGCGAACGCGCTGAGGGCGACGAGCGGGGTGCGGACCCAGGCGGCGTCCGTGACCAGCGACGGGTGACCGCCCAGCAGGACCACGGCGGCGACGGTGAGGACGCTGAGCACCAGGAAGGCGAACAGCAGGCGGACAACGGTGTGCAAGCGGTTGTTGGTCATGCCGCTCAGCCTGCGTCCCCGGGTGCCGGTTATTCATCGGCGCACGGACCGATCCGGCGCCTCTGTCCGGGGGTGGAGTCGCGTCTATAACCACAGGCTGATGCGCCCGCCGGGCCGCGCCTCTAGGTTCGAAGGGTGCGCACCGAGGAACCCGTCACGACCCGGCTCACGGTCGTCCGGTGGCTGTACCTGCTCTCCCCGCTGATGCTGGCGTGGTTCGTCTGGGCGGCCGCCACTGCCGCGCCCGGGTTCGGGCCGGCCGGCCGCCCGCTGGCCGTCAGCGCCGGCGCCGCGGTGTTCGTGGTCTCGGTATTCGGCCGCAACGCCACCGCCACCACCGCTACCACCGGCGCCGGAGTCCGGCCCGTCCACTGGGCGTTCGTCGGCGGGCTGCTGGCCGGCTCGGTGACGTTGGTCGTGGCGCAGCCGGACGGCCCGGGCGGCGTGGCGGTCCTGGTCGCGGTGCTCTGCGCGGCCACGCCGCTGCCGGTCCGGGTGGGCGTACCGCTGCTCATCGCGGCCTTCGTCGTGATGGAGATGATCGCCTCGATCACCGGGCAGGGGTTCGGCGACCTGGCCGTCCTGGCCGTGGTGGCCGTCCTGTTCGGGACGATGTACCTCGCGTTCCGGCTGGCCGCGGCCCAGGGCGAGACGAAACGGCTGCTGGCCGAGCTGACCGCCGGCCAGGCGGCGCAGGCCGAGGCGGCCGGGCTGGCCGAGCGGCAGCGGCTGGCCCGGGAGATGCACGACGTGCTCGCCCACTCGCTGTCCGGCCTGCTGCTGCAACTGGAGGGGGCCCGGATGCTGGCGGCGTCGGATCCGTCGGACCCGCGGCTGCCGGTGGCCGTCGACCGGGCGGCCCACCTGGCCCGGACCGGGCTGGACGAGGCCCGCGGCGCGATCGGCATGTTGCGCGACGACGATCTGCCCGGACCCGACCGGCTGGCCGGGCTGGCCTCGCATTTCGCCCGGGACCAGGCCGTGCCGTGCGACTTCGAGGTGTCGGGGGAGCCGCGTCCGCTCGGCTCGGAGGCCCGATTGGCGCTGTACCGGGTGGCCCAGGAGGCGCTGACCAACGTGATCAAGCACGCATCTCCGTCGCGGGTCGCCCTCCGCCTGGCGTACTCGCCGTCGGCGACGCACCTCACCGTCGAGGACTTCGGGACGCCCGCGGTCGTCGGCGGCGCGGACGGCGGCTACGGCCTGACCGGCATGCGTGAACGGGCCGAGTTGCTCGGCGGCACCCTGACCGCGGGCGCGACACCCCACGGGTTCCGGGTCGAACTGGCGGTGCCGGCGTGATCCGGGTGCTCGTCGCCGACGACCAGCGGGTGGTCCGCGAGGGCCTGAGCATGGTGCTCGGGCTGCTCGATGACGTCGAGGTGGTCGGCACCGCCGCCGACGGGGCCGAGGCGGTCACGCTGGCCCGCGCGGTGCACCCCGACGTCGTGCTGATGGATCTCCGCATGCCGCGGGTCGACGGCGTCGAGGCCACCCGCCGGCTGCGCACCGAGGCGCCCGAGGTCAAGGTGGTGGTGCTGACCACGTACTCGGACGACCGGTCGGTGCTGGAGGCGCTGCGGGCCGGTGCGCGCGGCTACCTGACCAAGGACGCCGGCGGGGAGCAGATCCGGCAGGCGCTGCGGCAGGTGCTGGACGACCACGCCGCCATCGACCCGGCCGTACAACGGCATCTGATCGACGCCATCGCCGGCGGGTCGTCGCCGGCGCCGCCCTCCGACTTCCCCGGCGGGCTGACCCCGCGCGAGGCCGAGGTGCTGTCGCTGATGGCCGGTGGCCTGTCCAACGCCGAGATCGCGTCCCGGCTGGTGGTCAGCGAGGGGACCGTGAAGAGCCACGTCAACCACCTATTTGCGAAGATCGATGCCCGCGACCGGGCTCAGGCCGTCGCGTACGCCTTCCGCCACGGACTCGGGCAAACCGCATGAACTACACCTACGCCGACGCTCCGCCCGCGGTGAACGTGCACGTGACCGGCCGCCGGATCGTCGCCACGTTCATCGACGGCATCTTCGGCTAGGTGCTCGGCCTGATCATCGTGGTCGACTCGCCGCGGCGCCGGCGGCTGGGTGACATGGCCGCCGACACCCTGGTCGTACGGGTCTGAGCCAGCTTTCACGATCACGACATGCGCTGGTCACAGGTCGCTGGGACGGTAGTGTTCGTCAAGCGATGTCCCACCCGGGTCGTTTCTCAGCGTTGAGGAAAGGACGGTGTCGGCTGATGAAGGTCGGCATTCCCAGCGAGGTCAAGAACAACGAGTTCCGGGTGGCGATCACCCCGGCCGGCGTGTTCGAGTTCACCCGCGCCGGTCACCAGGTTCTCGTGCAGTCCGGGGCGGGCGCGGGCTCGTCCATCGGCGACGCCGACTACGTCGCCGCCGGCGCCACGATTCTGCCGTCGGCCGACGACGTGTGGGGCTCGGCCGATCTGGTGCTCAAGGTCAAGGAGCCGATCGCCGAGGAGTACGGGCGGATGCGCGCGGGTCAGGTGCTGTTCACCTACCTGCACCTGGCGGCGTCCAAGGAGTGCACCGACGCGCTGATCGACCGCAAGGTCACCGGCATCGCGTACGAGACGGTCGAGCTGGCCGACCGCTCGCTGCCGCTGCTGGCCCCGATGAGTGAGGTCGCCGGCCGGCTCGCGCCGCAGGTCGGCTCGTACCACCTGATGAGCTCCGGCGGCGGCCGGGGCGTGCTGATGGGCGGCGTGCCCGGCGTGTACGCGGCCAAGGTCGTGGTCATCGGCGCCGGCGTCTCCGGCATGAACGCGGCCGCGATCGCGCTCGGCATGCAGGCCGAGGTGCTGCTGCTGGACATCAACGTGGCCCGGCTGCGCGAGGTCGACGCTGACTACCGCGGCCACATCCAGACCATCACCTCCAACGCGTACGAGATCGAGAAAGCCGTGCTCGACGCCGACCTGGTCATCGGCGCGGTGCTGGTGCCCGGGGCGAAGGCGCCCACCCTGATCTCGAACGAGCTGGTGTCGCGGATGATGCCCGGCAGTGTGCTCGTCGACATCGCCATCGACCAGGGTGGCTGCTTCGAGGACTCGCACCCGACCACGCACGCCGACCCGGTCTACCGGGTGCACAACTCCATCTTCTACTGCGTCGCGAACATGCCCGGGGCGGTGCCCCACACCAGCACGTACGCGCTGACCAACGTCACCCTGCCGTACGCCCTGCAGCTGGCCAACCGCGGCTGGCGCGACGCCGTCACGGCCGACCCGGGGCTGGCGCTGGGGCTGAACACGTACGACGGTCACGTGGTCTACGGCCCGGTGGCGCAGGCGCACGGAATGGCGACGCTGCCGCTGGCCGAGGTGCTCAACTGACCGTCGCGTCCGCCATCCAGACCTACCTCGACCACCTCAGCGTGGAGCGGGGACTGTCCCGCAACACGCTGGCGTCGTACCGCCGCGACCTCGAGCGGTACGCGCTGACCCTGGAGGGTGCCGGCGACCTGGCCGCGGTGACCGCCGTGGATGTGGCCGGGCATCTGGCCCGGCTGCGCGCCGAGGGGCTGTCGGCGGCGTCCGCGGCCCGGGCCGTCAGCGCCGTCCGCGGGCTGCACCGCTTCGCCGCCCGCGAAGGCCTCGTGGCCACCGACGTGACACGCGACGTGAAACCGCCGACGCCGCCCCGGCGGCTGCCCCAGGCGCTCGCCGTCGAGCAGGTGACGGCGCTGCTGGCGGTGCCCGGCGACACGCCGCTCGGGCTGCGCGACAGGGCCCTGCTGGAGTTCCTGTACGGCACCGGGGCGCGCATCTCCGAAGCCGTCGGCGCCGCTGTCGACGACCTCTCGTTCCGGACCGGCGACGAATCGGCGGTGGTGCTGCGCGGGAAGGGCGGCCGCACCCGGATCGTGCCGGTCGGCCGGTACGCCCGGGCCGCGCTGGAGGCGTACCTGGTCCGCGCCCGGCCCGGGCTGGCCGCGTCCGGCCGGGGCACGCCGGCGGTGTTCCTCAACGCCCGCGGCGGCCCGCTCTCCCGGCAGAGCGCCTGGACGATTCTGCACTCCGCCGCGGCCGCCGCCGGGCTGCCGGTGGACGGGCCGCACGCCGTGTCCCCGCACACCCTGCGCCATTCGTACGCGACCCATCTGCTCGACGGCGGCGCCGACGTCCGGGTCGTCCAGGAACTCCTGGGACACGCCTCGGTCACCACGACGCAGGTCTATACCTTGGTCACCGTGGAAAGACTGCGCGAGGTCTACGCGACCGCACACCCGCGGGCTCGTTGACAATTGGGCGGCACCAGGCGCGACACGCCGAACGACTGAACTTCAACGGCCGGGTCCGTGGCGTACAGTCGGGCAGCGGCTTAGGTGCGGGCCGGGAGGGGGCGACATCGTGGCAGGCAATGGCGACCGGGCCGAGGCCTGGACTTCGACCCTCCGGGAGCAGCAGGCCGCGTTCGACCTGGGCGCCGACCTGGGCCCGGCCGACCCGACGGCGTACACGATGCGCCGGCCGATCCCCGAGCCGATGCCGACCGATCGGCACGGCCCGGCGCGGATCATCGCCCTGGCCAACCAGAAGGGTGGCGTCGGCAAGACGACGACCACCATCAACCTGGGCGCGGCGCTGGCCGAGTACGGGCGGAAGGTGCTGCTGGTCGACTTCGACCCGCAGGGCGCCTGCTCGGTCGGCCTCGGCGTGAACCCGCACAACCTCGACCTCAGCATCTACAACCTGCTGATGCAGGACGACGTGAGCGCCGAGGACGTCATCATCAAGACCGACGTGGCCGGCCTGCACCTGCTGCCCGCCAACATCGATCTCTCCGCGGCCGAGATCCAGCTGGTCAACGAGGTCGCCCGGGAGATGGCGCTGGCCCGGGTGCTGCGCAGCGTCCGCAAGGAGTACGACTTCATCCTGATCGACTGCCAGCCCTCGCTGGGCCTGCTGGCGATCAACGCGCTGACCATCGCGCACGGTGTGCTGATCCCGCTGGAGTGCGAGTTCTTCTCCCTGCGCGGCGTCGCCCTGCTGCTCGACACCATCGACAAGGTGCGCGAGCGGCTCAACTTCGACCTCGAGCTCGAGGGCATCCTGGCCACCATGTACGACTCCCGCACCACCCACTGCCGTCAGGTGCTGCAGCGGGTGGTCGAGGCGTTCGGCGACAAGGTGTACCAGACGGTCATCACCAAGACGGTCAAGTTCCCCGAGTCCACCGTGGCGGGCGCGCCGATCACCTCGCTCGACCCGGCGTCGTCGGGCGCCCGCAACTACCGCCAGCTGGCCCGCGAGGTCATCGCAGCCAAGGCCGAGCGGGGTTAGCGGCTCCCGTGCTGTTCGCGCTCGGCCACCCGGTGGCCCTCGTCGGGCTGCTCGCTGCCTTCCTGATCGGCCTGGTGCTGCGCGCGCTGGCCATCCGTCTGTCCTCGCGATGGCTTCGGCTGTCGCACCCCCGAGACTCGGTGGCCCCCCGGCTGCGCGAGGACATCGACCCGTTCGGGGCGGTTGCGGCGGCGATCGGCGGCACCGGCTGGGGCAAGGCGATCGACGTCGACGAGGTGCCCCGGCTCGCCGGCCGCGGACGGGCAGCGGCGGTGTTCGCGTCCGGGCCGATCGTCACGATCTTCGCCGCGCAGCTCGTCTTCCTTGCGCACGTACTGCTCTTTTCGTCGTCGGTGATCGGGGTCGGCGTCTCGGACGTACTTCTCGGACGGATCGACGGCCCGGCGCTGGACGTGATCGTGCTCTCGCTGGCCGTCGGGCTGCTCGCGTTCGGGCTGCTGGCGCTGATCCCGATCCCGCCGCTCGACGGGTTCGGCATCCTGTGGTCGGCGATGCGCCGCCCCGGGCCCGGCATGCAGAGCTACCGGCTGTGGTTCGAGACCAAGAACATCGGCGCCGTCGTGCTGCTTGGGTGCTGCTTCTTCCCGCTGGGCAACCCCCTGCTGCTGTGGCCGCTGAACCTGATCGGAACGCTGTTCATCCGGTTCTGGGGCTGACCCGCACGGCGTCCGGCGGTTCGTTCTCCTCTCGTCCTGAATCGGACAAATAGCCGGTTCAGGTACGATTATGACGCCCGTCGCGTCGAGCAGAGGTGGACCGTGAGCCTTGACCAGGTTGTCGTACCGGTGGTCTACGGTCAGCACGTGCCCTCGCCTGAACCGGACGCCCCCGAGATCGACTCGGGCAAGTTCACCGTGCGGCTGGACAACTTCACCGGCCCGTTCGACCTGCTGCTGCAGCTGATCGGCAAGCACAAGCTGGACGTCACCGAGGTGGCGCTGCACCAGGTCACCGACGACTTCATCGCCTACATCCGCGGCATGGGCGACGACTGGGACCTCGACGAGGCCAGCGAGTTCCTGCTCGTCGCGGCCACCCTGCTCGACCTCAAGGCGGCCCGGCTGCTACCCGCGGCCGACGTCGAGGACGAGGAGGACCTGGCCCTGCTCGAGGCGCGCGACCTGCTGTTCGCGCGGCTGCTGCAGTACAAGGCGTTCAAGGAGGCCGCGGCCCACCTGTCCGAACTGGAGACGGCCGGCGCCCGGCGGTGGCCGCGTGCGGTGGCGATGGAGCTGCGGTACGCCGAGGCCCTGCCCGACCTGGTCCTCGGCATCGGGCCCGAGCGGCTGTTCAAGCTGGCTCTGCGGCAGTTCACCCCGAAACCCGGGCCGCCCGAGGTGTCGATCGCGCACATCCACCAGGTACGGGTGTCGGTGCGCGAGCACGCCGCCCTGCTGCAGGACCGGTTGCGGCGGGCCGGGTACGCGACGTTCTCGCTGCTGGTGGCCGACTGCGACAGCACGCTCGAGGTCGTCGCCCGGTTCCTCGCGCTGCTCGAGCTGTACCGCGAAGGGCTCATCGAGTTCGAGCAGCCGGTGTCGCTGGACGAGCTGACCGTGCGCTGGGTGGGCGGCGACGCGATCGAGGCCGAGCTCGACATCGACGACTACGAGGGCGCCCCGCCCACACCCGACGATTCGCCTTCGTCAGAGGCCGACATGCCCAGTCCCGAGATCGCGATGGAGGACCGACGGTGAGCAGCGACGAGCATCCGGAGTCCCTGGCTTCGCAGGCGGCGTCCTGGGTGCCGCCGTGGGAGCGGCCGCAGCGCGAGCCCGACCGTGACTATCAGGCGTCGGCGACGGCGTCCGACGAGCCACCGCCGGACGACGATGAGGACCGCTCTTCGGCCGGTCTGTCCGAGGATGACGACGACTTCGACCCGGCGTTCGAGGGCCCGAACCCGCCGGGGTACCCCACCGAGGGGGTGCCGGACGAGCTGCCGCCGATCCCGGGGGAGACCGGCGCGCCGCCGACCGTCGACGCGCCGGTCGAGTTGCCGGGCGACGACGCCGCGGAGCCGACCGACGTGGGCGTCGAGCCGGACGTTGCGGTGCCGGCGTCGATCGAGGCCGCGGTCGCGGACGACGATGACGAGGCCCGGGAAGCGGTGGACGCGATGCTGCCGCCGGACGGCGACGACGCCGGCGACGTCTTCGACGCGGCCGCCGACGACGACGTCAGCGACGACGGCGAGATGGACCTCCCGTTCAGAGACGACATCCCCGCGGACGACGACGATTCGTCGGTGCGCGCCGACGATCCGGACGGTGGCGATTCGGACGCATCCGTGCGCGCCGACGAGCCGGACGGTGGCGATTCGGACGCATCCGTGCGCGCCGACGAGCCGGACGGTGGCGATTCGGACGCATCGGCGCCCGCCGACGATCCGGATGAGCCTGTGGACGCCTTCCGGCACCTTGACGCCTCGTCGGACGATGACGACCCGCACGGGCGTTCCACTTCGGCGGCGGACGATGCGGCGGATGGGGATGTCCGGGTTGCCACCGATGCGGCCGCGGTCGGGTTCGCCGCCGGTCAGGCTGACGCGGAGGCGGCGCTGTCTGGGGAGGCGGCCGTCACGAGACCGAAGCCCTCCGGGGTGCCGGCTCAGGTGCGGGGGAGCCGTGGACGACCCGCTGCGTCTGCTGACAGCTCGGCCCGTACCCGAAGCGGTGTTGACGTTGATGGTGAAGAGCCCGCGCCGGTCCTGATGGACGAGGCGGAGTTGCGGCCGGCGCTCGAGGCGATCCTGCTCGTCGTGGACGAGCCGGTGCAGGAGATGCAGCTGGCGCAGATCCTGGAGCAGCCGACCGAGCGCGTCGCCGAGATGCTCGAGGACATCTCGGCGCGGTACACGGCCGCCGGGCACGGCTTCGACCTGCGGCGGGCGGCGGGTGGCTGGCGTCTCTACACCCGGCCGGAATATGCGGCGTACGTCGAGCGGTTCGTCTTGGACGGGCAATCCGTGCGGCTCACTCAGGCCGCGCTGGAGACCCTGGCGGTCGTGGCCTACAAACAGCCCGTGACCCGTTCGCGCATCTCCGCCATCCGCGGTGTGAACTGTGACGGCGTGATGCGTACCCTGGTGACCCGCAGCCTCATCGAGGAATGCGGCATCGAGGGCGAGACCGGGGCACATCTGTACCGGACCACGACGCTGTTCCTGGAGAAACTGGGGCTGAACTCGGTCGATCAGCTACCCCCGCTGGCGCCGTTCCTGCCCGACGACGTGGAAGAAGTACTCGATGGCTCAGGCTGACACCGGTAACGCCGAGCGTCTGCAGAAGGTGCTGGCGCTGGCCGGCGTTGGATCCCGGCGCGCCTGTGAAGACCTGATCTTCCGCCGGCGCGTCACCGTGAACGGCAAGGTGGCCAAGCTCGGCGACAAGGTCGACCCGGCGACCGCCCAGATCCACGTCGACGGCCAGCGGGTGATCACCAACACCAAGCTGGTCTACATCGCGATGAACAAGCCTCGCGGCGTCGTCGCGTCGATGGACGACGAGAAGGGCCGCACCGAGCTCGCCGACTTCCTGGGCCAGTTCGCACAGCGCCTGTTCCACGTCGGCCGGCTCGACGCCGACAGCGAGGGTCTGCTGCTGATCACCAACGACGGGTCGCTGGCGCACAAGCTGATGCATCCGTCCTACGGCATCGCCAAGACCTACCTGGCCGAGGTGGCCGGCCCGCTGCCGCGCACCGTCGGCCGCCGGCTGCGGGAGGGCGTCGAGCTCGAGGACGGGCCGGCCCGGGTCGACGAGTTCCGGCTGATCGACGCGATCGGCAAGACCGCGCAGATCGAGATGGTGCTGCACGAGGGCCGCAAGCACATCGTGCGCCGGATGCTGGACGAGGTCGGCCACCCGGTGTCCCGGCTGGTCCGCACCTCGGTCGGCCCGATCCGCCTGGGCGACCTGCGTCCCGGTGGTTTCCGCCACTTGTCCAACGCCGAGATGGCAGCGCTGTTCAAGGCGGTCGGCGATTGAGGCCCGCGGACAATTGGTGTTTTGGGTTCGCGGGCGAAGGGGGAACGGTGATGCGCTCGAACGGTGCGTGGTGGCCGTGGACGGTCCCTCCGGATCGGGCAAATCCACCGTCTCCCGGCGACTGCGCCACCGCGCTGGACGGCGCCTACCTCGACACCGGCGCGATGTACCGCGCGGTGACCTGGGCCGTCCTGGAGGCCGGCGTCGACCCGGCCGACGCCGACGGGGTGGCCAAGATCGCTCTCGAGACGCAACTCTCGATCGGTACGGACCCGGTCAAGCCCGCACTTCGCCGCCAACGACCACGACGTGTCCGCCGCCATCCGCGGGCCCGCGGTCACTGCGGCCGTCTCCGCCGTCGCCGCGGTCCCGGCCGTACGGCGTCAGCTTGTCGCCCAGCAGCAGGCGATCATCGCCGCGCACCCCCGCATCGTCGTGGAGGGCCGAGACATCGCCTCGGTCGTCGCCCCCGATGCCGACCTGAAGGTGTACTTGACCGCCTCGGCCGAGGCCCGGGCCGTAGCGGCGCAGTGCCGAGAACGCCCCGGACGTGGCCGCGACCGCCGCCGACCTGGCCCGGCGCGACAGGTTCGACTCGAGCCGGGCGGCGGACCCGCTGCGCCAGGCGTCGACGCGATCGAGCTGGACACCACCGGCATGGGCATCAACGAGGTGGTCGCGAGGCTGCTGGAACTTCTGGAACAGCAAGGTTGTCTCTCCGTGATGTCGTCCTTCGACGCCTCAACTGATTTCGATCCGTCCGACTTCGACACCACCGGCCTGGACGCTTCGGGTGGCGCCGAATCGCCTGCGCCGGTGCTCGCTTCCGGCCCGGTGCCGGTCGTCGCCGTCGTCGGCCGCCCCAACGTCGGCAAATCCACCCTGGTCAACCGACTCATCGGCCGCCGTCAGGCCGTCGTCGAGGACGTCCCCGGCGTCACCCGCGACCGCGTCCCGTACGACGCGACCTGGAACGGCCGCCGCTTCACCGTGGTCGACACCGGCGGCTGGGAGCCGGACGCCCGCGACCGCGCGGCCGCCATCGCCGCCCAGGCCGAGATCGCGGTGCAGACCGCCGACGTGGTCCTGTTCGTGGTCGACGTGACGGTCGGCGCCACCGACGTCGACGAGGCCGCGGTCACGCATGCTGCGCCGCAGCAACAAGCCGGTCATCCTGGTCGCCAACAAGGCCGACAACCAGAACCTCGAATTCGAGGCCAACGCCCTGTGGGGCCTCGGCCTGGGCGAGCCGTTCCCGCTCTCGGCCCTGCACGGCCGCGGCTCCGGCGACCTGCTGGACGCCATCCTCGCCGCGATGCCCCCGGCGCCCGCCATCATCGAGGACGCCCCACGCGGCCCGCGCCGCGTGGCGCTGGTCGGCCGGCCCAACGTCGGCAAGTCCAGCCTGCTGAACAAGCTGTCCAATGAGGAGCGCGCCGTCGTCGACTCGGTCGCCGGCACCACGGTCGACCCCGTTGACAGCCTGGTCTCCATGGACGGCGAGGTGTGGCAGTTCGTCGACACGGCCGGCCTCCGCAAGCGGGTCAGCCACGCCAGCGGCACCGAGTACTACGCCTCACTGCGCACAGCCGGCGCAGTCGAGGCCGCCGAGGTCGCGATCGTCCTGCTGGACGCCTCGGAAACGATCACCGAACAGGACCAGCGCGTCCTGACCTCGGTGGTCGAGGCCGGCCGCGCGCTGGTCATCGCCTTCAACAAGTGGGACCTGGTCGACGACGACCGCCGCCACTACCTGGAGAAGGAGATCGACCGCGAGCTCAAGCGCATCCCGTGGGCGATCCGCGTCAACATCTCCGCCAAGACCGGCCGCGCCGTCGACAAACTGGCCCCCGCGCTGCGCCGGGCCCTCGAGTCCTGGGAACAGCGCGTCCCCACCGGGCGCGCTGAACCAGTGGCTGACGACGGTCACGCAAGCGACCCCCCACCCGGTGCGCGGCGGCCGCGCCCCCCGAATCCTGTTCGCCACCCAGGCCGGCGTCGCACCGCCGCGGTTCGTGCTGTTCACGACCGGGCCGTTCGACGCCGGATACCTGCGCTTCATCGAGCGCAAGCTCCGCGAGGAGTTCGGCTTCGACGGCTCGCCGGTCGAGGTGTCGGTCCGGCCCCGGAAGAAGCTCGGGCCGGGGGGTCGCGGCAAGGCCCACGGGTAGGTCTTTGGTACGCTTCCTTGGTTGCCGGCCCGCATGTGCGGGCGGCGGCGGGCTGTAGCGCAGCTTGGTAGCGCACTTGACTGGGGGTCAAGGGGTCGCAGGTTCAAATCCTGTCAGCCCGACCAGTGTTTTGAAGCCGTTGATGAGGACGAAAGTCCTGGTCAGCGGCTTTTTTCATCGACCGGCATCGTGCTCCCAAGATCCCTCTAGTGGATCTTGTGGTCACAGGCGTGGTCACGGACGTGCCTACCGTTGGTGGGGTCAGCGAAGTTCTGTGACCACGGAGGCCCCGATGACCGTCGGCTCGTACCAGCTCTCGAACAACAAGACCCTCTGGTTCTTCGTCATCGACCTGCCCGTCGGTGACGACGGCAAGCGCCGTCAGTACAAGCGCCGCGGGTTCCCCAGCAAGACCATTGCGGAGACAGCGGAAACCGAAGCCCGCCACGCTTACGGCGAAGCCAGCATCAACGTCGACGGCAGCGTCGCCGCCGAACTTCAGGGCTGGCTGTCCGAGCGGGAACTCGACGTCGAGGAAACGACCCAGGACAACTACCGCAACCTGTTCCGCATGTACGTCATCCCGCACATCGGTGGGCGGCAGCTCTACAGCATCGACAAACGCGTCATCCACGACATGTACAAGACGCTGCTGCGCGAAGGCGGCAACCGCAAGAAACCGCTGTCGCCGACCACGGTGCGCACCGTGCACCGGGTCACCATGAAAGCGTTCCGGGACCTTGGCATCAACCTCGACGGGGTCCGCCAGCCCCGGCCGGCCGATCGGGAGAACCACGGGCGCAAAGGTGTCTGGACGCCGAATGAGTCCAAGACGTTCCTCAAGTTCCACCGCGATTCGCGGATGTATGCGGCGTGGGCGCTCGCCGTCGTGGCGGGTACCAGGCGGGGCGAAATCGCCGGCTTGAAATGGTCCAAGGTCGACTTGGACCGCGGGCTGATCCACATCCATATCCAGCGCACCATCTGCGGCAACAAGGTCCTCGAAAAATCTCCGAAGGGCAAGAGCCGCCGCACGATCGCCATCGGCCCGGCCATGGTGAAAGTGCTGCGCGAGCAGAAGGCCCGCCAGGATCACGAGAAGGCCGAAGCCGGGATCCTCTACCGCGACCGGGATTACGTCTTCCCGCGCGAGGACGGAGAGCCGTACTACCCGCGCTACTACACCGACCAGTGGGAAGACGCGTGCATGGCCGCAGGCGTGCCCATCATCGTGCTGCACGACGCCAGGCACACCTCGGCCACGGCCGGTGCGGATGCCGGTGTGCCGGAGCATGTGATGCAGAAACGGCTCGGTCACGCCGACGCGCGTACGACACGTGAGGTCTATACCCACGTGCTGCCGGAGAGCGAGCGCCGGGCAGCGGAGCTGATGGACTCCGCGCTGGAGCACGATGCCGTGTAGCGGCGGATGATTTGAGGGGTGGCGTGGTCGGCTCGCCGATCCGCGACTTAGCGGGCCGCCAGGCGTCTACAGGGCAGGGGCGGCGCGAGGTGCTGCCACGCGCCGCCACCTATCACCCCTCGGCATCCCCCGTCATTCCCCGTCATTCCCCCGTCATCTGTGGCCGGGTGCTCGGCTGTGGTGCGCTTGGTGCGGTGACAGGTGCTGCCGCAGCGATGCTGCAGCGCGTGGCGCCACGGTGTGAGGAGGAACCGTGACCAAGCGCGTGTGGACGGTCGACGAGGTGCGCCGGCTCGGCATGGCGACTGACGTCGAGACTGCTGCCTCGATTCTGCGGATCGGCCGGACGACCGCCTACAAGCTGGTGGGGGAAGGCGACTTCCCGGTGCCGGTTCTGCGGGTGGGCAAGCGCTATGTCGTCGCGGTCGAGAATCTGCTGGCGATTCTGGGCGCTGGCGGCTCTGAGGAGGAGAAATGAACACCAACGCAGGTTCGAGCAAACCCGATCTTTCGCTGGTAGGTCGCGGCGAGGGGGTTGGACTGCAAGATCGTCAAGCGCCTGCCACGTTCGGAGCCGGTGATCGGGATGAGGTTGACTGGGGCGCTCGGGTGGCCGGCTACGCCGACTCGATGCAAGCGTTCAACCCTGCGATCTTCCGGTCAGACGGCGAGGCTGACGGTCAGAACCCAGCGCTCGCTGCCGGCGCACTGATCGTGGCGTCCACGATGCTCATCGACGAGCTACTCGAAGACATTACGACGATGGCTCCGTTCGGCCACGCCGACAGGGCCGGCCTGGACGGGCTCCTGGCGCTGGGAGAGCTGCCGCCGCAGTTTGCCAGCCGATATGACGGTCGCTTCGCACGGAAGTTCCTCGTCGCAGCGGTCCTCGTCATCGGCAAGTTCTCCGCGCCGCGGTGGGAGCCGCCTTCCAGCCTCGCGGAGGCCCTCGCTCTGCACATCGTTGTCCAGCGCGCACAGGCCCTGCTGGTCGACCACCAGTGCCTGGACGAACAGCAGGCACGGGATCTGTATGCAGGATTCGAGGATGCGGCGTTCGAAGATGGCGATCACGAGTGGCTCTACCAGGCCACGCGGACCACTGGGCGCGAAGGCGCGGAAGCGACAACCTCGCCCGCCGGTGTGTCGTCGTGGTTCGAGCCGTTCCCCGGGACACGTGCGCATCCCTTTCTCGCCGAATCCTAGTAGAGCCGGGGTGCGGGAGCCGGGCACGCCGAGCTCGGTCTTCCCCTGATTCGGGGGAGCGGAGGGGTGCTGACGGTCGAAAGACTGCTCGCTCGCTCCCTCGCTCGCTCAGCATCCGGATGGACCTCGTGAGCGAAGCGAATTGGAGTCTCAGGTGACACCTCCCTCTACGTCGGGATGACGCCTGCGCACCACACTGGCAGTGTGGGGGTCAGGGGAGTCTGCAACCACCTTATATTTACTGCACTCAATGTCTTTGTGGCGCTTGATGTGCGCGTTTTTATTCTTGCGGTGAGCTGCGCGGATTCCAAACACTTGACGCGGTGACCTAAAACCCAGGTTCCTAGGACGCTTTACCGGCTGTGCTCATCTCGGGGTTTAGGCGAGCGCATTCCTGCCGTGGCTGGCAGGCGACATGACTTCGAGGGGCAGCCTCTGCCGGCGCGGGCTGGCTCTGTTACTCGAGTTCGGTGGGGTCGATGCGGGCTTGGAGCTGGGCGTGTTCGGCGAGTAGGTATAGCAGGTTGGCGCCGTCGATGAGTTCGATCGGTTTGCCGGACGCGAATTCGTATGAGGTGGGGCCGTAGCCGCTGGTGGTGACGAGGATGCCTTTGGAGGCGCCTTCGTTTTGCAGGGTGCCGAACAGGTCGCGGACGGCGGAGACGTCGACGGTGTTCTTGTAGCGCTTGGCCTGGATCACGACTTTGCCGCCGAAGATCGGGCGGGGGTCGTAGGCGACGCAGTCGACGCCGCCGTCGCGGGACGGCCGGGTCTGTTTGGTGTCCAGGCCCATCGTGGCGAACAGGTTCTGGATCAACGATTCGAACTCGTACGGGTTCAGGCGCAGCAGGTTGGGGCGTTCGTCGAGGTCGGCCAGGACGTCGACCTCGTCGATGAACCGTTTGTCGACCATGTCGAACTCGAGCACCGGCCGGACCGGCGCGAGTTCTTCAGGGCGTTTGGACACCGAGGCGCTGAGGTGTTGCAGGCAGGCGGCCGGGTCGACCTTGGCCAGGTTGATCGTCGTGAACTGATTGCGGGTGGTGCGCAGGGTGACCAGGCACGGGCGGACGGCTTGACCGGTGCGCGGGTCGGTGGTGTCCACGACGCCGTTGAACACCAGGGTGTCGACCAGGCTGGTGCGGTCGGCTTCGAACAGCTCGTGCACGGTCCGCAGGGTGACTTGGGTGACCACGGAGGTGTAGCGCTCGCGGATGTCCTTGGCCGGCCGGGCGGTGGAGGTGATCTCGTCGCGGGTCTTGACGTACCGATGTTGATTGACCGTTGGCACGACATCCAGGGTGGGTAGCTCGTACTCGGCTACCAGCTGCCGGGACTCGGGCACATAGGCGAGGCGGTACTGCTGGGGGAAATCGTCGGGGTAGACCGAGTTCGCGAGGACCATGCCGAAGTAGTCGACGACAGCCTGCGGATCCCCGGCGGCGAACGCTGCCGCGAACCGGTCGATCTCTGCGTTCTGGGCGGCGGCCTCGGCTTCGACGCGCTGGCAGTGCTGCTGGTATTGCTGGTGAGCGGCGGCGAGCCGGTGCTTCCGGTCTGCCTCGGCGGCGGCGTGCTGCCCTTGGGCCTGCTGGAACTGGGCCTGGGCGGCCGCGAGCTGCTGCTGGTACTTGCCCTGGCCGCCGAACATCTTGCCGAGGCCGGTCGGTGCCGGTGGTTCGAAGCGCCGCCAGTCCGGGCCCGGGATCGGCTGGGCCAGCGGGCCAGGGTTGAACGGGGGATGCTGGACCCGTTTCCTCAGCCGGGTGAAGTCGATGTGGTCGTCGACCTCGAGAGTGGACTGCAGCAGCTGTTCGAGCTCTTCGAGGTGGGCTTGGATGTCGGCGTTGTCGGCGGCGACCTCGGCCGCGCGGGCTTCGAGGTAGAGGCGTTTACGTTCGCGTTCGTCGGCCACAGTGGCTCGCTGCGCGGCGCGGGTGGCTTGTTCGGCGGCCCGGCGCATCGCGGTTTGCTGGCGGACGTACGCCGTTTGGGCCTGTTGAGCTACCCGGACCTGCCGGGCGTGCTCGCGTTGCATGGAAGCGATGATGCCTTTACGCCGAGCCAACGAATCCTCCCGCGTCACGTGCGAACGCGGAGCACATTACCGTCCCGAAACTCCAAAGTGTCATCAGCCGAACCGCCTACGTGACCACCGCAGAGAAGTCGACCGCCGGGCGGAGTTACCGGATCGGGGGAGCGGGGAGCCGCTCGTCGAGGGCTTGAAGCCGGTCACGTTCCCCGTGAGGCAGTAGATGCCCGTAGGTATCGAATGTCGTCTTGATCGACGCATGCCCCAGCCGCAGCTGGATCATGTAGAAGTCCCAGCCGGCCGCGATCAGATACGCCACGTGCGAATGCCGCAGGTCATGAAACCTCGGCGCTGCGTGCAGTCGGGCCGGGCAGGCACAGGCCGAAACCGCCAGAGGGCCCGCTTGTTCGACGGTCTCGGCCAGCGGCGGATGCAGATCGCAGCGCTGCGCTGCGGCGACCGCGCGCCGCCAGTACCGGTACCGCATGTTCCCGGCATCCCACGGCCCCCCTTCGGGCGCGGAGAAGACCAACTCACCGGGCTGCTTCCCGTCGACGAGCTCGGCGAACAGCGCGGCGGTCAGCGGTGACAGCAAGACCGACCGTCGCGAATTCGGCGTCTTGACCGGTCCGAGCTCGCCGGTGCGCGACAGGGCCTGCTCGACCCGCACCGCCGGGCTCGACCCGTCCAGGCGCACGTGGCCCGCGTACAGGCCGAGCAATTCACCCAGGCGCATACCCGTTCCGAGCGCTGCCAGCACCAGAGGCCGTAGCGCCGGCTGGCAGGCCGCGAGCAGGATGCTCGCCTGCTCGCGATCGAGCAGGCACGCCTGCCAGGCGACGATGCGGGGCAGGCCGTTGCTGCGCTGACCGTCCGGGCGGCGCATCGGATTGTCCTGACGGTATAACGGGACCGCGTCGCGCAGCACCTGGCTGAGCACCGTCCAATGCTTGCGGACACTGGCCGGCCGCAACTGCAGGGCCAGGGCGGCCTTCCACGGGTCGAGGTGATCGTGGCGGCTGATGTCCCCGACCCGCAGATCACCCAGATCGCGGACGACCCGGCGGCGCAGAAGCTGCGCGTATTCGTCATGAGTGCTGGCGGCGACGTCGATCTTCATGGCGATCCAGTGTTCGATCCAGTCCCGCAGCAGCGGAGTTGCCGCGCGTTCCGCGCCGGGGGAGTCGGGGTCGATGGCCGCGTACACCTGGGCGCTGGTGACCTGATGGTGCCGCGACTCGATGTAGTGCTTCGCCGCGATCGCTTTGACGACGGCCGGCTGACGGAACGTGCAGCACTGGTGGTGGCCGTCGAACCGCCACCGCAGCAGGACCGAGGTTCCTCGTTGCGTCATATATGTCATGACCCGAGCGTTCCTCGCAGCTGCGGCGTGTTGTGTAAGCCGATCGAGGTTTGTCGCCCGTCATGGGGACTGTCATCACCGATGATTACCACCAGCGTATGAAGAGGGTCCTTCGAGCATCGCCGTCAGGCTGTACGGTCTCTTCTCCAGGCCGGGCGCCGGCTTGCCGGTGTCATCCGCCGTGTGGCGGCCGTATGCTCGCCGCCATGGGTCAACGGCGACGGCGATTCACCATCACAGCCGAGGTGACGGTCGAGGTCACCGACGAGGCGAGCCTGCAACAGGCAGCCCTGGAGCAGGTCCAGGCCGTGCAATTCTTACCCGAGGCCGGCCGCAGCCCGGACGAGATCCGGGCTGCCACGCGCGACGAGATCAGCAAAGACGCCTCGGCAGCACTCGATTGGGTGACCGACGCCGACGCCATGGTCGTGACCGACGACGGCGTCGAGGTCCTCGCCTCCCATCATTCGATCACCGAAGAAGGCCTCGACGACGATGCCGGCGACGAACCGGACTTCGCGACCCTGTTCCCGCTGTGTCACTGCGGAGCCGACGACTGTGACGCCTGCTCGGGCTATCAGCTGACACCCCGCACCGCGGCCGCGTTGTGGGCGGTGGCGCAGATCCACGCCGACTTCGCCTACGACGACGTCCAGCACCACGGCGACGATCCCGTGACCGATGACAGCACCTGGGCCGCGTTCAGCGAGTACCCGCGCATCACCTGGAACCAAGACGCCGTCTGGCGACGCCAGGCCGCCCGCGCCTTCGACGACCTGACCACCGACCTCGCCACCGGCCACCCACCCCAGCCGACCTGCCCGGGCGAGGAGATGGCCCTGCACCTGATGCTGCGATCAGCACAGGCCGCGATCGTCGACGGGTGGGGCCCGACCCCCGACATGCTTGCCGCCCTGCCGGAGCATGACGACGACTACGACTGGGCACTCGCCCTGGAAGTCCTGCTCCAGGACGACGACATCCTCAGCCTGTTCGACGAGCAGTACGACGGCATCGAAGATCCCGACACCGACGCCAACCGCCAGTCGGGCATGGGCGACTACCGGCCGACGGCATGGTTTCGTACTTTCAGCAACATGACGCCCAGGGACGGCCGCCGCCGTTTCCGGCGATAGCCCTTGCTTGACCATCCCAGTGATTTCCCTGCCGCTTTTCTTTCATGAGGCCAAAACCCGCCGTTGTGGGATAGGGCCAACGGACACAGACCCGGGATTACACCATTAGCAGCGGCTAGTTCAGCCAGTCGTAGCATTCTGCTCGCCGAACGCGGCATCGAGGTCGATCACGTCACCGCCTACCGGTGAAGGTCAACGGGCCCCTGTGGCGCAAAGCTGCCGGACCATCGAGCTGTACGGCCACGTCATCGAGGTGCTGGTTCCCGACCCGCCGAGACCAGCACGTCGGCTCGCGGTTCTTCACCCGGTGGCTGCGGACGTTGAAGGTGAACCCGGTCCGGGCCGGTGCCGCTCGAAAGCAGGGTTTCGAGGCTACGTGGTGCACATTGGTCCCCGGCCGGCCATGCAGTCGCAGCACTCCGGCAGGAGCACCCGGCCGACGGTGGGCTGACATCCCGCATGATCAGGGCGTGCAACGGCAGAGGGGTACCTCGACGACACACGAAGACACCAAGCCGCACCACGCAGATCGACGACAGTCGACCGAGTCCGCGAACTCCATTGCCACGCTACATTGAGTGAGGCTAATGTGACAAAGAGTAGCCGTGTCATGTGAGGTGCCCCTGGACAGGGATTGCCCTTAGGACGGCTTGACGCTTGCAGAAGGGCGATCACGTGGACACAGCGGTGATCCTGGACTGCTACACCGTCGAACCCAGCGGCCTCGGTGTCCCGCCGTACTTGTCGACATACGTGAGGCAAGCCTGGTCGGCGCTACACGCCAGCAGGCCGGACGTCGATGTGCGCTATGTGACCGTCGACGACCTGCGGTGGGAGTTCAACGGTGGTGAGCCGCTGACGCCTGCGCCACATTCAGATCCCCTGACGTACTCCGCCTCGAGCAACCGCGGCAACGCGGTCAAGCTGCTGCAGGACGCGGCCACTGTCGTCGTCGTAGCAGGCGATGCTGTCCCTTCGGTGCACCTGCACGCCCACAACGGTTCCATCGACGAGATCATCCGAATCCTGGCGTGCGTACGCGGACGCCGTGCGCTTCTCGGCCCCATGGCGAACCATGTACTCGAGCACACCGACGGCTACGGGGGCATGTTCGACGCCCTCCACACGCACACCATCACCTCGGCGGACCTGGACTCGGGCAGCCGTGCCGCCGCTGCGTACGGACAGCTGCGCGCCGACCGGCAATCGTTCACCGACCTGGTCGCCCAGCTGGGGTGGGAACCGGTGGGGGAGATTGAGCTCTACCGCGGTTGTACCCGCCGCCGGTTCTGCAGCTTCTGCAACGAGCCGGTGAAGTCGGCCACCGTCGCGTTCCGCGATCTGCAGGACGTGCTTGAGGAGGTGCAGCAGCTGTACTCCGCCGGCGTCCGCCACCTTCGCCTGGGCCAGCAGACCTGCTTCTTTTCCACCTGGAACCGTGACGTCGAGCAGATCGAGCGGCTACTCGCCGGCATCCGCGAGTCCTGCCCCGATCTGTTGGTTCTGCACATCGACAACGCTGACCCTCTCGCTGTGGCCTCACCCGCCGGAGCGCGCATCGCCGCCCTGGTGGCCCGCTACTGCAGTGAAGGCAACTGCGCCCCGATGGGCATGGAGTCCTTCGACCCGGCCGTGATCGAGAAGAACGCGCTGACCTGCACCCCTCAGGTTTTGCGCCGAGCCATCGACAACGTCAACGCGGTCGGCAGCCAGCGCGGGCCCGCCGGCCTGCCGGCCCTGCTGCCCGGGATCAACCTCATCTACGGGCTGCCCGGCGAGACCCACCGCACCCACCTGGAAAACCTGCGCGGCCTGGACGAACTCATGACAGCAGGGGTGATGTGCCACCGCACCAACGTGCGACAGGCCCGCGCCTACGCCGCCACACCGCTCGCAGCCATGACCGCGGAGACACCGCCGTCCCAGGAGCACTTCAGCACATGGAAGGCCGACATCGACAGCATCTGGGATCAGCCCATGAAGAAGCGCGTCTACCCCGTGGGCCTGCGCCTTCGGGGCCTGCACTCGTTCTTCGTCACCGGCCGCGGGACCTGGTTCAGACGCCTCGGCTCCTACCCGATCCAGGTCGTTGAACGCGACACCGTTGTGCCGCGATTCACCTCGGCTGACCTGACCGTCACCGAACATGCACCCCGCTTCATCTACGGAGTCCGCGATGCCGCCTGACGCGGCCACCGACACTCTCGCACTGCTGAACAAAGTCCACGCCGGACTGCACGGGCCCTCCCACGTGGGAGTCCTCGTTCCCTGGGGCAACACCCTCGTCGAAACGGAACTACCCAGGCTCGGACTCGACCAGGTGGTGTTCCACTACGCCCGCCTGGTCCCCGCACGCCGATACCGCGACGCCGACGACTTCCTCGCCGAGATCGCCACCGCCGTACCCGCCGCCCTGCAGCAGTTCGCCCGCCTCACCCTGGCAGGCACCCTGGTGGCCTGCACGTCCACCGGCTTCCTCACCCCCGAGGCGTACCAGGACACCGCCGTGGTGGACGCTTTCGACGCTCTGCAGGTTCTGCTTCGCGACCAGGGCGCGTCCACCATCGTCCTGGCGACCCCGTACCCGACCCGGCACACCGAGATCCAAGCCACCCGTCTGCGGCAGGCCGGCTTCGATGTCGCCGGGCACGCCAGCCTCGACCTCGCCCTGCTGGACGACTTCACCGCCGTCACCCCCCGCCGGATCGCCGACCTTGTCCACAACATCGACGCCGCAGCCCGCTCGCGAGCCGACGCCGTCGTCTTGTCCTGCACCGCTTGGCCCACGATCGACGCAACGGCGTTGTTGCAGCAGGAACTCGGTATCCCCGTGGTTTCATCGAACCTGGCTCTTGCCTACAGCGCCGTACGCTTCGCCCGAGCTGTGGAGGCACGATGAACCCGACGCAAGCCGACAGCGAAACCCAACTCCGGTTGACCCGCCTGGTGACACTGGCCGCAGGTCAAGACGATGTCACCGCCGACGTGCAGGCAAACCACGACGACAACCAGTGGTGGCCGACCCGAATAACCGACTTCCGGATGCGCATGCTCGCCGCCGGCTGGAGCACCCGCATCTCGTACGCCATGATCGGCACCTACTCCAACGTCGTCACCCGCTCCGCCCAGATCGGGTTCGACACCCTCACCGACATGCCGGACGCCGACATCGCCGCGCTCGTCCAGCCCCTGGGCCTGCCCGCCGCCCGCATCAGCTACCTGCGCTCGCTGACCGCCTTCCTCGACGACCGCGACAGCACGTACCTGCTCGAAGACGACGCCACCACGGTCATCGCCGACTTCGCGACCCACGTCTCGCAAGCCTCCTACAAGGTCGCCCAGTGCTCCCTGCTGTACGCCCGTGGCTATCACTGCGGCATCATCCCCGTCGACTCCGGCATGATCACCCGCCTTGCGCCCGCCCTGGGCCTGGTGCTGTCCTCCGGTCCCATCGCGCACGAGCAGATGCGGCTCTACCTCGAAGCCCATGCTGACGCGCACGGCGACCGCTACACCCGGCTGGCCGGAGAGCGGCACGTCGTCACCCTGCCCGAACGGACCACACCGTCCTGGTGGGTGCACCTCGTGCTGATCTACTTCAAACGCCGATACCTCAACCAGACCCACCCACGCGTCTGCAGCGAGCGTCCCTTCTGCGACCAGATCATGGACTGCACGCACAGCCCGGCGATGGCCATGGCATGACCAGCCTCGGGGTCATCGGCAACATCTCCCACGACACCGCCGAATACCCCGACCAGGCCCACCGCCAGCTCCTCGGCGGCGCCGCGCTCTACATCGCACTCGCGGCCTCCCGCGCCGGCGTAACCGCAACCCCCATCTCGGTGATCGGCAACGACCTCACCGGCGCGCTGCGATCGCCCCCACTGGAAGGACTGGATCTCACCGGCGTCGCGGTCGTCGATCAACCCTCCTGCCGGTTCCGCATGCGCTACGACCACCAGCACAACCTGACCGCCGTGGACGCCGATTACGGCGCTGCCGAGCTACTCACCGGCCACGCCCTCGACCAAGCCCCGCACCATCGCTTCGTACACGTCTGCTGCAGGCGGCCCCTCGACCCCGTGCCGGTCCTGACCGGCTTGGTCGACCGCGGCCAGCCCTTCAGCATCGACTTCATCACCGCCAGTGCAGCCCACATGATCACCGCAACCAGACCGCTGCTGCCGTTTGCGCAGATCATCTTCACCGACATCAGCGAGTACGCCGTGCTCACCAGCACCGTGGACACCGCAGACCTTCGTGCCGTGACCGTCACCGACGGCCCCCGCCCCGTCGTCCTCTACCGATATGGGATGCAGGTTGCTCAAGCTGCGGTAACACCGGCGGAAGCCGTCGAGGTGACCGGCGCCGGAGACACCTTCACCGGCACCTTCCTCGCCTCCACACTGCGCGGCGAACCGCAGACGCTGGCACTTCGCCACGCGGCGCAGGCCGCCACCGCGCGCGTCACCACCACCGGTATCACCCTGCACCAGGCACCCCCGTAACAGCCCCTCCACCCCTCGAGGAGCGCACCGGATGTTCTACGTCGCGCACCGGCTCTTCGCCGCCCACGACCGCCACCTCGGCGCCCAAGCCGCCGCCGCACTCGCCAAGCGCGCCGGCCCCGACAAGGTGTTCCTGCCGTTCTGCGACACCGACGAAGAAGACCTGGTAGCCGACGTCAAAGGCCGCCGGCTGTTCGACCTCGACCGCCAACGCCTGCAGAACCTGCACGGCCTGCTCGCCATCCTGCACGGCCCCAGCCTCGACGACGGCGTCTGCATGGAGATCGGCTACGCCGCCGCACTCGGCGTCCCCGTCGTCATCCTCACCACCGACTTCCAGACCTACGGCCTCGGCGACACCACAGCCGAGCTCGCCTTCGCCGACCCGCTCATCGAAACCGTCGCCACAGACGTCGTCCGCGTCCACCGCCTCGGCCTGCCCAGCGGTGGCGCCGACCGCTTCGAGAGTTTCGCCGCCCGCAACCGCGACCAGGTCCGCGACGGCATCGACCAAGCCGTCAGCCGAGTGCTCGACCGCGCCGCCTCCGGCACCGCCGATGTCAGCACGCCCGTAGCCCGAGCATCCGGCACCGTCTTCGTCGAACCGTCACCGTACGGCTCCACCCCCGACTGGCACGACCTCGTCCGACACCACACCACCGACACCCAACGCCGCGACGCCCAACGGCTCACCGCACCCCGGCCCGTGGAAGCCGCCACAGCTGACTGGAACAACGCCCTGATAAGCCACACCCTGATCGCCGACCTGAGCGGCCCCGAAGCACCACCCGGCGCCGCCGTGCTCATCGGCGCCACCGTCGCCGCCGGCGGACGCGTGCTCGCCTACTGCCCCAACACCGTCTGGACCTTCGCGCACGGACGCGAACCCAACTGGCGCAACCTCATGATCCAATACTCGGTCACGAAGCACCTCACCGACGCTGACCACACCAGCATCCGATGATGCGGGACCTCGACTGGGCCGCCGCCTACGACACCATCGTGTTCGAAGGCTGCGACGGCGCCGGCAAAACCACCCTCGCCACAGCGACCGCCGAGCGAACCTGCGCCACGCTCATCCACTCGAAGCTGACCCCACCCGGAACCGACCTGCCCACCGTCTACAGCAACCTGCTCAACCAAACCGGCCGGCTCGTCTTCGACCGCTGCTTCCTCAGCGAACTGGTCTACGGCCCGATCTACCGCGGACACGCACGCCTCACCTACCAGCACATGACCACCCTCGTCCGAAAGGTCATCGACCGCCGAGGCGTCTTCGTCCACGTCACCGCACCAGCAGCCGACATCCGAAGGCGCCTCGCCGCCCGCGGTGAGAACGACCTCCCCAGCCTCGACGATCTCGCGCTCATCTGTGACCGCTACGACGACCTGTTCCGCGCCATCGAGACCATGACGACAGTCCTGCACATCTCCACGAGTCACCCGGACGAGGACACATGACACGCCGACAACGGGTTACCCACTACAAGTCGACTCGATAAGCTGCTGCGGCCACAGCCCATCGAGACCCGGAGGCCGCCTTGGAGATCAGGTCCGCCCAGAAGCTGACCTGGGAAAACAAGCTCGCCAAGGGGTTCAACACCAGCGAAGTACCCCTGGAATTCTGCCTGCTGCAAGGCGAGGTAGCCGAAGCCTTCGACGCCTGGCGCCGCACACACGACAACCTCGGCGAGGAGCTGGCGGACGTCGCGATCTACGTCATGTCCCTGGCAGAGATGACCGGCATCGACCTTCAAGAGGCCGTCGAGCAGAAGCTCGCGAAGAACGCCAAGCGCACGTACGTCAAGGACGAGACATCTGGAACTTTGGTAAAGGTAGATCCTCCGGATACCAGGAGGTAGTCCGGAGACCGACGCGACCGCGCCTGGCAGCCAGCGCATCAGCGACCGAAGTGTTCCAATTTTTCTCGCCAGTCCCCGCTCCACCGAAGCCCTCGATAATGCTCCTCGCCGCCAACCTCACCAAAGCCGAGTAGCCCTGCGCTGAGCTGACACAGCACTTCTCCGGGCCGCATCCGGCGGCGCACCGGACTGGCTCGGCACCTCCAGCCCGCTCACCGCGCCGGGACCGCGATGCATTGTCTACACGACCTCGGTCGTCACGCCGGGACTGCCAGCCACGAGCTGGAGGCGCTCAACCTGCAGATGCGGCCAGGTGGTTGGACAGTCGACTTGAGCGGCACCGTGGCCCGCTTCGCAGTGGCATCGGTCCTGATCGCCGGAGTCATGAGGCACGAGGGACTGGACCGGCTCCCCGGTTGCGTGTTCCCGCAGGTACTGCCGCTGCTCTTCTACATTCGCAGGGCGCGGTTGTCGAAGCACGATCAGAGCTGCTGCTGCACCTGCGCCTGAGCGCGACCGCCGAACAGGCCGCCTGCCCCTGGCCGGCGGAGGCGTTGTATGAGTGGTTGCCGGACGAGCTGCGCGACACGGTCTCGCCATTTGGACTCGAGACTTTGGGACAAAAGCTGGGCCAAGGAGGCGAGGCGGACGACGCGGGCCTCGACGGCTCGAGGAGATTACGCTGGAAGGGCGCATCGTTATGCAGACCATTGACCGCTACACCGGGTGCCTGCGCCAAACGGTGCTGCCCGCATTTGGCGACCTCCTCATCGATGAGCTCACGGTTGGTCGACTGGACCGATTCCTCAACGCTCTCGCCAAGGCCAAGCCGTCACATGCACGCAATGCCAAGGTCGTGCTGAAACAGATGCTGTCAATGGCAGTCCGGCACGGCGCCATCGTGGCTAACCCCGTACGTGAGGTCGGGCAGCTACCCCGGACGAGAAGACCGATCAACGCTCTCACCCTCGACGAACTGGGAACTATTCGTACAGCTATCAAGAACCGCCAGCGTCGCCGTACTACCGGACCCCGCCGTAACGGCAACCTAGCCGACATCGTCGAGTTGCTGTCGCCACCGGCGCCCGCATCGGCGAGGTCCTGGCCCTGCGGTGGCAGGACATCGTCCTTGACGACGACTGCCCGACCGCGACGATCTGCAAAACGATCATCTTTGTCAAGGGACAAGGCTTCTCGCGGCATGAGCGCACGAGGACCGACGCCAGTTCCCACAGTGATCTTGCCGGATTTGTGGTCGACGTGCTCTGGCGGCGCTTCAATGATCGTATACACCCGGTTCGTGGCCATCGAAGCATCAATGCTGTCTTCACGAGCCGCAACGACACTTGGCTCTCGCCATACAATGTTGGCCGGCAATGGCGGGAAGTGCGAGAAAAGCAGGATTGAATTGGGTAACGCTGCACCTCTTCCGTAAGACAGTCGCTACGGTATTGGACGATGCGGGCAAAACCAAAGAGGCGTCGCGCCAGCTCGGATACGCCAGCGATGAGGTCACCAAGGCCTACTCACATCGCCAAGCCGAAGCTTGCGCCCGACGTTACCGCCGTACTGGACACGCTCGGTCCACGACGAAAACAGATAAGCTGAATCCACGCGCGCATACCGGCTGGGGCGTCGACCTCATCAGCCCGGACGGAACCGGCGCTGCTGGAGTTCGCGTCACCGGCAAGCGTCGCTGCACCACGAGCCGAACCCCTGGAGCCGCTCGCACGCTGCTCCCAAATCCTTGCGCGAGTCGAGACACCGAGTAAGGGCGCTGGGTACGATCCGTTAGTGTTCGGCAGTGGCTATGTCAGCGGTGGAGACGTCGTCGGTGGCTTCGGGAAACACGCGAAGCCCCGTGCCAGAGCCGGGCCAGGTGGTCGAGGTCCGCGGCTCAACCTGGGCGGTGGCAAACGTCGAACAGCAGGGCCTGCCGCGCAGCCCAGCTGACGAGGCAGTCGCCGCTCTAAATCATGTCGTGACCCTGCAGTCACTGGACGAGGACCGGCTCGGCGAGGAGCTGGCGGTCGTCTGGGAGCTGGAGGTCGGCCACACAGTCGCGCCTGACCAGGGCCTGCCGGACACAGATCAAGCCGGGATGGCTTCGACGACCCGAACACCCTCGCCGGGTTCGTCGACGCGATGCGGTGGGGCGCGGTCACCTCCGCCGATGACCGGAGCGTTCCAGGCGCCGTTCCGCAGCGGTGTCGCGGTCGAGGCCTACCAGCTGGAGCCGTTGCGACGGGCGCTTCAGTCGCCTCGCACCAACCTCTGCTCGCCGACGACGTGGGCCTAGGCAAGACGATCGAGGCCGGCCTGGTCGTGCAGGAGCTGCTGCTGCGGCACCGGGCGCGGACCGCGATCGTCGTGTGCCCGCCGAGCCTGTCGCTGAAGTGGCAGGACGAGATGCGTGAGAAGTTCGGCCTGGACTTCGCGATCGTCAACAGCGACCTGATGGCGCGACGTCCGGCGCCGGCACGGCCTGCACGCGAACCCGTTCCGGCTGTTCCCGCGGGTGATCGTGAGCATGGCGTGGCTGCCGAGCGTGCGGGCTCAGCGGCTGCTGCGGGACGTGTACGCCCAGGCGGCAAGCACGAAGGCCGCCCGCCGGTACGCCTTCGACATCCTGATCGTCGACGAGGCGCACCACGTCGCGCCGGCCAGCCCGTCGGCGATCGGGGGCGGCGCGGCTACGCGGTCGACACTCAGCGCACGATCGCGGTCCGGGAGCTGGCGGACAAGTGCGAGCACCGGCTGTTCCTGAGCGCCACCCCGCACAACGGGCTACCCGGAGTCGTTCACCGCGCTGATGGAGATGATCGACTCACGCCGGTTCAGCCGCGGCGCCGCTCCTGGACGAGAAGGCGCTGAAGGAGGTAGCAGTCCGCCGGCTGAAGTCGGATCCAGCGCTGGCGTACAAGGATTTCCGGCCCCGGGAGCTCAAGGGCATCGCGTTCACGCCTAGCGCGGAGGAGCAGGAGATGTTCGCGCTGCTGGACCGGATCCTGTCCGAGAGCGCGAAGACGAACGGCACCGGAGCCTCCGGCGACATCGTGGCGATGCTGTTCAAGAAGCGGTTCCTGTCCAGCCCGTGGGCGTTCGGCATGACCTTGCGGTCGTACCTCGATGCCCGGTCGGTGGGACAGGAGCCCTCGGACTGGGACTACGACGACATCCTCGGCGAAGGCCAAGCCGACGAGGAAGAAGGCCTCTGGGAGCAGGACGAGGCGACCGTCCTGCGGGACAGCAAGTCCAGTGACCCGCTAGTGGCAGCCAGAACCGGTGAGCTGGAGCGACTGGCCGAATGGGGTCTCGGTTTCGAGAGCCGTCCGGACTCCCGGCTCGATGAGTTGATCACGTACTTGGAGGCGATCTGCCGGCCGGCCGGGATCTGGTCCAACGAGCGGGTCGTGGTGTTCACCGAGTATGCCGCACACCCTGGACTGGGTCCAGCGCGTCCTGGTGCAGCAGGGCTACGGCGACGTACTGGCAGTGATCCAGGGCTCGACCCCCACCGAGGAACGAGAGCTGATCCGCGAGCACGTTCACAACCGACCCGGTGCGAGAACCGGTACGCGTGCTGCTGGCCACCGACGCGGCCGGTGAGGGCATCGACCTGCAGGACCACTGCCACCGGCTGGTCAACTTCGACATCCCGTTCAACCCGTCCCGGTTGGAGCAGCGGATCGGCCGCATCGACCGGTACGGGCAGAAGCAGACACCGTAGGTGTACCAGTTCGTGCCGGACCAGTCTGCGACGATCTACGCCGCCGACATGGAGTTCATGGAGCGGATCGCGAAGAAAGTTGTGCATGGTCGCCCGGGACCTCGGCTCGGTCAACCAGGTCATCGCCGAGGAGATCCAGGACCACTTCACCCGCTCGGCCACCACCCGGCGAGGTAAGAAGATCGCCTTGGACGGCAACGCCATCATCACCCGCGCTCTCGCCGGCGGCATGGATCTCAACAGCCAGCTCACCCAGCTCGAACAGGGGTACGCCGAGAGCAAGGCACAGCTGCACCTCGAGCCGGACAACTTGCGCCGGGTGGTGGACACCGCCCTGAGGATCAGCCACCAGCCGCCCCTGATCGTCTCCGGCGACCACCCCGCCGACGACGGCGTCTATGTCGTGCCGCCGCTCGGTCCGGCCTGGCAGTCGACGTTGAAGGGTCTGGACACCCGCTCGAAGCCCGGAGTGCTGCGCCCGATCACGTTCGACGACAAAGCAGCCGCCGGCAACAAGGACGTCGTCTATGTGCACCTTGGGCATCCGCTGGTGAAGAAGGCCCAGCGGCTACTGCGCCGGTCGCTGTGGAGCGCCGACGCCCCACTGAACCGGGTCACCGCCGTCGTCGTAGACGGTCTCGCAGGAGTCGTTCGTCGCGGCCGTCACCCGCATGGTGCTGGTCGGCCGCGGCGGCCTGCGCCTGCACGAGGAGGTCTTCCTGGCCGGCGTCCGGCTGCGGGGTCGCCGCGCGATGGCCGAGGAACGGCCGAACGACGTCCTCGACCAGGCCCTCGACGCCGACGCCCTGACCCTGGCCGAACCGGATATCCGCGACGGCCTGGTCCAGGAGTGGAACGAGCCCGATTCCCCGCTGCGGGCTCGGCTGTTCGACTCGATGAGCCGCCGCGCGAGAACCCGCCAGGACCGGGTCGGCGAGCAGCTCGCCAAGCGGGAACAGGCCGATGTCAACCGGGCACGGGAGATCTTCGCCGCGTTCCGCCGGAACCTAAACGAATCGCTGGACGCCCTGGCCGCCAAAGAGGCACAGGAGGCGGCCACCCTCCTGCCCGACGACCAGCAGCGGCAACGGCAGACGGGACATGGAAGCGATGCGCCGCCGCCTGGACGAACTCGGCGACGAAGAGCAACGCGAGATCGCGGCGATCACCGAGCGCTACCGCGACATCAAGCCCCACACCACCGCCGCCGCCGTCGTCTTCGCGCTGACCCCGGCCGACGCCCAGCGAGGAGGAGCAGACTGATGCCCCCCGCCCGTACCTTCCGCCCCAAGAGCGCCGCCGAACTGCACCGGGCCTGGCTGGAGCTCGTCGAGACCGACGGCCCGTTCCTCGCGATCCCGCCCTTGAAACGCGTGTGGCCGCAGGGCATCCCCGCCCTCGATCCGGAACTGCTAGACGCGCTGCGGCAGGCCAAACCGGCGTTCGATCACGCCTGGGAAGCCCTCGACATCGAACCGGACGATCAAACCCGGCAGGCCAAGTATGCCGACGTCCGCGACGTCTGGGTGCAGGCCATGCTGCGGGACGTGGTCGGCTGGCGCGACCTGCTGGCCTGGGGACCCGAGTCCGCACCCGGCGTCAGCGCGTACTCGCCCGACCGGCGACTGACGGTCGTTCCCGACGGAGCACTACGCGGCTCCGACGGCATCGGCGCGCTGGTCAGTGTTGTCGACAAGACCGATAGCCTGCACGCCACCGGTACCGACGGTTGGGCCGCCACCGCCATCGACCGGATGGAGGCGACTGCTGCGGGCCTCCGGTGTCACGATCGGCATCGTCACCGACGGCCGCTGGTGGGCCCTGGTCTGCGCCCGACCCAAGTCGATGGTCGCCTCCGGCATCGTCGACGCTCAGACCTGGGTCGAAGAACCGCTGACCCGTAATGCGTTCCTCACCGTCATCGCCCGGCAGTACATCATCGGCGGCGACCCGAACGAACGCCTCGCAAAACTGTTCGAGGAGTCCGTCGCCGCCGCCGAGGAGATCACCGAGGCCCTCGGCGCGCAGGTCCGCCGCGCCGTCGAGCTCTTGATCCAGGCGTTCGACGAGGTCTGCCACCGAGCACCGGCGCCACGAAGCTTCCCGATCCGCTGCCAGCCGACCCGCACGACATCTACTCAGGCCGCCGTCACGGTCATGATGCGCGTCGTCTTCCTGCTCTTCGCCGAGGAACGCGGCCTGCTGCCGCAGAGCGAGCTGTTCCTTCAGGGGTACGGCATCAGCGGCGACCTGGACGCCCTCGAACACCGCGACATCGGCGACGGCGAAGAGTCCCTCGACAGCACCTACCTGACCTGGCACCGGCTGCTCGCCACCAGCCAGGCCCTCTATCAGCGGCGCGTCAGCTTCGAGAACATGCGGATGCCGGCCTACGGCGGCTCACTGTTCGACCCGGACCGCTTCACGTTCCTGACTGCGTCGAACGAGCACAGCACCCTGGCCCTGCCGGTCTCCGACCGGGTCATGCTGCACGTTCTGCGCTCGGTGCAGGTCGCCCAGCTCAAGGGCGGCGACGCCCGACGCATCTCGTTCCGCGACATCGACGTCGAACAGATCGGCTACATCTACGAGGGCTTGCTCGGCTATACCTGCACCCGTGTCGGTGACATCCATGTCGGGCTGATCGGCACTGCGGGCTCCGAACCCGAAGATCTCCCTCACCCTCCTCGAACAACTCGCCGACCGGCACAGCACACCGGTCGCACTCGCGAAAGCGATCATTGCCTGGCTCAAAGAGCACCAGCCCGGCGCTGTCGCACCCAGTGCCAACGCCTTGGCCAAACTCCTCACCACGGCTCCGGGACGAGGACGCCGACCGGCACCTACGGGCCGTCACTGACGACGAAGTACTCCGCGGCCGGCTACGCCAATGGGCCACGGTCACCCGACCAGACCTTCGAGGCCGCCCAACCGTCGTCCTGACCGGGGGACTCCTGGTAACCGAGACCCCATCGCGCAAGAACGCCGGCGCCCACTACACCCCTCGCGATCTTGCCGAACAGGTCGTCCTGCATGCCCTCGAACCGCTCTGCTATTTCCCAGGCCCTCACCAGACGCCCAACCGTAAGGAATGGCGGATCCGCCAGAGCTACGAAATCTTGAACCTCAAGGTTGCCGACATCGCCGCTGGCTCTGGTGCCTTCCTCGTCGCCGCCGCACGCTACCTCGCCGATAAGCTCGTCGAAGCTTGGGATCAGCACGGGACGGCCCAGGTCACCCACCGTGACCTCAAGCAGCACGCGATCCGCGAAGTCGTCGCCCACTGCCTTTACGGCGCTGACATCAACCCGATGGCCGTCGAAATGTGCAAGCTCTCCCTCTGGCTGGTCTCCCTCGACCGCGACCTTCCGTTCTCTTTCGTCGATGACAAGATCCTGCACGGCAATACCCTGCTCGGCCTTACCAATCTGCGCCAGGTCGAACAACTGCACATTGACGCACCCACCTACCGGCAGGCACCATTGACCGGCATCGTAGACCTTAAGGGCATCATCGACTCGGCGGTGGCAATCCGCCGCGAACTCGCCAGCGAGGTCAAGGAGCACGACCCGCAGCGAAGCGCTAGTGCGAAGCACCGGCTGCTCGACCAACTCCACACCACCACGGCCCTGCTCGCCAAGGCCGCAGACGGCGTCGTCGCCGCTGGTCTCCGGCTCGGCGGAAAGCCCGGCGTAGTCCTTGAGGAGAGTTTCGAGAACTTGGCCGAGGCAGTCCGTACAGCGTTCCCCAAGAGCACGGCCGAAACCGACTTTACCCCGCTCGAGGACATCATCAGGGCCGGCCTGAAGCCGACGGTCGCCACGGACTACGAGCATTGGCAGCCATTGCACTGGGTGCTCGAAGTGCCCGACGTTGTCGTCGACCACGGCGGCTTCGATGCCATCATCGGGAATCCTCCATTTTTGGGCGGCCATAAACTGACTGGTGCTATGGGAACCAATCTCCGAGACTGGATGGTTCACCGCGTAGCGGGGGGTCGCCCTGGACGCGCCGACCTTGTCGCGTACTTCTTTCTTCGCGCAGTTACCTTGTTGAAGACGGGCGGAAGTCTTGGCCTGATTTCTACCAATAGCATTGCTCAGACAGAGACGCGTGAAGTAGGCCTTGACCAGATTGTCAAGCAAGGCTTCGAGATTACCCGCGCCATTCGAAGCCGGAGTTGGCCGGCGGCCAGTGCAAACCTTGAGTATGCTGCTGTTTGGGCTACTGCTGCGCCACTATCGGCAGCAACTCAGAGAGTTCTCGATGATGTTCCCGTGCTGCGGATTTCAACTTTACTCGAGCCGGAAGGTGCTGTTGGGGGCACACCGGAGAAACTGAGCGAGAACATCGGTTTAGCGTTCAACGGGTGTAAGGTTGGGGGCCAAGGGTTTGTCTTGAGCCCGGAAGAAGCGGCTGAATGGATCGCCGCGGACGCGAGAAACAGCGAAGTGCTGTTTCCGTATCTGGGTGGCGAAGACGTCAACTCTCGCTTCGACTGCTCCGCACCTCGTTGGGTGATTGACTTCAACACGCGCTCCGTGGAGGAGGCGGCTTCCTATGCCTTTCCCTTTGCTCGAGTCGAAGAAGCAGTCAAGCCTGAACGTATGCGCGTAAACCGCAAGGCCCATCGCGACCGCTGGTGGCAATACGCCGAGAACTACCCAACGATGAGGCAGGCGAAGGCGCTGTTTGAAGAGGTCCTCGTTATTGCCCTGGTCAGCAAGGCTGTGATGCCGGTCCGGGTGCCTACAAATCAAGTATTTAGTCATAAGCTTGGTGTTTTTGCAACCGACTCCTATGCGGATCAGGCGGTCGTGTCCTCGAATATTCACTGGAACTGGGCGGTCAAGTATAGCTCTACACTCGAAAATAGGGTGAGCTATTCACCATCGGAAGCCTTCTCGACATTCCCGCGGCCCGAGCCGAGTAAATCGCTTTCCGAAATCGGACGTACTCTTGATGAAAAGCGAAGGGAGGTCATGCTGCGTAGATTCCTGGGGATCACCAAGTTGTACAACCTCGTGAACGACGCGGAGCTGGACGACGGCAGCGACTTGGACATTGCGTACCTTCGTCAGGTACATGTGCAGCTGGACGAGGCGGTGACTGCTGCCTACGGCTGGACGGACATCGAGTTGGATCACGGCTTTCACACGTACCGTCAGATGACTCGGTGGACGGTGAGCCCGCTGGCGAGGGTAGAGATCTTGGATCGCTTGCTGGCGGAGAATCTGCGTCGCACAGCGGCTCAGGAGAAGACGGACAAGCCCAAGACGACGGCGAAGAGCGCGCGAGGAAGTAATCGGCGGCCGGTTGTGAACGAAAATCAGGAGACGCTGCTGTGACGGAGCCGGTGCCGGGTTTCAAGCTGGCGATCGAGCCCGATGGGAAGTCGTTCACGGTTCGGGAGAACCTGGTCGACGTCATCGAGCGGGAGCTGTTAGGCCCTGCCGGTGGTCCCGAGGAGATGCTGCCGGTGAGTCCGCGCCAGTTGTATTTGGTCGGCCACATCGCGCCGGTGAAGCTGACGGAGCCGGAGGCTGATCCGGACGGGTCCGAGGACGGCGACGGCCTGGTCGGTGTTCGATCCGATGCGGCCGCTGCTCATGCGCAGCGTGGTATTCCGGCGGAGGCTGCTGATGGTGCTGACGTCGATGGTGAAGAGGATGACGTCGATGACAAGGCACCCAAGCAGGGGCTGATGATCCCTGCGTCGATGGGGTTGCGGTTCCAGGTCTCCGAATGACTTGGACGAGTTCACGGTGACCGCGTCGTGGGGCACCTACGAGAGCGTGAAGACCGATGAGGTCGACAAGCGGGGCCGGCCGGTCCGGCGGTACCGGCGGACGCCGGTCGAGGATCGTCGAGAAGTTCGCGATGGCTGATCTGACGCCGGGGCGAACGCTACGACCCGCCTGCTGACTGGCGACATCTGCTTGCGCATCGACGCCTACGACGATGCGCCTCGTAGTCGGCGGCTGATCGAGATCGCGTTGTGCAACGACCGGGAGACGCCGCCGACGATCCCGGTGAACGAGTGGCTGTTCCAGACGAAGCTGCACGTCGACGCGGGCGGTGCGGCGGTGTTCCTGCCGGTGCGCGACGTGCTGGAGCACGACTGGCCGGAGCACGACGACGAGGTGCGACGGCTGAACCTGCAGTACCGCAACCGGCTGGAGTTCGCGGTCGGCCGTACCTGCTCGGTGGACTGGACAGTGCCGAGAAGGACGCCCGGCGGGCTACCGCGGTGTGGACGACCTGGCTGCCGGTCGCGGAGACGCCGCAGACCCGGGCCGATGCGGTCGAGGACGCGCTGCTTGGCATGGACGCCCTGGCGACGGCGAGCCCGGACGAGCTCCGCGACGGGCTCGGCCCGCTGGTGGATGGGTACGCGGACTGGCTCGACGGCGAGAAGGGCCAGGCGGAGCCGCTGCGCAGCTTCCCGAGCACCTGCGGGACGCTGGCGGAGGAGGTCGTCGAGGAGGCGCGGGCTGCGCGGCAACGGCTTGCGGACGGCCTCGACCACGTCGTCGCTGATCCGGAGGCGCTGCGCGTGCTTCCGGTTCATGAACGAGGTGATGCGCGACCAGCGCATCCACATCGCAGATCGCGGCGCAGCGCAGCTCGGATCCCGACGAGCCTATCGATCGAGGCCGCGCGCGACGCTGGTGGCCGAGGAGGAGGCGAAGCACGCGTCGTCGTGGCGGCCGTTCCAGCTGGCGTTCATCCTCATGCAGCTGCCGGCGCTGACCGACCCGGCCGCGGCGATACGCAGCGGTGAGCTGGCGCAAGGTCGAGCTGCTGTTCTTCCCGACCGGTGGCGGCAAGACCGAGGCGTACCTCGGGCTGGCCGCGTACACGTTCGCGATCCGGCGCCGGCAGGGCAGTCGTCGACGTCGCCGGACGGGCCGCTGGACGGGCGTGACGGCGTCGCTGTGCTGATGCGGTACACGCTGCGGCTGCTCACCGCCCAGCAGTTCCAGCGCGCCACCGCCCTGGTGTGCGCGGCCGAGCTGGCCCGCCGCGCGCGATGTGGCGACGTGGGGCGACGAGCCGTTCCGGATCGGGCTGTGGGTCGGCACCGACGTGAGCCCGAAACGGTGCGACGAGGCCGACGAGCAGCTACGCAAGGCCAACGCGTACGGCGGGCACCGGCTGACCGTGCTGCAGGTCCAGCGCTGCCCGTGGTGCGGCAGCCCGATCAGCGCCGGCGAACGTGAAGGCCGATCAACGGCGACCCGGCGGGTGCTACGTGTACTGCGGCGACGAGCTGGCCGGCTGCCCGTTCGCCAAGGGCGGCGCAGGTCGACGAGGGCCTGCCGGTGCTGACGGTCGACGAGGAGATCTACCGGCTGCCGCCGGCGTTCGTGATCGCCACGGTCGACAAGTTCGCCCGGCTGGCCCGCGAAGGCGAGGCGGCCTCGCTGTTCGGCTACGTCGGCCGCCGCTGCGGCCGGCACGGCTACGTGCACCCCGACTACGCCGGCTGCGACATCACGACCGGGCACAACACGCCGAAGCCCGGCCTGCCCGCAGCGACAGTCCGGCCGGTCGGCCGGCTGCGGCCGCCGGATCTGATCATCCAGGACGAGCTGCACCTCATCACCGGCGCGCTCGGCACCACGGTCGGGCTGTTCGAGGTGGCGGTCGAGACGCTCTGCGTCGTGGCGAGACCTCGGACGGCGCGCCGGTCCGGCCGCTGATCGTCGCGTCAACCGCGACGGTGCGCAACGCGCCGAGGATCAGGTGCGCGCGCTTGTACGGGCGGAGCGTGGACGATCTTCCCGCCGCAGGTGCTGGACGTGGCCGACACGTTCTTCTCCCAGGAGGTCCCGATCGGTCGCGGAGCACTCCGGGCCGCCGCTACATCGGCGTCAGCGCCCAGGGGTGCGGCTGTCCAGCGCGGAGATCCGGGTCGCCGAGGTCCTGCTGTCGGCCGGGCAGTTGCTGTTCGACCGCAGCGGGGCTGCCGCCGACCCGTACATGACGCTGGTCGGATACTTCAACGCGACCCGGGAGCTGGCCGGCATGGCCCGGTACATCGCCGACGACGTCCAGAACCGGGTCGCGCAGCCCGGCCGGGTCGCGGATTCCCGCGCCGGCATGGGCATCGACTACGGCCGTCTGGACACCGGCGAGCTGACCTCCCGGATCGCCTCGGCGGACATCGGCCGCACGCTGGACCAGCTGGCGCTGGAGTTCGACCCGGCCTACTCGACTCACCGCGGCGACGACGCGGCGAGTCGAGCAGCGCTGCGGACGGCGGGCAGAAGACCGCGCGCCCGAAGCCTGAGCCGTCCGTTCGACGTGGTCCTGGCCACGTCGATGCTGCAGGTCGGCGTCGACGTGCAGCGGCTCGGGCTGATGCTGGTCGTCGGGCAGCCGAAGAACACCGCCGAGTACATCCAGGCGTCCTCCCGGGTCGGCCGTGACGCGGCGCCGGCCCGGCCTGGTGGTGGCGCTCGGCAACTGGGCCCGGCCCCGCGACCTGGCGCACTTCGAGCAGTTCCGGCACTACCACGAGACGTTCTACGCCCAGGTCGAGGCGCTGTCGGTCACCCCGTTCTCGCCGACCGTCGCTGGACCGCGGGCTCGACGGGGTGCTGGTCAGCGCGGCCCGGGTGCTCCAGGCCGCACCGCGGCGACGGCCTGTCCCCGGAACGAGCGCGTGGCGGATCGAGGACGAGCGCGATCCGCGCTGAACGCTCTGGTCGACCGGCTGTACGACCGGATCGACCGGCCGCGCAGACGGATGAGCTGACGCCGACCAGGCGCGACCAGCGGCTGCTCAACCGGCTCGACCAGTGGAACGCCGCGGCGCAAGTACGCGGCGAAGCAGCACAAGACGCTGGTCTACGAGCGGCACCGGCGACAGCGACACGTACATGCCGTTGATGATCAGCCCGGAGAACGCCAAGGCCCGACCGGCGGCAGCCGGACGCGCGCGCCGTTCGTCGTCGCGCAACTCGATGCGCGAGGTGCAGCCGGAGATCAACCTGCTGGTCAGCCCGCTGCCGGAGCGACTGTTCGTCGTCGAGCCCGCCGGCGCACCGCAGTGGGAGCTGCCCGCCGAGGAGACGACTCGTGACCGACTCGTCGACGATCCCGGCCACGATGATCTTCGAGTCGTCGGAGCCGCTGGACCCGCTAGGCGACAGCGAGGACGCTCAGGTCAAGAACCGGGCCAAGGTCGGCTCGGCCCGCCCGTCGTCGCTGCTCTACACCTACGGCGTCGGGCTCGATCATGGACCTGCCGCAGTTCTCGATCATGCCCGCCGGGCTGGACGACTGGGAGCCGATCTGGCGGCGCCGCGAAACGGTACCGCGATCATCGAGGAACCACGGCTGCTGAAGGTCGTCCAACTGCACCTCGGGCCGCGGGTGCAGCAACTGCGGCCGTTCCCGTGGCAGCCGAAGGCCGAGCGCATGTCGCAAGGAGGGCACCGACCTCGGCATCCCGGCGCGGGTGTTCCCGCAGTGGCTGCGCTGCACCGGCTGCGACTTCCTCGGGCCACTGTCGCGGTTCAGCTACACCAACACCCACCCGTTCCGGCCCGACCTGGCCACGCTTCGAGCACGTGAGCTGCCCCGGCCGCGGCCTCACCAAGGGCAAGACCCCGGAGCGAAGGGCAAGACCCGGCGCAGCCCGGCCGTGCCTGCCCGCTACCTGCTGGCCTGCGCCAACGGCCACCTGGACGAGTTCCCGTACGCGCTGTGGGTCCACCGCGGCAGATCCTGCCCGGAAGCGCCGCAGCCCGGATCTGAAGATGATCGACACGCAACATCGGTCAAGGCGCCGGGCGCCGATCATTGTCTGCGAACGCTGCCGACAACGGCGCAGCATGAGCGAAGCCCAAGGCGCATCCGGACAAGCGCAAGCTCCCAGACTGCCGTGGCCGGCACCCGCACCTGAACGCCTTCGACAACGGCTGCGGGCAGCCGACCACCCTGATGATGATGGGTGCCTCGAACCTATGGTTCGCCTCCACCCAGTCGATCATCGTGATGCCACGCACCGCGAGCAGGACAAGATCGCGCTCGCCGACCGGCTGCGCACCCTGCTCACCGAAGAAGAACTGACCGAGTACGTCGGCCCTGCCCAAGATGCTCCGTGTCCCTGCTCAAAGCCCAAATGCGATCTCACAGACGTTCCTGATGAAGAGCTGACCGCTGCGGCGGCCGAGGCGCTAGCACCGCCGCCGTCGGAGGAGGACCGTAAGGAGAAACTGCGCCAGCTGGGATCCGGTCGAACTGCTCGTCCCGGAATGGGACTACCTGCAGAAGCCCAGCTTGTTCGCGCAGCAGCAGGACGCCAGCGGACTCATGGTCACCGAGATGCCGACGCAGCCCCGACCTGCCGCAGCAGATCCAGCGGGTCATCGCGGTGAACCGGATGAAGAAGGTCAACGCGGTGCTCGGCTTCACCCGCATCGACGAGATGGACCGAGTCAACGACCTCGCCACCCGGCTGGTCAAGCTGACCCGCGACGGTCAGTCCGACCTGGGTGCCAGCCACCGAGGACCGCGGCGAAGGCATCTTCCTGCAACTCGACGAGAACACGGTCGCCGACTGGGAGACCCAGATCCTCGCGCACCAGCCTGTGGGAAGCGCACCGACAGGCGCACCGGCGCAACTTTGCCCGCCGGTTCTCCGCCACCGCGGCCGACATCGACCCCGACACCCGGTTGCCCCGCACCGCGCTACTGGCTGGTCCACACGCTCTCGCACATCGCTGATCCGCGAGATGGCGATGTCCTGCGGCTACGGCGCTGCCAGCCTCAGCGAACGCCTCTACGCCTGGCCCGCCACCTCCGACCGCCCGGCCGCCGCCGGGTCTGCTGATCTGCACCACCGCCTCCGACAGCGATGGAACCCTCGGCGGTCTGGTCGCGCTCAGCCGAACCCGCAGCGGCTCCGCAGCCTCGTGGTCTCGGCGCGCTGCAACGGGCGGCCCGTTGCTCCTCCGACCCGGTCTGCGCGCCAGCGAACCCCGAGCGACCCGCGAAGACTTCCTGCACGGGGCCGCCTGCCACTGCTGCGGCTTCGCCTCGGAAACCTCCTGCGAGCGAGCCAACCGGTTCCTCGACCGGCGCTTCCTGCTCACCCTGCCCACCATCAACGACGAGCGAGTACCCGGATTCTTCGGCACCGTCGATGGCTACTGATTCGCACGAGGCGCTCGGCGCCTTCCTGACCGCTTACGAAGCAGCCCGCCTCGCCGCGCTCTTCCAGGCCGGAGCAACCACCAGCCGGGCGCTAAAGGAGGTTCATGCCGCCCGCCGCAGCGAGGCGAAACAGTTGCTTGCCGAAGCGGGCATCGGCCCGAATCAGCGCGCAGCCTCCGTCGCGGTGCTCCGGGCCATAGCCGGCGCCCGCGCGGTCCAAACCGCGATTACGCCGGTCTGGACCATGCCCGGCCCACATGCCACGATCGGCCGGCTCACCAGCGAAGCCCAGCGCATCATCGACGACGCTCGGATGTCGATCGTCTGCTCCAGCTTTAACTTCACCCCGCACTCGGCGATGTGGCGTTCCCTGCAAACCGCCGCGACCCGTCCGCAGGTGGCCGTCACGGTCTACCTCGACGCGGCCGCCGGTTCACCGGACGCCGTCGCGGGACACATCCCGAAAGCCACTGTGCTTCGGACACTAACCGTCCCCGGCGCGACCAAACCACTCGTCAGCCATGCCAAGTTCATCGTCGTCGACCACACGATAACGCTGCTGACCAGCGCCAACTTCTCCTGGAGCGCTGAAAACACCAACATCGAACTCGGCCTGCTCATACACGACACCGGCCTCGCCGCATCGATCGAGTCACTCATGCGCAGCAAACACGGCCTGCTCTACGAGCCTGTCGGCATTAACTCCTAGAAAGGCGTCACCATACCTCTGTAGGTGACGCTCGATCCGTCACAGACCGCGACCCTCCAAGGGGGCCCAGGATCGGGGATGGCGGTGACAGGCGACAATGCAAGGGTGACTGTGCGCATCGGCAAGCCGTGGTGGATCGTGGGTCTGGTGGCCGGGCTGATCGTGCTGGCGGTAGCGCTGGTACGAGCCGGGCTGGAGGACGCCGATCGCTGGTCCAGTGTGATCAGTATGTTCCTCGGCATCGCCGGGCTGGCCCTGAGCGTGTACAGCGCGGTCAAGGCGCGCGGCGATTCCCCCGGGCCGACGAACAAGGTTCACAACACGGTCACCAACGCCTTGGTGCAGGGGCCGGCCCTGCTCGGCCGGGACGTGCGACGCGTCGGCCCGGGCAGTCGCCCAGCGTCCGCCGATGCCGCGCCACGCCGCGAGCAGGGGCCATCGGACGTCCGCAACCAGGTACAGGGCGGCACCTTCCACGGGCCTTTGATCATGGTGCGGGACATCGAAGACGTCACACTGCCGCCCGCCTCTCCGAGTGAGCGCAACGACCCGGGAACCACGGAGTGAGCTTCGGTCGGGTGTCGAACCGAATCACCGGAGGACAGTTCTTCAGCACGGTGATCATGGGCCGAAACATTTCGGTCACGCTGCCGGCCGAGATCAAACCGGCCCTGACCGGACTTCCGCCTGCCTCGCCCGTGTTCACCGGGCGCGAGCATGCCGCCGAGGCCCTGCGTACCGCTTTGAGGCCCGGCCAGCCCGGGGTCGTCCAACTGGTATCGGCAGTGGCCGGGATGGCCGGGGGCGGCAAGACCGAGCTGGTGCTGCACACCGCGCGCCTGGTCCTTGCCGACGGCTGGTTCCCCGGCGGAGTGCTCTTCGTCGACATGTTCGGCTACGACCCCAAACGCCGAGTGACCGCCGAGGAGGCCCTAGCCGGATGGCTTGCGGCACTGGGGATTCCTGGTGAGCACATTCCGACCGACTTGAGCGGCCGATCCCTCCTCTGGCGCAGCGTCCTAGACGCCTACACCGCCCAGGACAAGCGGCTACTGCTGGTCATCGACAACGTCGACAGCGAGGAACAGGTTCGTCCGCTGCTGCCAAGCGACGGCCGGATACCTGTTCTGGTGACTTCCCGGCACACGCTCGACCTGGACGCCCGGCTGCATGACCTGGATATCCTGGGCCAGGATCCGTCCACCGAACTGCTGGGCGAGGTGATCAGAACTCGTCTCGGCCTGGACGACCCACGTTTGCGGGCGGATGGCCGAGAGCCACTCGCTGATCTTGCCGGCATGTGCGCAGGGCTACCGCTCGCCTTGCGCATTGTGGCGGCGCTGCTGGTCGACCGGCCTCAGCTTGAGCCGCGAACGTTGGCCGGTCGGTTGCGCGACGAACAGCATCGCCTATCTGGCCTGACCCGCCAGCAGAAGGCCGTACGCTCGGCCTTTGATCTCTCTTATCAGCATCTCACCGATGCGCAGGCCCGTCTCTTTCGGCTACTGCCGCTCAATCCGGGTACCGACATCGCCACCATCGCCGCCGCCCACCTCGCCGGGTACTCGGAGCATCAAGCCGCGGAACTGCTCGCCGACCTGCATCGAGCGCACTTGGTGACCGAGCCTGTGCCGGAACGCTGGAGCATGCACGACCTACTTCGCCTGCATGCGGCCGAACAGCAGGAAACCAATGACGGCGACAATGAGTCCGAGGCGAGTCAGGCGCGGCAGCGCTTGTACCGCTACTACCAATGGGCTGCCAGCGCGGCGAGTACCCACCTGATCCCGACTGCGGCGGCCGAGCTACACACCTTCGCCGGCCGCGACGATGCCCTAATGTGGCTGGACGGCGAGCTTGCCAATCTGATGGCGGTGGCCGCGACCGCGCCGAACCTCCAGATGACCGAGATAACGATCGATCTCGCCCTGACCCTCGGTGAATACCTAAGCCTGCGTCGCCATCTCCAAGACTGGACTACTATCACCACCCAGGCAAGGCAACTTTGCCACCGCAACGGGGACCGGTCCGGCGAAGCCATTGCCTCGAACAACCTCAGTTTCGCGCTCTACCAAGCTGGGAACCATGATGCGGCCGCTGAGGCAGCGACCCATGCCCAGCAGATCCTCCACCAGCTGGGCAACCAGCAGCACGAAGGCGCAGCGTGGAACCACCTCGGACTCGCGCTGACCGCGATGCAGCGTTTCGAGGAGGCGGCCGCCGCATTCGGCAACAGCCTCGAACTGCTGGATAAAGTTGGGGATACGCACGGGCAAGCCCGCGTGTGGAACGACTTCGGCATCGTTCTACGCCAGACGAAACAGCTCGACAAGGCGATCGAAGTCAGCATCGACGCGCGCGACATCCTCCGGACGACCGGCGACAAACACGGTGAAGCCAAAGCGTGGGGCAACCTCGGGGGCGCTCTTGCCGAGAACGGACAGGAAGACGAAGCGGCGGAAGCACAGGCGCAAGCTTGTAGGCTCTTCCGGGAGGCGGGAGATTTACACAGCGCAGCAGTGGCGTCGAACGACCTGAGCCTTGCGCTTGCTAACGTCGGCCGTCCTGACGAGGCCGTCGACGCGGCCATCCAAGCTCGGGAGATCTTTCAGCAGACGGGCGATAGTCAGAGTGAAGGTCTGGCCTGGAACAATCTCGGCATCGCTCTGCATCAACTAGGCCGACACCATGAGGCATACAAAGCCCACACCGCGGCCTACAAGATCTTTGATCAACTTCAGGACCAGTACGGACTTGCGCAAACCTGGGCTGGCCTCGGACGCGCGTTGTCCGGACTCGACCAGCTCGACGAGGCCATCAATGCACACGCCCGAGCTGGACAAATCTTCCAAGCATTCGCGGATCGGTACGGCGAGGGGCAGGCGTACCGACAGCTGGGCATCACCTTGTTCGGTGTAGGTCGGATCGATGACGCTGTCCTAACTCACTATCATGCATTAAAGATATTCAGGGATATTGACGCACGGCCGGAAGAGGGGCTGACCGCAGGCAGCCTTTTCTTCATCCTTGCGGAGGAGGGGTTGCAAGGTGCCCGAAGTATCGGGGAACACGCGATCACCGTCCTCTTAGAGGGCGGTAAGCAGGATCTCGTAGCCGACATCCGGGAACGTCTAAGCAGACTTCCCCAATGATCTACCTCGACCGACGGGATGCGGAGACTAGGAGGGCTACGGCTCAGGGGACTGACAGATGGGCATCCTACGCGGCGACGGTGCCGGATGATGTCTTGAGCCTCGACGAGCTCGGGCTACTCGGTGACCACTGCAAAGACATATGACATCAAGCCGTGTGCCGTCGTAGACAGGACGACGGCACAGCCACATCGACCACGCGATCTGCCCCCGCGATGCCAGGTGACGCTGAGATGAGAAGCTCTCACCTGGACTTGCGGCGACAGTAAGTGCGTCAGGTCCGTCCACTGCCGGTACGACAGGGACGTAGGTTGGGTGCTCGTGTTCGACGAACCGGATTACGAACTAACGTGGCCGAGGCAACTCTTCATCAATGAAGCCGAGGCCTTGGCTGCAGCACACGACGGCGGTCCAGAGCACGCTGCCCGTGTTGAATGGCTACTCGAAGAAGCCTTCGTCAGCTCGACGCCAGCCGGCGATTACAGAGCTGCTCCTCGGCACAAACCTCGCACTACCAGCAACTTCGGTGACCCCTGGGCGACGTCCTTCGACGACCCTTCCCCACCTGCCGAGAAGCCGGCATTGACGCAGGCTGAGTTGTTGGATGCGCTCATCGAGCGCGCCAGCACACTGCGCGAAACCTCCGAGCCCCGGCCGTACTGGTCAGCGCGTAAGCGCAACGGCTCCGCCGCGCCCCGTCAGTCCCTCACCACTGACGAGGCCAAACGCCGATTCGTCCGCACCATCGGGGAGTTCAGCCACACCGGCTACCTCGACCAGACATTCGGCCGCGAATGCGTCGACGAGCGCGACTACGCCGAAGTGGACGGATCCGTGCTGCTCCAAGAGCTGCTCGGCACACCCGATCTCTGGCCGCTGCAACCCGAGTCCTGGAACGACGACACCTTTTATGACCTGATCGAGGTATTCCACGACCGCGTAGCGCGCCCCCGCAAGCGGTGGTGGCACGACTACAGCTCCTGCGGCTGGCACTACGAGAACTTCGCGATCGCGCCGGCCCGAGCGCTGTACCGATGGCGAATGAACAAGATCCTCGCGTCCTCGGACATCCCACTCCAGCTCGCTGAGCAGGGTGAGGATGCCGGACGGCTCGTGCACCTGGTCGCCGACGACCGGGCGGTTCTCGTTGATAGAGCTCTGCAGTCGACAGAGCCGGCCGTCCGCGAGCAGGTCCAACACGCGATCGCACTGTTCCGCAGCCGCAACGCCACAGCTCAGGACAAACGCTCGGCGGTCGTAGCGCTCGCACATGTCCTTGAGCGGCGGCGCAGCCTGCTCAAGGACAAACTGCTGCGATCCGACGAAGGTGCGCTGTTCCGCATCGCCAACGAGTTCGCCATCCGGCACGAGAACGAAAAGCAGCGCAGCGACTATGACCTGGTCTTCTTGGACTGGGTGTTCTGGTGGTACCTGGCCACCATCGAGCTGACGGACCGGCTGCTGCAGCAGAACCGATCCTGAAGAAGCATGCCTAGTCACGAGTGACGCGATGTGGGTCACGCGAGAGTCCCCTGAGGCGCAACACGGCATGCTTAGTACAAATGTACTAAGGTGGAACCTGGCTGAAAGCGGATAGAAGGCGGTCGCGTTGGCAGGATCATGATGGGTGGGGCCTAGCGGAGGTCGCTCAGGGTGTCCTGCGTAACGGCAACCTCGAACGAGGGCGTGAGGGTGGTGATCGTGGGCTCGGGCAAAGCCGAGGAGCTGTGGAACGAGCTCAACCCTCGGCAGCGTTCATACCTGATCGTCTGTTATCAACATGATCAGGAGGTGTCGTCTGGCGGCCACGGCCGATCCTCGCGCAAGATGGCGACTGCGCAACGTCGGCAACTGCCTTTCTCGGTGCGAGCCGACCCGGCATTCGCCGGCTACACCCCCATTCAGCAACAGCTCCGGTCACTGGGCATCCACGATGCCGGAACTGGCGCAACATTGCATGCCCTCTCCGATCGTGGACTCCTGCTTCTTACTGAGGACCAGGTAGAGGTCTTCCCCCTAGGGCTGGTGCCCCGTCTGCTCGTGACGTTGACCCGGCAAGGCAGGGCATGCGCACGTACCGGGATCGGAGAACCTGCGGCGACGACAGGCTCCGACGAACTGCTCTCGCCATGGCTGTGGCGCAGCCTTCTTAAGGTGGCCGCCGCCGGGCCGGCAGGTTTACCCGAGGCGGACCTGTGGGGCCGGTCCAAGTTTTACCTCGGCGTCGGCTACCGACCACAAGGAACCCCCAGCCGAGGCCTAGTTGATCTAATACCCGTTGAGGAAAGTGTCGACGGTGAAACGTACGTCAAAGAATTCCGCTGGCGAATCACTGATGGAGGACGCCAGCACATTAATGATCACCTCAGTACTTACCAGCGCAAATACCCTGAGGTCGAGATCGACGCCGTCGACAACATAGATCAATAACGTCACCCATTAGGGTGAACGCGCGCAGGATATGTCGTACCCCCGCTCTACTGTGCTGGCCGTGACCGAATCCACGAGCGTCATCGAAGGCGCCGCCTCGCGTTTCAAGGTCCTCACCGCTGCCGCGATGGCCGCCCGAGCCCTTACCGACACCGAGAGGCCGCCGGACGAACGGCTGCGGACCTTGATGGAAGCCCACGGCAGAGTTCAAGCGGCCCGTGGCCCCGCCAACCCTGTCAGCTTCTCCGACTTTCGCGACCGGCTTGCTGACGGGCTCGAGACGCTGCTGCCGGCTGACGTCAAAGCCGAGGAGATGCAAGGCGTCCGGCTGATCACCGCCGAGGGAACCTTCGACGACGACCTGCTCGACCTGCAAGACGAGCAACGTGTCGTGATGAGATCGCTCGCGAAGGCGTCCCGTGGGGAGGACCCGTCGTCGGTGAATGGCTCGACGACGACATGGACCAGGAACGTGCCTACATGGCTCTGAAGAAGAGCATGGACCGACGCCGCTACGTCACCGGCCGCCGCGCCTACATCGAGCACCCCGCCGGCTCCGAGCAGACGCTGCGTAAGCTCGGCCTCTCCAGCGCCGTGGCCGGCTTCTACGCCCCGATCTCTCATGCGGCAATCTACGACCGGTGGTGGTTCGGCTGCCCGATCTGCCACTGGCCGATGAAGATCCTGATCAAGACGGTACGTGGCCGCAAAACCGGCCACGCCCGCTGCTTCCACGCGCCGCACGCCGCCAGGGGAGCCAACTACCACTTCCGGCCTCCCAAACCGGGCGCCGCGCCAGCGCTGCAGCCGACCGGCTCGCCACCGAGCCGACCCAACGGCAGCGCCAGCGTGCTGTTCACGGACACATCGAAACAAGTCCCGCCGGCCTGTCTCGCCGAGGGCCATAAGGCCCTGATCCGTGGGGTCTGGAGATGGACGACGATCCCCGGCCGTGTCGAAGTCGACCTGTTCAACGCACTTAGCGTCCGTGGCCTCGACCCCATCATGTGGCCAGACCTCGACGCCTACGACCTCGAGGTCACCGTCGGGACCGGAGCCAGACGAACCGTCTTCCGCATCGACGTCAAGGACTACACCAGCGCGCTGCTTCTCGCGCAGAAGGTCCAAGCTGACGGCGGCGACGCCGGCGGCGCGAACTGGCTGGTCGTTCCCGACTACCGCGACAACTCACTGCCGTTGCTACGCACAATCTGCGAGCCCTACGGCCTACAGGTGGCAACCGCAGGCCAGATCGGTCAGGCCATCTGCGACGCCGCAGGGGTGGCATGGTGACAACCACACGACTCAGGCTCTCCGACGGGACGATCCTGGCCGCCCTGGCCTTGGCATCCCACTACTTTCCGGTCCACACCCCGGACGACCAGGCCACAGCAAGCTTCGCGCACGCCTCGTTCCTCCTCGGCGGGCACTACACCACCTGGAGCATCTGGCCCAACCTGCCGCACTCCGAAAAACAGCGCATCGCCGCCGTCCTGGCCGCAGCCCCAGAGGAACTCGCCACCGCAGCCGTCTTCACCCGCCGTGCGCGAAGCCTGCTGAAAGAACCAGGCGACCACCCATTCAGGCTCGCCGGTAACGATCCCGACAAGGCCGACACCGCCACCGGCATGCTCGGAGACGACCCGTTCGGCTACGTCGACCGGCTGCTCGACCGGTTGCGCCGCGACCATCCTCGACGCCGTCCCCAGGAAATCGCGGAGCCCGGCCAGTACCTCACCAAAACCCACTACGCCTCAGGTCACGGGCTTGTCCAGGGCCGCACGACCATCCCGCTAACGACCAGCCCGCCACCGCCAACACAACACCCGCACGTCACTACGGTGCCCTACGCCGAGCACATTCGCATCGACACACAATCTCTGCTCAAGGTCGCCGCCGACATCGACACCCGCTACGCCGAGGCCGACGCCTACCTACACCGCGTGCTCACAGGCCTGCTGCAGCAGGTCAATACCACCGACAGCATCTCGGTGACCGAAGCCATCCGCCTGATGTCCGGCCCAATGGAGGTCTTCAACGCGCCCACCGGCACCGGCAAGAGCGTCCTCGTCCGCGTCGCCGCTTCCTGGTTCGCCCTCAACAACATGCGCGTCGCCCTGGTCATGCCCAACGTCGACGCCACCCTCTCGACAGCCTGGGACATCAGCGGAGACCTTCAACACCTGGCGAAACTCCGCAACCTCGAGCAAACGCCGACATGCACGCCGCTGATGTCTCCCAACGGCCTGTTCGACCGAGCCGTAAAAGCCGTCGCCCGGATCGAAGGCACCCTGCTGGAACAATCACCGAAAGCCCTCTGGCGCCTCGACCAACTGTCCTACGGATGCGCACTCGACCACCTCACCGACATCGCGCACCCCATACCCCACGGACGAGAGACCTGCCGCTCACTCACCCCGCTGCCACCGGCCAAAGGCAAAGCCCGCGCGTGCCCCTGGATGCCGTCGGCCTGCGACAAGTACACCCAGCCCCGGCAAGCCTGCACCGCGGCGGTCGTGGTCACCAACCACCACAACTTCATGGTCGGACGTTTCCACCTCGACGTCACCCTCGACGGCACGCCCACCGCAGACCTCAGCATCGCCGAGTTCCTCCTGCGCGGATTCCACACCGTCATGATCGACGAAGTCGACCAATTCCAATCCACCGCGCTCGACATGTGCGCCAGCGAGCTCGTCCTCGACACTCGTCGCAACACCAATCCGCCACCGCTACGCGCCCTCGACGCCGACGCCGCCCGGCTGCCGATCGAGTCACAAAAGGACCTGTGCCCCACGATCAGCCACGTCCGGTACCTCGCCGAGTTCCTCCTTAGCAGCATCTGCTCCAACGAGATCAGCCTGCGCTACTACCAAGGCCAGAACCCCGCCACCGACAGAGCCAACGCGTCTACCGGATGGCATCTAGCCCACGGACGCGACCGCCGACTCATCATGCTGCTCTTCCCCGACGCCAAGATCACCGACGAACGCGACGTCCCCGCAGAACTGTTCACCACGCTCAACACCCTATGGCCGGCCCACCCCGGAGCCGACGACGAGCCCCGCGACAACGCACCGCAACTACCCCAGGACCTCGTCCCCGTCCGGGCCGCGCTCACTCGCCTGCTCGCACCCCGCGGCGAAGACCTCCTCACCCAAGTCAAGATCGAACTCGGCGACGTCCTGCAGCCCGTCATCGCCGACGCCCACGAACGCAGCGAAGCGATCGAACTCCTGATGGTCCGCGCCTGGCTCCACGAACTCGACAACTCCCTCGGATCCCTGCGCAACAAGGCCGCCCAGCTGCGCTCCGTCGGGCTCCAATCAGCACGCCAAGTGGCCGAACGCCTCGAATCGAGTATCGGCGGCACCATCCTGCCGCACGGCATGCTCGGCAAAGCGATCGTCGGCTACCGCGTCACTGGACTCGACGACGCCAACAAGAACGCCGAACTCACCGTCCAATACATCACCGGCGACCCCCACACCTACACCGCCCAACTCGGCAGCATCGTCGCCCTCTCATTGGCCGGCACCGAACGACCCATCATCGGCCTGTCCGCCACCGCCTACTTCCCCCAGGCAGTCCGCGAACACATCCACAGCACCGTGAAATGGTGGATGACCGACGCCGAACCCGACAGCATCCGCGCACGCCGCCAGCTGATCACCGACGCCGTCACCAACCAAGCCATCACCATCTCCGGCCTGCCCCAAGCACACAAACGCCGCGCGCTGATCGAACTCGGGGAACAGCTCTACGACACCGAAATCCACGACGAACTCGCCCGGATCGCCGCCCGTGACCCCGACCGGGCCCGCGCCGCCGTCGTCGTGAACTCCTACGAACACTGCCGCTACATCGCCACCGGCATCCACGGAGCAGGCAAATACACCGGCGGCCTCTGCGTCGCCTCACCCCCTGACGCCGACCGCCGCAACAAACTCCCCGCCCTGCCACCCGGCGTCACCGAGCTGACCCCGGAAGAGTTCGAGAGCTTTCCCGACCGCGGAACGATCCTCGTCGTGCCCATGGCCCGCATCGCCCGCGGCCTCAATATCGTCGTCGGCACCAAATCAGCCATCACACCCGTCTACCTGTGCACCCGCCCCCTCGCACTGATGACCGACCCACCCGAGATGTACGCCAGCATCAACGCCGCCGGCATCAACACCATCCAGGCCGAACCAGACCCGCTACCCGTACTCCACGCCGCCCGGCAAGCAGCATGGGAACGCCTCGGCATGATCATGCGATCCGCCCCAGGATTCGTCGCCGCTGCCCCAGACCTGCAAGAAGAAATCGTCGCCGGGATGGTCGTCGACATGATCCAACTCGCCGGACGCGCCCGACGCGGCGGCACCAACATGACCCTGCACCTGGTCGACCACGCCTTCCACGAAGACTCATGGCAAGCAGACCTCGGCAACATCCTGCGCCGCATGCACGCCAAATGGCACCCCGCCCAACGCCGCCAGATGAACGCCATCTACCGCGAAGCCCTGGGCGCCTTCATGGCGTACGCCGGCCTCGACACCACCAACGACTAACCCCGCCCCGCCACCCGGCAAGGAGAACAAACCCCCGTGGCAGCAGCAAAGCCCCGCACCCAACTCGACGTCCTCGCCTACCGGTGCACCCCCGCACTGCTCGACGGCGCGGACGTCTACCTCCGCGAATTCCCACAAGGCGTCCGATCGATGTGGAAGATCCTCGAACGCAACTACCTCGACCGCACCAAGCACACTGACCAGGCGCAAGCACCGTACTCCGTCATCACGAATGCCCTCCGCTGCCTCACCGGAGGCCATGCCTACTTCGATCCCAAGAAGCTGTTCCTCGTCACCGGCGCACCGATCACCGACGACCTTCTACAGGACACCTTCACCCTCTTCTGCGGCCTGACCGCCGGCGAGCACATCGACGACATTGACCTCACCAGCCCTGCCGCCCTCGCTGAACGCATTGCCGAAACACCACAAGAAACGAGGCACCTGGCCGACTACCTCACCAGGACTAATGCCGGACAACCCGACGCCCCGCCGTGGGTCTACAAGTCAGCGACCTGGCTGCTGTCTCGCCGGCTGACCGAAACCCCGTGGACCGTCGACGGCCAAGACATCACATTGCACCCCGACAGCGACGGCGGGTTCATCGCCTGGGACCACCCCTGGCCCAACAAGTCACGGACCGCCTTCGCTTTCGCGCGCGGACGCATGGTGATGAAGACCCATCCGAACATCAAGGACCCCCTCATCCTGCTCTCGGCCTCCGCCACCCGCCTGAAAAAGAACATGGCCTTCGCCCGAACCGTACTGGCCGCCCAAGCCGAGCCGGGGCGACCGATCGTCGAGGTCGAAATGGCCGGCCGCGGCCGCATCCGCTCCATCAGCCGCATGTCTCTGGAGGTACTCGCCCGACTCGGCATGGATCAATCAATCCTGCACGCCATCCAGCAACGAGTCGACGACGAGCGCGCAGAACTCGAAGCCGCCACCGCGCAGAAACGCAAGCCACGCCCTCTCGACACCGAACCGGGCAACCTCCGCCCCATCCAGAGCAAGAACTACAAGTTCTCCGTCGGCCGTGGCGTCGGTATGCATTTCCTCCGCGAGCTCGACCGGAAGTTCCGCGAAGTTTTCGGAGACACCGCACAGCAACCCGGCATCTACGTCGACCTCAACGCCTTCAAGCGCCGAAAGATCAAAGAAGAGGGGCTGCTACCCAAGCCCGCCGACGTCGAACGCTCCCTCACCTCCATGGGTATGAACCATCTGCGTCTGGTCTGCCTCTGGTACCGAGACGAAAACAGAGTGCGCATGATCCGCGGGCTGGCCCATGCCTACCGCCTACCTCTCGACACCCTCGACCCCGTCGAGGGTGTACCCATCGCCCTGTACGGCTCCACCATCAGCACGGTCTTCCACCAGGTACCTCAGTTCCTGGAACACGGTCCTGCATCCGGATCCGCCGCCGACATCGCTCACATCGCGGCCCTGAAACCCGAACCTGGTGTCCTCGTCGGCGTCTGGGCCGAAACTGCCTACGCGAGCCTCGACGACGAAATCGACGAAGACGCCGAAGCTACCCCGACGTCCACCGCCGCTCAGGAGCTCCCGGAAGACCAGGACGCGAAACACCGCGGCCGACGAACGCTTGCCGAGCGCGACATCGTCTCCCAATTCATCAAGGAGAGCACCAGCGACAGCGCCACCGACCACCCCGCGCAGCTGGCACAACTCGACCTCTACCGAAGCCTCGGCATCATCGACGACCGCATCGACGACGTCATGATCGACACCATCGCGCCCGGACTCACCGCCTCCGACGTCGTCCACTGCGGCATCCACGTACGACGCCAGAGCAAACGCAAAGGCGAACGGTCACCACGAATCTGTATCACCGCAACAGCCCTCAAACCGCCGACCGCACCAGGCCGGTCATGGACGCTGCTCGGATGGAGCTACACCGACCGCAAGTGGAAGCCCTACCACCAAGCCCAAGCCCAATTCCATGCCCAGGACTATCCGACCGGCAAGCTCACCGAGGAACTCGTCGACACCGACCAAGGAGGTAAGGCCGTCGCCAAACTTATCGACGACGCGCTCGGAAAACTCGTCGCCGAAATCCAATACATGCCCTACACCGTCACCGTCGACGGCTTCGCCACCCGCCGGCTCTGGGACGGCCTGCACAACAACAAACAAGGCATTACCGGTAAGGCCGGCACCACCTGGCTGCCCGGACACACTCTGCCACTGAAAGAACGCCCCATCGCGGTCATCCGCGTCAACAAGAACGCTGCAGAACTCCCCATTCCCATCCGCACCAACAAAATCGCACCCGATGGTGAGATCACCAAGGGTAACAACACCTCGAACGCGCTATGCCGCGTTGACGTCGACTTCGCAGACCCGGTCTGGCTACTCACCACCGTGCCCCTGCAATACGACGGAGCTGGAACCGGCCGCCTCGGCGCCACAAAGACACGCTGGACAGCCGACTTTGGCTCCAACGTCAAGGGCGAACTCCGCAAGAACGAAGCCAAAGCCAATTGGTACGCCATGAACACCACCGAGATCTACGTCATCCCCTCCACCCCAGACATCGACACCTCCGCACTGGCATACATGACCGCGCGCCTATGTCACCAGTCCCTCGGTTGGACCAGGCGAACCCGCTACCCGGTCCACCTTCACGCCGCAAACCAGATGGATCTCGACCACCCGCAGTTCCGCAGATCCGCGCTCGGCGGAGACACAGAGGCTGAAACACTGGGAGAAGCCCCGGTGACCGACGACCTGACCGAAGACTGAGGACGGCAGGGCTCAGTAACTTCGCCATGCGATACATTTACGTCAGCGGGAGCTCGAACGGATGCATTTTCCCGAGGTGGGTTGCGGGGGAGAGGCGCTCTTCTCATGGGCGGTCAAGTGTTAGGCGCGGAGGCGGCGCAATCTCCTCATGGGCTTCGACAGGCCGATTTAGCAGGTGGCTCCAGCGTTTGACCGAAAGCCGTCTGATGGACAGCAGCGACCACCACAGCAACGCAACGCCAGCGGCGACCGGCCGCGCGTTGCTGCGTGTGCCGGCGTACACCATTGCCGTCATGGCGACGCCGAGCGCGGTCAAGCCGGCCGGGCGCCGAATGAGCCCAGGAGGGCCAGCACCCAAAGCAGCGGCACGCACGCCCACCAGGTCCACCACAGCATTGCCGCGTCCACTAGCAGGCGCTGAACGCGACGCGATGCTCCCCCAGTTCCAAGGACTCGACCGGTGGTTGCACCGCCCGTACCGCGAAACCTTGAGCGCAGCCGTTGACGCGGGCGCGATCACCCTCGAACGCCTGGTCCTCCCGGACCAAGAGATCGACCACCCGCTTGCCAACGAATACCTCAGACACCGGTGAAACGGGACAGGCCGCTCCACCGAGCCGGCCGGGCCGTGTTCGCCCACCCGCTCCAGCGCGGCATCGACCCCACGCAGGTCCACCTGCACGGCCGCGACGTCCAGGACGGCGCAACCCTGTACTACGTGGGCTTCTCCTTGCGGTACTTGCCTTCGATGCAGATCTACCTGACCGAGTTCGGCGGCAAGGAGTGAATCGAAGTCGTACACCCGACCAAACGAGGCCCGCTCGACGCACTACGAATCCTGCGCACCGGCACGGAGGGCCCGCCCGGCCTGCACTGAATCGACAAGTAACACCTGTGGCCATCCAAGCGGTCGCCCAGCAACCGAAGACCTGCACGACACGCCGATCGATTCTTGATCATGCCGATAGCCGATGTGGGCCTTCCGCGTAACTCTAGGCACCGCCATGATGACAGAGTGACTAATCGTGCGCGGCGTTGGATGTACGCCTCCTCGATCGTCGCAGTCGTCGTACTCGCAGCAGTCGGCGTCCAGCAGAGATGGTGGTCTGAGTACTTCGGCAACCCCGGCAAGGCGGGATGGAAGTGGGTAGAAGCCAATAGCTGGGTGCTGGGCATCCTGTTCGGCGGAATCACCTTGGCACTGACAATCTGGCAGGTGCGACGCGAACGCCGCCAGCACGAATCCCCGTCCGAGCCTGCGCGCGACGCAACACTACTGGACCGTGACGATGACTATCGGAAGCTGAGGAACCGACTCAGAAACGGCCCCGGGGGAGTGGTAAGCGTGATCGGGCCACCCGGCATTGGAAAATCCAAGCTGGTCAGCGCCGTATTGACGGAAATCCGCAGCACCGTCCCGACTGCCAGGGTATGCGAGCGTGCGGCTGAGCCTGGCGTGCGGCTGGATGTCCGCTTACTGATCGCTGATCTTGAGGAGCGTGAGGACGGCCGGCCCGCCCAGCTCCAGCCCGGGCAGTACCCGCTTGGTCGCCTCGAAGCGACGTTGGAAGATATCGGAAGCGCGCACATCATCATCGTCATCGAATCCGCGCAGCACCTTGCCGCACGCGAGGACCAAGCGGAGGTCGATCTGCCATTGGACGAAGCGCTGGAGGTCTTCGCCACTCACCATAGGCATCGCGTCATCGTGGTGCTCGTCAGCCAAGCGAAACTCCGGTCGAAGTTCGACGGCGTCTGGCAGAGCGGAACCACGGTCGACCTGGACCGGCTACCCGAACCCGAATTCGATCAGCTCCTGCAGGCAGGTGAAGCCAAACGCCGGCCCGGTCGTAAGAAGCTGTCGGTTGCAGAGCGTGCGCTGGCGTATCGCCAACTCCACGGGAACCCGCGGTGCGCCAAGTACCTGATGGCCCACGTCCGGCACCCGGAAGCCGCCATGCCGGCCGCACGCCTACTGGAGCAGCTTGCACACGTTCACGCGAGAGACGCCCCGAAACGGCTGGCGGAGATTCTCGTCCGAGGCCTCGGGGAACGCCATCGTGCTGTCTTGCAAGCATTGGCAGCCTTCGGCATTCCTGTCGACGTTCGAGCCATCAACGCAGTGAGCAGCGTTCCGGTCGCGGACTACGAAGCAGCAGGCATCCTCTCTGTGCTCGAGGACGTCGAGCTCGTCCGCTACGTGGACCACGACCGCTACTTCCTGTCATTGGGTAACGTCGACTGGCTACTTCCGACCGACGGCGCTGAGCGGCTTGCTCTTTTGCGGCGGGCCACCGATGTGATCGCAACGCAACGCGTCGAGCGTCCCGAAACGATCGGCGACCTCCAAGCCCACTTCACCCAGCTGAAGCTGATGCTGAAAACCGAACGCTACGCGGAGGCGTACGACGTCATCGAGGACACCGCAGAAGTCCTCAACGAATGGAATTGCGGATTCCTGCTTCGAGAGCAACGCGAGAAGGTCCGGGACAAACTCGGCCACCCGTTCCTCGAGATGGTCAACGACAACGAACTCGGTGACATCTACGGCGAACTAGGCTGCTTCGACGAAGGAAGCGATGCATACGGGCGAGCTCTGCAGCGGGCCAAGCAGGATGGCACACCCCTGATCCTGACCGCGCTTCACGCCAACCTCGGGTCGTTGTACTGGCAAGACAGCCAGGCCCAATCTGCCTACAACTACTACCGGCAAGCCTTACACGAGGCGCAGGAACACGGATCGGCGGCAATTACGATGGGTGCGCTGGAAGGCCTCGCCGACTGCAACCGACGATGGGGCCGATACACCGCCGCGCTCGACTACGCCAAGCAGGCGCTCGACGCCGTTGCAGAGCCCAACCCCTCCGACTCCGTGAGCCTCTTGCTGCGTCTTGCCCGCTGGAACGCTGAAATCCGCCGGTATGCCCAAGCGGATGAGGCCTTGCGCGAGGCGACCCGGCTTGCCGCGCCCGGTGGAGGCTGGAGACTCGCGGCGTGCCGCGATGCCGAAGCCGACCTCCTATTGGCCCGCGGTCTGACCGGTGAAGCGATCTCGACCGCAGCCGACGCCCTGGCACAAGCCATCCGAGTCCACGACCCAGTGACGATCGTGCAGGCCAGAACCACCATCGGCATGGCATACCTGATGCAAGGCGAGCCGGACAAAGCCCGAGAACACATTGAGAACGCCGAACGCTATAGGCGAGGTGACCGTGCCTTGATCGTGCTCGCCCTCCTCGCAGTCATCACCCAGTACACCGACAGCGACAGCGCCCACGTCCACTTCGACGAACTCGCCAAACTTGCCCGTCAGCGCATCGGCAAGGACGGGCAGGACTTCGGCGCCCACGACATGCTCGCCTTCGCCATCTGCGGACAACAACTGCACACCTCCGGTCCGCTCACCGAAGCCGTACACGAGCTCCAAACGTCCGACGAACTCACCAAGGACGCCGCACCAGTGCTACGGGATAGAAGACACGTCCTGGTAAGCCGACTCGACAAGTTCGCGCCCCACCGACTCCGTCCCGTCCTCGACTACCTCTCCGGCGCCCCGTCAGATACGACGGGCTGACGAGCTGTCCGCCTCCGGCAGCCACCCGAAGTCCCGCGCCCGCATAATTGCCTCCAACCGAGACTCGACGCCCATTTCCCGGTATAGCGATCTCAGAATGCGAAACATCGCCCGCTCCGAATAACCTGCCCTGCCGGCAAGCTCTGCCACCGTACAACCGGCTGCCAACTGCCCCAACCACAACAGCTGCCCGGTCGGTGGCCTATGCGGTCCAACGGCAATGCTGGATGACCGGCCGGCAAGGGCCGTGAGGACATCGACCGGCAGCACCGCCTGGCCGCTCGCAGTCGCCTCTACAGTGCGCACTAAAATCTCCGGCTCCGCCGTGCGCGGCATGACCGACGTTGCCCCCGCCCTAACCGCCCGGAGACCTGCCACTCCGGGCGACTCACCTGCAGACTCGTCCACCACTGCAATGACGGAAGATGCGGATACCTCATGTAGCCGGGTCAATAGCTCCCAAGCGTGCCGCGAAACCAAGCTGAGCAAAACCACACCGCCGCCCAAACCGGGCCAGGCAACGATATCTGACGGCACGTCGACTCGGTGCCCTGCCAAAGCGAGCTCCGCCTCGACACCGCGACGGAACAGCGGCAGCGGATCGATAACCGCGACATCCAGGATCACCGGCAATAGCTAAGCACCTGTCCGCGCCGTGCGACAGGACTGGCACACCCCCGACGGGCTGGCGGCGTAGCACTGCCATAGCTGGTCATGGACCCGCGTCCATGAGCTACCTAGCGTGATTGCATGACTACCGCGCCCGAACTTCGCCATGATCTACGATGACGACACCCGAAGGCCGAGACACCATGTCATCCGCAGCACCGACATGGCACCTAGCGAGCGGCCTGAGCAACTTACCGAGTTGATCTACCGACTGATTGCCGACCGTTACGCCGAAGACCGGACGCGTGGACTCCAGCAGATATACGTATGGATACGCGATACATTCAACCGGCACGACGTCACCCACGAAATGATCGCCTGGGTCCTGCAACGCGAGAGCAAAAACGCGCAGCCGGGCGTCTTCTCACCCGATCAGCAACCTGACCCGACGTCCTAATCAGCCGTCAAGCTCCACACCCGATCCGATGCGTGCCGTTGGCATTGGAGTTGCAGTTCCAGGCGTGGCCCCGTCGATCACAACTGCTCAGGAAGCGGAACCTGGCATAGCCGGTAGGGATGACATGGATCATGGCGCTGTCTCCTGTGCTCGCCAGAGGCGGGCTCACAATTAGGAAAACGCGCCCGGCTCATGGCGATTACCCGGAGCGCCTGGGAGGCCGGCGGCAATACCGCCACCCCACCGATGCCCGTTCACGCTGTATTCACCGGTGCCGTGGCGGGCGCGGACTCATTGACGTCGAAGTTCTGGTCGATGCACGTGAGGGTGTGGGAGCACCCGAGTACCCCTAACGAGGAAGCTACAGCGGCTTTGGGCTCTCCGCCGACACCGGCCAGCCGCACTCGGCCAAACCCAGTCTCGCGCAGCCGACGATCCTCACGGCGGAGAAGGGCCATCAAGCCCCGGCAAACCCCATGGCGTTGCCACGAGCGGCTCCTCGTCGCGGCCGACACGTTTCGACGGCATGAAAGCCCGAAAATACTCCCCATCGGCAGGAACCAACTTCAGTTTCTTGCCGTCGCCCCTGCCGGCCTCAAGCGCAGCGCGCACTGCAGCGGCGTCTTCGATTTGCACTCGCGTGTGGAAGAACGCGACTGTGCCCAAGATGATCCGGTTCCTCGCGAGCGTCATCCCGATGGTCGCCTCGTTGCGTACCGTCACCTCGTCCTTGGCGAGCACCTGCTTCAGGGAGGCGTCGTACTTGCCGTTCAACGTGGCAGTAAAGGTGCGAGCACCCCTGTACACCACGCAATGTCCCTCGATTAACAGCCGGGCGAGGCGGATGTCGATGCGATCATCAGCTGTCAACGACTCCGGAACTGGGAAGTAGCTACGGCAATGCCGCTGCACGATGTCCAAATCCTCGGCTAGCATCTCAAGGTCTTCCAAAGCCTCGAGCTTTTCCAGATCGGGGATCGGCTTCTCAGTTCGCCGAAGGGCTAACGTCTGACCAGCGAACTCAACCTCACAGTCCGCGAACTCCAACAGATTCCGGTACAACGTGATCATCTGCATCGCCGCGGACGGAGTGGACTGGTAGAAGCTGAAGTCACCCTGGAAGTCAGTGCGCTGGTCGCCGACAAAAAACCGAAGGGTGTTGTCCTTCTGAAATTGCAGATCTAGGGCGTATCCGCTCAAGCCGGCAGCCGCATGCAGCACCTCAGCCTGGTACGACGAACGCCGGAAACCCTCATCGTCCAGCACATGCAGCAGCGCCTCCCCGCCAACCTCGCCGGCCGACACAGGCGGACCCACCACGATTTCGTAGTCACCGGCTGGCGGCGCCAGTAAGCTCGGGCCGTTGAAAGCGACGCGTCGAGCAACCTCCGCGGGCAACACCACCGACTCGTTGCTGCCGAACTCGACGATCCGGTTGAGAACGTGCTGCAAGTCAGCATGCTCAGCACCGAAAGCACCTTGGAAGGAGAAGCTGATGGGGGACACCTGCATCGCTTCGGCATGCTTCGGCCGGAACGAGTGAAGCACCAGGTCCCCGCGTAACTCCGTGTCCACGGCCCAATCCGGGTCCAGCGTGTCAGCCACACGCGCAAGTCCACGAGCCCGTTCGGTCAGGTCACCCAGGCCATCCATCAGTAGTGCTTTCTCCTGCTGGTACACCTGTGCCTGGTGCAGCAGCGCGTTCCGGGTGAAGTAGTCGACCAAGTCCGGGTAGAGGGCGAGCCTGCTGTCGAGTTGGTGTCGGGGCATGATCTTCGCCTTCAGCCCTGGCCGACCTTTGCCCAAGCTGTAGACGAACTCTTCTTCTCCGGGGGTGGGATTGGTGGGAATGACCAAAATCCACTCGGCCGGGTCATACGCCATGGCGGCCTTGAACGACTTGATGATCTGCTTGCGCCGCGACTGGCGCTCGCTGGCAAAGCCATCTCGGAAGTACTTCAGCTGGAAGATGCGCAAGCGGGGGCCCTGTCGAACAATTACATCCCGGCCGCCGTCACCGCCCCTACCGTCATACGCTCGAACCTCGACGCCCGGGCCGCTGTAGAGCCGATCCAGCAGTGCCTCGACGATTCGGTCAAAGTCCGGTCGGCTTAGGTGGTCCCACTCGATGGAGATGCTGACCTCCGATACTCCTGCCGGCCCCGCCTACGCGCACCCGTCGACAAACCCGGCGAGCCGGCTGACGCGTTCCCGCCGAGGCGAGCGTACAGCCCGTGTAGCCTCAAGAACTTGCCATCCTGACTGGCGTTCGCGCAGCGAGCCGCTGAGGAGGACGAACGGTGGCCTTGCTGTCGTCGCTGAGGTCGCACGGTTCGACAACGTTGGAACAAGGTGATGTCCGGCAGATTCATCGGATTACGGCCGTAGCCTCCAGCGCTTTCAAACGAAGCCGTTTTGGCGACGGGGAGGGCTTCCCTTCTCATGGGCTGTCAAGTGGTCACCGGGTGGAGTGCGGCGCCTCGATAAACCGTGGCGCTCAGATAGCGTTAACGTGCATTCAGCGCAGAGTTGCAGAGCTATCTTCAATGACCGCCGGTAGTGCTTGCAGACTGAATGGCAGGCACCGCACTTGATTGGCCGTGGTCACATGCCTGGTCACAACAATGATCAACTTCTCAAGGATTGGGTGATATCGGGCGGCATGGCGATGCCGTTCTGTCCGAATCTACGTACATAAAAGCACATGCTGACACTGCTTAACCGAATTGTAATGCGACTGGGGGTCAAGGGGTCGCAGGTTCAAATCCTGTCAGCCCGACGATCAAGAAGGCCGTTTACCGGGGTGTTGTCCCTGGTAAACGGCCTTCTCTGTATCTTCCTTGATCCTCAAATTCCTACTTGCTTATGGTTATTTGGGGACCGTTTAGGGACCAGACGACACATTCGCGGATGCCTTGACTCTCGTTTGCCCTGGTCAGACGGCACGCAGCCGGGGGACCTCGGGAGAACGCGGGGCACGCAGGTGGGCGCTGAGCGCGTCGCCGGCCTCGCTGATCGAGCGCTGATCCGGGTGCAGGTACCGCTGAGTGGTGGTGATCGAGCCGTGCCCGGCGATCTTCCGGAGCACGTGTACGTGGACGCCGGCATCGGCCAGCCAGGTAAGTCCGGTGTGCCGCAGGTCATGGCGTCGTAGATGCTCGTACCCCAGCTCGGTGACCACCTCGTCCCAATGCGTGGCGTCCCGCAGCACCGCGGTACTGATCCGGCCGCCCCGCGGGCCGGTGAACAGCCGGGCGTCCGGGCCGTTCGCTGAGTCGAGTCGCTCGATCACCATCGGGCGGACCTCTTCGATGATCGGCACCTTGCGGGCGCGCTTGCCCTTGGTGCCCTTGTCGATCAGTCCGCCCGGTCCCGGTGTGGTCTGCCTCCGCACAGTCCACGTCCACGTTGCTCGGTCGATGTCGCCGGCCCGGACGCCGGACACCTCCCCGATACGGGCTGCGGTGCACGCTGCGAAAGTGACGATGTGCCCCCACCCGGTGAACTGGCCGTGCGACCGAGCGGTGAGCGCGTCCGCGAGGGTGGTCAGCGCCTCCCAGCTCGGCAGGGCGAGCGTGCGCGGATCGTCCAACTCGTCCTCGGCCTGCTGATACTCGCGCTGCCAGCCCTTTACCCGCGCGACGTTGCGATCCACTACGCCGTCACGCATGGCCTGTTCAAGCACTCTGACCAGGATGGCAAGGGTGTTCTTGACGGTGGATCGGCTGCACTCGTCCTCGATCCACGAGTAGACGGCCCGGTCCACCACCCCGTTGGTGATCATTGCCGTGGGGATGTGGCCGAGGGTCGGCACGACGCGCAGCCGCCAGCCGGCCAGGTACGGATCGAGCGTCTTGCGCTCCAACCCTCGGATGGCCAGCGGCATCACGTCCGCGCCGTACTCGGCGAGTCGCTGCGTTGCCGCGGCCGGGCTGATCCCGCCGTTGGCCGCGCGGATCATGCCGTCGATCCACTCCTGAGCCTGCTCGGGCGTCTCCGTCGAGTGCGACTTGGATCGCCGGTCGCCGGTCGCGGGGTCGGTCCAGCGCACGCGAGCCTTGTAGGGCTTGGGCCGCCGGGCGCGTACTCCACATCGGACTTGACTGAAACACTGATAGGCGGGTGCTGCGCTGTGCTGGTCACGCTGCCTCCGGGGTGACTCGACGGCTGGCCAGCCACGCCCGCACGTCCTCGATCGAGTACATGATCACGCGCTCGGACAGGGCGATGAACGGCGGACCTTGCAGCGGCCGGGCGGTCCGCCAGCGGCGCACGCTGGACGGATCCACGCGCAGCATCCGCGCCAGCTCCTCAGTGGTGATCAGTTCGGACTCTGCGGCGGTCGTGTCGATGCTGTCTACGGCCCTGAGTCGCACGGTGACGGCCTCCCGGTGGTGCGGTGCGATGCTGGCGAGGGTACGGGGTCCAATGTCGCTGCGGCCCTCTGCGCGGCCCGCTGAGAGCCGCGCTGAGCCAAGATCTCCGATGTCCTGGTGCGTTCCTCTACGTCCGGCCGGAATCATCCTGGATCTCCATGTTTCAGCCGATCTCTCATGATCAGCGAGCCGCTTGGCTGTCACTCTCGCTGTCACTGTCGTTTCCGCTGGTCAGGGCAGGTTGAGTGACACCAGTGACAGGAGTGACAGCGGTGACACCCGGCACCCGGTACCGGCCGCCCGGCTCGGCGGCGAGCTGGCCGTCCGCGAGCATCCGCGAGCACGTCTGCCGCACGGTGTCGGCCTTGAGTCCGACGCCCTCGGCGATGACCTTGGGGGTGCTGCCCGGTGTGCTGCGCAGCCACCGCAGGATCGCGGCGCGGGTGTCGCTGAGCTTGTGGTCCTCGGCCGGGCCGTCGAGCATCCGCCACGCGCCGTCGCTGGGGTCGAACGCCAGCGGGTACTCGGCTTCGTCCACGTCGCGGCCGGTCACGTGCAGCACGCCGTCGCCCTGGTTGCGTGCCCGCTTGAGCACGAGGGTGGCGTCGGCGGCACCGGCGAGGCCGTTGGTGCCGGACACCTCGGACAGGAAGTCCTCGGCCCCGGCCTTGCGGACGTGGTGCACGGCGACGACCGCGACGCCGTAGTCGTCGGCGACCTTCTTCGCCCGGCCGACCGCGGCGTAGTCCGCGTCGTAGGCCGATGCGCCGGGTGCGGAGTTGCCGCGGAGCTTGGCGAACACGTCGATGATGACCAGCCGCGCGCCGGGGTGCCGGTCCAGCCACGCGGCGATGGCTTGATCGCCACCCTGCGGCAAAGGTGGGCACTGCGTGGCGAGGGTCAGTCCGGTCGGCGCGGGCCGGTCGCCGAGAACCTTGCGGAGCCGGTTTTGCAGCCGCCGGGCGGTGTCCTCCAACGCGAGGTAGAGCACCGGGTCCGGCTTCCACGTCGATGGTGCCGAGCGCGCGGTCGCCGCGGGCTACGTCTACGCCGAGGCCGAGCGACATCCACGACTTGCCGACCTTGGGCGGCCCGCAGAGCAGGCTGAATCCTTCGGAAATCACGCCGGGCACGGCCCACTTGGGCGGGGCGAACTCCATCGCCATGATGTCCGCCGCGGTCCACGAGCTGCGGATCCGGCCTGGTGCGCGTTGGCTGTCCGCGGACAGGACCGCGGCGGCGTCGTCCGGCCCGGCTACCCGCAGCGCGGGCCGCTCGGCCGGGGTCGGGGCGGTCATGCTGCCACCTGCCGCGGGCGGCGGGCACCTGCGGCTAGTCCGGAGCGGATCGTGGTCTGGATCTCGCGCGGGCCGAGGCCGAGGCGGGCGGCGGCGTCGGTGAGCACCGCGGTCACCACGTCCTCGGCGACCGCCCCGCCGGCCACGAGTTGGCCGAGGGTCTGCGCGGCCATGAACAGCGCCCGGTTTCGGCCGCCCTCGTGGGCGTCGGTGAGCTTGGTCAGGGTGCCGGTGATCGCGGCGCGGACGTATGCGCCGTGCCGGTTGGCGGGCAGTTCGACCACGACCGGTGGCCCGGCCGGGCGCATGGGCGCGGGCTGGAGTCGTTCGGCCAGCCATGCGGGCAGGTCGCCCGGCCGGGCGTCGCGCTGCACGGTGTACGGGTTCCCGGCGACGGTCGATGCCGGCGGCGACGACGTAGCCGCCGTGCGCGCGGGTGTCGATCAGCCAGCCGAGCCCGCGGTGCGCCTGCGGTGTTGCGCAGCTCGGGGCCGTGCGGGGTGGCGGAAGTACAGGTGCAGCCCGCCGCGGCCGGTGTTGACGGCGTGTGTGTCGTCGGGGACCGGCGTGGCCGAGGTCGCGGCACAGGGCGGCGAACACGTCCGCGCCGTGCAGGTAGCCCTCGCGGCCACGGCGGGGGCGGGCTGCCCGGTCTTGCGGGTGTCGAGGTCGAGCACGATCAGGCCGGACGGGCCGCTGGCGATGCCGACGTTGTACGGTGCGGCGGTCCACGCACCGGCGGATCCGGTCGGGGTCGGTGGTGGCGCGCTGCTCCCACCGGTCGATCGCGGGCCGCTTGTCGCCGGGGCGTAGCGGGAAGACGTGCCAGCCGCGGCCCGCGGCGGACAGGGCGTTGGACAGAGAGTCGTTACTGTGCATGGGGTTCCGCTCCGTTGCGTCGCTTGTGGATAGTGCTAGCTCGACTTCCGCACACGTCTTGTGGCAGGGCCGGTCATGTTCGTCGCGCAGGATCGACGGGTGTCCGCAGAGCCGGCAGGGCAGCGGCGTCCCGGTGCCATGGGTACGCCAGTCCAGGAATTCGCCGCCCGGCCGAGCTGCTCGGTTGATGCTCATGGCTGGATCCAGATTTTGTGGCGGTCCTCGCCGCCGATGTGGATCGCCGCGTCGCGTTCGGCCGGGCCGACGCGGTGGTTGAGTTGGTCGGGTTCCAGCCGGACCCGGTCGTCGCGGATCAGCTCGTGGAGCGCGGCGTCGACCTCGGCCCGCGGCAGGTCGCCGAGCTGGGCGCGGACCTCGGTGAGGCTGATCCATCGGCCCTCGCCACCGGCGAGGCCGGTGTACACGTCGCGGATCCGGTCACCCGCGGCGATGGTCGGCTTGGCGACCTGTTCGGTTGCTGCGTCCGCCTGGTCGCCCTGTCCGTCCGGCCCGGCCGGCGGTGTGGTCGGCGGTGTGGTCGGCCCGTTCGCCCAGCCTGGTTGCGGGAGTGCGCGCCCGCGGCTTCCCCGGCCGCCCATCAGCGGGCCGCCCACCGCGGCGGGTACGCCCGGATCGGCACGTCACCAACCGAGCAGGTTGCCGGGGCGGTGCCGTAGACCAGTACCCGGGCCGGGCGCACCGTGTCGAGCAGGGCGGAGTAGCCCTCGGCGAACAGCGCCCGCGCCTCGCGGTCACGGACAGACACCGACGGTGGACACGGCGACCACGGATCCGGTGGCGATGCCGGCGAACGCGAACGGGTAGCTGTCCGGCGTCGACCAACTGACTGTCGGGATCACGGTCACGCCGTGGGGAGAAGCCACGCGCCGCACCACCGCGATCGGTAGACCTGCCATAGCTGCATGACCAGCGGCATGTTGGTCCACAGGCTGAGAAGTCCGGGGTCAGGGCGGCACCAACCGAGCAGCACCGCGACAGGCCACGCTCGGGTTTCGACCACACGGTCTCGAATCGGTAGTCATCGAGGAAGAAGTGCACCGCGTCGCCCGGCCGGGCCGCGGCGATCGCGTGGCGGGCGTTGTACGGCAGCAACCGAGCAGGCTCGGCCGTGGTCGGGGGCAGGTCGGGGATGCCCCACTGGGTTCGAGCTGGGGAACAGGGCTCGGGTGTTGAGCCGGTCCCAGTTGCCGGGCATCTGCGTCCCAGCGGTGACTCGATCGCGTCGCCCCGAGTGTCCACTCAGGAGCGAGAGGGTTGCTGGTCATGGGTCAGGGCCTTTCGTCGTGGCAGGCCAGGCACTCGCCCAGCGAGCGTGGGATGTAGTAGCCGCGGACCTGGCCGCAGGTCGGGCAGGTGCGCCGGGCGCGCAGCGCGGCCCGGATCGCCCGGTGCTGCGCGGGTGTCGCAATGCGCTTGGGCCGTGCGAGGTCGAGCCGGTACAGGTACGCCGCGCGTTCGCCGCTGACCCCCTGCCAGAGGATCTGCGCGGCGACCGGCTGACCGCCCGGCCGCAGCCCACGGGCGGTGAGCTGCCGCCGGGTGGCGTAGCCGTCCGGCGCGCCGTGCCACCAGAACGTGGGGATGCCGTACCGCTCGCCCGCGGGATCGCAGTACGCGGCCCGGATCCGCGCCATCAGGCGGCCCGCCGGGAGTGGATCGCCCGCCGGCCTGGCCGGGCGGCGAGAGCACCGGGCGCAGGGCGGCGACCGCGGCGAGCAGGCTGCGGATCCCGCGGAGCACCGTGTCGAGCTGCGCGGCGGCCACGTCGCCGTTGCGGTGCAACGGGATCCGCAGCGTGATCGCCGCGTACTCGTGGTCGCCGGCGCGGACGCGGGTGACGACCGCGCGTCCGCCGGTCTGCGGCGTGATGGTGATCGGCTGGCCGCGGTGCTCCGTCAGCCCGCAGGTGTGGTCGCGGACGCACCACTGGGTGTGCGGGGTCTCGGCCCGGCGGAGGTGGGCCATCGTGCGGGCGGCCATCAGCGGGCGTCCCGTCGAACGCTGGAGAGCCGGTTGTAGATCCAGCGCCCGGCGCGTGCGGCCGGCGGCCGGTGCCGGTGGAGCGGCGTGCAGAGGCGGAACGCCCGGCCGGACGGGGAGCGCTTCTTGCCGGTGCCGGAGCAGCGCGGCAGGACTTGAAGGGCCAGATCCAGCACGCGACGGCGTAA